>NZ_LMVL02000008.1 GCF_001541345.2 Gillisella vitis | reverse complement strand
CCTGGCACTTATCGTTACATGCCTTTTCGAAGTCTTGGCCATTATATGATGGTGCGGTCGCTCGACGATGGCGGAAGGCCGGTTTGCTCCTACAAGCGGGTTAAAACCACCGTTCATTTCGAGGTCATTGGTCGAAGCGCGAACAGAGAACTCCATCTTGGCGCCTTCAAAACCTCTGACGACGAATAACCCAGCCGCAGAGGTGATCGCGTCGTTTTTCTGACGTGGCAATGGACGCCATTTTGAGCCTGATTGTCAGATAAGATGCAAATATGGAACGGCACACCGCATACTCTTTGCGATGACACGTGGCATCTAGTTGGCCAACTAACGCAACGTTGGTCGAGAGGAATTCAAGTTAATTTCCGTTCTTCACCAGATATCAAAGTATTGCATGTAACAGTGAGCACGTTCGGCGGTTGCTGTAAATTAAAGACGAGCTCAGACACTTCATGATTGTATTTATAGAGCGCCATATACAGCAGGCTTGTGCCACGGATCGGTTCGAAACGAGGGACAAAGTATTGTTTTTCGCTATTCGCGTAGCACTTGGCGTCACGTTGATCGCCGATATCCTGAATTTTCTCGCCCATCACTTGCTGAACGCATTGGGCCTCTTACCCTATCCGGTCGGTCCAGCCGTTACCGTTGGAATGATCATCTCGACAGTCGTGGCCTCCTCGCTGACATTTTCGATTGTCTATCTCGTTGGTCTGGCCATCCATCATCTGTCGATCTCGCGAGCGACGTTTGAACAGCTCAGCCGCACAGACATGCTGTCAGGCTTATTGAATCGTCGGGCATTTATGGAAGAAGTGGCGAAAGCGGAGGAGGATTCGTCCCTCATCCTTTTCGACATTGACCGCTTCAAGCATATCAACGACGAACTCGGACACGATGCTGGAGATCACGCGATCGTCGCGGTAGCAAGACACCTCATGTCCGCGTTCGAACAACCCCATATTGTTGCAAGAATTGGCGGCGAGGAATTTGCTGTGCTGGCCGTCAAAATCACCGCGCCAGAACGTCTGGCTCTTGCACAACGATGCCGCGAGATGCTTGCAGCTCGGCCCGTCAACATCAACGACAGGCTCGTTCATATCACTCTATCCGGTGGCATTGCTGACAGGAAGTCATTCGAGACCTTCGAGGACCTGTTCAACGCGTGCGATCGGGCGCTCTACCTGGCCAAATCATCCGGTCGTAACCTAGTGCTCCACAGCGACCTGTTGCCGGAGAGTTTCAAGCTAAAGGGCCGCGTGGCTGTCTAGCTGTGCCACGCCCCTGCCGGTTAACAGACCCGAAAAACCGCCGCCCAAAATCAGATAATGTTCACATATGGAACATAAGCGGCACTTCAGTACAGCCTGGATCCTAAGGCCCGCTGTGAAATTTTCACCTAATGGTCTGAATCTAACAAGTCATTAATTTCAATGCATTTTTGGCTCACATAGTATAATTCCGGCGCGAAATTTTTACTGTCTGAATTTAAAGGCAAATCTGTCGAGGCTTGGCGAGCCAAGCTGACAATGTTCCGGCAATATCAATCCGTTGAAAAATGTCACCCTTGCCCTGAATGATTTTTGAAGGTGCACGTTAGGTTTGATCATAAAGTACGCTTACGCGCAGATCACAAGCCTGTCGCCGCGCATTTTACCAGGGCATGGCTCGAATGGATTGGAAAATATCTTTTTGAAACAACCACTCCCACATGTTTCCATGAAATTTCGTAAATTCCCGCCAATTCCACATCTGCCTTACAGACAACAGCCGCGGACTTCCGGAATTTTGACACGCAGAACCGGAAAAATGAAAATTCGAAATCGCATATCAAAAAGTTGATTCGAACATAGTTTGAAGGCCACTCAAATGGCCATTTACCTCGGGTGTTGACGTGGTGCATCGGGGACAAAACCCTACAGGACTATACAGAGGAATCCGATCAATCCAACTAACGCGACAAGCAAAAGAAGAAGCCGCATTTTCATCCAGAATGCCGTTTTACGAGAAATCGGCTTCTGGAGGTTGTCATACGCTTGGGAGTAATCGAGCTTGGTGAACCTAGACCCCAATCTACGAGGCGGCATCGTCGCACCGACGACGCCGCAAGCCAAGACAAGAACAACAATGAATACGATAGTCACCTCGTGACCTCCGAAATCAGCGGTTAATCCAACTACTCAGACCGAGAATAATTTGCTTGCTTGGCTTCAAGGTCAAGCGTCGCGAAAGGAAACACGTCTTCTTCTGGCGCGAACCGGCCATGGTGGCTTTTGGTCCGATGCGGTCATTTAAGGGGTCGGTCCAGTCATATTTGTCATGGAGTGGAAAGAGGACTGTCTGGCTCTAACCAATAATCCTTTAATCTGACGAGGAGTTGTAGGCGGCAGGAGAAATAGGCAGGTGCAAATGCTGGGACTGAAGCACGGTGTGAATTACTTGGTGGATTACCAGCCGGCCTGGAAGCTGGAATTTGAGACCGAAAGTGGCCGGATCAAAACCGCACTTGGGATTCTTGCAAAAGGTGTTGAGCATTACGGATCAACGTCCGTTGAGGGGATGAAAGCAAAGCCGATACTCGACATTCTGGTTGGTATTCGTCCGCTGGAGGGCTGGCGAGAGTGCGTCGAGCTATTGGAAGGCTTGGGATACGACTATGCAGAGCACGCAGGTATCCCAGGCCATTTCATTTTTGGACGAGGACGAGACAGAAGCGAACGCACGCACTTGCTTCATATCGTTGAATTCGAGGGAGAGTCTTGGACCTCGAACCTGCAACTGCGGGACGCTCTAAGGCGGGATATGCATCTCCGTCAGGCCTACGTTGCTGCGAAAGAGGCCGCGATTGCAGCTGCCCCCACCGGTCGGGCCGAATACAATGAGTTGAAGCGAAAGTTCATTGATGAGGCGAAAGCTGCACTCGCCAAAGAACCGTAGCGGACGAAGCACGCCCAAAACTAAGCGACCGATTGGCAGCGCTTAGGATTTAAGAATGTTACAGCCAATGGCTCAAATGGGGTAGAAAGCGACCCTGATCAACGCCTAGACGCATTTCTGCTTCAGGCGCAAAGCTGCCCTTAAGCATTTGCTCTCAACATCACCCATCCCCACCATAAAAAATCAACTCCCGCGCTCTGTTCCCTTCCCGCCTGCCACCGAGTATGACAATTCCGCCTCTTCAGCCCGAAACCCCGTTAAGATCTCGCGAATCTCCGGCCGATCATTGATCGACAGAACAAGCACACCCTGAAGGCTTTTCAGTCGATCCGCCATGACTTCGAACTGATCCCGCCCAAACAGCGCCTTGCCGTAATCGTCCTCACAGCCGAAGTAAGGCGGGTCGAGATAGAACAGCACACCCGGCCGGTCATAGCGGTTGATAAGGCCAACCAGTCCAGGTTCTCGATGAGGACGCCAGAGAGGCGCTCGTGGACATCTTCCGGGAGCGGAGCCAACCGGTTTAGATTAAACCGGGCGCTGCCATTGTGCTGGACGCCGAAGTTCTGGCCCGCAACCTTGCCACCAAAGGCGAGCTTCTGGAGATAAATGAACCGAGCGGCCCGCTTCAGATCGGTGGCGTCACCACTTTCGAATATTTCAATCCATTGATGCATTTGAGATATTCGAAACTTTTTCAAATCGAGGATGCGTGAGAATCTTCGAGACTTGGTATAACCTTGTCATCAGCCGGAATATTGGAAGATTCCTGGCGCGCAAAGGCGGTTGCCTTTCTGCGGACAGATTGCATTTGTAGTGGATATAAATGTTTGGAAATAAGGCCGTGAACTTGAAACAGCTGGGAGTTCACAAAGCGGCCTGTGCTCGCATTCACTAAATGATCGGACCGAAAAGCGATTATCACTTTTCGGTCCGATGCTTTAGGAACAGATCGAGGTAGAATTGGCGATCAGAATATCGTCTCGCCTTCTATTCGAGCATGTCGACAAATTCGAGTTCAACTCACGGAATGCGTTCGTGCGCACCATTGCACTGAACGCAGCTCCGTTGTTAAAGCACGCTGACGTTTTCAGCCTTCGACTTCCCGGTCTTACGGTCCTGCCCGATTTCGAAGCTGACCTTGTCACCTTCTCTGAGCGAGTCACCGCGCTGCAGGGAAGACACGTGAACGAATACATCCGTTCCACCATTTTCGGGCGTGATAAAACCAAAACCCTTGTCGTCGTTAAAAAATTTCACAGTACCAGTAGGCATGACATTTCCTCTTGAATTCCCGTAGCCGTTTGACTCCGCGCCAGACTTTTATAGCGTGATCCCCTGTCGATCAACCACCAACACAGAGATAGAAAGCTAATTGGCAGAATTGATTGCTTCTTCCGGTTTCAAAATAGGTCTTCAACACCGCTTCGACCTGGGTGACGTTGCAAAAATTATCGCGGCATTCGTCATGGCCGGCAGAACCGGCGGTCAAAATGACCTTATCAAAAGACAGATCGGTGACGATCTCGTCCAGCTTGGCATTGTCCGTCTCCCACCGCAGCTATAGTGGCCTAAAACACCCCAATGAACTCAAGAGTTCTGCGTCACCTCTGAGCTTACCCTATCTCAATCAGACAAAAATTTCTTTGCGCAATCAAGCGCTTCGGCGATGGAGACATCCATGTCGAGATAGCGGAAAGTGCCGAGCCGGCCAACGAAGGTTACATTTTTCTCAGCTGCGGCCAGTTCCTGGTAGCGGGTGAGGTTATCCGACAGACCTGTCAGGTGTACCGGGTAATAGGGAATGTCCTTCTCCGTGCAGGAGCGGCTATACTCTTTATAGCAGATGGTTTTCTCATGCGTTTCCCAGGGCGAGAAATGCTTGTGTTCAGTAATCCGGGTATAGGGCACGTCAGAGCCACAATAATTGACCACGGCATTTCCCTGGAAATCACCCTCCCCCCGCAGGATTTCGAAGTCCAGCGTGCGATAAGGAAGCCTGCCTTCGCGATAGTCGAACCAGGCATCCAGTGGACCGCTATAGAAGACATGGTCGAAATCATCCTTTTCTGCCGGAGAAAAGGGCCTGTTCAGGTGAACCTCAACGCCGTCGATATCCAGTATCCGCTCGACGATCTGCGTATAACCGTGCTTGGGCATGCCCTGGAAACGATGATTGAAATAGTTATCGTCGTAATTGAACCGGACTGGAAGCCGTTTCAAAATACTGGCCGGCAACTGGTCCGGTTGCACACCCCACTGTTTGATCGTGTAGCCTTTGAAGAAAGCTTCATAAAGCTCCTTGCCGATGAATTTCAGCGCCTGCTCTTCAAAGGATTGGGGCTCCTGATCCATTTTCAGGCCCTTTGATTCGATAAAGGCGCGGGCCTGCGCCGGGTTGAAGGTCTTGCCGAAATATTGGTTGATCGTGTGAAGGTTGATCGGTAGCGAAAAGACTTGACCTTCCGTTATGGCCTTTACCCGGTTGGTATAGGGTTGAAATGTGTCGAACCCAGTAATGTAGTTCCAGACAGTCTCATTATCGGTATGAAAGATATGCGGCCCATAGACATGCACCATGACGCCGGTTTCCGGGTCCCGCGCCGTGTGGCAATTGCCAGCGATATGATCGCGCGCCTCGAATACGGAGACCTTATGTCCCGCTGCGGCGAGTTCGCGAGCGATGACGGCTCCTGAAAGCCCTGCGCCGACAATTGCAATTTGTTTCATAAACCCCGATTCCCCATTGCTGTTCGACCTGAATGGTAAATCATTGTGTTTGCGATAAGAAGGCCGCGATCTACATCTCCACCAGATAACGCGGATTTCTGGAATTTGTTATTATCAAGAATCGATTTTCGAGAAAAACATTCAATAAATGCAATGTTTTTTGAGAATTGCGCCGAGAGAGACATCAGGGGTCAAATAACGTTGCTAGCAACAGAAGTTGCACCCTCGCTCTAAAATCCCCCATTAAATGAAAATTAGTAATTCCTCGGGTACATATGATTGCATAAGTCAATCTCTCGTGAAGAACGGAGATGGACTATGTTAAAGGCAAATTTTGACGAAACGACATGCACCTTTGCAACACGTTATCGTCAATTGACGTAGGATCAGAGCTTCTGTGGGGCTCTTATGCATGATGCGCTCCTAACGTGCCGGCTCATCCGAGCCATGTCCTGAGTAGCATTTTCTCTTCTGATGCGATTTGATTCGACGGTGCGATATGTCGTGACCCGATAGAATCCATGGTGGGAGGGTGATGTTGGCATTCCGTTAACCCAAGGGGCACATCTCAATGACTTCTATTGTTTCGTCGTTATCCATCACGCAAATCAAGGCGCTGTCCACCACGGCGATCGCATCACTGAACACGGCCGATGCAGCTGCACTGTCGACCACTCAGGTTGCGGCATTGTCTTCCAAGCAGATCGCAGCTATCGAAACGGTAGACTTGGCTGTGCTTGACTCAAGCCAGATGGGTGCCATTTCCGCTACTGGCGTTGTCGGCCTGACACTCAGCCAGCTGACAGCATTGAGCTCGGGTCAGGAAGCCGCTTTGAGCACCAAGGCTGTGGCCGCATTGACCGCCTCCCAGATCGGCAATTTCGGCACGACGCAGACGGCCAACCTGTTGTCGTCGCAAGTTTCAGTTCTGTCCGCCACGCAAATCGCTGCACTTGGCACCGACGATATCGCGGTGATGACGTCCGACCAGATCCAGGCAATCAGCACCAAAGCGGTCTCCGGCCTGACCTCGACGCAGCTTAGCGCCTTGTCCACGGACCAGGTCACTCAGCTGTCAACCGGCCAGATCTCTACTCTTAGCGCCAAGCAGCTCGCTGGCCTGACTACCGACGGAATTGCTGCACTTTCCAGCACCCAGGTTGCTGCAATCAGCGCCAAGTCCATCAGCGGCCTGAGCACAACCCAGATAGCTGCGCTGGAAACCGCGGATGGTGCCGCCCTGACGTCGACACAGATCGCCGCATTGTCCACCGCTCAGGTCAAAGCCCTGTCTTCCGACCAGGTCTCGGCCTTGTCGTCCACGCAGATTTCCGGCTTCTCTTCGGCTCAGCTCGGCAGCCTCGACACGGCTGATGTCGCAACGCTCGACAGCACCGATCTCGCCGCCATCAGCACCAAGACCATTGTCGGCCTGTCCACCACGCAGATCGCGTCCTTGTCCACCGACCAGGTCAGCGCGCTGTCGTCCGGCCAGATTGCTACCCTCGGCGCAAAGCAAATCGCCGCCCTGACCACCGACGCCATTGCTACCCTTTCCAGCACCCAGGTTGCTGCAATCAGCGCCAAGTCCATCAGCGGCCTGACCACAACCCAGATAGCTGCGCTGGAAACCGCGGATGGAGCCGCCCTGACAACGGCACAGATCGCCGCATTGTCCACCACACAGGTCAAGGCCCTGTCCTCCGACCAGATCGTTGCTTTGTCAACAACCCAGGTGGCAACCCTGTCTTCAGCCCAGGTTGGCGTCCTCACCACCGATGCCGTGGCTGGCCTGTCAACGGACCAGGTCGCGTCGATCTCCACCAAGTCAATCGGCGGCCTGTCCACCAGCCAGGTTGCGGCTCTGACGACTGCTCAAGCCGAGGCTCTGACAACCACCCAGGTGGCCAACCTCAGCTCCAAGCAGATCTCTGCGCTCGAAACCGCCGATCTCGTTACCTTCTCCACCGGCGATATCGCCGCGATCAGCGCCAAGTCGATCACCGGCCTGTCCACGGATGGTATCGGCGCCCTGACCAGCGACCAGTTGCAGTCGCTGAGCACCACGCAGGTTCAGGCTTTCAATTCGTCGCAGGTTGAAGCCATCATTCTCGCATATCAAAGCATCTAACTGCTGACGGGCGCGGCTTAGGCCGCGCTTCCAAAACCTTCGATAGCAAGACCAGATGCGGCGCCTCATCCAGGCGCCGCATTTGCTTTTACAGGCTCCATTCTGTCCAAATGCAATGTTTTGCCTGTGTTTTCGCCGTCAATCCTTCGTCAAGCCCGATGCAAGCTAATGCCGCTACCAAGACAAGGCATGACATCGCGGTCCCGTTCACCGTGGAAAAGTGTTATGCGTCAGGCCCCATGCCTATCGGCATCGGCCTGCTGTCGTTACCGGCCTTGCGGCCGACTGTTCCTGGGGTGGATATGGACACTGGCATTGTAACATCGACTATCGCGACACCTCCTGCCGACTTCGTGGAGCAGGCACGCACTCAACAGCTCTCGCTGACAAAGTTGTTCGAAGTCGCCGAGCAATGCGCCAGAGCAGGTCGCGTCGATCAGGCCATGGAACTTTACAAGGTCTGGATCGCCTATAACAGCGCCCATCCGCTGGTACATATGGTCTATTTCAACTATTCCGTCACCTTAAGGCAGCTTGGCGATATGGCTGGAGCGATCAATGCTCTGCGCGCCTGCCTGAAGATTGATCCGCAGTTCGGCGCCGCCCATGTCAATCTGGGCAGGTCTCTGGAAGACAGCGGGCTGCTGAACGATGCCCTGCAACAATGGCGCAGCTATGCCGAAATGACCACGGATATTTCGCCTGACCGACTGGCCAATCGCATCATGGTGCTGGAACATATCGGTCGCGTGCTGGAAAACGCCGGTCTGATGGAAGAGGCTGAAGCCTCTCTGTGGAAGGCAATCGAACTGCGGCCCGAAAAGACTGAAGCCGGTCAACATTGGTCCGCCATACGGTTGCGTCAGTGCAAATGGCCGGTCCTTCAAGAATCTCCCCATGTCACGATGCGCCAGCTGCTGGATGCGGTGTCGCCCTTGACGATCTCTTGCTACTCTGACGATCCACTGTTTCATCTGGCCAAGGCCTATCGCTGCAACAAAACAATGATCGGCCGCCCAGATCTCAGCGCCGTAGCCCGCCAGCTACCACGTCAGAAGACCGGAACCGGCCAGCGGTTACGAGTCGGTTATCTGTCATCCGATCTTCGCGACCACGCGGTCGGCTTTGCGCTGCGCGAAGTGCTGGAATTACATGACAAGACCAGTATCGAAGTGTTCGCCTATTATTGCGGCGAACCGATAGAAACCGACGAAACCCAGCAACGCATCAAACAGGCGGTCGATGGCTGGCGCGATATTTTTGCGCTGAGCGACGTCGATGCCGCCCGGCTGATCGCCGCCGATGAAATCGACGTTCTGATCGACGTCAACGGCTATACGAAGCATGCAAGAACCCGGATTTTTGCCTATCGCCCCGCCCCGGTTATCGTCAATTTCTGCGGCTATCCCGGCTCGATGGCGAGCCCCTTCCATCAATATATGATTGCAGACAATCATATTGTTCCGCCTGAACACGAGATCTATTATTCGGAAAAAGTGTTGCGGATCGCCTGCAACCAGCCGGTCGATCGCAAGCGGAAGGTGGCGCCACGCCCGACACGCGCCGAAGTGGGCCTACCCGAAGACGCTTTCGTCTTTGCCTGCTTCAACGGCATGCAGAAGATTACGCAAAGCGGCTTCACCCGCTGGATGACCATCCTGCAGGCAACGCCCGGCAGCTTGCTCTGGTTGCTGTCCGGCAACGAAGAGGTCAATCAGCGTCTGCGCGATACGGCAACCCGGTGCGGCGTTGATCCGGCGCGGCTGCTGTTTGCGGCCAAGGCCGGCAATGCACAGCATCTTGCCCGCATCGCTGTCGCCGATCTTTTTCTCGACACCTTCCCTTACGGTGCGCATTCCACCGCCGCCGACGCCATCAACATGGGCCTGCCGGTCCTGACCTTCCCGGGCAAAAGCTTCGCATCGCGTTTTTGCGCCAGCGTCGTGGCATCGGCGGGCGCACCGGAGCTGATCTGCCAGTCTCCAGAGGATTATGTGCGGCGCGCCATCGCCTTCGCCCAGGATCGCCAGAGCCTTATGGCCGTCAAGGAAAGCTTGAGCCGGCAATTCGAAACCAGCGCGCTGCGCGACATGCCCGGTCTCGCCCGTCGGCTTGAAGAATTGTTCTGGCAGATGCAAGGCGAATGCGAGCGGGGCGAAACGCCCAAGCCCGAGCTCCTGAACATGGATGCCTATTACGAAATCGGTGTCGAATTCGCCCTGGAGAATATCGATTTCGAGGACGATCAAACCTATCGACGGCGCTACCGGGAAAAACTCGCCAAGTGGAACAGGCACGCGCCTCTCCTTCCTGACAGTCGCCTATGGTCTGGCGTGGAAGAATGATGACAGTGCCGCCCGCCAAATCTGGCGGACGGCGCTACTCTATTTCTACCGAAGACACGACCGAAGCCCTCAAGGCCGAACCTGCTGCCAGACACGCAGAAAATTGCCGCTATAGACATCAATGATTCGCTGCGCCGGCCAACCGGCAGCGACCATGGCTTCGGTCAATTTCGGAAGATCGGCGCCACTCTGCATACCGGTCGGCAGGCTGGAAATGCCGCCATCGAAATCGCTGCCGAAGGAGAGATGCTTCCAGGGGTCCTCGACAATCTCCATACTGGCGATGAGCTGCGCGAATGCTTCATAATAGGCGATCACGAAGGCAATGTCGGCATCCATGTCCGGCTTGCCATCGGCGAGATAGCGGTTCTGGAGGAAGTAAGGGGCAAGGATAACACTGATACAGCCGCCAGTCTGGACGATGGCGCGGATGGCCTCATCGCTCAAGGCCCTGTCCAGATGACGCGACGGTCTCTCCTCCCTACCCCGTGTCACCGTGCGCGATGCGCCATGCGACGCAAAGGCTGGCACATGGCGGCGAACACAGATCTCGCAGGCATCGAGAATGCCCTGCGTGGATGTGTGGGTGACATCCACCAGCAGGCCGACATCGATACAACGCTCCACCACCTGCCTGCCAAAGGCAGACAGACCGCCGCCGTCGATCTTGCGCCATGGATTGACCGGCGCATAGCCGGCCTCGGAGATATCGGTATGACTGAAATGGTTGAGTGTCAGATAGGCGGCACCGGCCCTGGCAATCTCGCCCAACCTGTCCAGCCGCAGGGCCTGGCTTTTCACCCCGCCTGCCCCCAACATATGCGCGCCTTCCATGGACAAGATCGCACATCGCTTGCCCACCGCTTGCGCGGCGCGGACCTCTTTTGCATTGCGCGCCAACCGCATCCGGCCTTGGCTCTGATCGACGACGTCTTCCACATAACGCTGGTGAGCCACCCAGTTTTTCCACGGGTCGAGGAAAGGAGCCGGAATAAGATTTTCCCACAAGGCGTGGGCACTGAAACAGGCCCCACCATAACCACCCTCCAGAAAATCCGGTCCGCTGACATGTTCGGATAACGGCCTGTTGCGTCCCCTCGGCGAGGTTTTGCGGATCAACCAGACTACGAGGGAGCGCCGATGCGCCTTCCAGTCTCCCTTCCAGAAATCATATCCGGCCAGTCGCGATAGAAACAGCGAATCCAGATGGGTATCGATCGGATAGGCAAGTGTGTGAAGCGCTTTGACAGTCAGATCGGTTATTTCAGAAACAGAATCTGTCATGTTTTCAGAAGAAATCGTGTCCATTGAGACATGTCTCCAGCAACGAATTTTAAAAATGGATAAATCTAAATATCGATATGAATTTTAGTCGCATCATTTGTCCGGTTTATAAAACACACATGATGCAGTCGGCTCTGAAATGTTTCGGCCAGACCAAGTGACGGATTCTATCCTTTCGCCATGGCATCTTATGTGGATACGACAGCGCCTTTTGGTCTGAACCATCCCCATAGTCAGACGAATAGAACAATAAGTCCAGAGCGATTGTACCTGCCTGCTCACCAGACAAACGTAAAGACGGCGCGCATCCTGTCGGGATGCGCGCCGTCAATCATGTAAAATCACTCTTCAATTCAAGGCCGGCTTCAATTTGCGAAGGGGCAGCCGGGGCGGTTTGCGAGAACGACGCGATCATATTCGCCGTAACGGATACCACCGACAATCACACGGCGCGGTGTCACACGTTCGATATTCGGCCGGCGCAAACCATCGCGGCGGGCCTGGCGGATCGCATCACCGGGCGAGCAAACGCCACCGTAACGCGGATCTGGACCATCCCAACGCCGTGGTGGCGGAGGCGGTGGACCGCCCCATGGCGGCGGCGGAGGTGGCGGACCACCCCACGGTGGAGGTGGCGGTGGTGGACGGCGATAATCGTCATCGCCCCAGGCCTGTACCAGTTGCGGCGCATCGCCGCCGATATAGACGCCCAGGCGAACGTCCGGCTGGGCCGCGGCCGGGCCAACTGTGGCAACCACCGCGCCGATCAAGGCCAGTCCAGCCAGAGCTGTTTTCGCAAAAATGCTTCGCATTGTTTCTCTCCTCGAAGGACGGCATGGGTTTCTCTTTGAAAACCCGGCTTACCGCCCCGAAAACCTTGTCTAATCATGGGTTTGACTACTCTGCAAAAAACTCTGATGCAGAAAAGCCAACCAAGATCTCGCGTCGGACAGCCCGTTTCCGTAAGCGATTGACTGAGAGATTAACGCTGCAATACTGAACGCCATCAGAAGCGTCCATTCAGTCTCGGTTCATTAGTTTCAGCTTGTGGTTCAGTAGCTTAGATGCATTACTACCTGGCGCGTATGGGGCTGGTCGCGATGTTCGAACAGGTAAATACCCTGCCAGGTTCCCAGTAAAAGCCGTCGATTGGCCACCGGAATACCTATCGAGACTTGCGTTAGGGCCGATTTTATATGGGCTGGCATGTCATCCGGCCCTTCCTGGCGATGGGTGATCCATGCCATGGACGGATCGTTACACGGCGGGACCAGGCGCTGAAAAAACACTTTGAGATCGCGCTTCACATCCGGATCGGCATTTTCCTGGATGATCAGCGAGCAGGACGTATGACGCACGAAAACAGTCAATAGTCCTTCTTGAGCGCCCGCATGCCTGACAAAATCATCAACCTGATCGGTAAATTCATACAGACCCTGGCCACGCGTGGAAATCGACAGACTGGTTTGCGGCATGGCATGTTCCTCGAATTGCGTCTGTCAAGGAAATGGCCAATAGAGCACCTGCGTCAAGGGCTCTTTCCAGCCGCAAGGCTTGGGCGTTCCGGTTGCGAGAAACACGGCAAGTCTTCCAAGGGTGCTGGGCGGCCATAGAGAAAACCCTGATGCTTGCGGCATCCGGCTTCCACAAGCCAGCGTGCCTGCACCTCCGTTTCGATACCTTCCGCAACAACATCGATGCCGAGCGCCTGGGCCATTTGCAGCACGGCCTGAACGATAACCTGCCCAACCCGATCATCCCCAACCCGGCTGATCAAGCTGCGATCCAGCTTCAGCCACTGGATCGGCAAGCTGCTGAGAGAGGAAATATTCGAATAGCCGGTGCCGAAATCATCGAGTGCGACCCGAACACCGAGCCGCGAAAGTTCGGAAAGCTCGCGCCCGGCCCTCAGCATGTCCGACATGATCAGGTCCTCGGTAATCTCCACCACCAACGCTGTGGCAGGAAAACCTGTCTGCTCCAGGATGGACGCGATGACCATCGCTAGATTGCCGGACTTGAACTGGCTTGGAGAAATATTGACCGACACGTAATTGAGCTTGCCAGCCTTGACCAGCGGCGCCGTTTGCGCACAGGCCGCGCGCGCCACCTGCGCAAACAACCGATCCAGAAGATTGCGCTCTTCCGCCAGTGGCAGAAAGACACCCGGCAGCACCAGACCGCGATAGGGATGATGCCAGCGTGCCAGCACTTCCACCCCCAGTATCCGCTTGCTGGCACCATCGACGATCGGCTGATACCAGGGCATGATTTCATGGCGGTCCATGGCCAGCACCAGTTCCAGCTCCAGCAAGCGTCGCTCGTTGGCCTCGGCCCAGAGGTCGTCATCGAAACCGGTCGCCAGTGACAGCCCGGCTTTCTTGGAAACGTAAAGCGCCATATCGGCATGACGCAGCAATTCGGTGGACGATGCGGCGTGATCCGGCAGGCTCGCATATCCGATAGACGCCGAGACCTCCAACCGCTTGCCGTTGAAGAGAACCGGCTCCTGCAAACTGGCGCGAAAACTCGAGACAAAGGCATGATCGGCCGTCGCATCCGGCAGGTGGTCGAGAATCAAGGCAAATTCATCACCACCCAGCCGCGCCACCGTTCCAGGTCCAGCCGCAACCACCAACCGGCTGGCAAATTCCCGCAGCACGGCATCCCCCGCTTCATGACCATAAGCGTCGTTGATCAGCTTGAACCTGTCCATATCAACAAGAATGACGGTGATACGGTCGCCCCGAAGGCGGCTCTTCTGGCAAGTGTCGGTCAAAACAGCGGTAAAGCTGCGGCGATTGGCAAGCCCGGTCAATTGGTCCTGCTGGGCCAGCGCCATGGCGCGTTCGCGCTCCTGAACCAGTTCCGCCGTGCGCTGCATAACCCGCTGTTCAAGATCTTCCGCCTGCCGAGCCAATTGGCAATTGGCCATATAAAGCTCACGCGCACGCGCTTCCAGCAATGTCTCGGCTTGGCGGCGAGCCTCCCGCTCTCGCTCCAGACGGCGGGTCAGCCGGTCGATCCGATCAGGCTCAGAAACATCAAGTGGCTGGTTTACCATCACGATGTACTCTCGGTAATCACAAACAGAGTTGCCCCATCGTCGCCCGCGCTGCGCTCGACCGTAACAGTGCTTCCAAAATGCCGGGCAGCCCCTTGGATCAGGCCTTCCGCCAAGGCCTCCATTTTCCGCCCGGACCGATAGAGCATCGACATGGACGAACCGTCCTGGCTCAGAATTTCAAAGGAAGGCAATTCCGCATCGGGGTAGAGCTTCTTCACCTCGACATGAATATGCGCGTCAATACTGGCGAGAAAGCCGAAGAGACCGCCGCTGCGGTCGAAAAAGCCTGGAAACAACACGGCGAAACGTCCCGCAAGATGCAGTCCGAACGCCTGCATCAATGCATCGACGCCAAGGCCGGAGCGCTGCGACAGCGCGCTCAGCAGCGCCACCATCTCGCGATGGTCATAGGTGCCAACGCTGGTATAGGCTCCGCCACTGGCAAGTCCGTTGGTAAGCAAAGAGGCTTCGATAATGTCGTCGGCCATGTCTTCATTCCAGGTCGCGGCGACGAATTCGAGCATTTCCGTAAAAACCATCCCTTTCATAGTCTATCCCAAGGCCTCCCCGCTATCGACGCGAGGCAACAATATGAGGAAAAACTTAACAACAAAGCGTTGTACAATCTGTTTCTACGACCCAAATATACTTTGTGGTGAATGCAGTCTTACCGCATGGATGGACGCTTCTGCGCCATCGGCAGCAAGCATTGGCGTGCTGCGGCAAGAACACTTGCCGTTAACGGATCGAGTGCCTGGCCCAGCGCCCTGCTCCAGTGCCAATAAAGCGGCACGGCAAGCGGTTGATCCGGCATCAGATCCACCAGCACGCCCTCGGCGATCAAAGGCGCCACCGAAACCGCCGGGTTCATGCCCCATCCCAGCCCCAGACGCGACGCGTCGATAAAAGCCTGGCTGGAGGGCAGCCAATGGCAAGGCGGCGACAGGCGGCATCCGGCCACCTGCTCCATCCATGCGGCTTGCAATCCATCCTTGGCGTTGAAGGTAAGGCAGGGTGCAACGGCCAGAGCCTCAGCGGTCACGCCCTGGGGAAACCATCGCGCCACGAAATCCGGGCTGGCCGTGGCGCGGTAGGTCAGCAATCCGAGCGGTCGGCAATCGCAGCCCTGAACGGGCTCGGCAAGCGAGGTCACCGCCGCCCGTACCTCACCGCGCCGCAGCCAATCGGCGCTGTGGTCCTGATCGTCAAGCACGAGATCGAACAACAGGCCCTCCACCGCGGCCATGGCCGGAACAAACCATGTCGCCAGACTATCGGCATTGATCGCCAGCCGCACCGTCACCTGCGCCGCCTGCGCAAGTCCGAGATCACCGATCACCTGGCGTTCCAGCAGGGCCACTTCCTCGGCATGGCGGCACAGCCGCGCCCCTGCAAAGGTCGGCAAGCAGGGCTGGCCGCGCATGATCAGCGCCGTGCCTGATCGCTCCTCCAGCAACTTGATGCGCTGCGAGATCGCCGATTGCGTAACCCCCAACTGACGGGAGGCTTTTTCGAAACTGCCGCTGCGCAGCACAGCCACCAGCGCCGATAAATGCTCACCATCGAACGTCATTAGAATTACTTATGTCTGGTTATATTTATTAATTTTTCTAATGAATTCATTTGCATTAGTCAAAGGGCCACAACGTGGAGCCCTCTATGCAAAACGCCTATTTTTCCGGCCTGTTTCTTGGCCTGAGCCTGATTGTCGCCATTGGGGCGCAAAACGCCTTCCTGCTGCGCCAGGGCTTGCGGCGCGAGCATGTCTTTATTCTGTCCCTCACCTGTGCCACTGCCGACGCCTTGCTGATCTCGCTTGGCATTGGCGCGCTGGCGACAGTAACCGCCCTTCTGCCCGCTTTTGAGCCGGTGCTGCGCTATGGTGGCGCGGCATTTCTTCTGGCCTATGGCGCCCGGCACGCCCTGACCGCATTGAGAACCGAAAGCGGCCTTGCGCCCGGCGAGGCCAAGCCCAGCACGCTCGCCGCCAGCCTTGCCACTTGCCTCGCCCTCACCTTTCTCAATCCGCATGTCTACCTGGATACGGTGCTGCTGATAGGCTCGATTTCCAGCCGCTTTGCGGATCACAAGACAGCCTTCGGCCTTGGCGCGATTTCGGCATCCTTCCTGTTTTTCTTCTCGCTCGGCTATGGGGCGCGGCTGCTGGTGCCGATATTTGCGCGGCCCGCCTCCTGGCGGGTTCTGGATGCGATCATCGCCGTGGTCATGGCCTGGATCGCCATCGGGCTGATCCGGCATTCGTAAGCGTCAGTTCACCGGAAAGCGCCGCGCCTGCCACTGGCTTTTCGGCACGGCGGCACCAAGTGAAAAGCTGAAACTGGTGATCGCCAAGGTCTTGGCATCCGTTTCACAATGGTAACTGATATCATACCATTGCCCCCGACTGCGGAAGGCAGCGCCGGACACATCCATCAGCCGAGCGGTAATGGTCTGTCGCGTTGTCGGCGATCCCGTAATCACATCCGGCACGGCACCAGGTACGGCGCGGCGGATCTGTTCCAGCATTTCAATGCTGCAAATCTGCACGATCCGGCGTTCCGGCGGCAATGTGCCAAGCGCTTGGCGCACACGCGGATCAGACAGCGTTGCCTTGGAGTAAATCCGCTTGGCGGGCTTCAACGCGGCAACAGGCCCGGCTTTCTTGTCCGCCGACGCAGGCGAAGGCGAGGCCTCGCGCTGCGGCTGCGGCTGTGCGGCGCTCTCTTCGTCCAGCGCAAAGCGTTGCTCCGTCACCAGCCCACCGCCCGGCTTTTCCACCTTGTCCGGCGTCGGCAATTGTCGGGCCAGCCCGGCATCCGGTGGCGTCACATCCTTTGGCAGGGCGGGCGGTTGCGGCGGATCGGGTTTTTGCGGATCGCCTGAAGCAGACTTGTCCGGCCCGGCTTTCGGGGCAGCGGAAGGAGGTGACTGGGTTTGCGCTGCCGGTTCCTCGGCAGGCGGTGGCACGGGCGGCGCATCCTCCTTCGGGGCCTCCTCGTCCTTCGGGGCGGATTCCAGGGCCTGGGGCTTATCCTCGGCGGGCTTTGGCGGCTCAGGTGGTGCGGGTGCAGGCGGTTTAGCCTCCTGCTTTTCCTCGGGCTTCTTCTCTTCAGCTTTGGGTGCGGGGGCTTTGGGGGCTGGTGTCGCAGGTTCTTCCTTCGGCTTTGCCTCCGGCTTCAACTCCAGTTGCAATTGCTTTTCAGGCTTGGTTTTTTCGGGCTGAGGTTTTTCCTCTGGTGGCGGCTCAATGGAAACCGACACGACCTCTTCCTTCGGCGCATCCGGCGCCGGGGCGGGCCAATGAGCAAGGAATGCCAGAACCAAAAGGCCATGCAGCAGCACCGAGGCGGCGACGCCCCAGACAAAGCGCTTATGCATCGGTTGCCGCTTTTCCTGCATTGCCCGATCCATACACGGCGCTGCCGCCCGCCGCAAACCCGCAAGCCGCGTTTCGACACTTTCAGACAGATACAAGGGCGTGCTAACAGACGCATGTCAGCCACGCCATTGCGGAGCCACCATGTTCCTCAGCCCTACCGATCTGCACAGTCTCACCGCCATCCGCCAGGAGCTTCATCGCTATCCTGAAGTCTCCGGTGAGGAACAAGAGACAGCCCGGCGGATCGTCGAGGCACTGAGGCCATTAGCCCCGGACCGCATTCTGACCGGGCTTGGTGGCCATGGTGTGGCAGCGGTGTTTTCGGGTGCGGCACCTGGCCCGACCCTGCTGTTTCGCTCAGAACTCGACGCGCTACCGATTACGGAAAAAACCGGCCTGCCCTATGGATCGACAATTCCGGGGAAAGGCCATCTCTGCGGCCATGACGGCCATTCGACCATTCTGCTGGCGCTGGCACTTGGCCTGTCGCGCCAGCCACCTGCCACAGGCCGGGTCGTGCTGCTGTTTCAGCCTGCCGAGGAAAATGGCGCCGGTGCCGCCGCTGTACTGGCCGATCCGCGCTTTGCTGAGATTGCGCCGGATCTGGCCTTTTCCCTGCACAATCTGCCAGGCATTCCGCTCGGCCATGTGGCGCTGAAGGCAGGCCCGGTCAACTGCGCCTCACGCGGGTTGAAAATCACGCTCACCGGCAAGACCG
This sequence comes from Gillisella vitis, assembly GCF_001541345.2. Lineage (GTDB taxonomy): Bacteria > Pseudomonadota > Alphaproteobacteria > Rhizobiales > Rhizobiaceae > Allorhizobium > Allorhizobium vitis. Next base: position 191,310 of record NZ_LMVL02000008.1, on the reverse strand, counting down.
CCCATGCCTCACAGCCCGAAACCGGCCTGTCGCCGATGCAGGCGATCAGCAGCCTGATACCAGCCCTGACCGCCCTCTCCCACGGCACCCCGCCCGCCGCCGACTTCCGCCTTGCCACCGTAACCCACGCAAAAACAGGCGAACCCGCCTTCGGCATCGCGCCCGGCGACGGCGAAATCTGGGTGACGCTGAGAACCCTGACCGATCAGGGCATGGACGGGCTTTGCAGCCAAGCCGAAGCCCTCGCCCAGGCCACAGCAGAGCAACACGGCCTTGGCCTGACCCTCACCTATCACGACATCTTCCTGCACTGCGAAAACGCCCCCGCAGCCGTCGCCGCCCTCACCACCGCTCTCGATGCCGAAGGCATAACCCACGACGCCCGCGCCCTGCCGATGCGCGCCTCCGAAGACTTCGGCCGCTTCCGCACCACCTCCCCCGCCGCAATGTTCTTCCTCGGCGCAGGCGAGACACACCCGGCCCTGCACAACCCGGATTATGACTTTCCAGATGTGTTGATTGAGGTTGGAGCGAGGGTATTTATGCGGGTGGTGCGGGAGAAATTGGGGTGATTGGCGTTTAGATTAACGCCAATAGTTATGCAAAACATCGCGTGCCTTAATCGAGAATGGCAGAATTCCAATAGATTTATTTGGTTTCATTCCGCACGATATGAAGCACCCATTTTATATAAGAACGCATCTCTGGATAATGCTGGAAAAATGCCAATAAGTTCTGTTTATTTGCCTGCAAAAAAGGAATTGCCGTTCTTAGAAAATCTAAATTTGGATCGCCACAGATAGTCGAAATGGCGGCGACACCACCCAAAACCGCAAGCACATTCGGATCATTGCCAAGGACCACCTTGATTATAATCCGCACCGCATTTCGAATAGTCAAAAATCCAGTGTAGCAGTTTCGTGCAATTGTCCATCCAGCGTCATGCAGCACGTCACTTACGGATTTATGCACCGCCCGTGCATCATCACTCACCAAATCCGCATTGGACGCCAATTCCGCAATCAGCGGATTACCGCTCTCCTCAAGGCCATGAAGCTTGTCGGAATCAAGCGCGAACCGATCAGCGCGATCTACAAGATCACGGCCTTCTTCAAAGCCCATGATAAACGCACCATGCTGGCGGATCACGCTTTGTAAAAGGCCATCCACTTCTGGCTCAAGCGGATCGGCAAGGGTTCGGTTGCGGTTTTGCTCACGAAACGATTGCGCAAAGCCAGCTAAACTGCCACCTACCGCCCAAACCCCGGTCACGTCCAACGTATCCAAAGGAGTATCAAGCAACGCGGCATATTCACGAATGGAAAACACCAGATTGGGTTGGCTATTATCGATTTTATGGGCAGCGCTTACCAATCGATCAACATCGAGGCGCAGCCGCTCGAAAAGCTTAGTCTGCGTATTGACCTCATCCGAATGAGGTAGACTTGCGACGATTCCAAGCTTTCCATCGATAATATCGTAATGAGGTCCAGGCCCCGGCTCCGGTTCGGATGGCATAGGAGGCATCAATGTTAATCGCTCGGAAATGTCTTTCATCACGACGTCAGGATTACGATCCCAAAATTCGTTACGTTCCTGGGCAAGACCAATCACGGCATTTTCAAACCTGCTTCCCAAATCTTCGAAGGGAAGCACTCCGCCCTTGATATGTGAATACCAATCCCAAACAGGTGCCCATTGAACTCCAAGGGCAGATATGTCTTTCCAGAACGCGGAGTCCGCTTGTTTGACCCTTTCTGGTACTTCAGCACCAATCCAAAGCGGCGATTGCAAGAGGAATTCGGCGCCGTCCGCCATCATAACTGACAAATCGCGTCGAATGACAGACCAAACAACAGGACGTTCAGCAACCACGTATATCGTACCAAGCACAGTTCTTTTAGCTTGGTGAATTGGATCAACGTTAACACGATGAGTTGCTGAAGCAGCAGCTCTAACCGACACTCTCGCACCGTCTACGAGAGTTAAAGCGGCAGTGTGCTCTGATGCATTATGGGCAGCGACGTCTGAACTATCCGCAGCCACAGCCGCCGCATCGATATTCAACTGAAGATCAGAAATTTCATTACGATAGCGTAGGTCCACCCAACACAAAAAAAGCGCTCGAAAAGCCGAAACTCTTAATCGTCCAGCCAAATGAATGTCATTTTCCAGAAAAGCTGCTTGATACGAAAATGGCAAAATCCGTAAAGCAGACCGAAACGCTACAATCTGCGCCACTTGAATGGGCTGGGTCGCGAGATAAACCGCAAGCTTATCTACATTATCAATCTCATCAATCGTCGGCACATGATCCGTCATAAACACCCCTGCCCTTGGCCCCGACATACCATGCACAACCGCACCTTTTCCAACAAGGCAAAGTTGCTCCAAGTATCATTCGCTCCCCGTTTTCCACTGTAAAGCAAATCCAATAGTGGTTTCGCCCCGGAACCAACCGCAACGCACCACTAAGAATGCTCAGACCGTTCCCAGTACTCAAGCAATTTGCCGCTGTCGGCTCTTGTTACGGGCAGGAAAATTGGGTCCCGTTGGGGATTGCCGGGGCCGTGGCTGTAGATTTGCACGGTCTGGTCGTCCTGGCGGATGACGGTGTAGGTCAGTTCGGTGTTTTTGTCTGTTTCTCTGCGTCGCAGGCGGTAGCGGAGCAGCAGTGCCAGGACAGCCAGAAACATGCCCGGCGGGATCAGCAGCCACAGCGCCTTGATCGCATCCGGTGAGGCACGGAAGGTGGCGAGAAGGTCAGCCCAGATATCGTAAGTCTCCATTGCGGCGCTCCCTGTGAACAACACGAGCGATCACCGGAGGGTTTTGCCCTCTGGTGATCGGGGAGTTGGAAAGCCGGTAAAGACGACCGCCTCGACCTTTAAGCCGAAGCTCTGGACATACGCCGAGACCTCCCCGACCATAGAGAATGGTAGAGAGCGAACCGTATAGACACAGTTCACCGCCTCAGCCACAAACCTATGGCTGAGGGGTGTCATTTAACGATCGACACTGACCGCTTTAACCGGGGTTTCCACGCCCCAAGATCGGCGTGTTACAACCGATCTCACCCGATGTTTAGCGCATAAAGGGTGGGGATTGGAAGTGGGGCAGATGGGATTTTATTGGGCAGGGATGAGGGCGTTGATGCAGCAAGATCAGCCCCTTACCGCGCGGGCTTGCGGCACGATTTTTTTGAAAACGCACACCCGTGCAGCGAGAATTTCGCCATTGCAACAATTTTTGCGCTGCATTATGCGCAATCGATAAAATTATCCTTTCTCAAATCAGAATTTACTCATGGGTCTACAGGATATTGGCGCGCGCCGGGCAGGCCCGGTTATTCTGGCGGGGCGATGACGGCCTCGCGGTCAACCGGACGATGCCACATGATAGGGAAAAGGCCGGTCAGGAGAACAAAATGACATCAGCATCCGCCATAGCGGCCAGCATACCACCAGCCCCCTCGCGGACGGGATATTTGGTTGCCGCGAACCCCGCGCCGCCCATTGCAAAGCCCACCGTGGTCACCTCATCCGCCGCCAGCGTTCCGTCTACCATTGCCGCCCTATCGGTCCGCAATACGTAAGCATCCGGCAGCGGGAGTTTGTCAGGTTCAGATTGAACCACAGGACAAGGCGCAGACGGTTTGATATGCCGCTCACCCCCCTCTGCCTTGCCAGGCATCTCCCCCTCAAGGGGGGAGATCGGATGGTGGTGCATACCCGTTTCCCCATCAAGCCTGTTGCGAAATAGAATCGATTGTTATGCGCGTGAGAGGACTGCTCCACGTCGATCTCTCCCCTTGAGGGGGAGATGTCCGGCAGGACAGAGGGGGGGGTAAACCCCGCTCCATCAGCAACCATCCTTCCCCACCCTCACAGGCATCTCCCCCTCAAGGGGGGAGATCGGATGGTGGTGCATGCCCGTTTCCCCATCAAGCCTATTGTGAAATAGAATCGATTGTTATGCGCGTGAGAGGACTGCTCCACGTCGATCTCCCCCCTTGAGGGGGAGATGTCCGGCAGGACAGAGGGGGGTAAACCCCGCTCCATCAGCAACCATCCTTCCCCACCCTTAAATGCAAAAACCCGGCGTTTCCGCCGGGTTTTCTACTCTTGTCTCTTCGCTAAACTTAGCTGTCCAGGAAGCTGCGCAATTTGCGCGAGCGGCTTGGATGCTTGAGCTTTCGCAGGGCCTTGGCTTCGATCTGGCGGATACGTTCGCGGGTGACCGAGAACTGTTGGCCGACTTCTTCCAGCGTATGGTCAGTGTTCATGCCGATACCGAAGCGCATGCGCAGCACGCGCTCTTCGCGCGGTGTCAGCGAGGCCAGCACGCGGGTGGTGGTTTCGCGCAGGTTGGCCTGAATGGCGGCGTCGATGGGCAGCAGCGCGTTCTTGTCCTCGATGAAGTCGCCGAGATGCGAATCTTCCTCGTCGCCCACAGGGGTTTCGAGCGAGATCGGCTCCTTGGCGATTTTCAGCACCTTGCGGACTTTTTCGAGCGGCATGGCGAGCTTTTCAGCCAGTTCTTCCGGGGTCGGTTCGCGGCCAATTTCGTGCAGCATCTGGCGCGATGTGCGAACGATCTTGTTGATCGTTTCGATCATATGCACCGGAATACGGATCGTGCGGGCCTGGTCGGCAATCGACCGGGTGATTGCCTGCCTGATCCACCACGTCGCATAGGTGGAGAACTTGTAGCCACGCCGGTATTCGAACTTATCGACCGCCTTCATCAGGCCGATATTGCCTTCCTGGATCAGGTCGAGGAATTGCAGTCCGCGATTGGTGTATTTCTTGGCAATCGAAATAACCAGACGCAGATTGGCCTCGACCATTTCCTTCTTGGCGATCCGGGCTTCGCGTTCGCCCTTCTGCACCATGGAGACAATACGACGGAATTCGGCGATGGAAATGCCGGTTTCGGTCGCCAGATTCTGGATTTCCTGACGGATTTCCCGGATCGTGTTGTTTTCCTCGCGGGCGAAGTCCTTCCAGCCACGGGCAGCCAGATTGCCGACCGACTTCATCCAGTTCGGATCAAGTTCCGCGCCCTGATACTGTTCCAGGAAGCTATCGCGCTTGACGCCGTAGCTTTCAGCCAGCCGCAGCAGACGGCCTTCGTTCTGCATCAGGCGCTTAGAAATGTCGTAGAGCTGCTCGACAAGGCTGTCGATCCGGTTCTGGTTCAGCGACAGTGACTTTACTGCCGTGATCAGCTGATCCTTCAGCTCCTTGTAGCGCCGCTCTTGGCCCGATGACAGCGTGCCGGCACAGGCGAGGCGCGCTTCCACCTGCTGGTCCTGCAACTTGCGCAGCTTCTTATAGGTATCGGCGATCAGGTCGAGGGTTTCCATGACCTGCGGGCGCAGCTCGGCTTCCATGGCGGCCAGCGAAAGATTGGACTCGTCTTCGTCCTCTTCCTCTTCTTCCGGCATGGGCATGTCGCCGCCGACATTGGTGATGTCGTCTTCGCTGGAGCGGACCCGGCGGGTCTTTTCCTTTTCCTCGGCAGCCTTGCGGTCCGCCTCAATCTTTTCCGGGCTCTGGAATTGCGGCGCGGCCTTGGCCTCGGGACCGGAATAGGTGGTCTCGAGATCGATAATCTCGCGCAGCAGCGTCGTGCCTTCGTTCAGTTCGTCACGCCAGATAATCAGCGCCTGGAAGGTCAGCGGGCTTTCGCAGAGACCGGCGATCATCGTTTCGCGGCCAGCCTCGATGCGCTTGGCAATGGCGATTTCGCCTTCGCGCGACAGAAGCTCGACCGAGCCCATTTCGCGCAGGTACATGCGCACCGGGTCGTCCGTGCGGTCGGTCGGCTCTTTCTTCTTGGCTGTGGCAACAGCGGTATTGCCAGCAGGCGCCAGCTCGCCGCCTTCGCTTTCGGCCTCTTCGTCACCGTCGCTTTCTTCGGCTGCCGGATCTTCGGCGTCCTCGTCCTCGACGACGTTGATGCCCATGTCGGAAAGCATCGCCATGGTGTCTTCGATCTGCTCCGAGGTCACTTCCTCAGACGGCAGAACCGAATTCAACTCATCCATAGTGACGTAGCCGCGCTTCTTGGCGGCCTTGATCATTTTTTTGACCGCGTCATCCGAAAGATCGAGAAGCGGACCGTCGGTCGCGCCATCGCGCTCGTTCTCGGCTTCTTCGTTTTCCTTGACCTTGGTTGCCATATGTCTCGTCGCTTTCCCTGACGCTTCAATTTTCCGCAGTGCTGTCACGCGCCAGATGGGGCATAGCCTTGCACTGACCACTGCGAATCACTGGTTACGACCTACAGTGCCATGCGTTGACCATACGCACGAAAAGCCCTGTAAAACCCTAAATGTGCAGCATAATTTCTCAAACCAGATGCGGCCGAAGATAAACCATGCCCTAAATGCCGAACGTTATACCAGCCTTGTTGCGTTTCACACGCTCTAAAGGCCGTTACGCCGCGATGTCTAATTCCCGATTGACCACCATGGTTCCCGCCGATTGCAGTATAACTGCACAAACAGGCGACGAAGCCCGCCAGCATAGACCCGGCGCAACCTGCGTCACCTCATTTTTTCGTTTGACCGTGATTCCCACAATTTATCGATACGTCAAGCCTTTTAAAGCGATTGTGCCTGTTGATATCGCGAAAAACCCATTCATCTCGCTCTACGCTCCTTATCCGAACGCCTCCGCACACGCCTCAGACGGCAGGGAGCCATTCAATCGTCACGTCATTAACCTGTCCTTTTGGTACAGGCAGGCCTCGATCTCAGGAACATGACCCGGTTTGAACTGAGATTTAGGCACTCACGCCGCCGATACAAGGGGCGCGTTCGGTATCTGCCATAACAAAGCTTGCAAAAGCGTTATGAATTGTGACCGTAGGCCGGTCCCTTGACACGGCCCGACATCACGCCGAAGCCATCGATGATCGCTTCCTGGTTCTCCATCCGAACGATTTCCAGCTGCACTTCCTGCAGAACCGACATCAGCCCATCAATCCGCCCGGCGTCATCGGCTTCGGTTGCCTCGGCAATCTCGCGTTCCAGCTCGATGCGCTGGCGGCGCAGCGCTTTGGCGCGCTTATGCAGGGACAGCGCCTGGGTATAGCCCTCGCGGGCGTCTTCCAGCGCGGCAACCGTCGTTGCCGTCCACAGTCTGGCATTGCGGATCTGCTGGTCCAGCGCTTTTAGCAGCGTATCGAAGCCACTTGCCGTCAGCCGTTCGGACAGATCTTCGCGGGTCAATTGCGCCCCGGTTTGCGCAACTGCGGTCAGCACCGCTGGCCAAAGCCTTTGTAGATCACGGCTATCGAAATCGATGCAGGAAATCTCGTCATAATCCTCCTGCAACAATTGCGGATGATTGACGATGGTCAGCGCCAGCACGCTTTCGCGCAGGCTGGGCTGGTCGTGGCTGCGGCTAACCATGCCCGACCGCGTCAACCGGTCGGAGGCCACCGTGCTGCCAGGACGCTGGCCACCCGGCGCGCCGCGTCCACCCGCGCCGTTTTGAAACCGGCCATTGCCGGGCCGGTTACCGGCAAAACCACCACCGCCACGCTCGAAATTGCCGCGCCCGGCCCGAGCCGTTCCCTGCCCCTGGAAGAACCCATAGAGCCGGTCTCGGACATTCTGCTGATAGTGGCGACGCACATTCTCATCGGCAATGATATTGACGATCTGCTTTAACCGCGCCTCAAGCTCGGCACGTTGCTCCGGCGTATCGAACCGGCCCTGGCCTGTTTCGCGTACCCAGACCATCTCATCCAGCGAGCGGGCCTCGGCCAATACCCGGTCAAAAGGTGCGCGGCCATCCTGCTTGACCAGATCGTCAGGGTCCTTGCCATCCGGCAGCATGGCGAAGCGGACGCTTTTTCCGGGCTTCAGATGCGGCAGCGCAAGATCGACGGCGCGAAACGCCGCGCGTTGCCCGGCACCGTCGCCATCGAAACACAGGACCGGCTGCGGCGTCATTTTCCACATCAGTTCCAGCTGGTTTTCAGTCAGCGCCGTGCCAAGTGGCGCAACGGCATTTTCCACGCCCGCCTGATAGAGCGCGATCACATCCATATAGCCTTCCACGGCAATGATCGTCTCTGCCCCATCGGCGCCCTGAAGCGTCCGCCGGGCGCGGGAGAAATTATAGAGCACATTGCCCTTGTGAAACAGCTCCGTCTCGTTGGAATTGAGATATTTGGCTGGCGCATCCGGCGACATCGCCCGTCCGCCAAAGGCAATCACCTTGTCGCGGGAAGACAGAATCGGAAACATGATCCGGTCGCGGAAACGGTCATAGGAGACCGGAATATCCGGCCCATGCACCACCAGCCCGCAGGCCTCGATCTGCTCCTTCGGCACGCCTTTGCCAGCCAGATGTTCCTTCAGCGCGTTGCGGCTTTCCGGTGCATAGCCCAGCCTGAAGGTTTCGATGGTACGGCCCGAAAGCCCGCGCTCCCGCAGGTAGGCCCGGGCCTTGGCGCCTTGGGCCGCTTGCAGCTGATCCTGAAAGAACAGGGTGGCCATTTCCATGACATCCTGAAGGCTGGTGCGCTCGCGCTCACGCTCTATGTCACGTGCATCCACCTTGGGCATGGCGATACCGGCCATGTCGGCAATCCGCTCGACCGCCTCTGGAAAGTTCAGGCCTTCCAGATCCGTCAGAAAGCGAAAATGATCGCCGGACACCCCGCAGCCGAAGCAATGGTAGCGGCCTTTGCGATCCTCGCAGTGAAAGCTCGGGCTTTTTTCGCCGTGAAACGGGCAGCAGGCCCAGTAATCCCCGCGCGACACGTTGGTTTTCTTGCGATCCCACGGCACGCGCGCGCCAATCACGGCCGAAATCGGCACGCGGTCGCGGATCTCGTCGAGAAAGTCGTTTGAAAAGCGCATTGGGCAACCTTGAGGAATGATCTGGTTATATAGGAGGTATGAAAGGCAAGCGCCACGGCTTTCATGGGATGTACCCGCTATTCACATGTGCTTCCCCTTTGCGCCTCCCAAGCTCCAGCGTCTCCAATCCCTTTCCGGCCTTTAGTCCGCCATAAGGGAACATCCCAGTTCAAAATGAGGGAAATCACCGGGCCTCAACAAGGCTCAACGGCTTCGCAGGGCGAGCGCCGGGATTGACAATAAGCCCAAGCTCGATATTTTATCGATAATTTTTAAAAGTAGACAAAAAATTGGAGACAACATGGACATTCCTCTTCTTTCTCGAGCCAATAAGAATAAATTTTCAATTTTTATCGATAAAATAATAGTTGTTTCAGCCGGGGTGCTGCTGATGACCTTGGCTGCCAAAGTGCAAATCCCCTTCTGGCCGGTCCCGATGACATTGCATACCTTTGCGGTGATGGCGTTCGCGCTGATGCTTGGGCCGCAGATGTCGCTGACCATCTTCACCACCTATCTGGCCGTCGGTGCCGTTGGTGCGCCCGTGTTTTCCGGCTCACCGGAACGCGGCATCGGCCTTGCCTATATGATGGGGCCAACTGGCGGCTATCTTGCCGGATACTGGCTTGCGGCCTGGCTCACCGGTTTGATCGGCCATGGACGCGGGCTGGCGATGCACCTTGTTGCCAGTTTTGCTGGGCTGACATTGGTCTATGCCGCAGGTCTCGCATGGCTTGCATTCTTCGTTCCTGGCGCAACACTGCTGACCGTTGGCTTCATGCCCTTTATCGGTGGTGACGTGGTGAAATGTGTGCTTGCGGCGCTGATCGCCAGCCAGTGGCCACCGAAGGCAAAGCGCCAGCAGGAGACGGAGCAATGAGTGGGGTGGTGGGCGAAATTCGCCATGACTGGAGCGTGGAAGAGATCGTCACCCTTCACAATCTGCCCCTTCTGGAATTGATCGGCCATGCCAACGCTGTCCATGGCCGCCACCACGACCCGAATGCCGTGCAGAAGGCAAGCCTGCTGTCGATCAAGACAGGCGGCTGCCCCGAAGACTGCGCCTATTGTCCGCAATCGGCCCACCACCGAGAGGTAAAGCTGACGAAGGATCGCCTCATGCAGCCGGACAGCGTGCTTGCGCTTGCAAAGCGGGCGAAGGACGCAGGTGCCGAGCGCTTCTGCATGGGCGCCGCATGGCGGGAGGTGCGCGATGGCAAGGAATTTGACGCGGTACTGACCATGGTGCGCGGCGTTCGCGATCTCGGCATGGAAGCCTGCGTAACGCTGGGCATGCTGGAAAAGCATCAGGCTGAGAAACTGGCCAAGGCTGGACTGACGGCTTACAACCATAATCTGGACACCAGTCCGGAATTTTATGGTGAGATCATCACCACCCGCAGCTATGCAGACCGGCTGGAAACCCTGTCCATCGTCCGCTCTTTCGGCGTCGACCTCTGTTGCGGCGGCATTATCGGCATGGGCGAGACCATCCGTGATCGCGCCTCCATGCTCCAGGTCCTGGGATCCATGCGCCCACATCCCGAAAGCGTACCGATCAACGCGCTGGTGCCTGTGGAGGGGACGCCGCTTGCCGCCATGCCGCGGATCGATCCGCTGGAATTGGTGCGCATGGTGGCGACAGCGAGGATTGTCATGCCGAGATCCACGGTCCGTCTGTCGGCCGGGCGCTCGACATTAAACCGGGAAGCGCAAATCCTCTGCCTGGTCTCCGGTGCCAACTCGGTCTTCTACGGCGATACGCTGTTGACCACGCCCAATGCCGGCATAGGCGAGGATGAGGCGCTGTTTGCCGCAATCGGCGCATTGCCACAAGAAGCTGCGCCACTCGCCGCAGAATAAACAAAGCGGAAACCGCCATAGATATAAAGCGCTTTAGCGACCCGTTGTGCGCCATCTATGGCGCACAACGCTGTATACGGAGGCTTCCGCTTACTTGGTCAAAAGCTCTTTCACCACGCCGGAGGCCTTGGCGAAATCCATCTGGCCGGCATAGCGTTCTTTCAAGGCAGCCATTACCTTGCCCATGTCGCGCACGCCTTCAGCACTGATTTCCGTGATGATACCGGAAATCGCTTCGCGGACTTTATCGTCATCCATCTGCTCGGGCATGAAGGCTTTGATGATCGCCACTTCCTCGCGCTCCTGGGCGGCAAGCTCAGGACGGGCATTGTCTTCGTAGATCTTGGCCGATTCTTCGCGCTGCTTCACCAGCTTGGCCATCAGCTGGAGGATATCGTCGTCGCTGGCCTCGGCCTTGCCCTCGCCGCGATTGGCGATGTCGCGGTCCTTGATGGCCGATTGCACCAGGCGGATGGTGGAAAGCCTGCGGCTGTCCTTGGCTTTCATCGCTTCCTTCAGCGCAGTCGTCAGATCCTCGCGTAGCATGTCTTCATCTCCTTGGGTGACTGTGGAGCCCCTGGCCGCCGTTCATATGGCACCGTGGCTCGCTTCAGGCGTGGTGATACCCCTCCCGGAGGCTCCGCGCAATGCGGGGGTCTTTCAAGACTTCAAGGGAAAACACCTCTTTTACCTGAGGAACAATTGACCCGGCCCACGCTTCTCGTCTATGTACCATCGCCTGCACAGACATCGACATCAGGTTCCCGCACGCGCATCCTCTTGCTGCGCGAGGACCCTTGGCACAACTAGATACTGGCACACAAAGATAGCCACGCGCCGCCGGTTTGCATCGGCCGGGGCAAGCGGCTGGAAAAGGAACGGATATGACCGCAACATCGCCATTGCCCACCGCAGCCTGGACAACAACCAAGCCGACAGCACTTCTGGTTCTGGCCGATGGCACCGTCATCGAAGGTCAGGGCGTCGGCGCCACCGGCGATGTTCAGGCCGAGGTGTGCTTCAACACCGCGCTGACCGGCTATGAGGAAATCCTCACCGATCCCTCCTATCTCGGCCAGATCGTTACCTTCACCTTTCCCCATATCGGCAATGTTGGCACCAATGAAGAAGACATTGAAGACCTGACGCCAGCTGCCCGCCACGGCGCCGTCGGGGTGATCTTCAAGGCCGACATTACCGAACCATCCAATTTCCGCGCCACCAAGCATCTCGATGCCTGGCTGAAGGCACGCGGCATGATTGGCCTGTCCGGCGTCGATACGCGGGCGCTGACCGCCTGGATTCGCGAAAACGGTGCGCCGAACGCCGTCATCGCCCATGACCCGAACGGCAATTTCGACATCGAGGCGCTGAAGGCCAAGGCCAAGGCCTGGAGCGGGCTGGAAGGTCTTGATCTTGCCAAGGTCGCATCCTCCGGCCAGTCCTCGACCTGGGGCGAAAAGCCCTGGGTGTGGAATGAAGGCTTTTCTGAACTAGCTGACAAGGATACCGATTATCACGTCGTCTGCGTGGATTTCGGCGTGAAGCGCAATATCCTGCGGCTGTTCACCGGCCTGAAATGCAAGGTCACCGTTGTGCCCGCCAATACCAGCGCCGAAGATATCCTGGCCTTGTCGCCGGATGGCATTTTCCTCTCCAATGGCCCCGGTGATCCGGCTGCCACTGGCGAATACGCCGTGCCGGTCATCAAGGAATTGATCAACACAGATATCCCGTTGTTCGGTATTTGCCTTGGCCATCAGATGCTGGGTCTGGCGCTAGGCGCCAAGACTGAGAAGATGCATCAGGGCCATCACGGCGCCAACCATCCAGTCAAGGATTTTACCACCGGCAAGGTGGAGATCGTCTCGATGAACCACGGCTTCGCGGTGGATTCGAAGTCCCTGCCGGAAGGCGTTGAAGAGACTCATATTTCGCTGTTTGACAACACCAATTGCGGCCTGCGCCTGACCGGCAAGCCGGTGTTTTCCGTCCAGCACCACCCGGAAGCCTCGCCCGGCCCGCAGGACAGCCACTATCTGTTCCGCCGTTTCATCAACATGGTGCGCGAGAAGAAGGGCGAACCGGCTTTGAGTGAGCGCTGAACCACAAATAATAGCCGATGAAAAACATAAGCCGACCAATCACTTGGTCGGCTTATTTGATTCTCATGAAGAGCCTTATCACACGGGTAGAACGGCTTTACCGGTTCATTATCCGCATTTCGTGGCGAAGCCGCAGCCAGAACCGCAGCCCCATCATGACGGCAGCGCTGGAAAGCCCGATCAGGAAACCGAACCAGACGCCAAGACCGCCCATCCCCAAGGGAAACGCCATGAACCAGGCCAGGCCGAAACCAATTGGCCAATAGGAAATCAGCGCCAGGATCATCGGCACGCTGGCATCCTTCAGGCCGCGCAGCAGCCCGGTGGCAACCGCCTGCATGCCATCGACCAGCTGGAAAATACCGGCGACCACCACCAGCGGCGCCGCGTAATCCAGCACCGCCGCCGCATCGCCGCGACCTCGATCAAGGAACATTCCGCTCAGTTCATTGGAGAAAAAGAAGAACAGCAACCCGCCGATCACCGAGATCAGGGCTGCCATGCAGACAACGGTAATAGAGGCCCGCACCACATCGGTAAAATCACCGCGCCCATGGGCAACGCCGATTCGCACGGTGGCGGCCTGCGCCAGCCCCAGCGGGATCATGAAAGCGATGGAGGCCAATTGCAGGGCAATGCCATGCGCGGCCAGTTCAATCGTGCCAATGCTGCCCATCAACAGAGAGGCTGCCGTAAACAGGCTGACTTCAGCCAGCACCGTCACGCCAATCGGCAGGCCAAGCTTGATCACATCGCGCAACGCATCCCAATCGGGCCGCCAGAAGCGCACAAACAATTCGTATTTCCGGGTGACGCTGTTGAAGTGCAGATAGAGACCCATGGCGATCATGGCGAAGACATTGACCGTAACGGCCACCCAGGCGGCGCCCAGAATGCCGAAAGCCGGAAAGCCGAAATGGCCAAGCACGACGCAGTAAGCCAGGGCGGCATTGAGCACCAACGTGGCGATGGTGATATAGAGGACGATCTGCGCCCGCCCGATGGCGCTGACCAGCGCTCGCATCACCGCAAACATCAGCGCCACCGGCAGGCTCAGCCACATGATGCGGATATAGCTCGAGGCAAGCTCAACCACCTGCGGCACCTGCCCTAGAGCCAACAGCACATCGCGCGAGTAATGGAAGAGCGGCCAGGTCACTACGCTATAGGCGAGCGATACCCACAAGCCCATGCGAATGGAGCGGCGTGCCAGGCGCACATCGCCCTTGCCATAGGCATTGGCCACCATCGGCATGACCGCGATGGAAAAGCCGGAACCGAAAATAAACACCGTGAAGAAAAACTGCCCGGCCAGCACCAAAGCCGCCAGCGATTCGGCTCCAAGACGACCGACAATCACCACATCAGTCGTGTGGATTGCCAGCTGCGCCAGTTGCGCACCCGCCAGGGGAATGCCCAGCGCCAGCGTGGCGCGAACATGGCTAAGCCAGCTTTCAATGGGCGCGCCAAGGCGCTGGGACGAGGCATAAGTCATGAGAACTTCCAAAACGAAAAAAGCCGCTTCCAGTCAGGCTGGACGAGCGGCGGGATTTCAGCATCCTATACCGGACATGGCGCATACAAGTCAGCTGCAATGCATATTTTCTTCTCAACCGATAAGCTGTGTGAGGAAATAATATGCAATTTCCTCGGTACGTCAAAGCCGTGACGTTTTCAAGACACAAGCAGATGCTTCAGAAAAACTCGTCGTTCCATCACGGTTGTTGATGGACGAACCGTTATAGCGTGGTGCAGAAAGCCGGTTCCTGCCTTTCGATCCGATGCTATATCAACCGGGATCGCCATGCTGGCGGATATAATCGACGAAGACCCGCAAGGGTACGGGCATGTGGCGACGGCTGTGGTAATAGAGGAAGGGGCCGGAAAACTCGTCTTCCCAATCGGTCAGCACCCGCTCCAAGCGTCCGGCATTCAAATCCTCGATCACAAAGTCCTCGAATGTGCCCATCATGCCAAGTCCGGCCCGCACTGCGGCGAGTTCGAGATCGACCGTCTCGGCGATCAGCCGGGGCGGCGGAGAGACATTGATCGCCTCGCCATCGCGTTCGAAATGCCATTCATTCACCCGACCACTGTTGAAACGATGCAGAATGGAGCGGTGATGGATCAAGTCGCGCGGATGTTCCGGTCTGCCGTACTGCGCAAGATAAGACGGTGCTGCCACGCAAACATAGCGCTGGCGGCGTGGGCCGATGGGAACCGCGATCATGTCCTGATGCAACGACTCTTCATAGCGGATACCTGCATCGCAGCCTTCAGCCAGCACGTCGATCAAAGCATCATTGACCCTCACCTCCAGCAGGATATCCGGATAGGCGGCCAGAAAGCCGGTAACAACAGGCGGCAGCACACACCGGGCAACGATACCAGGCACATTGAGGCGCAATCGCCCAAAGGGGCGCTCGCGAAACTGGTTGATATCGTCAAGCGCCAACTCGATATCGGCCAGCGTCGGCGACAACCGTTCCAACAGCCGTGCTCCAGCATCGGTCAGGGTCACGCTGCGGGTGGTACGGTTCAGCAGCCGCACGCCAACCCGCGCCTCCAGCCGCCGCATCGCCTCACTCAATGACGAGGCCGAAACACCGCGCAACTTTCCGGCGGCCCGGAAGTTTCTCAACCGGGCAATAGTGGCGAAGGCATCGAGATCGGCGAGCGGTAGATCGTTCATTGTGCATAATTCCAAACAACGCATACGGAATAAGCAGGATTATCGCACAAAGCCAAACAGCGTAAACCTGTTTTCAGACAGAAAGCAGAGAAGGAAACTGGATATGCAAACGGTACAACTTGGAAAATCCGGCCCTCAGACCTCGCGCCTTGGATTGGGATGCATGGGCATGTCGGGCATGTATGGGCCTTCCGACCGCACGGAAAGCCTCGCCACCCTGCACGCCGCCATTGATTCCGGGGTAACGCTGATCGATACCGGCGACTTCTACGGCATGGGCCACAATGAAATGTTGATTGGAGAAAGGCTGAAGGGTGGCCTGCGCGACAAAGTGCAGATCAGCGTCAAATTCGGCGCCCAGCGCGACCCGGCGGGTGGCTGGATCGGGTACGACGCACGCCCATCAGCGGTGAAGACGGCGCTGGCTTACACATTGCAACGGCTGGGCACCGACCATATCGATATCTACCGCCCAGCTCGGCTCGATCCCAATGTGCCGATCGAAGAGACTATTGGCGCCATCGCAGAGATGGTCAAGGCCGGTTATGTCAGGCATATCGGCCTTTCCGAGGTGGGCACGGATACCATCCGGCGGGCAGCAGCCGTCCATCCGATCGTTGACCTGCAAATCGAATATTCGCTGGTATCGCGTGGCATCGAAGATCAAATCCTGCCAACCTGCCGGGAGCTCGGCATCGGCATTACCGCCTATGGGGTTCTCTCACGCGGACTGATCAGCGGCCACTGGACCGCACCTTCGGACGCAACCGATTTCCGTAGCCAAGGCCCACGCTTTCAGGGAGACAATGCCGCCCATAATCTGGCCCTTGCCAAGGCGTTGGGAAATGTGGCCGAGGCCAAGGGCATGACCACCGCGCAAGCGGCCATCGCCTGGGTGCTCGCCCAAGGCCAAGACATCATCCCTTTGATTGGCGCCCGCCGCCGTGACAGGCTTTCTGAATCTCTCGGCGCACTCGACTTTACCCTGTCACAGGAGGATATCGCCGCCCTCGAGGCGGCAGTCCCCAAGGGCAGCGCCGCCGGTTCCCGCTATGCAGACGCGCAAATGGCGCATCTGGACAGCGAGAAGTAACCGCCATCAAATCGGGCCGGAAAACGTGTCGCAGGCATCCATCCGGCCTTGGTCATAGCCTTTCTTGAACCATGCCATCCGCTGTGCGGCTGTGCCATGGTTGAAGCTCTCAGGCACAACATAGCCCTGGGACCGCTTCTGAATCGTGTCGTCGCCAATCTGCCGGGCGGCGTTCAATGCCTCCTGCAGATCGCCTGCCGAGAGCAATCCCTGCTGATCGGCCTTCCGACCCCAGATCCCGGCAAAGCAATCAGCCTGCAATTCGACACGGACCGACATCCGGTTGGCGTCGGCGGCACTCATCGAGCTGCGCATCTGGTTGAATTTCGGCAGGATGCCGGTCAGGTTTTGCACATGGTGTCCGACCTCATGAGCGATCACATAAGCCTGGGCAAAATCACCGGAGGCCTGGAACCGCCGGGAAAGCTCCGAGAAGAACGCCGTATCGAGATAGACACGCTGATCTCCAGGGCAATAGAACGGCCCAGTCGCAGCGGATGCCGCGCCGCAGGCAGACGGATATTGACCGGAAAACAGCCGCAGCTTCGGCATTTCATAGGTCTGGCCGTTGTCACGAAACACGCCTGTCCAGACATCCTCGGTGGAGGCCAGCACGCGGCTCACAAAGACTTTCATGTCGGCCTGTTCAGGCGTGTCACTAACCTGCTGCTGCGAAGAGGATGGCGCAGACCCACTGCCCTCCTCCAGCAATTGCAACATATCGATGCCCATCAGGCGAAGACCGAAATAGATCAGCACCAGAATGATGATGGTTGAAAAACTCAAACCGCGCCCACCACCGCCTATCGGTAGCCGGATGCCGCGCCGACCAAAGCCGCCACCGCCCGATGCGCCTCTGACATCCTCGACATTTTCGGACTGACGACGCCCATCCAGTTCCATCGGTTCTCTCCCCGGCCGCATATGCAGAACGCATGTTCAGCAAAAACAGCCGCCGTGCAACAGCAACGGCGGCAGGCTGGTAACGGCTTGAGCCCAACAGTGTTCCAAACACTCTTAAGCTCAACAGTGTTCCAAACACTGGGGTATGGCGAACAAGACGATCAGGTCTTGGCGAACATATAAGCACCGCCGCGTTGCAGAGCACGCTGATAGGCCGGCCTGGCACGGATTGTGGAAAGATAGGAACGAAGGATGGTAACATCGCCCGTATCGCCGGAAATCGACAGCACCGATTCCACCGGGAAGCTCATGGCGATATCGGCGGCGGTAAAATCCGGCCCGGCAAAATAGCCGTCCTTGCGCAATTCTGCCTGCCAGAAGGCCAGGTGTTCGCCGATCTGCGGATCGATCATCTTGCCGCAGACACCATCGGAAATCCGCTTAGCCACTCCGCGCAATAGAAACGGCATTTGCCGGGACAGCCTTGAGAAGACAAGTTTCATCACCAGCAGGGGCATGGCAGAGCCTTCGGCATAATGCAGCCAGTAACGGTAACGCAGGAAAGCGTCGCCGCCCGGTGCCGGACGTAAAACCATCTTGCCATTGGTATCGGCACCGTAAGTGTCGACCAGATATTCGATAATGGCGCCGCTTTCGGCGAAGATCCGGCCATCGTCTTCGATGACAGGCGATTTTCCCAGCGGATGCACGGCTTTCAATGCCGCCGGTGCATGCATATCAGCGCCACGCTTGTAGGTCTTCACCTCATAAGACAATTCCAGCTCTTCCAGCAGCCAGAGAATGCGGTGCGCCCTGGAATGCTCCAGATAATGGACGGTAATCATGGGCAGGTCTCCTGGCTCATATCGGTTGCCTGGGCAAATAGGCCGTAGCCAGAGCATTTCCAGGAAAAGTGTGAAACGGTTTTACATGCGCAAACGCGGTGGATAAAAAAATGTCTCATGAAAATACCTTGGATTTTTAAAATCTGCTGTCATGCCCCTGGCATTTGCCAGAACAGGCACGGGACATGACGGAAGTCAGGCTGCACGCCTCGCCGTTGCAAGTCGATATCCAATTTTGCAACCCTGACAGTGCATTAAAAAATGCAGTTCGCCTTGAAGGCGCCACTAAAAAGGGGCAGCTAGGGAAAATGGTCGAGGACGATGCCCGTTTTCCATAAATTCCTATGGGATCAAATCGTTAAACAATCGTCTCGTTGAGGATTTCTAAAAAATCCGACAACAAACAAGCATTGGGATGTCGCAAAACAGCGGCAGACTGTGTTTGCGAAAAGCATAAAAACCCCATGGCATCGATCTGGAAAACGCAACACGATCTCGGATCAATCCGATGTGAAAACGATACAACATCGTATTGCTTATCTGTCGTTGTTTTTTTCAGCGATGCCACCCTTTAATACGATCAGTTCTTCGAAATGCTTGATATCGTCAAAGGCACAGAGGGGTGGTGTCGCGAGGACCAAATGCCTCGATCCGATCAGACCACTTGCGGCGGATCGTGCTGCCAGAAAGTCCGCCAGAAAAAATGCCTCCAGCGATCTTCACTTATCCGTAGAAAAAGAGAAAACGGGGGTTCCGCTGATCGCCACAATTCCCTATAAGCCGCTTCTAGCCTGAAATACCATGGATCTGCGCCCGACCGGTGATGCCCCTCACCTTGGCCGGTTTTTCGCGCAGGTGAAGAGATCGGATAGAGACATGCCAAAGCGCCAAGACATTAAATCCATCCTCATCATCGGCGCTGGACCGATTGTCATCGGCCAGGCATGCGAATTCGATTATTCCGGCACCCAGGCCTGCAAGGCGCTGAAGGAAGAAGGCTACCGGGTCATTCTGGTCAATTCAAATCCGGCAACCATCATGACCGATCCGGGCTTGGCCGACGCAACGTATGTCGAGCCGATCACGCCGGAAGTGGTCGCCAAGATCATTGCCAAGGAACGCCCGGATGCGCTGCTGCCGACCATGGGCGGGCAGACGGCCTTGAACACCGCGCTCTCCTTGAAGCGCATGGGCGTGCTGGACCGCTATAATGTCGAGATGATCGGTGCCAAGCCTGCCGCCATCGACATGGCCGAGGACCGCGCCCTGTTTCGGGAAGCCATGGCCCGCATCGGCCTCGAAACGCCGAAATCCATGCTGGCCAATGCCACTGAAATCAAGGATGCCGACCGCAAAACCCATGAGATCGCCCGCAACGAGGTGAAAGCCCGGCTTTCCGGCGACGCGCTCGACAAGGCGCTAGACGAACTGGAAAACCAGTGGAACCTCGGCGAAACCGACCGCAAGCAGCGCTATATGAACCACGCAATGGCGGTGGCAGCCCAGGCGCTTGACGTTGTTGGCCTGCCCACCATCATCCGCCCGTCCTTTACCATGGGCGGCACCGGCGGCGGCATTGCCTATAACCGCTCGGAATTCTTCGAGATCATCGGCTCCGGCCTCGACGCCTCGCCGACGACAGAAGTGCTGATCGAGGAATCGGTGCTGGGCTGGAAAGAATATGAAATGGAAGTGGTCCGCGACAAGGCGGACAATTGCATCATCATCTGCTCCATCGAAAATATCGATCCGATGGGCGTCCATACCGGCGACAGCATCACCGTTGCTCCGGCCCTGACGCTGACGGACAAGGAATACCAGATGATGCGCAACGCTTCGATTGCGGTGCTGCGCGAGATCGGTGTTGAGACCGGTGGCTCCAACGTGCAGTTCGCGGTCAACCCCAAGGATGGCCGCCTCGTTGTCATCGAGATGAACCCGCGCGTGTCGCGCTCGTCGGCGCTGGCCTCCAAGGCGACCGGCTTCCCGATTGCCAAGGTCGCCGCCAAGCTTGCAGTTGGCTATACGCTGGACGAGTTGGACAATGACATTACTGGCGGCGCGACGCCTGCCTCCTTCGAGCCGTCGATTGATTATGTCGTCACCAAAATCCCGCGCTTTGCCTTCGAAAAATTCCCCGGCGCCGCGCCGACGCTGACCACCGCGATGAAATCGGTCGGCGAAGTCATGGCGATTGGCCGCACCTTCGCCGAATCCTTGCAAAAGGCGCTGCGTGGCCTGGAAACCGGCCTGACCGGTCTGGACGAAATCGAAATCCCCGGCCTTGGCCAGGGCGATGACAAGAACGCCATCCGCGCCGCCATCGGCACACCGACCCCGGACCGGCTGCGCATGGTTGCCCAGGCCTTGCGGCTCGGCATGTCGGAAGCTGAAGTGCATGAAGGCTGCAAGATCGATCCGTGGTTCATCGCCCAGTTGAAGGCAATCACCGATCTGGAAGCTCGCATCCGCGAACATGGCCTGCCTGAAGACGCCGAAAACCTGCGGATGCTGAAAGCCAAGGGCTTTTCCGACGCCCGCCTTGCCAGCCTGTCGGGCAAGCGTCCGAAGGAAGTGGCCGAGCTGCGCAATGGCCTCAATGTCCGCCCGGTCTTCAAGCGCATCGATACCTGCGCTGCCGAATTCGCGTCACCCACGGCTTACATGTATTCGACCTATGAGACGCCGTTCGTCGGTGCCCTGCGCTCGGAAGCGCACGTGTCGGATCGCAAGAAAATCGTCATCCTCGGCGGTGGCCCGAACCGCATCGGCCAGGGCATCGAGTTCGATTATTGCTGCTGCCATGCCGCCTTCGCCCTGAAGGATGCCGGTTTTGAAGCGATCATGATCAACTGCAACCCGGAAACCGTTTCCACCGACTATGACACTTCGGATCGCCTATATTTCGAGCCGCTGACGGCAGAAGACGTCATCGAAATCCTGCGCGCCGAACAGGAAAAGGGCGAAGTGGTCGGCGTTATCGTGCAGTTTGGCGGCCAGACCCCGCTGAAACTGGCCGAAGCCCTGGAAAAGAACGGTATCCCGATCCTCGGCACCGCGCCTGACATGATCGATCTGGCCGAAGACCGTGACCGGTTCCAGAAGCTCTTGATGAAGCTCGACCTCAACCAGCCCAACAACGGCATTGCCTATTCGGTCGAGCAGGCGCGCCTTGTCGCCTCTGAAATCGGCTTCCCGCTGGTGGTGCGTCCGTCCTACGTGCTGGGCGGCCGGGCCATGCAGATCATCCACAGCGAGAGCATGTTGCAGAGCTATCTGCTGGATACCGTGCCGGGCCTGGTGCCTGAGGATATCAAGCAGCGCTACCCCAATGACAAGACCGGCCAGATCAATACCTTGCTCGGCAAGAACCCGCTGCTGTTCGACAGCTATCTGACCAATGCCATTGAAGTGGATGTCGATGCGCTGTGCGACGGCGAAAGCGTCTTCGTCTCCGGCATCATGGAGCATATCGAAGAGGCCGGCATCCATTCCGGCGACAGCGCCTGCTCGCTGCCATCGCGCTCGTTGAGCAAGGAAACCCTTGACGAACTGGAGCGCCAGACAGCCGCCATGGCCAAGGCGCTACATGTCGGCGGGTTGATGAATGTGCAATATGCCATCAAGGATGGGGTTATCTACGTTCTCGAGGTTAACCCACGCGCCTCGCGGACCGTGCCGTTCGTAGCCAAGACCATCGGCGCGCCAATTGCCAAGATCGCCGCCCGGATCATGGCGGGTGAAAAGCTGGATGCGGCAATTGCCGCTTACGGCGCCAAGCCCGATCCGCGCAACCTGAAGCACATTGCCGTCAAGGAAGCCGTCTTCCCCTTTGCCCGCTTCCCCGGCGTCGATACGCTGCTCGGCCCGGAAATGCGCTCGACCGGCGAAGTGATCGGCCTCGATACCAGCTTTGCGCTGGCCTTTGCCAAGAGCCAGCTTGGTGCCAGTGTCGAGCTCCCCCGTGACGGCGCGGTGTTCGTCTCGGTGCGCGATGAAGACAAGGTACGGGTCCTGCCCGCCATCAAGCTATTGACCTCCATCGGCTTCAAGGTTCTGGCCACCGGCGGTACGCAACGCTTCCTGGCCGAACAGGGCATCGAGGCGGTCAAGATCAACAAGGTTCTGGAAGGCCGTCCGCATATCGAGGACGCTATCCGCAACCGGCAGGTCCAACTGGTGATCAACACCACCGATAGCAACAAGGCGATTTCGGACTCCAAATCGCTGCGCCGCGCTGCCCTGATGCAGAAAGTGCCCTATTACACCACCATGGCCGGTGCGCTTGCCGCTGCCGAAGCCATCGAAGCGCTGAAAAAGGGCCAGTTGGAAGTTCGTCCGCTGCAAAGCTATTTCTGACAGTCGGCGACCGAAGGGTGAGGCTGTGCGCCTTACCCTTCAAAAACCAGGGATGCTGCACGACCCTGAGAATGCTATGTAAAGCCCTCGATTTGGCGAGAGGGCAGCGTGGGCAAAAACATCGTCATTCTGTTTGACGGCACGTCGAACGAGATTTCAGCCAGCCGCACCAATATGGTCAGACTGCTCAGCTGTCTGAGCCGCAGCGACGAGCAATTGGTCTATTATGAGCCGGGCGTCGGCACCTTCGGTGCAGACGATGACTGGCTGCGGATTGCGCGCCAAACGGCCGAAGTCTGGGGCCTGGCGACGGGCTGGGGCCTCGACCGCAATGTCAAGCGTGCCTACCGTTTTCTCGTGGAGAACTATCGGGCCGCACCACGCGACGACGCCGGAAACCAGATTGGCGAGGACGACAGGATCTACATCCTCGGGTTCAGCCGGGGTGCCTATAGTGCCAGGGTTCTGGCCGGTTTCATCAACAGCCTCGGCATCATCGCACCGAATTTCCTCAATCTGGTGGACTACGCCTACCGGACCTATAAAACCATTCCGGAAGGGCAGCGGCACGGCGAAACGGCTGACACCCTCAGTCATTCCCCGCCATCCGCATTCGCGGCCATGCGTCTTTATGAGCGCACCTTGCGCGGCTACCGTCCGGCGATTGCCTTTCTGGGCCTGTTCGACACTGTATCGACAGTAATCAACCAGACGCAGAGAGGTCTCACCTTTCAGACTTTTCCCTTCACCACCCGCAATCCGAGCGTGGCAACGGTCCGTCAGGCGCTGGCAATCGATGAACGGCGCACGATGTTCCGGCCGGTCTACTGGAAGGCGGGCCAGGAATTCTGGGGCAGCCCGTTCAAGCCACGGGACCCGCAGATGATCAAGCCTCAGGATTTCAAGCAGGTCTGGTTTTGCGGCTCGCATGGCGATGTCGGCGGTGGCTATAGCGAAGCGCAAAGCGCCACGGCCAAGATCCCCTTGGCCTGGATGATTGCCGAAAGCAGGTCGTTCGGCCTACACTACAACGAAGACAGGGTGCGTGACATCGTCTATGGCGAAAATGACGACAACGACCATGTGAAGCTCGATCCGCTGTCGCCGCTCCATGATTCCATGACATGGGCCTGGCTGCCGCTGGAGATCGTTCCACGACGCGTCCCCTTTTCCTCCTGGCGCCACCGACCGCCGAAAGGCTGGTATCTGCCGCTTTGCGACCCTCGCTACATCCAAGAGGGCAGCCTCATCCATCAATCCGTCATCGATCGGCTGAATGGCCGTCCATTGGCAGGTCCCTACAGGCCACCCAATATGCCGCCCGACGGCGCCTATAAAATCGAACCATGGTGATCGCCCCTGCCCAGCATCGATCAACAGCCGACCGCGTGGCACAAAACGGAACACACTCCGCCTCGCCGTTTACAAAACCCTATCCTTGACCGAAGGTTAATTCCCACTGCACTCGAATCATCGGTTAGACTCGCCAGCAAGAACCGGCGACAACGGCAGAGATAATGACCCCAAGGATGAAATACCTGCTTCTGGTCTTTGCGATTTCGATTGCGATGTGGCTTGTCGCCATTGCCCTTGTTAACGACATCTGGAACCTTATATCAGCGCGGTGACACGGTTGCGCCTGGACGGTCGTGCCGGATGGGCAGATTGAAAATGCGTCCATTCGAAATCTCTGGAAATTGACTGTTACAGTCTGCTATAATGTCACGAGTTGGATTTGTGGCTGGTTCCGTGGCTTTGCTTCGGAACCTGTTTTATTTTCATGGCCACGCCATGCGGGCATGAAAGGTGAAGGAAGAGGACATGGTTGATAAGGTACCGATGACACAGAACGGCTTCTCCAAGCTTCAGGAGGAACTGCGCTGGCGTCAGCAAGAAGAACGTCCTCGGATCATTGAGGCCATTGCCGAAGCGCGCGCCCATGGCGACCTTTCGGAAAATGCCGAATATCATGCCGCCAAGGAAGCCCAGAGCCACAATGAAGGCCGGGTCTCCGAACTCGAAGATCTGACTGCGCGCGCGGAAGTCATTGATCTGTCAAAAATGTCCGGCTCGAAAATCAAGTTCGGCGCCACCGTCAAGCTGATCGATGAAGATACCGACGAGGAAAAGGTCTACCAGATCGTCGGCGATCAGGAAGCGGATGTGAAGGCTGGCCGTATCTCGATTTCCTCGCCGATTGCCCGCGCCATGATTGGCAAGGAAGCCGGCGACAGTATCGAAGTCGTGGCTCCCGGCGGCTCAAAAGCTTACGAAATCATCGCGGTCAACTGGGGTTGATCTACAGCCTCTGCTGTTGAAAAAGACGCGCCTTGCAGGCGCGTCTTTTTTGTGTGAGCAGTAACCTGCAATGTAGCCGTGATGACGAAAGGTACCCTGTGCGTGCTTGATCCTGCTTCAATCCTTGTGGTGGCTCCTCATTTCAAGCGGCGACTTTCGGGCGTAACCTCCACCGTGGTGCAATTGATCCCGCAGCAGCGCCGCCGCGGACTGGCCATTGCCACACTTGGCCCTGGCCTGCCGGACACCATGCCCGCCTTGTCCTTCGCACAACTGCCCGCCTTGTGGAAAAAGCCACGCGGCGCCTCCCATCGCGTCTGGCATGCCCGACGCAATCTGGAAATGCTGGCGGGCTTGGTGCTGCGCGATGTGCTGCGCATGCCGCTGAAACTGCTGTTTACCTCGGCGGCCCAGCGTCATCACAGCCGCTATACCCGTTGGCTGATCTCGAAAATGGATGCCGTGGTCGCCACCAGCGCCCGCTCCGGCTCGTTTTTGCAAGTGCCGCATAGCGTCATCCGCCACGGCATCGACACCGAACTGTTTCACCCACCTCAAGGTGCAGAGGACAGGATAACAGCCACAAATCTGCCGGGCGATTATCTGATCGGCTGCTTCGGTCGGGTGCGCCATCAGAAGGGTACCGATCTGTTCGTCAAGGCGATGATCGAGCTGCTGCCCCGTTATCCCGGCTGGACAGCCGTGGTCTCCGGCCGTGTCACCCCGGAACACAAGGGCTTTGCCGATGGGCTGAAGGCACAGATTGCCGCTGCCGGTCTGGCGGAGCGGATCGTTTTCCTGGGCGAGGTCGAGGACATCAAGCCGTGGTATCGGCGGCTGACGCTCTATGTCGCGCCCTCGCGCAATGAAGGCTTTGGCCTGACGCCGCTGGAAGCCATGGCGTCCGAAACCGTTGTGGTCGCCTCGGATGCCGGGGCCTATGCGGAGCTGATCGCCGAAGGGGCAACCGGCGCCGTGGTCGCCGCGGATGCCTATGCGCCGCTACGTGATGCAATCGAGCCTTATCTGGCCGATCCTGGTCGCGCCTGCCTACATGGCAAGGCTGCCGTTGCCCATGTGCGGGAAAACTTTGCGCTTGCCAGAGAAGCGGCAGGGCTGGAAGCCGTCTATAGCCGGTTGCTTGGCAGGCCGGTGATCGCGCCGCCAGCGCCCCAACCGTAAAGCCGACGTCATGCAGGTACTGATCATCAATCTCGACCGCGCCCGTGAGCGGCTGGCCTTCCAGCAAACGCAGATGCAGGCCCTTGGGTTACCCTTCACCCGCATAGCTGCCTTGGATGCCGATCATCTTCCCGATCTGGGCGAGGCCTATTGGAGTGGCTGGGAAAGACCGATCCGGCCAGCCGAACGAGCCTGCCTGCTCAGCCATCGCCATATCTGGGAGACCATTGCCGCTGGCCGCGATCCCGTACTGGTATTGGAAGACGATGCGGTGCTGTCCGACAAGGTGCCTGCTCTTCTGGAAGCGCTGCGCCATCGCAGCGATCTCGACCATGTGACGCTGGAAACCCGCAGCCGCAAGAAGCTTGTTGCTCGCATAAGCCTCTCCGATCTGCCGCTTCGCCGGCTTTACCAGGACCGCTCCGGGGCTGCGGCCTATATTCTCTGGCCGAGGGGAGCCGCCAAACTCCTGCAACGCAGTGCACGCCACGGCGCCATTGCCGATGCGGTGATCTGTGCGGCCTATGAGCTTGCCTCCTTCCAGGCCGATCCGGCTCTGGCCGTGCAACTGGACCGCTGCGTCCCCTATGGCCTGCCCGAACCGATAGCGACCCAGTCGTCGATATCGCCCGCGCAATCCGAAAAACAACGCCCAGCGCTGGCTTTCCGCCTCAGGCGCATCAAGGCGCAGCTTCGGATGGGCCTGCGTCAGCTTTGTCATATCAATGATGCGCAACGGCGGCAGATGCCTGTCCGGCGCGAGGATTTCGACTATCTGAAAGCCTTGGCCATCACTCAGACCACCAGCCCGTCCGCCCCCGGTGATGCTGCGCCTTGAGGCGGGCAAAGGCGGTATCTTCCACCTGCAACCGGTCGAAGACGGTTTTCAGCATCAGTCCAACCGGGCCTTGCGCCATCAACCCGTCCAGCCGCCAGCGCATGTTGCGCAGGGTATCGTCAGTGCCGATGGTAAAGCAGGACAGGCCTGAAAACAGCGGAATCAGCTCGGATTGCAACCGCTCAAGCTTTTGCGCATCGGCCGGTGCCGGAGCCGTCGCCAGCACCCGCTCGGTCTCATAGATTTTCACCGTATTGACCAACAGCGACACCAGCATGGCGCGCGCACGTTCCCCGGCATCCGGGTGATGGTCGACAAAACTGTCGGCAGCCGAAACCAGCCAGCGCAGGTTTAGGTTTTCGCAGAGGAAATCAGCCTCCGCCTCCCACAGTGCCTGCAATTGCGCAAATGTCTGCTCCACTTGGAATTCCCGACGCAGCAACACGATCAGCCGTGCATGATGCCAAAGCAGTTCCGGCTGGCCCGCAAATTCGCGGCGCAGGTTCTCCAGATGCAGATCAAGCGATTTTTCCGAACCGCGCGTCTGCAAAGCCGTATCACCCTCGACCATCTGCTGTTTAAGCCCCTGATAATCCAGATCCGCGACAGCGTGACGCGCCGCGCCCCAGCGCTTGCGATGCTGGTTGAGAGAAAAGAACCGCTCGATCCGGCTTTTCTTACGTGGCCCGTTTTTCTTCCCGAACATGCGTTATCCTGTCACGGAATAGCTGCGAAATCCTCACGACATCACAGCGTCCTGCTTCAACTCCCCTACCTCTATCCGATTTGAAGGGAACCGATCCAGCCCATAAAGCGGCGACATAAAATGAAGACGGTCACAGCCCCTGCAACTGGAATCCCGACAGCAGAGAATTGGCAGCGTGACTGCGGGACGGACGGCTGCCCCCAATACAGCGCCTGGCAAGGATGGGAGCGAATCTCGCCCAGACTTCGCCGCTGCGGATCTCCTCCGGCGTCCAATGGGCATAGGCGATATTGTAAAACAATTGCTCACGCTCAGGCAAAGGCGGCTCGGCCACATCCTCGATCCGTCTGGAGCAGATCGGCGCGGCAATGTTGAAGCGCGACAAGGTGATGACCGGCACGCCGGCCAGCAGCGAGTCCAGTGAAAACGACGAGGAGTAGCAGATGGTGCAATGCGCCCGCTCCAATTCGTCGACAGTGGAAAGTGAGCCAAGATCAGAGATCCGCAGGTTGGGAACAGTCGCAAGTTCGACCTGAAGTGTTGCGAAATCCTCATTTTTCATGCCGGGATGCGGCCGCACGACGATCGGACGGTCGGTGAGCCGGCGTACGCTGCGCGCCGTTGCCCCCAGCCACTGGCAGACGTCCATGCCCCGCATGGCGGCGTCGCCGGGGATCTGCCCGATGATCACCACATGTTCGCCAGCGCTGCGATAGGGTTTCAAGCGGATATTCAGCGCCGCACTCTGTTTTTCCCAACGGTCGGGCGGGCTGTTGGTATTGCAAAAATCGGCGTCGCCCGGCAGCGATCCATCGAGCGCAATCCGGTAGAAACTATGTCTGAATTTGTAGAAAGCGCGCCGATGCCCCAGAAGATTGTGATACCAGTTAAACGACCGTTTGATGGTTTCGCGCCCCCAGAAGCCCGTTTCGACCGTCAGCAACGGCCCCTTGTGTTGGGCAGCAATCGCCGTTCGGAAGGCATGGACCGACGTTGACGTCAGGCCGAAGGACCCGAAGAACACAGCAACGTCGCATGGCTTGTAATGCGCATCATCCACCATCGAAAAGCGAAACTGTCCAGACGGGTTCTCCAGGAAGGCCTGGAAGGGAAAATCCGGTTTCGTTGCCCGAAACACATTGACGCTGATCGCATCCGCTTTTTGCATTTCGGTCCCCTTGGTGGTCAAAAGACGATTTTCAGGCTGAACAGCACGAACATTCGTCTCGGCGAATATATTCATGCTGTTGTCGCAAGGCCAAGCCGTTCCCGCTGATGTTGATAGCGCTATCATCGTTGTCCCCAGATTTCCAAGGCAACAACCTCCCGGGTGCCGCTTATCCCTCGCCCATAGGCCCAATGGCCCTGCTGCTGCATGATTTTTTTGAAAACGCCCGGGGATTTTTTAAAAAAGCACTGGCGCGAATCAGTAACTTATTGGTTACTACAATAACATGGGTTTATCCCAAATGCGCCGCTACTGGCGCAAATAAAGATGATATCCGCGACGGATCAGGATGAACTTGATCCGAATGTCCACGCAGAGCTGTGGAGTCACGAGGCCGGAAGCAGGCATCGGGGCTTAAGTTCTCTGCGGGAAACATTGAAACGGGCACCTGCGCCCTACCGACGTCCAGCGCTTTGGACGCGGCATTCACTCACAGGAGAGACCATGACGGTCGTTGCGCCCAATTTTGTCTTCGTACATGTTCCGAAATCCGCTGGCAGATCCATTACCAGGGTACTGGGTGGCGAAACGAATGGTGTGCCGACCCATGTTCCGCACAGGAAGCTTTCCCAATTCGGCATCGATGGGCGCTACTCATTCGGCTTCGTGCGCAATCCTTGGGACCGGATGGTGTCGCTCTATTCGTTTCTTTGCCAGAAGCGGTTGCAGAGCTATGAGTGCCCGGTCTACCAACAGCATATCCGCGACATCGGCTTCAAGT
Source organism: Gillisella vitis (assembly GCF_001541345.2). Lineage (GTDB taxonomy): Bacteria > Pseudomonadota > Alphaproteobacteria > Rhizobiales > Rhizobiaceae > Allorhizobium > Allorhizobium vitis. The sequence continues at coordinate 161,593 of NZ_LMVL02000008.1, read as the reverse complement.
CTTGGCTGCTCGAAGACTCCTATTATTCGAGACATGACGAACATTGGCCAGAGGAGATCCTGCCGCCGCTTCAGCGCCGCTCGCAAATGTTCTGGCTATCTGGCTGCGATTATATCGGCACGATGGAAAATATCGATTCTGACTTCCGCAAGATCCGCAAGAAAATCGGTATGAAGCCGACCCTGCTGGAAAGACTGCGGCTGAGCAATCCTGTTCCGAAGAAAAACCAGTCGAAACGCGGCGATTATACCCGCTATTACGATGAGGAAACCAAAACCTTCGTCCAGACGCATTTCCAGGAAGAAATCGAGTTGTTCAACTATAAGTTTTCTGCCTGACGGGTAGAACCGATGCGGCATCGGCCTTCATCCATCCGGGTCGAAAGACGATGCCGCGTGAATTCGAAAACACTGAGCATACCCATGGTTTTGCGGCCACGCAGGGACGCAAAATAAGGCTGGACTGTCTTGCCCAGCCGCCGAATTTTCACCTTAATCGGCTCAGATTTAACGAACTATACAGTGAAATCTGTTTCTGGTGAAAATCATGGCGTCCGCAGTGAGGAGACGTCGCTTGCGCAGGAGCCCAACGTGACGTCTACCCCCGTGGCGCAGCAGCGCCAGCAAGTTGCCTGCATTGGTTTCTGGGCCGATTACGAAGACTATTTCTGGACAAAGGCTGATCCAAGCCGATTCGATGTTCATGTCCTGAACGTGAAAGATGCCGCCCGTCACCGGCCTATCTTCAAGATCATGCCGCGCTTCGGCCGAAAATATCTCTATAACCGGATCATCGCTCAGCAGATCGCCAGCCAGCCGGATGCACTTTTTCTCGTCAACGAGCGCGAGGAAATCGTCGAATATCTGCACAAGGCCCGCCCCCGCGCCAGAATCGCCGTCGTGGTGCGCAATCCAATCGCCACCAAGAACGGCATGGGACCGCTGCTGCAAGACCTGCACGCCGCCGGCTATCCAGTGCTGTCCTTCGACGAGGCCGACTGCCAGCGCTATGGATTTGAACCTTACCGGCAATATATCGCCGCCGTCGACAGCGTCAAATCGGTGCAAGCAGTCGTGGATTTTGCCTTTCTCGGCAAGGATAAGGGGCGCAAATCGCTGATCGAGGCGCTGAGCAGCGATTTGCGGCGCCGGGGCTTCACCACTTCCATCCGGTTTACGGAACTGAAGAAGGCCCGCAAGACCCTGGCCGACCGCCTCGCCAAGCACACCGGCAACAGCCCTTACCCGGCCTATCTGGCCGAAAACCTGGCGGCCCGTTGTATCATCGACATCGTCCAGGACGGCCAACAGGGCCTGACGCTACGCCCGCTCGAAGCCACCCTCTATGGTCGCAAGCTTCTGACCAATAATGGCTCAGTGCGCGTCGCAGATTTTTATCATCCGGCTAACGTCTTCCTGCTGGACGGCAATGCAAATCTCGACGGTATAGAAGAGTTCTTTAAAGCGCCGTTTCAGCCGGTCTCGCCCGAGGTGATGGCGCTTTATTCGGTCGAAGCCCTGATCGACAGGGTCAATATCCTGCTCAACAACGTAGGGGTCAGAGAGGAATCGAGTCCAGCCGCTTGATCTGCCGGATCGTCAACAGGGTTTTCACCGTATCGACATGGCTATTGGCCGTCAGCGTCTCAATGACGAAATCCTGGAAACTGGTGAGATTATCGGCAACGCAATGCAGCAGGAAATCGCTTTCGCCGTTGACCATCCAGGCCTGGCGCACCAGCGGCCATTGTTCAGTGGCGGCGGCAAAGCTCTTCAGATTGGCTTCCGACTGGTGTTTCAGTCCGACCATGCAGAAGGCGACCAGATCGAAGCCCAGTTTGGGGCCGCTCAACGCCGCATGATAGCCTTGAATAATACCCGCTTCTTCGAGTTTGCGCACCCGGCGAAGGCAGGGCGGTGCGGAAATACCGACGCGCTCCGAAAGCTCGACATTGGTCATCCGACCGTCGCGTTGCAACTCTCTTAGAATTTTGATGTCGATGGCATCCAGTTCGGCGCGAAACACGCGGTCACCCTTTTCTTCGTCGTCGTCCCCGGTTATGGCCCCGACCCGGTTTCAGCGCAAGAAAATGTCCGTTTCCCGCAGTAAAATTACGGTGGATGGAATTGCCCTGTTATAAACGCAGAGCTGCCCTTGAATAAATGCATGGAGCCTTCATAAATGAAATGAAGAAAAGGCGGGGCAGGCATCCTATATGCCGCACACCACACGTCCCTCGCCACGGAAAGGAAAGACCATGTCCGCCCGCCATACCAAAGTGCTGATCATCGGCTCTGGTCCCGCCGGTTATACCGCCGCCATTTATGCAGCCCGCGCCATGCTGAAACCGGTGTTGATCGCCGGCATGGAACAGGGTGGCCAGCTAATGATCACCACCGATGTGGAAAACTATCCCGGCTTTGCCGATCCGATCCAGGGGCCCTGGCTGATGGGCGAAATGCTGAAACAGGCCACCCATGTCGGCACGGAAATCGTCAACGACCTGGTGACCGAGGTGGAAACCACCCGCCGCCCCTTCACTGTCAAGACCGATTCCGGCACCGTCTGGACCGCTGATACGCTGATCATCTGCACCGGCGCCAAGGCGAAATGGCTGGGTATCGAAAGCGAACAGCATTTCCAAGGTTTCGGGGTTTCGGCCTGCGCCACCTGCGATGGTTTTTTCTATCGCAACAAGGACGTAATCGTGGTCGGCGGCGGCAATTCGGCGGTCGAGGAATCGCTCTACCTGTCGCATATCGCCAAGACCGTGACCGTCGTGCATCGCCGCGACAGTTTCCGCTCCGAGAAGATTTTGCAGGAGCGGCTGTTTGCCAAGGATAATGTCAAGGTCCTCTGGAACACCGTTATTGATGAAGTCACCGGAATCCCGGCCAAGCCGCCGATGCCGCCATCGGTCACCGGCGTGCGGCTGAAGAACCTCGACAGCGGCATCGTGACCGATACCCCCATCGACGGCGTTTTTGTCGCCATCGGCCATGCGCCGGCGGTGGAACTGTTCACCGGCAAGCTGAAGCTGAAGCCAAACGGCTATCTGTGGACCGCTCCGGATTCGACCGCGACCGACGTGCCCGGCATTTTTGCCGCTGGCGACGTGACTGATGATATCTACCGCCAAGCTATTACTGCTGCCGGCATGGGGTGCATGGCCGCCCTCGAGGCAGAACGTTATCTTGCCGCGGAGATTATCCCGGCTCAGGCCGCGGAGTGAGGGCATGATGCGAGGCAGCAGCAATATACCGCTGGATTGGGACAAACTGCGGATTTTCCATGCCGCAGCCGAAGCTGGGTCCTTTACCCATGCGGCAGATAAGCTGCATCTCTCGCAATCGGCAATCAGCCGGCAGGTGAGCGCGCTGGAGCAGGATGTGGGGGTGAAGCTGTTTCACCGCCACGCCCGGGGCCTCATTCTGACCGAACAGGGCGAATTGCTCTACCGCACCGCCCATGACGTGCTGCTGAAGCTGGAAACAGTGAAAATGCAGCTAACCGAAACCACCGAGAAGCCGAGTGGCAAGCTGCGCGTCACCACCACGGTCGGGCTTGGCCAGGGCTGGCTCACCGACAAGGTGCAGGAATTCCTGCAACTTTACCCTGACATGTCGATCCAGTTGATCCTCGACAACGAGGAACTGGACGTCAATATGCGCCACGCCGATTGCGCCATCCGGTTGCGCCAGCCGCAGCAATCGGACCTGATCCAGCGCAAACTGTTTACCGTGCATATGCATGTCTATGCCGCCCCCTCCTATATCAATCGTTATGGGGAGCCGCAGACCATTGAGGATCTCGACAACCATCGGATCATCAGCTTTGGCGAACCCGCACCCAACTATCTGCTTGACGTTAACTGGCTGGAAGTGGCCGGACGCTCCTCCGACAATCGCCGCATTCCCCATCTGCAAATCAACAGCCAAACCTCGATCAAGCGCGCCTGCCTGCTGGGTATAGGGGTCGCCTGCATGCCCGATTACATTGTCGGACGCGATCCGGGACTGATTCAGTTGCCGATCAACGCCGAAGTTCCGTCCTTCGATACCTATTTCTGCTATCCGGACGAGATGAAAAATGCAGCCAAGCTGAAAGTTTTCCGCGACTTCATCGTCAGCAAGGCGCGCAACTGGAATTTCTGAATCCGTCAGATCGTCTTATGCGCATCTATGCATAGGCCTTGCAATGCAGTAGCGACAAGGTCGCGAATCATCGTCAAATCGTTTTTCAATTGCGACGCAAATAGCAGACATGCGACATTTGCATGCCTCCTATGCACAAAAAAGCATTGTTCACTGCACAAAAAACCACCATATCGCTCATAGCTGATGCACACGGTGGCTTCCTCCCAGTTCCCACCGCACCAGCTGTTCCCCTCTGGAGGTTTTTAACCTTCACACTTTAAGGGCCCTGGAGTAATCCGGTGGCCCCTTTTTTTTGCCATCTGGCAGAGGAAGCGCGACGCTTTTTCTGCACATTTGCCAATAGCCGGGATGTGCAGTTCCCACGTTGTCTGCATTTGAATTGGACAACAAAGCACGATGAGTGAATTGCGCTAATGACAGCGTCGGTTTAGCATTAGCCCATGCATCTCACCAAGAAGCTCATCTTACATTCGCCGGTATCGGACGAGGCTCTTCTCGGAGCCTTCGTGGAAAGATGTCTTGCCGATGGCGTCTCGTTGCTAGCGATATTCGGACCCGGCTCCGATGTTCTAGAAGAAAAAATAGATTGGTTAGTGATTGGAGACGGCTCTCGGCCCGATCGTTTTCTGTGTACCACGTCACACCTTGATGAGCCGTTGGACGACGTACTTGCCATGGTGACTGCTTGGGAAGCAGATGGAAGCGATGCTGTCGATCAGGTTCGCATTTAATCCGACTCGGGCGAACTACGTCCTTTGGGCACCGTGGACGTCGATTACAGATCAAGCCGCTAATGGGCAATGTGTGGCAGAATTCCCGACTACCAATCCACTCATATGGCACACAAACTTTTCAGCGCCACCTTGAAAGCCAAGGCCCCCATCCTATATATACCTATAGCTGCATCGAGACTATCTTTGATCGTCTCTCCCCAGCTGTTCCCCTCTGGAGGTTTGACGACCTTCACACTTGAAGCATCCGTTCGCGGGTGCTTTTTTTTCGCCCGCTCCAAAATCATCGTCGTCTCTCTTGATATCGGATTTTTACGATCCATATATCGTTCATGGACGATACGAATTTCAACAAGCCAGAAGACCTTAGCAAGCCGGACATCGATGACGCGCTGAAAGCGCTGTCGCATCCCGTTCGGCGTGAGATCCTTCAATGGCTGCGCGAACCGGAAAAGCATTTCAGCGACCAGGCTCATCCGCTGGAAATGGGCATTTGCGCGGGGCAGTTCGAGCGCTGCGGCCTGTCGCAATCCACCGTATCGGCCCATCTCGCGAGCCTGAACAAGGCCGGACTGATCACCTCTCACAAGGTCGGACAATGGATTTTCTACAAGCGGGACGAGGCAGCCATTGCTGCTTTTCTATCCCGGCTGTCCTTGGAACTCTGACCTCCCCCGTCACACCCTACTCATTACCCTCAGAAGGACATTTCAATGGCCACTCTTTTTGACCCCTTGCAAGTCGGCGATATCGCTGTTGCAAACCGCATCGCCATGGCACCGTTGACGCGCAACCGCTCCCCCAACGCCGTTCCAAAGCCAATCACGGCCACCTATTACCAGCAGCGTGCCACCGCCGGCCTGCTGATCACCGAAGCCACGGCTATTTCTCATCAGGGCCAGGGCTATGCCGATGTTCCGGGCCTCTATACGCCGGAAGCCCTTGAAGGCTGGAAGGCCGTCACCAAGGCAGTGCATGAGGCGGGCGGCAAGATCGTCACCCAGCTTTGGCATGTCGGGCGCATTTCCCATACGTCGCTTCAGCCGAATGGCAGTAAACCGGTTGCACCTTCAGCGATCACCGCCAAGGGCAAGACCTACATAATCAACCCGGATGGCACAGGCGCGTTTGTCGACACCTCCGAGCCCCGCGCTCTGGAACTCTCGGAACTCCCCGGCCTGATCGAGGACTACCGCAAGGCAGCGCGCGCCGCCATCGATGCCGGTTTTGACGGCGTCGAAATCCACGCCGCCAACGGTTATCTGCTGGAACAGTTCATGCGGCTTGGCAGCAATCAGCGCAGCGATGCCTATGGCGGCTCGATTGAAAACCGCATCCGCCTGACGCTTGAGGTTGTCCAGGCCGTCACCCGCGAAATCGGCAGCGGCCGTACCGGCATTCGCCTGTCGCCAGTGACGCCCGCCAATGACGTTTCGGATCCTGATCCGCAGTCGGTCTATACCACGCTGGTGGAAAAGCTGGCGGCTTTCGACCTGGCCTATATTCACGTGATCGAGGGGGCAACCGGCGGCCCGCGTGATTTCAGCCAGGGCGACAAGCCCTTCGACTGGGATGCATTCAAGGGCGCCTACAGCAATGCGGGCGGCAAAGCTGTCTGGATCGGCAATAACGGCTATGACCGGCAGATGGCCATGGACGCCATTGCGTCAGGCAACGTCGACATGGTCGCCTTCGGCAAGCCCTTTATCGCCAACCCGGATCTGGTGCGTCGCCTGAAGGAAGATGCACCATTGAACGAAGCCGACCAGAGCACATTCTACGGTGGCGGAGAAAAGGGCTATATCGACTATCCGACGCTCGACGACTGATCGTAGACCTTAATAGAGACCCCGCCACCCTCTGGCGGGGTCTTGTTGCATCAATCCAGTGCAGTTTCAGATGCCATCGAACGGCTTGCTTCAGGGAGAACCGCATTGGTTTGCAAGCACTTCAGGCTCTTCAAGGTCGTGGCAACCGCCACATCCAATGCCGTCCTTGGCTCCTCCCCAAGCACCTCAACGAGACGACGGTTATCCAGCGCGATAGGTTCGCGCCACAGGTAGCGCATTTCCATGAGTTCCTTGAACACTGGCAGGATGGGTGACAGCAACGGCACCATCCACCAGGGAAAGCGCTTGAACCGGACAGAATCGCTGCCACTTGCCCGCCGGATCGCCTGTGCCATGGCATATCCGTTCGTATCGACATGGCCCTGCATGTGAAAACGGGCGAAGGCTGGCAGGTCCGGTGCGCATTCCAGTAGCCGGATAAATATTTCTGCGACATCAGGCAGATAGGCCCAGCTATGGCTGACGCCTGGCCTGCCCGGCAGGTTAACCCGGGTCGCGGGCTTGCCGGGGGTAATCAGCCCTTGAGCAAACCAGTTATTTCCCGCGTCTGGCCCGAAGAAATCGCCAGCCCGGACAAGAATGACCCGCACCCCCTCGCCTGCTGCCTGTTCCAACCGCCGCTCCAGTTCTACCCGGATTTGACCCTTGACAGTCTGAGGATGCTGCGGACTCACCTCGTTGAGCAGCGGGAAGGCATCCGGGCCGTAATTATAGATCGTCCCCGGCATCAGGATACAGGCACCGCTGGCACGGGCCGCGGCAATGGTATTGTCGATCATCGGCAACACCAGCTTCCCCCAGTTGCGATAGCCGGGCGGATTGACACCGTGCAGGATAACCGAAGCGCCCTTGGCCGCCTTTAGGACATCGGCGCGGTTCATCGCATCGCCCTGCACCCATTCCAGTACTGGTTGCCCCTGTTTCTGCTTCGCCACCATTCGGGCCGCATCGCGGTGAAGAGCCCGCACATGATATCCCCGACCGGTCAGCGCCCGTGCGACGGCGCCCCCTATCCCTCCCGTTGCACCGAGCACGAGGGCAATCGGGCCGGGCTGCGGAATAGAACCACTGATATCGTCGATCTCTGTCATAGCAATCTCCAGACTTCTGCTGTTTCGATTGCCGATCATCCCTCATTATTGAGGTATTCGAAATTGTATATTTCCATATCCATGCTATACAAAAATGCATGAACGCAGACCAATTGAGCTGGGATCTTTATCGCAGTCTTCTCGCCGTGATCACGGAGGGTTCGCTGTCTGGCGCAGCGCGTCAGCTCGGCCTGACCCAGCCGACAGTCGGTCGCCATATCGAGATGCTGGAACAGGCTTTCGGCACGCCCTTGTTCCTGCGCAGCCAGCGCGGCCTGCTGCCGACGGAAACCGCCCTTGCCATGCGGGGCCACGCTGCCCTGATGGCCGCCACCAGCGCATCGCTGGCGCGCATTGCCGCCGGGGAACAGGGAGATGCAGTTGACGTGCGTGGACCGGTGCGGATCAGCGCCAGCGAAATGATCGCCGTGGAAGTGCTTCCCCCAATTTTCGCCCGCTTACAGGAGCAGTTTCTCGGACTGGAAATCGAGCTATCGGCCACCGACCAGATGGAGGATCTGCTCCACCGGGAAGTGGATATTGCCGTGCGTATGGTGGCGCCAACCCAGCTCGCCCTGATCAGCCGCCATATCGGGGCGATTGGCATCGGCTTTTATGCCCATCGGCGCTATCTCGAGCGCCACGGCACGCCATCAAGTCTGGCGCAGCTTGCCGATCATCGCCTCATCGGTTTCGACAGGCAGCTGGCCTATATCAGGGATTTGCTGAGAACCCGTCCGGATCTGGACGCCCTGCATTTTCAGTTCCGCAGCGACAGCAACCTCGCACAATTTGCAGCCATCCGCGCCGGATTGGGGATCGGCATGTGTCAACGCGGCCTCGCCCGCCGCCATGCGGATCTCATCGAAGTCCTGCCCGGAACCCTCGATATCGCGCTCGACACATTCGTGGTCATGCACGAGGATCTGAAACTCAGTCGTCGCTGCCGGACGGTGTTCGACGCCGTGGTCGAGGGATTATTGGCCTATCTGCGCGAATGACATTGACTGCGCAATCCTCGCAGCCAGTGCAGGCCGTTCAGGCAATGCGGGATTGGTCGTAGTGGTCAAGGATTTCCACCTCGGGCCGGTCGTCGCCATTGCTCATTTCCGCTCGCCACTTGCCGCTCTCATCCTGATAGACAATCCTTACCGGCTCATCGGCCTGGGCGATTTCCTGCATGACGATCCGCGCCGCTTCCAATGCCTGGTCATGCGTATCGAAGCGTTCGGAATAGGCACCGTTCAGCCGATAGGCCCAGCCTTCATCATGCGGAACGATTTCATAGGTAACCTTGACCATGATGCATCTTCTCCCTGTGCAATGATTGAGCTCCCTGTCATCTGATACCAAGGCTCGAATATGCTCACGCATCCTCACCTTGAAGGCGTTTCGAATATCTCAAATGCGTCAAAGGCTTGAGATATTCAAAAAAGGAACACCAATGGCCATTTTCAATGGCCATTGGTGTAACTATCGCATCTTGAGGACGGAACTGCAAATTGCCTCAACACGTTGCAGATGCGAAAGAGAACGGACGCACCGCAATGGCGAATCACTATACAGAAATCCATGCTCAGCCCCTGAATGGCTCTTGCTTGCCCCGCTACCCTGCTTGAATGACAAATAATGCCGCGCCTGCGGTTTTAAAGGATGAAGAGACGTGACAGTTTTGCTCCGGGAAAAGTCCCTGCTGATCCCCATCGCATTGGCGATAGCCGTGTTCTTCCTCGAACATTCCCTGATTGAGGCCGGGCCAACCATCAGCCTCATCGCTGCGGCAGTGTTGATTGGCGGCATATTGGTGGCGTCGATCCGGGTGGCGCATCACGCGGAAATCCTCGCCCGCCGGGTTGGCGACCCCTATGGCACCATGATCCTCACCCTGTCAGCCGTGGCCGTGGAAGTGCTGATCCTTGCCATCATGATGCAGGGCGAAAGCTCTCCTACCCTGGTGCGCGACACGATCTATTCGGCTGTGATGCTGGATATCAACGGCATTCTGGGCCTTGCCGCCTTGCTGGGCGGGCTCAAACACGGCGAACAGCCCTATAATGACGATAGCGGCAAGACCTATGGCGTGATGATCCTGACGGCCATGGGCATATCGATGATCGTGCCGGAATTCATTCCCGTCGATAAATGGACCTATTATTCCACCTTCACCATCTTTGCCATGCTGGCGCTTTATGGGCTGTTCTTGCGTATGCAGGTCGGACAGCACAGCTATTTCTTCAGCTATAGCTATACCGGTCGCGCCGCACCCAAGGCCGCAACGACAGCAAAGGCCCCCTCCAACGGCGTAGAAGCCACCAAAAGCGCCGCAGAACCACTGCAAGCCCCACAGGAGGCCTTGCCCCATGACGAGGAAGACGGAAGCATCGCATCCTCCATCGCCGTCATCCTGTTTGGCGTGGTGCTGATCGGCGTTCTCGCCGAATTCATGTCCGCCCTGATGACCGAGGGCTTGCGCGATACCGGCGCGCCGCCGACCATCATGGCCATTGTGGTTGCCACCATCTCGGCTGCCCCAGAAATCATGACGGCACTGAGAGCGGCCTTGCGCAACCGTATGCAGGCCACCGTCAACATCGCCATGGGGGCTTCGCTGTCGACTGTCATCCTGACGGTGCCGGTCATGGAGGCCATCGCCCTTTACACCGGCCAGCCCTTCATCATGGCGATGACCCCGGTGCAGACGGTGATGGTGCTGATCACCCTTGTCGCGGCGGCCATCAACCTCAACGATGGCGAGACCAATGCCATCGAGGGCATGACCCATTTCATCTTGTTTGCCACCTTCATCATGCTGTCCGCTCTCGGCCTTTGAGAGCCGGTTTCACCGGTCAAAATCCAGTCACAAGATTTTGATGCCGGAACCTTTCTTGCAAACACTCGTTGCGGTTATGTGATCGGGTCGTTACCCGGTCCGCCGCATTGTCACCACGATGAAGGGCAAAAACCGACCTGCTGGGCAGGACGCGAACCGGGAGCCGGGACCTTGAAAAGATTAGATGTCCTAGACGGAATGCGGGGATATTTCCTCGTCTTCATGATGTTGAACCACCTGATCTTCACGGGCGGCTATCTGCTGGTAGAGGTCAATCACCGCAACCTGACATTCGTCGAGGATGCGCAGGGCTTCGTCTTCATGTCCGGTCTGCTGGTCGGCATGGTCTATGGCCGCAAGATGCTAAAAAGCGGCTATGAAGCGGGACGCGAGCGGATCTGGGCGCGGGCGCTGGAGCTGTATCGCTACGCCATGGGCATTATTCTGCTGGTCCTGCTAGCCCGATTCGTGCTGCCGGGCGCTGCCGGAATCTGGCATGACTGGTTGGGTGAAGTATCGCTCGGCGATCCGCTGCGGCTCGCCTCGATTGCCACATTCCTGTTCCAGCCGACCTATATGGATATCCTGCCACAATATATCATCTACATGGTGTTTGCGCCGGTCCTGATCTGGCTCTGCATCACCGGTCGCTGGGCAAGTGTTGCCATCGGCTCATTGGTCGTCTGGATGGCAGGACAGCTTGGCCTGCACCGCCTGATCACCTATCCGCTCGACGCCTGGCTGGGCGCCGCCGAAAAGGAAGGCATTCGTGCAAGCTTCAACCTGCTGGGCTGGCAGATCGTGTTCTTCTCCGGCCTGATTGCCGGCAGCCTGACCGCGACCCGCAACATCGAGTGGAGCAAAGTATTCAGCCCCGAAAAGACGCTGATCCCCAAGACAGCGCTTGCCGTGCTGCTGTTCTTCCTGCCACTGCGAATCATGACAGCTCACGGCCTGATGCCGGATGTGGTGCTGCAAAAATTCGGCACGATGGAAGTGCGTGCCGACTTCGGCCCCGTCTATCTGCTGAATTTCGCCGCCATGGCCAGCCTGGTTGCCTGGCTGCTGATCGCCGGTCCGAAATATGACAGCGCTTTCGTGCGCAAGACGGCAAGCGTCATCAACAGCGTCTTCAGCCTCAGCTTCCTGCAATTGCTGGGCCGTCACTCCCTGCATGTCTATCTCTGGCATGTGCTGGTGGTATTTGCGGTGCGCTATATCGATGGCCGGGTCGGCCCATTCTCGGAACTGTCGAAAACCATGATCGCCGTGTTCTGCGTGTCGCTTCTGGCTCTGCCGGCCCTCTACCGCGAACGCGACATCTATTTTGCTCCGGCTCCGGAACCCAAGCCAGTTCCGGCCCCTGCCCCGGCAGGAAAGCAAATGCAGAACGCCTGACCGGCTTCCTCTGCGCACGTTATAGAGAAATAGAAAAGAGCGGGATGGCATTACCATCCCGCTCTTTAGTTTTACTGCTAAGCGAAAACTTACTTGCAGGCCGCGCAGAAGCGCTGGATGCGCTTGCAGGCTTCTTCCAGCAGGGCTTCCGAGGTCGCATAGGAAATGCGGAAGTTCGGGCCAAGGCCGAAGGCGCTGCCATGCACCACGGCTACGCCTTCTGTTTCCAGCAGTTCGGTGACGAAATCCTCATCGCTTTCCAAAACCTTGCCCGACGGCGCGGTCTTGCCCATCAGGCCTGCGCAGGACGGATAGACATAGAAAGCCCCTTCCGGCGATGGGCATACGATGCCCTTGGCCTGGTTGAGCATCGAAACCACCAGATCGCGGCGGCCTTCGAAGATCTTCTTGTTTTCCGGAATGAAGTCCTGAGTGCCGTTCAACGCTTCCACAGCCGCCCACTGAGCGATAGAGCAAGCGCCCGAGGTCTGCTGGCCTTGGATCATGTCCATCGCCTTGATCAGCGGCAGCGGGCCTGCGGCATAGCCAATCCGCCAGCCGGTCATTGCATAGGCCTTGGAAACGCCGTTCATGGTCAATGTGCGGTCATAGAGCTTCGGCTCGACTTCCGCAGGTGTGGTGAATTTGAAGTCACCATAGGTCAGGTGCTCATACATGTCGTCGGTCAGCACCCAGACCTGCTCGTGGCGCAACAGCACGTCGGTCAGAGCCTTCAGCTCGGCTTCGGTATAGGCAGCACCCGATGGGTTGGACGGCGAGTTGAACAGGAACCACTTGGTCTTCGGGGTGATCGCCTTTTCGAGATCTTCCGCCGTCAGCTTGAAGTTATTCTCCTGCGTGGTGGCAACGAAGACAGGCGTGCCGCCGCACAGCGCCACCATTTCCGGATAGGAGACCCAGTAAGGCGTCGGAATGATTACTTCATCGCCAGCGTTCAGCGTCGCCATGAAGGCGTTGAACAGGATCTGCTTGCCACCGGTGCCGACAATCGTCTGCTCCGGCTTGTAGTCGAGATTGTTCTCGCGCTTGTACTTGTCGGAAATCGCCTTGCGCAATTCCGGAATACCTGAGATCGGCGTGTACTTGGTCTCGCCGCGATGGATGGCCTCAATGGCGGCCTGCTTGATGTTGTCGGGCGTATCGAAGTCCGGTTCGCCCGCGCCAAGGCCGATCACGTCACGGCCTTTCGCTTTCAGTTCACGAGCTTTCTGCGACACGGCAATGGTGGCGGAAGGCTTAACACGGGAAAGGGCGTCGGCAAGAAAAGCCATGAAATTATCCTGAAGCTGTTGATCGATTGCAAACCTTGGTTTGCCCAAGGCTTCAGGTTACAGCTGTATGACAATTCTGCCTGCCCGGATCAAGCGGAAACGGCCAGTGCCGATGCTTTTCTTGTCACGGTGACAGGACGGCGCAAAAACATCCAGCCAGCATGCCGGAAAGCGCCATTAACCGACCGGAATGGCCAAATATTAACACGCCACAATATCGCCTTATTTTTTGCAGTGCAGTGCCGCAATTTCGTCCCTTTGCCGACGATTTCGACCGGCTTTTATCATCCTGCGGTTGGGCAGAAGAAAGCGGCGAGATGAGACGGAACAGGACGGAAAATAACCCCTCGAAACCCTGGGATTTTGGCCGGAAAACCATGTTTGCGGCCTGGATTGCGCTGGCCGCTTTCACACTGCCGACCGCATGGGTTTCGGCGGCCCCCGCAAGTGGGCAACAGGCCCCCTCAGTGGCGGCAAGCACAATGACCGATCAAACACCGGTCGACACGATGGAAACCGGCAGTATCGCTCTGCCGATCACCCAGAAAGATCTGCTGAGCAATACGCTTGCCCGCAACAACGGCGTCGACCGAGCTGTCGCTGGCACCGTTTCCTCCGTGCATGTCCCAGGCTATCTCTCAGTGCTGGCCGACCGCCGCGTTCTTGCCCTGCTCAGCCTGTTCGGCCTGTTGATCGTCTGGCTCAACCGGGCGCCACCAAAAAACAATCAGGATCTGTAGCGTTTCCGTAGGCATGTTTCGTATGTTTGAAACACCTGAAAACAACCCCGGAATGGTCCAAAACAGATATCGCAGTTCTTGCGGCCATTGATGTCGCCTGATAGAGCCACCGAATTGCCTGCACAGCCTTAAGATGAGCCGCAGGGCAGGATCAGGATGGTTCAGTGACCCGCATTCAGGCCAATCTCCTTCTTCTTCTGGCTGCCGCCATCTGGGGCGGCGGGTTCGTGGCGCAGTCCACCGCTATGGATCATCTGGGCGCCCATTGGTTCAATGCCCTGCGATTTGGCATTGCGACACTCGTGCTGCTGCCCTTTGCCGTGCTCGAAAGCCGACGTAGCCGCGATAGATTGTCGGTGGGCGATGTGAGGATGTTCATCATTATCGGCGTCCTGCTGTTTGCCGCCCAGACGGCCCAGCAATTCGGCCTGAAAACCACCACCGTGACCAATGCCAGCTTCCTCACCGGCCTTTATGTGGTGATCGTGCCGGTCCTGGCGGTGGTGTTTCTGCGGCATCGGCCCCATTGGGTCATCTGGCCTTCCGCACTTGCCGCCCTGCTCGGCATCCTGCTGCTCAGCGGCGGCAGCCTTTCGGCACTCAGTACCGGCGACGGACTGACTATTCTGTGCGCCGGGTTTTTCGCGGTGCAGATTTTGCTGACGGGCCGGATTATCCAGACCCTGTCGCGGCCCCTCGCCCTTGCCACCATCCAGTTTGCCGTCACCGCGCTTCTCTGCACGCTCGCCGCCCTTAGCCTGGAGCCGATCAGCCTTGCCGATATCGAAAATTCGATGACGCAAATCCTGTATGGCGGCCTGTTGTCGAGCGGACTGGCCTTCAGCCTGCAAATCATCGGCCAGCGTTACACATCCTCTTCGCAAGCGGCGATTTTCATGTCGTCAGAGGCACTGTTCGGTGCATTGCTTGGCGCTGTCATCCTGCATGAATCTCTGGCGCCGATCGGCTACCTTGGCTGCGCCCTGATGTTTCTCGCCATGCTGGCGGTGGAAATCGTGCCTGAATGGGGCAAACAGCGCGCTTTACGACAATAAATTTTAAGTCACGCCTTATTTTATCAATTTGAAAAACTTTACCGCTGCAACCGGCATATTGAGGATGAATTACATCGTCCACGATGCAGTTTTCGGAATTTTTAGCGAAAACAGCACAGATATGGCCCGGAAAGGCACGAATCGCCCCGGCTTGAACCATGCCAGATCATAGATTGGTAAAAAAACTTTTGCTTGCCAATTTCCCACAAACCAAGCACTCTTGAGTGGGTTCGGGCAATTTAAAGGCGCGGAAAGATCTAAATTTCGACTGGCACCGGAGACGCAGAAGTTCCGGGCATCCATAAGGGGATACGACAGGCGTCGTTCACAGCTTGTGGCTGCGGTAACAGGGACCTTTCCTCACAATTTAAACTTGCTCGCCTAGACCCCCTGCCTCGACCCTGGGCGGGATTGAGCAATGCTGTCCGCCGATCCCGGACAGAGACAAAAGGACCTGACGCATGGCCGAAACTGGCATTGTAAAATTCTTCAACAACGACAAAGGCTTCGGCTTTATCAAGCCGGACAATGGCGGTGCGGATATTTTCGTCCACATCTCCGCCGTACAGGCTTCCGGTCTGAACGGTCTGAGTGAAAATCAGAAAGTAAGCTTCGATACGGAACCGGACCGCCGCGGCAAGGGACCAAAGGCCGTCAATCTGCAAATCGCAGGCTGAGACCTTGTTCATACATTTTATTTCGCCCAGCGGCCCGGCAAGTTTTGCCGGGTTTTTTCTGCGATTCAAAAACCTTTTCAAATGC
The DNA here is from genome assembly GCF_001541345.2 of Gillisella vitis. Taxonomy (GTDB): domain Bacteria; phylum Pseudomonadota; class Alphaproteobacteria; order Rhizobiales; family Rhizobiaceae; genus Allorhizobium; species Allorhizobium vitis. Next base: position 145,687 of record NZ_LMVL02000008.1, on the reverse strand, counting down.
CTTTCAGAAACGGATTGCTGCGGCGCTCGTCGCCGATCCGGCTGCCGGGGCCATGACCGCAAATAAAGCCGACATCATCCCCCAGCGGCAAGACTTTGTCGCGGATCGAAGACAGCAATTGCTGATGATTGCCGCCCGGCAGATCTGTGCGACCAATGGAACCGTTGAACAACACATCGCCCAGATGCGCAAAATTCTGGACGCGATTGAAAAACACCACATGGCCCGGTGCATGGCCAGGGCAATGCAGCACCTCAAATTCATGACCGGAAAAGCCGACAACATCGCCCTCTTCCAGAAAGCGGTCGGGCGTCACATTGCGCAGCTTGATGGGAAGATTGAAGCGGGCGCTCTGCCCTTCCAGCGCGTCCAGCAACGGCTTGTCGTCGCGATGCGGGCCGATGATCTGAATGCCGAGCGCATCCTTGAGGTCTTCAGCGCCACCAGCGTGGTCGAGATGACCATGGGTCAGCCAGATCTCCTTCAGGGTGATGCCGTTTTCCTGCACCATGCGCAGGATTTCCTCGACATCGCCGCCCGGGTCGACCACCACACCTTCCTTTGTCTCGCTATCGAAGAATACCGTGCAATTCTGCTGAAATGGCGTCACGGGAATAATCCCCGCCTGAAGCTGTCCCATACTAAAACCTCTGACTATCGGCCTGCCGCGAACCAATGGCGACCTTTACAGACCATATACATCATCGGGCGGAAAAGTGGACAGCGGTCCTGCAGAAAATCCTATAGCAACCTCGCATCAAGCGACGTCTCAGACCATGGCGGATGGTCAGGGTACGGCAACCATTTCGGCTTCGGCCGAATGAAGGTTCGGCATCATCACATTGCCGACAAGAAGAGCTGCCACAGCGATTTTCAGGGTGAAAACCAGGATCATCACTGGCTTCAGGGTGTTTTCAACGGCCTGCGCGACAGGAATGTCGGACGAAAATTCCGGTGCGGTCTCCGACGCGAGATTTGATGACATTGCAGTCAGCCTCTTGTTCTACCAGTGCATGAAAATGCCAAAGCACCCTCATCGCCCTAAAGGGATCGTGACTGTCTCCATCGACAATCGCCACCCCGTTCCCCATCTATTGTCCTCATAAAGCCTTGAGCGGAGCTTTGGTTGCATGGCCTTGAAAATATTTCTCAGGCAAGAATGGCTTCTGTTGACGGCATCTTTGGAAAACCGGCTTTTTTAATAGCGTTTTGATCGCACTCGTCATAGTTTTGCACCGAATTTCAAGTGCATGGACCACGCCGAAGCACCGCCGCGGCACTATAACCGGTAGAACAAGGAACTGAAACACGTGCAGAAAACGTCATCGGTAAGAACGGCGAAAAAGCAGCTGCCGGACATGCCGCATATCGACGATAAAAGCATCGATTTCGAAACGATCGAAGCCTTCTTCTTCGCCTATCGTGATTTCATTTCCGATCCTGACGAGATTCTGGCCAAGCTGGGCTATGGCCGCGCCCATCACCGGGCGGTGCATTTCGTCAATCGCCAGCCGGGCATGACGGTGGCCGATCTTCTGGGGTTGCTGCGCATCACCAAGCAAAGCCTCGCCCGGGTCCTGAAGGAATTGATCGACGAGGGCTATATTCGGCAGATGACCGGCCCCGCCGACCGGCGTCAGCGTCGGCTCTATCCGACACTGGCGGGGCGCGAACTGGCCCTGGCGCTGTCGGACCCGCAATCGCGCCGGATTGCCCGTGCCTTCGAAGGGTTTACCGGCGAACAGAGACAGGCCGTTCGCACTTTTCTGGCTGCGATGCGCAGTGAGAGTGGCGCGGCAAGCCCGCTAGATCAGGAGCCTTGAGCAGTATGAAGCGTATTGACCTGACCGACGATGCCCCGCATCTCCTTGTTGTCGATGACGATACACGCATCCGCGATCTCTTGCATCGCTACCTGACCGAGCAGGGCTTTCGCGTCACCGTCGCTGCCGAAGCGCAGGAAGCCCGCCGCAAGCTGGCGGGCCTGGCCTATGATCTGCTGATCGTCGATGTGATGATGCCGGGCGAAAACGGCTTGTCGCTGACCAAATCGCTGAGCGGCGAGATCACTGCGCCGATCATTCTTCTGACGGCCCGCACGGAGGCCGATTCACGAATTGCCGGGCTGGAGGCAGGTGCAGACGACTATCTGGCCAAGCCTTTCGATCCGCGTGAACTGGTGCTGCGCATCAACAATATCCTGCGGCGTAACACCAATGCCGATACGCCGAAAATCGAACAGGTGATGTTCGGCCCCTATACGTTCTCCATCCTGCGCAAGGAGCTGAAAAAAGGACCTGAAGTCATTCACCTGACTGACCGCGAACAGGATATCATGCTGCTGTTTGCCAACCGGGCCGGAGAGACCATTCCGCGCCATGAGCTGGTGGGCGAGGATACTGATGTCGGCGAACGCACTATCGACGTGCAGATCAACCGCCTGCGCCGCAAGATCGAGGATGACCCGGCCAATCCGGTTTGGCTGCAAACCGTGCGCGGCATCGGCTATCGCCTCAGCCGGGATTAGAGTTTGTCAGGGAAAAGTGGAACCCGGTTTTCCCGAAAAGACAAACGAAAACAAGAGTAGCGAGAGTCTGTCTGGTTCAATCTGAACCTGACAGACTCTAGAGCATCGGACCGAAGAGTGGGAACCGGTTTTCGGATGAATCCGATGCGCAAACAAAAACTGAGAGCATCGTTCTGATGCTCTAAAGGCTGCATCCGACCAGCAGCGGTCAACCATAACGGAAACGACCATGACGTTCAGGCAAGCCTTCAGCCGATTGAAATACCGGCGCATTTCATGGATCGACCTGCGCTGGTTCAGCCGCTGGCTGCGCCGCCAGTTTCCGACCGGCCTGTTTGCCAGGGCGCTGCTGATCATCATCCTGCCGATGCTGATCCTGCAAACTGTCTTGCTGTTCGTGTTCATGGAGCGCCACTGGCAGATGGTGACGCAACGCCTGTCCGCTGCCGTCACCCGTGACATTGCCACAGTGATCGTCTTGCTGGAAACCTACCCGCAGGACGCGGCCAACACGCTGAAAATTGCCAATTCCAAGCTGGGTCTGGTCGCCTCACTGGAAAAGAACGGCGAATTGCCCGCCCCTCGCCCCAAGCCGTTCTTTTCGATTCTCGATCAATTGCTCAGCGATGAATTGCGCAACCAGATCAAGCGGCCCTTCTGGATTGATACCGTGGGCGATTCACCGCTGATCGAGATTCGTATCCAGTTGAACGGTGAGGTTCTGCGGATTTTCGCCCGGCGTAATCAGGCCTATGCCTCCAATACTCATATCTTCCTGCTGTGGATGTTCGGCACGTCGCTGGTGCTGATCGTTATCGCCACACTGTTCCTGCGCGGCCAGATCCGCCCGATTCTGTCGCTGGCCGAGGCTGCCGAAAGCTTTGGCAAGGGCCAGAAACCCGCCAAGGACTTCAGCCCACGCGGCGCCGATGAAATCCGCCGGGCAGGCCTCGCCTTCATTCTGATGCGCGAACGCATAGAACGGCAGATGGAACAGCGCACCGCTATGCTGACCGGCGTCAGCCACGATCTTCGCACCATCCTCACCCGGTTCAAGCTGCAATTGGCTTTAGCGGGCGACAATCCCGATCTTGAACCGCTGAATGAAGATGTCGATGCCATGCAATCGATGCTCGAAGGCTATATGGCCTTTGCAAAGGGCGAGGCCGAAGAAAATTTCGGACCCTTCAGCCTGAAGGACATGTTGGAAAAAATCAGCGCCGATTACCGGCTGCACGGCAAGGCCTTCAGCTATGTCATCGAGGGTGATGAACAGATCCGGGTGCGTCCCAATGCCTTCTGGCGGCTGGTGGGCAATCTTGCCGCCAATGGTCGCCGCTATGCCAATACCATGCATGTCGAAGCCCGCCACGGAGCCAAATGGCTGACCATCGTCTTTGATGATGATGGTCCCGGCATTCCCGCCCAATCTCGCGACGATGTGTTCAAGCCGTTTTTTAGGCTGGACGAGGCCCGCAACCAGGATGCGTCCGGCACCGGGCTTGGCCTCGCCATTGCCCGCGACATCGCCCGCAGCCACGGCGGCAATGTCACGCTTGGCGACAGCCCGCTCGGGGGGCTGCGCGCCACGATCCGCATTCCGGTTTAAGAAGGCCGACCCAATTTAAGACGAACCGAACGCGGGAAACTACATCATTTTGTGGCCGTTCGGCACGCCGTGCTCCACGGCAGCCAGCACAATCGCTCCGGCCTCATCCTCAAAACCAAGAGTGAGAACCTCGGACCGCACAGGCCCGATCTGGCGCGGTGGAAAATTCACCACGCCGAGCACCTGGCGACCAAGAAGGCTTTCCGGCGTATAATGCACGGTGATCTGCGCCGAGGACCGCTTGATGCCGATCTCAGGCCCGAAATCGATCCGCAGTTTGAAGGCGGGCTTGCGGGCCTCAGGAAAGGGTTCTGCCTCGATAATCGTCCCGACCCGGATATCGACTTTTTCGAAATCACCGTAAGTGATCTCGTTCGAGGTCTTGTCGCCGCCACTCAAGAGGCAAGCTCCTCGGCTCGGCGTTTCGCGGCGGCTATCGCCGTGTCGAACAATGGCTGCATGCCGTCTTCGGCCATCAACACGCCAAGAGCTGCGGCGGTGGTGCCGCCCGGCGAGGTGACATTCTTGCGCAGCGTGGCGGCATCGTCCGGGGACTGGTGCAACATTTCACCAGCCCCCGCGACGGTTTCCCGTGCGAGACGCATGGCGAGGTCCGCTGGCAGACCGGCTTTACGGCCTGCCTCAGCCATGCATTCGACGAGATAAAACACATAGGCCGGACCGCTGCCGGAAACGGCGGTCACGGCGTCAATATCACTTTCACTGCCCACCCACTCGACAGGCCCGGACACGGCTAGAAGCGCCGTCACCCGCGCCCGCTGCGCCTCGCTGACCTCGGCATTGGCATAGGCCCCGGTGACACCACGTCCGACCATGGCAGGCGTATTGGGCATGGCGCGGACCATGGCCGCAACCCCCAAATGGGTTTCCATGAAAGACAGGGTCTTTCCAGCAGCCACGGACACCACAACCGTATCGGCACCCACCAGCGGCTTGAGCGGCGCAAGTACCGCTTCCATCACCTGCGGCTTGACGGCCAGGAACAGCAAACCAGCGACGATATCAACCGGCGCCTGCGTCAGATGACGCACGCCAGCCTGGGTAAACCGCTCCTTGGCGGCATCACTCGCGCCGGGATCGATGACGATCACAGTCGACGGATCGACGCCGTTCTTCAGCCAGCCGGACAGCATGGCGCCGCCCATATTGCCGGCGCCGACAAGAACGATCGGACCCGAGGTCTGCGCACTTCCCATGATCAGGCCTCGCCAACCGTGGTGAACAGCACCGCATCCATGGCCGACTTGGCATCGAGCCCCGACCAGACGACGAACTGGAACGCCTGAAAATAGGTCTCGCAGGCCTCGACCGCGCTGGACAACAGTACTTCAACCTGCTGGTTGGTCGGCTCGGCACCACCGGCCAGCAGCAGCGACTGGCGGAAGATCACCACGTCTTCCTGGCGCCACAGATCGAAATGGCCCATCAGCACCTGTCCATTGATATGCGACAGCAGCCGGATGATCTCGTTGACCCTGGGTTCCGGCACTCTGATATCAAAGGCGCAGGCCAGATGCAGCGCCTCGCATTCCTCCATCCAGGAGAAGGACACGTGATAGGCAGCCCAGCGACCATCCACAGTCATGGCGATTTCATCTTCGCCGGACCGCTCGAAAGACCAGTCATTATTCGAGGCCACATACTCGATCGTGTCGACCGGGTTGGACTGACGTTCAAATTGAAATTCCATTAGGCTCATGCCGCACCTTCTAAACCGGGAATGCCCTTGTGATGACGACACGCTGACACCATCGACAAACCACAACGCACTGACCGGAAATACGCTTCGAATGACACCCGATAGCCCCAGAATGCTTGCGGCACCCTGCCCGAAACTGGTCGGGTTCGTTTCGAATCATCATTTAAAATCAGTGTATAGCGGGCACTGCCCCAAACCAGCCCCTCCCCGCCGATTTCACGAGCGTCACTGTGGACAGCGCGTGTATCAACACCCCGATGCACAGGCTTAACTGACTCATGGAATTGCCTTTTTTGGAACAATCCACATGTGGAAAAAAAACGTAAGCAATCATTAACCACAATGCCCGGTTAACGCTCCGATGACCCCATAGCCCCCATAAAAAACGGCTGCGCGCGAGCACAACCGTCAGATAGCGTGATTATTGATTTGCTAGTCCATCTACGGACAATCAGGCCGATGGTCAGCCGATCCGTAGCTGCCCGATGCTTTTCCCTATCAAGGCGCCGATTCGGTGACCGCAGGCGCACTGCCACCCGTCTGCTGTTCCAGCGCCTCGATACGGGCCTTGAGGGCTTCGTTTTCTTCCAATGCCTTCAACGCCATTTCGCGCACCACGTCGAATTCCTCGCGACGCACCACGTCCAGGCTGTTCAGCCAGCGTTCGGCCTGGGCATGCAAGGCGGTTTCCGCTTCCTTGCGCACGCCCTGGGCGGCGCCCGCGGCATCGGTCATCAACTTGGCGAATTCATCCATGATACGGCTTGTTCCGGTGCTCATGATCGTGTTCCTTACGCTCCACCACAAGACGCCCAATTGGGGCGCGGCATTCTCTGGAGGTAGGGATTCGGCGCAGGCTATGCAAGAGAAAACCACGTGAAGAGCACCGGCCCTTGCGTCCACCGGCAAAACATCAGACGGGCCGTGCCAAACGCACCCAAACACCGCCCTCCAAAAGCCGTTGCCAAAAGCCTTTTCCCGGCCTTTACACAGATCATTCACGATCTCACGTCTTTTTAAGCTCTCGGTGCAATTTTCACCTTAATCGGAGCGGATCAAGATGGTTGGGCAGATTCACCTTGACCAGCGCAAGCCTGCCCGCCATTTTTCGGAGAAATCGAATGAAAGCATATCCTTGAACACAGTAGCCAGCCTTTTCGCCATTCTGCCCTATCCGCAGATCGACCCGATTGCGCTCAGCATCGGCCCCATTGCCATTCGCTGGTATGGACTGGCCTATGTCACAGGCATTCTCATTGGCTGGTGGTTGGCGCGCCGGATGATCGCCAATCTGTCGCTCTGGCCCGGCAACACCACGCCAATCACCGAAAAACACCTGGATGATTTTCTGGTCTGGGCGGCGATCGGCATCGTGCTGGGTGGGCGGATCGGCTATATCCTGTTCTATGACCTGCAACCGGTGCTGGACAATCCGGTGGTGGCGCTGGAAATCTGGCGCGGCGGCATGTCCTTCCATGGCGGCCTGACCGGGGCTACGCTGGCAATGATCGTCTTTGCTCGACGCAACGGTCTGCCCGTATGGATGCTGTTCGACCTCGTCGCCTGTGTCGCCCCCATCGGTCTATTCTTCGGCCGGATCGCCAATTTCATCAATGGCGAATTGTGGGGCCGGATCAGCGACGTGGCCTGGGCCATGCAGTTCCCGACCGGCGGTCCCTTCACTCGCCATCCAAGCCAGCTTTATGAAGCAGCACTGGAAGGCCTCGTGCTGTTTGTGCTGCTGCAAGTGCTCATCCGCTGGTTCCACGCACTGAAAACCTCAGGCGTTATCAGCGGTGTCTTTATCTGCGGCTATGCGCTGGCGCGTATTTTTGTTGAATTTTTCCGGGAACCAGATGAGCAGCTCGGCTATCTGGCAGGTGGTTGGTTAACCATGGGCATGGTACTCTCGCTGCCAATGCTGGCGCTGGGGCTGTGGGCTATCTGGCGGGCAAGACGTGCCGGGCATAACCAAGAGCCGTCAGGACTAAAGGGATGAATCGGGAAACGCTGACCATGACCACCACGCTTGGTGATAAGATCAAGGCGCTCATCCGGTTGAACGGTCCGTTGAGCGTCACGGATTATTTTGCTCTTTGCCTCGCCGATCCGGAATTCGGCTATTACAAGACCCGTGAACCTTTCGGCACTTCTGGGGATTTCATCACCGGGCCGGAAATCAGCCAGATCTTCGGTGAGATGATCGGGGTTTTCATTGTCCATGCCTGGCAGCGCCATGGCCTGCCCGCCCCCGTGCGGCTGGCAGAAGTCGGCCCCGGACGCGGCACGATGATGAGCGATATGCTGCGGGTCATCGCCCGGCTTGCACCCGATCTCTACCGGGATTCCACCGTTCATCTGGTGGAAACCAGCGACCGGCTGCGCCAGATCCAGCGCAACAGCCTGGAGCCGCATATCGAAAAGATTGACTGGCATGATAGCTTTGGCGATGTGCCCGAAGGCTTCGTGCTGGTGGTGGCCAACGAGCTGTTCGACGCCATTCCCATCCGCCAGTTCGTCAAGCTCGGCCCGCATTACCGCGAACGCATGGTCAGCCTCGGCGTGGACGATGAGCTGATCTTCTCGACCGGGGTTGCGACGCTTGATCCGGCCCTTCTGCCGCCGGGCGCCAGCGCCCAGCCTGATGGCACGGTGTTTGAGTTTTCACCCGCCCGCCGCGCGGTGATGACCTCCATGTGCGAGCGGCTGAAAGCCGAAGGAGGGGCGGCGCTGATCATCGATTACGGCCATATCTCCACCGGCTTCGGCGATACGCTGCAAGCCTTGCGCGCCCATGATTACGATCCGCCGCTGGCCAATCCAGGCATTGCCGATCTGACCAGTCATGTCGATTTCGAGGATCTGGCCCGCACCGCCCTTGCAGCCGGGGTCACGCCCAGCGGCTGCCTGCGCCAGGGCGATTTCCTGCTCGGCCTTGGCATCAAGGAACGCGTCGGCATTCTGGGGCGCGGCAAGGACGAAGCCACCCAGCTTGAACTGGCCGAAGCCGTCAACCGGCTGGCGGGTGCTGGAGTCGGGCGGATGGGCGAATTGTTCAAAGTGCTTGCCCTCTCCAGCCCCACCCTGTCGCTCGCCCCGTTCCGGCCCCTGCCCCAGGCGGACCTTTAGCTCAGGCCGGGCTTTGACCCAGGCCGAGCTTCGACCCAGGATTGACAGATCACCGCGGTGATGGTCACATCCGGCCAAATCGCTGGATCTGACCATGCTGCGGGCAAAATCCTGGACATAATGCCGATTGATTCAGATTAAGACATGCGAAAGGGACACCGATGCCGTCCTCGACACACGATGTGGCCCACCTTCAACCCGAAACCGGACCATCCCCCTTGCAGAGCGCGCTGCTGGCCCCCTGCGGGTCGGCAGGAATAGTCCACGGCTTTTTCACCCGGCATGGTGGCGTGTCCACCGGCATTTACGCGGGGCTGAACATCGGGCTCGGATCAAACGACAATCCGGCGCATGTGCATGAAAACCGCGCCCGCGTGGCGGGCTGGTTTGGTGGAAAAGAGGCGGATCTCGTCACCGTTCATCAGGTCCATTCTCCCAATGTGGTGACGGTGACAGAGCCTTTCGGGTCGCAACGGCCACAAGTGGATGCCATGGTCACCGACCGGCCCGGCCTTATCCTGGGGGCGCTTGCCGCCGATTGCGGACCGATCCTGTTTGCCGATCCGGTCAACCGCGTCATCGGGGCTGCCCATGCCGGATGGAAGGGCGCGCTAACCGGCGTGCTGGAAAATACCATCGAAGCGATGATCGCGCTGGGCGCTACCCGCGCCAGCATTGTCGCCACGCTTGGCCCGTCGATCAGCGCCAAAGCTTATGAGGTCGGCCCGGAATTCGTCGAGCGGTTTCTGGCCCATGACCCCGCCTATCAGCAGTTTTTCACGCCTTCGACCAAGCCCGGCCATTCAATGTTCGACCTGCCGGGACTGACGGTGAAGCGGCTGACGGATGCCGGGATTGCCGCCGACATGCTCGGTCTCTGCACCTATGGCGATCCGGACCGGTTCTTCTCTTATCGTCGCACCACCCACGCGGGCGAGCCGGACTACGGCCGCCAGATCTCCGCCATCATGCTTCAGGGGCCTCGCGCATGACTTTGCATTTTTCAAACGCCGAATATGCCGCCCGGCTGGAACGCCTGACCAACAGGATGCGCGAACAGAAGCTGGATGCCATGCTGCTGTTTGCCCAAGAAAGCATGTATTGGCTGACCGGCTATGACACGTTCGGCTATTGCTTCTTCCAGACGCTGGTGGTGAAGGCCGATGGCTCGATGACGCTTCTGACCCGCTCGGCGGATCTGCGCCAGGCCCGCCAGACCTCGACCATCGACAATATCCTGATCTGGGTTGACCGTACCAACGCCGATCCGACCAGCGACCTGAAGGATCTGCTCAACGATCTCGACCTGCTCGGCTGCCGTCTTGGCATCGAATACGACACCCATGGCATGACCGGGCGGATCGCTCGACTGCTGGACAATCAATTGCTGAGCTTCGGTGAATTGATCGACGCGTCGATGCTGGTCAGCGAATTGCGGCTGATCAAGAGCCCAGAGGAAATCGCCTATGTCGAAAAGGCCGCCAGCCTTGCCGATGACGCGCTGGACGCAGCCCTGCCGCTGATTTCAGCCGGGGGCGACGAGGCCGCCATTCTCGCTGCCATGCAAGGCGCGGTCTTTGCTGGCGGCGGCGATTATCCGGCTAATGAATTCATCATCGGCTCCGGTCAGGATGCGTTGCTGTGCCGCTACAAGGCGGGCCGCCGCACGCTGTCGGCCAATGACCAGCTGACGCTGGAATGGGCCGGAGCTTCAGCCCATTACCATGCCGCGATGATGCGCACTGTGCTGGTCGGAGAGCCCTCGCCCCGCCACCGTGAACTTTATGCCGCCTGCCGTGAGGCGATCCAGGAAATCGAAACCGTGCTGCGGCCCGGCCATACCTTCGGCGACGTGTTTGAGACCCATGCAAGAGTGCTGGACGAACGCGGCCTGACCCGCCACCGGCTGAATGCCTGCGGCTATTCGCTGGGCGCCCGCTTCTCCCCGTCCTGGATGGAGCACCAGATGTTCCACATCGGCAATCCGCAGGAGATCCTGCCCAACATGTCTCTGTTCATCCACATGATCATCATGGATTCCGAACGCGAGACCGCGATGACGTTGGGCCACACGTATCTCACCACCGAAGGGGCGCCACGCGCGCTTTCGCGTCATCCGCTGGATCTGATCGTCAAGGCGTGAGCATCTTCGATGCCTTGGTATCAAAGATGCATTTTTGGCGATAAAAGGCGACATGTAGGTCGCGTTTGAAGCAAAATTTAACGTTTTAGGAAGATAATCGCGGGATTCTCATACGAACGCAGCCGTTAAGGAGGCAGCCAATGAGACGTCCCGCTTCCAGCATCGGCTCCGCGCTCGTTCTGGCCCTTGGTGGTCTGGCCAGCGCTGGCTTGGCCAGTGCCGGTCTGGCCGGTTGCAGCGTCTCCGACACGCTGACGCCACCTCTCGATGTCGGCACCAGCGGCTCGATCAGCAAGCCGCTGACCGGTGAAGACATGCAGACCGCCATGCGCCAGAATGAGGAAGTCCCCCGCCGCCCGCATCGCGCGTTGCGTGAGCAAGCGCCGGAACAGGCTTACTCCCCCTATCCGCAGCCGGAAAGCCAGTCCCAGCCACAAAATTCGCTGGAAGCCCAGGCGCAAGCCCTGCAAAACGGCTATAATCCGGTTGCTTCAGAGCCTCTGGACGGACAACCGCGCCGCCAGCAAAGCTGGCAGCAGCCCGAAAGGCAGCAGAACCGGATGCATGAGCAGGCCGAGGCTGGACCATCGATCAGCCAACCAGAGCCTGAGGAAGAGGCCGCTCTCGCACCGCAAACCGATGATGAAGCCGCCGCTCCCTCGCAGCAAGCCTCGCTTGCTCCGGCTGGCGATGCCGGACCAGACTCGATCCGCTTCCTGCCAATCATCGGCGCGCCGGTCGAGGCGGTCACGCCGCTCTCGCGCCAGTTGGGAGCCGAGGCCCGCGCCAAAGGGCTGATGATGCGCAGCTCCAGCGGCGAACAGGCCCGCCATATTCTCAAAGGCTATTTCTCTGCCTATGGCGAAGGCGGCAAGATCACCGTCGTCTATGTCTGGGATATTCTCGACGCCAGCGGCAACCGCCTGCACCGCATCCAGGGCCAGCAGACCGTGCCGGGCAAAGCCCAAGACCCCTGGGCCGCCGTCCCCGCCTCCGCCATGCAGATCATCGCCAACAAGACCCTTGATGAGTATGTTGACTGGCGTGCAAAAAATACGGGGTGACGGTGGAAATCGCAGTCACCACCCGCTTGCGCGACGGTGAGAACGGCCACCCCGGTTTTCGACGCTCACCGGGCATTATCGACCGCATTTATTCGCAAGCGAGAGTCTATCAGGCTCAGATTGAACCAAACAGACACTCGCTTTTCTTGTTGTCGTTTGTATTTTCGGGAAAACAGAGTTCCACTTTTCCTAAAGCAAACTTTAGTCCATGACCCGCATTACGATTTTTCCACGGGTGCGGCCGCCCTCGGAGAGATCGAATGCATCTTTGATTTCCGCAAGAGGAAGAACCGTCGCGACATGGGCTTTCAGCCTGCCGGTTTCAGCAAGTTCGCCGATTGAGATAAGCTGCCCCGCATTTGGCTTGCAATGAACGCGTGCAACGCCAACGCCATACCTGTTCGCCTCATCCCTGGGAAAAGCCACTGCGGTCACCAGGAATCCTCCCTTTTTGAGAGTCAGGAACGCTCGTTCAAAGGTGTCACCGCCGACCGTATCAAACACGACATCCATGTCATGGGCGACGCACTCGAAAGCTTGACTTCTGTAGTCGATGAAATCGTCAGCGCCCAGACTGCGCACATAGTCCTCGTTCGGCGCGGACCCCATGGCGGTGACATGCGCGCCCGTCACCTTTGCGAGTTGCACCGCAAGGGAGCCGACGCCACCAGAACTGTTGGTGATTAACAAACGCTGGCCGCTGGAGAGTGTGGCAAGATCGAACATCGCCTGCCATGCGGTCAAAGCACCGAGCGGTATCGCAGCCGCCTGGATGAAATCCAGCTTGGTAGGTTTGCGAGCAAGGTCTGTGGCCTTGGCAACGACATATTCGGCAAAGCCGCCCGAGGGAATGATGCCGTAAACCGCATCGCCAACTTTGAATTCGCTGACCCAATCGCCGAGTTTCTCGATGGTACCGGCTATCTCGCCTCCAAGATAGATGGGTAAAGACATGCCGAGGCGCTGACCGAGACCACTGCGGATTTTCCAGTCTACAGGATTGACGCCTGCCGCATGAATTTTGACCAACACTTCGCCAACGTGGGGGTCTGGACGATCAATATCGACATATTTGACCACGTCGTTATTGCCGTATTGGTTGATGACAATCGCTTTCATTCTTCACTCCTGCTCGGCTCAGCGTTTATCTGTGATCGCCTGTTGATGAATCTTATGGTAGACGAGAGAGTTGACGATGTGACGCCAATCCGCATCGCGCAGAGGCCAATTATCATGTCGGGACACCCTTTCACGATACGCCGGGGCTGCAAGCAGCGCGGCATGGGCATGCCAGCCCATTCTCACGGGGAAGCACAACTGACCTTTGCCGCATCGGGCATGGTCCAGGTACACACGGACGAAGGGCGCTGGCTTGTGCCGCCACAGCTCGCCGTCTGGATTCCGGCAGGAGTTGTTCACCGGGTAGACGTGCTCACTGATGCTGAACTTTGGATGGTGGATTGGGAACCATCGGCGGCTGAGGCCTGGGCACCGCCCACGCAACTGCACCGACCGTTTACGCTACGGGTCACTCCGCTGATGAAATGCCTGCTGGACGCGGCTTTCTCGCCCCATATATCGACGGACAAGGCTGAACTCGTTGCCCGGCTGATGCTTCATGAACTGACCGAAACGGCCCATGCGCCGACATTCTTACCTTTACCCACCAGTCCTGTCGCAAGGCGTGTCGCCGATTTCGCCTTCGAGGATCGCCAGAACCGACTGAACCTTGACGAACTGGCAGCGCGCGCCGCAACATCTGTGCGCACCGTGAGCCGGCTATTTCCGGTGGAGACCGGACTGACCTTGAAGTCGTGGCGGCAGCGCGCACGAATCGTGCAAGCGATGGACTGGCTGGCAAGAGGAAATGCAATCGCGCGGGTCTCTGTCGAGTTTGGTTTTGCCAGTACGGCGTCGTTCTCCTGCGCTTTCCGACAGGTGACCGCCATGACACCAACGATGTTCCTTGGCCATCCTAATCCGTAAGGCCGTTTCTGGCACATAGTCACCACAGCCAACAATCCCACTCTTTTCCCCTCGGAATCGAGGCCCATGCGGAACACCACGCGCGGGAAAATCACTTCGTTTACGAATTTCCGTGAGAACTGTTGCAAACCACTTGCATTCAGGGGCAAGGGCGCTAAAAAGCCCGCATTGCAGCGCCGCGCATGAAACAAGTGTGCTGGGGTCGGTTGTAACAGTTTTAATCCGGTGCGGGATGCCCAGACGGGATCGCGTAGCGGGATGCAAACAGGCGGGCACAAATGAAGGTCTTCGCAGGTAATTCGAACCGGCAACTTGCTGAAGCGGTCTGTAAATATCTCAATGTTCCCCTTGGAAAAGCCAGTGTTCGCCGCTTTGCGGACCAGGAAATCTTCGTGGAAATTCAGGAAAACGTCCGTGGCGAGGATATCTTCATCGTCCAGTCGACGTCGTTTCCGACCAATGACCACCTGATGGAACTACTGATCATGATCGACGCCTTCCGCCGCTCCTCGGCGCGGCGGATCACAGCCGTCATTCCCTATTTCGGCTATGCCCGCCAGGACCGTCGCGCCTCTGGTCGCACACCGATCTCGGCCAAGCTGGTTGCCAATCTGATCACCGAGGCCGGCGCCGACCGTGTTCTGACGCTTGATCTGCATGCTGGCCAGATCCAGGGCTTTTTCGATATCCCGACCGACAACCTTTTTGCAGCACCCGTCCTCGCCCGTGATGTCAAGGAACACTACGACCTTGCCAATCTCATGGTCGTTTCACCTGACGTCGGCGGCGTGGTGCGTGCACGTGCGCTTGCCAAGCGTCTGGACTGTCTTCTGGCCATCGTCGACAAGCGTCGCGATCGTCCAGGCGAATCCGAAGTGATGAACATCATCGGCGATGTCGAAGGCAAGGATTGTATTCTGATCGACGATATCGTCGATAGCGGCGGTACGCTCTGCAACGCGGCGGAAGCGATGCTGAATATGGGCGCAGCCAGCGTTACTGCCTATATTACCCATGGAGTGCTTTCGGGCGGCGCCGTTACCCGCGTCACCTCCTCCAAGCTACGCGAATTGGTGATCACCGATTCCATCCAGCCGACCGTCGCGGTACAATCCGCCCATAATATCCGGGTGTTGAGTACCGCCACCCTGCTTGGCGAAGCCATCAACCGCACCAGCGCCGAAGCCTCGGTTTCCAGCCTGTTCGATTAATCGTCGCGGCACGCCTGCGTAATCCCTTGAACCAGAAGCGGTTTCAGGGATTACGTGGCAATTTCAAAGTGTTACAGCGCCTTTTCGGTGCCGTTTATCTTTTCGGAAAACGGGTACCCCTTTCGCATGTCGATGAAAAACGGAAATACCCTATTCGCCGCACATGCCTTCCGGTCCGCATGACGTTAGCACCGATCCGGTGTGAAAATTCTCAACAAAAAATCTATAATCAAAACAGAATGGTTGCAGGCCTCTCTTCCATTGATGAATGGTTGAGCTTCGGATACCCTTCTATTTGCATAGAAAAAATGGCTCGGACACCATGACCTGCACGCAAGCTCAAGACGATATTCCAGCGCAGCCAACGAAACACCAGGCCATGCCTTTCACAGCCAGCGCCATGCTATCCCATCCGCGGATTCATCCGATCATCCGCGTGCAGGCGGAGGCCTTCTTGAAACGGTTCGAGGAGCACCCTCAGATCGCCAGGGTTTTTGCCAGTCACCAGCGCTGGCTTCTCGGACAGATTGCCCTGATGCAATATTTTGAGATGGGCCAGATCTTGCCTGCCCGCTATTTCGACTTTGTCGAGGCCACTGGTGTGGCCAGCCGCAATACGGCGGATGCATTTCTGAAGGAAATGGAAACCTACGGCATCGCCCGCGAAACAACCACCACCGACCGCCGCAGCAGACCGCTTGTGCCGAGCGAGGCCAGCCTTGGCAGTGCGGCGGGCTGGATGGAGATCCATCTGCGAAGCCTGGACGGGTTCGACGACGGCACACGGTTACAGAATTTCGAGGCCAGTGGCCGGGACATGAGCAAGCTGCATCCGCTTATCGCTTCCGCCTTCATGCAGACGCCTGAGCTGCGCGAGCAGCCGGAAATTTTCGATCCCTTCGTCTGGCTGAACAACGGCAATATCATTATCGACTGGCTGATCGCCAAGAGTCAGGATACCGAGGCCGACGCTGAGCAGATTTTGATCGGCACCGTATCGATCCAGGCCATGGCCGAGACATTCCACCTGTCACGCTCGCATCTTACCCGCAAGCTGCTCGATGCCGCAAACGCCGGAACCATCGGCTGGAAAGGACGGCGTGGACGCTCGGAACTCTGGGTTTCCAACCCCTTCCGACGAGAATATGCGAGGGCGCAAGCCATCAAGCTCGAAATCATCGACGCCGCCTGCGCCAAATGCGGCTTGCTGTAGAGCGGGATTTTAGCGCTTCGGCTAAATTATTAGCGGACAGGTAAAGCGCAGACCTCACCCCCGAACAGCTTGGAGCGGGTCAGAAAGCGCTTTTCGCGGCCATTATCCAACGAAAACATGCCCCCTCGTCCCGGCACGACATCGATGATCAACTGGGTATGTTTCCAGACTTCATACTGACTCTGATGGATATAGAAGGGCACCCCATCAATCTCGCCCAGCTTCACATCGGTATCCCCGACGATATAATCATCCACGGGATAACACATCGGCGACGACCCGTCGCAACAGCCGCCCGACTGATGAAACAGGATCTGCGGATGATCCCTGCGGATCTCGCCGATCAAATCGATGGCCGCCGCTGTCGCGACGACCCTTGGTTCACCGTCCAAAATCGTGTCCATAACTGCCTCGTTTCAAAATGAAAGAAGTCCGTCGTGGCTTCGCCCCCCTCATCCGGCTGCCGCCACCTTCTCCCCGCTGGGGAGAAGAATGCAGGAACCGCAAGCCCTGTGAATTCTCATCAGCGTATAAAAACCACAAACTCGACACCTAAACCCGTCGAGATTCGCGGCTGGAGGTGGCGAAAATGGTTATGTTCGAGAACCGGAGCGGAGCGTACTTCAAAGCATTCCCAGAAAAAGTGTGAAGCGGTTTTTCGTTCGGGAATGCGAAACATAAGAGTACGTGAGCACCGGAAGCGCAGGACATGACCATTTGCAGCCCCTCCAGACGTGAATATCGGCGGGTTTAAACCCGATTGGAAATTCGCCCCACTGTGGCGAAAATGGCTTCCGGCGAGAACCAGCGCGGAGCGTACCTAGAGTACGTGAGCACTGGAAGCGCAGGCGGAAGACATTTGCAGCCCAGCGGGGCGGATTTACAACGGGTTTAGAAGAAGCCGAGGGCTTTGGGGCTGTAACTTACCAGCATGTTCTTGGTCTGCTGATAGTGATCCAGCATCATCTTGTGGGTCTCACGGCCAATGCCCGATTGCTTGTAGCCGCCGAAGGCCGCATGGGCCGGATAGGCGTGGTAGCAATTGGTCCAGACGCGCCCGGCCTGGATATTGCGACCGAAGCGGTAGCAGGTATTGGCATCGCGGCTCCAGACGCCAGCACCCAGGCCATAGAGGGTGTCATTGGCGATTTCCAGGGCCTCGGCCTCGTCCTTGAAGGTGGTGACGGAGACGACCGGGCCGAAGATTTCCTCCTGGAAGACCCGCATCTTGTTATGCCCCTTGAACACGGTCGGCTTAACGTAATAGCCGCCAGCGAGATCGCCGGACAGAGTATTGCGATGGCCACCGGTCAGCACTTCGGCGCCTTCCTGACGACCGATATCCATATAGGACAGGATTTTTTCAAGCTGCTCGCTGGAGGCCTGCGCGCCGATCATCGTGCCCATATCCAGCGGATCACCCTGCACGATGGCCTCGACGCGCTTGATGGCTTTTTCCATGAAGCGATCATAGATCTTTTCATGGACGATCGCCCGGCTTGGGCAGGTGCAGACTTCGCCCTGGTTAAGGGCAAACATCGCAAAGCCTTCCAGGGCCTTGTCGAGATAATCGTCATCTTCGCGCAGCACATCCTCGAAGAAGATATTCGGCGATTTTCCGCCCAGCTCCAGCGTCACCGGAATGAGGTTTTGGCTGGCATACTGCATGATCAGGCGACCCGTCGAGGTCTCACCGGTAAAGGCGATCTTGGCGATGCGCGGGCTGGAGGCCAGGGGCTTGCCAGCTTCCAGGCCAAAGCCATTGACGATATTGAGCACGCCGGGCGGCAGGATGTCGCCGATCAATTCGGCCCAGACGAGAATCGAGGCCGGAGTCTGCTCGGCGGGCTTCAGCACGACGCAATTGCCAGCGGCAAGAGCGGGCGCCAGCTTCCAGGCGGCCATCAGGATCGGGAAATTCCAGGGAATGATCTGGCCGACGACGCCAAGCGGCTCGTGGAAATGATAGGCAACCGTATCGTGGTCGATTTCGCCGATCGAGCCTTCCTGTGCGCGCACGCAGGCGGCAAAATAGCGGAAATGATCGACGGCCAGCGGAATATCGGCAGCCATGGTTTCACGCAGCGGCTTGCCATTGTCCCAGGTTTCGGCCCGGGCTAGAAGCTCCAGATTGCTTTCCATCCGGTCGGCAATGCGGTTCAGCATGTTGGCGCGCTCGGCAACGGGGGTCTTGCCCCATTTGTCCTTGGCGGCATGGGCAGCGTCCAGCGCCAGATTGATGTCGCGCTCGTCGGAGCGGGCGATATCGCACAGCTTGCCACCGGTGACTGGCGTGGTGTTTTCAAAATACCGGCCACCGACCGGCTCACGCCAGTCGCCACCGATGAAATTGCCGTATTTCAGCTTGAACGGGGTGCTTGCCGTGGTTTGAACCTGAATGTTCATCTCTCATCCTCCCTGATGAAGGGTCCTGTGGTGATGTTTGTCTTTGGGGAAAACCGGTCCTCCACTTTTCCCTGACAAACTCCCAGAACCGTAGAGGGAAGATGCACCCCGCTAAGGCCAGATACCAGCCACGCTTCGCAATGCCGCAACGCACAGTGTCGCATCGCTGCGACACTGCTACGTGCATTAGTGAATATTGAAACGCTTCATCTTGCGATGCAGGGTTGCGCGGCTAATGCCCAGCAATTGCGCTGCCTGGGAGACATTGCCTTTGGTGCGCGACAGGACCCGGCGCAGTGCAGCCCGTTCCGCATCATAGAGGTCGTCCCCCTCTTCCCCGCGCTTTTCCTTCAGGGCATCGGTGGCAGGCAGGCCAGCGGCAATGGCCTGATCGTCGATCTGCAACGCCAGCCGCGCCGCCCGCGTCGCCCCCAGCACCAGATCGTCACCATCTACGGCCAAAAGTGCCGTGGGATTGGCGACCGTGGGGATCATGACGATCCTCGCGCCTGCAAAGGCCATGCGAAACAGGTTGACCTCAACACGCAGCGCGGCATCGCGCACCGCCTGGGCGAGAATGGTCATCGACAGATCCGTTACATCATGGCGGCAGGTGGAAATGTCGAGCGCGGCGGCAATCTGACCGCGATGGTCGCGGATTGGCGCCGTGGTGCAACTCAGTGCGATATTGGCAGAGAGAAAATGCTGGTCGCGGTGGATGATGACCGGGCGCTCGTCAGCCAGCGCCGTGCCGATGCCATTGGTGCCGACACTGGCCTCGCTCCATTCCGTCTGCTGCCAGAGCCCAAGCCTGTGGAAATCCCGGTCGTCGCCAGCCGCGCTACGCCGTTCCAGCACCACGCCATGGCTATCGGCCAGCACCAGGCAGCAACCGGAGCGCCCGACCGTCGAAAACAGCCGGTCCATCTCCTCGGCGCTGGCGGCGATCAGGTGGTCCATGCGTTGGCGCGCTTCGCGGAAGGCCGTTTCCTCCAAGATCCTTGGGGTGCCTGCCTGTTCAGGGTCCAGCCCATGGACATCGAGGCAACGCCGCCAGGAAGCGGCAATCGGTGAACTGGCCGCCTTCGATCCCTGCAATGCTGTCGAATAGACCGTATCGGCATGTTTGTAACCGACGCTCATATGCTCCTCCCAAAGCAAATTCACATCTCTCTGGACTATCATGAACCTTTGCGAGCAGGATGGCAATCGACAGGATTGACGCGCCTTGCCGCAAAAACCGGTGGCCCCGTTCCATCCCATGCTCGAAAAAAGCCCGAGAAAGCTTGCATCCACGGCACTTTCATACTATAGCGCCCCCGTCCGCGCAGACACCCTTGGAGGCAATGCGGATGAAATTGTGACGGCTGCTATATGTTTCCTTCAATCCTGAACGGTTGGAGTGAAACGATGCGGCAGATTTAAAAACCGGCACCGTTTCCAGTTTCAATCCGGAATTTCAAAGACAAAACCGGCTGAAACTCTCCAGTAACATCGAAAGGAAATGCCATGAGCCACGCATCTTACGAGCTCAAGGCCGAAACGCGCGAACGGGTTGGTAAGGGGTCCTCCCGTGAACTTCGCCGCAACGGTCTCATTCCCGCTGTCATCTATGGTGACAAGCAGGCTCCCATTGCCATTACCCTGAACACCAATGAAGTCACCAAGCGTATCCACGCTGGCGGTTTCATGACCACGGTGGCAACCATTGAAGTCAACGGCGAAAAGATCCGCGTCCTGCCAAAGGACTACCAGCTGGATCCGGTCCGCGACTTCACCATGCATATCGACTTCCTGCGCGTTTCGGCAAACAGCCAGGTCACGGTTGCCGTGCCTGTCCGTTTCGTCAATGAAGACAAGTCCGCCGTCAAGACCGGCGCTGTCCTCAACATCGTACGCCACGACGTCGAGTTGCAGGTTCCGGCCAACAACATTCCGGAAGCCCTCACCTTCGACCTGGCTGGCCTGAAGATCGGCGACAGCGTGCATATTTCTGCCGTCAAGCTGCCTGCTGGTGTGACCCCTGTCATCACCGACCGCGACTTCACGATCGCAACCCTCGTCGCTCCTGACGTTGACGTTGCCGACGAAGAAGAAGCTACCGAAGAATAATCGACCCACTCGGTTAGAGTGTTCGATGAACCCGCCCCTTACCGGGCGGGTTTTTTCATGCCGTCCGATCCGGTTGGTGATCAAGCTTTAAGGCAATAGCTGTAGCGCCAGCCTGTCGCACCCTGCCCTTCTTGTCAGGAATGGGCAGCTTTGCACGAAAGCCGCAAATAACTTTGCGTAAAGGTGCAAATCTTCTTTACGACTTCAGTCATCGTTAACGTCTCGCGTGGAATCCTTCTCCAAAATAAGAGAAGAACAAGGGGCTGTGGGGGTGTATTGTTTCATCCCTATTCATTTTCCAGCACGCTCACCAAATACGATGGAAAAATGTATAATATTGCATCTATTGGTTGCTATTTGAAATTGTACACCGTCGGATTCGATCCATGACCCGGTCCGTGGAACAGCGTTTCCTTGCGCTGGTGGCTGGAACAGTGTTCGTTTGCGTGGTGCCGCTGTTTCTGCTGTTTCTCTGGCTGTCGTCGCAGCGCGCCGAAACCGACCAGCAAAATAGCATTGCCGTGCTGCTGGCTGCCAATGCCCAGGCACTCGCCAAGCCACTTTGGGATTTCGATGCTGAGAGTGTACGCCAGATCAGTGCAGCGCTGGTCTCCGGTGGCGAGGTCATCAGGGTCGAGGTTTCCGACCCGACCGGCAATATCCGCATTGACATGCCTCAAACATTTGCGCCGGCAAAGACATTTTCCTCCCTGTCGCAAACCATCATCTACCAGCATCAGGACGGACCAAAAACCGTTGGTACCATTACGCTTTCCTTTCAAAAGCATGGCCTGTTTGCCAGCATTCGCCGGACCGAAGGCGTGTTTATCGCCATCTTCATTCTGTCCATGCTGGTGGTGATTCTGGCCGCCATCGTCGGCAACCGGATGATGGTGATGAAGCCGCTGACACAGCTGACCGCCGCCATCGAAGCCACGCGACGTCTGGGTTCGCGACGTTCGGTCGACTGGCATTCCAATGACGAAATGGGACGGTTGGCGCAAAGCTTCAACGCCATGCAATCCAAGCTTCAGCAGGAAGAAATCGATCTGAAACAGGCGCACCGGCTGGCAACCGACATCTACCATGCCACGCCCGCCATGCTGTTTTCCGTCGATGCCGATGACCGGATTACCGGCATCAGCGACTACTGGACATCAGTGACAGGCTATCACCGCGAAGATATCATTGGTCTCAATTTTGAAAGCCTGATCACAATCGAGGCCCGTCAAGCCTACCGGCAAGTCAAGCGGGATAACGAAACCGGCCTGCAACAGCAATATACCACCAAATTCGTCTGCGCCGACGGACGGATCATGGATGTGCTGGTCGTCGAATCCGGCAATGCCACACCGATGGCCCAGTCCAACCTTTCGCTGAGCGTCATGACTGACATCACCGCCCTCAAGCAATCGGAGGCACGCAACCGGCGCCAGGCGATGACCGATCATCTGACCGGGCTTCTCAACCGCCAAGGCTTCGAGAACGAACTGGATGTGCAGATCGAGGCAACCGACCGCCAGGGCGGTTCCCTTGCCTGCCTGTTCGTCGATCTCGACCGGTTCAAATGGATCAATGACAATCTCGGCCATCATGCCGGTGACACGACCTTGAAAATTCTGGTGGACATGATCGTCTATCTCCTGCCGGAAAACTCGGTGGCCGCCCGCATCGGCGGCGATGAATTCGCCATTCTGCTGCGTGCCGACGATTGCGAGGCCGCTGCCCGCGCCATGGCCAATGATATTTGCGGGATTTTCGAAACCCCCTTCATCGTCAAGGGGACCGCTACAAGGCTAAGTGCCAGCATCGGCATCGCGCTTTATCCACAACACGCCGAAACCGCGACGGAACTGCTGCAAAAGGCCGATATGGCCATGTATAATCGCAAGCGTGACGGAAAGAACGGTTTCCAGATCTTCGACGATAGCATCGGCAACACCACCCGCCGGCGCGCCGAAATCGAGCAGATGATCGAGCAGGCATTGAGCAATGACTGGTTGGATGCTTTCTTGCAGCCGATCATCGATCTGCAAAGCGGCAAGACGGTCGGCTACGAGGCCCTGATGCGCCTGCGCCACCCCGTCCATGGCATTATGGCACCGACCGAAATCATCAGCCTGGCCGAGGAAACCGGCACCATTCACGATATCGGCAAGCAGGTGTTCGATAAGGCTCTGGATCACTTCACCCGGCTTTCCGCCCTCAGTGGCGACACCACCTCCTATCTGGCGCTGAATGTCTCACCCACGCAAATCGATGCCAGCCTGCTGGTCTGGCTGGCCAGCGCCGTGCATCTTTTCAACATCGACCCGTCGCGGATCATCATCGAGATCACCGAAGCGACGTTGCTGCACGACAGCCCGCATATCCAGACCGTCCTCCAAAAAATCGGCGATTTTGGTTGCCGCATTGCGCTGGACGATTTCGGCACCGGCTATTCCTCGCTCAGCTATCTCAGCCGCTTCCCGGTCAATATCATCAAGATCGACCAATCCTTCATCCGCTCCATGACCGGTGATACCCCGGATCTGCGCGAGCGCAGCCGCATGTTGATCGAAGGCATTGCCGCTATTTCACACAAGATGAAATGCACCGTGGTGGCCGAGGGCATCGAGACCAAGGAACAATGGCGCGCGCTACAGGCGATCGGTGTGGATTACGGCCAGGGCTATCTGTTCGATCGACCCTTGTCCTTTGAAGATCTGCAAGCCCGTTTCGGGGCCAATGGCACGACGCCGCCGAAAGCCACGCCCATTGCCAGGATTGGACAGCGGACAACGGGGTAGGACGAGACAACCCAAGCTGCCATTTCAGCAGGGCAAGTACAACCAAACACAATCTAAAGGAGGCCGAAGATGGGCTGTCGAAGAAGTGCATTCCGCCTTGTCGTCCTGTCCTCCTTGGTGTTCATGACCGCCACAGCCATGGCGCAAAACAGCGTCGTCTTTACCACGGAAGATTACCCACCTTACAATTTCAGGGAAAACGGGGTGGATAAGGGCGTCGGCTACGAGCAGGTCGTGATGATCATGAAGGATCTGTCGATCCCTTATACCATCGAGATGATGCCCTGGGCCCGCGCCATCGCGATGGCCGAAACCGAACCGATGACCTGCGTGTTTACCGCAGCCCATATCCCCGAACGCGAAGGCCGCTTCAAGTGGGTCGAGCCGCTGGCCATCGACCGCAATATCATCATGAGCCGCAAGGACTCCGGCATTCAGGTGCGCAATGTCGAGGACGCCCGCAAGTATATCGTTGGCACCCAACGCGACGACTACACTCAGTCCCTTCTGGAACGGCATGCTTTTCCGAGAATTGACCTTGCCGCCAACCTCGATCTGACCATCAAAAAGCTGGAAAGCGGCCGGATCGACCTCATGCCGGTCTCGGAGAAATTCTATCACAAGCTGGTGGCCGAAGGGCATCCTCTGGAACAGCAATTCGTGCTGACCGAGCAGAAATTCGCCATTGCCTGCAACAAGGACATGCCCGATGCCCTTATAGCGCAAATGCAACAAGCGCTTGATCGACTGATTGCCGATGGCACGCAAGCCAGGATTTCGCGAGAATATGGCCTGTTGCAGCCTCAATAGCACGCGCAATCGGGGTTGACATGGCCCGCATTTCGCTGTCGTGAAGACCAACCGAAATATCGTTCGTGGAAAATGCGATGATCGTTCTTGCAGGGCTTGGCAATCCCGGCTCCCAATATGCCGGCAACCGCCACAATATCGGCTTCATGGCGCTCGACGCCATCCATCGTCGTCACGGCTTTTCGCCCTGGTCGAAGAAATTCAAGGCCGAGATTGCCGATGGCACGCTGGCGGGCGAGAAAGTGCTGCTGATCAAGCCGCAGACCTTCATGAACCTATCAGGCGAATCGGTCGGCGAGGCGCTGCGCTTCTACAAGCTTGGGCCGGAACAGCTCGTAGCGATCTATGACGAGCTGGATCTTCTCCCCGGCAAGGCCCGTATCAAGCTGGGCGGCGGCCATGGCGGCCATAATGGCATCAAATCGCTGGATGCGCATTGCGGCCTGAACTACCGCCGCCTGCGGCTCGGCATCGGCCATCCCGGCGATAAATCCCGGGTCCAAGCGCATGTGCTGGGCGATTTCGGCAAGCTCGACGCCGAATGGCTGGATCCGCTGCTGGAAACACTGGCCGAAAACGCCGACATGCTGGTGCGCGGCGAAGACAGCCAGTTGATGAACAAACTGGCGCTCGCCACTGGGTCGAAAGCGGACGAAGAAAAGCCCAAACCGGCAAAGCCTGCGAAATCCCACATTCATCAGGCCCGTAATGGTGTGCAGCCGAAAAAGCTGCGGGAAACCGGGCCGATGGCTGAGATGTTGAAGAAGATGTTTGGGCCGAAGAAGGATTAGGCAATGTCTGTTGAGGAGCAGGTAGAGTGGGGCATTTTCGACACTCTTACCGTCGATTGTCATTTTTTTGAAAAAGACATTGGGTCAGGCTACAAGATTTACTGGAGAAGTAAAATTAAAATCAGAAAAATATTAATATATTTTTTATGCTATGTGACATTGTATTACAGCGCAGGAATTTTGATTAATGGCGAGCAAAATGATTTTTATTTTTTCAATTTTATTTTGATAAATCTTGCATTCATCGTTCTTCTCTTATCCATCGTAAGGATAGTAGGTGCTCGAAGAACGAAAGCCTATTTTCGCGCAATGCCCTCTGCCAACCGTCCCGCCAGATTGGGCTGGGACGCGGACGGATTCTACATCGCCACCGCAACGAGTCGGATTTTTTATCCCTGGAGTGATTTCCAGTCCTGGGCCGAAGACAAAACGGTCCTCGCGCTACTGTTTGCGGCACCAATGATAATCCCGTTGCCGAAACGCGCCCTGACAGACCAGCAACTGGCAGAACTCAAGGCTCATATTCAGGCGTCAACCTTGCCGAGAGCCAAATTGTTTCCGATTTGAGATCAGGAGGTATACGATGTCCAATGCGATTACCGTCCGTCCCGCAACGTTCAATGATCTGGAGGCCTTGCTAGCACTTTATAAAGACTTGAGCAGCAACAACAATTTTGACGACGCTGAACGAGTTCATAACACCTATGCAGCGGTTCTCGTTCATCCTGGCCTGACAGTTTTCGTTGCTCTCGACCACGAAAAGCCCGTGGCAACGGCGAGTTTGCTGGTAACCCCCAACCTGACGCGTGGTTGCCGGCCTTATGCTCTGATCGAGAATGTCGTCAGCGCTGCGACGCATCGTGGGCAAGGCTACGGCCGAGCGGTCGTTCTCCATGCCATCGACGCCGCCTGGAATGCTGACTGCTATAAGGTCATGTTGCTGACAGGCCGAACGGACGAGGCCATCCACCGCTTCTACAGTTCCAGCGGCTTTCTCCAGAACAAGACCGGCTATCAAATCCGCCGCACATCATGATGCCTATTCTTCCGGCTCAATGGTAAACAGCAGCGGAAACCCCGCTTCCTTTGCCAGATCATTGGCCTCGGTGGATTTGGTTTCGGCGATGTCCTTGGTACAGACCACCACCACCGCCGAGCCAAAGCGGTGAGCGGTCATCATCACCCGGTTGCCGGTTTCCTCACTCATCCGAAACACGGCTTTCAGCACGATGGTGACGAATTCGCGCGGGGTGTAATCATCATTGGTCAAGATGACCTTGTAGAGCCTGGGCTGCTCCAGCTTTGGCCTGGTTTTCACCTTTGGCTGCCCGACAATGACTTTTTGAGGCATTGGCAACTCCCATCGGCACACGCTCGCGTTACCATAATGCGAACCGCTCCCGGCTTCAAGCAATTGGCGCCAAGAAGCGGCAAAGCCTTGACCGGGCCGCTCCATTCCCCCATAGGCAAGGCAACAAAACCTTTACTGAGCACGGAAAACACCCATGGGCTTCAAATGCGGTATCGTGGGACTGCCGAATGTCGGCAAGTCCACCCTTTTCAACGCGCTGACCAGGACGGCGGCAGCCCAGGCGGCCAACTATCCTTTCTGCACCATTGAGCCGAATACCGGCGAAGTGGCCGTGCCCGATCCGCGCATGCAGACACTGGCAAGCGTTGCCGGTTCCAAGGAAATCATCCCGACCCGGATTTCCTTCGTGGATATTGCCGGTCTGGTGCGCGGCGCTTCCAAGGGCGAAGGCCTGGGCAACAAGTTCCTCGCCAATATCCGTGAAGTCGATGCCGTCGTGCATGTACTGCGCTGTTTCGAAGATGACGACATCACCCATGTCGAAGGCCGGATCGATCCGGTTGGCGATGCCGAAACCATCGAAACCGAACTGATGCTGGCCGATCTCGAAAGCCTGGAGCGCCGCACCGAGCAGACCCGCAAGCGCGCCGCCTCCAAGGACAAGGAATCGATGACGCTGCTGCCTGTCATGGATGGCGCGCTGAAGCTGTTGCAAGAGGGCAAGCCCGCCCGCCTGCTGTTGGCAAGCCTTGATGCCGAGGAACGCGAGGTGCTGAAAAGCCTGAACCTGCTGACCTCCCATCCGGTCCTCTATGTCTGCAATGTCGCCGAAGCCGATGCCGTCACCGGCAATGCCCATACCAAAGCCGTAGAGGAAATGGCTAAGGCACAAGGGGCGGAAACCGTGATCATTTCGGCGGCCATCGAAGCCGAAGTGGCGCAATTGCCGGACGAGGAAGCGGCCGAATTCCTGTCGGCGCTCGGGCTGGAAGAAGCAGGTCTGGACCGGCTGATCCGCGCTGGCTATCACCTGCTCGATTTGATCACCTATTTCACCGTCGGCCCCAAGGAAACCCGCGCCTGGACCATTCCGCGCGGCACCAAGGCGCCCGCCGCCGCCGGTGTCATCCACACCGATTTCGAACGCGGCTTCATCCGCGCCTTCACCATCGCCTATGACGATTACATCGCCTACAAGGGCGAAGTCGGCGCCAAGGAAGCTGGCAAGGGCCGCGACGAAGGCAAGGAATATGTCGTGCATGACGGCGACGTCATCCACTTCCGCTTCAACACCTGATCCATATTTGCGTCGGTAGAACAGTCAATCACCAGCGGGATGCTCCTACAAAAGCATCCCGCTTTTATTTTGCCCTTTAAAACGCCGGTCAACTGGTCAATATCAATGCGTTGGAGCGGCGTGGGTTGCTGCCTCCTGCAACGAGGGGAGTAAGCATGCGTTCGATGTCCGTGCCTGTGTTGTTTCTATCCGCTGTCCTGGTGCATGGGCAGGCAAACGCCGCCGATGTTACCTCTAAGGGCGCCAAGGACCTCAAGCAGCAGCTTTTGTCCACCCTGCCGGACGGCATGGTCAAGGATGCGAGCGCCATGACCGTGCGGGCGCGCAACAGCGCCTATGAGGTCCGGGTCAATACCATTGCGCTCTTCGGACTGGAGGCGATCAAGTTCACCAAGGCCGTGGGTCTCAACCCTATCGTCTCCCTCATTCGGCCGCTGGACGGTGGCCTGTGGCAATTCGACCAGGCCGGTGGGATCGATGTCAAAGGGCAGACTAAAGAGAAAGACACCAAGACCGACTTTCTCTTTTCGGTCGATTCCTACAGCATGACGGGGATCTACGATCCGAGCATCACCTATCTCCAGTCCGGCACCTACAAGGCCGAGGACATGCGGCTGCGATTGCAGACGGGTGACAGCTCGACGGACATACGCCTGGACGCCATCAATTCCACGGTCCAGGGGATGAAGGAAGGTGATAATACGATCACGGTTGCCAGCAGCGGCACCTTCACCAATCTCGTTGAAGACATAAGGGCTTCGAAAGCGGACCCTGCCGGTTTCCGCGCCGTTTCAGGCGAAAGCTCCGTGAAAATCGAGGGCGTTGCCTATCAGCCGCTTCAGAAAATGATCGCGATCCTGGTCAGGAATTGGGACAAGCCGCCGATGGATGAGGCTGAAAAGCGCATATTGATCCAGCTGTTCCGCTCGAATTTCCCGCTTTTCAAGACCATGTCCCAGACCGTTGTCTATCGCGACATGCAGGTCGAGACCCCGCAAGGCCCGTTCACCGCCAAGCGGTTCGGCATAGAGACCATGATCGATGGTATCCGAAATGGGGCTAGGTTCAGCTTCGGCCTGGATCTCGTCGAGCCTCAAATGGTGGCAGGGTTGGTCCCGGCTGCCTACACGCCCCTCATTCCACAGACCTCGACGATCAAGGTGACTGTGCCCACCGTCAACGCAGCGGATGGCATCAATTACCTGATGGACAATGTCGATTACGATCCCGCCCAACCGCTGACACCACCGCAGAAGAGCGAAATCAGCCGACGCTTCTTTCCAGACGGCACCGCCACCATCACCTATGACGGCACCCGCCTGACATCTTCGCTCTATGACGTCACTATCACCGGCAAAACTACGTTTGCCCTGACAGGCAACGACAAACCGCTGGCCGACGTGACCGTAACAGCACGCGATTTCGACAAGACCGTTGCCTATCTCCAGGCCAACGCCAAGCAAACGCCAGAGCTTGGCCAGACAGCATTTTTCCTGCTGATGGCGAAAGGCTTTGCCAAGACACAGGATGATGGACAACTGCTTTGGCACGTGGAAACGGATCGCACCGGCCAGATCAAGGTCAACGGCAATGCTTTCAGTATTCCGGGTGCCGCTCCAGACCCCGCTCCAGGCACGCCTCCGGCACCGTAATTCTTGTATCTGTGCTATTAGGGTTCGGATACGCCCAGAGAGGATATTATGCAGACAGACAAATTATATTTTGAAGATTTTCCGGTTGGTACCCGCCTGCCGCTTGGCCCCGTCACGGTGGATTTAAACGACATTATCGAGTTTGCCACAGAATTCGACCCGCAGCCGATGCATCTCGATGCGCGAGCCGGTGAGGCCAGCATTCTCGGCGGCTTGGCGGCCTCCGGCTGGCATACCTGCGGGCTTTTGATGCGGATGATGATCGACAGCTATATCCTGCGCTCCCATTCCGAAGGCGCGCCGGGCATAGACTTCGTGCAGTGGAAAACGCCTGTCCTGGCGGGTGATACCCTGAGCGGCTTTTCCCTGGTTGAAGAGGCCCGGCCATTGCGCTCGCGCCCGGGAATCGGTGTCATCACCAGCCGCCATGAACTGGTCAACCAGAAGGGCGAAACCGTCATCGTCGCCCGCAATGCGGCCATGATGCGCCAGCGCCAACCAGCAGGAGATGCGGCATGAGAATGGTTGACCTGTTTCCCTTCGAGCAAAAAGTCGTGCTCGGCACCCGCCATTTCAACGCGGAGGACATTATCCGCTTTGCCACAAAATTCGATCCGCAGCCCTTCCATGTCGATGCGGAAGCGGCGAAGTCCTACGTCTTCGGCGGTCTCTGCGCTTCCGGCTGGCATACCTGTTCGGTTTGGATGCGAACCTTTCTCGACTTCATGGGCGAAGCCAACGCCAAAGCCATTGCCGAAGGCGTGACACCGCCGCGGCTTGGCCCCTCGCCCGGCTTTACCGACCTGAAATGGCTGAAACCGGTCTATGCCGGGGATGACATTACCTATAGCCTGACGGCACAAAACAGCCGCGCGCTCAGATCGCGTCCCGGTTGGCACCTCCACGCTAGCGTTGCCGAAGGTATGAACCAGCAGGGCGAGCCGGTGCTGCGTTTCGTCAGCACCGTGCTCGAACAGGAAAATGACAATGAACGTTCATGACTTTTCAGCCAAGGATATTACCGGCCGGGAGCGCCAGCTTGCCGAATTTGCCGGAAAACTGCTCCTGATCGTCAACACCGCCAGCAAATGCGGCTTCACACCGCAATATGAAGGCCTGGAGACCCTGCAAAAGCGTTTTCAGGACGACCTCGTCATCATCGGCTTTCCCTGCAACCAGTTCGGCGGCCAGGAACCGGGATCGGAAGCCGAAATTGCCAGCTTCTGCGACCTGAATTTCAAGGTCAGCTTCCCGATGTTCGCCAAGATTGATGTCAAAGGCAACGACGCACACCCGCTCTACAAATACCTGACCCACGAAGTCCGCGGCATTCTCGGCACCGAAGCGATCAAATGGAATTTCACCAAATTCCTGGTTGGCCGCGACGGCACCCCGATTGCGCGCTATGCGCCAATTACCAAGCCGGAAGAAATTGCTGATGATATCGCTAAGGCGGTGAAGGGTTAAGGGCGATGGGCCGGATGCAGGACTTTCAGGCATTCCGGCCCAGCGATCCACGGCTTCGTGCGGTTTGCGCCCAAAGTAAACACAGATTTTCTCGACACACCCACGACGAGTTCGGCATCGGGCTGATCGTCAATGGCGGGCAGATATCGGCCTCTGGCCGAGGCCAGGTGACGGCTGAGCCCGGCAACATCATTACCGTCAATCCTGGCGAAGTGCATGACGGCGCGCCACTCGATGAGCAAGGCCGACATTGGCTTATGCTCTATATGGAGCCGGCGTTTCTCAACGACATGCAGACGGATCTAGGTGAGACCGGACAGGTTGAATTCGAAAGACCGGTCTTCGACAAGCCGGATTGGGCGACCCGATTCTACCATGCCTTTCAAGCCATGCGCAACGGCAGAGGGTCAGCGGCAGCCCTGGCCCAAGACGAGACCCTGATTGACCTGTTGGCGCCGCTGATCTCTTGGCGAAGCAACGCAATGCTGCCGAAGACCGATCCGACCATGGAGCGGGTCAGGCAGATGATCTGTGACGACCCGGCGGCAAATCCATCCCTCCAGGACCTGGCCACGGTCGCAAATGCCAGCCGATTCCAAACGCTGAGGGCTTTCCAGGCCATGACAGGGCTGACGCCCCATGCCTATATTCTGCAGCAGCGCGCCAACCGGGCCCGCCGCCTGATTCTATCGGGGAAGAGCAGCCTTGCCGACATCGCGGCTACCTGCGGCTATGCCGACCAGAGCCATATGACGCGAGAATTCAAACGCCGATATGGCCTCACACCTGCGGCTTTTCGGGCCTGAGAGGAGCCTGCAATTCCATTCAAGACCGGACGGGCAAGTGGTGATCAAATGTCGCAAGGATCAACATAGCGCGGTCGCTCATCATGCCTCTCGATTTTTACCTGACATCCCTCATCATCGTCGCAACACCCGGAACCGGAGCGCTTTACACTCTGACGGTCGCACTGTCCGGTGGATGGCGAGCCGCAACCATTGCCGCCTTCGGCTGCACGCTCGGCATTCTGCCGCATATGGCAGCAGCCAGTTTTGGCCTAGCAGCTATACTGGCCGCAAATGAAACCCTCTTCCAAGCAGTCAAAATCGCCGGTGTCGTCTATTTGCTCTATATGGCAGCCAGCCTCTGGCGCGGCGGCGAAATCGAGATGAGCCAGGAGCAAACCCAGCCATACAATGCCTTGCGGATCATCGGCAAGGCCGTGCTGATCAACCTGCTGAACCCGAAACTCTCGCTATTTTTCCTGGCCTTCCTGCCGCAATTCGTTGATGGCAAGGCCCCGCAGGCCATCAGGCAATTCGTCCTCTGCTCGGGCCTGTTCATGGCGATGACATTCATCGTCTTCGCCCTCTATGGCTGGATGGCAAGCGGATTGCGCAAGCATATCCTCTCAAAGCCGAGGACGGTCAAAACGCTCTACAAAGGATTTTCCGCCGCATTCCTGCTGATGAGCGTCAGACTGGCGCTGACTGAGCGCTGACGCGAAGCGTATAAACAACGCTGGCTATTCGGCGGCGGCCAGTCTTTGACGGCAAACCATCTCTACAGCCTTCTGCAAACGTGTGACTGCATCAAACAGCCATTCCAACTCTTCGAGCGTGACAACATATTCTGTGGAGTAGCGCGCCTCGACATAAGCGCGATGCAGCCGGTCAAAACAACGGCGTGCCAAGCGGCTTTTTGCCGGCCACACGTCTCGGAGACGGGCATCATAGCTCTCGGCCAGAGGCCTGAGCTTCCGAAGACTGTGCAGCGGCGGGCTATAGAGAGTGAACACCAGCAGGACACAGTGATAGAAGCGTTCCGTCGCTTGATGGAGGTTGAAAGCTGCCTGTTTGAGCTGCATGTCCTTACTGGCATAGCCCGCCAGTGTCACGTTATAGACAGCGCTCGGAAACCAATCATCGAAATAGGCTTGCGCCCGCGCTTGTCTCTCTTCGGCAGTGATCGGCTTCGGTTCAGCAAAACTATAACCCAGCACCTCGTAAAGAGGAATGCCATCGCTAATAACATCGACAAAAAACGGCAGTCCCTGGGCCAGCTTGTCGTTCACGTCATGAAGCGAATGGACGATGAAATTTACCGGGGTTTTCAGGCGCTTGGTGACCTGCTCTTCGCGGATGATGCGGTCATGGGCCGTGCGCCAGAATTCATCCTCGTCGGCAAAGGTCTCCGTATTGACCACGACCAATATGTCGAAATCCGAGTAGTAGCCGCTGGCATGGTCCTCGACCCAGTTGCCACGCGCGTAGGAGCCGAACAGGAGGACCTTGAGAATCTGGCCTCCCTTGTTCTTTGCCGAAAGCCTACCCTTCTGCGCCTCGTCGAATTCCTCGAAGAGAATTTTCAAGACACGATCCAGCTCTCGCCTCTTGCGCAGCGGCAAATGGGCTAGAAGATCGTGATCCATCGCGGCATCCGTCGTTTCGGTTCAATAAGGATCAATGCCCGGAAAATTCCACCAGCGTGCGCACCTCGACCCCCAGTGCGTCCAGCTTCTTGCGACCGCCGAGATCCGGCAGGTCGATGACGAAGCAGGCGGAGACGACGTCGGCGCCGATCTGACGCAGTAGCTGCACTGCGCCGACGGCGGTGCCGCCGGTGGCGATCAGGTCATCGACCAGAATGACCTTTTCACCGGGCTGCACGGCATCGACATGCATTTCCATCTCGTCCACGCCATATTCCAGGCTATAGGCGATCCGTACCGTCGTGTGCGGCAGCTTGCCCTTCTTTCGGATCGGCACGAAACCGGCAGACAGCTGATGCGCCACGGCGCCGCCCAGAATGAAGCCGCGTGCTTCCATGCCGGCAATCTTGTCGATCTTCAGCCCGGCATAGGGTTGCACCAGTTCATCGACGGCGCGGCGAAAAGCGCGCGGATTGCCGAGCAGCGTGGTGATATCGCGAAACACGATACCGGGCTTGGGATAATCCGGAATGGAGCGGATAGCGGCGGAAAGTTCCTGGGAAATTTGAGTCATGGTCTGCCCGGCTGACGGAATTTCTAGTTGCGCCGGACCGTACTGCAAAAATTCTCAAATCGGAATCAATTTAAGGCTCTGTCCAGAGGGAATATGCCCCGCCATCGCCGCGGCGTGTCTGATGATATCAGGCTGACACAAAATACGAAAAAGGCGGCCCGAAAGCCGCCTTCTCGAAATTGCCTCACCCCAAGTAGCAATCAATGTTCCTTGTTAGCATAGACCGATTTCTTGGTCAGGTAGACCAGACCAGAGAAGATCAGCAGGAAGACCATGACCATGAAGCCAGTACGCTTGCGTTCTTCCAGATGCGGCTCGGCAGCCCACATCAGGAAGGCCGAGACGTCCTTGGCGTATTGATCAACCGTCTGCGGCGCGCCATCGTCATAGGTCACCTGCCCCTCGCTGAGCGGCGGCGCCATGGCAAGTGCCGAGGCGGCAGCGAAATACGGGTTATAATGGGTGCCTTCAGCCACCGTCACACCAGCCGGCGGGTCCTGATAGCCGGTCAGCAGCGCGTGGATATAATCCGGCCCGCCCTCCTGATATTGCGTGAAGATATCAAAGATGAAGGTCGGGAAACCACGCTCGATGCCGCGTGCCTTGGCCAGCAGCGACATGTCCGGTGGTGCGGCGCCATTATTGGCGGCAGCGGCGGCTTCATGGTTGGGGAAGGGCGACGGGAAATGATCCGAAGGCACGGCCTTGCGGGTATACATTTCGCCGGATGCGTTCGGCCCGTCCTGCACTTCGTATTCGGCGGCAAAGGTCTTCACCTGCGCTTCCGAATAGCCAAGGCCTTCCAGCGTGCGGAAGGAAACCAGGTTCATGGAATGGCAGGCGGAACAGACTTCCTTGTAGATCTTCAGTCCGCGCTGCAATTGCCCCTTGTCATATTTTCCGAAAGGCCCAGAAAAACTCCATTCCACCGGGGCTGGCTTGTGAATGGGGTAATGGGGCGTTTCGCCTTCCGCATGTTCCTGCGCAAGCGCTGCGGAAAAGCCTAGACCGGTGGCGAATGCCAGCGACAGGAGGCTTGTGGCAAGCTTCTTCATTGAGTTTATCCTCTCCCTGCCTGTCTCAGACATGCGCTTCGGCTGTTTTGCCATTCTTGGCCAGAACAGCCTCGGTAATCGAGTTCGGCACCCGCCGTGGCGTTTCCAGCAGACCAAGCAGAGGCATGATCACCAGGAAAAAGCCGAAATAATACAGCGTCCCGAACTGCGCCATGGTGGTGAATGTATCCGTCGGCTGACGTGAACCGAGCCAGCCGAGCAGAATGCAATCGGCGACAAAGATCCAGAAGAACAGCTTGTACCAGGGACGGTAAACGGCGGAACGCACCTTGGACGTATCCAGCCAGGGCAGGAAGAACAAGACGATGATCGCCCCGAACATCACCAACACGCCGCCCAGCTTGGAATCGATGAACAGCACGTTGAAGGTGATGGCGCGCAGCATGGCGTAGAACGGCAGGAAGTACCATTCAGGCACGATATGCGCCGGGGTCTTCAGCGGATCGGCCATGATGTAGTTGTCGGGATGGCCGAGGAAGTTCGGCATGTAGAAGATAAACCAGGCATAGGCGATCAGGAAGATCGACACTCCGAAGGCGTCCTTCAGCGTCGCATAGGGCGTGAACGGCACCGTGTCGGTCTTTGACTTCACCTCAACCCCGGTCGGATTGGTCTGCCCGGTGACATGCAGTGCCCAGATATGCAGGATAACCACGCCTGCGATCATGAAGGGCAGCAAGTAATGCAGCGAGAAGAAGCGGTTCAGCGTTGGCTGATCGACGGCGAAGCCACCAAGCAGGAAGGTCTGGATCCACTCGCCCACATAAGGAAAGGCCGAGAAGAAGCCGGTGATAACGGTTGCACCCCAGAAGGACATCTGGCCCCAGGGCAGAACGTAGCCCATGAAGGCAGTCGCCATCATCAGCAGGAAGATCACCACGCCGAGAATCCAGAGGATTTCGCGGGGTGCCTTGTAGGACCCATAGTAAAGACCGCGGGCGATATGCAGGTAGACGGCAATGAAGAAGAAGGACGCGCCATTGGCATGCATATAGCGCAGCAGCCAACCATGGTTGACGTCGCGCATGATCTTTTCGACGGAGTTGAAAGCAACAGTGGTTTCAGCGGTATAATGCATGGCCAGCACGACGCCGGTCAGGATCTGCACGACCAGCATCACGGCCAGCATGGCACCGAATGTATAGGCGTAGTTCAGATTGCGCGGTACGGGAAAAGCAATGAAACTATCATAGACCAAGCGCGGCAAGGGTAGCCGCTGATCGATCCACCGTGTCAGCCCGCTCGACGGCTGGTAACTGGAATGCCCACTCATCAATCTCTCCCCCTCAGCCGATCTTGATCACGGTATTGGATACGAACCCATAATTTGGAATATGCAGGTTTTCCGGCGCCGGACCTTTGCGGATACGGCCGGCCGTATCATAGACCGAGCCATGGCAGGGACAGAACCATCCGCCATATTCACCGGCCTGACCGAGCGGCACGCAGCCGAGATGGGTGCAGGAGCCGATCATCACGATCCAGTTTTCCTTGCCCTGCCCCGCCGAGCGGGCCAGATCGGTCGCCTGGGCGTCGTCGCCGGCATTGGCGTTGCGCGCCACCGGGTCCTTCAGCTGGGCAATCGGCACGCCCTTGGCTTCTTCCACTTCCTTGTCGGTGCGGTTGCGGATGAAGACCGGCTTGCCGCGCCACTTGACCGTCAGCGACATGCCCGGCTGAAGAGCCGAGACATCCACCTCGATAGAGGCCAGAGCCAGGGTCGAGGCATCGGGCCGCATCTGGTCGATAAAGGGCCAGGCCACAGCCGCAGCGCCAACTGCGCCCGCCATGCCGGTGGCGAGATAAAGGAAGTCGCGGCGCGTCGGCTCGCCCGCGCCCATGCCTCCGCCCGCAGTTTCAGTCTGTGTATTGTGTTCGCTCACGGTCAAACCATCCTCTTCGCATCGCCTGCGACAAACCGTTGGAGCGCCATGGGTCACTCTCACCCGCAAAGGACGCTCGATCACTTTTCATCCACCGCAATACCCGTTCAACGAGCAGGT
Organism: Gillisella vitis; assembly: GCF_001541345.2. Classification (GTDB taxonomy): domain Bacteria; phylum Pseudomonadota; class Alphaproteobacteria; order Rhizobiales; family Rhizobiaceae; genus Allorhizobium; species Allorhizobium vitis. Next base: position 108,365 of record NZ_LMVL02000008.1, on the reverse strand, counting down.
CCTACGGCAGCGGTCCCCCTGACGGCATCCATGACGCCACAAAATCGCCATGGATTCTCCGCCTCCAAGTCAATTTCTATGCGCGCTGGTGAAATCTGTCCAGTGTTCAACCGCATCAGAGGCAACATGTCGCGGAAAACTTTAGGAAAACCAGGGATAAAAATTCCCCTGCAATTGCAGGGATTTGCGCTTTATCAAGAGCCAGGACATGAGAAGAGCCCTGTTTTTCACGCTTTTGGCTGCGAACCTGATTTGAAAAAAGTCAAGACTTGTGCAATGCGCAAGTGACTGTTGCGCTGCAAAATTTTCGTGATCTGCATGTGTAATCGTTGTGAGTTGACCTCGGGATTTTGGCGGTCTCGTTATGAAGCCCAAGGGTGCAGGCTTGATTGCAGGATATTGTCTTTTCGGAAATCAGGTTCCGTACCATCTGACAGGCCGTATGCACGGTGCTGGAAGCAGGGGACGACAACCGGAATCGGTTTAAAGATAAAATCATGCAACAAATAGAAAGTGTTATAGAAGCGCAGTCGACACCCTATAGGCTGCATGGCACTGCAATTCCGCAAAAGGCAAGAAGATGAAATCGATGCTGCTGCACATCATGGCAACCCTGCTCGTGCTTGCCCTTGGCCTGTTTGCCGTGCGTTACGCCACCAATTTCTGGGGTGCGGGAGTGATCTATAGTCTCCAGCTTCACGCCGGGCTGGCCATGCTGCTCATGGCGCTGTTCTGCCTGGCGCTACGCCCCGGCCTGTTCACCATGACGCTTCTGGCAGCCACACTGTTCATCGCCGGTCATGCCGTCTGGATGATTTGGGCCACCTTGCCGCAAACACCCCGGATTGATCTGGCGCGCATGCAGCCGTTCAGGGTCCTGTCCTTCAACGTGCTGGGCGACAACCTGGAAAACGGCGCCGCGATCACCGATTACATTCTCGAATCGGGTGCTGATGTCGCCTATGTGATGGAGGCGGCCCCCGTTTCGCTGCATCTCGACCGGCTGGTGAAGACCTATCCCTACCGGATCGGCTGCGGTGAACACACGTCGACCTGCGATCTGATGCTGTTGTCGAAATACCCGCTTGATATGGTCTATGTCGGCAATCTCAGCGATCTCAGGCGCGACCGGTTCGCCATGGCGAAAATCCAAATCGGCGGCACCGCCTTGCATCTGGCCGCCGCGCATTTGAGCAAGCCGTATTTCGACGGCTATCACATGGAGGAACTGGGAGAACTGGGTGATGTCTTGAGCGGCATCGATGGCCCTCTCCTGCTGGCTGGCGATTTCAACGCCTCGACGCTGGCGCCCGACATGCAGAAACTGCTGAAAGTCACCGGCATGACCACGACCGGGTTGGAGCCCGCCACCTGGCCCATCATCGGCGGCGCCTTCGGCGTGCCGATTGACCATATCTACATCCGCAGCCCGCTGATGGCGGCGAAACTGTCACGCATTCCCTCGAATTTCGGCTCCAACCATTATGGACTGATCACCGATCTGCTGCTGCCGAAGGGGTGAGGCCTAATAGTTCTATTGGCTTGTTGAGCCGCATTGCGGAATAATGAACTGCGACCCGGAAGGACGGCTCAGATTTTAGGTTCAGTAAATGGATTAGCAATGAACTTGCCGATCAGCATGCTCGCTGAGTGATTGTCCAGATGATAAGCGAATTCGAGAGCCCGCACGCAAAAGAGATCACTCATTCCAAGCGCCTTGAGAGAGTAGATTAGTCTTTCTTCCTTTCGGAAAACGATCTTTAAAAAGGTAATAGCCAGCCTCCAGCGAAGCGTCCTCATTTTCGTGAAAGACCCCTTCGTTTTCGTCATCTCATACATTGACCAGCCTGATTCATTTGGCGTAATATTCGTATTACGAACACGGTATCTATAGACAGCGCTGATCGTAAAGCGGACACACCTGGAAGGCAATGACGAGGCCATCCTATTCCGCTGCCCGATCCGCCTCCTCGCCGCCAATAAATCCCCCCGATTGACGCGCCCAAAGCTCGGCGTAGAGCCCGCCCCGCTCCACCAGTTCGTCATGGCTGCCTTCTTCGATGATACGGCCTTGGTCGATCACCACGAGACGGTCGAGGCTGGCGATGGTGGAGAGGCGGTGGGCGATGGCGAGCACGGTTTTGCCGGTCATCAGCTGTTCCAGATTGGACTGGATGGCGGCCTCCACTTCCGAATCGAGCGCCGAAGTTGCCTCGTCCAGCACCAGGATCGGGGCGTCCTTCAGCATCACCCGGGCGATGGCGATCCGCTGGCGCTGGCCGCCGGAAAGTTTCACGCCGCGTTCGCCGACATGCACGTCAAAGCCGGTGCGGCCGCGCTGGTCGACCAGTTTTTCGATGAAGCCCAGCGCCTCGGCCTGGTCGGCGGCGGCGCGCAGCTGCTCTTCGCTCGCCTCATCGCGGCCAAACAGGATGTTGTCACGGATCGAGCGATGCAGCAGGGCAGTATCCTGGGTGACCATGCCGATCTTGCCCCGCAGGCTTTCCTGCGTCACCGCGCGCAAATCCTGGCCGTCAATCCGGATGCCACCACCCTCGACATCGTAGAAGCGCAGCAGAAGGTTGACCAGCGTGGTCTTGCCCGCCCCGGAGCGCCCGACAATGCCGACCTTCTCGCCGGGTTTGATGGTCAGCGACAAATGATCGATGGCCCCCTTCTGCTTGCCATAGTGGAAGGACACATCCTCAAAGCGGATTTCCGGGCCAGTGACCGCAAGCACCTTCGCATCGGGCCGGTCCTTCAGGCCGATGGGCTGCGAAATCATCTCGGCGGCGTTCTGGATCGTGCCGATATTGCGCATCATACCGTTCAACTGGGTCATCATCCGGTTCATGAGCATGCTGAGGCGCAGCACCAGGCCGAGCGTAAACGCCATGCCACCCGCCGTCATCGCCCCGGAAAACCAGCGGTCGATGCAGACGGCAGCAATCATCAGGATCATGCCGCCCGACAGCAGTGCCAGCGAGGCGCGCACCCCTGTGATCAGCCGGGTAAAGGGTGCCTGCGCCGCCTGGAACCGCTCGAAACCGGCCCGGATGTAATGGTCGTTCTGCCGCTCGCGGGCAAACAATTTCAGGGTCTGGATATTTGCATAGCTATCCACCAGCCTGCCGGTCAGCGCCGAGCCAGCTTCGGCTGTGTCACGGGCATGGCGGCGGATACGCGGCACGAAATAGCGGGCCAGCACCGCGAAAACCAGCACCCAGACGGCAATGATTGCCGCCAGCACCCAGTCCAGTTGCGCCAGCAGCGCCATGGTGGAAATCGTATAGATCACCATGAACCAGGCGACTTGCAACAGCGAGGTCAGGAGATCGCCTGTCGCCTGTCCGCCCGCCCACACCTTGGTGGCAATGCGACCGGCAAAATCATTATGGAAGAAGCTCAGCGATTGGCGCGCGACATGGACATGGCTTTGCCAACGCACCAGGTTGAGAAAATTCAGCACCACGACCTGTTCTTCGACCAGCGCGCTCAGCGTGATTACCGCAAATCGGACGAAGACGACAACGGCGGCAATGCCCAGCAGTTCAAGCCCATGCGCGCCCAGCAGCCCCTGCCAGCCTGCGGCTTTGGGGACAGTATCGATCAGGTCCACCAACCGCCCGACGAACCAGAACATGCTGGCTTCCATGACCGCCACCGCGCCCCCAAACAGTGCCATGGCAAAAAACGCCCCCTTGGCCTGGCTCACGTAAAACCACACGAAAGCCATGGTGCCACCCGGCGGGCAAAGATCCGCACGCTCGGTAAAGGGATCGACCCAGCGTTCGAACAGGCGGATGACGGCGGCAATCAGCATGGGGCGGGACCTCGATAGAGCCGAACAGGACGAGTCGGTTCTCTCGCAAGTTAGGGCTATTGAGGACCAGGACAAAGGCGCCTGTGTCAATACGCCGATTATATTTGCGTGATCACCGCGAGGCCACCTGACCCGTCGTCGCACTGCATATATTCCTATCAATTGATATTAGACAATTTTAAATAACTCTTTGGTTGAATTCCCTTGAATAACAAGGATGGCTGTTTCCCATGACGTTTCGTAATTTGCTACAGGCCAACAAGCTGGCCGAAGACATCAATGCTATCTCGACATCTCAGGCAATGATCTGGTTCTCGCCGGACGGCAGGGTACTCGAAGCCAACGAAAACTTTTGCAAGGCGCTGCATTATTCGTTGGAAGAGATTGTCGGAAAACATCATCGGATGTTTTGCGAGGACGCGATCCGCAACTCGCCATCCTATGAGATCTTCTGGAAGGAACTCGCCAGCGGCAAGTTTCAGAGCGGACAGTTTCGTCGTCAGACCAAGGAACAGACCGACATCTGGATTCAGGCAAGCTACAATCCGGTTTTTCACAATGGGAAAGTCGTCCGGATTCTCAAGATCGCAACGGATATCACCAGGACGCGGATTGCCGCTCTTGATGACGAAAACCGCATTCGCGCCATCGACCAATCGCAGGCAATCATCGAGTTCGAGCCTGATGGAACGATTTCCAAAGCCAATCAGAATTTTCTCGATGCCATGAACTATAGCTTCGCCGAGATCGAGGGTAAGCACCACAGGCTTTTCTGCGATCCAGAATACACAAGGACAGCCGACTACGATAATTTCTGGATGAGGCTGCGTGCTGGCGAATTCATCGCCGACAACTTCGTTCGCTATGGCAAAGGCGGCAAGCGTGTCTGGATTCAGGCAGCCTATACGCCAGTGTTCAATTCCCGTGGTAAGGTCTACAAGGTGATCAAAGTCGCGACCGACATAACCTCTCGCATGGACGCCGTCGATCGGATCGGTGATGCCATCAGCGCGCTTGCGAATGGCGATCTCACGGTCGCAGTGACGGATCACATCGATCCAGCTTTGATGAAGACGCGCGATGATTTCAATCAGGCGGCCCGTTCGCTAGAGAAGACTGTAGCCGCGATCAGGCATTCGGCGGAGTTGCTGGCAGATAATGCGAAGGTCATTGGCGCCGTCTCCAACGACATTGCCAAAAATGCCGAGAGCCAGGCCGCTTCGGTGGAAGAAACCGCTGCGGCGCTCGACACGATCACCGCCACGGTTCAGGACTCCGCGTCTCGCGCGACGGGAGCCAGCACCCTGGTCACCAAAACCCGCGAACACGCGAAAGCCTCCGGACTGATCGTCAATGACGCGACGGATGCGATGAACCAGATCGAGGGATCATCAAAAGAAATCTCCAATATCATCGGCGTCATCGACGAGATTGCCTTCCAGACGAACTTGCTCGCATTGAATGCCGGTGTGGAAGCCGCACGTGCCGGTGAAGCTGGCAAGGGCTTTGCTGTCGTTGCCCAGGAAGTGCGCGAACTCGCGCAACGCTCCGCCGGCGCGGCAAAACATATCAAGGACCTCATCGCCACCTCAACCGCATCGGTTCAGCGCGGTGTCGGCCTTGTCTTCAAGACCGGTTCTGCCCTGACTGAAATTTCGGAGCAGGTCCAGGAAATCGACCATCATGTTCAGGCGATTTCCCAGGCGACGGGCGAGCAATTGCAGGGCATCAAGGAAATCAACGCCGCAGTCACCATTGTCGATCAAAGCACACAACGAAATACGTCCACGGTTGAAGAAGCCAGTGCCGCTGCACAGGAGCTTGCATCCGAGGCCGAAAAGCTGCGCGATCTGATCGGAGGGTTCAAGATATCAGGAACGACAAGCCCAATGACTGGCCGCGCAGTGTCTTCGAGAAGAGTGGCCTGATCGTCGGAAATGGAGCACACCTCAAATAACATCGCGCGAACCAGCGCGATGTTATTGTTTCCGAGCCAGATTTTCGAAAGCGACCTGTCTCAAAGCCTAGAACACCTTACTGAAAACCGGAATCAGTACGATGCTCTGATGCATGTCATGACATTCACTCCGCCGCCGTTTCCTGCACTTCGGTGGCCTCGTCTCCCAAAAACCCACCCGACTGGCGGTTCCACAGATCGGCATAGACGCCGCCCTGGCTGGCAAGCTGGTGGTGGGTGCCGGTCTCGATGATCCGGCCTTTGTCCAGCACCACCAGACGGTCCATTTCGGTCAGTGTCGAGAGGCGATGGGCGATGGCGATCACCGTCTTGCCCTCCATCAGGGCAAACAGGCTCTCCTGAATGGCGGCCTCTACCTCTGAGTCAAGCGCCGAGGTCGCCTCGTCCAGTACCAGGATCGGCGCATTTTTCAGGAAGACCCGGGCGATGGCAATCCGCTGGCGCTGACCACCGGACAGTTTCACGCCGCGCTCGCCCACCTGCGCATCCAGCCCGACCCGGCCCTGCATATCGACGAGGTGCTCGATGAAGTCCCAGGCATTGGCGCGTTTTGCCGCCTCGACCACTTCGGCATCGCTGGCATCCGGGCGGCCATAGGCAATGTTGTCGCGGATCGACCGGTGCAGCAGCGAGGTATCCTGCGTGACGACGCCAATCTGGCCGCGCAGGCTATCCTGGGTCACCGACCCGATATCCTGCCCGTCGATGGTGACGTGGCCCTTTTCGACATCGTAGAACCGCAGCAGCAGGTTCATCAGCGTCGTCTTGCCCGCGCCGGAGCGGCCAACCAGCCCGACCTTTTCGCCAGCCCGGATGGTCAACGAGAAATCATCGATCACGCCGCGCGTCTTTCCATAGTGGAAACGGACCTTGTCATAGACAATCTCGCCCTTGGGCACGGTCAGTGGCTTGGCATCGGGCTTGTCGGTGATGTCATGCGGCTTGGTCATCATCTCCATGCCGTCATAAACGGTGCCGATATTTTCAAACAGCGCCGACACTTCCCACATCACCCATTGCGACATGCTGTTGACCCGCATGGCAAGCCCGATGGCAATGGCGATAGCACCGACCTGGATGGAGGCCGTCAGCCACAGCCAGACAGACAGCGCGCCGATCATGAAAATCACCGTGCAATTGTTGAGATAGACCAGCACCTGGAACAGCGTCACCTTGCGCATCTGCGCATGCACGGATTGCAGGAATTCGTCCATGGCGCCCTTGGCATAATCCTCCTCCCGCCGTGTGTGGGAGAACAGCTTGACCGTGGCGATGTTGGTATAGCTATCGACGATCCGCCCGGTCATGGTCGAGCGGGTATCGGCCTGAAGCGCTGCGATCTTGCGCAGCCTTGGCACGTAATAGGTGACAATCGAGATATAGATGCAGAGCCAGATCAGCATTGGCACCAGCAGGCGCAGGTCAGCCGACGCAATCACCACCAGCATCGAGATAAAATAGGTGATGACATAGACGAAAACGTCCAGCACCTTGACCACGGTTTCGCGCACCGCGAGCGAGGTCTGCATCACCTTGGTCGAGACCCGGCCGGAAAACTCGTTGGCGAAAAACGTCATGGAATGGTTGAGCAGGAAGCGATGCATCTGCCAGCGGGCGATCATCGGGAAATTGCCCAGCAGGGTCTGATGCACGATCAGCGAATTGATCGTGGCAATGCCCGGCAGAAACACCAGGACCAAGGCGCCCATGCCCACCAGCCGCCAAGCCTCGGTTTGCAGGAACGTATCGCGGTTGGCATGCGACAGCCAGGTGACGATATCGCCAAGGAACTGGAAGAGCATCACCTCACCCACCGCAATCAGCATTACCAGCACAGCCATCAGCGCCAGCCAGCCGGCAGCGGGCCTGGTATAATGCCAGATGAAGCGAAACAGACCCTTGGGCGGCAGGCTGGGCTGCTTGGCCGGATAGGGATTGAGTTGGCGTTCGAACCAGCTAAACATCTTCAGTCTCCATCAGCTTGCCGGACCGATATAGCGTGTATCGCGGCAAAGCAACCGGGATAGGGCAACCGGGATATGCAAGCCCGGATCGGTAGACGGCGGCCAGCCGCGAAAGGACCAGCCGATTGACGGCATGACCGCCTGACCACAAAGGCTCAGGCGAAATCAGCCATGGGATTGAGAAAGACATCGCATCCTGCACGATTGCAGGTCAGGCGCTGCCGTTCAGATACATCAAGGAAAAATCGAGAATGCTCAGCGCTGTCGTAGATTTGGTGCAGCGGGGTGGCGCATCCAGTGGATATCGGTCATGCGTGCCTCCCTGTCTCGAGTGAAGATGCACTTTCAATAAAGACGCAGCGGGAAATTGAAAAGTCGCAATCGGAACGGCACCCTGTTTTGCGGTCGCACTGTTGCCCATCGACAACAGACAGGCCGCAGCGAAGCCGGTATTCAAACGCCATGACCAATAGCATCCCCGGCGTCTCCCCTTCTGCGCTCCGCATAGCCCTTTACCAGCCGGATATTCCCGGCAATACCGGCACGATCCTGCGGCTCGCCGCCTGCCTTGGCCTCGGTGTCGATATCATCGAGCCTGCCGGTTTCGACCTGTCGGACCGCAATCTGAAGCGGGCCGGAATGGACTATCTTGCCGCCGTCACCCTGACCCGGCACGTCAACTGGGCGCAATTTGAGGATTGGCGCAAGGAGAGCGGGCGTCGGCTGGTTCTGGCCTCCACCAAGGCGGCCATGCCCTATACCGAACTGACCTTCCAGCCCGACGATATCCTGCTGTTTGGCCGCGAAAGTGCTGGCGTGCCTGATCATGTCCATGACGGCGCAGATGCCCGCATCCTGATCCCGATGGTCGAGGGCCAACGCTCCATCAATGTCGCGATGTCGGCCGCCATGATTGCCGGTGAGGCGCTGCGCCAAACGCGGTGCTGAGCCCGCGGAATATACCGCAGCTCGTATCGTTTCATCGCGATAAACACCACACAGACATGTGCATGGAAATTTGGCTTTGCACAAAGCCAGCCGGTTCAGCCTGTGCTATGCTGGGTTGGATTTGCAATGATGGACGAATACCGTCTTTTCGTTAGTGCAAAAAAAATAAAGTAACAGTTGCTAATCGAATCGCGCGCCCATAAGTTGCAATGCAACAAAACACATGGGAGAAGACCAATGTTCGAGACAGCCTTCACCTTTGGCTTGACCCAATTCGCCCGGTCACTTTCGCTGCCGGAAAGGCTGCAAAAGCGGCCCTTGCGCAATGTCGCGCTGGAACCCTGGCGATTGCGCAACAGCAGCCTTGATGCGCTCTATTACGACATCCGGGCGCTGACCTCGGACGAGGCCTTCTATATCAGCGACGCATTGGCCGCCGAAGGGCTGATCATGATCGTGCCACCCACCGGCCAGGGCATGCTGACGCTATGCGAAACGGTGGATGAATATCTGCTGCGCGGTGGCCGCGAGGTCAGAGCCATGGCGGTGGCGGGTATTGGTGGCTCGGCTGCCGGGGCTGCCGCCTTTGCCCGCAATGTCGCCGACGCCATCGAGGCGCCGGTCTGCGCGGTGGTGTCCGGCTATGGACTTGGCGATGTCGTCGCGGAAGCGCTGGGCGGCGCGTTTTTCTTTGGCCCGCTGGGCTTTTTGCGCCGCAATTTCGAAATGATCGACGATCTGGTTGGGCGTCCGCAATTCGGCGCCTACCAGCGTCGCCCGAAACCATCGCAACCGCCGCGCCGCACCAGTCTCGATGCCGATACGGTCCAGGCGCTTCTTTGCCACCCGGATCTGCGGTTCAACCTCGTCACCGGCCATTCCAAAGGCAACCAGATCGTCGCTGAAGCGCTGAACGCGATCGAAAAAGAAGCACCCGAACGGCTTTCCATCTTGGCCGAGCGGTTGCAGATCATCACGTTCAGCACCCGGGTCGCGCTGCCCGCGCCGTTTTCGCCGCCCTTGGCGATCATCGGTGAACTCGACTGGTACGGCGAATTGAATGCCACGGCTCCGGTGACCAACATCGTCCGCGTCGCACGCGCCGGCCATTCGACCAACATATCCCTGCCGGGTGCGCTGAAAATCACCGATCTTTTGGTGAAGGCGCTGTCCGCGTCATCCGCCAATGCCTCGGACACGGCAAGAACAGACGCACCGGTTGAAAATGCAATTCCTTCGCTTTTGGCTCTGGTCGTTCCGCCTGTCGTGCCTGAAGCCAGTGCCCCCCAGGCCAGCGCCATGAACGACAATGACAGAAACGATGATGAGAGAGTTATCGTTGAGGAGCCGGTTTCATTGGAACCGGAACTGGAGCCATCTGCCGAACCCGTCGACACGACGGCAGCCGACAACACGCACGACGCCATCCGGCCGCAGCCTGCCGATGCGCAGCTCTCCGAGCCGGTTACCCCTGAAGACAATGCAGACACTGCGCAGATGCTGGCTCCTGACGGATTGGCTCCCGAAGCGCCCGTCCAAACGATTTCCGAGCCTGTCGCTATTGCCAATACGCCCGCGCCCGTTAAGCAAGCCAGCAATCAACCAGGCAATACCCGCAAGCGTAACAGATCGCGCAAGCGGTAAGGCGTGTTTGCAAAAGCTATCACCTTGGCACAGCTGTCACATAAACAGCTGTGCCAGGCTCTTCTGCTGGCTGTTGGCAATGCTGAGGGTGGCCGTCTGCAACTGGGATTGGACGCTTTGCGCCGAAAGCTTGGTGGCTTCCTCTTCCATATCGGCATCGGTCAAGCGGCCAATGCTGATCGTGGCGGTATCCTGTAGATCCTTCATCAAATCGGAGCTGTTAGAAATCCGGTTTTGGGTGGCGCCGACGGCGGCGCTGGCATCGGTCATGCTGGAAAGGATGGATTGGGTGGCACCGATCATCGCGTCGATCTGCGCATTCGACGTATCATTGGAAATGGCAATTTCCGCAGCAGTCGGTGCGGCTGGCGTCTGGGAGCCGACATTCATCAGATAATATTCGCTTGCACTTCCATCGGAGCCAATGGTCAGGGTCGAGCGCGTCAGAATGCCGTCGCTGGCATCGTTTTTACTGGTCAGCACGCTTTGCGCCGTGTCGAAATTCGTGACGTTGACCGCCAGATTGCCGCTGCCATCGGTGCCGACCGAGGACACCATCGAGGTCACTTTCGGTGACTGATTGCTGTCAAGCGCCAGCCAGTTCTGGCCGTTGAAGCTGGAAGACTGCGTCACGGTCGAAAGCTGCTCCTTGAGCTGGCTGATCTCGTCATTGATCGCCCCCTTGTTGGCACCGGCAGCCTTGGAGGCAATCAGCTTGGCCTGGATGTCGGAAACCAGCCCCGTTGCCTGCTCCAGCCCAAGGGCTGCGGTGTCGGAGACCGCAGCCGACAGTGCCGTGGCATCCTCGGCGCTCGACAGCGATAGGCTGTCGGATTTCATCGTCGTGGCAATCGACCAATAGGCGGCGTTATCAGAGGCGTCATCGACCTTCTTGCCTGTTGCAACCTTGGTCTGGGTCGCTTCAAGCGCCTTCGAAGACCCGCTCAGAAGAGACAGGGCCGATGCAGACGTGGAATTGATCGATACGGAATCCATGCTGCCCCCTTTAACGTCGTGGGCCTTAAAACGCCTAAATGCGCTTTGAAGAAAAATACCCCACAATGTAAGGGATTTATAATCTACGAGATATTTCCATCACCTTTCAGCAAAGACTGCAATTTTAACGATTAAGAAATATTCAACGCCAAGCTGCTGAGAAGGACGCCGGATCAGGCCAAGCCTCAATCCGCAGACGACAAACGCCGCATGGTAAACTCGATGGCATCGCCCTCCAGTTGCCGCCAGCTTTCCACTTCGGTCCAGTAGGCGGCCTTGGGAAAGGCATCGAACCATTCGCGTGCCTTGGCGCGCGCCTCTTCCCGGTTGAGGCGAAAGGTTTCCCGAATGAAGGGCGAGGCATCCCGTATCGCCTGCCCCCGTTCTTGTGTCTGCCGATCACGGTGGCGGGCAATCTGCCGTTTCAGGCCGTCGAGCGGCGGAAGAGGACGTTTTCCTGTCATGGTGACAATCCTTTCTAGACCCGGCCTTTCGAGACCCGATGATAAGCTATCCGCGACGGTTTTTCCAGTCTCAGGCGGTTTGGCGGCGATGGCACAACCGGGCCAGATCTGATAGTCACCGTGCTTCGATCAACACGCCGGGATCTGATGAAAGCGGCGACAGGGAGAGCATATGCAACGGCCCATTCTGCCCAAAGGCCTGCCTGAGGATATCGAGGCGAAAAAAGCCACCGCCCGCGCCTGGTTCGAAAGCCTTCGTGACCAGATCTGCCGGTCTTTCGAAGCGCTGGAAGACGAATTGACCGGCCCCTTGAGCGAGCGCGAACCCGGACGCTTTGTGCCAAAGGACTGGCAGCGCGAAGAAGGCCTCGGCGGTGGCGGACGCATGTCGATGATGAATGGCCGGGTGTTTGAGAAGGTCGGCGTTCATACCTCTACGGTGCATGGCGAATTTTCGCCGGAATTTCGCAAGCAGATGCCAGGTGCCGAGGAAGATCCAAGGTTCTGGGCCTCGGGCATTTCGCTGATCGCCCATCCCTGTAATCCGCATGTTCCGGCTGTGCATATGAACACCCGCATGGTGGTCACCACCAGCCAGTGGTTCGGTGGCGGGGCAGACCTGACCCCGGTGCTGGATCGCCGCCGTACTCAGGAGGATGCCGACACAGTGGCCTTTCATGCCGCGCTCGAATCCGCCTGTTCTGCCCATCCTGACATTGCCGATTATCCGCATTACAAAGCGTGGTGCGAGGAATATTTCTTCCTGCCGCACCGTCAGGAACCGCGTGGCATCGGTGGAATTTTCTTCGACTGGCTGCATGCCGGGGAAAAGTTTGACCTCTGGGCCGCCAATTTCGCCTTCGTGCAGGATGTCGGACGCAAGTTCGCCTCCGTCTATCCCGATCTGGTTCGGCGCAACTTCAACACGCCATGGACAGATGAAGACCGGGAGGAACAACTGGTGCGCCGGGGCCGCTACGTGGAGTTCAATCTGCTCTATGACCGCGGCACGATCTTTGGCCTGAAGACCGGCGGCAATGTCGAATCGATTTTATCATCGCTTCCGCCCCTCGTCCGCTGGCCTTGAGGCGAAAATCTGCTTCAGAATGGGCCTGATCGCAGCAGAAACCCCATAATTATAGGGGCTTTCGCTGCGATAACGTTCAATTCATATTATCTTGATTAACAAAAACTGCATTACAGGCCCGTTAATCGAAAATTAACATTGGCATGTCGCGTTCCCGTGTTATCCTGTCGCCTATGGAATGAGGAGGAGGATTGCAATGGCTACGCACAGCATGACTATTCCCACTGATATGACGAATTCCGCAGATCGGACCGGTCGCGACCGACTGATCGACACAGCGGAGCTGATTGATCGCATGGCGCATGACCTGAAAGCGTCCAGCGATGCCAACCTGCCGCATTGCTACTTTGTCGAACAGGCAAAATTGCGGCTTGCCGGCCTGCATGGCCGCGAACATCGCACCAACGACGCCCATAAAATGGTCAGCAAAAACACGGTCAACGGCCCAAGCTCGGTATTTTACGCCTGGGCGATGCCGGAATAAATAGTCTGGCGAAACAATAGTTTATGAAGGGGCGGAATGTCCCTTCATAACAATTGCCTTCATAACAATTGGAAGAGAGCGCCAAGCCGCTAGGCGAAGCGTTTGACAAGCTCCATGCAAAAATTCTTGAATAACAGGAAGCACTGACCTTTGAGGGGTCGTTGCCAACGACGCCTCACCGCAGCAATGCTTCGGGAGGAAAAAACCATGAAACAATTCGAATGTGGAAGTCTCGTACCCGGTTGCGAATGGCATACGCGCGCCAATGAAGAGGCCGAGGTGGTGCATCGCGCGGTCGAGCATATGCGTATGGTGCATGGAGAAAGCGTGATCCGCGAACATATGGTACAGAATGTCCGTGCGCGCATTACCGATACAAGCGATGACGACACCGCAGCGCATAAGCACAGCACGACACCCAAACAAAGTGATCGGGCCGCCTGATCGCGATCAACCCGATGGCGTAACCGCCTCTTTGAGCCGGGAGAGAAGCTTTTCCCGGCTAAAGGTGAAATTTGCCTGAACCCAGCTGTCTTCCAGCGTCGCAAGCACCCGGCCAATTTCGGGACCCGGCGCAAGACCGGCGGCAATGGCGTCGCCTCCGGTGATGGGAAAGACGGGCTTTTCGAAAGCCCGCGCCCTTTGCAGCAGCCGGAACCAGCGCGCCGAAGCGGCCATGCTGGCCGTATCGCCCTCTGCCTTGGCACGGGCCGCTGCCAGCGACAATTTCAACTGTGCGACGATGCCCGGTTTGTCTTGCCGATAGAGCAATCGGTCGAGAGCGAGGTCAGCCATGTCGTCCTTGATCTTCGGTACTGTGGCAAAGCGCTGTAAAAACTCGGCCTCGGCCCGCGACAGTTTCAGCCGCTCAGCCAGCCCCTTCATCCGTTCAGGATCATTCGGCACCATCGCCACAAGCCGCAACAGTGGCTCCGCCTGCCAGTTCAGGGCGATTTCCGTGGCGATCAGGCCCGGAATGGCGTCGATCCCCCATTTTTCCGTTTCCGGTAGGATCGCCGTCAACACGCCCGATTGGCGCATCCACAGCAGCGCCCGGCCCGGATCTTTGGCGGAAAGCAGCTTTTTCGTCTCCGACCAGACCCGCTCGGCAGACAGCCGGTGCAATTCATCACGCGCTGCCGCACAGGCCCGCAGGCCATCGGCATCCGGGCGTCCGCGTCCGTACCAGGCAAAAAACCGGAAGAAGCGCAGCACCCGCAGATAATCCTCGGCAATCCGCAGGCGGGCATCGCCAATGAACCGCAGCGTGCCGGTTTCAAGATCCGCCAGCCCGCCGACCGGATCGATCACTTCGCCAGACGCCGTAGCATAGAGCGCATTGATGGTGAAATCCCGCCGCTCGGCATCCACCTGCCAGTCGGTGCCGAACGCGACCTCGGCGTGGCGGCCATCGGTTTCCATGTCGCGCCGCAGCGTCGTCACTTCAAACGGCTTGCCGCCGATCACCAGTGTCACCGTGCCATGCTCAATGCCTGTTGGCACTGCCTTGATGTCCGCCGCCTCGGCCCGGGCCGTCACTTCGGACGGAACAAGCGTTGTGGCGAGATCGATATCGCCAACCGGCTCCCCCAGCAGGCTGTTGCGCACCGCGCCGCCCACCACCCGTACCTCGCCGCCATCGGCGTTCAACAGAGTAAAGACCTTGGCCAGCGCCGCATCCTGAAACCAGGGCTGATCCGCAACCGTCGTCATGCATAAAGCCTTTCATAAAGCGTGCGCAGAATGCCTGCGGTGATGCCCCAGATCTGGCGCTCGCCATAGGGCATCACATAAAAATGCCTAGTCGTCCCATTAAAGACTTTGCTGTCGCGGCGGTGATTGTCCGGGTCCATCAGGAAGGACAGCGGCACCTCGAACACATCGGCCACTTCATCCGGGTTAATGGTCAGGCGAAATCCCGGCTGCACCACCGCCAACACCGGCATGATGCGAAAACCGGTACCGGCGAGATAATGCGGCAGGCGTCCGACCGTCTCGACAAAGCGCGGATCGAGGCCGATTTCCTCTTCCGCCTCACGCAGCGCTGCCGCTTCCGGGCTTGCATCTTCCTCATCGATACCGCCGCCGGGAAAGGCGATCTGGCCGGAATGCTTGCGCAGTGTCGTGGTGCGCTGGGTCAGGATGATCCGCGCATCATCGCCATCATCCACCACCGGCACCAGCACGGCGGCATCCTTCAGCCGCAGGCCTTCCAGCTTCAGCAGGATATCGGTATTCAGCACGTGATCGCCATGGTCGCGCCAGGCGGTTTCCAGCGGCGCGCCGCTCTGGTTAAGCGCCCGTCGGCGAAATTCATCGGCGGTAAAGCCCGGCAGGGTCAAATCGTTGCGCTCGGTTTCCATCATGATGCCAGTCCATCCAGATCCGCCGCTGGCATCACGGCAAAAGTCTGACAGCCGGAGCGAATTGCAAACATCGCTTGCCCGTCGATATCCACCACCTCGCCCAGCGCCATCAATTCATAGGTCACGGCACGCGATACCAACGCCTCCAGCCGTCCGCGCACGGCAAGATAGGGCTTCAATTGCTGGTGTTCGCCCTCGATCACAAACCGCAGTGGATGCTCAGGCCCGGCCTCAACCAGATCGCCAACATTGGTGCGAAAGGTCAACACAGCTTCGCCATCCCTTGCGCCAACCGTCATTTCCACGGCGACGAAATGGGCGTCTGCGACCTTGATTCCCAGTTTTTCCACAGGCGTGACCAGATAGGTCCGCCCATCCTCGTCCTTGCGCAGCACGGTTGAAAACAATCGCACCAAGGGTGCGCGGCCAATCGGCGTGCCGAGATAGAGCCAACTGCCATCGGCCTGGATTTCCATGTCGATATCGCCGCAAAACGGCGGATTCCAGCGCTCGACCGGTGGAAGGCCGGGCTTGCCCCCTGCCGTCTGGTCGGCGGCGCGGGCAATCATCGCGGCCAATCCAGCCGCATCGCCCGCCTCAATGTTTTCATCGCCTGCCATGTTTGCGTCCCGGTTTTAACCTTATTAGATATCGAAGTGAGACATGGGACACGAGATAGTCATTTCAAACCCGCTTGTCAGCCGCCGCCTGGGGAATAAGTTAGATAAACTGTGCCGATACACGTAATGATCGATTCTTCTGGCAATCGGCACAGGCCTGCCTTACCTACCAATGACGATATGAGCCAACGGAGACCGCCATGGGCATGATCAACACCACGGACACCGCGCTCGATGAAAAAGCCATCGTCGCCCAAGCCGAACAGGCCCTGGCCGAAATTGCTAGCGTGCGCGCCGAGGTCTCAAAGGTGATTTTCGGGCAGGAAAAGGTGGTGGAAAACACCCTGCTGGCCATTCTCTCCGGTGGCCATGCGCTGCTGGTCGGTGTGCCGGGCCTGGCCAAGACCAAGCTGGTGACGACGCTTGGCACCGTGCTGGGGCTGGACGCCAACCGCATCCAGTTCACCCCCGACCTGATGCCATCAGACATTCTCGGCACCGAGGTGATGGACCAGGACGAGCATGGCCGCCGCTCCTTCCGCTTCGTCAAGGGGCCGGTGTTTGCGCAATTGCTGATGGCCGATGAAATCAACCGGGCCAGCCCCCGCACCCAATCCGCCCTGCTGCAATCCATGCAGGAATATCACATTACCATCGCCGGTCAGCGCTATGACCTGCCCGCCCCTTTCCATGTTCTGGCCACACAGAACCCGCTGGAACAGGAAGGCACCTATCCGCTGCCGGAAGCCCAGCTCGACCGCTTCCTGTTGCAGGTCGATGTCGGCTACCCGGATCTGGCGGCGGAACGGCAGATCCTGCTCGACACAACCGGTGTCGGTGACAGCCATGCCAGCGCCGTGCTGGATGCGCCGCGCCTGCTCGATATTCAACGCCTGATCCGTCAGATGCCGGTGCCTGATAGCGTGGTTGATGCCATCCTGTCGCTGGTGCGCGCCGCCCGGCCCGGTCAAGGTCATACCGAAACCGACAAGCATGTCGCCTGGGGTCCAGGTCCGCGCGCCGGACAGGCCTTGATGCTCTGCGCCCGCGCCCGTGCGCTTTACGAAGGCCGTCTTGCGCCATCGATTGACGATGTGCACGCGCTGGCCGAACCGGTGCTTCAGCACCGCATGGCCTTGACCTTTACGGCCCGTGCCGAAGGCATGGCGGTGCGTGACGTGATCGCCAGCTTGATTAAACCAAGCCTCATTAAGCACAGTAAAGCGTGAGGGGGCGGTAGCGTTTTGGCAGCATTTGCACCAGAAGCGATGAGAGGGGCCGTTGACGGACGGATCGTCGAGAAAACCCCGACCGGGGATGTTCTGGCTCGCGCCCGCCAACGCGCTGCCCTTATTCCCGACTGCATGGTGGAAGCCAAGCGCATCGCCAATACGGTGATTTCCGGCTGGCATGGCCGCAGAAAACGCGGCATTGGCGAAAATTTCTGGCAGTTTCGCCCCTATGCCGAGGGCGAAAGCCTGGCCGGAATCGATTGGCGCCGCTCGGCCCGCGACGATCATCTCTACATCCGTGACCGCGAATGGGAAGCGGCCCATACGATCTGGCTCTGGGCCGATCTGTCGCCCTCGATGATGTATAAATCCCGCTTCGGCAGTGTTTCCAAGGAAAGCCGGGCGCTGGTGCTGATGCTGGCGCTGGCTGAAGTGCTGGCGCGCTCCGGCGAGCGCATCGGCTGCCCCGGCATCATGGAGCCGATTTCCGCCCGCAACGCTTCTGAGCGGCTAGCGGCAGCGCTGATCCATGCGCCGGACCTGAGCGGCCTGCCCAATCAGGGCCTTCCCGATACCGCCATGATCCGCAATGCCAGCGATATCGTGCTGATCGGTGATTTTCTCGATGATCCCGATGCGATCATGGCGGGCATTGCACCGCTGGCGCGGCGCGGGTTGCGCGGCCATGTCATCGAGGTTGCCGATCCGGCGGAGGAACTGTTTCCCTATGCGGGCCGCACCGAATTTACCGACCCGGAAACAGGCGAAAAGCTGGTATCAGGTCGCGCCGAAGGCATCAGGGATGACTATCGCCGCGCCTATTTCCTGCGCCGTGAAGCCTTGAGCGAGGAATTGCGGCGGCTGGGCTGGAGTTTCACCCCGCATCTCACCGATCGCCTTGCCTCAGAAGCGCTGGTCAAGGTGCATATGCATTTGTCGGGCGCGCCGCAGCTTTCGCATCGTGGAGGCGCGTAATGGGTGGCCTTCCGCTTGCCTTTGCCAGTCCTGCCCTGCTCGGCGCACTCGTCGTGCTGCCAGCCATCTGGTTCCTGCTGAAACTGACGCCGCCGCGCCCGCAGATGGAGGTGTTTCCGCCGCTGCGCATTCTGGCCCGGGTGCTGAAACGGGAGGAAACCCCGGCCCGAAGCCCATGGTGGCTGACGCTGCTGCGCATGGCGATGGCAACCCTGGTCATTCTGGCCTTGGCCGAGCCGGTGCTCAACCCGCGTGGCACATCAGTTGCTGGGGGTGGGCCGCTCGTTCTGGTCATCGACAACAGCTGGGCCAGCGTCACCGATTGGGAGCGCCGCGTCGAGACCGCAAACGGCCTGATCGATGAGGCCGAAAACAGCAATCTGCCGATTTCCCTGGTGCTGACCGCTGACCTGACCCAGGATGCCGTCCCCGTCAATGCCGCCACTGCCCGAGAAAGGCTGAGCGCCGCCCGGCCCCGTCCTCTGACACCGGACCGCAACCGCGCCCTCACCGGGTTGACAGCAGCGCTGAAGGGCACAAGGCCCGGCACGCTGGCCTTCCTGAGCGACGGTCTCGCGGCCAGCGAAAGCGAACAGATCGGCAGGCAATTCTCCGCCCTTGCCCCTGCCGAATTGCGGGTGATTACCGATGATGGCAAGGCAAGTGTCGCCCTGACCGGAGCCACAAATGGTGTCGATCAGCTCGTCGCCAAAGTCACCCGTCTGTCGTCTGCCGATCCCCAGCAGGTCATCGTCGATGCGCAGGACCAGCAGGGACGACCGATTGCGTCTGGCACCGCTAGTTTTGCCGCCGGACAAAGCGTTGCCACAGCCGAGATTGCCGCACCTTTCGAGTTGCGCAATGATTTTGCCCGGTTAAGCCTTGCCGGTTATGGCACAGCCGGTGCGGTCCAGCTTTTGGATGACGGTTTTCGCCGCCGCAAGGTGGCGCTGCTGGCTGGTGACGCCAATGACGAATTCCAGCCGCTGCTATCGCCGCTCTATTACATCCAGCGGGCGCTGCAACCCTATGCCGATCTGATCAAATCCAGTGACAAGGATCTGGCCAGAGCCATTCCCGAGTTGTTGCAGCAGAACCCCTCGGCGCTGATCATGGCCGATATTGGCCGCCTGCCGCCGGATGTGCAGCAGCAGCTGCAACGCTGGCTGCAACGCGGCGGCACGCTGATCCGGTTCGCCGGACCAAGGCTTGCCGCTGCCCCCGCCGACGATCCGCTGGTGCCGGTAACGCTGCGCCAGGGCGAACGCCAATTGGGCGGTGCGCTCTCGTGGTCGGAGCCGCAACCGCTGGCCCCCTTCCCGCCAACCAGCCCATTTGCCGGGCTTGCGCCACCCGATGGCGTGCTGGTCAAGCGGCAGGTTCTGGCTGAACCGACCCCTGATCTCGCCAGCCGCACCTGGGCAAGCCTTGCCGATGGCACACCGCTGGTCACCGCCAGGGATAGCGGTGCCGGGCGCATCGTGCTGTTCCATGTCAGCGCCGAGGCCAGTTGGTCCAATCTGCCGATCTCAGGCGATTTTGTGGAAATGCTGCGCCGTGTCGTGCAGATGGCTCATGCCAGCGGCGCCAGTACCGGTAGCAATGCCACTGCCGCAGCCGCCAGCCTGCCGCCCTACCGGCTGCTGACCGAGCATGGCGGACTGACGGCCGAGGCCAGCAATGCCAAGCCGCTGGAGCTGGGGCCTAAGCGCCCGCCTGCCGCCACATTTGACAATCCACCCGGCCTTTACGGCTCCGAAGATGGATTTTCCGCCCTCAACCTTCTGCCAGCGGGTGCTGAGTTGAAACCAATCAACCTTGATGGCGTGACGGTTCCGGTGGTGCGCGAGCCGCTGGCCGGGGCAAGCGCTACACCGCTGAAGCCGCCGCTGCTGGGTGTCGCATTGGCGCTGTTCATCATCGACAGTCTGGTTGTGCTTCTCATGGGCGGCGCCTTTGCCCGAATGCCGAAAGCCCGGATCGCCAAAAGCGCTGGGGCGCTCGTGGTTCTGGCCGCGGCATTGACCCTGCTGCCTGCGGACCGTGGCTTTGCCAATGACGCCAAGCCGGGCGACGACATCCTGCTGCAACGGCTGGATACCACCCATCTGGCCTATGTGAAAACCGGGGAGCAGGACGTCGATAGCATTTCGGAACGGGGCTTAAGCGGGCTCACCGAATTTCTCACCTATCGCACCACGCTGGAGCCGGGCGCGCCAGTCGGGCTGGACATTGCCAAGGACGAGCTATCGCTTTACCCGATCATCTTCTGGCCGATTTCGGCCAGCGCCCCGATGCCAAGCGCCGAGGCGATCAGCCGGATCGACGCCTATATGCGCTCCGGCGGCACGGTGCTGTTCGACACCCGCGACCAATTGGGCAGTATGGGTGGGCAAGGAGATGCCGGGGCCAGCGCCAATGGCGAGCGCCTGCGCCAGATTCTTGCCAATATCGATATTCCGCCGCTGGAGCCGGTGCCGAAGGACCATGTGATCAACCGGTCCTTCTATCTGCTGCATACCTATCCGGGCCGCTACACGGGCAGCCCACTGTGGGTCGAGGCTCGACAGGAGGCGCGCGCCAGCCAGAACGGCCTGACCTCGGGCGGTGACGGCGTGTCGCCGATCATCATCACCGGCAATGATTTTCTCTCCGCCTGGGCCATCGACGCCAATGGTGTGCCCATGCTGCCGACTGTGCCGCCGGATGAAAACCAGCGGGAAATCTCCTACCGGGTCGGGGTGAATATCATGATGTATATGCTGACCGGCAATTACAAAGCCGATCAGGTCCATGTTCCGGCCCTGCTGGAAAGATTGGGCCAATAAGATGAGCCTTTCCTTCTCCCCCTTCCTGCCCCTCTGGGCGCTGGCCGCACTGGCCTTGCTGGCGCTGGCCGTCGCAGCCATCGGTTTTCGCCGGGGCATACGCGGCGCAACCATCCGGCTGGTCGCCTTTGCCGCCTTGATCGCCGCCCTCGCTAATCCGCAGCTTCTGTCTGAGAACCGCGACAAGCTCTCGACGGTCGTGCCTGTGATCGTTGACCGCAGCCAGAGCCAGACCGATATCGCCAGCCGCAAGGCGATGACCGATCAGGCCCTGCAGGGCGTCAAGGACAAGCTGGCCCGCTTTCCCGGCATCGAGCCGCGCATTGTCGAGGCCTCGACGCCGGAAAACGCTGACACGCCATCGACCCGGCTGTTCGAAGCCCTATCCTCTGCGATATCCGACGTGCCGCCAGCACGGGTTGGTGCCGCGATCTTCATCACCGATGGACAGGTGCATGATGTGCCGTCCAACCTGAAGACGCTCGGCATGGATGCGCCGGTCCACACGCTGTTGACCGGCAAGGCCAATGAATTCGACCGGCGCATCGAAGTGGTGCGCGCGCCACGCTTCGGCATTGTCGGCCAGAGCCAGGACATGTCGCTAAGGGTGATCGATGAAGGGGTGAAGGGCAGCCAGCCTGCCACGATAACCGTGCGGATCAATGGCCAGGATAGCGGCTCGTTTACCGCCGTGCCGGGGGCTGAAACGCCCTATTCCTTTGCCGTGCCGCGTGCCGGGAGCAATGTGCTGGAATTTTCCGTCTCCGGCCTGCCCGGCGAAGTGACGGAAACCAATAACAAGACCGTGCATCTGATCGACGGCATCCGCCAGAACCTGCGGGTTCTGCTGGTGTCAGGTGAACCGCATGCCGGTGAGCGCGCCTGGCGCAACCTGCTGAAATCCGATGCCTCCGTGGATCTGGTGCATTTCACCATTCTGCGGCCCCCGGAAAAGCAGGATGGCACGCCGATCAATGAGTTGTCACTGATCGCCTTTCCAACCCGCGAGTTGTTCGTTGAAAAGATCAGTGATTTCGACCTGATCATCTTCGACCGCTACCAGCATCGCGGTGTGCTGCCGATCCTCTATTATGATTACATTGCCGAATATGTCCGCAAGGGCGGCGCGCTGCTGATTGCGGCTGGCCCCGAACATGCCGGTCAGGATTCGATCGCCATGACCCCGCTGGCCTCGGTTCTGCCAGCAGCCCCGACCGGCAATATGCAGGAAGGCGGCTTTTATCCGCGCCTTTCGGAGATCGGTAAGAAACACCCCGTGACTCGCGATCTCGATGGCGCCGCATCAGAGCCTCCGCATTGGGGCCGCTGGTTCCGCAGCGTCGATGTCGATCCGCCGCAGGGTGAAACGGTCATGACCGCCAATGACAAGCCGCTGCTGGTGCTGAACCGGGCCGGACAAGGTCGCGTCGCCATGCTGTTGTCCGACCAGGGCTGGCTGTGGGCGCGCGGCTTTGAAGGCGGCGGCCCGCATGTGGCGCTTTACCGCCGCATCGCCCATTGGCTGATGAAAGAACCGGAACTGGAGGAAGAAGCGCTGACGGCGCGGGCCAGTGGCCGGATGCTGACCATTACCCGCCAGACCATCGGCAATGACCCCGGCCCCGCCACCATCACCAGCCCGTCTGGCAAGGTGCAGGACGTGACCTTGACCCAGACCGAACCGGGCCGCTTCACGGCGGAGCAGCGGATGGCGGAAACCGGCCTGTTCACCATCACCAATGGCGAATTTTCCACCCTCGTCCATATCGGCGCGGTGGATGCGCCGGAATTCAAAGCGATGATTTCCACCCCTGACATTATGAAACCGGTGTCGGACGCCACCCACGGCCTGATCCGGCGACTGGATGCCGGGGCGAGCGGTGTATCCGTTCCGGACATCCTGCCCGTCAGCGGCCCGGTCCGCAGCAGCGACGGCGAACGCATGGCCATTCGCATGACCAGCGAAACCCTGCTGAAAGGCGTGGACACCCTGCCGATGTTTGCCGGTTTCGGCGGCCTTGCCCTGCTGCTGTTTGCGGTTTCGGCCATGTGGTGGCGTGAGGGGCGGTGATGGAGGCGGCAGTTCCTGCCCCGTTTGTCTACATTATGGTCGTCGCCTTTGTGCTGCATAATGCGGAAGAAGCTTTCCGGATCGAAACTTGGGCAAAGCGCTGTTTACAACCATCGATGGCTCGTTGGTATGGCACCGCAGCCTTTGTCGTCGCGGTGTCGCTGCTGTCAATTGCCTTTGCAGCGATAGCGATCTGGGCTGTAACGACCAGCGATGACCTGGCCTATCGCCTGCTTGCGCTCGCATGGGCGGCAATCTACAGCAATGCCCTGCTGCACTCAGCCAGTTGCGTCCTCTCCTCCAATCCCATGCCGGGCGGATGGACAGCGGTCTTAATTATCTTGCCTCTTGGATGCTGGTCTTTCTATCAGGCTATCGACCAAGCTCTGCTCTCGCCTTACATGGCCTTGATATTGTTTGGCACCGGAGCCTTACTGCAGGTCCCCATAGCACTTCTTGCCATCGTCATAGGGAATGTGATCATTGCCATCTATAAACTATGGTCGAAAGATGGAGTTCACGGGAGACGGTAATGCCAGATTTGAAGCTTGAAACTTTCGATGAAGTGCCGCAGGGGGCGGAAGCCTTGATTGACAGCGCATTGACCGAGTATCACGATGAGATGCTTGGCGGTCCTGCCAACCTTCGGAAACTTTTCATCCCGCTTCACGATCAAGATGGGGCAGTTGAAGGCGGCATTGTCGGGCAAACGGGGCGAAAATGGTTGTTTATCGCCATGCTTTTCGTGCCTGAGTACCGGCGCGGCCAAGGGATTGCCGGGAACCTTCTCGCCGCCGCCGAACGGGAAGCTCGCAAGCGCGGTTGCAAGGCCGTCTATCTCGATACGATCAATCCTGTTGCCCGCCGCACCTATCAGAAACACGGTTATTCTGTCGTCGGCGGTCTTGATGAGTTTACCGATGGTTACAGCGTCACTTGGATGAAAAAACAGCTGTAAGCCTCGATATTCTCTTGCCCCATTATTCTTAGGAACCTCCCATGTCCCCCTATCACTTCACACTTGGAGCAGCGCAGATCTTCGCCCTTCAGGATGGCATTCTGACCGCCGATGTCGGCAAGCTCTATCGCCGCAATGGCGAGCCTGTCGCGGAGGGGTTTACAGATGCCGCGACCTCGCTGTCCGTCAACTGCTTCCTCATCAAAACCCCTGAACGGATCGTGTTGATCGACACTGGTTCGGGCCAGCTCTTCGGGCCGGATCACGGCAAGCTTTCTGCCGGGCTGGCAGCACTCGGCCTCAGCCCCGCCGATATCAACGACATCATTCTCACCCATATTCATGCTGACCATACCGGCGGGCTGGTGCGCGATGGTGCGCCGATTTTCCCCAAAGCCACGGTCCACGCCGGTCGCACGGAAACCGATTTCTGGCTGTCGCCGGGTGCCGCCGATGCACCTGATGTGACGGAACGGGTCAAGGGCCAGATCGGTCGGGCGCATCTTTGCCTTGACCCGTATGAGGCCGAGGGACGGTTGACGATTTTTGACGACAACGGGCCGATCCTTCCAGGCTTCAGCGCCACATTGCGTGCCGGTCATACACCCGGCCATCTGGCAATCCGGTTTGAGAGCGAGGGCCAGTTTGAGAGCGAAGGGATGGCCATGCTGTTCGTCGGCGATATCGTCCACGGCGAGAACGTGCAGTTCCGCGATCCCGCCATCACCATCGATTTCGATTATGATCAGACCAATGCCGCCAAAGCACGGGCGCAGGTTTTCGAACAGGCGGCAAGCGAAGGCTACCTGATTGCCGCCGCGCACCTGCCTTTTCCGGGTGTCGGTTCTATCAGGAAAGAAGCGAAGGCCTATCGTTTCGAGGCTTTGTGATAATGGCGTGAGCATGACGCCTGATCGTCTCGGAGCTCAACGATCAATCAGGATTAGAGCGCCGTGCGATTTAAAAAACGCACGGCGCTCTAATTTTTTATGTCTCCGGCATAATTTCAGCCATTTGCTGCCAGACGCAAGGGCTCGCAGTCCTCGACATCCTCAACCGTATCGAGAGGAACGACAACCTGGCTGTCGCGCCAGCCAATCACACCCTTCAGCCGGCCATGCACATCCTCAGCCAGCGGCACAACCAACACCCGACCGGGATCAACCGGACCGGGGAATGCCAGGGCATTGTAAGCGATTTTTTCAAAGCCGAGCGGCATATAGTATGGCGGATCGCCGATCAGGATCACCGCTTCGGAGCCATTCCGCCGTGCGGCTTCAATGGCGATGCGCACCAGTTCCCGACCAATGCCCAGGCATTTATGGGAGGGACGCACGGCAAGCGGGCCAAGCATATGGCCTTTGACTGTTCCCGCCAGCACAGGTGTCATGCGCACAGAGGCAATGGTTTCGCCCTTGTCGGCGCAGACGAAGGATAGCGTGCGATCATGCGGGCCTTGTTCCCGGATACGGGCAGCGGCTCGTGTGAACCGGCCAGGGCCGAAAGCTTCCGCGTTGATGAGTTCGATAATGGCGTCGTGAGACGCATCCTCAGTGAGGTAGACGAGATCGTGCTTTTGCATGAAGACCGGAACCGTATAGCGAATTGCGCAGGAGTGTTCACACCATCACAGAGATGGTCGAGAGCATCAGCGTCGTCGCAGGTTCCGGCAGAAGGTCATGGGATCACTGTCCAATTTCGATGGCAATTTGCATAACAACAAATTTTCCGACCGTCTATAGCATCGTGCAGAAAAACGGAACCGGCACGATGCTATAGGGTCTTGCCTCGCATCGTATGGTCCGAAAACCGGTTTCCACCACTCGGTCCAATGTTTTATCCTAAAACACACTGTTCATCAGCCAAATCATCGCAATTCCTCACCAGCATCGCATATAAGAACAACGGAAATTCGAAACAGCGATGGAAGGAAAACCCAATGGGCATGTTGGTTGATGGCGTCTGGAGCGACGCCTGGTACGATACGAAGGCCACCAAAGGGCATTTCCAGCGCTCAGCCAGCCGGTTTCGCAATTGGTTGACCGCTGATGGCGCACCGGGGCCAAGCGGCAGTGGCGGTTTCAAGGCTGAGGCCGGACGCTACCATCTCTATGTGTCCCTGGCCTGCCCTTGGGCGCATCGAACGCTGATTTTCCGCCAATTGAAAAAGCTGGAAGCGTTGATTTCGGTGTCCGTCGTTCATCCGCTGATGCTGGAAAACGGTTGGACGTTTCAGCAGGACAGTGCGGCCACCGGCGACCATCTGTTCGGGGCGGATTATCTCTGGCAGGTCTATCTCAAGGCCGATCCGCAGTATAGCGGTCGGGTCACGGTGCCTGTCCTTTGGGACAAGCATTTGAATACCGTGGTCTCCAACGAATCCGCCGAGATCATCCGCATGTTCAACGCCGCCTTCAATGCGCTGACAGGGGATATCAAGGATTTCTATCCCGAGCCGCTGCGTGGCGAGATCGATGCGCTGAACGACCGCATCTACGACACCGTCAATAACGGCGTCTACAAGGCCGGTTTCGCCACCACGCAAGAGGCTTATGAAGACGCAATAACCCCATTGTTCGAAACGCTGGATATGCTGGAGCAACGGCTTTCCTCCAGTCAGTTCCTGATCGGTGACACGTTGACCGAGGCGGACTGGCGGCTGTTCACCACGCTGGTGCGGTTCGATGCGGTCTATGTCGGCCATTTCAAATGCAACATCCGCCGCATTGCCGATTATCCGGCGCTATCGGCCTATCTGTCGGCGCTCTACCACTGGCCGGGCGTGGCGGAGACCGTCAATATCGACCATATCAAGCGCCATTACTACGGCAGCCACAAGACCATCAACCCGACGGGAATCATACCGGTCGGCCCTGACCTTCCCTTTCTTCACCAGAAATCGGCGTAAGGCCCGTCCGTGACTAACTCCGCCAGGCGCCGCCGGGTGGCGGGGGTGATTCCCGCCGGGAGCGCATCGAGGGGGAAAAAGCCCGATTCGGCGATTTCCCGGTCCGGCAGGCGCGGCGCGGTCTGGCGCACACGGGCGCTGTAAAACAACACATGATCGCGGCGGCTGGCGGTGCGGTTCAGGTAAGATTGCAACAGAACAGGCGGCGCGGTCATCACCAAATTGCCCTCTTCGCGCAATTCCTTTTCCAGCGCTTGGCTCGCTGTTTCGCCGCGCTCCACACCGCCGCCGGGCATGTACCAGCCGGGAAGATAGGTGTGCCGCACCAGAAAAATTCGGCCCTGATCATCAAAACAGGCGGCCCGCACTCCAAGCGTCATGCCGCGCGTGATGGCAAAATAAACGTGTAATAGCCGCACCACAAATTTTTTCACGGAACCCAAGCGGCTGTCATCCGGTTGAGACCCTGATGGATACAGTGTCATCGCGCTTGCTCCACTCCCCGGAATGTATAGATAAGGTTCATGTTCAAACTCGCCCATATATCCGATATCCATCTGGGGCCTATGCCGCATCTCACCTTTCGAGAACTGGCGTCAAAGCGCATCACAGGTTATGTCAACTGGCACCGCAACCGGGCAAAACACATGGTCTCCGGCACGCTGGAAGCGCTGGTGGCCGATATTCACGCCAGGGCGCCCGATCATCTGACGGTTACCGGCGATCTCGTCAATCTGGCATCCGGGCTGGAGATCAACAAGGCCGCCGATTGGCTGCGCACCGTCGGCCCCCCCGCCACGACATCGGTCGTGCCGGGCAATCACGATGCCTATGTGCCAGGCGCCCACGAAAAGGCAATGCATGCCTGGTATGATTATGTGCGCGGCGACACGGACCCGGACATCTGGCGCAAGGATTTCAAACTCTGGCCAACCTTTCGCCGTCGGGGACCGGTCGGGCTGATCGGTTGTTCCACCTCCATCGCCACCCCGCCCTTTTCCGCCAGTGGCTATTTCAGCTCGCGCCAGGCCCGTGAAACTGCCCAATTGCTGCGCCAAGCTGGCGAAGAAGGCCTGTTTCGGGTGGTGCTGATCCACCATCCCCCTGTTCGGGGTGCCGCCTCGCAGCACAAGCGGATGATCGGCATCCGCCGCTTTGCCGCAGCGATCTCGCTGGGCGGGGCTGAACTGGTGCTGCACGGCCATACCCATCTCAACACGCTGAACTGGCTGCACAATCGCCATGGCCGGGTGCCAGTTGTGGGTATTGCCTCGGCCAGCCAGGGGCCGGGCAGCAAGAAGCCGCAGGCCGCCTATAATCTGTTTTCGATTTCCGGCGCATCAGGGGCGTGGGTGCTGGATTGGGAACGCTATGCGCTGACGGGCGATACCAGCGAGGTATCCCTGACCCATAACCAGAGATTGTCGGGCTGAGCCGCCGATATCAGCAATCCCATCACCGAACCAAGTCGTTGAAAAAACGATATACAGGATCAACTTCCTGTTCACTGCGTCCACGCTTGCCTTTTTCCGGCATTGTTTTAAGCCTTGATAAGCACTATTTGCATAGGAAGTGGTAAGCGTCCCGTCCGCAGCCTATCGGTCATTGTGATGGCCAGGACGCGGTCGGTTCGGGTGAGCAAAACGCAAATGAGGAATTGCCGAATGAACGAAGAAGACGACGACAAGAGCAAGGAACTGCCGCTCGGCAAGGAAACGGAAGCGAATCTTTTCAAGTCGCGTTCGATCTTCATCTATGGCGGAATCACCCAGGAACTGGCGCAGAAGGTCTGCACCCAACTGGTGGCTCTGGCTGCCGCCAGCGACGACGACATTCGCGTCTACGTCAATTCTCCAGGCGGCCATGTCGAATCGGGCGATTCGATCCATGACATGATCAAGTTCATCAAGCCGAAGGTCTGGATCATCGGCACCGGCTGGGTCGCCTCCGCTGGCGCGCTGATCTATGTTTCGGTACCGAAGGAGCAGCGCCTTTGCCTGCCCAACACCCGCTTCCTGCTGCACCAACCCTCGGGCGGCACACGCGGCATGGCATCGGATATCGAAATCCAGGCCCGCGAAATCATCAAGATGAACCAGCGCCTGATCAAGATCTTCTCCAAGGCCACAGGCCAGACGGAAGAAAAGATCGCCAAGGACATCGACCGCGATTACTGGCTCTCGGCTGAACAAGCCAAGGACTACGGCCTGGTTTCGAAGATCGTTGAAAGCCAGTCGGAAATTTAATAACACAACTTTGAAGATAGACCCCGTCGGAGCAATCCGGCGGGGTTTTGTTTTGTGTGCCTGCCATCGCAAATGTGTTTCGATACGTACCCATTTGCCTCATCTCAGCCTTGCGTGTTTCATTAAAACCTGATGTTCCAGCCGGATCGATACTGTGGCCGGGACCATCCGCATGCTGAAAGAATTCTCGCCGCAAAGCCTGTTCATGGGGCTTCTGGTGGCCTTTGTCGGCTTTGCCAGTTCCTTCGCCGTTATCCTGCAAGGGCTGAAAGGGGTTGGCGCCAGCGATCTGCAGGCGGCTTCCGGCCTAATGGCGCTGTCGGTCTCCATGGGCATTTGCGGTCTTATCGTCTGTCTCAAGACGCGGATGCCGATTTCTATTGCCTGGTCGACGCCGGGTGCTGCCCTGCTGGTGACAGCCGGTGTGCCGCAGGGCGGTTTTTCAGCGGCGGTCGGGGCGTTTCTGGTGTGCGCCGCGCTGATCGTCATTGCCGGGCTGTTCAAGCCGCTTGGCCGGGCCATCGGCGCCATTCCCGCCCCGCTTGCCAATGCCATGCTCTCAGGGGTGATCGTCGGCCTCTGCTTTGCCCCGTTCAAAGCCATCGAAGAAAGCCCGCTGCTCGGCCTGCCAATCCTGCTGGCCTGGGCGATTGTCGGCACCATCAACCGGCTCTTTGCCGTTCCTGCCGCGCTTGCTGCCTTCGTTCTGGTCCTGGTGTTCGCCGTTCCCCTGCCCGACGGCGCATTCGCGGCATTGGGTGCGTCCTTGGTACCGCCGGTGGCATTCGTGATGCCGACGTTCACATTCGCATCGATGGTGTCCATCGCATTGCCCCTGTTTATCGTCACCATGGCCTCGCAGAACATTCCAGGCATCGCCGTGCTGAAAGTGCATGATTACCACCCAAGGCCGGGTCCGCTTTTCACCATTACCGGCCTGTTCACCGCCTTTGCTGCGCCCTTTGGCGGCCATGCCATCAATCTCGCCGCCGTCACTGCCGCCATGGCGGCGGGCCATGATGCCCATGCCGATCCGCAGCGACGCTACTGGGCGGCGATGATCGGCAGCGTCGGCTATCTGGTGCTTGGGCTTTTGGCCGGTGTGGTCACCTCCTTCGTCGGGCTGGCACCCGCCATCCTGATCGAATCGGTGGCCGGTCTTGCGCTGATCGGCGCCTTTTCCGGGTCAATCGTTTCGGCTTTCCGCGAACCCACGACCCGCGAAGCCGCCGCCGTCACCTTTTTGGTCACCGCCTCGGGCATTTCGCTTCTTGGCATTTCCGCCGCCTTCTGGGGATTGATCGGCGGCCTGGCCATGCTGGGATTGACCCGGTTCGCCGTCCGGCTGCGGCGCTGAGCGTCATCCGCAGCCTTGATGAAAATTACCCTTGCCAGCCCGGAAACCGCTGATTATAGATTGAAGCATGAAGACATCGGGCCATTCCATGACGAAGACTGCACAGCGGGGCAATTTTAGCCGCGCCGCAGCTTTGCGCGCCCTATCCTCGCTTCTTCTTCTCGACCTTATCCGCGGTTGCCGGGTCCATTGAGGAGCGCCCGGCGGCCGGGTTAGCCGTTGCAGGCGATTGCTCCTCACCACTCCACAATTTTGACTGTTGACCCCTAAGGGGCCGAATTTTGCATTCGCGTGCGGCACTCGATCCGCTATAAGCCGGGCATATTCGGGATGAGAAGAGAGCGAACATGTTGAAGACCAATTCCGTCAAAAAGGGCATGCCCGACGCGGCAAACAAATACCGGCCCTACCCGCAGATCGACATTTCCGACCGAACCTGGCCGGGCAAAACCATTACACAGGCACCGATCTGGTGCTCGGTCGATCTGCGCGACGGCAACCAGTCACTGGTCAATCCGATGGGCCACGACCGCAAGGCCCGGATGTTCCAGCTGTTGCTGGACATGGGCTTCAAGGAAATCGAGATCGGCTTTCCCTCGGCCTCACAGACCGATTTCGACTTTGCTCGCTGGTGCGTCGAGCAAGGAAATGTGGCAGATGATGTCTCCTTGCAAGTGCTGGTGCAATGCCGCCCGGAGCTGATCACCCGCACCTTTGAGGCCCTGGAAGGCGCACATAAGCCAATCATCCATTTCTATAACTCGACCTCGGAATTGCAGCGCCGCGTGGTGTTTGCCAAGGACGTTCCCGGCATCAAGCAGATCGCCGTCGATGCGGCGAAAATGATTATCGACATGGCCACCAAGGCTGGCGGCGGCTACCGGTTTGAATATTCGCCGGAAAGCTTTACCGGCACCGAGTTGGACGTGGCGCTGGAGATCTGCAACGCCGTCATCGCCGAGATCAAGCCGACCGCCGACAACAAGCTGATCCTCAACCTGCCCTCGACTGTGGAAATGGCGACGCCGAACATCTATGCCGACCAGATCGAATGGATGTGCCGCAATATCGACAACCGCGAAAACGTCATCATCTCGCTGCATCCCCACAACGACCGCGGCACCGGCATCGCCGCCACCGAATTGGCGCTGATGGCAGGCGCCGACCGGGTGGAAGGTACGCTGTTTGGCAATGGCGAACGCACCGGCAATGTCGATGTGGTGACGCTGGCATTGAACATGTACACCCAGGGCATCGATCCCGAGCTGGACTGCTCGCAGATCGAGCGCATCAAGGATGTCTATGAATATGCCAATGAAATGACCATTCCGGAGCGCCATCCCTATGTTGGCGAACTGGTGTATACCGCCTTTTCCGGCTCGCATCAGGATGCGATCAACAAGGGGATGAAGGCGGTGAAAAAGGCCAATTCCCCGGTCTGGGAGGTCCCCTATCTGCCCATCGATCCGCAGGATGTCGGTCGCTCCTATGAGGCGATCATCCGCATCAACTCGCAGTCCGGCAAGGGCGGCATCGCCTATATCTTGCAACAGGATTACGGCATCAACCTGCCGCGCAACCTGCAGGTGGAGTTCCGCGAGGAAATCCAGCGCATTACCGATGAAGAAGGCGTGGAACTGCCCTCCAAGCGGATCTATGACAGCTTTATCAGCCGTTATATCGACCAGCCCAATGCCCGGCTGAAATTCGTCGATCACCACACCTATCCCGACACGGCCACCAAAGGCGTGCGGATCGTCGCTGCCGAAATCACTGATGGCGGCGAGGTGAAGCGCATCGAGGGCAAGGGCAATGGCCCGATTGACGGCTTCGTCAACGCGCTCTCCACCTATCTGGGCATTGAGATCTCCGTGCGCGATTATTCCGAGCACTCCCTGCAACATGGCTCCAATGCTGCCGCCATCGCCTATGTGGAAATGGACCATCCCGGCGGCCGCCTGTTCGGCTCCGGTATCAACCAGAACATCGTCACCGCCTCGCTGGAAGCCATCGTCTCGGCCGCCAACCGGGTACTGGACGCAAGGGCGAAGTAAGGGAAGCCGACTTCACAGCAACCCGAAAGAACCAAAGCCACCCGCAAAACTCTTGCGGGTGGCTTTGCATGTCGGCAATCCAGTTGACTTCGATGCAACAATTAATGTACAGAAATACGTACAGATTATTGAGGCATAGACCATGACCAATGTCCGTTTCACCGAATTCCGCCAGAATTTCGCCCATCATTTCGACAGCGTGCTGGAATCACGCGCGCCCTTGCTGGTGACCCGCCAGGGCAAGGAGGCCGTGGTGGTGATTGCTGAAGGAGAATATGAGAGCATGCAGGAAACCTTGCATCTCCTGTCCAACCCGGCCAACGCCGAACGCCTGCGCGACAGCATCGAACAACTGCGCCAAGGGAAGGTCACTGACCGCGATCCAACCGAGCCGGATGACGGCCAGGATACTTAAACGATGAAGCTGGGCTGGACCGAGAATGCCTGGGACGATTACGAATTCTGGCTCCAAACCGACCTGAAAATGGTCTCGAAAATCAACGACCTGATCCGCAACGCCAAGAGAACACCGTTTACCGGCCTTGGAAAGCCCGAGCCGCTGAAAGGCGATCTAGCAGGCTTCTGGTCGAGGCGCATCGCTGGCGATCATCGGCTTGTCTATTGCGTTTCGGGGTCTGGCCAGGAACAGCGGCTGGATATTGTGCAATGCCGCTACCACTATAGGAAATGATCACCATACAAGACGATCACCGCGCAATCCGCGTCGATAGAATAATCGACGACAGCGTCCGCTCCACCCCCGACAGTTCCCCAATTCGGTCAATCAGCCGGTCCAGCTCCTGGATTGAGGGCGCTGCCAGCATGGCGATCAGGTCGTAAGGACCGTTGACGGAATGCAGCGCCGTGACCTGCGGGATGGCGGCCAGCTCTGCCGTAACGTTGGTCAATGCCTTGGGCGCCATGGTGATCATCACATGGGCGCGGATCAGCCCGCTTTGATAGGCGTCCGATAGACGGAGTCCGTAACCGGTAATCACCCCTTCCCGCTCCAGCCGTTCCAGCCGCGCCTGCACCGTGGTGCGCGATAGGCCAAGCCGTCGCGCCAGCGTGGCCACCGGCATGCGGGCGTTTTCGCCCAACAGCGCCAGCAATTCACGGTCCTTATCGGAGACCTGCATTCTGCTCAATCCTCTCGGCAAATCGTCCACTATTGTAAGCGAAAACGCTCAATTTGCCACTGTGAATCGACAGGGATCGGCTCCACACTGAAGGCTCGTCAAAAGCATCAGGGGAACGATCATGAAAAACATTTCCATCATTGGCGCGGGCAAGATTGGCGGGGCAATTGCCCATCTTTTGGCAGAGACAGGCGATTACCGGGTAACGGTTGCCGACCGTAGCGCCGAGCAATTGGCAAAGCTTGCCACTCACCCCGGTATCGCCACGGCTTTGGTCGACATTACCCATAGCAACGCCTTGGATGCCCATCTTCACGGTCAGTTCGCGGTTCTCTCTGCCGCCCCTTTTCACATGACTGGCGCGATTGCCGAAAGTGCGGCGCGCAGTGGCTGCCATTATCTCGACCTGACCGAGGACGTGGCCACGACGAAAAAAGTCGAGGCGCTGGCGGAGGGTGCGCGCACCGCCTTTATCCCCCAAGGCGGCCTTGCCCCCGGCTTCATTTCCATCGTCGCCCATGATCTGGCACAGCGCTTCGAGACGTTGGACAGCGTGCGAATGCGGGTCGGCGCGCTGCCGCAATACCCGTCCAATGCGCTGAACTATAACCTCACCTGGAGCACGGACGGCTTGATCAACGAATATATCGAGCCCTGTGAAGCCATTGTCGAGGGCCGGATGATCAGCGTGCCTGCCATGGAAGAGCGTGAGGAATTTTCGCTTGATGGCGTGACATATGAAGCCTTCAACACGTCAGGTGGTCTCGGCACGCTGGCAAAAACCCTGGAGGGCCGGGTGCGGACGATGAATTACCGCACCATCCGCTACCCTGGTCATCAGGCAATCATCAAGGCGCTGCTCAACGACTTTAACCTGAAGAACCGCCGCGATGTGCTGAAGGACCTATTTGAAAACGCCCTGCCCGCCACCATGCAGGATGTGGTGGTGATTTTCGTCACCGTTTGCGGCTGGCGCGAAGGCCGCTATATGCAGGAAACCTATGCCAACAAGGTCTATGCCGGGACTGTAGCGACTAAGAAAATGAGCGCCATCCAGATCACCACCGCCGCTGGCATTTGCGCCGTGCTTGACCTGTTGGCTGAGGGTGCATTGCCCCAATCCGGCTTCGTGCGCCAGGAAGAAATCAGCCTCGACGCCTTTCTCGCCAATCGCTTCGGCCAGCTCTATCAATCGCCAGCCGCCCCGATCGCCCGCAAGCGCCACGAATACGCAGCGGCATAAGCGAAGTCATGCCCCCCTCACCCGGACAATCGTTTAAGGGTGAGGCGCATGGCGTAGGCGTTTGCCTTATGCTACGGCAGGTTTTCCATCTCAAAGCTGCAAAAACCGCCCTATGCCCCTCGACATGTCCCCAGCCCCGGCAACCCTGCCCGCTCGCACGTGCGGCACCTGCACGCTCTGTTGCCGTCTGCCGGATATCGACGCCTTGGCAAAGCCCGCCAATACCTGGTGCACCCACTGCACAGCCGAGAAAGGCTGCACGATCTACCCCGACAGACCGCAGCTCTGCCGAGACTTTCTCTGTCTGTGGATGACAAGCGCCAGTCTCAGCCCGGAATGGGAACCGGCCAAGGCAAAGATGATGGTCTACACTCAAGGCCCGCAAATCACGGTCTTGGTCGATCCGGCGTTTCCAGAGGTATGGCGTCACGAACCCTACATCAGCACGTTGCGCCGCTGGGCCGCCGACGCCGAGGCGGTCGGCGGCTATGTCATCGTTTTTGTCGGCGAAGACGTCGTCAAGATCAACGCTGGCAAGGTGCTGGCCGGTTAGACTTTGCGCAATTCTGCATCGCCCTTTCCGTTCACGAATGATCATTCGCAACCGAAAAAACAAACATATCCGGCAACACAACCAAAACCTTGACCTTTCGGAAAGCTAGTCTAATTTCGCCATAGGGATGGCGTGTTTGAAACAGTTCGGGCGGGCCATCGATATTGCATTTGATATTTTAAGACGCAATCCCGGGGGCCTTACGATGTTCGACGACATATTGACTGCCGATTTCATTCAGGCCAGCCGCGTTTTAAAGGTCTCCTCTCCGCTGGGTGAGGATCAATTGCTGCCGGAGCGGATGAAGGTGGATGAGGGCGTCAATCGTCTGTTCGAAATCACTCTGCATGTCCGCGCCAAGCGTGAAGCGGTCAAGCCGGAAGAGCTGATCGGTAAGCTAGTCGACATTTCCCTGGAAATCCGCCAGGGCGAGTTGGGCGAGGATGGTCTACGCCGCCCGTTCAATGGCTTGGTGACCGATCTTGAGGAAGGCCCGCCGGTCACGCGCGGGTTACGCTCCTACACGCTCACCATCCGTCCGCAGATGTGGCTGCTGTCCCGCCGCTCCGATTGCCGGATCTGGCTGGATATGACATCGATCCAGGTGCTGGAAACGCTGTTTTCCGAACATGGCCTGCCGCAGCCGGATATCGGCTTTCTACAGAACAAGCCCCCGGCGCAAGGCTATTCTGTCCAATGGCAGGAAAGTGACCTCGACTACCTGCTTCGCCGCCTGGAAGAAGATGGAATCTTCTATTGGTTTCAACATGATAAGGGCATCCATCGCCTGAGAGTAACGGACCACCAGATTGCCTGGTCAAAGGCATCGGCCAGCGCGGAAGGCGATGACACCGTGCGGATCGCCCAAGGCTCTTCCGACCGCAACCACATCACCGAATGGATGAGGCGCTTCAGTTATGTCCCAGGCCAGCGCGTCGATGCCGACTGGAATTTTGAAACGCCGAACTTCATTCCACGCTCGCAGACCCCTTCTCTCGTGGAGTTATCGGGCAATGCCAAGCGCGAGCTTTACAACTACCCCGCCCGCGCCGCAGATTACACCGAAATGGAGCGCGTCGGTAAATTGCGCGCTCAGGCGACACAGGCGGATCACGAGCGGATCAAAGGCCAATCGACCGTGCGTGTGCTGGAACCGGGACGACGCTTCAACCCGTATGAAGAACCCCACCCGGAACACAAATACGAAGAGCATGTGATTACCCGGATCACCCATTGGGTGGTGGATCGCTCCTATGAAACCACGGAAAATCAGCCGGAATATATCAACGAATTCGACGCCATACCGTCCCGTATCCCCTTAACCCCGCATCGCACCACCAAACGCCCCCGCATCGAAGGCGCGCAGGTGGCCATTGTCGCAGGCCCCTCGGGGGAGGAAATTCATCCTGACAAATACGGCCGGATCAAAGCCTGGTTCCCCTGGGACAGACGCGCCAAAAAAGACGGCTCCGACACCTGCTGGATCCGCGTCTCCCAAAGCTGGGCCGGCGGCCTCTGGGGCTCCCAGGTCATCCCCCGCATCGGCATGGAAGTCATGATCGCCTATATCGACGGCGACCCGGACAGACCGCTGGTAACGGGCGTCGTGCCGAATACGAACAACCCAGTGCCGTATGATTTGCCGGCGAATAAGACGAGGTCCACGTTTAAGACCAAGACGCATAAGGGGAAAGGATTCAATGAACTCAGATTCGAAGACGAGTCCGGCAGAGAAGAGATTTTCATGCACGCTCAAAAGGATATGTACACAGCAGTGGAAGACAACAATGCCCTCATCGTTGGCTCAAACGATCACACAATTGTTGAGGGGAATCAGAACGCCACTGTTCATAAGAACAAGGAAACCCAGGTGGGAGGCTTCAATATCGAGCAAGTTGGCTTCATGGACATCCGTACTGTTACGGCTCCAGCTGCTGGACTCAATTTCATATCGAAGACAATGAAAACTGACTCGTCCTGGGGAGAATTTGATCTCGTCAGTCTGCTGAACTCAACCAAGCTTGCCGGAATGGCTGTCGCTGGTGGTATCGAGCCGTTTTCGTCAGTAAGCTTTGTGCAGGGAAGTTCGATCCTAAACGCCGGTACTGACTGGCGAGTGACGGTAGGACGAAATGCCCATATTGACGTGGAGGGCGACTACTCCATCTCGGTTGATGGCACAACCCATGAGGAAGCCGACGGTAGTAAGATCTTTGCCGGAGGTGAGAATGTGGAAGTGTATGCTGGCAAGACGCTGATCCTCGCCTGCGGAGAGTCTCACATTGAACTTTCGGATGATGGAACCATCCGCATTGTTGGTAAAACCATCGAAATCATGGCAGGCAGAGTGGATATCAATTGATGATCGGACGAGTAATGAAATTGACTAGGATTCGTACTCTGGTCCTGATATTTTATGCTACCTTTGGATGTGGAACGCCGTCAGTGTCGAAGGCGGCAGATTGTGCAGAAATTCTCAAGAATCCGCCGCAACCGCTGTTTGAAACAGGCGTAATCTACAAATACATCGTCAATCTTGATAGAGCGAATTGCCCAAAACTCCATAAGCCCGAGTTTGACAGGTTTATCCAGGAGCTTGATCTCAACCTCGTATCCTATGTGCTGCTTGAAGCGAGACTTTCTCGTGGCGATATGGAAACAGGCAAGGAAGCTATTGCGGCCTATCTCAGGCAATATGGTGATACGAAAACAAAGATGGACGACAACGCCGTTCTTCCGTTGATCGACATTGCCTATTATAGTTGTAAGGGTGATCAAACTTGTATTGGCAAGACTGTACAGTCCTTAGTTGATGTAACATCTCTGACAAAGCCCGCAGCCTGCCTTTACGGCTTGCCTAATACCTGTGTAGCAACGGATTTGCGCCCAAACTTCTATTTCGTCAATGACGCTACGCTCGTAACGTTACCCGCCGCTAAAAATGCTTTAAAACTAAGAGCGCGGTTCATTTGCGAGCGATACCAAAATTGCGATCCTAGTGACCAAACCAGCAATGGAAACAACCGTAATGAGTGAAGCAGAAGCACGCGAGGCTCAATATTATGCCAATAGGGGCCAAGTACTGACGGCCGGACCGACTCCGATTGAGGAGTTCATTGCCAATCAGCGCCGGACGCAGCCCGTACTGCACTCCAATCAACAAGGCTTTTCTCAGCGTTTTCGAGGCATCGTGGCACCAAATTCAGAGGTTGTGCTGCAGACCAACGGCGTTGTACTCAATACAGTCAATTTCGATCTGTTCAAGGCCGGCCATTCAGAGTTGACAATCCTGCCATCGACCAGCCGTGACGGTGTGCCGGGTGCTATGAATACATATGCACCCGACAAGACGAAACCGAACCAAGGTGCGGCGATGCGTGCAGTCAACAAGGTAATGAAGACAAACAAAATTATTTCAATCATCCGAGGTCCGCTCGACCAGATCATTGACATGCAGGTCTATTTCGGTGACGGCCACTGGAGCGAAACATATAACAGCGGGAAAACCTACCAGTTCAGGACCAAAGGCGCGGCTGAAACGGCTATGATCAAGCTCAAACTCAATAACCCGATGAATTCAGCCTATTTCAACATGTTCGTAAGCATACGCATGGTGCCACCGGAAAAACCAGTCTCCCAGAACGGTGAAAGCGTCAAAGGCATTATGGAGAGGCTTGACGAATATACTGGCTCGATTCGCGATTTTGCCAAAAATCACAATCCATTTTGATCTGTGTTGTAGAACGGATTGGCCAATATGAAAGGTTTGACCGAATATGGCATGCGAATTCCGTATATCGTCTTGAGTGAATTTCTCGACGTACTCGCTACGTTTTACAATGTATTCGATGGTGCAACGGGGAAGCGTTCCCTCAGCAGAATCTATCTTGGACTGTTTGTCATTACGGTTGCGATCATTCTCACGATTTTAATTTTCACGAATTGAGCTCATCGCGCAGCTAACATTAGTATTGCCACCTACAATGCAGAGATGAGGAATTATTTCGATACCCCCAAATAAAAAATGCTTAATAGTTAATCCATATCTGACGTGTGCGTGAGTAAGTTCAACTTGATAAACTGGAAAGTGACAAAATTATGCCCGCCATCACACGCCTCGGCGATATTGGTTCCGGCCATGCCTGCCATTTCCCGCCGACACCCTCTATCGAGGCCAGTGGTAATGTGTTCATCAACGGTCGCGGCGCGGTACGGGTTGGGGATGCCTATGGCGCGCATGCCTGTTCCTCCTGCCCGGAACCAAGCCATGGCCGGGCTTTGGCAGCAGGATCGCCGACGGTCTTCATCAATGGCCAGCCTGCCGGGCGAATTGGCGATGCGATTGATTGCGGTGGGACTGCTGCAGAAGGGTCAGGCGACGTGTTCTTGGATGATGGCGCTTGAGCTGCCAAGCTGGCGGACGAGATCAACCAAAGCTGGGAGACACGGTTTCGCACGGAGCATTTGCACGGTGATCCCCTATGATCGAGGGGCTGAAAATCACTCTTGCGCGGCGTGGCGGACCGGGTTATGAATTCCGCCATGAAGATCGTTTTGTCCATGAATGCTTGGTGGTGGGTTCGCTAACGCGGCCTTGACCAGTCATGTCTAAAGACGATTGACCCAAAGCCGCCCGGATTTCCTGAGGCGGCTTTTTTGTGTTCATGGCCCCTCACTGACGGGCTTTACGATGAGGAAGAAGCGCCATGGCAACCATTATTCGCGACGATAATAGCGATGTCTACCAAACCCGGGGCGGGATTACGGTCACGCGCCAGCGTCGTGCCACACCCTATGCCGATGCAGTGTCCAGCTATGTCGAAAAGCTGGATGAGCGGCGCGGCGCGGTGTTTTCCTCCAACTATGAATATCCGGGCCGCTATACCCGCTGGGATACGGCCATTGTCGATCCGCCGTTGGGCATTTCCAGCTTTGGCCGCGCCGTATGGATCGAGGCTTACAATGGCCGGGGCGAAGTGCTGCTGTCGCTGATCGCCGAAAAGCTGAAGACCGTGCCGGAACTGGTGCTGGGCACGCTGACCACAGAGCGGCTGGACCTGACGGTGAAGACCCCCGACCGGGTGTTTACCGAGGAGGAGCGCTCCAAGGCACCAACGGTATTTACTGTGCTGCGCGCCATTACCGATCTGTTCTATTCGTCTGCCGATAGCAGCATCGGCCTGTTCGGGGCTTTCGGCTATGATCTGGCCTTCCAGTTTGATGCCATTGATCTGAAACTGAAGCGGCCGGACGATCAGCGCGACATGGTCCTGTTCCTGCCCGATGAAATTCTGGTGGTTGACCACTATTCCGCCAAGGCCTGGATTGACCGCTATGATTTCGAAAAGGATGGCATGACCACGGCGGGCAAGGCCGAGACCATTGCGCCGGAGCCTTTCCGTCACACCGATACCATTCCGCCGCGCGGCGATCACCGGCCCGGCGAATTTGCCGAACTGGTGGTGAAGGCCAAGGAAAGCTTCCGCAAGGGCGACCTGTTCGAAGTGGTTCCCGGCCAGAAATTCATGGAACGGTGCGACAGCAAGCCCTCGGATATTTCCAAGCGGTTGAAGGACATTAACCCGTCGCCCTATTCCTTCTTCATCAATCTCGGCAATCAGGAATATCTGGTCGGCGCTTCGCCGGAAATGTTCGTGCGCGTCAACGGACGGCGCATCGAGACCTGCCCGATTTCTGGCACGATCAAACGCGGCGACGATCCGATTGCCGATAGCGAGCAGATCCTCAAGCTGTTGAATTCCAAAAAGGACGAATCCGAACTGACCATGTGTTCGGATGTCGACCGCAACGACAAGAGCCGGGTCTGCGAGCCGGGTTCGGTCAAGGTGATTGGCCGTCGCCAGATCGAAATGTATTCCCGGCTGATCCACACGGTGGACCATATCGAGGGCCGGTTGCGCGACGATATGGATGCCTTCGATGGCTTCCTCTCCCATGCCTGGGCGGTGACTGTTACCGGCGCGCCAAAACTCTGGGCGATGCGTTTTGTCGAAGCCCATGAGAAGAGCGCACGCGCCTGGTATGGCGGCGCGGTCGGCATGGTCGGCTTCAATGGCGACATGAATACCGGGCTGACGCTGCGCACAGTGCGCATCAAGGACGGTATTGCCGAAGTGCGGGCCGGTGCGACGCTGCTCAATGACAGCGATCCGCAGGAAGAAGAAGCTGAAACCGAATTGAAGGCATCGGCCATGATTGCTGCAATCCGTGACGCAAAGACCGGCCATAACGCCAAGGCCCAGCGCGGCGTGGCGGCTGTCGGCCATGGCGTGAAAATCCTGTTGGTCGATCATGAGGACTCATTCGTCCACACGCTGGCCAATTATTTCCGCCAGACCGGCGCCACCGTCAGCACGGTGCGTAGCCCGGTGCCGGAGGAGGTGTTTGACCGCCTGAACCCCGATCTCGTCGTTTTGTCGCCTGGACCGGGTTCTCCATCGGATTTCGATTGCACGGCGACGATCAAGAAAGCGCGTGACCGCAATCTGCCGATCTTCGGCGTGTGCCTTGGTCTCCAGGCGCTGACGGAGGCCTATGGCGGCGTGCTGCGGCAGCTGGATGTGCCGATGCATGGCAAGCCGTCGCGCATTCGCGTGCTGGAACCCGGCATCGTGTTTTCCGGCTTGAACAAGGAAGTCACGGTCGGGCGCTACCACTCAATCCATGCCGATCCGGCCATGCTGCCGAAGGATTTCATCATCACCGCCGAAAGCGAGGATGGGACGATCATGGGTATCGAGCACGCCAAGGAGCCGGTTGCCGCCGTGCAGTTCCACCCGGAATCGATCATGACACTCGGCAACGATGCCGGGATGCGAATGATCGAGAATGTGGTGGAAAAGCTGGCCAAGCGGGCGAAGGTGAAGGCGGCGTGAGTACGCTAATCATTCAGCCAATAGAAGCGAGCAATGTCGAGAGCTTTCATCAGGCTCTCGACACCGTGGCGCGCGAGCGCCGCTATCTGAGCATGGTGGAAGCGCCGCCACTGGAGCGTGTGCGGGATTTCGTGGCTGACCTTAAGCACGGCAACAATCCGCAGTTCGTGGCACTTGATGGTGCGCGCGTCGTCGGCTGGTGCGACATTCGTCGCCACGACCGAGAAATCCATGCCCATCGCGGCGTGCTGGGCATGGGCATTATCGATGGCTACAGGGGCGCTGGCCTCGGCAAACGGCTGATTGAAACCACCCTTGCGGCATCATGGGAAATCGGTCTGCACCGGGTGGAACTCGATGCTCACGCCGATAACGACCGCGCCATCCGCCTTTATGAAAGCGTCGGCTTCCTCCGCGAAGGTGTTGCCCGCGATGCGGTACGGATTGATGGGCGATTTGTCGATGTCATCCATATGGCGATCTTGCGAGGCTGATGCTTTTTATCAAACGCGAGATCTGGAGATCTTATGAAGCTGGCTTGGGTGGTTGTTATTGCAGCAGTTCATTTGCAGAGCATGACTTTGCCGGTCTCTGCCGACGATCTCTATAGCGCGTCGCCGGACGTGATCTGCAAACGGGAAATGCTTTACCTGGACGTCTGGAAGGCACAGTCCGTCATCGCCGATGTGGATTATGACCAAGCCGGGCAAGGACGCTTGCATGTTAATAATCGATCTTGGCTGAAAATTACCTCAGATCAGCAGCGGGCGATTGCAATCGCTGCTTTTTGCCCGGTCGCCGTTCGTTTCGGCAAAGGAGAACTGATCGTGTCGAGTAATGACGAGACGCTCTGGGGCTCGGTCGTCAATGGGGTCTGGCATAACCGTCTGGCACCCTGACGACAGGTCCTAAGGCGACTATTTGATTTAGAGATTGCTACTATTTATTAACGCC
Organism: Gillisella vitis; assembly: GCF_001541345.2. Taxonomy (GTDB): domain Bacteria; phylum Pseudomonadota; class Alphaproteobacteria; order Rhizobiales; family Rhizobiaceae; genus Allorhizobium; species Allorhizobium vitis. The sequence goes on along the minus strand of NZ_LMVL02000008.1, from coordinate 64,577 downwards.
GCTTTGGATTATCCATCCTTCGGGTTTGACAGATTAGCAGATATCAAGGATATGAGACCCATCATAAACCGTCCAGCCTTTGCAGGCTTGGGCGGTTTTGCCGTCTTAAGGGCATGAATTTTGCAACTGGTTCGCAAATGCAGGAGTGGGCGTGATGTCCGAGCATAATCCTATCGTCAAGCGTCTGGCCTTCTGGGGCATTCCGCTATCTTTCGGCGTGCTGGGCCTGAAGCTCCTGGCCTGGTGGGTCACGGGGTCCGTGGCGTTGCTATCGGATGGGTTGGAATCCACCGTCAATGTGGTGGCGGCTTTCATCGCCTATTTCGTCATCGGCTATGCCCAGAAGCCTGCCGACCACGACCACCCCTATGGGCATCACAAGGCCGAATATATCTCGGCTGTTATCGAAGGCGTGCTGATCGTCATTGCCGCGCTGCTGATCATGAAGGAGGCGGTGGCCGCCCTTGAAGCACCAGCCATGCTGGATGCCCCGGCGCTTGGCCTGGCGATCAATTTTACCGCCGGTGTCGTCAATGCGGTCTGGGCGACAATCCTGATCCGGGTCGGCAAGGCCAACCGCTCCCCCGCCCTGACGGCGGATGGCCAGCATATCATGTCGGATGTGGTGACATCGGTGGGCGTGCTGATCGGCCTTGTTCTGGTGGTGATCACCGGTTATGCCATTCTCGATCCGCTGCTGGCTATTCTGGTCGCCTGCAACATCATCTATCAGGGCTGGAAAGTGATCAGCCACTCCGTCGATGGCTTGATGGACAAGGCGGTCGAGCCAGCGGAAGAAGATGCCATCAAAAAGGCGATTGCCGATCACGCCAGTGGCTCGCTCGGAGTGCATTATCTGCGCACCCGCCGGGCTGGAGCCGCGACCTTTGTTGGCTTCGACCTCGTCGTGCCAGCCGTGATGCCGGTGGGCGAGGCGCATGAGATTTGCGACAGGCTGGAAGCGGCGGTACAAGCCGTGCAGCCGGGCGCGCGGGTGACGATCCATGTGGAGCCGGAAAGCGAAGAGGCCCATGGCGTCCGTGTCAAATTTGAAGGAGAACATGCATGAGCAAGACCGATGTTTCCGGCCTGTCCCAACTGGGTCGCCAGGTGGATGCGCCGACCAGCCCTGAATCGGCGGTGCTGGAACGGGTTCCCAATACCAATGCCGGAACCGATTATGTCGTACGCTTCACCGCGCCGGAATTCACCTCGCTCTGCCCGATGACCGGCCAGCCGGATTTCGCCCATATCGTCATCGATTATATTCCGGGCGATTTCCTGGTGGAATCCAAGTCACTGAAACTGTTCATGACCTCGTTCCGCAACCACGGCTCCTTCCACGAGGATTGCTCGATCTACATCGCCAAGCGGTTGGTGGAACTGCTCGACCCGAAATGGCTCAGGATCGGCGCCTATTGGTACCCACGCGGCGGCATTCCCATTGATGTGTTCTGGCAGACCGGTGAAGCGCCGACGGGTGTCTGGTTGCCGGATCAAGGCGTGCCGACCTATCGTGGGCGGGGGTGAGTGGGATGGGAAGATTTGACCTCTTCCCACCTCGAATAGATAGTGCTTTGCCCAAAAAATTATCGTCGTGTCTACGGTTATCTTTTCCGATATCCCTTGTGGAATCTGACGCCAGAGTGAGCAGCATATGCCAAGGAGAAAGCAGTTCAAGGCTATTGGCCACGACATTCTTCGAACCTTCGCCAGCTGATATAATGACCTCAATGGTTACTGGGCCTTGGGCCAATATGTCGCCTTCCTCCATGGTCTAGGCAAGCACCAAATCGAATTTGATCTGGAGCGCGGGACAGTCGTTCCTGACAATGCCGATTTCACATTGTCCGCTCTCTATTATCGGACGGCGATCCATCGCATGATGGCGGCGAATACTATGCCCCGAACGTGGTTGGCTGGCGCGACCATCCGGGTTTCAATCATGGGTTCAACCACAGCGTCGTGTGAAATTGAAATCGTCTCGGATCTCGGTAAAACCTACCGCAGCGACTATAGCCTAACGGCACGGCCTCACGATCCGGATAGGGAACATCGACGGATAGATACTTTCGGACCTTCGAACCAACTGGGGCGTTAGCATTCATCGGAAAAAATTGACCTCGATTGTTCCTTTCGGTCCAATGTGCAGTTCAGTTTGTTTTTAAGCCGCGCGTTGCCTTGCGCGGCTCCTGATGACCGCTTGGGTCACGCATTCATGCTGTCATCGCCACCGAAATCACTGTCGTCGAAGCTGCTATTGTCATAGCTGTCATTGTCAGTGTCGAGGCTGGCCTGCTGGAAGCCGCTGCCATCGCTTTGAGCGGGCGTGTCGTCGCGGCCATTCTCGGTGATGTTGTAGGTATTGTTGTTGATGATGGTTTCCTCGACCGGTGCTTGAGCCACGCCGCCCATTCCCCCAGCGCCCAGCATATTGCCGAAGCCGCCGCCGTGGGTGGTGAAGATATCGCGCACCGCATCAGCCACCAGCACGCCACCTGCAACACCTGCCGCCGTGGTCAGGGCGCCGCGCAGAAAGCCGCCGCCGGCTGGTGCTGCGGCTGGTTGTTGCCATTGGCTACCTGCTGGGGCTTGCGCGCCCCATGGGCCGGATTGTGGCGGGGCGCTGCGGCTGTAATCGTCATAGCCGCGGTTCTGCGCTGGTGCGGCACCCCAAGGCCCGGCATTACGGGATGGAGCAGGCGCTTGGCTGCCGCCTCCAAAAATCGAGCTGATACCGCCTAGGAAGCCACCGCCTTGCTGCTGCGCGGGCGGTTGGGCCGGTCCACGGGACAGTTCGTCCTGCAAATGGGCGATCTGGTCTTCGAGATCGCGGATCTTGGCGGTCGCTGCCTCCAGGCCTTTTTCTTGAATAATCACCGCCTGGGCCAGATAATAGGTGGCATAGGGCTGGCTGCGCAATTCGCCTTCGATCAGGCTTTCCGCCTCGCGGTCGCGCGGCGTTGAAGACGCCTGGCGCACGCGGTCAAACAATTGGGTCAGTAACTGGCGCTCTTCCGGTGACATGGATCTCATCTCCGATGACATGACTGACCATGATCTAGGGTGGCAATCATGGCTGTTCCAAGCCCTTGTGAATTACAAATATGTAACCTGTTCTGTTCCACGACGAAAAACGGCGGGATTTCTCCCACCGTTGCTGGTCTTGCCTTGATTGGACTATCAGCCGAGCATCAGGGCCGCGCCGCCAAGCGCCGTGGCCACACCGAGCAGACGGGTGACGCGCGGACCGAAGCGGTTGAGACCGACGCCAAGGCCAATACCGACCGCATGCAGCGCAGCGGTGGCGATCAGGAAGCCGAGGCCGAATTCCAGCGCACCGGCGCCAGCCAGTTCGGTGCCATGCGCATAGCCATGGAACAGCGCGAAAAGAGCGACGACGGCGGATGCGCCAGCCGCAGGCATGCGCACGGCAGTTGCAACCAGCAGACCGAGTCCCATGACGGAGGCCAGAATGGCTGGCTCGACGAAGGGAAGATGGACGCCTGCCAGCGCCAAAAGAAAGCCAATCGCCATGGTGCCGACAAAAGCGGCGGGCACAGCATACAGTGCCTTGCCGCCCTGCTGGGACGCCCAGAGACCGACGGCGACCATGGCCATGATATGGTCAGGTCCGGTCAGGGGATGGGAAATCCCAGCAAGCACCGAGCCGTGTTCGGCGGGGTTCAGATGGGCGAAGGCCGGTGCGGCGGCGCTGGCGAAAATGGCAGCGGTGAATGAAAAACGTTTGAACATCAACAGTCCCTCTTTTTGGTCAACCTGGCGTCCGGGATTCGGTCCCGCCGGTTTCCTCTTTATGTCAGCGACGACTGTAACGTAAGCAATTTTCAATTGTCCATGCGCAATTTGCCGGGGATGCGGCTTCGTCACAGCTCTTGCCTTGCACTCCCATGCCGCTGCGCCACATATACACGAATGAACGTTGCCCGGAGAAACTCAGATGTTTGCCTTTGACAATAGCTACGCCCGTCTGCCGGAACCGTTTCACGCCGCCGTTCTGCCGCAACCCGTGGCGCAGCCGAAGCTGATCAGGTTCAACCATGCGCTTGCGCAGGACCTGGGCCTAGACATGCAGGGCAAGGATGACGCTGCGCTAGCAGAGATCTTTTCCGGCAACCGTATCGTTCAGGGTGCTAGCCCGCTGGCCATGGCCTATGCCGGGCATCAATTCGGCAATTTCGTGCCGCAACTGGGCGATGGCCGCGCCATTCTGCTCGGCGAGGTGCTGGATCGTCATGGGCGGCGGCGCGATATCCAGCTGAAAGGCGCGGGCCCCACACCCTTTTCCCGCAATGGCGACGGACGAGCGGCGCTTGGCCCTGTGATCCGCGAATATATCGTCTCGGAAGCGATGCATGCGCTCGGCCTTCCCACCACACGGGCGCTGGCCGCCGTTGCGACCGGCCAGCCGGTCAGACGCGAAGTGGCGCTGCCCGGCGCTGTGTTGACGCGGGTTGCCGCCAGCCATATCCGCGTCGGCACCTTCCAGTTCTTTGCTGCCCGCCAGGATAATAACAGCCTGAAGGCATTGGCCGATCACGTCATCGACCGGCATTATCCCATCCTCAAAGACACCGACAACCGCTATCTGGCGCTGCTGAACGCCATTGCCGACCGGCAGGCGGCACTGATTGCCCGCTGGCTATCGATCGGCTTCATCCATGGGGTGATGAATACCGACAATGTTGCGGTGTCAGGCGAGACCATCGACTTCGGCCCCTGCGCTTTTCTGGATGAGTATAATCCGAAAAAGGTGTTTTCCTCCATCGACCAGCGCGGCCGCTATGCCTATGCCAACCAGCCCGGCATTGGCCAATGGAACATGGCGCGGCTGGCCGAATGCCTGCTGCCGCTGTTTGAAGGCGGCGAGGATAAGGCCGTGGAAGACGCCAATGCGGCGCTGGCCCGCTTCGGAGAAGTCTTTCAGACCTATTGGCTCGCGGCTTTCCGCGCCAAGCTGGGCGTGACGGGTACTGATGAAGCCGATCTGGCGCTGATCAACGATTTCCTTGGCTTGATGGAGACAAATGAGGCGGATTTCACCCTGACCTTCCGCCAGCTTGGCAGGATTGCCAGGGGCGGCGTAGCACAGGATCTGATACCGGAAACCGACGCGCTGATCGCCTGGTTGATCCGCTGGCGCGCAAGGCTCGGATCGGAGCGCCCGGCAGAGATGATCGAAGCGGAAATGCAAACCATCAACCCTGCCCTCATTCCCCGCAACCACCGCATTGAAGAGGCGATCTCGGCTGCGGTCTATGACGATTATTCGTTCTTTGAACGGCTGACGCAAGCACTGGAACGGCCATTTGAAGAGACGGAAGCCACCGCAGATCTCAGAGTGCCGCCGACAGTGGACGAGCGAGTAGCGCGAACCTTTTGCGGGACGTGACACTCCACCGCTATACCCAAACCTCTATTCAAGGCAGTCTATCGTCCAGTAGCAATCAACCATATGCGGCATCGGGCTTAAGACACTGAAACCAATTGCAGGCTCAAACGTTCCCTTCAGCGACAAACCTTGGGGGACTGCTCAATGAAATGCAAAACGCTGCTGCTGGCCTTAAGCCTGATATGCCTGAGCGGCGCGTCTCTCCCTCCCAAAGACGCCCTTCCCGAACAGGGACCCGTCCCCGATAGTAAACCGAAAACCGCAACCGACACGTCAGATACGTCCTCCGGCGTTAAAGGCTCCGACACAAAAAAGGATGCCGGCAAGCCCGGCGATACATCGGCCCCGGTTCCGGCACCGGAAACCGTTCCCGTGCCGGCGCCATCGCCCGCCGCGCCAACCCCTGTCCCGGCCCCTACCCCGGCCTCACCTGCCCAAGCCCCATCGGCGGAGCCGGCACCGGCCCCAACACCAGCTCCAGCTCCGCCTCCGCCGCCGCCAATCATGACGGAGGACCCGCAGGCCTATAATCAATGCCTCACTGACCTGAAAGCGGCAGGCGCGCAATTTACCGAACGGCCCCGGATCGATGACGGCGATGGCTGTGGCATCGACAAGCCGCTGGAGGTGACGGAAATTCTGCCAGGCGTCAGCCTGAAGCCAAAAGGGACATTGCGCTGTGCGGCGGCTTTGGAACTGTCACAATGGCTGAAAACCGTGGTCGTGCCTGCTGCTGAACAGGCCCTGCCCGACAAGGGCAGGCTGAAGGGCGTCGACCAGGCTTCCACCTATATCTGCCGAAACCGCAACAGTCTGAGCACCGGCAAAATGTCTGAACATGCCAAGGGCAATGCCATCGACATCGCCGGACTGGAATTCGAAAAGGGCGCCGTTCCCATGAAGATCGTACCCGACAGCGAGCCCACCCTGCCCGGCGCCTTCCAGCGGACGGTCAATGCCTCGGCCTGCCTCTACTTCACCACTGTTCTCGCCCCCGGCGCCGACGAGACCCACAAGGACCACTTGCATCTGGATCTCATCAAGCGCCGCAACGATTTCAGGGTCTGCCAAGAACCGGATTGACCGGCCTGAGCCACATCCCGGGGTCAACCATCAGAACTTCTGAGAAATGGCGATCTTGAAATACCGCCCGGCCTCCGAATAGAGCGCATTGGCATTGGCGACGTCCTTCACTTCAAGCGCGTCGTAATATTGCTTGTCGAACAGATTGTAGACACCGGCCTGAAGGCGCAGGCCCTTGGTCTGTTCCGGTTCCCACCATCCCGTCAGGTTGACGACGCCGTATCCCGCAGGCTTGGTAGAGGCGCTGGATTTGTCGGAGACGGCAGCGGCAGCAACGAGGCTCACATCCGTACCCCAGGTTTCCCGTTCATAGCCGACGCCGACAATGGCTTTTAGCGGCGGTACCGTGCTCAACAATTCGTCGGTGTCTAGATCCGTGCCGCGTGCATAGAACATCGAGCCATGCAGGTTGATGCCGTTGGCAAAGATCTTGTGGCCCTCGATCTCGACACCGCTGATGCGGACATTGGCGCGGTTGATATATTCGTAGGTGCCGAGCACATAGCCCGTGGTGCGGATGATATCCGAGGTGTCGATGAAATTCTTGTAGCGAGTGGTAAAGGCGCTGATACGGCCACCGAAATCCTCGTTGCCGAGATTGGCGCCGACATCAAAGCCCCAGCTGGTTTCCGGCTTCAGATCAGGATTGCCGATCGAGCGATAGAGCGGTGCATTGTCATAATCCACATAGAGTTGGTAGGCATTGGGCGACTTGAAGGCCGTGGAAAACTGGGCGTAAAGCTCGGCATCCGGTGTTGCCTGCCAGGCGGCGCGCAGCTTGGGCGAAAGGTGAGCGCCGTCCTGCCCCTCGGGCATGGTTCCCTTATAGCTATCGGTCTCCTGCGGGTCTTCCTTGTACCAGTCGAGGCGCAGGCCGGGCGTGATCGAAACGGGGCTGTTGCCCAGCGAAATCTTGTCCTCGACAAAGGCGCCGAGCTTGTAGGAATTCACGTCAGGCGAATAGGACTGGTTGGTGTGGTAATAGGCGCAGCCTGAAACGTAAGTGACTGAGCAAGTGTCCTGACCGGCGAGATAATAGCTGCTCTGGCTGAAGCGGATGTCAGCGCCGAATGTCAGCTTGTGGTTCAGCGCGCCGGTGCTGAAATCGGAATTGGCATAGGTGTTCAACCCGATGTCGCGCTGTTCGCTCTCCATGGACCGGTCGTAAATGCCGATTGGAGCCGTCAGACGGTAGCTGGATGTGCCTTCCACGCGGGTCGCGCGCTGCCAGTAAAGGGTGGCGAAGGCGCTGTCGATCCAGCTATCCGCAGAGGTGCTATCATAGACATAGTCGAGCGAAACCCGATCGCGGCCCTTGTCCTGGATATAATCGTAATCACCAGCGCGATAGGTCGTGCCGTAGCTGGTATTGGACTTGTAATCCTTCTTGGAATTATAGTCGTAATGCTCCGCTGTCAGGCCGATCGTATGACCGCCTTCCAGCTCCTGGCGGATCTTGAACAGGAAATTGCGGTCGTTATAGCTCATCGGATCGGCTTCCGTCCGGGTTCCGCGCGTGCCGCCGACATCGCCCGTCGTCTCGGTCTCATGGCCGTATTTGTAGGAAGACTGGAACAGTACCGAGGTATTGCCAAATTTCTTGGCAATGGCTCCTGAGGCGGTCAACGACCTGTCCGAGCCGTCATAGCCGAGCTTGACGATACCGCCAAAGCTCTTGCCGTCGCCGATCAAATCCTCGGGCTCATAGGTATGCAGAAGAAGCGCGCCACCCAGCGCGCCGGACCCGGCGCGGCTGGAATCGGCGCTGTGCAGCACATCCACCGACGACAGCGAGTTGAAATCATAGGTGTCGGCACCGCCGCCATAGCTATAGACCGTATCGAAGAAATAGGGCACGGGAATGCCGTCAATCGTGGTCAGTACCCGGTCGGCCTCAAGGCCGCGAATGTTGACGCTCTTGGAATTCTTCACATAGGTCACGCTCGGCTCGACCGTATTGCCGAGGTCATCGACATCATCGATCTGCTTCTTCTGCAACTGCTCAGCCGAGGTATGGGTCGCCACCGGCGTGTCTTCCACGGAACCCTTTACAACCTTCTGGCCCTTGACGGTAATGGTGGAAAGTTCGGTCTGGCTGTTAGAGCCAGAGTTTTCCGCCGTTTTTGCCGCTTCCTGCGCGATGACAGGCACAGCCGCAGTGAAGGAGCAAAGTGCCGTGCAGGCAAACAGAACAGGCCGAATTCCCCGAAAAGACATGGTGCAAACTTTCAATACGGCGCACGAAACCCCTCGGCTACAGGGCAGTGCAGCCGGTTTCGCACGCAATTGGTCGTCCCCGAAACAAAGGCGCGGCAGACATGCGCGCCTTAATTCGGACACTTATTAAACATGATTTTTTATGTCAAGATTAAAAACATGATTAAATAAATCATGTTATATTTTGCACTTTACTGATGTAAAACAACGCAGCACTCTTCTTTAGAACAGGCCTTCGACCAGTCCATCATCATCGAGCCGGATGGTTTCGGCTGCTGGCTTTCTCGGCAGGCCGGGCATGGTCATGATATCGCCGGTGATCGCCACCACAAAACCGGCACCAGCTGATAACCGCACGTCGCGAACATGCACTTCGTGGCCATCGGGAGCGCCCAGCAGCGACGGATCGGTCGAGAAGGAATACTGGGTCTTGGCGATGCAGACCGGCAGGTTGCCATAGCCCATAGCCTCGAACTGGGCGAGCTGATCGATGACAGCACGGTCCGCCGTCACACTCCCCGCGCGGTAAATCCGCTTGGCAACCGTCTCGATCTTGGCAAACAGCGGCAAGTCATCTGGGTAAAGCGGCTGGAAATCGGCAATGCCGCTATCGGCAATGGCTGCCACTTTCCTCGCCAGTTCCTCAATGCCCGCACCACCCTCGGCCCAATGACGGCAGAGCACGGCTTCGACGCCGATACTGGCGGCATAATCCTGAAGCGCGGCGATTTCCGCTGGCGTGTCGGAGAGGAAATGGTTGATGGCGACAATGACAGGCACACCAAAGCCCCTAACATTTTCCACATGCCGCCCAAGGTTGACAGCACCCCGGACGAGTGCGGCCACATCCTCGTGGCCAAGCTCCGTTTTGGCAACACCGCCATTCATCTTCAACGCCCGCACCGTGGCAACGATGACAGCAGCCGCCGGGCGAAGACCGGCCTTGCGGCATTTGATATCGAAGAATTTTTCAGCCCCCAGATCGGCCCCAAAGCCCGCTTCCGTCACCACATAATCGGCAAGCTTCAAGGCTGCCCTCGTCGCCACCACCGAATTGCAGCCATGGGCGATATTGGCAAACGGGCCGCCATGCACCAGCGCCGGATTGTTTTCCAGCGTCTGCACCAGATTGGGCTGCATCGCTTCTTTCAGAAGAACCGTCATGGCTTGATGGGCATGGATGTCGCGGGCATGCACGGGCGTCTTGTCACGCCGATAGCCGATGACGATCTGGCCCAGACGTTCTTCGAGATCGGCCAGATCGCGGGCAAGACAGAGGATGGCCATCACTTCTGAGGCAACAGTGATGTCAAAGCCGGTTTCGCGCGGAAAGCCGTTGCGCACGCCGCCCAGAGCGCCAACCATCTCGCGAAGCGCCCGATCGTTCATGTCCACCACCCGACGCCAGGCGATACGGCGTAAATCCAGATCCTGTTCATTGCCCCAGTAAATATGGTTGTCGATCATCGCCGCCAGCAGATTATGCGCGGAGGTGATGGCATGGAAATCGCCGGTGAAATGCAGGTTGATGTCTTCCATCGGCACGACCTGAGCGCGCCCGCCGCCAGCAGCGCCGCCCTTGACCCCGAAACAGGGACCGAGCGACGGCTCACGCACGCAGACCATGGCCTTCGCTCCGATACGGTTCAGCCCATCCACAAGGCCGACCGTCGTCGTGGTCTTGCCCTCGCCTGCTGGTGTCGGATTGATTGCCGTCACTAGGATGAGCTTGCCATCCTGGCGATCCGCCAACGAATGCAGGAATGAAGCGCTGATCTTAGCCTTGTCATGGCCATAGGGCTGTAAATCACCGGGGTTGATTCCCAGACGCTCGCCAATCTGCGTGATCGCAAGCTTCGATGCTGCACGTGCAATTTCAATATCCGACATCAGCCTGTTAACCCTGTCTCTACACCGTTTCCGGCACTTTTCTTTCAGGCAGCTCGCGCTACAGCGCCATGCATTTTATAAAACACACAAAGAACGCTGTAACAGTTTAAATCTGCTGCATAATTTCCCCTTTAAATCGATTCCGATTTAAGGAGTTATGCAGTAGCCGCGCGTCTACCCTTTACATCAAGTCTTCAAGACGCTCACGCATCCTTGCCGCGAAAGCATGGAAAATATCGCAAAGGCAATACGATAGGCCATCTTCCGTTGCGCATCGTCTTACCGCATAATTCAGCGCGCCCGGTAGAGCGCGATGCAAAAATTCTCCTGCCTGCGGAAAACCTCGGGAAACCATGAAACGGCCCACCTCGGACGGAGTAATTGCCAAGGACAAAAGAACAGCCTAAATCCCTATAAAAGCCCTAGATGACAAAACCCATTTCGAGGTAGGATTTCACGGAGGAGCAATCTCGCAGACGTTGACCGCCGCAAGCTCAACAGAAAGCGCTTATTTTCGCAGGACACGTTATTACCTTGACTTTTAAGGGGACCGGCGCTCATTTAATACTCGCTTCGATGCATTTTCCACTGCATAGACGCGGAAGTGGCGCACTAAAAGAAATGCAACCAAAAAGCATCGTTACAACCTCTTCAATTAAAGCAAAAATATATATTTTTTTGCTAATGAGTTCACAGAGTTTTGAAAGACATTTTTTGAAATTAATCGATAAGAACTTTCGAAAGCTCTAGGATCTAATATATAAAATCCCTCTATATCCGCTTCGTCGCCAAACACACCGCCCTTACCTCAAATTCAGTCGCCCCTCATGTTGATCGCCGAGCGCCAGACACTGCTCAGTACAGAAATAACCGCAATGGAAAGCCGTGAGCATTGCACGGATGTCCTGCGCAATGTTGCCCAGGCGTTTGGCCTGTCGCATGGCAGTATCCTGATCGCACCGTGTGCGACCGATGTGCATCTCATGCCGCTGGTCATGGAAACCACCTTGCCGATGGAATTCGGCCATGAGTTCGACCGCCACCAGTTCGTGAAATTCTGCCCGGTGGTCAAGAAATTTGCCGGCTCGATCCTGCCGCAAACCTGGGACATGAAATTCAGGGAACCGAATGACATGGCGGAGGAATGGCCGCCTGCCATGCGCGACCTGATGTTGCGGTTCAAACTGATCGTCGGCGTTGTCTTCATTTTCCCCTCCCTTGATTCCCGGCTGTATTTCATGCGGTTCGATGGAGACCGCTCGCCTCTTGCCCAATGCGAGGTTAATGAACTGGGCATGCTGGCAATGGCGGTTTTCGACACCTATGACCGCCTCCGCCGCACGGAATTGATGAATGTCGATGTTCTCTCCGTGCGCGAGTTGGAAGTGCTTCGCTGGACGGCGCAGGGCAAAACCTCAGTGGAAATTGGCCAGATCCTCAGCCTCTCCGACCACACCATAAACGCGTATATGACAACAGCTATGAAAAAGCTGGATTGCGTCAACCGGACGCAATTGGTAGCAAAGGCCATTAGGCTGAAGCTCATTCAATAATTCATTTGCTTCAGCCAAGCCAAAAGGGAGGCTTTTCACTTGGCTTGGCGCTCGAACAAACCGCGGCCTTGTCCGCTTCAAGATTTTCATTCAATTGGATTGCAAGAATGTGATGTCGTCAACCTCACCCAGGCCATGAATATCTGTGGCTTCTGGCGACTGGATATAGATCAGGGCCATTTATATGGCACGCCGCATGTGTCGAAACTCTACGAGCTAGACCATGCTGAAGGTCCATTGAATGTAAAGGATCTCTGCGACCGCATGCACCCGCAGGACGTGGACCAAGTGATGGACAGCTATTATCGCGCCGCCACCAGTCGTGGTGTTTTCCACAGTATCCACCGGATCATCACCACAAGCGGTACCTTGAAATATATTCGTACCGTCGGCCTCTATCATCCCGTGGAAGGAGGATCAGGCGAATATCGCGGCATGCTGCATGAGTTGTTTCAACTGGAACCCACGGCAAGCTTCATCGAATTGTAAGACATGGCCCGGCGGTCTGCCCGCCGGGCCACTGACCGTCAGCGTTGCAGGACGGCTCGCAATTCCACCATATTGGCGCGCACACGCAACGTGTAGAAGCCCATGGTCGAGAGGTGGTTCGGCATGAACAACCCGTCCTCGCTGCCGTTGGAGACAATCATCGGCTGAACCTTGAGTGCAGCTTCGAACTGCTTTTCCAGCTCCGCCCAGATCGCCGTCAGATTGCGTTCGCGCACCACGTCGATGAAATCGGCCTTTGCCGCCTGAAACAGGGCGTATTGTCCATAGAGTTGGCCATAGGCGAACCAGAAACGGTCGTCGGCCCGCGTGTCGAACCAGCCGCCATTATGCTCTTCCGAGCGGCGGCGCAGAATGTCGGATGTGTTGCCGAGGTCGCTGGCCAATCCATCGAGCAGTTTGACGAGATTGTCAGCCCGGGCGTCAAACACAGCCTTACAGGTCTCAAGATCTGAATTAAAACCGCGCCAGCTGGTGATTGCGGCGCGATAATAGCTTGGCGTAGGCGTCTTGAAGCCAAAAGGATTGGCGCCGAAATACCAGGTGCCTTCGTTAAACTGGATATTGCCACGCGCATCCTGCAGATCGGTATTGATACCGGACGTGCCCCTCACCCGGCCCAGATCGTCGGCCAATACGATGCCAACCCGGCGCGCTACCTGGTTGATACCGCGCTGAAACGAGGCCTTGTTGTCGAAGAACGGCGTGTCATCCCAGCTCATCCCGAACAGGCCAAGCTTGTAGAGCAGTGTCGAAGACACCCAGACATTCTGGTTGACATTGGAATCCGTCAGGTCGGCAACCGTGGTGACGATAGCGGAATTCTGGCAGGTGCCGGGCTTGTCGGCAATCTGCTGTCCGGCGGCAACCTTTCGGTCGGCAAAGCCATAGGCCTTGGCAAAGGCCGGATCAAAGCCATACCAGACCTGCGTGCGCCACAAAAACTGCCCATAGGCCGCAATCAGCACCAAGACGATCAGGGCGACGGAGCCGCGGAAAATATAGGCCCGCTTACCCGCTTCGCTATGGCGGGCGCGGAAGGGCCAGGCCACCGCCGTATAGAGAAGATTACCGCTGCGCCGAAGCGCTCCCCAGAGCCCTCGGAAAAACCCCGTTAGCGCATTCAGCATCTGCCCTGTCTCCCGTCCTGTGGTCATGGCAACGGCGGACGCACGGCGTCCGGTCACTGCTCAACAGATATGTCTGCCCATCAACAATAACAACGACAAACCGGCGTTTTTAAGCGGTCTCGCTTTGCAAGGGACGATATTTTCAAGAATAGCCCGCTGAATTTGCCAAAAGGCAATTTTCAACCATTGAACAGTTCATCCCAATGCAGGCGGCAGAAGGACACGTATTTTTCGTTACCCCCGACTTCGATCTGTTCACCCTCACGCATCACCTGGCCGCTTGCATCGAAGCGGGCATTCATCGTCGCCTTGCGGCCGCAATGGCAGATCGTACGGATTTCCCGCAATTCATCGGCAATACCCAGCAGCAGTCGGGAGGCGGGAAACAGCTGACCCTGAAAATCCGTGCGCAACCCATAGGCCATGACCGGAATGTGCAGGCGGTCGGCAATCCGCGCCAATTGCCAGACATGGTGCTCGCTCAAAAAATTGGCCTCATCGACAAACACGCATGCAATCGGCTCGTGCGCATGCATGGCCTCAACCACGGCAAACAGATCGGTTCCCGGCTCAAAGGTTTCCGCCGGGCTGGACAGCCCAATGCGGGAAGCGACCCGGCCACGCCCGGCTCGATCATCCAGTGCGGCGACAAAAATCACCGTGCGCATACCGCGCTCCTGATAATTGTAGGAGGCCTGCAACAGCATGGTGGATTTACCGGCATTCATGGCGGCATAATTGAAATACAGCTTGGCCATCAGCACCAGCTCCCTGCGGTTCGTCTCTTGGCGCCGCCATGCAGCACAAAAACGAGGCGGTTTTAACCCGCAAAATCGAAAATCCCACGATTTCTGTCGGGATTTCGACAAGAGATCAGAACAGGGGTTGGACAAGACCGTGCCACAAAATCCTTCCCCGGAACGCCTCGTCATAAAAAAAATCAACCACACGGATGCCTACCTGCTCTGCACCCGAGCAGCCCGGATTTGCGGCGATACAGCACATTTTCAGGTCGGGATGACAAAATGTCGCAAATACCCCCTATGGACCGGCGCGAACACGCAGGCTTGCCTCGGCTGTTTATGTATTCATAATGCCGGGAACTAAAAAAGGAGCATAATATGCCGATTGCCAAGACACTGAAATTTGCACTGCCGAAATACGCGCTGGCCTTGGCCGGATGCGTCGCAGCATTCAGCCCGGCTGCCTTTGCGGCGGAAGCCGCCAGTTGCGGCACCGTTCGCATCTCGGATGTCGGCTGGACGGACTTGGCCTCCACCAATGCCTCCTTCGTCACCGTTCTGGAGGCACTGGGTTATAAGGCCGACGTCAAGACGCTCGGCGTACCCGTGACCTATTCCTCCATGAAGAACAAGGATATCGACGTCTTCCTCGGCAATTGGATGCCAGCCCAGAAGGAAGCCATCCAGCAATATCTCGACGACAAATCGATCGACAGCGTCGCCGTCAACCTTGAAGGCGCAAAATACACGCTGGCCACTAATGCGGCTGGCGCCAAGCTCGGCATTAAGAGCTTCAAGGATGTCGCCGCCCACAAGGCCGAACTTGATGGCAAGATCTACGGGATCGAGCCGGGCAATGAAGGCAATGGCATGATCGTGTCGCTGATCGACGGCGACAAATTCGGCCTCAAGGGCTTCAACGTCGTCGAAAGCTCCGAACAAGGCATGTTGAGCCAGGTGACCCGCGCCGACAAGGAAAACAAGCCAGTGATCTTCCTGGCCTGGGCGCCACATCCGATGAACACCGCCCACCAGATCACCTATCTCGCCGATGGCGACGACACGGTGTTCGGCCCCAATTACGGTGGCGCGACGGTTTATACGGTGGCGCGCGGCGGCTATGCCAAGGAATGTCCAAATGTCGGCAAGCTGCTCACCAACATGAAGTTTTCGCTCGACATGGAAAATGCCATCATGGGCAAGATCCTCGATGATGGCGAAGACGCCGACAAGGCTGCCAAGACCTGGTTGAAGGCCAATCCAACCGTGATCGAGCCCTGGTTGGCTGGCGTCACCACCAAGGATGGCAAGGACGGACTGGCGGCGGTCAAGACCAAGCTTGGCTTGTAAGCACCACTGGCAGTCTATCCAATAATCGCCGCTGGCCGCCTGCAAATGGCAATTTCTGCGCTTCCGGTACTCACGTACGTTAAGTACGCTCCGTTCCGGTTCTCGAAATCACCATTTTCGCCAGGCCAGCAGCAATTCTTGAACAGACTGTGAACGATAGCGCCGGGGCGAAACATTGCGCCCTGGCACCGCTATTCCTTATTCTCTTTTTTTACGCATTTCCTGCAAATGCTCGAAAGGATGCGTTTCAGTGGATTGGCTGACTGATTTCAAAATTCCCATCGGCCCCACCGCCAAAGTCGTTGTTGACTGGCTGACGGCCAATGGAGCCTGGTTTTTCGACTGGCTCTCCCACCTCATTTCAAGCAGTATCGATGGCGTTCTGTTCGTGCTGCAATATCCCCACCCGCTGGTGACGGCACTTGCCATCAGCATTATCGCCTGGCTGCTACGCCGCTCCCTTCTCGTGGCGATCTTCACCTTTCTCGGCCTCGCGCTGATCATCAACCAGGGCTATTTCAAGGAAACCACCGAGACGCTGGCCCTGGTTCTGGCCTCCACCGCCGTCTGCATGGTGATCGGCGTGCCGCTCGGCATCCTGGCCGCGCGCCGGACATGGATCTACGCGCTGATGCGCCCGGTCCTGGACCTGATGCAAACCATCCCGACCTTCGTCTACCTCATCCCGGCGCTGATCCTGTTCGGGCTCGGCATGGTTCCCGGCCTGATCGCCACGGTGATCTTTGCCGTCCCCTCACCCATCCGCCTCACCCGGCTCGGCATTGTCTCCACCCCTTCCTCCCTGGTGGAAGCTGCCGTTGCCTTCGGCGCCACGCCCACCCAGGTGCTGCGCAAGGTGGAATTGCCCTATGCGCTGCCACAGATCATGGCGGGGCTGACCCAGACCATTATGCTGTCGCTTTCCATGGTGGTGATTGCCGCCCTGGTCGGCGCTGCCGGTCTCGGTGTTCCGGTGGTGCGGGCGCTGAATACCGTCAATATTGCCAGAGGTTTCGAAGCGGGCCTTTGTATCGTCATTCTGGCGATCATTCTGGACCGGATGTTCCGCATTCCATCGGCGGGAGATGACCAATGAGCGATGCAGTCATCTTCGGAAATGTCGACATCATCTTCGGTGATCGGCCCCAAAAGGCGCTTGCCCTGGTCGATCAGGGCCGGACACGCGACGAGATCAACACGGAAACCGGCCTGATCCTCGGCGTGGCCAATGCCTCGCTGACCTTGAAGGAAGGCGAAATCCTGGTGCTGATGGGCTTGTCCGGCTCCGGCAAATCGACGCTGCTGCGGGCCGTCAACGGGTTGGCGCCTGTGGTGCGCGGCTCGGTGTCGGTCAAGTCACGCAATGGCTTCGTCGATCCCTACCAGGCCAGCCGCAAGGCATTGCGCGACCTGCGCATGCACAGCGTCTCGATGGTGTTCCAGCAATTCGGCCTCTTACCCTGGCGCAGCGTTGCCGACAATATCGGCTTCGGGCTGGAATTGGCCGGGGTCGGCGAAAAGGAACGCCGGAAAATCGTTGCCGAGCAGTTGGAACTGGTCAACCTGACGCAATGGGCCGACCGCAAGGTGGACGAATTGTCCGGCGGCATGCAGCAGCGGGTTGGTCTGGCCCGCGCCTTTGCCACCGGCGCGCCGATCCTGTTGATGGACGAACCGTTCTCGGCGCTCGATCCTCTGATCCGCACCCGCTTGCAGGATGAATTGCTGGAGTTCCAGCACCGGCTGAAAAAGACCATCCTGTTCGTCAGCCACGATCTGGATGAGGCCTTCCGGATCGGCAACCGCATCGCCATAATGGAAAGCGGTCGGATCATCCAATGCGGCACACCGCAGCAGATCGTCCAGAACCCGGCGGATCAATATGTCGCCGATTTCGTGCGTAACATGAACCCGATCAGCATGCTGACGGCGAGAGATGTCATGACCGCCGGCACCAGTCACACGCCGGGTGTCGGCGTCACCGCCACCGCCGCGCCGGAAACGCCGCTGATCGATATTCTTGACGCCATGGCCCGCCAGCCAGGCCTGGTCGGCGTGGTGGAGAACGGCACGGTGATTGGTGCGATCGGCGCGCAGGATGTGGTCTCGGCCCTGACCCGGCACCGCCAGACCTGACGTAGAAAGGCTGAACACACGACGTTGTGCGGAGAAGGCGCAGAACGACACCATTTACCCAAGGGCCGCCGCTTACGGTATCGCGTTTTTATAAAGCCGTGATGCCGTAAGTGGCGGCCCTTGACGCTTTCGCGTGACGGAACGCTACGGTATGGTCGGAGCCCTGCCCCACCGCCAGCCATAAACCATGAGACAACCCGATGATCGACCGCCCCTCTCCCATCCGTCCGACCGATGACGAGGCGCGGCGCCAAGCGCGAACCCTGTTGCGCAGCGCCACCCATGTTCCCTTGGGCGTTCTCGATCCGCAAACCGGCGGGCCTTTCGTCAGCCGCGTGCTGATGGGCACCATGCCGGATGGAACGCTGACGGTTTTGGTCTCGCGCCTGTCGGCTCACACCAGGGCCATGCTGGCCGATCCCCGCGTATCGCTGCTGGCTGGCGAACCCGGCAAGGGCGATCCGCTCGCCCATCCACGTCTCAGCGTGCAATGCCTTGCAAGCCCGGTGGACCCCGACAGCGACATCCATCAGACGATGCGCCGCCGCTTCCTGGCCCGTCATCCCAAGGCAAAGCTCTATATCGACTTTCCGGATTTTCTGTTTTTTCAGCTCATGCCACAACGCGCCGCTTTAAACGGCGGGTTCGGAAAAGCCTTTGTCCTTGATGGAGCCGATCTGTTGATTCGAACAGAACTGAGATTTGCCGACGGCAAAACCGAGGATCAAACCATACAAGATTTAGGGTATGGACTTCTGAAAATCATAAAAAATCCCCCTTATCATACGGGGCAAAAGTCGAAGGGAAAAGTCACAATCTGCGGGTTGGATGCGTCCGGAATCGACTTTTTTTGGGGTAAAAGGCTGTTTAGATGCGAATTTGAGCGTGAAATTGTGTCTTTGGACACACACCCTTCACTCCAATCTAATTAAGATGAAACGATACCTTAAATTTAGGCATATACAATCCTCCTCATATTGCTAGACTCTAGGCGTAGGGTTTTTTGTGGGACGCAACAACCAGGGCCTGCCATGTGTGCAGGCCAATCGCTTCAAAGGAAGATTGAGAGATGAAAGCCAATGACTTGTCTGATCACTCGAATGCGGCTGCCGGCCTGCTCACGGCCATGGCCAATCCTAAGCGACTGATGATCCTGTGCAGCCTGGTTCAGGGTGAGGTGCCGGTTGGCGTTCTCGCCTCGCAGGTTGGCTTGAGCCAGTCGGCGCTGTCGCAGCACCTCTCCAAGCTTCGCGCCCAGAAGCTGGTCAAGACCCGCCGCGATGCCCAGACCATCTATTATTCCAGCACATCGGATGCCGTCATGAAAGTGCTCGGCACGCTCGAGGATATTTTCTGCCATCAGGAAAGCAGCAGAAACGCTGCTTGAATGATAACGCTGACATAACAGTTCGACCTAAAATAAAGGCGGCTTGGTGTTGAAAAATACACCGGCCGCCTCGACTATCCCCGCCTGAACCGTTGTAAGCGGCACAGCAGCCAGCGCGAATCTGCATTAATGGCTATTCCTGACAGCAAGCTGAACAGGCAATCTGCTTCATAAAATTTCAGATTTCAAAATCCATTAGCGACTTTCGGCGCTCGTCAAACGACATAACCGAGCCTATCCGGCCAGAAGATAACAGACCCCGAACCACCAATGCAGTTCGGAGCCCGCTCTCTTCATAAAAGCGTCTATTCCTGCTCCTGCACACTTCAAATCCCATGAGACTTAAAGAGTTATGCAGCAGTGGCCGCCGGTCGATCGATGCTGTCGAACTGCCCTTCGATCCTGCATCTGATCATGCTGGCATATACCCATGACGAGCTTGCGCCGACCTTGCCCGCTGAACGTGCAATCCGTGATGCTTTCGTATTTTGCGTTTTATCAAATGCAGAAAAATGCTGCGCCGTTATCGCGTTTCAACTCCATTTCCTCCTGATGCCAATTCTGGTTTGATCAGGACATTATGCATCAGAAGAAACACTGGTTTTGCTGATTATTCAGGATAGCCGCCCTCTGGCCGCTTGACGGCACAAGGCCGGCTGCTACTTTGACCGCGCGGTAAATTTATGCGGAGCGGCTGACCTATCAGGACGGCTGATTTGCCAGTTACAGCGCCATATGTCCATGTCACTGCGGCATGACCTTCACTCTATGAAGACGCTAATCCCGCAGCCGATCAAACCACCGGATATGGCACCGAAACCACTGACACGGCCCGCGGAAAGGGCCATGGAGATCATCATGTCCAATCGCACCAACATTCCAAACGACCTGCGCGCCTTCTGGATGCCGTTTACCGCCAACCGCCAATACAAGCAGGAGCCGCGCCTGTTCGTTGGCGCCAAGGACATGTATTACACCACCCATGATGGCCGTCAGGTTCTGGATGGCACGGCGGGTCTATGGTGCGTCAATGCCGGCCATTGCCGCCCGCTGATCACCGAAGCGATCCGTCAGCAGGCGGGGGAGCTGGACTATGCCCCGGCCTTCCAGCTCGGCCATCCCAAGGCCTTCGAACTGGCCAACCGCCTGGTGGATATTGCCCCTGCTGGCATGGAGCATGTGCTTTACACCAATTCCGGTTCTGAATCGGTCGAGACCGCGCTGAAGGTGGCGCTGGCCTATCACCGGGTCAAAGGCAATGGCTCGCGCTTCCGCCTGATCGGCCGCGAACGCGGCTATCACGGCGTCAATTTCGGCGGCATTTCGGTGGGCGGCATCGTCTCCAACCGCAAGATGTTCGGCACGCTTTTGACCGGCGTCGACCACATGCCCCACACCCATCTGCCGGAAAAGAACGCCTTCACCAAGGGGCAGCCGGAGCATGGCGGTGATCTCGCAGCCGAGCTGGAGCGCATCGTCACCCTGCATGACGCCTCCACAGTCGCTGCCGTCATCGTCGAGCCAGTCGCAGGCTCCACCGGCGTGCTGATCCCGCCGAAGGGCTATCTGCAAAAGCTGCGCGACATCTGCACCAAACACGGCGTCCTGTTGATTTTCGATGAAGTCATCACCGGCTATGGCCGTCTCGGCGCGCCGTTTGCAGCCCAGTATTTCGACGTCACGCCGGACATTATCGTCACCGCCAAGGGCCTCACCAATGGCGTCATCCCGATGGGCGCGGTGTTCGTCACCGCCGAAATCCACGATGCGTTCATGGCTGGCCCGGAACACATGATCGAGTTCTTCCACGGCTATACCTATTCCGGCAACCCGATTGCGTCTGCCGCAGCGCTCGGCACACTCGATACCTACAGGGACGAAGGCCTGCTGACCCGCGCCAGCGAACTTGCCCCCTATTGGGAAGAACAGCTGCACAGCCTGGCCGATTGCCCCAATGTCATCGATATCAGAAATATCGGCCTGATCGGCGCCGTGGAGCTGAAACCCATCGATGGTGAACCCACCAAACGCGCCTTCAACGCCTTCCTCAAGGCCTACGAAGACGGGTTGCTGATCCGCACCACCGGCGACATCATCGCGCTGTCACCGCCGCTGATCATCTCCAAGGCAGAGATTGACCAGCTGTTTGACAAGCTGCGCAAGGTACTGATGAGCAATATTTGAGGACAGTTGCGCGTTAGAGACGATAAAGGCGGCGGGTTTCCTGCCGCCTTTTTTAATAAAAGTTCGCGCCTCTGAACAAAGTGTTGAAGCAGTTCATCCGCTTGCTATATGTCGCTTTCAGAAGATATCCAGTCACTTCAACTTGCGACACATGCCCTTATTTTCAGGCACTTTCGAATGGAATCTCGTTGCGAACTTCTCCCTAAAATGATCTAATTGCGGCATGATCGATATTTTGTAGCGCTCCGCCGGGAATAGAGACATATCCTGTCGAGGCTTTCGAAAATAGGGGGGAATTGTGCATGGATATCACCACATCTGCTGCATCCGTCTCCGGCTTATCGCTGCAAGCAAAGCTTGAAACTGTCTTGCGCAAGGCAGCCGCCCTGCTGCCCGCCGATATCGGCAACCGGCTGCTGGCTCTTGTCACCCCCACGTCGCTTGCCATCATGGCGGGCGTGGTGCTGATCTGGGCTGGGTCGCATTTTGTCGGCGTCGGCGAAATCGCCGACGTGATCCTTCTGGCCGCCGGTTGGCTGATGATCGGAGCGGCAGCGATGCAAGGCGGTGAAAAGCTTTTGGATTTCGCCGTAGGCACACAGGCCGCCAAGACCACCGCAGATCTGGACAAAGCGGCAAAGGATCTGGCGGATGCCATCACCATTCTTGGCGTAGATGTCGTGCTTGGGCTGCTGCTCAAGGGCAAGCCGAAAGGAACGTTCAAGAGCGTCCAAGGCACGATGCCAAGCTATAGTCAGTTCACTCGAGCCATGCCTAAAGCCGGACCAATGCGGATCTACGAGGCAAAACTGGTGTTCTCGCGCAGCAAATTCGCCGGACAGGGCGGCACCCGGCCGGACAATGTCGCGACCATCGGCCGCGACTTCTTTCCTGGAGCGAAACCTTTTCCAGAGGTTATCCGGTCCGTTCGCCAGACGGTCTATCACGAGCGTATCCATCAGCGGCTGACGCAAGCCTTTTCCCTGCTCGGTCGTCCCGGTCTTTATATGAAGATGGGCGCTTACAAGCGCTCCTATATCCTGCGCTATATAGAGGAAGCCGCCGCCGAGGCCTACGGACTGGCCCGCACTGGCGGTGCGCGCCCAGGCGAACTTTCGGCAATTCAGTTCCCGCTGAACGGCAATTACGGCATCACCGTCGCCAAGATGGGGGAGGAAGCCAAAGGTGTTCTGCTCGGACCGATCACGGTGGGCGGTGCCACATACAACGCCTTTTACGGGGCAGCACACAATGATCACTGAGCAGCAAGCGATCGAGGCCGCCGAGCGTTTCTTGACGCACCGAAAATACACGCCTTGGGACGAGACCTCGGTCCGGGTGACATTTTCCGAAATCAAGAGCCGCCCGACATTCGTGGTCTCTGCCTACGACGCTGTCCCCCCCGGGGAAGAAGAGTGGATGCAGCCACCGTCGGTGCCTGTCGCCTATCTCGTCGATGCCATCGGCGGCATCGTATATGGCATTGAAACCGAGCGTGGACGCACGGTGTTCGGTTGATCTCCGGCGCGAGCGCCGACCATACTATGGCTTGATCGAAGATGCTCGGGGAAGACGACGCCCGAGAGGCGGTGCGCCAATTCCTGGCGCAAAGGCATCACAGGCCTTTGCGGGAAAGCCTGACGACGGCAGAGCGAGGAATGATCGAGGACCGCGACACCTGGGTGATCAGTGGCGTGTCCGAAGATTGCCCTGAAGACAAGGACTGGATGTATTTTCTCGTTCAGCCGACATTTTATTTCGTCGATGCCGCCACAGGGACCGTGTTTGGCTCGGAGACCGAGCATGGACGGACAATCTTCAAGTGAAGGATTTCAGACTGCCGTGATAGCGCCTCATCCAACGGCGGCGGAGAGATGAAATTTTGCATTATCCGGCCCCGGTCAAAGAGACATATTGATCTGTTGCCGCATATCGGCGGCCTTTCGGTTGTCAGGGTTTTCCGCTACATCCACAGTCAATGCGGGGAACGAAACAGAACAACCCGAAAGGCGTGCAAACCGGCATAGATCGGAGCGCCGACCCAAGGAGACACCAATGAAACTTCATCTTTTGGTGAGCGCTGCCTTTGCCGCGCTTCTCGCCGCTGCCCCGGCAGTCCATGCCGATATTACCATTGGTTTGATGGCGCCGCTGACCGGACCGTTGGCGGCTATTGGCGCGCAGATCAAGAACGGCACGGAGACGGCGATTGCCGATATCAATGCCAAGGGAGGCATCAAGGGCGAAAAGCTGGTGCTGAAGACTGCCGACGATGCGGGCGAGCCGAAGCAAGGCGTGTCCGCCGCCAACCAGTTGGTCGGTGAAGGCGTGCGTTTCGTGGTTGGCCCGGTGACATCAGGCGTCGCCGTTCCGGCCTCCGACGTGCTGGCGGAAAACGGCGCGGTGATGGTCACCCCGACCGCCACGGCCCCAAGCCTTACCAAGCGCGGCTTGCCAACCGTGCTGCGCACCTGCGGTCGTGATGATCAGCAGGCCGATGTGGCGGCCAAATATGTGCTGGCCCATTTCAAGGACAAGAAGATCGCTATCCTCAATGACAAGGGCCAGTATGGCAAGGGTCTGGCGGATGCCTTCAAGGCCGCGCTCAATGCCGATGGCGTCAAGGAAGTGTTCAACGATTCGCTGACGGCAGGCGAAAAGGATTTTAGCGCGCTCGTCACCCGGTTGAAGTCGGCCAATGTCGACGTGCTGTATTTTGGTGGCTATCATCCGGAAGCCGGCTTGCTGGTGCGCCAGATGCAGGATGCCGGGCTGAAAGCCGTGGTGGTGGCGGGCGATGGCCTCTCCAATAGCGAATATACCACTGTCGGCGGTGACGCCGCCAATGGCACGCTGTTCACCAATGCCGCCGACGCGCTGAAAAACCCGGATTCCAAGGTTGCAGCCGATTCGCTGACCGCCAAGGGCATTCCGGCGGAAGCCTTCACGCTCAACGCCTACGCCGCCGTGCAGGTCATTGCCGCTGGCATTGAAAAGGTCGGCAGCGCCGAGGATGCGGGAGCGGTCGCTGCTGCGATCAAATCCGGTGATGCAATCCCGACCGCCATCGGCAAGCTGACCTATGGCGAAACCGGCGACCTCACCTCACAAAGCTTC
Organism: Gillisella vitis; assembly: GCF_001541345.2. GTDB lineage: Bacteria > Pseudomonadota > Alphaproteobacteria > Rhizobiales > Rhizobiaceae > Allorhizobium > Allorhizobium vitis. Next base: position 39,867 of record NZ_LMVL02000008.1, on the reverse strand, counting down.
TCCATGTACAAATGGGAAGGCGGGAAGACCGCCGCGGCTGAGTAATTCGGCTGTAGCATTAGACGCGGGTGTTATCATCCGCGTCTTTTGCCGTTTATGTGCCACGAAGAGCGGGTAAATTTCTCTCCATATTTTCGTTACATAGAGCATCCTATAGAAAACCGGAATCAGCACCACGCCCACTGAAGAGAGAGACGCCCATGCCCACACTGACCGAGATCGGCAATGACCAGCTTACCGTGCAGATCTCCTCGCTTGGCGCGGAGATGCAGTCCCTTCGCACGCAAGACGGCAAGGCCCTGCTGTGGCATGGCGATGCGGCCTATTGGGGTGGGCGTTCGCCCATTCTGTTTCCGATTGTCGGCAAGGCCAAGGACGATACGCTGCTGATCGACGGCAAGCCCTATTCCATGGCCCAGCATGGTATTGCCCGACGCCGCGAGTTTACGCTGCTGGAGGCTGGAGCCGATGTCTGTCGCCATGAACTGACCGCCAATGATGAGACCAAAGCGGTCTATCCCTTCGATTTTTCGCTGGTGCTGGAATATAGGCTAGACGGTGCGGCGCTAACGGTGTCCGCCACGGTTACCAATCGCGGTGACACGCCCATGCCCTATGGACTCGGCTTCCATCCGGCATTTCTCTGGCCCTTGCCAGGAGCAGAGGGCAAGCCACACACGATCACGCTAGACAATGGCGCCGAGCCAGCCCTGTTGCGGCTTGGCGGCGGTCTGCTGGCCGAAGAAGCCCGCCCCTCGCCCTTCCATGCCGGGCGGCTGGTGCTGGACAAGAGCCAGTTCGAGGAAGATGCGATGATCTTTCCCGAGGGGACTGGGACCGCCCTCACCTATAGCGCCGAGAATGCGGCCAGCCTGCATTTCCGCTTTGAAAACCTGCCCAATCTGGCGCTCTGGCAAAAACCCGGCGCGCCCTTCATCTGCATTGAGCCCTGGCACGGCATGGCCGCCCGCCATGGCAAAAGCAGCGAACTGGTGGAACGGCCCTATACCGCCACACTCGCCCCCGGCGACAGCACCCGCCACGGCTTTACCGTGACCGTCGAGGCGTGACTCTGGACGCAGAGCGGGAGATCGGGTCTGCGGGACAGATCTTGATCCTGAACGGGGCGCCGCGCTCCGGTAAGTCCAGCATTGCAAAGGTGGTGCTGGACAGCTTTCCGGGCCTCTGGGTCAATCTTGGCGTTGATGCACAGATGGCCACGATTAGCGAACAACACAGGCCCGGTATCGGCTTGCGGCCCGGCGGCGAGCACCCCGAAAAAGAAGCAGTCGTGCAGCGTCTATATGCCGCCCTGCATGAAACGGTTGCCGCCCATAGCCGCCTGGGAATCAATGTGGTTGTCGATGCGGGCTATCACGAGGCCTATTCACGGCCACTGCATATCCTGGATGATTGCGCCAGACGGCTGGCTGGCCTGCCGGTGCTGTTCATCGGTGTCCGCTGCGCGTTGACGACAATCATGGTCCGCCGGACCGCCTCCCCCTCCAATGGCACCGTAAACTATTTGCAAGGCTCAACGGACGATCCGGTGCCAGCGCCCGTACTACGCTGGCAAATGGCTGTGCATGAACATGGTCGCTATGATCTGGTCGTCGATACAACCGACAAGACGCCGGAAGAGTGTGCTAGAGAGATTCTGACATTGCTGGGCAAGGATCGCCCACGCCCAAGCTTTTTCGAGCGGCGTTTGTCGCTCATCCAGACCTGAGACCGAAGGAGCCACATCCATGAGCCCATTGGAACGCCGCATCGACCAGGGCGTCGGCCGCGAAACCGCAGATATCGTGCTGAAAGGCGGCCGGTTTTTTGATCTCGTCACCGGTGATCTGGTGGAAAGCGATATCGCCATCTGCGGCGATACCATTGTCGGCACCTGCGGAACCTACCAGGGCCGCGAGGAAATCGACATATCCGGCAAGATCGTCGTGCCGGGCTTTATCGATACCCATCTGCATATTGAAAGCTCGCTGGTCACGCCGCATGAATTCGACCGCTGCGTGCTGCCTTACGGGGTGACGACTGTCATCTGCGATCCCCATGAGATCGCCAATGTGCTGGGGACTGAGGGCATCGAGTTCTTCCTGGAATCGGCGCTGGAAACCATAATGGATATCCGCGTGCAGCTGTCCTCCTGCGTGCCTGCGACCCATCTTGAAACCTCGGGTGCCGACCTGCCCATCGAGCGGCTCTTGCCCTTCCGCGAACACCCGAAGGTGATCGGCCTTGCCGAATTCATGAATTTCCCCGGGGTCATCCACAAGGACCCGATCTGCATGGCCAAACTGGAAGCCTTTCAGGGCGGCCATATCGATGGCCATGCGCCGTTGCTGCGTGGCAATGACCTGAATGGCTATCTCTCCGCTGGTATTCGCACCGAACATGAATGCACCACGGCGGAAGAAGCACTGGAGAAGATCCGCAAGGGCATGCATATTCTGGTGCGCGAAGGCTCGGTTTCCAAGGATTTGCACGCCCTGATGCCAATCATAACCGAGCGGCTGTCGCCCTTTCTGGCGCTCTGCACCGATGACCGCAACCCGCTTGATATCGCCGAGCAAGGCCATCTGGATTATATGATCCGCACCGCCATTGCCCATGGGGTTGAGCCGCTGGCCATCTACCGCGCCGCCTCCATCTCAGCGGCCCGCGCCTTTGGCCTGCGGGATCGCGGCCTGGTCGCCCCCGGCTGGCGGGCCGATCTGGTGGTGGTGGACAGTCTGGAAAACTGCAAGGCTGAAACGGTGTTTGCGGCTGGTCGCCGTGTCACCGACGCTTTGTTTGCCACCCGCAAGCCGGTAGCCCCGGTTGGCCTCGACAGCGTCAAGGCCCGGATCGTCAAGTCAGCCGATTTTGCCGTGCCGGTCAGTGATGGCGAAGTGCCTGTCATGGGCGTATTGCCGGGCAAGATCATCACCGAATATCGCCGCTACCGCCTGCCCGCCTCCGGCAACCAGACCAGTGTCGATCTCGACCGCGACATCATCAAGGTCGCCGTCATCGAGCGTCATGGCAAGAACGGCAACCACGCCAATGGCTTTGTGCAGGGGTTCGGCCTGAAAAAGGGCGCCATCGCCTCCACGGTCGGCCATGACAGCCACAATATCTGCGTGGTCGGCGTCTCCGAAGACGACATGACCATGGCCGCCAACCGCCTCTCCGACATCAAGGGCGGCTTCGTGGTGGTGGAAGACGGCAAGGTGACCGGCGAAATCCCCCTGCCCGTCGCGGGCCTGATGAGCCTTGAGCCATTTGAGAGCGTGCGCGACACCCTGCATGAGCTGCGCCAGGCGGCTTACGCGCTTGGCACCACTTTGCAGGAACCGTTTTTGCAGGTCGCCTTCCTGCCGCTGCCGGTCATCCCGCACTTGAAGATTTCCGACAAGGGCATGGTGGATGTCGATAAGTTTATGCTGATTGGGTGAGTGATTGCACCGAACTTCGACTTGTACTATATTCAGTACAAGTGGGAGATCCTGATGGACACGGTGTTTTTTTCCAAAGCGCGGGCCGAACTGGCCGGGCTGCTCGACAAGGTAAACGAGGATGCCTCGGCGGTAGAGATCGTGCGCCGGGACAAGCCCTCTGCCGTGCTGATGAGCAAGGAAGAATATGAGAGCATGGTGGAAACTCTGCATCTCCTCTCCTCGCCCGCCAATGCCAGCCGTCTGCTGAAGGCGAAACAGGCGATAGAAGCAGGCCGCTTTGCCCCGCGCCATCTCCCTGATCTGGATGATGCCTGATCCATGCTGGTCGCCTTTACAGATGAAGGCTGGGAAGATTACTGCTTCTGGCAGGAAACCGATCCCAAAACAGCGCAGCGGATCAATGCCCTGCTAAAGGACACCAAACGCCACCCCTTTTCAGGCATCGGCAAGCCAGAGCCACTGAAAGGCCAGTTCAAAGGCTTCTGGTCACGCCGCATCAGCCAGGAACATCGGCTAGTTTATGCGGTGAAAGGTCAGGATGGCGATCAAGTGCTGATCGTGGCGCAATGCCGCTATCATTATTAAAGAGCTACAGCGAACCTTTGTTCGCCATATATGGCGAACAAAGGTTCGCTGTAGCTCTTTATATCTGCTGCATAATTTTCTCTTTAAACCGATTACGGTTTAAAGAATTATGCAATAACGACCTCACAGTCTGTTCAAGAATTGCTGCTGGCCTGGCGAAAATGGTGATTTCGAGAACCGGAACGGAGCGTACTTAATGTACGTGAGTACAAGCATTTCAGAAAAAGTGCGAAGCGGTTTTTCGTTCGAAAATGCGAATGCATCAGGCAAGCGCAGAAATTGCCATTTGCAGACGGGCCAGCGGCGATTATCGAGCGGACTGTCACACCCGCGCGCAAAAACCGTCTAATGCATCCAGCGTAATCACGCCCTTTTCGAACGTACTGCGGGCATCCGGCAATGCGATGATCTCCTTCACCGTCATGTGTTCCGGCAGGCGAACCTCTTGCGGTCCGCGCCGCATGTTGAAGACGAACAGCAATCTTTCGCTGTTCTCACCGCGCAGGAAGGCCAGCACATCCTCGTTGATATCTAGGAAGGACATGGACCCATCGCGCAGGGCAGGATGGGCTTTGCGCAAGCCAAGCATGCTGCGGTAATGGTTGAGAACCGAGCTTTTGTCCTTGTCCTGGGCATCCACCGACAGAGCCTGCTGCTCCGGCTGAACCGGCAGCCATGGCTTGCCACTGGTAAAACCGGCCTGCGCCGTGGCTTTTTCCCAGACCATCGGCGTGCGGCATCCGTCGCGGCCCTTGAACGACGGCCAGAAACGAATGCCATAGGGATCGCGCAGGTCCTCAAAGGCAAGATCCGCCTCCGGCAAGCCGAGTTCCTCGCCCTGATAAAGGCAGATCGACCCCCGCAGGCTGGCGAGAATACTAAGGGCGAGCTTGGCCACCTGCGGCATCTCTTCCGGCCCGTGCGCAAAGCGCGACACATGGCGCATCACATCATGGTTGGAAAAGGCCCAGCACACCCAGCCGTCTTTGACCATGGACTGGAAGGAGGTGACGCAGTCTCGAATATGCGACGGCGTGAAATGTGGCCCCAACAGATCGAATGTGTAGCACATATGCAGCTTGTCGCCGCCGCTGGTATAGGCGGCCACGGTTTTCAACGACCGTGCGCCATCGCCAACCTCGCCGACCGTGGCGCGGTCTTGATATTCATCCAGCAGCGCCCGCAGTTTTTGCAGGAAGCCGATATTTTCCGGCTGGGTCTTGTCGTGCAGATGCTCCTGCATGCCGTAGGGATTGACATCCGGCGCATCGAGCCCGGCATCGCCGCTGTCTGGCGCATGTGGCGGGTTGTTGCGCAATTCCTTGTCATGAAAATAATAGTTCACGGTATCCAGCCGGAAACCATCCACGCCGCGCTCCAGCCAGAAACGCGTGGCGTCCAGCACCGCCTGCTGCACATGCGGATTGTGGAAATTCAGATCCGGCTGCGAGCCCAGGAAATTATGCATGTAATATTGCTTGCGCACCCCATCCCATTCCCAGGCCGGGCCGCCAAACACCGATAGCCAATTGCTCGGTGCGGTGCCATCCGGCTTGGCATTGGCCCAGACATACCAGTCAGCCTTGGGATTGTTGCGGCTGGCGCGGCTCTCAATGAACCAGGGATGCTGGTCGGATGTATGGGAAATCACCTGGTCGATAATCACTTTCAGGCCGAGATCATGCGCCTTGGTCATCATATCATCGAAATCGGTAAGCGTGCCGAACATCGGATCGACATCGCAATAGTCAGAGACGTCATAGCCCATGTCTGCCATGGGCGAAGTGAAGAACGGCGACAGCCAGATGGCATCGACTCCAAGTGAAGCGATATAGGGCAAGCGCTGGGTTATGCCCTTGATATCACCGATGCCATCGCCTGTCGTATCCTGAAACGAGCGTGGGTAGACCTGATAGATAACCGCGCCGCGCCACCAATCGCTCACTGCTGTCACCGCGGTCTTGCTGGCACGATCGGTCTTGGTCGGCATATGGCCCATCCTCTGCTCAAAAAATCTGTATCTCCAAGACTATAGGGTTTGGCGCCACGATGACCAGTGGCGATGGTCAAGTCCGGCGATCAATCCACCTTCATTCCTTTGTTACAATGCTGGCCCATAAGCCAAAGGACAGTGGCGGGGGCTTCTGCGTGATTCCCCGGCGAAATGGCACCCGATAGCAGGCTCTCGTTTCGCCGGGGGAGCATTTCAAGCGGGACTATCCCACCTGTCCGTGAAGCACCGCATCGGATCGAGGAGCACGCGCGATGAGATTGACGATCGTGACCGATGCCTGGCATCCGCAGGTGAATGGCGTAGTGCGCTCCATTGAAAACACCAATGCCGAACTGACCAGGATGGGCGTCACCGTCACCATGGTGACGCCTGCGGACTATCGCAGCCTGCCAATGCCCACCTATCCCGAGATCCGCCTGTCGCTGGCCAGCCCGTGGCGGATTGCAGCCGCGATCAAGCAAAGCCGCCCGGACCTGATCCATATCGCCACCGAAGGGCCGTTGGGTCTCTTGGCGCGGCGCTGGTGCCTGAGCCAGGGCCTCGCCTTCTCCACCAGCTATCACACCCGATTTCCAGAATATGTCGCGGCCCGGCTGCCATTGCCGCTTTCGCTGCTCTATGCCTATGTGCGCTGGTTTCACCGCGCCGGTGGTGCGTGCATGGTGGCGACCGAAAGTCTGAAACGAGAGCTGGAAGATCGCAAGATCGGCAATCTGCGGCTCTGGAGCCGGGGCATCGACACCGAACTGTTCCACCCGCAGCCGCTTGAGGCAAACCCTTTCGACCTGCCCCGCCCGATCTTCATGACAGTTGGCCGGGTCGCCGTGGAGAAAAACCTGCCGGCCTTTCTCGATCTCGACCTGCCGGGCTCGAAAGTGGTGGTGGGCGATGGCCCTGCCCGCGCCGAACTGGCGGAACGCTATCCAGACGTGCTGTTTACCGGCGTCAAATTCGGTGCCGAGCTGGCAAGCGCCTATGCGCAGGCCGATGTTTTCGTTTTCCCCTCGAAAACCGACACGTTTGGCAATACGATCCTGGAAGCGCTGGCCTGCGGCGTACCCGTCGCGGGCTTTCCGGTCACCGGACCGATCGACATCATCTCCGATCCCAAGGCTGGTGCGCTCAACGACGACCTGAAAACCGCCTGCCTTGAAGCACTCGCCTGTTCCCGCAGCCATGCCAGAGCCTTGGCCGAAACCTATTCCTGGGCCTCCGCCACCCGCCAGTTTCTCGACAATGTCATCGAGGCCAAAACGCAGGGGCGCTGGCGGATGCTGATGCGGCGGAAAAAGCCGATCAACCAGGCGTTGGAAAGTTGAATCAGCGCCGTTTCCGCTTATTCTCGAACGGGTTTTCCGACGCCTTCAGATGGATGCGGATCGGCACGCCGGGCATGTTGAAATCAGCGCGCAAGCCGTTGGTGAGATAGCGGATATAGCTTTCCGGCACGGAATCGGGTCTGGTGCAGGAAATCATGAAGGCGGGCGGGCGGGCCTTGACCTGGGTCATGTATTTCAGCTTCAACCGGCGACCGGAAACCGCCGGTGGCGGATGCTGGGTCTGCACACTGTCCAGCCAACGATTGAGCTTGGCAGTCGAGATCCGCTTGTTCCACACCATGTCGGTGTCGATGATCGACTGCATCAGCTTTTCAAGACCGTAGCCAGTCTGGCCCGCCATTGGCACGGCGCGAATGCCACGTGCCTGCGGCAGCAACCGTTCGGTCTTTTCACGCAGCTCGGCAAGCACCGCCTGCGGATCTTCCACCAGATCCCATTTGTTGAAGGCGAGAACCGCAGCACGGCCTTCGCGCAGCACCAGATCGACGATCTGGATATCCTGCTTTTCAAACGGAATGGTGGCATCAAAGACGATGACAACGGTTTCGGCAAAGCGGATGGCGCGCAACGTATCGGCCACCGACAGCTTTTCCAGCTTCTCGATCACCCGCGCCTTGCGGCGCATGCCCGCCGTGTCGAACATCTTGATGGTGCGGCCACGCCAATCCCATTCGACCGAAATCGAATCGCGGGTAATTCCGGCTTCCGGGCCGGTCAGCAACCGGTCCTCACCGAGGAAGCGATTGATCAGCGTTGATTTTCCGGCATTCGGACGTCCGACAATGGCGACGCGCAGCGGCTTGGTATCGTCATAGGCCAGATCTTCCTCATCATCCTCACCCTCGACAGTGGGCCTGAGGACGATATCGGTCTCGGCCACGTCATCATCGTCTTCGGGAAAGGCACGATCCACGCCGATAGCCTCGACAATGGCGTCGCGCAGGTCGATCATCCCCTGGCCGTGTTCAGCGGAAATCGGCACCGGTTCGCCAAGGCCAAGCGTGAAGGCGTCGTAGAAGCCGCCATCCGAACCACGGGCTTCGGATTTGTTGGCCACCAGCACCACCGGCTTGCCGCGCTTGCGCAGCATGTCGGCCAGCGCCTTGTCCACATGGGTCAGGCCCATTTTCGCATCGACCACGAACAGCGACAGGTCGGCCTCGTCGATGGCGATTTCGGTCTGGGCGCGCATCCGGCCTTCCAGCGTGTCAGCGCCAGCCTCTTCCAGACCGGCAGTGTCAACGATGTGGAAGCGCAGGTCCACCAGCTTGGCCTCACCGGGCCGCCGGTCGCGGGTCACGCCCGGCGTGTCATCGACAAGCGCCAGCTTTTTGCCAACCAGGCGGTTGAACAAGGTGGATTTGCCGACATTGGGACGTCCGACGATGGCGACGGTAAAGCTCATGATAATTTGGTATCCGGTTATATCCAGCCCGTCTTCAAGCGGACTTTAAAACAGTAGCGCATCGGAGCAAAACCTGTGAAGCGGTTTTCGATCCGATGCGTGAGAGCATGTCGGGCAGCAGCGCAACAGCGTTGCTTAGCAGCCCGTTGAAAGTGTCAGGACGCCTTTCCGGCAGCAGCGATATTGTCCAGCATGATCTGGGCGCGATTGGCCACGTTGCGCGGTGCTTCGCTGTCCTCGGTGATCTGCTGGAACCATTCGCGGGCGCGTTCCATCTGGCCAGCCTTATAGGCGGCAAGACCGAGCGCCTCACGGGCGGAATGGCGCAGGCCCTGGCCAGGAACCGCCAGCGCTTCAACCTCGGCGGACACCTGTTCATAGGTGCCGTTGTCGATCAGCAACCAGGCGGCGCGGATATGGGCGACATCGCGGATAACCTGCGGAACGCTGTTATCCTTGCCGATGGCGGTAAAGGCATCGATCGCCGCTTTGGCATCGCCCTTTTCAGCCATGAGGGAGGCAGCTCGAAGCTTCGCCAGCACCGGATAGGCGCCGAACCCGTCTTTTTCTAGTGCTTGCAGATCGCTCAGCGCCTGATCATTCTTGCCATCTGTCGCCAGCTTGGTCGCCGCCAGAAAGCGGTCACCGGACTTGGAGGCACGGTCGTCTGTGTAATAATCATAAAGCCGGTATCCGGCAGTGCCCACCACGATCAGCACGGCAATGCCAATGAACACTGGCCCCAGACGCCGCCAGAAACGGCGCATCTGTTCGGAGCGAAGCTCGTCATTGACTTCGCGGATAAAGCTGTCGTTATGATTTGCCATTACATTGTCCGGATATCTGGGCCTGTCGAATACATAACAAGATGCAGGGCCTTCTACCCGATTTTTGCGCCGATGTAAGGGGGAGAAGGGCAAAACACCCATCTCCCCATCAAAAAGCGCGATTACATTGGCAATGGTGAGACGCCGATCAGCACTTCATGCAGCTTGAGAAGGATAGCGACGTAAGCGACCAGGCCGATGACCACGGCATAGATATCGTATTTGGCCGACACGAACGGTGCGCGTACCAGCAGGCCTGCCCGCTCCCGGCGCTTCAAGGAAATCCGCAGGACGACGCCCCAGGCCAGCAACCAGCCAAACAGCAGGATCGAGCGCAGGTCGCCATTCGACAGCAAATGCGCCAGGGCCCAGATTTTCACCGAGAGAACCATGGGATGCTTGGTTTTTGCAGCGATATGGCCAGCCGGGAGAAGGCTGGCCACCAGACAGATCATCGCAATAACCATCAGGGTCAATGTCAGATGGGTCATGCCAGCCGGCGGAAACCAGACATTGACGATTGGCGCGATACTGTAGCCATAGGCAATAATGGCAATGCCCAGCAGGGACAGGACTGAAAACAGCGACTTCCAGCCGTTCAGGCTGAGGCGGACCACCATGGAATCGCGAAAACCCGGCGCAATCGTCCGGGTGAGATGCACCAATGTGAAAAACAACAGACCAAGAATAAGGACAGACATAAAAATCCCCCGCGAATGAAAGACCATAGAGATAGCCGGTCGGCCTGCTCTTGACCAGCCTGCATAATTTGGGGGGAACGACCGTAAACGCCAGACGATTGGGCGAACGATCCAGCCATGACCATCAAAGCTTCGCCGCATTTGCCCGGCAAGCAGCGCAATCGTTCTAGGTTTTTTCGCGTCGTATCGTCCGAAATCCTGTTTCCACTTTTCGGTCCGATACTCTGTTCACAACAAGGTTGTTCGCTTGGCACCGTTTCGCCCGCTTTTCTCCTCATCGCTTCGAACCATCCTAGCCGCGCTCTGCATGCCGGGCATCGCCATTGCCCAGAACGCGGCTGACGCGCCGCAAAAGCCGAAGCAATTGCTGCTGATTTCCTTCGATGGTGCTGCCGATAACAGGCTTTGGGAGCGCAGCGGCGATATCGCCAGCCGAGCCAATGCGCATTTCACCTATTTTCTTTCGTGCACGACGCTGATTGCCAGAGGGCCTGCCTCGAAAGCCTATCAGGCGCCAGGCCAGAAGCCCGGCAAGTCCAATGTCGGCTTTGCCCCCGACGAATCCGATGCTGCGGCAAGGCTTCAGCACATCTGGACCGCGCATCTCGCCGGACATGATATTTCCAGCCATGCCTGCGGCCATTTCGACGGCAAGGACTGGAGCAAGGCGGACTGGCTGAGCGAATTTTCGACTGCAAAGACCGTGATGGCCGGGGCTTGGAAACAGAATGGCGTGGCTGACAAGGAGCCGGAGGGCTGGCAGGATTTCGTCAAGACCGGCATCAAGGGGTTTCGCGCGCCGTATCTGTCGACCAGCAAGGGCATGGTGGAGGCCGAAAAACAGGCTGGTTTTCTCTATGACGCCAGCCTCGTCACCAAAGGCCCACAAGCGCCCGAACAGGACGGCACTCTCACCCGCTTTGGCCTGCCGCTGATCCCGGAAGGACCGGACAACCGCCCGATCATCGGCATGGATTACAACATGTTCGTGCGCCATTCGGCGGGCTTCGACAACCCGTCGAAAAGCGCCGAATACGAGGAACGCACCTATCAGGCGTTCAAAACCGCCTTCGAGGCCCAGTATAATGGCGACCGTAAACCTGTGCAGTTCGGCTTCCACTTCGTGCTGATGAATGGCGGCGCCTATTGGCGGGCAATGGAGCGGCTGGTGACGGACGTCTGCCACAGAGACGATGTCGCCTGCGTAAGCTATTCGCAAGCCGTGGCGATATTGGAAAAACAGAACGGCCGGAAAAATCCGGCCGGGTCGTCGTTTTAGGGAATTGGAAGGCAGCCTTCTTAAAAAGACTGCCCACTTAAGGATTTTTAATCACTGTCTTGCCGCGCAAGATATCGCTGATCAATTTGCGGCAATGGTTCATCCTGGATTGCAGCCTCAAATGCCTTCAAGCGCTTTTGAATAGAAAGAAGCTCAACAATGGTTGTCCAGGAATTGGCAAGGTATTGCAGGGAAGACGTAACCTGTCCGAATGCTCCCGATATCTGGTTCAACAACCCAAGGGTAATTGTGCCTGCGACAAATGACGGTACGAGAACCGCAACAGAAAATATCGTGTCCAAATTCAAATAGAAATACCGAGCGACATTGAAATAAATATAATGGAAATAGTAACGAAAATAATTGCGCCGGACTGCATCGAACAGACCCTTCATCGTCTGCAACTCTGCACGGTCCGCATGGTCTTCACCGTATACAAGTTCTTTACGATACGCAGCTTCTACACGTTGATTACGAAACTCAAGCCCCGGCAATTTAATACCGACCAAAGCAAGAAGAGCAGTACCGAAAGCAGACCATAAAACCGCAGCGAAGACGAGTGGATAAGGGATAGCTCCGACCAGGGGCAATTCCTTAACATTTTCCGAAAGCCGTATTAGCAGCGGAGTGAACGCGATCAGCGTCATAACGCTGCTGATGAGGCTCACACCTAAACTTTCGACAGTCGTTGCAAAGCGCATCGTATCTTCCTGAACGCGCTGTGAGGCACCTTCGATGTGACGCAACTTTGGCCAGTTCGCCATGTAAAAGTCCGTCATAGCGATGCGCCAGCGAAAGATATAATGACTAACGAAAAACCGAGTTAGAACGGAAACAGCCACTGCAAGAAAAGCAATTTCAAGAAAAACAATAAATTGTGAATAAAATTCACTTGCAGCGACCGGGCGCGATTTTGATACAGCTGCCTGTATCAAATCACCAAACGGCCCGTTCCAAGTATTGATCGCAATGCTGACTTGAACCTGGAAATAGACAGTAAAAAGAACGATTGCGGAGCCAACCACCGACCACCGTTGCCATGGATGCGGCGATGCAACTGCCCAAGCCCCGGCAAAAATAGCGACAACCGCAGCAAAGTAGATGTAAAACCAAATAAAATCAGGCGCCCAGAAAATCGAAACACCTACTGTTGGTTCGGCACCTTGAGCCTGAGATGCAAAGCCCAAGTGAGTACCAAGTTGTTCACCCGCGCCATACCAAAATGCGATGGCGAGCATCGCCCACAGCACAGCGGTTGGAAAAAACAATTTCGGTTTGGGGAAGAATGAGTGAAACACGGGGTCTCGCTTTCCTGAAGATATGGTCGTGGCCGACTTTACAGCGCCGTGCAAAAACCGGTTCTTAACTTTCGGTCCGATGCAGCAGCGCGGCAAACTATGCCAGAAGCCGCAGTGCAGCAATGGTGGGAATACCACCTTAACGATTTGTAATCGCTGCAAAGGTCTTCAGACCGTCTTTCTCCACAGGCTTGCGGCCAGAATGAGGCTGACAAGCAATACAGCGCCCGCAACAAGGCTTGGCAGCGCAAAGCTGCCGCTGATGGCGGCAAGCCAGCCGGCGACCAGAGGTCCGATCGTCTGCCCGACGCCGAAGGCGGCCGTCATGATCGACAGCGCCTTGCGGGGACTGGCTGGCGCAAGGGCTCTGGCCAGGCGAAGGCCATAAGCCGTGATCGTCATGAAGGTAAAGCCGAGAAGTGCCGCTCCGATGAGCGGGGCAGCCATGCCCGCCAATACAACCGAGGCAAAAACCCCAATGGCTGCCAGAAGCAGGGCAAGGCTGTAGGCGCCCGCCAGTCCAAGCCTATCCAGCACGGGACGCCAGACAAACAGCGAGGCCGCCGCCATGATGCCCGCCAGAAACCACGCCAGAAATTCCGCCACCGGCCCCGCATTGGCAATGCGGGCCATGGTGACGATGAACGTAGCCGTCACCACATAGCCGAAGCCGAACAGGCCATAGGAGGCAAACAACAAAAGAAAGGGCCTGCCCCAGGAGAGCGGCGGTTCCTGCTCGGCCCTCACCTCAGTTTTACGCACCCGTGGCAACAGCAGGCTGACGACAAGGAAGACAACAAAGGTCAGTCCCGCCCCGGCCAGCCAGTCCAGCCGCCACCCTGCGGAGGCGGAGGTGCCAAACAGGTGCGGCCCAAACAGGTGTGGCAATGCGTAGACCATCAGGGACGACGCGGCGATCCCCAGGCCTACCCCGCCGAAATGGGTGGATTGCGCATATTCACCACCATGAAGGCTGGCATGGGCACTGATATAGGCAAGCACGATGGAACTGGTGAAGATCATCGCGAAGGCACTGGCCACGCCCGCCAGAAAGCGAATGAGCATGAACATTCCCACATGCTGCGTCAGCGCCATGGCGGCCAGAAGCAGGCTTGTGGCCAAAAGCGAAGACAACGCAATCAACCTTTCGCGCCCCGCCGCCCAGCCTTGGCCGGCAAGCACGGCTCCGAATAGATAGCCAAGGAAATTCGCCGCTGCGATCAGGCCCGCATCGGCGGGCAGAAGATGAAGATCCGTCATCATCCCCGGCAGAATGGGCGTGAAGGAAAACCGGCCAAAACCCATGGCCGCAGCCAAGGCCAGCGCACCGGCAAGAGCGGTGAATGGGAGATTGGCATGTCTGGGGGGCGTGAGCATCATGGGCTGCTTATCGCACTGCCGCTTTGGCCCAACAAACCAAAAATACTGATTGAGCCATCAAAGGAAGTAGGGACTCCCGGGTTCCCCGCCATCCTAAAAAATGCCCGGTCGTGCTTCAAGTCGACAGTTTCTTATCGCTAAAGCTTGCTGAAACCGCAAAAATCGCTAGTGGAGGGAGAAAATTCCAAGGAGTGCATTATGAGCGACCTCAGCCTGCAACAGGCCATCGACAATATCTACACCTCGATCAACAACGATAACGAGGAGATCGATGTGCATATCGCCGCTCTCAAGGCCGCCATGGCACGCGAAGGCGCCAAGGAAGCGGTGTTTGAGGCGGCAAAGCTTGCGCAGCCGAATCGTCAGGGCCGCAAGATCATGCAGGCCTATTTCAAGAAAAAGGGCGTTGCGGTCAGCTTTGCAAGCTGACACCATATTTGAATGGACGACGAAAAGTCATTGAAATGACTTTTGGTATCACTCCACCATCGTCAAAATCAGCGGCCCATTGCGGGTCGCCACCACCGTATGCTCGAATTGCACGGTCGGCGCTTTCGGGTCGCTGTAGAGCGTCCAGGGATCATCGCCATCCTCGGCCCACTGACCGCCCAGCGACAGGAAAGGCTCGATGGTGAAAACCTGGCCTTCCTGCATGATTCTTGTTTCGTCCGGGTCGGCCCAGGTGGAAAGCTCGCGCGGCTCCTCATGCAATTCGCGGCCAATGCCGTGGCTGGCAAGGTTGGCAATCAGCGTATAGCGGTTCTTGGCGGCGAAGGCACCGATGGCATTGCCGATACTGGCAAAAGGCGCACCGGTCTTGACCTGGGTGACGCCGAGAAACAGCGCCCGCTTGCCATCACGCAGCAATTTTTCGATCTTCGGCTTACCCGGCGGTACGATGAAGGATGAGCCGGTATCGCCGAAAAACCCATTTTTGACGCCGGAAACATCGATATTGACCAGATCGCCCCGGGCAATCACCCGGTCACCCGGAATGCCGTGGGCCACTTCCTCATTGACGCTGATGCAGGTGGCACCGGGAAACTGATAGCAAAATTCCGGCGCCGATTGCGCGCCATTGTCTTCCAGCACCTTGCGGCCAATCAGGTCCAGTTCGCGGGTGGTAATCCCCGGCTCCAGCGCCGCACCCATGGTTTTCACGGCCAGCGCGCAAAGAGTGCCGATCTCCTTCAGGTGCTGGAGTTCCTCGTCGCTGGAGATGATCATTGTTGGACTTTCATGAGCGTTTGCGGATTTTGCCGCTGCTTACGCCCCCGCCCCGACCGGCGTCAAGTCATGGCCAAGCTCTTGCCGCACCAATGGCGCAACCTTGGTGCCATAAAGCTCGATACCGCGCATGATATCCTTGTGCGGCATCGGGCCGATGGCCATTTGCAGCAGGAAGCGGTCGTTTTTGAACAGAGCGTGATGGGCGACAATCTTTTCGGCCACCGCCTCCGGGTCACCGACGAACAGTGCCCCATGCGCACCGCGCATCGCGTCATACTGGCCCCGGTTGGTCGGCCCCCAGCCGCGCTCGCGGCCGATCCGGTCCATCACCTGCGCCTGTGGTGCGTAGAAAATGTCAGCCGCCGATTGGGTCGTGTCGTGGATGAAGCCGTGCACATTGATCGAGGTTTTCAAGGCGGTCGGATCGACCCCGGCCTTCGCCCCGCTCTGCCGGTAAAGATCGACCAGCGGCGCAAAGCGGCGCGGCTCGCCGCCGATGATGGCAATGGCCAGCGGCAGGCCGAGATAGCCAGCCCTGGCCACCGATTGCGGCGTACCACCCACCGCGATCCACAGCGGCAGCGGGTCCTGCAACGGTCTGGGGTAAACGCCCCGGGCCTGGATCGGCTTACGAGTCTCGCCTTCCCAGGTGACGGTCTCGTTATCGCGGATCTCCATCAGCAATTGCAGCTTTTCGGCAAACAAAAGATCATAATCATCAAGATCATAGCCGAACAACGGAAAGCTTTCGATGAAGGAGCCGCGCCCGGCCATCATCTCCACCCGACCATTGGACAGAAGATCGACGGTGGCAAATTGCTGGAACACCCGCACCGGATCATCGGAACTCAGCACCGAGACCGCGCTGGTCAGGCGAATATTTTTGGTCTGCACAGCAGCGGCGGCCAGAATGGTGGCGGGCGATGACGCCATGTAATCGGGCCGATGGTGTTCGCCAAGACCGAAGACATCCAGCCCCACCTCGTCCGCCAGCCGGATTTCCTCCAGCAGATCATCCACCCGTCGCTTGGCCTCCAGCCCCTTGTTGGGGGCATTGGGATCGACATCAGCGAAGGTATAAAGGCCAAGTTCCATGGATCGCATCCTCAGTTGTTCGCCAGGCAGGTAAGTGCAAATGAGCCGCTTGGCAAACCCTGGGATGAGAACGCAGCGTTCAATGAATGGGAGTTTGAAGCAAGATCAAGCCTCGGCGCAGGCCAAAGCCTCAATAAATACCTATAGAAATCAATGTCTTTCCATAGACTTTTGATTCATTGCGGAACCAACCTGAATCATTTTCTCAATCCGCCGTCAGCGTCCGTCTGACTGCATCCCGCCAGCCTCTGAGCTTTTCCGTACGGGTCTCGGCATCCATGACCGGCTCAAACCGATGGTCGCGCGCCCAGGCACGGGCGAAAGCATCCATGCCGGGCCACAGACCGACACGGCTGGCCGCGAGGAAAGCAGCACCGAGTGCTGTCGTCTCAATAACAGACGGGCGATCGACCGGCGCGTCCAGCAGATCGGCCAGCCGCTGCATCGTCCAGTCGGAGGCCGCCATGCCGCCATCGACGCGCAGCACCATATCGTCCTCGCCATTCTGCCAATCCTTGTGCATGGCATCCAGGAGATCGCGAGTCTGGTAGCACACGGCTTCCAGCGCGGCGCGGGCCAGTTCCGCCGGTCCGGTATTGCGGGTCAGGCCGAACAGCGCGCCGCGTGCATCCGGGTCCCACCAGGGCGCACCGAGACCGGTGAAGGCCGGCACCAGATAGACCGGCTGGCCGGGATCGGCTTCAGCCGCCAGCCGTCCGGTTTCCGCCGCATCACCAATCACTTTCAATCCATCCCGCAGCCATTGCACGGCCGCACCGGCAATGAAGATCGAGCCTTCCAGCGCATAGGTGGTCTTGCCATCCATCCGGTAGGCAATGGTGGTCAGCAACCGGCTTTTCGACACCACCCGGTCCGCGCCGGTATTGAGCAGCGCGAAACAGCCGGTGCCATAGGTGGATTTGACCATGCCCGGCGCAAAACAGGCCTGTCCAATGGTGGCCGCCTGCTGGTCGCCCGCCACGCCAAGGATCGGTACCGCCGCGCCGAATACCGCCTTGTCGGTCACGCCGAAATCGGCGGCGCAATCCTTCACCTCAGGCAGCATGGCGGCGGGGATGTTCAATAGCGCCAGCAATTCCTCGTCCCAGCCATGGTCGGCAATGTTGAAAATCAGCGTGCGCGAGGCATTGGTGGCATCGGTAACGAAGCTTTTGCCGTCCGTCAGCTGCCAGATCAGATAGGTATCAACGGTGCCGAAACATAGGCCACCCTCGGCTGCCCTGGCACGGGCGCCCTCGACATGGTCGAGCAGCCAGGACAGTTTGGTGCCGGAGAAATACGGGTCGAGCAGCAGGCCGGTCTTATTGGTAAATGTTGCCTCCAGCCCGTCGCGCTTCAGCGTTTCGCAAAACGCCGATGTGCGGCGATCCTGCCAGACGATGGCGTTGTGGATTGGCTTGCCGGTGTCTTTGTCCCAGACCACAACGGTTTCCCGCTGGTTGGTAATACCAATGGCGGCAAGGTCACCTGCCGTGATCCGGGCGCGGGCCAGCGCATCGTGGATAGAGTGGATAACACTGTCCCAGATGGCTTCCGGGTCATGCTCCACCCAACCCGATTGCGGGAAGATCTGCGGAAACTCCTTCTGACCCGTGCCGACAATCCGCATCGCCCCATCAAACACGATGGCACGGCTCGACGTCGTTCCCTGGTCAATCGCCAGCACAAAACCGCCCATGATACTCCTCCCAGAGTTTTCGCTTTCTTTCGCTTTAATCAAAATACGAAAGTTTTACGCCAAGTCAAAACTGAAAATGAAAAACAAACGAAGGCACAAAGCCTCTGTTTCCTCATCCCCATCTGTTGTTGGTTTTCATCGCTATGTGATGACACAGGGCAATTGCATAGAACAGGGGTTTGGGCATAGGTTTAACCTTGCTGCGACGCAACCAACCGCTTCGCTACACGGCCAAACCAGAAAAATTCATCGCACAGGGAGTTACGCCATGACCAGGACTGTCGTTATTACCGGTTCCACCAGCGGCATCGGGCTTGGCATTGCCCGCGCCTTTGCGGCGGAAGGCGCCAATGTGTTGATCAACGGTTTCGGCCCGCTCGGTGAAATCGAGTCGATCCGCAAGGAGCTGGAAGCGGGCGGCGGCAAGGCGCTCTACCACCCCGCCGACATGACCAAGCCCAAGGAAATCGCCGAACTGGTGGAAACCGCCATCGCCGAATTCGGTGGCATCGATGTTCTCGTCAACAATGCGGGCATTCAGCATGTCGCCCCCGTTGAGGAGTTTCCCATAGACAAATGGGACCAGATCATCGCCATCAACATGTCCAGCGCCTTCCACACCATGCGCGCCGCCATCCCGGCGATGAAGGCGAAAAAATATGGGCGGATCATCAATATCGCCTCAGCCCATGGCCTGGTCGCTTCGCCGTTCAAATCCGCCTATGTCACCGCCAAGCACGGCATTCTCGGCATGACCAAGTCGGTGGCGCTGGAAGTGGCGCAAAGCGGCATTACCGTCAACGCCATCTGCCCCGGCTATGTGCTGACGCCGCTGGTGGAAAAGCAGATTCCCGACACCGCCAAGGCGCGCGGCATTGCCGAAAGCGAGGTCAAGGATGTGATGCTGCATCTCCAGGCCACCAAGGAATTCGTCACCGTTGAGGACATTGCCGCCATGACGCTGTATCTTGCCAGCGATGCGGCAAAACAGGTGACCGGCACCAGCCTATCCATCGACGGCGGCTGGACGGCGCAGTAAACTTTCCAA
Organism: Gillisella vitis; assembly: GCF_001541345.2. GTDB lineage: Bacteria > Pseudomonadota > Alphaproteobacteria > Rhizobiales > Rhizobiaceae > Allorhizobium > Allorhizobium vitis. Next base: position 20,520 of record NZ_LMVL02000008.1, on the reverse strand, counting down.
CGCATCGCTCAAAGGGCCATCATGACCAACCGCATCCGCTTTCTGCTCAACGACCAGCCCGTGACGCTTGATAGCGCCGACCCGACCGGCACGCTGCTGGATTATCTGCGTCTGGCAAAGCGGCTGACCGGGTCAAAGGAAGGCTGCGCGGAAGGCGATTGCGGGGCCTGTACGGTATTGGTCGGGCGGCTGGTGAAGGGCGCGTTGCGCTATGAGGCAGTCAATGCCTGCATCCGCTTCATCGGCTCGCTCAACGCCAGCCATGTGGTAACGGTCGAGCATCTGGCTGCCAAGGATGGCACCTTGCATCCGGTGCAGCAGGCCATGGTCGACTGCCATGGCTCGCAATGCGGGTTCTGCACCCCCGGTTTCGTCATGTCGCTCTACGGCTTGTGGCTGACCAGCGAAGCGCCCAGCCGGGCCGAAATCGAGCGGGCTTTGCAAGGCAATCTCTGTCGTTGCACCGGCTATGAGCCCATCGTCAAGGCCGCCGAGCAGATGGGCCTCACCCGGCCCTCAGCGCTGTTCGATCCTCTGGCACGGGAACGCGAGCAGATCATCGCCACGCTGGAGGCCATGACCAGCACCGATACCATCGCCCTGGAAGGCGACGATGGCCGCAGCCTGATCGTCCCCAACAGCGTCGAGGCGCTAGCCAATGTGCTGGCGGCTCACCCCAAGGCAACGATTGTTGCCGGTGCAACCGATGTCGGTCTGTGGGTGACGAAGCAGATGCGGACGTTAAGCCCCGTGGTGTTCATCAACCATCTGGAAGCCTTGCAGGAAATCACGGTCGATGAGACCGGCATCACCCTTGGCGCAGGTGTCAGCTACAGCGCCGCCTTTGACTGTCTACGGACTGAAATCCCCGCCTTTGGCCGGTTGATCGAGCGGATCGGCGGCCAGCAGGTGCGCAATATGGGCACGATTGGCGGCAATATCGCCAATGGTTCGCCGATTGGCGATACGCCTCCGGCCCTGATTGCCCTTGGCGCGACGGTGACACTTCGGTCCACCTCCGGGACGAGAACCTTGCTGCTGGAAGATTTTTTCATTGAATACGGCAAGCAAGACCGCCAGCCAGGCGAATTTGTCGAGAGCATTTTCGTAAGCGCCCACAAGGCCGGAAGCGACTTTGCTGTCTACAAGATTTCCAAGCGCCGCGATGAGGATATCTCGGCGCTTTGCGGTGCTTTTTATCTGGAGAAGGATGCGAGCGACCGCGTCGCCAGCATCCGCATCGCCTTTGGCGGCATGGCCGGAACACCGAAACGGGCGCGTGCCGTGGAAGCGGCTCTTGTTGGCACGATCTGGAGCCGAGAGAGCATTGAGGCTGCCCGCCCCGCCTTCGATGAAGATTACCAGCCGCTGACCGACTGGCGGGCCAGCGCCGATTACCGGCAATTGACGGCCAAGAACCTGCTGACGCGGTTCTTTTTGGAAACATCCGGCGAGAGGCAGGAATTGGAACGGTTTGCGGTGGAGAGGGTTTGATAGGTATGAACATCTGGCATTTGGCTTCGCCCCCCTCATCCGGCTGCCGCCACCTTCTCCCCGTTGGGGAGAAGACGCAGACTGCAAGCGCCTTGTTCGTATGGCAACCGTTTAGAATTCGGCATTTCACTGGGAGCAAGGCATCACCACTCGTCTCTTCTCCCCCGCGGGGAGAAGGTCCCGGCAGGGGGATGAGGGGGGCGAAGCCACGTGACCGAATAAAAACAGCGGCGGTTTCAAACACTGATGCAAGGAACCAACCCCATGGATAAGGCCCTCTTCACCACCACTGCCGCCATCCAGGGTCCGATGCATCAATCGCTGCGCCATGATTCAGCCCATAAGCATGTAGCCGGAAGTGCCGAATATATCGACGATATTCCAGAACCCGCTGGCCTGCTGCATGGCGCGCTCGGGATGGCGGATCGCGCCCATGCCGACATTCTCTCCATCGATCTGTCCGCCGTCGAAGCCTATCCCGGCGTCGTCGCAGTGTTGACGGCCAGCGACATTCCCGGCACCAACGACGTCTCCTCCGGCGGGCGGCATGACGAGCCGTTGATTGCCACCGACAGGGTGGAGTTTCACGGCCAGACGGTTTTTGCCGTCATCGCCGAGACCCGCGACGCGGCCCGCAAGGCGGCACGGCTGGCCAAAATCGAATACCGCGACCTGCCCTTCTGGACAGATATCGATGCCGCACTGGAAAACGGCGCGCCGCTCGTCACCCCAGGCATGGTGCTAAAGCGCGGCACCCCAGAAACTGAGCTGGACAAGGCCGAACACCGGCTGCAAGGCGCGATGCGGATCGGCGGCCAGGAGCATTTCTATCTGGAAAGCCATATCGCGCTTGCCATTCCCGGCGAAGACGATGATGTCACCGTCTGGTCCTCGACCCAGCATCCGTCGGAAATCCAGCATATCGTCGGCCATGTTCTGGATATTTCCTCGCATGCGATCACCGTCAATGTGCGGCGCATGGGCGGCGGCTTCGGTGGCAAGGAAACCCAAGGCAATCAGTTTGCCGCACTGGCCGCATTGGCTGCCAAGAAGCTCAACCGGGCTGTGAAGTTTCGTCCGGACCGTGACGAAGACATGAGCGTTACCGGCAAACGCCATGATTTTAAAATGGATTTCGACGTCGCCTTCGATGGCGATGGCCGTATCCACGCCATAGAAGCCAATTTCGCCGCCCGCTGCGGCTATTCCTCGGACCTGTCCGGCCCCGTCACCGACCGGGCGCTGTTTCACGCCGATAGCAGCTATTTCTACCCGCATGTGAAGCTGACCTCTCAACCGCTGAAAACCCACACGGTCTCCAACACCGCCTATCGCGGTTTCGGCGGGCCGCAGGGCATGCTGGGGGCAGAACGGGTGATCGAGGAAATCGCCTATAGCCTGGGCAAAGACCCGCTGGAGGTCCGCAAGGCTAATTTCTACGGCGAGATGGGTTCAGGCCGCGACCTGACGCCCTATCATCAGCAGGTCACCGACAATATTATCGCCCGCGTGGTCGAGGAGTTGGAAACCGCCTGCGATTATCAGGCACGGCGCGCCGCGATCCTCGACTTCAACAAGACCAGCCCGGTGATCAAAAAGGGCATTGCGCTCACGCCGGTCAAGTTCGGCATTTCCTTCACCATGACCGCCTTCAATCAGGCGGGCGCGCTGGTGCATGTCTATCAGGACGGCTCCATCCATCTCAACCATGGCGGCACCGAAATGGGCCAGGGCCTTTATACCAAGGTGGCCCAGGTGATTGCCGATGGCTTCCAGGTTGATATCGACAAGGTGAAGATCACTGCCACCACAACAGGCAAGGTACCGAATACCTCGGCCACCGCCGCCTCTTCCGGCTCTGACCTGAACGGCATGGCCGCTTATGATGCCGTGCGCCAGATCAAGGAGCGGTTGGTGGCGTTTGCTTCGGAAAAATGGGGCGTGTCGCAGGCTGACGTGGTGTTTCTGCCCAATCGTGTCAGGGTTGGCGGTGAAGAGATTGCTTTCCCCGATTTCATCCGCCAGGCCTATTTCGCCCGCGTCCAGCTTTCGGCTGCCGGTTTCTACAAGACACCGAAAATCCATTGGAACCGGGAAACCGGACGCGGCACACCGTTCTATTATTATGCCTATGGCGCGTCCTGCACCGAAGTCTCGATCGATACCCTAACCGGCGAATATCTTATCGACCGCACCGATATTCTCCACGATGTCGGCAAATCGCTCAATCCGGCCATCGATATCGGCCAGATCGAAGGCGGCTTCGTGCAGGGCATGGGCTGGCTGACGACGGAGGAATTGTGGTGGGACGGCAAAGGGCGGCTGCGCACCCACGCGCCCTCTACCTACAAGATCCCGCTGGCCTCCGACCGGCCGAAAATCTTCAACGTCAAGCTGGCGGACTGGGCGGAAAATACCGAACTCACCATTGGCCGTTCCAAGGCGGTTGGTGAACCGCCCTTCATGCTGGCCAATTCGGTGCTGGAGGCGATCTCCATGGCGGTGGCAAGCGTGGCCGATTACCGGTTCTGCCCGCGCCTCGATACACCAGCCACGCCGGAGCGGGTCTTGATGGCGGTCGAGCGGTTGAAGGAGGCACAGCGCGCGTGACTGATCTTTCCGGCGCAGTGCTTGCCGCCTTCCTGTCGCGCCATGCTGACTGTGTGGCGGTGACTGTCACTGAAGCCAAAGGCTCAACCCCCCGTGAGGCCGGTGCGCTGATGGTGGTGGCACGCCATCAGGTGCTTGGCACCATCGGCGGCGGACAATTGGAATATCTGGCGATTGAAAAGGCCCGCGCCATGCTGGATGCTGGCGAAGATCAGGCAGAGATGGATGTGCCGCTCGGCCCGGCCATCGGCCAATGCTGCGGCGGCTGGGTGAAACTGACACTTTCTCTCCTGACACAGCAGCGGCGGCAAGAGCTGCTGACCTTGGCGCAGCAGGCGTGGCAGGCATTCCCCCAGGTCTTCATTTTTGGCGCTGGCCATGTCGGGCTGGCGCTGGCCGCTGCCTTGGCACCACTGCCGTTTCGCACCCGGTTGATCGATGCGCGCGACGCAATTGATGGCGCGGTGCCAACCGGCATTCCGCTCGACCGCACGGCCATGCCGGAAGCCCATGTGGCGCAAATCGCGCCCGGCGGTGCTGCTGTCATCGTCACCCATGACCATGCGCTGGATTTCCTGATTGCCCGCGAAGCCTTGGCCCGCGATGATCTCGCATATATCGGCATGATCGGCTCTGCCACCAAACGCGCCAGTTTCGCCCATTGGCTGGAACGCGAGGGCGACAACTCGGCAATACTGGACCGGCTGATCCTGCCGATCGGCGCAAGCCCGATCAAGGACAAGCGCCCGCCCGTCATCGCCGCGCTGGTCGCCGCCGAATTGGTCAACCGCCTGCTGTAACCACAGCCTCACGCAGGGCTGATCTGCCATTCAGGTCCGGAATGGACATGAGAGAACGGACACGATGAGCGCCCTGGAAAAATTGCAGGCCCAGCGCCAAAAACTGGAACCGCTGCTGGCCATGGCGCGCCAGTATAGGCCAGCCGATCTGGCCAAACTGCCATCCGACGACCGCCGCAAGGCCGAGGATCTGCAACACATGGCCTGCAAGGCCGCACGCAATCTGGCCGAGATTTCAATCCATCTTCACGACCATGCCGGGGCAACGGAGCTTCTGCAGGCGGTCCTATTGATCCATGCCGACCCTTCCGCCCATAGCAGGCTTGCCGATCTGGCCCAGATCGACGGGCGCTGGCCGGACGCAATCAGCCATTATCAGGCCGCGATAGCAGCAGGCGGTCCGACTGCCGCGCTCTACAGCGCCCTTGCCTACTGCTTCAAACAGGCGGGCCGCCATCTGGAAGCCAATGAGGCCTACAATCTAACCCTCCACCAAGACCCGAACCATTTGGTCGCGCTGAATGACAAGAGTTTCCGCAGTCTGATTGCCGGTGATTTCAAGCAGGGTCTGGCGCTGGCGGAACGGGCGGTCAGCGTCCATCCCGGCGATCTCACCGCGCATTTTTATCTGGGCCAAGCGTTGCAGGGCGTCGGGAGGATGGATGAGGCAAAAGCGGCTTATCGCAAGGTGCTGGACCTCGATCCCACCCATGTCGATAGCTATTTGCTGCTGGGCATGTTGAGCCGCAGCCGGCCAGACGATCCAGATATCGCTGCCATGCAGGCCCTGCATGCAACGCTGGCCGATGAGCCCGCTCGGCGGCTGAAACTCGGCTTCGCGCTTTACAAGGCGCTGAACGATATCAGCCGATATGACGACGCCTTCACCTATCTCGAAGACGCCAACCGTGAACGGCGGCGGCAGTTTACCGCCTATACCATCGATCAGGATCTTGACCTGATGCAGGCGTTGCAAGCCCGGTTCACCGCCGATTTCGTCCGCTCAACGCAGGACAGCATCGCCAAGGCGGGATATCTCCAGCCGGAACGGCCGATCTTCGTGGTTGGCCTGCCGCGCTCCGGCACCAGCCTGACCGAGCAGATCCTTGCCAGCCACGCCGATGTCTACGGCGCCGGTGAGTTGGAAACGCTGAGCTATGCGATCACCGACGCTTTCTTCGAGCCAGACCGCCAGACATTGCGCGGCCCCGATAGCGTGACGCCCAAAGCCTTGGCCGATGCGGCCCGGCGCTATATCGTCCCGGTCCGTGAAAAGGCCGGAAACGCCCGTGTCGTCGATAAGATGCCGGTCAATTTCCTCTGGGTCGGCTTTATCAAGCTGATGTTTTCTGACGCCAGGATCGTCATCATGAAGCGCGATCCGCTGGCCAGCGGCTTTGCGCTTTATTCCAGCTATTTTCCAAGCGACGGCATGCAATATAGCTATGATCAGGCTGAGACCGCCCGCTATATCGCCGCCCAGCGGCGGCTCTGCGCCCATTGGCAGGCGCTATTTCCTGATGATGTGCTAGAGCTTGGCTATGAACAATTGACGCTCGACCAGGAAGCCGAAACCCGCCGCCTGCTGGCCTTTTGCGGCCTGCCCTGGGACGCGAACTGCCTCGACTTCCACAAGGCTGAAAGGGCTGTGATGACGCTGAGTAGCGCCCAGGTCCGCCAGGGCCTCTATAGCGGCGTCGATAAAAAGACCGCCCATTACCGCCATAGGCTAGGGCCGATGATCACGGGTCTGGAGGGCGCTGGCCTGATCAACGAAGAGCGCCTTGCAGCAAATGCCTAAGCCTGCTGGCGGGCAACCAGACGGTATCAGCGACCTGTTCAGGCAGCATATCATCAAGACCGACATCCTGCCTCAGATCCTCTGGTAAGTCTTGGCTTCGACGACGGTGTTTGGGACCAGAAAGACCGCTCATCATCCTGCTAAAAAGCTTCGCAACGAGGCATGACAATGCTTTCGCAGATGGCATAATGCTCCGCGCTCCCTAAAATCTATTGATGTGTGAGACCGGGCGGGCAGAGGCATAAATTCAGCAACAGCACCCGGCTTGATATGTGGATAGTGGCGGCAGTTGCCTCAGAAATCCAATCGGATTACTATGCTCATCCATAAAGAGAGCTTATCCGATGAAATTGTCGAAACAGTTCCCCATCAATGCCCTGCGGGTGTTCGAGGCCGTTGCCCGCCACAATGGTTTTACCCGTGCCGCCGAAGAACTGGGCATGACGCAGACGGCGGTGAGCTATCAGATCAAGCTGCTGGAGGATAATCTCGGCGCGCTGCTGTTTCTGCGGACATCAAGGCAAATCAGCCTGACCGAGGCCGGGGAACGGCTGCTACCGAAAACGCGGGAAGGCTTCGAGCTGCTGCGCGAGGCCGTGGCACTGGCACGGCATGAGGCAAGCGAAGTTCTGGAAATTCACTCCACGCCAACCTTCGCCTCCCATTGGCTGGCGCGCCATCTCGGCAGTTTTCAACTCCAGCATCCGGGTATTGCCGTGCGCCTGCTGCGGAGCGATGGGAAGCAGCGGGATTTTGCCCGTGACGGCGGCGATGTCGGCATCCATATTGGCAAAGAGCCGGTACCCGGGTTGATCTGTCATCCGATTTTGAAACTGGATTATGCCCCCATGCTCAGTCCAGCGCTAGCCGACAGCATTGGTGGCATCCGCGAGCCCGCAGATCTGCTCAAACTGCCGCGCGTGAGCAGCTGCGAGACTTGGTGGGCGGACTGGTTTCACAGTGCGGGCATTGCATCCTCCCTGCCAACCTCCATCGGCCTCGACGCGCAGGGTGCCCTCGACCTTCAAGCCGGCGCAGCCATGGCCGGACATGGCGTCGCCATTCTTAGCCCGTTCTATGTCGAGGAAGAACTCGCATCCGGTCGTCTGATCCAGCCTTTCGACCTGCGGCTGGGCGATGACCAGATCTATTGGTTGGTTTACCCGCCATCGCGCCGGACCGTGCCGAAGGTCAAAGCCTTTCACCAATGGCTGATCGCAAGCCTGCCACCCCTAGAACTGAACGGCGTCCATACCGCTTGATCCCCGCCTAATCTGCCTAAAACATGCGCATGCACATATTTTTGCGCATCTGCGAAAATGTGCCCTTCCCTTGGCCGCCAGTATTTTGCAATGTCACTGGTCGGGAGAGTCAAAGAGGTCAACCATGTATGAATTCGCCATCGCCTGGGAATGGCTGGCTTTTGCGGTCCGCTGGCTGCATGTCGTCACTGCTATCGCCTGGATCGGCTCTTCCTTCTATTTCATCGCGCTGGATCTGGGTCTCGTCAAACGCCCCGGCATGCCGGAGGGCGTCTATGGCGAGGAATGGCAGGTACATGGCGGCGGCTTCTACCATGTGCAGAAATATCTGGTGGCGCCCGCCTCGATGCCGCAGCATCTAACCTGGTTCAAATGGGAAAGCTATGCCACCTGGCTCTCCGGCTTTGCCATGCTCTGCGTGGTCTATTACGGCGGCGCCGATCTGTTTCTGATCGACCGCAGCGTGCTCGACCTCAGTCAACCGGAGGCCATCGGCCTGTCGATGGCTTCGCTTGCCATTGGCTGGATCTGTTACGATCTGTTGTGCAAATCGCCGATCGGCAAGAATACCTGGGGGCTGATGATCCTGCTCTATATCCTGCTGGTCGCCATGGCCTGGGGCTATACACAGGTGTTTACCGGGCGTGCCGCCTTCCTGCATCTGGGCGCGTTTACCGCGACGATCATGACCGCCAATGTGTTCTTCATCATCATGCCCAACCAGCGCATCGTGGTGGCCGACCTGATTGCCGGGCGTAAACCCGACCCGAAATACGGCATGATTGCCAAGCAGCGCTCGCTGCACAACAATTACCTGACGCTTCCCGTCGTGTTCTTCATGCTGTCCAACCATTATCCGCTGGCCTTCGCCACCGCCTATAATTGGATTATCGCCGCTCTCGTCTTCCTGATGGGCGTCACCATCCGTCACTGGTTCAACACCACCCATGCCCGCAAAGGCCGTCCGATCTGGGCCTGGATGCTGACCACAGTGATCTTTATCATCATCATGTGGCTATCTACCGTGCAGAAGCCTGATACTGGCGAGCATGCAGCACTCTCTCCGATGCAGCAGCAGTTCATGGCCGACGCGCATTTCGGCACCGCCCGCGATATCGTCCAGGCGCGCTGTTCCATGTGTCATGCGGCGGAACCGGTCTGGGACGGGCTGACATTTGCGCCCAAGAACGTCAAATTCGAAACCGATGCCGAGATTGCGGCGCATGCCCGGGAGATCTATATCCAGGCCGGACGAAGCCACGCCATGCCGCCCGGCAATGTTTCGGAGGTCACCCCTCAGGAACGCGCCCTGCTGGTCGCCTGGTATGAAAGTGCTGTGAAAGGCAAAAGCCCGTAATGACAAAGACCCTGATCCGTGGACGCCTGCTCTCCTTCCACAGCCAGCCCCGCGACATCACCGATACCGCCAGCTACCTCTATGAAAGCGATGGCGCCGTTCTGGTGGAAAACGGCCTGATCCTCGCCTCCGGCGCCTATGACAGCGTCAAGGCAGAGGCCGACCCGCAGACCATCGAGATTGACCACCGCCCGCATCTGATCCTGCCCGGTTTTATCGACTGCCATGTGCATTTTCCGCAGATGCAGGTGATCGGCTCCTACGCCGCCAACCTGCTGGAATGGCTGAACACCTATACCTTCCCAGAGGAATGCCGCTTCGTTGAAACCGCGCATGCAGCACGGATCGCCACGCATTTCTTCGATGAGTTCCTGCGCCAGGGCACGACGACGGCGGTTGCCTATTGCTCGGTGCATAAAACCTCGGCGGATGCCTTCTTTGCCGAAAGCGCCCGTCGCGGCACACGGATGATCGCCGGCAAGGTGATGATGGACCGCAATGCGCCACAAGGCCTGTTGGACACGCCGCAGAGCGGCTATGACGAGACCAAGGAGCTGATTGAAAGCTGGCACGGACGCGGCCGCAACCTCGTCGCCATCACCCCGCGCTTTGCCATCACCTCGACACCGGAGCAGATGGAGCGGACCCAGGCGCTGGCCCATGAATTCCCTGATCTGCATATCCAGACGCATCTCTCTGAGAATCGCGAGGAAATCGATTTCACCGCCAGCCTTTACCCCGAGTCAACTGACTATACGGATATCTATGCCCGCTACGGCCTGCTCGGGCGTAAAACCCTGTTCGGTCACGCCATCCATCTTTCGGAGCGTGAAGCCGACGCTCTCGCAGAGTCAGGCTCTGTCGCGGTGCATTGCCCAACGTCAAACCTGTTCCTCGGCTCCGGCCTGTTTCCGCTGAAAGCCATACAGCGCCGCGACAAGCCGGTGCGCGTTGCCCTTGCCACCGATATCGGCGGCGGCACCAGCTATTCCATGCTGCGCACCCTGGATGAGGCCTACAAGATCCAGCAATTGCTGGGCGAGCGGCTGAACCCGCTCGACAGTTTTTACCATATGACGCTCGGCAATGCCGAAGCCCTGTCGCTCTCCGACAAAATAGGCACGCTAGAACCCGGCACCGAGGCCGATCTGGTCGTGCTCAATGCCCATGCCACCCCGGCCATGGCGCTAAAAATGGAAGCTGTGACCTCGCTGACCGAAGAACTGTTCCTGATGCAGACGCTGGGCGACGACCGGGTGGTGGTGGAAACCTATGTGGCGGGCATGGCGTCGAAACCGCAGATTTAACACACTCTTTCCGTGTTAAAGAGAGGAATTTTAGGTTTATCGCAACCTTTGATCGTAAATAAAGTCCTGTCCTATCAATCAGAGATTTTATGAACATGACCAAAAGACCGTTGATCCAAAAAGGTGTGGTAGAACTTGAGCAGCTATTCGATCAACGGCGCGGTGATGCAGAGTTTCTGAACCAGTTGCTTGAGGAACTCTCCGAACGGAAAGTCCAGCGGGCAAACGAATTACGACAACGCGTATTGCAAGCTATAGGAGTGACCACCAAACCACATCTGACCGATGTCGCAAACGACAAGACTGCTCCGATTCGTTCATCTCCAGTTACCCCGACGTCTGTCGAAACATCCATAGCCTCACCGATTGGAACGTCAGAGGCGCCGAGAGGCGCCACCCCATCCGCCAACCGCCCGCCGCTCGAACGGCCTCCTATCACCAACGACGCCGACAATGTCCTGTCAGCATGGACAGCAATGGAGGTCTTGTCACCGCCGTCTTTCCGCAAACCGGAAGATTTGACCGGCGGCGATCGATACCGCATTGGCGATATCAATAAGGAGGTTCTCCCTTGGGAGAACGGTGGTGAGAAGAGCCGCCCAAATCAAAAACTCTATTATCAGCTCGTGCTTGGCAGCGTCGACATGGAAGCTGCCGTCAAAGCCCTGCTCTCGGTCTACACCGACAGCCGGGCTGAGCGCCCACAGGCACGTGGAGAGGCCGCGCTGGCCACGATCATGTTGGACCGGGAAGGTCGTCCTGTAGAAAACGAAGCCGTTTCCGTTTCCAGTTTCGGATGGGGAATTCCGGTAGCGCTGAGCGGGCGGCTTGGCGATCTTGCCCAATGGTCGCAGGCGGAACAGGTGCTCGTGGAAGGTCTGACCAATAAAGTTGTCGTCAAAGGGGAAGACGGCAAGACATTACCGCTGACAAGAAAGACGATCCAAACTGCATATGACTGGCTGGTTCAGGCCATCGGTCTGTCAGCTCAATTTGCAAAACCTCCGGCTTTTGCCATAAAATCCTATCAATTCTTCAAGCTGCAAGACCCGCCGGAATCGATCCTGCTCAACTCCTTCTTTCTCGACGATCTGGCCATGGCCCGTTCGCTCATAACATCAGGCAAGGCGACACCAAACCTCAAGCGCTACCTGGGCGTCATCAAACCACGCAGCCGCCACAACCTGATGAAGGACAATGAGGCGCTAGCAGATGCTCTCGAACCCAAAAAATTCCCCTTGGGATCGTGGCCGGGCAATGGTCGGCATCCGTTGGCGCTTCTCCAGCAATGCGCCGTTAATCTCGCCATACATGACCTGAAGACGGATGGCATTCTGGCGGTCAACGGCCCACCCGGCACGGGCAAGACCACACTCCTGCGCGATGTCATCGCCGCTCTCGTCACCAAACGGGCGGAAATTCTCTGCACCTATGACGAACCAGAAAATGCGTTCATCCATTCCGGTCAAAAGATTAGAAAGGGAAACGCCTTCATTCATCTCTACCGTCTTGATAGCAAAATCACCGGCTACGAGATGATCGTTGCGTCCTCCAACAACAAAGCCGTGGAGAATGTTAGCGCCGAACTGCCTGCAATGGAGGCGATTGCGGCAGATGCCAATGGTCTGCGGTATTTCAAGACCGTCTCGGACGCGCTGTTGCAGCGCGACACCTGGGGAACGGTCGCTGCGGTTCTCGGCAACGGCAAGAACAGAGGCGATTTCCGACAAACCTTCTGGTGGGGCGAAGATGTCGGCATGCAGAAATATTTGCAGCAGGCCAGCGGCAATCCCCAATTCATCACAGAGAAGACTGAAACCGGTACAAAGCAAAGACCTCCGCATATTATCGTCAACGAAAACGCGCCAGAGGACCACGAAGACGCTTTGCGACGCTGGAAGAAGGCACGCCAGCATTTCCGCAAAGTAACGGCATCCGCCAAAACGAAATTGGCTGATTTGCAAAAGGCTCACGATCTCCTACGCTCTATCCCGTTAAAGCTGGAAAAGATTGGTAGCCTTCATGCTGAAATAAGCACAATGATTCCAGTCGTTGCCGCGATGGCGGAACGCGCTCGACACGCTGTGTCCCTATCAGATGCCCAGCGAAAAATCGTAGACGCGTTGAAAAAAGACTTCGACGCATCCGCAAAAAACCGCCCAGGACTGTTCAGCCGTCTTTTCGGCACCCAGACCTATCGGTCATGGCGTGCAGCACACGGCACCATCACCCAACGCTTCATGTCCGAGCAAGCGACGCTCTCAAGCCTGGCGGCTGATACCAATGTCAAGAGCTCCGAACATGCGCGCGCCGACAGTGAACTCAAGCAAATGGAAGCCTCAATCGCAGGATTGACTGAAGCGCTGAACCGCGAACGGAGTGCCTTAGAAGCCATTAGCCAACACTATCCCGGCACATTTATCTCGGACGATTTCTTTAAGCTGCGTCATCCGGAAAAGCAGAAAAGCGCGCCTTGGCTGGATGCGACGACAGCGCATTTGCGCAACGATGTGTTCGAGGCGGCGATGGCTCTTCATAAGGCCTTCATCGATGCCGCCGCCAAACCCATCCGGCATAATCTTAACGTCCTGCTCGATGGCTTCGGCACCCGCTCGCTCTGAAGCCCTGAAAAGGATGCGCTGATCCCGGATATGTGGTCCACCTTGTTCCTGCTGGTGCCGGTGATATCGACGACCTTCGCGTCGGTCTCTCGGATGTTTGCAAAGATCGGGCCAGAAGCCTTCGGATGGCTGCTTGTGGACGAAGCAGGGCAGGCCTTGCCACAAGCTGCGATCGGCGCATTGATGCGAACGCAACTGGCAATGGTTGTCGGCGACCCCATCCAGATCGAGCCGGTCGTCGTCTTGCCTGATCAGTTGACTGAAGCCATGTGCCACCAGTTCGGCATCGATCCACTGATCTATAATGCGCCAGGGGCCTCCACCCAGACATTGGCCGACAGCGCCACCGAATATTACGGCACGTTCGAAACGAAATTCGGAACACGTGACGTTGGTGTTCCACTGCTCGTGCATCGCCGCTGCACAGAGCCAATGTTCAGCATTTCCAATTCCATCGCTTACGAGAACCTGATGGTTCAGGCGAAGGTCGCAAAATCCTCTGCCATTAGAAATGTTCTCGGTCCATCACGCTGGATCGATGTCGAAGGACGCGGGCAGGAAAAATGGTGCCCCCAGGAAGGCGCGGCGCTGCTGGCAGTTTTGCGCCAGCTTAAGGATAACAAATGCCCACCCGATTTCTATGTCGTGACGCCGTTTGTCGTGGTGCAGGATCGCATGCGGGACGCATTGCGGACAAGCGGCATACTCGATGGCTGGGTAGACAGCCCCTATCAGTGGGTTCGCGAACGTATTGGCACGGTTCACACTGTCCAAGGCCGAGAGGCGGAAGCCGTCTTCTTCATTTTGGGAGCGCCAGATGCGCAGCAGCGCGGCGCGCGTGGTTGGGCCGGTGGTCGTCCTAATTTGCTGAATGTTGCAGCGACAAGAGCCAAAGAAGCTCTCTACGTCGTCGGCAACAGGAGCCTTTGGAAAACGGCGGGCGTCTTCCAGTCACTTGATAATTTTCTCGATTAAGAATGGTGCGTAAGAGATCTCGAAAAAGAGGCGCGCAAGACCGAACGCGGCGGGCCGCCATCGAAGCGTAAAGGGGGTGGGCCAGATTTCAACACTGTTAGGAGTCCATTCATTTTTTCGCCCTCTGAAAGCTGACTGAAAGCTAGCGCTGCTACAAACGCTCCACCATCCCGTGGAGGAGACGCGCCGGGGAGCGCGCCACGGAGATTGACCCAGAGGAGGATAATATCCATGCGTTCCACACGCCAATTTTTCCGCGCCCTTTCGCTGTGCGCACTCGCTGCCGCCAGCCTGACGGCCAGCACCGCCCTGTCGCAGGCTGCCGAAAAGATCACTATCATGGTCGGTGGTTTTGAAAAGCAGATCTACCTGCCCGCAAAACTGACCGAGAGCCTTGGCTATTTCAAGGAAGAAGGCCTTGATGTCGAGCTGCTGAACGAAGCAGCGGGCGTCGATGCGGAAAACCAGCTTCTGGCTGGCGCTGTCCACGGCGTGGTCGGCTTCTACGACCATTGCGTCGATCTGCAAGCCAAGGGCAAGTTCGTTGAATCCGTCGTACAGTTCAGCCAGGCGCCGGGCGAAGTCCAGCTAGTTTCGACCAAAAATCCGGAAATCAAGAGCTTTGCCGATTTCAAGGGCAAGACGCTGGGTGTGACCGGGCTTGGCTCGTCCACCAATTTCCTCACCCTCTACATGGCCTCCAAGGCCGGCTTGAAACCAGGCGAGATCGTGACCATTCCGGTTGGCGCGGGCGGCACATTCATTGCCGCCATACAGCAGGCCAGCATCCAGGGCGGCATGACCACCGAGCCAACGATTTCGCGCATGGTCAAGACCGGCGAAGCCTCGATTCTGGTCGATCTGCGCACCGTGGACAAGACCCGCGAAGCGCTGGGCGGCACCTATCCGGCCGCCTCGCTCTACATGGAAACCGCCTGGGTCAAGGAACATAAGGAAGAGGTGCAGAAGCTTGCCAACGCCTTCGTCAAGACGCTGAAATTCATCAACACCCATTCTGCGGCTGAAATCGCTGAAAAGATGCCGAAGGATTTCTACGTTGGCGACAAGGAGGGCTATATCAAGGCTCTCGACGCGGGCAAAGGCATGTTCACCCCCGATGGCGTAATGCCGGAAGATGGCCCGCCGACGGTTCTGGCCGTACTCTCGGAGTTTTCCAAGAACGTCAAGGGCAAGAAGATCGACCTGTCCAAGACCTATACGACCGAATTCGTCAAGAACGCCAAGTTCTGATTACGATTGGCCGCCTACCTTTTCGGTCGGGCGGCCCTCCTCTCCTTTAACGAACAACACTCTGCGGGCCTGACGCTCGTCGGAAGGATGTCCCATGGCCAAAGATCAGAGCCGGACCCCGGCTATCGAACTCATCAATGTGACGCGCCGTTTCGTCTCCCCCACCGGCAAGACGCTGACTGCGCTGAAAGATTTCAACATGGCGGTGGAGCGCGGCGAATTCGTTGCCGTCGTCGGCCCGACCGGCTGCGGCAAATCCACCACGCTCAACCTCGTCACCGGCCTTGCCAAGCCCAGCGCTGGTGAAGTGCGGCTGATGGGCGGCCCGGTCAACGGTATCGACCCGCGCGTCGGCTTTGCCTTCCAGAAGGATGCACTGTTTCCGTGGAAGAACGTCATCGACAATGTCATGGCTGGCCCGCTGTTTCGCGGCAAATCCAAAACCGAAGCAGAAAAGCTGGCGAAAGACTGGCTGGCCCGCGTCGGCCTTGGCAAGTTTCTGCATCACTATCCCCACCAGCTTTCGGGCGGCATGAGGAAGCGCGTGGCCTTGGCCCAGACCTTCATCAACGAGCCGGAAATCCTGCTGATGGACGAGCCCTTCTCGGCGCTGGACGTGCAGACCCGCACCGTGATGCATGAAGAATTGCTAAAACTGTGGGCCGAGCGCAAGGCCTCGGTGATTTTCGTCACCCACGATCTGGAAGAGGCCGTGGCGCTGGCCGACAAGGTCTATGTGCTGACCGCCGGTCCCGCCACAGTCAAATCCGTCTACCCCATCGCGCTGCCGCGCCCACGTGTTGTCTCCGAGATTCGTTACGAGCCGGAATTCGTCGAATATTGCAAGACGATCTGGGAAGACATGCGTCAGGAAGTGGAAACCAGCTACCGCCGCGCCAGCGAAGCCGCCTGAGGAGGATAGAATCATGGCAGACATTAGTATGCAAAGCCCGACCACCCCTGCGGCCACCTTCCGCGCTGGCACATCGGACAAGGAAATCGAGGCCGCTGCACTGAAATCAGTCAAGCGCCGCAAGCAGATCGTGCTGTTCTGGCAGATCGCCATTCTGGTTGGCGTGCTGACGCTGTGGCAGGTGGCTTCCGACCAGACCTGGATTGACCCGTTCTTCTATGCCAGCCCCTATGCGGTGGTGGAGCGGATCTATGACTGGGCCGTCAATGGCACCACGGAAGGCTCACTCTGGTACAATCTCGGCATCACCATGGAAGAGGCGCTGATCGGCTTCTTCTCCGGCTCGATTGCCGGTGTGGTGGTCGGCATCGGCCTTGGCCGCAACAAGCTGCTGTCCGATATTTTCTCTGTCTATATCAAGGCGATCAACTCCATCCCCCGCGTGGTTCTGGCGCCAATCTTCATCATGATCATGGGCCTCGGCCTTGCCTCCAAAGTGGCGCTGGCCTTCATCATGGTGTTCTTCGTGGTGTTCGCCAACGCCTTCCAGGGCGTGCGCGAAGCCGACCAGGACATGATTGCCAATGCCCGCATTCTCGGCGCTAGCGACTGGCAAGTGACCAAGGCGGTGATCGTACCGTCCGCCATGAGCTGGATCTTCGCCAGCCTGCACGTCTCCTTCGGCTTTGCGATCATCGGCGCCATCGTCGGCGAATTCGTCGGCGCCCGCTACGGCATCGGCCAGTTGATCTCGATTGCCAAAGGCACCTTCGACGCCGCCGGCATGTTCGCCGCCATCGTGCTTGTCATGATCATCACGCTGGCCGCCGAATATGTGATGACACTGGTCGAAAACCGCCTCGCCAAATGGCGCCCGCAGCAGAGCCTCGACACGCATTGAGGTGAGTTGAACGGAAGGTAAATGCTCCTCCCGGCAAAAGCCGCTCGCAACTGATGTTGCGGGCGGTTTTTGGACATATGACTGCGAAACGAGTTGCGCGTTCAGTCTCAATTTTTCGATTTCAAAAATGCAGAAGAGCTTCCTACAAACCGAATATGACGTGGTTTGAAACAACCTACACAGTTCAATCGTACAAATAACGGTGAAGCTTTCCGATATGTTTGAAGACGTCGTCGATCAAAGCTTCCGCTTTTTGCGGAATCGCGGACGGCTCGATATGAGAGCGCAACGAAAACGTGACATCGAGCGGCCGCCAGATCGCCCAGTTTCGCCTCAAAACAAAAGTCTCTTTAATATTGCCGAACAATATTGGCAGATCTTCTATATCTTTATCAAATGGGCCAAGCCGGTAGCCTCTTATCGAAAGTGAAGCGTCGGGCTGATAAATGCTAAAGGCTGCTAATTTCACATCAGACAAATCGCGGACATCTGCTAAATCGTAACGGTAACCATGGTCTGATACCCCGAAATACGAACGTTTATTTGGATGCTGAGATAATCCCCAGCTCATAAAAAGCGGCTCGATGCGATCATGAAATTGCTGCTTGACCGCTTTCATCTTGCTTATTTTTTTGACATTCCGCTGCTTCATGCTGGGTCAGCCATACAGGTAGCGATGAAGTTTGCCGACGTTTTTCAGCACGTCGTCGATCAAGGCTTCCGCCCTCTGCGGAATATCGGATGGCTCGATATGAGAGCGCAAGGAAAACGTGACATCGAGCGGTCGCAAAATCGACCAACGTCTTGTTAAAGTAAAAATGCCTTCAATGGTATCATATAAAACAGGAACCTCATCAATACTCGCCTTAAATTCGCCAAGCCGGAAACCCCGGATCCACAGAGAAGCGTCAGGTTGTATGATACCGAAACCTGCGAGTTTGACATCGGAAAGATCCCGCAAATCCGCGAAATCGTAGAAAAATCCATGATCGGTCGGTCCGAAACGAGCGTCAGAATTTGGATGTCGCGACAATCCCCAGCTCATGAAAAGTGGCTCGATCCGATCATGAAATTGCTGATCGACCGCTTTCATCTTACTGATTTTTTTGACATTCCGCTGCTTCATGCGGGGTCAGTCATATAAGTAACGATGAAGTTTGTCGATATTTTTACAAACGTCATCGATCAACGCCTCCGCCTTGCGCGGGATATCCTCTTGCTTGATGTTAAAACCCAATTCAAACTTGATATTCCATGGTCGCCAAATCGACCAGTCTCTCGTCAAAATAAAAATTCCTTTAATATTGTCGAACAGTATTGGTAGTTCTTCTATATTTTCGTTGAATCGACCAAGTCGCTACCCCCTGATCCACAAGGAACCGTAGGGATGATGGATAGCAAAGCTTGCTAATTTCACATCAGACAAGTCGCGAACATCCGCGAAATCGTAACGGTAACCAAAATCTTCTTTGCCGAAATATGAACGTTTATTTGGATGTCGCGACAAGCCCCAGTTCATAAAAAGCGGCTCGATTTGCGCGTGAAATTGCTGATCGACCGCCTTCATCTTACTGAGTTTCTTGACGCTTCGCTGCTTCATGCGGGGTCAGCCATACAGGTAGCGATGAAGTTTGCCGATGTTTTTCAGGACGTCGTCGATCAAGGCCTCCGCTTTTTGCGGAATATCCTCTTGCTTTATGTTGGAGCCTAACTCAAATTTGACATAACATGGGCGCCAAATGGACCAACTTCTCGTTAATCTGTAAACATCCTTGGTATAACCATATATGGTGGGTAACTCCATTAAATTTTTCTCGAAGACACCAAGTCGTAACCCTGGAATCCACAACGAAGCGTTCGGCTGAATAATGCAGAAGCTCACCAACTTCACATCGGTAAAATCGCGTAGATCTGCAAAATCATAAAAAAATCCCTGATCGGTCGGCCCAAAAGACGCGCTAGGATTAGGATGCTGCGATAGTCCCCAGTTCATGAAAAGGGGCTCGATGCGATCATGAAATTGCTGCTTGACCGCTTTCATATTACTGATCTTTTTCCCGGTCTTTTGCTTCATGACTAATCTTGATATTTTTGGCTATCATCGACTTGTGAATGTTCGCCGGCAGCAGCGGCCCCCGCCGCAGTTCCACTTGCAAAACCGGAAACGGAATCCGGCGTCATCCGATTGACCTCAAATTCTGCGCCATTTGCAAGTGCATCTCGCTGATTTTTAGTAAGGCCGGCGGCTTTACCAAATTTCGACTCCACAAGTCTGCTATTTCCGGTAAATATATTTTGGAATTCGTGATCTATTATCGCCCGTCTGTCGAGGCCTGTCGCTGTTTTACCGCCAGAAAGGACAGGCCGATTACCGAGATCAACATTCCCCTTAAATAACTCCTTAAATGTTGTCAGCCCCTCCCCAAGTTTACCCTTTTGTGCAGCCGACAATCCCTGCAAGGAACCACTCACTTTGGAGCCAACGGCTCCTCCAACGACCCCGAATACCGCACCTGACATCGCATCACCAGCGACGCCCGCAACGGTAGGGGCCTGTCCGTTGAATGCCTTTTCGGCCACCCCGGCAGCGACATTGCCCGTCACCCCGGACGCGACAGACGCTCCGTAGACGCCAGCACCAAGCCCCGATGCCAGTCCGGCAGTGGCACCGGCAACCGCGCCACCGATCGCGGCTCCTGCATAGACGTTTGCACCACTTAAGCGACCATTATAAGTATCCATAGCCGCCTGAATGGCCACTCCGATAGCCGCACCCACCACAGCGCCTGCGACGGCAAAATGACCGTTGGCATCGCTATTGTTGATGGGATCGTTCAAAGCATAGGCGTAACGGTTGGTGTTAACACCCGCCAGCGTCGGATCCATGGGGTCAGGCGATATGAACCGCGCATTCGCCCCGGAACTGTATGACAAAGTCAGAGATCCGGAAATGAGAAAACTAAATAAAACACGACTATAATTTGCACGCAACGAAAGGGCCATAAGCCACCACCCCCAAATTTTCAATTAAAAATCGCATCCCCTGACTTAACAATATCTGATCTTTTTCGGATGTCCAAACCGAAGTTGAGATTGTGAATATCCAAAAAACTGCCAAGCCAAAATACTTATTTCACAAAACTAAGTATTGCATGCCGTCGTGATGCCATAAGCAATATCCTTTATCCCCTCGGCAACCCACCCTCCGCAGCACTCCCCAGTGTGACC
>NZ_LMVL02000007.1 GCF_001541345.2 Gillisella vitis | reverse complement strand
GCTCGCGAAGAACTGCGTAGCTTTTTTAAGAATGTCCCTCTCCTCCTTGAGGATACGGTTTTCCAGGCGCAGCCGCTCATTCTCACGGGCCAGATCGGCCTGTGGCTCCGTTACCAGATCTGTCGGGCGATAGTGAGAAATCCACTTGCCAAGCGTCGACTTGCCCACCCCCAAATCCGCGGCAATCCGTTCCCGTGACAGCCCGCTGGTCAGCGCAATCCGAACAGCCTCTCGCTTGAAATCTTCAGTATGTTTAATCATCTCGCTGGTCTCCTGATCCAAGCTTAAAACGCTCAGGTGACCGGCACAATTCCGTGACAAGTCCAGTTTCGAGACCGCTGCGACCATCTCCGGGGTAAGGCCGGCTCCAAGCCTGGCCAGACGCGCAGGCGTCGCATGGTACGACAGCAGCCAATTGCGGAAATCTCCGACACACATATGGGCGATCGGGGAGAAGGCTGCGGCATCGTGGGTATCGACGATCAAGCGCGTCACTTCATCATCATCGTAAGGTATCATCTGTTTTGTCAGAAAGGATTTCAATGGCACCTCCGCGAGACATATTCTCGCCGCCGCAGTCTCTTCCGCCGAGCCTGCAGCTATGCCTGCCAACAGATCACCGGACCGCAATAGCGAGGCTTTCGCCATCAGTTCCTTCAGATCCCGAAACACCCAGGTCTGGTTTCCAAGGATGGTCTTGTACATATCGAACAGCTCCCCGGTCCGGTCAGGCGGCAAGAATGAAGCTAACCATGCGGGCAGTCCGTGGGGCCAAGGTCAGGCCGATATGACCGTGCCCGAATGCGAACACGATATCCTTGCCGCCTTTCGAAGGCCGGATGACAGGCACGGAGTCGGGCATTGACGGCCGAAATCCCATCCACGTCCGGCTCGGTTCGCCAAGATGTGGGAACACACGCCGGGCGTTGGAAAGCAGAAGGTCGATCCTCCTCCGGTTCGGGGGGGCAGCCAATCCGCCGAGTTCGACCGTGCCTGCAACGCGCAGTCGCCCCTCCATCGGGCAGAAGTAGAAGCCATGATGCGTGGGGCAGACCGGACGTTCTACCGGTGCCGTCTGCATATCGAACTCAAGGTGGTAGCCACGTTCGGTGTCGAGGGGGACCGGGTCCCCGATCTGACGAGCGAGACGGCCTGAATGGGCCCCCGCCGCGATCACAACCGACCGAGCCTGTATCTCGTGCGTTGTGGACATGATCTTCACCCCATTTGCCTCGCGCGCGATCGCACTTACCGCAGATCGGATAAACTCCACCCCCGATTGTCGTGCCGCCGCCGCGATCGCGTCCATGACCCGTCCCGGATCGGTGAAGTTGATCGCGTTCGGAAAGAACAGTCCACCGCCTTCAATCTCTGGGAGGTTCGGCTCCAGGCTGCGGATCTCGTATGAGCTTAAAAGCTCCTGCGAAATCCCATAGTTCTGTCGCAATGCTATATCCGATGACGCAGCCTTGAAGGCCTCGGTTGTCTGGTAAAGGTAGAGGCAGCCCTTTGCGCTCAGCAAGTCGGATACGCCGATCTCGGACGCCAGCGTCAACCAGGACGAAGATGCATCAGACAACAGGTTGGCAATACGGCCGGTATTGTCCCGGTACCGATGGGGAAGGGATTCATAGGCAAACCGCATCAACCAGGGAAACAGCATCGGCAGCGCAGCCTTGCGGATGGACAGCGGACTATCGACGTTGAGCATCAGCGAGGCAAGGTTTTTGAGGACGGATGGCGTCCCAACCGGAATGATCGCGTAGTCCGCGATCGTTCCGGCATTTCCAAATGACGCGCCCGATCCCGGCTCATTCGGCTCGAATACAATAACCTCGCGCCCTTCACGTCGCATCTGAAGAGCGACTGCAAGCCCAATGACCCCGCCACCTATGACGGCGATATCTGTCGTTGTCTTTTTCATGGAATATGAATGCCTTCACGATGCTAAGTTGGCGCGGTACAGCACAGCGTATCGTACGGTCGCCTCGCCATTCTGATGTGGTTGGATGGGCGATACGGCAGCCATTGAGAACCGTATCGCCCGAAACCCGGTACTAGCCCGGGGATGCGTATCGAGAGACATAGGCTGCGGTACGAGCCTCTCGTGGACGGTCGAGCACGTCGGCGGCGGTTCCCTGCTCGACAATCTTTCCGCCGTCGATGAAGACGACCCAGTCCGATACTTCCTTTGCAAAGGGCAGTTCGTGCGTGACCAGGATCATCGTCATGCCGTCATTGGCAAGCTCCCGCATGACCCGCAGCATCTCGCCCGTCGATTCCGGATCGAGCGCGGATGTCGGTTCGTCGAACAGCAGCACCGTCGGCCCGAGCGCCAGGGCTCGCGCAATTGCAACCCGCTGCTGTTCGCCGCCCGACATCTGTTCCGGGTAGGCCAATGCCCGCTTTGCAAGCCCGACACGGGTCAGCAGCTTCACGGCTCTTTCGACAGCATCGCGCTCGCCGATACCGCCGGCATGCATCTGGGCAAGCACGACGTTCTCAACGGCGGTCAGATGCGGAAACAGATTGAAGCGCTGGAACACCATGCCTACGCGCTGCCGGAGCTTTGCGAGATTGCGGCATGTGACCATGCCGGCGGAAAAGATCGTCTCCTCCCCGATGCTGATCGTGCCTCGATCCGGACATTCGAGCAGATTGACGCAGCGCATGAGGGTGGTTTTTCCTCCGCCGCTTTGGCCGATGATGCTGACGATCTTGCCGGTCGGCACTTCCAGATCGACGTTATCGAGCACCATACGCCCATCGAATGATTTTTGTAGACCGGCGATTCTGATCGCGGGGCTGCCAGCCGATTGATTTTTCACCAGCGCGATGTTCGGCTTTATCGCCATGCTTCACACCCTCCCTTCGGTCAAAAAGGACTTGGCCAACGTGAGGCGTCGGCGTCTGGCCAGCGAGAGTGGAACGCCTGCATGGATCTTGCGCTCCAGAAGAAGCAGGCATTGCGAGACCGGGTAGCAGATCGCGAAATAGACGGCTGAAATGACAAGATAGACCTCGAGCGCACGGAAGGTCTCCGAAGCGATCAATTGCGCCTGCGTCATCAGTTCGGCAGCAGAGATCGTCACCAGCAAGGAGGTCGATTTGATCAAATCGACAAACATGGTGTTGGTGCCGGGAAGTGCGAGGCGCACGGCCTGCGGCAAAACAACATGGATGAAGATCTTTACCCGTCCAAGCCCCAGGGCTTCAGAGGCTTCCTGCTGCCCTCGATGGACCCCCGAGATCGCCGCACGAAAAATCTCGGACAGATAGGCCGCGTAAAACAACACAAGGCTCAAGACCCCCGCCTCGAACACTTCCAGCCTGATCCCGGTGGATGGCAGACCGAAATAGGTGAGAAAGATGATGGCAAGCAGCGGGATGTTCTTGAAGATTTCCGTGTAGAATGCAGCAGGTATCCCCAGCAGCCGCGAGCGATGCAATCGCATCAGGGCAAGAGCAAGCCCAAGCAGCGATGCGCCGATAAAGCTTGCTATCGTGTAGCCGAGGGTCTTCAACAGACCCCCGGCAATGTTTGCGCCATAGTCGCTCCAGGACACCTGAAACACGTCGGCCAATGAGGAGAACGCCGTCATGCCCCGCTCTCACTTTGCGACCGATGGAGGGGTCCAGTCTGCCGGCCGGTCTATACCGCGCCGCGCCGCCGCCATCTCAGGCGACGGCACCAGGAACTGCTTTGGATCGCCACCCCATTTGGTGATGAGGGCTGCGAGCGATCCATCCCTGTACATGGCGTCGATTTGCGCAGAGATTGCCTTTTCAAGCTTGGGTGCCTGCTTGGGAAGATAGAAGCCCGTCATGTAGGATTGGAAATATTTGTAATCGGGGTGGGCCGCTATCTCCTCCTTGGTCGGTGGCGTCATGTATTCGATCCGCACCTTCATATCGGGCCGCTGCTGTTGCTGGTAGGTGATCAGGAGAGGATCGAGGAAGCCGACATCGAGACGTCCGGTGGCCAGGTCCTGAAACACGCTATCGGCGCCTGGGAAGGTGCGCGGTGTGGCATTGGGAACCAGGGCGATCGACTTTGCCCAGACATAGCCCGTTACCGTTCCCAGATTCTTGCCCTCGAGGCTTTTCACATCGGAAAAGGTTTTCTCTCCGGCAACGGCCATGGCCGGCGGAGAATAGTATGGCGGGTCCGTGAACAGGCCGACCTTCTGACGTGCCTCAGACCAAGCGATGCCGCCAATGGTGATATCGGCACGCTGGTTCTGGACAGACGCCAGCATGCCTGGGAAGTCCGTGACGTTGACTTCGAGCTTGAGCCCTAGCTTTTCGGCAACCGCCGCCAAGATGTCACTGTCAAGGCCGACGAGCTTGTCGTCCTTCAATGCCGTGTAAGGCATGTAAGGCTGCACCGTGACAACCAGGATACCAGGCTTGAGCGTTTCCACGTCGGCTGCGTCGGCTGTTGCGGGTACGATCAGTCCCAGCGCCACAACCCCTATCGGCAGTCCGGCGAACACCATCCTGCCCTTCGACATCAGGCTTTTCAGTATTTCAGCAGAATTCATGATACACCCTCTCTGTTCTTATATATTGCTGATATATCGACAATATGCACATAGAAGACGGAGTCAAGAAGATTCGATGGCCGCCTTTTCGGGCGGTGTGAACCAAAGCGAAGCGACGAAAGATGAGTGGATGATGAACACGTTGGGATTCGAGACCGACTACGAAGAAGCGGAGCCCACGCTCGCTGAGCGGACCTATCTGAGGCTACGCGACGACATCATTACATCAGAGCTTGCCCCGGGAACGCTTCTGCGAGAATCGGAGCTGATGAAACGCCTCGACGTTGGTCGAACGCCCGTACGCGAAGCAATTCAGCGTCTTCAACATGACGGGTTTGTCGTCATCAGTGCCCGTCGAGGCACATTTGTAAGTACGATCGACATTCACGATCTAACGGCCATCTATGAGGCACGCGCGCGGATCGAATCCTGGGCCACGCGCTTGTCGGCAGAGAGATTGCGCGAATTCGAGCGACAGGAAGCCACCAAATTGATGGAGGAACTTCAGCAAGCGTCCGGCCCCATGGCCCTAGAGGACATTCTGGCGCTGGACCGAAAAATTCACCGGTTTATCTACAGAACAGCCAAGAACTCGTATTTACTCAATACGCTCGATCACTATCACAACCTGTCCTTAAGGATCCTGTACGTCTTCATGAAGCGCTTCCCTGTCCTTGTTCCACGCCTCGAGGACGTTCTTCATGATCAATTCCTGATGCTTCAGGCCGTATGTGCCGGCGATGCGGACCTAGCTGAGAAGATTGCCATGGATCATGTGATGAGCTTCGAGCGGGAGGTCAGGAAGGTCATCTGATCGATCCAAGGCGAAGACGGGGCAAACTTTAGAGCGCTGCGTATGCTTCTGTCCAACGCTGACGCGACCACCTGGTGCGGACGACCAAACTGGAGGCGCAAAGCTGATCGAGTCTTGAGAGAGGCTCTCTGAGCAAAAGGGCGCGGCCCTAAAACGTGCAAGGCCGCTCCCCTTAAGATCTCAGTCCGCTCGACCAATCCCAGTGCATCCTATATATCCAACGCCAAGATACCTGACCGTGTTTTCAATCTTGGTATGGCCAAGCAGGATCTGGATCGCTCGAAGGTTGGGTATCCTGAACGTATCAACGACGCGGAGCGCTACACTGGGCAAACTGAAGACGCTGTATGACACCCGCTTTGGGAAATCGTCTAAGAACCGGAAATTGTCAATCATCTCGGACTGTTGACCCTGTTGTTTTCCGCGCGGAACTGAGCCGGTTTTGGAGTGAACCCCTCGGGCTGGACCACGAGACCTGGAAAAACTGATACACTCTGCGGGCCTCAACCGGAGAAGGCTCATGAAGTCCCGAGGTCCATATCGACGGCATTCGACGCCGTTCAAGTTGCAGCTCTGCCAGGATATCCGAGACCGTGTTATCGGACGGCGGGACGCGCAGCGCACCTACGGCGTTTCGGCCAACCTCATCCAGCTATGGTTGACGCAGTTCGATCGCGGCGAGCTGAATGATGAGGAGGCAGAGGCCAGTGTCATTGCAGAATACGAGGCCCACATTGCGGCGTTCGAACGCAAAGACGGCCTTTCATAGGTGCGTGAAATCAAGATCATGGATGACCAGCTCGCCAAACTCGTGCAGAAGGTAGCCGAGCTGGCCGAATTGACCGATTATCTACGAGCAAAGCGCGACTGGGTCACGCGCGGCAATCCAGGTGATGAGCCGCGTTTTACCGACGAGACACTTTGCCTGGCTTCGACATGGACGGGCTTGCGATAATGTGTGGGCTATCGGCCGTATTTGCATAGCATCGCGCAGGATAGCGCGCCATAGCGCACAATTGGCGGGACTGACGGGTCGGGAGGGATTCGGATGCATCATAAACAATGTCAGCTTTTGGAATTTGGACAATGCAGCTCTACTGTCCGGTTCGAAGGCGCAAAGTTGCCGCAGCAATACGCACCTTCGCTTAGATAGGAATCGAATCGTCTGCCGATGTGAACCCCTTTTCATTTAGCCACCGGACCCTCAAAACGTTTTAAAACCCAGTGATTGTATGCCTCGATGACAACGCGAGTGACGAAAATGTAATGGTCTGAAATCAACTCTGTCTG
Source organism: Gillisella vitis (assembly GCF_001541345.2). Classification (GTDB taxonomy): domain Bacteria; phylum Pseudomonadota; class Alphaproteobacteria; order Rhizobiales; family Rhizobiaceae; genus Allorhizobium; species Allorhizobium vitis. The sequence goes on along the minus strand of NZ_LMVL02000007.1, from coordinate 228,608 downwards.
ACTGGCCGTGCCGGATTGCCAACGACTGTCGCTCCCGCCGCAACGCTACGAGTAACCACGGCTCCTGCGCCAATGATCGCGCCATCCCCGACAGTCACCCCGCCGAGTATAACGGCCCCGCCACCGATCCATACATCTTTGCCGATGGTGACTGGCCGCGCGCGTTCAAGGCCCGCCTTTCGTAGCATCATGTCGCGATGATGTTCGGGGCAGTAGATTTGGACGGCTGGGCCGAGCATCGTGCCGTCGCCGATAGAAACCGATGCGGAATCGAGAATGACGCAGCCAGAATTGAGGTACACGCCGCTTCCAAGTGAAATATTCATACCGTATGCGCAATGAAACGCTGCCTCGATAAAGGCTTCCCCAGGGGCGGCGAACAGCGCATTCAGGTTCTAAAAGAGCCGCCAACTTCAACTGATCGACCCAAACTCATTTCCTGCTGGTCTTGATGGAAAGTGAATAACCACCCTGCGATCACAATCTTTACAGTTGATGTAATCCGATATGGTGTTCCACTCGAGCCAATCCCTGGTTTGGCCACGTCCAACGCATTGAGGTCAGCGCTGGCCGGTTGGACAAAAACGCTGGCAACCGAGGTCGCGGAGGATGGCGTGACAGTAAATGTCGTGATTCCTGGACGCTTTGCGACCCTGCGTACCACACGACTGGACGCCTTGGATGCTGCTGAGCGTGGGGTTGACGCAAGCGTCATCGCCGCCGCAAGCCAGAATGAAATCCCGATAAGACGTTATGGGACACCACAAGAATTCGGAGAGGTGGTCGCCTTTCTCGCCAGCGATGAAGCAAGCTATGTTACAGGCATCGCCATGCCCGTCGATGGCGGGCTCAGCCGTGCGATGCTGTGATCCACTTGTCCTGATCCGACCTGTCGTTACTGTTAACGTTTGAAATGGAAAGACCACGAAATTGACGCCGACGCTTCATCTCCCCAACCGCCCGTTCTCGCTGGCATCCGATGTTATCTCGATCCCTCGCGCTTACTTCTGGTCTCCTCCCATTATCCTCGCGCTCGCGGCCTTTCTCCTTTTCTGGGAGGGACCAGGCGTCTATCGCGATTTCCTCATCAGCCAGAACCCAGTGGTGGTGGAGGACGGTGATATCCAGGATGGTCAATGCACGACGCGAAAAGCGATCCTCACCGACTGCAAGGCTCGGCTTGTCTATAACGTCAACGGCCAGAGCTACGACACGAAGGTCGACGTCATGTTCGTCGATTTTCATGTGGGCGACTATGAAACTGCACTGGTCATTTCGGCAGATCATCCAGAACTGGCAACGATAAGCCTTGGCCTAGACAAGCTCTGGAACCGCATCATAACGCTCGCAATCTTCACCCTTGCACTGGGCGGCTTGGGCATCGGCATGATTTTCCTGGCCCTGCGCATTTTAAGGGTTAAGAGCCAGTTACGCCGACCCGCCTTGCTCCAACCCGTGCCGGTGGAAATTACCGCCTTCGACCGCAAAAGCAACATTCTTTCCGTTACCTACAACGACAAGATCGCCACCGATAAAACTGGCAGATCCGCCTATACACGGATGGCACAGAGTGCCGAACCACTGATCGTCGGCGAAGCCAACGGCAAACTTTTGGGCTTGGCCGTCCGACACGGCAACACGTCCCTGCCCGTCCTTCTGGATGACCGCCTCCAGCGCGTTGCATTGACCGAAGACGAGCGAACCTCGGCACTGGCACCCTTCGCAGATCACGCCAGTATTGACGACACGCCAGCTATCCATCCGCCGAAAAAAACGATGTCGGCCTGGAAAGGCCTGCAAATTTTCTTCGGGACGTTGCTTTTGCTGATCGTCGGCCTGTGCGGTTTTTGGCTTTGGTATGTGACGACCTCACCCACACAATTTCAATCTCCTGGCATGGACATCAACAATATGATGCCTGCACCAATGAACCGCTGGGGCTGCGATCAGCTGAAGAAGCGCTTCGGTGAAGACAGAGCACCGTTCGGATGCGCCGCAGCAGATCACATGAGCTGGAAATGATGCCGGAGATTCAATTGATTAAAAGGTGGGAACTTGTAACTGTTAAGTCTTGACTGCAGTTGCTCCACTTTTTCATTTTCCGGTGCACCAGCCAACAACATTTGTGTTCTTGAAGTGCCTAAGTGGAGCGGGTGAAGGGATTCGAACCAGCGACTCGATCGGCACTTGTGGGCCACGAAACTGCTAACGAGTTACGCAAAACACCAATTGCTAATCCGCCCACGTGCCGAGGATCGGCGACATCAACTTTATGTGGGCGTCAATCCGTTCCAATACTTTATTGGGGAGGACAGCTCGTTCAGGCAGAGACCACCAAGACTGGTTGACGCGCTCGACCGTCTCCGTAACAGCCTTCAGCACCGCAGCTTCCGGCAGTCGCGCACGATGAGCGAAGACTTTCCATCGCTGGGCGTTCATTGCCTTGAACGGCCTTTCACCGGCCAGCGACAATGCCATGGCGTCCGACGGAATGTAAGGGACAGTCGAGAGCACATCATAGACTGGGGCGAGTGCCGGCTTGTCGCCCTTCCCATGATAAATCAGCGACCAATTCTTGAGGTGCATGTCGCCGTTTCCTGTCAGCGCAGCCAAAGCCAGTCGTCGGACGAACTCTAGGGCTGCCGCTGAAGAAACGGCGACCCCAAGAGCCGCGGCTATATCATGATAGGCGGCACCCTCATATTTTCGAGACGGATAGACGCCGAATACCTGAGCGAAATCTTCGATGTGGACGCGCTCACCACCGGCAACCCGATCGAAACGTTTGACGAGGAGGACTTTTCCCTCAGACAGCGTCTCAAACTCCGCCGGGACACCCTCGAATTGCGATTGTTCCACGAGCTCTCGTTCCGGCACGTCCATACCAATCGCTTCGGCCAATGCGAGATTGGCAAATTCATTTTCAGAAACACCGGGAAATGATGTCGATGGAAACTTGGCGATATATGAACCCTGCTCGTCGCCTAAGGGGATCGTCAGACCGCCGCCCTTGCCTGTGTTTTTGATGACGGAAAGTTTCATCTGCACACCGGCAAGTGAAAACCGGGCCTTTGACCTGGAGGCTGTCAAACCCTCACTATGAGCAACGGCCCCTTCGCTCGGCACAATTCGGACAGCCCCCGGCAGATCCGACCCGAGTGCTGCAAGCAAATCGAAATCATTTCCTGCTCGCACGCTACCTGAATGGTGCTTCTCCATCGCCTCGCGCAGTTTATCCTCTGGAAGAAGGTTCGCAAAGAACGATGGCAAAGCCCTTGCGACAGGCTTCGGGTCCTTCCGCAAACCCCCATGTGCCGCGCGAAATGACAGACTGAGCACTGGGAAACCACCCGTCTGACGATAGCTCTCCTCAAAGCTGAACGCGTTGAAGTCTCCCGGCGTCCTCACGATCATGCCTACCTTCAGGTCATTTAGCAGCACGTCAAGTGAGGTTATGGATCTTGGATCAAGATGCGTATTAGACATTGCCTTCACCATCGGGGCTGGCGACGAAAGCAGGAAGATCATCTTCGGCGCCACCTGGCTGCAGCAAAGCTTCAACCGCCGGGACCATAGCCTGCGGGATGAGCATCAGTTCCAGACCAAGCGCACGACCAATGTTGATCAGTGTGGTCGTACGGGCAGCGCTGGCTCCAGCCTCAATCTCGCGGTACCGCGGACGCGATATACCCGCCATATCCGCAACCTGCTCCTGGGTTAGGCCCAAAGTCTTGCGCGACGTCTTGAGCAGCCGCCCTATGTCCTGAAGAGCCTCCGAATCCCACTTCATTTGATACCTTAATGTTTCATATCTCTCACTATGATATGTTTACGTATCTCACGGTATCTACGCATGTCAAACTAAATGCCACGAATAAAGATCATATGACACTAAAAGATCTTCTTACAGATCAATTTTGTTTCCTCTACTGATAGGACGTTAGGCAATCTGCGCACCGAAACTGGAAGCCCACCCGCAATACACGCTTCTTTAAATGTCCGCTCCTACCCGCCCGCGCTCGGCACTGGTGCCGAGAAAACGGAATAAGAGCATGGCAAAACACGATCTTTCATCTCATCACTTTCAACGAAACATCTCGGATTACTGCGAGGTACGCATTGCGCCAATCGCCTCAAAGCGAATGCTGCAAAGCATTAGGACCTTTCTCATCGGTCTCGTCATCCATCGCCAGTTACCACCGATCGCCAATGGTCGTATGGACTGGACAGCAATCGGTCAGTCTTGCGGGATCGAAAACCAATTGACGGCCGATTGGAAGAAGGCGCTCCGTCCGGGGCTGGACGCGATTATCCGCTGGCCCGGAGAACCGCCTGCCGCCGAGGACATACAGTCGACGAAAACACGCACGAAATCGCGCAATACCGTTCAGCGCAAGGCTAAAACTGCGGCGTGTTCCAGACCGCGACAGATCCTCTCCGAAAAGCCCCCTGCACAATTACCGCCCGTACCCCGAGGGCCACCGCCGAAACCAATCAGTCCATTTCCTAAGCCATTGTTTGAGGCGACCGATGATCCGGCAAGTTTCCAGGATGCACTCCTCTATCACGTGCGCCGGTTCGGCGAGAGCTACTGGCAACTCTACCGCGTCGTCATTCGCCTGGGCGAGACGTTCGATGACAAGCTTCGAGATCCTATCCCGCATCGAGCAGCGTTATCGACTGGTGCAAGGCTATTTCAAGGCGAACTTGCCGCACCAATCCCGCTCCCTCTACGACCATGATATGGGTGACATCAGCGCTGCGGAACGTCGGCGTCTTGCATGGCATCTTCCAGGCGATTTCAGCAGCCTGTCGTTCTCTAAGCGGGAGGAAATCATCGAATGGGTGCGCAGGTTCATCATCTCGAGCTCGACTGACTATCGCCGCTACCAGGCGGCGGCGATTAAACAGCGCTATGCAATTCGGTTTCCAGGCGTCACCTATGGCGGCAGAGCCCTGTCGCCCCGATCGCAAATCAATCCAGACAGCACGAGCTAAAATACGGAAACCTTTGAAGATCCTGATCTCCTGTCAGGTGTCGTCGATGCACCGCCACGGCTGGCTATGGAGATGGTCGATCTGATCCGCTTCAAGACATCGACGCTGACGGCGATTGGGTTTCAACGCAACGGGGTATGGTACGAGGAAACGGCATCGCAGAAGGTCGAGCATTTCGGGCTGATGTTCGGGGCGCTCGCCGCTTCGCCCACCGGCATTGTCAAAGGGCGCGGTGTGCTGCTCTGTCCGGCGAAGGATTCCCGGCACCTTGTTCGTTAGGACGGTCAAAACAATCAGTCTGGACGCGGCATACGATTCCGCCAAATTCTATGAAGCCTGGCAAACCGTGATCCAACGCTATGGCATCTACAATCCCTATACCGGCCGCGGCGCCATGAAGGGGTTACTGCCGCACGGGCCGCATAATCTTCGGGATATTTTGGCAACGCATATCCTCAAACAGACCGGTTCTTACGAGCAGGCGAGCTATGCCATCCAGGACACACCGGATGTCCTTCGCAGCACTACGGCCGCTTCCTACCGCAAGATAAGGCCGCGCTTGCGGCGAAAATCCTCAATCAGGTTTGGGAAGCTGCATAGCCATTCGGATGAACAGCTGGTCCACATCGCCCATGACACTGCCATGGTCGTCTCCGCCTTGAAGGGATCTGAACCCACAGAAGGTATGTGACGGAATCGTGGCATTCGATCTATAGCCGGATTTGTATTCGCCACCTTCCGGCGGCCGTCTCATAACTAACTAGCTTAGGCAAAGCGCCGTCAGGGATGCAGCAGGCATTACGATACTGCCAAAGCCCAAGGCGACTATGGCGATACCGACGACTTTGCGCAGCGCAGCCTTGGGCAGCGTTGCCCCCATCACAGCGATTTGGGCGGCGCCGACAGCTGTCAGAGCCACCGCCGGAACGGTCGCCAAGCCGAAGCTCATCATGAACAAAGCGCCCGTTGCACCCGTGCCGCTGAGCATGGCAGTCATCAAGGCGTTGTAGACCATGGCGCAGGGCGCAATACCCCATGCCATTCCGAGCAGCAACGCTGAGGGCCTCCCGAAATGGACGGGTCCCTGACGACCGCCAAGCAAAAACGTCGAGGCGGCGATCACGCGACGGTCGATGAGCTGAGGACCTGGGACCACGCCAATTAGCGAAAACCCCACCCACAGCAGCATGGCTGCGCCCAGGGCCCGCAGTACAGGCTGTAGACCGGCGAGATCAAAAAGCTGCCCCAATGCGTCGCCGGCAATGCCGACGACACAGCCAGCGATCGTGTAGGTCACCGTGCGGCCGAGCTGGGTGGCCAGCAAAGCCTGCGCTCTTTGCCGCCCGGAACGACCTTGACCCGTCGCGATCAGCAGCGACGAGGCGATGCCGCCGCATTGGCCCGCGCAGTGCAGGCTGCCGGCAAGGCCCATCAGGAAGCCAGCGGCAACGGTGCCCGCAAGCATTGGGAGATCCGGCATCATTTCTGCCTCTTCCTGTTCGCCAACGTGCCGTTCATGACGGATATGCTCATGCGGCGCAGCTGGCCGTGTTGACCACCGGTGGCAGGTTGATAGCCGGATTGCGGTCGAAGAAGCCGCTCGGCATCAGCTTAAAGCCAGTGAACACGCAGGGCTGCACCGGAAAATCCTCGACACGCACGGGGTGATGCAGGCCAAAGACATGCCAGAGCACGATATCGGTGTTCTCGATCGGCCGATTCTTGGCGACGAATTCTATAAGCCCGCCGGCTCCATCGGAATGGTTGACGAAGTCGCCCGCCGGGAATCTCTCTTCCGGATCGAAGGCCGTGACCCAGACATGATTTTGAACGAACGTAGCGCGTTTTCCGGATGGCGAATCGGGATGAACGAACGGGGTGACGCAATGGTTCGCCTCGAGCTTGTAGCCAACGGGAGCGCCGGTATAGTTCGTCTTGTTCGGGTTAATGACCTTCCAGTAGCGGTGCGATGCCGGATCGGCGCGGCGTGCTGCCTCGCTCTCCCGGGCAAGAACGGTTTGCTCCTCGAAGAATGCATTGCCATAGGGGTTGGCGGGACCAAGCGGCTCGGCATAGGTGTTGCATTCCACGACGCTGTTGGCATCGCCGTCCACCGCCATGTCCAGGCGGGCGCATAGGATATGCTGGTGGATATGACCTACGACACCAGGTGCCACTTCGCGTCCATATTTCGGCGGCTGGCCGGGGATGCAGGCGGCGGTGTTGATGATCCCGGTTGCCTTGACCTCGTGTTCGATCGTCCCGTCGAGAAAAAGATACCAGTACAGGCCGTATTCATAATTGCCGACGGTGCAGATCGTTGAGACGACGAGCTTGGCGCCCCGGCGGATTTCGGAGCGCTCTGTCCGGAAATCCATATGCTTCCACAAAAGCCCGGAATCTTCCTCGTGAATGCAGATCGCCTTCTCGATCGTCCAGGGATCGCCGTCCATGGTGTTGAGGTGCACGTCGAGATACTTGATGACGCCCAGGCAATCGCAGCCGAGCTTCAGGGAATTGGCGAGCTTGCCGATGCCGTATTCGCCGATATCGAAGACATTCTTGCGGAAATGGCCGTTGTCCGGGCTGCCATACGGCACTGTCATCTCAACGATCGAGGCGCGGTTAACGATCGGCCGCCCGTCGAAGCGGATGTCGTGAAGGGTGAGCGCCTCGCGCGCATTGAAGCCGACGACCAGCGACCAGTTGCGCCAGGTGATGCGGTGCCCATCGAAAACGAAGTTCACGCCTTCTTGCTGCACCACGTCGATCGGCTTGGCCGTTGGCTGAAAGGTTTCTATGAACTGACTTTCATAGTTCACTTCCTGCATCGGAACGGGCACTACGCCATAGTCGTCGACCCGGATAACCTTGCCGGTGATAAGGTCGATCACCGCATTCAGCCCCTCGATCGGATGGGCGTAGAAGTTCTCATTCTCGCGCAGCCGCAGCCAGCAGAAAATGTGGCAGAGATGGCGACCCTCCTCGCCGGGCACACCGAAGTTTCCGGCCGACCATGGATCAACGCACACCGTCTCCATGTCGGTGATGCCGCGCTTCGCGCAGGCCGCTATGAACTCCGGATCGGCCCGTACGATACCTTCGATGGATAGGAACTGTTCGAGTTGGATCATCGGACGCTTGCCGGGGAAATCCTTGCGGGTGAGGATGGTTTGCGTATCGAGGCAAACCACGAGACTGGTGACGGTGACGGCGGCGGCGCTGAAAACGTTTACCCGTGCCTTGCGGGCGATCAGCGCGCCGGACGAAAACGCCCGAACAGTCGCCTTGTCCGGCTCCATCAGTTCGATCGTTTCAAAGCGGGTGTCATCGCCATAAGGCGGATCCTTGCGCACGATCGTTGCCACCGCGCGGATTTCGTCCGGGGTCAGGGGCTGCAGGGGATGGGTGATGCTCAGCGGGATCTGACGGGGTGCAGCGGAAGCACAGCAGGTGTCCATGGTATTCTTCCTTAGTCTGTTCGGCTTTTGCAGCCGGAAAGTGAAGAAGCACGGCGGTTGTGAGCCGCCGTCGCGGTTTTATCGAAGGGCCGCAGCAAGTCTTGCGGTTGAGCCGGGCCCCACCTTTAAGCGAAGGCGCGGCCGAGATTGGCGTAAATGGCCGGCTTGCGGGCCTTCAGCCACACCGCAAAGGTGGCGCCTGCAGCGGCGATGATGGCCAGGATGACAGGGAAGCTGGCGACGATCGGCGATTGCGAGCCGCTGATCAGCGGCAGGTTGATGATCATCAGCGCCAGGCACGCTAGCAATCCGGCCATGCTGATGATCGGGGCCACGATCCACTGCCAGACGCCGACACCACGGGTATCCGTGCGGAAAAAGCCGATGACCGCCAGGCAGACCATTGTCTGCAGGAGCAGGATGCCGACGCTGGCGAAAGCGCCCATCCAGGCAAACACGACCGCGTAGGGATCCTGCCCGGTGAAGGCGAAGGCCAGGATCAGCGCGACCATCAGTATGGTCTGGACGCCACCCGCCATGTGGGGCGAATGATGGGTTCCGTGCGTGCGTGCGAAACCCGTCCAGGCGATACCCTCGCGGCCAAGCGAATAGAAATAGCGGTTGATGGTATTGTGGAAGGACAGCGCGCAGGCAAACAGGCTGGTGATCAGCAGGGCGTTAAGGACAATCCCGGCCGGACCGCCAAGCATGGCCTGCACGGCGGTCAAGTACAGCGTCGCTGTATTGGCCGTTGCCTCGGAGGCTATGTTGGACGGACCGTAATGCAAGGCAACGGCCCAGGTCACGAAGGCATAGAACACGGCGATGATGATCACCGCGAGGTAGGTGGCACGTGCGATGGTGCGCTTTGGATCGCGGGCTTCTTCGCCAAAGATCGCGGTTGCCTCGAAGCCTATGAAAGAGGCGACGACGAAAACCAGCGACACACCGATTCCAGGCCCGGCCACGGCGGAAAGGCCGAAAGGAGCGACAGTAATACCCTCGGGTCCGCCGCCGGAGATCAGCACCGACAAGGCAAACAGGGCAAGAATGGCAATCTCGGCGATCATGCAGTAGCCGAGGACTCGGCCGGAAAATTCGATATTGCGGCGGCCGCAAGCATAGATCAGGGCCGCAAGTGTGCAGGCATAGATCCACCAGGCGATGCTGGGACCGCCGGATGTCTTGACAATATCGTTCATGAAGAAGCCGAACAGGCCGCAGACCGCCAGTTCGATGGCGACATAGGTCGCAAGGGCGACGAACGCTCCGGCTACCCCGGCCGGGCGGCCGAGGCCGGCAGCGATATAGGGATAAAAGCCACCGGCCGAGCCGATAAACCGGCTCATGGCCGTAAAGCCGACGCTGAAGACCAGGTAAAGCGCACCGACCAACAAATAGGTGGCCGGCACGCCAGCACCGTTTCCGAAGGCAAAGGCGGCAGGTGATGCACCGACCACTGCCGTTAATGGCGCAGCGGCGGCGACGACGAAAAAGACGATATGGCTGACCCCGATAGCATTGCGCCGGAGTTCAGTTCCGGCCTCTCCAAGTTCAATTGTGGACATGGAAATTTCCCCAGATAGAACGTTCATTTTTGATCGATTGTGAATTGTATATTTGGTGTATTGCAGAGAAGCAAAGCCGGTATAATTTAGCTTTTTCACTAAAAAATACAGGCGATATTTATCTATAGTTTTGTTCTTTTGAGCCGGGTTTCTACTATGCAAAAATTTTGGGGCCTGTATTTGACACTTCATGCCAAAATGGCCGCCTGTTGCGTCGGTCCATGTGGCCCACTTATTGCATGGGCAGACTCGAAAGTTCCATTCGGAGCAAGCCATGAAAACAACAGGCATCATTGCCTCCTCTGCCATGAACGGCTTGTTGGCTTCGATCCGTCTCGGAGGGCTCGACGCGGATACAGTGTCGGCGCGCATCGGACTTGGCAGCAATGCGTTGTTTGCCGAAAGCGATTTCATGCCGCTGGCCGCCTTCACATCCGCCCTTGAGGTCGCTTCTGAAGAAACGAACGATCCGATATTTGGATTGAAACTTGGAAAAGAATTTGAATTCCAAGCAATTGGCTCCCTGGCCGCCCTGTTTCTAACGGCACCAACGCTCAAAGAAGGAATGACGCAATTCAGTCGCCATTTTCCGGCATTGCAGAGCAACAGCCGGTCGGCGCTGGTCGTAGAAAACGATGTCGCCCGGTTTTCCTATTCCATCCATGACAATACGGTCCGTCACAAGACCCAGGATGCGGACTTTACCGAAAGCTTGCTGAACACAATGCTGGCTGCGACCATTGGTGAGGATTGGAAACCGTGCTGCATAGAGTTTGAGCATATGCCGGGCGACAATCTGGCGCTTTATCGATCACAGCTTGCCTGCCCTTTATCGTTCGGCCGTCGGGAAAACGCGATCGTGTTTCCAAAAAAGTTTCTAGATCGCCCGATCGGCGCCGGCGGGGATGAACATCGCCATTTGCAGATCGCCTGCGAACTGTCCGATCTTCTTTACCGCCGGGAGAAACGTCTCGATCTCGTGGCCGCGCTGAAGGCATGGATCGCCGCCGCTCTTTGCCAGCATGCGAGCATCGATATAGACCACGCGGCTGGTGATTTCGGCATGAGCCTGCGCAGTTTCCAGCGCAAACTCGCAGAAAACGGCGTCAATTATGCGGACCTGCGCAACATGGTCCGGATGGAAATCGCAAAAAGCCTACTTGCCAACACGCGGCTGCCAATCCCTGTCATCGCCGAGCAGCTTGGCTATAGCGAACTCAGCGCCTTTGCACGCAGCTTTCGCCATCTGACCGGCTTCACTCCAGCTCGCTTCCGTCAGAAGTCCCGAAACTATACTGACGTGCTCAAGGAATGAACATTCCTCACGCCTTGATCAGGATCGAACCTTTGATGCGAATTTATTTTATCTTTTATTATCAGCACCGTAGATTTTTCAGCGTATCGTAACGTTCTGTTTTGAAACTTCTTCCAAGCGCGACTAGACCACTGCGGAGTTGGAGAAACACGCGTGTTTGCGGCACGGCGTGCCTTTGTGTCCTTGGTCCTAGGACAAAGGACACCATTCGGAACACGTGATAAAAAGCCAGCATCCACGAGCGGGAACAAGAGCAATGGTCGAACACTTTTGCTCAAACGTGCAGGGAGATGCCCAATACTCCGTCCGGAATTTGGCTCGACCTAAACCAAGCCGACTGCATTTATGAATCGGCGTCGGAGGTTGGCTCCTTAGATCCGTCCCGTAAGACTCTGATTTGTTGAGACGTAATGGAGATCGTTTCGTGTCACGATCAGTGCCTATGATGATCCCGCTCTCGTTACGATTTTACAATTAAATTCATGTTTTTATCGTCCTTTCGAACTGTGTCGACCTTCTGTACTTATTCACACCCCGTTGCCAGTGTTTTATCTGGCCCGAAATTAAGTCTCTAGGGCAAATTCGAAGTCGGGAATGTGGTAGAGAATATGCACTATGACAATTCCTTGTCCAGGCTAATATTCCGTCAGATTTAGATGCATTCTTGCAAAAGAAATTAAGCTTTCGATATGAATTGCGACCGCCTTATACGCAGCTTGAGCATCTTTACGTTGAAGCGCGTCAATAATGACCTGATGTTCTGTTGAGTCGGGCGTGAGCCGATCTTTTAACTGTCCGATTTCAAAAAGGCGGGTCGTGGCGCGCAAACTGCGCAGGACGTTGGCCATAACCTCGTTGCCGCAGTAATCGATAATGAGATTGTGCAGATGATCGTCGGAGAACCAATGCGCATCGGTATGATAAGCGGTTGCCCCCATCAATTCCTCAATCTCGCGCCGCACCTCAATTAATTTTTGTCCAGGAATGCTGACCATGGCTTCTACCGCAGCCTGCGGTTCAATCAGAAGACGTAGCTTGAGACTTTGAATATATTCGCCAATGTCAACGTGACGCACAACATAGTTACGCCCCTCGCCCTTGTGCACCAGTCCTTCGCCTTCCAGACGCTGAAGCGCCTCACGCAACGGAGTCCTTGACACACCAAGCGTTTCAGCAAGACGCGCTTCGACGATCACATGACCTCCGCCTAAACGACGATGGCGGATCATGTCGGAGACGGCATTATAGGCAAGTGCTGCCAGTTTGTGGCTTGATCGCGCTTGAGTGCGTATTTCCATTTTCTCCTCAGACGGTATCACCTCAGTGTAAATCCTTTTGATATTGTGTTCTTAGCGTCATTGTCGACCCTTGCCACATGAGAGACTTTTCACGGTGCCCATCATGGTCCATAGCAGTCAGGATTGCCAAAAGCATCGGGAACAACAATGCATGAGTGACGCAACCACGAACGACAAGAGCCTTGCCGACGAAACCTATGGTATCTTGCTCGAAGAAATTCTCTCGGCGCAGTTGGCTGGTGGTGCTGTTATACAAGAAAGAAGGCTTGCCGACCGCCTTCATGTTTCGCGGTCCCCAATGCGCGACGCACTCGGCCGATTGGAAGGCCAAGGTCTTCTGGTGCGCAATAAAAAGGGTGTATTGACCGTGCGCGTCATCACGCTCAAAGACTACCTCAATAGTCTTGCCATGCGATTGCTCGTGGAGCCAAGTGCTGCGGCCCTGGCCAGCGTGCATATCGTACCCGCCACAGTGCACTCCCTTGAGGAGATGCTCAAGGCAATTGAAAAGGACCCCGATCCAAATCAAGCCTTTGTTTGGCAGTTTGACGACATGTTGCACCAGGAGATCGGGGAGGCCAGTGGAAACCAGTTCATGGCCGACACGATCGTGCAAATGCGACGCTACACAACGATTTTTGAGCGCCAGCGTAAACTTGCGCAACGCAAGCCAGGGCTTGAAGATCATCGTGCCATTATTTTGGCGCTTGGCCAACGAAACGCCGACGCGGCAAAAGCAGCCATGGCGCTGCACCTCGAGCGTGTCCGTGAAAATGTCTTGGCAAGCTATTAGAGCAAATACTCTTTTGTGAAAGATCCACGAGTAGCACGTTTCTGCAATTTTCCTAATACCCCTCAATGATGCCCCGAATCTTTCTTTGGCTGAGCGTGCGACACGACGTGTGATTTTTCTTTTGCTTTAAAGAATGAAGTCATCGCGAAGTAAGGCTTGCCGAGTCGATATTTTGTATGTATGTAATTGGTATACCAATTGAATGCAAATAAAACAAGCATTCCAAAGCATGTCCACAAGAAGACATCCATCAACGCTCCAGAGGTCTAAAATGAAAATTCACACCCTATCTCTCGCATCAGTCTTCATGCTATCTGCGGCGGCTTGCGCCTTTGCTGAAGACTGCACTCCCAAAGTTCCAAATTCTGCGCTGACCAAGCCCGGCACATTGGTCATGTCCACCAATCCAACGCTGCCCCCACTGCAATATGTCGACTCGAGCGGTGAGCTAAAGGGAATGCGGATCGAGCTTGGTAAAGAAATAGCCAAGCGGCTGTGCTTGACACCAGAATATATCCGCATTGAGTTTTCTGCGATGATTCCGGGTCTTCAGGCTGGACGCTGGGACATGATCAACACCGGCATTTTCTTCACGCCAGAGCGTGCTGCGATGATGCAAATGATCCCTTATGAAAATCAGGCGATCAGCATCTCCGTCGCCAACACGAACACATCCATAAAGACCAAAGAGGACCTCGCCGGCCTGCGGATTGGCGTCGAAATTGGTGGCTTTGAAGAAAGCAAGACCCGCGTTCTCGACAAAGAACTGACTGCTGCTGGCAAAAAAGGCCTCAACATTCTGACATTCGATAATTTCGCTCTCGCCTTCCAGGCGCTTCGCGCTGGTCAGGTTGATGGCGTCGTATCCATTGATGGTGTCGCCAAGGAATACGAAACCCGTGGAGATTTCCGCCGTGCGGTGAGCGGCCTCTACCCAGCCCCGGTCGCTGTCGCCTTTAAGAGCCCTGCTCTCGCCGACGCCGTTTCTGGTGTCCTCAAGGGCATGAAAGCAGATGGTTCACTCGGCAAACTCTTTGAAAGTTACGGCTTGCCAATGATTGATGGTGACTATTCGGTCAAGGGCCCTAACCGCTAGACCAAAGTCTCATCATGCGTGCGAGGATGCCGACTTCGGTCGGCTCCTTCTACAATCGCGAGAGCATGTCCATTTTTATGGAAATGGCAAATGCTCGATATTTCTCTCTTTGCGCATTTCCTCACGCAAAACCGCGACGCGTTTTTGCTGGAAATTCTCTAAAAAGGACGTGTCGTGTCAATCTGGAGCTGGTCCGGTTTTTTCCACTATCTCTTTACCCCATTCATTCTTGATGGGGTATTCACCACGATTTGGCTGACATGTGTTTCACTGTTCTTTGGCTTGGCTTTGGCTGTCATTGTGGCTCTCATGCGCCGCTCAAAACGGCGATCTCTGCGGTCGATCGGTTGGTTTTATATCTGGCTGTTTCGCGGCACGCCGCTGCTGGTGCAGCTGATCATGATTTATACCGCTCTGCCGCAGTTGGGCGTGCGCTTTTCGGTTGTTGAGGCGGCGTTGATCGGGCTTGCGATGAACGAAGCTGCCTACTTGGCAGAAATCATCCGGGCCGGGATTGAAGCCGTATCGGAAGGCCAATCACGGGCGGCCCGCGCCTTGGGCATGAGTGAACGCCAGATCATGCGCTACATCGTCATGCCGCAGGCTTTCAAAATCATCATTCCTCCGCTCGGAAATTCCGTCAACGGCCTCCTCAAGACCACGTCGGTCACATCCGTGATTTCGATGGAGGAATTGCTGCGCCGTACGCAGGTTTTGATCCAGGAAAAATTCATGGTGCTGGAGCTGTTTACCGTAGCGGCCCTCTATTACCTGCTCCTGACCACAGTTTGGGACTTCGTTCAGAGACACATTGAAAAGCGGTTTGGTCGATCCACGGCAGTCGTAAACCTCTCTGAAAAACGCTGATATTCTAGAAGGATAAATTCTATGCCTAAGCCATTTCGCGGTGTTTTCACCGTGATGATTACACCGATTGATGCTGATGGAAGCGTCAATCTTCCAGCTCTTGCCGCCTTTACCGATTGGCAGATCCGTGAAAGCATTCATGGCCTGATTCCGCTCGGCTCGACGGGTGAGTTCCTCTCGCTTTCCCAAGATGATCGCGACGCAGTTGCCCGCACCGTGATTGAAACAGCAGCAGGCCGCGTCCCCGTGTTGATCGGCACAGGCGCTGAAGACACACGCGAAGCCGTGCGTCTCGCGCGCAATGCCCAAGCCATGGGTGCAGATGGTATTATGGTCATTCCTCCATTCTATTGCACACCAACAGACGATGAATTGGTCGAGCATTACCGCGCCATTGCGGCATCGATTTCCATTCCGATCATGGTGTATAACAACCCAGCCACGGCCAATGTTGATCTCAAGCCGGAAATTTTGGCTCGCATAGCGCAGATTGATGGGTGCGACTATGTCAAGGAATCCACCCTCGAAGTCACCCGTATTCGCGACATCGTGCGTCTAGCCGGCTCATCCATGACACCCTTTGGCGGCATTCTGGGTTTTGAGTCTTTTGTCATGGGTGCTCAAGGTTGGGTCGCCGTCGCCTCAAATATCGCGCCGGGTCCAATGTCTCGGATCTTCACATTGGCCGCAGACGAACAGAAATATGATGAGGCGCGTGCGCTCTATCTGGAATGGCTACCTCTCATTCAAGCGGTTGGCGGCCAAGCTTATGTTGCTGGATCGAAGTCCCTGCTCAATCACATGGGGTTTGCTGCGGGCTCCCCGTTGCCGCCTCGCCTTCCGCTGCCTCCGGCACAAGATGCCGAGATGAAATCACTTGTCGAACATTTCGGCTTGCGGTTTGAAAACTGGAGCAAAAGAGGATACCCATGCCCGCATTGATCACGAGAGGCGCAAAAAACTCTGTCTATATTGACGGGGTTGCGCATCGAGTCGATGCTGGCATGTCCGTTGCCGCCGTTCTCAGTCACCTTGGTCAACCGGGCTTTTCAACGGATACCAAAGGTCACGGGCGCGGCCTGTTTTGTGGCATGGGTGTATGCCACGAATGTCTGGTCACGGTGGATGGCCGCACAAGCCAGCGTTCCTGCATGACACCTATCCGTGATGGCATGCGTATTGTGCGTCAACAGCCGCGCCCGGATATTGCCGAAACGGGCCTTGCCGATCTAGCACCTGTCGCGACCACACTGGCCAATCTCGACGTCGATCTGCTGATCATCGGCGCAGGCCCCGGCGGCCTTGCAGCGGCAGAGACTGCGGCTGCCGCAGGGGTCTCTGTCATCATTGTCGATGAAAGGCACATATCAGGCGGTCAATTTTACAAGCAACCGAGCACAGTCGACGCAACGCTTGCCCTCGACGGCGATCGTCAAGCCCGCGACGGTGCCGATCTGATCGACCGACTGCATGCTCTTGGCGTAACGATCTTATCCAGCGTGACCGTTTGGGGTGCATCCCAAGCTGCTGAGGGCCACACTGTGATTGCCTGTCATGGTGCAAAAGGTGCTTTTTATATCAAGCCGCGCATGCTGGTTTTTGCCACCGGTGCTTTCGAGCGACCTGCGCCAATTGATGGCTGGACACTTGCAGGCGTTATGACAACCGGTGCGGCGCAAACATTGTTACGCAGTTATGGCACGCTACCTGGACGCCGAATCCTGATCGCGGGCAATGGCCCGCTCAATTTTCAGGTCGCTGCGGAAATTCACAAAGCCGGTGGCAAAATTATCTGTGTTGCGGAGCGTGCCGCCGCACCATGGAGCCGTCAACGCGAAGCGTTTACACTGTTGCGCCAAAACCCTGCATTGGCACTCAAAGGGTTGCGTGACATGACGCGGCTGCAGCGCTCGGGTGTCCACATCGCATGGCAGACACAGGTTCAGTCCATTAAAGGAGATGGATATGTCGCTTCGGCAACCGTGTCAGGGCCGGATGGCGAGCGCAAGATTGAAGTTGACACCGTACTCCTCGGTGGAGATTTCACCCCATCCAATGAATTATCGCGGCTTTTGGGCTGCGATCATACAGTGGCAGCAGACGGCTCGCTCATTGCAATCTGCGGTGAAGATGGTGAAAGCTCCCTTGCCCATGTGCATATCGTCGGGGAAGCGGTGCGTTTCGGTGGGGCTCATATGGCTATGGCAAGGGGTCGGCTGGCAGGGCTGTCGATCGCCAAGAAGCTGGGACATGCCGTCACGCCTGATCGGGATGCCCATCGACGGCTCGCCCGCGCAACGGCCTTTCAATCTGCCCTTTGGCATCTGTTCTCGCCGGACATCACCTCCCACCCTCCTTCTGATGATACTCTGGCCTGCCGGTGTGAAAGCATTGCTTTTGGAACATTGAAGGGCCTTGCCGAACAGGGGCCACCCGATATTGCAACGCTCAAACGTGTGAGCCGCGCTGGCATGGGGCGATGTCAGGGCCGCTATTGTAACCGCACACTCACATTGCTGTCTGGGCACCCCGAAAATCACACGCAAGGCTATCTGGCACCACAAATGCCGCTGAGGCCTGTGCCTCTTGCAGCATTGGCTGTCGAAAAGCCCGAATGGGGCGGCCACAAACGTGCGCTGCTGCCACAAAGGCCGCCACTTGCACATTCAAAACCTCTGCCGGTGCAGCAGGCTGCAACGGTCATTATCGGTGCTGGCATTGCGGGCCTATCAACGGCCCTCTTTCTGGCCGAGGCGGGCGAAGACGTTGTGGTACTTGAAAGGGGTTTTCCGGGCGGTTTAGCCTCTGGCGGCAATGCCGGTAGTCTGCACGCCCAGCTTTTGTCCTTCGATCACGGTGCACGAGCCGAGGGTGACGGCACGCCCGCGGCACGAACCCTGTCATTGCAGCGCGATTCTATCCACTTGTGGCAGTCCTTAAGCGAACGACTGGAGCGTGACTTCGAAATGAAGATCACGGGCGGTTTGATGGTTGCCGAGACAGAAGCGCATATGCGCTTTCTGGAAGAAAAGACCCGCGTTGAACGCGAAAGCGGGATAGATTGCCATGTGATCGGCAAGGACGATCTGCGCCGGCTAGAGCCATTGCTCTCGGATGCCATGATCGGTGCGGCCTATTGCCCTCAAGAAGGCAAGATCAATCCGCTGGTGGCGACGCGCCATGTGGCTGAAGCCGCCGTAACCGCAGGAGCCCGTGTTTTTGATCGCACAGATGTGCTGTCAATCCAGAATTTGGACACCGGATTTCTGATTAAGACCTCGCGCGGGGCCATTCGTGCTCGCCGCATTGTCAACGCAGCAGGCGCATTTGCCGCGCGGATTGGTGCGATGCTCGGCCTCGACGTTCCGGTTTTCGGTGCGCCGCTGCAAATGGTGGTCACTGAGGCGGCAGCACCTGCGATTTCCCACCTCATCGCCCATGCGGATCGGCATTTAACCCTGAAACAAGCTGCCAACGGCAATTTTCTAATCGGTGGCGGCTGGACCGCAGGCCTTGATCCAGTCCACAGCCATCCCAGGCCACTGTTTTCGAGCATAGAAGGCAACCTTTGGGTGGCGCAGCATGTGGTGCCTAGCTTGCGAAAACTGCATGTGATCCGCAGTTGGGCTGCGATGAACATCAACATCGACGGTGCACCAATTCTCGGAGAGCATCCTGCTATGCCGGGCTTCTTCAACGCGGTCACATCCAACGGTTACACACTTGGCCCGATCGTTGGGCAGATCACCGCAGCCCTCATTCAAGGTCGCGATCCGGGCCGTGATCTGTCGGCCTTTTCCATTTCTCGGTTCCAAGGAGGTCGATCATGATCGAGATCACCGGCGTCAGCAAATATTATGGTCAGTTCGCTGTGCTCAAGAACTGCACGACCCGCGTGGCAAAAGGGGAAGTGGTGGTGGTCTGTGGCCCCTCAGGGTCAGGCAAATCCACCCTGATCAAATGCGTCAATGCGCTTGAGCCTATTCAGCAGGGATCAATTCGTGTGGATGGCATCGAAGTGGCAGATCCCGCCACCGATCTACCCGACCTGCGATCCCGCGTTGGCATGGTGTTTCAGAATTTTGAGCTCTTCCCACACCTGACCATCGAAGCCAATGTCATGCTGGCTCAGCGCATCGTTTTGGGTCGAAGTGAAGGCTTGGCCCAAAAATTGACCATGGAACTGCTGGAGCGTGTCGGCATGATCGGTCACGCGGCAAAATACCCATCGCAGCTTTCCGGCGGCCAGCAACAGCGAGTAGCCATTGCGCGGGCGCTCGCCATGAACCCCAAGGCCATGCTGTTTGATGAACCCACCTCGGCACTTGACCCGGAAATGATCTCGGAAGTTCTCGATGTCATGAGCACTCTTGCCCGCGAGGGTATGACAATGATGGTGGTTACCCATGAAATGGGCTTTGCCCGCCGCGTTGCCACCCGGATGATTTTTATCGATCAAGGGGAGATCGTCGAAGATCGGCCAACAGAAGACTTTTTCAACAATCATCACAATCCGCGGACCGAGGCGTTTCTTGGTAAAATCCTGCATCACTGAGAGACGACGATGAGCACATTCGACTTGATCATCAAAGGCGGCACGATTGCCACCGCCTCCGATATTTTTCACGCCGACATTGGTATCCGCGATGGCAAGATCGTTCAGATTGGCGACAATCTGAACGGCGACGCGCAGACAATCGACGCCACAGGCAAATTCGTGCTGCCAGGCGGTATTGATAGCCATGTCCACATCTCCCAGCCATCGGGCGCGGGCATTGTCATGGCTGACGATTTTGAAAGTGGTACGCGTTCGGCACTGTTTGGTGGGAATACCACCATTATGCCTTTTTGCCTGCAAGAAAAAGGTCGACCCATGCGAGAGGCCCTGACTGCCTACCACGCGCTCGCAAAGGACAATTGCTATACTGACGTCAGTTTTCATCTGATCCTATCGGATCCAACGGAGTCGCTATTGGGGCAGGAACTGCCAGCACTTGTCGCGGATGGTTACGCCTCTTTGAAGGTGTTCATGACCTATGATGATCTGCGCTTGACTGACGCCGAGATCCTGAAAACGCTCGATGTTGCGCGATCAACCGGGGCGACTGTTATGGTTCATTGTGAAAACGAGGATGCGATCCGGTTTCTCATCGCACGGCATGAAGCCAACGGAGAGGTTGCACCACGCGCCCATGCTTCAACGCGGCCCGTGGCTGTCGAGCGCGAAGCGACCCACCGTGCCCTGTCGCTGGCCGAGGTTGTCGATGTCCCTATAGTCATCGTGCATATTTCCAACGGCGAATCCATGGACGAAATTGCCCGTGCCCGCGCGCGGGGTGTCAAAGTCGTCGGCGAAACATGCCCCCAATATCTTATGCTGACGGCAGATCAATTGGACGGAATGGACTGGGAAGGGGCAAAATTTGTCTGCTCGCCGCCGCCACGCAATCAGGCTGCACAGGCAGAATGCTGGCGTGGGATTGAGATGGGCATTTTCGATCTGTTTTCATCAGACCATTGCCCATTCCGTTACGACGACGAGCGTGGCAAGCTCAATCCTAAAGGGCGCGAGAATTTCCGCCATATTCCCAATGGCATACCCGGTGTAGAGACGCGCCTGCCAATCCTGTTCTCCGAAGGGGTCATGACAGGACGCATTGATCTGCAGCGTTTTGTGGCCCTGTCTGCCACCAACCATGCGAAAACCTATGGGCTCTATCCAGAAAAAGGCACGATTGCTATCGGCTCCGACGCCGATATCGCAATCTGGGATCCGGGTGTCGAACGCATCATTCGCCACGCTGACCTGCATGACGGCGCGGACTATTCGCCTTACGAAGGCATTCCAATCAAAGGCTGGCCAACCACGGTGATCCTTCGCGGCCGCATCATGATACAGGACGGCGAACTTCTGGGTGCAAAGGGTGATGGTACCTACCGCCCTGCCAGCACGCGCAGCAATAATTATCTCTGAAGCTTTGTGCGTTTTTTCAAACGCACAAAGGACATTTTAACACCTTAAAATGCGGCATCATTTTCATCTCAAATCGATTTTGATTTCAAAGTTATGCCGCGATCAACACTGGAGACATACCCTGATGAAGCTGAAGATCACTGCGGGCAACTTTGAATTTGACGCCATTCTGGAGACAGAAAAGGCACCCGAAACCTCCAAAGCCTTCCTGGCGCGCATGCCATTCGAGGGCCAGATCGTGCATGTCCGCTGGTCTGGGGAAGGTGTGTGGATTCCGTTGGGCGACTATAATTTTGGTGTCGGCTATGAAAACCACACAAGTCATCCCGCACCAGGTCACGTCATCCTCTATCCGGGTGGCATCAGCGAGACCGAGATCCTGATCGCCTACGGCGGTGTGGATTTCTCCTCAAAAATGGGCCAGCTTGCCGGTAACCATTTCATCACCGTGACGTCAGGTCTCGAGAAACTGGCCGAACTTGGCAAGAAGACGCTTTGGGAAGGTGCCCAGCCAATTCTGTTCGAGTGGGCTTGATTCCAACCGAACCATTGAACCGCGCCGGGTTTGCCGGAGAGTGTTGGGTTTAAGTTATGCGGCCAATGCTGGGGTGTCCAGCATGGCGTAGCATCGCTCCTCGGCTTCGGCTGGTGGGATATTCCGATAGGCTCCAGAAGACGCCGGTTGTTGAACCAGTCGACCCATTCGAGCGTGGTGAACTCCACGGCTTCGAAGTTACGCCCCGGTCCTCGCCGGTGGATGACCTCGGCCTTGTAAAGCCCGTTGATCGTTTCGGCGAGAGCATTGTCATAACTGTCGCCGACACTTCCGACGGAAGGCTCGATGCCCGCCTCCGCCAGGCGCTCGGAATATTTGATCGACACGTATTGTACGCGGCGACCGGAATGGTGGATGAGCCTGCCGCGATGGACGGGCCGCCGGTCATGAAGTGCCTGATCGAGGGAGTCGAGGACGAAACCTGCGTGGGCGGTTCGGCTTGCTCGCCAGCCGGAGATGCGACGGGCGAATGCGTCGATCACAAAAGCCACGTAAACGAAACCCTGCCAAGTCGCAACATAGGTGAAATCGGATAACCACAGCTTGTTCGGCGCGGGAGCATGGAGCTGCCGGTTCACGCGGTCGAGCGGACACGGTGCGGCTTTGTCCGACACGGTGGTTTTGACAGGCTTGCCACGAATGACGCCTTGAAGCCCCATCGCCCTCATAAGCCGAGCAACCGTGCAGCGGGCGATGTCGTAACCCTCCCGCTGCAACTGCCGCCAGACTTTCCGCAGGCCGTAGACCTGGAAGTTCTCATTGAACACCCGGCGTATCTCGACCTTCATGGCCATGTCACGCCGGGCGTGGGCTGACAGGCGATCCGTGCGCTTGGCAACAATATCATAGTAGGTGGACGGGGCAATCGGCAGCAGCCTGCGGATCGGCTCGACCCCGAGCACCGAGCGGTGTTCGTCGATGAAGGAAATCATCGCTTCAGTGGGCGGTCGAGCTCCGCCTGGGCAAAATATGCCGAGGCTTTGCGCAAAATTTCGTTCGCCTGACGAAGCTCGCGGTTTTCCCGCTCCAGAGCCTTCATCTTCTCTGAGACATCGTTTGACAGACCCGCTCGCTTGCGGCTGTCCACCTCGGACTTCTTAACCCATTCATTGAGCGTGTGTGCCGAGCACCCTATCTTGGCGGCGATCGAGCAGACAGCCGCTCAACGCGACGGATGCTCCGCTTCTTGCTCCGCGACCATTCGAACGGCACGGGCGCGGACGTCAGGGGAGAATTTGTTCGTCGTCTTGCTTGTCATAGACCCTACTTCTCACGAGTTGGGGTCTCCGGCAAACTTGGCTCGGCTCACACCAATTCCCGCGCCCGTTCTTAAATATTCAAACAAAAATTTGATTCTCTCCGGTTTTTATGGGGCAGTTCCGCAAAAACGCTGGTTCTGTTTTTGGCCTCAGCAAAAATCCAATCCTTAAACGTCTTGACTGCTTTGGAGGCCGGCTGCAGGGGTGAAATGAGATAATAAGGATTGCGAATTGGATATGGGTCGCCTAGCCGGATCAACTCTCCAGTTTCCAAGGCGTGCTCAATCAGAATAGAGCGCCCAAGCAGGGCCCCCATCCCCGCTTTGGCCGCTTCGATGGCAGGGCCAGCCTGATTGAAGCGTGGGCCTTTGGCAATGTCATTGCGACTGATGCCATATTCACGCAGGTAACGGTCCCAATCTGGATATTGGCCATTAATGCTCGCCTTGGCGCGGTCCACGTGAACAAGGGGTAACTCCCGTAAGGAGTCAAAGCTCAACTCACCAAACTCCTCAGCCATTTGCGGCGAACAAACGGGAATAATATCCTCTTCTAATAGCAGTTCCACGCGCCGATCGAGATTGGTGTGCCAGTTGCAGATCCAGACATCGGAAGTGTCTGTCTCAATCGTCGAACGTTCGATGAAGGTGGTCAGCGAGATATCAATTTCTGGCGCTGTACGATAAAAATTCCGCAATCTTGGCATGAGCCACAAAGAACCAACGGAAGCTGATGCGCCAACCACCAGACGCTCCGGCATGTCCACCGGCTTGTGAAGTGCGGAAATTGCATCGTCTATGATGTCCAGCGCTTCGGTAAGCTTGGCAAGGCAGGCCCGCGATTCCGGCGTCAACTCCAAGCGGCTGCTGCGGCGCAAAAACAGTTTGGTTTGTAGAAAATCTTCAAGTTGCCGGATCTGATGACTGACCGCCGTCGGCGTCACACACAATTCGTCACTGGCCTGCACAAGGCTCATGCGTCTTGCCGCCGCTTCAAAGGCCCGCACAGAGTTAAGAGGTACACGTCTTCTCATGCCAACGTCCCCTATTGGTTGTCCTCCCAATCAAAGAAGACCACGAGAGCATAAGAACGGCAAGTCTAAAAATTGATCAAAATCAAAGACGTTCAAAATATAGGCAAAACTAAGTTTATTCGGCAGCTTGTGCCTTTGGGATAGGCTGCGTTCGGCCATTGGGTGCGGGACGGGTGAGATCGAAAGGAAAATACCGTCGCATCCTGTGAAAATAGAAAAAGGCGAAAGCCGTGCCAATGCAGCACAACACACCATTGGTGAAAATGGCAGCGGATACGCCAAAATGTTCAGCGAGCACACCAGTCATCATAGCCCCAATAGGCGATGAGCCGGTAATCAGCAGATGGACCATCGATGCAAAACGCCCGCGCATCTCCGGCGGAGATTGGATCTGCAATGAACCGGAGACCGATGTCGAAAAGGTGACTGCTGCGGCACCGACCAGCGAGAACAGCAGGCAGCTGACAACGAGGGAGCCACAGAAGGCAATGGCGATCAGCACCAGACCAAAGCTGAGACCGGCAACCAGGATCAGTCCAACGGTTGGCTTTCGACGCCCCGTCAGCATAAATGCGGAAAAAAATGACCCCATACCAAGGCTAGAGTTCAACAGGCCGAATTCTGCAGCACCCGCATGCACCAGATAATTGGCCGCCAAAGGGACAATGGTCGTGAAGTTCTGCCCGAACATGCCAATAAAGGCTGTCGCGATCAGCAGAAACAGAATACTGGGGGTTTTGCGGGCATAGCTCAACCCTTCCGCGATCTGAGATAACATGGTGTAACGGCCGCTGAAGCGGATGGGTTGCAGATCTCCAGCGCGGATAGATGCCAGCGCAAAGAGGATCGTGCTGCAAGTCAGCGCATTGATCAGGAACGCTGGACCGACCCCGAATGCCGCAATCACCACACCGCCAATGGCGGGGCCAATGATGCGGCCAAGATTTTGCATCATTGACACAAGCGCAATGGCGTTGCCAAGCCTTGGCACATCAACCAGTTCGCTGACAAATGCCTGCCTTAACGGATTATCGAGTGCATTGATCACGCCCAGGCTGAGAGCCAAAAGATAGATATGCCAGAGCGCGATCGTATCTGTCATCACCAGCACACCCAGCAACAGTGCCTGCACTGCCGCAAGGCTCTGGGTAATGGCCATCAAACGGCGTCTTGGAAATCGGTCGGCAACCACGCCGCCCACCAATGCCAATAGCATGATCGGCAGGAATTGCAGGGATGTCACCGTGGCCAGCGCGAGCGAGGAATCGCTGAGTTTCAACACCAGCCACGCCTGCGCGGTGGTCTGCATCCATGGACCGGCAAGGGACAAGAGCAGACCGAGATAAAAGATGCGAAAATTGCGGATCTGCAAGGCTGGGAAACGGTTTGCCAGCATCAAACGGAGTGTCGTGAGAGCCATTGGTGCCGTCAGACCGCTGCGCTCATAACATAGCTATCTGCCCGGCGATTGGCCCCGAAATCCCACCTGTCTCGAATAGACTGCTGTTTTTGTAGATCGATGTCAGCCACCACCAACTCGTCGCTCATGGTTTTCGCTTTCTTGAGAATGTTCCCATCCGGACCAATCACCACGCTGCCGCCGATGTAACGCAAACCGCCTTCCATGCCCGCTTTGCCCGCCGCAATCACATAGGTGCCGTTTGAATAGGCCCCGCCACACATGGCAAGTTCCGAGGCATGGCGGCTTGCAGACAGTGTATTGCCGGGCATGACAGGCGTGTTGTAGCCAATACAGATGACATCGACACCCTGCACAAACAGCGAGCGATAGGCCTCGGGAAAGCGTCGGTCATAGCAAATCAGTCCGCCCAGCTTCCAGGGTGTGCAGTCATAAACGGCAAATCCCTTGTCTCCGGGTGCGAAATAGCGCTTTTCCAGAATGGTGACTTCGCCACTTTCCTTCTGCTCCACGAAGCCTGGAATATGCATTTTGCGAAAGGTGCCAACATGCTCGCCTCGGCTATTGATGAAGGCCATGGAATTGTAGATGCGATTGCCGTTCTGCTCGGCAAACGGCAGGATCACCGTCATTGCGCAATCGCGGGCCTTGGTTGATATTGCCGAAATTGCTGCATCGTTCTCCACCTTATCGGCATATTGAGCCGCGCGGTCATGAATCGTGGCAGCAAAATAAGGCGTGAGCGCCAGCTCCGGCAACACCGCCAGCGTGATTTTTTGCTCTGCCGCCTTATCCAGCAAGGTTAGAATGCGGGAAAGAGTGGCTTTGATCGTGGCACTTGCAGGGCCAAGCTGCACGGCGGCGGCGCGGAAGGTCATGATTGAATTCTTTCCAGTAAAAGCATTTCCGCGTTTGCGTGAAAAGTTGAAATGCTCACTGTTGAATATGGAGATCAGGCAGCTTGGGTTTTGCGTGCACCATGACTGCTAAACTGGCTCAACGCCTCGTCTTCGCTGATCACATCACAGATTTTAAACTGCATATCGAACAAGGCGGCCGCATGGGACATTTCGATGCGATCAAACACCGCCTCTTCGATGACCTGAATTTTATAACCAAGAGCCGTGCCATCCACAGCCGTGGCCCGCACGCAGCCGCTGGTGCTATTTCCTGCCAGTAACAGACCGTCGACACTCAGATTGCTCAACATCAAATGTAGATTGGTGAAGGCAAAACAGCTCGGGGTCTGTTTTTCCACCAGAAGATCGCCAGACTGCATGGCAACCTCTGACGGAATATCGGATTTTGCATTGCGGGCGCTGAAGTTATTGTCGGACCGCGCTTCGGGAAGACCACTGATGTCGTAGAATACATGCTTGGAGTAAATCACCGGCATCTGCGCGGCGCGTGCCGCCGCCAGCAAGCGTTGTTGCACCGGTATGGCTTTCCAGGCGTGAGGACCGCAGGCACCCGAGTAAAGATCAAGCTGCTCATAAATCGGCTTGTCGAGACCGCAGGCCGTGACTTGCATATCAATGATCAGCAAGGCATTGCGACGGCCCGGTCCATTCAGTGGGCGCCGCGCACGCCGCGCCACCACAAGCTTGTCATCGTCAGTCAGAAATCGATCCCACACAGCCATGCGCCTGTCCTCTTTTCCTTACAACTCTGCGCGACGGTAGAGGCAAGCGACGCTATTGGCGATTGCGATTTCCTGATGGTGGTGATGAGAAATGTTCAGCCTGTCTTTTTCACGCCGTCTGTTTAACGGCCTCCCCTGCGGGCATGAGTTTTTCTCAAGGTACAGCTTCGAATTCGTCGCTTGGCATTACACACGAGCCGTTCAACTCTTGTCGCATAACAAGAGAAGAGAGGAACGCGCTTATGACGAAGATTGGAGTTTTCATTCCCATCGGCAGCCGAGGCTGGCTTATTTCTACCACTTCACCCGCAACCATGCCGAGTTTTGAGCTCAACAAGGCGGTGGTGCAGCAGGCAGAACATTACGGCCTCGATTTTGCTCTGTCGATGATCAAGCTTCGTGGCTATAATGGCCCGAGTGAATATTGGGTCCATAATCTGGAATCCTTTACCCTGATGGCCGGTTTGGCCGCCGTCACCAAGAAAATTCAGCTGTTTGCATCTGTGGCCATGTTGACCATGCCGCCCGCAGTGGTGGCACGCATGGCCGCAACGATCGATTCGATTGCGCCGGGCCGCTTTGGCATCAATATGGTCACCGGCTGGCAGCCCAAAGAATACCAGCAGATGGGCATTGAGCTGACACCCGAGCATTTTGCCCGCCGCTATGACTATGCCTCGGAATATGTGCAGGTGATGCGCGATTTGTGGACCAAGGGTGTCTCCAACTTCAAGGGCGAATTCTTCCAAATGGATGATTGCAAACTGTCGCCGCGTCCATCCGCCCACATCCCAGTGGTTGGTGCGGGCCAGTCGGAACGCGGCATGCGGTTTGTGGCAGAATATGGAGACTACAACTTCATTGGTGCCGGCGGTGATATGAACCAGACCGATGGTGCCCGCACCATGGTGGCCAAAGTGGAAGCCGCAGCAAAGCAAAGCGGACGCGACACCGGCGCCTTTCTGCTTTTGATGGTGATTGCCGACCGCACCGACGAGTTGGCCTTTGCAAAATGGGAGCTTTACAAGCAGGGCACCGACATCGAAGCGCTGGAATGGCAGGCCAGTCAGGCCGGGCAGGATACGGTGGCCAAAGAAGGCTCAACGGCCGCCGCCCTGGTGCGCCAGATCAAAAATCCGCAGCCAACCGGCATGCTGAAGCTGATCGGTTCCTATGAAAAAGTCGCGGCAATGCTGGATGAAATTGCTTTGAGCACTCCAGGCCTGAAAGGCATCATGCTGACCTTTGATGACTTCGTCATCGGCATGGAGCAGTTTGGCCAATATATCCAGCCCTTGATGCGTTCCCGCAATCCCAACCTAAAACGCGATCTGGACGCAGCGTGAGTTGAACAAATGATGAAAGCGCCGTGTCTCCATTGCAGAGTCACGGCGCTTTTTTTCGTGAAATCATGTTATTCGGCCGCCATGCTCTGTCGGTTTTGCAGGGCTGCACCCAACAAACCAGCATAGGCAATCACCTTTCTATCCTGATAGCGCTGCGCGGTCAGGGACACTCCGACGGGCCTGCCATTTGGCCCGTATAGGCCGGGAACATTGACGACAGGCACTTGCATCAGCGTCCATATCGAATTGAATATCGCATCTCCGGTTGTCTCAATACCCTTGGGTGCTTCGCCCGTGGAACTCGGTGTGAGGATCACATCAAAGGATGCCGCAATATCCTCAAATGCGGCGCGGCATTGATCGGCAAGCCGATAAGCACCCCGGGCCTGAGACGGGGTGATCGCCTCGCGATTTTCAACCATGGCTTTCAGCTCATCGTGAAGATCGGGTGTTCCATAGGCTTCATTGAGGAAGGCTGCGCGCCCCTCCCGGCGCAAGATGATATGGTGGGCGGTCAGAATGCCATCAAACATCGCGGGCAAGACAACATCCGAGACCACGGCCCCCGCCTGTTTCAGAGCGTCAATTGCAATGCTCATCGCCTGTTGCGTAGCAGCCTCTGCTTTTGGCCAGGCGGGCGACAAGCAGACACCAACTCGCTTTCCGGCGAGGTCATCGGCAAGCGTCGTTTCCGGGGCATCCAGTGCAAACACATCGGCTAGAAGGGCAAGGTCATTGGCCGAGCGGGCATAGAGGCCAAGGGTATCGCAGGTGGCGGAATACATTTTCAACCCTTCCCGGCTGATTGCATTCCAGGTTGGTTTGAAGCCGTAAATCCCGCAAAAAGACGCGGGTCGTATGGTGGAGCCTCCCGTCTGGGTGCCAAGCGCCAGCGTTGCCTGAAAATCGGCAACCGCTGCACCCGATCCACTGGAGGAGCCGCCGGGCGTGCATGCCAGATCGTGCGGATTGCGTGTCACGCTTCCCCGGTTTGTTGTGGCAAATTCGGTCGTGACCGTCTTGCCGATCAACAGCGCTCCGGCTTGGCGCAGGGTATCGACGCAGGCGGCATCCATTCCCGGCTGGTGTCCCTGATAGCGGGCTGAATTGTGCTGCGTCGGCATATCCTTGGTGTTGATAACGTCCTTGATGGCGATGGGTACGCCATGCAGCGGCCCTTTATGGGCTGCTGCATCAAGTTGCTGTGCGGCGGCCAGAACCTGGGCGGGATCAAAGTGAGCATAGGCACGCACGGCACTGTCGCGCTCTTCAATGCGGCGAATAATCGACGTTGCGATGTCGGTGACCGAGAGCTGCCCACCGTGGGTGAGGGTCGTGAGCGTGCAGGCATCCAATTGATAAGGCAATGTCATTCCCATGTCCTTTTTGGTGGGTGCGATCGTGGCGCGCAGGTTACCGGTACTCTTGTTCTATGACACGGCAGATTTTCTCACGACGCGGCTGAGAAATGGTCATTTGGCGTCTGCACTCTCGGGCAACATAGTTTCCACCGAAGACTGATGCGCATTTTTAACGTGTGTTTTGGCAAGAACCATCAAAACAGCATGAAACGGAGATGGAAAACCATGGATATTGCCCGCTTCAAGCTTGGCATGCGCCGTCTGGCCTCTGGCGTGTCACTGATCACCACACTCTCTGACGGTGCGCGCCACGGATTGGTGGCAACGGCGGTCAACTCCGTCAGCGGTGATCCACCGTCGCTGCTGATCTGCGTCAACAAGAATGCCTCGGCGCATGGGCATATCGAGCGCTCCGGCATCTACTGCGTCAACATCCTGTCGGAAAGCGCCCAGCCGATTGCCGCCAGCTTTTCCAGCGCCATTGACCGGGACAAGCGGTTTTTGCGTGGTGAATGGCAGGTGCTGAAGACCGGTGCACCCGCCCTTGTTGACTCACTGGCCAGTTTCGATTGCGAGGTGCGCCACGCGCTCTCCTACGCCACCCATACGATCTTCATCGCTGACATCGTCGCAACAGAGCTTTGGGACAGTACCGATGCACCATTGGTCTATCTGGATGGCCGCTATCGGCAGGTGCTGGTCGAGCCGGATATGACACCCGCTGAGTGAGATTTTCATGAGGTGCGAGGCACCAAGTATAGTTCGTACTGATCATAAAAACGGGAACAGAAGCACGGCAAAAGCCGGCGTATGGAGCATCAGATGAGCAACCAAAAGCGCAAGGGGATAACACGGCGCGGATTGATCAAAGGCGCGGCAGCGGTGGGCGGCATGGCCGCAGGGTCCGGCGCCATATCGGGATTTCCAACAATCTGGGCGCAGAATATCAAGGACGTCAAGCTGGTCCATGTCGGCCAGTCCTATTCCACCATCAAAAACATTCAGGAACAGGCCAGCAAGGATCTCGGCTTTACCATTGAAATGCAGACGGCTGACGTCGCCACTCAGATGAACCGAATGCTGACCCAGCCGGAATCAATGGATGTCGCCGACCTTGCCAACACCTCGGTGCGCTATCTCCTTGGCCGAAATATTGTTCAGCCGATCACTACTAAGGAATACAAGTGGTGGGACAAGACCATTTCCCTGTTCCAGACGGGCAAATACCCCAATGGGAAAATGGCCTCGCTGGAAGGATTTGCACCGATCAAGGCGCAATATTACGCCGATAAGACCGCCAGCGCCTATTCAATGACACCGACAGAATGG
The DNA here is from genome assembly GCF_001541345.2 of Gillisella vitis. Classification (GTDB taxonomy): domain Bacteria; phylum Pseudomonadota; class Alphaproteobacteria; order Rhizobiales; family Rhizobiaceae; genus Allorhizobium; species Allorhizobium vitis. The sequence goes on along the minus strand of NZ_LMVL02000007.1, from coordinate 197,292 downwards.
CTGGTGGGCATTCCGCTCTATTATAATGCGGATACGCTGGGCGTGCGCCCTGATCTGATTGGCACCACCAAGATTGACAGTTGGGCACGCCTGCTGGATCCTGCCTTCAAGGGCCATGTGGCGCTCCAGGAAGGTGTCAATGTCGGCCTGCCGGATGCCGCCATGGCGCTCTCTGCGCTGGGCGAGGTCTCCTATGTTGACAAGGGCAATATGACCCGCAGCGAAATCGACAAAACCATCAAAAAACTGATCGAATATAAAAAAGCCGGGCAATTCCGGTCCTTCTGGCTGAATTTCGATCAATCCGTGCAACTGATGGCCTCCGGCGAAGTGGTGCTGCAATCCATGTGGTCGCCTGCTGTGACAGAAGTACGCACGCGCGGTATTCCCTGTACATTCCAACCGCTGAAAGAGGGTCATCGCGGCTGGTACATCATGATGTTCCAGATGCAGCACCTGACCGGGCTGAAGCGCGAGTGCGCCATTGAATATATGAACTGGTACAATTCCGGCTGGGCCGGTGCCTTCATTTCCCGCCAAGGCTTTTACAACACCGTGCCTGAAAATGTGAAGCCGCTGATGAGCGCCAATGAATATGGCTATTGGTATGAGGGCAAGCCCGCGTCCGAACCTATTCTCAACCCTTTTGGCAAGGTGATGGAAAAGCCGGGTGCCGTGCGCGACGGTGGCTCGCTCTGGGATCGCATGGGCAATATCGGCATCTGGAATACACTGATGGATGAGGATCGCTATCTGGTGCGCCGCTGGCAGGATTTCATCGCCGCGTAAGATTTCATTCCAATCAAGGACATTTTCGATGTCACTCTCCTCGGCAAAGCGGGTATCGCTTGTGCAAATCGCGCCGATGGCGCTGGTTCTGGTGTGTTTCGTGATCCTGCCGCTGGCGATGATCCTTGTTGTCAGTTTCATGGATTACGGTTTTGCCGAGGTAATCCCGGAATTTATCTGGGAAAATTATCTCGATATTTTCACCTCGGAACTGACGCTCAGGCTGTATCTTCAAACCTTCAAATTCCTGGCGATTGTTTGGGCCATCACGCTGTTTCTCGGCTTTACCATCGCCTATTACCTGATGTTTCATGTTCGCAGCCCCATCGTGCGGGCGCTGTGCATTGCGGCCTGCGCCATACCGTTCTGGACATCGGGTCCAATTCGCATGGTGTCCTGGGTGCCGCTTTTGGGGCGCGAAGGACTGGTCAATCAGGTCTTGCTGCATCTGCATATCATCGAGCAGCCGCTCTCCTGGCTGCTCTATTCTGAATTTTCCGTCATCGTCGTCTACGTCAACGTGCTGACGCTGGCCATGTTGGGGCCGATCGCCAATTCCATGGCCAAGATTGATAAAAATCTCCTGCATGCCGCTCGTGATCAGGGAGCACGCGAAGGACAGATCATTCGTCTGGTGATTATTCCGCTGATCAAACCCGGCATCGCCATAGGTTCAATCTTTATTGTGACAGCGGTGATGGGTGATTTCTTCATCGTCAAGCAGATGGGCGGTGGTCAGATCAACACGGCGGTCGGGGCCATAGCCACCGAGCTGAACGCATTTCAATATCCACCGGCTGCGGCAAAATCGGTGGTGATGCTGGTCATCGTGCTCGGCTTCGTCGCCTCTCTGCTGCGCGTTGTCGATATCCGTAAAGAACTGGCCAATCAGGAGTGAGTGATGCGCGAGCGTGGACAACCAAGGCCTGCTTCCTTCTATCTGTTATTCGGCATTTTTGCGCTCTATCTCGCCTTTCTCTATGGGCCGATGCTGTGCGTGTTTATCCTGTCCTTTCAGGGGCCAAGTGGTGGCATGAGCTTTCCCATGGTCGGCTTTTCCTTCCACTGGTTTCAGGTGTTGCTGGGCGGCACGGGCGGCGAAGGGGTTGGCGATCTGCATGAGGCTTTTCTGCGGTCCATGCGCCTTGCCGCCATTGTGGCGGCGCTAACCATGACGATCTCGGTGGCGGCAGGCATGGCTTATCGGCGAAAGTTTCCCGGGGCCAATCTAGTGTTTTACTCAGCGATAGCAGCCATGGTGCTGCCGGGGATTTTTGTCGGCTTTGGCATCGCGCTGGCCTTCCACCTGCTGGGCTATAAGATCCAGTGGTACTCTTCGGGTATCGGCGCTCAACTTACCTGGTCACTGCCTTTTGGCCTGTTGATCATGTTCATCGTGATGGGACGTTTCAATCGGTCCTATGAAGAGGCCGCAACGGATCTTGGTGCCACCAGCTGGCAGCGCTTCAGCCAGGTGATCCTGCCAATCATTCTCCCCGGCGTGATCGGAATCCTCATGGCAGGTTTTACGTCCTCCTACGAAGAACTGGCACGCACCTCGCTCAACGTTGGCTCGGGCAATACCATGCCCATGGAAATCACTGGATTGCTGACGGCGGCCACGTCACCGGTGTTGTTTGCCATCGGTACGCTGACGACAGCGGTATCCTTCATTCTCGTCATCGCCATGCTGCTTCTGGCAATGCTGCTGGTCAAACGGCAACAGTCAAGATTGCAACCGCATTGATGCGACCCACTCCATGAGGATGTGATAATGAGACATGAAACACAGCTGACAACGGCTCCGACGGATAGCGTTGCGAAGAATTTGATCCAGAAAACCGCCCCTTCACTTTCAGCCCACCATAATGATGTTGAGCTGGTGGCCGTGACCAAACGTTATGGTTCCAGCACCGCAGTGAATACCATTTCGCTGCGGATTCCGTCAGCCAGTTATTGCTGTTTGCTGGGGCCAAGTGGCTGCGGAAAAACCACGACCTTGCGGATGATTGCCGGGCATGAAATTGTCAGCGAAGGTGATATTCTGGTACAGGACCGCAATATCACGCTGGCCCCCGCCGTTCAGCGCGGCACATCAATGATGTTTCAGAATTATGCGCTGTTCCCCCATCTCAGCGTGGTTGATAACGTGGCATTTTCCCTGAAGCTCAAAGGTGTGGCCAAGGTTGAGCGACGGCGTCAGGCGATGGATTATCTGGGGCTGGTGCAGATGGAAGCATTGGCAGAACGACTTCCTGCCCAATTATCCGGTGGCCAGCAGCAGCGCGTCGCCCTTGCGCGCTCGCTGATAACCAGACCAAAAGTATTGCTGCTGGATGAGCCATTGTCAGCGCTGGATCCGTTCTTACGCATCACCATGCGCTCGGAATTGAAGCGCATCCAACGAGAGCTGGGCATTACTTTCATCCATGTCACCCATAGCCAGGAAGAGGCCATGGCCTTGTCGGACATGATCGTGGTGATGAATGGCGGCACGATCATGCAGGCAGGCCCTGCCCGCGAGGTCTTTGCCCGGCCCCACAATGCCTTTGTCGCGCGTTTCATCGGCGGACATAATGTTTTGAATTTCGGCGGGCGGCAATTTTGCGTGCGGGCGGACAAATGCCGAATCGCAGGATCTGAGGATGGCAGACACACCATCGCCGAGGTGGTCGGAGCCGAATATCAGGGCGCAATGGGCCGTCTGTCTTTAATGACAGCCGACAAGCAATCGATCTCCGTGATAGTCAGCGATGACGATTATTTCGCCTTTAGTCACGACATCGGTGATCGGGTCAGCGTGTCATGGTCCGAGAAAGATGAATGGGATCTGGAAACTGTGGGTTACGCAATCGCTTGATTATTTTTTGCTGATTTCAAAATGTCGGCATCCGATGACTGGAATGATGAAAAGTTCGCATTTGCCGATCTGTTGCCATTGTTAACCGTCTCACTCTTCGATGCTGTTTCACAAGCCCTCAAAACGGCTTCGCGTGAAGCCACAAAAGTCCAACTTGAAGACAGTTGCTAGTCTGCCATTGTTAGCCATTTTTTTCCGCGAAAGACGCCTGTCCGACAATCTTTAAATATGGCGGACAAGATGTGTTGAAGCATTAGGCACTTCTGGCAATTGGCGCTATGATCTCCTTAAAAATCACGGGAGGCGGCTTTTCAAGAGCCGGTGATTTCATGGGATTTGCCGATCACGTCAAGGAAATCGAGCGCGTCGGGCAGGGAAGCAATACGGGCCGCGACGCTATTGTCGTGGAATCCTGGCGGCGATGCCTGGAGACCTATCAGCTCGATCCGGCGCAAGCGCGTGAGGCGGTCATCGTCTCTCAAACACGCCTACGCGAACATCGCCAGCAGGCGGAGGACCTCGTGCATATTGCACGCTCGGGGCTTGAGCGGCTCTATCGGCAGGTTGCCGAGCAGAATTATGTTCTTCTCCTCTCCGACCGGCAGGGCGTGACCGTCGAATTTCTTGGCGATCCCTCCTTCAACAACAACCTGCGAAAGGCTGGGCTCTATCTCGGCTCGGAATGGTCCGAGCCTCGCGCTGGCACGTGCGCCGTTGGCGCCTGCCTGGCCACCGGCGAGGCTCTGACGATCCATCAGACCGACCATTTTGACATCACCCATACACCACTCTCCTGCACCGCCGCACCGATCTATGACACGCAAGGCACGTTGGCAGCGGTCCTCGATATTTCGCTCCTGAGTTCACCCATCTTGAAGACGAGCCAGAACATGGCGCGTCATCTTGTCTCCTCGACCGTGCGGCGCATCGAGCTCGCCAATCTCATGGCGAACAGTCGACACGACCTGGTGCTGCGCTTTGCTGGCGCGCCGGAATTTCTCGATGTTGATCCGGAAGCGGCGATTTCCGTCGATGGCTCCGGCCGCATTACCGGCATGACACATGGTGGCGCGCGGCTTCTTGCTGCCTCGCGTGGAATCGACTGGCGTCAGCCCGAGCTTTTGCTTGGCCAGCCGGTCGCGGATTTTTTCGAGGCTGGCTTGGACGAGCTCGCTTCGCTGACACGCGCCAGCCTGCCGCAAGACCGGCGGATTGGCGTGCGCGATGGGTCGGTCCTGTTTGCCCATGCGATCGAGCCGCAACAGCGCGTGGCCGGGGCGCCGCTCGTTCGATCTCATCGGTCGCCGCCAGCCATGAGCCTGCTCGGCGGCAGTGTCGAAATCATGGACAGCCTTCGCCGCAAAATCGCCAAGCTCGCACCGAGCGCACTACCGATCCTGCTTCAGGGCGAGACCGGAACCGGCAAGGAATATCTGGCACGCATTATCCACGAGGTGAGCGGGTTGTCAGGCCGCTTCGTTGCGGTCAATTGCGCAGCAATCCCTGAACAGCTGATCGAAAGCGAATTGTTCGGCTATGCACCAGGCGCCTTCACCGGCGCCCTTGCCAAGGGACGAAAGGGGTTGGTCGAGGAAGCGGTGGGCGGAACCCTGTTCCTAGACGAAATTGGCGACATGCCATACGCCGCGCAAAGCAGGTTGCTCAGGGTTCTGGCCGAGGGCGAGGTATTGCCTGTCGGCGGTTCAGTGGCGCGCAAGGTGAAATTTCGCGTCGTGTCTGCGTCGCATCGGTCTTTGGCCGACATGGTCGCAACCGGTGCATTCCGGCGGGACCTCTATTACAGGCTGAATGCGGCCGTACTCTCCCTTCCACGGCTTTGCGAGCGCGGCGATCTGTCGTGGCTGCTCGACAAGTTGCTCGAAAAACATGCTCCGGCCGACCGATCGCTCAGGCTTTCAGACACTGCCCGCCTTTTGATCCTCAATCATCGCTGGCCAGGCAATATCCGCGAGCTGGACAATGCGATCGCCTTCGCCGCAGCGCTGTGCGACGATGGGCTGATTGAGGTAACGGACCTTCCAGAACACTTGGCTGGCAGTGTGCAGCTGCCTGGCGACGACAGCCCTGAAGCCGAACTTCGCGCTGTGCTCGCTGCCTGCCATGGCAATATTTCCGAGGCAGCGCGCCGCCTCGGCATTGATCGTACCACCATGCATCGCCGTATGCGCAGGTTTGGCATAGACAGGCCGCATTGAACATCCGCACTGTGGCACGCGCCACACCTGTCGCGCCACAGCTGTGGCGCAGCGAAGCCCGTCCCGGCTCAAAAACTAAGTAATTCCAGCCATTCGCCCTGTCAGGAGCCACTGGCACGGGCATTGCTCTTCTCTTGGCATGAATAGCATCCAAGGGAGGAAACATGCGCGCGCTCAGATTTCATGCAGCCAAGGATTTGCGACTTGACGACATTGCCGAGCCGATGCAGCCGGGACAGGGCCAGGTTCTGGTCCGTAATCGCTTCGTCGGGATTTGCGGCACGGATCTTCACGAATACAGCTACGGCCCGATCTTCATCCCGACCGAGCCACACCCCTTCACCGGCGCCCATGGACCGCAAGTGCTCGGCCATGAATTCGGCGGCGTCGTCGAAGCGATTGGCGAGGGCGTTACGTCCGTCGTTGTTGGCGACCGCGTATCCATCCAGCCCCTCGTTATGCCAAGGTCCGGCGACTATTTCGCCGATCGCGGCCTTTTCCACTTAAGCACGCAGTTAGCGCTGGTGGGCTTGAGCTGGGATGGCGGCGGCATGGCCGAAGCAGCGCTCGTCAACGACTACAATGTTCAGAAAATCCCGGACGAGATGTCTGATGAAGAGGCAGCCCTGGTCGAGCCGACGGCGGTTGCCGTCTATGCCTGCGATCGCGGCGGTGTAACGGCCGGCAGCAGCGTGCTGGTGACTGGCGCCGGTCCCATCGGCATGCTGACGCTGCTCGCCGCGCGCGCGGCAGGTGCCACCCAGCTTTTCGTGTCTGATCTCAATGACTCCAGGCTCGAGCTTGCGAAAGCTGTGTTGCCCGATGTCATCACGATCAACCCGCAGCGCGACAATGTCGGCGATGTCGTCCGCCTGCAGACGGAAGGCCAAGTAGGCTGCGATGTCGCCATCGAATGCGTGGGCAACGAACATGCACTGAAGGCCTGCGTCGACGCCGTGCGCAAACAGGGCGTCGTGGTCCAGACCGGGCTGCATCCGCATGAAAATCCGATCGACTGGTTCCAGGTGACATTCAAAGATCTGGAAATCAAAGGATCCTGGGCCTACCCGACACACTACTGGCCACGCGTCATCAGGCTGATTGCTTCCGGTCAGCTGCCGGCAATGAAGATCGTCACCAAGCGTGTGACACTCGACACGGCTGTCAAGGAAGGCTTCGACGTCCTGCTCGACCCGGCTGGAGCCCAACTCAAGATCCTGATCGATCTTTCAAAATAGGCGTCTCGGCAGGCGCAACCCATACCGGTTCAAAGGGCGCCTGGAGGGGCGCCTCATGACCCGAGACACAAGCACTCATGGAGGAGAAGACCATGCTTGATATCAGCCCAGCCACCAAGATAGACACGGCTTTGTCGAAGCTCGGCAAAGCGCTTGAAAGCGGCGACATCAATGCCGCCGTCAATTTGTTTCAGACTGATTGCTATTGGCGCGATCTGGTGACATTCACCTGGAACCTTAAGACACTCGAGGGTCACGAGCAGATCCGAGAGATGCTGAAGAGCCAGCTCGCCGCCATCACACCCTCGAATTTCGTGCAGGATTCGAAAGAGCCCGCCGCTGATGCTGGTGGGATCACTGACGGCTGGTTCGAGTTCGAAACAGGCGTCGCACGCGGTTACGGACATATCCGCCTGAAGGATGGGCGGATCTGGACCCTTTTGACCACCATGTCCGAATTGAAGGGCCATGAAGAGCCGAAAGGCACCCGCCGCCCGATGGGGGCAGAGCATGGCCATGATCGCAACCGCATGACCTGGAAAGAAAAACGCGAGACCGAGACCGCCGAGCTGGGCTATTCGGTGCAACCCTATGTCGTTATCATCGGTGGCGGCCAGGGAGGCATTGCACTTGGCGCGCGGCTTCGCCAGCTGGGTGTGCCGACAATCATCATCGAGAAGAACGAGCGCCCGGGCGATAGCTGGCGCAAGCGCTACAAGTCGCTCTGCCTGCACGACCCCGTCTGGTACGATCACTTGCCTTACATTCCCTTCCCGGAAAACTGGCCTGTCTTCACCCCAAAGGACAAAGTCGGCGACTGGCTGGAAATGTACACCAAGGTCATGGAGTTGAACTACTGGGGGTCCACGACCTGCAAGTCGGCGCAATTCGATGAAGTGACAAACGAATGGACAGTCATTGTCGACCGCGCTGGCAAGGAGGTCGTGCTCAAGCCGAAGCAGCTGGTGCTGGCGACGGGCATGTCGGGCAAGGCGAATGTGCCAAAATTCCCCGGTCAGGATCTGTTCAAGGGCGAACAGCAGCATTCCTCGCAGCATCCGGGGCCGGACGCTTATGCCGGCAAACAAGTGGTGGTGATTGGCTCCAACAATTCCGCCCACGATATCTGCGCAGCGCTCTGGGAAGCCGGTGCCGATGTCACCATGCTGCAACGATCATCCACCCATATTGTCAAATCCGGTTCACTGATGGAGATCGGTCTCGGTGATCTCTATTCGGAGAGGGCGGTTCAGGGCGGCATGACCACGCGTAAGGCCGACCTGATTTTTGCGTCCCTGCCCTACCGGATCATGCATGAGTTCCAGATCCCGATTTACAACAGGATTCGTGAACAGGATGCGGATTTTTATGAGGCGCTGAAAGATGCTGGTTTCATGCTGGATTTCGGCGACGACGAATCTGGCCTGTTCATGAAATATCTGCGGCGCGGATCAGGTTATTACATTGATGTCGGCGCCTGTGATCTGGTGATTGACGGCTCGATCAAGCTCAAATCCGGCGTGGACGTCTCGCATCTGACTGAAAACGCTGTCGTATTGAAGGATGGCACGCAGTTGCCAGCGGATCTCGTGGTCTATGCCACTGGCTATGGCTCGATGAATGGTTGGGCGGCCGATCTCATTTCGCGCGACGTCGCTGACAAGGTCGGCAAATGTTGGGGGCTCGGCTCCGATACGACCAAGGATCCCGGTCCCTGGGAGGGAGAACAGCGCAACATGTGGAAGCCGACGCAACAGGACGCATTGTGGTTCCACGGCGGCAACCTGCACCAGTCAAGGCACTATTCGCAATATCTGTCACTGCAGCTGAAAGCTCGTCAGGTCGGTATCGACACGCCCGTCTATGGCATGACCAGACCGCATCATCTGTCGTAAAGCCCATGGGGGGGGCGCCAGCCTGACTGGTGCCCCTCTCTATGATTGGTCTTGTAAGGTCGTGATTTGCGGAAATGAAATAGAGATCGGGTAGGGTGGCGGGCGGAGCCGATGACGCAGCGCTTTCGTTGCAATTTTGCAAGTAAAATCAGTTGCCTATTATCTTTTCAAACGATGCCAACCATGTGTGCTGTTTCACATCTTTATGCCGTGACCATCGTCACACGGATCGCACGCCAATGATGATTTTCGGACAGACCCTTAGATTTTAAGGGGAATTTCAAATCCATGTCCGGAGCACCCGCTCACGCTTCGACCGAAAATCCTTTAGCCCTTAGCACGGGCTCAAGATTACTGACTTCAATGACCGACTTCCCCGCCTTATAGGCGGCAATATAGCCCGCTTCGGCATCTTCCCGGGTTTGGGCAAGTGCTGCAACGTCCATGGCTTCCTGTCGACGAACGACCACCACGCCGTCGGCATCACCGACGATGATGTCGCCCGGATACACCAGTTCATCACCGATAACGATGGGATCGTTTACTGCGGTCAAGGTTTCCTTCACGGTTCCCTTGATGCAGACACTGAGTGAAAATACCGGAAAGCCAAGATCTCGAAGCTGCAAGGTGTCGCGCACGCCTGTGTCCGTTACCAAGCCCCCAATGCCTTTAGCGAGGCAGGCATTGGCCAGAACATCACCGAATGACCCCGCCTCCTCGTATTCGCCGCCGGATACCACGATGATGTCGCCCGGTTGCGCATAATTGATCGCCAGTTGCAGCATGATGTTGTCGCGTGGCGCGGACTTGACCGTGAAAGCAGGCCCGCAAAGCTTCATGCGGTAATCCACTGGCTTGATGCGGGAGGACAGCGCACCACGACGGCCTTGTGCCTCATGCAGGGTCGCGGGCGAGAATTTCGCAATCGCATTAATCTCTTCCTGGCTTGGACGCTCGGGAATTTTCTTAATGTGGATCATGGCAACCTCAAAACAACATTGTTCGATAGGGCGAAACGGCGCTGGTTAACCCCAGCCCTTTCGCGATCTCCTCCGTTTTAAGAGGCTTGCGCTATGCCAACAAATATATATTGACGATACTTGATATATGGATTTTGTATATCAGGAGGCGACCTTGGCATTGGATGTGACAAAAATGCGCTATTTTGCGCGCATTGCGGAGCTGGGTTCCTTTACCCGTGCCGCCAGTGAACTGGGTGTAGCCCAACCAGCGCTGAGCCTGCATGTGCGCGCGCTGGAAGACCAACTGGGGCTGCAATTGCTCAATCGCACCTCGCGTGGCGTCGTGGTAACGGAGGCAGGTCAGACGCTGCTGGTCCATGCTCAGGCAATCCTTCGGGCGATAGAGCAGGCCGAAGCCGCAACGCGGGAGCAGGCGAAATATCCAAGTGGTGATGTCTCGCTTGGCATTCTTAGCTCGCTGTCTCCCATTCTCTCCATTCCGGTTCTGGAAGCATGTGACCGCCGCTTTCCAAAAATCCGCCTGACGATCAGCGAGGGCGATAGCCAGACCTTGCGCACAGCGACCGATACCCATGCGCATGATCTGGCCGTGAACCTTCTGGATGTGGCCAAACCGACCGCAGTGCCTTTGTTTGATGAGCGGCTCTATGCCGTCGGGCCTCTGAATGCCTTTACCCAAAGGCAGAATGATTTGCCGCTCCGCGAAGCTTTGAGCCTTCCGCTGATCATGCCCTCGCAGCGTCATGGGATTCGCATCCTTTTGGAAAAGCAGGCCCTTATTCTTGGTCAGAAAATCAATATTGTTCGGGTGATTGAGGGAGTGGCCAGCACCAAAGCGGCTATCCGTGCCGGGTTGGGATTGACCATTCTGGGACGGGGAGCTGTCTACGCCGATCATCAGGCAGGAGAACTTTCGGTCATTCCGCTGAGCGGACCAGAACTGTTTCGACGCCTTGTGCTGGATATGCCGGTCAATCACCCCCCGACCAAGGCGGTTCTTGAAGTGAGACATATCCTGATGGAGGTCATCAAGCGTCTCGGTGGAGAGGGCCATTGGAGCTGTCTTGCCTGAGAAACACCCCTTCTTTCCTATGGTCAGCTGAGCATCATTCAAACTTTGTTTGCCCCCATCACAGGAAGGGTCGTGCTAGCTGTTTTTGAACGTCTTTACGGATCAATCCTGCTGCAACGCAATTGCTCTGGCCTCTGAAGACCGCATGATGACACTATCACAGCCGGTGGTTTGAATGGATCTCGACAAGATCAAAACGCTCATAGACTTTGTTGGTCAATCCCGTATTTCGGAGTTGAGCGTCACCGAAAACGGCACGACAGTTCGAATTTCCCATTACGCACAGGCCCAGGATGCCGCCGTAACCGGCCAAAAAGACAGCGTGGCAGAGCAAACAAATCCATCAGCCAGTGGCAGTGCCAATACCGTATCTACGCCTGTGTTTGGCATCTTTCACCGCGCTCCCAATCCCGGAGCGACCCCCTTTGTTTCGGTTGGCGATCAGGTGGAGGTGGGCCAGAGCCTGTTCATCATTGAAGCGATGAAAGTGTTCAACACCATCGCAGCAGAGCGTGCAGGCAAGGTTGTTCGCATCCTTGCTGGGGACGGCCAAGAGGTGGATGCCGGGCAGCCCGTGCTGGAGATTGCCGGATGACATCGGACACGAAACGCCCCTTTGATACGGTCCTGATTGCCAATCGCGGCGAGATTGCCTTGCGCATCCAGCGGGCCTGCCGGGAGCTTGGCCTGCGCACCGTGATGATCTGCTCTGAGGCCGACCGGGATGCGCCCTATGGTGCAACGGGGGATGAATTCATCTGTATTGGGCCTTCTGCGCCGGGGCGCAGCTATCTCAATCAATCCGCAATTCTTCTGGCCATGCGGGCATCTGGTGCCGGTGCGGTGCATCCGGGCTACGGCTTCCTGTCGGAAAACGCTGATTTTGCGCAAGCCGTTGAGCAGGCGGGGCTGACCTTCATAGGCCCACCAGCCTCTGCCATTCGCATTATGGGCGACAAGATTGCCGCCAAGCGGGCAATGATCGAGGCAGGCGTGCCTTGCGTGCCGGGACCCGACACGGCCCTTGGCGAAGACATGGCTGACATTGCCGAGATCGCCGCCAAGATTGGCTACCCGGTGATTATCAAGGCCGCAGGCGGCGGCGGTGGACGAGGCATGCGCATTGTGCGCGATGCGGCGGCCCTTGCTGATGCCGTTTCCGTCACCCGTGAGGAAGCACGGCGGGCTTTTGGCAATCCCGAATTGTACATGGAAAAATTCCTGGAAAAGCCGCGCCATGTGGAAATTCAGGTGTTGTGCGATAATTTCGGCAATGCCGTCTGGCTGGGCCACCGCGATTGCTCCATGCAGCGCCGCCACCAGAAAGTGGTGGAAGAAGCGCCATCACCCGGCATTCCCGCCGATATCGCTGCCGCTGTGGGTGCGCGTTGCGTGGCGGCCTGCCAGCGTATTGGCTATCGCGGCGTCGGAACGTTTGAATTTCTCTATGAGAATGGCGAATTCTATTTCATTGAAATGAACACCCGCCTTCAGGTGGAACATCCCGTGACCGAAATGACCAGCGGGTTGGATATTGTCTGCGAACAATTGCGCGTGGCATTGGGCCTGCCGCTGCTGCCGACCCAAGCGGATATTCAAACCAACGGCCATTCGTTTGAATGCCGGATCAATGCCGAAGACCCCTACACCTTTGCCGGATCACCGGGCACGATCACCGCTTTGCAGCTTCCCTCCGGCGAGGGCGTGCGTGTCGATACCCATGCGGTGGCAGGCTATACCGTGCCTGCCCATTATGACTCGCTGATTGCCAAGCTGATTGTGCATGCCCCAACCCGCGACGAGGCCATTGTGCGGATGCGCGTAGCTCTGGACGCACTCAAGATCGACGGGATCACCACCAATATCGCGCTGCATAAGGCGATTTTTGAAGATGAGGGCTTTTGCGCGGGTGGTGCCGATATCCACCATCTTGAAAAATGGTTGAGCAAGCGGAGCGCAGCATGACACCACGCAATCGTTCCAAATCCCGATCCAGCATGGACTTCACCAGTCCAGAGGTGATCGCAACGCTCACATCATGGCTGGAGCAAGCTGGTGTCAGCGCCATCGCCATTGAGCGAGACGATCAGCAGATCAAAATTGTGATGGCGGGAGGTTCTGCCCAGGTCTCACGCCAAAAGCGGGACAAACCGACAGCGGCGGTGGTTGCAGTTAAGGCACCTTCTGTGGGGCATTTTCTGGCGCATCATCCAGCCCGGGCCGATGAAGCATCAAACGATCGCTCAGTGGTCAAAGCAGGCGACACACTCGGCTTCGTCAAAATTGGCCCTGTACTGCTGGCGGTAAGCGCACCGCAAGATGGCATTCTCGGCGAAGCCTTGGTCAAAAGCGGTACCCTCGTTGGCTATGGCGATCCTCTGTTTCTGGTCGAGCAACACTGATGGCGACAATGGATATGAAAGCCCTGAAACATCCCGCAGTGATTGCCTCGTCTACAGCGGATATGCCGAAAATCTCCGTCATTGGCACCAAAGCCTTCGTGGTCGATGCCCCCGGCCCATTTGATCTGGCCTCGCAACGCCGCATCTGGGCCTTGTCTGCCATGGTTCAGGATTGGCCAGACGTGCAGGAAATTGTGCCAGGCATGACCAATCTGCTGTTGGTACTGCATGATACACCAGAAGATCATGAGGCCATATCAAGTCGTTTGCTGGAAGCGTGGAATGCAGCGCAAGGCATGGATTTGAGCGGAAAAACCGTTGAAATCCCGGTGACCTATGGCGGCGAACATGCCACCGATCTTCCCGCGCTTTGCGATCTTTCCGGCCTGTCAGACCGCGATATCGTCAAAATTCATGCGGCTGGCACCTATACCGTGTTTACTCTGGGTTCTGCACCGGGCTTTGGCTATCTGCATGGTCTGGACCCGCGCATTCACATGCCGCGCAAAACCGTGCCATCGCTGAAAATGGCGCGTGGGTGCCTGACCATTGGCGGCATGCAGACCGGCGTTGCCGTCTTGACCGGGCCAAATGGCTGGAACTCCATCGGCTTTGCCGAAATGCCGATGTTTGATCCCATGGCGGCTTCCCCTGCCCTGCTGGCCCCCGGCGATACGGTGCGCTTTATTGCCGAGAGGATCGAGCTATGATCGAGGTTCTCACCACCGGCCCCCTCAACACCGTGCAGGACCTTGGCCGCTTTGGGTTTCGCAACATTGGCGTCACCACCTGCGGCGCGATGGACCCGGTTGCGCTGAAAATTGGCAATCTGATGCTGGGCAATGATGAGGGTGCCGCAGGCTTGGAAATTCAAACCTTCCCCTTTCGGCTGCGGTTTGAGAAAGACGGTTTTGTCGCCATCACCGGGGCCGATTGCGCGGCAACGCTGGACGGCAAAACCATGCCGCCATGGTGGGCACTTCCGGTTTTGGCAGGTCAAGAACTTGAGCTGAAAACACCCACCAAAGCGGCGCGGGCCTACCTGTGCTTTTCCGGCGGCATTGATGTGCCGCTGGTGATGGGATCTCGCAGCACCTCGTTGCGGGGAGCCTTTGGTGGTTATCAAGGGCGTTTTTTGGCCTCTGATGATCGTTTGGCAATAGGTGAGGTGCCAGCCCCGCTGATTCCATCTTCCGGCTTTGGGGTGATGCCGCCAGAGGTGGCTTTGCAGGATCATTTTCCAGCGGTTGAGAATGGCATTTTGCCCATCCGCGCCCTGCCTGCGGGTGAGCATGACTGGTTTGGTGAAGAATCGATACGGTTCTGGGCGCAGGATTGGAAAATCTCCTCCCAGAGCGACCGCACCGGCTATCGCCTGTCTGGCACGCCGGTGAAGCTCAAGGAGCATGTTGAAATGCGCTCCCATGGCGTGGTCACAGGCGTGGTGCAGGTGCCACCCGCTGGTGAGCCGATCATTCAAATGAGTGATGCCAATACCGCAGGCGGTTATCCCAAAATGGCGGGTGTGATTGACATTGATCTTTGGCGTTTGGGCCAAGCCCGCATTGGCAGCCGCATCCGCTTTGTGCAGTCCAGCTTGGCGGAGGCGAAAGCGGCAGAACAAGCCATGGCGGCCTATCTGGCTGATATCCGCAACACTGTGCCGCTGTTGACCGACGCCCTCGCCACCATGACCAAGCGCTAAATCTGAGGATAGACGATGAAGATTGATCTCAATTCCGATATGGGCGAAGGCTTTGGTCCCTACCGCTTGTGTGATGATGAAGCGTTGATGGATGTTGTGTCCTCGGCCAATATCGCCTGTGGTTTTCATGCGGGCGACCCGGAGATGATGCTGAGGATGGTGCGGCTGGCCAAGGCGCGCGGCGTTGGCATTGGTGCGCACCCCGGCTTTCCAGACCGGGTTGGTTTTGGCCGCCGCGATATACCAGTGTCGGCGGAAGAACTGCGGGCGCAGGTGCTTTATCAACTCGGGGCTTTGAGCGCGATTGCAGCCAGCGAAGGGCTTTGCGTTGATCACATCAGCTTTCATGCCGCGATGGGCAATCGGGTGAACCAAGACCCGGCGCTGTGCGATCTAGTGCTGACGGCGGTGAAAACCGTGGCTCCTGAGATTATTGTGTTTTGCATGTCCGGCTCGGAAATCGAACGCTCGGCGCTCCGCTGCGGATTAAAAACACTGACGCTGTTTCTGGCCGACCGCGCCTATGACGCAAAGGGAGCACTTGTGCCGCGCGGCGTGCCCAATTCCGTTATCAAGGAAGAAATGGCCGTGCGTGCGCGCGTCAAACAATTCCTTGAAACCGCAACCGTCACCACCATCGATGGCCAGACCATTGCCATGCCCGCCCGCTCCATTCTTGTTCACAGCGATACGCCGGGTTCTCTGGAATTGGCCAAGATTGTGCGCAGTGAAATTGAAGCCACGGGTGCTACCCTTGCGCCTGCGCGCGACGTGATTGCTTGACATCAACCGATTTTGAAACCTTCACCACAACCCTCGAAAGCCATTGACCATGCCCATGATTGCCGACCGTCTCAAGAATGTCGCGGTTTCCGCTTCCGCAGCCATGACGCAGCGTGCCCGCGAACTTGCCGCACAGGGCATTGACGTTGTATCCCTCTCATCCGGCGAGCCGGATTTTGCCACCCCCGCCCACGCCATTGAAGCTGCGCACGCGGCAGCGCTGGCTGGTGACACCAAATATCCACCGCTGGATGGCACTGCTGCCTTGAAAGCGGCGATTTCTCGCAAATTCAAGCGCGAAAACGGTCTGGACTATGACCCAAGCCAGATTGTTGTCGCGGGCGGTGGCAAGCAGGTGATTTTCAATGCGGTGATGGCCACCTGCAATCCCGGCGATGAAGTGGTGATCCCCACCCCATCGTGGATCAGCTATGCCGATATCGTGCGCTTTGCCGGCGGTGTGCCGGTTCCTGTGGAATGCCCACAGCAGAATGGCTTCAAGCTGCGCGCGGAAGACCTTGAGGCCGCCATTACGCCGAAAACCAAATGGCTGTTTTTGAACTTCCCCAACAATCCCACAGGTGCCGCCTGCTCGCGCAAGGATATGGCCGCGATTGCCGAAGTGATGCTGCGTCATCCCGATGTCTGGATCATGACCGACGACATTTACGAGCACCTGATCTATGACGGGTTTGAATTCTGCACCATCGCAGAAGTGGAACCCCGCCTCTATGACCGCGTGCTGACGGTGAACGGTGCCTCGAAGGCCTATGCCATGACCGGCTGGCGGCTTGGCTATTGCGGTGGCCCGAAGGATTTGATCAAGGCGATTAGCAATGTCAATGGCCAGAACTCTGGCGGTACATCCACCATCACTCAGGCTGCTGCCTTGGCTGTTCTGGATGGCCCGCAAGATTTGCTGAAAGAACGCGCCAATATCTACAAGGGCCGTCGTGATTATGTGCTATCGCGTCTTGCCGAAATTGATGGCCTGCGCGCCCATAAGCCTGAAGGTGCGTTTTACATCTTTCCCAGCATCGCTGGCCTGATTGGCAAAACCACCAAGGGTGGCCGCAAGATTGAAAACGACACTGATTTTGTCTCGGCCCTGATTGATGAGCAGCACGTTGCCACCGTTCAAGGTGCGGCCTACGGCATGAGCCCCTTCTTTCGCATTTCCTATGCCACCAGCATGGAACGACTAACTGCAGGTTGTGACCGGATTGCGCAATTCTGTAAGGATATGAAATAGGCTTAGGCAAAAAGACCCCTCCCCAACCCTCCCCACAAGGGGGAGGGAGGCTGTCGAGTCTTAAGCAAGCGTATGATTTCTCTTCGTAAACAATTAAAAAAACAACGGCATCAAAACATTCAAGGTGCTCCCTCCCCCTTGTGGGGAGGGTTGGGGAGAGGTTCTTACCCCACAATGTGAGATTGCTCACTCACACCTTCAACTGCCGCGTCAAACGCAGCAAAATATCCCTGACTGCCACGGCGGAATCAGACAATTGCGCGTGTTCCGACACGCAGAGTGACAGGGTTTCTTCAATCTGTGGCGACAGGGTGCGGCAGATGATCTGGCTGCTGGCTTCTGCGGTGATGCGGTCGGCCACCGCCTTGGGCATGATAGTTGCGCCAACCCCGCCACTCACGGCGCGTGTCAGGGTGCGAATAACCTCCACCTCGCCAATCACGTTCAGCTTGGTACGGCTGCGGGCAAAGGCCATGTCTACAGCCCGGCGCACAAAATTATAGGGTGGCGGCAGCAAAAAAGGCAGCTCCTCCAGATTGGCAACCGAGAGCGGCTTGTCATCCGCCTCAATGCCAAAATCCTCATGGGCCACCAGAAAGAAATCCTCGCGCAACAGTGGATCAAAATGAACGCCCTTCATTGGCCCCGTGCCATGAATGAGGGCGATTTCCAGCTTGTTGTTCATCAACATCTGGCTATAGGCCTGCCCCACGCTTTCGGTCAGATGCAGCACAATGCCCGGATAAAGCCTGCGTGTTTCCGCCAGCAACTCAAACGAGAGCGTGGCCGCACTGCTAAACGGTGCCAACCCAACTGATACCCGCCCGGCCAGATGCTTGCCTGCCGCCAGAACATCGGCGTGGGCCTGATCCATCTGCCGCAAAATCATTTGTGCGTGACGATAAACTTGCGCGCCCGCATCGGTCATCACCACGCCCTGCTGGCTGCGCAGCAAAAGCTTTGTGCCAAAATGCTCTTCCAGCGAGGCAAGCTGTTGGCTCAGGGCAGGCTGGGCGATGTGCAGAATATCGGCTGCGCGGGTGATGCTACCGGTATCGACAATCACGATAAATGACTTGAAGCGCCTGATATCCATGGGGGGAGTAAACTCGAATTCTATGGGGTCAAGTCTTCACACTAGGCAGCAGCCGTCACGCCGTAAATGGGTAAAACAAGGTTCTGAGCTGACATAGGCGGGTTGTGCGATCATGACGACCAGTTTTTGGGCAATTGCCACCAAGCTCATAAGATAGGCTTATCACTCCACATATAATCGGCATTATCGCTCAGACTAAAGCTTCGCTAGTCTTTCCCAAGAACAAAAGAGGACGTCAGATGCCATTTTCGGATTACAAAACTGCGCTCGTCACTGGCGCATCCTCCGGGATCGGAGCCGCTATTGTGGAGCGGCTGTGCGCTGAGAATGTTGAAGTGCATGCGGTTGCCAGAAGTGGTGATCTTCTCAAGCAGCTTTCCGAGAAAACCGGCTGCATTGCCCATGTGATTGACGTCACGGACCGCGCCGCCCTGGCGGACCTCACATCCAAAATTCCATTTGATATTCTCGTCAATAATGCCGGTGTTGACCGTCCAAAGAAGTTTCTGGAAGCCGAAGACGGCGATATTGACCTGCTGGTGGATGTGAACCTGCGGGCTGTCTTGCATCTGTGCCGCATGGTTGTGCCAGGCATGGTGGCGCGCGATCGTGGCCACGTCATCAATATCTCATCCATTGCCGCCCAGTATAATTTTGGCGGAAACTCCTCCTATCACGCCACCAAGGCTGGCGTTAGCATGCTGTCCAACCAGCTGCGCATTGATGCCTTTGGCAAGCGGGTGCGCGTGACGGAAATCTGCCCCGGTCGCGTTGCAACCGATATTTTCACCCATGTGCATGGCGATGATCCATCGGTGCGCGAGCGCTTTATCGATGGCTTTGAATTGCCGCAGGCGTCCGACATTGCCGATGCCATTGCCTTTGCCATTGCCGCACCCATTGCCGTTAACATCGGCCATATGGAAATCACCCCCACCCTTCAGGTGATGGGCGGATTGCAGACGGCCAAGCCGGAGGAGCGGAAGCCTTGAAGGGGTTCGATCTCTCAGCAATTCTCGGCAATCCAGACTATGTCTCCATGCTGCTGCACGGCATTGAGATGACCTTTATTATCGCCATCGGCTCATGGGTTTTGGCGATGACACTCGCGGTTTTGCTGCTGGCGCTGCGGTTTTCGCCGGGGGGTATCGGCAATGCCATTGTAACGGCCTATGTTTCCTATCACCGTAATGTGCCAACTTTGGTGCAACTGGTGTTGTGGTATTTCGGCATTTTCACCCTGATGCCCAGTGGCCTCAGCGCTTGGCTTGTCAACCACAATGCCGAAACCATCTTTGCGGTCATCGGACTTGGACTGTGTCAGGCGGCGTATTTCAGTGAAGACCTGCGCTCCGGCCTGCGCTCGATCAGCCCCGGCCAGATGGAAGCAGCCCGCGCTTTGGGCCACGGCTACATCTCGGCCATGCGGTACGTGATGATCCCGCAAGGGGTGCGCAATGCGCTGCCGCCGCTGATCAATCATACGGTCTCACTGTTTAAAAACAGCAGTCTTGCGATTGTTGTTGGTGCGTCAGAGCTTACCCATGCGGTGAAGGAAATTGAAAACATCACCTTCAGAACCTTTGAGAGCTATCTGATTGGCACAGTGCTGTATCTGTTTTTCTCGCTATTGATCATGGCTGGGGGCGCGTATCTGTCATGGCGCGTTGATCATGCAAGGGGTATCCGTTCATGATCCATGACATCATCAAGATTGTGCAGGATTATTGGTTGCTGTTGTTGATCGGCCAATATCCCAATGGTCCGCTTGGTGGCCTTGCCAACACGCTGATCCTGTCAGTTCTCAGCATCGCACTGGCCTTTCCACTTAGCATTCTTCTGGCCCTTGCGCGCATGTCCAAATGGCGCACGCTACGTTGGCCGGTCACCTTCCTGGTCTATGTCACCCGCGGCGTGCCGTTGCTGATGCTGATTTTGTGGTGCTATTTTCTGGTACCGCTGCTCACGGGTGCCGATGTGCCAAGCTTTGTCACCATGCTGACAACGCTGGTGGTTTACCAAAGCTGCTTTCTCAGTGAAGTTGTCCGAAGCGGCATTGTTGCTCTCGGCCACGGACAGATGGAAGCGGCAAAAGCCCTTGGGCACAGCTATCCCAGCGCCATGCGCTATGTGGTTCTGCCGCAGGCGCTGTACAATGTCATTCCCAGTATCCTGTCCACCTTCGTCTCGACCATCAAGGACACGACGCTCGGTTCTGTCATCAATGTGCCGGACCTGACCTTTGCCGCCAATCAGGTCAACAATGACCTGCTGACCCAGCCGTTTCAGGTCTACCTGATCCTTGCCCTGATCTATTACGTGATTTGCTGGAGCCTGACCCATGCCGCCAAACGGTTGGAGGGCAGCATCTCCCGCCGCCGCGCCGGTCTGTCCGGTAAAGGCGACGACGCCCCCAGCATCACGCCTCAACTTGTCTCGGAGTAGAAGCCATGCCCTTATCCAAGCCAGCCATTGAAAAGCAGCAAACCATCACGCTGTCCAAGGTTCGCAAGAGCTATGGCAATTACGAAGTGCTCAAAGGTGTTGATGCCCATGTCAACCGGGGCGAGGTTGTGGTGATTTGCGGCCCCTCTGGCTCTGGCAAATCAACCCTGATCCGCACCATTAATCGTCTTGAGGAAATCAGCAGCGGCTCGATTTCCTTCGAGGGGCAAGAAGTGCATGTGCCAATGCGCACAAAGCAGCTCAATGCCCTGCGCAGCCAGATTGGCTTTGTGTTCCAGAGCTTTAACCTGTTTCCGCACTTGTCTGTTGTCGATAACGTCGCCATGTCGCCCGTGCGGGTCAAAGGCGTTTCCCCGGATGTGGCCCATGATAAGGCCATTCGGTTGCTGGACCGGGTTGGCCTCGCTGACAAAGCCAATGCCTATCCGGCACAATTGTCTGGCGGCCAGCAGCAGCGCGTGGCCATTGCCCGGGCGCTTGCTATGGAACCGCCCGTGATGCTGTTTGATGAGCCAACCAGCGCGCTGGACCCGGAAATGGTCGGCGAAGTCTTGGCGGTGATGAAAAGCCTTGCCGCCGATGGCATGACCATGATGTGCGTGACCCATGAAATGGGCTTTGCCCGCGACGTGGCCGACCACATCTGGTTTATCGATGCCGGACAAATTCTGGAAATGGCTCCGCCGGAAACCTTTTTCACCAATCCTACCCATCCCCGCGCCCAGCGTTTTCTCTCAGAGTTGCGCCACTAAGGCTCAATCTCAGAAACGGGCAAAAAGGACCAAACCACCTACGTACCATCACAATAAAAACCAAGGAGAACAGCAATGAACATGAAATGCATCACCCTAGGTCTGGCGCTTGCCGCCACCACCGCCATTGCAGCCCCTGCAAGCGCCGATCAGCTGGCCGATATCATGGCCGCCAAGACCCTGCGTTGCGCAACCTTCGCCGATGTTCCCCCTTTTGCTTCTCCAGACCCCAAGACCCGCGAAATGGCTGGCTTTGACGTTGATCTGTGCAACGCCATTGCTGCAAAACTGGGCGTGAAGGCCGAAATCAAGCCGGTATCGGTGGAAGCCCGCGTGCCGGAAGTCAAGCTTGGCCGCGTTGATATCACCGTTGCCAATCTCGCCTACACTTTGAGCCGCGCCGAACAGATTCAGTTCAGCGACCCTTACTACCTTGCCAAGGAAATGCTGATTGTTCCTGACGACAATTCCGGCAAGACCAAGGCTGATTTCACCGGCAAGCGTTTGGCCTCGACCAAGGGTTCTACATCCGAGATGTCGATCAAGCTCAACAAGTCGGACCCGCTGACCTTCCAGGATACGGCATCGGCCTATCTCGCCGTTCAGCAGGGCAAGGCAGAAGGCATGGTTGCCAACACCATGACCACCACCAAATTCGTCAACGAATCCCAGACCAAGGGCAAGAAGATGCGGATGATTGATGATCCGATGCTCTATCAGCCCATCGGCGTTGGCATGAAAAAGGACGAGCCTGCCCTGACCGCCAAGATCAATGATACGCTGCGCGCCCTTGATGCGGATGGCGAAATCAACAAGATCTGGAACAAATGGCTTGGCCCGGATACCGAATATAAAATGACCCGCACCGACAAGGTTGTGAAACTGAGCGAATTGAAGTTCGATCCAATTCCATAATCAATAACCCTAAACTTGATTGGGGATATAGATCTCATTCACCGGCATGACGGATGTCATGCCGGTGAATGAGCTTGCCGCAAGGATGCCAAGCCACCGACCCAATCCCAATTGCCAAACGTTCGATTATTGCAGTGATACCAGGTCTCGAAGATGCTGACGCTTCCTCGATTTGAAAGAATTGAACATATCTCAAATATATCAGAGGCTTGAGATGCTTTCAAAAGCAATACGAGGAGTCATTTTCAATGAATCCTCGTATTGTCCCCTCGAATTCGTTGCTAGAAACTGCGCAATTATATCGGAAGATGTTGGTCTCATTTCATTCCGTGACCAGGTTTAGGACAAGAGCGATAAGCGCATCCTTGCTGGTGATGCCTCGGTCAAACGCGCGATTAAGAATGGTTGCAAGATCGCAACCATCGTCGCCGTCAGGCGAAATTCCATGTTGTGCGCAGGCTTCAGTGAATGCATCCAGAAGACTGGCGTCGGATGTTGTGTCGATCGGTCGGTCATATATTGAGGTCATGTCTGGTCCTCAACGGTTGCCGGATTTGCGCCGGTGGCTTTTCAGGCAGGTGTTGCAAGAGGTGTATCGTCCTTTGGAACCGGTTTGGATTTCCCAAGACGAATGCCGGTCAAGCGCTCATATTCTTCCTCGGACGGGCCATATGTGCCTTTGGTGAGTCTTATGAGCCCTTCTCGGTCTTTGACGACAATCTCGCCGCGCTGCGACCTGATCAGATGGCTGGACTCGAGAATCTGTAACGCCACCGTGACGCCGGGGCGTCGGACCCCGAGCATCATTGCGAGAAACTCATGGGTCACAAGAAAACTGCCATGATCGACGCGATCATCCACCATCAGAATCCACCGCGCCAGCCGCTCCTCCAGCTTGATTTGGCCGTTCGCAAGAGCCGTATAAGTCGTCTGTATACCAAGCGAGCGCGCATAGTGGATGAGCAGGTCTGTAACCGCGATGCTTTTGGACATGGCTTTACGCAGGTTGTCAGCCGAAATGCGCATCGCAGAACCGTCCATCTGTGTGAAGCAATCGAACGGACTTTCCGTATCACCCAAGGCGATGGACGTGCCTGTCATGCCGTCGCGGCCGAACAGGCCGACTTCGACTGTCGTGCCGCCATCTTTGCTGGCAACCACGGAACCCAGGCCAGACTCAAGAAAATAGACGCGATCGATCGGCTGATGTGCTGTCTCAAGCGATTGCCGGAGACTGAGCTGCACTCGCTCGAGGCTGGGAACAAGTAAATGAAGGTCGGCCGGCGAAAGCGCTCGAAGCAGGCGGTTTTCAAACAAGCTGGCATGTTGTCCGGACATCGTGCTCTCCATGAACGAGGCGAAAGCACGAGTCTCTTTCAAACGCCTGCGCCCTTGCGTGGCTGGCGACGCATATGATGATGGCGTTAAAAACCGTGCAGCGCAACAACTTTTGTACGAAATCGGACCAAATATAAAATCATTGGTTGAGTTCGGTTGTAAGCAATATGCTGGATGGTAATGCCAAGTTGTTTGATCCGTGCGTCTTGGGTATCGAGACGAAATGAAATTTCCGAGCGCATTTCCCTCTCTGAAGGTGTTTGGTTTTCTGCTGGAAATTGCCACCTACGCAGTGTGGCTCCATCACCGGCATGCCCTGAGCACAGCGGATATGGAAGACCTTCTTGCCGTATGTGGCATGGAGTCAACATCCCAGACGTCCCTTCTCAGATTGGAAATTAAGTCCATGCGTCCTCGGATTTTAACGCCATAAAAGGATGTTCATTGAAACGATAAATAGAATCTTTCGCTTACATTTTATGCGACATTCGCCGCCGACTAAAAAATAGCCTTATGGTTGCTTGACAAAAAGCGCAGGGCTATGTGAACTTTGTAAAGCGCTTTACTAAACCGCTTTACAGGGTGGATATGGTCAAGGAACGGGTCACTGGGTTAAAGGATGTTGCCGCCGCCGCTGGCGTGTCGGTGACCACCGTGTCGCGCATGCTGAATGGCTCGCTTGACCTTCCCGGCGAGACGCGCAAGCGGATTGAAGACGCCATTGTCGCGCTCAAATATCAGCCAAATCCGCACGCTAGGCGTCTCAGCCGTGGCCGCTCGGACACCATCGGTCTTGTGGTGCCGGATATTGCCAATCCGTTCTTTGCAACTCTGGTGGCTGCCGTCGAGGAGGAAGCGGATCTGCGCGGTTTGGCACTGTCGCTCTACGCTACGCTAAACCGCCCGGGCCGCGAGATGGCATACCTCAGTCTGCTGGAGCGCAACCATGTGGATGGCCTGATCTTTATCACCAATCACCCCGACCAGGGTGAGTTGGCGGCGATCATTAACCGCACCGGAAAAGTGATTGTGGTCGATGAAGACGTGCCGGATGCGACCGTGCCAAAGCTGTTTTGTGACAACCAGCAAGGCGGAGAACTGGCCGGGCAGCATCTCGCCGGTTTTGGCCATCGACATGTTCTCTATATTGGCGGGCCGGATGTGATGATCAGCACCGAGCGCCGCTTTACCGGCTTTGAAGCCGCCATGCGCGCCAAGCACGGTGAGAATGCGGTGATTGAGCGCTACTGCGGTGATTATACCGCCGAGTTTGGCAGACAGGCAGCGCGGCGTTTTCTGGAAGGAGACCGCGAGGCGACCGCGATTTTCGCCAGCTCCGACGAAATTGCCATTGGCGTCATTGAAGTGCTCAGAGCGGAAGGGATCTCCATTCCTGAGCAGATTTCCGTCATCGGCTTCGATGATGTTGGACCTTTGCATCTTTTTGCCCCGCCGTTGACGGCAATCCGTCAGCCGGTGCGGGGAATGGGAAGTCGCGCTCTTTCGCTGCTTCTTGATACGGATTGGCAACAGCCTCCGAAAGCATCGGAGGAATTGCTGCCAGTGGAAATCGTCGTGCGGAACTCCGTTGCACCGCCAGCGAAATAACAAAAGCAACGGGCAAACCTATAACCAGAGGATGGAATGATGACCCGGACTTTCACACGTAGAACCATCAATGCAGCCTTGGCTGTCACAGCCCTCACCGGCCTGTGCCTGACCGCAGGAATTGCCAATGCCGCGCAAAAAACCTTTGCGCTGGTGCAGATCAATCAACAGGCACTGTTTTTCAACCAGATTAATCAGGGTGCCCAGAAGGCCGCAGATGCCGCAGGCGCAAAACTGGTGATTTTCAACGCCAACAATGACCCTGCTGCTCAAAACAGCGCCATCGAGACCTATATTCAGCAGAAGGTAGACGGTATTGCCGTTGTGGCCATTGACGTCAACGGCATCATGCCAGCGGTCAAACAAGCAGCCGACGCCGGCATTCCGGTGGTCGCCATCGACAGCATTTTGCCTGCTGGCCCTCAGAAGGCACAGATTGGCGTCGATAACGCCAAGGCAGGAGCCGATATTGGCAAATTCTTCGTCGATTACGTCAAGAAGGACATGGGTGGCAAAGCCAAGCTGGGCGTTGTCGGCGCGCTGAACTCCTTCATCCAGAATATCCGCCAGAAGGGCTTTGAAGACACCATCAAGGGCGTCTCCGGTATCACGTCGGCAGGTGTGGTTGATGGCCAGAACGTCCAGGACAATGCACTGGCAGCGGCCGAAAACCTGATCACTGGCAACCCTGATATGACCGCAATCTATGCCACGGGCGAGCCAGCCCTGCTGGGTGCCGTTGCCGCCGTGCAAAGCCAGGGCAAGCAGGACAGTGTCAAAGTGTTTGGCTGGGATCTGACGGCGCAGGCGATTGCTGGCATTGATGCCGGTTATGTTGCCGCGGTGATCCAGCAGGACCCGGCAGCCATGGGTGAAGCGGCTGTGAAAGCGCTGAAGACCATTGCTGACGGCGGCAAGGTTGAAAAGACCATTGCCGTGCCGGTCACCATCGTCACCAAGGCCAATGTTGAGCCTTACCGGGCAGTGTTCAAATGATTTCCGGTGGACAGCTCCCAACCGCTGTCTCTGGAGCCGGGGGAGTTGATCTCCCCCGGCAACCCGGAGAAGGCGGTGCGCGTGAACCCCGGATTTCGCTTCGTGGTATCCGCAAAACTTTTGGCTCGCATCAGGCGCTGCGTGGTGTTGATCTCGATCTTTTTCCCGGCGAATGCTTAGGCTTGGTCGGCGACAATGCGGCGGGTAAATCAACGCTCACCAAGGTGATTTCCGGCACCTATATCCCGGATGATGGTACCATCACGCTGGACGGCGAGGCGGTGCGGTTTTCCGGTCCCGCCGAGGCGCGCTCGCGCAATATCGAGATGGTGTTTCAGGATTTGAGCCTGTGTGACCATATTGATGTGGTTGGCAATCTGTTTCTGGGCCGGGAATTGACCAAAGGCCCGTTTCTGGATCGCGCCCGGATGCTGGTGGAAGCCCGCAAGATGCTGGATGCGCTGGAAATCCGCATTCCGCGCCTCACCGCCAAGGTCGAGAAATTGTCGGGCGGCCAGCGGCAGGCGATTGCCATTGCCCGTGCGGCCTCCTTCAATCCCAAAGTGCTGATCATGGATGAGCCAACTTCGGCGCTGGCCGTGGCGGAAGTGGAAGCGGTGTTGGCACTGATCAACCGCGTCAAGGCCCGAGGCGTTTCCGTGGTGCTGATCACCCATCGCCTGCAAGATTTGTTTCGTGTCTGCGACCGCATCGCGGTGATGTATGAAGGCACGAAAGTGGCCGAGCGGCAGATTGGTAGCACCAACCTTGAAGATCTGGTGAAATTGATCGTCGGAGGGGAAAGACATTGACCGCCTATACTGAACGCGCCAAAGGCTCGCCCTTCGCTGACTTTATCACCGAAAATGCCCAGGTTCTGTCGATTGCGATTTTCTTCTTTGCCTGCATGGTGTTCTTCTCCGTCACAACCGATACATTTCTCACGCTCGGCAATATTCTCAATGTGGTGCGACAAGCTGCTCCCATTTTGATTGTTGCTGTGGCGATGACACTGGTGATTGTGACTGGCGGCATTGATCTTTCCGTTGGCTCGCTGGTGGCGCTGATCAATGCAACGGTGGCCATTGTGCTGGCAACTGGCCTGTCATGGCCCTTGGCCGTGCTGTTGATGCTGGTTCTGGGTGGCATGATCGGCCTGATTCAGGGATGGTTCATTGCCTATCAGGGTATTCCGGCCTTTATTGTCACGCTGGCAGGGCTTTCGATCTTGCGCGGCGTGGCGCTCTACATCACCCAAGGCTATTCCATTCCCATCAACGAGGTGCCGGGGTTCTTCACGCTGGGTCGTGGCGAGTTCCTGAGCCTTCCGGTTCCGGCTCTGATTGCCATTGCCGTGACAGTCTTTGGGTTTGTGTTGGTCTCCTCCACCAAATATGGCCGTCAGGTGGTGGCCGTCGGCTCCAATCTGGAAGCGGCACGTCGGGTGGGCATGCCCGCGAAATGGATAGTCGCCTCTGTCTATCTGGTGTCTGGCGTGGCTTGCGCCCTTGCTGGCCTGTTGATTGCGGCCCGCCTTGGTTCAGGCTCCTCCAACGCCGCCGTCGGCTTTGAATTGCAGGTGATTGCTGCCGTGGTTTTGGGTGGCACGTCGCTGACGGGCGGGCGCGGCACCATGCTGGGAACGCTGCTGGGCACCATGACCATCGCGGTGATCGGCAATGGTCTCATTCTCATGCATATCTCGCCGTTTTTCACGCAGATTGTCACGGGCGCGATCATTCTTGTGGCGATCTGGCTGAACACCCGGATCTTTTCCGCAAACTTCCGCTTCGGCGCCGCGAAGAAAGGGTGAGATATGACCAGTGAACTCTCAGAGGCTCATATCCGCTCCGGCAAGGTGATGACGGTGGCCGGCCCCATCTCAGTGGACCAGATGGGCGTGACCTTGATGCACGAGCACATCCTCAATGATTGCCGTTGTTGGTGGCATCAGCCTAAAACGCCTGATCGGCAATATCTGGCAGAAGGCTTCGTCTGCATGGAGATTCTGGGCGAGTTGCGCCAGGACCCCTTTGTGAACAAGCATAACATCACGCTGGATGACGAGCCTTTGGCCATCCTTGAGCTGATGGATTTTGCCAAAGCGGGTGGCAAGACCGTGGTAGAGCCAACCTGTCAGGGCATTGGCCGTAATCCTATGGCGCTGCGCCGTATTGCCAAGGCGTCCGGGCTGAATATTGTTATGGGCGCTGGCTATTATCTGGCTTCATCCCATCCCGCCAAGGTGGCAGAGATGACGGTGGAGGCCATTGCCGATGAAATTGTGCAGGAAGCGCTGGTTGGCGTTGATGGTACCGATGTCAAAATCGGCCTGATTGGGGAAATTGGCGTCTCCTCTGATTTCACCGCTGAGGAGGAAAAGTCACTGCGGGCCGCAGCCCAGGCGCAGTTACGCACCGGCCTGCCGCTGATGGTGCATCTGCCGGGCTGGTATCGGCTGGGTCACAAAGTGCTGGATATTGCCGCAGAAGAAGGGGCAGACCTGCGCCACACGGTGCTGTGCCACATGAACCCATCCCATGATGATCTGACCTATCAAGGCGAACTGGCCAGCCGGGGTGCGTTTATTGAATATGACATGATCGGCATGGATTTTTTCTACGCCGATCAGCAGGTGCAATGCCCCAGCGATGAGGATGCCGCCCGCGCCATCGTCAAGCTGGTGGAGATGGGCCATTTCGACCGCATCCTGCTCTCCCATGATGTGTTTTTGAAGATGATGCTCAGCCGCTATGGCGGCAATGGCTATGCCTATATTTTGCGGCATTTCTTGCCGCGCCTCCAGCGTCATGGCCTCGGTGCTGACGCTCTCACCACCCTCATGCGGGGCAATCCCCGTTCGGTCTTTCAGGCTGCCGCCTGAGACCTGTTGCATCAGATAAGGACAAAGAACATGACAAAGAAAATTCTTCTCGTGGGTGAAAGCTGGGTCAGCTCCGCCACGCATTACAAAGGTTTTGATCAGTTTGGCAGCGTCACCTTTCATCTGGGCGCGGAGCCGCTGGTGAAAGCATTGGAAGGCAGCGAATTTGAGCTGACCTATATGCCTGCCCATGAAGCAGTGGAAAAATTCCCCTTCGAGATGGCCGGTCTCGATGCCTATGATGCCATTATCCTCTCCGACATCGGGGCGAATTCCCTGCTGCTGCCACCTGCCGTGTGGCTGCATTCCAAAACCGTTCCCAACCGCCTGAAGCTGATCAAGGCCTGGGTGGAAAAGGGCGGCAACCTGCTGATGGTCGGTGGCTATTTCTCGTTCCAGGGCATTGATGGCAAGGCCCGCTGGCGTCGCACGCCGGTGGAAGACGTGCTGCCCGTCACCTGCCTGCCCTATGATGACCGGGTGGAAATCCCTGAAGGCTCAACCGCCGATGTGATCAAGCCCAACCACCCAACCGTTGCTGGCCTCACCGGTGAATGGCCTTTGCTGCTCGGCGTCAACGAGGTTGAGGTGCGCGAGGGTGATGATGTCGAGGTGATTGTACGTCTGCCCAAGGATCAGGGCAGCCATCCGCTGCTGGTCACCGGCACGTTTGGCAAGGGCCGTACCGTGGCCTGGACGTCTGATATCGGACCCCATTGGCTCTCGCCTGCGTTTTGCGAGTGGGAAGGCTATGGCAAGCTGTGGAAGAACATTCTGGGCTGGATGACGCAAGCGCGGTGATGTTCTCACGTGGCGAGGATAGCTGCCAACTCGGTCTGTGATGGAAACGCAGACCGGGTTCCCCGGCGACTGACGGTGATGCTGGCGGCCTGTGCTGCATGGCGCAGCGCCAGGCCATCGGGCATGACATGGCGCAAACTGCTGGACGCCAGCGCAACCGCCATGAACGTGTCGCCAGCACCAGTGGTGTCAACAGCAACGGATGGAACGGCTGGGATTGTGGTGGTGCCGGTGCGATCCGCCAAGATCGCTCCCTTGCCGCCAAGGGTGATGATGACGGTACCAACACCGGCATCACGCAAGCATTGGGTGGCGGCTTCGCCGCTTTCACCTGTCAGCTTATCGGCTTCGCCCTGGTTCAAAAAGGCAATGTCGATCAGCGACCAAAGGGCAGCAAAGCCGGGCCGCAACGGTGATGGGTTAAAGGCGGTGATCATACCACGGCGTTTGGCCTCGTGTAGGAGGGCAGCCGTGGTATCATCGGTGAGATTGCCTTGGAGAATGGCCAGATCGCCGGGTTTTGCCGCCTGTAAGACGCTGGTAACATGCTCGGGCCGGACGCTGGCGGCGCAGTCTGTTGTGGTGATGATGGCATTTTCGCCATCCGGTATGGTGAAGATCATCGAGACGTCGCTGGCTTTATCGACAAGTTCGATCAAGCGGGTATCGATCGGCTCCAGAGACAGGCTCTGCCGGATCATCGAGGCGCGAAAGTCGTTGCCGACAGCGGCAATCAGCGTGGTGCCCAAACCGGCGCGGCCCAGAACAATCGCCTGGTTGGCGCCTTTGCCACCCAGATCCGTGCTTTGCTGCTGGCCAAAAATCGACGCGCCAGCCTCTGGCATGGTCGGTACGGACATGATTTCATCGATTGCGACATTGCCGATTACCCAGGCACGCATCACAGACTTTCAACACGCATGGCAGGCTTTCAAAAGGAAATGAGAAATGCTGGATATATCCGACAACACATCAAGCGCCATACGGGAAATTTTCGGGCGCGACAAGGCGCTGATCGGCATGATCCATTGCCCGGCCTTTCCCGGTGCGCCGCGCTATCGCGGCGCGAGCATGACAGAGATTTACGATGCCTGCATGCTTGATGCCGAAGCGCTGATTGAGGGCGGCATGCATGGGCTGATGATTGAAAACCACGGCGACATTCCTTTTTCCAAGCCGGATGACATCGGGCCGGAAACATCCGCCTTCATGAGTGTGGTGACTGACCGCATTTGCCGTGCGGTTGGTGTGCCACTGGGTATCAATGTCCTGGCCAATGCGCCCATTCCGGCCTTTGCCATTGCCATGGCGGGCGGGGCAAAATTCGTGCGGGTCAACCAATGGGCCAATGCCTATGTCGCGAATGAAGGCTTCATGGAGGGACGGGCGGCGGAGGCCATGCGCTACCGTTCCATGCTACGGGCCGAACATATCAAGGTGTTTGCCGATAGCCATGTCAAGCACGGCGCCCACGCCATCACTGCCGACCGCACCATTCAGGAATTGACCCGTGACCTTGCGTTTTTCGATGCCGATGCGGTGATTGCCACCGGCCAACGCACCGGCAATTCCGCGACGATGGAGGAGATTGAAGAGATTGGAGCGGCGACGCATCTGCCTCTTTTGGTTGGTTCGGGTGTTTCCAAGGACAATATCGTCGAGATCCTGAAACGCACCAACGGGGTTATCGTTGCTTCATCACTCAAACATGGCGATGTCTGGTGGAATCCCGTGGATATTGAGCGCGTTAAGGCTTTTGTGGCGGCGGCCCAGCCGGGCTTGAAGGCGTAAATACCATGGCACAAGCGGGTAAAGGACTGTTAGAGGTCAATGGCGAGCGGCTTTTGGCCCGATTGGACCAATTTGCCGCGATTGGTGCTACGTCCAAAGGTGGTGTTAATCGGCAGGCCCTGACGGCGCTTGATCGTCAGGCGCGGCAATTGCTGGCCGATCTTGGTCGGGCGCGTGGATTTTCTGTCTATCAGGACCCGATCGCCAACCTGTTCCTGCGCCGCGAGGGACTAAATCCGGATTTACCGCCGCTGCTGATTGGCAGTCATCTCGACAGTCAGCCCTCTGGCGGGCGGTTTGATGGTGCGCTAGGCACACTCTGCGCGTTCGAAGTGCTCGAAACATTGGAAGATCACGGCATAGAGACAGAGCGCGCCGTGGAAGTCGTTGCCTTCACCAATGAAGAAGGCTGCCGTTTTGCCCCCGGATGCATGGGGTCCATGGCCTTTTCGCAGGGTGCCATTTCCCCCGCATGGCCTATGGCGCGGGCAACGGATGGCGCGCTGTTTTCCGATGATTTGGCAGCAACGCTTGCTGACTTGCAAGGCGCTGCCATGAGGCCGCTGGGCTTTCCGGTGTTTGCTTATCTTGAAGTGCATATCGAGCAAGGCCCATCCTTGGAAAAAGAGGGTCTGCCCATCGGCATCGTCACGGGGATTCAAGGCACCCGCTGGCTTCAGGTGACCATTTCGGGCCAGACTGCCCATGCAGGCACCACAGCACTGTCCTACCGCAAAGACCCCATGCGCGCCGCCGTCTCCGGCTTGAACGTGCTTTATCATGACATCATGCCGCAAGATGCCCAATCACGTCTGACAGTCGGCCGGTTTTCGCTGGAACCGGGGGCCATCAATGCCATTCCGGCAGCCGTGACGTTTTCGCTGGATATCCGCCACCCCAATTTTGAGCAACTGGATCTGATCGAAGCGAAGATACGCAAGGTCCTGCAGGATCATGCTGGCGAGAATGGATGTGATCTCGAAATTGAACTGCTCTTCGACATGGCTCCAGCGCGTTTCACGGATCATCTGGTTACCATACTGGAGAGCGCCGCGATTGATGCCGGTTTTGCCCATAAATCCATGGTGTCCGGTGCTTTTCACGATGCACTTTTCATCAATCGTGTCGCACCCTCTGCGATGATTTTTACTCCATGTCGAGATGGATTGAGCCATAACGAAGAAGAGTATGTCAAACCTGCGGATTCTGTCGCAGGGGCGCAAGTGCTGCTGACTGCAAGCTTGCAACTCCTGTCGAACTTGGCGACACCAGCATCTGTAGTTGTCGCTCACCTACGTTAGAGTGCCAGGAGACAGCCAATCAACTTAATCGAAACCATCAGCCGCTTGCGGATTCCCCATCAGGGATATCCTTTTGACTTTTTATGAAAGGCCTTTTGACAAGGTCCAGCAGGTCATCAACAAAGGTGAAAATGACGG
The DNA here is from genome assembly GCF_001541345.2 of Gillisella vitis. Taxonomy (GTDB): domain Bacteria; phylum Pseudomonadota; class Alphaproteobacteria; order Rhizobiales; family Rhizobiaceae; genus Allorhizobium; species Allorhizobium vitis. The sequence continues at coordinate 164,011 of NZ_LMVL02000007.1, read as the reverse complement.
GGATCACCAATAAGCTCAGGACGGTGGACGTGAGCAAGCCGCCAATCACAACGATAGCCATCGGTTGACGGAAACTCGTATCGCCGCCGCTGAGGCTGAGGGCAACAGGTGCCATGCCAGCGCCCATGGCGATTGTCGTCATCACGATTGGCCGGGCGCGTTTGTGGCAGGCATCAACCAGCGCCTCATAGCGGCTCATGCCATTGCGTCGCGCCATGATGGCATATTCCACCAGCAGGATTGAATTCTTGCTGACAATGCCCATCAGCATCAAAAGGCCGATGACTGCGGGCATCGAGAAACTCGTGCCCGTCACAATCAACGGAAAGAGCGCGCCGCCAAGCGAGAGCGGAAGTGCCATCAGGATCGTCGCCGGTTGCATGAAATCGTGGAACAACAAGACCAGCACCGCATAAATACAGAAGATGCCGATGCCCATCGCCAAGGCAAAACTGGTGAACAATTCCGACATGCGCTCAAGCTCGCCTTGCTGGACGATATGCACTCCTGGTGGGAGATGATTGAGGCCCGGTAACGCCATCGCTTCCTTGTTGACATCTCCCAAGGCACGACCGTTCAACTGGATGGTGAAGGTAATGTTGCGGGATCGGTCGATCCGATCAATCTCCGAGGGGCTGCCCCCGATTCGGATTCCGGCAATTGCGCCAAGTGACACTTTTCCGTTCGTCCCAGAAAGTTGCAGTTGCGAGATGGCATCAAGGTTGTGAATATATTTGGGATCGAGCCGGACACGGATATCGATCTGCCGCTGAGGAAGATTCAGTTTGGAACGGGATGTGGAATAGTCGCCGTCAGTTGCGACACGCACAACGTCCGCAATCGTATCCGAGGTGATGCCCAAAGCCGCCGCGCGGGCGAAATTCGGCGTGATTTGAATTTCGGGGGCCTGTCTGGCCGCGCTGGACGTGATGCCACCAATCCCTTTCAAGCCATGCAACTGCTCTCCAACGGCAGCGGCTGTCTGATCGAGAAGCGTCGGATCATCGCTTGCCAGCGTTAGCTGGAGCTCGGTGCCATTGCCCCCGTTGCCGACTTCGACACGAACGCCAGTAAGCTGCTGCAAGGCATCACGCATCTGCTGCTCGATTTCCGATTGCTTCAGCTTTCGATCATCGATTGGGGTAAGATCAACCACCAATGTCGCGGTTGTAACGTCACTGGTTGTGCTGCTATCAGCACCGGCCCCACTTGTGGAGGAGCCGACGACAGTGAACACGCGCTTTATATTCTCAAGTCCGGAAATCAGTTTCACGGCTTTAAGCGACATGGCTTCTGTGTCGGAAAGCTCTGTTCCAGGGGGCATTGTCAACGTCACCTGGGTCTGAGCGTTGTCAGAGGCCGGAAAGAAGCCGGTCTTCAGCAGAGACACTGCCGAAAGTGAGACGACAAGGAAAACGATAATGCCAAGACTGGTCAGAAAGCGGTGGCGCAGACATGCGCGCACAATGGAGAGATAGGTCTTCATGATGACCCCATCCACTTCCACTTTCGGCGTCGCCTTCATCATATACGCAGCCATCATCGGCGTCAGAAAACGGGCAACCATCAGTGACGCCAGCACGGCGACGGCGGCGGTCACACCGAATTGCTTGAAGATCAACCCGGGAATACCGGCCATAAACGCGGTGGGCAGGAAAACCGCAACCAGCGTGAATGTTGTTGCAATCACGGCAAGGCCGATCTCATCTGCCGCTTCCATGGCTGCATCATAGGGTTTTTTGCCCATGCGCAGATGTCGCTCGATATTTTCAACCTCGACGATTGCATCGTCAACGAGAATCCCCACCACCAGCGAAATCGACAGAAGAGAAATCGTATTGAGGCTGAAATTCGCGAGATAGATCACAAGGAATGTCGGAATAATCGAGAGTGGCAAAGCAACGGCAGAGAGGATGGTTGCTCGAAAATCGCGCAAGAAAAGAAAGACCACGACAATTGCCAGGGCCGCTCCCTCATACAGCATGTGCATCGAAGCGTCATAATTGTCGATTGTTGGCTGAACCGTTGTGTAGGCCTGCACAATTTCGACTTCGGGATGCTCGGCTGCAAATGTTGCCATCACCCGCGCCAGATCGGTGGCGACACCCGTATCGGAATAACCGTTGCTGCGCTTGACCTCAACGGCAATCACCGGCGTCTGCCCCAGATAAGCAAGGGAAGATCTTTGGGAATAGTTATCGCTCACCTTGGCGATCTGGTCGAGGCGCACGCTCTTGCCATTGGAGAACGGAATTGTAATTGCTGCAACCTCCTGTACGGAGTTGACAGCACCCAATGTCCGCACCGTCTGATGCAGTCCGTTCAAATCTCCACGCCCGCCGGACGCATTTTCCTGCACCAATTTGAGCTGCGACGACACATCTGCCGCTGTGACACCAAATGCTGTCAACAATGCCGGGTTGATATCGACATGAACTTCTCGATCCACACCGCCAAAACGATCAACCTCTCCGACACCTTGGGCTGTCAGCAAAGCCTTGGTCATGTCATTGTCAACGAACCAGGACAGTTCCGTTTCATTCAGCTTCTTTGATCGCACAGCATAGGTCTGCAACACGGACGATTGCACCGTGACCCGTGAGACGCTTGGTGTCTGCATCGCGGATGGCAGATCGGTAACGCTGTCCACAGCGTTGCGAACTTCGTTCAGCGCTTGCTCGCCGTCTTTTTCAAGGCTGAAGGAAACGCTGATCGACACCGAGCCGTCGGTAATTGTCGTGGTGATGTGATCCAGCTTGTTGAGGGTCGCGAGCTTGTCCTCAATCTTGCGAGCGACTTCGGTTTCAAGTTGCGATGGTGCCGCACCATCCAGCGTTGCGCTAATCTTGATCGTCGGCAGATCCATGTCGGGAAACTGCTGAACCCTGAGCTTCTCGAAGGCAATCAAGCCACACACGGTCATGAGTGCAAACAGGAGAATAGCTGGAACCGGATTGCGGATGGAAAAAGCTGAAATGTTCATTTGGTTGCAGCCTTCACAAGCACGAGATCATTGTCGGACAGGAAGGCTCCCCCTGCTTCCACAATTTGCGCCGAAGCATCAATCCCGGAAAGGATCTCGACCCGGCCGTCATTTCGTCGGCCAATGTCCACCCGCACACGCGAAACCCGGCTATCGGCGTTAACCTTGAAGACGTAATTGATGCCGTCACTGTAAACCAAAGCGGTTTCGGGCAAGGTGAGAGCTGGCGTGACGGCCAGCTCAATGGTGCCGGATTCGTAGAGACCAACCCGGATATCGGGATCATCAGGAAGGGTCACATAGATTGTGCCCCGTCCTGTGTCATCGCTCACAATCGGGCTTACAAGGCGGACGGTTCCCTCAAAACTCTTGCCCGATTGATCATGGCCCGATTGATCATGAATGGTGGCCTTGGCCCCGGGATGGATGCGCGGCAACTGGTAGGACGGAACTTCAGCCTGCCACTCAACGCGCCCTTGGCGCACGAGGCGAAACAGCTCCGTTCCGGCCGAGACGACATTGCCGAGATCGGCAGAACGCGTTGAGACGATTCCGCTGTCCGGTGCCGTTATCGTTGTCTGCGCAAGCGTTATTCTGCTTGATTCAAGCGAGGCTTCATCGGAAGCGAGGTCGGCGGCGTCTGTCTGTTCGGTGATGTAATAGCCAAGGGTGTCCTGATCGGACAGCGCACCGGAACCGGTGACCTTTTTTGCCCGCGCGCTATCTGCTTTTGCTTTGGCGAGAGTGGCCTTGGCAGATGCAACAGCCGCTTCCTGTTTGTGAACATCGGCGATGGCGCTCTCATCTGACAGCCTCGCCATCACATCGCCCTTCTTCACCACAGAGCCGACATCAACCAGGACATCCGTGATTTTTAAAGAGCCCGTTTCCGCAGCAACAATGGCTTCCTGCCAAGCAGCCAACCAGCCGCTGACTGCGATCGTGTCTGCCCATTGCAATGTTTGTGGTGTGGTAACTGAGACGGTCAGCGTCGCTGACTGTGTGGTTTGTGTTTGCTCGGTCTTGGAAAAGACCATGGATGGGACGCCAAGACACGCCACCGATACAACAACCAACCCCGTACGGCGGAAAACTGAAGTCACTGTTTTACTCCTTTGGCACTTACGTCGCTTGGCATCACGCCGCCGGAGGCATTCGGGGTCCATCCGCCGCCCATCGCCTTGTACAGAGTGATCCAATCGCGCACGGCATCCCGTTGATTTTCCACAAGGGTCAGTTCGGCAGCCTGCAATTCGCGACGTGCATCCTCGCGATCGAGCACACTTGCTCCGCCCGCCTTCCAATTTGTGTCTATCGCTTTGAAATACGTGCGGTAGTTCTTTGCCGCGACAACAGCGTCACCAATCTGACGCTCGGTGCTATTGACATTCACCATCGCGGTTTCCACCGCATTGATGGCGCTCAGGACACCTGACTTGTAACTGGCAACTGCCGCCTTGTAGGCCGCTTCCTTGTATTTGACGGTCGCGCGAAGCGATCCCCCGTCAAAAATCGGGATCGAAACCGACGGCCCAAAGGACCACGGCAAGCTCGTGCCGGTCGATGTCGAATGGCTCGCCGTCAGGGTCCCGCTGAGAGAAAAGCTCGGATAAAGATCGGCTTTGGCCGTCCCGATATCCGCGAGCGAGGCGGCCACTTCTTTTTCCAACGCATTCACATCCGGTCTTTGCCGGATAACGTTGGCCGGTATTGCATCAACTGAAAGCTTTGCGGGGCGCGGTATTCGTGACGAGCTTTTCTTGAGGATATCCCGCACCTTGCCTTCATCGACGGCAACAAGTTCGGTAATCGACTTGATCAGAACTTCGCAGTCCGCTTCCTGCGACTTCAGGGAAGACGATGTGCTCGCAGCACTTGCCCTGATCAGGGCAAGATCAGAGGTCGATTTCAGCCCGGATGCGGCAGAGGCCTCCGTCGCTTTGACCGTATCGCGTTGAGAAACAAGCTCGGCCGCGTAAATGCCCTGCAATTGCCGACATGCCCTGTATTGCACGTAGTCATCGGCCACCTCAGCCGCAAGCGTGACACGCGCATCATACCAATCCGCCGTTTCCTCGGCGACGCGCTGGCGGGCAGCCTCGACGGTGTTGCGTGTCTTGCCGAAGAAATCGAGCTCCCAGGATGCATCCAGCTCTCCGGTGCCCGTGGTGGAGGGTGACACGCGGTTGGCTCTCGATCCTCGCGTTCCAGAACGGTCATCGGATCCAGAACCCGTCAGGGATGGGAAATAGTCCGCCTTTGATGAGGCCATCGTGGCGCGGGCTTCTTCGATCTCGGCGACTGCGGATTCGAGGGTCGGGCTGTTGGCTTCGGCGGTGCGCAATAGCTCTGAGAGAGCAGGATCGTCAAAGCTGCTCCACCAATCGACAAGCTGAGCGGTACTGCCTGAATGTGGCAACGTCGCATGCCACCGGCTTGCCAATTTGGAAATGTCCACATTGGACTGGGTAGCCGCCACGCAGGCCGACAACGGTACGACAATCAGGCTTAGCCACCATCTGCCATGCCGTCGTCTATTGTCCGTTTGAAGTGCATTGTCATGTGCTGGCGTCATCAGATCCGGCCCTGGTTTCCCAATCGTCCGGACCGATCTTTAAAGATGTGAATGTTAAGTGCCGTCAGGGATGAGTAAAATTGGGTAAAATAACACTTGCTAACCGTGCGCCCGGTTTATCCTGTCCTTTATAAGTTCAATGGCAGACCAGATCGATGACCAATGTACTCTTGATTGACGACGATACGGAGTTGACCACGATTCTGAGTGAGTACCTGACGGAAGAAGGCTTCACGGTATTTTCAGCGATCAATGGCAAGCAGGGACTGGCCGAGATCGCAGCCCGCAAGATCGATATGGTCGTGCTTGATATTATGATGCCGCAAATGAACGGAATTGATGTTCTGCAACGGATACGCCGTGTCAGCGAGGTCCCCGTCCTCATGCTCACAGCCCGTGGCGATGACGTAGACCGCATTTCCGGCCTCAATCTGGGTGCCGATGATTATGTGGCGAAACCCTGCTCATCCGGTGAGCTTGTTGCCCGGCTGCGCGCCATCCTCAGACGCATTGGACCAGACAAGGATGTCGAGACAGAGCAATTACGATCCGGCGATCTGGTTTTGAACCCGGCCAACAGAACTGCGGAATGGCGAGGCCTGCCGTTTGAACTCACAGGCACGGAATTCATCCTGCTTGAAGTCCTGGTGCGCAATGCGGGACAGCTGCTGTCAAGGCAGTTTATCTCAAAGCAGGCATTTGGCCGTCCGCTCGTCGCCTTTGATCGGCGTATCGATGTCCACATCAGCAGCGTGCGGCAGAAACTGGGCCGACGGGAGGACGGGCAATCCTGGATCCAGTCCGTTCGCGGACAAGGCTATCAACTCATCCAGGATGTTTGATGACAAGGCTCTTCCGCAGGTTCTTCATTTTCGTCTGGCTGGCGATGACTGTATCCATCATGGGTATCGTTTCTCTGGATAGGGTCTTCCATCTGTTTCCGCTGAAAAGCCAAAGGCAGCAAGAACGCATCTCGCTTGCGGTTCAAACCATGGGGGAGGTTCTCGAGCAAAGAGGCTTGGTCGAGGCCGGTAAGCTTGCAGAGGTTTGGGCCAGTCTCGCAAATCCGGTGGTCGTTAACATTTCGCCTGTTGCGAACATTCAATGCGCAATGGGAACCGGAAACGACGAGGCCTTAAGTATCTACCGCCATCACGACGGCGCTTGTTTTCGCCTTTCCAGTCAACTCAAACACTATAATTTCATTGAGGAGGCACTTCCCGACTCTCTACCCTGGATCGCCACAGTTATTGCCAGTACGTTATCGGCCCTTTGGATCACACGCTATCTGGTCGGTCCTGTGGCCAAACTCAGAAACGGGCTCAGTGCCTTGGCGAAAGGCGATTTTCACACCAGAATCGGCGGCAATTTCGGAAAAGGCCAGGATGAAATCACGGCGCTGGCTATGGATTTCGATGTGACAGCCGCACGTTTGCAGGAATTGCAGGAAGCGCAACAGCGGCTCTTTCATGATGTCTCCCATGAACTCCGCTCGCCACTCTCGAGATTACAGGCCGTTTTGGGCGTGCTGGACAAGAATCCGAGGCGCGTCGATATGATCGCCTCGCGTATGGGGCGGGAAGTCATGCGGCTTGACGCCCTTGTCGACGAGATCCTAACGTTGGCCCGCATAAGCTCGCCCCAACATGCACCGCCAGAACGCCAGACCATTGATCTCATTGATCTGATAATCCGGATTGTCGAAGATGCCTGCTTTGAAGGGCAGGACCGCGGAATCAATGTGACCTATGCCGGATGTGACAGCTTTATCGCAACATTGAACGGAGAACTCATCTACCGGGCGATAGAGAACGTTGTTCGAAATGCGGTCAAGTTTACAACTAACAATTCGACCGTTACCGTGACGGCGCAGGCATTTCAGGATGTCTTGTCGATCAGTGTCTCTGACAATGGCCCCGGCGTTCCCGCTTGCGATCTAGACAGGATTTTCCTGCCATTCTCCCGATCCGAAATGGGCGAGACCGCGAAGGGTCACGGGCTTGGCCTTGCCATTACGCGCAAAGCCCTGGAACTACATCATGGCAGCGCCGTCGCCAGCCTTACGCCAGAAGGTCACCTTTTGATGACGCTGAAAGTGCCAGCTTCACCTGGCTCAAAATAGGGCGGCACGTCAGCAGGGATATCGAACTGTGAACTGCGCTAATATTGACAGATACGATTAGAACATTTAGTGAACGTCATATGAAAAAGTCACTCAAAGAACGCCTCGCCATCCTCTCGGATGCCGCAAAATACGATGCGTCTTGCGCCTCCAGCGGAACGACAAAGCGGAACGCAGCAGCCGCGGGCGGGCTGGGATCGACGGAGGGCTCCGGGATCTGCCACGCCTATGCGCCGGACGGGCGATGCATCTCTCTCCTTAAAATCCTGATGACGAATTTCTGTATTTACGACTGTGCGTATTGTATCAACCGATCGTCCAGCAATGTTGAGCGGGCGCGGTTTTCGGTCGAGGAGGTCATCTGGCTGACGCTCGAATTCTATCGCCGCAATTACATCGAGGGTCTCTTTCTGTCCTCTGGCATCATCCGCTCTTCCGATTACACAATGGAGGAGATGGTCCGCATCGCTCGCGAATTGCGCACGACACATAATTTCCATGGCTACATTCATCTCAAATCTATTCCCGAGGCGTCCGCGCAACTGATTGAGGAGGCCGGGCTCTACGCTGATCGCCTTTCGATCAATATCGAATTGCCTACCGATGCCGGCATCGGCAAATTCGCCCCGGAAAAGCGGCCCGACAACATTCGCCAGTCGATGGGCAATTTGCGCTTGAAGATCGAAGAAATGGCCGACCCGACCCTACAGACCAAACGGCGAAAGAGGTTCGCACCCGCCGGGCAGAGCACACAGATGATCGTCGGCGCCGACGCTGCCGACGATGCGACCATCCTTGGCACCAGTGCAAGGCTCTATGGGAGCTACGGCTTGAAGCGTGTCTACTATTCCGCCTTCAGCCCGATCCCGGATTCGTCAAAAAACCTTCCGCTGATCAAGCCGCCGCTGATGCGGGAGCATCGATTGTATCAGGCAGACTGGCTTTACCGTTTCTACGGGTTCGACATCGCAGAGATCACGGCGGCACGGCCAGACGGCATGCTCGATCTCGACCTCGATCCGAAACTGGCCTGGGCGCTTGGTCATCGCGATCGATTTCCTGTCGACATCAATCTCGCCGACAAGGAAGCGCTTCTGCGTGTGCCTGGCTTCGGCACAAAGACCGTTACATCCATTCTCTCAACACGGCGGTTCAAGCGGCTGCGGCTCGAGGATATCGGGCGTCTCAGCGTGTCACTCAAAAAAGTCCAGCCGTTCATCATTGCTGAGGGCTGGACGCCGCATCGCTTGATCGATCGCGCCGACTTGCGGGCGATGTTCATGCCAAAGCCGGAGCAATTATCGTTATTATGACTGAAACCTGCTTTCTCGAAGGTCGCGGTGATCTGTCTGAATGGCGCGAGGCCGCGCGACGGTGCCTACAGGCCGGGATCGAACCAAAAGCTATCGACTGGCGGCTTATCGGTGATGAACAGGGGCTGTTTGGTGCTGATGCAAGCCAATCCAAAGAAAGCAGCACGCCAAGCCCGGCAGAACACACAGGTGGAATGGCGCATATGTCCGTCCCGGCAGCCTTCCTTCAGCTTGGAGAAGCCGTTGTGTGTCATTCCGATCCCGGCCGCTTCGCCTTGCTGTATCGCCTTCTCTTTCGGTTGAGGCAGGAAAGGCACCTTCTTGAGGTGAAGACGGATGCCGATGTGGCGCTGGCGTACCGGATGCAGAAATCGGTGGGGCGCGATTATCATAAGATGACGGCCTTCTTGCGCTTCAAGGAAGTGCCATTGCCTGTTGGTGTTGCAGGCCGACGGCGCTTTGTCGCCTGGTTTGAGCCTGACCACTTTATCATCGCGCGCGTCGCGCCGTTTTTCCAACGTCGGTTCAATGACATGGATTGGATTATCCTGACGCCCCACGGGTCCGCGTCATGGGATGGCCAGACACTTATGACCTCGACAGACCCGGCGATAAAGCCCGATATACGCGATCAAACCGACGATCTCTGGCGCATATATTATGCATCCATCTTCAATCCCGCCCGCTTGAAGGTGAAGATGATGATGACGGAGATGCCGAAGAAATATTGGAAGAACCTGCCGGAGGCAGAGCTTATTCCTAGCTTGATCGCCGGGGCGGAAGCCAAGCTGATCGATATGGCCCGTCGACAAGCCAGTGAGCCGCTGCCTTTTCATCATCGCCTCCAGGAGGCTGCCGCGCGTGTGCCGGCAGCGCCAGCGGCCGAAGCGGACACGATAGACGCGCTACGCCAGGAAGCGCGACGCTGCAATCGATGTGATCTCTCCTGCCGGGCAACACAGACCGTGTTCGGCGAAGGGCCTGTCGATGCAATGATCATGATCGTTGGAGAGCAGCCGGGGGACCAGGAGGATCTCGCAGGCAGGCCGTTCGTCGGACCGGCGGGCCGAGTGTTCGACGAGGCTCTGGCGCAGGCCGGCCTGGACCGGCGTATGCTCTACGTCACCAACGCGGTGAAGCACTTCAAGTATGAACCACGGGGAAAGCGCCGTATCCATCAACGCCCGAATATCGCAGAGGTGCAGCAATGCAGGTGGTGGCTCACCCAAGAGATCGATATGGTGAAACCGAAGCTGATTGTCGCCATGGGCGCAATTGCGCTGTTTTCGCTCACCGATCGAAAGGACCGGTTGGAGGATGTCCGCAGCCGGCCAATTGTCATGGACGAAACGCGACATCTATTCGTCACCGTTCATCCGTCCTACCTGCTTCGTATTCCAGACGAGATCAAGAGAAACGAAGAACTCGCGCGCTTTCGAGACGACATAAGCCAGATCGGTAGACTTGTTGCGTAAGGAGAAAAGCTGGCGATTTGTCCATGCTTTGGCAAAGCGCGACCTCGATGCCTCCGGCGGGAAGCGGCGACTGCGGTCTTTAAGTGACGGGTGGGTGAAGCGGGCGCCTTGTTCTAGCAGAGTTGTGTAACAGATGCCTTAGTCAGCCGAAACCGAACAACGTTACTACGCCCATCCATGGCAGCATAACTTAAATCAAACAGTCTCCAGCAAAGCCGGAGCAGTTTACAGGCAGCCAGACAGCTTCGCTGGGCGGGGTTGGTTTGCAGATCATTCGAGACTAGGGCGAGCGTTTCAATCGGGACGGCCCAGACGGTCTGAGAGCCGGAAAGGCCAAGGGCCGTGAGCCGTGGGCTGAACGACAAGCAGCGCAAGGTGCTTGTCGCTGCGGTCGAGAAAGGTCCCGTTCCTTATCTCGGCGGTGTGGTACGTTGGAGGCTGGTTGGTCTGGTGCAATGGCTTTGGCAGGAGCATCGCATTTCACTGAGCCGCCAGCAGCTTGGGCGTGAACTGAATGCGATGAGCTATAGCAAACTCACCGCTTGCCCCAACCATCACGCGTAAGACCCTCAAACCATTGAGAATTTTTAAAAAAAACTTCCCGGCCGCAGTAGCAGAGATCGCCGCCTGGGCCGCACGAGGGACGCGACCTTCAGCGCCTCGCAATCAACGCAACAGATCGGCCTACATCTTCGGTGCTACCGGCCCGAGGCTTGGCAAGGCGGAAACTCTGATCATGCCTTGGTGCGATACCTATGCCATGACACAGCATCTGGCCGAAATCTCTCGTCATATTGCCGACGATGCACACGCCATTCTCATCATGGATCAGGCAGGATGGCATATGTCCAACAATCTCGTCGTGCCAGGAAACATCACGATCTAGCCGTGATTGCTCGACGGGAGAAAGCGTTGTTTATGCATTCTATGGTTGAATAATGGCGGTGCCTCTCACCCGCCCCGATCCGATCTTGCAGCTGGGATCAGCCGCTGAGATCGGGGCTGGCCGTGGTGCCGGATTGGATCCGCCGGACATTTCTATTTTGCGAACTGGCGCACATTCAACCTTGACGCCACAGACCGCTGCCGGAAAAACATAACGCTGCTGACAAAAACCGAGGCGCCAGATGACGACCTTTGCGACTATCAATGATCCAATCACCGGCCTTCTGGAGGCTTTCAAATCCCACGATGTGGTTGCCCTTTGCGACGGCGGGCACGGTTGTGAGCAGGCATATGCGTTGAGACGTGCGCTCATCCGCGACCCACGGTTTTCCGCCCTCGTGAACGACATAGTGGTGGAGAGCGGTAACTCTCTCTACCAAAGCATCATGGACCGTTTTATTTCAGGAGAAGATATCCCTGATAGAGAAATCTGCAAAGCTTGGCAGAATACGACGCAACCCCACGATGTGTGGGATTGCCCCGTCTTTGAGGGACTATTTCGAGACGTTCGCGATTTGAATGCAACGCTGCCCAAAGAGCGGCAGATTCGTGTTTTGTTGGGTGACCCGCCAATAGATTGGTCTAGGGTCAACAGCGCCGCTGAACTCCAAGAAACATGGAATACACTTGAAGACCGTGACAGCTGTGCGGCACGAATTATTCAAAGTGAAGTGCTGGCGAAGCAGCGCCGCGCTTTAGTCATCTACGGCGGTATGCACCTTCTACGCAAGAGACTCTTCTGGCAATCGGAAGAGGGACAGGCCATGGAATTAGAGTCCATCCCGCTACAAAATTCAATCGTGTCGTTGCTTGAGGCACAAGGAGCCAATGTCTATTCTGTCTGGACGCCCGTGTTTGTCGATCTAACGACTTTGCAGTCCGATATGTGCTCATGGCACACACCGAGTCTTGTTCCCATTCGAGGCACTCCGCTGGGAGAGGCAAGCTTTCGATCATATTACCCGCACGCTATGTTGACCAAGCAACGCGATGCGATTGTAAAGATTCATGTCGATCCCGAGCGCTCTCCTTTAATGGAGGAGCAGTTCGACGCTATCCTTTACCTCGGACCGCCATCGGATTTAAGTTGGAGTGAAGTCTCTCCCGCGTTAGCCGCTGATCCGGAATATATCAAGATGCGGTCAGAGAGATGTGCATGGGTCGGCATGCCTCTCTGATTGTCAACGGCGAAACGAACCAGCCCCTCCCCGCTGCGTTTAAGGGCGCGGGCATAGTGCTCGGCACCCTGCCGGAAAACGGAATCCCGATTGGCACCCTTTTGGCGCCGCAGGATCTGCGTATTTTCAAGCGGCACGGCAGCCGGCACAGGCCGGCCTTCACCGGCTTGCCATCTGCGGGCAACATCATCGATGCGAGGAATGTGTCATGGCGACGGTTGCGGCTGGCATTGGCACGAGCTTTGTGGCGACCCCATTGGGTCAAAAGCGGGAAGCTGGGTCCCCTGCTACCTGTCTTTGCAGTAGAGCGAGATAACATCACGGCACTCTGGCCTGTAAGCCGTCGCGCCAGCTCCGCGGTCACTATGAAGGAGCGGATACCCCTCGCTTTCAGGACTTGGCTTAATCCATTGGCTGACTGGAATGAGTGAGGGCGCGACGATGGGAAGCACACTTGAATTCATAAATCTTCGTGCTTGCGCAGCAGACGTTTGGTGCATAAATTAGAGTAATGTCTGATCATTCGTCTCAACGATTGTCGCCGTCAAATATCCCAATGGATGCGCTAAGCGAAGTTCTACAGGACTTTCGTTTGAGTGGAGTAAACTATGGGCGCTGCGAACTGCGGCATCCGTGGAGCATCGCTCTGCCGCACCAACAGCTGCTTCGTTTCCATTTTATCAGCCAAGGTCCATGCTGGATTCATACCGAAGCCCAGGGATGGCAGGAATTGCACGATGGGGATCTGGTCCTACTGCCGCAAGGTATCGCACATCGATTGGCCAGCGCGCCGGATGTTGAAGGCGACTCGCTCAAAAGCTGTCAGATAAAAAGGTTGAGCAGCAAGGTTTGCGAATTGGTGCGGGAAGGAACGGGGGCGACCAGCACGCTTTTTTGCGGCTCCATGGCGCTGAGCGCCTATGCCCTTGATCCTTTGATCGCCCTGATGCCGCCAATCATCAAGGGCTGCGATGTCGCTGGCAATGACCCGATCATTGGCCCTCTGCTGACGGCTATGACGACAGAGGCTTCACAACCCCAGATGGGCAGCGCAACGATCCTGACGCGTATGGCTGACTTGCTCGTCGCGCGGCTTATCCGCTGTTGGGTCAATTGCAGCGGAGCGGCAACCACCGGCTGGCTCGCCGCCATCCGCGACCCCCATCTTGGTCGTGTGTTGGCAGCCATGCACCGCGATCCCGGCCATAACTGGACGCTTGAAAGCCTTGCCGGTGTGGCAGGCCAGTCGCGCTCGATCTTTGCCGAACGCTTCAGTGCTGTTTTAGGGGAAGGCGCGGCACGCTATCTCGCTCGCCTGCGCATGCAGCTTGCCCGTGAGTTGTTGGGGCAAGGTGGCATGTCGGTTGCCGAGGTTGCATCTCGCCTGGGCTATGAATCCGAAGCGTCGTTCGCGCGCGCTTTCAAACGCATTACCACGGTCTCACCCGGCGTTGTGCGCCGCACAGTTTCCGGACGAACGGACATGGTTTTCGGATTTTAAGCTACATATAATCCCAAATCTTTCGTCTATGAAGTGCTTCCGGATTCAGGAGATACGTCAATGACGGACAGAACATCACAATTTAACAGCGCGGATATAGACCTCGATACCGCTGAGCCGGTCGCGTGGAGCTCTGCCACCTGGCTCGCCGTCCTTTCGATGGCGGCCACCAGTTTTGCGCTGGTCTCGGCTGAGTTCCTGCCGGCAGGCCTGCTGACGCCAATGGCTCGTGATCTTGGGATCAGTGAGGGAACAGCCGGGCAGGTTGTGACTGCCACCGCTTTCGTGGGCGCCATCACGGCCCTGTTGAGCAATGTCCTGATCGGCAGATTAAACCGCAAGACAGTGCTGGTCGGCCTCAGTGCGTTGGCAATCGGCTCCAATATTCTTGCGGCGGTGGCGACGGATTTTTGGCTATTGATGCTCGGTCGAGCAGGCCTCGGCATTGCCCTCAGCGGCTTCTGGGCACTTTCGGTTGCCGTCGTCTCCAGGTTGGTTGGGACCAACGCAACAGGACGGGGCATGGCGATCGTTACGCTCGGCGTTTCACTCGCGACGATCGCGGCGCCATCGATAGGCGCTTTGATCAGTGACTGGTTGGGCTGGCGCAGCGCCATGTCTATGACTGCGGGGCTAGCTGCACTTGCCATGCTGCTGCAGATAATCTGCTTGCCAACATTGCCTTCAAGCACAAGCAACAGTCTCTCTGATGTATTCCGGCTGACGCGGCGGCGTGGGGTTCAACTTGGAATGTTGGCCATCCTTTTGCTGATGACGGGGCATTTTGCCGGCTCGGTTTATGTGCGCCCTTTCCTGGAACAGGTGACGCTGCTTGAAACTGGCCCGATTGCCCTGGCACTTCTCGGATTTGGCGTCGCGTCGGTAATCGGTAACGTTGCGGGTGGCCGGATGGCTGACGCCAGTATTCATATGGCACTCGCTGTCACCGCCGTGTTGATGGCGTCTGCAGCGCTCGCCTTGGTGCTTTGGGGTAGCTATGTCGGCGTTGCCTTCAGCCTTGTTACGCTTTGGGGCTTTGCCTTCGGCATGGCACCCGTGGTGCTGCCGACCAACCTGTCACGCAGTGCACCTGACGCCCTGGAGGCAGCGGGCAGCCTGATGGTCGTCTCTTTCCAGGTCGCGATCACGATTGGCGCGGTTGTCGGCGGTTATGTCGTCGATCATTATGGCGCTGCGGGACCCTTGACCCTGACCGCCGCCCTGGCCGCGTTGACGGTCGCCTTGGCACTGACGCAACCGCGCACCTGATCTTCGCTTCGGGTCAGCCACCTTTGCCACTTTGAGCCTCAATGTGAACATCAACAACCTGTTGAGGCTCCACAACGAGAGCAGCGGAGCTGCTGCCTTATGGGGGCAGTCGTCAAAACGGCAGACAGCATGAACGTCAAGATATCCGAGCAACTGCGATAATCGTCAGATGGCTGAATCCGGGCAGTCGGTCAGTTCAGAGGTAAGGGTTGATTTCCGCCTCCACCTTTGCTTGTCCAGCGAATAACGGCGGCACCTCAATGAAGGTATTCTGTGATATTCCCGTGTCGATAATCTCAAAAACCGCCTTGAGCATGCCGTCCACATCCTGACGCACCATTTCGATGTCGCCACCCAAAAGCGCCACAAAGGGATCCCAGTCGAAACAGCCCATTGCTGGTAGCCGCTCCGCGACAAAGCCGGAGGTCTTGAGCCACTGCATGACGCCTTCAAGAGAGATGGTGGAGTTTACAAACATTCCGCCTGGAATTTCGCCTTCAACCATCGCCAGTGTTTGTAAAGCTTTTTCCGCTTTTTCAGGGGCGTATCCGCAAGCCAGTATGTGGCGTTCATCGATCGGAACGCCCATATCCTGATGGGCTGCCCGAAAACCGCGCACCCGCTCCAAGGTGTTGTGATCAGTGGCGCGCCCGCCAACAAACAGCAACGGTGCGGCCTTGCCGGTTTTTCTGTGACAATTTTTTAGAATACGACGGGTCAATTCCCGCGCCCCTGCAAAATTATCCGAAATAACCGAAGGTGCTGCCGTTCCCGGCAGGTCGAGATTAATGCTGCGCGCCCCGGCAGACGTGCATATTTCGGTGATCCGGTCAGGGTTGGTCGCTCCGGTCGAAACCAGCCATTCCACTTGATAGGACAGCAGAGTGCGTGCAGCCTCCACTTCAAGCTCTGGGTCACGTCGCGTGCAGGTGATGATCGGGAAAAGGCCCCTCGCCCGCGCCATATCCTCGAAGGTTTCGACGATCGAGCCAAAATAACGGTTGTCATACTTAGGGACGATCATGCCGATGATCTGTGATTTTTCCCGGCGCAACAGACTGGCCTGCATGTTGAGCGCGTAGCCTTGCTCTTCAGCAATCCGTCTGATTTTTTCCGCCAATTGCGTGCTGATCCGGCGCTTCTTCCAATTGCCGTTCAAAACAGCACTCACAGCACTGGCCGATGTGCCAGCAAGCTCGGCCAGATCGTAGATCGTGGTCTTCTTGGCGGTTTTTTTCTGATTCACAAGCGCCTCCCGTTGAAACCCAACTTGACATCAAAGTCAGAAGATGGCAATTCTTGCGTCATCGATTGAGCAGTGTTGCTCAATCGATGAAGTTGGTTGGCTTTGGAGGGTTGACCGGGAGGCACTCAAGCAATTCAGGATTGTTGTCGCATCATCGTGCGCTCGTTGAGTCGTGATCACTGTCTTCTGTTGCATGCGTCTCTCACTGCTGGTTTTGGGTTCTAGAGGAGGAAGCTATGAAATTTCATTCCATGATGATGGTGTCGGTTGCTGCCGCTGCCATGTTTGCAGGCTCTGCCTTGGCGCAAGAGAAGGCAACCGTTGCGTTTCTGATGCCGGATCAGGCATCGACACGCTATGAAAACCACGATTATCCGGGCTTCAAGGCCGAGATGGCCAAGCTGTGCGCCGGATGCACGGTGATTTATCAAAACGCCAATGGCGATACCGCGCTTCAGCAGCAGCAATTCAACTCGGTGATTGCGCAAGGCGCAAAGGTGATTGTACTGGACCCGGTGGATTCGTCTGCTGCCGCAGCACTGGTCGAATTGGCGCAGTCGCAGGATGTGAAGGTCATTGCCTATGATCGTCCGATTCCAAAGAAAGCGGCGGATTATTATGTGTCCTTCGATAATGCTGGTATTGGCGAGGCCATTGCCAAGTCTTTGGTGCAGCACCTGAAGGCCAAGGGCGTGCCACAGGGTGCGGGTATTCTTGAAATCAACGGCTCGCCCACCGATGCCGCCGCTGGCCTGATCCGCGATGGTGTTCATAAAGGCCTGAAGGATTCAGGTTACAAGACGCTGGCCGAATTTGATACGCCAGAATGGGCGCCGCCAAAAGCGCAGGAATGGGCCGCTGGCCAAATCACCCGCTTTGGCGCAGACATCAAGGGCGTTGTTGCCGCCAATGACGGCACGGGCGGCGGTGCGATTGCAGCGTTTAAGGCGGCTGGTGTTAATCCGGTTCCACCTGTTACGGGCAATGATGCGACCATCGCAGCGCTTCAGCTGATCATTTCCGGCGACCAGTACAACACGATTTCCAAGCCATCGGAAATTGTTGCGGCGGCGGCTGCTAAAGTCACCGTCCAGTTTCTGAAGGGTGAAAAGCCGGAAGCCAAGACGACGCTTTATGACACCCCCTCGCAGCTGTTCATTCCGGCTGTGGTGACGGCAGAAAACATCAAGGCTGAAATCTTTGATAAGAAGATTCAGACGCCTGCCGAAGTCTGCACGGGTGAATATGCCGCTGGCTGCAAAAAGCTGGGCATCACCCAGTAATTGTTCTGATCTGTGTTCGGTCCGGCACTGCCGGATCGGACATGCCCCGAACCTGAAAAGAGCGTTTCGCCATGGTGCAAAATGACCAAGCGGCCCCGAAAACGGGTGGCCCTATTCTGAAATTGCGCAATATTTCGAAGAATTTTGGTGCTGTCTCGGCGCTGACGGATATTGATCTGGAAGTCTGGCCCGGCGAAGTGGTTGCCCTTGTGGGTGATAACGGCGCTGGCAAATCCACCTTGATCAAGGTGCTGGCAGGCGTGCATCAGCCAACCTCCGGCACCATTGAATTTTGCGGCGAAAACGTCTCGCTCGATAGCCCCAGCCGTGCGCTGGAACTGGGCATTGCCACGGTGTTTCAAGACCTCGCCCTATGCGAAAATCTGGATGTGGTGGCCAATCTTTTCCTTGGTCACGAGCTTGCGCCATGGAACCTCGATGAAGTGGCCATGGAAGTGCGTGCTTGGACGCTTTTGAAGGAGCTGGCAGCGCGGATTCCCTCCGTTCGAGAGCCGATTGCCTCGCTATCAGGTGGTCAACGCCAGACGGTTGCCATTGCAAGATCACTACTTCTGGACCCGAAAATCATCATGCTGGATGAGCCAACGGCGGCCCTTGGTGTTGCCCAGACAGCCGAAGTTTTGAACCTGATTGAGCGGGTGCGCGAACGCGGACTGGGCGTCATCATCATCAGCCACAATATGGAAGATGTGCGCGCCGTGGCCGATCGCATTGTGGTGCTGCGCCTGGGCAAGAACAACGGCGTCTTTACCCCTGACGCATCCAATCAGGAGCTGGTTGCCTCCATCACCGGGGCCACGGAAAATTCCGTGTCGCGCCGCCTGACCCGCAAGACAAATAGCCAAGAAACCAGCGCCCCAGACACGAGGGGGAGACCCGCATGAGCAACAATATGTCGAACCCTGAAACCAAGTCCTCCCAAGCCTTGGACCGCAGCGATGAACGCGTCACCCACGATGATGGTGTGCTGGGCATGTTGCGCAGTTTTATCAATCGGATCAAATCGGGCGATCTGGGCATGTTGCCAGTCGCCATTGGTCTGATTGTGATTTCCACCGTGTTCAGCATTCTCAACCCGATTTTTCTGGCCCCGAACAATCTGGTCAATCTGCTTTTTGATTGCGCAACCGTTGGTATCATTTCGCTGGGCATTGTTTGTGTGTTGTTGTTGGGTGAGATTGACCTCTCGGTTGGTTCCATGAGTGGTCTGGCCTCGGCCATCATTGGTGTCTTGTGGGTCAATTCCGGCCTTCCGGTGATTGTTGCCGTGTTTGCGGCTCTGGTCACCGGGGCGGCGGTGGGTGCGCTTTATGCGGTGCTGTATAACCGCATGGGCATGCCAAGCTTTGTCGCCACGCTGTCTGGCCTGCTGGCCTTGCTGGGCATGCAGCTCTACATTCTCGGCCCAACGGGCAGTATCAATTTGCCCTATGCCTCACCTTTGGTGCGTTTTGGCCAAATTCTGGTGATGCCGCATTGGCTGTCCTTCACGCTGGCTTTGGTGCCCGGTGTTGTGATGATTGTGTTTGGGCTGGCTGTTCGCAAGCGCCGCCAAGCGGTCAACCTGTCCTCAAAACCCTTGAGTGGGTTGTTGATCAAGGCCGCCATCCTCACGCTGGGCTTTGAATTTGCCGTCTACTATCTCAACCTCGGACGCGGCGTGCCTTGGATGTTTGCGCTATTTGTGGCGCTGGTGGTGGTGGTCAATTACCTCCTGACCAAGACACAATGGGGCCGCTCGATGTTTGCCGTAGGTGGCAATCGTGAAGCCGCCCGCCGGGCGGGCATCAATGTTCGCCGCATCTATATGAGCGCGTTTATGCTGTGCTCAACCCTTGCAGCCCTTGGCGGCGTACTGTCGGCATCGCGTCTTGCATCGTCCAGCCAGCAGGCAGGCACGGGTGATGTGAACTTGAACGCCATTGCCGCCGCCGTGATTGGTGGCACCAGCCTGTTTGGCGGGCGTGGCAGTGCCTATTCGGCGCTGCTTGGCATCATCGTCATTCAGGCGATTTCCAATGGTTTGACGCTCCTCAACCTCAGCTCATCGCTGCGTTACATGATCACCGGGGCCGTGCTTGCCATTGCCGTGATTGTGGATTCGCTTGCGCGCCGCTCCCGTGTCAGTCACGGCCGCGCCTAACAAGATTTACAAGGAGAATTGTATCATGACAGATATCATGAAAGGCAAAGTCGCCGCCATCACCGGCGCTGCATCGGGCATTGGTCTCGCTTGCGCCAAAATTCTGCTGGCGGAAGGCGCAACGGTGGTGTTGATCGACCGCGCCAAGGACAAACTGGATGCGCTTTGCGCAGAACTCGGTGAGCGTGCCAAGCCGCTGGTGGTGGATCTTTTGAATGGGCCAGAGGTTTCCGCCATGCTGCCGCGCATTCTGGAGGTCGCAGGTGGTCTCGATATTTTCCACGCCAACGCCGGAGCCTATATTGGCGGTGCCGTGGCAGAAGGCGACCCAGATGCTTGGGATCGGATGTTGAACCTCAATATCAACGCGGCCTTTCGCTCGGTGCATGCGGTTTTGCCGCATCTGATTGCGCAAAAATCCGGCGATATCCTGTTTACCAGCTCGATTGCAGGCGTGGTGCCTGTGGTGTGGGAGCCGATTTACACGGCCTCGAAATTTGCCGTTCAGGCCTTTGTGCATTCCACCCGCAGACAGGTTTCGCAACACGGGGTGCGTGTGGGCGCGGTGTTGCCCGGTCCAGTCGTCACTGCATTGCTCGATGATTGGCCAAAGGCCAAGATGGATGAAGCACTGGCCAATGGCAGCCTGATGCAGCCGCAGGAAGTGGCAGAGGCTGTGCTCTTCATGCTGTCGCGACCACGCAATGTCACCATCCGTGATCTGGTGATTGTGCCCAACAGCGTCGATCTTTAATCGGCGCCAACCTCATCATTGTCCCATCTATATTTGAAGAGCATTTGCCATGACCGAAGCAACTGACACCGTCGCGACCGGGCTTGAACGCTATATTATCGGCGTCGACGTCGGCACAGGCAGCGCCCGTGCCGGCCTGTTTGATCTGAGCGGTACGCTTGTGGCCGTTGCCAAACGCGATATTGCGCTGTTTCGCGAGGCCGGGGCAATTGCCGAGCAGTCCAGCACAGATATCTGGGATGCCGTCTGCACGGTTGTCCGGCAGGTTGCCGAAGGTGTGGACGATCCAGCTCATGTCATCGGCCTCGGCTTTGATGCCACGTGCTCGCTGGTGGTGCTGGGTGAAGGTGGAAAGCCATTGCCAGTGGGTTCGTCAGAGCTTGCGGAGCGGGACATCATCGTCTGGATGGATCAACGAGCCGTGACGCAAGCGGAGAAAATCAACGCCATCGGCCATGATGTGCTGCGCTATGTCGGTGGTAAGATTTCACCAGAGATGGAAACGCCCAAGATTCTCTGGTTGAAGGAAAATCGTCCCGAGACCTTCAAAAGTGCTTGGCAGTTTTTTGATCTTGCCGATTTTCTCACCTGGAAGGCAACGGGCGAGCTTGCCCGCTCCACCTGTACCGTGACCTGCAAATGGACCTATTTGGCCCATGAGCAGAGATGGGACGCCAGCTATTTCCATGCGATTGGGCTGGGAGAACTGGCGGACGAGGGCTTCAGCCGCATTGGCCAGCGCATTGTCGAACCCGGAACGCCGCTTGGGCAGGGTCTGACAGAAACCGCCGCTATCGCCATGGGCCTAACAACTGGCACGGCGGTGGCCGCAGGCATGATTGATGCCCACGCGGGCGGCATTGGTACAGTGGGCATTGGCAGCGGCCCTAAAGACAATATGGCCTATGTGTTTGGCACCTCCTCCTGCACCATGACCTCAACTGTTGAACCCGTGTTTGTACCCGGCGTCTGGGGGCCCTATTACTCGGCCATGGTGCCGGGCATGTGGTTGAATGAGGGCGGACAGAGTGCCGCCGGTGCGGCGATTGATCAATTGCTGGCCTTTCACCCGGCAGCACCAGAGACAGCCACAAAGGCGCGTGAACAGGGTGTTGCTCTGCCGGTTCTGTTGGCGCAGGCGGCAGCGGCCAAGGTCAGCACCCTGCCCGATGTCGTGCATTTGGCGAAAGGTTTGCACATCGTGCCGGAATTCCTCGGCAACCGCGCGCCGTTTGCCGATCCCCACGCACGCGCCATCATTGCCGGTCTGGGTATGGACCGGGATTTTGATAGTCTGGTTGCGCTCTATATCGCTGGCCTGTGCGGCATTGGTTATGGTCTGCGTCAAATCATTGAGACACAGGCCGCGTCGGGCGCGTTTATTGAGCGCGTTGTGATCAGCGGTGGCGCTGGCGAGAGTGATCTGGTGCGGCAAGTATTGGCCGATGCCTGTGGTAAGCCCGTGTTGGCACCGGCCATGGCGGAACCGGTTTTGCTGGGATCGGCGATTTTGGGTGCCGTGGCGGGAAAGGCCTTTTCAGGCGTTAGCCAGGCAATGGAAGCCTTGAGCGGCGTAACAAAGACCTATCATCCACAGGGCGGGGCGTTGGCCAATATCCACAGCCAAAGATATAGCCATTTTACAACGCTACAACACCAGGGTAGAGCGCTACGCGATGTGTAGGCGCATTGAATATCCTTGGGATTCTCTGACACCTGGACAAAACGACGAGCAGACAATCCGATCAAAATGCTGGCCTATTGAAATGCTGGTCAGCTTTGAAGTTGTAGGGTGTATCGCGTATGTCGCCGCTCTCCGGTGCGGGTGAATGCCCCGATCTCGACAAGGTGCTGGAGGTCACGCGTTGCCGTCGCACGTGATGTGGCTGTGATTGAAATGTAATTTTCTGCGCTCAACCCGCCTTTAAAACCAGCGATACCCTCTCGAAAAATACGGGCGATGACTTTTTCCTGGCGCTCATTAAACCGGTCCCGAAACCGATCATAGAATTTTGCCTTTTGAATGAAAAAGGCAATACGATCAATCGTCGCCTGTTGGGCCTCCAGGACCGTCTGCGAAAAATAGAGAAGCCATCCGTTGATATCGAGTTTTCGCTGATGGCTCTCAAGTTCGCAGTAATAGGCCTTTCGGTCACGCTCAATTGTAAAGGCAAGTGAAATCAGGCTTGGTTGCCCAATGTTCTGCGCTAGTGATTTTTCAGCAAGCGCACGTCCAATTCTACCGTTGCCGTCCTCAAAGGGATGGATGCTTTCGAAATAGAGGTGTCCGATGGCTGCGCGGGTCAGCGCAGATAATGGAGTTGCCCCGCCTGGACCCGACCGATTGAACCAGTCGATGAAAAGCGTCATTTCCGCAGCCACTTGGCGAGATGGCGGTGCCTCAAAGTGGATTATAGGCTTGTCCAGGCGACCTGAGACGATCTGCATTGCATCAGTGTGGCGACGGTAGGCGCCAATTGTTTCGATATATCGGTTTCCCGCCATCAGCATCGAGTGCCACTGGAAAAGGTCCTCATGCTGGAGCGGGCCGGACCAGTTTTTATAGACGTCAGCCATCATCTCTGCGATCCCGCGCTCTTGCGGTCGGACCGGACGATTGTCTGTGTTGAGACCAAATTGTCGGCGCAGCGATGACTGGACGCTTGCTCGATCAAGGAACTCACCTTCGATCTCTGACGTTTTGATGGCTTCGTCGCTCAGTAACTCAATCCGCAATTGGTTACTGTCGTCGTCACTGAAATGCCTGACAGCACCAATCACCTCACCGGATGACTGGAGAAACCTTTGCTCCAACAGGGCCATGTTCTCAATGTCATAGGAGAAGTTTGGCCAATCGGGCCGTTGCCAGTTCCATTGCATGAGTTATAGCCGCCTTTTCTATAACTCAAAATTATGCCCATTGATGAGCTATTGCAAGTCGTTCTATCGATCATCCGGATTTGAAATCTGCTGTGGGTCCTTTATCAAACACCGCTTTCATTACCGCTCGCCTCCGACATGAGGTCGATAGAATGGAATTCAAGCATTTCAAACCATGATCGTTCCTAACTTAGTCGGAACGTAGACCCTTTTAGTCTCTCTTTCGTAGCTTTGTCCGACGATCAAGAATGAGATGATCGACTTTCTCGGAGGGCACATGATCTGGATCGCTCTCAGCGGCCTCTTTCAGAAGTCGCGTCAGGCGCTTTAGCTCCTTTTCGTCCAGATGTTCGATGCCCATAAACCGGTTTTCGGCTGCACTGGTCAGGATTAACTCGTCAAGTTTTGCCTGAACGGCCTTGCCGTCTCGGTTCTGAGAGTTTTGCAGGACGAAGACCATCAGGAATGTGATGATTGTCGTTCCGGTATTGACCACGAGTTGCCAGGTTTCTGAAAAGCCGAAGAGCGGACCGCTGACCGCCCAGAGGATAATCCCGGCAACCGCGATGACGAATGTTGCTGGCTTGCCGGTAAGGTCAGCGATCATGCCGGAAAATTTTGAAAAAAGACTGGTTTTCTCGGACATGGTATTCCTCCAGATGGAATAAGCCTACCAATAATCCTTCGATGGCATGGAAGTTCCGGGGACCTGTCTTTTCGCTCAAGCGGAAGGCCTATCGCTTCATCAGATAATGTTCTTGAGCATCCGATTCTGGTTCATCAACTCTGCCATCATCAAATGAGGAAAATCGCGAAGGTTTGTAAATCCGATAAAAAATTTGCCATTCAATCCTTGAGGATTCCACTGAACGCTTTTGTCATTATAGCAAGGAAAATACCTAGTAGACCTTGGCTTCGCCGGCACCTTTGGAGGGCTGAGCCGCGTTAAAATCTGCCAGAAGCTTGCTCGTGGCATTGGCAAACAAGGTTACATCGTTGCCAATGGCGACAAAACTGGCCCCAAGATCGACATAGCGTCGTGCAAGGGCGAGATCACCGATCAGGATGCCAGCGGCTTTGCCATGGGACTGGATTTTCAAAAGTGCCTTCTCGACCTCGGCCTGCACCTCTGGCGCACCCGGTTTGCCGAGATAACCCATATCCGCAGCAAGATCTGCCGGGCCGATAAACACACCATCGACACCATCGACTGCGGCAATAGCATCAAGTGCGGCAAGACCCGCCCGGCTCTCAATTTGCAAAAGCAGACAGATTTCTTCGTTTGCAGTTTGAAGATAATCAGGAATGCGATTGAAGCGCGATGCCCGCGCCAAAGCTGCACCGACCCCCCGCACACCATGGGGCGGGTAACGGACGGCCTTCACCATGGTTTCGGCCTGTTCCTTGCTCTCGACCATGGGGATCAGCAGAGTCTGCGCACCGATGTCGAGCATTTGCTTGACCATCCATGTTTCACCAATCGGCGGACGGATCACCGCGTGGCTGGATGAGCCTTTCATCGCCTGCAATTGCGCCATCAGCAGCGGCACGTCATTGGGTGCGTGCTCTCCATCCAGCAGCAACCAATCATAGCCGGCATCGGCCGAAATCTCGACCGTATAAGGGTTGGCAAGCGCCTGCCAAAAGCCGATCTGGGTGCGCTTATCCTTGAGGGCCTGCTTGAAGGTGTTTTTAGGTGCGGGCATGGAATCCGTCTCTGTTATTCGAAATAGAGGCTCACGGTACCATAAGGTCCGAAATCACCGACGATAGTATCGCCATGTCGTGCCTCAACAGGGCGAATGAATGAACCTGCCAGAACCACCTGCCCGGCCTCGATTCCATCCCCATATTGGGCCAGACGATTGGCAAGCCAGGCAATGCCCCGCGCGGGCTGATTCAAGACGCCAGCACCCAGGCCGGTTTCCTCAACCTCTGCATTGCGCGATACGATCGCCCCCATCCACCGCATGTCAAGCTGATCGGGACGCACGGCCCGCCCACCTGTCACAATGCCCGCATTGGCAGCATTGTCAGAAATGGTGTCAAAAACAGTGCGAGTCTTCTTCGTCTCCGGGTCAACCCGCAGGATGCGCGTATCGAGAATTTCCAGCGCAGGCGTCACATAATCCGTGGCGTTCAGCACGTCGAACACGGTCACATCAGGACCTTTCAGAGGTGCTTTCATCACAAAAGCAATTTCCGCCTCAATCCGCGGCTGGATGAAGCGGTCTTTGGGCACCGTTGCGCCATCCTCAAACACCATATCGTCAAACAGCACGCCGGAATCAGGGATGTTGATGTTAAGCGCGTATTGCATGGCTTTGGAGGTGAGGCCAATCTTCCAGCCAATCACCTTTCGCCCGCTGGCGATTTTCCGCTTCACCCATGCGCCTTGAATGGCGTAGGCGTCATCCATCACCATATCCGGGTGATTCAAGGACAAAAGCCCTGTCTGCACACGGGTTTTTTCGGCCTCATCAAGGCTTAGGGCTGCGGCTTCAATTTGATCTCGTGTCAGCATCCTAGAGCTCCTCATCAGCAATGGTGTTGCGCAACAGGCCAATGCCCTCGGCTTCCACCTCCACCACATCACCCGGCTTCAACCAGATGGGTGGATCAAAACGGGCCCCCGCCCCGGTCGGCGTGCCGCAGACAATCACGTCGCCGGGAACCAGCGTGGTGAAGGTCGAGATGTAATTGATGATCTTGGCGAACGAAAAGATCATCCGGCTGGTGCGGTCGCTCTGGCGCACTTCACCATTCACGCGGGTTTCCAGCTTGATGTCCGCCAATTGGCTTTCATCGGTAAACGGCACAAGCCATGGTCCGATGGAGCCGGAGGCATCGAAATTCTTGCCCTGGGTGACGTTAAACTTGGCGTGGCGCACCCAGTCACGCAATGTGCCTTCATTGCAAAGTGTGAGCGCCGCAATGTGCGACAGGGCATCCGCTTCGGCAATGCGACGACCGCCCTTGCCGATAACGATGGTGACTTCACCTTCATAATCCAGCTGGTGGCTTTCCGGCGGGCGGATCAGCGGCTGGTCATGGCCGATGAACGAGCGCGGAAAGCGGATGAACAGCGACGGATTGGTCGGAGCCGCCTGCCCATCCTTATATTCCTCATTGCGATCAGGGAAGTTCACGCCAACGCAGATCAGCTTTTCCGGGGTGGCAATCGGAATATCGTAAGTGATGTCACTCACCGGAAAATCAGGCTTCTGACCGGATACGGCATCCAGCAGTTCCTGAAACGCATTGGC
The DNA here is from genome assembly GCF_001541345.2 of Gillisella vitis. Classification (GTDB taxonomy): domain Bacteria; phylum Pseudomonadota; class Alphaproteobacteria; order Rhizobiales; family Rhizobiaceae; genus Allorhizobium; species Allorhizobium vitis. The sequence continues at coordinate 137,057 of NZ_LMVL02000007.1, read as the reverse complement.
CACGACCACGTCCTTGAGGGTCGGGTAGCGCGAGCCGAAACGCGAGGAAAGATCAATCACACCATCGTCAACAATCAGGCCATACGCCTGTCGCTGCCCGGCGGTGAAGCTGGCGAATTTAGGATGCTGGGTCATGATTGAACTCCCATTATGCAATGCCGCCAAGGCAGACATATTTAATTTCAATAAAATCATCGATCCCGTATCTGGACCCTTCACGGCCCAGGCCGGAGGATTTGACACCGCCGAACGGTGCTTCGGCAGTCGAGATCAGGCCGGTATTGACGCCAACCATGCCATATTCCAGCGCTTCAGCCACCCGGAAGACCCTGGCGAGATCCTTGGCAAAGAAATAGGAGGCCAGACCGAATTCGGTGTCATTGGCCTTGGCAATCACATCGGCTTCATCGTGAAAGCGAAACAACGGCGCGACCGGTCCAAAGGTTTCTTCAGTGGCAATCGCCATGGCCTGAGTGACATTGGTGAGCACGGTCGCCTCATAAAACGTGCCACCCAAAGCATGTGGCTTACCGCCTTGAAGGATCGTGGCCCCCTTGGAAACAGCATCCGCGACGTGTTCGCTAACCTTTTTCAAGGCCGCTTCATCGATCAACGGTCCAAGTATGACGCCTTCGTCGAAACCATTGCCGGTCTTGAGTTTGGCGACCGCCTTGCCAAGCTTTTCAGCAAAGGTATCATAAACACCATCTTGAACATACAGCCGATTGGCGCAGACGCATGTCTGGCCATTGTTGCGGAATTTGGCAATCAAAGCCCCTTCAACGGCGGCATCGAGATCGGCATCGTCAAACACGATGAAAGGTGCATTGCCACCCAGTTCAAGGCCAAGCTTTTTGATCGTCGGGGCCGATTGACGATAAAGCTCCGCGCCAACCTCTGTGGAACCCGTAAACGTCAATTTGCGTACGACAGGATTTGCGGTCATTTCCGCGCCGATGTCGCGGGCAGAACCGGTGATAACACTGAAAATGCCAGCGGGCAGGCCTGCCCGTTCGCCCAGCACCGCAAGAGCAATAGCTGAAAAGGGCGTCTGGGCTGCGGGCTTGAGCACCATGGCGCAACCGGCCGCAAAAGCTGGCCCGGCCTTGCGGGTGATCATGGCATTGGGGAAATTCCATGGGGTGATGGCAGCCACAACGCCGATGGGTTGCTTCATCACCAGAATGCGCTTGTCTTTCTGGTGGCCGGGAATGATATCGCCATAAACGCGGCGGGCTTCCTCGGCAAACCACTCGATAAAACTTGCACCATAGGCAATTTCGCCCTTGGCTTCCGGAAATGGCTTGCCCTGCTCCAGCGTGAGGATGCGGCCAAGATCGTCCTGATTGGCCATCATCAACTCGAACCATTTTCGCAGAATGACGGCGCGTTCCTTAGCGGTGCGCGCCGCCCAATCCTTCTGTGCAACGTCTGCTGCCGCGATCGCTTTTCTTGTCTCCGCCGCCCCAAGTTTCGGCACATGGCCGATGACTTCGCCCGTCGCCGGATTGGTCACTTTGATGGCATTGGCAGGATCGGCTTCAATCCACTCACCACCCACCAGTGCCGCTTGTCGAAACAGCGTCGGGTCTTTCAATTGCATAGGATTTACCCTCTCGTTGCTCTTCTCGCCGAAAGGGAACGCGCTGTTTCCAGCGGGTGCGTTCCCTCCTCGTCAGACCGCGCTCAGGGCGCGATGATAGGCTGTGCCTTGAGGTCGGAGTCGCGCATGTCTGTGCCAGAAAACACGCTGCCATGCTCAAACCAGGACCGTGGTGCAGGCGCACCCCACAGGGTCTGGCGCTGCGGGTCCTTCAAATCCCATTTGATCGGCTCCAGATCAGGGTCAACCGTCTGGTAATCGGAGCAATAGATCTCGATGCGATGGCCATCCGGGTCGAGAATATACAGGAAGAAGGCATTGGAAATGCCATGACGGCCCGGGCCGCGCTCGATATTGCTGATCCAGCCGGTGGTCGCCATCAGGTCCAGCAGATCGATGATGTTGAGCGGGGTCGGCACCCAGAAGGCAGTGTGATGCAAACGTGGCCCTGTGCCATTGGTAAAGGCGATATCATGCACGCCACCTTTGCGGTGGGTCCACGCCGCCCAGAGACGACCGGTTTCTTCATCAGCGGTATATTCTGTGACGCGGAAACCAATCTCGTTGTAGAAGGCAACAGACTCATCGACATTGGATGAGAAGCAGTTGAAGTGATCGATGCGCAGCGGCTTGACGCCCCGGTAAAGGGCATATTGCTGGTGGATCGGCGGCAAACGGTCCATCCGGGCGTAAAATTCCAGCGGAATCCCATGGGGATCACGGGTGCGGAAGGTGCGGGCCTGATAGGGCCGCTCGACCCATTCCACCGGCAGGCCCTTGCCCGTGAAGAAATGCGCCGCCTTGTCCAGTTCCTCTTCATCGTACACCTTGAAGCCAAGGTCACGTGCTTCGGAAACCTCCGATTTGCGCAACACGATGCAGTGGTGCCCGCGCTCTTCCATTGCCCGCAGATAGATCACCTCGGATGTTTCATCCGTCACTTGCAGGCCGAGCGTATCGACATAAAACGCGCGGGATTTAGCCAGGTCCTTGACGCCAAATTCAACATGGCTCAAACGCACAATGTTGAAGGGTGGGTAAAGATTGGGTGTGGGTAATGCCATGGTATTCTCCTCCGTCCATCTGTTGTTTAAAACAGACACTCATGCTTGTTCTTGATTGATGATCAGCCGCCCAGTTTCTGGATTGCATGCGGCGTGGTGGCGAAGGCCACATTCTTGGTTTCCATATAGAAATCGAACGACCAGTCGCCGCCGTCACGGCCAATGCCGGAATTTTTAACGCCACCGAAGGGCGTTGGCAGATGGCGCACATTCTCGGAATTCACCCAGATCATCCCGGCTTCGAGCTGATCGGTGAAACGGAAGGCGCGGGTCACATCAGATGTCCAGAGATAGCCCGTCAGGCCGTATTGAACGTCATTGGCAATCGCAAGCGCTTCGGCCTCATCCGTGAACGGGATCGCCGTCAGCACAGGGCCAAAGATTTCTTCCTGCGCAATCCGCATCTGGTTGTTGGCACCGGTAAACAGGGTTGGCGACACATAGCAACCACCGCCGGGACCATCAAATTTCGCACCGCCCGCCGCCACTGTCGCGCCTTCGGATTTGCCAATGGCGATATATTCGAGAACCTTTTTCTCATGCACGGGGTGAACCAACGGCCCGATCACCGTTTCAGGGTCAAGCGGATGGCCAACCTTGATGCGCTTGGCCTTTTCAGCCACCATGGCGGTAAACCTGTCATAGACACTGGCCTCGACCAAAAGGCGCGAAGATGAGGTGCAGCGTTCGCCGTTCAGCGAGTAGATCATGAACACGGCGGCGTCCGCTGCCCGTTCCAGATCAGCATCGGCAAACACGATCACCGGGTTTTTGCCCCCCAGCTCGAAATGCACGCGCTTTAGCGTATCAGCCCCCTGTTTCATGATCATCGATCCGGTGCGGCTTTCGCCGACAAAACCGATGGCCTTGATCAGTGGGTGCTCTGTCAACGCCTTGCCCGCATCTTCGCCCAAGCCATTGACGAGGTTCCAGACACCCTTTGGCAGGCCTGCCTCTTCGGCAATCTCCACCAGAAGACGGGCTGTCAGCGGTGAAAATTCCGCTGGTTTGTGAACAATGGTGCAGCCGGCGGCCAAGGCAGGCGCAATCTTCCACGTGGACAGCATGAACGGCGTGTTCCAGGGCGTGATAATGCCCACTGGGCCAATGGGGGTGCGGGTGGTGACATTCACCTGACCGGGTGCGCGAATGCTCTTGCCATCCCGTGCTTCTGGGGCGCGATCAGCGAAGAAGCGGAAGTTTTCTGCACCACGCAGCGCGGCTTTCGCCATGAATTTCAGCGATTGTCCGGTATCCATCGCCTCAACAAAGGCAATTTCCTCAGCGCGGGCCTCAATGGCATCGGCGATTCGGTGCAGCAGCTTTTTGCGCGCATCGCCGCCCAAGGCGGCCCATGCAGGAAACGCAGCGCGGGCCGCCTTGGCAGCCAGATCAATATCGGCAGCCTTGCCGTGAGCAACTCGCCCCAGCGGCTTCAAATCAACCGGAGAGATCGTCTCAAAGGTTGCGCCATCAAGGGCCGCAACGGCCTCACCATTGATGTGGTTCAGAACGCCATCTTGCGCAAAGCGGGCAAGGTAATTCTTCGCCTTTTGAATATTGTCTTCAAGCTTGGACATAATCTCTCCGTCGTCTCGTTCAGGCAGCGGACGTGCAGGCGTGCTGCGGCCCTGTTGCGCATTAATCTCTGTTGGATTTGGGGGCCGAAAGTGAGCCGTCAGCCGGTCTTTTGTCGTAGCCGTGGATGGATGGCGTTCTTTTTCCAGCTCAGGTCGGGATCGATCTCGCGGATCTCCAGCGTCAGCGCGAAATGAGGCGTCTCAAAGAGGGTGGCGAGTTCTTCCGTCACCACGGCAAAAATGCGCTCACCCACTCGCTTTTTATCCTCGGCACTGCGACCGACACCCACCCGGAACGACATGTCGATGAAGGCGTTTTCTGGCAATCTGTCGGCAATGGCATAAGCCTCTGCACGAAACGCTCGAACCCGCACCGCGCCAATTTCAAACAATCCCGTTGCCAGCAGCTCATCCAGAATTCGGCCGCACAGAGCATCAAAATCAACCCGACCATCAAGGTTGGATGAGTATTCAATATTGAAATGCGGCATAGTTCCTCCACCGCTGACCAGTTGGCTCCCCGCCAATGTAGTTATCATGTTAAATATATTGGCGAGGGTGTCAAGCGGTCCGCATCATAATTATCGCGGCAGTGCCATTGCTGGTGAGGCGACGTTGACAAAGCTCCGATCGAAATACAGCAGCGCGTCCCCATCGCTGCGGGTGCGAATGTCAACAACTTCACCGATCATGATATTGTGCGTGCCCACCAGACGGGCTTCTTTCAGGTAGCAATCAAATGAGACTATGGCTCCCGCCAGCGCATGATTGCCGGAGGCAAACTCGACCCAATCCGCAGCGGCAAAGCGCGACGCCATATCCTGCTCCCGGCCAGCAAAAAAGCCTGCCAAATCCTTGTGATCGGCTGTCAGGACATTCACGCAAAAACGGCGGTTCTCCATAAAAAGTCCGGTCTGGGCCGAGCGACTGTTCATGCACACCAGCAAGGTTGGCGGCTCATCCGTTACCGAGCACATGGCGGTGGCGGTGAACCCGCCGCGTCCGGCGGGTCCATTGGTGGTGATGACATTGACTGGCGCGCAAACCCGCGCCATAGCGTCTCGAAATTCGGCTTGCGATACAGGTGTAGGGAGCATGACCGCCGTCCTTATTCAGCGGCATCGCGCAGAGCATCCGCGCGGCCGTCAAGCGGTTGCAGCCAGGTGTCGCCGGTCCAGCCGTGCTCGTCGTAATCGCCCATGCAGGTATCCACCAACGCTTCCATATCGCGCAGCACCCTGCCCTTTTCGGCACCCTTCAACACCTGAAGACGGACATCTTCGGGCGTTCCGGCATAGTTCAGCTCATAGAGCGCATGGCGGCCGCCAAATTCGGTGCCCGTCGCATCCCAGAGCAATTTCATGATCTTGATGCGCTCCTTGTGGCCCATATCGTTGGAGCCACGCACATATTGCGCCAGATAGCGATCAATCTCGGGATTGGCGAAATCTTTGGCCGATGATGGCAGGTAAATCAGCCCGGAGGCCACAGAGCGGCGGATCAGGTCGATAATGCGCGGATAGGCATCCGACATGAAGGCGCGGTAGCAAAGCGCCGCTTCGAGGTTCGGCAATTTGGCACCGCCCACCCACTCCTGCGGATTGCGCGCCATGGCATCGTAAAACGCCTTGAACTTGTGGCGCAGGGCAATCACCTCGCCCAGCATGGCCTGATTGCCACGGAACGCATCGCCGCCAGTGGCGCGGAGTGCCTTGGCCAGCAGGCCCGCCAGAAACTCCAGCTTGACGATAAAACGACCGCAGCCCTGGAAGCAGAAGCCCTGCATGAAGCCGGACATCACCGTGAACGACAGGATACGCTTGGCATCCTTGTAAATCAGAATGTCTTCCCAAGGCACAAACACGTTGTCGAGCACGAGAATGGCGTCATTTTCATCAAACCGCGATGACAGTGGATAGTCAAACGGCTGGCCCAAGCGGTTTGAGGCTTCCTCATAAGAGGTGCGGCAGAACATCTTGATGCCGGGCGCATTCATCGGAGCAATGAATGTCAGCGACAGGGATGGGTCTTCGGTGACGGTGGCAGACGCCTGCGCCAGAAGATTGTAATGGGTCAGCGCCGACGATGTGGCCACAACCTTGGCCCCGGAGACATAAACCCCCGCATCGGTTTCCTTGGTCACATGGACAAAAACGTCCTTCACATGCTCGGCGGGCTTGTGCCGATCAATCGGTGGATTGACGATGGCATGGTTGAGAAACAGCGCCGATTCCTGCGTGCGCTTGTGCCACGCGCGGGCATTGTCGGCATAATCGCCATACCATTCGGCGTTGACGTTCAGCGTGTTCATCAACGACGCTTTATAATCGGCGGTGCGGCCCATCCAACCATAGGTCATGCGCGCCCATTCGGTAATCGCGCCCTGCTGGGCAACAAGATCCTCAACCGAGCTGGCATGCTTGAAAAATTTATGGGTATAGCCGCCATTGCCAGTATCGGTTGGCGTGGTCAAAATATCCTTCTTGGCCGGATCGTGCAGGGCATCATACAGCCGGGCCAGAGAGCGCACGGAATTGCGCATGGACGGGTGGGTGGTAACATCGTCTACCCGCTCACCATTGATATAGACTTCGCGTCCATCGCGCAGCGATGCGATATATTCAGCACCGGTGAATGGACGTGTTTTTTCACTGCGGAAATCTTCGGCTTTCATCTCAGTTCCTCCCTTGACGATGATCAAACCGTAGCCCTTGCCATTCGTGTCAACCATGGACAGAATGGCAAAATCAATTGTACTTTTTTCGGCGGATGCCTTCTCATGACTGTTCCCAGCTTTTTCATTTACGGCGAGCCGGACAAGCAATTGGACATTGGTTTTCTGCATGTCGAAACCGTGATGGAGCGCAGACACATGCATTATGGCCGTGTCGATGCCCATAAACATGATCGAATGGCGCAAATAACCCTCTGGACCAGCGGTCACGGCAGCTATTTCATCGAAGATCAGCAATTGGATTTTATTGCACCGGCTGTGTCTTTTGTACCAAGCGGCGTGGTGCACGGATTTACAGTGGCAGCCGATGTTGCCGATGCGATTGTTGCCTCTATTGCTGACAGCGCCCTTCCCCAAATTGCAGCGTTTTCATCTCTCGATTTCGATCAACCCATCATGGCCCGTGGGCAGAGCGACCATCCCGCGTGGAGCAAGCTTCTCGTCATCATGCAGCGCCTGCATGATGACTATCGGCAAGGCCATGCGGCATCGCTTGCGGCGCTGGTGGCTGTTGCCACCAATGACCTCGCCAGCCTTGACCATGCCCCGGCAAAAGGCGGCAATGGGCTGGCGCAGGCCTTCCGACGTCTGGTCGATGCGCATTTTCGTGAAAACTGGCCCGTTGAACACTATGTTTCAGCGCTTGGCACCACGCCGCATTTGCTCGGCAAATCCTGTCGGCAGGCCTATGGTCTCTCGGTCAAGGCTTTCATTGATGAGCGCCGCCTGCTGGAAGCAAAGCGGCTTCTTTTGTTTACAGTGCGCTCGGTTGAAGATGTGGCCTATGAAATCGGCTTTCACGATCCGGCCTATTTCTCCCGCTTTTTCAACAATCGCACCGGCCTGCCGCCGGGCGAATGGCGCAATGGACAAAAAAACCGACCCGCCTGATACTGCCAAGTCTTGCGATCCGGGCCGGAATGGAACAATGAACGTGTTAAGATAATATAAGAGTTGGAAGAAAATGGCTGACGGACCCCTGAAACCGCATGAAAACGCAGAGGCGCTGGAAGGTGTAACCGCACCGCGCGCCACGCGCCGTTCCCTTCCCATTACCCTGTTGCGCGCCCGTGAGGCGGTGATGAGCCATTTTCGGCCCATGCTGGCGCAGCATGATGTGACCGAACAGCAATGGCGCGTCATCCGTGTTCTGCACGAGGCTGGCACGCTGGACGCTTCAGAAGTGGCCGAACGCGCCTTTATTCTGGCCCCCAGCCTGACGCGAATGATCCGCTCGCTGGAAGAACGCGGCTTTATTTCCAAGCACAAGGACAGCGCCGACGGGCGCCGCGTGCTGCTCAAAATCGCCCCTGCTGGAGACATGATCATTCGCGAGGTCATGCCCGACAGCCGCAAGATCTATCAGGACCTCGAAAATCGCTTCAGCCGCGAGCGGATGGAGATTTTGCTAGAGCTTCTGGACGAACTTGCCTCCTATCGCAACGAAGCTGGCGGATCACCGCAAGAAGATTGATCGTCAACTGGGTCCGCCAGTGGGAAGCATCGCAGTTTTGCGCTTGCGCTCGGCCACCATTAGCATATCGATAAAGGATCTCACCTTGGCGGGTCGAAATCTGGCCGGTGGAAACACGGCATAAATGCCGCCCTGCGGCAGCGTCCACTCCGGCAAGAGGTGCACCGGCACCGTAACGTTAACCGGGCGTCGAGCAAAATGTGGGATCTGGCGGTATGACCAGACTTGCCCGTGATCCTCTTTATCGTCGCCACCGATTTCCAGCTGACGTGATTGCCCACGCCGTTTGGCTCTATTTCCGGTTTCCGCTCAGTCTGCGAATGGTCGAGGATATGCTGGCCGCGCGTGGCGTCATCGTTTCTCACCAGACGGTGCGGCTCTGGGCTGAGAAATTCGGCAGGCACTTTGCAAATGATATCCGGAAGCGATCGACCGGCAGGTTCGGCGACAAATGGCACCTCGATGAAGTTGTCATCACGATCGCCGGCAAGAAACATTGGCTTTGGCGCGCCGTCGATCAGGGCGGCTTCGTACTTGACGTGTTGGTCCAGAGCCGCCGAAATACCAAGGCTGCAAAGCGTTTGATGCGAAAGCTTCTGAAAGGGCAAGGTCGTTTACCCCGTGTGATGATCACCGACAAACTTCGGTCCTATGCCGCCGCAAAGCGCAATATCATGCCCGGCGTCGAACATCGCTCGCACAAGGGCCTAAACAACCGGGCAGAAAACTCCCATCAATCGATCCGAATGCGAGAGCGGATCATGAAGCGTTTCAAGTCAGCGAGGCACCTGCAACGCTTCGTTTCAATCCACGACCCGATCGCCAATCTCTTTCATATTCCCCGCCACGACATCCCATCCAGCCATTATCGCGAGCTTCGAGCAATAGCCATGGAAAAATGGCACCAGATCGCACGCCTGCGCGTCGCCTGAACCAAAGACATAATCCAAAACCCTGCCTTCGAAGCGTTAAGTTTACAGTGCCGTCTGGGGGGTTCACCAGCCGTCGCCGGGTTGGTGTCGCGCTGCCGGAGGGCGAAAGAGGCTTCAAGCACGGTTGGGTTCCCGGGCAGCGAGGAACGGCATGAATGACAGCCGGTTGTCCTGGATGACGGACTCGGCCTGATCCTCGGAGACGAATATACATTGCCTGCGGCACCAAGTTCTTGAACATCAAACACGACGGGAAGACAGGTCGGCCGCCCTTCGGCTCCTCAGACCGCTTCAGCGTCTTCGCCAATGGCTTCTCAAACACAAGCCAGGGGATGATCGCGTTGAGTTTCTCAAGCGGATCACGCATCCTTGCGCGCTTTGAGACCCCCTCGTCTCCGTGTCGAGAACGAGACTTTTGAGGGGGATACTCCGGGCGCGGGTTTGGCGCAACCGCGCGCGGCACCAGTTTCGTAAGGATGCGGTAGCGGCCCGTCTGCGAGAGATGCCGGGCCATGTCCTCTTCACTCATCGGGATGGCATGTTTGTCGGGTTTGGCGGATTTGGATGCGACACGGGTGAAAATCGGATCGTCCGCAGCCTGCTCCGAAAACGTGTCAAACTGTTCTGCTGTTCCTTGTCATAGCCCCGCCGCCAATTTTCTTACTTCAAAACACGGCGCGATCGGCAGCTCAACCTTGTTGCCGGGGGGGACGCTTTCAGCCAATCTGGTGAGCAAGGTTCACAACCGCGCAGTTTCGCGGAGCGACAGATCTTGGGTCGTTGCGCAGACGTCCAAAACAAAGGGCATACCAGATGCAGCAGAAACTGCGAAATCCGTTCGCCTCCCGCAAGACCGGTTAAAAGGGTTGCCGTAGGAGGTTTAGCATAGCGACGGCGACGCCGGAAACCGGGACCGACGGCCCCCGGCGCACGGGTCTGCTCTAAATGGATGTCCACCACATTGATGTTCGCAATTACTCCATTTCGCCTTGAAGGGATGTGAACCGACGTACGAGAACAAACAACTTAGTTAAGGAAGCGATTTGATTTTGAGAGCTGCAGATTGGCTTGGGCTATTCAGCTAGGCAATTGCATTGGTCGACATTCGGCACACGCAGATTTCGATACCAGTTATGTTGGACTGGCGGACCGAAAAAGCGACTAACCCAAATTGGTCCAGCAATTCAAAACTCGCCATTGAAGAGCGCGGTTAAGGTGTGATCACTTCTTTCAGCGCTGTGAGAAACATATCGTTCTCAACATCTGTGCCGATCGATACCCTAAGCCAGTTGTCAAAACCGGCTTCTTTCCAGGGCTTGACGACGACCCCGTTCATCAAAAGAGCCTGTGCCACCTCGTAACCCGGCTTCGGCGTTCTTACGAAGATGAAATTTGCCGACGACGGCGCGGCAAACAGCCCAAGATCGGTGACTTGCAGCGCGACGCGCTGACGTTCCGCCGTTATTTTTGCAACAGAGGCTTCCATCCATTCCTGATCGCCGAGCGCGATCGTCGCTGCCATTTGCGCAGCGGAGTTGACGTCGAAAGGCGGCTTGGCGCGCTTCAGCATATCGGCAATCCCGGCGTTTGAGCACAGGCCGTAACCGACCCGCAGGCCTGCCAGACCATAGGCTTTTGAAAACGTCCGCAGAACGACGCAGTTGAGGCCGCTGCGACCCAAGAACCGCGTCCCGTCGACTTCATTCTGGAACTCGAAGTAGGCCTCGTCGATGACGAAGAGGGTCTCCGGACTTGTGGCTGCCGCAAGACGCTCAAGCTGAAGCATGCCCAGCGTACAACCGACAGGGTTGGAGGGCGTCGGCAGGAAGAAGACGGCAGGCTTCGCGGCGAGCGCCACCTCAAGCGCGGCAATATCGAACTCCATATCTTGCGTCATCGGGATCTTCGTGACCGTTGCACCGGCCGCGATCGGATCGATCTCATGCAGGCCGAAACTCGGCGTGACGGTCAGCGCTCTACTTCCAGTGACCAAATAAGCGCGGGAAATGGCTGCCACGATTTCCTCGGATCCGTTGCCCACCACGATATTCTCGAGGGCAACATTGGTTCTGGCTGAAATCGCCTCCCGCAATGCCGTGCAACCAGGGTCCGGATAACGCGACGGATCAAACAGATCCGACGCGAACATCGCTCGGACTTTAGGCGAGCAGCCATATGGATTCTCATTGCTGGCGAGCGCAGCAATCTGCGATCTACCACTGACCTTCCGTGCAAACTCGATATTCATGCCGGCATTGTAGAGCGGAAGGTCGGCAATTGCCGGATTTGGGACGAGCTTCACGTCGGACTCCAACTGTTTGATGCCTACTCTGAGTGGCGGGGTTTCACCTGACGGCGTTTCGCGACAAAGCGTCGGTTCGTTCCCTGTCACTCCACCTGTGTGATCGGCGCAGCGAACGTGCTGGAGCGGGCGACTTCGGACGTGTGCTCGCCGATATGCGGCGCTCGCGGCCGCGTTCCGCCGAGACGCTTTCCGCCGAGCGTCAGCGGCAGCGCTGGAAGCTTGGAGGCCATTCCGTTGCTCAGCACCACGTCGATCATGCCATGGTTCGCGTTGAGATGCGGATCGTCCAGCAACTCGATGGGTGTGCAGACCGGAGCAAACGGCAGGCCAAGCTGCTCGACAGTGGCTTTCACCTCGGGTGCGTCGAGCGACAGGAACAGACTGCGGATTTCGGGAATAAGCCAAGAGCGAGCCTGCTGGCGCAAAGCATTGCTTGCTAGTCGGGGATCGGCCAGCCAGCCGGACCTTTCGAAGGCCACGCAGAAGTCATGCCACTGCTGGTCACCGACAATACCGACGAACAGTTTGTTGCCATCGGCGAGATCGAAAAGATCGTAGGCCGGCCAAGGACGTTCGGTGACCGAGAAGGGTGTCGAGGCCTGGCCCGTTATGACCTCCGCCAGCATGGCGGGAGCCATCAGGAAGGCAGCGTTCTCGTAGAGTGAAGCTTGCACTTCCTGGCCAAGACCGGTGGTTTGTCTTTCGCGCAATGCCGCCTGGATACCGATCACGCCGAACATGGCGCCCATGATATCGTTGACGGACGCACCGGTTCGTAACGGCCGATCTGGCAATCCCGTCATGAATGCGAGACCGCTCATCATCTGGACGACCTCGTCCAGCGCGGTACGATGTTGATAGGGGCCCGCGAGAAACCCCTTGAGCGAACAATATATTAGCTCTGGATGTTGGCTCTTCAGGCTCTCATAGTCCAGCCCTGTTGCTTTCATCATGCCAGGCCGAAAATTCTCGATCAGAATATCCGTTTCGGCAATCAGGTCATCGAGAACGGCACGGTCCTCATTGAGCGTCAGATCGAGCGCCACACTTTTCTTGTTGCGACCGAACGTGTCGAAAAAACCGGCGGCAAGACCCGTCAGATTGCGGGTGCGATCACCTTTGATCGGTTCGATCTTGATCACGTCAGCGCCGAGATCGGCGAGGATCAGACCACAGCATGGCCCCATGATCATCTGGGAAAATTCCAGAACTTTGATGCCGCTTAAGGGAAGGGTCTTGGTCATGTGCGCATTCCGTATGCTTTGGGAATCCCCGACGTGAAAATATGGCTCGGCATGGGATCGTTCGGAAGAAACGTGTGAAGGGCATGGGTGGCGATCAGAAGCGTTTCGAGGTCGATCCCCGTGCGCTGACCTGACGTCTCCATCATGTAGACAAGGTCTTCGGTCGAAATGTTGCCGGATGCACCCGGCGCGAACGGGCAGCCGCCAAGACCGCCGAGCGCCGCATCGAAACGGGTGATCCCGACCTCCAAAGCGGCGTAGGCGCAGGCCATGCCGGTTCCGGTCGTGTCGTGCAGGTGAATGCGCAACGGAATGTCCGCACCTGCCGCAGATCGGACGCCCGCGACGATGTCTTTCACCTGCCGAGGGCTGGCATACCCAACTGTGTCAGAAATGCAGATCTCGTCGGCACCGATGTCGCGCGCCTGCTCGGCAAGCCTGAAGACGCTTTCAGGATCGACAGCCCCCTCAATCGAGCAGCCAAATGCCGCGGCAATCGCCAGGACGAGCTGGGCCGGGCGCTCGGCGGAGGCCATGGAGATCTTGACCGCCTTCGCCGCCTCCATCTGCTCGGTCGGCGTGTTGCGGACATTGGCGAGGTTGTGGCTGACGCTTGCCGACACCACGAAGCTCACGGAGTCAACGCCTGCGGCAACCGCTCGCTCGGCCCCTTTGGGATTGGGCGCAAACGCAGAGAGGAAAACATCTGGTTTGCTGCGGCCATGGGCGACCAACTCGACAGCATCTGCATATTGTGGAAATCGCGCCGGCGGCACGAAGCTTGTGACGTCGAATGACCTGACGCCGGCTGCGTAAAGCATGTCGAAAATCTGCATCTTCGTCTCCGGCATCAACACCGTGTCGACGAGCTGCAGCCCGTCGCGCAGCACGACGTCCGATATGGAAATATCGCGGGTTGGCATGGCCGCCCCTCCTAAAATTGATTGCGTTCGTGATAGGTCTGGAGAAACTGCTTGAGGCGCGGCTCCTCTGGAGAATAGAGAACATCCCGTGGAGGGCCGCAGCGAACGATCCGGCCTCCGTCAAGAAAGGCAACTTTGTCGGCGACCTGCGCTGCAAAGCCGATCTCATGCGTGACAACGATCATCGTCATCCCCTCTTTCGCCAGATCGCGCATGACTTGAAGCACCTCGCCGACAAGTTCTGGATCCAATGCAGAGGTCGGCTCGTCAAACAGCATCAGATGAGGGTCCATGGCAAGCGACCGCGCGATTGCTACGCGCTGCTGCTGTCCGCCCGAAAGGGCCGCGGGATAACCGTCAGCCTTGGCCGCCAGTCCCACCTCCTCCAAAGTCTCCATCGCCTTGCGATGAGCATCGGCCTTGGACATTCCCTTTACCTGCCGCAACGGATCGGCGACATTGTCGAGGGCGGTCATGTGAGGCCACAGATTGAAGTGCTGAAAGACCATGCCGATGCTGCGTCGCATGGCGCGCAACTGCCCCCCGCGCATCAGTTTGCGCGCGCCCGAGGACATGTCGTAGCCCATCAGCTTGCCCTCCACCAGAATTTCGCCTTCGTCATAGGACTCAAGGAAATTGACACAGCGCAGGAGCGTACTCTTGCCAGACCCGCTCGGCCCAATGAGGCAAAGGACCTCGGATTTCTCGGCGACGAGATTGACGTCGTGCAACACCTTCAACGGACCGAATGACTTCGAAACGCTGGCGATACGGACCATTTCTTCCGCCATTATTCGCTCCTGACAGTGTGCCGCATGACGCGGCGTTCGATATAGTGGCCGGCCCTGGCGATGGAACTGACGACGATCCAGTAACCGAGGGCCAGCGCGAACAGGGATTCGAAAGCTGCAAATGTTTCGATGGACATTTTCTGAACCTCGTAAGTCAGCTCGGGGACCGAGATAATGGAAAGGACAGAGGTCTCCTTGCTGACGACGATCAATGCGTTCACAAGTGACGGCGTGATTGCGACCAAAGCTTCGGGTGCCTGAATCCGACGGAAGATTGCAAGGCGTGGAAGTCCCAAGCTGATGCCGGCTTCGACATGACCGCGGGGAACGGCGTTGAAGCCGACCCGGTAGATTTCTGCCATATAGGCGCTGCCGTGAAGCGAAAGCGCGAGAATGCCGGCCGGCAGGGGCTCTAGAACCAGACCAAAGGAAGGGCCTGCTCCATAGATGAAGAAGGCGACCAGAAGCGGCGGCGTCCCGCGAATGATCTCAGTGTAAAACAGGGCCGCGGCGGACAGAATGCGGCTCGGCGAGATACGGCACAGCACCACGACAAAACCGATCGCCATGGCGCCCGCGCTGCCGGCGACCCAGCACAGCAGGGTCGTGCCCAATCCACTCAGCAGTGCCGGACCATAGGGGACGATTGCAGAGAGATCGAAGTTCATCGGCCTGCTCGCCTCATTCTGTGCTCGAAAATCCGACCGGCAAGAAGCAGGATCTGCGTGATGACGATGTAGATGGCGCAGGTGGCGGTGTAGATCTCGATTGGACGAAATGTTGTCGACACGATATTCTGGCTCGTGCGCGCCAGTTCCGCGATACCGACGACCGAGATCAGCGAAGAGGATTTCATCATCAGCGTCAGTTCGTTCATGAGCGCCGGCAATGCCAGGCGAAACACCTGAGGAAGCAGGATGGTGCGCCATATGCTGACAGGGTCGTAGCCAAGCGTTCGGGCAGCTTCTATCTGGCCTTGCGAAATGCTGCCAAGGACGCCGCGCAGGATCTCAGCCACATAGGCGCCACTGATCAAGCCAAGCGCGAGGACAGACGCCATCGTCGCCGACATGTCGATTCCGGCAAGCGGCAGGAAATTATAAAAGAGCAGCAACTGGACCAGAAGCGGCACCGAGCGGAAGTAGCTGACATAGGTGCGGGCAAAGAACTCCGCGACAGCAATTCCGGAACGGCGCAGAATGAGAACCAACGTTCCGATCGGAATGCCGACGATCGTTCCAAGCACCGATATGTAGATTGTGACCAAGGCGCCCTCCAGAAGGAAGGGAAGCGTATGTAATATCGTTTGCATGGGTTCTCGCCAGCATTCTTTGCTCAGTTAGATCTGCGGTTCGGGCATGACTGCCGGCAGATCATAGGCTTCGCCGAACCATTTTTTCTGGATGGCGGCCATGCGTCCGTCTGCAATGACCTTGGCGAGGGCCACGTTGATGGCGGCAATCAGGCTCTTGCTGTCTTCGTCATTGCGGGCGATCCAGCCGTAATAGGTCGGGATGCCGAATGTCGGCTTAACGACTTCGAACGTATCGGGACGCTGCTGCGCGGCATAGGAGACGTTTGCCAAAGAGCTGGCGGCAGCCGTGACGCGGCCGATTGCGAGATCGGCATAGAGCTGGTTGTTGTCCGAATACTCGCGAATGGTAACGGGGGTGGTTTCGTTGAACCGTTGTACCTGGCGCAGGATGGCGCTGGACTTCACCACCCCGACGGTCTGCCCTTTGAGGTCTTCAGGCTTGGTAACCGCTGCATCGCCCTTACGCTTCATGAATGCGCTGCCGGAGAAGGCGAAAGGATTGGTAAAGGCGTAACGGGTGACGCGTTCTTTCGTGGCATTGATGGGCGCGCCGACGAAATCGAATTTCCCCGATTCCAAGCCAGGCAGGACGCTTGTCCACGGCAGGTCGACGTAGTCCATCGCAAGACCAAGTTCCTTGCCGATCTCGTCGAAGAGATCCCTGTTGACGCCGACATATTTGCCATCGACCTTCATGTCGAAGGGCGCGAACTGCATCTCGGTTACGACCACCAGCTTGCCCGCAGATTTCGCTTTCTGGAGTGCATCGGCAGCGGCAATGTTTGGCGCCAGAACGCTCACAGCAAGGACGATGCTCGCAAGGTGTGCACCCGCGGATCTCTTGAAAGCAGTCCGGATAGTTGAGACGAAACTTCCCATTGTAACCTCATCTTTTTTGCCCGGACCGACGGCCCGCAGCGTTCCCCTTTTGATTGGCTTTCATAGCCAATATCGAACAATTTATCATTTAATGCCTATTGAAGAAGCATGCTTTTAATATAGACTGCTTTAGCTAAATTAAACTTGGGTGCCCCGGACTTGTCCCTAAAAAACCTTCCGCCGATGAAATCCCTGATGGCGTTTGAAGAGTTCGGCCGCCTCGGAACAATGACGGCTGCCGCGGAAGCCCTTGGCATCACGGTTGGAGCTGTCAGCCAGCATATAAAGAGCCTCGAGAGGTCTGTCGGTATCAGTCTGGTGACGAGAGCGGGTAATAGCGTCAAGCTGACCAGTGCGGGGCAATCCTATCGAAACTTCCTGGCTCGGGGCTTTCAGGAATTTCAGGATGCCCAAGATGCCGTGAGAAAAATCCGATCCACCAGCTCGATCACGGTGAGCAGCTTGCGCTCCCTTGCGGCAAAGTGGCTGGCCCCAAGGATGGTGGAATGGCAGAAGATCAGCAATGGCGCAAAAGCGCGTCTGCAAGGCGACTTGACTGAGCCGAACCTGGAGAATGGTGACGCCGATTTCCGCATTACCTATGGCCGGCATATAGAACCGCATCGACAATATGCGCGCCTGTTTACAGATATTGTGCTGCCCGTCTATGCACCCGGCTTCAAAGGCCGAGAGTTGGTAACGCGGCCGGAGCATCTCTTGCAATTGCCGCTCATCGAGATTGAATGGGCAGACAGTGAAGGACAGTCTCCAGGGTGGTCACAATGGGCAGCAGTACACTGTAAAAGCTCCCCATTTATCGAGCCTACATTGGTGTTTTCATTCACCAATGCGGCGCTCGATGCAGCGCTTTACGGTGAAGGCGTGGTTCTCGCGCAGTTGTCCATGGTTTGGGACGACATTGTAGCGGGCCGCCTGATCGTGCCATTCGACCTCCGGCTTCCCATGCCACAGCCCTACTATGTCGCGTGGTCTTCAGCCGCCTTCGACAAGCCTGCTGGCCGGGAATTTCATCGATGGATATTGAGCAAGGGGCGGCAGCAGGGAGATCTCGTCATCGATCCGTCCAAATGCATGAAAACAGGACGGGCCCATGAGGACAGCCGTCAGGCTTTTAAATGACGATAAGCACCACGCCAGTAAAGCAGGGGTTCGTTTGCATCGAAAGTTGCAATCGTCCGGACCAGCCCAATGACGATGGCATGAGAGCGATGAATGATCGCCTCTTCCAATTCACAGTCGAAGCTCGCCAAGGCTCCCTCCAAAGCCAGTCCTCCAGTCTCCATCTGCCACCATCGGGCGCCTTCATAGCGGTCGGCACCCTGAGCGCCCCCGAATCCCGAGAAGGATTGTGCCACCGCTTGATGTTCAGCCGATAATATATTGATGCAAAAGTGTCGGCCACGTTCAAGTGCTCGCCAGGAAGAAGACCCGCGGTTCAGTGCGGTCATGATGGTTGGTCCATCTGCAGAGAGCGCCGTGACCGACGTTGCCGTGAAGCCGGTACGTTGATCCCCCTCACCAGTCGTCACGACACACACGGCGCCGGCCAGATGCCGCATGGACGTTTTGAACTGATCCGCACTTGGTTTTGGAAGCGAGGGGCCGGAGTGCTCGTCCTCAGCCATGTTCCGCTCCGGCGATCCTTGCAGCAGCGTATCGGTTCGGCGGCATCGAAAGGCCAAGATTGTCTCGAAGGGTCGCGCCCTCATATTCCTCTCGGAATAACCCGCGACGACGCAGTTCCGGCAGAACAAGCTTGACGAAGTCGTCGAGACTGGAAGGCAGCGTGGGGAACATCAAGATGAACCCGTCGGCGGCACGTGTCTCGAACCATTCTTCCATATAGTCGGCGATCTGCGTTGGCGTGCCGGTAATGCCATTGCCGGTATGTCGTTCGGCATAGTGGCGGATGAGCTGGCCCACCGTCTGACCCTGCTTCACAAACTCCACTAGCTGATCGAACATCTTGCGCGATCCTTTCGGCTCGGCCGGCAAACGGTCCATTGGAAATGGTTGGTCGAACGGAACGCCGCGAAGATCGGCTTCCAGGAACTCCGAAAGCATCAGGCGTCCGACGTCCGGATGCAGGTTGTCGATCAGGAAATCAACCTTAGCCTTGGCTTCGGTCTCGGTCTCGCCGACATTGATAACAATGCCCGGCATGATCTTCATGTCGTTGGGATTGCGCCCAAAGGCCGGCATGCGCCCCTTGACGTTCTGGTAAAAGGCGCGATTGCTGTCGATATTGGAGGCAAGGCTGAACACGATTTCGGACGTGCGGGCGGCAAGTGCCATGCCGGCTTCCGATCCGCCGGCTTGGGCAATCACCGGCCGGCCCTGGGCGGACGGCGCAATGTTCAGCGGTCCGCGAACCTGGAAATTCTTGCCGACATGGTTGAGGATATGGAGCTTGTCCTTGTCGTAATAGACGCCCTCTCCGCGATCGAGCAGAAGCGCATCTCGTTCGAAACTGTCCCAGAGCCCGAACACGACATCGATAAATTCCTGGGCGCGCTCATAACGGACGGCATGCGGATCGAGGCCCAGGCGGTTGAAGTTGTACCCAGTTTCGTCGTGGTCCGAAGTAACGACGTTCCAACAGGCGCGGCCGTTGCTGAGCTGATCGATCGACGCGAAGATGCGGGCGACGTTGAACGGCTCGTAATAGCTCGTTGATAGGGTTGAGACCAAGCCCAGCTTGTCGGTCATCACCGACAGCGCCGATATGAGCGAGAGGGGTTCGAAACGGTTCGCCTTTGTCGGGCTGCGCGACAAAGCATCTGGATCCCCGACACCGGCAGCGGCGGAGTCGGCCAAAAACATGAAATCGAACTTGGCCGCCTCCGACTTTCTGGCAATGTCGAGCATATGGGCGAAGTCGGTTGCCGCGGTCACCTTGCTCGCTGGATGGCGCCATGAAGCCGGATGAAAACCGAAGGTATATACGAACGTACCAAGCTTCATCTTGTCCAGTCGCTTCATATTGTTCCCCTTTGATTTTACAGTGAATTATCTGGGAGATTATGAAGTGGCGTTCACGGAAGCAATATTGAACGAGTGTTGGGAAGCTTAAGCTGGACTAAAGTAGTGTCGCCGATACAGGCGGGTGGGTATCGGCGACGGGCATGGATGCCGTTTCTGTAACTGCGGCTCCAAATCGGTTGATCGGCCAATTGGCATTGCTCTGATCCAGAGCACAAGGACGTTGCTTCCTTCTCGAAGCCGGGTCTCTTTTCCACAGTGCTCCGGTCCCAAGCCCGAGGTCACTCGGCTCACAGTTAAAGACGAATGCCCATGCGTTTCGCTGCCTGCGCTGCCGGCGTGTGCCGCTTCGGGACCACCGAAACCACGTGGGCGAAAACCGTGATGAGCAAAGCCTCGCCAGCGCGCAAGCCCTTGTCGCGCAATTGCGGCAAAGACCGAACGGGCTCCGGCGTGATGTCCACGGCGGCCCGCACGAGGAGCCTCTGTACCCACCTCAACGGCCTTGGCAAGATTGGCGCCTGGTTCATGATCGCGAGGAATTCCCCTAAGATGTCAGAGCCCTCCAAATCCGGTGCCATTTCAGCGAGAATGTTTTCCCATTCGCGCCAGGAACGCGGCGCACCTGTCGCCCCGAAGAGCTCTGCTGATGGGCCGCTTTCGGCGAAGGCGGCGTCCTTATCGGTGGACGACAACGAGGCCGCGAAGCGATGATAGGCCTCGGTAAAGCCGAATGTCGCAGTTGCTTGAACCCAGTTGAGCAAGCGGGGATCGTTCGCAAAGTAGGGCTTACCGTCGGGTGTTGCCCCGCGGACCTTATCATGGATCGATACAACATGGGCGATGACCTCTCTGGCCTTCGATTGTGCCGCGTATGCTGTGATCATCGCAGCAAAGCCGGTGCGGTGCAGGCGCTTTGCCGGATCGGTCCGAAAACTGCTGTGATCCCACACGCCTGACCGCACCGAAGGTTCAGCCAGTTCTAGCAGAACAGCTGAAACGCCGCCTACGAACATTGTGATCGGATTACTGAAAACGCGCCACGTCACACCCCCAGCCGGCGCGAGAGAAGGCTCTCCCGCGGGCTGAGCAAAGTTTATATCCATGCCCGGTGGCGGTTTAAGAAGTTCATCAAATGCACTCATTATTACACCTCGCTGATTATTAGGAGTGACAGTGACGACGCTCGCCTTCAAAGTGGCAACGCGATTTCACTATGTCGGCCCGAGATATGACAAGTGACTAGTCATAAATAGGCGATACTATGGGAAAGACAATGGTAGGATTGCGGCAGGATGCTCGAAGGTCGCGATCCCGTACCGCTATGCACCGTGCACTTTTCGAGCTGCTTTTGGACATTCCACTCGATAAGATTACGGGGGCTATGGTGGCCGAGCGCGCCGGCGTCGGTTATTCTACCTATTTTCGGCATTATACGGATGTTTCGGCACTTGTCCTCGATGCTGTTGAAATTCTGACGGATGCCCTGGCGCAGGCTATGATGCCTGCGTTGATGCGGCTTGATGGGGCTGGAGCTGCCCGGGCGTTTATCGAGGCCGTGAATGCGCGACGGCGGGAGGTCAGCGCCCTCACTCGGGTTGGAAACGCGCTACGCGCTGAACTCAGGCATCAAGTCGTTGATCGTCTCGCGTCTTCGCCGGATCCGAACGCGACCCGTCTGCCGCGTCGACTTGCGATCAGGATTGCAGTGGCATCGACCGTCGAACTGCTGGATTGGTGGCTCAATGAGGAGCCTGACCGGAGCACGGGAGAGATCTCGGAGCTGCTGAGCTCCCTTATACTTCAACCGCTCATGATACGAGACTGAAACCAAAAGTTTCGGTGTGCTTCAGACATCTCTGCCGGTGCCGTGCGGGGCCACTCCGGTAGTAATTCGTCTTGTCGCTTACTCGACTTAGGGAGCCAGCCTGAGATTAAAGTGACATCGGGGATGCCGCTCGGGATCGATTTCCAATTATCCAGACGTCCATACTTAGGCGATCACCTTAAATGTCGGCCATCGGCAGCGGCGCGGAGAAGGCTTATTCCTGCAACATCAGTCGCTGGCTCGTGACCGTGGGCTGTCTGTCCAACGCGAGGTTACGGCGGGATGACACTGACTCTAGCTTAAAAACCTGAGGCCTTAAATTTGGCGATAACCACTCGGGGAACCGCAAGACGCGAGCGGCCCTCGATTTCTCTCTCCACGAGAGCATGTAGGAATGCGGAAGTGATGGGCCGGCAAGGGGATTAAGATGTCCTTTGTCACCGACAACACCGAACACACCACGTCCGGGAACAGAGCCTCTACTTCGCGGCACAGTCGCTCGAGCGTTGCCTGCAAAGCTTCGCCACGGGCGATCATTTCTAGAATTACGTTTTGCAGTTCCAGGGTCATGGCGAACAGTTCTTTTCGGAGCTCGGACTTTACCAGCGCAACCTTCTTTTCGGGTTGTCTATTTGCGTAAAGGTTTATGGAGCCAGGCTTGTTCCAGTGGTGCTGGTCGTTCGTGCCGCGCCCCAGATAAGGTCGTCTTCAGGGAGCAGAACGAAAAAGGGCCCGAGAACATGTCTCAGGGCCCGAGTTTTTTCTTCGACAGCGGAGGGAGGAGACAGTGCCGATGTCCTTATTGTAAAAGGTTATGGTTAAAGGATCGTAAACGACAGGAGTGGGCTAATCAGTCAGATGGTGGGTCAGGTAAGTTTAGGAGCCCATGCATCGGAGTCCATCTGCGCTCACTGTCGCAGCCATTGTCTTTACTTTCAGTCGATCCGGCCTTCGCCAATGTCACGCCCTCCAGGTCAAGGGCGCTCTTTCGACAGAATATCGCTCATAACGCATGAACTTTTTTAAGACTTAGAAACTATAAATTTATTTCACGACTTCATGGGATGAGAACCGTGTCTTCCACCCCAGCAAAATAATTTTGTCCTTCCGGGTCGAGCCATGAAACATCTTGCAGCCCTTGAGGATACGTCATGTCCAGACCGAAAATCAAAACCGCCCTCATCAGTGTTTTCATCTTTATCGGCATCATCGTCGGTGGTTTTGCCGCATATTCCGTCAATCGCTTGAGGACGACCAACGAATTTGTCAGCAATATCGCCAATGACTGGATGCCCAGCGTTTCGCTGGCGACACGGATGCAGCAGGATTTCAGTAATCTGCGACTGGCATATCGTGACCATATCATGGCCCTGGACGACAAGGGAATGAAAAACGCGGAAACGGACGTGACGAACAGGATCTCCGCGTTTCTTGAAACGACGTCACAGTTTGAGGCAATTTACACGTATCAAAGCGAGCTGGACATCGCCAAGCAGGTTCGTGAGGAGTTCAAAGGCTACACGGACCTGGGTACGCAGTTGATGAAACTGTCGGCGAATGACAACGATGAGCAGGCAAAGATCTTGCTTGCCACGGACATGAAGCCTTTGGCCATAAGACTCATCGCGGATATAGACAAGCTGATCGACATCAATGCCACGGGCGCCAAGACGGTATTTGCAGAAAGTCAGGCTATTTTCAGCACCACCCTTGTTCTGACATTTTTTGCCATCGGATTGTGCGCGGTGGTCCTCCTCGCATCAATCTGGTTCGCGCTGACGGGTATTGCCCGTCCCATTCAGACGATCACCAGCGCAATGACGAAGCTGGCGGGCGGCGATACAAAAACTGCGGTACCCTTTGCCGGGCGCGCCGATGAAATCGGGGAAATGGCCGGAGCCGTCGAGGTTTTCCGTCAAGCAGCATTGTCGAACAAACGCCTCGAAGAAGAGGCCGAGGGGGCACGTATACAAGGCGAGGCAGATCGTGTTCGATTGACCGCCGAAGCGGAAGCGGCTGCACAAAAACGGCTCCAGGAAGCAACCTCTGGTCTTGCCACGGGCCTTCGCCGTCTTGCCGCCGGCGATCTGGGCTTCCAGCTCAACGAGCCATTTGCGCCGGACTTTGAAGCGCTGCGTCATGATCTGAACGGCGCCGTCAGTCAACTTGCTGACACCCTGCGCGCCGTTGCACAAGCTACGACACAGATCGACAGCGGCACCCGCGAGATCAGTCAAAGCACCGATGACCTGTCGAAGCGGACAGAACAACAGGCAGCCTCGCTCGAACAAACAGCCGCAGCCCTCGATCAGATCACGGCGAATGTCTCCAATTCGTCGAAGCGCGCCGATGAAGCACGCTCTGTTGCTGTCCAGGCCAATGCCAGTGCGGCTCATTCCGGCAAGGTCGTCGCAAGCACCGTCGATGCCATGCAGAAAATCGAGCAATCATCCAATCAGGTGTCAAACATTATCGGCGTCATCGACGAGATCGCTTTCCAAACCAATCTTCTGGCCTTGAATGCGGGCGTCGAAGCCGCCCGGGCCGGCGAGGCAGGCAAGGGCTTTGCCGTGGTCGCTCAGGAAGTTCGTGAACTTGCACAGCGCTCTGCCAAAGCTGCGAAAGAAATCAAAGAACTGATCCGCAACTCCTCTGTCGAGGTTCAAAGCGGCGTCAAGCTGGTCAGCGAGACCGGCGAGGCATTGAAGACCATCGAAGGCTATATCGTCGCCGTCAACCAGCATATGGACGCCATTGCCACGTCGGCCAGAGAACAGTCGGTCGGGCTTGCAGAGGTGAACACCGCCGTTAACCAGATGGACCAGGTCACCCAGCAGAACGCCGCGATGGTCGAGGAAAGCAACGCGGCGAGTGCGACTCTCGCCGGCGAGGCAGGAACTCTGCGCGAGCTCATCGGCCGGTTCCAGTTTGGCGAAGGAAAACGGCAAATGGCGCCTGTGACAGCTGCCGGAGCGCCAAACCGCGCTGTGGCGTCGCCGGCTCGCAGGCTGACGGCACAGGTCGCTAAAGCCTATGGCGGCAATACAGCCGCTGAAAGCTGGGAGGAGTTTTGAAGACGGTCTGAAGATCCTATCGACGACGGCGGTGTATGGCTTTAAAAAAAATACTAATCTAGGCGAGCGATCTCTAAGGGGTGGGCGAGATGCGGGCCCACCTTGGCCAGGCCGCCGCTCGGATTGGTACAGATAGCGGCAAAAATGAAGTCACATTGCACGAGCGAATGGTAGCTCTGCTGAAGGTCGTTCGGGAGGACAGTCTTCATCCAAGTTCATTGAGAATCGAACCATCAACCGAAGCCAAGCTATATTCTGGATGCCGCGACGAGCTGCCCGTTATCCTGTGTTCTCCGTGGCAGGATCTCGAACATGGATCGGGATCGGCTTCGGTAATATCTCGAACCGCTCGCCTACATCTCGCTTTCCCGAAAGCTGTTCAGCGTCTAACGGCGAATTAGGATGAACGCCGCACTCATACGTTGCGACGTAAGCGCGATTTTCCCTGCACGTTGACTTGCTTGGCTAGGCTGTGACGGCGTTGGAGGCGTTGAACGGTAGCAAGTCGCTGATGTCGGCATCTTCATTGCGCTGCGGCAACTCTGCAAGCACGTGGCGCAGCCAGGTGAGTGGGTCGACGCCACAGGCACGGCAGGTCAGCATCAGACTGTAGATTACGGCGCTGGCCTTGGCTCCATCAGCGGTGTCGCTGAACAGCCAACTCTTTCTGCCGGTGGCAAAAACTCTGATGTCGCGTTCCAGAATGTTGTTATCGATCGGCATTCTGCCATCGGAGATATAGCGGGTCAGATAATCCCATTGGTTCAGAGTGTAGGACACGGCATCACCGAGCCTGGTGTCCGGCACGACTTTTGGCGCGATATTATCGAGCCAGGACTTGAGGGCGTTCAGGACAGGCAAGCTGTGCTGTTGGCGAAAGCGGCGAATGCAGTCGGCCTTCGTCTCGCCGGCATCTGGGGCTTTGTCTCTTGCCTGCTTTTCGATCCGATAAAGCTGCTCGAAGAACCGGAGCGCCTGTTCCGGCGGTCCGCCTCCGTTCTTTCTGGTTTTGAGTGCTTCAACGAAGCGCCGTCGGGAATGAGCCATGCATCCGACATGCGTGGCACCATCCAATGTGCGCCAGGCTGTATAGCCATCGCTCATGAGTATGCCGCGGTAGTCGCCGAGGAAGGCCTGTGGGTGAATCTGACCGCGGCCGGGCTGATAATCGAGCAGCACGATCGGCTCGCTACTGTCCTCGCCGCTCCGGTAGGCCCACATATACGATGTGCTGGTGGCTTCCTTGTCCTTTTCCTTGAGAACCTGAACGGTCGTCTCATCACCGTGAATGAGGGGCTGCGACCTGAGCCTCAGTCTCAGCGCATCATAGATGCGGTGAAGATGCTTCTCGCTCGAGCCGATCACCCAGTGAGCGAGAGCGCCTCGGCTGATCGGAACGCCGGCTCGCTCGAACGTCTGAGCCACGCGGTAGAGCGGCGTGCCATCGACGTATTTGTGGACGAGCGCGAAGGCCAGCGTCGAGGCGGTTGCGATGCTGCCCGGCAGAGGTTGGCTCGGCATAGGCGCGATCACGACAGGCGTGTTGATCCCGGTGCGGTCGCAATGGCGGCAGGTATGTTTGAACCGCACATTCTGCAGGACCTTTGCCTTGACCTCGATATGGAGTTGCTCGGTAACGGCCTCGCCCATGCGATGCATTTGACTGTCGCAGCAAGGGCAGGCCTTCTGATCGTCGGCAAGGTCGTATTCGACACGCTCGCGCGGCAGGTCTTCCGGTAAAGGCCTGCGGCCACGCTTCTTTCCCGCCGCGCTCTCGACAGGCGGCAGGCCTGTATCCGGAAGATCGACGCCGTCGCCGTCGTTACTGTCATCCTCATCCGCGGCCTCCTCGGCCTCGTTGAAGATGCGATCGATGTGCTTTTCGCTGCGGGGTGCAAAACGATGGAGCCTTGCGAGCGCCAGTTCTTCTTCAAGTTTGACGATCCGCTGCGAGAGGGCCTCCTTCTCGGCTTTGAGCGCAGCAATTTCGGCGGCGTTGGCCGCCAACTGCGCCATCAGTTCTGCAACGCTCAGTTCGCCGGCTCGGGTCATCCCAGTTTTGAATCTGAGCCGCGTCGCCGCGTCAACAGCTCAATTCGCCACCTTCAGCCGGCGATCTGATACTGCCGCACGGGATGGCGGATCATCGCATCGATATCGATCCCGTCGAGAATCCAATGCAGTTGCTCGGTCGTCAGTGTGACCACCGTCACCTCTCGGCGCGGCCATCGGAACTTGTCTTCGGTCAACCGCTTCAGGATTAGCACAAAGCCCGAGCGATCGAAGAATAGCAGCTTCACCCGGTCACGCCGGCGGTTGCAGAAGGCAAACACTGCAGGAGCAAACGGGTCCAGCGCCATCGTCTCCTGGACCAGGACCGCAAGGCTGTTGATGCCGGCCCGGAAGTCGATCGGTTCGCGATGCAGATAGACTTGAAGATCAGCGCCAAGCTTAAACATGACCCAGAGCTCCGATTATTGCCGTCAATGCGCTGAGATCGCGGCACTCCAGCGTCAATCTCACACCATTCGGCAATGACGCTCTCACCTTCGCTGGAGAGGTCAGCGGGTCGCTCCTCTTCGCCGTCGGCAATCGCTCTTCGCGATCCGTGGCTGGCATCTCAATGTCGAACTCGCTGCTCGGGGCGGCGATCTGAACCGGAATAAACGCAGATGTCGAAGACGGCGATAATGGATGTGCCTGGGTATGTTTCCTGATCCATTTCCAAACGAGATTCGCATTGACCCCGTGTTCTCGCGCAAGTTTCGATACTGATGCGCCAGGTTCAAGGCAGGCCGCGACAAGGCGATCTTTCGAACTTTGATCGAAACGGCGTCTTCCATTCCGACCGACCAGTCGCACTGTAAGTTTTTGACCTTCATCCATAACTTGGTGTCCGCCTCTTTTAGGTGGACACCTCATGCCAAAGCTCGCTCAAATACTGAAGGTGCTGAGAAATTCGCGCTTACGTTGCGACTTAGGCCGTCCATCCAACGACAGCGGCAGAGGCACCCGGCGTCTACGCGCCAAATATGCGCATGTCGCCAGCGTATCGCTCCCCGCTTCCATATTGAGTTAGATGTAGGAGTGTTTATCAGCTATAGATACGCGGGGATATCTATGAAATTTGGCGGCTTTCCCAGTCTCAGGCTGACGGGACTTTTCTAGCAGGGCAATCACGTAGAGCGGAGACTTCGGATTGTTGTTACAATTCATGATAGCTGTAAGCTTCGCCTTGGTACTACTCGTGCTGCTGGTCTTCATTTGGCAACGGAGAGAGGGACTGCGGCGAGTGTTTGGCAGCGGCGTGATGGGTAGCGCTGGCAGCAACGACTATCCTCCGCATACCGGCGGCTGCAACGACACCGGCGGGGATGGCGGAAGCGGCGATTGCTAATGGTGAGACTGTATTATGTCGGGACCTGCCCACAGTGTAACAATCAGGGCCGCCTCTA
This sequence comes from Gillisella vitis, assembly GCF_001541345.2. Classification (GTDB taxonomy): domain Bacteria; phylum Pseudomonadota; class Alphaproteobacteria; order Rhizobiales; family Rhizobiaceae; genus Allorhizobium; species Allorhizobium vitis. The sequence goes on along the minus strand of NZ_LMVL02000007.1, from coordinate 108,853 downwards.
TCTCCAGAAGGACGTGACACGGCAGACGATCTATGCGCATTGCGAGGAATGTGAGTGGGGCTTCCGCAATCCTGAAGATGTCATGCACCCACATCGAGCGTTCCTAACGCTGTTGGAGGAGTATGAAACGGTGAACCCTGCCGAAGACGAAATCTTGCGATCTTTCTGGGCGCGTCACGTCGTAAAGCACGTCGACGTTTGAAGCGCCCTAGACCTTTACCCGAAGCATATTGAACGCGTCGGGCATTGGCATCGAGGCTCGACAGGAAATCCTTTTATAGTTTTTCTTTTCCGTTGCTGAAAGGATGTCATCGCCTTGAAAGGAAATGAACCGCCGATCTGCTATTTTCAGGTCCCCTAGAGATTTCGATAGCGATGTCGGATCTGGTGGTTCATCAACGTCCTAGCTGTAAATGAGACCGAAAACCGGAGGAGGCGAAGTATGGCGCTCAAGCGGATGGACAACATCGGGATCGTCGTCGAAGACCTTGGAGTGGCGATAGGCTTTTTTCAGGAGCTGGGCTTGGAACTTGAGGGCCGCGCGACGATCGAGGGCGAATGGGCCGGCCGTGTCACTGGACTGGGCGACCAGCATGTCGAAATCGCCATGATGCGCACACCGGATGGGCATAGCCGGCTTGAACTTTCGCGCTTCCTCACGCCGGAAGTCGTGGCTGATCATCGGAACGCTCCGGTGAACGCCCTTGGTTATCTGCGCGCCATGTTCACAGTCGATGACGTCGAAGAGACCGTTGAAAGATTGCGCGGGCACGGCGCAAGGCTCGTCGGCGATGTCGTTCGATATCAGGACGCCTATAAGCTCTGCTACATTCGCGGACCCGACGGTCTTCTCATCGGTCTTGCCGAGGAACTCGGTAAGCCGAAAAACGAATAGGTTCCGCCTGGCTTTATATCCTGCTGACACCGTGCATGTTGACGTGAAACGCTGCTGATCCCAGCCAGGCGTCACGCCGAAACACGAGCACCTGGATAGAGGCCGTCAGTACCTTAATTGACCTTGAATGGGCTCGAACGCGCGGAGCCTCACCAACCGCACGGGGTTACGCTAACACCATGTACCAAATAGCTTTATGCTCAAAGCGGTACGGCTTCAGCCGTGATTTGCGTTGACTTTCTAAAAGGAAGCTTTCAAATAAATGCAAGGCGGGAGGAGGTTCAAATGCACGATCACAAGCCGGACACCTCCGATCAGCGGTCCTTGGCTGACATCATTCGCAACTATGACTGGGAAAACACCAGCCTCGGACCGATGTCCTCCTGGCCGGTCCAGTTAAAGTGTGCGGTCGACATGGCAATTCCCTCAGGCGCGCAGATCGTATTGTTTTGCGGCCATGACTTCACCGCCATTTATAATGATGCATATGCTCCGACGATCGGTGCCAAGCACCCGAAGGCTTTAGGGAAACCAGCGAAAGAAAACTGGGCCGAACTTTGGGACGATCTGGAGCCGCTTCTGCGTAGGGTTCGCGACCGCGGCGAGACGGTCGTTGCCAAAGACAGGCCCTTTTATATCGAACGCAGCGGCACTCCAGAAACAGTTTACTTCGACATCTCGTATTCACCCGTTTCCGACGAACAGGGCCATGTGTTGGCCGCCCTTTGTATCGTCAATGAAACGACGGAACGGGTCGGCTACGAGTCAACGCTCAAAAGAATGGCGTCGATCATCTCCTCCTCGGAAGACGCAATTCTCGGCATCGACCTCGACATGACGGTTACAGACTGGAACACCGGAGCCGAAAAACTGTATGGGTTTTCGGCCGACGAGATTGTGGGCCGGTCCGTCACGCTTCTAGTTCCGGACGGCCTCCCTGATGAGGAAGAGCACATCCTCTCCCGCATCAGGGCAGGCGAACGGGTAGAGACCCATGAGACCGTCCGGCGGCATAAGAGTGGACGTCTCCTGGACGTTTCGCTGGCTGTCTCCCCAATCTACGGCTCGGATGGCACGATCATCGGCGCCGCGAAGATTGCTCGTGACATCACGGCACGAAAAGAAGCGGAGCGAGCTCAGCATCTCCTCATTGGGGAGTTGAACCATCGCGTCAAGAACGTCCTTGCGACGGTCGCCGCAATCGCCCGTCAGACGTTCGCCGGCGCACAAGACATCGATATCGCGAGGACAGCCTTCGACGCCAGGTTGCAGAGCCTGGCCAGAGCACATGACCTGCTCACGCGAGGAAGCTGGAAGGCTGCCAGCCTTCGTACCGCTGTTTCGGAAGCGTTATCTCCCTATCCACCCGAGCAGTTCAACATCAGCGGGCCCGATGTCGAGGTCTCGCCAAAGGCTGTGGTGGGCCTCGCGCTCATCTTGCATGAACTAGCAACCAACGCTGCGAAATATGGCGCCTTGGGAGTGAGTTCCGGAAAGGTGACACTGTCATGGGACGTTTCACCTTCCAACGCTCAACTCGATCTGTCATGGCAAGAGAGCGGCGGGCCTCAAGTCACTCCGCCGACCCGAAGGGGGTTTGGGTCGCGCTTGATCGAAGCGCTGTCGTCTGGCCAGCTTGGTGGAAAGGTAGACCTTAGCTATGATGTTTACGGTGTACGCTGCATGATCAACGCGCCGCTCGACACCGGATGGAGCGACCATGACCACAGTCAGTCCCCAATTTGACACCACGATGCCACAAACTGTGAGTTCGTGGCATAGCGTGCAATGAGGCTGACAAATGTCTAAGGATGTCACTGCCTATAGCATATCGCGTATCGCGCGGACGACGAGAGTTGAATCGTACGGTTTGCTAAAGAATCGCCCCACGACCGGAAGAGCATCCTCGCGTATGTGAAGATGACCCGACGTAACGATGATCTTGACTGGCGGCCATCGATCGCGAACCGCAGTCGCAAGCTTCAAACCATCCATGCTACCCGGCATATTTATATCGGTGAACATCAGACGAATTTCTGAATGGCTGTTGAGAACGGCAATGGCGTCATCCGCGTTCGATGCTTCGAGCACCTCGAAACCCTCTTCTTGCAGCGACTCCACGATGCCCATCCGGATAAGAACCTCGTCCTCCACAACCAGAACCGTTATGCCGTTGTAGCCCATCGCCGTAGCTCCACCGTGGTTCACTGGTATACAGAGACGTAGCCAGGACTTTGATAACGCTCTCGATGGCATAATGATCCGGGAATTTGGATTATTTTTCAGAAACTTATTATATGCGTTGCGGAGTTTTCCGCATCAGTCGCATGCATTGGCTGAAGGAAAGTCCTGCAAATAGACCAGCGGCACGATTTGAAGCCATTGAAACGGAGGCAGGTTTTCCTGAAGCCACCGACACGGTTGCGAGACCACCCGGAAAACCGTCATCCTGCGCGGCTCTAACTAACAAGATCGTCGTTAACCACCACACTGCCGCGTTTCACCGACTTCGCATGATAAAGGGCGGCATCGGCGGCTTTCAACGCCGCATCACAGCTCGTGGAAGTACCGTCAGCCTGGCTTATGCCAAATGACGCGCCGATCGAAACCTCACAGGTCGGCAACTTAAATTTCGCTGCCAGCGAGGCCGACAATCTTTGACAAGCCTCTCTTGCTTCCTCGCTCGAAATACCGGGCATGAATATCGCGAACTCGTCGCCACCAAGACGGAAAACCCGATCCGAACCGCGTGTCCCGGATCGGAGTCGCTCGGCCACCACTTGCAGCAACTCGTCGCCAACCGCGTGACCATGACTATCGTTTACCCCTTTGAAGCCATCCAGATCGAGACATATGACCTGTGTCACGCCAGCGCTCGTGCAAGCAGCAAACTCCAGATCCAGCAAAAATCGATTTGGAAGACCTGTAAGAAAGTCGTGGGTGGCGGCATGGCGCATTTGACGTTCGCGCCCCAGAAGGGACTGAGCGGCGGAATGTGACGTTCTGATCATCAGATACGATCCTATGATCAGGACCAGGCTTACCGTGACGATCAGGGGAAACGATTGCCACAATATATCGGTTGCCGGAGTTGGCGGACGCCAGGATAGGACTTCGACCTCGCCTTGCGGTCCTACCGCAATTGCCGCCCTGGCGCGTTCGGGCGAAACCTCGCGCAGAGGCTCGATGCGCGCGTCGTCCAGATCGAACCGCTCCCCGAAAACGCCCTGCAGCGTGCCGGCGATCGGCATGGCCGTGATCAGAATGGGTCCACGCGGTCCCTTGCGCTTCGATGTTCCGAAGTCCGATTGAAACAGGCTGGCAGAAAGCAGAACAGATTCCTCGCCGATAACCATGATCCGGCTCACCGCAATCGGGTGAGGAATGCCGGCCTGCTTGGGCTCCTGCTCTCTTATGCGAACGCCTTTCACCAGTTCCGCCGCATCCTTCGCGATCGCCGACGGACCCCTGACGAAATACGGCAGACCTTGCACGGTCTCATCCGTCTTGGAATAGATGATCTTATCAGCGGCGTCGAGCACGATTGCGCCGCGCGTGCGCGACGTACCGATCAAGGATGCGCCGATATTACGATCAGTCCATGCTTGATCGAACTCGTTGTCGAGGTTGGCGATCGCTTCGTCCCAGACCGTCCAGGCGGTCAGCGAAAATTCAACCTCGCTGATCCAGATGGAGACGTTCCGCTCGACCAACATTTCCTGCCGCCGCCGGGTTTCCGCATCTAGCTGTGCAACACCGAAATAGGAAGTGGCGGCCATGCCGACTATGAGGACCGCCACGCCGATAATAGTTGGGCCAACCAGTTTAAAACGAACGAAACGCATACCAAGCCGATCGATAAGGGATCGCTCACGCAAGAGCTAAGAACTTGATAGCCGGCGGTCCTTTCAATACCGTTATCTCAAACACGAAAGTTTGCCGGACTGCTGCCAAAGACTGTTGTCTTGGTGGGAGTCGCACGCGCGGCACGGCAAAATATCCGGGCATGCGGCGCGAGCAATCATCTTGACGATCGCCGCCAACCTTGTTCATTTGGGCAATGTTTAAAGCCGCAAACGCTGTGCAGATCAGAGTTTCTATCAATGAGATTAAGCCAGACGTCTGGCGTCGACTGGTCCTGCCAGTCCATTGGAACCTGGAGCAGCTGCATCTCGGAATTCAGGCCGCATTCAACTGGTGGAACTATCATCTCTATGAGTTCCGGATTGGTGGCCTGCGGTACGGGGAAGTCGAGATCCTGACAGAGGATGCGACCGATGACGATCCCCGGGTCTTCGAGCAGAGCGAGGTTCGCTTGCAGGACTTCGAGCAAGGTGCCGTATTCAGCTACAATTATGATTTCGGGGACGGATGGCGGCACACCGTCTCGGTTGAGGAGTTCCTGTCGCTCTCTTCTACGCCCAAACACGGGAGCTGCGTTGCCGGCGAAAGAGCGCGACCGCCCGAAGATGTTGGCGGGGTTTCAGGATATGAGCGGTTCCTGGAGACCATCGCCGACCGGGAAGATCCTGAATACGCCGAAACCATTCAGTGGTGCGGCGGCTGCTTTGATCCGGAATGGTTCGACCTGTCGATCGTGGACAAGGATGTTCGCAATGCTCTGCGCTCGAATGCCAAAAGGCGGTTGTATCAACCGAAGCCCAAAGCCTTCCCGAAGAAATGAGTTGGCTAAATTCAAGGTGCGCCTTGAAAAGAATCGAACGGTTAATCCTGCTACCGCAAAGCTCTCGCCTTCAAAGGTTACTATGGGCACCAGCGGGTGCCTGCTAGTCCAACGACGTTGGGTCCATGGGTCCGGCGCCTGATTTAGTTGTTGCCGGAGCCCGGCTCGGCCATCTTTGCATGTTGATGGGCCAGCATGTTCGCCGGCGTGACGTTGGCGACCGCAGCCTGCAGCTTGTTTTTCCAGCCGCTGACAACATCGCCTTCGCCATCCATCATCGCATCATAACCAACCCGTGCGACGTCGGCCGGATCGTCCTTCTTTGCCTGCCCGACGGACGTATCCATCAGGTCAGCGCGCTGGAAGAACTCAGTCTCCGTCGGACCCGGCATCAGGCAGCTGACCGTAATGCCGCTGTCTTTCAGCTCTTCCCGCAAAGCGAAGGAGAAGCTGTTGATGAAGGCCTTGGTGCCATTATAGACGGCTTGATAAGATCCGGGCATGAAGCCGGCAATCGAGCCCGTCAGCAGGATCCGGCCCTCGCCGCGACTGCGCATCAGATTTCCGACCTGCTGCACGAGGTAGATGGTGCCGACGATGTTTGTGTCTACGACCTTGCGGGCCTCACCGAAGTCCTGATCGAGGAAGCCCTTACCAAGCCCCCTGCCGGCGTTGGCCATCAGCAGGTCAACGGAGCGGCCAGATGCCTCGATGTTTTCGAGAAGGTGGTCGACGCCTTCCTCCGTTGACAGGTCGGCCTCGATGGCATCGACCGAAGTGCCGAATTCCCTGAGGCTGGCTGCAGCCTGTTTGATGCGGGGCTCATCGGCTGCAATGATCAGATCATAGCCATCCTGGGCGGCACATTTGGCCAGTTCGTACCCAATGCCCGTCGATGCACCCGTGACGACGGCAAGGCCTTTTCCCATTTCAATCGCCATGCTGTATCTCCTTACGGTTTGAGAACGACTTTGACGCAACCGTCCTTCTTTTCGAGGAAGGTCTTGTAGAGGTCCGGTCCGTCTTCCAGGCTTCCGGTATGGGTGATGATGAATGAGGGGTCGATTTCGCCGTTCTGAATTCGCTCCATCAGGATCGGCAGATAGTGCTGGACCGGTGTCTGGGCCATTTTGAACGTCAGGCCGCGATTGATCGCCGATCCCATCGGGATCTTGTCCAGGAACCCGCCGTAGACGCCGACGATCGAGACTGTGCCGAAATTTCGGCAGCAATGGATCGCTTGGCGCAGGACGTGCGGGCGGTCCGTGCCCATGAAGGTTGCGACTTTGATGCGGTCGATCCGGGCATCCCAGCTTGCGGATGGATCAGATTCGGTTCCAACGGCATCGATGCAGCCATCTGCCCCGCGGCCATTGGTCAGTTCCATGATCCGATCATAAATATCCTTGTCCATATAATCGAGGGTGATGGCTCCTGACTTTTCAGCAAGCGCCAGCCTCTCCCGGACTGTGTCGATCGCAATAACCCGCTCCGCCCCCAGAATGAATGCGGACTTGATCGCCATCTGGCCAACGGGGCCACAGCCCCAGATAGCGATCGTGTCGCCCGGCTGGATATTGCAGAAATCGGCGGCCATATAGCCCGTTGGAAAAATGTCCGAGAGGAAAAGGACCTGCTCGTCGCTTAGGCCTTCCGGCACCTTGATCGGACCGACATCGGCGTAAGGAACCCTTAGATATTCGGCCTGGCCGCCGCTGAACCCGCCCAACAGATGGGTGTAACCGAACAGGCCAGCGGGCGAGTTGCCCCACATCTTGGTGACCTTTTCCGGTTTTGGGTTCGAGCGTTCGCAGCCTGAGAAAAACCCGCGTTTGCAGAAAAAGCATTCGCCACAGGCGATCGTAAAAGGCACGACCACCCGGTCACCAACCTTCAGTTTCTTGTTGTCCTTGCCGACTTCGACCACTTCGCCCATGGTTTCGTGACCCATGATGTCACCACTGTGCATGTCGGGCATGACGCCATTGTAGAGATGAAGGTCCGATCCGCAGATCGCGCAGGCCGTGACCTTGATGATGGCATCGCGACCGTACTCAATTTGGGGGTCGGGGACGCTTTCGCAGCGGATGTCATGCTTGCCATGCCAGGTCAGTGCTTTCATCTATTTGCTCCAAGGTCGTGTCTTCATTGTACGAGCGTCTTGGCTGCAAACGACAGGTCATAAAATTTGTTCCTTGACGATGTGGCATGTACCGAAGCGCACGGAAGACCACAATTCTCGCAAAAGACCGACCTGCGGGCATGACGGAAGGAACTTTGACGGTCGAGAGGTCGTTTTCTTTGCTTCATCGAAGCAAGAGGAGATGTTCCATGCCTCAGGGTGACAAATCCGCATATACAGACAAGCAGAAGCGCAAGGCCGAGCATATCGAGGAAGGCTACGAGGTCCGTGGTGTTTCCGAGAAGGAGGCCGAACGCCGCGCCTGGGCCACCGTTAACAAAGAAAGCGGCGGTGGCAAGAAGTCCGGCTCCGGCCGCGGCCATACCGAAAACCATGCTTCCTCCGAAAAGGGCGGACATAAGGGCGGTGCCGCTGCTGCGTCGCGCACCAAGGAAGAGCGCTCAGCATCCGCTAAGAAAGCTGCAGCCACGCGCAAGCGCAACGAGCAGCATGCGCATCATTGATAGGAAACGGCGTCACGACAGTGGCGCCGTTTCTTCTATGGAGGAACGTTCATGCATAAGAAGAAATCCACACAGAAATGGTCGCAGGATGTCACTGACAACAGCGACGCGATGGATCTGAAAGGCGGCGTCTTCAAACAGCGCAGCGCCAAGAAGATCGCCGACTCGCTGAAGGCCTCGGCTGAACGGAGCGACCGCCGCAAGGCCAGCCCTTTCCAGTCCGCCATGTCGATGCTGAATTTCTACATCAATCGCGCCGGCAAGCAGCTGTCGAAGTCTAGGTTGGCAACGCTCGAAAGGGCCAAGGACGAGCTGCGCAAGGATTTCGGCAAGCAGCCGAAACACTGATCATCGGGCGGCATAGCCAATAGCCCGCTCACCGCCAAGCGATCCCCCGGGAGATGAATGAGCATTGCCTGGCGGTTCGTTTCAAAACTTACTCTTGAGCTTAAGGAGACCGATTATGCAAGCTGTCCGTATCCATCGCTTCGGCGGTCCGGAAGTCATGGCAATCGAGGAAATCGATCGGCCAACGCCTGCCGCCAATGAAGTTCTCATCAAAGTCTTTGCTGCAAGCGTCAATCCGGTCGATGCGAAGATGCGCGAGGGGAAATATCCTGTCGTCACCGAAAAGGATCTTCCCTATGTGCTCGGCCGCGATGTCAGCGGCGAGATCGCTGCCGCCGGCTCTGAGGTCGCCGGCTTCGGGATCGGCGACGAGGTCTTTGCATTCCTGTCACCAGAACATGGCGGCTACGAGGAATTTGTAACGGCACGGGCTGACGAAGTGGCTGCAAAGCCGCAATCGCTCGATACCATCGGCGCCGCCGCCGTACCATTGGCCGGCATCACTGCATGGCAAGGCCTGTTCGATCATGGCGGGCTTCAATCTGGCCAGCGTGTCCTTATTCATGGTGGCGCGGGCGGTGTCGGCCATTTCGCTATTCAGTTCGCAAAGACGAAGGGCGCATGGGTGGCAACGACCGTGTCCTCGTCTGACAAGGACTTCGTGACCGATCTCGGCGCAGACCAGGTGATCGATTACAAAACTGAGAAATTTGAAGAGCTTGTCGAGCCCGTAGACCTGGTGTTCGACCTGATCGGCGGTGAGACGCAGGAACGTAGCTTCAGCGTCGTCAAACCGGGAGGAGCGCTGATCTCGACACTCCAGGAGCCGGACAAGGCACGCGCCAAAAAACTGAAGATTCGGGCGGGACGATACACCGCTCAGCCGAATGGCGCCCAACTGCAGGAGATCGCGGCGTTGATCGATCAGGGCAAGGTGAAGGTCGTCGTTGCCAGCACGTTCGAGCTTCGTGAAGCCGCAGAAGCACAGTCTGCCCTTGGGGAAAAGCACATCCGCGGCAAAGTCGTCCTGAAGGTCGTCGAGCAGCAGGCAAGAACCGTGATCGACGACAACGCACGGAGATTGCGGGCATACCAAATCTGGGAAGACGAAGGTCGTCCGGAGGGTCAGGACCTCGCGCATTGGTATAGAGCCGGTGATGCCGGCGCAACAGCGGAACGTCCTGACTATCGACGGTACTCTTCCGAGGTCGCGCCTGTTGGGTCGCTGGTGATCAAGTTCTATCACTCCGGCGATCAGATTCGCGGATATGTGCGCAAGGTCGCGGATACAGCTGCGGACGATACGATCTTTCCGGGCGAGGAAATGGAGCCGGATGCGGCCTTCAAACTGGCAGCTTCTCATAGGGCCGACAGAAACGAACCCGTCTTCGTCGAGCTTGTCGAAGGCGTTGAATGGAATCCCGACTGGGGTCGATTGGGATAACCGCAAAATGAAATCGACAATGACAACACGCGAAACGACGCCGGAAGCGATCCCGGCCGAGACAGATGATGCTCGTTCGATAGACAGCCCCGCCGCCGACAATCACCGTAACGATCTGGCCAAGGCGGCCGGGAAAGGCTTGCAGCGGGCCATGAAAGAAACGGACCGGACATCAGACAGTGACACACCGACAACTGAGGAGTGCCAGCAACATGGAAAAAGGTAAAAAGTCGTCGAAGGCAGAAATCGAGCGCGACGCCAGAGGGCAGTCCGAAAGCAATCATGCCGGGGGATCCAACAACGGCGTGAGCAGCGCCAAGCCACGGGTCATCACGCATTCCGATGACGCGACCGTCAACAACAAGTCACCGGGCAACGACAAAGGCGCCAAGGATTGGGACCTCAATTACCACGAACGTGACATGAACGAAGGCGAGTTTCGGGGTTAGGTCGCTTCGTCCGTTATCCCGAAGCACCTCAAGCACGCGATGAGGCGGACCCGAACGCGGGATCAATCTTTATCTGCAGCAAGATAGTCCTTGGCCAAGAGCAGATCATCGACAAACCGGCGTCTTTCCTCGACACGATCGTCATAGTCTCGGATCCGGAGAATATATGACGGATGGATCGTTACAAGCAGCGGTGTGGCGCTCGCTGTCTTCAAGATGTGAGCGCGTTCCTTGGTCAGCCCGACTGACCGTCCCATCAAGCTGTAGAGGGCTGTGGCGCCGAGCGCGACAATGAGACGAGGACGCAACAAGTCAAGTTCGCCGCCGAGCCACCACGCACAGGGTTGTATCTCGCCAGCATTGGGCTTGGAGTGGATGCGCCGCTTGCCGCGTTGTTCGAACTTGAAATGCTTGACCGCATTGGTGACATAGCAAAGCGACCGGTCGATGCCAGCCTCGTTCAGACATTCATCAAGTAATCTGCCCGCCGGGCCGACGAACGGCCGCCCCGCAATATCCTCTTTGTCTCCGGGCTGCTCGCCGACAAGAATGATCTTGGCTTGAGCGTTTCCTTCGCCGAAGACGGTCTGCGTTGCATTCTTATAGAGGTCGCAGCGTTCGCACGTCTCGGCCTGCCGACGCAATGCCGCCAAGTCCTTCGCTTGTCCAAACGGCGCGACGAACGCCGGCGGCAGGCGGGCTACCGGCTTTGCGGACCCTGCAACCACCAACTATTCCTCTTCGCCCGGATACTGCGATTGCTGCAGCAAACCGGCGAGGTGTGCAGCGTTTCGCGCAAGCATCGATACCATCGTCTGAACGGCTTCGGGCGTCTCTTTCAGATCGACAAAGTTCGTTGACCCCATCGCCTCACCGACCCAATAGGCCACCGCGTTCGCTGGGATGGTGAAGCCGACGTCGTTAAGCGCCTGGAACAACTCCGCTGAGACATGATGAGCACCATCCTCGTTTCCGACCACTGCGACGGCCGCGACCTTGCCATAAGAAACCATCCGGCCTTGATCGTCGGTCTCTTCCAGGAAAGCGTCCATCCGTTCGAGCGCCCGCTTGCACACACTTGCAGGCTGACCGAGCCAGATCGGTGTTCCCATCAGCAAGATATCGGCTTCGAGAACCTTTGCACGGATCGCAGGCCATCCGTCTCCCTCGCCTTCATCCGACGTCACGCCCGGCTTGATATTGTGGTCAGCCAGCCGGATCGTTTCGGTTTCAACGCCGTACTTCTTGAATTCCTCGGCGATCAGCTCAAGCAACTTTCCGGTAGACGAGGCTTCCGACGAATCCGAAGTTTTGAGCGTGCCGTTGAGAGCGAGAACTTTGAGAGGCATGGATAACTCCTGTTCAAGTAAATACTGCCTGATATGACCCGGTGCGGCGTCCCAAGTTGTTGCGCCCTTATGCAGAACGCGTGCGCCACCTTCCGACAACCGCCTGACGCGGTAGCTACGGGCATCCAGCGCAGCGATTGGTTCTTCACGCCAGCAGGCCCGTTCTTGGGGAATTGAAACCCAATTCTTGACGGAAACTAACTGAGGGCACGAGTGAAAGTTCCGCTCGGCGTTCGCCCGCCAGCCTAGTACGATGCGCGCGCCCGTTCCTATGAGCTGGTCTTGCGGGCTTTTCGCTCGGCGTGCGTCCTCTTCAGGATGGCTTGTGAACGCTTGGCCGATTTTTCACAACGAAGATGAAGTGCTTCGAGTTCAGCGTCGGTCAACTTCTCAATCCCGATGAATTCATTCTCGGCGTCAGAGGAGAGTATGATCTCGTCGAGCTTGGTCTGAAGGGCAGTCCCATCCCGATTTTGGGTGTTCTGGATTAAGAACACCATTAGAAATGTGATAATGGTTGTGCCGGTATTGATCACCAGCTGCCACGTTTCCGAAAACCCGAAAAATGGCCCAGATACTGCCCAGATAACCACAGCGGCAACACAGAGAATAAAGGCGATCGGACTACCGGTTGCCCGGGCCGTTGCATTAGCGAATTTTGCAAACAGGCGATCCATGAACACTCCTCCGACGATCAGGGTTAAACACGTGGTCGATACGACCTGGCGAAGTCTGCCACTGGCCGAGGTCGCCAACAGATTCCCGCCGCAGCGCCCCTACTTCTCAGAACTCGGCGTCTCGCAACAGAAGCCAGGTCAGCCATGTCCGCGGGACCTGACCGGTAATAAGCACCATTCAGGAGGCTCGTAGAGACGCGTTTTAAAGCTAGCACTTGAGACATGGTCAACCTGTAAAGTTGGCTTGATCAACCGACCCCGTTGCTGAGGGTGACAACCGTCGCGACAAATACACCTGCGACGAGGCTGGCTCGTCACAGCCGTGGCAAAGAAACACACGCCTTCGCTCTCACAACGCAAACCACCACGATGAAGGAAATCCAATCAACTGCCTGTTTCGGAATGCGGCGCCGCAACGGGCTTTGATTCTGGTGATCCCCGGAAGCGCAGGAAAATCGAAAGCACCACGATCACTGCCGTCGACAGAAATTCGGATTGCCAGTTCTGAAAGGATTCGAACCAGAACTGCGTGCTGGCAAGATGCTGCATGATCGACTGAGCCGGGTGGCCATGCATGGCGGCTTCTGCGTTCTCAGCAATAGCGCTGTAGCGGAGGTGAAGAATGAAACTGGCGGCGAACAGCAGCGCGAGCGCTATGCCCAGCGAATATGAGTAGAGGGTTCGCAACCATCCACTCGCCCTCACGGCCCAGGAAGCGCCCGGTTGTCTCGCATGGCTTGCTGGATCTTCGTCCTGAGATGCGCTTTTGTCCGGATCTTTCGATTCCGCTGAGCCGCGCTGGAACAGCATAGCCGTCAGCATCACATATGCCGACATTTGCAGGAACTCGCTTTCCCAGTTCTCGAAGATGGCGGACAGGAAGTGTCCTGACGCGGCATAGGTTGCGAGCGACAGCGCCGTGCCACCATGCTGGATGATGTTCTCGTTGTTGACCTGCCATCCCGTCAAGAGCATTCCGGTTATGGTCGCGATGGTCAGCACCAACAGAACGATAGTCAGCCCATTGTCTTTCAGTACCCGCATTCATTGTCCCTCCCAATACGCTTGACGTCGTGAAAACGTCATAACCGGAAGCAGGGTTCCAGGACGGCGCGCCGTGAGGATCAACAGGTTAAATCTGTTCCTGTCCGGTGATATTGGCATTTGAAATCGCACCGAACTGCGGTGCCTTAGCCCGAGCTATCGACTCGAGAACATGCTTTTTTCCAGGTGCCGGCGCTCGATCTTGAATTTCTCCACCGGCGTGACCGAGGAGCGTCCACTATCGCAGTCGTGCATCCGGTTGAAGAGCGGCGGCGAATCCATCTCCGGCGCACACCACCAATCGATGGAACCGTCCGCACCGACGAGAGCGACGGTGCGTCCATCTCCGATAGCCGCATAGTGTTCGAGAAAACCATGCGTGCGTTCGGGGACGAGATGATGAAGCATTGACAGCCAATTCGAACTGCCCTCGCAAGAACGAGCGGCCAAAGTGTTTGGATTTGTCGGGAGAAAGCACGTTCCAAGCTGCGGTGAAAATCGTACTTGCGGAACCCAGAACGCCCTTCAGGGTTTATCGCGCAGTCCCCAAAAAGGAGATTGTATGATGGAAGACACTCGAAACCCTACGCCGCCATATCCTGAACAGCAGCAGGAGCCGCCAGGCAAGACTGCGGAAATGGCACCTGTCCCCGATCATGGTGAGAAGTCCTACAAGGGTGACGGCAAGCTGACCGGTAAAGTCGCCCTCATCACCGGAGCCGACTCCGGGATTGGCAAGGCCGTCGCTATCGCGTTTGCCCGCGAAGGCGCCGACATCGTCATTTCCTACCTGAACGAGGATGACGACGCCCGCGATACCGCAAAGTGGATCGAGGAAGCGGGACGCAAGGCTCTTGTCGTTCCGGGCGACATCAAGTCCGAGGAACATTGCAAGGATCTCGTACAGCGCGCCGTTAACGAACTTGGTGGCATCGACATCCTCGTCAACAATGCAGCGTTCCAGCGGACCTATGGCGACATCGCCGACATCACGGCCGAGGAATGGGACGAAACCTTCCGCACCAATATCTACGCACCATACTTCCTCTCGAAGGCCGCTGCTCCTCACATGAAGCCAGGTAGCTCGATCATTAACACGACCTCGATCCAGTCGCGGCAGCCGTCGCCTCAGCTTCTTGCATACGCGTCCACGAAAGGCGCGATTTCGAACTTCACGGCGGGTCTCGCCGAGATGCTTGCGGAAAAAGGCATTCGCGTAAATGCGGTCGCGCCGGGGCCGATCTGGACGCCGCTCATCCCTTCGACGATGCCAGCGGAAAAGGCTGCCAAGTTTGGGGAAAACACCCTTATCGGCCGGGCCGGACAGCCAGCAGAACTGGCGGGTGCCTACGTCCTGCTCGCCTCCGATCTGGGAAGCTACATGACGGGAGCCGTCATTCCGGTAACCGGAGGCGAGATCATGATCTGATACGCACCTGGCCGGCGGCCACTGGGTCGGCGGCCACCGTCAACACCTTAGTGTGCGGCATAACAGATCTATCTCCTGAGCCTGCAGTAAGGTCCGACCAAGCCAAAGGATAATAGTCTTGTGACGTCGAGCACTCCGGCCTGGATGGCTGTCTCAACCACTTGGTGCATAGGAAGCCCAATGACATTCATCAATGACAACCCACAGGGTGGGTTCTCTGACACTCGCAGCGACCGCTGGCTTATCCAGATCTTGCTGCCCCAACGAGATGATGCTGGGACGCCGTTCGAGGCCAATGTCTATGAACAAGTTCGCCAACGCCTGACCCAGGAGTTTGGGGGAATGACCTTCTATCGACACGCTCCAGCCGAGGGGACATGGCAGGCAAGCTCTAACACCGAACATGATGAGATCGTCCTCGCCGAAATTATGGCAGCTGATCTAGATGAAGACTGGTGGTCCGCTTACAAGAGCGAACTCGAGAAACGCTTCCATCAGAGTGAAATTGTCGTCCGAGCAATCCCGATCAAGCGGCTATAGCTATGTTGTTTCTGTCCGTTGACGCATGAACAGCACTAGAACCAAGGTGAACATCCACAGCCACATTGCGGACACGCCGATCAGCAGGCTGGAGCAATTGCTGCCGTGGAATTGGATACCGAAGACGCTGAACGCTCAGGCGACATAATCTGCGCTCCACAGTGGATGCCGACACCCCCTGCCGGACGGCTACCTCATAGGCCGACGCTATTTCTGAGCAGCCAAAACTGATAGTCCGCAAGATCGGTCGAGCGCACAGCACTTGTGCGGGGCTATTTGGTCCTGCCACGGCAAGGACAGGATAATGACGACGACGCTTCGAAACTACCATGCCCGGATGCAACGGGTCCTAGATCACATTGATCAGCATCTCGACCGCAATCTGGACCTGGACGAGTTGAGCTGCGTGGCCGCCTTTTCCAAGTTTCATTTCCATCGGCAGTTCGCGGCGGCCTTTGGGCTGTCTGTGCATCGCTATATCCAGCTCCTCCGCATGAAGCGGGCATCCTACAGGCTTGCCTACAGAGACGTAGACAGCGTGACCGAGATAGCGATGGATGCCGGCTACGAAGCTCCTGACGCCTTTGCCCGCGCATTTCGGCAACGGTTCAGCCAGTCGCCTTCGCAGTTCAGGAAATCCCCCGATTGGGAACTGTGGCTTGCGGCCCTCGGGCCTCTCAACCAAGCAAGGAGTAAGCTTATGCAACGGACATTTGCAGCAAATGACATCGAAATCCGCGAGGTGTCTCCGACCCCTGTCGCGATCATGAAACACCGAGGTGATCCGGCAAGGATCGGCGACACGATCAAACGCTTTATAGCATGGCGCAAAGCCACTGGCCTGAATCCGAAGACCAATTTGACTTTCAACATCTTCCATTCCGATCCGCGGGTGACGTCTCCGGACGAGTATCGACTGGACCTTTGTGTCAGCACTGATCAGCCGATCAAGACGAATGGAGAGCATATCGAGGCGGGCATGATCCCCGGTGGCCGTTGCGCCGTGCTGAAAGTCGTCGGCAACACTGATGATCTGGAGCCTGCCGCGCTTTACCTCTATCGCGATTGGCTGCCGGCCAGTGGCGAGGAAGCGAGGGATTTCCCCCTGTATTGCCAGCGTCTCACCTTCTTTCCCGAAGCACCTGAACATGCGGCGGTGGCAGAGCTCTTCCTGCCCCTGAAGTAGCGAACCTCTGTGGCGGCTTGTCCGTTTCTGTCCACGGCGGCGGACAAGCAGCTTTCAACCCGAACCTCCCGATCCGGCTAAACAGCGCGTTCGCTAAACGTGGGTATTCCATCAGGCGAAACCGTAGCGGCCTTCACCGGATAGTTACGAAGATGTTGGGGGGGGGCAGGATATGAGCGGTTCCTGAAGACCATCGCCGACGGGGAAGATCCTGAACACGCCGAAACCAGTCGGTGGTGCGGCGGCTACTTTGATCCGGAATGGTTCGACCTGTCGATCGTGGACAAGGATGTTCGAAATGCTCTGCGCTCGAATGCCAAAAGGCGATTGTATCAACCGAAGCCCAAAGCCTTCCCGAAGAAATGAGTTGGCTAAATTCAAGGTGCGCCTTGAAGGGATGCGAACCTACGGCCCGTTTACCAAATCATGTCTAAGGTGTCATTCTCACTGACGATTCAGCACGTTAGCCTGACAAGGACAGCCAGTTTGTGGCTGAGAACAGTCGTTTCCCCCTGATCTACTAAGTTTCACTTTTGCGACAACCGCATATGCATCGGTGTCCCGCGAGCATACTTCTCACATCTGCTGGCAGGACCGTCAGTCGTATTCTGCTCGAAGCGCTTCCCATTCTTCAAGGAGGGCAGCGTATAGGTCTCGGAAGCTATCTTCCTCGTTTCCTGCAAGCGGATAGCGATCAATTGAGAAGGGTTCGCCACGGATAACGTCCAAAACCCGGATCTCCTCGTGAGGTACACCGAGGAGCGCTTGGCCCAACAGCCAAAGCCCGAGCCGCGCAGCCTGCTCGTCCAGAACAGGGGTCTCTGAGAAATAGGGGTAGACGTAATGCTCAACGCCACGACCATCGCGGGCGGACAAAATATTGTCGACCTTCACGACGGCATCGAGCCCCGGAAACGGAAACTGCGTCCCGAGCTGTCGTCCGGGCGCAAAGGGCGCGTTCGTCCAGCGGCGCCTCTCGTCCCACCAAAGTAGGAAGCCATCCCGTAGCTGCGGATAGAGATTTTGCCGGCGGCCATTTCCGGCGATCCGCCCATCAGTCGCGGCGTGCAGATCGTGCATGCCGAAAACATGCCGCTTCGCGTCACTCCAGAAGGGCCCGTAGAAATCCCCGCCGCCCTCGCCACCGTCATCCGCTGCTCTTGCACGATCCTCTCGAATGTCGGTCCGGAGCGCCGATCGGCGAGGACCTTCCTCCAGGAACATAATTTTGAGGAGTTTGCGAAGGTGTACGCGGCGCATCGACATCTCGACCTCCCGGAACATCAAGACTGAGTGACAACTAGTTCGGCGATCTTAGCGGCGACTTCCGCCATCGACTCTTCGGCAGTGCTCAACCCAGCTCGGGAGGCTAACAGTAGGCTGACCTGCTCAAGCTCTTCATAGGTTGTCCCGTGAACAACCGGAACGAGCCGCTCGCGCCTTAGAAGCGCTGACAGCTCTTTGTCTGCAATGCCTTCTGCCGGCAAACGGCGTAGCATAGCCGGGGTCACCAGAACGATACCAACTCGGGAATTAATCAAACCCTTATCGATCGCCCGCATCATCGGCACGCCAAGGCCAAGATCCTTCTCGCTGAACCACACACGTACACCTCGCGCTTCGAGCAGGTCATGCAGTTCCTTGGCAGATCCCTGCCTGTCATCCCACGCATGACAAAGAAAAACGTCTCGAAGGTCAGGCTGCGACGCTGCTAAATTCTCGACATTTTCGCGAACAGGCGTGAGTGATTGCACTTGTTCGGGCGTATACAACACAGTCGAACCGGCTCCGGACCATCGCGGCTTTGCAGTGCGGCGCCCCGACCCGCCACTACTGCTGCTTCGGCCGCTGCTGCTTCCTGACTGGAAGTATGAAGAACTCGGGGACGAGCTGTACGCGCCGCCGTATCCTCTAGAACTGCTATAGCGACCATAGCGGCTTCCACAAGCAGGACAGTCGGCTGCCGCAGCGGCTGATCGATGGCCCTTTACTGGAGCGGTGCATCTAGCCATATCTTTCTTCTCCTTTGTCGATCCGCCAATCTGCGAATCCCCTCACAAAAAAGACCGCGCTCTGGATGAACGCGGTCTTGGTGGATCAGCCCTTTGGTGGGTAGGGATCATTGCCATAACTGTCTCGTTCACGAATCTGACCGTTTCGGCCGTGGATCAACAGTTCAGACTGTTGGTTCTGCGCGATCGAACGAGCATGAGCCGTTGCTTCAGCTTGGGTAGAGTGAACCGCAGTGGCGCGGCTGTTCCCGGCACCCTGCACTGCCCAACCATTAGCATGCGGCACAACGTGTTGGTTCTTTCCTGACATTTTCTCACCTCCTTTCCGTCCCAATATGGACATGCCGTAAGATATGGTGAACGAATAGGGCGTTGTCAACTGCGAACGCATCGTTCATTTGACAGAACGGCGTTTTCCAAATACTGGCTGCGTCCGAAGAGCATGTATGGAGATCGAAAATGTCATTAGCTTCGAAGCTCAAGGAGCTTCGGTTGAAGCGCGGAGAGTCGCTCCAACAGGTTGGCGACGCGGTGTCAGTTTCGAAGGCTCATATTTGGGAACTGGAGAAGGGAACCAGCACCAATCCGGGCCTTGAGCTTCTTAAGAAGCTCGCCGCACATTTCAACGTTACCGTCCAGTACCTTGCTGAGGACGATCAGGAAGAGCTTGACCGATCCTCATTACAATTTTTTCGCGAGTTCGGCGGCAAACTATCTGATAAGGATTGGGAAACGCTGCGCGTTGTCGCCGACCGCCTGAAGGATAAGGACGCGAAATGAACGACGAGCTGATGATGGATCTCGCGGACTGTGCCGCTCCAGAGTCTATCATCGCTTGCATCCTTCGCCATCACCCGGACTGGGCGGCGCCGGTCCCAATCGAAGATCTGGCAAGCTCCATCAACATTATCGACATTTTGGAGATGGAAACAGAGGAGTTCGAGGGCGGCCTCACCACCGATCCAGACAAACGGAAGGGTGTCATTCTCTACAAGGCCGGGACAAAGGGTGGGCGTCGACGCTTCACCATCGCTCACGAGATCGGACATTTCTTGATCCCGTGGCATAAGGGGGATCAGCGCTGTACGAAAAAGGACATGATCGAGCGGCGGATTGAAACGCTTGTTCAGAAACAGGAAACAGAAGCCAACCGGTTTGCGGCCGGCATACTCATGCCGAGGCCATGGTTCGTTTCCGATATGCGCAAACTGGGCGATGCCGACGTAGAGCACGTCAAAACGCTTGCTAGACAATACGGGACAAGCGTCGAGGCGACTGTTGCCCGGTATGTCGAGCTGACCGATGATTGCTGTGCGTTCGTATTCTCGAAAGACGGGATTATTCGATACACCAGGGCGACCAAGGATTTTCCACCTCTGTCGGTTCGCTCGAAACATCATCTTCCAGAGCGAAGCCTATCCGGGCGATCCTCTAACCGCACACAATCCCGTCCGTCAGAATGGGCTGAAATTCAGGGAAGTGTCTGGCTAAACGGTGAAGGCCGTTCTCATTGCCCAAAAGTTCTGGAGCAGACGCTGCTTCAACGGGAGGGTTACCAGCTCACGCTGCTTTTTATTGCGCCTGATGAAATTGAAGATGCGGAAGAGATCGAAGCCTTGGAAGAAAGTTGGACACCACGGTTTCGTCGGTAAATGGCCCACTGTTGGCAGATTGCTGCTTCCAACCCTGCCAAGCTGTTAGGTAACGTCGCTAATTTTCTGATTTTACAACGGCGCAAAGGCACGTTTGCGACGCCTCATGCCGAGCAATTTTGTGTGTAGGTCATTGCCATTTGGTCAGCAATGTCAGCTTTCAGGTATCTACTGACGCACTCTCAATGTCTGATGTGACGGCGCAAAGCGGTCATAGCTCGTCTAGTCCAAGCTCTGAGGTACGGGCGTCGATTTTCTATGCGATATAGCCCCCTCTTTGAACCTGCGGTTTGAACGCTGACTGTCGAAAATCGTACCGAGCGACCAGTAGAGTCCCTTGCTATGGAAGATGTATTGCCCGTTAGGCAGGACGTGCTGCTAGTTCAAGCGTGAGGAAAGATGCACCACAATGGATAATGGTCGGACCGACTCCGCAAAGCACCCTATCGACTAGCGTTATCGCTTCCACGAACAAAATCAGAACATCTGCTTTGACAATCCTTAGAATCCGTGGATTATCACTGGGCAATGCATGCCTTCCAGACAAGCTCCCCGAGCGCTGGGAGCCGTCGGGAACGGAAGCGCCTGCGCGGCCGTGCCTTTTCTCTGCTCAAGATTTATAGGACGAAGCTCATGGCCAAAGACGCTGCACTATTGTCTGAGCTGCATAAGCTGATCGGACAGCGGATGGATGCTGGCCAGATTGCACAGCCGAGCCAGATTGTTGAAGAAGTTTTCAAGAACAAGCCTCTGACAAGTCCTCATGCCGACTTCTACAGGGCGTTTGCCAAAAAGGAACTGGTAAAGGTAGTGACGCGAATGCTGAAGCGCATCGGCATGAGCGACGACCCCGCCTCTCCTCAGATGGTGTTTCCGGGCCATACCCGTTTGGTTAAATCATATCCCGTGATCAGAAACGGTGAGAGGGCACTGGTTCCCATAAGCCTTTGCACGCCGCGAGAACTCTCTGACCATATGTTACTTCTTCGCAAGCAGGCGAAGGGCTGTGAAAACCACGCTGCCGAGCTGGAGGAATATGTGGCCAGCAAAATCTCTTTGGAGGAAGCCCAGGCCCTAAGGATCATTCGGAAGCGGCCGAGGTCGAGCCGGCCTGACTTCAGAAAGCCAACGCGGAGTGACCATCTAAGCGAACACGATATAAAGGCCTGCAGCAGTTGTTCTCAATGCTGCGAGCTCCGCTTTACGAACAGGTCGTTGAACACCCGATCCGCTCCCCACGCCTGAGCGGAAGTGAAGGCAAGCTGTCGCAACTCATCGCTTTCGAGTGGCTGCTGCCCGGGCTTATAGCCGAGATCGTGGTTCGCCTCGGACCACGCATGCTGAAAGAGCGTCTTAATCTGCAGCTCGAAGCAATAGGGCACAAGGTCCTTGTTGAAATTCGGGTCGATCAGATCTTGCTGCAGCATAAGAATATGGTGATTTCCAAAATATCCAAATTCCCACTCGTTCTCCGGCAACATGTCTTTCGACTCGATCGCGTGGAAGTAGCGCTGAACTTCCTCCGAAATCCTATGCACATCATCCTTGTAGAAGGTGATGATCCGCGCGCCGATCTGATCCTGTATCTGATGAAGCGGAGCATCGTACTTCGCTTTGCCATCCTTCTCCGCAGTGGCTTTCCCTACGAAGCGCTCCACGGACTTCGGGCGCGTCGAGATGCGATCGATCCGCGGCTGACCTGCGAAGATCTCGTGCAATAAGGTGGAAAGCTTATCGGCGATGGGAAAGAGCACGGTTTCGTATCGCGCTCGATATTGAGCTTCTACCGTCATCTACCTTTCTCCAGTTTTTCGCTAACAACCGAGCCGACTGTGCTGAAGCGTATCCTGTCGGCCCCTTCTTCAACGGGCGTGTGTTCGAAGACCTTATCGAAGGACGCAGCGTCGGCAGTGAGCATGGCTCCGTTGTCCAGCTCCACCGTCCGATAGGGCAATCGCTTTGTGAACTCGGCTGCATCGAACTGGAAATTATCATTGGCCAGGTCAGCTCGTTCGAGCTGCTTCACCACGGCGGCCTTTGCACCCTCGGTAAATCCGTATCGATTACAGAACGCCTCAACGCTTAATGTCTCCGCACCAAGTCCACTGGCAAGCGTAGCTGCGGCGGTGATCTGGCGTCACGACACGAAAGTGTTGGATCTGTCCGACTTTTGAGAACGTATGGTGATCACGCTGCGAGGATAGATGTTTCGCGCCGCAATGGCCTGAGATCAACGCCGTCTGTTGGGGTCCAGATGTAATCGCCGGTGAGACTGATGTGCTGCCAGCCGAGTGGGGTAATGTGTTTGATGATGTCAAGCGGCGTGGGAATGCCATCTCGGTTGAGCTCGGCGAACGCCGGTTCAAGATAGAGTGTGTTCCAGTAGACGATGGCGTTGATTAGCAGGTTCAGTCCAGATGCTCGGTAGAACTGGCTCTCGAAAGTCCGGTCGCGCAATTCTCCGAGGCGATTGAAGAACAGTGCGCGGGCCAAGGTGTTCTGGGATTCGCTCTTGTTGAGGCCGGCCGTCGCGTTCCTGCGCATTTCGGGGTTCTGCCACCACTGGGGCAGAAAGATGGACCGATTGATGCGACCGAGATCGCGTAGCGCCAACGCCAGTCCGTTCTGGCGTGGGAATGCGGACAGCTTTGCCAACAGGGTCGAAGGCCGAACCTGCCCGGAACGGATCGTCGTGACCAGCCGCAGGATGTCGTTCCAGTTTGCCTTGATCCGCTCGACGTTGATGTGCTCGCCAACGAGCGGCGCCAGGTTTTCGGGAGGCGCGTCGCGCGGGAAAAGATAGAGCTTGCGATCCTTGAGACCGCGCAGCCGAGGCACAATCTGGAAACCAACGAGATGGCAAAGGGCGAAGCTCATATCGCTTACCCCGCCGGTATCGACATAGTGGGTTCCGATGGCGAGATCGCTGCCATGATAGAGCAGTCCATCGAGGACATAGATGGCTTCGCTCGCATTGGCATTCATGGCGATGATGTAGAAAGCGCCGTACTGGTCAGAGGTGAACCGGTAGAATTTGGCGCCGGGGTTGGGACCATAGCGGCCGTTGAGGTCGCCGATCGCCTCGGCGTGTCCGCCCGCCGGAAAATACTGGCC
Organism: Gillisella vitis; assembly: GCF_001541345.2. Lineage (GTDB taxonomy): Bacteria > Pseudomonadota > Alphaproteobacteria > Rhizobiales > Rhizobiaceae > Allorhizobium > Allorhizobium vitis. The sequence continues at coordinate 85,384 of NZ_LMVL02000007.1, read as the reverse complement.
ATCGGAGGATGACGTTGTTCCATCGCCCCACAAGCTTGCCAGAGGCAATTGCCTCTGGGCGTTGACGAGAATGGCGTGCGCGGCCGTGTAACCTTCCTCGCGAATATGCCAGTCGTGCGCCCAGGCGAGTTGGCGCATCGTAATGCCGGGGGAAACGTCCGCCATTCTCGTGAGACCGAGATTGATCCCGTCCGCCAGGATGGCGGTGAGGAGCGCAAGCTTGTTGTCGGCCGTCCGACCGCTGCGCAAATGGGTAAAGGCGTTCGAAAATTCCGTTCGGGCGTCAACCTCGAGCAAAAGGTCAGTGATGCGGATCGCAGGCAGACGGCTTTCCACCTTTAGCTTCAGCGACTTGGCGATGTCCGGAAACATAGCCTTGTGCGGCGTGACGCTAAACCCCGCCCCGGTCAGTTCTACATCGTCGAGCTCGCCGGCTGCGGCCAGACGCGAGAGGTCAGCCAGTCCATCGTTCAGCAGCTGGCGCTGTTGGCGAAGATACGTCTCGACATCGGTATCAACGGCGATTGGAAGCGGTCCTTCCTCACGCATCAGCTCGAATGTCGGCGTGGGAATGAGAAAGCTTTCGAAAGACTGGAAGCGTTTGGCTCCTTCCACCCAGACATCGCCCGCATCGAGCCGGCGCTTCAATTCGCTGAACAGGCAAAGCTCATAAGCCCTGCGATCAATCTTTCCATCTTTGAGTATGAGAGGCATCCAGCCCTTCGGCGCAAAGGAGATCGGTGCCTTGTCGGGTATGGTCCTTTTGCCCGTACGATATAGACCCGCGACCACGGATAGCGCCCGCAAGAGGTTCGCCGCCACTGCGTGACCGCGGAACACGAGAGTGGAGAGAAACTGTGGCGCCAGTTTCCTGATCGTCGGATAGCGCTGGAGCATTTCGATTTTACCGTCGATAACATCCGGCGCGATCAGCGTATCGACCGCCTGGACACTGGTTGTAAAAGCTGGCCATTGGATGACCAGATCAAGCGCTTTGGCCATGTCCTCACCCTTCTCTCTGGCCTTGATGATCGCATGGCAGACTTTTGAAACGTCCTTCAACGGCGTCTGCACTTCCCGAACGGATCGGGTGACGCGAGCAGCCGCCTGGTTATTGGCTCGCCGCGTCAGGATGCCCATGAGTTTCTTGAACATGTCGATCGCGCAATCGGTGAGATGGCGGGAAAGGTGGAGCACTGTTGCAGCCAGGACAGCATGTCGGCGTTCGGTGTTAAGGTCGCGCAGATGCTGCGCGCTCATTCGCGTCCCCTCTGCAGCAAATTCGTCAAAGACCTTGGCCGGAATGCGATCCATCAACGTCGTCGGCAGGTTCAGAGACCGGAGAAAGCGAATGCGCTCGGCAATTCTGTCGAGGTTGACGGCGGCTGGCGACAATGCTGGCGTTCTCGCCCAGGCAAGAATAGTCACGCTTGTCCCCTCACGCGGATCGAGAAGCTTGTCCAGATCGAGCTTTTGGCCTTCTGAGATCCCGCCGGCCAAGGCCCGATGAGCAATACGAATGCCGCGCCTGATCGCCACATGAATGATGGCTTCGAGCGCTGGCCGCGCTGGCAAGAGAATTCTCCTGCGTCGCAGTTCTTCCACGACCATATCCGCCAATACATCGGCGTGGCGCAGGGTTTGTGCGGCAGGTGTCAGCCAGCCTGTGAGTGCCCGCACGTCCGAAGGCACAAACGGACGCATCTGCATTCTGTCGAAAAGCAGGGCCAGATGCTCGCGCCGCGTCTGTGGGCGCTCGAAATAACGTTCGATCTCATGGTGATCGACGCCGATCTGCCGCGCCAGAAATCGTAAGACGCCAGCCGGCAGGACCTCGCCATCCGCAAGCGGTCGGCCAGGGTATCGTAGCGTGGCCAGAACACAGGCGAGGCCCAGTCTGTTCGAGGCCTTGTTCTGTCGCATGATCAGGTCGAGATCCGATCGATCCAGCGTGTAATGTTTGGCGATCTCCCTTTCGTTATCCGGGATGATCGTCGCCTGTTGCCACCATGCCTCGCTCAGTAATGCTCTTCGCACCATTCTCTGATCTTCCCGTTTCGCCGCGGAGAGTGCAGCGAAACGGAAAATGCGTGTCCGACAAACGAACGTTTCGCGGCATCCACAGTTCTTGTCCGCAAACCTTGTCATGAAACGGCAAATCGGACAAACCACGTCTCATGACCGCTATCGGCTATGCAAGGGTCTCCACCGGCGACCAGGACACCGCCCTGCAACTCGACGCTTTGCGCAAAGCAGGTTGTGAAAGGCTGTTCGAGGATAAGGCATCCGGCACGAAGACTGACCGACTCGGATTGGCGGAGGCGATCCGCTACGTTCGCGACGGCGACACGCTCACAGTCTGGAAGCTCGACCGCCTCGGCCGGTTGATGAAGCACCTCATCGAGATCATCACCGAACTGGAGGCCAAAGGCGTCGGCTTCCGATCCATCACCGAAAACATCGACACCACGACATCCGGCGGTCGCCTGGTCTTCCACCTGTTCGGCGCGCTGGCACAGTTCGAGCGCGATCTGATCCGGGAACGAACACGTGCCGGTCTGCAAGCCGCAGAGGAACGCGGCCGACGCGGTGGCCGACAAGTCGTCGTAACCCCGGACAAACTTGCCAAAGCCCGCCAGCATCTGGCGGTCGGTTTGAACGTCCGGGAAGCCGCGGCCCGCGTGAAAATCGGGAAAACCGCCCTCTACGAAGCTCTCAAGGCCGAAAAAGCAACGACATCCACGGTCAAACCAACCTGAGTTCCGGATACGTTCTTAAAAGTCGGACAGATTCGCCACTTTCGTGTCGTGAAGCCTACTATGCTAGTCGATCCCGGAGCGGCCCAGTCCCCGCGGATCGTGAAACCATCCGCGTCCTCGTCCATGTCGGCATACGCGCACACCGAAAGGCTGAGATATTTCCCGACCAGACGCGTCGTGGTGGCCAGGATCGCGTCGGCATCGGACAGCGACGATGTCTCTGTCCCAAGCCGGTCGAGAAACCGGAGGCTATCCACTCCAAGAAACTTCAAGTCGTCGGGATAGTCTGAACCCTCATTCAATTGCGTTTTCCTCGTCAGCAGCGGCCCAGTTGCCCTAAAATATTTGCAGAAAGTCTTATTGGAAAGAGGCATGGCTGTCATGCGAAAGCAAGAGGTGGGCCAACCCTCTGTCGAGCTCGATCTGTCCGCAGCGGTTAAAAGCAGGGACAAATGGTCCGCACTTAAAAGCCCCCGTGCACGGCGCCTCGTACTACAATCTGCCGCTCGTCCTGCGCTGGGTGACCGGCAACATCGGCATCCACTTTTGCACCATTTCTGGAGCAAGGCTCCTTACTATCGCGGTCAAGGCGTCGGCAACGTAAGTGCGTCCGGAGCGAGGCTTTTTTCAGCGTCAGCTTTCGAGCTTCACCGAAGCGATCCAACTTAACAGGAGCGAACCAGTGTCGGCGGGGTCGGAAGGACTTCAGCGGTGACGAAAGCGATTTCAGAACGCCGAACCATCGAAGAGCCGCCATGGAGCATGCACCTCAGCAAAATTCGCTCTTATCGAACGACTTTCCCATGCTCAATCTATGAGTTCGCGCCGGACAGCTTCTACAAGAGCATGAGCCCGATTTTTGCAACCAAGTTTTTTTGTAGCTAACTTCAGGTAGCTATCGACAGTCGCCGCCTGGAATTTACTGCCCTCAGCAATTTCTGCTGTCGTCATTCCTTCGGCGGCCAAGCGCAAGCAGATGATCTCCCCTTCCGTTAACTTTGAACTCTCGGCTGCGAACCGTTCCACCAGGGGGCCAACGACCGACGTGTACAGAGGACGCGCAATCTGCCGAAGAAACTCGATTTCGTCTTCTGTGAAAGGCTCGCGGCGCATGAACCCAACTGACGCGCACACCAAACCGTTTCGTTTGACTGGAAACACTGTCCGGTTTCGGATCGAAAAGTTTTCGGCCAATTGTCTGAATCGCACGGGCACTTTCCGCTTTGGGTAAACGAGGCTCTCTAACGCGACGCATTGAGTTTCTATAACATAGCGCAAAAGCGGATCAGCTTCGTAGAGCTTGTCGGAAAGATACGTCTCAGCCAGTGCGGGCGGCACGTCCGACTCGAGGTGAAAGGTGGTTTCTCCCAGACGGTACCCGTCGAGATCGAGCCCGCTGACGCTGACATGGTCAAAGGGCACTGCATTGCGCAGTCGATCCACGAACGCGTTGTCGCGGATTGGCCGAAACTGCGGCAGCGAGCGCAAGTCGATGATGTCATCGGCATTGTCCCGGTTATTACTTCGACTAGAACGCATGAGACGACTGATCCAATTATAGCTGCCGGAATCGGCGCGTTCTCTTAGATATGTCTTCTCAAAACGATTCGGTAGGTTTATGTGCCTTGCCCACCCGTGCCCGTCGATCTCGCGCGAGAACCGTTTCGCCCCACCGTTGGATTGCGTGATATTGTTCATTCTCTAAGAGTTTCGATAAAATTAATCTTTCTCCCCTAGATTCGGATTAAGGCGCGGTTTGTGCTGGATTGGGGAGTGTCGTTATGCTGTCGTTTCTCTCAGGCAAAGCTGGCCAGCTCGTACGCGCGCTTGATAGTTCGATGGCGATTATTGAATTCGACCCCACTGGAAGTGTCCTCAAAGCCAACAAAAACTTCTGCGATTTGATGGGGTATTCGGAAGCGGAGCTCATCGGCAAACATCATCAGATCTTTGTCGATGCGGGATATGCCAAATCCTCAGCTTACGTCGCATTCTGGGAAACGTTGCGCGGTGGCGACTTCCAGATCAGCGATTTCAAACGGATCAGCAAATCCGGCAAAGAGATCTACATCCGCGGAAACTATAATCCGATCAAAGACCGAAGCGGTAAAGTGGTGCGCATCGTCAAGGTCGCCAGTGATATTACACAGAGCAAACTGAATGCGATTGAAAGTGCCGCAAAACTCGATGCCATCTCCCGTGCCCAGGCCACCATTGAATTCGCACCTGACGGAACCATCCTTACCGCGAACGAGAATTTTTTTGCAGACGCTCGGATATGCGCTTTCGGAGATTGTCGGCCGGCACCACAGGATATTCGTCGAAAAGAGCTACGCCGCCTCGGCCGACTACGTCGACTTTTGGAAAAGGCTGTCTACCGGAGAATTTGTCACTGACGAATTCAGGCGCATCGGCAAGTCTGGTCAAAGTGTCTTCATTCAGGCATCCTACAATCCTATCTTCGATCCCGATGGTAAAATCTTCAAGGTGGTCAAGTTTGCGACTGACGTCACAGGCCGCGTGAACAATGTCGAGGATTTAGCTGCCAATCTCAATGCGCTGTCGGAGGGCGATCTTTCCCGCGAACTGCCCTCACCGTTCATCCCGGCTCTGGATCGGTTGCGGCTAGACTTCAACAGTGCCTCGCGCAAACTGCGTATGGCAATGGCGAGTGTGGCCGACAACGCTCGTGCCATAACGGCCGGATCGAATGAGATCAAGACCTCTGCGGACGACCTTGCCAAGCGTACCGAGCAGCAGGCTGCCTCGGTTGAAGAGACCGCCGCAGCCCTCGAAGAAATCACAACAACGGTGAAGGATTCCAGTCGCCGCGCCGAAGAAGCTGGCCGTCTGGTCGATCGGACAAAAACTCACGCCCAGCGTTCCGGACAGGTGGTAACCGAAGCCATCCAGGCGATGGACCAGATCGAGGAATCGTCTCGTGCAATTTCAAACATCATCGGCGTTATCGATGAAATTGCCTTTCAGACCAATCTTCTGGCGCTGAATGCTGGCGTCGAGGCCGCTCGTGCCGGCGACGCCGGCAAAGGCTTTGCCGTTGTTGCGCAGGAAGTGCGGGAGCTTGCACAACGCTCGGCTAAGGCGGCCAAGGAGATCAAAGTCCTGATCACCGCATCCAGCGCACATGTCGCAAATGGTGTTTCGCTTGTTACTAAAGCAGGATCCGCCTTACAGGAGATTGCATCGCACGTGGCCGATATCAATACCGATATCTCCGCCATCGTCGATGCCTCAAAAGAACAGGCGATTGCCCTTGGTGAAATCAACCAGGCCGTCAATACCGTGGATCAAGGGACGCAGCAGAATGCTGCGATGGTCGAGCAACAGACGGCGGCAAGTCATGGGTTGGCTGGAGAGGCGCAAGCGCTGTTCGACCTGCTTGAGCAGTTCCGTTTCGACGGCGTTGACTCGCCACCTAAGAAAAAAAGCGCTCCAGCTGTCATCAAACCTGCGACGCGGCCGTCGGTCGTGCGGGTGTCAAGCCGCGGAGGCGGCGCACTCGCCGTCGAAGCCAGCTGGGAGGAATTTTAGCCGCCGATAGGAGCACGCGGAGTGCATTGCGCATGAGATTCGCTGTCATCCAATACGAGAGTCTACAACGCCTTACACGTTTCATTCCCTGAATTACTGGATCAGTTATCGGAAGCCGAGCAATCCGATGGCCTTACACAGCCGAAAATAACGGCTGCTCGATCAGATGTCGCTTTGCTCAGTCATCTTTCCGTTGGAAACATAGGAAACGAGGCTGTGAAATGGCGCGCCGTCAGCAAGTGACAGGCAGATGGCGGCTCTGCAGACTCCGTTGGTCTCGGGTATGAAGGGGTCACGCAAATTGCTGATCGTAGCCAGTCGCCGCCTTACCTTGTCCTAGCGGATATGTAGAACATTTGCTGGGCCTCACGTCGCGTTTCGATGAGGTTGGCCGCGTGCAGCTTCGAGATGCTGCGATGACGCTGATTGATCCAGCGGCACATTCTTGGTGAGATCGCCTGCACTCGTTTCACTCTGCGACACAAACCTCAGCATCTGCAGTCGTTTCGGAATGGCCACACCTTTCCAGCTTTCACCCATCTGAAGGCTCCTTCAAAAGGTTGAGGCGACCCCTTTGTCCGGAAATACCCAATTATTGTTTTAAAAGACCGAGCATCGAACTTTTTGCAGTGCCGGCCTCTCTTGATGTTCCTTGCCGGCGGTCGTCGCAACCAGAGTGTATATGGCAGACGCATCCATTGGTCGGGCATAAAGATATCCCTGTCCGGAAGCACAGCCCAGTTCATCGAGCCGGATAGCCTGTTCGATCGTTTCGACGCCTTCGGCCGTAACCCGCAAGTCCATTTTCCTCGACAGTTCAAGCATGAGTTCGACGATTGCATCGCTAGACGCATCTGTCAGCATGGTGTCTATAAAGCTCTTGTCGATCTTGATAACATCGACTGGCAGGCGCTGTAGATGCGTCAGCGAGGCGTAGCCCGTGCCGAAATCATCAAGTGCGACCGAAGCCCCCTTCTTGCGCAGGCGCTGAAGCGTAGCGGCGACAGCCTCTTCTGTTCCTTCCATGAACACGCTTTCGGTCACCTCGAGCCGCAAGCTGTCGAGCGACAAAGCATAGCGCGCGAATGCCGATGCGATACGGCTTTCGAGATCGCCCCGTGAGAAGTCGGATGAGCTGATATTGATGCCGACGCGGAGAGGTTTGAGGCCGCTATCATACCAATTGCGCAGATCATTTGCGACTTTTTCCAGCATCAGGCTGGTGACTCGATGCGAAATGCTGGCGTCTTTCAGGGCTTCGTGGAAATCGCCCGCAGCCCTCACACTACCGTCGGCAAGACGCATGCGCACCAGCGCTTCGACACCGACGATCTCGCCGGTCTGAATTCGGACGATGGGCTGGTAGTAAGGAAACAGGCGATTTTCTGCCAGTGCTTCCTCAACTTCATTGGTGACAGCGAGTCGGCGGGAAATCTTCGTTCTCAGACCGAGTTCGAAATGAACATATGTGCCTTTGGCTGTCTGCTTTGCGTGATAGAGCGCGAAATCGGCATTCTGGCAGAGAACCTCCGCATCGGTACAACCGTCGCAGATCGCTCCTCCCAAAGTGATTTTGGGATTGATGGTCACACCGTTGAAGGTCATCGGTTCGGAGACGGCCCGAATCAATCCGCGCGCGATCATGGTCATGCCGCGGTTGCTGACAGGCTTTTCGATCACCGCCGCGAATTCATCTCCTCCAACCCGAAACACAGTTCCCTTTTTGCCCATTTGCGAAACCAGACGGTTGGCGATCTCCTTGAGAAGAACGTCTCCTGCCCCATGGCCAAGCGTGTCGTTGGTGACCTTGAGATGATCGACATCAATCAGTAACAGCCCGAACTCAGCACGATCCTGACTAATCTGACGATCGATTGCCGCCTTAAAGCAGGCGCGATTGGCAAGGCCGGTCAAGGCATCGCTGTTCGCCGCTTGGACGAGACCGCGTTCCTGCCGATATCTTTCGGTGACATCCTGCAAAATGCCAAAGAGGCGGCGTGGCGCGCCATCGATCATCTCGACGTCGCTAACGATATGAACCCAACGCTCCTCTCCCTCAGGTGTCAGGATTCGGTAGTCCCGATCGGTGCCATCGCCGTTTCCGTCCATCGCAGCCTTGATCCGGCGCTCGACGTGCTCGCGTTCTTCCGGCGCATAACAGCCAAGCACCTTTTTCCGTGTCAAAGGCATGCCAATGGGAAGCCCAACGGTTCGATAGATCTGATCGGACCAGATGAACTTGCCTGTCAGCAAATCCATTTCGAAGCCTCCGACTTTGGCCGATCGTTCCGTCTGCTCGAACCGGGCTTGACGGATACGCAGTTCGCGCTGTTGTTCCCTTAGGATCGATGCCTGACGGTGTTCCCGCAGGAGCCCGAGAACGATGGTGGCAAAGCCCTCAAGTCGCCTCAAATCCTCATCCTCAAATCCGCGCACTTCCCGGTCCATGACGCAAAGACTGCCGAGACAAATGCCGTTTTCGATCAAGGGAACGCCGGCATAAAAGCGAATTCCGAGAGCCCCCTTCATGATGGCATTGTTTCTGAACCGCCGGTCCTGGAGGGTGTCGGACAAAATGAGTGGCTCTTGATAGGTGACGACATAGTCGCAGAACGAATGCTTGCGAGCCGCGCGGTCGAAATCGAGCCCATGCTTGGCTTTGAACCAGACCTGTTCCGCATCCAAAAGGCAAATCAGCGCGATGGGCATGCTGAGAATGGACGAGACAAGGCCAACGACGGCGTCGAATCCCTCTGCCGGCGGCGTATACATGGTACCGCTTTTGTTTAGATACTGCAGTCTGGTCTGTTCCGTTCCCGTCATCTGAAAACAATCGTCTAAAGGACCCTCGTGGATCGGTTGAAGAAAGTACGCGCTGTTTTTATTCTTGTGCCCCGCGTTTTAAGTCCGAGTTAAATTGCCAATGGTTGGCACGAACTTTGTTTGTGAGAGCGAGATTTCATTCAGTAGCAATAACAAAAGCTTTCCAGCAGATCTAACGCGATCATGCGGGAACGGGGCTAAGTCACTTCTGTCGGCTCATCGTTGACCTTCGCCAGCGTCTTGGTCAAAGCAACGACACTGCGTTTAACAATTTTCACTTTTATCTTGGCAAATGCCTTGTTCAGCGCCTGTCCTTCGCTGGTGGCTAAAAACCGCGTGATTTCGTCATCCGGGAGCGACATGCTTTCGGATGACCGTTCAGAATTTTCATCATTGTCGCGAAAGAAATATGAGATAGGCACCGCGAGGAAATCGGCAATGTTCGACAAGCGGCTTGCGCCAACCCTGTTGGTGCCCTTTTCATACTTCTGGATTTGCTGAAACGTGATGCCGAGGGCTTTGCCCAAGGTTTCCTGGCTCATCCCGATCGCACGTCTGCGGGCTTTGATTTTTTGTCCAACGTCGAAGTCGGTTTCATGTGGTATTTTCGGAAATCCCAAGGCTCTCTCCATTCAGTTCAGTGAAATATGCAGGTTACGATGCGCGGTGTAGAGAATATTCCGTGGTAGTATTCTCTACAACCGGCTCTCATTGCCGCACATGGCGATACGAGAAATATTCGCGCGCATCGCGCACTTTCTGGGCGACGACCGCGAAGCCCTTGCCGGCATCGACGGCACGGGCAGCCTCTAGACCTGCATTCAGCGCCAGCAGTTGTCTGGAAAGCGATCTCATCGATGACGCCGATGGGTTGAAAATCTCGCCCGATGACTTTTCGATCTGGTCCATGGCGCCGATGTCAAACGCCCACCACCTGGCCGGAATGTTCGGCGTGATCACGGGTTCGGGTCACTAACTGGCCCCCTTCTTCGGCACGGCGGCTGGAATCCTTTACCGTCGTCGTGATCTCCTCAAGCGCAGAGGCCGTCTGCTCAACCGAGGCTGCCTGCTGCTCGGTCCGCTTTGCAAGATCATCCGCCGCGGTGCGGGTCTCTGTCGACCTGGCCGAAGCCCCGAGCATTGTCGCCAACCCTCGCCATGGCGCGTTTCAGCTTGTCAGATGCAGCATAAAAGTCGGTGCGCAGCTGTTCGTGCGAGGGAATAAACGGCTTGTCGATCTTCTGAGACAGGTCCCCATCGGCGAGACTATTTCAGGCACCGGCGAGTTGACCGACGTTTTCGACGCGACCATTCACGTCGATCGCAAACTTCACGATACGCACAATCTCCATTAATCGACATTTAATTATAAATTTAACGTTCGTCTGGTCAAATACGGAACAGAATCGTCACGCCTCCTGGAAACACAACCATGCCTCCTCCAGATCTCGATCAAGCCGGACGTCTTATTGGACCGCCGCTACAAGAGTTCAGTCGCTACATCGAGCAAGGCATGTCCTGCATCGTAAAACTGGTGATCGGTGAGCCGGGGAAATGCGCCCAGGCCGTCCAGTTTTCGATGACGCCGGATCAGTGCCGGGAAATTGCGCAGAACCTGATGATTTGCGCTCAGGTTATCGAGCTCGAACGGCCCACTGCACAGCAATGAGGTGACGCCAGTATTGAGGCCCGCATGACGTCTCAGCGTCAAAGGTTCGTTTGAGCTGATGGCATCAACGCGCCCAAGACAGGCATGCTCGCACTTTATAATGGCGGATGATGTTTGGACTTAGTGATGTTGGAAGGGGATATTACCGGTGCTGCGGATCTAGAGCGTGTCCGTTTTACTCGGGGTCATATCCGCATGATTTGAAGAAGTTGGCGCATTCTTGCGGTTCGAACAATGTGACGATCTGGCCGACCGTATTCCATAAGCCCTTGACCGTTCGCTCGGCTTTGGCGCGCAAGACAGCCTTCAACTTGGCGAAGGCCTTCTCGATTGAAGTATGGACTGTAGGGAGGAAGGTAGAGTAACCGGCATCCCGCACCTTCGATTGCGTGACGCACTCCTTCCGCCTTGTGTGCAGGCAGATTGTCCATGATGACGATGTCGCCTGGTGCCAAGATGCGAACGAGAACCTATTCGACAAAGGCCTGGAACGCGCCTCCGTTCATCGCACCGTCGAGGACCATAGGCGCTGTAATGCCCGAGAGCCTGAGCGCCCCGGTGAATGTCGTCGTCTTCCAGTGCCCGTGTGGGATCGGGGAGCGGCATCGATCGTCGCAACGGGCCCATCCGCGAAGCCGAGACATCTTCGTGCTCAGGCCGGTTTCATCAATGAAGACAAGCCGCGCCGGATCGAGATCGAACTGGCCGTCGAACCAGTCGCGGAGACGCTTCAGGAGGTCGGGACACTCCTGCTCCACTGCATGTGCGGTCTTTTTTGAATGTCCAGCCGCGCCTTCGCAGCCAGACATCGAGTGCGCTGCGGCCAATGGAGACGGCTCTCCCCTCACGCAATGGCAGGACCATCTCGTTGAGGGTAATGTCTTTCGCCTCTTTGATCATGCCGACGATGAGGTCCTCGTGGGCATCGAGGCGCGAACCGCCGCGTCGGCCCTGTTTCGCAGGCTTCAACCGACCAGCGCGCGCACTCGCAATCCAAGCGATCGCTGTCGAAATGCCAATCTCAAATCGGTCGCTGCTGAGCGCGCCGACATGCCATCCCGTGACGCAGCCAGAACGCGACTACTCAGATCATCGCTGAAAGCTCGGGCATATTGCCTCCGACCAAATCACCATTCGGAGCGATTGAACCAGAATTCGGGGGTCAGGGGAATCCTCAACACGATTCCGTTCAACGGACGCGCTCTAGCGCCAAAGCATGGAAGCCGGTTTACCGTTGTGGGGGAGCGAGATTAAAGCGCCTTTCTCCGCTCTCAAAATTTTTAATGATGGATCCCTTGGGACAATGGACGCCGTTGAACGACTTCTAGCTACTAGAGCTGTAGGGGGAAGGTTGAATGACCCGCCGGAAAGGCATCGCAAAGATCTGATACACGAATGACTTCCAATTTATTGCGCCGGCGACGACAGAAGTTAACCAGTCGGCATTGTCGCGCACAGCAACCTAGAGGATCTCTGAAATGAGTGAGGTCCGCTCTATTTCCCCTTCATTGCCAACAATGTTTGGGTGTCGCAACCACGCCGCGCTCGTGCAAAATCGCACATAGGCGACGGCAAGGTGGGCAGTCAGCCATACCGATGGATTGAGTTCACTTCGGCCATAAGTATGCCAGAGTGGCTCGACTTTCATGGATAAGAACCGAGTTCAAGGTAAGGAAAGTGCGATGATCTGACTACCGCCGCAATATCGGCGGCGGCTTTGAAAATTAGTCGACCGGCTATTTCTGTCTCCACCGTATTGGCGGTTGGCGCATCAAGAGATCTTACTTTCGCTCCACGACTTCCTTCGGCAGAGCATGGCCATGGTGGCGCTGGTATATATCGTTGAGTTTACCGTTCTTCAGATTGTCGGCAACCCATTGATCGAGTGCTGCGAGCAACTCAGGCTCGTTTTTCCGGACACCGATGGCAAGGTCGAAGACGCGGATCGTAAATTTCGGCTCGAACGGATTTCCTTTGCTCTTTACCGCAATCTGTTTGATCAGCGCTTCTGAGGAGGCGACAATCGTCGCCTGCCCCGACACAGCTGCTGTCACCATCGCGCCTTCATCATCATAGCGGGCGATCGTGTAACCGAACTCCGTTGCCCGCTTCGTCATGTCCGTATCCTGCGTCGTTCCACGGCACACGGTAACGACCTTGCCTCTCAGATCCGTCCAATCCCTGATCTGCAGCGAAGCGGGTGCAGCGACCATAGACAACTGGCCGGAATAGGGCTTCGAAAACGCGATGACCTGCTTACGCTCCGGAGTCACTGCCAGGGTCGAGATGACGACATCTGCCTTGTTGGTCTGCAGGTTCGGGATGCGTGTCGCGCCGGTCGTCTGGATAAGTTCCAGCTGAACACCCCAGTCTCTCGCAAGCAGTTCGGCAGTTTCGACATCCGAGCCGACAGGTTTGAGACCTGCATCGAGCATCCCGTTCGGTGGGCTGGCAAGATCAATCGCCACGCGGATCTTGCCAGCCGTTTTGATGTCGCTGAAACTGTCTGCTGCCGCTTTGGCCGCGACTGTCACAGCCATTGCTCCTAAAATGCCAATTATGGCCAAAGTCTTTCGGATTGCCATGCGTTCTCCTCCACTTTTTCTCTTGTTGACGGCTTTAGGAATTTAACCTCGGAAGCCTTGCGCAATGGCAAGGCTTCCGGGTCCATTCGGAATTCACGGTGGCAAAATCACTCCTCCAGACCCAACCACCGCAGTCGCTAGCGACTTGGTCGCTGTCACTTTGGGTTGACGATCTCCGCCGGGATTGGCGTGCCGTGATACTTCTGATAGATCTCGTTGAGCTTCCCGTTCTGAAGGTTTGAAGCTACCCATTCGTTCAATTTCGCCAACAGTTCTGGTTCGTTCTTGCGAACGCCAATCGCGAGGTTCAGCACGCGAATGGTGATCTTCGGCTCAAAGGCCAGCGTCGGGTTCTTGTCATGAACCTGCTTGACCAGCGTGGCGGAGGTCGCGATCAACTTGGCCTGGCCGGATACGGCGGCTGTCACCATCGTCGCATCGTCGTCGTAACGCGTCACCGTGAAGCCATGCTCGGCCGCCATCTTGGTCAGCTCGGTATCCTGGGTCGTGCCGCGGGTCACAGTGATGGCCTGCCCCTTGAGATCGGCCCAATCCTTGATCGGCGAGGCCGCCGGCGCGGCGATGACGGACTGGAGGCCAGCATAGGGCTTCGAGAAATCGATCACCTGGGCGCGTTCCGGGGTGACAGACAGGGTGGAGATGACGATATCCGCCTTGTTGGTCTGCAGGTTCGGAATACGGGTCGCGCCCGTCGTCTGGACGAACTCGACCTCGACACCCCAATCCTTGGCCAGCTGCTGGGCCGTCTCCACGTCGGAACCGACGGGCTTGAGGTTCGCGTCCAGCATGCCAGACGGCGGGATGGCAAGATCGGTTGCGATGCGGATCTTCTTTGCGGCCAGGATGTCGGCAAAGGTGTCGGCGGATGCCGGCAGCGACTGGCTTGCTAGAACAGCACCTACTGTACCAACCAGTGCAAGCGTTTTCAGAAATTTCATCTTTATTCCTCCGGTTTGATGAAAATTACAGATCGTGGCTCAGGAACTCCTGCAGCTCCGATGTTTGCGGAGCACTTAGCATCCCGGCATCGCCTTCCTCGTGGACAAGGCCGCGATGCATGAAGATGACGCGGTCCGCCACCTTGCGTGCGAAGTTCATTTCATGGGTGACCATGATCATGGTCATGCCGCTTTCGGCGAGCTTCTCGATGACGCGCAACACCTCGCCGGTCAGCTTGGGATCGAGCGCCGACGTCACCTCGTCGAACAGCATGACCTTCGGTTCCATCGCCAGCGATCTGGCGATAGCGGCTCGCTGCTGCTGTCCACCGGACAGCTGTTCGGGATAATTGTCGGCCTTGTCGGATAGGCCCACCCTCTCAAGTGCAGCAAGAGCCAGCTCATGGGCCTGTGTCTTCGGCAATTTCTTGACCGAGCACGGCGCGAGCAAGATGTTCTCCTCGATCGTGAGGTGCGGAAACAGATTGTAGCTCTGGAACACGATGCCGACGTCGAGCCTGAGCTTTCTCAGATTGAGGTTCGGATCGTGAACCCTGTGGTCCGCCACCGTGATCTCACCGCTGTCGATCACCTCCAGCCGATCGATGCAGCGCAGAGCCGTGCTCTTACCTGAGCCGCTGGCACCGATGAGTGCTGCAACCTGCCCCTTGTCCACGGAAAATGTTACACCCTTGAGCACGGTGATCGCGCCAAAGCTCTTCCTCACGTCATTCAGTGCAATCATTGGCATGCTCTGCCTCCCTCAAACTCTTCAGCTTTGTGTCGCTGGCTTAACCGTCGTCCGCATTCTCGGACCCCGCCGCTCGAGCTTCTGACTGAATGCCGACAGCGGAAAGCAGAGGCAAAAGTAGAGGGCTGCAACGACGAGATAGATGAGGAAGGGCTCGAAGATGGAATTGTTGATGAGCTGCCCGGCGCGCGTCAGCTCGACAAAACCGACGACTGACGCGAGCGATGTATTCTTGACGATCTGGACGCTGAAACCGACCGTCGGTGGGGTCGCGATCCTTACCGCCTGTGGCAGGATGACCTTGAACATGCGTTGCATCTTCGACAGCGCCAGGCATTCCGCCGCTTCCCACTGCGCCTTGGGCACGGATTCCAGACAACCTCGCCAGATCTCGCCCAGATAGGCGCTGACATAGATCGTCAGAGACAGGCCAGCGGCAAATAGCGGCGTGATGGAGAAACCGAGCGTCGGCAGGCCGAAGTAGATGATGAACATGATCACGAGTAGTGGCGTGCCCTGGATCAGTTGGACATAGGCGCCAGTGAAGATGCGAACCGTGCGTGACGGCGTAATTCTGCCCAAAGCCACAAGAAAGCCGAACAGTCCGCCACCGACGAAGGCCATGACGCTCAGCACAAGCGTCCAGAAGGCTCCGGTCACCAGAAACTGCAGATGGTTGATATTGAATGCCGTGGTCATCGTTCCCTCCTCACAGCGGCGTGCCGAGCCGGCGACGGCGCGGGAACATGAGCATGCCAAGCGCCCAGAAGACGGCCCGCATGACCAGCGACAGAAAAAGATAGAGAACCGCCACAACGATATAGGCTTCGAAAGGCCGGTACGTTTCTGACTGGATGAAATTCGCCGCCGCCGTCAGTTCCTCGGCTGAGATCTGCGAGGTGACCGACGAGGCAAGCATCAGCAGGATGAACTGGCTGGTGAGAGCCGGATAGACCCGCTCCATGGCGGGACGCAGTCCCACATGCCAGTAGAGTTGCACCGGCGAAAGCCCGAGGCATTCGCCGGCTTCCCACTGTCCCTTCTGGATCGAATCGAAACCCGCCCGCATGATCTCGGCCGTATAGGCGCCGACATTGACGGTCAGCGCGATCACCGCGACCACAAGCGCGCTGAACGAGAAGCCCAGGCTCGAAAGGCCAAAGTAGATCACGAAGATCTGAACCAGAAACGGCGTGTTTCGGAAGCTCTCGACATAGGTTGCCGCGACCCACTGGAGCACGGGTCCGCCCGACCGGCGCGCGATAGCGCAGGCCGTGCCGATCAGGAACCCGGTGATCGTCGTGATCAGAGCGAGCTGAGCCGTCAGCGCCATCCCGTCGATCAGCATCTGCCACCGGAGAAGGACGACAGAAAAATCGAGGGTCATGACTGATTTTCCATGACCGGAAGGCGCGATGCGTCCTGCCCCGTCATCCGGTCATAGACCCGGAACAGCGCCTGGTTGCCATTCGAGCCCTCACCGTGAGCACGGGCCTCCACATATTGTGCGGTGACGAGTGAAGTGCCAGGCAGCGCGACATCGTTCTGTCCGGCCATTTCGAGCACGAGGCGAAGGTCCTTGAGCATCAGGTCGATGCGGAAGCCGGCGCCGGCATCGCCTGCGATCATCGCGGGGCCGAGCTTTTCGAGCATCCACGACGAGGCCGAGCCGCCGAGCAGCACGTCCCGCATCTGCGACAGGTCGACGCCGCTTGCCCGGCCGAGGGCAAGCGCCTCGCAGACGGCCTGAATGTTGATCGCGCAGACAAGCTGGTTGCACAGCTTGACCGTTTGACCTGCACCCGGCGCACCGACATGGCTGATCGTCGTTCCCATCACCCGCAGCACGGGCTCGGCACGGTCGAATGCCGCGCGGTCGCCGCCCACCATGATCGAAAGCGCCGCATTCTTGGCACCAATCGGGCCGCCGGACACCGGTGCATCAAGCATTGTGATGCCCTGTCCAGCAAGGGCCGCCCCCATCGCCCGGGTGGCTTCCGGCGAGATCGTGCTCATGTCAATGAAGATGCTGCCGCTCTTCATGTTGGCCAGCACGCCGTCGCGGTTGACGACATCATCGACCTGCGGTGTGTTGGGCAACATCGAGATGGCGATCTCGGCATCCTTGACGGCCACAGCCACGCTCTCGCAGCGTGTCGCGCCCTTTGCCACGACAGCATCGGCCGCAGCGGACGATATATCGAACACGCTCAGCGGATAACCAGCGCCGGCAAGATGAAGCGCCATTTCGCGGCCCATCACGCCCAGTCCGATAAATGCCAGTTTGGGTAGATCTTGATTCGTCATGTCGCTCTCTCCCTGCGTCACGAGCCAGTGTCGGTCAGTTGGCCTGCTCCATGGCAGTGAGCTTTTCGACGCGACGGACAAAATCCTCGTTGCGGTCGAATTCCGCCTCGAGATAGGCGACGACGAGATCACGAGCGAGCCAGGGGCCGACGATCTTGGCGCCAATGCACATGACGTTGACATCGTCATGCTCGACGCTCTGATGGGCCGAATGCACGTCGTGGCAGACGGCCGCGCGAATGCCGTTGACCTTGTTGGCCGCAATCGCGGCGCCAACGCCGGTGCCGCAAACCAGGATGCCACGTTCGGCTGCTCCGTCGCGGACCTTCTTGCAGAGAAGGCCTGCAATATCCGGGAAATCGACGGGCTCCTGCGTGAAGCTGCCGATGTCTTCTACGACATGGCCGAGTTCTTCGAGCACCGCGATGACATCCGCCTTCAGCGGAAAACCCGCGTGATCGCTGCCGATGACAATATTCATGATTATCCTCCCGTTTGATTGAATGGAAACTAGGCCGAAACGCCGGTTCCTATGGAAATGTCGTGCAGGTTGGCACGGCGCCGGAAATCGGCGCCGATTTCGAAATGCTGGTGGAGCAGATCATCGGCCCGGACGCGATCGCGGGCCGCAAGCGCCTCCAGGATCAGGCGATGGTGATCGATCAGGAACTCTTCTATTCCTTCGACCCGGATGATCTTCTCGCGGCGCTCCAGGTGGGAGCGCATCATCAGCTGGGAAATCGACGCATAGATCGTGACGAGCGTCGGTGAATGGGACGCGCTGACGATCGCCTCGTGAAACTGGAAGTCGGCGATGCCGCCAGCTTCCGGATTATCGATCGTAGCGACGATATGTCGAAGTGCATTTGTGACATTGGCGAAATCCTGCTCGGTGGCTCGCTGGCAGGCAAGCCGCACGGCGTGATGCTCGATCGCCTTTCTCGCCTCCATGATGTCGCCAGTCACGTTCGAGCCGTGGGCGAGCATGAAGCTGAAGACATCACCTAGCGCGGTGGCATCGGGACGCCGGACGATCGTGCCGACCCCGTGCCTGATCTCGACGGCACCAATCATTGACAAGGCTCGCAACGCCTCGCGAAGAACGGGGCGACTGACATTCAGGTGAGCTGCCAGCTCTCGCTCGGGCAAAAGACAGTCCCCCGCCTTCAGTTCACCCGACAACAACTGGTCTCGCAGAAACGCTGCCACTCGATTGTGGGCCCCTGCCTCTTGCGGTTCACGACGAATAGTCTTGCTGTCGGTCATTTAATTGTCCATACCGTGGTATGACCACTCATATAGCCACAGCAACGCCTCCGTCAAGCGGTGTCTTGGCGTGGCTCCGAAATCAAGCTCGGAAGGTCGGCGTCGTAGCGGCAACCGAGGAAGGAAGGAGAGAAGACGATGATATGCGTATTGGGGTCCATCAACATGGATTTGGTTGCCAGGACAGAGCGCATACCCGGCCCCGGCGAAACCGTGGCGGGACAGTCATTCGCGACAACGTCAGGGGGCAAAGGCGCCAATCAGGCGCTTGCAGCCCGACTTGCCGGCAGTGCGGTCAAGATGGTCGGAGCGGTCGGCGACGATGTATTCGCGGCCGCAGCACTTGCCGAATTGAATGCTGCATCGGTCGACCTTTCCGGGGTCCAGACCCAGCCGGCTGCGACCGGCACGGCGATCATCCTCGTCGACGCGTCGGGGCAGAACATGATCACGGTAGTGCCGGGCGCCAACGCGCTGGTAACGCCGGACATGGCGCGCTCATTGGTCGCTTCGATGAAGTCTGGGGACATTCTCCTTCTCCAGATGGAAATATCGGCGGACAGCGCTGAAACAGCGCTCATGGCAAGCCGGGAAAAGGGCATCGTCACCATGCTGAACATCGCCCCCTTCACGGCCGAGACGGCACGGCTCGCAATGCTGGCCGATATCGTCGTCGCCAATGAGAGCGAGTTCGGATTGCTGACCGGACAAACGATTGAGGATCGGGCCGCATCCATGTCCGCACTCAAAGCACTCTATGGGCATTCCGGACAGACGATTGTCGTCACGCTTGGAGCGGCTGGGGTCGTTGCTATTCGCCGGAACGAGATCCTATCCGCCGAAGGCCTGACGATAGAGCCCGTCGATACGGTCGGCGCCGGCGATACCTTCTGCGGCTACCTGGCAGCCAGTCTAGATCAGGGAAAATCATTCCCGCAAGCACTACGACGTGCAGCGGCGGCCGGCTCCCTCGCTTGCCTGAAGCATGGCGCTCAAACGTCAATGCCAGCGGCGTCATCGCTTGATGCTGCCCTTCTCGATCGGAAGTGACGACGCTTTTTTCGAGACAATCAGTGGTCGATATATCTCCGCATGGAAACACGCGGTGTGAAAGTCGCGGACGTGAACAAGGCGGTCACCCGGACATCCTGTTTTTCCAACATCACCAGCAATAACATGGGTTGGGACTAGGATCCGTAGACACGTCTTTTCATTAACGATGGCAACGGGCGCTTCAGGACGAGACCAATGCCCGATTGCCGAAGAACACACTTTCAAGCTGGGCAGGAACTATTCTCGATCGGAACGATGATGGCGCACCGGATCTTCTCGTTGGCGCGATCCAGGTCCCTAAATTTGTTCCTCTGCAGCCTCGGGCGTGGCAGAATGATGGAACGGGCAAGTTTATCGACGTGTCGGCCGACGTGGTTCCGGGGATTACCGTCTGGCGAAGCTGGAGCGCTGGCACGGTGACCTTGACGGCGACGGCAAGCAAGATATTCTTATCGGCGGCTGGGGCACGCAGGCACGACTGCTGCTTACCGATGTCGAAGGCTGCAGATCTAGCCTGCCGCCACAGCAGGAAATCACTCCGACATCACGCTAATTGAATACAGGGGGGCGATGGCGCTGTCTGTCGGCCCACTGAGATAGCGAAGCATGAGAGATCGAATGGAGGGGCAGTACAGATGGTTCATACTGGCGGCAGGCTGGCTGCAGAGATGTCCACCCAGAATCTAAACTCGGCGACCATGGGAGGCACCGCGGTCGGCTCCCGTTCAAGAGATAAGGCAGATGAGTTCGCGTTCCAATTTGACATTCCAAGGGCACACGGCTCCCACGACGTCAGGTCTTGACCAAACTTTCCAACGGAATTTCGAGCGTCAGCGATAGGCCTTCACTCGTCCAATCCCTGGAGATCGCGCCGTTCAATCCTTGCAAGGCAGCTTTTTCCAAGGTCGTTCCGAAGCCTGCCCTTGTCGATACTTCGGGCGGTGGCGGAGAGCCTCTCTCGTCCCACCTCAAATGCAGAAGTTCTTCGGCCGCAGTAACATCGATGGTCAGGCGTCCCTCGGATGTCGATAGTGCACCGTACTTGGCGGCATTGGTGGTCAGTTCGTGCAAAAGTAGTGCAAGCGATGTGAGGGCGGTGCCTGTCAATGGCGCGTCCGAACCGGTGATCGTTATGCGAGAACCCTCTGCGTGATCATGCGGCGCCACGATCGCTTTCAGCAGTGCGGTGACCGTGGTCGCGATCTGGCCACCATCGTTGCCTGTCTCAAAGTCGGGTAATGTCAGTTCATGGGCTCGTGCCAGCGCATGCATACGAGACCGAAGATCGGTTTCAAGCTCGGCAACACTGGTGGCAGGCCGGGCACTCAGCGATATCAGCCCGGCAGCCAGGCTGAAGAGATTTTTGATGCGGTGGTTGATCTCGCGGAGCAGGATATCCTTGTGGCCGGCGGCATCTTTCAGCGCTTGGGCATGTTTTACGAGTTCGTCGCGTTGCGCTGCAAGCTGTTGCCGCTGGCGATAGAGCTCAAAAAAAACGTCAACCTTGCTGCGCAGAATATCCGGTTCGATCGGTTTCTGAATGAAATCGACGGCACCTGCCTCGTAACCGCGAAAGCGGCGATGCGCGTCGGTGGTGCCTGCGGTGACGAAGATGATCGGGATGCGTCGGGTTCGCTCATTGCCGCGCATCAACTCCGCAAGCTCGAACCCATTGAGACCCGGCATCTGCACGTCGACGAGCGCCAGAGCGACGTCGTTGTGCAGCAGAATTTCCAAAGCCTGATCGCCCGATTTTGCCTTGAGAATAAGAAGATCATTGCGACGAAGCAGCGCTTCCAGTGACAGGAGGTTTTCCTCAAGGTCATCGACCAGTAGAAACGGCACAGGCTCCATATTCGTCTTAAACCTCTCTTAAATATTCTGCGATCGCGTCGAGCGACAAGACACGGGCACTCGGACACAATTGAATGGCAGCTTCGGGCATTGCGGACGCGAACGCATCCGCTGGATCCTGGACAAGCGCCGCTCCCCCTGCGTCTACTACAGCCTGCAACCCCTTGGCGCCATCGCTGTTGGCGCCCGTGAGCACGATTGCGATCAAGGCCGGCCCGTAAGCGTCCGCGGCGCTCTCAAATAGAACGTCGATCGAGGGGCGGGAGAAGAGGACGGGCTCGTCGCTAGACAGTGCAAGGCTCCTATCGGCTTCAAGCAGTAGATGATAGTCCGGCGGCGCGAAATAGATCGTCCCGCCGGCGAGCGGCTCCTTGTCCTCGGCCTCACGCGCCGAAAGTTGGCACTTCGCCTGGAAAAGCTCGGCCATGACGCTACGTTTGTCCGGCGGAACGTGCACGACAACAATGATCGGTAATCGGAAGTCTCGCGGCAGAACCGGCAAAATCGCCGATAGTGCCTCAAGAGCGCCGGCTGACGCACCGATTACGATCGCTTCGGGATTTACCGACATCATTCACCCCGCCTCTGATAGATTTTCTCCTCTCGCACAAAGTCCGAGAAAGAACCACCTTGGTTCGAAAAGCGGAGACTCTCCTTGGAGCCAAGGCCGAGGAAACCCTTGCGAGCGAGAGAATCCTTGAACAGTCCAAGCGCTCGGTCCTGCAAGGGACGATCGAAGTAGATCATGACATTCCGGCAGGAGATCAGCTGCATCTCGGCAAACACAGCATCGGTGACGAGGCTGTGATCCGAAAACAGGACGTTGCGGCGCAGGGTGCTGTCGAAGACCACGCTGCCATAGGCGGCTTGGTAGTAATCGGACAGAGAGGATTTCCCCCCGGACTTTCGGTGGTTCTCGGTAAAAAGTTGAACCCGCTCCAAAGCATAGATACCTGCCTCGGCCGACTGCAGTGCCTCCTGATTGATATCGGTTGCGTAAAACAGCGTGCGGTCTTCCAGGCCCTCCTCGCGAAACAGGATAACCAGCGAGTACAACTCCTCACCTTCGCTGCATCCGGCAACCCAAACCTTGAGCGAAGGATAGGTTCGCAGATGCGGCACCACCTTCTCCCGGATCGCCTTGAAATAGCTCGGATCGCGAAACATCTCGCTGACCTGGACGGTAAGATACCGTAGGAGCTTCGGCAACATACCGGGATCGTGGAGCAGACTTTCCTGCATTGCCGAAAAGGTCTCGAACCCAAGCTGTTGGCGAGCCTGCTTGAGGCGTCGCTTTATCGAGGCCATCGCGTAGTTGCGGAAGTCGTAGTGGTATTTGAGGAACAAGGCCTCCAGCAGGAGGCGGATCTCGATGTCTTCGATCTTTTCCGGCGCGGGCGTCTCGCTCATTTCGGCATCCACACACGGACGAGCGACAATAGTTTTTCGACATCCAATGGTTTTGCCATATAGTCGTTGGCGCCGGCATCGATGCAACGCTGTTGATCATCGGGCATGGCCTTGGCAGTCAGCGTGATGATTGGCAGCTTCTTCCATGCCGGATTTTTACGAATCTCTCGCGTGGCGGTGAGGCCGTCCATGACGGGCATCATGACGTCCATGAGCACAAGATCGATCGCCGCGCTTGCCGCCGACGATGCGGTCTGGAGAGCATCAAGTGCCTCTTGGCCGTTACGCGCAATCTGAATGACAACACCGCGGGGCTCAAGGATGTTGGTGAGGGCATAGACATTGCGGACGTCATCTTCCACGACGAGAACGCGGCGGCCTTCAAGAAGCGAATCCCTGTTCTGGGCCTTGCGGATCATTTTCTGCTGTTCGTCCGGCAGTTCGGAAATCACCTTGTGAAGGAACAGGCTCACCTCGTCGAGCAGGCGCTCGGGCGACTTTGCTCCCTTGATGATGATCGATTTTGAATAGCGGCGAAGACGTTGTTCGTCGTCGGCCGAAAGGTCGCGTCCAGTGTAGACGATAACGGGTGGAAACGCGTAGGCGCTCTCGCGGCTCAGCGTTTCAAGCAGGGAATAGCCGGAGGCGTCCGGCAAGGATAGATCCAGCACCATGCAGTCGAAGGTCTGCTGCTTGAGCAGTTCCAGGCATTCGGCGGCGGTGCTGGCGGTGACAGTCTCGACATCGCCAGAACTCAGCAACCTTGCAACGGCATCGCGCTGCACCGGGTCGTCCTCGACGATGAGGATCCGATGTACGCCCTGGGACAGCTTGAACTCGAGCTTCTCCAGCACTTCGACCAGTTGCTCGCGCATGACGGGCTTGACGGCGTATCCGACTGCGCCAAGCGACAGAGCGGTCTCCGCATGATCGCTGCCCGAGACAATGTGAATTGGGATATGGCGCGTCTGCACATCGTGCTTGAGCCGGTCGAGGACGGCAAGCCCGGACTGATCCGGTAGACCGACATCGAGGATGATCGCGCTCGGCATATATTCCTTGGCGAGGTTCAAGGCTTCCTCGGCCGTTCCAGCGACCAGAGAGCGGAATCCCATCTCACGAGACAGATCACGGACGATGCCAGCAAATGATGCGTCGTCTTCGATGACCAAAAGCACGCGTTTCGCGTCGGTCAATGTATCACGATCATCCTCGACCTTCGACGCTGGTCTTGGGGTTACCGGTCGGGCCAGTTCCGACGACGGCCGCTCCGACTCAACGGCAGCGCTTGGGGGCGCGTCGCGCGGTGCGACTTTGGCTGGATCGTAGGCTGGCGGAATGGCGAGCGTGAAGGTACTGCCCTCGCCCGGCTGGCTTTCCAGTCCGAGAGAGCCGCCCAGGAGGCGCACGAGCTCACGGGAAATCGACAGTCCCAGACCGGTGCCCCCATACTTTCGACTGATCGTGCCGTCAGCCTGGTGGAACGCCTCGAAAACGCTTCGCTGCTGCTCCTTGGCGATGCCAATGCCAGTGTCTGACACGGAGAAGGCAACCTGACCGTCGGAAACCGATCGGATCGACAGTCTTACCCGGCCGGCTTCCGTGAATTTGATGGCGTTGGAAAGGAGGTTCTTCAGCACCTGTTCGAGGCGCTGCTGATCGGTCTCGATGGTCGCGGGGCAATCGGGGCCAATCTCGACCGAAAAATCAAGCTTCTTGTCGGCTGCCAAGGGTTGAAAGACTTGCCGCAGGTTGCCGGCCAGTTGCTCGACCGTTACCACTTCGGGCCGTATGTCGACATGGCCAGCTTCGATCTTGGACAGATCGAGAATATCGTTGATCAGGTTCAGAAGATCGTTGCCTGAAGACTGGATCGTCTGTGCGAACTTGACCTGCTCGGCGGTGAGATTTTCGTTCGGGTTGTCGGCGAGCAGCTTCGCAAGGATCAGCGAGGAATTGAGCGGCGTGCGCAGTTCGTGCGACATGTTGGCGAGGAAGTCAGACTTGTATCGGCTTGCTTGCTCAAGCTCCCGCGCCTTGAGCTGAACAGAAGCGTTTGACCGTTCAAGATCATCCTTATGAACCTCCAGCGCTTGGGCTTGCTCTTCGAGCTGTGAATTTGTCTGCTCAAGTTCAACCTGTTGCTGTTCAAGGCGCGCCTGCGACTCCTTCAGCGCCCGGCCCTGCTCCTCCAGCTCTTCATTCGATACGCGCAGCTCCTCGCTCTGGGTCTGCAGCTCCTCCGACTGACGTTGCGTTTCTTCGAGCAGATTCTGAAGCTCACTGCGATAAATTCCGGACCGCACGGCGATGGCGACGGCTTCCGAAGCGCGTTCCAGGAGCGTGACGATGCGTTCGTCGATCGGACGCAGAAAGCCCAGCTCGATGACGGAATTGACAGTGCCGTCGACGCGTCCCGGCAGGATGACCAGATGCTTCGGCTTATCCCGTCCAAGAGCGGAGCCGAAGGCGAGATAGCCATCTGGCACCTCGCCCACCATCATTGCTCTACCTTCAGCAGCAGCTTGCCCCAAAAGACCTTCTCTGGCTTTGAACCGCATCGGGACGCTAGCGTCATCCGGAATGCCGTAGACGGCAGCGCGCTGATAGTGATCGCCGGCGCCGGTGAATACGGCTCCCGCGACAGCGCCGACATAGCGCGTCAGGAAGTCGAGGATGCTATTGCCGAGCTGTTCCATCGGTTGATCGCCCAACAAAGCGCCGGACAAGCCGACTTCTCCGGACTGAAGCCATTCTTCTCGTCTCCGAGCCATAGTGGCCCTGCGCATCAACAAGCCAATCGCCACTGTTAGTCCGATGCCGAGCAGCCCCGCTAGAAGCGTACTGAGAAGTGCTCTCTGCTGTGCAGCGTTCATTTCGGCGAGCCGCTGCACCCGAACCTCTGTTTGTCCCTGCGCCAAGGCGGAGATTTGAGCGCGGATAGCATCCATCTCGAGCTTCCCGCGGTCGGAGTTGAC
Organism: Gillisella vitis; assembly: GCF_001541345.2. GTDB lineage: Bacteria > Pseudomonadota > Alphaproteobacteria > Rhizobiales > Rhizobiaceae > Allorhizobium > Allorhizobium vitis. Next base: position 59,418 of record NZ_LMVL02000007.1, on the reverse strand, counting down.
GACGGCAAGTGCCGCCTCCAGCCCTGCCGTGCGGCGAAGTTCGATCGTCTCGTTAAGTTCGGAAAGTTTGCCATCGACATGTTGCCGGAGCGCAGTCAGTCGCGGGCTCTGTCCGATATTGGACCCACTTAACTGCGCGATTTTATCGAGTTGCGTCGGGATTGCTCGTAGCGCCGCATTGTAGGGTGCCAGATAACTTTCGTTATTGGTCAGCAGGAAACCCCGCTGTCCGGTTTCAGCATCCTGCAGATGAGAAAGCAGCTCGTCCAGCGCGACGATGGCGACATGCGTCTGGACAACCTTCTCATTGCCATCGCGCAAAGCCTGCAGGTTGAAATTGGCAACAAACCCGCTGATTAGGAAGAAGATTATCGCGCCTAAAAGGCCAAGGGCAACGCCGGGATCGAGACCGAGGTTTCGGCGTGACGGATCGGGCGCAGCGCTTTTCTTCATAGGTGATTCTCGTTTTCAGGGTGGGCGGGAAGGGATCAGCAAGCGATTAGAAATGATCGTTCCTGTGAAGAGCATGCCATTGTGGGTGTCAACTGGAAAAGACCGCCACGCGCGATCACCTGCCATAAACCCCGGAGCGATAAGTCTGAGCAGCTGGAAGATAACACTCCATGGCCAGAAGACGCTCTTAAAATCCCTTATGACTTTGGGCCCCCTATCGGCGAGCAAGGTGTGGGTTTTTTGGAAAGTCATGGACTACGGCTGCAGCGGTTTTGTGATTGTTTGCCTGCCGTTCGCTTAGATGTAACAGACGTGGCGGCCATGGCCGCCGCAGACTACTTGCAGCTTGGTGATCAGTCCGCCACGGCTGCGTCCGATACATCGGGGTAGAGCCCCTTTTAAGCAGACTGGCAGCGGTGCGATTCGCTTTAAGATGGGTTGCATCGATCATCAGATTGTCTGGTTCCCCGCCTTGAGCTGCCAGTTATGCAAGGATGCGATTGAACACACCAGGCCGGATCCACCGGATGAAGCGATTGTAGATGGTTTTGTGCGGGCCATAGTCTGCAGGGGCATCCCCCCATCGAAGGCCATTGCGGATCACGAACAGGGTGCCGCTCAAAACCCGTCGATCGCTACTCGCGGCACCCCGTGCGACAACGGGAAATAAGGCTCAATCCGGCGCATCTGTTCCGAAGTCATCATCAGCAAGTGAGACAAGGCAGTATCCTCCTGCAACCTTGAATCATCTCCTTGAAGTCAACTCAAAGATTAATACGTCCTGACCCCAGGTGGCGATCAGCGAAATCCGGTATTACTGTTGATCGGCGGGGTTATGCAGGATCGTTCGCAGGGCCGACGACATCGGGAAATTGAGATTGATTCCGTTGGGTGGAATTGGTGACATGAACCAGCGATCGTACGTGTCCTTGATTTCATCTCCTTGGAAAATCTGACGCAATGCCGCGTTGACATCTTCCCTGAAAGTATTGTCGCCCTTCCTGAACATCAGGCCGTAGGGTTCCGGAGCCATGAGAGAGTCGTCTGAAAGGTTATATTTCTCCGGAGCTCCGGAGTTTGCTATGGTTACTGCCAGCAGAATGCTATCCATGACATAGGCCGATGCCCTCCCCTCGGTCACCATCGCAAAAGCGGTCGGCTGGTCGCTACTTGGCACAACCGCGATGTGGAGATTTCGGCTGCGGTTGATGCTATTGAGATAACCGATATTGTTTGTGGCCACCGGCGAAGTCACCGTTCGACCAGCGAGATCTTCAATTCTATGTAGGTTACTCGCCTTGAGAGAAACGAACTGGGTCGCCGTCAAAAAATGAGCATAGGAAAATGCCACGCTCTTTCGACGTTCGGCGGTGTTCGTGGTCGAAACACACTCGATATCAATCGTCCCGTCCATGACCTTTGCAAACCGGTTCGCCGCTGAGCGTGGCTCGTATTCGATCTTCAGGTCTGGCCGAGTATACTTTTGCCTCAAGCTGTCGACAATTCGCAAACATAAATCGATCGAGTAACCGATCGGCTTACCAGACGCGTCCAGAAACGAGAAAGGTGCGTCATCTGTCGAATATCCTATCCGGATGATCCCGGTTTGCAGAATTCTATCGAGTATCGGAGAATTTTCTGCAAAAGCCCCCTTTCCGGTAAAAGCAACCAGAACGAATACCAACAGAAGTCTCAGGCGTCTCGTCTTCAACATATTCAATGTCCCCCTCAAAGTAGAAAAGACGTCAATCCTTATACTCCACTGGATCAGCATAAGCCTTCTTCAGGACCCCAGACATCGGAAGATTGAGGTTCATGCCCGACGGCGGGATCGGTGATGTGAACCATTTCGCGTAGATAGCATCCATCTCAGGGCTCATGAACAGTTTACGCAGACTGTCGTTGACGACCGTTTTGAACGCCTCGTCGTCTTTCCGAAGCATCAGGCCGTAAGGCTCTGGCTTGCTCAGCATATCCTCGGACAGCAAATATTTTGACGGATCATCCGACTGGGCGATCATGGCAGCAAGTAGGATACCGTCCATCACGAAAGCATGCGCCCGCTCGGACACGACCAGATTGAAGGCCTCCTCATTGGTCTTGGTCGCTATCACCGCTATGCTGAGCTTCTTCTCACGGTTGATAGTATTGAGTTGATCGATATTCACCGTACCCGACGCCGACGTCACTGTTCGACCGGTAAGATCCTCGATTGACGTGATGCTGTCGCTTCGGCGCGTCACAAACTGGGTAGCGGTCAGAAAGTCAGGATAGGAAAATTCAACTGTTTTGCGCCGTTCGGCATTGTTGGTGGTTGCCGCGCACTCGATATCGATCGTCCCGTTCTTGACGAGGATGAAACGTGTCGCCGGCGTTGCAAGAACATATTCTAATTTGAGATCTTCTCGTTTGAGGTGCTTGCCAATATCCGCCGCAACATGCTGGCAAAGGTCCATCGAGAACCCGATGATGTCTCCGGACGGCGTCTTGTACGAAAACGGAGGTTCGGTCTGGCGATAGCCTAAAGTAATGACACCGCTCCTTGCGATCTTGTCGAGCGTGGCTTCGCCAGCCAGCGCGTTAGCAGTTGCCACGCAAGCAAGTGTCAGGGCGGTCAGTGCGGTACCAATGCTGCGCATGCAAAATCCTCGCTTTTTCCTATGAAATTTTTGACCGCGAATCCGGACGTGTTTCGCTGCTATGGATGCCGGGAACGACAGAAGGAGACGGTCGGCCGAAGTGGTATCCCTGCCCTTGCGTGCAGCCGGAGAGCCTGAGGATTTCAGCCTGGGCCTCGTTTTCCACCCCTTCGGCAGTCACTGTGATGTCTAATTGCCGCGTCAAGGCAATGACCGCTGCGACGACTGTCGCCGACGGAGCGTCGTGTGGCAACCCGGAGACGAAGGCGCGGTCGATCTTTAATTTCTTGAACGGCACGCGCAGAAGCGAGATGAGCGATGCATAACCTGTCCCGAAATCGTCGAGGACGATGGAAACTCCGGCCTTAGCCAAGGCAGTCAATGCGGCTATACTGACTTCATCTTCCAGGACGAGGCTTTCAGTCACTTCAAGTTCCAAGCGCTCTGGTTCCAACCCGGACACGCTCAGCATCCTGAGGACGTCTGGTGCGAAATCCGGCTCGCGCAACTGGAGGGCGGAAATATTGACTGCCACCTTAATATGCTTCTCCCACCTCATCGCCTCGGCACAAGCAGTTTGCAGAACCCAATTTCCCAGTTCGGTTATGGAACCCGTCTCCTCCGCCAAGGAGATAAATCGGTCCGGCGCAACCAGCCCTAACTTGGGATGGCGCCAGCGGATCAATGCCTCGAATGCACAGGTGGCCCCACTGCTGAAGTCGACGATGGGCTGAAAGTGCAGCTCGAACTCCTGCTTTTGTATCGCGGTTCGAAGTTCGATTGCTAAGGCATGCTGCCCTTGAACAGCCATGTCCATGCCCTCCTCGAAGAAGGCAAATGTGCCGCGCCCTTTGGACTTGGCGCGGTAAAGCCCGAGGTCGGCATTTTGCAGAACCTGGTCTGCGGACACCCCGTGGACAGGCATGGAGGCGATGCCGATGCTGGTCCCGATTTTTACCTGTTGGTTGCCGATCGCAAGCGGCTGCGAGAGACTTTCGATCAACTGCTTGGCAAGAGCTTCTGCTTCCGGGCGATAGTTAGCCCTTACCCGCTGAATTATCGCAAACTCGTCGCCGCCAAGACGAGCCGCGACGTCATCGACCTCGATCAAGGACCGGATACGGTCTGCAGTCTCAATCAAAAGCGCATCGCCAGCGCCATGGCCAAGCGTGTCGTTGACGGCTTTGAACCGGTCCAGATCGAGAAGAAGAATATTAGATCCGCCTTGCATGGCAGAACACCTTGCTACAGCATCGTCGAGACGTTTCATCAGCAAAGCGCGGTTCGGCAGGCCGGTTAGGGCGTCGTGGTGAGCCATATGCTCCATTTGTATCGCCATGTCTCGGATCTCGCGCAGGCGTGCGCGCTCCACAACCGCCTCCCGCAAGGTTTCAATCGCAACCGCAAGGTCGCCGATCTCATCTGCGCGATTTTGAAAGGGCGTCACGATATCGGTGTCTTCGCGGGCTACCCGCAAAGTCGCGTGGACGAGCTGGGGGAACGGTTTAAAAAGGCGACGCGCAATGGAGGTCACGGTAAAGCCTGTCAGGCAGAGAATGCCGAAAAACACGATAAGGGAATTACGAATGAGAGCTTCCTGAGCGCGACGAAGCTCGTCTGCCCTGCCGATGCTCGTGGCAACCGCTCCCATCAGTCGGCCGGCGCCGTCGGATATAGGCAGCAAGCCGACGTAGTGCATCGTCCCGCCAATCGAGGCAAAGCCTGTTGTCAGCTGTTGGTCATCGGCCAGCTTCGAGAAAATGTCTCCCGTAACGGTAATGTTTTCAGGGTTTTCGGTGCCGGTGAATGACGAGGCAATGGGAAGGAACGTCTTTGTCTGGCTGTCATAGCTGAACAGCCACGCATTGTTCGTGGTCTGCGCTGAAATGGATGCCAGTACGTCAACGGGGCTGAAGCCTGTCAACAGAACGGACGCATCGTCACCGACAGGTTGGGAGGAGACGATGCGGGCGATCCGGCCATTGGCATCGACAGTGGCTGAAACGTAAGTATAGACGCTACGGAGTGCGGCGCTGGCGATCTGTATGTTGATTTTCGCTTGGGTCTCGCGTTGTTCACGGGCGGCGGACACGAACATTGTCAGACCAAGCATCGCTCCGACGCCATAGGCAAAGATTACACCAACCAGAAGCACGAGGGTGATTTTCGCCCCAAGCGACCGCCGCCACTGGCGAACAACAAGCGACAATTTCTGGATGCGCGGCCGATTGCGCAACGGGGATAACACAGCAACCGGTATTGCATGCGCGGAATCCCTGGTCATCAATATCTATCAGCTCCATCATCAAAACGCAGGACTATGGAAGACCGGCAAAAGCAACTTGCACGATTTACTATGGTGGATCAGATCGCTTGAAGACTGATTAACGGTGGGCGGCGAGACACGCGAAAACGGCATTTGTCCTTAGGGCGTAGTGACGATTTAAGGTTTTGATCTTCCCAAAGGTGTCCAAATCACATTCCAGACTGACTGATCTTCTCGGGCGGCCTCGACGGCACAATCGTGCTCCATCTGGCCGCAAAATATCATCGGGACGTCACAGCGTTTCCGATCAGCACTCAAAATTCCACAGATCTGGAATATGCGCGGCGTTTTTGCGCCGAGCGCGGCATTCCGCATATCGTGACGGAATTTCAAAGTGGACAGAACAAACGCAACATTCGCAATTCAATCTTCAGCGGAGAGTTCTTCGAGCCCGTCGACATCTCGGATATGCTAACAAATGGCATCCGTTTATGCCGGGGTCCGGGCGAATGGCTTTAAGATTGCGCTGTCGGGAGATGGAAGCGATGAGATTTTTGCGCGATATGGTCTATTCAAAACGGCCAAAGATCCCTACGCTCTCTCGACCTACAGGCTGAATAATCTCTTCCGTACGGATCTTCAGCGTACCGATCGCAGCAGTATGGCAAGCTCGATCCAGTGCCGGTTCCCATTCCTAGATCGATGGCTTATCGAGTTCGCCATGGCTTTCCCCTTCGATTTGAAGGTCAGGACCGGCGTTGAGAAGTTCGTACTCCGCGAAGCATTCCGGGGTGATATTCCGGACTATATGATTGACCGTCCTAAGATTAGAATACCGGAAGGGATTGGGATCCACGACCAAATATTTCGTGCGCTCACCGATGCCACTCGCCCTTCTGATATACTGCTCCCAGACAATATCGACGGTCCTCAAATTCGCAACGCGTTGGCGATGTTTCTCTAATTCGGGTACAATGCGCCTACCGAACGACACAAGAAAGTCGGCACTGACTATTTCGATGGCGGCAACTTTAATTTCGATGAATTTAGCGAACAGAGGAGCAGCGAATGGACACTCAGACAATTCTTACGTTTTGCTTGGCTTTCTTCGTATTCGCCGCGAGCCCAGGCCCGGACAACCTTACGATTTTTTCCAAAACTGTCTCCAACGGCCCGGCGCACGGAATTGCGTATGGTGTTGGGGTCGTTTGCAGCATCTTTCTGTTCGTCATCTTCGCGGCAATTGGCTTCAATGCAATTGCCCAATACATGAACGAGAAGCTGCGATTCATTCAGTATGTGGGTGCCATGTATCTGATCTACACAGGCGTTATGATGTGGAGATCGAAACCGGACATTAAGCCCCGGGTGATGCGCGGCGGCTTGGTATGGCTCTTCTTAACCGGGTTTCTTTTGAACATATCCAACCCCAAGATGCCAATCTTCTACCTCGCGCTCCTACCGGGAGTTCTCGGCATTCGGCCACTAACAGTGTCTGACACACTGGAATTGCTGGCGATCATCGCGCTCATCGAGGTCGTGGTCGTAGGTGGGCACGTGTATCTGGGACAGAGGGCAAAATCCGCTCTTACCGATCCGAAGAAGCTCGGCGTGTTGAACCGTGGCGCTGGGGCGCTCATGATTGGCGCTGGCGTGCTGGTTGCAAGTCGCTAATAACATCAGGAGCATCAAGGCTTTTGTGCCTAGTGGGACCAAAGGTCGTCGTGGTCCGCGCACCGACGACCGGGATTTCCTTGATGCGTTATTATGGATGGCCGTTCGGGCGGACGCTGGCGCGACCTGCCGGCGCGGCTGGGGGACTATCGCTCGGTGAAACGGCGCTATTACCGCTGGATCGAGATGGGCGTACTTGACCAGATGCTTTCGGGTTCTGGCGCGCGAAGCTGACCTGGAATGGCTGATGATCGACAGCACCGGCGAAAAGGGCGCAGATGCCCAGGACTTCACCTTCTCGTATGACAGACATAGAGAACACCGTGGAAACATCGGCACGCTCGAACGCAGCCGATGGCGCGAGCTTTAATAGATGCCGCGACACCTCCGATCGCTCAAGGCCCACCCGCATAGCCAGTTCGCCGACATCCAGCTCTTCCTCCGACAATAGGAAGAGTATCTGGAGGAGGTTCGGGTCTCAGTTGCCCACTCCAAACCAATGGCATGGACATCGTTCTGGCCACGGCAGAGCCCTTTGCAGGGATTTCGGGCATTGCCACCTCCTGTTCGAGTTATGTCAGGCCTCTCTATCCAGAACCGTCGATCGGAATTCCAGGTCCGGCAGGGCGCTCCGGTGGCTCATTCAGATTGAACAGCCTCCTGCACAGGCTATCGAAATCCGCGTTCCGGTTCGGCGCACATGTAGATTGCGAGCGCTGCCCGGGTTGGTGCCTCAGGTGATTGCCCCACTCCACACCATGGACTATTAGTCATATCGTAGGAAGAATGCTCATTATCGCGTGGCAGTAAAGGGAGACTTCTGGGGAGAGCTAGTTGCGAAAGAGGATCAGGCTGCATCAGGTCCGCGTGGGAATGTTTGTCGAGGAGCTGGAAGGGACAGCTCTCGACCCTGCGAAACCGCATGGGCGGTTTCTGATTAAATCCTCGCTGGATCTCGATCGCATGATGGCAAGCCATGCTATCAGCGTCGTCATTGACACACAGAAGGGCATCGACACCGATACCGCGTTCCCTCCCGAGGGGCTGAACCCCGCCGCCTTTCAAGCCCATCTGCATAGCTTTTTCTCAGGCGAGCAAATTGCCTTGGCGCAAAGGGCTATTGAGGAGACGCGACCCTATGTTCGAAACGTCCTCGTCCAGGCGCAGCTTCATCACGCCTTTCAATTCGATTCCGCCTGTCTAGCCGTCGAAAAGGTCATGTCCGACGCCATGTCGACGACAAGTGCATTGATCGGCGTTGCCAAGCTGAAGGACAAGGATGAAGGGACTTTTCTTCATTCGCTGGCCGTCAGCGCGTTGATGATCACATTCGGCCGAAACCTTGGACTGAACGAGGAGAAGATCCGCCTACTCGGCCTTGGAGGGCTTGTTCACGATCTCGGAAAGATGGTGTTACCGGTGGAACTGTTGCGCAAGCCCGGCAAACTCACGGCCGATGAACTGGCGCTAGTCCGCACTCATCCGCAACGCGGCTACGAAATGTTGAAGAAAGAGCCCTACGTTTCAAACGCCGTCCTTGAGATATGTCTTTCCCACCACGAGAAATTCGACGGTTCTGGCTATCCACATGGATTGGCGGGAAACGATATTCCGCTTGTCGCCCGGATCGCCGCTATCTGCGATGTCTATGAGGCATTGACGACTGTGCGGCCATACAAGCGGGCCTGGACGCAGGCGGAGGCAATTGACACGATGATACATTCAACCGGGCATTTCGACCCGGATCTGCTGAAGGCCTTCGTTTCCAGAATGGTTATCAGCGGCACGATCCACTGAGAGGCGTCATTGCGGGGCAGTCGGCCTTTCCAACTCGATGACCTGCGCGCAGATCATCAGATTGTTGGCGATTTCTCTGCACTGTTCCGGTGTCATCGAAAATTGCACCGATTGCGTATCTCCGCCCGGTTTGTCGATCTTGAGGTTTACGATGCAGGACATTCCCTGTTTGATGTAGCGATTGAATTCCCGAAGCGGGGGCGCGACCATGCGCCCTCGTTCATCAAGGTCTGGTTGTGGTATTTTCTCTCCGTCACTCGCGAATCTCTACGCGTATTTGGACTGCAACCGTTACGATTATAATTAATTCCGAATTAATATCAGTGTGCGAGTATTCGTACTGTGGCTCGACGTATAGCCACGAACGTCTCCATGGAGGATCGCCCGTGAATATTCTCAATCGTGGTGCCAATGCTGTCGCAATTCTTTCTGCGCTATCAAAATCTCAAGCCATGATCGAGTTCGATCTTTCAGGCAAGATATTGACAGCCAATGAAAATTTCTGCCGCGCGCTCGGCTATGAGCTATCGGAAATCGTCGGCAAGCAGCATAGCATGTTTGTTGAACAGGGCTATGCGCGGTCATCGGATTACAAGGCATTCTGGGCCAAACTCTCAGCCGGTCAATATGATCAGCAGCAATATAAGCGCATCGGCAAAGGCGGCAAGGAAGTCTGGATCGAGGCCTCCTATAATCCGGTCATTCGCCGTGGCAGGCCAGTGAAGGTGATCAAGATCGCCACCGACATCACTGCTCAGAAGCTCAAGACTGCCGAAGATGCCGGCAAGCTAGAGGCTCTGTCCCGGGCACAGGCGATCATCGAATTCACTCCGGCCGGCGACGTGCTGACAGCCAATGAAAACTTCCTGTCGACCCTCGGTTATGCCCTGTCCGAGATCCAGGGCAAGCGCCATTCGATGTTCTGCGAAAGTTCCTACGTCAATTCGGCCGCCTACCGGGACTTCTGGATGAAGGTTGCCGGAGGCGAACTGGTGGCGGACGAGTTCATGCGGATCGGCAAGGGCGGGCGCAAGGTCTATATCCAGGCCTCCTATAATCCGATCTTCGACATGAATGGCAATGTCTTCAAGGTGGTGAAGTTTGCGACCGATGTGACCGGGCGCGTCGAAAATGTTGACCAGCTTGCAGGTTGCCTGGACAATCTTGCCAACGGCGACTTGTCACAGAATATCGAAAAGCCATTCATCCCGTCCCTGGAACGCCTGCGAACCGATTTCAATGCCGCCTCCGAAAAGCTGAAGCGAGCGATGGCGACGGTCGCTGACAATGCACGTGCGATCGCGGCCGGTTCGAGCGAGATTCGCACCGCAGCCGATGAACTGGCGAAACGGACGGAACAGCAGGCAGCCTCTGTCGAGGAAACAGCTGCGGCACTTGAAGAGATTACGACGACTGTGAAGGACTCCAGCCGCCGCGCCGAAGAGGCCGGACAGCTCGTCAGTCGCGCCCGCGAACATGCGGAGCACTCTGGTCAGGTCGTTCGAGACGCAATCGGTGCCATGGATCAGATCGAAAACTCGTCGCGGGAAATCTCCAACATCATCGGCGTCATCGATGAGATCGCTTTCCAGACCAATCTTCTGGCATTGAATGCCGGCGTCGAGGCCGCCCGCGCCGGTGAAGCCGGCAAGGGTTTCGCAGTCGTCGCCCAGGAAGTTCGTGAATTAGCACAGCGATCTGCGACGGCGGCAAAGGAAATCAAGATGCTGATCACTGCTTCGGGCGGGCAGGTTCAAAACGGTGTTTCTCTCGTGACGAAGGCGGGCTCCGCCTTGCAGGAGATAGCCACTCAGGTGCACGACATCAACACGAATGTCGTTGCGATCGTCGAAGCCTCTCGCGAGCAATCTACCGCCCTTGGAGAGATCAATCAGGCGGTCAATACCGTCGATCAGGGGACCCAGCAGAATGCGGCCATGGTCGAAGAGCAAACTGCCGCAAGCCACAGTCTGGCCCGTGAGGCAGCCGCGCTGTTCGAACTGCTGGAGCAATTCAGGTTCGATGATGTACCGAGATCGATGCCATCATCGACCGGTGGTCCGCTGCGACCCCTGCCCCGGTCTTCACCCCCAGCCAGCCGCAGACCTGTTTCGTCCTCGGCCGCACGCGGTAACGCGGCATTGGCCACGAAAGAATCAAACTGGGAGGAATTTTAACCGCTGACTGCCGATCTATGCTGGGCGCGTCATTGGAGCCCGTTTCTGAAGCCTGGGAACATCACCGTACGGCACGCAGGCCGCGAGGCGAGTGCTTTGGCCAATCGTGCCTGCGCGAGGTAAAACGCAACAGCACCAAGAGTTCGGTCGATGCAAGCCAACCGATAGGGGCATCAAAGACACCGCAAATACCGGCACGACTCTCCTTCCAGACCTGTCGACGCGTTCCGGCAAGGCTCGATCCTGCCAACCACCATCCACCGCCGCGGCTAAATCCCCATAGCGCCAAACAACCCGCGCCTTCGTTCAATGCGGCTTACATGAGGCCGCCCGAATTCGCCGCGCCGTCCGATGCGACCTCAAATAACCCTCCAGATTCCCTGTGGTTGATTTTGTGATTCAAGATCATTGCTGGTGTGGAGGCCGGTGATGATGGCAAGACCTCTTTCTTTGGATTTACGAACGCGTATTGCGGGGGCGTTGAACGGTGGCATGACGGTCCGCGCAGCGGAGCGGTTTGGCATATCGGCGGCATCTGCTGTGCGGATCGGACAGTTGAATCGTTCGGGCAAAGGCTTGCTGCAAGCGAAGATCGGCGGCTATGTCAAGCCAACCCTGAGGGGGGCTGCGGCCGATGCAGTGCGTCAGCGGCTGCAGGTCAAGTCAGACTGGACGGTGCGTGCCCTGTCGGCGGACCTGAAGGCTTCAGGGATCAACGTGTCCCACGACACGGTCTGGCGGTTCCTGCGCGCAGAAGGCAAGACCTTCAAAACGTATGGCCCGCCCCGCTTGCAAGAGCATTCTACGATTTGCTGATCAGTCTGCGTCAACGTATACGGTCTCATGAGTAAGCTCATGGCCAAGATGGACATCCGCACGTTCAGAGCCCCAATAAACACTTCGGCACCCAGTGCCATTTTTTTAACCGGGCTTTCCAAACGCCGTTCGACTGTCAGGCCATCTTCACGATCCTTCCTGCAAACTTCGTTGGGCTGCGCGTTTCATAGTGCGTAGCCAATCCGATTACGCAGCTACCGGGTAACTGCGGTCAAAAGCTGTTTCCTTGCGCAAGGCGGCCCACGCCATTCGTGCCAGCTTGTTCGCCAGCGCTACAACCACAGCGTTACGGTGTACGCGTCGCTCTATCATGGCCTTCAGCCATCGCCCGAGAGGCGTGTTACTCGTTGAAAGCGACGGTAACGCCGCGCGAGCACCATGAATAAGTAGAGTGCGCAGATAGGTGTTGCCTAGTTTTGATATCCCAAGCAGTCGGGGTTTACCGCCAGTACTGTACTGTCTGGGGACCAATCCGAGCCAAGCGCCCAGATCGCGAGCCTTGGCGAAGCTGCTCGCATCACCCACCGCAGCGACCAGGGCCGTCGCATTGAGTACACCGATTCCAGGGATAGATGTCAGCCTGCACATAGCGGCATCACCGCGAGCCAACTGGATAAATTCGGTATTCAGAGCTGCGATTTTTGTGTCGAGTTCCTTCCATTCTGCACGCAACTCGCCAACCAGCTGGCACAGTCGCGACGACAAGACCTCATTGCTCCCTGCAAGCATGCTGTCCACGCCAAGCTCGAGTTTTCGCCTCCCAACCGGAAAGATTACCCCACGCTCCAACAGGATCGCGCGAAGCTGATTGATGAGGTTCGTTCGTTCAGTCACAAGGCGAGAACGCGCCCGATGAAGCGTCTGGATGTCCAGTTGCTCCTCGCTCTTAAGGTCGACAAAACGCATGGTTGGTCGAGATGCAGCTTCGGCAATACCCTCAGCATCCCGGTCGTCGTTCTTCTGGGCTTTGATATACGGGCGAACGTACTCCGGCGACATCAACCGGACCTCGTGGCCTTGTCTAGCAAACAGGCGACCCAGATGATGGGCACCGCAGCATGCTTCCATTGCGACCACGCAAATCGGGAGCTTCGCTACGTAATCAATCAGCGTCTCGCGACGCATCGTCCGGCGAGTAACCACCGCACCAGTTGCGTCGACACCAACTGCGCTGCAGGAGTTCTTGCCCAGATCAATTCCGAGAATCATTATGTTCATTGGTCCGTTCCTTTCTTCCTTTCACACGCCAGCATCATAACAGACGCTGGGGAAAGGGGCGGGCCATTCCATAAACACTGGTGGCAAGCGAGCAGGACAGGCCGAAGGTGGCCCGGTTCCGAGCGCGGTGGAAGACCCATCAGCATCGGCTTGACCCGGACAGGCTTGTCTTCATTGACGAAACCTGGGTCAAGACCAACATGACGCGCACTTGCGGCTGGTGTCAGCGCGGAGAGCCTCTCATCGCAAAAGTCCCTCATGGTCATTGGAAGACGCTGACCTTTCTGGCTGGCCTGCGCCGCGACGGCATCGTTGCCCCCTTCGTGCTCGACGGCCCCATCAATGGCCTTGCCTTCACCGCATGGATCCGTCAATGCCTGGTTCCCACATTGAAGGCAGGCGACGTCATCATTCTGGACAATCTGGGCAGCCACAAAGGCAAGCCTGCCCGTGACGCGATCCGGGATGTCGGTGCCCATCTCTTTTTCCTGCCGCCCTACAGCCCCGATCTCAACCCCATCGAAATGATGTTTGCAAAGCTCAAGACGCTCGTCAGAAAGGCCGAAGAGCGAACCGTCGAAACAACGTGGAGGCGCATTGGCGAACTGCTCAAGCTCTTCACACCACAGGAATGCTCAAATTATCTCAGACATGCAGGATATGGTTCATATTAAACCTGACAGACTCTAGGGATTATTGTCGCACAAATACGGCTTCCTGGACTATCCTTCGCTCACTCCCCCGACTACCGCCAAGATAGCCTTGGACAGATCGTCTGATCCAAATGGCTTGCGAACGAGCCTGGTCATGGGTCCCATCGCCGTGCCTTCCACCCGATCGTGTCCCGTCGCAAAAAGTACAGGCAGATCGGGTGCGATTGTTCTCACGCGCTCGACCAGTGCAACCCCTGACATATCTGGCAAGCCGACATCGGTCATCAAAAGATCAATCTGATTTGAATTGATAATGCCGAGAGCCTCTCTCGCGTCGCCGGCTTCGAGAACCGAATGACCCAGCTCTTCCAGCATATCCCGCGTGCTCATTCGGATCAGGGCATCATCCTCGCAAATCAGCACCACAAGGGATCGCACCGGCGGATCACCGGGGACAGATGGAATGGATTGTTGTGTCGTCGTGGCGGTAAGCATACGTTGCTTCGTGTTCGCAAATACGGCACGCAACTTTCGCGCCAAAGCCTCACGTGTGTAGGGTTTGCTCAACAGTTCGACGCCCGGATCCAGCCGTCCGGCATGAACGATAGAATTCTCGGTATAGCCCGACGTAAAGAGAACGCCGAGCTGCGGCAGCCTCTCGACAGCTTTGCGCGCCAGTTCCGTGCTTTTGAGATTTCCTGGCATCACCACATCGGTGAATAGGAGGTCGATCGCCATACCGCTTTCGATAATCGCAAGAGCACTTTGCGCGTCAGGCGCCTGAAGGACGCGGTAACCGAGATCGCTCAGCGTCGCCATGACAGTCTCGCGCACGGCATTATCGTCTTCCGCCACCAGGATCGTTTCCGTCCCACCTACGATGGGACCCATATCGATGTTGACAAGAACGTCCTCGGACTGGCTAGAGCGGGGCAGATAGAGCTTGATGGTGGTACCCTGGCCGAGCTCGCTATAAATCTTGATATGTCCCCCGGATTGTTTGACAAATCCGTAGACCATCGAGAGGCCGAGACCTGTCCCCTTGCCTTCGGGCTTGGTGCTGAAGAACGGATCGAACGCTTTTTCCAAGACTTCCGCCGACATGCCGGAGCCGGTATCCGTCACGGCCAGCATCACGTATTGACCGGCGGACACATCAACATGAGAACGCGTATATCCATCGTCAAGGAAGGCGTTGCCCGCCTCGATCGTCAGCTTGCCTTGCCCATCCATGGCATCGCGCGCGTTGATCGCCAGGTTCAGCAGGGCGTTCTCGAGATTGGCGCTGTCGATAAGCGTGTTCCACAAACCACCGGCGATAACAGTCTCGATCTCGATGGATTCGCCAAGCGCGCGGCGCAGCATCTCGTCCATGTTTCGGATCAGACGCGCGGGGCTTACGACCTTCGGTGCCAATGGCTGCCGGCGGCCGAATGCCAGGAGTTGCGACGCAAGCTTCGAGCCGCGAGACACACCCTCCATTGCGTTCTCGACGCGCGTTTCAGCACGGTGATTTCCCGCGATATCCTTCGCCAGCAATTGCAAGTTCCCGCCAATGACTTGTAGGAGGTTGTTGAAATCGTGGGCGACGCCACCTGTCAGATTGCCGATTGTCTCCATCTTCTGGGCCTGGCGCAAAGCGTCCTGCGCCTTCACCAACTCCGCAGTTCCAGCTTCGACACGGTGCTCCAGGGTCAGCGCGAATTCAGCAAGGGCGGTTTCCGCCGCCTTCTGATCGTCGATGTCGGTATTGGTGCCGATCCATCGATCGATCTTTCCATCGCTCGCTTTGATGGGAACCGCGCGGGCGATATGCCAGCGATAGACCCCGTCATGGCGCCGCAGCCTGAACTCGACCTCGTAAGGCTGTTCCATCGCACGGGCATTGGACCAAGCTTCGGCGGCCGCAGGGATATCGTTCGGATGAACCATAGCTGCCCAGCCATCACCGTTAAGGCTACCCTGAGCGGATCCACTATAGGCATAGACCCGATCGTTGAACCAATCGAGCGCCCCATCCGGTGGCGACGTCCAGACGTGGTTGGGCATCGATTGCGCCAGGGACCGAAACCGCGCTTCGCTTTCCGCCACCAGACGTTCGGCGCGCTTGCGCTCGGACACTTCGAGGAACAACACCGCAAATCGGTCGCCGCCGAGCGCGCGCGCCCGCGCCTCGAACCACCGGTCGAGCGATGGCACGTGGGCCTCCAGCATCTCCGCGACACCTGTATCCACCACCCTGGCATAGCCATCGATCAGATCGCGGGGAACGTCCGGAACGATGTGGCCCAGTTGATGACCGATGGCGTCCTCTGCGGGGATCCCCGTCTGCTTGGTAAAGGCTGGATTCAGCTCTTCAAATATGAAATCATGCATGTGGCCGGCGGCATCACGCACAGCGCGACCGACGAAGAACCCTTCCTGCATCTGCTCGAACAGCTCTCGCCACTTCGCCTCGCTGTCGCGAACAGATGCTTCGATCGCCTTTCGGGGCGTAATGTCCATCGCAGCGCCGACAAACCGCTTGGCCCCACCGGAGCCTGAAACCACCTCCCCCTGGCGGGCGATCCATCTCACCTCGCCGGACGTCTCGAAAAGCCTGCGGTATTCGACATAGTCGAGCGGATTGTCGCTGCCGAGCTTTGCCGGTCCTGTGTTCGAACGATCGTCGGGATGAAGCAGGCTCACCAAAAGCGTATCGGTCACTTCGATGTCGGGTGACAGTCCCCAGATGCGCCGATACTCGTCGGAAACCTCGAGCAGGCCCGTATCGGGATACCATTCGAATGTGCCGATGCCCCCGGCTTTCTGGGCCATCTGAAGTCTCTGCTCGACACGAACCCGGGCAGTCGTGTCCTTGAGGATGATCACAGCACCACAGGGTACGCCGTCGTCATTCCGGACGCAGCTGGCATCGATGTTCAGCCAGACATCGTGAGGAGCGCTGTTGCGTTCGACCACGAGATGCTGATCGCGATAGGAAAGGGTTTTGCCGGAGAGGACGGTTGTCAGAAAGTTCTGATCAAGCTCCAACAGTTCAGGCCAGGCCCTCCTTAAGGTCTGTCCGAGCGATCCCGGGTGGCGGGAGCCCGCAAAACTCGCATAGGCATCGTTATAGATGACTGTGCCCTGGGCACCCCACAGCAAAACCATGGGAACACCGGATCCAAGGACGTAGGACGTCATGTTCCGAAGCAGGCTTGACCACTGGCCAAGGTCGCCCAAGGGCGTGTCGCTCCACTCGAAGCGAGCAATCGCGTCCGCGCACGGATTGCCGAGCGGCAGAAAGTTGTTTGAGGCTTTGGGCGACATCGTCATCTGAGCCAAGAATTTGAGTGGAAACAGTTCCTCTGATTATTGAGCAACAGGTACTGATCTATCAGTACCGGAAGGATCCCGCAATTAGGGTTTTAGGTTAGGATTGCATGGGCTTATGAGACTTGGATAGTTTACAGGACTGACAGTGGACGGGAGTCTTCCCAATGGCCTCGGCTGCTTGTCGGAGAACGCTCTGTCAAGCTGGTATCGCTGACATTCCGACGCGTGCAGAGGTCAATCGGCACTTGGACGTGACGCTCTGCCTTTCGATCGTAGATTGGGTGCTTACAATCACATCGTCTGTCGTCACGCATAATACCTTTGGCCGCATTTACATGTTGCCGGTCGGACCTGTTCATAAGCTGGACACCTCTATTTACCGGCATGGGACGGTTGCAAGAGCTGACAAAGCCATTTCGGCGGTGAATTCGGCAAGCGACCTGTTAGTTTTGGGTGATAATTGCCGCCTTGGCGGCTTGCATTCCGGCCTTTCGGCCAACGAGCATCACGCCATCTGCGGTTTTCCGGTCAGGCAGACATAGCGGAGCATGTTGTAGGCGATATTGGCCACGCCGATCTTCACCTTTGCCGTGCTGATACCAATGGTGCGGATGAAGAGCTTCATCTTGTCCTTCTGCCTGGCAAAGACATGCTCGACGGCGGAGCGAACTTTCGAGCGGTGGCCATTGGCCCGCGACATAGCCTCGGGCATGGGGCGGCCCTTCGGTTTCCTCTGGTGAATGTCCGACTTCAGTCCGTTCTTTTCCAGCCACTCCTCGTTGGTCTTCGACCGATAGGCGCTATCGGCCCAGACGGTCGAGGCTGTGTTGTCCTTTGTCACGACATAGCGGAGTTGGGCCCCGTCATGGGCGCTCGCACTCGTTACCGTCCACCCCCGGATGAAGCCGTGCACCCGATCAATCCCCGCATGATTTTTGTAGCCGAACATCGAGATGGCAATGTCATGCTGCTTGGTCGCGGCCGTTGTCGGTGTTTCCGTCGGTTGCTTGGCCTTGGAATACTTCACCGTCCAGCGCGCGTCGCGGTCCTTCTGCGCGAGCTTGGCGGGTTTGTCCTTCCACTCGTCCGGGACCTCACCAGCCTTGATCGCGGCCTTCTCATCCTGGCTATTGTGCTGCTTGGGAGCCTGGATGATCGTCGCGTCAACGATCTGCCCGCCCTTGGCCAGATAGCCCGAACGTGAAAGGTGCTTGTCGAAGCGTGCGAACAGGTTATCGATGGCACCGGCGCGCACCAGGCTTTCGCGGAACAGCCAGATCGTCTTGGCGTCCGGCACCTTCTCCGACAGACAATCGGTCCTGGATAACGAACTCGGCCTGATCATCGGAGAGATTGTAAAGCGCCTGCAACACCAGGATCTTGAACATCAGCACTGACGGGAAAGCAGGGCGACCGCCCTTCGACCCATCAGATCGCTTCAGCGACTTGGCGAGCGGCTTCTCGAACACAGGCCAGGGAATGATCGCGTTGAGCTTTTCCAGAGGATCACCAACGGCACTCAGCCGCTCGTAACGTTCGTCCAAATCCCAGAACCCTGGCTGTCCCCGCATCATCCGCTCCCTGCAAATCACACAGCCGAAGTGAATCACGAATCCCGAAAAAAGGGGAGGTTTTTAGAGGTGTCCAGCTAATTGTCGGTCGTGATCTCAAGCGCCTGAAAAAATGCTGGATGCGAAGGTGTCGGCTTCAGCAAGAATGGTTTTACACAACTCCTACAGACTGTCCGAAAACTCTAAATAGCATCACTTGCCAGTAAATGCTGTGCAAGAAAATTTCTGGCTTTGATGAAGCTCCATGTTTTAGGCGCCATTGCCAATGGCCCGTCCTCATCAAGAACGTCGATCATTGGATACGCAAGGAGTTGAGCGGCCTCATTTCGATCTGGCGCACTTTGAGCGCCTTCTAAAACATCAGCGGCTGTCGATTTGCTCACCATCAACAGGAATAGTTCTGGGTGGCAGAATACGGGATCATAAGCGAGGCCAATTGCGAACGATGCAGATCGGGTAAGATCAAGTACAGCAATTTCCTCTGCGATCTCGCGAGCAGCTTCCTCGAAAAGATCGACCGTGTCGGAGCCTTTACAGGGTTCGGCATATCCTCCGATAAAATAGAGCCCCCCAGGATTTTGATCCGCCATGAGGCTTCTCTTGGTGACGATGATACAATCGTCTGCTGTCAAGACAACAGCAGTCATTCCGAGCGGATCAGCTCGGGCCGCGTGCGGATACTTGTCACCAAATCCGGGATGACGTGTTGCCACACAGGCAGAAAACGACGTGCTATTTGCAGCGACAATTAACCTGCCGTCATCAATTCGATGATCCGCCATACGTAGCAAAGCTCCGTCGAAGGCGGCGGGGTTCTTTATGAGAAGAGCTTCCCAACTTGCCTTCCTTGTTTCCTCGACAGTCTCGGAAAGCTGAAAGATACCGAATACGTGGCATTCGATCTGATCAACCTTGATGCTAAATGACTGGTCTTCAAACACGCAATTGTCTCCAAGGCCGCCATCGGGGATTCCTCAGAGTAGCGGGCCATGATAGAATTTGCCATGGCACATTTATCAGGAGTTGATCGCTCGCAGATGCTGCTTCTACCGGAAGCAGTTGAGGATTATATTGGTCCCGATAACCCGGTTCGCTTCATCGAGGCGTTCGTTGAAGGGCTGGATCTTGTTGCCGCCGGGTTTGTGCGGGTGGCGGCGAAAGACACCGGCCGTCCTGGATACGATCCGTCGGATTTGCTTAAAATATACATCTACGGCTATCTCAATAGGGTGCGGTCGAGCCGGAGGCTGGAGGCCGAGGCTCATCGCAACATCGAGGTGATTTGGCTTCTGCGCCACCTGAAGCCGGATTTTCGCAGCATCGCCGCCTTCCGCAGGATCAACTGGTCCGCATTCCGGCAGGTCTTCCGGGAATTCGTCATCCTATGCCGCAGCTCGACTTGTTCGGAAAAGAACTTCTGGCGGTCGATGGCACGAGGATCAAAGCGGTCAACAACAAGGATCGCAACTTCACCCGTGGCGCAGTGACCAAGTTCATCACCGAGGCCGACGAGAAGCTTTTCGATTACATGAAGTGGCTCGATGAAAGTGACATCGACGAAAAGAAGCTGGGCAATGGATCTGGTCGCGGCGATGGCAAACTTGCGGAGAAGATCGCGGCCATCAAAGGCAAGCGCGATCGCCATAAGGCGCTACTGGATGAACTAGACAAAACCGGCGAGGACCAGATCTCGGTGACAGATCCGGAAGCTCGCGCCATGGCCCGCATGACGAAGGTCGGCGTCGGCTACAATATCCAGCTTGCCGTGGATGTGAAGCACAAGCTGATCGTCGAACAGGAAGTGTGCAACCAGGTCCTCGACATAGGTTTGTTGGCGACGACGGTCGAAGCTGCCATGGAAACGCTCGGCGTTGACAAAATAGAGGCGGTGGCCGATCGCGGCTACTTCAAGATCGAGGACATCGAGGCTTGTGAGAAGGCCGGCATCAGTGCCTATATTCCCAAGCCGATCCGCGGACCGGCCGCACGCGAGGGCTTCTTCACCAAGGAGGCGTTCCGCTACGACCCGCACAAGGATGTCTATATCTGCCCGGCCGAGCAGGTTCTCTACCCACGCTACGAGAGCAAGTCACGCGAGAACGTGAAGTTCGACTATTGCAACAGGGACGCTTGCAAGGGCTGCGCCCTAAAGCCACGCTGCACGAACAACCCCTATCGCCGCGTCTCCCGACTTGAGAACGAGGCCGTCCTTGATCGCATGGCGGCACGCTTGACGGCGAGACCTAACGTTCTCGACCGGCGACGTGAAAGCGTCGAGCATCCATTCCCAACGATAAAGCAATGGATGTGCCACGGTGCTTTTATGATGCCTATAATATTAGAAGAGCCATCACTCTCGTCGGCGTTCCCGGCCTCATCGCCGCTGTTCCGGCGTGAGGGGCCGATATTCGTCAATTTTGAACTCAGAAAGTCCGACATACCGGGGAAACGCTTCGCATTCCTCTCTCGGGATCGAGATTATGAGATTTTGCGTTCCATAGCGCCCCGCGCCAACAGGTACAGATAATTAGCTATCCGCAGAGTTTTGGGACGGTCTGCCGAACATTTGCGACAGATCGACGGCCCCTGAATTTTAAGGGAAATTTCTGTCGCAAAACTCAGACGTAGAAGTCTGAGTTTTGCGACCAACTTTTGCGACAATTTGTCGGTCTACCTCGACGCTACAACCGCAACGCCAACACCTACCATGACTCCCCCGGCTGTCCGGTTCACGCGGCGGACTACGGTTGGCGTCCGGAGAAGCTTGCGAGCTCTGCCGGCGAGGGTAACATGCCCTCCGATTACAACTATCTCGACAGCGAGGATGACAGCCGCCAGAGCCCCGATGTCGCCGGGGGCCAGGGACGAGCCGACCACGTTCGGTAGCAGCGCCACGTAGAACAGCGGCATTTTCGGATTGCCGAGGTTGAGGGCAATACCGGTCGCGAAGACCGCCAGTAGTCCACGCCGCTCGGAAACAGGTTGCAGCTCTGGCACGGTAGGTTCGACCGTCCAAAGCTTGATGCCCATCCAGATCAGACAGGCCGCGCCGACATAGCGCAGGATTGCCATGACGATCCCCATTTCGGCGGCAATGATCGAGAGGCCGAACGCGGCCAGCGCCAGGAAAAGCAGGATGCCGACGACAGTTCCTGCCCCGTAGGCAATGCCAGAGGCCGCGCCTTGTGAAATCGTACGAGCGACGATCGTCATATTGTCCGGGCCGGGACTGGCGGCAAACACGAAGAAGGCCGCTGCGAACGCGAATAAGGTCGAAATATCCATGGAACCCCCGAAAGTCTTGATTGCTTACGGGCTTTCAGAATACGCGGTTTTTCCCCATGCGGAAGTGGGTAGGAGCGAAATCCTCGCGATCGCACATTGACCAATGCTCAGGTTCTGCGCAAGTGATACTGATCTGTATCACTTAGGTTTTGCCATGCCACTGCGCGCCGACGCTGCCGAAAAACGCCGTCATATCGTTGAAACCGCCTATTGTTGGTTTCCACGCGGAACTGAGCCGGTTTTTCCACCGAGAAGTGAGCCACCTCTGAATATGGTTTTCTGATCAGGCTTTGGTCAAGGGATTGGCTTTTTCTCCTCTCTTGTGTGCTGCTGCGGCCGAGCTGGCTTTGAAGCGGAAGCTGTCGTTCCCGGTTTCCAGGATATGGCAACGATGGGTCAAACGATCGAGTAGAGCGGTCGTCATCTTGGCGTCACCAATGATTTCATGATGCCTGTTTCCTCGATCGTCTATTGCGTTGAGCGCGAGCGCGCAGGATGTCGATCTGGTCCTGCGTCAATTCGATCTGCCATGGCTGGCCCTTGGCGTGTTGGTGTCCCTTGAGCCATCCGCGGGCGAGATAATCGAAGATGACCTGTGGTGTGATGCCCAAGGCCGCGGCTGCCCCTTGAACGGAGTAGGTTCCGTCCGGCCACCTGACGGGATTGGAGCTCGTGCCGTTGATTTTGACGGTTGGAATGCCCCAACGCCTGCGCAAGAGCCAGACATTCTCACCCTTGAAGGCGCAATTCCGTGCCGCAAGAAAGCCTTCCGAGTTTAGCGATGAGGCGATTTCCTTATCCATTTTGCCAGCAGCGTTCAGCTCCGCCACGCGCGCTCGTAATTTATCGACATCGATATAGTCGCCATAGGTATGAACGTGCCTTTGGACAGAGTGCTCGCTTGTCGCTCCCGTTTGCCACAGGATCTTGATCCAGACCTGTCCTTGCAGCCGTTTCTGGTCGAGAACGACCTCGCAGATGATGAGGCGCAGGATGCTCTTTCGCTCGGCCGCCGTGGTCGATGGGGCACGCCAAATGCCAGGCAGGTTCTCCCCGAGCGCCAGTAACCCGTCGCGATCTGCCTCGCTCAGGACGAGGGGCTCGTCGGAGCGCCACCGTTCATAGTCCTGCTCGATGGCCTCGGCTGCACGTAGCTTCTCTTCCCATGCTCGCTCCAGCGACCGGGCCACCAGGCGGTTCTCGGGTTCGACTGCGTCGTATTGGCGTCGGGCTCTTTCCGCCTCGTAGCGCGCCCGTTCACGCCGCAATGCCCATTGACGCTCAAGCTGGTGTGCTTCCTCTTCGATCTGACCCAGTGCGGCGATGGCAATAGCGATCCTGTCCGGGGCCAGAGCCTCGAGTAGAATGCCTTCGATGCGTGCGTCGACGGGCAGAGCGCGTACCTCCTGACATAACGGCCCTCCGTCGTGACCGCGATCGGCACGGCATGTGTAAACGGGATAGTTCCCTGCAGGGCCGCTATAGCGCAAACTCATCCGCCGACCGCACCGCCCGCAAACAGCGATGCCCTGCAGCAGTGCGGCGCCCTTGCGTGGCGCTCCCGTATGGCCGGCTTCGTAGTGGTTGATGTTGTTCTCCAGTCGTCGTTGGTTGTCCATGAACTCCTCCCAGCCGATGTAACCAGGATGGGCAGCTTGCAAACAGACCTCCCAGTCTTCGATGGGCACCTTGGCCGTCCGCGGCCGATACACGTCCTGACGAATGCGCCCGCCAGTTTGCCGCCGCCGACCATAGACATAGGCTCCAGCATAGCCGGGATTATGGAGAATGCTGAGCACGCGTGGGTTGGTGGCCTCTTGCCACACGACTTCGTGCGGCGCCGGACCACGCAGCGGGCGTATTGGTAGCGGCAAATTCTCCTTTCGCAGATAGCGCATCACAGCCCGCGCGCTTCCTAATTCGCGGAACTTGCCGAAGACGAGGTCGAGCCTTGCCTGCACTTCCTCGTCGGGATTGAGAGTGATCTGGCCCGAGCGGTCATGAGCCAATCCAGCAGGAAGGCAAAGCCGCAATTCGCCGCGTGCCGCTTTCTGGCGCTCACCCTGATGAAGGCGCTGCCTGATCTGGTGCAGCTCCGCTTCGCTCATGATGCCAGATAGGCCGAGCAACAGGCGGTCGTGGTAAGCGCAAGGGTCGTAGAGCCGTTCTCCGTCGGCGATAATAACGCCGAACAATGCGCACAGATCAAGGAGTTGATGCCAATCACGATTGTTGCGGGCGAGCCGGGAGGCGTCGAGGCTGATGACAAGCCCAGCATTGCCCAGCCCGATCTCCGCGATCAACTTCTTGAAGCCCTCTCGCTCAACGCTGCCCGAACCGGATTTGCCCAGATCGTCATCTATGACGTGCACGCGTTCATGTGGCCAGCCAAGGCCGACGGCACGCTCGACGAGACGATACTGAAGCTGCGTGCTTTCCTGATGATGCCGCACCTGATTTACAGAAGACTGGCGGACATAAATGTAGGCGAGCTTGCCGCGATGCTCGGCAGTGATACGCTCGTCCGGGCTATTCGTCGCTCTCAGCATGTCGATCCACCTTTGCCGACGAGCGGATCGACCGCATCCGCATCAACAGGGGTGCAAACTTTTGAGCGATTTGTTTCTGCGTTTCTGGCGGCAGATCGGGCCACGGATGCGGGAGTGTCGTATTGGGGGTCAGAAGCTTTACGAGGGACTGAGACGCTACACGATACCGGTACGGATTCGATTGCACGGTCATCGCGAATCACCTCCTTGGAACGGGAGGTTACCATGCTGTCTAAATGGCGCATCAATGTGAGCAGGGTTCGAACGCTGATGCGAGGCGCCGACTCCAACTCGCTCCGCGCGTCAGGCGAAGCGGTTACAAGGTCGGTGACCGACCGGCGAATGGAACGGCGGCGTCCGTCAGGTAATCGCACAACAACAAATGCCAGCCCGCGTCCGGATTGGACTGACACCAGCTCAAGACGCTGACCCGCAAGGCCGTGGCGCGGGTCAATGATGGTTACATAATGCACCACCCCGTCGATAATAGCGGCAGTCTGCGATGCTTGGCTCACCGATGACACCGTGCCAGGCGGATATGGGGAGTTGGCTGGTGATGATCGTCGAACGACGGCCGTAGCGGTCCTCGAGGATTTCCAGCAGATCGTGACGGGCTTGCTCGTTGAGCGGCTCGAGGCCCCAGTCGTCCAATATCAGGAGCTGGACATGACCCAGGGTGCGTTGCAGACGAGCGTATCGGCCGTCGCCGCGGGCGAGCGCGAGCTGGGCAAAGAGTCGTGGGACCCGCTGATAGAGAACGGAACGATCGTCACGGCAAGCCTTGTGACCGAGAGCGCAAGCCAGCCAGCTCTTTCCGACGCCCGAGGGTCCGCATATGGCCAGATTGTCGTGAGCACCGATCCAGTCGCCCCCGAGCAGCTTCATGAAGAGCGCACGGTCGAGGCCGCGGTCGGCGCGATAATCGACATCTTCCGGGGTCGCCTGATGACGAAGCTTGGCGAACCTGAGACGCGCCGCAAGTTTGCGGTCGTAACGGGAACTCCATTCCCGCTCGAGCAGCAATCCGAGCCATTCGGCATGCGAGAGATGTTCGGCCTCGCCGTTGGCGACGAGTTCGCCGAAGGCTTTGGCCATGCCGGCCAAGCCCATGGCGTTCAGTCGATCAAGTGTTGGATGAGCAAGCATTCTTCGTTCTCCTTAGTGGTAATAGCGAGGTCCGCGGATGTTCTCGTGGTGGATCGGTTCGTGCGAGGCGGATCTATTCGAGCTCGCCGTCCGGTCGAGGTCGTTGTCGAGGATGGAGCGCACCGAACCATAGGTCCGGGCCCCGATCTCCAGCGCTCGGGCGCAAGCGGCATTGACCCTGTCGCGGCCGAAGCTCTTGTTAAGGCGGATAATCCCAAGGCAGGCGCGAAAGCCCTGCTCGGGATGCGGCCGGTCGGCAAGGATGCGCTCGCACAACAGGTCGACATCCGGCCCCATGGCTGAGGCTTCGCGTCGAATGCGTTCGATCGTCCAGTCGGCGAACCGACGATGCGCCGAGGGCATATGATCGGGGATGGTCGTGTGCTTGCCGTTACCGCTCGAGCGGCGGTGAGCGGCAATCCGCGCGCCCTTGTGGAATATCTCGATCGTATTGGCGGTGATGCGCGCCTCTACTTGCTCGCGGGCAAAGCGATAGGGAACCGAATAATAATGCCGTTCGATCTCGACGTGATAATCCAGCCCGGCACGCCGGACGCGCCATTCGGCAAAGACATAGCGCTCGACAGGCAAGGGCCGCAAAGCCGGACGATCAAGCTCTTCGAACAGTTGACGACGGGTAACGCCAACCCGGCGCAGGACACGTTTATCGTTGAGGTCGCAAAGCAAGTCGGCGATCGCCGCATTGACCTCGGCCAGACTGTAGAAGGTCCGATGGCGCAGGCGACCCAGCAGCCACCGCTCGACAATACGAACCGCAGCCTCCACTTTCGCCTTGTCGCGAGGGCGTCTCGGCCGCGTCGGAAGGACGGCGCTCCCATAGTGCGCCGCCATTGCGCTATAGGTCCTGTTGACCTGGGGATCAAAGTGGCATGCCTTGATGATCGCCACTTTGGCATTGTCGGGAACCAGTAAGGCTGGCGCACCACCAAAAAACTCCAGCGCCTGGACATGGCATTCAATCCAATCGGGTAGTGTCTCTGTCCAGCGCGCCTGCGCAAACGAAAGGCTGGACGCTCCCAGGACCGCCACGAACAAATGCGCCTGCCGCGTCTTGCCCGACAGTCGATCAACGACGACCGTGACCGTGTCGCCGGCATAATCGACGAACAGCTTGTCGCCGGCAGCATGATCTTGCCGCATCGTCACCGGCAGCTTCAGCGCCCAGCCGCGATAGAGGTCACAATACCGGCTGTAGCGGTAGCCGTCGGGATAACGGCTCATGTATTCGTCCCAGAGAATTTGCAGCGTCACGTGCTTGCGCTTCAGCTCGCGATGGACCTGCGCCCAGTCCGGCTCCGGCGCGCGACGATGACCCGTCTTCGTCCCGGCCGCCTTGTAAAGCGCCGCCTCCAGGACGGCATCGCTCACGTCATCATCCAACGGCCACGAAAGACCCGCAACCGTTGCCCGCCGCAGCGTCTCGCGCACCGTCGACGGTGCTGCCCCGACCCGAACCGCAATCGATTTGTGGCCCAGTCCTTGTTCGAAACGATATCTCAGTATCTCGCGGACACGCCGCATCTCCAGTCTCTCCGCAGGCATCCCGTTCCTTCCTCGTCAACATCGACGGAAGGAACTTCACACCGGCAGAACTCCCACACCACATCCCTGCCAAAGGGGGCGGCATCATCTCGGAACAAGGGGGCGACTATTTCTCGGAATGGAGGGGCGAGATCATTTCGGAATCAGGGGGCGGATTGTCTCGGAATTTGCATTCCGACAGTCATCGATCATTATGGTCTTTACGGGCAGGCCCGTCCATCAGATGAAAAGGGAAGGGCATTGCTGCGCCTTCTTGAAGCAGAACACATCTGGGTGAAACTGTCGTCGCCTTATAGAAGGCCGGATCGGCCGTTGAATATCGAACCAGATCCGGACTGGCTTTCAGCCTTGATTGATCGCTGTCCCAGCCGATGCGTATGGGGTAGTGACTGGCCACACCCCCCTCCGCATGAAAGCCACTTCGGGCCGGATGTCCCCTCCCGTGGCGCCCGTTATCTTGTTCGGGTCTTGTGGAGCGATTTGTTGAAGCCGTCGGCTCGCCGCATACGATCGAAGATATCATGTGGAGAAATCCCGCCAATCTCTACGGGTTTCCCACACGTATTCGTTGATGACCCGAGCACGCGAAAGTGACGTTTTGGAGAGGAGAAAACTATGCTCAACACGCTGAATAGCAAAATATTGCCCAAGATGTTGTGTTTTACCGCGTTCTCGATGCTGGGCTGCATTGCGAACAGCACCGCCGTCAGTGCTCAAAACTTCCCGGAGAAGCCGATCACTATGGTGGTACCCTTCAATGCCGGGGGCGCGGCAGACGCGACGGGACGCGTGATCGCAGAAGCAATGTCAAGGCATCTCGGCCAGAATGTTCTCGTCGAGAACGTTGGCGGTGCGGGCGGAGCGATCGGGACGGCGCGGGTTGCAAAGGCCGAACCGGACGGCTACACGATTGGGCTCGGGCACATGGGGACGCTGGCGGCGGCGGTGACGATCAATCGATCGCTGCAGTACGATCCACGCAAGGATCTCAAATATCTTGGGCTGGTCTCTACCAGCCCGAACGTCATCTACGTCGGCAAGGATTTCCCGGCAAAGAACCTGGAGGAATTCATCGATCACGCGAAAAGCGCGAAAGGCGCGCCGGCCATGGGACATGGCGGTATCGGAGCTGCTTCCCACGTCGCGTGTGTGATGTTGTTCAAGCTCATTGGCGTAGAGCCCAACCTCATCGCGTATAAGGGGTTCGGGCAGACGATCACCGATGTGCTTGGAGGAAGAATAGCCGGAGGATGCGACCTGTTGGCCTCGGCGGCACCTATAGCAAAGGCAGGAAGCATTCGCATATTGGCGATTGCCGCACAAAAGCGTTCCCCCGTCCTTCCGGATGCTCCCACCAGTGCCGAAGCAGGACTGCCCGAGTTTCTGACGGAAACTTGGACGGGCCTTTTTGTTCCAGTCGGCACCCCAGAGGCAGTCGTGAAAACCTTAAACGCGGCTCTGCAGAATTCTCTGGCGCAAAACAATGTCCGTGAAAAGCTGGGTACGATCGGAGCAAGCCTGCCGCCCGACGATCACCGGTCTGGCGATTACATGCAGGACCTGGTAAATAGAGAGATCGCTGCCTGGTCGAAATTCCTGAAACCTGAACAACAAAACTAGCTCAGCTGCAATGTGTTAGATTTGCGAGCTCGGCCATCAAAAGAGATTACCCGATTTAAGGGCCCACAGAACTCCTACCGGTCCAATAGGTTTGGAGCGGGAACCACAAGGCCCGGCGCTTCGGAACCAAAATCACGCTCGCGTTCTCGGTATGGGGTCCCGCAATCGTAGCCGAGAACTTACGCCGCCCGACGTGTTCTTTCGGCAGAGCCCCCGGAGGTGCGGAATGTTGAAAGCAACTGCGTGAGTTTCTCTGATTCTTGCGCAAGGCCGAGGCTTGCGGCGTTCATCTCTTCGACCATGGCTGCGTTCTGCTGCGTTGCCTGATCCATGTGATTCACGGCGGAGTTGACCTCCTTCAATCCTGAGGCCTGTTCCCTCGCGGCAGTGCTTATGGCGTCCATATGCTGGTTTATCGCTTGGATGAGATCAACGATATCGGCAAGCCCTCTGCCCGTGTCGCCGACAAGTTTCACGCCTTCCGAAACGGCTATTTCGGAATTCGTGATGAGCGTCTTAATTTCCTTGGCTGCACGCGCCGAACGCTGAGCGAGTTCACGAACCTCCTGCGCAACGACGGCGAAGCCCTTTCCCGCCTCCCCGGCCCGGGCAGCTTCTACCCCGGCATTCAAGGCAAGGAGATTGGTCTGAAAGGCGATCTCGTCGATGACGCTGATGATTTGGATGATCTGCCTCGAAGACTGCTCGATCCGCCCCATGGCATCGACGGCGTTTCCAACCACTTCGCCCGAATGATCGGCCTTTTTCCGCGCGCCCTGGACAAGATCGCGAGCCTCGGCAGTGCGAACGGACGTCGTCTGGACGTTCACTGTAATCTCTTCCAGCGCGGCCGCCGTTTCCTCCAGCGAAGCCGCCTGGCTTTCCGTTCGCTTCGCAAGATCGCTTGATGCGTTAGAGATTTCGCCGGAACCTCCATGGACGTTGCCGGACGAATCGGCAACAGCCAGCAACACCTCCCTCAGTTGAGCAACGGACGAGTTGAAATCCTGTCTCAGCGCTTCGAACTGGGGCGCAAATTCCTCGTTGATTTCGCACAGCATATCGCCCGAGGCTAATTTTCTGAGCCCCGCGGCCAGCGCACCGGTGGCCTTGTTGAGGCGGATTTCCGCTTCGGCCGCGGCGCGTTCCTCGATTGCCAGACGTTCGGCCTCCGCTTTGCGGTTGTTCTCGATGGCTTCCGCTTCCAGTTCCGAGTTTCTGATGGCGGCTCGCCGGAACACCTCGACCGATCGCGCCATGCCGCCGATCTCGTCGGTCCTTTTTCCGCCGGGAACGATCACGTCGCGATTTCCCTGCGCAAGGCTATTCATGCATTCGGTCAGGCGCGTGATAGGGATGGCCACGCGCCGGATGACGATGAACATTCCCACGATCGTCATGCCGATCGCGCCCAGAAGGATGGCCAAGTATAGTGCGACACCCATGAGAGCGGATTGAGCCAGACCCTGGGCCTTCTCATCGAGGAGTTTCATCGCAACCAGGGCGACGTCCGCCACGCTGGCCTGACCCTTGCTGCTCGCAGGCAGCCAGTCCTTCAGGGCGACTTTTGCACCGCGGCCGTTGAAGAGATCCGCATGCATCGAGTTGCGAAGGTCCCATAGAGGGCCCTTGAAGTAGGTGTTGTCCGCCGTGTTGAAGCTGTCCTTCAGCGATCGGTCGGTTGTGGGATGATCGACAAGATTGCGAACTTGATCCCAATTCGCGAAGGACCGGCCATTCTGCGTCATCAACGTTACAAGATCGTCTGAAGCGAGAGGCTGTTGAGTGGTAGCCGCCTTGTTCAGAACGATGGAAGCCGCACCGACGGCTGCGCGGGTGGCCCATGCGCCGGCGCGGATCTGCAACAGATCGACAAGCATGTTGTCGAGCGAGCGGATATTACTCTCCGTGATGGCAGAGGCAGCTTCAAGTTCCTTCAGGAATTCTTGGCCGAAGCTCGTATAGGCCTTGCCTACAGCCTGATCCCGCAGGGCGAGTTCGGTGGAAAACTGTGCGTCGGCCCGTTTGCGGAGCGTCTCGTTCTCCTTATAGAAATCATTGATCCTCTTCAAGGAACCGGCCAGTTCGGCGGATTGTATGCCCGCTTCGACCTTTCTAAGATCCGCCATGCCTTGATCGACCATCGCCCGGTCGACAGGGACATCCTGAAGCCGAGCGCGTCCCTGCTCGATTGTCGCTTCGAGAACCGTCACGCTGTGGCCACGCTCCAGCCGGTAACCAAGAAGGACATCGAAAACGGCGCGGTTGACGGCCGTGTAGGCAGATACGGTGCTGTAGGTGCGGAAACTGGAATAGGAAGCGTTCAGCGCGCCGCCGCAAAGAATACACAGCGCCAGGCTGAACAGCAAAAACACCGTTGTGAGAACGTTCCTGATCGACAGCATGAATACCCCCATTCGTCCGTGGTACAGCTTCGCATCGAAAAGATAAAACTGTGCTAACACAGCCGGCCGAAGCCATGCGCACAGCGACGAATGTCCGCATGGCTCTACCTCAAGACGCGGAGCGCTCGGTCATGAACGTCAATCGGCCCTAGCCAAGTCTGAGGCCGGTGACGAGGCTCGTGTCGCGCTTAAGTGAGTTGTCGTGATCGCTCCTCCGACTTGCGACCTGTATTTGTCGCGGACGAGGCAGCGAAGGATCTCCGTGCCGGTCGGCTCGTTCACAGTCGGCACCGTTCAACTCTTTGGCCAAAACATGACCTGGGTGCGTGTTGCGGTAGTGCCGAGTAGAGCTTTTCACGAGTTCCGACCGAACAGACTAAACGGACTTTCTGGAGTAAGGCGGACGCCGAACGACGCGGGCGTCTTCGATCGGATTTCGGCCAAGGACACATCTTGTGCCAATTCGATCAGGCACATCCCCGTTTTACCCTTTCGATCGATTTCGAACACGCCGAGATCAGTGATAACCAGATCGGCAACCCGACGCCCTGTGAGTGGTAGCGTGCACTCACCGAGTAGCTTGGGCTCGCCACCAGCCTGGTGTTCCATTGATACGATCACGCGCTCAACGCCGGCAACGAGATCCATGGCGCCACCCATGCCTTTCACCATCTTTCCCGGAATCATCCAATCGGCCAGATCGCCCTGTTCGGAAACTTGCATCGCGCCAAGAATGGACGGGTCGATATAACCGCCCCGGATCATTGCAAAGCTCTCCGCTGACGAAAAGTAACTGGTGTTCGGCGCCTCTGTGATGGTTTGCTTGCCGGCATTGATCAAATCGGCATCTTCTTCTCCGTCGATGGGAAATGGCCCCATCCCAAGCATTCGGTTCTCGCTCTGGAGCGTCACCTGCATGCCTTGGGGTATGAAGTTTGCCACGAGTGGGTATACAGATTATCAAATTCACGTAGAAGCCGCCTTTTTAGCTCACGCGCGGCTCGCGCAGCCATCTGTTCGCTGGACCACGCTATCTCAGGCAAGCGCCTGGTGTGGTTTGGGCCGAACCGTCCGTTGCTCGATCCGCTTTTCAGGATTCGGCACCTGCAGTATCCTCCGTACGTAGATGCCGGATGTATGGACGCCGTCAGGATCAATGATCCCCGCGGGCACAAGGTGCTCAACCTGGGCAATGGTCATTTTAGCCGCGATCGCCATCACCGGATTGAAATTTCTCACGGTTTTTCGATAGACGAGGTTACCCTCAGTGTCCCCTTTAAACGCATGGAAGATAGCGAGGTCCGCGGTCAGGCTGGTCCCCAAAAAATATACTCGCCGTCGCCGAACATTCGCGTTTCCTTGCCCTCAGCAACGACCGTCCGAACGCCTGTCTTCGTGTAGAACCCAGGAATTCCGGCACCGCCTGCTCGAATCCGTTCGGCTAATGTTCCGTGCGGGTTAAATTCCAGTTCGAGTGCGCCAGACAGGAACTGTGCGGCAAACAGCTTGTTCTCCCCGACATAGGAGGAGATCATCTTTCGGATTTGACGGCTTTCCAGCAGGATGCCCAGTCCGA
Source organism: Gillisella vitis (assembly GCF_001541345.2). Classification (GTDB taxonomy): domain Bacteria; phylum Pseudomonadota; class Alphaproteobacteria; order Rhizobiales; family Rhizobiaceae; genus Allorhizobium; species Allorhizobium vitis. The sequence continues at coordinate 26,671 of NZ_LMVL02000007.1, read as the reverse complement.
AATTGTCGATGCCGGCATTGTTCGAGATAACTGTGAGGTCCTTCACGCCCGATTGACGGATTGCCTCGATAAGGACGGTGGGAATACCGCAGACACCGAAGCCGCAGGCCATAATTGTCATTCCATCGAACAATATCTCGGTCAGAGCTTCCTGTGGATTTGCAACGACTTTTTTCATCTCCCTCTCCGGTTCTCGGCGGCACCTTTGCGACCGAAACAACGTCAATAGCGGGTGGCTTGGGTCCGGCTCAGCGAGGTCTCGGCCGCCAAGCCGTCCCGGTCGGCCGGCAAATAGTCCGACAGCCTGCGCGATGCGGGCCAGGCGCCGGCCCGAGCAAACAGGTGGAATGCAGTCTGGTTCAATCAGAATGGATAGCCTTGCTTCGGATCTTCGATGGTGATCCACCGAAGGTCGGTGAACTCCGAGATCGCGGCTTTGCCACCGAACCGTCCCCAGCCTGATTCCTTGACGCCCCCGAAAGGCATCTGCGGCTCATCGGCAACTGTCGGTCCGTTGATATGGCAAATGCCGGATTTTATCCGCGCCGCGAGTCTCAAGCCGGCCGTGACATCGTTCGTATAAAGCGAAGCGGCAAGACCATATTCAGTGTCGTTTGCGATTGCGACAGCTTCCTCCGCATCCTTCACACGGATGATCGGTTTGACGGGTCCAAAGGACTCCTCGCTATATATCCGCATCGCCGGGGTGACATGATCGAGGACTGTTGCTTCGACCACGGCGCCATTCCGTCTGCCGCCGGCAACGATCTGAGCGCCCTTGTCCAAGGCGTCCGCAATGATTGCGTCCATCTTCAACGCAGCCTCGAGACTCACCAATGCCCCGAGAACATTCGGGCCGCTGGGGTCACCCGCAGGCAGTTTACCGGCCTTCTCAGCAAGCGCCTTCGTAAACTGGTCAGCTATGCTTTCGACGACGATGATGCGCTCCGTCGACATGCATATCTGGCCCATGTTCATGAAAGCCCCGAATGCCGCACCGTTGACCGCGCTCTCGACATCAGCATCGTCGAGGACAATGAATGGTGCTTTGCCACCAAGTTCCAGCAAGCAAGGCTTGAGCTCCTCCGCGCACAGCTTTGCGATGATCCGGCCGACGCGCGTCGAACCGGTGAAATTCACCCTCTTCACCTCCGGCGCCCGAACAAGCGCTTCGACGACGCGGGCGGCATCCTCGGGAGCATTCGTTATGACATTCACAACACCTGCAGGAATTCCTGCGTCATTCAGCACCTCGCCAATCATCCGATGGGTTCGGGGGCACATCTCGGATGCCTTGAGCACCACCGTATTGCCGCAGGCCAAAGGCGTGGCGATTGCGCGCGTACCGAGAATGACCGGGGCATTCCAGGGAGCGATGCCAACACACACACCAACGGCCTGGCGGACAGCCATTGCCATGCTGCCGGGCTTCTCGCTGGGGATGATTTCCCCGGTAACCTGGGTCGTCATTGATGCCGCCTCTCGCAGCATCTTCGCAGCAACTCCAACGTTGAAGGAGCCCCAAGGTCCAGTCGCACCTGTTTCCTCAGTCGTAGCCGCGATGAAATCACCGGAGCGCTGCTCCATAAGGTCCGCCGCCTTGAGAAGGAGCTTTCGTCGCTCATGCGGACCTTTTGCAGACCAAGCGGGAAAGGCCCGGTGTGCAGCGCGCACCGCGGCGATCGCGTCTTCCGGTGAGCCGGCGGCTACAACTGAAGCGACCTCGTTATTATAGGGGTTAAACCGCTGGAACGTCTTGTTTTGTGACGCGAGCACGCTGCTTCCGGAAATCAAAAGATCTACGTTCATGTCGTTTCTCCTCATTCGGCGACAAAGTGGTTTTCGATTGCACCGAGGCCGCTGACCTCCACCCGCACGACGTCCCCCGGCTTCATGAACGTTTCTGTCGCAATTCCTACGTTCGACGGCGTTCCGGTTGCGATGATATCGCCCGGTTCGAGGGTCATAACGGTTGAGAGGTAGGCGATTTGATCCCAGATGTTGTAGATCATGTCGCCGGTCGACGTCCGCTGGCGCTCTTCACCATTGAGGGAGAGGGTAAGGGTCAAACCGTGAGGATCAGCGATCTCATCGTCGGTGGTGATCCATGGACCGATCGGACCATGCGTGTCAAAGCTCTTGCCGAGTGTATAGGTGGGCGAGCGGAACTGCCAGTCACGTGCCGTGACGTCGTTTGCGACGAAATAGCCAGCAATAACGGATCGGGCGTCCTCGCGGCTGACATGCCGGCACCGTCTTCCGATGACGAAACCCAGTTCTGCCTCGTAGTCGACTTTTCCGGAGACGTTCGGGATCACGACGTCGTCGAAGGGTCCATTGATGCAGGTGACCTGCTTGTTGAACCAGAGTTGCGACTTCGGTGTCGGAATCCCCGCGGCGGCAGCCTCCTCCGCATGAGCCTTGTAGTTCATCCCGATGGCCAGAAACTTGCGGGGATCATCGATCGGCGCAAGCAAACGTACTTCGGATAGCTGGAAACAGGGCGCATTCACGGACTGAATGGCAGATCGCAGTTCGTGCAACCTTTCGATCAAGAGCTTCATGGAGCCATTCAGGTCTGGCGCGACATTCGTGAGATCGAAGACATAGTCGCCTTCGACCCTCCCGAGCCTGATTTTTCCTTCGACCGCAAATCTGGCAAGTTTCATATCTTTTTCCTGTTTACTCAGTCGCCGGTTCGACCGGCCGGATGCTGTTTACGGATACACCGATGCCAGGGCCCGAAAAGGCGACCATCTCGGTTCTGACGATTTCGAGACATGGGAGGTCTGCAATGGTGTTGACGATGTGAAAGGTCGTCGGGAGCTGCTCGAACGTGGCGCGGTGCCAATTGAAGCTGCCGTTGGCCCTCCACCGCTTGAAGTCGTAGCCCTCGAAACTGATGGCGTCGGGACGGCCTTCGCCTGGCCGCGGCGCCGGTGTGGTGACATAGGCGACGTCGGCGCCACCCCCCTTCCGCGGGTTCGTGCGGGGCACATATTTATAGTACATGGCCGCGCCACCGCCCGAACCGGGCAGGCTCGGTGGTGCATCATCTTCGACCATATCCGTGAGCGCGATATCGAAGAACTTGAAGCCGAACCAGGACGTCTCGCAAGAAGCCGTACCCTTTTTGCGATCCCAGGCAATTTCGGGCATGTCGCAAAAGAGTTTCGGGAAGCCCATCTCGTCGCGGCCGGTCAGGATCGCCTCAGGTTGGCCCTCCCAGATCACCGGGCAGAAAGAGCCATCAAGGGTCTCGGTTTTGCCCTGATAAGCAACCGGAAAATCAAGCGACAGAATGCCGTAACCTCGGCCGGCGAGCCAGTAGAGGTTTTTGAACCAGGCGCAGGAAACGCTGAGCAGTGGTTCGCCCCGCAAGCTCATGCCGGGTGGAAGAAGAGCCGCCAGCTTCTCGGGGTCGGTGCGATATGTGATCGCCATCCACTCCGCATTCATCGTGCCGGTTTCTTCCGGTGACCACATGCCGCCGCCTGGCCTTTGGCGGGGACCTACCGCCGGCCCGAAAACCGCAGGCATTCGGTAGCGATGATCGGGGTTTGGTGTGAAGCCCATGTTTTGATCTCCTTGAAAGCGTCTAGTCAGTAAATGTCACGTTGTCCCGGCCTGCTGGATCACGCGCGTGGACAGATGGGCCCGGGCGAACAGCGCCACGGTCACGCAGGCGACCACGGCGGCCGTTAGGCCAATGGCATGGTAGCCGATCACATCCGACAGGACGCCACCGAGGAGAGGCGCGATCGCAGAGCCCGCCATCGTCATCGCAGGCGTCGCGGCCGCAGCCCGAGCGGAGGGATCGACCTTGGCGAGGAAGCCAAACAGAAAGGTGTGGGTGAAGATCATAACCGCAGCGAAGAAGAGCGATGGCACCGCATACAGCAGGAAATCGTTCGACCCGGTGATGAGAACGGAAAGAAGAGCCTGAACGGCGGCGCCGGCAATGCCAACTACAAGCGGCGGTAACCGCTTCTGGAGAGCAGCGGCGATCAATCCCGGGAACATATTGACGATCCCGATCGACAGGAGGACTGTCTGAACCTCTCCCTCGCCGTAGCCCCTCGCCATGCCGATCCTTTCCACATAGGAAAAGGTCAGGGCCTGGACGAAGTTCATCAGCATCACTCCAATGGTTACAAGCCAAGCGGTGGCAGGGATGCGAGCGGCCGTATAGTGCTGGACGTCCGTCCCCGCCTGCTGCTTGGGGAAGAACATCGACGTCACAAGCGCCGCCGTTCCCATGATCGCGGCAAGGATCATAAAAAAGGTTGGAGGCCCGCTTTGGGCGATCACCGCTGGCGCGGTCCCGAGGAATACGAGCGCGAAGACGCCGAATCCGGCCGAGCAGAGCGCAAAGATCCGCAAAGGATTTGCCGTCCGTCCCATTGTTCCATGCGTTGACGAAAGCGCCGCTCCCGTGGCCATACCGGCGAGTGTATGCAGGGCGAGGAAGGTTCCAAACTCCGGCGGAAGCTGCGACATCAAAACGAAGCAGACTGCACTTGCGCCGTAGCCACCCGGCGCCAGCAAATGGCCGGGGAGTTTGTGGAACATGCGCGCTACCCAGAGGCTTGCCAGCACGACGCCGAGCAGGAATGCGGTAACCAGTCCGCCGGCATGCGTGTTCCCGAACCCGAAGCCGGCCGAGAGCGTCCCGACCCAGACCGGCAAGCCCGCAAGATCGATCATCCCGGCGATATGACCAAATATCAGCGCGATGGTGGCGCTATGCGATTTCATTGAGAACATGCTCTCTTCCCCCCACCATGCATTCAAAGGTCTCAAGCAAGGTGTCGACCTCATCGGTATTGGCAGCAGTGCCGAAAGCGTAAAAATCAGGTCGCGCGAGGTAGGCGACAGCACCACGGCTGTCGAGCCAACGTGCGAGGCGCCCGTTGACATCCCGCCAGCCGGCTTCGCCGAGAAAGACTTGGCGGATGCCAAGTCTTTCCAGTCGCCCGTCATCGACCGCAATGCGTGTGACCAGTACCAAATCCCGGCCGACCAGATCATCGAGACGAACCCGAATCCCGCCGCGCGCCAGATCATCATGCGGGAGAAGTTCACCGGCACCGCCGATGGGCTTACCATCACCGTCTCGCGCTATGATGCCACCGGACAACGGCGGGAAAGCCGGCGGTGGCGGCAGGTTTCCGGCAAAAAAGGCCTCATCCCTGCGGCGAGCTGCTTCGGGATTGGGGACGCAAATCACCTGTCCCATCGCCATCGAGATTCTGATGACGGCGTCCACGTGGGGAGAACGCTCGGCTTCGTAGGTGTCGAGCAGGTTTTCTGGCGCGGAACCGTCGAGGACCCGATTGAGCTTCCAACCGAGATTCCAGACGTCGCGCAGCCCGGCGCACATGCCTTGGCCCATGAAGGGTGGCATGAGATGGGCGGCATCACCGGCAATCAGCATCCGGCCCTTCCGCCAGCCACCCGCAACCAGCGAGCGGAATCGATAGCTCGCGCTGCGGATGAGCTCGCCGTCTTCTTGTGAAAGCCACGGGGATAAAAGTTCCCAAACCTTGTCGGCTTCGCACATCTGCGTGGGCGATTCGTCGGAGCGAAGCATGAATTCCCAGCGTCTGTTGCGCACCCCGCTTGGCACGATCGTGGTGGGGCGTGCCGGGTTGCACCACTGGGCCGCATTGGGAATCGAAAGCTTATCCAGATCGTGTGGCCTAACGTCGACGACGAGCCAGGATTCGTCGAACCCATGGTCGATGACGGATACATCCATCATCTTGCGTACGAAGCTGTTGGCTCCGTCGCAGCCAACCAGATAGCTGCCGGTCAGCGTTAGTGTTTCTGAATGATCGATGGTCAGGGTCTGCGCGTCGAAGCGGGCCAGCTCGACCACAATATGATCTTCTGCGTCGTGTGCTGCGACGGCCTCCATGCCGAGGTGATAGGAGATCCCGTCGCGGTGCAGAAGATCCTCATGAAGGATCTGTTCAAGGTCGGGCTGGTTGAACGTATATCCGGTCGGGCCGCCGGAGATCGATTCCCGGGTCTCGTCGATATCGATCAGCGCTTTCCAGTCTTCATTGTACCAGACGTAATGACCCATCTCCCGGGAGATGGCGGCGACTTCGCTGGCTATGCCAAGAGCGTGGAAAATGCGCTTTATCTCGTGGTCGTAGCCGATCGCACGCGGCAACGGATAGGTCTGCGGCCAGCGCTCCACGACCGCCACAGTGTGCCCGACGTCGACAAGCTGCCGGGCAAGTACCTTGCCTGTCGGTCCATAGCCGATAATGATGACATCGTATTCTGTCATGACTTTCCTCCCTCAACCGCGCATGAACAACCGGCGACCGCTTCTGAAAGCCGGACGCTCAGAAATCCGGGTCGAAGGCGATGCCCGGACGTAGGAACTCCGGTGTGGGAGGTGTGCCCCACAGATTGAGCCAGCGACCGGCCAGACCTTCGGAAATGTCCCAGGTGCGTGGCTCGTAGGTTGCGTCATTATCGATACGGTCCAGCTCAATCGAATTTTCGACCAGGCAGCCATGCGGGTCGGCGTAGTAGGTGAAGATGTTGCCGCCGGCGCCGTGCCGCCCCGGGCCCCAGACCAGCGCCCTGTCCTTAAGGGTGAGATTGTCGGCGATTGCCGCCAGATCCTCGAGCGAGTGGAGATCGAAGGCGTAATGGTGAAGGCCGCTCTCCCCCGGCCCCATGGCGATGGTGTGGTGAAATCCGTCCTCGGCTCGGTACCAACGCAGGCCATCTTCTCCGGTCTGGTCCGACAGCTTCATGCCAAGCACCTTCTCGCAAAACTCGCCGAAGGCCTGGGTATCCGGCGCAAATGAGTTGATATGTTCGATGCGGCGGGGCCGTGCACCGGGCGTCGAATAGTTATAACGACGTGGCTGATTGCGAGTGATCGGCGTATGCACCTCGAAGATACTGCCTCCCGGCGCGATCAGGCGAACGGCCTTATCGTAGTGCTTGCCGAGCGGTGTGTCGTCGAGCACGGTGAGGCCATCGGACAGGGCTCTCCGCTTGACTTCGTCGACCGCGTCGGCGCTGGCGGCCTCCAGCCCGCAGGCCACCGCCTTGCCGTCCCCCTTGACGTAGGTCACTTCGTGGTGGCGGTCGTTGCTTGAGAGATAAACCGTGTCATCTTCCTGCTCGGTGATGCGAAGACCGACGACGTCACAAAGGTCCTTGGCAGCGCCGACCGGATCGGGCGAAGAGATGACCACATGTCCCATCTGTCGAATTAGGTATGTCATTCCGGTTCCTTCTCTTGAATGAATGAATTTTTTCCCGTGGTGCTTCTTCGCGTTCGAGTCCGCAAGACACCCCTCCCCCACCCTGCTATGCGGAGACCACAACCTTGCCGGAGATGTTCGGACACGCAGGTTCGGTCTGCATGTAGGCGGGTCGCGAGCCACGCGGCTCGCCGCCCGGAATTTTGTCGGGCCTCAGGTCGCCGCGTTCAGTACCTTTCTGACGGAGGGACGCTCGCCGATGCGCTTCAAATAAGCGACGATTGCCGGCCAGGCCGAGAGATCGAGTTCGGCTCTCTTCGCCCAGCCCAGCACCACAAACGCGTAGGCGTCGGCGATCGTGAACGCTTCCCCGGCCAGATAAGGGCTACTGGCGAGACGAGTGTCGATGACACCGAAAACCCGGGGCAGGAAGGTCGTTTTGGTCAAGTCGCGATATTCCACCGGCGTGTTGGGCCGATTGAGCGGCGAGAAGGTCTTGTGCAACTCGGTTGCGATGTAGTTCGTCCATTCGAGCACACGATAGCGGTTGAAATCGCCCGGTGGCGGCAAAAGCCCGGAAGCCGGTGCCTGGTCGGCGACATACTGCATGATCACCGCGCCTTCGGTAAGGACCTCGCCGCTGTCGAGAAGGAGCGCCGGAACCTGTCCTATGGGATTGACGTCGAGATAGCTCGTTCCGTCCCGCAGGTTCTTGGTCTGCAGATCGACGTCCACGAGATCGACCGGAATGGCTACCTCCTCCAGAACGATCCGTGATGCGGTCGAGCAGGTTCCGGGGACTTGGTAAAGCTTCATATGTTGCTACTCCCAATCGAGGCTGTTGTGCATGGTATCAATGCTTGGGGGGTGCGATCTTGTTCACACTGCTCCAGTGCTCGGAAAGCCTATCGCCACGAACGCGGAAGGCATCGAAAATGAAATAATCGTAGGTTTTGCCGCTGCCGTCCGGTTCAGGTTGAGGTAAACAGGCAGCGACAACAACCATGTCTCCTTCGGCGACGATGAATGCCGGAGGAATAAGCATCTCGGCGGGTTCTGGCACCGGCCCATTCGGGAAAATCGTCCTCACGAAACCTTCGAGCCCAGACAGACCGCTGGGTATATGGTCGCAGTGCTGGCGGTAGTCCTCAGTCACGAAGTCCTTCGCGGCATCAGGGTTCTGACCATCGAAGACCCGACGATAGAATTCCCGAACCAGATGCTTGTTGCGTTCCAGCTGTTCTTTGTTTTCATGTTCCATGACATTGTCCTTTGTGGTCCGCAACGACGTCCTCACGGCCGGCGCAACGGGGAGAGTCCGAGGCCGCCGCTGATGTCGAAGGCAAGGGTGGCATAGAAGACAAAGCCGTCCTTCTGCCGGCCGGAGGAATAATCTGCGAGCACAGACGTGTTGGGGTTGACGATATAGGCGGCGCCGAGATCGAGAACACCGCGCTCGAAAAGTCCAACGCTTCCATGGACGTCGAACATGAACGTATCCCGCGGCTGCTTCTCGTCGATGCCGGAAAAGAATAGTCGCGCGTTTCTCTCGTATTGCGCACGCTTCTCGCTGAGCCCGATGTAATGCACCGAAGCGCCAATCGTGGCGACGGGATTTTCCGCCCAGAAGCCCGAATATTCGATCCCCGCATAGGCCTCCCACGGATAGGCCTGACCGTCGCCGAAGGTGTGAAACAATCCGCCATAGAGCGCGATGTTCTCTGGAACGGGCCCAGCACCTGGCGCGCTCCAGACGACTTTGCGGACCTGCCCGTAAACGCCGGTCGTGCCTTCGTGCTCGACGATCGTGGGTGCCGGCCCAAAGGTCGGGTTACCCCAACCGGAATTGTAGAGAGCATCCTCATAACGCGTGGAGCGATAGTAGGCGCCAACCTCAAATTTCAACGGATTCGGATTATCGAAAAACGACTCCTGGTGCGTGAGGTTCGCGATCGCAATTACGCCCTCGGCATCACCCTTGCCCCAGTCCCAGCCATTTCCCTCCTGCCAGTTGTCTGGATTGTCCTCAACGACCCCGAAACCGATCGCGGTATTGGGCGTGAAATGATAGCCTGCGCGCGCACCCCAAACTGAAAGCGATTCCCCCGGCATATTGAGAGTTGTCGCCAGCGTCGAGTTCAGACATCCGAGCCCCCCGCAAAAGCCCCGCGTCATGAAGTCTTTTCCGAGTCCCATTCTGCCCGCCTCGATCTGAAGCCTGTCATCAAGGAAATCGGCTTCGATCGTCAGGCGCGTCAGATCAGTCCGTGAATCCACAACAGGCACCGGAAAAAATGCGTTCGACAGATCGAAGAGATAATTGTCAGTGTTGTACGATGGGTAGTTGATTGTCTCGACCCATTTGATCCTCAGGTCAGGCGTCAGGTTGCCCGTGGCTCCGAAGACGAACATTCCGTAATTTGCGGAGGAGCCTCCTTCGAATCCAAAGGACGGTGCATTCTGATAGATGTTCACATAATCAAGTTGAATATCGACTCCGTTGTCGTGAAGCCATTTGCCGGTTTCCGACAATGGTCCAACGAATACGGGTTCCTGGACGCTGCCGACCGGATTAACTGGCGGCACCGCGATGGCAAGGCCGTTATCATCTGCACAAGCAGTAGCTGCAGTCACAAGAACAATCGAGGCGGCATAGCCAAGTCGGACGCGCATTTTCCCCTCCCATATGTAAGTTGATGCTTTCATCGGCCTGCTCCCCCGGCAGGATATTCTTCAATTCTGTTCAGTCTGGGCGGCGAGGCGAGCAGCACGGCGAGTGCGCCAATGATGCAGAGGCCGATAATGATGTTGAACATCAGCGCGTAAGATCCGGTCTGGTCGAAAATCGCTCCGGCGCCGGCCGCTCCCGATGCTGCGCAGAACGTGGATACCGGCATCATCGAACCGAACATCGACGGGAAGGCTTCTCGCCCGAAGTAGTTTCCCAAAAGCGCCATAATGCAGACTTGCGAAGCACCGTAACCGATCCTCGCAGGCACGGCGTAAAGCAGTATCCCCGCAAAGCCCTGCGGTTGCCTCAGCAGATAGAAGCCAAGGGTGACGAGCACCATACTGGCTGCGGCAATGATTGCCGGCGATATGCGATCACCCAAAAATCCTGCCGTCATATTGCCGACGAAGGAGGCGACGATCGTGATCGCCATGGCCATAGCCGCGTCCGCTGACGTGTAGCCAACGTCCTGCAGGTGGACGACCCCGTGCGCCATCAGAAATACCCACGCCACTCCAGCAACGCTCATATAAGCGAGGATGAGCCAATAGGATCTGCTTTTTACCGCCTCCTTCAGAGTCCAGTAGATCTGGCTCTTGAAAACAGCAGTCTCCCCTCCGCTTGAGAAATCGTAGGGTTTTCAACTACGAGCCGCTCAATATCGCGTTCGTTCAGGGCGAACCGGACGGTAAGCAAGGCGACGGAGGCGAGGCCTGCGATCACCCACCAGCCGAGGCGCCAGTTGTTGCCCGAAACCGCCAGCAAGCGGTCAAGGGCCGGTGGCGACAGGAACCCACCAAACTCGATGGCCGAAAGCACGACCGAGACTGCCAAGGCGCGGCGGACGTGAAACCACCGCGCAATAGCCGCTTGCGCAGGCAACATGCCAGCGACGCATACACCGGTCCCGACGACTAACCCGAAGGCGATGACATACTGCCAGCCGGTGTTCACGACGGACGCCATGGAAACAGATCCGACAAGCAGAACGAAACAGCCAAACGTGACTGTGCGCTGATATCCGAATTTCCTCATCAGTATCGCCACGACAGGACCCTGGAGGCCCATCATCAAGACGAACACGCCGAAGCCCAAACCGAAGACTGAACGATCGAGATTGAGATCTTCTATCATCTGAGCGTTGATTACGGAGATGCCGGCGCTAGGCACCGCCACAACCAGGAGCACTACCAGCCAAAGCGCCCCGAGAACCCTCCAAGCCTCCGCGCTGTATTCAAATCCACGCACCGCCACTGGCCTGCCGACCGCGTGCGCTCTTACTCCCTGTTCCAAAACTCTCTCCTCCCGAGTTGCTTCTTGCGCGGCCTCCTACCGCACAAGCCCCTGATTCATGCGGCCGATGCGGGTGGCGACCGGTCTGGAAGACCACCCGCGAACATCGGGAATGGTTCAATTCCCATAAGGTGCCTCCCGAAAATTTCTGCCGTCGGGTCGAGACGAACCGCACCATGCAGCAGAGCGACGCGTACATCGCGGGCAAAGCGCTGCACTGGATTGTTTTCGCTCGCGGTCGCCGACCCGATACTGAGTTGAAGCATGCTGAGGACGGCATCGAGGGAGTTTGTCGCGTAGACGGACTCCATCATCATTGCCTGTTCCTGGTCGCGAGTGATCTCGATGCCTTCGAGTGCATGGCGATCGAGAATGTCGGCGCTGCGATCGGCAACCGCCTCCGCCATCTTGATCATGGCATAGGCCTTCGCCGCGCAGACCTGCGTCGAGGCCATTTCAGCAACTTTTGCATAAGGCAGATTGAAGGGTTGCTGCTTCTTGGCCATCTCGACGTAGCATTCGAATGCGCCTCGAGCCATCCCAAGGACAATCGCCATGTGAGTAAGGTTGGTGAGAAGCATCAGGCCACGCGCATCGAATTTGCTGGCGAGGCCGCTGTAACGCCGGCGCGTTTCGTCCATCCTTATCGGGAAATCACGCATGTCCATGAAGCGTCGATCGGGAACGAATTGCTCTTCCTTTACTGTGAGACTGTTCGATGATGTCGCCTTCAATCCCATCACGTGCCAATTGTCGACGATCTCTACCTGGTCAGCTTGAAGGATGGCCATTGCACGGCTCATCTCTCCCGGGGCACGCTCGTAATCGACGCCAACGGCGATCCATTTTGCATGCTTGCAGCCGCTGCCGAAGTGCCACGATCCACTGAGCATCCAGCCCCCTTCGACGCGGCGAGCAGAACCAACCTTGGTCGCGAAGATTGAGGCTCCGGCGGCAAGCGGTCCGACCCAATTCTGTCCCCCGTCGAAGATTTCCCGGACCGCGTCGTCCGGAAAGGAGATGATATTGCGCAAGCCCCCCGCGACGAACACCATCCACCCCGCGGCACCGTCGCCGCGACCGATTTCGCTGACAATCTCGACCACGTCACGCGCTCCGAGCGCATAACCTCCGAAATCGGTCGGAAGCGTAAGCCGAAACGCGCCGATATCGTTAAGCGCTTGAAGGCTTTCGCGGCTCAAGGCGCCGAGCTTTTCGCCCTCCAACGCATTCTTGCGCAACAGGGGAACGAGTTTAGCGGCTTTTTCCCGAACGCCGCGTCCGATCTCACTGGAGTAAGGCGATTCAAGCACGTTCGTGGCCGACTCCTTAAACAGCTTCAAGTTCATGTCCACGCTATAATTCCTTGTTTTTTGGTGCTGATGGTGCCCTGTGTTCACGGGGCGGCAAAGGGTACACATGAATGAAAGTCTCTGCGAAACCACGCCACCGGCGCGCTGACTTCATCATTGGTCGAGGTGGCAAGAACCCCGCCGATCAGGAGTTGGTGATCTCCGATGATATGCGTACCGTCCAAGGAGCACTCGATGGACGCATCGAACCCGGGAAGGACCGGAACTCCGTAGCGAGATAGCGTGCAGACCAACCCTTCGAATTTGTCATGCCCGTCCGATGAAAACCGGAGGGCGAGCTCGCGGTTGGGCTCGGAAACGATGTGAGCAGCAAACTTCCTCGAGTGCAAAATCGCCTGGAGCGTCTTTGACTTTTGTGCGAGGCCGAAGACGACCAAAGGTGGGTCAAATGATAGCGAACTGAAGGAGCTGACAGTCGCGCCCGTGAGTTGATCTTCGGCGATACTTGTGACGATTACCACTCCGGACGGGAGACGACCAAAGACGTCCTTCAACTCGTTCCGGCTGGGGTAAGCTTGTACCTGTGGCGAATAAGGAAGCGGCGGCGCAGCAGCAGCATTTATTTTCATCGATACCTCCCATATCGTTTAGAGGTATCTTAGATCTAAGATATCGTCTGTCAAGCGTCATATGCGATTAGTGATGGACGCGGCTACGCGTGGACCCTTTGCGCATCATGCCCGGCTTTGGTAAGTAAAGGCTAGGCCGCATGAATCGGATTTAGACATGTTAGATAGTAGCGATCGCGTTGTATCTCAAACCCAAAAGGTGTTCGAGGAACTTGTTCGACAGTGGGAAATTGATTTCCCCGGCGAAGACAGCTCTCCGATTGCGATTGCTATGAGGATACGGCACCTTTATCAGCTGGATCAGGAATCTCTCCAGGCAATTCTCACGCCTTTTGGTCTTGGAGTGGGTGATATCGATGTTCTGACCCATCTCGCTCAGCGTCCGGAGGACCGCCCTGTTCGACCGAGCGATCTTGCGGAACTCTGCATGGTGACGACTGGCGCCATCACGGGGCGGCTAACCAAACTGGAGCAGCGAAAGTGCCTTAAACGGGTACCGCATCCTTCAGATAAGCGAACGATCTACGTTGAAATTACGGAGGCAGGTCGGGAACTTTTGAACAGGACGAGGGAAGAAGTTGCGAAGTCGTCTCATCTGCTCCAGGGCATTCGTGCTCTTGAATTCTCCGAACGGCGCGATTTGGTTGCGGCGTTGGCGAAGTTGATTTCTCTTCTGCCTTCCTGAAACAGACCCCCGCCGCTTGCTGCAACGCCTGGCTCAAAAGACTGGCGCGTTCTTCCATATCATACCGACCTTGGTCTGATTGTATCCGTCCGCATAGACAGCTCGCATATAGTCGGTATTGAAGGGATCGAGCATCGAATAGGGAATCTGTTTGTCGATCCATGCGATCCTCAATCGACTGCCGGTTCTTTGACTATGGTTATAGAGGGCAAGCAAAGCCTGTTTGGTCTGAGATTTAACCATCGTTGCGTAGGACCGTCCGGCCACCGAGATCGTCGAATTCTTCGTCTCGGCGAACTCCGGCATGAGGGCGTTGTTCACGATCACGTACATTTCGGGATGGCGATTGTTGAGAGGTGGTGGTTTGCCTGGCGAGGCGAGCACCGCGTCAGGCAATCCAAAGAATTGCATGGATGAGCCGCCATCGGAATGCAGCTCCTCGATCTGCCTGGCCCCGGATTTCGCCTTGATTGTCACCGCTGGAAAGACGCCCGGTATGCTGGCGGAGGCGATCAGGACATCCCGAAAAAGCGCCAGCGCATCGGGCCGGCCGCTGTTTGCAATAGCGCCCATGTTCCAGAGCACGCCCCGCTGGGAATCGAGATTGGTCGTCAGAACGAACAGCCGTCTTCCGCGGCGGTGCTCAGCTGCAACCTTTTGCAGGATATCATTTGTTATGTAGTTGGAAACCATCTGCCGCAAGCGCTCCCCCTTGAGAAGGCTTGTTCCAAAAAGACCGGTTCCCATCCACCTCATGTCCACGAGCTCTCTCGCCTGACCACCGGTGTAAAGGCCGGCGAGCGACTTGTCGTATGCGGAGCCGAGAAATGCGTAAGGTGCTATCAGCGCACCTGTGCTGACACCTGTGACAACATCGAATACTGGCCGTGTATGTTGATCGCTCCAGGCGGACAGGAGCCAACCGTAAATGCCCCTCCCGAACCTCCCCCCGAGACGCAGAGAACGTTGAGGTTCCTGCCGGTCGTGCGGGGCAACCACTGTGTCTGGTCTCTAATGCTGCTATCCGGGGCATCGGCATAAGCACGGATGTTGTCGAAGCCATCGACTTCGGCAACTGCCGCTTCGCTGGCCGAATAGACTGCCCGGGTTGTCGTCACGCAGCCGTACACAGGGATGCAGAGCACAACGACAAGGATGAATGAAAGCACACTGTTCCCTGGCTTGCGCATCCTTCGCGT
Source organism: Gillisella vitis (assembly GCF_001541345.2). Taxonomy (GTDB): domain Bacteria; phylum Pseudomonadota; class Alphaproteobacteria; order Rhizobiales; family Rhizobiaceae; genus Allorhizobium; species Allorhizobium vitis. The sequence goes on along the minus strand of NZ_LMVL02000007.1, from coordinate 11,583 downwards.
ACCTGAGCGTGAAAGTGAGCTATCAACGCGCGCCGGTTCAGCCAAAGCTGCTGGCGTCGAACGCTTAAATGCAAACCACGCGAAGGCGAAACGTCGATCCATTCGGCATCCTTACTGAGAAACCTGCTACCCCACTCAATGATCCGCTCCCATGAACTTCCGGCGAGAATGCTCCCATTGAGCACAGTGGCGCTCAGGCTCCGAAGCAGGAGAACTGCGATCGTCTGAATCGCCTGTGCGAGTATGAGCCGCACCAGCGCCATCAGATGGGCTGCAAGATGTTGCGCCAACCGGCTTCGCATCCGATGATCGTCCATGTTGACGTGTCCTCGCACATTTCATGCTCCCACCGCGGAGGCGTCAGCCAGCCTCCGCCGGCATTGGCTGCGTCTCTTTCGCCTGCCTCCCACGAAACGGCCGCTTGAGCAGCTCGAGAAAGTCATCGATGAAGGTGAAGATGACCGGGATAACGAGGAGGCTGAGGAACGTCGAGGTTAGTAGCCCGCCGATCACGACGATTGCCATAGGCTGCCTGAAACTTCCATCGCCGCCGGTGAGGCTCAGTGCCACGGGCAGCATGCCGCATCCCATGGCGATCGTGGTCATGATGATCGGCCGCGCTCGCTTGTGGCACGCATCCACCAGAGCATCAAATCGCGACATGCCACCGCGTCTCGACATGATGGCATACTCAACAAGCAAGATGGAATTCTTCGTTACGACGCCCATCAGCATGAGCAGTCCAATCACCGCTGGCATCGAGAAGCTTGTACCGGTGACAATGAGCGGCAGAAGTGCTCCGCCGAGCGACAGCGGCAACGCCATGAGGATTGTGAGTGGTTGCAGGAAATCGTGGAAGAGAAGAACCAGCACGGCGTAAATGCAGAACACGCCAATGGCCATGGCAATGCCGAAGCTTTCAAACAATTCAGAGCTGCGCTGCAGTTCTCCCTGTTCGACAAGGTGGACGCCCTGCGGAAGGTTCTTCAGTGCGAGTAGTTCCTGGGCTTCTCGGTTAACGTCGCCAAGAATCCGGCCGTTCAGCTCGACGGAAAGGGTGATGTTGCGGGAGCGGTCGATGCGGTTGATTTCCGACGGGCTGCCGCCGATGCCAATTTCGGCGATGGAACCGAGATCGACGCTGCCGTTGGTCCCGCTGACGCGGAGATTGGCGATGTCGTCCAGGGTCGTGCGGTTCCCGGGATCGAGCCGCACGCGGATCGATACCTGGCGTTGCGGCAGATTGAGCTTTGCCATCGAAGAAGAGTAGTCGCCATTGGTCGCGACGCGCACCGCCTCGGAAATCGACTCCGACGTCACGCCAAGTGCTGCGGCGCGCGTAAAATCGGGGACGATCTGGATCTCCGGGGCCTGGAGTGAGGCACTGGAGGTAACGGCGCCAATGCCCTTGAGAGTGCGCAACTGCTCCTCAAGCGCGCTGCCGGCTTGATCGAGCACATTGGAGTCGTCACTGGCAAGCGTGATCTCGAGCGTGGTTCCGTTGCCTCCCGAACCGACTTCGACCCTCACGCCCGGCAGCACGGCAAGCGCCTGCCGGATGGCGTTTTCGATCTCTGACTGCTTGCGATCACGATCTCCGATCGGTGTCAGATCAACGACGAGTGTTGCTGAAGTGACGTCATTTGTTGTTGAGGACTCCAGGCCGCCTCCCGAGGAGGCGGTGCCGACCGAGGAGAACACACGGGTCACGTCCGACAGCTTCGCGATGATGCCCGCGGCCTGGCGCGTCACGGCGTCTGTCTGCTCTATAGTGCTTCCCGGCTGCAGTGTGAGCGTGACTTTCGTCTGTGCGTCGTCCGACGCCGGCAGGAATCCTGATTTGAGAAGAGGGATGGCCGAAACTGAGAGGCCGAGGAAAACGCAGACGCCGAAAATCGTCAGCTTCCGGTGGCCGAGGCAGGCTTTTACAACGGCCAGGTACACAGCATCGTTATCGATATGTGCCATCTGCACCGAATTCTCGACGATGCAGCCGTGCGGATCGGCGTAGTAAGTGAAGATGTTTTCGCCGGCCCCATGACGTCCTGGCCCCCAGGCCATAGCTCTGCCCTTGAGCGAGAGCGTGTCGGCGATCTTGACGAGGTCTTCCACTGCAAAGTGGTCAAACGCGTAATGATGCAGGACGCTGTCTCCCGTCCCCATCGCGATCGCATGATGGAAGCCGTCCTCGGCGCGGTACCATCGCAACTTGTCATCGGCGGTGCGATCCGACAACTTCATGCCCAGGACCTTTTCGACGAAGTCTCCGAATGCCGCAACGTTGGGCGCGAATGCATTGGCATGTTCGATACGCTTGGGATTGGCGCCGACACCATTATAACGCCGGGGCTGGTTGCGAGCGATCGGAGTATGTATTTCCAGGACAGCGCCACCCGGAGCGACCAGCCGGACGGCCTTGTCGTAATGTTTTCCGAGGGGCTTGTCGTCGATGATCTCCAGACCGTCGGATTGGGCACGTCGCTTCACTTCATCGACGGCCTCGACTGAGACGGCTTCGAGGCCGATCGCGATCGCGGTGCCCGATCCACCCTTGGTGAAGCTGATCTCATGGTGACGGTCATTGCTGGACAGATAGACCGTGTCGCCGTCGCGCTCGGTAATCCTCATCCCGACGATTTCGACGAGATCCTGGGCGGCATTCTCCGGATCGGGTGAGTAGAAGGCCACGTGGCCCATCTGTCGTATCATGTAAGTCATCTTATTCCTCCGCTTGCGATGCCCGAACCGTCCGCCTCACTTTTCCTTGACGACCGGATTGCTCAGAAGACCGATCTTTTCGATTTCGATCTCGCAGACATCGCCTTCCTTCATGAAGATCGGGGGGTTGTGGCCAAGGCCGACGCCCGCAGGAGTGCCGGTGACGATGACATCGCCCGGTTCAAGGGTCATGGCCGCGCTGATGAGGGAGACAAGACGCGCCACGCTGAAAACGAGGTCGCTCGTCGAGGCATCCTGTAGGACACGGCCGTTCAGCCTGGTCTGGATGCGCAGACCGGTCGCGCCGGGCTCGAGTTCGTCAGCAGTCACGAAGGCCGGTCCGAATGCTCCGGTTCCGTCGAAATTCTTACCGATCGTCCATTGCGGTGTGCGAAGCTGATAATCGCGTACCGAACCGTCGTTGAAGACGGAGTAACCGGCAACGTGCGAGAGGGCCTCGGCTTCCGATATCGCACGGCCGCCCTTTCCGATGATGGCGACCATCTCAGCTTCGTAATCGAACTGTTCGGACACCTTCGGGCACACAAGAGGCGCACCATGGCCAATCAGGCTGGAGTTGAAGCGGGCGAAGACAGTCGGATAGTCCGGCACTTTCGAACCACCCTCGGCAGCATGGTCCGCGTAGTTCAGACCAACGCAGATGACTTTCGATGCATTCGAAACCGGCGGCAAAAATTCGATCTCGGCAAGATCAACCGAGCGTCCTTGCAGAAGCACCTTGCCAGCTTCGACGATCTCGCCCGCCCGCAAAATCTCCTCAAGATTGCCTGGATAACCGGGGTCGCCGACTTTCAGGCGTCACGACACGAAAGTGTTGGATCTGTCCGACTTTTGAGAACGTATGGTGATCACGCTGCGAGGATAGATGTTTCGCGCCGCAATGGCCTGAGATCAACGCCGTCTGTTGGGGTCCAGATGTAATCGCCGGTGAGACTGATGTGCTGCCAGCCGAGTGGGGTAATGTGTTTGATGATGTCAAGCGGCGTGGGAATGCCATCTCGGTTGAGCTCGGCGAACGCCGGTTCAAGATAGAGTGTGTTCCAGTAGACGATGGCGTTGATTAGCAGGTTCAGTCCAGATGCTCGGTAGAACTGGCTCTCGAAAGTCCGGTCGCGCAATTCTCCGAGGCGATTGAAGAACAGTGCGCGGGCCAAGGTGTTCTGGGATTCGCTCTTGTTGAGGCCGGCCGTCGCGTTCCTGCGCATTTCGGGGTTCTGCCACCACTGGGGCAGAAAGATGGACCGATTGATGCGACCGAGATCGCGTAGCGCCAACGCCAGTCCGTTCTGGCGTGGGAATGCGGACAGCTTTGCCAACAGGGTCGAAGGCCGAACCTGCCCGGAACGGATCGTCGTGACCAGCCGCAGGATGTCGTTCCAGTTTGCCTTGATCCGCTCGACGTTGATGTGCTCGCCAACGAGCGGCGCCAGGTTTTCGGGAGGCGCGTCGCGCGGGAAAAGATAGAGCTTGCGATCCTTGAGACCGCGCAGCCGAGGCACAATCTGGAAACCAACGAGATGGCAAAGGGCGAAGCTCATATCGCTTACCCCGCCGGTATCGACATAGTGGGTTCCGATGGCGAGATCGCTGCCATGATAGAGCAGTCCATCGAGGACATAGATGGCTTCGCTCGCATTGGCATTCATGGCGATGATGTAGAAAGCGCCGTACTGGTCAGAGGTGAACCGGTAGAATTTGGCGCCGGGGTTGGGACCATAGCGGCCGTTGAGGTCGCCGATCGCCTCGGCGTGTCCGCCCGCCGGAAAATACTGGCCATCGGAGGATGACGTTGTTCCATCGCCCCACAAGCTTGCCAGAGGCAATTGCCTCTGGGCGTTGACGAGAATGGCGTGCGCGGCCGTGTAACCTTCCTCGCGAATATGCCAGTCGTGCGCCCAGGCGAGTTGGCGCATCGTAATGCCGGGGGAAACGTCCGCCATTCTCGTGAGACCGAGATTGATCCCGTCCGCCAGGATGGCGGTGAGGAGCGCAAGCTTGTTGTCGGCCGTCCGACCGCTGCGCAAATGGGTAAAGGCGTTCGAAAATTCCGTTCGGGCGTCAACCTCGAGCAAAAGGTCAGTGATGCGGATCGCAGGCAGACGGCTTTCCACCTTTAGCTTCAGCGACTTGGCGATGTCCGGAAACATAGCCTTGTGCGGCGTGACGCTAAACCCCGCCCCGGTCAGTTCTACATCGTCGAGCTCGCCGGCTGCGGCCAGACGCGAGAGGTCAGCCAGTCCATCGTTCAGCAGCTGGCGCTGTTGGCGAAGATACGTCTCGACATCGGTATCAACGGCGATTGGAAGCGGTCCTTCCTCACGCATCAGCTCGAATGTCGGCGTGGGAATGAGAAAGCTTTCGAAAGACTGGAAGCGTTTGGCTCCTTCCACCCAGACATCGCCCGCATCGAGCCGGCGCTTCAATTCGCTGAACAGGCAAAGCTCATAAGCCCTGCGATCAATCTTTCCATCTTTGAGTATGAGAGGCATCCAGCCCTTCGGCGCAAAGGAGATCGGTGCCTTGTCGGGTATGGTCCTTTTGCCCGTACGATATAGACCCGCGACCACGGATAGCGCCCGCAAGAGGTTCGCCGCCACTGCGTGACCGCGGAACACGAGAGTGGAGAGAAACTGTGGCGCCAGTTTCCTGATCGTCGGATAGCGCTGGAGCATTTCGATTTTACCGTCGATAACATCCGGCGCGATCAGCGTATCGACCGCCTGGACACTGGTTGTAAAAGCTGGCCATTGGATGACCAGATCAAGCGCTTTGGCCATGTCCTCACCCTTCTCTCTGGCCTTGATGATCGCATGGCAGACTTTTGAAACGTCCTTCAACGGCGTCTGCACTTCCCGAACGGATCGGGTGACGCGAGCAGCCGCCTGGTTATTGGCTCGCCGCGTCAGGATGCCCATGAGTTTCTTGAACATGTCGATCGCGCAATCGGTGAGATGGCGGGAAAGGTGGAGCACTGTTGCAGCCAGGACAGCATGTCGGCGTTCGGTGTTAAGGTCGCGCAGATGCTGCGCGCTCATTCGCGTCCCCTCTGCAGCAAATTCGTCAAAGACCTTGGCCGGAATGCGATCCATCAACGTCGTCGGCAGGTTCAGAGACCGGAGAAAGCGAATGCGCTCGGCAATTCTGTCGAGGTTGACGGCGGCTGGCGACAATGCTGGCGTTCTCGCCCAGGCAAGAATAGTCACGCTTGTCCCCTCACGCGGATCGAGAAGCTTGTCCAGATCGAGCTTTTGGCCTTCTGAGATCCCGCCGGCCAAGGCCCGATGAGCAATACGAATGCCGCGCCTGATCGCCACATGAATGATGGCTTCGAGCGCTGGCCGCGCTGGCAAGAGAATTCTCCTGCGTCGCAGTTCTTCCACGACCATATCCGCCAATACATCGGCGTGGCGCAGGGTTTGTGCGGCAGGTGTCAGCCAGCCTGTGAGTGCCCGCACGTCCGAAGGCACAAACGGACGCATCTGCATTCTGTCGAAAAGCAGGGCCAGATGCTCGCGCCGCGTCTGTGGGCGCTCGAAATAACGTTCGATCTCATGGTGATCGACGCCGATCTGCCGCGCCAGAAATCGTAAGACGCCAGCCGGCAGGACCTCGCCATCCGCAAGCGGTCGGCCAGGGTATCGTAGCGTGGCCAGAACACAGGCGAGGCCCAGTCTGTTCGAGGCCTTGTTCTGTCGCATGATCAGGTCGAGATCCGATCGATCCAGCGTGTAATGTTTGGCGATCTCCCTTTCGTTATCCGGGATGATCGTCGCCTGTTGCCACCATGCCTCGCTCAGTAATGCTCTTCGCACCATTCTCTGATCTTCCCGTTTCGCCGCGGAGAGTGCAGCGAAACGGAAAATGCGTGTCCGACAAACGAACGTTTCGCGGCATCCACAGTTCTTGTCCGCAAACCTTGTCATGAAACGGCAAATCGGACAAACCACGTCTCATGACCGCTATCGGCTATGCAAGGGTCTCCACCGGCGACCAGGACACCGCCCTGCAACTCGACGCTTTGCGCAAAGCAGGTTGTGAAAGGCTGTTCGAGGATAAGGCATCCGGCACGAAGACTGACCGACTCGGATTGGCGGAGGCGATCCGCTACGTTCGCGACGGCGACACGCTCACAGTCTGGAAGCTCGACCGCCTCGGCCGGTTGATGAAGCACCTCATCGAGATCATCACCGAACTGGAGGCCAAAGGCGTCGGCTTCCGATCCATCACCGAAAACATCGACACCACGACATCCGGCGGTCGCCTGGTCTTCCACCTGTTCGGCGCGCTGGCACAGTTCGAGCGCGATCTGATCCGGGAACGAACACGTGCCGGTCTGCAAGCCGCAGAGGAACGCGGCCGACGCGGTGGCCGACAAGTCGTCGTAACCCCGGACAAACTTGCCAAAGCCCGCCAGCATCTGGCGGCCGGTTTGAACGTCCGGGAAGCCGCGGCCCGCGTGAAAATCGGGAAAACCGCCCTCTACGAAGCTCTCAAGGCCGAAAAAGCAACGACATCCACGGTCAAACCAACCTGAGTTCCGGATACGTTCTTAAAAGTCGGACAGATTCGCCACTTTCGTGTCGTGAAGCCTCGCTGCCGAATACTTCAATTTTACAACAGCTACATAGAATACCTGTCCCGCACAAGCAGACGAACATTTACCGCCGCTGAATCACAGAGAATGAGGATGAACCCCGCAATCATCAATCTCGACACATCGTCCCAAACTGATTAGTTGTGGGCATGGCTCGCTCGCACGCTACGATACCGCTCCGCCCCTATCTTGCACCCATGCTCTTGCGGGGTGTAGGCAAAATCGCCAACGCCCGCCTTCTCCGGGCTCTCACAGCTGAGCTCGAAGCTTTGATAGGCGTGGCTGTTGGCCCGAGAACCCTCCTCAGAACATCCCCACCCATCGTAAGCGGTGCGTTGCGCACGGTAACCATTGAATATCAACACCGGTCGGAACCGGCCTGGGCGCCATCGGGAACATATACTGATCTGGCCCACCACCTCCTGACCATTTCAGTGAAAGGAAGCTTAGCCGCAATCTCTGCATCCGAGTCTGCCGTTCGTCCGCAGATTGATCGCAAACTCACAGCGGCACGCCCCATCTCCCGAACCGAGATCGAATCCGGCTTCGTCGGCAGTGAGACCAAAGCGCTGTGGTTAGACGGTATTCACGCCCGCTCTGACGCCAAGCCTGACGCGAAGACCTTGATGGGACGTGCATTGGAGTTCGCCATTGATCCTCTCGGCGATCAGACCTACGCCTTTAAGGCGGTCCGCAGCAAAGTGCCGCTGGTCCTGTCGAGTGGCGCAGTGAGTCAAGTGGTCGGTGCCTCCCCAGATGACGCTCGCCTCTGGCTCAACCGCCCCAAGACTTGGGCTGACTTCTTAGCGGACACGGAGATCTTGCTCGACGTGGCGGCTTCGGTCGGGGCGACTCCACCAACCGTGCGCTTCCCTGCTCTTGCGCAGGCGGTTAACGATCTGGCAACCGTCAGCGACGGCGACGCGATCGCCGTGGTTCCACCGGAACTTTTGGCTGAGGACACCGATCAGACCCTGAAGGAACGCGCCGCACAATGGGCCTACGGGGCCGAATTCTCCGTGGTTCCTGGCGCAGGACCGAATCTCGTCGCAACAGTGACCTTCGAAACGACGCTACTAGGAGACCTATCTATCACTCCGACTCTAGCTGGCGACAAGATCACACTCGGTTTTGACTGGACGACTCGACCCGTGACAGGAGCGGCCGGCCGGGCGGCTTTCGATGCCCTGATAGCGGAATATGATTGGCTCAAAATCTACTATGGCAGTGGCCATACTATTTCCGGAGGAAAATGTTTCAGAAGCGCTTACACTGACCAGTGGTTTCCCAATTGGCAGTTCAAGAACTTAGCCAATTACAATGTGACACAGGAAAAGCCAGTTATACTGGTAGGGCAGACCCTCGGTTTGTCTATCGGGACGCCGAAGGCGCCGGGTCAGCACGACGACTCGCTATTTGGCTATTGCCACGACATTTTTAACACCGGCTGGTTGGCTAGCGATGACGGTTCGATGGAACTTGCTGATTTCGTTCACATTGATGATGCCACAAACCTTGTCACTCTGATCCACGCAAAAGGGGCTGGCTCTTCGGCTGTCACAAGGGAAGTCTCCGCGTCGAAGTACGAGGTCGTTACGGGTCAAGCCGTCAAGAACCTTCGTCATCTGGAACGACAATCCTTGACAGACACGCTAGACGCTGGACGCCATCATCTTATCGCGGGCGCCGTTTGGCACAACGGTATTCGACAACCAGACAGAACTGGACTTATCGCCCGAGTTCAGGCGCTTCCCATCGGCTACAAAAAGCGAGTAGTGATTCTTCAGCCTCAATTAACGGAGACCGAACATGACGAATGTGCGAATGGCCAAGCTTCCCAAAGAAGAACCCTGAAGATGAAACAACTCAACACGTTACTCCTTGCAGCAAGACTATCGGCGAACGCGGTTGGCTCAGATTTGGAGGTTTGGGGTGCTGCTTGAACGCTCCTGTGCAACGTCTTGGGCTGGCTAGCATCGTTCCTGCGGGCGCCGCAATACGGATGCACAGTGACCGGTCAAGATGGATCGACGCACTCCCCTTACAAATCTCCATATAGACATACACGCTTAAGGCGATTCGGCCGAGCGGCGCCGCAATTCCGAGCTTTGCAGCCAGCCCTTGCCTGTCGGCTCTCCGGCTACCCCCCGGCGTAGAGAAGTTCAACTTTAACATTATGCCGCAACCCGCATTCGCCTTGCATTCTAAGCAATATATTACATAGTCCTCAACCAGAGGTGGCGTCATGGGGGTTCAAATTTATGCAAGTTCAGATAAAGCAAATCACAGGATCCTGGGATTTGGGATACGCATTACACAAGCATTCTCTCCACAGCACCTTCACCGGGCACAATGAATTTGGCCACCCTACTTATGACACCACCAGGTCAGAGCCCGGAGAAGCACTTTATCAGCTCAAATATCGCAATGACTGGTCGCAGGCTGGACCGATAGCCGCCCAAATTAAGACGTCAATTCTACCACTATTTGAAACGATAGGGTTGATAGTACCCATGCCTGCGTCCACCCTGCGTGCCAGACAACCTGTCGATGAGATCGCCAACGAACTGGCCAAGGTCATTGACGCCAGCGTGTTCAACAACATCATCGTAAAGGCTCCGGCTCCTGAGGGCGGCACGCCGCTCAAGAATTTAAACACAAAGGCAGAAAAGGATGCCGCGCTCGCTGGGCGTTTTTCGATTAACGATCAGATTTCTGGCGATGGTAGTTGGAACGCCTTACTGTTAGATGACCTATATGATACTGGCGCAACGATGGACGCGGTGTGTAAAACACTTAAGACCTACCCGAAGATCGCACGGGTCTACGCTGTTGCCGTGACTTGGAAGTGAGCCAATGAACACCGTTTTTATCGCAGGTTCCATATCAATCAGCCGCCTGCATGAGAAAGTTAAAAGTAGGATTGAGAAGATCGTCGCGTCCGACCTCGATATTGTCGTCGGAGACGCAGACGGCGCGGATACATCGATCCAACAGTGCCTTGTTGAGTATGGCGCTAAGAGAGTGACCGTCTTTTGCAGCGGTGATCGGCCGCGCAATAACTTGGCTGAATGGCCGGTCACTCATATTCACCCGAAAGCGCCGCCCGGTAGTCGAGCCTTTTACACTGCTAAAGACATCGAGATGGCCCACGCCAGCAATTACGGCCTAATGGTTTGGGATTGCAAGAGCACAGGCACACTGAGCAATGTCATTCAGCTAATAAAAGAAGACAAAAAGTCCGTTGTGTTCGTAAATAAAAATAAGGATTTCGTCACTGTCGCTGACGAAGAGGGGTTGAACTACCTGCTTACGTTTATGTCCGACCACGCTCGTACCAAAGCAGAGGAAAAGATCGGCCTATCCTCGAAAATTGCGGACATATCGCAAAAGCAATTCACTCTCGATGTCAACGACAGCGAGCTAGAGCAAAAGAGCAAAAAAAAACGCACCCCATATGGCGCCTAGACCCTACCATGAGACCACCTCCAAGCGTGTGGTTTCGGGGGGCGAAAAAAGCATAGCCAATGCGACCAATCCAGCGGATGGAGACTCCGCATGTGCCCAAAACATGAAATTGCGTGTGATTTTAATCACGGCGATTGGGAGCCGTGTGAAAGCAAAGGGTTGGACGCAGGCGGAAGCTGCCCGGCTACTTGGCGTAACTCAGCCTCGTGTGTCAGATCTGCTCCGGCACGAGGTAGGCGTTTTCGGCTTGGACACGTTGATCAATATGGCTGCTGCTGCTGGGTTGAATGTTGAAATGCGTGTCAGCGACGCTGTCTAATTGATCATTATAGTCGAAGGCTAACTCTTGATTGGATCCTGAGTGATCCCTTCATAAAAGAACTTCAGTACATATACGTCAAAACGGGAAAGGCTAGGTATTTTGCTGATAGTTTCCAAGCCTATCGACTGAAAAGCTTTTATCGCGGTGGGCAGATCAAGGCTGGGGTCGTTGAAATTCATGGCGCCGCTCCGATGAATTTTTCGCGAAATCATTCTTGGTAGCCCGTACTCTTCTAGCTGATAAACGGCGCCGGGCAAAAACGCATGCCCCAGTCGCGCAATAAAAGGTGACACATCTACATTGGGATCGACGATGACCTTGTGAAGTTCATTGGCGTCGCTCAGCAAAGTAGTGAGCTTGAACGTTACCGTACGTTCAAGCTGAAAGAACAACTCCACGTCAATTCCCTCATCATCAAGCTCCAGCAATAGATCCGGAATTTCCCGGCGCCAGTTTCTCG
>NZ_LMVL02000006.1 GCF_001541345.2 Gillisella vitis | reverse complement strand
ACCTGGCCCGTTTTTTGGCGTGATGACAGCCTGGCCATTCGGCTTATTCAGGTCGCTTGCCATCTTTGCCAGAAACTTGTTGTAGGAAATGCCGGCTGAGGCGTTGAGACCCGTGGCTGCCTTAATCTTTGCCCGGATTTCCAGCGCGATCTCAGTGGCGATCTCCATGCCCTTCAGATTTTCTGTGACATCGAGATAGGCTTCGTCCAATGACAACGGCTCGATCAGCGGCGTATATTCGGCGAAGATTTCGCGGATCTGGTGGGAGACCTGCCGGTAGACGTCGAAGCGGGGTGGTACGAAGATTAAATCCGGGCACTTGCGCTTGGCGGTCACGGAGGGCATCGCCGAGTGCACGCCGAAGGCCCGCGCCTCATAACTTGCAGCCGCCACAACGCCACGGGCCGCGGACCCGCCAACGGCGACGGGTTTACCGCGCAACTGCGGATTGTCGCGCTGTTCAACAGAGGCATAAAAAGCGTCCATATCGACATGGATAATCTTGCGCACAGAGACGATGGTCGAACGATCGAGGCTCATGGCCGTATCAGGCCCATCCGAACTCGTCATGGCGTGATCCCTAGGATGTGTTTTATCGCGCATGAATAAAACTGCCTGACATCCCGACTGCCGCATAAAAGCGCCTGGAACAAATAATGAACATAACATCAGCGAAGAGAGCTGCAAAGCCCTGAAATGAAGCAGTTCATGAACCGCCCCAGACTGCTTTGAATCCCCTCATGGGCTGAAGCTATTTACTTCAGCCAACCCTACAAAAGAACAAGGACGAATACCTGATTTTGTTGTCTATATACCATCAGGAAAGCGAATCGAGTGCACCCGTGCTCGGCGGCTTGCGACGAATATTTCACTGCGGTCATTCGGTGGAATCCAACCTGAAGAAATTCATTTTGTGCGATACAAAATGAGAATTTTGGCTTTCCAAAAATCGATTTTTACCCATAAAAATCAGATAATTAATAAAATTGAAATTTTATGTTGAATTCTGTGGCGCGCGCCGCCTACCTTTTCCAGTGCATTGAATTCAAAAGTATTTTATAGAGATTATAAATCTTGCCCGTGATTAGGCACGCCTGTGCGTACCGGTGGTGGTCACCCTCCGGTCGCCGACATGTGGCGGGCGATCTGCGGAATCCGCGCCCGGTCCAAGACAAAGTCGTGCCCCTTGGGCTTGTGCTTGAGAGCATGGGCGATTGTCTCCAGCAGCATCGTGTTGTTATCGGATGCGCGTATGGCCTCCTTTAGATCCGCCGCATCGTTCTGTCCGAGACAGGTATGGAGCACGCCCGCGGCGGTGACGCGCACACGATTGCAGTTTTCGCAGAAATTATGCGTCATGGGCGTGATGAACCCGATGAGGCCCCCGGTTTCGGCAATCCTCGCGTAGCGCGCGGGACCACCGGTGCGCAGACCGATATCCGTCAGCGACCACCGCGCCTCGATCTGGCGACGCAAAAGGTCCAGCGGCAGATACTGATCGAGCCGATCCTCTCCAGTTTCTCCAAGCGGCATGGTTTCAATCAGGGTCAGGCCCATGCCGCGCCTGTGGGCGAAGGAGATCAGGTCATCGATCTCGTCTTCCGTGCTGCCACGTAGTGCAACCGTGTTGATCTTCACCGCAAGACCAGCATCCTGCGCGGCATCGATGCCCGCAAGCACGGTTGCGAGCGACCCGCCACGGGTCAAAGCGGCGAAGCGATGCGGATCGAGCGTATCCAGGGAAATGTTGACCCGCCGCACACCCGCAATTGCCAGATCCCGAGCATGTTCGGCAAGGCGAGTGCCATTGGTCGTCAGCGTCAGTTCCTGCAAGGATCCGTCTTGCAGACATGGCGAGAGACTGCGGAAGAGGTCGATGACACCCTTTCGCACGAGCGGCTCTCCCCCCGTAATCCGTATCTTACGCACACCGATACGGATGAAGGCGTGGGCAACACGCGCCAATTCGTCCAACGAAAGAATATCCCGCCGCGGCATGAAGGTCATCCGCTCCGACATGCAATAGACGCAGCGCAGATCGCAGCGGTCCGTCACCGAAAGCCTGAGATAGCTGACCCGGCGACCGAAGCTATCGACAAGCCCACACGCAGGAGAGGTTTCCATCAGCATGCAATATCCTTCCCCCCGGCAGCGGCAATCATCGCTTCAACGGAGACGAACTTTTCGCGCGGCTTGCCCAGCGACCGGCCCCGCGCCACCTCCGCCGTGTCAATGGCACGCCAGGCATCGAAGTCGAGGCGCAGCCCCTGGCGGTCCCAGATCGAGGAGACGAAACTGTCCGCAGCGGCAGGATCTGGCAATGGCAGCGAATCGAGATCGGCCAGTACCTTTTCAACCGTATCGATAGCGCAGGCGCGATTTGTACCGATCGTTCCCTGCGGGCCGCGCTTGCTCCAGCCGCAGGCATAAAGGCCAAGAAACAGCCCGTCCTCTGCCCAGATACGGCCACCGGCATTGGCATGGACGCCCCGGTCTGCGTCGTAGGGAACATCGGTAACCGGTGCGCTGCGCCTGCCGACACTCAGGAAGACAAGGTTCGTATCGATCGTGACGTCCCGCTCCATTCCCTTGCCCGTTGCGCCCCAACGGAACACGGCGCGGCTGACGCGCTCATGTCCTTCGAAACAAACCGGAGCGAGATGAAAGCGGAAAAGGCATCTCTTGCTTTTTTCCCATTTGCGGCGGGAGAACGCATCGAGAAGGCCGATGGCGGTTTTTCGTTCGGGGTCCACGCCCTCAGGAGAGGCAAACGGGTCAATGGCCAGATCGCCCATCTCCACGCCCGGATCGCAATTCTCCAGCGTGCCGAATTCATGCAGCTCCTTGGCCGAGAAACGTATCCCGGCCGGAGCGCCCCGCCCGACCAGATGCACCTCGCGAATACGGCTTTCCCCCAGCATTTCCAGAGCATGCCCGGCAATATCTGTATGGCGCAATTCCTCCGGCGTCTTCACGAGGATACGCGCCACGTCGAGGGCGACATTGCCATGACCGATGACGACCGCCCGCTCGCCGCCAAAATCGAAGGTCAGATCCCGGCAATCTGGATGACCATTGTACCAGCCGACGAAATCGCTGGCCTGATGCGTGCCGGGCAGATTTTCACCCGGCAGGCCGATCTCACGACCGAGCGCCGCCCCTGTCGCCAGGATGACGGCATGATAGGACCTGCGAAGATCGGTGATGTTAGTGTCAACGCCGATCTCCACCCCACCGATAAAACGAAAACCCGGCATCTGCGCGATTCTCTCGAAGACAGCAGTGACCTGCTTCAGCTTCGGATGATCAGGGGCGACGCCGAAGCGAACCAGGCCGTACGGCACCGGTAAGCGTTCGAACAGATCAACCGCAATGTTCTTATCCGACCGAAGCAATGCCTCGGCCGCATAGAACCCACTAGGACCGGCACCGACGATGGCGACATGATAGCGCGGCACCGTCACAGGCCCATCGCCTTCTTGCGTTCGTCTGCACCGGCAAGCGGCGGCAGGCGCATGTTGATCACAGGCGTTTCGGCTGAGCGACGTCTGTTGATCTCGATCCATTTCTGCTGATCAGGCGACAGCAGATAGGACGGCTGGATCGCGCCAACCGGACATACAGGCACACAGCCGCCACAATCGATGCAATTGTCGGGATCGATATAGGTCATGTCATCGTCGATATGGAAACACTCGACGGGGCACACCGTCACGCATTCCGTATAACGGCATCCGGTGCAATGGTCGGTAACGACATAGGGCATTCTCGATAAACCTCTTCAGTAAGCCATGACTTGTCCGTTAGAATTTGGCGACCTCGACCAGCACATCCGAAAATGTCGGTGCGCGGCCCAGATCGGCAAAAGCGGGCGGCGTCAGGGCATGAACCGTGGGGCCTCGGCGGTTCGAGCGCTGCCAGTAGCCGGCAGGCGCCACCACCACGCCGCGCATCACATCCGATGAGACGGTGGCAAAGGCTTCGAAGACGCCCCGATCGTTAAAGACACGAATGGGCGTCCCCACCTCTATTCCACGCGCGGTTGCGTCGTCCGGATGGAGGGTCACCGACTGCTCCTCGCCCGCCAGCGCAACCTGAGCCGGCAGATTGCCATAGTTGGAATTGAGGAAGGCATGGCTCTTGGGCGAGATCAGGCTGAGCGGATATTTCTCCGCAAGCGCCGGCGCACTGGCCGGGCTCTCATTGGGCCTGATGTAATGCGGTAGAGGATCGACGGGTTCTCCGGCCTGATCGCCATTATAGCCCTGACGAAACAGCGGAACCACGAAGTTGCCGGTCTCGGCCAGCGTGGACTTGAACTCGCATTTCCCGGTCGGCGTAGGGAAATTGCCATCGCGGTGCGGTGCCCAGTCGCCGGCAGCCGGCACCTGAAGACGCAGGAAGCCCTTTTCCTTCAGATCCTCGAGCGTGAGACCCTCCATCACAGGATTGGCCCAGTCCATCGACTGCGCGATCATCTCGTCGTCCGAGCGAAAGAAGAAGGGATCATCTATATCGAGCGCGCGGGCAATCCGGCGGAACATTTCGGTATTCGGCACCGCCTCGCCAAGCGGCTCGATCGCCGGGTTGTTGTACGAGAGGTAGAGATGCCCCCAGGAGAACATGATGTCCTTCTGCTCCAGTTGGGTGGTTGCCGGCAGAAGAATATCGGCATAGCGGGCCGTATCGGTGATGAAATGCTCGCTGACCACAGTGAAGAGATCGTCTCGCGCAAGCCCCTGCTCCAGCTTGTCCTGCTGGCTCACCATCGCCATGGGATTGGCGTTATAGACAAACAGCGAGCGGATCGGCGGATCGAGTGGCAAATCGCCGGTCAAGGCAGGCCCGAGTTGCCACGAGTTGATGACACGCATCGTCTCGGGCTGGAGATCAGGACGCATCATCTCGCCCCAGTTGACTGGGAAGGCCCAGATCGGCAATTGCAGCAGACCGCCGCCGACATGCTTCCAGGCCCCGATCAAGGCAGGCAGGCAGGCGATGGCGCGCACGGTCTGTCCGCCGCCGGCGTGACGTTCCACCGCAACGCCGATGCGCACAACCGCTGGCGCGGTCGACGCATATTCGCGCGTCAGCGTGTAGATGTCTTCCACAGGAATGCCCGTTTCTGCGGAGGCGAATTCCGGCGTGTACTGTTCTGCCCGCTCCGCCAGCTCCGCAAAACCAACGGTGTGCGCATCGATATAGTCTCGATCGATGCGCTTTTCCTTGATGATGATGTGGATCATCGCCAAGGCCAGTGCGCAATCGGTGCCGGGGCGGATGGGAATGTGCCAGTCTGCCAGCCGCGCCGTGCGGGTGCGCACCGGATCGATCACTACCAGCTTTGCGCCGTTTTTCCGGGCCTGTTCGATAAAGGGCCAGTGATGTGAGTTGGTGCTCAGCGTATTACAGGCCCACAGGATGATGTATTTCGAATGGATGAAGGCTTCCGGATCGACGCCGGGTGTGTGGCCGATCGTCATCATATAGGCGGTGCAGGAGCCGGAATCGCAGAAGGTGCGCTCGCAGACACTGGCGCCGAGCTTGTTGAACAGCGGATCGCCGACATTCAGCCCGTTGATGATGCCCTGCGTACCGAGATAGCTGTAAGGCAGGATGGCCTGCGCACCGTCGGTCGCGATAATATCCTTGAAACGCGACGCGATCTCCGCAATCGCATCGTCCCAGCTGATGCGTTCAAACTGGCCGCTGCCTTTTGGGCCCACGCGACGCATCGGATACAGCAGACGATTGTCGCTATAGACGCGGTCTTGATAATTATTAACCTTCACGCACAGGCGTCCGCGCGTAAACGGATGATCAGGATTGCCCCGGACCGCGACGGCTTTTCCGTCCTCGACCGTCGTCAGGATGGAGCAGGTGTCTGGACAGTCATGCGGGCATGCGCCGACAACGGTAGTGCGAGCCATTTTCAACTCCCATGATTTGCCTTTTGAAAAGCAGTGCTTGAACTTTAGGCAGTGTGGAGCGGAGCGCAGGCTTTGGCTTTATCAAAAACTGCGTTTGTTTATTCAATTTCTGATCAAGTGGTCATTTAGGGCGATTGGTCCGGAATTTGCTTGTTCTCAACACCAGCAAAATGGAACTTGGAGCAAAGCCATGCTCGGTCACTCCGTCGACAAGTATATTACCGGAACGATGATAGAGACCTCGAATGCGAGCGGTTGGCGCAACATTCTGGCCGAGCGCTGGCGTCATGAAGCGGGCGAACTGCCATCGCTGGTGCCGCACGACACGGAGATCGCCATACTGCTGCACGGGCGCAGCATCGTTGATCGCCGTGGCGGAGGCATGCGGCAACACACGGTCGCGCGGCGCGGCACCATCTGGCTCTGTCCGGCCGGAATTGAGGAGGAGTTCATATCGGTGACAGAGCGGATGGACGACTGTCTTCATTTGTTCCTGCCAGGGCAGCCCTTCTCCTCGACCATCCTGCAGGAATTCGACCTCGATCCGGCGGCCATAGAACTGCGATACGAAAGCATCGACCAGGATCCGTTCATTGAATTTGCCGCGGGACAGATCCTGCAAGAAATGTCTACGGAAAGTGCGGCGGGCCGATTGCTGGTCGAGACCCTCGCTGTCGCCCTCTCCGCGCATCTGGTTCGTTCCTATTCGACTGCAACGCCCCGACAGCAGGGTAAGCGCAGCGGTGATAGCGCGCTCGACACGCGCCGAATGCGACGCGTCACAGACTATATCGAATTCCATCTCGACAACGAGTTTTCCGTGGCCGACCTTGCTTCCGTCGCGTGCATGAGCGTTGCCCACTTTGCCCGCGCATTCAAACAGGCAACGGGGAAAAGTCCACATGCCTATGTCAGTGACAAGCGCATGGCTGTCGCCAAGCAAAGACTGCTCGATGAAAATTGGAACATCGCAGACGTGGCCATCGCGGCCGGTTTCTCATCTCACGCCAATTTCACCCGCGCCTTCAGGAACGCGACAGGCGTGACCCCGCATGCGTTTCGCAGTGAAATGTGCGGCCAGTAGCAACGGATAGCGATCGCGTCAGACAAAATCCGAGTGCCGCTTTGATCTGCCTGCCGTCGTGCGCGGCATGCTGGACGCACAGCGCCATCCATGACTACTCGAAGGGCATCGTCAACTTAACGGAATGTGGAATTCGATGTGGGATGACGGGCCATGACAGACCGTGATCCACTATATCGCCGCCATGGCTTTCCCGCTGAAATCATTGCCCACGCCGTGTGGCTCTATTTCCGCTTCCCTCTCAGCCTGCGAATGCTCGAGGACTTGCTGGCTGCCCGTGGGATCGTGGTCTCGCATCAAACGGTCCGGCTGTGGGCGGAGAACTTCGGGCGGACCTTCGCCAACGATATCCGTCGTCGCTCATCCGGTCGGCTTGGGGCCAAATGGCACCTCGATGAGGCCGTTGTTTCAATCCGAGGCGAGAAGCACTGGCCGTGGCGCGCCGTATCAGGACGGCTTTGTTCTGGAAGGTGCTGGTGCAAAGCCGCCGCAATGCCAAGGCGGCCAAACGCCTGACGCGTAGGCTCTTAAAGAGCCAGGGCCGAGCGCGGCGGGTGATGATCACCGATAAGCTTCGATCCTACGGCGCCGCAAAGCGGGAGATCATGCCGGGTGTCGAGCATCACTCACACAAGGGTTTGAACAACCGGGCGGAGAATTCCCACCAGCCCGTCCGGCGGCGAGAGCGGATCATGAAGCGCTTCAAGTCACAGCGACATCTACAACGCTTTATCTCCATCCATGACCCGATCCCAACCTATTTCAAATCTCGCGCCACGACATCCCCTCCAGCCATCATCGCGAATTGCGCGTAGCGGCGATGGACCTGTGGGCGAAAATCGGCCGGGCATGACTAACAAACTCGGCCGGCGTGATGGTCTGTACTCGTGGCCGTTAAGTTTACGATGCTTCACGCCATTTGATAGATGATTTAATTAGTCTTCGGCGAACCGGTCATTTGCTCAGTTGCCTATGTCCTGGAGCGTCACCGCGGTATACGGGCAAATCCCTTGGCAAGTATCGGTCCGGTGGGACGGCCTGTCGGCGAACCGCCTGCCTGCTCAAGCGTCAACTCATAAAGCTGATCGTTGCGCGGCTTCGGCAGCGTCGGCCCATGCAGGCGGGCGGAGCGCACGCCTTCCAGCAGGCCGAGAGGGACCGGCCCGACATCGCGAGACGGCAGGGTCCAAACTTGGATCGTCTTGTCACGCGGAACGACGAAATCCGTCAGAAGCCGCACGGAGGCCTCGTCGTTGCCGAAATCCTCGACAACCGCCTGAACCTCTCCTGCCTCGTTGACAAGGACGGCGACGACGAGTGGCTCCATCGTTCTGGTCAGGCTGTAGACGAGGCCGACGGTAAGCAGCAACGAGGCGGCAAGCGACGTGAGTGCAGCCAACTTCCAGCGGCGAGAGCCATTATCGTTTGCGATGTGTGTGTTTGATTTGGCGCGACGGTTGTCCTGACCCGACAGGGAGGCCTCGATACGATTCCAGAGATCCTCGCTGACGGGTTGCGGAGCCATGCTCGTGTCGAGCGGCAGGAAACGATCTCGACTTGCGGCAATGGCAGCCTTGAGTTCAGGATCACCTTCCATGGCATCCTCGATTTCTTCCGCCTGTGTTGGCTCGAGCAACCCCAGCACATATTCGTCGGCGAGATGCGCTATGTCTTTGCGGTCGTAGCTCATGCCATGCACTCCCGCAGCGCCAGAAGCCCGCGCCTGATCCACGACTTGGTGGTGCCAAGCGGAATGCGCAGCCTGCCTGCAATTTCGCCATGGGAATAACCGCCAACATAGGCCATGAGAATCCCCTGCCGCTTCGTATCTTCCAGCGAACCGAGACAGTCATAGAGACGGGAATTGCGATCCAGACGGTGCCATGCCGCCATGATTTCATCCGTCTGCTGATCGTCCTGAAGCGTTTCAACCTCCTCGACGGAGTGTTCCCGCTTGCCATCACGCAATAGGTTGATGGCCCGGTTTCGAACGATGGCATAGATCCAGCCGCGCGCCGAGCCGCTATCGGAGCGGTACTGATGTGCATGCGTCCATATACGTATGAAAGAGTCCTGCACGACCTCTTCAGCAAGCTCGCGACGTCTGACGATGCGCTGGGCAACCGCGATGAGCTTACCCGCCTCCTGATCAAAGATGTGTCGCAATGCCAGGCGGTCGCCCTTTGCGCAGCCATTAAGCGCCTCATCGAGATTAATCGGCCTGGAGCCCATCACTGTCAAAACTATCTCCTTAGATCAGTGCGCAAACCGCCTGCGTCTTGCAAACTATACCCGCCGCGACAGCTGAATAGATGCAGTCACCAAAAATATTTTCGAGCGCTGCATCCAAACGCATCTTCTGTTGTGTCTTCAAGATGGAAGGTCGTGAGCCATACGGCGGAACCTTCTTCGATTTTGAACGCACGGGAGAAAAACATGCAGACCATTCGTTTTGCTTTAGCAGCATCCATATCCGTCATTGCCACGGCAACATCCGCCTTTGCGGCACCCGTTCTGGCATTAAGCGGCGACAAGACGCTCGTCATGTTCGATACGGAAAAGCCTTCCGTGACAAAGACGATGGATGTTACCGGCGTCGATAAGCTCGTCGGCATCGATTACCGTCCCGGAAACAAGACCGTAATCGGATTGACGCCCGACCACCGCATCGTCAGCATCAACCTGGAGACGGGCGCTGCAAGCGAAGTGGCGAAGATGGACAAGATGCTGACCATGACGGATGCGCCTGTCGTGGTCGATTTCAACCCGATGGCAGACCGCCTGCGTTTCATGACCGGCACCACCAACCACCGCGTTCACCCCGATACGGGGGCAGTGACGGTTGACGGCGTACTCGCTTTCGAAGAGGGCGATATGCATAAGGGCGAGACCCCGAATATTGTAGCCGCCGCCTATACCAATTCCATCGGCAAGCCGGAAAAGACTGCAATGTACGATATCGACGCCACAATCGGAGCGTTGATCCAGCAGACAAAGCCGAATGACGGCACATTGAAAGCCATCGGCAAGCTTGGCCTGAAAGACAAGCCTGCGACCTATGCCTTCGACATTCAGGGAATGGAGGGCGGCAAGAACGCGGCCTATCTGGTGGCAAGCAAGATGCTTTACACCGTCAATCTTGAAACGGGCGCCGCGACCGAAGTCGGCGCGATCTCCGGTCTGGAAAATGAGGTGCGGGACATCGCAGTCCTGCCGGCGACCTGATACTCAAGAGAAAGGCAGGCGATGAGCCTGCCTTTCTTGTCTACGTTCCAAGGGGCTGAAGATCGGCCTATTCCCGATGCAATTGCATTGTTCTCAGCCTCTGATTGTGTCGTGATGTAAGCCGTTCGCTGATGCTACACTTATAGTAGCGTTCAGATAGTAGCGTTCAGGTTGATATCATTCTTACGAGGAACGACAATGTCGTTAATTCACCGGATGGGCGTTCGTTCGCGTATGGTGATCTTGATCTCAGCAGCCACCCTTCCATTCTTAGCTCTCATCGCCGTTGGCATACTCTGATCCCCATCTCCCGCTGGCCCAAAACCGGGCTGCACGTCACACTCAAAGACAAGGTCGCCGCTGCATTGGCAGTCGCCGAGAGAATGAACATAGACCTCGCTCGTGAGGTTATGGGCAAGCTTCAGTATAGATTAGGGTAGGCGGGCATTTCGAAAACTGCCCAAGCAAAGACAATCTCGCTTTTGAAAGCGGCGTGCGAATACAAGCCAGTGATATCCGCCGCACCTTCCTCTCCGTCCCCGCGCTATTTTCTCAGCAACCGCGAGACCTCAGCTATACCGCCGTTCGGTTAACCGTCCCTTCGGTGCGGATCACTGCGCGTTCGTCAGCGAAACCAAGTGAGGGCGGAATCGGCGAGAGCGGCGGACCTTGTTGCCAAGCTTAACGATGGACGGCCTGTGCTCTTTCTTCCGTTAGATATCCGTTCTTGATGTCTTCGGCGACGGCCTCGGGCGCGCGCAGTTTTGGGTCGCCAAAGCCGCCGCCATTGCCGGTTACGACACGGATGACATCGCCGGTGTTGACAACGACATTGGTCGCAAAGGACAGGCGTTCGCGGGTGCCGTCCGTCCGTCGAACTTCCACATAATTGACCGACCCGTCGAGCCCGCCCGCCACGCCCCATGGAGGGATGCGGGTGCGGGTGTAGCCCACTGACAGGAAATTGTTGTCGGCCAGCACGCGGTAATGGACGTCGATCCCCTTGCCGCCGCGCCACTGGCCCTCACCGCCGGGCTCCGCGTTCAGCATGGCCTGGTCCACCGACAGGCCATAACGGGCTTCGGCGATCTCGGCCGGGCAATTGAAGGTCTCGCCGTGAAATCCGGAAAATTGGCCGCTGTTCCCGTCGCAACCCTCCCAGGCACCCCAGCCGCCGACCTGTGGCTCGACGATCGTGTAATGACGTCCGGTGACGGGATGCGGTCCGCCCACGACTGTACCGCAGATGGAAGCGAAATTACCGGCAGGGACGACGCCGGGAAAGTGCGAGGAGAGCGCCCGCAACAGCATATCGAAAAGGCGTATCTCGACCTCGGAATAATAGCCGAGCGCCCCCGGTGCCTCGACATGGAAGATCGTGCCCGGCTTCGTGATCACCTTAAGTGGTTGGAAGAAGCCGCCATTGCCGGGCGCTTCCGGGTCCGTGAAGGATTTGAAGGCGAGCTGGACAGCAATTTCGGTGCCTTCGCGGCTGGAGTTGGACGAACCCTTCTGTGCGGGATTGTCGCGCAGATCGACGATGAATTCCTCATCGGTGATGGTGAGGACAACCTTATGGATTGCGCCAGTATCCTGCTCTTCCTCGAATGTGTAGGTGCCTGCTGGGATGCGCTTGAGGGCAGCGCGCGCGCGGCGCGCGCCGAATGCCATGAAGTCGGCCACGGCAGCCTCGAATGTGGCCGCGCCGTATTTCACGACCAACTCCAGAATGCGCCGCTCGCCAATCCGCAATCCAGCAATGCCGGCCCAGAGATCACCACGCAGAAAGTCCGGCAGCCGCGTATTGACATAGAGAATGTCGAAAACCGCCTGGTTCGCACGTCCGTCTTCGAACAGCTTCACAGCAGGAATGCGGATCCCCTCCTGGAAGATTTCAGTCGCATCCGATGACATGGAGCCCGGAACGTTGCCGCCCACATCGTTCCAGTGGGCGATGTTGGCAACCCAGGCGATCAGCTTGCCGTCGTGGAAGACCGGGGCGGCAAGAACCATGTCGTTGAGGTGGGTGACGCCGCCGAAATACGGGTCGTTGGAGGCGAAAAGATCACCCGGCCGGATATCTTCCGGCTTAAATTTCTTGAAGATGCCGGCAATCGCCTTGTCGAGCACGCCAATGAAGGCGGGAATGCCGGCGCCCGACGCGGCGATCTGACCATCCTTGTCGAGGACAGAGGTGGACAGGTCGAGGACCTCGTAAATGATGGCGCTCATTGAGGTTTTGCGCTGAGCAACGAACATCTCGTCGGCCACCGCTTCCAGTGCGTTCTGGATGATGTCGAAAGTAACGGGATCGTGGGGCTCGGTCATCAGATCAACTCCGGATGGTGATGTGCGTGTTGCCGTAATCATCGATCAGGACGATATTGTCTGGGTGAACGACGATGGTGGTGCCGGGATCCTCGATGATTGCCGGTCCGGCGAACTGCATTCCCGGCTCGAGCTTTCTCGCGTCATAGATCACGGCTTCGTGGACACCCTCCGTTGCGTAGTCCACGCTGCGTCGACCCTTGATGGCCTGCTCGACCGAGGCTCCGGTTCGTGGCAAGGGAACAAGCTCCAGCTTGCCGATTTCGCTCGACGCGATCAGATGCAGGCCGATGATTTCGACGTCGGCATCCAACCGGTAGGTGTATTCTCGCTCGTAGATCTCGTGGAAATCCGCCACCATGCGGGCGGTCTCTTCCGCGCCTATCGGCCCGGAAATGACGGGAACTTCGACGGCAAATTCCTGGTTGCGGTAGCGGCAGCGGATCAGCGGGCGCATCGTCACCTTCGCCGCCTCGACCCCCTCATGCACAAACTCCGAAACCGCAAGCGCCATCGTTTGCGAGACCAGATCGTCGAGTGCTGCGTGATCCGTTTGGTCTAGCAGGCGGGTGACGAAATAATCCCGGCGTAGATCCGACATCATCATGCCCCAGGCAGAAAAGACCGCAGCTCCGCGTGGGATCACCACCTTCTTGACATTCAGTTCCTGGCCGAGCGACACGGCATGCATGGCGCCGCCGCCGCCGAACGCGACCAGAGTGAAGTCGCGCGGATCGTAACCGCGATTGACGGAAACCAACTTGAGCGCATTGACCATGTTGGAATTCGCGATGCGGACAATGCCGCGCGCAGCCTCGCTGGGGGAGACGCCGAGTTGCCCGGCAAGTGCTTCCAGTGCTGTATCGAGCGCTGCCATGTCGGCGATGACAGAGCCGCCGCAGAAATAGTCGTGATTGATGCGGCCAAGTGCCAGATTGGCATCCGTCGTTGTGACGTTCGTTCCACCCCTGCCATAAGCGGCAGGACCGGGCGATGCGCCAGCAGACTGCGGACCGACATGAAGCTTGTTGAAATCGTCCACCCAAGCGATCGATCCGCCGCCATTGCCGATTTCCACCAGATCGACCACCGGCACCATGATGGGATAACCGGCCGATGTTTTGTTGCGCTCGATCCAGTAGTCGGTCTTGATCCGCACCTGACCATTCTCGATTAACGAGCATTTGGCGGTGGTGCCGCCGATGTCTAGCGCCAGCACGTTGGGTTCGTCGATAATCCGGCCAAGTTCGGCAGCACCCCAGAAGCCGGAGGCAGGACCGCTTTCGACCATGGTGATCGGCACGGCCTTTACGGCATCGACAGAATCCACGCCGCAATTGGACTGCATGATGAACAGGTTGCCGCGATATCCCTTGTCCCTCAGGCCAGTTTCCAGCTTTTCGAGATAGCGCTGTGCCTTTGGCTGTACATAGGCCGAAAGCACCGTGGTGTTGGAACGCTCGTATTCGCGCCACTCACGGGTGATCTGGTGGGAGGCGACGGCAGCAATCTCCGGCCAGCGTTCGCGGATCGCTTGTAGAACGGCGCTTTCATGCGCGGGGTTGGCATAGGAATGCAGAAGGCAGATGGCGATTGCCTCTACCTTCTCAGCCTTGAATCCGGCAAGGATGGTGTCGAGGAGAGAAAGGTCGAGCGGTATGGTTTCCCGGCCCTGATAGTCCATCCGCCCAGGCAGTTCCTGCCGCAGGTGGCGCGGCACGAAAGGTGCCGGCTTGCGGTACATCAGGTTGAAGAAGTCGGGCCGGTTGCCACGTCCGATTTCCAGCGTATCCCGGAAACCCTTCGTGGTGATCAACCCCACCTTTGCGCCTTTCCGCTCCGTCAACGCGTTGATGATAACAGTGGTGCCGTGGGCAAATAAATCGACGCTGGCGATGTCGACCCCGGCCTTATCCAGCACGTTGAGCACGCCTTTTTCAAAGTCCGGAGGGGTCGTGTCCGATTTTTCCGTGCGTACGGTCTGTACGCCGCTTACGCGATCGGTTTCGAAATAAACCAGATCCGTAAAAGTGCCGCCGACATCGGTGGAGACACGGATAGTTTTGTCCGTCATGTGTGGTGTTCCCTAAAGACGATGCGAACCTGCCGGTGTCGCCGGGTTGGCAAGTTTCAGCGCCGCGAATTCGATGCGGCGAGCGCGACCGCGATCACGATGATCACTCCCGTTGTCAGGTCCTTGAAGAAAGGATTGACGTTGAGAATGTTGAAGCCATTGCCGATGAGCGCCATTAGGAGCACGCCGGCGATCGATCGCCAGATTGCGCCCGCGCCGCCCGTGATTGCCGTGCCACCGAGAATGACGGCGGCGATTGCTTCCAGTTCAAGACCGGCGCCCGCCTGCGGTTCGGCCATGGAGAGGCGCGACACAGTAATCACACCGGCAAGCCCTGCAGCGCCACCACTGAGCGTGAAGGTGATTATCTTGACCAGATTGGTTCTGATGCCGGAGAGGATGGCCGCCTCTTCATTGCCGCCGACAGCGAAGACCTTGCGGCCGAAGGTCGTGCGGTTGAGCAGCACCACCATCATGATCATGAAAACGATGACGACAATAACCGCCACGTTGACCATGCCGATGCGCCCGCGTCCGAGCCAGGAAAAGGCTTCGATCCGCACAGGAATGAGCGAGCCGCCGGTGATCAGGATCGCGATACCGCGATAAACGAGACTGGTTGCGAGGGTAACGAGGAAGGAATGTACGTTGAAGGTGGTGATGATCAATCCGTTGACAGCGCCGAGAGCCAGGCCGATCAACGGGCCCGCAAGGATGGCGACATAGGGATCGACCTGGGTTGCGATCCAACCGGACGAGACAGCGGCCACGCCAAAGATGGCACCGGTCGACAGGTCGAATCCGCCGCCAATAATGACCAGTGTCAATGCGCAGGCGATAATCATCAGCGGTGCGCTTTGATTGACGATATTGAGCAGGTTGCGCACCGTCAGAAAACTGTCCGAGACCAGGCTGAGCCCGATCAGCAAAGCCGCAATGATGACGAGAACGCCGTATTCGCGGGCAAAGGCGCCTGCGTTGAAAGGTCTGCCTTCAGTTTTTGCAGATCCGGCTGTCGGTGATTTGTTCATGGAACCTTAAACTCCTCGGATGGCATGTTTCGGCTCTGGATTTCGAAGATGCGCTTGAGGGCCCTCTCGACCGTCAGGGTACGGCAATCTTCCTCGCCGAAAATGCGGCCCTCGCTCATGAGGTAGCCGCGATGCGAAAGATTGATGACTTCTTCGAGTTCGGACGAGATCAGTACGACGCCCACTCCGGTTGCAGCCATTTCGAGAATAAAGGCGTGAATGCGCTGGCGTGCGCCGATGTCGACGCCGCGGCTCGGCTCGTCCAGAATAAGAAGCCTTGGTTTGGCAACGGCCCATTTGGCCAGAAGCACTTTCTGCTGGTTGCCACCGGAATAATAGGCGACGTCCCCGTCGATCTTTTCCGGTACGATACCGAAATGCCGGATCATGCCAGCCGTGCGGTTGCACTCCTGGCGCCTCTTCAGAAAACCGAAGCGACTGATCCGGTCCAGTGTCGCAAGGCTGATGTTGGGCCGGGTGGTCTGGGTCAGAACAAGGCCCTGCTTTCGACGATCCTCGGGAACGAGGGCGATGCCCTGTGCCACTGCCGAGGGAATATCGAGCCGATTCTGTCGCTGCCCCTGGATGAAATAGTCGCCCTGCGTAATGGTGTCTGCACCGAACAGCGCGCGGGCCACCTCCGTGCGGCCGGAGCCGACAAGGCCGATCAGTCCGACGATCTCACCCGGCCTGACCGTCAACGAGATATCGTGCAGACCGGTGTGGGTTGAGACCTCACGCATTTCCGCGACCGGGGCGATCTCGCGCGAAGGTGCGGCGGGCAGGGGTGGCCAGACGATTTCGAGAGCCCGCCCGAGCATGCTGTCGACAAGGCTCTCCTTGCTTTCGTCGGCGATGTTCGTTGTGCGCACCACATGACCGTCGCGCATTATGGTGACACGATCGCAATTGGCAATGATATGGTCGAGAAAATGGCTGACATAGATGATCGTTACGCCCTGGCTTTTCAGTCGGCGGATGAGAAGATGCAGGCGTTCTGCCTCGTCCTCCGTCAGCGACGAGGTTGGTTCGTCCATGATGATGACGCGGGCGTCGCGGGCGATTGCCCGCATGATCTCGACCTTCTGCCGTTCGGCGATCCTGAGGTCCGCCACCTTCGCATCCGGGCCGAGCCCGAAGTCACAGGTGATTTCGAGTGCCGCAAAGCGGTCTCGATCACCGCGTGTGAGAAAGCCTGCCTTGTTTGTCTCCCGGCCGAGGAAGACGTTTTGCAGCACGGTCAGTTCCGGCACCAGCTGAAGTTCCTGGTGGATCATGGCAATGCCGCGCAGAAGCGCTTCGCGCGGGGAATAGCGGGTCATCTGCTCGCCAAAGACGATGATCTCGCCTTCGTCAGCGGAATAGTATCCACCGACGATTTTACCCACACTGGATTTGCCTGCGCCATTTTCACCGACCAGCGCGTGGACCTTGCCCGCCTCGAAATCGATGCCGATGTCGTGGAGAATGCGTGTGCCGCCGAAACTCTTCGCAACGCCATGGATACGAACGGCGATGTCGCCTTTGGTCATAGAGCGTGGTCTCCGGATGTATCGAGATGCGTCGCCCGCACCTGGAGTAGCGTCGATGTCATGGGGCGATAATCAGCCCTGCCATTCAGCCGTAAAATCTGGATGAGCATCGAGCCAGGCCTTATCGACGATCTGCGGGATATCTCGCAGTTTGGATTCGTCAGTCCAGACAGGTACGGTGCCGCCCTTCAGCGAAGTGACGACGGATTCAAGCGCCGCGGAACCCATGGAGACCGGGAAGTTGGCAAGCGACGCCTTGAAGGTGCCGTTGCGGATCTTATCGACGGTGATCTGGTTCAGCCCGCCGCCGATGAGATAGACGGATGAGGGATCAATACCGGCATCTTCTAACGCGATCTCGACGCCTAGCAGATGCTGGTCGGCATTGGACAGCACGGCGTCGATCTTCGGATTGGCCTGCAGGATATCTTGCATAGCCTTGAGAGACGTGTCGGGGCTGTAATTGCCTTCGCCGGTCGCCACGATTTTGATGTTGTCATGCTTGGCGAGAACGGTCTTGAACGTCTCGTAGCGTAGATTGTCGAATTGATAGATCAACTGTCCGATCATGATGACGACGTTGCAGGGGCGCTTGCCCTCGCAGGATTTTACCACCGCCTCTGCCTGTGCGGAGGCACCGATCGACGGGTCGGACGCGACTGTCGTCGTCAGTCCCTTGACCTGAGGCTGCATGTTCTTGAGGTCTGGACCGATGGGGAAGAGGGTGGTTGCGACCTTGATGCCGGCAGCCGTCGCGTCCTCAAGCGCGGTGGCGATGCCGACCGTATCGTTCGGCGCGATGATGATCGCGTCGAAGCGCTTTCCGGCGGTCAGGTCTTCGACCTGGCTAAACTGCGTCGGGGCGGAGAATTCACCATCGAATATCTCGGTGGTGACATTTCCCGCCGCCTTGGCCGCCTTTTCAATGCCAGCATAGATGGCCTGATTGAAGCCGTTCTGGCTAGAGGCCGCCAGAAAGGCGATCTTCAAAGGTTTGTCCTGGGCGGTGGTCGCAAACGGCGTGAGGCAGGTGCCAAGCAGAAGGGCGGCGGCAAGCATTCGGTATTTCATGGGCTTAGGTTCCTTGTTCTCTGGATGTTGGACCTGCGGCCTTTCCGGCTCTTCAGGTTGATCTGAGGGACGGAGTCTACCCTTCCGTTGCCGGATGGGCGGTGCCGTCGAAGTCTGGGCTGAACGAGGCGTTCTCAACACGGCTCTGAGAGAGCAGAAGGAAGCAGAGCGTGACGATCGGTTGCCAGAGAAGCGCGCGCCCGACGCGCTCGACATCGTAGTGGCCCTTCTTTGCCAGGAGGTTCACCGAGCCGATGACGACATCGCTCGCGACTGCCGGAATATTCAGATTGGACTCGAAGCCAACGTCGCGGATTTTCTCCCAGTCGAAAAAGACCTCTGCAATTTCCTCAATGGTCGTGGATGAAAAGTGCTTCCGTCCGACCAGAACGGTCTCGAAATAGAGGTTGCGGTCGAGACGTTTAAAATTGCCTGTCGGATAGGCTTCGACATTCTCGGAAAAGACGCGGCGTGATCGCATGTTGGCGACGTCGTAGATCGAGGCCGTGAGGAGACCGCAGCCAACGTCGCGGTGGATGCCATCTCGAAGATAGCTGAAAAGTGAAGCAGCAGCGTCGGGCCCGGCTGCCCGTCTCCAAACCTCTTCGACATCGTACGGGTGTCTCATCAGTGAACTCTCTCCGTCCAGTCGAGCCAGTCTTGGTTCGTCGATCTCGTAAGAACGATCATCGCAATGCGATTTCGGCATCTGGCGTCCTATATCAAAAAAGCTATCACCCAAGATTTCATCTGTCGACAAATAATATTTTCATTGTGGTTGTTCGCTTCGAGTGTCTGTGAGAGGTTCTGGTTGACGATCACGCTTGGGAATGGGTGCATGTCAATGCGTCCAAGAAGGAGTTTCAATGCCATCGAATGAAACTGCAAAATCAGATCTGCCTTTGGATCTGGCCACACTTTCAGAAGCGCTTGATGACGTGATCGAGGCGGGGTTCCAGATGCAGGTACAATGGCTGGGCCAGCTCGTCTCTTTCAGCTCGGTTCGTGGCAACGAGGCGCCGTGCCAGGATTGGCTGGCATCGGAGTTCCAGGCGCGGGGCTGGCTGGTTGATCAGTTCGCGATTGCCGACGTGCCGATTGCGGGAAAGCCTGGCGCTTCGCCGGCAGTGAATGTGGACTATGCGAAGGCCATGCAGGTCGTTGCCTCGCTTCCAGATCCTGATCCCGCCCGTCGCAGCCTTATTTTGCAAGGACACATCGACGTCGTGCCGCCAGGCGCGCCAGAATTGTGGGATCGTGATCCATTCCAGCCAAAGGTCGAAAATGGCTTCATGTGGGGACGCGGCACCAACGATATGAAAGCCGGTGTCTGCGAGATGGTCTTCGCGCTCGATGCTCTCCGCGCGCTTGGCTATGTCCCGGCCGGACAAGTCTTCGTCGAGACGGTCAGTGAAGAGGAGTGCACCGGTAATGGCGCCCTTGCGACGCTCGAGCGTGGCTACCGGGCGGACGCCTGCCTTATCCCGGAATCGCTCGATCATCGCCTGCTGCGGGCCGAGCTCGGATCCGTCTGGTTTCGAGCCCGGATCCTCGGACGACCCGGCCATGTCCTGAGCGCCTCGCGCACCTCGAACGCGATTCTCGCCGCATTCGAATATGTCGCCGACCTCGAGGAACTGACAAAAACGATCAACGAGGAGGCAAAACAGCATCCCTGGTTCGGTCACATTGAAAGCCCGGTCAAGTTCAGTCTCGGCAAGATTCAGGGAGGAGACTGGCTTGGCTCCGTACCCTCTTGGTGTGAGATTGAGTGCCGGCTGTCGGTCCTGCCGGACCATCCGCTGCCAATGGTCAGGCAACGTGTTCTGGATTGCATCTCAGCCTGTGCGAAACGCCTGTCCGCTGAAAAAATTCCAGACGTCACCTGGATTGGATTCCAGGCAGACGGCCACGTCTTCGAACCGGGTTCGGAGGCGGAAGCCGTCCTTTCCAGGTGCCATCGCTACGTCATGGGAACGGAATTGGAAACGTTCAGCCAGACCGCAACGAGCGACACACGGCAGTACGACTTGTACTATGGCATTCCGACGCTCTGCTACGGCGGTAGAGGTTTCGACAGCCATTCTCCTCGGGAACGGACAGATCTTGATAGCGTGAAATCCATGACAAAAATCATCGCAATTTTTATTGCAGATTGGTGTGGACTAAGGCAGATTTCGATGGCGTCCGGTTGATCGTTTGAACACCCAGCGATTGTCGGTGTCTTGGTTTTGCCCGGACACGGACCATTTTGCGAAAATATAGGTTAATTGGCGGTTTCGATCTCGCCCCGTTCCACCGCAAGGGCCTTGGTGCAGAGATCTCCGGTGATCTGCTCTCTGGCGCCAGGTTTTGGCTCCTGGATGTATCTGATGCCTCATAAGCTTAATTATGGTTGTTTCGGCGGAAGATCCTCAACCAGAAATGTCAGCGCTGGACAAGAGCGGGCTGCGGTTCAGATCTTTTAAGGTCAGCCGATCAATGGACTTATGACATTCGAGCAAACCCAAAGGATGGTGGCAGGCTCGCTGGAGGTGCTGACCAGCGCATGTCCCATCATGCTGTCGAAATAGCAGTTGTCGCCGGCATTGAGGACGGTGGGAGCGTAGAGATCGGCGATGTGATAGTCGGTGGCGTCTCACCCCCGCCGGGTGATACGCTTTGGGAGCAGTCGCGCTTTATTGCCAGCGACGACACCTTGCGAAACTTTGTGTTGAATGTGGCCTCTTTTGCAACACGGATCGCCGCCGCGCTGGAAGTCGAGGGGCTCGGCACCATGACGGTCGATACCGCCTATGGCGGAGACAGTTTCGTGATTGTCGATGCGGTCGGCCTCGGCTTCTCGCTGAAGCCCGACGAGGCGAGGGAGTTGGCGGAACTCGGTATGAGGATCACCGCCGCCGCCAATGAACAACTCGGGTTCGTGCATCCGTGTAATGCGGATTGGAACCATATCTCCTTTTGCCAGATGACGACGCCAGCCACGCGCGAAAACGGCATCCTGACTGGCAAGAGCGCCGTTGCGATCCGTCCCGGCAAGATCGATCGCTCCCCAACGGGAACAGGCTGTTCTGCCCGACTTGCCGTCATGCATGCGCGGGGAGAAATCGGAATTGGTGAGACCTATATCGGGCGCTCGATCATTGATTCCGAATTCAAGTGCCACATCGACTCGCTGACAGAGATTGGTGGGCTTAGCGCCATTCGCCCCGTCATTTCCGGCCGCGCCTGGATAACGGGAGTGTCCCAGTTGATGCTCGACCCAACCGATCCATGGCCTTCGGGCTACCGGCTTTCGGATACCTGGCCAGCATTTTGAACGAGGAGAGGGGATCATCGCATCGGCATGCCGTAGCCCGGCTTACGACGAAATCACCAAGCTCCGGTCGCAGGCATGTCCTATGAGGGCAGCATCGTGGCTGACAATGAGTACGGCGCAATTCTGTTCCCGTGCCAGTTCGCTAAGCAGTTCAATGGTTTCCTGTTGAGTGATGAGATCGAGCCTTGATGTTGGTTCGTCGGCGAAGAGGAAGACGGGATCAAGGAGCAATGCCCGCAGTAGGGCGAAACGTTGCAATTCGCCGCCGGAGACTTCGTCTGGTCGGCGTCCGAGCAAGGTCTGCGACAAGTGCAGTCGCTCCATCAGCGGCGTGATCCGTGTCGGGTCCAATCGGTGCAGACGGATAAGATCGTCCAGATTCGTGCCGATGCGGATCTTGGCTGGAAATGCGGAGGGCGGGTCCTGGTAGATCTTCTGATAGCGCGTCCGGGCGACAACCGCCGGGCGGTTAACGGAACCCCGGTCCGGCTTCAGCAGTCCAAGTAGAATGTCACCGAGCGTACTCTTACCCGAGCCACTGGGACCCGTGACGCCGACAATCTCACCCTCACCTATGTCCACATCAAGCCCCTCAAACAGGTGTTTTCCACCACGGCTCTTGGCGATGGAGCGGGCGGTCAGGATGGGGTCGCCCTTGATTGCGGATCGGCTGGCATTCCTCTGCCAACGGCCAGGATCGGCCGCGATCAGCCGGCGTGTATAATCATGTTCCGGGTGGGCCAAAATGGTCGCGGCCTCTCCCTGCTCAACGATGCGTCCATTGACCATGATGGCTAGGTCACCGCCCATTTGCCGTGCGAGCGCAAGATCGTGCGTGATGGTGAGGACCGAGCCGCCTGCCTCGATTTCTTTCATTAACAGTGCGATGACGTCGTCGCGGCGGGAGACATCGAGCCCTTTTGTCGGTTCGTCCGCAACCACAATCCGGGCGCCCCCTGCGCGGGCTGCGGCAAAAGCCACCCGCTGCGCCATGCCGCCGGACAGTTTGCCCGGCAGCTTTTTCTCAGCATCGACCACGCCGAGCGCTGCCAGGTCGATACGAGCCGCCGCGAGAGAGGCTGTCGCCGTCATGCCGCCAACAAACCGATGACCCTCGGCAATCTGCCGGTCAGCATACATGGTTGGGTCGAGCGCCAACCACGGTTCTTGCGGCAGAATGCTGACTTTTCGCCCCCAAAGTGCGCGATGCCCCGAGGGGTTGGCGAGGTCAAGGGCAATGCCATCTATTATCGCTTTGCCCTTCGCGGTCAGCCCGTCCGGCAGGATGCCCATGATGGCTTGTGCGAGCAGGCTCTTGCCCGATCCGGTTTCGCCAAGAATGGTAAAAGCGCGGCCGGCATGAAGCGTGAAGCTGACCGGCTCTACCAAGACGCCGGTTGAGGTAAAAACCGTCGCATGGGTCACATCGAGTAAAACGGTCATGGCTTGTTCTTTGCCCCGATGAGCTGCAACGCGAGAACGATCAGAAAGATCGTTGCGATTGGCTGGAGAATGGCGTGGGGGGCTTCTTCGTAATAGGGAAGAAGCTCGATCATCATGGCGCCGAGCTCGGGTGTCGGAGGACGAACACCGACACTGACGAAACCGAGTGCAGCAATAGCCATCATGGCAGATGCGGCCCCATAGGCCCCCACAGTCAGCAGCACGGGCGCGATCTCCGGCCATAAATGCCTGCGCAGAATATAAATTGGGCCGAAACCGAGAAGCCTTGAGGCTTCGACGGCTGGCGAGGCAAGCAACGGTTTTGTCAGGGCGCGGGTGATCCGGAAGTATTCGACCCAAAGCACAAGCGAAATACCAAGATAAAGCATGGCGGCGCTATCGGGGACGATAGCGGTCAGCATCAGGACCAGGAGTAGTCCGGGCAGTGCCAGAAAGGCTTCCGAGACCGCACCGATCGCCCTGTCGACAAAGCCGCCGCTCCAGGCGGCGGCGGCACCCAGAAGAGCGCCGGGGATCATCGCGGTCAGGACCGACAGTCCTGCCAAGCCGAGGGATAACCGCAGCGCAGCCGAAAGGCGCGCGTGCATCGAGCGGCCCAGATGATCGTATCCGAACCAGTTACTCACAGTCGGCCCCTGCAACGAGAGGCGTAATGATTGTTTCAGTGGATCCTCACCTCCGATCAGCAAAGGGAGGAAGGCGAATACCAGCAGGCCTGCGAGGATCGCAAGTCCCGCCAGCCGACGCGGTGGCCAACGCGCCTCAGTTGGCGCTGTATAATCGAAAGCCGTCATGTCCTGCGTCTCCGAGGGTCAATGATGTGGCACATGAGGTCGATGCCCGCGTTGAGGATTACGAAGAACAGACCCATGATAAGAGCCGTGCCCTGAATCATCGGCACGTCTCGCCCGAAAATGGCATGGACCAGTGCATGGCCGATTCCCGGCCAAGCGAACAGCGTCTCGACCACGACCACGCCTTCAACGAGGTAGACGAACTGGACGCCGAGATAGGTGACGATCGGCACAGCGACGTTGCGCAAACCGTGATGACGAAAGACCTGCCATTCCGAAAGGCCCTTGGTGCGTCCAAACGCATAATAGGCGGATTGGGACACGGAAAGCATGGCGTCTCTGGCCACGCGATTGGAGACCGCCGCAAGACCAAGCGCCAGCGTAAGGGCTGGCAAGACAAGGTGGCCACCGTGTTCGTGCCCAGCAGTCGGCAGCAGATTGAGGGTGAGACCGAAAACGATAATCAGCATCAGACCGACGACGAATTGCGGCAGTGCGCGCAGTGTGGTCGACAGCAGCAGCAATGCACGATCAAGCAGACTGCCGGGTCGCAGACCCGCCAGAACGCCAAGCGGCGGGCCGATGACAAGCGATAGCAGAATGGCGACAAGCGCCAATTCAAGCGTATGGCCGAACTGGACACGAATGGCTTGCGCCACCGGCTCACCGGTCACCAGAGATGTGCCGAGATCGAAACGCAGCAGGTCCAGCAACCATTGCCCGAGAGCAGCAAGCGATGGTTGGCCGATGTTCAGCTCCGCAGCAACTTTGGCCGCCGCGGCGCTGTCGACGATATCGTAGCCATAGCGGCCAGCCGCGATCCGGTAGGCAAGGTCTCCGGGCAGCGACCGTGCCATGACAAACGTCAGGATACCGACCATAAGCGCGACCAGAGCTGCCTGGATGAGACGGCTGACGATAGCTCTGATCATTTTGCCCACCGCATATTCTGAAGGCCAAAACTGCGCTCAAAGGGATCGATGGTAGCCCCCTCCAGCTTCGGTGATACTGCAATCGTCTGCTGATACCAGGCAATCGGAATCACGGGCAAATCGCTTTGGATGGCAGCGACGGCTCTGTGACGCAGGGTTTCGGCTGCTGCCGGATCCGTGACACGGGTCAGCTCGTCAAGGGCCTTGTTGAAATCCGCATTGGTCCAGTTCATGGCACCCCAATCGCCACCCTTGGGACCATAGTCAGAAAGCATCGTGCCAATGGGATCGGGAACCAGGGCAAAATTGCGCGCCATCAGCGCCAGTTCCAGCGTGCCGTCCTGATGCTTGGCTGGGATTTCGCTCGAATTGGCCGAATTGATCGTCAATGCGACGCCGATTTCCTTGAACTGGTCCTGAAGGACGGCGGCTATCAGCGGTAACTCGGGGCGATCCGGATAGGTGGTCAGCGTCAGAGCGAAGCGCTTGCCGTCCTTCTGAAGAATGCCATCTGATCCGGCTTTCCAGCCGAGTTCTGTAAGAAGGGACTTGGCCTTGTCTGGATCATAGGTGAGGGGGGCAAGCGACTTGTCGTACCAGATTCCGACGCTCGGTGGGAAAAGCTGGGTTGCTGCGGCCGGATAGCGCAGGATGGCCACCGCCAGCCCTTCGCGATCGATGGCAAGGCTCAGCGCCTCGCGCGCTTTGATATCTTCAAGTGAGGCCAGACCAGCGTTCACCTTCAACAGCACGCTGCGCGGGATCGAGGTCGAGAGCAGCTTGACCTTGTCGCTCTTGGACAGACGCGTGCGGCTGGCCGGATCAAGGTTGAAGACGTAGTCGGCATCGCCGCTTTCGGCCATCAAAGCGCGGGTTTCTCCGCGGCTTACCGTGAGATAGGTTGCTTTCTCAATGGCAGGCTTGCGGCCCCAATAGCCGTCAAAGCGTTCGACGGCGAGACTTTGCGGTGCTTCGATACCTGTGAGCTTGAAGGGGCCGGTGCCGATAATTGCCTTGACGGTGTTGCCCTCATAGGCAGACGGCGCAAGTATCTGCGCCCGGCTTTCAGCGAGGAAAGCCAGAAGCGGGGCAAACGGCCGGGCTTGCCCCGCGCAACGTTCAACGCTCTGGCGACATCTTTCGCAGCAAGCACTGACCCATCATGAAAGGAGACACCCTGCTGGAGCGTGAAACGCACCGAAGTGCCATCTGGTGAAACGATCCAGCTTTTCGCGAGTGCCGGTACCGGGTTACCATCCTTGTCGGATTCCACCAGTGTCTCGACAATGCCCATACGCAGGAAGATATCGCCCGATTTGGCTGGATCCAATCCGGTGATCTCGAAGGGAGCGACGACGTCCACTGTCGTGTCGTTCGCGCCAGCAACCGCCGAGCCGGAAAAGAGCAGCATTACAGATACTGCGAGCATGGATGTCTTGAGCATAGGCATCTCCCTTATGTTATATCGTTACGCTATTAGCCATACTCGTTTTCGTTGTCGAGACCTTGATGGATATTCACTTGTCCAGTTCTGCGGTTGCAATGGGCGGCTGTGGAAAACCCTGAGAGTGATGCTGCTTTGCGTCGACCTGTCTCACATCGCTTTACGCGCCTTTGAAGGCGCAATTCCGGGGGTGTCACGCCGCTGGTGATGGCAACCTCATCAAGCTCCAGATATCACCGAGTTTGCCAGCAGATCGCGTCTGGAGATCATTGGCAAAGTGTCTGACGAATGTCTCAGCCCAAAGCCACACAGTTTGATGAGAGATGATGACGCGCTGCCCGCCAGAACGGACTGCGCAATCACCACAAAATCGGACATAATGAAATCGCCACCGCGGTAAGTGAAGTTTCGCACAGACGCTGAATATGAAAAATGCTTATGGAATCGATGCAACACATCCCCCTTTTACATAAATGTCCACAGCGCTGTGAAAGAATATCAAGAACCCGACATGCGCAAGATTGCCTTCAGAGTCACACCGCTTTCACTGTCTTGAACCGCCTGATTGATGTCGGCAAGCGGGTAGAACTTGACCAATTTATCAAACCGGAAACGTCCCTGCCGGTGCAGTTCCACCAGTTGAGGGATAAAGACCTGAGGTACGCTGTCGCCTTCTACAATGCTCCGAATGCTGCGTCCTTTAAGCAAAAGATTGTTGACATCAAACTCCGCATTGCCGAAATTTACGAGGAAAAACTGGCCCAGGTGCGAACTTTTCTGGAAGCCGGATCGGAGAAAGTCCAGGCTAATGGCTGGCAGGCGCAATTGGCAACCCTGATCCGCGAGACATGGGTTTATCAACTTTCCATCGGGCTGGACCGCACCATTGTTGATGCGGCTTATTATTATGAGACCCTGTTTCCCATTGCCCAACAGCATGCAAGGCTGGTTGCGTCGAACTATGCACGGCTGTTGCATCGTCTTGGCTCAACATGGCCGCAGGAACAGCTTTTTGAGCTCGGCATTAGTCTTTACACCCTCGTCAATGCCAATTGGAGTTATTGGCGATTGACAGGTACGAATGATCAAATTGCGATTGAGCGACAGATTGTGTTGACGATCACACTGATCGCGCCGACGCTGACTGGGTCGGAAAGACCTCGTGGCACTGCGTTGGAAGATCGCGCCGACGCGACGTCGCAATGGAACACCTTGCAGGGATCAGAGTCAGGTGGAGATAACCCGACTGCATAATTCCTTAAATCGGATTGAAAACGCGGACGTCAATCTTTGCCGCCAGCCGCTGCACCGGCGATAACGCTATCTCTGCTGCGGTGAGGGCTGCGATGACTAGCTGGCAATGGCTTCGATCAGCCGAAGCCTTCGCATGGTGGTGACCGGATAATCGTTGTCGAGAAAGCGGCTCGGCACGAAGTCAGGCTCGAACTGCTGCAATCGGGAGATGGCACGTTCCATTTGTTTGATCATGTTCATTTGTTTATACAGCGCGACCAAATACCTTAGAGGTGCTCGAAATGCGGGACGCAGAATAAGCGCAGCTTCTGCGTGACCTATGGCTGTTGCATATTCGCCCAACGCGGCGGCGGACATACAGCAAAAGAATTCGACAAAGGCCCTGTGCTCGCCTCCGCCTGTTAATGCAAGTGCGCTTAAAGCCGATCCTCGGCTATCCCTGAGCTTGTCGAGAACCAGTTCTGTATTGGATAAAATCGCCAAGTTGACTGCGTTCGACGGATCGAGGCTGACAGCGCGTTCAGCAAGCCGTAACGAACCACGGCTTGAACCGCCTCCAAGATATTCGAGATGGGCCCCGATGCCCAGAATACTGGCGCTGCCGACGTCCTGGCGCAATGCTTCCTGAACCAAATCTGCCGATGTGACCTTGTCGTCCAGGAATGTGCTGCTGCAGTGCTGGAATTGAGCCATGTTACGCAGGAATGCTCGCCATGCCAGATATTGCGGCCGCGGATCGCGATCATAGGCATAGCGCAAATTTACGTCTGCATCTCTTAAACTTTGCCGATCAAATCGGAAGATCAAGGCCCGCGCATGATTGGCGAGCATGGCTCCAGAATGTGAGATTCCAAGCTGATCCTTCCGCTCCCGCAACGTCGAAAGAATGGCTTGGACAAGAATCCCGGATTCGTGATGTAGCAAGTCAGTGTGTGATGCCGATATTTGAGTGGTTCGCGACCAATAGAGCTGTCCAGTCCCTGCATGGCTGATGGCAAAAACCACATGGCTGTCTGGACCCAAAGTTACGGTCCGCACTGCGACACTGATGCCTTTGACAGGCAAGGGAGGGAGCGTGCCAGTGATGGCAGTGTGACGGGGAAAGATTTCAAAATCGTCTAAATCATGGAGCGACGCCGTGGTCAGCGTCATCAGCCGACTTGATGTCAATTCACTCGCAAGCTGGTTATCGGATAGGAATTGGAAAAAAATTGCGGGTTTGGGGGAGGTATGACTGCGTAGGACATGGGGCGGACTGATCCGCGCCTTGTCTGCAAGAGACGCTCGTAAGTTCCGAATCCAGTCTGCGAACTCAGTGTCACGAATGTCGAGGTCGGCAAATGCGTCCTGCTCATTCGTCCAGTTACCGGAGGTGGGCATGAGCTGGTATTTTATCTTAAAGCGGGTTGGATCGAGTGCCACCTTTTCCCGATCCGCTTGCAATACGGTGTGATAGGGGCCAAACGCCCGTCGTATGTCGACGAGCGTCTGGCGAAGGCTATCCGATCTTCTCTTGGAATCCCGATCGCTCCAAAGTTTGTCCCGCAGCCAGATCCGGTTGCACGAATAGCCTTTTGACATGGCAAGTAATGCCAATATACCGCGTGCCTTTGATCCTCTCGGGCTGCGGTCACACCCATGAGAGTCGACAATCAGAAAGCGGCCAAAGATGTTTAACGACAACATGCGCAGCTCCTGAAGACGGGATATAGTTAGATTATCATATTGGATCAGCGAAGGAAAAGCTTGCCGGTCGGATCGTTTCCAGGTTTTTCAGTGCCGGGAGCAGTAATGTCAACGGGCACCGTGGTGATTGTGTTGCCAGGTTTGAAGGGGTAGGGCGGGACATCCGAGGTGGATGCGGCATGGTCAGGAAAATCGGTCTTCACCCAATTGCGGAATGCAGCAATCCCTTTTGAAACCTGCAAAACATAATCAAGCGATTGCGTGTCCGGCACGGGTGAATTGGACCCAATGTTTCTGAAATAGGCGGCGACGGCTGAGTCATTGTATGGATCAGTGGGAGCATCTGGCAACAGTTCCGCCGCTTGCGCCGCTTCAGGGCTGTCAGGCAAGACTGCGGTCCCCCAGTCAAGCGCGCGCTGATGGCATGTAATGCAGGCGGACATTGGGTTGTCGACCGGGCCATTGGCGCGCCCGAAAAGGCCGAGATGCTGTCTCGGGAGGGGATAAAACATAGTTGCGACCGCAGGATTGACCCAGCTTTCGGTCGGCGACATGGCTTGCTCGAGATAGGCTGTTGCATTCAACGCGGGATCGCTTCCCCAGATCAGACCGACCGGAACAAGGCGTTGATAAGGCGTATCACCGGGCTGCATGGCATTATAGACGAAAGTCCCGAAGAACCAGCCGTTGGGCGAACGCTTGTCCTTGATCGAGAGATCAAATTGCAGAAGCCGCATCGTCATGGTGCTGCCGTCCTTTTCTCCGGCAACGTCCCACTCCTTTGACCCTGCAAGATAAGGAAGGCTGGAAGGTGTCGCTGAGGTGAACAGCATTTTGGCGGCAACGGCGCCCTCCGCGAATGCAAAATCAAGGGTTTTGGGAAAGGCCGGATCGGCCCAGATCTGACCAAGACCGTAACAGGCCACATCATTGTAGATCCCGACAGCGAAAGTACGCTCCCAATTCGTTTGCAGAGCATGCAGCTCCTTGGGGCGAGACCATCGTTCGGTGGTCATGCCGTGCAGTGGCTCCCTCAACATGAAGAACCATGGCGCATCGCACCATTCCTCGACCTTGTTGTCTTGAACGCGCCAATCGATATCAGGACGGGCGTTCACTTTGGTAACGTAATTCAAGACGGCCTGCATGTAGTCAGCGGGGTTCTTGAAGGGATCAATCGTCAACCAGGGCAACTTGCTGGTATCGGGCAAGGTCTTTGGAAAATCGTAGTGGATCTGGAACTTGCGATCCGTCTCGTGACCTTTCAGGGGCAGGCTACTGGAGCAGTCGAAGTTGGCTTTGGCTGCTGCTGCGAAACTGTTGTCGATGGGGGCGGGACAATCGGCAAGAGCAGCTGAAATAGGCAAAAGAAAAATTGCTAAACAAAAAAGAACAGTTTTCATCATGGCTCCCAGCTCGGTGATGTTAAGCCGATGTAAAGCCAAGAGTCTGGGATTGTAAATATACAACCTGACTCGTGCTTTATGTTTATTTTTTAGTTTATCCAGGTGTGTTAACGGATGATGATGCCCAGTTAATCCTGGCGCACGCGCATCCCGCATGGTCAGCGGCATGAATGCCATCAGCGAACCGGGAAGTTCCGCTACATTGCGTGACGACGGCAGGCGGGAAAGTAACCGCTCTATGGCCTGACCGACAGACAATTTAAGGAAATATATCAGCGTTCAGTCAGCGACGTCAGAATGGCTCAAAGTATCAACGCTGGTAAATCGAAAATTCAACACAGCGGAAGCCTACACAGCACCGGTATTCGTAGATCGAGCAACGAACTCAGCCACATCTGACTCAAGCAGTGGCGGAGAACAGATATAACCTTGAACGAGGATGCCACCGAGTTTTTGTAGAGCCGCCAATTCGTCGTGTGTCTCTATACCTTCAACAACACACTCCAATCCCATATCCTGGCTGAGAGCGAGCACGGATTTGACAATTTTATAACTTGCAGGTGTCTTGTCCAGACCTACGACAAAGCTGCGATCAATCTTGATCTTGGTGAGTGGAAGAGAGTGCAGCCGTGTGAGGCTCGAATAACCAATACCAAAATCGTCAAGAGAAATTCCGCAGCCGAGTAGGCGCAACATTTCAATAGACCGCTTCACCTGGGCAAAATCATGTGTGAATGCTGTTTCGGTAATTTCAAAATCAATTCGGCCAGCATCAAATTTTCCACTTTCGATGATG
This sequence comes from Gillisella vitis, assembly GCF_001541345.2. Lineage (GTDB taxonomy): Bacteria > Pseudomonadota > Alphaproteobacteria > Rhizobiales > Rhizobiaceae > Allorhizobium > Allorhizobium vitis. The sequence goes on along the minus strand of NZ_LMVL02000006.1, from coordinate 308,045 downwards.
TCGATCAAGAGCGCAGCACTTTCGCTCGAGTTAAGGTCGTAAGCAGAAAGATTGAATGATAGCCGCAGATCGCTATCCCATTGGCTGGCCGCATCGAGGGCCTTTCTGAGAAGTGGTCTTGTTAAAAGACCGACAATTCCAGCCCGCTCCGCAATAGGAAAAAACTCGGCTGGCGATACTTGGCCTAAAGTTGGGCTTTCCCACCGGGCCAGTGCCTCAAAGCCAACGGGCTTGCGCCGTCTGATATCAATGATGGGCTGATAGAGGATAGACATTTCTTGCGATATGTCAGCTTGCTTGAGTGTTTGTTCGATGCTGGCGTTAATATTGATTTGTCTTTCATGGCACGCGTTAAACAATACCGCACTCCCACGTCGAGTATTCTTTGCGTGATAGAGGGCGTAGTCAGCCTGATCAAACAATCTCTCTGGCGTCGATGTAAGATCCGGATAGAATGAAATGCCAATTGATGCAGAAACCTGAACGGTGGCCTCCGCCATATAAAAAGGGTGATGAAGCCTCTCGCTCAGTGCATTGAAGGCGCTTAAGAACTGTTCATCGTCTAGAGAGTTCGTCGCAATAATAGCAAATTCGTCACCACCCAGCCGGAAGACTTCGTGGCCCTCAGGAAGAGCCAGGAGACGCTTTGCCACTTCAACCAGAAGCCGATCACCTGTCGAATGGCCGTAAAGGTCGTTAATTGGTTTGAACCCGTCGAGGTCGATAATGCCAAGGGCTACTCTGGAACCAACGGCGCTCGCGTTCCTCAGCTCGACTTCAAGATACGAAAAAAACGCTCGTCGGTTTGGTAGCTCGGTTAGGCTATCGACGTGGGCCAGTCGCAAATTTTCGTTGCTCAATGCTTCTGCCCTATGTTTTGATAGGACCATCTGCTCGAAATTGCGGTAATTCTTGAGCAAAACCGATATAATACCTGCGCAAACCAACATGACATTGACCGCAACGGCTATGGAAATAATCTTATACAGTGGAATGAAAAATATTAGAAATGATATACTGACAATTATAGTGACAATGACTGCTGCCGACCGGAGATACATCAGGCAGAAAATGCACGACATCACAGTAATTGCCATGTAGAAAGAGACGTAAGATCGCTCGTATTCATCTCCATAAGGTAACAACATGTAACACCAAACGGCAAAAGCGATCGCAATTACAATAGAAAGACGATTTGTGAAGATCATTGCGGCATGTGCCATTTCAGCTGTCGGATTGACACTGCGGTTTCGCAACCAGAATACCATTCGTAGGCCGCCCAGACACGTAAATAGGAGCGGTATGCCGACGGTAAGAGACAAGGGTGAGGAATGGAAATGTGTGATGGCCAGCGCCCAGCTGCTGCTTAACAAGATGAAATACATCATCGGCATTTGGCTTGAAAAGGCGCGATATTGGGCTTTTAGCAAATCGGGATTATCAGATCGGACAGTCAGCAATTCACGAACGAGTTTAGAGAATTTGAAAACCGGCATCGTTTAATCCAGGATTAGGGTTCAGCCTGCCGTTATAATTATATATTACTTATATAATGATAAAAAAGTTCGATCAAAAAAGAATCGTCGGCGGCGTTGATAAATTAGCCCGACCCTTTGAGTTTTCATGCAACGCGGCTGAACTCTTAATGGCCAGGTTCAGTCATCCGGTTGCGAGCACGGACGCCGACATTTGCTTCAGCTCTGACTACCCAGAGTCATAGAATCCCCGCAATGGCGCAGTGGAAGGCTATGACCGACGCGGTGGCTTGATTTCAACTGCAAGCCCTTCGCTTGGCTTATTCAAGCAATGTGACATTGCCCTTCCGCGAGAAGCAGCAATTGTGCGCTCTCTGTTCCAGAAAGATGTGCCATGGCAGAATCTAGCGCGGCGACGTGCTATTTGGAATCAGCCAAGCCGTTCGAAGGAAGATTTATGTGAGCGACGAACTGCACCTGGAATTACAAGAGATCGTCTCCAAGAGCCCACTGCTTTCTTCAGTTCTTAGCAACTGGGATGAGATTGCCCTGCCTGATTCCTAGCTTGTGGCCGGTGCTATCGCCCAAACGGTTTGGAACCACATTTTTGGTTTCCCGCCCGCTTATGGCATCCAAGACATCGATATCGTTTATTTCGATCCCGATGATCTTTAAGAGGTCTCGGAAGCCGAACACTCGGCCCGTATCCGATCAGCATTCTCGGGGTTGCCAGTCTGGATAGATGTGAAAAACCAAGCCAGAGTACACTCTTGGTACGAAGCCAAGTTCGGATATTCGATTAATCCGTATACTTCAACAGCCGAAGCCATAACCACTTTTCCGACAGCGGCGGCGGCCGTGGGCCTGCGACCTGCCCATACTAGCCTGGAGTTGTGCGCTCCCTATGGACTTTCCGACCTGTTTGGTGCTGTCGTCCGCCCAAACAAAAAGCAGATTACATGCGAAATATACGAAAAGAAGATCGATCGCTGGATCAAAATGTGGCCCAAGCTCACAATTGTCGGCTGGGATCAATAATTGTGGCAAGCAGAGTTTTTAGATGGTCTGCCTGACGTCGTCAGCATTGATCCGACACACTCGAACACAGCTGTCATCTACTTGATATGTGAAGTCTGCTAATCAGCAATTTTAATTGTTATTGGCAGGCCTATGCGCTTCCTAGGACCCGACAGGAAAATCATCAGTGTCCTCTTCGTCCTTGCCGTGACGCAGGTGATAGGGTGGGGTACGGTCAGCCTTCCCGCGATCATCGGCCAGCAGGTTGCCGCCGGTCTTGGTATGAGCATCGAGGCGGCCTTCGCTGGCAGTTCAGTCCTGTATGTCGTCATGGGCCTATGGGCTCCGGTGTTGGCGAAGGGATTTATGCGGTTCGGCGCCCGCCGCGTGATGATGGCCGGGGCTGTTCTCGCTGCGGCCGGCTTTGTGCTGCTTTCCGTTTCAACAGGGCCAGTGCTCTATTTCGCGGCCTGGGTCATTCTGGGTACAGCCGGCAGCGCCACACTGACCACAGCGGCCTATATCATGCTCAATGAGATCGCCGGACGGAAGGCCAAGAGCGCCATCGGCGCACTCATGCTGGTAACGGGGCTGTCTAGTAGCATCTTCTGGCCGACGACCGCATTTCTTTCGGCAGCAGTGGGCTGGCGTGGCACCTGCCTCGTCTATGCAGCAATGATGGTGCTGGTATGCCTGCCGTTTTATGTCTTCGGCTTGCCGCGCCGGGCATATCGGGGGGAGGCGACGAGCCCGTCAGCGCCGGCGACCGGGCCGACAACGATCGCACGCAAAGGCACTTTCGCTCTCATAGTAACAGCCATCGCCCTCAATGCCTTCGTTACCTTCGGGTTTTCTGCCGTACTGATCGAACTCTTGCAGGCTGAGGGATTACCAAAGTCCCAAGCGATTGCCTTCGGCTCGATGCTGGGGGTCATTCAGGTGTGTGCTCGCGGATTGGATTTCGTGGGTGGCGGTCGATGGGATGGGATAACCACCGGCCTGGTCGCCGGTATTTGTCTGCCTGTCGCAATGCTGCTGCTCATCGTAGGCGATGGCATCTATTGGACAGTCCCTGGCTTCATCCTGATTTACGGCCTGGGCAGCGGCGCGCTGGCGGTGTCTCGGGCCACCATCCCTTTGTTATTCTACGACAAGGCCGAATTTGCCAAAGCAACGTCGCGCATCGCACTGCCGCTCAATCTAATTTCGGCCGCATCGCCTCCGATCTTTATCAGTTTGCTGACACAGTTTGGCAGTCATGTCCTCCTTGGTCTCGCCTCACTATGCTCATGCGGCGCGCTTCTGAACCTGTTTTTGCTCAGCCGCCGCCGACCATCGGTCGAGGCAATCGTGTTGCAGAACGCCTGACTTTACCTGTAAAATTTCTGCGCGTGTGGGGTGTTCATCGGCATTGATCGTGCTCCCCACCTGATCTCCATTTTATCTCAGTAGAGCAGGGCCTTACGGGACCAGTCATAGGGGTAGCCTCCGACGCTGCTTCACACGTACAACCTCGTCAGACTGGCGAAGCCGCGATATAGGCCGCCTGACACCAACGCCCTAGCGCCAACATCTATGTTCTCGAAGCCCTTGTGCAAAGCCGCGGGAATAAAAGGGCCGCGTTGAAATTGATCCGCAAAGAAACCAACTCGATCACCCGTGATTGATCATAACATGTCGGACGACGGTGTAATCTTCGAGCGCATATTGGGAGAGATCCTTGCCATAGCCGGATTGCTTCAATCCGCCGTGTGGCATCTCGTTGCATAGCATGAAATGGGTGTTGATCCAGGTACAGCCATACCGCAGGCTGGCGGCTGCATTCATCGCTTTCGATATGTCCTTGGTCCAGACAGAAGAGGCCAGGCCATAATCGGAATCATTGGCCCAGCCAATAACATCATCGTCAGCACCGAACGGTGTCACAGACACGACCGGACCGAAGACTTCGCGGCGGACAATTTCGTCAGATTGCAAGGCACCTGCCACAACAGTTGGCTGATAATAGAAGCCGCCGCCTTCCGGCGTTGCGCCGCCTGCGGTGACTTCGATATGGCCGATTTCTGCTGCGCGTTGCACGAAGCTTGCCACCCGGTCGCGCTGGCGCAATGAAATCAGCGGGCCGATTTCGTTCATCGTGTCATCGGCTTCTCCAAAGCGGATCGTGGAGACTGCGGCGCTGAGATCGGCCACGAATTTTGCGTAGATGCTCTTTTCGGCATAGATCCGGCATGCGGCCGTGCAATCCTGTCCGGCATTGTAATAGCCGAAGGCCTTGATACCTGCGACGACGGCGTCGATGTCAGCATCGCCATAGACGATGACTGGAGCCTTGCCGCCCAATTCCAGATGCGAGCGTTTGACGGTCTTGGCGGCGGCCTGGAGGATCTTTTTGCCGGTGGCGATATCGCCGGTGATTGAGATCATGTTGATCGCCGGATGATTGATCAGTGTGTTACCAACCGTATCCCCGCGCCCGAGAATGACGTTAACGACGCCTTCAGGCAGGATTTCGGAAAGCAGTTTTGCCATTTTGAGCGCGGTCAGCGGTGTTTGCTCTGAAGGCTTGAAAACAACTGTGTTGCCGCCGGCAATGGCCGGTGCAAGCTTCCAGGCCATCATCATCAAGGGATAGTTCCAGGGCGCGATGGAGCCGATAATGCCGACGGGATCACGCCGGATCATCGAGGTCATGCCCGGCAGATATTGGCCGGCAATGACACCTTGCATATTGCGCACGGCACCGGCGAAATAACGGTAACAATCGACGATGGCCGGAATTTCATCATTACGCACAGCGTTAATAGGCTTACCGCAGTTGAGCGCTTCCAAGGCTGCAAAGGCATCCGCCTCAGCCTCGATACGGTCGGCGATCTGCAACAGATAGACCGAACGCTCTGCCGGTGTCGTCTTCGACCAGCCCTGGAAAGCCCTGTCAGCAGCGGCAACCGCCGCATCGACTTGCGCCTGCGAGGCCTCGGGTATTTCCGTGATCAGTTCACCGGTCCTGGGGTTGAGGATCCGCTCGTCCTGGCCTTCACCGGAAACAAGTTTCGAGCCGATAAGCATTGATTTTTCCATGACAAGGGTCCTTGTTTTCTTTGAATTATTTATCGGAGCCACAGGTTTCTTCACCGCTGCGCGTCAACATATAGGCACCCAGGATCGGCAGAAAGGTCACCAGCACCACAATCATTGCGACAACATTGGTGACGGGCCGTTCGTGCGGACGGATCAGTTCTTCCAGCATCCAGATTGGCAGAGTCTGCTGCTGCCCGGCGGTGAATGTCGTGACAATCACCTCGTCGAAGGACAGCGCAAAGGCGAGCATACCGCCGGCCAGAAGCGCCGAGCCGATATTGGGCAACACGACATGGCGGAATGTCGTAAGGCCGTTGGCGCCGAGATCATAAGAGGCTTCGATCAAGGAGGGCGACAGTCGGCGAAAGCGGGCAACGGCATTGTTATAGACCACGACCATGCAGAAAGTCGCATGACCCAGAACAATCGTCCAGAAGGAGAAAGGTATTTCAAACAGGCCGAAAGCAGAGCGAAGCGCAATGCCGGTGACAATGCCGGGAAGGGCGATCGGCAAGATGACCAACAGTGTGATCGCCTCCCGGCCGAAAAACTTCGTTCTGGCCACGGCTGCGGCGCAAAGCGTGCCGAGCACCAGCGCAACCAGCGTGGCAACAGAGGCAACCTGCACGGAAAGACCAAGCGCTTTCCAGACATCGCTACGTTCCCAGGCAGCATAAAGCCAGCGCGTTGTCAGGCCCGGCGGCGGCCACTGGAAGCTTTTGTCTTCCGTTGTGAAGGCATAGACGAAGATCAGCAGGATCGGCAGATGCAGGAATAGCAGGCCGCCAATTGCGGCAAGTTTCAAGCTGAAGGGTGCGGAATTGGTTTTATCAGAGCGCATCGAACGCCCCCTGTTTTTTGGCAAGCCAGAGATAGATGCCCATGATGACAACCGGCACCACGGAAAAGGCGGCGGCAAGCGGCACGTTTCCGGCAGTTCCCTGCTGAATATAGACTGTTTGGCCGATGAAGAGCCGCGAGGTGCCAATGATGCCGGGGATGATGTAGTCGCCCAGCGTCAGCGAAAAGGTGAAAATCGATCCCGCTGCAACACCTGGCATTGCCAAGGGCAAAAGCACGTGCCGGAAGGTTTGACCGGGGGAAGCACCCAGATCATGCGAGGCTTCGATCAGGTTTGCGGGCACCCGCTCCAACGCAGCCTGAACCGGCAAGATCATATAGGGAAGCCAGATATAAAGGAAAACCAAGAACGTTCCTGTTGCGCTCACCGAAAGCGAATTGCCGCCGATGTTGGGAATTGCCAGATAGGCGTCCAGCAAGGGCGTCAGATGCAGCTTGTCGGCGACCCAGTTGATGATGCCTTCTTTCGACAGGATCATTTTCCAGGCGTAGATCTTCACCAGATAGCTCGACCAGAGCGGCAGCATCACACCAAGATAAAACACCGCCTTCCAGCGTCCTTTCGCATAACGCGCCGCATAATAGGCAATAGGAAAGGCAAGAATGGCAGCGGCAACCGTCACCAAAGCCGCCATGACAACCGTGCGGCGGATGATATCGATATTGGAGCCGCTCAACAGCTGGGCATAGGTGGACAGTGTCAGCTGATATTTGATCAGGCCGCTGTAATCATCAATCGAAAAGAAACTCTGCAGCAAGAGCGCCAGAAGCGAACCGACGTAGACAACGCCGAGCCACAGGAGCGGTGGTGCCAGCATCAGAATGACCAGCAGTTTTGGCTTTCGCCAGAATGTCGCGCAAACGCGGCCAATCAGGCCTTCATTAGAGAGAGCGCCCGTCATGCCGCATCTTCCAACATGTTGAGTGATGCGCGGTCAAAGCAAAGCGAAACATCACTTCCCGGTGGCGGCACATCCTGTCCGATTGGCAGGTTTGCATGCAACTGCAGACCGCCTGCATTGACGATGATGCGCTTGAATGCGCCGAGAAAACTGCTGGAGCCAAGTTGGCCCGAGACTTTAAGAACATCGTGTGCGTTCCCACCGATGCTGATCTGTTCGGGACGAATGCTCGACCAGGCTCTCTTGCCTGTCAGCTTGGCTGTCAGGTCTGGCGGCAGGATATTGGATGAGCCTACGAAGTCGGCGACAAATTTCGTTCGCGGATTTTGATAGATCATCTCCGGACTTCCGGCCTGAACGATTTTCCCGTTGCTGAACACGGCGACTCGATCCGCCATGGATAGCGCCTCGCCCTGATCGTGGGTGACGAAGATGAAGGTAATGCCGAGCGCCTTTTGCAGGCTTTTCAATTCTTCCTGCATGGCTTCACGCAATTTCAGATCAAGTGCGCCAAGCGGCTCGTCCAACAGCAACACTTTTGGCTTGTTGACGAGAGCACGAGCCAGCGCCACGCGCTGCCGTTGACCGCCGGAGAGCTGGCCGGTCTTGCGCGCGCCGTAGCCACCAAGCTTTACCAGGTCTAGCGCTTCTTCTGCGGCTTTCAGCCTTTCCTTCTTGCCAACGCCCTTGACCATCAGGCCGTAAGCGACATTGTCGAGAATGCTCATATGCGGAAAGAGCGCGTAATCCTGAAAGACCGTATTGACGTTGCGTTTCCAGGGCGGAATGCCGTTGGCATTCTCGTTGAAAATCACGATTTCGCCGGCGGTTGGTTGCTCGAAGCCCGCAACCAGTCGCAGGCAGGTTGTCTTGCCGGAACCGGATGGCCCGAGCATGGCAAAGAATTCGCCCTCGGCGATTTCCAGATCGACATTATCGACGGCCCGGACGCTGCCGAAATGCCGTGAAACCGCGCGCAAGATGACTGCCGGGGGCATATGTGATCTCCGATAATACTAAAAGCACTGCAAGCATTCAGACATGCAGCATCCCACACCCACCTCGGGGCGCCATGTCAGGTCTCGTTATGAAATGGCACCCGAAGCGAGCAAAGAACGGAGGTTAGCCTCCGAAGTGATGGCTCTTATCCACCCATCACGGCGATATAGTCGCTGACCCAGCGGCTATAGGGAACGCAGGTACCTTCAGCCTTGCATTTCGATACCGGTGTTTTCCAGAAGGAGATCCGGTCGAAATTGGCAAACCCATTGGCCGCACAACCACCTTCAGTCAAAAGTTCGTTGCCCTTGCAAGCTGCGGGAACGGACGGAACCGAGCCGAACCAGGCGGCAACATCGCCTTGCACCTTGGCTGACAGTGAATGCTCGATCCACATATAAGCGCAGTTTGGATGCTTGGCGGCAATGTGCATCATGGTCGTGTCTGCCCAACCGGTTGCGCCTTCCTTCGGGATGGTGGAGCCGATTGGCTGTTTGCCGGCTTGCAGCAAATTGACCTGATAGGGCCAGGAACCGGATGCAACCACGCCCTCGTTTTTGAAATCGTCGGTCTGCACCGTTGCATCGTGCCAATAGCGGCCGATCAGCGCGCGCTGCCCCTTCAGAAGAGTAATGGCCGCGGCATATTGCTCTTCATTGAGTTCATAGGGATCCTTGATACCCAGTTCCGGCTTTGCAGTCTTCAGATAGAGAGCGGCATCGGCAATGTAGATCGGTCCATCATAGGCTTGAACCCGGCCCTTGTTGGACTTGCCATCAGGAAGCGTCATTTCCTTGAAGACCACATCCCAGCTTGCCGGGGCCTTATCGCCAAAAGCCTTGGTGTTATACATCAACACATTAGGCCCCCACTGATAGGGCGCGCCGTAATGAACACCATCAACTGTGTGCCAGGGGGCATTTTGAAGACGGGGGTCGATGGTCGACCAGCTTTTGATCAGGCTTGTATTGATCGGCTGAACCTTGCCGCCAGCCACCAGTCGGAGCGATGCATCGCCGGACGCCGTCACCAGATCGAAACCACCCTGGTTCATCAGGGTCACCATTTCATCTGATGTCGCTGCCGTCTTGACGTTGACCTTGCAACCAGTTTCCTTTTCAAAACCCGTGACCCAATCATAGGCCTTGTCGCTCGCACCACGCTCGATATAGCCAGCCCAGGCGACGATATCGACTTCGCCCTCACCAGGGCCAATCGAGGTCATCATTTCGGCAGCGATAGTATTGGTGCAAAAAGAAAGCGCGGCAATCAGCGCGGTCGATGCTTTCAGAAGGCTCTTCATGTTGGTTCCCCTGTTTGAACTTTCTGGAACAGAGAAAGGCAAAAAAAGGCTGCGTTCGCAATTTCTTTATACAGAATTCCGGTTTCGGAAATTCCGATATCGGATTATCGATCCCTGAAGGCTCTCGCCGTTTCGGCAACACGCAGAAACTCGCGGGCGGCTGGCGGTAATGTAGAACCGCGCCGCCAGACAAGCCCCACCTGCACAACAGGTAACGCGCCTGAAACATCGCGGCTCTCAATGCGATCGCCTTCCAGCGACCATGGCCGGTAGACCAGATCGGGCAGCAGAGCGATGCCGGCACCCGTTGCGACCAGACTGCGAACGGCCTCCACGGAGCGGGTGCGGAAGGCAACATGCGGCTTTGCGCCAAGCGCATAGAGCAGCTTGGCCGTATTTTCCTCGATTTCGTCAATCGTCAGCATAATCAATGGTTCCTTGGCGATATCGCTGACGGAAATGATATCGGCGACCCCCAATGGATGACCAATGGGAAGCCAGAGACGATAGGGCGACGTCTCGATGATTTCGGCCTGCAATGCCATACGGTCGCGGAGATTAGACATGGTCATGACGGCAAGATCGAGTTCGCCCCCAATCAACAGATGCTCCAGATAGCTGCTGCTATCCTCCATAGCTGTCACATCGACGGCAGGACATGCCCGACGATAACGGCGCAAAAGCTCCGACAACACATAACCGGCAACCAGCGATGTCACGCCAAGGTTCAACTGGCCGGTCATGGCATCGTCCTTGATCGCCAGCGAGCGCCTTGCGTCGGAAACAGAGGCCAGAATGTTGGTCGCGTGTCGGAGAAACTGGTGGCCGTTATGGGTGATGGCCAGTCCGCGTGGATGGCGATCAAACATCGATACGCCAAGATCAGACTCCAGATCTTTGATCGCTTCGGTAATAGAGGATTGCGAGATCGACATGGCCTGGGCCGCACCCGAGACCGTCCCCTTTTCAGCGACCGCGACGAAATATTGCAATTGTCTCAGGGTAAACGCCAAAAATATGCGCCTTCTTGGTCAGAATAAACTCAAACCGCATGATGGGTCAATTTGCGCCAATATCCAATAGTGCCGATTTTTGTCTATCAAGTACGGCAAGACTCTCTCGCCGCTACCCATTTCAGCATTTGCGCATGCCATCGACAAAGATGTCGAGAAGGCGCAAGGGCATTGCCAAGTTGTTTGTCTTTGGTCGGATTACTGCCGAGCCGGATGAGCACTAATCTCGGCAGAACAGCAGGGGCGTTTATACCGGGAGTAATAGTGTCCGTCGTCGAATGATTTGAGACTTTTTGGGCTACGGCGACGCGCCTTCACCTCACCGCTGATCGCCGAACGGGCGGCGTCACCGGCAAGACGCTGTCACGATCAATCCGTCCCAAATACCGACCTCGCCACGCGATTGCATGATTCTTTAAAACCGGAATGAGTTTAAAGGAAAAATTATGCAACAAATATAGAGAACTACAGCGAACCTTTGTGCGCCTCATATGGCACACGGCGCAGGAGCCGTGAATAGCTTGTCCTCCCCGACATCTTCCTGGGGAGAGCTGTCCCTTTAGATGGCATAAGTGTTGACGAAAATTCAACCTCGTATACCATATGTGGTGTTCGAGGTTCTTTCGATTCTCCATGTGAATCGAAAGCTAAGACGGGAATGCGGTGCGCCGGACCAGGGATGGTCGGGCAATGCCGAAGCTGCCCCCGCAACTGTAAGCGGCGAGCATCTGTCCAGCGAAAGCCACTGAAGCATCATGCTTCGGGAAGGCAAGGATGGATGTAACGACCCGCGAGCCAGGAGACCTGCCTCAAACGAAAACGTCCACGGGCGGGGTGCCCGGCAGGTCGCGTGACGGCAAGCGATAGGATGTCGCTTGCCCGCGTTTCCTTGCCGACAATCCGTCAAAACACTTCGGGGTGAAGGCATGCGTGATTTTTCCTGTAACGGTCCGGCGTTTAAACGAAGACGGTCACTGAACAGCGTCTGAGCCCCTGTCATTCTCCCACTCAATGTCCAGAAACGAGCGTCGGCAACGGCGTCTTCGGAGGCCTTTCTGCGGCCAGAAATCAAAACCCAACGAGGATATGATGACCATCACCGTTTACAGCAAACCTGCCTGCGTCCAGTGCAATGCAACCACCCGCGCGCTCGATCGCCAGGGTCTCGACTACCTTATCGTCGACATTTCCGTCGATGAGGACGCCTATGCCAAGGTTCAAGGTCTTGGCTATCGTCAGGTTCCCGTCGTCATCGCTGGCGATACGCATTGGTCGGGTTTTCGTCCCGACATGATCAACGCACTGGCGTGAGTGTCTGGCGATGGGGCTGATTGTCTATTTTTCCAGTGCGTCGGAAAACACCCATCGCTTTGTCGGCAAGCTTGGTTTGCGCGCGTCACGTATCCCCGTCAGCCCAAGGAGCGGCAATCCGTCGATCACTGAACCTTACGTTCTGATCGTGCCAACCTATTCGGGTGACGATGGCAAAGGGGCCGTTCCAAAACAGGTCATCCGCTTCCTCAACGATGCGGACAACCGCTCTCATCTCCGGGGCGTGATCGCCGCGGGCAATAGTAATTTCGGCGAGACCTTCTGTCTCGCAGGCGACGTGATCTCACAGAAATGTCGGGTGCCGTACCTTTACAGGTTCGAATTGCTCGGCACGGACGAGGATGTCGCCAATGTCAAATATGGGATGGAACGATTTTGGACGTCACAACTTTCGAGCGCCCTTTGAAGGCGGACGAACAGGCGCTGGATTATCACGCGCTGAACGCGATGCTAAACCTCTACGATGAGGATGGTAAAATCCAACTCGATAAGGACGCTCTGGCGGCAAAGCAGTATTTCTTGCAGCACGTCAACCAGAACACCGTCTTCTTCCATAATCTGCGGGAGAAGCTCGATTACCTCGTGGATGAAGGCTACTATGAGCAGGCGGTGTTGGATCAGTATACGTTCAACTTCGTCCGCGATCTTTTCGATCATGCCTATGCGAAGAAGTTTCGCTTCCCGACCTTTCTCGGCGCTTTCAAATATTACACCAGCTACACGCTGAAGACCTTCGACGGAAAGCGCTATCTGGAGCGCTACGAAGACCGTATCTGCATGGTGGCGTTGACGCTGGCGCAGGGCAATGAGGCTTTAGCACGTGACATGGTCGACGAGATTATCTCTGGCCGCTTCCAGCCAGCGACACCTACATTTCTCAATGCCGGCAAGAAGCAACGCGGCGAACTGGTCTCCTGCTTCCTGCTGCGCATGGAAGACAATATGGAAAGCATCGCCCGTGGCATCAACTCGGCACTGCAACTTTCAAAGCGTGGGGGTGGGGTGGCGTTATCCCTGACCAATATTCGCGAGGCAGGCGCACCGATCAAGCAAATCGAGAACCAGTCCTCGGGCGTCATCCCGGTGATGAAGCTGCTGGAGGACAGTTTTTCCTATGCCAATCAGCTCGGTGCGCGCCAGGGGGCAGGGGCTGTCTACCTGAATGCCCATCATCCCGATATCATGCGCTTCCTCGATACCAAGCGTGAAAACGCCGATGAGAAGATCAGGATCAAAACACTGTCGCTCGGTGTGGTGGTTCCAGACATCACCTTTGAATTGGCGAAGAACAACGAGGATATGTATCTGTTCTCACCTTACGACGTGGAACGTGTCTACGGCGTCGCGTTTTCCGAAATCTCGGTCACGGAAAAATACCGCGAGATGGTCGCCGACAGTCGCATTCGCAAGAAGAAGATCAAGGCGCGTGATTTCTTCCAGGTTCTCGCCGAAATCCAGTTCGAGAGCGGCTATCCATACATCATGTTCGAGGACACGGTGAACCGCGCCAACCCGATAGCCGGCCGCATTTCGATGAGCAATCTCTGCTCCGAAATCCTACAGGTGAGCGACGTCAGCACTTACAATGACGACCTGTCCTACAAGACCATGGGTAAGGACATCTCCTGCAATCTCGGGTCCTTGAACATCGCAGCCGTGATGGATTCCTCAGACTTCGGCAAGACCATAGAGACCGCGATCCGGGCGCTGACCGCCGTGTCCGACATGAGCCATATCTCGTCGGTTCCCTCGATCGAGAGAGGCAATAACGATAGCCACGCTATCGGCCTTGGCCAGATGAACCTGCACGGCTATCTCGCACGCGAGCGCATCTTCTACGGATCGGAAGAGGGCATCGATTTCACCAACATTTATTTCTACACCGTGACCTATCACGCCATCCGCGCCTCGAACCGGATTGCCGTCGAACGTGGCAAGAGCTTCAAGGGCTTCGAGAACTCGAAATATGCGTCCGGCGAGTATTTCGACAAGTATACGCAAACCGAATGGCTTCCAGCGACCGGACGCGTCGCAGACCTGTTTCAAACGGCGGGAATCGCGATCCCGACACAGGATGACTGGTTGGCGCTGAAAGAGGCGGTGATGACGTCCGGCCTTTATAACCAGAACCTTCAGGCCGTGCCGCCGACGGGGTCGATCTCCTACATCAACCATTCGACCTCCTCGATCCATCCTATCGTCTCGAAGATCGAGATCCGCAAGGAAGGCAAGATCGGCCGCGTCTACTATCCGGCCGCCTTCATGAGCAATGATAACCTTGATTACTATCAGGACGCCTATGAGATCGGACCCGAAAAGATCATAGACACTTATGCGGCGGCCACCCAGCACGTGGATCAGGGTCTTTCGCTGACGCTGTTCTTCCGTGACACCGCAACGACCCGCGACATCAATCGGGCGCAAATCTACGCCTGGAAGAAGGGCATCAAGACCATCTATTACATTCGCCTTCGCCAGATGGCGCTGACCGGCACGCAAGTGCAGGGCTGCGTATCCTGCGCGCTGTGAGATCGAGATATCACATGAACATACAGATGAAGACCAACACTCCGACGCAAACCAAGCCGGTGCGTGCGATCAACTGGAACCGCATCGACGACGACAAGGACCTTGAGGTCTGGAACAGGCTGACCGGCAATTTCTGGCTGCCGGAGAAGGTGCCGTTGTCAAACGACATCCCATCCTGGGCGGCGTTGAAGCCGGAGGAACAGCAGTTGACCATCCGCGTCTTCACGGGACTGACCCTGCTCGATACCATACAGACGAGCATCGGTGCGCCAACGCTGATGGAGGATTCGATCACGCCGCATGAGGAGGCGGTCTATTCGAACATCTCGTTCATGGAGGCGGTGCATGCCCGTTCCTATTCCTCGATCTTCTCGACCCTGTGTTCGACGTCAGATGTGGATGATGCTTATCGCTGGTCTGAAGAAAACGAGTTTCTGCAGAAGAAGTCGGCGCTGATCCTCGAACACTATCGCAATCCTGACCCGCTGAAACGCAAGATCGCCAGTGTGTTCCTGGAAAGCTTCCTGTTTTATTCCGGCTTCTATCTGCCGATGTTCTGGTCGAGCCGCGCCAGGCTCACCAACACGGCTGACATGATCCGTCTCATCATCCGCGACGAGGCTGTGCATGGCTATTACATCGGCTACAAGTTTCAGCGTGGTCTCGAGCCCTTGAGCGAGGTGCGGCAGCAGGAAGTCAAGGACTTTGCCTTCGATCTGCTGCTCGAACTCTACGACAACGAGGCCAAATACACCGAGGCGCTCTATGACGGTGTCGGACTGACAGAGGATGTCAAAAAATTTCTGCATTACAACGCGAACAAGGCGCTGATGAACCTCGGCTACGAGGCTCTGTTTCCGCCGGAGGCCTGCAAGGTCAATCCGGCAATCCTGTCAGCGCTCTCGCCGAATGCCGATGAGAATCATGATTTCTTTTCCGGTTCGGGCTCGTCCTATGTCATCGGCAAGGCAGTTGCGACCGAGGACGAGGACTGGGATTTTTAAGCCTCAAGACAGCCTGATATTTTACGCCTTCCCTCGAATATCAACCATGGGGTCGTAGGTTCGATTCTCTCAAGGCTGCACCCGAGATATCGAACAAACATTTACGGTATTGCGTGCAGATGAATGCTGAAGGGCTTTGACGGCATTTCCCATTTGACGTTGGTCGCCGGATCTAAAGCCATTTGGCCTTCGAATTACAAACGAGCCGGGCTGCTATCAACCACCACGGGATCACCGTGCGGTGCCGTCAGCCCGGCTCGTCTGATACGGCCAGGACAGCGTCCAATAGACCCGGAAATCGTTCATCGATTTCTTCACGGCGCAGCTCGTTCAAGTGCGTTGGTCCATCTGTACGGGTAAAAACCAGGCCACCCTCTCTCAAGACTTTAAAGTGGTGGGACATGCTGGACTTCGGCCGGCCCCCATCCAGTGCAGAGCATGTGGCCTGTCCCTCATTTGAAAGCTGACGCACGACGCCCAGCCGTACAGGGTCGCTGAGGGCGTAGAGCACCTGGGTGAGAGTAACGTCTTTCAAAGCGGGATGTGGGATAGCGCGCATGGTTCATCCTACCATCACGGAGTCTTGTTGCAAAGTTCGATTGTAATCGAACTATCGAAGACCTATATGTGAATTTATAACGATCAATTGGAGTCTCCATGTCATCCTTATTTACCCCTTTCACACTCAAAGGCATAACACTGCGAAATCGCATTGCGGTATCGCCTATGTGCCAGTATTCGGCCGAGGACGGCATTATCAATGACTGGCATCACGTCCATCTGGCTGGACTTGCGCGCGGCGGGGCAGGCTTGGTGGTTGCTGAAGCGACAGCTGTATCGCCGGAAGGCCGTATCACCCCCGGATGCGCAGGCATCTGGAGCGATGAGCAGATTGAGCCTTGGAAAAAAGCGGTGGATTTGATGAAGGCGGCAGGTGCTGTTCCTGGAATTCAGATCGGACATGCGGGCCGCAAAGCGAGCGCCAATCGTCCATGGGAGGGAGACGACCATATTTCCGGGTCTGACCCGCGTGGCTGGGAAACGCTGGCACCATCCGCCATTGCATTCGGAGCAAACCTTGGCAAGGTGCCACAGGCCATGACCCTTGCAGATATCGAACGTATCAAGGCCGACTTTGTCGCTGCGGCAAAGCGGGCGCTGGCAGCCGGCTTTGAATGGCTTGAGCTTCACTTTGCTCATGGCTATCTCGGACAAAGCTTCTTTTCGACCTGGTCTAATAAGCGCACAGACAATTATGGCGGCGACTTTGACGGACGAGCCAGATTTCTGCTCGAAACGCTGGCTGCTGTTCGCGATGTCTGGCCCGAACATTTGCCGCTTGCCGCTCGCTTCGGCGTGACCGAATTCGACGGTTCGAACGACCTGGAAGAGGGGATCGAAATGGTTCGCCGCTTCAAGGCCGGTGGCCTCGACATTATTGATGTCAGCATCGGCTTCTCCACGCCGACCGCGAATATTCCCTGGGGGCCTGCGTTCATGGGACCGATCGCCCAACGGGTACGGCGTGAAGTTGGGCTTCCCGCCACCACGAGTTGGTTCATCAGCGAGCCAAAGCAGGCCGATGCGCTGATCGCAGACGATTTTGTAGATATGGTGTCACTTGGCCGCCCGCTGCTTGCCAACAGCCATTGGCCTTATCAAGCAGCGCTTGAGCTCGGTATCGATAAGCCGTCCTGGACACTTCCCGCACCATATGCTCACTGGCTGGAACGCTATAGAACGGCGTGAATCTGAACAGGCCATCGCAACAGAATAGCCACTGCGGTTAAGGAAACCGCCGTGGCTACAGTCTGACGCGAAATTTCTCGCCTTTGATGTACTTAACGCTGCGAATTATCCAGTTTTGGCAAGGATCGCGCGTGAGCCGCGGCTTCACCGGAATAGGGGAAATCATCCCCGAGCTGTTGATCGCCCTTAAAGACTTTAAAAGACGGCCCATCGACCTCCACAATCTTGTAGCCGTTTACATATTCGATCTTCGACGTTTTCCACCCCAATACAAGCTCTCCTATTTCAGGCCGCTGTCTCAAAGACGGGTTTGCGGGTAGCCCATAGGCACAGGTGTATCAGCTGCCTGGTCAAAGAGCTAATTTCCTGAAGCCGTTGCGGGGTTTCTGCGAGAATGACACAAGATCAACCAGCTCTTCGCCGCGTGCCCAGCTTACGGTTCTCTCATCTTCAAAAGAGGAAGCTTGCGAGACCGAAAGGACGGCTTGCAGGATCATCCAGGTCATCAAGCGGCACCTCGATGGCGTTGATTTGGGTTGGTTTACGGCCGTCTGGCAGTGTCAAACGAAACACCCCGCGACGACCGGCGGACTCCGACAGGCGCAGGACATGGCCTTCCCCATCCTCCGCAGGCTTGAGGGCATGCACGCGGACACTTTGACCGGAAAAACCTACGGGCGCGATGTCGCAGTTTTCAGTGGCGGTGGCGGGCGTGAAATGCAGGCCCGCATTGACGAGGTCAGCCTCCGCCTGAACCTCTTCGCTCCACCAGCGGCCATCATGGGGCAAAAGGGCGTAAACGAAGGGGTGATTGCCCTCGTCGGCCAGCATGTCGGGAAACATGGGGCCGCGAACAAGGCTTAAAGTTAGCCTGTTGCCCTTGGCAGAAAAGCCATATTTGTCCGCCGAGAGCAGGGCCGCACCCCAGTCTGTTTCCGAAAGTGACACAAAACGATGGCCGCAGGATTCGAACTGGGCTTTCTGCCAGCTGGTATTGTCATGCGTGGGTCGGCGGGTGACACCAATGGCCTGATCGAACACCGCATCCTCTGCCAGTACGGTTACGGGGAAGGCCGCACGCAGATAGGTGCGCCGGTCGTGCCAATTCAGATCTGTGACAAATTCCACCCTTGGACTGTTGGACCACAGCCGGATTTTTTGCTGGATCGTGCTGGCCGAAAAGCGTCTGGTGATGGTGATTTCTGCCAGATGCGGGCCATTGGCCGTCACCTCCAGCGTTTCAAGCGACAGCCATTCTTCTTCACCAAGCTCAAATCCGGGTTCAATATCCCAGGCGTCAAAATTGCGGGGCAGATCATTGCGATACAGCAGCAATTGGTTGCCGGGTCCGTCCATCAACTCACGGTCCGATCTCTTGTCGATCAGGCTGATCATCCGGCCTGCTTCATCCAGCGTCAGCCGGACAAAATCATTTTCCATGGTTTTGCCGTTCGTTGTTACGCGGCGCTGGCTGGCAGCGCTGACAAAACCGAGACTGAGTGGCTTCAGGTCACGCTCAATAGCGGCAACATAGTGCCCGTTCAGCTCCTGTGCTTGCAAGGCAGCGGGCAGGGGGTGTTCACTTTCAATCTGGAATGCGGTTTTTCTGGAGCCTGACAGGTTGGCCACCAGCAATCCTTCAAGCTCACCGCTATGGCGTGCCGCAATGGCTTGCAGGCGGGTCTGGATCAGCGCTGTTGCATCATGGATCACGCCTTCAAGCTCTGGCTCGGTCTGCTGATAGACCTCGCGGATGGACGAACCCGGCAAAATGTCGTGAAACTGGTTTCGAAGCAGCAATTCCCACTGCGGTTTGAGGTTGTTCGTGGCAGGCGCTCCGCCCTCAAGTGCATCCAGCACCGAGATGGCTTCCGCAGCCACCAAAACAGCCTCTGCCTGTCGGTTGAGTTGTTTGGTGCGCGCCTGCGTGGTCAATGTTGCCCGGTGATATTCCAGATAAAGCTCGCCACGCCAGACGGGCAGGGCTGCCGCTTCAAGATCCATTGCCAAGGCCTGAATATGCGGCTCTATGGCTCCATGCTCGACGGTTGGAATGGCAGGCATCAGATTGAGAAGTGGCAGGGTTTCGATCTGATCCGGGTCCGGCCCGCCGCCGCCATCACCCCAGCCATAGGAGGCAATGACCGTGTCCGTCATATCCTTGGCGGCATGCTTGCCCCATACCTCGCACAGGGCGGCGGGCGTCATCAGCATATTGTAGCCGTCATTGTCATAGGCGTCGAAGGTGTGAACCAGCACCCGTGAGCCATCATTGCCCTGCCAGCGGAAAAGATTGTCTGGCAGGCTGTTGGTCTCATTCCATGACACTTTGATTGTCACCAATGTGTCGATGCCCGCGTGCCGCATGATCTGCGGCATGGCGGCGGTAAAGCCAAACGTATCGGGCAGCCACGCCGTGCAGCTGGTGATGCCGAAGTGCTTTTGAAAATAGCGCTGCCCATGCAGAAACTGTCGCAAAAACGCCTCTGCCGAGGGCATGTTGGTATCACACTCCACCAGCATGCCGCCGATAACTTCCCAACGGCCCTCCGCAACGCGCTGCTTGATCTCTTCAAACAGCGCGGGGTCTTCTTGCTCAACATGCTGATAGTAGAGCGAGGATGATTGCAGAAAACGAAAATCATCGTGGCGCTTGAGCAATGCGTTGACGCTATTGAAGGTTCGCACGATCTTTCGCACCGTTTCCGGCTGCGGCCAGAGCCAGGCATAATCAATATGGGCGTGACCGGTCACCAGCACACGTCCCTGTTTGGGATAGGTGTGTCGAAGCTCAGTCAGCATGGCATCAAGCCTGACGGTTGTCGTCTCAACAGAAGCGAGGGCTTCCTGTGTCAGGGCTTGCGGGGCGTCGGTGGGCTCAAAACTGCGCTCCCATATATCGTGCGCCCAAGTGCGGCTGGCCAAACGGGGGCCGACATCCTGTGTTGCTGTTGGCAGCCGCAAGCCTGAAAGGGCAATTTCCGCCGCCTCATAGAGCGTGCGGGCAAGTTCCTTGTCTTTCACCGTGTCGGCGGTGTTGCGCAAAATCAGCAGGCGACGGCGCAAGGCGCGAATTTCTGAATAATATCCATAAATTTCGGCCATGGCGAGCACGGGGTTGCGATTGGGCACACCAAAAAGACTGCGCGCTGCGGATTCCGCTTTGATTTTGAAGGGAATGCCGCGCGGGACATCAAACCTGCGATGGCAGGGGTTGGCAGCAAAACTCTCAAGAATTTCGCCATCCAGACCCATCAGGCGGACAAGGCTTTCACCCCCAAAATCAAGCCTCAGTTCCACATCTGGGCCTTCCGGTACCACAATTGCGTCTTCCAGCAGAAACGTGTGAATGCCATGGCGATTTGGCCAGGCATCACCAACACCCATGCGCGTCGTCAGCCCGTCTGGCGTGCTGCCAAGAAAAGCCCCAAGTGACATGCGTTCGCGCAGCTCGTAAGCTTCCAGTTCATCGGCCCAGACTTCGATGTGACGCGAAAGCTGTTCAAGGCTACGCTGGCGATCTCGATAGGCACGCATGATTGTCTCCCGGGCTGGTTTTATTTGGCACTGCAACATTTAATCATCGTTGATGATATAATATTTATGGAAAATCGGCTCGTGATTCCACTGCCATAACTGACACGACAATAGCGAATTACCGCTTGAAATCGACCAATATCTCTCAAATCTATCAGATTTTATCGCGAGCAGTGCTCGATTGACAATCTTTCGAGGCGCCACTTCAAGCTGCATCCGGGTTGGATATGAGTGGTCGCGATGCAGCATCAAGCCAACGCTCGTCGAATTGTCTGCTTGACAGAAGCGATATAATTCGTGCTAAGAATTTAAATATTGGCAGATAGAGACGCATGTAAAGCGCGGTCGCCAACCTGGAGTGGGAACCTGGCCTTATCCGTGGCCAAACAAAGGGCAGGCGCGTGTCCGTGCTGCCAATGGAGGTGTCAATGCGCATGCAACGACGTGAATTCCTGAAATATTCTGCGACAGGTGTTGGCCTGGCCGTGGCCGGTGCAAGGCCCGCCTTTGCGGCCCCCGGCGTTCTCGACATATTCTTCAACAGCGATACCAATGTTATTGATTTCTGGACCCAGGTGATCAAGCCGGGTTTTGAAGCGGCCCATTCCGGTGTTACGCTCAATCTTGTTCCCGGCGGTGGCGGGTCGGCGATGAACTCTTTGGCTGATCGCGCCATGGCTGCCTTCAAAGCCAAGAAGGACCCGCAGGTCGATATGCTGGAAGCTGTCACCCCGTTTTATCCCACGGGATCACTGGAGGCGGGTCTCTGGGTTGATTTTTCCAAGGCGGGCCTGTCCAATTACGATAAGGTCAACCCGGTCGTGGTGCAAAGCCCGGCGCTTTTGCCCTATCGCGGCTCGCAAGTCGTGATGATGTATAATTCCGACAAGGTCAAAACGGTCCCTACCACATTCAAGGAACTTGTGGCGTGGATCAAGGCCAATCCCGGCCAGTTTGCTTATGCCCGTCCTGATCTTGGCGATTCCGGTGCCTGCTTTATCGAGCGTGCGCTTCAGGAAGTCACCGGCTTGAACCCCGATCTCTTCCTGCCGGAAAATTACACCCCAGCCTATGCCGAACCAATGTTTTCCAAGCTCTGGCCTCTGCTGAAGGATATCCAGCCCTCACTGTTCAATGGCGGTGAATACACTTCCGGCAACACAGCCTCTATCCAGATGCTGGCCAGCGGTGCTGTTTCCATGACGGTTGCCTGGTCAGATATGGCCTTGCAGGCCATGAGCCAGGGCGTGGTACCTGAGACAACATCTGTTGCGCAGTTGCAGGATCTGGCATTTACCGGCGGCTTTTCCGGCATTGTCGTGCCAACGGTGGCAGCCAACAAGGATATGGTGCTCAAGCTTGCCGATTACTTGATCACACCGGATATTCAGAACCACGTTGTGACCGACCTCGGCGGCTTCCCCGGCATCAAGTGGGAGTTCATGTCCAAGGAACTTCAGGATAAATTCGCAAAGGTCGCGCCCAAATCCATCCCGCTTTTCCCCGGCACATGGGAGCCTGCGCTGTTTGAGGGCTGGTATCGCAACGTCGCCTCAAACATCAAGCGCTGAGGCAGGGTGATGCGCGCGCACGGCCTCTCGGAAGGATCGCGCTGGACCGGATTGGCCTTTGTGGCCATTCCGGTTCTGTCCATCGTGATTTTTCTGTTCTATCCGGCGGCGCTGACCATTGTCAGCACCTTCTGGCGTGAAGGCCGTGATGGTGTCCATGCGCTGAATTTTGACAGCTATGTTTTCTTCTTCACCGATGCCTATAGCCTCTCCAATCTTGGCAGAACGCTCTGGACCACCTTCGTTAGTCTTGCGCTGCTGATTGCCATCAATCTGCCGATTGCGCTTTATATGCGCTTTACCCGTGGCCCGCTGGCCAGCCTCATTCAAGGCTTGGCGCTGTTTCCCATGTTTGTTCCCGGCATTATCATCTGCTACGCGCTGATCCGCTATCTGGGGCCGAACGGCTGGTTGCAAAGCCTGCTGTCCTTGATCGGGTTCCACCATTATGCGTCGCCCTATCTGACCCCTTGGGGGCCGGTGATCGGCCTGCTCTGGGACGGTATGCCGCTAACCTTGCTGATCTTGATCTCCGGCCTGTCGGGCATTTCGGATGCATCAATTGAAGCGGCCCGTGATGTGGGGGCGGGGAGGCTGCGGATTCTGGTCCGCATCATCATTCCGCAAATCATGCATTCGCTGCTGATCGTGTCGGCGCTGAATTTCCTAGGCTTTTTCGGCCAAGCCCTGATGCCGTTCATGCTGGGACCTACAAGCCCGGAGATGATGGGGCCGTTCATGTTGCGCACATTTGCCAGCGTGCGTGATCCGCTGCAAGCCTCAACGCAGGCGACCATCACCTTTCTCATCTGCTCTCTTGCTGGCATTGCCTATGTCCGCTCGATTGCCCGCAAGCCTCTAGACGGAGAGTGATGATGTTGCTGTCCAGTCGCCGCCATGATGTGTTTGGCCTGCTTATTCTGCTGTTTCTGATTGTTTTCATCGTTTTGCCCGTGCTCACGGTTTTTCTCTGGGCCTTTGCCGAACAATGGTTCTATCCGTCCGTTCTGCCCACCAAATGGGGCTTTCGCTTCTGGTCCGCGGTCTTGGCCCGCCCGGATGTCTGGGCGGCCCTTTGGACATCGGTTGAACTGTCGCTGACCGTCACGTTGCTGTCCGCCATCATCTGCCTGCCTGCGGCCTATGCCTTTGCCCGCATGGATTTTCCGGGAAAATCGGTGTTCATGCTATCGTTTTTGATGGCCAATGCCTTTCCGCGCTTTGCCTTGATTATCTCCATTGCGGTGCTGTTTTTATCCTTCAATCTGGTGGGCACCTTTACCGGCGTGGTGATTATCCAGTTGCTGAATACGCTGCTGTTGATGATCTGGTTGCCAACCGCTGCCTTCAGAGCTGTCAGCCGGGATATGGAAGAAGCCGCCCGCGATGTCGGGGCAAACCGCTGGCAGGTGTTTCGCCACATCACCTTGCCGCAGGCCTTTCCCACCATTGCCGCCGCCTTGCTGATGACCTTCGTTTGGACCTTTTACGAGACGGAAGGCGCATGGCTGGTGGGTGCGCCGCGCATTCGCACCATGCCGCTGTTGATGATGTCGATGATCAACAATCAGTTGGTGGTGCAATATGGGGCTGTGCTGTCGGTCATGCTCTGGGTGCCATCTCTGGCCGCAATCCTGATGGCGCGGCGGGTGATTGGCGGCGAGGCTTTTGCCAAAGGACTGGGCGGATGATGATTCAAACCCAGTGTCTGTCAGGTTCAGATTGAACCTGACAGACACTGGAAGTCCTTGTTTATGCATCGGATTGATCCGAAAACCGATTTCCACTTTTCGGTCCGATGCTCTTTTTCGAGAAAGACACTGAACGCATGTCCACACTCGCCCTCGAAAACGTCTCGAAGAACTATTCCATCGTCACCGCGATTGAGCCTTTGTCGGTCACGATTGATGACGGTGAACTGGTTTGCCTTCTCGGCCCATCCGGCTCGGGAAAATCGACATTGCTGCGCATTATTGGCGGGTTCGAGACGCCATCCGGCGGCAAGGTGCTGATTGATGGCGTGGATGTCGCACGCACGCCGCCAGAGAAACGCCCAACCGCGATGGTCTTTCAGAGCCACGCCCTGTGGCAACACATGACCGTGTTTGAAAACATTGCCTTTGGCCTGACGCTGCGCGGCCTGCCCAAGGCCGAGATTGCCCGGAAGGTGTCCGATGCCTTGGCCATGGTGGGATTGGCGGATTATGGCAAGCGCCTTCCGGCGCATCTGTCCGGTGGCCAGCGCCAGCGCGTTGCCATTGCCCGCTGCGTGGTACTGGAGCCGAAAATTCTGCTGATGGATGAGCCTTTTGCCAGCCTTGACCAACACTTGCGCGACCGTTTGCGCGAAGAAGTGCGGCAAATCCAGAAGAAACTCGGCATTACCACCGTGTTCGTGACCCATGGTCAGGATGAAGCGCTCTCCGTTGCCGACCGGATTGTGGTGATGAGCATGGGGCGGATTGAACAAGTGGGCACGCCCCGTGAGATTTATTCAACGCCCAATTCGCCCTTCGTTGCCAGCTTTATTGGCGATATGAATTGCCATGTCATTCAGATCGATCAAGGTCGGGCACATCTGGGTGGCGTTGCCATTGATGCGCCGATTGAGACGGGCGAGGCACTGTTAACGGTGCGGCCTGAAGATATTGTCCTGTCGCCATCAGGTGGCACGCAAGGAGCGTGTGTGCGGCGCATTGTCAATTACGGCTCTTTCCTCAAGATCGAGGCGCAGGCGCAGGATGGCACCGTCTGGAAAGTTCAGACACCAAAAGATGCCGATATCAAGGAAGGGGTGTTCTACACACCCGTTGTCGCCCGCTACACGGTGTTTCGTGATAACAAGGCGGTGCATCATGCAGGGCCTGCATAACGATTACCTGTCGTCTGCGAGAATCTGCCGGAAATAGAGATGGCGGAAATTATGGCTGGTGGTGACAAAAATCGGTAGCATAGCAGCTCCCGTCACCGCCGCATCCTCGATCAGCGTTGCTGGCAAAAGCCGTGGCAAGGCCCGGTCACGCCGGGCCGATGGCGTGGGGCGTAACGGATAGGCGCGATCCACCAGCCGTTCCACCAGCGCGCGCGGCAAAGCGCCGCCCACGGCAATAAAGCCAGGATCGAACATCACTTCTATAACAGCGCAGACATCACGTAGCACACTGGCCGCAGACGCCAGCCAATCCATCAACCTATGATCACGCCGCTCCAGCAGGTGCAAAATGCTCTGCTCGTCCATCGACAGTTCCGATAGGCCGCAGGCGCTAGCAAGCCCGCCAATCGAGAGAACCCCACCTTGAACTGGGTTACTGGGAACAGGGCTGCCGGGATTATCCGGCCAGACCGGATTGGCACCAAGGCCAAGGATGGGCAACAGCCCGATTTCGCCGGCATTTCCGCCAACACCCTTGAAGGGATAACCATCAATAATCAGCCCAGCACCGGCACCATGGCCGATATAGAAATAGGCAAACGACGCCTCCTGTGCATCGTGGCGGTGAAGGCGCTCGCCAATGGCGGCTGCCGTACCGTCATTCTCGACCAATACGGCAAAGCCGGTCAGGCGTTGCAGGTCTTCGGCAAAGGATGCATCGCGCCAGGCCTCCCAATGCTGCATGGAAAAATCGAAATCATAGACATCGGAGCCGAATGTGGGCAGTACCAGACCAAGGCCCCAGATCCGTTCCGCAGGCAGGGCATTGTCGTGCAACAATGTTGTTATGGTTTGCGCCAGCATCCGCACGGTCACGTCGGGGTTTGCCGTATCGCACCGCATTGACTTGCGGGCGCGTTCCTGCCGTTTCAGATCAAACACCAGAATATGACACTGGTTCTGATCCAGGTGGACCCCGATTGAAAAGCCCGCCTCGGCATTGGCCTCGAGATAGATTTGCGGCTGACCGCGAAGACCGGAGGAGCGTCCGGCCTCGACGATCAATTCCTGCTCAAGCAATTCGCGGGTGATGGACGAAATAGTTTGGGGCTTCAGCCCGACAATGGCTGAAATCTCCACCCGGCTGATGGGGCCGCGTTGAAAAATGGTTTCAAACACCAGACGACGATTGTGAATGCGGGCATCTTCAATCCGGCTGCCCGCAATGATGTCCTCACCGTCCCGGGCAAAGCCTCCATCAAACCGATCCAGAAGTGTCACGGCTGTTCCTTCGTCCTATTGTCGCACGCCACTCTCGGTATGGATGTTAAATCCCAAGCTCACGCAAGACCTGCCGGTTGTGGCGCGCAATCGGAAAGGGCTTCTCCGGAGGGCAGGGATACATATCCTGTTCATAAACGGCATAGCCATCAAACCCACGGGTTGCAAGAAAATCCCGAACCTCTGCAAAATCCACCATGCCCTTGTCCAGTTCGCACATAACGCCCGACTGGAAGCCCTCAATGAAGTTAATGTTGTTTTGGCGTATGTGCGCCAGCAAAACGGGATCAACATTCTTGAAGTGGTAATAGGGAATACGGTCCGCATAGCGCTTCATAAAGGCCACGGCATCGGCACCGGTATAGGCATGATGACCAAAATCGAAGCAAAGCCCAACGCTATCTTCTGCCGTTTCTTCCAGCAGGCGGATGACTTCGGCCTCCGTTTCCACGCCGGAGCCAACATGCGGATGAAAAACGAAGGATAGTCCATGCTCTTCAGTGACATAATGGGCCGCTTCCTTGACGTTGCGGATCATTGATGCCCAGTCTTGTGGGGAAAGCGCGCGGCTTTTGCCGGGCTGAGGCAGGTCTGAATCATCCATCAGCACCACCCACTCAGCCTTCATGGCTTTCAGCAGACCGCAGGTCTGCTCAAGTCTGGGTCGAAGGGTTTCCATTGCATCCGTGGGAGCAAGCAGGTGTACGAGCGCTGATCCGCATACGCTCAATCCACGGCTACCGAGAGCATCCGTCAAATGAGACGGATCGGTGGGCAGATAGCCCCAAGGTCCGGTCTCTGTCGCTGTAAAGCCGGAGTCTCTCACCTCGTCCAGATAGCGCTCCCAAGGGGTCTGCCGCGGATCGTCTGCATACCAAACGCCCCAGGCGTCGGGCGCTGTCGCAAGCTTCATAGTCGACTCCATCGATTATTAAATCTACAGCGACACCTTAATTGATCTGTTTCGAAATCGAAAGAGCGCCACGTCAAAAATGCTATTTTCTTTAAAATCGAGCAAAATAAAGCGAATTCAATCATTAAGCTGTTTTCGCTCTCAAAATCCATCGCCGGAACCGCGCTTTTTCGGCAAAGCATCCCTTGATATAATCATTATTGTGTATTTAATGTGCAATTAGATATCTATCGCATCTTAAAAGCTGGTCGAAAGCGGGAAATCCTATGGTGAGACTTGGTCTTGTTGGGCTTGGAGAAGTGGCGCAGTTGATCCATCTGCCGATTTTGCAGAGACTGACCGAAATGTTCACACTTGCAGGCGCTTACGATCCGTCCCCCGGCGTGGCCCAGTCGATTTCGACACGGTGGAGCATTGAGCGCGTATTTGACAGTGTCGATGCGATGGTTGCGTCACCGGATATTGATGCAATTCTGATCATGAGCCCGGACCAATACCATGGCCGTCATGCCCGTGCGGCCCTGAAAGCTGATAAGCATGTTTTGATTGAAAAGCCCTGCTGCTTGACGATGGAAGACCTCACCGCACTCAGTGAAGTGGTGGAACAGACGGATTGCGTTGCCATGGTTGGCTATATGCGCCGATTTGCACCGGCGTTTGTGGAGGCGAAAAAGCGATTGCCAGCTTTTTCCGACATAACCTATGTTCGTGTTCGAGATGTCATCTGCGAAGGCCCCTGGTATTTTCGCCAGACAGACACGGTTGTCACACCCAACGGCGATATTCCGGCAAGCCTTATAGAGGAAAGCCGTCAGTTGCGCGGCGCGATGATGGACAGCGTGCTTGGCCCGAATGCACCCGCTGACCTTCAGACGGCGTATTCTGTGCTGACAGGGCTGTCCTCTCATTCCCTCTCGGCGATGCGGGATCTGCTGGGCAGTCCCAAGCGCGTGATTGCCGCCGAGATCAAGCAGGGTGGCAGCCAGATCACAGCACTCTTTGACTACGGTCATTTTACCGCAATTTATGAATGCATGATCGGCGATGTCGTGCGCTTTGAAGCGGGTTTCGAGATCAACTCCCGCTACAATCGTCTGGCCTTCGAATATCCAACCCCTTACATCCGCAATCTGCCAATGGTGCTGGAAGTTCAGAATTCAACGGATCACGATAACAGCCTCACCCGGCTTGGCCCTTTTTATCAAGACCCGTTTGATGTCGAGTTGAGAGCCTTTCATGCGGCGGTCACGCAAGGTGGCGAAAACCGAACGCCACCATCAGAGTCCATGGCTGATCTCAATCTGTTTGCCGCCATTATCTCTGCGGCACGCAAGACGGAGTGATGATTGCAACGCCTGGCATCGCGGGAATGCACGGCGCCAGATCGCGCATCTGCGTCAATCAAAGTTCAATCGTGCAACCGAGTCTGGCAAGTGTGGCATCAACCCAGGTTCGGTCATTCTTGCCGAGCTTGATGTTTTCCATCTGCCTGGTTTCTGCCTCGTGTTTCTTGGAGGCCGCAGTGTAGACTTCCCCTACCAAGTCCGCTGGCACAGACAGCAAGCCATCGGGGTCGCCGCAGATGAGGTCGCCCGGCTGGATCACCATGCCGTTGATGGCGATGGGCACATTCACCTCGCCCGGTCCATCCTTGTAAGGGCCGCGATGGGTCACGCCAGCCGCAAAGACCGGAAACGAACCCGCCTGAATTTCCGCGCTGTCGCGGATCGCGCCGAAAATCACGATGCCACCCAATCCTCGCTGTGCGGCGTGGGCAACCATCAACTCTCCAATGATCGCATTGGTCAGGTCGCCACCGGCATCGACCACCACAACGTCACCTGGCTCGGCGATGTCGAGTGCCTTGTGGACCATCAGGTTGTCGCCGGGACGCGCCTTGACTGTGATCGCGGGGCCGACCATCCGTGCGCCGGTATAGAATGGCCGCAATGGCGCGCCGCCGGCCGTCATACGTGACATGACATCACTCAGATTGGCGACAGGAAGCTGCGCAAATTTTTTGACCCACTCCCTTGTGACTGTTTCCTTGCGTTTGCAGACTTTAAAACCAAGCATCTTATGTCCTCCGTTGAAGTGTGATGTTGGGCGTCAGGCCAAGTCCCGGTTGGCGAGCGCGCGGCGATCGAATTCCTGGCCCGTCAGCACATCGACAATGTGCTGGGCGCTTTGCACCGCCATGTTTCTGAGAGCCGATCGGCTTGCGCCACCAACATGCGGCGTGGCGATCAGGTTCGGCAGGCTCCACAAGGGGTGGTCGGCCCTTGGTGGCTCCTCTTCGAAACTGTCGAGGGCCGCGCCCGCGATTCCCCCCCTGCTCAAAACCTCGAAAAGAGCCGCTTCGTCGACCACCGCGCCACGCGAGGTGTTGACCAGGAAGGCGGTTGGTTTCATCAGGCCGAGGCGGTCGCTGTTGATCAGATGATGAGTTTCAGGGGTAAGCGGGCAATGCAGGCTGACGATGTCGCTGGTCGATAAGACCTCATTGAGATCGCTGGTCACCCGTGTTCCCTCGGCATCCGAAGCGAAAGGGTCATAGGCCAGCGTTTCCATGCCAATGCCCCGGGCAAGCCTGGCTGCACGCCGGCCGATTTCTCCGAAGCCGACAATACCGAAACAAGCGCCAGCTATGTCGCGACCGACATATTTGGTCTTTGGCCAATTTCCGCCTTTCACTGCTGTATTGAGCAGATTGATATCTTTCATCGCCGTCAGGGCCAACGTTAAGGCGAGTTCAGCGACCGACTGCGCATTGGCGGCAAGCGCCCGCAACACCGGTATGCCGTGTGCAGTCGCTGAGCCGAGATCGATGTTGTCAACGCCGCTTCCATGTTTTGCAATGACGCGCAGTCTGGGAGAGGCCGAAATAACCGTCTCGGAAATTTGGCCCTGACGTACCAGGATGGCGTCAACCTGATGGTCCGCCGCCAACTGGGCAAGTTTTTCCGACCCGCTATAGCCGTCGGCATAAATCGCCTTGATCGAGAATCTTTCCAGCAATTCTCCAGCTTCCGGCGCGAGTTGCGCACCTGTTATCAGCACAGAAGCCGCCGCTCCTGCCGACGTATTGTGCTGCGTTGCTTTCGGCAACTCGCTGGTATCACTCATGAAAACCTCCCGGTTTCTTGGTTGGATGCGGAGCAGTTCCGCCACTGTTGACGAATGCCTATTATCGGGTATTGTACTAAATGAAAAGACGTTGTACCTAGTACAACAGTTCTTTTCACGGGAGGTTACCAAGTGCCAGGAAATTCATCAGGTGTTGTGGCTGTCGAAAGGGCCGTGTCGCTGCTCGAAGCGTTTAGTGAGCTTGATTACTCGCTGACGCTCGGAGAGCTTGCGCGCCGGACAGAACTTGACAAATCGACTGCGCTTCGCATCGCGCGATCGCTGGCCAAATCCTCCATGCTCATTCGCAACGATGATGGCAGCTGGCGCCTTGGGCCCAAGCTTGTCCGGTTAGGCGCGCTTTACCAGTCGACTTTCAAGTCCTCCGCTGTCGTTGAGCCGCTGCTGGCCGAAATCAGCGATGCAAGCGGCGAAAGCGCCGCCATCTATGTCAAGGAAGGTGATGTCCGGGTTTGCCTGCATCGGCATGATTCAACGCAATCCATCCGCCACACGGCCCGCATTGGCGACACTTTGCCGCTCGACCGCGGTGCGCCCGGTCGCATCATTCTGGCCTTTTCCGGCGCGTCTGGTGCCATTTACGACGAGATACGCCAACGCGGGTTTTATGCGACCCAAGGCGAACGTGACCCTCAGGTCGCAAGCATCGCCGTGCCGGTGTTTCGTGATGGACACAAGCTGTTTGGGTCCATGGCTTTGACCGGGCCGACGCCGCGTTTCACCCAAGAGGCAATCGCAAAAAATCTTCAGATACTTCAGGTGGCCGCGCAGAAGCTGACTGCGGCTATGGGAGGAGACCCGGTTTAGTTTTGAGCGGGTCCGGGGCCCGCACATCGTTCCAGGGAGGAACCTACGTATGCGAACTCTGAAAATTGCCGCGCTGTCGGCGAGTACGATCCTTGCCGCGTGTGGCTCTGCGCACGCGGAATGGCCAAATGACCGCCCGATCCAGATGATTGTTGCATTCGCCCCCGGCGGCAGCACTGATGTGATGGCGCGGGCTATGGAACCCTTTCTCGAGAAGGAATTGGGCGCTGATATTGTGATTGAAAACCGTCCGGGTGCTTCCGGCGAGATAGCCTATACGGCGCTCTCAAAGGCGAAGCCGGACGGCTATACCTTCTCCTACATCAACACCCCGGGCTTCCTCTCCATGCAGGTGCAGCGCAAACTGGGCTACGATCCGAAGACCATCAAGCCGATCGCCCGCATCGTTGATGATCCGGCTGCGATCGTGGTGCCGCAGTCCTCCAAGATCACGACGATCGCGGACTTCGTCGCGGCTGCCAAGGCCAACCCCGGCGCGGTGTCCTTCGGCTCTTCGGGCATTGGCACCGATGACCATCTCGCGATGATCATCCTGGGGTCGGAAACCGGAACCAAGATCACTCACATTCCGTTCAACGGCGCCGGAGAGACCCGCACAGCCATTCTCGGATCTCAGGTCACTGGCGGCGGCTTGAACGTTAGCGAATTTGCCGGCAATGACACGTCGGGCCTGCGGATGATCGCAACGTTCGGCACCGAGCGCTCGCCACAGCTTCCGGATGTTCCGACAGCGATTGAATCCGGTTTCAATGTCGAGATGACGTCCGAACGGGGCATTGCTGCGCCGCGCGACGTCCCGGTCAAGATCTCAGACAGGATGTCGGCGGCGGTAAAGGCAACCCTCGACAACCCAAAATTTCAGGAACAGGCCAAGAAGCTGGCGCTTCCGCTTGCCTATTTGAGTGGTCCTGATTGGGAAAAGGCCATGCCGGTGCGCCTTGAACGCTTCCAGAAAATCTGGAACGAAACGCCTTGGGTGCAGCAATGATATCGGGGCGCGCAAAACAGCGGGACTTGCCTGATATCCTGGCCGGTTGCCTGTTGATCGCGCTGGGAGCGCTCGGCCTTTGGGCCGGGCGAGACCTGACTTTCGGCTCGCCTGCAATGATGGGACCCGGCTTCCTGCCAAAGTCCCTCTGCGTCATCATGATGGCGATCGGAAGTTATGTGCTGGTCAAGGGATTGGCCAAGCCGCGCGAGGATTTTGAGACAATCAATGTGCGACCGCTTGCGATCCTTGTGGTGGCTATCTCTGGCTTTGCATACACCGCCGAAAGTTTTGGCTTCCTCGTCGCGTCGGTTTGGCTGCTGGTCATCGGCAGCCTCGCCGATCCTGAATCGAGATGG
The DNA here is from genome assembly GCF_001541345.2 of Gillisella vitis. Classification (GTDB taxonomy): domain Bacteria; phylum Pseudomonadota; class Alphaproteobacteria; order Rhizobiales; family Rhizobiaceae; genus Allorhizobium; species Allorhizobium vitis. The sequence continues at coordinate 275,284 of NZ_LMVL02000006.1, read as the reverse complement.
CGAGAAGTGTTGATATCAACCGCGGTGCTCGCCTCTCTCGGTGCGCTTCTGTTTGTCTACGGCCTCGGGGTTCAGATGCCCATCTCGCCGTTCTGACCGCTTTCCGTTTTGATCGGACAAAATCATGGCTTTTCTTGATGTACTCATGCTCGGCTTTTCGGAAGCCCTAACGCCGACAAATCTTCTGTTCTGTTTTATCGGCGCCCTGCTGGGAACTCTGATTGGTGTACTTCCAGGCATTGGTCCAACGGCGACCGTTGCCATTCTCCTGCCCGTAACCTTCTTCCTGCCGCCGCTGGGTGCTCTCATCATGCTGGCGGGGATCTTCTACGGCGCCCAATATGGTGGCTCGACGACTGCCATTCTGGTTAACCTGCCAGGGGAAGCCTCAGCGGTGGTCACAGCGATAGACGGTTATCAAATGGCCCGGCAGGGACGAGCGGGCGCGGCACTTGCCATCGCCGCACTCGGATCGTTCTTCGCAGGCACGGTCGCCACCATCGCCTTGGCGATTGCAGGTCCGACACTCTCTTCTTTTGCCTTGTCATTCGGACCGGCGGAGTATGTGTCTCTGTGCATATTCGGACTGTTGGCGGCCACAATTCTTGCGCATGGATCGGTGATCAAGGCAATTGGCATGGTCTGCCTTGGACTTGTTCTCGGAATGGTGGGTATCGACGTAAACAGTGGTTCGGCTCGCCTTACATTCGGCTCCACGGACCTTTATGACGGCATCGAATTCGTCGTCATCGCAGTCGGACTTTTTGGCGTGGCGGAAATCGCCACAAATCTGGAATCGACCGAAGCGCGCGGCATTCTACAGAGCAAAATCGGACGTCTTTGGCCAACACGGGAGGAATTCAAGCAGAGCTGGGGCGCCATCCTGCGAGGAACCGGTGTTGGAACCATCCTTGGTGTCCTTCCCGGTGGCGGAGCGACGCTCAGCGCCTTCAGCGCCTATTCTGTTGAGAAGAGGGTTTCCAAAACACCTGAAAAATTCGGTCATGGCGCGATTGCCGGTGTCGCCGGTCCGGAAGCGGCCAATAATGCGGGCGCACAGTCATCGTTCATTCCGCTGCTGACACTGGGTATTCCGTCAAACTCGATCATGGCGATGATGTTGGGTGCCATGACCATCCATGGCATCACGCCAGGTCCATCGGTCATTCAAAACCAGCCAGAACTGTTCTGGGGACTGGTGGCGTCGATGTGGCTCGGCAACGCCATGCTGCTGGTCATCAACCTGCCGCTCATCGGCTTGTGGGTGAAGCTGCTGAGCATTCCCTACCGGTTGATGTATCCAGCGATCCTGCTGTTCTGCTGTGTCGGTGTCTACAGTGTCAGCAATCGTGGTTTCGATGTTGCCCTTGTGATCCTCTTCGGCATACTTGGCTACATTCTGCGCAAGGCGAAATGTGAACCGGGCCCCCTCTTGCTTGGTTTTGTGCTCGGTCCATTGCTAGAGACCAATCTGCGTCGTGCAATGCTTCTGTCGCAAGGGGATTGGTCGGTCTTCTTTGTCCATCCGATCAGCGCTGTCCTGCTGGCCATAACCGGATTGATGCTGATCACGCTGATTTTGCCATCGATCCGCCAGGGACGCAAAGAGGCTTTCGAGGCCAGTGAAGACTGAGCTTTTTGGGACACCGAGAACAGTGTCCCAAAAATCCTGGGGCAGTGCCGTGGAGGGAGTGAACGTGTCGCTGGGAAAGGGTGTCGGGCCGAACCGGAGACTTCATGGTGTCCTGTCGTTGGACGATTTTGAAGCGCAGGCCAGAAGGCATCTGCCAAAGCCACTGTTTGGCTACATAGCAGGCGCCAGCGAAACCAATGCATCCCTGAGCGCCAACCGGGCGGCATTCGAGGTCTATGGCTTCAAACCGCGGGTTCTGACCAATGTCTCTGCGCGCAGTACCGAAACGACGCTTTTCGGTGAGGGCTATGCCGCACCTTTTGGCATCGCGCCAATGGGTATAAGCGCCCTGATGGCCTATCGTGGTGATCTGGTTTTGGCCAAGGCGGCGCGTGATGCTCGAATTCCAATGGTCATGTCTGGCTCCTCCCTGATCCGTCTTGAGGAGGTTGCTGACGTCGCGCCTAAAAGCTGGTTTCAGGCCTATCTACCCGGTGAGAACGATCGGATCGACGCATTGGTCGATCGTGTCGCTGCCGCTGGCTTTCAGACATTGGTGCTGACAGTGGATACGGCAACACTTGCCAATCGCGAGAACACCATCAGGGCTGGATTTTCCACGCCGCTCCGTCCCAGCCTGCCTCTTCTCTGGCAGGGCCTTTCGCACCCGACATGGAGCATCGGAACCTTTGCCAGAACCTTGGTGAAACATGGTATTCCGCATTTCGAAAATTCCTATGCCACTCGTGGAGCGCCCATCGTTTCCTCGACGGTGGTCAGGGATTTCGGCAAGCGGGATCACCTGGACTGGAGCCATTTCGCCCGTATCAGGGATCGTTGGGCTGGAAAGCTGGTGATCAAGGGGATCATACATGAAGAGGACGCGGCAATTGCGGTGGCTCACGGTGTAGACGGGATCATTGTTTCCAACCATGGTGGGCGTCAGCTGGATGGAACCGTTTCGCCGCCGATTGCGCTGCCCGCCATCGTCGATCGGGTCGCCGGACGGGCGGTGGTTATGCTCGATGGAGGCATTCGGCGAGGAACGGATATCATAAAGGCATTGGCGCTCGGCGCGGCGTTCGTTTTCGTGGGTCGCCCCTTCCTTTACGCGGCAGCGGTTCGGGGAGAGGCAGGTGTTACCAGGGCCATTGATATTCTGAAGGATGAGCTTTACCGCAACATGGCTCTGTTAGGAGTAACGGGTATCGGCCAGATTTCCAAGGATTTGCTTGTCGACAATCGCCGTGGAAATTCAGTCGACAAGAGCCTGTCAGGTTAAACCAGGCAGACTCTCATTTCTTTCCGTTGCGGACAATTTTACCTCGGCTTCGGGCCGATATAGCGGGATTGTGGGCGGATGAGCCGTCCCGCTCTCTCCTGCTCCAATACATGGGCTGTCCAGCCTGCCATCCGTCCAGCCGCGAACACATTGGTGAAACTGTCACGCGGGAAACCGACAGCCTCCAACACAAGTGCAGTGTAGAATTCTACATTGGTTTGTAGCGGGCGAAGTGGTTTCTTCTCCTTGAGAAGCGCCAGGGCTGCCTCTTCTACTTTGCCTGCAAAGGCAATCCGGCTGGAACCGTCCTTCAGAGCGTATACGGCGCCCTTCAGCACGTCGGCACGGGGGTCACGTACACGGTATATCCGGTGGCCGAAGCCCATCAGGCGCTCCCCGCGCGCCAATGCATCGTTCAACCACGGCTCGATTTTTGCATCATCTCCAATCGCATCCAACATATTAAGCACCGGTCCCGGTGCGCCGCCATGAAGAGGACCCTTCAAGGCACAAAGGGCGCCAACGACTGATGAAAAAAGTCCAGCCCCTGTTGACGCAATCACCCGGGCGGTAAACGTGGAGGCGTTCAGTCCATGATCGGCAACCGTGGTCAAGTAGGTGTCAAGCGCCCGCACCTTCTGCGCAGAAGGGACCGCACCGGATACCATGCGCAGGAAATCTTCCGAATGGCCTAGCGAGACATCCGGCGCAATCGGCGCAAGCTCTTGCCTGCTGCGGATGATAGTCGAGGCAAAGACCGGTACAGCTGCGACAGCCACTATATAATGTGGAATTCGTTCGTTATCTGGCAGAGCCGACAATAAAAGGCGTAAAGCCTCGACGGAAGAAACGCCAGGTAGGGCCGGAAGGAGAGGCTGCATCAGTTCGAAAGCGCGCTGCCGCGCACTTCCGAGTTGCTCACGGATATCCCGCGCCGTCACGGATTCCGGTGTCAGTTCAGCCCAAAGAAGCTCCAGCACCTGCTCAAAAGACCACTGCGCCAGGTCCTTTAGATGATGGCCGCGAATGATCAGATCACCCGCCTGGCCATCAACATGGCTGAGGATGGTTTCAGCCGCTACGACGTTATCAAGGCCGGGAGCGGAATTTTCGTGAATAAAAGCAGGCTGGGCAGACATGGTCATCCTCAATCCAACAATGAAATTACGCTTGAGGGTGATGCACCACGCATATATAGTCAATATTGATTGATATAATCAATACAGGATCCTTATGCAGCATTCCGATAAGTTTATAACCGCTGATCGCGCCGCCGCAGCGTTGGGTGTCAGCAGAGCGACCCTTTACGCCTACGTAAGCCGCGGCCTGATCCATACGAGTGGCGCAGAGGACGATCCCCGTCGTAAACTTTACAGCGCGCATGATATCGAGACGCTCAAGAAGCGGAAAAGCGTCGGGCGTCGTCCGGGGCAGGTGGCTGCCGCCACACTCGATTGGGGACTGCCAGTGCTGGAATCCTCAATTACCGAGATTGCTGAAGGGCAGCTGCGCTATCGCGGACAGGACGCACTGGCACTGTCACAAGAGGCTAATCTGGAAGAGATAGCATGTCTGCTATGGGGGTGCGGCGAGGCCAATCCGTTCGAAGATACAAAGGGCACTCCAGTTCCATGGCCTCAGTCTGTTCTTATCCACGCCGCAGACTTGCCGCTGACGGAGCGGTGTCAGATGCTTCTTCCCCTCGTTGAGGCAGGCCGCATGACCACTTGGCGCCGCGACAATCGACGTCTCTGGTCTGGCGCTGCGGTGATGTTACGAACGATTGCCGCAGCCTGCACCTTACGTCAGCCGGAGACGCAGCCGGTTCACCTGTCCCTTGCAGACGCATGGCAGGTGGATGCAGCAGGCGCAGATCTCATCCGTCGCGCCCTTGTGCTTCAGGCCGATCACGAACTCAATGCCTCGGCATTCGCCGTGCGCGTCGTTGCGTCCACGGGTGCCTCACTTGGTGCCTGCCTCAATGCAGGGCTTTCGGCGCTGAGTGGACCCATGCACGGCGGCATGACAAGCCTTGTTGAACGTCTTTTCGATGAACTGGACCGGCATGGTGACGCGGAGCGGGTAATCGATGAACGGCTGCGGAGGGGAGAAACCATTCCCGGCTTCCATCATCCACTCTATCCCGATGGAGATCCGCGCGCGGCTGGTCTGCTCCCGCATCTCCCCCCAAATGAACGACGCGAAGAGCTCTTGCACGTTATGAACGACAGTGCCGGGCAATTGCCAACTTGCGATGTGGCGTTAGTATGTCTGCGGCGAAGCCTTAAACTGCCACGAGGCTCCGCGCTTGCACTCTTCGCCATTGCGCGAACCGTCGGCTGGATCGCTCATGCCTTGGAGCAAAAGCTGGATGACAAACTGATACGACCTCGAGCCCGCTATGTGGGACTGTAGTCTTTTAAGCATTATAAAAGTCTCGATAAGGCTAAGGCATCACCTAGACTTGGTATCAGACATAGGATGCCGCATCAAAACCCAATGTATGATATCAGCCGAAGTCGCTGTCTTCCAAGACGATTTGATGCGCCTTATGCTTTCGCAAGGCGCACCAAAAACGAATTATCCAAGGAACTCGATCAGATCTCGATTGAGCCGGTCTGGAGCCGTGGCAAACAGGCCGTGAGGCTCGCCTTCGTATTCGATAAGTTTGGCACCTGCGATACCATTGGCTGCTGCCCGACCTGCGGGGTCAATCGGTACGGTCTTGTCTGCCGTGCCATGGATGACCAGTGTGGGGATGGTGAACGCGGCAAGATCTGGCCTGAAATCGGTCTTACCAAATGCATCGACACAATCAATTGTCGCTTTGGGGCTGGCCATAACGCCGAGAATGAATGACCAATCCAATACGCCCTGGCTCATCGGACTGGTGACCAGGCCGACGCCGTAGAAGGTCTTGGCAAAGCTCTGAAGAAACGCAAACCGGTCTTTGCGGATGTCCTCCTTCATACCCTCAAATACGCTAGCGTCGACACCCTCAGGATTGCTTGCATCCTTGAGAAGATACGGCGCCACAGAGGCAACCAGCACCGCCTTGGAGACCTTTGAATCCCCGTGTCGCGACAGGTAGCGGGCGATCTCGCCACCACCCATGGAAAAGCCGACGAGCGACACATCCTGAAGTTCGAGGCTATCAATCACGCTGGCGAGGTCATCGGCAAACGTGTCGTAATTGTAGCCATCGGCTGGATGACCTGACTGACCAAAGCCACGACGGTCGTAAGTGATGACGCGAAAGCCCGCTTCCAGCAGAGCGAGTGTCTGATATTCGAACATATCGCCGGTCAAGGGCCATCCATGGATAAGCACCACCGGGCGGCCTTTTCCCATGTCCTTTACGTGCAATTGCGTACCATCTTTCGCTTCGATAAAAGCCATCCTGAACCTCCTTTGATGATGGCAGGCAAACGCCACGAGGAGGATCCTGTTCCATCTCACGGTTGAATTTTGCCTGGCAGCATGCCGGATTATCAGGAGTGCACCTCGTTGCCGGTTCGCGACCGCGACGCCGCGTTTTTCAAGGCTCGTTCCGATCAGGGCTTACGATGGCCAGAACTGTCTGAATGTTGAAAGCGAGGCGCCTTTCCAAGGCCGCTCGCATCATCATTCGCTGCCCGTAGACGATTGAACTGGTGGCTTGGTTGGTGAAATAGTAGTAGCAGATCGAGGTGATCGTCAGGCTCAACTGGATCGGATCAATTCCAAGACGAAAGGTGCCATCCGCCTCACCACGCCGCAGGATGTCATCAACGAGTGGCCGGGAGCTGGCAGCACCTTCCCGGATGGCGCGGGACTTTTTGAAGTGGATGGCTTTCAACTGATTCTCGGAGTTCAGGATGGTAATGAATTCCGGGTGTTCAAGATAATATGTCCAGACGAACGTGACCAAGGCGATCAGCGCGTCGCGCGGTGGTAGCTGATCGAGATTCAACGCCGCCTCGGCGTCCCAGACATCGCGATAGACCTTCTCGATCACCGCCTGATAGAGCAATTCCTTATTGCCGAAATACTGATAGATCATCCGCTTGTTGATCTCTGCCCGTTCTGCAATGGCTTCAACGCGGGTGCCCGTCAGACCATTTGCCGCAAACTCGACAACGGCAGCCTCCAGAATTCGGTTTTGAGACAAATCCGGCCTGCGCGGATGTCGGCGCCGAGGCTGCTTCGTTGCCTGTTTTTCTTCCGTCACGATGACCCTCACTTCAAGATCGGCGTCCTTGCTTCACCCAGACCAAACGGCGATTTCGGCCCGGTCATTGCCAATGTTGGATAAGGCGGTTTTACGGCCTGCGTCAACAGCTTAGAGTGATTTATAAAGTAACCAATTCGTTATTTATGCAATCTATCTCCATAAGAAATATGGATAAAAATATTTTATTTTAGGGGATTTGTCATCGAGTCTTTAAAAAACCCTCTTACATCAGGGGGCGAATTGACTGAGGGCGTTGGCTGAAACATCGCTGTGTTTCGACCCTCGTAATTTTGACGGTGTGATCCGGGAAAAGCAGTGAAGAATATGGTCGGTCATTCCATTGATATCGTTGACCTGGAAAAGCGCTTTGAGCGCGTGCAGGTTCTAAAGCGCATCAACCTTCACATCCGTGAGGGTGAATTCCTGACGCTGCTCGGGCCATCCGGGTGTGGAAAATCGACACTGTTGCGGCTGCTGGCTGGTTTTGAACCTTCCACAGACGGGCATATCATGATCGAAGGACGTGACGTGTCCTCACTGCCGCCGAAGCGACGCGGCATTGCCATGGTTTTCCAGAATTATGCGCTCTATCCGCATATGACGGTCCGTGCGAACCTGGCCATGCCGCTCGAAATGGCGCGGTTGTCGTTCAGCCAGCGCCTGCCGGGGGCCTCGCTTCTGTCATCAAGGGTGCGCAGCATCCGCAACGATATCGAGACGGATATCATCCGGACAGCAAGACAACTTGGCCTCGAAACGTTGATGGATCGCAAGCCTTCACAGCTGTCCGGCGGCCAAAGACAGCGTGTAGCGGTCGGTCGCGCAATGGTCCGGCAACCTGGCGTCTTTCTGATGGACGAGCCACTTTCGAACCTCGATGCGAAGCTGCGCCAGCAGTTACGTGATGAGATCGTGGACCTGCACCGCCGGACTGGCATCACATTCGTTTACGTCACCCACGACCAGACCGAGGCCATGACGATGTCAGATCGGATCGCCGTGATGGAAGGTGGAGAGATCAGGCAGTGTGGAGCACCGGCAGAGATCTACGACCAGCCGAACTATCTTTCCGTCGCACGGTTTGTCGGCACAACGGCGATCAACGAAATGCCGGTGACGGTCAGCAAGGGGGTGGTTTCAATCAATGGACGGGCATTGCAGCTGACATTGCCGGGCATCGCGGATGGTTCATACCAATTGGCGATCCGGCCGGAACGACTGCATCCGACTGAAGATGGAAATGGGGATTTTTCGCTTCGGGTGGAACAGGTGGAGTTCGCGGGCAACGATGTCGGCATCCGGTGCGACGGCACTGAGATCGGTGCTGGTACTGTGCGCGTGCAACTGCGGCCAGAGAGCTTTGCCCGATTGGCGACGGGCCGCAAGATAGGTGAAAGGATTGCGCTGAGGATCGCCTCAGATGCCCCACTCATCTTTGATCAAAGCGGTCGTCGTGTTCCAATGTCGCTTCCTTTGGCAGCTCCGGTGGAGGAGGCATGTTATGACGTCTCTGTCTAATCTGCACTCCCAATCGTCTGCGGTCTCATCAAAGCGCTTCAGTTATGCCGCCATGGCGCATCTCTTTGCGGCTCCGGTCTTCTTTCTGCTGATCGCAACGGTGGTTGCGCCGATCTTCGTCGTGGTCCTGATCAGCTTGACCGATTATCGACTCGGTCGGCTCAGCCTGAATTTCGTCGGCCTTGGCAACTATTACAAAATGATCAATGACCCATTCTTCTGGGCCGCCTTGCGCAACAGCGCACTCTATACGGCAATTGTCGTACCCGTATCGGTGTTCGGTGCGCTGTGTGTTGCCGTGCTGCTCAACGGTCGCCGCCGCTCGCGGCGTTTCTACGAAATCGTCTACTTTCTGCCCGTCACGTCCACACTGACGGCCATGTCCATTGTCTGGAGCTACCTGCTCAATGGCCATATCGGGCCCCTGGCCAGCCTGCTGGAAGCTCTGGGCTTGCCACCCCTCGATTTTTTTGCCGATGGAACGCTTGCGCTGATCGGCCTTGCCATCATCGGCATCTGGCATCTCTTCGGCTTCAATCTCATCCTTTTTCTGGCGGGGCTCACGGTTATTTCAAGCGAGCTGAACGAGGCGTCTGCCCTTGATGGCATGGACGGCTTTTGGGACCGTCTTCGTTACCTGACCTGGCCGCTGTTGGCCCCGACGACGATCATCGTTGTCGTTTTGAGCTGCATACAGTCGTTCCAGGTCTTCGACACGGTAGCGGTTCTGACCAATGGTGGCCCCTATGGCGCAACTGAAATGCTGCTGCACAAGATCAACACGGATACGTTCACAGGCCTGAAAGCAGGTTATGGCAGCGCGCTAACTGTCGTGTATCTCCTGTTGATCGGCACATTTTCGATCGTCCATGTCGGCTTGAGCAACAGAAGGGCGCATTTCTGATGGTTCGCTCTTTGCTTCGTGCCGTGATGTCGCATGCCGTTCTGCTCGGCGGTGCCTTTCTGATGGTCTATCCGTTTTTCTGGATGTGGCGGGCGTCAACGCAGGCCCCGGGGGAGATATTCGGCAGCCTCAATGATGCGCCGCCGATCCTGACATCGATAACGGACAACTATACGCGAGCGCTGTTCGAGTCTCCATTGCCACGGTTTATGCTCAACGGCGTCATCATGACCGGCGGTATCCTGCTGTTCCAGATCCTGACGACGGTCACCTGTGCCTATGCGCTTGCGAAGTTCAGGTTTCGTGGTCAGCACCTTCTTTTCGCGATTGTTCTGATCAGCCTCTCCGTTCCCGCCCAGGCAACCGCCCTGCCGATCTTCATGGTGCTCGCCAAGTTCGGGCTTCTGGATACCTATGCGGGCGTGATGCTGCCCTACCTGACCTCGGGTTTTGCGATCTTCATGTTCTATCAGTTCATTCGCTCGTTCCCCGACGAGATTCTTCTGGCTGCACGGCTGGACGGGATGAGCGAGATCGAAATCGTCGTTCGCATCATTCTGCCAGCGATGAAACCCGCCATTGCCGCATTCGCGATCTTCTCGATCACCTTTCATTGGAACGATCTCTATTGGCCAATGATCGTGATCAGATCCATCGATCTGTCACCACCGACGCTCGGCCTCCTGTTTTTCCGGAGCCAGGAAGGCGGAGACAGCTTCGGGCCTTTAATGGCCTGCGCGACCCTGATCACCGGACCGCTGATCCTGTTGTTCCTCGCTGCACAGCGCGGATTCGTTCAGGGCGTTACGATGACCGGCGTCAAGTGATGCGGACCTGCCCGGCGGCCACCGGGCAGGTCCGAAAGTCAAGACCACTTCACCTTGTAGGAACCACCATGAAAATGAAAAACATCTTCGCGGCTGCGGCCCTGACCATCGCCGGTACCACATCGGCTTTCGCCGCTGATCCCGTCACGCTGACCTTCTATCACACACGGCTTGCATTTATGCAGCCTATTCTGGAGGGTTTCAAGAAGGCACATCCTGAGATCATCATCAAAGAGCAGGCACCAGCCGAAAACTACAGCGCTGGTGACCAAAGCGTCATTCGTGGAATGATGACGGGCTCGACGCCGGATGTCTATCTCGCGTCTTACTCCTCCATTCCTAGCCTTGTGGGCGTGATGAAGGATCGGGGCGAGACAAGCTCGCTCGATCCGCTGCTGGATAAGGAAGGGAAGGACTGGCAGGCGGCCAATTATGCGCCGGCCATTCTCGACCTCGCAAAAGTCGATGGTCAACAGTATGCGATGCCATTTACGGCCTCCCTGCCGCTTCTCTACGTCAACAAGGATTTGGTCGAAAAGGCTGGTGGCAATGTCGATCAGTTCCCGACCACGTGGGATGGCGTCATTGATCTGGCTGCCAAGATCAGCAAGCTTGGCAATGGTGTTTCGGGCATCGGTTTCTCCGTCGGTGGATTGAGCGATGACTGGTACTGGCAGATGATGGTAATGAGCGCTGGCGACCAGATGCTTGATGCCAAGGCCACCGGCATTGGTTATGATAACAAGGCGGGGCTGGAAGCACTGCGCATCACCCAGGATCTGGCGGTCAAGACGGGCATGTCCGTTTATGCCGACCCCAAGCCTGCGCAGCAGCAGTTCTTTGCCGGGAAGATTGGCATCGTCGTGGAGTCGCCGTCCGATCTCGTGGCTTACGAGACCGCCATCGGCGACCGCTTCACCATGCGCACCGTCCGCTTCCCGCTGATCGACGCCAAGAAGGGCGGCCTGCCGGCTGGCGGTAATGCCCTGATGGTGTTTTCCAAGGATGCCGCCAAGCGCGCTGCCGCCTGGGAGTTCGTCAAATACATGACCAGCGCCTCGGTTCAGGCTGAAGTCTCAAAGACAAGCGGTTACATGCCGGTCAACGTCCAGGCTGCCAAGGCGCTCGAGGGTTTTTATGCAGAGCATCCAAACTTCCAGACGGTCTTCAAGTCGATGAATGCCGCCATGCCGTGGTTTGCCTATCCGAAGAATACGGCGGATGGCGTGTGGAAGGGCGTTGCTCCGGTTCTGGACCAATTGCAGCGGGGCAAGATCACGCCCGAGGCTGCCATGCCGAAAATTCGTGAGCATGTCGCGGCTGTGATGGCGGCGAAATAATGCAAGCCGGGGCGCACCCTTCGGTGCGCCCCACCTGCCGCCAGCTTATGCGCAGTGATCGGCAGTTGCAGATTAAAGCGTCCAAGGAAAGATAATGAAAATAGCGATCCTGGCCGATCCTCACATCGGCTCTCAAAACGACATATTCGTCGAAAACTGGAAGGCGGCGGTTAAAACCGTCAACGGCTGTGACGATGTGGGACTGGCAATTGTTCTCGGCGATCTGACGTTGGATGGTGCAAATCTCGAGGCAGATCTGGCATTTGGCGCGGCTGAACTCAAGGAAATCACGGCTCCGGTTCTCGTCCTGCCGGGCAATCATGATGTTGGCGATATTGCCAGTGACAGCGTGCAGCCCGCAAATGAGGCGCGTCTCGCGGCCTGGGAGAAGCATTTTGGCGCCTGGGCCTGGCACAGCGACGCTGCTGAGGGCTGGAGGCTGATCGGCCTGAACAGCCAGATTATCGGCTCGGGCCTGCTAGCCGAGGAGCAGCAATGGGCAGCCTTGGAGCGCATGTTGACCGAGCGGGGCAACCGTAAACCGGTCTTGTTTCTCCACATGCCTCTCTTTCTTGAAGACTGGAACGAAGCCGACAGGCCTGCATGGGCGCTGAAGACACAAGACCGTCTGCGGTTGCAGCGGCTGATCGCCGAGCACGGCGTGTTTGCGGTGATCTCAGGCCATATGCATCGCACGCTGCATCTGCGGCAGAAGGATGAGCCGGTGTTAATCTGGACGCCTGCATCCAGCTTTCTGGCCCGCGACGAATCCATGCCGAGCCAGCCAGGCAAAGAGCTGCTGGGCGTGACATTGCTGGACTTCGGCAAGGATGATATCTCGGTTGAATTCATGGCTATAGATGGGCTGATGAAGAGCTATATCGAGGATTACAAGGGTTCGATCTATCGCTCGCCTGCGAAAACGGCCTGAGGACACGCTATGACTTGGTTTAGTTATCACGGCGGACACAGCGGACAATTCTGCGACCATGCGAAATCCACCCTTGCTGAGGTCATCGAAACGGCAATCGACCGCGGTTTTACCCATTACGGCCTGAGCGAACACTGCCCGCGATATCGCGAAGAAGATCTTTATCCCGGCGAAGAAAGGTTAGGGGTTGCGGGTCTTGTGCGGCAGTTCGCCGATTATGTCGATCACGCATTCAAGCTTCGTGACGCCTATGCGGACCGGATCGAGTTGCTGATCGGTTTTGAGACTGAGAAATTGCCGCCGGATACCTGGCTTGCGAAGATGAAAGCTATACGGGACGCTCATCCATTCGATTACATTGTCGGCAGTGTCCATGATATCGACGGATGTTGGCTCGATTACTCTGCCCAATCGACCGAGGCTCTCAAGCAGGAACTGGGTGGCACCGATGCCCTGCAGATCGCCTATTTCCGGTCGGCAACCGACATGGTGCAGCGCCTTCGTCCAGATGTCGTTGCCCATCTCGATCTTGTTCGAAAATTTGAGCCAGCCAGCTTCGAATTTTCCCCGGCGGTTCTGCGCGAGGTGGACATTCTTCTCGAAGCGATCAAGGCCTATGGCGGCATATTGGATGTGAACTGCGCCGCATTTCGCAATGGCTACGGCCCGGTTTACCCCCTGCCGCACATACTCAAACGTGCTTGCCATATGGGTATCCGCGTGACGCTGGGTGATGACAGCCACGGCGTGGACACCGTGGGCGTTGGGCTTGAGCAGTCCGTTGCAGCGATCCGAGCCGCTGGCTTTGAGAGCATTGCCTATCTAACGCGTGCCAATGGATGGCTCCAGGCTGACATAGACGATGTCGTACCCGGAAAAATCTGAGAGCGTTGCGATGCCAGCACTTCCTGCGCTTACCATCCGGCCCGCAACCCGGGATGACATCGATTTCGTCATGCGTGTCGAACGGCTCCCCGGCTATCCAGAGCGCGTGGGTACCTATTCGGTTCAGGAACATGAAAGCCGAATGGCTGACCCCACCTGCAAATATCTGATCGGCGTGTGTGTAGAAAAGCCCGTTGGCTTCGTGGTGTTGAGGCCGGACGACGGCATGGGGAATGTCGTAATTCGACGTGTCGCCGTTGAGCGGTCCGGGAGCGGCATGGGCAGCGCGTTTATGCAGCGTATCTGCGCTGATGTTTTCTCAGATCCGACAATTGGTCGCCTGATTCTCGATGTCCTTCCGTCAAACACGATTGCACGGCGCGTCTATACCAAACTGGGTTTTATCGAGGAGGGACTGATGCGCAGCGCGTTGCGCTACCCGGATGGCCGTCGCGCCGATTTGCTTTTGATGGCGCTTCTGCGCGACGACTGGCTCGGAGTGGATTCGGTGCTGGTTCGTTAGAGCATTTCCAGAGGTAAAACCACCTCACACTTTTCCTAAGGTAAACTCTAGGTTTCGATCCGGACTGGAATTGCTTTCGATGCGGGTGTCTTCGACATCTCGTCATGATGATCAATGGCGATCAGCACATTGGCTTCAGGATAATAAGTGCCGATCGTCCCTTTTGGCAGATTATGAGCGGTGACCGTCAAGCCACCGAGCTCTCTGCGAACGCCGTCGCCGAAATCGCTGACGAGTGTGACAACCTGCCCCGGTTTAAGTCCCGATGTCGCGATATCGCTTTCGCACATCAACAGGACGTCGCGAGTGGGCGTTGGTGCGCGGCTCAGCTATCAGCGGAGCTCGTTCTTTGATGGGTCCGCTTATTTGGCTGCTCCTGCCGAGGCTCGGCAACGAACGGATTTCGGGCGTCCGCAGGCGAGCATTCGGTTAAGAAGTGCAACGCCGATCGCAGCTTCGGTCTGTTGAGCGAGGAATGACCGAGCGCGCATACGCTGTCCAATGACGCCTTTATATCGACCCATCGCGGTTTCAACCAATGCTCGTTTGCCATAGCCGGTAGATGCTTGCCATTTAAGCTGGCCGTCTATCTGCACGGATGCGATGTGGTCGTGTCTCTGGCAGGACGCCTGGGCGTTGGGCTTTTCAACCGCATTCGAGCGCGGTGGAATGACTACCCTTGCGCCTGGGCTGTGACGCAGGACAACGTCATAGCTGGGAGCGCCATCATAGGCTCCATCCGCAGTGAACTGATCAATCTCATTGTTGATCTGATCTAGCAAAGGTTCCAGCTGCGAGGCATCGCCAGTTTCTTGATCTGTCAGGCTATGGGCAATGATCTCGCCACTGTCGGCATCAACCGCCAGGTGCAGTTTTCGCCAGCTGCGGCGGGACTTTACGCCATGCTTCTCCTCGAGCCATTGGCCGGCGCCATAGACCTTGAGCCCAGTACTGTCGACCAGAACATGAATGGGGCCGTCCGCCACATGCGGCCGGTCGTTGCCTCTGGCCGATGGCTTCCAGGTTCTGGCCCGTCGGCTCAGCGTGGTGTGATCGGGCACAGGCAAATCCAATCCCATCATGTCCAGCACCGAACTCAGCAGGCCTTCGCTCTGGCGCAAACGCAGCCCAAACACCATGCCCAGCATCAGCGTCGTTTCGATCGCCAGATCCGAATAGAGAGGCTGGCCACCACGCGTCCTGCGACGTGGCGCTGCCCAGCCCGCCAGAGCATCCGGGGTTATCCAAAGAGTCAAACTGCCACGGCGGCGAAGGCCCGCCTCATACTCCGCCCAGTTCGTCACCTTGAACTTCATTTTACCGATGTGATGGCGGCGGGAGGCGTTATGTTTGTGCGGCATCCGGGATCAATCAACCTATTTTCGATCTCGGCCGCATAGATGCAAAACGTTGAAATTTGGATCCTTGCACCAACTCCAAGCTGATTAGCTCATCTCGATTGTGGTCAGTATGCCGATGAGAACCACATCGACATTGGCCGGATGCTGCGGGAAATTTAACAAGGCAGTCACTACGTGTAAGCCGAATTCGTCGGATCTTGCCTATAAAAAGTTCACCAAAAAACTGTCCGTACCAATTAAGATCAGGATTATTCTGAGCGCTTAGAAGTTTTATGTATAAAGTTCCATAATAAATATTATCTAACTTTTGTATGTAGCTGGGGTGGGTTCAAGGATGAAGTGCGACTTGCAATAGATAACAAAGGTTTATCGTTTGCAAGGAAAGCGCAATGAAACGCACCTACTCCCATATCGACTTGGACGAACGTCGCAAGATTGCTCGCTAGCGTATGGCGGGCCAGAGTATTGAGATGATCGCCGAGACACTCGGTCGCCATCGCTCGACGATCTTTCGTGAAATCAAGCGGAATACGTTCATCGATGAGATGGTCCCGGACCTCAATGGCTATTACTGCGTCACGGCGCATGACATGGCTTGCGAACGGCGGGCCAAGCTGCGGAAGCTGGCGCGGTTTTCGAATGTGAGGCAGTCCGTGATCGACCGGATCATGCATGGTTGGTCGCCCCAGCAGATCGCTGGTCGCATGCGGCTGGAACAGCATCCGATCTTTGTCAGTCACGAGACAATCTACAAGTTCGCATACTCGGCCGACGGTCATGCCATCAAGCTGTGGCGTCACTTGCCGGAGCATTGGGCCAGACGGCGACCACGACATGCAAGACGTAAGTACGGTCAACACTTTAGTCCGGAACTCAACATTTTGCACCGGCCGGATGTCGTTGCTGATCGCAAGCAGTTCGGGCATTGGGAATGCGATCTGATCCAGTTCCGCAAGAAGTTCGGCAAGGCGAATGTGACATCGCTTGTTGAGCGGGTGAGCCGCTTTACGATCTTGTTGCGCAACAATGATCGCCAGTCCCGCCCGGTCATGGATGGCATCATCCAGGCGCTGAAGAGCCTCCCTCACCTCGCCCGCCGATCAATGACATTCGACCGAGGCACAGAATTCACTGACTGGCCGTACCTTCAGGCAGGCATAGGCACGCAAACATGGTTTTGTGACCCACAATCGCCCTGGCAGAAAGGAACGGTCGAAAATACAAATAGGCGAGCGCGGAAATGGCTTTCGAGAGACGTCGAT
Source organism: Gillisella vitis (assembly GCF_001541345.2). Classification (GTDB taxonomy): domain Bacteria; phylum Pseudomonadota; class Alphaproteobacteria; order Rhizobiales; family Rhizobiaceae; genus Allorhizobium; species Allorhizobium vitis. The sequence continues at coordinate 258,605 of NZ_LMVL02000006.1, read as the reverse complement.
CCCTTGTCCGTAGCCGACGCCGATCTGATTGAGATCTGCACTCGGCTCAACACCACGCCGCGTAAATGCCTCGGCTACCGAACGCCGGCTGAGGTCTTCCGCAAGAAACTACTCGCGCAGATGCGACATGCCAGCTAGCTTGAAAGCAACGCAGGTCGCGCTTCAGCGTGAATTCACAATCGAACCGGCATTCAAGCCTCTCCAAAAGAAAGCTTCAATCAGATTTTCGCTTCGCCGGAATCCTGAATGCCAACGCGTTCTAGAAGCGAGATCGATTTGTCGATCTGCTTTGAACACCGAAGTCTGTTTCTCATTGATTGAGATACAAGCACACGGTGTTCACGGAAACCGTATTTCGCATCAGCGCACCCTATGATTCTGGGGGGATATTTTTCTAACTAGAAAATATTTCTTGCTCCGGAGTAGTTATTGCACATATCCTGCGCTTATCAAAATTTTGCACACTTAATGTGCAAATTATGTCATGACACTTACGGAGACCCGCATGACACGCATACTATCGTCCATCTTAGTGGCTTCCGTTCTGGCGGGAAGCGTGACCCCGGCGTCTGCCGAGGAGAAGACACTCGTGGTCTCTGAATGGGGCTATACACCGCAACAATCCGACGAATTTCTCTACAAACCTTTCGAGAAGATTTGCGGCTGCAAGGTGGTGATCGACACCGGCAACAATGCCGACAGGCTCAACAAGATGCGTATTCGCGGCGGCATCGACGTGATGTTTATCACTGACGCCTTCACCCAGCAGGGCATTGATGCCGGAGTGTTTGCTAAGATCGACCGCGCGAAGTTGCCAAACCTTTCCGAGATCTACGACATCGCCAAGGCTCCTCAGGGAAAAGACTACGGCCCGGCCTATGTCGCTGGTCATTACGGCATTATGTATGATGCCTCCAAGGTAAAGGAGCCCATCACCTCGTGGAAGGATCTTTGGCGCCCCGAGTTGAAGGGCATGGTCGCCATCCCCGGCTTCAACACGACCACCGGCCCGTTGACTGCCGTGATTGCTGGCAAGCGTGTAGGCGTCGACGCACTCACCGATCCGGACCGCGCTTTCAAGAGTCTGGCAGAACTGAAGCCCAATATACGTAAGACCTACAATACAGGCTCGGAACTGGTGAACCTGTTCTCGACCGGCGAGGTGGTTGCCGCCGCCGTTCAGGATTTTGCCGCACCCGCCATTCATAAAGCCGTGCCGAACGCCAGATGGGCTCCACTGTCTGAAGGTGACTACGCGATCTTCAATACGCTCAACATTGGCAAGCGCGGGGCTAATCCAGAACTTGCCTACCAATTCATCAATTACAAGCTGAGCCAGGAGGTCCAGGAAAAATTCGTGGCCGTCGGTGACAGCCCGGTCAACAAAAACGTCAAGCTGCAACCTGAGCAGATCGGCGACATGGCCTATGGCCCCGATGCCGTCTCAAAGCTGCAAAAGCCCGATTTCAAGGCAATTCAGGCACAGAAGAGCGATTGGGAACACCGCTGGAACGACCTTTTCGGCCAGTGATCCGCTGACCAACAGCGTTTGGAGAAACCTATCCAATGAAACCGAAGCTCGGCCGTGGGCTGCCTGCCATCCTTGTCCTACCGGGGACGTTGATCATCCTCGCCCTGCTCGTCCTGCCGGTGATCCAGACCTTCACCGGGACGATCGGGCCGGTCGGCGATCGGCTTGTGCTTTTCCGGCAGTTCTTCAGTTACGACTACAATATCACCGTCATCGTGCGGTCCATCCGCATCGCCCTGATCACCACGATCCTCTCACTCGTGCTCGGCTATGTCGCCGCGAGCGTTATCGCGCGGACCAAAGGCGTAAAGAGGCAGGTTCTTTTGGTCTGTGCGGTGTTTCCGCTTTTAACCAGCGCTCTTGTCAGGAGCTTTGCTTGGATGGTCATTCTCGGCCGCAATGGCATGGTCAATTCTTTCCTGCTCTCGCTTGGACTCGTCGACCAGCCCGTGCCGCTGCTGTTTACCGAAGGATCGCTGATTGTCGGCCTTGTCTATCTGTTCACGCCGCTGACCATCCTGGCGTTGCTCGGTGTGATTGAGGCAATCGATCAGAGCATCATCGATGCCGCGACCTCGCTTGGCGCGACGCCTGCCCGCCTGTTCCGGCAAGTCACCCTGCCGTTGATCGCGCCGGGGCTGCTTGTCGGCGGCGTGCTGGTCTTCACCGGTTCGCTTGCCGCCTTCGCCACCGGTCGGCTGCTCGGCGGCGAAGCGGAAACCATCCTGCCGACCCTGCTCAACGAAAAGGCCATGGTCAGTTTTGACTGGGATTCGGCAGGCGTCATCGCCGTCGTCATGGTGGCCATCACCTTTAGCGTCGTGCTCGTCGGTCAATATGCGGCCCGCCGCCTCAACCCTTCGGTTGGATGAGGAGCACGATCATGCCAACAACCTCTCTTTTCAGCCGGATCATGACGGGTTTCGTCTTCTTCTTCCTGCTGGCACCACTGGTCATCATCTTCGGCGCATCGCTGACCAATGGCAGCTTCCTCGCCTTCCCGCCGCAGGACCTTTCATTCCGCTGGTTCTCCTTCGTTCTGGAAAACCAGAGCTTTATGGATAGTTTCAAGACAAGCTTTGTGATCGCAACGATCGGCACAGGCTTTGCCATGCTGGTTGGCATTCCTGTCGCCTATGCGCTGGCGCGCTACCGCTCGGCCATTCCCGGCTGGTTCGGATCGATCTTCTTCCTACCGATTCTGGTGCCGGAAATCGTCTTCGGCTTTTCGCTGCTGAAATCAGTCATCGTCACATTGGAGCTGTCGGTCATGACGGCGCTTATGATCGGCCACACGATCATCGCCATTCCCTATGCCGTCCGGGTGGTCGGAGCCAGTCTTGCAGGCTTCGATTTCAGTGTCGAGGAAGCCGCGATCTCACTTGGTTGTTCGCCGCTCAAAACCTTCTTCGTCGTGGTGCTGCCCAATATCCGCTCCGGCATCGTTGCCGCCTTCATTCTGGCTTTCATCTCCTCGATGAACGACGTGTCGGTCTCCCTGTTCCTCACCGGCCCCGGCGTCAGCACCCTGCCGATCAACCTGTTCACCTATGTCGAGCAACATTTCGACCCGTCCGTTGCGGCAGTCTCCGTGCTGCTGATGCTGTTGACGGCAATCGTCATCATACTCGTCGAACGGACACTCGGCCTGTCGAAAGTCATGAGATAGACCTATGACCAGCCCCACCCTTTCTTTGACCGGCATCTCCGCCCATTATGGCGCGACCCGGATCCTCGACGATCTGAACCTGACGGTAAAAAGCGGCGAGTTGATCTCGCTGCTCGGCGCATCCGGTTGCGGCAAGACGACAACGCTTCGTCTCATCGCTGGCTTTCTTCAACCCTCCGCCGGTTCGATCCGGCTAGGCGAACGGGAGCTGACCAGCCTACCAGCGTACAAGCGCGACATCGGCCTCGTCTTCCAAAACTATGCGCTGCTGCCGCATCTCTCCGTCATCGACAATGTCGGTTTTGGCCTCAAGCAGCGTGGTATCACCACAGCCGAGCGGCACCGGCGTGCCATGGACATGCTGGATATTGTCGGCATGAGCCATCTAGCCGACCGGCTCCCGGCAGCCCTGTCCGGTGGCCAGAAGCAGCGCGTGGCACTGGCGCGCGCGCTGGTCATCGATCCGCCCCTGATGATGTTCGATGAACCGCTGTCCAATCTCGATGCCAAGCTGCGCGTCGACATGCGTGTGCAGATTCGCCGTCTGCAGATGGAAGGCGCGCGCACCGCAGTCTATGTAACCCACGATCAGGAAGAGGCATTCTCGATTTCCGACCAGGTGGCGATCATGGATGCGGGCCGCATCGTCCAGATGGATACGCCGGAGATGCTCTATCGCCGCCCGGCCAATGCTTTCGTCGCCCGTTTCGTCGGCTTTGACAATATCCTGCCCTTTCGTGTCATCAATCGCCTGAGCGATGGAAACGTTGAAGTGATGTTCGATGGCGGCAACCAAATCGTCATTTCGGCAACCGACTATGGCGAAATCCCCGACCGAGGGCTGATCGCGGCACGCCCGGAAGGCCTGAGCCCAGATGCGTCTGGCAAAGGGATCGAGACCACCATCGGGCTTCGCACGTTTCTCGGCCGCAGCTATCAGTATCATTGCGAAAGTCCGGCCGGAGAGCTGGTGGCGCTCGGCGACATCGAGTCACCCTACGCAGCGGGCGCGACGGTCCACCTGTCGATCAATCCGCTCCATAGCGCCATCCTGCCGCATGAAGATCGGGCCAAGAAGAAGGATAACTGAGCCATGAGCCGCTTTATCAACCTTGCCTGCGCGCAGATGGGTCCGATTGCCCGCACCGACAGCCGCACTGTAGTGGTCAGGCGACAGATCGCGCTTTTGCGCGAGGCAAAGTCACGCGGAGCCGACTTCGTCGTCTTTCCTGAGCTCGCGTTCACCACCTTCTTCCCGCGCTGGCTTTTGTCCGATCAAGCTGAAATCGACAGTTTTTTTGAGCGCGACATGCCGGGACCGGAGACGCAGCCACTGTTCGATGCGGCAAAAGACCTCGGCATCGGCTTTTACATTGGCTATGCCGAGCTTGCCGAGGAGGAAGGCCATACACGACATTTCAACACCGCGATCATCGTCGATAGCAAGGGAGGAATCGTCGGCAAGTATCGGAAAATTCATCTTCCGGGCCATGCGGAGCCGGTCGAGGGTAGAGCGTCACAGCATCTGGAAAAGCGTTATTTCGAGCCGGGTAATCTCGGCTTCCCAGTTTGGCGGACGCTCGATGGCATCGTGGGCATGTGCATCTGCAACGACCGTCGCTGGCCCGAAACCTACCGGGTGATGGCACTCCAGGGTGCCGAACTGGTCTGCGTCGGCTACAACACGCCCGACGACCATACTGGGGTCTTCGACTTCGACCAATTTACGGGCTTTCACCACCAGCTGTCATTGCAGGCCGGTGCCTACCAGAACGCCACTTGGGTGGCCGCGGCGGCCAAGAGCGGCTTCGAAGAGGGCTCCAACATGATCGGTCTTTCGATGATCGTCGCGCCGTCCGGCCAGATTGTCGCCATGGCCTCGAGCACCGGCGACGAGCTGATCAGCGCCCGATGCGATCTCGATATGGGTACGCTCTATAAGCGCACGATCTTCGACTTTGCCCGGCACCGCGAGCCGTCGCATTATGGTCTGATCGTCGAGCGCAAGGGGGCTGTCGTCGAGGTTTGACGCAGGAGGATTGAATGACATTGCAAAAGAACCCAGAACCCGCATTGGCAACAGACGGCCGCACGCTCGACAGACAGGTCAGTGCGCCAATCGGGCAGGTCCTACAGCGCATCCGCCGCGACAACAATTGGACGCTGGCCGAGGTCTCGCGCCGCACTGGCGTATCGATATCGTCTTTGTCAAAGATCGAGAACAACCAGTCGACGCCGGCCTATAGCGTATTGGTAAGGCTCGCCGAAGGTCTCGATATCGATTTCGCCGAACTGTTCGGCGGCTCTACCCAGAGCTTTGCCGCCGCCGCCCGGGTGATTACCCGCGCCGGCCAAGGCACCACTTACACCAACAAGATGGGCGTCTACGAGGCTCTTGCCGCCGGACTTGCGGAAAAGTCAATGCAGCCGATGGTTATCGACATTCCCGGCCTTGCCGCCAATCAGAAGGCCGTGCGCAGCGCCCATAAGGCGGAGGAATTCGTCTACGTCATTGGCGGAGCGGTCACTTTTTTCATGGAGCCCTACGCCCCTGTCGTGCTGCAGGTCGGCGACAGTGTCTATTTCGACAGTGCCAGTGAACACGGCTTTTCCTCAACCACCGACCAGCCGGCCCGTATTCTTTCCGTCTGCCTGGAGAGGCCCGGTACAACCAACTCTTCCATCGAGGACATCGCGTGACCCAGCCACTCGCAGACATCGCCATCGACGCTGCTAATGAGATCCTGATCCGCCAGCGCCTGACGCTGGTGGCACTCGGCAAGCTGAAGGCAGACGTCGCCCTGCGCGTCGGCCGCCTGCTCGATGTTGCCACGCGCAGCTGGGCAGAAGACCAGGAAATCATCATCAAGGACCGCCGCATCGCCTATGTAGGCAAGGCTGGCAGCTATCCGGGCGAGGTCGAGACGCGAATTCATGAACCGGAACTTGCCGCCGTGCCCGGTCTCGGCGAAGTCCACAAGCATATTGAAAGCTCGCATCTGACGCCGGAATGGGAGGCGGCTCTGGTGCTGCCCCGCGGCAATACCTGGACCTGCGAGGCGAGCCACGAATTTTCCAATGTCAACGGCCCCAAGACGCTAGAATTTTGGCTGAAGGCGCGCGAAGCTGGTTCGCCGCTAAAGATCTTTCCGCTGCCGGGCTCCGCTGTGCCGCCGACCGCCTATGAGCATGGCGGCGGCTATTTTGGCTACGATGAGCAAAAGGCCTTTTTGCAAGACAGCCTGATGACCGCCGGACTTGATGAAGTCATGGACTGGCCGGCCGTTTGGAACCCGGAAAATCCCTCCTACGACCGCCTCTGGGGCATGATCCGCGCCACTTTCGAAAAACGCGCCGTCGTCGAGGGCCATGCAGCCGGCATCCGTGATCTCCCGACCATCAACGCCTTTGCCGCTGCCGGGCTCTCTTCCGACCATGAGGCGTGGACGGTCGAAGAATTCTGGGAAAAACTCACCCACGGTCTGTTCATGGAGCTGCGCCCACACAGCCTGCCGGAGGTCATCCGCGGGCTGCTCGATCGCGGGCTTTCCGACTGGTCGCAGATCGCGCTGACCACCGACGACCGGTCGGCTTCCGACACGCTGAAACTCGGGGCAACCGACTATAATGTCAGGCTGGCGATTGAAGCGGGGCTAGCGCCTGAAATTGCCATCCAGTGCGTGACGATCAATCCAGCACGCCACATGCGCCTTACGCCCTGGGTCGGCTCGATCGCTCCGGGTCGCTATGCCGACATTGTGCTTCTATCGGATGTCGAGACATTTCAGATTGCCAAAGTCTGGGCCGACGGCCGCCAAGTCTCGGACGGCAAAACCTATCTGCCGGAGGTCCCACGGATCGACTGGCCAGACTGGGCCACCAAGACGGTCAATATCGGGCGGGCGTTGACCGCCGATGACTTTGCCATCAAGGCCGAAGCAGGACGCGAGACAATGATGGCGGCTGTCCTGCGCCCGTTTCATTGGACTGACGATTTCCTCACCTTCGAATTGCCGGTAAAGGACGGGCTCGTCCAGCGCGATGCAAGCCGCAACATCACCAAATTTTCGATCATCGACCGCTATTCCGGCAAGGCCGGGGTGTCAAAAATGTTCTGGCTCGGCTGCGGGCCAGCAACATCAGGAACAGCACTGGCCTGTTCGATGGCACATGACAAGCACAACATCTGGAGCGTCGGCTCCTGCGACGAGGCGATGGCCAAGGCCGTCAATGCCGTCGCGGACAATGACGGCGGCTGGGCGCTGGTGCGTGAAGGCGAACTCGTCGCCCGCGTGCGTTACGAGGTGGCCGGCCTGATGAGCTGCCGATCCGCCGAAGCGCTGCATGAGGAAATGCAGGCGCTCTACGCCGAAGGTGAAAAGATCGACTGGATGTACGAGCCGACTTTCCAGCCACGCTGGTCACCGGGCTTTCCCGAAAGGCTGGCATTCGCGACGCTCACCTGTGCACCTTGGCGCTGGGTGCTCGTAGCGCCAAGCGACTATGCACCTGAGGGCCTCGTCAACGTGCAAACCGGCGAGACCCACGCCGTGGTCTTCTAGGTATCCCGTGGATGCGGTGCCTGTAAGCACGGGGCTTAAAACAACGAAAGCATGTTATGACAGCAAAGCAAGTCCCTAACACTCAGCCTGACGAACCAGGGCTCAGCAGCCGTTTTCTCGGCTTTGAGCGGCTGGATCAGCCGCGGGTGGTGGTCGACATGCCAACTCTGCGCAACAATATAACGCATATGGCGGCCATTGTCGGAGGCAAGGCTGCCATACATCCGCATGTCAAGACTCACAAAAGCCTGGGTATTGCCCGCCTGCAGAGACAAACGGGTGCGGCGGGCTTCACCACCGCCACGCCGCACGAAGCCCTGATGCTGCTGCGTGCGGGCTTTGCTCCGGTCACGCTTGCATACCCGCTCGTTTCGCTGGCGACTGCCACTACGCTGATCGAGGCCGCCGGAGGCCCATCAAACATCCGCTTCATCGCAGACAGCAGCGAGACGATTGATGTCCTTTCGCGGGCCGCTGTGCGTTGTGAAGCCCGCGCCTCGGTTTTTCTCAAGGTCGATGTCGGGCTGCATCGCTGCGGCGTTGATCCGCATGATCCGGGTGCTGTGGCACTTGCCGTTGCGATCGAGCGGGATCCACGGCTGGATTTCGCCGGGCTGCTATCCCATGCCGGCCATGCCTATGGCGCAGCGGACCCCGAGGCCATCCGTGCTATCGCGGGAGACGAAATCGACCTGCTGCGCGCGTTACGCCAGAAACTGCACATATCCGGTATCACCGTTCCAAAGATATCTGTGGGCAGCACGCCAACGCTGCTGGCCAATGCAGGCTTCGACGATATCAACGAGGTGCGCCCCGGCAACTACGTTTTCTACGACCTGACAGCCGTCCGGCTTGGAATTGCCCGGCGCGCCGATATCGCACTGGCTGTCGCCGCGCGGATCGTCTCCGTCAACAATCGCTATGCCATCGCCAATGTCGGCTCGAAGCTGCTGTCATCGGATCTCGGTGCCCATGGTACCTCGGCCACGAACAGCTTTGGCGAAGCCTGGATGCAAGATCGCGCAACACCATTCGTGGTCGCCAAGCTGTCGGAGGAACATGCCTTCCTCGTCCATGACGGCAATCGTCCCGACATCGGTACACCTGTTCTGATCCTGCCGAATCATTCCTGTCCGGTGGCCAACCTGAGCGGCGGCCTCCTTGCCCTAGGGGTCGAAGGCGAGCCACCGTACACCCTGGCGACCGAAGGCGCGCTCCGCTGGCCGAACGCGGAGAGGCTGCACCATGACCAACATTGACGCCAACACTGCCAAACCATCCCGCCGATGCAAGCTAACCCAGACCGTTGAACCTGAAAGGAAAAGCCAATGATCGCCCCGCCACTCTTGTTATCCGTTTTGAGACGGACCGCAGCGCTGATTGCCTTGATGCTGTCGCTTGTCACAGTAGTGATGCCCGCTGCCGCGCAACAATCGCTAAAGATCGCCATGATCCTTCCCGGCCCGATCAGCGACAATGACTGGAATGCCGGCGGCTATAACGGCTTGCAAGCAGCCAGCAAGGCGCTGGGCGTCGAGGTCGCCTATTCCGAGAACGTCACTGATGCCGATGCCGAACGGGTCATGCGCGACTATGCCTCGCGCGGCTACGGGCTGATCTTCGCGCATTCCTTCTCCTATGGCGATGCCGTACTCAACGTCGCTGCCGACTTCCCCGGCACGACCTTCATGGCTGGCACGGCGCAGAGCGTCGCTCCCAATGTCGGAACTTACGATAATCCGGACTATCAGGGTGCCTATCTGAGCGGAATGCTCTCCGCCGGTGCCAGCAAGAGCGGCATCATCGGCTGGGTCGGCGGCAATCCGGCACCCAACATGCTGGCGAATTTCCATGCCTGGAAGCTCGGCGCAGAGGCTGTCAATCCGAAGGTAAAAGTGCTCATCACCTTCATTGGCTCGTGGTTCGACCCACCAAAGGCCAAGGAAGCTGCCATCGCCCAGGTTGAGCAGGGCGCTGACGTGCTAAGCGCACAGGCCGTCGGCGTCATCGATGCCGCTAAAGAAAAGAAGGTGCTGGCGATCGGTGCCGTGTCGGACCAGAACCACCTCGGTCCGGATGCCGTGCTGACCAGCGTGTTGTGGGACCTCGGTCCGCTCGTCACAGACACCGCCAATGCGGTCATGAACAAGACATGGACCAGCAAGGCATGGACCTATGGCGTTGCCAAGGGCTCGATCAAGCTTGCCGATTTCCATGGTCTTGGCAACCGTGTACCGGCCGACGTCCAGGCGAAGGTGAATGCGACCTTCGACGCCATCAAGGCCGGGACGTTTGAAGTGCCGCATGACACCTCTATGGTGAAATGATGCTCGTATGACCAGCAATCCTGCTCTTTCCCCCGCTTGCGAGCTGATGCCAGTGCCACTTGAGTTGCGCGGCATCACCGTGCGCTTCGGCGAATTCGTCGCCAATAACGACATCAGCTTCTCTGTTGGCCGGGGCGAGATCCACGCGCTGCTCGGTGAAAACGGAGCCGGCAAGAGCACGCTGATGCGTGTCGTTGCCGGCCTCCAGCAGCCGCAGGCTGGCGAGATCAGGGTGAACGGCGAGATCGTCCACCTGCACTCGCCGCTCGATGCCATGGCACTGGGCATCGGCATGGTCCACCAGCACTTCATGCTGGTGCCGACATTGTCGGTGGCTCAGAATGTCTGCCTCGGACTGACGCGAGCCGGACGCATCTTTCCGAACCTGCGCAAGGTTGCAGCTGACCTTGCCGAAATTTCGCGAAGCTACCGACTTGATGTCAATCCTTACGCAATGGTCGGCGACCTCTCCGTCGCCGGACGTCAGCGGGTCGAAATCGTCAAGGCTCTCTATCGTGGTGCTCGAATCCTCGTGCTCGACGAGCCAACAGCCGTACTGGCACCGCAGGAAGTGGACGGGCTTTTCGATGTCCTCCAGAAACTTGCGCAAGCAGGTACGGCCATCGTCTTCATCAGCCACAAACTGCACGAGGTGATGAAGATCAGTGACCGCGTGACCATTCTACGCCACGGTCGCTCCATTGCCTGTCTCGACAAGCAGGAGACTTCCATTGCCGAACTGTCGCGCCTGATGATCGGCGGTGACATTGAACTACCGACAGTCGAAGTCAGCAAAGGGCGCGCGGGCGATGAATGCCTCAGGGTGGATCATCTTGTCTATCGCAATGAACAGGATAGTCTTCGCCTCGACGATATCAGTTTTTCGATCCGCGCCGGCGAAATCGTCGGTTTTGCTGGGGTCGACGGCAACGGCCAGCAGGAGCTTGCCGAAACGATCGTCGGGCTGATCAAGCCGCAACAGGGTACAATCAGCATCCATGGTGTCGATGTCTCCAATGCCAGCCCCGGCGTGCGCATTGACAACGGCCTTGCCCATATTCCGGAGGATCGGCACCACACGGCACTGGTTGACCTCCCCATTCGCGACAATGCAATCCTTGAGGTGTCCGGACGCCGCCCGTTTTCACGCTTCGGTCTGATGCAGGCCAAGGCTGCAGCAGCTTTTGCGCGGCAGCTCATCAAACATTACGACGTGAGATGCACTGGGCCATCGCAGAATATTTTGACGCTTTCCGGCGGCAATCAGCAAAAGGTGGTCCTCGGACGTGCGCTGATGCGCGAACCCGAACTGATCGTCGCTGTGCAGCCCTCCCGCGGGCTCGATATTGGTGCTACCGCCTTCGTTCATCGCCAACTGCTCGCCCAGCGCGAGCGGGGTGCCGCAATCATGCTGATCTCCACGGAACTGGATGAAATTCTTGCCCTGTCCGACCGTATTATGGTGCTGTTCAATGGGCGTATTGTCGGTAGTCTGTCGCGCGAAACCGTGACGGTCGAACGTCTTGGGGCTCTGATGCTTGGAGGCCAGGAATGACAATTTCTGACACACCCGTTCTAGCGGGTCCTGAACGCAGGCCCCTCGCTCGTCAGTGGCTGAAAGCCTTTCTGCCAGCTGCTGCCGCATTCCTGCTGGCCCTTGTGGCCGGTGCCGGTCTTATTCTTCTGTGGGGCGGAAATCCGGTCGTCGCCTATTACGCACTGGCCGCTGGTGCCTTCGGCAGCTGGAACAGTATTGCCGAGACGCTGCTAAGGTCGATCCCGCTCACCTTTACCGGTCTTGCAGTGGCCGTCGCTTTTCGTGGCGGTGCCTTCAATGTCGGTGCAGAGGGGCAGCTTTATGTCGGCGCAACGGCCGCCGCCGCCTGCGCCCTCTGGTTGCCGACCCTGCCTGGCTACCTCATCTTGCCGCTGATGATGGTGGGTGCCATGGTTGCTGGTGCCGCTTGGGCCGGACTTGCCGGGGTGCTGAAGCTCCGTTTCGCCGCCTCCGAGCTGATCACCACCATCATGCTCACCTATGTCGGCATCTACCTCGTGTCCTACCTGCTGCACGGCCCCCTCCAGGAAGCGGCAGGGTATCTGCCGCAGACAGAGCGTCTGCCGGCTGCAGCCCGCTTTGCCAGCCTCATTGCGGGCACACGTCTGCATATGGGCCTGCTTGTGACCCTTGGCACCGTGATTGTGATGCAATTCCTGATCTGGAAGACGGTGTGGGGATTCCGGCTGCGGGTGACGGGTCTCAATACGCGCGCAGCACTGGCGGCAGGCATGGCGGTCGGCGGTCTCAGCATGTCCGCCTTCCTGCTCAGCGGCGCGCTTGCTGGCCTAGCCGGTTTCATGGAAGTCGTCGGCGTGCAGCACAGGATGATTGAGACCCTGTCACCGGGATTCGGCTATACAGGCATCATCGTCGCGCTGCTTGGCCGGACCAGTCCGCTCGGCGTCGTTATCGCAGCTGTGCTCTTTGCCACCCTTCAGGTTGGGGCAACGACGATGGAAGCGGCTGCCGGTGTGCCTGCAACGCTTACCGTCATCATCCAGGCCCTCGTGGTTCTGTTTTTAATCGGGCGGCCGGGGATCGATCAACTTCTTCACATTTTGCGTCGGAGATAAGCCTTGGGAAACGTCATGTCATTCCTCTCCGATCCTGTTACCCAAGGTTATCTTGAAGCCAGCATGCGGCTTGCCATGCCAATCATGCTCGCAGCACTTGGCGGGATCTTCGCCGAGCGATCCGGTGTCCTCAACATCGCGCTTGAAGGGATGATGCTGGCCGGCAGCTTCACCGGATTCGTTGCCGCCTACACAACCGGCAACCTGTGGCTTGGCGTCGTTGCCGGAATGCTGGCAGGAACAGCCGTCAGCGTGATCTTGACGCTCTATGCGGTCTTGATTGGAAGCAATCAGGTCGTGGTCGGCGTTGCCATCAATCTGCTGATTGTCGGGGCGACGAGTTTCCTTTACCGGTCCGTCTTCGGCGTGGGCGCGGCGACGCCGCGCGTTTCATCTTTTGCACCCGTCGATCTTGCATGGCTGTCAAACCTGCCGTTGGTCGGGCCGCTGCTGTTTCATCAGGCCCCGATCGTCTATGTCGGGCTGATCCTCGTGCCGGTGGTCTGGATCGTAATGACGAAGACTGCGTTCGGCTGGCAGGTCACCGCCGCAGGTGAACACCCGGAGGCGCTGGAGACACTTGGCATTTCGGTAACCCGAACCCGCTTTATCTGCCTGTTGATTTCAGGCCTGCTGGCGGGGCTGGGTGGTGCCTTCCTGTCCTTGAGTGCGACGGGTATCTTCATCGACAACATGACATCGGGACGCGGCTATATCGCGCTTGCCATTCTGGTGCTTGGCCGCCGACATCCGCTCGGGGTCCTGCTGGCCGCCATGCTGTTCGGCGCAGCAGACGCGCTGCAACTTCGTGGCCAGACACTCGGCATTGCATTGCCCTACCAAGCATTCCTGACACTTCCCTATATCCTGACCATTCTTGTCCTCGTCCTGTTTGCAGGCAAGGCCCGTAATCCAGCGGCACTCGGCATTCCGTTCCGCCGCACATCAAGCGAGTAAAGGTTCCCAATGATAGTTGACAGCCACTGCCACCTCGACTTCGATGACTTCAATGCCGACCGCGATGCGGTCATGGCACGCGCAAGACAGGCCGGAATCGGCGTTCTCCTGACGATCGGCATCCGGGTTCGGCAATTCGAACGGGTTCTAGCGATCGCCGAGCGTTACCCTCATGTCTACTGTAGCGTCGGCACCCTCCCCCATTTTTCCGATGAAGAGCGCGACGTCACGGCGGCCGAGTTGGTCAACCTGGCACGTCACCCCAAGGTCGTCGGCATTGGGGAGGCGGGGCTCGACAGGTTTTATGGCAACGCATCCTGGGATGCCCAGATTGAGGTGTTCCAGGCTCATATCGAGGCCTCCAGACAGACTCAACTACCGCTGATTATCCACTCGGTCCGCGAGGATGAGGCCATGGCCGACATGCTCATCCGCGAGACGAAAAAAGGTACTTTTCCAATCGTCATGCATTGCTTTTCCGGCGGCCCGGCGCTGGCCGAAACCGCACTTTCGCTTGGTGCCTATGTGTCGTTCTCCGGGCTTCTAACCTATCCGGAAAACGCTGCCCTGCGTGACATCGCAGCAACCATTCCGGACGATAAACTCCTGGTCGAGACCGACGCGCCTTCGCAGGTTCCAGTTCCCTTGCTGGAGGAACGAAACGAGCCGGCCTTCATTCTCAAGACAATTGATGTCCTCGCGATTGCCAGAAACACCCGCCCGGAAATTGTCATGCGCCAAACAGCCAGTAATTTCTTTTCCGCGTTCGCGAAAGTATCTCAGAGGTTGATTATGTAGAGTCCTGCGACGACCCCAGCTGGACACAGTAAAATTAACGGGCTGCGGACGAAAGTACTGCCCTCCGCTCTCGCTTATGCGGCCTGCGGGCATGCGACCTCATTCCACATTTGCATGGCTTCGGTTCTCTGTTCGCGATAGTGGTCGGATGGGATCTCGTGGCGGGGTGATGTCACGTTGCTAGTGGCTTAACGGTTGATAGCTAAGCCGGCGCGATGAACCTGAACTGATGGGGTGGATGCCCCTTCCGGCCGGCATCGGAGTATGATGCCTGCTTCGCGCCATGGTGGCGCTTACGGAGGGAATGCAGATGACACAGGTGCATATCCTTGCAATCGACCTCGCGAAGCGCAGCTTCCAAGTCTGTGGAACGGATCGCGGCGGGGCGTGTGTGGATGCCCCCGGTTTGGCAAGAAGATTTTTTGACGGTAGTCCGCGAAACGAGGAATTCTATCGGTCGTGTGTCAGGCCTCTTGATGTGGCCTGATTAGCCACGGGCCGGGATGCAGTTCGAAGAACAGGGACCACATCGGTTCATAGAGCTTTGCGCTCGAGCGCCGGGACTGGTTTACCCCATTCTGAACATTGAAGTCCTTTCCGCATCGTTCCGTCAGTCGATTTTCCCACCGAGGCTTTTGGCCCCAGGCATCACCGCTTTACCTTCCTAGAAAGGCAACGGACTACGCCATCCTGTAATTGGGGTCAGAACAAGAGCAGTGCAAAATCGTACGCTAAGGGCGAACGGAATGAGAACTTATGCGACCCGCCGCAGCCCAGCTGGAAGGCGGAGCGGTCGAAATCCGTTGGGCATCTGATGTTCGGCATCCCAGGTGTAGATGCCGGTAAGGTTGATATGTTCCCAACTCAGCGGCGAGATGTGCTTCAACAGAGTATCAGGAATGTCTCGTCCCGCTCGTTTCAGCTGTGTGACCGCGCGATTAAGATAGACCGTATTCCAGTGCACGATTGCACTAACGACGAGATTGAGCCCTGAAGCGCGGAATGCCTGGCTCTCGAACGACCGATCACGGATCTCGCCTCGCTCGTGGAAAAAGACAGCGCGCTTCAGCTTATGGGCGGCCTCGCCTTTGTTGAGACCGGCTTGGCATCTCCGCCGTAGTGCCGGGCTTGAGTACCATTCGATCATGAAGAGCGAACGCTCAATCCGACCGAGTTCGCGGAGCGCCTTCGCGAGATGGCTTTGCTTCGGAGACGCAGAAAGCTTCTTCAGGATTGTAGACGGCACCACGGACCGCGTCGTAATCGACGCTGCAAGATGGAGCAGATCGTCCCAATGATCGAGGATCAGACTGGTATTTATCGGCGCGCCGATGTGGTTCGACAGCGCCGGATATGCACCGCTCTTTTCTAGCGTGTGGAACTTCCGGTCTTTGAGGTTGCGCAGTCGCGGTGAGAACCGCTTTCCGATCAAGGCGAAGAGCCCGAAGATATGATCACTCGCGCCGCCTGTGTCAGTAAAGTGTTCATGGATGTCGAGGACAGTGTCCTGATCGAATAGCCCATCGAGCACATAGGCCGCCTCGCTCTCGGTGGGACTGATGGGCAAAATGCTGAAGTAGCCGTATTGATCTGATAGATGGCTATAGAATTTCGATCCGGGCTCGCTATCGTAATGCAAATTGATGTCGCCGCGCTTTGCAGCACGGTCGCTCGTACGGAAGAATTGGCCATCGGACGACGACGTTGTGCCATTGGCCCAAAGGCGCGAATGCGGATGCTGGGTGTGGGCATCGGTGATGCACGCTTGAGCCGTGCGGTATGTCTCCGATCGGGCGTGGAATGTGCGCATCCACCCAATCTGGTGAGCGCTAATCCCCTTGGAGGCGCCCGCCATTCGTTTGGGGCCAAGGTTCGTAGCATCGGCCAATACACCAGCCAGCATGGCAGAAACATTTTTTGGGACGTCGCCGGTGCGAACATGCGTGAATAAATCTGCAAAGCCAGTCCATTCATGCACTTCCCTTAATAGGTCGGGAACCTCGACCAACGGATACATATCGCTGATCTCGGCATTCAGTGCCTCGGCGGCCACAGGGATTTCGCTGGCAGTTGGTGTGATGATCAATGTTCCGGCCTCAAGACGAACTCCTTCGAGCTTTCCGGATCGACTCGAGCTCAGGCTTCATCCGAAGCAGTCGATCCCAGCCGACTCTTTGGTCGAGAACATCCATTGCATTCCGACCATTGTTGTTGGCGGACTGCAGGGCGGTGATCGTATCCAGAAACATGCGCAGCGCTTTGGCGGTGTTCGCTCTGCAGTCCATCTGCCGCTGCTTCTTTCGGTTGTTGGCTTGCGAGAACAACTTACCCATCAGCTTGATGAACATCGTCACCGCTTCGTCCGTGAGCTTCTGGCAAAGCTTGATGACTTGAGCCACAATCAGAGCCTGGCGACGGCTGGCATTGAAGTCGTTGGCAAGCCAGGCCGGGGTTGCGTTACCCTCCCGGATCATCTGGTCCCACCGTCCTGCTGATATGCGCGCCTGTAACGTCGGATCAATCTCCAGCCGCCGCAGAAAGGCTATCCGCTCTGTCAGCCCGACCAGATTCGACGCACCTGGCGCTTCTGGCGCCGAGCGTAGCCAATGGAAGCGCGTCTGGCCGATCGACGGGTCCACTTCTAACAGCCGGTCCAATGATCGGAGCGCATTGAGCGGAATGTCTTTAATCAGAGTTGTCTCTGCCCGACGGCGAGCTATCGCACGGCCGGCAAGGCCAATCCGTTCGATCGTGTCGATCGCCGGTAGAAGAGCGCCGCGTTCACGAAACGCGGCGACAATCGAACTGACTATCGCAGCACCGTCGTCGGACGTCGCCGCCGCCTGAATTGCAGACAATAGCGCGGCGCGGCGATCTTGCAGCGTCGCGCTTCTCGTATCCAGATACATCATTAGCCGTGCTGTGTGATCCCGACGGGTTTCTTCACGGCGTGCATAGAGCGAAAATGCTTCCGGGGCGGCGCCGATCTGATCAGCAACATATTTAAGCATGGCGCGTGGCGGAATTTCTTCTGCCCCCAGCACTCGACCCGGGTATCGCATCAGACATAGCTGAATGGCAAAGCCAAGCCGGTTGTGATTGCGTCTGCGCAGTTCGATCTCTAGGCGATCGGCCCGTGACAATGAGTAGTGTCGGAATAAGCTGTCCTCGTCGACAGGGATATCGACAAGCTTTCGGCGATCTTGATCTTTGAGAAGCTTGCGCTTTGCCATAGCCCGACTCCATTCATAACCAATCTGCGCTTAGCGTTGTCGAGTCGGGCCGGACAGAGAAATCAAAACCAGCGAATATCGATGGCAATCCACAGAGATCGAACGTCCAAAATTCGAACTACGGCATTGTTCATGCTTCGTTCGGCCTTAGTGTACGATTTCGGACTGCTCTTGTTCTGACCCCGTTAAGCGCACAAATTTGCGAGAGGGCCTTATCGAGCATATCGATGACATTCTTGCCGATATTCAACGTGGTCTCGATGCGGCATCTTCTGGCATCCAGAAGAGCAAGGCTGCCTAATGGAGAAAAACGGAAGCACCGCGAGGTGCTTCCGTTGCGGTCTGCGCAGAGCCTGCTTGGGAGCAAATCGCTCAAAAAGCAGCAGACGGAATCCAGCTTGCAGTGACAGCGGAACTTGTCGAAAAGCTTGGAATTTTCTTGGCCAAGTCTTCGATGGTCTTGACGTTGGCATCCCGCAATTGCTTTTGCGTCACCAGAACCGGATCGACAATAATCTGATGCGGCACGGTTTCGCCGGCAATCTGCAAGGCGGCAGCGCGGATGGAAACGGCACCCACAACTGCCGGATTGGTGGCAGCAGTTGCCACCCATGGGCTGCCATCCTCAACAATTTCCTGAATGTCAGCGGTGGAAATATCCGCCGAATAGATTTTCAGCTTGGCGCTGATGCCCAGATCGGCGGCAGCGAGTTTGACGCCACGGGCAAATTCATCATAGGGCGCAAACACCACGGAAATATCCGGGTTGGCACGAAAAACCGCTTTGGCCTGATCGGCGGTGGAGGTGGCTGTGGTGTCGCTGACCGTGCCGAAACGTGCTTTTTCAACAATGCCACTGTTGGCAGCTTTGACCTTGTCCCAGATTTCATTGCGGCGATCCAAGGGTGCAAAACCAGCCACATAGGCATATCCAGCATTGAAACTCTTGCCATTGTCCTTGATGGCCTGATCCAGCGTCAGTTCGGCCAGTTTGTGGTCGGATTGTTCCACCTGCGGGATTTTCGGATTGTTCAGGTTCACATCGAAAGCCACGACCTTGATGCCCTTGTCGAGCGCTTGCTGCACCACATCGCTGAGCGATTCCGTCAGGCCGTGGTCAATGACAATGCCTTTCACGCCGAGATTAATCGCCTGCAAAATCTGTTCGCGCTGCTCGGCAGCATCCTGACGACCGGGGAAAATCCGCAGATCAACCCCCAGCGCCTTGGCCTGCGCCTGTGCGCCCGCCTGATAGGCCTGAAAGAAATCGCCAGCCGAGATATAGCTGATCAGCGCCAGCTTGACGCCGCCTTGGTCAAATGGCGCAGGTGCACCGGCAATGCCAGCCGCAACAGCCGAGTGCGTTAAAACCAAAGGTGAAAGAGCGGTGAATGCCAGAAGGCGCAGGATCGATGTCATCGGGTTCTCCAAGTTGAACAAAGGCCACCAATCGGGCCACATGGGGATTATTATCAATAAAATCTACGGTATTTATAGATTTTTAAAACGTGAAATTCCGGTCAAGAATAGATTTCTTTGCCCTTTGAGCCGCATTCATCGGTTATTTTATCCGGCGAGTTTGGGACGACGGCTATTCCAGCAATCGTTGATAAATGCCAGTTTTGATCGCGCTATGCGACAGTATAATGGTCGGCACACCACAGCGGGTATGGTTCAATCCACCTGCTATGCAAATTTATTCTATATATTAAATGATGTTTGAAACTGCCATTCTTGCTGGCGGTCACCAAGGGTTTATCACCTGATCAACACAATTGGTGAGCCCGCAATGCCCCTTCTTGACGTTAAAGACATCTCCCGCTCCTTCGGCTCGACCAAGGCCTTGATCGACGCATCGCTGGTCATCGAGCCGGGCGAGATTGTTGCCCTGATGGGCGCAAACGGGGCCGGGAAATCTACGCTGGTGAAAATCCTCTCCGGCGTGCAATCGGCCGATTCCGGCAGTATTTTGCTAAAGAGCAAGCCTTTTGCCCCGCAAAGCCCGGCAGAAGCCGCCAAATTTGGCGTGGTGACAGTTCACCAGTCCACGGATGTGGTGGGTATTCCGGGCTTGAGCGTGGCAGATGCGCTTCTGCTCAATCACTATGTCGATGGCCGTCAGCCATTTTTTCTCTCATCCAAAAGCGTGCGGCGTGAGGCAGCGCGCGTTTTGCATGAGGCGGGTTTCGACCTGCCGCTGAATCGGGATTTTGCTGATCTGGGCGCAGCGGATCGGCAAATGGTGGCCATTGCCCGTGCACTTGCCAACAAGGCTGAATTGTTGATTTTGGATGAGCCAACGGCCAGCCTCTCGACGCAGGAAGCAGAGTGCCTCTATGCTATCCTGCTGGGTTTGAAAGCCCGTGGCATCGCAATTCTCTACATCTCGCATCGCACCGCCGATCTGGCTGCTCTTGCCGACCGCGTTGTTATTCTGCGAGGCGGGCGCAATGTCGGTGCCTTCAGCCGCCCGATTGATTTTGATGCAGCCCTTGAGACGATGATTAGCCGTTCATTAAACACGGCGCGACCTGATCATCGCACAGAATTTGGCAAAGCCGTGCTGGATTTGTGTGGCATTCAGCTGCTGGGCAGCAGCAAATCCTTTGATCTCACGGTGCGTGAGGGCGAAGTGGTGGCCATCACCGGCGTGCTGGGTGCGGGCAAAAGCAGGCTGTTATCTGCATTGTTTGGAGCGGGGCAATTTGCTGCGGGAGAAGCCACGCTGGATGGTAAGCCTTATGCCCCCAAAAGCCCGGCAGAGGCCATTGCCGCTGGTGTGGCGCTTGTGGCGGAAGATCGTCACCGTTCAGCCTTGATGCCTGCCGATTGGCCGGGCGAGAGCGTGGCGGCCACCATTAGCCTGCCGCATCTCAAGCGCTGGTATCCCTCTGGTTTTCTGCTGTCCGATGCAGAGACCGTGCATGCAAAAGCTGCCATTTCACGGCTCGGCATCAAGGCGTCGAGTCCAGACGCTTCCGTCTGGTCACTTTCGGGCGGCAATCAGCAAAAGACTGTGATTGCTCGCTGGGAAGTGGAGC
Organism: Gillisella vitis; assembly: GCF_001541345.2. GTDB lineage: Bacteria > Pseudomonadota > Alphaproteobacteria > Rhizobiales > Rhizobiaceae > Allorhizobium > Allorhizobium vitis. Next base: position 237,853 of record NZ_LMVL02000006.1, on the reverse strand, counting down.
AAAGCCGCTTGCTGTTGTTGGATGAGCCGTTTCAGGGCGTCGATGTCGGTGCCCGGCAAGACATTATCGCCACCATTCGCAGCCACGCGGATCGCGCAACCCTGATTGCTACTTCGGATTTTGAGGAAGCACAGGAAGTGGCCGACCGTATTTTGCTGATTGATCAACATACTCTGATTGAGCTGACGCCCACGGCTGCCTCAGCCAATCACCACAAGGAAATCGCCTGATGACGACGGTGAATGACATTCCCAAAGATACGCTGAAGCAAACGCATGATCGCCTAAGCGTGGCAAGCCTTGTGCGTGAAACCATCCGGCGCGGTGCTGTCTTCATTCTGCTGGCGGGGTTGGTTGTTATCTTCAGCCTTGCCCAGCCCGCCTTTATCAACATCAACAACCTGATGAGCATTTTGCAAGCGGTTGCTGTGGTGGCGATCATTGGAGCCGGGGTTACGGTGACGCTGGCAATTGGCGGTTTTGATCTCTCGGTGGGCGCGGTTGCCGCCTCCAGCGTCATGGCATCCAGCTATGCGATGATTGTGCTGGGCCTGAACGCCTATCAAACCGTGCCGCTGGTGCTCGCATTTGGCGCGTTGATCGGCTTTGCCAATGCTTTTCTGATCGTCAAGCTCAAAGTGCCGGATCTTCTGGCCACGCTGGCGATGATGTTTCTGCTCTCTGGTCTGCAATTGATCCCAACAGCTGGACGCTCCATTTCGGTCGGCCTCATTCTGCCCAATGGAACAACGGCAACCGGAAAATATGATCCTCTGTTTCTAACAATCGGTCGCTCCAGCCTGTTTGACCTCATCCCCTTCCCGGTCATTCTGCTGGCCATCGTGGCTGTGACGCTATTTGTTCTGACAGAGCGCACCCGTCTTGGCCGCTTGCTGTTTGCCACCGGCGGCAATGAAGTGGCAACCCGTCTGGCGGGGGCCAATACGGCAAAAATCAAGTCCTTTGCCTATGTGCTGTCCGGCACGTTGGCGGCATTTGGCGGCATTATTGTCGCAGCGCGCGTCGGGCGCGGCGATGTCTCTTCCGGCGCGTCACTTCTTATGGACTCGGTTGCTGCATCACTGATCGGCTTTGCCGTTCTGGGTCTTCGGCGTCCCAATGTACTGGGCACCATCATTGGAGCTGTCTTTGTCGGCATTTTGCTCAATGGTCTGACTATGCTCAACGCCCCCTATTACACCCAGGATTTCGTCAAGGGCTTTGTGCTGGTTGGCGCTCTTGCCCTCACCTATGGCGTCAGCCGCACCCGCACCTGAACATCCAAACACATCTCTTGAATGGAACCAACATGATCAAGACTCTTCGTACCCTTGGCGCAGTTCTTCTGGCCGGATCGATTTTTGCCACCCATGCCTCTGCCGCTGGCCTTGACGGCGCGCCCGCCCCGTTTGACAAGAAAACCGTGAACATCGCCGTTGTCAGCTATCTCGGCGGTGGTGATTGGCTGCAAGCCTTTGAAGCAGGCGTCAAGCGGCAGGCCGATGCACTGGGCATCAACCTCACCGTATCGCAGGCCCGCAATGACAATGATGCAGAACGCGCTTTGATCGAGCAGGCCATCAATCTGAAGGTCGATGGTATCATCATCAACAATGGCCGCCCGGAAGTGTTGCAGGATGTGGCGCAAAAGGCGCTGGATGCGGGTATCAAGGTGGTCGCCTATGATGTGAACCTCGACAATCCCAACATCCCGCAAATCGAGCAGAGCGATGCCGATATGGCCAAGCTGGTGCTGGATCAGGCCGTTAAGGATAAGGGCGATGGCTTTAACGGTGGTGCGATTTATGTGGCCGGTTTTGCCCCGCTGGATCGCCGCTATGCCGTGTGGAAGGACTATGTTGCCAAGCACAATCTGAAGGAAAAGGCTGTCTGGGGCGTGGTCAATGACACGGTTCCGGCCACCGTCGCCGACCAGACCAAGGCCGTGCTCCGCGCAAACCCCGATATTTCGGTGATTTTCACCCCATGGGATGAATTTGCCAAGGGCGCGAAATTGGCAATTGATGAGCTTGGCCTGTCCAGCAAAGTGAAAATCTATGGCGTCGATATTTCCACTGCCGATATTCAGTTGATGATTGAGCCGGACAGCGCTTGGGTGGCAACCGCTGCCACCAATGCTGCCGTGGTTGGCGAGGTTTCGGTGCGGGCGGTTTCGCTTGCGGTTGCTGGGCAAAACCCCGGTTATTCGGTGTTGCTCAAGCCCACGCTGATCACCCGCGATGATCTGGTCAACAACAAGATCGGCTCGATTGAGGAATTGCAGCAGAAATTCCCGGCCTTCTTGAAGAGCGATGCTGCCACGGCTGCGTGGATTCCATCAACCGTCAAGTAAGCGCCGCAAGTCGATTGAAAGTGAGAGAAGCCCAATGACCACCATAGACCTGCCAAAGCCAGACTTTGCCCGCAATATGAAACTGATCGGCCATAGCGATATTGGCGGACGTGGTGATGGACTGCAATTGATGGTGCATCACGGCTATGCCTATGTGGCGCATCCGTGGTCGCAGGGCTTCTCCATTATCGATGTGCGGGATCCGAAACATCCGAAAACCGTCAACTACGTGCAGGCCCCCGCCAACACATGGAACATCCATCTGCAAACCCACGGCGATCTGCTGTTGGTGATCAATGCGCTTGATCTGTTTGCCGATGTAGAGAGTTTCACCGATGAAAAGGCCTATTACACCCAATCCGTCGGCGAGACAGTCGCCGCCAGCAAACGCGAACGGGCATGGACGGCGGGCATGACCGTCTATGACATTTCTGCGCCCGCCGCCCCACGCAAGATCGGGCAATTGGATGTGGATGGCGTGGGTTTTCATCGGCTCTGGTATGTTGGCGGGCGGTATGCCTATGCATCGGCCCTGCTCGATGGTTTTTCCGATTATATTTTCGTGACCATCGACATGGCCGATCCCACCAAGCCGGAGCTGATTGGCCGCTGGTGGCTGCCGGGCATGAACACGGCAGCAGGCGAGAACCGCACTTGGGCCGATGGCAAGCGCTATGCCCTTCACCATGCACTGGTGCATGGCGACACCGCCTATGCCTGCTGGCGCGATGGTGGGCTGACACTTCTCGACATCAAGGACCATGCTGCGCCAAAACTGATCAAGCATCACAATTGGTCACCCCCCTATGGCGGCGGCACGCACTCTCCGCTTCCTCTGCCGGGGCGTGATCTGCTGGTTGTGGCCGATGAGGCGGTGCTGGACAATGAGGAAGATGGCCGCAAGCATACTTGGGTGTTTGATATCCGCGTGCCGGAAAATCCGGTCAGCATTTCCACCTTCCCGATTCCTGACGAGATCGATTACACCCAGAAAGGCGGCCATTTCGGCCCCCATAACCTGCATGAAAACCGACCGGGCTCGTTTGTGTCAGACACGTTGATTTTCGCCACCTGGCAAAATGCCGGCATTCGCGCTTTTGATATTTCCGATCCGTACCATCCGGTCGAAACCGGTGCTCTGGTGCCTGCCGCCCCAACCTCGATGACCGACCGTAGACCCGGTCGTCCGAAAGTCATCCAATCAGCGGATGTGTTTGTGGATGCCAGTGGCTTGATCTACGCCACCGATTACAATGCGGGGCTGGAGATTATTGAATACGGCGGCTGAGTTTCTTGCCGCCTGAAATGAAAAAACGGCCTGAACAGAAGTGTTCAGGCCGTTTTTGTTTGTCTTTACACCACTTGATCGTGTGAAGGCTTTTCCCAAAGGTTGATGCCACCTTCGACCGCATAGCGATCAATCTCCGCCAGCTCTTCGGCTGTGAAGGTAAGATTGTTGAGCGCATCGACATTTTCCTGAATCTGCCGGGCAGAACTGGCTCCAATCAGGGCCGATGTCACGCGAGGATCGCGCAAAACCCATGCAATCGCCAACTGCGCCAGCGATTGACCACGGCGAGCGGCAATCTCATTCAGGGCGCGGGCGCGAACAATGTTTTCTTCCTTCAAATGCTCTGGCCGCAGGAAATCGCTGCCGGGGCGGTTGACGCGGGCATCTTCTGGAATGCCGTTCAGGTATTTGTTGGTCAGCAAGCCTTGCGCCAGTGGCGTAAACGCAATGATAGGGATGCTCAAACGAGGTTGATGCAGTGATGCCAATACCCAGATGCTCAGTGGCCAAAGCGATGGGAGCCGCCAGTTGCAACGGATCGTTGACCGGAATTTGCGCCGCCTGCTGGATCGCGTGGAAATTGGAGCCTTTATAGACATCGTAATAGCCGATCACGTCAGCAATGAAGATGCCATCAAAAATCCCGCGCTCCAGAGTGCGCGCCAAATTCTGCCAATAATCCAGATCTTTGTATGTATAGGATCGGTCATCCGGATGCGCCCACAATCCAGGCGATTGGTGTCCGACGCAATTCATATCGAAGGCGTTGAAGTGAATTGTCCTGGTCATCGGCGCCGTCCTTTGCTGCAAACATGCCGAGGCAGCATCGCAGACATTGACGGTTATTGAAGTTAATCTATGTTTTTTATAGTTTATATGGAGGTAGTTTTTTCTCTCACCCACAAGCACCGTGAAAAATACGCTCCAACTGTCGCAAGCAACATAAGCTATCCAGCGAAGGCCTCTTCTGAGGGTTAACCACTCCCCATCAAAAGCATCCGCTCATTGCGACAGCGCCTCGCCTTTAGGCTGAATATTCCCCACTGCATTTTTCCCTCTTTGAGAGCAAAAATGGAAAATCATTTCTTCTAAAATATTAATTCTATCGATTTTATAGAGTTTAATAAATAATTGGAGCGGAAGACTTCCCATGACCTACTCCCTCAGCGTTCTTGATAAAAGCCCGGTAGAGCCAGACGCCATTGCCACCGACGCGCTGAAAACAACCGTTGCACTTGCCACCCGCGCCGAAGCGCTTGGCTATAAGCGCTTCTGGCTGGCGGAGCACCATAATATTCCCGCACTGGCCAGCTCCGCACCGGAAACGCTGATTGCCTATCTTCTGGCAAAAACCTCACATATCAGAATTGGCTCTGGCGGCGTCATGCTCCAGCATTACAGCCCCTATAAGGTGGCGGAAACATTCAATTTGCTGGCGTCTCTGGCTCCAGGGCGGGTTGATTTGGGTGTGGGCAAGGCCCCCGGCGGCTTTCCCCACGCCACCCGCGCCCTGCGCACCGGGCAGGCTGATGCGCCGCCGCGGGACTTTGAAAAGCAAATCGAAGACCTGAACCGTTACCTGCTCACCGACGCCGCTGCGGCCAATGAATTGCTGGCAACGCCGGTGCCAACCATTCCGGCAGAGCGCTTTTTGCTGGGGGCTAGCGCTGCCAGCGCCAAGCTTGCCGCCGCAAAGGGCTGGACGCTGGTTTTTGCAGGCCACCTCAATGGCGATCAGCAAAATCTTCAAGAGACCTTTGATGTTTACCGTCGCGAGACAGGCGGCAAGACCCCGATCCTCGCTTTGGCTGCTTTTGCGGCAGAGCAGGAAGACCTCGCCAAAAGCCGGGTGGCGGATATCAAGATTTTCAAGGTCATCCTCTCCAATGGCGTTAGCGTCAATGTTGGGAACCCGGAACAGGCCACTGAATTCGCCCGCCAGTCTGGTGTGGCCGATTACCGAATTGAGGAAAAGACCCCGCATGTGCTGGCAGGCACGGGAGAGCAGGTGCGCAAGGAACTCGACACACTCCATGCCGACCTTGGGGTTAGCGAATTTATCATCGACATCCCGGTGCCGCAGGCAGCGCTTCGGCTCAACGCCATTGAGCTGATTGCCGCCTCCCGCCTATCCCTCGCAGCCTGATTTTAGAGAAAGATGTTCCCATGACCAAGAAATCCATCAATTTCGGCATTATGTTGCACGGCCCCGGCGGCCATATGAATGCGTGGAAACACCCAAGCGTTCCCGCTGATGCCAGCGTGAACTTTCCCTTCTATGTGGAAACAGCCCGCAAAGCGGAAGACGCCGGTATCGCTTTTGCCTTCGTGGCCGATGGGCTTTATATCAACGAGCATTCCATTCCGCATTTTCTCAACCGCTTTGAGCCAATTGCTATTCTCTCAGCTCTGGCGGCATCCACCTCGAAAATCGGCTTGGTCGGCACCATTTCCACCTCCTATTCCGACCCCTTCACCGTTGCCCGGCAATTTGCCTCGATTGATCTGATCAGCGGTGGCCGCGCAGGATGGAATGCCGTGACAACACCGCTGGAAGGGTCCGGCCGCAATTATAGCCGCGAACATCCCGAACATTCCCTGCGCTACCAGATTGCCGAGGAATATCTGGATGTGGTCAAGGGCCTGTGGGACAGCTGGGATGATGACGCCTTTGTGCGCAACCGCGACACGGGCACATTTTTTGATCGCGAAAAACTGCATCGACTGGATCACAAAGGCCGTTTCTTCCGGGTGGAAGGTCCGCTCAATATTGGCCGTTCCAAACAGGGGCAGCCTGTTGTGTTTCAGGCTGGCTCGTCTGACTCTGGCATTCATCTGGCAGGCAAACATGCCGATGCGGTATTTACCAACAGTGCGAGTTTTGAAGAGGGTCAGGCCTTTGCAAAGCAGGTTAAGCAAAGCGCAGTAGTGCAGGGCCGCAGCGCCAATGACGTGCTGATTTTCCCTGGTATTGGACCCGTTGTTGGTGCGACACAGGAAGAGGCGGATGAAAAATATCGGGCCATCAAGGAACTGGTGACGATTGAAGAAGCCCTGCTGTTTCTGGGCCGCTTCTTCGATCACCATGATTTCCGTCAGTATCCGCTGGATGCGCCATTCCCCGAACTGGGCGATATCGGCAAGAACAGTTTCCGCTCAACCACCGACAAGATCAAGAAGAACGCCAAGGAAAAGGGGCAAACCTTGCGTGAAGTGGCGCTGGAAGCCGCAACGCCGCGCAGCAATTTTGTCGGCACGCCGGATCGTATTGCTGACGAGATCATTCGCTGGGTGGATGGCGGTGCCGCCGACGGATTCATTTTTGGCTTTCCGGTGGTCACCGGGGGGCTTGATGATTTCGTGACGTATGTTCTGCCAGTGCTTGAAGCGCGCGGGTATTATGATCGTACCGTGCAGGGCGACACCCTGCGGGATCACCTCGGTCTTCCATTCCGCGAGAGCCGCTATACGGCCAAAACTGATGACCAGACAACAAGGGCAGCCAGCGCCTAAGCGCATCGGCTGAAAACAACCATGAACATCGCCGTTGACAGTCCCCTGGTGCAAGACCGGGTGGCAAGGAAAATCCGTACCTATCTTGATGAAATCATCGCCTTTCGGCGAGATCTGCACCAGAACCCGGAACTTGCCTTTCAGGAAAAGCGCACCAGCAATCTGGTGGTGTCGCATCTGGCCTCTTATGGCTATCAGATAGAGCATGGCATTGCCGGAACCGGCATTGTTGCCACCTTAAAAAAGGGCGAAGGTAGCCGCATCATCGGCCTTCGCGCCGATATGGATGCTCTGCCAATCGCAGAGGCCACAGGCCTTGATTATGCCAGCCGCAACAAGTCCATCATGCATGCCTGCGGGCATGATGGGCATACGGCTATTCTTCTTGCTGCTGCCCGCTATCTGGCTGAATTCAGCGAATTTGATGGCACAGTTCGGCTGATTTTCCAGCCTGCCGAAGAAATCGGCGCGGGCGCTAAAAAGCTGCTGGCGGAGGGCTTGTTCGAGCGTTTTCCGGTGGACGCAGTGTTTGGCCTGCACAATTGGCCGGATGTGCCTGCTGGCTCATTTGGCTTTGTGCCGGGACCCGCCATGGCCTCGGTGGATCAGGCCTATATCAAGGTGGTTGGCAAGGGTGGCCATGGGGCAGAGCCGCACCGGGGCGTTGATCCGGTGCTGGCCTCTGCCTCGCTGATCACCGCCTTGCAAAGCATTGTGTCGCGCAATGTCGATCCGCGCGAAATGGCGGTGATTACGGTTGGCTCAATCCATGGCGGCTCGGCCTCCAACGTCATTCCAGAAAGCGTGGAACTGAAGTTGACAGTGCGCACGTTTAATGAGGCTGTGCGCCAGCAACTGAGCGAGCGCATTCCGGCGCTGGCGAGAGCACAGGCTGAAAGCTTCGGCGCAAAGGCCGAGGTTGAGTATCGCTTTGGCTTTCCAAGTGTTCTCAATCACGCAGACGAAACCGCCTTTGCGCGGAAAGTCGCCCTGCAAACTTTCGGTGACGAGAAGGTGATTGCCGATTTCAAACCGCGCACCGCAAGCGAAGACTTTGCTTTTCTGCTGCAAGCGCGGCCCGGCAGCTATCTGTTTGTCGGCAATGGCGACGGCGCTCCGCTGCACAGCGCGTCCTATGACTTCAACGATGAGATCATTCTGCCCGCCGCTCACTACTGGGTGCGATTGGTGGAGAGCTACCTGTCATCCCCGGTTTCGACCACCACTCTCTAGAGGATGTGCACCGCCATGACCGATAAATTCGTTTACACCTCGCCGCTCGACCCCTTAGCAAAGCCGCTGATCGACGATCTGATCCGTGAATATGACAGCCGCTACGGGACGTTTTTCAGCGCGGAGGGCGCGGTAGAGGAAATCAACCGCTATCCGGCGGAAGCTTTTCAGCCGCCGTTCGGCACTTTCCTGTTGCTGCTGCGCGATGGCCAGCCGATCAGCGGGGGTGCCTTCAAGTTCTATGACGAGACCACCGCCGAGTTCAAACGCATCTGGACCCATCCCGATTATCGGCGCCAAGGCCTTGCACGCATCGTGCTGGCAGAACTCGAAGCCCAGGCGGCGCGGCAGGGCTATGGACGGATCTATCTTACCACCGGTTTTCGCCAGCCGGAGGCGGTTGGGCTTTACCTGAAGAATGGCTATAGCGCCCTGTTCGATCCGGCGGTCGATCCCGAAATCCATCGGACACTGCCCTTCGAGAAGGACATCCGCCATCTCGCCGTAGGCGATGAAAAGCCGCAGCTTCGCTCGGAGCGCCGTGCGGTCTCCGTATAGTTCTCCTCAATCTTTCAGCCCACCCTCTTCAGAAAGGACGGCGCTATGGCTCTCACTTCGGACTTTCCAGGCATCCGGCATGTGGATGTCGCCAGCGATCTGCCCCATGATCTTTCTCGTTTGAAGGTCGTTCCTGCTCGCTACCCGGCCCGGATTGTTGGCACGGTGTTTGCTGCGGCAGTCATCATCGCAGCGATCTATTCCACCTTTACCAATCCACGCTGGGGCTGGAGCGTTTTTGCGCAATGGTTCTTTGCGGAGCCGGTTCTGGCCGGGTTGGGCCGGACCCTGTTGCTGACTGTGCTCGCCACCATCAGCGGATCGGTCCTGGGGACGGCGCTGGCACTGGCCCGGGTGTCGCGCTCACCGCTGCTGTCTGGCCTATCCTGGGGCTATATCTGGCTGCTGCGCTCCATCCCGATGATTGTACTGCTTCTGGTGCTCAACAATCTCGGCTATCTCTATGAAACCATTCACATTTCCGTGCCCTTTACCGGCCAGGTGCTGGTGGATTACCCGACCGTACAATTGCTAACGCCATTTGCCGCCGCCTTTATCGGCTTGACGCTCAATCAGTCGGCTTTCTTTGCCGAGATCGTTCGCGGCGGCATTCTCTCGGTCGATCAGGGTCAGTTGGAGGCGGCGGCTGCCCTTGGCCTGCCGCGCCGCCGCCAGGCATTCAGGATTGTGCTGCCCCAGGCGATGCGCACCATCCTGCCGACCGGTTTCAATGAGATCATCGGTCTGGCCAAGGCCACCTCCATTGTCTATGTGCTGGCGCTGCCGGAATTGTTCTACACCGTGCAGGTCATCTATCGCCGCAATCTGGAAGTCATTCCGCTGCTGATGGTCGCTACCGCCTGGTATTTGGTGATCATGACGGTGCTTTCGGTCGCCCAGCACTATATCGAGCGGCATTTTTCCAAAGGTGCCCTGCGCAATCCGAAGCCCCTGCCATTCCGGGCGTTCTTCGGGCGCGCGGCATTGACAACGGTGCCAGCGGTGACGGCCAATCGCCGGTCGGCCCTGAAGGATTTGACAGCGCTTCGCCAGGGCGGCGTGGTGCGCATCCAGAATGTGTCGAAAAGTTTTGGCCATCTGAAGGTTCTGGATGGTGTCGATCTGACGCTGAAAGCCGGAAGCGTCACGGCAATTCTTGGCCCTTCAGGTTCTGGAAAATCGACGCTTTTGCGCAGCATCAACCATCTGGAGCGTGTCGATCACGGCTTCATCTCGGTTGATGGCGAACTGGTCGGCTATAATAGGCGCGGCAATGTGCTTTACGAATTGAAGGAGAAGGACATCCTGAAACGCCGCGTCGAGATCGGTATGGTGTTCCAGAGCTTTAATCTCTTTCCGCATCTGACGGTTCTTGAAAACCTGATCGAAGCACCGATTGCCGTCCTTGGCCTTCCACGCGACGAGGCCATTCTGCTGGCCCAGGATTTGCTGGCCCGTGTCGGCCTGAGCGACAAGATCCATGCCTATCCCCGGCAATTGTCCGGCGGCCAGCAGCAGCGTGTGGCGATTGCCCGGGCGCTGGCGCTGAAGCCCAAGGTTCTGCTGTTCGACGAACCAACCTCAGCGCTCGACCCTGAACTGGTGGGGGAAGTGCTTGATGTGATCAAGGAACTGGCGCGCACCGGTACGACGCTGGTGATCGTCACCCATGAAATCGGCTTTGCCCGTGAAGTCGCCGATACGGTCGTCTTCATGGAAGGCGGCCGCGTGCTGGAAGTGGATACCCCGGAACGGATCTTTAGCCATGCCGCTCACCCGCGCACCCAGGAATTCCTGGCCAAGGTGCTGTGAGCGCCCGCACTGAAACTTAACCCCATCAACCCCATTTCTGACTGGAGAGCAGCATGACATTTCGGAAAATCCTGCCGGGCCTGGCCCTGGCGGCATTCACGGCACTGACCGCAGACAGCGCATTGGCTGCCGATAAATTTGATCTGAGTCCTGACATATCAAACCGGGTGAGGGCCGAGAAAAACGAGGCGGCGATTGCGGCGATCAAGCCCGGTTTCAAATTCACGACGCCAGGCAAATTCACGGTGGCCGTCAGCCCTTTCGATCCGCCGGTTGTGACCTATGCATCCGATGCCAAGACGATTCTCGGGGCCGACCCGGATCTTGCGCAATTGCTGGCGGATTCGCTGGGAGTAGAGCTTGAAATTGTCCCCGTCGCCTGGGCGGACTGGCCGCTCGGTATCGCTTCTGGCAAATACGATGCTGTGATCAGCAATGTCACCGTGACGGAGCAGCGTAAGGAAAAATATGATTTTTCCAGCTATCGTCGTGATCTGCTGGGCTTTTACGTCGCCAAGAACAGCCCGATTACCGACATCAAAGAGCCGAAGGATGTCGCGGGCCTGAAGCTGATCACCTCATCCGGTACTAATCAGGAAAAGATCATTCTGGACTGGGATCGCCAGAATGTCGCCGCCGGGCTGAAGCCGATCAAGGTGCAATATTACGAGGATAGCGCCGCCAGCGATCTTGCGCTCCAGTCGGGACGTGCCGATGTGCGGTTCAACACCAATGCCAGCCAGGCCTATGGTGCGCTGATCAAGGGCAACACGCGGCTGGTCGGCAATGTCAATGGCGGCTGGCCGTTGACAGCGGATATCGCCACTGTGACCCGCAAAAATGCGGGGCTTGCCGATGCCTTGACCATTGCCACAAACGCCCTGATCAAAAACGGCAAATATGGCGAAGTGCTGAAGCGCTGGAACCTGACGGCGGAAGCCATTCCGGAAAGCCGCACCAACCCGCCTGGCCTGCCCAAAAGCGGATCATAATCTCAACACGGTTGGGCGGGTTTGAAACCCGCCTTTTGTTTTAGAGTCTGCCAAGTTCAGATTGAAGCAGACAGACTCTAAATTCTCTTGTTGCCGTTTGTCTTATCGGGAAACCCGGTAACCACTTTTCCTTGACAAACTCTAGAAACAGGATCTTCTTCATGGAACATGCTTTCTTCCGCTCAGCTCGAATGCTGGCAGCCGGTGCCTTGACACTTTTGGTCTCAGCGCCGGTGCATGCCCAACAGTTTGATCTCAGCCCTGAACAGCCGGGCCGACTGCATACGCAAAAAGATCCGAAAGCGGCTTCAGCCCTTCCAAAGGATTTCAAATTCGCCCGTGCCGGAGTGTTAACGGTGGCCGTTGCTGTCGGCGCTCCACCGATCACAGCCTATGCGACGGATGCGAAAACGGTGATCGGTTTTGATCCGGACCTCGCCTCGCTGGTGGCAGAGAGTCTTGGCCTGAAGCTGGAACTTCTGTCTGTCGCGTGGGCTGATTGGCCACTGGGCCTCACCTCTGGCAAATATGATGCCGTGATTTCAAACGTCGGTGTCACCGAACAGCGCAAGCGGAAATTCGACTTCTCCACATACAGACAGGGACTACACGGCTTTTACGTCAAAAAAGATGGTCCGATCACGTCCATTAAGGAGCCAAAGGATGTTGCCGGCCTGAGGATCATCGTCAGTTCGGGTACCATTCAGGAGCGGATTCTGCTGGAATGGGACAAGCAAAACACGGCAAACGGGCTGAAACCGCTTGAACTGCAATATTACGATGACGATGCAGCCGCTGATCTGGCTCTGCAATCCGGTCGGGCTGACGCCAATCTTGGCCCGAATGCCGTGCAGGCATGGCAGGCAGCAACCCTTGGCCGCAAGCGGTTGGTGGGAACTATCAATGCCGGCTGGCCATTGACAGCTGAGGTGGGCGTGACGACTCGAAAAGGCAGCGGATTGGCGGAGCCGATCAGCATTGTCATCGACGGTCTGATCGCCAGCGGCCAATATCAGGCGACGCTGTCTCGGTGGAATCTGACACCGGAAGGCCTGCAAGCCTCAAAAGTCAATCCTCCAGGTCTGCCTGCCAATTGAACAAACCCATATGGCTTATAGCATCGTGCAAAAAACGTGAGTCAAAGAAATGCTGTAAGGTCTTGGTTTTACAACGGATTTATCAGAAAACCGGTTCCCATTTTTCGGTCCGATGCTGTAGAAAAGGATCCATCCATGACCATTGCAATAGACCATATCGGATTTCTCACCCCTGGAAACTATCCGCCAGCCAATCCACTGGCTGGACTGGAAGCAACCTTGCAACTGTTTGAGCATGGCGAGCAGCTTGGCTTTAACTCGGCTTGGGTGCGGCATCGGCATCTGGAGCCAGGCATTTCCTCAGCTGCGGTTTTTCTGGCAGCTGCTGGTCAACGTACCCGCCATATCGAAATTGGTACCGCAGTCATTCCGCTCGGCTACGAAAGTCCGTTTCGACTGGCGGAAGATCTGGCGCTCGCCGATGTACTCTCCAGCGGACGGCTGAACATTGGCATCAGCGTCGGATTGCCAGCCCATATTGAACTGATTGGCAGAAGGGTGTTCGATGGCGATTGGACTAAATACGACTTTTCCTACAACCGTGCCCTGCGGCTGATTGATAATCTGCGCAGTGACTATCTCGGATCTAAGGAAACAAGGCTGACAACGCCCTTTGGCCCACAGCGTCCCAGGCTGCAACCCTCGGCTAAAGGGCTGATTGATCGCATCTGGTATGGCGGCGGCTCCATTGCATCGGCCAAGTGGGCAGGTAGTAATGGCCTCAACCTTTTAATTGGCAATGTGACATCTGGCGAAGATACTGATGATTTCTATGTTGCGCAGGCAAGGCAGCTCAGTCTCTACCGGGCAGCAGGATGTGCTGCCAGCCGGGTGGCTCTAGGTCGGGTAATTGTACCGCTCGACAGCGCCAGCGCAACCACGCGGCGCAAATATCTTGACTTTGCCAAAGCTCGGCTGGAGCGCACGCTCCATCCCAATGGTCCAAACCGCACACTTTATCCTCGTGATCTGGTCGGCAATAGCGACGACATTGTCAACTGGTTGCACGCCGACCCGATCATCAAAGAGGTCTCTGAACTGCGCCTGGAACTACCCTATGAATTTGAACAGAACGAATATTACCAGATTCTGCACGATTTTGTGACCAAAATTGCACCCAGACTTGGCTGGCACGCACAGGATTTTGCCACAAGGGATGAACAATCCAGCGGAAAACTCATATCCGCCCATCAGAAGAAGACAAAGGATTATCAAGCGGTTCAAGTCAGCGCGACAGCTTCAGAGTTTCGTTTCCATCCACGACCCGATCGCCGACCTCTTTAACCTTCAACGCCACGATATCCCATCCGCCCACCATCGCGAACTGAGAGCAGCAGCCATACACGCATGGCACCCAATTGCGCGGCTCTGCGCCGCATGAACCATGTTCTTTACACCCAGACGTTGGTTTCATGGTCTTAAATTTACGCGGCAGACCATCCCGAAATTTTGTGACATTGCCCTTGCGCAAACACAGGCTTGAACAACAACAAAAGAACCGGGGAGGCAGTCACGGATTGCCTTACTATATCAGCGGTCGATGATGCCGGCAAAAACAGCGTGAGAAGGTCAGCGTAGCAAGGGTGATTCAAATATCTGTTCCTTGCGAGAGTCTGTCAGGCTCAGATTGAACAGACAGACTCTCGCTTCTCTTGTTACCGTTTGTCTTTTATGAAAAACCGGTAACCACTTTCCCCTGGCAAACTCGAAGCCTGAGCAAAATTTTGCCTGCGCGCAATTTGAACGCCACGCAATAAATACCAAAAATCAATCCGCTATCCGCTTTTCAACCCGATTTTTCGATCTTCAAAACCGGTCTTTCCTAAAAATTTTCCAACTCATCAACGTGAAGCATGAATCTTCCAGAAGGGCACTGAAAAATAGAATAGTAAATCAATAGACAATATTGATTGAAACGCGCAAAGGTCTACCCTTGTCCCACGGGTTCATTCACTTAACCTCCAGGGACATTGATGATGACGCTTCGCCGCACTTTTCTTGGCCTTAGCCTCGCGCTGGCCGCTTCTGTTAGCCTCTCGACCATCGGCCATGCATCTGATGCGCCGGTCAAGGGCGGAACCTTGGTCTATCTTGAGCAGCAGGCCCATACCAATCTCTACCCACCAGCAGGCGGCTTTTACCCCAACAGCGGCATTCTGAACCAGATCACCGACAAGCTGACCTATCAAAACCCGAAGACGCTGGAGATCGAGCCGTGGATTGCCGAAAGCTGGACGGTCAATGCCGATAACACGGAATATACCTTCAAGATCCGCCCCGGCGTGACGTTCTCCGATGGCTCTCCCGTGGATGCCAATGCGGTGGCCAAAAACTTCGATCGCTTCGGGCTTGGTGATAAGGGCTTGAAACAGCCGGTGTCGGAAGTGGTCAACAATTACGACCACAGCGAAGTGATTGACCCGCTGACGGTGAAATTCGTGTTTAAAAAGCCCTCGCCGGGCTTTCTGCAAGGCACATCCGTTATCGGCTCCGGTCTGGTGTCGTTGAAAACCCTCTCGCTGCCGTTTGAGCAATTGGGCGATGCAACCAAAATCATCGGCTCCGGTCCCTTTGTCGTCAGTGCTGAGACGCTTGGCAAATCGCTCGATCTGAAAGTGCGCGCCGATTACAATTGGGGTCCGAAAAAGCTGGAGCATCAGGGCCGCGCCTATCTTGATGGCATCAAATATATCATCACCCGTGAAGATGGCGTGCGTATTGGTGCGCTTCTGGCCGGTCAGGCCGATCTGATCCGCCAGATTCAGGCCTATGATGAGGCGCAGGTTGAAACACAAAATTTCAAGATCTATGCACCCGGCACCCGTGGCGTGAACAATTCGGTGGTGTTCAGGCCAGACAATCCGCTGGTTGCTGATGTGCGGGTGCGCAAGGCGCTGTCTATGGCAACCAACCGCGATGAAATCATCAAAACCCTGTTTTCCAAGAATTATCCGCGTGCCACTTCCATCATTGCCTCTTCAGCCATTGGCTATGTCGATCAATCCGACAAGCTGGGCTTTGACGTTGAAAAGGCCAAGGCTCTGCTGGATGAAGCCGGATATAAGCCCGGCACTGAAGGCATCCGTGCCAAGGAAGGGGCCAAGCTGGTGCTGACCGCCTATGAATCCTTGCCGCAACCGCAAAACCGTGCCGCCTTGCAACTGATTGCCCAGCAATGGCAAAAAGTGGGCGTGAAGCTCAATGTGCTCGCAGGCGATGCGGGAAGTGCCGCTTTGGATGATCTTGATCCGCAGAAAACCCCGGTGGCACCTGCCATGGTGGGACGTGCTGATCCGGATGTGATCAAGAGCCAATATTACCCGAAAAACCGCGATGTGCTGCGACAGAAAGGCGGGGCAAGTGACAAGGTGCAGGGCTTTGTCGATGAGAAGCTCAATGCCATTTTGGAAGAGATCAGCTCCCAGCCTGATCCACAAAAGCGCTTGAAGGCCGTGGCCGATGCGCAGGCCTATGTGCTGGATCAGGCCTATGCCATCCCAATTTTTGAAGAGCCACAGGCTTTTGCCGGAGCGCCTTACGTGAAGGGTGTGGCTTTTGATGCCGTTGCCCGCCCAAGCTTCTACAGCGTCTGGCTGGATAAATAATCGTCAGCAACCGGGTGGCGGCAACCGATGCCACCCGGTTTTGAAATCTGCGGAGATCGATGATGACGCGATATGTTGCAAGCCGGATAGGACAGGCGGTTCTGGTGCTCTGGGCAGCCTTTACCCTGTCCTTTATTCTGTTGCAGGCCATGCCCGGAGATGCGGTGCTGATCAAGTTTCTCAGCCCGGATTATGGGTTAAGCCCCGACCAGATTAAGGAAATTCGTGCCGCTTATGCCGTAGATTCCTCGGTGTTCGTACAGTATTTCCACACACTGGCGAATTTCTTACAGGGCGATTTTGGCTATTCGCTGCATGCAGGCGTGCCTGTGACGGCGCAATTGGCCACCAATCTGCCTGCCACGCTGACACTGGCGGCGCTCGCCTTTGGTGCTGCCATCGCCCTTGCGGTCTTTGTAGCAGTACTGTCTTCACTCGCGCCGTTTTCGTTTCTGCGCAATCTGGTGCAGGCGGTGCCTTCGCTGTTGATTTCGGTTCCGGTGTTCTGGCTGGGCATTATGCTGATCCAGATTTTCTCCTTCCGGCTCAAGCTGGTGTCAGTGATCAATCCCGGACCATGGGAAAGTCTGGTGCTGCCGGTTATCACCCTGTCGGTCCCCATTGCCGCGCCTCTGGCGCAAATCCTGATCCGCAATATTGATGAAATCCGCACAAGGCCTTTCATCTCTGTGGTGATTGCCAAGGGGGCCACGCCCGCCCGCGTGCTATGGCGGCATGTGGCCATCAATGCGGCTTTACCAGTTATGACCATTGCCGGTGTGCTGTTTGGCGAGCTTTTGGCCGGAGCCGTGGTGACCGAAACCGTGTTTGGCCTGAACGGGCTTGGCGAATTGACCGAAAAAGCCGTCAGCACGCAGGATATTGCCGTGCTTCAGGCCATTGTGGTGATCTCCGCCACTGCCTTTGTCATCATCAATCTTCTGGTCGATCTTGCCTATCCCCTTCTCGATCCCCGCCTGAGAAGCCGGAACGGAGCCACATCATGAGCAGTGTCGAAATTCTTTCTCTGCAAACCCATGCCGTGAAATCCGATAGCGTCACCAGCCGGACATCCCTCACCCGTTTGAAACGGCTGCGCCCCGGATTGGTTTTGGCGTGGGTGGTCATGGTCACCGTGCTGCTCTGGGCGGCTTTGCCATGGCTGTTTACCAGCTATAACCCGCTGGAAGGCATTTCCGGCGGGCAGTTGAAAGCGCCATCTGCGGCGCATCTTCTCGGCACGGATTCCCTTGGGCGTGATCTTTATGCGCGGATTGTCTATGGCTCCGTTCACTCGCTGTCTGGTGCACTTGCCGCCGTTGGTGTGGGGTTGGTGGCGGGCACCCTGCTTGGGCTTTTTGCCGGAGCCGTGGGCGGGCGCTGGGATATGGTCATCATGCGCCTTGTCGATGTGCTGCTGTCTATTCCCACGCTGCTTCTGTCCCTCAGCATCATCATTCTGCTTGGCTTTGGCACCATCAATGCCGCCATTGCGGTGGGTGTTTCCGCCATTGCCGGTTTTGCCCGGTTGACCCGTTCCGAAGTGGTGCGGGTGCGGCGGGCGGATTTTGTCGAAGCCGCCTATGGCAGCGGTGGCACATTTTTGAGCGTGCTGTGGCGGCACATACTGCCGAATTCGCTTACCTCGGTGATTGCCTATGCCGCCGTGCAATTTGGCTGGGCCATTTTGCAAATGTCCACGCTGGGCTTTCTCGGCTATGGCGCACCGCCGCCAACACCGGAATGGGGCCTGTTGATTTCCGAAGGACGCAATTACCTCGCCACCGCCTGGTGGCTGACCACAGCCCCCGGCCTGATTGTGGTCGCCGTGGTGCTGTCTGCCAACCGCATCAGCCAATCCTTGGGGAGCACCAGCCGATGAGCCAGACCCCTTCTGTTCTCGATATACGTGACCTGAATATTTCCTATGGTGATGGAGAAACGCGCACCCGCGTAGTGCATGATGTCTCGTTCTCGTTCTCGTTCTCGGTCGGGGCTGGCGAGGTTGTGGCACTGGTGGGCGAAAGCGGATCCGGCAAGACCTCCACGGCACAGGCCATCATTGGCCTGCTATCTGGCAATGGCCAGATTGATAGCGGCTCCATCCGTTTGAATGGCGAGGAGATTTCGCGCTGGAGTGAAAAGCGCTTGCGCGGCATCCGCGGCCCCGTTCTCAGCCTTATTCCGCAAGACCCGTCCAATTCGCTCAATCCGGTGCTCACAGTTGGCGCGCAGGTGCGCGAAATTCTGGAAATCCACGGCAAGCTTTCCCGCCGGGATGCTGATAGGCGCGTGGTGGAGCTGTTGACGCAAGTGGGCCTTTCCCAGCCAGAGCTTCGGGCCAAACAATATCCGCACGAACTCTCCGGCGGCATGAAACAGCGGGTGCTGATTGCCATCGCCATTGCGCTCAAACCAGCGCTGATCATTGCCGATGAGCCCACCTCGGCACTGGATGTCACCGTGCAGCGTCGCATTCTGGATTTGATTGACGATCTGCGCAAAGCCTATGGCACCGCCGTTCTGCTGGTGACCCATGATCTGGGCGTTGCCGCTGATCGCTCGGATCGGCTGGTGGTGCTCCAGTCTGGCCGCATTCAGGAACAGGGCAAGACAGCAGAGGTGTTGGCCGCACCCAAAAGCGCTTATACGGCAAGGCTCTTATCCGATGCGCCATCGCTGGCGGCCCCGATTGTGCGGCCTGCCATTGCGGCGGATCGTCCCATCAGTGTTACCGTCGATAATCTCGTGCAGGAATTCAAACTGCCAACGGGTGAACGTTTCCGCGCTGTTGATGGCCTGTCCTTCACCGTTCCGCAAGGCACCACCCATGCCATCGTTGGCGAATCCGGCTCTGGCAAAACCACCACAATCCGGGGCATTGCCGGGTTTCAGAAAGTGACTTCCGGCAGCATCAGGGTGGGTGATTTTGATCTTGGCAGCCTGAACCACAAAAGCCTGCGTGCGTTCCGGCGCAAGGTGCAGCTTGTCTATCAAAACCCGTGGAGTTCTCTGGACCCCAAGCAGACGATTTTCTCGATTGTCGGAGAACCGCTGCTGAATTTTGAACCGCTTCCGAAGCAAGAACGCGCCGCGCGCGTTGAAGCTATGATTGAACGCGTTGGCCTGCCGCTTTCCGTTCTCAGCCGCAAACCCCATGCGCTCTCAGGCGGGCAGCGCCAGCGGGTGGCCATTGCCCGCGCTCTGGTGCTGGAGCCAGAGGTGGTTGTGCTGGACGAGGCCGTCTCGGCGTTGGATGTGACGGTGCAGGCGCAAATTCTTGCCCTGCTTGGCAGTTTGCAGCGCGATTTTGGCCTAACCTATATTTTCGTATCGCACGATCTGGCCGTGGTGCGCCAGATCGCTGACACCGTTTCGGTTTTACACAATGGCAAACAGGTTGATTACGGCCCGGTTGAAGAGGTCTTCACCCATCCACAAAGCGCCTACACCCGCGAATTGATCGAGGCCATTCCCGGTCGGGCTTTTCCGCAAAAACACCAACATTCACTGACAGCAGGATCACCATCATGACGCAGACAACACAGCCAAAACGGCTTGGCTTTTTCACACGGTTGCTGGATGATACCGATGCGGCGGGGCGCTATCGTCTGGCTGAAGAGCAAATCCAGCACGCCGAAGCCAATGGCTTTGACAGCGCATGGATCGCCCAGCATCACTTCCATGCCGAAGAAGGTGGCCTGCCATCGCCAGCGGTTTTCCTCGCCCATGTTGCGGCCCGCACATCCACCATTCGGCTTGGCACCGGGGTCATCACCCTGCCAATGGAAAATCCTCTGCGGGTAGCCGAAGATACCGCCGTGACCGATCTTTTGTCGGGTGGTCGTCTGGAAGTGGGCTTTGGCACCGGTGGCACCCGTGAATCGTTCGAGGCTTTTGGCATAGCTGCCGACAAGCGCGGCGAGGTCTATGGCCAATATCTCGACATCGTTCGCAAGGCTTGGGCGGGCAAGGACGTGGGCGCAGGCAATCGGCTCTATCCCAATGCCCCGCATCTGCTGGATCGGGTGTGGCTTGCCACCTTCTCACCCGTTGGCGCAAAGCTTGCGGGTGAAAGCGGCGATGGATTGATGCTGTCTCGCACCCAGCCGCGCCCGGCAGATAGACCCGGTGCGCGACTTGATGAATTGCAAAACCCGATCATCGATACCTATCTGAACGCATTGCCCCAAGGCCGCGCCCCGCGCATTCTCGGCTCCCGCAGCCTATTTGTGGCCGAAGACCGCAAGCGCGCTTTGAAGCTGGCAGAAGCTGGCCTCACCAAAGTCGCCGCCCGCTTTGCCGCAGCAGGCCATCGCATTGAAGGCACCAGCGTGGAAGATCTGATCAAGGCGCTGGATAGCCATGTGGGCACACCGGATGATGTGATTGCCTCGCTGAAGGCTGATACAGCACTGGCCCGCTCCACCGAACTCGTGTTTCAGGTTCACTCCATCGATCCACCCCATGCCGATATTCTGCGCTCGATTGAGCTGATTGCCGCAGAAGTCGCCCCCAAACTGGGCTGGAGCAGAAACACGCAGCAAGCGCTGGCCGCCGCAGAATAATCAATTGAATTTTATCAGGAAAGTAAAGTCTGATGACCGATATTATTGACACTCTCAGCGGCATTGTTCCCGGCTCCAAAGGCGAGGCTTTGCGCGCACGCCGCCCTGTGACCAAGGACGGGGCGCAAGCCAGCTGGCAAGCACTGTTTGCACCCGGCGATGACAGCCAGATTTCCATCGAAGAGCGCTTTGCTGTTGCTGTTTTCGTGGCCGCCCTGCACGGCCAACCGGAGATCGCCGCATTCTACGCGGAAAAGCTCGCCGCCAATCCTGCGCTGTTGACCGCTGTTCAGACCGCTGCATCGAAGGGAACAGCCATTGGCCCTTACGGCCATTATCCCGCTGGTCCGCTCTCCTCTGAGAACAGCGAGGGGCCTGTTTTTACCGTGGCTGAGAGCGAAAAAACCATCCTTGGTGCCCGCTTAAGTGCGGCGCTGGAACACGCCCATCTTCTGATTTTTCATCTGCGCGATGCCAAGCCGCAGGCACTTGATGCCCTGCTCAAGGCAGGCTGGAGCACCACCGGCATTGTCACGCTGTCGCAGCTGATTTCCTTCCTCGCCTTTCAGATCCGCGTTGTCGCCGGTCTGAAAGTCTTGAACGCCGCATAAGGACGATCCATCATGACCGACACGATTATCGAACCCAAGGTGGACAACGCCCCCAATGTGTTCACGCAAGACCAGATCGGCTGGACACCATGGCTTGAGCCTCTCACCGAATCTGAATTGACAGAGCGCCATTATGAAGCGCTGGTGGATAAGGCGCGGGCGAAATCACCCTATTTTTCGCTTCTGGTGCGCGATCCCGATATTCTGGAAGCCCGCACCAAGACCGATAAGGATATTTTCTACAACACCGCAGATGGCCTGCCCCGCGCCGAGCGCGAACTGAGCGCCACCACCACATCGCGCTATAATGGCTGCATCTTTTGCGCGTCCGTCCATTCCCGCTTTGCATCGCACCACTCACCGCGCAAGGATGATGTGCAAAAACTGCTGGATGACGGCGTGGGGGCTGATCTTGATGAGCGCTGGAACGCCATTGTCAGCGCTTCTGTTGCATTGACCGCAACACCGCCCGTGTTTGCGGCAACCCATGTGGAGCGGCTTCGCGCGGCCGGTCTCTCCGATGACGAGATCTATGATGTCGTGCATGGCGCGGCCTTCTTCAACTGGGCAAACCGCTTGATGCTCTCGCTGGGCGAGCCAACACCAGCGGTTTGAATTCAATGAGGCATGTTGGAGGACACAATGAGCAATGAGTTGCAATGTCTCTGGTACATTCCCAACCAGACTGTACCGGGGCATCGCGGTGACGATACTGTCGTTGGTCACAACAATCTTGAAACACTGGTGACACAAGCCGAAGCGCTGGAACAAAACGGCTGGCAAGGCGCGCTGATCGGCACCGGTTGGGGGCGCCCTGATACATTCACCGTCGCAACAGCGCTGGCCACACGCACGCGCAGTTTTGAAGCCTTGATTGCCATCCGGCCGGGCTATTGGCAGCCCGCCCATTTCGCCGCATCCGCCGCCACGCTGGATCACCTGACGGGCGGGCGTGTGCGCATCAATATTGTGTCTGGCAAAGATTCCGTCTCGGCCTATGGCGACACCGAGGGTGATCAAGCCGAGCGCTATGGCCGCACCCGCGAGTTCATGCGGCTGACCCGCCGCCTGTGGACCGAGGAGAATGTCAGCTTCAACGGGCACTATTACCACGTCACAAAGTCAACCGTTCAGCCAAGGCTTCAGCAGCGCGGGGAGCGCAAACACCCCCTGCTCTATTTTGGCGGTGCCTCCCCTGCTGCCGAACAGGTGTCGGCAACCGAGGCCGATGTTCAGCTGTTTTGGGGCGAACCGCTTGCGGATATTGCCGAGCGGATAGACCGCCTGAAGGCCCTGAGCCATAAGCTGGATCGTGATCTGCCCCCTCTCCAGTTCGGCCTGCGCGTGACCACGCTGGTGCGCGACACAACAGAACAGGCATGGGCTGATGCCGAGGCGAAGGTTGAGGCGATGGCCAAGAGCAGCGGCGTGGTCTGGCACGATCACGCAGGCACCGTTGCCATTGGCCAACAGCGGCTCTATGATCTGGCCAAGCGCGGCGATGTTCTCGACGACAATCTCTACACCACACCCGGAAAATTTGGCGGCGGCGGGGCTGGCACCACCTGGCTGGTGGGTTCTGCGCAGGATGTTGCCCGTTCCCTAAAAAAATATCAGGACCTGGGAATCACGCATTTCGTTTTATCAGATACGCCTTATCTCGGCGAAATTGCACGACAGGGACAGCAGGTGCTGCCTCTACTTCGCGGATAAGGGCGCTCACAACAACAATGTAACGAAGGCCATCCTATAGAACCTCGTGATATAATGTTCCCACATAACGTCATGTCTGATAAACTCGCCGCAGGCCAGACCAATGCTATGTAATACTGGATGCCCCAGCCATGGCAGCATAACTTAAATCAAACGGTCTCCAGCAAAATTAGAGCGCGGTTCAGACGCAATAAGGCTCTGGAAGCTGGCGCGTTTCTCAAATATGAGCAAGTCCATTGGCGACCGACTCATCCACGGTTGGCCATCATAGCAGATCACAGACCAAATGCGCCTGAGACAGTATCCTATTTCTGCCAGGCATGAGACGATCTACAAATTCGTCTATTCTGCCGATGGACATGTTATCAAGCAGTCCCTATAGCGACTGTCGGCATGGCGGGTGGGAAGCCGGTTGCCTTCGCCGAACAGCCGATGCCGTAAGGAGCCCTGGCCATAGCTGGTCTTGTAAGCGCCCCGGCTTTGCAATTCCGGCACCACAAACTCGATAAAATCCTCATAGCTTTCCGGTGTCACGGCGCGGGTGAGATTGAAGCCATCAATATCGCCTTCATCGATCCAGGAGATCAGTTCCTCTGCTACCTCGCCAGGCCCGCCGGTGATTAACGGATAACGTCCACCGATGGAAAGCTCGTTCAACAATTGCCGCTTGGTCCATCCCTTTTGTTTGGCAAGTTGCGTGACGGACTGGATGGCATTGGTGGGGCCGTACTGGATAGGATCATCAAGCTCGTAGCGGGAGAGATCGATGCCGCTTCCGGCCGAAAAATGTGCTAGGCCCGCTTCCGGGCTGGCATAGCGGCGGTAGTCCTCCAGCTTGTCGGCGGCGGCTTCCCGGCTTTTGTCGGTCACGACAGTAACACCGAGAAAGATCTTGATGTCGTCAGGGTGGCGACCTGCGGCGACCACCTCTTCCCGCAAAGACTGGGCTGTTTTACGCGCTGCTGCCTTGTCCGTGGCGCCGATAAACACGCATTCGGCGTGGCGTGCGGCAAATTTCCGGCCCCGGCCCGATGTGCCGGCCTGATAGAGTACCGGCGTACGCTGGATCGAGGGCTCACACAGATGATAGCCCTCGGACTGGTAATAGGGTCCATGGTGCTGGACCTTATGAACCTTGGCAGGATCGGCATATATCCGCGCCTGCTTGTCGAGGCGCACGGCCCCCTCCTCCCAGCTTCCCTCCCAGAGCTTATATAACAGGTCCATATAGTCGTCGGTCTGGTCGTAGCGGGTGTCATGCTCGGTCATGCCGGTCTTGCCCAATGCCTTGGCGGCGCTATCGAGATAACCAGTGACGATATTCCAGCAGATCCGGCCTGAGGTGAGATGATCGAGCGTCGAGATTTTTCTGGCAAAGGTATAGGGTGCCTCGACACTGGTATTCACGGTGATGCCAAAACCAAGATTATCGGTGACGGATGCCATGCCCGACACCAGCAGCATCGGGTCATTCACCGGTAGCTGAATCGATTCGCGCAATGTCAGATCAACCGAATTCTGGTAAATATCATAGACGCCGACAATGTCGGCGAGAAACAGCCCATCAAACAGGCCGCGCTCCAGTGTGCGGGCCAGATCGGTCCAGTAGCGCAGCGTCTTGTATTCATGGGAGCGATCACGGGGATGTGCCCAAAGCCCATGGTTGATATGCCCCACACAATTCATAGTGAAGGCATTGAGGATAATCTGTTTTATGGGAGGCATGATACTATTCTCGATGGAAACGGACGTTACTGCGCCTGCAAGCGACGGACGATGAGGTCTCCAGTAAACTGGACAAGGCAGACCGTGGCAATTAAAACGATGATCACTGCAATCATCACTGTGGTATCAAACCGTTGATAGCCATAGCGGATGGCCATATCGCCAAGCCCGCCTGCACCCACGGCCCCGGCCATGGCTGAAGCCCCGATCATCGTCACAATAGTGATGGTAAAACCGCCTACCAGACCGGGCAAGGATTCGGGCAACAACACATGACGAATAATATGCCAGCGGCGACACCCGATGGCCTGCGCGGCTTCAATCAATCCATGATCCACCTCGCGCAAACTGACCTCGGCAATGCGGGCAAAAAAGGGAGTGGTACTGATCGACAGTGGCACGATGGCGGCCCATACGCCGATGGTGGTGCCAGTGACCAGCCGAGTAAAAGGCAACAATGCCACCAGCAGCACAATGAACGGCGTGGCGCGAAAACCGTTGATCAGCGCACCCAGTATCCGGTTGGCGCGCGGTGCCTCAATCACCCCCCCGGGTGAGGAAAGCACAAGGAAAACCGCCAGCGGAATGCCAACGACAAGTGCAAACAACGCCGAGATCCCCACCATGGGGAGTTGGTGCAAGGATCCAAATTTCAACGTTTTGCATCTATGCGGCCGAGATCGAAAATAGGTTGATTGATCCCGGATGCCGCACAAACATAACGCCTCCCGCCGCCATCACATCGGTAAAATGAAGTTCAAGGTGACGAACTGGGCGGAGTATGAGGCGGGCCTTCGCCGCCGTGGCAGTTTGACTCTTTGGATAACCCCGGATGCTCTGGCGGGCTGGGCAGCGCCACGTCGCAGGACGCGTGGTGGCCAGCCTCTCTATTCGGATCTGGCGATCGAAACGACGCTGATGCTGGGCATGGTGTTTGGGCTGCGTTTGCGCCAGAGCGAAGGCCTGCTGAGTTCGGTGCTGGACATGATGGGATTGGATTTGCCTGTGCCCGATCACACCACGCTGAGCCGACGGGCCAGAACCTGGAAGCCATCGGCCAGAGGCAACGACCGGCCGCATGTGGCGGACGGCCCCATTCATGTTCTGGTCGACAGTACTGGGCTCAAGGTCTATGGCGCCGGCCAATGGCTCGAGGAGAAGCATGGCGTAAAGTCCCGCCGCAGCTGGCGAAAACTGCACCTGGCGGTTGATGCCGACAGTGGCGAGATCATTGCCCATAGCCTGACAGATCAAGAAACTGGCGATGCCTCGCAGCTGGAACCTTTGCTAGATCAGATCAACAATGAGATTGATCAGTTCACTGCGGATGGAGCCTATGATGGCGCTCCCAGCTATGACGTTGTCCTGCGTCACAGCCCAGGCGCAAGGGTAGTCATTCCACCGCGCTCGAATGCGGTTGAAAAGCCCAACGCCCAGGCGTCCTGCCAGAGACACGACCACATCGCATCCGTGCAGATAGACGGCCAGCTTAAATGGCAAGCATCTACCGGTTATGGCAAACGAGCATTGGTTGAAACCGCGATGGGTCGATATAAAGGCGTCATTGGACAGCGTATGCGCGCTCGGTCATTCCTCGCTCAACAGACCGAAGCTGCGATCGGCGTTGCACTTCTTAACCGAATGCTCGCCTGCGGACGCCCGAAATCCGTTCGTTGCCGAGCCTCGGCAGGAGCAGCCAAATAAGCGGACCCATCAAAGAACGAGCTCCGCTGATAGCTGAGCCGCGCACCAACGCCCACCGGCAAGCGTTTGGCCTCCACCAAAGGCTCCACATCAGAGATGTCGATCAAGTTCAACAAGTCGGACCCGCTGACCTTCCAGGATACGGCATCGGCCTATCTCGCCGTTCAGCAGGGCAAGGCTGAAGGCATGGTTGCCAACACCATGACCACCACCAAATTCGTCAACGAATCCCAGACCAAGGGCAAGAAGATGCGGATGATCGATGATCCGATGCTTTATCAGCCCATCGGCGTTGGCATGAAAAAGGACGAGCCAGCCCTGACCGCCAAGATCAATGATACGCTGCGCGCCCTTGATGCCGATGGCGAAATCAACAAGATCTGGAACAAATGGCTTGGCCCGGATACCGAATATAAAATGACCCGCACCGACAAGGTTGTGAAACTGAGCGAATTGAAGTTCGATCCAATTCCATAAGCAATAACCCTCATCTTGATTGGGGATATATTTCTCATTCACCGTAAAGTTAACCTGTCGGCTATCAGATGCGCAGGAGTGCTATACGGCGGAATTGCTATCAAATCCGCCGTAACTCTCTTTGGTTGATAAGGGCCTCGCATGATTTCAGACAGCTGTTGTTCCAACCCCATGGAGCTCCATCCCTGGCTTTTGACTTTCAGCGAAGAGGGCCAATGGCGGTTTCGACCACATTCAAAACCTTGCGCTCGGTGACCATGGCAAAGGCTGGTTTGATCTGCTTTTGCATATAGCCATCTCCGTCCTGTAGCGGGATGACGGCGGCCAGCGCATCATAAAGCGGTTGCGTACCGCGTCCCAGTTTGAAGCTGCCCAGTGCATGGCGGGTCAGGAAAATCGCCTTGGTGGCCAGCAGGCATTCAACGCCGATAATTTTGGGCAGATTATCTAACACCTGCTGTGCCTTGCGGCACGACCATGCGGCCATGGAGACATGGTCTTCCTGACTGCTTTTGGTGGGAATGGTATCGGCGACAGATGGGAAGGCTAAGGTCTTGTTTTCTGAAGCGACAGCGGCGGCGGCTGTGGAGATAATTCCGTATCCATAGTTAAGCCCGATGGGCTTTCCAGCCAGGTTTGGCGGCAGACCATAATTCAGCGTGGTGTCGCACAGGGCAAACAGGCGACGCTCGGAAATATTGCCGATTTCAATCAGGGCGATGGCGAGAAGATCCATGGCAAAGGCAATCGGCTCGCAATGGAAATTGCCGCCAGAGAGGAATTCCAAGGCACCGTTTTCATTCCAGAACACCAGTGGATTGTCGGTGGCGGCATTCAACTCACGCGTCAGCACTGTTTTGGCATGTTCAAGCTGGTCACGGCAACTGCCGTGCACTTGCGGCAAGCAGCGGAAGGAATATTGGTCCTGCACGCGCGGGTGATAGGTCGGGTGCAGGATATCATCTTCAAGATGAACGGCACGGGCTGATTCTGAGGCCCGGCGAGAACCCTCAACCATGCGGCGGATGTTTTCAGCCGTCAGTATTTGGCCCGGCTGCTTACGAACTTCGTGAATACGGGCATCAAACGCCGCCTGCTCACCACGGACGGCTTCAAGGCTGAGTGCGCCGATGGCATCAGCCGTCTTCATCAGTTCTTCTGCGTCGTGCAGCGTCAAAGCGCCCATGCCCGCGCAGAGGCTGTTGCCATTGATGAGCGCAAGGCAATCCTTGGCCTTCAGCTCAAAGGAAACCGGACTGATGCCCGCCAACTCAAGCGCCTTGGGAGCAGACATGCGTTCACCCTTATAGATGGCTTCGGCATCTTCATAACCGATCAGCACGGACACCATATGGGCAAGCGGTGCCAAGTCGCCGGAGGCACCAACAGAGCCTTGGATTGGCACCACCGGATGCACGCCGCTATTGAGCATCTGTACGAGGCGATCGACCACTTCAATGCGCAGACCCGAAACACCAACGCAGAAGGCATTGATGCGCACGGCCATCATGGCACGAACGATTTCCTCAGATGCCGGTTCGCCAATACCAGAGCAGTGAGACAGCACGATATTGAGCTGAAACTGTTCATTATCGGCCTGATTGATCTTGTAATCCTTGAGCTTGCCGACGCCGGTGTTGAAGCCGTAGGTTGGCGGCGCATTTTCCGTCAGCCAGTTTTCTTCGATATAAGCCCGTTTTTTGATGATTTCGGCCCGTGCCGCCGCTGCAATCTCGACCTGTGCGTTTTCGCGGGCAATCTGCACCGTTTGCTTGATAGTGAGGCTGTCGCCATCCAGTATGATTGTGGTCATAGGTCAGTCCTTCATGTGAAAATAGGCATTGATCTGGCACCGCAGCGTCAGAGGTTAAGGCGTGTTGCTATCCAGACGGACAAGGGTACGGACGAGCACATCGGCGGAAAGGGCGATGGCTTCGTTATCCGTCCACTCATCTGGAGTGTGGCTTTTGCCATCGCGTGAAGGCACAAAGATCATTGCGGATTTGGTGATCTGGGCCATGAATGCCGCATCATGACCTGCGCCGGAGGCAAGAGACAGGGTTGGAAGGTTGAGATCGCTGGCGGCGCTTTCCAAAACCAATCTAAGCGAGGGATCGCAGGCAACGGCCCGCGTCTTGCTCAAGCGCTCAAACAGCGCAACATGGCATTTTTCATCGGTCGCCGCTTTGCTGGCTAGCCCCTCCAGCGCCTCAATGAACCTATCCATCATGCCATCATCCTCGGCACGAATATCAACGATGGCCTCGGAAGCGCCCGGCACGACATTGGCCCCGCCTGGCTCAATGGTGAGCACGCCGATGGTGGCGGTAAAATGCCCTTTGCCCTGCGCAGCACAAGCGGCATCGCGAACCGCAAGCGCAAACCGTGCCATGGCCAGTGCCGCATCAGCCCGCATATCCATCGGCGAGGTGCCTGCATGGCCAGCGATGCCCTCAAAGCGAACTTTGACGCGACCAATACCGGCAATGGCAGTCACAACGCCAATCGGGATATTCTTTGCCTCCAGCACCGGCCCTTGCTCAATGTGGATTTCCAGATAGCTGGCAATGTCATCGCGGCGGGCGCTGGAAAGCTGCGGGACATTGCCGCCAATCCGGTCTATCGCCTCGCGCAAGGATTCGTTATTTGGCCCAAGCAAAGCAAGATGATGGTCCGTGAGCGCACCCGCCATGCCGCGGCTGCCGATGCAGGACAGGCCCCAATCACTTGGTTCTTCAGCAAGAAAATCAACCAGTTCAATGGGGTGCTGCGGCCTGTATCCGGCAAGCCGCAGCGCCCGAATGGCGGCAAGCCCGGATAGAACACCGGCCACACCATCGAACCGGCCGCCACTGGGAACCGTGTCGCTGTGCGAGCCAGTCATCAGCACGGGCGCATCAAGTTGAGCGCCCTCCCAGCGTCCAATCAGATTGCCAGCGGCATCCAGACGAACGCTCAGACCTTCCTCCTCAAAGCGGGTCTTGAGATAAGTGCGACCTTCCAGAAACAGAGGCGTGAAAGAGCGGCGTGTCCAGGGGCGGCCCGGCTCTGTCACGGCTGCAAGCGCGTCGAAATCGGCTTGCAGGATTGTCCGGTCAACGCTGGGGATGGATTGCATATTGGCCATCGGATCAAGCCACCTTCGAGACGGCGCGGGTGGGCTTGATAAAGCGACCCAGTCCGGGTGCTGCCAGAACATCCTTGCCATCATAAATCATCTGGCCGCGCAGGAAGGTTGCAATGGCCGCGTGGCGGATGCGCTTGCCCTCATAGGGGCTCCAACCCACGACATTATGGCCGCTGGCTGCCGCATCATAAATCCGGGGACGTTCCGCAAAGACGGCAATATCGGCATCCAGACCGATGGACAGGGCACCTTTTTGGGCGGTCAGGCGAAACAGCCGGGCGGGATTGCCGCAAAGCAGCTTTGCTGCATGGGTGAGTGGCAGGTCACGGTCCGTCAGCCCGTCCAGCAACAGGCTGGCGAGCACCTCAAGACCCGGCATGCCGGAAGAATTTTCCAACATTACCTGTGAGGATTTTGCCGCAAGGCTCCATGACACATGGTCGGTGGAGACAATGGTGATGTGCCCCGCAGCCAAATGCTGCCAGAGTTTCTCGCGCTCCTTGGCGGATCGAATAGGCGGGTTGCATTTTGCGCGGCCTAGCAGGCGGGAGACGTCTTCCTCTTCGCTGCACACGAGATAATGGATGCAGGCCTCAATGGTCGCGTCCACACCTTGGGCGCGGTAGGCTTGCGCAAGCTCATAACCGCGCCCAACCGAGCAATGCACAATATGGGCCGGGCATCCGGTGGCGGCTGCTATTTCATAGACCTCTGCGATGGCCAGTGTTTCGGCAATCGGTGGGCGGCTTTCGCCGTGGGTCAGATAGTCCGTGCGGCCGGTGGCCTTCACCGCCTCGCTCCAGACCTTGACGCATTCGTCATTTTCGTTGTGCACACCGGCAATCAACCCGGTCTTGGCCACTTCGGCAAAGGCGGCATAGAGCAGTGGCGTTGGAATACGCGGAAAACGATTTGGATCGGTCTCAAAAGTTGAAAATTTAAAGCCCGCTGCCCCGGCATCTGCCATTTCTGCAATGTGCTTTGGACCATCCGACGGGCGAATGGTGCCGTAGAGCGCAAAATCCACGCGGGCCTGCTCGGCAGCACTTTCGGCCTTTTCCGTCAAAAGCTCCGCCGTGCAGATCAATTTTCCGCCTGTATCATAGGGCATATCGACGATTGTTGTGACGCCACCTGCCGCAGCGGACCGGGTGGACCAGATAAAATCCTCCTGATCTTTTTGCGAGCGGGAATGAACCTGTCCATCAATGATGCCGGGCAGAATCAGCGCCGAGCCGAAATCATCAACCTCTCTGGCTGCCGGAGCAGAACCGCTTCCAAGGGCTGCGATGATGCCATCGCGGATGGCCACAAAGCCGTTTTCGGTGATGCCATCCTCGGTCACAAGGGTTCCGCGCACCACTCTGTCGAAATCACTCATAGCAGCCTTCTTTCTTCGTCATTATCTTGAATATGTGCGCCATCAACAGCACTCTGAAAAACCCGAAGCGCCTCTATGCGCTCGCCCTCTGGTACGCAGCAGTCAAGCAGATAGCCATCACACATCTGGGTTCGCTCTGTTGGTTTTGCATGCGGCATAAAACTGCGGGCGAGGCGTGAGACATGGACCTGTTCCGCCTGCAATTCCAATGCCTTGACAGCCGTACGGAGCTGAACCTCATCATGCTCCGTATAGCGGCCCCTCATGCCCTGACGTATGGTCCGCAGCGGCTTCACAACATCCTCACGCCATGAAGTCGCATCCGTCAGGAATGCATTTAAATCGTTGATATCCAGGCCGATTTTTTGCTGATCGGCGTGGAACAGCAGCAGCAACAGTGGCACATCAATACCGTAAGCATCTTGCAAGTGAACACAGAGCTGCGCGACTTCCGGTGTGCGATAGAGAGCACACATTGCTGTCCATGCATTGTTTGCGAAGTGATCAGCAGTTTCCATCACCGCCACCTCATGCTGATACCGGTTCATCATGCGGGTGGTGACAGGCAACCATCTGGCCCCGAAGCGCCAAACGCAGCACCGGCTCCTTGTTGGCGCAAATCTCTGTGGCACGCGGGCAGCGGGTCCTAAAAGCGCAGCCACTGAGCGGCTGGTTTCTGGATGGCACCTCGATGCGCTTGCGCTCTGGCGTCACTTTCCGGCTGGCGTCAACAACCGGCACGGCTTCCAGCAATGTGTGCGTATAGGGATGGGCCGGGAGCGCATAAATCGCCTCGCTTGAACCAATCTCGACAATTTTGCCCCGATAGAGCACGGCCACGCGATCACTGACATTCTTCACCACGGCCAGATCATGGGAGATGAAGATCAGCGCAAGCTTGCGGGTTTCGCGGATGTCTTGCAACAGGTTGATCACTTGCGCCTGCACCGACACATCGAGAGATGCCACCGGCTCGTCGCAGACAATCAGTTCGGGTTCCACGGCCAGCGCCCGGGCAATGGCGATGCGCTGGCACTGGCCGCCAGAAAACTGATGCGGGGTGCGGCCCGCAACAGCATCCAGATCAAAACCCACATCCTTGAGCGCCGCACGCACGCGCCTGTCGCGCTCAGGCTTTGCTACGCCCTGGATTACCAAGCCCTCGGCCACAATATCTTCAACCCGG
This sequence comes from Gillisella vitis, assembly GCF_001541345.2. Taxonomy (GTDB): domain Bacteria; phylum Pseudomonadota; class Alphaproteobacteria; order Rhizobiales; family Rhizobiaceae; genus Allorhizobium; species Allorhizobium vitis. The sequence goes on along the minus strand of NZ_LMVL02000006.1, from coordinate 204,908 downwards.
CGGCGCGGGTTGAAGGAGGAGAGCGGGTCTTGAAAGATCATTTGCAGCTTGCCGCGCATACGCCGCATATCGCCGTTGGAGAGCTTTGCAAGGTCAGTGCCTTGATAGTCTACAGCACCCGTCCATTGGGTGTCGGCCTGCGGCAAAAGCCTGAGCAGTGCGCGCCCAATGGTGGTTTTGCCACTGCCGCTTTCGCCCACTAACCCGAGTGTTTCCCCCGGAGCCAAGGAGAAGGAGACGTTATCAACGGCCTTCATCATCTTAGCCCCACGCGAAAAATCGACGCACAGGCCGGAGACAGTCAACAGCGTTTCAACCATGAGAAACCTCCCGCAATGCAGAGGTGTCGTTCAGCGGAAAATGACAGGCGAAATGATGATCACCCCCCTTTGTCATTGGCGGCATGATTTCATGGCATGGCCCCTGCGCTGATGGACAACGGGGCGCAAACGGACAGCCTTTGGGCTGGTTGGCAAGGCTCGGCGGCTGGCCGGGAATGGTGTGCAGCCGGGCATGGGCTGGCTGATCCATTCTTGGCATGGCCGAAAGCAGCGCCCCGGTATAGGGATGGCGGGGGTTGCGAAACACCTCGGCTGTCGGACCCGTTTCCACGATATGGCCGCCGTAGAGCACCAGAATGGTATCGGTGCGCCCGGCCACGACGCCGAGATTGTGGGAGACCAAAATCATCGACATCTGACGCTCTTCCTGAAGGATTTGCAAAAGATCGAGCACTTCTTTCTGCACGGTCACATCAAGGGCGGTGGTGGCCTCATCGGCAATCAGCAGATCGGGGTGACACATCAAAGCCGTAGCAATCATGATGCGCTGTTTCATGCCACCGGAGAATTGGTGCGGAAAATATCCGTAGCAATCCCCAGCATCGGCAATGCCGACCACCGTCAAAAGCTCAATGGCCCGTTCCTGCGCCTGCGCCCGGCTGAGGCCCAGATGAAACCGGCCTGCTTCTTCAATCTGCCGTCCGATGGTGGCATAGGGATTGAGCGAGGTCATCGGGTTTTGAAAGACGATGCCGACCTTGCGGCCAATCATCTGGCTGCGTGCTTTGGGCTTCAAGGTGGAGAGATCAATCCCATCGAGAACAATGCGTCCTTCAACCCGCACAGGGGTCGGCGCAATACCCATGATTGATTTGATCAACATGGATTTTCCAGCACCGGATTCGCCAACAATGCCCAGTGTTGTGCGGCGTGAGACAGAGAAATTGATATCGTGCAGCACCTGCAAGGGCGCGGGTTTCGCCGCAATTTTGCAGGACATGTGCTCGCAGGAGAGGATGGGAGACTGGCTGGTTTCGCTGGCCATATCAGCTCTCCCTCTCGCGGCTGTTGAGACGTTGGGCGAAATAATCTCCCACGGTGTTGAGCGCATAGACCGTTAAAACAATGGCCATTACGGGACCAAGGATAAGCAGCGGAAAGCGGCTTAACAGATCGGTGGAACTGGCAATCATGCCGCCCCAACTGGGGGCTGGGGCAGGAATGCCATAGCCGAGAAAGCTGAGCGATCCTTCGGTGATAATCAGTCCTGCCATCAAGGTTGGCATGACGGCGGTGAGCGCTGGCACCAGATTGGGCAGAATTTCTTTCAGCAAAATCCGGCTATCTCTTGCCCCCATGGCGCGGGCGGCCAGAACATAATCCCGGTTGCTCTGGGAAATGACACCCGCCTTGGCAACACGGGCATAGGTGCCAATATCAAGAATGCCAAGGGTGAGCATAATCGTCAGCACTGAGGGACCGGTGGCCGTCACAAAGGCCAGCACCACCAGAATGGACGGCAGAGCCGACATGGTATTGGCATAGAGATCAACCATGCGCTCAAAAATGCCGCGATAGAAGCCTGCCACCATGCCCAGCAGCAGGCCAGCAGACACGGAAATACAGGTGGCGACGCCAACAATCATCAAGGATGCCCGCGCCCCATAGAATACGCGCGATAGGATGCTGCGGCCAATATCGTCGGTTCCCAGCAACCCATTCAACGACCATTCGGGTGGCTGGGAAAAATCGCCGTAAGGGAATTTGGGGCTGACAAGGCCCGGAATAAAATCGACAAAAATCGCGATCAGCACCAGCAGGATCAGAAAGCCAAGCGCGATCAACTCAAAGGGGCTTGCGCCCGGCAGCCGTAATCTGGCCGACCATGGCATGTTTGCCCGCACAATTGCGCTTAGGTCGCTGGTCTTGTCTGCCATTGATGGTGAGGTGGTGCCTGGTGTGCTCATGTGACATTGACCCGTGGATCGATGATGGCATAGCCGATATCCACCAGCATGAAGATGATGACGAAGACCACGACAGTCAGCGACAAAATCGCCTGTACCAACGGGATATCATGGCTTTTGACCGCCGTGAGCACGGTCCAGCCAATGCCCGGCACGGCAAAATAGCTCTCAACCACAAAGGAACCCGCCAGCATATACGTCAGCGACAGACCCATGACCGTGAGGATCTGTGGCATGGACGGACGCAGCACGTGGCGAAACAGAATATAGCCAAGCGGCATACCCTTGGCCCGCGCCACCTGAATGAAATCCTCCTGAAGCGTGGTAACAAATTCATTGCGGGCGACACGGTAGAGATAGGCCGTCTGGTGCAGGCTGAGGCATAGTACCGGAAGCGCCACATACCAGAGATTTGCCAGCGGATTTTCAGAGAAATTGACCCAGCCCGTTGCAGGCAACCAGCGCAGCACCATGGCGAACAGATAGCTCAACAGCACCACGATCACAAAGGTTGGCACGGCCAACACCACGGAGGCCACCGAGCGCAAGATCCGGTCGGCGAGCTTGCCGGGATGGCTTGCGGTGAACATGGCAAGCGGGATGCCAAGCATGGACACCAGCATGGCAAGGGCTGCGATTTCAAAGGTCACAGCGGCGCGATCCATCACCACGTGCAAAACGGGCTGTTGGGAAAACAGCGTTTGCCCAAGATCACCGTGAAACAAATCGCCAAGCCATTTCAGATAACGTTCCCAAACCGGCAGATCATAGCCATAGGTCTGGTTGAGGGCTGCCACCTGTTCAGCGGTGGCGTTATCGCCCAATATCAGCTGCGCCGGTGATCCCGGTGCAAGGCTGGACAGCGCCGTCGCACCGAAGGTGACGAGGAGGAAGACCGGAATTCCGGCCAAAAGCCGTGTCGAGATGGCTTTTACATAGGGCATGGCTTGTATGGTCACGTCGTTACCTCCTTTCAGCGGCTCTGTTTCAACAAACGGTCAGATTTTTTTCCATTCTTCTTCCGCATCCATCCAGCCGATGTCGCGCTCCAGCATCTGTCGCTGCTCTTGCGTGGAATAGCCGCCCATGGTGTGCTCGTCGGAATAGCGGGTGCTGCGATCAGCAAAAACACGACGGCCAAAATCCATCATGCCGTACATCGAGCCCTTCTCAAGATAATGCATGGTGACCATATTGAAGCCGAGGGCGGCGATATCTTCCAGCTCGACAAAGGCCTTGCCGCCGACCGTTGCCACATCGCCAAACATCTTCCAGCCGGGCAGAGCCTTGGCCACTTTCTGGCATTCTTCCAAGGTGCGCAGACCATGCACATAGGTCATTTCAGCGCCCAGTTCTTCGGCCCGCACACAGCGCTCAATCGCATCATCCAGACCTTTTTCCAGCTTGGATTCGGTGCGGGCAATCACCACACACTCGGTGCCTGCGCAGGCATCAAGGGCGGCTTTGATCTTGGCCAGCCAAAGCTCCTGCGACACCACGGGATGATCGACATTGCCATCCACCTTACCCGCCAGTGTCGCGGCTTCCATAGCGCGACCAAAGCGGGCATAGCCGCGCTCGTTGGGCGTATCTTCAAGCAGAATGGCGGCGGCTCCGGCCTTTGCCAGCCTGCGGCATGTTCGGTAGGCTTGCGCAACATCGCCAAAGCAATCGTCGGCATCAATGATTAGCGGCAGGGGCGAATAATCGGCAATGCGGTCTGTGGCCCAGATCAGTTCTTCCTGATTGTGCAGCCCCATATCGGGAACACCAGACATGCTGAAGCCCAGCGATGCACCACTGAGCAGAATGGCCTTGAACCCCGCCATTTCTGCCGCCTTGGCCGAATAGCAATCCCAAACGCAGGGAGTGAAAACTTGCTCTTTGGAGAAGAGCTCGCGAAATGTGGTTCTGGGCCGTTTATCAAACATGGATCAACACCTTGAGGAGAAAAATGGCGAACCGAACGTGCGGTTCGCCAATAGGGGAGTGTGTTACTTCGAGGCTTTTGACACGCAGGCGTCCTTGCAGACGTAGAGATATTGTTTCTGCAAGATGCCACCATTGGAGGGCACGATGCCGCCCGTGGTGTCGCGCAGCAGCAGGAAGCGGGTTTCAGCACCGAAAATGTAAAGCGGAAGGTCTGTCGCAACCCGCTTTTGCACTTTGGTATAGGCAGCCTTCACCGCAGCCGGATCCATGGTGGCGTTGGCTTCTGCCAGCTCTTTATCCATGTCCGTGCTGTTGTATTTGCCCCAATTGTCATTGCCGTTCGAACTGAGAAGGTTGGAAATGATCGGCTCTGCACCATTGGCCACCAGCACGCCGCCATCGACGCAGAAGTCGAAATTCATCTGCCCCTTGCAGGTTGGGCTGAGCATGGCCTGATCAACCAGTTGCAGATTAACCGTCACGTTGTCATAAGCACTCAAAGCCTGTTGCAGGTAGGAGGCCAGACGCTTCAAATCCGAATTGGAATAGGTTACCAGCTTGATGTTGAATGGTTTTCCATCCTTGGCGAGCTGGTCGAACAATTCCTGGGCATGCTCGGGATTGTAGGTCGGGAGTTTATAGGTCGCATCATAGAATGGCGACGACTTGGTGAAATAATTGGTCGGAATGTCGTAACCACTGACCTGCGTGTAGGCCTGCATCAGCTTCGATGGATTGATCGCTTCATAGAAAGCTTCGCGCGCCCGATGATCGGTGAAGGAACCACTCTTCTGGTTGAAGTAAGCGCGATAGAGACCGGGAATCGGGATTTCATGGGTGGCAACGCCTGCGGCCTTGGCGTTTGATCCGAACTGATAGGGATAGCCCGCCATCATTGTGGCACCACCCTGCACCACGGTGGCGATGCGGCTGTTGGTTTCGGGAATAATGGCGAATTTCAGCGTGTCGAGATAGGGACGTGGCTGATCCCAATATTGCGAATTGCGCTTCATGCTCATCGAAACGCCCTGGTTCCAGCTATCCAGCACAAAGGCACCGGCCCCAACCGGCTTGATATCGGTTTTGGTCTTGGCGGCTTTCAATGCTTGTGGAGAGGCAATGAAGGGGGCGAGCTGTGCCAGCGATGAGCCAAAATTGCGATCCGGCTTCGGCAGTGTGATCTCAATCGTCAAAGGATCGACAATCTTCACGCCGCCAATCCACGAGGCAACAAAGCCTTGCGAGGGAGACAGGGTGTCGGGAGCGGCCTGACGTTCCCAGTTGAATTTCACCGCCTCGGCATCATAGGGAGTGCCATCGGTAAACTTCACGCTATCGCGCAATGTCAGTGTCCAGACCTTGGCATCCGTGCTGGTCAGGCTCCTGGCCATGCCGCCCTGTACCTTGCCATCCACGTCCACGTAGACAAGAAAGCCATAGATAGCATCGAGCATATCCATAGGGCCGCCTGGATAGGTGCCGCCAATAATGGCGGGGTCCCAGCTCTTGATGTCCGAGCCATTGATAATGGTCATTTCACCGCCCTTGATGGGCTGTTCTTCAGCGAAGGCTGATGGGGTATTGATGCCGTAAATTGCGGCACTTGCCCCAAGCAAGGCCAGCGTGACACTGACAAAGCGCACAGATCCGAATGCGAAATCCTCGCAATATTTCAATATATTAGCCATGGTTTTCTCCGTTTTACGGCAGTTCATCCGAACCACCGCAGTTCCCCTTGTTTTTTGAACGGCGAATAACATCTGCTCCGAGAGTGTCGGGCCTCATGTTTCAATGGGTCAAGCGTCTCCCTCCTGCTTCCAGCGACGGACGGACGGGTGGTCAATGTCAAACAGATCAAGAGCCCGGCCAACGGTCTGGCTTACCAGATCGGCCAATGTTTTCGGCTGGGTGTAGAAACCTGGCACCGGCGGCATGATGATTGCGCCATTGCGTGTCGCCTGATCCATCAACGCGATATGCCCCGCATGCAAAGGTGTCTCGCGCACCATCAAAACAACGCGCCGTCGTTCCTTGAGGCAGACATCTGCGGCACGGGTAATGAGATCATCATTATAGCAATGGGCAATGCTGCTGAGGGTCTTGATCGAGCACGGTGCCACCAGCATGCCATGCGCCCGAAACGAGCCCGATGCGATAGAGGCTCCAATATCCTTGTGGCTGTGAACGACATCCGCCAGTTGACGGATCTGGTCAGCGCTCTCCACCGCCTCTTCTTCAATCGCGGTGCGCAGCCCTGCGGGCGAGATAATCAGATGGCTCTCAATGCCATCGATGTCGCGCATCATTTCCAGCGCGCGAACTCCGTAGCAGGCACCGGAGGCCCCGGTTATCGCGATGATCAGGCGTTTCAAGCCACACACTCCGGCTTGATCGCCGCGATCACACGGCTCATGCGCTCATAAGACGCTTGCGGCGGCAATGCCTTATCATAGCCTTCCTTGCGGTCTCCGGCTTTGCAGGTGGCATCATAACCAATCTTGGCCACCATGCCTGCCTCTTCCTGCGGCTCGGAGCGATCAGCGGGCATGCCCGGAATGATCAGAATATCCCGATCCACCCGCATACGCGTGGATTTTGCCAGTTCAACAGCGTTGATGTCCCAAGGGTCAACATCGCTATCCACAATCGTCACGGATTTTACAATGGAAACCGCACCCCAGCAGATGGCCATGGTGCGGCGGGCTTGTCCGGGGCGCGGTTTGTCGATCTGCACCACAACATTGGTGCGGCCGCAGCCAGAAGCAGTCACCGCCACCTCACCGACATTGAGGATCACGCGGGCAAGCTGGGCCTTGAGACTGACGGCGATTGGAACGGCGGCAATATAGATGTGCTCGGCATGATAACCGGGCAAAATCACCTGAAACATCGCATCCTTGCGGGCTGACATGCTCTCAAACGTTGCCAGCACGCCACTGCCATAATCCTCGTACATGCCGTGATATTCCGAGACCAGACCCTCGACAATCGGCGTATTGGCATGGATATGGCCTTCAATGACAATCTCGGCCTCGGCGGGCACCAGAATATCACTGTTGCGGCAGCGGGCCATGCGGACAGGTTCGCCTAAGAGTGCTCCGGCGCAATGCATCTCGTCATCACCAAGGCCCAGATACAGGCAGGCGGCCAGCTGAATGGCCGGATGAGCACCCAGAACTACGGCAAACGGCAGGGCTTCACCCTTGTCGGCAGCCTTGCGGGCCATGATGGCCAGGTGATGGTTGGGGGCGATACCAATTAGGGCTTCTGTTGGGCTCAGAATTTTCAGGCGTGCGTAGGAGGCATTGCCAAGTCCCGTTTCCGGGTCACGCGCAATCATCATGCCAGCACTCACATAGGGGCCGGTTTCCTTGTCGAAAAATGTCGGGACAGGCAGAAGTGCCAGCACGCCCTCTTCAAAACGTTGCTGCTGAACCGGAGCATTCTCGACAATCACCGGCGCAACCGGCTTTTGCACCGACGCCAGCAAGGTGGACTGGATTGATGCGCGAGGAACATCCAGCGCCAGCGCAATACGATCGAGGCTTGAGAGGAGATTGCCAAACACCGGAAACGCCGATCCCTTGACCGTGTTGACGCGAACCGCATGCGTCTCGTGTGTCAAAGACAGCAGGGCCGAAAGATCGTAAACGGGATCGATTTCTTCATCGACAATGAGCAACTCGCCCTGCTTTTGCAACGCAGCCATCATGGTCCGGCATGATTGGTCGCTCACACCTTCATACGGTTTGTTTTCTGGCTGACAGATGTTTGGACGAGCATTGTGTGCCACGGGAACCACTTTCGGAGAACAGTGAAATGCCCGTGAACTATGGGGTTGAGTTCATGCGTTGTATACCTGCACTCACTCCAACTGGCCCATCGGAAAAATAGAATTGCACGTTTGGCGACAAGAGCAACAAGGCATCCCAAGCAGAATAGGCATGTATTCCCGCAAGGATTGAAACCATGTGACATTTGCCCAACGTTCTCTCGGAAATCGTTGATACGTCACTTGAGAGCAACGCGGCGTAACCCTATGCTCGGCGAATGGACCATTACGGTATTGAACTCAAACCTCTCGCGAAATTCGTTCTGGCGTGCCAGAATCCCAGCATTTCCAATTCGTCACGCGCGCTTGGAATAGCTCCATCCGTTTTGAGCGCTGCTTTACACGGCTTGGAAGATCGCCTGCATATGAAGCTTTTCGAGCGCAAAGGGCGCTACCTCGGCCTTTTACCATCAGCCTTCTGGCTTTATCGAAATGCGGCGGTGCTTCTGCATCTGGAGGAGTTTTCAAGACGCAGTCTGGCTATCCCTGCAAACCGGATGGAAAAGCTGTCCGTTCGGATAGACCTGAATTTTTCCATCGGCAGAATGACGAAGGCGGTGAGCTGCGCCATTCAGCAAATGGGCCTACAACACCCCGAAACCTTTATAGCCTGCCAGTTTCTCGACACAGCCAGTGCAGCAAGCGGTGGTTTCATCAGAGAATCGATGGATCACATCCCAGCCGAACATTGCGCCACGATTGAGATCGGCTGCCATAGTGAGCACTCGTTCCGGGAAGAGCCTGGGACTGAATTGTTGTATCGCGACCCGTGGATCGCCGTCAGCGCCACGGATCCGGTGACAGATATTAAAGCCGATGCCGATATCCTAGCCGTTGTCAGGATGAGCGCTCACCAGATGCAGGTCGTTGCCCATTATGCGGATCAGCATGGATTATCCGCGCGGCTGAAATTCGTGGATGCCGGACCGGCAGAACTTGGGCGTCTTCTCTCGGATTTTCCCCATATGCGGTTTTTGTTGCCCTCCAGCATGGTGGCCAATCGGCTGGGAATCAGCCGTATTTATCGCGAATCTCTGGTGCCGCCTCTGGTGTCTATGGTGCGTGTCGGCACAAGCGGCGCATTGGAGACAAAAGCACGACGTTTTATAGGGCTGCTGCGGGAAAATATGGAAGGCGAAGAGCAAAATGTTGTATTTGATCCGCAACTGACGGCGCGACAGATGCATTATTTCAATCTTGTCCATCGCTGCGGTGGCATTTCAGCGGCAGCACGGGTGGCTAATCTCGCCCAGTCTTCGGTGTCCGCACAGCTTCATTCTATGGAAGCGGTTCTGGGAACACCTCTCTTTGAGCGCAGCAAGGAGGGTGCCACACCCACCGATGCAGGCATTCATCTTTGGCCCCTAATGGCAGAGGTAGAAAAGCGGCAGGATCGGCTGTCGCGGCAATCTGGCGATATTGCAGCGCATACCCAGCACCGCGTCTCGATTGGCATGTTGCCCAGCTCCGGCCACGATAGCGCCTTGACCGAAAAGATTGCTGAGGCGCTGACTACGATCAGCATTCAGCATCCCTCGCTGAAAATGGAAATAACGGAAGCGTCAAACACGGTCCTGCACGACAAAGTTCGTTCTGGTGAGCTGAATCTTGCCATTGTCGGGGTGGTGCAGCCTCAGTTTCCACGCGTGCTGCTTGGTCCCAGCGAGCCGTTGTCGGTGGTTGCCAATCCGCGATTTAATTTTGGCGGGCGCGGTGAGATCAGTCTGGCCGAAGTTTGCGAACTGCCTCTTGTGCTGGGCGCGCGCCATCTCAGCATTCACCAGAGTTTTGCTGCCGCCACTCACGCACGTAATCTGGAGCCGCATTCGAAGATCGAAGTCGGCTCTCTTGCACTGGCCATCGCCATGGTTCGCCGCGCCAGCCTATGCACGATTCTGCCGGCCTCTTCGGTTCAAAAAGACCTCGAAACCGGGCGTCTGGTGGCGGTGAAGATCAATCAGGAGGAAATCTCCGGCACGCTTTCCATCATTTTTTCCGCTGATCGGGAGCTATCCGGCGCTGAGCGCGCCGTGATGAAAACGCTGGTGGAGGTGTTTGGCAAGAAATTGCATTAAGGGCCTATGCACCAGGCATTTCAGCGTGTGACGCACACCACCGCTTCGACAAAACTGTCGATCTGCTCGTGGCGCAATCCTGCAATGTTGATGCGGCTGTCCTCAACCATGTAAATTGCAAACTCGTTACGCAATCGCTCAACCTGTTGCGGTGTCACGCCCAGCTTTGAAAACATACCCTTGTTGGCGGTGAGGAAATCATAGTGGTTGCCCTGGCTTCGAAGCTGGAACGCCTTGGCAAGCGCCTGACGCAGGCTGATGATAGTGTTACGCATATCTTCCAGTTCTGCCCGCCAGTCTGCCGACATATCCGCGTCCCGGAGGATGGTGCCGACAATTCTGGAGCCATGATCCGGGGGCATGGAATAGGCAATACGGGCCCTGACAACCATCTGGGCGGCTGCAATTTCAGCCTGCTTCGATGTCTGGCCCATAACAAAAGCCACGCCCGTACGCTCACGATAGATCCCGAAATTCTTGGAGCATGACGAGGCAACCAGCATTTCGGGAACGGTGGTGGCGAGATATCGCACGCCAAAAGCATCCTCATCAAGGCCATCACCGAAACCCTGGTAGGCAATATCAATAAACGGCACCACGCCCTTATCAACCAACAGCATCCCGAGTTCACGCCATTGCGCCTGATTGAGATCGGTGCCGGTGGGGTTATGACAGCAACCATGCAGCAACATCACGTCACCCGCTTTTGCCGAGCAAACGACCTGCTTCAACGCCTCGAAATCAACTCCGCCCGTGGTGGGGTCAAGATAGGGCCAGCTCTTCACCGCCAAACCATTATCCTCGATGATTGACAGGTGATTGACCCATGTTGGATCGGGAACAAGCAGGGTTGCGTTTGGCGCAGACTTGGCAATCAGGCCACAGATGACCGCCAGCGCGCCAGCCCCGCCCGGTGTCTGTATGGCACGGATGCGCTCATATGGTGCGTGATCTCCAAAGACGAGTTTTGTCATGAGATCGCAATAGACCGCATCACCAGCGGGTCCGATATAAGCCTTGGTGGTCTGGTCTCGCAAAATCCGTGCTTCAGCCTCTCGGACAGCCCGCAGCACAGGGGTTATACCCGATGCATCACGATAGACGCCAACACCGAGATCAAGCTTGTGACTGCGGCTATCCTGCCGAAAGATCGGCATCAAGGCGAGAATCTTGTCTGGTGGCGGCATTGTGAGCGTATCAAGCACGATATCTGTCCTCTGCTGTGCACATGATGGCACCGTGTGCCATGTCTGAGACCGTTTATGTTGATTATGCAGTTCTGCTAGACATGATGGCAAGCTGCTGTGTGGTTTTGGCCAACGCTGCGTAACTCGGGGACGATTTCCTTGCATTCGGCTGTCGCCTGCGCGCATCGAGGATGAAACGGACAGCCGGAGGGCTTGTTCATAGGGCTTGGCACTTCACCGCGAAGCACGATCCGTTCACGCTTTTGCTCGGCATAATAATCGGTAATCGGAATGGCCGATAACAACGCCTTGGTATAGGGATGGCGAGCATCCGAATAGAGTTTCTCGGCATCCGTCACTTCCATCAGACGTCCCAAATACATGACGCCGATATGGTGGCTGATATGCCTGACCACCGCCAGATCATGGGCGACAAACAGGTAGGTTATGCCAAGCTCTTTCTGGATCGATTTGAACAGATTGATAATCTGCGCCTGAATGGACACATCAAGTGCCGAAACCGGCTCGTCGCAGACAATCAGTTCCGGCTTACAGGCCAGTGCGCGGGCTATGCCAAGACGTTGCCTTTGCCCGCCGCTCATTTCATGTGGATAGCGCCGTCCCATGGCGTTCCCGAGTTCAACGATGTCCAGAAGGTCATGGACTCTTGCGCGCAATCCTTCTCCCCCAAGGCCCTCTCCACCGGATTGAATGGCTTCTTCAAGAATGGATGCTGCCGATTGCCGAGGGTCGAGTGAGCCATAAGGGTCTTGGAAAATGAGTTGCAATTCACGGCGATAAGGTTGGAATTCACGCTCGCTCAACCGCGCGAGATCCCGTCCTTTATACAGGATCTTGCCTTCGACCGGATTGTTGATGCCCAGCACGCTTTTGCCCGTGGTGGTCTTGCCGCAGCCACTTTCGCCAACAAGACCAAAGGTTTGCCCTTTATGGATGCTGAACGACACATCATCAACCGCCTTGATGTCACCGATTTTTTCACGGGTAAAGCCTTGGCGGATTGGAAAATATTTTCGAAGGTTTTCCACCACAAGCAGCGGATCATCCGGCATCACGTGCTCTTTCATGTCCGCACTCCGGTAATCAGGGCGCCTGCATCCATTTCAGCAAGATAGCAAGCCGCAGTATGGCCTTGCGCTCCGACTGTTCGCAGGGGCGGAAAAGGACTGTCAGTACATCGGCTTTGCGCGGCCGGGCATCTGGGCAAAAACGCGCATTGATCCGGCAGGCCGTTCAACCGTGGAGGAGCGCCCTGAATGGGAACAAGATCATCATTCTTGTTGCCTTCCAGTTTTGGCATCGAGTTGAGAAGCCCTTGGGTATAGGGATGTTTCGGCGCGGTAAGCAATTGTTCGGTTGTGCCGGATTCAACAATCTTTCCGGCATACATCACATAAACCCGCTTGGCATAACGCGACACCAACCCGAGATTATGGGTAATGATGATCAGCGATTTTCGGTGGCTGTTGACCAGATCCAGCAACAGTTCCATCACTTGTGCTTGCGTGGTCACGTCCAGCGCCGTTGTCGGCTCATCCGCAATCAACACCTTGGAATTGCAGGCAACGGCAGTCGCGATCATCACACGTTGCCGCATGCCGCCGCTCATCTCAAAAGGATAGTTTTTCATGCGCGCCGCAGGATCGGGAATGCCTACGGCCTCAAGCGCCTTGATGCCACGTTGCCACGCTTGTTTCTTGCTCACACGGGCATGAACCATGATCACCTCTGATAGCTGCTGGCCAACGGTGAGGACAGGGTTCAGGGATGTCATGGGTTCCTGGAAAATCATGGCAATTCCCGCCCCGCGCACGGCACGCATTTCCTTGGACTTCGGCTTGTATTCCAGCAGGGACTGTCCGTCGAAAATGACCTCTCCACCCAGTATTTTGCCGGGAGGAGACTGAACAAGCTGGATCACAGAAAGCTGGGTGATAGACTTTCCACAGCCGCTTTCTCCAACAATGGCAATCACTTCCCCCTGATCAAGGTGATAGGAAACATCATTGACGGCTTTCACTTCACCGTCCTCGGTGAAGAAGGATGTTCTGAGGTTTTTCACCTCCAGCAAATGTGGGGCCTGGGTCATCACAATTTCCCCTTTAAGCGAGGATCAAGCGCATCGCGCAGGCTGTCACCCACCACATTGAAGGCAATAATCACCAGGATGATGCAAAGTGCAGGGCTAACGACCAGCCATGGGGCACCCATGAGATAAGGATAAACATCCGACACCATGCTGCCCCACGATGCCGTTGGCGGACCTATGCCGACACCAAGGTAGCTGAGGGTCGATTCCGTCAGCACGCCATTGCCCAGATTGATGGTAAACAGCACAATCAAGGTTGGAAAACTATTGGGCAACAGATGCCGCAGAAGAATGGAATGTGGCTTTTGGCCTATCAGGCGGGCAGCCAGAATATAATCGTGCTCGCGCAACGATAAGACCAACCCATTGACCATGCGGATGTAGGTGGGGATGAATCCAATACCAATGGCAAGCACAACGCTCAAAACCCCGCTGCCAAGAATGGCCACAAGGATGAGAGAAAAAACCAGATTGGGCACGCTGAGCAACACATCTGTACAGCCCATGATAAAACGGCCGGTTTTGCCACCCGCATAGCCCGCGTAAAGGCCAAAACCAATGCCTGCAATGGCGGCCAGAATGCCTGCCATGACACTGACGGCCATGGAAATACGCCCGCCATAGATGATGCGGCTCAACACATCGCGGCCGAGACTGTCTTGCCCCAGCCAATGGGCCGCAGAAGGCGTGTGCAGCGCTGCCACGAGATCCTGCGCGTTCGGGTCATACGGCGCGACAAGATCGGCGAACAGGGCCAAAAGCCCAAACAGGACAAGAATGGCAAAGCAGACCTGAACGATCAAACCACGGGCGAAAAGACGGCCCGCCAGCATTCTGCCAGCGCTGCGTTGGATAGGCTCATTTACGGTTGCGCTTGTTTTCATCATATCGGCATCACCATGACATTCTCTTTATGCGCGGATCGATCAGGACATAGGTCAGGTCCACGATCAGGTTGGACGCGATCGTCGCCATGGAAATAACCAGCACCGCCGCCTGCACAACGAGATAATCCCGGTTTAAAACGCCATTGAGCACCAGTTGCCCCACGCCGGGGATGTTGAAGATGGACTCGATAATCACAGCACCTGCAATAATTTGCGGCATCTGCAATCCGATGATGGTCACAACCGGGATCAGGCCGTTTTTCAGGGCGTGGCGGAAAATAACCCGCGTCTCGGACAGGCCGTTGGCGCGCGCCGTTCGGATATAGTCCTGTGTCATCACCTCAAGCAGGTTGGAGCGGGTGTAGCGCGCCAGAACCGCGAAAATATAAATGCTGTTGATAAAGACAGGCCATATAGCCTTGTGCGCATAGGCTGCCAAATCCACCCACGGCGGGGTGTAGCCCTGAAGCGGAATGAGCCTGAGCTTGAAGGCGAGAATGAAGACGCCAAAAATCGCCACCAGAAACCGCGGCGTTCCCAAAAAAGCGTTCACGATCAGGGTGAAGGTCTGGTCGATCCATGTCCCTCTGGTAATTGCGCTCAAAATGCCGATCGGCAGGCCCAGAAGGATTCCCAGAACGATCGAGGGAATGCCAATCGTCAGCGTATTGGGCAGCCTTTGGCTGATCATGAGCGAGACATTCTGCTCGTTCAGCACAGATTTGCCGAAATCCCACCGCAGCAAGATGCCCGTGATCCAATGAACATACTGTACAATCAAGGGATCGTTGAGCCCCATGCGGTTGCGATAGGCCTCAATGGCATCTGCTGATGCGGAATCGCCGAGTGCGATCAGCGCAGGATCGCCTGGTAATCCGCGCATCAGCAAAAAGACCAGCGCGGATACCAGCAGCATCAGGAAGCCAGCAACAGCCAGCCGTTTCAAGAGATAGGTGATCACGTGTCGAGATACGCGGTGGAGAGGGAGGCGACGGAGAAGAACGTCGCGCCGATACCTGATCCCTTGACGCGCTTGCTCAGAACGTAAATCGTCGAGTATTGTGCAATCGGCACGTAGAGCGCGTAGGTGTCGATCATCATCTTGTTGGCTTCACCAACCGCTTTGACCGATTCCGCATCCGAGGTGGATGATACGGCCCGTGCGAGCGCATCACTGACATCATCGGGGCGCAGCATGGTGGTGAGGCCAAGAACCCCGCCGCTGAGACCTTTTGGAAACATGCTGGACATTTGCATGGCCACATCCACATAGACGCTGGATGTGTGATACCACATGCCGCTTCCCCAACCGGTTTCCGCCTTGTTGGAGGCGGCCCCCGTTAGCAGTTCGATTTTGGCTTGTATGCCCACTTTGGCCAGGTCAGCCTGCATGATTTGCAGAACAATCTTGTTGGTGTCGCTGGCAGCCGCCTGAATTTTCGTCGAAAACCCTTGAGGAAAGCCCGCTTTGGCAAGCAGCTCTTTCGCCTTGGCAACATTGTAATCGTAACCGACAATGTCCTTGTTGACGAAGTGGCTGCCAATGCCAAACTGGCTGGCAATATCGGCATAGCCCAGGAACGCAGCCTCTATGATCGATTTTCTGTTGATGGCATGGCTGATGGCCTGGCGCACCAACAGATTGCCCATCGGATCGTCATTGCTGGTGTTGAGGGAGTTGAACACGAGCAGCGAAGCATGGTCTTGCAACGGCTCAATCGGGGCATCGAAACCATTGGCTGCGAGCGTTTTGACACCATTCAGGCCCAGGCCAATCATCACGTCGATTTCATCCGACATCAGGGCTGCCTGACCCACTAGCGAGTCATTGTAAATCGTATATTGGACGGCCTCGAGAAGAACCTTGCCACCCCAATAGTGTTCATTGCGCACGAATGACTTGCTGACATCGCGCACCCATTCCTTCAACACGAAGGGGCCGGTTCCAACCGGGTTCTGCTGGCAATAGTCATCGCCGTATTTTTCATAGTGCTGTTGTGAAAACATATAGCCGCACTCACGCGACAGAGCGGCGGGAATGAAGGAACTCCATTTTGAGAGCACGAGGCGTACCGTATATTCGTCCACCACATCGACCGAGGTGATGGAACCGAGCAAGGCGACACGTTTTGCTCCGACTTTCAAATAATGATCAAGATTCCATTTCACCACAGCGGCATTCAGCACCGATCCATCGGAAAATGTTACGCCACGCCGGATATGGAGCGTGTAGGTGAGCGCTTTGGCATCACTTTCCACCGATTCCGCCAGCCAGGGATCAATCGTGCCATTCGCGTTTGGCTTGAAAAGCGATTCATAAATGGGCCAGGAATAGACATAGTCATACGGCCCACCCGTCATTGCGAAGCACAGCATGTTGTAATTCAACTCATTGCTGGTGCCGATTTTTAATATGCCCCCCTCGACACTTTTCGCCATTGCGTGGTTTGCGAAATCACCCAACAGGCCGAATGCGGCCAGCGATGCGCCCGTTTTGATAAAGTTTCTGCGTTTGATAGCCGTTTTCATTGCGATCTCGTTCCCCGTTTTTTTTGATTGCGATTGCGGCATTTTGGCTTTTTATCGAACTGTAAAAATGCTCTGTCTTGCCACCTTCAACGGGGGGCTTTTTGCGCCTGTTTGCAGGCGTTTGGGCATGCAAGAGCGGCCTTCAATCCCGCTTCATTGAAGGGAGGAAGCCTGTAACGGCTTCGCCGGAGGTCTTTACTTGGCCGAAGGCGCTGTCATCTCGTCAGAATTTGTCAGTCGGACCCGTGAAGTGTTTTTCAAGGCGCACGGCCAAAGCCTCGTCAGGGTTTGACACGTATTGGCGCTCCCTATCGACCCACTCGCCACCCCTGAAAAACGCACTCATCGGCGAATAATGAAACTTGTAGCCCGTGTGATCATGCGCCGTTGCGATATACTCGTTTGTACCGCTCTCAAACACGTGCCGACCAGCGTCCAGAATAGCCAGCATAGCCGCGCGAAAGGCATAATGGACGCCGGCAAATTTATAGCCGTACTCCCGCAGGCTAGCGATCTCTTCAGCCTTTTCCTTTTCCATATTGGGATACCAGAAGGGCGCTTTGACATGTTCGGCCACCTTCTTGGCTGCGGCAATCTTGCTGCCATATTTTTGCGAGCGATTTAGCTCCAGCGGGCAGATGATGTCCGCACCCACTTCGAGGTAACGATTGCAGCGCTCTACAAATTCGTCAAAGTCGTTATCAACGCTGTGGTCGCAGCGGGCCAATAGCAAGCAATCCGTCCCCGCAAGCCCATCCTTGGCAGCGCGGAACCGGTAGACGGCCTCTTCAATCGGCAACAATCCCGGCCTGCCATTGGCGGCAAGATCCGTGATCAAAATTGCCTGCGCACCCGCCTTGGCCAGCCGCCGACATCCTTGAAATGTCTGCAACGGGCGCCCAAACCCCTCATCGGCATCAATGAACAGGGGCATGTCCGTCATATTGGTAATGCGCTCCGCCATGCCAGCATATTCGTCAACCGTCAGAAGCTTGAGGTCGGGAATGCCGGTGTAAGCACAGGAGAAGTCACTGCTGGATATCATTACCATTTTGAAGCCGTTTATTTCGGCGGCTTTCGTTGACATGCAGTCAAATATTTCGGGGACATAGTACAAATTTTCATCGGACAAATATTCTGACAATTTTTTGGAGGACATGGGCAATCTCCCGATAATATTTTACCCGCATGTACTGCTCGACGGTGGGGTAAAATTCATAATTCATTCGGGAGGATGATTGTGAAGAATGATATTGTATAGTCGGAAAAATCATAAATGGGGCATAGGTTTTTTAGAAGAGTGGATGCCTCGAATGACCGAATTTTTGAGTAACAACGAAACGATTTGAAGCCGACCACCAATAGGCCCTTTAAACGCAGAGATTTTGGCGTGTCCGCCCGTTTGCGGGGCAGCCTGCACCTGCGACGGCACGGCGGCCTTCTTAGAAGGGTGGGGTCACCGACATCATCCGTGGTCAGTTCCGAGCAGATGATTTCTCCGCTGACAAGATCGAGACCAAGGTGAAGCGTGCGCCATCTCTTCCGCTTTACTTTGATTTTGTGCTTGTTTTCCAGCCATTCGCCATCACCAAAGACCTTCAGGCCCGGACTATCCACGACCAGATGGACTGGATCTTGCCTTGCCGTCTGGCGTGAAATTACGTTTTCGAATGTTGCATGAAATCAATGCCGTGGATTTCAACTCGCCGATTGGAACTTAAGGCGACGCTACCCTCCCCGGACCGCTCGCCCTTCGCAAACGCTATCAAGCTGGCGCCACATATTTCGGCAGAACATTTTACGAGCGGTAAAATACGTGAGGCCCCAGCATTTTTCCCATCTTAAAATAACTTAAAATATAATAAATTTATTATTGACAATAAAAATACCGCTGCTTATTAATTAATATTATGGTTCACATATAAATATCCGTTAAATATTATCTATAGTGCACGTCACGCATTGTAGTATTTAATATTTTATACAAAAAATTGCAATATCAATATTTTATAATTTTGAGTCCCTGACGCATGTCCATTTCACCATTAGTTTGGTGATTTTTTGAATTGAGACGCTTCAAATCGAAACATACTGACGGGGGTCAAATATGTCAAATTTTACAGTTATTATTCCATTTTACCAGAAAATTGATGGGATATTACGCAGAGGACTATCGTCAGTTTTTGCTCAGTCCTATCAAAATTTTGAAATTGTCATTGTTGACGATGCATCCCCCCACCCGATTATGGAGGAACTCGCACCACTGAGCCAATCCCAACGAGACCGAATCCGGGTTATTCATCAAAAAAATAGCGGACCTGGGGGCGCTCGCAACACTGGCCTTACCCATATCGGCGACAATAGCCAGTATATTGCCTTTCTCGATTCTGATGATACTTGGCATGAAGACCATCTCAAAAACGCGATCGCGACGATGCAGCGCTTTGAAGCAGATTGCTATTGGGCTTCGATCAGCGGTGGTGAGGGTTTCGAATTTCATTTTAGTATTCAGGGACTGGAGCAGCGCGAGAAAGTACAACGTCTTCAGGACACGCCGCTCGTTCTGGAAGTCCCAGACATGGCGGGGCTCATGTTCAAACAGGGAGAGTTTCTCTATCTCAGCCAGTTTTTGCACCTATCAACCATGGTTATTGGTCGCTCGCTTGCTGCAAAGGTTCAATTCGAGGCACATTTGAGGCTGGCTGCAGAAGATGTGCTGTTTTTCAGTGATTGCGTGCTTGCCGCAAAGCGAGTCGCACTCTGCGGCGCAGACGGTGCGCAGCGCGGAGAGGGAATGAATATTTTCCACAGTATTGACGCATCTTCCCCTGTCTACCTTAAACAGCAATTCGACATGTGTCTGGCTCAGAACATACTGGTGGAAAAATTTGCAAAACGCTCAGCTCTCCTCACAGCAATTCGTGACAGCAAGGAAACCGTGCGGCGCCATGCTTTATGGAGTCAGGTGGGAAGGATCAAACGCGGGCAAATGCCGCAGCTTGGACTTCTGGCACAATGGGTTGTGAAAGATCCAAAATTGCTATTGACCTTGATATCTCTGACGGTGAGCAAGTTAAGGCCATCGCGTTCGACTGAGGCCGTTCGTGCTTCAGATCAAACCAGCCCCATCCAGGAACAACTATAATGAATGCAGAAAGTCTATGAAAGCTTTTTACTGGGAATGTGCGAACGGCAATTTTGGAGATGACCTCAATCTCTGGCTTTGGGATTTCCTGCTCCCCGGCTTTAGAGAGGTCGATGACGACTTGCTTCTGGTTGGAGTCGGAACGGTTCTCAACGGTGCGCTGCTTCCCCCTACGGGCCGCAAGCTGGTTATTGGCAGCGGCTTTGGCTATGGTAGCCTGCCGGATATGAGCGATAGAGCGCAATGGGACATACGTTGCGTGCGCGGGCCATTAACAGCCGAAAAACTCATGCTGCCGACGGATATGGGAATAGTCGATCCTGCCGTTATGGTGCCGGATATGCCTGAATTTGGAAAATTACCGAAGCTGTATAAAAAGAGCTTCGTTCCACATTGGGAGTCAGCTGTTTCCGGCATCTGGAAAACCATAAGTTCACAGGTCGGCCTGACCTATATCGACCCATGCGGCGAAGCCAAAGCCGTTATACGTATGATCGCACAGTCGGAACTGATTGTGGCCGAGTCCATGCACGGTGCAATTCTGGCGGATGCCTTCCGGGTTCCCTGGATCCCCGTCTCAACCTCGCGGGCAATCAACAGCTTCAAATGGAACGACTGGGCATCCACTCTTGGACTTACCTATAGGCCAAGGCGCGTCGCCATCTCAACCCGTGCCGAAGCGACGATGAAGGACGATTTCTTCTGGGGCATGAGATTTAGTGACAATAAAACGGTACTGGACAATCCAAATAGCCGCGTCGTCGAGACGGCGGTTCTTGAGCAGGCACGTGCGCCTCGAAAGACCTCTATAAAAGATATAGCCAAACAAGCGTTGGCTGTACCCTCGGCGCTTGGTTTATGGCAGGCAAGTCGTATAGAGCCTCAATTGAGTTCCGATACCGTCCTTCAAGAGCGCAAAAGCCGCTTCATGGACGTGATTTTAGGTGTGCAGCGCGACTACATTTAGTGATCGAATCATAGCGTGGCGCACCATGTTATAACGGCTCACCAACAATCTTCGGCATTTTCAACCCGTAAAACACAGATGACGCATTGGTGTGAAACAGCATCAAAGGTTGACCTGGTTCGATAGGCAGTAAGCACCGGACTTAAATTGCAAAACCGCAACGCGAGCAGGGTCATCGTAGGCTGCGATCGAGACACCATCCGATTTCCATGTCATCTCAATTAATCAGAGCCTTACGGAACAGATCGCAGGGGTTAACCTCCGACGCCGTTTCACAGGGAAGATGATGTGGGTCTACACGACAAGAACACGTTTCTGTCCGAAGGACACCTTGCTGTCACACCAACCGAAAGCTTCGAATCTTGCCGAACGAGCAGACAATGCCCTGTCGCGTTGTCATAGGCGTTCTGACTTACCTGGCCGGTGATCCGCCCGGCATATCTGAATTGATGTCCGTGATCAGCGTCGCAGAACTTCCCTGATCAGAGCGCAACCCCGAGGACTGCCGAACGTACGAGATCGTATGCCGTCATACCAGGAAGACGGGAGAAGAATTCGTTACGGCGCGCAGTCTGCCCCCAAGTCGACCATTCGGCGATCACGGCCAACTGGTTGTCCTTCCACACTGCGGTCGCATCGATGACTCCGATATCCTCGCCCTTCAAGGTTTTGACGGAAAAGCGGAACTCTCGATTGGTAAGCCCCTGTTCTGAAAGCGTAGAGTTTTCGTTGGTTCCGAGAAGTACCGGCGCGTCGACGTCCGATGTCTGCTTAACGAAGTAGTTTCGGATGATTTCGGCACCTGTCTTTTCCATATCTGGCTTTTCCGTCATCGGCTGTACGAAAAGCCAGATGAGGCCGACATCCTGATCACCGCTACGACGGATCATGTGCAGTTCAGCCGGTAATGGTCCTCGAAAGTCGTTGATTGGGATTTCCCAACCGGTCGGGATTTGAAGGTCGATCTTACGTTCGCCAATACTCAAGGGCACCGATTGCATGCTGTCACCGAAATTTGCCTGTTTGCCGTCGGAGAACTGTAGATTTCTGAGAAAAGCAATTGAATAGCCGTCGAGCTCACTCAAAGCCTTTTTGGCTGCGTCCTGGGTCGGTTCACCAGAGACCTTCACGACAAAGTGGATTGCCAGCGCATTCGTCCCTCTCGCAAAACAGTGACTCAGGATAGCTCCCTTCGGCTTGCCGTTGTCGCTCTGTGTAGCAAAGACGTTTGCTTCAGTCAGGTCTTGGGAGGTAAATGTGGAACGAGGTGTGTAACCGTCAAGCTCTGTCTCGAACTTACATATCCGCAGTGCCGCCGGTGGACTACGCAGGTCATAGGCCACGATGGTCGTCTCGACCTGCTGGCCATCAGTACCGGGCGTTACCTTTCCGACAATCTTCACCCTGCCGATTGAACCGGGCTCCGCGTCCTCCATTGTCACGGTCTCGACCGTTGCATCACCTGGCACGTCTGTTTCAAAATTCAGGCTTGAGTTGTTGAAATCGAAGACATGCTTTTTCCACGCGCCTTCTGCGGCATTCGCTTCGCTGAACACTGTGAGAAAAGAAATCAATGCGGCAAGGAAGCGCATGGCTGGCGGATAAGGCATCAGGATTCCTTATAAAAATACCGGGTGATCTCACGTTGTTTGACTGAATCCGGCGAAGGACTTGCAGTTGAACTCAGGCATCTGCACCTGTCGCAGCCTTCCACTGCGCCATTGATTGCGCGGATAGCCAATATTTTTAACATTCTATGCCACGATTTTACGTCCGACAATCACCACGACTTGAGAACAAAAGTCATGAAAGTGTGGAAAGAAATCACACGCCCGCCGACCGCATACAGGCCGCATAAGCGAGAACCGCAGGCTAGATTTTTGACCGGTATCGGCTAACGTTACAGTACCTTCAATACAGCCCGGCTGTGGGATAGAAGCAGTTTGCAGGCAGGCATACGGAAGATCTCTGGTTGACCACACGGCACAGAAAATCTGTTATTCAGTGCCTGGCGCTTTTAAACCTGGGTCATCGCCGCCGCCTAAGGCCGTAATGGCACTGGCTGCAGTAACTCCTGCAGCCCTGGAACTAGGCGGCGTTATTTCTGACCCGCTTATTGATCCTGATGCTTAACGCGCCGAGCAAGATAGAGCTCAATGCCGGCCCGGGTCAGGAAGGAGGCCAATCCAACAAGGACGGCGACAACACGGATGAGCGTCTCGTCAGTCTCGACCCTTGATTGCCGCGTTGCCAGAAGTGATTTTTCCTGTTCGGTAACCTCGCCGATGACGTGCCGGATGACATCCATCGTCGCTTCCTCCATTCGCTGGCACCGTAACGTTAACCGGGCGTCGAGCAAAATGTGGGATCTGGCGGTATGACCAGACTTGCCCGTGATCCTCTTTATCGTCGCCACCGATTTCCAGCTGACGTGATTGCCCACGCCGTTTGGCTCTATTTCCGGTTTCCGCTCAGTCTGCGAATGGTCGAGGATATGCTGGCCGCGCGTGGCGTCATCGTTTCTCACCAGACGGTGCGGCTCTGGGCTGAGAAATTCGGCAGGCACTTTGCAAATGATATCCGGAAGCGATCGACCGGCAGGTTCGGCGACAAATGGCACCTCGATGAAGTTGTCATCACGATCGCCGGCAAGAAACATTGGCTTTGGCGCGCCGTCGATCAGGGCGGCTTCGTACTTGACGTGTTGGTCCAGAGCCGCCGAAATACCAAGGCTGCAAAGCGTTTGATGCGAAAGCTTCTGAAAGGGCAAGGTCGTTTACCCCGTGTGATGATCACCGACAAACTTCGGTCCTATGCCGCCGCAAAGCGCAATATCATGCCCGGCGTCGAACATCGCTCGCACAAGGGCCTAAACAACCGGGCAGAAAACTCCCATCAATCGATCCGAATGCGAGAGCGGATCATGAAGCGTTTCAAGTCAGCGAGGCACCTGCAACGCTTCGTTTCAATCCACGACCCGATCGCCAATCTCTTTCATATTCCCCGCCACGACATCCCATCCAGCCATTATCGCGAGCTTCGAGCAATAGCCATGGAAAAATGGCACCAGATCGCACGCCTGCGCGTCGCCTGAACCAAAGACATAATCCAAAACCCTGCCTTCGAAGCGTTAAGTTTACAGTGCCGGTGCACCAGTTTCCCGGCCCGCACATCGGCCTCAACCATATAATCGGGAAACACGGCAACGCCGACACCAGCCGCCATGCAGGCATAGGCCGTCGGTGTTTTATCCGTGGTCACAGTAGGTTGGGCTTCTACTGTCACCGTCTCCTCCTTGCCACGAGAGAAGGTCCAGCGAAGGGCATTTCTCAAAGCTCTGTTGGCAATCCAGGGAAGGTGTGCGACATCCGCAGGCGCAAGATTCGCAGCAATACCGCTGGCAACGGCGGGTGTTGCGACGAGAATTTGTTCAAATGTGCCAAGCCGCCGGGCCTGATGGCTGGAATCCGACAACCACCCGACCCGAATGGACAGATCGATTTTTTCAGCAATCAAATCACTGACGCTGTCATCAAAGATGACATCAACATGCATTTGAGGATTGGCTTTTCGATACTCGGCAATTGTCGGAGCCACAACGGCTGCCCCATAGTCGAGCGGGGCGGTCAGTGTCAGCGTTCCCGATGGCTCTGCATTGCGCAGCGACATTTCTCCATAGGCGGCTTCGGCCTCGCGCAAAATCAGCACGCAGCGCTGATAAAACAGCTTGCCATCCTCTGTGGCATGCAGCCTGCGGGTCGTGCGCATCAGCAACGTCACGCCCAGTTCTTCCTCAAGCCGGGCGATCTGGTGGCTGACAACGGCCTTGGCCACACCCATGCGATCCGCCGCTGCGGTAAAAGACCCCGCCTCGACAACAGCTGTAAAGAAGATCAGCCGATTGAGATTCAGCAGGTCACTCATTATTGTCTCATTCAATCATACAGTCTGTATGATTGAATGATATTTATTGACGATTCAAGACCTGAGATAGTGATGCACAGTAATTCACCATCGAGGGACTTTCCAATGATCACGCGCCGCGAAACCTTCAAACTTGCCGCCGCTGCTGGCGTTGCCGCCGCTCTGCCCCTGACCTTGGCCCGTGCGGCTGGCAGCCCGCTGGCATGGACATTCTTTCAGGCCAATGAAGCAGGCTTTCGCCGCACACCTGTGCTGCTCACGGGCAAGAAAGATGCAATCCTTGTCGATGGCGGCTTTACCCTTGCCGATGGCAAAACGGTTGCTGACGCCATCAAGGCAACCGGCAAGCGCCTGACCACGATCTATATCAGCTGCAACGATCCCGACTATTATTTCAGCCTGCGCCCGATTGTTACAGCCTTTCCCGATGCGAAGGTCATTGCCAAGCCAGCCACCGTTGAGGCCATCAAGGCCAATGTCGAGGCAAAATTGAAGGTTTGGGGACCGCAGCTCAAGGAGAATGGCCCGCAGACGCTGGCCGACGTGGTAATCCCACAAGCCTCCGACGCCACCTCGCTTGATCTCGAAGGCAATGCAATCGACATCATTGAAGTGCCGGATATGCATGACCGTCGCTATCTCTCTGTGCCATCGCTTGAAGCCGTGTTCGGCGGCGTTTTGGTCGATTCCGGCAACCACGTCTGGGTCGCCGATACGGCAACCGTTGCGCTTCGTGCGGCGTGGATCAAGGCGCTTGACGGCATCATTGCCCGCGCACCCAAAATCGTCGTTCCCGGCCATCAGGTTGAAGGTGCGCCACAAGGTCTCGATGCCGTCAAGTTTACCCGCGACTATCTGGTTGCTTTCGAAGAAGAAATGGGCCGCACCAAGGACAGCGCCGAGCTGATCGCAGCCATGACCAAGCGGTATCCGAATCTGGCAGACGCATCGTCGCTTGAACTGGGTGCAAAGGTGGCAAAAGGTGAAATGAAGTGGGGTTGATACCCACGTCTCCATCAAGCGTGATGCAAGCGTTGCACACCAACCATTGAGAGGATCATCTTATGGCTAAAATTGCTCTTATCGGTGCCTCCGGCAATGCCGGAGCCCGTATTTTGAAGGAGCTGGTTGATCGCGGTCACACGGTGACGGCGATTGCCCGCAATCTTGAAAAGATTGCATCCTTGCCATCCGTCACTGCGGTCAAGGGCGATGTCTACGACAAGGACGGGCTTGCGCTCATCCTCAAGGGACATGATGCCGTTATCAGCTCCGTACACTTTACCGCCAGCGACCCGGATCTGCTGATCGAGACCGTTCGGGCATCGGGCGTTCGCCGCTATCTGGTGGTCGGCGGCGCTGGCAGCCTTGAGGTTGCTCCCGGTGTGACACTGTTGAGCACGCCGCAATTCCCCGAGGCCTACAAACCAGAAGCAACCAAAGGCGGCGAGTTTCTCGACACGCTGAAGACCGTTGACGATCTTGATTGGACCTTCCTGTCTCCATCGGCAATGTTCGAACCGGGCGAGCGCACCGGCACGTTCCGTCTCGGCAAGGATACATTGCTGGCCAACGACGAAGGCAGCCGGATTTCCTTCGAAGACTATGCCATCGCGCTTGTCGATGAAATTGAAACACCGAAGCACATCAAGCAGAGATTTACGGTCGGTTATTAAAATTACCGCGCAGAGCGTTTCCGTTCGAAACGGAAACGCTCTGCGTTTTTGTCATGACGGCAAAAGGGTCTCTGCGTCGCTCGCCAACGCCAGTGTATCCGTCACCTCATTTCCCTCCCGCTGCACTTAATCCGGCATCAAGCGCTGTCAGGATGCGATTGACATCTTCAGCGGTGATCACCAGCGATGGCGAAAGGATGACATTGGAGCCAGAGGTGCGCACCATCACGCCTGCGTCATAGGCGACATCCTGCACCTTTTGCACGACATCTTTCGGCGCTCCGGTTTTCAGCTCACGGTCGCTCACCAGTTCCAACGCGCACATCAATCCTTTGCCGCGCACATCGCCAATCAATGCGTGGCGTGTCTGCAATTCCTTGAGGCCCGCCAAAAGCTCATCGCCCCGCGCGCCAGCATTGGCGGCAACGTCCAGACGTCTGGTTTCCTTCAGCGTCGCCAGTGCGGCGGCAGCGCCAACGGGATGGCCGGAATAGGTATAGCCGTGGCCAATCGAGCCAATGCTGTTCTTGTTGGCTTCAAACACTTCCGCAATCTTGTCGGAAATCATCACCACCCCAAAGGGGAAATAGCCGTTGGTGATGGCTTTGGCGGTGGACATCATATCCGGTTTGACGCCCCACAAACGTGATCCGGTCCATGCTCCGGTTCGGCCAAACGCGGTAATCACCTCATCGGCAATCAGCAAAATACCATGCTTGTCGCAGATGGCGCGCATCATCGGCATGAAGGTTTCATGCGGCACAATGATGCCGCCAGCCCCCAGAACCGGCTCCATAATCAAGGCCGCGATGGTGTCGGCTCCCTGAAAGGCAATCTCATCTTCGAATTGACGGGCAATGGCGGCGGCGATCTCTGCCGGATCATTCAGGCCAAACGGATTGCGATAGGCATAGGGTGCCGCCAGATGGAAAACACCGGGCAAAAGCGGTTCATAATTGCGGCGGAAATTGCTATTGCCGTTGACCGAAGCACCACCGAAATGGGTGCCGTGATAGCCTTTTTTGAGCGCGAAGAACTTGGTGCGTTCCGGCTGACCATTGACCTTGTGATATTGGCGGGCAAGCCGCAGGCAGGTTTCCACCGAATCCGAGCCGCCTGACGTGAAGAAGGAGCGGCTGAGACCATCTTCCTTGAACCACTCTGCAAGCTCGAAGGACAGTTCGATCAACGGCGGATTGGTCGTGCCGCGAAAGGCGGAATAATAGGGCAGCACATCCAGCTGTTCGCTGATGGCCTTTTTGATCGGATCACAGGAATAACCAAGATTGACATTCCAAAGTCCGCCAACCCCATCCAGCACCGTTTTGCCATCAATATCGGTGATTTCAACACCGGATGCCGATGCAATGATGCGCGGCGGGTTCGCCAGCATTTCGGCCGGATGAGCCATCGGATGCCAGACATGGCGGGCATTGTTTTCAGTCAGGAAATTTGTCTCGCGCATGGCGATATCCTCTTCTCTCAAAGTCCAAGCATGGAAAGGGCGCGGGCGTAACCGTCCGCAGGGCGTGTAACGTCAAAATGGACACAAGGAAGATTGACCGCTTGCGCGCCTTCAATGTTCTTCAACTGATCGTCAACGAAAACGCAGGCGTCGCGCGGCAGGCCGATCTCGCTGATCACCTGCTCATAAGCGCGTGGATCAGGCTTCAGGATCTTCGTATAAGTCGCATCCACGATCACATCGAAGAGATCAATCAGCGGGAAACGTTTGCGGAATTCGACCCCGTAAAACAGATCAAGCTCGTTCGACAGGATGGCGAGTTTCAGCCCCGCCGCTTTGGCGCGGGTGATGGCGTCGCGCGCTTCCGGGCGCAGCACCAATTCGGCCTCTGCTCCACGTGCCCGCTGCACGAAGGTCTGCATGTCGGTCCAGTCTTCACCAACAAGCTTGCCGACTTCACGGGTCCGCTGCATCCAGTAATCGCGCTCGGTGATCTCGCGCTTTTGCATTGATGCCCAAAGGACATCATTATCAGCATCGAACGGGCCGCGCCAATTGAGCGTGCCGGGTTCAAGCCCCAAAGCCCGCTCGGTAATGTCGTGGGTTTCGAACAAGGTGCGGGTTACAACCCCGCCGAAATCAAGGATCAGTGCACGATTGCCTGTCATGGTTTGCCTTCCGGAATAATGCCTTGCGCGACCCAGTCGTCAAAGACGGCGAGAGCGTGAGCGGAAAATGCGGGGGAATTGATATGGGCTTCGACCTCGTGAAGCGTCACGGAATCGGGGATGGCGCGGCGCATGGCCTGCGTGAAGGCCTCAAGCCCTTCCGGGTCATGCAATGCCTCGCCCACCTCATCCCATGCCTGCACACCGTGCAAGGGCAGCAAAAACGCAACAGGCGCGGTGGAACGGGAGAGCTTTTCACCAATCAGCGCCGCCGTTTCCCGTCGCCCAATATGCGACGTTGTCACAGACCCAAGCAACCGATTGTGCGCATGGTAAGGGCGATCCGCCAAAGCGGCGGGCACAGGTTGCCAGGCCGGGAGATCAACCATATCCATGGCGCCGGGTGCCACCAGCTGCGGAATGCCGCACCGACCCGCGTTTTCCAGACGATCCGCGCCTGACGTGACGACCGTGCCGTTTTGGTGATTGACAACTTCCTGAACACAGAAATCGAAAACGGCAGAGAAGCCATTTTGCGCCGCAATCGCCTCAAACGCACGACCACCCATGCCTGTCGAGTGGAAGATCGCCACGTCATAGCCGCGCTTTTCAAGCTCGGGGCGCAGATGTTTCATATATTTGAGGCAGGACGAGCCAAGCGAGGTGATGCCAATCAGCGGCTTGTCTGCCGCAGGCTTCACGCTTGCACGCGCAGCCCCCACCACCGCACCACAGGCCTGTGACAGCACAGCGCGGCAAATGCCGTTCAGTCCATAAAGGCCACCGGCCCATAAAATCATCATCAAATCCGGCGCAATCCGCTCCGGCGGCAAAAGATGGGAATAGGCAATGGTTGACACCACAAATTTTGGCAGGCCCAGAGGCATTGCCAGCGCAACATCAAGCGCAAGGTCGGTGCCCATGGAGCCGCCCAGAACGATCATGCCGTCCACCTTGCCTGCTGCGCAGAGGTTGCGGGTCAGCGCAACAGCCCCTTCCGACATCAGCGCCATCGCCGAATGTTCATCACCGCTGTCAATAATATCCTGAATGGACACGCCTGCGGCTGCGGCAATGTCGTGTCTGGAATAGTCTGGCTGATAGGGCGGGTCCGCTAGTACGCTGACATCGACCATGACGGGTACGCCGCCTGCCGTGCGAATAATATCTGCCATAAACTGAAGCTCGGCGGATTTGGTATCGCCCGTGCCAATGACGAGAATATTCGGCACGAGACTATTTGGATTTTTTTCAATCGCTGATGACGCTCGAAGACTCATTCAAGCTGTTCCCTTTGTTGTTTTTACTGTTCCCCAAGGTCGTTAGGACCCGTAATATTTTTCTGAAATGCGTTTGGCGGCCTCGGCCACCGATGCTCCTAAACTGTTGAGCGTGTTGATATTGGCACGCACCAGAGGTGCGGCGATGGCAATGGTACCAACCGGCTGGCCGCTTGGTGTACGAATGGGTGCCGCGGTGCTGACCACACCGCTTTCAAGCCCCTGTTTGCAGATCGAAAATCCGCGCTCGACCGTTTCAGCCAGCATTTTTCGGACCTCAGACGCATCCGTGACCGTATGCTCGGTGAAGGATTCCAGCGGGTTTGATAAAGCGGCATCAATCCGGTGCGCATCAGAAAAAGCGAGATAGGCCAAGCCCGAAGCCGTGGCATGAAAGGGCAGATAGCTGCCAATTTCGACAATGACGCGATGAGCACGGGTTGAATCTTCAACGTGAATTGTCGCCAGACGACCACCCGTGAATTCCGACAGATGCACTGTCTCTTGCGACGCTTCCGCAAGCTCTTTGACAAAGGGAATAGCCGTGCGCAGAAATGGATAACGCGCTTCGCGAATGCGGGCCAATCGCACGGGGGCCGATCCAATCCGGTATTTCCGGCTCTCCTGATCCTGCTCGACAAAGCCGTGTTTTTCCAGCTCCACAAGCAAACGCCGTGTGGTTGCCTTATCGAGTTCGCTAAGGCGGGCAATATCCGTAAGCCCCGCGTCTTTGTTCAGCAGCGACAGGCTCTCCAGCAGTGACAAGGCTTTCCCGACGGTGCTCACACGGTTTCTCCCTCGTTGCGTCAGCAGATTCTCTGAAAGGCTCAAATCTACTTAACATGCGAATTAAGTTGACAGGTATGGATATTATTTGCAAGTCTATATTTGAAGTTACGGTTCATTATTTGAACCAATACTCCGATTGGCGCAGAACAAGATAAAAATCACCCGCCCTTCGATCCGGATTGACACTGGGAAGCTGCTCGCCGCGACAAAAATGTCCTGAGCAAAATCGGATAATCCAAAAGGGGAACGTTAAAACAATGGATCATCAACTCTCGAAAAGTGCAGAGGAAAATCAGCTGCGCAAGAACAGTCTCGGCGTCGGAGCCGTGACCTTTCTGGTGGTGTCGGCAGCGGCACCTCTGACGGCGGTGGCAGGCGGTGTTCCGCTGTCGATGTTGCTTGGCAATGGCGCTGGCATTCCGCTGACATTTCTGCTGGTCACCGCCATTCTGGTGCTGTTTGCCGTTGGTTATGTTGCCATGGCGCGCCATATCCGCAATGCCGGGGCCTTTTATGCCTATACGGCGCAAGGCCTTGGCGGCATGATGGGCGGGGCTGCGGCGCTCATCGCCATTCTGGCTTACAATGCCATGCAAATTGGCATCTTCGGCATGTTTGGTGCCGCAACCTCCGGCCTGTTTGCGGGTTTCGGCCTTGCCCTGCCCTGGTGGGTCTGGACCTATCTCGGCGTGGCCATCGTTGCGATTTTTGGCTATCGGCGAGTGGATTTTTCGGCCAAAGTGCTGACGGTTCTCGTCATTCTTGAATATCTCGTGGTGCTGGTCATTGATGCTGCGATTTTCATCAAGGGTGGAGACAGTGGCCTGTCTGCCGTTCCGTTTACGCCGGGCGCCCTGATGAGCGGCTCGCCAGCCATCGGCATCCTGTTTTGTTTTGCCTCCTTCATCGGTTTTGAGGCCACCACAATCTACAGCGAAGAAGCGCGCGAACCCCACAAGACCGTTCCGCGTGCGACCTATATTTCGGTGCTGATCATTGGCCTGTTCTACATGCTGACCTCATGGCTGATGGTCAATGGTGCGGGCGTGGACAAGCTGGTGCCGGAGCTGCAAGGCCTTGCCGATCCCACCACGTTCCTGTTTGTTCTCGCCGAGCGCTATGTCGGCACATGGATCACGCTGGTCATGCAAATCCTGTTCGTCACCAGCCTGTTTGCGGGCGTTCTGGCGTTCCACAATGGCGTTGCCCGTTACATGTACGTTGCCGGGCGTGAAGGCCTCCTGCCCAAATCCGTCGGCACCACGCACCCGATTTTCCAGAGCCCGCACGTTGGCTCGGTGATTCAGACGGTGATTACCGTGCTGGTCGTGGCGGTGTTTGCCCTCACCGGACAAGACCCGGTGCTGGCGATGTTCTCATGGCTCACCAATGTTGGCACGCTGGCCATTATTCTGCTGATGGCTTTCACCGCCTTTTCGATTGTCGCCTTCTTCAGCCGCAATCCCGGGCTTGAAAACAATCTGCTGGTCACCAAGGTTCTGCCCATCATCACCGGCGTCATTCTGGCGTGGCTGGTCTTCTATATTTCCACCAATTTCGGCAGCATTGCTGGTGCAAGCGGTGTGCTGGCGGTGGTCCTGCCGGGCCTTGTGCTGATTGCTGCCATCATTGGGTTGATCTGCGCCGCACGGTTGAAATCGACTGATCCGGCCCGATTTGCCCGTTTGGGTGCTGGACAGGATGTGTAGCGGATTAAAACGCGCCCAATGGCAGGCACCACGCCTGCCATTGGGGTTTGCAAAACAGTGATTTGCGAGGAATGACATGCAGGATAAAATCAATCAGCTTCGGACGCTTCAAATTCCACCTCAGTCGCTGTTTATCAATGGCGCTTGGCACGCTCCCCTGAGCGATGCCTCAATGGACGTGATCTCGCCCATCGACGGCAGCAAGCTGACGACCATCGCCGATGCGGGCGCACAAGATGTTGATCGCGCCGTCAAGGCAGCCCGCGCCGCCTTTGACAAGGGACATTGGTCAAAAGCAGCGCCCGCCGAGCGCAAAAAAGTGCTGCTGCGCATTGCCGAGCTGATCGAGCGCGATGCACTGGAACTGGCTGTTCTGGGCGTGCGCGACAACGGTACGGAAATCAGCATGGCACTGAAAGCCGAACCGGGCAGCGCCAGCGGC
Organism: Gillisella vitis; assembly: GCF_001541345.2. GTDB lineage: Bacteria > Pseudomonadota > Alphaproteobacteria > Rhizobiales > Rhizobiaceae > Allorhizobium > Allorhizobium vitis. Next base: position 172,043 of record NZ_LMVL02000006.1, on the reverse strand, counting down.
ACGTTTCGCTATTACGCCGAAGCGATCGATAAAATATATGGCGAAATTGCCCCCACAGCCGAGGGCGTGTTGGGCCTGATTCACCGCGAACCTGTTGGCGTTGTGGCGGCCATTGTGCCGTGGAATTTCCCGATGATGATTGGTGCATGGAAGATCGCACCCGCCTTGGCAGCAGGCAATTCCGTGGTGTTGAAACCGGCGGAGGGTGCATCGCTGAATCTTCTGAAACTCGCCAGCCTCTGTGCGGAAGCAGGCTTGCCGGAGGGTGTGCTGAATGTCGTAACCGGACGCGGCGCAATCACCGGTGAAGCCATTGGCATGCACGGGGATATCGACGTGCTGGTCTTCACCGGCTCCGGCGGTGTGGGCCGTCGCCTGCTGGAATATTCGGCACGCTCCAACCTGAAACGGGTCTATCTTGAGCTTGGCGGCAAATCTCCCAATATCGTGTTTGCTGATGCACCAGACCTCGACAAGGCCGCCAAAACATCGGCTTTCGGCATTTTCAGAAATTCGGGACAGGTCTGTGTGGCGGGTTCGCGCCTGCTGGTGGAAAAATCCATTCATGAAGAATTTGCGGAAAAACTCGCCCGGATTGCCACATCGATTAAAGTGGGTGACCCCCTGTTGTTGAGCACAGAATCCGGTGCCATCTCCAGTGAAATTCAGCTTGAGAAGGATCTCGGTTTTGCAAAACAGGCCCTTGCGGAAGGGGCGCAACTGAGAGCGGGTGGCGGACGGATTTTGGAAAAAACCGGCGGGTTTTACATGCAGCCAACCGTGCTGGATGTGACGCCGGACATGACCCTTGCGCGAGAAGAGGTTTTTGGCCCCCTTCTCGCCATCATCCCGTTTGAGACCGAAGCAGAGGCCCTGCACATCGCCAATGCAACAGATTATGGCCTTGCCTCTGCCGTGTGGACATCCAACCTTTCGCGCGCCCATAAAATGGTGCGCGGCATCAAGGCTGGTGTCGTGCATGTCAACACCTATGGCGGGGCCGACAACACAGTGCCTCTGGGTGGCGTCAAGCAATCGGGCAATGGCCACGATAAATCACTGCATGCGCTGGACAAATATTTAGACCTGAAAACCGCCTGGTTTCAGCTCTGAGCGCGGAAAATCTCAAGCGAGATAGGCCTTGTGCAAAATCTCCGGGTCCCGCTCCAGAATGGCGGGATCACCACTGTAGACCAGACGCCCGCGTGACATGACATGGGCCACATCGGCAAGCTTGAGCGCAACAGCCGTGAATTGCTCAATCAACAAAACGCCTGTTCCCTCCTGCGCCAGCCGTGTCACCACGCCCATCAGGCGTTTGACAATCAACGGTGCCAGTCCAAGCGACATTTCGTCGGCCAGAATGAATTTGGGTCTGCAAATCAGCGCTTGTCCAAGCGCCAGCATCTGTTGCTGGCCGCCGGACATTGAGCCAGCCCGTTGGGATTTCCGCTCTGCAAGTTCTCCAAAAATCGCGTAGATTTCATCAAGAGCGCGGGCAAGCTCGACCTTCGAATGGACGTGGCCCGCCGCCCGCAGATTGTCGTCTACTGAGAGGCCCGCCAGAACCCGATGCCCTTCCGGGACAGCGGCAATACCGGCGGCCCGCACCAGATTGGGCGATGCGCCAACCAATGGGCGACCGTCGATTTCGATATGCCCGCCCTCCACTGGCAAAACACCCGCCAGCGCCAGGACAAGCGAGCTTTTGCCTGCCCCATTGGGGCCAAGAAGGGCCGTAACCTTGCCCGGCTCCAGCGACAGCGAGAGATCATCGACAGCGAGTTTTACCCCACGACGGATTTTAAGATTGCGAATATGGAGCAGACTCATGCGGCATCCTCCACACCCAGATAAACCGCCCGGACACGATCATCTTTCAGCACCGCAGCCGTCTCCCCATACATCACCAGTGCACCAAAATCGAGAACCATGGTTTTGGTGCAGGTTGCTTGAATGAGGTCAACGTCATGGTCGATCAGCAGTGTCATTGCGCCAGTGTGGTCTGCAATGCCCGTGATCACATCGCGCAGCTTGGCGACCTCGTTCTGGGCAAAACCTGCACCGGGCTCATCCAGCAGCAGGAGGCGCGGTTTTCCGGCCACGCAACGCGCAAGCTCAACCATGCGCCGCTCGAAAGCATTCAGGCTTTCAGCCCGCACGTGTCGCTGCGCCAGAATACCGGTATAATCCAGTGCCGCCGATACCGCCTGCTCGGTTTGGGCACGGCTGAGGCGGAGCGGGTCAAGCACCACCCGCACGTTCTCTTCAACCGTCAGGTCATCCACCACCTGCTCCTTCTGGAACGATCGCCGCAGCCCCCATTGGGCGCGCTGATGCGGCAAAAGCGGTGTTATCGACTGACCAAAGGCCATGATCGTGCCCTGTATGGGACGAACGATGCCGGAGAGAACATTGAGAAACGTGGTTTTGCCCGCACCATTCGGCCCGATAATGCCAACCACGGGAGCGTCCAACTCCACCGTGACGTGGTTGAGGGCAGTCACACCACCAAATTTGACCGTCAGGTCATCGATTTTAATCATGCGCGTCCCCTCATTCTGGAGGCCAGTGCAGCACTCAGATCCTGCAACTGCCCAGCGAGACCACGCGGTGCGGTCATCAAGGCATGGATCAACGCCGCACCAAAGATGATATAGGCGGCATCACCATTGACGCCGAGATCATTGAGAATGGCAGGCACGAAGCGATAGAGAGCGGCGGCGAGAATGGCACCAAACCAGCTCCACGACCCGCCAACGATGGTGAGCGCGAACATCATGATGGACTCTGCTGCCGGAAAAGAACGCGCATCAAGGAGTTGCAGATTGCCAGCCAGCAACACGCCAGCAACTCCGGCCAGAAAGCCCGACAAGGCAAAGCCCCAGATCTTGTAAAACGTGACATTGACGCCAACCGACATGGCAACCGCCTCGGACCGGCGGATCATCGCCCAGGCCCGCCCCGGCTTCGACCGCTCATGCCAGCGGATCAACAAAAAGCCGAGCACCACAACCAGCACACAATAGCTGAAATAGGCGCTGTCAGACTGAGCAAGCATCGGGCGTGGCATGTATTTGACCGATTGGACCGCAAAACCCGAAAACCCGGAGCCGCCATTGGGAAATTGCACCACATTGATCACAATGGCAAAGCCACCAGCCACCATCAATGTAACCAGAGCCAGATAAAGCCCGCGCATGCGCAGTGCCGGATAAGCGAAGATCATCCCGATCAGCGCCGTTGCGACACCACCCAGCACCATATTGATTTCAAACAGCAGGCCCGTGCCATGCGCCAGCCGTAGACCAACCCAGCCCCCGCACCCCATCAGCGCCACTTGGGCCAGAGACACAAGGCCCAGACGGCGATAGAGCAGTGCAATGCTGGCCGAGGTGAGGGTGAAAACAGCAACCGAGGTCAACACTTTCAGCCACAAGGCACCGATCAACAGCGGCAGGCCAAAGGCGACAATGGCCACAAGCAGCCCAAGGGCAAGTGCTGTGCGATTGACGTTTGATCCCGCCGCAACACCGGGCGTGGACATGGATGTTTGCACCATTGTCATCAATCCTCTCCTGAGAACGTCAACTGGCGTCCGCGCTGGAGCCACATGAGGGCGAGAATTGCGATCACAAACGGGGCCGCGACCCGCAACGGTGCCAGTGGTTTGACAAGCGTGAGCATGCTTTCGATCACGCCGATGATCAGGCCTGCGCAAAAGGTCACTGGGATGGATTGCAACCGTCCGACCACGGTGGTGGCAATCATTGGAATGACCAGAAAGGTCAAAACGGCGGGATCAAGGCGCACCAGATCGCCAAACATCAGGCCTGTGAAACCTGCCAGCAGGCCCGACAGCCCCCATGCAACCGCTTCAACACGCTGTATCGGTATGCCCAAGACACTTGCCACTTCCCGATTGTCGGCCAGAGAGCGCATCAACAGGCCCATGCGGGTGCGTGCCAGATAGATCCCCATTCCAAGAGTGACGACCAGCCCTGTCACCAGCGCGATCAGGCGGGTGCCATTGACCCTCATGCCCAACAGATCAACGCTCAACATATCCGAAAACAGGGAGAGCTTTCTGGGTGTGACAACCCACAGCAGGTTCATCACCCCCAAAAGGCAAAGCGCAAAACCAAGTGTCGCAACAGCCTTGACCACTGGCTCGCGCTTGGAAAGTCCCGGTGCAACCAACAGGCCAAACCCCAGCGACAGCAGCAGGCTGACCGCGAGGCAGCCGCCCCAAGCCAGCGGCTCCGGTAGTTTCCACGCCAGAAGCTGCCAAGCGCTCATGGCTCCCACGGCACCAATGGCACCGTAGGCAAAATTCAGCACGCCCGTGGCGCGGTTGAGAATAACAAGTCCAACCCCGCCCAGCGCGTAAAGAGCGCCCACGGCAAGACCGGAAACCAGGAACATTCCGTAGGCACCCATGATCTGCCATCCACTCAGTTGGTGATGCCGAGCGCTTTTTCCTGAGCCCGATAAGGCTCAAGATAGGCGCTATCGACATCAGTACAGGGGCCGACAACCTTGTAACCACCATTGACAAACTGCACCATCATATTGGCGTGGTTGGGCATATGGCGATCCCCATCGCCGACATAATAGGGTCCGCACAGAAGATCCGATTTTTCGTTCTTGATGGCCCGGATCGCGTCCGTCACGGTGGCGCGATTGATCTTGCCGGGATCAAGCTTCAATATGGCATCGGTGAAAAACCGTGCCGAGAGATAGCCCGCCTGACTAAACGTATCGCGTGGATCGCTCTTGGCACCATATTGATCAAGGATTGCCCGCCAATTGTTGGCATCTGGCCCAGTGCCATCAATCGGTGTCAGCTCGGTATTGACATACATCACCCCGGACCATGCATCTCCGAGAAGAGCTGGCACATCCCGATCATAAAGCGGCGTTGAGGAGATCCATTTGAAGGAATCCCGCTGGCCGGATTGCAATGCGACCGACAGAAACGCCGCTGCCATGCCCGCTGGCAGATTGACCAGAATGGTGTCAGGACTATTGGCCACCGCTTCCAGAAAGGCGGAATTCATATCCGCCGTACTGGGATCGATCAGAACGCTGGAGCCTTTGAGTCCCTTGGACGTCATGTATTTTTCCGTCCAGCCGCAAGAATATTGACCAACGGTTGGAATGGTCAGACCAATGCAGGTGACATGTTTGGATTGCAGATTGGCAACCGCCCATTGCGCGGCTCCGACACTGGAGGGCATAGGCCCTTCATTGGTCGAAACGATATTTTTCGATTCAAAGCATTCGGCAACAGCACAGCCGGATGCCATCGACATCACGCCTTCCTGCTCATACAATTTGGCGTTCACACCCATTTCCACAAAGGATGCGGAGCCCACCAGAGCGACGACCTTTTCATCCTTCACCAGTTTGGTGGCGACTTGCGCTGCGGTTTCGGGGTTCCACTGATCATCCTTGACGAGATAATTGATGGGTCGCCCGTTGATGCCGCCATTTTCGTTGACGCAGTTAAAATAGGCCTGAGCAGCCTTGGATGCGGACGAAAAATCATCCGGTCCCGTCTGGCCGATCACAGCGCCAACCTTGATCGGCTCGCCCGTGGCTTTTTTGCCATTGTTGAGACCGCAGGTTGCTGCCGCCGATGCGGTTCCTGCCATGAAAAACAGCGCACCGATAACGGCGGCTCCGGTGAGATAATGCTTGCTCATGCTTTCCTCCCAAAAAGCTGTACGATGATTGCCTCAGGCGGCGTGGTCCTTGCCCAGAATGAAGCGACTGACTCTTTCGCCAATCATGATGGTCGGCGCATTGGTGTTGCCCGAAACCAGCGTTGGCATGATGGATGCGTCTGCCACCCTTAGCTTATCGACCCCGCGCACCTTCAGGTCTTCACTCACCACCGCCATTCGGTCATCTGCTGCGCCCATTTTGCAGGTGCAGGACGGGTGGAAGACGGTTTTGGAGACCGTCCGGATATAGTCGCGCAGCGCCGCCGGGTCCTTTTCAATGCCGGGGGCTGGCAAGACCCGGCGCTTGATCAGCTTGGCAAGCGAGGGCGCTTCAGTGATCTTGATGGCCAGTTCAACCCCGCGCACCAGCGTTTCGAGATCCGCCGGATTGGAAAAGGAATTGGCATTGAACAGCGCCGAATCCTTGGGATTGGCCGAGCGCAGCTTGACCGTGCCGCGCGACTGCGGGCGCAAGAAGCAAGGCCCGATCGAAATACCATGGCCGGGCACGGTTTCACGCTCGGCGAAACCGTTGAACGATGGCAGAACGTGGAATTGAACGTCCGGCTGACCCGTGCCGCTGGTATCCACGAAGCCACCCGATTCCACCACGGTGGAGGTCAGCAAGCCGGTCTTCGTCAGCAGATATTGCAGCATGTGTGAGGCAGCGGCCAAGCCCTTGTCCTGACCGAACATCGAAATCGGGTCTTTAACCTCGGCCTGCACCGTGGCTTCCAGATGGTCCTGATAGTTCTCGCCCACACCCGGCAAATCCACAAGAACCTCAATGCCGTGCGACTTCAAATGAGACGCCTCACCAATGCCGGAAAGCTGCAAAATCTTGGGAGAGGCAATGGCACCGGCGGACAGCACAATCTCGCCCTTGGCAAGAATTGTTTCGCCCGTGGACAGCAAAACACCCTTGGCGGTTCGCCCGTCAAACAGGATCTTATCGACCTTGGTTTTGGTCATAATGGTAAGATTGGCGCGGTTTTCGGCATCGCGCAAAAACGCCTGGGCAGCGCTCCAGCGGCGGCCGTTATAGGTTGTCGCCTGATAAAAACCGACGCCGTCCTGATCTTCACCATTGAAGTCTTCGTTGTATTTCAGCCCCACTTCCTGAGCGGCGCGAATGAACGCCCAGGAAAGCGGATGGCCAAAGCGACGATCCGAGACCTTCAACGGGCCATCCGCTCCATGATAGTCACCGGACAGCCGTTGATTGCCTTCCAGATCGCGGAAAACCGGCAGAACGTGATCATAAGACCATGAACGGCACCCCATCTGCGCCCAGCTATCATAATCCTGCTTTTGGCCGCGCACATAAATCATGGCATTCAGTGAGCTGCTGCCACCAATTACATTGCCTTGCGGCACAACATTGACACGGCCATTCAAGCCCTTGTCCGGCTCGGACGTATAGAAATTCACATCCCGGCCCTTCTCCAGCACCTTGAAGAAGGTGGCTGGAATGTGAATGAATTTTTCCGTGTCCTGCTGACCGCCTTCGATCAGCAGCACCCTGTTTTTGGGGTTTTCCGACAGTCTGGCAGCGGCCACACAGCCCGCCGAGCCACCGCCAATGACAATATAGTCAAATTCGCGCATAATCACCTCCCGCACGGCAGTTTTCAGCCGTCGCGCACACCGTCAAATTCTTGTGAAATCAGCAGAAAACCGATTGAATCGTGGTCAGTTCCTTGAGGCCATCCGCCCCGAACTCCACGCCAATACCCGATTGCTTGACGCCGCCAAACGGCGCATTCGGCTGAATGGCTCCATGCTTGTTGATCCACACCGAGCCACATTCCAACCGTGCCGCCACCGCCTTGGCGGCCACGGGATCACTCGACCAGACAGAGCCTCCCAACCCGGCTGGATTATCGTTGGCCTTGGCAATGACCTGATCAAGATCCGTGTAGCGAATGATGGGCAATGCCGGGCCGAACTGCTCATGGTCAACCAGCTTGGCACCGTGATCGATATCAGCCACCAGAGTGATAGGATAGAAATAGCCCTTGCCATCCTTTGGCGCACCGCCGATCAGCACACGGCCACCTCTATCAACGGCATCCTGCACATAGGAGGATACGATGTCATATTGCATCTTGTTCTGGACCGGCCCCAGAATGCTGTCTTCGGCCAGTCCGTCGCCCAGCTTGACGCTGGCGGCATAGGCAGACAAGGCGTCGCACACCTGATCATAAAGGCTGTCATGCACATACAGGCGCTTCAGGCAGGCACAGGTCTGGCCGCTGTTGATGAACGCGCCCCAGAAGAGACCCTCGGCAATGGCGTTCGGATCGGCATCGGGCAGGACAATCCCGGCATCATTGCCGCCAAGCTCAAGGGTCAGACGCTTCAATGTATCGGCAGCCGAAGCCATGACCTTGCGGCCCGTGGCTGTTGATCCGGTGAAGGTAATCTTGGCGATGTCCTGATGGGTTGTCAGCAGCGCACCAAGTTCATTGCCGCCGGTTACCACATTCAGCACACCCGCAGGCAAGACTTCGTTGATGAGTTGGACCATGCGAATGGTTGACAGAGGCGTATAGGGCGATGGCTTGATGATCACCGTATTGCCCACGCGGATTGCCGGAATGATATGCCAGATGGCAATCATCACAGGCCAGTTCCAAGGCGTGATTGAAGCGACCACGCCGATTGGCTTGCGGTGCAATTCCACCCGCCCTTCCGGGCCATTCTGAAGAACTTCCACTGGCAGATCCAGCGATGCCGTATGACGGGCCCACGCGACGGCTCCACCGATTTCAAAGCGCGAACCCAGACCATTCAGCGGCTTGCCCTGCTCCAGCGTCAAGAGATGGGCAAGCTCATCCGCATGGGCTTCCAGCGTGTCGGCAATCGCCACACAGGCTTGCGCGCGCTCATCCGATGTCTTGGCAGACCACAGCGGAAATGCAGCCTTGGCGGCGGCAATGGCCTGTTCAAGCTGCTCGGGTGAAGCAAGCGGCATAAGACCGGCCACGTCGCCGGTCGATGGATTGGTAACTTCGGCATAGCCTGCCGTCTCGACGGCCTTGCCGCTAATGATCAGCGAATAATGCGACATGACTTCCTCCCATGCACGTTTTCTGTCTCCAGAGTAATCAGCAGAGAGGTTCACGTCTTGGATGCGGGCGCAGCGTGAATTGGACAAAAACGCGGAAATATACGCCCCAGTGCTGTCAGCTTCTGGAGATTACATCCTTTGGAGAGCAATCGAAAAGCTTGCGAAAGCAGCGGTTGAAATAGGAGATATCATTGAAACCCACGGAGTAGGCAATACCGGCAATGGTGTTGTTATCTTCGTTCCCTTTCAGCCGTTGCAATCGCGCACGCGCCAGATTCAGCCGTCTGAGCTTGATCATGCCAGTCACCGTCATGCCTTGCGCGTTCAGATCATCTTGCAGGGTTCGCAATGACACGCCAACGCGATCAGCCAACCATTGCGGCGACAGCCATTCCTCGGTCAGGTGTTCATCGATCAGCACCTGAACAACCTCAAGGCGGCCCATGGTGCTATCCGCCTGAATGAACAGCGCTTCATCCGTATTGCAGGAAAAGGCTTGCCGGGTGGCATTGAAGAACAGCTCCCGCAGATGCGGTGCGCGGGCATCATTGTGGTCGGTTTTCATCATCTTGGCCACGAGGGCCGCCAGCATCACCGACATCGGATCATCCGAGCCAATTTTGCGGGTCACGGACATTCGGCTGGACTTGTCCGACAGAAGCAGTTGGCGTGGCAAATGCACGGACAGATGATTGGAAAACAAACCGCCGAAATAAAAGGTGGATGGCCGGGCGGAATCCACCAAAACACAATCACCTGGGTCCAGCCGCTCCTGCCGCCCCGCTTGTGCTATTCCGCAAGAGCCTTCGAGCTGTAGCAACAGAAAAAGATTGTCGCCACTATCGGCCCGGATATCATCGGGATCACGGTGGATCAGGTCGAGATCATTGGCAACCTGCGCCAGTTCAAGCCCAGCCACGTCACAGACCGTGGCCCCTCCCCTCACCCTGTCGCCGTTCTGCACTGGACGCGGATTGAAACTACCGCATATGGACTTCAGCTTGGCCGACCAGTCCTCAAAATCAAGTGCAGGCCATTGATGTGGAATAAACCCGGATAGGTTTGCCGTTTGCATGTCCGTCTCCTCCCAAAGCCGGTCGTATTTTTAGTATACATGTTAATAATCTGGCAAATCTGGAAAATGTCAATTCTAACTTTCTGGCGTCAGTTCCGATGTTGGACCAGTGGGCAAATCCAGACCGAACCATGGGACGCGCTTCCTCTCCGGTGTCTGCCTGCGATCAGTGTGAGGTTTTGCCCGCCGGAAATACACCGTCGGAACCAGATAGGCTCAAATCTTTTTGTTGCCATTTGTCTTTTCGGAAAAACCGGGCTCTGCGGTTCCCTGATAAACTCTAGGCGCGCTCAGCCTCCGGTGTCGCAACCAGTTTTGCGGCCTCAATATTTGCCAGTGAAAGTGCATCGCGCATCGATTTTCCCGTGGCCAGGGCTGCGGCCATCACGCCGATGAACATATCGCCGGCTCCGTGCGTGCTTTCCACTTTCACCTTCACGGCAGGCAGGACAATTTCGTCTCCGCCTCGGCTTGCATATGCGACACCCGCGCCGCCTGCGGTGACCACAACGTCCGGGAAGTTCGCCAACAGCCTCCTTGCCGCTTCCAATGCACCATCGAGCGTTTCGACAACCGGGACACCCGCCAGTATTTCAGCCTCGATGGCGTTGACGACGATGATGTCGACCAGGTTTTGAAGGTCGGCTGATAAGGCGCGTGCTGGGGCGGCATTGATCAGGACGCGGCCCCCAGCCTGCCGGACGGCCTTTGCCGCGGCGACATTGGCGGCGTCGGGGATCTCGTTCTGAAGCACAAGAACCGTTGTCCGGCTCAGCAGTTCGGCTGCGGCTGCAACATCCTGATTGCCAAGTGTCAGGTTGGCGCCAGATACAATAACGGCACCGTAATCGCCCTGCGCATCGAAAATCGCCACGCTCATGCCGGTGGCGTGGCCGGTAGACGCCGTGGCATTGCGCCTCACGAAGCGATCATCCACCTGTCGGCGCTTGAGATTTGCCAACAGAAACTGTCCGAAGTCGTCGTCTGCAACTGCGCCGATCATGAAGGTCGAGACGCCGGCCTGTGCTGCCGAGACAGCCTGATTGCCTCCTTTGCCGCCGCTTTTGGGGTGCCAGGACGTGCCTGTAACCGTTTCTCCCTGACGTGGACGGTCTGGTCCGAAGACCGCGATATCATAATGCAGGCTGCCAAAAACGGTGACGATAGGCGAGGATGTCATGGAAGGCGATCTTTCCGTTTGGAGGTGACGGCGGACATGGTGCGATCGAGATTGCGCTCGGCGGCCTGATAGTCGCGCTGGGCGACGGCAACGAAAATGGCGTCGAGAATATTGAGCTGTGCGATGCGTGCCGCGGCATTTTCCCCCATCAGAGGTGAGCCTTGTGCGGTGGAACACAGGACCACGTCGGCGGATTGGGCGAGCGCGGAGGAACCGTAATTGGTCACGGCAATGGTGCGGGCGCCGTTCTTGCGGGCAAGTTGCAGGGCCTCGATCACGGCAATCGTATTGCCTGAATGCGAAAAGCCGATGGCGACATCGGTATCGGCAAGAAGCGCCGCCGACATCAGCATCATGTGTGAATCATCGAAGACGCTGGCGCGCACGCCAATTCTCAAAAACTTGTGGGCCACGTCCCGGGCGATCTGCGCCGAACCGCCGACGCCGTAGAAATCCCGGTGTCGAGCCTTGTGCAGCATGTCCGCCGCCTGGTCGAAGGCTGCCATGTCCAGAATGGCGAGTGTTTCCTCAAGGGCGTGGATCGAGGTGCGAAAGACTTTCTGGACGATTTCCAGCGAGGTATCGTCAACCGACAATTCCTGATGCATTTCGGTTGTCGGCTGGCGGTTATACTGGCTGACGGAAGAGCGGAAATCCCGAAAGCCGGAAAAACCAAGCTTCTTGGTGATCTTCACCACCATGGCTTCCGAAACACCGGCATTTTCGGCGATCTGCTTCAGCGAGGTCTCCTCGCTGAAATCTCGCATGCCGAAAACCGTATCCACGACCTTTGCTTCCAGCGGCGTCAGCATTGGCATCATCATGCGAATGCGCGGCCCTACCGCCTTCATATCAAAGCCATCAGCGTTCATTCCCGTCCCCTTGTCGCGCGATCAATCATCATTGCGACGAGGATTATAAGGCCGGTGGCGAGCAGTTGATAGAAGGCCTGGACATTCATCAGCGTCAATCCATTGCGCATGGCGCCAAGGATGATGGCACCGAGAATGGTGCCGACAATACTGCCCTTGCCACCCATCAGCGATGCACCGCCAATCGCGGCTGCCGCAATTGCATCCAGTTCCCAGAGATTGCCGAGAATGGGTTCGGCAGCCCCAAGACGGCCAATCAGGATGAGAGAGGCGAGTGCGGCCAGGCCGCCGGAAATCACATAGGCGGTAATCTTGGTGCGGGCGATTGGAACACCTGCCACGTAAGCGGCCTCTTCATTGCCGCCGACGGCCATCAGGTATTCGCCAATTGGTGTCTTCTTGAGCAGCACCCAGGCGGCGACAGACACACCGGCAACGATCAACACCGGGATTGGCAGGCCGATCAGCGTACCATTGAACAGCGCCCGAAAGCCGGGCGGAATGCCCAGCACCGGATTGCCACCGGTGAAAATCAGCGCAATGGCTCGGTAGGTGCTGAGTGTCCCCAGCGTGACGATAAAGGGTTGCAGGCCGACATAGGCAACGAGCACGCCATTGATAAAGCCACATACCGCGCCGACACCAAGTCCGGCGAGGATAGCCAGCGGGATGGGCGTACCACCCAGCAGCAGCGTCGCGGTCATCACGGCTGCGATGGCGGCGGTCGGCCCGACCGACAGATCGATGCCGCCCGAAATGATCACCAGCGTCATGCCCAGCGCCAGGCAAGCGTTGATGCTGGATTGCTGGAGGATGTTTGTCAGGTTGCGCTCCGACAGGAAGCCGGGAACGAGCGTTGCAAATACCGCCATGATGACGATGAGGCCGATCAGCGTTCCGGCGTCACGCAGCGAGACGGAAAAGCGGCGAAAGGCCGGGGTGGCCGGGGCCGATTGGCTGGTGGCGGATGAAGAGGCGGTCATGGAGAAAAATCCTCTCTGTTTAAGCAGGATGTGCGGCGGCAGATGCGACACCGGCAATCGCTCCTGGAATGGCATGGGCGACAATGGCGCTTTCCGTCAGCTGGTCGCGCCCGATCTCAGCGGCAATCTGCCCTTCCCGCATCACCAGCACCCGGTCGGAGAGCCGGATGACCTCGGGAAGCTCGGAGGACACGACGATGATCGAATGGCCTTCTTGGGCCAGGGTTTCGATCAATTGGTAAATTTCGGATTTTGCCCCGACATCGATACCGCGCGTCGGTTCATCGAACAGCAGGATTTGCGATTTGGCTGCCAGCCAGCGGGCAATAATAGCCTTTTGCTGGTTGCCACCGCTGAACAGGCGGATAGGACGATCCAGCTGAAACGGTCGCAGATTGACCCGCTTCAGCAAATCCTGCGCGCTGGCACGCAGTTTTCCGGCGCGGATCAGACCGGCAGAGGAAAAGCTGGGAAGCGAGGCGAGCGCCATGTTCAGACTGACCGGACGTAGGGGGATGATGCCTTCGCGCTTGCGCTCTTCCGGTACAAGGCCAATACCTGCGGCAATCGCGTCACGAGGATTGCGCAGGCGCACAGTCTTGCCATCGATGGCCATCGACCCCTCGCTCAGACGATCGACCCCGGCGATCAGCCGCAGCAATTCCGTGCGTCCGGAACCGACCAGTCCAGCAATGCCCAGCACTTCACCTTTCTTCAGCGTGAAGGAGACATTTTTAATCTTGGTGCCTGAAGACAGGTTACTGGCTTTCAGCCTGACCTGATCAGTTACGAAGGAATGATGGGTTTCCTGCATCAGTTCACGCCCGACCATCATGGCAATGACCTGTTTTTCCGATGTGGCTTTCATGTCGACGATGCCAACGAGCTTGCCATCCCGCATGACGCTGGCGCGCTGGCAGATACGGAAAACCTCGTCCATCTTATGTGAAACATAGATGATCGACACGCCGCTAGCCGAAAGATCGGCAATCACTTCAGCCAGCCGGTCGAACTCACTCGGCGTCAAGCTGGAGGTCGGCTCGTCCATGGCGATGACCTTGGCCTTATCAAGCAGGGCGCGGCCGATCTCGACAATCTGCCGCTGCGCGACTTTAAGGCTGGAGATGGGTGCTGAGACGTCAATGCTGCGGTCGATCATTGACAGCGCTTCGGCGGCGCGCTGTTCCTGCTCCCGGCGCGAAACGAAAAGCCCGCCCATATGGGTCAATGAATGGCCGAGAAACATGTTCTGGGCAACACTCAGATGCGGCACCTGTTGAAGTTCCTGATGGATCATCGCAATACCGGCCTGTCTTGCATCAAGCGGCTTGCGAAATGCCACAGCGTCGCCATCGACGAAAACGCTGCCGGAGGTTGGCCGGAAGACACCGGATAGAATGCGCAGAAGGGTTGATTTTCCGGCGCCGTTTTCCCCGAGTAGCCCGTGAATTTCTCCGGGAGCAACGTCAAAGCTCACATCCGTCAGCGCGTTGACGCCCGGAAAGCTCTTGGAGATTGTTTCAAATCCCAGTCTCGGCACCATATCTCACCCTCCTCCTGCTAGACACACGATGCCGACCCTGAAAGCCGGCATCGCTCTACGTTTTTGTTGTGCATCGGATTTATCCAAAAGCCGGTTCTTAACTTTCGGTCTGATGCTCTAGCCTCGATTATTTGGCCGCCTTGGCATCTTCCATCAGCACAGCGCGTAGATCGACGCCCTTGCCCTGGTAGCGGGCGAGGTTGTCGGCGGTGATCAGCGCCTGAGGTGTTGCGACAACGCGCGGCAGCTTCTGGCCTGCAACGAGCCGAAGGGCTGTTTCCATGGCCACCTCACCTGTTAGAACCGGAAAGCTGTCGACGGTCCCGGTCAGTTCACCAGCCTTGATCGAGGTATAGGCATCCGAAATACCGTCGGTGCCGAAAACAGCGACCTTGCCCGCAAGCCCTGCCGCCTTGACGGCTTCGACTACACCCAGCGCCATGCCGTCATTGTTGGCATAGAAGCCGATAAGGTCTGGATGCTGGTTGAGGATGTTGGTTGCTGCATCGTAAGACGTCTGGCGGTCCCAATTGCCGGGAACGCTGGCGACGACCTTAAACTTGCTGTTTTCGCCGATGGTGGATTTGAAGCCGTCGGTACGCTGAACAGCGGCATAAACGCCGGCCTGGCCCTCAATAATCGCCACCTTGCCGCCCTGCGGACGATTGGTGATGAACCACTTGGCGACGCGCACGCCGTTGTCGCGCTGAACATTGCCGACATAGTGCTCGGCTTGCGGGATTACGGCATCATTGACGTCAACAACAGGAATATTGGCCGCCTTGGCCTGTTCGATCACCGGCTGAAGATTGGAATCCGTCTGTGGCGACACCAGCAGGACGTTATAGCCCTGGGTGATCATCCCCTCGGCAATCGTCAGCTGGCCAAGCTGGTCGCCTTCGCTTTGCGCCGCCTGATAGGCGACCGGAACATTCTTCGCCTTGCCGAACGCCGCATAGCCCTCACCGAGTGACCGCCAGTATTCGTTGGTCAATGTCTTTGAAACAGCGCCCGCCTTGGTGCCGTCGGGAAGCTTCGGAAAGGGGCCGAATTTTGCTTCCAGCTGCGACCAGTCCATGCGGTCTTTTTCAGTGTCGGAATTGAGCGGGGCAAGCTGCTGCGCAAAGGCTGCGCTGAACAGGAAGCTGGCAGCAAGGCCTGTGGCAAGCGACATTTTTATCATGGTCTTCATTGGTTCCTCCCAGGTGGTATCATCAGGCACGCCTCTGGCGTGCCTTTGGTTACAAAGGCTTGAAATCTTCTGGTATTTGGAGTGTCGGGTCTTAGCCCAGCATCAGTTCCTGCACGATGGCCTGCGCGGACACGGCATCCTGACGGTCGATGGCACCCGACAAACGATTGTCTTGATCGAGGCGATCGACAATCCGCAACATGCGCTTGACGGTCTGGATATTGACCTCGCATTCATGGACGGGATCTAGACCCGTCATGTCCGGGAACGTGTCGAAGTAGATGGCGCCGTCATAGCCGTCCTTGCGGATCTGGCGCAGAAGCTCAATGGTCTGCTGGGTATGGACCGCGCCTACCATCAGGCCATCGTCGCGCTTGGCATAGCCGTCGTTGAGATGAACGCCGAGAACACGGCTATGGCGGGCAATCAAGGCAGCGGCAAAGGCTGGCTGCTCATCGGCGTAGAGCACGTGGGCAAAGTCCAGCGTCACGCCGAGATTGGGCATATCGACGTCCCTGATGGCCAGCAAGGTGGTTGCTGCATCCGGCATCAGGCTGTAGGAGCGAGGCTCATTCGGCTTGTACTCAATGCTGATTTGGCAATCCGGATCATGGGCGCAAACTTCACGGATTCCGTCAATTTCGTGTTGCCACAGCCTGTGATAGTCGGCCTGGAAGGCATAGTCGAACCCGTCCTGACCAAGCCAGAGCGTCATCAATTGGCTGCCTGCGGCGCGGGCCGCATCGATCCCGGCCTTGGTGAGATCGATGGCTTCCCGCCGGACAGCCGGGTCCGGATTGGTGAATGCGCCGATCTTAAAGGCGGGGTTGGTGTAATAGCGCATGGCGAACCCGTTGATTGCCAGTCCCATATCACCAATTTGTCGGGCCAGGACAGCCGGATCTTCGCCAACATGATCGGGATAATTAAGGTCGAGGTCTGTCAGCCCATCGACTTTTGCGGCACGCTTTGCCATTTGCAGCATGGTCGGCTTGCCGGACAGGTCCGGCCATTCTGCCTTCGGGCAGGAGGCAAAGGAATTCAGTCGGGTTGCAAATTTTAGCTTGGTCACGGCTCTGGCTCACTTTGATCACTACACTTCATACTTCACAAAATAATTGTGATTTGTAAAGTAAAAAATGCCACAAACCCCAGCGAATTGCCTGGAGCCGATCTCAGCGGCGCAGCAATGCCTCGATTTCGCTGCGCTCCGGCATGGCGGGCGCGGTTCCCCGGCGGGTCACGGCGATGCCGGCTGTCGCACATCCAAACCGGACCGCGTCGAGCGGAGTAAACCCATCGGCAAGGGCTGCCGCAAAACCGCCAACGAAGGCGTCCCCTGCCCCGGTCGTATCGATGACAGGCCCGGCTGCAATGGCCGGAACCGCGACCGAACAATCGGGGCTATGAAACAACACGCCTCTGCTGCCCAGCGTGATGATAGCAGTACCGACACCGCGCTCCAGAAGCACATCCCCAGCCCGCTTCGCATCATCGATCGTATCGAGCGGAAAACCAACCAATGCGGCGGCTTCGGTTTCGTTGGGAATGATATAGTCGCACAGCGGATAGATCGCCTCTGGAAACGGCTCGGCGGGCGCAGGGTTGAAAATGGTGGTGACGCCAGCCTTACGGGCGATCATCAGCCCGTGGTGGGCCGCCTCGGCGGGCTGCTCCAGTTGCGTCACGAAAATCGCGCTGGTCTCGATGGTTTGCCGCGCCGCCTCGACATCCTCAATGGTAATGGTTCCAGCAGCACCGGGATAGACAATGATGGCATTGTCGCCGGTCTTGTCGTTGACATAGATGAAGGCAGCACCGGTCGGCTGGTTGTCCATAACTGTCAGTTTCGGCAGGACACCGGCATGCGCATAGGTCTTCAACGCCAGATCACCGAACGTGTCTCGGCCGATCTTTGAGATGAAGGAGACGTTCGCGGCCTCCCCGGCTCCTGCCCCGGCCCTTGCTGCCGCCACCGCCTGGTTGGAGCCCTTGCCGCCTGGACCGACGGAAAAGCCGCTGCCGGTGATCGTCTCACCAACGACCGGCAGCCGTGCTGCAAGATAAGCGGTATCGGCGACAAAGATTCCGAGTATCGAAACGCCCTTGCCCATGCTGGTCTCCTTATACCGTGGCGGGTGGGATCACGCCCTT
This sequence comes from Gillisella vitis, assembly GCF_001541345.2. Lineage (GTDB taxonomy): Bacteria > Pseudomonadota > Alphaproteobacteria > Rhizobiales > Rhizobiaceae > Allorhizobium > Allorhizobium vitis. The sequence goes on along the minus strand of NZ_LMVL02000006.1, from coordinate 154,242 downwards.
GGTGAACAGGAAGCAGCCGTAGAAGCGGGTTTCCCCGGTCGAAATCACACAATAGGCCTTCTTTGCAAGATCGTAGAATGCAAACCGCTCAATGCCGTACATCGGCGACGGCTTGCCCTCAGCGCGGTCGATTTCCACTTGCACCTCGCGTTGCACCGGCTGGATGTCGTCCGGCGCACCCATGACTTCCATGCGGCCTGCCGAATTTTGCAAGGGTGTATCGAGCGGCAAAACCGACAGCAGGACACGCACGGCCTCGGCCGATGAAAGATTGGCCATGGACAGCGGACGACCCAGCACGGTCTGGCGCGCCACGCTATCGCTGGGGAAATTGGTGTCGGAAATCACAAGCGTATCGCCATGTCCCATGGATCGCAGCGCATGCAGCACGTCAGCATTCAGGGCGGGATGAAGATTTTTCAGCATGGGACATTCCTTGTTTTAACCGATGTTACTGCGATGGATGGCCTATTTGACTGCACCGGCGGTCAGGCCCTTGACGATATAGCGCTCCAGGAAAATCCCGACCAGAACGAGCGGCATGATGGCGGCGGTGGCGATAGCGGCCATGGACCACCAATTGATCCCTTGCGAGCCGGTCTGGCTGGCCACCATGACGGGCAGCGTCTTGGCGTTCGAACTGGTCAGCAGCGCTGCGAAGAAATATTCGTTCCAGCAGAGAATGACCGAAAGGATGAAGGCGGCCACCATTCCCGGCAGGGCGATAGGCAGGACGATCCGCATAAACGCGCCCCAGATCGAACAGCCATCGACCAGTGCTGCCTGCTCAAGTTCGACGGGGATCGTGTCGAACTGGTCCCGCATGATCCAGATGACGATGGGCAGAACCATCAGCGTGTAGACCAGGACGAGACCGGTCAGGGTATCCAGCAGCATCAGGTGTTTATAGAGCACCAGAAACGGCATGGCGAGAACGACGGGCGGCAGGATCAACTGGGAGAGGAAGAAGAACGAGATGTCCTTGTTGCGCAACCAGAGGAATTTGTAGGAAAACCGGCTGAGGCCATAGGCCGCCAGCGATCCGATCACCACAGCCAGAAACGAGGCTCCGGCTGAGGCGACGACGCTGTTGAAGAACCGCCGCATGAATTCGTCGCGCACCGTCGAGGCCACGAATATCGTATCCGGCGAAAGTCCAAGCGATCGCCAGCCCTTCCAGTCCGGCGTAAAATCCACGAAGGGAATGAGGTGGCCCTGGGTGACATTGACCGCGGTCTTGAACGAGGTGGTGATGGTCCAGTAGATCGGAAACAGCGAGATAAAGGCCCAGAACACCAGCGCCGCATAAATCAGCAGGCTGCCCGTCATGAAGTGAGGGCGGCGAAACCTGGTTTCAGGGCCGCTCTGGCGGGTGAGATTGGTTGCCATGGTCTAACCCTCAGTTGGAACGTTGCAGCCAGCGGCTCGTCACCTTCAGGATGAGCGAGACGAAGATGATGATGATGACGAGATAAAACTCGGCCAGCATGGTGCCGTAGCCGACATTCGAGCGGTCGCGATATTCCCGGAAGATGAAGCTGGAGACCGTATCTGTCGCGCCGCCCGGTCCGCCTGCTGTGACATTGATGACGATATCGGCAAGTTTCAGCTGGAAAATGATCCTCAGGATAATCACGGTGACGCTGACGGGCAGCATCAGCGGAAAGGTGATTTCCTTGAAGCTTTGCCAGCCGGAAGCGCCATCGACTTTTGCTGCCTCCTTGATCTCCGTTGGCAAGGCCTGTAACCCGGCCAGAAGCAGGATCATCATGAAGGGGATCGACACCCAGGCATCCATGGCCATCAGCGAGAGACGGGCGAGCCACGGGGTCGAGAAAAAGGCGGGGTTGTCCCATCCGAGATGTCGGGCGAGTGTTGCCGCCGGGCCGAAGCGATATTCCATCAGGGATTTGCCAATCATCCAGCTGACGGCAACCGGGCTCAACATCAGCGGCAGCAGGAAGGCAACCCGAAAGAATTTCCGCGCCTTGATCTCGGCGTTCAAAAGCAGCGCGAGGCCAAAGGCAATGGCATATTGCACCAGAACCGCCAGAACATAATAGACCATGTTCAACAGCGCATTCCAGAAATAAAAATCGGCAAACAGCGCGCGCAGGTTATCGATGCCGTTGAAGCGCCGCCCTGCGGCAGCGCTGAGGTTCCAGTCGGTGAAGGCAATGTAGAGGCCGAACACCGTGGGAAACACCACCATGGCGACCGTAAACAGCACCGCCGGTAGAACGAACACGGCCCGCTGGCCGCCCTCGCCACGGATCATGATCTGCGCGGCGCACAGAGCCACAGCCCAGACGATATAGGCATAGAGCAAGGGACGCCAGCTGACGAGACCAAGCGATGTCACCCCCGCTACATCGAGAATTTGCAGAACGAGCACGCCAAGCAGCAGCACGGTGGCCGCCGCCAGCAGCAGGCGGCCACGCCGGGCGCCGGTTTGCCGCAGTGATACCCTTTCGGTCGGACGAATGACAGGCATGGTCGTGTCGGACATAAGCAAACCCTTGGGCATAATGCCCTGCATAAACCGTGGCCAAAAGTGGCTTTAGGCGGTCAAAAAAGGTCAGGCGACATTGGAAAGCCGCCTGACGCCGTATAGAAATACCAGCGGCAGTTTCCCGCCACTTGTATGGCTCAAACGCCGAGCGAGGCCTTGTAGAGCGATATTTGCTTGTCGCGGCCAAGCTGATCGGTGAGTTTTTCCCAGGCCGCCGCAATGGCGTCGGCGCCTTCCTGGGGCTTCACCCTGCCCGCAAACACCTTTGCCAATTCGTCTTCCGCCACGCTGTAATATTGGAAAATACCGGGAATACGCGGTTCGATGGCAGCGTTCGGATGGTTGTAGGACTTCGACTGGGAGGCGAGATAATTGCTGATGAACGCTTCCTCATAGCCCGCGGCCACCCATTCCTTGATATCGAACTGGCTCTTGCGATAGCACTGGAAGCCGGAGGGATAGGCCGCCGTCCACAAGGCGAGATCCTTGCCACCGAGATGGGCCGCCGCACTCCAGGCTGCCTTCTTTTTCTTCTCGTCCTTGTCGACACGGGCCATGACGTAAACGCCCCAGCCCAGATAGGCCATGTTGGGCGCATAGTTCGGCCCGCTCGCCAGCGTTTCCCACTTTCCGGTCTTGGCATTATAGACATCGTCAGAGCCGGGAAGAATGTCGAAGGCGATGGTATCGCCGACCACCGAACTGTCGCTGGTCTGGGCGCTCTGCCCGACATCACCCCACCAGGAGACCATGGAGCCGGTTCCAGCCAGAAACTGCTGGAACGCCGTGGTGCCCGGATCGGCGTTCAGCTGGTCACCGGCTTCTGAAGGCAGTGCATCGACCACGTCCTGTATAGCGCGCACCCAGGCCGGATTATTGATGCGCGGCTTCATTGTATCGATGTCGAAAAGCCAGGCCTTGTCAGCCGGGTGCTTGGCATAGGCCGTCGCGCGGCTGCCGAGGAAATAGAACCCAAAGCCGCCCCAGGCCTTTGGCGCGTCGAGATAGCCAATGGCATCGGCGCCGGCGATTTTCTTGCCCTTAAGGAACTTGGTGGCTTCCTGCACCTGCTGCCAGGTTTTCGGCACGCCCCATTCGCCCGCATGGCCTTCGGCTTTCCAGGCCTTGGCGAGATCGGCGTCGGTGAAATAATCCTTGCGATAGTTGAAGTTGTGGCAATCGCCATCCACCGAGACGCGGTAGACCTTGCCACCCCAGGTGCCGACCGGGGCCTTAAGGTAATCGACGTAATCATCCATATCGATCTGGGCCTTCACCCAGTCCGGCATTTCCGAGGCAAGACCCTTGCCGCAGACATCACCCTCAAACGGCGCGCCCATTTCCAGAAGGTCGAAATCCACCGTGCCGGTGGCAATCGCCTGTTGAAGACGAGGGTTGTAATCAGCCTGGGCCAGGTCGATCCAGGTGATCTTGGCGCCGGTATAGTCCTCCCAGGGCTTTAGGAAGCCGCGAAACAGCACATTGTGCAGATTCTGATTGTTGAGGCCCATGAAGGACAGTTCGACGCCAGCGAACTCTCCCTTCTTGACGGTCTTCTTTGTGGCCTCCAGGCACAGCTCGCCGACCTTCTGCCAATCGGCATCGGTGGGAGAGCCCTTTCCAACGCCGGGTATTTGCAGAATCTGGGTGCGCAGGGACGCCTCATCGGCAAGTGCCGTTCCGGCATTGCCCAGCAACCCGCCAGCCGCCGCCACAGCCCCAAGACTTGCACCGGTCTTCAGGATGGCGCGACGGCTCAGGCCTATCGCCATCATTCTCTCGTATTCGCTGACTTTCATGTCTGTCTCCTCCCTTGTTCGCCTATGTCAAGTAACTGCTTCCACATGTCCCCTCCCATGGACGGGCGAAAGCAGATTCTCGCGTTTCCCTCACAAACTCTATTCCAACCGCAGCCCCGTTTCACCGTCGAACAGATGGACCATGGCCGGGTTCGGGGTCATGGCGATCACTTGGCCGGATGGCTCTGTCAAACGCTCGCGAAACACGCCGATAACCTTTTGCTGGCCAAGCCGGGCGAAGACCTGGGTCTCCGTTCCGGTCGATTCCAGCACGGTGACGTTGGCGGTGACATCGCCACCAAGCACAAAATGTTCAGGCCGAATGCCGTAGAAAGCCGCTCGCCCGTCAGACCCTGCGGGAGCTGAATTCAAGGGAAGCCGGATGCCCTCTTCGGTCTCGAAAAATGGTGTTGTTGATGCCCGGATATGCCCCTTGATCAGGTTCATCGACGGCGAACCGATAAAACCGGCCACGAACATGTTGGCTGGCGCATCGTAAAGCGTTAGCGGGGAGCCGATCTGCTCGACGCGACCATCCCGCAACACGACGATACGGTCCGCCATGGTCATGGCTTCGACCTGATCATGGGTCACATAAATCATCGTCGTCGCCAGACGGCGTTGCAATTCCTTGATTTCGGCCCGCATCTGGACCCGCAATTTGGCGTCGAGATTGGACAAAGGTTCGTCGAACAGGAAAACCTTCGGATCCCGGACAATCGCCCGGCCCATCGCCACCCGTTGCCGCTGCCCGCCGGAAAGCTGACGGGGATAGCGGGCCAGATAGGGGACCAGATCGAGAATTTCCGCTGCCTTGCGAACGCGCTCGTCAATGAAGGACTTGGTCTCACCACGCATCTTCAGCGCAAAGCCCATATTCTCCGCCACGGTCTTGTGCGGATAAAGCGCATAGCTCTGAAAGACCATGGCGATATCGCGATCCTTCGGCGGCAGGTCGTTGACGACCTTTCCGTCGATGACGACATCGCCAAAGGTGATCGGCTCCAACCCGGCAACCATGCGCAACAACGTGGACTTGCCGCATCCCGATGGGCCGACAAGAACAACGAATTCACCATCAGGGATTTCGACGGAAACGCCATGGATAACCGTCAAGCTACCGTAGGCCTTGCCGACATTGACGATATTCATCGATGCCAAAAGCAGTTCTCCTCCCAGGACAGCGTGCATTGCGCACGCCGTTTAAGCGGTTTTCCGGAAAACCGTAACGGTTGGAGACCTCCCTCTCACCGCCACAGTCCTTACGTCCGGAAAGACGCCGTCTGCGCCGAGAACTTCACACAATCTTTTATTTTGGTAAAGTCCGTTATTGCGTTTCACTCAAATATTTTCGATGCTCACCAAAGTGCAGTCGAAACGGGAGTTTTGGCGACGTTGAACTATGAATTGCGGTGAATACGCCCCTCGTGTTGCCCTGTTTAAGCATCGCCGCATCGGGAAACATCACAAAAAAATGTCAAATCGTGAAGAAATTCACGACAACAAAGGGAAGGCAGGTCAATGCTGAAGGGAATAGATCCGGTTTTGAACGCTGAATTGCTGCATGCCTTGATGCTGATGGGCCACGGCGACCAATTGGTGCTCTGCGATATCAACCATCCGGCAGAGACGATTGCCAAGCACACGACCTATGGCAAGCTCATCAATCTGTCGGGTTGCGGCCTGGAGGTTGCCACGGCGGCGATCCTGACGCTTTTCCCCCTCGATACCTTTGTGGACGCGCCGGTGAAGAGAATGCAGGTGGTTGGCGATCCCGGTGGGCAGATGCCAATCTTTTCAACCATCCAACGTGTGGTGGACCAATCGGAAGGACGGCCGGTCAAGATCGACGCCCTGGAACGTTTCGCATTTTACGCTGAGGCAAAGGCATCCTTTGCGATCGTCAGAACCTCCGATCCCGGTCCCTATGGATGTTTTATCTTCAGTAAGGGCGTCGTTTGATATAAAGGCGCCAAGGCAGAATGACCTATCAGAGGCGTGAATCGATCAGGCTGGATCGATTCAGATAACTCGTTGGACGCTTGCATAGAACCACGCCAGACTCTGGCCATGGAGAAAGAGAACAACAGCCCGGTCCAGCTTCGCCGTATTGATCCGTCGCAGAACATGCGCCGCTTTTACACGCTCGCACTGCAACCGACCCTGTTCGGCGGCGCGTCGGTGATCCGCAACTGGGGTAGGATTGGTACAACAGGCCAGACCCTGATCGAGACTTTTGATCGAAAGGAGGATGCCCAACGGGTGCTTTCGCGCCTGGAGCGGACGAAAAGAAAACGAGGTTACCAGGACGCGGGTCATCTATCTTGAAGACATCAGACATCTTCATGCTTTTTTACAGAGCAGTTGAATTTGAGTACGATTCATCATACATATTCCTCCTAGAGAGACGAAAAGAGCTCTGCCTTCAGCGGTAGGGCATGGAAGTGGTGGATGGTGTGACCGGACAAGTGAAAACACGCGCCAAGGGCGCTGGCTCCCTGGTCGCACAGGTCAGCGAAAGCCTTCGCAAGGCTATCCTTGGCGGGGACTATGCGCCGGGCGATCGGCTTCCCAGCGAGATGGAACTGACCGAGGCCCATGGCGTCAGCCGAACCGTCATCCGTGAGGCAGTCACCGGCCTGCGGTATGATGGGCTGGTGGAGGTGCGCCAAGGGGCTGGCATTTTTGTCCTCAATCATCATCAATCACGCGCCAACCCGTCAAAGCTGGATCGCGCCCGGCTGTCCTCAGATCTTGAGGTTTTGGAGATCCGCACGCCGCTGGAGATTGAGGCTGCCGGGCTTGCCGCACTGCGTCGTTCGCCAGCGCAGGAGGAAGCGATTTTCGACTGCCATGCAAAATTGCTGGCCTGTATCGAGGCCGACCGTTCCATTCGAGAGGCCGACCTGGCCCTGCATATGGCGATTGCTGCTGCCACCAATAATCCGCTGTTTACGCAATTTCTTGAGATGCATGGAGCATCCGCCATCCCTCAGTCCAAAGTGGTCGCGGAAAACCGGGCGGCTGAGCAAACGGCCTATCGCCGCCTCATTCACAGGGAACATCAGGCTGTGGTCGTGGCGATTTCCGACGGCGACGAAAAAGCCGCCCGCGCCGCCATGCAGGATCATCTGCGCGGCAGCCAGTTGCGCTACCGTGATCTGCTCCGTGATCTGCGCGGCATCGGCAGCGAGGCCTGAACTTTCAGGCCTCCGTCCCCCACGCCTCGATCTGGGTCAGCGCCGGAAACGGCGATGGATCGTCGGCTTTCACCAGACTGTGCAGCCGAACCCATTCGGTGCGCGTTTCGGGCAGGTTAAAACACTGGGCGGCAGAGGATTTGACCAGCGCCAACCGCGTTTCTTCTCCACCCGAAAAGCTCAGGACTGCGCTTTCCCACCAGGCATCGTGCGGGAAATCAGCCCGCAGAGTGAGAACCACTTCACAGAGCGTGACCGGGCGGCCAAAAAACAGGGTCAGGGCAGCCTGCGGGTCCCTGTTGATCCCCCAACTGGTGAACGGCCAGAAGCCGTGATTGCTATTGGCTCGCTCACCGTCGATGACATTGCGAACTGCGAAGGCCGCCTCCCCGCGTGTTTCGACATTGGCCTCCACATGCGGAAAAGCTTGAGAATTGGCGTTGTCGTCCAGGGGATTGAAGGCAAGGTTTCTCTGTGCCGCCATCTCTTCCGGCCTCGCCTTCGCAGCGTAAAGCCGGTGCAAATTTCCGCAAAAGGCATGGGGCGGATAAGCGATCTTTCTGGCGCCGAACGGGATGGAAAAACTGAAACGGCCCTGCGGCAAATAGAGGATGGCCGGGGTCATGGCGGCATCGAGCGCCAGACGGATATGACCGGGCTCTGACACGTCAACCAATAGCTGGTCGCCGTCACGGTAGGGCTGGCGATAGACCAGAAAGGCGTCTTGGTCTGCACTGCTCTGCGCCAGATTTCGGCCCGCAGCATCCATCACCGTGAGTGTCACTCTCATCCTCACCTCCTCAAGTAATCGTCAGCGATAAGCGCGATGTCTCAAACGGCAGCAGCGTGCGGAAAACTTTTGCTGGCCATGCCTGCCGTAGCCGGGGATCTTCAATGTCGATGACCTCGATGATAGGCTCTGCCGCACCGCTCACACTGATTTCACCGAGACCATTCAGGATCAGCTTCCCTGCTTCCATATGTGGCGCAATGCAGGTCATCAGTGACAGAACGGCAGGCTTGTCGCCGTCATGCTCATCGATAACCTCGATATGGCTGCCGCGAATGAGTCGGACGCTGCGGCGATAAGAGCGCAGTGCTGCTTCCTTCGGGTAAGCTGCGGCCAGTTCCAGCGAAATGCGTGCCTCCGCTACCTCGAAAGCGGTCTTTACATCGCGTGCGGCACATTCCGGCCCCTCCTGCTGCATCACGCCTGCAAAAGCTGGAAGATTGTGGTAGGCCGACTGCATCGTCCAGATCTCATACCGCTGCGGGGAGAAGGTTTTGGCCGTATAGGTTTCGACGCCGACATCGATGAGAAATGGTTGTCCGTTCTTATAAAGCGTCAGGCTGCCGACATCGTTATGATTATGGCTTTCGCCGTTGTGTCCGCCCTTCACCGCCAGATCGAAACGGCTGTCGCGGGCAATGAAAAGCCCGGTGCCGGGGTAGAAAATATCACCTTTTGCCGCCGGCTTTGCGGGCGCGGGTATAACATCCGGCAACCGTGTCGCTGCCGTCAGCCGGTACCAGAGGTTCCACTCCTTCGACAGCAGCGGATCGGCGGATTGCCGGATATCGGCAGCAGCAAAACCCATCAGCCTTTTCGATCCGACCGCGTCGCCGAACAGATATTCCCGGATGCTACAGGGCTCCAGAACTGCGGATGAATCGGCAAAATTGAAATAATGCCGTCCAGACACATGCATGTTGAGGATGTATTCCGCCATGTTGCGGATCTTGGCTGTTTGCCAAAGCGGACGGCACAGGTCCGGCACGACCTGATCCAGCACGGTCATGGCGCCAAACAAACAGAGAGCGGCATGGCGATAATAGAGCACGCCTTCCTCGCAGGCCCCGTCCTCGGCATAGTCCTTGAGAAAGGCATCGAGACTGCCCAGCGCCTTGACCAGCACTGCGCGGCGGATCTCCTGGCTGGTGGGCAGGGAAAAGGTGGCGATCAGGACGTTCTGGGTGATCCAGGCGGTCCAGTTGTTCATCCGCTCGTTTCCCTGCCCCATCCACCAGAAATGCCGGGTAAGATAAGGGGTGATGATACGGCGGAGGATCTCCTGCTCTATGCGGGCAGGCAGGCGCGGATCGCGTTGCGCAAGGGTCGGTCTCAGCAGCCAAACCAGGGTTGCCAGGTTCGCCGCCGTTTCGGCTGCGAAGAGATCGACCACAGGGTCATCAGGATCGGGCAAGGGCTGGCGCGGACCGCCTCGTCCATAAGCGTTATGCGCTGGCAATTGCCATCCGCTTTCCTCACAGATCAGGATCACACCATCGATAATGGCGTCGATGAAGTCGCCTCCGCCCTCGCCTGTATCCTCGGCGCATTCCGCCAGAACCAGATCGTTCAGCCTCAGGCGGCGGCGAAAATACAGGTCTTCGAAGCGCGAGCGGTTTCCTGTCTGGGTATAGTCACGGTAATGAGAGGCAAGGATTTGCGGCCATTCAGCCTCCAGCGCGGTGCGGCCTGCGGCTTGCAGCGCGGTGAGATGTTCGGCGCCCAATCGTTGCAGCAGTGCATGGACGTCGACACCTGCGACCGGTTGGAAATCGGCAAGGTGGGACGGCAAGCTGCCGATTTGCTCGCTGAACATGGTGTCCACCTTCCCTTCCTCGCCGTCTAACGATCCCCTGCTATCATACCTATTTTCACCTTTCCAGTAAATTTGTCTGATGTTATTGGAAGTTGTTTGACCAATAACCGATCTATGCTATGCAGTGATCGGGAGACGGGTGCAGCCGACAGGCAGACCCGCATGGAACGCTTGAGCATGGCACGATAAGGCTTCGTGCGGGAGGAAAGCTGATGACGGTCATCAGTCCGGTTCTATCTGGCGGCAGCGCCGAGAACGGCAAAGGTGCGAGTTCGAAGCGCCGGGTGCGGATCGTGTCCAGACACCGGCGGCGGATCGAAAATGCGTTGATTGCCTATTCTTTCATTGCCCCAAATTTCCTAGGCTTTGCCGTCTTTACGCTCGGCCCCATCCTCTTTGCCTTTGCGCTGGCTTTCATGCATTGGGACGGCTCAAACCCGATCACTTTTGCTGGGCTCGATAATTTCTGGCGGCTGTTTGACGACAAGGCCTTTATCTCCGCGTTTTGGAACACGGTCATCTATACTGTTGTCTCGGTGCCTGCGACGCTTGCCTGCGCGCTTGGTCTCGCCATCCTGCTCAACCAGAAAATCCGTGGTCGCGATTTCTTCCGCACCGCGATGTTCTTTCCCTATGTTGCGTCACTGGTCGCGGTCGCCGTTGTCTGGAACATGCTGTTCAACCCCGAAATGGGGCCGGTCAACATGCTGCTCTACACGCTCGGCCTCGATCCCAACGACATGCCGGGCTGGGCCGCCGACCGGCATTGGGCGATGGTCACCGTCATCCTGTTCGGTATCTGGAAGAGCATGGGCTATTACATGGTCATCTATCTGGCCGGGCTACAGGGCATCAATGCCGAATTATACGAGGCAGCCGGTCTCGATGGCGCCAATGGCTGGCAGAAATTCCGGCATGTCACCCTGCCGCAGCTGGCCCCGACGACGTTTTTCGTCACGGTCATGCTGACGATCCAGTCCTTCAAGGTGTTCGATCAGGTCTATATGATTACCCAGGGCGGGCCTGGAACCTCGACCCTCGTGCTGGTCTATCATATCTATAACGAAGCCTTCATTTCCTGGGATCTCGGCTATTCCAGCATGATTGCCCTGGTGCTGTTCTTCCTGGTTCTGGCGGTCACCGTCATCCAGTTCCGCCGCCAGAGGGAGGATTGAGCCATGCGGATTGCCGGACGCAGGATCAGGGTTTCGACACTTGCCATTTACGCAACGGTCATCGCCGTCACCATCATCATGTTGCTGCCGTTTGCCTGGATGCTGTCGGCCTCGCTGAAGCTCGACCGCGACGTCTTCGTCTTCCCGATCGAATGGATACCGGCCCATCCGCGCTGGCAGAACTATGTCGATATCTGGACGAAGATTCCGCTGGCGCTGTTCATCTACAACACCTCGAAGCTGACGATCATCGTCACGCTTTTGCAATTGTTGACGTCGAGTTTTGCGGCCTATGCCTTCGCCAAACTGCATTTTCCTTTCAAGAACACGATGTTTCTCGGCTATATCGCCACCATCGCTATGCCTTGGCAGGTCTATATGGTGCCGCAATTCCTGCTGATGCGCGAATTCGGGCTGAACAACACCCATCTGGCGCTGATCTGCCTTCAAGCCTTTACAGCCTTCGGCGTCTTCCTGATGCGGCAGTTCTATATGTCGATCCCGACGGAACTCTGCGAAGCCGCCCGGATTGACGGCATGAACGAGTACCAGATCTGGGCGAAGATCATGCTGCCGCTGTCGAAACCAGCGCTATCGACGCTGACGATCTTCACCTTCGTCACCACCTGGAACGATTTTCTGGGGCCGATGATCTATCTCACCAAGACCGAACTGAAGACCATCCAGATCGGGCTTCGGATGTTCATATCGCAATATTCCGCCGAATACGGGCTGATCATGGCGGCGTCCGTCGTCGCGCTCATCCCCGTGCTCGTCGTCTTTCTCGCTTTGCAGCGCTTCTTCGTCGAAGGCGTCGCATCGACCGGGCTGAAGGGGTGATGTCATGAATGCCATGTTTTCCAACGCGCCACAGCCAATCACCGATCAACAGGTGACCATGGCGCTCGACATCGCGGTCGCCCAGGTGCGACGCAATCTGCCTGACTTCACCTATGCGGCGCAGAACCATTCCAGCGTCTGCAACCGGTATCCGGCGGTGGCCAACGACCAATGGACGGCGGGCTTCTGGCCCGGCGAAATCTGGCTTGCTTATGAGCATAGCGGCGACAAACTGTTTCGCTATGCGGCCCAGATCCAGGTGCAAAGCTTTCTGCATCGTATCGAAAACCGCATTGCCACTGACCATCACGATATGGGGTTTCTCTATTCGCCCTCCTGCATTGCCGCCTGGAAACTGGTGGGCGACGAGGATGGACGCAAGGCGGCACTCCTGGCCGCCGACCAGTTAATCGAGCGCTACCAGCCCATTGGGCAATTCATCCAGGCCTGGGGCGCCAAGGGCAACCCAAACGAATACCGCTATATTATCGACTGCCTGTTGAACCTGCCGCTGCTCTATTGGGCGACTGGCGAAACAGGGGATGAAAAATACCGCGAGATTGCGCTCTCCCATGCGCGCACCACGCTTGCCCATTCGGTGCGGGAGGACTGCTCCACCTATCACACCTTCTACATGGACCCGGTAACGGGTGCTCCGGTACGCGGCGTAACCAAGCAAGGCTATAGCGACGACAGTTTCTGGGCACGCGGACAGGCCTGGGGCATCGCGGGCATGGCCCTGTCCTATCGCTACGAGCGCATTGCCGAATACCGCGACGCTTTTGAGCGGTTGCTGGGCTTTTATCTGCAACGGCTTCCGGACGATCTCGTGCCGGTCTGGGACCTGATCTTTTCGGCAGGGGATGGTGAGCCGCGTGACAGTTCGTCCGCCTCCATCGTCGCTTGCGGCCTTCTGGAAATGGCCGATCTCGTGGAAGACGTGGACGCCGCACGCTACCGCGATCTGGCCCGGCGGATGATGAAAAGTCTGGCCGATCGCTATGCCGTTAAGGACCCGTCCGTTTCCAACGGGCTTGTCCTGCATGGCACCTACTCGAAAAAGACTCCCCACAACACCTGCCGCGGCGAAGGTGTTGATGAGTGCGTGTCCTGGGGTGACTACTATTACATGGAAGCTTTGACGCGCCTGTCGCGCAACTGGTCTTCCTATTGGTGATGCGTGAGGGGTAAATGGCAAGCATTTCGCTAAAAAAGCTCAATAAGTCCTTCGGCGCACTGAAAGTAGTGCACGATATCGACCTTGAGATCGCCGACAAGGAATTCATCATCCTCGTCGGGCCGTCCGGCTGCGGCAAATCCACCACGCTCAGAATGATCGCGGGGCTGGAGGAAATCTCCGGCGGGCAATTGCTGATCGGCGAGGACCTGATGAATGACGTGCCGTCGAAGGATCGCGACATTGCCATGGTCTTCCAGAATTACGCGCTCTACCCGCATATGACTGTCTACAAGAACATGGCGTTCGGGCTTGAGTTGCGGAAAGCGCCGCGCGATGTGATCGAGACAAAAGTGCAGGAAGCGGCAAAGATCCTCGACATCACCCATCTGTTGAACCGCAAGCCCAAGGCGCTGTCGGGTGGCCAACGCCAGCGTGTGGCTCTGGGCCGTGCTATGGTGCGCAATCCGGAAGTGTTTCTGCTAGACGAGCCGCTGTCCAACCTCGATGCCAAGCTGCGCGGCACGATGCGCGCCGAAATATCCAAGCTGCACAAGCGGCTGAACGCCACCTTCATCTATGTCACCCATGACCAGGTGGAAGCCATGACCATGGCCGACCGCATCGTTGTCATGAAGGATGGCCATATCCAGCAGGTCGATACGCCGCAGCGGCTCTATGACCATCCGATAAACATGTTCGTGGCGGGCTTTATCGGTGCGCCGCAGATGAACATGCTCCCCTCGACCATCCGGCGCCAGGGGGATGGTTTCGTCGCCGTTTTCAACGATCATGCCCTGCCCTTGCCGATGACATTCGATCAGAGCCGCATCGCGCCCTATCTGGACCGCGACATCGTTCTGGGCATACGGCCTGAAAATTTTCATGAGCTGGCACCGGGCGATATCGACCCTGCCAATACGGCATCCTTTGAGGCTGTCGTTGAACTGGCAGAACCGATGGGCTCGGAAGTGCATCTCAATCTCGTCGTCGCCGGACGCTCGATCGTCGCTCGCGTGTCGCCGCGCTTCAAGGCCAAACTCGGTGAGCAGGTGCGCCTCACCGCCGACATGACCAATGCGCAATTGTTTGACCCGCAAACCGAGCGGTCGATCCTCTATTGACAGGACAATACCATGCAATGGTTGGAGGCCATCTGGACAAAAGAGGGAAAGGGCATCGCCAAGGATGCGCCGAAGCGCACCGGCCTTGCGTTGTTTTGCGAGATCATCGGGCGCGAATGGTGGGAACTGGTCAAGCTCAACCTTCTGTTTCTGGTCGCCGCGCTGCCCATCGTCACCCTGCCCGCGGCCCTCTTCGCCACCACCAGTATTTGTCGCTCCATGGTGGAGGACCGCAATGTCTACCTGTTTCGTGATTTTGCCGAAGCCTTTCGTCGCTATGTCGCCGTGGCAACGGGATGGGGCCTGGCAACAGTTCTCGCGCTCTGGATCGGCTTTTGCGCAATTACAACCTATGGCGCTCAAGCGCCTGACAGCCTGATCTACGCGGGTCCCCTGGCTGTCAGCCTTGTCTCTACCGGTTTTGTTGGCGTGTGGTCGGCGCATTTCATTGTGCTTACGGTGATGAGCAAGCGCGCCACCCTGGAGATCCTGCGGCTATCGGCGCTGGCAACGCTTCTGCGGCCCTTGCCGACGGTGGCGGCGCTGGTGTTTGTTGCGGCCCTCTGGCTCGTGCATGTGCTGCTCTACCCGGTTTCCGTCTTCATGCCGGCAATGATCAATTTTTCACTTGGAATGTTCGCCATTTCATTCGCCGCGCATCGGGCAGCCGCGCTGGTTCTGGCTGAGCAAGATACTTCGTATCGAACGACAGAAATTTCATAGAAAGCCGCTGGGAGGCGCTTTCAACAAGACACTCAGGGAGGAGAACAGAATGTACAGGCAGACATTTGGGATATCGCTGACCATTGCCACTGCGGCACTGGGAATGGCCACCGCCATGGCAGGAGGGGCGTTCGCACAATCGGCAGCCCCCATCACCCTGAAATGGGCGCTGTGGGACTGGGACAAGGTGGCCTATTACAAGCCGCTGATCGAAGCTTATCAGGCCAAGCATCCGAATGTGAAATTCGAGCCGGTGGATCTCGGTTCGCAAGACTACACGCAGATGATCGCTACCCAACTGACCGGTGGCGCCAAGGATATCGATGTCGTCACCATCAAGGACGTGCCGGGTTACGCAACCCTGGTGCGGGCCAACTCTATCGGCGATCTCTCCGGCTTCATGACCGAGCAGAAGATCGACAAAGCTGGATATGGCGGGCTTATCGAGGAGCTGAGCATCGACGGCAAGGTCTATGCCCTGCCCTTCCGCTCCGACTTCTGGGTGGTCTATTACAACAAGGACATCTTCGACAAGGCAGGCGTTTCCTACCCGACCAATGACATGACCTGGGCGCAATTCGATGAGATCGCGGGCAAGCTGAAGGGCGGCATGGGGGTCAATAAGACCTATGGCGCATTGCTGCACACATGGCGTTCCACCGTCCAGCTTCCAGGCATCATGGATGGTCAGCACACGCTGGTCGGTGGCGATTACGCCTTTCTGAAGCCCTGGTACGCGCGGGCGCTGAAGCTTCAAAAGGAAGGGGCAATCCCGTCCTATGCATCGCTCAAAACCTCCAATACCCACTATTCGGCACTGTTCTTCAACGGGACGGTCGGCATGCTGCCGATGGGTACCTGGTTTATCGGCACCCAGATCGCCAAGGTAAAGTCCGGCGAATCCAAGAGCAAGAACTGGGGCATCGTCAAGTTCCCGCACCCGGATGGCGTTGCCGCCGGCACAACGGCGGCGCAGATTGCGGCCCTTTCGGTCAATAACAACTCAGCCCACAAGGACGTGGCGCTCGACTTCATCAAGTTCGTGACGGGACCTGAAGGTGCGGCAATCATTGCCGACACGGGAACTTTGCCCGCAGTGCGCACCGACGATGTCAGCACCAAGATCACCTCGCTGCCCGGCTTCCCACAGGACGAAAACAGCAAGGCGGCGCTGAAAGCCGGCAAATCCTATCTGGAAATGGCGGTCAGTCCCAATGCGGCAAAGATCGAGGTTGTGCTGAACCGTGTGCATGACGCGATCATGACCGACAACACATCTATCGATGATGGCCTGAAGGAGATGAACGACGGCGTCAAGGCGATCAAATAGTCCACAACAAGTCTGGCCGCAGGTTCACACCTTCCTGCGGCCAATTCATTTGAATCAATTCATGGATATCGATTGTGGTTTACGATCCAGCCCAGGCCAACCCGCTCTACGGCAACCCGTTGCGCAGCCGCGATGATATGGCGAAAGCGCTGCTCGACTTGTTCACGCCGCTCCTGCCCTATTTTTCGCAAGGTGGTGGACGGGTAAGGCTTGGCGCATCCGGCGCGATCTTCGATCATGCGGCAGCTGATCTCGAATGCTTTGCCCGGCCGCTTTGGGGCATCGCTCCCTTTGTGGCGGGCGGCGGCGATTTTCCGCATTGGGATCTTTACCGGCGTGGCCTGGCCCATGGCACCGATCCGCAGCACGAAGACTATTGGGGCGATGTCTCTGATCGCAATCAACGGCTTGTGGAGCTTGCTGCCATCGGCTTTGCGCTCGCCATGGTGCCGCAGCATATCTGGGAGCCTCTGGACGATGCCGCGAAGGCCAGCGTCTCGGCCTATCTGCTCAAGGCCAGAGACCGCGAATACGTCGATAACAATTGGAAATTCTTCCGGGTTCTGGTCGATCTGGGACTGGAGCGGGTCGGAGTAGAATTCGACCACACCAAGACCATTGCCTATCTCGATGAGCTGGAAGGATTCGATATTGGTGATGGCTGGTACCGCGATGGGCCGGTGCGTCGGGTGGACCACTACATTCCTTTTGCCATGCATTTTTACGGGCTGATTTATGCCGTCCTTGCCAGCAAAGACGAGGCCCGCAAAATCCGTCTTCGTGAGCGCGCAACGATCTTTGCCAGGGATATCCGTCACTGGTTCGGCCCAGATGGTGCTGCACTCGCTTTTGGGCGCAGCCAGACCTACCGTTTTGCCGCTGGTGGTTTCTGGGGCGCGCTTGCCTTTGCAGATCTTGACGCCCTGCCATGGGTTGAGATCAAGGGCTATTACATGCGCCATATCCGCTGGTGGTCGGCATTGCCGATTGCCGACCGCGACGGTGTGCTGTCTGTCGGCTACGGCTATCCCAATTTGCTGATGAGTGAGAGCTATAATTCGCCCGGCTCGCCCTATTGGGCGCTGAAATTCTTTCTCCCGCTGGCCCTGCCCGCCGATCACCCGTTCTGGCTGGCGCAGGAAGCCGATGCGCCGTCCTTCAATGCGCCTGTGCCGCTCGAAAAGCCGGGCATGGTGGCCATGCACACGCCGGGCAATGTCGTCATTCTCGCCTCCGGCCAGGAACATGACAAGATGCGCGGCTCCAACGAGAAATACGCCAAATTCGTCTATTCGACCCGCTATACCTTTAATATCGAGGCCAATGATCGCCATTTCGATGCGGCCAGTTTTGATGGCATGCTGGGGCTGTCGGATGATGGCGTGCATTTTAGGATGCGCGAGACGCTTGAAGAGGCGATGATTGCCGATGACAGACTCTATTCCCGGTGGAAGCCCTGGGCGGATGTGACTGTCGAAACCTGGCTCGTGCCACGAAATCCCTGGCATATCCGCATCCATCGGATCGCAACGCCGCGCCGCCTGATGACCAGCGAAGGCGGTTTTGCCATTCCCCGCGCCGACTTCAGCCGCGACCGTATGGAAGAAAGCGCTGGCCGCGCGGTCTGGTTCGGGCAAACGGACATCAGCGCCATTGTCGATCTATCCGACCACCACCGCATCGGCCGCGCCCATGTGTCGATTGCCAATACCAATCTTTTATGGGCGAAAACCAACCTGCCGCAATTGCGTGGCACACTCGAACCGGGCCGAACCGTGCTGGTGACGGCAGCCTTCGCCCTGCCGCTGGGACATGACGCAGACGAGGCGCTTGCCACTCCGCCTACTTGCCCTGATCTCGAGGTGTTGGAGCAGCAGTTTCGAGACGCTGGACGCCGTGTCGCGGCCTTCGATATTGGCTAAGCGTCATGAGCAGGGATAACCACGCCAACGAGGAAGCGGCATCCTTGCGCCGCCAGCGGCTCAATATCCTCACCTGGGAACGGAACGGGCAGGATATCGAGAGCGTGGCCCATCAGGCCCGGCTTCGCCAGCTCCAGACCTATGCCGGCGCAACATTTTCGCCGGGTGTTTATGTGGCGGAAAAGGCTGAAATCCATACCGACAGGCTGGTGATGGGTGCGGGCTCCTGGATTGCCGGTCACGCGCTGGTGCGGGGCGATATCGAGCTTG
Organism: Gillisella vitis; assembly: GCF_001541345.2. Taxonomy (GTDB): domain Bacteria; phylum Pseudomonadota; class Alphaproteobacteria; order Rhizobiales; family Rhizobiaceae; genus Allorhizobium; species Allorhizobium vitis. Next base: position 135,564 of record NZ_LMVL02000006.1, on the reverse strand, counting down.
GTGAAAACGTTTCGATCAATGCCTATGCCTGCATCTCTGGCCGGGTGCGGGTGGGAGATGATGTGCGAATTGCCTCTCATGTCAGCATTGTCGGCTTCAATCATGGCTTCGACGATCTCGAAACGCCGATCTATCGCCAGCCGTTGACATCGCTTGGCATCGAGATCGGCGATGATGTCTGGATCGGCGCCAATGCAGTCATTCTGGATGGCGCCCGGATCGGCAGCGGCGCCATTATCGCTGCTGGTGCCGTGGTCTCGAAAGACATCACACCACAGGCCATCGCTGGCGGCGTACCGGCCCGCGTGCTGCGGATGCGTGGCAAAGACACGACATCTCCCCGCAAAACGGTGGTGGTCGAAGCCGCGCTTGCCGCGATCAATGCTGCCGCTTCGGCTGATTGGCGAGCGGTGGTGGAGCGATATCGTATCGGAGATGATTACAGCGCGCCGGATGCAAGCGGCAAACCCGTTACCAGCGTCCGCCATCTCTGCGACGCCATCGAAATTGCCGCAGCCTTCGGTGATATCGGCTCGATGTTCGATGTCGATGCCACCATAGCCCGCCTGCAAGCCATTCAGGACCCAGAAACTGGGCTTTTCCCGGACCCTTATCGTGCAGCACAACAGCCTCTGCATCACGATCCGATTGCCTTGTACAATGTTTTGGCCGTTGGATACGGTCTTGAGTGCCTGGGATCAGCGCCACCTCACCTCTTCCGGTTCATCGAACGCATGAGTGCAGGTGATCTCGTGCAATGGCTGGATGAGCTGCCCTGGCAAACACGCGCCTGGCATTGCGGCGCGACCGTCGATGCCATTGCAACCGCCTTGCATTTCAACGGTCGCTATTTTGACGCAGGAGCCAACCGGCACAGTTTGTTTGGCTGGCTAAGCCTCAACTGCAATCCAGCATCCGGCCTTTGGGGTACTGAGACACCGGAGGAAGGACTGTTGCAGCCGGTCAATGGTTTTTACCGGCTGACGCGCGGCGCTCATGCGCAATTTGGCATACCGGTTCCTTATCCGGATGCCGCCATCGATTCCGTGATCGCCAATTACCGGGCTCATGACGGATTTCGTGGACAAGGCTTCAATGCCTGCAATCTGCTCGACACGATCCACCCGCTGCTCCTTTGCCTGAAGCAGACACCTCATCGCCGCGACGAGGCGATGGAAATCGCAACCGGCATCATTCTGCAACTGTCTACACGGTGGCAAAGCGGGCAAGGCTTTCCGTTCGCAGACGGTCATCGGCCCGGGTTGCAGGGAACTGAAATGTGGCTCACGACCTGTTGGCTTTCAGCCGAACTCCTGAACCTCTCCAGCAGTCTGTCATTCAAGCCACGAGGTATTCATCGGTATCAAGGGTGAGACAGCATTTTCAAACGCTACTCCCCTCGCCAACCTCTTTGCTGCGAGATGTCGATTATGTCATTTTCTACGTAATTTGAAGTGGCCTCCCGGGGCGTATGATCTCGAAAGGCCTGCCATATTCGGGTAACCGCGCAAAGTGTCGCGATAAGGCCTCTATGTTTTCCTTCTATATTGACCTTCCCGCCTCATCGAACCGGTGAAGGCATCCGTCCATCGGCTTAGCGCTGATGGTTTCACCGATCCTTGGCTCGTAGCTGCCGCTGGTGCGTATGAGCAGCTTTCCATACAGGGCAGAGTCGATGGTGATAAAGGTATCGCTTCCAAGGCATTCCGCAGCCACAACTGCACCGCTCCAGGCGTCCTGGTCCTCTGACAACACGAAATGCTCTGGACGGATGCCAATGGTTGTTGCTCCGTCTCGTTGGGCTGCCTCCCCCGACACGAGGTTCATTTGTGGCGAACCAATGAAGGCAGCAACAAACAGATTGGCTGGCCTGTGATAAAGCTCCAGCGGCGTGCCCAATTGCTCAAGGACGCCCTTGTTGAACACCGCAATTTTGTCGGCCATGGTCATGGCTTCCACCTGATCATGGGTGACGTAAACGGTTGTTGCTTTTAATCTTTTCTGTAATTCCCGTATTTCCGAGCGCATTTGCACCCGCAGTTTGGCATCGAGATTGGAGAGAGGTTCATCGAACAGAAAAACCTTGGGGTCGCGGACAATGGCCCTGCCCATAGCAACGCGCTGACGCTGCCCGCCTGAAAGAGCTGCGGGCTTGCGTTTAAGATATGGTTCAAGACCCAGGACCTCGGACGCCTTTGCCACGCGGGTGTTGATGTCTGCCGCAGAATGCCCTGCGAGCTTGAGGGCAAAACCCATGTTCTCGGCTACGGTCATATGCGGATAGAGCGCATAATTTTGAAACACCATGGCAATGTCGCGCTCGCGTGGGCTCAAGTCATTGATGCGAGTACCATCAATAAAAATATCGCCGCCGGATACCTCTTCCAAACCTGCAATCATCCGTAGGAATGTTGATTTTCCGCAACCGGATGGTCCAACCAGCGCCAGGAACTCCCCGTTCCCGACTTCGAGATCCACACCGTGGATGACCTCCAAGGCCCCGTAATGCTTGCGTAAATTTTCAATCCGCACCACAGCCATGATTTCCTCCCAGACAAATCGCTTGACGCAAAACAAAAGTGATTTAATCTATTTATTGCGTTCAGGGAAGATGCCTGTTGAAGGAGACAGCAGGCATCGGAGGACGAAGCGGGGCGGAGACTTGCCCGCGATTGAGGGTTTAACGCATGGCACTCAGCGGCATGCGACTTTGGGAGGAGCACACATGAAGAAGAACAGGCATGCGTTGACGCTTGTCGCGCTGTTGGTTGCCCCCGTGGGCGGGAATGCCAGTGACATGATCACCGGCGACACGGTTGGCCCGGCTGACGCGCCCAATAAAATGACATTTCGCATGACGACCGATGGTCCGCGCAACAATGATCCGGTTGTCGCTGAAGGCTATGGCAAGCTGTTCAATCAGTTTATTGCCAAGCATCCCGGCTGGCGCATTGAATTGCAGATGATGACGGGGGACATCAGCCAGGAGCAGGCCCGCATGGTGGAGCAGGCCAAATCCGGCAATGCACCTGATTGCGCTGCCGTGGACTCTTTCGTGCTGCCTGTTTTCAAAAAAGCTGGCGTGCTGAAGTCTTTCTCACCGTACTTTACTAAGGAAGAGATCGACCAGCTTTTCCCCTTCATTCGCGAGGGCGTTACCGGAGCTGACGGCCAGATTTATGCCTGGTGGTGGTCGACCGATCTGCGTGTTCTCTATCGCAACAAAGAAATCGTTCCAGACGCGCCGCAGACATGGGACGAGACCAAAAAGGCTGCGCTGCACTCCGTGGAAGAGGGCATGGAAGGCATTCTGTTCAACGGCTCACGCTATGAAGGCACCACCTTTGACTGGCTGGCCAATTTCTGGGCCGAAGGTGGCAAGTTGGTCGATGAGAACGGCAAGCCGATCTTTGGCGAAGGTGCTGAGCGGGAAAAATTCGTCAAGGCGGTGAATTACTACCGCGACCTGGTGGAATCTGGTGCTGCCCCCAAGCGGGTGGCCACCATTGGCAATTATGATGATTTCAATGCCGCCGCTGCCGCTGGCACCACGGCGCTGTTTGTCGGTGGAAATTGGCAATATGGCCAGTTGCAAGCCGCCCTTGAGCCGGAAGAACTGGCCAAATGGACCTTCTCACCCCTGCCCGGTCCCACCAAAGATCAGCGCTCGACCGGCACAGGTGGCTGGACTGTTGCTTCTTTTGCCTCCGATCCGGCGAAAGTGAAAATGTGTGCTGATCTTGCCCGCGATGTCTATATGGGACCTGCCAATGAGGTTCAGGGGCAATTGCCAACCCGCGCGGACCTCTATGAGAAATACAAGATTTTCTCCTCCGACATCAACAAGGCTTTCTCGGAGGCCCTCAAAGTCGGCCAAGCCCGGCCCGGCGCGCCGGTCTATCCCGAAATCTCCAATCAGATTCAGATCATGATGGGCAAGGTATTGACGGGAACGCAAGCCACGGATGCGGCTGTCGATGAAGCCTTCAAAGCTTCGCTTGCGGCATTTGACAGCCATTAACCGCTTGTTGAGACTGCGGAGCCAAAGGGCTCCGCAGCGCTTTGTGGTCTGAATCCAATAGGTGCACTCCATGGCAACACTCAGCTTTCAGGCAGGCAAACAGACGGGTGCCGCCCAAAGTCGGCACCGACCGAAGGCAGCGCCCTGGCTTATGCCGCTGATTTTGGTGCTCGGCATTTTCTACCTTTATCCAGTGCTGGATGTGCTGCGCCTTGCCTTCACCAGAGCAACACTGCTCGGGGATGACGGTGGCTACACCATCACAACATTGATCAACACGTTGACCCGTGCGGAAATTCCGCAGATCCTGTGGGTCACGCTCACCTTCACGGCGGGGTCGGTGGTTGCGCAGCAACTGTTTGGCCTTGTGATCGCATTGGTGGTGGTGCGGGCCGAAAAACGGGGCTTGTTTGGTGCCACAATCCTGCGCACCACGGCGCTGATTGCCTGGGTGGTGCCGGGCATTGCTGGCGGCATTATCTGGAAAATGCTGTTTAACGAGGCTCCGTTTGGCGGGCTGAACAGCCTGCTCCGGCTTGTAGGGGCTGGCCCCGTGCAATGGCTCTCCGATCCCAACCTCGTGATGTGGTCGGTGGTGTTGTCGAATGTTTGGCGCGGCACCGCCTTTTCCATGGTGGTGATGTATGCCGCCATCAAGGCGATTGATCCGGTGCTTTACGAGGCTGCGGCTGTGGATGGGGCGCGGGCCGATCAGCGACTGCGCTATGTCACCCTGCCACAGTTAACATCGGCCATTCTGGTCAATCTGATTTTGATCACCATCCAGACCCTCAACACCTTTGATGCGATCATCTCACTCACCGGCGGTGGACCGGGACGGGCAACCGAAGTGCTGTCGCTCTATACGTTCAATGTGGTGTTTCGCAATTATGATCTGGCGGCAGGCGCTGCGCTCTCCATCCTCATGCTGGTGATCTCGCTGACGCTCGCCTTGATCTATGCCGCCTTCCTGCCAAAGGGAGATGACCAATGAAAGCCCGCACAAGTGAGCGCCTCGGTGATGCGTTGAGCTATCTTTTCATGGCCATTACCTTCGCCTTCTTCGCATGGCCGCTGCTGTGGCTTTTGTCTTTGGCGCTCAGAACCCGCAAGGAAGTGTTTCTGGGCGTCAGCCGCTTCATTCCCAAAGCACCGACGCTGGATAATTTTGCGATGATCCTGTCCTCGGACAAGTTCATCTCCTACCTGTGGAATGCGCTGAAGCTTTCATGCTTGTCGGCGGCAGGCTGCCTGATCGTGGCCCTGCCTGCGGCCTATGCCTTTTCGCGCTTTCAGTTCAAGGGCAAGGGCGCGTGGATGATGGCGCTGTTGTCGGTGCAGATGATCTCCCCGCTGGTGATCATGGTGCCACTCTACCGCTACATGGCGGCGATGGGCCTGCTGGACAGCCATTTCGGCACCACCATGGTCTATGTGGCCCTTGCCGTTCCGGTCTCGACCTGGATTTTGAAAGGCTCGATCGACGGCATTCCCAAAACCCTGGATGAAGCGGCAATGATGGATGGCTGCACCCGGTTTGGCGTGTTTATCCGTGTCATCCTGCCGCTGTCTACGCCCGGCATTGCTTCGGCCTTCATCATCGCCGTGATCAGCGGCTGGTCGCAATTTCTGGTGCCGTTCCTGCTGATCACCAAGGAATCCCTCACCCCGATTGGCGTCGGCATTTTCCAATATGCCGGCACACAAAATGACTCCTCCATCCAACTCCTCGCGGCGGCCTGCCTTGTCTCGGTGGTGCCAGCCATCATCGCCTTCCTCTCGCTCCAGCGCCTTATTCTTGGCGCGATGACCGCCGGAGCCGTGAAGGGCTGAACCCATCTTGTTGAAAGATTTTAGGAAATTATCATGAGCTTAACCTACACCCAACGCCTTGAACGGATCGAAGTTCGCAACGCAGAATTCCAGTTCTGGCGCGCCCGCAAAACAGTCGAACTGATCGGCTGGAATTTCAATGACCAACCCATTGCCGTTGGCGAGGCCTGGCCACACAAGACCCCACCCATTGGCTTCACGGCAGATGTGACCGTGCCGGAAGGCTGGCCGCTGGCAGACACCTATCTTTATCTCAACCTCGGCGGCGAAAGCCTGTTGAGCATCACAGCGCAAGATGGCTCTATCAAGCGCTATGGGCTGGATCCTTACCACCGCGAATTTGCAGCCCCTTCGCAGAGCTTTTCGCTCCATGCGCAATCCGTTCCGCGCCTGCCGTTTGGTGAGCCGGTACGCGCACCCAAGCTTGAACGGGCGGAGCTGTTCTGGATCGATCGTTCCGTGGACCGCATGGGACTGCTGATGCGCCAGATTGCCGAAGCACTCAGGGTCTTGCAAGGCCATGATGTGGTGCCTTATCTGCTGGATGCCGCAGAACAGGCCTTCTACGCCATCGATTGGCCATCAGCGACGGCAGACTATGTGGCGCGCACCGCCCCTGCGGTGATGCAGCAAAAGATCTGGCAACTGCCAGAGCTGAAACCCGACCCGGAAGGTCTGACCGACGCCCAGCGCGCCACACTGGATCAGGCCTATGAGGCGCTGATGGCGCGTCTTGGCGAACTTCGTGAACGCTTCCCTCCGCAGGGCAAGGTGGCATTGACCGGCCATGCCCATATCGATCTGTGCTGGCTGTGGCCCTATGATGAGACCCGCCGCAAAATGCGCCGGACCTTCCACACGGCACTGTCGATCATGGAAACATCGAAGGATTTCCGCTTCAACCAGTCCACCGCGCATTATTACTGGCAGCTTGAGGAGGATGATCCTCACCTGCTCGACAAAATCGTTGAGCGCGCCAAAGACGGCCAGTGGGAAACGCTGGGCGGCATGTGGATTGAGCCGGATACCAATATGCCCACAGGCGAAAGCCTGACCCGGCAAATCCTCTACGGTCAGCGCTATTTCGAAAAACGTTTTGGCACGCGCCACAGTGTTTGCTGGCTGCCGGATTGCTTTGGTTTTGCCGGAGCACTGCCGCAGCTTCTCAAACAGGGCGGAATGAAAAGCTTCTTTACCATCAAGGTCAATTGGTCCGAAAGCAACCACATCCCCGCCGATCTGTTCTGGTGGGAAGGGCTGGACGGCAGCCGAGTGCTGGCCCACTCGTTCGACAATCCCATGGAAGGCTATAACGGCTTTGTGCGCCCGGATTGCATCACGCCGACATGGAAAAATTATCGCCAGAAAGACCGGCACGACACGACGCTGCTGTGCGTCGGCTATGGCGACGGCGGCGGCGGCCCTAGCCCGGAAATGGTGGTGCGGGAAGAACAGCTTCGTGTGTTTCCTGCGATCCCGGAAGCCCGCTGGACCCGCGTGCACGACTTTTTTGAAGATGCCCATGCAATGGCGAAAACCACGCCCGTTTCCGTGTGGAAAGGTGAGATCTATCTGGAGCTGCACCGCGCCACGCTGACCACGCAAAGCGCCATCAAAAAGCTCCACCGCAAGGCCGAGCGCAGCCTGATTACAGCGGAAACGCTGGCATCCCTTGGCCATCTTCTGGGGGCCGCCAAGCCACGTTCGCTGGAGCCGGAATGGCGGGTGGTGTTGAAAAACGAGTTTCATGACATTTTGCCAGGCTCGTCGATTGCCGAGGTTTATGTGGATGCGAAAGCCGAGCTTGAGCAGGTGCTGATTGATGGTGCGGCTGCGCAAAAGGCGGCTGTTGAAGCCATCCTCAAACAAGTGCCTGAAGGCAATGATGGCGCGGTGCTGGTGATCAATCCCACACTGAGCGCCCGACCAATCCGGCTGACGCTGAATGATAAAAGCATAGCAACTGACGGCATGGTACCTGCCCTTGGTGTGAGCGTTTTGCCCGCCGGCGCTCTTGGCCCCAAACCGGGCCTGAAGGCCACGCAAAACACGTTGGAAAATGACATCATCAAGGTGACGCTGGCCGATGATGGTTCCATCGCCTCTATCCTGCACAAAACATCTGGCCGCGAAGCGGTCGAGGGTGGGGCCAACCGGTTGTTTGCCTATACGGCGGATAAGCCGCGCAATTGGGACGCGTGGGATGTGGAAGAGGATTACGGCCAAAAATCCGAGGAGTTGAGCGGATACGAATCCATCGAACTTGTCGAAAACACCGCCCACCGCGCGGCCATCCGTATCAAACGCCGTTGGCGTGATTCCACTATTGTGCAGACCTTGAGCCTTGCTGCCAACGCTCGCCGTCTCGATATTTTCACCGAAATCGATTGGCATGAACGCCGCGTCATGTTGCGCACGGAAAATGGCGTGGCTGTCAGCGCCGCCCGCGCTACCTGCGAAGTGGCCTACGGCGTGGTGGAACGCCCCACCCATTCCAACACCTCGTGGGATGAGGCGATGTTTGAGGCACCTGCGCATCGGTTTATTGATCTGTCCGAGCCGGGGTTTGGCATGGCGCTGCTGAATGATGCCAAATATGGTCACTCGGCCCGTGGCAATGTGCTGGGCCTTTCCCTGCTGCGCTCGCCGATCTATCCTGATCCGTTGGCAGATGAAGGCTATCAATCCTTCACCTATGCCCTGATGCCCCATGAAGGCACATGGTATGAGGGGCAGGTGCGCGAAGAGGCCGATGATCTGAACCAGCCGCTGATTGCCATTCCTGTGTCAGATAAAGCAGCGGGCGAATGGTGCCCTTTGCAAGCGGCAGGGCTGGAGGTTGCTCTCTCGGCCATCAAACCTGCCGAGGATGGCGATGGCCTGATCGTGCGGGTGTATGAGCCAGCTGGTCGCCGGGGCGGCTTCCAGCTTACACCACCTGAAGGTTGGGCGGTAAGCGGCGCACTCAGCATTTTGGAAGAACCAATGGAAGCGGTGGACGCGCACGCGCTAAAACCCTTTGAGGTGAAGAGTTGGCGTCTGTCGAAAACCGCTTGAAAAGGCTTTCGTCCCGCACGTCTATGGTGCATGGTTTCCCCGCCGCCGCAGTCCGGCGGCGAGGAGATTGACGATTACGATGAGTTATTCCGGAGCCAATGGCGAGCAGGCCGCAGCCCTGAACAGGGCCATCATCCTGAACGCCATTCACCGTGGTGGGCCAATTTCGCGCACCGAAATTGCCAAGCTCTCGCGCCTCACAAAGCAGGCTGTCACCCGGATTGTCGATAAACTGCTGGATGAAGGCCTGGTGATGGAGGCGCGCCGCCGGCAAGGCTTGCGCGGCCAACCGGCCATCGAGCTGGAGATTGACCCGGAGGGGGCTTTTGCCATCGGAGCCAATATTGACCGCGATCACCTGACAATTGTGGCGGTGGATGCGGTGGGTAATGTGCGCGGGCGGATTCATCATGAGGCGCGGTTTTTGCTGCCAGATGCCTTTGTAAAGCTGATGGAAGATGCCGTATCGTCCTTCCTGCGCCGCAAGGTTATTACAGAATCACGGCTTGCGGGCATTGGCCTTGCCATTCCCGACTGGCTGGGAGAGGTGCAGGTGATTGGCCTGCCAAACGCGTACAGCCATTGGAGCGGCTTTGACGTGCGTACCGCTCTGTCGCATATCACCGACCACCCCATCTATATCGACAATGACGCCAATGCGGCGGCTTTGGGCGAGATTGAATATGGGCTGGGCACCGAGATGCGCAGCTTTTTCTATATTCTGATATCCGCCTGTCTTGGTGGCAGTCTGGTGATTGACGGTATGCGCCACAAGGGCGCAGGCGGACTGGGTGGCGAAATCGGCTGGCTGCCCACGGCGGTCACAACCGGTCCCTTTGCCGGGGAAACCAGACCGTTGGGCGATATGCTGTCCATGTTCGTGCTGCTCGACTACCTTGCCGACAATGGGGTGGATGTTGCGACACCTGCGGATCTGTTGACGCTGGATGGACGGGGACGCGCCCTTCTCAGCGGTTGGCTGAAGAAAATGGCCATCAACCTTGCCGAAGCCGTCAGCGACATCGGCATGGTGGTGGACCCCGATGGCATTATTCTGGGCGGACGCCTACCTGTGCGGCTGATTGATGAATTGCTGCTCTACGTGCATGAGGAAATCAGTCGTCGAGGAGCCTTGGCCCCAAGCTTACACCGTGCGGCCGCCTCCGAGGATGCCGCAGCCCTTGGCGCTGCCGCCATGGCGCTCGCAGACCGGCTCTGTCTTCCCTCTGCCGATCCAGCGCATCTCAGTCGCTCACCGTTGACGACAGCGATCCGGCCTTCATCGATCAATTCGGTTTTGGCAGCAGCAGTTCGATAAACGGTGCTATGGCAGCACCGTAAGCGGCGTCACGGTCTGGAAAGCTTAAAGGGCGTACGGGCGGTATCCAGGCTGCGGGCACAAAATATCGCTCTTTGCCCAGCCGAGCTTCAGCGATTTTGTCAATCAGCCGATCAATCACATCGGCGGGCAATTGTCCGCCCAGTAGCATGGCTCCCGGTGATATAAAACCTGCAATGGTGACAACACCGTCCAGAAGCCGGCTGGCGGCTTGTTCAATCCAGCGATCAACCTCGCTTTCACCCTGTGCGGCAATGAAAGCCCTGTAAGACGCAGCACTCGCCATCATATCCAGCGTTCCTTCCGCCAGGCCGGGACGCATGGCACCAATTGCGCCCGCTCTGCCATGGGTGCCGCGATAAAAGCGGCCATTGATGATCAGACCCGCCTGCACCTGATCATCAATCAGGACCACAACTAGCCCACCTTCCGGCTCGCCAATGCCAAACAATCTCTCCCCTGCCAGCACCGCTTCGGGTTTGGACAAGGTAAAGCTTGGCAATTCGCCAAAAATAGCGCTCAACCCGTCATCCCTGCCCGCGTTCATTACCACCCCGACACCGATGGGGGCGGGAAAGCCTATCTCTGCCTGCACAATTTGCCTGATAGCCGCAAGCAAGGCTTCATCACACTCAAAGCGTTGATAAAGCACCATATCACCGGCGAGATTGCACAGCGCAAGAGAACCACCATTCTGGCAATGCTCGACACCAAGACCGTACGCGCCAGATGACACAAGCGAAAATTCCGCCGCTTTATAGCGTGCGGTAGTCTGGCGATTGCCTTTGCAGACAAGGCCCGCCGACAGCAGCCGTTGAAGAATGCCGGTAATGGCAGGCTCGGTGAGCTTAAGCCTTGCCGCAAGCTCCTGACGCGTCATCGGCCCTTCGCGTAGCAAAAGCGCCGAAACGGTGCGTCCGTTATGATCTGCGATATCTTCAGGACTGAGGCCCTGAGCATCGCGATCCTCCAAGGGCCGAACCGTCTGATGCCTTACAAGTCGTCGTCCCACACTCAAATTTCCATCGGCGATTTCATTGCAATCTTTGCTATCAGCAAAAAAGAAAGCAAACAGGCTTTGCTGCGTGCAGTCAATCACTCCCGTTCAAGTACCGACAGGCCCTACCTCAGTTTTTTACAATTCTAGGAAATCGCTGGTACAAAATGTGTGGAGCGAACCCGTCAAGCGAAGATAACTGAGCTCGAATGATGCATTCTCTGACCCTTTCTCATCTAAACGATCTGCGATAACCACTATGCTGCGGCTAATAATAACCGATCTACCGTTGAACATTTCGAGGCATTGATGAGCAACACCCAGCGAAATCCCATGGCCCTGGCCATCCATGGCGGCTGCGGCGTGATGAACAAGGCAGACATGCCGGAAAGTGAATGGCAAGCAGCACGCGCCGATCTCAAGCGTTCCTTGCAGGCCGGATGGGCGCTGTTGCAGCGAGGGGCATCCGCGCTGGACGCTGTCGAGGCTGCCGTGATGGTGATGGAAGATTCTGAGCATTTCAATGCGGGCCATGGTGCCGCCTTGAACACGCAGGGCGATCACGAGCTGGATGCCTCGATTATGGATGGCAACACCCTTGAGGCCGGGGCCATTGCCATGGCACGCAGCATTCGCAACCCGATCTGTGCCGCGCGCAGGCTGATGCACAGCGGTGAGACCGTGATGCTGGGGGCAAGTGCGGCCGATGCCTTTGCCAGACAATCTGGCTTGCCCATGGTAGATCAAAGCTATTTCACGACAGACCGCCGGGTAAAAGCACTGGTATCGTTAAAGGCCCATGCGAAAGCCGGAACCGCCGCCCAAGCAAGCGAAGCCGAAAAGCATGGAACAGTCGGTGCTGTGGCACTCGACAGCCACGGCCATCTGGCTGCCGCAACCTCCACCGGGGGCTTCAACAACAAGCCAGCCGGCCGCATTGGCGATACTGCTGTGATTGGAGCTGGAACCTATGCCCGGGATGGGGTCGTGGCAGTCTCTGGCACCGGCAAGGGCGAATTCTTCATTCGCCATGCCGTGGGTCACGAGATTGCCAGCCGCATGCGCTATCTCGGCGAAAATCTGGACGATGCCTGCCAGCACGTTATCTTCACCGATCTTGCCCCGCATCAGATCGGAGCCGGATTGGTGGCAGTTGGCGCAGATGGCTCCGTTACCGCACCATACAACACAGCGGGCATGTTTCGCGGCTGGATCGGCCCGGATGGGCGCATGGTTGTGGCTAGCCATGACACGCTATTTGAAATGCATGTCTAATGACTTTGAACCCAAGGCAGGATTAGCTTCACTCGGTGTCTGAAAACCGGCAGCAGGCCAGGCTTCCTGAGCTGACCGCGATTTATGCCCGGCGCACGAGCCTGAGGAGCAGCAGAAGGACGATCGCCCCGACCGTAGCGTTGACAATCGCTCTGACGATGCCCGTACCCAAGCTGAAACCGAGGCGGGGAAAGAGCCATCCGGCGATGAACGCACCGATGATACCGACAAGGATATCTCCGATCAGACCAAAACCGCCACCACGTACCACCAGGCCGGCAAGCCATCCAGCAAGGGCGCCAACAAGAAGAAATACAAGCAGGCTCTCATTCGACATCATAGGATATTTCCTTGGCTGGTGAGATTAGGCAATGCTTTGCATTGGCAGGATCGCCTTTCCTAATTTCTATAATGCCTATCGTGATCCTGCCCTTGCGTCAAACAGCCAAATAGCCCGACCGTGCTCTTGCTTGGCGGCGAGAGAACGGTTTGGATCGAGGGTACTCAGAGACGTTACCTTCTGATCCACTTTATGGCCGCCATCCCTTTCTCAGTTTTTGATCGAAATGCCGGCCAGCTTCTTGCTGGAATCCACGACATAATTGAGCGGTCACGGACGCCCACCACATTATCGTTCAGTGGTTATGCCCTTTCTTGAAAGTCGGAATCCTCAGCATCAGGCCCACCCATCGACATGTCGAGCACCCAGCCTTTTACGCGAGCCTGCTGGCCTGCAACGGAGTGGCCGGGTTTGGACATCTGGGCCATGGCTGCTGGTTTTGTTGGGATATTGCTCTTGGGCCGGGCCTTCGCCGGGTGGTTGCGTGACGCTTGCACTTTAACGTCAGCAGCATTGTCGACCTTAAAGAAGGCGATGGAGGTTTGAAGCTCCTCGGCTTGCGCTGCGAGTTCTTCTGAGGTGGCCGACATTTCTTCAGAGGCTCCAGCATTCTGCTGTGTCACCTTGTCGAGTTGCTGGATTGCCTCGTTGATCTGCGAAGCACCGATATCCTGTTCACGGCAAGCCGCGGAGATTTCCGAGACCAATTCGGCAGTCTTGCGGATGTCGGGAACCAGACGTGAGAGCATTCCACCCGCTTCCGTGGCAACCTGCACCGTCTGTCCTGACAGGCCACTGATTTCAGCGGCGGCTGATTGGCTGCGTTCGGCAAGCTTTCGCACTTCAGAGGCGACAACGGCAAAGCCCTTGCCATGTTCTCCCGCGCGGGCTGCTTCCACGGCGGCATTCAGAGCGAGAAGGTCGGTCTGTCGAGCAATTTCCTGCACGATGGAAATTTTCTCGGCAATCGTTCGCATCGCAGCCACAGCCCGATTGACGGCCTCACCGGACGCTTCGGCATCCTTTGATGATTGACGGGCAATCTTTTCGGTTTGAGCAGCATTATCAGCGTTTTGCTTGATATTGGCCGCCATTTCCTCCATGGATGCAGAGGCTTCTTCTGCCGCCGCCGCCTGTTCGGTCGCACCTTGCGAAAGCTGCTCTGCACCGGCGGAGAGCTGCTGCGAACCCGCTGAAACATTTTGACTTGCGGATAATGCATCGGCAACAACGCCGCGGAGGCGCTCAACCATGGACACAAGAGCAATTCCCAGCGTGTCCTTGTCTGAAAGCGGCTCCGGCTCGACCGTCAAGTCGCCACTGGCAATCTGGTCGGCGATGGCTGCTGTGTTGCGCAGGTTGTCTACCATAGTGTTGATCGCATTCTTCATGCGCTCATGATCGCCTTCGCATTCGATGTCCACATGCTGCGTGAGATCACCGAAACTCACCTGACGAAGGACGCGATTGCCCTCAGAGATCGGGAGAATGATGGCATCCAACATGCCGTTGATTCCGGAGACCAGTTTGGCGAAATCACCGACGAAATGATCGGCGGCGCCACGCTCAGAGAGCTTGCCGGCTGTAGACGCCCCAATCAAGCGCTGAAGTTCAGTGGTAATCGCCCGTAAATTTCCACGCAACGTCTCGATGGTCTGATTGATGAAAGCCTTCTTGCCGGGGAACTGCTCGAGCGGTGCTTCAAAATTGCCCTCGCCCAGTTCTTTGATGCAGGCCATGGCCTTCTTTTTGACGGTGATGTGGCTGATGACCATATCGTTGACGCCCTTGGCCATTGCGGCAAAGTCGCCCTTGAATTTCTCAACCGGCACAAAGACGTCGATGTCGCCCTTATCGTGCTCGATCGACATCGTATTCATTTCGGAAATCAGGCCTTTGAGATTGGCGCGCAATGTTTCGATTGTCTCATTGATGAAAGCCTTCTTGCCGGGGAACTGCTCGAGCGATGCTGCGAAATTGCCCTCGCCGAGTTCCTTGATGCAGGCCATAGCCTTCTTTTTAACCGCGATGTGGCCTGCGACCATATCGTTGACGCCCTTGGCCATCACGGCAAAATCGCCGTTGAATTTCTCAACCGGCACGAAGACATCAATATCGCCCTTATCGTGCTCGATCGACATCCTATTCATTTCAGAGATCAGGCCTTTGAGATTGGCACGCAATGTTTCGATTGTCTCATTGATGAAAACCTTCTTGCCGGGGAATTGCTCGAGCGGCGCTTCAAAATTGCCTAACCCAAGTTCCTTGACGCAAGCCATGGCCTTTTTCTTGACCGCGATATGGCCATCGACCATGTCGTTAATGCCTTTGGCCATCACAGCGAAGTCGCCCTTGAAGACTTCTGAGGGTAATCTGACATCGATGTCACCCTTGTCATGCTCACCTGACATGCCTGCGATAGATGCTCCGAGCTTCTGCATCGGCTGCATACTGGCCTCAAGTAATTCATTGACAGCAATCAGCATCTCTCTGGCCTCGCCAGTGACGGCATCGAGATTTGCACGCTCGGCTAGTTTTCCGTCTGCGATACTAACTTTGATGCGCTGTATCTCAGCCACAGCCGCATGAGATTTGGAAGATTTCTTCATTTGAGTGTAGAAAGACATTGTATATCCTCTATCCGAAGCTGTTTAGGATTTGCTGTAGCTGATAAGTCGTGGGCGCCCTGCGGCGACCGTCCTGTAAACAACAGACCGGCTAGGTATCTGCTGAAGCCCAAGTAAGTCATCAAAGCCACCAGGGTCGCGCACTTCATCCCTGCGACCAAGCCCGCTTCTTTTTTGATGGACCGCTTCATAAATGCGATAGCCAGTACACTGTTAGCAATGACGAAACCGCGCGCGAATTCCTCTCACAGCTCGAAGCTTAAGAGAGTGTCTAGTCAACTCGGTCTCAAAACGTGATTTTGTGTCGCGTCATGCGAAGGAACATCGCAACTCGATGCTGTGCGATCTCAATTCTAAGATGTAATTGTTAATCATGCCCTAAAGTACCCCTTTTTTTAGTGGGAACTCATGTGGCGCTGATGATTCTGTCTCAGTTTTTTTAAGGGCTTCATAAATGTCTCTCGCTCTACGCATTTATGGGACAATATTGTGAGTTGGCTGGAGCCGCCTATTATTGCCCGATCATCTGCCCTGACGTTTGAGATCCTGGGCGAGGTGTGAAACAACTTCAGTGAAAGCGTTGGGACAGAGACCAAAAACGGGTTCAACGGTCCGGGTTTCTCCGCGGATGTCGCCGATCAGATTGAAAATTGCAGCTTCGCCCATGGATAAAGCTGGTATGAACTCGACGCCCTTGATCACGGCACAGGCCATATTCAACAGTGAACTGCATTTCCACTTGGTGGCGATCCGGTCTGCCTTCAGTCGTGACTTGAAGCGGTTGAACGCCTCAACGTGGGCGAGGATTACGGCGGCCAGCGCATCATAGAGCGGTTGCGAACCGCGACCGAGCTTGAAGCTGCCGAGTGCATGGCGGGTGAGGAAAGTCGCCTTGGTGGCCAGCAGGCATTCAACGCCAATGATCTTCGGCAGGTTATTCAGCACCTGCTGCGCTTTGCGGCACGAGCATGTGACCATGGAGGTATGGTCTTCCTGACTGCTCTTGGTGCGGATGGTGTGGACGACCGAAGGAACGGCTAATATCTTGTTTTGTGAAGCCATGGCGGTGGCAGTTGGGGAGATAATGCCGTAACCGTAGTTAAGCCCGATGGGCTTTCCGGCGAGGTTGGGCGACAGGCCATAATTCAGCGTGGTGTCGCACAGCGCAAACAAACGCCGCTTGGAAATATTGCTGATTTCAATCAGGGCATTGGCCAGAAGATCCATGGCAAAGCGTCGGTTCTATCTCGTCGAGATAAAGCGTCCGTTCGGCACCAAACAATTGATTAAGTCTCTGACACATTTGAGATATTTTCAATTTTTTTAAGTCGAGAATGCGTCAGCATCTTCGAGATTTGGTATGAGAGGGTTCAAGACATTGAAAACGGCCTATGTGACGATCAATGGGTTCGAGGCCATGCGAGCACGACGCAAAGGCCACGCTACGATTTTCAACCTGACAAAATGCATCCGTGGGCGGGTCCACATCGTTGAGTGCTCCTTCGCCCTTCAAAAGGTTTGCAACAGAGCTGGATCGGTATCCGTATTGTCAACCGGATAACAGAGCCAGAAATTGTGGTGCCGCGGCTGACCAAATCTGACGGTTTCTGCATGGGGTATTCGGGAACGTGTCCGACGTCTCCCCTTGCGAAGATCTGAGCGGCTTTATACGAACATCGGCAGAAAATTGCATCGATCACCTGCTGCAAACACTGAAAGCTGCCAGAAATGTCTCTTGGATGTTACGATATCGAGATGCGCAAGCGGAACGCCGCCGTTCTCGTGGTGCTGTTCTCCCATTCAACCAAGCATCATTTCAAGTCTGTCGATTTTCCGGCGGATGTTTTGAGCATTGCGGATAAGGAAGACACCTATTTCACAAACACGCCAGACATTCTGGCGAATTTCATAGAAAATGTCAGTGCCCCCTACGATCTGGTGATGACGATTGGTGGAAGCAAAGGGGGGCATGGGGCGCTGTATCACGGCACTCTTCTCGCACGCAGGATCGAAAAACCTGTTCGTGTTCTCGCCTTCAGCCCGGTTGTCATGCTCTCGGATAATCCGAATGACATACCATATGTGTCCTACCAAAAGCTGATGGAGCGCGCGCAGACGACACCAGAACTGGCAGAAAACCTGCGCCAGTCAACCCAGGTGATAACAGCAGACCCGCCGCCCAATCTCACGGCCTTCTGCATCGTCGGGGCCGACAATCAATGCGACTGTATCGAGGCCAGCCGACTGATTGGCGCACATATCTTGACGCTGCCTATGCATCACCATGAAACGGTCATCCCGTTCCTTTGCGATACCAGCGATGCCAGAGCAGTGACGAAAACCGTGCTGGTGCTGTACGATAGAGCCGCAGAGGAGGCCGACGTTGCGCATCTGCTTGAAAAAGGCAGTGTTGACAAAATGATCGCGGACCTTTCCCGCGTTCCCAAACAGCCTCGCCTCGATGACCTGACGAATCTTGTCATAAAGGGTGATGCCAGTATTGTGAGGCAGGCTGTGACAACGGCAAGCGCCGGATCGTCCCCATCTGAATCCTGATAGGACGCTCTTCACACCTGATCGAATCGACCGAAAGCCTGCGCTTGCATCAATCGCTACCGTCACAGGCATCTCACAAGGACCGAAGCCTTGTCTTGAACGACAAAGCTCCCACGCGGTCGAAAAAAATCTTACGCTATAGTCCCAAACCGAACCGGTTACACGTCTATCTCTCAGCAACCGGACGTGGTGACCCCTTGGGATGCACGTTTGTTATGCTGCATAATTTCTCAAGCCAGAGTTGGTTCATGGAGAAATTATGAAGCAAATATAAGGCGTTACGGCTTATTTTGTGCGTTTTCACAGGACGTGCGTCGCGTAAGCAATGTGTTGGGGAGAGAGGGATGATGCATTTCACACGCGAAACCATGACCGTCCTTGCGGTCCTCACGGCCTGTGCGTGCAGACCCGGCCGTAAGCTTGCCTTCCGGGAACTGACCGATTTGCACAATGGCCCCACCGGAGAGGTCGTCAAAAGCATCTTGCTGTTGCTCCGGCATGAACTGTTGCACCGCGAGCCAGACGGCCGCGTGATGCTCGCCATCAATCCAGCCAGCGTCACACTGGGTGGCATTCTGCGGCTCACCCAACCCGATCTTCTCCAATGGGATAAACAACAAAGCCATAGGCAGCGGAATGTATTCTCGCTCGCCGTTGAAGCCGCCTCAGTGAATTTCGTGCGGATGGCTGACCAGTTCACGCTCGCCGATCTCATCGCGGACCACCCATCCGGGACATGCCACGCGGCATGAACGCCGTATTCGCGTCTTGAATCCTACGGTATCGGGTCTGTTCACGGATATCCATCCGTTGCCTCAGGTCGATCAGGCGTCGGTTTCCAGACTGTCGTCTGCGGGGGACAACTGGGGCACGGGCAACCGCATCAAACGCTCGCGAGCCGGGCGGGCGGTCACGAGGCTACACTCGAGACAAGCGATAGCGGAGCTATCGGGCGAGGCCACGAGGTCCGCGACAGTGAAACGGTCGAGCAGCCTGACAAGAAAGGACGAGGCCGCTGCAACGATGCCGTCAAGCAAGGGCTGCCCTTTGAGAGTCCCGGGTTCAGGCTCTTGCGCGTTGCTGTCGAGGTCCGGCTGGGTGATCCGCAGCACGTCGGCGAGCTTGATGTCCTTGGGATCACGCGCAAGGCGAAGGCCACCGCCCGGCCCGCGATCGCTGGTGAGAAACCCGTTGCGGACCAGAAGAGCGACGACTTGATAGGCATGATCCCTCGTCGCGCCGACCTCTTGCGCCAGATGCTGGGCAGGGTGCTTCGTCAATGGACTTTGCGCGCAGGCTGTCAATATACCGATCGCAATTTCGGATTGCCGCTTCAGGCGCATGGATGGCACTATCAGGTGAGTTACTCGTTGAACCATAGTCGCATATTTGGATGATGGTGACCATGGGCTTCATTGTGCAAAACAATATCAGGCAATGGCATTGCGCATCCATCCGCGCCCGTGCCAGCGCGAAAGCATGAAACCGGCCTTGAGTGTCTCCTCAATAATCAGCGCGTACCAGACACCTTCGACCCCATAGCCCGCCTCCACGCAAAACAGCCAGGCCAGTGGCAGACCGAGCCCCCAAGTCAACCCGATACTGACGAGGACCGGGACCCGTGCGTCGCCGACAGCCCTGAGCGAATGCAGCAGCACTGTATTGAAGGCGAAGCCGGGCTGGATGAAAATCGTCAGCAACAAAAGGTAGGTGGAAAGTTCCAGAACCTCACCGCCCTGTCCGAACAATCCGAGATATTGATCGGACAAGAGCCAGAACAGAAGCGCGATTGCCATCGTGACCACGGTTGCGGCAAGGCTGGAGCGCAGCGCCTGACGATAGGCGTCCTGCCGTCGGCCTTCGCCCCAGCGATAGCCGACGAGCACCTCGTTTCCTTGGCTCACAGCCATGACGACAAGGATGAGGAACGTCATGGCCAGCATGACATAGGTGCGGCTCAAGACACTTGAGACGCCGAAGCCCGCAACAAAGCCGAGCAGGACAAGCTGGTAAAAACCGTAGCCGATATAGTCCGAAACACTGGGAAAGGCGAGGACGAGCATCCGCCGCACGAGCAAGAGCCGCGCCCTGATCGGCCCAGCCACGAAACGAAGACCGAGAGTGTAATAGACGGCAAGGCCGAACATCAGCGCCATTGCAATCCTTGAGCCGAGTGTTGCATAGGCCGCACCTGTCACTCCGAGCGGGGGAACCGGCCCGGCACCAAGCACAAGAACATAGGTCGCCCCAATGTAAATCACCGACAGGAGCAAGCCGGTCATCACAATCACCCGGCTGCTGCCGAAAGCCCTCAGGCTGGCAATCGCAGCCGTGGCAAGCGCATTGAAGGCCATGGCAGCGGCGGCGACGGAAAGATAAAGACTTGCATCGTGAACGATTGATGCCGGGACATCGAGAATCCGCAAGATCACCGGTCCACCCAGAAACAGCAGACCGCCTACCAAAAGGCCAAGGAGCGTATTGGTGAAGACCGCAAGCGCTGCGATCTGCCGCGCGCCCTCCTCGTCACCGCGCCCGAGACTGTGCGATATCAGGATGACCGCGCCGATCCCGACCATGCTCGAAATCTCGAAAACAACCTGAAGCACTTGCCGCACAATCGCCACCGCCGCTGCCGCATTGGCGGAATAGGCACTGACGATCAGCATTTCCGACAGCATGACCAGAAAGGTCAGCAGCGAATGCACGAACATCGGCAGGCTAAGCCGGAAAAGCGACTTTGTCGTTCGCGCGGATGGCGGGCGGCGCGGCAGGTCCGCATCGCCAAGGGTTTCAACTGTCTGCATGCGTCAGGCACCTGTGCGTTCGGCCCGCAGGCCACGGCGACCTGCAAGGCGATCGCGACCCGTCTGGCGCAAGAGGGTTCGATCACCTCCAGACCATTCGCCTTCACGACCGGCTTGGAGCTGCGCGATATGGGCGGCCATTGTTTCCAGCGTCGGAAACTGGAAAAAGGCCGTAATATCAATCGATACTCCAAAACGCTTGTCGATCACACCCTGCAAAGAGACAACAAGCAGCGAATGGCCGCCGCATTCGAAGAAATTGTCCCCCGGATTGACGTGGTCGAGTTTAAGCGCCTCTCGCCAGATTGCGGCAAGCGTTGCCGCGGGTTCGCCGGAGATCGGCAGGTGCGTTTGCCGCTGTGCCGGTTTTGGTCGGCAGGCCGGAAGTGCGCGGCGATCAACCTTGCCGTTTGGCGTCAGCGGGAAGGCATCAAGCGCGACATAGGCCGATGGCAGCATGTAGAGCGGCAGGCTGTCGGCCATATGGGGTCCAAGCTCCGCGCTCGCCTCCCCGGCAAATGGCTCTCGCCAACGCAGATAGGCGACAAGCTGCTTGCCAGCACCGCCATCTTCGACAAGCACTGCCGCTTCGGCAACGCGAGGATGGGCCGCAAGCCTTGCCTCGACCTCCCCGAGTTCGATGCGATAGCCACGCAGCTTCACCTGATTGTCGATCCGTCCGAGAAAATCGAGCGCGCCATTCTCCGCCAAGCGCACAAGGTCGCCAGTGCGGTACAGATGGTAGCCGTCCTGCGGACCACGCCGGAAAGGGTTGGGGATGAACCTGTCTGCCGTCAGGCCGGGTTTGCCCCAGTAGCCCGGGCTCAATCCCGCACCGCCGATGTGCAATTCTCCCGGCGTGCCCGGTGGCACGGGTTCCCCGCGCCGGTCGAGAACATAGAGTTGGGTGTTCTGAATGGGGCCAGCAACCGTGACACTGTGGCCATTGAGGTCTTCACGCCGCACCTCAGTGGCCGCAGACCAGACGGTTGTCTCGGTTGGACCGTAAAGATTCCACAGGCAATTGCCCCGATCCAGTAACTCGACTGCCAGACGGCTGTCCAGCGCCTCGCCGCCGCACAGCATGCGAAGCCCCCTCGCTCCGCGCCACCCCGTCTCGATCAGCATGCGCCACCCGGCGGGCGTTGCCTGCATGACACTCGGCTGCACACGATCGATCAGCGCGGCAAGACGCCGACCATCGCGGGCAATGGCGCTCTCAGTAAGCAGCACTGTTGCGCCTTGCGAAAGAGGGGCGAACAATTCCAGCCCCGCAATGTCGAAGCCAATCGTGGTCAGCGCCAGCAGGCGGTCGCTCGCATCGATCCCGGGCCTGTCGGCCATGGACGCGATGAAATTGGCAAGGGCACCATGGGTAATTGCCACGCCCTTGGGCTGGCCGGTGCTGCCGCTGGTATAAAGAATGTAGGCGAGATCATCGGCCTGAACCGCAGCAGGTTTGAAGGATGCCGACGCACCGCCGAATATCTGGGTCGGGTCCATCACCGGAACATCTTGCGGCATCTCCGCCCGCTCACTGTCCGCAAGATCCGTTAGCACCAGCGCTGCACCGGAATCGGCCAGCATGTAGGCAATGCGCTCTGCCGGATAGTCGGGATCAACAGGCAGATAGGCAGCACCCGACCGCATGACGGCCAGCAGTGAGGGCAGCAATGCGCTTCCACGCCGCTGATAGACCGCAACGACCGCGCCCCGGCCAATGCCTTGCTGGTAAATGTGATGGGCAAGAGCATCCGCGTGAAGGACGAGATCGCCATAGGACATGGCGCTGTCGCGGCCCTCACCCACCTGAACGACGGCGGCTTTGCCCGGTTTGCTTTGCGCCCGCGCGATGATCTGGTCGTGAACCGCCACACTTGGCTGCGTCTGCGGACCTCGGCCCGTCTGGAGCAGGATGTCTCGCTCATCGGGATGAAGCATCTCGATTGTGCCAAGGCAGGCTTGCGGATCATCAGCGATGGATGAGAGCAAAGTCTCGTAATGGCGCAGCAGACGATCCGCTCTTGTGGATGACAGACGGGATGGGTCCGCGGCAAGCGCAATCTCAATCTCGGTCCCGGGAAAGACCCGGAGCGACAGCGGATAATGCGTACGCTCATAGCTGCCGGGATCGGTGAGGGTGAGCGTGTGTGTTCCTTCCGCGAAAGCAGCCTGCATCGAAAGCGGTAGATTCTCGATGATAAGCAACGTGTCAAAAAGCGGCTGATCGGCGGTCTTGCCAGCCCAGCGCTGAATATCGGCAAGCGCTGCATGCCCGTGCTTTTCCCGCTGGCGATGCGCAGACTGGAGGCCTTGAAGCCATTCGGCCACCCTCTCATCCGGTCGCGTGCGGGCGCGGAACGGCACCGTGTTCAGGAACAGGCCAATCATTCGGTCTGCATCTGGCAGGTCCGGCGGGCGGCCCGACAAAACCGTTCCGAAGATCACATCGTCCTCGGCCCCATAGCGCGATAGAAGCAGCGCCCAGGCCCCCTGTAACACGGTCGCCAGCGTCAGCCGCTCCCGCCGCGCCATCACGGTCAGCCGCGTTGCGAGGCTGGCATCAAGGCTGCGCCGGATCTCGACAATGGCCTCCTGTGCCGCCTCGCCCGTTTTCGTCTCCCCGAACAGGCCGCCTTGCGGCAGATCGGCAAGAGCGTGCGACCAATAGGCCTGCGCAGAAGAGATATCCTGCCGGTCGCGCCACGCGACGTATTGCCGATAAGACGGGGGAGGCGCTGGCAGGCTTTCGCCGGCATAAGCCTTCAACATTTCGCCGACAAGCAGCGAGCCGCACCAGCCATCCATCAACAGGTGGTGGAAAGTCCAGACGAAGCGATGGCGGCCAGTTCCGAGCCGTATCAGCGCAAACCGCAAAAGGGGTGCCGCATCCAGCGTAAAGCCACGGCGGCGATCCGCCTCCAGCCATGCCGCAAAGGCTGTCTCCTGCCCTGCCGCGTCTTCGCCCGACCAATCCGCTTCGCGCCATTCGGGCACAACATCTTCCGCAATGACCATGACTGGCCGCTCGACATCCAACCAGCGGCAGGCACCACGCAAAACCTCATGGCGGGCGATCACCCTCCCCCACGCCGATTTGAAAGCATCGGTATCCAGCGGGCCTTCCAGCACGCACCAGCATTGCTCGATATAGGTGCCTGAGGCTGGGGCCATCAGACTGTGGAACAGCATGCCCGCCTGCACGGGCGTCATCTCGAAGCTAGGTCCGCTTTCGGCAACCTCACTTATCTGAACCTCAATTGCCTGAACCGCGTTTTCGGCAACGGCAACTGCGGCCTGTGCTGCAATTGTCTGCAACTCGAAAATCTGGGTCGGTTCGAGCTTCAGCCCCTTGGCTTGTGCCTTCGCGACGATCTGGACGCCGATAATGGAGTCACCACCGAGATCGAAGAAATTATCCTCGATGCCAAAATCCTCGCGCCGCAGCACGGCCTTCCATATTTCCAGCAGCGTCGCCTCAATGGCATTGCGGGCTGGAACCGGCTCCGTACGCGTTGTGGAAAGTTGGGGGATCGGAAGCTGTTTGCGATCCACCTTACCGTTCGGGTTGAGAGGAAATTCATCCATCAGCACGAAGGCCGTCGGCACCATATAGCGCGGCAATTGCGCAGACAACGACTGGCGTAGCTTACGCTCAATCTCACCATCGTTCGTCGTCGGCCAATCGCGAACGAGCACATAGGCAATCAGCCGCTCGTTTTCCGCGTCGAGCGTGACGATGGCCTGCTCAACGACGCTTTCGCGCAGCAATTTGTCTTCGATCTCGCCGATCTCGATGCGGTAGCCGCGCAGCTTGACCTGAAAATCCGTGCGTCCGATAAATTCGATCTCACTATTTGCCAGACGAACAACCGCATCGCCGGTGCGATAGAGCCTAAGCGCAGGGCTGTTTTCATCGTAGAACGGGTTCGGCACGAAGCGCGCGGCTGTGAGAGCCGGGCGGTTCCAGTAACCGGGGCTGAGGCACGGCCCACCGATATAGAGTTCGCCGCCAATGCCGCGCGGCAAGGGCTGCATATAGGCGTCGAGAACGTGGAGGTGGGTATTGTCGAGAAGGCCACCAACGGGCACTTTGCCGCTTTCCGCGTGGGCGTGGGTGACCTTCAGCGCGCTTGCCCAGATTGTCGCCTCCGTTGGCCCATAAACGTTCCACAACTCTTTCGTGCGGTCGATCAGCTTGCGGGCAAGCGGCGCATCCAGCGCCTCGCCGCCGCAAAGGGCGATGAGATGCGGCAATCCCTCCCAGCCACTGTCGATCAACATGCGCCAATAGGCGGGCGTTGCCTGCAAATGCGAGATACGATCCGTGACAAGCACGTCGGCAAGCCGCTGTGGCGCAAGCAGCAGGTCTTGGCCGTAAAGCACGGTGGTCGCGCCGACGCTGAGCGGCAGAAGCATTTCCAGAATGGAAATGTCGAAGGTGGGCGTGGTGATTGCCAAAAGCCGATCACCGGGCGCAAGCCCCGGCGAGACGGCCATGGAGCGCAGATGATTGAGCAGGCTTGCATGGCCAATCGGCACGCCGTTCGGTCGGCCCGTACTGCCGCTGGTGTAGAGAAGATAGGCGATGCGCGCGGGATCAGAGGGCGGCAGCGCGGCAGGGGTGTCGCTCACCGGCATTGGGCGGGTCGGATCAAGGGAGCGATGGGCCGGATAGAGGTCTGCCCTGTCCGTCAAAACCAGACTGACACCGGAATCCTCAAGCACATAGGCAACCCGATCCGCCGGATGATCGGGATCGAGCGGAACATAGACCGCACCCGCTTTCAGAATGGCAAGGAAGGCGATGACGGATTGCCCCCTGCCCGGCAGCGAAACGGCGACCCTATCGCCGGGGTGAACCGAAAGGCTGACAAGCGTGTCAGTAAGTGCGTCCACATCTGTCTGTAGTTCGCCATAGGTCCAACTGCGGCCCTGACTTTCAAGTGCAATCGCATCGGGTTGGTGCCGGGCCACGTGTGCGATTGCGTCGTGCATGGTGATGTCAGGCACGGGCCGCGCGGTTGGCGTTCCAAGCGCAACCACGGCGGCATGCTCTTCCTTTGATAGATAGGCGAGCGTTGGCAGCAAAGCATTAGGAGCTTGCAGGATGGAGCCGAGCAAAACCTCGAAATGGGCGGCCATGCGCTCGATCCGCCATGAATCAAAGATCGCCATGCGATATTCGATGTTCAGCAGATAGCCGGATTCCCGCTCCATCACATACCAACTGAGATCGACCTTTGTTTCACTCAGCCTTGCTGGCTGTTGGCGAACCTTGAGACCGTCGATGCCGAAATCGATCTGCTCGGCATTCTGTGCGCGGTAATCTTGCGACTGCAACTGGAACATAACCTGCGAGAGCGGGTTCTGCCGTTGGTCGCGGCTCATGCCAAGTGCCTCAGCAATCAGCGGAAAGGGAAATGCCTGATGGTCGAGCGCATCCGAGAACCGCTCCTGAACCGCCCCGACCCACTGCGAAAACGTCATCCGCGGATCAAGTTGCGCGCGCAGCACCAGCGTGTTGGTAAACAGACCAATCAGCCCTGCGGCATCCGGATCGTCCCGCCCGGCGACGGGCACGCAGACCGACAGGTCCCGCTCGCCACTGTAGCGATGAAGCAGCAGCGAGAAGGCCGCAGCCATCACCACAAAAGGTGTGGTTCCAAGCTGGCTGGCAAGCGAGGCGACCTGCGACGACACCGAGACGGGAATAACCCGTGTCACGGTGGCCGCCGTCATCTCAACGCTGCTGCTGCGGGATCGGTCGCTTGGCAATTCCAGCGGCTTGAGATCGGCGAGGGTTTGTTTCCAGTAGTCGCGAGCGCGTTCGCAATCCGGGCGCTGAAGCCATGCGTGTTGATCAAGAACCAGATCACCAAAATCACGGTTGATGGGCGAAAGCGCGGGCGCGGCACCCATACGATAGGCGCGGTAGCAGGCCGTCAGCTCGCGCATCAGCACGCCGCGTGACCAGCCATCCGCGACAATGTGATGAAGGGTGATCGCCAGCAGATGGTCGCTCTCATTCTGCCGGAAGAGATGCGCCCGGATCAGCGGTGCCTTTGAGAGATCGAAAGGGTCAGTCGCAACAGCCAGCGCCAGCGCCTCACCATCCTCGCCTGTCGCCTCCAGATCGGTAAAGCCCAGAGCAAAAGCGTGGTTCGGATCAACCTCCTGCCAAGGCTCACCTGCCTCCACGGGAAAGGCGGTTCTGAGCGGCGCATGCCGGGAGACAATTGTTGCAAGGCTGCGCTCAAGGGCTGCGCGATCAAGCGGCCCCTCAAACCGCCAGCGATAGGCAACGTGATACGCAGAACTCTCGGGATAGAGGCTCTGCTGGAGCCAGAAATGCTTCTGGCCGGGTGTCAACGGCAGGCGCCCGGTGCGCGTTGACACCCTTGGCGTCTCTTGTGGCGTCTCTTCCGGGGCCACCCGTTCCCAGGCGATCCCACGGGCTTCGAGCTGGCGGCGGAAGGCCTCGCGTTCCGCAAGACTGAGCGCCGCAACGCGGGCGCGCAGCGCCACAATAGGATCGACAGAGTTCACGGGCAGTCTCCCTATACGGCTTCGGCGATGGTCGGCTGCGGCGCATGCTGGCGCGCAAGCCGCGCGAGATGCGGCAGACCGCCCATGACGAGATCGTAATCCTGCACGAAGTCGATCAGGCATGCGATTTCATCGATCCCCGCCGCAGCCAGCGCCTGCACTGTCTCTGCGGTGCTTTCCGGCGTGCCGATGAGCGAGCGGCCCTTGATGAAGCCCTCAACCCCGAACTCGATCAGGCTGTCGAGATCGTCCCGGCTGAAATTCTCGAGCGCGATATCAAGACCCATGCTGCGGGCCAGCCCTTCGAGCAGATGATAATGGGTTCTGAGATAATCGCTGAAGGGGCCTTTGACATTGGCTTTCACGGTTTCGACATCACCGCCGAGATAGGTGTGCACCATAATGCTCACGGTGCCCGCAGCCGGATCAAAACCGTTCTTTTCCAGCGACCGGCGGTAGGCGGCGATCTTGGGTGTCAGGCTTTCCAATGTCTCACCGAGCAGCGCCGTCAGCACGTTGATGCCGCGACGGCCCGCTTCCACAAAGGTTTCCATGGACTGGCACGCCACCCAGAAAGGCACGCGCGGTTGCACCGGGCGCGGCAGTGTCTTTGCCTCAACGGCATTGCCTTCCGCATCCTCAAAGGTCAGCGTCTCGCCAGCAAGCAGCTTGGTGACCTGATCATAGCTCCGCCACATCAGGCTGCGGCGGCTGCCATGCGGCTCACGCGACAGCACGAATTCGTTGCGCGTCCAGCCCGACGCAATCGCCACACCCACACGGCCTTGCGAGAGATTGTCCACGACGGCAATTTCTTCTGCCACGCGCACGGGATGATGGAGCGGCAGAACAATGCTGCCGGAGCGCAATTGCACCTTCTTCGTCACCATGGCCAGTGCGGCATGGATCATCGACGGATTGGGATAGAGGCCGCCGAAGGCATGGAAATGGCGCTCCGGCACCCAGAGTGCGCTCAGGCCATTGTCATCGGCAAACCGTGCGCTGTCCATCAGCAGCCGATAGCTGTCACCGTTCGTAGCGGAGCCATCGCCATCGAAATAGAAGAGGCTGAATTTCATCGTCGTCGTTCCTTTACGTATTACTGATGGAAGGCAGGTGACAATCAGGCTTCCTTGCGGAGCGCCTCTGCCTCAATGTCGTCCAGGAGGGCGGCAAGCTCTGCCTGTTCTTTCCGTGCGGCCTCGAGGCGCTCACGGATAACGGCCGCGATGCCCCCTACGGTCGGTGCATCAAACAGCAGGGCGCGCATGGGCAGCTCGATTGAGAATTGCTTGCGCAACCGTGTCACGACCTGCACGGCAAGCAGGGAATGCCCACCAAGCTCGAAGAAATTGTCATCGATTCCGACACGCGAAATGCCAAGAAGTTCCCCGATAACAGCCGCCACATCGGTCTCAATGGGATCGCGCGGGGCGATGAACGCTGCCTGCACACGCTCGCGCCCGGTGTTTTCCTTCTGATCCACGGCCACACCGGCCCTTGGTTCCTGCCGTGCTGCGGCCATGCGATGCCGCAGATCAACCGGCGTCACGGCGAGCTGGGAGACTTGGCGGTGGGCGAGAACCGCTCGGGTTGCCCGCCAGACCTCGTCGACGTCAATCGCGTCGTTAAGAAAGCCTGTTGCCTCCTCTCGCGTGGTGCCAAAAGGAAGGCATGTATCCCAGGCGATTGCCTGCCAGACCGGACGCTGTGCGCCGCGCCGCGCATCAACGAAGGCATCAAGAAAGCTGTTGGCCCCCGCATAGGCGGCAAGGCCCGCGCCGCCGACCAGCGTTGAGAGGGAGGACTGGACGAGGACGAAGTCGGGGGTGTGATCGGCAAGCGCCGCTGATAGAGCGTTCAGGCCGTCAACCTTGGTTGCGAACAATGCAGCATTGCGCTCCGCTGTGGCCTCCGTGAGCGGGCAGTGGTAAACCTCGCCCATGCCCGCTGTCTGGAAAACCCCACGGATCGGGCCAAACGGTGCGCCAAGCGAATTGAGGCATGCAGCAAGCCAAGCGGGGTCAGCGAGATCACCGCTGAACAGAATATAATCCTCGCCCGGAGTGCCAATGCCGCGCAAAGCCCGGATCAACGCACTAACCGGATGCTTCGGCCCATGCGATGCAAGCCAGTGTTCCCAATCCGCAGCATTCGGAAGCCCGCTTGGTCCAACAAGGACGACCTTCGCGCCCAATGTTTGAACGAGCGCCCGGGCATAGACGAGGGCGAGACCATCGAGGAGATCGCCTGCGATGAGGTAAGTGGCCCCCGCCGTGAGAGCCGGAACATCGGCTGGCTCCGGCAAGGGCGTCGGCACATGGCTCTCGACCCAGCAATAGCCATTGCGCAGCGCCATCACGGTCCTGTCGTCGCGCCAAGGGTGTGATAGCGCCTCAGCGAGGCCGTGCACAGTGGCACCTTCTGCCGATGGAAGATCGATGCTTCGGCAGGAAATGCCGGGAATGTCCTGCGGCAAGACGCGGAGCATGCCAAGCACCTTGGCCGCCTGCGCATCAACAACCTCCGCGCCAGTCACACCATGCAGGCCACATGCCAGAACGGTCAGAAGCGGCGGGCGGCTCTCGGTCGTGGTCAGGGCTTTCGCGAGCGCAAAACTGCTGGTGAAAGCTGTGTCCGGGGCCGCATTGGCATCAAGGGAGAAGCCATTGACGATCTGGGTCAGTGTTGCACCGTTCGCTGCAAGATCGGCAAGAACTGCGCTGTAGTGCTGCGGCTCAGCGGGGTCGATGTGATACGTCCCCCCGGCATTCTCATAGGTTATCCCAGACCGTACCCGTGTGACCTTGATCTGATCCGAAACCGGACCGATCGCGGCGACAGTCTCGTCGCCACCAAAGATCAGCCAATGCTCATGACCGCTCGTTGTGAGGTGCTCAAACGGCGCGCGTTGCCAGACCGGCTGGTTAAACCAGTCCTCGATTGACGTGCGCCGGGCGGCTTCGTCGGGCATGGATTCGGTGGGTGCAATCCGCGCAATCGCGTAGGAATTGCGCTGGAAAGGGTAAGTTGGAAGTGGCACGCGGCGGCGCGGGCCTGCATCTTTTTCGGCAACAAGCTCGACATCGATGCCCGCGATCCAAAGCTCCGCCAATGCCAGCAGCGCGTGGTCGCAGGCGTCCTGCGGTGCCTTCGCATCGGGCAGCGAGGTGGCAACGCGAAGCAGCGCTTTTCCTTGCTGGCGAGCAAGCCGGGTCAGTGTCGAGCCGGGTCCAACTTCGAGAAGAAACGGGGCCGGCAATTCAAGCGCCCGCGCAAGGCAGGGGCCAAACAGAACAGTCTGGCGCAGATGGGCCACCCAATAGGCCGGGTCGGTTGCTTCCTGTGCCGTCAGCCAATTGCCTGTCAGGTTCGAGACAATGTCAATCTGCGGCGGGTTGAGCGTCACCGTGGCGAGCATTTGCGCAAACGCTTCAAGCGCAGGCTCCATCATGAAACTGTGAAAGGCATGGGAGGTTTTAAGCTCATGCCTGCCGATACCGCTGCGATCAAACCGCTCCGCGAGTTCGGCAATCGCCTCTACCGTGCCTGCCAGAACCGTACTGCGCGGACCGTTGACGGCGGCAAGTTCCACGTATGGCGAAAGCGAAGCGCGCGCCTCCTGTTCCGAGAGCATAACGGAGAGCATGGCACCGGGAGGGCAGGCCTGCATCAGCCGCCCGCGGGCAACAACCAGCTTCACCGCATCTTGCAGCGAGAAGACCCCGGCAAGGCAGGCCGCAACATATTCCCCGAGACTGTGACCGACCATGGCCCGTGGCTTGATGCCCTTGGCAAGCCACATCTGCGCCAGCGCGTATTCGACGGCGAAAAGTGCTGGCTGCGTTATCTCTGTGCGGGAAAGTTGCTCTGTCGTTGTGCCATCGCCAAAGATGATGGCCGCGAGGTCAAGTTCCTGCGGCACGAAGCGCAGGCAGGCATCGAAGGCGGCGCGGAATGTTGCATCCGTCTCGTACAGCGCCCGCGCCATTCCCGGATATTGTGCACCCTGTCCGGGAAACAGCAGGATCACACTTGCATCGCCCGCCAGCGGCTCACCCGCGACACAATGGGGGCCTTCACCGCTGCAGATGATATGCGCGGCGGCGTCTCGCTCCCTTGCGAGGGCTACAAAGCGATGCTCCATCGGCCGACGGCCCTGCCGGAGGGTGTAGGCAATACCGGCAAGCTGTGCGCCGTCATCGGTGCCAAGATGATCGGCCAGCGCGTTTCGCATCGCCGCCAGCGCTTCCGGCGTCTTGGCCGAGAGTGGCAAAAGATAAGGCCCGGTGGTTTCCACTTCGCGGTCCCGAACCGGAGGCTCTTCAATGATCACATGCGCATTCATCCCGCCCATGCCAAAGGCGCTTATGGCCGCGCGACGCTTGCGCAGCTCTGTCACCGGCCATGCCCGCTGCTCCGCAACGATGTCGAAAGGGCTTGACGCCAGATCAAGGGCCGGGTTCGGACTGGTAAAATTGATGCTGGCGGGCAGAATCTGGTGCTTCAGCGCAAGAATGGTCTTGATCAATCCTCCCATTCCGGCGGCCACATCCATATGTCCGAGATTGCCCTTCACAGAACCCAGACCGCAGCGGCGGCCCTGCTGTTTCAGCGCATCGCCATACACACTGGACAGGGCGCGGATTTCGATGGGATCGCCGAGGGTCGTTGCGGTTCCATGCGCTTCGACATAGTCCACCTCAGAGGCTTCAAGGCGGGCGTCGGCAAGGGCTGCCTGAAGCACTGCCGTTTGCCCGGCAACGCTGGGTGCCGTCAGCCCGACCTTGGCGGAACCGTCGTTGCCGATGGCCGACCCGCTGAGAACCGCATGAATTGTATCGCCGTCAGCAATCGCGTCGCTCAGCCGTTTGAGAACGAGGACGCCGACGCCATTGGTGAAGACGGTGCCCTTGGCATTGGCGTCAAACGGACGGCATGCCCCGTCCGGGGAGGCGATACCTTCGCTCTTGTAGAGATAGCCTTCCGGGCGCGGCTGCCCGATGGCAACGGCCCCCGCCAGCGCCATATCCGCCTCGCGTGCCAGAAGGCCGCGTGCCGCGAGATGCAACGCCACGAGCGCCGTGGCACAAGTCGCCTGTACCCCAACGGTTGGCCCGGTGAGGTCGAGGTGATAAGCGACACGCGAAGCAATCATGCCAAGCACATTGCCAAGGCCCGCATGGATCGGGTCCGTTGCCTCCCGGAGCGCCGGATTGGCCTGTATCTGGCTGAAATGATAGTTCAGTGCACCACCGGCATAGACGCCGATACGACCACCATACGTGGCGCTGTTATAGCCCGCATGGTCGAGTGCGCCCGCTGCGCATTCGAGGAAAACACGATGTTGGGGATCAAGCAATTCCGCATCGCGCGGCGAATAGCCGAAGAATCCGGCATCGAAGCCTGTTGGATCATCGAAGCCACCCCAGACCCGGACATAATCCGACCGGGCCGCCATTTTGGGATCGACGCCAGCCTCTTGCAATTCGTGATCCGTGACAGAGCGAAGGCCACTTTGACCTTGCTTCAGAAGGCCCCAGAACGCGTCGAGATCATTGGCTCCGGGAAAGCGCCCGGCCATGCCGACGATTGCCACGCGCTCGTCCTTCTCCCTTTGCGCCGCCTCCAGACGCGTGCGCGCGTCCTTCAGAATCGAGAGGATTTCATCCTGTTCAACGATGTCCGGTGTCGGCGTTTCAACGTCAGTCATAGGGGTTCTCTCGTTCAAGTTGCGGATGCTGTGCTCAACGAAGCAATGCTTTCAGGGCAGCAAGTTCCGAGGTAATAGTGGAGCTGGCGACAGAGGAAGACGCGGGCGGGTTCTGAACCACAGGCCCATTGCTCTGGAGCTTTGCGTCCTCAAGAGACACGGTCTCCGATTTATCGTCTTCAATGAGGCCATAGAGATGATCCGAAAGGGCCAGGATGGTGTGATGTTCGAAAATCAGTGTTGGGCGGACCGGCACGCCGAGTTCCCGCTCAACCGTCGCGCCGATATTGACGAGCGCCACAGAGTCGAGACCAAGATCGAAGAACCCAGCGGAATTTCCGGGCAAATCCCCTTCGCCCAGCCGGGCAAGCATAGCCACTTCCTGCCGCAGCAGATGCCGGAGCGCTTCCTTGCGAAGCGCTTTGGGCGATTGCTGAAGCTGGTCGCGCCAGCTTCGTTGCTCGACAATTGCCGGGGCATTGAGCACGCTCTCCGGCTTTGCATCCCAGCGGGCAACGATGCGCAGATCACCCGTTGCGATCCCCTGTCGGCAAGCGAAGCGGCGGACTTTTCCACTCGGCGTGCGTGGCAGGCTGCTTGGCCGCAACAGCGCGATGACGACGGCCCTGACATGGTGATTGCGCGAGACGGCACCGCGCACGGCACGGATCACGTCATCGCTATCAAGATCGCGCAGGCCCTCGCGGGTCAGCTCACAGACCACGCCCAATTGCTCCTCGCCATCGACCTCGATGGCAAAGACCCCTGCCCTGCCTTGTGCGAGCGCCGGATGGCTGGAGAAAACGGATTGCTCAATATCTTCCGGGTGATGGTTCTGCCCACGGATGATCACCAGATCTTTCAGCCGACCCGTGATGTAGAGCTGCCCATTGCGGCGAAAGCCCAGATCGCCGGTCCGCCGCCAGCCACGCGATCCGTCCAGCACCTGATCAAAGGTCTCTGCGTTCAGTTTAGTGCGGCCCCAATAGCCGGGGGTCACGTTCGGACCCCGGATCCAGATCTCGCCGACCATGCCATCATCCACACGCAGGCCCGCCTCGGGATCGACAAGCGCAAGGTCAAGCCCCTCGGCAGGGCGGCCGCAGGCGGCAAGGGCAAGCCTATCATGCTCGTCGCTATCATCCGCTTCGACCGCAGCCCCGGTTTCGACAAGCGCCTTGCGGCTGACGGACAGGATCAACGGTGGATCGTCGGGACTGTTGCCCGTCTGAAACAGCGTGGCTTCTGCCTGCCCGTAGCAACAATAAAAGGCCTTGCCACGGAAACCATAGGGGGCAAAGGCGGCTGTGAAGCGCTCCAGCGTCTTCGGGCGGATCGGCTCTGCCCCGTTATAGGCGATGCGGACGTTGGAGAGATCAAGCCCGGCAGCAGCCTCTGGCGCATATTTATCGACACAGTGCTCGTAGGAAAAATTCGGACCGCCAATAACGGTGGCGCGCACATGGCTTGCCAGTTCCAGAAAGCGCAGAGGCCGACGCAGGAACGAGGCAGGCGCCATCAGCGCCACTGGAAAGCCGTTGAACACCGGCGACAGAATGCCGTCGATCAGCCCCATATCGTGATAGTGCGGCAGCCAGCAGGCGGATATGTCGGATGGACCGTATTCGAAGGCAGTGCTGATCTGCCGCAGATTGGTCATCAGGTTGCCGTGCGTGACCATCACGCCCTTCGGATCGCTCGTCGAACCCGATGTATATTGCAGGAAAGCGACATGCTTTGCCTCCGGCGCATGGAATGGTCTGCCGTCATCTTCAAAGACGACCGGGTGGGCCGGATCGGCTGCTTCCGGGGCGAGCGCAAAGCCATGTCCGACTGCCTGTTGCAGGGGGCGAAGGGCGTCCAGAAGCTCGCCAGCACAGAGAATTCCGGAGATCCCGGCATCCCGCGCGATATGCAGCCAGCGATTGATTCCGTCAGCACGCCGCGGGGCCGGAACGGGCACGGGAACAGTGCCTGCATAGAGACATCCAAGGAAGGCGGCGATGAAGCTAAGGCCCGGCGGATAGACCACGAGAATGCGCGCCCCGGGGATGACAAGTCCTGTCTGCGCAATCTCGCGACCGACAAGCCGCGCCCGATCGCGAAGCATACGCCAGGTCCAGGAATCCGGCCTTGCCTGCGCCGCAGCGACCGCGTCATCATGAAAGAAGCGCATGGCCACATCATCCGCCATATCCCGAGAACGGCTCTCAAGCATATGAATTATTGACGTAAATTCCGAAGAACCTTCCAAGGTTCGTTGCGTCCAGGACGTATCGTTCACTGCCATCCACCCCTTACTGAAGAGCGCTGCGGAAGATCCGCCCAACCCCGACTTATGCTCTTTTCGCTTTGATAAAAGGAAACTCAGCCGCTTGAAATTTCGCTGATGGCAATCTGTGGTCGCCATCGAATTGGCACTTGCATATAATTCTTGAATGTCTTAGTCAACAATATAAACAGCAGTTCAATACCTCTATAATCGATATTCACAATCCAATCTGAGGTTGTAATGATTTTCAAAATAGCCTCGGGCAAAGGCGTCTCCAAGACGGCTGTTTCCACCCATCAGCGGTGCGCGCAACAGGTCCGGTGCGCGCTGCCGGAGGCATGCCGATGACTGCTCCCGAAACGGTGGAAGCGCTGCTGTCGTGCCTGTCGGAAAAAGGCATCCGCATCACATGCGTCGATGGGCGTCTGCGACTGTCCGGCTCCGAGAGCGTGCTCACGCAGGACATCACTGACGTGATCCGCGCCCGCAAGGCGGAGATCATTGCGAATCTTTCTCTGGACGCCACGAACCATGACGCGGCACATAGCGAAACGATCCCGGCCCGTCATGCGGATGCACCGCCACTTTCCTTTGCCCAGCAGCGCCTATGGTTTGTCGAGCAGATGATGCCGGATGCTGGCCTTCACCACATATCGCTCGCTGTTGAGGCGCTCGGCAGCATCGATGTTTCCGCGTTAAAGGCAGCGCTTCAGGCCGTCGCAGAGCGCCATGCAATCCTGCGCACCCGCATGGAGATGCGGGATGGCATGCCCTCTCAACGCATCATCGCCGACAGTGATATTCCGCTGCAATTGATCGACCGACAGGACGATGTGCCGGATGAGGCGGAAATCGACCGGATACGGCAAGAGGAGGCGCGGCGACCCTTCGATCTTGCCTGCGAGCCACCGCTCCGTCTCACGGCAATCCGCCTTGGCTCTGAGCGAACCCTTTTGCAGCTGACGCTGCACCACATTGCCGGGGACGGTTGGTCGATGGATGTGCTGCTTGGCGATCTCTCAGTGATCTATCAGGCCAAGGTGTCGGGCGTTGATCTTGATTTGCCAGCGCTTCCCATCCAGTACGGCGACTTCGCTGCATGGCAGCGCGACCATCTGGCAGGCCCGGCGCTTGAGCGGTCCCTCGCCTTCTGGACCGATCATCTCGAAGCACCGCTTCCCGCCACGCAATTGCCGGGGGATTTCACCCGGCCACCTGTTCAGGCCAATGCCGGAGCCTTGCATTCCATCGCCTTCGATTCTGGCACCACGGCCCGGCTAAAAGCGCTTGCGAAAGCAGAAGGTGCCACCCTCTTCGCCACGCTGTTTACGGCCTTCAACACCCTCGTCTATCGCTATACCGGGCAAAGGGATCTGGTGATTGGCACACCCGTCGCCAACCGTCGTCACCGGGAAACGGAAGGGTTGATCGGCCTCTTTGTCAATCCGCTGCCGGTCCGCTCACGGCTTACGCCCGCAGCGAGCTTCCGCGAGACATTGCGCCAAAGCCAAGCGACCCTCTGGTCGGTGCTTGACCATCAAGACCTGCCTTTTGAGCAATTGGTGGAAGCGCTGAAGCCAGAGCGCGATCCCAGCGTCCATCCGCTTTTCCAGCTGAAATTCCAGCTCGATACTGAGCCGCAGCAGAGGGTCGGACTTTCGGGCCTCACGTTGACCCGCCTGCCACGGCGCGACGGTGTTGCGAAACTCGATCTCAGCCTCAACCTGATCGATGCCGGAAGCACGATCCATGGCACTTTCGAATATGACACAGCGCTTTTCCGCCCTGAGACAATCGCGTCTCTTGCCGCCCATTTTGGCGTGCTGATCGAGGCGATTGCCATTGAGCCGGACACGGCCCTCGCTGTTCTCCCCTTGCTGGAAGCCGAGGAGCGTCAGCGCCAGATCGTCAGCTGGAATGCAACGGCAACATCTTTTGATGAGAAAGCCTTTTTCCACACGGTCTTCGAGGCTCATGCGGCCCGCACACCAGACGCAATCGCGCTTGTTCATATCATTGATGGCGAGCGACACACACTGACCTATGACGAACTGAACCGACGCGCCAACCAGATCGCACACCATCTGCGCGGTCTGGGTGCGGGTCCAGAGACCATTGTTGCCATCGCGCTTGAGCGTGGCTTCGATATGATTGCCGCATGGCTCGGCGTGCTCAAGTCTGGTGCTGCCTATCTGCCGCTTGATCCGGCCTACCCGCCGGAACGCCTCGCGATGATGCTCTCAGATTCGCAAGCCCGTTTGGTTCTCACCGAGAGCCGCCGAACTTTGCCGGAGACGGTAACCCGCATTGATCTCGATACAGATTGGCCACGGGATGCGGCGACGGGCAATCCTGATCTCGTCAACAGGCCCGATCACCTTGCCTATATCATCTACACCTCAGGATCGACCGGGCGGCCAAAAGGCGTGCTCGTCGAGCACAGGGGCCTCGTCAACCTCACGCAACACAAAATCAGAGTCAGTGGGGTGAAGCCGGGCGATTGTATGCTCCAGTTCTTCTCCTTTTCGTTTGATGCCTCGATTCCCGAACTCGTCATGGCGCTCGGCGCGGGCGCGTCGCTGCTACTGCTGCCCGCCAGCGAGCTTCTGCCCGGACCAGCGCTTGCCGAACACATGAAAACGCAAGCCGTGACGCATGTGACAATGACGCCCTCCGCGCTCATTGCGCTGCCAGTTGACGACTATCCAGCACTGCGCATGGTGCTGACCGGCGGCGAAGCGCCAACGCCCGAATTGATCGAACGTTGGGGAACGGGGCGGCTGTTCATCAACGCCTATGGCCCGACGGAAACGACCGTCAATGCAAGCATGGTGCCTTGCGGCAACGGTCATCCTAATGATGCGACCTTGCTACCCGCTGCCAACAAGCAACTCTATGTGCTCGACGCTAACCTAGAGCCGGTTCCGGTCGGTCAACCGGGTGAACTCCATATTGGCGGGCTTGGCATTGCCCGGGGCTATCACGGTCGCCCGGCCCTGACAGCCGAGCGCTTCGTGCCCGATCCATTTTCGCCAACAGGCGGCGTGCTCTATCGAACAGGCGACCGTGCCTGCCAGCTTGCGGATGGCCGCATCCGGGTGCTTGGCCGCCTCGACGATCAGGTGAAAATCCGTGGCTATCGCATTGAGCCGGGTGAAATCGAAGCCATGGTGCTGGCGCATCCCACCATAGTGGCTGCGGCAGTGGCAATCCACGAGATTGATGGTGAAAAGCGCGTCATTGCCTACGGCGTCGCCAAGGATGCAACCACCATCACCGCGCTGGACATGAAGACGTTCCTCGCCGCACATCTGCCCCGCTACCTTGTGCCGGATGCCTTTGTCTGGCTTGATCGCTTGCCACTCACCGTCAATGGAAAGATCGACACCAGAGCACTTCCGCTTCCAGATCTGTCGCAACAGGTGGGTCGTCCGCCGGAAGGAGAGACGGAAAAAGCAATTGCTGCGATTTTTGCGCAAATCCTCGGATGCTCGCATGTTTCTGCCACGGATGATTTCTTCGCAATCGGCGGTCACTCGCTGCTGGCCACGCGGCTATCGGCGCTTGCCAAATCGGCCTTCGGCCTCGACATCGCCATTATCGATCTCTTCGAGGCCCCGACGGTCGAAGCACTGGCGGCAAGAGTGAGCAACCGAAACCAGAGCCTCATGACGGAAGAGGAGATGTGCCGGGCCGATACCGAGCTTGATGCGGCCCTCCGCATTCCGGCGCGGATTGTGTCTACTCATCCTTTGAGCCATGTGTTTCTCACCGGAGCGACAGGCTTTCTGGGCGCGTATCTGCTCAGCGAATTGCTCAAGGACACGTCTCGCACAGTCTCGTGCCTCGTCCGGGGCGTGACTGGGGCGGATCGCCTGCGCCAATCGCTTCAATCCTACGGTCTGTGGCGGGATGAATTTGCGGAACGTATCAGAGCTCTGCCGGGCGATCTCTCACAACAGAGGTTCGGGCTTTCTGATGCTACGTACACTGCACTTGTCGAAAGCGTAGACGCCATCATCCACAATGGTGCGGAGGTTCATCACCTGCATCCTTATGAACGCCTCCGCGCTCCCAATGTTGGCGGCACGGTCGAGGCGATCCGGCTGGCGGCGGCAGGCCGGGGACGGCCCCTGCATCTTATCTCCTCGCTCAGCGCCCTGACACGGCGAGGCGCTGGCGAGGCCATTGCCGAAAGTGCTACGATCCGGGACTTTCCCTTGCCTTCTGGCGGATACAACCAGACCAAATGGGTTGCGGAGCATCTTGTGGAGGCCGCCAAAGAGCGCGGTCTTCCGGTGACGATCTACCGCCCCGGCGCGATTTCGGGCGACAGCCGCACCGGCACCTTTAACAAAGCCGACATCCTGTGCAGGCTCATGCAGGGCTATCTGCGCTCAGGCCTTGCGCCGGAGGGTGACACCCCGCTGGAAATGCTTCCGGTCGATACCGTTGCGCACGCGATCATCGCCCTTGCGGACAGGCCGTCATCGCTCAGTCAAACCTTCCATCTGGTCCATTCCTCTCCGGTCTCGTCTGCGCTGCTGTTTGAGGCGGCAGCCGCCGAAGGGCTCCATCTGCGACGCATTCCCCGGCTGGAATGGCGTGCCGAACTTGATCGCATTGCGCGGGAAGAGACCGATCATCCGCTTTACCCGCTGATGGGCCTTTTCGAACAACGACCTGCCAGTTCATCGCAGGGCGCAATCCGCACCGTTGAGCGCAGTGAAACACATCGCGCGCTGGCGGCTGTATCGATTGTCGAGCCCGCGCTCGATCTTCGCCTTTTTCGCTCCTATCTGCGCGCTTTCATTGTCAATGGCGCGCTCAACCCTTCCAAAGAAAATGAGCAGAGATATGCTTGAACAAGCAAGCAAATACGATCACTGGGCGTGGCTTTACAACCGCACACTTGGCCCCCGCTACGGCGCATACAAGATCGGTCCGATTGAGCGTGTGGTGCTGCCCCATGTGCCAACTGGTGGTGCTATTCTGGATCTGTGCTGCGGCACCGGCCAGCTCGCGGCGGCTCTCGCTGAGCGCGGTTTTAACGTGACTGGCCTCGACGGCTCCGCCGACATGCTCCGCCATGCCCGCGAAAACGCCCCGTCGGTGACCTTCACGGAGGGCGATGCCTGCAATTTCACCTTTGACACCCCCTTTGACGCCGTGCTCTGCACCAGCGCCTCGCTCAATCACATGCAAAGCGTCGATGATCTGGCCGCCGTGTTTTCGAGCGTCAGCCGCGCATTGAC
Source organism: Gillisella vitis (assembly GCF_001541345.2). Taxonomy (GTDB): domain Bacteria; phylum Pseudomonadota; class Alphaproteobacteria; order Rhizobiales; family Rhizobiaceae; genus Allorhizobium; species Allorhizobium vitis. The sequence goes on along the minus strand of NZ_LMVL02000006.1, from coordinate 94,923 downwards.
GCCGGGCGGCATCTTCGTCTTCGACGTCAACCATCCGGCCCAGATGTCGCGCTACTGGCGCGGCCATCCAACGGAGGGCGAGATCAACACCGACTTCGCGTGGTTGATTACCCCGCAATATGACCCGGCAGCAAACCGGGGTGCCTTCACCGTGGAGATTTACCGCCGTCCCGATGCGCATCCCGTTTCCGTGCTGGATCGGCTGTTCGTCCGATTGGCGCGGTTCAGGCGTATCCGCCTAGCGCTCCTCTCCCGCTTCAGCCGCTTGCGGACCCGGTGGGAGCATCATTCGGTCGTCAACCGAATCTGGGGTCACGATCTCAACGCCATGTCACGCGCCCTGCATGAAAGCGGCTTTTCCACCGAACTGCGCAGCACGCAAGGCGGGCCGGTCGATGACAGCCATGCCGCCTATTTCTTCTGCCGGAAAGCGCCCTCGGCCGAAATGCAGGCTGAGACTGCAAAGGAGACCGCCCTATGAATGCGTTGACGAGCAACCCAACGCCCGCCCAAGCGGCAGCCGCCATCATAGCCGCGTTCAACAGGAAGACAGAAAAGTCCAAGGCCGCAAGTGCGCAAAATCGGCACGTCCTCGCTGATAAATCAGCAATCGGCGTTCCCTTCTCGCTGATGGCCAAGGAGGCGCTCTACCCGATTGTGGTAGACCGGGCGGAGGGAACAGTACTGCACGATATAGACGGCAATCGCTATATCGATGTGCTGATGGGGATGGGCATCAACCTCTTTGGCCACAATCCGCCCTTTATCCGCGACGCGATTGAGGCACAGCTTGCCAAGGGATTTGCGCTTGGGCCGCAATCTGATCTGGCAGGCGAGACTGCTGCACTCTTTTGCAAGCTGACGGGCAAGGAAAGAGTAACCTTTACCAATACCGGGACCGAAGCCGTGATGACCGCCCTGCGGCTGGCGCGGGCGGCCACCGGGCGGCGGAAGATTGCGATGTTCGAGGGGTCTTATCACGGCCATTCGGATCAGGTTCTGAACCGCATTGCTGGTCCCGATGATGCCCGGACCGTGCCCGCCTTTCCCGGCATTTCGCCCGCGACGGCCGAGGATGTCGTTTTGCTCCCCTATAACGATCCGCGTGCACTGGAAATTCTGGAGCGGGATGGCGAAACCTTTGCCGCCGTGCTGGTTGAGCCGGTGCAAAGCCGCAATATCGACGTCCAGCCCCGTGCCTTTCTGCACGCGCTGCGCGACGTGACGCAGCGAACAGGTGCTGTCCTCATCTTCGACGAAATGATCAGCGGTTTTCGCGTGGCACCCGGCGGCGCGCAGGACCATTTCGAAGTTGAGGCGGATCTGGCGACCTATGGCAAGATTGCCGGTGGCGGCTTGCCGCTGGCGCTGATTGCGGGCAGCAACCGTTTGATGAACCATATCGACGGCGGCCCCTGGTCTTTCGGGGATGAATCTGTTCCCCCAGCCCAGCCGACCTTTTTTGCCGGAACCTATTGCCGTCATCCTCTGGCACTTGCGGCAGCGCGCGCAGCCGCGACGTACATGCTCCAGCAGGGCCGGTCTTTGCAGGATGGCCTCAACGCACGCACGCGCAGCCTTGTCGAGCGCCTCAATACATCGCTTGCGGCAGCGCGGCTTCCCGTTGTCTTCACGCAGTTCGGCTCCTTCTTCTCGATTGCGGTCAACCGCAGCCGCATTCCGCCGCTTGCACTGGGATTGCTGTCGCTCGAACTCCTCACCGCTGGCATTCACCTGCGCAGCGGCGACAAGGGCGGCTTCCTTTCCACCGCCCATTCGGATGGCGACATCACAGCCATCCACGATGCCTTCCTGAACGGCCTGCAATCGCTTGCAGGTTTCGGCCTCATCCCCCTATCCGATGGAACAACACCATGAGCAACCAGGACCAAACCATTGATTTTCCACACCGCGTCGTCATCAGCGACGAGGAGCGATACTCGATCTGGCCGACCTACAAGACCATCCCCCTTGGCTGGCGCGATGGCGGCTTCGAGGGGTCGAAACAAGCCTGCCTAGACCACATTGCTGCGGTTTGGACCGATATGCGCCCGCTTTCACTTCGTCGCCAGATGGACGGCGACATGTCCGTCAACCAATAAGGAGGTGCCGCCTTGAGCCAGTATCAACGCGCCCTCGACCCGGATGCCGCGCGCGAGGAGAGCCGTCCTGTCGAAAGCCCGGTTCGCGGCCAGATCACCCTGAAAGAGGTCAAGGCATCTGGTCCAATGGAGGCACCAGCCGATGATGGCTGGCTCGACCTTCCGCTTCCTGACGGACTGCCCGCTGAAACCCCGCTCAGCGAGATCGAGAAACGCCGTATGCATGACGTGCTTTCCGGTCTGCTTGAGGCGATGAAGCTTGACCATCCGCAGATCACCGCACAGTTGGACGCGCTGCTGACTGAGCTGGGCAAGGCGGCAGGCGAAAGGCCGGAAATCGAAACCACGGGGCTGCCGCTCACGCCCTTTCAGGCAACGGACTATGATCGCTATTTCCGCGTCAACCGTCAGTCTGCGGAAGAACCCGCCGTCGCCATGGTGCGGAGCCTCATTCAGACGGTGCGCGCCGTCACGCAGCTCTTTGCCCGCAGCCCGGACCTTCCCGTCGTCCACGTCCGCCACCAGATGGAAGGCTTTGAAAGCCACGCACATTTGCTCGCCCGGACCTTCGGTCTGGAGCCGCTTCGATGATCGCTCTCAGCCCTCCCTCTCCCTATGCGATCTGGCGGGAGTTTCACTGGGCATTCTTTTTGAACGTTCAGGGGCTCATTGTTTCGCTGCGCCGGTTCCAGCTGCTGGTGGAGCGCGGTCAGCTCACGTCTGCCGAGCAGGAGCTTAATACCGCCTCGACGCTGCTTGTCTCCTCGGCTGCGTCCATGGAACTCGCCACGAGTTTTCCGAAAGACGTCTATGAGGCGACGGTGCGCGCCTCCATGACCCAGCCGCATGTGGAATCGGACGATTTTAGCGGCCTGATGTCGTGGGATCATGCCGTCCTCATCAGCATCTGGCGGGATCTCCGCCCGATTTTTGAAACGCTGCCGAATGAGCTCGTCAGCGCCCATTCCAAGTTTATTGCGGCCTATAAATATCTCGCCGAGAGCCATGCGGGCGTCTGCTCGCGCTTCGTGGATAGCGGAAGCCTGCGCTTCGAGGACCGCAATGCCGTCGATACGCTGCGCCGCTTTGAGCGCGGCCGGCTCGGCCTCATCGACCCCAAGGGCAAAGGTTGCCCGTTTCATTCCTGAGCGACCCCAATTCTTGAGTGACCCCAATTTTTGAGCGCCCCAAGAGAACAGATCAAGGAACCTTGTTATGAATGACCTGTCCGCCGCCCCTCTCTCTGATGACAACAGGCATCATATTGCCGTGATCGGCATGGCTGGCCGCTTTCCCGGAGCACCGGATGTCGAACGCTTCTGGCAAAACCTTGTAGATGGTGTGGAATCCATCGAGCGCCTCTCGCCGGAGGTTTTGAAGCAACGCGGCATCTCTGCGGAAATGGCGGCATTCCCGGATTTTGTCGCCGCCAGCACACCGCTGCCGGGTGCGGATCGCTTCGATGCGGGGTTTTTCGGCTATAGCCCTGCCGAGGCTGAAATTCTCGATCCGCAGCAGCGTGTCTTCCTCGAATGCGCCTGGCAGTCGTTGGAAGCCGCCGGTTATGTGGGTGATCGTCACAAGGGACCGATTGGCGTTTTCGCTGCCGCTGGCATCAACACCTATGTCTTCAACCTGCATGACAATAGCCGCATCCGCGAGACCGTCAGCCCCTATGAGCTGTTCGTCGGCAATGACAAGGACTTTCTGGCCACCCGTACAGCCTTCAAGCTGAACCTGCGAGGCCCGGCCATCACCGTGCAAACCGCCTGCTCCTCCTCGCTCGTTGCCGTCCACATGGCCGCGCAAAGCCTGCTATCCGGCGATTGCGACATGGCGCTGGCGGGCGGCATTGCACTGTCGCAATCCTCCGGCTACCGCGCTCGCGAGGGCGGAATCCTGTCTCCTGATGGCCATTGCCGCGCTTTTGATGCGGCCTCAAGCGGCACGGTCCCCGGCAGCGGGGTGGGCATCGTGGTTCTGAAACGGCTGGAAGATGCGCTTGCCGATGGCGATACGATAGACGCCGTCATCCTTGGCTCTGCGATCAACAATGACGGTGCGTTGAAGGCAAGCTTCACCGCGCCACAGGTCGATAGTCAGGCGGCGGTGATCGCCGATGCGCAGGCCATGGCAGGCGTGCGCGCTGACACCATTGGCTATATCGAGGCCCATGGAACGGGCACCAAACTCGGCGACCCGATAGAGGTTGCAGCACTGACCAAGGCGTTTCGTCGCGATACGCAGCGTCAGGGCTTCTGCGCGCTCGGCTCCGTCAAAACCAATATCGGCCATCTCGACACCGCCGCCGGTATTGCAGGCTTCATCAAGGCGGTGTTGGCCCTGAAAAACCGGCGGATTCCGGCAAGCCTCCACTACGAGAATGCGAATCCGCAAATTGATTTCGCAGCCAGCCCCTTCTTCGTCAATCAACGTCTGCGCGATTGGGACAACCAGATCGGCACGCGCCGCGCAGGCGTAAGTTCCTTCGGCATTGGCGGGACCAATGCCCATGTTGTGCTGGAAGAGGCCCCACCCAGCCCGGCATCAAAGGCAGGCAGCGGCCCGGAACTGTTGCTTTTGTCGGCACGAACCGAGGAGCAGCTTGCAGCCAGCAGCGAGGCCCTCGCAGCACACCTTACCGCAGGCTCAGATCATACAGCCGCCCCGACGCTTGCGGATGTTGCCCACACTCTGCGTCATGGCCGTCGTGATTTTGCCAAGCGCCGCTTCGTCATCGCACGCGATGCCAAAGAGGCTGTCAACAACCTGCGCAACCTCTCTCAAATCGGCACCGCCGCAGGCGAGATAGCGCAAGCTGTTTTCCTGTTTCCCGGTCAGGGCAGCCCGTATACGGCGATGGGCAAGGCGCTTTACGCCGACCTGCCAGCCTTTCGTACCCCCTTTGACGCCTGCGCATCTGAATTGGATCGGCTGATGGGGATCAACTTCAAAGCCTGCCTGTTTTCCAATGCGGATGACCTTGCCAGCACGGCATTTGCCCAACCGGCGCTGTTTGCCGTTGAATATGCGCTTGCGCAAGCCTTGATGAGCAACGGCGTAAAACCCGTGGCCTTGCATGGCCACAGCATTGGCGAATATGTCGCCGCCTGCCTTGGAGGTGTCTTCGACCACGAAACAGCGCTTCAACTCGTTGTTGCACGCGGGCGGTTGATGCAGGCGCAAGCACCCGGTGCCATGCTCGCGGTGATGCATGCGGATGAACCGATCTCGCCATGGCTTGACGGGGTCATTACGCTGGCCGCTGCCAATGCACCCGGTGTCAGCGTTGTCTCCGGCCCGGTGGAAGCAATCGCAAGCCTACAAGTGCGCCTGAAAGACAAGGGCATTGCCGCACGCCTGCTGAAAACCTCCCACGCCTTCCATTCGCCGATGATGACGAATGCTGCGGCACAGTTCCGCGATGTCGTTGCAGGCGTTCGCCTGTCGGCGCCGCAAATTCCTGTGATTTCCAATGTCACGGGAACATGGATGACGGCACAGGATGCCACCGACCCGGACTATTGGGCGCGTCACCTGTTGCAGCCCGTCCGCTTCGAGGACGGAACACGCACGCTGCAATCCCTTGCAGCACCTGTTTTCATAGAAATCGGCCCCGGTCGCGCACTCGGCACGTTGAGCGCTGCGGCGGGCGTGGATGCAAGCCGGATTGTGGCGACGCTTGCAGAAGGCAAGGATGAATCAGGGCAGGTTTTGTCTGCTGTCGGTCAGTTCTGGCAATTGAACGGCGTTCTGGATTCAGCCGAAGTGGCTGGTCGGCGGCGCGTACGGCTTCCGACCTATCCGTTCCAAAGTGAGCGTTACTGGGTCGATGCGGATAGCGAGCCTGCCACGCCCAAGAGGACGGCCGCGAAGGTTGAAGGCCCCGGCCTCTACCGCACCAATTGGCGGCGTGCGCAATTGAGCCACAGCCCTAATCGATTGAAGGGCCGCGTGCTTGTTTTTGACGATGGTCAGCTTGGCTCCATCCTTGCCTCTGAGCTTGAGCGGAGCGGTGCTGAACCCTATCGCGCAATGATCGGCACCGGTTTCAGTGAACCAGACTTCCGCTGCTTCAGCCTCCGCCCCACGATGAGCGAAGACTACGCCAGCCTTTTTGATAGCCTTGATGAGCGGGGAGCAAGCCCGGACCATATCGTCTTCGGCTGGCCTCTCACACCTAACGCACAAGAAGCGCCGGAAACTGCTGCACAAGCCCTTCTGGCGCTGGTGCGGGAACTGGCAAAGAACGACCGCGCGGTCACTCTGACGCTTCTGACTCGGTCGGCAGCCGATGTCACGGGTCTGGAAGACCTCGACATTCCGCAGGCTCTGACTGCGGGCACTCTTCAGGTGATCGCCCAAGAATATCCATCGCTCCATTGCCGTCATATCGACATCGACGCTGCACGGCCTGTTGATATCGCGAGGCGCATTCGCGACGCCCTGTCGGGGAAAGACGATGTGCTCGCCTTGCGCGGCGCGCATCGCTGGCTGCCGGAAACGGAACGGTTTGACGTGCCGCAAGGCGGCCCGGATTTCAAGCGGAACGGCGTCTATGTGGTGATCGGCGATATCGTTGATGGCGTTGGCAAGACCTGGGTTGATGCTCTGTCTGGGCTCGGCGCAGCCGTCGCTCTGCTTCAAGACTCTACGGCACCGGCTTTCGAACACCCGGCTCGTCTCAAACGGCAGCTCGATTGCGGCGATGCCGCCGCCTTGAAAGGCGCTCTGGACGATGTTTTGGCAGAACTGGGCCGGATCGACGGCATCTTTCTGAGCCTGCCGCAGTCGAACCATCAATCCGCCGCGCTGATTGGTGAGCTGGCGGATGCCCATTGGGCCTATAATATCGCGAGCAAACTGCGCCCGGTTCATGCGCTCAGTGAAGCTGTGGCGAAGCGGAAAATCGGCTTTTGCTGCGTTCAGTCCTCGCTCTCAACCCTCGTTGGCGGGCTTGGCCTTGGTGCCTATGCCGCCACGCACCACGCCATCGACCGGATTGTCGCCGAAGAGAACAAGAACGGCACCACGCCATGGTTCGCGATTGGCTATCCACTGATCGAGGCAAATCCCGGCACCACCTTGCAGGCAACGGGCCGTGCGAACGCCTTCGCGATATCGACGGAGGCCGCATGGGATCTGACGCGATGCCTGATTGAAAACGGCGCAACCGGACAGACCATGCTTTCGGGTGGGGCCATTCCCCCGGTCGCGTCCGACATCGACGCGCAAGAACCAGCCGCCAATGATGGCGGGCGTGGACGCCCCGCACTCAGTGTCGCCTACCGCAAGCCGGGCAATGACACCGAAGCGAGGATCATCGGCATTTTCGAAGAGATCCTTGGCCTGTCACCCATCGGGGCCGATGACGGCTTTTATGAACTCGGCGGCCATTCCCTGCTCGCCATCCGCGCCGTTGCCAAACTTCGGGAGGCCTTCCCCGTCGATATTGCCATGCGCGAGCTGCTTTTTGACAATCCGACAGCTGCGGCCATCGCCCAATCGATTTTGGAGCGCATGACGCAGAAGACCGACCTTTCTGCCCTCGCCGATCTTCTCAACGAGGTTGACACCCTGTCCGACGCCGATGTGAGCAGGCTTCTCGCCGGAGGAAATGCACAATGAACGAACTTTTCGCAAAGATCGCCGGGCTTTCGCCAGAGCGGCGGGCGCTGCTGGAACAGAAGCTGAAAGCACAGGGCATCACGGTTCCCGCCCCCTCCGGCATCCAGCCTCGGGCGGATCGTGAGGCTGCGGTTCCGCTGTCATCGGCGCAAAAACGCCTCTGGTTCATGCAGCAGCTGGAACCCGGCACCGTTGCCTATAACATGAACCTCGCACTTCGGCTGAAAGGCCCGCTCGATCGCGCAGCCCTGTCTCGCGCCTATGCCGCCCTGATTGCTCGGCACGAACCCCTGCGAACGCGATTTACGATGGGCGAGGATGGCCAGCCGCAGCAAATCGTCGAGGCATCCGGCGCGGCTGATATTGGCTATCACGATTGCCGACAGCATCCAGAGCCGGAAAAGGAAGCCCGTCTTCAGCTCAAAGCATTTGTCGAGACGCCCTATGATCTCACCCGCCCGCCGATCCGCGCGACGCTGGTTGCAATAAACGATGACGAGCATGTGCTGGCGCTCGGCATGCATCATATCATCAGCGACCGCTGGTCGATGGGTGTCTTTGCCCGTGATCTCTCAACGCTCTACCATGCCGAAGCCACAGGAACAGCAGCAACACTCGCGCCCCTTCCGGTGCAGTTTGCCGATTGGACGCTCTGGCAGCGCGATTTACTGGACGGACCCGCCCTTGCCAACCAGCTCGCCTACTGGACAGAAAGCCTTGCGGGCGAGCTGCCCGTACTGGAATTGCCATTGGATCGGCCACACAGCTTGAGCGCGAGCTTTAGCGGCGCGCATCTTCCCGTTCTGATCGACCGGGCATTGTCGCTCAGGCTGCGCGCACTTGCTGCCGAGCAGAATGTCAGCCTGTTCACATTGCTGCTTGCCGCCTTCAACGTGCTCTTGCATCTCTATACCGACAGCGACGATATCATCCTTGGCAGCGAGGTTGCCAACCGAGACCGGCCCGAGACACAAACCATGATGGGGCCGCTGGTCAATACGCTCGTCTTCCGCAACGACCTGTCCGGCGATCCGGCCTTCACGGGCCTGCTCCAGAAGGTAGCCGATGCTGTGCGCCGTGGCCTTGCCCATCAAGATATTCCGTTCGAGCGCCTTGTCGAAGCGATCAATCCAGAGCGCTCGCTCTCGGACCTGAACCCGCTCTTCAACGTGAAATTCGACATTCAGCACAGCATTGCCCCGCCGCCGGGCCTGCATGGACTGACGATTGAACCCTATCCGCTACGCGAAGTGGCAACAAAATATGACTTGCGCTTCAACCTCGAAGACGACCAGCCGGACATCAAGGGCAAGATCGAATATTCGAGCCAGATTTTCAATGAGAGCACCATCGCCTCTATGCTTGCCCGTTTTGAGCGCCTGCTGGAGCTTGTGGTGCGCGACCCCTCGCGGCGGCTCTCCACACTTTCTCTGCTGAAACCTGAGGAAGAAGCGGCCATCATCGCTTCCGGTTCCGGTCCAGTGCGGGATTATCCGGTGGACGAATGCCTGCATGATCTCTTCCTGAAACAGGTCGAGCAAACGCCGGATGCGGACGCGGTGACCGATGGCGACCTCACCTGGTCCTACCGCGACCTCGAAGCGCAGTCTTCGCGCATTGCCGCAAGTCTGGTGGCCGCTGGTGTGAAACCCGGCGACCGGGTGGGCATTTGCATGCGCCGCTCACCCCGGATGATCGCAGGTATCCTTGGCATCATGCGTGCAGGTGCGGCCTATGTGCCGCTCGATGCCGATTATCCACCAAGCCGCCTCGCCTTCATTGCCGAGGATAGCGGGATTACCATCCTGCTCACTGATCACCGCCCATCCTTTGTCACGCAGGCGCAAACCCTCGTTGACGTCACGACATTGCCGGACATCCGACTGGAGGTGCCGCCCACAGTTTCACCGAACCATCTCGCCTACATCATCTACACATCCGGCTCGACGGGCAGACCCAAGGGTGTCGCGATAGAACATCGCTCTGTCGTCACCTTCATGTATTGGGCGCGGGAGCGGTTCACCCGCGAAGAGGTGGCGCGCATGCTGGTGCCAACCTCGATCAGCTTCGACCTGTCGATTTTTGAGCTTTATGCGCCCCTCGTCCTCGGCGGCACGCTCGTTGTCGCAGATCATTTTCTGGCACTGCCGCAGCTTGCCGCCAAGGTTGATGTGACTTTCATCAATACGGTCCCCAGCCTCCTGCAAGAACTGTTGCAAGAACACAGATTGCCAAACAGCGTGCAGACTGCAACCTTCTGCGGCGAGCCATTGCCAGCAGCGCTTGTCGCCATCCTGAAACGCGATTATCCGAACCTGCGTATCCTCAATCTCTACGGCCCTTCCGAGGATACCTGCTTTTCAACGGAAGTCCCGTTACAGGGCGATCATTATCAGGGCGGCGTCGTACCCATCGGCAAGCCATTGCCAAACACGCAAGCCTATATTCTCGACCGCACTGGCCGCCTTCGCCCGCCGGGTCTTTCCGGCGAGCTTTATCTCGGCGGTACGGGCCTTGCACGCGGCTATTTTGGCCGACCTGAGCAAACCGCTGAGCGGTTCATTGCCAACCCGTTCTCGAGTGAACCCGGCTCCCGTCTTTACCGGACCGGGGATCGCATCCGCCGCCGGGCCGATGGCAATCTGGAATTTTGCGGGCGGCTTGACCATCAGGTCAAAGTGCGCGGCTTGCGCATTGAAACAGGCGAGATCGAGCACAATCTCGAACAGATTACCGGCGTCGAAAAGGCGGTTGTGGCTGTCACGCAAGGCACTGATCGGCAGCTTGCCGCCTTCATCGAACCCCAAGACGGCGTAAGACTTGACGAAACCGAGCTGCGCCGGGCGCTGTCCGATATCCTCCCTGTGCATATGGTGCCGACGCTCTGGTGCTTCTTGCCGCGCCTGCCACAGCAGCCGAACGGCAAGATTGATCGCGCAGCACTGCCATCGCTGGCCGCAACAGTCGCCACCGGGTCCAGCCCGCCAGAGACCGAAACGGAACAGCGTGTCGCTGATGCATGGGCCGATGTGCTGGCCATCGATTCGATCAGCCGGGATGACAATTTCTTCCGGCTTGGCGGTCACTCGCTGCTGGCCATGCGCATGATTGCCCGGCTGTCGTCATCGCTTCCGACAAATGCCGTGTTGCGAAAACTGTTTGAGTTTCCCCGCCTCAGGGATTTCGCCGCCGCCCTTGCGCGTGACGAGACACCGATGGCGGCACCTTTAAGCGCCATCGATGCCCTCCCGGATGGTGCGCCGATACCTCTGTCCTTTGCCCAGCAACGGCTTTGGACATTGGCCGAGCTGGAGCCAGACAGTGCCGCCTACACGGTTCCCGCCGCAATCCGCTTTCATGGCGCGCTTGATCTGGAAGTGCTGCAACACGCGTTCACAGCCCTTACCGCACGCCATCCGGCATTGCGCACGCGGATCGTCAATCGCGATGGCCAACCTGCTGTCGAGATCGGTGCGACCGACATTCCAGACATCGCAATCGTAGATGTGAATGAGGCCACCCTGCCAGAGGCGCTTGCCGCTGCATGCAGGCAGCCGTTCGACATGGCGACGGGTCCGCTCTTCCGCGCCCGGATTTTCCGTCTCTCCACTGACGAGCATGTTGTTTTCGTAGCACTCCACCACATTGTCTCGGATGCGCAATCGCTTCAGCTGATGCTGCGGGATCTGACGCGGTTCTATGATGCTGGCCGACAGGGCAAAGTGGCAGACCTTCCACCGCTTACCCTGACCTATGGTGATTTTGCCGCTTGGCAGCGAAAGCAGCCGCTGGGCGAGCAGATCGACTATTGGCGCCGCCTGCTGGAACATGCCCCCCCGCTTCTGGAACTGCCGACGGATTTTCCACGCGGTGCGCGCCAAGAGTTCAAGGGCGGGAGCATTCCATTCCATCTCGATCATGCGCTAACGGCCCGTCTGGTCAATTTTGCCCATGAACGGGACGCCACACCTTTCATGGTGCTTCTCTCGGCCTTTTCGACCCTGCTATCGCGTTATTCCGGCGCGTCCGATGTCGTCATCGGAACCCCGGTATCCGAGCGGCCAAACCGCGCGCTGGAGGATGTCATCGGGCTGTTCGTCAACACGCTGGCGCTGAAACTGACGCATGATGCTGCAACAAGCTTCGAACAGCAAGTCGCGGCCACACGTTTGCTCGTTCTGGATGCCTTCCGCCATCAGGACGCGCCGTTTGAATGCGTGGTCGATGCCCTCTCAGTCGAGCGAAGCTGGAGCCACAATCCCGTGTTCCAAGTGATGGTCACCTGGCAAGCCGACGAGCCGCATAGCCCATGCCCCGATGGCCTGACGGTTACCCCGGTGGTGCTCGCACAGGAAACGTCGAAGGTCGATCTGACGCTGGATCTGCGCCATCGCGGCGATCAGTTTTCCGGCACCTTGATCTATCGCAGCGATCTCTTCCGCCAAGAGACGATCCACCACATGGCAGAGGCTTTCACGGCCTTGGTCGAGGCTCTTCTATCGGCCCCTGAGCGAGCACAGGTCGAAATAGACGGACTGCCCGAGCGCCAGCGCCAGCAGATCGCCGCTTGGAACGCGACGGCAAAGACCTATGATGCGGTGCCAGCAAGCCTGCATGGTTTCTTTGCGCGTTCAACCGAGCGCACACCAGATGCCATTGCCGTGACTGATCGGAACAGGAGCGCCACCTATGCAGAGCTTGATCGGCAAGCGGAGGCGCTCGCCCGGCATCTCGCCTCCCTTGGCATCGGACGCGGCAGTGCCGTCGGTATTTGCCTTGAACGTACCATCGACCTCATTGCTTCGATTCTTGCCGTCTTGAAGACGGGCGCTGCCTATGTGCCGCTCGATCCCAAATATCCGGCGGAACGGATCGCCTTTGTCGCAAAGGACGCAAGCCTCTCCCTGCTTTTGACGCAGGAGGAGCGCGATGACTTCGCCGACATCCGAACGCTCGATCCGACCACCATCTGGAACGGAACGCAGGCCGTCTCCGGGGCCCCTCTCCCCCATACGACCGAAGGCAGCGACCTCGCCTATCTCATCTACACCTCCGGCTCAACAGGGCTGCCAAAGGGGGTTGCAATCGAACATCGCAATGCAGTTGCCTTCACACACTGGGCGCTCGACACGTTCCCGGCGGAAAGCTTTGTCGGAATGCTGGCGTCAACATCGGTCTGCTTCGACCTCTCCATCTTCGAAATTTTTGTGACGCTCGCCGCCGGTGGGCGAATCTTCATCGTTGACGATCTTTTCGAACTGCCGGACGCAGAATTCGCAAACGAGGTCACGTTCATCAACACCGTGCCGACCCCGATGACCGAACTCATGCGGTTTGGCCCGTTGCCCGCTAAGGCAAAGACGGTCTGCCTTGCGGGCGAACCGCTGCCACCGAGCCTAGCACGCGCGATTCTGGACACTGGACAGGTCGAGGCGCTTTACAATCTCTATGGTCCCTCCGAGGACACAACCTATTCCACGGGATGCCGGATCGATGACGCGGGGCTGCCCATCCATATCGGCAAGCCCATCACCAACACCACCGCCCATGTTCTTGACGCAGCGCTCAATGAAGTGCCAATCGGTATGCCGGGCGAGCTTTATCTGGCGGGCGAGGGTATCGCACGCGGCTATCACAATCGCCCGGATCTGACGGCGGAGCGCTTCTTGCCGAACCCGTTTGACAGGGCTGGCCAAGCCCCTGTGCTCTACAAGACCGGCGACCGCGTTCGTCGGCTGGCCGACGGCAATATCGATTATCTCGGCCGCGCCGACCGCCAGATGAAGATCAGCGGTTTTCGGATCGAACCGGGCGAGGTCGAGGCCGTGCTGATGCGCTATCCGGGCGTGACAGGTGCTGCCGTCGATGCCTGGCGGGACAATACCGGCTATGCCCGCCTCGCCGCCTGGATTGAGGTGGCGGCACCTGTCGGTAAGGCGGCGCTCTCTGCCCATCTGAGCCGAGAACTGCCGCGCCATCTGGTGCCGACGTTTTTTGCGATGCTGGACAAGCTCCCGCGCCTGCCGAACGGCAAGCTCGACCGCAAGGCGCTGCCCGACCCATCGGATGAATCCACGACGGTCGCAGAAGACCAGACACCGCACCACGGCTATGAAGAGAAAATCGCCGCGATCTGGGCGAAACTTCTTGGACGCGAAGCGATTGGACGCAACGACAACTTCTTCGCGCTCGGCGGAGATTCAATCCTCGCTATTCAGGTCGTGGCTGCCGCCCGCCGCGTTGGCATTGCCATCAAGCCACGCGATATTTTCCAATATTCAACGCTTGCAGCCCTTGCCGCATCCGTCTCCGATCTGGCGACAGAATTGCCCGAGGCGAGACCGATGCGCGGAGACATTCCGCTTGGCCCGGCACAGCACTGGTTTTTTGAGCAGAATTACCCTGATATGGCCCATTGGAATCAGGCATTGGTGCTGAAACCCGGCAGAGTGATCAATGAGAAGACGCTTCAAAACGCCATGGACCTTCTCCACCAGACCCATGATGCGCTGCGCGGTCGTTTCTTCCAGCAAAACGGACAGTGGCGTCAGGTCGTGACGGAAGCCGAAGGAGCGCCGCCGCTGCGTTCCACCCGTTGTACGGCAACCGAAGCCGATGCCGTGCTTTCTCGCGAAGCGAATGCGCTGCAACGCCGCTTCAATCTCGCCGAAGGCCCGCTCTGGGGTGCCACGCTTGTGACCATCGACGGGTGTGAGCAACGGCTGCTGATCGCAGCGCATCATCTCGTGATCGACGGCGTCTCATGGCGCATCCTGCTTGATGACCTTCAAACATGCCTCGCAGCTGGCGAAGCCGGCCTTGAGATGAACTTGCCGCCCAGAACAACAGGCATTGATAGCTGGGTGCGCAGGCTGAAAGACAGCGCGGTGTTCGATGGTGAAAAGGACCATTGGCGCACGATGACCGAGGCCAAGACCGCAGCGATCCCCACGGACCGTTCGGGCAGCAATTGCGCTGGCGACACTGAGATCATTGATCTGACAATCGATCCTGACCTCACCGGACGCCTTCTCCGGGACGTGCCGTCCTGCTATCCAATCGATGCCGAAGAAGTCATGCTTGCGGCACTTTATAATGCAATCCGCGATTGGACCGGACACGACAGGCTCCGGCTGATCCTTGAAAGTCATGGCCGGGCAGACCTGTTCGAAGGCGTCGATCTGAGCCGCACCGTCGGCTGGTTCACAGGCCTTTATTCCGTTCTCTTCGATGTCACCGGGCGCGACACCCGAACCACTTTGCTCTCGGTCAAGGAAAGCCTCCGCCGTGTTGCGAACGATGGCATCGGCTATGGCGTCCTGAAATATCTGAAGGGCGTGGCATTGCCACGGCTGGAGGATATCGCCGAGATCCGCTTCAACTATCTTGGTCAGACGGACACGCTGTTTTCCGGCGATGCGTTGCTGTCACGCGCAACTGAACCGGCGGGTGATCCGCGAGGTGCTGGCAATCCGCGCGGGGTGCTGCTTGACATCAATGCAATCATCAGCGGCGGGCATTTGCGCATTCGCCTTGCCTATTCCCGGCAGGTTCACGATCGGCAGACAATCGAAACACTCGCAGCGGGGCTGCAAAACCATCTCGAAAGCCTAGTCGATTTCTGCCTGACTTCAACCGAAGCCGGCTATACACCTGCGGACTTCAAGCACATGACACTTGATCAGGATGACCTCGAAGCCATCCTGCGCAATCTCTGAGGACACCATGCAGAATGCGAGCCAGCGCTTTGAGCGCAACAACATTGCCGACATCTATCCGCTTGCCCCGATGCAGGAGGGCATCCTTTTTCATTCGGTGTCTTCCCCCGGCGACGGCCTCTACATGCCGCAAACGGCGCTGCGCATCACCGGACACGTCGATGCGGACGCTCTGAAGGCGGCGTGGCAAGGCGCAATCGACCGCCATCCGATCCTGCGTTCGGGGTTCTTCTGGGAGGAGCGCGACGAGCCATTCCAGATCGCCTTCCGCAGCCTTGCGGTGACATTCAATAGGCTCGACTGGACCGGCAGCGATGCTGCTAGTGAGCGTGAACGGCTGCAAGCGCTGTTTTCCGCCAACAGGGCCGAGCCGTTTGACCTGCGCCGTCCGCCTCTGATCCGGGTCCAATGGATTCGAACCGGACAAGACCAGTCGATCATGGTTGTCTGCTACCATCATATCATCCTCGACGGCTGGTCGATCCGTCAATTGCTCGACGAAGTGCTCTCGCTCTACCGACGCGCAACAGGCAAGGCCGAGCCAGCCCTTCCGCCCGCCCGCCCTTACGGCGATTACATCGGTTGGCTTAAAAAACGCGAGCGGGCCGTGTCGCTTCGCTTCTGGCAGGATCGACTTCAGGGTTTTGCGGGCACAACCCGGCTTCTGGCAGGGGAAGCGACAGGCCAGTTCGAGCGGCTCTGCCGGGAAGTCCCAAAGCCACTGCATGAGGCCGTGCTGGCCTATGGTGCCGCCCATGGGCTGACGCTCAACACACTGCTGCAAGGCGCGTTGAGTTTGCTGATTGCACGCCAGACCGGCAGCCGTGATCTGATTTTCGGCACAACGACAGCCGGGCGCCCGGCGACGCTGGAGGGCGCGACGACGATGATCGGCCTCTTCATCAACACGCTGCCCGTGCGTGTCCGCCTCGATGAGGGCCAATCCGTCTCGGACTGGCTTGCGACCATTCAGAAAGCCCATGCCGAAACGGGCGAGCACGACCATGTACCCCTCGCCGCTATCCAAGGCCCAGGCGTTTCGCTTTTCGACACGCTGCTCGTTGTTGAGAATTTCCCGGCGCAGGCGAAGCGGACGGATGCGCCTGCACTGCTCAAAACTGAAGGCATCGACTTTGACGAGCGAACCCATTTTCCGCTCACGCTCTGGGCAACACCGCACCCGACGGGCCTGACGCTGATGGCCGGTTTCAGCCGCGACATGCTCGCATCTGAGACCGCAGCAGATCTGCTTGAACGACTGGTTGATATTATCTCCATCATGATCCGCTCATCCACCACAGATGTGTGCGCAATTCTGGATGAACTGCCTTCGGCGATGGCGGTCGGCGGTCTCTCTGAAGGCGGTTCTGGGGACAGCACCCATTTGATGCCACTGAAACAGGCAGTATCGGGCATCCCGACATCCGCAACGCCTTCCGCGACTGAAATCACACTGGCGCAAATCTGGACGGAGGTGCTCAAATGTGGTCCCCTTGATGGGCAGGCTAACTTCTTTGAGCTTGGCGGCCATTCGCTGCTGGCCGTGCGCGTCGCCAGCCGACTTCGCGGCGCGTTTTGCGTTCCGGTGCCAATGCGCGTCCTGTTTGAGCACCCCGTCCTTGCGGAACTTGCGGCCTATATCGACAGCCTTCGCCCGCAGGAATCCCAGACCACAGACCATATCGAGATTGACATATGACTATAACGCCATCACGCCCCGTGCTTCTTTGCCTGCCGCCAGCAGGCACCGGGGCCGGGCTTTTCCGCAACTGGGTACAAACCGCGCCGAGCACGATGACGGTGCATCCGGTCGCACTGCCGGGCCGCGAAGCGCGCTATAGCGAACCGGCACCGAGGTCAATTGATGCGCTTGCCGATCAGCTGGCCGTTGAGCTTGAGCCATATATCGGCGGGCGGTATGCGATTTTCGGCTATTCGATGGGTGCTCTCCTCGGCTATGAAATCGCCCGGCGCTTCTTGGGAGCGGGTTTGCGGATGCCGGAAGTGTTTTTCGCGCTCGGCTGCAATGCGCCGGACCGTATGGTCTATGAGCGAGAGCCGTTCCACACGATGGAAGCCGCTGCCTTTCGACAAGCGCTCATTGATCTCGGCGGAACAGACGCTGAAATCCTCAATAATCCCGACGCCATGGAGCTTTTCGAACCCGTGCTGCGCAATGATTTCAGAATATGCGAGACCTATACCCATGACGCGACGCGCGGCACGCTCGATTGTCCCGCCCATATTTTCCTCTCTGATGGAGACGCCTTTGTAAACCGGCAGGCCGCCGCAGCCTGGTGTGATTTCGTGACAGGCGGCACGCGCCTGCATCAGGTCGCGGGCGCGCATATGCTGGAGCGCCCGGTACTTGACACGCTGCCCGCACGACTGGCAACTCTCTGGTTAGAAACTGGGGTTCGGAACTGGCGAAAATCGCCTAAGGCGTGAGGGTTAAGCGATGACGGCCGCGATCGACATACCAACATCGGAGGAGGCATTGGTCCGCCGCGCCCTTGATGCGCAGGCCGCCTATATGCCGGATGTCCGTGCGGATATCGGTCCGGCTGGCGCAGAATGGACGACGACCGAGGCATTCTTTTCCGACGATGCGGCGCTTGGCGAATTTCTCGCCTTCGAACAATCGCTGAACGAAGGCACCGACATCAAGACGGCTGCGGCGCTGTTGATGACCGACTACGGCTACATTCTGGCCGCCGCTACTGTGCCGATCTTCGCTGGTTTTGGCCTCATTCCTAACCTATCACCGGCCTGCGTCGCTCTTTCATTCTACACGACGCAAGAGCAACATGAGGGGGAGACGCACCGGGTGCGACGCGCCCATGTCCGTTTCCTCGAAGAGACATTCTGGCAGGGCCAATTGGGCGACACCGCTGCCGAAGAACGGTTCCGGGCCGAAATAGAGCGGCATTTTCGCCCCGTCATCGACGCGATCCACGCGCGCACGCGCCTTTCTCGCTCGGCGCTCTGGCGGCTCGCCGCTGATGCGATTGCCGGTCGCTTTCTCGATTCCGGCCGCCGTTTCGCCAGAGTCGAGGCGGCCAAGGCATCTGCAATGCAGATCCTCAAAGTGCCCGGTTCGCCGCTTGCCAACCGTCAGCTCCACTATTTCGATCTGAGTGTACTCGACAAAAACCAGCAGGAATTTTCATACACCTTCCGTCAACGCGGCGGCTGCTGTCGATTTTACCTCGTGAAGGGCGGAGAATACTGTCCGACCTGCGTCCTGAAGGCACCTGCAGAACGGGACGAAGAGTTGCGCCTGGCCATGCGTCAACATCTCGGCGTCGCTGATGAGAGTCTGTCAGGCTAAAATTGAACCTGACTGCCTTATCGATTTTTTTTAACGATCGGAGTCCCAAACCGGGAAAAGCAATCGTCTACCTCCCGAGCACAATGTGGAGTTGCTCCTTACGGTGGGCTGAAAAGCCTTGAGTACCGGAGAGTTTGGGGGTTCTATGACGAAGATTTTTTCCACTACACGCGAGGCCCGGGCGAGCCTCAGAGCCGTCCTTTTAGCAGGATCGGCGCTTGTGATGTTGACACCGACCGTGCCGGCAATGGTGCGTGAGGCGCAGGCTCAAATGTCGCAGCACGCGATTTCCGTACCGGCCGGTCCGCTTACGCCGGCGCTCAACAGCCTTGCTGCACAGACGGGCCTCCAGATTCTGTTCGACGCGTCGGTTGCCCAAAACAAATCAACCCGCGGCGTGAATGGGACGTTGACACCCGAACAGGCCTTGAAGGCCGTGCTTGCAGGGACCGGCGTCGATGCGCGCTTTGCCGGCGAAAACCGCGTCACCTTGCAGAATGCGACTTCTGCCTCAGGAAACCCGGAGCAGGACGGGACCCTGCTCGAACCCATCGTGATCTACGGTGCCCGCAATGCGACCACCCTCGGCGGTACGACAAGCAGTGTCGCTATTCTCAAGGCCGAAAGCCTGGCGAACAGCCAGATCCGCACCACGCAGGAAACGTTTCGTCGCATGGCGAATACGATGGACAGCGCCACAGTCAACGCTGGTTTCGTGATCCGCGGCATGAGTTCCGAGGGTCTGGTATCGTCCGGTGGGCCAGCAGGCTCCATCTATATCGATGGCATCCTTCAGACGCGCTACAATGCCCGCTTCGGCACACGCAATCTCTGGGACGTTGAGCAGGTCGAGGTCTATCGCGGCCCGCAATCAACGCTCTCCGGCCGCGCCGCCATGACCGGAGCCGTCTATATCAAATCGAAGGATCCGACCTTCGAGAAAGAAGTCGAGGTTTCCACCACCGTTGGTACCGATAATCTCGTGGGCACCGCCATCACGGTCAATACGCCTATCGTCGAGGATCAAGTCGCGCTACGGCTCTCCGGGTCCTATGAACGTTCGAAGGCCCAGCCTAGCTACTCCGATTTCAAGTCATACGACAATTACGACGATTTGATCACCGATATCAGCGGCATAGCGCGCGCCAAGCTGCTGTTGACGCCGTCAGAGCTGCCGGATACCCGCGCAGTGCTCACCTATTCCTATTCGAAGGACCGGCCGAACGACGCACTCGTCGGGCTCTATTCGGGACGGGGCGATTTCAATAACGCGCCTGTCACGTACACCGAATATCGCTGGACCGAGGCCCATAATCTCGGACTTGAGGTCACCCACGACATTTCTGAAACCCTGCGCTTCACATCGCAGACCGGCTATCAATATGGCATCAACAACCGGCGCTCCATTGATTATGGCACCGAAAATGTCGTCAACGGTATCACCGGCGAAGATGACAACTCCATCCTCACCCAGGAATTCCGCCTGAACTACGAAGGCGATCGCTGGAAATGGGTGACCGGCATCTATGGCAGCTACGAAAAGTGGGATGGTGCCACGGATATCGTTGCGTTCGATTATTACCAGCAGAATGACACGCAGCACCGCACAACCGCGAACCTGGCCATCTTCGGTGAAGCGACCTACGAATTTGCGCCGACCTGGTTTGCGACGCTGGGCGGACGCCTGGATTACCTGAGAGACAAGGACCACCAGCAGAATTATTCCGGTCTGATCGATGACTCCCCTGTCCTGACTGGTGACCCGACGTCCCTCACCGAGTATAATTTCGTTCCTAAAATCGGCATATCCAAGGAGTTCGGCAGCAACCAGAAGGTGGGGCTCACCTATACTGAAGGCTTCCGCTCGGGTGGGTCCTATCTCGACCGCGTGACGGGTGAACTCGGCACCTATGATCCCGAATACTCCAAGAACATCGAACTCTCGTACAAGGGAACGCTGCTGGACGACCGCCTGACGTTGAATGCCAATCTGTTCTACACCAAGTATTCGGATCAGCAGGTCGAGATCCGGCCTGACCCCTCGATCCCCGGTTATCGCATCATTTCGAACGCCGCCACATCTCGGTCCTGGGGTTTCGAAATCGAACCGTCCATGCAGGTCACGGACCAGTTAACGACCTTTGCATCGATCGGTTACCTCAACACCAAGTTCATCGACTTCAACCATGCCGCACTCAGCGAACCGCAGGACGGCAAATCCTTTCCCGAAGCACCGGAATGGAGCCTGGGCTTTGGCGGACGTTACGAGTTCCAAAATGGAGTTTTTGTCGGTGCCGATGCCAAATACACGACCAGCTATAATTCGCGCTTCGGTACGAATGGCATGTACAAGATCGATGCGCGCTTCATCGTCAACGCGCAGGTGGGCTTCAAGAAGAACAACTGGGAAGTGACGCTGTTTTCGGAGAACCTGACGGATGAAAAATACTTCACGTTGATTGATCCGGATTACTCTCTGCCTTACGGCCAGGCTGGCAAGCGTCGATCATTCGGATTGAACCTCCGGGCGAAGTTCTGATTATCTCGGGCTGCGGGGGCATTACCCCGCAGCCGTTTTCGATTTCCGGCGACAAAATGGTGGCCCTCTTGCGTTTCTGTCTGTTTCTCCTCGCGTTTCTTATGACCGGTTCACTGGCGCAGGCCGCCTGCCAGGGGACCTTTCTGACCGAGGACGTCTACAATCCGCCCCTCTGCATTCCGGCTGCGCCAAAACGGATCGTCACGCTCGACCCGCTGATCACACTTGGAATGCTGATCGAACTCAAGGCGCCTGTCATCGCCACCCCCTATATGGCAATCACGGAAAGCGAAGTGCTCGAGGTGGTCAGGGCCGAAAAAATGGTCGATCTCGGCAATCCCAGGGAGCCAAGCCTGGAACGTGTCGCAGCCTTGAAGCCGGATCTTATCATCGGTTCTGCGGAGGCTCATTCAGGCATCTTTGAGCAGGCTGCCAAGATTGCACCAACGGTGCTTTTCAAGCACATGGACTGGAAGGTCTATCTCCAGCGCCTTTCCGAAGTGACCGGTCGTGAAGGTGTGGCAAGGAGTGCCTTGACGGCCTATAATGACCGTGTCTCGGCCATTCGTGAACGCGTGAAAGACAAGAAACTCACGGTCTCCACCGTCCGTTTGGCCCCTGATCGGTTTGTCGTGTTTGTCGACGGACCGAACGCCTACGCCCCCTTTGCGGTGCTGCATGAAGCAGGCGTGAAGCGCACGGCCTATGAGACCGTGACCGACGGCACGATCGTGAAGCGGCCAGACTGGGAGGAACTGGCAAATCTTGATGGCGACGTGCTGCTCTATGTTTCCGCCAGCGGTTTCGAAAGCGGGCCGGATGACGCGTTGGAAAAGCAGGTAACGGAAAATCCCCTCTGGCAATTGCTGCCCGCTGTTCGCGAAGGTCGCGCCCATCGGGTCGATCGCGGCCCCTGGCAGAGCTTCTACGGCATCAGTTCGGCAAACCGTATCCTCGACGATGTCGAACGCTTCATCCTGACGGCCCCATGACCGACCGCACGGCTGGCTATATTGCAGAAACCGATGCTGGACGGATGCTTGCGCTTGCCGCATTGCTCTGTCTGCTCATGCTCGCCACCGTGTTCGCCATCTCGCTGGGCGCGGCGATGATGCCGCCCGCCAAAGTCATCTCTGCACTCTTCGCATCCGAGACGTCGCGGGATCACCTGATCGTCATGACCATTCGCCTGCCACGTGCCCTTGCGGCATTGCTTGCAGGCAGCGCACTGGCTGTCTCCGGTACCATCATGCAGGCAGTGACAAACAATCCCCTCGCCTCACCGGACCTGCTGGGCATCAACGCAGGCGCGGCCTTTGCAGTGGTCTCCATCATGGCCATTTTCGGCTCCGGTATCGGCGACATCTACGTTTGGTTTGCTTTTCTCGGCGCGGCCATCGCGGCGACCATTGTCTATGTGCTGGGCTTGTTGGGAAGGGTGGGGCAATCCCCGCTCAGGCTCGTGCTGGCGGGCGCCATCGTTGCGACCTTCCTGACCTCTGTGACTACAGTTATGTTGATCTTCGACCAGAGCACTCTTGATGCCGTGCGCCTCTGGACCGCAGGCTCTGTCACGGGGCGAAACATCGAGCAAGTCAAGACCGTTGCACCCTATATCATTGCCGGGCTCATCGCTGCCCTGCCCTTTGGCCGTCATCTGACAACAATCAGCCTTGGCGCGGATACGTCGCGCGCGCTCGGCCAAAACCAAATCCTCTGGCGCGGCCTATCGGTCGCCGTGGTCATTTTGCTTGCCGGTGGTGCCGTCGCACTTGCCGGACCGATTGGCTTCGTCGGGCTTGTCGTGCCCCATGTGGCCAGGATGTGCATCGGCGTTGACTATCGCTGGATCATTCCTTTTTCTGCACTTGGCGGTGCCTTGCTGGTGATCGTGGCAGATACGGCCGGACGATTGGTGTTTGGCAGCCAGAGCTTTCCGGTCGGTGTCACCATTGCGTTGATCGGCGCGCCGTTTTTCCTCTATCTCGCCCGCACACGGCTAAGGGACGGAGCATGATCCGGCTTGTCTTCGTCCTGATACTTCTGCTCTCAGTTCTCGTCGCAGCAAGTCTCGCCTTTGGCGACGTGTCCTTGGGTTGGCGTGAACTCTACGACGTGTTGATGGGCACGGGCCGTGCCCAGTTGCAGAGCGAAATGATTGTTTGGGATCTGCGCCTTCCGCGCGTTCTTTTGGCGCTCCTCGTTGGCGTAGCACTCGCGCTCGCCGGAACGGTCAGCATTGCCATCATGCGCAATCCGCTTGCTGATCCGGGCGTTCTGGGCATCAACAGCGGTGCGGCTGCCGCGGCCATGGCTGTCATTGTGTTGATCAATGATCCGCCTGTGGCGCTTCTGCAAGTGGCGGGCTTTTTGGGTGCCAGCGCCATGGCCCTTGCCGTCTTTGCGCTCGCCTGGCGCAGCGGCACGTCTTCGCTGCGCATCATCCTGATCGGCATCGGTCTTTCCGCCCTCGCTTCCGCCGGCACCACCTTCCTGTCAGCCTTCGGCGACATTGGCGACGTTCAGCGGGCGCTGGTATGGTTAGCTGGCAGCGTCTATGACGCCAACATGGTCAAGGTCCGGTTGCTTGCGCTCTGGCTCATCGTGCCAATCGCACTCACCCTTCTCGCCGCGCGGGAACTCGACCTCATCCGCTTCGGTGACAATAGTGCAAGGAGCCTCGGCCAGCCCGTCGATCGCATACGGGGCCTGATGATCCTGCTAGTGACCGTACTCTCTGGTGCCGCCATTGCCGTGTCCGGTCTCATCGGCTTTGTCGGCCTTGTCGCGCCACATATCGCGCGTCGGCTGGCAGGAGTGTCCCACGCTCGGATGCTTCCTGTCGCTGCCCTTGTTGGTGCCTGTCTGGTTGTCGCCGCAGATCTCATCGGTCGTGTCATCCTGCCTCCGGTGCAGATCCCCGCCGGAATCGTAACCGGGTTCGTGGGTGCTCCCTTCTTTGGCTATATTCTCTGGAGACGTCGCCATGACCACTAATCCGCAAGGCGCTGCCAGAATCACCAGCAAGGGCGTTGATATTGCCTATGGCAACCGGCGTATCGTCGAAAATCTCGATCTTGCCATTCCGCAACAGCGCTTTACAGCGCTGCTTGGCCCTAATGGCAGCGGCAAATCGACAATCCTGCGCGCTTTCGCAGCGTTGATGAAACCATCCGCTGGCAGCATTATCCTTGATGGCTTTGATGTATCGCAGCTTTCCACCCGCGAGGTGGCGCGAAAAGTGGGCGTGTTGCTGCAAGGGCCTGTTGCGCCGGAGGGGCTGACCGTTGCCGATCTCGTCCGTCAAGGGCGCTATCCGCACCAGTCGCTGTTCAGTCGCTGGTGTCTTGAGGATCAGCAGGCGTGCGACGAGGCCCTCATGCTGACGGGCACGACAGATCTTGCAAGCCGCATGCTGGATACGCTTTCCGGCGGCCAGCGGCAGCGCGCCTGGATTGCCATGACGCTGGCGCAACAGGGTGAGACCATCTTTCTTGATGAGCCAACAACCTATCTCGACCTCGAGCATCAGATTGAACTGATGAAGCTGATTACGATGTTGGTCGCAAAGCGCGGAAAGACCGTCGTGGCGGTGCTGCACGACATCAATCAGGCCGCACGCTACGCCGAACACATTGCCCTGTTGAAGGGCGGTCGGATCAGGGCTATCGGAACACCTGACGAGGTTATCAGTGCAGAAACGATCGCCGATGTCTTCAACGTCAAGAGCATGGTGATCCGTGATCCCGTTGCCGGAACGCCTTTGTGCATTCCGCTCTGAAGCAGCCTTCTCTGAGGCCGCAAGGAATGTCACCAAAATATCACACTTCTTGCTATTTTTGATAAGACCCGGTTTGCTTTGCCACCAGCAGGTGAAGGCGATCAGACGGATTCAGACAAGGAAATCAGACACAAAGATGAGTTTTAAAGTCTTCTTTTATCTCGCCGTAATAGAATGAAGCCCCATATTTCTAAAGCATTGCACTTGCACGTCTTTTCGGGATTGTCTAGCCATTCCCCATGACGGTTCAGCCGCGTCTATTCTGACCTACCGTCCGCTGGGAACCATGTGCAGATGTCGAGATCTTCCTCCTCGTCCCTTGTCTGGGACACCGTTGACAGCAGCGAGTTGCTCAATCGAGCCATGGAAGCACACTATGCTGATATCACCAATGCGGTGCGCCGACGGGGACACCCAAGCTCAACGGCCCGCGACGTCGTGCACGATCTTTATGTGAAGCTCGCCGCCAAACCAGAGGTTCTGCTGAACAAGCGGTCGATCAAGGCCTTTCTCTGCCGCGCCGCCATCAATCTCGGCATTGACCGCCAACGCCGGGAAACGAAGGAAACCCGGCTGTTCTCAGGATCGGAGCGGGAGGCCCTCTCGGCGCCAAGTACCGGGCACGCGCCGGACCACGGTCTGGAAATAGAAGCGCGGCTTGCAGCCCTTCGCGAAGCGATTGCGGAACTGCCAGAGAGGCGACGTGTCGTCTTCATTCTTCATCGCCTCCATCATCTGACACCAGACCAGATCAGCACCAGGCTCAACATCTCAAGGAACATGGTCGACCGGCACCTACGGCGTGCGTTTGCCCATTGCCTTGACCGGATTCTTTAGAGTCAGTCAGGTTCAAATTGAACCAGACAGACTCTCGTTTCTTTTGTTTTGGTTTGTCTTTTCGGGAAGACCGGTGACCACCTGTCCCTGACAAACTCTTGATCCCCAAAGAATCCCGTATCATGAACGCAGAACGGTCACATCCTTGCGATTGGACAGTTGTCAGTGTCCTAAACCGTGGATGTCAAACGTCTACTGTATACTGCCTTAAAGCGGAATCGATTTAAGGCGAAAATTATGCAGCGGATATAAAGCGCTACAGCGAACCTTTGTGCGCCATATATGGCGTATGACACTGTAGAGGTCGTAGGATGCGTCCGGAGTAAACTATGTCGGTCAAGGAATCGAGTGACAGTCAGAAAAGACGAAACCGCGAGGCGGCCGACTGGCTTTTGCGCAACGGTGACCCAAACCAATCGCCGGACGACCGGGCTCTCTTTGAGACATGGCTGAAGCGCGACCCGGAAAACTGTCGGACCTACAGGGCAGCCGAGTTTCTGATGGGCGACGCCAGCCGCGCGATTCAGTCCGATCCTGCTCTGGCCAATATCGACATGCGCCCCCGCAACCTGGCCAAGCCGATCATCGCAACACTGTTGGTGGCAGCCCTTGCAACCGGCGCCTTCTTCGCACTCGATGGGCCGCTGCGCATTCAAGCGGACATGATCGCCGGTACCGACGAAACCCCCGTTCGTACACTGGAGGATGGTTCCATTGTCCAGCTCAATGCCTCCTCGGCAATTGCCGTGGATTTTACCGAGGGTCACCGCATCATCCGCCTCCTGCGGGGCCAAGCGTTCTTTCAGGTCGCTCATGCGCCTGAACGACCTTTCACGGTTGTGGCTGGTGAGACAAAGGTGGTCGCACTCGGCACAGCGTTCGATGTTCGCTACGGCAAAGAGGATACCGAGGTGACAGTCACGGAGAATGCGGTGCAGCTTGAGCGCGATGGCGCGCACGCAGCCTCTCTGCGGGTGAACGAAGGCGAGCAGGCGGTCTACGATTACGCCAGGAAAACGACAGACGTGACACCAGTCGACGGCCTCGTCGCTCTCGCATGGAGGCGCGGACAAATCGCCGTGGACAACGCGCCTCTTTCCTATGTCGTTGAGGAAATGAACCGGCATTTCCGAGGCCGCATCGTCATTGCGAGCTCAGCGCTGGCACGTCGTCGTGTCAGCGGCACGATCAAGATTGCGGATACCAAAGACGCGCTTGCCTTCCTTAAAAAGGCGCTTGGCTTGGACGCCACACGTTTAGGTCCCTTGATCGTTATCCATCAGTCATAATATCCGCAGAACTCTGTTCATCACTGCTGTTCATAAACACTCTGGTTGACTTGCCTCCGCTTTGACATGGGGCCGCGGAACGCCTGTTCCCATTTTCCGGTCAGATGTTGCAAGTCTACGAACTCAGTCCGAACCTCGCTTTAAGCCAGACGAGAAGGTCATCTAAAAATGTGAACACCACTGGGATGACCAGGAGGCTCAAGAAGGTTGAGGTCAACAACCCGCCAATCACGACAATGCCCATCGGCTGACGAAAGCTCGAATCGCCAGCGACGAGGCTGAGCGCTGCTGGTGCCATGCCGCCAGCCATGGCGATTGTGGTCATAATGATCGGACGCGCACGTTTGTGACACGCATCGACAAGGGCATCGTAGCGAGACATGCCTCCTCGGCGTGCCTCAATCGCATACTCCACGAGCAGAATGGAGTTTTTGGAGACGATTCCGATCAAAAGGAGCAGACCAATCACCGCAGGCATCGAGAAGCTGGTGCCGGTGAGCACAAGCGGCAGCATAGCCCCGCCAAGCGCCAGCGGAATTGCCATCAGGATTGTGACCGGCTGCAGGAAATCATGGAAGAGGAGAACAAGAACGGCGTAGATGCAGAAGATGCCAACGGCTATCGCTGTCGCAAAACTGTTGAACAACTCAGTTTGGCGCTTCAATTCGCCCTGTTCGACAAATTTTACGCCTTGTGGCAAGTTTCTATAGCCTGGCAATTGGGCGGCCTCAGCGGTGACTTCGGACAGGCTCCTGCCATTCAGCTCAATGGTGAGTGTGACATTGCGCGATCGGTCGAGCCGATTGATTTCGCTTGGGCTGGACCCAATTGAAATATCAGCAATTGCCCCAAGGGCAACATTGCCAGCGCTGCCCTCAACCGGGATAAGAGATATTGCGTCCAGTGACTGGCGATTTGTTGTGTCCAGCATGACCCGGATATTGATCTGACGTTCTGGAAGATTAAGCTTGGACAGCGCGGTATCATACGCTCCTGCCGTCGCCACGCGAATAGCCTGAGCAATCGCCTTGGACGTCACGCCCAAGGACGCGGCTTTCGCCAAATCCGGTTTGATGATGATCTCTGGCGACTGCATGGCAGCAGAG
This sequence comes from Gillisella vitis, assembly GCF_001541345.2. Classification (GTDB taxonomy): domain Bacteria; phylum Pseudomonadota; class Alphaproteobacteria; order Rhizobiales; family Rhizobiaceae; genus Allorhizobium; species Allorhizobium vitis. Next base: position 66,592 of record NZ_LMVL02000006.1, on the reverse strand, counting down.
GATGTCACGTTGCCAATGCCTGACAATGTGCGCAGACCCGTCTCGAGGCTAGCGGCGGCCTTTTCCAAAATTTCGGAATCATCCCCTGACAAGGTGAGCGTGAGCTCCGTGCCATTGCCACCAGTGCCTGTTTCGAGGCGCAGGCCCGGCACTTTTTCCAAAGCTTTTCGTAAATCGGCTTCGATTTGTGACTGCTTGACATCGCGCTCGCCAATCGGTGTCAGGTTGACAACAATCGTGGCACTGTTGGTGCTGGATGTTGTGGTGCTGCTTGCACCTCCTCCGGTGGAGGCTGTCCCTGTTGCTTGAAACACCGAGGTAACATGATCAACCTTGGCGATGATCTCGGACGCCTTTCGAGACGCTTCGTCCGTTGTCTCAATCGTCGATCCCGTCGGCGTCGTGATGGTGACCTTGGTTTGCGCATCATCAGATGCCGGAAAAAAGCCGGTCGACAAATGGCTCAGAAGCAGAAGCGTGAATGCCAAAAATCCGACAGTCCCCAGCACCGGTATCCAGCGACGCCGGAGCGCCCCTTTTACGAGCCAGAGATAGGACCGCATCAAACGACCGTCTTCTTTTTCTTCTGTACTGCCTGGCTTTAATATGTAAGCCGCCATCATCGGCGTGACCAATCGCGCGACCAGAAGAGAAGCAAGAACAGCCACTGAGGCCGTGATGCCGAATTGCTTGAAGATGATGCCAACCACCCCGCCCATGAAGGCGGTCGGCAAAAACACGGCGACCAATGTGAAGGTTGTGGCGATAACCGCCAAGCCGATCTCGTTTGCCGCTTCCATGGCAGCATCGAAGGGGCTTTTTCCCATTCTCAGGTGTCGCTCGATATTCTCGATTTCGACGATCGCATCATCGACAAGAATACCGACGACCAGGGACAGCGCCAACAGCGTGATCGTGTTCAGCGTGTAGCCACAAAAATACATGGCAAGGAATGTCGGTATAATCGACAGCGGCAGAGCGACCGCCGCCAGAAGTGTTGCACGCCAATCGCGCAGGAACATCCAGACCACCAAGACTGCGATGACCGCACCCTCGTAGATCATGTCCATGGACGATTCATAATTTTGCTCGGTCGGAACAATGGTGTTGTAGGCTTCCTCGATCGTCACCTGCGGATTGGCCGCAGCAAAGGCCTTCATTGCTGTACGGACATCATCGGTGACGGCGATATCGGAATAGCCCTTCGACCTTTTAATCTGCGCGGCAATGACGGGTTTGCCATTGAGATAGGCAAGCGAGGTCAAATCGCTTTGGGAATCGGTTACTGTGCCGAGTTCGTCCAGCCTGACCCAACTGCCCTTTGGCAGTGGGACAGGCATTGCGCGCAGTTCATCGGCAGTTTCTGCCGCAACCACGGTACGCACAGACTGGCTTTCACCGCCAATTAGTCCTTTGCCGCCAGACAGATAGGTTTGCACGGCTTCAAGCTGGGTGTTCACGTCATTGGCGGTCAATCCCAGGCTGTCGAGCATGTTAGAGTTGAGTTCTACCCTGATCTCCCGATCGATGCCGCCCAAACGGCCAACTTCACCCACGCCTTTGACAGCCATCAGTGCTTTTGACATGTCGTTATCGATAAACCACGACAGTTCTGCATCGTCCAGTTTGTCGGAATGCACCACGAAGGTAATCAGCGGAGAAGAATTCAACGATTGCTTTGAGACCGTTGGATCATCCATATCTTGTGGCAGGTCGCTTTTTGCTTGATCGACAGCGCTTTTGACCTCGTCCAATGCGGCTTGCGTGTCTTTCCCAACCTCAAAAGCGACTGAAATGCTTACTGAGCCGTCCGTGATCGTCGTGGTCACTGAATCCAGCTTGCTCAGGCCGGTCAGTTTGTCCTCGATCTTCCGGGCGACTTCCGTTTCAAGCTGGGCTGCTGCCGCCCCGTCCAGCGTCGCGCTGATATTGATGGTTGGAAGATCCATATCCGGGAAGTTTTGGATGTCGAGACGATTGAACGCCCAAAGGCCGCAGGCCGTCAACAATGCAAAAAGCAGCAACGGCGGGACGGGGTTGCGAATAGACCAAGAGGAGAAATTCACTTCGATTCCTCCTTCGTCACGGCATCATTGTTGTCTACAACGTGGACAATAGAGCCGTCTGCCAGGAATACACCGCCTGACGCCACAACGTCTTCGGTCTTCTCAATTCCTGAAGTTATTTCGACGCGATCATCCTGCCGCCGTCCAAGCTTTACCCGCTTGCGTGTCACCGTTTTTTTGTCTGCCGAGTTCAAAACGAACACATATGAGAAGCCGTCCTTGAGAATGACGGCCGCGGCGGGCACGGTGAGCGCATCCGTGTGGTTGAATTCAAAGTAACCGCTGGCCAGAACGCCGATTTTTGGTGCTTCAATCCCTTGAGTGGGTTGCAGCGTCACATAGACGATCACGCGACCATTGTCGGTTGACATCGAAGGTGCCACCATCCTGACCTCACCGTGCGCATCGCCACGCGGCGTTGGGATGACGGCTTTTGTTCCGACCTTGACATCAGCCAGCCGATTAAATGGCAATTCTGCCTTCCATTCGATACGATTTTGCCGGATCAGCTTGAACAACTCGCCACCGGCGGTGACGACATCTCCAAGAGATGCGGAGCGTTCGGATATAACCCCGTCGTCCACTGCGTAAACCTTGGTCCTGTCCAAGGTGAGTTGGGACGATGCCAACGCAGCCCGCGCCGAAAAGAGGGAGGCTTTGGCTTTACGCTCGGTAATCAGATATTCTTTTATTTGTTGGCTTGATAATGCGCCAGAACTCGTCAATCCTCGGGCGCGGTCACCATTCGCTATTGCTTGATCAAGATCGGCTTCCGCTTTTTCAACATTCGCCTGTTGTTGCTCCAGGTCAGCTTGGGCAGATTCCGGCGCAAACTGCACCAGCAAATCGCCCTTTTTCACGTATGAACCAACATCTGCTTTAACATCGGTGACCTTCATACCGCTGGTTTCTGCTGCGATTGTCGCTTCATGCCAGGCGGCAAGACGACCACTTGCGGGGATAATCACGGGCCAAAGCAAAACCTCCGGCTTGACCAAGCTCACGCTCAGTGCGGCTGCTTGATCCGTCTTTTGTTCACTATCCTGGCTTCGGGCAGCGAAGGTGACCATGACAAAGGACCCCATGGCGAGGATCGCCGCGAGAGAGCGGATAGAAAATTTGCTCATCAATAAATTCCCATTGCAGAGGTCGGCGTACCCACAAGGGCGATGCATTCGCCTCCCGGAGACGTGCGGGGTGCGACCCAAGAGCGGACGATGTCGCGCTTGATTTCAATGAAGGTGATAGCAGGAGGGCACGCATCGCTATGTGGTGCGTTCACTCGAAAGCACGCCGTATTAACGTCGATAGCAGTCGCCCAAAAATCAGGCGTTATCGCAATATCAGAATCCACAATAGCGTCGTCACTCAACTGCTTGTCCGAAAGACTTTCGCGTCCCTTCAAACTTAGCAATGCCGTGGTGGCGAAGATCGATATGGACTTGATAATGGTACTCCGCTTGAATTGGTGGTGCCCTAGCATTCGGGCGCACTATAAGCATCTTCGTGTTAATGTCAGTTAAGAATATGTAAAAATATGTAAAGATGCCCGATCTGGTGTCTGCACACCTAGTAATGTAGCTGTGTTGCTCCTGTTGCCCAGTTGCCAGGTTTAGCAGTGATGGTACCTATGCCAGGAGTATCATCTCCCGGCCTTCTGGAAATATGCGTTTGCGAGATCGTTGCAGTCATTATTCCATCGCTCTATCAGGCAGCCAACCTTAAAATTCCTCGGTCTTCATAAACTCTAGCTGTACCGAAAACCGTCTGCGATCACGCGACTGCATGTCGCCACAAATATGGCGCCATTCGCCCAAGGCGTCGGTCTGAACTTCCCGCCTGTCTGCTGGAGGTTTCCAACCCCGCAACGGTGCCACAGCGGCATACGATCCCAAAGTTTCCATTGGTAGTCCGCGTGATGATCGCTCGGTGCAAAAGGCCATCGCCGAAGCTGTTTTTCATCTCGAGAACGCAAAATACAGAAATTGGAGCAAATGAGTTGGAACACTCAACGCTAGATCGTTGTTAGGTCAATACGACAATCATGGAGGTTCCAATGAAACATCTGGCTATAGCGTCGCTTGCTCTCATCCTTGCGGGACCCGCCCTGGCACAATCTGCAGCCGAGACGTCCGGCGTCAATTCCCTGATCGGCGTTGCCCCGAAGACAGAAGATTTCGTGAAGGAGGCAGCCACCAGCGACATGTTTGAGATCGCCTCAAGCAAGCTTGCAATCGAGCGCGGTGATGCCTCGACAAAGGCATTTGCGCAGAAGATGCTGTCCGATCACCAGAAAACCACTGACGAACTGAAGGCATTGATCGCCAGCGGAAAGGTCAAAGCCCCACTTCCTCAGGCGATGACATCAAGCCAGCAGACCATGCTCGACAAGCTGAATGGCTTACAAGGTGAAGACTTCAACAAGCAGTACCACGCCGATCAGGAATCCGTCCATGAAGATGCGGTCGATCTTTTCAAGCGTTACGGTGAGGACGGCGATAATGCCGATCTCAAGACCTGGGCCGCGACAACACGACCGGCACTGGACCATCATCTCATGATGGTGAAGGATCTCAACACGTAAGCGGTTTGACATGAACGCTGGCACGGCTGGCCGATGAAGAGGCCAGAGCGCTGATGCTTATCAGATCTGGGACCAGTGAAAATCCCGGCCAGCCAAATCAGGAGTGGTAAGATGCAGACTAAAGATCAGAAATCGAAAGTCGAGCAGGATGCGCGCGGCCGATCCGAAAGCAACCATGCGGGTGGCTCGAACGATGGAGTTAGCAGCGCAAAACCACGCGTCATTACCCATTCGGATGATGCCACCGTGAACAGCAAGCCCCCTGGTCGCAAGCAAGCCAAGGACTGGGATATCAATTACGATGATCGCGACATGAACGACGGCGAGTTTCGAGGGTAACGCACCCCCCTGGTCCGCAAGGCGCAAAATTCTGGAACGGCGGTAAAACGCGATGCTATGCGCTACCGCCTGTCTTTCTGCGTGGCCATGATTGATCTCGCCATTGGCCGTTCAACCGTCCGATCAATAACCGCTGGCCAGTCTACATTATCGGGTTTTTGCTCTCATTTTGGCTGTCACCATTCGGATTTGCGCCGACTGGACCACCGCGATCCACTAATCATTCGAGGAGATATTTTATGAAAGCACTGTGCTGGCATGGCAAGGGCGACATCCGCTGCGACAGCGTTCCAGATCCACAAATTGAAGACGGCCGTGACGTCATCATCAAGATGACCGCATGTGCAATTTGCGGCTCAGATCTGCATCTCATGGACGGCTACATTCCCTTTATGGAAAAGGGTGATATTCTTGGCCACGAGTTCATGGGCGAGGTCGTTGAAGTCGGTCGCGACAACAAGAAACTGAAGGTCGGCGACAGGGTCGTCGTACCCTTCACTATCTGTTGTGGTGAATGCCAGCAGTGTCTTAAAGGCAACTGGTCTGTCTGCGAACGCACCAACCGCACTGCCGATAACGCAACCAAGGCATTCGGTTATCCGACCGCCGGTCTGTTCGGCTACTCGCACCTGACTGGCGCCTATGCCGGCGGTCAGGCTGAGTATGTTCGCGTTCCCTACGCCGATGTTTCCCCAATCGTCATTCCCAATGGGATGACCGATGAACAGGCACTGTTTCTGGGCGACATTTTCCCAACCGGGTGGATGGCCGCAGCCAACTGTGAGATCGAACCGACGGATATCGTCGCCATCTGGGGCTGTGGCCCGGTTGGCCAGTTTTGTATCAAAAGTGCGTTTATGCAGGGGGCGGCACGCGTTATCGCGATCGATAACGTTCCTGAGCGTCTGGCGCTGGCGCAGCAAGCCGGAGCAGAGATCATCAATTTCGACGATGAGGACGCAACCATCCCGGATCGGATCAAGGAAATGACCGGTGGTCATGGCGCCGATAAATGCATTGATGCCGTTGGTGCGGAATCGCACGCGACGGCCTCGTTCGATGCAATTGTTGATAAAGTGAAGGCAGCCACATTGCTTGGCACGGATCGTCCACATGCCCTGCGAGCCGCGATCATGGCCTGCCGTCCGGGTGGAATCGTGTCAGTTCCTGGCGTTTATGGCGGTTTCCTCGACAAGATCCCTTTTGGGGCTGCGATGAACAAGGGCTTGACGATCCGCACTGGCCAGACCCATGTGAACCGGTATTCGCTCGATCTGCTTCGCCGCATCGAGGAAGGGGAAATCGACCCGAGTTTCATCATCACGCATCGGGCGAAGCTCGAGGACGGCCCAGCCCTCTACGAAACATTCCGAGACAAGAAGGATAACTGCATTAAAGTCGTACTGACGGCGTAAGACGGTGGATGCTGGGGCGGACGCCCTCAAGGACGTGCCTCAAAGTTTCGATGCCAAAGCATGGCATCGAAACTTTCCTTTAAAAAGTGTTGGCTACGGCCCCGTCTCTCATCAAACCCTTCATCTTCAGGGCGTTCTCAATTGCAGCGCCGGACGCGGTATTATCGAAGACGCACCAGCTATCCGGGGCTAGCAGCTTTGAAAACGAGCTTATCTCGTCGTCCTTGTAGCTCGAATAGTAGATTTTCGGCTTACCGTGCAAACGGACATAGCAGGGAGCTTCTTTAAAGTCTTCTAGCGGCCACACCGGCGCCGGGTCGGCAAGAACGCGACCTATCTCGTATGTCTTGAGCAGGTCTGTCACCTCCGTCGATGTCCAGCTTTTATGCCGTACCTCGATCACGATCCGTCCGGAATCGGCGTCCCGCATTGTCTTAAATGCAGCTTCGATCTTCTCGCCATTGAACGATAGAGATGGCGGCAATTGGCAAAGCAACGGACCGCGTTTCTCTCCAAGAGGCGCTATATCCTCGAGAAATGTCCCGAACGGCTCCTCAATATCTTGCATAGCCCGGGTATGGGTGATCTCTTTGGGGATCTTGACCGAAAATCGGAAACTGTCGGGCACGGACTCGGCCCACCGCACGAAGGTCGATGTCTTGTGCCGTCGATAGAAGGTCGAGTTGATTTCCACGCCGTTGAATATTGACGCATATCTCGTCAATCCGCTGCCTTCCTCGGCAAATCGGTCGGCAACTGTTTTCGGAATCGACCAGGCAGCGGTTGCTATGATCGGCATATCGATTATCTCCTAATGAGCCGTTCACGCTTGCTTTCCCTAGGGGAACCGTCGACGCCATCACAGAGTTCCAGAACTGTTTGGCAGCCGACGGGAATGAGTATGCTGGACGTTTGAAGAACGAGTTCAAGCGTGGGTTATGACTGACACGCGAAAAATGATGCTTCCTCCAACACGCGGAACGACCAGGCGATTGGGAGAGCGGCGATGAGCCAACAAAGGCAGGCGTCTCAAGGCGCATCGATGAGTTGAAGTCATCGCTCGACGTGGAACTAGGCAAGCGTGTCTATACTGATATGGATGGGGTTGAGGCCATCGACCTTACTCCATAAGATCGTCATCGGTACCGTTGGGCTGCGCCGGCTTGATCTCGCTTTGCACGGCATATCTACTCAGCAGTCCAGCATCTTCAAGCGCTTCGATGTCTGGCAGGTCACGCAATGTCTCCATATCGAAGGCGGACAGGAAGTGTTTGGTGGTTACATAGGTATAGGGCGCACCAGGGGTCGGACTGCGAGGCCCTGAGGCAATGAAACCAGCGCCCCGGAGCGCTGCAATGGTATCGCGGCTGACCTCCTTGCCGAAGATCTTGCTCAGTTCCGACCGGGTAACCGGCTGGAAATACCCCACCGCCATCAACACCATCGCCTCAAACTCCGACAACTTCGCTGATGCGCCGCGCGTTGGAGCAGTTGAGGCGCGTATCGTCTCAGCGTACCGCACCCGAGTTCGGTGTTGCCAACCACCGGCGACCGACACAAGTTCGTAGGGTCGGGAACAAAGTTCCTCGATGAGATCGTCAATCAGCAGATCGATGCTGCACTCTTTTCCCACCACCCGCGCCAAAGTCTCCCGGCTGACCGGCTCGGCTGAGGCAAAGATCACCGCCTCGATTCTCAGCATCCATTCCCGCCAGCGCAGTTCCGGCGGCAGGTCCTTTAGCTCCCGATCAAACAGCCGTTCGGCTGCGGCGTTCGCCCTTTCCTTGCGGGATTGTTTGGCTGTAGGGGATCCGGCCATCATTACAGTCCAAACACCCGGAAAGAGGAACGACCGGAGAGTTCGCGCACCGCTTCAAAGCTTTCCAGCCGCTCGAACAGCCGGTTGGCCGCCCAGCGGGAGAGACCGCTGCCAGGCGCCGAGGCCAGCACGGCATCTTCGTTCAGCAATCTGCGGATCACCGGATCGGCACCTTTGGTGCGAACCTTCGGTGCGACAGCCAGCAGCTGTGCCGCGCGTCGATCAACATCAACGGCGGAACGGAGTGCTGCGTCAACTCCATCGACCAGTGCCAGGCAGATCGCCTTTGGATAAGTTGGCTCGCCCGGACGAACGCGACCCCGACCACCGATTGTTCGGAAGGACGGACCAAAACGTTCAGGCAGTAGCACTGGTACGGGTTTTGGCCACTTCAGTTTTTGGGAAAGAACGACGTCGGCCAACCCAAGGGCCAGCACTTCAGTGTCCGGGCGGAGTGCGCAAATCGCTACTATCAGGTCCACTGCCACGAAGGGCACCGCTCGCCCGGATTGAATCGCAGAATCCACCACGTCGGCAATAGAGGCAAGCCCGTTGTCCCAGTGAAGATCCAACAGCGCGGCAAGCTCTTGTATAAATGGTGTGGTGATCGTCCCGGTTTGGCGCGACAGCATTCGTGTAGCCAAAAACAGCTTACCGGCGGGGCCCGGATCGTCACCGGGTGCCGTCAATAAAAGCGCGTCACGCAACGCGTGTTCGTCCTCGCTGCGGCCATACATTCTGGCGGCGATGGCAGCCGACTTCAGGGCAAGGCGGTCGCGCCAGCAGCCGAGCCAAGGCGGATCGCCCCGTATCAGATCGTCAAGCGATTTCAGAGCGATACCGGCAGAGAACGCCGCGTCGGATTCGGGAATGTCGCGATCACGCAAGAAGGCCCAGCCTGGAATACGAGGTGACCAGCTCGAGGGCGGCTCTGAGGTGGGGGTGCGCGAATCCATGTGAAAGAGGATAGATCAGGGGCGCGGTTTAATCCAGAGAGATTGCCATAACCGCACATTCTTTCGTGCTGGTTCCAACTCGATAATCAACATTCGGAACTTCTTGCCCGGCTAAAGGGTTGTGGGGATGTAACAATCCTCACCTCAATATGCAGAACATCCAGGTAATGGAGTTCCCCTGTCTGAAAGACACGATCATGAACAAGGTTCTTGCAAGCGCGATTACCGTGACGATGACATGGATGATGACTGCGGTCGGTGCTTACGCCGACGAGTCCGCTTTCTTGAAAACACTGGCGGGAAGCTGGAGCGGCAAAGGAACGGTCAAGGTGCGCACGAATGCACCCACGATCAACGTCACCTGCAGATTCAAATCAAACACAACGGCTCAATCGCTGGCATTGAATGGACGCTGTACGAGCCTCGTTGTGTTTTCTCGCGCCATCAGCGCCGATTTGAAGATCAACGGCGTGACCTATAGCGGCTCTTACGTGGGTGCGGGTACGGGCGTCGCGGGCCTGAACGGCAAACGCGGTGGAGATGCCATAAACCTTGCAATCAATTGGGCGAAAGAGGTCAATGGTGATCGACGCGCGCAGATGACAATCGAAAAAGTTGGAGCTTCCGGCATGCGCCTGACGACTGTGGATACCGATCCGGCTACAGGGAAGTCGATCGTTACCAGTCGGATCGACCTGCGTCGGGGCTGACCACTTCATCACGGAAGCGGGGTCATTCTGAAACGAAAAAGCTCGCTAATTCGGCGCGAAAATCAACAACGGCCCTTGCAACGCGCCAAGCGTTTCGTGGTAATACGGGTTTAAAAACTCCCTGCCAGATTGACCTGCGCTGCGCTTGACCGCAGACCTTTGCCAAACTCGCCGGAATAACTGAACGTCAGGCGGGCCGACTTCGAAAGCCTGGTGGAAATCCCGAACTTCGCCAGCAGAGCATCCTTTGGCATTTCCACGCCTTCGACGACAAATGGTGTGCCGCCAGCAAATGCAAGATTGGAATACGGCGCCACGTCGCCTTCGATATGCCGCCAGCCCAGCATGCCGGAGACGGCAACAGGGAAATTGTCTTCCGGCCACCTCCAAGACCAGCGCAGGCCGATCGTGGAGATTGCAATCTCGTCACTGCTTTTTGCTGCCAACAGGCTCGCATCGCCGCCATTTTCGCGGAAAGCATCAGTCTTGAGATTGACATAGGCTAAGTTGCCGAAGGGCTGGAGCTTGATCGTATCAAGTTCATGCGTCCAAGAGAGATCTGCGAAAACCTGGCTGGTGACACTGGCATAGTCAGCGGTGAGCTGGCTGGAAATCGTTCCAAAGGAGATATCGCGCAGGGTTGATGCGTCGTTATGGGAAAAGATGGCGCCGCCAATAACGTTCAAGGCGCCAATATCACCCGTAGCATAGAGACCTGCGTGATAGGACTCGGTCTTCCCCTGCTCGAACGAGTCATGACTGTAACCCACCAAGCCGCCGAGACGCCACGGGTCGGAGACCGACGCATCCACTCCCATGACGACGCCTGCGGTGCGGGTATCGATTCCGGCTGCATTTCCATTCCCTGACCAACTGTTGGACGATAGAAAGCTGTTGCTCCAGACCGTCACATCCTCCTTGCGCTGATCAAGATCCAAGGCCATTTCGTCAAGCACCGCGTCGCGTGCAAAACGGCTCTCCCACAGCAGCGCGGTTTTGAGCGAGGCATGAACTTCACCGCTCAATTGCGAGAAGGCGCTGTTCGCAGTGGAGGAGTTCAGTGATAGGACCGCATCGTAAATCGAGTTTCCTGTCCCCAAGGCTTCAACGGCAACAGCGGTTGCCTGGCCGTTTGCGGTATCCGCGACATCTTCGAATGCTACACTATTGCGGTCGAGCTGCATGTCTATCGTGGTGACACCATAGGTCAACGTTGGCGTCAGGAAAGCGAAATCACTTGAAACGCTGTCGAAGGTGCCAGTGATGCGGCTTGCAGTCAGGATGGTATAGGTGGTTGTCAGCCCGTAATTGCCACCTGCCGCTCTAATTTCAAGCGTTCCCCCTTGGATGGAGACCGTGCCTGTCGCATCCACCCGGTCAGAGGCACCGTTGGCATTGATGTCGATCTGGTAGATCGACCCTGTGCGAAAGGTCACATCACCATCGACGGTGAGCGTTCCTATGTCTCGCCCAGGGGAAAGTATACCGCCTGCGTTGACGAAAAGCTCGCCAATGGTCCCGTTGCCTGAAAGAAGTCCGCCCTCATCGATGACGACTGCTCCGGCGACGGTTCCATCGTTGATCAGCGAACCGCTTGCAATCGTGGCCGTTCCATCAATCGTGCCGGTATTGGAAAAGATGCCGCCAGTGTTGACGAGCGCGGCGATTGTTCCGTCGTTCGAGGCGCTGCCAGAATTGGTAACCGTGCCTGCCACAGCGCCATTGTTGTTGATGAATTCGCCCGCCGCCTCATTATCGACATCAGCCAATGTGGCATTGTTGACAACACGACCTCCGCTGACCGTCGTTGTACCCGTAACGGTACCGCCAGAATTGTTCGTGAAAGTACCGTCATCGTTTTGAAGCGCCGCGACGGTCCCCGCATTGGTCACCGTGCCAGAGTTTTTTATAGTGCCAGCGGTTGCTCCAGAGTTGTTGACGAATAGTGCGGCGACAGCAACGTCCGCATCGGTGATGACGAAGTTGTTGGTGACGGTTCCGCCTGTGATTGTTGATTTGCCGGTAATCGTACCGCCTGCATTGTTGGTAAAATTTCCAGCCGTATTGGTCAGGCTCTCGATGGTCCCGGCATTCGACGAATTGCCTGCATTGACGACGACACCGGCGGTGGCACCGCTGGCATTGGTGAATGTTGCACCTGCTGCAACATCGACGTTGTGAAGCGTGGCGTTGTTCGTCACGCTGCCACCGGTAATAGTGCTATCCCCCGTAACCACCCCGCCGACATCATTGGTGAATGTACCGGCATCGTTCTGTAGCGAGGCAATGGTTCCCGCATTGACGACGGTGCCTGAATTCCTGACTGCGCCGGCTGTTGCACCGGTGTTGTTGACGAATGCCGCCGCCGCCGCGACATCGGCTTCGGTAACGACGAAATTGTTGGTGACGGTTCCACCCGAAACCGTCGTCTTTCCCGAAATTGTCCCGCCGGCATTATTGGTAAAATTTCCGGCGGTATTGGTCAGGCTTCCGATCGTTCCGGCGTTGGATGCCGTCCCGGCATTGGTAACTTCGCCCGCGGTCGCGCCGCTATTATTGACGAAGGTCCCGCCTGTGGAGATATTGACCTCGTCAACAGTGCCATTGTTGGACAGCGCGGTCCCTGTCTCTACCATGGCACCACTGAGCTCACCGTTTACGGTGACGTTGCCGTTGTTGAGCGTCAACTGGCCATTGAGGTTGCCATTGATGGAAAGGCTACCGCCATCAAGGCTGACGTTCGAGTTCATCACCCCGCCCGCATTGACGCTAACGCTGCCTGAGGTGATCGTGGTGCCGTTCGTGGCGGTCAATGCACCTGTGTCGGTGATGGTGACGTTTCCTCCATCAACGTCCAGACGATTGACTGTCACCTCGTTGGTGACTTGTGGAGAGCCTGTATCGACATGCGCATCATCGCTAGCCCCTGGCGCCGAGGGGATCCAGTTCGATGCATTGCTAAATTCGTTGTCAGCGTTTCCGGACCATGCCGATTGCGCGAAGCAATGCGTGGGCAACACAGTGGAGGCCAGTGCTGTGAACACACATAATCGGTGACGGAATGCTGGCAGCAATGGTTTCATCTCGATCGGCCAACGTTAGCGGACGCCCGTATACATCTACGGGACGGTTAACGATTGTTATCCGAGCTTGGTTAATGAAATCCTCCATTTTCCATCGGGAGATCATCTTCGATGATTTGGAGTGATCGGTCACGATGCACAACCGATCTGACGTAAGCAGCGTTAGGCTAGCCCTTGGATATCGTTTGTTTCTTCAGCCATTTTAGCACTTGGATCTCGCCTTCGTCCATCCATTGAAGAAGGCGTTCACTCGTGGTTTTCAACTTAAGGACATCACGAAGCGTACCCGTTTGGAAGTCTTCGAACACGGCGGGATGTATGTAGGAAGACCGACAGACAGATCGTGTATTGACCAGCTTCGCAGCGACTGCGTCAATCGCTTCATTGAGTTGGCGGGCCAGTTCGCGTTTCGTCGTAGCGGGCTCGGCAGAAGCCAGTGCCTCCACTGCCATGCACGTTGCGCCCCACGTCCTGAACTGGCGTGAACTAAAATCGTCACCTGTCATCTCTCGGATATAGGCATTCACATCATGCGAGGAGATCGGTCTGCATCCGCCTTGATCGCAAACGTATTGAAAAAGATGCTGCCCTGGAAGTTCCTGTAGTTTTCGCAGGACATTGGCGATCCGCCGGTCACTATGGGCAAGGTTCCATTCCTTGCCGGATTTGCCTTTGAACCGAAACTTAACGCTGGCGCCTTCGACCCGCACGTGACGACTGCGCAACGTGGTCAGGCCGAACGACTTGTTCGCCTCTGCATAGGCAGCGTTTCCGATCCTGATATAGAGGTTATCGAGCATCCATACGACGGTTGCCAACGCCTTGTCGAGGTTAAGGCCACGCGAACGAAGATCGATGTCGACCCTCTCGCGCAGGTCTGGAAGTCGGGACGCGAAATCGGCCAACCGTTCGAACTTGGCTTTACCTCGTTCGGCGTGCCAGTCTTTATGATATCGATATTGCCGACGCCCTCTCGCATCCGTGCCGATTGCCTGAAGGTGTGAGAACGGATTGGTCGAGATGACGACGTCTGTATAGGCGGGCGGTATTGCCAGCGAATTTAGACGAGCAATCTCATCAGCCTGGGTAATTCGCCGCCCGTCTGGCCGGTAATAGAGGAAGCCTCTGGCACCCATCTTCCGGGTTATCCCGGTCTCCAATCCTGCAACATAAACGAGCCCGGACGTAAGCTCGGCTTCGGTCGCGTTTCTATCGATTTCGGTGGTGATCTGGTTCATTCCCGAAATAACTATGGAACGGCCTGCGGGTTCCATGATCAGGCTGACGCAGACAGCGATCGGCATTTCAATTGCCGGGATGACGCCAACTGGCCGAACGGCGGCGGGTTCTTGTAAGCAGCTTTTGACACGTCACGCCATAGCTCTCTACCTGCGAGGGCGGCCTATATTTGAGCACGCATTTTGCTTCAAGCCCGAAATTTGAACAAAAACCACAAAAACCACATAGAGAATTGTCGCAAACGCCATCTGAATCGGTGATGTGGTTGCGTGGCACGCAAATTGCTTTGACTGATTTGACCGTTTTGGCGGTTCTGTGAGTTTCTATAAGAAAAGGGGAACCTATGAGTTCAGAGATCAATCGCCGTCGCTTCCTGCAAGGAACCGTCGGGGCGGCCGCTGCCGCAGGCTTTATGCAGATGAACCCCGACTTCTTCATTTCCTCCGCCTTTGCCCAGTCGGGCAAGGTCATGACGTTTCTCTCTGCCGAAAATATCACCGGCAACTGGGACCCGACGGCCCACACGACGCTCTCGCAGAAAAATATCGAGGGGTTCGTCATGGGCTTTCTGACGCGCTCGCCAATGAAGCTCGATAATCCCGGTGAGGTGGTCTACGAACTGGCAACCGACATCAAACTGCTGGATGCACATCGGTTGCAGATCAAGCTGCGACAGGGCATCACGTTCCATGATGGCAAGCCTTTCAAGGCCGAAGATGTCAAGGCCACTTTTGAATATGGCTCCAGGGCCGATCGTCCGGCCCAATGGTATCCAGGGCCGACCGAAACCCTCACGATTGAGACACCGGACGATTACACCGTCATCATCGACACGTCCAAGGGTGGTTATCCGGCCCATCTCTTCATCTTCCTCGCCTCTTTCCTTCCCATCATGTCGGCAAGAGACGTTGCAGGCGGTCCAGGTGGTGTTCTCTCTCAACGCTTGAATGGCACGGGACCGTTCAAATTCGTTGAGCAGCGCGGCAATGACACGGTAATGGCCGCTTTCGATGGCTATTTCAAAGGCAAGCCAGGCATTCCCGGCATCAACTTTACCTTCACTGGCGATTCCACCACGCGTATGCTGTCGCTGATGAATGGTCAGGCTTCGATTGTCGAGCGTCTGGAGCCAGAACAGGTGGCGACGCTGAAAGGCAATCCGCAAATCGCCATCAACGAGGTTGTTTCGGTTGAAAACAAATATCTTTGGTTCCGGTGCTCCAAGCCGCCTTTCAACGATCCGCGGGTGCGGCTGGCAGCTTGCCACGCCATCGACCGTGACATGATCCTCGAAGTGCTCGGATCGGCAGGTCATGCGTCGTCCAACTTCGTGTCGCCAGTCAAGTTCGGCTATGTCGATCTGGAAAATTATCCGAAATACGATCCAGAAAAGTGCCAGGCACTGCTTGCTGAAGCAGGCTTTCCAAACGGCAAGGGCTTGCCACCGCTCGAATATATTACCTCGGTTGGGTTCTATCCCAAGACCAAGGAATATGGCGAGGTGCTGACAGGCATGCTGAACGAACAGGGCTTCCCCGTCAGCCTGACCGTGCTGGAGCCTGCGGCATGGAACGAACAATTGTACGATCGCCCAGGCGGCGGACCCGGCCATATGGTCGATTGCGGCTGGTCAACGGCATCACCGGAGCCCGATCTTGTTCTGCGAACGCACTTCCATTCAAGCTCCAAGCGCATTTGCGGCATTGTCGACAAGGACATTGATGCAAGCCTCGACAAGGAGCGCAATGCTGCAACCCTGGAAGAGCGCAAGAAAGTTCTGCAATCCGAAACGATGCCTTTGATCGCTTCGAAAATGCCGGCCCTATCGCTGTTCACCTCTGTCATGATCCACGCCATGCAAAAGGAGTTCAAGGAAGGCCTCTACATTTATCCAGACGGGTCCATGGACGCTTCAAAGCCCGCTGCATGATGCTGCATCGGACGTAAGACTGGCCGCACGCCGGAGATTTCAGCGTGCGGCGACCATCAGGACCGAAGCGGAGTGCATGCCGATGTTCGCATTGAATTTCCTCGTCAGACGGCTGTTTCAAGGTGCGATTATTATTTTTCTGGTGTCTTTGCTGATCTTCACCCTGCTTCGGGTGGTGCCAGGCGATCCCGTGCGCATGATGGCGGGCGGCATGGCCCCTGAAGCCCTGATCGAGAAAATCGCCAAGGATATGGGATTGCGTGATCCGATCCTCGTTCAGTTCGGGCGCTATATGTCTGGCGTGGTGCAGGGTGATCTTGGCGAATCCTTTGTGCGCCCCGCCAATGGCGCGGCAACAGGCGGCTCGAGTTTCAACGATACAACGCGCGGCGAGCGCGCCAAGGTTTTCACTCTGATTTTTGGTGCCTTGCCCATGACCTTGCAACTTGCAGCGGTCACGCTTGTCATCGCCCTGATATTTTCCAGTATTGTCGGCGTGGCCGGAGGGTTGGCACCGGGGCGATGGCCGGACAAGCTGGCCTTCTATATCTCCTCGATCTTCATATCCCTGCCGAATTTCTGGCTCGGAATCGTGCTTGCCTTGCTGTTTTCGGTCAAGCTCGGCTGGCTTCCGGCCATCGGCTATCAGGGTTTTGCCTATACGATCCTGCCCGCCATCGTCCTGGCTGTCGAACTTGCGCCGGTGTTGATCCGCACGCTGGTCAGTTCCGTCTCCGCCCAGATGATGGAGCCTTACGTGTCGGTTGGGCGGGTTCGCGGCCTGAGCAACAGCCGCATCATTGCCAATCATGCGCTGCGCAATGCGTCCGTGCCGCTGCTCAATCTGCTGGGCGTGCAATTTTCCAGCCTGCTCGGCGGCGTGATCATCGTTGAATATATCTTCGATTACCCCGGCCTTGGCCTGCTGACCATCAACGCCGTGCTGCAACGGGATTTTCCGCTGATCCAGGGCATTGCCATCGTTACCAGCGCCATCTTCGTGCTGATCAACATCCTCGTTGATCTTGTTGCCACCACCATTGATCCGAGGCTCGAATACTGATGACCTTCACCAGCCCAGCCCCTTCGGCCATCATGGCACCTGCCCTGTCCCGATCGATCCCCCGACGGATCTATGACAAGGCCTCTTCCACACCGGGTTTTCGCATTGGCGTTGCCATCTTTCTGCTGCTGGCTCTCGCAGCGGCACTCTATCCCGAACTGAGCGGTCTCGACCCGACAAAAATGAACGTGCGTGCCCGGCTGCTTCCCCCCCTGTTCATTGGTGAGACCTGGAGTTTTGCCCATCCACTTGGCACCGATCAGA
Source organism: Gillisella vitis (assembly GCF_001541345.2). Classification (GTDB taxonomy): domain Bacteria; phylum Pseudomonadota; class Alphaproteobacteria; order Rhizobiales; family Rhizobiaceae; genus Allorhizobium; species Allorhizobium vitis. The sequence continues at coordinate 49,124 of NZ_LMVL02000006.1, read as the reverse complement.
TTGGTCGTGACATGCTGGTCCGCTCACTGGTGGGCTTGCGCTATTCGTTTCTGATTGGCGTATCCTCTGTCGTGGTGATGCTGATTATCGGTTGCGCGCTTGGCACGCTTGCCGGCTATTTTGGCGGACGCACCGATGCAATCATCATGCGCCTGACCGATGCGCAACTATCGATCCCGATGATCATTCTGGCCATCTCGGTTCTGGGCGTATCGCGTCCGACCATTCCGGCGATCATTCTTGTACTAGGGCTATCCAATTGGCCGGTCTATGCCCGCATCATGCGTAGCATTGTGATGACGGAGCGACAGGGGGAATATGTCCGTGCCTCAAAGCTCGGTGGCTCCACAGACCTGCGCATTATCCTGACGCTGCTCGTGCCGCTACTGCTGCCGCCCGTGCTGTTCATCTCGGTGCTGGATGTGGCGCGGATGATGATTTTCGAATCCATTCTGGGCTTTCTTGGCCTTGGTGTTCAGCCACCGACGCCGACCTTTGGCAATATCATCGCGGATGGACGCAAATATCTGCTCAACGCCTGGTGGATTGCCACCATGCCCGGAATTTTCCTCGGCCTGATGCTCACCAGTATCAATCTGGTTGGCGCATCGCTGGAACGGGCAAGAAACACCATTCACGGAGGCGCTGAATAATGACACCCCCGCTTCTTGAACTCAAAGATCTAGTGGTCACGGCTGGCCACGCCGAACAGCGCCGGATTCTTGACGGCATATCGTTCAAATTACAGCCCCGCGAGATCGTTGGCGTTGTTGGTGCCAGCGGTGCGGGCAAAACGGTATTGTCAAAGGCCGTGGTCAACTGGTTGGAGCCGCCGCTGAGCGTGCAGTCGGGACAGGTGCTGTTTGAGGGCACAGATATTTTTGCTATTGGTGCGGCAGAAATGCGCAAATTGCGTCGCCGCGTGGCCTATGTCGGGTCTAACCCAATGGGGGCTCTTGATCCGACCTTGTCGGTTGGTGCTCAGATTGTTGAAAAGCTGCGGGCCGTTGTTCCCGGCACCTCGTATGGGGATGCGGAAAAGCGGGTGATTTCCTTGCTGGAGGCCGTGCGAATTCCCTCAGCACGCAGCCGCTTTGATGATTACCCATCCCAGTTCAGTGGCGGGATGATGCAGCGAGCCCTGATTGTCGATGCGCTGATTACCAATCCGGCGCTGCTGATTGCCGATAACGTCACCCAACCGCTGGATGTGACGGTGGCGGCGCAGGTGATCCGTTTGATGAAAGAGCTGACGGCTGATTTCGATACGGCCGTTTTGTTTGTTTCCTCCTCTCTTCCGGTAGCGCGTGAAGCCTGTTCGCGCATTCTCGTCATGGAGGATGGCCGGATCGTTGAAGAACAGTCGGCAGAAAACCTGATTGCCACACCAATCTATCCCTACACACGCGAACTGGTGGCCCAGACGCCGAAAATCTGGCTTGAAAAAAACGCTGTTGCACGCCTCGACGATGACAGGCCGGTGGTGATCAGCCTGCGTGACGCCTCACAGATCTACAAGGTTCGCAAGAAGACCGGCCTTGGCGGGGTCAACAACGTGCGGGCGGTGCGCAATGTGACGTTTGATATTCGCAGAGGTGACAGTTTCGCCATTGTTGGCGAATCCGGCTGCGGTAAATCCACGCTGATGCGGCTGTTGAGCCGTCTCGAACGTCCAAGCTCCGGTCAGGTTCTGTGCAAAGACAAAGACATTGCCCAGCTGGGCGGCAAGGACCTTTTGGCGTTTCGCAGCACGCTGCAAATGGTGTTGCAGGACCCCTTCGGCTCTCTGCCGCCCCGCACCACCGTTGGCCGCATGCTGGAAGAGCCGCTACGAACCCATGGATGGCGTGACAAGGCAACAATCCGTACGCGCGTGCTGAAGGTGATGGGCGAGGTTGGCCTGCCTGCTGCGCTCTATGAGGAGTTACCACTGGGGCTCAGCGCCGGTCAGCGTCAACGCATCAATGTGGCGCGCGCTCTGGTGCTGGAACCTGAAATTCTGATCATGGATGAAACACTGTCGGCGCTCGATCAGGCCGAGCAGTTCAAATTGCTTGACCTGTTCCAGACGTTGCAGAAGGACTACAACCTCACCTATATTTTCATCTCCCATGATCTGGCCATGGTCCGCAAGGTCTGCAACCGTGTGGCGGTGATGTATCTGGGTGAGGTGTTTGAACTGGCGGAAAACGAGCGGTTGTTTTTCGATCCGGGCCATCCCTATACAAAAGCGCTGCTCAGCGCCATGCCAACGCTGGAAGAGCGGCGCTACCAGCCGCAGGAATGCCTGCTGGAAGGCGAGCCGCCCAGCCCGATCCACATTCCGGACGGATGCAGCTTTAAGTCGCGCTGTCCGCATGCCATGGAAAAATGCAGCACAATCAGTCCAAGTCTGACCGACAGGGGAGAACAGGATTTTGCCGCCTGTCATCTCGTCAATCCGATTTTTGGAACAGTGCCGGACAAAGGATTGCTTGCAGAGGCTAGCCCCTGACGAAAGACAGACTCCATATTGAAACAGGCAGAGAACAGCAGGAAAAAACAAGCCCATGAGTTTTACGGAAAACCGCATCAAACACATTCTGGAGATGCTGAAACTGCATCAAAGAGTGACTGTTGTTGCACTGTCCGAGCAGTTGCAGGTCAGCCATGAATCCATCCGTCGCGATTTGAAGGAATTGGAGATCCGTGGCTATGCGCGTCGGGTCTATGGTGGCGCCGTGATCGACGGACATGACAGCGACCAACCGTTCGGTGAGCGTATCCGGGTCAGCGCCCGGGAAAAAGCCCGCATCGGTGAGGCTGCGGCCTCCATGGTCGAAAACGGCATGAAGATTTTCATCGATACCGGCACCACGACACTGGCCTGCCTGAAACATCTAGAATCCCGCAGGGATGTGACAATCGTCAGCAATTCCATTGCGGTTGCGGCCCATTTTTTCCCCTACCCCGATGCCAGTGTGCGCGTTCTGGGCGGTCGCATGCGACCGGAATATCAGGCGACGTACGGTCACGAGACGGTTGCTGCCCTCAAGGAGCATTTTTTCGACCTGGCGATCATCGCCATCAGTGCCATCCATCTGGAACGGGGCTTTATGGACTTTGGCGAGGATGAAGCCGTCCTGCGCCGCATTGCCCGTGGGCAGGCCAGCCGCTCCATCATCGTGGCGGACAGTTCAAAATTCGGACGGCTTGGCTCTATCCATACCTTTGGCCTGAGCGACATTGACGCCGTGGTGACCAGCGGTGTGCTGCCCAAAGACTTTTCCGATTATTTTTCGCAATCAAACGTGGACATCATCAATGCCTGAAGCGTCTCCAAAATCATCCAAAGCGCCTATTAATACCAAGAGGTTTCAGGCGATGGTCGATACATTGTCTTCCTTCGGCGGCGGTCCGGACGGTTCCATGAACCGGCTTACATTGTCGCAGGAAGATGGCAGGGCGCGCGACTGGCTTGCGTCCTGGTTTGCTGAAAATGGGTTTGTTCAATCCGTGGACGCCATTGGCAATCAGTTTGGTTCAGCACCGCTGGCCGGGGCAAATGCCCCTGTTGTCATGGTTGGTTCTCACATTGACAGCCAGCCGAATGGTGGGCGTTTTGATGGAGCACTGGGTGTCGTTGCGGCCTGCGAGGCCGTTTTGGCGGTGCGCGAACGATTGGCGGCGGAAAATCGTCTTGCGGCCTGCAATTTCCAGGTCGTGAACTGGACAAATGAGGAAGGTGCGCGGTTTCAACCGAGCCTGTTGGGAAGCAGCGTTTTTACCGGTGCGGCCGAACTGGACTGGGCACTTGACAGGGCTGATGGCAACGGCGTCACGGTTCGCCAGTCGCTTCAGGAGATTGGCTATGCGGGCAAGGACAAGGTACCCGTGCCAGACGCCTTGATCGAGCTGCACATTGAAGGTGCAAGCACGCTGTTTAACGCTGAGGAGAAATTCGGGGCCTTCACCCGTTTCTGGGGGGCCACAAAATACCACCTCGCTTTTCTCGGCTGTCAGGCCCACACCGGTCCAACGCCGATGGCGGAGCGCAAGGATGCACTGTTGGGTGCCGCCTATCTGATGGCCGATCTGCGGGCCATGGTGGACGCTTACGGACTTGAACTTCACACCTCTGTTGGCCGTCTGGAGGTTTTTCCCAATTCGCCCAATATCGTTCCGGCGGAAGCCGTGTTGTTCATCGAGTTGCGATCTGCCTCGCCGGAGATTTTGGAGGAGGCCGAACAGAAGCTGAAGGTTGCCGCTGAAACTGCTGCTGCAAAAGCTAAAATCGATTATGAAATACGCTCCATTGACCGGCGCAAGGCAGGCAATTTTGCGTCCGGCCTGGTTTCTCTGGCGGAACAGACGGCCAAAAGCTATGGCGAACCGATGCGTCATCTCGATACGGTCGGCGGCCACGACGCCGTGGCGCTGTCTGCTGTTTGCCCAGCCGTGGTGCTTGCCGTGCGCAGCCAGAACGGCGTCATTCATCACCCCACGGAATACACGACACCGCAAGACCAGGCATTTGGCACGCAGGTTCTGGCCGACATGCTCTATCGCCTTGCCTGCGACGGGCTGGAGGCTGCGCAACACAATGAGGCGGCGCAATGAAACCACTCGGCACACCAGACAATGAAGATGAAGCCCGCGTTGAGCGCGCCTTATCGCGTTTCACCACCCTCCCCTTGCACACCCTGACCTACCGTGTCGCGCTGCCTGCCGTGGCTTCGCCGTCTTATCATGCGGTGGAATCCGTCACATTCGACATCGCGCCTGATGGCACTGAGCCGACATTGTTCCTGAAGGTGGCCGGAGATGAAACGAAAGAGCTGGTGGATGATGCCATCTCTTTTGCGGCGGCAACGCGCCTGCATGATCTCGGGTTTTCACCAAAACCAATTGCCTGCTCCCCCCCCGACAGGGCGATGCTTTGGGAGCGTCTGGGACAAGGCTGGCGGGCGGCGAAAATCGACGACCTCATGCACGAGGCTCCCGTATTGCAGTTGATCAAAATGCAGAAGGCGATTGCCGCAGGCCCATTATTGGGTAGGCCGTGGTCGGTCTTCGAGGGGATCGATGGGCTTTGGGCCATCATGCAAACTCTGCAAGCCCCGCTGCCGGGGGATGCGTCCTGGATGTATGCCTGGACCAGGACACTCCACTCCGCCATTTCTGCTGCTGGTGTTGATTTTTGTGCGGCTCACGGCGATCCGCATTCGTCCAATGTGATGATCGGTGCGTCCGGCCAATTGCAGCTGGTGGACTTCGATATGGCTGGTGACATGGACCCCTATTACCAGCTTGGGGTGCAGATGAATGAGCTTTACCAGTTTGAGAGCCAAATGAAGCCACTTCTTGAAATGCATGATGGGGCCTTTTCCACCAAGGCCTTTGCCCGCTGCCGCCTGTACGCGGCAGCCGATGATTTCTATTGGGCCTTGCGCAGCATGCTTCTGGAAATGCGCTCTCCCCGACGCAGCGTCGAGTTTCTGAAATATGCCGAATGGCGTTTCCTGCGGTGCAGAATGCTGTTGGGTCGTCCCGGATTTGAGGAACTGGTCAGGTCGATTTGAAACAGGAGTAGGATCATGAACGAAATTGGTATGGCGACCACCGATGCCGAGCACGCCGTGGAGGCTGCACTCACTCAAGTCGCAGGCTGGCAAGGCCGTAAACTGCGCTATCGAGCCGTTCTCGGCGGTATCAGCAACACCAATTTTCGCATTGAGGTGGAAGGAGATTCCCTCTCCTATTTCCTGAAAATTCCTGGCCGTGGTACGGAAATGTTTATTGACCGCAAGGCGGCGGCGGCGGCCAGCAAACAGGCCGAAACCATCGGCATTGGGCCGCGCACATTTGATTATCTCGCCCATTTGGACATTGAAATTGCAGAATTCATCGAAGGTCGCAGACCATCCACCCATCGTGACTTTGCCGACCCGCAGATCCGCCACAAAGCTGTTTCCCTCTATCGTGATTTTCACGCGGCGCCAGAACTGCCGCTGACCAAAACCGTCTTTGACATGATCGACGAGCACTATGCGCAAGTGGAAGAGTTGGGCGGCTATTGGCCCGTTGATCACACATGGCTGCAAGGGCAGTATAGACAGGCACGCATGGCTCTTGAGGCGTCCGGCCTCGATCTCGTTGCCTGTTTCAATGATCCGATGCCCGGCAACTTCCTGATTGGCGAGAACAAATCGATCAAGCTCATCGATTTCGAATATGCCTCCAACAATGAGCGCCTCTATGATCTGGCGATCTGGAGTGGGGAAATGTTCTTTTCGGAAGCAATCGATCGGGAAATCATCGAGGATTACTTCGGCTACTATGATACCGGCTATCATGCCCGCTTCATCGTGCTGAAGGCCTTGGCTGACATAAAGTGGAGCACCTGGGCCATGGTGCAGAACCGGATTTCAACGCTCGATTTCGATTTCTATAAATATGGAATCTGGAAACATATGCGCGCGCGCTCCATTATAAACGACCCTCGCTGGCCGCACTTTCTAAAATCCCTGTAAGAATTGATTTTCGCTTTTGGATCATCGTTGGTTAGGCGCGACATTATCTTCTGTACCCAGCAAAAAAATACGCACCTGAACTTTAATCGGGTCGCTCGCGTCAACCCAGAGGTTCCGCGGGATGTATCCGGGTGGTCGCATCAGTTGTTTTGGCGTCCAGAGATTCAGTTTCAAATGGTAAGATAAAACTTACCATCTCGTGCTAAAAATCGCTGATCCCAGGTGCTGTCACTAATCTTTCATTTGTAACGGAACCGACATTGTGGTGTTGCGTTTCTGCGCAACGCCGACGGAGAAGTTCTTATGAAGATGGGCTCATTTTGCGCTGTATTACAAGATAGACTCTCTACCTCTACCGTTCTTGTCGCCCTCACCCTTGGTATATCCATCTGTCCCGTACAAGCTGCGGATGATGCTATCATTCCTGTCACGGCTATAACGGCGAAGATGGAGACGATGCACCGTGTCATCAATGGGATCGGCACGATCGAACCTCTTCAGTCCGTTATCGTCAGACCACGCATCGAAGGCCAGGTGGTCGAGATACCCTTCGCAGAAGGGGAGATAGTCGACAAAGGCAGTGTTTTGCTGAAGCTGGATAATCGCGAGCTCGTCTCTAACCTCGTGTCGGCAAAGGCGAAAAAGGCACAGGACGAAGCGCAGTTGCGAAGCGCCAAATTGGATGCGGAGCGATATGCGTCCCTTGCGGAAAAAGGAGTGGCCTCTCTCTCCGTGATGGAGCAAAAGAATGCTGCTAATCAGCAATATACCGCAGCCGTCCAGTATGATGATGCCATGATCAGGAATGCTGAAACGCAGCTCAGTTTCGCGACGATCCTAGCTCCCTTTACTGGACGTACAGGCTTCAAGCAGGTCGATATCGGCAGCATTGTCAGTACAACATCCACAAATGGTATCGTGACGGTGACGCAGATGGACCCGATAGGCGTGTCTTTTGTTGCGCCTGGTGATAGATTTGCCGAAATCCGTGATGCGTTAAAAGACGGGATCGCAGATGTGGAATTGGAAACCACGGATGGTACGAGAAAACTTTCAACGGGCAAGCTGACCATCATTGATAATGCCGTCGATTCCTCAAACGGCTCTATTCACCTGCGTGCGACATTCGACAACAAGACCGGGGCGCTTTGGCCGGGTCTGCCGGTGGCGACACGATTGACTGTTGAAGTGCGAAAGGGCGTGGTGGTGCCGGACAAGGCGCTGGCGCGTGGCCGTGACGGTCTCTATGCCTTCGTTGTTGGCGCGGATCACAAAGTCAGCAAACGCAGCGTGAAAACGGCCTTTGTTACGGATGCGATGGCTTTGGTCACCGATGGTATCAACGCCGGTGATCAGGTCGTCATGGATGGACAATCCCGCATCGCTGACAAGGTGACGGTGGCGGTCACGCCGTGGACCGGATCGCCAATCGGCGAGCTTTCCGGCGAGGTCTCCCAATGACATTGGCTGGTAGTGTTAAAAGCGAACAGCCAAGAAAATCCAGCTTCTTTGACTTTTTTATCGATCACCCGGTCGCTACCGGACTGATTATGGTCGGGATATTCCTGATTGGCGCCATCTGCTATCCTTTTATGCCGGTATCGGCACTGCCGCAGATCGATTTTCCTACGGTGCAAATCGCGGCAAGCCTGCCTGGGGCCTCTCCGGATACCATGGCGGCAAGTGTTGCCCAGCCTATCGAACAGGCCTTGTCCCGGGTCAGTGGCATCGCGGAAATGACCTCGACCAGCTCGCTCGGGACAACATCGATCACGGTTCAATTCTCTCTCGATGAGAACATCCAGACGGCAGCGAGCGATGTGCAAACAGCAATCAGCGAGGCCTCAGGGCAATTGCCTAAAGACATGTCTTCGCTGCCAACAGTCCATAAGGTCAATCCGGCAGATGCCCCGATCATGCAGCTTTCGGCAAGCTCAGACAGCCTGACATTGCCCGAACTCGACGAATATATCGAGCGCAATGTGGCGTCGAAGATCGGCCAGGTCTCCGGTGTCGCTTACGTGAATATTGGCGGCAAACAAAAGCCTGCAATCCGTATCGCGGTCGATCCAGGTCGCTTGGCACAGTCTGATGTGACGCTTGAAGACGTGCGCACCGCGATCGGTAATCTCAGCTTGAGTGCGCCCAAGGGCAATATCGACGATCCAACCCGTAGTTTTCCAATTTACACAAACGATCAGATTTCAAGCAGTGCGGAATGGAACGATGCCGTCATTGCTTATCGCAATGGCGGGCCGGTCCGCATCCGGGATATTGGTCAGGCTGTCGATGGCGCAGAAGACGCCAAAATGGCCCATTGGACCAACAATACGCGGGGCATAGCGCTGGACGTGTTTCGTCAACCGGGAGCCAATGTCATTGCCGTAGTCGATGCGGTCAAATCACAGCTCCCTGCCCTTCAAGCCTCTTTGCCACGATCCATCAAGCTGGAATTGGTGACGGACAGAACCACGACCATTCGCGCCTCCGTCGATGACGTGCAGTTCACCTTGATGCTCACCGTTGGCCTTGTGGTTCTGGTGATTTTTCTGTTTCTGCGCAGTGTGAGCACTACCATTATTCCTGTGCTCACTCTGCCTATTGCGCTGGTTGGTTCGCTAGCACCTATGTGGGTGCTGGGCTTCAGTCTCGACAATTTATCGCTCATGGCACTGGTTGTTGCTGTCGGCTTTGTCGTGGACGACGCCATTGTCATGCTTGAAAACATTGCCCGCCACATTGAGGATGGCATGCCGCCTGTGGATGCAGCGCGCAAAGGCGCTGGCGAAATCGGCTTCACGATCATTTCCATCAGTTTGTCGCTGATTGCCGTGCTTATTCCGATCCTGTTGCTCGGCGGCATTGTTGGGCGATTGTTTCGAGAGTTTGCAGTTACGCTGACCATTGCCATTGCCATCTCGGCCTTTGTATCACTGACATTGACACCCATGCTGGCCTCACGCTTCATACGAGCGACGCCTCCCCAGCGGCGCGGACGCTTCTATCGTGCTGGGGAGGCATTTTTTAATTGGCTTCTCTCGCTTTATGCCCGCAGCCTGACGCCGGTTATTCGCCATCGTTACATGACACTTGCGGTTTTCATCGGCACGATTGTTGCGACCGGTTATCTGTTTGTAATTGCACCGAAGGGTTTTTTTCCTGAGCAGGATACCGGCTTTATCGCGGGCTTATCTCAAGCATCTCCCGACATCTCGTTCAGTGAAATGGCGAAGCTCCAGGAACGTGTCAGTGCTATTATTCTGAAAGATCCTGCCGTCTACAGCGTGTTTATGGACATTGGTGGTGGTAATGGCGGCAATGCTCTCAATCAGGGACATGTCAACATCACGCTGAAACCGCTTTCGGAGCGCGGCGTGAGCGCAAAGCAGGTCATCGATCGGCTTGGTGAAGCTTTGAATGTTCAGCAGGGCATAAAGCTGTTCATGCAGTCAGCGCAGGATATCAATATTGGTGCACGGCCTGCCAAAACCCAGTACCAATACACGCTTCAAGATGGCAATATTGCAGAACTGGCGACTTGGTCCACGAAAATCACTAGTCGGTTGCAGGGATTGCCGCAATTGCGGGATGTTGGTAACGACCAGCAGGCCGAGGCGCCAAACCTGTCCATTCATATTGATCGTGCTGCCGCCACCCTTTACGGGGTGATGCCATCGACCATCGATGAAACCCTTTATGACGCCTTTGGGCAGCGTCAGGTCGCCTCTTATTCCACACAGAGCGATACGTTCCACGTTGTTCTGGAAGTGTTGCCAAACCTGCAGCGGGATATCGCCACACTGGATCGCCTGTCGTTGAGAGCTAATAATGGAACGCTGATCCCGCTTTCCGTGGTTGCCAAATGGACGACCAATGGCGTCTCACCAGTGTCCATTTCCCATCAAGGGCAATCACCAGCGGTGACCGTATCTTTCAATCTTGCCCCGAATGTTGCGCTTGGTGAGGCGACAGCCGCAATCGAAAATGCGGTGGCCACCATGCACCCGCCAGCATCGTTGCAGGCGAGTTTTTCGGGCAGCGCCAAGGCTTTTCAGGAATCACTGGCAACCGTGCCGTTCTTGATCCTTGCATCGCTTGTCGTGGTCTACATCATCCTCGGCGTTCTCTACGAAAGCCTTATCCATCCGCTGACAATCCTTTCAACCCTGCCCTCGGCTGGGCTCGGCGCGCTTCTGGCGTTGCAAGTGGCGGGATTCGATTTTGGGCTTGTGGCGATGATCGGGGTTATTCTGCTGATCGGGATCGTCAAGAAAAACGGTATCATGCTGGTTGATTTTGCGATTAACGCCGAGAAGAACGAAGGGTTGAGCAGCGAAGAGGCGATTGTCAAAGCAGCGCATATGCGGTTTCGTCCGATCCTCATGACCACTATGGCGGCCCTTTTGGGCGGCCTTCCCCTTGCAATTGGTCACGGCTCCGGATCGGAACTGCGCCAACCGTTAGGTTACGCCATAGTTGGTGGTCTGCTGGTCAGCCAGTTACTCACCCTTTATACGACGCCGGTGATTTACTTGCTGCTCGATCAGTTGCGTCAGCGAAAAAAACAGAGACTAAGTGTGTCGGTTTAACAGGAAATGGTCGTGTCGTAATTCTTTGGCGATGAACCTATACTAGGTCTTTTATGCTGGCATTTAAGAGTCGGATCGAGGGCGGAATATTCAAAGTCTTTTGTCGACCACAAGCGATCGATATGCTCCGCTTGGCAGCCGAGTGGAGGTCGCATTTTCAGCGAGTTTTCATTAGCGCCAGTCGTGCTGACGAGGAGATGATCCACGCTGTCTTGCACACGGCCCATATGTGCATCGCGGTTAAGGAGCCAATTCTCATTTCTACACTTCCCTCGATATTTGACAGAGCCGCCGTCCTATCGGTCGGTTGCGGTGACAGGTAGCCCCTCCTCTCCCCTTTTGACCGGCATCAGAGACGCTTTTCCTGAAATTACCGCGTAATACGAAGAGTCATTGAATATGACTCATCGTATTCCGTTTGCGAATATCTCAAACCACTGATGCATTTGAGATATTCGCAATCCCTTCAAGGCGAGGATGCGTCAGCATCTTCGAGCCTTGGTATAACTCGTGTGGGATTCGGCGCGGCGTGGCGATGCAAAACCTTGCTACGCCTGTGCAAAACAACGTTTCGATCCTGCAAATCTGCATTTTGTTAAAGCTGGTGCTAGGGTCGAGAATCTGTCTAAATATCAGATAACTATTGTGAAATAGGTAGGAAAGTTCAATGTGGCAAGGTCGCGTTAACCTTTTGCTAACCTAAAACTCCTTGCTCGAAAATCCGAATCGGCGCTAATGATTAATGGCGAAGTTTTACTGGTTTCGCGAAAATTAGCGCCGATAGCAAAAAATGGGTTTTGACATGGCGAAGATCGCCCCGAAAACTGAGGCCGTGATTGAGGGGTTGACTGCCTTGATGGAGCGTCACGCCGACGCGCTTTCCAGCCAGTTGCAAGCACATCATTTGAAAGTTTTCCCGCCGACCTCCGAAAAGGGGATTAGGACCTTCGGCCCCTCTGAAGCGTCTAAGTTGCTTGGCGTTGGGGAGTCTTATCTAAGGCAGATTGCTTCAGAAATGCCAGAGTTGAATGTCAGCATGAGCCCTGGGGGCCGGCGCATTTTCTCGATTGAAGATATCCACGTGATCCGCAAGCATATGGACCAGATCGGTCGTGGAAACCGTCGCTACCTTCCGCATCGTCGAGACGGCGAGCAGCTTCAAGTCATTTCGGTCATGAATTTCAAAGGTGGCTCGGGCAAAACGACCACCGCCGCGCATTTGGCTCAATATCTCGCAATGCGCGGCTACCGAGTGCTTGCTATCGATCTCGATCCTCAGGCAAGCTTGTCTGCGCTCTTTGGCAGCCAACCGGAGACGGACGTCGGTCCAAACGAGACCCTCTATGGCGCCATCAGATATGATGATGAGCAAGTGCCAATCGAACAGGTCGTTCGAGGAACGTATATTCCTGACCTTCATCTCATTCCCGGCAATCTCGAACTTATGGAATTTGAGCATGACACGCCCCGCGCCTTGATGAAGCGCAAGGAAGGTGACACGCTCTTCTATGGTCGCATCAGTCAAGCGATTGAAGACATTGCAGATAATTATGATGTCGTCGTCATCGATTGCCCTCCGCAACTCGGTTACCTCACGCTGTCAGCTTTGACGGCCGCGACATCCATCCTTGTTACGGTTCATCCCCAGATGCTCGATGTGATGTCAATGAACCAGTTTCTGGCAATGACATCGAACTTGCTGAGAGAAATTGAGAGCGCCGGTGCGGAGTTCAAGTTCAATTGGATGCGCTACCTTATCACCCGTTTCGAACCGAGCGATGGCCCCCAAAACCAGATGGTGGGCTATCTCCGGTCTATTTTTGGGGAAAACGTCCTTAATTTTCCAATGCTCAAAACGACGGCTGTCTCGGACGCGGGCCTGACAAACCAGACCCTTTTTGAAGTGGAACGCGGTCAATTTACACGATCAACCTATGATCGCGCCTTGGAGGCTATGAACGCCGTCAACGATGAGATTGAATCTCTGATCAAAAAAGCATGGGGTAGAACCACATGAGCCGGAAGCACATCCTTGGCGTCTCGACGGACGCCCAAGACGTTAAGCCGTCTGACAATCGTGCAGGGAAAACGCGGTCAATGCCGCTTCTCGGGGTCGCCAGAAAAGAACGCGACCCGGCAACAAAGCTGACTGCGAATATTGGAAACGCACTGCGTGAACAGAATGATCGCCTAAGCCGCGCCGAAGAGATAGAGCGGCGTCTTGCTGAAGGCCAAGCGGTTGTCGAATTGGATGTTTCGACCGTAGAGCCATCCTTCGTGCAGGACCGTATGCCTGGTGATATTGACGGACTTCTCGAATCGATTCGCGACCAAGGCCAGCAGGTCCCAATCCTCGTGCGCCCTCACCCGGATATGCCGGGCCGCTATCAGGTCGGCTTCGGTCACCGTCGGCTCCAGGCCGTTTCAGAATTAGGTCTTCCGGTCAAAGCGGTTGTTCGCGAGCTGACCGACGAACAATTGGTCATTGCACAAGGCCAGGAGAACAACGAACGTCAGGATCTCACCTTTATTGAGAAAGCACGTTTCGCCCATCGCTTGAATAAGCAATTTTCACGCGAGATCGTTATTGCCGCTATGTCGATCGACAAGAGTAACCTGTCGAAGATGCTTCTGCTTGTCGACACCCTCCCCCCGGAGTTGATCGATGCAATCGGCCCCGCACCAGGCGTCGGCCGACCAAGTTGGCAGCAACTCACGGAGTTTATCGAAAAGGCCCCCTCACCCTCGGACGTCTCAAAATATGCGCTATCGAATGAAGTGCAAGCGCTGCCATCTGCGGAGCGATTCAAGGCGGTGTTGGCCAGCCTTAAGCCTCGACGGGTCTCTCGAGGGCTTCCGGAAATTATGTCGACCCCTGATGGGGATAGATTGGCTCAGGTTTCGCAAAGCAAATCCAAATTGGAAATCACGATAGACAGGAAGGCGACGCCTGATTTCGCGGCCTTCGTCATTGATCACTTGCCTGCGCTTTATCAGGCGCACCGAGCACAGACCCAGAAGAAACAAGGAGAGTAGTCCGCAAAAGAAAAGAGCTCCCCCAACGTCGCCGTCGTGGAAGCCCTTCTGTCTCTCTAGCAAGAACAGAATCGCATTTCCTCGAATCCTCGTCAAGAGTTTTTGCGCCATTTGGTGAGTGATTTTCTTTTGCCTGCTGAAAGGTGAAAGATGATGGAGACTGGAAATGTGACGACGCCCTTTGGGCGGCGGGGTATGACGCTTGCGCTGGTGCGCCGGCAAGTCGCCACAAGCGACATTAAGCCGGGCAAACGTGCGGATAAATGGAAAATATTCAGGGATGCCTCAGCTGCAATGGAATTGCTTGGTATACAATCCAACAGCCTTGCGGTTCTCGATGCGTTATTGAGTTTTTACCCAGAGAATGAACTACGGCAGGATGCGCAACTTGTTGTTTTCCCCTCGAATACTCAACTTGCTCTTCGAGCGCACGGGTTGGCTGGAGCGACATTACGCCGGCATATCGCTGTGCTTGTAGATGCAGGGCTGATCGTTCGCAAAGATAGCGCCAATGGGAAACGCTACGCGCGCAAGGATAACGCCGGTCAGATCGAGCAGGCATTTGGCTTCGATTTGTCACCACTGCTCGCACGCTCAGAAGAACTTGCGATGATGGCGCAACAAGTGATGGCGGATCGTGCCGCCTTTAGGAAAGCCAAGGAAAGCCTTACCATTTGCCGTCGAGACGTTCGCAAACTGATCACGGCGGCTATCGAGGAGGGCGCTCAAGGCGACTGGCATGAGATCGAATGCGCGTATGTATCGCTTGTTGGCAAAGTATCTAGAACACCACCCCTTTCGGAAGTTACTGCCGTTTTAGATGAGATGAACAACCTGAAGAGTGATATTATTAAGCGATTGGAAAATCAGGTAAAATCAGAAAAAAATAGCAGCAATGCTGCTCAATTTGAGCGGCACATACAGAATTCAAATACCAAATACGTTAATGAACTTGAACCTCGCTCTGAAAAAGAGCAAGAGGCAACCAGGGCGCAAAACAGTTCGCCTCAACCTGTGCCGATAAAGTCATTTCCGCTTGGAATGATTTTGAAGGCCTGCCCTTCGGTTAGCGATTACGGTCCGGGTGGAAAAATAGAAAATTGGCGTGACTTAATGACTGCCGCAGTTGTGGTTCGATCTATGTTGGGAGTAAGTCCGGACGCCTATCAGGAAGCCTGCGAAATTATGGGTCAAGAGAATGCAGCTACCGCTGTCGCATGTATTTTAGAGCGTGCAAACTTTATCAACTCAGCTGGGGGCTATTTGCGTGATCTAACCCGCCGATCAAAACAAGGAGAGTTCTCCCTTGGGCCTATGATGATGGCTTTGTTAAGGGCCAATGGCCAAGTGGGCATGAAGGCGGGATAAAGCGCTGAGAAAATTTCGTCAAGACGATGGATTGGGATCGAAACGCGTGTAATTGAGGGCCTGATTCGGTGGTCAGCTGACCACCGACATAAGTAATTGAAAGACCAACGTTTTTTCCACGCGGTTTGAAACCACGATTTTGGATGATTCCTGACGCGGAAAATGCGAATTGCCATGAAAATCATCGTCGTGAGCAGGATATTGAGCCGTTGACTTGCTCATAACAATTGAGAAAGAGCCCAGATTTTCTGGCGGCATCTCCAATCTGGTCCCGTCCACACCTCAGTTCGGGAGCGGCTAAAAAATCGTACTAACATCAGGCCTGCGGCCTGTAAGCCAGGTAGTTATCCTGAATGATGATGTGGTCGGCTAAGTGTCTGGCATCATGCCAGACACCCCAGATGAAACTGGAGCCGCGACCGGAAAGTCCGGGAAGACCCAGGAAATAGAGGCCTTTCTCACATGAGACACCTTGATGATGTCTAGGGCGCCCTGCTTCATCGAAAGCATTCACCTTCAACCAGCTATAGTCGGACCTGAAGCCGGTAGCCCAGATGATCGTGGAGACGCCGGCGTTAATAAGATCCAGTTCGCGGATAGGATTAATAATACAATCTGTTGTCGGACCAAGGATGCGAGCCTCTGGCTCTTCAGGAAGGTTGAGACCGTTGCATGCAACAAAAGCATCCGCTTCGTCGAGCAGCGATAGATAGTTCTGGTCGCCACACTCAAGATTGTCGGCAAGATCTTGAGCGAAGGATAATTTGCCGTCCTTAAAGCTTTCGGTCATGCCCACCAGCACCATGCCCTGTGCTGCTAGACGACGGAAGTCGATCGTTTCTCCGCCTCGTGCGCCACTGACAGCGACCGTAACATGCCTGCTTAGCTGCAATTCCTGTACCTGTGCATCCCATTTGCCGAGAACGCCGAGCCACCAAGCGCAGTCGCGGCCGCGATAGCTGCGCGGAGGACGATCATGCGGCCCAACAGAAAGATAGGTCTTGCAGCCCGCACGCATTAATTCCTCGGCAATCTGCACTCCTGAAGAGCCCGCGCCAATCACGAGAACAGCCCCCTCCCCGAGTTGATCAGGGTTGCGGTATTCGCTGGAATGCATTTGGTTGATATCTGCCGTCGGTGGAACGATTGGCGGAATGTTCGGCAACTGAAACGGACCGGTCGCCACCACCACGTTTAGAGCTTCGATCACACCGTTAGACATCTCGACACGGAAGCCTGGACGACCTTTCAATCGCTCGACTTGAGTCACCTCGGTTCCACAGCGGATCGGTGCGTTATACTTCTTCGCATAGGCTTCAAAGTAGTCGGCAACGCCTTCTTTGGGGATAAACGCATCGGCATTGCCAGGAAAAGTCATGTTTGGAAAACGATCGTGCCAAGCTGGCCCATTAGTGACCAGGGAATCCCAACGCATCGAACGCCAACGCTCGGCTATCCTTCCTCTTTCAAGAACGAGATGTGCTACTTTGTTCCTAGTGAGATGCTCACTCATGGCGATACCAGCCTGTCCGCCGCCAACGACGAGTGTATGTATTTTTTCGACAGTCATTGCTTCGTCCTTGTTATATTTGAAGTGCGCGTGCTGGCGCCTTGAGCGGTTTTTCTCGCTCGTCGGGCGTCCAGTTAAGGTAGGCATCTCTGGCTTCGGCTGATGCTGCTGAAGACCGTCTCCATTTCTTTTTTGTATGTTTTTTTATGCGCGACCATGTGGCCAATGCCGACTATGTACAACTCCCTGATAATCATGGGCCAAAATCTCAATCGCGTTCGGAGAGTTTAGGTTGGTATGAGACACTTAAAAAACAGAGGAAATTTTGGTGAGATCAACAATGCAATAAGAGACGAGGGGAGGGGAAATGGTTCATCTAAAATTTGGACACATTCACTCAACGCTGGGCAACGAATATTCAACTTTGGCAGTGTGGTTCGCTCACTTAGGATAAGTCTGTACGCTCGAGAGCGGTAGGTGCTTACATATGTTTGAAACGGCCTGTCGCAAGGAACTTAAGAAACAGCCTTACGAAAGATAATGGCTTTAGGACTCCCTTAAATGGATTTTTGCTAAATTTACCCGGTATGCTGTCTAGGCGTTGCGCAAGATGAGCCGATGATATTGAATAACCAGTTTGGCAATCGTAAAAATAGCTTTGATTTGGACGCTGCGGCCGTGCTGGATGAAGCTTGGAACCTCGCATGTACAGGTCGTTCCATTCGCGCGTTCTCCTTAGCAAATTCAGTTCTGACTTCTGCAGAACAGCGAGGAGATCAAGGTCTTGTAGCGCGCGGTTCTCAGCAATGTGCGTGGTATTGCTTTCAACTTGGCGAGACAGAGACGGGGCTAGTATACGCGGAGAAAGCTCTTTCTCTTTGGAAGCAGCTTGAAGAGCCGGCGCTTGAGGCGGAAGCAATTAGTATTGCTGCTTGGCTGCATCTGGAACTCGGTAATTTAGAGCAGGCTGTCGAGTTCGCCGCAGAAGCAATGAACATTGCCGACCAGAGCCGTAATCTCAGATGTCGGTCTCTGGCCATAAATGTTATTGGCGTGATATTCTGGATGACGCGCCAACCATCCCTTGCGGTTGATTATTGCGCTCGTGCCGTAGAGCTTGCCCGAGAGGCACACGATCTTACATTCGAATGTTGGTGGTTGATTAATCTCGGTGGCGCGCATGCAGAGGATGCTTATCTCGTTCAGGAAGCCGATAATCAAAAATTCGAAACGTCGATTAGCAGCGCAATAGATGTTACGAAACAAGCACTCAGCCTCGCTCAATTACTTAAAGACGCCTGGGCCGAGAGGTTGTGTATCGCAAACTTAGCAGAATATTTTAATGCGGTTGAGAATTTTTCCGCCGCAGAAATGTTATTGGAGCGGTACCGTGACATTCCGGGCGACGATTATGTCCGCGGGGAGGGGCATTATCTGGTTACACTGGGAAGCACGCTCGTTTCGTTAAAGCGCTATGAAGAGGCCTTGGTTCCACTTGAGCAGGCCCACTTGCTTGCCGGGGAAAATTTCAATCTTGAGACTTTAATGCATGCCTGTCTGTCTCTGTCAAAAGCTCATGAGTATCTTGAAGCATTCGAGTTTGCGCTCGATTTTCATAAAAAATATCACAAGCTCCATCAGCAGTTCACTGCGGAGCGGATCCAGCAAAATGCCCGTATGGCGGAGATCCGTTATGAAACGAAAAAACTCAAAGCAATGCTTGATACAGAGGCAGAGCGCTCTGCAGAAATTGCCCGGTCATTAGAGGCCCTTCAGCAGCAAACCAATGTCCTGACTGAAGCGGCGAATACGGACCCGTTGACAGGACTTTCCAATCGGCGGCATTTGGAGACGATAATATCTGACGTTAATACTCAAGGCGCGAGTTATGCGCTGGCGATCCTTGATGTCGATTACTTCAAGACAATCAATGATACGTTCTCCCATATCATTGGTGATCGTGTCCTTGTGCAAATCGGGGCACTGGTCAAAATTGTTGTTCGTGAAACAGATCTCGCAGTTCGCTTTGGTGGCGAAGAGTTCGTTATACTTATGACGGACCTAACACTCGCCCACGCGGAAAGGGTTTCCGAAAGACTGCGAATGACAATTACCAACTTTGACTGGTCCGAAATTGCTGATGGGCTGAATGTGTCCGTCAGTATCGGAGTTGCAATGTCAGACGATGCAGTCGACGCCGAAGCGGTTTTGCAACTGGCGGATCGGCGCCTTTATTGGGCAAAGCAGACCGGTAGAAATAGAGTTGTTTGTTTTCTGCCGTCTGGAAATAGGTTTGAACAAACGACCAGCGCGATTACGGATTGAGGAAGCGATCCGATTCTGCTGACTGTCCCATAGCCTCTCGACGTTGCATTTCTCTTACCATGAATCTCTGCTTCCGCCGGAGTGAAGATGCGTACGGAATGCCGTGCAAAACGCGCCATAGCGCATTCGATTTTAATGTCATCAATAACCGAAACCGCTAATCCGATGTCATGCAAGGCTAAAAGGTCGGGGTGTGGCGCGGAAAGGGATTTCGACGCAACGAGCGCGATAAACCATTATGATCTTCGGTAGTGATGGGACTAAGCCGAGGTGCATTTTGACAGGTAGCAGAATTGGACCAGCAGTCGCAATTGCATGCAAAATCCTGGTGAAACAACCGGTCTGAATGGGGTTCGTGGCCGAAAAATCCAATTTTCAGGTGCCAAACATTGTGATCACCAATTCACGGGATGCGAGTTTTCTGGTTCAAACAAACAAAATCAAAGCCCCGCCGCTTTTGTCAAATTGACCCTGAAGCGATCCCTTCGGCGTTGATACCTGCGGGTCATCTCGGCTGAGGCATGACCGAGTTGCTTCTGGATATAGCGTTCATCGACTTCGGCGGAGGAGGCGAGACCAGCGCGCAGCGAATGGCCGGAGAATTTGAAGGCACGTTCAATTTCGCTGAGATCGCCACGAACCCCGGCAGCCATGGCGGTCCGCTTGACGAGCCGTGCCACTTCCTTGTCGTTCAAGCGCTCTGGCCCAACCGACTTGCCTTGTCCGGTGACGCGGCGGAAGAGGGGGCCATGGGCAAGCCTGGCGAAGGTGATCCAGCTCTCCAGAGCAACCACCGGGCAGGTGGCGTCCGATGAGCCACGGCCGATCTCGACTTCGCGCCAGCCGGTCTTGCCGCGCAGGGTGACGAGCATGCCCTTGTCAAATATTTCGATCCAGCCGCGCCCGTCTTCGGTTTGGTCAGCCTTGATGTCAAGACCAACAATCTCGGACCGCCTCAGGCCACCGGCATAACCGATCAGCAGCATGGCCCGATCGCGTAAACCTCTCAGCGTTCCCCGATCGAGTGTCTCGATCATGGCGATGATGTCCTCGGCCACCACCGCTTCCTTCTGCACAGGTGGACGCCCGTGGCTGTTGCGAATGCCGGCCATAACCGTGGCGATATGCCGATCCTTGCGATCAAGTATCAGCCCGCGCTGCGCATAGTTCCAAGACAATGACGACAGGCGCCGTTCGATCGTCGAGACAGCGTTTGCCTTGGCGCCACGCGCCGGTGTGCCGACGGCATCGCCTGAGGCACAGGTGGTAATATAGAGACCAACGGTCTGCGGGTCCGGGGGGAGGGGAGCCAAACTCAACTGCCGGCACCAGGCGGAAAAATGCTTCCAATCGGAGGCATAGGCTTTTCGCGTATTGGCAGAACTTGCCGCCGCCACATAGTCGCGGGCGCGGTCCGCCAGGCTGGCAAGATGCGTTGGCGTTTGGTTCTCGGCAACGGGAGAGAGCAGGGGAGGGGCCTGCATCGACGTGCCTGCGTCCGACACCTGCGGCGCGCAAACATCACCCTCAGCCGCCGTGCTGAGAGACGGCGCAGAGCTCTCCTGGAGGTGAATTTCGCTGTTTTGCTCGATGATCTGGGTGTCATTCATGGTTCATAGGCGGACGGTAAGTTTCTGATGTGGAACGAATCATATTCGCAGTTGATGACCGGATTTTAGCCGAACCGGCGTATTTTTCGCGATAATTCGGCGGACGAACTTTTCAGCGGAGGCGCTGTGGTTCCTGGGGCTAACAGACACATTATGGAAGACGCTGTCTGGGACGAGGCAGTACGAAGAGAGGCTGTGCTTCGCAGGCTGCTTGCCATTGGTCGGCCCAGTCGTTCCGACTTCCATAGAGCTTGCCGCGAGCTTGGAATCAGACGAACGCGACTGTATGAGTTGATCACAGCCTATCGGGAAAATCCGGTCACAAGTTCGCTGCTCCCGAATCCAGCAGGCACGAGGCGAGGGAGCCGCCGCCTGCCGGATGAGACCGAGGTTGTGATTGCACAAGCTGTACGGGATTTCTACGCGACACGTCAGAAAACCAGCATCAATCGGCTGCATAAGGAGATCTGCGGCCTCTGCCGGTTGCGTGGCGTGCGAGCGCCGTCCTGGCAGGCGGTAAAAGCCCGAATTGCTGCGATGGATCCGGCCGAACTCACCAAGGCACGGGAAGGTTCTAAGGCCGCACGCGATCGCTTCCGACCCGTCCCTGGAGAATATACCGCTGAGTGCGCATTCGACGTCGTCCAGATCGATCATACCATGGTCGATGTTATCGTCGTTGACCGTCAGTATCGACGACCACTGCAGAGGCCGTGGCTGACGCTTGCCATCGACGTTGCAAGCCGCATGGTCGCAGGCTTCTATCTGACGCTGGAGGCGCCCTCGACAGTGTCGGTTGCTCTCGCAATCCAGCACGTCGTGCAACCAAAAGAGCCATGGCTTGTCGGACTGGGGATCGATGCGAAGTGGCCCATCTCGGGGTTCCCCGACGCGATCCATCTCGACAATGCCAAGGAATTCCGATCGGTCGCATTGCGGCGAGGTGCCGAAGAATATGGTATTGAACTCATCCATCGCCCGATCGCCACGCCGCATTACGGAGGCCATATCGAACGGCTGATCGGCACCATGATGGGCGCTATCCATCTTCTACCCGGCACGACATTCAGCGATATCGATGAGCGCGGCAGCTATGACTCAGCGGCAAATGCGACGATGACCTTGGACGAACTGCAGCGTTGGATGGCGCTTGAGATCGTGCGCTATCATACGGATCGACATGGAGCTTTGGGGATTCCGCCCCTGGCGGCGTGGCATGAGGCTACGGCTCGGCGACTTCGGCCTGTGCGCCAGCCTCATGACCTCGCTGGTTTTATGATCGATTTCCTCCCCAGCGTCGATCGACTGGTGCGGCGTGACGGAATTCGTCTGTTCGGTCTGCGCTACTGGGACGACGTGCTCAGCATCTGGGCTGGTCGGCTCGACCGGCCGTTACGCATTTCCTACGATCCTCGTGATCTCTCGCAGATTTTCGTAAGGGCTCCAGATGGTACGCGCTGGCCGATCCGTTTCGCTGATCTGCGGCGGCCGCCGATAACGCTGGGCGAGCACCGCCGTGCCCGAACCGCCCTGAGAGAACGCGGTCTTGCCCTAGTAGACGAGCAACTGATCTTTGAGGCGATCGAGACCCAGCGCGCATTGGTTGATGATGCCGCCCGGCGCACGAAGGCAGCGCGGCAACTTGTAGAGAAGCGGGACCGCGCGCTCGACGCTACCAAACCCAACCGATCGGCCGCTCCACCTGAAACTGAGGACGACCGACCAATCGATTGGAGCAAAGTGCCCATTTTTTCCGTCGAGGAGTGGTCGTGAGCGGGGAGGGTGCATACGAGCATCTTGACGAGCGCTATCGGCGCTATGCGGCACTGCCTGAGGAAGAACGCATCGCCTGGATCAACGCCGATCGCTGGATAGGCTTCGATCAGGCGGAAGGTGTACTTGTGCGTCTGAACGCTTTGTTGGCTTATCCGCCACGTGACCGCATGCCTTGCCTGCTGATCTATGGCGACACCGGTATGGGCAAGACCAAGATCGTCCGCAAGTTCGAGCGGGCGCATCCGGCTACATTCTGCCAGTCAACAGGGGTCACCAAAAGGCCGGTCGTGGTGGCGCAGGTGCCCTCTGAGCCGGTTGAGCGCGATCTTTATCGGGAATTGCTGGCCAGCTTGCAGGCTCCAGCGCTCGTTGGCGGGACGCTTGCCCGCGAGAAAGACGTCTGCCGCTCACTGCTGCGAACCGTCGGGGCCAGGATGATTATCCTCGATGAGGTGAACGGCATGCTGGCTGGCACCTATCGGCAGCAACGGATTTTCCTCAATGCCTTGCGGTTTCTTGCAAACGACCTGAGAGTGCCGCTTGTCTGCGCCGGGACCGATCTTGCGCGCCAGGCCTTGCTCACAGACGCGCAACTGGCCGAACGTTTCGAGGCGTTTCATCTCAAGCCCTGGAAGAACGATCATGCCTTTGCACGGCTCCTGAAGAGCCTTGCAGGAATCCTACCATTGCGCGGTTCGTCCGATCTGGAAAGTCAGGCGGTACGTGAACGGATTCACATACTCACCAGCGGCGTCACGTCCCGAATCTTCCGACTGATCGAGACAGCAGCCGAAGAGGCTATCCGGTCGGGCAGGGAGCAGCTGGACCTGACGAGCTTCGGGGACCATCTCGTGCTGCCGCTCGTGTCGATGACGCAAGCGGCCGGCAGACGGGCAGTTCGCGGGATGACGCAGCTGGCGGGCCGATAATGGCAGGGCGTCTGCCAGTCGCACCGCGACCCTATCGCGACGAATTGCTGTCTTCATGGCTGGTGCGGGTGGCGTGTCGCTATGGTCTCACCGCACGAGAACTGGTCGGCCATTTCGCCGACGACGGCAATAGCGTGTCGTCACCCCCGCCAATCGACGATTGGGCGCCCGCACAGCATCAGACAAGGGCGTGGGCGCAGGCATGTGGTATCGATCCCGAACGTCTGGAGCGTCTGGCTTTGCGCAAGCGCTATCCGGTGCGTCCTCCGTCATGGTTCACGAGGCGCGGACCGGATGGGGGCCACTTGGTGATGCCTGGACCGCCGCCTGTTTGCCTCGACTGCTTCACTGCCGATCGGGTGGCGGGTCGAAATGCCTATCTGCGGGCCAGCTGGATGCTCGGCGAGTGCTGTATCTGTCCTGATCACGGTCAACTGCTTTGTGACCGCTGCATTTCTTGTCATCAGCTGCTGTCTGTAACATTTCGCCTACGCGACGGCTGCGCGCGGCCGGTCTGCAGTCGTTGCGCATGCCTGCTCGACGACGGGGGAGGGGAGGGTGGTCCGCCAAGAGACCGTGCGCTGATCCAGGCGGCTTTGGCAACCCAGCGGCTTGTGGCGGCAAGTATCGATCAAAATGATCCCGGTCGAAAACAGGTGGAGAAGGCGCTTGCGATCCTTTGGGCGCCTCTCGATCATCCCGCCGCTGCACGACCCGTTCTGGCGCTGTGGTTCGGCAAAGCCGGGTGGCGCTGCCCTTATGAAGTCAGGCATGCAGTGGGTGCCGACACGCCACTTGGGCGGATCCCGGTGCGCTGGCGCTTCGTCACGCTGCTGGCCTTGAACGATATCTTTGGCGTTGATCCGAATGTGGATGATGCAATTCCGGAGGCCGCAAGCCGCCTGGTCAGGAGGGCCACGGCAATGACAAGCAGTTCCGCTCCTAGATCGTTGCGCCATGAGGCCTCCAATCAGGCAGGGAGACGCTCATCGGAAGACTACGACCGTTTGGCCCGCAATATCTTGGCGCATCCGGACTGGATTGCAGCTGAGCGTCTGCCAGCGAGAAAACGGCAACGTCTTCGCGCGCGGCTGGTCGATGCAGCACTTGCTCGCAATTCGAGCAGCGAGGCCGGCTTTCTACTCAATCGCGACCCGGCGGGCAAATTATCGAGTCACGTGGAAGGCCGTGGAGCGCGTTTCGAGGGTGAGAATGAGCCGTGAATCGTCACGTTGAGAAAATCGCTGTACGGACTCCTATGGCCGAAACTGCGAGGCGCGCGTCTGGACAGCCTGTTGGCTGCGGAAAATTGACCACAAACCGTCCTGACGTGGAATTTGCAAGCGAACGGCATGCGCGAGATTTCGTCCGCTCCGCACGAATTTGATACTGGGCGTCGGGAGAGCCGAAGCCATCTCAGATCCGGTCCGGTGTTTGAGCACGAATGAAGTCCGCTTAATAAGCGTGAATTCTCGTCGCTCTGACGCGCAAAACAGGCTGTCCGTCGATGAAAATTGAACGACATTGGGCCATTTCTTTATAATGAACATTATGTCCGATAATGCAAGATTATCGGACGTATTTCTACAACGACAGGGCGTGCGGTTCAAGTCGATAATGCTAGCATAAACTGCGCACCTGATTTACACTTCGGCGCATGGATTCACTCCTGCCCTCCGCTCCAAATACCCCTGCTTGGTCGCCCCGCCTACCGGCGTGGGCGCTTTCGCGCGGTCGCGAAATCAACGAGTCCGACGCTGCCTTCGCCGCTGGTATCGCCCTGAAATCACTGAACGATATGGTCCGCGCCGAACCGAAATGGATCGGTTGCTGGCGTGATCGCCTAGCCCTCAAATCGGCCACTGTTGCCGCCAGAATGATTGGGCGCGACGAAAAAGAAAGCGCCATCCGGGACGCCGTTTTGTTGACCGCCGCCGGTGACGATCCCGGCCCGGCCGGAAAGCTGTTTCTGGCGACACGATTGCTGACGCGTCGATCCGGGACAATCACCACACCCTTCGTTAAGGAGCTCTCCACGCTTTTGGGAATTCGTTGGGACGACGGTCTTGCCGAGATCCCGAATCTGATCGATTCTGCAAGGCAGTCCGGGCGAGCAGCGCCTTTCGTCGCGGCGGACCTTATAGCGGCACTTTGCGCTGCCCGCCCGGATGCCGAGGTGCTGGCGCTGGGGCTCGCCGATCTCATCTTAGCGTACAAGCTTAATTGGCCGAAACCTGTGCCGCTGCTGCTCCCTGAGCGTTTTGGTCCGGCGTTCCGCACGATCGGCGGCCGCGGTCGCGTTAGGCCGGGCGAACCGGCTTATCCAAAAGCGATCTGCCTGGCGCTGGTCGATGGCGTAGACGCCGCACTTCGATCCGCCGTCGAGATAGACCGCTGCGCCGCACGACTGCTGGCCGTTGCGCCGAAGCTGCGCACCAAGAGAGCTGAGCCCGTTATCCGCAGACTCCTGAAGGAGGACGCGGTGCCTGCGTCGGCCCCCGGTAGCACACTATCTCGCTGGGCGGCCAATCGTCTGTTCGAACGGCTCGAAGGTTTTGAGGCGGTGCGCGAACTGTCCGGCCGATCGTCCTTCCGGATCTTTGGGTTGTGACCATGGCAGGATCCAGCACCGTTCGCAGCAAACGGCGGCCCGACATCCTTGTCCGAAAAATAATGATAGAGTTGCGACTTGCTGGTGCGACTGGCTTCCATGACTTCATCCAGGCTCATTCCAGCAGCACCTTTGGCATAGACGATCTCGGCGGCAGCCTCGATGATCCGTTGTCTTGTCGTCTCTCCCCGGACCGTAAATCCGGATTTTCCGTTTTTTCGCATGGTGATCTCCAAAATTGGACTAGACAGTCCAGTATCCTTCTATCAAGACTGGACCGTTCAGTCCATAAAGGAAGTCATCTTCATGCCAATGCTTCAGAACGACCAGACCTTTCCAGACATCGAAATTCCCGCCGTCGGTGGCGGCGTCATCCATCTTCCAAGCGATCTTGGCGGGTCATACGGCGTCGTGCTCATCTACCGTGGACATTGGTGCCCTTTCTGCAATGAGCAAGTGGCGGCTTTTGTCGCGGCAAGCGACGCGCTTCAGAAAGAGGGCATCAAGGTCGTGGCGTTTTCCGTCGATGACGAAGCCGAGACGAAAGACTTCATTGCAAAGCACGCTATCCCCTTCAAGATGGGGCATTCGGCAGATCTTGAAGCAATCGTTGCGGCTGTCGGCGCCTATCAGAACAACGCCCCGGCACGCGGCCGCTTTCTCGAAAACACCGGCTTCGTGCTCGCGCCCGACGGCAGCGTCGTCAATGCCGTCTATTCCAGCCGGGCGATCGGCCGGCTCGTTCCCAGCGACGTCATTCGCCTCGTCGCCTTCATGAAGTCATTGAAAAAATAAGAAGTGGGCTGGGCCAGATCATTCTCCGCTACCTGGCCCGTGCGCCGATGGTGTCAGGTTTCCACGGGAGTGCCGGGTCACTCACCCCGATGATCGCCATGTCCGGCGAGTAGGTCTCGTGCCACTTCACTGATCAGCGATCGCAGCCACCTGTGCGCCGGGTCATGGCGATATCGGACATGCCATGCCATCTCGACAGGGAAGGTCCCTAGATCGACGGGGGCCGGAAGGATCTTAAGGCGAGGATCCTTGGCAAGACGATTGCAAATCAGGCGCGGCAGTGTGGCGCAATAGTCCGTGACGGCGATCATTTCCGGCACTGCCAGAAAATGCGTCACCGACACGGCAACGTCGCGCTTGAGGCCCTTCTGGTCCAGCGCCTGGAAAAGCCCGGCCCGCATCCGGCCCGGCGGAAGCACGTTGACATGCTTCAGACTTTCGAACTGCTTTTTTGAGATGCTGTCCCGGATGTCCGGATGGTCGGCGCGCACGACGCACGCCAGTCCATCGTCCATCAGGTGCTGCACCACCATATTGTCCGGCGGATCGACGATGCGACCCAGCACCATGTCGGTCGTTCCGGACATTGCGCCGGTCTCGATCAGATCGTTGCCGAACGGGGTAAGGCGAAGCTTGATCCCGGCGGCCCGCTCGCGCAGCTGCGAAACAATTTCGGGCATCAGTACGAACTCGACGTAGCCGTTTGGAGCTAGGGTAAACAACCGTGTTGCCTCGGCCGGATCGAACTCCTGCTGGCCGAGGATCACGTCGTCCATACTTGCGAGCGCAGCACCGATCACCGGCGCCAGTTCCTCGGCCATTTGGGTCGGCCTCATGCCGTAACGCTCGCGGATGAACAGCGGATCGCGCAGCGTGTCGCGCAGGCGGTTCAAGGCATTGGACAGGGCTGGCTGGGTGATGCGGAGCCTTTCGGCAGCGCGGGTCACACTGCGTTCTTCCATCAGCGCAATGAAGACAGGCAGCAGGTTCAGGTCATATTTCATCCCGTTATATTGCAGAGAGTATATCTGAAATCAAAGAAATAAATTTCCGGAATGAGGTCTCGGCAGGCATGATCATCGTGTCGAAAGAGCAGCGATCGAAGGAAGATCGCAGCCAACACGAAACACCCGCGGCAGCTCTTGCCCAGTCAATTTTCGGAAGGATCCGCACAATGAAAATTCTCATGGTTCTCACCTCACATGACGAACTCGGCAACACCGGCCGCAAGACCGGTTTCTGGCTCGAAGAGTTCGCAGCTCCCTATTACGCCTTCCTCGAAGCCGGTGCCGAGATCACCGTCGCTTCGCCCAAGGGCGGCCAGCCGCCACTCGATCCCAAGAGCGACGAACCCGGATTCCAGACCGAGCAGACCCGTCGCTTTCATGCCGATCCCCAGGCGCAGGCCGTACTGAGCACCACCGTCACGCTCGACAGCGTTTCCAAGGATGACTACGACGCCATCTTCTATCCGGGCGGCCACGGCCCGCTCTGGGATCTGGCCGAAGACAAGGATTCGATTGCTCTCATCGAGGCAACCTATCGTGCCGGCAAGCCGGTCGCCTTCGTCTGCCACGCTCCGGGCGTCCTGCGTCACGTCAAGGCGGCCGATGGCGCACCGCTTGTCCGCGGCAAGAAGGTGACCGGTTTCAAGAACACGGAAGAGGACGGCGTGGGCCTTACCGACGTGGTGCCGTTCCTGGTCGAGGACATGCTGAAAGAGAATGGTGGCGTCTATACCAGCGGCGATGACTGGGGCTCCTACGCCGTTCAGGATGGCCTGCTGATCACCGGCCAGAATCCGGGCTCGTCCGTCGAGACGGCCGGCATTTTGCTCGCCACCCTCAAGGCTGCCAAGGCCGCCTGATCGCGGCGGATCATCCTCAAGCTCAAGCTTGAGTCACCTGCCATCTTGGTTCGGGGACAGACCTTGTCGTCTGTCGGGAACCGGGGCCGTCCCCGGACCAAGCTGCATCCCTTTGCCCTGGAGAATAGCGATGACGCACATGCTTCCTGCCCCATCATTCGTCCGCAATCATGTCATGACCAGGGAACCGGCAGTTGTGGAGACAGATGCTCACAGCGACCAGGAGAAGCTCGCGCCACTATCTTTCGCCGCGACCGTTGCCGTGATTGTGCTGGTGGCGATCGACCTGCGGCCGGAAATCGTGTCGATAGGACCGTTGCTGCCGCATATCCGTGAGGAATTCGGCATCTCCAATACACAGGCTTCGTTATTGACGGCCATCCCGGCGATGTTGATGGGTTTGCTGGCTTTCCCGACACCCTGGCTTGCCCGGCGGTTCGGTCGCGACCGGGTGATCCTGATCGCCCTCGTCGTCCTGATGACCGCGACGGCAGGCCGAGCCTTTGCCGGGTCGATCGGCGTGCTGTTGTCCGCCACCGTCGGGGTCGGCGCCGGCATAGCGGTTACCGGTGCACTGATCCCCGGTTTCGCCAAGAAGAGCTTTCCGAAACGCGCCGCAATCCTGATGGGCATTTATGCCATGTCGCTGGGACTAGGCAGCACGTTTGCGGCAGGTCTGGCACAACCGCTTGCCGATGCCGGCGGAGGCTGGAGGTTCGGTTCGGGCATTTTTGCGCTGCCCTGCCTGACGGCGATTGCAGCCTGGCTGTTGGTCGCCCGCGCCGAACGCGGCTCGGACGTTCCGGTGGCCGCAGCGCCAGCACCGGCGCGCCGCGGACTGCCTGTGCGCAACCCCAAGGCATGGCTGATCGCGCTCTATTTTTCGGCCAACAACATCCTGTTTTTCGGCTTCGTGTCGTGGACGGCACCAATGTTTCGGGAATACGGCATGAGTGCCACCACGGCCGGCCTGCTGCTTGCCAGCTTCACCGCCGCCTTCATGGTGTCGAACCCGCTTGCAGGCCTTATCAGCCGAAACGAGGACCGGCGCGGGGTGATTGCCCTGTTTGCGGGATTGGCTCTGGTCGGATCGGCTGCGGTTGCGATATCGCCCAGTCTGCTCCCGTTCCTGTTCATCCCCGTTATTGCCTTCGGCGTGGGCGGTTCTTTCACGCTTGGCATGATCCTGCCGCTCGACAACGCAGCTGATGCACACGAGGCCAATGCCTGGTCGGCATTCGTGATGGGCATCGGATACTTCACCGGTGCACTCGGCCCGCTGCTTCTGGGCCTGCTTCGCGACGTCACCGGTGGCTTCGCCATTCCGCTCTGGATCCTCGCGGCCGTTGCACTGCTGATGCTCGCCTTGTCGCCGTTCCTGCAACCGTCCGGCCTGCGCAGCGCGCGCGACTAGACCCCGCACATTCCACCGGCATTACCCAAGCTTTCCAGGGACGGCCAGCAGGCCGGCCGCCGGACAACCGCGAACTCCATTCACCAACTCGAGGACAAGATCATGACCACAGGTATCGCAGACAAAGTCGTTCTCATCACCGGCGGCAGCACCGGCATCGGTGCAGAGGTCGCCCGGACGCTCGCCGCAAAGGGTGCAAAGGTCGCCATTGCCGCCCGGCGTGAAGAAAAGCTGGAGGCGGTCCGCGCCGAGATTGCAGGGCAGGGTGGTAACATCCGTGCCTATGGCATGGACGTAACTGACAAGCACCAGGTCAAGGCCACCGTCGAAGCCGTGGTTCGGGATCTCGGACGGCTCGATGTCATCATCAACAATGCGGGGATCATGCCAATCCGGCCGATGGCCGAGATCAATACGGACGAGTGGGACGCGATGATCGACGTCAATCTCAAGGGGACGCTTTATGGAATTGCGGCCGCCCTGCCGCTGTTTCTCGCGCAGCAAAGCGGCCACATCATCAACCTGAGCTCCGTCGCCGGCATCAAGGTCTTCGCACCGGGCGGCACCGTCTATTCCGGTACCAAATTTGCGGTCAGTGCCATTTCGGAGGGGCTGCGCATGGAGGTCGGCGGGGCCGTCCGTGTCACGTCGATCGAGCCCGGCGCCGTGGAAAGCGAGCTGAAACTCGGCACGACGGGGACCGCGCGGGACACCGTGCATGACTTCTATGAACAGGCGATACCAGCCTCATCCGTGGCCCGGGCAATTGCCTTCGCGATCGAGCAGCCCGACGACGTCGACATCAATGAAATCGTCATCCGTCCCACGGTCCAGGCGTTCTGAACCTTTTCATACGGGCGGCAACTCTTGCCCGCCTGCTTTTCCAATAAGACACCACAAGGATTATCGGAATGTCTAGAATCATGAAATCTCTCGCAGGCGCAACGTTTCTGGCCTCGATCGCTCTCTCAACCGGAGCTGCCGCCGCTGCGGACAGCAAGGTCAGGAATGTTGTTCTCGTCCATGGCGCCTTTGCCGATGGCTCGGGCTGGAGGGCGGTTGCCGATCTGCTCGCCAAGGACGGCTACAAGGTCAGCATCGTCCAGCAGCCTGAAACAACGCTGGAAGCCGATGTGCAGGCGACACAACGAGTCCTAGACCAGCAGGATGGTCCCGTCGTGCTCGTCGGCCACAGCTACGGTGGCCAGATCATTACCGAGGCCGGCAGTGATCCGAAGGTCAGGTCGCTGATCTATGTTTCGGCATTGATGCCCGAGATCGGCGACAGTTTACTGTCTCTCGTCAAGTCGAAGCCTTTGCCGAACGAGGATGTAAAGGCCACCAAGGATGGATATCTCTACCTCGATCCGGCGAAATTTGCCGCCGATTTCGCCGCCGACCTGCCGAAGGAAATCTCGGCCACGATGGCGATCTCGCAGGTGTTCGTTTCCGAAAAGGCCTTTTCCACGCCGGTGACTAGGGCTCCTTGGCATGACAAGCCGACATTCGCGATCGTCTCGACGCAGGACAAGGCGCTCAATCCGGATCTCGAACGCTGGATGTACAAGCGTGCCGGTGCTGAGGTGACCGAAATCGAGGCGAGCCATGCGGTCTACATCTCGCAGCCGCAGGCCGTCGTGCGCGTCATCGAAAAAGCTGCAGAAAGTGGAAAGTAGGCGGCGGGAGAACCCGCATCGGGCTCGCAAGATATTTGCGTGCCCGATGCTTCAACGAAAATCGAATGCCGCCTTTGAAGCGGCCAATCCAGGCACGCAACGGATGCGAGACGCAATCATGACAACCAAATTCGAAAACCTCACTCTTGTCGATGCAATGCGGGCCATTCAGGCCGCCGTCGCGAAAGCCGACGCATTCAGGGTTCCCTGTTCGGTCGCAGTTGTTGATGCCGGAGGCCATTTGCTTGGCTTTGCCAGGCAGGATGACGCCATGCCCGGATCGGCTGAGCTGGCGATCAACAAGGCTTATACCGCACGCATCTTCAATAACTCGACAGAGGCGCTTGGGAGGATCGCCCAGCCGGGAGCAGAGCTTTACGGCATTCAGCAGAGTCACGCGGGCAGAGTAGTCATGTTCGGTGGCGGCCTTCCAATCTGCATCGGTGGCGTCGTTGTCGGCGCAATTGGTGTAAGTGGCGGATCGGTGGCCCAGGATGTGGAGATCGCTGAGACGGGCACAAGCCTCTTTGTCGACAGGGCAACTAGATGAACAAGGTGGCGGTTGCCCTCTCCATCGCGCTGGTTCGAATTGGTTCAAGAGCGAAGAGGAACCAGAGGTTGGCGCCCGCCTCTCTATCGGGTGCAGACAGACGGTATGAAGAGGCGGGCGAGCCTACGCCTGCTCGGCATATCGGTCGATATTTGTGTCGAGAAGTTCCAGCAACTGGTCGCGTCCGGGATCACGAACAGCTTTTGCCCAGGCTGCGGCAAGAGGCAGTTTCCGGAGTGAAATGCCGCCAACCGTCATGAGGGGAACGAAAGTCACCCCGGATACCGCGAGTTTCGCGGTCCAGCGGGGGACGATGGCAGATCCGATTCCTGCCGCAACGAGGTTGATAATCGTTTGTTTCTCGTCAGCAATTTGGGCTATGCGCGGGTGTAGTCCGGCGTCCTCGAAAAGTTTCATGGTCAGGTCATAGCTGTGGGGGCGAGAGCGACGCTCTGGCACGATGAGGGGCTCGTCGCGCAGTTCATCGACGGAGATCCGCTCGCGGTTCGCGAGCGGGTGCGTGACAGGCAGTGCAATAACGGGTGTTTCCTGCGTGAGGGTGCGAACGACCAGATTCCGGTTCAGTCCGTCTCGAGGTCGAATAAAGACGATATCCAGACGCCCGGCAATCAGTTTTGGAATGAGACGTATCGACTTGTCTTCGACAAGTTGCGTGATGATCCCGGGGAATCGCTCCCGAAAATCATGCAGCAGCGGCGGTATAAGACCTGCTGCAGCGCTGTCTATCGCACCTATGCGGAGCACGGTCGTCTGCTGAGTTTTCCTTGATCGAAACTCTTCCGCAAGTGTCTGGAGACGATGGAGAAGGGGCCTCACCTCCTCCAGCAGGGCGACTCCATCTTCGGTCAGGGCGACACTTCGGGTTGTCCGGGACATGAGGCGAGTGCCGAGGGACTCCTCCAACAGTCTTAAATGCCGTCCCAGCGATGCCGGTAGCATTCCCATTTTCTGTGCAGCCCTACCGAAATGCAGTTCTTCGGCCGCAGCGACGAAGCATTTTAGTTGTTCCAGTTCCATGACATGCCTTTATATCATTTAATTATATAATTAAAGCATTGTGGATTGGGAGGAAAGTACGAATTAACGTCTTTCCCGAAGGCGCAGGAGGTGCGCCCAACGGATCATTGGGAGGAGTTCGCTATGAACAGCGACCTGGAGACGCGCGTTCTGCGCAAAATCACTCTGCGCATCGTGCCATTTATCATGCTGCTTTATTTTGTAGCGTTCCTGGACCGGGTGAATATCGGTTTCGCCGCACTGACCATGAACGAGGACCTTGGATTTTCCTCGACTGTCTTCGGTATCGGAGCAGGCATCTTCTTCGTCGGCTACTTCCTGTTCGAAGTTCCGTCCAACCTCATTCTCAACAAAGTCGGTGCGCGCATCTGGATTGCCCGCGTCATGATCACCTGGGGGATCGTGTCCGGCCTCATGGCGTTCGTACAGGGAACAACAAGTTTCTATGCGTTACGCTTCCTTCTCGGCGTTGCCGAGGCGGGCTTTTTCCCGGGGATTATCCTTTACCTGAGCTTCTGGTTTCCGGCTCGCCGACGTGCGGCAGTGACAGCGATTTTCATGGCCGCAGCCCCGCTTTCGACCGTCCTCGGTTCGCCGATCTCCGGAGCGCTCATGGAGATGCATGGTTTCCTCGGTCTTGCCGGCTGGCAGTGGATGTTCCTGATTGAAGCCGCTCCTGCGGTCATCCTCGGCGTCGTCGTCCTCTTTTACCTCACCGACCGTCCGGAAAAAGCCAAGTGGCTCTCGGAAGATGAGCGCAACTGGCTTGTGAAGACGATGAACGCTGAGCAGGCCGCAAAGGGCAAGGCCAGCCACAGCATTCTTGCAGGGCTCGCTGACATTCGGGTTATCGCGCTCGCCCTTGTCTATTTCGGTACGTCCGCCGGCCTTTACACCCTCGGCATCTGGGCGCCGCAGATCATCAAGGAGTTCGGCCTATCGTCCCTTCAGGTCGGCTTCATCAACGCAGTACCGGGCATTTTCGCAGTTGCTGCAATGGTTCTCTGGGCGCGTCATTCCGACAAGACCGGTGAACGGACCTGGCATGTCGTCGGCGCTTGTCTGCTTGCCGCCGTCGGGCTTGCATTTGCCACGGGTGCGACAAGCGTCTTCACCGTCCTTATTGCGCTGACGCTGGTTAACATCGGGATTAGCTGCTCGAAGCCGCCGCTTTGGAGCATGCCCACGCTCTTCCTGTCAGGACCAGCGGCCGCAGCCGGTATCGCTACCATCAACTCGATCGGCAACCTGGGCGGCTTCGTCGGCCCCTCGATGATCGGCTGGATCAAGGACACTACGGGCAGCTTTGCGGGCGGGCTCTACTTCGTCGCCGGTCTGCTGGTCGTATCCGCTATCGTGACGCTCGTGTTGTCGCGTACCGCACCGGAAAACGGGGGCAAAGTCGCCCCGGTCCAACATCGTTAAATCTCAAAGTGGAGAAAAGACATGCGTGAATACAAGATTGCAGCGATCCCTGCGGATGGGATTGGTCCTGAGGTTATAGCTGCGGGTCTTCAGGTTTTGGAGGCGCTGGAACAGCGCAGCGGTGACTTCAAGATCCATACCGAAACCTTCGACTGGGGTTCGGACTATTACAAGAAGCACGGCGTGATGATGCCGGCCGACGGGTTGGACAAGCTGAAGAAGTTCGATGCAATCTTCTTCGGTGCGGTCGGCGCCCCTGACGTTCCCGACCATATCACGCTCTGGGGCCTGCGCCTGCCGATCTGCCAGGGGTTCGACCAATACGCCAATGTGCGCCCGACGAAGATCCTGCCCGGCATCACGCCACCCTTGCGCAATTGCGGTCCAGGCGATCTCGACTGGGTCATCGTGCGGGAGAATTCCGAAGGCGAGTATTCCGGCCATGGCGGCCGCGCCCATAGGGGCCTTCCGGAAGAGGTCGGCACGGAAGTGGCGATCTTCACCCGCGTCGGCGTGACCCGCATTATGCGCTACGCCTTCAAGCTGGCCCAGGCGCGCCCGCGCAAACTGCTGACTGTCGTCACCAAGTCGAACGCCCAGCGCCATGGCATGGTGATGTGGGACGAGATCGCGGCCGAAGTGGCGACGGAGTTCCCGGATGTCACCTGGGACAAGATGCTGGTCGATGCGATGACGGTGCGCATGACGCTGAAGCCGGAGACGTTGGATACGATCGTGGCGACCAATCTGCATGCCGACATCCTGTCGGATCTGGCTGGTGCTCTCGCTGGCAGCCTCGGGGTTGCGCCGACGGCCAACATCGACCCGGAGCGCCGTTTCCCATCAATGTTTGAGCCGATCCACGGATCTGCCTTCGACATTACCGGCAAGGGTATCGCCAACCCGATCGCCACTTTCTGGACTGCCGCGCAGATGCTCGAGCATCTCGGTGAACGCGACGCCGCCGCACGGCTGATGAGCGCCGTCGAGCGCGTGACCGAAGCGGGCATCCTGACCCCCGATGTCGGCGGCACCGCCAACACCCGCCAAGTCACCGAAGCCGTATGCAACGCAATCGCAGGATCGAATATCTTGAAGATGGCCGCTGCAGAATGACCTGGAACGATGTGTCCGCTCGCCAGGTGCTGCGTCGAATTTTCGACGCAGCCGTTGCCAGCGCGGATCCGAAAATAGCTGTTGTCAACAACCTCCCAGAGCGTCCCAGAGGTCGCTGCGTTGTGGTGGGAGCGGGCAAGGCGTCGGCTGCGATGGCGGCTGCGGTCGACGCCGCCTGGCCCGATGTCGATCTCTCGGGCATCGTGGTCACTCGCTACGGCCACGCCGTTCCGGCGGGACGCATCGAAATCCTGGAGGCCTCCCACCCCGTCCCGGATGAGATGAGCATCAAGGCTGCAGAGAAGATTTTCGCTGCGGTTCAGGGCCTTGGTCCGGACGATCTCGTGGTGGCTCTCATCTCCGGCGGCGGTTCGTCATTGCTTGTATCGCCTACGGGCAAGATGACTTTGACCGACAAAAGGGCGGTCAATCAGGCGCTGCTTGCCAGCGGTGCCACCATCTCCGAGATGAATACCGTCCGCAAGCATCTTTCCGCTATCAAGGGAGGCCATCTGGCCCGCGCAGCACTGCCGGCAAAACTGGTGACACTGATCATCTCCGACGTGCCGGGTGATGATCCATCGGAGATCGCCTCGGGTCCAACGGTCGCGGATCCTACCACTTTGGCAGACGCAGCAGCCATCATCGCCCGCTACGGAATTGACCTGCCCGAGTCTGCGCGCGCAGTGCTTGTGCAAGGCAACGAGACGCCTAAGGCAGGGGAGGTCGCAGGCGAGATTCGGCTGGTTGCTGCCCCCTCGATAGCGCTCGAAGCGGCCGCCGCGGCCGCGCTAGATGCCGGTTTGTGTCCACTTATCCTCGGAGATGCCCTGGAAGGTGAGGCTCGCGAAATGGGGCGTGTCATGGCAGGCATCGCACTCTCCGCCCGCGACAAGGGCCTGCCTGTAGCAGCACCTGCCGTCATCCTGTCCGGTGGTGAGAGTACCGTTTCCCTTGGTGCCATGACCGAGGGGCGCGGTGGGAGAAACACGGAGTTTCTTCTCAGTCTTGCGGTTGCCCTTAAGGGAGCTTCCGGCATCTGGGCCATCGCCGGTGATACTGATGGTATCGACGGTGTCGAGGATGCTGCCGGTGCGCTGGTCGCGCCGGACAGTCTTATCCGAATGCGCGATGCTGGTATCGATCCACGGGCGACCTTGTCTGCCCATGATAGTTACACGGCCTTCAAGGCCATCGGCGACCTGGTGGTCACAGGCCCAACGCTTACGAACGTCAACGACATCCGCGCAATTCTCATAGGTTAGGTTTGGACATGTTCATACGCAACAACCGGCGATCAAAGATCGTCGCGACGGTCGGACCGGCGTCAAGTTCGCCCGACATGCTTCGCTCACTGTTTCTCGCCGGTGTCGATACGTTCCGCCTGAATTTCAGCCATGGTGCCCGGGCCGATCACGCGGAAGTCTATAGGAACATCCGAGCTCTTGAGCAGGAGCATGATGCTGCTATCGCCGTGCTGCAGGATCTTCAGGGTCCGAAGATCCGGATCGGAGTTCTGGCACATGGCAGGCTCGATCTCGCACTTGGATCCACCATCGGATTTATCCTTGGCCGTGAGGGTGGTGAAGGAATGAACGATATTCCGCTACCTCATCGGGAAATCTTCGAGGTGGCGGTGCCCGGAATGGACCTCCTGATCGACGACGGTAGAATAAAAGTCCGGATCATGGAGGTGATGGACGGGCGGCTTGTTTGCGAGGTCCTCAATGGAGGCGCCTTGTCGAACCGCAAG
Organism: Gillisella vitis; assembly: GCF_001541345.2. GTDB lineage: Bacteria > Pseudomonadota > Alphaproteobacteria > Rhizobiales > Rhizobiaceae > Allorhizobium > Allorhizobium vitis. The sequence goes on along the minus strand of NZ_LMVL02000006.1, from coordinate 11,224 downwards.
GGTGTCAACGTGCCCGGCGCTGTCCTGGACATTTCCCCGCTCACGGCGAAAGATCGTGAGGACCTGGAATTCGGGCTCGAGCTTGGCGTCGACTGGGTCGCACTTTCTTTCGTTCAGCGGGCACGCGACATGATCGAAGCCCGGTCCCTCGTTGGAGACAGGGCTGGCCTCATTGCCAAGATCGAGAAGCCGTCTGCCCTCGATGACATCGAGGATATTGTCAGGCTTTCGGACAGCGTCATGGTTGCGCGAGGTGATCTCGGCGTGGAGATCCCGCCGGAGGACGTTCCGGGCAAGCAGAAGGAAATCATCCGTGCATGCCGGCTAGCGGCCAAGCCCGTGATTGTCGCCACACAGATGCTCGACTCGATGGTGAGTTCGCCAACGCCGACGCGCGCTGAAGCCTCGGACGTTGCCGGTGCCATCTATGATGGGGCAGATGCCGTCATGCTTTCCGCCGAGACCGCAACAGGCGCCTACCCGGTGGAGGCGGTCGAAATTATGAACCGGATCATCGAGAAGACGGAGAAGCACAAGCACTACCGGCCGATCCTTGAGGCAACGGAACCCGATGTCGCTCAATCACCGCCGCATGCAGTTGCCACTGCAGCAGCCAACGTTGCCGTGGCTCTGGGATCGCCGGTTGTGGTGGCCTATACATCGAGCGGAACAACCGCGGCCAGAATTTCGCGTGCCAGACCGGCATTGCCAATTCTGGCTCTCACTCCGTCCGAACAAGTCGCGCGCCGGCTCAACATGTTCTGGGGGGTTGTCGGCGTGCGATCACAAGATGTCCACACCTATGAGGCGTCGCTGATTCATGCGCAACAGGCGGTGCAGGAAGCAAAGCTGGCAAGTCCCTCCGATCACATTGTCATCGTGGCGGGATTTCCATTTGCGCAACAGGGCAGCACCAACAATCTCCGCGTCGTTCAGATCGCCGCAACCGACAACCTAGAGATTGCGTAGATTGTATCGAGCAATAAGGGGGATCAATGCGTCATGAGCATGTTTGCGGTGCAGCCGTGCGGCGCGGCTCGCCGCATCCCCATCACCCTGCTCGATTGCTTCTATGATTTCCGCATGCTCACCGGCCGAGTGCAGCGGCAAGGGCCGTAGGTTGAGGGTGAACATGCGGGCGCGATGCAATTGATCGGCGACGGTCCCCGCCATCCGCATGAGGCGGCTGTTTCCGCTCTCTACTACGAGAGTCTGATGAAAATCCTCGTCGGCCACAGCCCATCGTGGAAGGTCGTTGTCGGCCAATGCCTCAATCATCCGCTTTGTGGCGGCCTTCAGAAGCTGGATGACGGGCGCGCGTTCCTCCATCGGCAGCCGGGCGAGCCGTGCCGCCGCGGCACCCTCGAGCGCGGTGATGACTTCGTAGATTTCTTCGATGTCCGCGGGAGACAGGGCGCAGATGATGATGCCCTTCTTGGGAAGTATCCGGACCAGTCCGTCTTCCTGCAGTCGCGCCATGGCTTCGTGCACCGGGGTTCGGCTCATGCCGAGCTGACGCGCAATTTCAATTTCTGCGGCTTGGTACCCGGGGGGAAACGCATTGGAGCGTATCGCCTCCTTGATGGCGAGATAGGCGGCAGAAACCCGACCCGAACCGTTGATGTCGGAGTTTGCTGAATTCTGTTCTGTGGCCGGATCGCGTGGCGCGGCTCCGGGAATGTCGATCGTCCTGATCATGAACTGCCTGTCGTTGTTTCAAGGCTCGTTATAGCCGCTCTCCTGGAGCTTGACAAACGGGCGCGCATCAATAAATGTAAGCTTGCATGCAAGATAGCATGGAAAAGGATGTGGAGGCATCCTTCGCGATCTCAGGGAGGAAAGCGCGATGAAAAAGGTACTGTTGTCCCTCACAGGTGTCCTGTTTGCCATGTCCAGCCATATGGTGCTGGCGCAGGAGAACTATCCTGATCGACCCATCACAATCGTGGTGCCTGCAGCGGCAGGTGGACCGAGTGACACCGTGGCGCGCCTGGTGGCGCAGTCGATGTCCACGACCCTTGGCCAGCAGGTGCTGATCGAAAACATGGGCGGCGCTGGCGGCTCGCTTGGTGCCGCAACAGTGGCGCAGGCGGACCCCGATGGCTACCGGTTGCTGCTCTACCATATCGGGGTGGCCACTTTCGCTGCGCTCTACCCGAACCTGACCTACAAGCCGATCGAAGACTTTTCGAGCGTCGGGCTGATTACCGAGGTCCCGATGACGGTCGTCGGCAGGAAGGACTTCGAGCCGAAGACGTTCACCGATCTCCTCTCCTATGTGAAGGCAAACGGGCCTGCCGTCACCTTCGGGACCGCCGGCACGGGTGCCGTTTCCGATCTCTGCGGCAGGTTGCTGCAGGACGCGCTCGGCACCAAGATCACTCTGGTCCCTTACAAGGGCATGGGCCCCGCAATGACCGATCTCATTGGAGGTCGCATCGATCTCGCCTGCGACCAGACGACCAACACCACGACCCAGATCAAGGCCGGTGAGGTTCATCCCTATGCGGTGACAACGAAGGCGCGGATTGGCGTGCTGCCAGATCTTCCGACTGTGGAAGAGAGCGGCCTGCAAGGGTTCGAGCTCAGTGCCTGGCATGCGCTCTGGGCACCCAAGGAAACGCCTGAAGCCATCCGCAGCAAGCTTGCGGAAGCGTTGCGCGCCGCACTCAAGGATCCGGTCGTGATCGAGCGTTTTGCGAGCCTTGGAACCGCACCGGTATCGGAAGATCTGGCGACACCGGCGGCGCTTGACCAGAAGTTCGCGTCTGAAGTCGAGCGACTGACGAAGCTGATCAGCGAAAGCGGCAAGTAACCTCGGTTTGGTCGGCGGCTGAGAATAAGCCGCCGATCCATCATTCGTCATGGCCACGGGCCATGCGTCCGGCGCTTGACCTGAGCGCTAGCCCTTGAACAGGAGCGAACTTCCCATGCGTGAATACAAGATTGCAGCGATCCCTGCGGATGGGATTGGTCCTGAGGTTATAGCTGCGGGTCTTCAGGTTCTGGAGGCGCTGGAACAGCGCAGCGGCGACTTCAAGATCCATACCGAAACCTTCGACTGGGGTTCGGACTATTACAAGAAGCACGGCGTGATGATGCCGGCCGACGGGCTGGACACGCTGAAGAAGTTCGATGCGATCTTCTTCGGTGCGGTCGGCGCCCCTGACGTTCCCGACCATATCACGCTCTGGGGCCTGCGCCTGCCGATCTGCCAGGGGTTCGACCAGTACGCCAATGTGCGCCCGACGAAGATCCTGCCCGGCATCACGCCGCCCTTGCGCAATTGCGGTCCAGGCGATCTCGACTGGGTCATCGTGCGGGAGAATTCCGAAGGCGAGTATTCCGGCCATGGCGGCCGCGCCCATAGGGGCCTTCCGGAAGAGGTCGGCACGGAAGTGGCGATCTTCACCCGCGTCGGCGTGACCCGCATTATGCGCTACGCCTTCAAGCTGGCCCAGGCGCGCCCGCGCAAACTGCTGACTGTCGTCACCAAGTCGAACGCCCAGCGCCATGGCATGGTGATGTGGGACGAGATCGCGGCCGAAGTGGCGACGGAGTTCCCGGATGTCACCTGGGACAAGATGCTGGTCGATGCGATGACGGTGCGCATGACGCTGAAGCCGGAGACGTTGGATACGATCGTGGCGACCAATCTGCATGCCGACATCCTGTCGGATCTGGCTGGTGCTCTCGCTGGCAGCCTCGGGGTTGCGCCGACGGCCAACATCGACCCGGAGCGCCGTTTCCCATCAATGTTTGAGCCGATCCACGGATCTGCCTTCGACATTACCGGCAAGGGTATCGCCAACCCGATCGCCACTTTCTGGACTGCCGCGCAGATGCTCGAGCATCTCGGTGAACGCGACGCCGCCGCACGGCTGATGAGCGCCGTCGAGCGCGTGACCGAAGCGGGCATCCTGACCCCCGATGTCGGCGGCACCGCCAACACCCGCCAAGTCACCGAAGCCGTATGCAACGCAATCGCAGGATCGAATATCATCTGAACGGGAGGACCGTCAGGGGACGCCAGAGGGGAGGAGACCATGGCTACACTCGAAAAGTACACCCGGAAAAACCTGATTGCCGGTGGCATCTTCATCGCCATCGCGGCCTCGTTCGCTGTGCAGGGTCTAAGATATGAGTTCGGGACCGCGACCCAGATGGGCCCGGGCTTTTTCCCGGTGGTGCTCGCTTTCGTATTGGGCGCACTAGGCGTCGTCATCGGCCTTGATGGCTTGCGCAGTGAGCCGGAGCCGACCGATGGTTCCGTGCCCTGGCGCGGGCTCGTCCTTATCTGTCTGGCACTTGCCATCTTTGCGGCCGGAGCCCGCGATCTTGGGCTCGTACCCGTCGTCCTGCTGTGCACGTTCATGACGGCACTCGCGTCTCGCCGAAACTCGCTGGTATCGGCGGCTATGATGGCCGCCGTCATTGCCACTCTTTGCTATCTGGTCTTCAAGGTCGGGCTGGCAGTTGCCATTCCGACATTCGGGCCGGTTTTCGGACTATGAGGTGCTCACCATGATGGATCTGATCTCGAATCTTGCCCTTGGCTTCGAAACGGCTCTCACGCCGATAAACATCGTCTGGTGTTTCGTTGGCGTACTGCTCGGCACGCTCGTTGGCGTATTGCCCGGCATCGGGCCGACAGCGACGATCGCGATGCTTCTGCCGATCACGTTTACATTCTCCCCGGTAACGTCCTTGATCATGCTTTCGGGCATCTACTACGGCGCCCAGTATGGTGGGTCCACAACAGCAATCCTCATCAACCTGCCGGGGGAAAGTTCTTCCGCTGTCACAGCGATCGATGGCTATCAGATGGCCCGAAAGGGTCGTGCCGGCCAAGCATTGGCAACCGCGGCGCTCGGATCCTTCTTCGCAGGCTGCGTGGCAACAATGCTGTTGGCGATCGCGGCTCCGCCGCTTGCCTCCATCGCGCTCGAATTTGGCGCGCCGGAATATTTTGCCCTGATCGTTCTCGGGCTGCTCGTTTCGATCTCACTCGCTCACGGTTCGGTCCTCAAGGCGCTGGGCATGATCGTCATCGGCTTGCTGCTTGGGACGGTGGGCCAGGACATCTATACGGGCGAGGAGCGCTTCACGTTCGGTCGCCTGGAATTGTCGCAGGGGATCAACTTTGTTTCGATTGCTGTTGGAATATTCGGGGTCTCCGAAATCTTCCGCAACCTTCAGAACGAGCACACGCGCGAAATCGGAGTGAAACACGTCACGAACCTTTGGCTGACGAGAGACGATTTCCGGCGGATTATCGGCCCTGTATTGCGGGGAACGGCGCTTGGCTCGCTTCTCGGCGTATTGCCGGGCGGCGGTCACGTATTGGCGTCCTTTGCCAGCTATTCGGTCGAGAAGAACCTGTCGAAAAATCCGGCCGAATTTGGCCATGGCGCGATCGAAGGCGTGGCGGGACCCGAAAGCGCCAACAACGCTGCGGCGCAGACGTCCTTCATTCCGCTGCTTACCCTCGGCATTCCGGCCCATCCAGTCATGGCACTCATTGTTGGCGCCTTTATCCTGCAGGGGATCACGCCGGGGCCGGACGTCATTACCAGCCAGCCGGCGCTGTTCTGGGGCATCATCGCATCGATGTGGATCGGTAACCTGTTGCTGGTGATCCTCAACCTGCCGCTGATCGGGCTGTGGGTGAAGATGCTGACCATTCCCTACCGCATGCTGTTTCCGGCCATCGTCATCTTTGCCTCGATCGGATGTTATTCCATCAACAACAACCCCTTCGACGTCTATGCAATCATCGTCTCGGGCATACTTGGCTACGTGCTGATCCGTGTGGGCTGCGAACCGGCACCCCTTCTGCTGGGATTCGTTCTGGGGCCGCTGCTCGAGGAGCATCTCCGGCGGGCGATGATCATCTCCCGCGGCGACGCGACGGTGTTCGTCACAAACCCGATCGCTGCATCGCTGCTCGGCCTGGGTCTGGTCTGCGTAATCCTGGCGCTCCTACCGTCGATACGTTCCAAGCGCGATCAGGTGTTCGTAGAGGATGACTGATGCCGGACATTTTCATGTCCCCGGGCGCCAGGGCGAGTTTTCAAGTGATGGGGTGTAAGAGCTACCTTCTTTCGCGAACGCCGAATGGTGTGATTATTTTCTATAATAAACTTTCGCCGCCCAGTTGCTGTAGCAGGCTTGCAGATCAAAGGCTTAACCGAAACAACTGGAACCGAAAGTTCGATTCCCGTCAAGGCGAGGCCATCAAACACCCCCTGATCTTTATGGAATCACGCCGCGATATCCGCGACGTTGCTCTCGTTCTTCCCCATCATCGCCTCACGTACTTGCTGCCGCAACCATGCGCAGCCCAGATCGCTGTCCATGTGGAGCGGCCAAACCATTGCCACGGGTGGAAAAGAAAGCGCCAGTGGCACTGGGCTGACCTCAAGTCCCAACAGCGGGCCATAACGAAGTGCAATACGCGATGATACGGTGGCAATGACCGCAGATGAACGCGCCGTTGCCAATATCGACATGAAATCGGGAGCTGCCGCAACGACTTCCAATTCTGCACCTGCATGCTCCAGCGCATCCTTGACGCAGCCATGCAGGCTGTCCGTCTGCGAGATCACCGCATGTTGTGCGGCCATATAGGCATCAAGATCCACCGGATTGGAGAGCTTCAGCAATTGAGGATTGAAACAGCATAATACGCTGGATTGATAAAGCGGTTCGGAATGGTGTCGTGAATCCGGCAGGTAGGGGTCAGAACAAGAGCAGTGCAAAATCGTACGCTAAGGGCGAACGGAATGAGAACTTATGCGACCCGCCGTAGGCCGACTGGCAGACGGAGCGGTCGAAATCCGTTGGGCATCTGATGTTCGGCATCCCAGGTGTAGATGCCTGTAAGGTTGATATGTTCCCAACTCAGCGGCGAGATGTGCTTCAACAGAGTATCAGGAATGTCTCGTCCCGCTCGTTTCAGCTGTGTGACCGCGCGATCAAGATAGACCGTATTCCAGTGCACGATTGCACTGACGACGAGATTGAGCCCTGAGGCGCGGAATGCTTGGCTCTCGAACGACCGGTCGCGGATCTCGCCCCGCTCGTGGAAGAACACAGCCCGTTTCATCTTATGGGCGGCCTCGCCCTTGTTGAGACCGGCTTGGCATCTCCGCCGTAGTGCCGGACTTGAGTACCATTCGATCATGAAGAGCGACCTTTCGATACGGCCGAGCTCGCGGAGCGCCCTCGCAAGATGGCTTTGCTTAGGCGACGCAGACAGCCTCTTGAGTATCGTAGACGGCACCACGGACCGCGTCGTGATCGACGCAGCGAGATGGAGCAGATCGTCCCAATGATCGAGAATCAGACTGGTATTGATCGGAGCCCCGATGTGGTTCGACAGCGCCGGATATGCACCGCTCTTTTCTAGCGTGTGGAACTTCCGGTCTTTGAGGTTGCGCAGTCGCGGTGAGAACCGCTTTCCGATCAAGGCGAAGAGCCCGAAGATATGATCACTCGCGCCGCCTGTGTCGGTAAAGTGTTCATGGATATCGAGGACAGTGTCCTGATCGAATAGCCCATCGAGCACATACGCCGCCTCGCTCTCGGTGGGACTGATGGGCAAAATGCTGAAGTAGCCGTATTGATCTGACAGATGGCTATAGAATTTCGATCCGGGCTCGCTACTGTAATGCAAATTGATGTCGCCGCGCTTTGCAGCCCGGTCGCTCGCACGGAAGAATTGGCCATCGGACGATGACGTCGTGCCATTGCCCCAAAGGCGCGAATGCGGATGCTGGGTGTGGGCATCGGTGATGCACGCTTGAGCCGTGCGGTATGTCTCCGATCGGGCGTGGAATGTGCGCATCCACCCAATCTGGTGAGCGCTAATCCCCTTGGAGGCACCCGCCATTCGTTTGGGGCCAAGGTTCGTAGCATCGGCCAGTACACCAGCGAGCATTGCAGAAACATTTTTTGGGACGTCGCCGGTCCGAACATGCGTGAAGTGATCCGCAAAGCCGGTCCATTCATGCACTTCCCTTAACAGGTCGGGAACCTCGACCAACGGATACATATCGCTGATCTCGGCATTCAGTGCCTCCGCGGCCACAGGGATTTCGCTGGCAGTTGGTGTGATTATCAAGGTTCCGGCTTCAAGACGAACTCCTTCGAGCTTTCCGGATCGTGCCCTGTGCGCCAGACGCTGCAGGTTGAACTCGAGCATCTGACTCGCTTCGGCAAGCCACTGCGCGCCGTCGCTCTGGACCCCCAAACCGAGACGATCTTCTTCCTTCATCGTGATGAATGTTGTTCGCGGCATCAGATGCTCATCAATGGGCCGGAAAGATCGGCTGCCATCGACCCAGATCTCCGCAGATCGAAGCCGGTCTCGCAAAGAAGCGAGCGTTGCGATCTCGTAGAGACGGCGATCGGGTTTTTCCCGTTCGAAGATGAGCCGGCGCTCAGTTTGGCTAAGGTGGGTGAGCGGGACGCGATCAGGGAGTGGCCGCCGCTTTTCGGCATAAAGCCGTTTAAGCAGTCCAATTGCCGCTAAAAGTGGATCGTGGCGACGCGCCGAGCGGAACGTGAATGCCTGAGAGTCGGACTCGAAAAGTCCTCAACGATATCGATACCTTGCGAGCCGTCTGGTTATCAGGCGAATGTGGGCGATCATGATCCATGCCTCGGCTGATGCGATGGAGCGTTCGACGTCCTTGGCCAATCTTCGGCATCTACCGAGCCAGGCGAAGGTCCGCTCGACCACCCAGCGACGCGGTAGAACCTCGAAGCCTTTCGCCTTGTCTGATCGCTTGATGATCTCAATCGTCCAGCGCCCGATCTTCTTCAGCCGTTGCTTCAACTTGTTGCCCGCGTAACCACCATCGGCGAAGACGTGTAGCAACCATGGCCACCTGTGGCGGATGGATTTAAGGAGATCGGGAGCGCCATCGCGATCCTGGATGTCGGCGCTGTGAACCATGAGACCGACCATCAGACCAAGCGTATCGACGATGATATGGCGCTTGCGCCCTTTAGTTTTCTTGCCCGCATCATAGCCTCGTATGCCACCGCTTTCCGTGGTTTTCACGCTCTGGCTATCGATCACACCGGCCGTCGGACTTGCCTCTCTGCCCTCCAGCTCGCGGGCCTCCATCACCAGATGATGGTTGACGCGCGCCCAAAGTCCCAGCGCGCGCCATTCATAGAAATAACGCTGGACGGTCGAACAGGGCGGGAAATCCTTCGGCAGCATGCGCCACTGGCAACCAGTCGTGGCGATGTAAAGCAGAGCGTCGACGACCTCGCGCAAATCAGTGGTGCGGGGGCGGCCCAAGCGGCGGGGCATCGGCAGAAAAGGCTCCATCAAAAGCCATTCCCGATCTGTCATGTCACTTGCGTAGCGTGCCGTTCGCCGGGCATATTGCCGACGGGTGATTTCAGTCCAGGCCATCGTGAACTCCATCGAATCTTTGCAAATCCGAAGGAATCATAACCTGTTGAAATCACCCACTTCTTTTTGAGGCAGCTTCTGAAGGAATGCACCAGTGTATTTGTGGACGGTCGCATATTGCTCGGCTGCTACGGTCAACGACGGCGCCTCGTTGTCGTCGACCATCGACTCCAGTTCAGGTTTCATCCGAAGCAGTCGGTCCCAGCCGACTCTTTGGTCGAGAACAGCCAATGCATTCCGACCATGGTCGTTGGCGGACTGCAGCGCGGAGATGGTATCGAGGAACATGCGCAGCGCTTTGGCGGTGTTCGCTCTGCAGTCCATTTGCCGCTGCTTCTTTCGGTTGTTGGCTTGCGAGAACAACTTACCCATTAGTTTGATGAACATCGTCACCGCATCGTCCGTGAGCTTCTGGCAAAGCTTGATGACTTGAGCCACAATCAGAGCGTGGCGACGGCTGGCATTGAAGTCGTTGGCAAGCCAGGCCGGGGTTGCGTTACCCTCCCGGATCATCTGGTCCCACCGTCCTGCTGATATGCGCGCCTGTAACGTCGGATCGATCTCCAGCCGCCGCAGAAAGGCTATCCGCTCTGTCAGCCCGACCAGATTCGACGCACTTGGTGCTTCTGGCGCTGAGCGTAGCCAATGGAAGCGCGTCTGGCCGATCGACGGGTCCACTTCTAACAGCCGGTCCAATGATCGGAACGTATCGAGCGGGATGTCTTTAATCAGAGTTGTCTCTGCCCAACGGCGAGCTATCGCACGGCCGGCAAGGCCAATCCGTTCGATCGTGTCGATCGCCGGTAGAAGAGCGCCGCGTTCACGAAACGCGGCGACAACTGAACTGACTATCGCAGCACCGTCGTCGGACGTGGTCGACGCATGAATTGCCACCAACAACGCGGCGCGGCGATCTTGTAGCGTCGCGCTTCTCGTATCCAGATACATCATTAGCCGTGCTGTGTGATCCCGACGGGTTTCTTCACGGCGTGCATAGAGCGAAAATGCTTCCGGGGCGGCGCCGATCTGATCAGCAACAAATCTCAGCATGGCGCGTGGCGGAATTTCTTCTGCCCCCAGCACTCGACCCGGGTATCGCATCAGACATAGCTGAATGGCAAAGCCGAGCCGGTTGTGATTACGTCTCCGCAGTTCGATCTCCAGGCGATCCGCCAATGACAACGAATAGTGTCGGATCAGGCTGTCCTCGTCGACTGGTATGTCGATAAGCTTTCGACGATCTTGATCTTTGAGAAGCTTGCGCTTTGCCATTGCCTGACTCCATCCATGACCAATCTGCGCTGAGCGTCGTCGAGTCGGGCCGGACAGCGAAATCAAAACTGGCGCATGTCGATGGCAATCCACAGAGATCGAATGCCTAAAACCCGAGCTATGGCATTGTTCACGCTTCGTTCGGGCTTAGCGTACGATTTCGAACTGCTCTTGTTCTGACCCCACATTGATGAGGAATTGCACCGTGAATCCCTGACGCACGAACAGGTCCAGAAAATCGTTGAGTACAAGAGCACGATGGGCAACATCCTTGGACCTGAGGAATTTGCGCGCTTGAGCAAGAGCAATGTGCTGCAAAACAGTGACTCAGATTTCATCATGCGGGTCGCTGAGAATATGAAGGCACAGCCCGAGGAATGGCGTGGCTTAGCTTACCTCAACTCCGATAATCCCGACCATTGGGATCGATTGCTTTATTTGATCATAAATCTCAGCCCGGCGGGATGGGATGTGAAATTCAGTAAGCTTGTCTCCTTTGTGAAAATTCTCTCGAGAAAC
>NZ_LMVL02000005.1 GCF_001541345.2 Gillisella vitis | reverse complement strand
AGGGCAGCATTCCACTATTGAGTAGCGCTTCCATCTGAGTCATCGCGCACCCGAGACGCTCTGCAGCTTGTTTCGTCGTCAACTGCTGCGAGGCGGCTTCCAAAAGTGGATGCGCCTCATCTCGGTGGAATACGACGCCCCGGCCCTTGAACGTGGCGATCACGCTCTTTCCGTCGTCTTGATTGATCAAAATGTCTTTGATCCGCCCTTCCGAAATCCCGTACTCTTTGGCAGCAGTATAGGTTGTATGGACACGTCTTTTCGAAACGGGCTCCAGGAATGATTCACCTGGTGCCATGGGAAGATGGCACTCAGCGTGTTCCTGAAAAATTGCCCTAACGGGGCCAAAATCCCCGTCCGCTGCTTCGTCGCGCAACCACCGAAGGGGCAGTGAGAACACCATGGGGTACTTAGTCGCGCGACCAATGACTTTCACGACGTAAGCGGTCAAGAACTTCCAAATTGCTTCCCGCCCCTCGCACGCGATGCTGTAACCTGGAGCAAGGCACTCAGGGTTCGCCATTCCGAGCGGGACATGCTCAGAAATTTTGTTATCCACCATTTTCTGCTTGAGCGCACCCAAAACCGAACAAAGTTCCGCAGCGACGTAGAGTGGCAAGCTATCGAGATATGATCCGTTTGTCCGTCCAAGCAAACGGTCAGCAAAGTATTTGCTGTGAAGTGAGGGATTACTCTCTTCTTGCTCAGGCTTGGTTGTTGCCACGAAATCGCGGAGGTCTAGCAGGTCGAAATCCCCTGGAAGCTCAGCAAGGCGTACACCGTGGTCTGGGCAGTCCGAGATCATGTTAAAGCGCCACGTTGCCCGCATATAGATGCGGGTGTTAGGCTGATCGGTACCTTGTTCCAGATCATGTGCAAAGCAATGAGGGCAGTATCTACTGCTGCTGCCCCGCAGTTGCGTTTTTCTGACGCGATCAGAGCCAAACTCAACTACCGATGCCGAACGGCTAGCGAATCTCATCAAGTCAGCAGACCCGACACCGGTCCAATCTACGAGCTGATCCAGATGCTTTTCGTTCATGGTGGCGATTGCGGCGCGAGGTACACCGGTGAACCCGCAGAATTCTGCGAGAGAATAGAAACTGTTGGCTCGTGCGGTTCGTGCCATCAGACTTTCTGGCGTTTCGTCCTTGTGAAACAGCACGCAGGTCGGGAGACGTCGGGTAACACTCATTTACGCCTCCCACGAACAGAACCGACACCGATATGAGAGGTAGAATTCGCTCGAACTATCGATTTCCAATCATCCGTCGTGAATGGATTATCCCGCTTCAGATTGGCATTCCGGGCTTTGTAAACCATCGCCAAGTCGTCCATGGTGACCGCCTCTTTCTTCTGATCCAGAGCCCTGAAGCAAGCTTCGCGGACAAGGAGAATCAAAGTTGCAAACTCTCCCCCTGCTGCGACGATCAGTCGTCCAGGGACCTCATCTTCGTTGGACCATCCACAACGGCGGCCAGCGTGGTCGCAAACGATCATTGCCACGACCTTCTCCATCGCAGTCACCGTTCTTGCCCGCACCTCCATCAGATCAAGGTACTGCACCTGAGACCGGTTCTTGACCTCTTTGCTTTCCAGGAAGTCTACGACGCCCGGCATCCCTGAAACAATTAAGTGCAGCGGCCAGCCATCAATTTGCGTGAGACTCTTAACGGCATCCTGCACCTTACCAATCGCGAGGTCGGTATCACCGACAGTTACATGTTGCATCTCATCGAGGTGAAGGTAGAGAATCTCTTGATCACGCAATTGCCGTTTCACCATTCTCCACAGTGTGGGGGCGTTCGGTCTACCTCCAACCGTAATATTCCACTTGTCGAGGATGGCTTCAGCCAATGCTTTCGGTGAGCAATCGCTCTCGCAATCCATACTCAATAAGCGCCTCCGCACCTTGCCGTTGACATCGATACGGGGCTGGAACGCATCCATCGTTGAAAAAAGGCGCTTGAGAGCATGACTTTTTCCAGTATTAGATTCCCCAATGACGAAAAGAATTGGCATCTTGGAGCCACCTCCTTTCAGCGCGCGTTCCGCATTTTCCGTGAACCGCGTCATGAGGCCCTCCAGCTCTCGGTCCTTTGGCTGTAAGATGTATTGTTGCTCGATGTAGAGCTTGCGGTCTTCGATGGACATCTCGCTACGATTATCCATCATTCATAGTCTCCGAACTGAGAATCTTCATCGTCTTCGTCAAATTCAGCCGCGAGATCGTCGACTGTGGGTTCGGCTGACGGTGTAGTCTCAAGCTCGTTCTTGTTCTTTTTCGGGGCCTTCGTGGCCAGGATTTCAGCAGGAAGCTCTTCAAGACGCCCCTGAAGCAAAGGTGTTGCCTGAGGAGCAGGCGTTGCCAGAAGTGCCAGCTCACCAGCTTCTGCCTTCGTGATGGTGCGGCCTTCGAAGAGCTTCTCAGTGGCGCGAGACATGTCTTCGGCACTGCGCATATGTGGGGAGATACCGCTACGCAGAGCAGCAGCATCTACGACGCTGTGTACCCAGTTGATGCCGTCATACATTGTGGGCGCGGAGCGCGCTGATCGTTCTTCGTTCAAACGTTCAAGTTCCTTTTTCGCCAAGTACCATTCTTCAAGGCCAATATACGGAGGTACTCCAATGCAATTTCCGACCGTCAACCATCCGTCCTCGGTGTGGACGGAAATCGATTCCAGGTCGCGAGGGTGGAAACGGACGGGGAAGAGCTTCTTCGAACCGTGCTTGCGGCGGTACGATTGGAGTTCATCGGAGTTGTATGGAATGCCGTGAAGGACGATGCCTTCGCTGCGGATGGTCTTGTCCTTCTTCACTCCGAAGATGTGACGTTTTTCGTGTCGACCAGGAACAGGGCGCATCGGATAGGTGCGTTTCTTCAATTCCCACGCCTCATAGGGCGTCAATCCGTTCAAGCGGGCACTGGGAGTGTTCATGAACACATCGCAAAGCCAGCGATAAACGATCACCATGAATTCGTCGACGATGAGGGTTGCATTGGCGACGGAATCGTAATCGCGACGTTCGACAACGTTGGAAAAAGTGCGGCCATCGAAATAGGACATCAGGTCCTTTGCAAATGTCTTGAACAACGACTCAATAAATGGCCGTTTCCATGCTTGACCGGCGGGGGGACGAGTCAAGGAGATGCTGCTCATCAGAAATGCATCACGCGTGATGTCCGCGATGTAGGGTGTCCCGTTGTCAGTGAATACGTTCTCCGGCCGCACTTTAGCGGTCCAAGGCGTCTTTGCGCCCGCCAAGTTCGAAATGTGCGTCTTGTCCGACATCACCATTTCAAGGGCCTCGACTACGGCGGAGGCACAAGGCTTTCGGGTCGCCTTTAGCGCCAAAGGCATACCCGTCGCAGCATCAATCGCACCGACAAACCACAGGCGTTGCGTTTTTTCTGCGGCAGCCTTTTCAAGGATAGTCTGGAATTTCTCGGGAAGGAGCAACCAGAAACCGGTTTCCTTCGTGAGGGTAATGCAGTCGACGTTCCAGTCGTCAAATTCGACCCGTTCGCCGGGACGTACGACCTCGTAGGAACCCAACTTCGGCTTGTAGACTGCGTGTGCGTAAGGCTCGCCTTCATGAGCGGCGAGAACGTCGAAGGCCCTCAGCTGCTTAATCATATTTTCAAAACGCTTACGCTGGACAAAGATCAGTTTGGACTGGTCTTCAGTCCGTGCCTTGTTGGCTTCGTGGATGCGAGCGTTCGCGATCTTCCGTGCCTTCGACATCGGTCCTTTGCGTTTCGAAGCATATTCGGCAGCGGCCTGCCGCCAGATCGCATAGCTCTCGGCGCATTCGACCTGCAGGTGACGGCGCTTCGGCCCCTTTTGCTGGGGAATGAGCGCACGCACATCGTCGCCACAGCTTTCATATTTGCTAACGTAAGAGTTGAAGCTGCGAACTGTTGGCACTTCAAATCCGTTGGTCTTCTTACCGGCACGTTTCTTTCGTACTTTCCCGGTCTCTTCGTTTTCTTCCTTCTGAAGCAGCTGATACTCGACTGTCCAATTCAGCAACAGCTCTTCCATGGAACGCCCGCCAGGCATTTCCGCTGCTGGTTTCAGACTGCGGGGCACATACTGCCCGACCTCTACACACCAGGCACGGTGTTTCAAGACGAGGAATTCGTGGTAGCGTGCGACAGCTACAGCGTCGGGCTTGAACTCGTTGACGTTCTTGTTTCCGAAACGCTCATAGGCTTTTGAGCCCACCTCGGTGTGAAAGCCGGGGTAGAACTGCGCTCGACCCTCATCGATGGCGAGTTCGATTTCGGTGTGCTTGATGCGCTTGTGCGCCATGGGATCGTTCTCGTGAAAGAACAAGGTATCCGTGGCACGGTAGGAGATCGCAATGAGGGGCGTGCCCTCATATACGAAACGGTCGTTCGACGTCATAAGAGGGATCGACGGTGTGCTTTCCGGAACGGGACGCAGTTCAGGCTTGCCGCTGGTGTCAACGTTGTCGGTCATAGTGTCCTCCTTGGACATAGCTTCGCCGTGCTCCGAAAGTGGCTCGAAGTGGCTGGAGCGGAATGGTTTTTTGGCTAAGGGGTGGTTAGATTTCGACCGTGAACCAGGTCAGCTCATTGATGAGGCCCGGCTCGGGTTTAAGGTGCCCGAGATCGATGAGCCGCCATATAGCAGTGGTGCAAGACGGACGGTCCATGCCAGGCGTGTACAACTGGTAGAAGCACACCTTGGTCTTTCCTCGTTGCTGAAGCTCATCCAGCAGAGTCTGAACGTGATGGTCGTCGTGCAATTCTCGATAAAACAAGATGCTATCGGCGTTGCGCACGACCCACCAAGGAACATCCTGCTCGGTCATGATCGTCAGTTTATGAAAACGATCACGATACTCGGGCAGCATACCCTTAAAGACGGCCTCGACTTCCGCCCTCTTCTTCTCCTGTTTGACCGCAACGGCCTCCCAACGGCCGCGTGTATCACGGACGCAGTAGTCGATGGTGTGTTTGTGAAGCACACCATCCTGGTCATAATACTCAACTGTCATGAACTGCGAGCGCACTTCGGCGACACCGGGCTGAGCCTTCAGGAACGAGGCCACCTTCTTCTCAGTGCCGCTTTCGTGCTGCACCTCGCGATTGTTGAACACGGACGAACCGTTCGTGTTCAACAGATGCTTGGGAGTGACGTTACGCACACCCTCGTGGCGCAGCGGTTCGACCCACAGCATCGGTTCGCCGTCAATCAGAGTGGGGGAATGGGGATTGCTTACCATCGCGACGTACGCATCCCGACCATTGCATCCTTGTCCGCGTTCGATCCGGTGTCCTGGAACACCTCAAATCGAGAGCGAATGTCGGCTCCAGCACCGGAGCGCAATTCGGTCAGAATGGCGCGACGCACCAACACGTGGTGCAGCACATTTTTTGATGGGCGCATAGATACCTCCTGGGCGCACATGGGTGGCAGCCCATCCGGAGGTAGAGGACACAGTGTCCTTACTTCAGATGGAGCTGAGGAAGGTCTTTCCTAGAATGACGATGCGTATCATCGTGGGGCTCCGTGTTTGAAACTGGGGCGGAAGATAGTCAGAGTTGGTACCGGGAGTCTAGCGGGGGAGAAATGCGCGTTGGGAATATGGTTAACGTAGAGCTTCTAAGCGCTGTGAGGCCGTGCTACGTGCACTTCTTGCAATTTTTAAGCGATAAATTCTCACTTGATGCTGCGGAGACACGCCCAAACGTTGTCCCTAAAACGGCTCTGCCAATCTATTAGTCCAAGATTGCAACTCCTTGAAAGCGTGCTGCAGCCTGCAAATTCTCGGTATATAACTGCGCCCGGCACGACCGCAACTCATCGACATCGGGGCCAGCTCGGTCAGAAGCTCTTGGCTATGGCACTCGGCCATCATCGTGCCCTTAGTCTTGAGCTGATACAGGTTAGATAGCCGGACATTTATTCCAAGCTCGTTGAGCAAGCTTTGGAGCATCTCGATGAACTTAGGGTGCGTCGTTCTCGTACTGAGGCTGCCTCTTCTCATCGTCGTGAGAGGCACATTCAAACTGATAAACCCGTTCTCTGGCGTATGAAGGTCGACAGTTTCACCAGCGACGTATTTATCCAGAAGAGTAGCAGCGAGAACACCGAACGCGATGAACACAATGGAACGGGGCCGCTGAGAGATTTCTGCGGAGACGCCTGAAGTCCTCGGGTCGGCGTTGAGTGAGAGGAGTCGCTGTCCAGCGCCCGTTCGGGCGGCAAATTTCTCCTGCTTGGCGACGTCACCGCGAACTCTATTCGATACGTAGACTGGAAGATCGACACCTTTAGTTTCCATATCGATGGCCCCCATAAGGCTGTCCAGTCCGCCTGACAGAAGAGCCACGCAGGTTTCCGGTCGTGAACCAGCGATCTTCTTGGGAGGAGCTGGATGATATCCGCCTTCAACAAAGGCTAGATTCCAGAAGTCGCCCGTCAGGAACGAGAGCATCGCCGAAATCTTTTCAGACAGGGCTTGCCATCGATGAGGGTCGCTGACCCCGACGGTCAGATCGATCTCACGGGTCCAGCCATCCGGACTAATCGTCGCTCGATTAACGAGTCGATCAGCTCCGACCACACCCAGTGCCAACGCAGTAAAATCCCATGCCATTGTCGATGGCGACCGCCCTGCCCATTTGAAGAGTTCGCTGGCAACCGACAATCCTGCGTGACCAGATGTCCGGCTCAGAGCACCAAGATCACCTTCGAATATGCTGATGCGATGATCAATGCCGGAGGGAGATGGCTGATCGGGTCGGAGCGCTGCAATCTTCATTCAAGATAGCTTTCGAAAATATCCATAACCTGGGTAGTGACGTCGCGGGCGATTTTCGCTGATGCGCTGCGACTGATTTTTGAGCCGATTGCCTTCACTTTCTCGTATTGAGTCCGGTACGCTTCCCGAACGAAATCGCTGATTTCCTTCAGTCGGTCATTTGCCATAACAGCGTTACCGTGGGCTGCTCGCTGGACGGACGCACCAATATCGGCGACCAGAATGTTGAAGGCGGAATAGGACAAGGTCCTAACGAAGCACTCCTCGGCCAGCTCAGGCGGTAGATTGGTGACATCAGCATTTTCGTTTTCGTTTAGAACCGAACTGACGGCCTCGGCAATCGCTTCACGAACGCCAGCATCGTCGAGAGACACGTCGCCAGGATTGACTGCCTCCGCAATCCGTTCGGCAACCTCGCTATGCGAAAGCCCCGCCAAGGTCGAAACATCGAGTGCTGGTTTCTCACCTTCAGCGGTGGCGGTGCCATCGCCTCGCGACAAGATATCGAAAACCCCAACAGCGGCTGACGAAGACTTACTCATTCGACGGGTAGCCGTTGCCGACCCGCCGTATCCCTTCTTCACATAATTTCCGAGTGCATTCCTGAGACTGCCGTTATCGCCTGTCTTTGCGAAGTTGCCGATTGCTCGACGGGCTGATGTAAATCTCCGAGCCGGAGCTAAGTCAGAAGGGGTTGGATTTCCCTGATCTTGAACGGGTGATGTCTCATCAGGTTTTTTTGTGGAAGGTGGTCCGTCAGGTCGACTTTCTGGGGGCTTTGGTGAAGGGGATGGAACTCCACCCCCTCCAGGCTGCGTCAAAGGTATGGACGGTGCTTGTGGCGTTGGCGCATCTGGTTCCACCCAGTTCGGCACCAGAGGGACATTTTTTCCAGGACCGCTACTTGTCTTCGAAGTGCCCATTATTTGCCCGCCTTAAGCGCACCGTTGACTGCCTTCGAAACCGGTGACGACAAATCGGTGCGTTTCCCGAGTGCTACAAGCACTCTTTTTCCCCATTCAGAAATTTCTAAACGTGGTATCAAACCCGCCTTGATCGCCGAAGACGGAACACTCCCGAAGAATACGGTCAGTCGGTCAGCTTGGACGTGATCTGCTTCAGCGACAAGTGCCAGCCCATACAGAATGGAAGGGGTTCCCCATTCTGTCTCCGCGTTTGCCTTGTCAAGCAAGCTCGTCATTATCAGCCCTCGTTCGTCAGGAGATACCCCGACGATTTGTCCTTTGATCGCTGCGGTTGGAGTAGTCTTCAATGCGAGCAGTTGGGCCAGAAGTGCTGCTGCGTTTTTGGTAAGCTTATTTTCAGCCGCAATGATCGGAGCGCTCTCCCGACCAACGTGCAGCGCACCTCGAAGATCGAGCCCGCCCAAATCCGGTGGAAGCTTCAACCAGTCCTCGATTAATTTCGCGTCCTCTTTCCAGCCGGATGGCCAGCGGCTGTCGTCAACTATCTCTCCCTTTCGAATATCGACCTCTAGGTCACGGAGAGTTGATGACTTCCCGTCCGGGGCAGCGCTTATCAGTTCAGTCAACGAGTTGAATGAAGTAGCTGAAGCAAACCGTTCAAACAGCATCAACTTCGTAAACACGGCATCATTAACGGCTATTTCCTGCACCTTCGCCAGGCTCCGGCGGATGGACAGTGTATTCATGAAGCGCTTTATAAGACGTGGGTTGCCGTTCACCTTCGGAGAAATGATCATCTGGCGGGCAAGGCGATCTGCCAGTTCAAGCTCTGCCTTTAGAGAATCGGGGCAATTCTTCATCAAGCCCTGTACGAATTCGGCATCGACTGCCTCACCCCTCCAACTGGCGGCGAGGCGCTTGTTCACTGCGATGCGAACGCCTTCTTTCGCCTTTCTATCCTCTTCGTCGTCCGCACTGATCGTACTCTTTTCGACAAAGAGCATCATAAGGTATGCCTTTACCTCATTCGTGCCGAGTGGCGGCACGCGAAGTGGAATCTGGATAAGCTTGTCGAAGTAGCTGACCACAATATCATCGTCGACCCGAGTGCCCTGAAATTGCACGCGAACGGCTTCTTTGATCATCTTGTCGTCGGCCGCTATAATGAACGCTGTTCGCTTCATGAAAAGGAAAAGGCGCATCGCTTCGAGGGTGCCAATAACCGTTGGCGGAAGACACCGGTCCAGATCATCTACGAACACGACCAACGTGACATTCAAATCGGCCAAAAGCTCTTCGAACTCTTTCCTGATCGCATGGATCATTTGAGGAGGGGTTGGCTGGCGGCTTGAATTAGGTTTCAACAGCCCCCTTGCTGCGTCGGTGTGTTTTTCAACCTCGGATGTGGCAGCGTCATAGTCTTCACTGGAGATGTCCCCGTCGGTGAAGCTATCTACAATTCCTTTTCCCGCGCGAGCGAGTGCGCCAATAGGTACGCCAGTGTAAGCGGTGACTGCGAGTTCGCCGATCACCCGAAGGCCTCTGAAGAAGTCTATACGCCTGAGGAGCTTAACTCCCTTTTCGACGCTCGTCTCCTGCTGCTTGGCATGCTCGGTCAAAGCCTGGGCGATCTCCTCCATCAGTGCGGCTTTCGCGTCATCTTGCCCCTGATAAAGCCATGCGTTGAAGTTTACGAACAAAAGCGATTGCGCCATTTGGCCGTTTTCCTTCTTCTCTTGGTCGAGTCGAACCCTAAGGTCAGCCTCGACCAACTTCACCATAGAGGATTTACCGACGCCCCAGCCGCCAGAAATACCGATGCTCAGCGCCTCACCCTTGGCGTCCAGTATCATCTGCGAGACAAGGCTCGCCATAACATTGAAGTTCAGGAAATCCC
Organism: Gillisella vitis; assembly: GCF_001541345.2. Taxonomy (GTDB): domain Bacteria; phylum Pseudomonadota; class Alphaproteobacteria; order Rhizobiales; family Rhizobiaceae; genus Allorhizobium; species Allorhizobium vitis. Next base: position 467,433 of record NZ_LMVL02000005.1, on the reverse strand, counting down.
GACCGGTTTCGACGTCTGCCCACATACCTGCCCCTCGCTCTAAGCGCTAAAGTTGCCGGAATGTGTTAATAACGCAAGCATAAGAAGAGGTTGTCCTCACGAACTCGACGATTGATCCACAGATAGATAAATGGCCCGATATGCAATGTCCGTTGTAGATATTCGAGGATGGGTTGAGGTTGTATATTTTTCACTCGATCTTGGTACCCACTTCTACTGCGGGTCAGACAGGAACAGACGCAAATGAACGATCCAATTTTGAAGGCAATCCAGAGCGCAATCGTCGGTATGTGCCTCTCAGACCCGACGACCGGTGCGATGCTGGGACGGCTGAAGCCGCAGCCAAGTAAGGACGTCAGGACTGCATTGAAGGTGGATGGTGATGTGCTCCTCTGTAACCGGTGTTCTGCCCCCACATTGTGCACCGTCACCTGATCTGTGATCGACGTTCCATGGATGAAGAACGGGAGTTTCTCCATGGAGACTACATTGGAGTTTCTCACAACGGGCAAGACCCGACGTGAGGTTCATCGTCAATGGGACATCTTGGTGACCTTCTCAAGGCTATGAAAGGCGACTTCGAAAACGCGAAGAAGACGGCACCCTGCATTCTATTTTGTGATGAGTTGGATAGCTTCGGCGACCGAAACTCCTTCTCAGCAGACAATAGAGACTACAGTACGCAAGTGGTGAACGGGTTTCTCGAACACCTGGACGGGCTCGACGGGCGTGAAGGCGTGGTCGTAATCGGAGCAACCAATGCTCTGGATCGTATCGACCCTGCCATTTTGCGACCCGGGCGACTGAATAGACATGTTGCTATTCCCCTGCCTACTGCGACAGACAGGATCGCCATCCTTCAGCAACAACTCGGTCAACCTCTGCCGAGAAAACATCATCCAAGGCTGATGGCAGCCACCAATGGGTTTTCTGGGGCTGATCTCGCCAAGGTCGTCCGAGACGCCAAGCGCATTGCTCGGCGGGCCAAACGTGATGTGACCATGGCTGACATCGTGAAATCGTTGCCAGAAATGGTGGCGATCACAGGCGAATTGCGGCGGGCGCTAGCGGTTCATGAGGCGGGCCATACCGTCGCAGTCATCGCCCTTGATCATGGCAAGTTCTACGGTGCGATGATCATCGATCATACGCGCAACGACAGTGAGACCGTACCCGGTGGTGGGGCATACTTCGAGGTGCCCAAAGTCGGATACCGCACCGTCCAAACCTACAGGGATCGAATTGCAGTATTGCTTGCGGGGATTGCTGCGGAGGAGGTGCTGCTTGGGGCGGTGAGTGATGGAGCTGGCGCAGGCCCGAACTCTGATCTCGCCCAAGCCACTCGTATCGCCTCGATGTTACAGAGCGGAATGGGCATGGGTAATCGCCTTCGTCATAGCCTGGCGAAGAGCGACCACGACCTTGAAACACTTCGACTTCACGACCCTGGTGTCGCCGCCTGGGTTGACGACGTACTTCTGACCGAATTTGAGCGGGCGAAGCAGATTATCCGCAGCCATTTGAAACTCGTGGAGGCTATTGCCGACGAGCTGGAGGCGAAGGGGAAAATTTCTGCTGACCAGGTCGCAAAGATGGCCGCTAAGCTCGACGCCCCCGTTCGCATAGCGACCTTGGCCTGAAGCCTCGCACTTCTTTTGCGCCCAGCGATGCGTCTGCATCCAGCGCCTCCTTTTCCCTCACATCCTTGAAAGTTACAGCCATGAAAGCATGGATCATCAGTGACATGCACGTCACGCACGCCGATATGACTGCCGAAATTGACATCCCTCAAGCCGACATCTGCGTCTGCGCAGGCGATATTTCTGGGTTCCTCGCGTTCGGCCTCGAATTCCTGAAGCGGAGGATCGCTCCGACAATGCCGGTCGTCGTGGTGCTTGGGAACCACGACTATTATGGGAACACCATCGACGGTGCCCTGTCGGAAGGGCGAAAGGCCATCGGCGAAAGCCACATCCATCTTCTGGAAAACGAAACGCTCGAAATCGATCATGTCAGGATCATCGGAGCGACACTCTGGACCGACTATCAGATTCCGTGGGGCATCAACGATGAGTTGCCACTTCCTGATCGTGCTGAAGCCGCCGTGTACTTTTGCCGCAGAAGCATGCTCGATTTCCGCGAAATCTACGGCTCACCTCCGATTCGTGAGGGAATGCCACAGCTCATCACAAGCCGGGAGATCATCGCCAGGCATATAGAGAGCAAGGCATTTATCTTCGGCGAAATGACAAAGTCTTGGACCGGCAAGACCGTCATCCTAACGCATCATGCGCCGTCTCCACGATCATTGCTGAAACAGTATCAGGGTGATGCCACCAACGCTGCTTTCGCCAGTGATCTCACTGATGCCATCCAAAACGGACGACCTGATATCTGGATTCATGGTCACATCCATCAGTTCCAAGATTACGTCGAAGGGCACACGCGGGTGATCTGCAACCCGCTCGGTTATCGCCATGAACGCGGCAAAAACGGGTATCGCCATGGCTTCGTGATCGAGCTTTGAACCCGAACGCATGTGACTGTACCAAGCCGAGTAAATCGGAATCTCGATCAGGCTCGTTCTAACGACATCTTGGGCAACGTTTATCAGCCGTTGTCAGTGCCGCAAATAGCTCTTCGATCCGTCATCAGTAATGCAGTAATGTCCGCCACGAGGGCCGGTGCAATATGATCCAGTTCGACACGAACAGCTGGTGGAGCTGGTGGGTTCCATTTCTTCAGCTCCCGGCCCCAAGATGCCCAGCCCGCCCATTGCTGCCTGGCAGGACTTTTTGCTGCCGCTCACCGACCCGTCGCGACATATGAATGTTGATCCTTGGCAATGATCAACGCCGCCCTTCTTGCCGCTGCAAGGCGTGTTGGTTGCGAACGCGGAAGAAGATAAAATACAACTGGCGGCGAATGCCACCATCAATGTCTGGAATAGGAGTGCCGATAGTTTCTTTAACATTCTGATCGCCGCAAGTTTCGATCAGCAACCATATGCCACCACACGTAAAAGACGAGTTACTGCTATCGCAGCCTCGCCGGGCGTCCGATTTCCAGCTGTGAACTAACTCTGACGTGACAGCATGATTATGGCGGTGAAACCGACAACAATTAGTCCAATTAGGATCACAGTCCGCAAAATGTCTCGTTTGGTCGGCGCTGGACCAGTGTAGTCGTTGTCAGGTCCTGGTGATTTGTCCCATCCACTTACCATGGCCATGCCCTCTCCAATTTAGGAAATTACCGTAGCTCGTTATCGAGAGTGCAGAAATGGTTTTCTTGCAACCGTGCCACCTGTCTCGGCCGATCCCCTCAGAGCATCAAGTCAACCGATCAAGCCTTCTCTACGACGACTTGCAACCTTGACCTTCTGGGATAGAAGTCTATTATCGACCTTATATGACGTAAATGAGATACTTGCCCGCGTTATCCTATCAGGTTCAACGCAGCAATTGATGAGATTTGATGACGTGATAAGTGGAGAGGCACTCTATGGACGACGTTCTGTCATCTGCAGATTTCATTCAGGCCAGCCGCGTTTTGCATGTGTCTTCACCACTGGGTGAGGACCAACTCCTGCCGGAGCGGATGACAGTCGAGGAAGGCGTCAATCGCCTTTTTGAAATAAAGGTCAGTGTCCGCGCCAAGCGTGAGGCTGTGAAGCCCGATGAGTTGATTGGCAAACTGGTCGATGTGTCCCTGGAAATCCGCCAGGGCGAGTTCGATGAAGAAGGTGTGCGTCGCCCTTTCAACGGATTGGTCACCAATCTCTCAGAGGGACCGCCGGTCACGCGCGGATTGCGTGCTTATACAATCACCCTCCGCCCACAGATGTGGCTTCTGTCACGCCGTTCAGATTGTCGCATCTGGCAGAACATGACGTCACTCCAGGTGATGGAAACCTTATTTGCAGAACATGGTATTCCTGCAGCAGCGTCTTCTCCCATCCACAAAATGCCACCTTCACGCGAGTATAGCGTCCAATGGAATGAGACGGACCTTGATTATTTACTTCGACGTTTCGAAGAGGACGGGATTTTTTACTGGTTCGAACATGAAAAAGGCGTTCACCGCCTTAAAGTAAGCGATCATAAAGTCGCTTGGAGCCAGCCTTCTGCTTCGGCGGAGGGGGTCAACAAGGTGAGATTAGCGCAAGGCTCGTCGGATCGCAACCATATCAACGAATGGATGCGAGAATTCGCATATGTGCCCGGTCAGAGAGCTGGTGCCGACTGGAATTTCGAGACGCCGAGCACAGTGCCTCTGAACGTCACGCCGTCGCTGATCCAGATGCCGGGGGCCAAGCAGCGCGAGCTTTACGAATATCCCGCCCGTATCAGCGATGTGAAGGAAGCCGAACAGGCCGAGACCTTCCGCATGCAGGCGGTGGAGGCCGATCATGAGCGGGTGACGGGCCTGTCAAATGTCCGTTTCCTTGAAGCTGGTCGCCGGTTCACGCCCTATGAGGAACCGCATCCAGAGCATCAATACGAAGAGCATGTGATTATCAGCATCACCCATTGGGTGGTGGATCGCTCCTATGAGACAACGGAGAACGAGCCAGAATACCGCAACGAGTTCGAAGCCATTCCTTCGCGCGTGCCTATGACACCGCACCGGTTGACCAAACGCCCGCGCATCGAAGGAACACAAGTTGCCATTGTTGCCGGTCCGGAGGGTGAGGAAATCCACACCGACCAGTATGGTCGTATCAAAGTCTGGTATCCATGGGATCGACGTGCAAAGAAGGATGGCAGCGATACCTGCTGGGTACGTGTCAATCAAGCCTGGGGCGGTGGCACCTGGGGCGCACAGGTCATTCCACGCATTGGCATGGAAGTTATGGTTTCCTTCGTCGATGGCGATCCAGACCGGCCGTTGGTCATTGGCGTCGTGCCCAATCCGAAGAACCCGGTGCCTTACGATCTTCCCGCCAACAAGACCCGGATGGTGCTGCGCTCCAACACTCACAAGGGCAGCGGCTTCAACGAGATGACCTTCGAGGACGAGAACGGCAAGGAGAACATGTTCTTCCATGCCCAGAAGGATCAGACGACCCGAGTGCGCAATGACCGCACCAAGCGCATCGACCGCCATGAAGTGGCCTCCATCGGTGGCAACCGCGCCGTGGAAGTCGCTGGCAACCAGAAGCATGAAATCGGCGGCTCGGTAAACACCGTCGTTGGCGGCACAGGGCCGATGGCCATCGCTCTCATGGGCGCTGTTCAAGGCATTTCCGGTCACACGGCAGGCCTTCTTGCCCAAGCTGGCCAGATTGCGGGCGGTGGCGGTCCGGGCTTCGCTAGCTTTGCCACCACATTGGCCTCCTCGGCACTGGGCTTCCTTGGCGCGGGTGGCTTGATGGCCCGCGAAGGTGTGGTGGATGGCTCAAATCCCCGTACCGATGCTGGTACCGCTCTTGCAGGATCGGGCACAGGTGTTGGTGATGACGCTGCTGGTCTCTTTCCGATGCCCGGGATCATGAACACCATTGTCGGCGCATTCAAATCCGATACGATTGGCGTGGCGCGAGCCGAGCAGATTGGCGTCAGCAAGGTCACCAATGTCGGACAGACCTCGCTTGAAAGCGTTGGTAAGTTCAAGAAGATCGCCGTCGGCGAAGAATTCGTTATCGAGTGTGGGGACTCCAAGTTCATCATGAAGTCGAACGGCGAAGTGATCATCCTGGGCAAGACGTTCAATTTCGTGGCAACGGACCACTTCCAGCTGCGCGGCACCCCAATTGATCTGAACTGAGGAGAGGCAGGTGGAACTGATCAACCGCCTTCCATTCCCGGCTATGGCGTTCCGGCAGTTCGATGCCGAGGGCAATCTGGATTGCATCGTCTCGATGCGTGGAACCTTCCTGCATGTCCAGGATGACATGCTTGACATTGCCCCTCAGCAGGAGAGCTTTCAGTGGGAAGACGCCTATGAAGGCGACCCCCATGCCAGCGTCATGTTGCGGCAATCCGATCTGACGCCTGATAAGCCTGGTACCGATGTCACCTTTCTTGGAAATGCCCATGCTCCTGATGGCAAGCCTGCCATATCATGGCGACCGAGCCTTCGCGTCGGCTCCGTGTCCAAGACCGTTGAGGTGCATGGTGAGCGCTACTGGCAGCCCAAAATTCGGGAGAAGTGGGCGGGTTTTTCCGCAAAGGAACCCAGGCGGGTTATCAAAGACTGGGAACTGACACAGGCCCAGCCCACGGACATGGTGCCACTGTGTTGGTTGAAAGCATTTGGCGGCCCCATACCGGGGACGGGCGATCCAGAAACGGACACTCCTGTGGACGTCGAGCGCCGCAATCCGCTCGGTTGCGGTATTGTCAACTTGGATATGGCCCACGATGTTGGACCTGTTCCAGCGCCCCAGATCACTGAAGTCGGCCAAAGCCTGGACTGGCGCGAGCGATACGAGCCGCAAGGGTTCGGATTTGTCTCTCCCTGGTGGCGATCACGACAGCAATATGCTGGCACCTATGACGACACTTGGGTGAACGAGCGCCACCCGCTTCTTCCGCGCGATTTCGATCCCCGATTTTGGCAGTGCGCTCATCCTGACCTGATCGCAATACCGCACCTTGCCGGGGAAGAAGCCTATCAGCTCGAACACCTTCATCCGCGTTTTGGCCAAGCAAGAGGTCGCCTGCCAGGCCTGACATGCGGTGTTCACTGCCAGCGCGAAGACCGGGATGAGTGGCATGTTCTCAAGCTGGATGGCGTCCATTTCGACTGGCGGTCGGAGAATATCGTGATGCTGACCTGGCGGGTCCGGTTCCCCCTTCCAGACGCTGGCGAAACATCGCTGACGCTGACTCGTGTTCGCGTAAAGGCCACTTCTGAAGCGTCCGTTGCTCCACCCGCCAGCCAAGCCAGGGAGGACGCATGAGCATACCCCGCGATACATATCTCGGCGAGCCCGGCTATCCCGACACCTGGACGACGAAGAAACCGCGTGAAGGCCTCCGCGATCTCGACGAAGCGAAAATCGTCTCGCTGTCCCCTGACGTCTGTTGGACGCCTTGCGGGTCGTCCGTCGTTGCCGTGCCGTATCCTATCGTTGATTTCTGCGGGCACGATGAGGGCTACACACCATCAGTTCGCTTCACGGGCAAGAAGGCCATGGTCATGCGGTCCCGCACGACCCATGTGCATGGCGATAAACCCGGCGTCAAAAAAGGTGTGAAATCTGGAACGGTCGGCGACGTCTGCGAGCCGGTTTGGCACGCAGACCAGGTTCGAGCGGAAGGTTCTTACGTCATTCGTCATCTCGACCGGTTCAAGATGAACAAGGGCAACACCGATGGTGAAGCGCTGTTTGCGCGCGACACCTCGACCTATGCCCCGCCCATTAACAATGATCCTGTTCCCGGCTCACTACGAGCTGTTGAAGTGGCCGATGCGTCTGATCCAAAGAAGACGGCGACTGATGCTGGTGGGCCCAGTGGGACCGTTCTCGGCTTGATGACTGCGGGGACAGCGAAAGCTCTTGAAGCTGTCGGACGCGGCGTCGCCACCACCGCAACCAGTGGCGCAACGACGACGGCTACCGCAGCGGGTGTAGCTGAAACTGGAACAGCTCTCAGCGCAGGGACCGTGCTGGGTAGCATAGGTATCTTTGCCGCTGGTTTACTCTTTCCTACAAATAAGTCCAATTTTTCGGACTTCGTTCCACAGGATGAATTTGAGCGTCAGAAAATTTCGGACGCGCAAAAGCAGATCAACGATTTGCCCTTTTGGGACAGCGGCTCCTCGGCCCGCGACGACACAATCGCGGAACTCCGCCGTAGAAGGCAGACAGTGCCAAAACCTCAAGCCGTTCCACTCCCCCAGTCCGAAACTGTTCGGATTACAGAGCGGGATGAATACCGCAAAAAATGTCAGGTTGATCGATACGCCAAGATGAAAAACATCTGCGGTCAATATAGCATGCAGGCACATCATATTGTGCCGGATTGGACTTTGCGATACGACCGGCGACGAGCATCAGATGCGAGAATACCAAACATGCCGAGTTTGGATGACGGCATGAGCATTTGTGTTTTGGGGAATGCCTCCGAGGAGGGCACCGAGCATAATCAAGGACATGCTGCAGACAACACCATACAAATGATAGGCGAGCGGTCTACTCCGAAATACACTGCAACACTTAACCAGGTTAAAGCAATTTCCATAGCCGCAATGATAAAAGTTCGGCCGGATTGTGCTAAGGAAATTGTAGAATCCGTGAATAAGCAATTTGCGGGGAAAAATCCAAATCAGCTTCTAAGAGCAAAACGACTTCCCCCGTTACCAAACGAAACAATTAAGGCGCTTAAAAGTGGCGCTATTCGCTCGCTTCCCTAAAGGAGTTATCTCGTGATCGCATTCACTCGTGCTGCAGCGTCGTCCCCTGACACTTTGATGGTTTCTGCGGTCTTGGATGAAGAACATAACGATGAAGCTATTTATGAAGCTGCAGCGAGGGTATTCCAATACGAACACAGAAACGAGTCGGATCGCCGATGGTATTTTGACGATTTTGATCTGAGCGTGCAGAGCATCGCCTATATAAATGACGCTCAGATATCTCCCCCTTCGTCACATTTCTCGCTTCTAGGAGCGGAAGGTGATGTTTATCATATTGCGAAACCAAGCCATAGAGTCGAACGCATCAAAGGTGCTGGCACAGCTTATCCAGAATCCAAATTTTACGGGAAAGTTTTTAAGCTTACCCAGATCGAAGACCGTTTATACGTCTGCGGAAGTGGCGGCCAAATATATGTTCGCCGTAATTACGATAGTTGGGAATTGCTGACTGATACGGTAATATTCGATCCTGATGCTCATGTTAAACTGATGGAAAACGCCCCAAACACTGAAGACCCCAGTTTCTTGGAATGGCTCGTGAAAATACAAGAGGAAGAACCAAGAAACTTGTTTTTTAACGACATTAAAGGGCTCAGTAAAAACGAAATATATCTGTGCGGAGAAGAAGGGATAAAACCTGTCTTGTGCTACTGGGACGGTTCAAAAATTCACGAAATTAACGTCTATCTACCTGAGGCAGCACTAACTGGTATCTATATCGAGAACCCCGACAGTGTATGGGTATGTGGGCGCGAGGGAGTTCTTCTGCACGGCAGCTACGCAAGGGGGTTTTCTCCCGTCAGTCTAAATACTCAGCTCAATTTGTTTCATATGATAACGCCTTATCGCGGCAAACTGGTTATGCCCGCTAGTGTGCGCCCCGGGGGGCTATACGAGTATGATCCCAAAACGGGTGACTTTGGAAAGTTCGATCCGCCTCTACCTCGCCTCCGCAGCCGAGATGATCCAAATTCCATTGATGGTGGACCTTTCTTCGCGCAAGCGGTCGGAGACGTGCTATGGGTTGTCGCGTCAAAAGATATTTTCAGGTTCGACGGCAAAGAGTGGGAGCGGATTGATCATCCCGATCTGTGAATGGGCCGCTTGCCGAGACCGTAATGCCTTCGCATGTGCAGCGCCACATCCAGTGGCTGGCTACAATGTCTCCAGTTCATAAATCCCATTGGATTTCGACCGGGCCGTGAAATGACCAAAAGCACAAGCAAAAAGTCTTCCGAGAATGCCTCGTCAATGCCGTTCGATACGGGCCACGGAGGTAGCTTCCACGATGAGGCGATGTACGCGATCCATCGGGTGGACACAAACCGGCATCGTCAGAATGCGTGGTTGGTTCATCTGACCCGTGGTGGAAAAACAATTCAGATGACGTTTAGCGATGGCACCTACGGTGGCAAGGAACAGGCGCTGGAGGTCGCACAAGCTTATCGTGACGCGGTGCTCAGGGTCGTGCCTCCATTGACCAACAAGGATATGCGCATGCTGGTGCGCAAGAATCGTTCCGAAGGGAGCAGCGTGCCTGGCGTCTACTATATCGAACCTACCGGCGGCCGTAAGTCAGCCAGCTGGATGGCCCGTATTGAACTAGGCCTCGATGATGATACACCTGTTCCTGTGGGAAAGCGCCGCCGCCGCCAGTTGACCCGCACATTCAACGTCAGCAAATACGGCTACGAAGAGGCCCGTTGCATGGCCGAAGAAGAACGCATCAGGATGGTGCTCGCTGTTGAGAATGGTGAAGACCCCGCTCTGCGCAGCCCTCAAGCTATTCAACTGCATAAGAAACTATCGAAAGACGACGCATCTGACTGACCCTCATTGGCGAGACGGCTCGCGTTTTCGAACCCAGCGGAATTTTTCGCTGTAACCTTAAAGCTGTTTCACCGGGTTCCCCCTTTCAACGCGTGCACGATTGCTGCGGCACGCGCCAAAGCAGCCTCAGCCGCCTCAAGTTCAATCGAAACCTTATAAAGGTCGCGATTACTTAGACGCAGGAACTCTTGCATAATGGCGTCAGAGTTCCTGGCCAGTAAAATGAGCTGCCAGCCACTTGGCGCTTTTGCGCCTGCCAGCCAGTATTTCGCTGTCCGCTCACTTACACCTGTCCACCGCATAATCGTTTTTGCGGCTCGGGCGCTCTTTCCCAGTTCGCCTTTCAAAGCGGTAGCGATGCAGGCGGCGTACATCCGCTGCATTTTAGCATGGGCTCGGTGCACCGGGGTGCCTGTAATCGGAACCATGTTGCACCTCCTTTCGAGATATAACGGTCACCAACGTGGCCAAAGGATGAACTGTTGATGCATGATGGTTATCGATTGGAACAAAAGCGGCGGAGAAAATAGCCCACCGGGCCGACCTAAAATTCCGGTCGCAACATATGTTCGGATGTCAACCGAACATCAGAAATATTCGACTGACAACCAGATCACTTCCATCCGCCGGTACGCCGAGAAAAACGGCTACGAGATTGTTCGCCAGTATGCGGACGAAGGAAAAAGTGGTCTTCGGCTAGTCGGGAGAGATGCAATTCAGCAGTTGCTGTCAGATGTCGACGAAGGGCGCGCCCCTTTTCAAGCTATTCTTGTCTATGACGTGAGCCGCTGGGGCAGATTTCAGGACCCAGATGAAGCCGCTGAAGTAGAGCTACGTTGCAAACGCAAAGGCATCCACGTCCATTATTGCGCCGAGCAGTTCGAAAACGACGGAAGCATCGGCTCATCAATTATAAAGACCGTAAAACGAGCTATGGCTGGCGAGTACAGCCGTGAACTATCGGTCAAGGTGTTTAACGGTCAGGCGAACTTGATCCGCCTCGGGTATCGCCAGGGAGGAGCCCCCGGCTTCGGTCTTCGTCGTCAACTCATCGATCAACATGGAAACCCCAAAGGGGAACTCTCAAGAGGCGAGCATAAAAGTATCGCTACTGACCGCGTGGTTCTCGTCCCTGGGCCGCAGCCGGAAATTTTGATTGTTCAGCAAATATACCAACTCTTTGTAACAGAGCGACGAACCGAGACAGAAATTGCTTCGTACCTCAACAGTCAGGGCATTCTGACCGATCTCAGACGACCATGGACGAGAGGAACAGTGCATCAGATTCTGATCAATGAGAAATACATAGGAAATAATGTTTGGGGTCGTACTTCTTTCAAGCTCAAACAAAATCATGTTAGAAATGATGAACGCGACTGGGTGCGATCTGATGGGGCTTTTCCTGGCATCGTCTCTCACGAACTATTTCAGCGAGCGCGATCCATCATCGCAGTCAGGGACGAGCGGCTCTCTGACGAAGTGATGCTTGCGAAGCTCGCAGACATCTTCGCTAAGCAGGGATATCTCTCTGGATTAATTATTGACGAGGCAGAGGAGTGTCCGTCGAGTAGCTCCTATTCCTCTCGTTTTGGAAGCCTTTTAAGGGCGTATGCTCTTGTCGGCTTCGTTCCAGATCACGATTATCGGTATCTAGAAATCAACCGCGCTTTGCGCCGGATGCACCCAACGTTCATTTCACAAATCATGGACGGAATTCGTGCCGTCGGAGGTGCCGTCAGGCAATCAGCTGAAAACGATCTTCTCACCATCAACGATGAGTTTAATGCATCTGTCGTGGTTTCACGGTGCATCGAGACGCAGGCAGGTGGACTTCGGTGGAAGGTTCGACTGGATACTGCTCTAACACCTGACATTACGGTCGTAGTGCGGATGGCTCAAGGAAATTCCGCCCCGCTAGACTACTACCTTCTTCCCTTGCTGGACATGCACGATGCAGTGCTGCGGCTATGCGAATTCAACGAACTTTCATTCGACGCTTATCGCGTCAAATCCTTGACTAGCTTTTATGGCCTAGCCGCTAGAAGGTCATTGTCGGAGATGAGGTAATGGTTGCTATTCCCGCACAGAAGGTTGAAATGATCCCCATCAGCCGGATCACCGTTGTAAATCCACGCCTTAGAAACAAGAAGCAGTTCAAAGAAATCATCGATAATATCGGGCAGATTGGACTTAAACGCCCGATCACCGTTACCCGCCGTATGGAGGCCAGCGGGCCATATTACGACCTCGTTTGCGGCCAGGGTCGCCTTGAAGCGTTTAAGGCCTTAGGACAAGAAACGGTCCCTGCACTGGTGGTGAGCGCAAACGCCGAAGATTGCCTGATTGCAAGCTTGGTGGAAAATTGCGCCAGACGCCAACATCGGTCCGTCGATCTCCTCCGAGATATAGGAGAGATGAAAAAGCGAGGCCATACCGTCGCCAAGATAGCCCTGATGACTGATTTATCGACCGAGTACGTCTACGCCGTCATTCGGCTCTTGGAGCAAGGAGAAGAGAGATTGTTGCGGGCGGTAGAGGTCGGGCAAATTCCCTTCAGCGTCGCCCTTGATATTGCCGAGGCGGAAGATCACGACATTCAAGCCGCTTTGCAATCCGCATACGAACGGAAGCTGCTTCGAGGCAAGAAACTGATGACCGCCAAGCGACTGGTGGAGCAGAGACGCCAGCAAGGTAAAGGTTTGAGGATTAATGGCATTACAAAGCCAAGACCGATGTCATCGGAACGGCTTCTTCAAACGTTTCAAGACGACGTCGATAGAAAACGTATCCTGATCCGCAGGGCTGAAGCGGCGAAGGCAAGGCTGACTTTCGTAACTCAGGCCATTGATAAATTGCTGCGCGACGACCGTTTCTCAGCGTTGCTCCTTGAAGAAGGCCTGACGTCGCTTCCTGACGAGCTGGCATCCAGGCTCAACAGTAAGACAGGAGGGAAACGATGAATTCCAGCGCGGTACGCCTTTCTTTTGAAGACACTAGCCTTCGTATTCCCATCGTCGAGATACAGCCGCTAAAGCAACTCAGCCCATCGATACTCAAATCAGTGAAATATGCGAAGATAGCGGCCTCTATTGCGGAAATTGGAATCATTGAGCCTCCAATCGTGATCCGTGATCGACGTAATCCAGACAAGTTTCACTTGCTGGATGGGCATATTCGAATTGAGGTTCTTTCAAAACGCGGTGAAAAAGAGGTTGTGTGCCTGGTAGCTACAGAAGATGAAGCTTACACATACAATCGACGAATAAGCCGTCTGGCAACGATTCAAGAACATAAGATGATCTTGAATGCCATAGAGAAAGGTGTGCCTGAAGAACGGCTGGCTCGCGCCCTGAATGTCAATATCAACAGTATTCGTCATAAACGAAACCTTCTTGAGGGCATGTGTCCCGAAGCAGTTGATCTGCTCAAAGAAAAACATGTGCCTCTCAATACAATTGCCGAGTTGAAGAAAATGAAGCCGATGCGCCAAATCGAGGCTTCTCAGTTGATGATTGCCATGAACAAATATTCAATCACATATGCTCAGTCTCTTGTTACGGCCACCCCAGATTCCATGCTCATCCGGCCAAAGAAGAAGATACAGGGCTTAAATGAGGAACAGATTGCCCGTTTGGAGCAGGAGGCGGCATCTCTTGAACGAGAATTCAAGGCAATCGAGAGCGACTATGGAAAGGATCACCTCGACCTAGTTCTTTCGATTGGTTATTTGTCACGAGTAATGAGCAACGCTCGCGTTGTGCGATTTCTTGCTCAATTTTATCCTGACATTCTTTCGGAATTCCAGAAACTTACGGAGCTTCGCAAAGCCGCGTAAGCTGAATTTTCCCTACCGCTTCAAGATCAAATTTTAGCAAAAATACAAAACCCTCAAATTTGCTGTGGATACTATAAAATATCTTGACTATATCGTATAGGTTGTGGCCGGTTGATTAAATTGGCCAATTGGCCGCCGGTATAATCGCGAGGGTTTTTTTATGAATTTTAACGGCAACGCGCAGGCCGCCAATCTCATGTTTGATTTTATTACTTCAATAAATCATTCAAACAATCATAGTGAACTAATGTCTAAAATAAATAGTGTTGCAACCGCATTTGGATTTGAAAATTTCGCTATTTCAGGTATTCCTCTTCCAAACGAGAACATCGATCCATATGTCCTTTTGAATGGTTGGCCTGAAGAGTGGTTCGACCGGTACGTAGTGGAGAAATATGTCCACGTCGATCCTGTCATATACAGAGCAAAAACTTCTGACGATGCCTTCATTTGGTCAGAAGTGCTTGAAAGCCGCCCCCTCAACCCAAAAGCCAGGAGGCTCATGAACGAAGCCTCCGAATTTCGGATGCGCGATGGATTTTGCGTGCCATTGCATTTGACCGGAGGGTTTCAAGCTCTTGTGACGTTTGCTGGTAGCGGGAAAATCGACTTATCCCCGGAGCTGCGCGGCGTCTTACAGATTATCGCAATATATGCCCATAATCGAATTCGGCTATTATTGCCCACCAGAAAATCACATAAAACATCATCGATAACGAACGTCACCCTACACGAACGCGACGTAATTCAATGGTGCGCTGAAGGCAAAACAAACTGGGAGATCGGTGTAATCCTCGGACGTTCTGAAAAGACCGTCCAACATGAGCTTCACAACGCACAGCGTAAGCTGAACTGCGTAAACCGCGCCCAACTCGTTGCCGAAGCAATTCGTGTTGGAATTATCCGTTAAAAATAGGCAGTTCTGCCTATCGTCAGGCCTTCTAACTTCTGGAATTGTGGCTGACATAACAGGGGGCCACGATGCTGAGATATTTTTCTGGGGTACAAATTCAATTCGAAGATTTAGCCGAAGATGTATGGCGTTTTCGACATAAGCATTTCGTCGAGCGATTTGGATGGAACGCATTGAGAAGACCTGACGGCATGGAGCGCGATCAGTTTGATCACGATGACGCCGTTCATCTTGTGCTTTGCAAAAACGAAGAGGTCGTTGGGTACAGCCGACTGCTGCCAACGATGAAGCCTCATTTGCTGTCACACGTATATCCTGAGATCGCTTCTGGGAACCCCTATCCTGTCGGAGAGTCCGTGTACGAGTGGACACGATGCGTGGCAGAGCAAAATGTTACGATAGACGGAATTTCTGCGTCCAATATCCTTCTCACAGGAGTATTGGAGTTTTGCCTGGCGTCCGGAATAGAAGCGCTGATCGTTGAGACCCATCCAAAGCTAATGCATTTGCTGATTTCTACCGGATGGAACGTTCAGCCATTGGCCGCTCCGTCAGTATACGCCGAAAGCCTAGTCGTCCCAATTTGTGCGACGCCTCTTGTTTCCGCGCTGCGCACGCATCATCAGTTATACGGCATCGAAGGCAGTCTACTTGACCGCAGTCCCCAGAGGACAAGCGAAACCGGCGATTTGTCTCGCCGCTATCCGCTTCAGTCTATCGGTTCAGTAAAAGAAAGCATTCTCTCTTATGCGTGATTTAGATGAGCAAAAAACTACTATAATAGAGGTTGCAAGTGAAATTAATTATCTAATATCTCTGATCTCCGAGGACCGGAGCGACACTAATTTCACTTTTATCCTGTATTTGCTTTCGATGGTGAAGGAGGAAGCATACATAATGCTTCATTCAAAGACTATTGAGCTTCAGCATTAGACTATATGGACCATGGCGGGCTTGCACGAGATCAAATTTGTTAGTCACTCAACCACAGCTGGCTCGTCTTGCCCAGCGTGGCCGCGTTTCTCGGCCTCATGGCATAATGGCTCCCGATGGGCTCCGTAAAATGTTTGTGGTTGAAACGGTCCGCTCATTGAATAGGGCCGTTCACTGCCTCCAAAATGCCAATGGTCGACCTAGTATCCACCTGGCCTTGCCGTGGCGCTTCTGTTGCCGCATCTGTTGCCAGCGGCATCGTATTGCCAGTTGTATTGGCAGTTGCCACGGTACCCTCGTGAAGGGGGAGCATATGCGCCACCGCAATTATTGTTCGCACACACGGCGACCGCTGTCCCGATAAGCGCTACCGCGACTATTGCGGTGGCGGCGGCATCCTGCTTCTGAACGATCTCAGGGCAGTCATACGCCTGGACACTTCGTCGGCTGAGTTCCATCAGGATATCCTGTTGGAACCGGGGATTTTGGCTCTGCAAGTAGGTCCGGCAAAGTGTGGGTTTATCGATTGATTTCGGATTGGCTTTAAACGCTTCTTGGGAAGTCGTGCACGCCGACAACGCGCAAGACAACAACAGGACCCCAAGGGTCCGCGATCTAAAAACAGTCAATGTTACCCCCTGTATGCCCCGCACATAAACAAGCACGGATGCAATTAGGAGTCGAGAGTATTCGGAATATTCCCCTCAGCGATTATCGCGACGAGCAGAGAAATATTACCAAATGTAAGCGGACGTTTTATGCGCTTACCTTGGCGAGCAAGCTCCGGTGGGCGGTGCTTCCGATTGTTTAAGAACGGATTGTGCGTACCATCTGTTCTCCAGGGGATTAAAGACCCCAGGCAGCTGATAACAGCTATCGATGAGTAGGAAGTCTCTCACATTGAACGTCGCGATAGGTATCTGGCTGACGATGGATGCCGCTGCGATATGGAGGTCTTGACCGTTTCTTGGCTTCTTGGCCTCAGGTCTTGCGATCATCAGATTTTTAAGCCGAGGCTCAGCAGCCAGTATGCCCCAAACTTCTGCTACGTTCTTGCATGTTTCGATGATTGGCAGCCCTGCAGACAAAAGGGCTTGATACCAAGCCGTTAATCTGACGGCCTTTGCCGGGGCACGAGCGCAAAGTTCAGTTATCCCTAACTGAAACTCCATGAGAGCCGCCACAGGGATGGAAAGATTAGGCGCGGTTTCAATAAATTGAACCACGGATGGATTCGGCCTGCTCCTGCTAGTCTCGCTCAACACGCAGGTGTCGAGCAAAAATCCATTCGTCATCGGCTTCCACTCGGTGGCAACTGATCACGGAAACTGAGGGAATATGTTTAACAAAGTGTAACCGGCCATCAAGATCGCGGCGTTAACCGGCGACAAACGCCTCACAGAACTTAACCAAAGCCTAACAAAAAACTAACTGGGACGCGACTAAACGGCAGAATCTGCCTATCTCGACCCATGATTGAAGAGCCCTTTTCATCGCCTCAAAATAGGTATATTTAAGAATGAAGTAACTTCGAATAATCTAATTCGAAGGTCGCATTAATAGCGGCAGGTGGAGGTCTAACTGATATCAGATGCTGAGCTGCTTGAACTTCACCTTGAAGGTTTTCCAAAAGGAAATAATCTTAAATGACCGGTCACTAGGATAGCGGTGTTGACAGAAATTAATTCGACGAAAATCCTTACGATCAAAGATGGTGATGAGGAGCTTAAACGCTTCTTTGAAATGGTCCGAACTGCCGGGAAAATTATCGTTCGAAATGGCGACGACCATTTTGTCGTTGAACTTCGTCCGCAGAAAATCTCGGACCAAGCTCGGGAAATCCTTAAAGGTGGCGGTCCTCTGGGAGACTAGGCCTTACGTTCAACATCTCTCAATCTGTTCCAGCAAATCGACCATCAAGCGGTATTTGGTCGGAGGCGTTCGCCAGCCTTTTCACATATGGCTTCCGACAATGTCGGCTTACAGGTCAATCTCGACGACTGTGAGTGCCGCGTCTGATAGCATCTGCTTCGCCAAAGCTGTGCTCGACACACATATGCTTGGAGGCAATGGAAACACTCCCACGAGAGGAAAGCCTAACGGGGCGTGAACTGAAGATCGGTTACAAAGCCCCAGGATGAGCGGTCGCTTATCGGCTAGCGTCGCGATTTTTGAAATAAATATAAATAGAATATATTAAAATTATTAATATCTAGATTAGAAACTGCTGTAAATTATATTGTGAATAACTCGACCATCATGCACATTTCCAATGCGTTTCCGCTAATATACTACTGATGTATGGGTTAGAGTTGGGAGACATGGATCAATGCGCGGTCGTCGAAGTGGAACAGTGGAGCATCTCTTCAACAAGGGTGATTGGTTCACGACCCAAGAGCAATGGAAAAAGCAACTCTCGGAATCCATTGAGCGGATGAATGGCGATGAATTGCTCAATACGTCGACCACTGACCTTGCGAGATACTACGCCAACGATATGACCTTCGAGGTGCCGAAGATTTACCCTGACAATATTGTTGTCGATCAGCGTGAGACGCAGGTCGACATTAGCCGAGACCATAACAGGTATATACGTGATCGGTCCCAGGCATTCTACATCGCGGGTACAGCGGTCGATGTGGAAATTCCGTTCACCGGCAATAAGATCGGCTTTGATAGCCAGCCTTCGACCCGAAATTTTAACAATCCCATGGCTGCCGTCGGCGAGGGGGTCGTTTCATTTTCGATCACGGGGATCGATTTAACTGCAGAACGGGTGAGGCAGGAAATCGACCGCGTCGTCAGCTCTATCAACGAGCATCTCGGATGGCTAGCGAACGATGCGAAATCTTACAACACGAGCCTGGAAGGCCTCGCAACACAGGCGATTGAGCGCCGCAAAGAGAAACTTCTCAAGGACAAGTCGCTCGTCGCAGGCCTGGGATTTAAGATGAAGGAGCGCCCCGGCGCGGGTCAGACGTTCGCCGCATCGTCAGTGCGCCGCGTCATCCGGCCAAACGTCCCCAAGCCCGTGGCTTCTCGTGAACCGTTCAAACCAGAGCCTATCCTCACCGGTGACGACTACGACCATATTCTCTCGGTCCTGGAGAATATGGTCGGGGTTATGGAGCAAAGCCCGGGTGCATTTCGTGAAATAGATGAGGAGAGTTTACGGACCCATTTCCTGGTTCAGCTCAATGGCCAATACGCTGGCGACGCGACGGCAGAAACCTTTAATTACGAGGGCAAGTCCGACATCCTGATCAAGGTTGACGGAAGGAACATCTTTGTTGCTGAGTGCAAGTTCTGGACTGGCGAAAAGGGATATCTCTCAACCTTGGACCAGGTCCTTTCCTATTTGAGTTGGCGGGACACGAAGGCAGCCGTTCTTGTGTTCAACCGGAACAAAGATTTCAGCGGGGTTCTTGCTAAGATCGAGGAATCTACGCCAAGCCACCCAAACTTTAAGAAAATGACCAGAAGGCGCTCGGAGACCAGTTGGACCTATCTGTTCGGTCACAGGGATGATGCGAATAGGGAGATCACGATTACAGTTCAGGCGTATAACGTTCCCGAAAGGATTAAGCCCCGTCTGTAAATACCTTTTGGCCCCAATTGCTAAGATTGTCGGTATCGTCTGAGAGAGAGAATGTACTGGAACACCGGATACGCTGGTTCATCAACAATCACATACATGTTCGTGGATGCAGCATCGCTGACGGGCTACACGAGGAACCTGTCACGCCGTTTTTTTCTTGAACAGCACTTCGAGTTCGACCTTAAAAACATGGCCATCGGATACAATCGCCTATTCTACTACGACGCCCTGCCAATCAGGGAGCGCGACGAGGCCGAATCCGTCTACCTGGAGCGAACTAAAGACCAACGTACCCTGCTGGAGCGGGCGGCCGCTGTTGATGGTGTTCATGTTTATGAGGGCGATGCTCATCGCCGGAAAAACAAGGGCCAGGGTAGATTGGAGCAGAAGAAAGTGGATGTCATGATCGCAGTCGACATGCTGACCCACACCTTCCGGCACAATATGCAACCAGGCATCACTACTTACCGGTGATAATGACTTCAAACCTTTGATCGACGCACTGGTTCGAGAGGGGATGCCGGTCACGCTTTGGTTCCCCCCAGGCGAAACGAATCCGGAGCTTGTGAATGCTGCTGACAGCCGTCGACCGCTGGACTTGCAGATTCTTTATAATTGGATGACCGATGAAAGTAGGGCTCGGTTTCGCATTCCGCTGCTGCAGAACAAACACCCTTCTGAGGAAGAGGGTGATCTTCTCAACGAGTGGCAGCAGGACAAGGTACGTTTTCAACTCCGCCAAAATGGTGAAACCTACATCGTCTTGCGAGATGGTGACGAACTTAACCGGCTTCACATCACGCACAAGAACTTTGAGCTGCTGACTTTCCAATGCAAGTCGATGGGATACAACATTCCCCAGTTGTAGAGCAGATTAGCGTGCTAACAAACGCATGCTGGTCGGAAGCTCACCGTGCGTCCAGCAACATTAATTGGAAGTTGGCCAAAACTATCGGATCGGGTGGCACACAGCAGCGTTCACAGCGACAAACCAAAGGGCCATAGTCACTGGGGCTCTCAAAGGTTTGGGTTTGGGAAGTAAGGTGTCTGCCGACCTAAACGTTGGACATGATTTCGTTCGGGGCCAGCGATAACGGCACTTTTGACCACGGGCAGGTGCTATAGGGACAAACCTAACGGACCGCACCAAAAAAGACAACCGATCCGGGAGCTGAAGCAGTGTCGACCGATGCTGCCGGTAGGAATTGAAGCCATGACCTCGCCCAAACCATGGTCACCGCCAAAGGTTTGGTGGGTATCGATATGCTCCAGTTCGCTCCAATTTCTCACCAAGCGAGCCCGCATGATAAGCAGCAGCTATCACTCATTCCGTTGCAGCATCGGCGTGCAACTTTCTAGTTACACGCTCCTTGCCTCCGTGGGGCACCTGATACGCAGAACGTCACGCGAGTTTGTCGCTTGCAGTGATCGGCGAAACCTTTGGAAAAAAGCCAGAGGACACCCAATGGACTACCTACCACACCCCGTACGCATCCTTTTCATCTCGGCAGCGGGATACGAACGCTCCGCTCAAACAAAAGCTGCCATTGAGAAAAACATCCAATTGTCCGATCCCAAGCTGGCCCGCCAGCGCAGCGTTATGGCTCGCTGGGTCCAGACCGCTGAGGTGTCGGGCGCAACCGACGAACAAATCGCGGACATGAAGGGCCGGATAAATGTCTTTGAAATGATAGCAGAGCCCGTTTTATACGGCGACGAGTGCTCAATCTTCGACGTATCGGCTTTGCTCCCGAAGCTAGCTAAGAACGACATCTCGGCGTTCAGCCTGCGCAATCTGGTGCTTCCTGGTGATGAAACAATCTACATTCATTTTGGTCGCGAAGAAGCGCTCATCGTAAATCACGATCAGGACCTCTATTTCGAGGGTGCTTACGTCACACAGGTTTACGATGAGATCGACGACGACGAAGTCAGCACATTCCGAATTGCGCTCGTACTCAGTGATCCAGAATTTGGAGCGCTCGCCTTCGACCGGCCAATCGGCCAAACGCTTAAGCGAAATTCGGACTTCGTTCGGTTCGAGGTCAAGCCCACCAACAGCGTGCGACAAGGTTTCGCCAGCCTGGCACAAAACGGCTTGGCGGAAGAAAGTCAGGTTTTGACTGCGCCTTTGAAGGTTTACCGCGCCGCTTACGATCTCCTAGTCAGATCGATGATTTACCTCGGCCAAGAGGGACGGGACTTGGAGCTGGGTTACTTCGACGGGGCTCCGGAAAGGCAGTTGCGGAAGGCGTTGAACGGCGACGACGATGCCGCAAGCTACCTTTTGGAAAACGGCTTTCCTGCCGTTCAGTTTGTCGGTCGCAACATCGGGCCGCTTCTGGACCTTTCCGAGCCTGATTGGGGGGCTGAATCAGTTGGCTTTACGATTTAGACGATTTTGCAGTTTCAAGTCACGAATGCGGCCGGGGAAAGTTGTTACGGGGCATCCGCCCCCTAAGACCGGCTCCAGGGAAATTCGTTAGGGGCCGCACCAACTCTCTAGGATTTCAATACACCAAAGATATTGATGGTGCAGTTGACGGGACCAACCTAGAAACCGCACCAGTCTTTTCGGTCTTGGAAGAACTAGAGAATTGGGCGAGCCAACTCAAGGCTTCCCCGGAAATTACTGACAGGCTTCGAGAGTTCGAGGCTGCGGTGCGGGGCGACGAACCCGCAAAACCCGCCAGTTTAGCCTCTTGCAACCGTAGAGGCCCGCACCGGTCAGGGCCGTCCCAATGAGCGGCGGTAAGCGCGACGATAAAGCGGCCAAGCCGCTAAAGGCGGAGTTTTCGCAATCCGTGCGTCCGGCAACTTCGCCCCGCCGAAAGACTATTCCGGTCACTATCCGGCTGACTGAGGCTGAACGCGCCCAACTGGAAGAGATGGCTGACGCCATGACGCTCAGCACCTATATCCGGGCCTGTCTGTTCGCAAAGGAGGAGAAACGCCGCAAGCGCCGTCCAGGCTCGGCGGTCGCCGACAAAAAGGCGATAGCCGAAGCGCTTGCCCTGCTTGGGCAGTCGCGAATGGCGAGCAACCTCAACCAACTGGCCCACCAGGCCAATATCGGTGCTTTGGTCATCGAGGATCGCGAACGGGCGAAGATCGAAGAGGCTTATGGCTACATCCTGTCACTGCGCACACTGCTGATGGCCGCGTTGGGGCAAGAACGATGATCCTCGAAGGCAATGAGCGGGGATTTGGAGCCGAATTGGCGCGGCACCTCTTGAACACGCGCGACAATGATCATGTGACTGTTCATGCCGTCGAAGGCTTTATTGCTGATGATCTGGCGGGAGCCTTCGCGGAAAGCGAGGCAATCGCGCAAGGGACACAGTGCCGAAAATACCTGTTTTCCGTTTCCCTAAACCCGCCGCCGGGCGCGAAGGTTACGGTGGAAGAATTCGAGGACGCCATTGGCCGGATCGAAGCGAAGCTCGGCCTTGCCGGTCAGCCGCGTGCGATCATTTTCCATGAGAAACATGGTCGCCGCCATGCCCACTGTGTCTGGTCGCGCATCGATCCCGCCCACATGCGGGCGATCAACATGGCGCATAGCAAGCGCAAACTTATGGACATCTCGATCACCCTCTATCGTGATCATGGCTGGTCGATGCCCGAAGGGTTTCTGGATCATGCCCGGCGTGATCCGCTCAACTATTCCCGTGCTGAGGCTGGACAGGCAAAACGAGCGGCACACGATCCGGCTGCCATCAAAGCCCTGTTCAAGAAATGCTGGGAGCAATCCGATTCACGCGCGGGCTTCGCGGCAGCGCTTTGGACTGAGGGATATTGCCTCGCGCATGGCGACCAACGCGGTTTCGTGGCGGTCGATGCCGATGGCAAGATTTGGTCCTTATCCCGCTGGTGCGGGGTCAAGCCCAAGGACTTGCGTGCCCGGCTCGGCGAACCCAATGATTTGCCCTCGGTGGAAGATGCGGTAAAGCTGTTCGAAGGGCTGCCCCTGGCGGACCCGAAAACCAAGGTCATCCCCACCAGCCGCGAGTTCGCGGAAAGTCTCCAGCGCCTGGTCGAAAGCCAGCGGCAAGAACGGGATGCACTCATTGCGGCTCAGGAGCGCCGCCTTGTTGCTGAAACTCTTGCCCGCAAAGCGCGGATGCCGCGCGGCCTCAGAGCCGCCTGGGCACGATTGAATGGCAGCTATGAACGGTTACTGGGCGAGTTGGCGCGTGAGGCTGCCGCTTGTGCTACGCGCGACCG
Organism: Gillisella vitis; assembly: GCF_001541345.2. Lineage (GTDB taxonomy): Bacteria > Pseudomonadota > Alphaproteobacteria > Rhizobiales > Rhizobiaceae > Allorhizobium > Allorhizobium vitis. Next base: position 443,730 of record NZ_LMVL02000005.1, on the reverse strand, counting down.
CGCCGAGCGGCAGGAATTGATCGACCGACATCTGGCCGATCGCCGGTTGCTGGAGAGCCGTAAAAACGCGCTCGATCTTTCCAAGGCACTGGATGAGATTTTCCTGGAGGCCGTGCGGCCCGACAGACGGCAAAGGCTCCTCCTGCCGAACGACGCCGCACCGTTCACGCGGGCGCAACTGGCTGAGAAGCCCGACCTTATCCTGATGCATCTGTCACACAAGAAGGCATCCTTCCGCGATCTCGACATCAAGCGAGCGCTAACGGAATTCATCGACGATCCCCTGCTGTTGCGTTCTGCGATCGACACGGCATTGGTCTCGCCGGAACTGGTCCGATTGGAGAACGGTGATTTCACCACCCGCGACTACCGCGACACCGGGCAGAAGCTGGAAACCGATGCGAAAGCGATGGCGGCATCCGGCGGCTTTGCTGTCGGCGCACATCACATCGAACAATCCATGCAGGAACAGGACAAGCGATTGCAGGATCGCTTTGGCGCTCTTCTGAGCGACGAACAACGCACGGCGCTACGGCAGATTCTCGGCGACGATAAGTTTTCCTGCGTGGTCGGCCTTGCCGGATCAGGCAAGAGCGTGATGCTGGAAACCGCGCACAATGCCTGGACGCGCCAAGGCATACGAGTGCATGGGGCCGCACTGTCAGGCAAGGCGGCGGAAGGATTGCGCAACGCATCTGGTATTGAAAGCCGCACGCTGGCTTCGCTGGAAACCAGTTGGAAAAATGGATACGAGCCAATTGCCAAGGGTGATGTTCTGGTGATCGATGAAGCCGGGATGGTCGGCACGCGGCAGATGATGCGCATCACGACCAAGCTGCGGAAAGTTGGCGCCAAGCTGGTGCTGATCGGCGACCCCGGACAATTACAGCCAATCGAGGCCGGGGCACCCTTCCGCGATCTGATAGAGAGTCATGGTGCCGCAAGGCTCGAACAGATACATCGGCAAAAAGAGGCGTGGCAGAGACATGCCTCCCGCGATCTTGCCGAAGGACGAATTCAGGAAGCGCTCAAAGCCTATGATGCCGATGCCTGCGTCCATCGAAGCGCGGGCCAAGAAGCCGCACTTACCGCGTTGCTGGAGGACTATATCAAGGATCGGGAAATGGGTGGCCCGTCGTCAACACAACTGGCCTTTGCGCATCGGCGCAAGGATGTGTTTGCGCTCAATCAGGCAATACGGCGTGCCTTGCGTCTGTCAGCCGACATGGAACGGGACACGATCTTTGCCACCGAAACCGGTCCTCGTGCCTTCGCTCCGGGAGATCGCATCGTGTTCACCCGCAACGATAAAGAACTCGACGTCAAGAACGGCATGCTTGGTACGGTGGAAACGGCGGATGCCAACCACATCGCCGTGCGCCTCGATGGTGATACCACGCGCCGCGTCACGATCGACCCTGACCGCTATCGCCATTTCGATCACGGCTATGCTGTGACCATTCACAAGTCACAAGGTGCGACAGTTGACCACTCTTACGTCCTTGCATCACGCAGCATGGATGAACCATTGACCTACGTCGCCATGACACGGCATCGGGACACCTTGCGCCTCTATCTCAACCAGGAAGACCAACCGGACTGGTCAACGTTAGCGAATACCGAGCCGCGCCCCCGGATCATCCGGGCGCGCAGGTTTGAGCAATCTTAACGAGGAAAACGCCTCCATCTAACGCCGATGATATGTTGCCAGGTTGACCCCATGCTCACTTGAACGATCGTAAATCTTGAAACCAAATCGAGTGTTGTGACTAGATTGTTTGCAGATTTTGTGCCGTGCGTACTGAATACAAATAATTCCGCCGACAGATATTTACGACAACTGGGTGACGCACGTATATAGTGTGTGATGAGGAAAAAATGCTCTCATACCAAATGGGGGTACGGAGGGAAATGAATGAAGCTTGAAGAAGTTGTCGAAATGATCGAGGAAGTGAAGAAGAAACTGAACTTCGACAAGCGCGTTTCCCAAAATTCGCTTCTGGCCAAAGCCATTGAGAGAGATGAGATAAAAAGAATTCAGCGGAAGAATCTTGAAAATAGATTCCGCAACAGAGGAAATCCTGAAGTTATCAGGCGCATTGTGGAAAGTGGTATTCTCGATGAGTGATACAATTCGCTACGAGTATCCGAAGAAATCGGTGAGTCGGCGGCGTTCAATTTTCAGGCGACGTACTGAGAAAGACGTGACTCAGTTACTGGAGATTGTTTTGCCCCGCCTCGCACAGCAAAAGGTTGATCGGGAAAAGATTAAGGGATTGGCCCGTTCTATTTCTCGCGAAATCGAACAAGTCGTCACCGACCGTGAAGATAACTTTTTTGCGGCAAGTCGGGAGCAGCCTTTCTCTGACGCAGAATTAGTTTCGAAGATTGTGGCTACACTTTAAAAGACGAAACATCATGGGAATACCGTTCTGGGTTCGTCGTCGTTATTTGCGGTACCTGCCGAGTTGGTCCCAACTTCGGCGTACTCGCACAACCGGCGTCCCATTTGCTGTTTCTGCAATGGTAATCGTCGTGCCATTGTATCAGACTGTGGCTCGCTTTGTTGAGAGATACACGGCTGTTGAACTCCCAACGCCCACAAATATGCTCTTACTTTATATTGCAGGATTGTGTTTTTTAATCGCGAATATAATTTTCGATCTTAGAACGCCTCGGATTGTGCGGGAGTATCCCAACCGGCATGCGTTCGTTGGGGCGTGCGTTGCTGATGCGTTTTTGAAAATTCAATATCTTGCGGAGCACAATCGCGCCTCAAGCGGATATGCGAAGGCTATTGCAAGCAACATTGAATGGACTCAGGAGCAGAATAAAGAAAAAATCAGAATAAAGATTGAAAACTTATTCGAAAGTGCAAATGCGGATTTTTGGATTACAGAACTTGAAAAGCACTGGAACACCAGAAACCACGTCGGAAGGGATAGTTGTCGAAACACGCGCGCTGTTATATGGCTACTTTATATCGTAGCCTCAACAATACTTTTCGGCTTAACCTTCTTGGATGCGCCTATTAGGGTTGCGTGGGCCCAGTTCGGGACCTGAGTTTGCGCGTGTGCGCAGTAGCCTGGATTTCCATCACCACCTCATCGGCGTAAACTTCCGCGATGATCTTATCGACAAGATCATGTCGAGACGGGTGAGAAACATCTAGAATTTCTTTAACGGCGCTACGCAATTCAGCCGCGAGCGTCCCTTTATCTAAATCTGCCACACATCTCTCTCGCGTTAAGGGTCCTTCCACACCGACAAGCGCACCGGCATACCGCTGAAATAAAATACTACGGTAGCGCGAAAACCCGCAAGAATATTCTTGCCATGGTTAATGCACCATTTATGCCTGATTTGGCTTCAGGAATGCAACCAAAAATCCCTTTGCAAGCAATCTTATCCAGCCATAATCATTCAATAGTGCCACAGAAGACACTTCAACGCCGCGTCGACTATAAACAATTGGTAGAATTTATCGGCACGCTGCTCTTAGTGCGGACAGTTATTTCAAGCCAACCATAATATCTCTGTGCAATTTGGCATAATAGACAGAATCATAGCTCACCCCAATTGCCGGTTGAGATGAACAAAAACCCCATTTTTTGGTTGTCGTCATCAAGCTTGCAGGAGTGACGCCTTGAGTACTCTGCCTAGTCAACTCGACAACGGGGCCTAAAGCGCTGGCATGTCCAGCTTTCCGACGGGGCGGAAGGTTGTTTCCGGTTTCGGTGTGGCTGGCAGCTCGGCATCCTGTCTCGGACCGTCTCTATCCATCTTCGCCCTAACGGCATCTGGGGCCTCTTCGGCCAGTTTTGCTTTGAGCTCTTCGAGGCGCTCGCGGCTCATGCCGCCATCCTCTTTGGCATTCTGCGTCTCTGCGCGAATGTCGTCTTGCAGTTTCTGGAACTCAAGAATGTCCTCGCGCTGCTTCACCAAGTCGGATTCGCGCTCAAATGGGTTCTGATATTTCTCCCAATCGGGGCGCCAATCCTCGATCATGTCGGGATCAAAGTCTTTCACCTCGACGCCGCGTTCATCGAATACGCGCGTGCCGTCTTCTGTCTTGAAAACGCGGCGACCGTCAGGAAGCACATAGGCTTGATCAAGCAGAACCTTCAGTTCCTCACGAACTGCGGTTAATCGCTCTTCATTGTCCATCAGAGCTTCAACGGTTGCAGCATCGTAAGCATCGAGTTCCACTTCGAATGCGGCAATCTCTGTTTCCGTTGCCATGACGACGGCCACCATATCGAGCATTGCCTCTTCTTCGGCATTGTGTTCCCGTTCGGCCTTCTTATCCTTTTCGTCTTTTTGCTTAATTTGATCGAGACGCAGTTCGTCATCACGCCGCCACTCGGCACGTTTGGCAAATTCCTCGCGATATGAGCGAAGCGGCGTCATTTCCATCAGGCCCCGCACTCCTTCTCCGCCATAGCCGCCATCACAGCGCCTGCCGTATAGTCAGGAAATTTCTTGAAAGTTTCGAGTATTTCTTCCGTGCGGCTTTTGGTTTCATAAAACCAGGTGTAGATACATTTCATGCCCTTGGTGTCGTCGGCGTCTTTCTTGTAACGGGCATAGGCCAGTCCCTCGACAATGCCTGATATAAAGGGATAGCGGTCGGCTTCCGCCATTTTCGTGACAACGATGCCAGCCGTGAATTCAGCCGCCTGGGTCTTCACCGGAAGCGCCGCAAGAGGCAGCGCAACGGCTGCATTTGCAATGTATTTCAGATAGTTACCGTTCAACATTGACGACGGAATTTGTTGAAATTTTCATAACGGCTTAACTTATGGTAGTATATAGTACAAAGCATAGGTAATTCGGGGTTTTTGAGTATAGAGCCAATATAGCCAGGGACGAAAAACAGGGTTCACGAAAAGGGTCAATTCTGTGGCCGAAGCCGGGTCACGATGAATTTTTTAAGGCATTGAATTTAATGAAAAAGATTGGATATCTGCGCGTTTCGACCGGCGAACAATGCCCCGACCGCCAGATTGATGGGCTAAAAGACCTGTGCGACGAATATGTTGTCGAAACACTGTCGGCAGTCAGCCGGAAACGCCCGATCTACGAACAGACGATCCGTTCGCTGGAGGCCGGGGATATGCTGGTTATTTGGGACTTGGACCGTGCCTTCCGCTCGGCCAAAGATGCGCTGAACGAACTCGACGCGCTCAACAAGCGCGGGGTCGCCTTCACCATTGCCAGCCTCAACATTGATACGACGACGCCGGAAGGCTATTTCATCTACACTATCATGAGTGGCCTTGCTGAATTCGAGCAACGGATGCTCTCACGCCGGACCAAACAGGGGCTGGCTGCGGCGCGAAGGCGCGGCGTGCGGTTGGGCCGTCCGCCCAAGTTGACGCCTGCCCAATTGTCGGACGCCCGTCGCCGGATCGCCACCGGGGCGGCCAAACCGGCCCAGATCGCTGCCGAACATGGCATAGCACCATGGTCGCTGACGCGGGCGATCAACCGTTCATTACGCGGTTGATCGTTTTCAGAGCGGCGCTGGTGCCGCCAATTTTCTGGCAATTCCAGACGTCTTCGCCTATACTAATCTCATGAACATGCTCGAAACCATCAGCATCGACGTCTATCCGTGGGCTGCTCCGACCAAGGAACAGCGCGCTTGGTTCGATGCGCTTTCGCCGAACGACAAGCGCAAAGCCATCCAGGCTGCCATTGACGAGGGCTTTAATAGCCCCGTCAGTGAAAAATCGATCGACGACATTATTCGGGAAGCCCGCGCCGAATCCACGCATGCGTCATAGGATTACGCAGCGCGCCGAACGCGACCTGAAGGATATTTATCGCTATACCGTCGAAACTTTCGGCCACGCACAGGCCGAAAAATACCTGCGCGAACTCGACGCCGTTTTTGAGATATTGGGCGACTATCCCAACATGGGACGGATTTATGAGGGCCGCACGCACCAGTTCGTGCACGGTAAACACATCATCCTCTACCGGGTCGGCTCGAACGAGATCGTCATCGGCCGAATTTTCCACGGCGCACAAAGACACGCATCCGATTGATTGGCTAATGGGTGGACAGGTAACCCGCTATCAGTTCTCCCGCCGCTTGGTGCCGAGTCAGACGACGCTTGAAGCTGAAATCTCCCGCACATAAGTTACCATCCCGGACGCCAGATATCGGCATGATCACTCCGTCAACGGCTATTCTGTCCTCCACGGTGCTTCGACTAAATCGCGTGACTGCCGCTGCGCGTCTCGGTGGGAATAAGGTCAGGATTTTGTCTCGAATAGGCAGTTCTGAGCTAAGCTACCAACCAATTATCTGGTAGAATCTGGGACTGAAATTTTAGAAACAAGAAGCGGGAAGATGGAACCGATACGCGTAAAAAACTTTATCCATAGCAACCGCAGGATAATCGGATTTTGTATGCGAGTATTGAAGATGAACGGTCGGCAAATTGCAGAAATGCTCGACCCCGACGGTGAAGAGAGACGCGACCTGATAGCGACCCTCGTTGAGCGGATATCAATCCGATACAGCTAACCGTGATTTCTTATCTGCCACTCGATCAAATCCTTGGCCTTTTCGAAAGTGAGGCATACCGATCTTTATCCGGCGAGGGAAAGCCTTAACCCGACGCCGCGTTTGAGATATTGGGCGATTATCCCGGCATGGGGCGGATTCATGAGGACCGCCCCACCAGTTCGTTCATGGCAAGCATATCATCCTTTGCAGAGGCGGCTCTGATGACCGCCGTGAAAAACTATCTCCGGCTAGGCGGAGATAGCAGCCTCGTTTCAAATTCGACGAGGAAGGAGCGAGATGGTTGCGCGTCCTGGATCGGTGGACGGTTTTCGCGTGTCATCGCTCCGCCTCCTTATGCCGCTTCTGATTGCTGCGCGTCCTCCTGCACCGTATTCTTGCTGAACGCATGCAGGAAATCGGCAGCGCGTTGCGCGTGGGCGGCGGCGGTGAAGATTGCTCGCTTATCGCCTTTCAGGACGGTCAGCCAGTTGCCGATATAGGCGGCATGGTCCTCCCGGACTTCCGGCGTGATACCGAGATCAGCGCAAAGAAATGCCGCCCCCAGTTCGGCCACCAGCTCTTCGCGGGCATAGCCTTCATCACCCATGCGTTTGCGCCCAAAATCACGGTCAAGGCGGCTCTTGTGTTTGGTCCAGTGGGTTCCCTCATGCGCCAGCGTGGCATAATAGCTCTCAGCGTCCTGGAAGGTTTCAAAAGGTGGCATCTGGATGCGGTCTGCGCCTTCGGAATAGAAGGCCCGGTTTCCACCATGACTGATTTCCGCGCCGGTGGCGGCGAAGAAGGCATCTGCTGCCGCAATGCGCTGAACGGGATCAAGCACACTATGCGCTACCTGAGTATATTGCTCCGGTAGTCCCTCGATCTGCTCGACGTTGAAGACGGTGTACCCCTTCATATAGGGAATATCGCGCTCAACCTCTTCGCCGCTCTTCTCATCTGTTTCGGTTTTGTGCAGCGTATTGGCATACACGACAAGGCTGCCGCTTTCGCCTTTCCGGACATGCCCGCCAAGCTCTTGCGCCTGTTTGAACGTCATCCAGATCGGCGCCGAATATCCTTTGTCCACAGCCTCCGACCAGAGCATAATGGTATTGATGCCGCGATAGGCGATGCCGTTGGCCCGCAAAGGCCTGATGATCCGCCCCGCCGCGTGTTCAGCGTTCCATGGTTGCATCCAAGGGCGCACGCCCCGTTCCAGATCGGCAATGATGCGGGTGGTGATTTTCTCGTAAATGTCCTGTTTCATGGCGAAGCCTCGCTTGTCTTAAGGGTTGAACCTGCGAAGCTCTTTTCTTCAAAGCCGCGCATGAACCCTTGGCCAGCGCCGAGCGTCCAATCTAAAAGCCCGCGTCAGCGGGTTGGACGATCGATCGAAAGGAAGGGTGCCAAAGCCTCACCGCCCCAGTGGGCGGATTTGTCTCGACAACACGGGAGGTCAGACCACCGCAGCGGCTGGCCGAATGGAGCGGGCCGGAGGGACTGAGGCTATTGGAGCAAGCCCTGACGTCGATGTAAGCTGGAAAACAGGGTTCACGCGCGCCATCAGCGCGCCAAACAAACGATATGGCGGATGAGGATCAGACGCCGCCGCTCAATCCCTGACAGGGATCGTCACCCGGATGGGCCGAAACCGCGCATGCGGGTTCGGTGGAGGCCGCAACCTTGGCGCGGACGGAATAGAGCCCGGCGCGGACGTCAGGACGCGGGCGGTTGTAAGACTTCCATTGTTGTCGGTAACCACCATAGATTCAGGTAATAAAGTTGCGTCAATCAAGAATTGCATTATATTTCAATGCAAGGGGGAATTATCTATGAGTGTGGGGGTAAATGAAGGGCTTGGCCTGGTTCGCTTTATCTTGGTTTGGTCAAGCCTGAGCCCTGTTTTTCTGCTTTGGGCCATTCGGGGAGTTGAGGCGGTCGAGGATGTTATTTGGGTTCCGATCTGCCTGATACTTTTCTTGCTCCCTACCCTGATTCTCTACTGGTATTTCAGACGGGCAAGAAAGAACGAGAACGTCAAAACAATTAGCGTTTGCACATCAAAGGATCAACGAGAGCATCTGTTAACCTATCTTTTCGCGATGCTGATACCTTTGTTCGATGCAAATCTCGGAGGGCTTCGCGAGATCGTTGCGATATCAATCGCCTTCCTCTTCATCATGTTTCTATTCTGGCACATGCGACTTCATTACATGAATTTGATCTTCGCAATATGGGGCTATCGGATATTCACAGTCGAGGCAAAGCTGGGAACAACAGAAAAAGACCGGCATGCAGATCGGTTGATTACTTATGCGATCATATCGCGTCGACATTATTTGCCCGAAGGTGAAGCATTGACTGGTTATCGACTGGGAGGAAACGTATTGGTGGATAGGGCAATAGATGATTGATCAGGAATTCGATGCGGCTGCTATAGCCTCTGTAAATTTCGGAGTGCGTCTTCGCAGCAACGGAAATATGCATTTTGTGCCAACCGACGGCCCCACCAAGGACGCATTGAAGGAAATTTTTCGCGATACCATCGCGATCTTCAATAGTATTCCAACCGGCTGGGAGCTGCATGATATTTCCGAAGACTATGGAAATCCGCGCCGCATTTATGCGGCGCGCGCGGGCGAATTCATGGCTGAATTGTCGTCGGTATTCGATGCGGGAGCGCTGGCGGATCTAACCAACCTCCATGACCATGCTCACGATGTTGAATTTTATTTTTGCGAGTTCACCGACGCCCAGCAAAGGCGCGCCGTAGCGATCAAGAAAGGGACGCGACTGAAAGGGACACTTAGTGCGCGCAACCGGCTCATGCGGCTCGTTGACGATACGCTTGTCTTGATCGAAGAGGAAGTATTACGCCTGGATCAGGAATTCGATGTCATCGTCACAGATCCGCATGTTTTCATCCTGAATGTGCGCGCTGTGGAACAGATCGCCAAGATCGTGGAGCATGTGGCGGCGACCGCCGCCGTTAAGGTGCAGGCGATTCATGATGCAATTCCATTTCTCGACCTTTCGCGGATTAGGGACAAGATCAGCCGACATCCGCGAATGGCAAGAAACGCTGCGTCTATCGCCGCACATCCGAATCTAGCAAAGTTTCAGCGGCCATTCATTGAAACAATGGCAGCTAAGCACGGCATTAAGTTCCAGGAACTTGAGGACGGACGCCTTCAGTGCCGTGTCACAGATGAAGCCAAGCTACTCGAACTGCTCGATGCAAGGCGTTATCATCTCGATTTGGCGGGCGATGGTGGAGATCCATTCAGAGCTTCCGGACGACAGAAAGTATCAGCGTCGGGGTGAATATTGTGACTTATACACAATCCGTCAGCCGAAATATTTTACCTCTCTCAATCGCTGATACGTTGCCCAGCGCATTCAGCGAGTGGCATTTCACCGGCGCCACCGAGGACTACGGAGAGGCTATTGAGACGTGTAAGCTCTGCGAGCAAGACGGACTGCGATATCACTTCGAGATCCAGAACCAATTCACACACAGCACGTTAATGGTTGGTTCGCACTGCATCCTGCAATTCGACGTCGGGGTTTATGAAGGCGGCCGACGCCTCACTGTGGATGAAGCACGCAAGTTCCTTCAAAAACTGACCAAGAAAATGCGTTTAGAGTCTTGCATTCGAGCTCTCGAAAATCTGGCTCTGGCGGAAAACAACAGCATCCTCGTTAGCGCGCTTGCATATTATCGAACTAATAAAAAGCTCACGCCGAAGCAGGCCTTTGTTGTGTTCTGGCGATTGCGGTCCAACCATATTGATCACGATCCCAGCTTCTTCGTCATAACACTCAAAAAGGACCGATACGTCGACGACTTGAGAAATATGCCAACGGAACGCGTTCACTACTTCTGGAAGGCGTTGTCATCTGGCCAACGCCGTAAGGCTATGGAATTGGGGCATATGGCCCCACCGCACAGCTGAGAAACAGCAAGTGCTGTGGAGAAGGGGCCGTGAATTCTTTGCACAATTGCTCAGGCATGCAAATCTAGGACATGACAGAAGAACTACTCTCTAAAGCTTGGAAGAAGTCGCGCAGTGGTGCCTGGGCTCATCGCGGGTTTCATTATCAGCACCTTGTTATCACCTTGATAGCATTACGACAGTGGGCCGGGCAGGCTCCCAGCGGCTTTGTCGTGCCAGAGGGGCTTGAGGACTGTGTGATCGAACTACCGACTGGACCTATTCGGGTTCAAGTCAAATCGCGCAACGAAGGTTCGTTTGGAGAGAGCGAAGTTCGGGGGATATTGGCCGCAATGGCTGACAAAGCTGCATCGGCTGCCCAAACCGACGTGCGGTTTGTCGTTGCACTCGAACAATGTCGTCAAGGCATATCCGAGAGATCACTAGAGTCGCTGTTCGAAGCGGATTGGCCCGACGTTGTTGTCTGTAAATCTCCTCAAACCGAAGTTATCAGCGTACTCTCGGGCAAACTGTCTATAGCTGAAATCCTCGTGGAAGGTATAGCAAGCGACATCTACAGAATGGTTGCGGACGCTGCCGCATACAATGCCAATGTTTCCTTCGAAAACAGGCGCCGCCTCTCAACGACGGAAATTGAAAAACGTATCAACGAACTGCTCCTAGCCCAGGACCCATCTGCGATCGAAGGTGTGCTGCTCTCCGGCACTCTTAAAAGCGTCGATTTTACGACACCTCTCAAGGAGCCGGGATTCTACCTCGGGACCAAAGTGCAGCCAGGTCACATCGTGGCCGGGCTAGTTGTGCCGCGCCCCTCTGAAACGAACAGCATCGTAAAGGCGTTGCGCACCCGTCGTCATGTGGTTCTCTCAGCGCCCTCCGGCGCCGGAAAGTCCGCGCTGCTCTGGCTTGCGGCTAGTGCACTCGCAGGCGAAGTTCGCTGGCTGCAGGTCACTTCGTCGGCCACCGTCAACGATGTTGCGGCGTTAATGCGCTTTGTCCATTCACGCCGTCCTTCGGATCAGAATCCAATTGGATTGGTATTCGATGATTTAGACCCGAGCAACGCTGACTTGTGGAATGTCCTTTCCCAGGATTTGAGGGCTGTTCCAGGCGTCTATCTCTTTGCATCGGCACGGCGCGAAAACATCGAACTCCTTACGGCTCGATCTGAAATCGGCATCGTTGATGTGAAACTGGACGGGCAGTTGGCCGAAACGGTCTGGACGAAACTGCAAGCGGACGCGAAAACCAGCTGGGTGCACTGGCGCGAAGCGTTCGAGCAATCGAACGGCCTGATGCTGGAATATGTTCACATTCTCACGCAAGGCCATCGTCTCAGCGAAGTGGTCACAGATCAGATTCGTCTGCGGGAACGTGAAGGCCGGGAAGATGAACTTTCCATCATTAGATGCACGTCCGCAATCTTCTCCCGAAACGGAGAGATTGAGGTAGCGAGGCTGGTGGATTGCCTGGGCATCCCTGCAACGACGGTTGGCCGGGCCCTGCGGCGTTTGATGGACGAGCATCTTGTCCGCGAAAGCCGTCCTGGAATTCTCGGCGGCCTGCACGCACTCCGCTCGGCTGCCCTTCTTCAGGCTTCGCACGACGAAGCCGTTTATCTGTCGTCGGATTCACTTTGGACAGGTCTCGGAGCCGCATCAATCGAGACGGTGCCGCAGATTGTCCGCTCTCTCTTCAGCGATCTGGACGATGCGGGGGTGACGGAGGCCCTGAAACAAATTGCGCAAACGCTCCATCAATCGAATGATTTCGAATATTGGTCGGCAACCCTGCATGGGCTCGGACTGGCTAGTCTCGAAGAGCATGCCCGGACATTCATAGCTGTCTTGGAAGAGCACGGCGTTTCGAAGGCCAATTGGTCCATTGCGGCGATGTTTTCAGATCCTAAACTCGACATCCCAAAACTATCTGAAAACGAAAATTGGGACCGTTTTCAAAAAGCTATTCTGGCTTTTCGTGCGGCCCGGAAACGCGACCTGAGAGGAGAATGCCTTGATTTGTTACCGACGGGAGTCGGGATTCCGCCCTGCACGGGCCTCCGGGACGCCGCAAAGCTGTTTGCGTCTGTGGCTCCCCTCAATGGCGGCACCCCGATAAAAATAACGATGACACCGGAGATTTCCGGGGATGGCGAGCCGGACATCAAGGAACTGTCCGCAATGTTGGCTGCCGCTCATCATATCGATCCCCATCTGGCAGCTTCATTAGTGGCGTCATTCGGTGGTGAGGATGCACTTTTGGCTGCATTCCATCGTCAAACTCCTTGGGCAACCGAGCCGGCTTTTGAAGCTGGCAAGCATGGCAGGACGGTCAGATCAAACTGGTTTCTGCTCGCCGAAGATTTTCAGACCGAGCCGCATAAGACGGTCTGCGATATTTGCGACACCTTGATCGCTTTAACGCCCAGTTCCGAGGCGGCGGCATCGGATGCAGTCAATGCTGAAGGGGCGCCCATTCGCGTCGGTGCCTATGCGACCTGGTCAAAGAATATGCCGAGAGAGAACATTCCCGCTCCCTCGCGCGTATCCTGGAATAGGGCCTTTAATCAGATCGTCACGGCAAGATCATCGGCAGGGACGTTGACCAGCTATGCCGGTGAAATGGCAGATCTTGTGGCTAGGACGGAGAAGACTTTTCGCACCTTTTCCGAAACATGGATCAAGGGAAAACAAGTCAAGGACACCCAGGTCCTAGCAGAGGAAGTGAATGACATACTCGGCCGTGTCAACGACCTTGCTTATGCTGGACCCAAGGAATTGTCACCTCCCGGATCGACCGCGGAATCGATAAGCGATACCCTTGGCGCATTGTTGACCGGCATTCTGGGCAATCTGATGGGCCGGATGAATAAGGTTACGGCGGAATCTGGTGTGAAAGCCACTGCAGCTTTTGCCACAGACCTCGCCGAGCAAGCCCGCTCGCATGCAAACTCTGCGATCTGGCGTACAGTACCAAATCCTCCAATGGATCAATTGCGATCCTTGGCGCGGCGTCTCGCCGATGTAGCATCGATTTTGCGGGAGTTCGGGGAGGACAGCTCTCCGGTCGCCGTTCAGACGGCTATAAAAGTAGCCGGTAGAGCTGATCTCGGAAAGGCGGTTCAGACAACCGCTCGGCGTTCACGCACTGCGGCAGAACAGCGTATGACCGAGGTATTGGGCGGGCTGGAATCGGCATTGCGGCAGTCGGGTATCCACGTTCAATGCATCACAAGACCATTTGATAAATACTCGGCGTTCTGGCCAGCGAAAGAGGTGGCCATACTTGTTAGCGTGGAAAATTTTGACGAGTACAACTCTGGTTTTGAGGCGGTGGTAGCTCTCGGTCGCGAATATCTCAAAAGGGATTGGATGTTCAGGATCGTGCCGAAAATCAATGGCAAAATTATCGCGCCACTCGCGATGAATCCGACCTCTGAATTGACCCTTCCTGACCTTCAATTCGAAGAGGAATGGTGTGGGCATATAAATATGCCTTTCGTATCGACCGTTCTTGTACAGAATTTCGAGAAGTTGTTTGCAGCCTGCCTGCAAGCTTCCGGGATATTCCTGGCGCGAGGCGTGGTCGCGCTTCATCCTGAGGAGGACGAGGTTCTCTCTCAGATCATCGACTCGTTCCAACGCCAGCGCCAAGCTCTAGACGAGGCGGCCAGAGGTGGTGCAGAGCACAGATTGCTCGCGCTAGAATACGCCGATCAGCTTTGGTCTCGTCTCGTAGGAGAATTTGACGATCTGAAAGCTGGGTTGACTATCGCCGAACCGCTTTGCATGAGCCCGCATAAGGCCCTCGCTGGAAAAATCGATCAGACGGCCGCGGAGGTCGCATTCGTGAAGTTCCAGATATTGGAAGGCGAAGCTCACGCTTCATAGCAAAAAGCTACAGCTTGGGATGTCCGTCCAGGCTAAGCCATTTCAAATCGTCGATGATGCGGGGGAGCAACAACTTTGCTAGACTAAATTGCATGAGTCACCAGATCGACGAATTTTTGGACGTTTTTATAGGTGAGCCAATCGCGCACCGCTCGGAAGTAAATCTTCTCAGAGCTTTGAGTAGATTTTCCGCCGAACACGAACAGCAACTTCTGGTGTTAGCCAATTTTGAGCTTTCTGGCCGTCAATTTGACTTCGTTGTAATCACCGCTAACCGCGTTGTTGTCACTGAGGTGAAGTCAAGTGTCTTTGCTGTACGCGGCGGTATCAATGGTGTGTGGGAGTACGCGAAGGCCGATGGCAGTTGGACGAACGTCACCAACGGCTACCAGCAGGTTCTTCGGCAGAAGAATATTCTTCGCGATGCAATGGGGAGTGGATCGTGGAACTTTTATCCGGAAGCGTATGTTGTTTTCAGCGGCGATCTTCCTGAGGGTTCCGAGCTTACATCTGGAGACTTCAAGGCGCATGTTGGCAGTCTGGCAGACTTTCTTACGGCTCTTTCGCGGGAGGACAGCAATCCCTGGTCCCTTGAGGAGTGGAGGCAATGGGCTGCGCGTCAACGCCTGAGGCGAGTACCGTTGAACGAAGCATTTGATAATGCACCGGTTGAACTCATGGGGCGGTATCGAGAGGCTCTCATTAGAGACTATCAGCCGCAGGCGGATGGCTGGATCGCTGCCAGCGATCAGGAACGTGATGCAATTAGGTCGGCACTCGGTGGGGGAAGTACTGGAGCCTTCATCACAGGTCCTTCGGGATGCGGCAAATCCCTGATGGCGAAGGCGGCTGCGGTACATCTCTCGCGAGATGGTACGGTAGTGCTGTTCGTACAGGCAAAAGATGTTTCGGGATCGCTTGCTGATGCCCTTAAAACCGAAATTGCTCTTGTGGCGGATATTCCCTTAGTGTCGTTGCTCAAAGCCATCCGGCAGACGTCCGTGCGTGTGTGCATATTTCTTGACGGCATAAACGAGCTGCCCGGCCCCATCTTGGAAAGGACGCTCCGGGGATTGAAAATCCTTGCCAGGAGATACGGAGCCCAACTGGTCGTCACCAGTCAGGGCAGACGGCCTACCATCCTCGAAGGACTGGTATCGATCGAGGTGCGTGAGCCGGATGATGATCTGAAGAATAAGATCGCGTCATCCCCGTCGACTCATCTGTCTGCTGACGCGAAGAAGGTTCTCGCAGCGGTGCGGAGCGGTCTTGAAGCGAGAATGGTGGCCGAACTTCAAGGAGAGCTAGGTCCCGACGCCACGAGAAGCAGCCTAATTGATCAGATCATTCGGAAACGCTTGGGAGCAAAAGCAAGAAGCTGCTATGCTGCCTTGCGATCGTTGGCCCTGCAGCTCTTCGGTCAGTTTTCCTATTCGGTGACCGAGACGACCTTCGACAATGCAATGATCGCGAACGGTCTCGACGATGAACAGTGTGATCTCCTGCTTTCATCCGGCCTGCTTGATCGTCGTGCGGGGCGCATCTCTTTCTTCCATGAGATGTTTTTATTCGGGTGCGCAGCGCAGGCCTACGCACAACTTGCACGCTCAGAAACAGGCGCAGTGTCGCAAACGCTGAATACCGCTTTTGCTGAAGCTTTAGCACCGGACGTCCTGGCGTCACTCGACGACGAAACGACAACCTGTGAAATCCTCGGCTGTTTAACGAACCCTGATGTTCTAGCAAAATCCGCTATGGGCGAATCCGGTCCAATAGCCAGATCGGCATCCCGAAAGATTTTAACCCGAGCCGCTTCCCGGATACTCTCCGACATCGAGAGCCTGCGCCTAGTGTTTCGTGTGAGTGAGGACAAGGACAAGGTCAATGTCGAATGGGAGGAGCTGCCCGATTATACCAAGGAGGAGATCGCACAATTCTGCGGTTTGGGTGTCGCGGCGAAGTATGGCGTTATGGTCGAGGACTACCTGAAATTATGCCGCGCAATGGACGCTCGGCTCCTGTCAGAGCGAAAACGGTTAGACGATGAGGCCCGACGGCACAATGTCGGCCTCCGAAGTTTAAGTTTCGGACTTGCGTATCTCGGCCTGTATTCCGGTTGGAAATCGAGTTTCCGGTTGATGGTTGGAGCTGCCCAATCGTTTTTGGAAGACGTTGAACAAAGCGATGTAATGCGTACCAAGCATTTGATCGAGCTAACCTCAGGCGAATTGCACTTTGCGGTTGAGCATAGGCATTTCTTGTACGCCGGACATGAATCATCGTTCTGTGAGCAACTGGCGGAGGTGATTAGCACGAGGTTCCGGCGCGAACCATATCACGTACAGCTTGCCATTCTGCACGCCGCCGGTTTTGTACGCCGTGCCTCAGAATCTGCGCTTGCCACTCTAACCGAAGCGCTACGGCAACTTGAGCCGAACGATTTTCATTTGTTTATCAGTACCAGCATTATTGAGGCGCTGAAGCTTTTGGGTGCTCTCGACGAGGATGCAGAGGAAGCAAGAGAGGGAATAAAAGACCAGTTGCGCCAAGCGCTCGGCGGTGAGGATGAAGAACATACTTTTCAGCAGGCGTTGTCGGTCTACATCGCTCAGTTCGATCACCCGTTCGATGGCATATACTGCGAGGAGATCAATGCACTCTCGGACATCGAAAAGAAGCGGCTGGTAACCCGCGCTTTTCAAGCAGAGAGCGTTCGCCATTCGATGTCTCTCAAATGGCTTGCGACCGCAGTTTCAGACGAGGATGACCCTTCGGACGTGACGCTGTTTGCTCGCTATGCGCATTATCCCGAAATCAATCCGCACTGGCAGGACGAAATCGCGGTTTTCGTTCTCGCGACGAGATTCCTGGCGCGACATGGGATCGAATTGCCAGAGACACCCACGGATGACGACCGCCAGCGATGTTTCATGCGCTTACGTGACATCGTAATTTACGCCGAAGTTCGCTCGCAGGCAGCGTCAGATACCGCCGCGGCTGCTTGGGACGCACTACTGCTTATGCCTTCTGCGATCGCTATCAGTTGCTTGCATGATGTAATTCGGGAGGGGCTTGAGCAGCGTTCACCGATGTCTGAGCCACGTCGCTACGGTCCCGTGGACATTTCCCAACTCTTTCCGGATGAACTCCTGAAAACGGCACGACATTTCTTGTCTCAGGGCACTCCTGCACTCGACGGTCACGGTCAGAAAGATGAACGCGCCATCTCTTGGGCAGTCAGCCTCATAGGGGAACTAGGGGACAGGAGTGACCTGGGAACGCTACGAAGCGTTCTAAATCAGCCGGATTTTTCACGATCTGCAACCGGCGCTATTCGTCGGATCGAAATACGCTGTTAGCCGATTCCATCGAGCTGCTGCCCATTAGAATCGGCACGCTGGGCCATGGAATGGCGCATTGCTTATGGTTTCGAAGTCGGGGATGCAACGGGGGCAAAAGCCCCCTTGCCATGCTGGTGTCGGACGACACACAGCTTGCCTTGCCTTGCCTTGCCTTGCCTTACCCTGTCTCTCTCTTAAAAGAAGCAAGAACAAGAAATAGCATCATTCCGTAGGGCTTCGCTCCTTCCTTTTGCCGTTCCGCCCCCCTGCTTGGCGAAGCATTTCGGAAATAGTCACATTTTCGTTTCTCTCGGCTTGATCCAGCGCGGTCCAGCCATACTTCGTGCATTTGTTAACGTCGGCGCCCCATTCTAACAATAGGGCGACAACCTGGGCACTGCCAATCTCGCAAGCAAACATCAATGGCGTCCAGCCGCCGTCCGTCAATCCCTGATTGACGTTTGCACCTCGCTCCAGAAGTAGCGCGACTATATTTTTTCGGCCGTTGCGGCACGCCGAGATCAATGCTGTGCGACCATAGTCGATCGTGCATTGATTAATGTCTGCGCCTCGATCTAACAACATCGCGGCTGCGGCCTCTTTCCCATTCAAACAGGCCGCCATCAGTGCTGTCCAGCCGTTTGGTGGCGCGCCTTGATTGACATCACCGCCATTGTCTAGGTGATATGCAATTGTAGCCGTTGAGCCGACACCACCTGCTGAAACAAGGTCAAGGACATTTTCGGCTTCGATAGCTTCAGTTTGATCATGGGCGGCAAAATCTTGTTGCCGCACAATCGACTTCTGCATTTCATCGAGGATTGTGTTTTCAATTTTCGCACCAACGAAGTTGAAATCATCAATTATAGAGCCCGTAAAATCAAATCCAGATAGATCGCAGTTTTCGAAATTGAAACCGCGCAAGTCCATATGGCGAAAATCATTCGCCGGATCGAGTCCCGATAACCTGACCAGTTCAAGAAAGTCGTCAGTGTCTGAATCGACCACAGACTTGACCATTTGACCAAGCGACGTCATCGAAAGGCACGCTCTACAGCGCAAACATCGTATTTCAGTTTGTGCAGCGATATATGCCCCGTTTCGTCGGGTTCGGGGAGGACCGCTTTTGCAAGCATTCTCTTGATAATCTCTGCTTTCATTCGTGATGAGAGATTCATATCTTCCGGAAAAATAGCGTTTGTCGATATGACGCTTGCACCAAGTTCGGCCTCAAATTTAGCGGCCCGTTGATTTGGATGGAAACAGAACAAGGTGTCGCTATTATACTGCCCTTCAAGGCCCGCATCGTCCTCGTTGGATAAAGTCACATAAGGAGCCGTACTGGTTCCCGCCTGACTAAACTTTGCATTCCTGCAAGCTGCCGACCACTGTGAAGGTTCAAGGTATCTGACATCCGAAGCGGGTGACTGATCAGCGCATTCGATGACGATGTCCACCGAACGAAATCTGAGCTCAATGCCGGTTTCGACTTCATATGCAGGCATTATATGGACGGAAGCAATTAGCGCCAGCGGTTCATGCGTGTTAGCCGATTGAGTGGCCTCAATAGCTAAAGATGCAAGGCGCAAGTTGGCCGGTTTGTTGGGTTGGCAAGAAAGCTCCCAGCTATGGATTGATGACTTCCAAGTGTCATCAATTTTCTCGACCGGCGCGTATTGAGGCTGAAAAACAGATATCGTTTTCACAGCTTCATAGGTTTTTCCCCTCGGGTCCTTCTTGAAAATTATCGCATCGACGGCATGAGCGAATGAGAGATCATAGGTGAGAGAGTGCAGGTAATAATATCGAGCAATAGCGCGTTCGGTGTCTCCCGCACCTCGGGACAACTCAGTCAAGTCGTTTTTCACGCTCCAATTTATAACTGTCGCAGATTTCCCGATGACTTTTTCGATCAAACTCTGCCAGCCTTTTTCCGGCTCGGCGCGTTTGAAGTACTGATAAATTGCTCTCTTGAATTTTTTCTGTTCTCCGACCGGCAGCTTTTTGTAAAGACGCTGCATCTCGTCCAAAAACTTGGAGAAACTAACATTCGGGGTTGGCGGCACCATATCTACGGACCCTAAAACGAAATGAGGCCTGCTACAATCCCAAGTTAGGCTCATTCTGTACAGGGCTTTTCCTAAAGCTTTTTTTGCTTATCCGCGTGCCCATATCCCAGAACTCCACACGGGTAATCTGGCCGGTGTCCGGATCTCGATCTATCACAGCGGGCTCGCCTCCTGCGCGATGAACCTCTCCCTCGAAACACCATACCTCGTGGCACACGATACCGCTTTCTGGATTTATCTCGATGCGGCTGGGGCCGCTCTCTCGATGGGTGATATTCCGTCTCGACCACTCCATCTCACACACTCGGCCAAGGTCGTCATATGCAACACGGGTTGGCAGATCATCGTTTCGATCCAACTCACCTTGTGCGTTGAACCAGGCTTCACCGAGAATCCTCTTTGTCGCCGCATCCCGAGTGTATTTGACCCGGTATTCTTCTTTGTAAACGTCATCCATTTGGTAAGTATCTACTTACGATATGGAAAAGTCCAACATGTTGTATTTTTCCTATTATTATCATACAGTTAGACTGATTTATTTTCCAACTCGTTTTCCATTCCAACTCCATAACATTCCCAAATCGTGGCTGCTTTTCTTGGCTTTCAAACCAAGAGGAGCAGATCATGAATCGTCGTTCAAATCCGATTTCCCGCTGCAATTGCGATCACCGTGCACCGTCGATGCAGGAAATCCGTTCCGTTGAATTCAATCACGTCCAGGCGGAACGGCTCGATGCCTTGGGGATGAGCAGCGCCTCCATTACGGACCTGATATGGATCGAGCTTTTCAAGCACCGGACCGGCAAGCTGATCGATCCCGACGGCAAGAGGATCGCATTCGACACCCACGATCCTGCAGCGGTTCGTCGTTATGATTCAGCGGTCGGTGACGAGCGCCGTCATTTCGTGAAGCGCTACAGAACGCGAGCGGCCCACGGCTTCAGGAACAGGTTGCAGGAACGCCTCGTCTATCCAGCCACGATGATATTTCTGGCTCTGGAGGTGCGCCACTGCCGGCTATCCGGTCGGTGCGCTTCCTCTGGTCTACCGAAGCGACACGTCGATCCCATCCACTTTGACGACTGACGTGCATAGACCGTCGCCCAACGGTGACGGTCCTCCTATCGGTGCGGATGAAAAATCCGCCCGTCCTTCGCCCACCGCGACGCCCCCCATCCACCAGACTGCAATCACGTTCAACCTCGAAAGGAGACGCCATGTTCTGGCTCCTCAAGAAACTGCTGCCCAAACGCAAGCCGACCGATCGAGACGCCGTCAATCTGTCGCGTCTTCCAAAACCTTTTAATGCCGAGCCTGAATGGAAGCGTGTGTTTCTGGACTCGTTGAGGCGCAACAATCTCGCTCCGTCGGCAGAAGTCATTTCGCACTCATCTGACCTGTTCGACGACTATCTCCATGAGCCGGGCCGCGAGCGGGGCCGCGTGATGGCAGAATATCACGCGGATATTTTCACCGACGTCGCTCTGCTCCGGGGTTTGGTGCCGCACCTGATCGAACAGACGATCAATCGCAGCCCATACGCATTTTCCAACATTATCAATCACAAGGAGTTGCGCTGATGGTTGCCTACAATGCACCCAACGGTCTCGCGCCTTTAACGATGATGCTGTCCGCTCTCTCTCATGAGATCCGGATGATTTCTCACCGCCGCCGCGTAGCGGCATTCAATCTCGCGCTGTTCGGCATGATGTTCACCGGGCTGGTGGCGGGCGAGACAATGTTCGCGGCCATGATGTTCAGCATCATACAAATCGAAATCCTTGGCGTTCAGTTTTCTGGCGCAGCTTTTGCGATGCTGGTGCCGACGGTAATCGGCGCGGCGCACGTCCGCATGCACCATGAAGGCGACCATTTTACCAAGTGGTGGCTGAGGAAGCTCTCAGGCATCGGAATTCTGGTATTCGCCCTCGGGGTATCTCTGATGATCGGCTATTCCGCCTGGCTGGCAGCCGAGGATGTCTTATCGGCGGTCACGACAGCCCCGACAGGAACATTGGGCGGCCAGCAAGTCGATGCCAGTGGCGGCGGCACATCCGACGTGGCTGGTTGGGTCGGTATCATCCCGAACAGCATGCTCTTTTTGGGCCTCTCGTTCGGCATGATAATTACGATAAATTTCGCCAGCTTTTGCCTAGGCAGAGCGTTGGAGGCCTTCAGCGTGCTCACGCTGACGCCAGCGATCGGCAGGGAGGTGACAGACCTCATCGAAGCGCTGATGCGAAAGATTTCGGCGCTTCGGAAACTTATCGATGCTGATGCCGCCGCCCGTCGCAAGCTTCCCTACGACATCAAGATGAAATTCGCCCGCGAAGCCGCCCACGCGGGATACGAGGTCGTGCAAATTAAGGTGGCCGCAGCACGCCGCAAGTTCCGCCATAAGAACGATCCACTGGCCGAACTGATGCCTGATCCCGAAGCCGAAACAATCTCCTCCAGCTTCAAGACCGAAGAAGACTTCACCCGCCACCTCACCGATCAGGCTGATGAAATACGCGTTCACAACCTGCTGCGTGTTCTCACCGGAATTCACTCCTAAACCTAAGAGGAAAAGCCATGACCCGCATTCTGACTGCATTTTGCTTCATTTTCGTCTTCCTGACGGCTATCCCTGCCATGGCGCAGGAAATGCTACGCACCATCTTCGGCCTGGACGTTTCCGGCTCTTCGACATTCTTGGTGGATCAGACCTCCGCCGATGCTGCGGGCGCATTCGTGGAGAATTATATCTCCGTCCTCAAGCCCCCGCATACCCTCACGATGACCTCGGTGGGCGATGCGGGTCTGGCGCGCCGCACCATCGATATCCGTGCCACCGTGACCCAGAACCGGGCATCGAGCGCCAAAAAGCTCGCACCGCAGTTCGGAGGCTATTTCCGCGCCTTACCGGGCCTCGTCGACGCGGGAAAGATCGCTCCGCAGAATACGACATCGCTGATCGCCTTCTTCCAGTCGCTGGAGCCGGTTTGCGCGGCGGGCAATACGACTGTGGTGGTATTTAGCGACAGCCTGGAATCGAGTGCCGCTGTCGATGGCCGTGCCTTAGCTGCGGGCAAGATAGGTCTGCCGAAGCCAGAGGGGGCATTTCTCAAAGGTTGCCATGTGAAGCTTCTCGGCGTGGGCCAAGTCAAGAGCGCACTCGACGGCGACGGGATCGCCGCGCGTCTCATCCCACAATGGCGCACCTACCTGACGGAGGCCGGTGCAAATCCGGTGACCATCATCGGCAGCGGCTTCTCGTTCTGAAGGAGACACCGGCATGATCAACAAGGAACCAAGCCTGCGCACGATCATCGATATCAACGGGCGTTTTATTGCGGCTATGCTGGCGCTCTTCTACGGATGGCTGTGCTGGCAGTGGGCATCTCCTGAGTGGTGGGGCCTCGGCCCCATCGCCATCCTTTGCTTCATCGGCGGAGGAACGCACATGATCGCGACGATCTTCAAGGTCGTCGCGATCATCAGGCGCCGCAGCGCTGTTCGGACGTTCGAGCGACAGGGCGGCAAGGCCCGCGCCGATCATATGGCAGGCGAGCGCGACCTCAAGGACCGGGGGATGATCCGATGATCTGGGCCTTCGGTCGCAGGAAAAGAAAACTCATGCCTGGCAACGCGCTCGACCCGATGGGCCATCGGCTTATCGGCCTTACAATGGAAAGCGGCGCCCCGATCTGGGCGCCGAAGGGACATAGCCTGCTGCTGTCGGCCAATGGCGGCGGCAAGACGACTTGCGGCGCGATGCCATGGCTTTTCTCCTTCGCGGCCTCTGAGCCTCACAAGGCCGTTTTGGTGCTCGATTCCAAGAATGGAGAAATCGCTGCGCAGGCTGCCGACGCGCTGGCGCGACTTGGTCGGAAGGTCGCGATCCTCGACGATATGGGCGTCCTGCCGCACGATTGTCCGTATCGTGTCTCACTCAATCCTTTCGGCTCGGCGGTCGCCGCCGCGCAGCGAAACCCCGAAGCTCTGATCTACGCTATCGACAACATATTGCACGCCCTCATTCCAGAACCGGCGGAGCCCGACGACCGAAATCTTTATTTCCGTGACTGGCCGCGCAACATTAATGAGTTCGGTGTGAGAGTGCCGCTCGCCCGAAAACCCGAAGTCGCCATTCCGGGGGCTTTATGGACACTTTTGAGCGATCCCGTTAAACTGCGGAAGTTCGCTGCGATCGAAGCCGCCGAAGGCGATCCGGCCCTGAAAGCACTGGCCAATAATATTCTGGGCATGGTCGGTCACGAGCATTGGCCCCAGCATCTGGAACGGGCACAGCGCTCGGTGCGGCTGTTCAGCGCCGGTTCGCATCTCTACAATGCCGGTGCTGAAGCGACCACGACGCATGCCGATCTGATCAGCCAAGGCGCTGTCATCTTCCTTGTCGGTCCGCAAGCTTATATCAACAAGCTCGGCCCCTATTATGCCCTCCATATCATGGGTTTCATCGATGCGCTCTATGGCGGAGCCGGAGCGCTGCGTATCATCGCTGACGAGTTCACCAATGCGCCGTTGAAGAGCCTGGTGGAATCCCTCACGACCCTCAGAGCCTTTGGCTGTGAGGTCCACATGATCGGGCAGAGCCGTTCAGAAATCGAGCGCAAGTTCGGGAGGCTTGCGGTTCAGACGATCGAAGAAAATGCCATCGTCAAGCAATGGTTCGGCTTCAGTTCATTCGATGAAGCAGAGCGTGTTTCCAAAGCGATCGGCGAGGAACATGCCGTCACCAGCAGCCTCGGTGCCGACACTGAAAGCCTGCGCCTGCAAACCAACCTGCAACTGGGCAGGCAGCGCTGGCGTTCTGCGGCGGGTCTCATGGCAATGCCAGCCGACGAGCAGCTTTGCCACATCAAGGGAGTTGGGTTCTTCTTCAGTAAAAAGATTGGCCAGCAAAACACCGCGCCGTATTGTTCTCTGCTGGCACCAAATCCGCTCGAAGGCCGCCCGCTTGCTCCCGATCCCAAGATTACACTCACCACACCAACCGACGGAGCCGTGTGATGAGACTTATCGCCATGTTTTTCTGGCTTGCGCTGCCGCTGACAGCCTACGCGGCTTATGTCGCGTATGGCCTTCCGCATATGATCTGGAGCTATGACTTTCACGATAATGGTGACCGGTACAATCCGCTGGCGCAACGCATATATATCGACTGCACGTTCTGGGGTCCCTACGGGCGCTTCACGATTCCCGCCGACGCGGGACGCTGCGGCTGGGTCGAATTCTTCAAGCCGACGGGTCAGTGAACGGACTTCAAATATTGAGCGACCGTTGGCTCGATGATCCGGTGCTTCAGACCGAACGCTGTCCGAAACTCCATCTTGGCCAAGATTTTCAGCCCATGAAGGACCAGAGCGGCATCCACTTTTCCGCCCGCGATCAGCCCATCGTAGTGATCCCGATCAAGTAGAACAAAACCGTAGGGAGTGACTGCCTCCCAAAAAGCGATGTAGTCGAGTGGCTTAAGCCACTCCTCGACATCCTGAATGTACCGAAATCCCACCATGGTCCCATTCTGCCGGATCACGGTCCCCGATTGCAAATTTTGGTCACGGTAGGGAGCGCAATATGCCCGATACGATTACCCAGCAATTGAATGAGGTGTTCCAGAAGGCGTCGCTGTCATTTGCACTCAAGACTCTCACCTCCATCGATGATTTTGAGACACTATCCAAGATCACACAGAATGCTGCGCAAAAGCTGGAAGATCTGAACGATCGTTTTGATGAGGAATATAAATCTCGCGTCGAAACCGAACGCCAGCGGCTTTATCGCGAGGGGATTCAAACCAAGCTCGATCACCCGGCGCCACCTGGCGCTCCCTCAACCGACAACGACACCATAACTTGGCAAGCACATCGGAACGTGCGGCTTGCGCATGACGCCGATTTGCGAGGTGTCGCCGACGAGGAACAGCGCCAGATCGAAGACCTATTAGCGCGCGCCCACGAGCGCAATCAGACACAAGGCTCGGGTGCCGAGGCATTTCTTCGTGCACGCGATCAGCGCACCGGCGACGAACGACGTTCCGGCCAGGATCGCCGCATCCCGAAACAAAGCCAGGATTGAGAAAGGAAACTCGTCATGATCGACAAAACCGACACGGTAGACGATCGCAGAACGCAAGCTCGGCAAAGCTCAACCGGACAAAGCCTGACCGAAAGCCAGTTCGATGAAACCTGGGCTATCTCCGGCATTGTTGCGCGCGAAATCCACAAATCCGGCAGCTTCCGCGAAAAGCTTTCCGACTACGCGCATGCCTTCGCCCGCAACGAACGCTTCGATACGCTGAAAGCTGAAACAATCATCCGCGACATTTTCCGCGAGCGCTATGGCGAGACCATGAACCAGATGCGCGAAGGCCTGATGAACCGCAACACCGAAATCGAGCAAACCATCTCCAGCAAAGCCCTCGATCAAGCACACTTCGTCATTGCACTGATCAGTACGGAGCCGACCATGCCCTTCTACCAGGCTTATGATCGCGGCGCCGTCGATATGGCTATCGGGCATGGCATTACGGAAAAAGACGCCAAGGACATGATGAAGACGGCCTTTGCCTCCCATGAAGGCCGCGAACTCTATGACGCGGGCAAGGAAGCCGAAGAACTCTACCACAAGCCGACACTGCAACAACGCGACGGAGAGCAACGCAAACCGGAAAGCCAACCTCATCGCCGAAAGACCTGGTCTCGCTCATAGCCAGATTATTCTTGACGAACGTAGGAATTAAAGCCTAATGTTCTTTCTTTGTTCTCAACCATAGCGGGCGGGACGAAGCAAAAGGAGATAACGGCAGAAAGGAATTCGATATGAACGTGACCGACACAGAAACCCATTTCAAACCCTCTGTACCGGCCTTGCGCTTCGATTGGACCGAGTGGCTGCCTTATCTCGAAGATCAGGATATTCCGGACGACCAGAAGCGCGTGTTGATCGAGACCCTTTGGTCGATCATCGTCGCCTTCGTCGATCTTGGCTGGCAGATCAATTCCAGCCAAGAAATTTCTGGCAGCGGACTCGATCTGAAGTCTATCCTCAACGCTATGGATACTGAAAATGGCGAGGAGGCCGCATGAACGAAAGACCAAAAGCCATCATATATTGCCGGGTCTCGGCAAAATCTCAACAGGACGATGGGTCAGGTTTAGACAGTCAGGAACTGCGGTGTCGTCAACACGCCGCTGCTAAAGGTCATCAGGTCATCGCTGTCTTCCCGGATACGATTACTGGCGGCGGCGACTTCATGAAGCGGCCCGGCATGGTCGCGCTGCTCAGCTTTCTCGATGCGCAGCCGAACGAGCGTTTTGTCGTTATCTTCGACGATCTGAAGAGGTTTGCGAGGGACACACGATTCCATCTCGACCTACGCGAGGCGTTCCGGAAACGGGGCGCGCAAATCGAATGCCTGAACTTCAAGTTCGATGAGACACCGGAAGGCGAGTTCATCGAAACCATCATGGCCGCCCAAGGTGCTCTTGAGCGCAAGCAGAATGGCCGTCAGGTGGCACAGAAGATGAAAGCGCGCATGCAGTCCGGTTATTGGACGCACAGCGCGCCCATCGGCTATAAATACCAGGCTGTGAGGGGCCGGGGAAAGATGCTCGTGCTCGACGAACCTTTGGCGACGATCGTCCGTGATGCCTTCGAAGGTTATGCCATGGGCCGCTTTCAAACGCAGGCGGAAGTCAGGCGGTTTTTTGAAAGCTTCCCTGAATTCCCCCGCAACCGAAAGGGTGTCATCACCCAGCAGCGCGTTGTCGATATCCTGACGCAGCCGCTCTACACCGGTTACATTTGCAGCGAGACATACGATATCAGCTGGCTTAAGGGCCATCACGATCCGCTGATCACCGTTGAGACCTTCGAAAAGGTACAAGCGCGGCGCGACGGCGTTGCCTATGCACCATCGCGCAAGAATGTCGGGGACGATTTTGCCTTGCGTGGCATGGCCGAATGCGCTGATTGCGGCGTGCCGTTGCGCTCTTCCTGGAGCAAGGGACGTGGCAAGTCGTATGCATACTACCTCTGCCAAACCAAAACCTGTGAGAGCTATGGTAAGTCGATACCGCGCGACAAACTTGAGGAGGACATCGGCGCTGTAATCCGTACGCTGCAGCCGACACAGAATCTCTTTACAATCGCAAAGGCCATGTTCGCCTTAGCATGGGATCAGCGTAGCTCTCAGGCTGCGGAGATCATTCGCTCCGGGCAGCGCCAAATCGACTCAGTGGAAAAGCAGATAGAGACATTGCTGTCGCGCGTCATGGAAGCATCCAACGCGACTGTTATCCGCAGCTATGAGAACAAGATCACCGAGCTTGAACGCAGCAAGATCGTTTTTGCCGGACAATTGGCAAATCAGGCCAAGCCGAAAGGGAAATTCGAGGATCAGCTAGAACCAGCCCTCACATTCCTCGCAAACCCTTGGAAACTATGGCAGACCGGCCATATCGGGGTTCGGCGGACGGTCCTGAAATTAGCGTTCCAGGACCGTATCCGATACTGCCGAAAACAGGGTCCTAGAACCCCTAAAATCGCTTTGCCATTCAAAGCGATAGATGCACTAACTGACTATGCAGTTAGGAATGGTGCCCCTTGCCGGAATCGAACCAGCACTCCTCTCGGAACCTGATTTTGAGTCAGGCGCGTCTACCAATTCCGCCAAAGGGGCACGTAGAGTAGAAGGACGAACTACACGGAGAAAGGGGGGGCGGTCAACCGGGTTTTTTACAAATTTCCGGTTTCACGCAAAAGTTAGGCATCCGGGCAATATCACTGTTTTCGCCGCATTTACAGCCCAAGGGCTTTGCGCTTAAAGACTTGACGGAACGGCAGATATTCGGTCTTTCGTCATCTTGAATGCTGCGCCGCAACGGCAAAGACACTCTGCATCGAGCCAAGGAGCGATCATGCTGCGACGCCTTTACGACTGGACCATGTCGCTTGCCGCCCGAAAATCGGCGGAAGCCTGGCTTGGGGCAATCTCCTTTGTGGAAAGCTCGATCTTTCTTGTGCCCGCCGACGTGCTGTTCCTGCCCATGGCGCTGGCCAAGCCGGAAAAGGTCTGGCGCTATGCCACCATTGCGACCGTCACCTCGGTTCTGGGGGGTATAGCCGGTTGGTTTCTCGGCTACTATGCCTATGAAAGCATTGCCCGGCCAATCCTTGAGTTTTACGGCAAGGCCGATGCTTTCGACCAGTTGCGCCTGTCGGTTGATTACGAGACGGTGGTGCTGCTGCTGATCACTTCCGGCCTGGCCCATCTGCCGCCGATCAAGGTAGTAACCATCCTGTCGGGCGTCGCCCATGTGGATATCTGGTTGTTCATCATGACGGCCATCGTCGCGCGTGGCGGACGTTTCTTCCTCTTGGCATGGCTGCTGCGTCGCTATGGCGAACCGATCCGCCATTTCATTGAAAAACGCCTCGGCATGATCGCCGCTATCGGCGCTGTTGTGCTGATCGCCCTGTTCGTCGCCTATCGCCTCCTTGTCCATTGAAAGATGAGGATTGGAGAACCATCATGACCACGCTTTCTTCCACCCGACCCGGTCTTGCCCCTGCCCTCCTGTTGACCCTTGGCATGGCGGGGGTCGTCGGCTCGGCTTTGGCCTTTGAATATCTCGGCGGCTATATTCCCTGCGAGCTTTGCCTGTTGCAGCGCAAGCCCTATTATATCGGCGCTGCAATCGGAGTGGTGACGGTTATCGCCGCCGCTCTCAACCTGCCCGCCAAAGTCACGAAAAGCCTGATCCTGCTTCTCGGCCTGATCATGATCGTCAGCGCTGGCCTTGGCGTTTACCATGCCGGCGTTGAATGGCATTTCTGGGAGGGCCCAAGCGCCTGCTCGGCCACCAGCGGCGCGGGCTTCAACAGCAGCGGCGACATCCTTGCGCAGCTCAACAGCTTCAAGGGGCCATCCTGCACGGAAGCAGCGCTGAGGATTTTCGGCGTGTCGCTGGCCGGCTGGAATGTCCTGACAAGCCTTGTTCTCGCCGCCATCGCTTTCTGGGGCGCACAGCGAATGAAGGCGTAAAGTTTACGGCTGAAGCTCGGAATCCCAATAGAGATAGTCCACCCAGCTTTCATGCAGATAATTGGGTGGAAACGACCGGCCATTGTTGTGCAGGTCCTGCACGCTTGGCTGATAGGGCTTTTGGGCCGGGAACATATTGGCCTGTTTCGGCAATTTCGATCCCTTGCGCAGATTACACGGCGAGCAGGCCGCCACGACATTCTGCCAGGTGGTTTCGCCACCATGGGCGCGGGGAATGACGTGGTCGAAGGTCAGGTCGTCAGGCGAGCCGCAATATTGGCACTGAAATTTGTCGCGCAGAAACACGTTGAAGCGTGTGAAGGCAGGGTTGCGTGTCGGCTGCACATAGGTTTTCAGGCTGACCACGCTGGGAAGCCGCATGGAAAAGCTGGGTGAACAGACCGAATGATCGTATTCGGCGATGATATTCACACGGTCAAGGAAAACCGCCTTGATCGCGTCCTGCCAGGACCACAACGACAAGGGATAATAACTCAGTGGCCTATAATCAGCGTTGAGCACAAGCGCTGGCAAGGACTGGGGCGAAACTGCAATCGTCAAGGCGTTCTCCTGATCGATTCGGCATCTGCTCCTTCTATATTAGGCTTGCTGTTACAGGATTGTGAAGCCCAATAAATAAGCAGTGAACTGATTCTCCATCAGACCGGCACCGGCGCCGCTTCGCGTCGTAAACGTGCCGCATAAAAGGCCCAGAACAACCGTGCCGCAATGGCGCGGTATGGCCGCCAGGCCAGTGCAATCCGGGTGGTTTCGCGGATGTCCGGGCGCGCGGCAAGGCTAAGACCATCCCCAACAGCCGCCCGCAACGCCACATCACCCGCCGGAAACACATCTGCGTGACCGCCACAAAACATCAGATAAACTTCCGATGTCCACAGCCCAATGCCACGCAGCCGGGTCAACTCCGCAATGCCTGTCTCCACCGGCTGATCGAGGATGACCAAGAGGTCAATGTCTCCAGCCTGGGTGGCAGAGGCCAGACCGCTCAGGCAGGCATGCTTGGCGCGCGAGAGACCGAGCGAAAGCACTGCGTCACCCAGCGCCAGATAGGCGGCGGGTTCGGGTGTTCCCATCGCCCCACAAAGCCGCCGCCAGATGGCGTCGGCACTGGCGCGCGAAACCATTTGCGAGACGATGATGAAGGCCAGCCCTTCAAAACCCGGTTCCGTCAACCGGAGCGGCAAAGGTCCGGCTTCGCGGGCAATGGCATGCAGCCGGGGATCGATATCCAGCAAGGCCTCAAGGCCGGTGGCAAGATCCGCTTGGTTGCGAATTCGCATCATCTCGGCCATCTCTTTTCCTCCCGCTATAAATCATGCCAAAACAAACCATGTCCGATCACCACCATCGTGTACCTGTTTCGCAAAAACCAGTCTTGCGTTTTGCGCCGAGCCCAAATGGCTATCTTCATCTCGGCCATGCCCTTTCGGCACTGATCAATGCGGATATGGCTGGGGCCGCCGGTGGCTGGCTGCTGTTGCGGATCGAGGATATCGATATCGACCGCTGCACACCCGAATTCGAGGCGTCGATCTACGAGGATCTGGCCTGGCTTGGCGTGACATGGGAACATCAGGTGCGCCGCCAATCCGAGCATATCGACACCTATCGTTCTGCCTTGGCAAAGCTTCAGGCCATGGATCTGGTCTATCCAGCCTTTCTCAGCCGCGCCGAGATCAAGCGGCAGGCGCAGACGGCAGAGGCGCAAGGCAAGGTCTGGCCCCGCGACCCTGATGGTGCCTGGCATTATCCGGCAGGCGAACGGCAGATGGACCGGCAACTGGCGCAGCAACGGATCGACGGGGGCGAGCGCCACAGCCTGCGTCTGGACACCGGCAAAGCCCTCTCCATGGTTGGCGGCAACCTGCATTGGGAGGAAAGGCAAGGCGACACGGTACAGCAGATCGTCGCCGACCCGACTCTGTGGGGCGATGTCATTCTCTGGCGCTGGGATGCGCCGTCCAGCTATCATCTGTCGGTGGTGGTCGATGACGCGCTCCAGGGCGTAACCCATGTGGTGCGCGGCGAGGATCTCTACCAGGCCACCGCCGTCCACCGCCTGTTGCAAAGCCTACTTGGTCTACCGGCACCGGCCTATACGCACCATCGGCTCATCACAGGCGAGGATGGTCGCAAACTATCGAAAAGCCTGCAATCGGCAGGGCTCCGGCATTTGCGCGCAGAGGGCCTGTCACCCCTCGACATCCGTCGGCTGTTGGGGATTGCGATCTGACATTCGCCGTGATCGCGTGCGCGGCCTGGAAAACTTCATCAGCGCCGCGTTAAATTCCGCGCCGATCAGGAACAGCACACCCAGCATATAGAGAAATATGATCACCACCATAACCGAGGCCAGACCGGCATAGGTGGCGGCGTAATTGGCAAAGGTGGCGAGATAGGCGGCAAAGGCCAGCGCACCCAGCAGCCAGAGCAACAGTGTCAGGCAGATGCCGGGCAGAACGTCGATCAGCCGACGCCGGTCCGCCGGTAGCCACAGATGCGAAATCGTCAAGCCGACGGCCAGCAAGATCAATGTGCCAAGCACGCTCCAATTCGACACCAGCGCCAGGAAATCCTTCAAAAGCGGAAATTGCCGCTCAGCAAAGCGCAGCGCGATCGGCACGGCGATCAGCAGCACGCTGATCACAGCAAAGGCAGCAACCCCCATGATGACGAAGCCAAGGCTGATAAGCCGGGTAATATACCAGGGCCGGGTTTCGGTGACACGGTAGGCGCGGTTCAGTGCGGTGCGCAGCGCCTCCACTCCGTTGGAAGCGAAATAGGCCGCCGCCAGCACGGAAATCGTCAACAGCCCGCCGCGTGGAATGGTCAGCACCTGCACCACCTGCTCGGAAATCGGCTTGGCGATTTCCTCTGGCCAGGTATCGAAAATGAAATGAATGGCTGTTGGTGCAAAGGTATTGGCACCGAGAAGACCGGCAAGCGCCGTGCCGAAAATCAGGAAGGGAAATACGGCCAGCAGGATCGATAGCGCCACATGGCTCGCCATCGCCCAACCATCGTCCTCGGTGAAATGCCAGACCGCATCGAAGGCCACCTTGTAAAGCCTGCCCAGATAGGACCGCATTCCGTCTCCCGTTCATTCTTCACTGACTGCTTCTCAAGCGGCCTGCCACAATTGCCTATATCTGTCGAATATGGGAGACCCTATCGTATTTGTAAGAGGAAAACCTCATATGGTCGCACAGAAAAGCATTATCGTTACCGGCTGCTCCTCCGGTATTGGAGCCTACTGCGCCCGCGCCCTGAAGCAAGATGGCTGGCGGGTGTTTGCCACCGTGCGCAAGGTGGAAGACCTGAAATCCCTTGAGGATGACGGCCTTGAAGCGTTGCTGATGGATTACCGCGACACGGCAAGCATCGCGACCCTCGCGGAAACCGTGTTGTCGCGAACCGGCGGACGGCTGGACGCCCTGTTCAACAATGGCGCCTATGGCCAGGCAGGTGCTGTCGAAGACCTGCCGACGGAGGCACTTCGTGAACAGTTCGAAACCAATGTGTTCGGCTGGCACGACCTGACGCGGCGGATCGTGCCAGTGATGCGCGCGCAGGGGTCGGGCCGGATCGTGCAATGCTCGTCTATTCTCGGCCTCATCCCCTATCGCTGGCGCGGCGCTTATACGGCATCCAAATATGCCCTGGAGGGCCTGTCGCTCACCCTGCGCATGGAGCTGGACGGCAGCGGCGTCATGGTCAGCCTGATCGAGCCGGGTCCGATAGAAAGCCGTTTCACCGCCAATTGCCTTGAGGCCATCAAACGCAATATCGATGTGGAAAATTCAGTACATGCCACAGATTACCAGCGGCAATTGGCGCGCCTTGACGGCACCGGGCCGAAAAACCGTCACAAGCTTGGACCGGATGCCGTGTATAAAGTGCTGCAACACGCCTTGACCGCGAAGCGTCCACGGCCACATTATCTGGTCACGAAGCCGGCGAAACAGGGCGTCGCACTCAAACGGCTGATGCCGTCCGATCTCTTCTATCGGCTGATGCGGGCGCTGGATTGATCGGTAGGCATTCATCATCAAGGTTAGCGGCGCATCATGTCTTCATTCACCACCATTCTGGCCATTATCGTCATGGGGCTTGTCGCGCTGGTCCTGGTGCGCGGGTTGTTCAACATGATGAAGGGCGGCGACGCCAACCGCTCCAACAAGCTGATGCAGATGCGTGTGCTGCTGCAAGCCATTGCCGTTGTGCTGATCATGCTGACCTTGTGGATTACCGGCGGCGGTCGCTAGCGTCTTCCGCTTTTCCTAACAGTCTATCCAATAATCACCGCTGGCCAGCAGCAATTCTTGAGCAGGCTATAAGGCAAACTCTAATATTGCGGGTACCACCCGCTTTCTCAAGACGAATGGTTCCATGGTAAAACTCAATAAAATCTACACCCGTACCGGCGATGACGGCACCACGGCGCTGGTCTGCGGTCCGCGCCGCTTCAAGCACGACCTGCGCGTCGATGCCTATGGCACGATCGATGAGGCCAACAGCGCCATCGGCGTCGCCCGCCTGCACACGGCAGCCGATGAGGTGTTGGATGCCATGCTGTTTCGCATCCAGAACGACCTGTTCGATCTTGGTGCCGATCTTGCCACGCCCGATACCGGCGAAAAACTGGAATGGGAGCCCCTGCGCGTTGTCCAGAGTCAGGTGGACAGGATCGAGCAGGAAATCGATGCGCTGAACGCCCATCTCGAACCGCTGAAATCCTTTGTCTTGCCCGCAGGCTCACCAGCCTCCGCCAATCTGCATCTGGCCCGCACCATTGCAAGGCGCGCCGAGCGGATCATGGTCGATCTGATGCAGATCCCCGGCGAGGCCGTCTCGGCACCGGCGCTGAAATATGTCAACCGGCTGTCGGATTTCCTGTTCGTCGCCGCCCGCTATGCCAATGAGGTCGGCAAGGCCGATGTCCTCTGGGTGCCGGGGAAAAACCGGTAGCGAGAGCATCGCGCAGAAAACCGGTCTTGGTTGAACGAAAGGCAATATTTGACGTGAACGTAAAAGTTAGGTAATTCTGGCCTCGGCGCATCAGTCTGCGGGAGGAGTATCGCAAGAATGAACGGCACCGTTGTCATGGAGGAAAAAATGCGTATCCATGTCGCCAATTGACAGTCTCCGACGTGCAAAATGCCGCAGTCTGGCGTTTGCCTGGAAACGGATCACGGATGTTTCGACTGGCAGATAAACTGGGCTATCGCATTGAGGAGAGCGTGAAAACGCGGCTGCATTATTCCCTAAATCGCCGCTGATCTACGGAATAATGCAGGAAACAAGCAGTGGCGGCACCGCATGTCATCATGCGCAAGGCCCACAAGAACGTGAAGCAAGGAAGGACCCCATGAAGATTCTCGTGCCCGTCAAGCGCGTCGTCGATTATAACGTCAAGATCCGCGTCAAGCCGGATGGCTCCGGCGTCGAGCTTGCCAATGTGAAGATGTCGATGAACCCGTTCGACGAAATTTCCGTTGAGGAAGCGCTGCGCCTGAAAGAAGCGGGCAAGGCAGAGGAAGTGGTCGTGGTCTCCATCGGCCCGGCCAAGGCCGAAGAAACCCTGCGCACGGCGCTGGCCATGGGTGCAGACCGGGCCATTCTGGTGGAAACCGAGGATGCCGTCGAGCCGCTCGCCGTCGCCAAGATTCTGAAAGGCATCGTCGAAGCAGAGGCCCCGGGCCTGGTGATCGTCGGCAAGCAGGCAATTGATGATGACAGCAACCAGACGGGCCAGATGCTCGCAGCCCTCTTGGGCTGGGCGCAGGCCACCTTTGCCTCCAAGCTGGAAATCGGCGACGGTTCGGCCAATGTCACCCGCGAAGTCGATGGCGGCTTGCAAACCATTGCCGTCAAACTGCCAGCCGTGGTCACCACCGACCTGCGCCTCAACGAGCCGCGCTATGCCTCGCTGCCCAATATCATGAAGGCCAAGAAGAAGCCGCTCGACAAGAAGACGCCTGCCGATTTCGGTATCGATACCACACCACGTCTCAAGGTGCTGAAGACCGAGGAGCCGGGTGGCCGCAAGGCGGGCATCAAGGTCAAGTCAGTGGCCGAACTGGTCGAAAAGCTTAAGAACGAAGCCGGCGTGCTTTGATTTCGGATTGGGAGATATAGAAAAATGGCCATTCTTCTTCTGGCAGATCACGATAACGCAACCATTTCCGAACAGACCTCCAAGACCCTGACGGCAGCAGCCAAGATTGGCGGCGAAATCCATGTTCTCGTCGCTGGTGCGGGTGCCAATCCCGCCGCAGACGCCGCCGCCAAACTGTCCGGCGTCTCGAAAGTGCTGCTGGCCGACAGCGCCGAGCTTGGCAATCAGCTGGCCGAACCGCTGGCAGCCCTGATCGTGTCGCTGGCACCCGCCTACGATACGATCATCACCGCCGCCACCTCGGTCGGCAAGAATGTCGCGCCGCGGGTCGCCGCCCTGCTTGATGTGGCGCAGATCTCGGAAATCGTCGAAGTGATCTCTGCCGACACCTTCAAGCGGCCCATCTATGCTGGCAATGCCATCCAGACGGTACAGTCGAGCGATGCCAAGAAGGTTATCACCGTGCGCACCGCCTCCTTCGCTGCCGCCGCTGCCGATGGATCGGCTGCGGTCGAGGCCGTAGCTGCGGTCGCCGATCCCGGCCTGTCCAGCTTCGTCTCGGATGCGCTGTCGTCGTCGGAGCGCCCGGAGCTGACCTCCGCCAAGATCATCATCTCGGGCGGGCGCGCGCTCGGCTCCTCGGAGAAGTTCAAGGAGGTCATCCTGCCGCTGGCCGACAAGCTGGGGGCCGCTGTCGGCGCTTCACGCGCAGCCGTCGATGCAGGCTATGCGCCGAACGACTGGCAGGTTGGCCAGACCGGCAAAGTTGTCGCACCACAGCTCTACATCGCCTGCGGCATTTCCGGTGCCATCCAGCATCTGGCCGGCATGAAGGACAGCAAGGTGATCGTCGCCATCAACAAGGACGAGGAAGCCCCGATCTTCCAGGTCGCAGACTACGGCCTCGTCGCAGACCTGTTTGAGGCCCTGCCGGAGTTTGAAAAGGCGCTTTGATCGCGCCTCTATCACAACAATTCAGACACAGAAAAGGCCGCATCACTGCGGCCTTTTTGCTTTTCAGGGACTATTTGGACAGTGGAGAGTGATCAGAACTCTTCCCAATTATTGCCACCGCTTGGGGCGGGCGAGCCAGTGCCGGTCTTCAACCCAGCCGCCAGCTTACCCATCAAGGCGCGGGCAGGCGAAGCGGCAGGACGGCTGCTGACCGGATCGGCTGGCCTGACGGCTTGGCGGGCATTGGGGGCAGACGGTCGCTGCGAAGATGCAGGACGATAGGAAGAGGCTGCCGGGTTGGGAACGATCTCACCATCCATGACCCTGAACTGCGACACCAGATTGGACAATGCTTCAGCATCGCTGGTCAGACGCGACATATCGGAATTGGTCCGGTCTGCCATCTGGGAATTCTGCTGGGTGGTTTCCTCCATCTGACGGATCGCCGTGGAAATTTCCCGCACGCTTTCTGATTGTTCGCCGACCGCCGTGGCGATAAACGAGATTTCCTCGTTGATATGTACGACCTGACCGGCAATATCGCCCAGCGCGTCACCGGTATTGCGCACCAACCCGACACCACTTTTCACCGCATCGCCGGACTTGCTGATCAGTTCCTTGATTTCCTTGGCGGCACCGGCGGAACGCTGCGCCAATTCACGCACTTCCTGGGCCACGACCGCAAAGCCCTTGCCTGCTTCACCCGCACGGGCCGCTTCCACGCCAGCGTTCAAGGCCAGAAGATTGGTCTGGAAGGCGATCTCATCGATGACATTGATGATCTGCGAAATGGCCTGCGATGCTTCTTCGATCCGCCCCATGGCATCGATCGCAGAGCCAACAATCGCTCCTGAGCGTTCGGTCGAGGTCTTGGCATCCGCCACCATGCGCCTCGCATTTTCGGCGCGCTCGGTAGATGTGCGGATGGCCTCCATGATCTGGTTGATCACGGCGGATGTCTGCTCAATCGCCGCGGCCTGCTGCTCTGAGCGGCGCGACAGGTCATGTGTTGCCGCGACCATTCCGGTCGCGGTGCCGTTGATCGAGCCGGTGCTGCCGGACAGCTGGCGCACTGTCGAGGCCAACCGCCGGATCGAATCGTTGAAATCGGTGCGCAGCCGGTCAAGGCCTTCCATGAACGGCGTTTCAATAGTGGTCGTCAGGTCGCCAGCGGCAAGCCGTTGCAGACCGGCGCCGAGAATATCAACCGCCTGCTGAAGCCGGGCGGTTTCCTCGTTGCGGGCAGCTTCGCGGGCCAGTCGCTCGGCCTCCGATGTCTGCCGATCCTGTTCGGCGGCAGATTGCAACCGCCCCTTCTCGATGGCCGCATCGCGGAAGATCGCCACGGACCGCACCATATCGCCAATTTCATCGGCCCGGTTCTCACCAACCAGCGTCACGCCTGTATCGCCATCGGCCAGCCGTTTCATGCTGTCGACCAATTGGTTGATCGGTCCAGTCAGCGAACGGGAAAACAGAACCGCGCCGGTAATCGCCAGAACCAGCAGACCGGCGGCGATCAACAGGACGATATCACGCAAATGCGCGACATTGGCCAGCGCCTCATTCTCGCTCATCAGCGCGACGACAGCCCAGTTATGACCGGCAAAGGACAAGGGAATGGCCGCCGCATAGCTCACCATATTGCGATAGCCATCGATCTGACCGCTCGCCTTGGCACCCTTCAAGACATCGGCCAGCATCGGTGCAGCAACCTTGGTGACAAGAGAATCCTTTTCACCTGTTAGCGCGGAATCATTGACCATCATGCTATTGGAATCGAGGAGAATGGTCTCACCCGTATCGCCAAGCCCTGTCCGGTTGGAAAACATTGCCGTCAGTCGTTCCGAGGGAATGGCGACGACCAGCACACCCATCTTGATATCGCCCATGAACAGCGGCGTCGAAAGAAACGCCACCGACTGACGCGACGGACCATAGAGGGTGAAATCGGACAGCGCATAGAATTGCCGGTCGTCGCTCTTGGCGACCTGGGCATAGGCCTGGGCCAAAGGTCCATCTTTCAGCGCTGCATCGCCGACATTGCCTGCATATTCATCGTTTTTCTGCACCGAATAGACAATATTGCCCTTCGGATCGATCAGGAACACATCCGCATAGCCGTATTGCTGCAAAGCCATGCGCATAAGAGGATGAAACTTGGCATGGTTGCTGTCGTAGGTATCGATACGGGCCGACTCCAACTGCAATCGCTGCCCGGCCGGATTGGGATTCTGAGTGATGTAGCGATCAACGAGGGCATCGCGTGGCTTTTCGCCCAGATAGCGCCAGTCCGCCTTGAACTTGTAAAGAGCCTCACCCGTCGTGGCAACGCTGGAAAAAGCCCGCAGATTGGTGACCAGATTTTCGAAATAAAGCCTGGCCTCGTTGCGTCGACCGTCGGCCGTCGCCTCCAGCTTCTGCATCACTTCTTTTTTGACCAGGGTGGAGCTTTGAATCAACGTGGCCCAACTGGCTGCTCCGATCGACAAAATCGTGATCAAACAGACAAACAATGGCAACTTACGCGCAATGCGCATGCGATTTCTCCCCCTAGGGCATCGATCCAAACGGTGGCGTCTGCCAAGTTCAAAAAATCGATGCAAAAACAAAATGTCAGTGCGCTCTCGTTATCCTTATGGCTTTGACCGCAAAAGCCACGCTACCCTTCTGCAAGCTTAGCGGTTGCGGCTTAAAATAACCCTAAAGCGCTGGGGATAGCGCTAGCTGCTCCGCCAACAGGAGCGGGACAATCCCGGGGCTGAGGGCCAGGCGGCGGCAGGAATAAAACAACGGACTGCGATCAGGACTGGAAAACGGCGATACATGGCTTTATCACTGTCGGCCAGGACGCGCCGGATGAGCCATAGAGACAATCCGTGCGCGCCACGGCTTGCAAGGCTTAAGGCCCGGCAGCGACATGGGAAGCGGGCGCTACTGACGCCCGAAGGCAGGGATGGGAGACGTGATGATCAAGAATGTTGGAATTGTCGGCGCGGGACAGATGGGCTGCGGCATTGCCTATGTATCGGCGCTCTCCGGCTACGATGTCACGCTTTATGACCTGAGCAAGGAGCGGATCGAAGCCGGGCTTGCCACCATCAACGGCAACATGGCGCGCCAGGTTGCCAATGGTAAGATGGAGGATAGCGAACGCAAGGCGGCGCTGGCCCGCATTTCCGGCGTCACCGACGTACAGGATCTTGCCCAGGTGGACTTGGTGATCGAGGCCGCCACCGAGGATGAAAGCGTCAAGCGCAAGATTTTCGGCCAGATCTGCCCGGTGCTGAAGCCGGAAGCGCTTCTCGCCACCAATACCTCCTCGCTGTCCATCACCCGGCTTGCGGCATCTACCGATCGCCCGGAACGCTTCATGGGCATCCATTTCATGAACCCGGTGCCGGTGATGAAGCTGGTGGAGTTGGTGCGCGGCATCGCCACCGGTGAAAAAACTTTCGAGACCGCCAAGGACTTCGTGCGGTCGCTGGACAAGACGATTACCGTCGCCGAGGATTTTCCCGCCTTCATCGTCAACCGCATCCTGCTGCCGATGATCAACGAGGCGATCTACACGCTCTATGAAGGCGTCGGCTCGGTCGAAGCCATCGATACGGCGATGAAGCTCGGCGCCAATCATCCGATGGGGCCTTTGCAGCTCGCCGATTTCATCGGTCTCGATACCTGCCTGTCAATCATGCAGGTTCTGCATGACGGCCTGGCCGACAGCAAATACCGCCCCTGCCCGCTGCTGGTCAAATATGTCGAGGCCGGTTGGCTCGGCCGCAAATCCGGCCGAGGCTTCTATGATTACCGCGGCGAAATCCCGATTCCGACACGGTAAAGGTTCGGGCTGGCTAAAGCCGGATCGATAAAAGACGAGATCAAAGTGTCTTGAGCCCGTCGATCAGGGTTTTGGCATCCTCGCTATCCCAAACGGCGGGGCCATTCATGGAGCCGAGCAGGCAACCCTTGCCATCAAGCACAAGCGTCACCGGCAGGCCGAAAGCCAGGCCCTGTTTTTTCAGCGCATTGAAGACGCCCATGGAACTGTCGCGGTAAAAGCCGAGATGATCGATGCCGTTGTCACTGAGAAAGGCTTTCGGCTTTTCGTCGCTACCGCTGTCGATATTGATCGCCACAACCTCGAATGTATCGCCACCCTTGGCCTGTTGCAGGCGATTGAGGGCGGGCATTTCCTCCCGGCAGGGAAGGCACCAGGTCGCCCAGAGATTGACCAGCAGCGGCTTGCCCTTAAAATCCTGGAGGCTCTTGTCGGCGCCGCTGGCATCCTTGAAGGTAAGGCCGGTAATCGGGCGCGGCGGATTGGCCGCCACCACGGCGGCAACCTGGCCCTTGATCAACGGGTCAAGCGTCTTGATCGCCTGTGCCGCCGTCTCACACCCTTGGGCGGCTGCGATTTCAGAGCCATTGCCAGACCCCGTCTCCTTCACGTATACCGCAACCGCGCCGGCCAACACACCGGCAATCGCCGCAAACGCAATCAGCTTGGCGGAAGGAAGTCCCAGCGGTCTTTTTTTCGTCATCGACGTCTCCAGGATCTATTGAGCATGGCCGAGGACACCAAAGACACGACATCCTCCAACCAGATGTGGGGCGGCCGTTTTGCCTCCGGCCCTGCGGCCATCATGGAGGAGATAAACGCCTCGATCGGTTTCGACAAGAAGCTCTATGCCCAGGATATCCGCGGCTCGATTGCCCACGCCACCATGTTGGCGCATCAAGGCATTATTTCCGGCGAAGACAAAGACAAGATCGTCACCGGGTTGAACACGATTTTGTCAGAGATCGAAG
The DNA here is from genome assembly GCF_001541345.2 of Gillisella vitis. Classification (GTDB taxonomy): domain Bacteria; phylum Pseudomonadota; class Alphaproteobacteria; order Rhizobiales; family Rhizobiaceae; genus Allorhizobium; species Allorhizobium vitis. The sequence goes on along the minus strand of NZ_LMVL02000005.1, from coordinate 401,995 downwards.
CTGGACAATTCACCTTCTCCCGCAAGCTTGAAGACATTCACATGAATATCGAGGCACGGCTGGCCGACCTGATCGGTCCCGCCGCCGGTCGCCTGCACACCGCCCGCTCACGCAATGACCAGGTAGCGCTGGATTTCCGCCTCTGGGTCAAGGAAGAGCTGCAAAAAGCCGAAAGCCTGCTGACCGACCTGATCGGTGCCTTTCTCGAGCGTGCCGAAGAACATGCCGACACCGTCATGCCCGGCTTTACCCATTTGCAGACGGCCCAGCCAGTCACCTTCGGCCATCACTGCATGGCCTATGTGGAAATGTTCGGCCGGGATCGCCAGCGGGTGCGCCACGCTATCGAACATCTGGATGAAAGCCCAATCGGCGCGGCTGCCCTTGCCGGCACCGGCTATGCCATCGACCGCCACATGACCGCCAAGGCTCTCGGTTTCCGCGAACCAACCCGCAACTCCATCGATACCGTGTCGGACCGCGATTTCGCGTTGGAATTCCTGTCGATTGCCGCCATTTCGGCGGTGCATTTGTCGCGCTTGGCGGAAGAAATCGTCATCTGGTCAACGCCGCAATTCGGCTTTATCCGGCTCTCGGATGCCTTTTCGACCGGCTCCTCGATCATGCCGCAGAAGAAGAACCCGGACGCCGCCGAACTGGTGCGCGCCAAGACGGGCCGGATCAACGGCTCGCTGATTGCGCTCCTGACGATCATGAAGGGCCTGCCGCTCGCCTATTCCAAGGACATGCAGGAAGACAAGGAACAGGTCTTTGACGCTGCGGAAAGCCTGGAACTGGCGCTGGCCGCCATGACCGGGATGATCCGCGACATGACTGTGCGGGCCGACCGGATGAAGGCCGCGGCTGGCTCCGGTTTTTCCACTGCCACCGATCTGGCGGACTGGCTGGTGCGCGAGGCAGGGCTTCCCTTCCGCGACGCCCATCATGTCACGGGCCGGGTAGTGGCCTTGGCGGAGGAAAAAGGCTGCGATCTCTCCGATCTGCCGCTTGAGGATTTGCAAGCCATTCATACCGCCATCACCGCCGATATCTATTCGGTCCTGACGGTGGAAGCTTCGGTCGCCAGCCGCAAAAGCTATGGCGGCACGGCACCGGACGAGGTGCGCAAGCAGATCAAATGGTGGCGTAGCCGCAACTGATCGTCAAACCCGATCGATCCATCACAAAAATCGGGATGCACAGAGCCCGGTTTTTGGCTAGACATAGGCCCACCACCACGTTGGACAGGATATTATGGCTGTTTCCTATCGAAGACTGATGATTTCCGCCGCCCTGCTCGGTGCCGCCAGCATTGTCGTCACCGGCTGCGGCCGCAAGGGCGATCTGGACAAGCCGAGCACGCCGGTAGCCCAGCAGAACAAGGCGGACGCGCCAACCCAGACCAAGGTGCCGGAGAAGAAATTCTTCCTCGATCCACTTCTGTGATAGGTGCATCGTGAACCATTTCCAGTATCGCGATGGCATTCTTCATGCAGAGGATGTGTCCGTTCCAGAGATCGCCAGGGCGGTCGGCACACCCTTCTATTGCTATTCCACCGCAACCCTGGAGCGCCATTACCGGGTGTTTTCCGAGGCCTTCAACGGCGTCGATTCCATGGTCTGTTACGCAGTCAAGGCCAATTCCAACCAGGCAGTGTTGAAAACACTTGGTCAATTGGGCGCGGGCGTCGATGTGGTCTCCGAAGGCGAATTGCGCCGGGCGCTGGCAGCTGGCATTCTCCCCAGCCGCATCCTGTTTTCCGGCGTCGGCAAGACCCCATCGGAAATGGATCTGGGGCTGGAGGTCGGCATTTACTGTTTCAATGTCGAATCTGAGCCTGAACTGGACATTCTCAATCAAAGGGCGCTGAAAGCCGGCAAGACGGCACATGTTTCCTTCCGCATCAACCCGGATGTCGATGCTGGCACCCATGCGAAGATTTCCACCGGTCGGAAAGAGAACAAATTCGGCATTTCCTATGAGCGAGCTCGCGCCGTCTATGCCCGCGCCGCCAGTCTCGAAGGTATCAAGGTCACCGGTATCGACATGCATATCGGCAGCCAGATCACCGATCTCCAGCCGTTCGCCGAGGCCTTCAAGCTGTTGCGCGACCTGGTGACGGCGCTGCGGGCCGAAGGCCATGTCATCGATCACGTCGATGTCGGCGGCGGGCTTGGCATTCCCTACAAAGACGACAACAATCCGCCGCCCGACCCGGCGGCCTATGCAGCGATCGTCAAGCAGCAATTGGCCTCGCTGGACTGCCGGATCGTGGCCGAGCCGGGCCGGCTGATCGTCGGCAATGCCGGTATTCTGGTGACCGAAGTGATCTATGTGAAGGACGGCGGCAACAAGACCTTCGTCATCGTCGACGCGGCCATGAACGACCTGATCCGCCCGACGCTCTATGATGCTCATCACGAGCTTCGCCCGGTGCTGCTGTCTGCGGCCAGCGCCCCGCGCATCCGCGCCGATGTGGTCGGGCCGGTCTGCGAAACCGGCGATTATCTGGCGCTCGACCGCGAAATGAGCATGCCAAGGCCCGGTGACCTGATCGCCATCGGTTCGGTAGGGGCTTATGGCGCCGTGCAATCGAGCACGTATAATACAAGACGGCTTGTTCCCGAAGTGTTGGTCAAGGGCGACCAATTCCACGTGATCCGGCCAAGGCCGAGCTATGAGGATATGATCCGGTTGGACAGCCTGCCCGATTGGCTGGCATCCTGAGTACGCCGTCATTTCGGGAGATCGCGTTCACAATTTACCCGGATGGCTGAAAAAACCACCCCTGCACCGGGCCTGCCCCTCGTCTTCGCCACAAACAATGCTATCCTGACACGTCAATGCTGTCGTGAACCGTATTGGTTGCGCTTCAAGTTTTATGCGTTGAGATGACAGGAAACCGGAGACTGCCCATGACCGCTTCCGGCACGAAAAAGAGCCAAGGGGCTTTGAACAGCGATCAGAAGCTGGCCCGCCGGCTGGCCGTGAACCGCTGGACGGCAAGGCTGGTGCTGTTTTGTGAGCGGTTGCTGCCACTCCTCCTGCTTCCAGCCTCGGTTGCCGCCATTTTCCTGTCGCTGGCCTGGCTCGGCTTTTTCCGCGAGGCACCCAGCTATCTGCGCTGGCCGCTGGTTTTCCTATTGGTCTTTGGCTTTCTCGCCTCGCTTTTGCCTCTGGCCCGTCTGCGCTGGCCACACGTCAGCGAAGCAGACCGGCTGCTGGAAGAGCGCAATCATCTGCCGCATCAACCCATCGGCGTACAGGGTGAGGAACCGGCCTTCGACACGCCTTTCGCCCGCGCTCTCTGGCATGAGCACCAACGGCGTATGGCAGCCCGGATCGCCACGCTCGATGCCGGACGACCAAAGCCTGATATCGCCCGCTTCGACCGCTTCGGCCTGCGCGCCTTGCCAGCGCTGCTTTTGGCGGTGGCCTTTGCCTATTCCGGCTCGAATGGCGCTGGCCGTCTCACCGATGCCTTTCTGCTGCAAGACAGGGACGACAACGCCCCTACCCTGCGCATCGATGCCTGGATCACTCCGCCGGGCTATACGGGCCGTCCCCCTGTTTTCCTGACGGGACGCAATGGCGATGGCACCCAGGATATCGCCATTCCCGCCCAATCGGTGGTCACTGTTCGGTTGACCGGCAGCAGTGGAGACGAACAGGCAGACTTCAAACCGGCATCCGGGGCAACGGCAGTCGCTTTACAGCCGGTCAAGGCCGACCTGGCAAACACGCCCGGCCCCTCGCCCACCGCCTCGTCGGCCACGCCAACACCAGCCCAGACGGACACCAACGCGCAGACGCTGACCCTAACCTTGGGTGAAAGCGGCACGCTAGATCTTGGTAACAGGCAATGGCCGCTGAAGGTCATTCCAGACCACGCCCCGACTATCGCCTTTGACGGCATTCCGAAACGTGCCGTCAACGGGGCACTGGAAATCGGCTTTACCGCTCGCGACGATTACGGCCTGCTGGAAGCCCGCGCCGAAATCGTCCCTGTGGATGCCGACCCGCAGGCCAGCCCGCTCTATCCCCTACCCGAGTTCAAGCTGGACCTGCCGAGCCGCAATGCCCGCGACATCAAGAGCATATCGAGCCGCAACCTGACCGAACATCCACTGGCTGGAAAGAAGGTGCGGATCACGCTGATTGCCAAGGACGGATTGGGCCAGGAGGGACGCAGCCCAGCCCATGAGATGATCCTGCCCGGTCGCAATTTCTCCGAACCGCTGGCCGCTGCCGTGGCCGAACAGCGTCAGGTGTTTGCGCTGGACACGCGGCAGATGCCCCGCGCCGTGGCGCTCAACGAAGCGCTGACGCTGCGCGCCGATGAAACCATTCCGCAGCTTTCCCATTACCTGCTGATTTCCTCGGCCCATGCCCGCATGCAGATGGCGAGCACCACCGAAGCCTTGAAGGACACTGCGGATTATCTCTGGGAAATCGCCCTTGGCATCGATGATGGTGATGTTTCGCTGGCCGAGCGCAAGCTCAGCGAGGCGCAGCAGAAGCTCTCGGAGGCACTGGAGCGCAATGCGCCCGATGCCGAGATCAAGAAGCTGATGGACGAGGTCCGTCAGGCGATGCAGGACTATATGAAGGCTCTTGCAGAACGCCAGCAGCCGCAGAACGGCCAGCAGAACCAGCAGAGCGCTCAGAAAATGCTGACCCAGCGCGATCTGGAAAACATGATGAACCAGATCGAGAACCTGGCCCGTTCCGGCAATAAGGATGCCGCCCGCCAGATGTTGCAGGAAATGCAACGGATGATGAACAATCTCCAGGCCGGACGCCCGCAGCGCTCCAATCCACAGCAGCAACAGCAAACCAGCGAAGCGCGCAAGCAGATCGACAAGCTTGGTCAGATCATGCAGGACCAGCAAAAGCTGATGGATCAGACCTTCAAACTGGACCAGGAATTACAGAGCCGGTCGCAGATGGGCGATGACCTTCAGCCCGAAGACGGTGACGGCATGAGCCAGGACAATCCGCCAACCGGCCCGACGCCTGATGGCCAGCAAAACCAGGGTCGGGGCCAAAACCAGAACCAGAATAAAGACAGCGCCGGCGAAAATCCCTCCTCACCGGATCAGATGACCGCAGAACAATTGCGCGAAGCGCTTAAACAATTGCGCCAGCAGCAGGATGCGCTTGGCAAGCAGTTGAAAGGCGTTCAGGACGGACTTGGCAAGCTCGGTATCAAACCGGGGGAAAATTTCGGCCAGGCAGGCCGGGAAATGCAGGGCGCGGGTGAAGCGCTCGGTAAAAGCCAGGGCGACCGGGCCGTGCAAGGCCAGGGCCGGGCACTGGAAGCCCTGCGCCAAGGGGCACGCGATATGATGAACCAGATGATGCAGGCCATGCAGCCCGGCCAGGGTCAAGGTCAGGGCCAAGGGCAAGGCATGGCCGAAGGCAATCAGGGCGGTCGCGACCCGCTGGGGCGGCCACGGTCGACCACCGGGCCGGATTTTGGCGAACGTGTCAAAGTCCCCGACGAAATCGACGTGCAACGCGCCCGCGAAATCCTCGATGCGATCCGCAACAAGCTGGGCAATAATGCCAGCCCAGAGGTAGAGCGCCGTTATCTGGAGCGCTTGCTGGACATGTAATGGAAGGGCGGGGAGCGGCGCTCGCGCCCTTCACGTCCACGACGCCAAGCGCCGAACGGATCTAAACCCCGTACCGGGCAAACGTCGCAAATCAACCGAAACCCGTCAGGCCGTCAAAGCCTGTGCTACGGCCTTGCGGATATCGGGAAGCGCGAACGGCTTTGGCACGACATCGATGATTTTTTCGAGCAGATCGTCGGCCCGTTCGCGCTGTTCGGCATAGCCGGTCATCAGCAGAATTTTCAGGCCCGGAAAATCCGAATGGGCGCGATGTGCCAGTTCGATGCCATCCATGACCGGCATGCGGATATCCGACAGCAGCAGATCGAAATTGCTGGTGGCCAGCATTTCGAGACCCTCGGCGCCGTCAGCCGCCTCATGGGTCTCATGTCCGTCGAGCCGCAACGCCCGGGCAACGAAGGACCGCAGGGCATCTTCGTCTTCGGTAATCAGTATCTTGGCCATATCCGCATTCCCATCTTGAAGCCTGCCACATCACCATTCGATCGAACCCGATCGACGGCTGTCATCATGCGGCATGTTGTACCAGGGCATGTGAATGCTCACGCATCCACGCCGTTACAGCACCCTCCCCGAATCATAGAGGATGCGTGGCGCTGTCATTACCCAAGCAAATCACCAGTTTTTCCTTTGCGAGAGGTAAACAACCGGCAGCCAAGACGAGAGGATGGTTAACAGTTTCTACCCGACAACCGCGACGCCGTCCCGCTACAGGACGCCAGCCGCAACAAGGCATTCAAACCATAACTAATTGTAATCAATATATTTTATTGCAAATCATGACGTTGCATCGCCGGTAACGACGCCGACAAAAGGCAATTCGCGGAAGGCGTGGGCGACATCCATGCCATAGCCGACGACAAAATAATCCGGGCATTCGAAACCGACATAATCAGCCTCGCACACTTCCTGACGCTTGACCTTCTTGTCGAGCAGCACGGCAATGGTGACATTGGCAGCACCGCGCTCATACATCAGCGTGCGGGCAAACAGCAGGGTTCGCCCCGATTCCAGGATATCGTCGATCAGCAGAACATTGCGGCCACGGACATCGCTGTCGATATCCTTGATGACCTTCACGCCCTGCGACACCGTGCCAGTGCCGTAGCTGGACAGGGTGATGAACTCCACTTCAGGCGCAATGCCGACATGATGCAGCGCCCGGATAAGGTCAGCGGCGAAGATGAACGAGCCTTTCAAGATGGAAATCACCAGAAGATCCTCGGAAGGACCATCGACAATCGCCTTGGCGATCTCGATATTACGAGCGGCGATCTGTTCGGCTGTGAACAAAGGCTCGATATTTTTTCCGCGAACGACAGGCATGGAGTCTCCAGGATTTCGCTGCCGATCTTCAGGCGACAGGTTTTTCTTTCACCCTGCCGATAGCACAATCAGGATTGCGAGGCATCCTTAGGTGCAAAGGAAAGCTTGAGTTCCGGGTTTTTTCCACCAGGATGGCGCAGCCGTGCCGCAATACCGCGACTATGGCCGACACCGATTTCCGCTGCGGGCGGGGTAATCAGCGTGGAGGCAATGAGGCGGCCATCCGAATAGAGATCCGCCCTTATATCCGGCAGGGCCTGCGTCGTCGCGGCATGATTCTCAACAATCGCATTGACCAAGAGGACCGGCATGCCTCCAGCAGTTTGCGGGGTCAGGCTGACATGGGTTATGTCGAGCGGGTTTCTGGCCGGGACCGCCTCCGTGCCGCCAATCAAGCAAAAACCACCGGCGCTGAAGAACATCAGCACGGCAAGGGCTGCAATCAACGAGGTGAAAGACCGTTCCGATAGCTGCCCCAGGCGATTTTCCAACCGGACAACATGCCGGACCGTATAATTGACCAGAGCATGCAGCACGCCCTGCGCTGCCGGCGCCTGTGGTCGGTATGAGGTCTTCATTTCCGCCTGGATTCGGCTTCGTAGCGCGCCGACGGGATCACCGACCGTGACGAATTTTGCATCGCTCACATCTTCCGCCAGCCGGAAGCCGGGGCGCGGCATGGGGCGATAGGGCCGCTCGGGCGGCAAGAGATCGATATCGGGTTCGACATATTTAGGCCGAAAACGGAATGCGTTCATGGAACCCTCGCCACAGCAGGTCCAGACATTGGATGAAAAGAACCAAGTCCGGCTTGCCTTCAACAGAGATAAAGCGCCCTTGATCGACAGCTTCGCACCAGCCAGATGCGATAGAATACGAAGGGGCATTGAAACCAATCCATCCAAGTCGTAAATTCGAATGGTTAATGATTTGTAAAAAATCGCCGGATTGACGCCGTGACAGCGCGGCGTTTACCAAATGGTAACCGGAACCGTTAAGAACTGAGCAGTCGTCAACAGGCTCAAGCCCGGGTTTATCCATTGATCCACTTCGAAAATGTCGGCCTGCGATATGGGATGGGGCCTGAAATCCTCCGCGACCTGACTTTTGACATCCCAAAGCGCTCCTTCCAGTTCCTGACCGGGCCGTCGGGAGCTGGCAAGACCACGCTTTTGCGCCTGCTGTTCATGTCGCTGAAACCGACACGTGGCCTGATTCGCAGTTTCGGCCGTGATATTACCCAGATTCCGCGCAATGAATTGCCTTTGCTGCGCCGCCGGGTCGGCATCGTCTTCCAGGATTTCCAATTGCTCGACCATCTGACGACCTATGAAAATGTCGCCTTGCCGCTGCGGGTGCGCGGCAAGGATGAGGCGAGCTATAAGCAGGATGTGCTGGAACTGTTGAAATGGGTGGGGCTGGGCGAGCGTATCAATGTTTTGCCGCCAATTTTGTCGGGCGGGGAAAAGCAGCGCGTCGCGATTGCCAGAGCGCTGATCGACCGGCCCGAAGTGCTGCTGGCCGACGAGCCGACCGGCAATGTCGATGCACCGATGGCGCGCCGCCTGCTCAGCCTGTTTCTCGAGCTGAACCGGCTTGGCACCGCCGTGGTGATTGCCACCCACGATCTGGCCCTGATGGACCAGGTCGACGCCCGGCGGATGATCCTGACTGAAGGGCGGCTCGATATTTATGAATGATCAAAAGTCCGCGCCGCAGCCGCCGAAAAAAATACCCATGACCCCGCCGCCGGCCAAGAGCCCGCCGCTGGCCAAGACCCCGACGCAGGAAAGAGCCAAGGCGCAAAGGCGGGTGGAAATGCAGGTGCGCCCCACCGGCCCCATCCTGCCGCCCTCCAACATCCAGGGCAATGCACTGATGGTGGTGATTGCCATCATGGCCTTCCTCGCCTGCCTGACGCTCGGCGCGGTGTCGATTGTCCGGGGAACGGCGTCCAGCTGGCAAAGCCAGATCTCCCGCGAGGTGACGATCCAGATCAAGCCGGACGACACTGTCAACATGGATGAGGCCTTGACGAAAGCCAAGGACCTGGCGCTGACCTTCGTCGGCACCAAGAGCGGCCAGATCGTCGATGAGGCCGCGACGGCCCGCCTGCTGGAACCCTGGCTCGGCACCGGACTGGATATCAACGACCTTCCGGTACCTCGGCTGGTCATTGTCACCATTGACGAGAACAATCCGCCTGACTTCGCCGCCATGCGCGATCTTCTGACCTCGCAGATTCCCCAGGCCTCGCTTGATGATCACCGCACCTGGGTGGACCGCCTGGTATCGATGGCCCGCACCACGGTGCTGATTGGCTTTGGCCTGCTGATCCTGGTGTTTACCGCCATGGTGCTGACGGTGATTTTTGCAACGCGCGGTGCCTTGTCAGGCAATCGGCATATTATCGAGGTCCTGCATTTCGTCGGTGCCGAAAGCCTGTTCGTGGCACGGGAATTTCAGAAGCATTTCCTGAAGATCAGCCTGAAGGGCTCTGCCGCCGGCGGGCTTGCCGCAGCTGGCCTGTTCGCGCTGGCCAGCATCTGGCAGGACAATACGCTCGCCACACCGCAAGCCGATCAGGCCACCGCCCTGTTTGGCCGGTTCGAAATCGGCTTTACCGGCTATCTCGGTATTTTCGCCACGATGATCGTTATTGCTCTGCTGACAACGGTCACGGCCAGGTTGACTGTCATGCGCGCCATCTATGAAATCGACCAGATCAGGTCGGACCCCAGCCGCAGTGGCGGGTTGCCACCCGAATGATCTTTTTATACGTCCTCGATGCGAGGATGCACCAGCATTCTCGATGCAGTCCCATTACCCACGAGCAATGATAATGCGCCAAGCAGACCCTGATAAGGATCGAGGCAGCCGGACCGCCAAACTATTCCATCGGCAGGCACCGCTGCGCCGCCTGCTGCGCTATGGCGGCTACGCCATTCTCCTGTTGATGGCCTGTCTTGTCGCTGGCTTCCTGCATTTTGCCGATGACGTCACAGCAATGATGCCGCCTGCTGAGCCCAAGGCTGACGCCATCGTCGTGCTGACGGGGGGCTATCAGCGCATCGACCAGGCTGTCGACCTGTTGCGCAAGGGATCCGGACGGCGGTTGTTGATTTCGGGTGTCCATCCATCCACTTCGCCCGCGACCATCCGCAAAATGACACAAAGCTCACCGGATCTATTTGCCTGCTGCGTGGATATGGGCTACCGCGCCATCGACACCATCGGCAATGCCAATGAAACAGCCCAGTGGATCCATGACAAGGGCTTTTCCTCGGTTCTGGTCGTCACCAGCAATTACCACATGCGCCGCAGCCTGATGGAACTGCGCCGTACAGATCATGAAACCCAGTTCATTCCCTATCCGGTCGTCACCGCCGATTTGCGCACCAGGGCCTGGTATGCTGATCCCAATGCGCTGCGCACGCTGCTGTCGGAATATGCCAAGATCCTGATTGCCTATACCCGTGATCTCGGCGGCTGGGACAATTGGCAGGGGCTTCGCACCCCAGGCAGCACCTCCCAGCAATCCTCCCAAAGCTAAAGCAAAATAATTTCCTCCTTAAACCGCAACCGGTTTAAGGAATTATCCAGCGGCCAAACCTGCGATACCGAACCATCTTCCTCTTATTGGAAAATTCGTATAGGCAGGGCCATCTCTCGGCGGAATATCTTCATGCTTGCTTTGCGGTCCCATGTTTTCAACGTGCTGTTCTATGCCTGCCTGATCCTTTGGATGGTCTTGGCCGCGCCGATCTATTTCATCTTGCCGCGCAAAATTGCCTATTCCGTCCCCAAGACATGGGCACGGTTCAGTCATTGGCTGATGAAAACCGTGGTAGGCACGACATTCGAAATTGAAGGCCTGGAGAATATCCCAGACTCCGGCTACATCCTCGCGCCAAAGCACCAATCCTTCTGGGATACCTATGCGCTTCTGCCCTGGCTGGACGATCCGGTCTATATCCTCAAGCGGGAATTGATGTGGATTCCGTTCTTCGGCTGGTATGCCGCCAAGCAGAACATGATTCCCGTCAATCGCGGTGGACGCGGCAAGGAAATGGTCAAGGTCATGCAACGCGCCGCCGTGGAAGTGCGTAGCGGTCGCCAATTGGTCATCTATCCCGAGGGTACGAGACGCCCGCCCGGCGCCGATCCCGAATACAAATTCGGCATTGCCAGGCTTTACCGCGACCTCAATGTGCCGGTCGTGCCGGTTGCCATGCATGCCGGGCTGTTCTGGCCACGGCGCAGCGTCATGCGCTATCCCGGCCACTACAAGATCCGCATCCTGCCTCCTATCCAACCGGGGATGAAGCCGGATGTTTTTTTTGAAAAACTGACAAGTGAACTGGAGACAGCAAGCGACGCGCTGCTGCGGGAGGCTGCCCAGACCAATCCGGACCTCCCCCTGCCGCAGATTGCAAGACAGCGCCTCGAAACCTTACGGGCGCAGGAACCGGCTCAGAATCCGTCATAAAGCAGGTTTGTTCAGCCCCTTGACCACTTGTTCCAGCCAATGATCGCGGATGCCCATGCTGCGGAGATGTTCCACGGTATTCTCGACATAGGCCCGGTTATCACCCGACTGGCCGCTGGCCTGCGCGGTAACCTGTACCGCCTCCTCAACAGTAATCGCTCCCGCATATTGGCGGTGGTTTCGGTCCACCACATAGCCAACGCCAAGCACCCGGCGCCCATCAGACAATTGCAACCGCAACGCTTTTTCCTGATAGACCATCGTCACCAGTTCCCGCGCTCGCAAATAGTCGAGCGTTTGCGGCCATGACGACGGACTGACACGAAAAGCCACACCATGGCAGGAGCCGCCACGATCCAGCCCCAGAACCAAGCCGGGCGCCTGTTCGGTGCCGCGATGCACGAAGGACCGAACACAAAGCGAGCGGCGAAACCCATGCGCCCTCGCACCCAGCCGTTCTTCATGAACAAAGCCTGGATTCCACATCAAAGATCCGTAGCCAAACACCCAAAATTCGTCCATATCGCTGGTCATAATGCTGGCTCCTGCTGTCTCATGGCCGAATTCTGATAGGTTCGGGTTGAAATTATCCAGCAGAAATGAATTTTTACAGCAGTCTTTGCACTGATAAACGGTGCCGGGCTCTGGTGCCTCAAAAGTCGCCTCGGTGACCGCTGGGCAAAATGGAAGACAATTGGAGAAGCGCATGGCCATGTCGAGCCGGACGAAGAGACCCAGAAAGAGATCGCGAGTTCTCTTGGTGGGCATTGTGCTTGTCCTGCTCGGTATCGTCTACACCGCAGGCTGGTTCGCCGCTGCCAATTACGCCACGACAAAACTCGAACATGCCTTTGACGGCGATAATCCGCTGGCCTCTGCCCTCGATTGCCCCGGAATGCGGATGAGCGGCTTTCCACTGCATATCGGGTTGAATTGCACCAAGGTATCGGTCAACGACAGCCGCAACGGCATTTCCGGCTCGTCAGGCGCTTTCCGGTCATCGGCGGAAATTTTCCGGCCCGGCAAGATCAAATGGGAAATCGACGGGCCAGCCATTCTGCAAACCTCCACCGGGCTTGCTGGTGCTTTTCAGTGGGACAGCTTTCGCTCCACCCTGTCGCTGGGTATGAACGGCGTCGATTCGTCATCAAGCGTGATCCAGAAATTGCAGGCCAATCTGACCGATGCCCTATCCGGCCGGGTTCTGAGGATCGATGCCACTGAGAGCCGGACACGGCTGCAACGCGATGGCGAGGACCTGGTGGGAACCGCGCTGCTGACCGACATGGATTTTGGCCAGGACGACCGCAACCCCGACCTGCCACCCATGGCAGCACAGTTGGATGTGAAATTGCTCGGCCAGGCCGGTGCCCTCGATATAGAACATCCGGAACCCATACAATTGCGAGGTCTAAGCGGCGACATCCGCAATCTGCAGATCGATATGGGCCAGGGCCGCACGATCACCGCCAGCGGACCGATTTCAATCGACAATGCAGGCCTTGCCAACGGTACGCTCAAGCTGGAAATCGGCAAGGTCGATGCCTGGCGCGATCTGGTGATTGCCGCCTATCCCGAAACCAAGGACATCGCCCGGATGGCCGCCAAGGGATTGAAAGCTGTTTTCCTAGGCCAGAATCAGGGCCAGGTGACACTTCAGATCACCAATGGCGTCGTGGTGCTGGGCTTCATCCCGCTTGGCAATATCCCACCAATCTGAACCGGCGGCGAAACGGCCTATCCGTTCGTCTTGCCATCCAGCCCGTGACGGCCGAAATCCGGCACGTCCACATCCTGGCCCGCATCGATGATCGAGCGGCGTATGGTGCGGGTGCGGGTGAACAGCTCAAACAGTTTATCGCCCTCCCCCCAACGGATCGCCCGTTGCAGATAGGCGAGGTCTTCTGAAAACCGCGCCAGCATTTCCAGGATGGCATCCTTGTTGTGCAGGCAGACGTCGCGCCACATGGTGGGATCGGACGCCGCCAGACGGGTAAAATCGCGAAAACCGGAGGCCGAATATTTAATGACTTCCGATTCCGTCACCGCTTCGAGATCGTCCGCCGTGCCAACGATATTATAGGCGATGATATGGGGAAGATGCGAAACAATCGCCAGCACCTTGTCGTGGTGCTGGGGGTCCATTTCATCGACACGCGAGCCCAGCGCTTCCCAAAAGCTCTTGAGCCGGTCTATCGCCTGCTGATCCGTATTCTCCAGCGGTGTGAAAATGCACCAGCGTCCATTGAACAGCCCGACAAAACCGGCATCGGGGCCAGACTTCTCCGTGCCAGCCAGCGGATGGCCCGGAATGAAATGCACATGATCCGGCATATGCGGCGCCATTTGCGCAATAACAGAGGCTTTGGTGGACCCCACGTCTGTGACGATGGCTCCCGGCGCAAGATGCGGCGCGATCTGGATGGCCACCGCTTCGGACGCCCCGACCGGCACCGAAACGATCACCAGATCGGCCCCTGCAACCGCCTCGGCAGCCGACGTCGTATAACGATCCCCAAGCTTCAATTCCTCGGCCCGCCGCAGGGTATCGGCAGACCGGGTTGAGACGACGATCTCGCGCGCCAGACCAAGCGCACGCACGTCACGGGCAATGGAAGAGCCGATCAGGCCGATGCCGATCAGTGCAATCCGATCAAACTGAATGCTGGTCATCACGGCTTGCTCATAAATTCGGTCAGGGCATCCATCACGCCGAGATTGGCCTCGGGCGTGCCGATAGACATGCGCAGGGCATTGGCAAACCCATAACCCTTGACCGCCCGCAGGATAAAGCCACGGCTGGTCAGGAATTCATCCGCCTCGGACGCACGTTTTCCGTCGACATCAGGAAAATGAATGAGCAGGAAATTGGTGACCGACGGCGTGACCTTCAAGCCGAGGCCATCGAAGGCTTCCGTCAGCCGGTCCAGCCACTCGAGATTGAAATCCACCGCCTTATCGGCAAAATCACGATCAAGGATGGCAGCGGCGCCCGCAGAAATCGCCGGAGCATTCATGTTGAACGGCCCGCGCACCCGGTTCAGGGCATCGAGAATGGCAGCCGGACCATACATCCAGCCGATCCTGAGCGCTGCCAGCCCGTGGATTTTCGAGAAGGTGCGGGTCATCACCACATTGCGGTTTTCAGAAACGATTTCCAGCCCGGCTTCGTAATCGTTGCGGCGAACATATTCGGCATAGGCAGCATCCAGCACCAGCAGCACATGTTTCGGCAGGCCGGCGACCAGACGGCGAATATCCGCACCCGGCACATAGGTTCCCGTCGGATTGCCGGGATTGGCGATGAACACCATCCGGGTCTTGTCGGTCACCGCCGCCAGAATGGCATCGACATCGACGCGGCAATCCTGCTCCTTGACCGTAACCGGTGTCGCGCCTGCCGCCATGATCTGGATGCGATAGACCAGGAAGCCATGCTCGGTGATAACAGCCTCATCGCCTGTGCCCAGATAGACATGGCACAGCAGGCCGAGCAACTCGTCCGAACCATTACCGCAAAGAATATTGGCCGGGTTCAACCCGTGCGCACTGGCAATCGCCTCGCGCAGCTTCACGGCCTGGCCATCGGGATAAAGCTCCAGATTGGCGGCACCCGCCTTGAAAGCCTCAATGGCTTTCGGGCTCGGACCGAGCGGCGTTTCGTTCGATGAGAGCTTGAACACTTTTGCAACGCCAGGGGCATGTTCCTTGCCGGGAACATAGGCGGCAATATCGAGGATTCCCGGGCGTGGAACGGGCTGGTTCATGGTGCTGCTCATTGACGCGATTTCCTGATTCTGACCTTGAACCTGATCCGGTTCAAATAATTTACGCAAGTAACCCGGAACCTTTATTTTGTCGAGGGCGGCAAGAGGGTCTGGCGTGTGGTTGGCACGCCTTGCGGGCTCAAAACCGGAGCAAATACTCGCCGCGATGCGCGCATGGCAACCGGCAACCCCTGATAGAGCCGTTTTTGCGCCTCGACAACGATAACACCAGCAAAAGCCGGTGACAGCATGCGTCCGAAGCGCTCGAAAGCGCTATGCATTTTCAACATGGTTCTGAGCTTCGATGGGGGGAAAAACAATGCCTCGGTGCTGGCACCAGGGGTAAAATTGGTCTCGCGCAGCAATGCCGTCAA
Source organism: Gillisella vitis (assembly GCF_001541345.2). Taxonomy (GTDB): domain Bacteria; phylum Pseudomonadota; class Alphaproteobacteria; order Rhizobiales; family Rhizobiaceae; genus Allorhizobium; species Allorhizobium vitis. Next base: position 386,399 of record NZ_LMVL02000005.1, on the reverse strand, counting down.
TTGGCCCCGGGAATAGGGGCGACCGGAGCCGAAAGGCGTATGCTCCATCCGCGCCCAGACCCCACGACGATTGGGTACCACCATGACCAACCGCCCGCCCGGCGCCAGAACCCGCCAGATTTCCTTGAGCGTTTCGCGTGGATTCTCGGCAAACTCCAGGGAGTGAACCATCAGAACCCGGTCGATGGAACTGTCCGGCAGCGGCAATTCCTCATCGAACACCAGCGACGTGGCCGAAAGCTCACCCGGAGGCCAGTTCACGGCACCTTGTCCGGCTGGCATGAAGGCGAATGTGCGTTCGGTATCGGCCCGAAACCGATCCAGGTACGGCACCGAATAGCCCAGCCCCACCAGCCGCTCCTCCGGCAGCCGCGCCCAGAGCGACGACAGCGCCATGGTAATGGATTGCTCGGCAGCATGGCCAAGCATGGTGTGATAGAACTGACGAAGATCGACTATATCCACATGCATGGCACAATTGTTAGCAGCAGGCTGTTGGACATCAAGGCCCCAGGCACTAGATTCTCCTCAAATCGCCTTGCAATCGCCACTGCCAAGCCCCTGTAATCGCCACCGCCAAGCCAAAGGGTCACCCCGATGAAAAGCCCGGATATCGAAATCTTCCCGTGCCGCACCGACAATTACGGCGTGCTGGTCCATTGCCCTGAGACAGGATTGACCGCATCCATCGATGCACCGGAGGAAGGTCCGATCGTGGCCGCTGCCGAAAAACGCGGCTGGCAGATCAGCCATATCTTCACCACCCATCACCACAATGATCATGTCGAGGCCAATCTGGCGCTCAAGCAAAGATATGGCTGTGAGATCATCGGTCCAGTCAACGAGGCTGTCGCCATTCCGGGTCTGGACCGGTCTGCGTATGATGGGGAAGAGTTTTTATTCGGACCGCACCGGGTCCAGGTGATTGAAACGCCAGGCCACACGGCAGGCCATGTCTGCTATCACTTTCCAGACGCCAAACTGCTGTTTGCCGCCGACACACTGTTTGCGCTAGGCTGCGGACGGCTGTTCGAACGCCCTGCTGCCGACATGTGGCATTCCCTGCAAAAGCTGGCAGTGCTGCCGGATGAAACCGCCATCTATTTCGGCCATGAATACACGCTTGCCAATGCCCGCTTCGCCCTGACCATCGACCCGGACAATGAGCGGCTGCAAGCCCGTGCCAGCGACATCGAGGCGATGCGGGCGCAAGGGCAGTTCACCATTCCCACCACCATGTCTCTGGAAAAGGAAACCAATCCCTTCCTGCGGGTGGCCGATCCAAAAATCCGCCGCAACCTGGTGATGGAAAGCAAGAGCAATGAAGAGGTGTTTGCCGAAATCCGCAAGCGCAAGGACAATTTCTGATGGCCGGTGCCGATGAGATCATCGCAGCGCTGGCCATGCAGCCCCATCCAGAAGGTGGCTGGTACAGCGAAACCTTCCGCGACAGCAAGGGTGGCGGCCAGCGTGGACATTCCACAGCCATCTACTATCTGCTGCAAGCGGGTCAACGCTCCCATTGGCACCGGGTCAAGGACGCTGCCGAGGTCTGGCATTATTATGCGGGCGCGCCGTTGGCGCTCTATCGCTGCGACGATGGCATGACGGTGGAAACGTTGGTTCTGGGCACGGACCTTGTGCGCGGCGAGCGCCCCCAGGCCGTCATTCCAGCGCTCAGTTGGCAGGCGGCGGAAAGCCTTGGGGATTATACTCTGGTGGGCTGCACCGTCGCGCCTGGCTTTACCTTCGACACTTTCGAAATGGCGCCTTCAGGCTGGAAACCGGGTCAGCCGCTTCGATAACCAGGCATACCGGTGGGCTTCAGGCGCCTGTCAGCATAAAACGTTTTGTTGCGCTGCAAAATCCGATTTTTTGGAGTGGCACCATGACGATGAATACACCTTTTGACGAGACCGTCCGGCGCGGGACGCGCTATAATAGCGGCATAATCTGGCTGCATTGGGCAACCGCGCTGCTGGCGCTCACCCTGTTTCTCTCGGCGGAAATCTGGGAATTTACGGAAAAAGGCGGTGCGCTGCGCAATGGCCTGAAGGCTGTGCATTATGGTGCTGGCATTACACTTTTCGCTGTGTTTGTGCTGCGGCTCATCTGGCGCATCGCCAGTCTCAAAACCCTGCCGGAAGAAGAAAAAGGCGTTTTGGGCCTGATGGGCAAAGCGGTGCATTATTTGCTCTATTTCGGGCTTGCCGCGCAGATTTCCCTCGGCTTTCTATGGCGCTGGTCGCAGGGCAAGCCCGTGGACTTCTTCGGGCTGTTTTCCATTCCCGATCTCATCGGTATATCGCCTGACTATCGCCATCTGCTCGGTGACATGCATTCTCTCCTCGCCTGGATCATCATCGGCGCTGCCACGCTTCATGCCGTTGCGGCGATTTTCCATCACATCGTGCTGAAGGACGGTGTGTTGATGAAGATGATGCCCGGCAGGTAGCCGTCAAGCCGCGTCTTCGATGGCTGTCTTGCGGCGAAACATGCCGCTTGCAGCTAGCGCCGCACCACCCGTGATCAGCACGCAAGCGCCAAGAATGCGCAGGTTTGCCTCACCAAAACCGAAAACCAGCAGTACCAGCGTCGATAGCAGCGGGGCGGCGTAGGACGCTGCCCCCAGAATCTGGATATCGCCGTTCTTGACGCCGTAATCCCAGGCGTAGAAGGCCGCACCGACCGGCAACAGCCCAAGACCCGCCACAGCAAGCCACTGGCTGGCGCTATCCGGCCAGACAGACGTTTCCAGCCAGAGGTGACACACGAGCGACAGCAGTGCCGTGGCAAGGCAGAAGCCGGTCACCACATCGGTGGACACCGCATCGAACCGGCGCGTCACCAGCGAGTAGCTGGACCACGTCAAGGCGCACAGCAGGGCCGCCCCATAGCCCATCGCATAGGCTGGATCGAAGGACAGGCCGTTTTTGCCGATGATCAGCACGGTGCCGCATAGCCCGGCAATTGCACCCGCCATATGATACCAGCGCAGCTTTTCCCCCGGCAGCAGCGCCGATCCAAACACGATCAACAGCGGCCAGAGATAGGCAATCAGCCCGGCTTCCACGGCAGGCGCATTTCTCAGTGCCGTGAAATAGAGGAAATGGTAGCCAAACAGGCCGGCAATCCCGACCACCCAGACCTTGGCCGGTTGTTTCAGCAGTTTCAGCCGCTCCGGCCTGACAATAAAGGTGGCAATGCCGGGAAGACTGCCGATGGCAAAGCAGACGGCCGAGAGCTGAAAGGGCGGCATGGTTCCAGACGCTGCCGTAAACAGCGCCAGAAAAGACCACATCAGGATGGCCGAAAACCCGATCAGCGTTGCCCGAACCTTCATCCGCCCCTCAATTATTTAACTGCTGATCAGGCGCCAAACCGGGTCGCAGTGATCGACAGCGTTCCCACCCGCGTTGGCACCCGCGCATAGACAGGGGCATATAAGGACATGGTTCCGGTCTTGGCAAACCAGATTTCCATATCGTTGGCGCTGCGCAGATATTCGATATCGCTGCGGCCCTTGTTAAAGCCGGATTTCGGCACATAGCGCACGGAGCAGACGATCGCCTCGCCGGAAACATTGCCCGCGGTAAACTTGTTCCTGCCCTTTGGCGACATCACCAGGTCCAACCGGCTTTCACCATCGAAAATCGGCAGGGTCCGGGAGCAGATCTTGCCATCGTCGGGCAGGGTCAGGCCGCCGACCGGATCGAGCACGGAGCGCAGATCCCCGGCACTCACAGGTATCCAGCGGTCCTTGTTGCGGTTCGGCTCAGGGGTGATGGTCGTGGAGACCACATTGCCGCCCGCATAGCGCACATCATAGACCCGCGTCCGTTTGCCCCGCGTATAGACCAGATTGTAATTGCTGGCCTGCAAATGCTTGTCATCGGCCACCTGTCCCGTCACCTTGGTCTTTGCATCGAGGCTGGTGAAGACATTGGCAATGCCCGCCGACGAAATCGTGCCGGTAATGGTGTAGCCAGGACGGGTGACCTCGGTAACGAAGGTGGCACGGGCGACAGGCAGACCAAGCAGGGTGACGCGGTATTCGTTGCGATAGGTCTCCCCTGCAAAGGCAGAGCCACTGGCGCAGACCAGCGTAGCGCCTAGCACGACAGGGGCGACCAGCAGAAAAGACAGTTTACGAACAAGCTTAAAACGCATTGCGACACCATGGCTCCAATGTCTGTTACCCCTTCATTTATGACGTTCACTATGGCAAGACCATAGCCGAAGCGTCGATAAATCCGCCCTTTTGCCAAGGTTTGTCTTGACGGGGCGGCTTCAGCTGACTATAGAACCGCAACTTTCCAATCAGACCGCGTTGGATTGCGCCCTGGGTTATTGCCCGGAAAGCTCTCTGACTGCCAATAAGAATAGGTGCATCATGTCCCGCAGTTGCGAATTGACCGGCAAGGGCGTCCAGTCGGGTAATAATGTAAGCCATGCCAACAACAAGACCCGCCGCAAGTTCCTTCCGAACCTGTGCGACGTCACGCTGATTTCCGATGCCCTCGGCCAGCGTTACCGTCTGCGCGTCTCTGCTGCTGCTCTTCGTTCCGTCGAGCATCGCGGTGGCCTGGATGCCTTCCTGTTGAAGGCAAATGAAACCGAACTGAGCATGCGCGCTCGTCTGCTGCGCCGCCAGATCGTCAAGAAGACCGCAGTCGCCGCCTGATATCAGGCAGCCGCAGCAATGACATACCGAATGGGCTTGAACGGTAAAACGTTCGAGCCTTTTCGCTTGCGCCGTTTCTCGCCAAAGTCTTTGGCTTGAGCGGCACATATCGACCCTTTCTTGTTATGGCCGGTCCGACTGTGGGCTGAGCTATAGCTGGTGGCATCTCCCAGGATAAAAAAATGCGGATCACACGTCACATCTTCGTCTACAGCATGCTCATGACCCTGGTCGTGGTTGCCTCCAACATCCTCGTGCAGTTTCCACTGTCAGGGCAAGTGGCGGGCGTGCAACTCGGTGACCTCTTGACCTATGGCGCCTTTACCTATCCGGTCGCCTTTCTGGTCACGGATCTCACCAATCGCCAGTTCGGCCCCTCCACGGCCCGCAAAGTGGTGTTTGTCGGCTTTCTGGTGGGCGTGGCGCTGTCCTTCGTCACCGGACAACCACGCATCGCCGTTGCCTCAGGCACCGCCTATCTGGTCGGGCAATTGCTTGATATCAGCGTCTTCAACCGGCTGCGCCAGCAGGACTGGTGGAAAGCACCGCTGGCCGGTTCGCTGTTTGGCTCGATACTCGATACGGTGATTTTCTTCTCACTGTCCTTTGCGCCGGTCTTCGGCTTTATCGGAGCAAATGATGATTTCGCGATAAGCTGGGCGCCGCTGCTTGGGGCGTTTTCCCCTGAAATCCCACGCTGGATCTCCTGGGCCATCGGTGATTTTACCGTGAAAATGCTGGTCGGACTGATTATGTTGCTGCCCTATGGGGCATTGATGAACAGGCTGAAGCCCTACCAGCTTGCGCGGGTTTGACCCCTGCTGCCTTACGGCAGCAGCCGGAACTCCAGCATCAGCGTCCGTTGCAGCATGAAGTGGTTGTCGTCGGAGACCAGGATCAGGCGAAGATCGCCATTGCCCATATCCACCACATCCAGGCCTTCCATATTGTCGATCTGGAAGCTTTGATCGGCGTCCAGCAGGATCTCACCATCCACCAGCGCGCCCGGCTTGATGCTGTCGCCCTTGACGCGCACGATGCGCATTCCTAGCCCGCTTGGAAACCGGAACCGGCGCTCCAATAGTAGCAGATCGCCATCCGGCAGCCATGCGCCATCTGTCACGTCGAAGTCGTCACGGCGCACCAGCTTGAAGCCGCCCGGATGCGGACCATCGACCACGCCAGCATAGAGATTGCCCTTGGCGTCCAGGCTCTCCTCAGTGATCGTCACCAGGCCACCGGCAAGCGGTCCTTGCGCGGGAGATGCCGTCAGCATTTCCAGGCTGCGATTGCTCTCCAGGACCTTTTTGGGAAAGGGCAATGGCAGGCTTTTTTCCGGCTTGGCCGTTTCAAATCCGTCGAGTGGGTATTGATCGATCCGATGGCGTTGCTCAAAGCCAACATAGATCTTGTCGCCACGGATCGCTAGGCTCTCGGCGTCCATCGCCCGTTTCGACACATGGCCGCGACCGTCGCGGTCGAGCATCGGTGCGAGTGAGACAGTGTTTATACCGGCAAGACGCCCCTTTTCATCTCTGACGATCTCACCCGAAATCCAGTCGCCCGTATCGAGGACACCGATGAAACGCTTGCCATCCGGTCGAAACCGGATCGAGGACCAAGCGCCGAACAGAGTGTCTGACGATGTCAGGTCCAGCCCACCAAGAAATTCCAGCTTGCCGAACACGGTCTGGTCCGAAGCCGGATTGAAATGCTCAATTCTCCGGCTAACAATCGTCGCGGACTCGCCTACGGCAGGGGATGCGGCCAAAACCAACATCGAGCCGCAGAAGAAAGCAGCCAAGGCTTTGCGGGAGGTCAGCAAAGGATCACGCGCACTCAGCTTGCCCGGCGGAACGAACCGCCACGCGCGCCCTTGGCAGGCTTGTCTTCAAAGAGGCCAGCCAATTGCTCGGTCATCGCACCGGCCAATTCATCCGCATCGACAATGGTCACGGCCCGGCGGTAGTAGCGGGTTACATCATGGCCTATCCCGATGGCCAGCAATTCGACCGGAGAGCGGGTCTCGATCTGTTCGATGACGGCGCGCAAATGCCGTTCCAGATAATTGCCGGGATTGACCGAAAGGGTCGAATCGTCCACCGGCGCGCCATCGGAAATCATCATCATGATCTTGCGCTGTTCGCGCCGCGCCAACAGCCGGTTATGCGCCCATATCAGCGCTTCGCCGTCGATATTTTCCTTGAGCAGGCCCTCGCGCATCATCAGGCCGAGATTACGCCGTGCCCGCCGCCACGGCGCATCCGCCGATTTATAAACGATATGGCGCAGGTCGTTGAGGCGGCCCGGCGTTGGCGGCTTGCCGCTTGCCAGCCATTGCTCACGGCTCTGGCCACCTTTCCAGGCCTTGGTGGTAAAGCCGAGGATTTCCACCTTGACGCCGCAGCGCTCCAGTGTGCGGGCCAGAATATCGGCACAGGTGGCGGCAACCGTAATCGGACGCCCCCGCATCGAACCGGAATTGTCGATCACCAGCGTCACCACCGTATCGCGGAACTGGGTGTCCTTCTCCCGCTTGAACGACAGCGGCTGCATCGGATCGATGATCAGCCGGGTCAACCGGGCCGGATCGAGATAACCCTCTTCCAGATCGAAATCCCAGGACCGGTTCTGCTGCGCCATCAACCGGCGCTGCAACCGGTTGGCCAGCCGACCGACCGCGCCCTGAAGATGGGCAAGCTGCTTGTCGAGAAAGGCGCGCAACCGGTCAAGTTCGGCCTCGTCGCACAATTCTTCCGCCGAGGTCTCTTCATCAAAGGCCTCGGTAAAGACTTTGTAATCGACCTTTTCATTGAAATCATCGAACGGGCTGGCCGGACGGCGCATTTCACCGGGTGTCTCGCTGTCCTCGTCGCCTTCCTCGGACATGTCGTCGTCGGAAATCTCCGCGCCGTCCATCTCGCCATCGTCCATCTGCTCTTCGGCAGATTCGCTTTCATCGGCGGGCGCGCTTTCAGATCCGGCGTCCTCCTCGGAGTTCTCCTGTTCTTCCTCGCCGCTGCGCTGCTGGTCTTCTTCGGATGTTTCTTCCTGCTCGGCCTGCTCCGGGTCCTCGCCGAAATCCTCGGCCATTTCCATGGATGACAGCATGTGCCGCACGACGCGGGCAAAAGCCTGCTGGTCCTCGATCACATTGGCCAGATTGGAAAAATCGCTGCTGGCCTTTTCCTCGATGAAGGAGCGCCACAGATCCAGCACCTTACCGGCACTTTCCGGTGGCTTTTGACCGGTCAACGCCTCGCGGACCATCATCACCACCGCTTCAGACAGCGGCGCATCCTCGCGCCGCTCGATGCCGGAAAAATTGGCCTTGGCATATTTTTCCGAGGTCATCGATTTCAGGTTGGCGGCAACGCCGGTCATCCGCAAGGCACCGATCGATTCCACCCGGGCCTGTTCAACCGCATCGAACACCGAGCGGGCATCCTGCCCCTCAGGTGCCATCGAGGCGTGGACTTTTTGGTCATGGCAGGCAAGCCGCAGCGCCATCGAATCGCCAAGACCTCGCGTCACCGCCAGTTCGTGGGCGGTCGGTCGCTTGGAAATTTCCGGCAGACGAATGCGCTCACCGGCAATACCCGGGCGATCATTGGCAAAAGCCACTTCAACGCTGGCATCGCCCGCAATCGAGCGCACGCAACCGGTAATCGCCCGGCGCAACGGTTCGGTATCGACCGCCGTGCCGGGTTTCGCCTGGGAATTATCGCCGCGACCTGCCATGTTCCTTAAGTCTCTTTTCAGGCGCCAAGAACGATATTGGCAGCACTTTCCTTGAGTTCGATGCCAAAGGCGCGCTGGTATTGCTCGGCCACCAGGGTCCGTTCCAGTTCGTCGCATTTGTTGAGGAAGGTGACGCGGAAGGCAAAGCCGATATCACCGAAGATCTCGGCATTTTCGGCCCAGGTGATCACAGTACGCGGGCTCATCACGGTCGAAAGATCGCCATTGATGAAAGCAGACCGGGTGAGATCCGCCAGACGCACCATCTTGGCCACATTATCGGGACCGTTCGGGGTGGCGGCAAAGCCCTTGACCTTGGCCAGGACGATATCGACTTCCTTTTGATGCGGCAGATAGTTCAACGTGGTGACGATGGACCAGCGGTCCATCTGTGCCTGGTTGATCTGCTGGGTGCCGTGGTAAAGGCCGGTCGTGTCGCCAAGTCCAACCGTATTGGCAGTCGCAAACAGCCGGAAAGCAGGGTGTGGGCGAATGACGCGGCTCTGGTCGAGCAATGTCAGGCGGCCAGAGGATTCCAGCACCCGCTGGATAACGAACATCACGTCCGGGCGACCGGCATCGTATTCGTCAAACACCAGCGCCACATTGTGCTGATAGGCCCAGGGCAGGATGCCGTCCTTGAATTCAGTGATCTGCTTGCCGTCCTTCAGGACGATGGCGTCCTTGCCGACCAGGTCGATACGGCTGACATGGCTGTCGAGGTTGACGCGCACGCAGGGCCAATTCAGCCGGGCAGCGACCTGCTCGATATGGGTGGATTTGCCCGTACCGTGAAAACCGGACACCATGACGCGGCGGTTGTGAGCAAAACCGGCAAGGATGGCCAGCGTGGTTTCCCGGTCGAACAGATAGTCGGGATCGAGATCCGGTACATAGGCATCGCCCTTCGTATAGGCTGGCACGCGAATGTCGCTGTCGATGCCGAACACCTCCCGGACGGAAACTGTCGTGTCGGGCAGGTTGGCGATATCAAGGTCAATTTTGCTCATCGTCTCTCCAAGCCGGGCGGCATCTCCCAGCGCATACAATCAAGGTCGCATACAATCAGGTCGCATACGCAATCGGATATTGTCTTCGATTAACAGAAACCCGCCTGCTTTAACAATTGATAGGCCTGAATAACAGCCCGAAAACGCTCTTCAGAACCTCTGTCTCCGCCATTTGCATCTGGATGGTGTTTTTTGACAAGCTCTTTATAGCGCCTCTTGATATCTTGGGCGGTGGCAGCCCCCGTCAACCCCAGGGCATCGAAGGCTTTTGCTTCCAGGGTCTTCAGTTTTCGCGCCTGCGGCTCAAACCGCGACGCATTGCCGCGCCCTTGCGAGACAAAGCCGAAAGGGTCCCTCATCCGCGCCTGCGCCGTGGCCGAGCCGGAGCGCTGGGTGGAGTGAATGGGCGATCCCTTGGCGGCCTTGTTGACGCCAACCGTCCAGGTGGGGCGATGGCCGGTGATCGCTTCCTTCTGGTAGCGGGCAATCTCGCTGTCGGAAAGACCGGAGAAGTAATTGTAACCCTTATTATATTCCTTCACATGCTCGAAGCAGAACAGGAAAAACTGGCCTTCGGCATTGCGCCCCACCGGCGCCCGATGCGCACCCGGCCGCTCGCAGCCATCCCACTGGCAGGTGGTGACGGGCGGTTCCGGTTCCGCACCTTTCTTGCGGCGCGTGCGGATCTTGTCGAAATATTTTGAGTCGAGTTTCATTGGCAAATTATGAGGCTTTCCCCATCTCACAACAAGAATTGACAAATCATATTGTTCTTGGCCATTTGGAGGCTTTTCTCAAAACGCCCGAATTGGTCAGCAGAATTGGACGCCACCGCATGCAGAGCCACCAGATGTCACTTCGCCAGACGATAGAGCAGAAATTGACACAGGCCTTCCAGCCCGAGCGCCTGCTGGTGATCGATGAAAGCCACCACCATGCCGGCCATCAACCTGATATAACCGGCACGGGAGAAACCCATATGCGGGTGCGCATCGTCTCAGGCAGTTTTACCGGCCTCAGCCGCCTGGCCCGGCACCGGGCTGTCACCGACCTGCTAAAGCCGGAACTGGATGCCGGCCTGCATGCGCTCGCCATTGAACCATCAGCGCCCGGTGAGGTAACGCGCTGGTAGAGATCAGCCGGGTAGATTTTCGTTCAGAAAGCCCAGCACTTCCGAAGATGGCACATCGTCGGCGACGAAAGACTGTCCGATACCGTGGGTGAGAATGAATGTCAGTTGACCGCCCTTGACCTTCTTGTCCTGAGCGATGGCATTTATCAGCGTTTCGGCAGGCGGCATATCGCCTGGAATGTCGCTGATATGGGTCGGCAGGCCGACCTCTGTCAAGTGATGCTCGACCCGCTTTGCATCGTCGGGGCTGGCCAGATTGAGCCGGGCCGAGAATTCATGGGCCAGCACCATGCCGATGGCGACGCCTTCTCCATGCACGAGGCGGCGACTGTCATAACCCGTGGCCGCCTCCAGGGCGTGGCCGAAGGTGTGGCCGAGATTGAGCAGGGCCCGGCGGCCATGTTCGCGCTCATCGGCCACGACCACATCGGCCTTTGCCTGGCAGGACAGCGCAATCGCCTGGGTGCGGGCCGCTCCACCGGCAAAGACCTCACGCCAGTTGCGCTCCAGCCAGTCGAAAAACTCCGGCTTGTCGATCAGGCCATATTTCGCCACTTCGGCATAGCCAGCGCGAAACTCTCTTTCGCTCAACGTATTGAGCACGGCGGTGTCGGCCAAAACCAGATCCGGCTGGTTAAAAATGCCGACCAGATTCTTGCCCTGCCTGGCATTGATACCGGTCTTGCCGCCAACGGAACTATCGACCTGCGACAAAAGCGAGGTCGGGATCTGCACGAACCGCACCCCGCGCCGGACGATGCCCGCCGCAAAGCCGGTGAGATCACCGATAACGCCGCCGCCAAGGGCGATCACCACGTCATTGCGCTCGATACGCGCTTCCAGCAGCACGTCGCAAACCTTGGTCAGGTGCTCAAAGCTCTTAGTCTTTTCACCGGCAGGAAGGGTCAGCGACACGGCTTCAAAGCCATCCGCCTCCAGGCTGTCCATCAGCGCGCCGTGGTAAAGCGCCCCGACATTTTCGTCGGTGACGATGGCTGCCTTGCGGCCCTTGATACGGGTGGAAATCTCCCCGCCCGCCCGTCCGAGCAAGCCGTCGCCGATCAGGATATCATAGGCGCGGTCGCCAAGCGGTACATGGACAAGACACTCTGAGGATTCGGGCCGTTCGGATACCTGTTCTCTGCTCATCGCTTGCTCCTGCCTTTGCTGACATAGGCGATCACCGCGTCCATGACATCAGCGGAAATGGCTTCCTTGCGCCCATCGCGCGACAATACGGTAATATCGGCACGCTGGTAGATCGGATAGCGCTCCAGCATCAGCTTTTCCAGCGTCTGTTTCGGGTGTTCGGTTTTCAACAACGGGCGATGATCGCGCTTGTTGACCCGCTCCCACAGCACATCCAGATCGGCTTTCAGCCAGATGGAAATGCCACCACGCTCGATCTGCCTACGGGTCCTGTCATTGATGAAGGCGCCGCCGCCGGTTGAGACGACTTTCGGCCCGGACCTGAGCAGCCGCCGGATCACCCGGGTTTCCAGCGCCCGGAATTCCGTCTCACCATAGGCCGCGAACAATTCGCTGATCGTCATGCGCGACACACGCTCGATCTCGGTATCGGTATCGATGAACGGCAGGTTCAGCTGCTGGGCCACGAGACGCCCGATCGCGGATTTTCCAGCCCCCATCAGACCGACGAAAATCAGGTTTCGACGCCCGAGCACCGAGCGGGTCCGCTCAGCAAGAGGTAGAACAGCATGGGGCATCGAGTGGGTCATCAGCCTTTTCGCAACAGGTTTACCAACCCTATTGACAAATGCCGGGGCCACGTCAAGCACTTGCCGCACATGCCGACAAGAAACAATCACCTGCATGCCCCGTGACCTCCCTTAAGTGCCAGGGGTTTAGGGTGTTATCAAGCAAAACCTGCCATGTTCGATCTTGAAACAGGAACGGCTCCAGCCGATATTGCTGATGTGTGTTGCAATGAGGGAAAAGCAGAACTGATCTTTCCCGAAGAGATAAACGACATCCAGAGAACCCAAAGTGTTACAGTAACCTCGACTGCTTCTTCTGGGAGGCACGGCACTGTACACCATGCCTTTTAAGGCAGGAGGCCGTCATCATGCCCACCTTATTCCGCTTCCTGTTCGTCATCGCCACCGTAGCGGCCATGATCTATGCGGCGATGTGGGCTCTGGTTATCTTCGTAGAACCAGGCCAGCGGGAGATCACCGCAACCATTCCCGCCGCGCAAATCAAGCCCCAGCAGCCATCACCGTAATGGCACAGACACCAAACGATAGAAACGACAGCATCCATGGTTGATCTCGGCCACGCCCGCATCGAAGCTTTCCTTGAAATGATGAGTGCCGAGCGCGGTGCAGCGGGCAACACACTCTCTTCCTATGAACGGGATCTGGAAGATCTGCATGGCTTCCTGGCCACGCGCCAAGTCAGCGTCATGGCCGCCACCGGCGACGACCTTTCCGCTTATATGGCCGATCTCAGCCATCGCGGTTTCGAAGCCTCGTCCCAGGCCCGCCGTCTGTCGGCGCTTCGGCAATTCTACAAGTTTCTCTATGCCGAAGGACTGCGCGGCGACGATCCGACCTCGATCCTCGATACCCCGAAAAAGGGCCGACCTCTGCCCAAGACCCTGTCGATTGCCGATGTCGACAAGCTCCTATCACTGGCCCAGGCCGAGGCGGAGCTGGAAGGCCCCGACCGCCTGCAAAGGCTGCGGCGTCTGGCGCTGCTGGAACTTCTCTATGCGACGGGCATGCGTGTCAGCGAACTGGTCTCGCTTCCGGCCAATGTGCTTGCACAAGAGGGCAGGTTCCTGGTGATCCGCGGCAAGGGCAACAAGGAACGGCTGGTGCCGCTGTCGCGCTCGGCCATCGCCGCCATGCAGGCTTATGCGCAGGTCAAGGAAATCGAACAGGCAGAAAAACCACCATCGAAAAAAACAGCGTCGAAACAAACAGCATCGAAACTGGGAAAATCATCGGGCATTGGCTTTCTGTTTCCCGCCGCCAGCCGCGAAGGCTATCTGCCCAGGCAGATTTTCGCGCGGGAATTGAAGGATCTTGCCATTCGTGCCGGTCTCAGTGGCGATGCGGTGTCCCCACATGTGCTCAGGCATGCTTTTGCCAGCCATTTGCTTGAAAACGGCGCAGATCTACGGGTTGTGCAAGAATTACTGGGACATAGCGACATTTCGACGACGCAAATCTACACGCATGTGCTCGAAGAAAGGCTCCAGATTCTGGTTGAGACACATCACCCTCTTGCAAAACATAGGAAAAACCACGATTAGAAGCCCGGCTAGGCGATGTGCTAAGCCCCTTTGGTTGGCACACAAATTGTCTGCAAGACAGACATGCGGCCAAGCATTGCGAAGACATTTACGGTTTCACTCCATCAAGGATGGGTGGTGAGATCAGGCACTATAGTCAAGGATTACGATGGTCGCCGCTCAGCCAACATCGTAAAGCAGGATAGAGTAACGGATCGGAACGGACCTGATGATCAACTATCTCGATTTCGAAAAGCCTATTTCCGACCTCGAAGGCAAGATTCACGAGTTGAAGAAGCTGAAGGGTGAGGATGAAAGCATCGACACCTCGGAAGAGATCGGTCGTCTGGAAGTCCGCGTGCGCGAAGCCATGGAAGAGATTTATTCCAAGCTGAATGCCTGGCAGAAAACCCAGGTCGCCCGCCATCCGCAGCGTCCGCATTTCGTCGATTACGCCTCGCGCCTGTTTACCGATTTCACGCCGCTGGCTGGCGACCGCAAATTTGCCGAGGACGCAGCCATTCAGGCTGGCCTCGCCCGGTTTCGGGGTGTCCCGGTGGCGATTATCGGCCAGGAAAAAGGCAGCGACACCAAGTCACGCCTGAAACACAATTTTGGCAGTCCCCGGCCTGAAGGGTATCGCAAGGCAATCCGCGTCATGGAAATGGCCGACCGTTTTGGCCTGCCGGTGATTTCGCTGGTCGATACCGCCGGCGCCTATCCGGGCGTCGGTGCTGAAGAGCGCGGCCAGGCCGAAGCCATCGCCCGCTCGACGGAAATGTGCCTTAACCTGAAAGCCCCGTTGATATCAGTGGTCATCGGCGAAGGCGGCTCCGGCGGCGCCATCGCCATTGCCACCGGCAACCGCGTCTACATGCTGCAACACGCGATCTATTCGGTGATTTCGCCTGAGGGTGCGGCCTCGATTCTATGGCGCGACAGCACCCGCGCCAAGGAAGCCGCCACCAACATGAAGATCACTGCGGAAGATCTGAAGGGTTTCGGCATTATCGACGATATCATTCCCGAACCGGTTGGCGGCGCCCATCGCAATCCCGAAACGGTGATCGACCGCACCGGGGAAACCATCGCGGCGGCACTGAAGGATATGTCTGGCCAAAGCGGGGCGGAACTGCGCGCAGCGCGGCGCCAGAAATTCCTCGATATCGGTCGCAACCTGTAACCGTCGAGAACGCTGCACCTTTCATGACCGTAGAATCTAGCGGGTGATGTGCCGCATAAATGTTTCAATTAAGTCTTAGAGCGACAGTCATAACCAAGGGCTGTCGCTCTAAGCTTTTTGGATACTCCAACCTTCGTGATTCAGGCGAGGCAGGAAGTGTCCACCATAGGCAATCGGCACCCATTCACACTTTAGAAACCATATTCAGGCAAGGATCGAGACTGGATCGGCAGGCTCCGACTTGATATGGTCCCGCCTGGATGATCAATGCTTCGTCGTCCCATGATAAGGACATGCTCACGCATCCTTGTTCTGACATAATGCCTTCGCCCCAATGAGACCCAGTTGAGCTCGACAATGCGCATTTCAAACGCCGCCCTGCTGATCGCCACCACCCTGCTTCTGGCAGGGTGCAACGACACCTTGGATAGCGTCAGCGAAAAGAAGATGCCGGACAATGTGTCCAACAAGGTAGAGCAGCCGTTGCCGCCTGAAATCCTCGCCTCGATGAAGGCGAAGGGCATGGAGCGCAATTCGCCAATCGCCATCCGGATTTTCAAGGAAGAAGGCGTTCTGGAAATCTGGAAGGCCAAGACTGACGGGCGTTTCGAGAAAATTGCCGACTACCAGATTTGCGCCTGGTCCGGGAAACTGGGACCGAAAGAGAAGGAAGGCGACCGGCAGGCACCGGAGGGTTTCTATGCCCTGACGCCCGCCAATCTCAATCCCTATTCAAAATATTACCTGGCGATCAACACCGGCTTTCCCAACAAATACGATGCCGTCAACAATCGCACCGGCACCAATCTGATGATCCATGGGGCCTGCTCGTCATCCGGCTGCTATTCGATGACGGATGCCCAGATCCTGGAGATCTATGCCTTTGCGCGCGATGCGTTTCGCGGCGGCCAGCAGACTGTACAATTGCAAGCCTTCCCGTTCCGCATGACTGCCGAAAACATGGCCCGGCATCGCTACAGCACCCACATGCCCTTCTGGCAGATGCTGAAGGCTGGCTATGACCAGTTCGAAGTTACCAAACAACCGCCGCAGGTTGGGGTTTGCGACAAGAAATATGTCTTCAACCAGCAGGTCGAAGCAGGCAAAAGCCTGAACGCGGCTGGTGCCTGCCCACCGATGAGCACACCACCGCAATTGTCTGCGGCGCTTGCCTCCTATAATTCTGCCTATAGCCGCGACTATGCCAAGGCCATGAAGAAATATGAGGACAAGGTCTGGTACGATCCAAGCGAAGCCGAACGCAAGGCTCTGGTTGCCGACCTGAAGAAAGGCCGCGATCTGGCCTATGCGCCGACAGGCTCGGCACTGAAGGCTGGCAAGCTGTTGAAATTGTCCGAGGTTGCCGATCCGGCCAATCCGGTCATCAGCCCACGGAAAACCGCAGCGACAGCCGCCCCGCTGTTCGCATCGCTGGACAATTCCGCCAAGACCGGTCGCTATGGCGCGCCAAGCGATCCGCAGACGGCAAGCACTGTGAACTCTGGCACTGGGAGTGCTGGTGCTGTGAGTCCTGGCGCTCCGGCCACCATCGATCCAACCCAGACGGCAACTGTCGCCCTCCCGGCCACCGGCCCGGTTCCCGTACCAAACCCGGTCGCGCCGCCGCCGCAGTCCAGCATGGTGGCTATGGATGCAGCCTCTGAGCCAGCGGCAAAACCCTTCTGGAAATTCTGGGCCGCCCGTTGACTCCGGAGCCCGAAGATATCCTGGACCTCAAAGGGCTGAAATGTCCGCTTCCCGTGCTGAAATCGCGAAAGCGTCTGTCTGGAATGGCAGTCGGTAGCCGGCTCATTGTCGAAACCACAGATCCTCTGGCGATCATCGACATCCCGCATTTCTGCCGGGAAGACGGATATATCCTGCTGTCCAGCGAGGCATCCGCGACCGGTCACCGCTTTGTGATCGGCAAACCGGACCAGATGCCCGCCCGATAAAGCAGCGTCCGAGATAACCGCCGATCAAAAGGTCATGCCCGGCACTGCCAGGGGATTATCTTCAAGAGCCTTCCGATCCGGCCGATCGATCGCCACTTTACCTGTGAAGGCATCAAACAGGTCCCGCACATAGGCTTCGTCCAGCCCATCAGTAATCATCACCAGCCGGCTCCGGCGATCGGAGGGGTCTGGCCAAGCTGCCAGCCGGTGCGGCGGATGAAAGATCGATTGCACACCATGAATGACGACCGGACGCTCCGGATCATCCTTCAGCCCGACCACCGCCTTCATCCGCAGCATTTTTTCGCCATGAGCCGACCGCAGCAGGTCGATGAACATATGAAGAGCCGCCGGATCAACCGGATCGTCATGCAGGATGGAGAAAGAGCGGATCGTCGCACCGTGACGTGTGACATCATCATGGTGATGGTGGGAATGATGATGGTCGTGGTCGTGGTCGTGGTCGTGGTCGTGGTCGTGGTCGTGGTGACGATGATCCTCGGCCTGTTGTTCTTCCTGCAACCACCGCGCCACGTCAGGCGTTTTTGTCGTCGGATCATAAAGACCATTGTTCAGGATGACCGCTTCTCCGGCAGCCGATGTTTCCGCATCGACAACGACCGCCCGTGGGTTCAGCCCGGCAATCCGGCTTTTCAACCTTGCGACGGCACCGTCATCAGCAAGGCTGGCCTTGGTCATCACCAGCCGGTCGGCCACCGCCACCTGCCGCACAGCTTCGCTGTAACTGTCCAGCGTCCTCTCGCCATTGACGGCATCAATCACGGTGACCAGCCCCTCCAGCTGAAAAGACTGCGACAGGACAGGATGCCCCATCACCGACTGCATCACCGGCGCGGGATCCGCCAATCCTGTGGTTTCGATCACCACCCGCGACAAGGCCTTGATTCGCCCGGTCTGCAAGGCATCGACCAGTTCGGCCAGTGTATCGAGCAATTCACCACGCACCGTGCAGCACAGGCAACCATCCGAAAGCTGGACGATGGAATCACTGGAGGCCTCGACCAAGAGGTGATCGATCCCCACTTCTCCGAACTCATTGATGATCACCGCCGCGTCGCGCATGGCGGGATCTTTCAGCAGCCGGTTCAGCAGCGTGGATTTGCCAGCACCAAGAAAGCCGGTCAGAATCGAAACAGGAATGCGGTCGGCAAGGGCAACCATGGTCATGACCTCATCTTATGCCAAGGCTCGAAGATGCTCAGGCATCTCGCCTTGGAAGAATTTCGAATGTCAAAATGCATCAAAGGCTTGAGATATTAAAGAAAACACGGACCGCCACGGTCCATGGCTCTCCCTATTACATTTGCGGGCGCGGCGTGGGGCGCGGAACCTCGCCCATCTGCTGCTGTTTCGCACCCGAAGCAGCCGGCGGCGGATCCGGCGGCTCGCTGCCGGGGATGAGGCCAGCAAAGACTGGCACCGGCGGCGCGGACATTTCATGGATATAGGGCGATTGCAGCTTCATCCGTCCGGTCTCGTCGCGGGTTTCGCTGCGCCGCTTGCGGGCCTCAGTGGAGCACATTTCGGCAGACACGTCATTTACAGCGTTCAAACCGTCAACGCTGTCAGGCCCTAGTGCCGAAAGGCGCGAGCCCTGTGCATTGGGTCGATCGAAATATTTCTGGAGCAGATTGGCGGAAATATCGGCGCGTGCCGCCAGGCTGTCAGCGCCCATCACCACGGTGATCAGCGTACGGCCATTGCGGGTCGCAGAGGTGATCTGATTGAACCCGGACGCGCAGATATAACCGGTCTTCATACCATCGACCCCATCGAAACGACCAACCAGCATGTTGACATTGGGATAGATCTTCTTGCCGGTATCAATCGCTTCGATCTTGAAATAGCCTGCATATTCAGGAAATTCGCGGCGAATGGTCACGGCTAGTACCGCAAGATCGCGGGCTGTGGAATATTGGCCGGGAGCGGGCAATCCATTCGGATTGACGAAATGGCTGGATGTCATCCCGAGACGAGCGGCCTCGGCATTCATCCGGGCAACAAACGCCGCCTGGCTGCCGCCGACATTTTCTGCCACGGCCATGGCGATGTCATTGGCGGATTTCACCAGCATCATCTTCAGGGCATCGTCCAGCGTCATTTTCGAGCCGGGCTTGAAAAACATTTTGCTCGGCGCTTGCGACGCTGCAAAGGCGCTCAGTGTCACCACGCTGTCCAGACGCACTTCACCGGCTCTTAGCGCCCTGAACGTCGTATAGGCCGTCATCAGCTTGGTTAGCGAGGCCGGATACCATTTCTTGAAACTATCCTGATGCTCCAGCACTGTCAGGGAGTTGACATCGACCACCAGCACAGGGTTGGCGGCGACCGTAGACGGCAGCATGACGGCACACAAAGCAGCGGCAACAAATGCGCGCCGGATCTGGCGAGGCAGCACGGACAATGACTTCTCCTTCCGGAAACTGGACAGGCCACCCTGAATGTCTCTCGCATCGGGCAACCATATGTCCTATATGTCGAACCAATGGCAAAGCCCATCAGCAACGTCAATTGCAACCGAGTGATAAATGAGCCGGACCTGCCCGGTTCAAACGCATGTGATCAGGAAAACCGATGCCAATCTTGAACCGCGCCGCAGAACTGGAAGCCGATGTCCGGCAATGGCGCCATCATCTGCACCAGAATCCGGAAATTCTGTATGACGTCCATGAGACGGCTGCCTTTGTCACAGAAAAACTGAAGGAATTCGGCGTCGACGAGGTGGTGACGGGATTAGGACGCACCGGCGTCGTTGGCCTGATCAAGGGACGCGGCGATGGTAGCCGGGTGATCGGCCTGCGCGCCGACATGGACGCGCTCCCCCTACAGGAAATCACCGGAAAACCATGGGCCTCGAAAACCGATGGCCGCATGCATGCCTGCGGCCATGACGGCCATACCGCCATGCTGCTGGGTGCTGCGAAATATCTGGCCGAGAACCGCAATTTCAACGGCTCTGTCGCCGTGATTTTCCAGCCCGCCGAAGAAGGCGGCGCAGGCGCGCTTGCCATGGTGGAGGACGGCCTGATGGAGCGCTTCGACATCGCCGAAGTCTATGGCATGCACAACATGCCCGGCATGCCGGTAGGCACCTTCGCGATCCGCAAGGGTGGAATCATGGCGGCTCCAGACAAATTCTTCATTACCATCAAGGGCCGTGGCGGCCACGCTGCCGAACCGCACCGCGCCATCGATCCGATTGCCATCGGCGCCCAGATCGTCACCAACCTGCAAATGATCGCGGCGCGCAGCGCCAATCCGGTGCGCTCGGTCGTCGTATCCGTCACCCGTTTTCAGGCGGGAACGACCCACAATATCATTCCCGAACAGGCCGAACTGACCGGTACCGTTCGCACCCATGACGACGAAACGCAGGACATGGCAGAGCGCCGGATCCGCGAAATCGTTGCTGGCATCGCCAGCGCCCATGGAGCAGACGCAGATGTGATCTATGAGCGCCCCTGCCCGGTCACGGCCAATCATCCTGAAGAAACCGACAATGCTGCCCGCGCCGCTATCGATATCGTCGGCGAAAGCAATGTTAACACCGACGTTGACCCCTCCATGGCAGGCGAAGACTTCGCCTTCATGTTGAAAGCCAGACCCGGCGCCTATATCATGATCGGCAATGGCAATACGGCGGGCCTTCACAATCCGGCCTATGATTTCAACGACGAGGCCATCGCCTACGGCATGTCCTACTGGGTCAGGCTTGCCGAACAACGGTTGGCGGATTGAACCGCTAGGAAAAGGCTTGGCTTCATCGACGGCTTTTTGTATGGAGATAAACAGTGGTTCCGTAGCTCAGCAGGATAGAGCATCAGATTCCTAATCTGAGGGTCACGCGTTCGAATCGCGTCGGAATCACCATTTTTAAGCCAAAAGCGAAATAAACGATATTTTGCAGTATGGCCGCCATATTTTCACAAGCTTTTTGGAATTAGGAACTACTATCGGTCGACCGGGCGCGGACCTGCGTCGGCTCATGCTGAAGTTATCATGCTTCAGAGGGGCTTTTGGACTTCGGAGTGTACAGGTGACCGTGAGAACTGCGAAAAACGATAGCGTCGTGACACCGCCCGCCGTTCCTGTACGTCGTGCTGCCGCAGAGCGCTATGCGCTGGTTGCCCCAACCTCGGCGGCGCGCTGGCTGTTGCTGGCCGTTTTGATGGCCAGCGCTTATTTTTTCTACGGTTTCATCGTGCCGTTGCTGGCCGCCATGGTGATCGGCTTTGCAAGCTGGCCGATCTATCGACGCATTCTGGGCCTCGCCGGTGGCAATAGGACCATTGGTGCGACGATTGCCATTATTCTTGTGGTCTCCTTCATTGTCGTTCCCATCTCGCTGGCGGGTATCTATGCCGTCGATGAGGTGAAAAGCTGGGGCGTCTGGGCCTTGAGGGCCAATGAAGTGGGCGCGCCGGTACCGCAATGGTTAATTCAGGTTCCCCTGGCCGGTTCCTGGCTTTCCGAGCATTGGGATCAATATGTCGGCCATCCCGGTGCGCTTGGCGAATTGGTGCAACTGATCAGCGGCGCCAATATCGGCACGATTTACCGTGGCCTGCTGGTGGTCGGCTCCTCGGCCTTCCACAGCTTTCTCACCTTGCTCTTCATGCTGATCGCCCTGTTTTTCGTCTATCGCGACGGGGAGCGTATTGTTGCGCAGGTGGATATTGTTGGCGAGCGGATCCTGCCCGGGCGCTGGGAACGGGTGTCGCGTCTGGTTCCGCTGACCATCAGTTCCACGGTGACCGGCATGACGATCATTGCGGTCGGTGAAGGCATCGTGCTTGGCCTCGCCTATTGGATCGCAGGCGTGCCTTCCCCTGTCACGCTGGGCATTATCACCGGCTTCATGGCGCTCATTCCCGGTGGCGCCCCCCTTTCCTTCACCCTGGTCTCGATCTATCTGGTTGCCAGTGGCTCGACCATTGCAGGGGTCGGATTGCTGGCCTGGGGAACCGTCGAGCTTTTCATTGTCGACAAGACATTACGGCCAAGACTGGTGGGCGGACCGATCAAACTCCCCTTCCTGCCAACATTTTTCGGCCTGATCGGCGGCGTCAAGACCATGGGCATGCTCGGCCTGTTCGTCGGCCCGGTGCTGATGGCGATCCTGGTGGCCATCTGGCGCGAATGGCTCCTGGAAGCCAAACAGCCCGAGTGATTGCGCTTCGGTAGCGCGTTTCGCGAAACCGTTCCGGAATTTCCGCCAGACAAAGAAGCCGATAGGGAAATCTATTTAGAAACTCAGTTGATATAGCCGAGCCTGATAGCCTTGGCGATTGCCTGGATACGGTTGACCGAATCAAGCTTGATCGTCGCCGAGCCCAGGTAAGCATTGACGGTATGGACCGAAAGTCCGAGATTTTCGGCAATTTCTTCGCTGATCCGCCCATCGCCCGCCAATTGCAAGCAGGCGATTTCCCGGTCGCTCAACGCCTCGGACGGCGCTACTTTTCGCTCGCTCAGGGATAGAATATCCATCATCAGCTTGCAGCTGCGATTATGCATGTCGATCATCACATCGCTGTCGAGATCCTCAGATCCGTTTAATGCGAAGATGACATAGCCATTGCCGACAGCGCCCAGCCGGACCGGAAAAGCAACACCCGAAAACGGCAGATTGCCAGCAGGCAGGCGCGATACGAAAGCGCCAAACTCACTGCTGATACAGAATGTGGCGTTGTCCTTGGCATTCCACATCAAAGGCAGCAGCAAATCATCGATATGGCTCAGCAGAAGTTCGCCGTAGCAGGACACAAATGCATCGCTATAGCTGCCAACCATGCCGTTTGCCGCCCAGCTCTCACATTCGCATTGCAACATGCGTTTGCGCGGCAAGCCTGAACCCGCCACCCGAAACACGGCAAAGCTGCGGGCGTTGATCGCCTTCTGCATCGCAATCAGCCGGGGGAAAATATCCCCCCGGTTCGCAGCCAGCCGGGCTTTCAGATCTGCCGCCGATCCTGTCCTGCCGCTCGACATGTCTGCATTGAATGCCATGGCTGCCTTTCATACCAACGCTTGAAGATGCCAACGCATCCCCGCCTTGAAGTGGTTTTGGATGTCTCAAGACATCAAAGACTTGAGATATCCTGAAATAGAATGCCAACCGTCACCTTGAAAGGCAGTCGGCGTTAGACCAGATTGTTGCGAACCGCGTAGGCAATCGCTTCAGAGCGAGTTTTCGTAGCAGTCTTGCGCATCACACTGGTGATGTAATTATTGATCGTATTGCGGGAAATACCAAGAATCGTGGCAATTTCATCGCTTGTCTTGCCTTCGGCAATCCAAAACAGGCATTCCAATTCGCGTTCCGTCAGCTCGAAGTCACGATCCGCTTTCTGCGACCGTCCCGTCGACAGGCTGACGCAATAGGCCGCCAACAAACCCACATCCCGCAACCGGTCCGGCGAAATTACGAATCCGTCCGGAAGAAGCATAACCAGGGCCAGCCGTGTACGACCGACATTAAACATCACTGAGCAATATTGACGGCTGGCCCCTAGGGGCAGTTCCAGGTCGTCAGGCAGGAGCACGAATTTTGCTTGCAGCAGGCCCAGGCATTTTTCAAGCTCGGTGGCCCGCGAACAGGCCGCCGACAATTCCGTGGCAACCCCACGCGCCAGATCGAACGGCCAGTCCGCCGTCACCACGAAATCCAGCCCATGTTCCTGAATAAGGTCGTAACGGGCCAGGAGATAGTGCGAAGCTCCGGCATAATCCGTCAGGATATGCATGGCGACCCGAAGCTTTCCTGCGGACGCAGCAGAGGAAAGCTGCCGGATCATCGCATCACGCAGTCTAGGGCCCTCAGGCCTGTTCGCCGTCTTCTGGCTACGGATCCCTTGATAGCCCCCAGGCTCAAGGAGTTCGACACTCATAAGGCTCCCCTTTCAAGGGACGAACGGCGACATCTCTATATGCTTTGCCACGGAAGCCGCCCATTCCGTGGTTAAGCGCGTCATTCGAAACATGCCGAATCACCATAATGTTATTGTATGTAAATAACTTCTAAACGCTACGGGGTTTAGCACAGAAGGTGTGGCTTATCCGCACCATACAAAAATGCTGCGCCGACTTTCGCTGGCGCAGCACTGTTATTGACCATGATTGAAGGATCAGGCTGCGTTTTCGACCGCCCATTTGCGTAGGATCTTGGCAGCGCGCTCTTCCGAGATTTCCACCATACGCGCCAGGCGCCGTTCCGGTCCTTCCTTGACGCGGCGGTTAAAGCCGCCATTCGGGTCATTGTCGAGGGCAAGGACATCATCGGCGCTATCGAAGCCGAAGTCAGAACCAAAGCCATCCATCAGCCCGCCGCCGGCACCAGCATCAAGACCGGGCGAGAAGTCGGGCAGTTCCAGTCCGGCAACAGCGTCGCTGCCACCCTCAAGCGCCGCAGACCCACCGCCGCCCATCGAGCGTACCATCGGCCGAATGCCCATCCAGACAACAAGGAAGGCAACGGCGAGGAAGGCAAGCGAGTTGATAATACCCGCCATGTTGCGGCTGAGGATTTCCATGACACCGGGTCCGGTTGGAGCCTCGCTCAGCAGCTGGTTCTCCAGGAAGTCCATCGCCGTCAGCGTCACCACGTCGCCGCGCTTGTCATCCAGCCCGGCAGCCGATTTGACGATTTTCTGCATTTCCGCCAGATAGGCATCGATCTTGGCCTGATCGACAGGCTCGCCGACCATGGTGGCGATACGCTGCTTGTTGACCACAACGGCCACGGACAGTTTGTCCAGCGTATAGCCGTTCTTGACGGTGGCAATCGTCTTGCTGTTGATTTCGTAGTTGGTCTGCTCTTCCTTCTTGTCCTGCTGGTCGGACGATTCAGGACCGGCACCCCCCGCTTGTGGCGCTGCCTGCGGAATATTCTGCTCCACGGTCGCTGCGGTATCGGATTGCCGCTGCTGCGACTTCTGTGCTTCCTTGGTGGTGCGGGTCGAGCGTTCGACCTTGGATTCGGGATCGTAAACCGTTTCCTGGATCTGCTGCTGGTCGGTATTCAACTGCGCCGTCACGCTGGAACGGAAATTGTCCATACCGAGAAAAGGTGCGAGAGCCTTGTCGATATTCGATTCGATTTCCTGCTGAACCGACTGGGCAACGCCGAGATTCCGGTTTGCAGTGCCGCCCGTCTCATCGCCCGATGCCAGCAACTGGCCGGTCGAATCCAGAATGGTGACATCATCGACTTCAAGACCTGGCACAGCCGAAGCCACCAGATGGCGGATCGAAGCCGCAGATTTGCGACCGGCATCGGAACCGGCTCTGATCATCACCGAGGCCGTTGGCTTTTGCGCGCCGCGCCGGAAATTCCCGACATCCGGCATGACGATATGCACGCGTGCTGCCGCAATACCGTTGATCTGCTGGATCGTCCTGGCAATCTCGCCCTCAAGGGCGCGCACCCGGGTCACTTCCTGCATGAAGGATGTCAGACCTAGGGAGCCGACATTATCGAACAGTTCGTAGCCAGCATTGGTGCTATTGGGCAGGCCGCGTTCGGCCAGCAGCAAACGGGCCTTGCCGGTCATACCGGCCTGGACCTGAATGCTCTTGCCATCGGCGCCAGTCTGGAAACCGACGCCCGCTTCAGCCAGGGCAATACTGATTTGATTGACGTCTGTCGCTTCGAGGCCGACGTAGAGGGTCTCAAAGGCAGGCTTATTGATAAAAAACGCCGCACCGATAACCAGCGCCACCGAAACGACGCCAACACCCGCAAGGGTCCATAGTTTTGTAGGTCCCAAGGACGAAAGGTTCTTGAAGACCTGGAGTAGTTGATTGAACAGATTCATTCTGTCTCGCACCGTCAAACATGAGGTTACGGCTTTTGGCCTAGCGTCACCCTAGGACGCGAAGCTTGTGCGAGCGTTTCCTGAAGCCTGCAAACCAAGCCCGATGTGCGGAAACGGATGTCCCAAAACGAAGATCGCCCCACAAAGGAGCGATCAGAACACTTTGCTATATGGATTTACGGAATTACAAAAAGTCTTTCTGTTTATTTTTACGCCTTTGCGGGCACAAACCGCCTCGCACTTTTGCTTGAAATGCTCTCTCCGGGCTGGCAGCGATCAGAAAAAATCGAAATCGCCCGCCGCTTTGCTGAGCGGCTGCGAATGACCATGACGCAGGCCATCGCCCAGTGCCTTCTGCATTTCGGCCAGCTTGACGAGGCTGAGCGCCGTCGTCATGTCCACTTTCCAGTCGTCGGACACATCCGCCGTAATGGTATCGATAAATTCAGCCAACCCGCGCGATTTCTGCACGGCAAGGTCGATACCTTGCAAGACCTTGAGCGTCTCAGCCGATTCCAACGCCTTTGATCCCCCCAGCTCCAGCAATTGCGGCTCGACTCGCTCGATCAGATAGGCAACGTCGTGAAGTTCCGTCACAACACGCATCAGAATTTCAGGTAGTGATTCTTGCACGCTCGTGGCCTCCAATACTGACTCAGGCTTCGCAGTTCTGTTCTCCCGGAACCCACCACAGACAAAATCCGCACGGCACGCTCCATTTATGCTTTTTATTCAGTCCCGCCCTGAGCTTGTATAAACGAGCGAGGGGTTGTCCGTTCCGCTCACCCGAAACCGCAGACAGGGTTCGGATGGTCATCCATTTCATACCAGCCTTGCTCGAATACATCGCGCCGCCAGCCGCATCACATACCTTAGATTGTCCTTAAAAATAGTTACGCAACCTTCATCAATATGGACTGCCCGAAAAAGAACGGAACCGTTAGAAAAACTCGATGGAGCTTTCCACCGGCTTTTGCACTTTGACCGGCCGCTGTTCCATGGCCACGGTCTTTTGCGTTTCCGCTCCTGTCAGAGGATACTGGCGGGCACGACCGCTGATCGGCCAGAATTCCAGCTTGCGGCCATGCTCGCCGCCCGTGGAAGAGCCAACCACCTTGATGCCTTCGTCTTTCAGAAACTGCGCAGCAAAGGCAGCATTCTGTTCGCCGACATTCGAGAACGTCGCAATCGTCTTGGCGCCTCCGAAAATCTTGGCTTCCAGACGATCGCGCCGCGCGCCCTTTTTCAAGAGGCCGTTGATCAGCAATTCCATCAGATGGACGCCATAGCGCGTGGCATCCCCGCCTCCCATGCCGGGATTGGCAGAGCCCGGCAGGAGGAAATGGTTCATACCGCCGACGCCGGCAATGGGATCACGTATGCATGCAGCCACGCAGGAACCCAGGATAGTTGAAAGCACCACATTCGGGTCGCTGACAACCTTGTATTCACCTTGAATAATATGGACCCTGCGAGCCGCAGCTTCGTCACTCATTTTAATGCTCCGAAAACAGCTTCAATGGCCGCCTTCATCTTTTCGATGGTAAACGGCTTGGCGAGGACGTTATTGGCACCCAATTGCGCCGCCTTCTGCACCAGCGCCCGATCCCCTTGCGCAGTGAGAATGATGAACGCTGCCTTCTTGGTGGCAGGATTGGCGCGAACAGCCTGGAGAAGACCGAGACCGTCCATCTTGGGCATGTTGAAATCAGAGATCACCAGATGATGAGGCTGTTGAGCCATGATCTTCATCCCCTGCTCACCGTCGCCGGCAGCCGTGATCTGCTTGAAACCAAGCTGAGTCAGCGCATCGCTTAAAAGCAAGCGGCTGGTCACCTGGTCGTCCACTATCAGGACCTTAATTTTTTCAGCTATTGACATTATTCATAACCTTCTTTCCGTGCGGCCGTGAGTTTGAGAATTTCTTCGCCGATTGAGCCAAGCGGCAATTGATGCTCGACGGCACCCAGTTCATGGGCAACGCGAGGCATACCATAGACCACACAGGTCTTTTCGTTCTGCCCAATGGTCCGTGCGCCTGCACTTCGCATTTTGAGCAATCCAGACGCTCCATCGCGCCCCATACCTGTCAGTATGACGCCAACGGCATTGCGTCCAGCCAATTCCGCCACCGAATCAAAGAGAACATCGACCGATGGCCGATGCCCGTTGACCGGGGGCGTGTCCAGCAAACGGCAACTGGGCGCGGATGCGTTCACCACTTGCAGATGCCGTTCTCCACCAGGGGCCAGATAGATCTTGCCAATCTGCAATCTGGCACCGTCAGTTGCTTCTTCTACCACCGGAGCGCAGAGCCGGTTCAGCCGCTCCGCAAAACTCTTGGTAAACGTCGGCGGCATATGTTGGGTAATCACCGTTGGCGGGCAATTAGGTGGAAACTTCTGCAACACGGCTATCAGCGCTTCAACACCCCCTGTCGAAGAACCGATCGCCACGATCTTGCGACCCACCCGAAAATCGGCCGCAGGCGTGGCAACCGGCGCCGCGTGCATGATCTGCCGACGCTGGGAGCGGGCCGCCGCCTTGACCTTCTCGGCAAGATCGCCGAACGGACGAGCCTCACCCGGCATCGGCTTGCCGACACAGTCGAATGCGCCAATTTCCAAGGCAGCCAGCGTCGCTTCAGCTCCGCGATGGGTCATGGTGGAGACCATGATGACAGGCATTGGCCGCAGCCGCATGATCTTTTCGAGAAATTCCAAACCATTCATGTTTGGCATTTCAATATCGAGCGTCACCACATCCGGGTTTAGCTGCTTGATGGCGGCGCGGGCCTCCATGGCATCCTTGGCCTGGCCAATGACGCTGACTTCCGGATCGGAATTGAGAACGGCGGTGATCAGTCCCCGCATGGTCGGGCTGTCATCGACGACGAGAACGCGAGCGGCAGCTATCATACTTTGCGCCCTCCGGTCTTGCCGGTATATTT
The DNA here is from genome assembly GCF_001541345.2 of Gillisella vitis. Lineage (GTDB taxonomy): Bacteria > Pseudomonadota > Alphaproteobacteria > Rhizobiales > Rhizobiaceae > Allorhizobium > Allorhizobium vitis. The sequence continues at coordinate 357,648 of NZ_LMVL02000005.1, read as the reverse complement.
GTAGGTGGTGATACCGATATTATCGAACAGGTTCTTCGGATCGCCCGACACCCGCTCGGAGTGGCCTATATAAAGATGGCCGCCCTCCGGCAGCAGCCCGGCAAACCGCGACCAGATCTTCACCTGGGTTGGCTCGTCGAAATAGATCACCACATTACGGCAGAAGATCACGTCGAACGGTCCTTTGATCGGCCATTGCGCCATCAAATTCAGCTCATTGAAGGTGATCAGCTTCTTGACCCGGTCATCGACCTGGAATTTCCGGCGCCCGCCGACATCGACATCGCGGAACCATTGCTTGCGCATGGCCGGGCTCACGGTTTCCAGCGCCGTTTCGTCATAGGCTCCGGCCCGGGCCAGCGCCAGTATCTTCGGATCGATATCCGTTGCCAATATCCTGAAATCGTAATCGGCGGCATTCGGCATCAAGGACAGGACCGTCAGGGCGATGGAATATGGCTCCTGCCCATCAGAACAGGCGGCAGACCAGATCCGCACGCGACCGCCGGCCTTGGCGCGATTGATCAAGCCCGGCAGAACCTCGGTGCGCAAATGATCGAAGTGATGGTTCTCGCGAAAGAACCGGGTGAAATTCGTTGTCAGATGCGACAACATTTCACGTCGCGCGCCGGCCCCTTCCTGGGAAGAGACAAGCGCACAATATTCACGAAATCCACGCAATCCAAGATTGCGAATATGCTTCGACAGTCTTGAATAGACAAGGGACGCCTTGGAATCGTTCAGCGCAATCCCGGCATCGGCATAGATCATCGCAGCAATTTCGTTGAGATCGCGGCGGGTCAACGGGTATTCACCACTGGCCATGATCTCGTCGTCCGATTGCCGGCTATGCGCAGAAAAGGTCGATGTCATGCCGCTTCGCTTTCAGTTTCAGAGAAAAGGCCCGCCAGCTCAATCAAACAGATCATCCGTTTGTCAATGGCGAGGATGCCTCTTGCATATTGACGCTCGAGATCAGACGAGACCTCAGGCGTCGGTTGGATCGTCTCATCTGTCACGCTCAGGACGTCGGACACGGCATCCACCAGCAGGCCGACGACCTTGGTCCTGATCTGGACCACGATAATCACATGCCGAACGGTCGGTTCTGTCCGCTTCAGCCCGAGCCGGATCGCCAGATCGACGATCGGCAGCACAGCACCACGCAGGTTGATCACGCCCATCACGTAATGAGGAGACTGTGGCAACGGCGTTGCGGGGGTCCATCCACGGATTTCCCGCACCTGCATGATGTTGACACAAAACTCCTGATTACCGACACGGAACGCGATCAACTCGCGATTTCCCTGAACCAGATTTTCGACCGCATTCGACATAGAACTATCCTGCGACGGCTAACGACATTTCCTGCTTGAGAGACTGACCGCGCGAGGCAGCGACGACAGCATCCACATCCAGGATCAGAGCCACGCGGCCATCGCCCAGAATGGTTGCCGCAGCGATGCCGGGCACATGCGTATAGTTAGCCTCGAGACTCTTGATGACCACCTGACGCTGACCCTGGATGGCATCGACCATCAAAGCGCGCTGACCGCCACCTTCCGATTCGACCAGCAGAGCAACGCCATCGATCGGGTTGGCCTGGACTGACCGGAAATTCAGGATCCGGCCGACATCCACCAACGGGCAGAAGCTGTTGCGGATCGAAATCAGCCGCTGGTTGGCGCCGAAGGAATGGATATTCTGGGCTTCCGGCTGCAAGGTTTCAACGATGGCCGTCAACGGAACGACAAGCGTCTGGCCAGCAACGGTAACGACCATGCCATCCAGAACCGCCAGTGTCAGGGGCAAGCTCATGGTGAAGGTCGAGCCCTGACCGGGCCGCGAGCTGATCGAAATGCGTCCGCCCAATGCCTGGATGGACCGCTTGACCACGTCCATGCCGACGCCACGGCCGGAAATGTCGGAAATCTTGTCCGCCGTGGAAAAGCCGGGCATGAAAATCAGATTGTCGATTTCCTCGTCCGACAAATTGGCATCGGCAGCGATAATATCGTTGTCGATTGCCTTCTGGCGGACCCGTTCGCGGTTGATACCGGCGCCATCGTCGACCAGTTCGATCACGATGCGGCCAGACCGATGCTTTGCCGTCAGCTTGACCGTGCCTTCCGGGTTCTTGCCGGCGGCAGTCCGCTTTTCGGGGGTTTCGATACCATGGTCAACGGCATTACGGATCATGTGGGTCAGCGGCTCGGCCAGCTTGTCGATGACCGTCTTGTCCACTTCGGTGTTTTCACCTTCGGTGACCAGACGGATCGATTTGCCAACCATATCAGCGACTTCTCGCACGATACGCGACATGCGCTGGAACACCGGCTTGACCGGCTGGGCGCGGATCGCCATGACCGAATCCTGGATCTCGCGGGTGAGCTGTTGCAGCTCTTCGAGACCCATATTGATCGACGACGTGCCGTTGGTGTCATTTTCGATGACGCTCTGCGACAGCATGGCCTGGTTGATGACAAGCTCGCCCACCAGGTTGATCAGGCGGTCGACGCGATCGAGATCGACGCGGATCGTTTGCCCGGCAGCCGAAGCAGCAGACTGGTTTTGCGCGGCGGCTGCGGCAGCGGCAGCAGCAGCGGCTGGAGATTCTCTCTTCTCCCTGACGGCACTGACCACTTTGGTTGCGGTATCGGCGGCTTCCACGGCCTCGGCGATCAAGTCGACGGCGCTATCGTCAACTTCTTCAGCGGCGCTATCGTCATCCAGCGCGGACAGATCGAACGGCACCGGTACCATCGGCAGCTCATCGCTCCCTTCAGCAACAGTCGCTTCCTGTTCCTTGATTTCCAGTTCGCAATCCCATTCGGCAAACTCGAAAACAGTCCGAACACCTTCTTCGCCTTTGTCGCTCTTCACCAGGATTTTCCAGGAGAAGTAGGCCTCCTCGGGATCCATGGATTCCAGCGTCGGAACGGCGCTTACATTGCAGTTCAGGCTGACTTCGCCGATGCGCGACAGATCACGCAGCAAAAGCGTGGCGTCATTGCCCTTGGCATAGAGATCCCGACGCGGCTTGAAGCTCACTTCAAGCGGAGGAGACACAATAGGAGGCTCTTCGTCGGCAAAATCGTCAAAGGAGAATGGCACGGGAGCAAAACCGCTGTCATCCGTCGCTGCTGGCGCAGGTGCAGGTGCAGGCTTGGCAACCGCCTTTGGCGCAGGTGCCGGTGCTGTGGCGGATGACGAAGGCATTTCACCCTTGGCAAGCGCTTCCAATTCCTTGACAAGGCCGCTTGAACGCGACGGATCGACGCTGCCGCCGTCACGAGAAGCATTGGTCAGGTCGGCGAGCACGTCGGCCGACTTGAGCATGACCTTCATCACTTCAATGCCCGGTTCCAGCTTATTGGATCGAACGCAATCAAGGGTGGTCTCAAAAACGTGAGCGAAGGCAACGAGATCGTCGAGACCGAACGCGCCTGCGCCTCCTTTGATGGAATGAACAGCTCGGAAAACAGCATTCACCGTCTCCGGGTCACGATCCCCATCGTTCATTTTCAGAAGACCGGATTCCAGTTCTGCGAGCTGTTCCTCGCATTCCTGGAAAAAGATCTCTTTGATTTCGTTCATATCCATCGAAGTCAGACCCCGTTAGGCGGTTACACGTTCAATCGCATCGATCAGTTTCGTCGGATCGAATGGCTTGACGATCCAGCCGGTAGCGCCAGCCTGGCGCGCACGGTTCTTCTTCTCAGCATCACTTTCGGTCGTCAGAACGAGGATCGGAACGGCGCGGTATTTTTCATTGCGGCGCACACCCTCGATAAAACCAAAACCGTCAAGACGCGGCATGTTGATATCGGTGACGATCACGTCGGGATTGCACTCTTCAAGCACTTCAAGACCTTCGACGCCGTCTTCGGCCTGGATGGTCTCAAAACCCGCATTGTTGAGGGTGACGAGAAGCATGTTGCGGATGGTTCTGGAATCATCCACGGTTAATACTTTTTTCTTCATTGCCGGATCTCCGCGATCAGTTGATCGTTGTTCAAGCCCAAGAGCTGTATGGTTTTGGTGAAAGCGTCTGACGCCTTCTTTATCGAGAAGGTTTTCTGGTCTTCTTCCCAGGTTTTCGCGCCCGAGACGAGCACCTGGGCGCAAAGCGCTCCCATCCGCTCGACACCGGATGCGTCGATTTCAATTGCTCCTCCCCGCATGGACAGAAGCTTGTCCTTGAGCTGAGACGCTTCATTCAAGTCGAGCACCGATGCCAGCTTAAGCTGCGCCGATGCGCCTTTCTTGCTCGCCATAGACTGTTTCCCTACCGTTTCTATCGACCGCCCCATAAGGGTACGAGAGTTCAAAACCTAAGCGCTTCTCCGGCACGAAAAGCTGTTTTCATCCCGAACCTTCCTCCGTTGTATAAGAGGTAGGTAAATAAACCGCTCACATCGAAAGGCCTCCTGCCCGAATCGGCACTAAAAAATCATGCCCCCCGAAGTCCTCGGGAAAAGCCGCCATCGGCAGCTCTGCCGCTTGCGCTGCTGGCACAGGGTAACCGTTCGATGGATTGGTCTGGCTGCCACGATAGTGCGTGCGCTCAATGGTGAATTGCCGCACGGTCTTGCCAAGCTCGACGATCACCGTATGCAGATCGGCACTGTCATCCGCAGCCTGGCGTGACAATTGCGCGCTTGCACGCGATGTTTCGCCCTGGGCTTCGAGCACGCACGCGACGCTATCCAGGGCTGCGGCCTGCTTGGCCGTTTCACCAGCCATCACCGAGACCGATCGATTGATATCGACAACCTGCGTCACGATGCTGGAAATCGCATCCTGGGTACGATTGACCATCTGCACCCCGGCTTCGACCTGATGCTTTGTGGCTGCAACCAGGGCCTTGATTTCCCGCGCACTGTCGGCGGAACGCTGCGCCAAAGCCCGCACTTCCTGGGCAACGACGGCAAAGCCCCGACCGGAATCACCGGCGCGGGCCGCCTCGATGCCGGCGTTCAAGGCCAGAAGGTTGGTCTGGAAGGCAATTTCATCGATGGAGCCGATAATATGGCCGATCTGCTCGGCGGAGGTTTCGATATCCGCCATGGCGGCGATGGCCTTACCGACCACCTCGCCGCTCGCCTCGACCGCCTTGACGGTCATCTCGACAGCCTGCTCGGTGAGTTTCGACTGCGCGGCGTTATGGCTGACTGTTTCGGTTACCTGCCGCAGGCTGGCACTTGCCGCATCAAGGCCCGCTGCGGCCTCATCGGCCCGCACCCCTAGCGCGGATCCTTGCTCACCAAGGGCAGCGCTGACGTCTTCCGCCGTACGGCGGCTGGCGTCCATCACGGAAACCGCAGCGCAAATGCTGTCCATCGCGCCATTGAAACTCGACACGAGATCCTGATATTCCTCCGGGACATCGGTGTTCAGCCGGCTGGACAGATCGCCCTGCGACAGCGCCATGAATGCGCCCTGGAACAAATCCGTGACGCTGGCGCGCTCCTTGCGGCGCAGATCAGCCATGTCGCGATGATGCTTGAGGCGCAATTCGTTGAAGCGCAGGGACACGGCAATCTCGACATCCACCATGACCAGGCGAATGAGCGCGCTGACCAGCGCCTGCAATTCGGCTGCCCGCTTGCGGGAGGACGGCATGAAGCCGCGATTGGCAAGATCGGCGAAGACGGAACTGACCAAGCCCTCCAGAACAACGGCATGGCCGGCAATCTGCCAACGGGGATCAAGCCCCATTCGGCTCTGGCTATCGGCCAGCACCTTGACGCGCTCGGCATAGAGAGCATCAAAACGCGCGTCGGTCATCACGTCCCAGTGGGAAACATAGAGATCATGGAGGCGGTCGATCTGCCTCTCTCCGGTAAACTGACGGGCCGCATCGGGTGCCGTCTGCAACTTGCGGAAAAACGCCCGCAGCCCCGTTTCCACCTCAGGCTCCAGCCCGACCCGATGGCGGCGCAAAAGATTGCAGGCATCCTGATCCAGTCCGGCAAAATTCAGCCGGTCCCGCAAGCTGCCCGCCTGCGATCCACCCGTCCGTTCTGCCTCACCGTGCTGAACCAATTGCCAATCCCCGCGGGGTCGGCCCTGTCGAACCAGGAACTGACCGCCATCACCTGTTAAATCGTCCGCATGGATGCGCTATACGCCGCATAACCTGGAGAACCGCTCTGTACTGGAGATACCGGATCGAAACCGGTACGGTGGGACTGGCATCATGCCGAGTGGGACGCGCAACGCGCCCATTCCTCCGTGTCCTACAATCTTTATGGTTAATTCGTTGATTGGAGGTTAATGTTTATTCGCTGCTCAACTTTACTGCCAAATTCTTAAAATTTGAATCGATTTGTGAAGGCGTAAACGTTAAATCAAGCTTGGAGCAAGGTTAAGTTGTGTTAATGTGGCACCAAGCGGCATGAAGGTCGAAAAGGTGGGCAATGATTGTTCTAGGAATAGGGGCTGCGCTGATTGCAGCAAGCACGATAGTGGTCGTATCGCTGAATGAGCGAAGCAAGTTGGCCGTCGCGACAAAGCCGACATTCTGACATATCGTGCGTTTAATCCACGCATGAAGAGCAGCTAACCTCGTAAAACTGCTGATTTTATCGTCTCCAATCGAAATATTGCCCAGATGTCTGGTCCATATCCTTGTAAAGATAGGTACGGACGGGATGTGCCATGGCAAACCGCCCGAAGTCTTCAAGGGGGCCTTTCACGGTCCACCAACGTATGCCATCGGCTTGAAGCTTGCCGCCCTGCCCATTCCCCTGTAGACGCATGGGGAACAGGTGCAATTGCCGGATATATCTATGAATACCGCCACGTCCCAGCCCCGCCGCCTCACCATTCTGGGGTCGACCGGCTCTATCGGAACCAACACGCTTGACGTGATCAGACAAATGGGCGGACGCGATCGCTTCGACATCATGGCTCTGACAGGACATGGAAATGTCGCTCTTCTGGCGGAGCAGGCACTGGTGACAGGCGCAAGGCTGGCAGTTACCTCCGATGAAAATCAATATATTGCCTTGAAAGACATGTTGTCGGGTAGCGACATTGATGTTGCAGCTGGCAGCAGCGGGTTGCATGAAGCGGCATCCCTTGAGGCCGACTGGGTGATGGCCGCCATTGTCGGCACCGCCGGTTTGCAGCCGACCTTGACCGCCGCCGCACGCGGCGCCGATATCGCGCTGGCCAATAAGGAATGCCTTGTTTCGGCAGGCGAATTGTTCATCGAGACGGTGCGCAAGGGCGGCGGCAAGATTATCCCCGTCGATAGTGAGCATTCGGCGATTTTCCAATGCCTGGATGAAAATCACCGTGACACGCTGGAGCGGATCGTGCTGACGGCCTCAGGCGGGCCGTTTCGTACCTTCACCCGCCAACAGATGGCCGATGTCAGTGTTCAAACCGCCCGCGCCCATCCGAATTGGTCCATGGGACTGAAGGTGTCGATTGGCAGCGCCTCTATGTTCAACAAGGCGCTGGAGATGATCGAAGCCAAGCACCTGTTCGATCTGACACCCGACCAGATCGAGGTTATCGTCCATCCCCAGTCGATCGTTCACTCCATGGTGGGTTATCGTGACGGCTCGGTACTGGCCCAGCTTGGCGTGCCGGATATGCGCACCGCCATTGGTTATGCGCTGAGCTATCCGAAACGCGCGGCGCTGGATGTGGACCGCTTGGATTTTACCAAGCTGGCGCGGCTGGATTTCGAAGCGCCGGACCTGGACCGCTTTCCGGCCATCCGTCTCGCCCGGACCGCCCTTGAGCGCGGCGGCTTGCAAGGCGCCGTGCTGAACGCCGCCGAAGAATGTGCCTTTGAGGCTTTTGTCGAGGAAAAGATCGGTTTTCTCGCCATGGCCGATGTGGTCGAGGATGTGATGGACCATCTATCGGGCTTGGCACCAGCGACCGTGATTGCCGATGTCTTTGCCGCCGATGCGCAAGCACGCCGCCGCGCCCAGGAGGTCATCCTGAACCAAGGCTGCACGGGTTAATCCAGAATGCTGCAACTCTTCAAATCTGCTGGATAATCTTTCTTGAGCCGATTCCGGCTTCAGGAATTAAGCAGCCACGCATACCGCAGCACGCAAGCGCTCGACATACGCGCCATCACAGCCTTCCAATGCCGTATTGCTCAGGCTGACCACGGTCAAACCGGCTTCGGGAACGATGAACCAGGTATTGCCATAGACACCTCCCCATTGCACAGCACCTGGTGGCAGGGCCGTTGCCGCTGCTGCGGAATCGGTGATGACAGCGCCGAGAAAGCTGAAACGCTTGCCAGGAAGCCCCATGGGGAGATCACCGATCTGGTTGGAGAGACACATCTGCGCAAGCTCGGGTGACATCAGTCCACCGCCACCGGTACGAATGGTTTCGAGCAGCGTCAGAACATCCAGCGCCGTACCGGCCATTCCACCACCACCGGACTGGAAAGCACGGGGATTGAAAATCCGCGAGGGGGAAAAAGCCGGACCTTCGCCGCCCGATGGAGCGGTCGCCTGCCATCGCTCCTCCATTCGCTCAGCCCGCTGTTCGCCGTCCCGGTACGGAACTGCCAACCGCGCCATATCCGTAACATGGAACCGGGCATCCTTCAGCCGCATGGGTTCACAAACATGCTCGACCACCGCCGTCTCCAGCAGGTTTCTGCCTTCGATAGAACCGAAATACTGGGCGAATGGCGTCCTGCTTGTTGTGCCTTGAACAGGAGCGACAGCCCCGCTGTCCTCGTCCTGCTTCCCTGCACAGTTCTCACCATGCACTTTGGCCACCACGGCACCGAGCAAATCGGTGCTAATCGAATAGCCCCAACGCTCGCCAGGCGCAAAAGCCAGCGGAATGGCATTATGGCGGCTGAAATTTTCCTCAACCGTCAGATCCGTATCGAGAAGACCAAGATTGATGGCCCGCTCACGCGGCAGCCTTTGCAGCGCCGGATCATAAGTCAGACCCGATGTGTGGGTGAGCAGATGACGCACCGTGATGGCGGCAAACGTGCCGGCTGGCGTCTTGGGCCGGAACCAGGGAAGATGATCGGCCACCAGATCATCAAGACCCAGCAATCCCTTGTCGATCAGAGTGAGCGCCGTGACCGCGACAAATGGTTTTGTGACGGATGCGAAACGAAAAATCCTATCGAACTGCATTGGAATACGCGCTTCCCGATCCGCATAGCCAATCGCCCGTCGCAGCAGGGGCTGTCCGTGCCTGAACACGATGACCACCGCCCCGACCAGAGCCTCGCTTGACACAGCCTCTTCCAACACACGGTTGACGCGCTCGATGATCGACATCCCATCCCTCCCCTAAAACAAAATGCGGGCCATGTGACCATGACCCGCACAACCTGCGCAAGAGTGAAATGGAAAAATCAGGCGACAGCCCGCGCCAGCGCGCAACGCGACCAGAGTTGATGCAGGGCGCCGACCAGATGATCGACATCGGCATCGCTATGCAACGGCGTCGGGGTGATGCGCAGGCGCTCGGTTTTCTTCGGCACCGTCGGATAATTGATCGGCTGCACATAGATATTGAAATTGTCGAGCAGAATATCGGAGATCCATTTGCATTTGGCGGCGTCGCCAACCAGGACCGGCACGATATGGCTGGGATTGGGCATATGAGGAATGCCGCGCGCATCCAGAAGCGACCGCAACCGGCGTACCCGTTCCTGATGGGCGAAACGCTCGATCTGGCTGGACTTCAAATGCCGGATAGAAGCAACTGCACCGGCAGCCAGCGACGGTGGCAAAGCTGTCGTGAAGATAAAACCTGACGCAAAGGAACGGACGAAATCACACAAGGCGGTCGAAGCGGTGATATAGCCACCCATCACCCCGAACGCCTTGCCCAGCGTGCCTTCAATGATCGTCAGACGGTCCATGATGCCTTCACGCTCGGCAACGCCGCCGCCGCGCGGCCCATACATGCCGACCGCATGCACTTCGTCCAGATAGGTCATGGCGCCGTAGCGATCGGCCAGATCGCAAATTTCCCTGATCGGCGCGATATCGCCATCCATCGAATAGACGCTCTCAAAGGCGATCAGCTTCGGCGCCTTAGGATCGGCGGCCTTCAGCTTGGCTTCCAGATCCTTGACATCGTTATGCTTCCAGATCACCCGTTCGCATTTCGCATAGCGGATGCCCTCGATCATCGAGGCATGGTTCAGGGCATCGGAAAAAATGATCAGGCCGGGGATTTTCTGCCCGAGCGTACCGAGCGTCGCCCAGTTGGAAATATAGCCGGACGTGAAGATCAGCGCCTGCTCCTTGCCATGCAAGTCGGCCAGTTCCTGCTCCAGCAGAACATGATAGTGATTGGTACCGGAAATATTGCGGGTGCCTCCAGCACCCGCGCCACAGTGATCGATGGCGTTTTTCATCGCCTCGACGACCTGTTCGTTCTGGCCCATGCCCAGGTAGTCGTTCGAACACCAGACGGTCACGTCGTGCTGACCGTTTTCCGTGTAGCGGGTGGCACGTGGAAAATTGCCGCGCTGGCGCTCAAGATCGGCAAAAACCCGGTAACGGCCTTCATCGTGCAGGCCATCCAGTTCGCTCTTGAAAAACGCTTCAAAATCCATTGCGCCTGCTCCAATCTTCCTGGATCTCTTTTGAGATCGTTCGGGGCAGCGGTCAACCCCTTAAAGTGATTCTAAACTGCGACAAAAGGCACCGGCACTAATGTGCGGTCCGATAACCATTGCCACCATCGCCGCCCGACGATCGATCTCTCCAATCGATACGAGCCGCATGGTCATTCAGTAGCCGACACAGATCCAAACAGACTTGATCTGTGTCAAGCTTGACGGCGCGCACAGCAAAAGTGATCCTGAACACATCAGACATTTATTATAGAATAAACTAAAACAAAATAACTTTAATAGGGGTTACCAACCATCCTCCTCGTCACTGCGTCAAATTGCAATTTAGCGGCATTCACAACCGGAATAGGAGCGGCTTTCTTCATTGATCATTGTTGTAAATCGCCTACCCTGAAAAAAAATCGTCCATGCTGACAATCTCTTTGAGACACACCTTAAAAAACAGAGCGTTTCCGGTGGACATTCGCCGCTCTCGCTATATGTTTTGGCAATGTTGGGATTCCAGCAATTGGCCAGCAATGGACAACAATCGGCAGGAAATGCGTCAAAAGACGACAAATAATGCTGCATAACAAAATATCAGCGCAGGGGCGGACACGCCGGAAGACCCAAATCTGTCCAGGAAAACAACGATCGGCGAGACCTGGGTATCCGGATAAATCCAATACGGAGATGGACATGAAAAAAGCAATTATACTTATTCTGGCAGGCTTGGCAGTCGCCGGTTGCACGGAAACCGAAAAGGGCGCCGGCATTGGCGCCGCATCGGGTGCCATCATCGGCGGCGTCGCCACTGGCAATGTCCGCGGTGCGGCGGTTGGTGCTGCCGTGGGCGGCGTAGCAGGCGCCATCATCGGTCGCGTCAACGAGCAGCCGGGCCAGTGCTACTATCGTGACCGCTACGGCCGTCGCTACGTCGACAATTGCCCACGCGGCTACTGACATCCAGCCACCGCCGGATCCAGCCGTTCTCGGCCTGGTCCGGCGGTGGCCATACAATACCGGAAAAGTTCACCGAGGAACTGTTTCGGCTATAATCGCAGATGGGAATAGCGATTTCGGAGCAAGGGGTGCGGGATGGTTTTGCTCCGGCCAGATTGAGGACTTCAGACACTGTTTATACCGAGTAGGGTGACATTGCCGAATGTCAGTAAAGCGTTTCGGAAGTCAGGCACCGCTCTGGCATGTGTCGTCGTGGGTGCGGCGGCTTTGTCGTTTCCAGTTGACGCCTATGCCTTCAAGATTTTCGGGATAACCCTGTGGGGCCGCGATGAAGGTAAAGCGGATGTTGTCGATCCCGTGCGTTATTCGGTCGATTTCCAGTCGAAAGAGGCTTCCGGCACTCCCGATGAGAAAGATGCATCCAGCGATCTGAAAGACGCGCTGGAAAAAAGCTCGCAGCTGATACAGGAGAAGGACAAGCCGGTCTCCGGCGATCTTGGCGTGGTCATCAAGGCTCGCGAGGACCGGGAGCGGCTCCTGGCCACACTTTACGAACACTCCTATTACGGCGGCATCATTACCATGACGGTCAATGGCACGCCCCTGGATAGCCTGCCGCCCAATCCCGAATTTCCCCACACGAAGCCGGTGCCGGTTAAAATAGAGGTCGAGCCCGGCCCGGTCTTTACGCTCGGCAAGGTGACGCTGACCGGCGATGCCGCGACACTTGACCCAAATGCCTATGATCTTGTGGCAGGCAAACCCGCCGGCTCCCTGGCAATTATCAAGGCCGCCAACAAGATGGCCGATGATCTGAAGGCGCAAAGCCGTCCTCTCGCCCGCATTTCCGAGCGGCAGGTGGTCGCGGACCATCAAAGTAACCGGGTGGATGTGACCATTGGTGTGTCCGCAGGGCCAGTCGCGCCGCTGGGTCCGGTTGCAGTCTCCGGCACCAAGGCCGTCGATCCCGGTTTCGTGCAGAAATATTCGAGGCTGAATGCCGGTCAGCCCTATTCGCCGGAAGATCTGCGCAAAGCATCCGACCGCTTGCGCAAGCTTAACGTCTTCTCCAGCGTGACCGTCACCCAAGCCGATAAACTCAACTCGCAGGGCGCCATTCCGCTGAATATCACGGTGTCGGAAGGCAAATTCCGCTATTTCGGAGCGGGCGCCACCTATGACACCATCGACGGTGCTGGATTGCAGGGCTATTGGGGCCACCGTAATCTGTTTGGCCAGGCCGAATCCCTACGGATCGAAGGCACGGTCAGCGGCATCGGCGAGAAAACCGATGCAACGGATTTCGATTATTCCGCTGGGATCACCTTTACCAAGCCGGGTTTTCTGCTGCCCTCAGGCACATTGGAAGCCTCGATCAAGGCGGCAACGCTCAGCACCGATTCCTATGATGCCGACACCATCACCGGCAAGCTCGGCTATGCCTACGAATTGAACGATTATGACACGGTCTCGGCGGCCACCGCACTGGAATATGCCCGGATAGACGATGCCTTTGGCCGAAACGATTATCTGACCTTTTCCGTGCCTCTCGATTATGTGCGCGATACCCGCGACAACAAGATGAACCCGACCACTGGCTACCGCGCCACGCTCAGCGCAGCACCAAGCTATGAATTCCTCGGCAGTACTGTATTTTCCAATTTCGAAGGGTCGATTTCCGGCTATCACGGACTTGGCGCGGAAGACAAGGTGGTGCTGGCGGGCAAGCTTGCGGTGGGCACCTTATTCAGCACGGGTGGCCTTGCCGATATTCCGGCGACGAGACGGTTCTTCGCTGGCGGCGGTGGTTCGGTGCGCGGCTATGGCTATCAAAGCATTTCGCCCAGAAACAGCGCGGATGACGCCACCGGCGGCCTGTCCTACATGACGGCATCACTGGAAACGCGCATCAGCATTACCGAAACGATTGGCCTGGTGCCGTTCTTCGATGTCGGGACCGTGTCCAGCGGGCATGTGCCTGATTTCTCCGATATCAAGGCAGGCGCAGGCATCGGTCTACGCTATGCGACGCCGTTCGGCCCGATCCGTCTGGATGTGGCCGTGCCGCTCAATCCCTATCCCGACGGCGACAAATACGGCATATATGTCGGTATTGGACAAAGTTTCTGACGCAGAAGCAGCCTTTCGGGACAGAAGAAGGTCGGAACAGACAGTGAGCGCACTTAAAACCCTATTCTCAGGCCTTGGCCGCATCCTCGCCTATGGTTTGCTGGTGCTGGCCGCGATGCTGGTCGTGGCGCTGACGCTGATCGGCACGACGCAATTCGGCAGCCGGTTCATCGGCGATTTCGTCGCCTCGCTGGTGTCGAAGCCAAACCGGATCATCGCCGTGGACGGGATCAGCGGCCTGCTGGACGGGCATTTGCGGGTGGATACAATCACCGTTTCCGACGCGAACGGTCCCTATGGCCGAATTCAGGATCTCTCCATCGACTGGTCGCCGCTGGCGCTGATGTCGCGCCGTTTCGAGGCCTCGCAGATCAAGGCCGCCTCCGTGACCCTGGCCCGCAAGCCCTTGCCGAGCGTGGAGACGACAACAGAAACCTCCAGCAGCAATGGCTTCAACCTGCCGGTGGATATCCGTATCGAGCGGGTATCCGTGCCGGAGGTCCGGCTGGAACAACCGCTACTCGGCACCGCAGCCAAACTGGCTTTGAACGGTAATGTCGAGGCCCAGAGAGGCAGTGAGGCGACCCCGCAGGCCATCACCTCGCAACTGACGGTGAGCCGTGCAGATCTGCCGCAGGCAAACCTGTCAGCCCAGCTCGCCTACGCGCCGCAGCAGAACCGGCTGGACGTCGACGCCACCTTGCAGGAGCCAAAGGGCGGACTCCTCGCCAACCTGCTGCAATTGCCGGATGATCCGGCTCTTGCCATCACGGTCAAGGGCGGCGGTCCGATCAACGACTGGAAAGGCTCGCTGACGGCAACGCTCGACGGCACACCGCGATTGGACATCACCACGACCCATAGACTGGCTGCGGACGGTCGGCACGTGGCTATCAATGGCGCCGGTGCCTTCGATAGTCTGATGCCCGCCAATCTCCGCGACCTGTTTGCCGGTAAGACGATGATCGATATTGCCGCGCGCCTTTCCGATGACGGTGCCTTGAGCGTGGAAAAAGGCAGCGTCGAGACCGGCAGCCTGTCGCTTGCCGCCAGCGGCACCTATACGCCGAAAGGCGAAAATTCCCTTCATGCCACACTGACCGGCAAGAATGGCCCTGCCGCGATCCGTTGGCCGCTGGACGACGGCACCCTTGCCGCACAAATCTCCGGCCTCACATTCAGCCTGACCGGGGCAGCCGAAGCGGCAAAACTTGAAACCACCGCATCGCTGGAGAGCCTGACACTGCCGCAGGGCACGTTTGGCGATATCGCCCTTAAAGCCAGCGCCCCGGCTTTCAATCTGACCACCCGTTCCGGCAGCATCGATACCGTGCTGACCGTGCAGCAGACGCAGCTGACGGACCAGACGCTGGCGCGCGCCATAAAGGCGCCCCTGACCCTCAAGGCACCGATTGCGGTCAGCCCTCAGCAGATTACCGCTCAACCGCTCACCATCGAAAGCCCGGCGCTTGGCGGTAGCGTGACCGCCGCCTATACCATCGCCAGCAAGGCCGTGGAGGCACAGTATACACTGTTTGCGCGGCCTGAAGCCCTGCCACAAGCCGTGACGGACAAGCTGGTGGGAACGCCTGGAGGCACCGAGCAAACCAATATGGTGAAGCTTTCCGGCGAGGCGCGCTACTCCGCAACCGATGGAATTGCGATTCCAGGGTTTGCGCTGGAAACACGACTGCTGAACGCCTCGGGCAAGCTGTCTTTTGCCAAACAGCAACTTGCTGCCACTCTTTCGGGAACGGTTGCCGATCTCAGCATCTTGCAGGCCAATGCATCGGGCAAAGCCGCATTCAATCTCCAGGCCGATGGCCCAACCAATGCCTTGCAGACCAATGGCACGATCACCATCGATGCAGCGACGCTTGCTGGTCGTGCCCTCACCGGCTTTTCCATGGCGGCAAAAGCCGACCTGACACGCGGCGCGCCCTCTGCGACGCTGACCGCGCAAGGCGCGCTGGATGGCAAGCCGGTTCAGTCCAATCTCAAGCTCACCTCTAAAGACGGGGTCATCGCCCTGCCGGATCTGAGCTTGACGGTGGGTGACAACAGATTGAACGGCGCTTTGAGCTTTTCCCGCGCCCGTCTTCCCAGCGGTACTGTCGATTTTGATTTTCCCGATCTTGGCCTGTTGGCAGCCCTTGGCGGACAGACCGCATCAGGTGATCTGAAAGGCTCCATCAGACTGGACGAGGCCAATGGCAAGATTGCCGCCCGGATCAAGGCCAACGGCACCGCAATTCGCCAGAGCACGATAACAATCGGCCAGCCATCGGTCGATGTCACCACCAACGACCTCCAGTCGCTGGCCTTGCAAGGCATGGTCAAGGCAGACCGGATTTCCACCGGCTCTGCCCTTGTCGAACAGCTGGCGCTTCAGTTCGACCGCAGAGGAACCCGCACCGATATCGACCTTTCGGGACGATACGACAAAGCACCTTTGACCGGAAAAGCACTGGTGCAGCAGGATGGCAATAGCATCGGCATTGCCCTTCAGGATTTTGCCGCCAGCCCGCGCGGCATTCCGTTAACGCTGGCCCGGCCCACTGACATCACCGTGGAAAATGGCACGGCAACAATCGACACGCTCACTATAAAAGCTGGCAGCGGTACAGTTTCGGTTGCCGGCAAGGCAGGCGCGGTTCTGGATATGACAGCGCAGATCAACGCGCTCCCCGCCTCGCTCGCCAATACAGTGTCTGCCAATCTGGGCGCGACCGGCACGATATCCGGCAAGATCACCGCCACCGGCAGCACATCCGCCCCGAAGATCGCTTATGACCTGCGTCTCGATGATGCCAGCGTCACGCAGATGCAGGCCGCTGGCCTGCCACCTCTGGCGATTGCAGCGTCTGGCACCTTTGCCGAAAACCGCCTGTCCGTGGACAGCCGTGTGACCGGTGGCGGCGGTCTGAATGTCACGGGCGGCGGCTCGCTGACCCTATCAGGCGACAAGCCCATCAACATGGCGTTCAAGGCCAATCTGCCACTCAGCGCATTGCAGGGTCTATTGACCAAGCAAGGATTGACGGCAGAAGGCACGGCCAATGGCGATATCCGCATTGGCGGCACCCTGTCTTCCCCGGCTTTATCCGGCACCATCACCACAGCCAAAGCCCGGCTGATCGATGTGAAGCACAATATCGCTCTTGAGCAATTGGCCGTGGACATTGCCTTGACCGGCGATCAGGCCCGGATCAATTCCGTCACCGGCAGGATTTCCGCCGGAGGCCGGGTGTCGGCGACCGGCACGATCGACCTGAAAGGCCAGGGATTGCCCAGCGACCTGACAATCAAGCTCGACAATGCCGTTTATATCGATGGTACGCTGGTCACGGCCACCGTCAACGGTACCATGGGGTTGAAAGGCCCCTTGATGGATGGACCGACTTTGTCCGGCAAGTTGACGCTCGACAAGACCTCGATCACCATTCCATCCCGGCTGCCGGGATCGATTGCCCAGCTCGACATCAAGCACAAGAACGCTCCCGCCGACGTACGCCGCCAGACGGCAATTCTCAATCCAGAGAAAACGGGGGATGGCAGCAACTCGCCGATTTTGCTCGACCTGCAAATCGCGGCTCCCTCGCAAATCTTCGTGCGTGGACGCGGGATCGACGCCGAACTGAACGGCACCGTTACCATCAAGGGCAGTATCGCAGCGCCACAAGTCTCGGGCGGCTTCACCATGCAGCGGGGCCGGATGGTCATTCTGACCAAGCGGCTGGATTTCAGCTCAGGCAAAATTACCTTCAGCGGTGGCCTTATCCCGATCGTCGATTTCGAGGCTACCAGCACATCGGGCAGCACAACGCTGACAGCCAAGGTGTCCGGCGTGGCGACCGACCCGGATATCAGCTTTTCCTCCGCCCCGGCCCTGCCGCAGGACGAGGTGTTGGCCCAGCTTATTTTCGGCCAGTCGATGGCGAAACTGTCGCCACTGCAAATTGCTCAATTGGCGGATGCCGTCGGTCAGTTGGGCGGTGGCAATTCGACGTCGCTGTTTAACAGTCTTCGCAGCGCCGTTGGCGTTGACGATCTCGACATCAGCACCGATTCCAAGGGCAATACCCAGTTCAGCGCCGGAAAATATCTGAACGACAAAACCTATCTCGAATTCCAGCAGGGCAGCACCGGCAGCAAGGCCGTGATCAACCTGGATGTCGGCCGTGGCTTCAAGCTCAAAGGTGAAGCAGGCGCCAGTGGATCGAGCGGCGGCGGCGTGTTCTATGAGAAAGAATACTAGAGTTTGTCTGGGAAAGTGGAATCCGGTTTTCGGAAAACTCCGATGCGCAAACAAAAAGTTAGAGCATCGCGCTAACTCCGATTTTCTGCACGCTGCTCCAAAGGGCGGTGGCTATCGAAATCAGCTCAAAAAAAGAGCTTGAATAGCTATTTCTTAAGAATCTATCCGTATTAATATGGGTGTTAATTCATAACGGACCACCGATCACACAACACACATAGGGTTCCTGCAGAGAGCCCAATCGTTCCATCGCCGAATCGAAGAAGACTCCACCCGGAGGCGGCCCAACGCTGATTACTTTTGATAAAGCATATTGGGAATGTCCAATCACTCCACATGGCAAGAGCCAACACAGTCGGTCTTGATGCTTAGGTCCATAAACCTAAGCAGCGATCGAGCTTAATTCGATAAAAACAAGCGTTACGGCAGCCTCAAGGCATACTCCAACAGGATACCTGCGCTACAGGACACAGAGGAAGAATGATGCTTGGCTTCGGTTCAGATGCAGAAAACATTCTGTCGGCGTTTGCCAAATCGCAGGCCGTCATCGAGTTCGATCTTGAAGGCACAATCATCGCCGCCAATGACGTCTTCTGTCGTTTGATGGGGTATCGGCCAGAGGAACTCAAAGGGCGCAAGCATGCGCTGTTTTGTGATCCTTCCTATGTGTCCTCTGCGCAATACAAAGCATTCTGGAAAAAGCTGTCAGGCGGGCAATCCGAAACGGCCACCTTCAAGCGGATCAACAAGGCAGGTCAGGAAGTCTGGATCAACGGCTCCTATAATCCGGTCTGCAATTCCAGAGGCAAGCCTTACAAGGTGGTAAAGATCGCAACCGATGTCACCGCCGCACAGTTGCAGACCGTCGAAGACCGCGGCAAGATGGCGGCGATTTCACGCGCTCAGGCCGTGATTGAATTTACCAAGACCGGAGAGATTCTTTCTGCCAACGAAAACTTCCTGAGAGTGCTGGGATATAGCCTGGCGGAAATCCAGGGCAAGCATCATTCGATGTTCTGCGAACCCTCCTATACCGCGAGCCGGGACTACAAACTGTTCTGGGAAAAACTCAGCAATGGCGAATTTATCGCCGAGGAATTCAAGCGCATTGGCAAAGGCGGCAAGGTGGCATGGATTCAAGCCTCTTATAACCCGATCTTCGATGCCGATGGCACGGTGATTAAGGTGGTGAAATTCGCCACCGATGTCACTGACCGAGTGCGGTGCGTACAGGAAATCGGGCACGCTTTGCAGGCTCTTTCGGATGGCGACCTGACAGTGTCGCTGGAGCGGCCTTTTGTTTCAGGCCTCGACCAGATCCGGCTGGACCTGAACAATGCCATGGAAAAACTGACAACCGCGATGCGAACCGTGGCCATGAACGCCAATGCAATCGCGGCTGGAACCAACCAGATCAAATCTGCCTCCGACGATCTTTCCCGCCGCACCGAGCGGCAGGCTGCCTCTGTCGAGGAAACCGCCGCAGCCCTTGAGGAAGTGACCCAGACGGTCACCGATAGCGCAAAACGGGCGGCAGAAGCCGCCAATCTCGTTGCTCGCACGAAAGCTCAGGCCGAAGCTTCAAGCCAGGTGGTTCGCAACGCCATTGACGCCATGGGCCAGATTGAAAACTCCTCCAATGAGATTTCAAACATCATCGGCGTGATTGACGATATCGCCTTCCAGACCAACCTTCTGGCGCTGAATGCCGGGGTTGAAGCCGCGCGCGCGGGCGAGGCTGGGAAGGGTTTTGCCGTCGTTGCCCAGGAAGTACGCGAACTGGCGCAACGCTCTGCCAAGGCCGCCAAGGAAATCAAACTTCTTATTACCACGTCAAGCAGCCAGGTCGAAACCGGCGTGTCGCTGGTGGGGGAAACGGGCAAGGCGCTAACGACGATCCTGGTCGAAGTTCAAGAGGTCAACCGCAATATCGGCGCCATTGTCGAAGCGTCTAGGGAACAGGCAACAGGCCTTGCCGAAATCAACAAGGCCGTCAACACCATGGACCAGAATACCCAGCAGAATGCCGCCATGGTGGAAGAAAGCTCGGCAGCGAGCCATGGCCTTGCCCAACAAACCGAAAACCTGCGCAACCTGCTCGAACAATTTAGATTTGAGAAACATTCTTCCGCTAGGATGAGCCATGACAAATATGCGGCGTAGCGGCAATCGCTCCGCATCGCATGGACGAACATCAGACTTATGATCGCAAAAAGGCCCAGCGGGTGACCTGTTTACAGGAAGCGGAGGGCGAAAGACAGGCGGGACGGATATCATGGCAACACCTATTACCCCTACCAGCTTCGGCGGTGAAAACCTCGAAATCATCGCGTTTCGCCTGCATGATCAGGAGTTCTGCGTCAAGACCACCACAATCCGGGAAATCCGCGGTTGGGCGCCTTCCACGCCCATTCCGCATGCACCAGCCGATGTGATCGGCGTGATGAACCTGCGCGGTTCGGTCATTCCGATTATCGATCTTGCCTACAAGCTCGGCATGAAGAGCACGGTTGCCAATGAGCGCTCCGCCATTGTCGTCGCCGAAGTGCACAATATGGTCATCGGCATGCTGGTGGACCGGGTGTCTGACATCCTGACAATTCCATCCAGCCAGGTTCAGCCCGTGCCTGAGGTTTCCGCCTCTTTCGACAAGACGTTTTCCGAAGGCATCATCGCCAATGAAAACGGCATGATCTGCTTCCTGAACCTTTCCAAGATGTTCAAGGGCAGCGAGCTGGAAGACCTGGCCGCCTGATCATTAAAAAACGATAGAGCATCGGACCGAAAAGTGGGAACCGGTTTTCGGATAAATACGATGCGTAAACAAAAGCTTACAGCGCCGTGCGCTTTATAAAACGCACGGCGCTGTAGTATCGAAAGCGGCCTCACCGGGCCGCTTTTTGTTATGGTGCTTTTTGTCCATACCAGGTTGGATCGAAAATGCCGCCCTGCTCTTAAGCAGGACGGCATTGCCAGATCGGTTAACCAAACAGCACCAGCGTGCTGCGCAGAGTAACCCAGACACCCCAGAGCAAGGGAATGCAGACAATGGCCCAGGCGAGCGCCGCCTTGGCGTCGAAGCCGCCCTTGCCAATACCGAAGGAGCCGGTCGGGCCAGCACTGGCGGCGGCAGTCTTGGCCTGAAGGGCGGCAACCTCGTCATCCGACATGAACCATTTTTCCGGCAATGGCCGGATCAGGGCATTGGCAACAAGGCCGAGTGCCAACATGCCAGCCAGGATATACATCGTGCCGGTGTAAAGTGCGGGACCGGGGGAAATCCCGGCAGCAATCTGAGCCTCGCGGATATAATTGACCACGACAGGGCCGACGATGCCCGCCGTTGCCCAGGCCGTCAGCAACCGACCATGAATGGCGCCAACGAATTGCGTTCCAAAGATATCGGCGAGATAGGCCGGAATGGTGGCAAAACCGCCGCCATACATCGACAGAATGACGCCGAAAGCCAGAACGAACAGCGCCTTGGAGCCCAGGCCCGCCAAAGTCGGCGCCAGCGCATACAGCAGGATACCGAGCAGGAAGAAGCAATAATAGGTGTTCTTACGCCCGATCTTGTCCGACATCGACGCCCAGAAAAACCGTCCGCCAATGTTGAACAGCGACAGTAATCCGGTAAATCCGGCAGCGATCGCCGCAATCTGCGCCTTTTGCGCGGTGTCCAGTTGCGAGAATGTCAAATCCGGCAGACCGATCAGTGAGCCTGCGAAGATCTCCTGAAGCATGGGCGAAGCCATGCCGATCACCCCGATACCCGCCGAGACATTCAGGCAGAGCACAGCCCAAATCAGCCAGAATTGCGGGGTTTTGTGAGCATCACGCAGATGCACGTGGCGATGGGTAATCATGCTGCTCTTGGCAACAGGCGGGGTCCAGCCTTCTGGACGCCAGCCAGCCGGGGGAATGCGGTAGCCGAAAGCGCCGCCCATCATGAAGACGAAATAGATGGCAGCCATGACCACGAACGTCTGCCAGACACCTGGCCCGGCATCGGACCGGAACACGCCCATCAGCAGGTTGGCGAGCGGCGCACCGATCATCGCCCCGCCACCAAAGCCCATGATTGCCATGCCAGTCGCCATGCCGCGCCGGTCAGGAAACCATTTGATCAACGTAGACACCGGAGAAATATAGCCGAGGCCAAGCCCGATGCCACCGATTACGCCCGCACCGATCCACATCAACCACAGTTGATGGGTGAAAACCCCCAGCGCCGCGACCAGAATGCCGCCGCACCAGCAGCAAGCCGAAACAAACCCGGCACGGCGCGGGCCGACCCGCTCCAACCACCCACCCCAAAGCGCTGCGGAACAGCCGAGCAGGACGAAGAACAATGTGTAGATCCAGCCGAGATCAGCGACACGCCAATTGCACTCGGTGGTGAACAGCGCGCCGACAAGAGACAAGCCTGCGCAGCTTGCAGGCGCAGCGGTACCCAGTGCCTTGCTGAGCGGCAGCCAGAACACGCTAAAACCATAGGCCATGCCGATGCACAGATGAATGGCAAGCGCTGCTGGCGGCACCAGCCAACGATTGAAACCCGGTTTTGCAATGATCCGTTCCCGGTCCAGCAAACCGGCAGATGATGACAGCGCTGTCCCCGGCGCATTCGTAACTGCCATAAATATCCCTCCTCGTGCTTCTATCCAAATGGAGGCCCCAGCCGCATTTGGAGAAGTCGTTGCTCAAACAAAAAACCAGTGCATGATGGTATGAACGAAGTGAATGCATCACGGCACTGGTTCGTTATCTATTCCCCTACTATCTGTAGCAGACAGCGCAACCGCCACCGCCACACATAGCGCGTCTGTCGAATGGCCAGATATGGCCCTAATCAACCTGTTAAAATCGTTAGACTCTTTGGCGCCATGGACACTATGCCGTCGCCCGCTCGGTCAGCCATCAGGCTGTGCCGCGCCCCGCCATGCCAAAAGTCTCAGCACTATTGTCCACCGGACGCTTGATCAGTTTCGCCGCCTCGATCACCAGCGGGTCAAATCCTTCCTGGCCAGTATCGATCATCTCGAAGAACTGGCGGCGCATGCGCGGTTCCCAGAACTTGTTGATATGGGTTGCCACGCCCTGCACCCGCTCATGCTCCGGCTGCGTGTTGAAGAATTGGGCGATCTGATTGGCCATGCGGATCAGTTTTTCAGCAATATGGTCATGCGACATCGGCAGATACCCCGGATATTATGCGGTCAGGACGGGTAAAGACTTCAAAATCATCGCCCCGGGCAATGCCGATCAGGGTCATGCCTGCCGCCTGCGCGGTGCGGATGGCAAGCGCGGTTGGCGCGGAAATCGCCAATAGGATCGGTGCGCCCAGCATGGCCGCCTTCTGCACCATCTCAACCGACAATCGGCTGGTGACCACCACGACGCCGTCTTCGCCCCGGCGTCCGGCCTTCAACACCGCGCCGACCAATTTATCAAGAGCATTGTGACGCCCCACATCTTCCCGGATCGCCAACAGACCTTCGCCGGGAATGAAGAAACCGGCACCATGCACCGCATGGGTTTGCCGGTTGAGCGTCTGCGCCCGGCTGAGCGCATCGACAGCGTCACGAATATCCGCCGGTGTCAGTGTCAATCCGCCGGTCACTTTCGGCACATCCCGGCTCGCTTGTTCGATTGACTCGATGCCACAAAGACCGCAGCCAACCGGCCCCGCCATGCGACGGCGACGGGTTGTCAGGGCGTCCGCTGTCGTATCCAGCAAAATCACCTGCACATCGATGCCGCTTGCCGCCTCGACTGGTTCGATGGCCAGAACCTCATCCAGACGGGTAATAATGCCCTCGGCCAGCGAAAAGCCCAGTGCGAAATCCTCGAGATCGGCAGGCGTCGCCATCATCACCGCATGGGTGGAACCACCATAGGAAAAGGCCACCGGCACTTCTTCCGGCACGATCCGGTGGGCCTCCGTAGTCATCCCTTGGCGATGCTGCACCTGCGGTACAAGGCAGGTGGTTTTCATCTCCGTCATGACGGCAAAACCCTCCTCCCCGTTATCCTCCCCGCCACTCATCCTATTCCGCCGCTTCCAGCTTGCCGGAAATCCGGCGGGACTGGCGCGACAGTTCATCATAGTCCCGCTGCCATTCGGTCGGCCCGTTCGAGGGCGAAACCTGCACTGCCGTCACCTTATATTCCGGGCAATTCGTCGCCCAGTCGGAATAATCTGTCGTGATGACATTGGCCTGCGTATCCGGGTGATGGAAGGTGGTATAGACCACGCCCGGCGCGACGCGATCAGTGATCAGTGCCCGTAACGTCGTGTCGCCGGAACGGCTGGCCAGCTTGATCCAGTCTCCTTCCTTGATACCGCGCTGTTCGGCATCATGCGGGTGGATTTCCAGCCGGTCTTCCCCATGCCAGACGGTATTTTCGGTGCGCCGCGTCTGCGCACCGACATTATACTGCGACAGAATGCGTCCAGTGGTCAGCAGCAGCGGGAAGCGCGGGCCGGTACGCTCGTCGGTCGCCACATATTCGGTGCGGATAAACTTACCCTTGCCGCGCACGAAGCCATCGACATGCATGATCGGCGAGCCGAGTGGATGTTGCTCATTGCACGGCCATTGCACCGAACCCTTTTCCTCCAGCATCTCATAGGAAACACCGGCAAAGCTGGGTGTGGTCGCAGCGATTTCTGCCATGATCTCGGACGGATGGCTGTAATTCCAGCCTAGACCCATCGCCTCAGCCATTTTCTGGGTCACTTCCCAATCGCTATAGCCATTCTTCGGGCTCATCACCTTGCGCACCCGGTTGATGCGCCGTTCGGCATTGGTAAACGTGCCGTCCTTTTCCAGGAAGGTCGAACCCGGCAAGAAGACATGGGCGTAGTTGGCGGTCTCATTCAAAAACAGATCATGGACAACAACGCATTCCATCGCCGCCAGGCCTGCCGAAACATGCTTGGTATCCGGGTCGGATTGCAAGATATCCTCGCCCTGGACGTAAAGCCCCTTGAACGTGCCTTCCACCGCCGCATCCAGCATATTGGGAATGCGCAGGCCCGGCTCGTTGTTCAATGTCACGCCCCAGAGCTTCTCAAAGGTCTCGCGGGTGGCATCGTCGGAAATATGTCGATAGCCCGGCAACTCATGCGGGAAAGATCCCATGTCGCAAGAGCCCTGCACATTATTCTGCCCACGCAACGGGTTCACCCCGACACCCGGACGACCGATATTGCCGGTTACCATGGCCAGATTGGCAATCGCCATGACAGTGGTCGAGCCCTGGCTATGCTCTGTTACGCCCAACCCGTAATAGATCGCCCCATTACCGCCTGTGGCATAAAGCCTTGCAGCGCCACGCAGATCGGCAGCAGGTACGCCTGTAAACGCCTCAGTTGCTTCCGGGCTATGCTGAGGTTCGGCCACAAAAGCCGCCCAATCCTCAAATTCCGACCAGTCGCAGCGCTCGCGGATAAAGGCTTCGTTGGCCAGACCTTCGGTAACGATCACATGCGCCAGCGCCGTCAGCACGGCAACATTGGTGCCGGGCTTCAGCGGCAAATGGAAAGCCGCCTCAACATGCGGCGTCTTGACCAGATCAATGCGACGCGGATCGATAACGATCAGCTTCGCGCCCTTCCGCAGCCGCTTTTTCAACCGCGACCCAAACACTGGATGGCCGTCGGTCGGGTTGGCTCCGATGACAAGCACCACATCGGAATGCTCGACACTGTCGAAATCCTGCGTACCCGCCGACGTCCCGAAGGCTTGACCAAGACCATAACCGGTCGGCGAATGACAGACGCGGGCGCAAGTATCGACATTATTGTTGCCAAAGCCCGCGCGGATCAGCTTCTGCACCAGATAGGTTTCTTCATTGGTACAGCGCGAGGAGGTAATGCCGCCGATGGAATCGCGGCCATATTGATATTGCAACCGCTTGAACTCGGAGGCCACATGGGCAAAGGCCTCTTCCCAGGTCACTTCCCGCCACGGATCAGTAATTTTCTCACGGACCATCGGGTTGAGGATGCGATCCTTGTGGCTGGCATAGCCATAGGCAAACCGACCCTTGACGCAGGAATGGCCGCGATTGGCCTTGCCGTCTTTCCACGGCACCATGCGCACCAGTTCTTCGCCGCGCATTTCCGCCTTGAAGGAACAGCCAACGCCGCAATAGGCGCAGGTGGTAACCAGCGAATGCTCCGGCTGACCAATGGCAATGACGGATTTTTCCGTCAGTGTCGCGGTTGGACAGGCCTGCACACAAGCGCCACAGGACACGCATTCCGATTCCAGAAAAGCCTCATGAGCGCCGGGCGAGACCCGGCTGTCGAAGCCGCGCCCCTCAATGGTCAGCGCAAACGTCCCTTGCACTTCCTCGCAGGCCCGCACACACCGCGAACAGACGATGCACTTTGAGGGATCATAGGTAAAATAGGGATTGCTTTCGTCCTTCGGCATGTAGCGGGCATTCAACCCGTCACCGGCCCGGGTCTTGACGTGGTTGTCACCCTCATAGCCGTAGCGCACATCGCGCAGACCAACCGCACCAGCCATATCCTGCAATTCGCAATCCCCATTGGCGGCACAGGTCAGGCAGTCCAGCGGATGATCGGATATGTAAAGCTCCATCACACCCTTGCGGATGGCTTTAAGCCGCTCCGTCTGGGTGTGAACGACGATACCGGGCGCGCAGGGTGTGGTGCAGGAGGCCGGGGTTCCATTTCGGCCCTCGACCTCCACCAGACAGAGCCGACAGGAACCAAAGGCATCCACCATGTCGGTGGCGCACAGCTTCGGCACCTGAATGCCGGCCTCCATTGAGGCCCGCATGATCGACGTGCCTGCCGCCACCGTCACCTCACGGCCATCAATGGTCAGCGTCACAGTTTCGGTGGATGAGGAAGCCGGGGTGCCGTAATCAATTTCATGGATCAGAGACATGGTCTTTACTCCGCCGCTTCAACAAGGGGGGCAGGCGTAAAATCCTGCGGGAAATGCGTCATCGCGCTCATGACAGGATAGGGCGTAAAGCCGCCAAGGGCGCAAAGCGATCCGAATTTCATGGTGTTGCAGAGATCTTCCAGCAGCACCTTGTTCTTTTCAGGCTCAATGCCCTTTGCAATCCGGTCCACGGTTTCGACGCCCCGTGTCGAGCCGATCCGACAGGGCGTACACTTGCCGCAGCTTTCGACCGCACAGAATTCCATGGCAAACCGGGCCTGTTTCAGCATATCGGCGCTGTCATCGAAGACCACGATCCCGGCATGACCGATCAAGCCACCGGCTGCGGTAAAGGCTTCATAGTCGAACACCGTATCGAACAGCGAGGGCGGGAAATAGGCCCCCAGCGGGCCGCCCACCTGCACCGCCTTTACCGGACGACCCGTCAAGGTGCCGCCACCGATATCGTTGATGATCTCGCCCAGCGTCAGGCCAAAGGCGGTCTCGTAAAGGCCACCGTGTTTGACATTGCCAGCAATCTGGATCGGGATGGTGCCATGCGACCGGCCAACGCCATAATCGCGGTAGAACTGCGCGCCGCGGTCCATGATAACAGGAATGGAGGCCAGCGACATGACATTGTTGACAACGGTTGGCTTACCAAACAGCCCTTCCAGCGCCGGAAGCGGCGGCTTGGCGCGCACCACACCGCGCTTGCCTTCCAGGCTGTTGAGCAGCGAGGTTTCCTCACCACAGACATAGGCACCGGCCCCCTCGCGGACCTCCATATCGAAAGCGTAAGCAGAGCCTAACACGGATGCACCCAGAATGCCCTGCTTGCGGGCAAGCTCGATGGCTTCACGCATCACGGCGATGGCATGAGGATATTCCGAGCGGGTATAGACATAGCCCTTGGTGGCACCGACCGCGATCCCGGCAATCACCATGCCTTCGATCAACACGAAGGGATCACCCTCCATGATCATCCGGTCGGCAAAAGTGCCGCTATCGCCTTCATCGGCATTGCAGATGATGTATTTCTGGTCGGCTTTGGCGTCCGCCACGGTTTTCCATTTGATGCCGGTGGGAAAGCCCGCCCCGCCGCGACCACGAAGGCCGCTTTCGGTGACCTGGGCGACAATGTCGGCGGACGGCATGGCAATCGCTTTGGCGAGACCGGTCAGGCCCTTGTAATGCCGATAATCCTCCAGCGACAGCGGATCGGTAATGCCGCAGCGGGAAAAGGTCAGCCGCGTCTGGTTCTTCAGGAACGGAATATCGCTGGTCAGGCCGTGACGGAGCGGATGGGCAGCCCCGGTCAAAAACCCGGCATCGAACAGGCCAGCGACATCGGAAGGCTTGACGGGACCATAGGCAATCCGGCCGTGGTCCGTGCGCACTTCGACCAGGGTTTCCAGCCAAAGCATGCCGCGCGACCCATTGCGAATGACAGTCACATCGACATGGCGTGCCGCAGCTTCCCGCTGGATGGCGGCGGCAACCTTATCAGCCCCGACCGCAAGAGCAGCGGCATCCCGGGGAACGAAAACGGTGATGCTCATCGGCTCGCTCATCGACGGGCCTCCATCAGTAGATCGTCAAGACAGTGCTCGTCCAAGCGGCCATGCAATTCCCCATCCAGCATGGCGGCCGGCGCGCAGGCACAGAGCCCGAGACAGAAAACCGGCTCCAGCGTCACCGCGCCATCAGCTGTGGTTTCATGCCAGTCAATGCCGAGCCGGGCCTTGATCGTTTCGCCAAGAGGCTCGCCACCTAGGGATTGGCAAGCCTCGGCCCGACAGAGTTTCAGGACATGGCGACCGGAGGGATGATCACGAAAATCATGGTAGAAACTGACGACCCCATGCACTTCGGCCCGCGACAGATTCAAGGCACGAGCAATCACCGGTTTGGCACTATCAGGCACGCATCCGAATTCGCGTTGGATTTCATGCAGGATCGGCAGAAGGGGGCCTTCAAGATGCTTGAGGCTATCGATGATAGCCTCCACTCTGGCCACGTCGGCCTCCGCCACCACATGCATATTCATCGCTTCCTCCTCAGCGGCCAGCAACGACGCCATGCGTCGCGCGGCAAGACGGTACACTCACCCGTTTTGCAAGAATGAATCCAGCCTGTCGCTCAGGTCAATACCGCTGTATCGTTACGCGATAGAAAAAACCTATCAAAGACTTGTGCGGCTGCGAGGCGGCGCGCCTCATGCAATAACGCCGACACCAGCGGCGTATAGGGTTCACGATGGGTCGCCACCAGCCCAACCAGATGCTGAGCCTGTGGCTCGACAATCGGCACCATGCGAATTTCCTCTGGAAAACCGAAGGATTCCGCGACGTTACGCGGCATGATTGACGACCATTGCCCGGTCCGAATATGAGAAAATAATACGATCATCGAGTTGGATTCCAGCGTCGGCCGAGGCACCACACCCGCCTCGGTGAAATGCTGATTGATGATACGCCGGTTCTGCATATCGGGCGTCAATAGGCAAAGCCGAAGATCGGAAACCTCTTGCCAGGTCACACTTTCCCGGTCGGCCAGCGGCGTGCCGGTCGCCGCAATCAAGTGATAACGCTCGGCATAGAGCGGGACAGACGTCACCCGGCCAAGCGGTTCATTGTCGAGATAGGTGATACCCGCATCAATCTCGAGATTTTCCAGAAGGCTGAGGACCTGGAGAGAATTGCGCGACACCACCTGGAACGTCACAGCCGGGTGATGTGTCTGAAATGGCTCCGTCAGCCTCTGCACCATGGCCAGCGCCGTCGGGATCACCGCCAGGCGAATATGTCCAGCCAGACCATTGCGCGCCGCCCGCATTTCCTCGCGCATGGTACGAGCATCGCCGACAATCCGCCGCGCCCATTCCAGCACCCGCTGTCCCTCGGGCGTCAGGCCTTGAAACCGGGAACCACGTTGCACCAGGATGACTCCCAGTTGGTCTTCAAGCTGGCGGATCGCCGCTGACAGCGTCGGCTGGGAAATGCCGCATTCTTCCGCCGCACGACCGAAATGCTGGGCGCGGGCAAGAGCAATGAAAAATTCCAGCTTGTCGATCATCGCTGCCCCTGCTGTCGCCCGGGCTATGATCATCGGAAAGAACGAAGTGCGTCCCTTGTCGACAGTCCCATGTGCACCGGCATCAATCCCGCAGGTCGAATGTCGTCTCCTCGACCGCTGGCGAACAATACATCTGGTACAGCACCGATACCAGTTCCTTCACCGCCGGATTGGTAATCGAATAATAAATCTGGCGCCCGGACCGGCGGCTTTCCACCAGATTGTCCATCCGCAACCGCGCCAGTTGCTGTGAAACAATGGCCTGCTGCAATTGCAGGAGCGTTTCCAACTCGCCGACCGTCTTTTCCCCTTCGCTGAGAATACACAGGATCAACAACCGATTTTCATGGGACAGGGCCTTCAGAAGAGCAGCAGCGCCTGCTGCTTTCTGCATGAAGTTGGCCAATTGGCTCGCCGGCGTTTCGGCGTTTGTTGAAGAAGCGATCATAGGTTCCATCGAATGACAATGTCTACGGACTGCTGAACACCGGATGAAGGGAAGCGGATCAGCGACGGACAAAAACTGCTCAACATGGCACAGACAACGCGAGATCCTTCAGCATCCTCGCGCTCTTGGCCAAGGCAATCCGCTCTGTTTCATCAAGATCAGGCACAAGATCCATCAGAATCCCGCTCGAGCCAATTACCCGTGGCACAGATGCCGCAACATTGGTGACCCCAGCCAGCTCCGCGGTGACGCTGGAAACGGAAAGCACGTCACGCTGATCGCTGGCAATCGCCTTGACGATCCGTGCCAGACCGGCACCGATACCGTAATAGGTGGCACCTTTTCCCTTGATAATCTTGTCGGCGGCGCGGCGCACACCGGCGTCGATCTCACTACGAACCGCATCCGTCACCGGCTTGCCCGCCTGTTCGGCAAAAGACATCAATGGCACGGCGCCAACCATCGCATTCGACCAGGCCAACACTTCGCTATCGCCATGCTCACCCAGAACATAGGCATGGACGGATTGCGGTGAAATCTCCAGATATCGCCCAAGCAGGCTGCGAAAACGCGCGGTATCAAGTATGGTGCCAGAACCAATCACTCTTTGAGGCGCAAGCCCCGAGAGACGGGTCGCAATATCAGTCATGATGTCGACAGGATTAGACGCGATCAGCAAAATTGCATTCGGTGCTGCTGCGAGAACCTGGTCCACGACCTGCCGGAATACTTCGGCATTGCGGCCAAGCAATTCGAGCCGGGTTTCACCCGGTTTCTGGCTGACACCTGCCGAGATGATAACCACGCCCGCTCCAACGAAATCATCATAATTTCCGGCCCGAACAAGGGTTGCAGAGACGAAAGGTACGGCATGGGATATGTCCTCGGCCTGGGCTTGGGCCAGATCCGTATTATAATCAACCAGCACGATTTCCGAGGCGATGCCAAGCATTGTTAACGCATAGGCCGATGCACTGCCCACCATGCCCGCTCCCACTATGCCGACCTTCATGTCCCCACTCCTGACCGCGAAACCACCCGCGTTACTGACCCCGTATTCACGCCACATCGCGCATCTCCGCATGGAGATCTGCTTCGAAATTTCTTCAATCCCAGAGGGTCCAAAGACACTGTTATGAATTATAACATAATTTCAAAACGGCCAAAAATGCACGAAATGCGATGCCAGACGTCGTTATGTTTTCCCCACACCATCATGCTTATGAAGGTCCACTGCGATCGTCACCTGCACCGCTTTACTTCACGTCTAAATCAATTGAGAAGAGTATTACTTCTGAGTAAGCGCGGACAGTGACGTTACGTGAGGCGAGTGTCAACCGCGACATCCGGCCATTTTTGTGATAGAATGACCCCTTCGGACATAAAAAATAATGGTAGCGCAATCATTTGGGACAGGAAGGTCGTCGGCCGGCTTTCGAGAGCATTGGCACCATTAGGAATCAGCAATTACGCTGTGCAGCGAGCGATAAAGAGAGGCTAGAAAACAACGCTCAAACACCAGTACCCAAAACACAGGCTCGCCTTGCCCAATACTGAATGGTGGAAAGTGAAGCTTTCGATGCGTTTTATTTTAATCTGAATAAGGGAAGAGTACACATTGAAACCGTACGACCGAAAAGCATTTTAAAAATCATCGGCTGCTGCCGCATATTTTCCCAAATCCAACCGGATTGAGCGAAAAAATTATGCAGTAAACTTAAAAGATTACAGTATTTTAAGGGTGTTTGATAAAATCGGGCACGCTTCGGATGTTACCACAAAAAAAGCGGCCACGAGGGCCGCCTTGAAAACCGAAAAATGAAGAAACCGTCAATCAGGCTGGAACCAGGACGCCGTTAAGATGCGTCATTGCGTTAAAGAACTGCTCCAGCTTGGTCCTATGTTCGTGATTTTCCGTATCATCCAGCTCTGCTTTGGCCAATTCGATCCGCTTCATCAGCGTATCGCGGCTCAATTCATCGACCGGTACGGCACTTTCCGCCAACAGAGTCAGTCTTTCCGGTGTGATATCAGCAAAGCCACCGAAAATCACATATCGGCCGGTTTTTCCGGAAGCAAACTTAACCGTTACGACACCTGGCTTGATCACCGTCATCGTCGGCGCATGGTGGGCCATGACGGTCATCTCACCTTCGGTCGCCGGAATGACAACCTCGCTTACCTTTTCCGAGATCAGCAACCGCTCGGGGGAAACGAATTCGAAATTGAAATTGTCAGCCATGGCTTTTTACTTTCTAACGCTGGAAACTGAACGCACGGTCATAGACCGTGCGTTCTTCGATCCATGGATCAGGCAGCAACAGCTGCCAGCTTCTTTGCCTTCTCGATGGCTTCGTCCATTGAGCCGACCATGTAGAAGGCGGCTTCCGGCATATGGTCGTAGTCACCATTGACCAGTCCCTTGAAGCCCTTGATCGTGTCTTCCAGCGACACCAGCTTGCCTGGCGAACCGGTGAAGATTTCAGCAACGTGGAACGGCTGCGACAGGAAGCGTTCGATCTTACGGGCGCGGGCAACAGCAATCTTGTCGTCTTCGGACAGTTCGTCCATCCCAAGGATGGCGATGATGTCCTGAAGCGATTTGTAGCGCTGCAAAGTAGACTGAACCTTACGAGCCACTTCGTAATGCTCTTCGCCGACAACCATCGGGTCAAGCATACGCGAGGTGGAGTCGAGCGGGTCAACAGCCGGGTAAATACCCTTTTCAGCGATCGAGCGGTTCAGAACCGTCGTTGCGTCCAAGTGGGCAAATGACGTTGCCGGAGCCGGGTCGGTCAAGTCGTCGGCAGGAACGTAAATCGCCTGAACAGAGGTAATAGAACCCTTGTTCGTGGTGGTGATGCGTTCCTGCAGGGCACCCATGTCGGTTGCCAGTGTTGGCTGATAACCAACGGCCGAAGGAATACGACCCAGAAGAGCCGACACTTCAGAACCAGCCTGCGTAAAGCGGAAGATGTTGTCCACGAAGAACAGAACGTCCTGGCCCTTGTCGCGGAAGTCTTCAGCGATGGTCAAACCGGTCAAGGCCACGCGCGCACGCGCACCTGGAGGCTCGTTCATCTGGCCATAAACGAGGGCGCACTTGGAACCAGCAGCAGAGCCACCGTTTTCATGCGGGTCAACGTTCACCTTGGATTCGATCATTTCGTGGTACAGGTCGTTACCTTCGCGGGTACGTTCACCCACGCCAGCAAATACCGAGTAACCACCGTGGGCCTTAGCAACGTTGTTGATCAATTCCATGATCAGAACGGTCTTGCCAACGCCAGCGCCGCCGAACAGGCCGATCTTACCGCCCTTGGCATAAGGAGCGAGAAGGTCAACAACCTTGAT
Source organism: Gillisella vitis (assembly GCF_001541345.2). Taxonomy (GTDB): domain Bacteria; phylum Pseudomonadota; class Alphaproteobacteria; order Rhizobiales; family Rhizobiaceae; genus Allorhizobium; species Allorhizobium vitis. The sequence goes on along the minus strand of NZ_LMVL02000005.1, from coordinate 323,905 downwards.
GCCGGTTACCAAAATCTGAGACTCGGTCGATTGTTCGACATACTCAGGGGCAGGCTGGTGAATCGCGCGACGAGCAGTCGTCGTCACCGGCCCAAGTTCATCGACCGGTTCGCCGATGACGTTAAGAATACGTCCGAGCGTCTCGTCGCCGACAGGCACGGAGATCGGAGCGCCGGTATCAGACACCGGCTGGCCACGCACCAGACCTTCGGTCGAGTCCATAGCAATGGTCCGCACCACATTTTCACCGAGATGCTGCGCCACTTCCAGAATCAGGCGTTGACCGCCGTTTTCTGTTTCCAACGCATTCAGGATCGGCGGCAAGGTGCCGTCGAATTTCACATCGACGACGGCGCCGATGACCTGGGTCACCTTGCCCGCTGCGGGAGATGTCTGGGTCGCTGCCCTAGCCATATTCATACCCTCTTTTGTTCAAGCTCAGAGCGCTTCGGCGCCTGCAATGATTTCGATGAGTTCGGTGGTGATCTTGGCCTGCCGCTGGCGATTGTAACTCAGCGTCAACTTGTTGATCATCTCACCGGCGTTGCGCGTGGCATTGTCCATGGCGCTCATTTTAGCGCCCATTTCACCGGCGGCATTTTCAAGAAGCGCACGGAAAATCTGCACCGCAATGTTGCGCGGGATCAGGTCGGACAAGATTGAAGCCGCGTCCGGTTCGTAATCATAGATCGCGGCAGCGCTGCTGGAGGCTGCCGGAGCATCGCCTACAGCCGCTGGAATCAACTGCCGGGCTGTTGGGATCTGGCTTATAACCGACTTGAACTCCGAGTAAAACAAGGTGCAGACGTCGAATTCGCCCTTGTCGAACATGGAGATCACCTTGCGGGCAACCGTATCCGCATTTTCAAACGCTACACGCTTGACTTCACGAAACTCAGTCCGCTCGACGATCAACGCACCGAATTCCCGACGCAGACTGTCATAGCCCTTCTTGCCGACGCAATAGATCTTCACGGTCTTGCCCGCTGCCAGCAAACTGCGCACATGATCACGCGCAAAGCGCGAGATCTGTGAATTGAAACCGCCACAAAGACCACGCTCGGCCGTGCAGACCACGAGCAGATGCACGTCGTCCTTGCCGGTGCCCGTCATCAGCGTGGACACGCCGTCATCACTGCCAACCGCCTGGGCGATATTGGCGAGAACGGCGCCCATGCGCTGGGAATAAGGCCGGGCGGCCTCGGCCGCCTCCTGCGCACGACGCAGTTTTGCCGCAGCGACCATTTTCATCGCCTTGGTGATTTTCTGCGTCGCCTTGACGGAGGCGATCCGGTTTTTCAGATCCTTTAGTGAAGGCATCCGTTAATCCGTCCTTGGCTCGAGTCCGATTTAGGCGAAAGACTTAGCGAATGTATCGAGAGCAGCCTTGAGCTTACCCTTGACGTCGTCGCTGATAGCCTTCTCCGTGCGGATTGCATCGAGGATGTCCTTGCCTTCTGTCCGAAGATAGGACAGCAGACCCTGCTCGAATTTACCGACATCGCTGACCGCAAGCTTGTCGAGATAGCCGTTGACACCAGCAAAGATCACAACAACCTGCTCCTCCACCTTCAACGGGGAGAACTGCGGCTGCTTCAGAAGCTCAGTCAGTCGAGCACCACGGTTCAGCAGACGCTGGGTGGCAGCATCAAGGTCGGAACCGAACTGGGCGAAGGCGGCCATTTCACGATACTGGGCAAGCTCACCCTTGATCGAGCCAGCAACCTGTTTCATGGCCTTGATCTGAGCAGCAGAACCAACGCGCGAAACCGACAGACCAACGTTCACAGCTGGACGAATGCCCTGATAGAACAGGTCGGTTTCAAGGAAGATCTGGCCGTCGGTGATCGAGATCACGTTGGTCGGAATGAAGGCCGAAACGTCGTTACCCTGGGTTTCAATAACCGGCAGAGCGGTGAGCGAACCAGCGCCACGCTCGTCAGAAAGCTTGGCAGCGCGCTCAAGCAGACGTGAATGCAGATAGAAAACGTCGCCAGGATAAGCTTCACGGCCCGGAGGACGACGCAGCAACAGCGACATCTGACGGTAAGCGACAGCTTGCTTGGACAAGTCGTCGTAAGCGATCAGGGCGTGCTGGCCCTTGTCGCGGAAATATTCGCCCATCGTGCAGCCAGCGAACGGAGCCAGATACTGCATGGGAGCAGGATCAGAAGCGGTTGCCGCGATGATGATGGAGTATTTCAGAGCGCCACGCTCTTCCAAAACCTTGACGAACTGAGCAACGGTGGAGCGCTTCTGGCCGATAGCCACGTAAACGCAGAACATCTTGTCATCGCCGCCAGCATCATGTGCAGGCTTCTGATTGAGGAAGGTGTCGAGAATGATGGCGGTCTTGCCGGTCTGACGGTCACCAATGACCAACTCGCGCTGGCCACGACCAACCGGGATCAGAGCATCGATAGCCTTGATGCCTGTCGACATCGGCTCATGAACGCCCTTGCGGGGAATAATGCCAGGAGCCTTGACGTCAACGCGCGAACGGATTGCCGAGTTGATCGGACCTTTGCCGTCAATCGGATTGCCGAGAGCGTCAACAACGCGACCCAGCAGCTCAGGACCAACAGGAACTTCAACGATGGCGCCGGTCCGCTTAACGGTGTCGCCTTCCTTGATGTCGCGGTCGGAGCCGAAGATAACCACACCGACATTGTCGGATTCGAGGTTCAGCGCCATGCCCCGGATACCGCCGGGAAACTCGACCATTTCACCGGCCTGAACATTGTCCAGACCGTAGACGCGGGCAATACCGTCACCGACGGACAGAACCTGGCCGACTTCGGAAACTTCAGCGTCCTGGCCAAAGTTCTTGATTTGATTTTTCAGAATTGCGGAAATTTCCGCGGCGCGGATATCCATCAGCCAACCTCTTTCAGTGCAAGCTTAAGGGTGGAAAGTTTGGTGCGAAGAGACGTGTCTATCTGACGGGAGCCGATCTTGACGATCAGACCACCCAGGAGAGACGGATCGACAGTCACGAACATCGTAACCGTCTTTCCGGTCGCGCTCTTCAGCGCCTCCTTCAGTTCGGTTTCCTGCGCCGGGGTCAGCGCATGAGCAGAGGTCACATCAGCAGCCAGTTCGCCACGGTGGCGCGCCGCGATCATGCGGAAGGCTGCGATCATGCCGGGAACGGCAAACAGGCGACGATTGGCTGTAACGAGCTTCAGGAAATTGCCGACGAGGCCGCCAATTTCAGCCTTGTCACACAACGCTGCGATGGCCGCTGCCTGCTGCTCGCTGGTGAAGGCCGGGCTGGTCACCAGTCGCTGCAGATCAACGCTCTCGTCGATCATCGCCTGGAAACGATTGAGATCGCCAGCCACCGCATCCACAGAATCCGCCTCGCGCGCCAGCTCGAAAAGCGACGACGCATAGCGCTCTGCAACTGCGGAAACCGGCTGACCGGACATAGGCTGGGATGTGTCTGCCACGGGCACAAAATTCCCTGAATGTTACTCAAAACTGTCGCATGCGCCGGCTGGCGCAACACCAGTTTGATATCGTTTAAGTTTTCCCCCGGACTTAACAAGCAGTGCAGCTTGTATCGTCCAAATTTGCGGTCCGTCTAGCATACGATCCCCGGACTCGCAACACGGGTATTAACGGAATAAACGAGGAGGGCAACCCGCTTTTGACGATTTTGTGATCTTGACCGACAAATTAATGAGGCGGATTGCGCGAAATCGCGTCACACCAAGCCAAAGACGTAGATGAAAGGCAAAATACCTAAAACAGCAACGGCAATTATAACGAGAAAATTGCGCCAGGTCGCTCCGCGAGCTCCTCCATGGTCCGACAGGATCGACAAAATCAAACCAAACAGCCCGACCCCCAGAGTAATCCCATAGGCCAGATAGAGCATCGGCTGGGCCAGCATCACAGCGCTTGCGCCAAGGCCGGTCATCATGCCGCCGCCCAGGCGCAGCCCGGCCAACCCTTCCCGGCGCCCGTCGCGCCCGCTCAAGCCGAGCCCCCGAAGGGTGATGCCCGGGGCAAACATGATGAACAGGCCCAGGAGGGCAAAGAGCGCGGCGCTGGCAAAGGCCAGTTGCTCGCCGGTTTCGGTCGGAAAATAAAATTCCATGGCAGCCTCTGGTGGTCCTCTGTGATCGTCCCTGTCTCAGGCCTGGATGCGGCGCAAAGCAGGAGGATGAATCGTATTTGCGCTCTTATGCCACAGGCAAATCCAGGCGCAATATCTGGCTTTCGTCACCTCAAGCGCTGAAGGCCCTTTTTACGAGGGATTATTGGAAATCACCCGTCGTATTCCCCGGCATCAAAGAAAGCTCTGCGGATCGACATCGACTTGCACCTGGATGGAGCGACGCTCTTTCGGGCCGTTGCTCAGCATCGCCGCGACAAAAGCCTGCATGTCGCTGGCTTTGCGCCCATGAATGAGCAGGCGGAAACGATGGCGGCCACGGATCAACGCCAGAGGTGCCTCGGCAGGCCCCAGAATGGCGATGCCGCCGACAGCAGGGGCGGCCTGGCGCAATTGCCGGGCATGGGTTTCGGCATCCGCCCTGTTGTCTGCCGACACGATGATCGAGACCAGCCGCCCGTAAGGCGGCAGCACCGCCCGCTCCCGCTCGGTAATTTCCCGCTCGTAAAACGCATCGGCATCGCCGGAAACAATGGCTTGCATCACCGGATGCTGCGGCTGATATGTTTGCAAAAGGCCATGACTTTTCAAACCGGTACGCCCCGCCCGACCCGTCACCTGGCTCAACAGCTGAAAGGTTCGCTCGGCGGCGCGTGGATCGCCATTGGCCAGGCCGATATCGGCATCAACGATACCGACAAGCGTCATCAGCGGAAAATTATGCCCCTTGGCCACCAATTGCGTGCCGATGACGATATCCGCCTCGCCCTTGGCAATGGCTTCCAGTTCCAGCCTGAGCCGTTTGACGCCGCCGAGATCCGACGACAAGACCAGCGTGCGCGCGTCTGGGAAGTGCCGCTCCACCTCCTCGGCAATCCGCTCCACGCCCGGCCCGCAGGCAACGAGATGGTCCAGCGTCCCGCATTCGGGGCAAGCATTGGGCGTCGGCTCGGTATAACCGCATTGATGGCATTGAATCTGACCGCGAAACCGGTGTTCCACCAGCCAACTGGAGCATTGCGGGCATTGGAACCGATGGCCACAGACCCGGCACAGCGTGAGCGGTGCATAGCCCCGCCGATTGAGAAACAACAACGCCTGTTGCTGCTTTTCCACCGTCTTGCCGATGGCCCGCAGCATGAGAGGTGAAAGAAACCCGCCCCGTTCCGGCGGATGGCGGCGCATATCGACAAGATGCAGATCCGGCATCGCCGCATCGGCAAAACGGGTCGGCAGGTGAATACGCTTGTAGCGACCGCTATAACTGTTGACCTGACTTTCGACGGACGGCGTGGCCGACACCAGCACAGCAGGAATGCTGGCAATCCGCGCCCGCACCACCGCCATGTCCCTGGCATTGTAGAACACCCTGTCTTCCTGCTTGAAGGCCGGATCATGCTCCTCATCGACAATGATCAGCCCCAGATCGGCAAAGGGCAGAAACAACGCCGAGCGCGCACCGGCCACCACCCGGATGTCGCCTGTCGCTGTCTGCCGCCAGACTTTTTCCCGCGTCCTGGTGGCGAGATCGGAATGCCATTCGCCGGGCTTGGCACCAAAGCGGTCCTGAAACCGCTCCAGAAAAGCGGTGGTCAGAGCGATTTCCGGTAGAAGGATCAGCACCTGGCGGCCCTGGCGCAGGGTTTCGGCAATCGCTTCGAAATAGACTTCCGTCTTGCCGGACCCTGTGACGCCATCGATCAGCGCCACCGAAAACCCGCCATCCCGAACACTCTCCACCAGCACCTCGGCTGCGCCCAGCTGCGGACCGGAGAGGCGATGGGCGGCGTAATCCGGATCCGGCGGCGCCACCAAGGGTGGAGGCGGCAGAAATACGGTTTCAAACAGGCCGAGCTTTGCCATGCCGTCAACAACCGAGGTCGAGACCCCTGCCGCATGAGCAAGCCCGCTCTTGGTCCAGGAAAGCCCATCCTCAGCCAATTCCAGCACTTTCCTGCGGGCCGGGGTCAGTTTTTCCGGGGCATGACCGCTGTAGCGTAAGCCCTCGATCATCGGGTCCGGATCGAAAGCGGCAGGCGCACGCAAGGCCATGCGAGCCACCAATCCGGGCGGAGAAAGAGTATAGGCCGCCACCCAGTCGATGAACCGGCGCATACCCACGTCCAGCGGAGGGCAATCGAATAGCTTTTCGATACTGCGCAATTTAGCGGGATCGACCTTGGCCCCATCATCGTCGCCATCCCAGACAACTCCGACCACTTTGCGCGGCCCAAGCGGCACTTGCACGATGGCGCCCGGCGTCAGCATCATCTCATCGGGAACGGCGTAACTGTAAGGCCCCGGCGCCGGCAAGGGCACCAGGACGGGGACGGCGCGGCGTGCAGGACCGGCCTTGGCGCGCGGACCAAACAGATCTGACGATTCGGTGCTCATTGCGCCGGACCATGCCCCCGAACAGAACAAAATGGAACCGGAAATTTACGCCGTGATGGCCCGCACCCGACACCGGGATGGATGCGGGCAGTAGGGTGCTCACCCCACCCGTCGCAAGCCGGACAACTGCTGAGAACCGGTGTTTCCGTGGGAGGGATGAAGATTGAACCGCCGGACCAGATCAAGCAGAACCGTTGCCTCGGAGGCCAGCGCCGCACTCGCCGCATTGGTTTCCTCGACCATGGCGGCATTTTTCTGGGTGACTTGGTCCATCTGGTTTACCGCAGTGTTGACTTCGGACAGCCCGACAGACTGTTCGCCCGCGGACAGAGCAATGGCATCCATATGCCGGTTGATCGTCACGATATAATCCACAATGGTCTTTAGTGATTCACCAGTATTGCGCACCAGTTCCACGCCTCTGTCCACTTCGACCGTCGAATTGCGGATCAGTTCCTTGATTTCGCGGGCCGCCTGGGCGGAGCGCTGGGCAAGCTCGCGGACTTCCTGAGCGACGACAGCAAAACCCTTACCCGCCTCGCCCGCCCGCGCCGCTTCAACGCCGGCGTTCAGCGCCAGAAGATTGGTCTGGAAAGCAATCTCGTCGATCACCCCGATAATATTGGCGATCTGGTTGGACGATTGTTCGATGCGCTGCATAGCATTGACCGCATCCGCCACAACACGGCCCGAGCTGGTCGCACTGCTATTGGCCTCGACGGCGACTGTTCTTGCTTCTTCGGCACGCTTGGAGGAATTGCCGACATTGGCGGTGATCTGATCCAGGGCTGCGGCGGTCTCTTCCAGCGATGCCGCCTGCTGTTCCGTGCGCTTGGACAGTTCATCGGAACTACCGCTGATTTCCAGTGAGCCATTGTCAATCGATTGCGAGGCCTGGGTCACGGCGATCATTGCCTCGCGCAACTGGGTGATGGCCGCGTTGAAATCGGCCCGCAGGCTTTCGAATTCCGGCGCGAAGGGCTGGTCCAGCCGGAACGTCAAATCGGCATTGGCAAGATGCTTGAGGCCATCGGCAAGGCCGGACGTGGCCTGGGCCATCGCTTCGGCCCGCAACCTGTCGACTTCTGCGGTGCGGCGGCGTTCAGTTTCCGTCGTCAGGCGGCTGGCGGTCGCATCCTGCTCCAGTTGGCGGTTCGCGACTGCATTGTCACGGAACACGCCGACCGCATCGGCCATAGCACCGATTTCATCGGCCCTGCCCGCGCCAGGAATGATGATATCCGTCTCGCCGCCAGCAAGCTGGCCCATGCTGGCCGTCATGGCCCGGATGGGCTTGGCAATGCTGAGCGCCACGAACCACATGGCACCGATACCACCGGCCGCAATGATCAGGGCGACGATCGCCTGGAAGATGATATCACTGCCACCGCGCTGGCTCAGAGCCTGGTCCAGGCTGATTGCCTCGGCCATCGCCACCGGCCTGGGCACGGACACAATCACCGACCATGGTGTCTTGGTACGCCCAATGGCGATTGGGGAAAATGCCTGAAACTGATCGGCATCGGCAATAACGTCGGCCTTGCCACCCTGGATCATCGGTAGAAGGCCGGAGAGCGCCGGTGTCGTCTTGTCAAAACGCTGCCCGATTGTGTCGGGATGCTCACTATCGGCGACCACAAGCCCCTTGTAACTCACGATCTTAACGCCTGCCTTGCCACCATAGATTGAGACTCGCACATCCTCTGCCAGCTTCTGCACGAAGCCGAGATCGAAATCGGCCCCGGCGACACCGCGAAACTTGCCATCAATCATGATTGGCACAGACATGGTGGCAAGAAACACGTTCTTGCCCTGAACGATATAGGGCAATGGATCGAGAATGCTCTCGCCCCCGCCCTGCTGCGGGCCGATATACCAGCCGCCCTTCATCACTCCGTTCGGATGCAAGTCCGCACTGTCATATTCGACAAGCGGTTGAATGGCGACCTTGCCCGCCGCATCCCGGGTCCAATAGGGCAGGAAGCGCCCCGTCGCATCGGACCCCATATCGCGGCGGTCGCGGAACTGGCTGTCATTGCCATCGAGCGCGTTCGGCTCCCAGGCGCTATAGGTGCCATTGAAACGTGGGTTATCCTTGAGCAGGTTCAACAACATGGCGTTAAGCTGCCCGCGCCTCAGCTCCACTGCCGTACTATGGACCTTGTCGCCCGCAATAATCTCAAAACTGCGTGCCAGATTCCGTGCTGCATCGAAAGCCCCATCCAGCGATGATCGGATGATGCCCGACTGGGTGGAAGCGAGCGTGGACAGGGCTTCACGGGTTTTGGCTTCGGTGAGCTTAGTAACGTTATCGCCGACAAAATCCCTTGTCTGCCCGGCAGAGACAATGCCATAGCCGACCAGGCCAGCCGTGGCCGACAGGACGCAAAGACCTGCAAGCACGGCAATTTTCATTTGTATGGACTTAAACTGCATGTTGGTTTCTTTCGCCAGCCGAGATCTTCCCGCAAGATCTTCAGATTGGTCGCCATTTAGATATTTCGACTATTAATATATTCAAAATATCCCCTCAATATTGAGGGTATAAAACCAAAGTATAGAACCGATTTTGACGATTGTTAAACCAACATAAACTAAGAGTATATTTAATGTCTTCAATGCACGCCTTGGCATACGTCGCATCGGTCGGGCGACCTGGGCGCGTCGGTTAATCCTTCCCTAATGGCTCTCCGGCAGGATGGCTTTGGTGTGTGATTCCTGGACTGTTTAAGACCAAGACAGACAACCAAGACAGACACATTGTATGAGACGATCAATCACGAAGGCCCTGCCGTGACAGAACTGCTGTTGATTGCCGCCCCCGACCTGATGGCGGAACGCCAGAACTGGCTTGCGAGCCTGTCTGGACAAAGGCGGCTCGCCGATCACACGTTGACCGCCTATGAACGCGATACCCGTCAGTTTCTGGGATTTCTGACCGGCTATTTCGGCGGTCCTCCTTCAATCGATGATATCAAGGCGTTACGGCCTTCCGACCTGCGCGCATTTTTGTCGTCACGCCGCAAGGAAGGTGCTGGCGCTCGCTCGCTCGGTCGTCATCTCGCCGGTGTCCGGTCGCTCTTGCGCTATCTGGAGCGCAAAGGCCTGGTCAATGCTGCTGGTGCAGGTGCCATTCGCTCACCCAAGCAGCCGAAATCGCTACCGAAGCCGCTCAGCGCCGCCCAGGCTTTGACGGTGGTGGCCGCAGAAACACAATTGAATGAGGAGCCTTGGATCGCGGCGCGCGACGCTGCGGTTTTTGCTTTGCTCTATGGCTGTGGGTTGCGCATTTCTGAAGCGCTGAACCTGACACCCGCTGATATCGTCGCCACGACGACCACGCTGCGCGTGACCGGCAAGGGCAACAAGACCCGGCTCGTGCCGCTCCTGCCCATTGTGCGGCAAGCGGTTGAATCCTATCAAAGCCTCTGCCCCTATCATCTGCCAGCCGCAGAGCCGCTGTTTCGCGGCGCGCGCGGCGGGAAGTTGCAGCAAGGCATCATCCAGCGGGAAATGCAGCGGCTACGCTCGGCACTCGGTCTGCCCGATACCGCAACGCCGCATGCGTTGCGCCATTCCTTTGCCACGCATCTGCTGAGCGGGGGCGGCGACCTGCGCACCATTCAGGAATTGCTTGGCCATGCGAGCCTCTCCACCACCCAGATCTATACCGGCGTGGATTCGGCACGGCTACTGGATGTGTATGACCGGGCGCATCCCCGCGCGTGATACCAAATGTTTAAATTTGGAAAATAGGGTTCGGGAAAAAGGGAACCGGCGTCGCCAGACAGACACGCCCAGATGGACCTCAGAAAGCAGGCAGGATGTTTAAAGCCAAGAATATGTCAGCGATAAACACAAGCGTCTCCCGCTGGGCTGCCCCTCGCTGGACTGAACACGCCTTGGCCATCGTCATGGCCGTACCACTGCTGTTCCTGACGTTGCTGATTGCAGCTATCGTGTCATCGAGCTTTGTCAGGGCCGAAGACCTTTCCTGCACCGGACGCGATCTCCTGCCGGAGTTGCTGCAAAAGGACCCGAAAGCCTATCAAGCGCTGGAGGCCGAAGCGGCCAAGGTGCCGAATGGCCATTCGATTTTCTGGAAGATCGAAAAGCCAGGCATTGCACCGTCCTTCCTGCTTGGCACCATGCATGTCACCGACCCGCGCGTACTGACAATGCCGAAAGGCGCACCGGACGCAGCAGCGGCAGCCGATACCATTATCGTTGAATCCGATGAGGTCCTCGACGACAAGAAAGCCGCCCTCGCGCTTCTGGCAAAGCCCGAACTGTCGATGTTTACCGATGGCACGACAATTACCAGCCGCCTGACACCGGAGCAGACGGCAACGCTCGAAGCCGGACTGAAACAACGAGGTCTATCGCTCACCGCCGTCAACAGGATGAAGCCCTGGATTCTCGCGGCTTTCGTCGCCCTTCCGGCCTGCGAAAAGGCCCGCAAAGCCGAGGGACAGTCCTTCCTCGACAAGCAGATTGCCGAAAATGCCGCCAAGGCTGGCAAGCGGGTGGTCGGACTGGAAACCTATGCCGAACAATTGGCAGCAATGAACGACCTGCCGATGGATTTTCATTTACAATCCTTGATTGAGTCCGTCGAGCTTGGTGACAAGATCAATGACGTCAATGAAACCATGATCTCCCTTTACCTGAAAGGCGAGGTTGGCGAGATCATGCCGATGATGCAAGCGGTTGCACCGGATGCCAAGACCGCCAAAACTGACGGCCATGCCGATTTCGATCAGCGGATCGTGATCGACCGCAACATGGTGATGGCAGAGCGCGCTGGGCCGCATCTCAACCAGGGCAAGATCTTCATGGCGGTCGGCGCCTTACATCTGCCGGGCGAAAAAGGTCTGGTCGAATTGCTCCGTGCTCAGGGCTTCACCCTGACGGCCCTGCAATAAAATCAGAAAAGCCGTGGCTTGAACATCAAGCCACGGCTCTCGAGATTGCAAAACGATAATAACTGGCTTCTCTCTTCTTTTAAAAAAGAGCGCAGATCACATGTGGATCGGCTTGGCGAAGGTGGCCATTGCTGCTTCCTTCACGGCTTCCGACATGGTCGGATGCGCATGGCAGGTGCGACCGAGATCCTCCGAAGAGCCGCCGAACTCCATCAGCACAGCCGCTTCATGGATCATTTCACCTGCCCCAAGGCCGATGATGTGAACGCCGAGGACACGGTCGGTCTCCTTATCAGCGAGAACCTTGACGAAACCATCCGTCGCCAGCATGGCGCGGGCGCGGCCATTGGCGGTGAAGGGGAACTTGCCGACCTTGTAGACGACGCCTGCGGCCTTCAATTCTTCTTCCGTCTTGCCGACAGAGGCGACTTCCGGCTGGGTGTAGACCACGCCAGGAATGACATCGTAATTCACATGGCCATGCTGACCGGAGAGGATTTCGGCCAGGGCCACACCTTCATCTTCAGCCTTATGCGCCAGCATCGGACCCTTGACCACGTCACCAATGGCGTAAATGCCAGCAATATTGGTCTGGAAGTGATTGTCGATTTCGACGCGGCCACGTTTGTCGAGGGTAACACCAACAGTCTCAAGGCCAAGGCCCGTGGTGTAAGGCTTGCGGCCCGTGGCGATCAGCACGACATCGGCTTCCAGCACGGTGGCTTCGCCGCCCTTGGCAGGCTCGAACGTCACCTTGGCACCAGCGCCGGACTTTTCAACGGCGGTGACCTTGGCGCCGAGGTTGAATTCCATGCCCTGCTTGACCAGCATGCGCTGGAACTGCTTGGACACTTCGCCGTCCATGCCGCCGAGAATGGTATCGAGATATTCAACAACGGTCACCTTGGCACCCAGACGCGCCCAGACCGAGCCGAGCTCAAGGCCAATAACGCCGCCGCCAACCACGATCATCTTGCCCGGCACCTTGTCCAGCGCAATGCCGCCGGTGGAGGAGACAATGATCTTCTCATCAATATCCACGGCCACGCCGGGAATGCCAGCCACATCAGAGCCGGTGGCAATGACGATGTTCTTGGTCTCGAGGATCTGCTCTTCGCCCTTGTCATTGGTGACGGAGACCTTGCCAGCAGCAACGATCTTGCCCGTGCCGATGACACCATCGATCTTGTTCTTCTTGAACAGGAAAGACACACCTTCGACATTGGCTTTCACGGTCGCATCCTTGTGCGCCATCATCTTCGGCAGGTTCAGCACCGGCGCGCTGACATCCACACCAAGCTCAGCCATACCATGGGCGGCATGGTGGAACATTTCGGACGCATGCAGCAGGGCTTTCGATGGAATGCAGCCGATATTGAGGCAGGTGCCGCCATAGGTGGCACGCTTCTCGACAACAGCCACCTTCATTCCTAGCTGGGCAGCCTTGATCGCGCAGACGTAACCGCCGGGGCCGCTACCGATGACAACAAGATCATATGCCATTCAATCATTCCTTCACATCAAACGTTATGCCGCCCATCATTGTGGGTACCGGCAAAATCACGAACAGACAGGGCCAAGGCCCAGATGAGACAAGCGCAAAGCGCTTACATTAACTGGCCTTTTCCGTCGCAAGCTTCAAACCAAGCACAATGAAGACCGCACCGCTGATGCGGTCGATCCATTGGCTGGCGCGTGAAAAGGCCGCACGCATTTTCGGCGTCGTCATGAAAATACTGACGCCGACAAACCAGGTGATCAGGCAGGTTGCCATGACAAGGCCATAGCCGAACTTAACCGCGATCGGCGTGTGAATGCTGACCACCGTTGAGAAGATCGACAGGAAGAAAAACACCGGTTTCGGATTGAGAGCATTGGCTGCAAAACCGAGAAAGAAGGACTTGGAGATCGACTGGCGTTTATGATCGCCCGCCTCCACGCTTGGCTGCGCCGTCATATCGGATTTACCCGCCCGCAAAGACTTCACACCGATGTAAAGCAGATAGGCGACACCACACCATTTGACGATATTGAACAGATAGATCGACTGGGAAATGATCAGGCCAAGCCCGAGAATGGTGTAGGTGACATGAAACATCAGCGACGAGCCGACACCGAAACTGGTGATGATCGCCTCACGCCGTCCATGCACCAGGGATTGGCGCATGACCATGGCCAGATCAGCACCGGGAGAAACGATGGCGAAGGCAAAAATAGCCATCAGGGATGCGAGTTCAAACAGATAGGGATGCATCGACTTTCCTCACTCCGCGCCATCAGCCGCCGCTTAAAATAACAGAACCAATAGCATCGCCACCAGACCTGCCATCGAGCCCACCCATACCAGCGACCGGATATAGGGAACTCCCGCCAGATAAAGCGGAATATAAATAATCCGGCATACCAGCCATACCCAGGCACCGATCAGGCCGAACCCATGCGGATCACCAGCCAAAATGAGGCCGAATGCAAGGGCAATGAACCCAGGATAGGTCTCGCGGAAATTCGTGGAGGCCCGCGCGGCACGGCCCGCGAGCTGACCGGTCGGTTTCCTGTCATCATCCCTCGGCCCGGCATTCCAGTTCGTCCCGAGTTCCTTGGTCGCCGTCATGCCTTGCAGCATGATGTGGACGATCAACAGGATCACACTGATACCAATCAGTGGCAAAAAAGGCGAAGCGGCAAGAAAAGTTGGCTGCATGATCAGGCTCACTTTTTTGGTCAACACCATTCCAAATGGAATGCCGCTACGCTTTTCAAAGCAATTTCTGTCTTCCATCGCCTACCGGCAGTGGAAGACAGGTTCTGCCAATTTTAGAGATCGAGAACCAAACGTTCCGGATCTTCCAGGCTTTCCTTAACGCGAACCAGGAAGGTCACGGCTTCCTTGCCGTCAACAATCCGGTGGTCGTAGGACAGTGCCAAATACATCATCGGGCGGATCACGATCTGGCCACCAACAACGACCGGACGATCCTGGATCTTGTGCATGCCCAAGATACCGGATTGCGGCGCATTGAGGATCGGCGAGGACATCAGCGAACCGTAAACACCGCCATTGGTGATGGTGAACGTGCCGCCCTGCATGTCGGCCATGGAGAGCGAGCCATCGCGGGCAGCCTTGGCAAGGCGACCGAGGTCCTTTTCGACTTCCGAAATCGACATCTTGTCGGCATCGCGGATTACAGGAACGACCAGGCCCTTGTCGGTGCCGACGGCCATGCCGACATGGCAGTAGTTCTTGTAGATGATGTCGGTACCGTCGATCTCAGCGTTGACGGCAGGCAGTTCCTTCAGGGCGTGGGTAACAGCCTTGGTGAAGAAGCCCATGAAGCCCAGCTTGACGCCATGCTTCTTTTCAAAAATATCCTTGTACTTGTTGCGCAGGCTCATCACCGCCGACATGTCCACCTCGTTATAGGTGGTCAGCATGGCAGCTGTGTTCTGGGCATCCTTCAAGCGCTTGGCAATGGTCTGGCGCAGGCGGGTCATCTTGACGCGCTCTTCGCGCGACGCATCGTCGGCGGAGGAGACGGGGCGCGGCGCAGCAACTGGGGCAGGAGCCGCGGCAGGCGCGGATGCACCCTTGGCGACAGCGGCGATCACGTCGCCCTTCAGCACCTGGCCACGCTTGCCGGAGCCATCCACCTGATCGGCGGAGATATTGTTTTCAGCCAGCATCTTGGCTGCGGCAGGGGCTGCCGGCATGGTGGAGCCCGCAGCCGGAGCGGCAGGGGCCGCCTGCGCAGGTGTAGCAGCAGGCGCCGGGGCAGCAGCAGGAGCGGGTGCAGCCGCACCAGCCGATGCGCCTTCGGCGATCTGGCCGAGCAGAGCGCCGAGACCAACCGTTTCGCCGTTCTGGGCAACGATTTCGGTCAGAACGCCCGAAGCAGGACAAGGGACTTCAACCGTTACCTTGTCGGTTTCCAGTTCCACGAGCGGCTCGTCCGCCTTGACGACATCGCCGACTTTCTTGAACCAGGTGCCGACGGTGGCTTCGCTGACGGATTCACCCAGAGTGGGGACGCGGATTTCAGTGGCCATGATGATAAATTCCGTTGATCGATATGGATTTCGAGCGAAAGGGTGGACCCGGCAGCATCAGCCGCCGAGTGCGTCCTCCAGGAAGGCTTGCAACTGGGCGAGGTGCTTGGACATCAGGCCTGTTGCCGGAGAGGCGGCAGCCGGACGGCCGGTATAGCGCACGCGCTGATACTTGGCGTCGATATGAGCCAGCACCCATTCCAGGTACGGATCGATGAAGGACCAGGCCCCCATGTTCTTCGGCTCTTCCTGGCACCAGACCATTTCCGCATTGCGGAAGCGGCTGAGCTCATTGATCAGCGCCTTGGCCGGGAACGGATAGAGCTGTTCGATACGCAACAGGTAGACATCATCGATGCCACGCTTTTCGCGCTCTTCCAGCAGGTCATAGTAAACCTTGCCGCTGCACATCACCACGCGGCGGATCTTGGCATCCTTCTGGAGCTTGATCGGACCGTCCTTGATGATCTCGGCATCATCCCACAGCAGGCGATGGAACGAGCTTTCACCTGCCATTTCCGCCAATGTCGACTGGGCCCGCTTGTGGCGCAGCAGCGACTTCGGCGTCATCAGGATCAGCGGCTTGCGGAAGTCGCGTTTCACCTGACGGCGCAGGATATGGTAATAATTGCTCGGCGTCGTGACGTTGGCAACCTGCATGTTGTCTTCGGCGCACATTTGCAGCCAGCGCTCCAGACGAGCCGATGAGTGTTCCGGTCCCTGACCTTCATAGCCATGCGGCAGAAGGCAGACGAGGCCGGACATGCGAAGCCACTTGCGTTCACCCGACGAGATGAACTGGTCGAACACCACCTGGGCGCCGTTGGCGAAGTCACCGAACTGCGCTTCCCACAGGGTCAGGGCATTCGGGCGGGCCAGCGAATAGCCGTATTCAAAGCCAAGCACGGCCTCTTCCGACAGCATCGAATTGATGACTTCGTAGCGGGCCTGGTTAGGCGCGAGGTTGGCCAGCGGAATGTAGCGATCTTCGCTTTCCTGATCGTAGAGCACCGAATGACGCTGGCTGAATGTGCCGCGCTCGCAATCCTGACCGGACAGGCGGATCTTGTGACCTTCGACAACCAGCGAACCAAAAGCCAGGGCCTCGGCCATCGCCCAATCGATGCCCTCACCCGTCTCGATCATCTGCGCACGGTTTTCCATGAAGCGCTGGATGGTCCGATGCGCCTTGAATCCCTCAGGGATGGTCGACAGCTTGCGTCCAATCTCCTTCAGGGATTTCATCGGCATGGCTGTCTTGCCGCGACGCTGCTCATCGGCATTATCGGCGGCGCGAAGACCGGACCAGACGCCATCCAGCCAGTCAGCCTTGTTGGGCTTGTAGGACTGGCCGGCCTCGAATTCCTGCTCAAGATTGGCGCGCCAATCGGCCTTCATCTTTTCAAGATCGCCTTCAGTAATCACGCCTTCAGAAATCAGACGATCGCCATAGACCTGAACAACGGTCTTGTGGGCGCGGATTTCCTTGTACATCTTTGGCTGGGTGAACGAAGGCTCATCACCTTCATTATGGCCAAAGCGGCGGTAGCAGAACATGTCCACAACCACGGGCTTGTGGAACTTCATGCGGAATTCAGTCGCCACCTTGGCGGCATAAACCACAGCTTCCGGATCATCACCATTCACATGGAAGATCGGCGCTTCGATCATCTTGGCCACATCCGATGGATAAGGCGACGAGCGCGAGAAACCCGGATTGGTGGTAAAGCCGATCTGGTTGTTGATGATCACGTGCATGGTACCCGCCACGCGGTGACCGCGCAGACCGGACAGGCCGAGAATTTCAGCCACAACGCCCTGACCTGCAAAGGCCGCGTCACCATGCAGCAGCAGCGGCAGAACCTTGGCGCGCTCCTTCAGCGGGATCACGTCGCCTTCCCAGACCTTGGCCAGCTGGTCCTGCTTGGCGCGGGCCTTGCCCATCACCACCGGATTGACGATTTCCAGATGCGACGGGTTGGCCGTCAGCGACAAGTGAACCTTGTTGCCATCGAATTCGCGGTCGGAAGAAGCACCCAGATGGTACTTCACGTCGCCGGAGCCTTCAACTTCATCAGGCTTGAACGAACCGCCCTTGAACTCGTGGAACACGGCGCGATGCGGCTTGTGCATCACATTGGTCAAAACGTTCAGACGGCCGCGATGCGCCATGCCGAGCACGACCTCTTCGAGACCTTCCTGACCGCCGCGCTTGATGATCTGCTCCAGCGCCGGGATCAGCGATTCGCCGCCATCCAGACCAAAGCGCTTGGTGCCCTTGTACTTCACATCGATAAACTGCTCGAAGCCTTCAGCCTCAACCAGCTTCTGCAGAATTGCTTTCTTGCCCTCGACGGTAAAATCGACGCCTTTATCGGGGCCTTCGATGCGCTCCTGAATCCAGGATTTTTCTTCCGGATTGGAGATGTGCATGAATTCGAAACCGAGCGTCGAGCAATAGGTGCGCTCAAGAATTTCGATCATCTCACGCACGGTGGCATATTCCAGCCCCAGAACGTTATCGATGAAGATCTTGCGGTCAAAATCAGCATCAGTAAAGCCGTAGGATGATGGCGACAGCTCGTTGTAATCTTCAACCGCCGTGGCAATGCCGAGCGGGTCGAGCTTGGCATGCAAATGACCGCGCATACGATAAGCACGGATCATCATGATGGCGCGCACGCTATCACGGGTCGCCTGCAACACATCTGTTTCAGAAACCGGCTTGCCTGTGGTTACGGCTGCGGCTTCTGCCTTGCCCTTGACCTTGGTTTCAATGGCCTTCTCGACCAGACCCCAATTGCCGTCCAGTGCCGAAACCAGATCGGTGCGTGGCGTCAGCGGCCAATTGCTCCGCTGCCAGGAGGCTCCCTTGGCCGCCTTTTTCACGTCGCTTGGATTATCGCCCAGCGCCTTGAAGAAGGATTGCCACTCAGGCGATACCGAACCCGGATCGTCTTCGTAACGCGCATAAAGCTGCTCGATATAGATCGCATTCGATCCGTCCAGGAACGAGGTGATCTGAAACTGCTCGTTGGCTTCTTGCCTTGCCATGGTTTTTTGCGGGCCTCGTGCCCGCCTCCCGACTTGAGGTCATCACCGAACTATTCGACCGAATATTCGGTTTGTCGAATATCTGCCAGTCAAGGCTTGCGCTCGGCTGGACTTGAAATGCCTGCACGGGCAGACGCCATAAAGACGTCTGCCCGCTTATCTCTATGTGGTCTCAGCCCTTGAGAACTTCAACCAGCGTCTTGCCAAGGCGGGCTGGCGAGGGCGAAACCCGGATGCCAGCCGATTCCATGGCTTCGATCTTGTCTTCCGCGCCGCCCTTGCCGCCGGAGATCACAGCGCCTGCGTGACCCATGGTGCGACCGGGAGGAGCCGTACGACCGGCGATAAAGCCGACCATTGGCTTCTTGCGGCCCTTCTTGGCTTCGTCCTTGAGGAACTGTGCGGCTTCTTCTTCAGCCGAGCCACCGATTTCACCGATCATGATGATCGACTTGGTGGCTTCGTCAGCGAGGTACATTTCCAGAATGTCGATGAACTCGGTGCCCTTGACCGGATCGCCGCCGATACCGACAGCCGAAGTCTGGCCGAGGCCTTCATTCGAGGTCTGGAACACAGCTTCGTAGGTCAAAGTGCCGGAACGCGACAACACGCCAACCGAACCCTTGCGGAAGATCGAGCCCGGCATAATGCCGATCTTGCATTCTTCCGGCGTCATCACGCCTGGGCAGTTGGGGCCAATCAGGCGCGACTTGGACTTGTCGAGGCGAGCCTTGACCTTGACCATGTCGGCAACCGGAATGCCTTCCGTGATGCAGACGATCAGCGGAATTTCAGCTTCGATGGCTTCGATGATCGCAGCAGCAGCGCCTGCTGGGGGAACGTAGATCACCGATGCATTGGCGCCGGTAACGTCCTTGCCTTCGGCAACGGAAGCGAAGATCGGCAGGGTTTCGCCCTTGGAGCCGGTCCAGTTGCTACCACCCTTGGAAGGATGAATACCGCCGACCATCTTGGTGCCGTAATAGGCAAGCGCCTGTTCGGTATGGAAAGTGCCGGTCTTGCCGGTCAGGCCCTGTACGAGAACCTTGGTGTCTTTATTGATCAGAATCGACATTACTCGGCTTCCTCTTCCTCGAATTCGAGGGGTTCAAATGCCTCAAAGGCGTCATTGGAAAAGCGATAGCCCATGCCCTTGGCCGACTTCTGCGTCAGCTGCTTCTCAAGGCTCTTGGACCATTGGGTAAAGAACCAATCGAACTGGCCGTCGCCCTTGGCAATGGCAAGCTCGCCCTTCCAGACAAAGAGGCTCGCGTCCTTGGACTTGTCAGCGAAATAGGCGAGCGCATCGTCATTATCGTTGAAATGCACCCAACGTTCGGCGACGTCGCCATCGGTTGGAAGCTCGCTGTCGAAGCAGACGAAGTAGCACAGATTGATATCTGTCTCATTCGGGCCAAAAGGCTGGCGCTTCACGGTCTTGGATGTATCAGCCATCAGATCACGCTGCCTTCACGGCTGCGACGATCTTCTGCGCAGCATCATCCAGATCATCCGCCGAAATGACGTTGAGACCGGATTCGTTGATGATTTTCTTGCCCAGCTCGACATTGGTGCCTTCGAGGCGAACGACGAGTGGAACGGTGAGACCGACGTCCTTGACGGCAGCCAGAACGCCTTCGGCAATCACGTCACACTTCATGATACCGCCGAAGATGTTGACCAGAATGCCCTTCACAGCCGGATCGGCAGTGATGATCTTGAAGGCTGCCGTGACCTTTTCCTTGGTCGCGCCGCCACCAACGTCGAGGAAGTTTGCCGGCTCAGCACCGTAGAGCTTGATGATATCCATGGTTGCCATGGCAAGGCCTGCGCCATTGACCATGCAGCCGATATTGCCATCAAGGGCAACATAAGCCAGATCATACTTGGAGGCTTCGATTTCCTTGGCGTCTTCTTCGGTCTTGTCGCGCAGAGCCACAACGTCTTCGTGGCGGAACAGAGCGTTGCCGTCGAAAGACATCTTGGCGTCGAGAACGCGCATACGACCGTTTTTCATGACGATCAGCGGGTTCACTTCCAGAAGCGCCATGTCCTTTTCGACAAAGGCCTTGTAGAGGATCGGGAACAGCTTTTCAGCGTCAGCCTTGGCTTCGCCTTCGAGCAACAAAGCCGCAGTCAGGGCTTCGAGATTGGCAGCCGTTACACCAGCTTCTGGATCAATCGCAACGCTGATGATCTTTTCCGGGGTGTCGTGAGCAACCGTTTCAATGTCCATGCCGCCTTCGGTGGAGACCACGAAAGCAACCTGACCAACAGCGCGATCTACGAGCAGCGACAGATAAAGTTCGCGCTCAATATCGGCACCATCTTCGACGTACAGGCGGTTGACCTGCTTGCCAGCGGGGCCGGTCTGGTTGGTCACCAGCGTATTGCCGAGCATTTCAGCAACATGCGACTTCACTTCGTCGATCGAGAACGCCAAGCGAACGCCGCCCTTGGCATCCGGGCCGAGTTCTTTAAACTTGCCCTTGCCGCGACCACCAGCGTGGATCTGGCTCTTGACGACATAAAGCGGGCCAGGAAGCTGCTTTGCGGCCGCCTCGGCTTCATCGGCGGAAAAGATTGCCACACCTTCGGCAACCGGTGCGCCAAAGCTCTTCAGCAGAGCCTTGGCCTGATATTCATGAATATTCATCGTCTGGTCCTGTGTTCGGAGCAATTCCAGAACCAGCGGTCATGCCGCCCGGCTTAGAACTGCGTTAAAACCATGCGCGGCTGCGCCATCATCCGCAGATGAAGGCGCAGCCGCCAAAGGCGATTACTTGAGAGCCGGAGCGATATTGATGCAGGCTTCGCAGAGACCGGCGACAGCGCCGACCGACTTCTGGAAGGCGGCTTCCTCGTCCTTGTTCAGTTCGATCTCGATGACGCGCTCGACGCCGCCAGCACCGATCACCGTGGGTACGCCAACATACATGTCCTTGACGCCGTATTGACCGGTCAGGTGCGCAGCGCAAGGCAGAACGCGCTTCTTGTCCTTGAGGTAGGATTCAGCCATTTCAATTGCCGAAGCGGCTGGTGCGTAGAAAGCCGAACCGGTCTTCAGCAGGCCGACGATTTCGGCGCCGCCATCACGAGTGCGCTGAATGATCTCTTCCAGGCGTTCAGCGGTGACCCAGCCCATCTTGACCAGATCGGTCAACGGGATACCGCCGACCGTGGAGTAACGGGCCAGCGGCACCATGGTGTCGCCATGGCCGCCAAGCACGAAAGCCGTGACGTCCTGAACCGAAACGTTGAATTCCTCAGCCAGGAACAGGCGGAAGCGCGAGCTGTCGAGAACGCCGGCCATGCCGACAACCTTGTTGGCTGGCAGGCCGGAGAACTTCTGCAACGCCCAGACCATGGCATCGAGCGGATTGGTGATGCAGATCACGAAGGCGTTGGGGGCATATTTCTTGATGCCGGCACCAACCTGTTCCATGACCTTGAGGTTGATACCGAGCAGGTCGTCGCGGCTCATGCCGGGCTTGCGCGGCACACCAGCGGTGACGATGCAAACGTCAGCACCTTCGATGGCAGCGTAGTCGCTCGAACCGGTCAGCTTGGCATTGAAGCCTTCAACGGGCGACGACTGCGCAATGTCGAGACCCTTACCCTGCGGTACGCCATCGGCAATATCGAACAGGACGATGTCGCCCAGTTCCTTCAAGCCAGCCAGATGGGCCAGCGTACCACCGATCATTCCAGAACCAATAAGTGCGATCTTGTTGCGCGCCATTGAAGTGCTTCCTTTTAGATCCAAAACCAAGTCGGCCCTCCAATAGAGTGACCGGCCTTTGGGCCATTCGCATAGCGCGACCAGGAAAAAAGCGCAACCGATATTTATGAGAGCATATTTTTCAATCGTTTAGACTATAAAATTCTTACGTAAAGGTAAGATATTAAGTCATCAATTCTTCACATTTCCGCAATGCGGGCTGCATGCGCTTCGAGATATTCACGGCTACGCATCTCAAACAGCCGCGATGCTGTCCGGTCGAATTCGAACCCTTCGGTTCCTTTTCTGGCCGTCAACAAGGCCTCCGGCTCGGCCGCGGCACTGGCATGCACCCGCACATGATGGTCATAGAGTGCGTCGATCAGGATGATGAAGCGCTTTGTCTGATTGCGTTTTTCAGGCCCGAGATAGGGAATATGATCGACAAAGATTGTATGAAACCGGTCGGCAAGCGCCAGGTAATCGGAGGCACCCAGCGGCTGCTCGCACAGCTCGGCAAACGTGAAGCGGGCCATTTTTCCAACGGCCCGCTTCACCGGCAAAAGCCTGCCCTTCATTTCGATATCCAGCGGTTTTTCCAGGCGGCCTGCGGTCATCATTTTCCAGGCACGGTCCATTTCCCGATCCGCTACGGCATCTGCCGGAGAGAGATAGATCGGCAGTTGATCGGCCTTTTCCAGCCGGTAATCGGTCGGCGAATCGAGCGAGAGGATCTCGACATATTGTTTGAGCAAGCCAATGAACGGCACAAACAGACCCCGGTTCAACCCATCCGGATAAAGATTGTCCGGCTCGACATTGGAGGTCGCCACCAGAATGCAGCCGCGTGCGAAAAGCTCGGTAAACAACCGCGACAGGATCATCGCATCGGCGATATCGGTAACGGTGAATTCATCGAAGCACAAAAGCCCCGCTTCGGCGGCCAGTTGCTCCGCCACCGGCGGCACGGGGTCGGCCTGCTTTGTCTCGCCATTTTTGAGTTTCTGCCGATGGATGTGAATGCGATTATGCACATCGGCCATGAATTCATGAAAATGCGCCCGACGCTTCTTTTCCACGGGCGCCATGCGAAAGAACAGGTCCATCAGCATGGTTTTGCCGCGCCCGACGCTGCCATGCACATAAAGCCCCATGATCTTGGTTTGGGGCGCGCGATGCCGTGCAAAGATCCAGCCAAGCGCCGAGGACTTCTTTGCTGGCTTGCGTTCTTTCAACTGGAGAAGGATGCGATCGAGCCGGGCGGCGACCGCCATCTGGGCGGGATCGGCCATCAGCTCCCCCGAGAGGGTCCGCGCCTTCAGATCCTCGCTGACGCTGAGGGCATAATCGGGCACAGGCTGCATGTCGAACTCCGCGGAGGATATAGGCCTGCCCCTTCGCATCAAAGGGCAGGCATCAGAATGAAGGGCGGTTCAATACACCCTTACCGGCTGAGGCTGACAGGCTGGCCAGCGCTGGTGGAACCGTTGAAGCGATTATCCGCCGTCTTGTAGAGAGTGCCGATCACATTGCCGTCGCGATCCTTCAGC
Source organism: Gillisella vitis (assembly GCF_001541345.2). GTDB lineage: Bacteria > Pseudomonadota > Alphaproteobacteria > Rhizobiales > Rhizobiaceae > Allorhizobium > Allorhizobium vitis. The sequence goes on along the minus strand of NZ_LMVL02000005.1, from coordinate 300,094 downwards.
ATCAACTGCTTATTGGCGACATCCCAGGCGCCCATCGTCGTCAGCGGACCGACGCAACCGCGCGTACCGCCGCGCGATCCACCACCCAGATTGGTGAGGGTCAGGAACATGTCGCAGCTGGACTGGCCATTGGCCACACGCCAATTGCCGACCATCTGTTCCTTGGTGAAATCGAGGGAACTACCCGGTGGCGGCGCATTGGGCGTCAAGGCAGCGGTTTGGTTAGAGGTGGGCGCTACTGGAAACTGGCTTGCACCCGGAGGCGGCAATTGCCCCGATTGAACCTGAGGCACCGGTTGCGCCTGCAAAGGCGGCAGTGACGAGGAACCGTAATCGCTTGACGTACGCTGACACCCGGCAAGAGAAAGCACGACCATCAGACCCGTCGCCGCAAATTTCAGTTTCATCCTAACACTCCCGGTTGCTTCATCATCGTCAGCTTTCGCATTTCAGCGACAGCTATCATGCACCAAACGCCCGGAAACTAGCGCCAAAGCTGGTTTGAAATCAAGGCAGAAGCCTCTTCAACGGCAAGCAAATAGCGTGTTTGCGTCCAGAAGATCAATATTTTCCTTACAAAACCGCGTGAGATGCAGCCAGTAGCGCTGCCAGAGCCTGTCGCAACCGCGACAGCAGACCATCCGCACTATTTTACACGATGAGTCGTTGAAGATGACGACCGTGTATCTTGTGCCAATATCTCAAGCACGTGATGCATTTGAGATATTGAGATACCCAGGGCGAGGATGCCTGAGCATCTTCGCCCTGGGTATGACCGCAGCCAGCCAAATTCGTTAAACGCGGCGCTCGACCATCATCTTCTTGATTTCAGCAATCGCCTTGGCCGGGTTGAGGCCCTTTGGACAGACTTGCGCGCAATTCATGATCGTATGGCAACGATAGAGCCGGAAGGGATCTTCAAGATTGTCCAGACGCTCGCCCTTGGCCTCGTCACGGCTGTCGATCAACCAGCGATAGGCTTGTAGCAGCACGGCTGGGCCGAGATAGCGATCGCCATTCCACCAATAGCTTGGGCAGGAGGTCGAGCAGCAAGCGCAGAGAATGCATTCATAAAGACCATCCAACTTCTGCCGGTCGTCATGGCTTTGCTTCCATTCCTTAACCGGCGTCGGAGACACCGTCTTCAGCCAGGGCTCAATGGAGCGGTGCTGGGCATAGAAGTTGGTCAGGTCGGGAACCAGATCCTTTACGACAGGCATATGCGGCAGAGGATAGATCTTCACGGTCCCCTTCACGTCGTCAGTGCCCTTGGTGCAGGCCAAGGTGTTGGTACCATCGATATTCATCGCGCAGGAGCCGCAAATGCCTTCACGACAGGAGCGGCGGAATGTCAGCGTCGGATCGATCTTGTTCTTGATGTAGAGAAGACCGTCGAGAACCATCGGGCCGCAATCATCCATATCGACATAATAGGTATCGAGGCTTGGATTTTTGTCGTCATCGGGGCTCCAGCGATAGATCTGGTATTCCCGCAGGTTCTTGGCACCTGAAGGCTTTGGCCAGACCTTGCCCGGCGTGATCTGAGAATTCTTGGGAAGCGTCAGTTCAACCATGTCGATATCCTCACATCAATAAACGCGGGCCTTGGGCTCGATCTTCTTAGGATCGATCCCATCCGCCAGAAGCTCGGTGTGTACAGGACGGTAATCCAGCTTCACATCGCCCGCTTCATTGACCCAGGCCAGGGTGTGCTTGCGCCAGTTGACGTCGTCGCGACCACCATAAGGACCGTCGACAAAATCCTCGCGGGCATGCGAACCACGGCTTTCCTTGCGGGCTTCCGCGCCATAGACCGTGGTGATGGCATTGGCCATCAGATTGTGCAGCTCCAGGGTTTCCACCAGATCGGAATTCCATACCAGCGACCGGTCCGTGACCTTGATGTCGGGCATTTCCTTCCAGATTTCCGAGATCCGGCGGCAACCACTTTCCAGCGCTTCCTGGGTGCGGAACACCGCAGCATCTTCCTGCATGGCGCGCTGCATCTTGTCACGCAGCACGGCAGTCGGCGTCGAGCCGCTGGAATGACGGATGGCGTCAAACCGCTCCATGATCTTGTCGCAGGCCGCGACGTTCAGCGCCGGGATCGGAGACACCCGATCGATCACTTCAGCGGCACGGATGGCCGCAGCACGTCCGAACACCACGAGGTCGATCAGCGAATTGGAACCAAGACGGTTGGCGCCATGCACCGAGGCGCAACCGGCTTCACCGACAGCCATCAAGCCGGGTGCGATCCGCTCGGGGTTTTCAGCATCGGCGTTCAGCACTTCACCCCAATAATTGGTCGGAATGCCGCCCATATTGTAGTGAACGGTTGGCAGAACCGGGATCGGTTCGCGGGTGACATCGACACCGGCAAAAATCTTGGCGCTCTCGGAAATGCCCGGCAGGCGCTCATGCAACACGGCTGGATCGAGATGGTCGAGATGCAGGTAGATATGATCCTTGTTCTTGCCAACGCCCCGGCCCTCGCGGATTTCCAGGGTCATGCAGCGCGAAACCACGTCACGCGAGGCAAGATCCTTGGCCGATGGGGCATAGCGTTCCATGAAACGCTCACCCTCGGAATTGACCAGGTAGCCGCCTTCGCCGCGTGCGCCCTCGGTGATCAGACAGCCGGCACCGTAAATACCGGTCGGATGGAACTGAACGAATTCCATGTCCTGAAGCGGCAGACCGGCGCGAGCAATCATGCCGCCGCCATCGCCAGTGCAGGTATGGGCCGACGTTGCCGAGAAATAGGCGCGACCATAACCGCCGGTCGCCAGCACCACCATCTTGGCGGAGAAGCGATGGATCGTGCCGTCATCGAGGTTCCAGGCCACGACACCGGTGCAACGGCCATCCTCGGCCATAATCAGGTCGAGAGCGAAATATTCGATGAAGAATTCGGCATTATGCTTCAGGGACTGACCGTAAAGCGTATGCAGAATGGCGTGGCCGGTCCGGTCGGCGGCAGCACAGGTGCGCTGTACCGGCGGGCCTTCGCCGTAATTCTGCATATGGCCGCCGAAGGGGCGCTGATAGATTTTGCCTTCTTCATTCCGCGAGAACGGCACGCCATAATGTTCCAGCTCATAGACCGCCTTTGGCGCTTCCATGGCCAGATATTGCATGGCGTCCACATCGCCCAGCCAGTCGGAGCCCTTGACGGTATCGTAAAGATGCCACTGCCAGCAATCCGGCGTCATGTTGTTGAGCGAAGCGGCAATGCCACCTTGGGCTGCAACCGTGTGGGAGCGGGTCGGGAAAACCTTGGTGATACAGGCGGTCTTGAAACCCTGCTCGGCCATGCCGAGCGTGGCGCGCAGGCCAGCGCCACCTGCGCCGACAACGACCACGTCATAGGCGTGATCGACATAGGTATAGCTGCGGCCATTGATGGTTGGGCCGGCCTTGGAAGAAGAACTTGTCGCTGCCATGATGAATTATCCTACAAACGCGATCTTGAGGATGGCGAAAAGACAGAGCGCACCCGTGATGACCACGAAAAATGTGTTGAGCATCATCAGCCCCATTTTCATAATTTCGTTATGAATATAGTCGGCGATGATTTCCTGCATGCCAATCTTCATGTGAATCAGGCCGGAAAGCACGACCAGTCCCATGATAACAGCCACGAGAGGGTTCGACAAAGCAGACACGACATCGGCATAGGGTGCGCCGGCATGAGTCAGCATGAAAATGATGAAGAACAGCATGAGCGGCACGTTGGCGATGGCCGTCAGGCGCTGGCGCCAGAAATGTTCCGTGCCGTCCTTTGCGGAGCCGAGACCGCGAACTTTACCGAGCGGTGTACGCATATCCATGATTAAAATCCCTCAGCGGATGATGAACGCGACGACCCAGACCAGAACGGTCAGGACGACGGATGCAACGGCTGTCGCCTTGGCGAGCTTGGTGTTGAAGTGCTTCTCCAGACCATAGCCCAGGTCCCATGCGAAATGGCGCATGCCACCCAGCATGTGGTGGATCAGCGCCCAGCTGAAGCCGAACAGAATGATCTTGCCGATGAACGTCCCCATGAACCAGGAGACCCAGTCGTAATAATCCGCTCCCGTTGAGGCGGCGATCAGCCACCAGGCAACCAGCGCGGTCCCAAAATACAAGGCTCCACCGGTAATGCGATGCACGATGGACATCAACATTGTCGGAACAAGCTTGTAGATTTGCAGATGCGGCGACAAAGGCCGTTGTTTTGTCACGTTCGCCATCTCGTCCTCACGGCGTTCAAGTGCATTCCACCTTTGGAATGGAAGGGATATAGGGCGCTCCGTCATGGAGTGCAGTGCGTCAAATTGGACCTTTAATCCTCCGATTGATGCAGGACAAGGCGGATTTGAAACTGGCTTTCAATTTAATCGATTGGCAAGTCCCTGATCAGGCACCTCTCCAACCAAACACGCATGGCGCGACAATAAACAGCAGTTCTTAAGAAAATCGACCAGATAGCTGGAATGACTTGATTTTCCCATGGCTCGAATTAATCTCTTGTTAACCACGTTTTGATGGGGATCGGAGAAAAAACTTGCCAGCCACTGGTAAAATCACCCGTATCAAAGCATCCGCCCTGGCCCTGGCCTGCGGATGTTTACTGGCCCAGGCCGCCTATGCGGGCGGCACACATGATGGTTCCGCTTATCATGGCCAGCCGACAAGGTCGCATGCCGGTTCAGCGGCAGGATCGATCATCGGGATCGGCACCCCCGGCGGCACCTATACTTTTGGTGTTTCTGCCTGGCGCACCGACAGGAGCGGCCAAAACACCACCCCTCTGGCACCCAAGGCCAAGATCATCGACGTCAAAGCGCAGCTGGAAACCTCACCCTGCACCTATGAAGCAGGTGTTTGCATCATACGCCCCTGACCGATGCTCCCCCATCAGCAAAATTTCCAGACGGTGGTTTTTTTCACCTCGCTGTCTTCCAGCATCCGCGTGACCGGAACCTGATAGGTCGCCAAGGCCTGCATCCGATCAGTCGGGCAATAGCTTCGACCGGGATCGCCGACCAGGATATCGATTCCCTGCCCGCACAGCGTTGAAAACCAGGGTACCAATCGGTCGGCAAAGCTCTTGTCGTAAAAAACATCGCCAGCCAGCAGCAGGTCGGCATCCAGTGTCTGGCCAATCAGATTCTTGCCGCTAAAACCAAGTTCCACCCCGTTTTCAGCCGCATTGAGGGCAATTGCCGCCTGTACGAACGGATCGATATCCACGCACAGCACCGAAACCGCGCCAGCCTTGGCGGCGGCAATGGCAACCAGACCGGAACCACTGGCGAAATCCACCACTCGCTTGCCCGCCACAAGCTGCGGATTGTCGAGGATATAGCGCGCCAAGCCTTGGCCACCGGCCCAGGCAAAGGCCCAGAAGGGCGGCGGCAAGCCGATTTCCGCCAGATCTTCCTCGGTTTTCAGCCAGAGATCATGAACTTCGCTGGCCAGATGCAGCCGGATTTCCGGCACATGCGGCGGCGCGATCAGATCGGTATTGTCGAGAATGAATCGCCGGGGATCGATCTTCACAGCGGAAACGCTCACACCGGCGGGTTTTCAAGCCCGCCCATGCGGCAGATCTCGAAATATTCCTCCTCGGTCACCGGCTGTACCGAAAGCCGCATCGAGGTCACCAGCGCCATCTGCGCGAGGTTCGGATTGGCCTTGACGTCCTTCAACGTTACCGGTTTTGGCATGTCCTGCACGGCGCGGATGTCGACGCAGTCCCAACGAGCATCGCCTTCAGCGGTGGAATCGGGATGGGAAAGCGCGCAAACTTCGGTAATGCCGACCACTTCCAACCCCTCGTTGGAGTGGTAGAACAGACCCTTATCGCCAATCTTCATCGCCCGCATATTGTTGCGGGCCAGATAGTTGCGCACCCCGGTCCATTCGGTGCCCGCCTCGCCCGCATCCTTCTGCATGGCCCAGGACCATTTGAAGGGCTCGGATTTGTAAAGCCAGAAAGCCATGCGTCTTACGCCTCAGGATTGTTGAAGACCCAGTTATAGGGTTTGATCTCGACGCTTTCGAACAGGCCCGCCTTGGCATAAGGGTCTTGCGCCGCGATTTCCTTGGCAGAAGCAAGATCGTCCGCCTTGATCAGCAGCATCGAACCGCAGGGCTTGCCATCGCCATCCAGGAAAGGCCCACCGATTTTCAGCACCCCCTCAGCATTCAAGCCGTTCAGCCACTCCACATGCGGCGGGCGGGTCGCCATTCGAAGGTCAAGATGGTTGGGCTTATCGGCGCAGATCACAGCAAACAGCATGGCTCGTCTCCTCAAAAATTATTCCGTGGTAATCGGGCGGGTCATCAGCGCATCCACCGCCCGGTCGATATCCAGCACACCATCGATGATGGCGGCAACTGCCTGGGTAATCGGCATGGCAATACCGTGGTGTTCGGCAAGGCGGGCGGCAACGGCAGCCGCAAAGGCACCCTCGACCAGGCCACCGCTGCCAAGCTGGCTTTGCTCACCCTTGGCAAGCGCAATACCATAGCGCAAGTTGCGGGATTGATGGCTGGTGGCCGTCAATACCAGATCGCCAAGGCCCGACAGGCCGCGCACCGTATCCGCCTTGCCGCCCATGGCGACGACCAGCCGCGACATTTCCGCAAGGCCGCGCGAAATCAACGCCGCCCGGGCTGATTCGCCCAATCCCCGGCCCTCGACGATGCCGCAGGCAATCGCCAGCACATTCTTCAACGCTCCGCCCAGTTGCACACCAATCCGGTCGTCGGCAGCATAAAGCCGGAATGTCCGGGTGGACAGCGTCCGCGCCAGATCCTCGGCCATGTCAAGATTGGCAGAAGCCAGCGCCATTGCGGTCGGCAGGCCACGGGCGATATCCATGGCAAAACCTGGTCCCGACAGAACCGCGACGGGATGATGCGGCAATTTTTCTTCCAGCAACTCGGTCAGCAGCCGGGAGCTTGCCCGATCGATGCCCTTGGCACAGGTCACCACCATGGCCTCGGCGGAAAGATAGGGACCATAGGTCGATGCGGCATCGGCCTGCGCCTGCGAGGGCATGGCAAACAACACAATATCGGCACCGGCCAGCACATACGGCTCGAAGGCGAATTCCAGCCCGAAAGGCAAGGCAACCCCAGGCAGAGCTGCGTCATGCATGCCATCGGCACTGAGATCGGCCATCAAAGAAGGATCGCGGCCCAGCAAAGTGACCTTGGACCGCCCTTCCAGCGCCATGACAGCCGCCAGCGCCGTGCCGAAGGCACCGGCACCGATCACCGCAATGTGATGATGTCCACTCATGCTTTCGCACCCCGCTTGCCAGATCCAAGCAAGGTCGCCGCATTGCCATCAAGAGGCCAGCGGGCGCGCGGCGAGACCGACAGGTCATCTGCCGGGAAGCCATGGGCCAGCCGCTCCAGTCCAGCCCAGGCGATCATTGCCGCATTGTCGGTGCAAAGATGATGCGGAGGGGCGATGAAGCGAAACCCGTGTCGTTCACATAAAGTCTGCAAGGCAGTGCGCAACGCCTGATTGGCGGCCACACCCCCAGCCACCACCAGGGCTGGCTTGGCCTCAAGACCCGGATATTCCGTATTGAATCGCTCCAGCCCCCGACCGATCCGGTCGTCCATGGTACGGGCGATGGCGCGCTGGAAAGAGGCGCAGATATCGGCGATATCGGATTGGCTGACCGGCGCTGCCGCCTGCGCCGCCTGCCGCACCGCTGTCTTCAGTCCTGAAAAGGAAAAATCCAGCCGTGCCTCACCCACCAGCGGTCGCGGAAAATTGAAGCGTTTTTCGTTGCCATGAACGGCGGCGCGCTCCACCGCAGGGCCACCCGGATAGGGCAGGCCGAGTAGTTTGGCGGTTTTATCAAATGCCTCGCCAAGCGCATCGTCGATGGTCGTGCCCCAGCGCTGATAATCGCCGACGCCACGCACCAGAACCAATTGGGTATGACCACCGGAGACCAGCAGCATCAGATAGGGAAAGGCCACATTGTCCGTCAGCCGCGCCGTCAGCGCATGGCCTTCCAGATGGTTGATAGCGTAAAGCGGCTTTCCAGCCGCCCGGGCAATCGCCTTGCCGGTCATCAGCCCGACGATCAGCCCGCCGATCAGGCCAGGACCGGCGGTGGCAGCCACGGCATCGATGTCGCACAACCGCATATCGGCCTTGGCCAGCGCCTCTTCCACCAGCGTATCCAGCGCCTCGACATGGGCGCGGGCAGCGATTTCCGGCACGACGCCGCCATAGACGCTGTGTTCGTCCAGCTGGCTCAACACCACATCGGATACGATTTCGCCGCGTCCGTCGTCATGGCGCAGAACGATAGCGGCTGCGGTTTCATCGCAGCTGGTTTCGATGCCGAGAATCTTCAAAGGACCTGTCATGGAGGTTGAATTGCGTCGATTTGATTGATTGCGAGGAAGAGCAAACATGGTTACGAGAACCTCCGGTAACAATGGATGACTTCGGATGCAAACGAAACCTTTCCGCATCGGCACACGCGGCAGCCCTTTAGCACTGGCCCAGGCCCACGAAACCCGCGAGCGTCTGGCCGAGGCCCACGGCCTTTCGCCTGATATGTTCGAGATCGTTGTCCTGTCGACCACCGGCGACCGCATCACCGACCGGTCGCTGGCGGAAATCGGCGGCAAGGGCCTGTTCACCCTGGAACTGGAGCAGCAATTGCTGTCTGGCGGGCTGGATTTTGCCGTGCATTCCTCCAAGGACATGCCAACGGCCCTCCCCGATGGGTTGGAGATTTCCGCCTATCTGCCACGCGAAGATATGCGTGATGCCTTTATTGGCCGCACGGCACCCAAGCTGCTGGAGCTTGCCGACGGCGCGGTCATCGGCTCGGCCTCGCTGAGGCGTCAGGCGCTGATTCGCAAGCTTCGGCCCGACCTCAAGGTCATTACCTATCGCGGCGCGGTGGAAACCCGGCTTCGCAAGCTGGCCGCAGGCGAGGTCGATGCCACGTTGCTGGCCGTGGCCGGATTGAAGCGGCTCGACAAGGAAACGGTGATTACCCAATATCTCGACCTCGAAAGCTTTCCGCCCGCACCAGCACAGGGCGCAATCTGCATCGAGGCACGGGTCGATGACCGCCGGGTTCAGGATCTGTTGGCCGCCATCAACCATCGCCCGACTTTTGACGCGGTTTCCTGTGAGCGTGCCTTTCTGGCCGCGCTGGACGGCTCCTGTCGCACACCGATTGCCGGCTATGCGATATCGGATGGCGAGATGATCCGCCTGACCGGCACGATTCTGACGCCGGATGGTCAGGTCTCCCATTCGGTCGAGGCCGAGGGCCGCTGCGCCGATGGGCTTGCGCTCGGCTGGTCGGCGGGCGAAAAGGTCAAGAACAAAGCCGGACCTGGCTTCTTTGAGGCATGGACCTGACGACATGCGCGTTCTGCTGACCCGGACCGAGACCGCAAGCCGCAAGACGGCAGACCGTCTCCGTGCCCTGGGTCACGACACAGTACTCCTGCCGCTGGCCAGAGCCATACACCACGTCGATGATACACTGTCTGCCCTTTCCCAACCGCATGCAGCCCTGGCAGTCACCAGCAGCGAGGCGATCAGAAGCCTTGCATCTCATCGCGAGGCGCTTCGGGGCCATTTCGAAACCCCGCTGTTTGCCGTGGGTGAGGCGAGCGCCAGCACCGCACGAGGGCTTGGTTTTCGCAAGATTCTGAGCGCCCGAGGCGATGGTGCGGCTCTGGCTGAACAGATTGCCGCCGCCTCGATGGACTGGGAAAATCCCCTGCTTTATCTGGCGGGGCAGCCCCGCAAGCAGAGCCTGGAACAAGGGTTGCGCCAGACCTCCATTCCCTTTCGTGTTGTGGACGCCTATACTATGCAGGGGCTGACTTATCATGAGGACGACATCCGTGCCCGGCTCGAGCAAAAGGCGGTGGACGCTGTGCTGCTGTATTCCGCCGAGACCGCCAGACGGTTTTTTGCCCTGCCTCTTTCGGGTAAAGCCGCCAGTCTTTTCGCATCCGCACACATTTTCTGCCTGAGCGCCGACATTGCCGAAAACGTGGCAAAACCGTTCAGGAACAGGGTATCCATTGCCCTTCAGCCTCGTGAGGACGATCTGCTTTCTCTCCTGTAAAACCACAAGGCATGCGGCAAATGCGGGCAAGCCCCTTTCCTTCCAGACGATCCCTGACTAATTTCATTCCACACCCATTGAAAACGAGGTTGCCATGGTTTCCGGAAAACCCCCACGCCGCTCAAAAACGACCGAAGAGCCGGTGACCATCGACCTGACGGCAACGCCTGTTCAAGCGCCTGAAATCGGCAACCCGCTGGTGCCGGGTGACAAACCGGAGGAACAGGCCGTCAGCCCGGATCACACCCAATCGTCCGATCACGAGCAATCGCTGGACAAGGTAGACCAACCCAAGGACAAGCCTGTCGATCCCATGGCAGAGCAGGAAAGCGCGCCGATCTCGCAGGCCGAGGACCAGAGGCGGGAGGATATCAACGCCGACGGAGCAAAGGTCTGGCCGGGCAAACCGGAAGACGCTCATTTTGGCGGTGAGACCTCGGCCTTTTCGCCACCCCCGCCGGACGAGCCGGAACCACCGCTGATGGAAGCATCCGCTGAGGGCGAGGCATCCGGGCCACCCCCACGCGCCTCCTCTCCCACCATGGCAGGTTTCGTGGCCGCAGGTATTGTTGGCGGGCTGATCGCGCTGGTCGGCGCGGGCGCCCTGCAATATGCTGGCGTGATCCCCTCGACCGGTTCTGCAAAGGACGACAGTGCGGTCAGTAAACAGGTCGCAACCCTGAGCGCTGAGGTCGAGAGCCTTAAGGCAGGCAGCGCGAATGGTGCTGCCCCGACCGATCTTTCCGGCCTCGACAGCCGTTTGGCTAAACTGGAAGCGGGCCAGCAGCAAACCTCGGTCGATCCCGCTGCCGTCAGCGACTTGCAGGCAAAGCTTGCCAGCGCCAACCAGGCAATCGACCAGCTGAAATCGGATCTTGCCGGTCGGGTGGAAAAGCTCACCGAAAACCAGACGGAAGTTTCCGACAAGGTGAGCGCCATTGAAACCAAGATCAACAAGCCGCGTGACGACATCGAAGTCGCCCGCGCCATCGCCGCCTCGGCTTTGAAGACCGCCGCGGACCGGGGCGGGCCGTTCCTGGCCGAGTTGCGCACGCTGGGCAGTATTGCACAGGAAGACACCGCCATTGCCGCTCTGGAGCCTTATGCGACCACGGGCGTCACTTCCCGTATCGAGCTGCAACGGCAATTCGGACCGGTTGCCGACAAGATCCTCTCGACCATCAACGCGCCTACGGAAAGCGCCAATATCGGCGAGCGTCTTTGGGCCAGCGCCATGTCGGTGGTCAAGGTCCGGCCAGTCGGCAATGTCGAAGGTGATAACGCCTCGGCCATCGTTGCACGCATCGAGGACAAGATCCGCAATGGCGATCTGAAGGGTGCGGCAGCCGAATGGGACAGCCTGCCTGAGGCCGGGCGCACCGTCTCTGCTGAGTTCAAGAAGGCGCTCGACGCCCGTATTACCGTTGAAAACCAGGTTTCCGACGCGCTGGCCCGTGCCGTCGCCGGACGGCAAGGATAAGCATCATGATCCGTATCATCGTCTATATCCTGATCGTCCTGGCGCTGGGTTTCGGTTTTTCCTGGCTTGCCGATCGCCCGGGTGAGTTGCAGATTGTCTGGCAGGGCCAGCTGATTGAAATGAGCCTGACGGCGGCGGCCACCATGATCGTCGCCATCGTTGCGGTGGTGATGATCGGCTGGTGGCTGGTCCGCACGCTCTGGACCTCGCCGCATTCGATGCGTCGCTATTTCCGCGCCCGCAAGCGCGACCGAGGCTATCAGGCGATCTCGACCGGCCTGATTGCCGCAGGCGCTGGCAATGCCGCGCTGGCCCGGCGGATGAGCGCGCGCGCCCGTGGCCTTGTCCGTGCCGATCAGGAACCATTGATCATGGTACTGGAGGCGCAAGCCGCCCTGATCGAGGGCAAGCATGACGATGCACGGCGGATCTATGAGCAGATGGTCGCCGATCCCGAAACCCGCGAGCTTGGTCTGCGCGGTCTCTATGTGGAGGCAACGCGGCTGGGTGCCCACGAGGCTGCGCGGCAATATGCCGAAAAGGCCGCCGAGGATGCGCCTTATCTGCCCTGGGCCGCCAAGGCCGCTTTGGAATATCGCTGCCAAACCAGTGCCTGGAACGAGGCCATTCATCTTCTCGACCAACAGCGCGTCGCAGGCGTTCTGGCCCGGGCGGAAGCCGACCGGCTGAAAGCCGTGCTGCTGACCGCAAAAGCCATCGATCAGCTGGACGGCGATCCGGCAGCGGCCCGCGACAATGCCATGAATGCGCTGAAACTCGCCAAGGATCTTGTGCCTGCGTCCGTAACCGCCGCCCGCGCTCTGCTGCGGGAGGACAATCTGCGCAAGGCTGGCTCCGTGCTGGAAACAGCCTGGAAGCTTTCTCCTCACCCAGACATCGCCAGCCTCTATGTGCGGGCACGGGGTGGTGACGGCGCGGTTGACCGCTTGAAGCGGGCCGAACGGCTGGAACAGGTCAAGCCCAACAATGTCTACTCCCTGCTGGTGGTTGCGGAAATGGCGCTTGAGGCGCGGGACTTCAGCAAGGCACGCGCCAAGGCCGAAGCTGCGGCCCGGATGCAGGCCAGCGAACGGGTGTTTCTGCTGCTGGCCGATATCGAGGATGCCGAAACCGGCGACCAGGCCCGCATCCGCTACTGGATGGCGCAGGCTCTCAAAGCACCGCGCGATCCTTCCTGGGTGGCCGATGGCCAGGTCTCGGAAAAATGGCTGCCCTATTCGCCTGTCAGCGGCAGGCTCGACGCCTTCGAATGGAAAATCCCCTATGCCCAGCTCTCCGGACCGGTCGAAGACGGCACAGTGATCAGCGGTGCTGCCGCCTTGGCCGAATTGCCGCCGCTTGGACAGGGCGACAAACCCACATCCTCTCTTCCGGCACGCAAGATCGACCCGCTCCCGGAAAACAGCGAGGCCGCTGCTCCATTGTCCAGCCAACCGTCAGCATCAACAAAGCCTATGCCGAAAGGCCAAGAACCGGAGCCGTTCTTCGGCGGCGCACCGGACGATCCGGGCGTGCGCGATGCCAGCCGCAGTTCGGACGAGAAAACCCGGCTCAACCTGTTTTAAGGACCATTCATGCTGGAGCGCCTCAATACCTTTTTCCAAAGCTTTATCGCTGGCGAACAGGACAATGAATTCGACGGCAACGATACGAGAGTGCTGATCGTCGCCCTGTGTTTCCAGGTGATGGAAGCCGACGGAACCATCAGTGCCGCCGAACGGAAGAGCCTGAAAAAGAGCATCAAGGACCATTACGATCTGGACCGCAGCAAGATCGAAGCCTTGCTTGAGGCCGGCCAGCAGGCGGAAAGCGAAGCGGTGGACTATTACCGCTTCACCTCGGAATTGAAGCGCCGTCTTGATGAAAACCAGAGACTGGAACTGGTCAGCGTGCTCTGGGACATCGTCTATGCCGATGGCATGCGCAACGAGATGGAAGATCATATCCTTTGGCGGGTCGCCGACCTGCTTGGCGTCTCGGACCGGGATCGGATTCTGGCCCGGCAAAAGGCGGCAGAGCGTGCCGGACAACAGGCGGATGGCCAGGCCGGAGATGAAGCGGTCGCCGGAGATGCGGATGCTTCATGATCCGGCAAAAATACGGCCCGCACACCGTCCGGTCCTGGTCGTCCTGCATCAGGAACGATCCAGCGCCGGTCGTGTCGGCCAATTGCTGGTAGAAAAAGGCTTCCCTCTCGATATTCGCCGCCCGGTGCTCGGTGATCCGCTGCCCGACACGCTAAGCGGTCATAGCGGCGCAGTGGTGTTCGGCGGACCGATGAGTGCCAACGACCCTGAGCGTTTCGTGCATGACGAGATCGACTGGCTGTCCGTGCCTCTGAAGGAGAACCGGCCCTATCTCGGCATTTGTCTCGGTGCGCAAATGCTGGCCCGGCATCTGGGCGCCAAGGTCAGGGGTCATGACCGGGAATTGGTCGAGATCGGCTGGTATCCGATCCAGCCGACCAATCACGGCCGGTTGCTGATGAAATGGCCGAAAATGGTCTATCATTTTCACCGCGAAGGCTTCGATCTGCCGCATGGTGCAACACTGCTGGCCACCGGCGATATCTACCCCAATCAGGCGATCCGTTACGGCGAAAAAGCCTTCGGTATCCAATTTCATGCAGAACTGACGCGCGCGATGATGCAGCGCTGGGTGGTGCATGGCGCCTCACGCTTTTCCATGCCGAATGCCCAGGCTGGCCGCGACCACCTGGAAGGACGCATGCTGTTCGATGCCCCGCTCAAGGCCTGGCTCTCGGATTTTCTTGATCTGGTCTTTGCTGAGGAAACTCAGTCCGCCAATCAGCGTCAAAAGACTGATAAAGAACCAGCCTGATCGCAATCAGGTCTTGTCAGGGGCTTCCAGCGTGTCGATGGTGCGCAGCTTCGGAAAGGTCAGCGCCCAGATGATAGAGACCGCCAGCGTCCCGACGCCACCGACGACAACCGCTCCGACCGGTCCAATCAGATGGGCCATGGTACCGGCCCGGAACTCGCCCAGTTCGTTGGATGCGCCGATGAATACCGAATTGACGGCATTGACCCGGCCACGCACCTGATCCGGTGTCCAGAGCGCCAGCAGCGTTTCACGCACATAGACCGAAATCATGTCGCCTGCGCCCATCACCGCCAGCGCCAGCGCCGACACCCACCAGACCGTCGACAGCCCGAAAGCCACGGTCGCGAGCCCAAAGATGGCAACGCCGACGAACATGATCGTTCCGGCGCGGTGCTTGATCGGAAAGGTGGCAAGAAAGGTCGCCATGGCAATAGCGCCTACGCCCGGTGCCGAACGCAATATGCCCAGCCCCATCGGCCCCATGGTCAGGATGTCAGAGGCGTAGATCGGCATGAGGGCCACTGCCCCGCCTAACAGCACGGCGAACAGGTCGAGTGAAATAGCCCCCAGCACCACCTTCTCATGACGGATGAACTTGAAGCCAGCCAGAAGATAGGTCCAGGTTTTCGGTTCGTTGGCGGTTCGCTGCGCCGGTTTTGGCACCAGCAGAACAAGAAGCGTGCCTGCCGCCATGAAGCCCAGCGCAACGATATAGGCCGAGAGCGGTCCCACACCATAGAGCAGGCCCCCGGCAACCGGGCCGAGGATCGATGCGGTCTGCCAGGACGACGCATTCCAGGCAAAGGAATTGGCCAGATCCTTTTCCGGCACCAGATTGGGAGCCAGCGACTGAACGGCAGGCCCCATGAAGGCGCGTTCAATACCAAAAATTGTCATAATCGCCAGCACCGGCATCGGCGAAAAGGCATTCTCCACGGTGAGGAACAGCAGGAGCGCCACGCAGACAGCGCTAACACCCAGGCAAACCGCAACGATCATGCGCCGGTTCATCCGATCCGCGGCTGTGCCGGTGACCAGGATAAGCAACAGCGCCGGCAGAAACTGCACTAGCCCGATCAGGCCGAGATAGAGCGCATTACCGGTGACCTCATACATCTGCCAGCCCACGGCGACGCTGACGATCTGCATGGCGAAAGCGGCCAGGAAGCGAGCGAAGAAAAATTTCGTATAGGCGGAATGGCGAAAGGCGGCGAAACGGTCTTCGGACTGGGAAATGGACATCAGCTATTTTCCTGGCCGGAGGGGTCCGGCATTCTCTGCGCAACTTGCGTTAAACATGAATGGCGATAGCTGGCAAGGCGACACTTGCCCGTTTCGGCCTCAATGTCTACATGTCTGTCAACTGACAAATGGAGACAGACATGCTTGCCCTGTTGCAGACGATTGATCTCGCCCTCAATCTTTATACCTGGATCCTGATCGCCAGCGCGATTTTTTCCTGGCTCTACGCTTTCAATGTGATCAATTCCAGCAACCGATTCGTCAATCAGATCGGCCTGTTTCTGTTCAACGTCACCGAACCGGCGCTACGCCCAATCCGCCGCATCATGCCCAATCTCGGCGGCATCGACATTTCGCCGATCATCCTGCTGCTGATCATCTTCTTCATCCGCTCACTGATGTGGAACACGATTGCCCCCATGCTGCTGTGAGCCATTGCTATCGGCGTTTCGATGATCACATCCGCCTTGCCGTCCGGCTAACGCCGAATGGCGGGCGCGACGGGATTGATGGTGTCGACGTCAATGCGAATGGCGAAGCTCACTTAAAAGTGCGGGTCAGCGACGTGCCTGAAAAGGGCCGGGCCAACAAGGCATTGATCGCCCTTCTGGCCAAACGCCTCGGCATCGCCAAATCCGCCGTCAGCTTGATATCAGGAGATACCGCCAGACAAAAAATCCTCCGGATCGATGGCGACCCGGAGGATTTGATTGGTAGGCTGGAAGCGATCATTACCTCGTGAGGCAAATCACGCTTCTTTCTTGGCGCGCTCGATCGATTCGACAATCATCTTCTTGGCAACATTGACATCGCCCCAATCGCCGATCTTCACCCATTTGCCGGGCTCCAGATCCTTGTAGTGCTCGAAGAAATGCTTGATCTGGGCCAGCGTGATTTCCGGCAGGTCGGTATAATTCTGCACCTTGTCATAGCGACGGGTCAGCTTGGGAACCGGCACGGCCAGGATCTTCTCGTCCATGCCGCCATCGTCTTCCATCATCATCACGCCGATCGGGCGGACATTGATGACACAGCCTGGCACCAGTGGGCGGGTATTGCAGATCAGCACGTCCAGCGGGTCGCCGTCCAGACACAGCGTATGCGGCACAAAGCCGTAATTGCCGGGATAATGCATCGGCGTATAGAGAAAGCGGTCGACGATCAGCGTACCGGCTTCCTTGTCCATCTCATACTTGATCGGCTGGCCACCGACCGGCACCTCAACGATGACGTTGATATCTTCCGGCGGATTCTTGCCGATCGCAATCGCATCAATACGCATGTCTAACCCCATGGGATGGTTGAAATCCCCGGTGTCGTAAAGGGTTTCTTAAACCAAAGCAACCATTTGCGACAGGCAGCACCAATAAAGGGCGCAATCACGGTAAACACTGCGGGCCTACGCACCCGAGCCGATCAGGCCCAGACAAACCCCAGCTTTTTCAAGCTGACGGCATCGAAATCTTCCATGCCCTCCACGCTGTCCGTACCGCCATTCGAGCGGAAGAAATTGACGGCGCCCGCACAGTCCTCCAGGCACCAGACCACCAATCCTCGGCAACCAAGCGATTTAAGCAGGCGGCGGCATTCGGTAAACAGCGTGAAACCCAGGCCAACGCCCTGGTATGCGGGGCGCATATAGATCTCGTAGATCTCACCATCATAGGGAAGGCCCCTGGCCCGGTTGAGGCCGAGCGTCGCATATCCAGCAATCACCCCGCCAATATCGACCACCAGCACCGTCGCCGGACCATTGGTGGCCTTGCGCCACCAGGTCTCGCCACGGCGCTCCATCATCCTGATCAAGGCCTGGTGCGGGATAAGACCGCTATAGGTGGACTGCCAGGCTTCCCGATGCGCCTCGGAAAGCGCTCTCCCATCATCCGGCGCAGCCGGACGTACATCAATCGATAACGTCTTCATAACGTCACTCTCATCCGACTGGGGTGATGACAATCAATGCGGGATCATTCCCGCTGGCAAGTCCGCCCCCTCCTCGTGCTTGCCCCATAACCACGCCCCAGATTAACGCTTTCTTAAACAATCAGGCAAGAGTGGTCCTGGTAAAATTCCGAGGATCAGAATCGTCTTAAAGGCCTATGCACAAAAAAACCCCGGCCAACAGGCCGGGGTTGATGATCTCTCAGAAATGAAAGAACAGAAACGGCAATCAAGCCTGGGCGACGCGGGCCTTGCCGAAACGCTTGCGGTCGTTGGCGTCCAGGTAGAACTTGCGCAGACGGATGGACTTCGGCGTCACTTCCATCAGCTCGTCGTCCTGGATCCAGGAAAGCGCGCGGTCCAGCGTCATGCGGATCGGCGGGGTCAGCTTGACAGCTTCGTCCTTGCCAGCAGAGCGGATGTTGGTCAGCTGCTTGCCCTTGAGAACGTTGACTTCCAGATCGTTGTCGCGCGAGTGGATGCCGACGATCATGCCTGCATAGACCTTTTCGCCTGGCTCGATAATCATCGGGCCGCGATCTTCCAGGTTGAACATGGCATAGGCCACGGCTTCACCGGACTGGTTGGACAACAGCACGCCATTGTTACGGCCAGAGATTTCGCCCTTGAACGGCTGGTAGTTGTGGAACAGGCGGTTCATGATCGCCGTACCACGGGTATCCGTCAGCAGTTCCGACTGGTAGCCGATCAGTCCACGGGTGGGCGCATAGAATACCAAGCGGACGCGATTGCCGCCGGAAGGCCGCAGCTCGGTCATTTCTGCCTTGCGCTCGGACATTTTCTGCACGACGACGCCGGAATGCTCTTCATCGACGTCGATCACAACTTCTTCGATCGGCTCCATCAGGGTGCCGTTCTCGTCCTTGTGCATCACAACGCGCGGACGCGACACAGCCAGCTCAAAGCCTTCACGGCGCATGGTTTCGATCAGAACGGCCAGCTGCAATTCGCCGCGGCCAGACACGAAGAACGAATCCTTGCCTTCCGATTCTTCAATCTTCAGGGCAACATTGCCTTCGGCTTCCTTGAACAGGCGGTCGCGGATGACGCGGCTCGTGACCTTGTCGCCTTCTGTGCCAGCCAGCGGGCTGTCATTGACCAGGAAGGACATGGTGACGGTCGGCGGATCGATCGGCTGGGCTTCCAGCGCTTCGGTCACGGACGGATCGCAGAATGTGTCGGCAACCGTGCCCTTGGACAGACCGGCAATCGCCACGATGTCGCCAGCATGGGCTTCGTCAATCGCGGTGCGCTCGATGCCGCGGAACGCGAGAATCTTGGAAATACGGCCGGTTTCGATGACCTTGCCGTCCTGGCTCAGAACCTTGACGGACTGGTTCGGCTTGATCGAGCCGGAATGGATACGGCCGGTGATGACGCGACCCAGGAAGGGGTTGGCTTCCAGCAGCGTGCCGATCATGCGGAACGCGCCGTCTTCGTCGCCAACGCTTGGCTCAGGAACGTGCTGCAACACCAGGTCCAGCAACGGGGCCAGGCCCTGATCCTTCGGGCCTTCAGGCGCGATATTCATCCAGCCATCACGACCGGAACCGTAGAGGATCGGGAAGTCGAGCTGCTCATCGGTGGCATCGAGGCTGGCGAACAGGTCGAAGACTTCGTTGATGACTTCTTCATGGCGGCCATCGGGACGGTCGATCTTGTTGATCGCAACGATTGGGCGAAGACCAACCTTGAGGGCCTTGCCGACCACGAATTTGGTCTGCGGCATCGGGCCTTCCGACGAGTCGACGAGAACGATAGCGCCGTCCACCATCGACAGGATACGCTCGACTTCGCCGCCGAAGTCGGCGTGGCCGGGGGTGTCGACGATGTTGACGCGAACGCCCTTCCATTCAACCGAGGTTGCCTTGGCGAGAATGGTGATGCCGCGCTCTTTTTCCAGATCGTTGCTGTCCATGACGCGCTCTGCAACGCGCTGGTTTTCGCGGAACGAACCGGACTGTTTCAGAAGTTCGTCAACAAGGGTAGTTTTCCCATGGTCAACGTGCGCGATGATCGCGATATTGCGAATCTTCATGATTAGGATCTCTGATGGCTCTGGCGCGAAGTCCATGCCGGTGCCGTTGATGAAACCAAAGACCGCGCCTGTTACTTTGGGGCGCTCATACCCTGTTTTTTGCATTTGCGAAAGAGGCAAAGCGTCTTGATGACGCTCTGCCGCATTTTCACCGCAGAATCAGGCGCTGCGCACCGGATCGAGCACGACCTTGTAGAGTTCGTTGTCGTCCCGGTCCATCAGCCGCACGGAGAGCTGTTCGCTCTGCCCATCAACATCGACGATGCCGAAGAACTGAAGACCCGCTGACGGCGGCAGGTTCTGGCCCTGCTCGGCGGTCGGCGCTTTGATGAATTTCAGCTCAGGGCCGAAGGTCATGTCGAGATCGTTCGGCCCGAACGTCCCCGCATGCAGGGGACCGGAGACAAACTCCCAGAACGGCTCGAAATCCTGGAAGGCCGCCTTGTCAGGATTGTAGTAATGGGCGGCGGTATAATGCACATCCGCCGTCAGCCAGACGGTATTGCGAATGCCGGTCGTTTTCATGTGCCGAAGCAGTTCGGCAATTTCCAGCTCGCGGCCACGCGCCTCGCCATTATCGCCCTGGGCCACGGCTTCAGTGCCTTTCTTATTGAGATAATCGTCCCAGACGATCAGGCTCAACGGCATGTCGGCGGCGATAATTTTCCAGGTCGCCTTGGAATTGGTCAGTTCCCGCTTCAGCCACGCCACCTGCTCAGCCCCCAGGATGCGCGATTCCGGCGTCTGGACGGTTTCCATGCCATCGTGATTGGGGCCGCGATAGCTGCGCATGTCGAGGAAAAACACGTCGACCAGCGGACCATGGGAAATCTTGCGGTAAACCCGGCCCGGCTCGGCAGGCGTATAGCGGATCGGTGTCATTTCATGGAAGGCGCGGGCGGCACGCGCCGACAGCAGGGCGATGGATTTTTCGCTATAGCGGCTGTCGGCAGTCAGGTCCTTGCCCGACGACCAGTTGTTCAGCACTTCATGATCGTCCCACTGGTAATGGGTCGGACAGATCGCCGACAGTTCCAGCACGTTCTTGTCCATCATATTGTATTTCCACTGGCCGCGATATTCGTCCAGGGTTTCGGCCACCTTGCGCTTTTCATCGGTGACGATGACATTCTTCCACTTGGTGCCGTCCTTCAGGTCGACTTCTTCCTTGATGGGACCATCCGCATAGATGGTGTCGCCGGAATGCAGGAAGAAATCCGGCTGATGCTTGGCCATGGTGGCATAGGTCTTCATACCGGTTTCATCGATACCCCAGCCCTGCCCCACCGTGTCACCCGACCAGACGAAGCGGACGTTGCGCCTCGAAGCGGGTGCAGTGCGGAACCGGCCGGTGATCGGCTCGGAAACACTGTTGATATGGGAAAGATCAGCCGCCGTGAACCGATAGAAAATCTCCTGGTCGGCAGGTAGGTCCGTCAAAAGCCGCTTCACGGCATAGTCACTGTCCGGCAGCGCGTTGAGAGCGGGCAAACGCACAGGATTGGCAAAGCTTTCGGTGGTCGAATATTCCATCATGATCCGCGAAGGGCGGTCTACCCGCGTCCAGATCATCCCGGAATTCAGATCGACATCGCCGGATTGGACGCCGTGGGTGAAAACGGGGCGATCCGCCGCCCGCGCATAAAACGGCAGCGCCAGACCGGAGCCGGCAGCAAGCCCGGCGGCACTGGTGCCGAGAAGAAACGAACGGCGGCTGAGCGCCGTGAAGGATGTGGACATCAAACCTCTCCTTGGGAAAACGACGCCGGTTCAATCGAACCGACGTCGGACCCAAACAGAGAGACATGTCAGGCGCTTAACCGCAGCGTGACAGTTTCATTAAATTTCCTGCAACAGCAGCCGAACAGCTTATGCCGCAAGCCCACGCTTCTTCAACATCGCTTCCGGGCTCGGCAACCGACCACGGAAAGCCTTGTAGGTTTCTTCCGGGTCCACTGCACCGCCGATGGCATAGATATTGTCCTTCAAGCGTGCAGCCATATCAGCATTGAAGGCATTGCCGGTTTCCTCGAAAGCCTCGAAGGCATCGGCATCCAGCACTTCCGACCACATGTAGGAATAATAGCCAGCCGAATAGCCATCGCCGGAAAACACATGCTGGAAATGCGGCGTGGCATGGCGCATGACGATGGAAGACGGCATGCCGATTTTTTGGAGAATTTCTGCCTGTACTGCCATCGGATCGCCCACCTGATCTTCCCGCGTGTGAAACGCCATATCGACCAGCGCCGATGAGGTGAATTCAACCGTATCGAACCCGGCATTGAAGGTTTGTGCTGCCAGAACCTTGTCGAGCAAGGCCCGTGGCATGGCCTCACCGGTCTGATAATGCACGGCATAGGTTTTCAGGATATCCGGCACCGTCAGCCAATGTTCATAGAGCTGCGAGGGCAGCTCCACAAAATCGCGCGATACGGCGGTACCCGACACGGACGGATAGGTCACGTCCGACAGCATCCCATGCAGGGCATGGCCGAATTCATGAAACAGCGTGCGGGCATCGTCCAGCGACAGCAGCGCTGGCTTGCCTTCGGCAGGCTTGGCAAAATTGCAGACATTGTAGATGATCGGCAATTCGCCCTGCCTGCCGTTTTTCAAGTGCAGCTTGTGCTGCGACTGGAAGGAGCTCATCCAGGCGCCGGAGCGCTTCGAGGACCGGGCGAAGTAATCGCCGAGGAACAGCGCCTTCAGCGTGCCATCCGCCTCACGGATTTCAAACACCCGCACATCGGGGTGATAGCCCTTCACATCGTTCAACGGCACGGCAGTGATGCCGAACAGTTTTTGCGCCACAGCAAAGCAGGCTTCGATGATTTTTTCCAGTTGCAGATAAGGCTTCAGTTCGGCTTCCGAAAAATTGAACCGCTCGGAGCGCAGCTTCTCGGCATAGAAACGCCAATCCCAGGGCGCAACCGCGTGGTTCTTGCCGTCCTTGGCAATCAGGTCCGCCAATTCCTGCTCTTCGATGGCGGCTTGGGCGACGGCGCGTTCCCAGACCTGCATCAGCAGGCCGTTGACCGCTTCCGGGGTCTTGGCCATGGTATTGTCGAGCTTCAGGGCGGCAAAATTCTTATAGCCCAACAGCTTGGCCTTTTCCGCCCGAAGCGCCAGGGTTTCGGTCACGATGGCGCGGTTGTCACGCTCACCGCCATTTTCACCCCGGGCAACCCAGGCCCTGAAGGCGGTCTCGCGCAGGTCCCGGCGCTCGGAAAAGGTCAGGAAGGGGACGATGACCGAGCGTGACAGCGTCACGGCATAGGCTTCGCCCTTGCCACGGGCTTGCGCGGCAGAGGCCATCGCATCCTTCAGAAAATCGGGAATGCCCGCCAGCTCGTCATCGCTGGTCAGCGGCAATGCCCAATCGGTCTCATCGCCCAGCACATTCTGACCGAAATTGGCGCCAAGGCTTGCCAGCCGCTCATTGATCGCCGCCAACCGCTCCTGTTCGGGCTTGGCGAGCTTGGCACCGGCCTTGACGAAACCCTTCCAATGCCGTTCCAGCACCCGGGTCTGCTCCAGCGTCAGGCCCAGGCTATCGCGCTTTTCCCACAAGGCATCAACGCGGGCAAACAGTGCGGCATTCATGCTGATCTTTGAATAGTGGCGCGACATTTTCGGCGCAATCTCGCGCTCCAGCGCCTGGATGACCTTATTGGTATCGGCACCGGCCTTGTTCCAGAACAGCGCCGAGACCCGCGACAGCCCGTCACCGGCGATCTCCAGTGCGACGATGGTGTTGTCGAATGTCGGCTCCGAAGGATAATGGGCGATGGTGTCGATGTCCGCGTCGTGTTCGGCCAGCGCCATGTCGAAAGCCGGGGCAAAATCCTCATCGCCGATGGCAGTGAAATTCGGCAGGCCATGCGGCCCATTCCATTCTGTGACGGTGGCAAAAGCGCCGTTGGGGCCAAGATTACGGTCTGGAGATGTCATCACGAAGCAATCCTTCTCATCAATGACAAAGATATAGGCGATCACTCCCGCCATTGTCACCCCTGCGTCACCCCTCTGTTGCGCGGGGTGGGGCATCCGTGGGATCTCCGATGGCAATGACCGGCCATCGCCTGAAGGATTTTCCATTTCAATTGCACCCCGGCTGGCTTACCAGTGATCCATGCCCGTTGAATATGTCCCCGCCCCATGACGAAATCCGCCACCCCGCCGTCCCGGATGAGCGAGAACCGCACCTCCCTGCTTGGCGCACTGCTGACGATGATCGGTCCGCTGTCCATGGCGATTTACACGCCAGCCATGCCGCAATTGGTCCATGCCTTTTCCACCACGGATGCGGCCATCAAGCTCAGCCTGTCACTGTATTTCGCGGGCTTTGCCTGCGCGCAATTGCTGTCCGGGCCGTGTTCGGATGCGTTCGGACGACGCCATGCGACGCTGGGCTTTCTTGGCATCTACCTCCTCGGCAGCCTGGCCGCGGCGTTTGCGCCCTCTGTCGAGTTTCTGCTGGCCGGGCGCATCGTTCAGGGCATCGGCGCATCCGTCGGGGTCACGGTGTCGCGCGCCATGGTCCGCGACCAATTCGTCGGGGAGCAGGCCTCTCGGATCATCAATATGATCGGCATCATGCTAGCCATCGGACCGGCCATGGGGCCGACCGTCGGCGGATTGGCGCTTGTCGCCTTCGGCTGGCAATCGGTGTTTCTGCTGATGGTCGGGTTCGGCGTGGTCAGCATTATCACGGTCGCCATTCTGATGGCGGAAACGGCGGTGCCGGACCGGCAGATGATTCGCCCGGCCCGGCTTATCGCCTCTTACGCGACCTTGATGGCCGACCGGCGGGTCTTATGCTCGGCCCTGGTTCTGGGCGGCTGTGTCGGCGCGCTCTACGCGCAATCCACCATGCTGCCTTTCGTTTTGATCAACAAAGTCGGGTTATCTCCCGCGCAATTCGGCCTTGGCATGCTGATGCAGACCGGCTCCTATTTCGCCGGTTCGGTGGTGCTGCGGCTGGTATCAAGCCATCTGCGACCCGGTCAGGCCCTGCGCTTCGGGCTGACACTGGCAGGATGCGGCGGATTGCTGATTTTTTTGTCCACCCACCTTTTGATGCCAACCTATCTCTCCATCATGGGACCGGTCGCCGTCTGCGCCTTCGGCATGGCCTTCGTCATTCCCGATATCTCCACCGCAGGTCTGCTGCCGCATCCAACACTGGCGGGCTCGGCGGCGGCCCTGATGGGCTTCGTGCAGATGAGCTGCGGTTTTCTGGGCGGGCTTGCCGCTTCCTGGCTTGGCGATCCGCTGACCGCCTTCGGCACCATCATTCCCCTGATGGAATTGATGGCGATCATCGCCTATCTCGGCTTCCTTCGTGCCTGGAAGCAGACCCAATAAAAAACCGCCGCCAGTGTCCCGGCGACGGTTTCAAATCTTTCAAATCCTATGATTACTTGCCGAGATTACGCTTGGCCAGCGTGCGCAGGCGAAGTGCATTGAGCTTGATGAAGCCCGCTGCATCCTTCTGGTCATAGGCGCCCTGATCGTCTTCGAAGGTGACAAGCTGGTCGGAATAGAGCGACTTTGGCGATTCGCGGCCGATGACCATGACATTGCCCTTGTAGAGCTTCAGCGTCACTTCGCCTTCGACATGTTCCTGGCTCTTATCGATCATCGCCTGCAACATTTCACGCTCCGGCGAGAACCAGAAGCCGTAATAGATCAGCTCGGCATAGCGCGGCATCAGCTCATCCTTGAGATGAGCAGCGCCACGGTCCAGCGTGATCGATTCGATGGCGCGGTGGGCGGTCAACAGGATGGTGCCGCCGGGGGTCTCGTAAACGCCACGGCTTTTCATGCCGACGAAGCGATTTTCAACCAGGTCCAGGCGGCCAATGCCGTTGTCACGGCCATAGGTGTTGAGTTCGGCCAGCAGCGTCGCCGGGCTCATCCGCACGCCGTTGATCGACACGGCATCGCCCTTTTCAAAGCCAACCTTGATGACGGTCGCCTTATCGGGAGCGGCTTCCGGCGAAATCGTGCGCATATGCACATATTCCGGCGCTTCCTGGGACGGATCTTCCAGAACCTTGCCCTCGGAAGAAGAATGCAACAGGTTGGCATCAACGGAGAACGGCGCTTCGCCCTTCTTGTCCTTGGCGACAGGGATCTGATTTGCTTCAGCAAAGGCCAGCAGATCGGTCCGGCTCTTGAAGGCCCAGTCGCGCCAGGGCGCGATGATCTTGATATCAGGGTTCAGCGCATAGGCCGAAAGCTCGAAACGAACCTGGTCATTGCCCTTGCCGGTCGCGCCATGAGCGATAGCATCGGCGCCGGTCTTCCTGGCAATCTCGATCAGGTGCTTGGAAATCAGCGGCCGGGCAATCGAGGTGCCGAGCAGGTAGACGCCTTCATAGACGGCATTGGCGCGAAACATCGGGAAGACGAAATCGCGGACGAATTCCTCGCGGACATCCTCGATGAAGATTTCCTTGATGCCCAGCATTTCCGCCTTCTTGCGGGCCGGTTCCAGCTCTTCACCCTGGCCAAGATCGGCGGTGAAGGTCACGACTTCAGCGCCGAGTTCGGTCTGGAGCCATTTCAGGATGATCGAGGTATCGAGACCGCCGGAATAGGCGAGAACGACCTTTTTGACGTCTTTCGGAAGTACCATGAGTGCGAAGTCCGTATGTCTGGGCGAGGCCACTGAACCGGGCCCCCTCGGGTTGGAGGCACTTTTAGCCGGATTGGCGCGTCATGCAAGGGTGAAGCCCTCGGACATGGTCGATGCGGGTAGAGGAAAGGCAGGAGGTAGATCAAAAAAACCGGCGTGATTTGACTTGGAGGCCCTCTGTCCCATATGCCGAATGTCGTGAATGCGACAATTCCACGGGTAGATTCAAGCATTTCAGCCAGGAATTGCATAGAAACGATAGAATTGGAGCGGTTCATGCTCTTCCAGCATGGGCCATTTCCGAGCCATCAAAGGAGCAAGACATGACCGACATTCAATCGGTAATTGCCAAGGGCAAGGTCGCGGTCGTCACCGGGGCAGCTTCAGGCATCGGCCTTGCCGCCGCCAAGGCTTTCGCCAGTCAGGGCATGTGCGTCGTGCTCGCCGATCTCGGTGGGGATGCGCTTGCCAATGCACGCAGCGAAGTCGCCACTTTCTCGGAAAATCCGGAGAGCGATATCGTCGCCATCGAGACAGACGTCAGCAAGCTGGATGAACTGGAAGCACTGGAGCGCGCCGTGCTTCAACGCTTCGGGCGTGTCCACCTGTTGATGAACAATGCCGGCATCCAGCCAGGCAGCAGCCTGTTCGGACCACAGGTCAACTGGGACAACGTGTTCGCCGTCAACCTGATGGGCGTCGTCCACGGCACCAGGGTATTCGGGCCTGATATGATCGCCCACAAGGACCCGGCCATCATCATCAATACCGGCTCCAAGCAGGGGATTACCACGCCTCCCGGCGACCCCGCCTATAATGTTGCCAAGGCCGGCGTCAAAGCCTTCACCGAGGCCTTGCAGCATGAACTGCGCAACACACCGGACTGTAATGTCAGCGCCCATCTGCTGATTCCCGGCTTCGTCTTCACCGGTCTCACAGCCGGCGAGCGGACGACAAAGCCCGACGCGGCCTGGACCCCGGAGCAGACGGTGGATTTCATGCTGGACAGCCTCAAACGCGGCGATTTCTACATTCTCTGCCCCGACAACGATGTCAACCGGGCGACGGATGAGAAGCGTATTGCCTGGGCGGCTGGCGACATCATCGAAAACCGTCCGCCGCTGTCGCGCTGGCACCCTGACTACGCAGAGGCCTTCAAGGCGCATTTGCAAGGCTGAGTGGCCTTTTTGTCTTAAACGTCAGGCCGTGACAGATGGCTCCCGACATCTGTTACGGTCCTGCAAAATTTACGAGAATTCTATTTAAAGTTTCGCGCTATGAGTGTATCGATATCTTCATTATTGTTATGGAGATGTTTCAATGACTGTTTTTTACGCCTGGGTTAATCCCGCATTTTTTGAAGGCAATCCTCTCGATCACACCTGGGTCACGACCTATGACAACCGGGTTACCCCCTATGCGACAATCGATGCGGTGACACAGGCCGGACAAACCTATTGGTATTGCTGGGGTGATTTTCACGCCACCGGCTCCACCGATGATTATCCAACCGGCCTGCTTGCCCAGCAGGACGGCAACACTGCCGTCGCCAGTTGCCTTGTCGAACCCAATGTCGAGGGATCGCTTTCCAATTCACCGCCGAACGGAACCATTCTGGTCTATGGTGTGAATGGCGTTTGCCATCAGATTGCCAACCAGGTGCTGTATGCAACGAAAACGGCAACCACAGCGCCTTTGACCGTCAAGGGCGCAGCCGGATATGCCTTGAGTACCTTTCTTTATGGTACCTATGGCACCCGCAAGGCCGCATGGGCAAAGAAGATCACCACCTGCACAGCGGGAGAGACCAGCGGAGCGATCCGGGAAGAGGATGCGATGAGCGACCTGCCAGACGATTTTCTCGACCATGCCCGCCAGACACTGGGCGACCAGCCCGAAAAGCTGCAAAAACTGCTGGACTTGCGAGACACGGTCGCATCCTACATGGCAATGGATCTGCCAGGCACGGCAGCGCCCTCGATTGAGCTGATCAACGCGCGTAACCAGCACATGCTGGACCAGGCCGCTGACCTTCTCGGACCCGTGGACTTTGAAAAAGTCTTCGGGATTCACCCCGAAAAACGGGTGAAACTGGTTCATCCATCACAGCTGAAAACCACCAGAGAGCAAAAATAAGCCTCGCATCCGCTTGCTGAAAAGGGATCGCGGATCGTAACATGGCCCGCGAACTCTTTTCATATGCCATGCGAGATAGTCATGACCTTCATTCCGGGCCTGCCGACCCTTCTAGCCTTTACCGCCGCCTGCCTGTTGCTGGCGGCAACGCCGGGGCCGGACATGACCCTCTCCATCAGCCGTGCATTGCGCGATGGCAAGGCGGCAGGTCTTGCCGTGCTGATCGGCACCAATCTCGGAATTGCAGTGCATACGATGCTGGTGGCTTTCGGGGTCTCCGCCCTTATCGTTGCTTCGCCGACAGCCTTTCTGATTCTGAAAAGCGGTGGGGCTGCTTATCTGGCATGGCTCGCCTTCCAGGCAATCCGCCATGGCTCGAAATTCGTCGCCACGCCTGAAGCGGGCGCAAAGGGCAGCGTGAAGGCCGCGTTTCTCAACGGGATCTGGGTCAATTTGCTCAACCCGAAAGTCATCATTTTCTTCATGACCTTCCTGCCGCAATTCGTCACGGCGCATGATCCCGATGTCACCGGAAAGCTGCTGTTCCTCGGTTTCTGGTTCATGCTGGTGTCGCTCCCCATCACGGTCGCCATCGTGCTGGCCGCTGACAAGCTGGCTGGCTGGCTGCAACAGAATCCGAAAGTGCTCAGGGGAATGGATTACACCTTTGCAGGTGTGTTTTCAGTCTTCGCCGCCAAGATCCTGATGACCCAGGCGCGATGACAGAGCGTGCGTCTAAAAAGGCGCGATAACGCAGATCAATGAACGTGTTTGCGCGACTTTTCGGCGTCAATGCGGTCCTTGCGGGTGATGAAGAGCATGAAAAAGCCAATCATCAATCCGCCGACAGGCATGATCAACATTGTCAGAAATTGCTCTGTGCTCATGGCTTCAGACCTTTCAATATCTTCCGCGCTAACAAATGTAATGCCACAGACGCTAAAATGCAAATGGAACAGACAAGAGCGAGATTTCCGTTCGGACCATGGCCACTATTGACCGTAGAGATGACAGGCGCAAAACCTCCAACGGCAAAAATCGCGATGGCAACGCCATTGATATAGGTTGCCGTCAGCTTGGTTCGTTCATTGCGAACGGCAATTTCCATCAATCGTCCTCGCCATGGCCCACAATCATCATCGCCTCATAGGCCAGACGTTCGGTCTTGCGCATCCGTTCCGATTCCGACTTCAACTGCCCGCAGGCGGCCAGAATATCGCGGCCGCGCGGCGTGCGGATCGGTGAGGCATAACCTGCCGAATTGATGAAATCGGCAAATTTCATGATCTGGTCCCAGTCGGAACACTGATAATTGGTGCCGGGCCACGGATTGAAGGGAATGAGATTGATCTTGGACGGAATGCCCTTCAACAGCTGAATCAGGCCCTTGGCATCCTCAAGACTGTCGTTCACATCCTTCAACATCACGTATTCGAAGGTAATCCGCCGGGCATTGGACAGGCCCGGATAATTGCGACAGGCGTCGATCAGGTCCTTCAGCGGATATTTCTTGTTGATCGGCACCAGCAGGTCGCGCAATTCGTCACGCACCGCATGCAGCGAAATCGCCAGCATCACGCCGATTTCATCGCCGGTGCGGTAGATTTCCGGGACCACGCCGGAGGTGGAAAGCGTGATGCGGCGCTTTGACAGCGACAGTCCATCGCCATCCGAGGCGATCAGCAGCGCCTTTTTCACTTCCTCGAAATTGTAGAGTGGCTCACCCATGCCCATCATCACCATATTGGTGATCTTACGGCCCTCATTCGGCACCATCGCGCCGACAGGCGCATCGCGGTCGGGAAAGTCGCCCAGCCGGTCGCGAGCCAGCAACAGTTGCGACAGCACTTCTTCCGCCGTCAGGTTGCGCACCAGCTTTTGCGTGCCGGTGTGACAGAAGGTGCAGGTCAGCGTGCAACCAACCTGACTGGAAACGCAGAGCGTTCCCCGGCCTTCTTCTGGAATGTAGACGCACTCGACCTCGACCGGACGCCCGGCACCGCGCGGCGGATAGCGCAGCAACCACTTGCGGGTGCCATCATTGGACACCTGTTCCTCGACAATTTCAGGTCGGGCAATGGTGAAATGCGCCTTGAGCTTCTCGCGCATGTCCTTGGCGACATTGGTCATCTGGTCGAAATCGGAGACGCCGCGCACATAGATCCAGTTCCACAGCTGGGCAACGCGCATCCGCACCTGCTTGTCAGCCACGCCGATCTCGCGGAGCATGTCGCCCATTTCCTCGCGGGTCTGGCCGATCAGGGTCGGCTTGGTGGCGCCAGCCATGGCGGCGGGCCGCGCCTGGGGCGTCCGCTCAATGATAATTTCCGTGGCAGCCATCGCTTAACCTCATCAAAACCAAGTGATCGACAGCCTAGCAGCCATAGAATGACGCGGGCCTTCGCACTCTATTTTTCAACTTTGCTGTGTGCAAGAAATCGATAACACCCCATCATCAGCAGACAACGGCGCGGCAGCCTTCAAGACCGCATTTGCCGGGCCTTTATCATCAAAATACCCCGACGTCATCCCAAAACGCAAAAAGGCCGGGAAACCCGGCCTTTGTCGCATCGCAAAGCAAATGTTATTTGCACTTTTCAATGCGTTTCAGCGCATCGGAAATACCCTGAAGCGAATAGGCGTAATTGGTTGGCGTGCCGCGACCGGACACGGCCTGGACGCTCATGGTCTTGCCGACCTTCATCGCGGCCACCAAAGCTGGCTCTTCGGCGGCATTTTCCACCCAGGCGGCGCTATCCTTAGTGAACATCGTAAAGCTCTTGGCGTCAATTTTCACCGTCACCTTGGAGCCGGTCTTCAGCGTATAGCCCATCATCGCCTGCGGTTCGTAGGAAATGTTCTGGCCGGGACGCTGCGAGACGATGAAGAAAATATCGCCGTGATTGACGGAGGGCGGCTCCTTCGTGGTCGGCACCGACAGCACATAGCAGACCGTGCTATTGCCGGACTTGTAGGAATAAGCACCCCAAGCCTTGAACTGCTCGATCCGCGTCGGGCTTGGCGATTGCGCCGCGGCCACATCTGCGAATGCCAGCATGATTGCGACTGCGGTTGCGATTCTTTTTACAAACATTTTCTTCCTGCCGCTTTTTCGTCGGACGCCAAGACAACCAGTCTCGTGTCCAGCCTCGAAACCTCATTCAATTTGACTTAATTTTGGTTACCAAACCGTCAACGAGACATGAAATGCACAGCTTATAGCCGACAAATCCATGCTTCCAGTCAGTCCTTTTCCGAAAATGGTACAGATTGAAGGCACCGGCAGATCAACCGGCTCTTTGGTAGAACACAAGGAATCAGGCAGGAATTGGACTATGACGCAAGAGACTGGCGCCATAGTTGAAAATGTCGCAATCAGCCCCGCTCAGTCTGCCCCTGTGGTGCGCTTTTTCCTTCACCTTGCACCGGATCGCCATCATCGGCCAAGACTGCATCGGCTGCATCGTAATGACGTTCCTTGATATGGCCATTGATCATCGCCAGCGCCGTCGTCAGCACGGCAATGTCGTCTGTAAATCCGACAAAGGCCAGCATATCGGGAATAGCATCGAAGGGCAGGACGAAATAGCCAAGCGCCGCCAGCAATATACCACGCACCCGAAGCGGCGTCTGCCGATCCGTCGCGCAATAGAAAGCAGCAATCACATCCCGGCTGAACGGGATGTGGCGAATTGCCTTTCGCATCTTCGGCCAGAAGGTACGGCTCAGCTTTTGCTCCTGCTTTTGCTGTTCGGCCTCATCGCCCGGCAGAAGAATTTCACCGATCTTCACATCGTCCAGTTTCGACTCGACCATGACCTGCCTCTTTCTCACTCTCCAGCTTGGGGTGTGAACCCGGATATGGCCCTGATATGGGAATGACGCGTGTTTCTGTCAAACGCGCCGCTTTGCGACCTGGTCCATGGCAGCTGCCAGCTTCAGATCATGCCCGGTCAATCCGCCAACATCATGGGTGGTCAGCTTTACGTCGACCCGCCGGTAGACATTGAACCATTCCGGGTGATGACCCATTTTTTCGGCAATGATGGCGCATTCGGTCATGAAGCCGAAGGCCTGGGCAAAGTCGTCGAAGGAAAATTCCTTGGTGATCGCGTCGCCCTGTTCAGACAGGCTCCATCCATCCACATCCCGCAGAGCGCCCTGGATCGCATCTGGCGCAAGCCGTTCATATCGCATGATCAATTCCAATCTGGCCGCCGCAGCATATCACTCGCTGACATAGCGAGAAGCACTCGTGAGACAAGCCATTCGAGCGCAAAAAGTTCCTTCGACGTCCGCTTTCAGACTAGGTTTATCCGTTCAGCGAATGCTCGGCATGCTCTGAAAAACTGACCTCTGAGCGTTCTTCATAGAGGGGGAAGATTTCCTCCTTCAGATAAGGGCCACCCCCCACCGATTCCTTGGAGGACATCAAGACGAACCTTGGAACGAAAAAGGGCGCGGTCTGGAAATTACCGCGCCCTGACAGATAATGTACAACGTCATCCAGTCTCGATGACTTCAGCCGCGCCAGTGTGACATGCGGCGTGAACTTTCGGGGGTCGGGCGGCAGACCCACTCTTTGGCAGATCCGCTCTATTTCGCCCTGGAGCGCCGTCATCTGCGGGTGTGGCGTGACGCCTGCCCAGATGGAATGCGGCTTCTTCGACCCGAAGGACCCGATGCCGTTCAGACTGAGCTGGAATTCCGGCCGGTCGATGCGATCCAGCCTATCGACGATCTCATCGGCGGTTCGCCCGTCGATATCGCCTATGAACCGAAGGGTGATGTGGTAATTTTCCACATCGATCCATCGGGCTCCCGGAAGCCCGCCGCGCAGCAAAGACAGGCTCAAGGCCACGTTGCGCGGAATTTCGAGGGCAGTGAACAATCTCGGCATGGAGAGCTCCCCGAATCTTTTGCAGATGCTAACAACGAATCATGCTTGCAAAGGGTAAGCAAGTCGTTAATTCATCTTATCCTCCAAACCTTTCGCGAAACTCTGGACGGCGGGCAGCATATGCTCGACCATCACCCCTACGCCCTTGGCATTGGGATGCATGCCATCGCCCAGTTTCAACGTGGCATCGGTCACGACGCCCTCAAGGATAAAGGGATAGAGCGGAATTTTATATTTCTCAGCCAGGCGCTGATAGAGCGGATTGAACCTTTTGGCGTAATCCGCGCCCATGTTGGGCGGTGCGATCATACCCACTAGCAAAACGCCGATCTTGCGGGCCTGCAATTTTTCGATGATCGCCGCCAGGTTTTTTTCACTCTCTTCCGGCGCGATGCCGCGCAGCGCATCGTTGGCGCCAAGCTCCAGGATAACGCCCTGCGTTCCATCCGGCACCGACCAGTCGACCCGCGCCAAGCCGCCTTCCGTGGTATCGCCGGACACGCCTGCATTGCCGATACTGACATTCATGCCCTTGTCATGCAGGGCTTTTTCCAGCTGGCTCGTCAATGCCTCGTCGCCCTGAAGCTGATAGCCGGCCATCAGACTATCTCCGAGCCCAATCAATTGCACTTGCGCGTCCGCCACCGGCGTATCCCCCGTTGCATCCTCTGGCATGGACTGGTCCGGTAGAAGCTGATCAGGCATGGACTGTTCTGACGGCTGCCCTTGCGGAGCCTGCTCCTGAGCGACGCTCGGCAGGGCAAAACTACCGCCTGCGAGCAAGCCAGCCATCACTATGACGGCGAATTGAAGGGGGACAGGTTTAAAACCCATGATGGCTTTCCTAAATTCGCGTAGACGATCATGATGCCCGACCGGACATCGCCAAGGCGTTAAAGACCTAGACCCTCATATAGGACGAAAACCGCGTGAGACAAACCATCATTCAGCTCAGAAAAGCCGATCTCACCCTTGGCAATGCCGCCGCCTCGGTCCACGTCCTCAAGGGTATGGATCTGGATATTTCAGAAGGCGAATCGATTGGCATTGTCGGCCCGTCCGGTTCGGGAAAATCAACGCTGCTGATGGTGCTGGCCGGGCTGGAACGGCTGGACAGCGGCGAAATCCACATCAACGGCACCGCGCTGCATGGCTTGAGCGAAGATGCCCTCGCCGATTTTCGCGGCCGCAATATCGGCATCGTCTTCCAGTCCTTCCATCTGATTGCCAATATGACCGCGCTGGAAAATGTCGCCGTGCCGCTGGAACTGGCCAATGTCAAAAACCCTTTCGACATTGCCGCCCGCGAGTTGCGCGCCGTCGGCCTCGGCGAACGGCTCAGCCATTATCCCGGCCAGTTGTCCGGTGGCGAACAGCAGCGGGTGGCTATTGCCCGCGCCCTTGCTCCCTCGCCCGCCGTGGTGATTGCCGATGAGCCGACCGGCAACCTGGATGGCGCAACCGGACGGCAGATTGCCGACCTGCTGTTTGCCAAACAGGCCGAGCGCAAGACCACGCTGGTTCTGGTCACCCACGATACCGCGCTGGCCGGTCGCTGCTCAAGACAGGTCCGCGTCCGCTCCGGCCAGATCGAGCCGGATGACGAGGCTGGCAAGACGCTGGCGGACGAGACCGTTTCGGCATGAGCGGATTTTTGCAACGTCTCAGAACCGCCTTGCGTCTCAGCGCCCGCGAAATGCGCGGCGGATTTGGCGGATTTTATATTTTCCTGGCCTGCATCGCGCTTGGCACGGCGGCGATTGCCGCCGTCAACTCCGTCTCCACTTCGATTACCCGGTCCATTGCCAGCCAGGGGCAGTCGCTGCTGGGTGGCGACATCCGGTTTGAGCTGAACAACCGGGAGGCCAATGCGGCGGAAAGCGCCTTCCTCCAGGGGCTCGGCACCGTCTCAGCCTCCACTGGCCTGCGCTCCATGGCCCGGTTGCCGGATGGCTCCGACCAGTCTCTGGCCGAGATCAAAGCGGTCGATGGCGCCTATCCGCTCTATGGCACATTCGTCGCCACGCCGGATCAGCCCTTGGCTGACCTATTGACAAAAACCGGCGACGCTTATGGCGCGGTTGCAGCTCCTTTGCTGCTCGACCGTCTGGGGATAAAGATCGGCGATAGCCTGCTGGTCGGCTCCGTCCGGTTGGTCATCACCGGCACCATCACCACCGAGCCTGATGCCATTTCGGAAGGCTTCGGCTTTGCGCCGCGTGTCATCACCAGCCGCGAAGCACTCGCCGCCTCCGGCCTGATCCAGACCGGCAGCCTGGTCGAACAGGTCTACAAAATCAGGCTGAAACCCGGCAGCCCATCGCTCGCGGCCATTCAGGATCAGGCAAAGCAGCAATTTCCCGATGCGGGCTGGTCAATCCGCACCAGCGACCGGGCAGCACCCAACCTGACCGAAAACATCACCCGGTTTTCGCAATTCCTGACACTTGTCGGGCTGACGGCGTTGATTGTTGGCGGTGTCGGCGTTGCCAATGCGGTGCGCGCCTTTCTTGACAGCAAGCGTAGCGTCATTGCCACGCTGAAATGCCTGGGCGCACCGGCTAGCGTCGTCGTCATGGTCTATCTGTTCCAGATCCTGATGGTCGCCAGCATCGGCATTGCGCTGGGGCTTGCCATTGGGGCCATCGCGCCCTGGATCGCCAGCTATTATCTCGCGCAATTCCTGCCGATCCAGGCGGATTTCGCCATTTACCCACGCTCCCTGCTGCTGGCGCTGCTGTTTGGCGGGCTGACCACGCTGGCCTTCGCCGTCATGCCGCTCGGACACGCGCGGCAAGTGCCAGCCACGGCGCTATTTCGCGAGCAGGGTTTCGAGACCCGCCGCCTGCCCTCCTGGCCATATGTGCTGGTGGCAGGGCTGGCGATCCTCGCCCTTGCCGCACTGGCGATTCTGACCGCCTATGATCGGCGGCTGGCGATATTCTTCCTGATTGCCATGGCTGCCAGCTTCGTGGTGCTGCGGCTGGTCGCTTATGGCGTTGCAGCACTTGCCCGGAAAAGCCCTCGACTTCCTTCGCCTGCGCTGCGGCTGGCGGTCGGCAATATCCATCGCCCAGGCGCGCTGACACCCTCGGTCATTCTGTCGCTCGGCCTTGGCCTTGCGCTTCTGGTGACGCTGTCGATGATCGATGGCAATCTGCGGCGCAATCTCACTGGAACGCTCTCTGAAAAAGCCCCGAATTTCTTTTTCGTCGATATCCAGCGCGACCAGCTCGATGATTTCCGTCAGATCATCGCTCGCGAGGCACCGCAGGGGCAGGTCGTTGAAGTGCCGATGTTGCGTGGGCGGATCACCGCCTTCAATGGCCAGGACGTGGCCAAGATGAACGTGCCGCCGCAGGGCCGTTGGGTCCTGCGCGGCGACCGAGGCATTACCTATGCCACCGACCTGCCTAAAAATGCCACGGTGACAGAGGGCCAATGGTGGACACCGGATTACAAGGGTGAACCGCTGGTGTCGTTCTCAGCCCAGGAAGCAGGCGAACTGGGCCTGAAGCTCGGCGATACGGTAACCGTCAATGTGCTGGGCCGCACCATCACCGCGAAAATCGCCAATTTCCGCAAGGTGGATTGGCAATCCCTGTCGATCAATTTCGTCATGGTATTTTCGCCCAATACCTTTGCTGGGGCACCCCATGCCTGGATCGCCACCCTGACTGAGCCATCCGCCAGTCCGCAGCAGGAAGCAAACATCCTGCGTTCGGTCACCAAGGCCTTTCCGACCATTACCAGTGTTCGGGTCAAGGATGCGCTGGACATGGTGAATTCGCTGGTCGGCCAATTGGCCGTTGCCATCCGGGCCGCCGCCGCCATTGCCCTCATTTCATCGGTTCTGGTGCTGTCGGGCGCGCTTGCGGCAGCCAATCGGGGCCGCACCCATGACGCGGTGGTGCTGAAAACGCTGGGAGCAACGCGACCGATGCTGATCCGCGCCTTTACCTACGAATATCTGCTGCTTGGCCTTGCCACGGCGATTTTCGCGCTTCTGGCCGGAAGCGTTGCGGGTTGGTATGTGGTCAGCCAGATCATGAAACTGCCCGCCAGCTTCCTGCCCGGGGTCGCCGTTTCCACCGTCGCGCTGGCGCTGGTGACGACGATCGGCATCGGCCTTGCCGGAACATGGCGGGTGCTGGGGCAGAAGGCCGCGCCGGTTCTGCGGGAACTCTGACAGGGATGGGGACTTGTCCGTTAACCGAACTGGATGACCATAGGCGACATTACCGAGGTTTAACGCAAAAGCTCTTGTTCTATAGCGTTATTGCTCCCATATTGACGCTACGCATGCTGGAGCCCCGCAGCGGCGCTTGGGACACTGTCCCGCACCGTGAACAATCCGGGGCTTAATGAGAGGAAACCATGTCTGATTTTCGCAATTATCAGGCGCGTACTGGGGTAGGTTCGGCCGAGATGATCGACCAGGGCCTGCGCAGCTACATGCTGAAGGTCTATAACCTGATGGGTCTTGGACTGGCGATTACCGGCGTTGCGGCTTACGTGATCGCCATGCTTGCCACCACGACCGACCCATCCCAGGCTGTCGGACAGTTCGGCAACGGCATCATGCTGACCAGCCTTGGCGCTGCCATTTACGGTAGCCCGCTGAAATGGGTGATCATGCTGGCTCCTATCGGCCTGGTGTTTTTCCTGAGCTTCAAGATCCAGTCGATGAGCGTATCGGCGGCCCGCACCACCTTCCTGGTCTATGCTGGCCTGGTCGGCCTGTCGTTGTCGTCGATCCTGCTGATCTATACCGGCCAGAGCGTGGTGCAAACCTTCTTCGTCACGGCTGCTTCGTTCGGCGCCCTGTCGCTGTATGGCTACACCACCAAGCGTAGCCTGAGCGCGATGGGTTCGTTCCTGATCATGGGTCTGTTCGGCCTGATCATCGCCTCGCTGGTCAACATCTTCCTTCAGTCTTCTGCCCTCGCCTTTGCTGTTTCGGCTATCGGCGTTGTGATCTTTGCAGGCCTGACCGCCTACGACACCCAGAAGATCAAGGAAATGTATTTCGAGCAGGACGGTGCCGATACGGCTGGCCGCAAGGCTATCCTGGGTGCGCTGACCCTTTACCTCGACTTCATCAACCTGTTCCTGTTCATGCTGCGCTTCATGGGCGACCGTCGCTAACGGCGGACAAAAGTAACAGGATCACATCAGGGCGGCCTTCGGGTCGCCCTTTTTCATGAGCCGTCTTGCCGTAAGCGCCTGGCTATGCAAGACGGAAATCTACACTGTTTCTCAGCGTAGAAAGTCCCATGCCCGTGCAAATCCGCGCAGCCACCTTAGCCGACATCCCCCGCATCACCGAGATTTACTCGCATGCCATTCTGACGGGAAAGGCAAGCTATGAAATCACCCCACCCGACGTGACTGAGATGGCGCACCGGATGGAAACGATCACCTCTCAATTCTATCCCTATATCGTCTCAGAGGATGGTGACGGCGGTCTGCTCGGCTATGCCTATGCCTCGGCTTTTCGCACTCGGCCGGCCTATCGCTTTCTGGTGGAGGATTCGATTTACCTGGCAGAGGCAGCCCAAGGCAAGGGGATCGGTAAGGCGCTGCTGGCCGATCTGGTGGCGCAATGCACGGCACTGGGCTTCAGGCAGATGATCACGGTGATCGGTGGCGCTAACCCCGCGTCAATTGGCGTTCACCGCAGCCTGGGATTTACCCATGCCGGAGGTATCAACGGCTCCGGCTTCAAACACGGAACCTGGCTCGACACCGTTTTCATGCAACGCGCGCTCGGCGAGGGTAACCAGACACTACCCGACGAAAAAACCTATCCCGGCAGCCTTTTCAAAGGGTGAGGACGCTCTACTCGACCAGTTTCAAAACCTTGTCGAACACTTTCAGCACCTGACGCAGGTCATGCCCACGTTTCAAAATCATTCCGTGGGTATTGACTACAGAAAAGGCCCCTTGCTTTGCCGCAAGCTTCGGATTTTTCTCGATCCGATACAAAGGCATCTCACCGGAGCGCTTGAAAACGGAAAACACCGCCTTGTCTTTCAGGTGGTCAAGCGCGTAATCGCGCCACTCGCCTTCCCCGACCATGCGGCCATAGACCCATAGGATCGCATCCAATTCCGTACGATGAAAAGTGACCGGTAGCGGATCAAGATTCTGCTTGTAATCCCTCAGATCCACCACGGGAGCAGGTCTGTTGCCCGGACGCTGGCCAGTTTCAGGAGTGACGGGCGGGACTTCACGAGGTAAATCCGGCTGATCGGTCATTGGGGCTCCTTCGTGCTTTTCATGACAAGCCGGTGACAGTTTGCCTGACAGGCATCAAATTGCAAGAGCGTAACTGCGTAAGCGGTTTGCGCCAAAAAGCTCAACCTGTACCATTTCGGAAGGTTTTTTTCCTTCGCCGTATTTCGGTCAAAACAGCGCCCCAATTGCAGACGAGATTGCACCGTCTTCAGTTGACGCGTCAGCGTCAAGGGTCCGGTCTGGCGCATTGACCCCTTACCCCCAGCCCCCCAATGTTCCCGGCCGGACCCGCTGAAGACAAAATATGATATGTGAGACCCGGCAGCGCGCCATGCGCAAACTGTTTTCCAATCATGGATTGAGTTGCTTAGCGCTCTCATTTCCCGCAGATTGAGCCATTACCATTGCTGCTCCGACGATCCTGCCAGGCTCTCCATTTTGCGTCGAAGACTGAAGCAGCACTGCAAATCCGTCACAATCATTGCTGCGCAGGACCTTGGATGGCAGGGTCAGTTTCAAACTATCGCCATGCCACATGCCGACAGATTGGATGTCGCTGACGCTGTTCCAATAGGTCATGCGCTGGCCCTTGTTTTCACCCTTCAGGACCTCGACATCTTTTCGACGCTTGAAATAGACGACGATCACATCGGCGCGACCTTGGCCATTGCCGATCGACACCGACAGTGCATCCCCTTGAATGGCTGCATCGACCTTGACGGACAAGCCATTGCCGCTGGCCCGCAGCCCATCCAGTTTTCCCGAAAGCGTCGTCGCATCGGTACCCTTCATCTGCATCGCGCCATTGACCACAGCCTGGGGCGTATAGACACCGCTCCTACCGAAGCTTCGTGCATAGGCATATTGGCGGGCGGTATTGCCAGGGGACCCGAGCGTATCGGTCCAACCACGGTAGTTCCAGTAATCGACATGGTAGGCCAGTGCGATCACATCAGGTTGTTTGGCGAGCGCTTCAAAGGCACGGTCGGCGGGTGGGCAGGATACACAGCCCTGCGACGTAAAAAGCTCGACAACCCCCTTCGGCGAATGCACATCCTCAGCCTTGACGACTGAGGCAGCTGCCAAGCACATCATCAGGCCCACAAGGAGGCCTTTCCCAGGAATTGCCGTAACCTTCATCGAAACCATCGATACTGCCCCATTCTTCAACCCTCCCCTTTAGTCAACTCCTCTACAGCGCCGTGCGCCATATATGGCGCACAAAGGTTCGCTGTAGCTCTTTATATCTGCTGCATAATTTTCCCTTTAAACCGATTCCGGTTTAAAGAATTATGCAGTAAGCCCGCCACAATACCATGGCGTCTCAAAGTGCCGAACGATCCTTTTCGGAGCGCCCCCTTGCAGCCAGCCCGGCTTACGCTGTCTATACTGCATAAACATGTCAAAGCAGTTTAAACCGGTCACATGAACCTGGTCCTAAGCATCGCCAAGCCGCCGATCAGCCTGCTCATGGATTGAGAAGATAAACAGGACCCGCTTCAACACCAAGTCACGTTGGGGTGAGAGCAACCTTGAAGTGAAGAGAAAACAAAAAAGCCGCCGGCATTTGCGCCAGCGGCTGTTATTTTCAGTGGGAATCGACAGGATTAAGCGGCCAGATCGCGCAGAACGGTCTGCAAGATGCCGCCGTTATTCACGTAGGTCACTTCGTCAAGCGTATCGATGCGGCAGATCAGCGGCAGATCCTTCACTGTGCCATCGGCATAGGTGATCTTGGCGATCTTCTTCTCGCGTGGCTTGATCTCGCCTTCGAGGCCTTCGATCGTCACGGTTTCGTCGCCCTTCAGGTTGAGGCTGGCCCAGGTGGTGCCGTCCTCGAAGCAGAAAGGAACGATGCCCATGCCGACCAGGTTGGAGCGGTGGATACGCTCGAACGACTGGGCAATCACGGCGCGCACGCCGAGCAGGTTGGTACCCTTAGCAGCCCAGTCACGCGAGGAACCGTTACCGTATTCCACGCCAGCAAAGATCACCAGCGGAACGCCCTCGGCCTTGTACTGCATAGCCGCATCGTAAATCGACATCTCTTCCTTGGACGGATAATGGATGGTGTAGCCACCTTCCTTGCCGTTCGGACCGAGCATGTGGTTGCGGATACGGATATTGGCGAAGGTACCGCGCATCATCACTTCGTGATTGCCGCGACGGGTACCGTACTGGTTGAAGTCCGCCACGCCAACGCCATGGTCCAACAGATAGGCGCCAGCAGGCGACGCCGCCTTGATGGAGCCAGCCGGCGAGATATGGTCGGTGGTGATCTTGTCACCAAACAGGCCAAGAACGCGCGCGTTGGTGATGTTCTTGAGACCGGAACCACTCTTGCCCATGCCCACGAAGTAAGGCGGGTTCTGCACATAGGTCGAGTTGTCGTCCCAGGCATAGGTCTGGCCAGCCGGAATCTGAACGGCCTGCCAGTTTTCATCACCCTTGAACACGTCGGCATACTTGCTTTCGTACAGTTCGCGGGTGACGTATTTCAGGATGAATTCCTGGATTTCCTTCGAGGTCGGCCAGATATCCCGGAGGAACACCGGATTGCCGTCCTGGTCTTCGCCCAAAGGCTCCGTGGTCAGGTCCTTCTGGACCGAACCGGCCAGCGCGTAAGCAACAACCAGCGGCGGAGATGCCAGGTAGTTGGCCTGAACGTCCGGCGAGATACGGCCTTCGAAGTTACGGTTGCCCGACAGAACGCCTGCGGTGATCAGGCCCTTGTCGTTGATGGTCTTGGAGATCGGCGCTGGCAGC
The DNA here is from genome assembly GCF_001541345.2 of Gillisella vitis. GTDB lineage: Bacteria > Pseudomonadota > Alphaproteobacteria > Rhizobiales > Rhizobiaceae > Allorhizobium > Allorhizobium vitis. The sequence continues at coordinate 257,689 of NZ_LMVL02000005.1, read as the reverse complement.
GGGCCAGAGTTGCCGATGCAGGTGGTGCAGCCGAAACCAACGAGGTTGAAGCCGAGTGCATCCAGAGAAACCTGCAGGCCAGACTTGGACAGGTATTCACCAACAACCTGGCTTCCAGGTGCCAGCGAGGTCTTGACCCAGGGCTTGGACTTCAGACCCTTGGCAACAGCATTACGGGCCAGAAGGCCAGCAGCAATCAACACGCTCGGGTTGGAGGTGTTGGTGCAGGAGGTGATAGCGGCAATGGCCACATCGCCATGACCGAGGTCGAAGTCAGTGCCTTCAACAGCGTAGCGATTGGTCAGCTGGCCAGGCTTCTTGTAGTCGCCTTCCAGCGCCGTTGCGAAGTTTGGCGCAATCGTTTCCAAGGCCAGACGGCCTTCCGGACGCTTTGGACCCGCCATCGACGGCACAACGTCGCCGAGGTCGAGTTCCAACGTGTCGGTGAACACCAGTTCGGAACCGTCGCCGTCGCGCCACATGCCCTGCGCCTTGGAATAGGCTTCGACCAGTGCAATCCGGTCCTTGGTGCGGCCCGACATCGTCAGGTAGTTGATGGTTTCGCCGTCAACCGGGAAGAAGCCGCAGGTCGCGCCATATTCCGGGCCCATGTTGCCAATGGTGGCGCGGTCGGCCAAAGACATCGAATCCAGGCCGGGGCCGAAGAATTCAACGAATTTGGACACAACGCCCTTCTTGCGCAGCATCTGCACAACGGTCAGCACGAGGTCGGTGGCGGTGACGCCTTCCTTGACCTTGCCGGTCAGCTTAAAGCCGATGACCTCAGGCAGCAGCATGGAAACCGGCTGGCCAAGCATGGCCGCTTCGGCTTCGATACCGCCAACGCCCCAGCCCAGAACGCCCAGACCGTTGATCATCGTGGTATGCGAATCGGTGCCAACGCAGGTGTCCGGATAGGCAGTGGTTTCGCCGTCTTCGTCCTTGGTCCAAACGGTCTGGCCGAGATATTCGAGATTGACCTGGTGACAGATGCCAGTGCCCGGAGGAACAACGCGGAAGTTTTTGAACGCCTGCTGGCCCCACTTGAGGAAGCGGTAACGCTCGCCGTTGCGCTCATATTCCAGCTCAACGTTACGGGCAAAAGCGGTTGGCGTACCGAATTCATCGACGATGACCGAGTGGTCGATGACGAGGTCGACGGGAACCAGCGGGTTGATCTTTTCCGGATCGCCACCCAGTGACACCATGGCATCGCGCATGGCGGCCAGATCGACCACGGCGGGAACGCCGGTGAAGTCCTGCATCAGCACGCGGGCCGGACGATAGGCTATTTCGTTTTCAGCCGTGCCCTTGTCAACGAGCCAGGCGGCGACGTTTTCAATGTCGGCCTTGGTGACGGAGCGGCCGTCTTCGTTGCGCAGTAGGTTTTCCAGCAGCACCTTCATGGAATAGGGCAGCTTGGAAACGCCGGTCAGGCCATTGGCCTCGGCCTTGGGGATACTGTAATAGACATAATCCTTGCCATCGACGGAAAGCGTCGACCGGCAATTGAAACTGTCAAGCGATTTGGACACGGATAGAACCCCGCTGATACTGATAGCCAACACATACGTGCGGACGCCTATGCACTACATGCACATCAGGATGCGGGTGCGACCATTTCCGCTGTCCGCCCGTGAAAATCGCTTTACGCAACATTCAAGTTCGGCGCTAGGATGATGGACACGCCGGTCGCTGGCGTGGTTGCAGGTCTTATAGAGAATTTCCAAGAACTGTTCCAGAGTGTAGAAGGCCAAATGGCACAATTTTTTAAAGGCGATAAGCTTTGCTAAACAAAGGGGAAATCACCCGGCTAAATGCCCTGGAACTGGCCGCAAAACGCGGCGAGGATCTGTTGTTTCGCAACATCTCCTTCACGCTGTCATCCGGCGAAGCGCTGATCCTGACCGGTCGCAACGGATCGGGAAAATCCACCTTGCTGCGGGTCATCGCCGGCTTCATCCGGCCAGAGCGTGGCTCCGTCCTGTTCGAATCACCCGGCACCGAGCCACGGCCGCCCCGCGAGGTCAGCCATTACCTCGGCCATCGCAACGGCATGAAGGCGGAACTGACAGTGGCCGAAAATCTGGAGTTCTGGAAGGCATTTCTCGGACAGGCCCAAGGCGGTGCAGGCATCTCCATCGAAGAGGCCGCCGATCAGGTTGGACTGGGTGGTATTACCCACCTGCCCTATGGCTATCTGTCTGCCGGGCAGCAGCGGCGCTTCGCCATGGCCCGGTTGCTGGTCTCCTACCGCCCGATCTGGATTCTCGATGAGCCGACCGCCGCACTGGACGTCAAAGCTGATGAAATGTTTTCAAGCCTGATCCGCGCTCATCTGGCCCACGGCGGCATGGTGCTGGCCGCCACCCACCAGCCCTTGGGGCTGGACAACCCGAATCTGTTGGAAATGAAGGGCTTCGACTACGGCTATCTGGAGGATGCGGCGTGATCGCTTTATTCCTGCGCGACTTGAAACTGTCGGTCAGGGCGGGCGGCGGCGCACTGATCGGCGTGCTGTTCTTCCTGACCGTGGTGGCAGTGATTCCCTTTGGCGTCGGTCCGGATATGAACCTGCTGGCCCGAATCGGTCCTGCCATTGTCTGGATCGGCGCGCTGCTGTCAGCGCTGCTCGGCCTCGACCGGCTGTTTCAGGCCGACCGGGATGACGGTTCGCTGGATCTGCTGCTCATGCAGGAAACACCGCTGGTGCTGACCGTCTTCGTCAAATGCCTGGCCCATTGGACGGCGACCAGCCTGCCGCTGGTGATCGCTTCGCCGCTGCTGGGTCTGTTCATGAATATGAGCGAAATGGCCATCGGGGCAGTGATGCTGACGCTGCTGGTCGGCTCTCCCGCGCTGACCTTCATTGGCGCTGCCGGAGCGGCGGTTGCCGTGGCCCTGCCGCGGGGTGGGCTGTTGGTATCGATCCTGGTTCTGCCGCTGGCCATTCCGGTGCTGATTTTCGGTGTGAGTGCTTCCTATGCGGCTGTGGAAGACCCAGCCCCTTTCCTGCCGCCTTTTCTGTTTCTATCCGCACTGACTTTATTCTTCGCGGTCATAGGCCCATCGGCAGCAGCATTGGCGCTCAGAAACACAGCGGATTGATCATTCTTGACCTCCTGCAATTGATTGCGATCAATTGCAGCAACACCATCCTCAGGGTAGAAAGCAGCATGACCGACAACAGCCTTGCTTCGACCAAGCTCACTGCCCGATTAAACGCACTGGCCAATCCGACCCGGTTTCTGGCGCTGGTGGCACGTGTCCTGCCGTGGATGGCGGGAACAACCATTATTCTGCTGGCCATCGGCCTGACGCTCGCCTTCACCACCGAGGGCGATTATCAGCAGGGCGATACGGTGCGGATCATGTATATCCATGTACCCTCGGCCTGGCTGGCGATGATGTGCTATTCGGTGATGGCGGTCTCCGCCATCGGCACGCTGGTCTGGCGTCATCCGCTGGCCGATGTCAGCCATCGGGCCGCGGCCCCGCTGGGAGCGGCCTTTACCTTCATTGCGCTGGTCACCGGCTCGCTCTGGGGCAGGCCAATGTGGGGAACATGGTGGGCCTGGGGCGATGCCCGCCTGACTTCGGTGTTCATTCTGTTCCTGATGTATCTGGGCCTGATCGCCCTCAACCGAGCCATGGACGATCCGTCGAAATCGGCGCGGATCAGTTCGGTGCTGATCCTGGTCGGCTTCGTCAATATTCCGATCATCAAATTTTCCGTGGAATGGTGGAATACGCTGCACCAGCCGGCCAGCATCCTCAAGCTTGGCGGCCCAAGTGTCGATCCGGAGTTTCTGCGGCCCTTGCTGGTCATGGCCGTAGCCTTCACGCTGCTGTTCTTCACCCTGCATCTGATGGCGATGCGCAACGAGATCTGGCGGCGGCGAATCATGGCCCAGCGACGGCTTGCCGCCCGGGTCGCCTCGCAGGAGAGCGCATCATGAAATATGCCTTCTATATCGGCACCGCCTACGGGCTGACCGCGGCCGCCATTCTGTTCATGGTTATCTGGATCTGGCTGGAGGGCCGCGCGCGTCAGAAAGAGTTGAAGGCGCTGGAGGCGGCAGGCATCCGCCGCCGCTCCGACACATCGACAGAAAAGGCGCTCTGATGGCTGAGGACAGGCTGGAAACCGCTGAAAAGCGCGGGCTCTCCCGTTACCTGCTGGCGGCCATTCCGCTTGCGGTTTTCGCGCTGATCGCGGGAACAGCGGGCAAGATGCTCTATGATCAGGATTTCAACGGCAAGAATGTCAGCGATATTCCCTCCGCGCTGATCGGCACCAAGGCGCCCACCCTGAACCTGCCACCGCTGGAAGGCTCCAACCTGCCGGCGCTGACCTCTTCCGCCATCACGGGCAAGCTCACGCTGGTCAATGTGTTTGCGTCCTGGTGTGTGCCCTGCCGGGATGAGCATCCGCTGCTGAAACAGCTGAGCAATGACCCCCGCATCCAGATCGTCGCCATCAACTACAAGGACAAGAGCGACAACGCGCTGAGGTTTTTGGGCGAGCTTGGCAATCCCTACAAAGCCATCGGCATCGACCCGAACGGCAAGGCGGCAATTGACTGGGGCGTCTACGGTATCCCGGAAAGCTATCTCGTCGCGCCGGATGGCACGATTGTTTACAAGCGGGTCGGGCCTTTTGATGCGCAATCGATAGAAAACGGTCTTTACCCGGCTATCGACAGGGCACTTGCCGTCAAAGCCATTACAGAGCCGCCTGCCAGGCCTTGATCGCATCCACCGGCCAGACCAGCATGATGACATTCAGAGTCAGATTGTCCCGGATCAGATACCCCGTCAGCAACTCGAAAAACATTGCAACGACAATCGTCAGCCAGATCGGCGCGCGGGACGCGAAGATGAAGCCGAGTGCCATGAACACGGTATCCATCGCCGAATTCAGGATGCTGTCACCCTCATAGCCAACAGCCATGGTGGCGGCGCGGTAACGGTTGATGATGATTGGGGAATTTTCCAGCAATTCCCAGCCCGCCTCAATCAGAGTGGCCAGCGTCAGCCGCTGACCAAACGACCCCCGCCGCAGCACCAGCCAGCCGAGACCGTAAAACAGGAATCCGTGGATGATATGCGAGGGCGTGTACCAATCCGCCAGGTGTTGGGAATTGCCGGGCGTATTCACGCCCGCCTCGAACAGTTTCACATAGCCGCAGGAGCAGATCCAGATCCGGCCCATAAAATGCTCGGCCAAGATCTGTACGGCCAGAATGATGACGGGAACGACCAGCCAGAACGAGGCGGCATGATGGGTTTTCGGCGATCCCGCCACAGCCGTCACTTGCCGCCCTCTTCCGCTTTGTTTTCCAGAGAATGGCGCATGATCAGCGGCATCTGCGCCAGCGTGAACAGAATGGTAATGGGCATCGTTCCCCAGACCTTGAAATTCACCCAGACATCATTGGTGAAATTGCGCCAGACCACCTCGTTCAGCACCGCGAGGAACAGGAAGAAAATACCCCAGCGCAGCGTCAGCTTGCGCCAGCCCTCGTCATCAAGCTGGAAAGCCGCATTAAAAACATAGCCGAGCAAGGATTTGCCAAACAGCAATCCGCCAAGCAGCACCAAGCCGAACAGCGCGTTAACGATGGTCGGCTTCATCTTGATGAATGTGTCGTCTTGGAGCCAGATCGACAGCGATCCGAACACCAGCACCACCACGCCGGATACGAAAGGCATGATCGGCAAGTGCTTGAAGACGATCTTGGACACAACAAGCGCCAGCACGGTGGCGACCATGAACAGCGCCGTCGCAATCAACAGCGGCCCGCCGATGGCGGTCAGGGCCGGAAAATGCGCCGCCAGCCATTCGCCGCGCAGATTGCCGAAGAAGAACACCAGCAGCGGCCCAAGCTCCAAGGCCAGCTTCAGCAAGGGGTGATGCTGTTCTGCCGCACTCGGTTGCTGGTCTGCGTTTCCTGCTGTCATGGTATCCTGCTTTGCTCTTCGGGCTTAGTTTTGCGGTTAATACGAAATTGCGTCGAATTTAAAGATGGGCGCTTTAGCTTGAGGGGCCAAAACCGGCAATGGCGCGGGCAAAATCCTCGGCCTCGAAGGGTTCGAGATCATCCACGCCTTCGCCAACGCCAATGAAATAGACCGGCAATTTGTGCTTGGCGGCGATGGCGACCAGAATACCGCCGCGCGCTGTGCCATCCAGCTTGGTCATGATCAGGCCGTTGACACCGGCGACATTGCGGAAAATTTCCACCTGGTTCATGGCGTTCTGGCCGGTGGTGGCATCCAGCGTCTGCAACACCGTATGCGGCGCATCCGGGTCGAGCTTGGAGAGAACCCGAACGATCTTTTCCAGCTCGTCCATCAACTCGGTCTTGTTCTGCAACCGGCCTGCCGTATCGATGATCAGCACGTCGGATTTTTCCGCCCTGGCCTTTTCGAAAGCATCATAGGCCAGCCCCGCTGCATCGGCGCCAAGCTTGGTGCCGATAAAGGTCGATCCGGTGCGATCCGCCCAAATCTTCAGCTGCTCGATGGCGGCGGCACGGAACGTATCACCCGCTGCCAGCATGACCTTTAGCCCGGAGCCGGACAATTTGGCGGCAAGCTTGCCGATGGTCGTGGTCTTGCCCGTGCCGTTGACGCCGACGACGAGAATGACATGCGGCTTGTGGTTAAGGTCCAGCGCCAATGGCTTGGCCACCGGCTTCAACACCTTGACGATTTCAGCCGCCATGATGCGCGTCACGTCCTCACCAGTCACATCCTTGCCATAGCGCTCAGACGACAGGGTGCCGGTGACACGCATGGCAGTCTCGACGCCGAGATCGGCCTGGATCAGCAGATCCTCCAGCTCTTCCAGAGTCTCTTCGTCCAGCTTGCGCTTGGTGAACAGCGCTGAGATCTGGCCGGTGAGCTGCGAGGAGGTGCGAAACAGCCCGGCTTTCAGGCGCTGGAACCAGCTCTGTTTCACCTCAGGGGTTTCCGGCTCAGGCTGCGGCTCGACCACGGTCGAAAAACCCTTCGGCAGCGCGATCTCAGTGCCGGGCGAAGCGTCTTCCGCCTCGTCGAGCAATTCATCGAAAGACGGCGTCGCGTCATCAGAGGGGTGCTCGTCAGCAGCCTCTTCGGCTTCCAGCAGCGACAGCGGCAAGAGGCTCAGATCCTCCGCCGTCACATCATCTTCATCAGCCTGATCTTCGACCAGATCATCGGAAGGCCCGCCTGCCGTCTCGACTTCCTCGGCCAGAACAGGATCTTCGGCCAGCGGCAATTGCTCCACACGGTCATGCGGCTCGCTCTCGGCGGCAATGGCGGCTTTTTCCTCGGCGGAAAGCCCGGCATCTACACCTGTTTCGCTTGGCTTGTCCTTGCCAAAGGTGAAGACTTTTTTGATGAATCCAAGCGCCATGATGTTCTTTGCTTTTCGACGTTCAGGCCGCAGCGGCGGCTGACTGTTCAATAATCAGGTGACGTCCATTGTGACCGCCGATCACCGCATCCACAAGGGCACCCGGCAGATGACCCGGAGCGGCCACGAGGGTGAAGTCCTGCGTATGCGCCATTTCGTTGCGCTCCACCAGCAGCTTTTGCTGTGAGCCGACCATGTGTTCAAGATGGGCATGATGCAGCTGTTCGGCAACTGCACGAAGGCTGGCAGCACGCGCTTTCACCAAAGCGCGGTCCAGTTGCGGCATTCGGGCAGCCGGTGTGCCGGGCCTTGGGCTATAAGGAAAGACATGCAGATGGGCGATGCCGATCTCTTGCGCCAGACGAGCGGAATTTGCCGCCATCTCCTCGGTTTCGGTCGGGAACCCGGCAATCATATCAGCACCAAAGCTGAAATCGGGCCGCAGGGCGCGGACCTGTGTCGCAAACCCCAAGGCATCCGCCCGTGAATGGCGGCGCTTCATCCGCTTCAGGATCATGTCGTCACCATGCTGCAACGACAGATGCAGATGCGGCATGAAGCGCGGCTCTTCGGCGATCAGGTCGATCAAGTGGCGGTCAACCTCAATACTATCGATGGAGGACAGCCGCAGACGCAGAATGTCAGGCACCTGTTTCAACAGCGTTTTTGCCAGCAGGCCCAGGCTGGGCTGGCCGGGCAGATCGGCGCCGTAGCTGGTGGCATCCACGCCGGTCAGCACCACTTCGCGGTAGCCGTTTTCCACCAGCTTGCGGGCCTGTTCCACCACGGCCCCCATCGGCACGGAGCGCGAATTGCCCCGTCCATAGGGGATGATGCAGAAGGTGCAGCGATGGTCGCAGCCGTTCTGCACCTGAAGGAAACCACGCACATGGCCGTCTATATGGCTGACCATTTGCGGCGCGGTCTCTGTCACGCTCATGATATCGTTGACCCGCAGCTTTTCCGCCGCAGCCACCCCGAAGTCAGGCAAAGCGCGGTAATGTTCAGCCTTCAGCTTTTCCTCATTGCCCAGCACAAGATCCACTTCCGGCATGGCGGCAAAGCCTGCGGCGTCGGTCTGGGCGGCACAGCCGGTCACGATAATCCGCGCCTGCGGGTTTTCACGCCGGGCGCGGCGGATGGCCTGGCGGGCCTGACGCACCGCCTCGCCCGTCACCGCACAGGTATTGACCAGAATAGTCTGGTCAAGGCCCGCCTTTTCGGCCTCCGCCTTCATCACTTCCGATTCGTAGGTATTGAGGCGGCAGCCGAAGGTGATGACGTTTATGTCGCTCACGAGACCGAGGCCTCGTGGCCCGCCTGCTGCTCGCGCTGCCAGGCGCCGGTCTGCGGATCGAGCTGTCCAGCCCATTCCCATTCTGCCGCACCCGTCATGATCACATGCCCGTCACGCTCGCGCCATTCGATGTCGAGGGCCTGGCGATTGGGGCTGGAGGCGACGGTGATCGTCACTTTGCGCTCGGTGCGCCCGGTGCGGGCTGCGGAAACCCCGGCGGCACAAGCAGCGGAACCGCAGGCCAGCGTCAGCCCGGCGCCGCGCTCCCAGGTACGGGTGGTCATCGCGGTCTTGGATGTGACCTGCGCCAATGTAATATTGGCCTTTTCAGGAAACAGCGGATGGTTTTCGAGCAGCGGCCCGAACCGTTCCAGATCATAGGACATCGGGTCACGGTCCACCCAGAATACCGCATGCGGATTGCCCATCGACATCACGGCAGGCGAATGCAGCACCGGCGCATCAATCGGCCCGATCTGCAATTCGATCCGGCTGGTATCGTGAAACTCTTCCGACAGCGGGATGCGGTTCCAGTCGAACACAGGTGAGCCCATATCGACGGACACCGTGCCATCTTCATGCTCGACGGCGTTGAGAATGCCAGCCAGCGTCTGGAAGGTGAAAGCCTTCAAGCCGGTTTCCGCCGACAGGGCCTGCACCACGCAGCGTGTGCCGTTGCCGCAGGCCTGCGCCAGCGTGCCATCGCAATTGATAATGTCGATATAGGCGAAGGTACCCGCCAGCTTGGGATCGTGGATCGCCATGATCTGGTCGAAATGGGTTTCAGCATCACCCGCCAGCGCAATGGCCGCCTGCGGCGTGACGCGGTCGGCGCGGCCGCGCATGTCGACGACCAGGATCTTGTTGCCAAGCCCGTTCATCTTCGCGAATTCGACCCGATTGCCCATAGCCTTCCTGTCCTGCGGTTGTTGAGCGCTATATGGCGCAATTTCACTGGAATTACCAGTGGCAGCGGGATCAACCGGCAGGCACATCAAACACCTGGCCAGCCTGCAAAGGCCGGAACCGTTCGGGCGCAATACCCGCCGCTTCCAACGCGGCGGCCAGATGGTCCACCGGCTCCGTGATCGGCTCGTCGGTCAGTTGAAACGTTCCGAAATGATGGCCAACGGCAAAAGAGGCATTGCAGAGCGTAAACCCCTCCACCGCTTCCTGGGGGTTCTGATGCTGGCCGCGCATGAACCAGCGCGGCTCATAGGCGCCGATCGGTAGGTTAGCCAGCCGGAAACCGCCATATTTCCGGGCCGCTGCCCGGTAATTGATGCCCTCGTGAAAGCCAGTATCGCCAATATGATAGATCTTGCCGGCCGGCGTTTCGAGCACAAAGGCCGCCCACAGCGCCATGCGCCGATCCCTTGCCCCCCGCGCCGACCAGTGATGGCAGGGTTCTGCGGTGACACGGACATCGGCGCTGACCACCAGATGCTGCCCCCAGTCCAGCACGCTGACATGGGCCAGAGGCACGGCGCGGCGAATGGTGACATCATTGCCCAATGGCGTAACGAAATGCGGCGCAAATGCGTGATGCAGGCGCGCAAGCGTCCTTCCGTCGAGATGATCGTAATGATTATGGGTGATCAATACCACATCGATGGACGGCAGGTCGTTCAGCCGAATTCCCGGCGCGATCGCTCGCTTCGGTCCGGCAAATGCCACCGGACTGGCCCGGTCGGACCAGACAGGATCTGTCAGAATATTGAGTCCACCGACCTGGATCAGCATCGAGGCATGGCCGATCATGGTGACCCGCAGATCCTTGCCCTCGACACGCGGCAGAGGCCGAGCCTGCCCTTCCGGCAACTCGACCTGCTTGGGCCAGCGAGCACGCTGACCTTTGAGCTTCCAGCGCATGACGGAGGTAAAGCCGAAGGGCACGATACCGCCAGGATTGAAAAAACGGGTTCCATCAAAATGGTCGGAAACCGGACCGCGATAATAGGGATTTTTTATCATGACATCTTCAATTGTTAAAATCGATGACTCCCCAGGAAGTCACAATAACCGAGAGACTCTCGGTGCTCTTGTTTTCATTTATCTTTTCGAGAAAACCGGCTCCACTTTTCCCTGATAAACGCTAGATATGGATTACAACCGTTTTTTGGCAAATAGGACATATGTATGTATTTGATAAAAATAGCTGTTCTGATCACGTCCTTGGCTTTTGCGTCTGCCCTGCCAGCCTCGGCGCAAGATATCCCAGCCCCCATTCATGGCGTGACCTTTGAAGAATGGGCAGCAGCCAACGCCCGTATCGCCAACACTATGGACAAAAGCGAGGTTGAGAACATACTGGGCGTGACCGATGCCCAATTTCAGGAAATCGATGCCGGCTTTACCAAGGCATGGAAAGAATCGCCCGATCCGCAACGCGAATTCTCCCGTCTCTATGGAGAGGCATTTGCCAATCCCAACAGCGGTCGCTTTGCCAAAGCCCCGATGCAAGTGGCACAGAAAGGCAAGCTTGCGACCTTTGAAGACTATGCGAGAGTTCAAGGCCACCTGCAAGCGGCTGTTAAATTCGGCGTCGACCCGCAAAAGGTTCTCGAGCAACACGGCCTTACCGTCTACGAATTCTCGCAGGAGGCCGGACAATGGGTTCAGAAACTCGCAAACCAGGCAAATGCAGGCGGAGATGGCCAGTCGATTATGCAATGGCATGACAGGCTGGCCTTCTATGAGGCCGAGTACAGCGAGCGTTATGCAAAACAGTAAGACACCAAGGCCCTCCCCCGCACTGCTCAAGGCAAAGCATTCTTGACTCCTGCGGCATTTTGCTGTTTACCCCTCCCAAATCTGCGACGAGACATGACTCCGAGCCGCCGACCGGGACCCGTAAAGGTATAAAGAGTTCCCGGAGGTCAACACCCGACAGCGCGATGCGCCCTCGGGTGATTTTTGGCTTTGCGTCTTGTTTTTGGCACAGGAAAACCCGAGGTTTGGGGCAACCCAACCCATGAGGATGATGCGATGTTTGAGAACCTGCAGGACCGCCTTGGCTCCATCTTGAATGGACTGACCGGCCGTGGCGCGTTGTCGGAAGCCGATGTTTCCGCCGCCCTGCGGGAGGTTCGCCGCGCCCTGCTGGAAGCCGACGTCGCGTTGGAAGTGGTGCGCAGCTTTACCGACAAAGTGCGGGAAAAGGCGGTTGGTGCCGCCGTTTTGAAAGCCATCAAGCCCGGCCAGATGGTGGTCAAGATCGTCCATGACGAATTGGTCGACATGCTGGGCGCCGAAGGCGTTTCCATCGACCTGCACGCCCCGGCACCCGTCGTGATCATGATGGTCGGCCTCCAGGGCTCCGGTAAAACCACCACGACCGGCAAGATCGCCAAGCGGTTGACCGACCGCGATCGCAAGAAAGTCCTGATGGCCTCGCTGGACACCCGCCGTCCCGCCGCCCAGGAACAGTTGCGGCAATTGGGCGTGCAGACCGGCGTCGATACACTGCCGATCATTGCCGGCCAGTCACCGACCGATATTGCCAGCCGTGCCGTGCAGGCCGCCAAGCTGGGCGGCCATGACGTGGTCATTCTCGACACCGCAGGCCGCACACACATCGACGAGCCCTTGATGGTCGAAATGGCCGACATCAAGAAGAATGCCAAGCCGCACGAAATCCTGCTGGTCGCCGATGCGCTAACCGGTCAGGACGCCGTCAATCTCGCCCGCAATTTCGATGAGCGGGTCGGTATTACTGGCCTGGTTCTGACCCGCATGGACGGCGATGGCCGTGGCGGTGCTGCCCTGTCGATGCGTGCCATCACCGGCAAGCCGATCAAGCTGATCGGCGTTGGCGAAAAGATGACGGAACTGGATGAATTCCATCCACGCCGGATCGCCGACCGTATTCTCGGCATGGGCGACATCGTTTCGCTGGTCGAAAAGGCCGCCGAAAATATCGATGCCGAAAAGGCCGCCGCCATGGCCGCCAAGATGGCCAAGGGCAAGTTCGACCTCGATGACCTGGCCGACCAGCTGCGCCAGATGCAGAAAATGGGCGGCATGGGCGGCATCATGGGCCTGATGCCCGGCATGGCCGGAATGAAGGACAAGATGGCGGCGTCAGGCATGGACGACAAGATGTTTGGCCGCCAGATTGCCATCATCTCGTCGATGACCAAGGCCGAGCGCACCAATCCCGATATCCTTAAGCATTCCCGCAAGAAGCGCATTGCCAAGGGTTCCGGCACCGATGCCTCCGAGATCAACAAGCTTTTGAAAATGCACCGCCAGATGGCCGACATGATGAAAATGATGGGCGGCAAGAAGGGCGGCGGCATGATGAAGCAGCTGATGGGCGGCCTCGCCGGAAAGATGGGCATGGGCGGAATGGGGGGGATGGGCGGTATGCCGGATCTCAGCTCCATGGACCCCAAGCAGCTGGAAGCCTTGGCGCGCCAGGCTGAAGCCGCTGGTATCAAGCCGCCGCCGGGCCTTGGTGGCCTGGCAGGTGGAATGGGTGGCGGACTTCCCGGTCTGGGTGGTGGAAAATTGCCCGGTCTTGGTGGAGGCTTTCCCGGCCTTCCCGGTCTCCCAAAGAAGAAGTGAGGATAGCTGCCAATGTCCCATCCCGTGTTTGATACCACCATCAGACAGGAACTGGCCGGTTACCGCCAGTCGATTGACAATATCGACGCGGCACTGGTGCATATGCTGGCCGAACGCTTCCGCTGCACGCAGGCAGTGGGCGTGCTGAAAGCCAAATACGACCTTCCGTCCGCCGATCCGGCGCGGGAAGAATACCAGATCGGACGTTTGCGGCAGCTTGCCAAGGACGCTCAACTCGACCCGGATTTTGCCGAGACTTTCCTGAATTTCATCATCAAGGAAGTTATCCGGCATCATGAAGCCATTGCGGCTGAACATAGCAGTCAAACGGAACAGACCGCCTGACGGCGGCCTCAACAACACACCGGACGCAACAGACCGCGCCGGTTAAAAACCAAGGAGTATACCCATGTCCCTCAAGATTCGTCTCGCCCGCGGCGGTTCCAAGAAGCGTCCTTACTACCAGATCGTTATCGCCGATGCCCGCAGCCCACGCGATGGCCGTTTCCTGGAAAAGGTTGGTTCCTGGAACCCAATGCTCGGCAAGGACAATGAAAAGCGCGTTGAACTGAACGCTGACCGTATCAAGGAATGGATTGCCAAGGGCGCACAGCCGACCGACCGCGTTCTGAAGTTCCTTGCAGAAGCTGGCCTGGCTGAACGCGCTGCACGCAGCAACCCTGAAAAGGCAAAGCCCGGCAAGCGCGCTGTTGAGCGTCTGGCTGAAAAGAAGCAGAAGGCTGATGCCCTGGCTGCTGCGACTGCCGAAGCCGCTGAATAATCGGTTTGAAATGATTTGACCGACGGGCGGCATGGTTTCATGTCGCCCGTTTGTCGTTTATCCTTCTTTCGCTTCTACCCAATTTCAAACAGCCCCCGACTTTCGCCAAGGACCTGCATCCGCCATGACCAAGCTTGAAAATCCCGTGCTGATGGCCGTTATCGGTGCCGCCCAGGGCCTGCGTGGCGAAGTGCGGGTGAAGTCCTTCACCGCCGACCCGATGGCGCTGGGCGATTACGGCAAACTGCATGCCGCAGATGGCCGGGTCTTTGAGGTGCTGGATATTCGTGAGGCCAAAACCGTTGTCGTGGTGCGTTTTCGTGGCATCAATGACCGCAACGCCGCCGAAGCCATCAACGGACTGGAACTGTTTATCGAGCGCAGCGCGCTGCCCGATGAAGAACTTGATGATGATGAATTCTATTATGCCGACCTCGAGGGTCTGGCGGTGGTGGATGCCGAAGGCAATAGCTACGGCACCGTAACGGCAGTGTTCGATTTCGGCGCAGGCGATCTGCTGGAAGTAAAAGGACCGGGAAAACGCCCCGTTCTTGTGCCGTTTTCCGAAGCTGCCGTGCTTCAAATCGATCTGGAGGAAGGCAAGCTGTTGATCGACCCGGAGGCGGCGGGCCTGAAGGACGACGGGAGCGAGGAACCGTTCAGCGCCGATGGCAAGCCGAAGAGCGGCGGTCGCTGATATGACATTTCAGGCAACGGTGCTGACGCTCTACCCGGAGATGTTTCCTGGGCATCTCGGCGTGTCGCTGGCAGGCCGGGCGCTGGAGCGTGGCCAATGGGCCATGGAAGCGGTGCAGATCCGCGATTTTGCCAGTGACAAGCACCGCAGCGTTGATGACACGCCCGCCGGTGGCGGGGCAGGCATGGTACTGAAACCGGATGTGCTGGCCAGAGCCATCGACAGCCTTGGGGACGATGACCGCCCCCGCCTGCTGATGAGCCCGCGGGGCAGGCCGCTCACCCAGAAACGAGTCCGCGACATCGCTGGCGGTAGCGGCGTGGTGATCGTCTGCGGACGGTTTGAAGGTATCGATCAGCGGGTCATCGAGGCTCGCAATCTGGAGGAAGTCTCCATCGGCGATTATATTCTCTCAGGCGGAGAGCCTGCGGCCCTGACGCTTCTGGATGCCGTGGTGCGCATCATCCCCGGCGTGATGGGCAATGACCTGTCCGGCCTGCATGAAAGCTTCGAGGGCGGATTGCTGGAACATCCACATTATACCCGCCCGCAAGTCTTTGAGGGCCGCGAGATCCCATCGGTGCTGACCTCGGGCAATCACGGTGCCATCGAGGCCTGGCGCCAGGAGCAATCTGAGACACTAACCCGCGAGCGGCGGCCAGATTTGCTCTCTCAGCACCCGGAAAATCAATTCCCGGCCAATCAGCCTTTCAAAAAATAATAGATCGCCAGCGACAGACCAGCGGCGATCACCAGCCAGCGCAGCAATGTCTGCGGCGCACGTTTGGCCATGTGCACGCCAGCATAGCCACCCAATGCCGCCGCAGGCAGCATGATGCCCGCATGCAGCCACGACACCGCGCCAGCCGTGGCAAACACCAGGATGGCAATGGCGGCGATGACGATGGCCAGCAGGTTCTTCAGCGCGTTCAGATGGTGGTAATCACCACCGCTGGCAAATTGCAGCGAGGCCAGCATCATAATGCCCATGCCCGCCCCGAAAAATCCGCCATAGATGGAGGTGATGCCTTGCAACAGCAATCCGAGCAGGTTGGCGGGGTGCTGCTGATCGGCCTTGCGTCTTAGCCGAGGGCCAAACGCAAACACCAGCGTTGCCATCAGCAACAGCCACGGCACCAGGCGGCTGAAGGTGGGATTGGAGAGGGAGATGAGGATCAACGCGCCCATCAGCGAACCCACGGCTGAGATGAACGACAGCAGCGCAGCGCTTTTCCAATGGGCGGCGATTTCGCGCCGATAGGCGAGTGTCGAGGTGATATAGCCGGGAAACTGGATGATGGAAGAGGTCGCATTGGCCGTGACCGATGGCAGGCCTACAAGGGTCAGCACCCCGAAGGTCAGGAAGGTCCCGCCGCCAGCAATGGCATTGACCACCGCCGAGAAAAACCCGGCGACAAACATCAGACTGATGATTTCGATTGACATGAATGGCTCCCCCTGCGCCGTTATTGCAACAGGCTGCGGCCCGCGCAAGCCGATCACCCGAGCAAAATTCTTGGGGTCAAGGGATGACAAGCCGGAGCGATTGGTATAAGGGCAGGCGCAGAAACGGGTGTTATCCCGTGAACGAGACTGAAAAGACCGAAAACAAAGAACTGCGAAACCGCTCCCGCCGCAAGGCGTCATCCCGAGGCTATGACCCAGGGATGAGGGATGAGCGCTCTGGCTGTTTCAGAAGAACTTGAAAAGGTTAAACCGATGAACATCATTCAGCAGCTGGAAGCCGAACAGGCCGCCAAGATCGAAGCCAAGCGCACCCTGCCGGAATTTTCTCCTGGCGATACGCTGCGCGTCAACGTCCGCGTCACGGAAGGCAACCGTACCCGCGTACAGGCCTATGAAGGCGTTTGCATTGCCCGCTCCGGCGGCAGCATCAACGAAAGCTTCACCGTTCGCAAGATTTCCTATGGCGAAGGCGTCGAGCGCGTTTTCCCGGTCTATTCGCCGCTGGTCGAAAGCGTCGAAGTGGTTCGTCGCGGTAAGGTTCGTCGCGCCAAGCTCTACTACCTGCGCGACCGTCGTGGCAAATCTGCCCGTATCGTTGAAAACACCGGCACCCGCGCCCGCAAGCTGAACGACGCCGAACGCGCCGCACTGGCTGAGGAAAAGGCCCGTCTGGAAGCCGAAAAGGTTGCAGCAGCACAGGCCCTGGCCGCTGAAAAGGCCGCAGCAGAAGCTGCCGAAAAGGCCGCTGCCGCTGCCGCTGAAGCCGAAGCTGCAAAGGCTGCCGAAGGTTCGGCTGAATAAGTCTGGCATAGTCATTTTGAAAAAGGCGGTCTTCGGGCCGCCTTTTTTGTTTCCAACCGCTCTCAGCACAGGGACAACCCTGCGGCCACGCGACGCAGGGCCGTTGCCAGACATTGATCTTGAAAGATTGCGATCTCACCCTTACTGCTGATGAAGCTGTGGCGGTCCGAAAGAACCGGCACGATCAAGGGAAAGCGGATGCGCGCAGGGCAGATGACATGGCGAATGGCGGTGCACGTCTGGTGCATGATCGCTGTTGTCGCCATCGGCTTTGCCCATAAAACCCCTCAGGCCTTGGCAGCACCGCAAATCCCGACGGAATTTGCCGCCTATACCCTGCCGGATGGTTCTCTGCCGGTCCTGTGCATCTCCAGCCAAACCTCCTTTACACCTGAGGATCACGGCAAACCGCACGGACATCTATCCCAAAGCGGCTGCGAAGCCTGCCGTATCGGCGCCTCCATCCTGTTGCCCATGCCAGCGGATACGATTGGCGTGGCGGCCAGAGCCAGCCTTGAAACGGCAAGTCCGCCTGTTCAAGCACCGGTTATCGCCCGGATCTTTCCCCCCAATAGCGCGCCCCGCGCCCCACCCCTTGGCTAACATCTGATCCGGCCATGCCTCTCTTGCGCCCTGCCTCTCTTGCAGCAGAGCGAGGAACGTATGGCCATCGTCGGCAACAGGGTTTGGTCGAACAGCTTTTTCTTCGGCTAACGCTTTGCTCCATCAGATTCACGCCTATGGCCTTGCGGGCTTTGCCGGATCACATGCGTTTGCATGTCCGCCCATTGCATGTCCAGCAAGCCAGCCATCAGGCACTCTTCCAAGGTTTCAACCATGTCCACCATCACATCCCTGCCGGTCGAAAAGCCGGTAGCAGCCTCAACCAGAGGATTTTATTTTGCCGCCTGGCGCTGGCATTTCTATGCCGGGCTCTATGTTGCCCCTTTCCTGATCGTGCTGGCCGTGACAGGACTGATCATGATGTGGAGCGCCACCCTGGTCGGACGCGACGGAGAAAAGGCCTTCACCGTCACCCCCACATCTGCGCAGACACTTGTCTCGCAACAGGCAGATGCCGCACTGTCCGCCGTTCCCGGAGGCGTTATCGCCCAATATATCGCGCCAGCCACACCGGAAAGTGTCGCGGCTTTCCGGGTCAATCGGGGCCAGGAGTCGATGATGGTCGCCGTCAATCCCTATGACGCGCAGGTGCTGGGCCAGTGGAGCCGCCGCAGCGGGCTCTACGACCTGGCCGACAACATTCACAGCGACCTGCTGATCGGCACGCTCGGCGACCGGCTGATCGAAATCGCCGCCGGTTTCGGTGTCGTGCTAGTCATCACCGGGCTTTACATGTGGTGGCCGCGTCAGGGCGAGCGGTTCTCACAGATGCTAATTCCCCGTTTTACCGACAGAGGCCGCCAGCTGTGGAAATCCCTGCACCGCACCATCGGCTTTTACGCCTCGATCCTGCTTCTGGTCTTTCTGGTTTCGGGCTTGAGCTGGGCAGGCGTCTGGGGTGAAAAATTCACCCAGGCCTGGAGCACGTTCCCGATCGGCAAATGGAGCGATGCCCCGCTGTCCGACGCGACCCATGCCGCCATGAACCATGGCAGCATCAAGGATGTTCCCTGGACGCTGGAACAGGCACCGATGCCGATGTCCGGATCTCATGCCGGTCACGCCGGACTGCCGGATGGACAGACCGTGACTCTGGACAATGTCATTGCCTATGCACGGGCCATCGGCTTCAACAATCGCTTTCAGTTGAATTTTCCTAAGGACGAAAGCGGCGTCTGGAGCATTTCCCGCGACACCATGAGCAATGACAGCACCGATCCCCGCTCCGACCGGACCGTGCATATCGATCGCTATAGCGGCAAGGTCCTGGCCGATATCAAATATGAAAACTACGGTCTCGCCGGCAAGACGATGGCGCTCGGCGTTTCCTTTCACATGGGCACAATCGGCCTTTGGAACCTGATCCTCGTCACCGTCTATTGCCTGGCGGTGATCTTTCTCAGCGTCAGCGGCATCGCCATGTGGTGGATACGCCGTCCGAAAGGCGCATCACGGCTGATGGCCCCCGCCTATCCCGCCGACATGCGCCTCTGGAAAACCGGAGCGATCGTCATGCTGCTCACCTCCCTGCTGTTTCCGCTGACCGGCGCTGCGCTGCTGGCTGTCCTCCTGCTCGATATGGTGCTGATCCGCCGGATCAGACCGTTGAAAAGGGCCTTGAGCTAAACCGACACTCAAAGGGCGGCGCATCGAAAGCCGCCTGCAATCCATCTCACCCAAAACCAAAGGACACGATCATGACTGTCACATCCAGAACACTTTCCACATTTGCCCTCTTCGGCGCCCTGGCCCTGGCAGGCCAAGCCTTTGCCCATGCTCATCTGGCCAGCGTCGCCCCGGCGGACAAGGCGACCATTGCCAGCGCCCCGAAAACCATCGATCTCAGCTTCACCGAAGGGCTTGAGCCGAAATTTTCCGGCGTCGATATCATCGGCCCGCAGCAACAGAAGATCAAAACCGGTGAAGCCGTGGTCAGCAAGGACGGCAAGGGCCTGAGCGTTCCGCTCAGCGAGCCGCTGGCTCCTGGTGCCTATAGTGTCGAATGGCATGTTCTGTCGGTCGATGGTCATAAGTCGAACGGTACGACCAGCTTTACCGTCAAGCCGTGACACCCGAACAGGTCAACATCCTCTGCCGCCTGGTGTTCGACACCTGCGCGCTCTTCCTCTGGGGCGCGCATGGCTTTCTGTTGCTTGCCGTCGCCAAGGATCTTGCCAAGCATATCGAGCACCGCCAGGCCAGATTTTTCCATCTCGCACTCGCGCTCATGGTGATTGCCGGCATCGGCAAGATCGCCGCCCAGGCAGCCTTGCTCGGTGATGGCTGGCAAACGGTGACGCCGACCCTGGTCGCCGACCTGCTCCAGGCCACGCGAAGCGGAGCGGCGCTCGGGCTACAGGCAGGGCTCACCGGCGCGCTCCTGCTGGCCTATTGTATCTTTCGCCATCATCGCGGCATCGTCGTAACGCTGTTTGGCGCCTTGGTCTTGATCAGCCTCAGCCTTAGTGGTCATGCGATTGCCGAGACGGGTGCGACAGGCCTTCTGCATCTCGTCAATCACAGCCTGCATCTTCTGGCTGCCAGCCTCTGGCTCGGAGCCTTGCCGCCGGTCGTGCTGTTGCTACAGGCCATGCAGGATGAGCGCGCAAGGCCGCCGGCACTGGCGGCACTGATGCGGTTTTCCACCATAGGCCATGTCGCCGTTGCCCTGACCTTGATCAGTGGCGCACTCAACGCCTGGCTGATCGTCGGCGCGCATGCTGTCGATATCAGCATGCCCTATCAGAGATTGCTGCTCTTCAAGATCGGTGTCGTTGCAACCATGGTGATAATCGCCATCATCAACCGCTACGTCTTCGTACCGCGCATGCATCACAGCCCGGCAAGCGCGATCCGCGCCATCCGAATCGGAACGCTGGCGGAATGTGGGATGGGTCTTGCCGCTGTCGCATTGGTCTCCGCCTTCGGCACGATGCAGCCGGGATGAAGGACTGTTAAGGCCTCAAGTCCCTTGAAATGGAGGGATCATGTGTGACAGTGTTCGCTCGCCACATGGTCCAGGAGTTATTTTCATGTCTTTGCGCCGCACCGTTCTCGCCGGTCTTTCGGCTCTTTTGCTTGCCCCCTTCGCCGCCTTTGCTGCGGATCTGCCGGATCTCGGCGGCAAGACGGTGATCGTCGTGACCGAAAACGCCTATCCGCCGATACAATTTGTCGATCCGAAGAGCGGCAAGGCCATCGGCTGGGAATATGACGCCATGAACGAGATCGCCAAGCGGTTGAATTTCAAGGTCGAATATCAGAACACATCCTGGGACGCGATGATCCAGTCGGTTGCCGACGGCCAGTACAATATCGGCATGACCGGCATCACCATCAAGGAAGACCGCAAGGAAAAGGTCGATTTCTCCGATCCCTATATGCGCTCGCAGCAATTGATGCTGGTGCGCGGCGATGAGGCCCGCTTTACCGATGCCAAGAGCTTCAAGGCCTTCGATAAGGGCCTGATTGGCGCTCAGCCCGGCACAAGCCCGTTCTACACCGCGGTCTACGAAGTGCTTGACGGCAACGAACAGAACCCACGCATCAAACTGTTCGAAACCTTCGGCGCGACCGTACAAGCCTTGAAAACCGGCGATGTCGATTTGGTGCTCACCGACAGCACGGCAGGCAAAGGCTATGTCGATGCCTCCAACGGAGCCATGAAAATCGTCGGCGAGCCGCTGGGGACAGAGGATTTCGGCTTCATCTTCCCAAAGGGTTCGGATCTGGTCAAGCCGGTCAATGCCGCCATCGCGGCCCTGAAGGCCGATGGCACGTTCGACGCCCTGAACAAGAAGTGGTTCCTCGATTACAAGCTGGGTGATTGACGGCCAGGCAGCTTTCCATGGCCTTCCAGACCCTTCCGAACGGTAGCAAGCAGGATTTTCCCTGGTGGCTGGTGGCGCTTGGCCTTCTGGCTCTGGCGCTGGCCATCACCATCGCGGTCAACGACCTCTATACCCAGGTGTTCGAAACGGTATCCCGCGGTATCGGCGTCACCGTTTTCGTCACGCTGACCGGTTTTGCGCTCGCCTCCATGCTTGGTCTGCTGATCGCGCTGGCAGGCATGGCCGACAGCATCGTGCTGCGCCAGGCCGCGCGGTTCTATATCGAGATCGTCAGGGGCATTCCGGTCCTGGTCCTGCTGTTTTACGTGGCCTTCGTCGGCGCGCCCGGCTTCGTTGCGCTCTATAATAC
Source organism: Gillisella vitis (assembly GCF_001541345.2). Lineage (GTDB taxonomy): Bacteria > Pseudomonadota > Alphaproteobacteria > Rhizobiales > Rhizobiaceae > Allorhizobium > Allorhizobium vitis. The sequence goes on along the minus strand of NZ_LMVL02000005.1, from coordinate 235,848 downwards.
CCTGACCGCCCCGCTTGTTTCCTCCGGTTGGCTGGAACCGCTTCAGGTGCGCGATGTCTCTCTGATGTGGCGGGCGATTTTTGCGCTTTGCATCGGTTATTCGGCCTTTATCGCCGAAATCTTCAGGGCCGGCATCGAATCCATCGACAAGGGACAGATCGAGGCGGCCAAATCGCTGGGGCTGAACCGCGCGCAACGGTTTCGCCTGGTGATACTGCCTCAAGCCATCCGGGTGATTTTCCCGCCGCTCTCCAATGATTTCGTTGCCATGGTCAAGGATAGCTCACTGGTTTCAGTACTGGGTGTCGCCGATATCAGCCAGGCCGGAAAGATCTATGCCTCCGGGTCCTTCCGGTTTTTCGAGACCTATTCCATCGTCGCCTATATTTATCTGATCCTCACCATCGGCCTGTCGCTCATCCTGCGCCGCGTGGAAAAGCGGATGCGATCGCGCGATGGCCAGCGAGCCTAAACGTCATCAAGCACGGCTCGATACCGGCGATACTCTCCGGCAAGACCAGGTCTCAGGCTGTCGGCCACCGGCAGGATCGTCGCAAAGAGCGTTTCCGGATCGGTACTATTGCCAAGCGCCACCACCGCATCCTTGACCTCCTGCGGATAGAGATCTGGCTGACGGGCCACCCGATTGCAGAATACCCGCAGATTGAACCGGATATTGGCTTGCAGCCCGTCACCGCGGTCATGGGGAGCAAAAGGCAAGCCGCGCCAGCCAAGCAGGCTATGCAGATCCAGAAACAACAGAAATTCATGATAATGGCGCGCCGTTGCCGGCAAGCCGACTTGAAGCAGCAGCGTGTCAAACGAGGTCTCCAAAGTCGCCACAGAGTTCCATTGCCCGAGATCATAGCAATAGATCAGCGCCGGATCATGCAACACCTTGCCACAACACAGGAAAGCGGCGACGAAACTCCAATCGCAATAGGCGCCCCGCGTCGGATGGTGCGCGTTGAAAGTCTTCAGGACCCCTGCAAATAGCTGGCTGCGAAAAATACTGTAGTAAAGCGCGTTATTGCCGCCGGTCGTATCGACATACTGCTGTATCCGCGCCGAAGGGCCGTCTGCATCCAGATTGGCGGTAACGACATCAGCCACGCCCGCATCGTCACGCCAGATCATCGTGCGCGGTCGCACACCGATGACATCCTGCGGCAGGGAGGACAGATCGCCCACCGGCAGGCCGTCGAGAACATAGACCGCATCGTCATCCGCAAAGGGCATTAGAAACGGTGTTGCCACGTGGTCGAGTGCATTGACCAGATTGGCAACAGCATCCTCGGCGCTGGAATGCAGGTAGCGCACCCGCCCGCCGAGGCCTTGCAACCATTCCGCCTTGGCCGGATCGCCGGAATTGTCAGACACGATCAACACGGCATCCAGTTTTTCCGCACAGATCACCGCAGTTTCCAGTGAAAACCGGCTCTGAACCAGCGATCGACGGCTTGGAACGACTATGGAAAGCTGGGACATGCAGGGTTTTCCGAAACAAATGCAACAGGGTTGTGCAACGGCAAACCCATAGAGAGGCAATGTTTCCTCAAGCTGGATGCATGACAAGCCCTGCACCAGACCAGCCGTATATTGCCGGGCGAAGAATACCACCAGTCATCGAACATGACCGTTGGTATTGCTTTTGCAAAACGGTCAACCGACTGAGGCGTATGAGAGTTTTGCACTGCCTTCAAGGCATGAATATATAAGCATTTCGGTGCTTTGGTAGAACAGGAATGGCAGCAGACGCGATGTCCGACAATCTTGCCGCAGCATTGGCGCTTTACGTCTCGGGTGACTATCAGGGAACCTACGCCACATTACAGCCTCTCCTGGCAAAAAACCAGGATGCCGGACCTCAAGCCTTGCTGGTCATGGCCCAATGCTGCGCGAAACTTGAACAATTCACCGAGGCTGCCACATTTTACCGACGCGCTGGCAAACTACTGCCTGCTCAAGCCTCTGTCCTGATTACCCTCGCGGACAAGATGGAACGATCCGGGGTCGAAAAGGCAAGCGCGTTGGAAATCGAGGCGCTTACAGCATCAAGACGCGCCATCCGAGCTGGCGGCTTCGATCTTCACTCCTGGCAGACCTACCGAGCCACGCTCCGGCACACCTTGAATATCGACGAAATGCGCGTCAGTGACCAGGCGGTCCGCGACCGTCTGAACCGGCGGCAGGAGGCCTATTATTCGGTCGATAGCCAGACTGTTCATCTGAGCTGGTGCGATGACGAGATATTGAATGGCCTCTGGCGCAGCGATTTACCGGCAGCGAAGCCGGCCTCGCAAACCTGGAAAAAGCATGCTGGCTCAAAGCTGAAAATTGCCTACCTGCTTGCCGATGAACCGCAGGACGATCCGCAACGCTGTCTGGTCTTGTCCCTTGCCGCGGCCCATGACCAAGCGGATTTCGAGGTTCTGCTTATTGGCTCCAGGCTACAAACAGCCGATGAAGCAAGCAAGGAAATCCCGTCGCTCAGCATCAGCGATCTGCGCGAAGACGATGCCGTAGCAACGCTGCGAACTGCCGGGATCGATATCCTGGTCGATCCGCTGGGCTATGGCGAACAAGGCCGCCCGAATCTTCTGCGGCACCGGATCGCGCCGCTACATCTGGCGATGGCCGGCCATCCCGGCACCAGAACCGGCCTCGTCTGCGATTACCTTCTCGCCGATACGGTGGTTTTGCCCCAACCAGTGAAAGCAAGCGCAGCGACAGCCAAAACTGAAGCGCCCTATAGTCCGGCGATCTGCTATCTCCCAGAGGCTTTCACCGTCACCCCACCCACCCTAAATCCGCCAGCCCAGTCGCGCCAGCAGCGCGGCCTGCCTGAAAACCGGATAATCCTGGCAGCTTTCCACCCTATAGACAGCATATCACCGCGCACTGCCGATCTCTGGCGCGATATTCTACTCCAGACCGATGATAGTGTGCTCTGGAGCACCTGCGACAACAATTACGCCCGCAGCAATTTCAGCGCCTGGATGAAGCGCCAGGGCATTGATGAAAACCGGCTGCTCTTCTGCACCCCAGCCCGAGCAACGGAGCACGCAAGCTGGATACAACTGGCCGATATCGCGCTCGATTGCTTCCCGAGCAACAATCAATCCTCAACGCTCGCCGCGCTTCAGGCCGGACTACCAATTCCGACCTTTCCGGGCGTAAATTTTGCCAGCCGCATAACCGCGAGCCTGCTGCATGCGCATGGCCTGGACGAATTGATCGCTCGCGATGCCGATGCCTATGTGGCCCTCTGCGCCACCCTGGCCCGGGACAAGCGCGCGCGCGCGGCCCTGAAGCAGAAGATTCTTGCGCAAAACGCAGTCTCACCGGTTTTCGATGTGGCTAGCTTTACCAGTCATCTGGAGGCGGCCTATCGGAGCATGGCAGGCCGGGCAGCGGCGGGACTGGAACCTGAGGATTTTTCGGTTACCAACCCGCAAGCGTAGGCTCCTCCCCCGTCCTTCATGCACTGCGAAGCCTTCAATCTTTGAATTGCTGTTTGGCTTGAAAACTGGTATCAGACCGCCATGGGATCTAAATTCGGATGTCTCGCGCCTGACATATTCGTGCTGCAAGACCACAAGCGTCTTCCGGCACGTTTCTTTGCGCGCGTTGCCGGAGCGCTTGGCAATCAGCTGGCTTAAGTCGCTCCTCGCGGTGCGACCTGCACCTGCGATAGTCTTGCAAACACTCCCCGATCTTGCAAACAGTCTTTGACACGGTCATATGACCCAATCCCTTTTCAACCCTTCGACGGATGAACAGCCATGAGCGCACCCCGTACCCTCTACGACAAGATTTTCGATGACCATCTGGTGGATCGCCAGGATGACGGCACCTGTCTTCTCTATATCGACCGCCACCTCGTGCATGAGGTAACGAGCCCGCAGGCCTTTGAAGGTCTGCGCATGGCTGGCCGCAAGGTGCATGCACCAACCCGCACACTGGCCGTCGTTGACCATAACGTACCGACCACGCCGGATCGGGCCGAGGGCATCAAGAACGAGGAAAGCCGCATCCAGGTCGAGGCGCTGGCCAAGAATGCCGCTGACTTCGGCGTCGAATATTATTCTGAAAAAGACAAGCGCCAGGGCATCGTGCATATCGTCGGCCCTGAACAGGGCTTTACCCTGCCCGGCATGACCATTGTCTGCGGCGACAGCCATACCTCGACCCACGGTGCCTTTGGTGCCTTGGCGCATGGTATCGGCACGTCGGAAGTGGAACATGTTCTGGCCACCCAGACCTTGATCCAGAAGAAGGCCAAGAACATGCTGGTGCGTGTCGATGGCAAGCTGCCGGCTGGCGTCACTGCCAAGGACATCATTCTCGCCATCATCGGTGAAATCGGCACAGCTGGCGGCACCGGCCACGTCATCGAATTTGCCGGTGAAGCCATTCAGGCCCTGTCGATGGAAGGCCGCATGACCGTCTGCAACATGACGATCGAAGGCGGCGCCCGTGCTGGCCTGATTGCGCCTGATGAAAAGACCTTCGAATATATCAAGGGCAAGCCCCGCGCGCCGAAGGGTGAAGAGCTGGACATGGCGCTTCAATACTGGAAGACGCTGCATACCGATGAAGGTGCCCATTTCGACCGCACCGTCGTGCTGGATGCCGCCAACCTGCCGCCCATCGTCTCCTGGGGCTCTTCGCCGGAAGATGTGATTTCGGTTCAGGGCACCGTGCCGAACCCGGACGATATCGCTGATGAAAACAAGCGGACATCGAAGTGGAGGGCGCTCGACTATATGGGCCTGAAGCCCGGCACCAAGATCACCGATATCGCCATCGACCGGGTGTTTATCGGTTCCTGCACCAATGGCCGCATCGAAGACCTGCGCGCCGCAGCCGCCGTGCTGAAGGATCGCAAAGTGGCATCGACGGTTTCTGCCATGGTGGTTCCGGGGTCTGGCCTCGTCAAGGAACAGGCGGAAGCCGAAGGTCTCGACAAGATCTTCCTCGATGCCGGTTGCGAATGGCGTGAGCCGGGCTGTTCCATGTGCCTGGCGATGAACGACGACCGCCTGAAGCCGGAAGAACGCTGCGCCTCGACCTCGAACCGCAATTTCGAAGGCCGCCAGGGCTACAAGGGCCGCACTCACCTCGTTTCCCCCGCCATGGCCGCTGCCGCTGCCATTGCCGGCCATTTCGTCGATATCCGCGAGTGGAAGTGAGATAGTCTCGAACTCTTCATCAGAAAGGCGGCTCTTGAGCCGCCTTTCTTGTTTCTAGAGCATGTCAGCGCTTCAACGAAGCGCTGACATGCTCTAGGCCTTTGCTCTTACGCATTTCCGGACGTAAAACCGCTTCACACTTTTCCTGGAAATGCTTTAGTCAATGATTCACGTGAAATCAGAAGCTCGCCGTCATCGGATCGGGTCCAATGCGGGTCGATGAGCTGTCGAGCGCAGCGATCTCAGTCATATCCTCAGGATCGAGGCTGAAATCGAACACCTTGAAATTCTCTTCGATGCGCGAGGGCGTAACGGATTTCGGGATCACCACCAGCCCGCTTTCGATATGCCAGCGGATGATGATCTGGGCCGCCGTGCGGCCATGCTTGGCCGCGATTTTGCCGATCACCGGATTGTCCAACAGCTTACCCTGGCCAAGTGGGCTCCAGGACTGGGTGATGATACCGTGGGCCTGGTGGAATTCGCGGGCTTGTTTCTGCTGGAAATCCGGATGCAGTTCGATCTGGTTGATGACAGGCACCACGCCGGTTTCATCGATGATCGTCTTCAGATGCTCCGGATAGAAATTCGACACGCCGATAGAGCGCGCCCGGCCCTCCTCCTTCAATTGGATAAAGGCCTTCCAGGTCTCGACAAACAGGCCGCGATGCGGTGATGGCCAGTGGATCAGGTAGAGATCGACATAATCGGTGCCGAGCCGTTTCAGGCTGGCGTCGAAAGCTTTGAGGGTATTGTCGAAGCCCTGCTCATTGTTCCACAGCTTGGTGGTCAGGAAAATATCGCCACGGTCGATGCCGGAAGAGCGGATGCCTTCGCCGACACCCTCCTCGTTTTCATAGACGGCAGCCGTATCGATATGGCGATAACCTGATGACAGCGCGGACCGCACCGCAGGTGCCGCTTCGCTATTGGGTGTTTGCCAGACGCCGAGACCCACCTGCGGGATGCTTTTGCCGTCGGAAAAGGAAATGTAGGATTGATCTGCCACGTAAGGGTCTCCCATTCGAGATCGAGGTTTAAGATCGGGCAAGAACCGCGACGACCTTTAGAAGGCGCATTCCATGATGCCGGGTCTATAGATAGGCATGGGCAATGTGTTTCCCACCCCGGCAGCCCGGTGTTTGTATCAGGGAGGTATGTCTTCACAAAACCGTGACAATGGTGGCCTGTGAAACAACCGCCAGCAGGCGACGCATGTCGGCGGGGCTGATCGCCACGCAGCCCTCCGTGGGGGCATAATCAGGCCGGGCAATATGGAAAAAGATTGCAGACCCGCTGCCTTGTTTGCGCCGGGTAAAATTCCAGTCCATCACCAGGCAGATATCATAGAGCCGGTCCTGGCGCTGCAACCGCTCATGTCTGGGGGTGAAAGGCGCCTTGACCGGACGGTTATAGGCCGGATGGCTCGGCGCATCGCACCACAGCATGTCAGCACGAATCGACCTCAAGGGCAGGCGCGAGCGTATGGCCTCACGAGACTCCGCCCGAAAGTAGCCGTAAAGCAACCGCATCGATGCCCGTGGGGTTGCGCCATCGCCCTCGCGCTTGAAGGCCGTGATGCCCGACCGTCCGATGGCGGCAGGAAACCGCAGCGGTCCGGCCTGAACGATGGCCTGGCTCTTGCAACCGGGCTTGCGGCGCACCACAATACTGCGAAGACCTTGGCGCGGTTGAGCCCCGGCTCTGGAAACTGGGTTTGGCATTTCGCTCACGGAGTTTTGCTTTGTCGAACACTTTTCTTGTAGAGTGAGTTGGCTAGATAAGACAATGATTTCAAGAACAGTGCAATCTGGCCTGTTCACTGCTTGGGAGTATATCAGGTATGGCTGCTCGGACGATCCTTCTGGTCGATGACGACGATGACCTGCGCGAAACGCTGGTGGAACAACTTTCCCTTTACGAGGAATTTTCGATCCAGCAGGAATCCAACGCCACCAAGGGCGTGCAGGCGGCCCGCAATGGCCAAGTGGACCTGATGATCATGGATGTCGGCCTGCCGGACATGGATGGCCGCGAAGCCGTGAAACTGCTGCGCAAGGGCGGCTTCAAGGCCCCTGTCATCATGCTGACCGGCCACGACACCGATTCCGACACCATTCTGGGGCTTGAGGCCGGTGCGAATGACTATGTCACCAAGCCATTCCGCTTTGCGGTTCTGCTGGCCCGCATCCGTGCGCAGTTGCGCCAGCACGAGCAGAGCGAGGATGCCACGTTTACCGTCGGTCCCTATCTGTTCAAGCCAAGCCAGAAGCTGCTGACCACCGAGGACGGCAAGAAAATCCGCCTGACGGAAAAGGAAGCGGCCATCATCCGCTATCTCTACCGCGCCGGGCAGAAAGTCGTCACCCGCGACGTGCTGCTGGAAGAAGTCTGGGGATACAACTCCGGCGTCACCACCCATACGCTGGAAACCCATGTCTATCGCCTGCGCCAGAAGATAGAACGGGACCCGTCCAATGCCGAAATTCTGGTCACCGAAAACGGCGGTTACAAGATTATTCCCTAAACGGACATTAAACGGACCCTGAACCGGAGCATTCTTGATGGCGCTGAGCGATGACATGCAACTGCTCTCATCCCTGGCGCTGTTTCAGGGCCTGGAGCCGGACCAATTACGGCTGATCGCCTTTGGTGCCGAACACAGGCCCATCGGCCAGGGCCAGCCGCTGTTTCGGGAACACTCTCCGGCTGAATGCGCCTATGTGGTGGTGCGCGGCCGGTTCGAGCTTTCCAACACAGGCCGCGATGGCAAGCCGCAAGTCGCCGCCGTGGCCGGTCCTGGCACCATGCTATCGGAACTGGCGCTGGCGACTATGGTGGAGCGCAAATACACCGCCATCGCGCTTGAGGATTCCGAAGTGCTGCGTATTCCCCGCCCGCTGTTCCACCGGCTGCTGGAGGAATATCCGCAGCTCGGCCTGATCATGCAGGAGCGCATCCGGCAAAACCTCATGGCACTGGCGACCGGTGCAAAGGGCATGGAAGAGCGTTTTCGGTAACACGCCAGGATTACTCCAAAGGCCCTTGACGCGATTATAACGTATTGCGCCACATATGGCGCTGTAGCCGATTTATATCTACTGCATAGTCGCTTCAAGGGTATGAAACCTCGGCATATTTGCCTTTCTCCGTTACAAGTCAAACTTAGCAGTAACAGGCACGTGGTCGGACGGCTTTTCCCAGCCGCGCGCTTCGCGCAAGATCTCGATGGTTTTCAGCGACGGTAACAGATCCGGCGATGACCAGATATGGTCGAGACGGCGGCCCTTGTCGGCGGCGTCCCAGTCCTTGGCCCGGTAGCTCCACCACGTATAGAGTTTTTGCGATGGATCGACCAGTTCCCGCATCAGGTCCACCCAGCCGCCGCGATCGATCACGTCGAGCAGGCCTGTGGTTTCCACCGGCGTGTGACTGACAATTTTCAGCAGTGCTTTATGGGACCAGACATCGTGCTCTAGCGGTGCGATGTTGAGATCGCCAACCAGAATGGCGGAGGTTTCCGGCTCGGCAGTGGCAGACAGCGCCTTCATTTCCTCGACGAAATCCAGCTTGTGGCCGAATTTCGGATTGATGTCCCGGTTAGGCTCATCACCACCGGCCGGCACATAGAAATTATGCAGGCGAATACGCCTCCCGTTCCACTCGAAAATCGCCGAGATGTGACGGCTGTCGCCCACGCCGCAGAAATCCTGCCGGTGATCTTCGCTCAACGGAAATTTCGAAACAGTAGCAACGCCGTGATAGCCCTTCTGGCCATGCAGAATGGCATAGGGATAGCCCAGCGCCTGAAAAGCCTCCAACGGAAACTCATGGTTCTGGCATTTGATTTCCTGAAGGCAGAGAATATCCGGCTGACGCAGTTTCAGAAAATGCTCGACGATCGGCATGCGCAGCCGCACCGAATTGATATTCCAGGTGGTCAGGGAAAAAGTCATGACGAGATCCTTCAGCGCCGAACAGATCCGGCATTGCTCATCCCTTTATGCAAACTCGTAGAATTTTGACAGTCAAAAGGCCCGAAATCTTCAGATTTCGAGCCTCAATCCGTTAGAGATCGTTCAACCGCCGCTCAGCCGCGATTGCGGATATCGTCATAGGGAACTTCGAAGACTTTTTCATCGAAATTGACGCCCTGCTGGACGTTGAAGATCATCACCGACGTGTCCTTGCCCTGCGCATCGGTCACCGTCCATTGCCGCAGCTCGAAGGTCTTTGGATCAAACATCAGGGTAATGGTCTGGTCGCCGAAGATCGACTTGTCGCCCAGCACGATGGTCGTCAGATCCTGCTCTTCCTTGACCTGCCGCACCATCTGGTGGCCAAGGTCGATGCGGTCGGACAGAAGCAGGCTCAGCGGCGTCTTCGACAGCGGATAAACATCCCAGGTCTTCATTTTCAGGTTGCCGATTGCCACGTTACGACCATCGGAAATCACCCGCATCGGTGACGGCTGCTCATAGTTGAAGCGCAGTTTGCCCGGACGCTCTATGTAGAATTTTCCGGCTGTCTGTTCACCGCGTGGGCCAAACTGCACGAATTCGCCCATCATGGTTTTCACCGAGGCAAAATGATCCGCGATCCTTTGGGCGGCGCTGGCCTGGGCCTGAGCGTATGCGGGTGACACTGTGGCGCCGGTGGCCACAACAGCAATCCCAGCAGCCGCCAGGCCAATAAATCCCCGACGGCCAATCATCCCTGCCATGCCTGCCGGGGCAAACGTCTTCTTTTGCATTCTTTTCTCCTTTTGCCCCTGTTCCATAAGGCGCAAACCGGGCGCCATGGTGACCACACCGGATCGTGAACGTCGAAACGTCTTTCGACGCCTGGACGTTCCACACCAGCCTGTTGCCGTCACCGCTCGATGTCAGCTTCCGTCGGAACGAGGATTTCGCGTTTGCCCGCATGGTTGGCCGGGCCGATAATGCCTTCCTGCTCCATGCGCTCAATCAGCGATGCGGCTCGGTTATAGCCGATGCCCAGCCGACGTTGAACATAGGAGGTCGAGGCTTTTCCATCCCGAAGCACGACGGCGACGGCCTGGTCATAGGGATCGTCCGATTCGGCCAGATTGCCGGTTCCTGCCGGTCCGCCGCCTTCGTCGTCGTCCTCATCGATGGTCACCGCATCAAGATAATCCGGCGCGCCCTGGGTTTTCAGATAGGCAACGATGTCTTCCACCTCATTATCCGAGACGAAAGGTCCGTGAACACGCTGGATGCGTCCGCCGCCAGCCATGTAGAGCATATCGCCCATGCCCAGCAGTTGTTCGGCACCTTGCTCGCCCAGAATGGTGCGGCTGTCGATCTTCGAGGTGACCTGGAAGGAAATACGGGTCGGGAAGTTCGCCTTGATGGTGCCGGTGATCACGTCCACGGATGGACGCTGCGTTGCCATGATGACGTGGATACCCGCCGCGCGCGCCATCTGCGCCAGGCGCTGCACCGCGCCTTCGATATCCTTGCCCGCCACCATCATCAGGTCGGCCATCTCGTCGATGATCACAACGATATAGGGCATCGGCTGCAAATCAAAGGTTTCGGTCTCGTACATGGCCTCGCCGGTCTGCCGGTCGAAGCCGGTCTGCACGGTGCGGGTCAGCACTTCGCCTTTCTCAATCGCCTGCTCGACGCGGCTATTGAACCCGTCGATGTTGCGCACGCCGATCTTCGACATCTTCTTGTAGCGCTCTTCCATCTCGCGCACCGTCCATTTCAAGGCGACGACAGCCTTTTTCGGATCGGTGACAACAGGCGAGAGCAGATGCGGAATGCCATCATAGATCGACAATTCCAGCATTTTCGGATCGATCATGATCAACCGGCATTTTTCCGGCGGCAGGCGGTAGACCAGCGACAGGATCATGGTGTTGATCGCCACCGACTTGCCCGACCCCGTCGTACCAGCCACCAACAGATGCGGCATCTTGGCGAGGTCGGCGATCACAGGTTCACCGCCAATGGTCTTGCCCAGCGCCATCGGCAGCTTGGCTGTCGAGCCGTTGAAGTCGCGGCTGCCGATCATTTCCCGCAGATACACGGTTTCGCGAGTGCGGTTCGGCAATTCGATGCCAATGGCGTTGCGGCCCGGCACGACGGCAACACGGGCGGCAATGGCGCTCATCGAGCGGGCAATATCATCGGCAAGACCGATAACGCGGGATGATTTGATTCCTGGCGCTGGCTCAAGCTCATACAGTGTGACGACCGGGCCGGGACGCACTTCGATAATGTCACCTTTGACGCCGAAATCCTCCAGCACACCTTCCAGCGTCCGGGCATTGTGTTCAAGCTGATCGGCGGACAGGCTAGCATCCTTGGCAACCGCACGCGGCTCGGCCAGAAGTTGAACCGACGGCAGTTGAAAGCCGCGCGCCCCTCTGGGACCAGACACCGGAGCCGGGCGCGGACGCTCTGCGGCAGGGGCAACACGGCGGGCAGAAGGCTTTGCAGCACGGTCCTCGTCTTCATCGTCGAATAGGATGTCATCAGCCGAGCGACCACGGGTGCGCAGGTCAAAGGGTGGCTCGTCATGCGCGTCCTCCGGCGACACCGGCGGCGGCGCGATACGGCGACGGCCCGCACTCCGCTCACCCGGCTCAAAGGATGGATCGGCGCGGTGGTCTGGACGTCCAGCCTGAACCGGCACAACCTCATCATCATTGAAGTCGTAGGGCTGGTCGAAATCCGACCGCTCGCGCCTTTTTGGCTTCAGACCGGCGAGACGCCGCATCCGGGCCTGACCGGTATACCAGACATGGGCGAGCGCACCGGCAGCCAGCGCGAAAGGCCCTGTACGATCGTCATCGTCTTCATCCTCATCGACGATAGGCACGGCCTTGCTCTTGCGAGACCCCGCCTGTGCGCTTGCACGGGCAGCCAGAATTTCCGCTTCGAAATCGTCCTCTTCATTGCCGATGATACCGGCAGCAAACAACATCAACCACAGCATCGGGGCGATGAAAATCACGCCCAGCACCATGGCAAACGTTCCAGTTGGGTAGGCTCCGACAAACAATGCAGGAAAACGCAGGATCATGTCGCCGATCACCCCACCGATGCCGTTGGGAATGGGCCAGGTTCCCGGCGGCGGAAAACAGCCGAACACGGCAGCGCCCGCAACCGCCCCGGTGCCCCAGGCGGCAAGCCGACGTGGCAGGCGTGTGATCTTACGGCCGGAGATCAGCGAAAGCGACCAGGCCAGCACAGGCAGCAGCGCCGCGACCGAGGCGAGCCCGAAAAACTGCATGGAGAGATCGGCGAACACAGCGCCGGGATAACCGAGAATATTGGTGGGCGCCCGGCTGGTCGCATAGGAAAAACTCGGATCGGCCACATTCCAGGTCGCCAGCGCGGCAATAGCCGCCACCAACCCGAGAAACAGCGCAAAACCAAGCAGAGCCAGGAATTGCCGCATGATGAAACCCATCACGATCATCCGAGGCGACCGCTCTTCCAATACTGCCAGCGTGCTTCTGCTCATAGGTGTTCGCCTGCCAGTGCAATGTCAACAAATTTGGAAACCGGATGCGCCGGGCAGGACCCGAACCGGCTTGCGAATAATGAGATTACCAGAATACGGGTTAACGCTCCTTTAACCATGGATGACCCGTCCGGTCGAAAGCCCGTCTCGCCAAAGTGGCTCAACCAGTTTTTCCCTATCAGGGTATATAGAGCGCGATTTTCCAGAATCAAAAAACCCGGGCACGAGGCCCGGGTTGGTTTTCTTTTAACGAAGCTGCTTGATCGGCCCCCGAAATCGGGAGCAACAGGGATTAAGAGTGATAGGCAGCTTCACCGTGAGAGGCGAGGTCGAGACCTTCGCGCTCGGCTTCAACTGGCACACGCAGACCAACGATGACATCGACGATCTTGTAGAGGATCGCAGAGCCGATACCGGTCCACAGGACCGTGATGACCACGGCCTGAAGCTGTACCATAACCTGGCCGCCCATCGTCTGTTCGCCGACATAACCGACGCCACCCAGCGAAGCGCTGGCGAAAATGCCGGTGGAAATAGCGCCGAACATGCCGCCAATGCCATGCACGCCGAACACGTCAGCCGTGTCGTCATAGCCGAACTTGTTCTTCACGACAGAGACGAAGAAGTAGCAGAGCGGCGAAACGATCACACCCATGACGATTGCGCCCATCGGGCCGACGATACCGGCGGCAGGCGTGATGGCAACGAGGCCAGCAATCATACCGGAGGCAGCGCCCAGCATCGAGGCCTTGCCGCGGGTGAAGGATTCAACCACGCACCAAGACAGGATAGCCGCAGCCGTGGCAATGAAGGTGTTGACGGTGGCGAGCATCGCACCGCCGGAGGCTTCGAGGTTGGACCCGGCGTTGAAGCCGAACCAGCCGACCCAGAGCATGGCGGCACCGACATAGGTAAGCGTCATGGAATGCGGGGCCATCATGTCCTTGCCATAGCCTGTGCGCTTGCCGACCAGGATCGCGCCAATCAAACCGGCAACACCGGCATTGATGTGAACGACCGTGCCGCCAGCAAAATCAAGGGCGCCGAGACCGAAGAGATAGCCCTTGGCATCCCAGACCATATGGGCGACCGGGAAATAGACGAAGGTAACCCAAAGCAGGCAGAACAGGATCGCAGCCGAGAACTTGATGCGTTCCGCGAAGGCGCCGATGATCAGGGCCGGCGTGATGGCCGCGAAGGTCATCTGGAACAGCATGAAGATATATTCAGGAATGACGACGCCCTTGCTGAAGGTAGCAGCAGTTGTCGTGGTGTCGACGCCAGCCAGGAACATCTTGGCAAAGCCACCGAAGAACGGGCTCTCGCCGCCGCCGAAGGCGAAGGAATAGCCATAGATAACCCAGACGATCATCACCATGGCGGCAATGACCGTGCACTGCATCAGCACGGACAGCATGTTCTTGGCGCGCACCAGGCCGCCGTAGAACAGGCCAAGGCCGGGAACGGCCATGAACAGAACCAGGATGGTGGACAGGAACATGAAGGCGGTATCGCCCTTATCGGGAACCGGAGCAGCCGCTGCGGCAACAGCTGGCGCTGCATCCTGCGCAAAGGCGATCGCTGGCGCCATCAAGGCCGCCGATGCAGCCCCGAGGCGCAAGGCTTGAGATTTGAATGTGGAAAACGACATCTATATGAACTCCCCTTGACGGCCGGTCTTACAAGGCTTCGGTATTGGTTTCACCGGTGCGGATACGCACCGCCTGATCGATCCCATAGACGAAAATCTTTCCATCGCCGATCTGACCGGTCTTGGCAGCAGAGGCGATTGCTTCCACTGCCTTGTCGGCGACATCCGTCGCTACGGCGACCTCGATCTTCAGCTTGGGCAGGAAGCTCACGGCATATTCCGTGCCGCGATAGATTTCCGTGTGCCCCTTCTGCCGCCCATATCCCTTGACCTCCGTGACGGTCAGGCCTTGGATACCGACAGCCGTCAGTGCTTCGCGCACTTCGTCCAGCTTGAACGGCTTGATAATGGCCATCACAATCTTCATCTGGTTTCCCATCCTCTGGTTTATCCTCGGCGAAAAACGCCGTCTCTCCTCGACGCCGACCTACGACAGGGGGCAGCGACTATCATCCTACATTCAAACCGTGTGCCAAGTTTCAGGAGGAAGTTAAGCTATTGAAATACAATAGTTATAATGGAGAGCGCCAAAAAAAAGGCACAGGAATGGGCGAAAACATGGTTTTTTTTGTGCAAATTCAAAAAATCGCACAAAATTTAATCATTTGCCTTTTTCCGAATCAAGCCCTCCTGGGCAACGGAAACAACCAGCTGACCTGTCCGCGTATAAATTGAGCCTCTGGTCATTCCCCGGCCACCCGACGCGCTGGGGCTGTCCTGGGAATAGAGCAGCCAGTCATCGAGCTTGTCGGGCTGGTGGAACCACATCGCATGGTCAAGGCTGGCGGCCTGGATGCGCTGGTCGAAAACGGAAACACCGTGAGCATAGAGTGCGACATCCAGAAGCGTCATGTCGGAGAGATAGGCCAGCACGGCTGCCTGCAGGCGGCGGTCATCCGGCACCGTACCGGTCATCCGCACCCAGATATCAGCCTTCGGTTCCAGCTTGTCCTTTGTCAGATAATGCAGGAAGGAGGTGGGGCGAAATTCCACCGGCCGCTCCCTTGCCCAATAGGCCCGGATATGGGCGGGCGCTTGCGACAAAAACATTTCGCGAAATTCCCGCTCCCCCATCAACCCTTCCGGCGGCGTCACATTGGGCATGACGAGCTGGTGGGAAAAGCCCTCTTCTTCTTGCTGGAAAGAGGCCGACATCGAAAAGATCATCTGGCCGTGCTGGATGGCAACGACCCGGCGGGTCGAAAAACTGGCACCGTCACGGGTTCGCTCGACCTGATAAAGAATTGGCACAGCGGGATCGCCGGGACGCAGGAAATAGGCATGCAGGGAGTGAACATACCGCTCACCGTCGACACAGCGCTGCGCTGCCATCAACGCCTGGGCGATGACCTGGCCGCCGAACACTCGTTGCCAACCGACCTGCGGGCTGGTGCCTCGGAACAAATTGACTTCCAATGCCTCCAGGTTCAGCGTTTCGATCAGTTTTTCCATCGGTGTAGCGGAATTTTCTGTCTGCGGCATTTTGGAAAAGCTCCGGCGGTAGGAAGTCGGGTCCAACTGATCTATATAAGACCAGAAGCACGATACAAGCTGTAAGGGAGTAGATGATGGCGGATCTGGTTGTAGTCGGAGGCGGATATGTCGGTCTCTCGGCGGCGCTCGCCGTCAAGCGCGCCGCGCCGCATCTGGACGTGACGGTAATCGAAGCAGCCCCCGAAGGCCAGTGGCGCAAGGACCCCCGGGCCTCGGCGGTGATTGCGGCGGCCACCAAAATGCTGGAGGTTTTCGGTGTCTGGAGCGCCATCGAACCGCAGTCCCAGCCGATCAACCGGATGATCGTGACCGATTCGCGCACCAGCGATCCGGTCCGGCCCGTCTACCTGACCTTTGACGGCGAAGTCGAGGAAGGCAAGCCTTTCGCCTATATGGTGCCCAATGTCGCCATGGTCGGTGCGCTTCTTGACGCTGCCGGTGAGGCCGGAATTTCCATCCGCCATGGCGTGAAAGCCGCAGGCTTTTCCGTGACCGGCCATAAAGCCGAAGTCGCGCTTTCCGATGGCACAACCCTTGGCTGCCGCTTAGTTGTCGCCTGTGACGGCGTGCGCTCGCGCATCAGGGACATGGCGGGGATCAAGACCGTCACCTGGGCCTATGGCCAGTCCGGGATTGTCACCACGGTCGAACATGAGCGTCCGCATGGAGGCGTGGCAGAGGAACATTTCCTGCCTGCCGGACCCTTCGCCATCCTGCCCTTGACCGGCAAT
This sequence comes from Gillisella vitis, assembly GCF_001541345.2. Lineage (GTDB taxonomy): Bacteria > Pseudomonadota > Alphaproteobacteria > Rhizobiales > Rhizobiaceae > Allorhizobium > Allorhizobium vitis. The sequence goes on along the minus strand of NZ_LMVL02000005.1, from coordinate 219,277 downwards.
CGCTCGTCGCTGGTTTGGACCGAGCGTAGCGAGGATGCCGACCGTCTGGTCGCCGAAGACGACCTGATGTTCGAAACCGAACTGGAGCGCCGTTTCGGCCACAAGCTTGGCGCTATCCGCGCCACCGGTGACCGCCGGGCCTTTCCGCTGGGACTGACGCTGGCCCGCTCTTTCATCGGGCCACGACTGGCGCTGGCAGGCGATGCGGCGCATGGTATACATCCGATTTCCGGTCAGGGCCTCAATCTTGGCTTCAAGGATGTGGCGGCGCTGGCGGAAACAATCGTCGATGCCGATCGCCTCGGCCTTGATATCGGCGACCTCACGGTTCTGGAACGCTACCAGACCTGGCGGCGCTTCGACACCTTCCGCATGGGCGTTACCACCGACGTGCTGAACCGGCTGTTTTCCAACGATATTACCCCGGTCAGAATCGCCCGGGATTTCGGGCTGGGTCTGGTGGAGCGGCTGCCGAAACTGAAAAGCTATTTCATTTCCGAGGCAGCAGGAACAGCGGTGAAGGGCGGCCCGAAACTTCTGACCGGTCAGTCGATCTGACAAAATGTCCGGCAGGCGATTTGGCGGGGCCAATGAATGGCCCTAACCAGCGCCTTCAGTCTTCAATCTTGCGGGCTTCCGAGACCAGCATGATCGGAATGCCATCGCGAATAGGATAGGCAAGCCTTGCCTTTTCCGAGACCAGCTCGTTGTTTTCCCGGTTAAGGGTCAAGCGGCCATTGGTCAGCGGGCAGACCAGCAATTCCAGCATTTTCGGATCGACACCGTTCATCCGCTGATCCATGGCTGCGCTCCTTCATTGTCTGCCCATTCACCGTTACTGTAAAACCGGCTCCACATCACCGAAACCGCGTGCCAGATAGATTTCGGTAATGGCAATCAGCGTTTCTGTGCGGCTATGCAGATCGGTGGCCTCCAGCAAGGCCTGTTTTTCAGCAGGCGTAAAAGGCGACATCATCGACAAGGAATTGACAAGGGTCAGATTGCTGGCGCGCTGGACGCTCTCCCAATCCGCCTCCAGCTTGTTGGCATCGAGATAGGCCCGAAACACCGCGAGCAACCGCTCCCGATCCACGCTGTTTTCCTGGCCTTCAGCCGCCAGATCGGCCATGAACGGCGAAATTCGCACCGTGCGGAATGGATGGGTGGTTTTCAGCTCTTCACTCAGCCGGAAACGGCAGATTCCACCCAGCGACAGAATATAGCGGCCATCGCCCGTCTCGGCGAAAGAGGTAATCCGACCGATACATCCCATGCTGCACAGGGCCGGAATGCCGGTGGCGATCTCATAGGGCTCAGTCAATGCCGGCTGAATCATGCCAATCAGCCGATTGCTGCGCAGCGCGGCATCGAACATTTCCAGATAGCGCGGCTCGAATATATTCAGTGGCAATTGCCCACCGGGCAGCAGAAGAGCTCCTGCCAGCGGAAAAACCGGCAATGTCTCCGGAAAATCAGCCGCCGTCAGATATCGCGCATTGCCGACCTGCATTCCAACCTCCTGAAAGAGCACCGAGCCAATGCCCTGTCGCTCTTTAATTCCTTATAATGTGGCATGCGCCCGGCAAATCTCAAGATGCGCCTGCCACAGAACACAACTTCCGCCGCTCTGAACGTATAGGGATCGGCCCTTGAACAGGGCTCCTCCTATTCTCTGCCTTCAAGCCCGTTACGAAAACAGGATCGAAGACAGCTTGCGCCGAGCCTGAATGGTGGCGGGATCCTTCGGGCCCCAGACCTCGAAAAATTCAACCAGTTGGCGGCGGGCGCCATCGTCGTCGAAGGTCCGGTCTTTTTTCATGATCAGCAGTAGATGATCGGCTGCGTCTTCACGCTTGCCCTCGACATTGCGGATCTTGGCAAGCTTCAGCCGTGCCTCGTGATCGTCAGGATTAAGGGACAGTTGCTGTTCCAACGCCACCGGATCACCCAGCTTGCGGGCCTCTTCGATTTGCTCCAGCTTTTTGGCTACGGCCTGGATTTCTGCGGCTTTCGCCAATTCTTCGGGCAGGCCATCGACAATCTGGCGCACCCGTTCATGCTGGTTGAGGGCAAGCATGCATTCGGCAATACCGGCAACCGCCTTGGCATTTTCCGGATCGGCCTGCATGACCGCTGCATAAAGCTGGGCCGAACCGTCAAAATCGCCGCCGTCGTAAAGCCCCTTGGCTTCTTCCAGCACAGCCTCGATTTCCGCCGCCTGATCGGCACCGCCGTCTGGTCCGCCTAGCTTGTCGATGAACTGCTTGACCTGACTTTCCGGCAGCGCGCCCATGAAGCCATCGGCAGGACGGCCATCGACAAAGGCGACAACCGCAGGGATGGACTGGATACCAAGCTGACCGGCAATGGCCGGATGCTCGTCGATATTCATCTTGACCAGCTTGACCTTGCCCTTGGCCTCATTGACTGCCTTTTCGATGATCGGCGTCAACTGGCGGCAAGGGCCACACCAGGGCGCCCAGAAATCCACCAGGACCGGCTGGCGGCGGGATTCTTCCAGCACATCCTTGGCAAAGCCCTGAGTGGTCGTATCCTTGATCAGACCACCAGCGGGCGTCGCTCCTGCAGACGCTGGTGCTGCCGCAGCAGGCGCCGTGCCGAATTGCGCATTCGCAGTCATCTGCCCGCCATAGGAGCCGCCGTATGGATTACCAGAATTGCTCATCACCATCTCCCGCCTGTTCATGACAGCCCGGGCGTTTTGCAAACGCATTCCAGGTGCCGCCTTATTTCCACCGTCCGCAAGTTCCGTTTCATACCGCAACAGATATCGGGAACCATGTTGAAGCCTTGTCCCGGCCCCGTGATCTTTACAGGGTTTCTTGGATTTCAAGGAACCGTGTAAGCGTTTAAATCGTACCTCAGGCCGTGATTTTCAAGACGATTGCCTCATGTCCAGTCGCCATCAGAAAGCGCAGAAGGTCGTCCCGGCCAATCGAGGTTGTAGCGTCATTCGACAGCGGATGGCAATTGATGATCTCGTGCTGCATCAGGTCTGCATCCAGAACGAATGTCACCTTGTTGCCCGTGTCATTGATTGCCCCGAACGCCGTCACCGAGCCGGGGACGACACCCAGATATTCCATCAGCTTTTCCGGCTTGCCAAACGATACCTTGCTGGCCGCACCAATCAGCGTATGGACGGTCTTCAGATCGACAATGGCGTTTTCCTCGACCACCAGCAGGAAGAACTGATCCTTCTTGTCCTTGACGAACAAGTTCTTGGTATGGCCGCCAGGGATCTCATCGCGTAGGGATACCGATTCTGCCACGGTAAAGACTGGCGGATGTGAGACTGTCCGGTGCTCGATGCCGAGGCTATCGAGAAAGGCAAACAGGTCTGCGGGCGATTTCGGCACAATCTCTGTCATGATGGTCCTGCTTCAGAATATAGTCTCGGCGGCACCCTGCGGTTAAACGATATCAAGCGATCTCCTTCAACTGTTTTATGCGCCGATCGTCTACTCAAACAGTCCCTGACCAGCGCTCATTTCCGGGCCTCACGAAACGTTCAAAATTCTCATTGCCACAGAATAACTTACGCCTTGATTGGAAAAAATCTTGGAGCCGCCGTCATTTCCCTGTTGCAATCGAAAAGCAGTTGGGCCATATACCGCCCGTCGCCGCAACACAGCGACCCACGGTTCAGCTTACTACCCCGGACCGATGGACAATGAGCGGGTGTAGCTCAGGGGTAGAGCACAACCTTGCCAAGGTTGGGGTCGAGGGTTCGAATCCCTTCGCCCGCTCCAATTTTTCCAAAGATGAATTCAAGTGTATGATTTCCCGAAAGGGAGATCGCGTTTTCCGTATCTGAACGACCGGTTTGGGCGTTACAGACGTGAAAAACCTTCCCTGATAAGCTACCAAAACTTGCCATTAGGAAAAGTAGCGTCGCCAAACGCGCTCCGAATGGCGACACCAGAATGCGAAGTCCGTCAGCTCGCCCGTATCGGCTTGTGTCCCATCACCCTGCCAATGATGATGACCAGCACGCCAGCAATGGCGAGGCAGGCGGCCAGGAAGAACATCGGAGCAATCGTGCTGCCGGTCTGGTCGCGGATCAGCGGCACGACATTCTGGGCAACGAAACCGCCGAGATTGCCGACCGAATTGATGGCCGCCAGACCGGCAGCAGCGCCGGCCCCTTTCAGGAAGCGCGATGGCAGGCTCCAGAACACCGGCTGGCCTGCGAAGATCCCGGCGGCGGCCAGGCACAGAAACGCAAATTGCAGCACCTGGTCTGTTAGCACTGCCGACATCACAAGGCTGACAGCCCCGACAAAGGCCGGGATGACGATATAAGGCGTCTTGTTTTCCGTCCGGTCAGCCGCCGATGGCACAACATAGAGCGCAATGGCAACAGCAACCCAGGGGATGATGTTGATCAGACCATTCACCGTATTGGATACGCCAAACCCCTTGACGATGGTTGGCAGCCAATAGCTCAAACCGTAGGCTGCCAGCGGAAAGCCGACATAGCAGAGCGACATCAGCAGCACGCGCGGATTGATCAGCGCCTTGAAGCCATTGTCGGCATTGCTATCCATTCCGGTGTTTTCAGCATCCAGCCGTGCCTGAAGCCAGGCTTTTTCCGCATCCGTCAAAAAATGTGCCTTGGCCGGCGTGTCGGCAAGGTAAAACCAGGTGACGATACCAGCCAGAACCGCCGGAATACCGGTGGCCAGAAAGACCCATTCCCAACCCTGATAGCCGAGGAAACCGTCGAGATCGAGCAAGACACCGCCCAAGGGCGCGCCAATGGCATTGGCGAGGGCGCTGAAAATCATGAACAGGCCAACCATCCGGCCCCGATAGTCTCTTGGAAACCAGAGGGTCAGCAGATAGAGCACGCCCGGAAAGAACCCCGCCTCGCAGACGCCCAGCAGAAAGCGCAGGATGTAAAACATCGTCGCGTTCTGGGTATAGGCAAGCGCAATGGTTACAGCGCCCCAGGACACCAGAATGCGGGCAAACCAGCGGCTGGCGCCGAACCGTTCGAGAAAGAGATTGCTCGGCACTTCAAATAGAAAATAGCCGATGAAGAACAGCGATGCCCCAAGCCCATAGGCATATTCGCTGAGGCCCAGCGCATCGACCATTTGCAATTTCGCATAGCTGACATTCTGCCGATCAATATAGGCGATCAAGTAGAGAAGCCCCAGAAACGGCATCAGCCGCCAGGTGATTTTTGAAATCAGTGCTTTTTCGGAAACCAAGTCATGTCCTCCCACAACCCTCCCCTTGCATAATTTCCTGTTTGAATCGGGTCCGATTCAACGAATCATGCAACCTCCTGCGGGTGCCGCGGGGACGGGTAATGTAAATAGGATTACACGCTTAATTGTTCCCCGCACACTCTTGGACAAAGCCGTGCAAAAAACCATCAGCTCGCAGAAAACACATAATCCGTTTCCTGCCGCAGGGTTTCACCGGGCCGCAGGACAGCACTTGAGAAACCGGGTTGGTTGATGGCATCCGGCCAAATCTGGGTTTCCAAACAGAAACCGGCATAAGCACCGTAGCGACGGCCCTCAAGACCGGAAACCGGTATATTCAGGTAGACGCCTGCGTAGAATTGAACGCCGGGTTCGGTGGTACGCACCTCCATGGAAACGCCGGATTTCAGGCTACGGGCCATGGCGACGCTGCGCTTGGCCACCCGTGTCTGCGACAGACAGAAATTGTTGTCGAAGGGAACCTGAACGCCGTCCTCTGTCCGGCGCATCACGCCCATCTGCCGGAAATCAAACGGCGTACCAATCACAGGGCGTTGCTCTCCGGTCGGGATCAGCCGGTCATCGACAGGTAGATAATGGTCGGCGGCAATCATCAACTCATGATCCAGCATGTCAGGCGAATCATCCAGATTGAAATAGGAATGCTGGCAGAGATTGGCGAGTGTCGGCGCGTCCGTGGTCGTCTCATAGACCACAGACAACACACCATCATCCTGGAGGTGATAGGTCGCCCGGATGTGGGCATTGCCGGGATAGCCCGCCCGGCCAGCCGGATCGGTGATCTCAAGCACCACCCGGTCACGGTCGAGATCGGCAATCGTCCAATTGCGCCTGCCAATGCCGTCGCTGCCGCCATGCAAATGGGTGAGACCACGCTCGTTGCATTCCAGTTGATAGTCTTCACCATCAAGGGTGAAACGTCCGTTAGCAATACGATTGGCCAACCGCCCAGGCGTCGCTCCGAAATAGGGAGAATGGATCGCATAATCCTCGAACCGCTCGAAACCCAGCACCAGCGGCGCCACATGGCCCTCCATCCTGAGATCCTGGATCGCGGCCCCCCAGGTCAACACCTTGGCCTTCAAGCCACCGCCATGCAGCGTGACCTGCTCTACCGTTTCACCCTTGGTGGTCGTGCCAAATTCCAGACGCTGCATATGCTTCCTCACCCTTGCATCGACGGTGCCTGCCTTAGGCGGGCGCGTCGTCGTTTCTGCTGTGTCAGATAGGTTTATTGCATAATTCCTCAAACCGAAATCGTTTACAGATAAAATATCCAGCAACCATAAGGCGTTACAGCAAACATCAGCGCACCATAGACGATGTGGGGTGGATTAGCGCGACAGTTCCCGTGCCGCATCCTCCAACCCGCCAAGCGTCAGAGGGTGCATTCGTCCGCCCATGAGACGCGAAATCAAACCGATGGAATGGGTATAGGCCCAATGCTCCTGCTGCATCGGGTTGAGCCACAAACATTTGCGAAAATGCTCCGTCATGCGCGACAGCCAGAAGGCGCCGGGTTCGCCATTCCAATGTTCCACCGATCCGCCGATCATGGTGATCTCATAGGGGCTCATCGCCGCATCTCCGACAAAGATCACCCGGTAATCCGGGCCATAGGTTCGGATAATCTCTTCCGTCGGGATGAGATCGGTCCGGCGGCGGCGATTGTCTTTCCATACGCGCTCATAAAGGCAATTGTGGAAGTAGAAATGCTCCATATGCCGAAATTCCGACCGGGCTGCCGAAAACAACTCCTCCACGCCTTTGACGTGATCGTCCATGGAGCCGCCGATATCGAAGAACATCAACAGCTTGACGGCATTGCGCCGTTCCGCCTGGGTCTTGATGTCAAGATAGCCATGCTCCGCCGTCGCACGGATCGTGCCACCCAAATCAAATTCGTCCGGGGCGCCTTGCCGTACGAACCGCCGCAACCGGCGCAGGGCAACTTTGATATTGCGGGTCCCAAGCGCAACGGAATCGTCGAGATTGCGAAACTCCCGCTGATCCCACACCTTGACAGCGCGGCGATGGCGTGATCCGTCCTGGCCGATCCTCACCCCTTCCGGATTATAGCCATAGGCCCCGAAAGGCGATGTCCCCGCTGTGCCGATCCATTTCGAGCCACCCTGATGGCGCTCCTTCTGCTCGGCCAACCGCTGTTTCAGCGTTTCCATCAGCCTGTCGAAACCACCCATGGCTTCGATCAGTTTCTTGTCTTCGTCGGACAGGTGTTTTTCGGTCAGCTTGCGCAGCCAGTCTTCCGGCAGAGCGGTCTCAGACACACCCGGCTGCGGCCCACCTGTCGCTTCCAATCCCTTGAAACATTCGGCAAAGGCCAGATCGAAACGGTCGATATGCCGCTCATCCTTGATCAGCGTCGTGCGCGCCAAATAATAGAAAGCCTCAATATCGAAATCGACAAGGCCCCGCTCCACCCCTTGCAGCAAGGCCAGATATTCCCCCAGTGAGACCGGGATTTTCTGTTGTTTGAGCTTGAGGAAGAAGGGCAGGAACATCGGCGCTCAGAGCGGTTGCTGGTAGATGATAAAGGGGGTTTTGTCCGCCACCTGATCATAGAGACGCCGGGCCGTGCTGTTAAACTCCTGGGTCATCCAGTAGACCTTGCCCGCGCCAGCTTCCGCCGCCGCGGCGTTAACTGCTGCAATCAGCGCCCGACCGATGCCAAGCCCACGGACTTCAGGATCGACATAGAGATCCTGAAGATAGCAGACATCGGCAATATACCAGCAGGACCGATGAAAGACATAATGGCTAAGGCCCACAGCTTTCCCCTTGGCCACAGCCAGAAACCCGCGAAATTCGCCAGTTCCCTGCCCCGTCAGTCGGGCAAAGGTGGTCGCATAGACCTCTTCCGGCAGTTCCGTTTGGTAAAAGGCGAGATAGGCGCGCCACAGGCGGCGCCAGTCTGCCTCATCATCAACAATCAGGGGACGGACCAGAAGATCGCCGGTCATTTTGCGCGCCCCTTGCCGATATCGTTCAAATCATAGCTGGTGGTCTGATACATCTCGTTGATCCAGTTTCCAAACAGCAGATGCGCATGGCTGCGCCAGCGGTTGAGCGGCGTCAGTGTATCATCGTTGTGCGGAAAGTAATCATACGGCAAACGGATCGGGATGCCGGCGCTGACGTCGCGGAAATATTCATCCGCCAGCGAGGTGGAGTCATATTCGACGTGATTGAACATGTAGAGCCGGTTTCCCTTGTCCTCCTGCACCAGGCAGACACCCATCTCGTCGGATTCCATCAGGATGTTCAGGTTCGGCACTTTTTCGATATCGGCGCGGCGTACCTCGGTCCAGCGTGAGACCGGCACCTGGAAATCATCCGAGAAGCCGTTGAGATAGATGGAGGACGGCGCGAGATTACGATGGCGGAACACGCCGAAAGCCTTTTCTTTCAGCGCCTGTTTCGGCACCTTGTGGAAGTGATAGATCGCCGCCATCGCCCCCCAGCAGACATTCATCGTCGTGTGGACATTGGTTTCCGTCCAGTCGAGAATCTGCTGTATCTCGCTCCAATAGGTGACGTCTTCAAAGGGCAGCGTTTCCACCGGGGCACCGGTAATGATCAGTCCGTCGAACTTGCGGTGCTTCACCTCTTCCCAGGTCTGGTAGAAGGACAGGAGATGCTCTTCGGGCGTGTTCTTGGCCTTATGCCCGCCGATCCGCACCAAGGTCAGTTCCACCTGCAATGGCGATGCGCCGATCAGCCGGGCAAACTGCACCTCGGTTTTGATCTTGTTGGGCATGAGATTGAGCAGGGCGATCTGCAACGGGCGAATATCCTGACGGATCGCTGCGGTTTCCGTCATGACCCGCACACCCTCATGAACGAGGGCGTCGAAGGCGGGGAGCGTATCGGGAATCTTGATCGGCATCGGCTTTAAACTTTCCTGTCACGGCACGGTGCGGCAGCTTTGCTATCGCCATCGGCCTCGGAAAGTCTTGGATAACTTGCCTCGGCCCTTTAGCAATTTATTTTACGTGGCTGCAAGCCGGCCGGCCAAATCACCACGAGAAGACGGCTATTTACGCCTTCACCCGTTACGAATCAATGAAAACATAAGCTGCACCGCAGCACGGATCAGCGTCCGTCCCGCGCTCCATCCCGCCGGGCCATGAAGGCCAGCCGCTCGAACAGATGCACGTCCTGCTCATTCTTCAAAAGCGCGCCATGCAGTTTCGGCAGGGCATTGGCGGCGTCGCTGCGCAAATCGGCGGGATCGACCTCGTCGGCCACCAGCAGGCGGATCCAGTCCAGGGCTTCCGAGGTCGATGGACGTTTTTTCAGGCCCGGCGTTTCGCGGATTTCGTAAAACCGGGTCAGGGCCGCCTGGAGCAGGCGCTGCTTGATGCCGGGATAATGAACCTCGACGATCCGCGCCAGCGTCTCGGCATCCGGAAAGCGGATATAATGGAAGAAACAGCGACGCAGGAAGGCGTCGGGTAGCTCTTTCTCATTGTTGGAGGTGATGATGACGATCGGGCGCACCTGCGCCTTCACCCGCTCGCCGGTCTCATAGACGTGAAACTCCATCCGATCCAGTTCCTGCAACAGATCGTTGGGAAACTCGATATCGGCCTTGTCGATCTCGTCGATCAGCAACACGGTTTTCCGGCCTGCGGCAAAGGCTTCCCAGAGCTTGCCGCGCCTTATATAATTGCCGATATCGCTGACACGCGGATCGCCCAGCTGGCTATCGCGCAGGCGCGACACGGCATCATATTCGTAAAGGCCCTGCTGCGCCTTTGTGGTGGATTTGATCGTCCATTCGATCATGTCGAGACGGAGTGCTGCGGCAACCTGGCGGGCCAACTCGGTCTTGCCGGTGCCTGGTTCACCTTTGACCAGCAGCGGCCGTTCCAGAGCGATGGCCGCATTGACGGCCACCGTCAGGTCCTTGTCGGCGATATAATCCGCGCTTCCGGTGAATTGCCCGGTAAATGGCATGATCTCTCCAATTCATCGTGAATTTCGGTGAAAGTAATCAGCAGCACAGCCAGCGACAAGCCGGTGCAGGCCAATCTCTTCACAAATAAAGCTTGTATTTTGTTTGAAATCTGCCACTTTGGCCCCCACATCCTGCTCGACCATTCAGGATGGGGTCACCTTTTCCGGCAGGAAAGCGCTTTGGCCCCGAATGGGCATGAGTTAAACTTTCCTCTGCCTGACTGAACTGCAAGGCCGGACGTTCCGGTTTTTGTCTGTGCCGCTGAACCGGGTGCGGTTCGACGGCAGGATGGGCAGGGACTATCTTTTTTTGTAGCGACACGTGAGCGCCGGTATCGGCGAACAGCACTGCAAAAATCCGCACCGCGCCGTTTGCATTGTTGTCCGCATCTTTTCGCCACGGCGAAACCAAAGCGGTTTCCCGGCGCATTTTCGTTTCGGCATTTGATCCGTGAGCAGTAATCCTGCAAGGAGACCGGCATGACGGCGCATTTATACAAGACAGGCGACATGGTCGTCCTGAAAGATGGTCCCGTCAGGCTCTCCCGGTCGGTCGGCGTGTGCAAGGTGCTTGCCACCCTGCCGGAATCCCAGGGTGCGCGACGGTATCGGGTGCGCTTCGAAAGCGAAACGTTCGACCGGTCGATTGCCGAGGACGAGATCGATGTCAGCCGTTCACCACGGTCCGGCACGGCCTCAAAAACACAAAAGCCGGGTGCCGCCTGGCTGGCGCCCGTCAATTCGAAATAACCAGATTATCATCCTCAACCATCAAAGGAGAGACAGTGCAGGTACTCGTCAGGGATAACAATGTTGAGCAGGCATTGCGCGTGCTGAAGAAGAAAATGCAGCGCGAAGGCCTGTTTCGTGAAATGAAGGCCCGTTCGGCCTATGAAAAGCCGTCGGAAAAGAAGACCCGCGAAAAGGCCGAGGCCGTGCGCCGCACCCGCAAGCTGGCCCGCAAGAAGCTTCAGCGCGAGGGCCTTCTGCCTGCGCCGAAGAAAAAAGTTTTTGCACCACGCGCCCAAGGGTAAGGGCCGAAGGGCAAGGGGTATATCCCCCTTCGCCATAAAATCGAGACCGGGCAAATCCGTGCAGGTCTCGAATCCTTTGTTCCAGGTCAGTGGGCTCAAGCCAACCGTGCCTCGGGCAATCGGACTGGAAAATGCCGCAGGCGTTCCGTTGATCACGGAACGCCTTTTGCATTTGGCCTCAGATGCGTTATGGCATGGCCATGACGGAAAGCACCTTCACCATTCTGCTCGGCGGTCCCCTCGCCATCACGCCCCGGCTGCTCGGCACCGTTGCAGGAACCCGCGCTATCGCTGCCGATGGCGGCATGCGCCATGCCGAACCGCTGGGAATGACACCTGAGCTTTGGGTGGGCGATTTCGACAGTTCCGACGATCTTCCCGCAGACCGGTTTCCGGATATTCCGCGCCTTCCCTATCCCGCTCGCAAGAACCTCACAGATGGTGAAATCGCCATTGAAGAAGCCCGCAAGCGCGGCGCGACCTCTCTGCTGCTGGCGGGCGCGCTCGGAGGAGAACGATCAGACCATGCGATAATGCATCTACTGCTGGCGGTGGCGCTGGCCGCCCAGGGGCTTGATCTGCACCTCACATCCGGCGAGGAAGAGGCATGGCCGCTTCTGCCGGGTAAAACCGTGACCCTGGACCTGCCGCAGGGTTCGTTGTTTTCCATTCTCGGCTTTTCCGCGCTTGCCGGGTTGACCATTCTCGGCGCCCGCTATCCATTGCAGGGTTTCGATCTGCCGTTCGGATCGTCCCGCACCATTTCCAATGTGGCCGAAGGTTCGGTAACGCTGTCGCTTGGCAGCGGCGACGCCGTGATCCTTGCCCGCCCTTATGACATGACCGGAGCGTGACCCTTGGCACCGCCAATCCTGAAACTTGATAATATCTTCCTGTCCTTCGGCGGCGCACCGCTGCTCAACGGCGCAGGCCTGCAAGTCGAACCGGGCGATCGCATCTGCCTTGTCGGTCGCAACGGCTCGGGCAAATCCACCTTGATGAAGATCGCTGCCGGTCTGGTCGAGGCCCAGTCGGGCGAAGTGTTCCGCCACCCCTCGGCCACCATCCGCTATCTCGAACAGGCCCCGGATTTCGGCAGCCACGCCACCGTGCAGGCCTATGCCGAGGCAGGCCTTGGCCCCGGCGACGATCCCTACCGGGTCACCTATCTGCTGGAACATCTGGGCCTGAGCGGCCAGGAAGATCCGAAAAGCCTGTCGGGCGGCGAAGCGCGCCGCGCAGCCCTCGCCCGGGTGCTGGCACCGGAACCCGACATCCTGATGCTGGATGAGCCGACCAACCATCTCGACCTGCCGACCATCGAATGGCTGGAAGAAGAGTTGCGCAAGACCCGCAGCGCCCTGGTGCTGATCTCCCATGACAGACGCTTCCTGGAAAAATGCTCGACCGCCACCGTCTGGCTGGATCGCGGCCTGTCGCGCCGTCTGGCGCGCGGCTTTGGCCATTTCGAGGAATGGCGCGACAAGGTGCTGGAAGAAGAAGAGATCGAACAGCATAAGCTCGGCAAAGCCATTGAGCGTGAAGAACATTGGCTGCGCTACGGCGTAACGGCACGGCGCAAGCGCAATATGCGCCGGCTCGGCAACCTCCAGACCCTGCGCGCCGACTATCGCGGCCATAAAGGTCCGCAAGGAACAATCCTTGCCAGTGCCACCGAGGGCAAGGAAAGCGGCAAGCTGGTGATCGAGGCTGACAAGATCACCAAGGCCTATGGCGAGCGGACGATTATCGCGCCGTTTTCAATCCGCGTGCACCGCGGCGACTGTATCGGCCTGGTCGGCCCGAATGGCGCTGGCAAAACCACGCTGTTGAAAATGCTGACCGGCCAGCTCTCGCCTGACGAAGGCACAATCAAGCTCGGCACCAATCTGGAGATTGCCACGCTTGACCAGAAGCGCGAGGACCTGAACCCTGATGACACGCTGGCCAATTACCTGACCGATGGGCGCGGCGAGAACCTGCTGGTCAATGGCGAGCAGAAACATGTGACCGGCTATATGAAGGAATTCCTGTTTCAGCCGGAACAGGCCCGCACCCCGATCCGCAACCTGTCCGGCGGCGAAAGGGCCAGGCTGATGCTGGCGCGGATCATGGCCAAGCCCTCCAATCTGCTGATCCTCGACGAGCCGACCAACGACCTCGACATCGAGACGCTGGACCTGCTTCAGGAAATCGTCACCGGGTATTCCGGCACCGTCATCCTCGTCAGCCATGACCGTGATTTCCTCGACCGCACCGTGACCTCGACCATCGCCCCCGCCAATCCGGAGGCCCCCAATGGCCACTGGATCGAATATGCCGGTGGCTATTCCGACATGCTGGCGCAGCGCCGGGGTGTGGAAGACGAGCGCAAGCGCGTGGAAAAAGCGGAAAAAGCCAAGACGCAGGACAGCGGCGGCAAAAGCGCCGATACGACAGCCAAGACCAAGGGAAAGCTGTCCTTCAAGCAGAAATTCGCGCTGGAAAACCTGCCGAAGGAAATGGAAAAGGCCGAGAAAGAGATCGCGCTGCGGGAGGCAAAAATGGCCGATCCCAATCTGTTCGTGAAGGATCCCGCCACGTTCAACAAGCTCGCCGCCGAAATGGAAACGCTGCGTCAGTCCATCGCCCGCATGGAAGAGGAATGGCTGGAACTGGAAATGCTGCGCGAAGAGCTGGAGGGGTAGCGCCAAGCGCTCTATAGCAGCCTGCGCAAAGCTCGCTCTACAGCGCCGTACGCCATATATGGCGCACGGCGCTGTAGAGCTTTATATCTACTGCATAGTTTTCCCTTTAAACCGATTCCGGTTTAAAGAATGATGCATTAACCATTATTTGGTTTTGAGCAGCCACATCTTGCCGGCCATGGTGATCCGGCGGGAATCTTGCTCGGCTTCTTCAGCGGTATTGCACCGTTCCAGCAGGCCCAGGTCCGTCAGTTCCGTCACGGTCGTGGTGGTGAGAAACTTGATCTTCTGCGGCCGTTCCTTGAAACGGTCGGTCCTGGAATACGTGACCTCCGCGTTCAAATGCGTCCATTTCTTCAGCGGCTGGGGATATAGATCGCCGTCCTTGGCAAGCTTCAATCCGCGGATCTGCGTGGGTGTCAATTCGATCATATCCAGCCTCTAGTGGGACCATTTCCAGCGCCAAGGACGCCCCAGGAAATGCTCTGTCTCTTTTGTGTTATACCAAGGCCCGAAGACGCGCACGCATCCCTGCCTTGAAAAAAAAACGACCATCTCAAGTGCCTTAAAGGCTTGAGATAGTCGCAACGGAATACCGACTGCCATTGTGAACGGCTATTGGCATGATGCGGTGGCACGTGGAAAACGGCCCAATGAATTCTGATATTGCGTGCGCCTGTGCAGAACGCCCCGGGGGCAATGTCACAGTCTGCTTGGCGCGCAATTTCGCTTTTTTAATCCATATCTGGTTTAAAGATTATGCAGTAAGCTTCTGCGGGCAGAGAGTCTACTGGATAATTTCTTAAATCGGACGAGATGAAGCTCGCTTTAACGAGCTATGCCGTCAAGCAGGTCTATTCCGGCACCGGCACGTCCATCCGCTCCAGATGCAGGATGCGCGGCGATACCGCATCGATAAAGCCTTGGGCGCGGCCGATATAGATCAGCGTCGCCTCCTCTAACTGCGTCATCACGCCGGTGAGGATTGTCGCCGTTTCCGGTTCCACGCCATCAAGCACATCGTTGAACACCACCCAGCGGGGCTTGCGCAACAGGATATGGGCAAAGGCCAGCGCCATCTGCTCATCCTTGTCCAGCACCCGGTCCCAACGCTGCCGCTCGTCCAGCGCGCTAGCAAGGCGGCTGAGCTTGACCGTCTTCAGCGCCAGCGTCATCGCCTCGTCACCATAGGTGGAGGCGTCCTCGGGATAGGCCAGGATGTCCCGCAACCGCCCCTCCGGCATATAGGGGGACTGCGGCACGAACAGGATATGATCTTCCTGCGGCAAACGGATCAAGCCTTCGCCATAGGGCCAGAGTCCGGCGATGGCATTGAAGAATTGCCGCCGGTTGATGCCGGGATCACCGTTGACCATCACATGTTCACCGGCAAGGATGGTGGGATTGTCCTCTTTCAGATGATAACCGCCCCAATGAGCCTCCGCCTCGACGGGGGTGCGGATATAGACATCCTCGAAAGCCAGTTCGCCTGGTTTACCGGCCTCGACCCGGATCTGGCCTTCCACCGTCTCGGTCAGCGCCGGTTCGATCAGGGCGGCGCGCAGCACCATCACCCGCAGCAGCGTCGCCTTCCAATCGGCAATCGCCCCGAAATTATCGACGTACCAGCGCAAGGCCGTATAGACCTGCGTGAACGCGGAGGCTGCCATCATCAGGCCGCCGAAGGTCATCGTGCCGCCGAAATAGGCTGGCGAGGCGATCAGCACCGGCACGATCAGCGCCAGCCAGCCGAAGGCCGCCGACACCCAGGTCAGATTGGTCAGCGCCAGCGCCAGCTTGGAAATAATCGCCAGCACTCGGTCGATGGTGGAATGGATCTGGCCGCGCTCGACATCCTCGCCACGCGCCAGGGCAATCGGCTCCAGATGCTCGTTGCTGCGCATCAAGGCGGCGCGAAGCTCGGCCTCGCGGGCATAGCGGGTGGCGTTGAGACGGGTCAGCGTCGCCCCGACCAGATTACTGGCCACCGCCGCGCCGCCGGCATAGATCAGCGCCGCCCAGACCATATAGCCGGGAATGGCGATCTGATGGCCAAACAAGGTCAGCGAAAAATCGCCGGACAATTTCCAGAGCACGCTGATGAAACTGACGAGCAGAATGGTGGATTGCACCAGGCCGACGGTGAGTGACGTCGTCGATTCCGCCAGCTTGCGCGCATCTTCATGCAGGCGCTGGTCCGGATTGACGCCAAGCGGGCTGGACACCGACAGCCGATAGGCCCGCCTGCCTTTCAGCCATTGATCGACCATATCGCGCGCCAGCCCCTCACGCATGTAAAGCGCGGTCATCTGGCTGAAAAAGGTCTGCGCCACATTGATGACCAACAAAAAGGCGGCAATGAAGAAGAAGTTGCGCAATTCCTGCCAAAACGCGGATAGATCGCGATTTTCCAAGGCGTTGTAAAACGGCTGGTTCCAGCGATTGAGCAATATCTGGCCGTAGGTCAAAAGCAGAATGACAGCGAGCAACGAAAGCGCCAGCAGCAGAATGCGGCCTCTGACATGGCTGGACCAGAAGGATTGGCCAGCCATGCGCATCTGTTCGGCAAATGTCAGGTCCGGCGCGGCGGTTTCGTTGTCCGGAAGTGTGGTCTTGGATGCGGTCATCAGTGGTGATCGGCCATGAAAAGAAGTTCTGCTTCCCATCATGCCCGCGATAGCGCTGTTGTGCTACTCCCCAACCATAAAAAGCCTTAGAGAAATCCCCGTCAGCTGAACCGCACAAGATCAACGCGGAGGCGCCACCTTGGGAATAAGCACGGCTTCGGGTTTGGCCACCATCAGAAAATCCTTGGCTGGCTTATAGTTCGTGGTCTTCTTCTTGGAATAATTCGGCGTCACCATGCCAGGAAGCATTCCAGATCCGTGGATACGATCATCAATCGGAAAATAGCTTTCCTGCTTGGGATGTTGAAGGTTGGCGGCCGCCTCATGCACGCATTGTGTCCGTCGATCATCCTCTGGATGCCACCGGTAGATGTTGGTCGTCCAGACCTCGACTTTCATCATAATAACGCCATTGCGATTGATTTCTTCAATAAACTGCCAGTTCACATTCAATGAGCCCGTCGCAAACTGCCAATCGTGATTTCGAAAATTGGTTTGCGGAATATCCACGATGCCGGAAGAGGCAGGGTGAGATGACGGGGACAGGATTGGCGCAGTCCTTGAATTTTCCCCCTTTGAATTTTTCAACGGCGCCCGCGCCGCATTGATTGTACCAAAGATGCGAGCACGCACCCCGGGGTCCTCTTCCATCAATGTCCGAAGCGAGAAATGGATCGGTTCACCCGAGCCCGCCAGATAGTGATTGAGGAACTGTTCTGCCCGACCGCCTTTATCCATGGTTCTTGCCTTGGCAAGCGTCATGATCTGCAGGTCAGACCATGTCTGACCATGGTCTGTGTATTTTCCGGTAAACCGCACACTGTTGCAGACAAAATCAATATCACTTTTTTCCAATGGCATGCGATGTTCCTCCATCAACCAAGGCAAGCAAGCGTATAATTATCGAAGCTTAAGAGCCGCAGTAAACCAGAAGGCTAGACATGGCGTCAACAAAATATCTCATTTGCGTCAAATTCGGCGCAATATGAATGACGATACTGATCCGTGACGATTGAAATCCACTGACCCTCCAAGATCGATGAAGGGTCACTCACCGTCCCAGGCAATCACCCCTTGTCAGTTTCATTTCCCACCGCTAAACCTCCTAGAGATCTAACGGGGTGCAATGGTGTCTGCCATTGCTGAGAGGCGACATCGCCAACCCGCGGAACCTGATCCGGCTAACACCGGCGGAGGGATTAGATGCGCGGCTGCCATGCCGCCTTTTCCCATCTCGCGCACTATTGAAATTGAAGAGGAAAAGCCATGGCTGACCAGTCCCCACGCATGTTCCTATCCATCCCAGCAACCGCATTGCTGGCGCTTCTCGCCATTGGCACGCCCGCCGCCAATGCCGAAGACAAGGTGCTGACCATCTACACCTATGAAAGCTTCGTTTCCGAATGGGGACCAGGTCCGAAGGTGAAAGCCACGTTTGAAAAAACCTGCGGCTGCACCGTCAAGTTCGTCGGGCTGGAAGATGGCGTGGCACTGCTGAACCGCTTGAAACTGGAAGGCGCTTCCAGCGAGGCGGATCTGGCGTTGGGGCTGGACACCAATCTCACTGAGGAAGCCAGGCAGACCGGGCTTTTTGCGCCCCACGGCATTGATGCATCCTCGGCCCAGGTGCCTGGCGGCTTCAAGGACGATATGTTTGTGCCCTATGATTACGGACATTTCGCCGTCGTCTACGACACCCAGACCGTAAAAAATCCGCCGAAAAGCCTGAAGGAACTAGTGGAAGGCGACCCTGCCCAGAAGATCGTTATCGAAGACCCGCGCACCTCGACGCCGGGGCTCGGCCTGCTGCTTTGGGTCAAATCCGTCTATGGCAAGGATGCACCCGCCGCCTGGGCAAAATTGAAGGACCGGGTGCTGACCGTCACCCCCGGCTGGTCGGAAGCCTATGGTCTGTTTACCAAGGGCGAAGTGCCGATGGTGTTTTCCTATACGACCTCACCCGCCTATCACATGGTCTCTGAAAACACCGACCGTTATCAGGCCGCAGACTTTTCGGAAGGGCATTACATCCAGATCGAAGTGGCGGGATTGCTGAAAGGCGCCAAGCACAAGCAATTGGCCGAGGATTTCCTGAAATTCATGCTGACCGCAGGCTTCCAGGATGAGATCCCCACCAACAATTGGATGATGCCTGTCACCAAGACCTCGACCCCGCTGCCAGAGGCTTTCGACCGTCTGGTCAAGCCAGCCAAGACCTTTCTGATGAGCCCGCAGGAGGTTGCCACCAACCGCAAGGCCTGGATCGCGGAATGGCAGGCGGCAATGGCTTCAAAGTAGGGCCTGGCATGGCTTTAAAGCATTTCCAGCAAAAGTGTTTAGCGGTTTTGCGTCCGGAAATGCGTAAAAACAAAGAGCGAGAACATTTTCGCGATTCAACGAAAAGCAAAAATGCTCTAGGTTTTTGTTTGCGCATCGGAGTTTTCCGAAAACCGGTTCCCACTTTTCGGTCCGATGCTCTGACACGGCAAAACCTGCTGCCGATTGCCGGTGGGGTCATTGGCCTTGCCAGCCTTTTTGCGTTTATCGGATTGGCAATCACCGCCTTGCTGGTGGCAACCGGTGGCAACGTGCCGCTGGCGCTGGACAATTACACCCTGTCCATCCTGCGCTTCACCCTGGTGCAGGCCGGGCTATCGACCGCGCTGTCCATTGCCTTTGCCCTGCCTGTGGCACTGGCCTTTGCACGGCAACGGCATTTCTGGGGCCGTCGCTGGCTGATCCGGCTGATGGCGCTGCCCATGGGTCTGCCGGTGCTGATCGGAGCGCTGGGCCTGATTGGTATCTGGGGTCGCAACGGGCTTGCCAATGATCTGCTCGCGCTGCTCGGCCGTCAGACACCGGTCAGCATTTACGGCCTGACCGGCATTCTCATTGCCCATGTGTTTTTCAACATGCCCTTGGCATGCCGCCTGCTGCTTGCCGGGCTGGAGCGGGTGCCACCGGATTATTGGCGCATGGCGACCAGCCTTGGCATGGGTCCGGTTGCCATTTTCCGGATGATCGAATGGCCAGCCCTCAGCACCTTGCTTCCCGGCATAGCCGGGCTGATCTTCATGCTCTGCGCCACCAGTTTCACGCTGGTGCTGACACTGGGCGGTGGACCGAGCGCGACGACGCTGGAAGTGGCGATCTATCAGGCGCTGCGCTTTGATTTTGACCCGCCCCTGGCCGTATCCCTGGCCACTCTGCAACTGGCCGTCACGGCTCTGTTGCTTGGCCTTTTGGCGCTGTTTCCCGCACCAGACGACCAAACAATACCCGATGAAAGACCTGTGCTGCGGCTCGATGGCAAGGGGCTGGCAGCGCGGGCCTGGGATGGCGCCGTGCTGCTGGTCGCTCTGCTCTTCCTGGTCACGCCCCTTGCCACTATCGCTTTTGCTGGCGTTAAAGCCGATCTCCTGAAACTGCTGGGTGATCCCTCGGTTTGGCGGGCTGCCGGTCTTAGCCTTGCCATCGCCTTTCCCGCCGCCCTGCTGGCGCTGGGTCTCAGCCTCGTCTTCATCAATGCCAGGACAGCACTATCCGGCCTGCGGCAAAAAACCCTGGTCGCAACCACCCTGTCCCGGCTGATTGGCGCAACCTCCTCGCTGGTTCTGCTGGTGCCGGTCATCGTGCTGGCCACCGGCTGGTTCCTGCTGCTGCGGCAGATGGGCAATGCTGCAGGGTTTGCCGGGCCGGTGGTGGTGGCGATAAACGCGATCATGGCGCTGCCCTTTACCATGCGGGTCTTGGCACCGGCCATCGCCACCCATCACCAGCGCACGGCGCGGCTGTCTGCAAGCCTCGGCCTTGGCGGACTGGCCAAGATCCGCCATATCGACTGGCCGGGCCTGCGCCGTCCAATCCTGACGGCCCTGTCCTTTGCCATGGCGCTGTCGCTGGGAGACCTCGGAGCGGTGGCCCTGTTCGGCGCCAATAATCTGGTGACTTTGCCATGGCTGATCTATAGCCGGATGGGCAGCTACCGCACCGCCGATGCAGATGGCCTGGCGCTGCTGCTCGGTCTTGTCTGCCTTGTGCTGACCATGATTGGAACGGCGGGCGGCTCAAGCACCAGCAAACCGGAGGAGCGACCTTGAGCGAGACGGCCAATATCCCGGATGCCGCACCCGTTGCCTCAATTGTGCTCGACAACGTGCAACTGCGGCTGGGGAACCAGAGTTTTGGTTTCAACGATCAGATCGCTGCGGGAAAGATCACGGCGATCACCGGCATGTCCGGCTCAGGCAAATCCACCCTGCTGAACCTGATTGCCGGGTTTGAGACCCCCGATCAGGGCCGCATCCGGATTGGTTCGGAGGACATCACCGATCTGCCCCCCGCAAAGCGGCCGGTCTCTCTGGTGTTCCAGGACCATAACCTGTTTGCCCATCTCGATCTCGCCACCAATATCGGCCTTGGCATCGATCCGTCCCTGCGGCTTAGCGCGGCGGATCGGCTGGCGGTGAGCGAGGCACTGAAAAGAGTGGGACTTGGCGGTTATGACAAGCGCAAGCCAGCAACGCTCTCCGGCGGCGAAAAACAGCGCGCCGCCTTTGCCCGCGCGCTGGTACGGCGCAAGCCAGTATTGTTGCTGGACGAACCTTTTGCCGCCCTCGATCCTGGCCTGCGCGCCAGCATGGCAGACCTGCTGCTGGATCTGCACCGCGAAACCGGCCAGAGCGTGTTGATCGTCAGCCACGATCCCCAGGATGTGCGGCGCCTGGCAGATGATGTGCTATTTCTGGATCAAGGCCGGATTTCACTGCATTGCGATGCAAAAACCTTCCTTTCCGGCGAAGGCCCAGCTGCGCTCAAGACCTTTCTCGGTCCCTTTCATAATAGTGACCGGCTTTAAGGCCATGATTTCGACGCGACCGGCTGGCATGGCGTGGTACATACAAAGCACAAATCAATGCGATCATTAACATTTTCTTATCCAATTGGCTGATCTTGTGCGATGCGCAGTTTTATCCAATTCAATAATATGCTGTTAAGGATTTGGATAAAAATCGTGAAACGTCCCGCGTCGCAATATCAGCGAAATGGCGGGTGTGACTGAACAGGTAAGGGGACGAAGACGTTTCTAGGATGCGCTGCAATATGATCCTGATGGCCCCTGCACAGCGAGGCACTTGGCAGACCACGCAAATGGTGGCGGGAAAAATGCGCCCTGGATTTAAAGCCAGCCTCGGCCTGATCGCCGCCCTGTCGCTTGCCGGCTGCCAGTCAATGGTTGAGCAGTCCTACCAGCCGAACATTTCGCCCTCGTCTTCACCACAAATCGTTCAGGAAGTGCAGAAGGACGATCCGCGCGCCCAGATGGGTGCGCGTGAGCATCCCCGCATCGTCGCAAGCTATGGCGGCGAATATCACGACGAGAAAACCGAGCGGCTGGTGGCGAAAATTGCCGGTGCGTTGACGGTGGTTTCTGAAAACCCGCAGCAATCCTATCGGATCACCATTCTGAATTCTCCCGCTATCAATGCCTTTGCCCTGCCCGGCGGCTATCTCTATGTCACCCGTGGCCTGCTGGCGCTGGCCAACGACGCTTCGGAAGTGGCTGCCGTGCTGTCGCATGAGATGGCTCATGTCACCGCCAATCACGGTATCGAGCGCCAGCGGCGCGAGGAAGCAGAGGTCATTGCCAGCCGGGTGGTGGCCGAAGTCCTGTCCAGCGATCTGGCCGGAAAGCAGGCCTTGGCCCGCGGCAAGCTGCGGCTGGCCGCCTTCTCACGCCAGCAGGAATTGCAGGCCGATACGATCGGGGTGCGCACGCTGGGCGAAGCAGGTTACGATCCCTATGCGGCGGCGCGCTTCCTGGATTCCATGGCCGCATACCAGCATTACAGCTCATCCGACCCGAATGCCGATCAGAGCATGGACTTCCTGTCCAGCCACCCCAGCACGCCACAGCGGGTGGAACTGGCACGCGACCATGCCCGCGCCTTCGGACCTGACGGATCGACTGGCGACAAAGGCCGCGATTACTTTTTCGATGGCATCGACGGCATGCTGTATGGCGACAGCCCGCAGGAAGGCTATGTCCGTGGTCACACATTCCTGCATGGTGGCCTCGGCATTCGCTTCGACGTGCCGGATGGTTTTCAGATCGACAACAAGGTAGAGGCGGTCATGGCCACCGGGCCTGGCGATGTCGCCATCCGCTTCGACGGCGTGGCCGATACCCAGAACCGCAGCCTGACCAATTATATTTCCAGCGGCTGGGTCACCGGCCTGTTACCGGACAGCATTCACGAAACCAAGATCAATGGCATGGAGGCTGCGACCGCCAGGGCCTCTGCGGATCGCTGGGATTTTGACGTCACCGTGGTACGGCTGGGCAATCAGATTTTCCGCTTCCTGACTGCCGTTCCCAAGGGCAGCGACCAGCTCGCGCCGACAGCCGATCTTCTGCGCCAAACCTTCCGCCGCATCACGCCTGAGGAAGCCAAGACACTGAAACCATTGCGCGTCCGGGTCGTCACCGTTGGACAAGGCGACACGCTGGCCAGCCTGTCAGCCAGGATGATGGGAACGGATCGAAAGCTGGAACTGTTCAAGGTGTTGAACGCCATTCCTGCCGGACAAAGCCCGGCGCAGGGCAGCCGGGTCAAGATCGTCTCGGAATAACCAATGCATAATTCCTTAAATCGGAATCGATCTAAGGAGAAAATTATGCAGCAGATTTAAAGCATTACAGCGTCCTTTGTGCGTTTTATAAAACGCACAAAGGACGCTGTAGAGATTTGGTTCGATCTATTGGGTCTGGTCAGGCCACCATCTGCGGATTGGCCTCAACCAGCGCTACCTTCAGCTTTTCCATCGCCCGGGTCTCGATCTGGCGAACCCGCTCCTTGGAAATACCAAGCTCACAGCCCAGCTCCTCAAGGGTGGCGCCATCCTCAGAAAGCCGCCGGGCACGAATGATGCGCATTTCGCGCTCATTCAGATGCGCCATGGCGCCGCGTAGCCAGTCCAGGCGGCGCTCGGTATCGATCATATCCGTCACCTGCTCGTCCGGTGTCGGCTCATCGCTGGCCAGCATGTCCAGACGCTCGGCACCCTCTTCACCGTTGTTGGAAATCGGTGCTTGCAGGGAGGTGTCGTTGGAAGAGAGCCGGGCGTCCATCGACTGCACATCGGCAAGGCTGACGCCAAGCGCAGTGGCGATTTCCTGGTGAATGGCCTGATCGGTCAGGCGTTGATCGCCCTGGGCAAGCTTTGCCCGCAACCGGCGCAGGTTGAAAAACAGTGCTTTCTGGGAGGAGCTGGTGCCGCCGCGCACGATGGACCAATTGCGCAGGATATAATCCTGCATGGAGGCGCGAATCCACCAACCGGCATAGGTCGAAAAACGCACTTCGCGGGTCGGCTCGAACCTTGCCGCAGCTTCCAGCAGCCCTATATAGCCTTCTTGAATGAGATCGCCGAGCGGCAAGCCAAAGCCACGGAACTTGGAAGCCATGGCAATCACCAGTCGCATATGGGCATGGGCAATCTGGTTGCGGGCCACCTGGTCGTTGCCGTGTTTCCAGCGGACCGCCAGATCATGCTCCTCCTGGCGCTCCAGATACGGTGCAGCCATTGCAATTCTGATGAGCTTCTTGTCGGCTTGCAGGGAATTCATCAAGGCCTCCATTCGCGCGGCACCACGAGCCGCGTCGAGAGCAATTTAAAGGTTGAAACCACGGCAATGAATGTTTCATTCTTTTACGCTGGGACTTGCCAAACGGATCACTGCGCGACATATCTGTTATAGCTCACGCTAATATGACTAGTGATATGATTGTGTTTTGCCCGTACCAACGTCGCTGAAACGCTCCAAGCCGAGGAATGTTCCAACGGAGTGGCGCGACAAATGTTGCCGCGCGCCGAAGACCCATCTTTAGCGCAGGTGAAACAGGAAGGTGCAGCGCAAAAAAAGCGGACGACTGTCATCCCGCCACCATCTCAGCTCTTGAATTTCACCTGATCTTTCGCCACCTGAAGGCGGTTGCGGGCCGCAGGTGGGACATCCTTTGCGACGCCAGCAAAATACTGTTTTTGCTGCATGCTGTAAGACCGGTCGCCGCACCGTTCTGGCACGCTGCCTGATGTGATACGGGAGTTATAATGTCGACAGAAACCGCCGAAAAGCTGGCCGAAGCCACACCAGAATCTCATGTTTTCGAAGCCGATGTCGCCCGCCTTCTGCACATGATGGTGCATTCGGTCTATTCTGATAAGGATGTGTTCCTGCGGGAACTGGTCTCCAATGCCGCCGATGCCTGCGAGAAACTGCGGTATGAGGCGATTACCACGCCGGGCCTTCTCACCAGCGATACCGATCCCCGCATCCAACTGCGGCTCGATGCCGATAACAGGCAATTGATCCTCGAAGACAATGGCATAGGCATGAGCCGGGCCGAGTTGATCGAAGCCCTGGGGACAATTGCCCGCTCAGGCACCCGTGCCTTCATGGAGCGGATCGAAGCCAGCAAGGCGGAGGCCGGCAAGACTGGCGATGACGCCCAGTTGATCGGCCAGTTTGGCGTCGGATTCTATTCCTGCTTCATGGTGGCGGACAAGGTGGATGTGGCAACGCGCCGTGCCGGTGAGACGCAGGCCTGGGCCTGGTCTTCCGACGGTAAGGGCAGCTATTCCATCAGCGAAATCGATGCCGACGACGCGCCAGCCCGTGGCACCCGCATCACCTTGCATCTAATGGAGGATGCCAAGGATTATGCCACCCGCGCCCGCGTCGAGCGGATCGTCAAGCAGCAGTCAGGCCATGTGCCGGTTGCGATCACTCTGGTTGAAAAGCCCGGCGACGAACCAACCCGGATCACCGAAGGCACAGCGCTTTGGACCCGCTCGAAATCCGAGATCAGCAGCGAGGACTATGCCGATTTCTACCGCGGCATTTCCGGACAATATGACGAACCGGCCTTGACGGTGCATTTCCGCGCCGAAGGCCGCCACGAATATACCGCCCTTGCCTTTGTCCCCGGCACGCCTCCTTTCGACCTGTTTGATCCCGACCGCAAAGGCCGTATCAAGCTCTATGTGAAGCGGGTGTTCATCACCGACGACGCCGAGCTTCTGCCACGTTACCTGCGCTTCGTGCGCGGTCTTGTCGATACTGCCGACCTGCCGCTGAACGTATCGCGGGAAATGATCCAGGAAAGTCCGATCCTGTCGGCCATTCGCAAGGGCGTGACCAATCGCATCCTGACCTCCCTGGAAAAGCTGGCCCAGAACGAGCCCGAAACCTACAAGACACTCTGGGAAAATTTCGGCGCTGTGCTGAAGGAAGGGCTCTATGAGGATTTTGAACGGCGCAACCAATTGCTGGGACTTACCCGTTTTCGCACTACGACATCAGGCGACGACCAGCGCAGCCTTGCCGACTATATCAAGGACCTCAAGCCGGAACAGGACAGCATTTATTATCTGACTGGCAGCAATCTGGAACAGCTGAAGGCCTCGCCGCAGCTGGAAGGTTTTCGCGCTCGCGGCATCGAGGTTCTACTGCTCTCAGACCAGATCGACAGTTTCTGGGTGATGAATGCGCCTGAATTCGAAGGCAAGACCTTCAAATCCGTTAGCCAGGGTGCAGCCGACCTTGCCAAATTCGCCAAGGCCGACGCCGGGGCTGATAGCGACCAGGATAGCAACGACCAGGCAAAGGCAGATATTGCCGGCTTCCTGGCGCTCGCCAAGGAACAGTTAAAAGATCTGGTTGCTGATGTCCGCGCCTCAGATCGGCTGACGGAAAGCCCCGTCTGCCTTGTGGCACCAGAAAGCGGTTATGATCGTCAGCTGGAGAAAATATTGGCCGGAGCAGGTCAGCTTGCCTCAACTTCCAAGCCAGTGCTGGAGTTGAATGCCGATCACGCGCTGGTGAAGGCCATGGCGGGTGCCCAACATGCGCCAGCCCTGCAAAATGATGCGATCCACTTGCTCTACGACCAGGCCCGCATTCTCGATGGCGAAAAACCAGCCGACGCCCGGGCCTTTGCGGAACGCATGGGACGGCTGTTCGAAAAGGCACTTCGCGCCTGATCAATCAAAAATAAAAAGGCCCGGTTCGCATCTGCAAACCGGGCCTTTTTCATGGGAACAACGTTATTCCGAAGCGTCGGCAGAATCTGCGTTGAGCTGACCGTATTTTTCGGCGCCAAGCTTGGAGAACAGTTCGAGCTGGGTTTCGAGGAAGTCGATATGGCCTTCCTCATCCATCAGCAGCTGTTCAAACAGCTTCATGGTGACGTAGTCACCAGCCTGATAACAGATATCGCGGGATTCCTTGTAGGACGTCCGGGCTTCGTATTCGCCAGCAAGATCGGCCTCCAGCACTTCCTTGACGGTCTGACCGATGCGCAAAGGCGCCAGAGTCTGAAGGTTGGGGTGGCCTTCCAGGAAAATGATCCGCTCGACCAGCTTGTCGGCATGCTGCATTTCTTCGATGGATTCCGCCCGTTCCTTCTTGGCAAGCTTGGTATAGCCCCAATCTTCCAGAAGACGGTAGTGCAGCCAATACTGGTTGACAGCACCCAGTTCCAGAAACAATGCCTGGTTCAAACGTTCAATAACTTTTGCATCGCCCTTCATCGCAGGACCCCTATCTTAAACGGTTACCGGCACGGATAACTGCTTCGATTGCCTGCAATCGACAGAATTATCAGTGCGCTCCAATGTTTTACAACGCTTCGCACAACTTGCCAGCGATATGCGCGATAAAAGCAGGATTGAATTGCCAAGTCGAGCATTAATTTTAGAATGATTCCAAAAAGACGAGGATGGCCTAATCCTGACACGAGATCTCGTGACACATTTGCAGGCTGCTAAAACGAAAAAACCCCGCATGAAGCGGGGCTGTGGGTGGGTTTGCAGTATCTGAACGCGGCCAGTGGTCAGGCCGTCCGGCTGACACGATTGCGGCGTTCTATAAGCTCGTTCTTCTGTTCTTCCTGAAAACGCTTCAAGCGCTCCATGAAATTCACGAGGTTTTCGCCATCGCTATTGCGCTGAGCGTGAAAGGCCTGGGTGGTCGAGACGATGATATCCACGACATTCGGGAAGCACCCACAACAGCGACCACGCTTTTCCATGGCGTGATAGACCTTTGCAGGCACAATCAACTGCCAACAGTCCTGCTCAAGAAATTCCGTGATCGTATCGCGGATCTCTTTCTCGGTGATGAAATTGCAACTGCACACCAGCATCGGCTTCAGCCCGTTAAACAAACATGACATCTACTCTCTCGTTTTATGACTAAAGAGGAGGCTGTCTGTCAAGAAAAAACGCGCCGATCACAGACATGTTGTATTGTGCGCATAAAATGCGTCAGGAACGGTGATAGGGATGGCCGGAGAGGATGGTAACAGCACGGTAGAGCTGCTCTGCCAGCATGATGCGCACCAGCTGATGTGGCCAGGTCATTTTTCCGAGGTTCAGCACCAGATCGGCACGGTCGCGGAAATCGGGGTCGAGGCCATCGGCCCCGCCGATAACGATCACCATGTCACGGCGACCACGATCCTTGTGGTCACCCACATAAGCCGCAAATTCCTGGCTGTCCCAGCTTTTGCCGCGCTCATCCAGCGCCACGACAAGAGGATTGTCCGGCAGGGATTTTTCGATCTGCACCGCCTCTTCCCGCTTACGGGTGGCCGAATTCGAGGCTCTGCTTTCCGGCAGCTCGCTGACACGAGAAAATTCCAGCCCGCTTGCTGGACCGGCCTTGGCAAAACGGTCCAGATAGCGTGACACAAGATCTTTCTCTGGCCCGGCTTTCAACCGGCCAACGGCAACAATGCCTATCCGCATCCCATCCTCTTGAAGGTTCGATCCGCAAAACCAATACCAGCTGAACGGAAACCCGCTCGCTTTCTTGGCAGACAAGGATCATCCCGTCGAAAACACGCGACGATCATTGCCTTTATCGGGCTCGATACCATCTCCAGACCGGCAAATATACCGCCTGTGAGGGTTAGTGCAGTCGGCTTTCCTCGATATCCGGTGCGGCCCACATCTTTTCGATGTTGTAAAACTCGCGGATTTCGGGGCGGAAAACATGCACGATAATGTCTCCGGCGTCGATCAGTACCCAATCGCCGGTCTCAAGACCTTCGACGCGCGGTGCGCCAAAGCCCTCGTCCTTCAGATCGGAGACGAGATGTTCGCAGATCGCCACGACGTGACGGGATGAGCGACCGGACACGACCACCATGTAGTCGCCCAGCGCCGATTTTCCGGCAATGTCGATAGAGACGATATCTTCTGCTTTCGAGTCCTCAAGGCTTGTGAGGACCAGCTCAAGCGCGCGGGCTGCGGCATCGACGCCACGTTCCGGGCTTTGCGGGATCGCGACAGTGGCGCGGCCCTTGGTGTGTACTGTTGTCAGAGTTTGTCCTTTCCGTCGGTAACAGCACGAAAACGACTCAGAGGCACCCATTGCCAGTGAGCCAAGAATAAGGTGGCACTGAATAGTTAATCTTTCAAGACAGGCCCTGTGCGAAGCGCTGTCGAACTCAGCATTGAGCGCGGTCCGTGAACGAAGGTCCAGGCGGGCGCCTGCCTGCGCCACAGCACACCAGCATCGCTTTCATCGACCCGTGCAAAATCGAAGCGCTGCGCCATTTTCGATGACAGATAAGACAGGGTCGCACCTGGCCGGTCGATCACCGCAATCGGAAAGGTCATGGCGATCTTCTGCCAATCCTGCCAATGGTGAAACGAGCGAAGATTATCCGCCCCCATGATCCAGATGAAATGCACATGCGGGTTCAACCGCTTCACATGGTCCAATGTACGCGCGGTGTAGCTCGTGCCCAGTTCCGCCTCAAAGGCGGTGATCTTCAGACGGGGGTCTTGCGCCAGCCCCTTGCAGAGCGCCAGCCGCTCGGCCAGAGGCGCCAGTTGGCTGTGGTTTTTTAGTGGATTTCCGGGTGTGACCATCCACCAAAGCTGATCCAGGCCCAACCGGCGAAGGGCAATTTCGGCCACCAGCACATGTCCCTGATGCGGCGGATTGAACGATCCGCCGAACAGGCCAACCACCATGCCGCGCTCGGTATGCGGCATGCGCAGATAATGTGCAGCGACCCCGGGATGGCTCACGTCAGGGCCGGATCTGACCGGTGCCATGCACCCGGTACTTGAACGAGGTCAATTGCTCGACGCCAACCGGCCCGCGCGCATGCATCTTGCCGGTGGCAATGCCTATTTCCCCGCCCATGCCGAATTCGCCGCCGTCGGCAAATTGCGTCGAGGCATTGTGCAGCAGGATAGCCGAATCCACTTCGTTGAAAAACCGCTCGACCACAGCAGGGTCTTCAGCAATCACCGCCTCGGTATGGTTGGAAGAGTAACGGGCGATATGGTCGATGGCCCCACCGATGCCATCGACAACGGCAACCGAGATGATCGCGTCGAGATATTCAGTACGCCAATCCTCGTCCACGGCAGGCTTCAGGCCAGGAAAGACTTTCAACACCGTCGCCGAGGCACGGATTTCACAACCAGCTTCGGTGAGGGCTTCAAGAAGCGGCATCAAATGGCTGCCGATGGCAGCGCTATCGACCAACAGAGTTTCTGCCGAGCCACAAATGCCAGTCCGACGCATCTTGGCATTGACGACGATGTTTTTCGCCATATCGAGATCGGCGGAGCCATCGACATAGACGTGGCAGAGCCCTTCCAGATGGGCAAAGACCGGCACGCGCGCATCCGATTGCACCCGTGCCACCAGGCTCTTGCCACCCCGCGGTACGATCACGTCAATCGTGCCGTTCAGCCCGGTCAGCATCGCACCGACCGCAGCACGATCCGTAACCGGCACCAACTGGATGGCATGTTCCGGCAGCCCGGCGGCCATAAGCCCCGCCACCAGGCAGGCATGAATGGCGCGCGAGGAATTGACTGAGTCCGAACCGCCCCGCAGGATCACGGCATTGCCGGATTTCAGGCAAAGTGCCCCCGCATCCGCCGTCACATTCGGGCGGCTTTCGTAAATCACCCCAATGACACCAAGCGGAGTACGGACCCGTTCGATCTTCAAACCGTTCGGACGCTCCCAGGCCGCGATGACTTCACCGACCGGGTCTTTCAACTCGGCCACCTCGCGCAGGCCCTTGGCCATCGCGGTGATCCGCTCTTCATTCAGCGTGAGCCGGTCGATGAAGGATGCCGCCAGCCCTGCCGTTTGCGCAGCCTTGAGATCGATAGCATTGGCAGCGATGATCTGGCTTTTTCCAGTCAGGATCGCCTCACTCATGGCGATTAACGCGGCATTCTTCTGGTCAGCCGAGGCAATTGCCAACGGTCGCGCAGCGGCCTTGGCCTTGGCGCCGATGTCCAGCATCAGCGCGTCGATACCATCCGCCTTGGCGACTGTGTCAAGCATGGGCCTCGTCCTTTTTCTTTACACTCTTGCCGGTTTTCCTGCCGGTCTGTTCCGTCATCACCAAATCATCACGGTGGATCATCGCCGAGCGTCCGGCATAGCCGAGCAGCGCTTCGATCTCCGCCGATTTATGCCCGGCGATACGCCGCGCCTCATCGGCATCGTAACCCGCCAGGCCACGGGCAATTTCTCGCCCCTCAAGCCCGATCACCGAAATCGTGTCGCCCCGATGAAATTGCCCGGATACCTCGCGCACTCCTGCCGGCAGAAGGCTCTTGCCAGCCCGAAGGGCCGTTTCAGCGCCCGCATCGACGGTTAGAATACCGGCGGGTTGCAATTGTCCGGCAATCCAGGTCTTGCGGGCCGTCACCGGCATGGCAGACGGCGCGAACCAGGAATGGGCCGCCCCCTCATCAATGCCGCGCAAAGGATTGAGCAGCTTGCCCGACGTGATGATCATCGCGCAGCCAGCACTGGTAGCAATCTTGCCCGCATCGATCTTGGTGCGCATGCCACCGCGCGACAATTCCGAGGCCGCCCCACCCGCCATCGCCTCGATTTCAGGAGTGATTTCGGCAATGACAGGCAAAAGTTTTGCCTCAGGATCGAGATGCGGCGGCGCGGTATAGAGACCATCGATATCGGAGAGCAGGATCAGCAGATCGGCACCCGTCATCGTCGCCACCCGGGCAGCCAGACGATCATTATCGCCGTAGCGGATTTCGGTGGTCGCCACCGTATCGTTTTCGTTGATGATTGGCACCGCCCCCAGCTTCAGCAACTGACTGATCGTGGCGCGCGCATTGAGATAGCGGCGACGCTCCTCCGTATCCCCCAGCGTCAGCAGGATCTGCCCGGCAACGATGGCGGACCGCGACAGGCTTTCCGACCAATGCCGTGCCAGAGCAATTTGCCCGACGGCTGCTGCCGCCTGGCTTTCTTCCAGTTTCAAGGCACCGGCTGGCAGGTTCAGCACCGTGCGGCCAAGCGCTATGGCACCGGACGACACGACCAGCACCTCGACACCCCTAGCACGCAGGGCGGCAATATCGTCACAGACGGCATCGAGCCAGGCATGTTTCAGGCCGGAACCCCGGTCCACCAGCAGGGCCGAGCCGATTTTGATGACGATGCGCTTATACTGCGAGAGAGAGGCAAGCGGTGCGCTCATTCCTCGCCCTCCTCACTCTCCTCTGGCCCTTCTTCGGTCTGGGCTCGATCTTCCAGCTTGTGGCGATGTTTCTTCGGCCGCTGCGAAATCGTCTCGTCGTCATAGCTGCGATTCTCAACGATCACGTCGCGCAATGCGCGCAGGACTTCGAGCATTCCCTTGCCGGTAATGGCGGAAATCATCATCGGCTTCTTGCCGCAGGCCTTTTGCAAGGCCTTGAGCTTCTTTTTCAGCTCATCCTCGTCCAGCACGTCGATCTGCGACAGGGCGACGATCTCAGGCTTATCTTCCAAGCCGCCGTCATAAGCTTCCAGCTCATGGGCAACCGTGGTGTAGGCCTTGGCGACATCCTCTTCCTGGGCAGACACCAGATGCAACAGCACCCGCGTGCGCTCGACATGGCCGAGGAAGCGGTCGCCAATGCCAACCCCTTCATGGGCGCCTTCGATCAGGCCAGGAATATCGGCCAGGATGAACTCACGCTCATCCACGGTCGCCACACCCAGATTGGGATGCAGCGTGGTGAACGGATAATTGGCGATTTTCGGACGCGCCCGCGTCACCGCCGCCAGGAAGGTGGATTTTCCGGCATTGGGCAAGCCAACCAGACCGGCATCAGCGATCAGCTTCAGCCGCAGCCAGATGGTCTTTTCTTCACCTTCCAGACCGGGATTGGCCCAATCCGGGGCCTGATTGGTGGCCGATTTGAAATGCGCATTGCCAAAGCCGCCATTGCCACCCGCTGCCAGCCGGAAGCGCTGTCCTTCGGTAACCATATCGACAATCAGCGTTTCGGCATCTTCTTCGAAGATCTGGGTCCCAACAGGCACTTTCAGCGTCACATGCTCGCCATTGGCGCCAGTGCGGTTGCGCCCCATGCCATGGGTGCCGACCGTCGCCTTGAAATGCTGCTGGAACCGAAAATCGATCAGGGTGTTCAGACCATTGACGGCCTCCACCCAGACATCGCCACCGCGTCCGCCATCGCCACCATCCGGCCCGCCGAACTCGATGAACTTCTCGCGGCGGAACGAGACGGCACCTGCGCCGCCGTCACCTGATCGAATATAGACCTTTGCCTCGTCGAGAAATTTCATGTCGCTGCCATACTTCCTGTGTCAGGATACTCATATCATATATGCGGCCATCGTTATCGCCGCTTGACGCGGAGGTCAAAGAGTATCGTGCGTTTCGTCAGTTACAATATTCAATACGGGATCGGCCTGGACGGCAAATTCGATCCGATCAGGATCGCCAAAAACCTCGAGGGTGCCGATGTCATCGCCCTCCAGGAAGTCACCCGTGGTTATCCCGCCAATGGTGGGGCCGACCTGCCGGAGATTTTCGCCAACCATTTTCCCGAATACCATTGGGTCTATGGACCGGCCTGCGATCTGCACGGCTCCTCGGCGCTGATCAAGGGCCGCCGCGTCGACAAACGCTACCAGTTCGGCAATATGGTGCTGTCGCGCTGGCCGATCCTCGCCAACCGGCTTTTGCTGTTGCCACGCACCCGCACC
This sequence comes from Gillisella vitis, assembly GCF_001541345.2. Classification (GTDB taxonomy): domain Bacteria; phylum Pseudomonadota; class Alphaproteobacteria; order Rhizobiales; family Rhizobiaceae; genus Allorhizobium; species Allorhizobium vitis. The sequence continues at coordinate 185,605 of NZ_LMVL02000005.1, read as the reverse complement.
TTCGAACGGCTCAACAATCAGCGCGCCGCAACCGAGGCGGTGATCGATGCGCCCGGCGGAGCGCTCCGGGTGTATTCCGTCCATCTCGACCATGTCGCACCGGACGAGCGGATCGCCCAGATCCGGTTCCTGAAGGACCGAGCCATCAACTTCATCCAGGAAGGTGGCGCGATGACCGGCGGCCAGGAATATTCCTTGCCGCAACCGCCGTTGCCGGAAGATTTTCTGCTGATGGGCGATTTCAATATGCAGCCCGAATCGCCGGAATATCGCGAGATGGTCGGAACCATCGATGCCTATTACGGTCGTATCGCCCGTGCCGACGCCCCTCTGGACGCACTGGCCCGGCTCGGCAAACTCAATGCCGAAAGCTACAGCTGGGAAGAGGCTGGCAAGCCGGATATGCGTATGCATCTCGATTATTGTTTCCTGAGCGGTTCGCTGGCCCATCGCCTCAAAGCGGCAAGCGTCGATACCGATGCGGTCGGCTCAGACCATTTTCCGGTCTGGGTGGAATTGGAGTGAGGGTGCGGCGGCCCTATCTGGCCGCCGCAACCGTCTTTAAAACGCTTTCGCTCTCTGAAACCCGTCCTGCGTCAGACGGGTTTCAATATGCGGTGCCATTGCATTGCGCGACAGGCTATAGAGATCGGCGCAACGGGTCAGGGTGAAGCCCAGCTTCTCCTGGATTTTCAAGGATGCGGCATTATCGGCAAAAGCGCCGGAATGCAGAACCGCCTCCGGCATCCGCCGGAAGAACCGTTCGACCGCGGCCTGAGCCGCCTCGCTCATCAGCCCCCGCCCCCAATAGAAGCGGTTGAGCCAGTAGCCGAGATGCCAAAGCCCATGGCGCAGATCCAGGCCAACCATGCCGATATGAACATCGTCGCCCGAGGTGATGGCCAGATGCCAATCCGGCATGACACCGGCACTGGTGCGGTTCAGCCAGTCGCAGGCATCTTGCCGATCATAAGGCATCGGTACCCGGCTCAACATACGGGTGACCTGCCAGTCGTTCAGCGAGGCGGCAATGGCGTCCGCATCGGAAAGCCGATGGGGACGAAGCACCAATCGTTGCGTGTCAATCACCGGGCAAGGCCCGAGCGAAGGGAACCGCGTTTGCAGCCGGGGCTTTTCAAGAGCAGCCATCACCGCATCTCCCCCCAGCTCTTCAGCGACATCCAGGTCTTGCGATCCAGCCGGTACCATTCCACCGGCACCATGCCACGGGCAGCCAGATGGCCAACCATGCCGGAGCCCTGGAACTGGAAGCCGCACTTCTGGATGACCCGCCGGGCCGCCACATTGGTGACCCGGCAACGGGCATCGATGAAGGCGATATCGCGGGTCCGGAACGCCATGTCGATCAGGGCATGGGCGGCTTCGGTGGCGTAGCCGTTGTTCCAATAGGGCTCACCCAGCCAATAGCCGATTTCCAGTGTCTCCAGGTCGGTATGCGGCTCAAGCGCGCAACACCCGAGAAATTCGCCATTTTCACCTTTTGTGATCGCATACACGCATTTACCGATCTCGCCGAGATTGGAACGTCGCACAAAATCGGCGGCATCGGCTGCCGTGTAAGGATGTGGCATACGCGACACCATGGTCGCAACGGCGGCGTTATTGGCGAGATGGGTAAGGGCGTCGATGTCTTCTACATGCGGAGCGCGCATAACCAGCCGCTGCGATAAGAGGACGGGGCAACTTTGCCTTAACCGATCCGGCCTCAGCCGATCGTCGGGTGACCGGAATTGGTCATCCCTCAGTAATAAGCGTTCCATGGCTCAGTCTCCTTTGGAGGTAAGAAAAAAGGGAAGAGAGGTGGCGCCTCATCTTCCCTTTTGTCTGACTGAACCTGTACGCTCAGCCGGGTCGATGAGACGCCGGCTGTTGGTAAACGACCGGCTTTATTCTGCGGCTTCCGCCGTTTTCGGCATCACGGACACGAAGACGCGACCGTTGGACTTCGTACGGTAGGTGACATTGCCGGTGGTGAGTGCAAAGATCGTATGGTCCTTGCCCATGCCGACGTTTGCGCCCGGATGCCACTGCGTGCCGCGCTGACGAACGATAATATTGCCTGGAATGACGACTTCGCCGCCGAACTTCTTCACGCCAAGGCGCTTGGACTCGGAATCGCGACCGTTGCGCGACGAACCGCCAGCTTTTTTATGTGCCATTGGAGTTCTCCTTTAAAACCTGGTTTCCCGTTGACCGATTACGCAGCGACGATGTCGGTGATGCGAACGACTGTGTGGTGCTGGCGATGGCCGCGCGACCGCTTGGAATTCTGGCGACGGCGCTTCTTGAACGCGATGACCTTCTTGCCACGGTTATGCTCGACAACTTCAGCCTTCACGGTTGCACCAGCAACAAAAGGCGCACCGATCGTCGCATCGGCACCAACGCCAACAACGAGAATTTCGGTGAATTCAACGATAGCACCAGCTTCGGCTTCCAGCTTTTCGATGGTCAGCACGTCGTTGGCGGCTACGCGGTACTGCTTACCGCCGGTCTTGATGACTGCGAACATATTTTATCCTTCCATGTTCGTTACCGGTTCTGACCGGCAGGTGCCGGACGACCGTCTTTTTGTCAGTCGGAGAGCAGATCTTGAGATCTGCCGGTGGAAACCTCTCGGCAAAGCGAGAAGCGATTATAGACTTGAGAACCCACACACAGGGATCACCCATATCTAAAGTCGCACGTCGCATACGTGAGAACCTCCAATCTGTCAAGGCGAAAGCCCCTAAACACAAAGAGAATTCCAGACGATAAACCACGCGCGCATCACATCACCCTCGCCCTTTGTCTTTCCTGCAACAGGCAGGCGGCAGACCTGCGCTGCGCTCCATCAAGACGATCCAGCACATAGCAGGGAATTATGCCTTTTTCGCTCTTGCCAGCCCCCTCAATCGCCGCTATGAGACAGCCCGCGCTACACAAGCGCCGACCAGACCCGCGGAGAGGTGGCTGAGTGGTCGAAAGCACCGCACTCGAAATGCGGCATACGGGCAACCGTATCGTGGGTTCGAATCCCACCCTCTCCGCCATATTACCCTAGCGCCCCTGCCTCCAATTCCAAAAGCTCACTCTCATACCGAAAACGGCTGCGTTCGGGTGAAGACTCGTGGGCAAGTGGTTTTGTTTTGGTCAGCAGTCTGTCGGCCATTGCCGTGGCACCGTCGGTAATCGCCTGCTTGCCAATGAAGCCGCCGGGGATTTGGATGGTGGCGGTCATGGCGTGGATCAGGTGATTGAGCAGGGTGGCGTCAGGCAATTCGGGTGCCTGCCAGAAGCTGGCGAGGCTTTGCTGGTGAGTGAGGCCGGGTACGTCGTAGATTGCTGGCGCAAGTGCCATGACCGGGACGGCCTGTTGCAGCGCCGTCAGGCCGACCGTGGAGTTTACCGTCACTAGGCCGCGGCTGGCCCTTATCAAGGCCGTCAGGTCACCGCCGTCGATCACGTCGACCTGATGGGCAATGCCGCAGCGCTCCGCCATGCGGGCGATTTCTGATGACCAGTCGCGCAGTCCATTGTCGATCGGATGGGTCTTGAACAGCAATCTGCTGCCGGATGGAGCATGGCGGGCAAAAGAATGGATTACGGCTTGCAGAATGCGAAACAGGTCGCCCATCGGCGCGTGGCGGCGGATCTGATAGTCCCCCGGCAATTGCAGCGGAAAAAGATAGAAGTCGAACTCTCTGTCCGTCGCCAGATAGCGTTGTTGCAGGCGCAATGCTTGTGCCTTTCGCCTGCGCGCAGTCAGTCCCTTGACGATCCAGCCACTATATTCCACGACGGGATGGACAGGACCATGCGCCTTGTAACGCGGATGCAGCAGCCAGCCGAGCGCGACATTCGGGACATGATAGATCAGGTCATAAAGCGCATAGGTAAGAAAGCTGGAGGGATAGGGACTGCGCGGCTGAGGGGCCTCGACGCCCTGCGCCAGCGCCACAATTGCCTGCGGATCAACCGGAAACCTGGACTGGCTGGACATGCCAAACGGCTCCACCGTCAACCAGTCGGGCCGCAGATAGCCATGTTCGAAAATATGGGCGCGCAGGCCAAGCCGCGTGCATAGCGCAACGGCGGCGGCATGTTTGGGACGGCCATCGCCCAGCATCAGCACATCGGTAATGCCGTGGCGCAGAATGAGGCGTTCAAGAAAGCCGGGCCAGGCATCATCCCGGCCACGAAAAAAATCAAAAGGCCATTTTCTCCAGAAAATGACATCACCTGAACAAAAATTGACTTTACGCACGGCTACGTCGCGCGTTTCCAATGCTCTTGCGAGCGCTGGGAGAAACGGCGAGGCCGGGCCTTGGAGAAACAGAAATGTGCGTCGCTTTGTCACTCGATATAAACGATTCTCTAACGAATCCCTGCCTTCTGTGGTGTTTAAGTCATACGACAAAATTATAACATGGCCTATAAGAGCCGTTGAATTGAAAACCTTGCGTGGAAAATTGAGACGAGGGGTCCCGTCCGCAATGACATCATCTGAGCCGACAAAGGCCGTATTGTTCCTTCAGGGGCCTCCCTCCATTCTCTGGACGGAATTTGCAAGAGCTTTTGAACAAGCGGGCGTAAAAACCCATCATGTGAACTTTACGCTGGGCGATTTTCTGTTCTGGCGCAAACGTGGCGCGAAAAATTATCGCGGTTCCTTTTCCAAATGGCCAGCCTATCTGCGGCGGCTGATTGCCGAAAAGGGCATTACCGATATCGTCTATTATGCGGACCGCCTGCCCTATCACGCCAAAGCGGCTGAAATCGGCGCTGAAATCGGGGTGCGCTGTCATGCGGTCGAATGGGGCTATCTGCGGCCGGACTGGCTGACCTTCGAGCGCGACGGCATGGGCCGCTTCTCGCATTTTCCCAACGATCCGAAGGCTATTCGCGCCATCGCTGCAAAGGTAGGGGAACCGGATATCGCGGTGAAATATCCGCATACATTCGGACAGGAAGCCTTCAACGAAGTGATTTATAACCTGCTGAACTTCTTCGGCAGGCCCTTCTATCCGCTCTATAATGCCGACAAATATTATTCTGCCCTGGTGGATTATCTGCCGTGGCTGCTGAAAGCGGGCGTCAAGCCTGCCCGCCTGCCGGAAGGATTTCTGGAGGACGGCCAGCCGCCTTTCTATCTCGTCGCCCTGCAATTGCAGAGCGATTACCAGATCCGTGCCAATTCACCCTATCGGCATCTGCGCGACATGATGCGGCAGGTGATCGCCTCTTTCGTCAAAAATGCGCCAGCCGGTAGCAAGCTGCTGTTCAAGCAGCATCCGCTCGACAATGGTTTGGAGCGTTGGCACAAGGTGCTTCGCCATATCGCCCGCGAGTTCAAGATTGAGGACCGCGTCGTCTTTATCGAGGAAGGCGACCTGCATGATATTCTGCAAAAGACGGCGGGTGTTGTCATCGTCAATTCTACGGTTGGCCTTCACAGCCTGCGCGCCAAAAAGCCGACCATCGTGCTAGGCTGCGCGGTGTTTGACGTGCCAGGGCTGACACATCAGGGCCGGCTGGATGATTTCTGGAAGCGGCCGGAGCCGGTCGATCCCGAGTTGATGCGCGACCTCGTCAAGGCCATGGCCGCGACCATTCAGATCAAAGGCGATTTCTTCAACAAGGCAGGCCGTCAGGCAGCTATTGGTGCCATGGTGCAGCGGGTTATCGAGGGAACGGTCAATATGCCCGACGCCTTCATCGATCCGCCACCGCGGCTTACCTCGCCCAAGGGTATCCTGACCGTTCTGGGAAGACCCGTCGAACTCGATTGGGAAGAAGACGCGGCGGTGCCTGATATGACCTATGCACGGTCCGGCCCAATCCGCTGAATTCGCCAAGCCATCATAAAACAAGGCCTTCATAAAAAAGGGCGCGGAGTGAAAAACTCCGCGCCCTTTTTTGATCAACAACAGCCAATCAATGCCGGAAATGGCGCACGCCGGTAAAGACCATGGCGACGCCGTGCTCGTCGGCGGCAGCAATAACCTCTGCATCGCGCATGGAACCGCCCGGCTGGATCACCGCCGTCGCACCGGCGGCAATGGCCGCCAGCAATCCATCGGCAAAGGGATAGAACGCTTCGGAGGCGACGGCAGAGCCACGGGTCAGTGGCTCGGCCAGTCCCATGGCCTTGGCCGCGTCTTCGGCTTTCATCGCGGCGATCCGGGCAGAATCCACCCGGCTCATCTGGCCCGCGCCAATGCCGACAGCCTGGCCGTCCTTGGCATAAATCACCGCATTGGATTTCACATGCTTGGCGATCTTGAAGGCCAGCTTCATGTCTTCCAGTTCGGCTGCGGTCGGCGCGCGCTTGGTGACCACCTTCAGGTCCAGATCTTCCACCACCAGATTGTCGCGGCTTTGCACCAGCAGGCCACCCGATACTGTCTTGGCCGTCAGGCCTGGTGCGCGTGGATCGGCCAGGCCGCCGGTGGTCAACAGCCGCAGATTGGCCTTGCGGGCAATGATGGCCTTTGCCTCTTCCGTGACGTCAGGGGCGATGATCACTTCGGTAAACAGCTTGACGATTTCTTCGGCGGTTTCAGCGTCCAGGGTCTGGTTCAGCGCGATAATGCCGCCGAAAGCTGAAACGCTGTCGCAAGCCAGTGCCCGGCGATAGGCATCGGCCAGCGTCTTGCCGACTGCGACACCGCATGGATTGGCATGTTTGATGATGGCGCAGGCCGGGCCGTTTTCAGGCAGAAATTCCGAAACCAGTTCGAAGGCGGCATCCGTATCGTTGATATTGTTATAGGAAAGCTGCTTGCCCTGCAAAAGCGTGGCGGTTGAAACGCCCGGACGCTGATCGCCGGTAACGTAGAAACCGGCTTTCTGGTGCGGGTTTTCGCCATAGCGCATTTCTTCGCGCAGGCTGCCGCCGATCACCCGATTGCGTGGCGTCTCGATGGCAAGCGCCTCGGCAAACCAGTTGGAAATCGTTGCGTCATAAGCAGCAGTGCGGGCATAGGCACGAGCGGCAAATTGCTGGCGCAGCGCATAAGGCGTGTGACAATCGTCGGCTTTCAGTGCTTCCAGAAGCTGGGCATAGTCGGCGGGGTCGGTCACCACGGTGACATAGGCGTGGTTCTTGGCAGAGGCGCGGATCATCGCCGGGCCACCGATATCGATATTTTCAACCGTGGTCGGATAATCGCCACCCGCCGCCAGAACTGCCTCGAACGGATAAAGATTGATGACCGCGAGATCGATGGCCTCGATCTTGTGCGCCTGCATGGCCTTCACATGGTCTTCATCGTCGCGGATGGCAAGCAGACCGCCATGCACGGCAGGATGCAGGGTCTTGACCCGGCCATCCATGATTTCCGGAAAGCCGGTCACTTCGGACACGTCGGTGGCGGGAAGGCCTGCCTCGATCAGCGCCTTGTAGGTGCCGCCGGTTGATAGCAGCCGCACACCCATATCATTCAAGGCCCGGGCAAGATCGACAATGCCGCTCTTGTCGAACACCGACAGCAGGGCGGTGCGAATCTGCACTCTGTCCGGAACAGGGATTTTCTTCGAGACAACAGCCATGGCCTTCACTCCGAAAGAGCAATTCCTGGATGGACTTCAAAAGCATCCCAGATGTGGAATTGCGTGAACAAAAATAGCCGAGACAGCCCGCAGACCGGCGGCAAGCATGATGCCTGCCCGCCTAGCACAGCACGTTCTTGGAGGAAACAGCCTTATCCCTGCTTTGAAAAAAACCACCAGATTTCCGGTGTTTCCAGGACAAGCTCGATCTGCTCGGAAACCTGAATGCCGGAAAGGCCCGCGAAAAACACGTCCTCGGCAATCACGGGATAGCCGGTCGGAGAGGAAAACACCCAGGTCTCGCTACCACCGTTGGCCACCAGTCGGATGTTATGGTCATCCTCCTGGGTGAGACGCACCGAGGGGTGAATGTGAAACCGGATGATGACCCCGCCCTTCGGCATATCGGCCAGCGGCTGCTCTTTGTCCGATAGCAGCCGGTCATGCCCCACCAGCTTGGTGCCTGCCGCATTTAGGCGCAGATCCCGCTCGTGAAAAATGTTAAAGCCCCTGAGATAGCCATCATGACGGGCGGTCAGATGATCGCTGCCATCGTCACCGGCGCGGCGCATCACCTCGACCGAAGAGACCCCTCCGACCATGATCGGTCCCAGAAACCGGGAGGTCGAAATGCGGCAAGAGGATTGATCGCCGATCACCAAAGTCGAATGGGCCGCCGTTGCCCGCGCCATCTGCCGATATCGCTCGCCGGCAAACCGCGGCGTGCCGGAATTGACCACCAGCCGATGGCGCCCGCAGGACAGTTCGAAAGACAGGCAACCCGCATGGGCGGTGCGGCTGATATCGCCCTTTGCAGGCACGCCGGTATCGACGAGAACGACGGCACCGCCTGCCGCCAGCCGTTGATAATGGCTGTGCGGCAAGGCCCGGAATGGCTGGCCGCCGCTTTCGTCATAGCGCAGCACCGACATCAGATCATTGGCAAGCGTTGCCGTGGCGCCATTGAACAGCGCCAGATCGCCATTGCTGTGGCGAAAGAACCTTATGGCGGGAAACATCCGGTCAATGGTGGAAATCAGCTTGATCGGCACGTCATGACCGAGATTGACATAGGTCTGCCGCAGCGGCAGCAAATCGAACAGGATGTCGAGCGCTGCCTGCGGATTGCGGGAGATATGCCCGCCATCGGCCAATACCTGGCGCTCCAGTTCCAGGTCGAGGAAATGGGCCGCCTTGCGGATCTGGCGCGCCGAGGCCGACATAGCAATCGAGGCCATGGCCAGAGCAATGCGCAGTTTCAGCCGATCCACTCCGTCAGGGGCAAGGTCGGCGATCAATCCGGCATGGGCAACCTGACGGCTGAGGCTTTTCAGGAAGCGGCGGTAAAACCCGCTTTCGCAATCCTGGAGCACGACCGGCGAATGGGATAGCCAGGCAATGATCCTCTGGCCGAGTATGCCAGCCTCCCAGCCGATTCCAACCCGCTTGCCGTTCAGCTTGATCCAGCTGTCGACAATGGCGCGGGCATGGGCCGATGCTTCCGGTGTCTTGTTGGCGCGGATATGCCGAAGCCAGGAAAAGGAATGGAGCTTGGCGGCAAATACCTGCGAGGGCAGTTCCATGGTGAAAGGCGAGGCGCGCCCGCATTCCAGCAAGCGTCCCGCAAGCGGAAAGCGCCCTTCGAAAATCTCTGTCGCCACATGGGAATCCACGACCCGCAGATCGGTCGGCGCCACCAGCAGGCGGACCTGCCGACGGCGCAGCCGCAAAAAAGCAGCACGTACGGGCAACCAGCCGCGCCGCTTCCATCGCCGCCAGCCTTCGCGGACGTAGAGCACCGGCAAACTCTGGCCCTGTCTCTGTGGCATTCGACATTCCATTGCGCGCAATCCGCTTTGGCCTTGCGCGATAAAAGTATGAGGCTGATAAACCGAAATCGAAGGATGTCGGTTTATCAGCCGCCAATTGTGTAAAGATTTATTTAAACCCGACGTAAACGGCAGGCATAAAAGCCATCCAGCCCGCCCGCATGGCTATCGCCGCCCGGTAACATAGCAGGCACCGGTAACATAGCAGGTGTGGTACGAAATTCGCCAAGCGGAGTGATCGCGTCTTCCAGCCCCGGCCAGTCGGCGGCCTGCATCGCCACCCGCTCCAGCTCCGGATGATCGGCAAGAACCCGGGCCACGACATCCTCGCCCTCCTGCGGATCGAGCGAGCAATTGGAAAACACGATAGAGCCGCCCGGCGCAAGCAGTGTCACGGCGTGGCGCAGCAACCGTTCCTGCACACCCGCCAGCTTGACGATATCCTGCGGACCCTTGGTGTAAAACACATCGGGGTGCCGGCGCGTCGTGCCGGTCGAAGAACAGGGGGCATCCAGCAGCACGGCGTCAAAGCCCGGATGATCCTCGCCCAGATTGAACTCCATCAGATCCTGATGAACCAGTTGCGCTGAAAACCCCAGCCGTTGCAAATTACCATCCAAACGCTTCAGCCGATTGGCCGATTGCTCCACCGCCGTCACCACCGCGCCCGCAGCTGCCAATTGCGCCGTCTTGCCGCCGGGGGCGGCACAGAGATCCACGGCCCGCTTGCCTTCAATGGACCCGAACATCCGCACTGGAAGGGCAGCCGCCGCATCCTGAACCCACCAGGCCCCCTCTTCGAAACCAGGAAGGGCAGACACGGCACCGGCAAAGCTTGCCAGCCGGATGCTGCCGGTCGGCAACACCACACCGTTGAGCTTTTCGGCCCAAATGGCAGGATCGGCCTTGACGGTCAGGTCGATGGCAGCCGGGGTCAATTGGGCCTGCGCGATCCGCCGCGCTTCCTCCTCCCCATAGACTGAGATCAGCCGTTCGAAGAACCAGTCAGGCATGCAGATGACATCTTCGACATCCGCCAAAAGTGCCTGTTTTTCGCGGCCCAGCCTGCGCAAAACGGCGTTGACCAGCTTGGCGAACCGACGGCTGCGCGGATCGCGATTGGCCTGCTCGACGGCAAGATCGACAGCGGAATGATCGGGGACATCAAGATAGACCATTTGCGCGGCGGCAACGATCAGCGAATGATAGAGCGCACGCGCACCGTCAGGCAAAGGCGCATCCAACAACCGGGCCAGCATAGCCTCTATGCGGGGCAGAAAGCGCAGGGAGGTGTTGAGAATGGCGCGCACCAGGCCACGATCGGCCTCCGACAGGGCGGCATAGGCCGGATTGCCATGGTCGCCGTCCATCATGCCATCCAGCGAGGTCTTGCGGTCGATCACCGCAGCCAGAAGACGGCTCGCGGCCATGCGCGCTTCCAGCCCCGGCTTGTCGTCATGCGCCGGTCGGCGCGGTCTATCGGACTTGTGCCTGGATTGGCCATCCTGTTTGCCAGGCTCGCGATGGCCGGAGGATGATTTATCGGTTGGAGGTTTGCCGCGTCTTTCGTTCAATTCCATGGTCCCTTCGGGGCGTCATTATCCTTGCCGCGTCGCCCGATTTTGGGAACGGAGCTCGTGCTTGCGCCTCCCTTAACACCCCAGGGATCATCCGTCGATCTTTCTACACTGCTGCCCCAAGGGCCTGAAGCTGCCGCCCTGTTTTGCTGCGGGCGATAGACATTTTCCTGACGCGCGCCCATCTCCTGCGCCAAGGCTTGCAGCGCCGCGATCCGGTTGCCGGTATCGGGATGGGTGGAAAACAGGCTGTCCATCTTCTGACCGGACAGGGGATTGATGATAAACATGTGGGCAGTGGCTGGATTGCGCTCGGCCTGATAATTGGGCTGATGCGCCCCGGCGATCTTGGCCAGTGCCGAGGCCAGCCATAGCGGATTGCCGCAGATTTCCGCACCGCGCCGGTCGGCAGCATATTCGCGGGTTCGGCTGATGGCCATCTGCACCAGCATAGCCGCAAAGGGCGCGACAATCATCGCCACGAGCGGACCGATAATGCCACCGCCATTGCCGTTTTCGTCACGACGGCCACCGAAGAAGAAGGCAAAATTGCCCAGCATCGAAATCGCCCCGGCCAGCGTTGCAGTGATCGTCATGGTCAAGGTGTCGCGGTGTTCGACATGGGCAAGCTCATGGGCCATGACGCCCGCCACTTCTTCCGGCGTCAACGCCTGCAACAGGCCGGTCGAGGCGGCCACCGCGGCATTTTGCGGATTGCGACCCGTAGCAAAGGCATTGGGCTGCGGATTGTCGAAAATATAGACCTTGGGCATCGGCAGACCGGCATTTTGGGTGAGACCACGAACGATCTCATAAAATTCCGGCGCGTTGCGCGGATCGACCTCCTGAGCGTGATAGGCCGACAGCACCATCCGGTCGGAATTCCAGTAGGAAAACAGGTTCATCGCGCCAGCGATGACCAGCGCGATCATCATCCCGCCCTTGCCGCCGATCAGGAAACCGACGCCCATGAACAGGGCGGTCATGAAAGCCAGAAGCATGGCCGTGCGCATGATATTCATCGGGTCCTCCAAAAGGGTCCGGCAGCGGAGAGGGTTTTCCAGCTCGCTGCGATGTCCTACATATGTAAAGACCATCGATCATTTTCAATTGCTACAGGATGGATGCCGAATGGACGAGCACCAGAACGACCGACAAGATCCCGGCACCGAAGCCGCACCAAAAACGCTGTCGCCTGCCGCAGTCCGTGCGCTGGCAGAAGCCGAGGAGCGTCGTAAGGCCGAGCAGTCCCAAAAACCGGCGCCGGAAGTCGGTGGACGCGGCGGCGCGGATCCGGCCCGATTCGGCGACTGGGAAATCAACGGTCGCGCCATCGATTTCTAAGGTCTCTCAAGTTCGGATTGAACCAGGCAGACGACAGGCACGGCTGGCATTGAATGCCCCTGCCCTCCAATGGCCGTTTTCCGCTCGTAATCACGTCTCGGTGAAAGCTTGTTTTACCATGAAACCTTTTGCCCTGTGCGACGTTCATGCCAGCGGAACTCAGGAAATGTTCAGAGGAACTCCATGAAGAAAATTTTTCTTGCTTCGGTTTTTGCTGTTGCGGCGATGGCCGGCAGTATCATTCCGGCTTACGCGCAATCGGGCATGATGCCTCCACCGGACGAGCGTCGTGGCCCGCCGCCGCGCCATATGCATCGCCCACCGCCGCCACCGCCGCATTGCAAGGTTCGCAAAGTGGTCCGCTGGCACCATGGCGAAAAAATCGTCAAGCGGGTACGGGTCTGCCGTTAACGGCATGACGCATACCAATGCTGTATAATTGCCGCAATCACCAGTGATTGTTCAAGCTGAGGCCTGCACGTGGATAGCACGTGTGGGCCACATCCTTATTGAGAAGACTACACTTTTCGCTTCGGTGCAAATCGGTTAACTTGGCGTGATCGTCTGGATTTCGCGCCGTCTATTGGGAAATAGCGGCAAGGGATTTCCCTTCGGATAATAAAGCCCGGATAGACCGCAAAGAGACAGACAAAAGAGACAGAGGCACGATCAAAACCGCGATGACACCCCACTCTTTCGCACGCAGGCGTCTGGCCTCTCGAACACTGTCGTGCGGGACAATCGCAATCCTGTGTGCCATGGCCCTGTCCTCCGCCAAGGCCCAGCAAGTGCCAGCCCCCGATAGTCCAGCCTCGACGCAACCCTCCATCACGCCCAACAGCCCCAGCAACCCAACAAGCCCCGGCAACATCGCCCCGGCTGCGGGTCCCGACGCTTCAAGCCAGACGAGCCCCGACGATCCAGCCGGTGCTTTGCGGGCCAAGCGTGAGGACGTCTCCCGTCAATTGCAGGATCTGTCCCAATCCATGCAGCTTTCCTCGGAAAAATCCGAGGAGCTGCGCAAGAGCATTGATGCCCTGGACAAGAGCAGCAGCAGTCTGCGCCAGGCGCTGATCGATTCAGCCGCACGCCGCAAGGATCTGGAACAAAAAATCGCCGATGGCGAAAAGAAGCTTGCCGACTACGGTGTCCGCCAAGATGTCATCCATAAATCCTTCCGGGCGCGGCGCGCCGTGCTGGCCGAGGTGCTAGGCGCCCTGGAGCGCATGGGCCGCAATCCGCCGCCAGCCCTGCTGGTGACGCCGGAAGATGCCTTGGGGGCGGTGCGTACCGCCATTCTGCTTGGTGCTGTCGTGCCTGGGATGCGCAAGGAAACCGAAAAGCTTGCCGATGATTTGCAGGAGCTGACCAACCTGCGCAAGGCCAGCATCGATGAGCGCGAAAACATGGTCGCCAGCCTGAAAAGCCGCCAGGAAGAAGAAGCCCGCATGGACATGCTTCTGGCTGAAAACGCCCGCCTGAGCCAGCAGAACAACGCCCAACTGCAAGAAGAACTGGCGCGCTCGCAGGAGCTTGCGCAGAAATCCTCATCGCTCCAGGGTCTGATCGGCAGCCTGGAAAACGAAATCGCCTCTGTGCGCCAAGCCACCGACCAGGCAAAGCTGGAAGAGGAAAAGCGCCGCCAGATGACCGATGCACAACGGGATCAGGCGCGCCTTCAGGCCCAGACCACGCCGCCCGATAAAAACCGTATTGCCCCCGCATTTTCCTTTGAAGAGCTGAAAGCGAAGCTGGAACTTCCGGCTGTGGGCGATGTATTGCGGCAATTCGGCGATCCCGACGGCACCGGTCACGAGGCCAAGGGGATTGTTCTTGCCACTGCGCCGGCAGCCGTGGTGATTGCGCCCGCCGACGGTACGGTGGTGTATGCGGGACAGTTCCGCAGTTACGGGAAAATGGCCATCCTCAACACAGGCAACGGATATCACATAGTTTTGTCCGGCATGGACCGTGTCAACGTGCATTCCGGACAATTCGTGCTGTCCGGCGAGCCGATTGGTGCTATGGGTGAAAAGAGAGTCGTCAGCGCAGCTGCTTTCGCGCTGGAAACAGATCGCCCAACCCTTTACATAGAATTCAGAAAAGACGGTAACTCGGTTGATTCCCGACCATGGTGGGCGAAGGACGCCGGAAAGGTTCGCAATGATACGTAGGGCTTCTATAATGCTGGTTGGCGCGCTGATGGGCGCGACGGCGATGAGCGTTGTTTATTCGGCTGGCGTTCCTGCCGAGGCGGCAGGCAATTCCACTTATAAGGAACTGGCGATTTTTGGAGACGTGTTTGAGCGTGTCCGCGCTCAGTATGTCACGCCTCCCGACGAGAAAAAGCTGGTCGAAGCCGCCATCAATGGCATGTTGAGCTCTCTCGATCCCCATTCCAGCTACATGAACGCCCAGGAAGCGGCGGACATGCAGACCCAGACCAAGGGTGAATTTGGCGGCATCGGCATCGAAGTGACGATGGAAAACGACCTGGTCAAGGTCATCGCTCCCATCGACGACACGCCCGGCGCCAAGGCCGGCATTCTGGCCGGCGACATGATCTCCGAGATCAATGGCACGCCTGTGCGCGGCATGCAGCTCAATGACGCCGTTGAAAAGATGCGCGGCGCGGTCAATACCCCGATCAAGCTGACCATCCTGCGCAAGGGTGCTGACAAGCCGATCGAACTCAGCGTCATGCGCGAAATCATCCCGATCCGCGCCGTCAAATCGCGTGTCGAAGGCGATGTCGGCTATGTCAGGGTGATTTCCTTCACCGAAAAGACCTATGACGACCTGGAAGCCGCGATCAACAAGATCAAGAAGGAAGTCCCGGCCGATAAGCTGAAGGGCTTCGTTCTCGACCTGCGCCTCAATCCGGGCGGTCTGCTCGATCAGGCGATTTACGTCTCCGACGCCTTCCTGCAGAAGGGCGAGATCGTCTCCACCCGCTCGCGGGATCCGGAAGATACCCGCCGTTTCAATGCCACCGCTGGCGATCTGACTGATGGCAAGCCGCTGATCGTGCTGGTCAATGGTGGTTCGGCCTCGGCATCTGAAATTGTCGCTGGCGCGCTTCAGGATCTGAAGCGGGCAACCGTGGTCGGCACCCGCAGCTTCGGCAAGGGCTCCGTTCAGACGATTATCCCGATGGGCGACAAGGGCGCGCTGCGCTTGACGACGGCGCTCTATTACACGCCATCCGGCAAGTCGATCCAGGGGACTGGCATCCATCCTGATATCAAGGTGGAAGAGCCGCTGCCCGCCGATCTCCAGGGCAAGCTGCGTACCGAGGGCGAATCCTCGCTGCCGGGCCATATCCAGGGCCAGAGCGAGACGGAAGAAGGCTCCGGTTCGGTTGCCTATGTGCCGCCGGATCCGAAGGATGACGTGCAGCTCAACTACGCACTCGACCTGCTGCGCGGTGCCAAGACAGACCCGTCCTTCCCGCCGGACCCAAGCAAGGCCGTGCTGGAAAGCGCCAAGAAGAAATAAGGATCGTTTTGACTGTCCTCGAAATGCCGGCCTCAGGGTCGGCATTTTTCGTTTACGGCGCCCTTCCCATTGCACGCAGGCAAAGCTTGAACCGTATGAAATGGAAAGGCATGGTCATCGAAATGGCGAAGTGATTCGCGGCATGGAGAGGACAGTCCAATCCAATGCGTCGAAGGACAAGACATTGAGCGCTGATCTGCACGCAGCTTTGGGCCAGAACCGCAAGAAGCGCCGCACGGGCGGTCCGAAAATCTCTCCCTTCAAGGCACTGACCGCGGTGAGCTCGGTCGCTCTTCTCGGCCTGTCCGTTTACACGACACTCACGCCGCTTCCGCTGCGCAATCCGCAACCGCTCACCACGACGCAGCCAGTTGCGGCTGCCGTTCCTGCCGAGGAGCCAGCCGCGAAAGCCCCCGGCCCGTCCCGCAGCATGGAAGCCCGCGCCCCGACCTCTGGCGCCACGGTGGAGCGCTCGACCCTGCCGGACGGTTCGGTTGTCACCAAATATTCACCCGCCAGCCGGGACGGCTCCGGCCCGGCCCTGGTCGCCACTCCGCATGTGGGCCAGGACGCCCGCGTGGCAGCAATGCCCAATCCGGACCTTCTGGAAAACAGTCCAGAAGGGCAAATCCCGGTGACCGGCCACGACGGGCTGCGACCCGTCGAGCAATATGCACGGCCCTGGTCAGGCGCGCATGGCACACGGGTGGCCATCGTCGTCAGCGGCCTCGGCCTTAGCCAGACCGGCACGCAAAGAGCCATCAAGCACCTGCCGGAACAAGTGACGCTGGGTTTTGCCGCCAGCGGCAACAGCCTGTCGCGCTGGATGCAGGAAGCGCGGCGCGGCGGCCATGAAATCCTGTTGCAGGTTCCGATGGAGCCGGTTGGTTACCCGGCAAACGATCCGGGCCGAGGCACATTGCAGGTTGGGCGCGCTGCCACCGACACTCTGCGCGACCTGCACAAAGCCATGGCCAGCATGACCAATTATACCGGGCTGATGAATTACATGGGCGGGCGCTTTCTGTCCGATAGTGGGGCGATGGACCCTGTCATGCGCGATATTGCGGCGCGGGGCCTGCTGTTTCTCGATGACGGCTCCTCGGCAAGATCCCTGACATCGACATTCGCCAAGGCGATGAACATGCCGTTTTCCGTCGCCGATCTGCAATTGGACGACCAGATACAGGAACAGGCGATCCTGAAACGGCTGGACGAGCTGGAGCGGATTGCCCGGCGCAATGGCTCTGCAATCGGTGTTGCCTCGGCGTTTGATGAAAGCGTCAATGCCATTGCCAAATGGGCAGAAGGCGCCAAGGCACGCGGCATCGAAATCGTCGGCGTTTCCGCCCTTGCCATGGAAGCGCAACAGTGATTTTTACAAGCGGCCCGATGCCCAATGACCGCTTATAGCATGTCGCGTGATGAGGTAATCACCTGCCATGCTATAGAATTTTGTTTTCGCATGTCTTTTTCCCGAAACCGCTGCACACTTTCGGGAGACATGCTCCAGTGAGGACACCATGACCCAGACCACCGTCAAAGCCGAGGATCTACCTTATCGCCCGTGCGTCGGCATCATGGTGCTGAATGCGCAAGGCCTTGTCTGGGCCGGTCGCCGCATTCCGTTGCTCAATTCCGAATATGATGGCTCGCCGCAACTCTGGCAGATGCCGCAGGGCGGAATTGACCCGGGTGAAGATCCGAAAGAGGCGGCCTATCGCGAGCTTTACGAAGAAACCGGCATGAAAACCGTGACCCTGCTAGCCGAAGCGCCGACCTGGATCAATTATGACCTGCCGCCAGCCCTCATTGGCATTGGTCTTCGCGGCAAATTTCGCGGCCAGACACAGCGCTGGTTTGCCTTTCGCTTCGACGGCGACGAAAGCGAAATCCAGATCAATCCACCGCCAACCAGCCAGCATGCCGAATTCGATGAATGGCAATGGAAGCCAATGGCAGAACTGCCGGACCTGATCGTGCCGTTCAAACGCGGCGTCTACGAACAGGTGGTCGCCGCCTTCCGGCATCTTTCCCCTGCCAATGCCTGAGGTTTATCAGTAGGCGGCTCGCAACAGCGGCATTTCCATAAATCCGCGATTGCCGTTGCCAGCCCTGTTATCGGCAACCGGCATGCGGATAGTTGGCACCAGCATTTCCACCTCGTCGCAATAGCGCTCGGCATTGGCGATAGCCTTATCCAGATTGCTGACCCGCTCTGGGTCTAGGCGGTGCAGGCTGGTGCGATATTCAAACATATCGCGATAGGCGGCGCGCTCGATGATCGGCGTCGCCAGAACCCGCACCGACCGTTCTGCCAGAAGCAGTTTGACGGCACGAAGCGCGCGGGTGGTAACCAGCGAATTGACCCGTGACAGAACCACGGAATGGGGAATGCGAATATTGCCCTTGCTGTAGAGATATTGCAGCAGTTCGATCACCTGCGCGCCACCCTGGGCATCCATGGCACTGCCCTGGATGGGGATCAGCACATGATCGGAAAGACCAAGGGCTGTCGCTAGCAACGGCGATTGCGCGCCGGGCAGATCAACGATCACATAATCGGAGCTGCCACGATAAGCCTCAATGGTGCGTGCCAGGGCATTGACGGAGATATAGGTAGCGACGCGCATGTTGCCGGCATGACCGTCCGCGCCCTCGAACCAGCGAGAAATCCAGCGCTGCGGGTCCGTATCGATCACCGACACTGTGTAGCCCCGGCGCACCAGTTCCGTCGCAAGCAACAGAACCGCCGTGGTCTTTCCGGCACCGCCCTTGGTATTGGCGAAGGTAATGATGGGCATGAAGCAACCTCGGTCAGCCATAACGGAGCCATGCATCGCTCTCCAAGGCCCAAACATATCGGGCAACCCATTCGCATCGGGCAGATCCATTGTGACGCGACATGGTTAACCGGAGGTTATTTGTCGGACGAAATACGACGACAGCCCAGTGCGCGCCAAGTTCGTTTCCAACCATAAGCCCCATATCCTTTGCGCACTCATCCCCGCAGAAAAACTTAAACCACTACCTTGCATAAACAGATAGCTTGTTATATTCAAAATACGAAACTGAGGTACCCATGACTGACTCGATCCAAGTTCAATTGCGCAAAGGTGCCCTCGACCTCTGCGTCCTGGCTGTGCTGTCTCACGGCGAAAGCTATGGCTACGAAATCGCCAGTACATTGGTCAGCGCCGTCGGCATGGGAGAAGGCACGATCTACCCGCTGATGCGCCGCATGCAGAATGACGGATTGGTGGCCACCCGCATTGTTGAGTCCAGCAATGGGCCGCCGCGCAAATATTATCGGCTCACGGAACAGGGCCGAACAATTTTCGAAGCTCATCGCCGTGACTGGCGCTCCTTTGCAAGCGCCGTCGATAAACTTCTTGAGGATTTGCCATGACCAAGGATGCCTTCTTACGCATGCTGAGACTGGGGCTGGCCGGTTTGCCCGCTCAAGAAGTGGACGACGTGGTCGCCGATTATCAGGCTCATTTTGCCGAATCAGCCGCTTCCGGTCGCAGTGAACAGGAGGTTGCGGCGGCCTTGGGCAATCCGGCCAGAATTGCCAGAGAACTCAGGGCCGAAATGGGGCTGCGCCGTTTCGAATCCCACTGGAGCCTGTCGAACATGCTGGCGGCCATGATGGCTCTGGCGGGGCTCGCCATCGTTGACATCCTGTTTTTACTGCCCCTGCTCACCGTGACGTTCTTTATTGTGTTCGGCCTCGGAATTGCGGTCACGGCCATCGGAGCGGCTGGTGTGAAGATCATCATTACCACGATGCTGTTTCAGCTTGATGGACCAACAACAGAAACACTGTCGCAACTGCTGATCGGCGCGGGCCTTGTGAGCGGATTCCTGGGCGGTGGCGCGTTGTTGTTGATGGGGCTTGGCACCGGTATCCGCATACTCGGCCACTATGCACGGCTGCACTTTCGCCTGGCTCAATTAAGCCCGGATCACGCTTGAGCTTTCCCTGACACTTCATTGAAGGAACCGGACAATGACGAGGAAATTGGCATTCGTTGCAACGACGGGACTGATTGGTGCAGTCGTTTTTCTAGCATTAGGACTTGGAATTTCAGGCGAAAATTGGGGTGGAGCCCGGCAATTGTGGGCAACGACATCCTCCACCTGCGGATCGGGCCAATCCACCAACCAGCAGGTCACACTGCCCTTTACCGCCAGCGACAGTCTCACCATCGATTTGCCGGCTTCGGTCCGCTATCAGCCCGGTGATAAGGCAGAAGTCATCGTCAGGGGTGATCCTACCCTTGTTGAGCATGTGCGAATGAATGGTCGCCGGCTGAGCCTGGATTGTCACCTGCGCTGGTCGCAATCAAAACTCGATATCAGCGTGTCGGGGCCTGCGATAACAGACTGGACACTGCTTGGAAGCGGCGATCTCTCCCTATCCCACATCAACCAGCCTCAATTGCGATTGAGCATAAAGGGGAGCGGCAGCGTTTCCGCGACGGGAGCGGCCGAGACGGTCGATGTAGACATTTCAGGGTCGGGTGCCGCCCAGCTCAAGAGGCTAACGGCTCAGTCCGCACGGATCGTGATCCTTGGCAGCGGGAACGCAGACATGACCGCGCTGAAAGATGCGGATGTGTCGATTTCCGGGAGCGGCAATGTTGATCTCGCCGGTCACCCGACGTTGCGGCGTTCGGAAATCAACGGCAGCGGTCGCATCGTGCAAGTTCCTTAATCTCACCGAGCCACTCACACTCGACTGCATTGTTTTGCGTCCGCCCCCCAAATTTCTCTGTTCCCCTCCCGCCGACAATACCCTATGGTTGCATCAGGATTGGTCGGAACGGGGCCAATCCCGGAGCCTAGAAAACTCCTTACCATGCGGTCGGTGTCGGCCGTTAAATGACACCCCTCAGCCATAGGTTTGTGGCTGAGGCGGTGGGCCATGTTTATATGGTCCGCTCCCACCATTCTTTATGGTCGGGGAGGCCTCGACGCATGTCCAGAGCTTCGGCTTAAAGGTCGAGGCGGTCGTCATGGTACGATTTTTCTAGCTCCCCGGCCACCAGAGGCTCATGCCTCCGGTGGTCGATTGGTTTCTAGAGTTTGTCAGGGAAAAGTGGTCACCGGTTTTCCCGAAAAGACAAACGAAAACAAAAGAAACAAGCGCCTGTCTGGTTCAATCTGACCCTGACAGACTCTTGGTGCGGGAGGGATGGACAATGGCCGATTACAATCTCTGGGCTGATCTTTTCGATACATGGCAATCCTCGTCCGACTGGATCAAGGCTTTGGTGATTGTCACACTACCGGGGTTCGGCTTGGGCGTGCTGGGGCTGGTGCTGCGCCACCGGGCGCGATTGCAAAGAGAGCCAGCCATGTCAGGCCATTATCAGTGGATGAAGGAGCAACCGGCTGAAGACAGCATCGCCGCTGAAACAGTCGACGTGCTCCTGCTGAATTCACTGATGGATTTGCAAGCCCGGCTGGAGGAGGCCAAGCAAGCGCTCCAGCATCCAGTTCTGAAGGATTTCCAGGACAAGTGTGAAGCGATCTTGCGTTCGGAAATGCCTGAAAACGAAGAGCGGGAGAATTTGGACGGCTCCATGAAAAGCCGACACGCTCTCATACCTTCTTTACCTCCCGCAGACGGAGATAATGACGAGGTCCGCAGTCAAATTCGTCAGATCATTATCGAAAAATACCGTAACAACCGCCCCCCGGAGGAAGCGCTGCTTCGTGCGCGACAGGTCTTCCTGGATCATGATACCGAGCGGAACGCCCCGGCGCCGTGAGCGATTGTATCATGCAGGAAAAACCGAACCAGAGTACACGACACCAACGGCTCTCGGCTTTGCCGCCCCCTCTTGCCTCTGCCGCCACCTTCTCTCCGATGGGGAGAAGAGACCCGCGGCATCCTCTTGTGCCTTCTACGCGCAGCAAAAGCCGATAAACTCCTTTGCCCGCAGCCTTAAGATGAGGCTTAGTGCTGTCGTGTTGACCTCTTCTCCCCAGCGGGGAGAAGTCCCCGGCAGGGGGATGAGGGGGGCGAAGCCAATTGATCAAGTTGCGTCGTGTACTGTGAAAACCGAACAAGTCCGACTACTATAGCCTTCTGTTTTCGTTTGTCTTTTCCGGAAAACTGGTGATCAATTGTCCTAAGACCAACTCTAGCGCCTGCGGTCCTCCGCCAGAATTTCCGGTGCAATCTGGTGAAGCGGCACGGTCCTGTCGACGCCGCCATGGGCGATGGCTTCCTTGGGCATGCCGAAGACAATGCAGCTTGCCTCATCCTGGGCAAGCGTGAAGGCCCCGGCCTGGTGCATTTCCAGCATGCCGCGCGCGCCGTCATCCCCCATGCCGGTCATGATAACACCCATGGCATTGGCACCTGCCGACCGGGCCGCCGAGCGAAACAGCACATCCACGGACGGACGATGGCGCGACACCAACGGGCCTGATTTGACCGATACATAATACCGTGCCCCTTGCCGCTCCAACATCATGTGGCGATCCCCAGGCGCAATCAGCACATGGCCGCGCAGCACCGGATCACCGTTTTCAGCTTCCTTGATTTCCATTTCGCACAGGCCATTCAAGCGCTTGGCAAAAGCCGCCGTGAATTTTTCCGGCATATGCTGCACGATGACAATGCCTGGGGAATTGGCAGGCATTTTTTCCAGGAATTCCCGAAGCGCCTCAGTGCCACCGGTCGATGCCCCCACACAGACCACCATTTCGGTGGTCTTGGCCATGGCACGGCCAGTCGGTGGTGGCAGCATGGCATCCGCAGTCAGTTTCTTTGCTGGCTCACCGCTGGCGGAAGCACGGTCCATCACACTGGACTTTCGCGCACCGAGCCGCGCCTGGGCCGCACTTTTCACCACCTGGCAAATCCGTTCGCCCTGCTCAGCCAGATGATCGGCAGCGGCAATCTTCGGCTTAAGAATGATATCGACCGCGCCCGCCTCCATGGCCTGCATCAGGGTTTCGCTACCAGCCTCCGTCAGGGATGAGCACATCACCACCGGAATAGGGCGCTGCGACATCAGCTTGCGCAGGAAGGTGATGCCATCCATGCGCGGCATTTCCACATCCAGCGTGATCACATCCGGAATTTCCTCGGCAATGCGCCGGGCGGCAACGAAGGGATCGGACGCGGCGCCGATCACCTCGATATCAGGATCGGATTGCAGAACATTTGTCAGGATTTGCCGGACACTGGCTGAATCGTCGACAATAAGGACGCGAATTTTCTTCGGCATATGACAATCATACCTTCCTGAACACCGTGTTGGCCAATTGCTTGAGCGGAAGATCCAGCCCGGTAATCGATTCGGAATGGCCTATGAACATATAGCCACCTTTGCCAAGGCAATCGCAAAGGCGTCGCAACACATTGAACTGCGTCTTTTTATCAAAATAAATCAACACATTGCGGCAGAATATAACATCCATCGGCTCCCCCACCTGATAGCTGTCATCCATCAGGTTCAGCCGGGCAAAACCGACATGGGTGCGAAGCGCCGGTGCAATTCGAACCTCGTTACGCTGCTTGTCACGCGCATGCATCACATACCGCGCCGCCATGGTGCGCGGCACCGGCTCCAGCATATCGGCAGGATAGACACCCCGGCGGGCCTTTTGAAGCACATCGGTGGACAGATCCGTTGCCAGGATATGATAGTCCATCCCGCTGCGGCGTTCCATATATTCCGCCATTACCATGGCAAGCGTATAGGGCTCCGCACCGATGGAACAGGCCGAACTCCAGATGCGAACCCGACGCACGCCCCTGGACTCCAGATCCGGCAATGCCTTTTGCGTCAGATAGTCGAAATGGTTGGGCTCGCGGAAAAAGTCTGTCTTATTGGTGGTAACCGCATCGATCAGATGAACGGATTCAGTCGCAAGGCCGCCCTCATCGAAAATATAATGGCAATAGCTGTCGAAATCCGTAAAGCCGGTGGCGCGCAAACGTCTGCGCAACCGGCCTTCCAGCATCGTCGTCTTGGTATCCGGCATCTTGATGCCACTATATTCAAAAATGTAGTTGGCCAGACGCCTGAAATTTTTCGGGCTGATCCTATGATCTCCAACAACTGCTTCTGCCAATGCATTCACGCTGGCGGCCTCCCTGTCATGGTTTTTCAGGCGACGGCAAAAGCCGGTGCGGAAGAAGAGGCAAGGGCAGTTTCATCGCCCGAAAACAACCGCGCCAGGTCAATGATCACCACAAAGCCCGCCTCTCGACGGACGACGCCCTGAATATAATCAGAGCGCCAGCGGATGCCGATATCGGGCGCCTGCTCGATATCGGCATGCCGGAAGGGAATGACCTCGAAGACCTTGTCGGCCACCACCCCGACCGCAAGACTGCGATCGGAAAGTGGCACATCCATCACCAGAATCCGGGTATGCGGCGTCTTCACCGTGCGCGACATACCGAGCCGCAGACGAAGATCGATAACCGGCACGCCCTGGCCCCGGACATCCCGCAGGCCCAGAAGATAGTCCGGTCCATGCGGGATCTTGAACGGGTCCTCGTGATCGAGAATTTCCCGGACCACGGTAACGGGCACGGCAAACACTTCTTCACCAAGGCTGAAGGTGACGAATTGCGATTCTGACGATTGTCCACTCATGTTACGCGCTTTCCTGAAAGAGACGATCCTCCTCATCCGGTCCGCCCATGGAGAGATCGAGGGCAAAGCCCTTGGCTCTCGCCTGCTGAGCAGCAACCGTCTGAGACGACGTCGGTGTGCGGGGTTTTGCTGGTGTAGCCGTCCGGGCAGGCGCAGCGCGAGCGGCAACAGCCCGGGTCTGGGGGGATGGTCTTCTTGCGCCAGCGCCAGCGCCATCGACCTTGAAGAAGGCGATGGAAGCCTGGAGTTCCTCGGCCTGAGCGGCCAGTTCTTCAGAGGTTGCCGACATTTCTTCCGAAGCGCCCGCATTCTGCTGCGTCACCTTGTCGAGCTGCTGGATCGCTTCGTTAATCTGGCTGGCGCCGATATCCTGCTCACGGCACGCCGCAGAGATCTCGGAAATCAGGTCCGCCGTTTTGCGGATGTCTGGAACCAGCCGGGTCAGCATTTCACCGGCTTCTGTCGCAACCTGCACAGTCTGGCCCGACAGCGTGCTGATTTCAGCTGCTGCCGCCTGGCTGCGCTCGGCAAGCTTGCGCACTTCAGAAGCAACCACTGCAAAGCCCTTGCCATGCTCACCCGCACGGGCGGCTTCAACCGCCGCATTCAAGGCCAGCAGGTCGGTCTGACGGGCGATTTCCTGGACGATGGAGATCTTCTCGGCAATCGTGCGCATCGCACCAACAGCCCGGTTCACCGCTTCGCCAGAGGCTTCCGCATCCTTGGACGACTGGCGGGCGATCTTTTCGGTCTGGGCGGCATTGTCGGCATTCTGCTTGATATTGGCTGCCATCTCTTCCATCGAGGCAGAAGCTTCTTCAGCGGACGATGCCTGCTCCGTTGCGCCCTGGCTGACCTGCTCGGAGGCAGACGACAGCTGCTGGCTACCTGAAGACACATTGTCGGACGCAGACAAGGCATCAGCGACGACGCCACGAAGGCGCTCGACCATCAACTGAAGAGATTGGCCAAGTGTGTCCTTGTCAGACAGGGATTTCGGCGCCACCGTCAAATTGCCATCGGCAATCTGATTGGCGATGGCTGCGGTTTCTCTCAGATTGCCGGTCATGACCTTGACGCTTTCAACAACGTCGCGGATTTCATCATTGCTTCTGATGTCGATATCCTGACCGAGATCGCCGATGGCAACGGCATCTGCAACGGTCTTGATCTTTTTCAGGCCGGAATTGATGCCCAGGGCAATCCACACAGCAATAGCGACCGACAGAACAAGCAGGATGCCCAAGCCGGCAATCAGGCTATTGCGGGAAAAGTCATATTGTTCGTTGGTGGCTTCATCGGTCTGCTTGAGATCTGCGGAAATCTGTCCGTTCAAGCTACCCAGGCTTTGCAACAGGCTTGCGGTCAGCTTGGCACCCTCGCCCATGGAAATGTCACCCGCCTGCTTGTTGCTGGCATCCGTATTTTCAATGGCGAGCTTGAGGATGGAATCCTGCATGGTGATCCAACCGGGCAAGTGGGTCCGGAATTGCGCGACTTTTTCCTTGATCAAGGGATTGGTGTCCGCATCCAGTTTCACCAGGAGATCATTGATAAGCGCACGGCGCTCTTTCACGCCACCGACATATTCATCGATCTTGTTGGGATCGACGTTGATGATCGCATTTTTCTCATCGCGGATCGAAGACAAGACGGCGTCTGATAAATCGCTTGAGTTACGCAAATTTGCCGCGGGACCAGCAATGATGTCACTGATCGCGCTATTGAGTGACGAAAGATTGATGATCGCCATCGTCGCCATGGCGCCTGACATCATAATGATAAGGCCGAAGGCAAGGGCCAGTTTGAGTTTGATCGTGAATCGCATGGTAGTCCCCCAGATATTTCCGCATATTTAAGCGTGGTGGGACAGCCAATCTCTTGCCTGTCCCGGTCTTTGTCGCTGGCCGATTTCACGCGAGCTGGCGGAAATCGTGATCTTCGTCATCCGGTCCGCCCATGGAGAGGTCGAGGGCAAAACCCTTGGCCCTCGCCTGCTGGGCAGCAACCGTCTGAGCTGCTGACGGCTTGCGCACAACAGCCGCCGCTGTCGTGATTTTGGCCGGTCTTGCAGGCTGCGACGTATAGTTTTGGGCCGACTTCTTCTGCGCCTTCAGTCCATCGACCTTGAAGAAGGCGATGGAAGCCTGGAGTTCCTCGGCCTGAGCGGCCAGTTCTTCAGAGGTTGCCGACATTTCTTCCGAGGCGCCCGCATTCTGCTGCGTCACCTTGTCGAGCTGCTGGATCGCCTCGTTGATCTGGCTGGCGCCGATATCCTGCTCACGGCACGCCGCCGAGATCTCGGAAATCAGGTCCGCTGTCTTACGGATATCGGGAACCAAGCGGCCGAGCATTTCACCGGCTTCCGTCGCCACCTGCACCGTCTGGCCCGACAGCGTGCTGATTTCAGCCGCTGCCGCCTGGCTGCGCTCGGCAAGCTTGCGCACTTCAGAGGCAACCACCGCAAAGCCCTTGCCATGTTCACCGGCGCGCGCTGCTTCAACCGCCGCATTCAAGGCCAGAAGATCGGTCTGGCGGGCGATTTCCTGGACGATGGAGATCTTCTCGGCAATCGTGCGCATCGCACCGACTGCACGGTTGACCGCTTCGCCGGAGGCTTCCGCATCCTTGGAGGACTGGCGGGCAATCTTTTCGGTCTGGGCGGCATTGTCGGCATTCTGCTTGATATTGGCCGCCATCTCTTCCATCGAGGCAGAGGCTTCTTCAGCGGACGATGCCTGTTCCGTTGCGCCCTGCGACAGCTGTTCGGAGCTTGAGGACAGTTCCTGACTGCCGGAGGAAACGTTGTCAGACGCCGACAAGGCATCGGCAACAACACCCCGAAGACGCTCCACCATGCTCTGCAAGGCAAGGCCCAGCGTATCGACATTGGAGCGCGGAGTCGGCGTCACCGTCAAATCACCATTGGCAATCTTGTCGGCAATCGCTGTCGTTTCACGCAGATTGAGGGTCATGGATCGCATAGCGATACCCAATGAATCCTTGCTCGAGAGCGGTGTGATATCCTGGGACAAATCACCTTCGGAGATGCGGTTTGCCAAAGCGGCAGTTGCTCGCAGGTTTTCGGTCATCCCGTTAATCGTCGTGACAAGATCCTTGATCTCGTCATTGGTTTTCACCTCAACGGTCTGGTCAAGATCACCGATGGCAACGGCATTGGCAACGGACGTAACCTTGCCGAGGCCACGGGCAATACCCACAGCGATCCACAGAGCGACAGCAACCGATAAGACCATAAGCAACCCGATGCCCACCAACAGAACTGTTCGTGAAAAGGCATATTCCTGGTTGGTGCTTTCATCGGTTTCGGCAAGTTGCTTGGCAATCGACGCGTTGACTTCATCGACGCGGGCGAGCATGGCGTCAGCGGCCCTCGCGCCCTCTGCCATCGAGATTTCGCCGGCCTTCTGATTGCTTTCCGGCGTATTGTCAGCCGCCAGCTTCAACACGCTATCTTGCACCTGCCGCCAGGTCACGAGGCTTTTCTGGAACTCGGACAACGGCAGAAGCAACTTCTGATCGGTCGTATCGCTCAACAGCGCCAATGACTTGTCGATCTTTTCCTGCTCTTTCTTCACGCTATCGATATAGCCGAGAATGCGGACAGGATCGGTGTTGATAATCGCGTTTTTCTCATGGCGCATAGCAGAAAGAACCGCATTTGACAGACTTCCCGCATCTCGCAGATTTTCCGCCGGTCCCTTCACAATCACAGTAATTGCATCGTTGAGAGACGAAAGCTTATCGATAGACAGCGCTGCCATTGCACCTGACATGATAATGATCAGTCCGAAGGCGAGCACCAGTTTTAGTTTTATTGTGAACCGCATAAATATCTCCACTCATCCAGAACGGATGGCTGATCTGTGTGAACGCCTTCAGTAAGGGTGGATGTCACGGCGAACCCATGTCATCCACCTTAAGTCGATTATGCCGTCTGGCGAAAATCCAGATCCTCCTCATCCGGTCCACCCATGGAGAGATCGAGGGCAAAGCCCTTGGCTCTCGCCTGCTGAGCAGCAACCGTCTGAGACGACGTCGGTGTGCGGGGTTTTGCTGGTGTAGCCGTCCGGGCAGGCGCAGCGCGAGCGGCAACAGCCCGGGTCTGTTGTGCGGGCTTCTTCTGATGCGCACCATCGACCTTGAAGAAGGCGATGGACGTTTGCAATTCCTCAGCCTGAGCGGCCAGTTCTTCAGAGGTAGCCGACATTTCTTCCGAAGCGCCCGCGTTCTGCTGCGTCACCTTGTCGAGCTGCTGGATCGCTTCGTTAATCTGGCTGGCGCCGATATCCTGCTCGCGGCACGCCGCCGAGATCTCGGAAATCAGTTCCGCCGTCTTGCGGATATCGGGAACCAACCGTGTCAGCATTTCACCGGCTTCTGTCGCCACCTGCACCGTCTGGCCCGACAGCGTGCTGATTTCAGCCGCTGCTGCCTGGCTGCGCTCGGCAAGCTTGCGCACTTCAGAGGCAACCACGGCAAAGCCCTTGCCATGTTCACCGGCACGGGCGGCTTCAACTGCCGCATTCAAGGCCAGAAGGTCGGTCTGGCGAGCGATTTCCTGGACGATCGAGATCTTCTCGGCAATCGTGCGCATCGCACCAACAGCCCGGTTCACCGCTTCGCCAGAGGTTTCCGCATCCTTGGAGGACTGGCGAGCGATCTTTTCTGTCTGAGCGGCATTGTCGGCATTCTGCTTGATATTGGCTGCCATCTCTTCCATCGAAGCGGAGGCTTCTTCGGCAGACGACGCCTGTTCCGTCGCGCCCTGGCTGACCTGCTCGGAGGCAGACGACAGCTGCTGGCTACCCGAAGACACATTGTCGGACGCCGACAGCGCATCGCCAACCACGCCGCGAAGGCGCTCGATCATCGTATTGACATATTGCAGCATGTCGCCGATTTCATCGCGTGAACGGATTTGGGCAAACTCCGTCAGGTCGCCATCGGCAACCTTTCGCACAGCCACAACCGCACGATTGATACCGCCGGTGACGCTGATGACAATCCAGACCGCTGCCATGACGGCGATAACGGAGGCCGCAATCGACAGGGACAAAAGCATCAACCGGGTGCTGGCATATTCGGCATCGCCGGCAGCATCGGCATCGCGCAGGCGGGACTGCTCCAGAGTGACGACTTGCGACAGGAGATCATCGATCTCATTGACAGCCTTGCGGTTCTCATTCGTCGAGATTTTCAGTGCGCCCGCAGTGTCGCCAGCGATTGTCAAAGCCTTGATCTGGTCGTCGGTCTTTCGGAAATCGGCTTCCACGACGGCAAGCTTGTTCCAGAATACCTTGCCTTCTTCCGTTGCCTTGGCCATCACGGCTGCAAAAGCCTGGTCAAATTCGGCACGCGACGCATTGGCCTTGGCGATACTGGATTTGATTTCGTCTTCGGATTGGGCCAGCTGAACATTCTTTTGCTGACGCAATTGCTGAAGTTGCTCCATCTGGAGCTGTTGAGCCAGACGCAACCGTTCTACAGGACCTTCAAGCGTATTGCCCATGGCATCGTTCATCGAGCCCAGACTTTGAATTCCCATAACCGAACTGGCAATCAGCAACGCGACGACGATGCCGAAAGCCAACCCCAGCTTCATTTTAATTGTAAACCGCATAACAGACCTCAATTTGTTGCCAGACCAGCCGTGGGAGCGGCGATCCGGTCACTTGTGCTGGAGAAAATTGCCTGGAGATTGGGGAGAATGATGAACTCTCCATCCCGTTTGACCAGGCATTCAATGAAGTCGGGACGCCAACGCATGCCGACGCTGGGGGGCGGTTCGCTGGCGGAGTGCGCCAATGTCGTGACTTCGAACACCCGGTCCGTGCGAATGCCGGTCAGGGTGGTTTCACCATCGAGATCGAGCTCGATGACAATGATACGGCTGTCGATGGTTGGCTCCGTCGCTTCCATACCGAAGGCCAGCCGGATATCAGCCAGTGGAATGACCTTGCCGCGGAAATTGATGACGCTGGAGACGAAAGGCTTTGCGCCTGGCACCTTGGTTTCCGGCAGGAGATCAATGATCTCCTGCACGGTGATGGCCTCAATCGCGAACGTCTCACCATTCAGATTGAAAGTCAGCACGGCGACTTCGTCGCGGTCCGCCCAGAAATGCTGGAAATCATGTTTGCCGGGTACGATACTCATCCTGCTACACGCAATTGCGCCTCCTGCTGTTGGCCTGCGTTGACCAGATGCGTCACATCCAGGATCAGCGCGACACTGCCGTCACCCAGAATGGTCGCACCCGAGAAAGTCACGACGTCGTGGTGAAGCTTGGACATGGATTTGATGACGGTCTGGTGATCGCCGATGATCTGGTCGACCACCAGGCCGACGCGCTCGTCGCCGGTCGAGATGACCACGACCTTCTGGAAAGGATCAGGCTGCGTTCCCGTGCGGAACAGATCCCTGAGCCTGAGGAAGGGAACCAGACTGTCGCGCAGCGAAATGAAACTGCGGCCCCTGGAGCGCAGATCGTCCTCAATCGACAATTCGAGGCATTCCTCGACCGCCGACAGCGGAATGACGTAGCAGCCGGTACCGACGCGCACCAAAAGACCGTCGATGATCGCCAGCGTCAGCGGAATGCGCAGGGAGACTTCCGAGCCCTTACCGTTTTCACTGCGGATGTCGATCACCCCGCGCAGGGCCTCGACGGTTTTCTTCACCACATCCATGCCGACGCCACGTCCAGAAAGATTGGTGATCGTCTGTGCGGTGGAAAAGCCCGGCTGGAAGATCAGCTGCAACAATTCCTGATCCATCAGCTGCTGGCCCGGCTGGATCAGCCCCGAGGATTCGGCCTTGGCCCGGACCCGGTCGCGGTTGATGCCACGGCCATCGTCCTTGATGGTGATGATCACTTCACCCCCGGACTGATGGGCCGACAGCACCACCTTGCCGGCTTTGTTCTTGCCAGCTGCAAGGCGTTCTTCCGGCGGCTCGAGCCCGTGGTCGATGGAATTGCGCACCAGATGCACCAGCGGATCGGCCAGCCGCTCGATAACGGTCTTGTCCACCTCCGTGGTTTCGCCTTCCGTCTCCAGCTCGATGACCTTGCCGGTCTCGCGGGCGAGATCGTGGACAAGACGGCGGAAGCGGGTGAACAGGCTGCCAACCGGCACCATGCGCAGCACCATCATCGTGTCGCGCAGCTCACCGGAGAGCCGCTCGACATCTTCCGAAACGGACCGCAGCATGATGTCGGCGCTGGTATTGGCCAACTGCGACAGGCGGGACTGGGCAATCACCAGCTCGCCGACCCTGTCCATCAATTCGTCCAGCCGCTCGGCGGGAACGCGGACATTTTCGGCGGCACGGCCATGCTTGGCGTCATTGGAACCAGTCTGAGTGGCGGCAGGTGTCGCGGCCTGAACCTGGCTTGGCGCCTGCTTGTTGTCAGGTGTCACCGGCGCGGCGACGGCCTGTTCGACTGGATCATCGGCGGCAATGGTCTCGGAAGAGACCGCGGTCGCATCCTCAGCCAGTTCGAGATCCATGTCATCCATGACGAAGATGAAGACATCCTCGATATCCGACTTCGGCTTTTCGGTAACAAGCTCCACGCTCCAGCCGATATAAAGATCGGCAGGTGAAATCTCCTCAAGACCCGGGATAGCGCTCAAATCCGCTTTAACGGTGCATTTTCCAAGGTCGCGAAGCTCATTCAGAAGGCCGAGTGGATTGGTACCATTGACCATGGAATTAGCCGGCAGGCGGAATTTCATCCGCCATGTCGTCGTCGCCGACCGGGCTGCCGACTGCGACTTGGCGGCTCCGCCATTGCCGGGCTTTGCGGCTGGCACCGCATGCGCATTACCACCATGGTCGCCGACCGCGTCCTGCAACTTGGCCAGCAGCCGCTCTCCGGCTGCTTCATGATCGCCATTGGGAGTGGCAACCAGCGCCTTCATATGGTCCTGAGCATCGAGAACGGCGGCGACAAGCTCAGCGGTTGCCGGTACTTCACCCTTGCGGACCCGGTCGAAAGCGGTTTCGCAATGGTGGGTGAAAGCGGCCAGAGCCTCGAAGCCGAACATGGCTCCGGATCCCTTCAGGGTATGAAGACCGCGGAACACCGAATCGATCTGATCTTGATTGGACAGGTCATGCAGCAGGTCGAGCAGGCCGCTTTCGATCTGTTCGAACAGCTCTGCTGCTTCTGTCCTGAAAACCTGAATGGGATCCAGATTGGTCATTTGCCAAGAACCTTTCTAGCAATTTTCACCAGCTGTTCGGCATCGAACGGCTTGGTGATCCAGCCGGTCGCACCAGCGGCCTTAGCCCTGTTCTTCATGTCGGCGTCGGATTCGGTTGTCAGGAAGATGATCGGGATACCGGTATGGGCCGGAGACCGTCGCAGAGCCTCGATCATCGCCAAACCGTTCATGTTGGGCATGTTGAGGTCGGTAACGATCAGATCGAACTGCGATGACTTGGCCTTGTTCAGACCATCCAATCCATCGACGGCTTCAGTCACCTTGTAGCCGGCATTGGTCAGGGCGATCTTCGTTGTCATGCGGATGCTGGCGGAATCGTCAACGGTGAGAATATGGGCACTCATGGCATTACCTTTCATGTAACCAGAAAAATCGAGCGGACGGATCCATGTCGGTCAGGAAGCCGCTGCGCTCCAGCGTGGACAGAACACCACCAACCGCAGCGCTTCGAAGCGTCAGGTCCTGGCCATTCGTTTGCGCAGACATGCGCGCCGCTTCAATCAATTGAATAAAACTCAGGTCAACCTCCGCGTCCGCGGGGATATCGATAACGACGGCCTGAGCAGCCGAAAGGCCAGTCAGAAGCTGATCCCGGGTGGTCTGCACAGTGCGAATGGTCAGCGCCTGTGGCAAGGCAATGGTCTCATGCGGCAATGTTTGCGTTATCATCGTCATTCCCGTCCTGCTGGCTGGCGTGTTGATCGGTATTTCGTCTGCTTCTGGAGGCGAAGGGCATTTTCAGGATAGGCAGTATCCAGCGACGGTGCTCCGTCCATGTGGATCCTCATGTCTGTCTCGTCCGCCCCCATGACAGAGGCGATCTTCGACCATTGCCGCTCAAAAGCCTCGACGCAGGCCGGATCGAAATGACGACCCTTTTCGCGCCTGATGTGATCCAGCGCGTCTTGCAGCGACCAGGCTGGCTTGTAAGCACGGGGCGAGCATAAAGCGTCGAACACGTCCGCGAGCGCGACGATGCGCGCTTCCAGCGGAATTTCCCGTCCAGACAAGCCCTTGGGATAGCCCGTTCCATCCCATTTCTCGTGATGCCCGCCAGCGATCCGCTCGGCGACCCGCAACAGATCGGAGGTCCCGTTCTCCAGAATCTTGACGCCGATATCGACATGCCTGCGCATCATGTCCCGCTCGCTGTCGGTCAACCGACCGGGCTTGGACAGGACGCCATCGGGAATGCCGATTTTGCCAACATCATGCAGTGGGGCCGCCAGATAGATCTTGCGCTGCCGGTCCTCGTCGAGCCCAAGGTCCTGCGCCAGCAGCCTGGAAATCTGCGCCACACGCGAGACATGATCGCCGGTTTCCCCGTCGCGATATTCCATGGCTCGGGCCAGACGCCAGATCAGTTCCTCTTCGCTGGCAACCAAGGCTGCGGATTTGGCCGTCACGGCAGCAGCAAGACCATCAGCCCGCAACGACAGTTCCACCTGGGCACGCCGCAGGCTCAAAAGGTTCCGCGCACGGGCCTTCAACTCGACAGGATCGGCGGATTTCCGCAGAAAATCCGTCGCTCCCGCCTCCAGCGCATTCAAGCAGACCGCTGTTTCAGTTTCCGAAGTGATCATCAAAATAGGCACCAGCTCATAGTTCGGCATGGCACGTAAAGCGGTAATCACCTCGATACCCGAGCGCTTTGGCATGTTGTAATCCACCAGCACCAGATCGAATTGCCGGGTCTCACAAACGCGAATGGCTTCCTCTGGATCGGCGAAGGTTTCCACCTCCAGACCCGTAATTTCCAGGAGTTCCAGACGCAGTGCCAGCAATGTGGATCGGCTGTCGTCTATCACAACGGCATGCAAGGGAAGCTCCATTCCGCCATGACGGCTTGGACAGGCACGGTGACATGCGCATGTTCCCATGCGATGTGACAAACCATCTCAAGCACTGTTAATATCTGTGAATTTTTTGGGGCCGTTCCGCATCATGCGGGGAGCGATTTCCGGAACATTGTGGCAAAGCCATAGATATTTCCAGATTTCTGAACCGAATTCTCACGTTAGTAAGTTAAGATAGAACTAACACTGTTAGGCCACAACTATATTTAATTGATAGCTCTAATAAGCCATAGGATTTTGGGGTTTAATAACGTGTTGTTTTTGTTGATTCATCCAATATTTTTCTGACGAAAAACAACCAATGGACGTAAAAAACTTCCTGACGCGAACGGAGCTTATGTTCCCGAAACAGACAGGATCAGCCCGACAATTGTGGCATTCCAATATTTTGAATCAAGCATCTGCATCATCGGTGAGCCAGCGAATCACGCCAACCGCCGCCGCCCGCCCGGTGGCAAGACAGGCGGTCAGCAAATAGCCGCCAGTTGGCGCTTCCCAGTCCAGCATTTCGCCCGCGACGAACAGGCCAGACCGGTCCACCAGCATGTAACTGCTGTCGATCCCGGTCCAGTCTACGCCACCCGCCGAGGAAATCGCTTCCGCCAGCGGTCGTGGTCGCAGCAGCGGCACCGGCAAAGCCTTGATGAGACCAGCCAGCGACGCGGCATCACGGCTGGCAATGTCGGGAACAATCTCCCGCAAGAGCGCTGCCTTGACGCCCTCCAAAGAGGTCGCCTTACGGAGTCTGGTCGAGAAACTGGCCTTTATGGGCTGGCGGGCAAGATCGTCCACCAGTTTTTCAAGCCGTTTGCCGGGTGTAAGATCAAGCAGAAATTCCGCTTTGCCATGATGGTGAAGATCATCGCGCAGGGCCGCCGCATGGGCATAGACCAGGCTGCCCTCGATACCATGCCGGGAAATGACGAATTCGCCCTGAATCTCGCCGGCAGCCGATGTGGCGACAACCGATTTAACCGGTTCGCCGGCGAACCGATCACGGAACATATCGCTCCAGGTAACGTCGAAGCCGCAATTGGCAGGCTTGAAATCCGTGGCCGCAACGCCGATGTCCCGCAGCCACGGCACCCAGGCAGCATCCGAGCCCAAACGCGGCCAACTCGCCCCACCCAATGCCAAAATCACGGCATCTGCCATAACAGTGACATCGCCATCCGGCGTTGTAAAACGATAGCCATTTTCCGAAAAGCCAGTCCAGCGATGCCGGGTGCGGATCATCACGCCCCGATCCTGCAATGCCTTGATCCAGGCCCGAAGCAGTGGTGAGGCCTTCATCGCCTTTGGAAAGACCCGACCTGAGGAGCCGATGAAGGTCTCGGTTCCAAGATCTGCTGCCCAGGCGCGCACATCATCCGGCGTAAAATCATCGAGGGCTGCCTTTAAATGGCTTCCTGCCTCCCCGAAGCGGGTCGAAAACCGCGCATACTCTTCGGAATGGGTGATATTCAGCCCGGATTTGCCCGCCAGAAGAAATTTCCGGGCCAGAGTCGGCATTGCTTCATAGATCGTTACGGTCAAACCGGCCCGCGACAGACAATCCGCCGCCATCAGGCCCGCTGGCCCCCCACCGATGATCGCAACCGTCTTGTCTGTCATGCCGTCCCTTGCTTTCGAATGTCAGGCTTTTTGGGCAAAGGACAGGTTAAAAGCAAGAGGAACCCTCAGCCGATTGCCATCAGGCTGGCATTGCCTCCGGCGGCAGCCGTATTGGTGGACACCGAAACCTCCTCGACCAGCCAGTTCAGACAATAGGCATCATCAACACCAGATTTCTTAGCCAGCTTACCACTTGAAGTCGCCTGGGTCAGGACCAGCGGGCCAGGCAGCGCAGCGATTGCTTTTACCTGCTCGATGATCTGCTCACCCTCCCCTTCCAGCAATGCACCTGCGAACGGACCAGCCTCAGCCCAGTCTGACCTTGCGACAAAGCGGATACGGGCAAGCATCCCATCCGGCAGGCTCGCAAGCCCATCATGAACGCCCGCGCTTGTATCGACGACCATGCTGTTGCCTGTCGCCAGAGCGCTGGCCACTTGCCGGTAAAGCCCTTGGCTGGTGCGGGGCAGCAGCAAAATAGTGCCGCGCGGATGCAACGCATAAAGATTGCGCTCGCCGACCGGCCCTGGCAGATCCTGGACCAAACCGACCGCCGAAAGGCTGCCGAGGCTGCGCGCTGTCTCCGCCGCTGCCGTTTCGCCTTGTTCGTCAAGCCATTTGGCAAAATCCAGCAGGCCCGGATCGACATGAACCGAACTATGCTGCGGCGGCACCGGCGGCTTTTCAACCAGGCGGCCCAGATAGAGCGGGCCACCAGCCTTCGGCCCGGTGCCGGACAGGCCACGGCCACCGAACGGCTGCACGCCGACCACCGCACCAATGACATTGCGGTTGATGTAGAGATTGCCCGCCTTCACCCTTGAGGTTACATGGGCAATGGTCTCATCCAGCCGTGTATGCAGGCCGAAGGTCAGGCCATAGCCGGTGGCATTGATCTGGTCGATCAGACGATCAAGATCGTTGCGCCGGTAGCGCAGCACATGCAGGACCGGCCCAAACACTTCCCGCTTAAGATCGGACAATGCCCCGATCTCGATGATGGTCGGCGCAACAAAGGTGCCGTGCTGCGCACTATCGCCCGCACCGATCTGCTCCACCGCCTTGCCCTTGGCGCGCATGTCGTCGATATGCGCCTCGATCACGCCCTTGGCCTCGGCGGTAATCACCGGGCCGATATCGGTAGACAGCCGGTCGGTGCGGCCCAAGGTCAGTTCATGCAGCGCGCCTTTCAGCATGGCAAGAATGCGGTCCGCCACCTCGTCCTGAAGGCACAGAACCCGGAGCGCCGAGCAGCGCTGACCAGCGCTGTCGAAGGCAGACGCAATCACATCCGCTACCACCTGTTCGGCAAGCGCCGAGGAATCGACAATCATCGCGTTCTGGCCACCGGTCTCGGCAATCAGCGGGATCGGCCTGCCATTGGCCAGCAAGCGCCCGGCAAGCTCCCTCTGGATCAGCTTGGCGACCTCGGTGGAGCCGGTAAACATCACGCCCGCCACCTCTGGTGAGGCAACCAATGCCGCGCCAATCCGCCCGTCACCGGGCAGAAGCTGAAGGGCAGCGCCCGGAACCCCCGCCTGATGCAGGAGGCGCACGGCCTCAGCGGCAATCAGCGGCGTTTCCTCGGCGGGTTTGGCCAGAACCGGATTGCCTGCCACCAGTGCTGCCGCCACCTGTCCGGTGAAAATCGCCAGCGGAAAATTCCAGGGGCTGATGCAGACAACCGGCCCCAGCGGCGCATGTACCGGCCCCAGGGTGCGACGCGCCTGCTCGGCATAGTAGCGCAGAAAATCGATGGCCTCGCGCACCTCGGCAATCGCATTGGCCGCCGATTTGCCCGCCTCGCGCATGATCAGCCCCAGTAGCACCGGCAAGCGTGCCTGCATCAGGTCAGCAGCCTCATCCAGCATCCGCGCCCGCTCCAAAGGCACCGTCTGCGCCCAGGTCTTTGCATGAAGCGCGGCATCGGCCACCGCTTGGCGGGCCTCTTCCTCGGTTGCTTCCCTGATAAGGCCGACCACATCACGGTGGTCGCCGGGATTGACGACCGGGCGGACAGGCCCGGCACTTGTCCCCGCGATCAAAGCGGGGGCCGCATCCCAAGACCCGAGAGCGGTTTGGCGCAGGGTGTCGCCAAGCGCCTGCAAGACAGCTTCATTGCTGAGATCGAGACCTGCGGAATTTTTGCGGCCTTCGAAAAGATCGGCGGGCAAAGCAATCCTGTCATGCTTTGCACCCGACTGTACCATGGCAAGCACGGTTTCGGTCGGATCGGCAATCAACGCATCCACGGAAATGGCGGGATCGGCGATCCGGTTGACGAAGGAGGAGTTGGCGCCATTTTCCAGCAGGCGACGCACCAGATAGGCCAGCAGCGTCTCATGCGTGCCCACAGGCGCGTAAATCCGGCATGGGCGATCCAGCTTCGCTTTGCCCACGACTTCGTCGTAGAGCGGCTCTCCCATGCCATGCAGGCACTGAAACTCGTAGGAACCGGTTTTGAAATCCGGACCGGCCAGATGATAGATTGCCGCCAGCGTCTGCGCATTGTGGGTGGCAAATTGCGGAAAGATTACATCCCGCGCCGCCAGCAGCTTTTTGGCGCAGGCGATATAGGAAACATCGGTGTGAACCTTGCGGGTATAGACCGGAAAATCCTCCAGTCCATCGACCTGCGCCCGCTTGATCTCGGCATCCCAATAGGCCCCCTTGACCAGCCGCACCATGATCCGGCGCTCAGCACGGCGAGCAAGATCGATGATGAAGTCCAGCACGAAGGGGCAGCGCTTGCCATAGGCCTGCACCACGAACCCCATGCCGTTCCAGCCCGACAAAGCCGGATCGAGGCACAGGTCTTCCAGCAGATCCAGCGAGAGTTCCAGCCGGTCGGCCTCTTCGGCATCGATATTGAGGCCAATGTCATATTGCTTGGCCAGCAGCGCCAGCGCCTTGACCTGCGGCAGCAATTCACCCATCACCCGCTCAGCCTTGACGCGGCTGTAGCGCGGATGCAGGGCTGACAACTTGATGGAAATGCCGGGACCATCATAAATGCCGCGCCCCGCCGAGGCCTTGCCGATGGCATGGATGGCCTGCTGATAATCCCGAAAATACCGCGCCGCATCGCCAGCCGTGGTCGCCGCCTCGCCCAGCATGTCGTAGGAATAGCGAAAGCCCCTGGCTTCCAGCGGACGGGCGCGTTTCAGCGCCTCCTCGATGGTTTCGCCGGTGACGAATTGCTCCCCCATCATCCGCATGGCCATATCGACGCCCCGGCGTATGACCGGCTCGCCGCACCGGGCAATCAGCCGGGTCAGGGCCGCGGACAGGCCGCGATCATTAACGGTCGAGGTCAGCTTGCCGGTCACCACCAGTCCCCAGGTGGCGGCATTGACGAACAGCGACCGGCCGCCGCCGAGATGGGCTTTCCAATCGCCCTCGGCAATCTTATCGCGGATCAGCGCATCGCGGGTGGCGTGGTCGGGAATGCGCAGCAGCGCTTCGGCGAGGCACATCAGTGCCACACCCTCCTGGCTGGACAGCGAATATTCATGCACCAGCCCCTCGACGCCGCTGCCCCTGTGCTTGGCGCGCAAGGCTTCGATCAATGTGCGGGCGGTATCCTCGACGGCCCGGCGCATCGCATCCGGCAAGCGGGCGGCCTCCAGCAGCGGTGACAGGCATTCCGGCTCTGGCCGGCGATAGGCAGCCGTGATCGCCTGGCGCAGAGGGCTTGGCTGACTCAAGGGCGGCGCGAAAGCGGCAAAGATTGGATCTGGAGAGGATGAAACGGCCTGCGATGCGACGGAAACGGTCTGGTTCATCACTGTTATCCTGGATCGATGAAGATTTTTGCAATGACCGGATCATACCATGGGGCCAGTAAAATCAGCGAACTTGAATTAATGGACAATCTAGGTAAATTCTCTAAAAAATCGCTGTTTTTCAGGAGATATGATGACCAAAATGGAATCAGACAGTGGGATCGACCAATTCGATGTGAAAATTGTCGAGGCCCTGTCGCAGGATGGCCGGATGTCGATTACCGACTTGTCCGAGCGGGTTGGGCTTTCGAAAACACCCTGCCAGGTGCGACTGAAACGGCTGATGGACGAAGGCTATATTCTCGGCTTCCGCGCCGTGCTGGATGCCCGCAAATTCGGCCTGGACCACATCGCCTTCGCCGAGGTGAAGCTGTCCGACACCCGTGAAACGGCACTGACGGAATTCAACGCGGCGGTCCGCAAGATCCGGGAAGTGGAGGAGTGCCATATGATCGCCGGCGCCTTCGACTATCTGCTGAAGGTGCGCACCGGCGATATCCGTCGCTATCGGCAGGTTCTGGGTGAGAAAATCTCCAGCCTGCCGCATGTGGCGAGCACATCGACCTTCGTCGTCATGCAGGCGGTCAAGGAATATGGGCGGTAAACGGTTTTGTCTTGCCGACCTTGCCTGTTAGTGCACGGTGCCGGGCTGTTGATGGCTGTCATCGAGAATGCGGTAGACTTCGTAAAGGGCCTTGACGAGGACATCGGTGAGCGAATCGATTTCCTGGCTCAGAACCAGAGCCGCCAGATTGGAGGTTTCGATGGTCGCTTCCGGTTCAAAATCGTCAGACATAGGCCTTATCCTGTTTCCCCGGGATCATCCCGGCTTTCCGTTGGCGGCGACCAACGTCATCATGACGCGAAAAGACGCCGCAACACTGTCATTTTCTGCGGAGTTCGACCGGGTCAGCCATGACAGGCAGTCAAACTGCCGGATCAAAGCCCAAAACCCGAGCCGGATCTCCAGGCTCTCCCGAAGGAACCTAAAAGCCGTCGCTTGCGTGGGACTGGATCGTCTCCTTTTTTCTGATTAGCCGCTGTCGCGGCAAGCATCGGTCTTTTCTTGCGACTCAAATCACGTCACAAAAGGCGATGTTTACCCTTCCCGGCCTACACAGCTATGAACAGGAGATCAAGAAGAGCCGGTTCCGCGCCACCGCTTTTCCGATCTCCTATGAAAATGACATTCGTCCTCTTCTGGAGGGACAATCCGATGCTAGCGCCAACCACAATTGCTGGGCATGGCGGCTGGGGCAGACCTATCGCTTCAACGATGATGGCGAACCCTCCGGCACTGCCGGAAAACCGATCCTGCAAGCCATCGACGGCCAGTCGCTGGATGGCGTGCTGGTCATCGTTACCCGCTGGTTCGGTGGCATTCTTCTGGGCAGTGGCGGCCTGATCCGAGCCTATGGCGGCACGGCGGCGCACTGCCTGCGGCAAGCCGAAAAGGTGGAAATCATCCTACGGGCGACAAAAACCATCCGCGTCGGCTTTTCCGATCTGGCACTGGTCAAGGCCCGACTGACCACGATTACGGATCTGCTTGTGATCCAGGAAAGTTTTACCGATACCGGTGCCGAACTGATCCTCGCCATCCCGGAGG
Source organism: Gillisella vitis (assembly GCF_001541345.2). Classification (GTDB taxonomy): domain Bacteria; phylum Pseudomonadota; class Alphaproteobacteria; order Rhizobiales; family Rhizobiaceae; genus Allorhizobium; species Allorhizobium vitis. The sequence continues at coordinate 144,054 of NZ_LMVL02000005.1, read as the reverse complement.
AAAGGTTGGAAGCAACCCTCGGCATGCTCAGTGACGTGAGTGCTGGACGAGTTCAGGTGCTCAAGGACGAGATTGGCGCGCTGTAAAGTCGCACGCGCGCCGTCAACGGCGGCTATACCACCAATATAAAACCGGACGCACCAGAGACCCAAAGCGGGCGAGCAGCAGGAGCGTCATTCCGAAGAAAATCTCCCGGCGGCCTTTTTGCAGCTGGCGAACGATGCGTGCCGCCACTGCATCCGCATTCCAGGGCTTAACCGTTCCCATCACGCGCTGTGCCTGGGGCGAGCGCATGGGCAATTCTGCGGCCAGTTGCGGCGTATCGGTATCGGGTGGAAAACAGATCGCCACCGTCAGTTTGGTACCAACCGCTTCCATGCGCAGTGAATCGGCAAGCCCCACCAGCGCCGCCTTGGAGGCGCAATAGGGACCATAGCCATGCAGACCAATGAAGGCGGCCCCGGAGGAAACCAACAGCATAGTGCCGCCGCGTGCGCTCATCCCCGCCCACAAGGCTTTGACGGCATGGATCGTGCCCATAACATTGATGTCGAGCTGCTGGCGCGCATCTGCGATGTCCATGGCAGCCATGCTGGCTGGATGCACGATACCGGCGCAGGTGATCAGCAGATCACAGGGTCCGAAACTATCCTCAGCCGCCAATAAGGCAGCCGACAGAGCCGGATAATCCGTTACATCAGCAGCATGAAGTCCGATATGTGAAAAACAGGGTTGTGGCAGGCTGTCACGGGCCGTCTCAAGCCGCGCCAGCGAGCGGGCAACAAGACTGACCTTTGACCCCGCCAGCAGATAGGCCCTCGCCAAAGCCAGCCCGATCCCGCTCGATCCGCCGGTTATGATCACATGGCGCGGCGGGTTGCGGCTATTCACGCTCTTGTCCTTTAGCGCTGCGCCAATTGCAACATGACCTTCTGGACATCCATCGAGCCCATGCCGAAATTCTCGGCCTTCAGCCGATCCAGAATTTCCGCCGCTTTATCAACGCTGCGGGTAATCTGTTCGGGCGTATGGGCGCTGGTGATGAAAAACCGCAGGCGCGCCAGCCCTTCCGGCACCGCCGGATAGATGATCGGCAAGGCATTGATGCCCGCCTCGAACAATTCATTGGACAGTTGCACAGCACGCACCGAATCGGCAACGATCACAGGCACCACCGAGAAACCTTCGCTCAGACCGGTATCCAGACCCCGCAGCTTGGCCTGCTCCAGGAAAAGCTGGCTGTTGCGGCGCAAAGCCTCGACCCGGTCCGGCTCCTCATCCAATACGGACAGGCTGGCGATGGCTGCCGCCGCCAGCGCAGGCGCCAGACCGACACTATAGACGAAACCACTGGCCTGCGCCTTCAACAGCGTGATGAGCGCCTCACTGCCGGCAACATAGCCGCCGCAGCTACAGGTGGTTTTCGACAGCGTTCCCATCCAGATATCGACCTCGGCGGGATCAAGATCGAAATGTTCGAAAATGCCGTGGCCACGCTGTCCAAGCACGCCCAGTGAATGGGCCTCGTCCATCATCAGCCAGAAATTATACTGTTTTTTCAACGCGAGAAGACCCGGCAGATCGGCAACATCCCCATCCATGGAGAAAATGCCCTCTGATATCACCAGGATCCGCTCATGCAGGGGCGCAAGGCTCGCCAGGATGCGCTCCAGATCCGCCATGTCATTATGCTTGAAGAAGCGGCGATTGGCGCCCGACAGCTTGATGCCGGTCAGGGCGCTGTTGTGAATGAACTCGTCGTGGATCACCAGATCTTTCGGCCCCATCAGGCTGCCGATGGTCGTGACATTGGTGAGATAGCCGCTGACGAAACAGATGGCGTCCTCGGTCTGGTAATTTTCGGCAAAGGCCTTTTCCAGCTCGGCATGAATGGTGCGCTCACCGGCAACGAGCCGGCTGGCGGAGGCCGAAATACCAAACTGGTCGATGGCTGCCATGGCGGCATCGCGAATGCGCGGATCGCTGTTCAAACCGAGATAGTCATAGGAGGCAAAATTATCATAAGCGCGCCCGTCGATATCAGCCGTTGCCCCGGAGGCACTCTCATGCGCCCGGTAAAACGGATTGGGCATATTCAGCTGCTCGCTGACAAGCTTCTGCATCACCACCTGCTTATATTCAGGCAGTTCGGCAAAACCAGGCTGGCTGCGCGACACGCTCTGCTGGCTGCGAGTGGCCCGGCTCCGGTCCACATCCTTTTGTACGCCACGCATACGGGCCAGCAGATCCTGACGCTTGTTCTCATTCATCCGCAGAAAACCCTAGAATTTTAGTCAATCGTCTATCACCTATGCCGAACAGAATGATGTTTATCAACACAAACATGAACAGCAGCGTAACGGATAGCAAAAACTGGGCCAGTTTTACTGGCCCTGCCCGCTGTGGCGGCGATGCAGATCGTCCATGATCTTACTGTCTTGCGGTAACGCCTCGTCCTTGTCGCCCGTCCGCCCACGTAGGCTGACCTTTTCATAGAGACGACGCGTCAGGTCCCCGACAGTGGCATTGTCGGCAAGACTGCTGAGGGGAATGTCAAAGCCGGTATTCTGCTCGAAATTCATCCCAAGCTCGACAGCCATCAAACTGTCCAGCCCGATATCCTTCAGCACACTGTTCAGCCCGATGCTTTCCTTGGGCACCCGCAACGTATCGGCAATTTCACCGGCAAGCACTGTAAACAGCACGTCCTGGGCCGCAGCCGGTGCCTTGCCGTCGATCAGCGCCACCAAATCAATCTCGCCGCCCTCACCGCTGCCAACATGCTGGTTGCTGCGGCGCATAATCAGCGAAAACAAGGGTTCGTTGACCACGGCAAGCGAATGTGCGGCAGCCCAGTCGAATTCGGAAATCATCACCACAGCCGCATCGACAGAGCCAGTATCGGCGGCGATATAGCGTCCGACCGCCGACAGCGCATCGCGGGCATCGAGCGCCGTCTTGCCGATCCTGCGTCCAAGCCGTTCATTAACCTGCGCATTGCGGGCCAGATAACCGGCATCGCCGATTGCCCCGAAGCCGATGGCAAGACCAGCCAGTCCCTCGGCGCGGCGCGCCCGCGCCAAACCTTCCAGGAAACCGTTGGCAGCGACATAATTGCCCTGGCCGGGATTGCCGACATAGGTGGTGATCGACGAAAACAGAATGAAATTGTCGATGCCATCCTGGCGGGTCAACCGGTCAAGAAGGGCTGCCCCCTTGGCCTTGACGTCGATGACCGGCTGATTTCGCTCGCGCGTCAGATTGGAGATGAAGGCATCGTCAAGCACCATCGCCGCATGGATAACGGTCTTCAATGGCGCAATGGCACGAAGCTCCGTCAAAAGCGTCGACAAGGCCGCTTCGCTGGTCACGTCGCAGCCACGAATATAGGCCGTTACGCCCTGCTTGGCCCAGCGGTCGACCACGGTCTGCGTCTCGGCATCAACAAGCCCGCGCCGCGTCGACAAGGCAATATGGCGCGCGCCCTGTTCTACCAGCCAATCGGCGGCGGCAAGGCCAAAACCGCCGATACCGCCGACCACCAGATGCATGCCATCCGCATCGACCGCCATCCGGCGCGCCGACTTTATCGCCACGCGGTCACGGCCCGCAACCGGCGGCAGAACAACGATCTTGCCGATATGGCCAGCATTCTGCATCAGGCGGAAAGCATCGCCGATCTCATCATGCTCGAAGGCGCGGAACGGCAGCGGCGTGAACACGCCCTGCTCGAACAGGCCACCGATCTCGGCCAACATGCGGCGCGACAGATCGGGATGCAGGACCAGCAATTGGTCGGCGTCGATGCCGAAATAGCTGACATTGCGACGGAACGGCCTGAGGCCAATCTTGCTGTCGGCGTAATAATCGCGCTTGCCAAGCTCCAGGAAACGCCCGAACGGCTTGACCAGCGACAGGGATTTTTCCATCGCCTCGCCAAACAGCGAGTTCAACACCAGATCGACACCTTCGCCGCCAGTCACGTCAAGCACATCGCCGACAAAACCGAGCGAGCGGCTGTCGAACACATGGTCCGCCCCCAGCGTTTCCAGGAAGCGCCGCTTTTCTTCCGTGCCAGCCGTGGCAATGATCTTGGCGCCGAAATGCCGGGCGACCTGCAAGGCTGCAAGCCCAACGCCGCCAGCGGCTCCGTGAATGAGGATGGTTTCGCCCGGGCGCACCCGCCCAAGTTCGTGAGTGGCATAATAAGCCGTCAGGAACACCACCGGAATGGTCGCCGCCGAAACCGGGTCCACGCCATCCGGCAACTTGGCCACACCCGCACGCTCAACCTTGACATGGGTGCCGAAAGCCGCAGCAGCGATTGCCATCACCTTGTCACCGAGGGCAAGATCGCTCACCTTGGCACCGACAGCGACCACTTCACCGGCAAATTCCATGCCGATCGAGGCCCCGGCAAAGCCGTCCTCAAGCGCCTCTTCCGGCAGCAGACCCATGGCCCACATCACGTCGCGGAAATTCAAGCCTGTCGCTGCGGTCTTCACCAGCACTTCGGTCGGGCCGATGACTGGGACCGGGCAGCTTTCCCAGCGGATGCTGGCCACCTGCGAGGGCACCTGCTGGCGAATGACGGCTGCCTCGAATGAATCAGTACGCTGCGCCGTCAGCGGGGCAGGACCAGGCACAGCGCGAATCTCGGCCATCCGCCCGGTTTCCGGCTCCACCAGCCATTCGCGGTTGTCGCCCTTGGCGGCCAACAGGCGCATGCCCCAGTCCAGCATGATTTCCAGCGTATTGCTGGAGGGGCCGGTATCGACGACCTGCATGTCGAACAGGTCGAACTCATTGCGCAACACACGGGCAAAGGCCCAAAGGCCTGCATTGACAGGCCCCGCATGGCTGGAGCGGGTCAAGTCCTTGCCGGTCATGCCGGTAACGGGCGCACCGCCGGGTAGAACCAGAGTGACGGGAAGCATCCTTGCAGCATCAGACGCTGATGCCGCAACGTCGCCAAGCGCCATGGCCAATGCGCTGAGAGCGCCGACCCGGTCCTGCAACAGCAGCGATCCATCCGCAGCCGCATCGGTATCCGGCATCAGCCAGACCATTCCGCCCAAGGCTGGTCCAGCTTTGCCCAGAGCGTCGGCCAAGATCGACCTGTCCGTTTCAAAGCTGCCCGACAGGCAAAGCAAAGATACTTGCGAACCGCCCAGTGCTCTTGCCGCCGCCGAAAGCCGGGCAATATCCGCGGTTTTTTCATGGACAATGATCACCGGTCCCCTGGCCGCAACCTCGTCAAGCGACCCGCCATCCTGACGCGAACCAGACTCTGGCTCAAGACCGTCAGTCCGGCCTTGGGCTTCCGCCACGATGAGGCTACCACCATCCGTCTGCAATTGCCGAGCGTGAACTGCGGCAAAACCAGCCTGTTGCAGGGACTTCGTCCAGTCTTCGCCGCCGCCAAGCCGACCGAGCGGAAATTCCTCGGAAACCGTCCTGTCGAACCAGCCATCCAGCAGACCGAAGGCGAAATCATGGAACAGGCCGGGCGCTGGCTGCACAGCGACAAGGCGACGGGCCGAGGCCAAGACGCCATGGCTGAGACGCGCCAGCATTTCGCCATCCAGCAAGCGGCCAAGATCAGCATGGGCACTGGCAATCAGATCGACCGGCGCTTTCAGGAGCGAAAGCTGATCCAACCCCTTTGCGTCAACGACAGTGACGCGCGGATCGGCCTCGAAAGACAGTTCCAGATTGCGGCGCAGGCCTGCCTCCGGCTCGTAAATCACCAGATTACCGCCAGACGCGCGAACCAGATCGGCGAGCTTGCGGCTAAGGTGAAGCGAACTGGCGCCAAGCTCGACCACCAGCGGCGGCGCATCGGCATCCAAGGTCGAGAGACAGTCGATCACTGCCTTCAGCAGCATACCATGACGCTCGGTGGCGAGCGTGGAATGAACGGCGAAATGGTCCAGCGTCGCTTCGCTGATCACCGCGTCCCAATCCAGACCCTCGTCCACAACACCTACAGGCTGATTGAGCGATGCATTGACGGCTGTCAGCACGTCATTGATCATCACCAGTTCAACGGTGCGTTCGGGGAAATCCCGGTAGAGTTCCCGGATCAGCTCGAAAGCGGGCGGAAGATCGCTGCCGTCTTCAAGCGTCCAGCTGCCATCTGCATACTGGGCAAAGCCGCTATCGGTCAGACTGTGCAGGGCATTGGCCAAGAATCGCCGCAACCGCACATCGCCCGGCAGATCAACCAGCGACACGCGCCGGTCTTTACCGGCAAGTCGCTCGGCAAGCGCATAGAAAGCGCTGAGCACGCAGGCATGGATCAGCACAGTGGCATTGTCCAGGTCGCGCTCCTGGGATGCGAAAACGTCGCCCAACGGTGCGACCAGGGCCGCACCCGGATCTTTCACCAGGGGCACCGCGATCGTTTCATAATGATAGGCAAGGCCATCGAGCGTTTTGTGCTGTTTCAGATAGGTGCGGCGGAACCGGCTATCGCTCAACGTGGCGATCCGTTCACCGGTCTCGCCGAACAGATGGAAATTCGCCTTGATCGAGCTGTCGCTGATCCGCTCAATCTCGATCACCGCCCGATGGACGGCAGCACCGAGAACCCGGGTCCGGACCCGTCCGAAACGCACGGGAATATAGGGCGCTCCACCCTGCTCGCCGCTGAAGCGGCCAAACAGCGCCACCAGCCCGTGAAACATCGCATCGACCGACATCGGGTTGAGATTATAGCGCAGCAATGGGTGGCCCGGCGCCGCTGCCGGTTTCAGGAACACTTCGACAAGCCGCTCGCCATGGCAAATCGCCTTTTCCAGCAATTGGAAGCGCGGCCCATAATCCAGGCCGAAATTGCGCGCCGTCCGGTAGGCAGCAGATTTATCCAGCTCCGATGTCGGGCTGGACAAGTCGAAATCCACCGCATCGTCCAATTCGGAGGCGGTGAGTTTACGAACCCGGGCAACCGCATTGAGCGTCCAGTCGTCATCACTCAGCCGCTCGCGCGAGCGGATCTGAAGATCGCCGGTCGCAGCGGAAATCAGCGTTGAAAGCTCAATGATCCGGCTGTCGCTCAATTCCAGTGGCCGCAGGATCTCGACATTGCTGATCTCAAGCTGATCGGAGCCGAAATGCGCCTGGGACGCCGAAATGGCAATTTCCACGAAACCGCTGCCCGGCAGAATGGCGCGGCCATCGACCACATGTTCGGCCAGATCCGGAAACAGATGAGCGTCGAGATGGTTTTTCCAATGGCCGCCATTCAAGTCGACCCGCCAACCGCTCAGCCGATAGGCCGTCTGGTCGAACCGCCCATAGAGATCGACGCGGTCACTGGTTGGCTCCGGCCGCAGATCGGCCCGCTCGAAAGGTACGCCCGGCAGGACGATATCGGCGCGACGCGGACCGAAGACCTTGGCCTCATCCACCTTGGCGCCACTGGCGACAGCGCGCGCCAAAGCCCGCGCCACCGGATCAACCCCCTCATCCAGCGTCTCACGGCTGAGGCTGGCACTGACGGCAACCGTCGACGACAGATGCTGAGCCGTTTCCGACACATAGCCGCCAAGGATCGCACGCGGAGAAATTTCAACAAACACGCTGCAACCAAGCGCGATAGCTGCCTCCGTCGCCCCTTGGAACTGCACGGGCTGGCGGACATTCTTCCACCAGTAATCCGAGGTCAGCGCCGTGCCCTCCAGTTGCTCACCCGTCACCGTGGAGATGAATGGAAGCATGGCCTGGCGCGGGGTAATCAGCGGCGGATCGGCAGAAAAAGCAGCCTTCGCCTTATCGATCAGCGGATGATGGAAGGGATAGTCGATATCCAGCACCTGGGCTGGCACCCGCTGCTTGCGGGCATGTTCCCTCAGCGCCCGGACAGCATCTTCACGACCCGAGACGGTCACCGAATTGGGCGCATTGATCGCGGCAATCGTCATGTCATCAAAGCCAAGTTCGGCCAGCATGGCGCGCGCATCGGCCTCGCCCAGTTTCAGGGCCGCCATCGTGCCTTCACCGGCCAGCACCGCCTGATGCTGCGACCGTTTGGCGATAACGCAAACGGCATCCTTCAAGGACAGCGCACCCGATACATAGGCGGCGGCGACTTCACCAACCGAATGGCCGTAAACGGCATCCGGCACCAGACCGGCAATTTGCAGCGCATCCGACAGCGAGGCCTGGATGGCAAACAGCATCGGCTGGGCAAGCCGGGTATCCTTCAATCGGACTTCCAGATCCGGATCGGTCAACGCCGCAACGAGATCAAGGTCCGAATGCGCGGTAAACAGCGTGGCAATCCGCTCATAGCTCTCACGGAAGCGGGCGTTTGCCCGGTAGGCATCGAGACCCATGCCCGCCCATTGGGCGCCATTGCCGGAAAACACAAAGGCGAGCTTGCCGTTGCGCGATAAGGCTTCGCCGGTTTCGCCGCCGGTCTTCGCCGTGGCAAGCCGTTCCCGCACCGCCTTGACGATGGCATCCGCGCTGCCACTTGCAACGAAACGATGGCGGAGCGGCGCACGGTTGGAGGCCGCAGCCGAGATCAGGTCTTCCAGATCACCATCGCTGTCAGCCGCCGTAAAGGCTTTTTCATAGCTGTCCAGCAATGCTTTCAGGCTTTCCTGAGAGTGGGCGCTGGCCATGAACAGGCGACCGGCACCGGCTGGATTAGCCGCGCCTGAGGCCAAATCAGGTCTCTGGGGATCGGCAATCACCACATGGGCATTGGCGCCGCCGAAGCCAAAGGAATTGATCCCGGCAAGGCGCGGCGCACCATCGCGCTCCAGTGCAACCGCCTGCGAGGCAACCCGGACATTCAGGCCATCGAAATCAATCGTGTCATTCGGCTCGTTGAAATGCAGCGAGGCTGGCAGCAGGTCGTGTTCCAGGGCCATCATCGCCTTCACCACGCCAAGCAGGCCGGATGCGGGTTCGGTGTGACCGATATTGGTTTTGATCGAGCCGATCCAGACCGGTTCCTTGCGACGCTGGCCGATGACCGTGCCAAGCGACCACACTTCCGCGGGATCGCCGACCTTGGTGCCGGTCCCATGGCCTTCGATGAAGGCCAGGCGATCCGGGTCGAGACCATTGCCGTCATAAACGGCGTGCAGCAGCACGGCCTGCGCTTCGCGCGATGGCAGCGAAATACCGTTGGTGCGCCCGGCTGCATTGGTGCCGCTGGCAACAATGGTCGCGTGACTGCGGTCGCCTTCACGCCGAGCTTTCTCGCTGGAGCGCAGCACCAGCACGGCACCGCCTTCGGCCCGGACATAACCGATGCCGTCATTGGCATAGGCCTTGCACAAACCGTCGATCGACAGCATCCGCGCCTGAGCAAACCCGACGAAAGGCAGCGGATGAACCAGCACGTTGACACCGGCAACGATCGCTGTGTCCACTTCACCGGAGGCAATAGCGCGCACCGCGTGATCAAGCGCGACCAGCGAGGACGAACAGGCCGTATCGACCGTCATACTCGGACCATTCAGGCCAAACACATGCGAGATACGGTTGGAGACCACCGAGAGCGTATTGCCGGTCATGAAATGAGGGCCGGGACCGGCAGGATCTTCCGCCGCCAGATTGGCATGGTCGAAACTTGAGGCGCCGACATAGACCGCGACATTCTGGCCGGAGAGGCTATTGGCCGGAATATTGGCGTCTTCCAGCGCCCGCCAGGTCAGCTCCAGCAGGATGCGCTGCTGCGGGTCCATAAAGGCGGCTTCACGCCGCGACATGCCGAACAGGGCGGGATCGAACTGATAGATTCCATCCATCACACCGGCAGCAAAGGTGTAATATTTTCCAGGCGTGCCAATTTCGGGATGCCAGTAGCGCGCAATATCCCAACGATCCCCAGGCAAGGTCGAGACTGTGCATGCGCCGGCACGCAAAAGATCAAACAACTCTTCGGGAGATCTTGCCCCCGGTGCCACGCAGGCACGCCCTATAATATCTACTGTCATCTATTCGTACGGATCTCAACAGTTTAGCGAGGTCTGATAGCCTTTCAGATGTCCTCAGATATGGTTGCCCTTCACTTAGAGAACCGACATAGGGGCGTCAATCAGGATTCACATAGGCACGCATACGCCTCATGAAAGAAAAACGCCGGAAACTTATGGCGTAGAACGATTTTTTTAACCTGATGAGGGGTAGCAGCGAAAGAGAAAACCGCCCCGAAAATCACTTCGGCTCGGTCGGATATGAGAGCGGAAACCAACATGCCCGTTCCGAATTTCCTCTTAAAATGAGCAGGTTATCCGATACCGTTCATACCTTTGCCCTCATGGACGATTTCGTCGCTTGTTGACAAAAAGGATGACGGTTTTAGACCTTTGCAAAGGAAGCCACCCAATTGCAACGCTAGCATCAAAATCCACCTGAACAAACATTCCCAACAGTAAGATACGATTCGTGACAGCGCAAATTCGGTCGGCGCTTGCAACTCTAATCGATTTAATGGACTTTCCGCGCAATCGGAGGATTGCGGACATGCAGCAAAGATTTTTCACCAGGGAACGTCTGGCCGTTTCACTTCTGTTCCTGATGAACGGGTTCATCATCGGCTCCTGGGCGCCCAAAGTCCCTGAATTTGCCCGAAATCTCGACCTGAGCGAAGCACAGCTCGGTCTGATGATCCTCGGTCTGGGGCTTGGCTCGCTCGCCTGCATGCCGGTGGCTGGCGCCCAGATCGCCCGTTTCGGCTCGCGCCGGGTCACACTGGCCTGCGCGCTGATTTTCCTGCCGACCCTGCTGCTGTTGACGCTTGCCCCCAATGTTCCCCTGGCGGCCCTGGCGATTTTCCTGTTCGGCGGCTTCATGGGTGCCATGGATGTGGCGATGAATGCCAATGCCGTGGAAACCGAAAAACAGATGGGGCGCTCGATCATGTCGTCCTGCCATGCCTTCTGGAGCCTCGGCGGGTTGATTGGCGCCAGCATTGGCGGGCCGCTGCTGGCCATGGCCGGATCGACAGTACATAGCCTTGTCGCCACAGTCCTCGCCGCCCTTATGCTGCTTGCCGCCTGGCCGATCACCCTTCGCGACCAGCCCCATCCCGATGCCGAGCACCGCAAGGCGCGCCTGCCGATGACGCCCCTGCCCTGGCTTCTCGGCATCGTCGCGCTGTTTTGCATGATCCCGGAAGGGGCCGTGCTCGACTGGGGTGCTTTTTATCTGCGCAATGAACTGGGCGGCTCCATTGCCACCTCAAGCTATGCCTATGCGGGCTTCTCCTTGACCATGGCGATCATGCGCTTTGCCGGCGACATCGTCCGCGACAGGCTGGGGGCGGTGACAACCATGCGGGTCTGCGCTGTGATTGCCATGATCGGCACGGCCATTGCTGGTTTTGCTGCTGAGCCATGGACCGCCGTCATCGGCTTTGCCATCATGGGCATCGGCATTTCCAACCTGGTCCCCATCGCCTTTTCCGCCGCTGGCAATCTGCCGGGCATGGCGCCGGGCGTCGGCCTGTCAGTGGTCAGCGCCATGGGCTATTCGGGTATTCTGGTGGCGCCCTCGCTGATCGGTTTCGTCGCCGAACATACGTCGCTAGCCCTGGTGTTTCGCGTGCTTCCAGTGCTCATCCTGGTCGCCTTGCTGCTCTCAGGCCTTGCCCGACATGCCGACCGGCCCAAAGTTTGATCGACACGCGCCGCTGTCACGATGTTGACAAGCGACCATGATTGATCCACCTGAAAGCGAATTATCCGCAAGATCGGGATGACAACCATGGCGCCAGCCGAAAACCCAGCCGACGATTTTGATCCGAAACCACGCCGCGCATCCGTGGCCGTCGATGTCGGCGGCGTCATTGTTGGCGGCGGCGCGCCTGTCGTCGTCCAGTCGATGACCAATACGGACACAGCCGATATTGACGGCACGGTGGCGCAGGTCGCAGCCCTGCATAAAGCCGGATCAGAAGTCGTCCGTATCACCGTCGATCGCGACGAGAGTGCGGCGGCTGTGCCGAAAATCCGCGACCGTCTGGAGCGGCTCGGCCTTGATGTACCCCTGATCGGCGACTTTCACTATATCGGCCACAAGCTTCTGGCCGATCATCCCGCCTGTGCCGAGGCGCTGGCCAAATACCGGATCAATCCGGGTAATGTCGGCTTCAAGGACAAGAAGGACAAGCAGTTTGCCGATATCATTGAGATGGCGATCCGCTATGACAAGCCGGTGCGGATCGGCGTCAACTGGGGCTCGCTCGACCAGGAACTGCTGACCCAGTTGATGGATGAGAACCAGGCCAAGGGCTTTCCGCTCTCGGCCCGGCAGGTGACCCGTGAAGCGATCTGCCAATCGGCGCTTCTGTCTGCCGAACTGGCCGAAGAGATCGGGCTTTCGCGCAACCGCATCATCCTGTCGGCCAAGGTCAGCCAGGTTCAGGACCTGATCGCCGTCTATTCCATGCTGGCGTCTCGCTCCGACCATGCGCTGCATCTGGGCCTGACGGAAGCGGGCATGGGCTCGAAAGGCATTGTCGCCTCATCGGCGGCCATGGGCTATGTGCTGCAACAGGGAATCGGCGACACCATCCGCGTTTCGCTGACGCCGGAGCCAAATGGCGACCGGACCCGCGAAGTGCAGGTGGCACAGGAACTATTGCAGGTCATGGGCTTTCGCCAGTTCATCCCCGTGGTTGCGGCCTGTCCGGGCTGCGGGCGCACCACGTCTACGGTGTTCCAGGAGCTGGCGCAGAAGATCCAGAGCGATATCCGCAAGAACATGCCGGTCTGGCGGGAAAAATATCCTGGTGTTGAAGGGCTGAATGTCGCGGTCATGGGCTGCATCGTCAATGGCCCGGGAGAAAGCAAGCATGCCGATATCGGCATTTCCCTGCCCGGCACCGGCGAAAACCCGGCGGCACCGGTGTTTATCGACGGTGAGAAGGCATTGACCTTGCGTGGTCCGAAAATCGCCGAGGATTTCGAAGCTCTGGTGATTGACTATATCGAAAAACGCTACGGTCAGCGGTCGGCAGCGGAGTAAGAGAGCCGTTCTGTCAGCAAGCAGTTCTGTAGCAGGTGGCATGTTTTCTTCATATTGCCGCAATTGCTATGTTCAGGATGAAATGAACCTACGGAGCCCTATCCCGATGCTGAAGAAATTCGTCCTTCTTGCCCTGACTGCCACCTATTTGAGTGCGTGCACCACCACCGATCCCTATACGGGTGAACAGAAAATGTCGAACACCGCCGGTGGCGCGATGATTGGCGCAGGCCTCGGCGCACTCGGCGGCCTGGCGGTCGGCGGCGGCGGTCATGGCAAGCGCAATGCCGCCCTGATCGGCGCGGGCATCGGCGCGCTGGCAGGCGGTGCCATTGGCAGCTATATGGACAATCAGGAAGCAGAACTGCGCGCCCAGCTTCAGGGCACCGGCGTGTCCGTCACCCGTCAGGGAGACCGGATCATCCTCAACATGCCGTCCAACATCACTTTCCCGACCGATCAGGACCAGGTGTTGCCGCCATTCTACCCAACGCTGAATTCAGTGGCGATCGTGCTGAAGAAGTTCAACCGCACCCTGGTCGATGTCAACGGCCATACCGACTCGACCGGCGGCTTGCAGCATAACCAGGATCTGTCGCAGCGCCGCGCCGAATCGGTGCTGAACTATCTCGGCTCGCAGGGCGTCGATCCGCGCCGCATGTCGGCCATGGGCTTTGGCCCCAGCCAGCCGATTGCCACCAACGCCACGCCACAAGGCCGCGCCCAGAACCGTCGCGTCGAAGTGGCGATTTCGCCGCTCAAGGACAATTGATCTCAGCCAAGGCTGCAGCCCATTCAAAGACAAAGAAAGCCGCCGAAAGGCGGCTTTCTTATTACAAGCTAGTTGTCACAAGCTGGTCGTCAGCATTTTCACGCCCGCCGCGCCGAACAGAAGCGCCAGAACGCCATCCACATAGCGCCTGCTGGCCCTGTAGACATGCACGGCCCGGGCGGTCGAAAACACCAGAGCATAGCCGCAGAAGACTGAAAACCCGGTCACCAGACATCCACCGACCACGAGCACCACGGACCCCAGTGAGGCATCCACTGGCACGCCCAGCGAAATAATCGCCAGCCAGCCGAAAATCGCTTTCGGATTGGTCAAGTGAATGAGATAGCCGCGCAGAAAGATAGCACCATAACGGTCCCGCTTGACCGGCTCGACCTGCTCCCTGGCAGGCTGTTGTTTTCGCAAGGCAGACAGTCCCGCCTTGATGGCGAGATAGAAAAGATAAAGCCCGCCTGCGATTTTCAGCAGAATAAGGGCCTGGCCATAATGATGCAGCAAGGCGGCAAGGCCAAAGGATGCCGCCATGGCCCAGGTAAAAGAACCTGCAAATATGCCAAGCGCAATCACCAGACCAGCCTTGCGCCCTTGCGATATGGCCGTCGAGATAATCGCCATATTCGCCGGGCCGGGGCTGATCACCGCCACCAGATAGACGAGATAGGCGGAGAAAAACTGCGCAAAATGATCGACAATCATGTCAGGCGCTTTCAGGAGAGAATAACGGTCACTGAGCCCTAAAACATCAAAGCAGAGTCCGCACCTGAAAACCTGTCACAGTGGCAATTCAATTCTTGCGATTGGCGACAAAACGGGCGGCCGCCATCAACACTGCGGCGCGTTCACCATAGGGAGACAGCAACGCGACCGCCTGATCGACCAGCCGGTCCAGCTCGGTTTCCGCCCAGGCCTGGCCCTTCAGGCCGACCAATGTCCCCTTGCCGCGCCCGGCATCCTTGCCCGTCGCCTTGCCCATAGTGGCAGCGTCGGCGGTCAAATCAAGGAGATCATCGGCAAGCTGGAAGGCCCGGCCGATCAACTCGCCGAACTGGCGCAACCGCTGCCGGTCCTCGTCCGAGGCTCCGGCAATTACTGGCCCAGCCTCGCAGGCAAAGCGCAGTAGAGCGCCGGTTTTCATAGCCTGCAATGTGACGATGCCAGCCTCATCCGGAGCGTGTTTCTCCGCAGCCAGATCCAGCGCCTGACCGCCCGCCATGCCACCAAGCCCGGCAGCCCGCGCCAGCGCCAGAACAAGCGCGGTCTTGGCAGCGTCGGGAAGTGTGGTTCGTGGTGCGGCAATGATCTCAAAGGCAAAGGTCAGCAGACTGTCACCAGCCAGAATGGCCGTCGCCTCGTCAAAGGCGATATGCACGGTTGGCTGGCCACGGCGCAGATCGTCGTCATCCATGGCGGGCAAGTCATCATGCACGAGAGAGTAGCAATGCAGGCATTCGAGCGCAGCACCAACCCGCAGGGCGGCATCGTCCTCACCACGAAACAGCCGGGCGCTTTCCACCACCAGAAATGGCCGCAGCCGCTTGCCGCCATTCAGCACGGCATGGCGCATGGCCGCCAAAAGCTGGCCGGGTCTGGCGATTTCTTCCGATTGGGATGCGGGCTGCAAAAGCTCGGTCAGCAGCGCCTGGACGCGCGTGGCTGTATCGCGGAGATGATCGTCAAACATCGCATGCCTCAGGTTTGCCGGCTGCTCTTTGCCATGCGCCTTCAGAAGGTGCAAGATACAATGAGTATTGGGGACTATCTGTGGGGTATCAGCCCGCCAAAGGGCCATGGTCTGGCGCTTAGCCTTATTCACGGCTAAGAAACAAGGGCGCAAATCAAGCAGTGTCGGGGCAGGTGATAGGATTGACGACGGACAACGCACCTGATGCTATCGATCCTCTGGACGCGACTGTGCCCGGACAAGACGAGCACCTCGACCAGGAGGGCGAAAAAGGAGACTGGCGGCTGGTGCTGCATCGAATAGCCAAGGCACTGCTTGCTGTTGCCCTTTTGCCTTTCGCGCTGATGGCGCTCTATCTGCTGCCCTTCATTCATCCGCCTTCCACCTTGATGCTGGCCGATCTCGTTCTGTTTCGCGGTTATGACCGGCAATGGGTGCCGCTGGAACGGATATCGCCCAATCTGGTCCGCGCGGTGATGATGTCGGAAGATGGGCAATTCTGTAGCCATAGCGGCGTCGACTGGGTGCAGATGCGCTCCGTAATCGACGATGCGCTGGACGGCGAAGAAACCCGCGGCGCCAGCACCATTACCATGCAGACCGTGAAAAACCTGTTTTTGTGGAACAGCCGGTCCTTTATCCGCAAAGGCATGGAAATTCCCCTGGCACTGACCGCCGACAAAGTCTGGTCGAAACGCCGGACCATGGAAATTTACCTCAATATCGCCGAATGGGGTCCTGGAATTTACGGTGCAGAGGCCGCAGCACTCCACCATTTCAAAATCCCGGCCGCCCGGCTTTCAGCCCGCCAGGCCGCCCTGCTCGCGGTTTCGCTGCCCAATCCCATTGATCGCAACGCCGGCAAGCCGGGACCCGGTCTGCGGCGGCTTGCCGCCATGGTGGAGCGCCGCGCCCGGGGCGCCGATCCATATATCAGCTGCATTGATAAGTGATGTCAAAACTTGGCATTGGCTTTGAGCCGTATGTGCCGGTTAGGATTGCGGACATTTCAGGAGACAAAACCGATGACGGACCTAACACTCTATATTGCCAATAAGAATTATTCCTCCTGGTCGTTCCGGCCCTGGATCGCTCTGACCGCAGCCGGGATCGACTTCAAAGAGGTGCTGATCCGCTTCGATTTTCCAGCCGGCAATCCCGGCATCAAGGCGATATCGCCGACCGGCCAGGTGCCAGTCCTCGTGCATGGTGACGTGAAGGTATGGGAATCGCTGGCCATTATTGAATATGCCGCCGAGCTTTTCCCCAATGCCGACATCTGGCCATCAGCCTCCTCGGACAGGGCCGTGGCACGCGCAATTTCGCTCGAAATGCTGGCTGGCTTCAGGGCGATGCGCAATGCCTGCCCGATGAACTTCCGCCGCTCGCCACAGGCGCTTGCTTTCAGCCCTGAGACACAGGCAGCGGTGATGGCGGATGTCTCCCGCATCGAAACCATCTGGCGAGAGCAATTGGCCCGTTCCGGCGGTCCTTTCCTGTTTGGCGCCTTCAGCGCGGCGGATGCCATGTATGCACCTGTGGTCAACCGTTTTTCGGCCTATCAACTGACCGCCGATCCGGTTAGTCTTGCCTATATGGATCGCATGCAGGCCCATTCCGCCTGGATCAAGTGGCGCGATGCTGCCCTGGCCGAACCCTGGATCGTGCCGGAGGACGAGGCCTGAACGGATTGCCCGATGCCCGCAAAGGCCGGGCAACACCGGCGTTTTGCGACCGCACGATGACAAAAAAATCCAGCCGGGGACTGGTCAAACCCCTGGGCGGCATGTATAAGGCCGCCAAATTCGAAGATCGGATGAGTGATTGTTCGGCTCCAAAAGGGCCGGTTCATCGGTTTTCGACCGTCACGTGGAGTAATTAAAATGGCTGTACCAAAAAGAAAAACAAGCCCGTCCAAGCGCGGTATGCGCCGTTCTGCCGACGGTCTGAAGGCTCCGACCTATGTCGAAGACAAGAATTCCGGCGAACTGCGCCGTCCGCACCATATCGATCTGAAGACCGGTATGTATCGCGGTCGTCAGGTTCTGACACCGAAGGAAAGCGCATAAGCGTTTTCTATCTGATTATATTAAAAAAGGCCGGTTTTTCCGGCCTTTTTCTTTGCCTATTATACAAAAACGGCCACCGTGCTGATTACGCCCAGCAAGGTGGCCGTTTTTGCATCAATGGACAATCAAAGCTTGTCGAGCTTGGTTTGCAGATTGCGCAACTGCTCCTTCAGATCGTCGATATCCTTGGTTTCCGGCCGCTTCGTCTCGCGTGCTGGCGTCGGCGTCATGAAGGGCGAAAACATCTGCATGGCCTGATGGAACATCTCGGTATTCCGCTTGACCTGCTCCTCCATCAGCTGGATCGGTGCCTGTAAATTCTTGGCAAGCGGTGTCTCACCAAAAGCGCGGGTCATCTGGTCGCGCATCTGGGATTGCTGTTCGGTAAAGGCTTTCATCGAATGTTCGAGAAAGCTTGGCACCACCATCTGCATCTGATCGCCATAATAGCTGATCAACTGGCGCAGGAAGGAAATCGGCAGCAACGTATTGGTGGTCTTGGCTTCCTGCTCGAAAATAATCTGGGTCAGGACAGAATGGGTAATATCCTCGCCGGATTTTGCATCCTGCACGGTGAACTCCTCACCCTTTTTTACCATCTTGGCCAGATCTTCCAGCGTCACATAGGTACTGGTCCCCGTGTTGTAGAGGCGGCGATTGGCATATTTCTTAATGATGATTTCGCCATCGGTCTTGGCCATTGTGTCTCCTAACCCGGCTTATGTCGTTATTATTGCTCTTCCCTGAGAGCGAAGTGTAATCGCAAATCGACGGGCGTGACAATCTCTTTGTGCGTCGCGGGATTGCGCTATCGAAAGCAGCGATAGCCATCCGCTGAAATGCAACCAAAGACTGAAATTTCCCAATGCTTTGAGTTTGACTTCTCGGGGAAGCTTTGACAGTCTCAGCCGCAGCAAAGAACACTATCGAGGAGATACCCATGTCTACGCCTTCCATCGTCATTGCCAGCGCGGCTCGAACGGCAGTCGGCTCTTTCAACGGGGCATTTGCCAACGTTGCCGCACATGATCTGGGTGCGACCGCGATCAAGGCCGTGCTGGAACGCGCAGGCATCGAGGCCGCCGAAGTCGACGAAGTGATCCTCGGCCAGATCCTGACGGCCGGCCAGGGCCAGAACCCCGCCCGCCAGGCCGCCATGAAGGCTGGCATTCCGCAGGAAAAAACCGCCTGGGGCCTGAACCAGCTTTGCGGCTCCGGCCTGCGCGCCGTGGCACTCGGCATGCAGCAGATCGCCACCGGCGACGCCTCGATCATCATCGCAGGCGGGCAAGAATCCATGTCGCTTGCCCCCCACTGCGCCCATTTGCGCGCAGGCACCAAGATGGGCGACATGAAAATGATCGACACCATGATCAAGGACGGCCTGACCGATGCCTTTTACGGCTATCACATGGGTGTCACCGCCGAAAATGTTGCCCGCCAGTGGCAGCTGACCCGCGACGAGCAGGATGCCTTTGCGGTTGCCTCGCAAAACAAGGCCGAAGCCGCCCAGGCCGCAGGACGGTTCAAGGACGAAATCGTCCCGGTCACCGTGCCAGGCCGCAAGGGCGATGTGATCGTCGATGCCGATGAATATATCCGCGCAGGTGCAACCCTGGACAGCATGACCAAGCTGCGTCCCGCTTTCGACAAGGAAGGCACCGTCACCGCCGGGAATGCATCTGGCATCAATGACGGAGCCGCCGCCGCCCTGCTGATGACCGAAGCGGAAGCCGTCCGTCGCGGCATCCAGCCTTTGGCACGCATTGCCTCCTGGGCTACCGCTGGCGTCGATCCGAAGATCATGGGCACCGGTCCCATCCCCGCATCCCGCAAGGCGCTTGAAAGGGCTGGCTGGAGTGTGAACGATCTCGATCTGGTCGAGGCCAACGAAGCCTTTGCCGCCCAGGCCTGCGCCGTCAACAAGGACCTTGGTTGGGATACGTCGATCGTCAATGTCAATGGCGGCGCCATTGCCATCGGCCACCCGGTCGGGGCCTCAGGTGCCCGTATTCTCAACACCCTGCTGTTTGAAATGAAACGGCGCGGCGCAAAGAAGGGTCTGGCGACCCTGTGCATCGGTGGTGGCATGGGCGTTGCCATGTGCATCGAAGGCCTCTGAGCGGATCAAGCCAGAAGCCCGATGGCTCCCCATCGGGCTTTGATGCCCTGATCCGTAGGAATATCGCCTGATCACCGCGCGGTCTTTCGACTGGATATAATCAAACGGAACTGGCTTCAGCGGCGGATCGCAACCAGACGATCAGAACAATAAAACAAGTCGGCAACCGGCGCGGCCATATTTTACCTGCATCATTCCAGTTCAATGTTTCCGGCGTCAAACCGTAGTGACTGGCGTTCTCTGTGTATTTCGCAGAAACACCCATTGAATTGGGGGATGTCACTCCTTGCCCCCTGGGGTAACGGAGAGACGCAACACAAGAAAACACTTATTGAGAGGAGACTGGAATGAGCAGGGTCGCTTTGGTAACAGGCGGAACGCGCGGCATCGGCGCATCGATTTCAACGGCTTTGAAGGCAGCTGGATATACGGTTGCTGCCAATTATGCCGGAAATGACGAGGCCGCAAAGGCATTTGAAGCCGAAACCGGCATTCCGGTCTTCAAATGGGATGTCTCCTCCTACGAGGCCAGCAAACAGGGTATTGCCGCCATCGAGGCGGCGCTTGGACCGGTTGAAATCCTGGTCAACAATGCGGGCATTACACGCGATGCCATGTTCCATAAAATGACGCCGGAACAGTGGAACGACGTGATCGGCACCAATTTGACTGGTCTGTTCAACGTCACCCACCCGGTCTGGACCGGCATGCGCGACCGCAGCTTTGGCCGCGTCATCAATATTTCCTCCATTAACGGCCAGAAGGGCCAGATGGGCCAGGCCAATTACTCTGCCGCCAAAGCTGGCGATCTCGGTTTCACCAAGTCGCTCGCGCAGGAAGGTGCTGCCAAAAATATCACCGTCAATGCGATTTGCCCGGGCTATATCGGCACGGAAATGGTTAGGGCGATCCCAGAAAAAGTCTTGAACGAGCGGATCATTCCGCAAATTCCGGTCGGACGCCTCGGCGAACCGGAGGAAATTGCCCGCATCGTGGTGTTTCTGGCGTCCGACGACGCCGGTTTCATCACCGGCTCGACGATTTCCGCCAATGGTGGCCAGTTCTTCGTCTGATACTCTGGCTTAATATCAAAAAAAGCCGCCGGATCGCTCCGGCGGCTTTTTATATTCAATGGTATGCGATTTAGCGGCAACGGCGCTCGTATTGACGGCCGTAACGGTCGCGGTAAACGCAGTAGCCGCGGCGTTCGGTCGACTGGCCGATCAAAGCGCCAATCACACCACCGCCGACGGCACCCACCGCAGCACCACCAACCGAATTGGTAGCAACGCCACCGATGACAGCACCGGATGCTGCACCAATTGAGGCACCACGTTCCGTCGGCGTACAAGACGCAATCATCGGCAAGAGCATGGCTATGGCAATAACTGTCTTTTTCATCAAAGCTTCCTCTTCTTCCTGGCCTGGATAACCGTCAGATACGGCCCATAAGCAGCAAAATAATAATGATCACGACAACCAGGCCTAAGCCACCGGACGGACCATAGCCCCAGTTGCGGCTATGACCCCAAGTCGGAAGCGCCCCAAGCAGCAACAATATGAGGATGATGACGAGAATTGTGCCTAGCATGGTGTTTCCCTTTACTTTTCAGCATGTCTTAATTCATGTGACCCTATAATGATCCAGGTCCTGTATTGTTCCACCCGGTCTGCCTATTCCTCCAAGAGACACGATTTCAAAGACCGGCGTTGTTTTCGGTTGTGAGGGGCTTCCATTATCTTGTCCCTCTGATGCCAGTGCCCCACAAGATGAAGCTTGGAACAAAACATGAAAGGGGAGGAGTCAGCGATTCGTCGCCGATTCGTTCTTTGGCTGTTCTGAATCAACGCCCGGCGCGCAAAACGACCAAAATCCACCGCAACCGGAGGTTATTTCTCTCCTATTCGCCTCTGCAGCCGGAAAAGCAGCGCCTGGGCAATTCTTTTCTTGCCTTTGCTCCAAGGCATCGCCATGTGTGGTCCCGAAAGAAGATCGGCTGTCGCCATCCTCTTTTGACAGTGCAGTCCGGAGCGACGATTTGACTTCGCAACCCATGATCCTGAGCGGCCGCGGCGTTATTGCTGTGCTGGGGCCGACCAATACGGGTAAGACCCATTATGCCATCGAGCGCATGGTTGCCCATGGGTCGGGTATGATCGGCCTGCCTTTGCGATTGCTGGCGCGCGAAGTTTACACCAGGCTGGTCGAGCGGGTCGGCGCGGCGCATGTCGCCCTCATCACTGGCGAGGAAAAGATCACCCCGCCCAATGCAAGGTTTTCTGTCTGCACCGTCGAGGCGCTGCCGCGCGAGACGAAAGTCGCGTTCGTCGCCATCGATGAAATCCAGTTGGCGGGCGATCTCGAGCGCGGCCATATTTTCACCGACCGGCTGTTGCATCTGCGCGGACGCGAAGAAACCCTGCTGCTTGGCTCGGCGACGATGAAGCCGATCCTTCAGCATCTGCTGCCGGGCATTACCGTCATCGAGCGTCCACGCCTGTCGCAGTTGTTTTATGCTGGCGAAAAGAAAATTACCCGGCTGCCACAGCGCACGGCAATCGTCGCCTTCTCCGCAGATGAAGTCTATTCCATTGCCGAATTGATCCGTCGCCAGCGCGGCGGGGCGGCTGTGGTGCTCGGCGCACTCAGCCCGCGCACCCGCAATGCCCAGGTCGGCCTCTACCAATCCGGCGATGTCGAATATCTTGTCGCGACCGATGCAATCGGCATGGGCCTGAACCTCGATGTCGACCATGTCGCCTTTGCCCAGGACCGCAAATTCGACGGCTATCAGTTCCGCAATCTCAATCCCGGCGAACTGGGCCAGATTGCCGGGCGTGCCGGACGCCATCTGAAAGATGGTACTTTCGGGGTGACGGGACGCGTCGATCCCTTTGAGCCGGAGCTGGTGGAACGGCTGCAGAGCCACCATTTCGATCCGGTCAAGGTGCTGCAATGGCGCACGGCCCAGTTCGATTTTTCCTCGATTGCCAACCTGCGCCGTAGCCTGGATGCCGCCCCCAAGGTGGCGGGACTGGTGCGGGCACTGCCGGCAATCGACCAACAGGCGCTGGATTATCTGGCCCGCTATCCGGAAGTCCAGGACCTTGCGTCATCGCCAAATCGGGTCTCACTGCTGTGGGATGCCTGCGCATTACCGGATTATCGGCGAATTACCCCGGCACAACATGCCGATCTGATTCTTACCCTCTATTCCGACCTTGCCCGGCACGGTAGTGTGAACGAAGATTTCATGGCAGAGCAGGTGCATCGCTCCGACCGGACAGACGGCGAGATAGATACTCTTTCTGCGCGCATTGCGCAGATCCGAACTTGGACGTATGTGTCGAACCGGCCAGGTTGGCTTGCCGATCCGACACACTGGCAAGAAAAGACGCGGGAAATCGAAGATCGATTGTCTGACGCGTTACATGAAAGGTTGACGAAACGCTTTGTTGATCGCAGGACATCTGTGCTTATGAAGCGCTTGAGAGAGAATGGGATGCTGGAAGCTGAAATCAGTGTGAACGGTGATGTCTTCGTTGAAGGACATCACGTGGGCCAACTCTCCGGATTCCGGTTTACGCCGATCTCTGGAACCGAGGGGCCGGACGCCAAGGCGGTGCAAACTGCTGCCCAAAAGGCGCTTGGCCTGGAATTCGAAGCGCGGGCTGCAAGATTGCATGCTTCGGGCAATGGGGATCTGGCGCTCAGTTCCGACGGTCTCGTCCGGTGGCTGGGTGATCCCGTCGCCCGGCTGACCGGTTCGGATCATATCATGCGCCCCCGCATTCTGCTGCTGGCGGACGAACCGCTGAGCGGCAATGCGCGCGATCACGTCGTCGCCCGCATCGAGCGCTTCGTCAATCATCATATCTCGACCATTCTGAAGCCGCTCGACGATCTGTCGCGGGCCGAAGACTTGCAGGGCCTTTCCAAGGGATTGGCCTTCCAGCTGGTGGAAGGGCTTGGAATTCTGTTCCGCCGCGACGTGACCGAAGAGGTCAAGTCGCTGGACCAGGATGCGCGCGCTTCCATGCGCCGCTACGGCGTGCGCTTCGGTGCCTATCACATCTTTATGCCAGCCCTGTTGAAACCAGCACCGGCCGAGCTGATCACCCTGCTCTGGGCCTTGAAGAACGATGGTCTGGACAAGGCCGGCTATGGCGATCTCATTCCGGTTCTGGCCGCAGGCCGAACTTCGGTCGTGACGGACCCAAGCTTCGAGCGCAATTTCTACAAGCTCGCCGGCTTCCGTTTCCTCGGCAAGCGCGCCGTGCGCATCGATATTCTGGAGCGGCTGGCGGATCTGATCCGTCCACTGCTGCAATGGAAGCCCGGCACCACACCGCGGCCAGACGGCGCCTATGATGGCCGCCGCTTCACCACCACAACCGCCATGCTCTCCATCCTCGGTGCGACACCTGATGACATGGAGGAAATCCTCAAAGGCCTCGGCTACCGCGCCGATGCCGTCAAGGCGGAAGAGGCCCAGGCCTTCCTTGGCACCCAGGACGACAAGCCTGCCGTAGCAGCAGCCACGGCACCGACACAGACATCCGAAAGCATCGAAAAAACCGACGAAGACGATGCGGATCAGCAAGGCGAAGCCACAGCGACGGAAACTGTCGCTGCTGAGCCGGTAACACTCGAGACCGTCCCAACGTCTTCGGTCCCAAGTGCTGAGATCAGCGCCGAAGCAACGACAGAAGCACCGGCAGAGGTCAAAGAGACCGACGTCGCAGCGACCGAGGCTCCATCCGCCGACCTTCTTGCCAATCCGGAAGGACCAACGGAACCCAAACCGGTTCTGCTCTGGCGCCCCGGCGGCCGCAATGACAACCAGCGCCAAGCCGGACGTCCCCAACAGGGCGACCGCCGTCCACAAGCTGCCAAACGCGCCCCGCAGCAGGGTGAGCAGAAGCCGGAAGCCCGTACAGAAGGTAGCCGTCCTGAAGGCAGAAGTGACCGGGACGACAAGCGCCGCGAGGGTGGCCATCACGGCAAGCCCCGCGACCGGGACGGAAACCGCGACAAGCACGCAAACCGGGGTGGCGACCGTGATGATCGCGGGCCGCGTAAGGACCGCGACAGGGATACAAAATCAACCCAGCCGCAGCGTTTCGAGGCAAAGCCACCGCGCAAGGAAAAGCCGATCGATCCGGATTCTCCTTTCGCTAAGCTGGCTGCCTTGAAGGAGCAGATGAAGAAGTAAGCCATGAGCGAACAACAGCCACTCGCCGGACCCTCTCAGCGGATCGACAAGTGGCTGTTTTTTGCGCGGATTTTCAAATCCCGTACTCTGGCCCAGCAACACATCGTCTCCGGCCGGGTACGGATCAACGGCAAACCGGGCAAGCAGCCCAGCGCCATTGTCCGGCCCGGTGACGTGCTGGATATCACCCTTCCCAATCACGACATGAAACTGGTCGTTCGCCAGCCCGGTACGCATCGCGGCCCCTACGAGCAGGCCAAACTCCTCTATGAGGACCAGTCACCGCCCCGCCAAGCCCGCGACGCCCTCACCGCGTTCGAGCAAGCGCAAAGACTTCCCGGCTCCGGGCGTCCGACAAAGCGCGAGCGCCGGCAATTGGACCGCCTGATGGATGGCGAAGACTGACACGAAATATCTCAAACCTCTTTGGTGCGTTGAAGATATTCGAAATCTGTAGAAGGCAAGGATACGCCAGCATTTTTGAGCCTGGTGCGAGAACTGACCGATACGGTTTGGGCCGAGCCTGCCAGCCACTAGGAAAATCGACCTCTATCGTATCGAGATACGGATGATTTATCCTTGCTAACGGACCTGGAAAGCATTAGCTCACTGCCCTTGTGGAAAAAGCTGTGCATGATATGGGACAGTCGGTTTTTCCTTGCCTAATCCGTTCCTGCAAGACGCGGCGTCGCACTCGCCATCGAGAGATCTCTGGAGTACCGCATGACGTACATCGTGACTGACAACTGCATACGCTGCAAATATACCGATTGCGTGGAAGTATGCCCGGTCGATTGTTTCTACGAAGGCGAGAATTTTCTGGCCATCAATCCCGATGAATGCATTGATTGCGGTGTATGTGAGCCGGAATGTCCGGCGGAAGCCATTAAGCCGGACACAGAGCCGGGTCTGGATAAGTGGCTGAAAATCAATACGGAATTCTCCCAGATTTGGCCAAACATCACCACCAAGCGCGATGCTTTGCCCGAAGCCAAGGAAATGGACGGTGTCGAAGGCAAGTTCGAGCTTTATTTCTCGGAAAAGCCTGGCACTGGCGACTGATTAGCGAGTTGCGACGCGGTCTCACCCGATCCCGGAGGCCGCTCCCGGTGCGTTACCAGTTAAAGACCACCTTGTCTCATTGCTTTTCAGATGTCTCAAATCTTTGCCGCATTTGAGATATTTGACATGCCTTCAGGTCACATCTTTGAGACATGGCATAAAACTGCATGGCAGCTTCTGTTTTTTATGACAGCAACCATGCAATTGAGGGTCGCTATGAACAAATTGCCGAGACCTGTGTGGAACCAAAGCACAAAAAGAATCGCTGTCACAGCTTGACGATTTTCTGAATTTCCAAAAAAATCAATAGGTTAAAAGATATTTTATTTTACCTTGGCGAGGCTGGCCAATGACAGGTCAAACCGACCCCTTAAAGAAGAACAGTTTCCGCCGTCAAGCTGTCGCAAGGCAGCAAAATATTGATTTCCTCACTTTTTTATGTTAAGCCTATAGAACTGATCCACACGTGAGGGCATTTGTGTGCCCAAACCTACCGCGAAAGCCGAAAAATCCACGAAAGTTATGTTTGTGACATGTAAACCTCGCCGGTTCTGTCGCTGATGTGCTTTTATTCGTTTGATCGTAACTGGATCAGCATGGAGTCACCCGACGGTTCCCCCGTCTCATCCGGGTCTTTCGGCCTGGGGTCGGCTGTCGCCGATACAGTAACAGGGAGTTTTTAGAGCGAATGACGACCCAGCAGAAAAAATCCTCGACACGTCAGGGCTTCAAGACAGGTGAGGCGATCGTTTATCCGGCCCATGGCGTCGGTACGATCACCGCCATTGAAGAGCAGGAAGTCGCGGGCATGAAGCTTGAGCTTTTTGTAATCGATTTCGATAAAGATAAAATGCGTTTGAAAGTGCCGGTCACCAAGGCTGTCACCATTGGAATGCGCAAGCTTTCGGAAACCGATTTTGTCGATCGGGCTTTGAAAGTCGTTCAAGGCAAGGCGCGTGTCAAGCGGACCATGTGGTCACGCCGGGCACAGGAATATGATGCGAAAATCAATTCCGGCGATCTGATTTCCATTGCCGAAGTGGTGCGTGACCTTTTCCGTGCCGAGCACCAGCCGGAACAGTCCTATTCCGAGCGTCAGCTCTATGAAGCCGCATTGGACCGCATGGCGCGTGAAATCGCCGCCGTCAACAAGATGTCTGAAACCGAAGCCGTTCGGCTGGTGGAAGTCAATCTTGCCAAAGGCCCGAAGCGCGGCAAGTCCGTGGAAGAAGACGAAACTCAGGAAGAAGCAGCGTAAGCTTGCTCATCTCAACATAAAAAAGCCCGGCATTGCCGGGTTTTTTTATGTCTTCTGCACATCCATGGATGCTGGAGCTCAGGTTTTGCAGCGGATTTTCCGAAAATGGATGTCCAGTTTTCGCTGAAAACTCTAAAACAATGCTCCGGCAAACAACTGTTCGTCGTCTTCAAAAACCTCAGCCTGATCTACAACCATGTCCAAGCCAGCCTGCAACGGCAGGAAACGCTGATGGATATCGCGCTCCTGCGCCATCGTGTAGATGGCAAAGATTTTCTGGCTGAGCGGCAGCGCAGCAGCGGGAATAGCCGATAGCGACGGCATATGTCCGCGGGCGCGGTCGGCGATTGCCAGGCAATCCAGCAGCAGACCACCCAATTCGCCATCGAAATCAAGCTTGGTCACCGCCGCGCTGATGCGGCTGAACACCAGCTGGCCTTCGGCCCCAAAGGCCTCAAGCCCCTTTTCCATATCCGTCGCGACAACACGGATCTTATCCAGCGCCAGGTTCAGCGGCTCATGAATATGGTTGATGTCGTCACTGTCGTCGCGGGTCAGCGACGCCGTCGCCTCTTCGACGCAGCGCATGTCCTCAACAATGGCATCGGCTGGGGTTTCCAGCTTGGCGGCAAAGGTGCGCAATTCACCACTGACGACATTCACGGACCGACCGGCATCACCAAGACGGGAGCAGCGAAGATTGGAATTCAGCGCCATGTAGTGAATATCGGTCTTGATCGACCGGATCGTCTCAATGCCTTCCTGAAGCGCCTGAGCGGACTGGGTAACGGAACTGACGACAGCATCCGATTCATGGCTGCGGTCCTGTACGCGCGCCGAAAGCGCGCAGGCGTGGCTGATATCGCTTTCCATCTTGCGCAGCAGGCTGCGATCATTATCGCCGCCCGACTGGTTCAATTCGTCACGCAGCGCCAGAACGCGAGCGGCATCGCTGGTAAAGCTCGACATATTGGCGGCAATCGATGTGCATTTCTGCCGGAAATCATCCAGGGATTCCTGCAATTGCGCGTGCGCAAGATGCAGGACAGCCTGGCGAAGCGCCTCTTTTTCAGCCGGATCACGCAGTCCGCCAGCCGCAAAAAATTCCTCCAGATAGTCAAGGCTACTCTGGATATGCTCAATGCGCTGGCGGGTAATGTCACCAATTTGCAAGGCCGAGAGCACGTTGGCGATCTTGCCCTGAATGGCGCGCGTGAGCCCTTTCACATCATTGGCAATTCCGGCCATTGTCTTGTGCTGGGTTGCCAACTGGTCGGAGCTGAGGGTCAGCGAACTGACGATGGTGGGAATGGTATTGCTGAAGTCCGACAGGATGCCATCGGAAAACGCCCGCGCCGTGTCCAACTGGCCGCGCATGCCCGCCAATTGCTCGGCAAACCGGTCGATCTCCTCGGCTCCGGACTGAATACGCTCGCGGATTTCATCGGCAAAGCCTGAAAACTCGGCAAGCCCTGCCCCGGTGATCTTCACGGTGATGGCGAATGTGCGCAGGTAGCGAATGGTCTCGCGCATTTCCTCAACATGGGAATAAGTCGAGGCACACTGATCGGAGATCTGGCTGAAGGAGTCCTGGCGCGCCGATGCTCGTGCGGGCAGCAAGGCGAGATCGGAAACCGTCTTGCGAAGACCCTGCACGGTCTCCGTTGTCGTCTTGCCATCCAGAACACCGGTCAAATGATCGAGACTATCGACCAGGCTACCGAGATTATCCATCACCGATACCAGTACGGCGCCGCCATCGAGAAAGGATTTCTCGATCCGCGAATGGGCGGAGGCAAGCTTCACCTCAAAATCGGAGTGCGGATTGCCGGTCGAATGGGCCTTGAAAACTGGTCGCACGAAAACACCTCACAAGAGCGATATTTCGGCACATTAGCTCCAATTCAAGAATGACAGGTAAATTCTGCAAAACATTCGCATCGAATTCGAGATAATGACAAACCTTCAAGAGGACCCTCGAGCCGGATGCATTTTCGCACCCGGCCAGCGACTTAACAGCGACTTAAAACGCTTATTGTTCACCCAGCTTCATCAATGGATCATACTCCTTGCCCTCGACGGTCTTCACCACCGCCTGACCGCAATAGGTCTGGTTGACGGCAGGGTTGAATGTCAGACTGGGCGAGCCGTGCAGTTCCCAGCCCTTGTTAAGGGCATCGGTCACCCGGTGACAGAAGGTGGCGTCGTCAGGACCCGTGAGGAAACGATAGACTTTCATAGGGATCATCCTTTCTGGAGTGGAGATGATGGTCTTGGTTCAAGACAGAGACAGTTTGGACAAAAGATACTCGGCTTCGGCGACATGCAGCCGCTCGATCATCCGG
This sequence comes from Gillisella vitis, assembly GCF_001541345.2. Lineage (GTDB taxonomy): Bacteria > Pseudomonadota > Alphaproteobacteria > Rhizobiales > Rhizobiaceae > Allorhizobium > Allorhizobium vitis. The sequence continues at coordinate 114,521 of NZ_LMVL02000005.1, read as the reverse complement.
CCATCCCGATTGATGACGTTGAGATGCGCTGCCTCAGGCGCGGCAAAAGCAGCGACAATCGCCCGCGCCTCGGCGACCTCGGCTTCCGATGGTCCGAAATACCGATTGGCCGCCTCGATCTGGGCCGGGTGGATCAGCATCTTTCCGTCAAAGCCCATCGAACGGCCCTGGCTGCATTCGGCTGCAAACCCGTCCAAATCGCGAAAATCGTTGGAAACCGCATCAATGACATCAAGTCCGTAAGCCCGGGCAGCCAGGACCACCTGCATCAGCCAGGGAGCCAGATATTGGCGGCCAAGGCCCGGTGGCACTCGGGTTTCCTTGCGCAGATCATTCAGCCCGACCACAAGGCATTCCAGCCCCAGCGCCGCGCTCGCCTTGGCAAGCTCCGCCGCCGCCAGCACAGCCTTCGGTGTCTCGATCATCGCCCAGAGAGCGGGCTCCGTCCCGGCACCCGCTCGAAGCCGGTCCAGATCTTCCACCCGTTCAGCTTTGGGCAGCAAAACAGCATCTGGCTTGATCGACTCGACAAAGGATAAATCCTCGGCAAACCAGCTCGTATCACTGCTGTTGACGCGGATAATGGCTTCACGACCGTTCAAATCCGCGTGTTGGAGAAACTGCCGCAGGTTGCTGCGTGCCTCGGTCTTGCTCTCCTCTGCAACCGAATCCTCCAAATCAAAAATCACTCCATCGCAAGGCAGTGACAAGGATTTTTCCAATGCGCGAAGGTTGATAGCGGGAACGCTGATCAGCGAGCGACGAAAACGCTGCCTGCGATTGGGCGGATTGATCTGCATGGCGCTTCGCCTTTCGGTTGTCTGACTTTCGCTGCGACAAGGGTTGCGACCTCAATAACTCTTGTAAAGCGTCAGGAGAAGCCCCACCTTCAAACCATTGAAAGGAACATACGATGCAGAACCTTCGTGCTCTTGGATTGCTCGGCCTCGGGGTCATTGCCTTGACTGCGGCAGCCTTATTGACTTTCTCGCTGACGCTTGTGCTCGGTGTCGTTTTGACGGGAACGCTGGCCTGGCGCGCTTTGACGCTTAAGCCCAAGCCGGTTGCCGTCCACGCCCGAAAGCGCCAGTCCGAAGAGCAGCAGCCGGTGCGGATCTGGAATGATGGGCGCGGTACCATTATTGATATGTAATGGTTCTTAGGACCCATATGACTCTACGTCGCTGAAAAGAGCGGTTCCAAGATTCTCCTTCAAATCAGAAGGCTTTTCGGTTATGCGAAAAGCCAATCTCATTCAGGTCCAGTGAAGGTAACGTCTATGGAAAAGTTCACGAAGCTCACCGGGGTCGCGGCACCGCTGCCGGTCGTCAATGTCGATACGGATATGATCATTCCCAAGGATTATCTGAAGACGATCAAGCGTACTGGCCTTGGAACAGGCCTGTTTGCCGAAGCCCGCTATAATCAGGACGGCTCGATCAATCCGGATTTCGTGCTCAACAAGCCCGCCTATCAAAATGCCAAGATCCTGGTCGCTGGCGACAATTTCGGCTGTGGCTCCTCGCGTGAACATGCGCCGTGGGCTTTGCTGGACTTCGGCATCCGTTGCGTGATTTCCACCAGCTTTGCCGATATCTTCTACAATAACTGTTTCAAGAACGGCATCCTGCCGATCGTCGTCAGCCAGGAAAACCTGGAAAAGCTGATGGATGACGCCCAGCGCGGCTCAAACGCAGTCGTGACCGTGGATCTGGAAAGCCAGGAAATCACCGGTCCGGATGGTGGCAGCATCAGCTTCGAAATCGATGAGTTCAAGCGCCATTGCATGCTGAATGGCCTCGATGACATTGGCCTGACCATGGAGAAATCCAGCTCGATTGCTTCGTTCGAGACGTCCAACGCAGCATCTCGCCCCTGGGCCTGATCTGAAGTCATTGCCCACAACCCGTGGCAGTCATACCGAAGGCGGAACGCAGGTTCCGCCTTTTTCTTTGCCATCGAGCATGGCCAAACCGTACCGTTAGCAGCGCTGGCGTCCTTGAATTGCCCTTGATCGCCCGATAAAACCGCCGCACTCCTGTTTCAAACGAGGTCGGCTCATGACAGTTCGCAAACTCTTCCTTCTTCCTGGCGATGGCATTGGGCCTGAAGCCATGAACGAAGTTCGCAAGATCGTTTCCTATATGAATTCCGCGCTGGGTGCGGGCTTTGAGACCGACGAAGGTCTGGTTGGCGGTTGCGCCTACGACGCGCATGGGGCCGCAATTTCCGAGGCTGACATGGCCAAGGCGATGGCTGCGGATGCCGTACTGTTCGGCGCTGTCGGCGGTCCGAAATGGGATGGCGTCGAGTATGACGTTCGCCCGGAAGCTGGCCTACTGCGGCTGCGCAAGGACCTAGAATTATTCGCCAACCTGCGTCCGGCGATCTGCTATCCGGCGCTGGCCTCTGCTTCCTCGCTGAAGCCGGAACTGGTCGAAGGCCTCGACATCCTGATTATCCGAGAGCTGACCGGCGGCGTCTATTTCGGTGAGCCGAAAACCATTACCGACATCGGCAATGGCCAGAAGCGCGCCATCGACACCCAGGTCTACGACACCTACGAAATCGAGCGGATTTCTGCTGTGGCCTTCGAACTGGCCCGCACTCGCCGCAATGCGGTCTGCTCGATGGAAAAGCGCAATGTGATGAAATCCGGCGTGCTCTGGAACCAGGTGGTGACGGCGCTGCACAAGGAGAAATTCTCCGACGTCAAGCTCGAGCATATGCTGGCCGACGCCGGTGGCATGCAATTGGTGCGTGCTCCAAAGCAATTCGACGTCATCGTCACCGACAATCTGTTCGGCGACATGCTGTCGGACGTCGCCGCCATGCTGACCGGCTCGCTCGGCATGCTGCCCTCCGCTTCGCTTGGCGCCCCGGATGCCAAGACCGGCAAGCGCAAGGCACTGTATGAGCCCGTCCATGGCTCGGCACCGGATATCGCCGGTCGCGGCATTGCCAACCCAATCGCAATGATCGCCTCGTTTGCCATGTGCCTTCGCTATTCCTTCGCCATGGTCGATGAAGCCGACAAGCTGGAAAAAGCCATCGCCAACGTGCTCGACAAGGGTATTCGCACCGGCGACATCATGGCGGACGGCTGCAAGCAGGTCGGCACTGTCGAAATGGGCGATGCAATCCTCGCCGAATTCCAATCCCTGATGAACTGATCGACGGGGTTGATGAGGATTTCCAGCGCAAGACGCAGGCTTGCGCTGGAACAGGATTGCAGTGTCACATAGCTGAAGACATACCCCTGTATGTGCTGGTTCTCTGATAAGGGACGCAGCGCACGGGGGTCGCGATGACAATTCTTGCCAGGATCAAGAACGGCCGACGACGTGTGCCGGATTGCCGGACGCGCCTGTGTCTGTTGGCGGGGTCAAGTCTGGTTGTGTTGATGGCGCTGCTGTTCGATAGCGCCATCGGCAATGCGGGCCGCCTGACCTGCCCGGTCTTTTACCGGATTGCCACCGTTCTGACCCGCATCGGCCAATCTGACTGGTGCCTGCTGGTCAGTTTCCTGATCGCCATTGAGGCCGCAGCGGCATCGCGATTGGCCAGAACGGCGGAGGACAGGTGCCGGGCGCTGTTCGTCAGCGCACTTAGCAGCTACGCTTTCCTGTCGATCGCTGGTTCCGGAATTGCTGCCAACCTGCTCAAGAGAGCCTTCGGCCGGGCTCGCCCCGATCAATTTTCGGATGCCGGTGCCTTCGACTTTCTGCCCTTTGCCGGTTCGGCGCGTTTTGAGAGCTTTCCGTCCGGTCACGCCACCACCATCGGAGCACTGATGATGATCGCTGCCCTGATCGCCCCACGCCATCGCCCGATCCTTGCCATCGCCGCTCTTTGGCTCGGCATGACAAGGGTGATGGTCGGTGCGCATTACCCGAGCGACGTGGTGGCCGGTCTGGGCTTCGGGGCCTGGTTTGCGTGGATCGTAGCGCTCGGCTTTGCCCGTCGTGGACTGGTTTTCCGCCTCTCTTCCGACGGCAATCTCGTTCTGCGGCAAAAACTGATCGGGGATGGCGGCCAACGGTATGACATGCCGCAGAGGGCGCAGACATCCCAACAGGAACCCAACCCGTCCTTGTCTGCGGCAGCAGCCTGAATAAGAAAGGCGCCCGGAAAGTCGATTTCCGGGCGCCTTGACGTGTGACAGGAAGGGATCAGCCGTCGATATCGTTATTCTTGGTTTCCTTCAGGAAGATCATGCCGATGATGAAGGACATCCCGGCGATGATAATCGGATACCAGAGGCCGTAATAGATATCGCCCTTGGCCGCGCTCATCGCGAAGGCCGTCGCTGGCAGCAGGCCGCCGAACCAGCCATTGCCGATGTGATAGGGAAGCGACATGCCGGTATAGCGAATACGGGTCGGGAACATTTCCACCAGCATCGCGGCAATCGGCCCGTAGACCATGGTGACATAGATCACCAGCACCGTCAGTACGGCAATCAGCGGCACCCATTTGACCTGGGCGGGGTCCGCCACCATCCTGAATGCACCGCCATTGGCAACGGTATAGACCGCCATTTCAGGAGCAGCCGCAGCTGTTGCCTCTTCCGGGGTCAGCAACTTGTCGGTGACGAGCTTTGCTGTAGGTACCATAGTCTTGGCCCCGGTGCGGACAGTGTCGGCACTCAGACCCAGTTCCGCATTGGCGGCGATAAAGCCGTCAAGCTTGCTATCGGGGACCTGAACCGGCGCCCGAACCAGCGGATAACCGTTCTGTTGCAGGGCGACATTGATCTTTTTCTGCAGGGCGGCATCCAGAGCCTTGGCATTGGCGCCAGCCTTGACGGCGTCATAGCTTTCAATCTGACTATCGCCAAGCTTTACCGTCGCAGCCGAGCCAGCCGGGCCGGGTACCACTTCATACGGCACGGAATTCTTGGTCAAAAGCGCCGTGGCTATGTCGCAAGAGGTGGTGAATTTTGCCGTGCCGGTCGGATTGAACTGAAAATTGCAATCCTTGGGATCGGCAGTCACCGTTGCCTTCAATGTATCCTGCGCCTGCGCCAGAGCTGGATTGCCAGCCCAGGTCATCGCCTTGAACAGCGGGAAATAGGTCACCATAGCCAGAAGCAGCCCCGCCATGATGATCGGCTTACGGCCGATCTTGTCGGAAAGCCAACCGAAGACCACGAAGAACAGGGTGCCGAACGCCAGCGCGATCGCCACCATGATATTGGCGGCCTGTGGATCGACCTTCAGAACATTCTGCAGGAAGAACAGTGCATAGAACTGGCCGCAATACCAGACAACTGCCTGGCCGGCGACAGCACCGAACAGGGCGAGAATGGCGATCTTGGCATTCTTCCACTGACCGAAAGCTTCAGAAATTGGCGCTTTCGACTGAGTACCCTCTTCCTTCATTTTCTTGAAGGCGGGCGATTCGTTCATCTGCATGCGAATCCAGACGGAAATCCCGAGCAGAATAACCGACAGAAGGAAAGGAAGACGCCAGCCCCAGGCAGCAAAGGCTTCCTTGCCCATGGCCGTCTGGATACCGAGAATGATCAGCAGCGACAGGAACAACCCAAGCGTCGCCGTGGTCTGGATCCAGGACGTATAGAAACCGCGACGGCCATGCGGCGCATGTTCGGCCACATAGGTCGCAGCACCCCCGTATTCACCGCCCAGCGCCAGGCCCTGCAACATGCGCAGCACGATCAGGATGATCGGGGCAGCGATGCCGATGGTCGCCGACCCTGGTAGAATGCCGACCAGGAAGGTCGAAGCGCCCATTATCAGGATCGTTACCAGAAACGTATATTTTCGCCCGACCAGATCGCCCAGCCGTCCGAACACCAGCGCGCCGAAAGGCCGCACCAGAAAGCCGGCGGCAAAAGCCAGCAGTGTGAAAATATTGCGGGTGGTTTCAGGATATTGGGAAAAGAAGGTCGCGCCGATGTAAATCGCCAGCGAACCGTAGAGATAGAAATCATACCACTCGAAAACCGTGCCGAGCGAAGAGGCGAAAATGACCTTTCGCTCCTCCTTGGTCATGCTGCGCGGCGCGGCGTGCAGGCTTGCGGCATTTGCCATTGCTGTTCCTCCAGAACGAGTTCTCCGATGGCCGCGCACCTTCCTCCAAGGCTCAATTCGCGGCTCCGAATTACCAACAGACTGACAGAATTCAGGGGAAATCGAGAGGCATGCTTTGGGCTTATGACTTTCGTCTAATGTTTCAGTCGGTTCGTCGACATGGAAATGGACGATCCGTTCGAGAATTTGCACGCGCGCGGCGCCTATTTGCAGCGTGAATTTCTTGACACCGGCACAAAACCCGGTAAAGGCAAGGACGAAAGGATCATGGAATGCGCGCACTTGGCTTTTACAGTGCTGACCATCTGGAACCGGCAGGCTCTGCCCGGGCGATGATGGCGTTTGCCATGTCCTCAACCACCAAGGCCAAAACGACGACCAAAACCGTCTGACGTCTCTGGCCTCCGCTCTCTCCCCGGCACGGCCGGGGACAAGGAAGACGCGGTCACGCGCCTTCCCCCTCAAAAAACCGAGGAGAGACAGAAAGAGAGCAGGAAAATGGGTTTCAAAGTTGCAGTCGTAGGCGCCACCGGCAATGTCGGGCGCGAAATTCTCAATATTCTCGTCGAACGCGGTTTTCCGGTCAGCGAAGTCGTGGCACTCGCCTCGTCCCGCTCGCAGGGCACCGAAGTGTCTTATGGCGACAAGGTTCTGAAGGTTCAAAACCTGGAGAACTATAATTTTTCCGATACGGATCTTTGCCTGATGTCGGCGGGCGGCACGATTTCGCAGAAGTGGTCGCCGAAGATCGGTGCTCAGGGCTGCGTGGTCATCGATAACTCCTCGGCCTGGCGCTACGATTCGGATGTGCCGCTGATCGTGCCGGAAGTAAACCCGGACGCCATCACCGCCTTCAAGAACCGCAACATCATCGCCAATCCCAATTGCTCGACGGCCCAGCTGGTCGTGGCCTTGAAGCCGCTGCATGATTTCGCAACCATCAAGCGCGTCGTCATTTCCACCTATCAGTCGGTGTCCGGCGCCGGCAAGGAAGGCATGGACGAGCTGTTCACCCAGACCCGCGCCGTCTTCGTGGCCGATCCGGTCGAGTCCAAGAAGTTCACCAAGCGGATCGCCTTCAACGTCATCCCCCATATCGATAGTTTCATGGAAGATGGCTATACCAAGGAAGAGTGGAAGGTCCTGGCCGAAACCAAGAAGATGCTCGATCCGAAGATCCGCGTGACCTGCACAGCCGTGCGCGTTCCCGTCTTTATCGGTCATTCGGAATCGGTCAATATCGAGTTCGAACGGGAAATTTCTCCTGACCAGGCCCGCGACATCCTGCGCGAAGCACCGGGCTGCCTGGTGATCGACAAGCATGAAGACGGCGGCTACATCACCCCCGTTGAATGCGCTGGCGAAGACGCCACCTACATTTCCCGGATCCGCGAGGACGCCACGGTTGAAAACGGCCTGAATATCTGGGTCGTCTCCGACAATCTGCGCAAGGGCGCGGCTCTCAATGCCGTTCAGATCGCAGAATTGCTGGTCAATCGCGGCTTGATCAAGCCAAAGGCCCTGGCAGCCTGAAGACGGGATTTCGGCAACGGCTGGACGCAATCGCGCTCAGCCGTTTTGCCTTGCTCGACTTGAATGCAGATAAGCCGGATGCAGCCGAAAGGCGGCTGCCCCCCTTCCCTTTTCCAGACGAGGTATCGATGCGAACCAGGACGTTTTTTGCCATAGCTTTCACGGCTCTTGCCACAATGGCGACAGCACAGGCTGCAAATGCCGCCCAATGCGGCAATACGTCCGCCGGTTTCGAGCAATGGGTGGAAGGCTTCAAGCGGGAAGCAGCAGGCCGTGGCATCAGCCAATCGGTTCTCGACCGCTCTTTTGCCAATGTCCGCTACAATGTCCCGACCATCCGGGCCGATCGCGGCCAGAAGAGCTTCAAGCTCTCCTTCGATGAATTCATGAAAAAGCGCGGTGGGCAAACCATTATCAGCCGCGGCAAGTCGATGAAAAGAGCCAATGCCCCGCTTTTCGCCAGCATCGAGCGGCGTTTCGGCGTGCCAGCTGGCCCGATCATCGCCATCTGGGGCATGGAAACCGGGTTTGGCAGCTACATGGGCAATGAACACACGCTGTCCGCTGTCTCGACCCTGACCTACGATTGTCGTCGCAGCGATTATTTCCGTGAGCAGCTTTACGCCGCCTTGAAACTGGTGGCCGATGGCGATCTGGACGTAAATTCCCGAGGTGCTGCCCATGGGGAAATCGGCCAGACACAATTCCTGCCGAAAAACGTCACGCTCTACGGCGTTGACGGCGACGGCGACCGCCATATCGATCTCATCCATTCCCGCGCCGACGCCCTGTCGTCTACGGCTAATTTCCTGAAAGGCCATGGCTGGCAGCCAGGCCTTGGTTATCAGCCGGGCGAGCCGAATTTCTCCGCCATCGGCGGCTGGAATGCGGCCACGGTCTACCAGCAGGCGATTGCCTATATCGGCAAGCAGATCGACGCTCCCTGAGAGCTACAGGACCGTGGAGAAAACCGGCATGGCTTTCGCTTCGTGTCTATAGATTAGAACAATCCATGAATGAAGGGCGGAGCATTGAAAAATGCACCGCCTTTTTGCTTAGAAGTGTACTAATTTGATATTATCTTATTGGTTGCAATTTCAGTTATTGCGTGCATTAATACCCTCTAAATTTCAAATTTAGGTTGATATGATCGAGGGGGGCTTCGTGAAAAATATCAAAGTCGCGACATCGTTTGTTGCAACACTCTGTCTTATCGCTGGCTCGGCCAGCGCCCAGAGCCTTGTCTATACGGATCAGGGCAGCAACTGGTCCGCGATGGATCGAGCGATCTATTACACTCAGGACCAAGGATCGCGCCTGATGCCGCTTTCCTGGATGCAGGCGCTCACCTTGCCGGATGGCACGCCGTTTCTCACCGACAATCTGACGCGATATGGCTATCTGACAATGGATGGCCCGAACAACGGGCTTCCGGTTGGCTTTACCGTGACGGGCCCGGATTCCCGCAAGGAGGTGGGCATGACTTGCGCCGCCTGCCACACACGGGAAATCGCCGTTTCCAATATCCGATACCGCATTGATGGCGGGCCAGCACTCTCCGATTTTCATAGCTTCCTGCTGGATCTAGATGCAGCCACACAGAAACTTGCCTCCAATCCAGCAGCCTTTGATAGTTTTAGCAAAACGGTTCTAGGAACGGATTACCAGGATCCCAGCAGCCGCGCGCAATTGCAGGTGGATTTTACGCTTTGGACCCAACGCTACCATGCTATCGTCAGCAAGGGCGTTCCCCATGAGAGTTGGGGTGTTGGCCGACTGGACGCAGTGGGGATGATCTTCAACCGGCTCACGGGCCTTGATCTCGGTCCGCCGCCATCACGGTTGATAGAAGACAATATCCAGCCCGCCGATGCGCCGGTCCGTTATCCGTTCCTGTGGAATGCCGCCATCCAGGACCGGACCCAATGGCCAGGCTTTGCCGCCAATGGCAGCGATATTCTGGGCCTGGCGCGCAACGTGGGTGAAGTCTATGGGGTATTCGGTGTTTTCGAACCCACCAAGGAAAAATGGTCGCTGCTCGGCTATGATTATTTGAAGGGTAACTCCGTCAACTTTGATGGGCTCAGCACTTTGGAGGATCTGATCAAGCAGATGGGGCCTCCCAAATACCCCTTTCCCGTCGATGCGACGCTCGCCAGCAAAGGCGAAACACTTTTCAACACTTGGCGCGGTACCAATGGAAATGGCAGCAGTTGTTTCGATTGCCATGGCCAGAAGCCCGGCACGCCCTCGCTCGGTAATGCCACCTGGGCCACACCCCTGGTGGATGTCGGAACTGACAGCCGTGAATATAATGTCATGAACTGGACGGCCTCACCCGGTGTGATGACAGGCGCCCGCATTCCCTTCGCCAACGACAAACTCGCCGCAACCTCGCCGTCCATCGATATTCTGACCGTTGCGGTCGAAGGCAGCATTCTACAGCATTATGCCGAGAGCATATTCGATCTGCGCGACCTGAAATTTCCGTTGTTGCAGAGTGCCATCGACGATGCGTTCGAGTCGAAGCTGCCAGAGCTCAACCTGTCCTCGGATCTCAGGGAGTTGCAGAATGCCTTCCCGCGCTCGCAGGGTCAGACATTGGCTGCGGTCCAGGCAAAAATCTCCACCGCAAGGAAAAATGCTGCACTCAAAGCAACCGGAAGTACGGCTGGCCAGGCACCGGACTCGTCGAATTCTCCGACCACCGAATTCAAATACGAGTCCCGGGTTCTCTACGGCATCTGGGCCACGGCACCCTATCTGCACAACGGTTCGGTTCCAACCCTTGCGGATCTGTTGAAATCGACCGCCCACAGACCACAGAAGTTCGCTGTCGGCGCCGATTATGACCCGAAGCTGGTCGGCATCGCCGCAACCCAAACCGGATTGAATACGATCACGCAGACGACGGATTGCAGCCAGCGAAATTCCGGCAATAGCCGCTGCGGCCATGAGTTCGGCACCGACCTGTCCGACAATGACAAGGTGGCACTGCTCGAATATCTCAAGACACTGTAATAAATTACGCCACTGTAAACAAACAACGGGACCGGTTTATCCGGTCCCGTTGCATAGAAGAGGCTCTCAAGCCTTCGATACATTGACGATGGGCGACGTTTTTCCGACCGAAATTACGGATCAAGCCGCCGGAAATCGCGGCTGTCGGGGTCCATTACCCATAATTCTCCATTGGAGATATCGAACCAGGCACCATGGATGGCCAATTTGCCCTCCTCTTCCAAAACCCTTACATTGGGAAAAGTGCGCAGGTTTTCAATGGAGTTGCGGATCGAGATCCGCTCCATCGCCGTCTGGCGCTCAGCATCAGTCATGACTGAGGCATTCTGGATCTGCTCGGCGGCGGGCTTGATCAGGTTCATCCATTTTCCGATGAAATCGCCAGGAGACAGCGGCTCGGAATCCGGGTCCAATGCAGCGCGGATACCACCGCAACGCCCGTGGCCCATGACGATGATGTTTTCGACCTTCAAGGCCTGAACGGCAAATTCGAGCGCCGCGGAGGTTGAGTGATATTGGCCATCCGGCTCATAGGGCGGCACCATATTGGCGACATTGCGCACCACGAACAATTCACCCGGACCACAGTCGAAGATGGTTTCTGGGGCCGATCGGGAATCGCAACAGGCGACGACCATGGTTTTGGGGTTCTGGCCCTGCTCGGCCAAGGCACGATACCGGTCCCGCTCGTCGCTGTAGCGGCCGTTCATGAAGTTGCTGTAACCGGCGAGAAGGGAAGCTGGAAAATCTGTCATGGCTCTGGATTATCGCGGCGCAGCACGGTTGACAAGCAAGGAAAACCACCAGTATCCGCGGCCTTCACACGTCATGGGCGAACTGGCCTGCTGGCCGGATGCAGCAGCCTGCGAATCTGCACCAGCGCCATCGGCGTGATCAGGCTCGATTGGTCCTGTTCCAGGGTCAGTTCGTCACTCTGGCGTTTCAGTGATCGTGCCAGGACCTCGTATACGCTGGCTGTCGCCAGTTGCAGGGCCTTTTCCTCGCTATGGCTCTGAAGAAGCCTCGCAAGAAGCAGTGCCGAAAACAGATCGCCCAACCCGTTCGGCACCCCGTCCATCGCCCGGTGTTCGGCCAGCAGCGCATTGCGGTTCGACAGAAGCAGGTTGCCGATACTGCCCGCCATCATCGGTACCGCTGAGGTAACCGCCATCAGCGACGGCCCGAGCGACAGGGCCGCATCGATGATCGCAGCGTTGGTTTCCAGCCCGGCACCGGCCATCCAGGCCAATTCATAGCGGTTGGGCGTCGCGATATCGGCCAGCGGGATCAGGTGATCGCGGATCGCAATCGCCGTCGCCTCCGGCACGTAGAGGCCTTGCAGATCGCCGATGACAGGATCGCAGAGATAAACGAGATCAGGATTTTGCTGCTTCAACGCCTGAACCAGTCGGGCCACAGCCAATGGCTGGCGAGCACTGCCGAAATAGCCCGTCATGACAGCCTTGACCTCGGATAACCAGGGAGCCCGGATCAGGTCATCGATGGCTGCATCGAAGACCTCATCTGGAAAGCTCATGCGGGTGGAGGGACCGTGGCCCGGATGCCAGGGCAAGACCACCGTTGGCATCGACCAGACTGGGAAGCCAAGGCTTTCAAGCGCGAAGACGGCGGCGCGATTGCCGACCGATCCGCGAATGACATGGCTGGAAATGGCGATGACGGCACCGGCGGGGCTTTCGGACATGGATGGATGAAACCTCGTGAACGTGTAATCCTACTCGACGCTTTTGAGGAAGTTTTGTCAAATTTTGATGGCTGGCGGCGTAAATTCGGATGCTTTTTGGGATTTTGTCTTCAGAAAAATGAAAAAAACAAAAAATCGGCTTGTGGAACCCACATTTGCCCTAACAGATATGATTCTGAAATCACTGGTAGTGCACAGTGACGATGATACCGCAGCAAAATGCCTTGGAGGAAAGTCGTGGTTGCAGCAAAACGGGTAAAACGGGACCAGCTTTTTGAGCTTGCCAGATCCACAGCCGGAGAAAACCAGCCCGGTCTCATCGATCCGGCCGCCCTTTTCGGACGCGCCAGCGATGACGATCTCCAGCATTACGACGCCGCAATGCTTCGAGCGGCGGCCCTTCGCGCCAGCCAGGACCTGCAAGACTGGCAAGGCAAGGCAGCACAAGTGCGCATTGCCCCCGTCGAAGGCATCGCCGCCGATGGCGCAAGCCTCAGCGTGCTGTCCATCGTCGATCGCAACAAGCCGTTTCTCTACGATTCTGTCATGGGCGAGGTCACGAGCCAGTTTCGCGATATTCATCTCACCATCCATCCAATTCTGGTCCAGACGGAGGGTCGCTGGGCACTCGCTGACACCCAGACCGAAGCCAGCGACCGGGTCAGCTATATCCAACTGCATCTGGCACCCTTGAACGAGGATCAAGCCAAGGGACTTGCGGAGCGGCTCCAGTCCGTCGTTGCCCAGGTCGGCACCGTTGCCAGTGACTGGCAGCCGATGATCTCGCTGCTCGACAGCGTCATGGCCGAATTGACTGAGCAGTCCAATGTCAAGCGCAAGACGGAACGGGCCGAAGCCATCGCCTTTCTGGAATGGCTGCGCGACGATAATTTCACATTCCTCGGCATGCGCGAATATCTCTATTCCGGCGAAGGCGCCGGTGCGACATTGGAACGCGACAAGGGCCGTGGACTGGGCATCCTCTCCAATCCCGATGTTCTGGTGCTGCGCCAGGGCCGTAATGCCGTGACAACCACGCCGGAAATCCTGGCTTTTCTTCAAGGGCCGGATGACCTGATCGTCACCAAGGCCAATGTCAAATCCGTGGTGCATCGCCGCGCCTATATGGATTATATCGGCATCAAGCGTTTCGATGCCGCAGGCAAGGTTGTCGGTGAGTTGCGGGTCGTCGGCCTGTTTACAGCCACCGCCTATACCCATTCCGTCAATCACATTCCTCTGCTGCGCGCCAAGGTCGAGAAGGTCACCGACCAGTTCAATTTCGACCCATTGAGCCATTCCGGACGGATATTGCAGAACACGCTGGAATCCTATCCACGCGATGACCTGTTCCAGATCGATACCGAAACGCTTTCGCGCTTCTGCGAGCAGATCATGGATCTGAGTGAGCGGCCAAGGGTGCGCGTGCTGCAACGCATCGACCATTTCGACCGTTTCGTCTCACTGCTGGTTTTCGTGCCACGTGAGGAATATAATTCGCTGGTGCGCGAAAAGATCGGCGCCTATTTCACCAAGGTCTACGATGGCCGCCTCTCGGCTTATTATCCGGCTTTCCCGGAAGGTGGCGTGGCGCGGGTGCATTTCATCATCGGCCGGTCGGAAGGCAAGACACCGCGCATCGCCCAGAACAAGCTGGAAGAAGCGGTCAAGGCCATTACCGCCCGATGGGATGACCGCTTCGCAAGCCTTGCGCCGCCGAAATCGCCGCAACTGGTCGTCAGCCGCGCCTTCGAGGATGCCTTTACGCCGGAAGAGACTGTCGCCGATCTCAGCCATATCCAGACCTGCCTGTCCGGTGCGAAAGCCTCCATCGCCTTCCACAATCGCCAGACGGCGGAAGGCCAGACGCTTTATCTCAAGGTGTTCCACGCCGGTCATCACCTGCCACTGTCGCGGCGCGTGCCGCTGCTGGAAAATCTCGGCTTCAGCGTCGTCAGCGAGCGAACCTTCGACATTACCGTCAAAGGTACTGGCCAAGCCGCTGGCAAGACCGGGGATCAGCTGGTCGTGTTGCATGACATGGAACTGGCGGTTCGCGCTGGCCAGGATTTCGACATTGCCCGGCATGGCGCCCGTGTGGAGGCCACGTTCCTTGCCGTCTTCAACGGCGTGGTCGACAACGATGCCTTCAACCGGCTGGTGTTGAGCACTGGGCTGAATGTCGGCGAAGTGGCTGTTCTGCGCGCCTATGCGGCCTATCTGCGCCAGGCGGGCTTGGTCTATTCCCTCACCTATATTGCCGAAACACTGAACAAATATCCTGAGATCACCGCCGATCTCTTCACTCTGTTCCACCAGTCTTTCGATCCGAAGCTTTCTGAAAAATCGCGTCCGCGCAAACTGGCGGAACTGCGCGACGGTATTGAGACGGCGCTCGCCTCCGTACCGAGCCTGGATGAGGACCGTATCCTGCGGCGTTACCAGAACGCTGTTGATTCGACCCTTCGCACCAATTATTTCCAGAAAAGCCCCTCTTCGCAGAAAAACAGCGGCAGCACTGTCAAGCCGATGCTGGCTTTCAAATTCGATCCGCAACAATTGGACGGCCTACCGCAACCGCGCCCGTTCCGGGAAATGTTTGTCTATGGGGTTGAGGTCGAGGGCGTGCATCTGCGCTTCGGCAAGGTTGCCCGTGGCGGCTTGCGCTGGTCGGACCGCGCCCAGGATTATCGGACCGAAGTGCTTGGCCTGGTCAAGGCGCAGCAGGTCAAGAATGCGGTGATCGTGCCTGTTGGCGCCAAGGGCGGCTTCTTCCCCCGGCAATTGCCAAGCCCCGCCAACCGTGAAGACTACCTTCGGATGAGCCGTGAAGCCTATATGACCTATATCCGCACACTGCTGTCGATCACCGATAATATCAAGGACGGTGCGGTCGTCGCCCCCGCCGATACGGTGCGGCTGGATGGAGACGACCCCTATTTCGTCGTCGCTGCCGACAAAGGCACAGCAACCTTTTCCGATACGGCCAACGGTCTGGCCCGCGAGGCCGGGTTCTGGCTGGACGATGCCTTCGCGTCCGGCGGCTCTGCCGGTTATGACCACAAGAAAATGGGCATCACCGCCCGAGGTGCCTGGGAAGCTGCCAAGCGGCATTTCCGCGAAATGGGTGTCGATATCCAAAAGACACCCTTCACGGTCGCAGGCGTCGGTGACATGTCGGGAGACGTGTTCGGCAATGGCATGTTGCTGTCACGCAAGATCAGGTTGATCGGTGCCTTCGACCACCGTGACATTTTCATCGATCCCGATCCGGACATGGAAAAATCCTTCCAGGAACGCAAGCGGATGTTCGGCCTCGCCCGCTCCAGCTGGCAGGATTACGATAAGACATTGCTGTCCAAGGGCGGGATGATCATTTCGCGGACGGAAAAGTCAGTCACCTTGACCCCGCAAGCCGCCGAGGCAATCGGCCTTGCCAAGAAAGTGGCGACACCGTTTGAAATCATGACCGCGATCCTGAAGGCGCCGGTCGATCTGTTGTGGTTCGGCGGTATCGGCACCTATATCAAGGCGCTGTCGGAAACTGACGCAGAAGTCGGCGACCGTGCCAACGACCCGATCCGCATTACCGCGGATGAGGTCGGCGCGAAGGTGATCGGCGAAGGTGCCAATCTCGGCGTCACCCAGAAGGGCCGCATCGCCTTTTCGCTGAAGGGCGGACGGTGCAATTCCGACGCCATTGACAATTCGGCAGGCGTCAACTCCTCCGACGTCGAGGTCAATATCAAGATTGCCCTGTCAACGGCGGTATCAAGCGGTCGCCTCGATCTCCCGGCGCGCAACAAACTGCTGGCCTCGATGACCGAGGAGGTCGGCGAGCTGGTCTTACGCAACAACTACCTCCAATCCCTGGCGATTTCGCTGGTGGCACGCCAGGGCAGCGGTAATCGTGATGAGCTGTCGCGGTTGATGACCGTATTGGAGGCTTCTGGCCGGTTGAACCGCAAGGTGGAAACCCTGCCGGATGATGCGGCGCTGGCGGAACGCTACGCCGGTGGTCAATCCCTCACCCGCCCTGAAATCGGCGTGCTTCTGTCCTACGCTAAGATCTCGCTGTTTGATGATCTGGTCGAAACCAGCCTGCCGGACGATCCCTATTGCGCCAGCATTCTCAGCAATTACTTCCCGAAGAAAATGCGCCGACCTTACGCCGATGACATTGCCACCCATCGGCTGCATCGTGAAATCATTGCGACGGTGCTTGCCAACCATATCATCAACCGTGGCGGCCCCGGCTTCATGGCGTGGATGAGCGACGCGACTGGCGGTACGGCGGAGGATATTGCCAGAGCTGCTCTTCTGACCCGCGATGGGCTGGATCTGCGGGCCTATTGGGACCGGATCGACGCGCTGGACGGGGAAATTTCCGGCGAAGCCCAGAACGATCTCTACCAGCGGGTCGCCACGGTCTACCGCGTCTTCACCAAACTGGCCATTGATACACGATTGGCCACCGGTGACCTGTCGGATGTAGTGCGCAAGTTGAAAAGCGCGATCAAATCCTTCAAGGGCTTCAGCCGCTCGGTCACGCCAGCCGATTTCTCGGCGCAAATTGGTGCCGAGGCCAGCGCCATGACCGCTGCGGGCGTGCCGGAGGATCTAGCCGAGGACCTCGCCGAATTGTGGAGCCTGACGGTTACCCCGGAAGTTATTTCTGTTGCACTTCGGGCCGATGCCAGCCTGCAAAAGGCAACCGAAGGCTATTACAAGGTCAGCGAAATCTTCCGGATCGGCAGGCTGCTGTCGTCGGTCGAAAAAATCCCGACCAGCGACCATTACGACAGCCTGGCCCGGCTGCGCAGCCTGGATCTGGTGCTGAAGGCGCGGCGCAATATCGTCGTCCAGGCCCTGACCCAGCACGGGGACAGCCGCGATCCGGTTGCGGCCTGGCGGTCTGCGGATACACTGCGGATCAACAGATTGGGCAGCGAGTTGATCGCGCTCACGGAAGGCGATCCGAGCCTGTCACGCTTGACCGTTGCCGCCAGCCTGCTGACGGACATCGCCCAAGGCGCTGCGTGAAGGCCCATTGAAGCTGTCATGAGATAATGCCAGTGTCGCCGCCGAGATCATCGGCGGCGACAGGTACGACAATGCAATCAGATGCACAGACAAGGCAGGCCAGCAGATCCGGCATATGGGGCTGGATGCTGTTCGACTGGGCCGCCCAGCCCTTCTTCACCGTGGTCACAACCTTTATTTTCGGTCCCTATTTCGTCTCCCGCTTCACCAGCGATCCCGTCAGCGCACAGGCTGCGTGGAGCAATGCAGCCACCGTCGCCTCGGTGGTGATCGCCCTGCTCTCCCCGGTCCTGGGTGCCATTGCTGACCGCAGCGGCTCGCGCAAGCCCTGGATCGCCTTTTTTGCTGTCATCAAGATCACCTGTCTGCTGCTGCTGTGGGAAGCCGTTCCCGGCTCTCCGGTGATCTTTCCGCTGGTGCTGTTCAGCCTTGCCTCAATCGCCGCCGAATTCTCTATCGTCTTTAACGATTCGATGATGCCGAGGCTGGTGAGTGCCAAAGATGTTGGGCGGATTTCCAACATGGCCTGGGGGCTCGGCTATCTCGGCGGGATGATTGTGCTGATTGCCGTCGTGCTGTTCGTTGCCGCCAACCCTGAAAGCGGCAAAACCATTTTGGGCAGCACGCCGCTGTTTGGTCTAGACGCCACGACGGGCGAGGATGCCCGTGTGACCGGGCCGGTCTCGGCGCTCTGGTATCTGCTGTTCATCCTGCCAATGTTCTTCTTCACACCCGACCAGCAGAAGGGCGATCCGTTTGGCAAGGCGGTGAGAGCCGGGCTTGCCGACCTCAAGGCCACGCTACGCGAGGTGCGGCGCCGGGCGGGTATCCTGAGGTTTCTCATTGCCCGAATGATCTATCAGGACGGTGTCAACGGCCTGCTGATCCTCGGCGGGGTGTTTGCCGCCGGCATGTTTGGCTGGTCAACGATGGAAATCGGTATTTACGGGATTATTCTCAATGTCGTCGCCATTTTCGGTTGCGCCCTTGCCAGCCGGTTGGATGCGGCGCTCGGCTCGAAAACCATGGTGATCATCAGCCTGATCCTGCTTTTAACGGCCACCTTCGGCATCATTTCCACCGGCCCCGGCTTCACCGCCTTCGGCCTGATACCGCTTTCGCCTGATAGTACCGGCAGCCTGTTCGGCACGGCGGCGGAAAAAGTCTATATTCTCTACGGCATTATGATCGGCCTTGCCTTCGGCCCAGTTCAGGCCTCGTCCCGCTCCTACCTCACCCGCAGCATCGCTCCTGAGGAAGCAGGCCGTTATTTCGGCATCTATGCGCTGTCGGGCCGCGCCACCAGCTTCATGGCAACCCTGTCATTTTCCCTGATCACCACCGCCACTGGCTCATCACGGGCGGGCATGGCGAGTTTGGTCATCTTTCTCGGCGTTGGGCTGGTGCTGCTGCTGGCGACGCCCTACCCGGCTGATAAGAAGAGCTGAAAAATCCAGCTTCAAATCTGAATACTGCATAAAAAACCGGCTGAGATCACTCTCAGCCGGTTTTCATGTTTCAGATAGCAGAACTCTTACAGGCTGATGGCGAAAGCTCCGTCCTTTTCAGTGACAGCTGCGCCGTTGGCCGTGACTTCGTAGCCAGAACCATCAGCCTTGCGGCTTGCAGTGATCGCCACGGCCTTGCCGCCGATGCTGACCTCTGCCTCATAGGAGGAGAGGCTGGACGGCAGCGCGGGCTTCAGGCTGATGCCCTCACCCTGACGGTGAATGCCGAGGAAGCCTTCCAGTGCGAAGCGGTAGAGCCAACCAGCCGAGCCGGTATACCAGGTCCAGCCGCCGCGCCCTTCATAGCCGGGGCCGCCATAGACATCGGCAGCCACGACATAGGGCTCGACCCGGTAACGATCGGCTTCATCGGTTGTCTCGGCATGATGAACCGGGTTCAGCATCGAGAACACTTTCCAGGCCTCGTCGTTGCGTCCAAGCTTGGACAGAGCTAGACCCGTCCAGATCGCCGCATGGGTATATTGACCGCCGTTTTCGCGCACGCCCGGCGGATAGGACTTGATATAGCCTGGGTCCAGACGGCTCTTTTCGAACGGCGGAGTGAAGAGACGAACGATCCCCACTTCGTCATCGATCAGCCGTCCGACCACCGAGTTCATAGCCTGCTGCTGACGCTCCGGCTCGGCAAAGCCAGACAGAACCGACCAGGACTGGGCGATGGCGTCGATCCGGCATTCATCCGACTGGTCGGAGCCCAACGGATCGCCATCGTCGAAATAGCCACGACGATAGTGATCGCCATCCCAACCGGCTTTTTCCAGCGCAGCCTTCAGGCTCTTCAGGTATTTCGCCCAAGCCTTGACGCGGCTTGAATCCTTGCGCTCCTCGGCAAAGGGCGTGAACACCGTCAAGGCATTGGCAAGGAACCAGCCGAGCCAGACGCTTTCGCCGCGCCCGGCAACGCCGACCCGGTTCATACCATCGTTCCAGTCGCCGCCAAGGATCAGCGGCAGACCGTTGGTGCCGGTGCGGGTGATGGCGAGATCGAGCGCCCGGGCCGCATGTTCATAGAGCGGTGCCTTTTCAGCGGAAATTTCCGGCTTGAAGAAGGCATCGTGACGACCGAGTGCCAGCGTCGGACCATCGAGGAAGCTGACGTCTGTATCCAGGATAGCCTTGTCGCCGGTGGCCGTGACATAGGAATGGACGGCATAGGCCAGCCAGACCACGTCATCGGAAATCGTGCTGCGAATGCCGGCACCGTTCTGCGGCAACCACCAATGCTGCACGTCGCCTTCTTTGAATTGCCGTGAAGCGGCATTGAGGATCTGATCACGAGCAAGTTCCGGCCTGTAGAGCAGGAAGGCAAGGCTGTCCTGCAACTGGTCGCGGAAACCATAGGCTCCCGATGCCTGATAGAAACCGGCGCGCGCCTTGATGCGGCAGGCCAGCGTCTGATAGGGCAGCCAGTGATTGACCATATGGTCGAAGGCCTTGTCGCCGGTCTTCACCTTGATATGGCCGGTGAAATCACCCCAGAACGACTTGGCTTCGGCCAGCGCCCCGTCAAAGCCCTTGGCTTTGGCAGCAGCAATCACGCTGCGGGCCTGTTCGATGCTCTCGGCGTCACCCAGCAGGAAGGTGACGGATGCTTCTTCGCCCGGCTGCAAGGTGATGTCGAAGGCCAGCGCCGCGCAGGGATCGCCTTCCGGATCGATGGAGCCGGACAGCGGCGAGCCCTTGGCCACGGCCTGCGGCATCTTGATATCCCCATGCCGACCGATGAATTCACGGCGGCTGGAGGCAAAGCCCGTTGCCGTTTCCACGGCGGTCAGGAAGGCGAAGCGACCCGAATAGTCGATGCTATAGGGGTTGGTCGCCAGCAGCGCTCCGGTTTCCGCATCATGGGACGGCAGCACAAAGGCAGCCGTCTTCTGCGGATTGTTGCCGAGAATCCATTCGACATAACCGTAGCTGCGCAGGCGACGAGCACTGTCGCCGGTATTGCGGATTGTAAGCCGGGTAAAGCGAACCGGCTCAACCTGATCGACCGTGACGGTCAATTCGACCGCAAGACCAGCAGCTTCGGTCGAGAACACCGAGTAACCAAGGCCATGACGGGTTTCATACACCACATCCTGCCGGTTGCTGGCTGCCGAAATCGGGCTGACCACTTCGCCGCTGTCGAGATCGGCCACATAGAAGGCCTCGCCCGTGCGGTTGGTGACGGCATCGTTCGACCATGGCGTCAGCTGATAGTCGCGCGAATTGCGGCTCCAGGTGAAGCCTGAGCCTTCGGCGGCAATATGGAAGCCGAAATTATCGTTGGAGATCACGTTGATCCACGGCTGCGGCGTCGATTGGCCGGGGCCAAGCCTCACCACATATTCGGCACCATCGGCAGCAAAGCCGCCATAGCCATTCCAGAATTCCAGATCGCTACCATCGATGGCAGGAGCAACAAGATCGGTCCGTCCGGCCATGACCGGCACCGGCGGATACCAGTCGGCGTCAATGGCATCCACTCCGCGCGGTGCTGCAAACAGCTCGGCGGCATGGGTCACCTGATCGGTGATCTTGCCATTGCGGGCATGTAGCACGACGCGGGCGGCAGCGAGCACGGCATTCCAGCCGCTGTCGTCCATCAGGTCGCGGCGTACTGCAAACACATGTTGCTGGCCGCCTTCGGCCTGCTTGGTGCGCATGCCCTCAGCCAACTGTTCCAGGGCATGCTGCATGTCCTGCGCATAGGATGCGGCCCGCTCGTTGAGAATCACCACATCGGTGACGACGCCATGACGTTGCAGGTAATCCTGGGCGCTCAAAGCTTCGCGGACCACTTCGGTGTCCATCTCGTCATTGATACGCACCGCGAAGATCGGGTAGTCGCCGGAGATCGAGTTTGGCCACAGCGCCGATTGCGGGGCGAGACCAGCGCGCACGGTTTCCGGATCGGCCCGCAGATGCATGTCGGGATAGACCAGATAGCGACCAAGCTGCTGGAAGGCGGCGGCCTGCTGCGAGGTGATGCCGATATGGCGCATCTCGACCTGGGTACGGGTCCAGGCATGCAGCATTTCGTGGTTGAACGCATCGGGATGACGATAGCGCTCGATGGCCACATCGACTTCCTGACGGCTCGGGGCGGCGATGGTCCAGTAGACCACGCTGACCTTTTTGCCAGCAGGAACGCGCAGCACGCGGCGGAAGGAGGCGATTGGATCGAGCGTAAACCCGTCCGAACCAGACAGAACCGCATTCGGATCGAAGGCCGCAGCCTCGGCCAGTGTGCGGCCACGGCCGATGAACTTGTAGCGGTCGGTCTCGAATTCGGTATTGCGGCCCGGTCCCGACGTATCGGAGACCAGATGCGCCACGCAGATATCCGGATCGCTCGGCGAACGCTTGTTACGCTCGATGCGGATCACGTCGCCCTTACGGCCAAGCTCGGTTTTCACGAACATCCGCGAGAACACCGGATGGGCATTGTCATTGTCGTCACTCGACAGGACCGGCTCCATATAGGAGGTCACTTCGATGAAGCGGTCCTCGGTGCCGGTGTTGAGCAGGGTGACACGACGGCCTTCGGCGTCATGTTCGGTGGCAACCACGCATTCGACAGTCGAGGTGATATCGCCAACCGTCTTGGTGAATTCAGCCTTGTCGTCGCTGAACACCACACGGGTCTTTTCCTCGGCGGCCCGACGCGGGGCAGCGGTCGTTGACCACCATTCGCCCGACGCCGTATCGCGCAGGAAGATGAAGGTGCCGTTGCGGTCTTCGGTCGGATCGGCCTTCCAGCGGGAAACGGACAGGCCGTTCCAGCGCGAGAAGCCGGAGCCGGTGGCCGTCAGCATCACTGAATAATGGCCGTTCGACAGCAGAACCAGTTCGCGGTCCTTGGACAGCGGATCGGTAATGGTGCGGATTTCCGGCCGCAGCAGGTCGGCCTGGCCCTTGCCGGGGGTCTGCGGCTCGTATTTGGCGCTCATCACAGGGATTTCGCGCGGTGCCTTTTCCTGCAACAGCAGTTCGGCTGCTTCGATCACCGGATCGGCGTGGAAGAGTTCACGCAACAAGCCATTGAAGGTGACGTTGGCAATCGCCGCAATCGACATGCCGTGATGGTGGGCATAATAATTGTAGACGACTGCGCAGGTCTTGCCCTTCGGCACCCGGGTCGGAGTGAAATCGACAGCGTCATGGAAACCATAGGCGCCAAGCGCGCCAAGCGCCCGGAGCTTTTTCAGGTTTTCAGCCGCTGCCTTCGGATCGTACTGGCTGGCGAGAATCGACGCATAGGGCGCGATGACCGCGTTCTGACCGAGACCCCGTTTCAGGCCGAGAGTGGGCACGCCGAAATTGGTATATTGATAGGCGAGCGCATGGTCGCGGGCGTTGAAGGCCGCTTCCGAAATACCCCAGGGGATATTGAGACGCTTGCCGTGGTTCATCTGTTCCTTGACGATCAGGTTGTTCGTCTGGTTCAGAATACCCCCCTGCCGTTCCTGCATGACCAGCGGCGGCATCAGATATTCGAACATCGAACCGGACCAGGACACCAGAGCCGCACGTGAGCCGATCGGCACCACCTGACGGCCCAGCTTGTACCAATGTTCGGTGGGCAGGTCGCCCTTGGCGATGGCAAACAGCGAGGTCAGACGGGCTTCAGAGGCCAAAAGGTCATAGCAGGCCTCGTCCAGTTCCATGGTCTCAACACGATAACCGATGGAAAGCAGACGCCGTTCCTTGCGGAACAGGAAGGCGAAATCCATCGAGAAGGCGAGATCGCGGCTGCGATCACGCAGGCTGGCCAGACGCTGACGCAGCGGCTCGATGTTGGACAGGTCGAAGGCGCTATCGGCGATATGCGATTCGCAGACCGCCACCAGCGCCTCACTCCAACGCAACAGGTCCGTGCTCTTGTCAGAGCGCAGCTCGTGGTGAAGATTGGCCGCCAGCTTCTGGATGTCGCGCGCCAGAACCGCGAGGTTGATGACCCGGATCGAGGCGAATTCATGCTCGCGCTTGACTGAGGCCAGCGCATTGTTGAAACCGATGATCCGCTCATAGAGACGGGTGCGCAACGGGCGCACGGTCTTGCGGTCGTCAGGCAGTTCCTTCAGCGCTTCCATCAGGATACCGCCGACATCGCCGATCCCGTCCAGGCTGCCCTGGAGATGGGCAGACGGGGCTTCGGCCCAATGGCGGCAGGCAGACGAAATCGCAATCAGATGACCAGCAAGATTGCCGCTATCGACCGCAGAAATATAGCGGTTGCCGAGCGATTTCAGCGTGTCGGTATGATACCAGTTGTAAAGATGACCCCGGAACTTGTCCATCTTCTCGACGGTGCCGATGGTCTGTTCCAGCTTTTCGATGGTCTGCTCGAAACCGAGCCAGCCAAAATGACGGGCAGAGACAATCGACAGAAGATAGACGCCGATATTGGTCGGCGAGGTCCGGCGTGCCACCACAGGCTCCGGCGTTTCCTGGAAATTGTCCGGCGGCAGGAAATGTTCGCCTGCATTGGCGAAGGTCTCGTAATAGCGCCAGGTGCGGCGCGCGATGCGGCGCAGTTCGATAACGGTTTCTTCCGGCACCAGCAACCGGTCTTCCGTTTCGGCGGACTGGCTGACATACCAGGCAACCAGCGGCGACAGCACCCACATCAGCGTGAAGGGCAGGCCGATCAGCGCACCGTAACCGGCTTCATAGGCCGAGAGGCCGAAGGCGACGAGGGCCAGCGTCGGTGCATAGCGCATCGTGCGGTAATAGGTCGGAATACTGCCCTGGGCCACCGACTGGATGCTGGCGGCAGTGCGCCATTCCAGCAGCAACTTGCGGCTGACCAGCAGGCGATACATCGAGCGCACGATGGCATCGGCCATCATGCAGGCCATATCAGCGATGAAGACGATACGAAGTGCCACTTGCGCATTGGCGCCGCGCAAATCGGCCCAGAGCGACTGGAAGTGTGCGCTTGGCACGATATCCGTCTGACGTGGCACAAGCGCGTTGATCAGAGAGATTGTTGGCGCAACGAACAGCGAGAAGATCAACAGCAATTGCCAGATCAGCGTGTCGATCGGGCTCATGGCGAACCAGCCGATGACAGACGCGGCGAACCAGGCAATCGGGGTC
Organism: Gillisella vitis; assembly: GCF_001541345.2. Taxonomy (GTDB): domain Bacteria; phylum Pseudomonadota; class Alphaproteobacteria; order Rhizobiales; family Rhizobiaceae; genus Allorhizobium; species Allorhizobium vitis. The sequence goes on along the minus strand of NZ_LMVL02000005.1, from coordinate 89,550 downwards.
AGCGACCGGCGCAAGTTATCGACCATTTTCCAGCGGCCAAGCGAGGTAATACCGCGCTTCGGATCGAGAATATAAGGCAGCAACTGCCAGTCGCCGCGCGCCCAGCGATGCTGGCGGGAAATTTCTACTTCATAACGGGTCGGGAAATCCTCGACCAGCTCGACATCGGTCACCAGCGCGCAGCGGGCAAACGAGCCTTCCAGCAGGTCGTGGCTAAGAACGGTATTCTCATCGATCTGGCCCTTGATGGCCCGCTCGAAAGCGTCGACATGGTAAAGGCCCTTGCCGGTGAAGCTGCCTTCGCCGGTAATGTCCTGATAGACGTCAGACACGGTAAAGACGTAAGGATCGAGACCGCGATTGATCGAAAACACCCGCTGGAATACCGAGGCGTCCTTGCCTGTTGTCAGCGAGGGGGTGACGCGCGGCTGGAGAATACCATAGCCGCTGACCACACGACCGGTTACCGGGTCGTGCACGGGGCGATTGATCGGATGATACATCTTGCCGACCATCTTGGTCACGGCATCGCGCATCAACCGGGTGTCGGCGTCCAGCGTCATCACATATTGCACGCCATCCGGCACCGTATTGGCACCGGGCAGGTAGGATGTATCCTTGTCGCCACGTAGCAAAAGGTTCAGCTCATGCAGCTTACCCCGCTTGCGCTCCCAACCCATCCAGCAATCTTCCTGGGGATTGAACAGACGGCGGCGATGCAGGAAATAGAAACGGGTCTTGCCGTCTTCATTGTAGCGGGCGTTCAGCGCAGCGATTTCCCGCTTGGCATATTCCAGCACTTCGAGATCGGCTTCGGTCTCTTCGACCTTGGCATCTGGCCAGTCGCTGAGCAGCGAAAAATACACCTCGCCACGCGGATTGGTGAGGTAATGGACTTCCAGATTGCGCACCAGTTCATCGACATGGTCACGCTTGGAGATCATGCAGGGAACGGCAACCAGCGTACGCGCATCGTCTGGAATGCCCTCCTTGAACTCATAGCCGACCAGACGGGCGGGCTTCAGAACAAAGGTGGACAGCGTGTTGAACAGGCCGGTCGCGCCTTCGGATGCCGGCAGGGCAAACAGCACGACGAGAATGGTGATCAGCGGCACCGAAAGACCAGCGTAAGACAGGTACCAGGCAACGAGTGCCAACGCCAATGCTGTCAGCGCCAGGACGGGCAGGGCGATGGCCAGCCAATGCAACCGCTTGAAGCTGCGGGTGACGGCAATATGCGCAGGCACGCGATAACCGACCGCACGCTCCAGCGCTTCCTTCTGTGCGCCCACGAGAACGCTGCCGACATTGGACGGCGCATCGGAGAGATCACCGGTCGACGCGGCAGCCTTCGACAGATCGATGGCGATCTGGGCTATTTCCAGCTCGCTCTTGTCGGAACGGCGCGCCAGCTTTTCAATCGTGTTGCGGTAGCTGTTGCGCGAGCCGAAATCCAGCGCTTCATAATCGCTGTGGCTGCGCAGGATCTTGTCGACATGGCTGACTTCTTCGACCCAGACCGACCATTCGGTATCGTCAATGGTGCGCAGGCCCTTGATGATGCTGCCCATGCTGACATTGCCGGACGAAAGCCGGTTATGCTCGGCGGCCATAGCCTCTTCGGTTGTACGGCCATTGGCCTCCAACCGCTTCTCCAACCAGCTGACGGCAACGGCGGATGTCTGCGAACCGTTGCGCAGGCGATAGAGAAATTGCGTCGCAAACGTATTGTCGTCGGCGAGTGATTCCAGCTGCTTCAAATATTCGCGGCAGGCGGCCTCGTCATTCAGCCGGACGATTTCGTCGGCGGCCTCATTGGCCTTGCGCCGCATCTGCCGGGATTTTTCCACCCGGGTCGAAATGCGCCGCAGGTTTTCCACCAGCACAAAGCGCACCATGGAGGGCAGGGCCCACAATTCGCCGATTTCAAGCGAATGCTCGGACTGATAGCCTTCCGCCAGCGCCGTCATGCTTTCGCGCGTCACTGTGGAATGGGTATGAGCCACATAGAGCCAGGCCAGCGCCATGACGCGGGGAATGATCCGGTCGCCGACCTTGACCGTCGGCAATTGCCGATAGAATTTTTTGGGAAAGTCGCGGCGGACTTCCTGAATCGCTTCTTCGATAATGTAGTGATTGTCCAGCAGCCATTCGGCAGCAGGCGTAATCGTCGCCCCCGCCTCGACATCGGCGGCGGTGGTGCGATAGACGCGCAGGATTTCCCGCTCGTTTTCCTTATGCCGGGCGAAGAAATCGAAATCGAAGAAACCCGGAAGCGTGCTCATCACCGAAGTGGCGAGAGCCTTGGATTTCTCCTGCAACTCATCGATTGTCAGATAGGTAGCCCGGATCGAATCGTTGTGATCGATATTGCGGGTTTCTGTATCGCGTGGCGCTGTGGATGGCGTCATAGATGGGGACATGTTTTCGAATCTGTTACCAGCAAGAGTGAAATCTGCCGCATTGGGATGATGCAGCACTTACATATGCGCAACTGGGCCTAGGGAAAGGCCCGCGGCTGCGGGAAAATCAATGCGGCCATGACGCGCGCCTTTAATAAAGGCTTGGTCAGGCCGGGTAATCCGTCAATCCGGCAAGACGGGCGGAGATGCTCTAGACAGAGTTTCACGTCGATAAACACTTCCTTTGCTTGGGCTCATCCATCTGCCGGTCTTTTGCAAATGATGTCTTCCCGACATTTTTGTCGGCACGACTGTTCATCCTAAGTCTGCCACCCTGCAATGCTCAGTTTGAACCGAAGCTGAACGGATGTTAGGGTCTCCCTCTATAAATTCAGCGAGAACAAATCCAAGATCCTCTGCCCGAGGCGGAGCTTACGAATCGGAAACAGACCATCCACACTTTAGGTTAACTATGTCTCTCTTTTTCTCCAATGCCATGAAAGATGTCGTCGAGATCAGGCGCTACCTCCATCAGCACCCGGAACTGGGACTATCGGAGTTTCACACCTCCGATTATGTGGCGGGAAAACTGGAGGCCATGGGCTATGAGGTCACCAGGGGTTTGGCCCGCACCGGCATTGTCGCCACCTTGCGCAATGGGACCAGCCAGCGTTCCATCGGACTACGCGCGGATTTCGATGCTCTGCCAATCACTGAAGAGACCGGCCTTGATTATGCCAGCCTCACGCCCGGCCTGATGCATGCCTGCGGCCATGACGGTCACACGGCCATGCTGCTGGGTGCTGCCGGTATTCTGGCGGAGCGCCGCAATTTCGATGGCATCGTGCATCTGATTTTCCAACCGGCGGAAGAAAATTTCGGCGGCGCGCGGCTGATGATCGAAGACGGCTTGTTCGAGCGCTTCCCCTGCGATGCGGTCTTTGGCCTGCATAACGACCCCGGCATTGCATTCGGCCACTTCGCGTTCCGGGAAGGGCCGATCATGGCTTCGGTCGATGAATGCAAGATCACCGTGATTGGCCGGGGTGGCCACGGTGCCGAACCACAAAGCACCAGCGATCCGATCGTCGCAGGCGCCAGCATCGTCATGGCGCTGCAAACCATAGCGTCACGCAATATCCACCCGCTCGACCCCGTCGTCATCACTGTCGGCGGCTTTCATGCCGGTGCCGCCAGTAATGTGATCCCGGAGCGGGCGGAAATGGTCCTGACCATCCGCAGCTTTGACGATCATGTGCGCGATGAACTGGAACGCCGCGTTCGAGCTATCGCCGAAGGGCAGGCGGCCAGCTACGGCATGACCGTGGAGATTGACTATGAACGGGGCTATCCAGCCACCGTCAATCACAAGGCGGAAACCGATTACGTGCGCGATCTTGCCAGACGCTTTGCCGGCGAAGGCAAGGTTTTCGATATGCCGCGTCCGACTATGGGCGGCGAGGATTTCGCCTATATGCTCCAGGAAAAGCCCGGCACCTACTTCTTCCTCGGCACCAAACGCACCGAAAACGACCCGCCGCTCCATCATCCGCGCTATGATTTCAATGACGACATCATCCCGACCGGCACGGCATTTTGGGTGGAACTGACTGAGAGCCGGCTAAAACCGGAATAGAGCATTGACAGACTAAAGGCGCGGCTCCTTTCGGAGCCACGCCTTTTTACCAGATAGAATGATTGATTTATCAGGCCTTCACCGCGACCTTGTCGTCATCGTTCAACAAGCCGCTGGTGTGCAGCAAGGCTGCAAAACGGCCACCCTTGGAGCTCAATTCATCATAACCACCCATTTCGACAATACGGCCATGGTCCAGGAACAGGACCTGGTCGGCTTCACGCACAGTCGATAGCCTGTGGGCAATGATAAAGGTTGTGCGGTTCTGGCGCAGCCGGTCGATAGCGGATTTTACCCGCTCTTCGGTCTCCACGTCGAGCGCACTGGTTGCCTCGTCCAGTACCAGGATCGGCGCATCCTTCAGGATGGCACGGGCAATGGCGATACGCTGCCGCTCGCCGCCCGACAGACGGTTGCCACGCTCACCGACGTCAGTATCGAAGCCAGACAGACGGCTTTCGATGAAGTCGGTGGCCGCAGCAGCCTCCGCCGCCTTGACGATATCCTCGTCCGTCGCATTTTCGCGCCCGATGCGAATGTTATCGGCAATCGACCGGTTGAGAATGCCTGCATCCTGAAACACGGTCGCAATCGAGTTGCGCAGCGACTGGCGGGTAATGGTGGAGATATCGGCACCATCGATCAGGATCTGCCCATGCTGCGGCTCATGCACCCGTTGCAGCAGGTTGATCAGGGTGGTCTTGCCGGCACCGGTCGGCCCGACGATGGCAATCGTCTGTCCGGCCTTGACCGTGAAGGACACATCCTTGACGCCCTGGGTGGTATTGGCGAAATCGAAGGAGACATGGCGGAATTCAACATCGCCACGTACAGACTGCAAATCGCGATTGCCAGCCGGCTCATCACGATCCTGCACGGAATCCTCCAGCACGTAGAAATCTTCCAGCTTGGCGCGCGCCTCGAAGATCTGCGTCGAAAACTGGCGCATCTGGTCGAGACGGGCGATCAGCAGATTGGCAAAGCCGATGAAGGCAATAACGTCGCCGACCCGCAATTCGCCGCTCTGCACCAGCATGGTGCCGATAATCAGGATGATCAGCATCGAAGCGGTAGAGGCGATGCGATTGAGGCCGCTGGCAATCGCCCACCAGTCGAGCACCGGATACTGAGCATCGAGCAGCTTGCTGGTAAAGGTCTTCAGGGCCGAGGTTTCGGCCTGGATACGATTATAGCTATGCACGACAGAGACATTGCTGATCGTGTCGCTGACATGGGAAAACACCGTATGGTAGTGGCTCTCGACGGAGGCCTGACCATCCTTGGTCTTGTCCATCACCATCTTGCCGATCGCCACATAGATCAGACCAAGCACGATCAGCACCAGCGTCAGGCGCACGTCCATGGAAAAGGCGGTCGGCACCAGCAACACGAGCGCCACGGCCGTGGCCAGATGGGTTCTCATGAATTCCAGCCAGAGACCAAACAGCGTCTCACTGGCGCGCAGCAGCGTATGCAGCGCGTTGGACGTGCCGCGCTGATGATGCCAGGACAGCGGCATGGAAATGATCCGGCCAAAGGCTTCGGTCAGAAGACTGGCCCGGCGGCCATGCGCCAGCCTGTCGGCTTCGCGGGCGACAAGCACGAAAGCAATCGTGTTGAATATACCAAAGCCGCCCCACAGGAACAGAATATCCTTGACTGGCTTGCCACTGGAAATTGCGTCGATGATCCAACCAAACAGGATCGGTTCGGCAATGGTGATCACCGCCAATATGACGTTGGCCGTCACCACGATGCTAACCTTCAGACGGTAAGCGGCAAGATATTGCAAGGCTCGCCAGTAAATTTGCAACAGGGACATGGCGTCAGTTTCTCCTGATCGGCTTCGAATTGGCCGGTTGAGGCATCGTATCACGATATTTTAAGGAGACGAACCTGAACGCTGCCTATACAGACCCGCAGATGTTGTGCAAAGTCCGGTTTTGGAATTCTCTTTTTCACCATGCTTGCTATGGGTAAAATTTCAGGTAGCCGAATTAACAAACACATAAGCTTAACGTGTATTTTAAGAAATAGTGTTTGATAATAATTAGAGAATGTTAATGTTCAGTCTGCTGCTGAACCTAGGGGGTGCGTGTGAGTGTCAATCATCTCATACAGTTTTTGGCTGTATCTCAGGGATGCCGAAGTCGAGAGGAGCTGATCCTCGAGTTGGAGAAACTTCTCGAGTTTTATAAATTCGATTATTACGGCCTAGTGCGCAGTCCAAAGCCTGACCAAAACCCCATGTCTCTGGTGCTTGCAGGACGGTGGCCGGAAAAATGGCCGCAAATTTATATTACGAAAAAATTTGTGCTGATCGATCCTGCCATTCGCTATCTCGCGCAAGCGCAACGGCCGTTCCGCTGGAGCGAAACGCTGACGGCGTTCAGCCAGGACCCGCATTTCAAACGCATGCAGCGGATGATGATGGATGCCCAGCGTTTTGGTCTCGAAGAAGGCTACATCTTCCCCATCCACGGACGGGGTGGACTGCTGGCCAACATGACCATTGGCGGACGACCGGTGGAGCTGACCCCGATTGAGATCATGCTCTTCGACACGGTGGCGAAATGCGCCTTCTGGCGGCTGGCGGAAATCAATGGCGAAGACGAATTGCTGTCGATGGTGCAAAAAGTCGATGTGCGCCTGACCCGGCGTGAGCTTGAAATTCTCAATTATCTCGGGGAGGGCATGACCTCGAACGAGATGAGCAAATTGCTTGAGATTTCGAACCACACCGTCGATTGGTATGTCAACGAATTGCAGGATAAGTTGAACGCCAAAAACCGGCAACATATGGTAGCAATTGCTTACCGCCTTGGCCTGATCAGCTGATATTTTCATCGTTCTGCTGACTTGCCTAAATTGCGCGATGTCTTGCAAACCGCTATGGATTCTCTTCGCAGGCGCACAATGAGCGCCTGATGAAGAGGAGGCCCATTTGTCTATTTCCAAGATCCTAGTTGCCAATCGCTCCGAAATCGCCATCCGCGTGTTTCGGGCTGCCAATGAACTCGGCATAAAAACGGTCGCCATCTGGGCTGAGGAGGACAAGCTCTCCCTGCATCGTTTCAAGGCAGACGAAAGCTATCAGGTCGGTCGCGGCCCGCATCTGAAGCGGGATCTCGGCCCGATCGAAAGCTATCTTTCCATCGAGGAAATCATCCGTGTCGCCAAGCTGTCCGGCGCGGACGCCATCCATCCAGGCTATGGCCTCCTGTCCGAAAGTCCTGAATTTGTCGATGCCTGCAACGATGCAGGCCTGATTTTCATCGGCCCGACGTCGGATACAATGCGGCAATTGGGCAACAAGGTCGCCGCCCGCAATCTGGCCGTCGAAGTGGGTGTTCCCGTGGTGCCAGCCACCGAACCGCTGCCTGATGACATGGACACCGTGGCCAAAATGGCAGGCGAGATCGGCTATCCGCTGATGCTCAAGGCGTCCTGGGGCGGCGGCGGGCGCGGCATGCGGGTGATCCGCTCCGAAAACGATCTGGCGCGCGAAGTGACGGAAGCCAAGCGCGAGGCAAAAGCCGCCTTTGGCAAGGATGAAGTCTATCTGGAAAAGCTGGTGGAAAATGCCCGCCATGTCGAAAGCCAGATCCTCGGCGATACCCATGGCAATGCCGTGCATCTTTTCGAACGCGACTGCTCGGTGCAGCGCCGCAATCAGAAAGTCGTGGAACGAGCACCGGCCCCCTATCTTTCCGAGGCGCAGCGCCAGGAACTTGCCGCCTATTCGCTGAAAATTGCCAGAGCCACCGGCTATATCGGTGCCGGCACCGTCGAATATCTGATGGATGCCGATACTGGAAAATTCTACTTCATCGAGGTCAATCCGCGCATCCAGGTCGAGCATACCGTCACCGAAGTGGTGACCGGTATCGACATCGTCAAGGCGCAGATCCACATCCTCGAAGGCTTTGCCATCGGCACGCCGGAATCGGGCGTTCCCCGCCAAGAAGACATCCGCCTGCATGGCCATGCCCTGCAATGCCGCGTCACGACCGAGGACCCGGAGCATAATTTCATTCCCGATTACGGCCGCATCACCGCCTATCGCTCGGCGGCAGGTTTCGGCATCCGGCTTGATGGCGGCACCGCCTATACCGGCGCGATCATCACCCGTTTTTATGATCCGCTACTGGTGAAAGTGACCGCTGCTGGGGCATCGCCGCAGGAGGCGATCAGCCGAATGGATCGGGCGCTGCGCGAATTCCGTATCCGCGGTGTCGCCACCAATCTCACCTTCCTGGAAGCGATCATCGGCCATCCGAAATTTCGCAACAACACCTATACGACACGCTTCATCGATACCACGCCGGAACTGTTCGCCCAGGTCAAGCGCCAGGACCGGGCAACCAAGCTGCTGACCTATCTGGCCGACGTGACCGTCAACGGCCACCCGGAAACCAAGGGCCGTCCCAAGCCCTCAGACAAGGCAGCAAAGCCGGTCATTCCCTATATTGATGCCAGTATCACCGATGGCACCAAGCAGAAGCTTGATACGCTGGGGCCCAAGGGCTTTGCCGAGTGGATGCGCAACGAACCGCGTGTGCTTTTGACCGACACGACCATGCGCGACGGCCATCAATCGCTGCTGGCCACCCGGATGCGCACAAATGACATTGCCCGGATTGCCAGCGTCTATGCCCGCGCCCTGCCCAATCTGCTCTCGCTAGAATGCTGGGGCGGCGCAACCTTTGACGTCTCAATGCGGTTCCTGACGGAAGATCCGTGGGAGCGGTTGGCACTGATCCGCGAAGGTGCACCCAACCTGCTCTTGCAAATGCTGCTGCGTGGCGCAAACGGCGTCGGCTATACCAATTACCCTGACAATGTCGTGAAATATTTCGTCCGCCAGGCGGCAAAGGGCGGCATCGACCTGTTCCGGGTGTTCGACTGCCTGAACTGGGTCGACAATATGCGCGTCTCCATGGACGCCGTGCAGGAAGAAAACAAGCTGTGCGAGGCGGCAATCTGCTATACCGGCGATCTCCTGAACAGCGCCCGGCCAAAATACGACCTGAAATATTATACCGCTCTCGCCGCCGAGTTGGAGAAGGCAGGCGCCCATATCATCGCCGTCAAGGACATGGCCGGATTGCTCAAACCCGCTGCCGCGAAAGTCTTGTTCAAGGCGCTGCGTGAGGCGACAAGCCTGCCGATCCATTTCCACACCCATGACACATCGGGTATTTCCGCCGCCACCGTGCTGGCCGCTATTGATGCCGGTGTGGATGCGGTGGATGCGGCTATGGATGCGCTGTCGGGCAATACATCCCAGCCCTGCCTCGGCTCGATCGTCGAGGCTTTGGCCGGGACCGAACGCGATCCGGGGATCGATCCGGAATGGATCCGTCGCATTTCCTTTTATTGGGAGGCGGTCCGCGGCCAATATGCGGCCTTCGAAAGCGATCTCAAGGGTCCAGCCTCCGAAGTCTATCTGCATGAAATGCCCGGCGGCCAGTTCACCAACCTGAAGGAACAGGCTCGTTCGCTGGGGCTGGAAACCCGCTGGCACGAAGTGGCGCAGACCTATGCCGACGTCAACCAGATGTTCGGAGATATCGTCAAGGTCACGCCATCTTCCAAGGTGGTGGGCGATATGGCACTGATGATGGTGGCGCAGGACCTGACGGTGGACGATGTCGAGAATCCGGATAAGGATATTGCCTTCCCCGATTCGGTCGTCTCGATGCTGAAGGGTGACCTCGGGCAACCACCCGGCGGCTGGCCGCAGAGCCTGCAAAAGAAGGCGTTGAAGGGCGAAAAACCATATACGGATGTGCCGGGCTCGCTTTTACCGCCCGCCGATCTCGATGTCGAACGCAAGACCATCGAGGACAAGCTGGAGCGCAGTGTCAGTGATTTCGAATTCGCGTCCTACCTGATGTATCCGAAGGTGTTCACGGATTTCGCCCTGGCCTCCGATACCTATGGCCCGGTCTCGGTCCTGCCGACCCATTCCTATTTCTACGGCATGGGCGACGGCGAGGAATTGTTTGCCGAAATCGAAAAAGGCAAGACGCTGGTCATCGTCAACCAGGCCGCCAGTGCTCCCGATGCCCAGGGCCTGGTGACGATGTTTTTCGAGCTGAACGGTCAGCCACGCCGTATCAAGGTGCCGGACCGCAGCCATGGGGCTTCAGGGGCCGCCGCCCGCCGTAAGGCGGAGGCCGCCAATGCCGCCCATATCGGCGCGCCGATGCCCGGTGTCATCTCGCGGGTCTTTGTCTCGGCAGGGCAGTCTGTAAAAGCCGGAGACGTGCTGCTCTCTATCGAAGCAATGAAGATGGAAACCGCGCTGCATGCCGAACGCGATGGCAAGATTGCCGAAGTGCTGGTGAAGGCCGGTGACCAGATCGACGCCAAGGATCTGCTGATTGGCCTTGAGGCATAACAAACAAAGCGGCGGCGCGCCCATCAGAGTGCGCCGCCCTTATCGCGAAAACTTTTTCTTCGAAATTTTGCAGACGTTACGACCGGTCGGCCATTCCGTCGTCAACGCTTTCCTCGATCCGCTCCATATCATCGTCGGACAGACCGAAATGATGGCCGATCTCGTGGATCAGCACATGGGTGACGATATCGCCCAGTGTTTCCTCATTTTCGGCCCAATAGTCGAGAATGGGGCGGCGATAGAGGGTGATTTTATTTGGCACCTCGCCGGTTTCCATGCTGAAACGCTCGGAAATGCCGCGCCCTTCGAACAGGCCCAACAGATCGAAGGGCGTTTCGAGGGCCATGTCTTCAAACACGTCGTCGGTAGGAAAATCGGCAATCTCGATGATCAGGTTTCCGGTCAGGTCGCGAAATTCCTTCGGTAAATTGCCGAAAGCTTCGATTGCCAGCGACTCGAACGTGCTGATGGTCGGCGCGTGTTTTTCGCGCCAGTCGTCGGATTGGTCTACCCGGGCCATGGGAACTCCTACTACAGCGCCGCGCAGGACTGACATCGCGCACCCGCCATAACACTCGAATGGACTGTGGAGGCCTGTCACCGACCGGCTCGAAGGTCAGGTAAGGGTCGTTCCGCAGTAAGATCCCCCATATAGTCTGTTTAATTGCACTTTACGAGTGCCATTCAAAACCCGGCCAGTTCCGCTTGAAAATGCTGGTAATATGAACTGCCATTGAAGCCGACAGTTCATTTTCTTATTCGTTCACAGCGAGAATGCGTGAGCGGCTTGGTAAAGGGGCGGAGAGACCCCGCCCCCTTTGCAAAGCCTGAGAGAAATAGTCTCAGGCGGATGCCTTGTTCTGCCGGTTGGCAATCAGGTCGTCGACAACGCCAGGATCGGCGAGCGTCGAGGTATCGCCCAGCGCGCCGAAATCGTCCTCGGCGATCTTGCGAAGGATACGACGCATGATCTTACCGGATCGGGTTTTCGGCAGGCCGGGGGCAAACTGGATCTTGTCAGGAGCCGCAATCGGGCCGATTTCGGACCGAACATGTTTCACCAATGTCTGGCGCAAGTCTTCATTGCCCTCATGGCCCGCCATCAGCGTGACATAGCAATAAATGCCCTGACCCTTGATGCCATGCGGATAACCGACCACGGCAGCCTCTGAAACCAGATGATGGGAAACCAGTGCCGATTCCACCTCGGCAGTCCCCAGACGGTGGCCGGAGACATTCAGCACGTCATCGACGCGACCGGTGATCCAGTAATAGCCGTCCTCGTCACGACGGCAGCCGTCGCCGGTGAAATATTTACCTTTATAGGTCGAAAAATAGGTCTGAACGAAGCGATTGTGGTCGCCGTAAATCGTCCGCGCCTGTCCCGGCCAGCTGTCGATCAGGCAAAGATTGCCGTCGGCCGCCCCTTCCAGCACCTTGCCTTCATTGTCCACCAGCTCCGGCTTGACGCCGAAGAACGGCCGGGTCGCGGAACCGGGCTTGAGATCCGTGGCGCCGGGCAGGGGGCTGATGAGAATGCCGCCAGTCTCGGTCTGCCACCAGGTATCGACAATCGGGCAGCGCTGATCGCCGACCACGTTATAATACCATTCCCAGGCTTCCGGATTGATTGGCTCACCGACCGAGCCCAGCAATCGCAGGCTGGAGCGCGAGGAACGCTTGACGAAATCGTCTCCGGCCCCCATCAGCGAGCGGATGGCGGTGGGCGCGGTATAGAAAATATTGACCTTGTGCTTGTCGATGATTTCCCAGAACCGTCCCTGGTCGGGGAAATTCGGCACGCCTTCGAACATCACCGTCGTCGCGCAATTGGCGAGCGGCCCATAGACGATATAGGAATGGCCGGTGACCCAGCCCACGTCTGCCGAGCACCAGAATATCTCGCCGTCCTTGTAATCGAACACATATTCGTGGGTCATCGCCGCATAGACGAGATAGCCACCGGTCGTGTGCAGCACGCCCTTTGGCTTACCGGTGGAGCCGGACGTGTAGAGAATGAACAGCGGATCTTCCGCCTTCATCTTCACCGGCGGGCAATCCGGCTTCACCTTGGCGATTTCCTGATGGTACCAGAGATCGCGCCCCGGAGCCCAGCCGACCTTGCCGCCCGTACGGCGCACCACCAACACCTTGTTGACGATGACATATTGTTTCGCCGCAATGTCGATGGCGACATCGGTGTTTTCCTTGAGCGCCACCGGCTTGCCGCCGCGCACCCCTTCGTCACAGGTGATCACGAAGGTCGATTCACAATCGACGATCCGGCCAGCCAGCGCTTCAGGCGAAAAACCGCCAAACACCACCGAATGCACAGCACCGATACGCGAACACGCCAGCATGGCGTAGGTCGCTTCCGGCACCATCGGCATATAGATGGTGACGCGGTCGCCTTTCTTAACGCCATGCGCTTTCAGCACATTGGCGAGCCGGCAGACATTGTCATAAAGCTGATTATAGGTGATACGCTTGTCGATATAGGGATTGTCCCCTTCCCAGATGATCGCGGTGCGCTCACCGTGGGTTTTCAGATGCCGGTCGATGCAATTATAGGAGACATTGGTCAGCCCGTCCTCGAACCATTTGATCGGTACCTTGCCCTTGAAACTGGTGTTCTTGGCCTTGGTATATGGCTTGAACCAATCGATCCGCTTGCCGTGCTTGGACCAGAATTTCTCCGGCTCCTCAATGCTTTCCTCGTACCATTTCAGGTATTTGTCGTTATCGATCAAAGCCTGGGCCTTGGCGGCCTTTAAAACGGGATAGGTCTTCGCAGACATGAATTCCTCCTGATGTGACGCAGCCATGACAGGCTGCGGAGAGCTCCTCACCTCTCTCAACATGCGACCTGGCATGATGCGGTGCAGTGGCTCTGCATCATGATATAGGTGTCATACTGTCAATTCTTATCAGGTCGCCACATGGCGGCAATTAGACAAAGGTCATTTGTCTTTCAAAGAATTGCATTTCTGCGTCAACCGGCGTATATAGCCGGTGATTTCCCGGAAATTCTGGTTGTATCCACGGCTCGCGCCCGACGGCGCGTACCTACAGAAGGATTGTAATTGCATGGCCCAGACACTGCTTATGCCAAAGGCAACGGCCGTATGGCTCGTAGACAATACGGCGCTGTCATTCGAGCAGATCGCCCAGTTCTGCAAGCTGCACCCGCTTGAGGTAAAAGCCATTGCCGATGGCGAAGCCGCACAAGGCATCAAGGGTCTTGATCCCATTGCCACCGGCCAGCTTTCCCGCGACGAGATCGCGCGCGGCGAAAAAGACATTGCCCACAAGCTGAAGATTTCCGAGCCAAAGGTGCGCGTGCCTGATTCGAAGCGCCGTGGCCCCCGCTATACGCCGGTCTCCAAGCGTCAGGACCGCCCGAACGCCATTCTCTGGCTGGTGCGCAATCATCCTGAACTGAAGGATGCGCAGATTTCCCGGCTGGTCGGCACCACCAAGAGCACGATTGAGCAGATCCGCGACCGCAGCCACTGGAATTCGGCCAATCTCGCACCGATGGACCCTGTGACGCTTGGCCTGTGCAGCCAGATCGATCTGGACATGGAAGTGGAAAAGGCCTCGAAGGGCCGGCCTCTGCCGACCGCTGCCGAGCTTGGTGCCACCCTGCAATCGGCATCGCAGACCGAACATCTCGATTTCTACGCCCAGGAAGAGGAAAAGGAAATCGACGCCAATGCGGTGTTCAAGAAGCTGCAATCGCTGAAATCGACCACTCCCGAAGAAGAAGACGATCAGTATTGATCCGGCATATCAGCGTTGGAAAATTCAAACCCCGGTGGCTCAGCCCCGGGGTTTTGTTTTGAGGGTTTTGTTGGTGAAATCAACAGTACTCAGCGATGGCCGAAAATCGCCGATCCCACCCGCACACTGGTGGCGCCAAAGGCAATAGCCGTCTCATAATCACCTGACATGCCCATCGAAAGACGCTCGACGCCGCATTGCCCGGCCAGCTTCGCCAGAAGAGCGAAATGTGGCCCGGGATTTTCATCGGCTGGCGGAATGCACATCAGTCCGACAATATCGAGGCCGAGTTCCGACCGGCAAAGCGTGACGAAATCCACCGTGTCCTGCGGGGCAATGCCCGCCTTTTGCGGCTCCAACCCGGTATTGACCTGCACATAAAGCCGCAGACGGCGGTCCTGCTTGGCCATTTCCTCGGCCAGCGCGCGCGCTATCTTTTCCCGGTCCACCGTTTCGATCACATCGAACAGCGCCACGGCTTCCGCTGCCTTGTTGGATTGCAAAGGTCCGATCAGATGCAGTTCGATCCCAGGTGTTTCGGCTTTCAGCTCCGGCCATTTTCCTTGCGATTCCTGCACCCGGTTTTCACCGAACACCCGCTGGCCATGTAGGATGACCGGGCGGATCGCCTCCGCATCGAAGGTTTTGGAAACGGCGACCAGCGTCACCGCCGCCGGGGTCCGATCAGCTTCGCGGGCCGCAGCGGCGATCCGGGTCCGCACCTCATCCAGTCGTTCTTCAATGGTCATCGCCAGCCATCCATATTTTGAAATTCCGCCTGTTTTCGCGGCACTGGCCGCGAAAGGCAAGAGGCTTGCAAGCGCATTATCGGCACCGCAGCAAGGAATGCGCCCCAGACTGGCCCGATTCCGGCGCAAAACCTTGACGCTAGGGCTGTTTCATGGTGAAGGTCCACCCAAATTTTCAAGCAATCCGGACGTAGCATCCCATGAGTACAGAACGTTACAATCCGCGCGATGCGGAACCTCGTTGGCAGGAAAAATGGTCTGAAGCGAAAATCTTCGAGACCGATAACGACGATCCTCGCGAAAAATACTACGTACTCGAGATGTTCCCCTACCCGTCTGGCCGCATTCATATTGGCCATGTGCGCAATTATGCCATGGGCGATGTTGTGGCTCGCTACAAACGCGCCCGCGGCTATAACGTTCTGCATCCGATGGGTTGGGACGCTTTCGGCATGCCAGCCGAAAACGCCGCCATGCAGAACAAGGTTCATCCCAAGGACTGGACCTATCAGAACATCGCCTCCATGCGCGCCCAGCTGAAATCCATGGGCCTGTCGCTGGACTGGTCGCGTGAATTCGCCACCTGCGATGTCGAATATTACCAACGCCAGCAATATCTCTTCCTCGACATGATGGAAAAGGGCCTGGTCTATCGCAAGCAGTCCAAGGTTAACTGGGACCCGGTCGATCAAACGGTTCTGGCCAATGAACAGGTGATCGATGGCCGTGGCTGGCGCTCCGGCGCACTAGTCGAGCAACGCGAACTGACGCAATGGTTCTTCAAGATCACCGATTTCGCCCAGGATCTGCTGGACGCCCTGGACACGCTGGATCACTGGCCGGAAAAGGTTCGGCTGATGCAGAAGAACTGGATCGGTCGCTCCGAAGGCCTGGCCATTCGCTGGGAGATCGCAGCTGGCACCGGCCCGCAGGGCTTTACCGACGTGCAGGTCTATACGACCCGCCCTGACACACTGTTCGGCGCCAGCTTCCTGGCAATCGCCGCCGACCATCCGCTGGCCAAGGCACTGTCGGAAACATCCAGCGACATCGCTGCCTTCTGCGACGAATGCCGCAGGGCAGGGACCTCGCTTGCTGCGCTGGAAACCGCCGAAAAAAAGGGCTTGGACACCGGCATCAAGGTCAAGCATCCGCTCGATCCCAGCTGGGAATTACCAGTCTATATCGCCAATTTCGTGCTGATGGACTATGGCACGGGCGCGATCTTCGCCTGCCCGTCCGGAGACCAGCGCGACCTGGATTTCGCCCGCAAATACGGTTTGCCGATCGTGCCGGTCGTCATGCCGAAAGATGGTGACGCCGCAAGCTTTACCGTTGGCGATACCGCCTATGACGGTGACGGCGTGATGATCAATTCCCGCTTTCTGGACGGCTTGACGACACAGCAAGCCTTCGATGTCGTCGCAGGAAAACTCACCGCTGCACAGCTCGGCAATGAACCTGTCGCAGAGCGCCGGGTGAATTTCCGCCTGCGCGACTGGGGCGTATCACGCCAGCGCTATTGGGGCTGCCCGATCCCGGTTATTCACTGTGATGACTGTGGTGTTGTTCCGGTTCCGAAACAGGATTTGCCAGTCAAGCTGCCGGATGATGTCACTTTCGACGTACCTGGCAACCCGCTGGACCGCCACCCGACCTGGCGCAACGTTTCCTGCCCGTGCTGTGGCAAGCCAGCCCGGCGTGAAACCGATACGATGGACACATTTGTCGATTCCAGCTGGTATTACACCCGTTTCACCGCACCATGGGAAGACAAGCCGACCGATCCGGCTGTGGCCAATCATTGGCTGCCAGTCGATCAATATATCGGCGGCATCGAGCATGCGATCCTGCACCTGCTCTACTCCCGCTTTTTCACCCGAGCCATGCGCGAGACCGGCCATGTGGCCGTCAACGAGCCTTTCAAAGGTCTGTTTACCCAGGGCATGGTCGTCCACGAGACCTACCGTCTTGGTAGCGGCACGAATGGCGAATGGGTCGCGCCTGCGGATATCCGCGTCGAGGATGTCGATAGCACACGCCGCGCCTTCCTTCTGTCCTCCGGCGAGGAAGTGACAATTGGCTCCGTCGAAAAAATGTCGAAGTCGAAAAAGAACGTCATCGACCCCGACGATATTCTGGGCTCCTACGGTGCCGATACCGCCCGCTTTTTCGTTCTGTCTGATTCACCACCGGATCGCGACGTGATCTGGTCGGAAGCCGGTATCGAAGGATCGCACCGCTTCGTCCAGCGGCTTTGGCGGCTGGTTTCCGAGGCTGCCGACGTGCTGAGAACCTCTGCATCGACTCCGGCTAAGGATGGTGCGGGTAGGGCGGTTTCCCAGGTTGCCCACAAGACCTTGCAGGCTGTCGGCGCAGATCTGGACAAACTGGCCTTTAACAAGGCCGTGGCGCGGATTTACGAGTTGCTCAATGCTCTGGCAGCCCCGCTGACGCAGGTGGCATCTGGACAGGCCGATGCTGACTTCGCCGCTGCGGTGCGCAACGCCACGGACATACTGATCCAAATCATTGCTCCGATGATGCCGCATCTGGCCGAGGAATGCTGGGCGGTACTGGGCCATTCAGGGATGGTAGCGGAAGCGGATTGGCCGGTTTTCGACGCTGAATTGGTGGCGGAAAACGAAGTGGTCATGCCGGTGCAGATCAACGGCAAGAAGAAGGCCGAATTGACAATTGCGCGCGATGCGGATCAGAATGCCGTCAGCCAAGCGGTGCTCGATCTGGATGCCGTCAAAGCCGCTCTTCAAGGGCAGGCGCCTAAGAAGATCATTGTGGTTCCGCAGAGGATTGTGAACATTGTCGTCTGATTCACGCGTAAATTTATCCCGCCGCGCGGTTCTCGCCGCATCCGTTGGCCTGCTTGGCGCCCTCGCGGGCTGCCAGGTCCGACCGCTCTACGGCGAAGCGCTGGGCACCCGTAAATTGATGGCCTCCATCGGCTTCTCTCCGGCAACGGACAGAGTTGGACAAGAGGTTCGCAACCGGTTGATCTTCCTTGCTGCCGGTGGGCAGGGTGAACCGGCCCATCCCGAATACTTTTTAACGCTTGCCGTTAAAACTGACACGACGGAAGTTCTGATCAACGAAAGCACCGACCGAGCAACAGCTGGCCGCGTGACGGTCAGCGCTGACTATACCCTGAAGAAGGCAAGCGACCTTTCAGTCATGCGTATCGCCCATCGTCAGGCCGTGGCGCTGGTGGACTTTCCGACCCAGGAATTTGCCAAGCTTCGCGCTGTAAGAGATGCTGAAAATCGCGCTGCACGGGAATTGGCCGAGTTGATCTCTGCGGATTTGGCTAGCCTGCTGGTTCGCAAATAATAAACGTGGGTTTTGCCAACATGGAGAGCCCGGTAATCTTCGATGGGATGTTCTTGAACTCACAATGCACAGCGCTATAGGTTGCTTGGGATCACGTTGAGCCGGACAACCTATAGACCTCCTTCAATCCGGCTTGTCTCTTTGGAAAACCGATTCTACTTTTTCCTGACGAACTCTACGGCATCATACGTTTACTCAAACGCATGATGCCGTAGCATTTTAACTTTGCTGCACTGCCTGTCTGACTGACGGTCAAGCGGAGAGACTTGAAGCCATGGTTGAAGTCAAGTCACACGAATTCGATGGCTTTCTGCAAAAATCGGTCCGTCACTACAAGATGTTCCTGGTCTATGGCCCGGATGTCGGCCTTGTGGCTGAGCGGGCCGCAGCGCTCGCCAAATCGACTGGCGTTGCGCTTGACGATCCCTTCTCGGTCATTCGGCTGGATAGTAGCGACCTGCAGAGCGATCCGGGGAAACTATTGGATGAGATGAATGCCCTCGGCCTCTTCGGCGGGGACAGGCTTGTCTGGATCCGTGGTATCGCCAATGAAAAAAGTGTGGTGGATGGGCTACAAATTCTTGCCAAGGACCCGCCTGAATCCAGTTGCCTTATCCTTGAAGCTGGGGATCTCAAAAAGGGATCGGCGACCCGCAAAATAGCCGAACCATCCCGCAATATTGCAGTTATTCCTTGCTACCAGGACGATGCGCGCGCCATCAATGCCTTGATTGACGCGGAGTTCAGCGCCGCTGGAAAAAGACTAACGCCTGCGGCTCGCTCCCTGCTCAGTGAAAGTCTGGGCGGTGACCGTCGGGCCTCTCGCAATGAGATATCCAAGCTGCTGCTCTATTGTCTGCATGACGATCTCGTCGATGAAACCCATGTCGAACAGATTATCGGCGATGCGAGCGCCGTTTCAACGGATGAGGCGGTGGATGCCGTGCTTGCCGGCAATGCCGATGCCCTGCTGCATGCCGTCCAGAAAATTGCCACCTCCAAAACGCCCATGTTCCTTGTTCTCCAGGGTTGCCTCAGGCAGTTTCAGTTACTGGACATCATGCGGAGTGAAATGGACGAAAAGCGTCAACAGGCTGGCCAAGTCATGCAAACGCTTGGCCGTCAGATCCATTTCAAGCGAAAGCCACTGTTTGAAAAATCTTTAAAGAATTGGCCATCCGACGCTCTTGCAGTCGAGATGCGGCGATTACAGGCGGCCATTCTGGCCAGCAGACGTCAGCCATCATTGGAAGATAGCTTATCGCTTCAAACACTACTGGCCATTGCCCTGCAATCAGCGCGGAGGAGCCGCTAACGGCTTCTCCCATTGGCCTTTTCAAGGTCGGAAATGTCAAAGAAAATGATCTTCGGCTCTATTCCATAGATAAACGGTAGCAGAAAAATCCATTCAGAGGTTAGCGCGCCTCGAGCAACCGGCAGATTTCCTCAAGTTGCTCCAGGGTTTTGTAATTGATTCGAAGCTGGCCACCGCCACCTTTGTGATTGATCGATACGTCCAATCCCAAACGGTCCGACAGGCTTCTCTCCAATGCGACCGTATCTGAATCCTTTGCGGGCACCACGTGTGGCTTCGGCTGACCTTGACCCTTGATGTCGTTTTGCGCCAGACGTTCAGCATCTCGGACCGACATACCCTTGGACACGATCTGGCGTGCCAAGCTATTCGGATCGGATGTCGAGACCAAAGCCCGAGCATGGCCAGCAGATAGAGAACCATCGGCCAGCATATCGCGCACGGGATCAGGAAGCTTCAATAGCCGCAAGCTATTGGCCACATGGCTTCGGCTCTTGCCGATGATCTCGCCGAGATCGTTCTGGGTATATCCGTGTTCTGCGATCAGCTGCTCATATCCCATCGCTTCTTCGAGTGGATTGAGATCGGCACGTTGAACGTTTTCGACAATTGCCAATTCCAGAGCGGTGCGATCATCCACATCGCGAACGATGACGGGAATTTCCACCAGTCCCGCCAACTGGGCTGCACGCCAGCGTCTTTCGCCAGCAATGATCTCGTAGCGGCCTGTCCCAATCGTTCGCACGACGACCGGCTGCACAATGCCGTGCTGGCGAATGGAGCCAGCAAGCTCCTGAAGAACCGTTTCGTCAAAGTAACGACGAGGATTGCGTGGATTACGGGACACAAACTCGATCGGCACCATCCGGTCGGCAGAGACCAAGGCTCTACTCTCATCGACAGGAACGGGTTGATCCATCTCGCCAATCAAGGCAGCCAAACCACGACCAAGACGCCGTTTCGAAATATCGTCGTTCATCACGAACCTCTTCGTTCACTCTTCACGCTGGAGTAGGTTTTTACTCGCCACGTCAACACCATTCAAATCGTCAAAACTATACCGATAGGCGCAGGACAGACGATCTAAGCCGCGCGACGTTGCCGCTCCCTTTGGATAACTTCTGACGCCAATTGCAGATAAGCCTGGCTGCCTGCGCATTTCAGGTCATAAAGAATAGCCGGCTTGCCATAAGATGGTGCTTCCGAGACCCTTACATTGCGCGGAATGAGCGTGTGATAAACCTTTTCACCCAAATGGCTGCGGACGTCTGTTACCACCTGCTGAGCGAGATTATTCCGGGAGTCGAACATTGTCAGAACAATGCCTTGGATATCCAAAGTGGGATTAACGTTGCGCCTGACCTGACCAATCGTTTCAAGCAATTGACTAAGGCCTTCCAGTGCAAAAAACTCACATTGGAGCGGCACCAGAATAGAATGCGCCGCAGCCATGGCGTTCATTGTCAGCAAATTAAAAGACGGAGGGCAATCAACCAGCACATAGGAATAGGCCAATCCATCTTGCGACTGCAAGGCAGCCTTCAAACGAAACACTCGATCAGCCTTCTGGGCGATTTCCATCTCAAGCCCTAACAAATCGAGGGTGGAGGGAACAATCGACAGGTTAGGTACAGCCGTATCGATAACCGTTTCGGAAACGCTATGGCTTCCAATCAGCAAATCATAGGAGGACAATTTGCGGTCACGGCGGTCAATCCCTAACCCCGTGCTTGCATTGCCTTGGGGATCAAGATCGACAATCAACACTCGTTCGCCAATCGCAGCCAATGCGGTTGCAAGATTAATAGCGGTCGTCGTCTTACCGACACCGCCCTTTTGATTGGCAATGGTTATGATCCGGTTCTTCTCGTAGGGCATGAGGTCACCTGACTGATCTTACTTTGATCGTGCAAGCCCGCTCACTTCCAGGATGACAGAGTCGGCTTCAAGCACGCTAGGATGTATTACCAGATCGAACGTCCATCGGTCACGCGCATTGTTAACTTCAGACTGGTAATCCCGGCCTTTATGCAGGAGAAAATTAAGATTTTTGTTTTTTTCGGCCCAGGGAGACGCATAAGAGAAAAGCAGATCGAGATCCGCAAGCGCTCGTGCCGAAATTAAATCGCAGTCCGACAGATTTTTATGTGCCTCTTCGATTCGCGCGGGATGAACCCTGCCTCGGGCGCCGGTTTCCATCAGAGCCGTGCGGAGGAAAGCTGCTTTTTTGTTATTGCTCTCGACCAAATCAACCCAGCCGGTGCTAGTTTCCGACAATAAAATCGCAGTAATGACGCCTGGAAATCCACCACCACTTCCCAAATCAATCCAGTGCTGAGGGTTCGGGCGAAGTTTAAACAGCTGTGCGCTATCAACGACGTGCCTGTGCCAGACCTGATCTTTCGTGGAGTTGGCAACAAGGTTGATGACTTTGGACCACTTTCCAAACAGATCAACGAAATGGTCCAGTTTTTCATATGTTTCACGTGAAACACGTAGGCCGGTAAGCCGCTGAAAGAGACTCGCGGACATTGCATCAACCGACATGTCGCAACACACCTTTGTTCAAGAAAGCGATAAGTAAAGAAATAGCCGCTGGGGTCATGCCCTCAACCTTGGCGGCCTGGGAGAGATTTTCAGGACGGATCTTTTCCAATTTCTGCTTTAACTCGTTGGATAGGCCCGATAACGAAGCATAATCGAAATCCTTTGGAATCAACCTGTCTTCATCTCGTTTGGTTGCGGCAATATCGGCATTTTGTCGATCCATATAAACAGCATAGGTCGCATGGATTTCAACGGCCTCCGCGACCTTACTATCCAGAGCAGAAAGTTCAGGCCAGATCCGGGAGAGATTGACAATCGAAATGTCGGGATAAGCCAATAGCTCAAAGGCAGTGCGACGGCGCCCATCCTGATTAACAGGGATGCCAGCGGCAGCCGCTTCATTGGGTGTTAGTTTCCTCGTCTCAAGCATACTGATCGTGTCATCAATCTGATGCTTGTAGTCTTTAAACCGTTTCTCTTGGTCTGAAGCGATACATCCGAGCGCGATACCAATAGGCGTCAAACGCATATCGGCATTATCTGCCCGAAGCGACAAACGAAACTCGGCACGCGAGGTGAACATCCTATAGGGTTCAGTCACGCCATGGCTGATCAAATCATCAATCATCACGCCAATATACGATTGAGCCCGGCTGAAATGAACCACATCCTGGCCGCCTGCCGTGCGTGCAGCATTCAACCCCGCTACCAAACCTTGTGCCGCAGCTTCTTCGTAACCAGTGGTTCCATTAATCTGCCCAGCGAGATAAAGTCCACTCAGCCGTTTCAACTCGAGGCTCGCCGACAATTCACGCGGGTCTATGTGGTCATATTCGATTGCGTAAGCGCTCTGGAGAATCGTAACGTTCTCCAAGCCGGGCAGGGTTCTCATGAACTCCTTCTGTACGGACTCCGGCAAAGAGGTCGATATTCCATTCGGATAGACCGTATGGTCATCCAGACCCTCCGGTTCCAGAAAAACCTGATGGCCATCCCGATCTCCAAACCGGCTGATCTTGTCCTCAATCGAAGGACAGTAACGTGGGCCAACACCTTCGATCTGCCCGGAATACATGGCGGAGAGATGAATATTATCTCGAATGATTTTGTGGGTTGCGGCAGTGGTACGGGTGATTCCACATTCGATCTGCGGATTGGTAATCCGGTCGGTCATGAAAGAGAACGGGACTGGTTGCTCATCAGCCGCCTGCATTTCAAGCTGGGACCAATTGATGGTTCGACCATCCAACCTGGCTGGTGTTCCTGTTTTCAACCGCCCCAGCCTCAGCCCCAACCGCCCCAATGTCACGCTTAAACCGAGTGAAGGGGCTTCCCCCACACGTCCGGCCGGAATTTTTGTTTGTCCAATATGGATCAGACCGCGCAAAAAAGTACCGGAGGTCAATATCACTGACGCGCTGGACAGGCTTTTCCCGTCAGCCAAAATGACCCCTTTAACCGTGTCATTTTCAACATCAAGATCGAACACATCCCCTTCAATGATCTCGAGCTGCGGATGATTGAAAAGAACATTCTGTACGGCTTGACGGTAAAGCTTTCGGTCGGCCTGAGTTCTCGGCCCTCGCACAGCCGGTCCCTTTTTCCGGTTAAGCAACCGGAACTGAATACCTGCGGCATCGGCACATCTGCCCATTAACCCGCCCAGGGCATCAATCTCCCGGACAAGATGCCCTTTGCCCAAACCGCCAATGGCCGGATTACAGGACATAACGCCAATCGTATCGCGCCGATGTGTTACAAGGCAAGTCCGCGCACCAAGCCGCGCGCTCGCATAGGCAGCTTCACTGCCAGCATGCCCACCGCCAATCACAATCACATCAAATCGCCGCGGCATCATTTTCATCTCGACCACCAATGTTTCACGTGAATCATTTTCCGACACAAAATTCCGAAAAGATTTTGCCCAAAAGCGTTTCGGTATCGATACGCCCAACCAGGCGACCCAGTGAGTCACTGGCCAAACGGAGGAAATCCGCCCTGATTTCCAAGCTCAGTCGCCCATCCAAGGCCTGATCAATGAAAGAAACTGCATCTCGCAGGCATTCAATATGTCGCAAGCGACTTGGGATGACAGATTCACTCTGACCAAACCGTTTCCGAATCGAATCAAGAATTACGCTTCGAACCCTATCCACATCGTCAGCAACGTAAGTTGAAATGACGAGATCTCGTTCAGTTTCATCCTTTGCCGATCCAAGATCGACTTTTGTACCGATCGTGATAACCGGAACCGAAACAATATTGATTGTTTGGCCTGGAGATGAAACGTCATCAAGCAACAAAACGAGATCGGCTTCTTCGACCTTGCGCAACGCCCGCCGTATGCCTTCCTGTTCGATGACCTCTTGGGTCTCTCGAATACCGGCGGTGTCATACAAGCGAACGACATAACCTTCAAGATCTATATCACATTGCAGAATGTCCCGTGTCGTCCCGGCATAATGCGTCACAATCGCTACATCCCGACCGGCAAGCGCATTGATGAGGCTCGACTTGCCAGCGTTAGGAGGCCCAGCAATCACAACGTTGAAACCGTCACGAATGATCTCACCTCGCCGGTCATCGACAATAGCCGCTGAAATCTGCGTGCGGAGGTCTATAATGGTATCCCAAACTTGGTCTGACACGGACCCGGGAATATCGCCTTCATCGGCAAAATCCAACTCAGCCTCAATCATCGCACGGCCATAGATCAATTTTTCTCGCCATCCCTCATAGATACCAGTCGCGTTGCCGCTGGCCTGGGCTAGAGCTTGACGCCGCTGCATCTCTGTTTCCGCTGCCAGCAGATCAGCCAGACCTTCAATTTCGATCAAGTCCAGCTTGCCGTTTTCGAAAGCCCGTCTCGAAAATTCTCCTGGCTCTGCAAGTCGGCAACCGGAGAACGAGGCCAGCATAGAGAGCAATGCGCTCACCACGGCGCGACTTCCATGCACATGCAGTTCCCCGCAATCCTCACCAGTGAAGGAGGAGGGGCCGGAGAAGAAAAGGACCAGTCCGCGGTCAATCACCAGTCCATCACGGTGCCGAATCGATCGTAACGTGGCCTGGCGTGGCACAGGCACCATCCCACAGAGTTCTGTTAAAACGGCTTGGACATCATGACCCGATAACCGAATGACGGCTACACCGCTCGGAAGCGATCCGGTCGAGAGGGCAAAAATAGTATCGCCTGCCATTGCTTGAACTCACTCCCTAAGCGCAACCTGTCCTGTGCCCGGATGCACGCCGAAACCTTCATAATCAACAGTGTACCTCAAATGCAAAACCCCCGGCCTTTCGGTCGGAGGTTGTAACTATGAATCCGGCTTAAGAACGCGATAGCGATCAGGTATTCATCGACTCGAAGAAATCGCCGTTGGTCTTGGTCTGCTTTAATTTGTCGATCAGGAATTCGATTGCGTCGGTTGTTCCCATTGGGGCGAGAATCCGGCGAAGAACAAAGATCTTCTGCAGATCCTGACGTGGCACCAGCAGGTCTTCTTTGCGCGTTCCAGATTTCAGAATATCCATGGACGGGAAAATACGCTTGTCGGCGACCTTGCGGTCAAGCACGATTTCCGAATTGCCGGTGCCTTTGAACTCTTCAAAGATCACTTCGTCCATACGGCTGCCAGTATCGATCAATGCCGTTGCGATAATAGTCAGCGATCCGCCTTCTTCGATATTACGCGCGGCGCCGAAGAAGCGCTTGGGGCGTTGCAATGCATTGGCATCCACGCCACCGGTCAGGACCTTGCCAGAAGACGGAACAACGGTGTTATAGGCGCGGCCAAGGCGGGTAATGGAATCGAGCAGGATGACAACGTCACGACCGTGCTCAACCAACCGTTTGGCCTTCTCAATCACCATTTCCGCGACCTGAACGTGGCGCACGGCCGGCTCGTCGAAGGTGGAGGAAACGACTTCGCCTCGCACGGAACGCTGCATATCCGTCACTTCTTCAGGACGCTCATCGATCAGAAGAACGATCAGGTAGCATTCCGGATGGTTGGCGGTAATGGAATGAGCGATATTCTGGAGCAGGACGGTTTTACCGGTCCGCGGCGGCGCGACGATCAAGCCACGCTGGCCTTTACCAAGCGGTGCAACGAGATCAATAACCCGCGAAGAAAGATCCTTGGAGGTTGGGATCTCCAGTTCCATCTTGAACCGCTCATTGGGATAAAGCGGGGTCAAGTTATCGAAGTGAACCTTATGGCGGATCTTTTCCGGATCCTCGAAATTGATCGTATTGACTTTCAGCAGCGCGAAGTAGCGCTCGCCTTCCTTGGGTCCCCGAATTGGACCTTCGACGGTGTCGCCGGTCTTCAGGGAAAACCGCCTAATCTGCGATGGCGAAATATAAATATCGTCCGGACCTGGCAAATAATTGGCATTGGCCGAGCGCATGAAACCGAAACCATCCTGCAGGACTTCGACAACGCCTTCACCAATGATCTCAACATCCTGGCTAGCCAGCATTTTCAAAATGGCAAACATCAATTCCTGTTTGCGCATGGTGCTGGCATTTTCGACCTCAAGCGATTCCGCAAAGGCCAGCAGATCGGTTGGCGATTTGCTCTTGAGTTCTTGTAGCTTCATTTCAGCCATGAAGGGGACCATAATTTAAAACTGTTGGGGAAGGCGTGCGGGGGATAAATTCGGTTCTGCCAGCGAAACCGGCGAAGACGAGAAATGCATGCCATGAAGAGGGGTAGCGGGAAAATAGCGATTCACAGGGCGCGCCGCAAGAGGCGGCGGAAATTTCATTCACATTTTGGTCAACTTGTCAGCGAGAACCCTGCTTTAGAAGGGTTTTACAATGACCAGAATAACAATCACGATCATGAGGACTGTCGGAATTTCATTGAAAGCCCGCCAAAATCGCGGGGTTTTCAGATAATTGCCTTTTGCAAAGGATTTTGTGGCCATGCCGAGATATTCATTCGCGAGGGTGAGACAAACAACCGCAGCCAGTTTGGCATGCAGCCATCCGCCTTGGAATCCGAACACCGACCAGGCGAGGTAGAGACCCAAAATCCAGGAAAGAGCCATGGCCGGGCGCATGATTACATTCATCAGGCGACGCTCCATAACCGCAAATGTCTCGGCCTGGAGCGATCCCTTCGGTGCATCGAAATGGTAGATCAGGAGCCGAGGCATATAGAGCAGGCCCGCCATCCAGGAGATGATCGCGATGACATGCAAGGCCTTTATCCAGAGATAGGATTGATCGGGACCGGCCCAAAACAAGGCAATAGCGATCAGGCAAAAAATGGCAAGGGCCACCAAGGCCCGCAGGCGTGCGGTCTTCCCAGCTGTTTCTCCGCTTTGCCTGCCATTCATCTCATTGCACCTTTTGCCTGACATGCTGCACGAGCTCTCGCACCGTTTCCGGATCGGCTTGTGGCGTAATCCCATGGCCTAGATTGAAGATCAACGGACCGGCGCCAAGCCGATCGAGGATCCTGTCTATGCCATCGCGCATTGCTTGGCCACCGGCAACCGCCAGCATCGGATCGAGATTACCCTGAACAGGTCCGTCTTTTTGCAACTCGGCGGCAAAGGACAAAGGCACACTCCAATCCAGTCCAATTGCATCGGCTCCGGTCTGGCGACGGTAATCCTTCAGGAGCGTTCCAGCCCCTTTCGCAAAACTGATGATTTTTGCGTCGGGACGGTTGAGACGCAGTTTGTCGATGATCCGTTTGACCGGCTTGACGCAAAAATCCGCAAATTCCTCTTCGCCCAGAACCCCAGCCCAGGAATCGAAGATTTGCACGGCATCTGCACCAGCATCGATCTGGGCCTGCAAATATTCGGCAGAAAGATCGGCGAGGTGATCCAGAAGCCGCAGGAAAGCCTGCCGATGACGATAGGCAAACAGGCGGGCCGGGGCCTGGTCGGGGGTGCCGTGGCCAGCGATCATATAGGTTGCCACCGTCCAGGGGGCGCCGCAAAATCCAAGCAGGGTGGTTTCATCCGGCAATGTCTGGCGCAATCGGGACACTGTTTCGATCACCGGGTTCAGATGCGGGAAAACCGATTGTTCCGGTAAAGCCAAAATCTCATCGGCGGTGATCGGCGTCATTTCAGGGCCTTTGCCTTCGGTGAACGTGACGTTTCGATTCAAGGCATCTGGAATGACGAGAATGTCGGAAAATAGAATGGCAGCGTCGAATGCGTAACGACGGATTGGCTGGAGCGTTACTTCCGTTGCCAGTTCTGGTGAATAACAGAGATCGAGAAAACTTCCGGCCTGTGCTCGCGTTTGACGATATTCGGGAAGATAGCGGCCAGCCTGACGCATCAGCCAGATTGGCGGCGGTGAAAGGCTCTGGCCTTCAAGCACTTTCAGGACTTTACGATTTTCAGCGCTCAAAGTCATGCCTTTCAAATTATAAAAAGAGAGATCTTTCTTTTTTCTATTTCTAAGAGTCTGTGAGTAGCAAGGGTTAAAGACAATGCACAGATTAACGATGTTTTAAGGCGCGAGCATGTGCGGCGGGGAGTGCGTTGGGGGCAATTGGGATAATTGTACCGAGATATCAAAAAAATCTAATCAAAATCAAAGTGATAAAGATAGCGTAAAGAGTAGATCGGCCTGTGGATGGATTGGGGATCTCGGCTGAACAGATAAAAATCAGCCACCTTATGCACAGGGCCTGTGAAAACGACGCTGAACGGGTTAGTGCTGTGGAAAAACTGGCTGATATCCCCAGGGCGAAAAGCCAGGGGGAAAGTAAGGCCGATTTCTACAGGTCTATCAACAGCAGGGTCAGGATAGCGTGGAGAACAGAAAAAACTTCTTTCATCTGCACCTGATTTCTGACTCAACAGGAGAAACCCTGATCTCGGCTGGACGGGCAGCGGCGGTTCAGTTTCAGCATTCCAATCCGATCGAGCATGTCTATCCCTTGGTGCGCAATCGTCGGCAGGCCGATGCCGTGCTCCAATCGATCGATAAGGAACCCGGCATCGTTCTTTACACCATCGTCGATCCGGAACTTGCGGACTTCATCGATCGGCGTTGTATCGAGATCGGTGTACCCAGCGTTAACGTGCTAGAGCCGATTATTGGGACATTTCAGACCTATCTTGGTCCACTGGCGCGTCGGCGCGTCGGCGCCCAGCATGTGATGAATGCCGATTATTTTGCGCGTATCGAGGCGCTGAATTACACGATGGATCATGATGACGGCCAGATGGCCGAGGATTACGATCAGGCCGATGTCGTGTTGGTCGGGATCAGTCGAACGTCCAAAACTCCGACGAGTATCTATCTCGCCAATCGCGGCATCAAGACCGCCAATATTCCTATCGTGCCAAACGCGCCGTTGCCCGAAGCCCTGCTCGGTGCAAAAGATCCATTGATTGTTGGATTGATCGCGACATCCGATCGGATTTCACAAGTTCGCGGCCATCGTGAATTGGGCACTGTCAGCGGTTTCGACCCAAGCGACTATACGGACAGGGCCAGCATTGCAGAGGAATTGAAATATGCCCGTTCGCTGTGTGCTCGTCACAACTGGCCGGTGATTGATGTGACGCGGCGATCAATTGAAGAGACGGCGGCGGCAATCATTGCGCTACGCGCCAAGCCGCGCTAATGCCGGACGGTTTTTTAAAGTTGAGGCAATCATGACTATTCCCGTTATTCTTGCATCGACCAGTCCTTTCCGCCGGCAATTGCTGGAACAGGCTGGTTTACGCTTCACGGCGATGGCACCCGATATCGATGAGCGCGAAATCGAAGGTCGGGCCGAACATCAGAACGTGTCACCACAAGAGCTTGCACAGGTCCTCGCCTGCGAAAAGGCCTCGGCCGTGAGCCGGCAGGTGCCGAACGGCCTGGTGATTGGCGGCGATCAGGTTTTGGCGCTAGGCGAACGGATTTACCACAAACCGAAGGATCTGACATTCGCTCGTGGCCAATTGCTCAGCCTGCGGGGTGAAACCCACGTGCTGTATAGCGCGCTGGCACTGGCGAAACAGGGTGAGGTTGTCTGGCGACATGTCTCGACGGCACAAATGACCATGAGGATGTTCAGCGAGACATTTCTCGATGATTATCTCGATCGGGTAGGCGAGGGGATCTTGAAAAGCGTTGGTGGCTACCAGATCGAAGGCTTGGGCGTGCAATTGTTTTCAGATATCGTCGGGGACTATTTTACCATCGTCGGCGTACCACTTTTGCCCCTGATGGAGAAACTACGCGAATTGGACATTGTACATGCATGATTCACGTGAAACATTTTTGACCGGTGCCTTTGTTGCCGGCTACCCAATCAAGCATTCGCGTTCGCCTGTTATTCATAGATATTGGCTTCAGCAGCACGGTCTGGTGGGTGGCTACGAGAAACTCGAGATCAACCCGGCGGACATAGCGGATTTTTTCACCAGCCTCAAAACGGGCAAGACCCGCTATCGAGGCGGCAACATTACCATTCCCCATAAGGAAGCCGCTTTTCAAATGGCGGATGTGCCAGATATGGTCGCAAGGCAACTTGGGGCTGCCAATACGCTTTGGCTTGAAAATGGTCTTATCCACGCCACCAATACCGACGTTTACGGCTTTCTCGCCAATCTGGACCAGGGCCATGCAGGCTGGGACAAGGCGCGCAAGGCTATCGTGCTGGGGGCGGGTGGTGCCAGTCGAGCGATCATTCAGGGATTACTCGATCGGGGATTGGACCATATTCATGTTGTCAATCGAACTCTGTCCCGAGCGCAAGATCTGGCGGATCATTTCGGCGTTGCTGTCCAGGCGCATGGGAGGGATCAGTTGCAGGAGGTTTTGCAGGGCACGGACCTCTTGGTCAACACCACGTCTCTCGGCATGAACGGGGAAGATGTTCCACAGATCGACTGGGACAAGCTTTCTCCCAGCGCTTTGGTAACGGATATTGTCTACACGCCGCTTGAAACCGGTCTGCTACGGCAGGCGAGGGCGGCGGGCTTTGCCACGGTGGATGGTCTTGGCATGCTTTTGCATCAGGCCGTACCGGGATTTGAAAAATGGTTCGGCGTCCGGCCACAGGTGACGGATGATTTGCGGCAGTTGTTGATTGCCGATCTGGAGAAGCAGCCATGATCCGCATCGGTCTGACCGGCTCGATTGGCATGGGCAAGACAACGACGGCAGATTTTTTTCGCCAGGAAGGTGTGCCGGTCTACGATGCGGATGCGGCCGTGCATGACCTGTACCGGGGTGATGCGGTCGCTCCGATCGGCTCGGTGTTTCCCGAAGCGGTTGTTTCTGGAGTCGTAGATCGGGAAATTCTCAGTCGGACTCTGGCTCAGAATCCGGGTAAACTTAAGCAGCTCGAGGCAATCGTTCACCCGCTGGTGCGTGACAAGCAACAGGACTTTCTGGAAGATCAGGAATTGGCGGGCGCCGATCTGGTGGTTTTCGATATTCCGCTGCTGTTTGAAACCGGCGGAGAAAAACGGCTTGATAAGGTCGTTGTCGTCAGTTGCGATGCCGATACTCAAAGGCGTAGGGTTCTGGCGCGACCAGGCTGGAGCGAAGAAAAACTTGCGCTGGTTTTGTCGCGGCAGATGCCGGATGCTGAAAAGCGGGCCCGTGCGGATTTCGTGATTGACACCGGACAAGGCCTTAAGGTGGCACAGACCCAGGTAAAAGCCATCGTTTCCACCCTACGTGGGGAAACTTGACATCAAATCACCAGTGTTTTCTTGGGAAATGACGTGGCGTCTGGAATAGCGATCTGCCAGCAGCCAAAGCTAAACACAAAATCAAGTGACGGAGCAATAATGCGGGAAATCGTTTTCGATACGGAAACCACCGGACTGGAAAGCAAGCTGGACCGGGTGATTGAAATCGGTGGCATTGAACTGTTCAATCATTTCCCGACCGGCCGCAGTTTTCACGTCTATATCAATCCTGCCGACCGGGCCATTCACCCGGATGCCTTGGCAGTTCACGGCATCACACCTGAGTTTTTGAAGGACAAGCCGGTCTTCGCCGATATCGTTGAGGATCTGGTGGCGTTTTTCGATGGCGCGAAATGGGTGGCGCATAATGCCACATTCGACATGGGATTTATCAATGCCGAGTTCGAGAGGTTGGGTCGTCCGCCGGTCGGGCCGGAACATGTTGTCGATACACTGTCTCTGGCGCGGCGCAAACACCCGATGGGTCCCAACTCGCTTGATGCGCTTTGCCGACGCTATGGCATCGACAATTCCCATCGCACCAAGCATGGCGCCTTGCTCGACTCCGAACTTCTGGCCGAAGTTTATATCGAAATGCTGGGCGGCCGTCAGGCGACCTTCGGTCTTGAGCAGTCGGGAAACAGCGACAAGCGATCCCGCACTCAGGATAGCAATATTACGGTAGAAATTGCCGCCCGCCCAAAAACACTGGCACCGCGTCTAACCGAGGCCGAACAGGAGCGCCATGCTGCCCTGGTCAAGCGGCTTGGCCAAAAAGCGATCTGGGCGTATTATAATCAAGTCGAATAATCGTCATTGCCTTATTCGATATAAAAAAAAGCCCGGATCGACCGGGCTTTTTTGTGCTGAGATAAACAGCGAGATGACGCAAGGATCAGTTGACCCGACCCTGCTCCTCGGCAAAGCGCTGGGCAAACATCTGAGCAAAATCGATCGGATCGATCATCAGCGGCGGGAAACCGCCATTGCGTGTGGCATCAGCGATGATCTGGCGCGCGAACGGGAAGAGCAGGCGTGGGCATTCGATGAACAGCACCGGCAGCATATGTTCCTGCGGGAACCCGGTGATGCGGAAGACGCCGCCATAAACCAGTTCGGCTGCAAAAACCACTTTGTCGTCGTCGCGGGCTTCGGCGGTCAGCGACAGGACCACGTCGAAATCATTGTCCGACAAAGGATTGGCGTTGACGTTGACATTGATATTGATCGAAGGGGCCTTGTCCCGGGCCTGGAGCGAGCGCGGCGCACCCGGATTTTCGAAGGACAGATCCTTGATATATTGTGCAAGGATATTCAGGGACGGGCTTTCCGCCCCATTGCTGTTTTCATTGGCCATTGGGGTTCCTCAAGGCTTTTATGGTTCGAGGCCATCTATCATTTCAAGGTGGGCCTTACAAGCCTTTCGCCCTGGCGCTTATCTCTTGCCGTCATCCCCTGGCAACCGAGTCCAGGGCGAGGAGCCGTTGGAATTGTGCCTTTGATAGTCCTTTTCATCGAGATCGATGATGTCCTCTGCTTTTGCCGGCCCTGGTTCCGAGGATGACGGACCGTTTGGGCCTTGCCAGCCAGGCCCCCGTCCGCCACGTTGTACGAAGACAAGTCTTGGGCTGATGATCTTCCAAAGCGCAGAGCGCACCATTGGCACTAGGAGCAGCAGGCCAAGAATATCCGTGATGAAGCCCGGCAATATCAGCAATAGTCCGCCGAACATCTGTGCCGTGCCACTCAGGACGCCTTTGGCCGCTCGTTCCGGGTCGTTTGACCGCGGACGGCGCAGGCGCTGGGCAAGACTGATCCCCTGGCTCCTGAGCACCAGCAGGCCGAGCAGACTGGAGCCGATCACCAGCGCCATCGTGGGCAGAACACCCAGCCATTGCCCGACCAGGACAAAGCCGGCGATCTCCATCAAAGGCAGTAGCAACAGGAAAAGGGCGGTCAGTCGCATTTGGTTTCCTTTAAACGATTATCGTGAGACTCTAAAGAAGTGGCATCGGCTATTTGAATGCAGCATCCAGGCAGACTATATGGAGTGAGAAAGCTTCAAATTAAACAGCGGTGCGGTGGCAATGGGTTCTAATGATTTTGTGACTCTCTTCTTTCTGGTGGCTGCGGTCCTGATTTTCTGGCAGCTGCGCAGCGTATTGGGACGTCGCACTGGCAATGAAAAGCCACCGAAAGATCCTTTCGCCGGACGTCCGGACGCTGCATCTCCAGCAGCGGAAGATGCGCGGGTGGTGACTTTACCCCGACGCGACGAGGCCGATGGCGAGGAACGCCAGACGGCGATCGACGCCTATGCCCCGGCCGGCACCCCGCTGAACCAGCAATTGCGCCAGGTCGTGGAGGTTGATCCGAGCTTTGTGCCAAAGGAATTCCTTAACGGTGCGCGCATGGCCTACGAAATGATTGTCACGGCCTTTGCAACTGGCGACAGGAAGAGCTTGAAGGATCTGCTGTCGCGTGAGGTCTATGACGGTTTTGATGCAGCGATCACCGAGCGCGAACAGCGCGGTGAAGTGATGAAATCCACTTTTGTCGGTATCGACAAGGCGGAAATCACCGGTGCCGAAGTCCGGGGCCAGGAAGTCCAGATCACCGTACGGCTGGTTAGCCAGTTGATTTCCGCGACTTATGACAGTCAAGGTGCGGTGATCGAGGGTGACGCGGAATCAGTTGGCGATGTCAACGATATCTGGACCTTTGCCCGCGACACGCGCTCACGCGATCCGAACTGGAAGCTGATCGCCACCGAATCCGACCAATGAGTGGTGAAGCGACGAAGTTTCGGCTGGAGCCGGTTGGCTTCGACCAACTCCCCGGTTGGGACGCTGACGATCCCTCGGCGCTTTTGCCGGCAATGGCCGATTGCCTGGATTATCTGACCACGGTCAAGCCTTACCGGCCCGGCCAGTTGGGTTTGACTGCGCAGGATCTTGTGCCGCTGCTTGAAAAGGCAGCGGCATTACCACGAGCAGACGGCGACGCATTGCGGCGCCTGCTGGAAGACGAATGCCAGGTTTTTCATGTCGTGCGCACGGATGGGAAGGCGGGTTTCGTTACGGCTTTTTACGAGCCCGACATCGAGGTTTCCGATCATCCTGACGATCTCTATCGCTTTCCGTTTTACCGCAGACCTGATGATTTGATCGATCTTGACGATCAAAACCGGCCTGAAAATATCGATTCGTCCTATGTGTTCGGGCTGAAGAACGATGACGGCGTGACCTATTATCCGGATCGTCAGGCCATCGACCAGGGCGTTCTGCAGGGACGCGGGCTGGAAATCGCCTGGGCCAAATCGAAAGTCGATGTATTTTTCGTCCATGTCCAGGGTGCCGCACGGCTGCGTTATGCGGATGGGCGGGTTGGACGGATTACCTATGCCGCCAAGGCGGGTCATCCTTTTTCCGGTATCGGCGGATTACTGCTAAAGCGCGGTGAAATTGCTGCCGAGGCGATGTCGATGCAGGCGATCCGCGTCTGGCTCGCGTCTCATCCCGATCAGGTCGATGACGTCTTGTGGCATAATCGGTCCTATATCTTTTTCCGAGAAGCCGAGGTTGGTGACCTGTCACGCGGTCCGATCGCGGCGGCGAAAGTGCCGCTGGTGGCAGGACGATCCTTGGCAGTGGACCGGACGATCCATACATTCGGCTTTCCGTTTTTCATTCATTCCCCCACCCTGACGTCCCAAGATCCGACGGGTTTGGATAGCGGCAAGCCTTTTGCGCGATTGATGCTGGCGCTCGATACGGGCTCGGCGATTGTCGGACCGGCGCGCGGCGACATCTTCACCGGCTCTAGCGATGAAGCAGGAAATCTTGCCGGGGCGGTGCGCAACGACGCGGATTTCTATATCCTGATCCCGAAGCAGGCCGCTAAAAGGGTCGAGTCGAGGTTTGGTTGATGGCGGGCAGGGACAGGATCAGTACGGAAGACCGTATTTTGTGGGGCAAGGTGGCGCGCACCACACGACCCATGGCCGGTCGCCTGGAAGAGTTGACCGCCTTTGAAGACGCCTTGACGGAGTTGGAAGCGTCTAAAGTGTTGGAACCCGGCCTTGCTGCCATGCGCGCCTCGCTGGAAAGTTCCGCCGCAAAGCCTGAGCCGAAGAAGCCCTCCGGTCTCCACCATCCGCTGGAGCGTCCTGTCAAGCGCAAGTTGTCGCGCGGCAAGCTCAAGTTGGAAGCCCGCATCGATCTGCACGGACTGTTCCAGAGCGAAGCCCATGCGATCCTGTTGGAGTTTCTTGTGCGCGCCCATGAGCGTGGACTTCGCCACGTCTTGATCATCACCGGCAAGGGCAGTTCGATGGGCAGCGAAGGTGCCTTGAAACGGGCGGTGCCGCTGTGGTTTTCTAAGCCGGAGTTCCGTTACTTGATTTCTTCTCATGAGCCAGCAGCCCATCATCACGGCGGGGAGGGCGCGCTTTATGTCCGCTTGGCGCGCCAGGGCGGAGAGCGATTTGGTGGGGATGGACAATGACCCCCTTCGGCGATGCGGTGCGTGGACTTCGGGAGCGTAAGGGTGTGAGCCAGAAAGACATGGCCAAGGCGATTGGGGTGACCCCAGCCTATCTTTCGGCGCTCGAACACGGACGGCGTGGCAAGCCGAGCTTCGACCTCTTGCAACGCATCGCCGGCTATTTCAACATCATCTGGGATGAGGCCGATGACCTGTTTGCCGTAGCGGGCCTTTCCCATCCCCGGGTGACGCTGGATACCGCTGGTCTGCCTGCTGCCCATACCGCTTTTGCCAACCGGCTTGCAGGGATGATTCGCACCTTGTCGCCCGATGTGATAGAAGATCTCAACGCACTCCTGAGCAGAAGCGAGCGGGACCGTCAAAACCCTGGAAATCCCGTGGAAGCCTGCTGAATTTCATGGCTGCGATTTGGAAGTCGCCGCAAAATCCCTATAGTCGGAAAGTGCCAACGTGTGTGATTCGCCATAATTTTTGTCGTGGCCACGCATATTGCTTATGACACTGGAAAGATCGCTGAATGACTGAAACAACCGATGAAGCAAATGCCGCCAGCACTGCCTATAGTGCTGACTCCATCAAGGTGCTGAAAGGCCTCGATGCTGTCCGCAAACGTCCCGGCATGTATATCGGTGATACGGATGATGGGTCCGGCCTGCATCATATGGTCTATGAAGTCGTCGACAACGCCATTGACGAGGCGCTTGCCGGTCACGCCGATATTGTCACGGTAACGCTGAACGCCGATGGATCGGTGACCGTGACCGACAACGGTCGTGGTATTCCCACCGACATCCATACCGGCGAAGGCATTTCGGCCGCCGAAGTCATCATGACCCAGCTTCATGCCGGTGGTAAGTTCGACCAGAATTCCTACAAGGTCTCCGGCGGTCTGCACGGCGTTGGCGTCTCTGTGGTCAATGCGCTGTCCGTCAAGCTTTCCATGAAGATCCGCCGCCATGGCAAGGTTCATGAAATGAGCTTCACCCATGGCGTTGCCGATGCGCCGCTGGCCGTGACTGGCGATTATCAAGGTCGCTCCGGTACGGAGATCACCTTTCTGCCCAGCACAGAAACCTTCACCCAGGTCGAGTTCGACTATGGAACGCTGGAGCATCGCCTGCGCGAGCTCGCCTTCCTCAATTCCGGCGTCCGCATTTTGCTGACCGACAAACGCAAGTCCGACATCCGCCAGGAAGAAATGCTGTACGACGGAGGCCTTGAAGCCTTCGTGCGTTATCTCGATCGTTCGAAAAAGCCGCTGGTCAGCAATCCTGTCGCCATTCGTGGTGAGAAGGATGGCATTACCGTCGAAGTGGCGATGTGGTGGAACGACAGTTATCATGAAAATGTGCTGTGTTTCACGAACAACATTCCCCAGCGCGATGGCGGCACGCATATGGCCGGGTTCCGCGGTGCGCTGACCCGCCAGATTACCTCCTATGCCGACAGTTCCGGCATTACCAAAAAGGAAAAGGTCACACTTCAGGGCGAAGACTGCCGTGAAGGCTTGTCGGCTGTTTTGTCCGTCAAAGTACCCGATCCGAAATTCTCGTCGCAGACCAAGGACAAGCTGGTTTCGTCGGAAGTCCGGCCCGTGGTCGAAAGCCTGGTCAACGAAGCGCTCAGCACCTGGTTCGAGGAACATCCGACTGAAGCGAAGATCTTGGTGGGCAAGGTTGTAGAAGCTGCCGTCGCCCGCGAAGCCGCCCGCAAGGCGCGCGAACTGACCCGCCGCAAAGGTGCATTGGATATTGCCTCGCTGCCCGGCAAGCTTGCCGACTGCTCCGAGCGTGATCCGGCCAAATCCGAACTCTTCCTCGTCGAGGGTGACTCGGCTGGTGGTTCCGCCAAGCAAGGCCGTTCGCGTGAGCGCCAGGCGATCCTGCCCCTGCGCGGTAAGATCCTTAATGTGGAACGCGCCCGTTTCGACAAGATGCTGTCCAGCCAGGAAATCGGCACGCTGATTACCGCGCTCGGCACGTCCATCGGCAAGGACGAGTTCAATGCCGACAAGCTGCGCTATCACAAGATCATCATCATGACCGATGCTGACGTCGACGGCGCTCATATTCGCACATTGCTGCTGACCTTCTTCTTCCGCCAGATGCCGGAACTGATCGAGCGCGGCCATCTCTATATCGCCCAGCCGCCGCTCTATAAGGTGACGCGCGGCAAATCCATTCAGTATCTGAAGGATGAAAAGGCGCTGGAAGAATATCTGATTGGCATGGGCCTGGACGATGCATCGCTGAAGCTCGGCAGCGGCGAAGTGCGCGCCGGACAGGATCTGCGTGAAGTGGTGCAGGACGCGCTACGCCTTCGCAGCCTGATCGATGGCTTGCATTCCCGTTACAATCGCAATGTCGTGGAACAGGCCGCCGTCGTCGGTGCATTGAATCACGAACTGACCGCCAACCGCGAACGGGCCGAGCAGACGGCGGCGGAAGTCGCCAAGCGTCTCGACCTGATCGCCGAGGAAACCGAACGGGGCTGGGAAGGTTTTGTGACGGAAGAGGGCGGCTTGCGCTTCGAGCGCATGGTGCGTGGTGTCAAGGAAGTGGCGGCGCTGGATGTGGCGCTGATCGGTTCCTCCGACGCCCGCCATATCGACCAGCTCGCCACCCGCTTGAACGATATCTATGGCCAACCGCCAGTCCTGACCCGCAAGGATGGTCAGCAGACCATTTCCGGTCCGCGCAACCTGCTGGATGCCGTGTTCTCCTTCGGTCGCAAGGGCCTGTCCATGCAGCGCTATAAGGGTCTTGGCGAGATGAATGCCGAGCAGCTGTGGGAAACCACGCTCGATCCGAATGTACGCTCGCTGTTGCAGGTTCGGGTCAATGACGCCACCGATGCCGATAGCCTGTTCTCCCGCCTTATGGGCGATGAGGTGGAACCACGCCGCGATTTCATCCAGGAAAACGCCCTAAATGTCGCCAATCTGGACATTTGACGGACCTCACAGATAGCAAAATAAAAAGGCCGTGCTTTGTAAAAAGCACGGCCTTTTTCGTGACTCACGTGAAACATTCGGCCTCACAGCACCGCACAGGCCTCTTTGGTGGACGGTGCGATAAGAGAAGGATCATTTCACTGACCCTTCCGAATAGCCATTCAGGCCTTGAATTTGCCTTCGAAAACCACGGTTTCCAGTGGTTTGCGGTCATTGGGCACTTCCTTTGCCTGCAAGCCTTCAGGCAGGATCGATTTATCCCCCAGCTTGCCAATCGCAACGGCGGCCTCGATATGGAAATCGGCGGGAACACCAAGCACATTGGCAGCCTTGTCGAAATCCACGCCGGTCATGCCATGGGCATGGAAGCCGGAATGGATGGCCTGGAGTGCCAGATAACCCCAGGCGGCGCCGGCATCGAAGCTGTGGCTGCGCGAAGGCTTCGGCGCGGAGCCATCGGGCGCGCGGCTCAGCGTATCGGAAATGACGAAAACCAGAGCGGAGGCATTCTTGGCCCAGCCTTGGTTGAATTCAATCAAGGCACCCAGCAGGGCATCGAAATGTTCGTCGCCCTTCAAGGCATAGACGAAGCGCCAGGGCTGGTAGTTAAAAGCCGACGGCGCCCAATGCGCCGCTTCAAGGATGGTCAGCAATTCGGTTTTGCTCATGGTCTCGCCTGTGAAGGCGCGGGGCGACCAGCGATCGAGGAAGATCGGGTGAATGTCATGGGTGGCGTTACGATGATTGCTGCTTGTCATTATCAAACCTCAAAAATGTGGGAGTCTCGAAACAAGGCGGCACAGGGGTCGCATCATTGCGATCAGCATATGTATCCCGAGACATTGTCACTGATTTTACGGCAGAGTTGCGAAACACCTGACCAAACCTCTTCGCGGCACATAGGGTGTGTGGCCGCAACCGGCAAGGTGTGGCAACCAAGGCCGAAACGCACCGGAAAGCTCCATCACTCCTTTGTCAAGGTGTGAAATCCCATGGGCGGATTCGCGCAATAAAATCTATGAAGTATAAAGGTTTCTGTGCATACTATCTGGTCAAAGGTTGGATAGTGGTGGAGCTAAGCAATTTCTTTACCCCTTTGAACTCCGGCCGGAACCTTGGCTCGACTGGTCCAGTTTAGCTTTGGATGAGTGACAACAGGGAAGAGGCGGATCGCATCGATGTTTTATCAACTGTATGAAATGAATCACGCAGCCATGGCTCCTTTGCGTGCCACGGCAGATGCCATGCGTCTGGCCTTCCGCAATCCGCTAAACCCGCTGACCCATACTGTTATCGGCCGGACAATGGCCGCAGGCTTCGAGGTGATCGAGCGCAACACGCGGCGCTATGGCAAGCCCGAATTCGGTCTTCCGACCACGGTGATCGACGGATCGCCGGTGAAGATCACCGAGGAAATCACGTGGTCCAAGCCGTTCTGCAATCTCATTCATTTCAACCGGAGCCTGACCCAGCCCCGGAGTGACGACCCAAAAATCCTGATCGTCGCGCCGATGTCAGGCCATTACGCCACCTTGCTGCGCGGCACGGTCGAGGCATTGCTGCCGAGTGCCGATGTTTATATTACCGACTGGATCGATGCCCGCATGGTGCCGATGACGGACGGAACTTTCGACTTCGATGACTATGTCGATTACGTGATTGAGATCCTGCATCATCTCGGCCCAAACACCAATCTCGTCGCCGTCTGCCAGCCCTCCGTTCCCGTACTGGCGGCCGTGGCCCGGATGGAGGCAGAAAACGATGAATTCGTGCCGTCCTCCATGACATTGATGGGTGGCCCGATCGATACGCGCATCAATCCGACAGCCGTTAATGAGCTGGCCAAGAACAAGCCGATTGAGTGGTTTGAGGAAAACGTCATCATGAACGTTCCTTGGCCACAGCCGGGTTTCCTGCGGCCCGTTTATCCGGGCTTCCTTCAGCTTTCAGGATTCATGTCGATGAATCTCGATCGGCATATGATTGCCCAGAAAGATTTCTATGTGCATCTGGTGAAGAACAACGGCGATTCCGCCGAAAAGCACCGGGAATTCTATGATGAATATCTGTCGGTTATGGATCTGACCGCTGAGTTCTATCTGCAAACGGTAGAAGCCGTGTTCATGCGGCATGCCCTGCCGAAGGGCGAGCTGATGCATCGTGGCAAACCGGTCGATTGCGGCGCCATCCGCAATGTGGCTCTTTTGACGGTCGAAGGCGAGAACGACGATATTTCCGGCGTCGGCCAGACAAAGGCGGCACAAACGCTCTGCACCAATCTCGCCGATGACAAGCGCATGCATTACATGCAGCCGGATGTCGGCCATTACGGCGTCTTCACCGGGTCTCGGTTCCGTCGCGAGATTGCGCCGCGCATCGTTGCTTTTGCCAAGCAGCATTCCAATCAACCGACCTCGGCAGCAAAGCGGGCAACGATGGTGAAGCGCGTTATCAAGGGTGGAAAGTCGGCCTGAGGGAAAATCGAATTTCCCGAATTTTTCGAGTGATTTAGCAAATTGCGAATGACGCACGCTTGAAGGTTGTACCCGCCATTCCCATCTCGAATATGTCCGGTCGCATGGTGCTTGCCGGACATAACGAGGATAATGGAATGAACCAATCAGCATTGCTGCGTCCAGGCTGGACGCCTGCGACGATTGCCATGATGGTGCTCGGCTTCGTGATCTTCTGGCCGCTTGGCCTTGCCATGCTTGCCTATATTTTATGGGGCGATCGCTTCCGCACATCGAAACGGAACGCAAATGAGGCTATGGACGCCATGTTTTCAAAATGCTGCGGCAGCCGCCGCTCACGCAATCGCAACCGCTTTAGCGCTTCCAGTGGTAACCTCGCCTTCGATGAATGGCGTGTCGCAGAACTGGAGCGCATCGAGCAGGAACGTCGCAAGCTTGAAGAAATGCGTGAGGAATTCGAGGCCTATGTCCTGGAATTGCAGCGCGCCAAGGATCAGGATGAATTCAACCGCTTCATGAACCAGCGTAATGCCAACCGCCGGGATGAGCGCGGCAGCGATGTCCAGACCTTCACTCAGGACTGATCATCATGTATTTCGATAAAGGCCGAGGTCCTTTTGGATCTCGGCCTTTTTTATGAGCTCTAGATCAGTGATATAAGGCCAAGACTGGAGCGAATCAGGTAAAAGACCCAGATGTTTCCCTTGTTTTTGCGAAGTCCGACCACAGCGGTGAAAAAGCCGAAAGTTCCGGAAAGCCGCGAGTTGATCGTGGCCGGGCGTGCGGTGCCGCTTGCCATTCGCGAAAACCTGCGCGCCACCCGCATTACCCTGCGGATCGAGCCCGGTGGTCGGGGCCTGAAAATGACCATTCCCAAAGGGGTGCGTAAAGGCGACGTCAACGATTTTATCGAGCGGCATCGCGGCTGGCTGGAAAACAAACTGGCACGCTTTTCCGATGATACGAAAGTCAGGGCAGGGGGCATGATCTCGCTGCGCGGCGTTGCACATCGTATTGTGCATACCGGTCAGCTGCGCGGTATCAGCCAGACGGCGGTAGAGGATGGTGAGCCGGTGATCCGCATCAGCGGCCTGCCGGAACATGCCGGTCGCCGGCTGTCGGCTTTTCTGAAAAAGGAAGCACGGCTTGATCTGGAGCGGCTGGTCGCCATTCATACCGGGCGACTTGGAAAACCGGCAAAAAGCCTGGCCCTGAAGGACACCCGAAGCCGTTGGGGCTCTTGCTCCTGGGAGGGGAATTTAAGCTTTTCCTGGCGCATTGTCATGGCGCCCCCCTCGGTGATCGACTATCTCGCTGCCCATGAGGTGGCGCATTTGAAGGAAATGAACCATGGCCCGCAATTCTGGGCGCTGTGCAAACGTCTTTGCCCGGGCATGGATGAGGCCAAGACCTGGTTGAAGCGGCATGGATCGGAATTGCATGCCCTCGATTTTGACTGATTTGGCTCGACTCCGCGGCGATTTCATGTCACTTCGCTGACATGAAACCTGATGTCAAAATTTGTGGATTGAAGACCGAGGAAGCCGTCGAAAAGGCTGTCACCCTTGGCGCCACCCATGTCGGCTTCATCTTCTTTGAGAAAAGCCCAAGACATATCGAACCCGATATCGCCGGACGCATTGCCGAAAAGGCGCGAGGCAGGGCAAAGATCGTTGCCGTCACCGTCGATGCGGACACCGATGACCTTGATGATATCGTCTATCTGCTGAAGCCGGATATCCTGCAATTGCATGGCCATGAAAGCCCGGAACAGGTGCTGACCATCAAGGCGCTCTACGGTCTTCCTGTCATGAAGGTGTTTTCCATCCGCGAACCCGCTGATCTTTTGCAGATTGATGCCTATATAGGGATAGCAGACCGTTTTCTGCTGGATGCCAAGGCGCCTGAAGGCTCCGATCTGCCGGGCGGCAATGGTGTCACCTTTGATTGGCGTCTGCTGCGCGATCTTGACGCAGACGTCGATTACATGCTTTCGGGTGGGCTCAACAAGGACAATGTCGGGCAAGCCCTTGCCGAGACGGGAGCGCGAGGCCTGGATGTATCTTCCGGCGTCGAAAGCGCGCCAGGCGTCAAGGATCTCGAACGGATGGATCAGTTCTTCGCCGCCGTCAGGCTGGCAACGGCCACAGCGCCGGTTTCAGGGAGTGTACAGTGAACCAGAACCCAATCCCGAATTCCTTCCGGTCCGGGCCGGATGAAGATGGCCGTTTCGGCATTTTCGGAGGCCGCTTCGTGGCCGAAACCTTGATGCCGCTGATCCTCGATCTGCAGGCGGAATGGGAAAAGGCCAAGACCGACCCCAGCTTCAAGGCTGAACTCGATCACCTCAACACTCATTATACCGGGCGTCCGAGCCCGCTCTATTTTGCCGAGCGGCTGACGGCGGAGCTTGGTGGCGCCAAGATCTAT
The DNA here is from genome assembly GCF_001541345.2 of Gillisella vitis. Lineage (GTDB taxonomy): Bacteria > Pseudomonadota > Alphaproteobacteria > Rhizobiales > Rhizobiaceae > Allorhizobium > Allorhizobium vitis. The sequence continues at coordinate 45,323 of NZ_LMVL02000005.1, read as the reverse complement.
TTCAAGCGCGATGAGTTGAACCATACCGGTTCGCACAAGATCAACAATTGTCTCGGTCAGATCTTGCTGGCCAAGCGCATGGGCAAGACCCGGATCATCGCCGAGACCGGTGCCGGTCAGCACGGCGTGGCCTCGGCCACGGTCGCAGCCCGCTTCGGCCTGCCCTGCATCGTCTATATGGGCGCCACCGATGTGGAGCGCCAGGCACCGAACGTGTTCCGCATGAAGCTGCTCGGCGCGGAAGTTCGCCCGGTGAGTTCAGGGCATGGCACCTTGAAGGATGCGATGAACGAGGCCCTGCGCGACTGGGTCACCAATGTCGATGAAACCTATTACATGATTGGCACGGCTGCCGGTCCGCATCCCTATCCGGAAATGGTCCGCGAGTTCCAGTCGGTGATCGGCAAGGAATCCCGCGACCAGATGATGGCTGCCGAAGGCCGCCTGCCGGATATGCTTGTGGCTGCTGTCGGTGGTGGGTCCAACGCGATCGGCCTGTTCCATCCGTTTCTGGACGATGAGAGCGTACGGATGATCGGCGTCGAAGCTGGCGGCAAAGGGCTTGATGGCAATGAACATTGCGCCTCGCTGACTGCTGGAACCCCTGGCGTCCTGCATGGCAACCGCACCTATCTGCTGCAAGACAGCGATGGACAGATCAAGGATGGCCATTCGATTTCCGCCGGGCTTGATTACCCGGGTATCGGTCCTGAGCATTCCTGGTTGAAGGATATGGGCCGCGTTGAATATGTGCCGATCATGGATACCGAAGCGCTTGAGGCTTTCCAGCTTCTGACCCGTACGGAAGGCATTATTCCGGCTCTCGAACCCAGCCACGCCCTGGCCGAAGTGATGAAGCGCGCTCCGAAAATGGGCAAGGACGAGATCATCCTGATGAACCTCTGCGGGCGCGGTGATAAGGACATCTTCACAGTCGGCAAGATTCTGGGAATGGGGCTCTGATATGACGCAGCGTATGGACAAGCGGTTCGCCGATCTGAAGGAAGAGGGCCGTCCGGCTCTCGTCACTTATTTCATGGGCGGCGATCCGGATTTCGAAACGTCGGTCGCCATCATGAAGGCCTTGCCGGGGGCCGGTGCTGATGTGATCGAGCTGGGAATGCCGTTTTCCGACCCGATGGCGGATGGTCCAGCCATCCAAATGGCCGGTCAGCGCGCTCTGAAGGCCGGGCAGACCCTGGTAAAAACCCTGGATATGGCGCGGGAATTCCGCAAGGACGATCAGGCTACGCCGATCGTCATGATGGGGTATTACAATCCGATCTACGTCTACGGCGTCGAAAAATTTCTGGATGACGCGTTGGAAGCGGGCATTGATGGCTTGATCGTCGTCGATCTTCCACCGGAAATGGATGATGAATTGTGCCTGCCCGCCCGCCAGCGCGACATCAATTTCATCCGTCTGGCGACACCGACCACGGATGAGAAGCGCTTGCCGATGGTGCTGCAAAACACCTCTGGATTCGTCTATTATGTGTCTATGAACGGCATTACCGGCTCGGCTTTGCCCGATCCGTCCAAGGTTGCCGGTGCTGTCGGACGGATCAAAGCCCATACCGATCTGCCGATCTGCGTTGGCTTCGGCGTGAAGACGGCGGAACATGCAAGGCTGATTGGCGCCAGCGCCGATGGCGTCGTGGTTGGTACGGCCATCGTCAATCAGGTCGCACTCAGCCTGACCAAGGATGATAAGGCAACGGCGGATACCGTGCAATCGGTGGTAACCCTAGTGCGTGGGCTGGCAAGCGGCGTCCAGACCGCCCGGCTTGCGGCTGCGCAATAGTCCTTCTAAAATGGGCTATTGCCTTGGAAGACGCGGAGCCCGAACGGGCTCTACCTCTTCCTGATTGTCTGTTTTCAGCCTTTTCGGATGCCGGCCCGCCGATCCCGGAAGTGCTCGATCAAGGAGTATTCAAAGTGAACTGGATTACCAATTACGTTCGCCCCCGCATCAATTCCATGCTGGGCCGTCGCGATGTTCCGGACAATCTCTGGATCAAGTGCCCCGAAACCGGCGAAATGGTCTTTCATAAGGATCTGGAAGAGAACAAATGGGTTGTTCCCGCCTCCGGCTATCATATGAAAATGCCTGCCAAGGCGCGGCTGGCCGACCTGTTTGATGGTGGCAAGTACGAAGCATTTGCCCAGCCGAAAGTGGCGCAGGACCCCCTGAAGTTCCGCGATTCGAAGAAATACAGCGACCGCCTGAAGGATAGCCGCACCAAGACCGAGCAGGAAGACACGATTGTCGCCGGTCTCGGCACGGTCGAGGGCCTGAAGCTGGTGGCCGTCGTGCATGAATTCAACTTCATGGGCGGGTCGCTCGGCATTGCTGCCGGTGAAGCCATCGTCAAGGCGTTCGAGCGTGCCATTGCGGAGAAATGCCCGCTGGTGATGTTCCCGGCTTCGGGCGGCGCCCGCATGCAGGAAGGCATCCTGTCGTTGATGCAATTGCCGCGCACCACGGTTGCCGTCGATATGTTGAAGGAAGCGGGCCTGCCTTACATCGTTGTGCTGACCAATCCGACCACGGGCGGGGTCACGGCTTCCTATGCCATGCTCGGCGATCTGCATATCGCTGAGCCGGGTGCTGAAATCTGCTTTGCCGGTAAGCGTGTGATCGAGCAGACCATCCGCGAAAAGCTGCCGGAGGGCTTCCAGACCTCGGAATATCTGCTGGAGCACGGCATGGTCGATATGGTGGTCAAGCGTCACGATATTCCAGCGACCCTGGCTCGTACTCTGAAAATCCTGACCCGGCAGCCTGCAACGGTGGTTGGTGCCAATGATGACAAGACCTTGTCGGTCATCGAGGCTTCGCGCGCCGTTTCCGCTTGATCGCCTTGGATGATATACTGACGGCATGTGCCGGATGACATGCTTAAAGCCGGGAGCAGTTTACTGTTTCCGGCCCTTAAAACGACTTGCAAGCCTGGAACCGCCCCATGATAGAGAATACGCTGAGCCAGGCTGAACAGGTCATCAATGAATTGATGCAGTTGCATCCCAAGGGTTTTGATATGACCCTGGAGCGGATGCGGCGCTTGCTCGAAGTGCTGGGCAATCCACAGGACAGATTGCCGCCGGTCATCCATGTGGCTGGCACCAATGGCAAAGGCTCCGTCAGCGCCTTTTCCCGGGCGCTGCTGGAAGCTGGCGGCCTTGCCGTTCATGTCCACACCTCCCCGCATTTGGTCAATTGGCACGAGCGCTACCGGATTGGCGTTAAAGGCGGCAAAGGGCAGATCGTTGACGATGGATTGCTGGCCGATGCCTTGAGACGGGTGGCTGTCGCCAATGCGGGCCAGCACATCACCGTTTTTGAAATTTTGACGGCTGCCGCTTTCCTGCTGTTTTCTGAAATTCCCGCCGATGCGGTCATCATGGAAGTCGGCATGGGTGGGCGGCTGGATTGCACCAATGTGGTGGATCGGCCCGCTGTCTCCGTCATCATGCCGATCTCTTTTGACCATCAGGCCTATCTGGGCGACCGAGTGGAACTGATTGCCGCTGAGAAAGCCGGGATCATGAAAAGACGGCGACCGGTGGTGATCGGCCACCAGGAATTTGCCGCTGCCCGCGAGGCGCTGGTGGATATTGCCGAGCGATTGGGCTGTCCGCTCTCGGTGTTCGGCCAGGATTATCTGGCGTTCGAGGAACATGGGCGGCTGGTCTATCAGGATGAAACTGGCCTGATGGATCTGCCCCTGCCAAAACTTCCGGGCCGCCACCAGTTCGCCAATGCCGCAGCAGCCATCCGCGCCGTGCGCTCGGCTGGCTTCACTGTCACCGAAGCCATGGCCGAAGCGGCGATGCACAGCGTCGAATGGCCGGGCCGCCTGCAAAGACTGACGGAAGGCGCATTGCTGGCCCATGCGCCGAAGGGCGCCGAAATCTGGGTGGATGGCGGCCATAATCCCGGTGCCGGAGAGGTGATTGCCGAGGCCATGGCGGGCTTTGAAGAGCGCCAGTCCCGCCCGCTCTACCTGATTACTGGCATGCTCAACACCAAGGATCCGCTTGGCTATTTCAAAGCGTTTGAAGGCCTGGCCATCCAGGCCTTCACCGTGCCAATCCGCGGCACCGACGCCGCCTTAGACCCAGTGGCGCTGGCCAGCTCTGCCTACGATGCCGGAATTCCCGCAGAACCGGTCTCGTCGGTCGCGGAAGCGCTGGAGGCAATTCGTAGCCGGGTTAATGCAGAAGAGATTGCACCGCGAATCCTGATTGGTGGGTCGCTTTACGTGGTCGGCAATGTGTTGGCGGATAATGGCACGCCGCCGAGATAGGGCAGATTGGTAATTCGACCCAAGTGCTGCGGCTACCTTGGAACAGGGTGACGGTCAGCCATCGAATCATGGTGTTCCCGCCATTGCGGTATAGGGTGGTCGGATGCGTCTCCATATTAGAGCGTTCAGTTTTTCATGGAAACATAGTCCGCGACCAGCTGTTTTCGGCTTCGCCGCCCCCTCTTGCCTCTGCCGCCACCTTCTCCCCGCTGGGGAGAAGAGGGAAAGAACCGCAGCGTTTCGGATCTCCTCTCCCCAGCGGGGAGAGGTCCGCCGAGCAAAGCGGAGGAGGGGTGAGGGGGAAGCCAAACACGCTGAGCTAAATTGTTGTGTCCTGTCTCATGAAAAACTGACGCACTCTATCCTATTGTTTTTACGCCTTTCCGGACGGAAACCGTTACGCAATTTCCTGGAAATACTCTGGTATGCTATCCCCTATGGAAACATCCCTTTATCTACCCGTGAAATCGTTTCTCGAAAAAGCAGGCTATACCGTCAAAGGCGAAATCGGCGGCTGCGATCTCGTTGGCCTGAGTGCCGACGATCCATCCGTCGTGGTGATCTGCGAACTGAAACTGAGTTTCAATCTGGAACTCATCCTCCAGGCCGTGGACCGGGCAGCCATATCCGACGAGGTCTGGATTGCCGCGAAAATCTCGGCCAAGGGCAGGGGGCGGGAGGCCGACAAGCGCTACCGCGACCTCTGCCGCCGTCTCGGCATCGGCATGCTCGGCGTCTCCGCCACCGGCGACGTCAGCATCATCGTTGGCTCCGTCTCGCCCATGCCACGCACCAATCCGAAACGACGCTCACGCCTAATGCGCGAACACCAGACCCGGCGCGGCGACCCCGCCCTTGGTGGCAGCACCCGGATACCTGTGATGACCGCCTACCGCCAAAACGCCCTTTCCTGTGCCGCAATTCTTGTCGCTGGGCCGATGCGGGTTGGCGATGTGCGCAAAGCGGTCCCGGATGCGGGCAAGATTTTGCTGTCCAATGTCTATGGTTGGTTTGAGCGGGTTGGGCGCGGCGTTTATGGGTTGACGGATGCGGGGCGAGAGGCGTTGAGACGGTGGCCGCAGGGGGAGGTGAGGTCAGAATGATCTTACGAAAGAGCATGGTGCTGACGTTTGGCTGCAAGGAGATAGGTAGCACGACCGGGCTGTGGGTATATTTATGTTGAGATGCTAGCGGCTATTGTTGGCAAACGAGCGCCTTGATCCGCACAAGGCGGGGATTTTTTACTCTAACTCTGCGCAACCCTTAATATTTTTTGTAAAAAATACACGAAACTTATGATGGAAAATTTATTTAAATACACGTCTAGTGTGCTATTTTTTTGCTATGAAGATACACGATAGCACATATGAGAAACTGCTTTATTTGGTCGGGACAACTGACAAAGAACTATTTGATGCAGGAGAAGACATAAAGCAACGTTACGAGAGTGTGCCTATAGCGGTTATGAAAAAGCTTGGTTATGGCGGCGATTACGTGATTGCCGGACACGGAAAGTCTGAAATCCTCCAACGAATTGAAGGTGCTTTTGCGTCGATTTACCGTAAGCAGGATATTGCAATGGGAGGCCACATTGGCGTTTTCATGTACCGGGACATCTTCGCACGTGTCGGCGTTCCGCATGTGTTTGGGCAAGCCGTTATAAACCCTTTTGAATTTGTAGACCTTACTCCTGTTCAACTTCGAATTATCCAAACCGAACAAGAGGAGGTCGAGACTTTTTTCGATCAGTTTTCAGACATAGCCGACGTCCAATACGGAACGCAGGAATTGAAGGAACCGTTCGTCAAAAACGAGCTTGTTGTTCGCTACGTTGGACTTTCGCGGCTACACCTACATTCTGCCTCTGCTGTTTTAACAGGTGGTTATGATTATAGGGGAGCCGTGCAGAGTTCACTCCTTGCCACCGAATTGGCGTTAAAATCCGGCGCGGCGGCGCTGGGCCTAAATGAGCTTGAGATTAAAATGCAGTTCAACCACAACAATGCTAAGATTGCCGACTTCGTGCAGGCTGGTTGGAGCAAATTCGATGGTGCTCGTGTGAATCGAGTGATTGCGAAACAGCCTCCTTATGTGCCGAACCGATACTCGGCCACACAACCTAATCGAAGAGAGGTCGGTCATCTTGTGATGGGCGCTCAATACATTGTGTCAGAGATTGTCAGACAAATGTCGGACCGGAATTTCCGAAATGGTGTTCAACCGCCAATGGCACGGCGCTATCCCGCCTGACTTAAGAATTTAAAACCCCAACAAAAAAGCCCGGAAAAACCGGGCTTTTCGCATTCAAAATTCTCACACACCACTCAAGCAGCGCCAGCGATCCAGCTGGACAGGGCCGTCTTCGGGGCGGCACCGACTTTGATATCGGCTACTTCGCCGCCCTTGAACATGGCGAGGGTGGGAATAGAGCGGACGCCGAATTTGGCGGCGAGTTCTGGGTTTTCGTCAATGTTGAGCTTGGCGATCTTGACCTTGCCGGCCAGTTCCGTGGAGATTTCATCCAGGCTGGGGGCGATCATCTTGCAGGGGCCACACCATTCGGCCCAGAAGTCCACCACGACAGGCTCTACAGACTGTAGAACTTCCGCTTCGAAATTGTTTGCATCAACTTTTACCGTAGCCATTGGCTGCTCCTTGGAGAAATCCTGTTGTCACATATATGATGGTTATTATGCGGAATTCAACTTAAAGCGCATGCAATAGTCGGGCGTCAGCCAACACAAAACGGTATAGCGCAGTGCCGATTGTCGCTTCGTATAGCCATGCGATTGAAATGCTTAAGCTTACAGAGGACATTACACAAATGAGGCCCCACAGGGCCTAGAGCAGGCCTTCAAGTTCTTTCAGCCGGTCATTGACCAGCCAGCCATAGTAATTTTCTTCCGGCAGGCCGCCGCGCCGTCCCAGCGCCCGGGCGCGCGCCTCGGAATTCCCGACATTGTAAAGCGTCGCCGTCAGGCCCGGATTGTTGGAAATATCCACATTGGCATAGGTTTTATAGTCATCGATGGATTTGCGGATGATCGCGGCGATATAGGCGAGTGAGGTATCCGGATCCATGATGGCCTTATAGAGCCCTGCCGCATCGTTCTCGTCCAGCTTGGGATAGCCAGATGTCTTGTGGACCATATCGGTCAGCATCAATGCCGTCAGCGGATTGATCTGGCCAAGGCCAAAGGTTTGCCCGGCATAGAAAGGCTGGAAAAACACCGCGCTGAAGCGATTATTGGGAAAGCTCTTGTTGCCGACCCGCTTGCCCTGGAATTTGTCTTCCCAGACATTTTCCCGGCAGGTCCAGAGTTTTGCCGAATCCTTCAAGTCGGCGCAGGCGGCAAATTCCGGGCGGGCGACGAAATCATCGACATCCTCGCCATCATAGGCAAAGCGAAACGTGTGACCGGCATAGGAAGCGGCCTTCACATAGTAACTCTGCAATGTGTCATAGGCATCGACATTATAGGTATGCTCACCGACCAGCGCGCCAACGATGTGGATCGGATCGATATCATAGGCTGCCGCGGTTTTCTTGATCTTGCCGATCAACTGGCGGTCCTTGATGAGCAGATCGCGAATCTTCTCGTATTTCAGATCGAAGGTGGTCTTGGTTTCCTTGGTGCGCTGCTTCGATGCGCCGGGAATCGACGGCTGTTCAGCATTGCGATTGCCCGCAGGCACCATTCGCACCTCGGCAGCCTGGATTTCCGGCACGAAGGCAGCGGAAAAAGCACATGAAACCGAGAGAATAAAGACCAGAGCTAAGCGACGCACCATTTCCATCCCGTATATATTGCAGATCGGAACGATGTTTCACCAACCCGATACCGCCTTGCCCTATTACGGCGAGCGGCCCTCCTTATAGAGGGAGGGCCGCTGCTGTCGACTGTCGACCGGTCACAAGGCCGAATTAGGGCGGTGATTTGCCGATTTCACCCCATTCCGGTGCGAAAACATCACAGAATATAGCGCGACAGATCCGCATCGGCAGCGATTTCGCCGACATGCTCGCGCACATAGGCCGAATCGATCATCACTTTCGCCCCGCCGCGATCCGGCGCGTTGAAGGAAATGTCGTCGAGAACCCGCTCCATCACCGTCTGCAAACGCCGCGCGCCGATATTTTCAATCGAGCTGTTGAGGTTGACGGCAACATCCGCCAGCGCATCAATGGCATCCTCGGTAAATTCGAGATCCAGCTGTTCAGTGGCCATCAGCGCGATGTATTGACGAATGAGGCTGGCCTCGGTTTCCGTCAGAATCCGGCGAAAATCCTCCTTGGTCAGCGCCTTTAGCTCAACGCGAATCGGCAACCGGCCCTGCAATTCCGGCAGCAGGTCGGATGGTTTGGAGACATGGAAAGCCCCCGATGCGATAAACAGGATATGGTCGGTTTTCACCGGCCCATATTTGGTGGCAACCGTGGTGCCTTCCACCAGGGGCAGAAGGTCGCGCTGCACGCCTTCGCGGGAGACACCGGCGCCCATGGCGCCTTCCCGGTTGGCGATCTTGTCGATTTCGTCGAGGAAGACGATGCCGTCGTTTTCAACGGATTTCACCGCCTCGCGCTGGATCACTTCATTGTCGATCAGCTTGTCGGATTCGTCACGGATCAGATCGGCGTAAGAAGTCTTGACGGTGGTGCGGACCTTCTTGGTGCGGCCGCCCATCGCTTTGCCAAACATGTCGGACAGGTTGAGAATGCCGACATTGGCCCCCGGCATGCCGGGAATTTCAAAGCCCGGCATGCCGGAGCTTGTCTCTGCAACCTCGATATCGATTTCCTTGTCGTCCAGCTCTCCGGCCCGCAGTTTCTTGCGGAAGCTATCACGGGTCGCGGGCGAAGCGGTGGCGCCGACCAGCGCATCCAGCACCCGCTCTTCGGCACCGGCATGGGCCTTGGCTTCCACCTCCAGCCGCTTTTTTTCCTTGATCAGGCCGATGCCGATTTCCACGAGATCGCGGATGATTTGTTCCACGTCGCGGCCGACATAGCCGACCTCGGTGAATTTTGTGGCCTCGACCTTGATAAAGGGTGCGCCAGCCAGTTTGGCGAGGCGCCGGGAAATTTCGGTCTTGCCGACGCCGGTCGGGCCGATCATCAGGATGTTCTTGGGCATGACTTCGTCGCGCAGGCTCTCATCGAGCTGCTGGCGGCGCCAGCGGTTGCGCAGCGCAATCGCCACGGCACGCTTTGCATCGTTCTGACCGATGATATAGCGGTCGAGTTCCGAGACGATTTCGCGGGGTGAAAAAGTTGTCATTGAGATTACACCTGGGAAGAGGGGAGAAGAAGAGCGGTCAGTTGGCGCTTTCCAGCGTTTCGACCAGCACGTTTTCATTGGTATAGACGCAGATATCGGCGGCGATCTTCATGGCCTTGCGGGCCACGTCTTCCGCCGATTTGTCGGTATCCATCAAGGCCAGAGCCGCAGCCAGCGCGTAATTGCCGCCGGAACCGATGGCAATCGTGCCATGTTCGGGTTCCAGCACGTCGCCATTGCCGGTAATCGCCAGCGTCACCGTCTTGTCGGCCACCAGCATCATCGCTTCCAGATTGCGCAGATATTTGTCGGTGCGCCAGTCCTTGGCAAGCTCGACGGCGGCGCGCATCAGCTGGCCGGGATATTGCTCCAGCTTCTTTTCCAGCCGCTCCAGCAGGGTGAAGGCATCCGCCGTCGCGCCAGCAAAACCGGCGATCACCTCGCCCTTGCCAATGCGGCGCACCTTGCGGGCATTGCCCTTCATCACGGTCTGGCCAAGGCTGACCTGACCGTCACCGGCCATCACCACCATGCCGCCCTTGCGCACCGTGATAATCGTGGTGCCATGCATGGTTCCATAGGGATTATGTTCGCTCATATCGATCCGTTCCAGTCCATCGCCGTCCAATCCGGCGCTTCGATTGACCTTTATGTAAGCGGCCAAAACACAATTGCAAACGCCAAGGCCCGGCTGCGAGGCCAAGCCGCCGGATCACCGAAAAACCCGGCCCGTCCTTCTGGATATTTCAACCCCCGCCTGATAAGGAACGGCATATTTTCAAGGAGAAGGCCATGGCAGAGAGCCGCAGCGCCAGCATTTCGCGCAAGACCAACGAAACTTCGGTCTCGGTTTCCGTCACTATCGACGGCACCGGCACCTCGAAGATTTCGACGGGGGTCGGTTTCTTCGACCATATGCTGGACCAGCTCAGCCGCCATTCGCTGATCGATATGGATATCGACGTCACGGGCGATCTGCATATCGATGATCACCACACCGTCGAAGACACCGGCATTGCCATCGGCCAGGCGATTTCCAAGGCATTGGGCGACCGGCGCGGCATCGTGCGCTATGCCTCGATTGATCTCGCCATGGACGAGACCATGACCAAGGCGGCTATCGATGTTTCAGGCCGGCCTTTTCTGGTTTGGAACGTCGCTTTCTCGGCACCGAAGATCGGTACATTCGATACCGAACTGGTACGGGAATTCTTTCAGGCGCTGGCGCAAAATGCCGGTATTACCCTGCATATCCTCAATCATTACGGCGCTAATAACCACCATATCGCCGAAACCTGCTTCAAGGCCGTCGCCCGCGCCCTGCGCAGCGCCACTGAAATTGACCCGCGCCAGGCGGGCCGCATTCCGTCCACCAAGGGAATGTTGTAAACGATCAAGCTGAGGATCTGAGCCTCCATGCGTGTTGTGATTATTGACTATGGATCGGGAAACCTGCGCTCCGCCACCAAGGCGTTCGAGCGGGCCGTCCGGGAATCCGGCCTTGATGCCGAAATCGAACTGACCGACAAGGCAGACCGGGTGGCAACCGCCGACCGGATCGTCCTGCCCGGCGTCGGTGCCTATGCCGATTGCAAGCGGGGTTTGGATGCCGTGCCTGGCATGCATGAAGCGCTGGTCGAAGCGGTCGAGGTCAAGGCTCGACCGTTCCTTGGTATCTGCGTCGGTATGCAGCTGATGTCGTCGCGCGGGTTGGAAAAAACCGTGACCGAAGGCCTCGGCTGGATTGCGGGCGATGTAGTGGAAATGACCCCTTCCGATCCGGCCCTGAAGATCCCGCAGATCGGCTGGAACACGCTGACACTTACCCGTCCGCATCCGCTATTTGACGGGATTGCCACCGGCAATGACGGGTTGCATGCCTATTTCGTCCATTCCTACCATCTGGCGGCCACCAATGCCGATGAGGTTATTGCCACAACCGACTATGGCGGCCCGATGACTGCTTTTGTGGGGCGTGACAATATGGCAGGCGCGCAATTCCATCCGGAAAAGAGCCAGACGCTAGGCCTCCAGCTGATTTCTAATTTTCTCAATTGGGCGCCGTGAGCCCGTGCCGATGGATAGCATACGATGATCCTCTTTCCTGCCATCGACCTTAAAGACGGCCAATGCGTTCGCCTCAAGCTGGGCGATATGGAGCAAGCCACGGTCTATAATCCCGATCCCGGTGCGCAGGCCAAGGCCTTTGAAGACCAAGGCTTTGAATGGCTGCATGTCGTTGACCTGAACGGCGCTTTTGCCGGTGAAACCGTCAATGGTGCAGCGGTGGATGCCATTCTCAAGGCCACGAAAAATCCGGTCCAGCTGGGCGGTGGTATCCGCAGTCTTGCCCATATCGAAACCTGGCTTCAGCATGGCCTGTCGCGCGTCATTCTCGGCACGGTCGCCGTGCGCGATCCGGCCCTGGTGATTGAGGCCTGTAAGTTGTTCCCCGGCAAGATCGCTGTTGGCATTGATGCCAAGGGTGGCAAAGTTGCCGTGGAAGGCTGGGCGGAAGCCTCCGAACTCGGCGTGGTCGAGCTAGCGAAGAAGTTTGAAGGCGCAGGCGTTGCGGCAATCATTTATACGGATATCGACCGGGACGGCATTCTGACCGGAATAAACTGGGCTTCGACACTGGAACTGGCGGATGCGGTCTCCATCCCTGTCATCGCGTCTGGCGGGTTGGCGTCAATAGAGGATATCCGCCGGATGTTGGAGCCGGATGCGCGCAAACTGGAAGGTGCAATTTCCGGTCGCGCCCTTTATGATGGACGGATCGACCCGGCGGAAGCGCTGGCCTTGATTGCCGATGCGAAAAAGGATGCCATCCTGTGACACTCAAGGCCCGTATTATTCCTTGTCTCGATGTAAAAGATGGCCGCGTTGTCAAGGGCGTGAACTTTGTCGATCTGATCGATGCCGGTGATCCTGTCGAAGCGGCCAAGGCCTATGACGCAGCCGGTGCCGATGAGCTTTGCTTTTTGGACATTACTGCCTCATCTGATAATCGCGAGACGATTTTTGATGTCGTCGCCCGCACCGCAGATCATTGCTTCATGCCGGTTACGGTGGGGGGCGGTGTGCGGGCGGTTGGCGATATTCGCAAGCTGTTGCTGGCCGGTGCCGATAAGGTTTCAATCAACTCGGCAGCCGTGAGTAATCCCGATTTTGTCGCCGAAGCCGCCGATAAATTCGGCAATCAATGTATTGTGGTTTCGATTGATGCAAAACGTCGCCGGAGCCAGGCCAGCGGTGGCGACAATCTCAGCGCCTGGGAGATTTATACCCATGGAGGGCGCAATGCGACCGGCATTGACGCTGTCGAATTTGCGGTCAAAATGGTCGAGCGTGGCGCAGGCGAATTGCTGGTCACCTCGATGGATCGTGACGGCACCAAAAGCGGTTATGATTTGGAACTGACCCGCGCTATTGCTGATGCGGTTCGGGTGCCGGTGATTGCCTCTGGCGGCGTTGGCACGTTGGACGATCTGGTGGCGGGTGTCAGGCAAGGCCACGCCACTGCCGTTCTCGCAGCGTCGATTTTCCATTTCGGTACCTATTCGATAGCCGAGGCCAAGGCCCATATGGCCAATGCCGGTATCCCCATGCGTCTCGACCAGGCCTGAAAGGGCAATTTCATGACCACATTCACGCTGTCCGATCTGGAGACCATCGTCGCCACCCGTGCCAAGGCTTCGCCGGATGAAAGCTGGACGGCAAAGCTGGTCACAGCGGGCCAGGACAAGGCCGCTAAGAAGCTTGGCGAAGAGGCTATCGAGGCCGTGATGGCAGCGGTCAAAAATGACCGCGCCAACCTGATCTATGAGAGTGCCGATTTGCTTTATCACCTGTTGGTCGTATTGAAAATTGCCGATATCCCGATAGAAACGGTGATGGAAGAGTTGCAACGGCGCACCGCCCAATCGGGCCTCAGCGAAAAGGCCAGTCGGTAGGACACATGACGACAGCGATCAGGCAGGCCGAGGGGGAGGAAGCCCTTGATCATTTCCAGGTAGGCAGCTACTCGCCCTATCTGTTCTTTTCGTCGGAGGAATGGGCGCGGTTTCGGGCCGATACACCGCTGACCCTGACATTGGACGAAGTCCATCGCCTGCGATCCATCGATGACCCGATCGATCTTGCCGAGGTACGGCGGATCTATCTGGCGTTGTCGCGGCTGTTATCCTCGCATGTCGAATCGTCGCAATTGCTGTTTGAGCAGCGCAACCGCTTTCTCAGCACCAATGTGACCAAGACGCCGTTTATCATCGGTATTGCCGGATCGGTGGCGGTGGGAAAATCCACCACGGCGCGCGTGCTGAAGGAGCTTTTGGCCCGCTGGCCCTCCAGCCCGAAAGTTGATCTGGTCACCACCGATGGCTTTCTGTATTCGAACGCAACGCTGGTGCGCGACAACAAGCTCAATCGCAAAGGGTTTCCCGAGAGTTACGATACGGCGGCCCTGCTGCGGTTTCTGTCGGCCATCAAGGCCGGGCAGCAGAATGTCAAGGCGCCACGCTACTCTCATTTGACCTATGACGTGCTGCCTGACCAACATACCATCATCGACCGGCCGGATATCCTGATTTTCGAGGGCATCAATGTGCTGCAATCGCGCGACCTGCCGCGCGATGGCAAGATCGTGCCGATGGTCTCGGATTTCTTCGACTTCTCGATCTATATCGATGCCGAGGAAAGCCTGATCCATAATTGGTACGTAAAACGGTTCATGAAGCTGCGGCAAACGGCCTTCCGCGATCCGAATTCCTACTTTCACCGTTATGCGACGATCAGCGAAGATGAAGCTCTAACCATTGCCGAAAATCTCTGGAGCCACATCAACCTGATAAATCTGCGCGACAATATTCAGCCGACCCGGCCCCGGGCCGATTTGATCCTGCGTAAGGGAGAAAATCATCTGGTTGAACAGGTGGCACTGCGGAAATTATAGGGCAAGCGCCCATCTATTGTTATAGGTTGATGTTTTCATAAGGTTTTATCTCTGGGAGGAGAGTTATGACATTCATTGATCCCAACAAAGCCGCGCTGGTTTCCGGCAGGCGTGTGTTTCTGGGTGCGGCAGCAACAGTGATAGCCGCGACCGCCGCAGGGCAGAGCGGACAGGCAGCGGATACAAAAACCGGCGGCGGTCCGCTATCAGATATTCCCATCGCTTTGCCCCGGATAGAATTCGTCTATGAGGCGATTTTTACCCTTCAAGATACGATCGAGATCGGCGCGTCTCCGCTGGGCGACAGACGTATTATCAATATTACCGGCGGAGAATTTGCCGGGCCGCGGATCAAGGGCAAGGTCATGCCTGGCGGTGCCGACCGGCAAGTGCTGCGCAAGGACGGTGTGCGGCTTCTCAACGCCCTTTATGAATTGCAGGCAGATGACGGTGCCGTGATTACCGTCAACAACAGGGTGTTGATCGACCGCCAACCGGATGGCACGCAATATGCTTTTTCGCATATCGATATTACCGCACCGGACGGACCCCATGACTGGCTGAATCGCCGTGTGTTTGTTGGAACCCTGCACAGCTTACGGCCCAAACCGATGGTTTTGATTCGCGTGTTCAGTCTGGTTTAAGTCCAGGGAATCGAGGAGGCGTTGGCCTTGGAGGTTACTGCGCGACGAGAGCGATCAATCCTGATCCGGCTTCTCGCGCATTTTCTTGATTTCACCGCGTCCCACCTTCGCCTTCAACCGGCGCTCGATGGAGCCCTTGGTGGGTTTGGTCTTCCGGCGCGGCGGCGGCGGTGGTTTGGCTGCTTCGCGCAGCAATTCCTTCAGCCTCTCGCGGGCATCTTCCCGATTGCGCTCCTGGCTTCGGAAGCGGCTGGCCTCGATCAACAGCACACCTTCTTTTGACAGGCGGCGGCCCGCCAATTTGATAGCATTGGTCTTGATACGGTCCGGGAGCGAGGGAGAGCTTGTCAGCGGAAAGAACAATTGGACGGCAGTTGAGACCTTGTTGACATTCTGCCCGCCCGGACCACCGGCCAGCACGAATTGCTCGGTCAGTTCCCAACCGGCAATCGTAATCCTGTCATTGATATAGAGCGGGTCGCTCGCCATGGTCCTGTCCAGCCTTTTCGCCGTGAGGCTGTAGCGGAAAACGCCAGTTCAGGCAAATCTCGGTTCTTTGGTATCTCAGGCTGTTTTCCTGGAGCCTAAGCACCATGGAAAAAGCCCGGCGATGATCATCGCCGGGCTTTCCAAAATCGTCACACGTGAAACGTTTACTGCGCAGCAACAGCCAGAACCGGAGCCGCATCGCGGACATTGCTGTCCACATGGGCTTCGAATTTCTCGAAATTGGCGATGAACATGCCGACCAGTTTCTTGGCCTGCGCGTCATAGTCAGCCCCATTTGCCCAGGTCGAGCGTGGGTCGAGAATGCTGGTATCGACGCCTTCGACAGAAACCGGTACCGCGAAGCCGAAATTGGCATCGGTGCGGAACTCGACCTTCTTCAACTCTCCGGAGAGAGCCGCCGTCAGCAGCGCCCGAGTTGCCTTGATCGGCATACGGTTACCAACGCCGTAGGCACCGCCGGTCCAGCCGGTGTTGACCAGCCAGCAATCCACTTCGTGGCGGGCAATCAACTCCTTGAGCAGATTGCCATATTCTGCCGGATGACGCGGCATGAACGGTGCGCCGAAGCAAGTCGAGAAGGTTGCTTCCGGCTCGGTTACGCCGCGCTCCGTGCCAGCCACTTTCGCGGTGTAGCCGGAAAGGAAGTGGTACATCGCCTGTTCTGGTGTCAGCTTGGCGATCGGCGGCATGACGCCGAAGGCATCTGCGGTCAGCATGATGATGGTCTTCGGATGCCCGGCGCGGCCGGTGGGCGACGCGTTGGGAATGAAGTTCAGCGGATAGGCGCAACGGGTGTTTTCGGTCTTCGAGCCATCGTTGAAATCCGGTACCCGATTTTCATCCAGAACGACATTTTCCAGCACCGTGCCGAACCGCTTGGTGGTCGCGTAGATTTCCGGCTCGGCTTCTGCCGAAAGGCGGATGGTCTTGGCGTAGCAGCCACCTTCGAAGTTGAAGATGCCGTCCTCGCCCCAACCATGTTCGTCATCGCCGATCAGCGTGCGGGCAGGGTCGGCAGACAGCGTGGTTTTGCCGGTGCCGGACAGACCGAAGAACACAGCCGAATCGCCAGCCGGGCCGACATTGGCCGAGCAGTGCATTGGCATGACCTGTTTGGCAGGCAGCATGTAGTTCAGCGCGGTGAATACCGACTTCTTCATTTCACCGGCATAGTAGGTACCGGCGATCAACACGATATTGTTGGTGAAGTCGCAGGCGATCACCGTTTCGGTCCGGCAGCCGTGACGGGCCGGATCAGCCTTGAAGCTGGGCAGGTCGATAATGGTGAATTTCGCTTCGAAATCGGCAAGCGCGGCGCGATCCGGACGAATGAGCAGGTTACGGATAAACAGCGAATGCCATGCAAGTTCCGTTACCACGCGGGTTGGCAAAGCGTTGGCGGCGTCGGCACCACCAATCAGATCCTGGACGAACAGGGTCTTGCCAGCCACATGCGCCAGCATGTCCTGATGCAGGATGTCGAAATGCTCTTTCGACATCGGCTTGTTATTGTCCCACCAGATCTGGCTATCGGTATTGGCGTCACGCAGGATGAACTTGTCCTTGGGTGAGCGGCCCGTATGCTGTCCTGTCTCGGCCAAAAGCGCGCCGTCCGCAGTCAGCACGGCTTCGCTATTGCGGATCGCATGCTCATAAAGGGCGGCGGGCAGCAGATTATAATGGACATTGGCGGCCTTGCCCAAGCCAATGGTCTCGATCCCAAGACGGCTATTGTTCACTCCAAGCTCCTCCATGATGCAATTCCTTCTTCAGCGGGATGGCCAGATGATTATGGGTCAACGCTAATGACCAAGTTTTAAAAACGCAAGAGCAAAATCTTAAAAACATCAATAATATCATATATTTAATCGTTTTAAACTGGTATGTTAGTTTTAAATCGGTTCAGTTTAAATGGGATGCGCCTCTGTCTTTTGCTATCGAAACGAGACTGCGTTGAGGCTGGGCAGGCTTGCCCCCTTTATCTTTGCCACAATTTGTTCCACCTTTACCCTCATGAAGCGCTTCGCGGCCCTATATAGAATGTAGCTGCGGCTCGTCACCTCTTGATGGGGGATGGCGGCAATCGGTAATGACGGAGATAAACGGCATGCAGACAATTGCGCTTGTTGACGACGACCGGAATATTCTGACGTCGGTTTCGATCGCTCTCGAAGCCGAGGGCTATAAGGTCGAAACTTATACGGATGGAGCTTCGGCGCTGGACGGGCTTCTGGCGCGGCCGCCACAGCTGGCGATCTTCGATATCAAGATGCCGCGCATGGACGGGATGGAACTGCTGCGTCGCCTGCGGCAGAAGTCCGATATCCCGGTGATTTTCCTCACCTCCAAGGATGAGGAAATCGATGAATTGTTCGGCTTGAAAATGGGGGCCGACGACTTCATCACCAAGCCGTTTTCGCAGCGCTTGCTGGTGGAGCGGGTCAAGGCCATTCTGCGTCGGGCGGCCAATCGCGAAACCGGAAACGCACCCGGCAATGTCAAGACTGCTGCCGAGCAGCAGGCTCGCAATCTGGAGCGCGGCCAACTGGTCATGGACCAGGAGCGCCATACCTGCACCTGGAAAGGCGACCCGGTCACGCTGACAGTCACCGAATTTCTGATCCTGCATTCGCTGGCCCAGCGGCCCGGCGTGGTGAAAAGCCGTGATGCGCTGATGGATGCCGCCTATGACGAGCAGGTCTATGTCGACGACCGGACCATTGACAGCCATATCAAGCGCCTGCGAAAGAAGTTCAAAATGGTCGACAATGATTTCGACATGATCGAAACTTTGTACGGCGTTGGATATCGCTTCCGCGAAACGGCCTGATGCCGCCTGCGGGCAATGCTTGCGGATTGAGAAGCTGTCAGGTTGATGTTGAACCAGGCAGACTCTCAATTCTCTTGTTTTCGTTTGTCTTTTTGGGAAAACCGGTTTCCCTGACAAACTCTAGGACCAGGCCCGGTTGAGAATGAACGTTTACGGCAGATATGACGGTGTTCAGTGGGGTTCTTCTGTCCCGCTGGACAAGTGTGCCGTGTGAAGGGTTATCTTTTCAAAAGGCCGATGGACGACAAGGAGGGTGAGCCCGGCGACAGCCGCAGGCTGCCCTTGCGCCTGTCCTTTTCTCATCCCTTTACCCTGATTAGGCGAATCTTCGGCAATGCCGTTTTCTCCAGTCTGACGCGGCGCATCGTCTTCTTCAATCTCGCGGCGCTGATCGTTCTGGTCGCCGGTATCATGTATCTCAATCAGTTTCGCGAAGGGCTGATTGATGCGCGGGTGGAAAGCCTGCTGACCCAGGGGGAAATTATCGCGGGTGCGATTTCCGCCTCGGCCTCGGTCGACACCAATTCCATTACCATCGATCCGCAAAAGCTGTTGGAATTGCAGGCGGGGCAAAGCATTACCCCGGTGCCGAATGACGAAGACCTGGAATTTCCCATCAAGCCGGAACGGGTCGCCCCGGTGCTACGCCGCTTGATCTCGCCGACCCGCACCAGGGCGCGGCTGTTTGATGCCGACGCCAATCTGCTACTGGATTCGCGTCATCTTTATTCCCGCGGTCAGGTACTACGCTACGATCTTCCACCGGTCGAAGGTGATACCGGCAGTTGGACGGAATGGCTGGCCAAGCAATTCAACCGCATGCTGCAACCAAGCAATGTTCCGCTCTACAAGGAAGCGCCGGGCGGGGATGGATCGATCTATCCTGAAGTGATGAATGCCCTGACCGGGGTGCGCGGCGCCGTGGTGCGCGTGACCGAACAGGGCGAGTTGATCGTCTCCGTGGCGGTGCCTGTCCAGCGGTTCCGTGCCGTGCTTGGCGTGCTGCTGCTGTCCACCCAGGCTGGCGATATCGACAAGATCGTCCATGCGGAACGCCTGGCGATCCTGCGGGTGTTCGGCGTGGCCACGCTGGTCAATATCGTGCTGTCGCTGCTGTTGTCCTCCACCATTGCCAATCCGTTGCGGCGCCTGTCGGCAGCGGCCATTCGGGTGCGGCGCGGCGCCAAGGAGCGGGAGGAAATCCCGGATTTCTCTGCGCGTCAGGATGAAATCGGCAATCTGTCGGTGGCCCTGCGGGAAATGACCACGGCGCTTTACGACCGGATCGACGCCATCGAGAGCTTTGCCGCCGATGTCAGCCACGAGTTGAAAAATCCGCTGACGTCGCTGCGCAGCGCTGTTGAAACCCTGCCGCTTGCCAAGACCGATGTGTCGAAGCAGCGGCTGCTGGACGTAATCCAGCATGACGTGCGCCGGCTAGACCGGTTGATCAGCGATATCTCGGATGCCTCGCGGCTGGATGCGGAACTGGCGCGCACGGATGCGGCACCGGTCGATATGGAAGTCGTGCTTGGCAATCTGGTGGAGATTTCCAGGCAGATTCGCAGCAGCAAGAAGCCGGTCGATATTGAATATGTCGTGGAGCACAAGCAGGGCCAGAAGGTCCGCTATATCGTCAACGGTCATGATCTGCGTATTGGCCAGATCGTCACCAACCTGATTGAAAATGCCCGTTCCTTCGTGCCTGAAAAGCAAGGCCGGATCATGGTACGCCTGTCGCGCACCCGCAGCCGCTGCGTTGTGCAAGTAGAAGACAATGGACCCGGCATCCTGGTTGAGAATATCGACCGGATCTTCGAGCGCTTCTATACCGACCGCCCCGATGGCGAAAGCTTCGGCCAGAATTCAGGGCTTGGCCTCTCCATCAGCCGGCAGATCGCTGAGGCGCATGGTGGTTCGCTGCGGGCCGAAAACATCCTTGAACCGGAAACTGCGCGAATCCTCGGGGCCCGCTTCATCCTGACCCTGCCGGCAGAGCCGTCTCCATGAGCGAGAGCCGGCTCAACCTGCATGCAACCGGTGTCGTGCTGGGCAGGCGAGGCTATTTGATCATGGGGCCGAGCGGATCGGGGAAATCGCAACTGGCCCGCCTGTTGTTGGAAAACGCGCGGCAAAATGGCCTTTTTGCCGCTCTGGTGGCCGACGATAGGGTATGGCTAGAAGCCAGAGGCGGAAGAGTGATCGCGTCCCGACCCCAGACAATTGCCGGGTTGATGGAAATCCGATTCAGCGGATTGGTAACCGTTCCAAGCCTGGATGCGGCGGTGATCGATGCCGTCGTCTTTTCGGTAGAGCCATCGTCGATGACGGAACGCCTGCCGCAAAGCGCTGAAAGCAGGTGTTTTTTCCCGGGTCAATCCTTGCCTGTTCTGCGGCTATGCCCAGCCCATCATCCAAGCGTTGCGGGGCTGCAACGGTTGCTTGAGGCGTGGGGGTCAGATTAAAGGCGTGGCCTCAAGACTATTTTACACTTGCACTTCGTGTTTTCATCGCCAAGATGCACTGCACAGAATTGATCGGACAATATTGGAGTTTGTTAGGGAGAAGTGGAACGCGGTTTTCCCAAAAAGACAAACGAAAGCAAGATAAGCGAGAGCGTGTCAGGTCCAAACCGAACCTGACAGACTTCAGGGGTAAGTTATCGTTGATCAGCAAGGTGCTGTTGCGCGTACAGGTTGTGTATTGGGTTTTCAAATAGGGCTTTCTTGTGCCAGCGCGTATCTTGCAACTCAACAGATCGGTGGACGAAACTATTGCAGTGCGATAACTGGCAGTCAGCAGTTGAGCAGGGAGCTATAAGCGAATGATCGGACTTGTGCTTGTCACCCATGGCAAGCTGGCTGAAGAATTTCATTATGCCGTGGAACATGTCGTTGGTCCGCAGAAATTCATCGAGACAATCTGTATCGGTCCGGAGGACGATATGGATCAGCGCCGCCAGGATATCCTGGATGCTGTGATGCGCGCCGATGACGGGCATGGGGTAATCATCCTGACGGATATGTTCGGGGGAACACCTTCCAATCTCGCAATTTCGGTGATGAATACCGGGCGTATCGAAGTGATCGCTGGCGTCAACCTGCCCATGCTGATCAAGCTGGCAGGTGTGCGTGGCGAAAACGACATGGAAAAAGCACTCGTCGATGCGTCGGAAGCCGGCCGCAAATACATCAATGTGGCCAGCCGCGTTCTGAGCGGCAAATAGGAACGGCGAGTAAGATGACCTCCTTCACCAGAGACCTGCTGATCGTCAACAAGCGTGGCCTTCATGCCCGGGCGTCAGCCAAATTCGTCCAGACTGTGCAGGGCTTCAATGCCGAAGTCACCGTCAGCAAGGATGGAACCACCGTCGGCGGAACCTCGATCATGGGTCTGATGATGTTGGCGGCGAGCCCCGGCTGCACGATTACCGTCGTTACGTCGGGCGAAGAGGCTGAAAAGGCAATCGACACGCTGGATGCGCTGGTGCGCGACAAGTTTGGCGAGGAAATGTAAACCAAGATCGAACATAAAGATATAAAGACCTCTTTATGTGATTATTGCCTTCCTCGACGTTCCCTGATACACGGATGACACTGGCCTGCCGCAGAATGGCGGGCGGCGCATAGGCTTGGCCATCTTTTCGGATGGTCGCTGGCCTTGCGTTTCAACCCGGTCTGGAGAACGCCATGAGCACTGAACAGGATTACATCGTCGCCGATATCGGCCTTGCTGATTATGGTCGCAAGGAATTGGATATTGCCGAAACCGAAATGCCAGGCCTGATGTCCTGCCGCTCGGAGCTTGGCGAAACCAAGCCGCTGAAGGGCGCCCGCATCAGCGGCTCCCTGCACATGACCATTCAGACAGCCGTGCTGATCGAGACCTTGACGGCGCTGGGCGCCGAAGTGCGCTGGGCCTCCTGCAACATCTTCTCCACCCAGGACCATGCCGCTGCCGCAATCGCTGCCTCGGGTGTGCCGGTCTTTGCCGTCAAGGGTGAAAGCCTGACGGAATATTGGGATTATACCGACCGGATCTTCCAATGGACCGATGGTGGCCAGTCGAACATGATCCTCGACGATGGCGGCGACGCCACCATGTATATCCTGCTCGGTGCGCGCGCCGAAGCCGGTGAGAATATTCTGGTCAACCCTTCGTCCGAAGAAGAAGAAATCCTATTCGCGCAGATCAAGAAGCGCCTGGCGGCAACACCGGGCTTCTTCACCAAACAGCGCGACGCCATCAAGGGTGTGACGGAAGAAACCACTACGGGCGTCAATCGCCTCTACCAGCTCAGCCAGAAGGGCCTGCTGCCGTTCCCGGCCATCAATGTCAACGATTCCGTCACCAAGTCGAAGTTCGACAACAAATACGGCTGCAAGGAATCGCTGGTCGACGGCATTCGTCGCGCCACCGATGTGATGATGGCTGGCAAGGTTGCCGTGGTTTGCGGCTATGGCGATGTCGGCAAGGGCTCGGCTGCCTCGCTGAGCGGCGCTGGCGCCCGCGTCAAGGTCACGGAAGTCGATCCGATCTGCGCTTTGCAGGCCGCCATGGACGGTTTTGAAGTGGTGCGGCTTGAAGATGTCGTCAAGACGGCGGATATCTTCATCACCACCACCGGCAACAAGGATGTCATTCGTATCGAGCATATGCGCGAGATGAAGGACATGGCCATCGTCGGCAACATTGGCCATTTCGACAACGAAATTCAGGTTGTTGCGCTGAAGAACCTGAAATGGGTCAATATCAAGCCGCAGGTCGATATGATCGAGTTTCCGGGCGGCAAGCGGATGATCCTGCTGTCGGAAGGCCGCTTGCTCAACCTTGGCAATGCCACGGGCCATCCGTCCTTCGTGATGAGCGCGTCTTTCACGAACCAGGTTCTGGCCCAGATCGAGCTTTTCACCAAGCCCGACGCCTACAAGAACCAGGTTTACGTCCTGCCGAAACATCTCGATGAAAAGGTCGCGCGCCTGCATCTGGAAAAGCTCGGCGTCAGATTGACTGAACTCTCTGACGAACAGGCATCCTATATTGGCGTCACCCCCTCGGGCCCATTCAAGGCCGACCACTACAGATACTAATCCGTAGCCAGATATACACAAGATATAGAAATCGCAGCCTTGACAAAGGCTGCGATTTCTTTTTTTCTTTGCCCCTTTTTTCAAAATCTTATCCACAGTATTGTTTTAACACTTGATTCGTGTGCCTCGCAGGTGCGCAGGCAGTGTGTGGTGACCGGGTATTTTTCCGGTCGTGCTGCCTATGACCCCGTGAAGCAAAAAGCCGTTTGCATGACGTCACCTTCGGGTGATGCATTCGGCATGCGCACACGCGAAATGGGGATGTCTTGTCGGAATTGCGGCACAGTGGACGGAGACAGACCGGAAATGACGGTTCAGAAGAAATACCCGTTCCTACGGGGAAGGACGGGCGGCCTACGGAGACGTGCGGATAAAACCATGCTCACCGGATCTGGGGCCTTCAGGGATAGAGTGATTGGCGCTGAGGCGGCGAGCGGCATCGCTAAACGTGGCTTTCTGCGTTTATCGCGCTGGTGGCTGCACGGCACCACAGTGCTGGCCGGCGGGCTTGCCTGTCAGGCGGCTCTGGCGCAGACCCTCACCCAAACGATTGCGGAACCGCAACTGAATGCGGGCGGTATCGGCACGTTTTCATCCACTGAAATGATTGGCCTTTCCCTGGTAATTGGCGCGATTTCCGCGACGCTTCTCTCGACCCTCTGGCTGGTGCGCCAGCGCAACAGCATCGAGGCGGATAGCCGGGAGATACGCTCGGCCCTATCGGATGCCAACCAGCGCATTTCTCGTTATCAAGCCCTGATTGCCGACAAGAACCGCCGCATCGTGATATGGGACGGTGGTGAAACCAAGCCAGAGCAGCTGGGCCAATTGCCCGTGGAGACCGGAGCACCCCAGACAGAAGGCGATTTCCTGGCCTTTGGCCGCTGGATGAAGCCCGGTTCGGCTGCCGATCTGGACAATGCCATTGAAAAACTGCGCTTCAACGCCCAGAGCTTCGACCTGATCGTCGAGACCTACCGCGACGAGGTGCTGGAAGTGCAGGGCCGTGTTTCCGGCGGGCGGGCCTTTGCCCGTTTCGTAGCGCTCAATAACCTGCGCGCCGAACTGGCCGAGCTCAAAATCGAAAAGACCCGGCTCTCCACCGCCATCGAAACCTTCGAAAGCCTGCTGGAATCCGTCGAACAACCCGTCTGGCAGCGCGATTCCGAGGGACGTCTTGTCTGGGTCAATCAGGCCTATAGCGATGCCGTCGAAGCGCTCACCCCTGATCAGGCCGTGCAGGAAAGCCGTGAGATCCTCAATACCATTACCCGGGAAAAGATCCGCGCCACGCTAACGCCGGTTTCGCCTTACCATGACACGGTTTCCACCGTCGTGCATGGCAACCGAACGTTCTTTTCCGTGGTCGATACCAAGACGCCGAAGGGCTCTTGCGGCATGGCCATCGACGTATCGCGCGAAGAAGCTCTGCGCGAGGAGTTGAGTCGCACCCTGAAAAGCCACGCCGAAACACTGGATCATCTGGCAACGCCCGTGGCAATTTTCGACGGCGAGAGGCGGCTGCAATTCTACAATCAGGCTTTCCAGCAGCTCTGGGATCTGGATCTGGCTTTCCTCGAATCTCGCCCCGACCATGCCGAATTGCTGGACCGGCTGCGCAGCGCAGGCAAGCTGCCGGAACAGTTGAGCTGGAAGGCATGGAAGGAAAATACTCTTTCCGTCTATCGCTCCATCGACACCCAGACCGTGCTCTGGCATCTGCCCAACGGCCAGACCCTGCGCGTCATCGCCTCTGCCCATCCGCAGGGCGGCGCCACCTGGGTGTTCGAGAACCTGACCGAACAGGTGGATCTCGAAACCCGCTATAATACGCTGGTCCGGGTTCAGGGTGAAACCATCGATCATCTGTCCGAAGGCGTTGCAGTCTTTGGACCTGATGGCCGAATCCGGCTATCCAATCCGGCTTTCCGGGCGCTTTGGGGCATTACCGAGACGCAGGCCGCACCCGGCACTCATATCCGCGCCATCGAAGAGGCTTGCGCTCTTTCCTATGAAAAATCAGATGGCTGGCGCGCCTTCGGCAAGATGATTACCAGTTTTGAGGACGAGCGGCCGTCCAGCCAAGGCACGATTGAGCTGATGTCCGGCCTGGTGCTGGATTACGCGGTCATCCCGCTGCCCAACGCCCAGACGATGCTGACCTTCGTCAACATTACCGACAGCGTTCGGGCCGAACGAGCACTGCTTGAAAAGAACGAAGCCCTGCGCAAGGCTGACGAATTGAAGAACGATTTCGTCCAGCATATTTCCTATGAGCTGCGCTCGCCGCTCACCAATATTATCGGCTTTACCGACCTGTTGAAATCGTCGGCCATCGGTCCGCTCAATGAACGGCAGGGGGAATATGTCGATCATATCTCCACCTCGTCTGCGGTGCTGCTGACCATCGTCAACGACATTCTCGACCTTGCCACAGTCGATGCGGGCATCATGCGGTTGACCTATTCGGATATCGATCTCACCGACCTTCTGGACGATGTGTCGATGCAGATGACCGACCGGTTGCAAGAAGGCGGCGTGACGCTGGAAATCCTTGCTCCCTCGCATCTGGGCGACATTGTCGCCGACCAGCAACGGTTGAAGCAGATCCTGATCAAGATCATCACCAATGCCGTGAACTTCTCGCCCGAAGGCGCCAAGGTCGTGCTGAAATGCTGGCGCGAAGATGCGGACTTCGTATTTTCGGTTTCCGATACCGGATGCGGCATTCCCGAGGACATGTTGCCATCGGTGTTCAAGCGCTTTTCCTCAAATGCCAAGGGCGGCAAGCGCACCGGGGCTGGCCTTGGCCTGTCGATTGTCGAAAGCTTCGTGCATCTGCATAACGGCACCGTCTCGATCAACAGTGTTCCGAACCAAGGCACCACGGTTCTTTGCCGAATTCCGTCCGGTGTGCTTGTCCATTCCGTCGCCGCAGAATGATCGCATCCACAACATCGCTTCATGTTTCGCTTGCCGATGAGGCGGCGACGATCCAGCTCGGGGAAGATCTTGCGCTTGCCCTGAAGCCGGGGGACTGTCTTGCCCTGCATGGTGATCTCGGAGCGGGAAAGTCTACCCTTGCCCGGGCATTGCTGCGGGCCTTGGCCGATGACGACGATCTGGAAGTGCCAAGCCCAACCTTCACGCTGGTCCAAAGCTACGAATTGCGCATTCCAGCCGCTCATTTCGATCTCTATCGGTTGGGCGATGCCTCTGAGCTTGATGAACTGGGCTTCGATGAGGCGCTGGATACCGGCATTTGCCTCGTTGAATGGCCGGAGCGGGCCGAAGGTCGGCTGCCGAAGACGACAATCGGCCTGCATTATGGGTTTCCCCCGGATGGTGGGCGCGAGCTGACCATCACTGGGCCTGAAGACAGGCTGGGACGAATAAGGCGCGTGCTCGCTATCCGCACCTTCCTCGATGCCAATGGTATGGCGGGCGCAAGACGCCGCTTCCTGACTGGCGATGCGGACTACCGCGCCTATGAAACGGCAAGGATGGACGGTCAACCGCAGCGTATCGTGATGGACAGCCCCAAACGACCGGCCACACCGATCATCCGTCTCGGCAAGACCTACCCGGAACTCGTGCATTTGGCAGAAGACCACCGTGCTTTCGTGGCTATCGATCAGCTGTTGAAGGATGCCGGGCTTACTGTTCCGGAGATTTATGCCAGTGATCCCGATGGCATTCTGCTGATCGAAGATCTTGGTCAGGATGGCATTCTGGATGCACAGGGTCAGCCGGTCGCCGAGCGCTACATGGAGGCGGTTGCAGCGCTTGCTTTCCTGCATGGGCAGAATGTTTCACGTGAAATTCCTGTCTCGCCGGACCACATCCACCGCATTCCCGATTTCGATGCAGCGGCCATGGGGTTCGAGACGGAATTGCTGCTCGACTGGTACATGCCCTTTACGCTGGCACGGCAACCCAGTGACGAGGAGCGGCAGGCCTATCTCGCGCTTTGGTCGGACATGTTTAGCCAGGTCAGTGACCGCAGCGGTCTGGTCCTGCGCGATGTCCATTCCCCCAATCTTCTGTGGCAGGCAGGGAAGCAGGGTATCGCCCGAGTCGGCTTGATCGATTTTCAGGATGCGATGATCGGCCCGGCGGCCTATGACGTCGCTTCCCTGGTTCAGGATGCGCGTGTCACCATCGAGCCGGAGCTACAAAAGCGCCTGCTTGAGCATTATCTGACGCTGCGCCAGGCCGAAGCCGGATTTGATGAAAGCGCTTTTCGACGGGATTTTGCCATTATGGCTGCCCAGCGCAATTGCAAGCTGGTCGGGCTTTGGGTGCGGCTGATGAAACGGGATGGCAAGCCCGGCTATATGCAGCATATGCCCCGCACTCTCACCTATCTCGCGGGCGTGCTGGAGCATGAGGCGCTCACGCCTTTGAAAGACTGGCTTTCGACACACGGCCTGTTGCCGCGCGCTTGAACCTCATCCCCTGGAACAGTGGGTTCTGGTCCTTCGATAGTGGCTCTCTGGCGGGATTTGCGATAGAGCGTGTCTCGTAAAGATGACGCGTCATACACGCAGATCGCCGACAGATACGAGAGCCATGAAGATTTCCCAAGCCATGGTGCTGGCCGCAGGGCTCGGCACAAGAATGCGTCCCATCACCGAAACCCTGCCGAAGCCCTTGGTGCGGGTGGCGGGCAAGACGCTGGTGGATTATGCGCTGGATCATTTGCAGCAGGCGGGCGTAGAAACCGCTGTGGTTAATATCCATCATTTTCCAGAGCAGATGCTGGCGCATCTGACTGGGCGCGATCAGCCGCGCATCGTGATTTCCGATGAGCGCGATGGCCTGATGAACAATGGCGGCGGTCTGGCCAGAGGCATCAGGCATCTCACTTCCGGTCCCCTGCTGGTGATGAATGCCGACCTGTTCTGGATCGGTGAGCCGAAGGACCAACCCACCAATCTGCAAAGACTGGGGGACGCCTTTGACCCGGTACAGATGGACATGCTGATGCTCTGCGTTACGCTCGAACAGACCACCGGGCATAACGGCAAGAATGATTTCAACCTCGGTGCCGATGGTAGGCTGACACGCTACCAGCCCGGCGATCCGAATCCGGTGGTTTATGCCGGGGCCTTGGCCATGGAGCATTCCCTGCTGGACGATGCACCAGAGGATGCCTTCAATCTCAACATCTATTTCGACCGGGCCATTGCCAAGGGCCGGCTGTTCGGCCTGATGCTGGAAGGCCATTGGTTGACGGTTGGCACGCCGGAGGCGATTGACGAGGCGGAAACAGTGCTGGCCCGCCACCGGCAGGACGCTTGAGCTGATGTCCAGCCTGCAAGCCCGCATCTTCACCATTCCGCCGGATCGGCCTTTCCTGCGGCTGATTGCCGAGACGCTATGCGATGGGCGTCTTGCCCCCGGCTTTCGCTATGATCCGGCTGATCCCCTGTCTCTCTCCAAGGTCACGATCCTGGTGCCGACCCGGCGTGCGGTGCGCGTGCTGCGTGCTCAGTTCGTTGAGGTGCTGGGTGGCCAATCCGCGATCCTGCCGATGATCAAGCCCTTAGGCGAAGCCGAGGACGATGCCAGTTATTTCGACGCCGAGACCCCGGCGCTGCTTGCGTTGAACCCGCCGATCAGCAATACGGTGCGGCTGCTGGAACTGGCGCAGTTGATTCTTGCCTGGCGCAACAAGCTGCCGGATATCGTGCTGAGCATTCACACCGAAACCCCGCTTGTCGCTCCGGCCAGCCCCGCGGATGCCGTGTGGCTGGCGCGGGCATTGGTCGAACTGATCGATTCGGTGGAAACCGAGGAGCGTGACTGGGCCGATCTCGACAAGCTCGATGCCCGTGATTTTGCCTCCTGGTGGCAATTGACGCTGGCTTTCCTCGGCATTGCCAGTGCCTATTGGCCAGCCCGGCTGGAAGAGCTGAACCGGTCTTCGCCGGTTCTCCACCGCAATGCCTTGCTGCGTGCCGAGCGCGACCGTGTTGGTCAACTGTCCGATTCTCATCCGGTGATTATTGCTGGTTCGACCGGCTCGATTCCCGCCGCGTCCGAGCTGATCGCGGCGGTGGCGCGTCTGCCTCAGGGGGTGATCGTGCTGCCGGGGTTGGACAAGGCCATGCCTGATGACCAGTGGCAAAGCGTTGGCGGTGAACAGCCTCCCGGCATGCCGCCGGAGCCGACCGCCCGCACTCATCCGCAATACGGCCTGCACCGGCTTTTGGGCCGTCTCGGCCTGACCCGTGACGATGTGGGCGTGCTGGAAGAGGCAGAACCCGAGCTTGCCGACCGCAGCGAAATTCTCTCCCGGGCGCTATCGCCTGCCAAGGCGACCGATCAATGGACGGCCTGGCGGCAGGCATTCGGAGATAACAGGTTTCAGGCCGCCTTTGCCGATGTGGCGCTGATCGAGGCGGCCAACGAGCGGGAAGAGGCGATTGCTATTGCCATTGCCCTCAGGCTTGCCCTGGAGCGGCCCGGTGCCGATGGTGGCGAGAGCCGCGCCGCGCTGATTACCCCTGACCGCAACCTTGCCCGCCGGGTCGCGTCAGAACTCGCTCGGTTCGGCATCGAGGCCGACGATTCGGCGGGTACGCCGTTTTCGGCGACGCCGCAGGGTACGTTGCTGGTGTTGGTGCTGGAAGCCGTATTGCAGCCCGGCGATCCCGTTGCCATCGTCTCCTTGCTCAAACATCCACTCGCCCGGTTTGGCCTGACTGATGATAGACATCGCGACGCCGCTGATGCTCTGGAAGCTATTGCGCTGCGCGGCGGCACCGGTGCCATTGACATCGCCGCGCTGGCACCGCTGTTCGATGAGCAGGTGGTCGCCCAGTTCGACGACCGACATCCACCGGCCTGGCGGCGTTCTTTTACCGAACAGACCCGGCAGCAGGCACGGATACTGGCTGAGGCTGTCGCAGTGGCGGTGGAACCGCTAGCCGGTCATGTGGTTGCCAAGCCGGATGGCCACCATTTCACCACCCGCTTGTCGTTGAGAGAATGGGCCGAACGCACCGGTCAGGTGCTGGAGGCTGTGGCTCGCACCGATGCGGGCGATCTTGCCCCCCTTTGGGCCAATGAGGCCGGTGCCGTTCTGGCGCGGCTGCTCAGCGAAATCATGGAAACTGACGGCCAGTTGAGTGCCGATGGTCCGCAATGGATCGAGATTGTCGCGGCGCTGACCGCCAGCGAATCGGTCAAACCGAAATCGCTGCGCCATCCGCGGGTCTTCATCTTCGGTGCGCTGGAATCGCGGCTGCAAAACGTCGATACGATGATTCTCGGTGGGTTGAATGAAGGGTCTTGGCCTGGCACCACCACCAATAATCCATTTCTGTCACGCAGCATGAAAACCGAAATGGGGCTGGAGCCGCCGGAACGGCAGATCGGCCAGCTTGCCCATGATTTCGAAATGGCCAACGGCACCCGCCACTTGATCTATTGCCGCGCCTTGCGGCAAGGGTCGGCCCCCACCGTTGCCTCCCGCTGGCTGCAAAGGCTGCTGGCGCTGGGTGGCAAGGATTTTGCTGAAGCGCTGAAAGCCAGAGGGGAGCGATACCGGCATTTTGCCGAGTTGCTCGATAAAGGCGCAGATCAAGCGCCAGCCCAACGGCCGCAACCAAAGCCGCCTGCCGATCTGCATCCGAAAACCTATTCCTTCAGCGAGGTCGGGCGTCTCAGGCGCGATCCCTATTCGATTTATGCCCGCCGCATTTTGAAGCTCGATCCGGTCGAACCGTTCAACAGCGATCCCGGTGCCTCCGAACGCGGCACGCTCTACCATGCGATAGTCGAGCAATTCGTGGCGCGCATGCCCGAAAAGCTGGGGCCTGATGCTGAGACGCTAATGAGCGAGATTGCCGACACCCTGTTTGCCGAAGAAAATCTGCCGCCGCATATCCACGTCGTCTGGCGCAAGCGCTTTGCAGAAGTTGGCCTCGCTTTCATTGACTGGCAGCGTCAACGCGATCCTGCCAAGCTGGTCACGGAGGCCCGCGCCGGGGTGGAACTCGGCGAGATCGATATCCGGCTCACTGGTGTTGCCGACCGGATCGATATCCGGGCAGGCCACGCCGATATCATCGATTACAAAACCGGTCTTAACCCCAGTGTTTCCCAGGCCCGCAGCCTGCTTGACCCGCAATTAGCTTTGGAAGCTGCTGCTCTGACTATGGGCGCCTTCAAGGATGTCGGAAGGCTGAATCCGGATAACCTGATCTATGTCCGGCTGCGGCCCGGCGGGCGCTTCAAGGCCGATCAGGTTAATAACGAGCTGACCGGCAAGGGCGACAAGGCAAAGTCGGCACTGGATCTGGCGCATGAATCCATCGCCCAACTGACCCGTTTCGTTACCCTTCTGCAATCGGGCGAGCGAGGCTATGTCTCGCGGCTGATGCCGGCGATGATGAATGACTTTAGCGGCGACTACGATCATCTGGCCCGCGTCGCTGAATGGTCCACCGCAGAAGCGGCAGAGGAGAGCGGTGGCGATGAGTGATCCGGACATGCTGCGCGATGGCGACGATCCCATTGACTGGACCACCCGGCAGCAATCTCTAGCCTCCGACCCGGCCCGGTCCGCCTGGGTCTCCGCCAATGCCGGGTCCGGAAAGACCCATGTGCTGACGCAGCGGGTGATTCGCCTGCTGCTGGCGGGGGCGCGACCCTCTTCGATTCTTTGCCTGACCTATACAAAGGCCGCTGCTTCGGAAATGTCGAACCGGGTGTTCGACCGGCTTGCCGAATGGGCGACCCTTCCCGACGAGGAGCTTGCCCGGCGCATTGAAACCATCGAGCGCCGACCGCCGGACCGCATGAAGATTGCCGAGGCGCGACGGCTGTTTGCCCGCGCCCTGGAAACGCCGGGCGGCTTGAAAATCCAGACCATCCATGCCTTTTGCGAGGCGCTGCTGCACCAGTTTCCGCTGGAAGCCAATGTGGCCGGGCATTTTTCCGTGCTGGACGACCGCGCCGCGTCAGTGCTTTTGGCCGATGCCCGCCGGTCGCTTTTGACGGCAACCGCTGCCGAAGACGATGCAAACCTCGCCGAAGCCTTTGCCGAAGTGTTGAGCCTTGGCGATGAATTCGGGCTGGAAAACCTGCTGTCGGACATCGTTTCCAACCGCCATGCGGTGCGTGGTTTTCTGGCCACGGCCCGCCGCAAGGGCGGCGTGGAGAGTGCTTTGCGCAACGCCTTGGGCCTGGAGCCTGAAGAAACCGAGATATCGCGGGCCGAGGCCTATTGGCCGCTTCCAACTCTCTCCGGTCCGCAGCTTTCCACCTATATCGATCTGGCGCTCACCAAGGGCGGTTCCCTGGTGCAGGGCGTCGCTCTGACACTGGAGCGCGCCGTGCGCCAGCCTGACGCGCTGATCCGGGCGCAATTGCTGGAAGAGGCCTTCTATACCGGCTCCGATAAACCAAAAGCCGACCGCTCCTTGATCGCGGCAGCCATGAACAAGGCGGCACCTTATCTGTCCGATGCCATCTTTGCGGCCCGCGACCATGTTGTCGCCTGCCGCGAACGCCTGCGGCTGTTTCGGCTGTTCAAGGCGACACGGGCAGCGCTAACGCTGGCCGAGCGGCTGGACCATGATTATGAAGAGCTGAAAAAGCGCAGCAGCCAGCTGGATTTCGAGGATCTGATTGCCCGCACCGCCGAGCTTTTGACCCGCAGCACGGTCGGCCCCTGGGTGCATTACAAGCTGGACCAGGGCATCGACCATATTCTGGTCGATGAGGCGCAGGATACCAGCCCAGTACAATGGTCGGTGATCCGCTCGCTGCGAGAGGATTTCTTCTCCGGCCTGAGCGCCCGTCCGGTACGACGAACCTTCTTTGCCGTTGGCGATGAGAAGCAATCGATCTACTCCTTCCAAGGTGCAAAGCCGGAACGGTTTTCGCAGGAAGCCCGCGAGACGGAGCAGGAGGTGGCGCGTGGCGGCGAAAGTTTTAGCGCGGTGCGCCTGCCGCTATCCTTCCGCTCCACCAATGCAGTGTTGTCAGCCGTCGATCAGGTGTTTTCGGTCACCGAGAATGCCAGGGGCCTTTCGGCTGTTGCGGAACCAGTGGTGCATATGTCGAGCCGCATCGGCCATCCCGGCGCAGTCGAAGTTTGGGAGATGATCGCGCCGGAAGGCAGCGAAAGTGAAGAGGATTGGACCGCCCCCTTCGATGCAACCCCGGAAAATGCGCCCTCTGCCATGCTGGCGCGGCGGATCGCCCAGCGGATCGAGATCATGCTGGCCCGCGAGACCATCGTGGAAAAGGGTGTGGAGCGGTCCATAGAAGCAGGCGACATCCTCATTCTGGTGCGCAAGCGCGGCGCTTTCGTCAATGCGCTGACGCGAGCCTTGAAGCGGCGCAGCAATATTCCGGTGGCCGGTGCCGACCGTTTGCGATTGACCGGCCATATCGCCGTGCAGGATCTGCTGGCACTGGGGCGGTTCGTGCTGCTCACCGCCGATGACCTGTCGCTGGCGGCACTGCTGAAAAGCCCGTTGTTCAACTTGAGCGAAGACGATGTGTTTGAAGTGGCAGCACGGCGCGGCGAAATCTCGGTCTTTGCCGAGATCGCCCGGCTGGCGGAGGCCGGGTCGGAAAAATGGCAGGCGGCCCTTGCTCGTCTGCATCGCTATCTGGCCTTGGCGCGGGATCTTCTGCCCCACGATTTCTATGGTCGGGTGCTTGGTCCTTTGGGGGGACGACGCGATTTTCTGGCTCGGCTTGGCAGTGAGGTCAGCGATATCATCGATGAATTCCTGACCTTTACTCTGTCCCATGAGCAGGCGGGCCTACCGGGCCTGCAATCCTTTATCACCACGCTGGAGCAGGAAGCCCCGGAAGTGAAGCGCGAACAGGACAAGGAGCGCAGCGAAGTGCGCATCATGACCGTTCATGCCTCCAAGGGGCTGGAAGCGCCCATCGTGTTTCTGGTCGATGACGGCTCCAAAGCCTTCAACCATACCCATCTGCCAAAATTCCGGATGATCGACACCGAGGCGCAGCCCCCGGAATGCCCGGTCTGGGTACCGGTGAAGGCGGTTGATAATCCCTTGACCGCGCAGGACGTGGCAAAGCGAAAACAGGCGATTGAGGAGGAATATCGACGCCTGCTCTATGTCGGCATGACGCGGGCTGCCGACCGGCTGGTGGTCTGTGGCTATCGCGGCAAGCAGGTGCAGACCGAAATCTGGCATCAGATGGTCTGGTCTGCGCTGGAATTGGACACGGAGCGGTGCCGTCAGCA
This sequence comes from Gillisella vitis, assembly GCF_001541345.2. Classification (GTDB taxonomy): domain Bacteria; phylum Pseudomonadota; class Alphaproteobacteria; order Rhizobiales; family Rhizobiaceae; genus Allorhizobium; species Allorhizobium vitis. The sequence goes on along the minus strand of NZ_LMVL02000005.1, from coordinate 10,461 downwards.
GCGCTTTGGCGGGCCAGAGGGCGACTGGACCGGGCTGCTTTGGGAAAATGCCGTCGTTCCGGGCCGATTCGAACGCCAGGAAAAACGCCAGGAAAAACGGGAGCTGGAAGCCTTGCCAGAGGCGCTAATGCGGCCCGCGCCGCCACCGCCGCGCCTGCCACGGCCGTTGAGCCCGTCCGGGGCGGGGATCGAGGTGAATGATGAGGACGGCGATCTGATGCTGCGCTCACCGCTGTTCAGCAAGGGTGAGGACGCAGGCCTTGCCCTGCAAAAGGGCCGGTTGGTGCACCGGATGCTACAAATGCTGCCGGGTCTGCCTGCCGATGAACGAATGGCCGCAGCCCGCCGTTATGGCGAGCGCGCCGCCCGGTTCTGGCCCGCCCATGAGCGTGTCCGCTTGGTAGATAGCGTTCTGGCTATTCTTGACCATCCGGCCTTGAGCGAGGTGTTTTCCAGCCATGCGCAGACGGAATTTTCGCTGATGGGCACCATTCGGCTTGGCACAGAACAGCGCGCCGTCTCGGCGCGGGTGGACCGGATGGCTGTCACGGAGGAGAAAGTGATCCTGCTGGATTACAAGACCAATCGGCAGCCGCCGCGTCAGGAAAGTGAAGTGCCGCTATCCCATTCGGCCCAGCTTGCCATTTACCGCGAGCTGTTGAAGCCGCTCTATCCGGGAAAAGAGATCGAGTGCCTGCTGGTCTATACCGAAGGGCCGCATGTGGTGGCGCTGACGGAGGCGGGTTTGCACGGCGCATTACAGGAGCTTCAGACTTTTCAAAACACCTGAACGATTGTGCCGATTTTCACGTCTTGCACGATGCTTTCAGGCGCAACAAAAGGCTTATTTCCTGTTTTGCCCAAATTAGCATCGATATTTCAGATTTATGCCCGGTTGACAGTCAATCAAGAACGGGGATGGTAGCGTGGGCGGCGAAAGCGGCTGGTGGCAGGGCTGGATAGCGTCGGCGCATAGTGCACCGCGAACAGGCTTTGCGCCTTGAAGAATGGATGACCGCAGGAGGTTGAAATGGCGCGTGTCGAACAGTTTGGTCTGGCTATCGAGCAGGATCTCTATGATTTTCTGGTGAGCGAGGCCTTGCCGGGGACAGGCGTGGAGCCAGAGGCCTTCTTCCAGCATTTCTCCAGCCTCGTGCACGAGCTTGCCCCGAAGAACCGCGCCCTGCTGGCCAAACGCGACGCGTTTCAAGCGCAGCTGGACAATTGGTACAAGCAAAACGGCGCTCCCTCGGATCTTGCGGCTTACGAAGCTTTCCTGCGCGATATCGGCTATCTCCTGCCGGAAGGACCGGATTTCTCCGTGACGACCAGCAATGTCGATGCGGAAATTGCTTCGATTGCCGGCCCGCAGCTTGTCGTGCCTGTGATGAATGCCCGCTATGCCCTGAATGCCGCCAATGCGCGCTGGGGTTCGCTTTACGATGCGCTCTACGGAACGGATGCGATCTCCGAGGCTGACGGTGCCGAAAAGGGCAGAGGGTATAATCCCAAACGCGGTGAAAAGGTTATTGCCTGGGCGCGGGCTTTCCTCGATCAGTCCGTGCCGCTGGCGGGTGGACGCTGGGCGGATGTGGCAGGGCTTGCGCTTGCCAATGGCTATCTCGATGTGACGCTGACTTCCGGCGACAAGACCGGATTGATGGACCCTTCACAACTGGCGGGAACGTTCAGCGAAGACGACAGCGTGACGTCCTATCTTCTGCGCCGCAACGGCCTGCATGTGGAAATCTGCATTGACTCGCAGGGTGCGATCGGCGCTGCCGATAAGGCGCATATCAACGATATCAGACTGGAATCGGCGATTACCGCCATCATGGACTGCGAGGATTCGGTTGCCGCCGTCGATGCCGAGGACAAGATCCTGGCCTATTCCAACTGGCTCGGCTTGATGAAGGGTGATCTGGAGGAAGTGGTTGCCAAGGGCGATCATGTCTTTACCCGCGCCCTCAATCCCGACCTCGAATTCACCGATCCGCAGGGCAAGCCCTTTACCGTCGCGTGCCGGTCGCTGATGCTGATTCGCAATGTCGGGCATCTGATGACCAATCCGGCCATTCTGGATCGCGACGGTGCAGAGGTGCCGGAAGGGATCATGGACGCAATGGTGACCGCGCTGATTGCGCTGCACGATATTGGCCCGAACGGACGGCGGCAGAATTCGCGCCAGGGCTCGATGTATGTGGTGAAGCCGAAAATGCATGGGCCGGAAGAAGTGGCTTTTGCCGTTGAAATCTTCACCCGTGTCGAACAGGCGCTGGGCATGGAACCCAATACCATCAAAATGGGAATCATGGACGAGGAGCGCCGTACCACGGTTAACCTCAAGGAGTGCATCCGTGCCGCTAAGGACCGGGTGGTGTTCATCAATACCGGCTTCCTCGACCGCACCGGCGACGAAATCCATACGTCGATGGAAGCCGGGCCGATGATCCGCAAGGGTGACATGAAACAGGCCGCCTGGATTGCGGCTTATGAAAACTGGAACGTCGATATCGGTCTGCAATGCGGCCTGTCCGGCCATGCCCAGATCGGCAAGGGCATGTGGGCCATGCCGGACCTGATGGCAGCGATGCTGGAACAGAAGATCGCCCATCCGAAAGCGGGTGCCAATACTGCCTGGGTTCCATCACCAACGGCGGCAACGCTGCATGCCACTCATTATCATCAAGTGGATGTCGCGGGTGTCCAGGCTGGATTGAAAAGCCGGACACGGGCCAAGCTCGTCGATATTCTCTCGGTGCCGGTGGCCTCCCGCCCCAATTGGACAACGGAAGAAATTCAGCGCGAGTTGGATAACAATGCCCAGGGCATTCTCGGCTATGTGGTCCGCTGGATCGACCAGGGCATCGGCTGCTCGAAAGTGCCTGACATCAACAATGTCGGGTTGATGGAAGACCGCGCAACCCTGCGCATCTCCGCCCAGCACATGGCCAACTGGCTGCATCATGGCGTTGTCACCGAGACGCAGGTGGTCGAAACGCTGAAACGCATGGCAGCCATCGTCGATAAGCAGAATGCGGGTGATTCGGCCTATCGCCCGATGGGTGCCGATTTCGACACCTCCATCGCTTTTCAGGCGGCACTCGATCTGGTGTTGAAGGGCAGGGAACAGCCGAACGGTTATACCGAACCGGTTCTGCACCGTCGTCGGCTTGAGTTGAAGGCCACAGCAATTCCAGCAAAAGTGTGAAACGGTTTTGTGTCCGGAATTGCGCCAGCAAGACGCCAATTCCAGCAAAAGTGAAACGGTTTCGCGTCTGGTGCGATCCGGCGAAGCGGACTGAAATTTTCACGTGAAACAAAAAAGCCGCCGGAGCGATCCGGCGGCTTTTCAGTCGAAGCTATCGATTGGCTGACATCAGGACTGCTGAACGATGACCTTGGTGGCCTTGCCCGGCAGGACGCGGCTGTAGAGGTCGATAACGTCCTGGTTGATCATGCGAATGCAGCCCGAAGAGGCGGCGGTGCCGATCGAGGCCCATTCCGGCGAACCGTGGATGCGGAACAGCGTGTCCTGGCCCTTGTCGTTGAACAGATACATGGCGCGGGCGCCAAGCGGATTGCTGATGCTGGGGCCCATGCCGTTTTCGACGTATTTGGCCACTTCCGGCTTGCGCACGGCCATTTCCTTCGGCGGATGCCAGGTTGGCCATTCCTGCTTCCAGGCAACATAGGCCTGACCCTGCCAGGCGAAGCCGTCCTTGCCGACGCCGATGCCGTAGCGGATCGCCTTGCCATTAGGCAGAACGTAATACAGGAAGCGTTCCTTGGTGTTGACGATGATCGTACCGGGCCGCTCTGTCGTGTCGAAGGCAATGATCTGGCGGCGGAACTTCGGATTGACCTTCTGGATCGGAATGCCTGGCAGTGCATAGCCAGCATCCGTGACCGGACCATAGGAATCATCGAAAATCTGTGCTGTTTCGACGGCGGCGGGGGCGACAACAGGCGCGGCCTCAGCGGTCTTTTTGCTGTCGGCTTCCGACGTGGTGGAGCAGCCAGTGATGGCGAGGGTGGAGAATAGACCGAGCACGGTCAGTGCATTGCGGATTCGCATGGGAGGCTCATCGACTTTCGGGCGGGAAATGATCTGTGTTACCAGCTTTGATAGTGGTATATTTTTGATTACAGTGGAGTTTGCAAGGGAACAGAAGACCCATGCCGTCTCTGGCTTCGCAAATTGCTGAAGACTGGCTTTTTTGCAACAGACTTGGGGCCAGCTAAGAGAAGATTATGACGATTCTTACTATTTCCGTTAAGAATACATTAATCGACGGAAGGCAGTCCGAACGTGCCTTAATGATTCGCCGTGGCACGCAATTGCTTCTCGATCAGATGCGCCATGCCGTGTTGCCGGAGCTTTCGCTGGCCAGCGGCCGACGCGCCGACCTGATCAGCGTTTCGGATAAGGGTGAAATCTGGATTACCGAGATCAAATCTTCTATCGAGGATTTCCGGGTCGACCGCAAATGGCCGGACTATCGCCAGCATTGTGACCGGCTGTTTTTCGCCACGCTGCCCGATGTGCCCCAGGAGATTTTTCCGCAAGACTGCGGTCTGATCGTTTCAGACGGCTATGGTGCGCATCTGTTGCGCGATGCACCGGAACACAGGCTTGCTCCCGCCACCCGCAAATCCGTGATGCTGGCTTTTTCGCGTGCGGCAGCCCAACGGTTGATGCGGGCCGAATGGGATGCCGCCCCGCAATTTCTGCCCTGATGATTTCGGCGCACGCGTGTTACTTTGGTGCGCGCTTGGCCAGAATCCGTTGCAGCGTGCGGCGGTGCATGTTCAGCCGCCGTGCGGTTTCCGAGACATTGCGCTCGCAGGCCTCATAGACCCGCTGGATATGTTCCCAACGTACCCGGTCGGCAGACATCGGGTTTTCCGGCACATCGGCCTTTTCGCCCGGACGCTGGGTCAGGGCGTTGAAGACATCGTCGGCATCGGCAGGTTTCGACAGATAATCCACCGCGCCGAGTTTGACGGCGGTAACGGCGGTGGCAATATTGCCGTAGCCGGTCAGCACGATAATCCGCGTGTCGGTTCGGCTTTCGCGAATTGCCTGGATCACATCAAGACCATTGCCATCGCCAAGCCGTAGGTCGACCACCGCATATTTCGGTGCTGCGGTCTTGGCCTTGGCAATGCCTTCCGCCACAGAAGAGGCGATATCCACTTGAAAGCCACGGGTTTCCATGGCGCGAGCCAGCCGTCGCAGAAAGGGCTGGTCGTCATCGACTATCAACAAGGTGGCGTCCGGGCCGAGATCGGCAGCGCCCTCTTCGTGGGTGATCGGCATATCCTGGGTCATGTTCTTTCAATCCTAGAGCATTTCCAGGAAAAGAGGAAACCGGTTTTCCGTCCGGAAATGCTAAAACAAAGAGCTAGAGCGTTGCTGCGATTCCATGAAGAGCAGAAACGCTCTAACGTCCGCAGCGTTATTGCGCACTCGCCTCTGTCGGTAAAGTCACTTTGTCGGTGTTTCCATTTCCCGGCGTGGCCAGCGCACCGTTACCCGTGCGCCCGGGCTGGAAGCGCCCCGGTTTTCAAAGGTCAGGACAGCGCCGGAACGCTCCAGCAGGGTCTTGGCAATGAACAACCCCAGCCCAAGCCCGCCCGCTCGCGCATCGCTTTTGCGGCTGGTGACATAAGGCTCGCCGATTCTCAGCAGGATATCGGGCGCAAAGCCTTCTCCATCATCCTCGATCATGATCGTCACATGACGGTTGTCATGCTCCACGGTCACGATCACCTGTTTCCGTGCATAATCCAAGGCGTTTTCGATCAGGTTGCCAAGCCCGTAGAGAATGCCGGGATTGCGGTTGCCTACCGGCTCGCCGTCGTGGCCCGAAACCTCTACCACCGTCAGCTTGATGCCGAAGTCCCGGTGAGGCGCGATCACTTCCTCAATCAGCGACGAGAGCGGCAATTGCCGCATATGCGCCTCATCCTCGGCGGACAGGGTGGTCAACCGTTTCAGGATATCACGGCAACGTTCGCTCTGGCTGCGCAGCAGCTGGACGTCCTCGCCAAATCGTGGGTCCTTGCCCAATTCCCGTTCCATTTCCTTGGCAACGACGCTGATCGTCGCCAGAGGCGTCCCCAATTCATGGGCCGCTGCCGCCGCCAGCCCATCCAGCTGGGAAAGATGCTTTTCCTTTTGCAGCACCAATTCGGTTGCCGCCAGCGCATCGGCCAGAAGGTTGGCTTCTTTGGACACGCGATAGGCATAGAAAGCAGCAAAGGCGGTCATCGACACAATCGAGCACCAGATCGCCACCAGCATGACCGGGCCGCCGCGATCAATATAGTCGGCATACCAGGGCAGGGGAAAAGGCGTGAAAGCCTGAACCGAAATGCAGACCATCGCCAGACCCAGCAAGGCCATGGAATGGCGCAGCGGTTGGGAGGCAAAAACCACGATGACCGGTACGCAGATCAGCGGTGCGAAGGGATTGGCCAGCCCGCCGGTGATGAACAGCAGCGCTCCCATCTGGAAAAGGTCCAGCGCCAAGATTGCCAGTGTCCAGATTGGCTCTAGTCTCTGGGTGGAGGGAAAGGCCAGTTGCAGCAGGAAATTCACAACTGCTAATGCGCCGATCAGGATGGCTGCGGCCAGTACCGGCATTGGAAATTGCAGAACCAGCGCGACAATTGCCAGGGTGATGGTCTGCCCTGCGACCGCCAGCCAGCGAAGCCGGACGAGCGTTTCAAGCCGCAATCTGCGGCTGGATGTACCAAAATGCATGCGAATATCCGTCTTTGCGCTCATTCACGTTCCCCCGCCCGTCCTCCTTCGGGCAGGATCTATGTACCACGCGGTTTGGCCCGTGTCGTGGGGGCAGCAGCAGCAGGGTCGTCGGGCCAGGGATGGCGGGGATAGCGTCCGCGCATGTCGGCGCGCACGTCGCTCCATGATCCGGCCCAGAAAACAGGCAGGTCGCGGGTCGTCTGGATTGGCCGATGCGCTGGCGACGTCAGTTCCAGCAGCAGCGGCAACCGTCCACCGCCAATAGCCGGATGGTTTTTCAGGCCGAACAATTCCTGGACGCGGATCGTCAGCTTCGGCTCGTCGCCGTCATATTGGATCGGATGGCTCATGCCGGTCGGCGCGGTAAAATGGGTCGGCGCCATCCGGTCCAGATCACGCTGCGCCTCGTAAGGCACCAGCGCCTTCAGCCCATCGATGATCCCGCCCATGGAAATATCGGCAAGGCTGCGCACACCGGTCTGGAAGGGAATGAACCAGTCCTCAAGCCGATCCAGCAGGGCCTCGTCACTCATATCCGGCCAGGGCGTTCCGAGCGTGCGGTGAAGAAAACCGATGCGCTGGCGCAATTGCTCGGCATTTTTGCTGAAATTCAGGCGGTCGAGGCCCAATTGCCGCAATCCCTCGGCGAGGGCCTTGGTGGCACCTTCGCCACTGGGTCGCCCTAGCGGTGTTTCCTCCAGAATGATCGCACCGATCCGCTTGACGCGCCGCGCCCGGACCTGGCCGCTTGGCGGGTCGAAAAAGCTCTCATCGCCCTGAATGATTGCCGCCGGCAGGCTCTCTTCTATATCGGAAAGGCGGATTTCCGCCGCGCTGAGGATTCGCCCCTGCGCTGCCCGCCCGGTCAGATCGGCAATGACAAGCATATCGCTTGCCGCCAGCCGTTCGGTTTGCGCCAGTTCCGCGCCGCGCCCGTTTGCCATCACATATCGCCCTGGCGCGCCTCGTTTCAGCGCGATCCGGTCGGGATAGGCATATAAAAGCAGCATTCCGACCAGCGCCGGGGTGGCAGCAGCCTGATGTTTCGGCAGGTCTTTCGTCAACCGATCCGCCAGCTTGCGCGCTGCACTGGCCCGCTCGCTGCGGTCCGACCGAAACCGGCGCAGGCGTTCTTCCAAATCGATATCCGTTCCACCCAATCCTTGTTCTGTCAGCAGGACGGCGATTTCGCTGGCTGTTTTGGCCTGTCCCTCTTCTGTGGCGGCAATTACCATGGCGGCTAGCCGCGGCGGCAGGCCAAGGCCACGCATGATCTTGCCTTTGGCCGTCAAATGTCCCTGATCATTTAGGGCGCCAAGAGCCAGCAGCAGGTTTCGCGCTTCCTTCAAGGCGGCGGCAGGCGGTTGGTCTATAAAGGATAGTGCGGAGGCATCGGTCACACCCCAATGGGCCATGTCCATCACCAGACCGGACAGGTCACTGGCGAGAATTTCCGGCGGGGTAAAGGCTGGCATCGCTGCCGTTTGACCGGCATGCCACAGTCGGATGGCGATACCCGGCTCGGTTCGACCGGCACGTCCGGCCCGCTGGTCGGCGGAAGCCCGCGAAACGCGGGTGGTTTCCAGTCGCGTGATACCCGTCGAGGGTTCATAGACCGGCAGGCGTTGCAGCCCACTGTCGATAACGATCCGCACTCCATCGATGGTGATCGATGTCTCTGCGATCGATGTGGCCAGAACCACTTTGCGGGTGCCGGGTGCGGTGGGTTTGATGGCCTGATCCTGCTCGCCTTGTGAAAGATTGCCATAAAGCGGCGCAATCAAAGTTGCTGCTGGCAAACGGCCTTCCAGCCGCTCCGCCACGCGGCGGATTTCGGCCTGACCGGGCAAAAAGGCAAGGATCGACCCGCTTTCATTGGCATGGGCATCGAGAATGGCACTGGTGACGCTGTCTTCGATCCGCTCGGTGCCGGGTCGGTCGCGGTGGCGGATATCGATGGGAAAGCTGCGCCCCGCACTTTCCAGCACCGGCGGGTCCTGCATCAGGCTTGCCACCCGCTGCACATCCAGCGTCGCGGACATAACGATCAGCCGCAAATCGTCGCGCAGGGCGGATTGGCAATCCAATGCCAGCGCCAGGCCGAAATCGGCATCCAGCGACCGTTCGTGAAATTCGTCAAACAGCACGGCGGCAATGCCTGACAGTTCGGGGTCCTCCAGAATCATCCGGGCAAATACGCCCTCCGTGACCACTTCAATCCGCGTCTTGGCGGAGATGCGGTTATCGAGCCGCATTCGGTAGCCCACGGTTTCACCGACAGTCTCACCGATCAGGGAGGCCATGCGGGACGCTGCAGCACGCGCGGCCAGCCGCCTTGGCTCCAGCAGAATGATGCGGTTGTCGCCGCGCCATGGCTGGTCAAGCAGATAGAGTGGAACAAGTGTCGTCTTTCCTGCCCCCGGAGGAGCCGAAAGCACAGCGCGGTTTCCCTCTCGCAATGCCTTCGCCAAAGGAGGCAGGATTTCACTGACGGGATAAGGAGGAAGAGAGAATGCCATGGAATTGCGTATCACTGTGTATGTCAGGGAAATCGGAATCGGCTCAACCGATCGGCATCCGTTCCTTGAAAGAGCGTGCCTTCATAGTCGTCCCTGCCGGGCCATTATGGTTTCATACGCCAGGATGGCGCCTGCGAGATCTTCTAGCGCAGCGCCAACGGATTTGAACAGCGTAATTTCCTCTGCGTGCTTTCGCCCATCGACAGTGCCTCTGACAAGCTCCGCGAGTTCACCTTGAATCAGCTCGGCCGTCAGACTGCCATTCTGGAGCGGCTGTACGATATCACCCGCCTCAGCCATCGCGCCCGCACGGGTATCAACATAGACGCGCGCCCTGCGAATTGCCATATCATCCGCCTCGCGCATGGCAGGCCGGAAACCGCCGACGAGATCGACATGGGCACCAGGTTTCAGCCAGTCTCCTTTAATCAACGGATCGGTCGACAGGGTGGCGCAGGAAATAATATCTGCCTGCCGCGCAACCTGTTCGATCTCTGTCACTGCCTGAGCGGAAAATCCGAGCGCACGGGCCGCTGCTGCCGTTTCTTCTGCCTTGGCTGAGTTGCGGCCCCAGACGGAAATCCGGGTGAGGGGCCTGATGGAAGCATGGGCTTCTATAAGATGAAGTGAAAGACGCCCCGTTCCCACCATCAGCAGATGCGATGCATCTTGCCGCGCCAGATAGCTCGCCGCCAGGGCAGACGCTGCCGCAGTGCGCCGTGCCGTCAGAACGCCACCATCGATAACAGCCAGCATCACTCCTGTTTGGCCCGAGGTCAGCAGATAGCCTCCTTGCACGGCGGGGAGACCAGAGAGGTGATTGTCTGGAAAAACCGAAACCAGTTTGACCCCACAATATTTGCCGGGCAGCCAGGCGGGCATCAAAAGCAGGGTCGCATCGGCACGTCCGGGCACTTCCACTGTATGATGATGCCGGACCGGCATCTGGCAGTCGCAAGCGAACATATCCTTCAAGGCACCGATCAGATCAGCCCAACCCAGCGCATCCGCCGTATCATCCTCATTCAACACAAGCATAGTGTGGTCTCCAAACCAATGATTGGTCAGAACCTTAGCAAGTTCGCCGTCACGGAGAAGAAAAGAAGGTGTTTTAAGATGGTGATTCCCATCGAAAACCGTTCCACACGCATACCTTCCATAAAAATC
>NZ_LMVL02000004.1 GCF_001541345.2 Gillisella vitis | reverse complement strand
CGATCCCTGCGATCCGAACAAAGCCCCCTCGTGGGGCTTTTTGCGTTTTTGTCCTTCAATCCCAGCGGCGCGGTCAATTAGTTCTTCCAGGATTGCCTTCTCGTTGAGAAACTCGGACTTCCTCTTGCCGGATGCAAACGTCAGGATCGCGGCAAGATCGCCGCGCAGTACGATCAGCAGTTCCGCACCATCGGGCACGAGATCGATGCGGCTGACCAGCGTGCGGAGCTTGTCGGCCGCGAGTGCTCGCGTGTCCTCGTTGCCAAGCTGGTCGTGAAGGGTGGCAATTTCCTCATGATAATACTTGGCCAGATTGGGGTGGAGCAGGGGAGGTGGCTCCTCCGCATCGTCGAGGAAGCCGGCCAGCTCTTTCTTGCGTGCCTCGAGCTTGGTGCTGCGTTCCTTGACCATATCCACCGGCAAAGCATCCTTGAGATAGAGATCAAGGATCTTCTCAAGCTCCCGGTCGATCCGTTTCGTTTCGGTTTGCGCGGCGTCGATGGAAACGCGCGCCTCCATCCGCGCCTTGTTTACTTCTCGCGTGAACTCCTCGCAAAACTCTTTGTAGAGCTCCGGTTCCATCAGATGCTTGTCGAGCCCATTCAGCACGGATTGTTCGAGCGTGTCGCGGCGGATATTGAGCCGGTTGTCGCAAGTGCCCTTCGTCCGGGCGTTGGTGCAGCCGAGCATGTCCTTCGAAATCATCGAATAGCCGCCACCACAGCAGCCGCATTTGATGAGGCCCGTGAACAGATGCTTTGGCCGGCGGCGCTCGTTCAGAATACGGTTGTCCCCAGGCTGGGTTCCCGGTTCCAGCGCCAACTGGTCTTGCCGCTTCTTCACCGCGTCCCACAGGTTCTGATCGACGATGCGCAGATCCGGCACGTCGTTTACGACCCAATCCGTTTCCGGATTGAGACGCGAGACACGTTTACCCGTGTCCGGATCCTTCAGATAGCGAAGGCGGTTCCAGACCAGTTTCCCAATATACAGTTCATTGTTCAGAATGCCGGTCCCGCGCTTCGGATTGCCATGGATAGTCGATGGCCCCCATTCGCTGCCTTGTGGCCCTGGCACACCTTCGCCGTTCAGCACCATGGCGATCGTGCGCGATGACTTACCCGCCAGATATTCCGTGAAAATCCGCCGGACGATATTTGCTTCTGGTTCGTTGATCGTGCGCTCGCCGCGGCTGGTTTCCCCGGATGTGTCGACGTGGCGCACGACGTCGTAGCCGTAGCAGAGGCCACCGCCCGATTTGCCTTCTTCGACCCGGCCGCGCAAGCCGCGGCGTGTCTTGTCGGCGAGGTCTTTCAGATAAAGCGCGCCCATCGTGCCCTTGAGACCGATATGGAGTTCGCTGACTTCTCCTTCCGAAAGCGTAACGATGCTGACACCGGCAAAGCGCATGCGCTTGTAGAGCCCGGCAATATCTTCCTGATCGCGCGAAAGGCGGTCGAGCGATTCTGTCAGGATGACGTCGAAGCGCCGCTTCAGTCCGTCGGCGATCAGTTCCTGAATACCCGGCCGGATCAGAGAGGCACCGGAAATGGCGCGATCGGTATAACTGTCCACGATTGTCCAGCCTTCACGCTCGGCACGCGTGCGGCAAATACGAAGCTGGTCTTCAATGGAGGCATCGCGCTGATTGTCAGATGAATAGCGTGCGTAGAGCGCAACCTTCATGAGATGGCCTCCCTATTTGAGGAGGCGTTCGCGGGTGGCACGCTCCTGCTCGGCTTCGACGAATTTACGGGCAGCCTGTCGCGCAAGCAAGCGGACAAGTTCCCGGAGGCGAGGATCGGGCTTTGACGTGTCGTAGACCGGCATATCGTCGGCGGGTGCGAGCACGACCCGCACGCTGTTTGCCGCTGTCCCTTTCCGCTTTGCCACAACACGATCCTCGCCCATAAGCGGACCATTCCGCTCCGGGGAAAGACTGGGCCGGCAACCGGCGGATTTGAATGCGAAATCGCGGGCATGACAGCGACCTCCAGTGTAGTGCACCGTCCCTTGTCGCACCGCCACGCAGTCGATCGTAGATCATGCGGCGGAAACAGAGGGCATTTGCGTAAGAATACTTGAATTTAGCGGCGGGCGAATCCCCCTTCAAGTAGAATTATTTTGCGTTCTTCATCTCATGACAGCCCGCGTCTTTGCGTGATCGTAGAACCTGCACTCGCCAATGGACATAAGGAGAGCTGCGCTCGCTTTTCTCTGATCGGCTGCGGCCGATGCCTTGCCGATCGTGGGGGACGCCAAGGGGTCTTACCCCTTTCTCCCCTGCAAACGCCACCTGCGCATGGCAGGACCGCCCGCTCGCAGGCCGGGGCATAGGCATGCACTGTCCAACAGATCTAATCCGTCCCGCTCGCCGCGCAGCCCGGCCATGCTCGCTGGCATTTGCCCCCTCCATCCCCGCGCGCTCACGCGCCCCCGGGAGGCATGTCGGGGACATGCCTCCGGCATTAACGGGAAAGGATTGGAACAATGGCAAGGACACAGAAGAAGGCCGTCACAGTTGCGACGGTGGTAGAGGTGACGGCAGCGACTGCGGATATCCGCAGCGTCGGGGAAGCGGTGGCAGACGTAGTTGCTGCGCTGCCAGCACCGAAAGCCATAAGCGGGGCAGAACTCTTCATTCCCCTCGACAAGCTCAAGAAGTCGCCGCGCAATGCGAGGAAGACCCCGCACAGCGAGGCGCATATCGAAGCGCTCGCGGCCAGCATCGCCGCAAAGGGCATGCTGCAGAACCTTGTGGTGGAACCGGAGACGGACGAGGTGGGCGAACCGACAGGGCTCTATCTCGTGACGGTCGGCGAAGGCCGCAGGCTGGCGCATCTGTTGCGCGTCAAGCGCAAGCAGATCGGGAAGACTGAACACGTTCGGTGCGTTCTCGATACCGCAAACGATCCTCAGGAAATCAGCCTTGACGAAAATGTCACCCGCGAGGCGATGCATCCGGCAGACCAGTTCGAGGCGTTTCGCGAGCTTGCCGAACATCGTGGATGGGGAGCCGAGGAAATCGCTGCCCGCTTCGGTGTGACGGCGCATGTGGTGAAGCAGCGGATGCGTCTTGGCGCAGTCAACCCGAAACTGATGCAGGTCTACCGCGACGGCGATCTGACGCTGGATCAGTTGATGGCCTTTGCTATCACCGACGACCATGCGCGGCAGGAACAGGTTTATGCCGGCCTTGGCTATAATCGCGAACCGTGGACGATCCGCCGCGACCTGACACGGACGCATGTGCAAGCGAACGACCGCAAGGCAATATTTGTCGGCCCGGAGGCCTATACGGAAGCGGGCGGGACCATTTTCCGCGACCTGTTTACCGAGGATCGCGGCGGATATTATGACGATCCCGCACTTCTGGACCAGCTTGTCATCGCCAAGCTGGAGGGGATCGCCGCAGACCTCAGAGAAGCGGAAGGTTGGAAATGGGTGGAAGCCTTCATCGATTTCCCGCACGCTCACGGCATGCGGCGTATCTATCCGCAGACGGTGGAGCTTTCCGAGGCAGACGAAGCCGCCTATGCCGCAGCGAGGCAGGAGTTCGATCACCTGACGGCGGAATGGGAGAATACGGACGACGACTTGCCTCCCGATGTGGACGAACGTTTTGCCGAGCTTGAAGCAGAGATCGAGCGGATCGACGCCATGCGCGAAGGTCATGATCCCGACGACATCAGCCGGGGCGGCGTCTTCGTGACGTTAAACCATGACGGAACGGCTCGCATCGAGCGCGGCTTCATCCGCGCCGAGGATGAAAAACCGGAACCGGAACAGGTGGATGCCGCAGGCGTCATCGATGGTGTCCGCGTCAATGCAGACGGGGAAGTTATCGAAGACGATGAGCGTTTCGGGGAGGGCAATCACATATCCGGCCTTGCGCCGCAGGAAGAGGAGGAGGGCGATGCGGGTCAGCCGCTCACCGATCTTCTCACCCGCGACCTGACGGCGCACCGGACGCTTGGCCTTCGCCTCGCTCTCGGTGAGCAGCCGGATATCGCCCTGATTGCCGTCACCCACGCCCTTGCCGCACAGACGTTCTATCGCGGCGTTGACGTCCATGATCTCGAAATCCGCCCCACCAGTTCGCAGCTTGGCGGGCATGCGGACGGTATAGAGGATACGGCGGCGGCGAAGATGCTGGCGGATCGTCATGCAGGATGGGCGGCAGATATGCCGCAGAACGTGGGCGACCTCTGGGACGTCATCGCCGGCCTGGATCACGTGAGCATCATGGCGTTGTTCGCCCATTGCGCATCGCTGACCGTCAATGCCCTCAAGCTGCCATGGGAACAGCGGCCCCGTGCGCAGCGGACTGCCGATAAGCTGGCGACGGCGCTTGTGCTGGATATGAACCAGCAGTGGACGCCAACGGTGCGCACCTACTTCGGGCGCGTCACCAAGGCGCATATTCTCGCAGCCGTGCGGGAAGCCGTGGGCGACGAGGCAGCGGATCGCATCGCGGCTATGAAGAAGCAGCCTATGGCGGAAGCCGCAGAGCAGTTGCTGGCTGGGACCGGATGGTTGCCACCATTGCTGCGCACCGAACGCACCGCATCGCAAACGGCAGGGCATGCAACTGTCGAAACCCCGGAAGCTGTCGAACTTGAACCGGAAGCACCGGCCATCGACACGACAGACTATAGTGTTGAAGGAAGTCGCGTAGAGGTGGAGGGTGCAGCCTTCCATATTGCCGCCGAGTGAACAGCCATGGCCGGAGCCGCGCGAGCGGTTCCGGCCTGTTCCCTACCGCCCGAGGAAAATTCCGGCCGCGCCGAACGGGCGCGGCCGGAAACCTCGACCGGATCCCAGGAACCACGACAATGAGAGCCTATACGGAGCAGCGGACGATGCTGGCCGCATCAGGGAGCCCCGGCTCAGCATCCACCCGATCGCGGCCATGCCGGAATAATCGTCGCTCGAACACAATCCGGCGAGTTTATGTTCATGACGCGCCGAATTGACCATGCAGAGAAATCTAGGGAGTCCAGAGATGGTTCCGCTGACAATGTTGTCCGTTGTACTGATCGGCGCAATGTGCGCGCTTGCCTATACGCTGGCGACTTACGCTCTGCCGTTCCTGTTCGCTGTCACCGTGACGCGCCTTGCCTTCGCGACGGGCGCCGGATTTGTCGGCGCAGGCATCGTCGGGCTGTTCGCAGGTGTGGCGGCTTACGGCCTTCTGGCCTACCTCGTTGCCACGCTGCGCTCACCGGGCCTGAGCCTTGTGATAGCTCTGATATTCGCGATCCCTGCCGCCATCGCAGGCTATGCTCTCGTGCATGGCATAACCCGCGAAGCCATTCCCTCTGAAATCTGGCGTCAAACCTTCTGTGTCGCTGGCGGCATATTCGTCGGTTTGTCCGCACTATCGAAGCTGGCCAATCCGTCACGGCTCCATGAAAGATGAAATGTCTCGAAAGCGCGACGAGCGCGCATGGGGCGACGGTGGCACTGTAGAATCCTACAGTTTTAGAGCCGGAACTCATCGGTTATGTTGGTGGCGTCGTTCATGAAATCCGGGAAACCGGGCGTAGTATGTCGGAGGAAATCGTGTCTCAGGAACCGTCTTTTACTTTTTACACCTATTCAGCAGCCACAGAGCCAGAGGAGCAACGGTGGGCCTACACAGGCATTCCGGATAACTTTTTTGGCGACGTTCATTCAGCGCGAGCAGCCGTCCTGGAGCTTCGAAATGACATCATCGCCGATCCAGACGGGGAGTGGCCGCGCATGCATATCGAGAAGATCGAGACGCTCCCGGTGTCGAAAGACACGCTGCTCGCATTCCTCAATGACGGCGTTGGTGCGTTTATCAAACGCTACGAGATCGTGGAAACCATTGAGTAACGGCAATTTCTACATTGCTCGGAAGGGAAAGATGTGCGCCGAGAGGGTGGATATAGCGTCCCCTTTGGGCCGTGCTCTACTCGCTGCCTGTGGCAACTCGCAAAGCCCCTTGCGGGTCTTCGCCTTCGGTAACGATCGCTGACGCAAGGGATGGCGGCGGTGGGTATCTCGCGAGGAAGCCAGCCACGTTCACGAAACCAGACCGTGGCCTGTTGAGTGATGGACCGGCGTCGGATGAGGCTGCATCAATTCTCGGCATCCACCTCGACCATGCCCGTGTCGCGATGATCCGAGTGAGAGGCCCCGACCGTCCAGCTTGACCGAGAGACAGCGGATGGCCCTGCTGTGACAGAACCATGCATCCACGCGGCGAACTCGTTTCTCTGGGCAAATGCGAAGGCGAAAGTCACGTCCGTTTTTGTTTTCCCGAATTGCAAGCGGGTAGTTTCACCGACTTGGCGTTGAGGGTGAGCGTCCTCTTCTCAAGGGAGCCAGCAAAGCCGATGTTAGTGCTCAGCGGGGAAAGCGCTGATCAGTATCAGCCATCACATAAATTCCTTTTCCCGACTGAACAAATCACGCCCACCTCGAACTCGATTGATCTGGTCTGACCGAAGACCGGCAACGCGAGCGCCGCCTCTATCTTGATCCCGCAACGTCCGCCGTCAGCTTTTTTCCGCCGCCTACGGCTTTGCATCGCGAAGCATATGTGGACACCCCCTCGGTCAAGCCTTTCTTCTGATCTTTTTGAACCCGGCTGGCTGCTCGCATATGTCCGGCCTCTCTGATGATCGGCCGAACGGCCGCGGGCCTTGATGAAATCCGCGGATCATGGTCCCAATCAAAAAAGCGCATTCTGCAGATGCAGTCTCGCGAACGGGTTGTCCTGATCCCCGGCGGAACCGGTATTCATCACGATCGTCTGGCAGGCCCTCCGAACTCGGTGACGCTGGTGCGTCGGTTTCTATGCGATGGCGTTTGTGTATACCGTCTGCCGAGTCATCACGGCCCATGCGATCCGCGCCATCTTGTTCGCCAGCGCCACGGTCGTCAGGCGCGGGGGCTTCGTTAACAACAATTTCCTGACCCACTCGATGAGCGGCCCGTGCATCTTATGCCTGACATGCCTGAGGACGGCTGTCGCGCCGACGATCAGCAGCGTTCGCAGATATCGGTTCCCGGCCTTCGTGATCCTGCCGAGGCGCTCTTTTCCTCCAGACGAATTCGATCGTGGCGTCAGCCCGAGCCATGCGGCAAATTCTCGCCCCGACCTGAAGACTGACGCATCAGGCACCGTCGCCGCCAGTGCTGTGGCAGTGATGACGCCGACGCCCGGGATCGTCGCAAGCCTGCGGCCTGCTTCGCTCGTTCGTTGCCATTCGCGTATCTTGGCTTCAAGTGTCCTGACCTCGGCGGTCAGGGAGTCGATTTGCCTGGCCAAGGATACGACAATGTCAGTCACGAGCGGCGGAACGTCCAGCTCTGTCGGCTCGTGTGCGAGCACCCGCTCGACGAGCTCTGCCGTTCTTTCGATCCCGACCGGCGCCACGATGCCGATCTCGGTGAGATGGCCTCGTAAGGCGTTCACCAGCATGGTCCTCTGCCGGATGAGGAGAGCACGCGACTTGTGCACCATCAGGATCGACTGCTGCGACGCGGTTTTGATTGGAACGAACCGCATGGTCGGCCGGGTCACAGCCTCGCAGATCGCCTCGGCATCCACCATGTCGTTCTTCCCCCGCTTCACGTACGGCTTCACATAAGCCGGCGCCATCAGCTTGACCTCATGGCCCATGCCTGTCAGTTCGCGAGCCCAGTGATGCGCGGAGCCGCACGCCTCCATGCCGATCAGACTCGGCTCCAGCTTGGCAAAGAATGCAAGAAGGTGTGTGCGCCGGAGTTTCTGAGCGATCACGACACGACTGCTGTCATCAATGCCGTGAACCTGGAAGACATTCTTTGCAAGGTCGATTCCGATTGTCAGCCTGGACATCCCGTTTCCTTTCCAACGTTTGATTGGTCCCTGCCGATATTCTCGGCGGTAGTGGTGGGGGTGTCCACATCATCAAAAAAGCTGTCGTCGGCCGCCCTCCATTGTATTCCGGCCCTTTGGGTGCGGGCCGATCGTCCCCGGTCCATCGACCATCATCGAGATCGCGATGGGCGCGACCCGATCAGCAAAAGGAAATCACGTGATGGCTACGATTGGCACTTTTTCCCGCACCGACAACGGCTTCACAGGCTCGGTCAAGACCCTCACCCTCAACGTCAAGTCAGTGAAATTCGTCCCCGCCGAGGGCGAAAACGAAAACGGACCTGACTTCCGCGTCTTTGCGGCGGCCACGGAATTCGGAGCCGCATGGAAGAAGCAGTCCGACAAGGGCAACCCCTACCTCTCGGTCAAGCTGGACGATCCGAGCTTCCCCGCTCCGATCTATGCGAGCCTGGTCGAAGTGGAAGGCGAGGATCTAGCGCTCATCTGGTCCCGCCGCCGCGCCACCAACTGAACAGGCCATACCGGCCTGGCCCCGCGAAAGCGGGGCTTCGCCTTGTTCACCACCGCCGTCATTAGAAAACGGAGATCTGCGATCGCTTTAATGGCGCACATTGTTCTGGTTGCGAGAGTCCATATTTCGCGACATCGCAGTGTCTGATGCAATACGCAAATCCTTGACGCACATGTGGAAATTTAAGAGCTGTTGTTTAACCAGAGAAATCAAACTTATCTATATTCCGCTTGTTGAGGCGACAGCTTAGAGGTGATAACCTCCGGTTGATATTGCCAACTTCGAAGGAAGACGCCTTTGTTCCGGCCTGCCAGAAGACCTGGTTACGATCACTGCGACGCGGATGTTTGCGCGAGCTGCTAACGCTGCTTGTTCATTTTCCCGTTCATCGTAATCCTCTTCTGGAGTGTCATCATGCGCCATCATTCGCGCCTGTCTCCGGCCGTTCTTTTGATTGTTGCTTGCGCCCTTTGGGGTGCGGCCACAGTGTTGAACAAGGCCCTGCTCACATCTATTTCACCTGTAACGCTGCTGGTTCTGCAACTCGCTCCCAGTGCGCTCATACTCTGGGTCGCGGTGTTCATTCGTGGCACGCGCTTTCCCAAACGATCAGTAATTGCCCCGTTGCTGATGCTTGGATTTCTCAATCCAGGCATTTCCTACACATTGAGCCTAATGGGTCTTGCCCGCGTTTCTGCGAGCATATCAACACTGTTGTGGGCAGCCGAACCTCTTATGATCCTCGGATTGGCAGCGGTGATGCTACGAGAGCCCGTAGGATGGCGACTTATTATCGTCATGCTCGTGGGCGGACTTGGCGTAGCGCTGGTCACGGATGTTGCCGGCGGGCTCACGGATTCTGGAAACGACCCGGTCGGAATGCTGCTGCTTCTGTCGGCCGTTCTCTGCTGCGCATTTTATACCGTGTTTTCACGCAAGATCAGCGAGGCAGCCGATCCCCTCTTCGTGGTCGCTGTCCAGCAGACGGCCGGATTGAGCTGGGCTTTGGCTCTGCTATTCGCGCAGACGCCCTTTGGTTCGCCGGGTGAGATTTCGGCCATTCCAATTGTCGTGGTGGCCGCAGCTGCCGTATCGGGCTTGCTATACTATGCAGCGGCATATTGGCTTTACATCACTGCGTTGCGGTCTGTTCCAGCAGCCGTGGCAGGCAGCTATTTCAACCTTATTCCCGTGTTTGGCGTTGGGCTGGCTTATGCGTTTCTCGGCGAAAGGCTGGTTCCGATTCAATGGGTCGGAGCAGCAGCGATTATCATCGCCGCGCTGGAGCTGGTCCGGCTGACTCGCAACATCGCGCCCGAACGGTCAGCAGAATAACGTTGCCGTGCTTCTGTGAGCGGGTCTAGTGCCCGCTCACTTCCGCTTGCCGTCCAGATTGGCCAAGGTTGCCAGCTCGTTGGTGATGCGTCAGCCGACCGATCCCAACGAACGCCAGAACCGCGAGCGCGCCGAGCCCCGTCGTGATCGCAAGTGACCAGGTCGCGCCGATATTGGCCATGGCAAATGCCAGGGCGAACGGTGCGGTCGCAGAGACGATCAGCCTCGCGGCCATGACCTTGCCCTGAAGCCTGCCGTATCCCTCGCTGCCAAACAGCATCAACGGCAAAGTGCCGGTGACAATGCTGAACAGGCCATTGCCCAGACCGAACACGATGGCAAAAGCCATCGCTCCGATCACGGAAGGCGCCGTGACGATCAAGATCAGGACGCCGCCGGGGATCAGCGCGGCGGCGATCGTCGCCAAAACCAGTGGGGGCAGATTGCCGCCGAGCACCATATTCGTGAAGCGGCTCAACACCTGCGACGGGCCGAACAGTGTGCCGACGATGGCCGCCGTAGCACCCAGACCGAGGCCCGACAACAGCGGCACCATATGGACCAACACCGCAGCGCTGACGAGCGACTGCAATGAGAAGCCGGCGACCATCAGTATGAAGCCAAAGTGCCTGACGTTTGGGCCGAGAACCCCTTCAATGACGTGCACCGATCCGGTCTGCTCCTGTCGACGCCCCTTGGCAAGACCGTGGGAGAGCCAGGCATGGAGAGGCAGGCAGATCAGGAGATTGAGCCCGGCGAACACGAGATAGATGTTTTGCCATGATAGGTGGGCGTGCAGTGCCGTGGTAATTGGCCAGAAGATGGTCGAGGCGAATCCGGCGATCAGCGTCAGATAGGTGATGCTGCGTTGAGCGGTCTGCGGTCGGATTTGCACCAGCAGCGCGAAGGCCGCGCCATACTGCACCAGGTTTGCGGCGACTTCGATCACGATCAACGCGGCGACGAACGCAGACTTGCCGGGAGCGAAGGCGCAAGCAACAAGTGCTGCGGCGGCGATCGCCGAGCCGGCTGTCATGACGCGGCCTGCGCCGAAGTGGTCGATTGCCCTTCCTAGCCACGGCGCACTCAGTCCGCCCAGGAGAAGTGCCGCCGAAAGCGCACCGAAGATCCATTCCGTCGACCAGTTCAGATCCCGTGCCATGTCCGGCGCAAGAATGCTGAAGCTGTAGTAGAGCGTCCCGTAGCCGATGATCTGAGTGAGCCCCAGGGCGAGGATGGCGGCAAGCGGCGGACGTTCGGTCATATGGATTTCAGGCTCACGCGCTGTTCGAGCTTTTCGGCCTCTTCCTTCCGCTCGCTGTAGCGATCGGTGAGATAGGAAGACGCATCCCGTGTCAGAAGGGTGAACTTCACCAGTTCCTCGCAGACATCGACGACCCGATCGTAATACGAAGATGGCTTCATCCGCCCGTCCGCGTCGAACTCCTGGAAGGCTTTGGCCACCGACGACTGGTTCGGAATGGTGATCATCCGCATCCAGCGGCCGAGAACGCGAAGCTGGTTGATGGCATTGAACGACTGCGATCCACCAGACACCTGCATTACCGCCAAAGTCTTGCCCTGCGTCGGCCGGACCGATCCGATCGACAGCGGGATCCAGTCGATCTGCGCCTTCATGATCCCGGTCATTGCGCCATGACGTTCCGGGCTCACCCACACCTGGCCTTCCGACCAAGCCGACAACTCGCGCAGTTCCTGCACCTTCGGATGGCTCACCGGCTCGGCGTCAGGCAGAGGCAGGCCATCCGGGTGGAAGATCCGAACCTCGCAGCCGAAGTGCTCGAGCAGCCGACCAGCCTCGAGCGCCAGGAAACGGCTGTATGAGATAGTCCGCAGGGAACCGTAGAGGATCAGGATGCGCGGCTTATGGGTTGAGAACGCTGGATGCAATGCAGCCCGATCCGGCAGTTGCAAGTGCTCCAGCGATGCAGCAGGTAGATCAGCCAATGCGCTTACCCTCGCTGTCGAGTACCTGTTCACCATCCTCCTTGGTAAAGGCGCCTTTGTGCGTCTCGGGAAGGATTTCCAGGACCACCTCCGACGGACGCGCGAGCCTTGTGCCAAGCAACGTAACGACGAACGGCCGGTTGATCAGGATCGGGTCCTTCAGCATGGCGTCGAGCAACTGATCGTCGGTCAACGACACGTCGTTCAGGCCCAATTCCGTATAGGGCGTTCCCTTTTCACGGATCGCCTCGCGCACTGTCAGACTGGCGTCATTGATCAACTTCGCAAGCTGTTCGCGAGACGGCGGGTTCTTCAGGTACTCAATCACCGTGGGTTCGATACCGGCATTCTGGATCATCGCCAGCGTGTTGCGCGATGTGCCGCAATCCGGATTGTGATAGATGGTGGCGTCCATGGTCAGACCCTTTCAATGGCTTCGGGTTTGGAATGAGAGGTGGCCTGCACGGCGGCGCCGCGCTCGTACCAGCCCTTGCTGCGGTTGACGATCCAGACGACTGACAGCATCACCGGAACCTCGATAAGGACGCCAACGACGGTCGCGAGTGCGGCGCCCGAGTTGAAGCCGAACAGGCTGATTGCTGCGGCGACCGCCAGTTCGAAGAAGTTCGAGGCGCCGATCAATGCCGATGGACCGGCCACGCAATGTTGCTCGCCCGATACCCGGTTGAGCAGATAGGCAAGGCCGGAGTTGAAGTAGACCTGGATCAGGATGGGTACCGCCAGCAAGGCGATGATGGTCGGCTGGGCGATGATCTGCTCGCCCTGGAAGCCAAACAGCAGCACCAGCGTGGCAAGGAGCGCCACCAACGATAGTGGCTGGAGTGTTTTCAGCAGGCGGTCGAGAGCAGCCGACGATCCGGAAGCAAGCAGGCCACGGCGCAGGATCTGCGCCACTATCACCGGCAGAATAATGTAGAGCACGACCGAGAACACCAGTGTCGCCCACGGCACGGTAATGGCGGAAAGACCGAGCAACAGGCCGACGATCGGCGCGAATGCCACCACCATGATGGCATCATTCAGTGCGACCTGGGACAGCGTGAAGAGCGGCTCGCCCTTGGTCAGGTTTGACCAGACGAACACCATCGCCGTGCAGGGCGCTGCGGCAAGGATGATCAATCCGGCGATATAGGAATCGATCTGCACCTCTGGCAGCATTGGCCGGAACAGATAGCCGATGAACAGCCAACCAAGCAACGCCATCGAGAAGGGTTTGACTGCCCAGTTGATGAAGAGGGTCACGCCAATTCCGCGCCAGTGACGACCGACCTGGCTTAACGAAGCAAAGTCGATCTTGATCAGCATCGGGATGATCATCAGCCAGATCAGCACGGCGACAGGAATATTGACCTTGGCGATTTCAGCCGCGCCGATCACCTGGAAGACAGCAGGCATCAGGTGGCCGAGGGCAATGCCGGCGAGGATGCACAAAAACACCCACACCGTGAGATAGCGTTCAAAAGCGGACATCGTTGTTATCCCTGCAGTGGTTTGGCGAGCAGTGCTGCCGAGGCCGGACAGAGACTGGCCGCCTGACGGGTCTGCAAGATCGCGGCCGGCGCCGTCGCACGGTCTATCGGCCTGAAGCCGAGGGTTTCGAAGAAGGGAGCGGCGTTCGTGGTTAGAAGGTAGCCGGTGCGTGCGCCCTCCGAATAAGCCCGTCGCAGGAGGAGGTCGGTCGCTCGGCGGCCGAGCCCCTTGTGACGGTTGCCAGGCGTGATCACCACCGACCGCAGCAGCGCATTGTCGCCGTACAGTTCATATCCACCATAGCCCACCGTATCGACCCCGCGTGCGATCCGGAAGAATGTCCGGCCGTCCTCGTCGAGGTCATCCGTCGGAAGATCGGCCGCCGCGAGTGCGTTGCGGAGATCAGCTTCATGTCCGGTGATCGGAAGGAGCGCCAGCGAGGTGGCGCCTTCGGTCGCGCCAATCTGACGGAGCTGGGTTTCGAGCGCTAACTTGTCGATCGAGGCGATGGGCAAGTTGATGAAGAGGGTAATGCGGTTCTTGAGGTAGCGTGCCGCCAAGGCGAAGGCGCGGCCGACATCAATATCCGAACCTTCGACAGCAGCAGGATCCTCGACACCCCAGTGGGCGGTCATCGGATGGCCGAGCCAGACCGGGCAGGCTTCGCCCGCCGCGTTGTCACAAACGGTGAAGATGAAGTCCATCTGCGGAGCGCCGGCTTCGGCAAAGACATCCCAGCTTTTCGAGCTGAATCCGGTCGTGGGATAGCCAAGCGCGTCCAGCGTTTTCAGCGCCCAGGGATGAACAAGTCCTTTCGGGTGACTACCAGCCGAGAAGGCGCGGAAGCGGCCTTTCCCCTCGGCATTGAGAATGGATTCCGCCAGAATCGAGCGTGCGGAATTGCCCGTGCAGAGAAAGAGCACATTATAAACGCGTTCGGCAGTCATTGCAGGTTCTCCTTGGCTGTCGGAGCGCAGCAGGCGGCAACCTCGGCGGCCGGCGCGCAGATTTCGGGATGTCCGGAGCAGCAGTCTTCCATCAGGAAGCGAACGAGGCCGCCCAGAGCTTCATAGTTGGCGGTGTAGATGATCGAGCGGGATTGTCGCTGCGCGGCAATCAACCCGGAATGCTCAAGCTCCTTCAGATGGAAGGAGATGTTCGATGGTGAGACCTCGACTTTCTCGGCCAACGCACCGGCCGCCATGCCGTCGGGGCCGGCAACCACGAGGATGCGGACGATCTGCAAACGTGTCTCCTGAGAGAGAGCGGCGAAGGCACCGAGGGCTTGACGTTGGTCCATATTTCAATCATCCTTGAATCATTGAAACGAGGATTACCGCAAATGAACGCGATCGACAACTGCAAAATCTCATCTGAAGATATCAGCCTTGGTTTGCTTCTCGACACGCTGGCCGGCGCCCGGGATCTACCGCTGGTGTTCCACTACGATGGGCACCCGGTGAAGACGGGCTACCATGTGACGGAGGTCAAGGCTGGACATTTTTCGGCGCTCGATTGCGGTGCAAATCCCGAAGCATGGTCGGAGATTTTCGTCCAACTGTGGGACATCGATGAGGACGGCCGAACGCATATGCCGGGCGGCAAGTTCTCGGCCATCATCCGCATGGTCTCGGAACATGTGAAGCTGGACGGATCCGCGAAGCTGACATTTGAAGTCAGCGACGGCGTGCAGCCAATGTCGCTATATCGCGCCGCTATGCCGACGCTTCGTGACGGCGCCTTGCACGTCGATCTATCGCCGCGACCGGCCAGCTGCAAGCCACGTGATCGCTGGCTCGCCGAGCAGGAAGCATTATCATGCTGTGGTCCCTCGGCGACAAATAGCGCCTGCTGCGGCTGATGTCGCCAGATTTCGGTTGACTGTCAGGATGACGTGCCTACCTGCTCCAAGCTTGGCCGGGAGGGCCTTACCGAGGAGAACGGCCGCAGGTCGATCATCATCATCATCTACGCGATCAATCTCGATCATATCGGTGACATCATCGAAAAAGGTCTCTTGCAGCAGGTCACCAAGAAAGCCTCGCTCAGCCTGAAGCTCTCGGCGGATGGGTACGAGGAGTTGAAGACGCTCTTCGATCTGACCATCGACAACCTGCGGATTGCCCAGCCGATCTTCGTTACCCGCGACTTCAATCTCGCCAGGGAGTTGATGGTAATGAAGGTCGAAGTGCGCCGGATGGAAAAGCAATCGGCTAAGCGTCATCTCGAACGCCTGCGTGACGGCCGCGCCGACAGCCTGCAAACCAGCTCGCTACATCTCGACGTGCAGCGCGGCCTGAAGCGCATCAACGCCCATATTGTGTCGGTCGCCCATCCGATCCTCGATGAGAGCGGCCTCCTGATCGAAAACAGACTGCGCACTGCACGCTGAGAAACCTGAACCTATCCCGTCTTCCAAATTCAAAAGGGGGAGCCAAGGGAAACTTTTCCCCTTGCTCCCCGAAAACGCCGCCTGCGCATGTCAGGCCGGCCGGTTCGCAGAACGGCAAGGCAGCCACTCTTCCGATCCTGTTCACTCCGTCCCGCTCACGCTGGCAGGCCGGCCATGCTCGCCGGCATTTGCCCCCTCCATCCCCGCGCGCTCACGCGCCCCCGGAAAGCATGTCGAGGACATGCCTTCGACATTTACGGGATAGCAAAGGAGTAAGGACAATGAATTTCATCGCCAGCAGCCAGACCGGCCACCAGGTCAACAAGGGTTTCAGCGTGGATGTGACCCGTGGTGAGCATAACGGCAGGGTTTCGTCGGAATGGTTTTCGCGGCCCGACGACGAACGGTTTTTGTCGCTCACCGAACTTTACGACGCTGTGAAGGGGCGGGCAGATCGCGCCACCGCCCGAACCGTGGAAAGCCGAGCCGTGCGCGTCGAAGCCAGCCGCGACAATGCGGAACGGTTGGCGCTTATCGTTCCCGGACAAGATGAACCCATTTCGCCGACGCATTGGAGTTTTGGCCAGCTTTGCAGCCTTGTCGGCGCGCCGGCAACCTATATGCGCCAGCTTCCCGCGCCGCTGGCGGGCATCAATCTACAGCACGGTTTGCTTTCGCACCGGGCAGAGCTGGTGAAAACCTATGAGGCAGATCAAGGCCGCATCGAACTCCGGGCGGTGACGGGACCGGACTACGGCAGGATTTTTGACCATGAACTTATCGCAGCCGTCATGAAGATTGCAGGCAACGGCGTGGGCGATACCATGTGGAAGGTGCCGGGCGTTCTGGATTGGGCGACGATGACGCATAACCCTTTCGTCGACATTACCAAGGACACCACCACGCTTTACGCCAGTGACCGCGATGTTTTCGTTTTCCTCGTGGACGATACACACCCCATCGAAGCCGGACGCCTGCCGAACGGAGACCCGGATCTGTATTTCCGGGGTTTCTATTGCTGGAATAGTGAAGTCGGCAGCAAGACGCTCGGCATCGCGTCTTTTTATCTTCGGGCGGTTTGCATGAACCGCAATCTTTGGGGCGTCGAAAATTTCGAAGAAATCACCATCCGGCACAGCAAGTTCGCCGCGCAGCGTTTCGCCCACGAGGCAGCCCCTGCGTTGTCCAGCTTCGCCAATTCCTCACCCGCTCCGTTCGTGGCCGGGATCAAGGCGGCGCGGGAGAGGATCGTCGCTCGAACGGACGAAGACCGCGAAAGCTTTCTGCGCAGGCGTGGCTTCTCCAAGGCCGAAACCGGCAAGATCATCGAAACCGTGTTGCAGGAGGAAGGTCGCCCGCCTGAAAGCATCTTTGACTTTGTGCAGGGCATGACCGCCCATGCTCGCACGAAGGCGCATCAGGACAGCCGTCTTGAACTGGAGGCAAAGGCGAAGGTCTTACTTGAAAAGGCCGCATAAATGATGCCGGGCGCGGCGGAAGCAGTTCCGCCGCGCCCGATCCCATCGGTCCGCCGCAGGGTGTTCCGATTTTTGATTCATGCCAGATTCCCGCTGCGCCGTGAAGTCCGGACGGTGTTTGAGGGCGCGACGGCCGCTCGCCGGGCTCCGCCCGTCTCGCAAATTCATCGCCCGACGGCTTTCAGGGTTTAAACCTTTGCAACAGCTCGCACGGATCAACGCCAAGCGCATCGGCAATACGACCGAGCACTGTTACGCTTGCGGAGACCTTGCCGCGCTCGATGGCGCCGACATAGCGCATGCTCAATCCGGCTTGCTCCGACAAGTCTTCTTGCGTCAGGTTCTTTTCATGACGAATGCGACGCAGGTTTACCGCCATGGCTTCCTTCAAATCCATCGTCGATGGGAACCAGAAGCGGAACTATCGTTCTAGGAACGATAGTTCCCATTCGTCTCAAGCGTGTTATAATGACAGGATATTGTCGGAAGCAGACACGTTCGAACCGGTTTATTGCCCTTCAGTAGTTACTGAAACGAACATCCCCTATGTTCAGGGGGTGGGCATTCTGATAGTGGCGATTTGGTATGCTGTCATTCCACTAATGCTGCAACCTGCCGTAGTGAAAATGCTGCTCGTCAGGAGGATAATCAATTGGTCCTACCGGCCGTGAATTTATTAAGGACACAGTAATGAGCAAGCCTTTGCTCGATGACGGCCCGCCGCTGACTGAACGGGTAAGCGCTTATGACGAGGCCCATTTTGCCACCTATCTGCGCCTTCTCGACGCGGCAGAGGAGGGTGCGGACTGGCGTGAAGCGACCAGCGTAATTTTCGGCCTGGATGTCGCGGCCGATCCCGAGCGTGCCAAGCGCATTCACGACACGCATCTTGCTCGCGCCCGCTGGATGACCGAGGCCGGTTACCGCCATTTGCTCGAACCGGGTATGCAGTGACGCGCAGGATCATCGGACACGGATGACATCCACTGATTGAGATCCGTTTGCTTGTCGCGCTCTGATGGGTTGCATATTCCGATTATCTGCATTGTTCCACCGGCCACGACCTGAAAACCTGACGTCTTCTCTCATAATTGTCGTTGGGGAGACGAGGGCATGGAGCCATTGCCGGATTGGCGTTCGCCGCAGTTCGAAGAACAATTGAGCCGTCTCGATCGGAGTGACGTCGCATTCGAATTTCTTCGCCGCAACAAGAATTACCAGACGGACTATGCGGACACGGTGGATGGGATTTCATCCAGCAAGGTGAAAAAGCGCGACGCTATAGCGGAATTTTCCCGACTGTGGGGTGTCACCTTTCCCGGCCGATCCATCTCAGTCGGCCCCGAAGTCCCGCCCGATCTGGCGACCGCAGCTCTTTCCCGCTACGATCATCGTTGAGCATGCGGCAGACGGGTTCGATACCGCATCATTGCTCGATCCGCTCGCCCCGTCGATTGAGGGGGAAATAGCCGAGGATGGGTTCCACGCCATTGTGAGGGACGATCAGGGCGATCACCGGCTATGGTTGCCGCAAGGCACGCAGACCATGAATGCAGCCGTTGTTATACCCTTGGACGAACATTTTTCCGAGCGCGTACAGAGCATCCAGCGTTTCCAGCGCTGGCTGACCGGCAAGCCGTCCGGACCTTTACCCCGCTGGCAACGGTTCTCGCGCTACCAGATTTACAGATTGAGTCTGATGCTGCGGGCCTGGGACGGCATGACTGGCGGTGCGTCACGCCAGGAAATTGCGAGTACCCTGCTCAACAGGGACGTAAAGAAGTTGCGCTCCATTGACTGGAAAAACGCTCCCGAGCGTCGGCGTCTCATCCGCTTGCTCAAGACTTCCCGGGAACTGATCGAGGGCGGCTATTTGCGCCTGCTCCAGCCATAGCCGACGCAGAGCGTCTCCCGTTTTCACTCACGCCCATTCCCCTCCCACCAATCCCAATGCGGCCCTCAACGACGTCGGCTGTCGCCGTGTCTTGAAGGGGGACACTTCTACAGAACCCAGATTTTTGTCACTCCGCCGGACCGCATTTCTTTCGCCATTGTCGCAGCCGACCCGCCGCTTTGACGGTGGCCGCGATGGAGGCAGACGATGCAGGAAAAAACCGACAACACTTGGCCGCGCTTCGTGCGTACCCCCGAAGCGGCCCGCCTTCTCGATCTTTCGCCCCGCACGCTCGAAAAGCATCGTTGCGACGGAACCGGGCCGATCTATCACAAGCTCGGCGGTCGCGTCGTTTATGCCGTCACCGACCTTCATGCCTGGATTGACGCATCCGCACGCCAGTCGACCTCCGAGGCCGCTTCGAGCGCGCGGATGCCTCACGTGTCGATGGCAGCTCGTGCCATTGGCATGACGCGCTGATCGCCGCCGATGCCCGGGCACAGGACATATCAGGGACAGCAGCTTGAGCTGTTTCGGCCAAGCGGCGGCAATATCGCCGCCCGCGACGCACAGGACCTTATGTCCTGGCCGTTCTTCTCACTCGCCAAATCCCGCCGTGTGACGCCGATCGACTTTCGCATGGGCGATGTATCGATCCGCGTGGAGGCGACTGCCGAACACGGCATGGCGACGATATGGGACGCGGACATTCTGATCTGGGCCGCGTCGCAGATTGTCGAAGCCCGCGACAATGGCCTGCGGACATCGCGGCTGATGTCGGCTACTCCCTACGAAATCCTCACCTTCATCCACCGGGACGATTCCGCCCGCAGCTATGAACGGCTGAAGGCAGCCCTTGACCGACTACAATCCACCACGATCGCCACCACGATCCGCCAGCCGTCCGAACGGCGCAGGCATCGCTTCTCATGGATCGCCGAATGGAAAGAGCGCCTTGACGCTCACGGACGGCCGCTCGGCATTGAACTCATCCTACCTGACTGGTTCTATGCCGGCGTCATCGACGATGCGCTAATCCTCACCATCGACCGGGACTATTTCGATCTCAGAGGCGGCTTTGAGCGTTGGCTTTACCGGCTCGTGCGCAAGCACGGCGGTCGCCAGACATGGGGCTGGAGCTTCGATCTCAAGCACCTGCACCTGAAGTCCGGCAGCCTCTCGCCCCTCAAGCACTTTGTCTATGACCTACGCGGCATCGTCCAGCGCCAGCCGCTGCCTGGCTACCGACTTGCGCTCGTCACCGATCCGGACGGTCGCGTCCGCTTGACCTTCCAACCAACCTCAACCGATCCGTCTGGCATCGCAGCGTTCCGCGCGCCGCGCCGCCGGACGATCAGACTGTGAGCAAGCTGTGGACAGACCCGTGCTATCGAGGACCGCCAGGCCCGTGCTATCGGGGACTGGATACCCGTGCTATCAGGGACCGAAATCGGACTTAACCATCCGTATTTCTTCGGTTATTCGCTCCCCTAACATTCCTAACCTAGATTCCTTCGGAATCTTTCTAACGGATCAGCCTGCACCGGCCGCGTGTGGATCGCAGGCAGCGTCATACGTCTGCGCCCTCATTGCACCCCTCTCGTCATTCACATCGGGGGCGGGACAATGAAAACGGGCATGCACATCGACAGCTTTCCGCCCAGTCGAACGCTGGTCGAACTGACATGGCGCGAGAAGCGGATCGAGCATTGGATCCGCTTCGGCCGGATCGCTGAAGAACAGCGCATCGATCGTCACCGCCGCATTATCGGATTTACTCCAGGTAGCGTGTTCGCCTTCGTCCGTTGGGCCGCGAACGATTACGGCACCGTCGTTTCCCGTATCGATATCCTGCGCGCGGTGGCGGCAGGCGAAGCATTCCAGACGCTTCCTTTTGTGCGTCCCGGCGGCGACATCCTGTTACGGATCCACGGTTGGCCGAAGGTTGAAACGGTGCTGCACACCATCGACGTGATCGAAGCACTTAGCATCGATCCGGCCGACGTCGCGCCGGATCACTGGCGGCATGTCCACAATCGCCTCAGCGTCAACGAGCCGTTTCGGACCTACACCAGCGACCAGCATCGTGCCTGGCTCAAGCGTCGAAGCATTCTCCCAATCGCAGACAACACCACCGGCAACGATCGCACTGGAGGCACACCATGACGCGCTTCGCATGGGTGATGGTGACATACTTTTCCGCACTCGCCACCGGCGTCGCGGCGTTCGTCGATCCACCGAAGAAGCTTATCTGGAACGCCAGCGCCAGCGCGCCGGTCGGTCTTTATCGGGTCGTTCCGGTTGATCGTATCGACGTCACCGATCTGGCTGTGGTTATGCCGCCCGACGAACTGGCAAACTTCCTTGATGAGCGCCGCTATCTGCCGAAGGGATTGCCGCTTCTCAAGCGCGTGCTGGCGCTTGGAGGCACCGAAGTTTGCCGCTCCGGCACTGATATCACCGCTTACGGCATGAGTTACGGACAGGCCCGCGGGCGCGACAGTCAAGGCCGCTCGTTGCCAGTCTGGCAGGGATGCAGGCAGATCGCCGAGAACGAAGCCTTCTTCATGAATTGGGTTGCACCCGAAAGTTTCGACAGCCGTTATTTCGGGCCGCTTCCCCTCACAACCGTCATCGGTCGGGCGATCCCGCTCTGGACGACCGACGGTCCGCATCCGGACGCAGACAGCTTCAGTGAGCCGGTACCCGACGAGCCGTGATGGCTCGTTCCACCAACAACGAAAGGATTCCCATGACCCAGATCGGGACCTTCACCCGCAATAGTGACGGCTTTTTCGGCCGCATCCGCACGCTCACCCTCAATGCCGAAGTGACCATCCTGCCAGCCGACGAAACCGACGCTGAAAATGCTCCGGACCATCGCATTTTTGGCGATGGCCTTGAGATTGGCGCGGCATGGGACCGCACCGGAGATAGGGCAGGGGCGTATCTGTCCGTGACCATAGATGATCCGTCCTTCGTCGAGCCGATCCGCGCCCGGATGTTCGAGTCTGACACCGGCAAGGATGTCTGGAATCTTCACTGGACGCGCAAGACGCGGCGCGACGAACAGGCGTGACCGTCATGCGCTGCCGTCCTTCCCCCGAACCTTCAGGCGCAATCCCTTTGATCGATCGAGCGCCGATCAATCCCCTCGACCCGATCGCCTACGAGCAAGCCGTCGCGCGCAACGGAGGTCAGGGGCGGCGGCCTGTTTTCCGGGAAGTGGACACGTCATCAGGCGTCGACCGTCCGGAAAATATTGGCCGACGGCGAAGCCTTGCCCTTGACCGCAGCGAGCACGATGGCAGGCTGATGGCGTTTTGGGACGGCGGTGCTCACGCGGCTGTCTTGGCGATTGCGGCGATGTTCGTCGCGGTCATCATGATCGTCACGCAGCCATGCATAGCATTGGCTGATCCTCTGAAAACCGATGCTCTGTCGGATCGTGGAGTCACGGTTGCTCCGTCGTCCGATCCATGGGCAAAGCACATCACTGAAGCCGCCAGACGTTTCGCCATTTCCGAACGATGGATACGCGCCGTCATGCAGGCTGAAAGCGATCATGATCAGCTTGCCGTCTCGCCGAAAGGCGCGATGGGCCTGATGCAAATCATGCCGGCGACATGGATGGAACTACGCACCCGGTATCACCTTGGCGCCGATCCTTATCAGCCACGTGACAACATTCTCGCTGGCGCTGCCTATCTCGCAGAACTGCATGATCTCTATGGCTCGCCGGGTTTCCTCGCCGCCTACAATGCCGGCCCCGGCCGCTACGAAAAGCACCTTGTCACCGGCGATCCGCTGCCGACCGAGACCGTCAATTACATCGCGAAAGTGATGTCACTGATTGACGTGGATACAGCGCTCGTCAATCGCACGGTCGTTCAGCCGTCGCGCTCTTCATGGTCGATTGCACCGTTGTTCATCACGCGTTATCTCGCCGGAAATAGTGATGATAACAAGACCGCCAATCTCCCTTCCGGTCGTTCCTCTAGCGCTCGTACGATCGTCGATCTGTCGGCGCTCGCACCGCCGTCCGATGGCCTGTTTGTGCGCCGCAACGATGAAGAGGAGCAAAAGCGATGATTGTCGTGGTCTCTGTTAGCGCATCGGGCTGGATCGTAGGTATTGCGGGGTGGGGAGGGGCATCGGGAGACACGACCGAGGGAAGGCGAGATAAAAGCAGGCGATGTGCGCCTGCGTTCGGTCGTGTGTTTTCAGGGGCTTATGACGCATTTACGCGAGGTGCCCCTGATCGGCGCAGCCTGCGCATTGGTCATTTCTGCAGGGATTTCATCGGCTTTGCGCGATGTGCGGGGCCACGACGATGAGCGGCGAGGACGATTTTCGAATTCGGCCAGGCCGGATTCGCTCGACCCGTGCACAACACGCTCGGCCTTTCATCTCGCAGGCGCTCGCAGCTGCCCAACGGGCCGGCGGCAGCGTCTCGCGCTCCGGTAAGATCAGCTTGGGCAACCGCTCGCATTTCGGGCGCGGCCAGCGCGCCACTGTGCAGGCCAATCGCCTGCTCACCAGCCGATCGCGCAACACCGTCATCAAGACGCGCGTCGTCCGGCACAGTGCTCGGGCCGCGCCACTCTCCGCCCACCTCAGCTATCTCCGGCGCGACGGCGTCACACAGGATGGGGAGAAGGCCAAATTGTTCGGGCCAGAGGCCGAGGACGCCGATCCCAAGGCCTTCGCAGAGAGGACCCAGGACGACCGGCACCATTTCCGGTTCATCGTCTCGCCCGAGGACGCGACCGATATGTCCGACCTCGAGACCTACGCCCGCGACCTCATGCGGCAGATGGAGAAGGACCTCGGCACAAGGCTCGACTGGGTCGGCGTCGACCACTGGAACACCGACAATCCCCACGTCCATATCATTCTGCGCGGCCGTACCGACGACGGGCAGGACCTCGTCATTTCCCGCGACTACATCAAGGAAGGCATGCGCGCCCGCGCGCAGGATCTTGTCACCCAGGAGCTGGGGCCGCGCACCGATCACGAGATCCGCCGCAATCTTGAGCGGCAGATCGAGGCGGAGCGCTGGACCAATCTCGACCGGCAGCTTGCCAGGGACAGCTACCGTACCGGCGTCGTCGATCTCGCCCCGCACCCAGATCGCCAGCCGGACGAATTCCACACGATGAAAGTCGGCCGATTGCGGAAGCTGGAGACGCTCGGCCTCGCGGATCAGGTCGGTCCCGGCCAATGGGTCGTGTCCGAGAATGCCGAGGGAACGCTGCGCGAGTTGGGCGAGCGTGGCGACATCATCAAGCGCATCCATCGCGGACTAACCGACCGCGGCATCGAGCGCGGCGCGGCCAACTATGTGCTCGCCGGCGAAAGCCTCGACGATCCTGTCGTTGGGCGGCTGGTCGATCGCGGTCTCGATGATGAGCTGAAGGGTACGGCCTACGCGGTGGTCGATGGCACCGACGGGCGCACCCATCACATCAAGCTGCCCGACCTTGATGCCGCTGGCGACAGCGCGCCGGGCTCGATCGTCGAGCTGCGCAAGTTCGACGATACCCAAGGCCGCCGGCGCGTCGCCCTTGCGGTGCGATCCGATCTCAACGTCGAACGACAGATCACCGCGACGGGCGCAACCTGGCTCGACAGGCAAGCGATCGCCCGCGAGCCGGTGGCGCTCGGCGGCGGTGGCTTCGGCGCCGAGGTGCGCCAGGCGATGGATAGGCGCGCCGAACATCTCGTTGGCCAGGGTCTCGCCGAGCGGCAATCGCGCGGCGTCAGTTTCTCGCCAGGCCTGATCGACACGTTGCGGCAACGCGAGATCGACGCCCTGGGCCAGAAGCTCGCAACCGACACCGGCCGGCCGTTCACCAAAGCCGGAACCGGGGAATACGTCGCCGGGATGTATCGACAGCGCTTTGCGCTCGCGTCTGGCCGCTTTGCCATGATCGACGACGGCCTCGGCTTCCAGCTCGTGCCTTGGACGCCATCCCTCGAAAAGCAAATCGGCCAGCATGTCTCCGGCGTCTCGCGCGGCGACGGCGGCGTCGACTGGAGCTTCGGGCGCAAGCGCGGGCTCGGGATGTAATCCAATCAAGAAAGGAACAAGCCATGTCGGCGACCAAGATCCTCTGGGGGCAACTCATCACCGTCTGCCTGATCGTCCTCATGACGACCTGGGCGGCGACACAGTGGACCGCGTGGCGGCTGGGATTCCAGCCGCAGCTCGGGGACTCGTGGTTCGAACTGGCGGGCTGGCCGATCTACTATCCGCCGGCCTTCTTCTGGTGGTGGTACTTCTACGATGCGTACGCACCGCCAATCTTTGTCGAAGGTGGTTTCATTGCAGCGTCCGGGGGCTTCATCGCTATTGCCGCTGCGATCGGCATGTCCGTCTGGCGCGCGCGCGAGGCGAAGAATGTCGAAACCTACGGCTCCGCCCGCTGGGCAGGTCCCGACGAGATCAAAGCGGCCGGTTTGCTCGGCCCCGACGGCGTCGTGCTCGGTAAGCACGATCGCGATTACCTTCGCCATGACGGGCCGGAGCATGTGCTGTGCTTCGCGCCGACCCGGTCCGGCAAGGGCGTCGGCCTGGTCGTGCCGTCGCTTCTGACCTGGCCTGGGTCGGCGATCGTCCATGACATCAAGGGCGAGAACTGGACGTTGACCGCTGGCTTTCGCGCCCGCCATGGTCAAGTCTTGCTGTTCGATCCGACCAACGCGAAGTCTGCCGCCTACAATCCGCTGCTGGAAGTCCGGAAAGGGGAATGGGAGGTTCGCGACGTACAGAATATCGCCGACATTCTCGTAGATCCCGAAGGCTCGCTGGAAAAGCGAAACCACTGGGAGAAGACCAGTCACGCGTTGCTGGTTGGAGTGATCCTCCATGTTCTCTATGCCGAGGCCGACAAGACACTCGCTGGCGTAGGCGCCTTCCTGTCCGATCCCAAGCGGCCAATCGAATCAACGTTGGCTGCCATGATGAAGACGGCGCATCTGGGCGAGGCCGGGCCGCATCCCGTCATCGCGTCCGCCGCGCGCGAGTTGCTGAACAAATCCGACAACGAGCGGTCCGGCGTGCTGTCGACCGCCATGTCGTTCCTTGGGCTTTATCGCGATCCCGTCGTCGCCGAAGTCACACGCCGCTGTGATTGGCGCATCGTCGACATCGTCGGCGGAAAACATCCGACCACGCTCTACCTAGTAGTTCCGCCATCCGACATCAACCGGACAAAACCGCTGATCCGCCTGATCCTCAATCAGGTCGGCAGGCGCCTGACCGAAGACCTGCAAGCGAAAGGCAACCGCCACCGACTGCTGCTAATGCTCGATGAATTTCCCGCACTCGGCCGCCTCGACTTCTTCGAAAGTGCGCTCGCCTTTATGGCCGGATATGGCCTCAAGGCGTTCCTGATTTCCCAGTCGCTGAACCAGATCGAGAAGGCTTATGGTCCGAACAACTCGATCCTGGACAACTGCCACGTCCGTGTCAGCTTCGCGACCAATGACGAACGTACCGCGAAACGGGTATCCGATGCGCTGGGCACCGCCACCGAGATGAAGGCGATGAAGAACTATGCCGGTCACCGGCTCTCGCCATGGCTCGGGCATTTGATGGTCTCCCGCTCCGAGACGGCGCGGCAGCTCCTCACCCCCGGCGAGATCATGCAGCTTCCGCCCTCGGACGAGATCGTCATGGTCGCCGGCATCCCGCCGATCCGAGCTAAGAAAGCCCGATACTACGAGGATCGCCGCCTTCAGGAGCGAATCCTGACGCCACCTACCCTGACCAAGCCAAAGAGCGGACAAGCCGACGACTGGAGCAACATCGAACCTCCGAAGCCGCCGGTATTAGACACGCGGGTCGCGGCAGAAGCGCAGACGGACGACGATCCGACGGACTCTGAACGCCGACATCAGCCGGAACTGAGCCGAACCAGGACGGTCGAGCGTAAGGATGTGATCGAGAACGAATTCGAGATCGACCCCCGCGACGATGTGGAGGAGGACGCCGCCCGCCTCAGCCGTATGAACCAGACCATGCGCCAAGTAGCACGTCAGGCCTCGCTCGATCCGGGCGATGGGATCGATCTGTAGGAGACGATTGTGATAAAAGCTCCCAAGAAACAGCGCCTCTCAGTCTATCTTGATCCTGATGTCATGAAGGCGCTCGCTGCGTATGCTGCTCGGCGCGATCAATCTCTATCCCTGATCGCCGAAGCGGGTATCGCGTCCTTCCTGTCGCCAGATGGAGCCGAGCGACAGGAGGCTGCCACCACCAAGCGGCTTGACCAACTCGACCGCCGCATGACGCGAATGGAGCGCGACCTCGGCATTTCCGTCGAGACGTTGGCAGTGTTTGTGCGCTTCTGGTTATCGACAACTCCAACGCTGCCGGAGCCTGCCGCGCAGGCTGCACGAGCCAAATCGAGTGAACGCTACGAGGCGTTCGTCACCGCGTTGGGGCGGAGATTGGCGAAAGGTCCAAAGCTGAGGCAGGAGATTTCTGAAGACCTCGAGTAGCCAACTAGGAAATCGTTGGCCTTGGGTATTCATGAGCGTGAAACGCATCGATAATAGTGCCGATAGCGCCAACTGAACCCAGGTTCAAAAGCGAGAAAAACAAATTGCTGGCGGCTCTCGGTGGCAGCGTGGACGCGCATGTCATGAACTTCATTTCCAATGCTTCAGTCGACATCGGCTCCCCGGCGCTGCCAGGAACATACTCTTGAAAACGTTTCAGGGTGCGGCCATCATTGAGTTTAATCTCGAGTCGAGACGCAACAGAGGCTCCGCTCGGTCCTTTGGGCAAGGTGTCGTCCGATATCACAATGATTTTGCGCATGAGCTCGCTGACATCTTCGCTCACGCCGTTGTCGAAATTAAACTCGCCTATCCCGGCACGGCCTGTCTTCGCTGCTATGGCGAGGCTGTAGGGCATGCTGAATTTTGCTTCATTGCCGGTCGTTGGACTATCATGCACCAAGATCTGTGGAGCGACCGGATCAACGAAGCAAGTCATCGTGGAAATGTCTCCTTCACCAAAACCGTACTCCTCTTTCAAAGCGATGGTCGAGTAGATCGCCGTATGCGAGGCGGTACAGCACGGATATGCCTTAAGAACCAACGTTCCTTGGGAAAATCCGTATGGTTTGCCAAAACTCTCGATGACGCTACCGACGTTATCCCCCGTGCTAAAAAGAGATGTAAAGCCGCCGCTTCCAAAGATGGCGCCCGCAGACGACGTCAATCCCGCCTTCGCCGCTTCCGCTGCAAATATCCCGTTGCGAACGGCCTGGCCCACCTGAAGCGGCTTTGTGTCGCTGCCGAAGTTGGCCCGTATACCAGATGAAAGCGAAGCGCTCATGCCAAGGGCTTGACACATCTCATGGGTTGTTAAGCCGAGCACGCGACCGGCCGCTGCACAAGCAGCGAAAACTCCTAATGTTGCGGACGAGTGCCATCCACTCCGATAGTGACGTGGATTTACGATCTCGCCAAGCCTTATCGCGACCTCAGTGGCGATCACGTAGGCTCGTAGAACGTCTGCACCAGATATCCCAGGGCACGCATCTGCAGTAACCAAGGCCGCGGTTGCAGCTGTGACTGTTACGTGCGCCCACGAATGCCCCGTCTCATCGTCATCAAAGTCGTGTATATGTCCGGCAAACGCGTTGATAAACCCGGCTTCTCGTAGTGAAACCCGTCTGTTGCTACCCCAAATACGAGCTGAGAGTTTATCCGGCGTGGAGTTGTCTCCCACCAGCTCAACCAGGCGCGCAAATGCGGGAAGCGTGGTTCCGGCGAGTGCAACACCAACAAGATCTGCAATATGGCGAGATGCTTGCAGTATGATCTCTTGGGAAGGCTCCGGTGCATCACTAACAATGAGTTCGGCGAGACGACGCTCTGTATCGGCTGGTGTGTTTTCCATATACTCTCTCTCAAATAAGACAATCCGCAGCATGATCCGGCGGACCTATGTGCGCCATTTGTCATGAAGTCCGGAGGAGTTCCTCGCTGCCATACGCCGGAAGTGAGCCAAGAGGGCATAGACTTTCGAACGAAGTGATCTGCAAGTGCCTCGACGCTCATAGAAATTCCGATGCGGAAGAGTAGCCGACCGTCATCTGACGGTCGGGGCCTTGAACGCTTGGCTGAGGATGATGAGTAGAATTGTCACACTGATAAGGCAGGTTGATATCGCGGCAATAGTCGGATCAACCTGGTCCCTGAGCGCGTTGAACATCCTGCGATTCAACGTGGCGGCCGAACCGTTGGAAATGAACATCGCAACCACAACTTCATCGAAGGACGTGAAGAACGAGAAAAGGGTCGCCGAGAGAACCGACGCCTTTATCTGAGGCAAAGTGACTGTCATGAATGCGCGCAAGCGCGTTGCTCCGAGGCTTCTAGCGGCCTGTTCCTGATTGGCGTCATAGGAAGCCAATCCGGCAGTGACCACAATAAAGACAATCGGAAGGGCCAGCGCGGTATGGACGGTCGTCAAGCCCAAGGTTGTATTAACGAGGCCCAATCTCGCGAAGACGAAAAGCGAGCCGACCGCTACAATGATGATCGGCACAGCCATCGGCAGGGTGAATACCGCCAACAGAAGAGAACGCCATCGAGCGCTTCCTGCCCAGGTTCCGTACGCAGCAGCAGTACCGATCCCTGTCGCCGCAATTGTAGTCAGAATCGCGACCTTGAAAGACGTCAAGGTGGCGTTCATCCAGTCAGTGGACGAGAAATAGCTTTCATACCATCTGAAAGAGAAATCCCGTGGTGGAAATTCGAGGTCCGACGTGCCCGAAAAGCTCATCGGGATCACGATCAGAGTCGGCAAAATGAGGAAGATCATAGTGATGGCTACAAATACATAGAGCCACAGGCGCTGTTGATGCGTTACTTGCGTGATTGATGCAGGGCGTCGTAACCAGTTCATTAGATTGTCCTCCGCCCTTTTTTGCGCGCGATCAGGGCTGCGATGCCGATAAGGGCCATGGTAATCGCCAGCAAAACGATTCCTAGAGCGCTCGCGGCTCCCCAGCTCGAGTACAGGCGCACGTTTGCGTCAATACGCATTGCTGCCATGATGACCTGGCCACCACCGAGAACGGCAGGCGTGACATAGAATCCGAGGCACATGACAAACACGATCAAGATGCCCGATAGGAACCCTGGTAACGACAGTGGAAAGAAGACGTCCCGGAACGCACGGGATGGTTTAGCCCCGAGATTGCACGCTGCAGCCACCAGATTCTCATCGATGGATCGCATTGATGCGAACAGAGGCAGAACCATGAATGGCAACATGATGTGAACCATGCCTATCAACGCGCCGGTCATGTTATGTGCAAGCTGGAGCGGCTCTTGTATGATGCCGAGCTTTATCAGCGTGCTATTGATGAGGCCTTTGTTTTGGAGAACGACAAGCCATGCGTAGGTTCGTACCAATACCGCAGTCCAAAACGGTACGAGGATGCCAAGCAGCAAATATTTGCGCGCACTATCAGGCATCTGCACAAGAAAATAAGTCAGCGGGTAACCGATCAATGCCACGAGCAGCGTCGTGTAGAATGACACTTTGAATGTCATTGCGAACACTTGAGCATAGACTGGCTGCTCCCAGAGCCTGGAATAGTTTAGAAGAGTAAATCCACCCCTATCTGCGATGAACGACAAATAGACCATAACGCCGACGGGCAAGATCACGACCAGGAGGATGAGGGCGGCCCCTGGCAATGCCAGCGACAGCAGCAATAGGTCTTCTTTTTTTGTTGCCGCGCGGAGCGGTGCGGCATTGTCTAGGGGGAGTTTTAGGCCTGCTATGACCGTACTCATCGCTTGTCCTCACTTACAACACGAGTTTCATTCATGTGCAGTCCGAGAGAAATCGGCTCGCCAGCGTGCGGGAAAAGAGATCTCGTTCCTTCGCGAAGGTTTCGTCTGACGGAGATAATTTCACCAGATGGAAGCTTCACAAACGCGAGGCAACTTTCTCCCTGAAAAAGAACCCGCTCAAGGGTGCCGTTGAACACGTTGAATACACTTTGATCTACGGATGGCGCCATGACTTCCATCTTTTCAGGGCGGATAACCAAGAGGCTGTCCCCGTCCGGCGCATTTGTGCCAGGCGCAATCTTCAACGGCTGGCCGCCGCAAACTGGCTCGCCGCCGACGGTTTTTACCGGGAGGAATGCGGACTCGCCCATGAATTCGGCCACGAACGCTGTTTTCGGCGCATTGTAGAGCTCTTCAGCACTGTCGAGTTGGGCGATCTCACCACCGCGTAACACGGCGATCCGATCAGACATCGTGAGCGCTTCTCGTTGGTCATGCGTCACCAGTACGGTCGTCATTCCGAGGCGCTCATGCATCGCACGCAGTTCAACCTGCATGCGTTCACGCAAATTCTTGTCGAGAGCCGATAGCGGCTCATCCATCAGGAGAATTTTGGGTTTCGCAACCACCGCACGGGCAAGGGCAATTCGTTGTTTCTGACCGCCAGACAGTTCCGAAATACGGCGATTCTGGTATCCGGACAGCTGAACCAACTCAAGGACTTCAGCCACGGATTCTTCGATTTCATTCTTGGAACGTTTTCGAATTTTCAGAGGGTAAGCAATGTTGGCAAACACGTCCATGTGGGGAAACAGCGCGTAGTTCTGGAACATCATGCCAATGCCGCGCTCGTGTGGAGGCATCAGGATGACCTCCTTATCCCCAAACTTGAGGGATCCGTGGTCGGGCCGTACAAAACCAGCCAGCACCATAAGCAGCGTCGTTTTACCGGACCCCGAAGGCCCCAGGAGGGTCATGAACTCTCCGCTGCGGATATCTAGCGAGACGTTCTTAAGTGCAGTTACGCCACCATATGCCTTGCCTATCTTAGAGATGCCAATCGGGAGCGACTGTGCAGCGGCAGAATTGGGGATTTTTTGATGTTCCATAATGTTAGAGTATCCAATGCAGGGAAATCATGTTTTCGACTGATACCGCCGGGCGCCCGATCTTAATGAGGCGCCCGGCGGAAGCCGTTGACCAAAGGTCACGGCTGCCCTGGGAGGGGTCACCTTGTCAAAAGCATTGAGTCGAACGCTTCCGACAGCTCAGCACCGTATGTGTTCCAGAAATTGACATCAGCCGCGTACTGAACAGCTACATTCTCTGGCGACGACGGCAGACGGGATAGTGTTGCCGCATCGTATCCCTCAGAGGCCTTGAGGTTTGGGGAACCATAGGAGATATATTTTGGCAAGTCCTTGGAGTACTCCGCCTTGGAGATTTCCTTCAAGAACTTTATTGCGTTTTCAGGGTTCGGCGAGCCTTTTACGATCCCGTAGCAGTCGATGTTCAAGAGGCCGTCGTTGAAGGTAAACTTGTACTTTGCCCCGGCATCCACCGCAGCCTGAATGCGGCCATTCCAGCCATAAATCAGCGGGACCTCACCGTCCTTCACCAAC
The DNA here is from genome assembly GCF_001541345.2 of Gillisella vitis. Classification (GTDB taxonomy): domain Bacteria; phylum Pseudomonadota; class Alphaproteobacteria; order Rhizobiales; family Rhizobiaceae; genus Allorhizobium; species Allorhizobium vitis. The sequence continues at coordinate 570,854 of NZ_LMVL02000004.1, read as the reverse complement.
TGCATGGACTGCGCGCCGCTTTCCCACCAGATAACGTTCGGCTTCAGTTCCGCGATCTTATCCATGGCGGCCTTGCGGCCTTCCGGTGTGCTCAAGAACTTGTAGATCTCGCTGCGGGGATGACCAAGCGCAAGCACAGCGGCTTCAAGGTTGCCTCGTGGAGCTCGGTACATTCCGCGCTTTCCAGGAAATTTTTTCACGTCCCAGAAATCTTTCATATCCTTTGGGCTGTTACCGCCGAAGCCTTCGGTGGCGTAACCGATTACTGTCGAATATACAGTAACGCCGACACAATAATCGTTGACCGAGCCTGGAATGAAGTCCGCCTTGTTGACGATATCTGCCGGCAGCTTGCTGATCACGCCAGCGTCAGCGACGAGCTGGCTTTCGGCGAGCGAAAGTTGAACGATATCCCAGACCACGGCATTTGCATCGACTTGCGCCCTTGCCTCTCCCCAATTTTGAGAAGTTTCTTCCGAAAAGCTCATTCCAAGCACCTTAGCCGCAGGCTTCCAAAGCGCTTCCCGCTGCGCTTTTTGTGAAGCTCCACCGGATGATGCGATCACCACGTCTGCGGCCTGTGCGACCGCTAAAGCTCCGGTCAGAGCGAAAGCCGAGGCCGACAGCAAAAGGCGAGTTAGGTAATTCCGTGTCATGCATTTACTCCCGTTTTGTTAAGTTCCCAATGCGATCCGGTCGTTTATCGATATCGAGTAACTAAGACGCGATGTCGGATTTGCCGGGGACGATCTTGGCCTCTCAGCCCTGATGCGGCGGGCATGAGTGCTTGTTTGGGCAACCAAGTTCCCCTGGTTGCCTAGTTCCCAAAATTTTATGATCTCAGCCGCTTCTATGTCGGCCTTCGACAGGATCCCGGCCTTTTTCGGCGATGGTCGCCGTCCATGCGAGATTTCAACAGCTCCAATCTCTCACATGTTTGAAATATGTCAATATCAAACATCAAACAAACATTATTGAAAAACTTTGTTGCAATCATTCACCATCCGTGCTGTTTATTTGTTTGAAACGAACATTGATCGTCTGGAGTGATATAGAATGAGCGGTGGGCGGAATGACCGTCAAAAAGAGCTCTTAACCTTCCTCGGTGAGGCAGGCACGGGCAGTATTGACGAGCTCTGTAAGCGGTTCAGTGTGTCGGAGATGACTATCCGGCGCGACCTGACAGAACTCGAAAAAGAGGGTTTGTTAATTCGAACTCATGGCGGTGCAAAGTTAAAGGAAACCGCGTTTTTCGAGGTCTCCTTTGCCGCAAAGGCAACGCAGTTCGTCGCCGAGAAAAAGCGAATTGCTGAATTCGCCGCGGGCCTCGTCCACGACGGAGATAGAATAATAATAGATTCCGGAACCACGACTGGCCACTTTGCTCGCCTGCTCAAAGATCGTCGAGTTACAGTCGTAACGAACGCGTTGAATGTCGCTGCGGACCTGATCGATGGACGACAGATCGATCTTCATTTCTGTGGAGGAGCTCTGCGGAGAGGACCAGTCGCAGCCGTTGGGCAAGTCGCGGCGAAATTTTTCGAATCTGTCCGGTGCGACCGCCTTTTTATGGGTGTCGAGGGCGTGGACAGCACTGGAACGATGACGGTTCCTGATGTCGAGGAAGCGTTGGTCAAGCAGATGATGATGCAGGCTGCTCGCGAGGTAATTGTCCTCGCTGATCACAGCAAACTTGGAAGAAATTCGCTTGGTGTCATAGGCAGTCTTGGGTCCGTGACGACCCTAATAACGGGCGAGGAGGCTAGTTCGTCAACTCTGGCGCCTCTTCGAGAACTGACGAAAGTAATCACCGTTTAGGTTGTCGCTCCAGCAGACCTAGGCCCTCAAAGCGAGGGCGAGCAAGAAAGAGTATCAGTCCCAAGACCAGAGATGAACGTTTCTGGCTGCGGCTGGGTGCGACTGCCGTGCGCCCTGCGCTTTGCCATTCATAGCTTCGCAATAAACTAGGAGATGAGAATATGAACCCCTTAGATCGGTTTCGCCTCGATGGCCAGACTGTCGTTGTAACCGGAGCAGCCAGAGGTATCGGTTTTGCGGTTGCCGAGCTATGCGTCGACGCTGGCGCGAACGTCGCCATCGTTGATATCCTCGAGGAGCAGGGGCAGGCCTCTGCAAAGAGGCTCGCGGAAGCCTCAGGAAAAAATGTGCGCTTCTACAGTGCTGATCTGAGGGACTGGAAACGAGCTGAGACGGTGGTGGAAGACATCACTCGTGACTTTGGTCCGGTCAATGTACTCATGAATTGCATCGGTATCGGCCCGAACACTGACGTCCTGAAAATTAGTCCGCAGGAATGGCAGGACGTAATGAACGTCAACGTGAATGCCCAGTTTTTCATTGCACAAGCTGTGGCAAAAGCAATGGTTAATAACGGCGGTGGCAGTATCGTTTCGATCGGTTCGAATTCTGGTCTGATCGTTGATCGGCCTCAGCCGCAGGCGCACTACAATGCAAGTAAGGCCGCCGTTCACCAGATGATTAAATCGATGGCCTGCGAGCTTGCACCGCACAAGATTCGTGTGAATGCTGTAGCGCCTGGCTTTATCGTGACCGATATGACCAAGGAAGCAATCATCAATTCGGGGTGGTTGCCGACCTGGGAGCTCAATACGCCGATGGGCCGCATGGGCAAACCGGAAGAAATTGCCTTCGCGATGCTTTACCTCGCGAGCGATGCTGCAAGCTACGTGACCGGGAGCATCCTTGTCGTCGACGGTGGGTATACCTGCTGGTGATATTATCCCGCCAGATGGCGACCGCCCACCGTAGAACTGCTTGATGGCAGACACGGCGGGCGGAGGGTGCCAGAGTCGCACCAACTAGCTTTAGAGATTTGTTTTGATCAGGCACCGGCAGGTCGCGTGCCGGAGCGGAGAACCCGTGACTATGAGTAATGATTCCAAAAACGCCGTCAGCTCCCGTCTTTCTGAACGAACCGCGAAAGAACTCGCCGACGTCATATACCGGCCGGGTATGGCAGGCTTCGATAACAATGCCTTAGCCGCTTTATGCCAGATCAACGACGCCCATACGGTAATGCTGGTTGAACAAGGATTGATCAAGCATTCTGTGGGTCAATCGCTCCTGCGAGCCAGCGCTAAAATTCAAGAGGACGGAGTTGAGGCAATCGACCTCGACCCGCAATTTGAAGACGGCTATTTCGCATTTGAAAGCAAGCTTGCAACCATGATCGGCGAGGATGCCGGCTTTCTGCACACCGGCCGTAGCAGAAACGACCTCGGCGCAACGCTAGACAGGATGCGAACACGCGTCCTGTGCCTGCGAATGATGGACGGGTTGAACGGCGCTCGGGCGGCATGCGAGGCAAAGGCCGCTGAGCACGCTGAAACGATTATGCCTGGCTATACGCACCTACAACCAGCCCAGCCTATCACATTCGGCTACTTTCTAACCAACGTCGCATCAGCATTATCGCGCGAGTACGACAAGGTTGCAGCTGTTTACGCTCGTATCAATGTGTCAGCACTGGGCGCAGCGGCTCTGGCAGGTACGAGCTTCCACATCGATCGTGACCGAACCGCTAATCTGCTTGGTTTCGAGGGGCTGGCGGAGCCGTGCCTGGAAGCAGTTGCATCACGTGACTTCGTTACCGAGTTGCTCTGGACCGCTACCAGCGCGCTATCAATGGTGAGCCGCGTGGCTCAGGACATGTACGTTTTTTGCACCCATGAGTTTGCCACGATCTCGTTCCCCGACCGCATCGCAGGGACGTCGAGTATCATGCCCCAGAAGAAAAATATGTTTGCTCTGGAATATTTCCGAGCTGCCTCTGGGCGCAGTATCGGCGCGCTGAGTGGCACCCTGGCGTGCATTAAGGGCAGCAATTATTCGATTGGCCTCGATGCCACGCGCGAAGGCATCACTGATGCATGGCCGTCGCTCGAGCTCTTCGTCAATGCGATGGATCTTCTCAGACTGATATTCGAATGCGTTGAGGTGAAGAATGAGGGCCTTGAGCAAAGATGCTACGAAAACTTCTCCACCGCGACTGATCTTGCAGATGGATTGGTCCGCAGCTGCGGCCTGTCTTTTCGCGAAGCGCACCATGTCGTTGGGCGCGCAGTCCAACAAGCGATTGACGCACGACTAGATGCGAGCGGCATGACCGTTGAGACTATCAACGCTGCTGCGATGCACGAACTTGGCCGGGCGCTAGACATTACAGCGAATTTCGTCCGCGACTGCCTGGATCCTGTCCGATCAGTTAACGCCCGCACCACCCCGGGAGGGACTGCTCCCTCTGAAGTACGGCGCATGCTGACTTCGCTCGGAGCTAAACGTGCCAAGGATTTAGAAGTCTTGGCAAACCGCCGGCAGAATCTCGACGTCGCAAGCATCCTGCTTCGCGCAGCGATCCAAAAAATAACATCCTAACCTGCAACTTCAAACATGAGAGAACTTGCCATGCTTAATTTTGATGAATCTCGTTTCCTACGCATTCAGTCGGGTGCTGTTTCTTTGGCAGAACGGATCGACAGCACCATCGCCGCTGCTATCGACGCAGGTGCCGAAAACCTGTACTTCCTAGGAACCGGTGGTGTCGCCTATCTGATGCAACCTGCTTATCAACTGCTTCAGCGTCGGTCGAAATTCGCTGCCTTCATCGACTATCCGGCCGAATTGATCCTCACAGGTTCTGCCAACCTGACCGCTAGATCTATCGTCGTGATGCCATCGCTTTCCGGTACCACAAAGGAAAGTGTGGCAATGCTCGCGAAGCTGAAGGAGATCGGTGCAACCGTCCTTACCTTTGTGGGACATGAAGAAACGCCTTTGGGTAAGGGCGGTGATCATGTCTTCGTTAACTTCGCGGAAGACGACACGTCGTGTGAATCTTTTTATCTCCAATCGCTGCTGGTCGCTCTGTCGATCATGAAGGCGAAGGGTGAGATCAAAAACTACGACCAGATCCTCTCGGAATTGAAACTCCTGCCGGGCTTGCTAATTGAAGTGAAGCGCTCATTCGAACCCAAGGCAGATGAATTTGCCTCCCGCATTGCTGCCTCGGACTATCACATCTTCACCGGTGCTGGTACCACGTGGCCTTCCGCTCTCTACTATGCGACATGTATCCTTGAAGAAATGCAGTGGATCAGAACCCGCCCCGTTCACGCTTCTGATTTTTTCCATGGCACGCTTGAGCTTGTCGAGAAGGGCGTGAGCGTCGTTCTGTGCAAAGGCGAAGACGCGTTTCGTCCGCTCGCCGAGCGGGTGGAAAGCTTCGTACCGCGATATACCGATAATCTCACGATCATCGACAGCAAGGAGTTTGCACTTCCTGGTGTTTCCGATGAAGTACGCGCGCTGGTTTCCCCGATTGTTTTGGCGACAGTTTTCGAACGCCTAAGCGCCCATCTCGAAGTAATGCGAGATCATCCTCTGGTCACCCGCCGCTATTACAAGCGCGTCGCTTACTGAGTATGAACCCCTGGGGTCGGCCGGCACAATGCCAGCCGCCCCCTTATTTCGTGATGAGGTCAACATGCTTCCCTTCGAAGTCGCCGCTGTTGGGGACAATTGCATCGACAAGTATCTTCCGCCGTTCGGCTATTCCGCCGTCGGAGGCAACGCCGTCAACGTGGCTATCCACCTCGCAAAGCTCGGCCTGAAGTCGACATATTTCGGAGCTGTTGGCAACGACGCGGATGGCAAGCGCATGAGGGATCTGTTCGCGGATAACCATCTGGTTATCGACCCTGTCAGAGTTGTCCCGGGCATCACTGCATATACGGACATCGAAATCTCGCCCAGTGGAGAGCGCAAGTTTATCTTTGAGGAATTTGGCGTTTGTAGGGGATACCGGCCGACGTCAAACGAAGTTGCGCAACTGAAAACGCTTCGTCACGTCCATATCGGCTGGCTCGACGACGATGGAGCGCTCAAGCAGGACCTTGTTGCTGCAGGCGTCAGCGTTTCTCAGGATATCACGGTCAATTCCCATATAGATAATCTTCCCATGGCATTTGCGTCTGCCGGCGATGCTCCGGAAGACGCGAGTCAGCTTCTGCAGCAACTACTCGCCAAAGGCTGCGGCATTGCAGTCGTCACCCGTGGCGCACTCGGCAGTATTGCTAGCGACGGTCACCAGATTGTCGAAACAGGTATCAAGAAGGTTGAGGTTAAGGACACCACCGGGGCCGGGGACACATTCATTGCAGGTTTTATTGCGTGTAGGTTGTCTGGAGGGTCCCTTCAGGCTTGTTTGAACGCTGGCCGTGACGCTGCCGCTGTTACCTGCACACATCTCGGAGGCTTCCCACAGGAATTGGTTATGATTTGATGCGTGTTTCGCTGCTGTCTCTGTGCGAGTGGGAAGCAGCGATACGCTCAACACCGGTTCGGCAGCAATGATAGGGCCTTGCGGTAATACCGACCGTCGAAATTCAGAGATCGGACATGGTCTCTATATGTCGGACATCGCGGATTGAAAGGTCGGCGGCAACGAAGGAGAAATTTTTTGGAGTTGCGCCATCTTCGATATGTTGTGGCCACCGCTCGGAATGGAAGTTTCAGCGCCGCAGGCAACGAACTCAACGTCCACCAACCCATCATCAGCAAGCGAATACGTGAACTGGAAGATGAACTCGGGGTACCGCTTTTTGACCGTTCTACAGCAGGCGCGCGGCTGACGCCGGTCGGCGAGGAATTCGCAGTGTCGGCGCGCCGCATCATTGAGGATATCGAGCAACTCAGGGATCGTGCCAAGGCTAGCGGTTCGGGGAGGTTAGGGCGCGTCGTCGTCGGTTTTTACAAGTCGCTTTCATCCGGAGCGTTGCGCGCTGCCTTACGGGATTTCCGAAGCCAATATTCCGATATCGAGGTAGAGCTGATCGAAACACCGTTTATTGACGTTGCGGCCGGTGTGTTGTCCGGCGCCATAGATGCTGCCGTCGTGCTGGGAGACGTCGTTAGAGGCGAGGCTTTTGATTTTGTGCCGCTCTGGTCGGAAAACCTCGTGGTAGCGTTACCGCAAGATCATCCTCTCGTGGAAAGGTCAGTCATCTATTGGCCAGACCTGAAGGGTGAGCGCTTCCTGATCAGCTACCACGATCCCGGCCCGGATATCCACGCGATCCTTCTCCGTCATCTGGCTGCACCTTCCGATCATCCCGACATCATCACGCGGCGCCTCAGCCGCGAAAGCATTCTGAGCGAAGTCGCCAGCGGGCAGGGCATAGCGCTGCAATCCGAAAGCGCAGTTGGCCTATCCAGTCTTGGGGTCGTCTTTCGCCCGCTGCATAGTGGTAGCGGTGCGACACGCCTCGGCTACATGGCTTACTGGAAACCAGACAACCAGAACCCGGCACTCAAGACCTTCATCGATACCATCAAACGGCAAAGCTGATTGGCCTGCCAAGCGCTGTGCAAGACAGGGCCAGCCGGTAGCGCCGTATCCCGCAAGTAATTTTCCGCGCGTCTACGAGCGCCTACGATCCCTGAAAGAATAGTGTTGCCGGCACGTAATTTGTGCCTTTCTTGATTGTCCCTGTTGCCATCTGCCCGTTTAGCGGATGGCCCGAACGGGGGCATCATGGCCAATCATCATCACGAAGGGCAAGCCGTTTCACGCGGCGCGCGAATGCTCCGCACGGCACTGGGGCCGGCCATCGCCGCCTATCTCGAAGATCCCGCCATCGTCGAAGTAATGCTGAACCCGGACGGACGCCTTTGGGTCGATCGTCTGAAGGAGGGTCTTGTCGCAACAGACGACATAATGATCCCGGCGGATGGCGAACGTATCGTGCGCCTGGTCGCGCATCACGTTGGCGCCGAGGTTCATGCCGGTGCGCCGCGCGTCTCGGCCGAACTGCCTGAAACCGGCGAACGCTTCGAGGGGTTGCTGCCGCCGGTGGTTGCCGCCGCGACATTTGCCATCCGAAAGCCTGCCGTTGCTGTCTTCACTCTCTCCGATTATGTCGCCGCCGGCATCATGACCCGGGACCAGGCCGAGGTGCTTCGGCTGGCAGTGGAGAAGCGCAAGAACATTCTTGTCGCCGGCGGCACATCCACCGGCAAGACGACACTCACCAATGCTCTGCTTGCCGAAGTCGCCAAGACTTCCGATCGCGTGGTGCTGATTGAAGATACCCGCGAGTTGCAGTGCGCGGCTCCGAACCTTGTCGCGCTACGCACCAAGGATGGTGTCGCCTCGCTTTCGGATTTGGTCAAGTCATCGCTCCGCCTGCGCCCCGACCGCATTCCGGTCGGAGAGGTGCGCGGCGCGGAAGCCCTCGACCTCCTGAAGGCCTGGGGCACCGGCCATCCGGGCGGTATCGGCACGATCCACGCCAATACGGCGATCGGCGCGCTGCGGCGGCTGGAGCAACTCGTACAAGAAGCCGTGATCACGGTTCCCCGCGCGCTTATCGCCGAAACCATCGACATCATCGCCGTTCTGTCCGGCCGTGGCGCTGCCCGCCGCCTTGTGGAAATCGCCCTGGTCGACGGGCTCGATCCCGTCTCCGGCGATTACCGCGCCCTCAATGCTCACCTTTCTCCCGCTCACCAACCTCTCCCGAAAGGAGACCAGCAATGAATATGTCTGTCTCGTCTGTCCTTCGTCGTGTTCGCAATCGCCTTGTCTATGCGACGGCGCTCGCCTCGATCACGCTGCTGATGGCGGCACCCGCCCATGCATCCGGCTCGTCCATGCCGTGGGAGGAACCGCTGCAGCAGATACTGGAATCCATCGAAGGGCCGGTCGCCAAGATCGTCGCGGTGATCATCATCATCGCCACCGGCCTGGCGCTTGCCTTCGGCGATACGTCCGGCGGCTTCCGCAAGCTGATCCAGATCGTCTTCGGGTTGAGCATCGCGTTTGCGGCCAGTTCCTTCTTCCTGTCGTTCTTCTCGTTCGGTGGCGGAGCGTTGGTCTGATGGCGGGCGGTTTTCAACAGGAAGACGACGTGCGCGGCTTCTACGCCACCGTGCATCGTTCGCTCGCCGAACCGATCCTGCTCGGCGGCGCTCCCCGAGCCGTCGCCATCGCCAACGGCACGCTTGCCGCTGCCGTCAGCCTCGGCCTTCGCCTCTGGATCGCCGGGCTGGTGATCTGGGCCATCGGCCATTTCGCGGCCGTCTGGGCAGCGAAACGCGATGTGCAATTCGTCGATGTCGGGCGCAGGCACTTGCGCTACCCGGCGCATATGGGCGTGTGAGGTCCTGCCGATGATGAACCTCGCAGAATACCGCAAACGCTCCTCACATCTGGCTGACTTCCTGCCATGGGCGGCGCTGGTCGCACCGGGTGTCGTCCTGAACAAGGACGGTTCGTTCCAGCGCACCGCCCGGTTTCGCGGTCCCGATCTCGACAGCGCTACGCCGGCTGAACTCGTCGGCACCACGGCGCGGCTCAACAACGCGCTGCGTCGCCTCGGCTCCGGCTGGGCGATCTTCGTCGAAGCACAGCGCAATCCGGCCACCGAGTATCCGGAAAGCCTGTTTCCGGATTCGGCATCTGCGCTTCTCGACACAGAGCGGCGCGAACAATTCGATGAATCCGGCCTTCTCTACGAGAGCAGCTATTTCCTGACCTTCGTGTGGCTGCCGCCTGCGGAAGAAGCCTCGCGCATGGAAAGCTGGCTCTACGAGGGCCGGGAGAAAAGCGGAGTCGATCCATGGGAACTGCTGAACAGTTTCGTCGACAGGACGGATCGTGTCCTCCATCTCGTGGAAGGCTTCGTGCCGGAAGCCGAATGGCTGGATGACACTGAGACGCTCAGCTACCTGCATTCGACCATTTCCACCAAACGCCATCGTGTCCGTATTCCGGAAACACCGATGCATCTTGACGCGCTGCTGGCCGATCAGCCTTTGGCCGGCGGGCTTGAACCACGGCTTGGCGACTTCCATCTGCGCACACTGACTGTGATCGGGTTTCCGACGGTCACCTTTCCCGGCATCCTCGACGATCTCAACCGGCTGGCCTTTCCCTATCGGTGGAGCACCCGGGCGATCATGCTCGACAAGACCGACGCGACACGGCTGGTGACGAAGATCAGGCGGCAGTGGTTCGCCAAGCGCAAATCCATTGCCGCGATCCTCAAGGAAGTGCTGACCAACGAGCAATCGGTGCTGGTCGATAGCGATGCCGCCAACAAGGCAGCCGATGCCGATGCAGCCCTGCAGGATCTCGGCTCCGATCAGGTCGGGGAAGTCTACGTCACCGCCACCGTCACTGTCTGGGATGCCGATCCGGTGATTGCCGACGAGAAACTGCGGCTGACGGAAAAAGTCATCCAGTCACGCGACTTCACGGCGATCATCGAAAGCGTCAATGCCATCGAGGCATGGCTCGGCAGCATTCCCGGCCAGACCTATGCCAATGTCCGCCAGCCGCCGATCTCAACGTTGAACCTCGCCCATATGATTCCGCTGTCCGCAGTCTGGGCTGGTCCGGCGAAGGACGAACATTTCGACGCGCCGCCATTATTCTATGCTCGCACCGAAGGATCGACGCCGTTCCGGTTTTCCCTGCATGTCGGCGATGTCGGTCATACCATGATCGTCGGCCCGACCGGTGCCGGCAAGTCCGTGTTGCTGGCGATGATGGCCCTGCAGTTCCGCCGCTATCTCCATTCCCAGGTCTTCGCCTTCGACTTCGGCGGCAGCATAAGGGCCGCAACGCTTGCCATGAATGGCGACTGGCAGGATTTGGGCGGATCGCTTTCCGACGATACATCGCCTCTCAACACCGTATCACTCCAGCCGCTCGCCGGAATTCAGGACACGCCGGAACGGGCATGGGCCGCCGACTGGCTTGTGGATATCCTGATCCGGGAGGGCGTCACCATCACGCCTGATATCAAGGAGTATCTCTGGACAGCGCTGACGTCCCTGGCTTCTGCACCGGTCGTGGAGCGCACCATCACCGGCCTGACGGTACTGCTGCAATCGTCAGCGCTCAAGCAGGCTTTGCGGCCCTACTGCATCGGTGGCCCATATGGTCGCCTCCTCGATGCGGAAATGGAATGGCTTGGGGACGCGCAGGTACAGGCCTTCGAGACCGAAGGGCTGATCGGCACAGGAGCGGCGCCGGCCGTTCTCTCCTACCTGTTCCACCGGATCGAATCCCGCTTCGATGGTCGGCCGAGCCTGCTGATCATCGACGAAGGCTGGCGGGCGCTGGACGACGGCAGCTTCGCCCAGAAAATCAAGGAATGGCTGAAGACGCTGCGCAAGAAGAATGTCAGCGTCGTCTTCTCTTCGCAGTCGCTCGCCGACATCGAGGCCTCGCCGATCGCGCCCGTCATCGTCGAAAGCTGCCCGACGCGCATCTTCCTCGCCAACGAGCGGGCCATCGAGCCACAGATTACCTCTATCTATGAACGCTTCGGTTTGAATGCGCGCCAGATCGAGATCATCGCAAGGGCGACCCCGAAACGGGACTATTACTGCCAGAGCCGCAGAGGCAACCGGCTGTTCGAGCTTGGCCTTGGATCCGTAGCGCTGACGCTTTGCGCCGCATCCACCAAGGCTGACCATGCGCTGATCGACGAACTGATCCGCGACGGCGCGCGCCCTTTCTTTCTTGAAGCCTGGCTCGAGGCCAACGGCTTGCGCTGGGCCTCCGATCTTGTTCCCGACCTCACCAACGTCATCGACCAGTCGGTGGAAAAGACGACTGGCCTGGCGTCCAACCCCCTGTCACCCGAAGAGGAGATTGCCCCATGAAGACTACCGTTGTCCGTGCCGACCTCAAAGGCCGCGTCCGCTCACTCGCCTGCGCCGCAGCAATTCTGGTCCTGCCATGCGCCGCTGTTCCATTTCTAGCGACGCCGGCTTTCGCATGGCGGATTGTCTACGACCCCACCAACTACAGCCAGAACCTGCTCTCGGCTGCCAGGGCACTTGAGCAGATCAAGAACCAGGTCACATCGCTTCAGAACGAAGCCCAGATGCTGATAAATCAGGCGAAGAACCTCACCAGCCTGCCGACCTCGATGCTCTCGCAGATCGAGGACAATTTTTCCGAGATGAAGAACCTGCTCGGGGAAGCGGACCAGCTTGCCTACGACGTCCAGAATATCGACGAGCAGTTCAACGCCACCTATCGCGATTTTGCCGCTGGAGACCGGACAGCAACGCAGCTGGTCTCGGCCGCGCAACAGCGCTGGCAGCAATCGGTTTCCGCTTTCGAGCATTCGCTGAAGGCGGGAGCCGTGGCAGTCGACAATATCGAGGGCACGCAACAGCAAACCAGCGAACTGGTCGATGCCAGCCAGTCGGCAGTCGGTGTGCTGCAGGCGACCCAGGCCGGCAACCAGCTCATGGCTGTGCAGGCAAAACAGATCTCTGATCTGACGGCCATGCTCGCCGCGCAGGGCCGAGCCAGTGCGCTGGAACAGGCGAGGGCTGCCGCAGCACAGGAACAGGCCCGAGAGCAGTTCAGCCGCTTTATGACCGGCTCGGCCTACAGCCCGTCCAGCGTTCGCATGTTCCACGATTGAGGAGCACGGAGACAAATGGACCTGAAGATCGCCGCCCGGATACTTGCCGTCTTCGCACTTGGTGCAGGGCTGACCGCCGCAATTGTGGCCCTGCAAGATGAAGACGCAACCGATGCAAAAGCCCCCAGTATCGGGCGTCCGGGCGGCGAGCCCGTCAAGACCGCGCTCGCGCGCTGCCGTGACCTTGGCATGGGTGCTGTCGATGATGCCGCCTGCCGCAAGGCTTGGGCGGAGAGCCGCCGCCGGTTCTTCGCAACCGATCGGCCGGTCGCACCGAAGACCGGCGAGGTGCCGTCGCCATGAACAATACCGGTATCATCGACCGTTTCCTCGAAACCTTCACCGCCTACATCGACAGCGGCTTCGGCCTGCTCGGCGGCGAAGTCGCCTTTCTCACCTCGACGCTGATCGTCATCGATATCGTGCTGGCCGGTCTGTTCTGGGCATGGGGCGCGGATGAGGACGTGCTGCAGCGGCTAGTGAAGAAGACGCTCTATATCGGTTTTCTCGCCTTCATCATCGGTAACTTCAACCGGCTCGCGGGCATCGTCTTCGAGAGCTTTTCCGGGCTCGGTCTCAAGGCCGGTGGCTCCAGTCTGTCGGCTTCGGAACTGTTGCAGCCCGGCCGTGTGGCCCAGGTCGGCATCGATGCGGGCAATCCCATCCTCCAGGCGGCCGGCGAGCTGATGGGCTATATCGCCTTCTTTGAGAACTTCGTGCAGATCTTCGTGCTGATGGTCGCGTGGGTCATCGTTCTTGTCGCCTTTTTCATCCTCGCCATCCAGATTTTTGTCACGCTGATCGAGTTCAAGCTGACGACGCTTGCGGGCTTCGTCCTGATCCCCTTCGCGCTGTTCAACAAGACATCCTTCCTCGCCGAAAAGGTGCTCGGCAACATCGTCGCGTCCGGTGTCAAGATTCTGGTGCTGGCCGTCATCGTCGGCATCGGCTCCGGCCTGTTCGACGAGTTCACATCCGGCTTCTCCGAACAACCGACCATCACCGAGGCGCTGTCGCTGGTGCTGGGCGCGCTGTCTTTGATGGGCCTGTCGATTTTCGGTCCCGGCATCGCCAGTGGCCTGGTGTCTGGCGCCCCTCAACTTGGAGCAGGCGCTGCCGTCGGAACCGGTCTTGCCGCGGCCGGTCTCGGAGCCGCCGGTTACATGGGTGCCAAGGCCGGACTGGGTGCTGCCGCAAGTGCTGTCAGCGGCGCGGCAAGGGGAGGGGCAACACTCGCTGGCGGCACCAGGACCGCATACGGTCTTGGTGATGCAACCGCTGGATCGACAGGGACCGGCGGTGGTGCTGCCGGTTTTGCCGGTGTCGCAAAAGCAGCCGCGGGTTTTGCCGTGAACAAGAGCAGGGCCATGGCCTCAGGCGCATCACAATCCATGAGCTCCAGCTATCGCTCTGGACAGGCCGCCGCATGGAAAGCGACCGGCGGCAAGAACGACGTCGGCGTCGACATACCCGAAGCCGCCAACGATCCATCGTCTGCCGGTTCGCAGTCCGCAACCTCCGCCGCCGTCTCCGGCTCTGACATATCGCCCTCGACACCGCCCGAATGGGCGCAACGCATGAAGCGGAGCAGCACCGTCAGTCACGGTGTCAGCACGGCTGCCCACACGGTCCGCTCTGCGGATCACGGTGGTGGCTCCATGTCCGTCTCTCTCAACCAGGATGACCGATGATGAACATTTTTAGGCGACCTTCCGTGCGCTACGAACGGACCCCGGAGCCCGAAACGCCCTACCAGAAGGCCGCGCAGGTCTGGGACGAGCGCATAGGGTCTGCCCGTGTACAGGCGAAAAACTGGCGGCTGATGGCCTTCGGCTCTCTGTTTCTGGCTGGCGGTTTTGCATCGGCGCTGGTCTGGCAATCGACGCGTGGGACTGTCGTGCCATGGGTGGTGCAGATCGACAAGTTCGGCGAGGCGCAGGCCGTTGCCTCTGCTGTGACCGACTATCGGCCCACCGATCCGCAGATCGCCTGGCATCTCGCCCGTTTCATCGAGCAGGTTCGCAGCATTCCGGCTGATCCCGTCATCGTGCGGCAGAACTGGCTTCGCGCCTACGAATACACCACCGATCGCGGGGCGATCGCGCTCAACGATTACGCGCGTGTAAATGACCCGTTCACGAAGGTCGGCAAGAACCAGATCGCCGTCGAGATCTCCAGCGTCATTCGCGCCTCGCCCGACAGTTTCCGCGTTGCCTGGACCGAGCGGCGGTTCGAGAACGGCCAGCTTTCTGCCACCGAACGCTGGACCGCCATTTTGGCCGTCGTGGTCCAACCGCCGCGCACCACTGACAAACTGCGCGCCAATCCACTCGGCGTCTACGTCAACGCAATCAACTGGTCGAAGGAGCTTTCGCAATGAAGGGGGCATACAGGAAAAGGGCATCACTGCTGCTGGCAGCGCTATTATCCGCATCGGCGCTTGCCGGCTGCGCGAAGAAATACATCCCGCCGGAGATCGACTACGACGATGCGGCACCCGCCGTGCTGACTGCCGATCCGGTGGGTCTGGTCAAGGTGGTCGAGTTGCCGAAACCCCTGCCGTTACCCGGCCAGTTGAAGCCGATCCACGGGGAAAAGCCTAAGGCCGAACCTGACGATCCGAAGGCACGGATTACGCTGGCCAACGAAGCCGCCCGCATCCAACCGGTCCGCGAAGGCTTCATCAATGCCGTACAGGTCTATCCGTTCTCGGGCGGCGCGCTCTATCAGGTCTACGCAGCACCGGGACAGGTGACGGACATTGCCCTCCAGGCTGGCGAGCAATTGGTTGGCTCCGGCCCTGTGGCTGCCGGCGACACCGTGCGTTGGATCATCGGCGATACTGAAAGCGGCACGGCGTCGTCAAAGCAAGTGCATATTCTGGTGAAGCCGACGCGCCCCGATCTTCAGACCAATCTGGTCATCAACACCGATCGACGCACCTACCATCTGGAACTGCGGTCCACGCCTTCGACCTACATGGCATCGGTCTCCTGGCAATATCCGCAGGACCAGCTGGTCGCGCTGCGACGGCAGAATGCGAGAGCGGCGGAGACGCAAGCGGTCGCCACCGGCATCGACATCTCGAAGCTGAACTTCCGTTACCGCATCGAGGGCGACGCAGCACCATGGCGGCCAATGCGCGCCTTTGACGATGGCGCAAAGGTCTACATCGAATTCCCGTCCGGCATCGGACAGGGCGAAATGCCGCCGCTGTTCGTGATCGGACCGTCCGGCAATTCCGAACTGGTCAACTACCGCGCCCGTCAGAACTATTATGTCGTCGATCGGCTGTTCGCTGCTGCCGAACTCCGGCTTGGCGACAAGGACAGCCAGAAGCATGTTCGCATCGTCCGTACCGATGGTCGATCAGTGGCGAAGCGGACTACGCCGTTCTCCTCGGAGCGCAGCCGATGACAGGGTCTGCAAAATCATCGGATGTGAGCCTTCAGGCCGAACTGCGCCTGCGGCCAGAGCCGCGACGCGTCACGCGGCTGTCGCGCAAGGTGCTAATCGGTCTCGGCGGCGTGGCCAGTATCGCCATTGCGGCGGCACTGTTCTGGGCGCTCGATACCAATCGGCGCGGTAGCCAGTCCCCGACTGAACTCTATAATACCGACAACACGGCACCTGCCGATGGCCTGGCCGGCCTGCCGAGAGATTACACCAACATTCCGAAACTGGGTCCGGCGTTGCCGGGCGACCTCGGTCGGCCGATCCTTCGGGCGCAGGAGGCGGGCAAGCCTATCGTCACACCGAACATCCAGACACCGCGCGTCGATCCCGAAGAGCAACGCCGGCTTGCCGAGATCGAAGCCGCCCGTCTGGCAAAGCTGTTCACTGACAGTCGTGGGGAGCGAACGACGGGAGCCCAGACAATCGCATCGGTAATAGCACCCACTTCTGCCGTCGATCCCGCCACCGGTATGCCGATTCCATCCGAGACGCCATCGCTGGACGCCGGGTCCGCGCAAAACATGCAGGACCGCAAGCTCGCCTTCCTCAATGGCGAGACTGACCGGCAAACCGTCAGTACCGACCGCGTGCAGGAGAAGGTGTCTCCCTATGTCGTGCAGGCGGGCACGATCATTCCCGCGGCCCTGATAACCGGCATCAAATCCGATCTGCCCGGCCAGATCACCGCGCAGGTGACGGAACACGTCTATGACAGTCCGACCGGCTCGCATCTGCTCATTCCGCAAGGCGCGCGCCTGATCGGTCAATACGACAGTCAGGTTGCCTTCGGGCAGAGCCGTGTGCTGCTGGTCTGGAACCGCCTTATCATGCCGGACGGTTCGTCCATCGTGCTGGAGCGTCTGCAGGGCGCGGATACGCAAGGGTTCTCCGGGCTCGAGGACGAAGTCGATTATCACTGGGGACAGCTGTTCAAGGCCGCTGCGCTCTCAACGCTGCTCGGTATCGGCACGGAACTCTCGTCCGACGATGAAAGCGATATTGCCAGCGCCATCCGCGAAAGCGCCCAAGACAGTGCCTCAGACATCGGCCAGCAGATTGTTGGTCGCCAATTCAACATTCAGCCGACTCTGACGATCCGGCCGGGTTTTCCAGTCCGCGTTATCGTCAACCGCGATCTGGTGATGAAACCCTATGGAGCGGCGAAGGAACCGACATGACGAAACTTAGGCTATCAGTCATTCCCGACGACCGGCCCGTCAAGATTACTGTCGAGCTTCCCGCGGCGGTGTTCAGGGACTTGCAGGCTTATGCTTCCATTCTTGCGCGCACCGCTGGCGAAGCTGCACCAGTCGATCCAGCCAAACTCGTTGTTCCGATGCTTCAAAGGTTCATGGCAAATGACAAGGGGTTCACAAAGGCGAAGCGTGCCGGTCCGCCGACGGAACGCTGACATTGAATTGCTGGTGCTGCAAAACGTGCCTTGACTGCGAGAACAAAAATAGAACAAGTTGCAATCATTAAGTTGTCCAGTCTGGAGAAACGGCAGCGCGACCGCTAAGTGCCTGAACAACCTGAACAAATCAGATTCTGAAATTCTTTATAAATCGTAATGACTTGTGAGGGATTTCAAGAGATAATCGCCGGATAAAATATAGGAAGAATCGCTCGAAATTTTAGAATTCAATGGCTAAAGAGGCAACACCAAATGAAAAGACCGAGAACCTCTTTGCAAAGCTAGAGGATGTCATTGCTCGCCTTGGTTTTGACAACAGCGTCGGGCTGACCCGTTCTTGGAAGCAGTTCAAGGGCACAACAAATAGGCATATAGTCAGACAGGCGTTTGACACCGTGGGCACCTATGCTGTGTTCGGGTTTGGTGCACCCGCTTCGGGTCATCGTCAGAATTTCACACCTATACTTTATTTCTGCTCAGCACAGGATGATGCCGCCGCCAAAGACATTCACCGTCTTGTTTGGAGCCAGGGTGTCGTACCGCTACTTTTTGTGGCAACACCGTCAGGCCTGCAAATAAGGCGCGGTCTGGCTCCGCCACCCGAGCAGGCGATCAGCGTGCCGTGGGAAAAATTAGGAGATTCTGAAAGCCTTCCGGTAGAACTCACGTCACTCACGGCTATCGCCTTGAGCAGTTCAGTGGTGTGGCGCGATTTCGCTATCGATCGCTCATCGCGTGTTGACAAGGCTTTGCTGGAAGGAATCGTTGCACTCAGCCACGTCGTACAGACCGAACAGCTGGAATTGGACCGATCAGTCATTCATGCGATCATAGGGAGGTTTCTGTACCTGTACGTTCTACTCGACCGGCATATCGTTGATACAAGCTGGATCGCGAGCCTGAAGGCTCCGGACGGCGACGAATTGCTTTGCCCATCGATCGCGGCAAGTCTCGACGATCCCCAGCGTTCTCATGTTGTATGGCCTGCAAAAGAAGTTTGGTCATTATTCGACGCAATTGATGATGTGATGAACGGAGCGATCTTTCCTGTGCCTGAGGTGCACCGGAAAACGGTAACTGACGGCACTCTTCATATGATTCATCGCGTGATACGTCATGGAGATCGCGTCAGCCCTAGTGGGCGACAGCTAAGCTTCTTGGATGTCTCGTTTTCGACACTGCGGACCGAAACAATCTCCGCGATATATGAACTGTTCCTCGCACTTGAATCAGAAGACTCCAAGTCAGACGATGGTGCTTTCTACACGCCGCCTTTTCTAGTTGACTATGTGCTGGATGAGACTGATCGTATTAAATCTTTCACAAAGTCGAGTCGTATCCTTGATCCTGCGGCGGGGTCTGGAATATTTCTGGTCGGCGCGTATCGCCGCATACTGGAAAGAACACTACCTGCCGGCACTTGGGGGGGGAAACAATTCAGATCCTCGCGCAAGTTGCTTGAACAAAACATTTTCGGGATCGAACGGAATGGGCAGGCAGCAAACGTGTGCCGTTTCAGTCTGTACCTAACTCTGTTGGATTATATTACGGGGACCAATATTACAGCGCTTGCAAAAATGGCGCGAGGGACACAGGTCTTCCCGCCGCTGGTGAACAACATCATTTCTCAGGATCTGTTTGCCGTGCAGAGCGAAGGTCCGAACAGCGTCGGACGTTTTACCCACGTCGTAGGCAATCCTCCATGGGGGTCGTTTGGCGATAGCGCCAGCCGGACAAATGCGCAGCGCTCTCAAGAACGGCAGGATAAAATTGCTCAATCAATGGCTGCGGCAATAGAATTCCATGCCAGCTTGGATGCACATCATTATCCCGTATCAAACAAGCGCCTCTCTGAGCTTTTCATCTGGAAGATCAAACGCGACCTTCTTGCTGTCGACGGCGCCATTGGGATCCTGATCTCTACCAGAAGCTTTGTCAGCCGGAGCGCTTCAGCGTTTCCGAATGCGGTCGCCTCGCAGTTCGCCCTTGCTGGCATCGCCAATCTTTCGCATTTCCGATATAGGCTGTTCGCCGAGGCCAGAAGTCCAACAATCGCGGTATTTGCCCGGAATACCGAACCTCATCCAATGGACGAGGTTTGGGTCTACTCGCCACTGCTTTCATCTCAGCCCATAGGTGAAAAGGGCCATTTGTGGTCGATCATCGCGAACGCGTCGGATGTGGAGACGCACCGGTTGCGCGATCTTGTACGGGACCCGGAGGGCTGGTTCAACCACCTCATCTTGCGTCCGCTGGATCGCAGATATGCTCGTCACCTCAAGATGTGGACTGAACAGACATCGAAATCACTCGGCGGGTTTCTTGCGACGTGGGGGTTGCGAATGTCGCGTGGCGGGAGCCCCGCCCAAACAGGACTTCCAGACAAGTTTCTCTTGAAGGCCGATTACAAGCGAGCGCTTGGATTGGAAGGGTTCGGATTTCAAGCATATCCACATAATCAGCTTGAGCGATACCAGATCGATGCTCAGTTCAAAACCTTGTTCTCAGGAAACGTGTTGTTGATTCCGCGCAGCATGAATGATGCTGTTTTCATCGAAAAACCTGTTGGTTTTTCGTCAACGTTCAATGCCGTCTACTTTGTAGAACGCTCCGCTGGCATGGCTGAAAAGAAGCTTCTGACCGCGATGGCAAAATATCTTTTGTCCGATGTCGCAAGCTATTTCTTTGCGTTGATTGGCAAGAGCTGGATTTTAGACCATGCGCGTCTGGAAAAGAATGACCTTGAAGCAGTTCCTTTCCCTATCGAGGGTTTAGAGGATAGTGCTCTCGACACGCTGCTGTCGGGGGACCAGTCGTCGATCACAAATCTTGTCTCGGTTAGGATGGGTCTCGACAGATCCTTCGCCGCGTCGGTGAAGGAATATGTTGAATTTAGAAGCGGTTACGAAGATTCCCAGTTGCCAACCGCGAGCCTACAAAGACCAGATGATGGTAACATCGATCTATATCAGTCGATGTTGTCCACGCAGCTATTGCAAGGGTTCGGTTCGCAGGCCGAAGCTACTGTCACGCTTCAAAACAATCGAAGCGATGAATATTTCGCTCAAATTCTGATCCAATTCGGTCGGCGTGGCGACGGATCAACAGCCACTGCCTTCAAAGAGACCTTACCCGCCCGTCAAGGAGAGTTTACCCCATACTCCGCCATAAGCTACGATCCATCGTCCAATAGTGCGGTTATTTTAAAGCCTTGGACGCACGCCGCCTGGACTATGGAGCAGGCGTTCGCAGATGCTCGGAGTATTTCGGCCGCCATACTTCGCTCGGGGGCCGCTGCTTGAGTCACTTTGAGGTTTTCTTTACCAGCAATGCAGCCCTCGGTAAGAAGATGCTATGGGAGCATACTATCTACCAGGTCGTTCGGCTTTTTGAGGAGGCAGAGCGGCGTATCCGAAGTGCTGAGGGCCAAAAACATTACACCGGTCTCACGGGCTGGTGGCGTAAGTCAGCCCACAGGATCAACAGCAAAAACGGCTTCAAAGTCCCGGAAGAGACGGCTGTTTCTGAGGCTTTGGTTGAGCAGATGGAGTTGGTCAAGCGGGACTTCATGCTCAATGCCCATAATTTGGAGCCTGATATCGCAGATATAGACAGTCTTGAATTTCACGCAGAAGCGCCGCGTCGTCAGAAAACAGGCATCGGCCGTTTCGCAAAGCCGACTGACTTTCGCTTTTACCGCAGTGGTCTTGGCAGTTTCGATCTTCGTATCGAGGCTAAGGTGCTGACCACAGAGGCCGAAATCAGTAAAAATTATCTTTCGCGAGACGGGCTCGGGCGTTTCTCTGATCCAAAAGAGCCATACACTGACGAGCTCGTTGGTGGAATGATCGCTTATACGGTAGCGGAGGATCGTGCCACTTGGCTGGCAAGAATCAGCAGCCAAATGGCCTCCACATCCCCGGCAATCTCCTCGTTTCAGCATACGTTGCCCCCAAGCGGGCAACAGATATTGTTCAGTCAGGTACCATTTAATTATGTGAAATCGCCCGCCCAAGCCGAAGTTCTTGTGTTCCACATCGTCCTGGAATTTGATTGCACTCCTTCTGCACGGTAAGCTTGTCCATGCCGGGATGGTGTATCACGCGGAGTTGCGAGCAATCCGATTAACAGGAGCGGAGAAATCTGGGTGCTTTGCGAGATTGCGGAGTTATTGAAAGTGGCGGAAAAGACCGTCACGCCATCATGAACGTCCAGACAAGCCCGGATTCATAGTTGGCGGCCAGTTGTAAAACGTTGAGAAAGTTTAGTTGCAGATGACAGGGGAAAATGTGCAGGCACCTTCCAGCGGAATTAGGGATAATCATTCTCGCGGAAGCGTGGCTGACTTTCTTAACCTCAAAGTATGCGAGGGAAGCAAACTCTCGATCGTCTCCGCATACTTTACCATACATGCCTATGAGTCCCTGCGCACTCGCTTAGAAGGCATCGAAAATCTGCAGTTCCTATTCGGCGAACCTCGTTTTATTGCATCCCTTGATCCTGAAAAAAACGAGAGAAAGCACTTTTCAATTGACGATGACGGTCTGGAGCTTTCAAACCGCCTCGTTCAGCGTAAAGTTGCGTTTGACTGCGCAAACTGGATCAGAAAAAAGGTGCAGATTCGTTCCGTTGTTGATGCCAATTTTTTGCATGGAAAGATGTATCACATCGATGATGGCCGCCGAGAGCACGCACTACTCGGTAGCTCAAACTTCACGCGGCGAGGCTTAGGGTTATCCACTCCGCCTAACCTGGAGCTCAATCTTGTCGTTGATAGCGACCGCGACCGAACCGATTTGAAAGCATGGTTCGATTCAATTTGGACGGACGAAAACCTCGTATCCGACGTTAAAGATGAGGTTTTACGGTATCTTGAGCAGCTCTATGTAAACCACGCGCCCGAGTTCATATATTTTAAGACGCTCTTTCACGTCTTCGAACGGTTCATTTCAGGCCAGGACGCAGATGCTGCTCTCTTCGAGCAGACCGCAATCATCGACACTGAAATATGGAAGGCGCTTTTTGATTTTCAGAAAGATGGGGTAAAGGGGGCAATTCACAAAATCAACGCACACAATGGTTGTATTCTCGCGGATAGCGTTGGCCTTGGAAAAACTTATTCGGCGCTGGCTGTAATCAAGTATTTCGAACTCCGAAATCATCGGGTTCTGGTCCTATGCCCAAAAAAGTTGCGGGACAACTGGACTGTTTTTCTTGCGCAGAATAATAGCGATCTGAACCCTTTTCTAAAGGATCGGTTCAGCTATGCGGTGCTTTCGCACACTGACCTATCGCGCGAATCCGGAAGGGTTGATGGTATTGACCTGTCGACCATCAACTGGAGCAATTTCGATCTGGTCGTGATCGATGAATCACACAACTTCAGGAACAACACAAAAGGTAGGCGCGACGAAGACGGAAATATCATCCGAAAGAGCCGCTATGAGCGGTTGATGGACGATGTGATCAAGAAGGGCGTGAAAACAAAAATTCTTTTGCTGTCGGCAACGCCGGTGAACAATGACCTAGGCGACCTGCGAAACCAAATCTATTTTGTTACGGAAGGCCGGGACGCAGCTTTCGCCCCAGATTTGGCGATCAGCAGCATCAAAGATACACTTTCTACCGCCCAGAAGACGTTCATGGAATGGGCGCGCCGCAGTGGTGAGCGCGATGCACGCGACCTTATGGATCGATTGCCGGCGTCGTTCTTTACGCTGCTTGATGAATTAACAATCGCCCGGTCCCGGAATCACATTAAGAAATACTACCGCTCTTCGCTCGAAAAAATTGGCCACTTTCCTAAACGGAGAAAGCCGGAATCTGTATTTTCCGAGATAGATCTCAAAGGCCGGTTTCTGTCTTACGATCGGTTAAACGACGAAATTTCCAAATACGAACTCTCGCTTTTCAACCCATCGCGTTACGTTCTGTCTGCGTACGCCGCACAATATGAAGAGAGAAAAATTAGGAACTTTTCACAGGCCAATCGCGAAAAGTTCCTGATCGGCATGATAAAGGTCAACTTCCTGAAGCGCCTTGAGAGCTCTGTGCACGCGTTTGCGATCACGATGGAAAGGACCGTCTCCAAGATTGAAGCGTTGGAAGAAAGGCTCCGCGCGTACAAGGCGCATGCGAAGGCAGCCGAAGACACTCTTCAGCCAGACCTGTTTGCCGTCGAGGATGAGGACGACGACGATCTTACCGAGGCCTTCCAGGTTGGCTCGAAGCTCAAGTTCGAGATGGCTCACCTCAATGTCGATCAGTGGCTTAAGGATCTCGCGACCGACAAACAGCAGCTTTCTTTGCTTTCCGACGCTGCACAGGCTGTCGATACTTCTCGCGACGCCAAATTAGCAAAACTGAAACAATTAATCGAACACAAAGTTAGACATCCCGACTGCAACAGCAACGGTGAGGAAAATCGCAAGGTAATCGTTTTCTGCGCTTTTGCAGACACCGCCGCTTACCTTTACGGGGCGTTGGAAGAATGGGCGCGCGGGGCTTTAGGGCTACATATTGCACTCGTTTCCGGAGGGGCGAAACCCAATCGCACAACCTTTGGTAAGCCAGACTTCTCTCAGATTCTCACCAATTTCTCTCCTCGGGCTAAGCAGCGTGCGAAGCTCAAGTCCATGCCGCAAGAGGGTGAGATCGATATCTTGATTGCAACGGACTGCATCTCGGAGGGGCAGAATCTTCAAGACTGCGATTACCTCGTCAACTACGACATTCATTGGAACCCGGTCCGGATCATCCAGCGGTTCGGCCGTATCGATCGTATCGGCAGCCTCAATCAAGAGATCCAGTTGGTAAACTTCTGGCCGACACCAGACCTAAACAAGTACATAAACCTAAAGAACCGCGTCGAGGCGCGCATGGCCCTAGTCGACATCGCCGCGACCAATGAAGACAACATCCTGAATGCCAAGGATATCGAGGAACTCGTACAGAGCGACCTTCGATATCGCGACAAGCAGTTGCTGCGGCTAAAGGATGAAGTTCTTGATCTTGAAGATTTCAATGAGTCCGTTGCGCTAAACGAATTTACATTGGACGATTTCCGTGCGGAGCTCCTCGGTTTTATAGAGGCCAACCGCGAGCGGCTGGAGAATGCGCCACTGGGGCTTTATTCGGTTGTGCCGACGACGACAGATTATCCGACAATCCAGGCTGGCACGATCTACTGCCTCAAACAGCGTAACAATGCGGCTGGAGCTGAGGCGGTAAACCCGCTGCAGCCATACTTCCTTGTCTATGTTCGAGATTCAGGGGAGGTTCGCTACAACTTTACGGCCCCAAAACAAATCCTCGAAATTTTCCGATCACTCTGCCAGGGCAAGACGGAACCATATGCGAAACTCTGCGAACTATTTGATTCCCAAACCAATGATGGCAAGGACATGCAGCGGTACAGCGCGTTGCTTGATTCCGCCCTTACGGCAATTGCCTCCCAGACCGACAAGAAGAATTTCGGAAACCTCTTCGCCGGCAGAGGTGGCAAACTGGTCGATGAAACTAAACTGCCCAAGACGGCAATCGATTTTGACCTGATTACGTGGTTGGTCATCATGAATTCGGAGGAGCTTGCCAATGGCTGACACAACGGTGAAGGTCGCCGCAGCGCTTAAGACGTTTTCACTCCAGCCAACGAAAACAGCAGCCATCGAGCTCTTCGGTGCGTTGGGATATGCAAGCCGCAAGACCCTTGATCTGGATGGCAGTCCCGCCTCGTTTCTGAGCTTCATCGACCGCGATGGGGTCTTGGCATCCAGGAAAGACGCGCATCTCACAAAATGGAAACGTGTCGATTTCCTTTTTCAGCTGACCAACGATGAAATCCCGATGCTTGCCCAAGGGAATCCGGAACTGCTCGCAGGGCGGCAGGATTATCGCACGTCGATTATTGAATCCTTTGTCTTTCTCGCCATTGAGCTTGCTGACGAAGAGTGGAGTCGGAGCGGCCTCGCAGGCATCACGCGGGAAATCAACCGGCTCTTTCCGATGCCGGCCGTCATTTTATTCAGGTATAGCGGCCTTGCGTCACTTGCAGTAATCGATCGCCGCCAGAACAAGATGGATGGTTCACGCGACGTCATCGAGAAGCGTATCTCGGTTGTGAAGGACATCGATCTAGCGTCACCGCATCGAGCGCATATAGACATTCTCTGCGATATCGCACTGTCGGCCGTAAAAGTGCGCGGACGCGGCATACCGACGAATTTTCGCGATCTCTATGATGGTTGGATCGAAGCGCTCTCAGCCCAGACGCTGAACAAGCGCTTTTATCGCGAGCTTGCAAATTGGTTCTACTGGTCCACCAAAGTTGTTGAGTTTCCTACTGCCGTTCGCGCGCGTGAGAATGAAAATACCGAAAAGGCGAAAAAGGAAGCCTTTGACGCCCAAAATCAGATCGCCGTTATCCGGCTTCTAACGCGCTTGATATTCGTCTGGTTCATCAAGGAAAAAGGCCTCGTACCAGAGGCGCTCTTCGATCCCGCTGAAGTCCGCCAACTGCTGAAAGACGACCCGACCACTGCGCGTGACAGCAGCACCTACTATAAGGCCGTACTACAGAATCTGTTCTTCGCCACGCTGAACACCGAGATGTCGGAGAACAGGACGTGGCGAACAAAAGCCATTGGAGGTGGGCTTGACGGGCAATATCTCATCCACACAGTTTACCGTTTCCGTGATGCGTTCCGTGAGCCCGACAAGGCCCTCGCTCTCTTTAAGCAGGTTCCATTCCTAAATGGTGGTCTTTTCGAGTGCCTGGATCGGGAGGTCTTGAGCCGAGATTTTGAGCGCAACCCTAATCTAAAAACACGCTCCGTCAAGGAAGGTGCGCGTGATGTGATCCGCATCGACGGCTTCTCCGAACGCCCTGACAACCACCTGAAAGTCCCGAACAAAGTCTTCTTCGCTAGTAAGGAAAAGGTCGATCTCAACGAGGAATACGAAACCAAAGGGAGGATCTATGAGGCCGACGGCTTGATAGAGCTCTTCTCCCGCTACAAGTTCACCGTCGAGGAAAATACGCCAGTCGAGGAGGAAGTTGCACTCGATCCTGAGCTGCTTGGCAAAGTCTTTGAGAACCTACTTGCTAGCTACAACACCGACACCCGCACGACGGCGCGAAAGAAATCAGGATCATTCTACACCCCGCGAGAAGTTGTCGATTATATGGTCAATGAGGCACTTGTTGCCTATTTGGAGCGGCGGCTCACAACAAAGCCCGTACGATCGTCGCTAGTTAAGCCGCGTCAGCAGGCTTTTGATATGGCGATGCCGGATGAGTTCGACCTCACAGTCAGCAAGCAGGCCAATTTCTCTGAAGGAGGCAGTGATGACGATCTTGGTGCCCGCCTGCGTAACCTGCTGTCTTTCAAGGAAAGCGGCAATCCATTCTCGAATGCTGAGTCGGATGAGTTGATCGCCGCGATCGACCAGCTCAAAGCGCTTGATCCGGCCTGCGGTTCGGGGGCGTTCCCGATGGGGTTATTGCAGAAATTGATCCACGTGCTGCACCGGTTGGACCCCGACAATGCGCGGTGGCGCGCGCAGCTCGAGCGTCCCTTCAAGAGCAGGATCGCCCTTGCGGACACGCTTGACCCCGATCGACGCCACGATGAGATTGAAGACGCGAAAGCCGCTCTTGCCAAGCTCGATCGGGATTTTTCCGATGCGAACAAGCCGGATTACGCCCGTAAACTCTACCTCATTGATAAATGTATTTTCGGTGTCGATATCCAACCCATCGCCGTTCAGATCGCCAAGCTTCGTTTCTTCATTTCGCTCGTTGTCAGCCAAAAAATCGATCCGGATCAGCCAAATGCGAACATCACGGCCCTTCCAAATCTTGAGACCAAGCTGGTCGCTGCAAACTCGCTGATCCCTATCGAGCGCAAGGCGCAGGGCAATCTTTTCACAGACAAGAGCATTAAGGAGAAAGAGGCGGAAATTCGCGCGATGAACGCGCGGTACTTCAGCGCCAGGACCGCGCGAAATAAACAGAGACGTCGGGAAGATATTGCGCGGCTTCGAGACGAGCTTGGCGACCTGCTGAAACAGGATTTTGGCATCTCTAACGACGATGCAGAACTGATGGCGCGTTGGGATCCGTTCGATCAGAATGCACACGCAGATTTTTTTGATCCCGAATGGATGTTCGCGCTACCTACACCTGAAACAAGCAACACCGAAAAGGACGTCCACCGGGTCGGACCATTCGATCTCGTCATCGGCAACCCGCCTTATGTAAGGCAGGAGGCGATTAAGGACCAGAAACCGGCACTGCAAAAATACTATGCGGGAACGAAGTCCGCCCCCGGTGCTTACACCGGCACGGCGGATTTGTTTGTCTATTTCATTCAACGTGGCATCGAGTTGCTTAGCCCTGGCGGGGCCTTCGCCTATATCACCTCGAACAAATGGTATCGCGCAAAATACGGTCAGAACCTACGAGGCTGGTTGAACCGGCAGACTCAGATACGGCGCGTTATCGATTTTGGCGACGCGGAGGTATTTGATGCTATCGCTTATCCTACCATCCTTATCGCCACGCGACGAGATGCACCTGTGCCTGCACCGGGTGAAACGGACAGCCTGCGCGTAATGAACTGGCCGCAGGAGCGGGACAAGGCGGAGGTGGAAGGCTTCCCGAAACTTGTGGAGGAAATCGGCTTCAACATGCCGCAAAAGGCGCTGGTCATGGAGGGGTGGCAGCTGGAGCCACAGGCTAAGCGTGGCCTTCTGGAGCACATTCGTGCCTCGGGTATCCCGCTGGGCCAGTATGTCGAGGGAAAGATACTCTATGGCATTAAGACTGGCTTAAATGGTGCCTTCATCGTGAGCACCGCTGACAAAGATAGACTCATTGGTGAGCACCCATCGTCGAAGGCGCTCTTGAAACCTCTACTTATGGGCCGCGACATAAAGCGGTGGGAAATCGAGCCCGATGATAAATGGCTGATCCAGTTGGAATCGTCCGAAAACAGGGAACATTCATGGAGTAAGTTCAACACAGACGAAGCTGAAACCCTCTTTGCAAAGGAATTCCCGGCCATCGCGAACCATCTTTTTCAATTCAAGAACGAATTGAAGAAACGCACCGACAAGGGTCGCTTTTTTTGGGAGCTAAGATCTTGCGACTATTGGGACGATTTTGACAAACCCAAAATCTTCGCTCCGGAGATCCAGAATAACGTTCAGTATGCGGCCGACGAAGCTGGCTTTCGTTGTATTAATAAGGCGTGCATCATCGTTCATCAGGACTGGAAATTTTTGCTTTCTGTCTTGAACTCCCCAGTTTCATGGTGGTTTTCTCAACAAATTTTCACGTCGAAGCAGGGAGGCTTCTACGAATTTACACGACAGTTTCTTTTCCAGATACCGATCCCAAAACCAGCGGAAAATCAAAAAAATGCGATCGAGACGGTGGTCGATATTGTCAGGAGAGACAAGGGGAACAACCGCTTCGAACAACTTCTCAACGGCTTCGTCTATGAGCTCTTCTTCAAGGACGATCTGCACGCCCGCGGCCTCACCCTGTTTGAGGAGGCCGAGCGCGCCGGCGTTGGGCGCCTTGCTAGGCTTGAAGGTGTGGAACTGGCGAGGGCTGCGGAAAGCTTCGCCGACACCGATCTCGCGCCCGGTATGCGACTTCGCACCATGCTCTCCGATCTTGCTACCCTTGATGTCGTGCGGATCATCGAGGGCCGGGAATGAGTGAAGCCACCCCTCTACCTGCACCGCCCGTTGCCGTTGCTCCCATAGCAGCGGCTCCGCCGGTTCTCCCGCCAAAGATAAAGTCCCTGACGCTCTGCGATTTTCGCGCCTTCGCCGGTCCAGAACCGGTCACCTTCAGACTCGATGGCAAGAACCTCTTGATCTACGGTGAGAACGGCTCCGGTAAATCCTCGGTGTTTCATGCACTCGATGAGTTTTTTTCTGTCGCCCGCCGTGGTCCGCAGGCCCGCAAAGAGCGGTTGCTCGGGTTGAAAAATGTGTTTTCAGGACAGCCCGATGCTGGACTGAAAATAAGTGTCGAGTTCGACGATGGGATGCCAGCTGCTGAATGGACAACTGCACGCCACCCGGTCGACATCACACCAGCGGCCGATGATCGGGTGAAAAATGCGGCTTACAAGAAGGCGATCCTTGACTATCGTTCACTGCTGGAAACCAACTACCGGCACGGCGATGGTCCTGTGAACCTCTTCGATGTCTGCATCAACGTTCTGTTGCGGGACTTCGAGACTTTGCATGATGGAAAGCAAAGGCCTCTGCTAGATCTTTGGATGGAATTGATTGGGCTGGTCGATCTTGATGCTCGTGGCAAGAAGCGTCTTGGCAAGACTGAAAAGCCTCAGGTTTTGGCCCTGTTGCCGTCGATCAATCAGGGTTTGCGGGACGCAATAGCGGCCATTCAGCCGAAAATCGGACCACTGCTGACGGACTTGGGATGGACTGATATTGAAGTTGTTTCGCTCAATGTCCGCGGAGTCACCTACAACGACAAAGTAAATATCCCGCCAATGCAAAGAGTGGAGACCAAAGATGTCGACATCGAACTGACATTCCGAACTCAACCTGTTGATCGCCCACAGGTCTTCCTTAACGAGGCGCGGCTCTCGGCCTTAGCGCTAGCCATCTACTTCGCGGGGCGTCAGGTCTGCGCCGCGACTCTGCAAGTCGATACGCCCCGCCTGATTGTGCTCGACGATGTGCTTATCGGCCTTGATCAGTCGAACCGGATGCCGGTTCTTGATCTCCTGACGAAACACTTCAAGGACTGGCAGGTCGTGCTTCTCACACACGATCGAGTTTGGTTCGAGATGGCCCGGGCGTATCAACGCCGGCACAAGGCGGACAAGTATTGGAGCTACGCAAAAATTCACTCCGATGACGACCCGACGAAGGCGCCTATTGTAACTTCGGCATCATCCAGCGCGGCGGCGGATGTATTGGCCGATGGTCGCAAATTCTTGAAGCAAGGTCACGTGAACGCCGCAGGTAATTATGCGAGAATTGCCGTGGAGTTGGCCTTGCGTGAATTCTGCGAAGACAAGAGGGTAAAGGTTGCTTATCAGCAGCTTCCGGACAAAACACCAGCCAGCGAATTGCTGCAGGCCGCGAAGGATTTCAGCACCAAGACAAATGGAACCTATCACAACCCGCTAGCCGCGATCGAAATGTATACGTCGATACTCTTTAACAAGCTATCGCATGGAGGCGTGCCCTCCGTGACCAGTCATGAAGTACAGGGCGCGCTTAACGCCGTGGACAGCCTTCTATTCGCTTTGAAAGTCGTCCCATCGGGGGCGAAAGCACTTGCGCCCTGAGAGGCCCATCTATGTCCGACATAAAACTATTCCGCATCGGCCAAGGTAGCGTTTCCGAACTCGCGGGCGCAACAGACACGATAGAGAGATCGCTCCAGACCCTGTTCGAGAAGAACCTCGAAGCGTTGCTCGGCGTGCGCTTTCTCTCATCCGAATTCACCACCACCCATGGTGGGCGTATCGACACATTGGGGCTTGATGAAAACGGCTGTCCGGTGATCATCGAGTACAAGCGAGCCACCAACGAGAACGTAATCAATCAGGGCCTTTTTTATCTCGACTGGCTGATGGATCATCAGAAGGACTTCCAGTGGCTTGTAATGAAAGCGCTTGGACAGCAGCAAGCCGAAACCGTTGATTGGTCAGCGCCTCGCTTGATTTGTATTGCGGGCGATTTCAATCGCTACGACGATCACGCCGTGAAGCAGATTCAACGGAACATTGAGTTGATCCGTTATCGTCGATTTGGTGCCGAGCTGCTGATGCTGGACTTGGTCAGCGCCAAATCCGTGAAATCTGTGGCGTTGGTGCCGTCCGTCTCTGGAGCTAGCAAGGCTGATAATGCCTACAAATACAAAACAATCTCGACAGTCCTGGAGGAACTCGATGTCTCTATGATTGACCGATACGAAGCGCTCAAGGCGTATTTGATAGCCCTAGGTGATGACGTCCAAGAAACAACAGTCCGATTTTACATCGCGTTTAAGCGGATCAAGAATTTCGCCTGCGTGGAATTTCGGCCGACCAGCTCAAAAATTCTCCTCTTTCTGAAGGTCGATCCGACTACGGTGGAGTTGGAGCACGGCTTCAGCCGCGACGTGTCCAACCTCGGCCACTACGGTACTGGTGATCTGGAGATCACGCTCTCCGCTCCCTCCGATCTAGCAAGAGCAGCGCCCTTGATCAAGCTGAGCTACGAAAACGCATGAGCAGCGAAACCCTTGCCGCGTCTCATTTGTTCGTATCCGAACCGGCTATGGAAACTCGTCTTACAAGCTGACATCTTTCAGTCCTGCCCGCAGAAAGGGACGCCTGGTGGGTCACGACACTACGTGTCATTGTACTGCAATTTCTTACTTGGGCCCGTTTGCCCGTTAGGGTGCCGGCCAGCGAGAAACAGCGAGGTCGGCAAGTTCCTTCGATCTCGCGTCCACCTGTTTGAATTTGAAAGACGGAAGCGCGGTGAGCTCGTTCGTCATTAAGATTGACGATTGCTGGTAAGCTTTCTTTTTGTTGGCAAACGGGTTGTTGGACGCCCCGATGTTCAATGTTCCGGAAAAGAGGGTCAGATTGCCGATTTTCGAAACCGTTCTCGGGTGAAGAAGATCGGCTTTCTCGCCGAGATAACTTATCCAATCGCCGAACTCTTCCTTTGATCGCTTCGTCTTGATCTTCTGAGGAATAATATGTTCGACGTGGACGTCATCTGGTCCTAGAATCTGCAGCTCTGCATGTTTGCCGTGTTTGGAAAGTTCGATTTGCTCAAGGCAATATCGCGCGCGATCTATGATGTTGGGTGTATAGCTCGCAGTTGCAAATTCGTCGCGAAACTTTTCATCCGAGGGGCAGGCATCTCTGTACCCTGCCTTTATTTCTGATACCGGTCCCTTTGGATCGATAGAGCACAGTTTGGCAAAAAGCGTTTCCGTCTCGTTCGCGCGCTCACGGCAGACGTGCCGGCGGAGAATAAAGTTTTCCGTGATCTTGAGAACCTCGACGAAGGTCTTGTCTTCCATGCCTCCAACCTTAAGATGCATCAGAAAGCCGTATGTCTGAGCCGACTTGATCATCCGCAGATTTCTAAGGTGACGGTCAATACGTTTGTCGCCGGTTTTTATAAGAACCAGTTCGCCGAAGACTTTGGCGCTTGTGACCACTCGGCGGAGAAAATCCTTGAAGGTCACATGGGCGGTTCCATCGCGCTCGATGGCGACATCCTCGACGTCACTCGATTGATCAGGCTCCTCGTCGTCGATCTCATCCTCATCGGCGTAGAGGTGGCGGTCGGGCAGTTTTTCGGCTTCGAACACCTCGTTCATGAACAGCCATTTGAACTCCGGCACCACCTGAGATTTGGTGATCCTTCGTTGCGTTGCTGAAATAAGGAAATAGCGAAAAAATGCGTCCGTATCTGCGCCGTCGAGGTATGCAATAAGCAGTGCCCAGCTCTTTCGCGCCTCATCGAGTTGGTCCATGCCAAACCGCGCAGCGTTTCCGAGGACGAAGTTTTTGATGATATCTGTCGGACTGAGTTTTAGCCCGCGGTTGTTGATCGTCTCAAAGAGTTTGAAGGCGTCCTTGGCGTCGCTGACGTCAAGCCGAATGATCAACGAGTTGTTTTGTAGTTTGTACAGGAAGCTCCCGAGGTTCTCCAAGGACCAGTCGCTGATCCACGATCGAATGATTGAGAAGGCCGCGACAAGATTATGGTTAGCGTGAGGAGTGGCATCGCTATCGTTTGGGTTCTCAACAAGGCGCCTGAATTCATCGCCATCAATCGAATCTAGCGCAATCTTTGGCATTGGTGTCCCGCCCAGCGCCTTCGCCGTCAACAGGCGGCTTAACTCTTGGACTTTGTCGGTTTCGCCTTCGCGCACAAGTCGCTCACGAACGCATTCAAGAAGGATGCTGATCGTCGTCAGACGCTGCTGTCCATCGACAAGTTCGAGCCTGTTTAAACCCGCCGTGTGGTGGCCTGTAAGGCACACGATACTGCCAAGCAGATGGGTATCTGAGTTTTCTAAAAACTCGATATCCTCGATCAGTTCTATAACCTGCCTTTCGCGCCAAGAGTATCGGCGCTGATATGACGGAATTACAAATTGCTCGTTTGTTGAGCTGAAGAGCTGATTGAGCGTCAGAGAATTCGGCGTAATTTTCATGTTGTTTCCCCCACAATCAGCGTGTGCATGAAACTATATCCGTAGTCTAGTCAGATACGTGCGTATTGTTGGATATTCCTACCCTTCGTTGTGGAAGAGCTTTGCGTGCATCCCCTGGCCGTCGAGTAATGCGGAGATACAGGGAGGGTTGACGCAAAGTCCGCGGTTGACGGCGATCACATGTGGTAAATGCGTTGGGCCTACTTGCTTCGAATGACCGTCTGGACTCCAGGCGCCGTATCGTATGTGTGGTAGAGGCACTCGATTGAAGAGGTGCTGCTTGCATAGCTTCCCTTGTTCGTAGAAATTCGATACAAATCCTCTGATAATAGATCCTTTGTTCCGAGCTATCGTATCAATGCCTGCATCTATCTCCCAACGCGAAATCGCCCAAGCCCCTTCTGACTCTCTTTAGAACATAAACCGAACGAAGATAAGATGGAAGACACAGGACTAATGGGGCAGATACGGGCTTTGCCAGTGCGGACACGCATTTTGTTCTGGGTTGATCGGCGTCCACTTGGTCAATCCCGATAGGTCCAATCGGTGATTTCCGCGATTCGCTTGAACACGCCGCTGATACCGTCGGCAGTTGGATCAGCCCGCTGGAGCCACTCCTCCCCCCATGCGATCCACTCCTGAACGCTGCGGCCATCGATCTCGGTGGTGAGCGTAACGTCCATTGATCGCAGTGCAGCTAGGAAATCACGCACGGCAGCAAGTTGGTGCCAGTCCTGCGCTAGCTCCCGGAAGCGCCGCCAGCGGTTAGCATCTCGCTTGCGACGCCGTTGTTCTTCATACCGGCGCTGCTCGGCAAGTTGGCGCTCGCGCTCCGCCGCCTCTCGATCCTTGCGCTGTTGAACGAGCAATGGTCCGGCTGCGACGAAGGTGGCCACAATGTCCGGCAGCATGCCGTCCATCGACTGCTTCTCGGATTCAAGCCATTGACGTGGAAGACCGTCCGGCCACTGCCAGGTTTTGACCTCGAAAACGAGCCATCCTGTCGGCACCAGTTCCTTTTTCCAGCCGTTGTCGCCGGGTGATCTGAATCGCTTTTCGTCATCGGTCAAAGCCCGACGTTCCTGCTTTTGCTTCTCGCGAAACTGGAACTCCACCTTTTCGCCTAAGATCTCGACAAATAGGACGCCTCGCTCTCCCTGCTTAACCTTTCCCCCTTGGCGCTCAATCGCCTTGAACAACGCATCCAGAATACGATGTTTACGGTGGTCCGTTTCGGAGAAATCGCCGGGGTCATAAAGATCGCGTCTCCATGGATCGCGCTCACTTCGGGCTTGACGCTTCTTCTGTTCGTGCTCCGCGAGCCATGAGGCTATGACCGCGTGGGGTCTCAGTAGGCGTTCTGGCACCAAAAGGGTGGGTTCACTGGCACGGGCTTTGTCTAACTGTTGTTTGACCTCCGGCGAGAGTTCGATGGGAGGCGGCGGCAACGGAGTTGGGCGAATGGTGATGGAACGTGTACGGCTCGATTTCGGCAATGACGTCTGTTTTGGTGCTTTGCCCACGGCATGCTTCGCCCAATATCCGCGTGACGGATACGGGATATCTTCCCGATCGCAGGTCTTGGCAAGAGCGTTGCCGCTTATCCCATAGTCCTCGGCCAAACGAGACATCGGCGTCGTCCACACCGCGACGTAGAGTTCCTCCCGTGTCATCGTCGTCGGTTGTGTCGGACGTGGCTTTAGCGCGACTTGCGCTGGATCTTCAGCAGGGGGCGCAAGGACCTGCTGTTTCTCACTGGAAACGGAAACCGCATTGGGGTCCGCTTTGACATGGTTCAGTTTGCGCCTAACACTCCGTTTGTCTGTATCCAGCACCAGTGGCTCGACACATCCAGATGGTGCTGGCGGCAAAGATGGCTGCTCGACAGCCTTACCGAACT
This sequence comes from Gillisella vitis, assembly GCF_001541345.2. Lineage (GTDB taxonomy): Bacteria > Pseudomonadota > Alphaproteobacteria > Rhizobiales > Rhizobiaceae > Allorhizobium > Allorhizobium vitis. The sequence goes on along the minus strand of NZ_LMVL02000004.1, from coordinate 535,368 downwards.
CCTTGCGAATCCAATGCCCGGACGACGGCGTTGGAATATCGGCGCGTCGCAACAATGTGCTGAGATTGCCTGTCGTAGTCCCGAGTTCGACAACTAGGTGTGACATCGGCTTCGACCAAACGCGGTCATAAAGGTCTTGGCGGGTAAAGCGGTGTTCCATGGCAAAATCGGGTTATCGAGAAAAGGACTTGAGTAGCGTTATTTAGAACAAAAAAAGAACAGACGACAACCCCAGTAGTGCGAAAATTTACTATTCGATCCTGCGCTATTCGAACTTTTTCGCCGCCGAATGGCGACGGTACTATGCAATTCAGATGACGCTATATCACGCTCATTACGCTGCAAGCTTCGGTATTTCTCGCTCAACCAATCGCAGGAACCGGATGTTGCGTGCCCCCGCAACCAAATATTACCCGAGATCCCGTAGCCTTACCCGCTGCGGGATTTTTGCGTTTATGCCTCCAGTTGCGCTATTGACAAAGAAACCGGCAGCAGGCCGATCAGGTCAATTCCCAATCAAGCCAAAACGTCTCCCATCGTAAACAGCCAGCTCAAAACCACCTAAATTAACAGAATAAATGCCAAAAATCCAAACTGTGGATGTGCCGATTTTTGAGAAATCCCAGCATTTTTATCGCCAAAATTCCTTCAAATGAGCTCGATGTTCCAACGTCTGAGCCATCATTCAGCGGCGGGTGTTGGATGTCATTTTATAAGTAATCTCTTTTATTCACGAATCCTTTATTGTTCGTCACAATAATCGGTTTGTCGACTTTTGAGGAAGCTGACGAATTCGTCTGGGTCATGCCTAGCGAATGACACTCACCTTCGATCCAGATTGATAGACTTATTGTAACGCGTTGGGTGGCTCACCATGTCCTTATACACACAGTTCAAAAAATCGTCCCGCGCACAGCTAGCAATTACAGAGATCGAGAATCTGACGCGTAGCATGGCTGATGGCGACACAGCGCGTCGCGCTCAGGTGGGCATAGCGACAGGCGAGGCAAAGAGCTTGCTGGATGCGGTCAACAGATTGCTCGACGCCGCTATGCGCCCGGTCTCTGAGCTCCGTGAAGCCACGACCCGAATGGCAATTGACCATGACAAGGGCGATATTGATGCCATTCTTCCGGTCGATGCCTTCAAGGGTGATCTTTCCGTCATGGCGAAGGGCATCAACGAAATGGTCGCTGGCCATATCGCCGTTAAAGTGAAGGCAATGGCCTGCGTTCAGGAGTTCAGTGACGGGAATTTTGAGGCTACGCTTGAGCGATTCCCGGGGAAGAAAGCATTCATCAATGACACGGTAGAAACTTTGCGTGGCAATCTCAAGGGCTTTATCGCCGAGATGAACCGGATGTCTGCGGAGCACGACAAGGGTGATATCGATGTCTTCGTGCCTGTAGAGCGTTTTAAAGGCGACTTTGCGGTGATGGCGAAGGGCGTCAACGACATGGTCAATGGCCATATCGTCGTCAAGAAAAAGGCCATGGCCTGCATCAAGGAATTTGGCGAAGGTAATTTTGAGGCGACGCTGGAGCAATTTCCAGGAAAGAAGGCGTTCATCAACGATACGGTCGAAACGCTGAGGAACAATTTCCGAGACATCGTTACCGAAATTCAACGTTTAACCGTGGCGTCTACTGCGGGAAATCTGAGCGAGCGAGGCGTGGCCACTCGGTTCGTCGGAGATTTTGCCAAAATGGTTTCGGGCATAAATTCCATGCTGGATGCTATCCTGTTGCCAATTGGTGAGGGCAATAGAGTGCTTAATCTCGTCAGCATTGGCGATCTGACAGAGCATGTCGAAATTGCCTGTGAAGGTGACCATCAGAAAATGAAGGATGCGATCAATTCGTTGGTCGATAACCTGACCAGCTTTGCCACCGGCGTCGCCAGTGCGGCTGATCAGGTGACCAGCGGCAGCCAGGCGCTCTCGTCCACCTCTGAGCAGCTCTCGCAGGGTGCGACAGAGCAAGCCTCTGCGGCTGAAGAGGCCTCGGCGTCCATGGAGCAAATGGCCGCTAATATCAAGCAAAACGCCGATAACGCATCACAGACAGAGAAGATTGCGCGCCAGTCTGCGAAAGATGCCGAGTTATCCGGTGAGGCGGTTGATAAAGCCGTCAATGCCATGCGAACGATTGCTGAAAAGATTTCCATCGTTCAGGAAATCGCCCGTCAGACAGATCTTCTGGCGTTGAATGCTGCGGTTGAAGCGGCGCGCGCAGGTGAGCATGGCAAAGGTTTTGCTGTTGTTGCATCCGAAGTGCGCAAACTTGCCGAACGTTCGCAGGCTGCGGCAGGAGAGATCAGTGGCCTGTCCGGTGAGACTGTCAAGGCAGCGACTGCAGCTGGCGAAATGCTGAACCGGCTCGTTCCTGATATTCGCAAAACCGCCGAACTCGTCTCGGAAATTTCTGCCTCCTGTCGTGAACAGGATCTGGGAGCCTCCCAGATCAACGAGGCCATTCAGCAATTGGACAAGGTCACGCAGCACAACGCCAGTGCGTCTGAGGAAATGTCGGCCACCTCTGAAGAGCTTGCGTCTCAGGCGGAAGAATTGCAGTCTTCGCTCGCTTTCTTCCAGACGGGAGATAGCGGCGATACTCAGACACGCAAATCAAGGGGGACTATTGCGCCAGTCCGTAAGGCAGTGCCATCGGCCCAGCCAGTCCGCAAGCCAATGGCAAACCGATCTGTGGCGGCGCAGCAAGCCCGCGCAAAGGGCTTTGCTCTCGATCTTTCCATGGGTGGTCCTGACGCAGAAGATGATCGCTTTCATCAACTCACTTAATACCAAGATCGCAGATGCTCCCGCATCCTCGCCTTGAGCAGCTTGTGAATGTCTCAAATGCATAAGTGTTTGAGACATTTGCAAAAAGAATACGATCAGTCAGTGTAAATGACTCATGGTATACAGCAGATGAGACATGGCTAGCTGTTACATCATGCCTCGGGCTTCCACATGGCTGCCATCGCTGTCCTTCCTGACGTAAAAACCATTCGGGATCGCTTCCTGAACAAGTGGAACATGGGATATCAGTCCAACAGTGCGGTTCTGGCTGGCCAGGCTATTCAAGGCCTGCAAGACCAGATCAAGTGTGCCTGAGCCGTTTTCGGTATCGAGGCTTCCAAAGCCTTCATCGAGGAAAATCGTATCCAACCGCACCTTGCCGCTGGCGCTTTCGACCACGTCTGCCAGGCCCAGGGCGAGCGCCAGGGCGGCGATGAAGGTTTCGCCGCCGGAAAGGGTTGCTGTGGGTCTCGCCTTGCCGGTATGGATATCGAAGGCAAGAATTCCCAGACCGCGCTTGCCTCGTCCGCCGGATTCAATGTCGCGTTCCAGTCTGTAGCGGCCATTGGTCATCGGGCCCAGCCGGAGGTTGGCGGCCTGCAAGACCTGTTCGAACATTGCGCCGATGGCGAAGGTTTCCAGTTTCAGCTTTTGCCGGTTCTGGGCGTCGAACAGGCCAGCCAACTCCCGCAGGGGACCGGATGTTGCCTCGGCTTCGTCAAGCCGTTTGGCGATACCGGCAAGATCCTGCTGCAATTTTTGCAAGTGATCGAGCCGGGCCGCCGTTGCCGCGCGTAGTGTAACGGCTGTATCGAAAGCGGCTTCAGCCAGCGAAAGCGCCTCTTGATGGGCGAGAAGGTCCGGCGGCTGCTTACCCGTGAGCGCTGTCTCCAATTCCAAGAGTTTTTCACTGTCGCGCTGCAATTTGCGCTGGTGATCCTCTATCGTCGCTTTGTCACGGTCAAGCGTAGCAATGGCAGGTTTCAGGCGGTGCAGATCGTCGCGCGTCAGGCCAGCGTCGCGCAAGCGATCCTCGAAACCCTGATTTTCCTTTTCGAAGCGGGCTTGTCGTTCGGTCAGGATGTTTTCGGCAGCTTCTCTGTCCTTGTGTGCATTCAACGCCGCTTCGCGGGTCGCTGTGGCGGCCTCTTCGCTGCGCTTCAATGCGGTTTCCCGGCTTGTCATCAAGGCCTTCGACTGCTGAAGCTGGCGCTCCAGGGCCGCTCTATCGCGCAAATGGACTGCGATGCCGGAGAGCATTTCGGCAAGCCGGGCTTCACCGCTGCTGGTCTCGGTCTTCAGCGCAGCCAACCGGTCCCGGTGCTGGTCCAGGCGGGCTTGCGCATCGGTGATGGCTTTTCCAAGATTTTCCAGCGTGGTTTCAGCCGCGGCGATATCGATGGCCGGGCCAAGCCCGCGAAGGTCGCGCTCCATATCTTCCATGTCTTGGCGCAGATACTGGATAGGGCGCTCCGGGCGCTCCAGATCCGCCAGCCTGCCTTGGCGTTCATCGACGGTGGCTTGCGCAGAGGCATGGGCGGTGGCGCTGTGCTGTTCGTCGAGTCTCGCCTTTTCCAGGGCCTGTTTCGCTTCGCGAAAGGCCTTGTCCAGCCCGGCCTCGGCACTGTCACCTATTGCAGGCACCGGATGGTCGGTCGCGCCACAAACAGGGCAGGGGAGACCAGGCGCCAGCTTTGCGGCCAGATGGAGCGCTTGTGCTGAGGCGAGCCGGCGTTCGGCCTGATCGAACAGGGCTGCGGTCTTGGTGGTCTGAGCCTGCCGTTCGGTATGAATGTTTGTACTATGGTTTAGCTGTTGACGGGCCTGTTGCAGATCTTTTTCAGCCCGTTCCACGATCTCGGCCTGCTTCACTTGCGCCTGCAAGGCCGTAAGGTTTGTGGTCAATGACAGCCTGCGCTCATGGGTCAGGCGCGCCTGTTTCAAGGCCTGCTCTCGGACCTGCTGTTTGTTGGCCAAATCATCGAGACCGGCCTTTGCGGTTTGGAACGCCGCTTGTTCCTCCTGCACACGCTGTTTGGCCACCTCGACCGATGCGGTGAGGCCGGTGGCTTTTTCCAGCACATCCCGGTTGCGTTCCAATTGATCGATTGTCCGGCGTAGCGTTTCGATTTCGCTTTTGCTCTCTAATTGCTGCTGGTAGGCCGCTTGCGCCTGTTGCGCGGTGGCCTGAGTCGAGGCCTGGGTCTGCGTTGCCAGAGACAGCGCGGCCTGTGCATTCTTGTAGTCGCGCTGTGCCTCGATCACCCGGCTCTCGGCATCGGCCAGTGTCCGGGCGCTTTCGGCGGCTGTGACCTGCGCTCGCAGCGCGGCCATGTCTGCGGCCTGGTCGAGGGTTTTCTGCCGTGTCTGGCGAGCAGCGTTCCTGGACTTGAACTGGCTATCGGTGTCTTTCGCTGCTTGCAACGCAGTGCGGGCGGCGTCTGCCTCCAGCCGGAAATTCTGTTCTTCCTGCTGACGGTCGGTGAGCGACGATGTCGCCTCGGCAATCCCATCCACCAGAGCCTGCATGCTGTCGAACCCGTCGGCACCGAGGCGGCGAAGGCAGACGGCGCGCTCCTCGCGCACCAGCCGCTCGGCGCTTTCGGCGTCGCTTTTCAGTTTTGCCGCCAGTCGGCGATAGAGGGACACATCAAAGAGGGCGCTCAGAATATCCTGTCGTTCCTGGGTTTTGGCGGAAAGAAAGGCCTCGAACCGGCCCTGCGGCAGAAGCACGATCTGCTTGAACTGTTCGGGACCATAGCCCAGCAGATCGGTGATTTTTTCGCGGACCAGACCGATCTTTTTCTCGGCCAGCACCTTGCCCGGCTGGGCGGCGGTAATTTCGCTTTCACTAAGTCCGGTGGCGTCGAACAGCCAGGCCTCGTGGGCGTCCCGGGTTTCGCCGCCGCCGCGCTGTTTTGGCCGCATCTGTTCAGGGCGACGGCGGATAACGTAGCGTCGCGCACCGAGATCGAATACGAATTCCACCTCGGTGGCGAGATCAGGCGAAGCATGGTCGGAGCGCAGCGAGATGGTGTCCTGCTCGGCTCTCGCCGCTTCACCGAACAGGGCAAAGGTCATGGCGCTGAAAATCGTCGATTTTCCCGATCCCGTCTGGCCGTAAATGCCGAACAGGCCAGCAGCGACGGCTTCGCGAAAATCGATGGATTGGCGTCCGGCATAGGGGCCAAAGGCCTGCATCACCAAGCGGACAGGTCTCATGCGGCATTCTCCTCGGCGTCCAGATCCTCCAGCATGGCCGTGACCAGCGCGCGTTCTGGCTCGGAGATCGGCTCATCACGAACCTGGGCGATGAAATCGGCGATTACCTCCAGCGGATCAGCCGGTGCAGCGGTGGTGACCGCGAATTTCAGCTCCGGCGCCCGCTCATCACGGGCATAGGTCAGCTGGCAGGCATTGGGAAACACCGCCCGCAGCCGCTTCATTGGATCGATCAGCGGGGTGGGATCGGTGAGCACCGCCTTGATAAAGTCCTGCGACGGCTGGGCCAGAAGCAGATCGGCCAATAGCCCGCGCAACAGGCGCACGGCCCGTGGTGGATTGAAATCAATGGTTTCGATCTGTGTCCTGCCATCGGCGTCGAGATCGATCAGGGTCATGGATTTCTGTTCGCTGGCCTCGCCGAAGCTGAACGCCAGCGGCGAGCCGGAATAGCGGATGTGAGGCGCCGAGACACTCTGTGGCCGGTGCAGGTGACCGAGTGCCACATAGTGAGCGCCTTCGAAAATCTCCGGTGACACGGTTTCAATGCCGCCGACGCGGGCCAGCGGACGTTCTGTGTCGCCGCTTGTTCCTCCCGCGACAAAGGCATGGGCGATAATTACCCAGCGTGCACCCTCCGGCAGGCAGCGGCGCGCGTCGGCCACCTGGGCGGCCAGCACGTCCTGCGGTGTGGCGATGGCCGGGTCGGCAAAACATTCGCGCGCGGCAAATTCATAGGCGAAGGGCAGGGCGGAAAAGGCCACCGGTCCATGGGCGTCATGCAGGACAAGGGGGGCCGTTTCTCTTGCGACGGGACCCTGAATGAGCGCGCGCTGCCTGTCGGTCATGATTGCCATGGCGCCGATCCGGTCGCCAGAATCGTGATTGCCGGCAATGATTGCCACGGCAGCGGTGGTTTCCGTTGCGACCCGCGACAGAAAGGCGTTGAACTGGCGCACCGCTGTTGCCGGAGGTGCTGCCCGGTCGAAAATATCGCCGGCAATAATCAGGATATCGGCACGGGTCGTGGTGAGGGCATCGACAATCTGGTCGAGAATGGCGCCTTGATCCTCGTCCAGCGATAAACCGTTCAGCTGGCGGCCCAGATGCAGGTCGGCGGTGTGGAGGATTTTCATGGCGTCCGATCCGGTGAGCGATGTCCGTCAGGATTCTCTACCGGCATAATGCCGCATGCTCCAGATGAAACACCGGCCAGGACGGCTTATCCCGGGCTCTTTGCGTGCAAGGCGGGGATGTGTTCACCTCTTCGGGCATTGGTATGGAGGTAAGCCGGATAAGGATTGCCTTTTTGCTGTTCACCTGCGATCACTTTGGTGCAGCGGTTTGGTTTTTTTGCTATCCTGCTGGGCAGGATGGCTTTCCGGCAGCCTGGCTTGTCCTTATAAACAATCTTCTTGAATGGACGACGCAAGGGCGTTGTTCGGCACGAACAGTGGTCCGCGTGATAACCAGCTGATGGAAAAAAGCCTACTCCTTTATATATGGCGGCATACGCGCAAGCAGCAGATCTGGGTTCTGACGATTGTTATCCTGTCGATGGTGCCGTATTTTCTGGCCTTCGACCTGCCCAAGCGCATCATCAATGGGCCGATCCAGGGAAGCGGGTTCGAAGCGCCGGATTCGCGACAGCCGCTGTTTGCCTTCGACTGGACCGTGCCTTTGACCGATTGGTCATTGCATTCGGGCGGGATATCGCTTGATCGCATGTCGAGCCTGATGGCGCTGAGCGGCGTTTTCCTGCTGCTGGTGATCATTAACGGGTTGTTTAAATTCTATATCAATACCTACAAGGGCAGACTTGGCGAACGCCTGCTGCGTCGGATCCGCTATGAGCTGGTGGATCGGGTGCTGCGGTTCCCACCAAGCTATGTCAAGCAGATCCATTCCTCCGAAGTCTCGACCATGGTGCGCGACGAGGTGGAGCCGTTTGGCGGCTTTACCGGGGACGCGTTCGTGCAGCCGACCATGCTGGGCGGTCAGGCCTTGGCCGCGCTGTTCTTCATTTTCCTGCAAAGTTTCTGGCTTGGTACGATTGCCGGGGCAATGGTGGCGCTTCAAGTCGGCATCATTCCCAAAATGCGCCGCCGCTTGCTCATTCTTGGCCGTCAGCGGCAGCTTCAGGCCCGGCAATTGGCCGGCAAGGTCGGGGAAATCGTCGATGGCGTCGGCACGATCCATGCTTACGATACGTCCAATTATGAACGCGCCGACATCTCGAAGCGGCTTGGCGATATCTTCAAGATCCGCTACGATCTCTATCGCTGGAAGTTTTTTGTCAAATTTTTCAATAACTTCCTGTCGCAGCTGACACCCTTCCTGTTCTATTCCATCGGCGGTTATTTCGCGCTGAAGGGCAGTCTGGACGTGGGCCAGCTGGTGGCTGTCATCAACGCCTACAAGGATCTGCCCGGTCCGTTGAAAGAGCTGATCGACTGGGATCAGTCCCGCCAGGACGTGCAGGTGAAATATGAACAGGTGCTGGAACAATTCGAACCGCCACAGATGATTGAGCCGGCGCTACAGGCGTTGGCGCCTGTGGGAATGGCTGCCCGTGCTGGCCAGCTGGCTTTGCAGAATGTGACCTTGCAGGATAGTGGCGGCGCCAAGGTGGTGGAAAATCTCACTTTGAAAATCGGCCGGGGCGAGACGATTGCCGCCATCGACAATCGCGGTGTCGGGGCTGAAGTGATGGCCGAAGCCATTGGCCGGTTGAACTGGCCGGTGGCGGGAAAGATCGTGCTTGGTGATACCGACCTGCTGGAATTGCCGGAGTCGGTGACGGGCCGGGCCATTTCCTATGTGTCTGCTGACGGTTATTTCTTTCATGGCAGCCTCAAGGACAACCTGATTTACGGGCTGAAACATGCGCCGACCAATTCGGTGAACTATACCGGGCGCGAGGCAATCAAACGCCGTTGGGAGATCAAGGAAGCGCAATTATCTGAAAACTCCGATCTCGATCCCAATGCCGACTGGATCGATCGGCGGGCGACGTCCGTGCTGCACGGTGAAGCCAGCGACCTGAAGAAATCGATCCTGACGGCGCTCGATACCGTGAAACTGACCAGCGACGTGATGGAACTGGCGCTGCATTCCATTGTCGATCCGCTTGAATATCCGGACCTGACGGAAAAAGTTGTGGAGTTGCGTCTGTCGCTGCGGGATGAATTGCAACGGCAGGGTCTTGCCAATCTCGTGGTTCACTTCGACCCCAATGCCTATAATGCCGAGGCGACACTGGGAGAAAATCTGCTGTTCGGGACGCTGCGTCCAATCGTCAATGGACCTGTCTATGCCCATCAAAGCGATTATTTCTATGATGTGCTGGAGCGCGCCGGTCTGCTTAGCCTGTTTTACGAGATGGGCTTCCTGATTGCGGAAAACCTTGTGGAAATCTTCGGCGGCCTGCCGGCCGATCATCCGTTCTTCCAGCAGCTCGATGTCCTGACCGCCGACGACGTTGTGTTTTACCAGCAGATCCTGCAACGCCTTCAAGGCCGGACCAAGCCAGTACCGAACGAGGAAGAGCAGCGGGCAATGATCCGGCTCAGCTTCAATTATGTCGAGCCGCGCTATCGTATGGGTGTTTTGACACAAGAGGTGATGGACAAGATCGTTGGCGCCCGCGACCTGTTTCACGATAACCTGTCACCGGACCTGCGCCACAGTATCGAACGCTATGATCCGCATCGCTACATGGCGGCGGCGACGTTGCGTGAAAACGTGATTTTCGGCAAGCTCGTCAACCGCAATCCCGAAGCCCAGCCGAAATTCCGCGAGCTGGCGGCGAAACTGAGCTCGAAGAAAGGCCTGACGGAACGGTTCCTGGCGCTTGGATTGGAATTCGATATTGGCAGCGGTGGCCGCAGGCTGACCATCGTTCAGCGCCACAAGCTCAACCTTGCCCGCGCGCTGGTGCGGCGTTGCGACTATTATATCTTCAATAAAGCCCTGCCGGGCCTCGACGCTCGTGTTCAGGAGGATATTGTTAAGGATGTGCTTGCATTTCTGCGCGAGCAGGACAATGATCCCTCTATCCTTTGGGTTTTGTCGAACACATCATTGTCAAAAAACTTTGATCGTGTTCTGATACTCGACAGCGGTTCATTGGTCGCGGACGGCACGTTCGAGGCTCTGGGCAATGAAAATGATATTTTCAAGGCATTGGTGGCATGAGGGGTCAGGCCACCGAAAACCGGGAAGTTGGTGGCAAGCATGTTACTGCGAGACGAAGTGCAGCTATTGCGGAATATTCCATACTTCAAGCACGTCGATCCGTGCAAACTGAAGCTCCTGGCCTTCGCTTCGCAAAGGGCAACCTATAATACCGGCGACATTTTGTTTCGCCAAGGCGATGGCGGCGATGCTGCGTATGTCATCCTGTCTGGCAAGGTGGATTTGCTTTCAGACATGCCAACAGGCCAAGTCAGGATCGGTGAAGCAGACAGCAAATCCATCATCGGTGAAATGTCGCTTCTCTGCCAAGGGCCAAGACGAATGACTGCACGTGCTGCAACAGACGTTGAAACGCTTCGCATCGCCAAAGATTGTCTCGGCAAGGTCATGGCTGACAGCCCACGCATGAGCATGGAGTTTAGCCGTGCATTAGCAGAGCGTCTTCGTGCGATGACAACCGAACTTGATACTGTTCGCTTGCGGCAACTTTCTCTTGTCGATTAGGATATACCCATTCCTCACGACACTCATTAGCACCGGAATTTCGGGCGGATTTGAGGCAAATGCCTTGTATTGCCGATGTCGATGCAAAAAATCACGGCAGGCGACGATAGAAGAAATAACGGTCTTTCTCGATATGCTCGAGGACAGGTAACGGCTCGAGTGCTTCGTGGTCGAGCGGCAGGCCACTGAGCGCATAGCCGCCGGGCCGCAGCATCCCAGCCACCATATCCGGCAGCCAGGTGAGTGTGACTGCGTCACGGTCAGGATAGCCAGTGCCGATATCGGCATGGACAAAGGCCGCGCCGCAGCCGATGAAGTCTTGGCCAGTCTGGTCGATTTCCCCCAGGATCAGGTCGCCGTCCTGCGGAATGGAGCTTTTATGCGCGCCCAATTGCCGGTCGAAGGCGACGATGCGGCGACCGGTGAAATTCTCCCGCAAATGACTGAAGGTCCGGCCATTGCCAAGGCCGATTTCCAGCACCGGGCCTTCGGGCAGGGGGTAATTATCGCGCACATGGTTCAAGAGATCGCGCTGGGCGCTCATGCGGTTGATGAAACTGTCGAGACGGCTCATGGGATCACGCTTTCACAATCGTATGGCCTGCGGCCTGATCGGCAATGCTGCGGCGGGCAAGGGCGTTGCGGGTATCGACAATCAGCGGACACCAATCGGCCAATTGCTGGTAATCGACAGTGTCATGGTCGGTGGCGATCAGCACGGCATCGAAGGCGGCAAGGCTTTCCTCGTTCCAGGCAATACTGCGACGGCCTTTCAAATGGCTATATTCGCGGGTTTTTGGAATTTCGGGCAGGAAGGGGTCGAAATAGGCGACCTCGGCGCCGCGCTCCAGAATAAGCTCCATCAGCCGCAGCGACGGGCTTTCCCTGATGTCAGGGACATTTTTCTTGTAGGCCAGCCCCAGGATCAGCACGCGCGACCGGCTCAGCGCCTTGCCCGCCTTGCGGTCCAGCGCTTCGGCCAGCCTGGAGACGACGTGATGCGGCATGGACGTGTTGATCTCGCCCGCCAGTTCGATGAATCGGGTTGGCTGGTCATACTGGCGCGATTTCCACGTCAGGTAAAACGGATCGATGGGAATGCAATGGCCGCCGAGGCCCGGGCCGGGATAAAACGGCATATAGCCGAACGGCTTGGTCTTGGCGGCGTCGATTACCTCCCAGACATCAATGCCCATGGCGTCATAGACCAGCTTCAATTCATTGACCAAGGCGATGTTGACGGCGCGGAAGATGTTTTCGGTCAGCTTGACGGCTTCTGCTGTCGCCGTGGAGGAGACAGGCACCACGGTTTTGACCACGGCACCATAAAAGGCTGCCATCAAGGCCGAAGCGTCGGGGCCATCACCGGCGATGATCTTAGGAATGGTCGAGGTTTCAAATTCCCGATTGCCGGGATCTTCTCGCTCAGGGGAAAAGCCCAGGAAGAAATGCTCTCCGGCCCGCAGCTCCGAATGTTCGAGGATCGGCTTTACCACCTCCTGCGTGGTGCCGGGATAAGTGGTGGATTCCAGCACGATCAGCTGGCCGGGCCTCAGCGACTTGGCAATCTGGCGGCAGGTGTTTTCCACATAGGACAGGTCAGGGTCACGGTTCTTGGTCAGCGGTGTCGGCACGCAGATGGCGATCACGTCATAATCGGCCAGCGCCAGGAAATCCGAGGTGGCGGAAAAGCGGCCCGCTGCGCATTCTTCGCGCAGAATATGCTCCGGCACCGCCTCGATATAGCTTGTCCCGGCCTCGATAGCATCGATCTTGGCAGCATCGATATCAAAGCCCATCACCGTGAACCCGGCTTTGGCAATGCTGATGCCTAGCGGCAGGCCGACATAGCCGAGGCCGATCACCGCTGCCTTCGCATGGCGGGACTGGATGGCGGACAGCAATTCGGCGGCAACGGGATGATGGGACATGGTGGGATAAAGCTCCGCAGGCGATTTCAATACCGGCTTCAGTTGCGGTCCGCATGATGGGATGTCAAGGGTGCGCGCTCATCTTGTCGGGCAATGTTGATCGGCTGTGATGGGTGGCGATAAATCTGCATCTGCCTCTTGCAACAGCCTGCGGACTGCGCACATGTCCCTGCATGACGATGAGGCTGCCCATGAAAATCGGCTTTTACGCGCCGCTGAAATCCCCCGACCATCCGGTCCCCTCTGGCGATCGGCTGATGGCGCGCCTCCTGCTGCGGGCTTTGCGGCTGGCGGGCCATGATGTCACCGTGGCGTCTGATCTGCGCAGTTTCCACGCGACGCCGGAGACGGTTCTCCCGGATCTGGCCCAGGCGGCGCAGGAAGAGATCGAGCGGCTGGCTGGGCTTTACCAGCGCCAGGGCAAGCCGGATCTGTGGTTTTGCTATCACCCGTATTACAAGGCGCCGGACCTGATCGGCCCGCCCCTCTGCCGCCGGTTTGCGATCCCCTATGTCACCGCCGAGGCTTCCTATTCGCAGCGACGCAATCTCGGCGTCTGGGCTGGTTTTCAGGACATGCTGCTGGATACGATCAGGACCGCCGCTGTCAATCTCTGCCTGACGGCGCGGGATATGCAGGGCTTGCAGGCTGTCGCTCCGCACGCCCGGTTGGCCCGGCTGACGCCGTTTATCGATGCGCAGGCCTTTCTTGCTCGCCCGCAGCAGTCAGAGCAACATGTGCTGGCAACCGTGGCGATGATGCGTCCCGGCGACAAGATCAGCAGCTATGCCGCGCTGGCCAAGGCGCTGGCACTGCTACCCGAGCTTGCCTGGCGGCTGAAAGTGGTTGGGGATGGACCCTGCGGGGCCGAGGTTCGGGCACTGTTTTCCGGCTTTCCACCTGACAGGGTCGAATTCCTGGGCGAGCAACCGCCTGAGGCCGTCGCCGAGATCTTATCGTCCGCATCGGTCTATGTCTGGCCGGGCCATGGTGAAGCCTATGGTCTTGCCTATCTGGAGGCGCAGGCGGCAGGACTGCCGGTCGTGGCCGAGGCCGTGGCAGGCGTGCCGGAAGTGGTCGCGCCCGGCATCACCGGATTTTTAACGCCGCCCGGCGATGCGTCGGCCTATGCTAAAGCTATAGCGACCCTGCTGACCGATACGTCCCAACGCCAGACAATGGCTCAAGCGGCTCGCCAGATGGTCGCGCAGGATCGCTCGATTGAGGCGGCGAGCGCCCGGCTTTCCGCCCTGCTGGAACAGTGTCTGGACGATAGTGCTAAATTGGAATCGGAAGGCGGGAGTCATAATGTCTGAAAGTCTCTTGAGACAGCGCCTCGATGATCTCGCCGCCCAGGGAAAGACGGTTAACCTCTGGCTGCGCGATGACGATGCGGTCGAACCGAGCGATCCGCTGGAGACTTTGCTGGCGCTTGCCCGCCGCTTCCAGATACCGTTGACGCTGGCGATCATTCCCGAGCCGACCGGTCCGGCACTGGCCGGATTGCTGCAGGCAGAAACCCTTGCCACCATCGCCGTGCATGGTTGGAACCACCAGAGCCATGCTGGTCCAGGTGAAAAAAACCAGGAACTAGGGGGGCATCGCCCGGTGGCAATCGTCCTGGACGAGCTGCGCCAGGGATTGGCCAAGCTGCGCGGTCTTTACGGCGAACAGTTGCTGCCGATGCTGGTGCCGCCCTGGAACCGGATTGACACGGCTTTGCTTTCATCGCTGCCCGGTCTTGGCTTTACGGCGCTGTCGGTGTTTGGCCGGGAGAAACGCGGAAATGCTCCATCCCTTCTCAACACCCATGTGGATGTGATGGACTGGCGCGGGACGCGCGGTGGGCGTGATGCCGACATCCTGTTTGCGGAACTGGCGGCCTATCTGGCGCCCGAATCTGAACCTTTACACGCCATCGGCATCCTCACCCATCATCTGGTTCATGACCAAACGGTCTGGGATTTCCTGACGCGGCTGTTCGCGCTGACCGCCACCCATCCGGCCTGCCGCTGGGAAAGTGCGCGGACATTGCTTCAGCCGCAAGCATAAGTGCCTACCAGGATTTCCAGCCAATCAGCAGGCCTCCATCCGTGGTCAGGGCCGCGTCCCGTGCCGCCTCCACCTCGGCAAACGGCGCGCCGCGCTCCAGATTGGCGGCCACAAAGCCGGCATCAGGAACGGCAAAGCTGGTGCCTCGAAACACCACGGTCATCAGCAGCGGCCCGGTCGACCACCAGGCGGGCGCATCCGGCAGCATCGCCATGGCCTGCGGCATGGCCTCGATCATCCGCGCAAAGACCGGATGGCCGGGCGGGCTGGCGATGAAGGAATTGGTCATCAGCAGGCTGCCAAGGCCGGTTTGGCGCGGTGTGTCCTCGGCAAGGGCGGCAAGCCCGACCAGAGCAAGGCAATCGGCAAAGCCGATATCGTCACGGGCCGGATACCAGTCGCAATCGAGGTAGATTCCGCCGAAGTGCTGAAGGATCAGATAGCGCGCCACATCCACGGCGCCGGGAAAGTCGCCGCGTGCCAGCATGGCCTTAAAGCTTGGATGCTGGTCAAACCCCTGTGCTTCGAGATCCGCCTCGCGCCATAGCCGATAGGCAAAACCATGGCGGGCGCAGTGGTCGGCCCAGGCCTGGCAGGCAGGCGGTAGGGCCAGTGTTCCGAGCCAGATCTGGTGCAGCACTCTTGGCGCTGCCTCGCGGTTCAGCGCTGCCATATCTCGCCGCTCATCGCTGCTGAAGCGCGAAAACGGCAAAAGCAGGTCCGGCGGAGGCGCAAGTGTATATTGCAGCCCGGTGACCCGCAGCCGGTCTCCAGCAATCTTGGCAAGCTTCAGATAGGCCGAATGCAGCTTGCGCGGCAGGCCAAGCGCGGTGTCCGGCCCCAATTTGGCCTGCGCCAATAAATCATGGTCGCCAGCCAGGGCATCCAGCATAGTCTTTGCCGCCTCTAGCTCGCGCTTTTTGGCAAACTCCAGGCTTTGGGCAATCATGGCGCGACTTTTCAGTCTTGGGGGTAAGTCTTGGCTCACGATGACAGGTCCATTTTATCAGTCTTCTGACCTACCGATAAAAAACTGACATGTGCAAGCCGTAAAGCCATGTCCGGGTCGCGATTAAAGCATGTGTGTCAGCGATAGACATCAATGATTTGCTAAGATACGGTACCTACAAAGTCATAGCATGGGTTGGGAAAAGTGACGCATGGCAGAATGCGCAGATCTGCTTTATGTGGATAATATCAGTGTGTCTTTTCCCCTGTTGGGCGCAAGCATTCAGGCGGTCAAGTCTTTCAGCATGGTGCTGCGGCCCGGCAAGGTCACGGCGTTGGTCGGTGAATCCGGGTCGGGTAAATCCGTGCTCGGTCGCTCGATCATGGGGATCGAATCCAACCTGGCACAGATCAATGGTCGGGTTCTGTTTAATGATCCCCAAAAGGCAGCACAGGTCGATCTGCTGTCTCTGCCCTATGACGGTCGCCAGATCCGCCAGATTCGCGGCAACCGGATCGGCATGATCTTCCAGGAGCCGATGACCTCGTTTTCGCCGGTCCATACTGTCGGCAACCAGATCGAGGAAGTGTTGCGGGTCCACACCGCGCTTTCGCCGCGCGAACGCCAGGAACGGCTGGAGGAAATGCTGGGGCTGGTGGGCTTCAACGACCCTGCCCGTGTGGCGACCATGTATCCGTTCGAACTGTCCGGTGGCATGCGCCAGCGGGCGATGATCGCCATGGCACTGATCTGTAATCCGGCGCTGCTGATTGCCGATGAACCGACCACGGCGCTTGACGTGACCATCCAGGCACAGATCCTCAAGCTCCTGAAGGAATTGCAGGAAAAGCTTGGCATGGCGATCCTGTTGATCACTCATGATCTTGGTGTCGTCGCCAGTCTCGCCGATGAAGTTGTGGTGATTTATCGCGGTGAGGTGATGGAATCCGGCCCGGTCGAAGCCATCTTCAGCGCGCCGCAACATGCCTATACCAAAGGCCTGATGCAGGCGGTGCCGCATTTCGACATGGACCGCAATGAGCGCCTGAAGCCGCTTCGGGAAATCCAGGTGGATACCGGTCGGTTGATGGACAGATGTCGCGTGTCCTCGGGCGACGATGGCGTGTTGCTTTCGGTGCGCAACATTTCCAAATCCTTCCAGTCCAAGGGGTCAAACGGATTTTTCTCGCGCCCGTCTTCGCCAACTTTGGCCGTCAACGACGTCTCCTTCGATATTTTTCGCGGTGAAACCTTGGGCTTGGTGGGCGAAAGCGGGTGCGGCAAGACCACGCTCAGCAAGATTTTGATGCGTGGCGTTACTGCTGATCACGGCACGGCTGTCTATCATGGTGCCGATGGTCCGCTGGATATGCTGAAGGCTGAAGGATCAAAGCTGCAAGACCTGCGCACGCGCATCCAGATGGTGTTCCAGGACCCGGTCTCTTCGCTGTCACCGCGCATGACGGTGCGCGGCATCATCAGCGAACCCCTGGAAATTCATGAGCGTGGCAGCCGGGCTGCACGGCTGGATCTGGTCAACCGGTTGATCCATGCGATTGGCCTGCCGGAAACTGCGCTGGGCCGCTATCCGCATAGTTTTTCCGGTGGGCAGCGGCAGCGGATCGGCATTGCCCGGTCACTGGCGCTCGGGCCGGATCTGGTGATCTGCGATGAGCCGGTCTCGGCGCTGGATGTCTCGGTGCAGGCACAGATCCTCAACCTGATGAAGGATTTGAAGAGTGAGCTTGGCCTGACCTATCTGTTCATTTCCCACAATCTGGCCGTGGTGAATTACATGGCCGACCGGGTGGCGGTGATGTATGCGGGCCGTATTGTCGAGATCGCCCCTTGCGAGGTGATCATGCGTGATCCTGTCCATCCCTATACCAAGAAATTGCTGGCGGCGGTGCCGCTGCCCAATCTGGATCATCCGATGGATTTCAACCTGATCGGAGAACCGTCGTTGGCTGCCAAAAAGCGCTGGGCCAGGCATTTTCACGATGAAGGCGATCCGGCAACGCTTGCCCATGCCGATCTGGGTGGTGGCCATCTGGTTTTGGCCCGCCGTGAGGTGGACGCTAAGGAGTTGCGCTCGTGATCCGCCACCGCCTTACCCGCCGTCGAGCGCTTGCGCTGATGTCCGCGGCCTTTCTGCCCCGCCCGCTTCTGGCGGCGTCTCATCCAAGTGAACCGGAACTTTTGAAAGCCAAGGTCGAGGCTGGCCAACTGCCGCCAATGTCGGAGCGCCTGCCGAAAGCGCCGCGCGTCGTGTCCCTTGAAGGGCCTGAGCGGGTGCCAGGGCGCTATGGCGGCACGATCCGCATGTTGATCGGCGGCCAGCGCGATATCAGATATATGCCGATCAATTGTTACTGTCGGCTGATCGGCTATGACCTCGCCTTCAATTTCCAGCCGGATCTGCTGGAACGGTTCGAGGTGGTCGAGGAGCGGATCTTTACCTTCCACCTGCGCGACGGCCATCGCTGGTCGGACGGGTCGCCGTTTACGGCAGAGGATTTCCGCTATGTCTGGGAAGACATGTTCCATGACAAGAAGCTTCACAAGGGCGGAATTCCGACCGTTTTCCGGGTCAATGATAAGGAACCGGTCTTCGAGGTGCTGGACGCGCTGACCGTTCGTTATACCTGGGAGGACCCCAATCCGGATTTCCTGGCCGAACTTGCCGCCCCGACCGCAACGCGTCTGATGATGCCCGGCGCCTATCTCAAGCAGTTCCACCACAAATACCAGACCAAGGAAAAGCTGGAGGAACTGGCCAAACGAAACGGCGTGCAGGATTGGGTGGCGCTGCATCAAAAAATGTCGCGCATCGTGCGCCCGGAAAATCCCGATCTGCCGACGCTGGACGCCTGGCTCCCCCGGACCGCGCCGCCATCGGGCCAGTTCATCTTCGAGCGCAATCCCTTCTACCACCGGGTGGACGAGAACGGCTTGCAACTGCCCTATATCGACAAGGTGGTGATGGGCGTTGGTTCCGGCGACCTGATTTCAGCCAAGACCGGCACGGGTGAAAGCGATCTGCAATTCACCAATCTGGATTTTGCCGATTATACTTTCCTGAAAAACGCCGAGAAACGCTATCCGATCAAGGTCGATCTGTGGAAGCGCACCCAAGGGGCGCGCATTGCGTTGATGCCCAACCTGAATTGCAAGGATCTGGTCTGGCGCCAGGTGCTGCTCGATGTCCGGGTGCGCCGGGCGCTGTCCCTGGCCATCAACCGCGAAGAAATCAACAAGGCGGTGTTTTTCGGCCTGGCCCAGGCTTCGGCCAATGCCATTCTGCCCGAAAGCCCGCTGTTCAAGCCGGAATATCGCGATGCCTGGGCCGGTTTCGACCCCGATCAGGCCAATGCGCTGTTGGACGAGGCAGGCTTGGTCCGCCCTGATCGTCACGGTCTTCGCTTGCTGCCGGATGGGCGCGAGGCGGTGCTGATTGTCGAGAGCACCGGGGAAAGCTCCTTTGATTCCGACGTGCTGGAGCTGATCACCGATCACTTCCGCAAGATCGGTTTCCGCCTGTTCGTGCATATCTCGCATCGCGAGCTGTTTCGCCGCCGCATCACCAATGGCGAAACGGTGATGGCCGTCTGGCAGGGATTGGACAATGGCGTGCCAACCGCTGACATGTCTCCGCGAGAATTGGCGCCGACCAGTGACGACCAGCTGCAATGGCCGCTTTGGGGCCTGCATACGCTGTCGGGCGGCGGCGATGGCCGGGCGCCGGAAATTGCCGAGGCGCGGGCCTTGCTTGACCTGTTTCGGGCCTGGCGGCAGTCCGATCTGCTGGAAGAGCGCACGGCGATCTGGCATGACATGCTGCGGCTCTATACCGATCAGGTCTTTACCATCGGCATCGTCAACTCCGCCTTGCAGCCGGTGGTGAAATCGCGAAAGCTCAGGAACCTGCCGGAAAAAGGCCTGTTTGGCTTCGTCCCGACCTCCCAACTCGGCGTCTATATGCCGGATACATTCTGGTATGATGAGGATGCGACATGATCCGCTATATTCTCTGGCGCATTGCCGTGATGATCCCGACGCTGATCATGATTTCCATGCTGGTCTTCACCATTATCGAATTGCCGCCCGGCGATTACTTTGAAAGCTATGTCGAGGAAATGCGGGCTATCGGTGAAAAGGCCGATTTGCAGGAAATTGAGGAGCTGAAGGCCCGCTACGGTTTCGACCAGCCCGCGCCGATCCGCTATTTCAACTGGGTCACTGGCTTCGTGCAGGGCGATTTCGGCTATTCCTTCGAATATCGTATGCCGGTGGCCGATGTGGTCGGAGACCGGGTCTGGCTGACCATCCTGGTGTCAACCGTCACCATCGCGGTCACTTGGCTGCTGGCTTTTCCGATCGGCATCTATTCTGCCACCCATCAATATAGCTGGGGCGATTACGGGTTGACCCTGCTGGGGCTGATTGGCATCGCCGTGCCGAATTTCATTCTGGCGCTTGTCATGATGTATTTCGCCAATATCTGGTTCGGCATCTCGATCGGTCATCTGATGGACCAGCGCTTTCTTGGCCAGGCGATGAGCTGGGACAAGTTCAAGTCTATCCTCGAACATCTCTGGATTCCTGTCATCATCATCGGCACGGCTGGCACCGCTGGCATGGTGCGCCGTGTCAGGGCCAATCTGCTGGACGAGCTGCACAAGCAATATGTGATGACGGCGCGCGCCAAGGGGCTGCATCCGTTTCGGGTGTTGATCAAATATCCGCTGCGCATGTCGTTGAATTTCTTCATTTCCGATATCGGCTCGATCCTGCCGACGATTATTTCCGGGGCGGAAATTACCGCCGTCGTGCTGTCTCTGGAAACCACCGGCCCGATGCTGATCCGGGCGCTTCAGGACCAGGACATGTATCTGGCCGGGTCGTTCCTGATGTTCCTGGCCGTGCTGACGGTCATCGGCGTGCTGATCTCGGATATCGCGCTGGCGCTGCTTGATCCGCGTATCCGTTTGCAGGGAGGGCGCAGCAAGTGAGCGATCCGCGAATGCCTTCCACCGGCCCTGCCTCTGGCGCCTTGGCACATTACGTGTCGCCAGCTCCGTTTGACCCCTATGCGATTGAAGATGAGGCAACATCCCGGCGCTCACCGGTCGACCAGGCCTCGCAATTTCGCCTGACCTGGTGGCGGTTCAAGCGGCACAAACTGGCCTATTATTCCGGCATTCTGCTGTTGACGGCCTATCTGATGATTGTCGTCATCGAATTTTTAGCCCCCTACAACGTTCATAGCCGCAATGTCGACCGGATCTACGCGCCGCCGCAAGCCGTGCATTTGTTCGATGAGAATGGTTTTGTCGGGCCTTTCGTCTATGGCCGGACGATGTCGCTGGATATGGACACATTGAAGCGGGTCTATACCGACGATCCGCAACAGGTGCAGAAGCTACGGTTTTTCTGCCGGGGCGACAGCTATCGTTTCTGGGGGTTGGTGGACAGCGATCTGCATCTGGTCTGTCCGGCGGAAGGTGGTAATTTCTTCCTGCTGGGGACGGATCGGCTGGGCCGGGACGTGCTGTCGCGTATTCTCTACGGCGCCCGGATTTCGCTGACCATCGGCCTTCTGGGGGTGATGACCAGTTTTGTGCTCGGCATCGTCATCGGCGGGCTGGCTGGCTATTGGGGCGGCTGGTTCGACATGGTCGTGCAGCGCATTACCGAAGTGCTGCATTCCATTCCCAGCATTCCACTGTGGCTGGCGCTGGCGGCGATCATGCCGCCGGATTGGAGCCCGCTGCTGGTCTACCTCGGCATCACCTTCATTCTCGGCCTGTTGGACTGGACGGGGCTGGCGCGGGCGGTGCGCTCCAAGTTGCTGGCGCTGCGCGAAGAAGATTACGTATTGGCCGCCCAGATGATGGGATCGGGCAGCGCCCGCATCATCGGCCGTCATCTCATTCCGGGCTTCATGTCGCATCTCATCGCCAGCGCGACACTGACCATTCCCGGCATGATTCTGGGCGAAACAACCCTGAGTTTTCTGGGGCTTGGCCTTCGTCCACCAATTACCAGCTGGGGTGTGTTGCTGACAGAGGCGCGCTCGGTCAATGTGATCGCACTTTATCCTTGGCTACTGTTCCCGGTTGTTCCCGTCATCGTGATCATTCTTGCCTTCAATTTTCTAGGGGATGGTCTTAGGGATGCCGCTGACCCATATAAGTGATCGCTGTAAACAGGAACGGCGACCTTTATTCATGTCCATGGCTGTTGCTCAGTCCGTCCGGATTGACGGTTCCACGCAGTGACACTTCTCGGAGAGACTGACCACATGTCGAGACGACTGGGGCAAGCCCGCATCCTCATGTACAGCCATGACACGTTCGGTCTTGGCCATTTGCGCCGCTGCCGCACCATTGCCCATTCGCTTGTAGAGGATTATCGCGGTCTGCAAGTGCTGATCATTTCCGGTGCGACGATTGCCGGTGCCTTCGATTATCGCGCCCGGGTGGATTTCGTCAAAATTCCCAGCGTCATCAAGCTGCGAAATGGCGAATACACCTCGATGGACCGACATATCGATCTGCATGAAACGCTGAAAATGCGCCAGTCGATCATCCGCCACACGGCGGAAAGTTTCGAGCCTGATATGTTCATCATCGACAAGGAACCGCTTGGCCTGCGCGGCGAGGTGGAGGACACGCTGACCTATCTGAAGACCCGCGGCACGAAACTGGTGCTTGGGCTGCGCGACGTGATGGATGCGCCGCATCTTCTGGAAGCGGAATGGAAGCGCAATGATGTCCTGGCCAAGATCGCCCGGCTCTATGACGATGTCTGGGTCTATGGCCCGCCCGATTTCTATGATCCGCTGACGGGTATCGACGCGCCGCCGGCTTTGCGCTCGAAAATGCGTTTCGTCGGCTTTCTGCAACGCAATGCCCTGACGGGAACCCGGTCGGATCACTCGCCCCAGGAAGATTATCTGCTGGTGACCACCGGTGGGGGTGGCGATGGTGGCGATCTGGTGCGCGATGTGATTGCCGCCTATCAGGCCGATCCGACGCTGGACCAGCAGGCGCTGGTGGTGCTAGGGCCTTATATGCCCGCCGACTTGCGGCAGAAATTCATGGAGGCTGGATCGCGCCATCCGAAGCTGACGATGATCGAATTCGACAATCGTATGGAGGATCTGATCGCCGGTGCCAAGGCGGTGGTGGCCATGGGCGGCTATAATACCTATTGCGAAATTCTGTCCTTCGATAAACCGGCCCTGATCGTGCCGCGCACCGAGCCGCGCGAGGAACAGTTGATCCGCGCCACCCGCGCCTGCGAACTGGGTCTGGTCAGCATGGTCCTGCCCGACCAATCCAGCGATAGCATGGCGTTTGCCCAGGCCATCAAGGCCGTATTGAAACGCGATCCGCCCTCGGTCAGTGCGCCGGGCATGCATCTGGAAGGCCTACCGACCATTTCCCGCATCGTTGCCGATTGTCTCGAGGAGCGCGGTGCCGGACGTCTCTCGGTGGTGCAAGGGTAAGATCGTGCCACAGCCAAGAAAGATCGTCGTTTTACTGAAAGGCTATCCGCGCCTGTCGGAAACCTTTATCGCCCAGGAATTGCTGGGCCTGGAGCAGGCTGGCTTTGCGCTGGAACTGGTTGCCATGCGCCGCCCGACCGACAAGAAGCGCCACCCCGTGCATGATGAGATCCAGGCCCCGGTGCATTACCTGCCGGAATATCTGCATGAAGAACCGGGGCGCGTGCTGAAAGCTTTGTGGGCCGTGCGGCATCTGCCCGGCTTTCGCCCGGTTCTCACGCAGTTTTTCAAGGATCTGCGGCGCGATTTTTCCCGCAACCGGTTTCGCCGTTTGGGGCAGGCCATGGTGCTGGTGGCGGAATGGCCTGGCAAGGCCGATTGGCTGCATGCGCATTTCATCCACACGCCCGCCTCGGTTGCCTTTTATGCCAGCCTGCTTGGCAGCAGTGGCTTCAGCGTTTCGGCCCATGCCAAGGATATCTGGACATCGGAAAGCTGGGATCTGGCCGACAAGCTGGCCCATGCCGCCTGGGTGGTGACTTGCACAAAAGTCGGCTTCGACCGGTTGAGCGCTCTGGCCGATGGGCGTGGCAGCGTCCATTTGAGCTATCACGGGCTCGATCTTGATCGATTTCCGCATTTCGAGGGCGTGCGTCCGGCACGCGACGGTTCTGCCTCCGCCGATCCGCTGCGGTTGCTGTCGGTGGGCCGGGCGGTGAAAAAAAAGGGCTATGATGTGCTGCTGAGCGCACTCGCAGCGCTTCCCGCCGATCTCAACTGGCACTTCACTCATATTGGTGGTGGTGACGAACTGGCCCGGTTGCAGGCCTTGGCGGATCAGCTTGGCATTGCGGCTCGCATTACCTGGAAAGGGGCGATGGACCAGCGCGATGTGCTGACCCATTACCGTGACAGTGATCTTTTTACGCTCGCCTGCCGGATCACCGCCGATGGCGACCGCGACGGCCTGCCGAATGTGCTGGTGGAGGCTGCAAGCCAAGGGCTGATGCCGGTCAGCACGACGGTCTCGGGGATATCCGAGCTGTTTATAACAGGCGAAAACGGACTGCTGGTGGAGCCTGATGATGCTGAGGCGCTGGCTTTGGCGCTGGAGAAAGCCATGCGTGATCCGGCCTTGCGCGCCCGGCTCGGTTCAGCCGCGGAGCAGAAAGTGCGGCGGGATTTCGATTACCGCAACAGCATCCGTGACCTGACGGAGTTGTTTTCCGGCCGGCAATAAGCACTTGCATAGGGTCGGGTTTCAGGAAATATGCCTTTGACGGCGCATGGCATTGCCTGCGTCTTGCCATTCTGCGAAAAGCAGACATCTCCCAGGAGCAAACGGGCATGACCCTTCGTCCGAAACGGGTTTTCTTTTATGTGCAGCATTTGCTGGGTATCGGCCATCTGGCCCGGGCCAGCCGATTGGCCGAGGCTATGGCGAACTCTGGATTGTCGGTGACCCTGGTGACGGGCGGAACGTCGGTCAAGGGCTTTCCGGGCCCAGGTATCGAGCATGTGCAATTGCCCGCCGTTCTCGCAGCCACTGGCTTTGCCGGTCTGGTCGATAGCGAAGGCAAGCCGGTCGATGCCAGTTTCGAGACAAGCCGTGCCGGACTGCTGTTGGCGGCCTTCGAGGCGGTTCGGCCGGATGTTGTGATCATCGAGGCTTTTCCGTTCGGACGCCGGCAGGTGCGCTTCGAGCTTTTGCCGCTGCTGGACGCGATCAAGGCCACGCATCCCAAGCCGTTGCTGCTCAGCTCGGTGCGCGACATTTTGCAGGAAAATCGCAAATCCGGCCGCGATAAAGAAACGGTCAAGCTGGTGCAGGACCATTTCGATGGCGTTCTCGTGCATGGCGATCCGCAATTCGTCGAGCTGCAAGAGACGTTTCCGCTGGCAAAAACCATTCATGACAAGCTGCATTATACCGGTCTGGTTGCTGCGCCTGAGCCGGAACCGGCAGAAGAGGTCTTCGACATCGTCATTTCGGCGGGGGGAGGGGCGGTCGGCGCCGCCTTGATCGAAGCGGCGCTGGATGCCCGCGACATTCTCGGCGGCGATCTCGGTGAACAGCTGCGCTGGTGCCTGATAACCGGACCCAACCTGCCTGAGGCCGATTACGAGCGCTTTACCCAGCGCGCACCCGGCACTGTCGCACTCTATCGCTTTCGTCTGGATTTCCCGGCCCTGTTGCCCAAGGCCAAGCTCTCCGTTTCGCAAGCGGGATATAACACGGTCTGCGATGTGTTGCGGGCCAGATGTCCGGCGCTGCTGGTGCCATTTGCGGCAGGCGGCGAAACTGAGCAGACGGTGCGGGCGGAAAAACTGCAAGCGCTGGGCCTGGCCGTGGTCATCGGCGAGGACGGTCTTGATGGTGAAACCATGGCGAAAGCCATCACTAAGGCGCTGAAATTGAAGTTTCCTAAAAACCTGTCCGTTTCGGTGAACGGTGCCGCGGAAACGGCGCGGCTGGTGACGGATTTGGTGGAGCAGCGACAGGCGGGCTGAAGGTTTTTACCTCACATCCCTAGTGGATGTGAGGTATTTGTACGCTCTTCACGCTCAGCATCAACGCTCCGTTCATCACAGCCCAAGCTGGCGATAATGCTCCAGGTACCAGTCCATGGTGGCTTTGACGCCGACATCCAGTGTGGTTGTCGGCTTCTGGCCGGTGAGTGCCACCAGCAGGTCGGGACTGGCGAAGGTGCGAGGCACGTCGCCCTGCTGCATCGGCAGCATTTTGCGCTTGGTCGGGCGGCCCATGATGGTCTCGATGGTCTCGATGAAATCCATCAGCGCGATCGGCTGGCCACCGCCGATATTGATGACGCGGAACGGGGCGTTGTGGGAGAGCGTATCCAGGTTTTCCGGGGTGCGTACCCGGTTTTCCTCACCAGGGGCAATGGCTGACAGCGCGATGACACTGTCGATCAGGTCGTCGATATAGGTGAAATCGCGGCTCATCTTGCCTTCGCCATAGATCTCGATGGCTTCATCGGCCAGCATCGCCTTCATGAACTTGAACAGCGCCATGTCCGGGCGACCCCAGGGGCCGTAGACGGTGAAGAACCGGAAGGCCGTGGTCGGCACTTTGTAGAGATGGGCATAGCTGTGCGCCATCAGCTCCATGCCCTTTTTGCTGGCGGCATAGAAGGTCATCGGTTCGTCGGCGCGGTCGGTTTCGCGGAAGGGAACCTGCGGATTGGCGCCGTAAATGGATGAGGTCGAGGCCAGCATCAAATGGCCGATCTGCAATTGCCTGGCGATCTCGACAATGTTCCAGGAGCCGATCAGGTTGGAATCCAGATAGGCTTTCGGGTTTTCGAGACTATAGCGCACGCCTGCCTGGGCGGCGAGGTGGATGATGACGTCGGGCTTGGCCTGATCCACGGCCCGCTCAAGCGCTTCGCGGTCCTCCAGCATGCCGATGACGCCGGTGAAACTTGGAAACTGGGCAAGACCAGCGTTGCGGGCTTCCTTGAGACGCAAATTGTAATAGGCGGTCATGCCATCATAGCCGGTGACGGTATGGCCATCCTGAAGCAGACGGCGGGCCAGATGAAAGCCGATGAAGCCAGCGGTGCCGGTGATGAAATAGCGCACGGGAGTACTCACTTTCCAGATGGACGAAGCCGCTGTGTTTAAGAAGCGGCTCCACCTTCAAGTCAAGCAGGTTCTGGTCAAAGCCTGAAACAAGGCCTTAAAATGCGTGAACCGGCGGGTTTCCCCACCGGTTCGGTCTGTTGAAAGCTTTGATTTTGTTCAGGCGGCTCTGGTCTGCGCCCGGTCTCTTGGGTCGGTGCCGAGCTTGAACTGATCGACCAGACCCATCAGGGTATCGGCTTCATCGGCCAATTGGCGGGTGGCGGCATTGGTTTCCTCGACCATGGCGGCATTGCGCTGGGTCATCTGGTCCATGCCGTTGACGGCGGAATTGACCTCGCCCAAGGCTGTCGACTGATCGCGGCTGGCCAGCGCAATCGCTTCGACGCGCTGCGAAACGCTGACGATTTTCGTCGAAATTTCCGCCAGAACCTCGCCCGTGCGCTGTACCAGCTTTGCACCAGCGGCGACTTCCGTGCTCGAGGTGTTGATCAGCGCCTTGATGTCCTTGGCGGCATTGGCCGAGCGTTGCGCCAGTTCGCGCACTTCCTGGGCAACAACCGCAAAGCCCTTGCCCGCTTCGCCGGCACGGGCGGCTTCGACGCCAGCGTTCAGGGCCAGAAGGTTGGTCTGGAAGGCGATTTCATCGATGACGTCGATGATCTGGACAATCTGGCCGGAGGCATTCTCGATCCGGCCCATGGCATCAATGGCGCTGGCGACGACCTTGGAGGAGGTATCGGCAGCGGTTTTTGTCTCGGCAACGATGGTGTTGGCAGCCTGCGCCTGCTCGGTCGAGGATTTCACCGTGACGGTGATTTCATCGACGGCGGCGGCGGTCTGTTCCAACGACGCGGCCTGCTGTTCGGTGCGTTTGGCCAGATCGTCGGCGGCAGCGGTCATTTCACCGGCATTGCGCTGGATCATATAGGTATTGGCGCGAATCTGGCGCATCGTGTCCTGAAGGTTTTGCAGCGATGTGTTGAAATCGACGCGCAATTGTTCGAGGCGGCCGGTAAAAGGCGTATCGATGGTGACGGAGATATCGCCACTGGCCAGGCGCCCCAATCCCCCCGCCAGGGCGTTGACGGCAAATTCGATCTGTCGGTCGACGGCCTGTTTTTCCGCATCGTTGCGGCGGCGTTCTTCCTCTGCTTCATTGCGCTCAGCTTCGCTGCGCTGCTCGATCTCGATTTTCGACAGCGCATTCTGTTTGAACACGCCGAGCGCGCGGGCCATTTCGCCTATTTCATCGACGCGGGCTTCGCCGCTGATGCCGGTGTCCAGCTTGCCATCGGCCAGACGGCGCATGGCGGCAGTGATCTGGCCAATCGGACCCTTGAAGGTGAGAACGAGGCCGATACCGGCAAACAGTGAAATCAGCAGGCCGAGGGTCATGGCGCCGATGGAAATCGAATTGGCGTCACGGCGCTCCTCTCCGGCGCTGACCTTCTGCATTTCGGCAAAAGACGTCAACTGTTGCCAGATTCGGTCGAGATCGGTGCTGGCGGTCTGGAAATTGGTCTGGCGATCCTGGCTGATCTTGACCAGTTCGGCGCTGGCCTTTTCCATCTGGGTGATGGCGGGTGTCAGCTTGGCTTCAAGCGGCGCATACAGGCCAAAGGTGCCGGATGTGCCCTTGAGTGCAGCGAGCGCTGTTTTTAGCCCGGCGAATTCCCTGCGCAGGCTGGTGAGATTCTGCTCGGTCGGCGCCAGCATGAAGCTGGCGGTGGTGATCTGGAACCTGTAGGCAGCATCGATCAGGCCGCGCCCATCGGTCAAAAGCAGCTGCGCCTTTTCCAGCGGCACGTCCATTTCGCCGAAGCGGGCCGTGGCATCCTTCATCTTCTGCTGCGCGGCAAGGCCGAGATAGGCGGAAAGCTGGGTAAAATTCCGCAGCTTGGTCGCCATGGCTTCCGCCACTTCTGGCGATTTGTCGCCCGCTGTTACCATGTCGCCGAGGTCCTTGATGATGGTCTCGATGGTCCGGGCGGCGGATTTGTTCTTTTCCGGCAAGGCAGCGGCCAGGGGTGGCTGGCGGGTCTTCATTTCGGCGAGATTGGCGGCGACGTAATCGAACTTTTCTTCCGGGGTCGGAAGGCTGCCGAATTTGCGATTGATATCGGTCAGAAAACCGCTGGTTAGCGCAATCTTGTCGGCGTCGCGCAGCATCTGCTTGGCGGCGGTCTCGTCAGCCTGGATCGACAGGGTGACTTTCTTCATGGCCTCGGACAGATCGTTCTGGGCGGCGACACTATTGGCCGTGCCCTGGTTCATATCCTTGATCAGGCTGGATTCCGTTTCGTGCAGCGACCAGAGCGTTCCCATATGGCTGACGACGCCATCGACGGCGGTCGAAGCCTTTTCCAACTCGCTCCGGCCATCGGCATTGGTATCGAGTTGATCCAGCGTGCGCTTGAGCACCCGCTGCTGTTCCTTCAGTTTTTCAGTGACCGCATTGCGGCTTTGCTCTGTGGTCTTGTCGAGAAATTCTGTCATCGCGATAGACACATCGCGAAACCCGCTCAAGGATTGCAGCACGCTGTTGGAAATCTCCATCCGGCCTTGAAGCAGGCCGGAGGCATAGAGACCGGTAAAGCCGACCGCGCCGATGGTGACGACGAAGGGAAGGATGAAAATCAACACCTTGGTCTGAATGCGGAAACGCGACAGCAAGCGATCTATGAACATGGGGTCCAGCTTCTCCAAAGCCATGTCGCCTGGCCGGATACGCATCTTTGGCGCGTTAGGCTGAGCGATTGAGGCAGCAAATGCAAAGCGATTTCCGGATAAGGACGACATGTCTCGAGCGGCAAGTCTCTGCCATCGCTGTCCAGAAGCGTGTCAGACCTCTCACAGTCATTGTGCAGGCGCTGGCGGTCAACTGACATCATCGTCAATCGATGACTTTAGGGGGCGTTTGTTAAGATCGACTTAAGTTTGCCATTTTCCCCTTTTTATCAAGGGTATATTATGTTTTCCTATATAAGAAAAATCAATGTTATTGAAGGAAAATACCGACGCTGGCACTGCGGCCGCTGGCATCGATCACCGTTAGTGTCGAGTAACCATTGCCATCAGGCATCCAGCGGGTGGTGCGGGTGCGGACAAGATCCGGCAGGGCCTGTCCATTGGCCAGCCAGCGGAACGGCGCACGGCCCGCCTGAAGTTTCAACACCAGCGGCAGCTGCGCGCCATCGGCGGTTCGGCCGAGTTCCACATGGGCGCCTTCCGGTGGATAGACGATCATCGGCGGTTTTTCGCGGGCATTGAGGGCGATCAAGCCGCTGGCGTCGCGTGAAAAGCGCCTGAGACCGGGCGTCAGATCGCTCTTGGCGATCCGCAAGGCACCATCCGGCGGTGCGGGCAAGGGAGCTTGCGGCAGTTTGGACCGGGCAAAAGCCTCAAACAACACAGGGGCTGCGGTGCCATAGCCGGTCAGGCCGGGAATGGCACTGTTATCTGCCCTGCCGATCCACACCCCAATCACCGTTCGGCCATCATAACCGATCGACCAGCCATCGCGGTAGCCGTAGCTGGTGCCGGTCTTATAAGCGATCCGTCCGGTCAGCGCGCCAAGCGGCGGAGCGACGCCGGATAGGATATCGGTGACGTTCCAGGCTGCCGCCGGTTCCAGCAGGCGTCCGGGCTCGGCATGGGCGCTACTGAGCATGGCGCAGTCATGCAGCCTGATGGCGCTGCCTTGCCTTGCAAGGGCGGCATAAAGCGTAACGAGATCCTTCAACGTCGTACCGGCGCCGCCAAGCGCGATGGCCAGCCCCGGCGTTTCCGCCTTGGGCAGATCTACCCTGATATCGGCTCGTTTCAGCCGGGAAAGCAATTGCGAAGGGCCAACCGCTTCCAGCAAGCGGACCGCGGGCACATTCAGCGACAATTGCAGGGCATCGCGGATTGTGACGTCGCCTTGATAATGCATGTCGAAATTTTTTGGCCGATAGCCGGCGAAATCGGCGGGACGATCCTCGATCACCGTATCCTGGGCAATCAGACCCTGTTCAAAAGCCAGGCCGTAGATCAACGGTTTCAGAGTCGAGCCCGGCGACCGCTTGATGCGTGTCATGTCGATCCAGCCGGAGCGGCTGGCATCGAGATAGGACGCGGAACCGACGCGGGCGAGGATCTCGCCGGTGCGGATGTCGGCAGCCAGAATTGCCACCGAGACCTTTGGAGGCAGCCGTTGGGCCGCCTGTCTCGCCACGGTTTCCAGCGCGGCCTGCACGTCTTTTTTGAGTGTGGTCGGATAGGTCAGGTTTTCTGGCCGCTTGCGTCGCTCTGCATCGCCGACGTGGGCGGCAAGCATCGGCAACTCCAGCCTTGTCTTCGGGATCGGCACTGCGCTTGCCAATTGCCGGTCCTGCGCAGAAACAATACCAGCTTTTTCCATGCGGGCCAGCACCCGGTCACGGGCGGCAAGGGCGTTATCGGCAAAGCGGTCGGGCCGTCGCCGTTCCGGCAATTGCGGCAGGGCCACCAGCAGTGCCGCTTGCGCAGGCGTCAGATGTTTTGGCTCCTTGCCGAAATAGGCAAGCGAGGCCGCCCGCACCCCTTCGAGATTGCCGCCGTAGGGTGCATGGGTCAGGTAGAGATCGAGAATTTCGGCCTTATCCAGCCGGTGCTCGATCTGGATGGCGCGCAGCGCTTGCTGGGTCTTGGCCAGAAAGGAGCGTGATTTTCGAGGTTCGATCAGCCTTGCCACCTGCATGGACAGCGTTGACGCACCTGACACGATCCGGCCATGGCGAATGAGCTGAAGGGCCGCCCGACCAAGTGCTAGCCCATCGACGCCGGAATGCTGATAGAAACGCCGGTCCTCATAGGCGACCAGCATGCGCACCAGCAAAGGATCGACATCTGCGGCCACGGTTTTCAGCCGCCAGCGACCCTCCTGCGAGGTGAAGGCCCGCAGCAATTGACCATCGGCATCCAGAAGTTCCGCAGAATTCGGGCTGATCGCATCAAGTGGCGGCGGGAAGGCCGCATCCAGCCGGTTCAGCCCATGCCAGACCGCCCCGCCCAAAAGCAGGCAGGTCAGCAGCACCAAACCGAATGTCTTGCCGCGCCGGATCACTGTTCTGCCTTGACCTCCACGCGCCCGGTCGCGGTACGGGCATAGCGCTGCGGGCGATACATGTCCTCGACACTGGCGGCGGGATGGTCGAACACACCAGGTGTCACGGCGCGCACCACATAGGCCAGAACCATGTCGCCACTGTCCTGGCTGGCGCTGTCAAGGGCGGCGACAAAGCGGTCGTCGCGGAATTCCAGATGGGCGGCTTTGGTCTCGCCCAGCCAGTCGAAATTTGCGAGATCAGCACTGCCGACCAGTGAAGGATTGTCGATTTCCAGGCCAGCTGGCAGGAGGTCTGTCACCAGCAATTGCGTTGGCAGGCTCGGTTCTCCCATAGCAGTCTGGGCGACCTTCAACACTACGACATAACGCTGGTTCTGCGCCGCCTCGCTGATATTTACCTTCTCGCCCGACAGCGTGTAATAGCTGCGCTCGATGGTGAAACCTTCGCTGGCCGCTGGCAGCGGGTATTTCGGCACGGCCACGGTGGTGACAGTTGCGGTCAGCGGATCAGCGCCGGTATTTTCCAATGTGACCGATTGATGCATCAGATCCTCGCCCTCGATCCTCGCCCGGTAGCCGCCGGTTTTCAGGCTGCCATTGACGGTCATGGCAAGGCCATCGTCGCTTTTGTCCAGCGCCCGGGCGGCCAGCAGCATCCAGCTTTCCTCCTGAGTGCTTGTATAGGACTTGCGCTTCCAGTCCTCCAGTACGGCCCTGCTGAGGGCCGGGATGATTGGCGGCACGGGCCGGGCCTCGGCGGCCAGCGCCAGGATGGCCGCGCCGTCGCGCAATTGCGAACCGTAATCCGACCGTGCCAGACTGACTGGCGTGATCGAGCCTTGCTGCGATTGAGCGCTTGCGGTGCGGAAGATCGCCTCGGCCTTGACCGGATCGCCATAGAGCGACAGGGCCGCAGCCAGATGCGCCTTGGACAGTGGCGTGGGGAACCGGTCCAGCATCGTATCGGCATAATAGCGCAGGTCGCTGATCGCGGCGCGGCGATTGCGGGCCAACACATAGAGCGCATAGGCTATCTCATTGCCCTGCGCTTCGACATCGGTGTCATAGGAGAGCTTGTTGGCCAGATTGTCCAGCGCCTGCACCAGGGCGGCATCGGGGACATCAAAACCCTTTTCGCGGGCGCGGGTCAGGAAGTCAGTGACATAGGCGTCCAGCCACAGGTCTTCCGAACCGGGCGCCCAAAGGCCGAAACTGCCTTGCGCCGCCTGATAGGACAGCACCCGGTAGATAGCGTCCTGAATGCGCCGGTTGATATCGGCATCATTGGGCAGACCGGCCACATTGGCGAGATCGTTGAGATAGAGCAGTGGCAGCGCCCGGCTGGTGGTCTGTTCGGCGCAGCCATAGGGGTAGCGGTCAAGGCTGGTCAGCAGGGCGGCAATGTCGAAATTGGCGCCGCGTGACACCGAGAGGCTCAGCGACGCGCCTTGCAGCACGCTATCGGCCAGAAGATCACCGTCCACGATCAGGCTTTTGCCAGCCGCCAGCGGCAATTCGCGCCGGGTTGTTACAGGTAGCGCGGCTGGGCGCACCGGCAGGTCCAGCGACCGGGTGAGCGACAGCCCAGTGTTCTTTGCCTCCCCGGTATTTGTACCTGTGGCAGGGGTTCCTGCACCATTATTCTCACCAGTAGAAGTCGTTCCGACAGAGGTCAGCGCTACGGAAACCGTGCCATCGCCGGGGGCAAGACCCTTCAACCCGATCGATAGGCTGGTGCGCGCGCCTGCCTTTAGCGTGACCGGAATCTGCGCCTTGGTAGGGTCAATTTCCACGGATGGATTGCCCTTCAGCGACAACAGGTAATCTCCATCCGGCGCATCGGTGGCGGCCAGATCGAGTTGGAGCCGGGCCTGATCGCCGGGGGCGAGGAAGCGCGGCAGCGAGGCGGTGATGACCACGGGGTCGCGGACAATCACATCGGTTTGCGCATGGCCGATACCGGTGCGGTTCCAGGCGACGGCCATCAGGCGCACGGTGCCGTTGAATTGCGGAATGTCAAACTCCACCTGCGCCTTGCCGGTATGGTCGAGATGAACAGGGCCGGAAAACAGCGCGACCAGTTTTTCCTTGGGCGGGCTGGCCTGCAAGGCCATCATGCCGCCATCGCCGCCGGTGCGCAGCTTGCCCATGGCGCCAAGCGATCCGTCGATCAACTGACCGTAGAGATCGCGCATTTCAATGCCCAAGCGGCGCTGGCCAAAATACCAGCCATCCGGGTCCGGTGTCTCAAAGCGGGTTAGGTTGAGAATGCCGACATCCACCGCCGCCACGGTAACATAGGCGTCATTGCCGCCACCGGTGACGCTGATCGGCACGGTAAGCTTGCGGCGCGGCTCGATCTGCTGTGGCGGGGTGAGCTTGATGGCCAGCTTGCGGTTGGCCGGATCGACGCTCAGCCAGGTGACGCCGATGGCGCGCATCGGCATGCGGCTCTCCTGGCTTTCGCCCGGGCGATAAAGGGTTGCGGTGATATAGGTACCCGCGCCGAAATTGTCGGTCACGGGAATATCGATCTCGCCGCCAGTAGCGGCAATGCTGGCGGTCTCCGTTGCGATCAGGGTTTCAGAGCCGATGGTCACCAGAACCTCACCGGCATAACGCGACGAGACTTTCAGCTTTGCCGTTTCACCGATCTTGTAGACCGGCTTGTCAAGGCCGATTTCCAGGGCGTCCGGGGTTTCGGTCGAGCCAGCCTCTACGAACCAGCCTGCATTGAATTCGATGCTGGAGGCCGCGCCATTCGGTGTCGGCGCATCGACTTCCAACCGATAACGGCCCCAGCCGACCGGCATCGGCAGATCGGTTTTCTCCGTGCCGATATCGACTGTGCCGCTGGCGGCAAGCTTGGTGGTGGTGATCGGTTCGAAACGCCAGGCGCTGCCATCGCGATACCATTGGTAATCGCGCTCCAGTTTCAGCAATTTCCACTTTGCAGCTGGAAGCGCCTGCGGCTTGCCGTCAGCGTCGAGCGCGATGAGCTGGAAATGGCCGGTGCTGTTTTCGGAAAGCTCGCCTGAAAACTCCGGCTTGATGCCGATGGCCGGTTGGCTGGTCTGGACAGGCAGCGTCAGTTGCCGCTCCACGGCCCGACCGCCGCCTTCCTTCAGGCGCACGGACAGTTGCGCCTGCAACAGCTGCGTGGTCGCGGGCAGGTCATCGACCTGAAGATCAACGCTGCCATGGCCCTTGTCATCCAGCGGCTGGATCGCGTCCAGCGTCAGGCTGCTGTTGTCTCCGGCCTCTTCATCGGCAAGGCCGAACACGAAACCGGGCAAGTCGTCGCGGGCGCGGGTCGGCTTGATGACCATGTCGCCTTCCAGCGACAGGCCAGCAGCCGGTGCGCCGTAGAGATAGCGGCCATCGACACCCACCGACAGCGGCATGCCGGGTTTCAGCACGTCTGCTGCCGGTTTCAGGTCGAATTCGATCCGGTCGGGCAGGAAATCGTCGACCAGAAAGGTCTTTTCAGCAATGGCCGGTTTTTTCGGATCGACATGGATGCCCAGCGTCCAGGTGCCGCGCATCACCGAGGTGTCCAGCGCCAGATCCACGGTATGACCGCCAAGACCAGCGCCGGTGCTGACCATGCGGCGATATTCCACGCCGTCGGGCCGTGTGAAAATGAAGGTCAGCGGCAGGCCGTCGATGGCTTCCGCGCCGATGTCGCGGGCAAGGGCGCTCACATGCACCGTGTCGCCGGGGCGGTAGATGCCGCGTTCCGTCCAGGCGAAAATATCGATGGCGCCCGGTGCGGTGCGCCCGGTGACGCCGCGGTCCGACAGGTCGAAACCGGCCTTGGTCATGTCGAGGAACACGAAATCCTTGCCTGGCTGCTCGCCGGTCAGAACGGCAGGCGCTAGCGCCGCACCAGAGCGCATCAGTCCGGCGGAAAAGGTGGCCCGGCCCTGATCGTCGGTGGTGGCGATGCCAAGGATTTCGTTGTTGCGGGCCAGCAGTTTCAGCTCGACACCGGCGATTGGCTTGGCGGAGTTCAGCGAGCGGGCAAATACGTTCAACCCGTCAGTACCGGCAAAGGTGGAAAGGCCGATATCGGAAACCAGGAACCATTGGATGGCGCGGTCTTCCCATTCATCACTTTTGCCGGCATTGGGGGACGCCGTCAGCACATAGATGCCCGGCTTGCGTTCCGGCAGAGCCTCGTCCACCGGAAAACTGGTGGTGACTTCACGGTTCAGGCTGCTTTCAATGTCGATAGAGCCTTGCCAGACCAGTTCGCCATTGTCCTGTTCGATCCGGTCGGCACCGTAACCGCTGAGCTGCGAGAGAAATTGCGAATTGCTCATCAGCGGCGCAATCGCCCGTTCGCCGATCCGGTACAGCTTCAGATTGGCCCTGTCGGTGTTAACAGAGACCAGCGGAATGCCGCGCCTTGCCGCAGACGGCAATACGAAATGGTCGCCGGTAAAACGCACGGTCGGGCTGCGGTCGCGGATATAGACGTCGATATCGGTCTTTGCCGCCAGCGGTTCATCGACGGAGGAGGGCAGGCCTTCGCGCAATCCAATCGTATAGCGCTGGCCATAGTCCAGCCCCTCGACGCAAAGCTGGCTGTCCTTGGCTTCCAGCACCTTCGGGGGCTTGCCGTTGACGGTGACGAAGGACGTGTAATCGGTGCCGCGATTGATCAACGGGTCGGAAAATTGCACGCAGGCGCGGGGGCTGGCGGCATCGGCATCGACGCTATTGCCGGTGATGCGAAAACCCTTGGTGGCTTTTAGCGCCAGATAGGCGGCGCGAACAGACTTATCGGCGACAAGCTCGAGGCTGGCCTTGTAGGCGTTCAGTGCCGCGCGGAAATTCTCGTTTTTCTCCAGGGCCTTGGCCAGCACAGCCAGCGCATCGGCTCGCTCCTTGGCGCTGCGGGTCAGGTCATAGCCGAGAAGGGCAGCATAAAGCCCCTGATTGGCAGAAGCGCGGTCATCCTTGATGGTGTTGGCGGCACGGGCGGCGCTGATCCACAGGCTGGCATCCTCGGGGGAAAGCTGGGTGGCGGCCAGAAACCCGGCCAGGGCATCGGCGCCCTTGCCCGCCGACAGGCTGGCATGGGCGCGACCGACCAGCCCGTTGAGGCCGAGTTCGGGCTGTTCCGCCGTCTGTGCCAGCCGGGCTTTGAACGCGTTGGCTTGTGCGCGCAGACCATCGGAGATGAAGCCGAGTTTTGCAGGCGCGCCGACATCCGGCTCGGTTGTGTTGGTGACGATCTTACCGGCAACGGCGCCTGCAAAGGGGCTGACCTGGTTGAAATCCGATTTCAGAAAGCACCAGCGGGCCTTGATATTATAGGTGAAAGCGCGGCAGGATTTGTCATCGATACAGCTTGCCTGGCATTGGTCCAGAGTGACGTTTTGCGTGGTGCGCAGGTCAAAGCCACTGTAATCGCCATCCTGGGTCAAGGCGATGCTGCGGTTGGTTTCGGCCGCCAGCGCTGTTTGTAGGGAGGCTGGCAGCATGAAGCTCAGGAGGGCGAGCGCCGTCCCGGCGAATATCCTTTGCAGACCCATGACAATTGCCCCTCTTTCCGTCAATCAACCGGCGCGTCGCGACGAGCCGCCCACGTCTCGTCCATTCCCATATTCCAAGGAAAGACAATGCTCAAACATTCTTGTCTTGAAACCATTGCGACGGCCCCACGACCATCCAATGATTGAAGGGCGCGCACATGGAATGCGACCTGCCATTTTCGATGGCAGGTCCTTTTACTGTTCCGATTTAACCATTTGGTGTCAATGAGGTTTTTCGTCGATCACCACATCGACCCGCAAATCGCGGCCTGCCCGCCAGCCATTCCAGGCCGCGCCAAGCCCGAGGGCGACAAACAGCAGGGCGGCCCAGGCGAAACTGCCTGTGAACCCACGGATCAGCCCGACGAGCAGCGGGCCAATAGCGGCCAGGCAGTAGCCGACGCATTGCGCCATGCCGGAGAGATGGGCGGCAATCTGCGGGCTGCCGGAGCGCAGCACGATGGCGGTCATGGCAAGTGCGATCAGGCCGCCCTGGCCGATGCCTTGGAGAACGGCCCAGATCCACAGGGTGGAAAGCGGTGCAAACAACAGGCCGATCAGCGCGATAACAGCGAGAATGGCTACAGTGGCGTTGACGAGGCTTTGGTTCCTGCCGCGAACGGCAAGCTGCGGCGCGACAATACAGGCTGCCGCCTGCACCATGACCGAGACAGAGACGACCGCGCCTGCCGTCACCCCATCCAGGCCGCGTTCGCGCAGGATCGGCACCAGCCAGCCAAACACACAATAGGCCAGCGCCGATTGTAACCCGGTATAGAGCGTCACGTTCCAGGCCAGCCGGTCACGCCAGAGACCCTTTACCTCGGCCTTGAATCCTGGTCTGGCGGCATGAGTGGAAAAGGCCTGCGGCAGAAACACCAGGAATACCACGGCAGCCGGAAGCGCCCAGGCGGCAAGGCCGATGGCCAGCGAGCCGCCACTGGCCGCTTCGATCGGCAGGGTCAGCCCGGCGGCGGCCGCCGCGCCACCACAGAGCGCCATGGTATAAAAGCCGGTCATCAACGCGGCCCGATCAGGGAAATCGCGTTTCACCAGGCCCGGCAGCAGAACATTTCCGACCGCGATACAGGCACCGGCAAGCGCCGTCCCAAAAAACAGGGCGGGAAGGCTGGACAAGCCGCGCAGGGCGGTGCCGATGGCCAGAAACGCCATGACGACTAGCAGGGTCTTTTCCGCGCCATAGCGGTCGCCAAGTCGGGGTGCCAGGGGTGAGAAAACCCCAAGGCAGACCACCGGTAGGGTGGTGAGCAGGCTGGCACCCAGCACGGAGAGACCCAATTGGTCGCGTATTTCCGGCAGCAGCGTCGAGGCGCTGGAAAACAGCGGGCGCAGGTTGAAGGCAATCAACACCAGACTGATGCCCAGCACGATGCGCGACAGAGGCGACCGGCCTGATGACTGAGGTGGGAGAGGGGCATCTGCCGCCTGCGCATCGATCAGCAATTCGTCGCCAAGATCAAGCTGGGGATGGGCATTCGTCATCGGCGAAGGCTTTCAGATGCGGCAATATCATCAAGAAAGGCAAGCATCGGCTGCATGAAGGCCCGCACCGCACTGTCGGCTTGACCGGGATCGCCGCTGGCAATGGCATCGACAATGGCGCGGTGGGCGTTAAGGTCCGGTTCCGGCAAAAGGCCGCCGGTGGTCGCTTCGATGGTCTGGGTCATAGAGCGGGTGAAAAACTCGTAAAGCTCCAGCATGGCGGCGTTTTCCGATGCGGCGATCACCGCCCGATGAAAGGCCAGATCGCGGGCAATGAAAGCATGACGATCGGGATCGGCGCCGGAATGGCCGCGCTGGTCCAGCAGGGCGTGCAATTGCCTGATCGTGGCGGGTCTTGCCCTGACGGAGGCCAGCCTTGCTCCCTCGACATCCAGTGCCAGCCGGGCCTCCAGCCGGTCGCGCAGGCTGGTGCGGTGGGCAAGATCCAGCGGTTCCGGGGTGATGCGATCCTTCACGACATAGGTGCCGGAGCCCTGGCGGGTTTCCAGTAGGCCCTGCGCTACCAGCACCCGCACGGCTTCCCGGATCGTGCCGCGGCTGACATGCAGGGTATCAGATAGGCTTTGCTCATTCGGCAATTTTTCACCAACCCGCCATGTACCACGGCGAAGGGCTGTTCGAATCCGTTCGGCGGCCCCATCGGCCAAATTGGTTTTTAGCAAGGGTCTCATTTGACAATTGATAAAGTCATCTGATGACTTTATCAATTGTCACCTGTTATTTATTTCACTAAATCTGTATGGGCGACTGGTTTCGCGCGTGATAGGGACCGCTCATTCCTTTCTTCTCTATCAAGGCCTACAGTCGTGATCCGTTCGCTCCTCGCCCATTTTCAAACCTCTCGCGGCATTGGTCCGGCCATCATGCTGGCGGGCATGCTGATGTTTGCGCTGAACGATGCCATGGCCAAGGCGCTTGTCGCCCATTACGGTCTGGGTCAGGTCGTGGTGCTGCGCAGCCTGGCGGCGCTGCTGATCCTGCTGCCGTTTATCGTTCGTGGTGGGCTTGCTCCGATCCTCAGCGTTGAACGGCCTTGGATGCAGCTGGCGCGGGTGACATGCTCGACAGTGGAAATCATCGGCTTCTACTATGCGGTCAGCTATCTGCCGCTGGCCGATGTGATGACCTATTGGCTGGCCGCGCCGATCTATGTGGCGGCCTGTGCGCCCTTTCTGCTGGGCGAAAAGCTTGGCTGGCGGCGCATCACCGCCATCGTGGTCGGCTTTATCGGTGTGATCATCACGCTGGAACCGTCACGGGCAATGTTTTCGGCACCGGCGCTGATATCCATTATCGGCAGCGCGGCCTTTGCTTTCATGATGCTGTCTGGCCGGTCGCTGCGGGCTACGCCGGATAAGCTGCTGGTGCTGTTCCAGGTAACGGCGGCGCTGGTTGGCGGACTGTTTTTCGCGCCCTTCGACTGGGTCGAGATCGGTTCTGCCACCGATATCGTCATGCTCGGCCTGCTTGGCATCGTTGCCATGGCGGCGCATATGCTGGTCAATCGGGCGCTGAAAATATCCGACGCCGCAGCGGTTGCGCCCTTGCAATATACGCTGCTGCTGTGGGCGGTGCTGTTTGGCTGGCTGTTCTTTGGCGATGTGCCGCGCACCGGCATGGTGATCGGCGCGGCCCTGATTATCGGTTCCGGCCTCTTCATCTTCTTCCGCGAGCGGCATCTGAACAAGACTGAATGCGTGCTGCCTGCGGTGCCGGAATAGAACTTATTGTTTCGGCTCTGGCCGGCTGACGACGAAAGCCGCCGAGCAGAGAAGAATAATCCCTGTACCAACGCGCACGAAAAGCGGTGCCGACGAGAAGAACCACATCACGACAAAACTCAGACCCATCGCCACAACGGCGGCGATCTTGGCACGCCGCGAGATTGCGCCCTGGCGGCGCCAGTCCAGCAGCGGCTGCCCGAAACGGGGATGGTCGAGCAGCCATTGCTCAAAGCGCGGCGAGGAGCGGGCAAACAGGGCGGCGGCAAGGATAATGAACGGCGTGGTCGGCAGCACTGGCACGAAAATACCGACAATGCCGAGCCCGACGAAAAACCAGCCTAAGCCCAGCAATATCAGCCGCATGTATACTCCCTCACGCCACAGCCTCTCTGTAACCGGATTTTTGGTGCAAGGTTCCGGGTGGCGGATAGATCACTCTCTCTGTCTGCCAGCCTACAGCATGTGAAGGCTGGCAGACAGAGAGAGACGCATTATGCCTTATGGGCAGAAACGGCGGCATCATAGGCAGCCACCAGCGTTGCGGCGCGTTGCTTGACCACATCGGCCTTATCGCCGGGCTTGTAGAGGCTGGTGCCGATGCCGAAAGCACGGACGCCCGCCTTCAGGTAGTCGCCGAAATTGCTTTCGCCGACGCCACCCACGGCACCGATTGGGAAATTGGCGGGCAAAATGGCCTTGATGGCATTGATGCCGCTTGGTCCCAGCACGCTGGCGGGGAAGAATTTGATCGCCGAAGCTCCGGCCTTGATGGCGGCCAGCGCTTCCGTCGGGGTAAAGGCGCCGGGCATCGACACCATACCCAGCCGGGCAGCCTGTCCGATGACTGCGGGATCGGTATTGGGCGTTACCAGCAGATTACCGCCAACACCGTGCAATTGCTCGACCGAACCGGCATCGAGAACGGTTCCCGCACCGATCAGCACGCCATCCGGCGCACGCTTGCGGGCCTTTTCAATCGAGATGAACGGATCGGGCGAATTCAGCGGCACTTCGATGGCCTCGAAACCTTCTTCCAAAAGCACATCGACAACACTTTCGATGTCGTCAGGGCCGATGCCGCGCAGAATGGCGACCAGTTCGCGCTTCAACTGCGGCCATGGGGTATGGGTGGTGGTCATGATCTGGTCCTAACGTCAATTTTGAAGAATGGCTTTGGCGGCGGCAAACAGACCGTCGCGCACCAGGGCGCTGCCGTC
The DNA here is from genome assembly GCF_001541345.2 of Gillisella vitis. GTDB lineage: Bacteria > Pseudomonadota > Alphaproteobacteria > Rhizobiales > Rhizobiaceae > Allorhizobium > Allorhizobium vitis. The sequence continues at coordinate 493,494 of NZ_LMVL02000004.1, read as the reverse complement.
AAGAATGCTGGCCTCGCCGTCCGCCAGGGTGATCGCCTTGGCATAAAGCGCCGAGAGCGCTTTTGAACCAACGATATGCACGGTCTTGCCGGAACGGACCCACTCGCGCATGCCGTTGATTTCCGCGCCGATCAGCAGGCCAGACAATCGGCTGGCTGCCTCGTTGGCTCCAGGCGAGGAAAGCAGACCGGCGGCACGGATCGAAAACAGGCTGGTGGTCAGCGTGAAATTTTCGCTGAGCGCTTCGGTGACCGCGTCGGCAAACACCGTCTGGTCGGTTTCCGCCGGGGCTTGCTGGATCGACAGGCGCAGGATCGATTGTTTGGAGAGCAGATCGAAGAGTTCGCCGGTCATGACCGTGCGAAATCTCTGCACCACGCCATTTTCCAGATCCACCCATTTACAATGGGTGCCCGGCATGCAGATCACGCCCGAAGCAATGCCGACTGCAACGACACCGGCAAGCTGGGTTTCTTCGCCGCGCATCACATCGAAAGGGCCGGTCTTGATCTGGCAAAGGCCCGGCAGGATATAAACCGGGCGCGATGCTTTCGGGCTGACGGTATGGTGATAAAGACCGGACAGTGATGCAGGTGTTTCGACATAGGGCGCTTCCAGCCAACCGGCGCGTGCGCCTGCCATGCCAGCGATCACCACCGGCAGGTCCAGAGGCGCTGACAGCGCCTCCAGATGTTCTTCCAACACGGCAGCAAACCGGTTGTCCGCTGCGCAGGCCGACATGCCATCGGCAGACTGGCGCTCACCGAGCACATTGCCCGCGCCATCCACCAGCCAGAGGCGGAAATTGCTGGTGCCCCAATCGGCAAGCCCGACGAAGGGCTTGCCGGTCTCTGCAACCGTTTCGGTTTTGTCAGCCATGCTATTCGTCCGCGCTTATTGCAGGTCTTCCGGCAGCAGGGCGACCGGAATGTTCTGATAGCTGACCGGACGCAGGAAGCGGCGGATCGCCATGGTGCCAACAGAGGTTGCGCCGAAATTGGTGGTGGCCGGATAAGGCCCGCCATGCACCATGGCATCGCAAACCTCGACACCGGTCGGGAAGCCGTTGGCCAGCACGCGGCCGGACTTGCGCTCCAGGATTGGCAGCAGCTTGCGGGCGATCGGCGCGTCGGCATCGTCCATTTGCAGCGTGGTGGTCAACTGGCCGACGAGGCTTTCGGCAATGCCGACCATTTCATCTTCGTCCTTGACGGTGACGAACACACCGAGCGGACCGAAGACTTCTTCGCTCAGCACATGGTTTGCCAGCCAGTTTTCACCTGTCGTAGCAAACAGATAGGGCTTGGCGTTGCGCAGATCGCAGGTGGAGGTCAGCACGGACTGGACGCCCGAGGTTTCCTCGATGCGCTTGGCACCTTCGCGGTAGGCATTGGCAATGCCATCGGTCAGCATGGTCTGGGCATTGGCGGCGGCGAGCGCGGTCTTGGCTGTTTCCAAGAAGGCATCGGCTTCCGCGCCTTCCTTGATGATGGCGATGCCAGGATTGGTGCAGAACTGGCCAGCCCCCATGGTGAGCGAACCCGCCCACCCCTTGGCAATCGCCTCGCCACGGGCCGAGACGGCAGCAGGCAGCAGGAACATCGGATTGACCGATCCCAGTTCGCCGAAGAATGGAATGGGCTCATCACGGCGCACGCAGAGATCAAACAGCGCCCGGCCACCACGCAGCGAGCCGGTAAAGCCGACAGCGCGGGTCAACGGATGCAGGCAAATGGCTTCGCCGGTTTCGCGATTGCCGCCCTGAACCAGCGAGAAGGTGCCGGGATGAACGCCGGTGCTCTTGATGGCAGCAGCGATAGCCTGGGCGACGATTTCCGACGTACCCGGATGGGCTTCATGACCCTTGACGACAACAGGGCAACCGGCGGCCAGCGCCGAGGCGGTATCGCCGCCAGCGGTGGAGAAGGCCAGCGGGAAATTCGACGCGCCGAACACGCCGACCGGGCCGATGGGCCGCTGCATCAGGCGAATATCAGGGCGGGGCAGGGGCTGACGCTCCGGCAGGGCCGCATCATAACGGCGGTCGAGATAATCGCCCTTGCGGATATGCTCGGCAAACAGCCGTAGCTGGCCGGTGGTGCGGCCACGCTCGCCGACGAGGCGGGCTTCCGGCAGGCCGGTTTCCTGGGTGCCGATCTTGGTAATTTCATCGCCACGCGCATCGATTTCCTCGGCGATGGCTTCCAAAAACTTGGCGCGCTCTTCACGGGAGGAGTAGCCGTAGCTGGCAAAGGCCTGTTCGGCGGCTTTCATGGCGCGGTCGACCAGAGCGGCAGAGCCCAGGAAGAATGTATGGCTCTCGCCCGAAGCGGGGCTGGAGGTGAAGGTTCCCGTACCTTCAACCCATTCTCCGGCAATCAGGTGTTTTCCGGTGAGGTTCAGCGTCATGGAGCAGTCCTTTCAAAAATATCGTTCGGCAGGTGGATCAGCGATGAGCCGATCGCGCTGCTATTTGCCCTGGATGCGATCACGTCAGTCGTTCGGCGCATCCGTTTGGCTTTTGCATTCGGCTTGAGGGGCGGGATCGGCAGATGCCGGTTCCGTCCCATAAAGTGCGTCTTACTCGATGAAGGCTTCCACTTCATGACGCTCCGCCGTCAGGAATGCATCGGCAACCAACCGCAGCGGCTGGAAATCGACGTCACTTTCGCGGCTGCGCACCAGTTCGGCAAAGCGCGTGTAGATCCGGGCATATTCCCGGTCGGGGCCTTCCACGGTCAGTGTCTCATTTATATAGAGTTCCGCGCCGCCTTTTGCGAGCCTCAGCGTGCCTTGATCCGTCTCGACGACGATATCCCAAGTCTGCGGGCCTTCCTGGCGCCAGTCGAATTCCGCCTTGATCGGCGCACCGGCTGCGCTGCGCATCGCCAGGCTGGCGGCAATCGGCTGCTGGCGATTGGCGGGGAAGGACAAGGCGGATTTTTCAACGATGGTCTGGCCGGGAATGATCGCGGTGAGGATCGACAGGGCATTGATGCCCGGATCGAACACGCCGAAACCGCCTGCCTCCCAGATCCAGGCCTGGCCCGGATGCCAGCGGCGGACATCTTCCTTCCAGGTGATCTCGATGCGGGTGATGGTCTTGTCCACGAGCCATTGGCGGGCCGGTTCCACACCATTGGCAAAGCGGGAATGCCAGGTGGCAAACAGGGTGACGCCTGCGTCACGCGCCAATTCGGCCAGCGCCTGCGCTTCGCCGATTGTCGCGGCAGGCGGCTTTTCCATCAGCACGTCGAGGCCGTTGGCAATCGCCTTTTTGGCCATGGCGAAGCGCACATCGGGTGGGGTGCAGAGCGCGATGGCACGGATATCCTGGCGGGTCTCCAGAAACACGTCGAAATTTTCGAAATTCTCGGCGCTATCGATCTTGCCGTTGCGGCTGATGGCGGCGGCAATCACGAAGTCGCTGCCGTTTTCGCAGGACGGAATATGCTGGTCGCGGGCAATCTTGCCGACGCCGGCCAGTGCCAGGGCAATCCTGGTTCCGGTGTTTTCAGAAGAGGTCATGACCTGTTCCCTGTCTCGTCATTGAATGGTGTCAAGCGCGCCTGTGGGGCGCGCTTGACGGGAGAGAGATGGATCAATGTGCATCCTTGCCAACGGCGGCGCCACGGCAGCCCTTGAGGAAGTCGAAGTCGGCGCCGGTATCGGCCCCTTCCACGTGATCGTGGAACAGCCGCGCATAGCCACTGGCTGGCGGCTCGACATTCGGGCGCCAATCGGCCAGACGACGCTGCATTTCCTCGTCGGAAATATCCAGATGCACCCGGCGTGCCTCGACATCGATCTCGATGAAATCGCCATTCTTGACGATGGCCAGCGGTCCGCCACGGGCGGCTTCCGGCGAGGTGTGCAGGAGAACCGTGCCGTAGGCGGTGCCGGACATGCGGGCATCGGAAATGCGCACCATGTCGGTAATGCCTTTGCGCAGCACCTTGGGCGGCAGGCCCATATTGCCGACCTCGGCCATGCCCGGATAGCCGCGCGGGCCACAGTTCTTCATCACCATCACGCAGGTTTCGTCAATGTCGAGGGCCTCGTCATTGATCTTGGCCTTGTAATCGTCGATGTCTTCGAACACCACGGCGCGGCCGCGATGCTTCATCAGATGCGCGGAAGCAGCTGATGGCTTCAGCACGCAGCCCTTGGGCGCCAGGTTTCCACGCAGCACGGCGATGCCGCCCTGCTGGGTCAGCGCCTTGTCGAACGGACGGATGACGTCCTCGTTCCAGTTGCGGACATCCTTGACTTCGTCCCACAGCGTCTCGCCGGAAACGGTCAGCGCATCCTTGTGCAGCTTGCCGGCTTCCGCCAACATTTTGATCACCACGGGCAGGCCACCGGCATAGAAGAATTCTTCCATCAGATACTCGCCCGATGGCATCAGGTTGACGATGGTCGGGATATCGCGGCCACAGCGATCCCAGTCATCCAGCGTCAGGTCGATCCCACAGCGACCAGCCATGGCCAGAAGATGCACGACCGCATTGGTGGAGCCGCCGATGGCGCCATTGATGCGAATGGCGTTTTCAAAGGCTTCCTTGGTCATGATGTCGGATGGTTTCAGGTCGTCCTTGACCATTTGCACGATCCGGCGGCCCGAAAGCTGCGCCATCACCCGGCGGCGGCTATCGACGGCGGGAATGGCGGCATTGCCTGACAGCGCCATGCCGAGCGATTCCACCATCGAGGCCATGGTCGAGGCGGTGCCCATGGTGTTGCAGGTGCCGCTGGAGCGTGACATCGAGGCTTCGGCCTCCATGAATTCTTCCTGAGTCATCTCGCCTGCCTTGACGGCTTCCGAGAATTTCCACAGATGCGTGCCGGAGCCGACGCGCTCACCACGGAAATAACCGTTCAGCATCGGCCCGCCAGTGACGACGATGGACGGAATGTCGGTGGAGGCGGCAGCCATCACCAGCGACGGCGTGGTCTTGTCGCAGCCGACCAGCAGCACGGCACCATCGATCGGCTGGCCACGCATGGCTTCCTCGACGGCCAGCGCCGCCAAGTTGCGATACATCATCGCGGTTGGGCGGAAGGTGTTTTCAGACGCCGAGAACACCGGCACTTCGACCGGAAAGCCACCGGCTTCCCAGATACCGGCCTTCACCTTTTCGGCCAGCTCGCGCAGATGGCCGTTGCAGGGGGTGAGGTCCGACCAGGTGTTGAGAACGCCGATGACCGGACGGCCATCGAACAGGTCATGCGGATACCCCTGGTTCTTCATCCAGCCGCGATGGTAAATCGTATCGCGTGAGTTGCCGCCGTACCATTCCTGCGACCTCAGTTTGCGAGGCCAAGCTTTTGGTGTAAAACCACTCATGGCGTTTCTATCCCGTGTTTCGTTCAGTTTTCGCGGCTAGAGCACCGCTGTTCGATTCATTCAGGCAATGTCGATGCCGGATAGACCGGAATCAAAGCGTCTTGACGGCAAAGGGCGTTTCCGCCGCGACCACCAGCGGGTTTTGCAGCGGCAAGCCGAACTGGCTGGCGCTGACTTCGAACACGTCGCCGGGAACAGTCTTGAAGCCATCGGCAAAGGACAGCGTCGCTGTACCGAACATATGCACATGCAGGTCGCCCGGCTGGCAGAACAACCCGTATTTGAAATGGTGATATTCCAGATTGGCGATGGTGTGAGACATGTTGTCCTCGCCCGACAGGAAGGGCTTTTCCCAGACCGTCTTGCCATCGCGCAGGATCTTCGATGCGCCGGTCACGTTGGCCGGAAGATCGCCGACCAGCAGTTCCGGGCCGAAAGAGGCCGGGCGCAGCTTGGAATGGGCAAGATAGAGATAGTTGATCTTCTCGGTGACATGGTCGGAAAATTCGTTGGCCAGCGAAAAGCCGAGACGAACTGGTGTGCCATCGTTATCGATAACATAAAAGCCCGCGATTTCCGGTTCTTCGCCGCCATCAAGCGCAAAGGATGGCGATTCCAGCCCGTCGCCGGGAGCGATGGCATTGACGCCGGTGCCTTTGTAGAACCATTCCGGCTGAACGCCCCACTCACCAGCCTTGGGCTTGCCGCCTTCAAGGCCCATGCGGAACATTTTCATCGAATCGCTCATGCCTGCGGTGTCGGCATGCATGCTGTCACGGGCCGATGCCGAACCGGTATGGGTCAGGCCGGTGCCGGTCAGGAACATATGGGCGGCATCGGGATGACGCACCGGGCAATCCAGCTTACCGCTGGCGGCAAGGGCTGCGAGATCGACGGTTTCGCCAGCGCCTTGCTTGGTGATCAAATCAGCGATGGACGTCTTGGCCGCAATTGCTGCCTTGGCGAGATCGTAGGTGGAGGAAAATCCTGGCACGAGGCGCGCGGTTTCACCCTGCCGGCAGATCACTCCGCCAGCCTTCAACTGTGAAAGATACATTGTTCAGTGTCCTTGGAACATTTCATGGAGCGTTTCATATGGCAACGGAGGCGTTGAAACGGTCTCTGGTTTTACTCTCATGCAATCGGCAGGAACGCCGCTTCACATTATTCCCGGGATTGCTGCACGTCGTGGGGTTTGGGCCGAAACCGGATGAGTGGCTCCGGCCCAAAAGTATCAGGCTGCTTTATTCTTGTTATAGACGTCGAAGAACACGGCGGCGAGCAGCACCAGGCCCTTGACCATCTGCTGGAAGTCGATGCCGAGACCGATGATCGACATGCCGTTGTTCATCACGCCCATGATGAAGGCGCCGATGACCGCGCCGGTGATCTTGCCGACGCCGCCTGAAGCCGATGCGCCGCCGATAAAGCAGGCCGCGATCACGTCAAGCTCGAAGCCGCTGCCCGCCTTCGGCGTTGCGGAATTGAGGCGCGCCGCAACGATCATTCCGGCGAGGCCCGCGAGAACGCCCATGTTGACGAAGGTCAGGAAGCTCAGCCGCTCGGTATTGATACCGGACAGCTTGGTCGCCTTCTCATTGCCACCCATGGCGTAGATCCGGCGACCGATGGTGGTGCGGCGGGTGACGAAGGAATAGAGCATGATCAGCACGAGCATCACGACCAGCACGTTCGGCATGCCGCGATAGGTCGACAGCAGGTAGCCGAGCAGCAGCACAGCGCCTGAAACGATCAAGTTCTGCGCCACGAAGAAGCCGAACGGTTCGACATCGATGCCATGCGCGACATTGACCTGCCGGCGGCGCCAGGCAAGCACGAACAACGCGACGGCGCCGATGACGGTCAGGATAATCGAGGTTGAATGCAGGTCGCCCATGTCGAACAGATCCGGCAGGAAGCCGGTGCTGATCAGCTGGAATTCCTTCGGAAAAGGACCGATATTGCGGCCACCGAGCACGAACAGGGTCAGACCGCGAAACACCAGCATGCCAGCCAGCGTGACGATGAAGGACGGAATGCGGTGATAGGCAACCCAATAGCCCTGCGCCGCACCGATCACACCGCCAATGATCAAACAGATCAAAACCGTTGGCAGGAAGCCGAGGCCCCATTGCACGGTCAGGATGGCGGCGATGGCGCCGATAAAGCCGACGATGGACCCGACCGACAGATCGATATGCCCGGCGACGATCACCAGCAGCATGCCAAGCGCCATGATGATGATGAAGGAATTCTGCAAAACCAGATTGGTCAGGTTGACCGGCTTGAAGAGAATGCCGCCCGTGTAGAACTGGAAAAACACCATGATGGCGACGAGCGCGATCAACATACCGTATTCGCGGATATTGGCGCGAATATAGGAGGCGACCGACACCACGTTCTGTTCTTCCGTGGAAGGGTTGACGGAACTCATTATTTCTTCTCCCCTGAGCGCATGATAGCGCGCATGATGCTTTCCTGGCTTGCCTCTTCTTTCGAGAGCTCGGCCACCATGCGTCCTTCATTCATGACGTAGATGCGATCGCAGGTGCCAAGCAGTTCGGGCATTTCCGATGAAATCATCAGAACGCCTTTTCCGTCGGCTGCAAGCTGGTTGATGATGCTGTAGATTTCGTATTTTGCCCCGACATCGATACCACGTGTCGGCTCATCCAGAATGAGCACTTCCGGGTTGGAAAACAGCCATTTCGACAACACCACCTTCTGCTGGTTGCCGCCGGACAGATTGACGGTTTCCTGGTAGATGCCGTGCGAACGGATGCGCAGCTTCGAGCGATAATCGGTGGCGACCTTGATTTCCCTGATATCGTCGATCACGGTGGCCTTGGACACGCCGGGCAGGTTGGCAAGCGTGGTGTTGTGCAGGATGGTTTCGGCCAGAACCAGGCCCAGATGCTTGCGGTCCTCGGTGACATAGGCGAGGCCAGCGTCGATGGCCTTGCGCACGGTCGAAACATCGACCGGCTTGCCGTCGATCAGAACATCACCGCTGATCTTGTGGCCATAGGCTTTGCCAAACACGCTCATGGCGAATTCGGTGCGCCCTGCGCCCATCAGCCCGGCAATGCCGACGACTTCGCCGCGTTTCACCGACACATTGATATCATGCAGAACCTGACGGTCGCGGTGCTGATGGTGGAAGGCGTTCCAGTTTTTAACCTCAAGAACGGTGTCGCCAATCGGCACGTCACGGGGCGGGTAGCGGTCTTCCAGATCGCGGCCGACCATGTTGCGGATGATGACGTCTTCGCTGACCTCTTCCTCATGACAGTTCAATGTCTTGACTGTCATGCCATCGCGCAGCACGGTGATCTGGTCGGCCACCTTGCGCACTTCGTTCAGCTTATGGGTGATGATGATCGAGGTGATGCCCTGTTCGCGGAACTCGATCAGAAGATTGAGGAGAGCATCGCTATCGGTTTCGTTGAGCGACGCGGTCGGCTCATCGAGAATCAGAAGCTTGACGCTTTTTGACAAAGCCTTGGCGATTTCCGCCAGCTGCTGCTTGCCGACGCCGATATCCGTCACCAGCGTCGAGGGCTGCTCCTTCAAGCCAACCTTGGCGAGGAGCTTCTTGGTGCGGCTGAAGGTTTCTTCCCAGCTGATGACGCCGTTGCTGGCAATTTCGTTACCGAGAAAGATGTTTTCGGCAATCGACAACTGCGGAACCAGCGCCAGTTCCTGGTGAATGATGATGATGCCGATTTCTTCGCTGTCCTTGATGACCTTGAAGTTGCGCACTTCGCCGTCATAGACGATGTCGCCGTCATAGGTCCCAGCGGGATAAACGCCGGAGAGAACTTTCATCAGGGTCGATTTTCCGGCCCCGTTCTCGCCCACCAATGCATGGATCTCACCACGGCGAACCTTGAGGTTCACATTCTCAAGCGCTTTCACGCCCGGGAACGTCTTGGTGATGTTCCGCATTTCGAGGATGGTATTGTCCATAATATCGTTCCAGAGTCACGGCCGCCCAAATCCACAGTAGGCCAAATCCACAGTAGGAATGCGCAGGCAGACGACAATAAAAAGGAAGCCGGAACTTTTGCTTGAAAAGTTCCGGCCGCTTTTTGTTACTTCAGTTGGTCGGCCTTGTAGTAGCCGCCTTCAACCAGGACCTTTTCGTAGTTGGTCTTGGTCACAGCAACTGGCTTCAGCAGGTAAGCCGGAACCACCTTGACGCCGTTGTCGTAGGTCTTGGTGTCGTTGACTTCAGGCGTCTTGCCTTCCATCAGCGCGTTGACCATGGAAACGGTCACCTTGGCGAGATCGCGGGTGTCCTTGAAGATCGTCGAATACTGCTCACCGGCGATGATCGACTTGACCGAAGGCACTTCAGCATCCTGACCGGAGATGAACGGCAGCGGCTGGTCCTTGGAACCATAGCCAACGCCCTTCAGCGAGGAAATGATGCCGATGGAGATGCCGTCATAAGGAGAGAGGACGGCATTGACCTTGGCGTCGGTGTAATAGGCCGACAGCAGGTTATCCATACGGGCCTGGGCAACAGCACCATCCCAACGCAGCGTACCAACCTTGTCCATGCCGGTCTGGCCGGACTTCACGACGAGCTTGCCGCTGTCGATGTAAGGCTGGAGAACCGACATTGCGCCATTGTAGAAGAAGAAGGCGTTGTTGTCGTCAGGCGAACCGCCGAACAGCTCGATGTTGAACGGGCCTTTGCCGTCCTTGAGGCCGAGGCCGTCAACGAGTGTGCCAGCCTGCAAGACGCCGACCTGGAAGTTGTCGAAGGTTGCGTAGTAATCGACGTTGGCGCTGTCGCGGATCAGACGGTCATAAGCGATAACCTTGATGCCAGCATCATGGGCCTGCTTCAGCACGTCGGACAGTGTCGTTCCGTCGATGGCGGCGACGACCAGAACCTTGGCGCCCTTGGTGACCATGTTCTCGATCTGCGAGAGCTGGTTCGGGATATCGTCGTCAGCATACTGAAGGTCGGTTGTGTAGCCGGCTTCCTTGAGCTGCTTGACGATGTTGTTGCCGTCATCGATCCAGCGGGCCGAAGACTTGGTCGGCATGGCAATGCCAACAGTGCCCTTGTCGGCTGCAAATACAGACGACGACATGACGGCTGCGCCCAAAGCGATGGACGCAAAAAGTTTTACGAGTGTCTTCACGAGGAACCTCCCTTGGTTTCCATATCAATCCGCTGCATGATCTGGCCCGCAAACCGTTCCCGGCCTGGCGCGTCATGCAGAAGCGGCCCCAGCTCCTTCTGTTCGCCGCAAAGAATCCGATAGGCTTTATAAGCACTACACGATCCATGCGGGACTCTTATCTGTCCGGGTATGTCATTCAAATGATTTATTTGACATTCCCCATATCAATCCTGATATACGCTTTATGAATAATACACTGGCAAACCGGCTTCAGCCGAAGCATTTCACGCTCATCAAGGCGATTGGAGAGCTTGGACAGTTGAGCCTGGCGGCGGGTCAGGTCTCGATGACCCAGCCTGCAGCATCACGAATGCTGGCCGAAATTGAGCGGATCGTCGGCGCGGCGGTGTTTCTGCGCACGCCCAAGGGCATGGAGGCGACCGAAGTGGGGGCGGCCCTGGTGCGGCGCTCGGAAATCCTGCTTCAGGAAATGCGCGAAGCGATGCGCGAGGTGGACGCAATCAAGCGCGGCGCATCCGGCACCGTCAGTGTCGGGGCGGTGACGGGTGGGGCGCTCGGCTATATCGTGCCAGCCATCAGCACGCTGAAGGCAGAGGCACGCACCGCTGATATTTACGTCGATGTGGCCCCGAGCGGAACGTTGATTTCCAATCTCGTTTCGGGACAGTTTGATTTTGTGCTGGGGCGGATTCCTGTTGGTGTCGATGCCCGCCAATTCCATATTCGTCATGCCCGCACCGAGGAAGTGGATCTGATCGTCCACCAGAGCCATCCCCTGGCCAATTCGACGGATCTCGGGATGACCGACCTGCTGCATTTTCCCTGGGTGATGCAGGGACCGGGCGCGCCGGTGCGCCAGGCCGTTGAAAACGCCTTCATCGATGCGGGAACGACGCTGCCTGTGGATGTCGTCAATACCACCTCGCTGCTGGTGATGATTGCGATGATTGCCGCGTCCAATGCGATCACGCCGCTGTCGCGGGAAGTGTCCGACCTGCTCTGTCGGCAGACGACAGGGGCCGGGCTGTGCTGTCTGAAGATCCGGCGACCGATTATCGTTCTGCCGTATCATATGATCAGCATGAAAAACCGGCATATGTCGACGCTGGCCGCTCGTCTTCAGGATCTTGTCCTTCAGGAATTCACCACGCGCTGAGATCTGTTCTTTTCTGACCTCTGATGGTCTGTGGACAGCATCGTTTTGGTGCATCTGTCACCTTTTCAAGAGGTGGTGGTTGTACACAGGCCGGCCAGACACTGGTGGTTTTGCCGGTTTGTCGACAAAGCCGTGTTTATCGATAGTCGAACGTACCGAAAGCGTTAACAAAGGCTTGTTTTGCAATCGCGACCTCCCTTAAATGCCGCGGGCATGAGGTCATCATGTCACGGGGACGAGGGCGCGCGGAGGCGATAAGCTGGTGCGGTTCCCTCGTATCGAGGGTCAGGAGGTTTCCATGAGTTTGACAATAGGCTCACCAAAAGAATTATATGTTGGCGAAGCGCGCGTTGCGATGACGCCCGACAGCGCACAACAATTGCAGAAACTTGGGTATGCATGCCTGATCGAAACAGGCGCTGGCAAGGCTGCGGGTTTTTCTGACGATGCCTACCGCAAAGCGGGCGTCACGGTCGCCGATAGCGCAGACGCGCTTTACGCGCAGGCGGATGTGATTGCCAAGGTGCGTCCGCCGGAGTCCTCTGAAGTTGAAAAGCTCGCGCCCGGCAAAACCCTGATCTCCTTCTTTTATCCCGCGCAGAATGCTGCGCTTCTGGAAGAAGCCAAGACCAAGGGCGCCAATGTGATCGCCATGGACATGGTGCCGCGCATCTCGCGCGCCCAGAAAATGGATGCCTTGTCCTCCATGGCCAATATTGCCGGTTATCGCGCCGTGATCGAGGCGGGCAATAATTTTGGCCGTTTCTTCACCGGACAGGTGACGGCTGCGGGCAAGGTTCCGCCAGCCAAGGTGTTGATCATCGGTGCCGGTGTGGCTGGTCTTGCCGCGATTGGTACGGCCACGTCGCTGGGCGCCATCGTCTATGCGTTCGACGTTCGCCCTGAAGTGGCCGAGCAGATCGAGAGCATGGGCGCGCAGTTCGTCTATCTGGAATTCGAAGCCACCCAGGACGGCGCGGCGACCGGTGGTTATGCCGCTCCGTCTTCGCCGGAATTCCGCGAAAAGCAATTGGCGAAGTTCCGTGAACTGGCTCCCGATATCGACATCGTCATCACCACAGCGCTGATCCCCGGTCGGGATGCGCCAAAGCTGTGGCTGGCCGATATGGTGGCTTCCATGAAGCCCGGCTCGGTCATTATCGATCTGGCGGCTGAACGCGGCGGCAATTGCGATCTGACGGTGGCCGACCAACGAGTGGTGTCTGACAATGGCGTCGTCGTCATCGGCTATACGGATTTTCCAAGCCGGATGGCGGCGCAGTCCTCGACGCTGTATTCCACCAATATCCGTCATATGATGACGGATCTGACCCCGGCCAAGGATGGCAAGCTCGTCCACAACATGGAAGACGACGTTATCAGGGGTGCGACCGTGACCTTTGAAGGCGCGATTACCTATCCGCCACCGCCGCCCAAGGTGCAGGCGATTGCTGCCGCCAAGCCCAAAGAAAAAGTCAAGGAACTGACCCACGATGAAAAGCGGGCCAAGGAGACGGCAGATTTCAAGGCGCAGACCGCCAATCAGGTCAAGCTGCTGGCGATTGGCACGGCGGTGATGCTGTTGGTGGGTGCTTTTGCACCGGCAAGCTTCATGAGCCATTTCATTGTGTTCGTTCTGGCCTGCTTCATTGGTTTCCAGGTGATCTGGGGTGTCAGTCATTCGCTGCATACGCCGCTGATGGCGGTGACCAACGCGATTTCCGGTATCGTCATTCTGGGCGCTTTGCTGCAGATCGGTTCCAGCAACTGGCTGGTGGTGACATTGGCGGCATTGTCCGTGCTGATTGCGACGATCAATATCGTCGGCGGCTTCCTCGTGACACGGCGCATGCTCGCCATGTTCCAGAAGTCCTGAGGGAGAGGGTAGTATCATGGCAATTGGTATTGTTTCGGCAGCCTATATTGCGGCCGCTGTATTGTTTATCCTCTCGCTGGGTGGTCTGTCTGGCCAGGAAAGCGCCAAGCGCGCCGTCTGGTACGGCATTGTCGGCATGGGACTGGCTGTGATCGCGACGATCTTCGGCCCCGGCATCGGCCATTGGTTCATTATCGTGTTGATGATCGCTGGCGGGTCGGTGCTCGGCTATTATGTCGCCAACCGCGTGCAGATGACCGAAATGCCACAGCTTGTGGCAGCATTGCATAGCTTTGTCGGTCTGGCTGCGGTGTTCATCGGCTATAACGCCCATATCGAAGAAGCGCATGTCGCCCGACTCGATGACGCGGCACGGGCGACACTCACCGGTTTTGCGGCTATTCTCGCTCATAAGGTTCCAGTCGAGCTGGCAATCATGAAGGTCGAGGTGTTTCTCGGCGTCTTCATCGGTGCCGTCACCTTCACAGGCTCGGTCATTGCCTTTGGCAAACTTGCTGGAAAGATCGATGGCAAGGCCAAGCAACTGCCCGGCGGGCATATGCTCAACGCCGGTGCCGCCGCTTTGTCCTTCCTGCTGTTGATCGCTTATTTTTACGGAGCTGGTGCCTGGGCGCTGGTGCTGATGACGCTTCTGGCCTTCTTCATCGGCTATCACCTGATCATGGGGATTGGCGGTGCCGATATGCCGGTGGTGGTGTCGATGCTGAACAGCTATTCCGGCTGGGCGGCAGCGGCCATCGGCTTTACGCTGGGCAATGACCTGCTGATCGTGACCGGTGCTCTCGTCGGCTCGTCAGGCGCGATCCTGTCTTATATCATGTGCAAGGCGATGAACCGGTCCTTCATCTCGGTCATCCTCGGTGGTTTCGGTGGTACGACCGGCCCGGCGATGGAAATCGAGGGCGAACAGGTGGCCATCGATGCAGAAGGCGTGGCCAATGCGCTGAACGAGGCTGAAAGCGTGATCATTGTGCCCGGCTACGGCATGGCGGTGGCACAGGCCCAGCAGGCTGTGTCAGAACTCACCCGCAAACTGCGTGACGCTGGCAAGAACGTGCGTTTTGCCATCCATCCGGTCGCAGGCCGTTTGCCTGGCCATATGAACGTGCTCTTGGCCGAAGCCAAGGTGCCCTATGACATCGTCATGGAAATGGACGAGATCAACGACGATTTCCCAAGCACCGACGTCGTAATCGTCATCGGCTCCAACGACATCGTCAACCCAGCTGCCGAAGAAGACCCCAACAGCCCGATCGCCGGCATGCCTGTCTTGCAGGTGTGGAAAGCCAAGCAGGTGTTCGTGTCCAAGCGCGGCCAAGGCACCGGCTATTCCGGCATCGAGAATCCGCTGTTTTATAAGGAAAATACGCGGATGTTCTATGGCGATGCGAAGAAGTCGGTGAGTGAATTGCTGCCGATGATTAAGTAAGATCTGGTAGGTTTGTGAGATGGAAAGCCGGGTGGAAACGCCCGGCTTTTTACGTTCAAGTGGCCATTTCCAGTTTTTTGTGATGCCGCCGTTCCGGCTCGGTTTGATGCAGAAACACGGCAAATGTATCCCATGGCAATGGAGCAGATGCCTGTGAGAGGATGCGACCAACTTCACCCCGATGATAGCCGCCATGGATGACGACATGGGTGAGCATTTCTTCCCGCGTCATGGTGCCTTTGTCACCGTCAGTGAAGGAAAACGCTATCTTTTCAAGGAGTTGATCGGCAGTAATACTCGTCACATAATCAAGATACCATTGGTCTGATGTTGTGACGGCTTTGCGTAACTCTTCCAGCGAGGGTGTTTCATCGGTATTGTCCGAGGTGTAACCATGTGGGCGACCAACAAGATGCCCCGCAAATATTTGCGCCACCACATAGTTATGGTTCATCAGTCGACGTGCTTGATCGTAGGCCTGCTCGTGCTGTGTCCGGTCCATAAGTGCCAGTTTGTCGAAAAATTCTGCATTGGCCCAGCTTTGGTAACGGAAAAAGCTGCTGAGTTGATGGTGCATTGAATGCCTCCTTTGCAATGTCAAAAATGCGAGTAATATACTCACATTCTTGTTTGGTGAGGCTCCCTTGTCTACTCGCATTGAAAAAGCGAAACACGTGATGCGCAAGCGACCGGTACAGGCGCGCTCCAAGGCAACAGTGGATGCGATCATTGAGGCTGCTGCTCGTATTTTGAGCGATCACGGTTGGGCTGGTTTTACCACCAATAAAATTGCTGAAGCAGCGGGTGTGAGCGTAGGGTCCTACTATCAGTATTTCCCCGACAAGCATTCATTGATCGATTCTATTCGCGATCGTCACCTTGAGGATTGTCGCACCGTGTTGAAGAGTGTTTTGGAGCAGGGTTTGACGCTTCCCCGCTTTGTTGAGGAATTGGTGGATGGGGTTATTGCCATCCATAGTACGCATCCGGGTTTGCACAGGGTTTTGCTCGACGAAGCACCGGTGTCTGAAACATTCCGAGACCCAGCCAGCGCTTTTGAAAAGGAGTATCTTGGATACTACAGCGCCGCCGTGACCACGTATCGCTCAGGCAAAAATGACATTGACAATCAGACAGCAGGAATCGTTCTGTCCGATGCTGTAGACGGCATTGTCCATAATGCTGCACGGCGCGGAACCTTGCAGACCGTAGACGTCAGAAATGAGCTTGTCCGGATCATTCAGTCTTATTTGTCCGCAATATAAACTCACATCACCGCCCCAACCTGCCAAGGCACAAATTCGTTATCCCCCAGCCCCAAAATCTCTGACTTGGTCTTCTGCCCCGAAGCCGAGGCCAGCACGAGATCGAGAATCTCCCGCCCCTTTTGCGCAATCGATACACCAGCGCTGATGATATCACCGCAGTTGAGGTCCATGTCGTCAGGCATATCTTCAAACAATTTACTGTTGGTGGCAAGCTTGATGGTGGGGGTGGGCTTAGAGCCGAAGGCGGAGCCCCGTCCGGTGGTGAAGACCAGCATTTGCGCGCCGCCAGCGATCTGGCCGGTGGCGGAGACCGGGTCGTAGCCGGGGGTGTCCATGAAGACGAAGCCGGGGGTTTCGATCCGTTCGGCATAGTTCAACACGTCGGTCAGCGGCGTGCTGCCTGCCTTGGCGGATGCGCCGAGGGATTTTTCCAGAATGGTGGTCAGCCCGCCCAGTTTGTTGCCGGGGCTTGGATTGTTGTCCATCGAGCCCCGGTTCATTTTTGTATAGTCTTCCCACCAGCGAATCCGGGCGATCAGCTTTTCGCCGATCTCGCTTGATGCGGCGCGGCGCAGCAGCAATTGTTCGGCACCGTAGATCTCAGGTGTTTCCGAAAGAACCACCGTGCCGCCCAGGCCGACCAGCAGGTCGGAAGCGATGCCGAGCGCCGGATTGGCGGTGATGCCGGAAAAGCCGTCCGAGCCGCCGCATTGCAGCGCCAGTTTCAGTTCCGAGGCCGGAATCGGCTGGCGCTGGATGGCATTGACTACGGGCAGGATGGATTTGATATGCTCGATCAGATGCTTGATGGTCGCAGCGGTGCCGCCACTGTCTTGAATGGTCAGGCCGAAGAACCGGCTTTCGTCATTGCCACCATAGAGCATTTTCATCCGGGCGAGTTGCATGACTTCGCAACCCAGGCCGACAAAAACCGCAGCGCCGACATTGGGATGAGTGGCATAGCCCCAGAGCACCCGTTGCAGAATATCCGCCCCTTCGCCGCCCGCATCCATGCCGCAGCCGGTGCCATGGGCAAAGGCGGCGACCCCGTCGATATTGGGGTAATCATTGAGAATGCCGGAGCGATTGATGTCATCGGCAGCGCGCCGGATAACGGTGGCGGAACAGTTGACGGTGGCGCAGATGGCGATGAAATTGCGCGTTCCCGCCTGTCCATTCGCCCGGCGATAGCCCATGAATGTCTCGGGCTTAACAATGGGAATTGCGGCTAGCGCCTTCTGGTAATCGGCACCCACCTCATAATGCTGGTCATGGGCGCCGAAGGCACAGTTGTCGATATGCACATGCTCACCCGCCCGGATCGGGCGGCTGGCATAGCCAATCACCTGTCCGAACTTGATGATATTGCCACCCGCATCCATATCCTGCCGGGCAATCTTGTGGCCACGCGCCACCGGATGATCGAGGGCCGCGCCAAATCCAAGCGGCTGCGCGCCTGCCGGGGCGGGATTGGTCAGGATGGCAACGGTGTCATCCGGGTGCAGCAGCACTGTCCCTGTGCCTTCAGCCATAATGGACATGTCCATGAGAGAGGGCGCGAATGACCCCGCGCAGTTCCGCCAGCCCGCGCAGGCGCCCGACCAGCGGATAGCCGGGATGGGTGCCGCGGCTGACATCGTCAAGCAATTCGTGGCCATGATCAGGCCGGAAGGGAATGTCGAAATCGGCGCGACCGTCTACCTTGCGGCGGCGCTCTTCGGCAATCAGCACGGCAATCAGCGTCACCATGTCGGTATCGCCATCCAGATGCGCGGCCTCCTGGAAGGAACCGTCCTTCTCCTTGGCCACATTGCGCAGATGGGCAAAATGGATGCGCTCGGCAAAGCGTGCGGCAATGGCCGGAATATCGTTTTTTGGATTGGCCCCCAGCGAGCCCGCGCACAGCGTCAGGCCGTTGGCAAGGGCCGGTTGCTGTTCCATGATCCAGGCAATGTCGTCTTCGCAGGAGACGATGCGCGGCAGGCCGAGAATATCGCGCGGCGGATCGTCGGGATGCACGCAAAACCGCATGCCAAGCTCTTCTGCCGTCGGGATGACTTCGGCGAGGAAGCGGGCGTAATTGGCGCGGATCTCATCGCGGCTGATGCCGTGATAGCGCTTCAGTGCCTCGCGCAACCCACGGATATCGTAGCGGTCGAAGGCACCGGGCAGGCCGGACATGATGCTGTTCAACAGGTTCTGCCGCAAGCCTTCGCTGGAGGCGTCGAACCAGGCCTTGGCGGCTTCGCGCACCTCTGGCGAATAGTCATTTTCAGCACCGTCGCGCTCCAGCATATGGATCTCAAAGGCGGCCATATGCGGTTCGGAAAACCGCAGGGCGGTGCCGCCACGTGCCACCGGCGCATCCAGCTGGGTGCGGGTCCAGTCGAGCAATGGCATGAAATTATAGCAAATCGTATAGATACCGGCGTCGGCCAGGTTTTTCATCGACTGGCGATAATTGCTAAACAGCCGCTCAAGATCACCTTCGCCCCGCTTGATATCCTCATGGATCGGCAGGCTTTCCACCACATTCCAGGTCAGGCCCAAGCCGCTATTGGCGATTTCGTCGCGGCGCGCCGCAATGGCATCGCTGCCCCAGACCTCACCATAGGGAATTTCGTGCAGCGCGTTGACGATGCCGGAGGCACCGGTCTGGGCGACCTCGGCCAGGGTAATGCGGTCAAAGGGGCCGTACCAGCGCCAGCTCTCTTTCATCGGTTCAAATCCTCTATCGTCTGTCGCGCGCCCTTGGTCACAAGGCTTTGATAAGCTGTCGTCAGCGCATTGCGGAAGGTTGGGTTATCGGCCAGCAGTGCAGGGAAAATCTCGCGCACCGACAACAGGGCCGCTACCTTGTTGGCAGGCTCGGCTGCGCCGTCGCTCAAGCTTTTCAATCGTGCGGCCAGCGGGTCGCGAACGTCAATGGTGTCGCCTTTTTCATCCACGCCGCCAACATAGCGCATCCAGGCGGCAACGGCCAAAGCCAATCCCTTGATCGGCCGGTTGGCCGCGAAGTTCTCCGTCAGAGTGCCGAGAATTCGTTGCGGCAGCTTCTGCGATCCGTCCATGGCAATCTGCCAGGTGCGGTGGCGGATGGCGGGATTGGCGTAACGGTCAAACAGCGCAGCTGTATAATCGCTAAGGCTCACGCCCGGTGGAGCTTTCAGGCCGGGGGTGATTTCCGTGTCCCACAGCATTTTGCAGAACCGGGCAAAGACCGGATCGGCTACCGTCTGGGCAATGGTTTCGTGACCGGCGAGATAGCCGAGATAGGCAAGCGAGGAGTGGGTGCCGTTCAGGCAGCGCAGCTTCATGTGCTCGAACGGCGTCACATCCTCGACCAGTTCGACGCCGACGGCCCCGAGATCCGGTCTTGCACCATCGACAAAATGGTCTTCCACCACCCATTGCCGGAAAGGCTCATGCATGACGGGGGAAAGATCCAGCACGCCGGTGATCTGCGCCAGCCGGTCGATATCCTCCGGTTTGGTAGCCGGCACGATCCGGTCCACCATGGTCGAGGGAAAGGCACCTTCGCTGGCAATCCAGCCTTGAAGATCGGATGAGATCAGCCCGGCAAGCTCCAGCACGACGCCACGCACCACCTTGCCGTTTTCCGGCAGGTTGTCGCAGCACAGCACCGTGAACGGACGCAGGCCCGCCGCATGGCGCTTTTCCAGCGCCCGCACCAGAAAGCCGAGGGCGGAGACGGGGGCTTCGGGATGGGCCAAATCATGCTGGATGTCGGGATGGCCTCGGTTCAGTTTGCCGGTGGAGGGTTCGTGGCAATAGCCTTTTTCCGTTACCGTCAGGCTGACGATCCGCACAGCCGGATCGCTCATCGCGTCGATCACGGTTTTCGGATTCTCCCGTGCCACCAGCACATCGTTGATCACGACGATCATATGCGGCGTTTCGCCATTCGGCCCAAGCTCAACGGCGGTATAGGCGAAATCCTGGGGGGCGAGCGCATCGCGCTGGTCGGGCCGCATCAGGCTGACGCCAACGATGCCCCAGTCCCCGCCGGATTTCTCCATGGCCTGTTCGATATAGATCGCTCCATGGGCGCGGTAGAAGGCGCCAAGCCCGAGATGGACAATGCCCGTCTGCGGTCTGGTGCCATCGGGGCGGTGAAGCCGTTGCGGATTGGCGGACATATCAGCGGGCAAGCCAGCCTCCATCGACATTGAGAATGGCACCATGGATATATTTGGCCGCCCTTGAGGAAAGAAATACCGCAGCCCCGCCAATGTCTTCGGCCTCGCCCCAGCGACCAGCCGGAATGCGCTCTAGAATGGCCTTGTTGCGGGCCGCGTCATTGCGCAGCGCCTCGGTATTGTTGGTTTCGATATAGCCGGGGGCAATGGCGTTGACATTGATGCCCTTGGCCGCCCATTCGTTGGCGAGCAGCTTGGTCAGCCCGGCAACACCACTTTTAGACGCCGTATAGGATGGCACCCGGATACCGCCCTGGAAGGATAGCATCGAGGCAATATTGACGATCTTGCCGCCTGCGTCGCGGGCAAACAAGGCTTTGGCAAAGGCCTGGCAGAGGAAGAACACCGCCTTCAGGTTGACATCCATCACCGCGTCCCAATCGGCCTCGGTGAAATCCACCGCATCGGCGCGGCGGATGATACCGGCATTGTTGACGAGAATATCGACGGGGCCGAGATCCTCGAAAATGCCGCGCCCGGCCATCGGGTCGGAGAGGTCGAGGGTGAGGCCGGAGGCCTTGCCGCCAACATTGGTGATCTGCTCGACAGTTTCCGTTACCGGAGAGCGGCCCGCACAAATCACGCTGGCGCCAGCTCCGGCAAGCGACAGGGCAATGGCCTGACCTATGCCGGTATTGGCGCCCGTCACCAGCGCCGTCTTGCCCTTGAGGGAAAACAGATCGCTCACTTCAGCGTCTCCATCGAGACCACTTCGACATCTTTGTAATCGACATTGTCACCGGCCATCGCCCAGATGAAGGTATAGTTGGCGGTGCCTGCGCCCGAATGGATCGACCAGGGCGGCGAAATCGCGCCTTCCTCGTTTTTCAACACCAGATGCCGGGTCTCATCCGGCTCGCCCATCATATGGAAGGCGCGCTGGCCTTCCGGCAGGTCGAAATAGAGATAGGCCTCCATGCGCCGGTCATGGACATGGGCGGGCATGGTGTTCCAGACGGAGCCGGGGGCCAGCTTGGTCATGCCGACCACCAGCTGGCAGGCCTTCATCACGTCGGGATGCACGAACTGGTAGATGGTGCGCTCGTTGGAGGTCGCCTGCGAACCGAGCGTCACATTGGCGGCTTCCTCAATCTTGATGAGGCGCGACGGATAGGTGTGATGGGCCGGAGCCGACAGAATGTAGAAACGGCCAGCGCCTGAAAAACTGATCTTGCCCGCGCCCATGCCGAGATAGAGCATGTCGCCCTTGCCCATTTCATAGGTGGCATCCGCCTCGACCGTGCCGGTGCCGCCGATGTTGACGACGACAAGTTCGCGCCGGTCGAGAATGGAGGCGGTGCCGCATTCCTTCACATGGTCAAGCACCAGCGAAGCGCCACCTGGCACCGCACCACCGACGATCATCCGGTCGTAATGGGTATAGATCAGCCGGATTTCGCCCTCCGCAAAAATGCCGCCGACATGGAAATGCTGGCGCAGGGCCGTGGTGTCGAAGCTTTTGGCGGTCTGCGGGTCGATGGCGTGGCGGGTTTCAACGGTCAGCATGGCTTAACTCCTCAAATATCAAAGAAAATCGTCACGCCGGGGCGTGAATGTGTCGATCAGCACGCCGGGCTCGATGGCCCGGCAGCCGTGAAAGGCAAGGGAAGGAATAACGAAACTGTCGCCTGGACCGACCGTGAACGTCTCGTCGCCGACGAAAAATTCGAACTGGCCGGATTGGACAAAGGTTGATTGCAGATGAGGATGGTTATGGCGCGCACCCTGCGCGCCATCGCTGAAACTGAACTTGACCACCATAAGCTCAGGGCTGTCGGCCAGGACCTGGCGGGTGACGCCATGGCCCGCATCCACGGGCGGGAACGGTCTAACGAACTGCGTTTCCATCGCTCACTGATCCTCCCCTCGCTGCTATAACCCAATCAGAGCCGATAGGCCTTTTTCGCCAGTCCATAGGCGAGATCGCCAGCCAGCTCGCGGGCTTCGTCCTCCTCCAGACGGCCCGTCAGCACCAGTTCGGCCAGATAGGCGCAATCCACCCGCCGGGCCACATCATGGCGGGCCGGGATCGAGCAGAAGGCGCGGGTATCGTCGTTGAAGCCGACGGTATTGTAGAAACCGGCGGTCTCGGTCGTCGTCTCGCGGAAGCGGCGCATACCGTCAGGGCTGTCGAAGAACCACCAGGCGGGGCCGAGCTTCAGGGCCGGATAAGCCCCGGCCAGCGGTGCCAGTTCACGTGAATAGCTGGTTTCGTCCAGCGTGAAGAGAATGACCGTTAGATCCTTTTCCATGCCGACCGCATCCAGAAGCGGCTTCAGCGCCCGGACGTAATCGGTGCGGGTCGGGATATCGAAGCCCTTGTCGCGGCCATGTTTTGCCATGATGCCTGAGGAATGGTTGCGGTAGGAACCGGGATGGATTTGCAGCACCAACCCGTCTTCCAGGCTCATCCTGGCCATTTCCGTCAGCATGTGGCCACGGAAGGCATCGGCTTCTTCGGGGGTAATCCGCCCGGTCAGCGCCTTGTCGAACAGCGCCTTGGCCTGATCCTGAGGAAGATCCTCGGTCCGGGCCGTCGGATGGCCGTGGTCGGAACTGGTGGCGCCATAGGATTTGAAGAACGCGCGGCGGTTGCGATGCGCTTCCAGATAGCCGCTCCAGCTGGTGGCATCAACACCCGCCAATTGCCCGAACCGCTCGATATTGCTGGCAAAGCCCTCAAACTGCGGATCGACCACCGGATCGGGCCGATAGGCGGTGACGACGCGGCCATTCCAGCCGGAGGCGCGGATCGCCTCATGCCATTTCAGCTCATCCAGCGGGCTTTCCGTGGTGGCGATCACTTCGATGTTGAAGCGTTCGAACAGGGCGCGGGGGCGAAATTCCGGCTTTGTCAGGCAATCGGCGATATGGTCATAGGTCTGGTCCGCCGTCTTCGCCGACAGCCGGGTCGTGAGGCCGAACACATCCTCAAAAGCATGGTCCAGCCACATGCGGCTGGGCGTGGCGCGAAACAGGTGGAAGTTTCCGGCAAACAGCCGCCAGATCTTGCGGCCATCGGTTTCCGTCATCCCGCCATCGACACGTGGCACGCCAAGCGCGGTAAGGTCGATGCCCTGGGAATAGAGCATGCGGAACACATAATGGTCCGGCACCACGAACAGCTGGGCCGGATCGGGAAACGCTTCATTTTCGGCAAACCAGCGTGGGTCGGTATGACCATGCGGACTGACGATGGGCAGGTCGCGGACCGTGTCATACAGCGTGCGCGCCAGCGTGCGTGCCGAGGGGTCAAGGGGGAAAAGCCTGTCTGGATGAAGCAATGCCGTGGTCTCCGCGTGCGCCCCGTAATTCTAATAGCGCATAATATCGCAAGCCGATTTCGATCCGGCGTATTATGGCCTAAAACAACTGCCGCCCCTTGCATTGGCCATCGTCTTTTGATCGATGGCCTGGGCGACGACAGTGGTGGCGAAACGCAATTGCATTCCGCCGCCAATCTAATATGTTAGTATGCAAATTGTGTCAATGCGGTCCGGGGAGTGATCTCCGGCCTCTGGTGGGGCGAAGACGTAATGGAGTGGAAATGGCGGTGGTAATCGGAGGGTGGGATGATTGATACGGTCAATGTGCGCACGCTGGACGTTCAGCGGCAACCTTCGGTCACTGAGCAGGTTTTCGAGCTGTTATACCGGCAGGTGGTTGAACTGGAGCTGCCGCCGGGGGCAAAATTGTCGGAAGTGGATGTTGCCAAGCAGATGGGTGTGTCTCGCCAACCGGTACGCGACGCCTTCTATCGCCTGTCCCAGCAGGGATTTCTAATGATCCGCCCACAACGGGCAACCGTGGTGACGCATATTTCTGAACGCGGGGTCTTGCAGGCCCGTTTCATCCGCACAGCGCTGGAAATGGAAACCGTGCGGGCCGCCGCCGAGCGTTTGAGTGAAGAGCAGATCGCGGCGCTGGACGAATTGGTGCAGCGGCAGATCAAGGCCATGGACGCTGGCGACAAGATGCTGTTTCATGAGTTGGATGACGAGTTTCACCGGCAGATCTGCAAGATGTCGGGCCACGACTTCGCCTGGGCGCTGATCCGCGACAGCAAGGCGCATATGGACCGGATCCGTTATCTCAGCCTGGCTTTTGGCGCTCAAAGCGCCATTGACGACCATATCGAGATCATGGCTGCGTTGAAGGCACGTGATGGCGACCGCGCCGCCGCCAACATGCGTGTTCATCTGTCACGCATCCTATCGATCATCAGCCGGATCAGGGAAAGCCACGGCCAGTATTTTGCGACTGAATGACAATGGCAGGATAAGATGAGCAACAGACGGATTTTGACCATCGGCGAATGCATGGTGGAAATGGCGCCTCGCGAAGACGGTGCCTATCATCGCAATTTTGCTGGCGATACATTCAACACTGCCTGGTACCTGCGCCGTCTTTTGGGCGCTGACGACGTGGTGGATTACTGCTCGGCCATCGGCGTCGATGGTATTTCGCAAGCCATGCTCACCTTCATGCAAGCGGCGGGTATAGGCACAGGGCATTTGCGCCGTCTGGAGGATGCGACGGTCGGGCTTTATATGATCGAGCTTGCCAATGGCGAGCGCAGTTTCAGCTATTGGCGCGGCCAGTCCGCCGCCAAGCGTCTGGCAGACGATCGTCAGTTTCTTTTAGAGGCCGTACAGGGCCGCGATCTCATCCTGTTTTCCGGGATTACCCTTGCCATCCTGTCCCCAATGAGCCGCCAGCAATTGCTGGAGGTTCTGGCGCAGGCACGCGATGCCGGAAGTCTGATTGTTTTCGATCCCAATATGCGCGCCCGGCTTTGGCCGGATCGTGACAGCATGTGCAATGCGGTTTCGCAGGCGGCCGAGGTTGCCGATATCGTCCTGCCGTCCTTTGACGAGGATGGGCCGAATTTCAACGATGCTACGCCAGAGGCGACGATCGTGCGCTACCGAAAAGCGGGTGCGGCAACCGTGGTGGTCAAGAATGGCGCGGGCCGTGTGCATGCCTTTGACGCCACGGAAGGGCCAGTGACATTCGATCCCGTGCCGGTTGCTGATCTCGTCGATACGACGGCGGCTGGCGACAGTTTTAATGCCGGTTTCCTCTCGGCCCGCCTTTCGGGTGTCGCGATGGCTGAGGCATTGGCGCAAGGGGCTGCCGTGTCCGCTCAGGTGATCCGCAAGCGGGGCGCCTTGGTGAAGATTGAGAATATCCCCTGAAAACATCTCCTCAAAACACCCTTGGCCGACGGATACGCGAAAAGCCGTGTCCGAAAACCAATGTCGCAAGAATGCTCGCTTCTTTGTATTGCGATGCAAATGATTTTCGCTTGAACCCTTGCAGCTTTTGATTCTACTCTGCACCTAGAATAGGAGATTGGTGATATTTCCCTTTTTTGTCATGGGCTTGCGGCTTTTGACAAAAAGGACTGGCCAGTCGCAATGCGTCAGAAGGTGAGTGTTCATGCAATTGGTTTTCGACGGGCATAATGATGTCCTCCTGCGCTTGTGGAGGGCTCATGCAGCGGGCGTCGATCCGGTGCGGCAATTCATCGATGGCACACGGGAAGGTCATATCGATGCGCCACGCGCCCGCCGTGGCGGCCTTGGCGGTGGTCTCTGCGCGATTTATATTCCCTCCGACGGTGAGTTCGTGCTGACCGAACCGGATGACAAGGGCCATTACAATACGCCTGTTGATAAGCCCCTGGCGCGCGCATCCTCACTCGACGTCGCCTTGCAGATGGCTGCCATTGCGCTGCGGCTCGAGCGGGCTGGTGGCTGGCGGCTGTGTCGCTCGACATCGGATATTCGCGCTGCAATGGCGGAGGGTGTCTTTGCCGCTGTACTGCATATGGAAGGCTGCGAGGCCATCGATGCCGATCTGGCCGCCCTTGAGGTGTTTTACCAGGCGGGCCTGCGCACGCTTGGTCCGGTCTGGAGCCGTCCTAACATTTTCGGCCATGGCGTTCCCTTCGCCTTCCCAATGTCGCCGGATACCGGGCCGGGTCTGACGACGCTTGGCTTTGAGCTTGTGAAAGCCTGCGACCGGCTGGGCATTGCCCTCGACCTTGCCCACATTACCGAAAAGGGCTTCTGGGACGTGGCGAAAACCTCCGACAAGCCATTAATCGCCAGCCATTCCAATGCGCACGCGCTGACACCGGTGGCGCGCAACTTGACGGATCGGCAGATGGACGCGATCCGCGAGCGCAAGGGCATCGCCGGTTTGAATTACGCCGTGACCATGTTGCGCGCTGATGCCCGCGATTTTGCCGAGACCCCGCTGTCGGACATGGTGCGCCATATCGACTATATGGTCGAACGCATGGGTATCGATTGCGTCGGCCTCGGCTCCGATTTCGATGGTTGCACCGTACCCGGTGCAATCGGCGATGCCGGTGGGAACCAGAGGTTGCTTGAAGCGTTGCAATCGGCTGGATACGGTGATGCAGATATCGCTAAGATTGCCCGTGAAAACTGGCTGCGTGTGCTGGGGACGGCCTGGGGCGAATAAATCCGGCGTTAGTCGGCAATCATTGACTTTCAAAAAAAGGGGACGGGACCATGACCATGACATTGACGCGCCGCAGGCTGATGACGACGGCCAGTGCTGTTCTGGCGCTGGGAGTTACGGGCGTGCCTCGCGCCTTTGCCGCCACGCCGAAAGATACGCTGGTCGAGGCCTGGGCTTTTGACGACATCATCACCTTGGACCCGGGCGAAGCTTTCGAAATCTCCGCCGCAGAAGTCACCGGCAATACCTATGATACGCTGGTAAAGCTGAACATTGCCGACACGTCGACCGTGGCACCGGGCATTGCGGAAAGCTGGAGTGCTTCTGAAGACGGCCTGACCTATACGTTTAAGATCAAGTCTGGCATCAAATTCGCCTCCGGCAATCCGATCACTGCGGAAGATGTGGCCTATTCTTTTGAACGGGCCGTCAAGCTCAACAAGAACCCGGCGTTCATCCTTCAGCAATTCGGCCTGAGTGGCGAGAACGTGGCAGAAAATGCCAAGGCAATCGATGCCTCGACTTTCCAGTTCAAGGTGGACAAGCCTTACGCGACCAGCTTCGTGCTGAACTGCCTGACGGCGACTGTTGGTGCCATCGTCGACAAGAAGCTGGTCCAGAGCCACGCGGCAGCCGTGACGGTTTCCAAGGATTATCCCTATGATACCGATTTCGGCAATGGTTGGTTGAAGACCAATTACGCTGGCTCCGGTCCTTTCAAACTGCGCGAATGGCGTGCCAATGAATTGGTCGTGCTGGAGCGCAATGATAACTATTATGGTGAAAAGGCCAAGCTGAAGCGGGTCATCTACCGCTTCCTCAAGGAAAGCTCAGGGCAACGCCTGGCGCTGGAAGCCGGTGATGTCGATGTGGCACGTAATCTTTCGCCCACGGACTTTGCCGCGATTGGCAATGCCAAGGCCATCAAGACAGACTCTGCCCAGAAGGGTACCGTCTATTATCTTGGTCTCAACCAGAAGAACCAGTATCTCTCCAAGCCGGAAGTCCGCCAAGCGATCAAATATCTTGTCGATTACGATGCCATCGGCGCAACGCTCATCAAGGGCGTCGGCACAGTACATGAATCCTTTCTGCCCAAGGGCATTCTGGGTTCCATCGATGATCAGCCCTACAAGCTGAATGTTGCGAAAGCCAAAGAACTGCTGGAAAAGGCTGGCCTCAAGGATGGCTTCAAAGTCACCATGGATGTGCGCTCCATCGAGCCGATGACCAGCATCGCCCAATCCATGCAGCAAACCTTCGCGCAGGCGGGCATTACGCTGGAGCTCATCCAGGGAGACGGTAAGCAGACGCTGACCAAATACCGCGCCCGTAATCATGACATCTATATCGGGGATTGGGGTGCTGATTATTGGGACCCGCATTCCAATGCCGAAACCTTTACCAGCAATCCTGATAATTCCGACACGCCGAAATCCAAGACACTCGCCTGGCGCAATGCGTGGGATGTGCCTGAATTGACCAAGGAAACCAGCGAAGCGTTGCTGGAGCGTGACACGCCGAAGCGCAAGGCAATGTATGAAGACTTGCAGCGCAAGGTTCTGGCCGACGGTCCGTTTGTGATCATCTATCAAAAGACGGAAATTGCCGGCTATAGAGCCAGTGTTCAGAATTATAAGCTTGGCCCAACCTTCGACAGTAACTTCAAAAACTTGATTTCCAAGGATTGAGCAGGAGCAGGGCTCTTGGCTCTCACCACAACACAAGCATCAGCCGGTCGCAGGCGCGACCGGCAGTTTAAGCGTTTGAAGGCCGTTGCGGGATTTTTCGTGACTGTTGCGACGACGTATCTCGGCCTTCTGGCGGTGACGTTCTTCATCGGTCGGGTGATCCCGATCGATCCGGTTCTTGCTGTTCTGGGGGACCGTGCGCCGCAGGCGGTCGTAGAACAGACGCGCCGGGCAATGGGGCTGGATCAACCGCTCTATTACCAGTTCTTCGTCTATATAAAACAAGTGCTCTCGGGTGATTTTGGCACGTCGGTTCTGACGACCAATCCTGTCATGACCGATATCGCCCGGTTTTTTCCGGCAACTGTTGAACTCGCCACGGTCGGTACGATCATCGGCGCCGTGATTGGCCTTCCCTTGGGTGTTCTGGCCGCTGTCAAGCGTGGAAGCCTCGCGGACCAGATTGTCCGAGTCATCGGTTTGATCGGCTATTCCGTGCCGATCTTCTGGCTCGGCCTTTTGGCGCTGCTGTTTTTCTATGCCAAGCTGCAATGGGTGGCCTATCCCGGGCGGATGGACGTGGTCTATGAATATGACCTGATACCCGTCACCGGTTTCTACCTGCTTGATGCGGCCATGCAGGGCCAATGGGAGATCCTCTGGGATCTGTTTCGCCATATCATCCTGCCCGGCGCGCTGCTCGGCTATTTCTCACTCGCCTATATCAGCCGCATGACCCGCTCTTTCATGCTCAACGAGTTGTCGCAGGAATATATCGTCGCGGCTCGCGCCAAGGGCCTGTCCGAAAGCCGGATCATCTGGTTCCACGCCTTGCGCAATGCTGCTGTGCCGCTGCTGACGGTGATCGCCCTGTCCTATGCAGGCCTGTTGGAAGGCTCGGTGCTGACTGAGACAATCTTCTCCTGGCCGGGCATCGGCCTTTACATTACAAATTCGCTGCAAAATGCCGATATGAATGCGGTGCTTGGCGGAACCATCATTATCGGTTCGGTGTTCATCGCCATCAACATCCTGTCGGATCTCCTCTACAAGACCCTTGACCCGAGGACGCGCAGCCGATGATGACGACGCCCTCAGATAATATGTCCCTTCGCGACTGGCTGCTGTCGGACCGTCCCCAATCGCGCCGGCAGGCCCGGCTTGGACGCGCCTATGTGATCTGGCGGCAGTTTTCGGCCAATCGGCTGGCATTGCTCGGCCTTGGCATCATTATCGCTCTCATTCTGGTTGCCGCCTTCGCCAATCTGCTTGCCACTCATAATCCGGTGCAAGGCGATCTTGCCAATGCGCGATTGATGGCACCCGGTACCGGCGGCTTCTGGCTCGGCAGCGACGACCAGGGACGCGACATCTATTCCCGGCTGATCTACGGGTCGAGGCTGACATTGATGGTGGTGGTGCTGGTGGCCATCATTGCAGCACCCATCGGTCTGCTGGTCGGCACGGTGGCTGGTTATGCGGGCGGCTGGGTGGATGCGGTGCTGATGCGGCTGACCGATATTTTCCTGGCCTTTCCGAAGCTCGTTCTGGCTCTGGCGCTGGTCGCAGCCCTCGGCCCCGGCATCGAAAACGCCATTCTGGCGATTGCCGTTACCTCCTGGCCGCCTTATGCCCGCATCGCCCGGGCCGAAACGCTGACGGTGCGCAATTCCGATTATATCTCTGCCGTCAAGCTGATGGGCGCTTCGCCCTTTCGCATCGTGCTGCGCCATATCATGCCGCTCTGTCTGTCTTCGTTGATCGTCCGCGTCACGCTTGATATGGCAGGTATTATCCTGACGGCAGCCGGTCTCGGTTTCCTGGGCCTTGGCGCCCAACCGCCCCTGCCGGAATGGGGGGCGATGATTGCCGATGGCCGCCGCTTCATTCTCGATCAATGGTGGGTTGCTGCCATGCCGGGCTTTGCCATCCTGATCGTCAGTCTCGGCTTCAACCTGCTGGGTGACGGCCTGCGCGATGCGCTCGACCCGAAGGAGGCCGGACAATGAGCGCGCTGCTGACGGTGGACAATCTCAAGGTCAGTTTTCCGACCCGCACGGGTCTGGTGGAAGCGGTGCGCGGCGTGTCCTTCACACTGGGCAAGGAACGGCTGGGCATTGTCGGCGAATCCGGCTCCGGCAAATCCCAGACCGGACGGGCAATCATGGGTCTCACCCCCGCCCATGCACGGATAACTGCCGATAAACTCCATTTCGGCGACACCGATCTATTGGCGATTTCGGCATCAAAGCGCCGGGCGTTGCGCGGTAAGAGGATGGCGATGATCCTTCAGGACCCGAAATATTCGCTGAACCCGGTTATGCCGATTGGCAAACAGATCGTCGAGACCTTGTTGACCCATGAAAGAATGACGGGACAGCAAGCCCGGCAGAGGGCGTTGGCCATGCTTGACGCGGTGCAGATCCGCGATCCGGAGCGGGTGTTTACGCTTTACCCGCACGAGGTTTCCGGCGGCATGGGCCAGCGAGTAATGATCGCCATGATGCTGGTCTGCGGGCCGGAACTGCTGATTGCCGATGAACCGACCTCGGCGCTGGATGTGACGGTGCAGCTGGAAGTGCTCGATATTCTCGACATGCTGGTGCGTGAGCGTGGCATGGGGCTGATTTTTGTCAGCCATGATTTGCGGCTGGTCTCTTCGTTCTGCGATCGGGTGCTGGTGATGTATGCGGGCCGTGTTGTTGAGGAACTGAATGCGGTCAACCTGTCCGAGGCCAAACACCCCTATACTCAGGGCCTGCTGAATTGCCTGCCGCGCCTGGAAGGCAACCAGCATCCGCTGCCGGTCTTGCAGCGTCAGGTGGAGTGGGCGCAATGAGCAAGGCCCTGATTGTTGAAGAGATGTCCGTGCGCTTCGACGAATTCCTGGCGCTGGATGGTGTCAGCATCGCCGTTGAACAGGGCGAGAGCTTTGGCCTGGTTGGGGAATCCGGCTCGGGAAAATCGACGCTGCTGCGGGCGATTGCCGGACTGAATACCTTTGAGAGTGGCAAGCTGACTGTCGATGGCAAGAGCTATGATAGCAGGCGGCGCGACAAAAGCTTTTATCGCACCGTACAAATGGTGTTCCAGGACCCTTACGGCTCGCTGCATCCGCGCCAGACGGTAGACCGGCTGCTGCTGGAGCCTTTGGCCGTGCATGGATTTTCCGATGTCGATAGCCGGATTGCCCGCGCTTTGGATGAGGTTGGTCTTGGCTCTGGCTTCCGCTTCCGCTTTTCGCACCAGCTGTCTGGCGGCCAGCGCCAGCGCATCGCCATTGCCCGCGCCTTGATCGTCGAGCCGAAAATCCTGCTGCTGGATGAGCCGACCTCGGCGCTCGACGCCTCGATCCAGGCGGAAATCCTCAATCTCCTCGAACAGGCCCGCAAGGATCGTGGCCTGACCTTCCTGATGGTCAGCCACGATCTGGCTGTTATCAGCCATATGTGCGACCGGCTGGCGGTGATGCGCACCGGGCAGGTGGTGGAAGTCATGGATGTCGAAGCGCTACGCCGACGCGATGTGCAGGTGGATTATACACGGCAATTGATGGTGGCGAGTGAGGGGTTTCGGCGCAAAAGCTAAGACTTCAGGCGGTTGTCGCGCCTGACCAGACATACAGGATGTCCGGTTCCTTTTCCTCATTTTCGCTACCGTCTGTCATGCTCTCGATTTTGAAACCATGGCGTTCGTAAAGGCGTCTCGCTCCTTCATTTCTCTGGAAAGTCCAGAGCTTGAACGTGCGGGTTTCGGCAGTCGCTGCTCGTAAAAGATCAGCTCCGATTCCTTGCCCTGTATGATTGGGATCAATGTAGAGATGCTCGATCCACTCGTTGCCGAACGCGATGAATCCGCACAGTCGTCCATTTTCTATGGAGACCAGAACGGTATTCTCCTTCATTACGACGTGTTCGATGAAGTTCTGGTCTTCTTCCGAGCTATGAAGCTTCGGTAGGAAGGAAAGCAGGGATCGCGACCGTGTGAACACCGAAGCAATGGCATCTGCATCTTCTTTTTCCGCAAGACGAATGTGACTGGCCATCACCCAACCCGCACCCCTTCTCGCCAGATCTGCCTGATGAACGGATGGCCGCCGTGCTGGCCAATTTGCAAGAGGTCGGCGCGTTTGCCCGGTGCGATCTCGCCGCGGTCGTTCAGGCCAGCGGCTTCTGCCGGGGTCTTGGTGACCATGCGGATGGCGGCGGGCAGGTCGTAGGC
Organism: Gillisella vitis; assembly: GCF_001541345.2. Classification (GTDB taxonomy): domain Bacteria; phylum Pseudomonadota; class Alphaproteobacteria; order Rhizobiales; family Rhizobiaceae; genus Allorhizobium; species Allorhizobium vitis. The sequence continues at coordinate 460,608 of NZ_LMVL02000004.1, read as the reverse complement.
GAGGTCAGGGTCGGCGGCGATGGCGAAAGGGGCGTCCAGCAGGGCGCGCGGTACGTAATCGGACGCAAGGATATCGCAGAGGCCTTCGAGCAGCAGATCACGCACTGCCACATTGCCCGATTGTGAGCCGCCGCGCACGATATTCGGTGCGCCGCCGACGATCTGCATGCCACGCTTGCGGGCTTCGCGGGCGGCCTCCAGCGTGCAGGGAAATTCGCTGATCGAGACGCCTTCGTCAGCGGCGAGATCGACATGCTCGATATCGGTATCGTCATGGCTGAGCAATGGCTTGTTGTGGCGCTTGGCGATGTCCACCACCTGCGGGCGAATCCGGTTGCCGATGTCTTGCTTGGCGGTGATCAGGTCCGCAACCCGTGCCGTGGTCACAGCAAGCGCTTCGCCGCGTAATTTCGCGACCTTGGCCAGATAGGTGTCGAGATCCCGCGTCTGGCGGATGCCGGGCAGATGCTCCATGACCGAGACGACGCGCACCAGATCGTGGCCAATATTGGCTTCCATCAGCGCAGGCGTTTGTTCATCGATCACTTCGCAGCGCAGATGCACGAAATGCTCGGCCCGCAACATGCCAGCGTGTTGTGCCTTTTCCAGCGCCTCGATCATTGGGCCGAGAATTTCTGCCCGCTCGCTGCCGTCTTCCGCCGCACCGACGCAGAGGCTGTCGAACACGGTGGTAATGCCGGCGCCGATGATTTGCGCGTCATGGGCAAGGGCTGCCGTCGTATAGTTCCAGCGGACATGGTGGCGGGGAAAGACATGCTTTTCGAAATGGTCGGTGTGGATATCGACAAGGCCTGGGATCAGCATATCGCCGCCAAGGTCGATGGCGTCGCTGGCATGGGTTATTGGGCCGATGGCAATGATCTGGCCGTTTTCAATTTCCACCGTGCCGGTCTGTATGCGGTCGGCAAGGATGATGGCGGCATTGGTCAGGACCAGGCGTTTCGAAGGTGTCTTGCCGCTCATGTCCATCCCGATCTCTCCGCTTTTTCTCTCACATAACACGGTTCAGCCGATTCGGGCCGTACCCCAATATGTGCGGTGTAAATCTCTGTGATGACCCTTCTATGTCAGGGGATGAAAATCAAAAGGCAAGATCACGCCAAGCCGGTTGCGAACACTCGTAAGGCAGGGCTTGCGCTTCATACACGCCACGGGCGATGGCGCGGGCCATGGTGAGGGTGGCGAGATGGCAGAGGTCCATGAAGCTGGCAAGGTCCGGCAATGGTTTTGCGCCGGTGGCGGCGGCAAACACCGTGTCGCCATCGGCGGGCAGATGGGCGGGCAGCAGCGCCCGCGCCAGCCCGTCATGAGCCATGATCGACAGGCGATGGCATTCGGCCTTGGTCAAAACGGCATCGGTGACAATGGCACCAATGGTGGTGGCGATCGGGTCACGGCCTTTGAGACGCAATGCACTATCATCGGGGCTGAAGGAGGAGGGCATGCCGAGGCCGCCGAATTCATCCGCTTGCTCGAAAGGAGCGGCCCAGAAATGCCGCGAGCGGCCAATGGTGGCCGTGCCAAGCGCATTGACGGCGACGATGGCCGCTACGGTATGGCCGCTGGCGGAGACGGCACTGGCTGAACCAAGCCCACCCTTGACGGTGGCGGTAGTGGCGCCTGTTCCGGCACCGGTTGTTCCTAACGCGAAGCGGCCTGGGCGGCGGGCCTGAAAGGCCTCATAGCCCATATCCCGGTAGGGGGAATGAAGGCCCCAGTCTTTGTTGCCGCCATTCAGCAGATCCATCAGGATCGCCTGCGGCACGATGGGGACGTTCATATCACCGACCGGAAATCCTTGGCCGATCTGGCGCAGGCCCGCCTGCACGCCGCCCGCTGCATCCAGCCCAAAGGCGGAACCGCCCGACAGGACCAGCGCATTGACCTGGGTGACCATCGACAGCGCCGGATCGAGCAAACCCGTTTCACGCCCACCGGGCGCACCGCCCAGCACCGAGCCGGATGCGGTGGCCGGTTGATCGAAGACGATCACTGTCACCCCGGACCCGAGCGCCAGATCGGTGGCATGACCGACCGAAAGTCCGGCAACATCCGTGAGCAGGTTGAGAGGGCCGGGCTTCATGCGGAATGCTCCTTCTGACTGTGTTGCCGACGACTTGATTTCAATCAAGGACGGACCGGCAAAGGGAAGTAAGTTTGACGCATAAAGCGTTATACCCTGAATGCGCTCGTAACAAGTTTATACAGTGAATTTAGTGCCTTACGGTTTGATCGACCGTTGGATTGCTGCGCGATTTGCCCCTTTTTCGAGATTTGAGCTGTCCATGCAAAAGCCCCAGAAACTCGCCCTTGCCTTCGTTGTCGTTCTGCTTGCCGCATCCGGCGGCACCTATGCGTATTTGAAATTCGGACGAGGCGATACGCTGCCATCAGGTATCGTTACGGGCAATGGCCGGATTGAGGCGACCGAGGTCGATATCGCCAGCAAAAGCGCCGGGCGGCTGGTGTCCGTCGAGGTTGGCGAGGGCGATCTTGTCACCAAGGGCCAGATCCTGGCGCGGATGGATACGGTGGAATTGCAAAGCCAGCTGCGCGCCGCAAAGGCCAAGATCGCCGAAGCCGAACAGAGCCGCGATGCTTCGGCCTTCAAACTGTCACAGGCGCAGAGCCAGTTCGATCTGGCCGACAAGGATCTTGAGCGCAAGCTTGTCCTGCTTGGCAAGGGCTTCGTCTCCGATCAGGCGGTGGATAGCCAGCGGCTGTCGCGCGATAGCGCCAAGGCCTCGGTCTCGGCGGCTGAGAGCACACTGAACAGCGTGCAGGCGACCATCGACAATGCCAAGGCCGAGGCCGATCGCATTGCTCAGACCATCGCCGATGCAACGCTGACGGCGCCGAAAGACGGACGGGTGCTTTACAGGCTTGCGGAGCCGGGCGAGGTACTGGCAGCGGGCGGCAAGGTGTTGACGGTGCTCGATCTGTCGGATGTTTATATGACGATCTATCTTCCGTCTGCGGACGCTGCGAAAACCGCAATCGGGGCCGAGGGCCGTATCCTGCTTGATATTCTGCCGGACCGGGCCATTCCCGGAACGGTGTCCTTCGTCTCGCCGCAAGCGCAATATACGCCGAAACAGGTGGAGATCCGCAGCGAGCGCGACAGGTTGATGTTCCGCGTCAAGATCAGCGCACCGAAGGAACTGGTGAAGCAATATCTGCCGCTGGTCAAAACCGGGATCACCGGTCTCGGCTATGTGAAGACCGATGCGTCCGCGGTTTGGCCGGATCGGCTGCAATCCGATCTGACGACAGCGCCTCTCGACCCCTCGGCTTCGAATACCCAACCTTCCGCCAGTAAGCCGTAAGCGGGGCAGCTATGGAAAACGCTGTCGAACTGGCAGGCCTGTCCCATTTCTATGGCAAGCGCCAGGCCTTGAGCGCCATCGACCTCACCATCGAGGCGGGATCGCGGGTCGCCCTGGTCGGGCCGGACGGAGTGGGAAAATCCACGCTTCTGGCACTGCTGGCCGGCGCAAAGAAAATCCAGCAAGGCCGGATCACGGCGCTTGGGGCGGATATGGCAAGCGCCGGTGCGCGCACGGATGTGCAGCCGCGCATTGCCTATATGCCGCAGGGCCTGGGCCGCAATCTATATCCCAACCTGACGGTCTGTGAGAACATCGATTTCTTCGGTCGGCTGTTCGGGCAGGGCGCGACGGAACGGGCCGGGCGTATCGACCGGCTGCTCAAGTCGACCGGGCTCGATCCGTTCGGTGACCGGCTGATGGGCAAGCTGTCGGGTGGCATGAAGCAGAAGCTTGGCCTGTGCTGCGCGCTGGTGCACGATCCCGATCTCCTGCTGCTCGATGAGCCGACAACCGGTGTCGATCCCTTGTCACGACGGCAATTCTGGGATCTGGTGGAGAGCATCCAGGCCTCGCGGCCCGGCCTGACCATTATCACCGCCACATCAGACATGGACGAGGCGAGCCGGTTCCAGCGCGTGGTTCTGCTCCATGAGGGCCGTATTCTGGCGGATGGCACCTGCGAGACCCTGCTGCAACAAACCGGGCGGAAAACCCTGGAACAGGCCTTCATTGCGCTTCTGCCGGATGCGGCAAAACAGGGCTATGGCGATCCGCCGCCCAGGCTTGCCTTCGTGGACCGGGGCGAGGTTGCCATCGAGGCCAAGGAACTGACCCGGTCATTCGGGGTTTTTACCGCCGTTGATCATGTCAGCTTCCGCATTCCCAAGGGCGAAATTTTCGGCTTCCTCGGTTCGAATGGCTGCGGAAAATCGACCACCATGAAAATGCTGACCGGGCTTTTGCCAGCCAGTAGCGGCGAGGCGCAGCTGTTCGGGCAGCCGGTTGATGCCCAAAAGGGTGCTGGCGATGCCCGCCGCCGTGTTGGTTATATGTCGCAGGGATTTTCCCTCTATGGCGAATTGACGGTGCAGCAGAATCTCAACCTGCATGCGGCGATTTTCGACCTGACCGAGGAGGCGGCCAAGGCGCGGATCGAGACCTTGGCACAGGAATTCGGCCTTCAGCCCTATTTGCAGTTCCTGTCGAGCGATCTGCTGCTAGGGGTGCGCCAGCGCCTGCAACTGGCCGTGGCGCTGATCCACCAGCCGGATATCCTGATCCTCGACGAGCCGACATCCGGCGTCGATCCGCTGGCGCGTGATGGGTTCTGGAATGATCTGGTGGAACAGTCGCGGCAAAACGGCGTGACAATTTTCGTGTCCACCCATTTTATGGCCGAAGCCGAGCGCTGCGACCGCATCGCCTTCATGCATGCGGGCAAGGTGATTGCCAGCGGTACGCCACAAGAGCTGAAAGAGCAGACCGGCAGTGCCAGTCTGGACGATGCCTTTATCGCCTACATGAAGGCGGGAGGGCGGCAGGAAAGCCTGACCGATGCAGCAACCCAGCCGCAGGCCGGTGCCGCGACGGCGGCCGAGAACTCTGCCGCCGCCCTGGTAAAAAAGGGGTTTTCGCCTGCCCGGCTGATGGCCTATGCGCGGCGCGAGGCGATGGAGCTGATGCGCGACAAGATTCGGCTCGGTTTCGCCCTGGCTGGCACGGCGCTGCTGATGCTGATTTTTGGCTACGGCCTGACGCTGGACGTCGATCACCTGCGGTTTGCCGTGCTCGACCGCGACCAGAGTGCCGAAAGCAGGGCCTATATCGATGCCTATGCGGCCTCCTCCGCCTTCACCTTGCAACCGTCCATCTCCGATGAAGCCGGGATGTTGTCGCGGCTGAAGGCCAATGACATCATGCTGGCGCTGGATATACCTGAGAAATTTGGCGCCGACCTGCGGGCTGGCAAGCGGCCAAATGTGCTGGCCATGCTGGATGGTGCCATGCCGTTTCGGGCGGAGACGGCGCTCGGCTATGTCTCGGGCGCTCACCAGCGGTTCTTGCAGGAGATTGTCCGTCAATCGGGCGGAACGATCCGGTCGGTGGCTGGCGTGGAAATGCGCTATCGCTACAACCAGGCTTTTCTCAGCCTGAATGCCATGGTGCCAGCGGTGATCGCCCTGCTGCTGGTGTTCATTCCGTCGATCCTGACGGCGCTTGGCGTCGTGTCGGAAAAGGAAATGGGATCGATCAGCAATCTCTACGTGACGCCGGTGACCAAGCTGGAATTTCTGCTGGGCAAGCAATTACCCTATGTGGCCATAGGCTTCATCAACTTCCTGATGATGTTCCTGCTGGCCGTCTGGCTGTTCGGTGTGCCGTTGAAAGGCTCTCTTGCCGGTCTATCGGTCGCCGCTTTCGTCTATGTGCTGGCGACGACCTCGATCGGTATTTTAAGTTCGACCTTCACCTCGACCCAGGTGGCGGCCCTGTTTGTCACCGCCATCGGCACGATGATGCCCGGCACGCAGTTTTCCGGCCTGTTGCAGCCGGTGTCGTCGCTGCAGGGGATGGGCCACGCCATCGGCCTGGTGTTTCCCACCACCTATTTCATGCGCGCCAGCGTCGGGGCTTTCACCAAGGGATTGGGCTTTGTCGAGCTGATGGGCTTTGTCTGGCCGTTGGCCCTGTTCTGGATTGGCGCTATCGGGCTCGGCTGGTCGCTGCTGCGCAAGCAGGAAAGGTAAGGGATATGGATCTTCGTACGGTATCTGCCCTGTTTCGCAAGGAACTGATCGGGCTTTTGCGCGACAAGGTGCTGATGGCCATGGTCATCTATGCCTTCAGCCTGGCGATCTATACCCAGGCGACTGGACTTTCCCACGATTTGCGCAATGCGACGCTGGCCGTGGTGGACCGCGATATGTCACAATTGTCGTCTTCCATTCTCGATGGTTTGATGCCGCCGCGCTTTCAAAAGCCGGTGGCAATCGCGCCCCAGGATGTCGACCGCGCCATGGATCAGGCGCGCTATACCTTTGTGCTGGATATTCCCGAACGCTTTGAGGCCGATGTTCTCTCGGGGCGCAGTCCCTCGGTGCAGTTACTGATCGACGCGACCGCGTTGATGCAGGCAGGTGTAGGCTCCAGCACCATCCAGCAGATCGTCAGCCAACAGGTCGGGCTTTATGCCCAGCGTGTGGGTGTGTCGAGCAGTCAGGCGGTGACGGTGGAAACACGGCTCGCCTTCAATCAATCGCTGAATTCGGATTGGTTTTCCGGCACGATGGCGCTGATCAACAATATTACCATGCTGGCCATCCTGCTGGCCGGTGCCGCTTTGGTGCGCGAACGCGAACACGGGACGCTGGAACATCTGTTGGTCATGCCGGTCAGGCCTGTCGAAATCATGGTCAGCAAGCTTGCGGCCAATGGTCTGGTCATTCTGGTCATGACGCTGTTTGCCATCGTCACCGTGTTGGTCAAGGTGCTCGGCATGCACATCACCGGTTCAATGACGCTCTACATGGCAGGCGTGGCGCTCTACCTGTTCTTCGTCACTTCTTTCGGGCTGTTTTTAGGGACGCTGGCCCGTAGCATGCCGCAACTGGCGCTGCTGTTCATTCTCACCGCTTTGCCGATGAATATCCTGTCGGGCGGGTTCACCCCGCTGGAAAGCCAGCCGCAATGGTTGCAAAACGCCATGCAGGTCTCACCCTCGACCCATTTCGTCGCCTTTTCGCAGGCCATTCTCTATCGCGGGGCTGGCTTCGAGGTGGTCTGGCCGCAGTTTGCCGCGACCTTCGGCATCGGCCTGGTGTTTTTCCTGTTCAGCCTTAGCCGGTTCAGGACGTTCATCGCCGCGCAGCAGTGAATGAACGTCCTGACCGGATAAAGATCAGCGCTTCATAGAGCGCGGATCGAGTGCATCACGGATGCCATCGCCGATATAGTTGACGCTGAGCACGGTCAGTGAAATCGCCAGCCCCGGCCAGATGGCGCGGGCAGGGGTGATTTGCAGGAAGTTTACACCGTCATACAGCAACCGGCCCCAGGTCGGAAAGTCGGAGGGGAAGCCGAGGCCGAGAAAGCTCAGGGCCGATTCCGTGATGATCGCCGAGGCGATGCCGAGTGTGGCCGAGACCATGACGGAGCTGAGCACATTGGGAACGATATGCTTGAGAATCACCCGGTATTCGCGCATGCCACTGGCTTTGGCGGCCAGCACGAATTCCTGGTTCTTCACCGTCAGCACATCGCCGCGCACGATGCGGGCGGTGTGCATCCAGCTGGTGATACCGATGACGAAGACGATCAGGATAAAAATCCCGGCTTCCGGGCCGAAGGCAGCGCGCAGCACATCACGAAACAGCATGGTGATGACGAGCAGCAGCGGCAGGATCGGCAGGGCCAGGAACAGGTCGGTGATGCGCATCAGCGGACCATCGATCCGCTTGAAATAGCCGGAGAGGACGCCGACCAGCGTGCCGACAAACAGCGAGATCAACATGGCGACCATGCCGACCGCCAGTGAGATCTGCCCGCCAGCCAGGACCTGTGCGAACAGATCATGGCCGAGATTGTCAGTGCCGAACGGGTGGACCCAGGACGGTCCCTGGTTCTTGTCGCGGATATTCAGCTTGTTGGGATCGACGCGGTGGATCATCGGCCCGACATAGACGGCCAGAACGATCAGCACGAAGACGACAAGACCGATCACCCCGCCGGTATGGCGGCGGAACTGGCCCCAAAGCTGGGCGCTGAAGGATTGCGAGCGGTCGGCTTTAGCCTGGGTGGCGAGGGTGGGCGCATCAGTCATAGCGGATCCTCGGATCGAGAATGCCGTACAACACGTCGGCAATAAGATTGAAGAGTACGATCAGCACGGCGAAGATGAAGGTCAGCGTCTGCACCAGCGGCAGGTCGCCGCTCTGGATGGCGGTGATCAGCAATTGGCCAAGACCGTTGACCCGGAAAATCTGCTCGGTGATGATCGCGCCGGAAAAGATTGTCGGCACGCCGAGCGCGATTACGGTCACTACAGGGATCAGGCTGTTGCGCAGCACATGCACCAGCAACACAGTCTTTTCCTTGACGCCCTTGGCACGCGCGGTGCGCACGTAGTCCTGATGCAGATTGTCGAGCATGGAAGCGCGCACGAAACGGCTGATCTGCGAGGTATTATAAAGCGTCAGCACCATGACCGGCAGAACCATCTGCTTGACCTGGGCGACGAAGCTTGTCCAATCGACGACCTGGAGATTGGTATCGTAGACCGAGGGAAACCAGTGCAGGGTCGAGGAGAAGATCACGATCAGCAGAACGCCGGTAAAGAAGGTCGGCACGGAATAGCCGACCATGGAAACGAAAGTGCCGATCTGGTCGAAGATCGAATATTGCTTGTAGGCGGAGATGACGCCAAGCGGAATGGCCAGCAGTACGCCGAACACATAGGACAGGCCGACAACCCAGAGTGTCTGCGGCATGCGCTGGACAATCAGGTCGACCACAGGGCTGCGTGTGGTCCAGGACAGGACCCGCAGGCGCTGGCCGGAGCCGACGGTGAGGCCGGTGATCTGCTCGAAAATATTCAGCGGCTCATTGATGAAGAACTGCTTCAGCCACAGGAAGAAGCGCACGATCATCGGCTGGTCGAGGCCAAGGGCGGCGCGCATCTGTTCGCGCACTTCCGGTGGGATCGTCAGCGGCAAATCGCCGAGCGGATTGTTCGGCGCCATCGCCAGCAGCGCGAAAATGATGAAGCTGATGATCAGCAGGGTCGGGATGGCAAACAGCAATCGCCGGATCGTATAGGTAAACATTATTTTTATATCTCCGGGCGCGCCAGGGAGGAGAGATGAAGCTGGAACGGGGCGTCGGCGCCCAGGGGGTGCCGACAACCGCCAGCTCACCGGACCCGCGTCATGCGGGTCCGGCAAGGCGCTTGTTACTTGGCGCGCGACCAGTCGGCGATGTTCCACAACTCGCTGTCCCAGCCGGTCATCTTGATGCCCTGGAGACTTGCGGCAAAGGCCGAAGGCTGACCGCGATAGACCAGCGGCAGATGCGCGCCGGCTTCCGTCAGCATGTCGTTGAGCTTCTTGACGATCTCGACGCGCTCTTCGATCTTGGCGGTCTGGGAAAGCTTGGTGACGAGTGCATCATAAGCTGGATCGCAATAGCGCGGCATGTTCTGACCCTGCCAGCCGTTTGCCGGGCTTGGGATCTTGTCGCACATCCATTCGGCCATATAGGCTTCCGGGTCGGTGCCGTCGAAATTGTTGGTGTACATTTCAACGTCGGCGTAGAATTTCTGGAACGTGTCCGGGCTGGACGGATCGCCGCCGAAGAACACCGAGGCTGAAACGTTGCGCAGTTCAGCGCCAACGCCGATCTGTGACCACATATCCTTGACCAGCGCCTGGGTGCCCTGACGGACGGAATTGGTCGAGGTCAGGTAGAGGAAGTTCAGCTTGACGCCGTTCTTGGCGCGAATACCGTCAGAGCCCTTTTTCCAGCCGGCATCGTCCAGCAGCTTGTTAGCACCGTCGATATCCTGCTTCAGGCACCAGTCATTGGTGTTGGACACATAGATATCCGGGCCGGGAACGATGTTGCAGGTCGGCTTGCCGGCGAGGCCGTAGCCAGCCTCGACAATCACGTCGCGGTCGATGGCCATGGAGAGCGCCTTGCGCACTGCCGGATCGGACAGGGACGGATGCGGGCCGCCTTCCTTGGTGGAGCGCTTGTCGCCCAGGGCCGGATCGGCATTGGTCAGGTTGATGTTGATACGCTCGACCTGACTGCCGAAAGCGGTGATGATCTTGCCCTTGCCAGCGGCTTCCATGGTTGCCAGCACTTCAGGCTCGACCTGCATGTTCCAGGCATAGTCGTATTCGCCGGTCTCCATCACGGCGCGGGCCGCCGACAGCGCATCGCCGCCGCCCTTCAGCGTTGCGGTTGCAAAGGCGGGCTTGGCCGGATCGCGGTAGTTTTCATTGGCGGTAAAGGTGATGACGTCGTTCGGCTTGAATTCCTTGACCTTGAAGGGGCCGGTGCCGATAGGGGCAAAGTTGGCAGCCGTGCATTCCGGCGCCTTAGGGCCGAGGCAATCATTGAACTGGGCCTTCTGGATGATCGGCGCCTGCGAGCCGACAAATGCGGAATAGGGATAGGGCTTTGGCGAGGTGAACGTCACCTTGATGGTCTGCGGATCAAGCGCTTCGACAGTCTTTACGCCGTCGTATTTCTGCTTCTGGGCGCAGCCGCCGCCGTCTGCCGTGCAATATTGCCAGGTGAAGATCACGTCATCGGCGGTAACAGGCGTGCCATCCGACCATTTGATGCCGTTCGACAGTTTCCAGGTGATGCTGGTCAGGTCCTTGGAGACGCCGCCGTTTTCCACGGTCGGGATGGTGTCGACCAGCTTGGGAACCAGTTCTCCCTTTTCGTCGAAGCCAGCCAGCGGCTCGATGACGATGGAGGATGCATATTGCTCCTTGGTGCCACCGGACAGATAGATGTTCATGGTGGACACGGCCTGCCAGAAAAGCATCTTCAGATCGCCGTCACTGCCGCGCTGGGCCATGGCTGGCGCGCCCGTCATCATCAATGACGCGACAGATGCCGCCAGAATCAACCGGATGTTACGCATGGTTTGCTGTTCCCTTGTTAATCTCGTGAACGAGAGTTTTCTTCTGGCAGCGCATGCAAGGACGCTGCCAATTTTCCCCATTGCCTTGATGGCATTGAATTTAAAGAGTGTATGGCCCTGTGATCCCCTCTGGGCCTAGTCGGATTGCCTGTCCTGATTTTTGGTTTGCCCAAATTTTGGGCTATAAAATCACAAGCTTATTTTTCATTCAAGATGGAAAATGCGTGACGATGCATCAACTGTGGATAGGGTACGGGCCAATACACCATTCAGCGGCAAGGCGCCCCAAGCATGCTGGCGTCAACGGTGCCAGCATGCTGCAATGCAATATGCGATCCTTGTCATGGATCTTACTTGCTACGGGTCCAATCTGCAACATTCCACAACTGCGAATCCCAGGGATTGAGCTTAGCACCCTTCAGCGTGTTCGAGATGGCCGAGGGTTCGCCGCGATTGACCAGCGGAATGACCAGGCCGTCATTGACGATCATGTCATTCAATGCGCGCACCAGTTCGGCGCGTTTTTCGGTGCCGGAGGTCTTGCGCAGCTCGCTCAGCAGCTTGTCATAGGCCGGATCGCAGTAGCGGGCGATGTTCTCACCCTGCCAGTTGTTGGTGGGTGAGGGGATCTTTTCGCAGGTGAAGCCGCCCATGAATTTTTCCGGATCGGTGCTTTCAAAGCCGCTGGCATACATTTGCACGTCGGCATAGAACTTCTGGTAGGTGTCGGGGCTGGCCGGGTCGCCGCCGAAGAACACCGAAGCGGAGACATTGCGCAATTCGGTTTCGACGCCGATCTGCGACCACATGTCCTTGACGAGAACCTGCGTGCCCTGGCGCACCGAATTGGTCGTGCTCAGGAATAACAAGGACAATTTCCGACCGTCCTTTACGCGGATACCGTCCGGGCCTTTTTTCCAGCCGGCCTCGTCCAGCAGCGTGTTGGCTCCGTCAAGATCCTGCTTTCCGCACCAGGTCTTGGCCTTGGAGGCGAAAATATCCGGGGCCGGGATGATGTTGCAGGTTGGCTGGCCGGCAGCGCCATAGCCTGCCTCAACGATCACGTCGCGGTCGATGGCGAGCGCCAGCGCCCGGCGGACCCTGGGGTCTGACAGGGCTGGATGGGGGCCGGCCTCCTTGGTGGAGCGCTTGGCGCCGAGGGCCGCATCGACGGCATAGGGGTTGAGTTGAATGCGCTCGACCGTGGAGCTGAAGGCCGATGTCATTGTGCCCTTGCCGGCTTTCAGCATGGATTCCGTCACTTCCGGCTCCACCACCGTATTCCAGGCAAAGTCATATTCGCCGGTTTCCAGCACGGCGCGGGCCGCCGACATCGCATCGCCGCCACCTTTCAGGGTAATGCTCGCAAAAGCTGGCTTGGCCGGATCGCGGTAGCGCGGATTGGCGTCAAACAGCACGACGTCATTGGCTTTGAAATCCCGGACGACGAAGGGGCCGGTGCCATGCGGCTTGAAATTGGCCTCGGTGCATTGCGGGGCTTTTTCGCCCAGGCAATCCTTGAACTGGGACTGCTGGATAATTGGCGAGAGCTGGCCGACAAAGGCGCTGTAGGGAAAGGGTTTGGGGGCGTCGAACGTCACCTTCACGGTCAGTGGATCGATGGCCTCCACTGATTTCACCCCGTCGAACTTGGCCGCCTGAGCGCAGCCGCCACCGGGCGCCATGCAATATTTCCAGGTGAACACCACGTCATCGGCGCTGACAGTGCCGCCGTCCGACCAGGTCAGGCCCGGCTTCAGTTTCCAGGTGATGGACGTCATGTCCTTGGCGATGCCGCCGTTGTCGACCGTGGGGATCTCGGCCGCTAGCCGGGTAAACAGATTGCCCTGCTCATCGAAACCGGCCAGCGGCTCGATCACCATCGAGGCGGCATAGACTTCCTTGCTGCCGCCCGACAAATAGGGGTTTAGGTTGGAAACGGCCTGCCAGAACAGGATCTTCACGTCGCCGTCCGTGCCGCGTGCGGCTATGGCAGGGGTGCTGACAAGTGCGCCCGTGGCTGCGAAAATGGCGGCTGCCGATAGCACCCTTAAGGGCCTGTTATATGTCATGGTTGCCGTGTCCTGCTTTGGTTGAGATGATTGCATTGCTTCGCAGCGCGGCGTCCAGAGTCAAGAACGCAGAGGTTTAATCTACCAACATAATAGATGGGATGATGGAGTGCCTTGGCATCTGAACGTGGCCCCAAGCAGTGGTCTGACTAAGTTTTGAGCCATTGCCATTTCAGGCTATTTTTTGTTCATTCATTGCATTTGCGACTTGCAAAACGCTGATGTTGATGAACAGTATGCCATCGAAAACCGGATGGGAACAGCAAAAAGAGGTCATTCATGCCCATTTTGAACCGTGCCAGCGCCTTGCAGGAAGAGGTCGCAGGCTGGCGGCGCCATTTGCACCAGACACCGGAACTGTTGTTCGATGTGCATCAGACAGCAGCGTTCGTCACGCAGAAGCTGAAGGAATTCGGTTGCGACGTGGTGGAAACAGGCATTGGCAGAACGGGTGTCGTCGGCATCATCAAGGGCAATCGCGGCGAGGGCACCACCATTGGCATGCGTGCTGACATGGACGCCTTGCCGATCACCGAAATAACAGGCGCCCCATGGGCCTCCACTGTGCCGGGCAAGATGCATGCCTGCGGCCATGACGGCCATACCGCCATGCTGCTGGGGGCCGCGAAGCACTTGGCCGAAACCCGTAATTTCGCGGGCTCGGTTGCGGTGATCTTCCAGCCAGCGGAAGAAGGCGGCGGCGGCGGCCTTGCCATGGTGCAGGACGGGATGATGGACAAGTTCGGCATTTCGCAGGTGTTCGGCATGCACAATGCGCCCGGCGTGCCGCTTGGCGATTTCGCCATTCGCAAGGGGTCGCTGATGGCGGCGTCCGATACGTTCGAGATTGTCATCAAGGGTAAGGGTAGCCATGCCGCCCAGCCGCATATGTCGGTCGATCCGGTGCTGGTTTCAGCGCATGTGATCATAGCCTTGCAATCGATCGTGTCGCGCGGCGTCGATCCGCTGGAATCGCTGGTCATCAGCGTCACCACCACCCATGGCGGCGATGCCTATAATGTCATTCCGATGGATGTGACCCTGACCGGCACCGTGCGCACTCTGCTGCCGCAGATTCGCGATTTTGCCGAAAAGCGCCTGCAGGAAGTGGCGAGCGCCACGGCCATGGCGCATGGCGCTATCGCCGAAGTGCATTATCATCGAGGCTATCCGGTCACCTTCAACCACGCACAAGAGACGGAGTTTGCCGCCTCGGTTGCCGCCAAAATCTCCGGGGAAAACCGCGTGAAGACCGACATGGCGCCGAAAATGGGCGCCGAGGATTTTTCCTATATGCTGGAAAGCCGTCCGGGCGCCTTCATTTTCCTAGGGGTCGGCGATACCGCCAACCTCCACCACCCGGCCTATGACTTCAATGACGAGGCCATTCCCTATGGCATCAGTTATTGGGTGGAATTGGCCGAAACCGGTTTGGCAGCCTGACAAGCTGTCCACGCTTTTATCGCTAGAATAATAAAGCACCCCGGTCCTGAGATCGGGGTCGAAAATCAGGGGAAGCACACCTATGGCTGACGATCACACCACCCAGAACGAGCTTGTTCAGCCGGTTCTGTCCGTGCGCAATCTGACCACTTCGTTTCGGATCGGCGATCGTTGGTCTTCGGTGGTGCGCAACATGAGCTTCGATGTCGCACCGCGCGAGACCGTCGCCATTGTCGGCGAATCCGGCTCGGGCAAAAGTGTGACATCCCTGTCGATCATGCAATTGCTGCCGAAGAATTTCAGCCGGATCGAGGGCAGCATCAAGCTGAACGGTCGCGAATTGCTGACGCTTGCGCCGGAAGAGATGCGCCGGGTGCGCGGCAATGATATTGCGATGATCTTCCAGGAGCCGATGACCAGCCTCAACCCGATTTTCCCGATCGGCAAGCAGATCGCCGAGGCCATCCTGTGCCACCGTGATATTTCCAGGGCCGAGGCGAAATCCGAAGTGATCCGGCTGTTGGAAAAGGTCCGGATTCCCAATGCCAAAAGCCGGTTTGACGAATTCCCCCATCAGTTTTCCGGTGGCATGCGCCAGCGCGTGATGATCGCCATGGCACTGGCCACCAAGCCGAAACTGCTGATCGCCGACGAGCCGACCACGGCGCTGGATGTGACCATCCAGGGCCAGATCCTCGACCTGATCAAGGTCTTGCAGGAAGAAGAGGGCATGTCGGTGCTGTTCATCACCCATGACATGGGGGTTGTGGCCGAGGTGTCCGACCGCACCATCGTGATGTTCCGGGGTGAAATGGTCGAAGGCGGCACGACGGACGATATTTTCAACCGTGGCCAGCATCCCTATACGCGGGCGCTTTTGTCGGCCGTGCCGAAGCTTGGTTCCATGCATGGCCATTCGCTGCCGATGCGGTTTCCGGTGATCGACATCAAGACGGGTGACACCCTGGTCGAGGAGGCGGAAGTCGGCGCCCTTGACATGGTGCCGCGCCCGATCCTCGAAGTGAAAAACCTGACGAC
This sequence comes from Gillisella vitis, assembly GCF_001541345.2. Classification (GTDB taxonomy): domain Bacteria; phylum Pseudomonadota; class Alphaproteobacteria; order Rhizobiales; family Rhizobiaceae; genus Allorhizobium; species Allorhizobium vitis. The sequence goes on along the minus strand of NZ_LMVL02000004.1, from coordinate 445,051 downwards.
CCGTTTTGCCATCCGCTCCGGCCTGCTGGGGCGTAGGTCTGGCGCCGTGCATGCGGTGGAAAATGTCAGCTTCGATCTCAGGCCCGGCGAGACCCTGTCGCTGGTCGGTGAATCCGGTTGCGGCAAGTCGACGACGGGCCGCTCGATCACCCGGCTGATCGAGCCGAGCAGCGGTACGATTGCGCTTGATGGTTATAATGTCATGTCGCTCGACAGCAGCACCCTGCGCAAGATGCGCCGCAGCATCCAGATGGTATTTCAGGACCCGTTTGCCAGCCTTGATCCGCGCATGTCGGTAGGCACTGCGGTGATGGAGCCGTTTCTGGAGCATAAACTTGGTACCAAGGAACAGGCGCGGGAAAAGGCTGCCGACCTGTTGCAGCGCGTCGGTCTCAGCGCCGATATGATGCGCCGCTACCCGCATGAATTTTCCGGCGGCCAGCGCCAGCGCGTCGCCATTGCCCGCTCGCTGATGCTCGATCCGAAAGTGATCGTTGCCGACGAGGCGGTCTCGGCGCTTGATGTCTCGATCAAGGCGCAGGTCTGCAATCTCCTGCTCGATTTGCAGGAAAGCTTCAATCTCGCCTATCTGTTCATTTCGCACGACATGGCGGTGGTGGAGCGCGTCAGCCACCGGGTGGCGGTGATGTATCTGGGTGAAATCGTCGAAATCGGGCCGCGTCAGGCAGTGTTCGACAATCCGCAACATCCCTATACCAAAAAGTTGATCGCCGCAGTGCCGGTACCCGATCCGGCGCGTCGCAATATCACCCGGCAAATGTCGACCGATGAAATCAAGAGCCCGGTCCGGCCCCTCGGCTATGAACCGCCAGCGCGCCATTACCGGGAAGTCTCGGCAGGTCATCTGGTACAGGAAACGGTGTAAGCGCCGCTCGCCCTTACGCCATCGTCTTGCCCTTGCGCTGGCGTCCGGGAGTTTCCATATGCCGTTCGCTGCGGAGCGCTTTTCGGGTTCCGTATCGACCTTTGAGGAGCGGCAATGGATCAGAGACTGGGCGGTGAAGCGGAGCAGACGGAGGCCCTGCCGCTTTCGCAGATCCTTTTTCGGATTGCCGAGGATGAAACACGGGCGCGGGTCTCTATTGGTGATATTTTCGAGGCGCTCGGCGACCGTGCTTTCGGCGCGTTGATCCTGATCTTCGCGCTTCCCAATATCGTGCCGACCCCACCGGGTACGTCGGCCATAACAGGCGCGCCGCTGGTCTTTCTGGCGGCGCAGTTGATGCTGGGCTGGCAGCCCTGGCTGCCGGGCTGGATCACCAAACGCTCGCTGGCGCGGGCCGATTTTTCCGCTATCGTCGCCAGGATCGTGCCCTGGCTTGCCCGGGGCGAGAGGCTGCTGAAGCCGCGCTTTGGCCTGCTGGTAAAGGGACCGGCGGAAAACCTTCTCGGGATCATGGCTTTTATTCTGGCCATCATTCTCGCATTGCCCATTCCGCTCGGTAATATCCTGCCTGCCATTGCCCTGTCGCTGTTTGCCTTCGCGCTTCTGGAGAAGGACGGGCTTTACGCGCTAGTGGGCAGTGTGGTGTTTCTTCTGTCGATTGTGGTTGTCGCGGGCGTGATTGTGGCGCTCGGCAAGGCGGCCTTATTGCTGTTCAGCATATCCTTTGGCTAAACCGAATTGCCTGGGAGTGAACCTGACGCTGCCGGAATGCTCGGAACGTTTACCGGGGCGTGTCTTACCATTCACTTGCGGTTCTTGGTTGCTAATCGACCATATGGCAAGTTTCGCGACAGCTTCGCTTCCTATCTTTCCCCATGATCGCCGGTCGAGCGTGTGTCGACCAAACGCTTTGTTGCTGACCTGCGTCGGCAATTACCACAATGGGGATTTGCCGTGGCAACGTCTACTACGACAACGACTGTAAGCAGTCTTGATGGTGTAACTGGAACGAGTGCAACGGATATCATTCTCCTGACCGCCCAGGTTTCGGGTGCTAACCTTGATCTTGGCGGTGGCAACGACAAGCTGATCCTTGGCAATTTCGATAACAACGTCACGCTGTCGAATGTCGAGTCTGTTTTGGGGGGCACCGGTGCAGACGAGATTTTCTACGATACCAAGGCTACCTCAGGTTACATCGACTTAGGCGCCGGCATCGACAGCCTGACCTTTTCTGACCTTGGCGTCACCGCAACCATCCTCAATGTGGAAACGATCGTCGCTGGCCAGGGCAATGACTATTTGACGATGAGCGCCCAGGCGCTCGGCACCTATATCGATCTCGGAACCGGTTCCGACCGGGTGATCCTCGGCAAATTCGATAATACTGTCACGCTGATTGATGTCGAGACGGTTACCGGCAGCACCAAGTCCGATATCGTGACGATGCAGAGTGAAAGCGGCGATCAGACGCGCCGTATAGATCTCGGTTCCGGCAACGACTATGTCAGCCTGGGCGATGGCGGCGGCACGGTCTATGTCTCCAATACCGAAACAATTGTGGCTGGCAGTGGCGACGACCGCATTCAGCTGAACAGTAAGGCTTCCAATTTCAATATTGATGCCGGTGAAGGCGATGATACTGTCGTTCTCAGCAATTATACCAATAAGCTGACAATCTCCAATGCCGAAAGCATCGTTGGGTCGAGTGGAAGCGATCACGTCACGATCGGGAGTGCGTTCACCGGCGGATATGTTTCCTTGAATGGCGGCAATGATACGCTCGTTCTGGGAAATTATACCAATTCCGTCAGTGTCTATGGCGTTGAAACGATCTATGGTGGCTCGGGCAGCGATTTTATCTACATGCAGGAGGCCAAGTCCGGCGGCTTGATCGATCTCGGAGCCGGCGAAGATACACTGGTCTTCAATGAAGACGGCGGCACGGTCACCTTGAAAAATGTCGAAAATATCGTCGGCAGTGAAACCAAGGACTACATCATTTTCAAAACGCAGGTAACCGGCGGCCTGATCGATCTGGACGACGATGGCGACCGTGTAACACTGGCCAAGTACAATAACACTGTCACCTTCGCCAATGTCGAAACCATTACCGGCGACAGTTCCAGCGACATCATTACGCTGACCACCGAACTGACCAAGGGCACGATCAATCTCAGCACCGGCATGGACAAGCTGACGCTGGCCGATGGTTCCAACACCATCAACATTTCCGGTGTCGAAACCCTGATCGGCGGCGATGGTGAAGACACGATCAGCTTTTCGGTCGCCTCGACGGGTGGCGAAATCGATCTCAAGGGCGGCGATGATACATTGACGCTTACCGGTTCCGGACGGACCTTGACCATTTCAAATGTCGAGACAATTCTGGGCAGTTCCGCCAGCGAGCAGATCCTTTACAAGACCCTGTTGACCGGCAATCTGATCTCGCTCGGCTCCGGTTCCGACAAGCTCACGATGGCTGATTTTGATAATACCGTATCCATCGCCGGGATTGAGACCATCGTCGGCGGCACCTTGACCGATCAAGTGTATATCACCAGCGCCATTACCGGCTCGCTGATCGATCTGGGTACCGGCGACGATACGCTGACCATCATGAAGGGCGGCACGGTCACGGCCCGCAATATCGAGAGCATCATCGGCGATGACGGCATCGATGTCGTCAAGTTCGATCGCGCCGCCCAAGGCGTCTATCTCGACCTGGGTGCGGGCAATGACAGCGTCACCTTCGGCAATTTCAACAATACTGCCGTGCTTCTGAATGTTGAGACCATCAATGCCGGCACGTCCAGCGACGTTATCACGCTCGGCACCGACATGTCGGCCGGTACGATTGACCTTGGCAAGGGTCTCGACCAACTGACGTTGAGCGATGAAGGCGGTACTCTGACGGCGACCAATATCGAAACGATCATCGGCGGTGCGGCAGACGACGTCATTACGGTTTCTGGAACCGTGACCACCGGCTTGATCGATCTCGGTGCTGGTGACGATACGCTGACGATCGGTGGAAATGCGACCGTGACGGTTCAGAATGTCGAAACGCTGGTTGGTGGAACCGGAACCCAGAAAATCATCCTGACCAATCTCTTTAATGGCAGTATCGACCTTTCCGACGGCGTTGATACCATCATCATGGCCAATGTTGCCGACGGCACGAAGAACCTCATCACGGTTTCCAATGTCGAAACCATCACCGGCGGTACCGGTTCGGATATGGTCGTCATCGGCACGGTCGGCGGCGCGACCATGATCGATCTGGGCGATGGTAACGATACTTTGAAATTCCAGGATAATGGCGGATCGGTGACGGCTGCCAATGTGGAGACGATCATCGGCGGGACCGGCGATGAAGTCATCCGGTTCAACGCGACGGTCACCGGTGTCAATATCGACCTTGGCGATGGCAACGACACTGTCATCTTCGGCAATTATGCCAATACCGCGACGCTTGCCAATGTGGAAAGCATTACCGGCGGCACCGGAAGCGACGTGTTTACGCTGGCCTCCGGTACGACTGGCATGACCCTCAATCTCGGCAACGGGCTTGACAGCCTGACGCTATCGGCTGAAGGCGGAACTCTGACGGTCTCCAGCATCGAAACGATTATCGGGTCCGGTGTTGACGACATCATTACCCTGTCCAGCTATATGACCGGCGGTACGATTTCGCTTGGTGCAGGCAATGACCAGTTCATCATCGGCGATGTCGGTGGCACAGCGACGGTGGACGGTGTCGAAACGGTGACCGGCGGGGCTGCCGCCGACCTTATCACCCTTGCCGATGGCGCATCGGGCTATATCAATCTGGGCGCAGGTCAGGACGGTGTCATCTTCTCGGCATCCGGCAACACGGTGACCCTGTCGGGCGTCGAAACGGTGACCGGGGGTGCGGGAGACGATACGGTCGAGTTTTCCGACGCGATAACGGCAACCACGATCAAGCTTGGAGCCGGCAACGATGTTCTGCAAATGTCAGAACTGGGTGGCACGGTCACCGTCACCGGGGCAGAATCCATCCTGGGCGATGTCGGCAGCGATGTCATCACCATCGGCGAGCAAGTGACGGGTGGTTTCATCAATCTCAATGCTGGCAGTGACCGCCTGATCCTGTCTTCCGCCAACAATACGGTGACGGTGGAAAATATCGAAACGGTGACCGGCGGCTCACTGATCGACAACATCACCCTGTCTGGCGTCTATACTGGTGGCACTCTGGATCTGGGTAGCGGCAATGACCTGCTGACGTTCGGCGATGCCGGGACCGTCACGGTCGCCAATGTCGAAACGGTGGCCGGTTCAACCGGCGACGATGTCCTGACTGTCAGCGGCTCGATCGGCGGGGCAACGATTGATCTGGGCGATGGCCAGGATACCCTGAGCTGGAGCGCCGGCCTGACGGCGACGGTTTCGAACGTCGAGACCATCAATGGCGGTTCCAATGCCGACATCATCACGCTGGCCACGCAATGGACCGGTGGATTTATCGATCTCGGCGATGGTTCCGACAAGCTGACCCTGGCCAACACAACCAATACGGTGACGGTGGCGAATGCGGAAACCATCATCGGTCAGTCCCTGGCTGACTATATCGCCATCAACAGCAGTACTTATAGTGGCTATATTTCACTGGGCGACGGCACGGACGAAGTCAAGCTGGCGTCCTCCTCGAGCACGGTGACAATCGTCGGCGTTGAAACGGTCACGGGTGGCTCCGGCGATGACAAGGTGACACTGGGTTCCCAGGTGACAGGCATAGAACTCAACCTGGCCGACGGCAATGACGTGGTCACGCTCGGCAATTATACCAACACGATCAGCCTTTATAATGTCGAATCCGTCACCGGCGGCAGCAACTCCGATGTGGTCTATATCAGGGACACGGAAATCTCCAACGGCCAGTATTTCATGGGTACAGGCGCGGATTACCTGAGCTTTGAGAAAGCCGTGACCGCGACCGTCTCCAGTGTCGAAACCCTGGTCGGCTCCGCCTATGATGATACGATCACAATTTCCGGCCAGTATACTGGCGTTGCGATCGATCTGGGCAGCGGTGAGGACAAGCTGACGCTCGGCTCCGCATCGACGCTGACCACGGTTAATATAGAGTATATCACCGGCAGTACGGGGGCCGATCTGATCGTGCTGTCGGGCAGCACCAATACGACAGTGGATCTGGGTGCCGGCAATGACACGATCTATATGGGAAGTGGTACTGATACGGTGACGGGCGGAGCCGGTTCCGATCTCTTCACCTTCACCTCCACAGACAAATCCAACACGTCGAGCCCGGACAAGATTACCGATTTCGTCAATGGTGAAGACAAGCTGGTGTTCAGCGGGTTGCTGAGCGGTACATTCTCTTACCTGGGGACATCGACGGCCTTGTCGGGTAGCGGCAATTCGGAAGCCTATTTCGTCAACGACACGGCAACACTCGTCGTCGATACCAATGGCGACGGGACGGCGGATATGCAGATGACCTTGTCCGGCAAGACCGCCGACAACATGTCGGCCAGCGACTTCCGCTGGAGCTCCTCCTAAGGTAGTGCTCCCCGGCCCTGGGTTTCTGACCTGGGCCGGGCAACTGTCTGTGTACGAGCATTGCACGGCATCGAAAACCGGTTCCCAGTGTTCGCTTCGCTGTTGTATCGTGGCATTTCCACGAATCGGAGACCTGCAATGATTGAAGTTCCGGTGTCCTGGGGTGAGTTGATCGACAAGATCACCATTCTCCAGATCAAGTCAGAGCGGATCACGGATGAGGCCAAGCGCGCCAATGTCGAACGCGAGCTGTCCCTGCTCAATGAACGGTTGAAGCCGGTGGCCGATCATCAAGGCGTCATCGCTATCAGCCGTGATCTTCTGTCGGTCAATACGGCGCTCTGGGAGATCGAGGACGATATCCGCGATTGCGAGCGCGACGGTGATTTTGGTCCTCGTTTCGTGTCTCTCGCTCGTTCGGTCTATGTCACCAATGACCGGCGCGCCGAGTTGAAGCGGCAGATCAATGTCGAGCTGGGCTCTGACATCATTGAGGAAAAGTCCTACAAGCCTTATGCTGCGGCCTGATTGATGGCGCATGGATCGTCCTCGGGCCATGCTTGGGATTTTTGACCTTTAGGCGAGGATGCATGAGCATCTTTGCGCCTGGATATGAAATGGCCGACGCGCCGATTTTGGGTAAACAGGGCCATGATGGTTCGGTGTTCCTGGCCTTGGATCAGGCCAATGGATGAAAGAAGAGCGCGTTATGACGACGCATGAGGTTTCGCAGTGCCGTTCGCTGCTGGCGCAGGGGCGCGTAGCTGAGGCCTTGCAGGGCTTGACGCGGCTTTTCGAGGCCCATCCAGATCATGCCGAGATCGCTCATTATTATGCGCTCGCCCTTCATCTTTCCGGCCGTTCCCCTGAGGCCGTTCCCGCTTTCGAACATGCTTTGCAACTTGCGCCAGACCAGCCCGGCCTGCTGCAAAATATGGTTCTTCCGCTGATTGCAGTGGGTGACCATCAGCGCGCTATCGATATGGGCGCTCGCGCTGTGGCGCTTGACGATAAGGCAGTTGGCACCTGGTCCAATCTGGTTTTGGCCCTGACATCGGCAGGGCGGTGGCAAGAGGCCCACACCGCAGCTCAACAGGGTCTGGTGCTTGAGGCTGACGAACCGTCACTGCTGGCTCAGATGGGCGTCATCCTGCTGGAGCTTGGCGACAGTGCGGGAGCCGAAACCCATCTACGCCGGGCGCTGGAGCTAAAGCCGGATGCCGAGGCTTTCTATAATCTCGGCGTGCTGTTGCATGGATTGCAACGCGAACCCGAGGCCTGTGACAGCTATACAAAGGCGCTGACGCTCGATCCCTCGCATCGACGCGCCGCCAATAATCTGGCGGCAAGCCTGCGCATTCTGGGCAATTTGAAGGGTGCGGACCGGATTCTCAAGCAATTGATCGGCAGCGGCGATGCCCCCGTTCACCGCTTTAACCGCGCCTGCCTGCAATTGTTGGACGGCCAATGGAGCGAGGCCTGGGCCGATTATGAGTTGCGCGATCAGGCCACCGGAAGTTCCGCCTCGCCCTTGCTGATGCAGGGGGCGCGCTGGCAGGGCGAAGTGCTGCAAGACCAGACGCTGCTGGTGTTTTATGAGCAGGGATTGGGCGATACCATCCAGTTTATCCGGTTTTTACCGCGTATTGCTGAGCGGGTTGGGCATGTGGTTTTCGTCTGCCAACCGCAACTCTACCGTCTGCTGAACCTTTCCGAACTGTTTGCCACTCCGTCCATCACGCTCTTGCCTGATGGTGCGGATCTGCCCGCTTACGCGGCCTGGGTGCCGCTATTGTCGCTGCCGGGTCTCATCAACCTCGTGCCGGAGGCGACAGGCCAGCGCGTTCCCTATCTCACGCTGGAAAAACCGCTTTTTGAGCGCTGGCGCGACTGGCTTGGCGGACTTTCTCCAAGGCAAGAGCAGGCAGCGAAACGGTTTCGCATCGGTCTGTCCTGGCAGGGCAATCCAAAGGCCTATGGGGAGCCGGGCCGCTCACTGCCGCTGGAACTCTTCCAGCCGCTTGCCGAATTCTCAGACGAAATTGACATCATTTCCCTGCAAAAGGGGGCAGGAGCCGATCAGTCGGCACCTGAGGGTTTGGTGCTGCACCCCGTTCCGGGTCTTGATGACGGAGCCGATGCCTTTGTCGATACAGCGGCCTTGATGGGGTCACTGGATCTGGTCATCACCTCAGATACCGCTCTTGCCCATCTTGCAGGCGCCTTGGGCAGGCCGGTCTGGCTGTTGCTGAAGAAAGCGCCGGATTGGCGCTGGGGTATGGATGGCATTCTGACCGATTGGTACCCGACCATGCGGCTGTTTCGCCAGGTGGAGGCGGGGCAATGGCAGCCGGTGCTTCAGGACGTGGCGCATGAGCTGAAAGTGTTGCTGTTTGCTGGCCGCGCCACGGAGGATGCGCCGGCTGAGGCCGGTGACGGATTGAACGAGGCGATCAAGCGCCATCAGGGCCGCGATTATGGCCGCGCCGTACAGCTTTACCGTCATGTGTTGACGCAGGATTTTCAAAGGGAACGGGTGCTCAACCTGCTTGGCATGGCGTGCCTGGAGGCCGGGGAACGCTCATCGGTGGCAGGGCGGCAGGCCATTCCCTTTTGCGCCCGCGCGGTGGCGATCCGCCCCTCAATGGCCGACCACTGGAGTAATTTCGCTATTGCGCTGGATGCTGCGGGGCTGGTGAACGATGGGATGCGGGCGCTGCGCCACGGGCTGCTCTACGATACCGGTCACGCACCGTGCCTTTTGGCACTGGCCCGGCGCGAAACTGCGTTGGGTGAGGCTGAAACAGCTTTGCGCCGCGCCGGCGACGTGCTGAAAGCCCAGCCACGCTCGGGCCATGCCCTGTCCGTTTATGCGGCGGCGGCGCTGGCACTTGGCCGGTTCAACGTGGCGGAGGAAGCTCTGCGACGCGCCTGCCGGATCGAGCCGGAACTGGCCTCGCATCACGTGCAACTGGGTGCGGTTCTGCTAAAAGCCAAGCAGCCGCAGGCAGCCGCCCGCGCCTGGGAAAAGGCTTTGACGCTTGACCCCGGCAATGCCGATGCCTGGAGCAATCTGGGTGTGGCGGAGCGCAATCACGGCTATGCCGATCTGGCCTGCTGGATCCAGAGACAGGGCGCGATTGCCAAGCCCGGCCATGCCGAATCCTGGAGCAATCTTGGCATCAGCCTGATGGATACCGGCCGCGAAGACGAGGCGATACTGGCCTTTGGCAAGGCCATTGAGGCTCGTCCCGGCTATGCCGATGCGGAAATGGCGCTGGGCATGTGTTTGCTGAACGAGGGCGATTATGCCCGTGGCCTGCCGCTTTACGAGCGTCGCTTCCTGGTGGAAATCCTCGGCATCGACCGTACCCGCGTTCGGCTGCCGGTCTGGCAGGGGGAGGATCTGGCGGGCAAGTCCATTCTGGTTCTCGCCGAACAGGGCTTTGGCGATGCGTTCCAGTTCGTCCGCTATGCCGCGCTTCTGAAGGCAAAAGGCGCTGCCAAGGTGATGATCGGCTGCCGCCGCAAGATTGCCACGCTGCTGCAAACCGTGCCTGGAGTGGATGGTGTCGTCTGCGAAAGCGACCCCGTCCCGCCGCTCGATTACCACGTGTTCATGATGAGCCTGCCGCTGCTCTGCAACACGGTCGTCGAGACGATCCCGGCTTTTCCCGCCTATCTGTTTGCCGATCCGCTTCGGGTGCGGCGTTGGGCAGGCTGGCTTGCGGCAAAGCCAGGCTTCCGCGTCGGCCTTGTCTGGCAGGGCAATCCCGATCCGCAGGTCGATAAGGGCCGCAGCTTTCCCTTGCAGGTGTTGGCGCCGCTTGCTGCCATCGACGGTGTGCGCCTGATCGCCTTGCAAAAGGGGGCAGGCGAAGAACAGTTGGATATGGTGGATTTTGCCGTCGAGCGACCGCCGGAGGATTTCGACAGCGGTGCCGATGCCTTTGCCGATACGGCAGCGATGATCATGAATCTCGATCTCGTCATCACCTCCGATACGGCGGTGGCGCATCTGGCTGGCGCGCTTGGCCGCCCAACCTGGGTGATCCTCAAATCCCATGCCGAATGGCGCTGGCTGCGTGGCCGCAGCGATAGCCCCTGGTATACGGCAAGCCGGGTGTTTCGCCGGGTGGCCAATGAAGTCGAGGCGGAGCCCTTTGCTGGTGTCGTCTCCCGTGTGGCTGAGGCGCTCGGCAGGTTGGTCGAGGGTGACAGGGCGCAGTTGTTCGAAACAGTCGAGCCGGTGGTTGCCGTTCCGGCCCAACCGGCTCCGCAGCAACGGCTGGCCGCCGCCATTCGCACCCATATGGCCGGAAATGTCACTGCCGCCGAGGCGACCTATGCGGCGCTGCTGCATGAGGACGAAACACGGGCCGAGGCGCTGCATATGCTGGGCGGGCTAGCGGTTGAGCGCCTGCATTATCATCGGGGCTATGTCCTGCTGCGGGCAGCGGCGGCCCTTGGTCTGTCCTCACCGATCTTCCAGACCAATTATGCTATCGCACTGCGCCATGTCGGCAAACAGGATGAGGCCGAGGCCTGCCTGCGCCAAAGCCTGGAGACCAGCCCCAGCGCCGAAGCCTATATGACGCTCGGTAATCTTTTGCGCGACACGGATCGCTATGGGCAAGCGCTGGAGGCTTACCGCGCCTCAATCCAGTTGCGCCCGGATCTGTCCAAGGCCCATCGTGGGCTTGGCAATGCATTGCGTGAAATGGGTCAGGTCGAGGAGGCAATCGCCAGTCTGGACACTGCACTGGATCTGCTGCCCGGCGATGTCGAAACCCTGATCGATAGGGCGCATGCGCATCTGATGGCGGGCAATCTGCCGCAGGGTTTTCGCGATTACGAGGCACGCTGGCAGGGCGCGGAAATGGTGGCGCGCTCGCTGCCCATGCCGCGCTGGACCGGCGAAGCGCTGCCGGACAAAGTGCTGCTGATTCACGGTGAACAGGGGTTGGGCGACCAGATCCAGTTTGCCCGTTTCGTGCGGCAGGCCGCTCTCAAGGTCGGTCATGTCATTCTGGAATTGCGTGAGCCGTTGATCGGCCTGTTTTCAACGCTGGTGGTGGAGAGGCACAACATCACCCTGCGCCGCCAGGGCGTCGATGCAATTGACGATGCCGATGTCGAAGCGCCGATCATGAGCCTGCCGCTGATTTTTGCAACCACACTGGAAACCTTGCCCGGACCGGCCAATTTCCGGCCCGATCCCCGCCGGGTGGCGGATTGGGAAGCGCGGTTTGCGCATCGTGACGCTCTTCGGGTCGGGCTGATCTGGCAGGGCAATCCGGTTGCGCGCGCCGACAAGGGGCGTTCGCCGCCCTTGAAAATGCTGGAGCCGCTGTTTGCTGTCGAAGGCGCGCATTTCATCAGCCTGCAATTCAAGGACGGGCTGGAACAGATGGCGGGTCTGGATTTTGCCAAGGCCATGCAGGCACCGGGGGCGGAGCTTGGCGATTTCGGTGAGACGGCGGCAGCGATTGGCGCGCTTGATCTGGTGATTTCCTCCTGCACCTCCACGCTGCATCTGGCGGCATCGCTCGGCGTGCCATGCTTTGCTTTGCTGAAATATGGTGCGGATTGGCGCTGGATGACCGGTCGAGACGATAGCCCCTGGTATCCGGGTCTGAAACTGTTTCGCCAACCGCAGCCGGGCGATTGGGCAAGTGTGGCCAAGGCGGTGGCAGAAGATTTCAAGCGGCTGGTGGAGCGTAAGTCATGACGAACCAATCCGCGTCGGGCGAAAGGTTGATCCAAGCCTTTCAGCTGCACAAGGCTGGCATGCTGGACGAAGCCATTGCCCATTACCGCGCCATTCTGGAGGAAGAGCCTGATCAGGTCGATGCGCTCAGATTGCTGGCCTCGGCGGAACGTTCGCGCGGCGATCTGGCGCAATCGCTGTCGCTTTATGCCCGGGCGCTCAGACTTGCGCCTGAGGAGAGCGATATCTGGTACAATCTCGGCAATGCGCTGGGTGAGGCCGGTCGTAAGCCGGACGCGCTGGAAGCCTATCAACGGGCCGCGCAATTGGCGCCTGACAATGCCGCCTGTTACGCCAATATCGGCGTAACCCATGCCGATCTCGATAATTATCCGGCGGCGGTTATCGCTTATCGTCAAGCTCTGGTGCTCGATCCGCAAAACCGCATAGCACTGCACAATCTTGGAAATGCGCTTGCCGAAGTGGGCGAGGCGGAGGCAGCGATAGCGCTGCTGTCCAAGGCGCTGGAGATCTATCCGACGTCCGCCGAGGCCCATTACAATCTCGGCATCAACCTGCTGCGGCTTTCCGATTATACCACCGGTTTTGCCGAGTACGAATGGCGCTGGCAGGCCGAAGGCTTTCCGGGAGAAGCACGTCATACTGAGATTGCCGATTGGAACGGGCGGCCGTTTCAAGGCAAACGGCTGCTGGTCCATGCGGAACAGGGGCTTGGTGACACGATCCAGTTCGTCAAGCTGTTACCCCTGGTCAAATCGCTTGGCGGCGAGGTGATCCTGCAAGTGCCAAACAAGCTGGTCGGGCTGCTGGCGGATGTGCCGGGCGCGGATCGGGTACAGGCAGAGAACCCGCCAGCAGGAACCATCGATTTTCAGGTGCCGCTGCTTGGCCTGCCGCATCGGCTGAAACTGACACTGGGCAGCGTACCGAAAGCCCGTGCCTATGTGCAGCCGCAGGTGGCGCGGGTTGGGCTGTGGCGTGAACGGCTGGATTTGAAGCAAGGCGAAAAGACTCTGGGCTTTGTCTGGCGCGGTAATCCCCTGTCTCCAGCGGAAAAAGGCCGCAGCCTTGCCGGTCCCGAACAGTTATCGCCCTTTGCGAGCCTTTGCGGTACGCGGCTGATTGCCCTGCAAAAGCTTGACGAGGCTGCATTGGAACCCGCCGATACGCCGTCGGGCTATAAAGTGGCGGGCCTGTCCTTCACGCTGGAACATCCCGGCCCGGATTTCGATGCCGGAGCGGATGCCTTTCTCGACACGGCTGCCATCCTCACCCAGTTTTCGGCCTTCGTTTCGGTCTGCACCGCGCCGCTGCATCTGGCCGGTAGCCTTGGCGTACCGACCATCGGCCTTTTGAAGAAAGTGCCGGATTGGCGCTGGGGTACTGACGGCAGAACGTCGCCTTGGTATCCGTCCATGCAGCTTTGCCGCCAAACCGAGGCGGGCGACTTCAGCGCCCCGATTGCGCAAGCGGTGTCGCTTGCCGAAGCGATTACGAATAAGTCCTGATGATCTTTTTCATCGCATCCGCCGTGCGCGACCAGGTATAGCCAGCAAGCTTGGCCGCGCCGCGCTCGCCACGGCGACGGGCTTCGTTGCGGTCTCGCCAGACCCGCTCCAGCGTCTCTTCGATCTCATCGACGCTGCTTTCTCCCCAGCCGGCCACGGAGCCGACACCAGCTCCTTCGCCAGCAACAGGGGTCTGGTGTTCCAGCGCATAGCAATTGCCGCCGTCGATCAAGTCGAGATGACCGGTATTGGCCGACAGAATCGTCGGCACGCCACAAGCCATGCATTCCATCGCCACCAGATTGGTGCCGCCTTCGGAACGGTTGGGGAAGACCGCCACGTCCATTTCCCGCAGGATTGGCGCCATCAGGGCGTTGGGGACAGAGCCGAGATCGAGGAACTGATGGGCCGCGATATCGTTGGCGGCAATCCAGGCGGATTGGTCGATGGCGCCCTTGTCATTGGTGGTGATGGCGGTTGCCTTGCCGGACCGGTTGAGCGTCAGGGCAAATTGTGGCCAGGGGCTGTGCCAAGCGGAAACCAGCAGGGCTTCGGGATGGCGTTTGGCAAACCGGGCAAACGCGGCAACCACCAGATCCTGCCCCTTGCGCAATTCCAGCTTGCCGCCTGAAAAAACCAGGAACCGGTCGGCCAGAACGCCTTGGCGCGGGCCGGGGTGAAACAGCGTCTGGTCGATGCCCTGGATGACGGTGGTGACGTTGTTGAGGCCATGGGCGCGCATGATCTCTTCGTTCCAGCTCGATCCGGCAATCACCAGCGGCATTGCTTTGGCTCTGGCTTTCGTGGCCTCCGACAGTTGTGGCAGTTCGAAGAACACCACGCCCAGTGTCGGGCTGCCGGAAAGCGCCACACCTTTGGGGCCGGGTGACATGGTGAAATCATTGCCGAGTCCGGCGAGAAGCGGGGTATTGACCGTCAGGGACTTTTCGCTTTGGGCGGCGATGCGGGTGGAAAGATCGGCGCTGGCCCGGAAAAACCCGCCAAGCGCCCGTTGCCGCAAAGGATCGACGACGATCTGGTCCGATTGCAACGGAAAGGACGTCACCGGCTCCAGCACCGGATCATTGGACCAGTTGAGCGCCAGGTTAAGGCCATAAATGCCCCAGCCGAAAAAGCTGGATATGCCCCAATGGATGATCACGGGCCGTCTGGGCGTCTGGGTCACGGGCAGCATATCTCCAAGCCTGGCGGTTTTCAGGGCGATTCGCCCCGGTTGCAAAAGCTTAACCTGATTTTCCGGGCGCTGGAACGGTGTGGGTCGCGTTATCAACGACGGTAAGGGAACTGTTTCTGTTTGCGACACGGATTCACGAAAATCCAGCATGGCGAAAGCTTCGGCTTCTACGGTCGGGTTGAATGGGTCCGTTCCCGGCTTGTGGGGCAGGGCGGATCCTCACGGAAAACTCGCCATGTGTGCTTTCGGCGATGGATGATGAGGTGTGTCGATGAATGCTGAAGACAGAGATCTGGCGGATGAGGGGCAGGCCAGATCCGCTCTTGCTGCATTGGCTCTTGCCACGCAAAAATTGGGCTTATCCCTCTCGGTCGAGCAATTATGCCGCGATTACGGCGATGAGGACTGCTTTTCGCTGCCGCAACTGGCCGAAATCATCCGCGATCATGGGGTAAAGGCCAAGCCGATCCGCATGAATTGGAAGCTGTTGAGCCAGATGGAAGGCGCTGTCGCCGCCGTCATTCAGCTCAATGACGGATCGCTTCTTGTCTTTGAAAATTTTGTCGATGATCCGCAGACGCCGCGCATGGTGTTTCGCGATCCCGCCGATTCGAAAGCCGCCCGGTTTGTGGTCGATGAATTGCGGCTGACGGAAAACTGGAGCGGCCATGTCCTGTTGATGAAGCGGGAGATTGCCGAGGCAAGTGCGCGTGAGGAGTTTGGCTTTCACTGGCTGCTGGCCCAGGTGATGCAGGACCGTCGCATGGTGCGTGACGTGTTCATTTCGGCCATTTCGCTTGGTGTTCTGGCGCTGGTGCCATCGCTGTTCTACATGGTGGTCATCGACAAGGTCATGGTGCATCACCGCTTGTCGACGCTGACATTGATGGCGGCTGCCATTCTGGTCGTGCTGCTGTTCGATATGCTGCTCGGCTATATGCGCCGAACTGTGACCGCCATCGTCACCGCCAAAATCGATGTGCGGCTGAACCTGATGATCTTCGACCGGCTGTCGCGTCTGCCCATCGAATTCTTCGAACAGAATGCCACCGGCGGCATCGTCCACCGGCTGGGAGAAGCCCGGCGGCTGCGGGCGTTCGTCACAGGCCAATTGTTCGGTTCGGTGCTGGACATGTTGTCGCTACTCGTGCTCATTCCTGTCATGTTTCTGCTCAGCCCCGGTCTGACCTTCTGGGTGTTGGGGCTTGGCGCGGTGATGAGCCTGGTGTTGTTTATCTATATGAAGCCGATTCGCCGCGCCTATGCGCAGGTGATGGGCAGCGAACACCGCCGCACCGCCATGCTGATCGAGATGATCAACGGCATCCGCACCGTGAAATCTCTGGCGCTCGAAGGCCGCAAGCGGCGCGAATGGGACCAGAAAGTCGCCGAAGCGGTCAATAACCAGACCAACCTGCTGTTTCTGGCCAACCAGCCGCAAACCTTGCTGGCGCCTTTGGAAAAGCTGATCTATGCCGGTTCGTTGCTGATCGGTGCTTATCTTGTCATCGTCAACGAGCATACAGTCATGACCGGCACGTTGGTGGCCTTCACCATGATTGCCATGCGTGCCACCCAGCCGCTGGTGCAGATGGCTGGTATGATGCAGCAGATGGAAGAGGCGCGCGGTGCGCTGCGCCAGGTTGCATCCGTCATCAATGCCGAACCCGAACCGCGCCGCGAACACGGGGTACGCCCGGAATTTTCCGGTCGGATCAGCTTCGAGGATGTGCGCTTTGCCTATGCGGGTACCTCTTTGCCAGCGCTCAACGCCATCAATTTTCACGTCAAGCCGGGCAATATCGTCGGGCTGATGGGCCGCAGCGGCTCGGGCAAGACCACGGTGACGCGGTTGTTGCAGGGCCTGCATCAGAGCTATTCCGGGCTGATCCGTCTCGATGGCGTCGAGTTGAAGGAAGTCGATCTCTATCACCTGCGCACCAATGTCGGCGTCGTGCTTCAGGAAAGCTTCCTGTTTCGTGGCACGATCCGCGACAATATTCTGATCGCCAAGCCGGATGCCTCGCCTGAGGAAATGATCGAGGCGGCGCAGCTGGCCGGGGCCGATGAATTCATCGAACGTCTGCCGCGCGGCTATGACACAATGCTGGAAGAACATGCCAGCAATCTCTCCGGCGGCCAGAAGCAGCGGCTGGCAATTGCCCGGGCGCTGATCGTCAACCCGCCGATTCTGATCTTCGACGAGGCCACCAGCGCGCTCGATCCGGAAAGCGAAGCGATCATCCTGCGCAACCTGAAGCGGATTGCTGAAGGCCGCACTGTGCTGATGATTTCGCACCGCCTGTCCTCGCTTGTCGATTGCGACCAGATCCTGGTTCTGGATCGTGGCCAGTTGAAGGACAGCGGCACCCATCACGACCTGCTGCGCCGCTCCGGCGACTATCGCCACCTTTGGAACCAGCAGAACCGCCACCTGACGACAGGAAAAGATCATGACGAAAACCTTGACGCTGTCGCCTGACGAGCATCGTTACGCGGTCCGTACGACAGCGGAATTCCTGTCCGAAAGCGCCAGCATCCTGCATCGCACCCCGCCTAAATCGGCGCGGATGACGATTGCCACGGTGGCAGCCCTTATTACCAGCGCCATCCTGTTGTCGGTGTTCATGCCGGTCGAGCGGGTGGTGACTGCGCGGGGCCGTGTTGCCTCGGAAGCGCCCAATACCGTGGTGCAGCCGCTGGAAACCTCGATCGTTCGGGAAATCCTGGTGCGCGAAGGCCAGGATGTGAAGGCGGGGCAATTGCTGGCCACGTTGGACCCGACCTTTTCGCGTGCCGACCAGACCACGGCCAGCCGGCAGATGGCCAGCCTTTCGGCCGAAGTCGAACGGCTCAAGGCAGAAATCGACGGGCGCGATTACCAGCCGCGTGATGGTGACAGTTTCGGCAAATTGCAGCGGCGGTTCTTTGAAGCCCGCCGGTCGCAATATGAAGCGTCGATGTCAACCTTCAAGGCCAAGATCTCTTCCCTGCAAACCACGCAAGCCCAATTGCAGCAGGAACTCACTGTCAATCGCCAGCGCCTGTCGCTCAGCGAGGAAAGCGAGGCAATGAAAAGCGCGCTGGTCGAGAAGAAGTATGCCTCCAGGGCCGATGGGCTGAAGGCCAAGGATTGGGTGCTGGAAGTCACCGGCACGATCCGCGAAGTCGAGGGCAAGCTGGAAAGCGGCGCCCATGACATTCAATCGGTGCAATCGCAGATGGAAGATCAGGCCCAGCAATGGCGCTCCGACGCCATGGGTCAGCTGGTCAAGCAGCAGGTGGCGTTGAATGCAGCCATCGAGGAGCTTAACAAGGCCGATAAGCGTTCCGACCTGATCGAATTGAAGGCGCCCGAAGACGCAACCGTGCTTCAGATCGGCGATATTTCCATTGGCTCGGTGGCGCAGACGGCACAGAAAATGTTCGTTCTGGTACCGAAGGCTGCGCGGCTTGAAGTGGAAACGGAAATCTCCACCCAGGATCAGGGCTTTATCAAGGTTGGCCAGCCGGTCGATATCAAGCTGGATGCCTGGCCGTTCGCCCGCTATGGCGGCTTGCGCGGTACGGTCCGGGCGGTCAGCCCCGACAGTCTGAAAGTCTCGCGCGGCGATGGCGCGGCAACGCAAGGCGCATCCGAGCGGACATTCTATATTGCCAAGATCACCATTGACGACCCGCATCTGAAAAGCAATCCGGCTGATTTCAGTCTGATTGCCGGGATGACGCTGGTGACCGATGTCGTCGTCGGCGACCAGACCGTGGCTGCCTATCTGTTTGACCGGGTTGTACCTGTTGTGAGCGAGGGAATGCGCGAACCATGAAGCAATTGCTGTCTTTTGTGCCCTTTCTTGTCCGAGGCGCGGCAATCCGGCAGGCTTATCGCCATGGCATGAAGAAGCTGGGAGCGGGCCGGATGCCGCTGGCCGCAAGCGCCCTGCGCAAGGCGGCCAAGGGCGGCCATGTCGGGGCATCCTATGAGCTGGCGCGGCTTTATGAAACGGGGCGCGGGGTGATTTCCGATCTGGCCGAGGCGCGTCGGTTGGCACGTTATGCCGCCGATGCGGGGCATGTCGGCGCCATGGCGCTGACGGCCCGGCTCTATCTGATTTCACCGCGTCTGGACATTCCCGCCTCTCCGGCGGCTGTCCGGCTCTATGGGGATGTCAGGCAACTGGTCTGCGAGCCTGAACTGGCCCGCGACTATGCGCTTCGCGCTCATGACCATGGTAATATCGATGGTTCGGCGCTGGCCGGTTATCTTCTGGCCTCCGGTATCGGCGGTGAGGTCGATCCGCATACGGCGCTGATCTGCTACGAGCCAGCGGTGACAGCGGGCAATGTGCGGGCGCATCTGGGCATGGGCACGCTGCTTGCCGGTGGGCATTTGGGCGAGGTGGATTATGCCCGAGCCCTGCCATACTTCAAATATGCGGCGGCGGCTGGCAATAGTACGGCGCGCCATTACCTCGCCATGCAATATCTGAACGGCCTCGGCACCGCACCGGACGAGGAGAAGGCGTTGCGCCTGCTCAGCGCCGCTGCCGCCAAGGGCTACCGCTCCTCTATCGAGGAACTGGCGAAATATTATCTCCACGAAGCCTTTCCCGAGCGGGATCGCGCCCGGGGCGTGCGCTGGCTGACGGCGCTTGGTCGTATGGGCGACAAGCGCGCCTGCCGTGACCTGGAGCGGCGCTATCGCCATGGCATCGACGTCAAGGCCAGTTCGGTGGAAGCGCTGATGTGGCTGGAAAAGGCGGCGTTGAAAGGCGATGTCGCCGCCCAGTTCCAGATGGCGGTGGTTGCTGCGACCGGTGCAGGCGAAGGCGAGGGCGATCTCAACCAGGCGCGGATATGGTTTGAAATGGCGGCTGAAAACGGCCATGCCCTTGCCATGGTCAATCTGGGACGGTTCCGCATGAAGGGCATTGGTGGCATCGTCGATCTCGATGGGGCGCGAAACATGCTGGAACTGGCTGTCGAGGCCGGTGAAATGGCGGCCTATGCGGTGCTGGGCGAATTCCACGCCTATTACGCCGATCCCTCGGATGTCGAGGCGGCCCGCGAGATCCTGATGCACGGCGTCGAAAAGGAAGATGCTGTCTGCAAGGACATTCTGGCGCGGCTGGAAGAAAAGCTGTTGGCCAAGGTTGCCTGAAGGCTAAGCTCGCCTGAAAGCCAAGGTCATTTGAAGGGTGTAGGCTTGCTCATCATACCCGAATTATGAAATGTCACAGTCGCGTTGATGCCGTCGTTGCGTGCGCATGCTACTCTCAGAAAGTGCATAGTGCCGGAGCGACGGCGTAACGGTAAGGAACAAACCGGCACTTCAAGCCTTTTGAGCCCAACTCTGACAGATCCGGATACGCATGACGACACAACAGATTTTGGCTTTCGCTGTCATCGGCCTGATGATGGTTGCCTTCATGTGGGACCGTATCCGCTATGATGTGGTGGCGGGACTGACGCTTCTCGCCGCGATCGTTCTTGGTCTGGTGCCAGCCGATAAGGCGTTTTCCGGGTTTAGCGATGATATCGTCATCATCGTCGGTAGTGCCCTGGTGGTCAGTGCAGGGGTGGCGCGATCCGGTCTGGTCGATGCAGCCATCAAACGCTTCTTCCCCAACCTGACATCGACCCGCGCCCAGATGTTGCTTCTGGTGCTGACGGTGACGGTGCTGTCGGCCTTCATCAAGAATATCGGCGCATTGGCCATCATGATGCCGGTCGCTTTCCAGTTCTCGAAAAAATCCGGGACGCCGGTCTCGGCCTTCCTGATGCCGATGGCGTTCGGCGCGCTTCTGGGCGGGTTGATGACCCAGATCGGCACCTCGCCCAATATCGTTGTGTCCAAATTGCGTGGTGAACTGACCGGCACGCCGTTCACCATGTTCGATTTCACCCCTGTCGGCGCGATCCTGGCGGTTGCGGGCGTGATTTTCTTGATGCTGTTCTATTGGCTGGTGCCCAAGCGCCAGAACCAGAACCCGACCTTGCAGGAAGCGCTGGGCAATTCCAATTTCTCCACTGAGGCGACCCTGCCCGAAGGCTCGGCGCTATCAGGCAAGCCGCTGCGCGATCTATTGAAAACCACCGCTGGCGAAGTGATCGCCACCGCCATCCTACGCGGTCATAGCCGAATTTCACCTTTTCCGGATATGGTGTTGAAGGAACAGGACACATTGCTGTTGGAAGGTCCATCCGATGCGCTTGACCGGCTGGTCAGCCAATCCGGGCTGAAACTGTCGGGTCGGGAAATCGGTTCGGGCGGTGAAATCACCGCCATCGAGGCGGTGGTCGGGCCGGGGTCGCCGCTGGAAGGCCTGACGGCCCGCGATGTTTCGTTGTTCAATACCTATGGCATCAATCTTCTGGCCGTCAGCCGCCGTGGCAAGCGGCTGAAGGAGCGGCTGGCGCATGTGGCGTTGCGCGCTGGCGATGTCGTCGTGCTTCAGGGCAGGCGCACAGCCCTGCCAGCCGTGTTGCAGACACTGGATTGCCTGCCGCTGGCCGAGCGCGAAATTCTGCTCGGCACCAGCCGCAGTGCGCTTATCCCTATTCTGATTCTGATTGCCGCGATGGGATCGACCGCAGTCGGTCTGGCACCGGTGCCAGTTGCCTTTTTCGCTGCGGCCCTGGCGATGGTGGTGTTCCGGGTCATTCCGCTCAACGATTTCTACCAGGCCGTCGATGGCCCGATCCTCGTCATGCTGGCGGCGCTGATCCCGGTCAGTGATACCCTGCGCAGCACCGGTGGAACGGATGTGATCGCTGGCTGGCTCGGCCATGTTGCCCATGGCCTGCCGCCTTATGGTGCGCTGGCGCTGATCCTTGTGACCGCCATGGCGGTCACGCCGTTTCTCAACAATGCCGCGACGGTTCTGGTCATGGCGCCGATTGCCGCCAGCTTTGCCCATAATCTCGGCTTCCGGCCCGACGCCTTCCTGATGGCGGTGGCAATTGGCGCCGGTTGTGATTTCCTCACCCCGATCGGTCATCAATGCAACACGTTGGTGATGGGGCCGGGCGGCTATAAATTCAGCGATTATCCACGCCTTGGCCTGCCGCTGTCGCTGTTGATCATTCTGGTTGCCATTCCGGCACTGATCGTCGTTTGGCCATTGAAATAATCAATGTCGAGGAGAGCCCGAAACGCCGAAAGCCTGCGTTGGCGGAACGCAGGCTTTCAAGCGGGGGACGGGGGTTTTAGGTTCGCGGGATTCACAACCGCTTTCCTGCACTCCTAACGGGCGATATCGGAAATGGTTCCGCCCAATCTGATATTTTTCAATTATTTTCGCGATCCTTTTTCAAGATCCCCTGTCACCGGACCATGCGTTCTCACCGGAGCTTGGGTTTTCCTTGACGCTTGGCCTTAGATATGGCCTAAGGCCAGCCAAAGGATTATCGCTGGAAGCCTGCCTTGAGCGTGGCTTTCACCGCGTCCAGATCATCAAAATGCGATGGCTTGGCTCTGCCCGATCCTCGCCTCCATGACCACGAGCAAAAATCATGACCACTTCCGGCGTCCGCGTCCGTATCGCTCCTTCACCCACCGGCGAACCCCATGTCGGCACAGCCTATATCGCGCTGTTCAACTATTTGTTCGCCAAGAAACACGGCGGCGAATTCATTCTGCGCATTGAAGACACCGATGCGACCCGCTCGACGGCGGAATTCGAGCAGAAGGTGCTGGACGCGCTGAAATGGACCGGCCTGACCTGGGCCGAAGGTCCTGATGTCGGTGGTCCCTACGGTCCTTACCGTCAGTCCGAGCGCAAGGACACTTACCGTCCCTTCGTCGACAAGATGGTGGCTGAAGGCAACGCCTTCCGTTGTTTCTGCACGCCCGCCCGGCTGGATCAGATGCGCGAGGCGCAGCGCGCGGCGGGCAAGCCGCCCGGCTATGACGGTCTCTGCCTGCATTTGAAGGCGGAAGAAGTCGATGCCCGCGTTGCTGCAGGCGAGCCGCATGTCGTGCGCCTGAAAATCCCGACCGAAGGCTCCTGCGATTTCCATGACGGCGTTTATGGCGACGTGTCGATCCCGTGGGAAAGCGTCGACATGCAGGTTCTCTTGAAGGCCGATGGCATGCCGACCTACCACATGGCCAATGTGGTCGATGACCATCTGATGAAGATCACCCATGTGGCGCGCGGCGAGGAATGGCTGGCCTCCGTGCCGAAGCATATCCTGATCTACACATATCTCGGCCTTGAGCCGCCGGTGTTTATGCATCTCAGCCTGATGCGCAATGCCGACAAATCCAAGCTGTCGAAGCGCAAGAACCCGACCTCGATTTCTTATTATTCGGCACTCGGCTACCTGCCCGAAGCGCTGATGAACTTCCTTGGCCTGTTCTTCATGCAGATCGCCGAAGGCGAAGAGCTGCTGACCATGGACGAGCTGATCGCCAAGTTTGACCCCGACAATCTCTCCAAGGCGGGCGCAATCTTCGATATCCAGAAGCTCGACTGGCTGAACGGACGCTGGCTGCGCGAAAAGCTGACGCCGGACGAATTCTTAGGCCGCGTTCTGACCTGGGCCAGCGAAAACGACCGGCTGACCGAAGGCCTGAAGCTCGCCCAGAGCCGGATCACCAAGCTTGGCGAATTGCCGCCGCTGGCAGGCTTCCTGCTGGCCAATGACGTTGGCTTGACGCCCGCCTCCTTCGGCGGGTTGAAGACCAGCCCGGCGGAAACGCTTGAGATCGTCACCACCGTTCAGGCTGATCTGGAAAAGATCCTCGAATGGAACGTGACAACCATCGAGGAAGAGCTGCGGGCCATTGCCGACCGGATGGCCAAGAAGCTGCGCGTCGTCACCCCACCGCTCTTCGTTGCCGTTTCCGGCAGCCAGCGGTCGCTGCCGCTGTTCGACAGCATGGCGCTGCTGGGCCGTTCCGTGGTGCGCCAGCGCCTCAAGGTGGCCATTCAGGTCTTGACCTCCATAACCGGTGCTGCCTGACAGCGAAAGCTCTCCCCCTTTATGAGGGAGGGCTTATCATAGCCGTTTTCAGCCGCTATGCTCCACAATTGATCCAAGAATTTCGTGCCCGATAGGCGAACCAATGACCGAAGCAAACACCGAAACCGCCCTTTCCTCCGACGCCACCGAGGTGCGCCGCCAGAAACTGGCGCTGCTGCGCCAGCAGATCGGCGATGTCTATCCTGCTCACTTCCATCGCACCGCCACCACGGCTGAACTGGCCGAAAAATATGCGGATCTGGCGCCGGATACGGAATCGGGCGATACGGTTACGGTTGCCGGGCGCATTTATTCCTCGCGCAATTCCGGCATGTTCATGGACCTGCGCGATGCCTCCGGCAAGATCCAAATCTTCAGCCACAAGGATATGACACCGGAAGCGGCCCGCGCCATGCTGCCGATGATCGATCTGGGTGACATTGTTGGCGTGACCGGTCAGGTGCGCCGCACCAAGCGTGGTGAGCTGACCATCAACGCTGAAACCATCACTATGCTGACCAAGACTTTGCTGCCGATGCCGGAGAAATATCACGGCGTCACGGATATCGAAGTGCGCTATCGCAAGCGCCATCTCGACATTCTGACCAATGACGAATCCAAGCTGCGCTTCCAGCAGCGCTCCAAGATCGTTTCCGGCATTCGCCGTTTCATGGAAAACGATGGCTTCATGGAGGTGGAAACCCCCATGCTGCAATCCGTCTATGGCGGCGCGTCTGCCGATCCGTTCAAGACCCATCACAACACGCTGAAGCAGGATATGTATCTGCGCATTGCGCCGGAGCTGTTTCTGAAGCGCACGCTTGTCTCTGGCCTTGCCGACAAGATTTTCGAAATCAACCGCAACTTCCGCAATGAAGGCGTGTCCACCCGGCACAATCCAGAATTCACCATGATGGAATGCTACTGGGCCTATGCAGACTATGAAGACGTGATGGATCTGGTCGAGCGACTGTTTGCCGACCTTGCCATGCGCATTCATGGCTCGACCGAATTTGCCTTTGGTGACAAGGAAATCTCCTTCAAAGGCCCGTTCAAGCGCGTTCCCATGCCGGATGCCGTCAAGGACGTCACGGGCATCGATTTCCTGGCCATCAAGACCGATGAGGAAGCCCGCGCGGCGGCCAAGGCTGCCGGGTTTGCGGTCGAAAAGGATTGGACCTGGGGCGAATGTCTGTCCTTCATCTTTGAAGAAAAGGTTGAGGGCACGCTAATCCAGCCGAGCCATGTGACGCATTTCCCCAAGGACATCTCGCCCTTCGCCAAGGAAGTGCCGGGCGAGCCGCGTCTGGTCGAACGGTTTGAGACCTATTGCAATGCCTGGGAAATCGGCAATGCGTTTTCCGAGTTGAACGACCCGGAAGAACAGCGCAAGCGTATGGTTGAACAGCTCGAACAGGCCCATGCGCGTGGCGAAAAAGACAAGCAGCTCGACGACGAATTCCTCGACGCCATCGATCAGGGCATGCCACCGGCAGGCGGACTTGGCATCGGCGTCGATCGCCTGATCATGCTGCTGACCAATGCGCCGTCGATCCGTGACATCATTCTCTTCCCGGCGCGGCGCGCCAAAGTCGATTGATCGCAGGGGTCAAGCAGCGAGGCTGAAAAGCTCTATAGCATCGTGCCGATTGGGTTTTCTGCGCGATGCTATTTTGCGCAATTTTGGTGTCTCTATCGCAGTGAAATACCGCGTGGGAGAACCGAGGGCGTGGAGCTGGACTCGGTCACGAGCGGTTTTGAATCGCTCTGCGCTTCGGGTTTCGCGGCGGTTTCTGCTGGCGGCTTATCTGCGCCTGTGACCATGGCTTTGATCGAACTCAGCCAGCCCTTGCTCTCGGCCTTACTTTCCACGGCCTGTGGCGTCGGATCGGCTGCGGCCACTGGCGATGTCGCCGCCACAGCAGATGCAGCGGCAGGGGCCGCGGTGACCGGAACGGGTTCTCCTGCCTTTTCGCTACCTGCGTGTTCAACACTTTGCTGTTGAGTGGACGCTTTGTCGGCGTTGGCCTGAGGAGCGGCTGCACTGTCGGAGTGGCTGCCCTTCTCAGCTTGGGCAAGAGGGGGGGCATGGGCAAGAGAGGCTGCATCGGCAGCCGGGGTTGCATCATGTGCTGGTGTTGCCGGTTTTTCTTCAGCGCCGAAAATCATGCCTTTAAGCGAGGCAATCAAGCCGGGCTTTTCCTCAGCTGGCGCTTCGCTGCCATGACCCTCGGCTGGAGCCGCGTCACCATGTGACGTCTCGCCATGCGCTGCCTCGCCATGCGAGCTCTGCCCGTCCTTGGGTTTTTCCTTGGCGTGTCCATCTTCTTTCGCGTGGCCGCCTTCCTTCTTGCTTTCGCCTTCGGGCGTGGCAAGGGCCGGCTTTTCGCAAGGGGCGGTGTCCGTCAGCTTGGCCATCATGGTGCTTGCGTCAGCCAGCGGCAGTTCCACGCGCTCGCCGTAAAAATCGCCATTGCCATTGGCCGGTTTGTCGACATAGCGCGCCGTCAGGCTCTGCATCTGCGCGGTTTCGGCCAGTTGGGCTGGATTGGGAATATAAATGACATCTGCGCCAATGGCGCGGCCACGAATGTCGGACTGGTCCTTTGGCCCCTTTTGATCGAGCACGACGACCTGGACGAGATCTGGTTTTTCCGTCTCTGCAACGGATTTGGCGATGCGCAGCGCGGTCTTGATGCGGGTTACGCCATCGGTTGCGTCCGTGGTGACATATTTGCGCACCCACAGCCGGTCCTTGCGCTTGATGGTGGCCGATTGCAGTTCCATACAGGTCAGGCCGTTGACCTCGCTATAGGATGGCCCGAGCAGGGCATCACGGCCGATATAGACGGCAGCCGAACCCGTGGCGCCGCACAGGACCGCGACGCCGCCGACGATCAGCAGGAGCTTGCGTGACAAATGGATTTTGCCTGGCAATAGCTTCACGACACACGATATCCCATGGCCCACTCCACAACGCATAACACCCCTCTGTTTTAGGAGTTTCCTGTTGCCGAACGCTTAATTGGGTATATTCGTTTTTCTTTATCGTCGTATATTCTCAACCACGGTTAATAAGGGCGTAATCAGTTCCCGTATGAAGTTTAGTTAAGAAGCAGGTTCTGCAATAGATTGAACCTCAAGGGCTTTTCGCCGTGCTACCACCTGTTCGCGCCACACGGTAAACAGACCCGCTCCCACCACGATGATCGAGCCCAGCACCATATTGTGGGTCAGGCTTTCGCCAAACACGGTGACTGCGATAATCGAGCCCAAGACCAGCTGGTAATAGGCAATCGGTTGCAGCACCACGGCATTCAAGTGCTCATAGGCCTTGATCAGCGAAAAATGCCCGGCAATGCCGGTGCAGCACAGCGCCAGCATCCAGAACCAATCCTGTCTGGCAATGGGGGCTAAGAAAAATGGTGCCATGCAATTGGCCCCGACAAAGCCGACCATGCACATATAGAAAAAGCTGGTGACTGGCGGGTCGTCGCGGCTGACCAGCCGTGTCAGAATGCCGTAAAAAGCTCCTGATAGCGCGCAGAACAGCGGTAGTACGACCATAAGGCTGAAACTGCCTGAGCCCGGCGAAAGGATCAGTACCACGCCGAGCATGCCGACCAGGATCGCCGTCCAGCGTCGCCAGCCGACCTGTTCGCCCAACAGCGGCACCGACAGCATCGCCACGAAAATCGGCCCAGCGGCAAAGATCGCCTGCGACTGGGCAAGCCCGACATAGTGAAAGGCAGCAATCGACACCAGGATCTGCGCGCCCAGCAACAGTCCCCGCAGGATTTGCAGGATAGGTCGTTTGGTTTTGACGGCTGCGACCAGGCCATTGCGGCTGCGGGCGGCCAGAATGAGTGCGAAGATCGCAAACGCCCAATAGCGCACGGTGGCGACCACGACCGGCGAATAGCTATCGCCCAGATGCTTGGAAATGCCATCCTGCATGGAAAACACCGTATAGGCGGCAAAAGCAAAGACATAGCCAAGCGAAGTCGATTTCATCATGTCAACAAACGGAAAAAAGGGCCATCGAAGAGAGGCGAGGCCATGAAAGCAAGGGAGGAACGCGAATACCGCGAGGACTGTATCTTGTCATCTTCGGGAACCGAAAACAACGCCCGAAGCTTATTTATAGTCGAAATCGATCATAAACCTCGTGACGTCGTGGGGCGCTCCCTCCAAAACGGAGTGTCCACCTGAATTTAACGGATCGTCGGGTAAGACTGCGTGACCGTGAAAATGTGGCGCATCACCACCGAAAGGCCAGTAGGCCTTTCCAGCAACAGGGAGAATGTCATGCCTAAAGCAGCCAGTCTCAGCCGCAGGCCTTCTCGCACAATCGCGGGGCGCAGCGTGCTGGCGGTTTTCCTGGCGCTTGCCGCCATGCCAGCATTCAGCCAGACGGTGATCCCGGCGCCCTCTATCAATGGCGAGGGGAATGGCACAGCAGGTGGAATGGATTTCCCCGATCCCTATCTCTGGCACGTCACCGGCCTTAAGCCCGGCCAGCAATTGCCGGTTCTGTCGGGTGCAGGTCCGAATTTCCGCATCATTCATGCGCTGACCGAAGGCACGCCTGTTGATATGCAGAACTGCATGGAAAGCCGGGGCGGCTATTGGTGCCGGATCGCCACCGTGGACCGTCCGCGCATCAGCGGATGGGTCGATGGACGCTATGTTCTCAAGACCGGTGGCGATCCGCCGGGAATGATTGGCGGCGTGCCGGTCGATCCGGTGATTGAACTACCAATTGGCAAGGGCAATGGCGGCCAAGGCAACGGGGGGAAGGGCAGGGGCCAGGGCGGACAAGGTTCCGGCTGGCAGAACAATGGCGGCGGCTATGCTAACCCTTTCGGTAATAGCGGCGGGGCGGGCGGCAACAGCGGCGAGTAAGGTTTCGCGGTCACGAAAAAGGGCGCAGCCTTTGCCGCGCCCTTTTTTTAGAGACGATCGAAATCAGGCTTCGAGTTTCTTTGCAATCATGCCGCGCAGGGTGGCGAGATCCTTGGCGAAGGAACGGATGCCTTCCGACAGCTTTTCGGTGGCCATCGGGTCTTCATTCAAAGCCCAACGGAACGCCTTTTCATCCAGCGACACCAGCGGATCAGGCGTGGTCTTTTCAGGTGACAGCACCCGCGGCAGATCGCCGGTTGCGGCATCCAGCTCGTCCAGCAGCGCCGGGCTGATCGTCAACCGGTCGCAACCGGCAAGCGCTTCGATCTCGCCCGCATTGCGGAAAGACGCGCCCATGACGATGGTTTCGATGCCGTTGACCTTGTAGAAATTATAGATCTGGCGCACCGACACCACACCGGGATCAGTCTCAGAGGTGTAGTTTTCACCGGTCGTTTTTTTGTACCAATCCAGAATGCGGCCAACGAAGGGCGAGATCAGGAACACCTTGGCTTCGGCGCAGGCAATCGCCTGAGCCTTGGAAAACAGCAGGGTCAGGTTGCAATCAATGCCTTCCTTTTGCAGCACTTCGGCGGCGCGAATGCCTTCCCAGGTGGAGGCGAGCTTGATCAGGATGCGATCCTTCTCGATGCCGCGCTCCTTGTACTGGGCAATGATGGCCCGCGCCTTGTTGAGCGAGGCCTGCGTATCGAAGGACAGATCGGCATCCACTTCGGTCGAGACCCGGCCCGGAACGATCTTGGCAAGCGCTGCACCAACCGAAATCGCCAGCCGGTCGGCGATAGCCTCGGTCACGGCATCAGAGGCGCCGCCCTTGGCCTTGCCCCATTTGATCGCTTCTTCGAAGGCATCGGCAAACATGTCGGTGCCCAAGGCCTTCAGCACGATGGTCGGGTTGGTGGTGCAATCCACCGGCTTCAGGCGGGTTACGGCCTCAATGTCACCGGTATCGGCGACAACCGTGGTCATGGCGCGAAGCTGTTCGAGTTTCGAAGTCATCAGGCAATTCCTTCATGTCACATATCAAATGAACACTGGACGGGCATTTGCGTTCCAACACGTCTTTGCGACTTGGGGACCATATCCTCTGTCCTTTGATCTGAATATCGTTATGGAGGGGCATTAAGTCAAGACATTTGTCTGTTGGATTTGACAAATGTTGCATGGCTTGCGATAGTCAGGAGACTAAAAACAGGGGACAATTCGCATCGTGGTCAAGCTTCGCCGGGAGACCCAGAGCAGCTATTCGGAAGCGGCATCGCTGCGGCTTCGGGCTGCCTGGCTCTATTATAATCAGGGCCTGACCCAGAAGGATGTGGCCGAACGCCTCGGCATCAGCCGCTCGACGGTGATCCGGCTGCTGGATGAGGCTTTGAAGCGCTCCGAAGTACAGATCTGGATTGCTGAGGGCATAGACGATTGCGTCGAACTGGCCGTGAAGCTGGAAAAAACCTTCGGCCTGGATGAGGCTGTGGTCGTGCCGTCCTCTGCCGGGCAGGACGCCGAAGGCATCGCCCGCGCCGTCGGTCTGGCGCTTGGCCAGTTTCTGACCGAGGTGGTGACTGATAATGCCACCATCGGCGTCGGCTGGGGCCGCACCATGACGGCGTCGCTGGCCGGTTTTCGCCCGCCGCGCCGGGAAAACTGCAAGGTTGTCTCGCTGCTGGGCGGCATTGTCGCCGTTCACCAGACCAATCCTATCGACTATACATGGCGGCTCGCCAGCCAGCTCGGGGCGGAATGCTATATGTTTTTGGCCCCGCTGCTGGTCGATAGCGTCGCCACCAAACGGGCGCTGATTGAGGATTGCGGGTTGAAAACCCTCTATGACCTCGCCGAAAATCTCGACCTCGCCGTGGTCTCCTGCGGCGATATCCGCCCGCAATCCACCTCGCTGTCGGAAGGCTTCATCAGCCGCGCCACGCTGAACGAACTGATCGAGGCAGGCTGTGTCTGCGATACCATGTTCAACTTCCTCGATGCCGAGGGACGCTCGGTCTCCCACCCGATCAATGAGCGGGTGATGTCGGTTGATCTCGACACGCTGAAAAAAGCCAGGCACATCGTCATCGCCTCCGGCGGCGCCCACCGCGCCATCGCCATCCGCGCCACCATGCGCCGCATCGGGTGCAACACGCTGATTACGGACGAGGCGGCGGCGCGGGAGTTGTTGGGGTTGGTTGGGTGAGGAGAGGATGGCTGCTTTGCGCCATGAGCGGTCATCGACGACCAATCAACGCGTATGATCTTCCGGCTCCAGAACGTCGTTCCAACTCCGATGGATGGCAAACGTTCTACTCCGCTTCACATATATCCATGGACGTGAACCCTCAGCAGTGGACGACCCGTCGAACACTGACGATGAAGGCCAAAGCGGCTTACGGATCCTGGAGAGAAGATCGTCGCCGCATCCGCTGACACACATAAGGATGGAACAGAAGTTAGCGTCGTCGAGATCAGGATCAACGGTGTTACGCGAACGGCCTACAGCAAAGAGCGTGACGTGAACAAACTCAACAGAGCGCTGGCCGGTCTGGATGAGGCCCGTCGCCTCTACTTCTGATGTCCGCCGACGTCTCCTAGACCGCGAAAATGTCCGCATCGGCCTCACAGGACTGCCGCCCTGCTCATTAGCTCGGCGGCGGATTGTTTCGTGCGCCGCCCCCACCCTCGGCCTCAATTTCTTTCAGAAACGCTTCAAGCGAGAACAGGTCCTTTTTCATTGATATCTCCTTCCACGAGGAATGGCAGCCGAGGTTTTCCAAGTGGCTTCGGACGTGAGGAGATAAGCGTGGATCTTTCGAAATCTGCTGTCGAACCTCGTTAAAGTAGCGCGTTCGATCGCCATGCAGTTTGAAGTGCATATCCATGATCGTCGCGTTCAAGTCGGGATCCGGATGCGCCTTCGGCCACGATATCGGTGAGATTGTGATTGTCGCGCTCTGACCGCAGTCAGATTTAGAACGCGTGCTTTTCAAGAGCGCTTCGAATTCGGCATGATAATCTTCGAAATGCTTACGAAGATTTGGATTCGCAGATAGCTCGTCTTCAAGGGCTATCGCCTTCCTGGCATTTTCCAATCCGGAGTCGATCACCATCTTCTCGGTATCGAAGGTCTGTCTTGATGGTCCCAAGGCCTCCTGAATGGCTTTTTCCCTGGTGACGTGAGCATCGACATCGTCCATGAACTTCCCGAACGCGCTCATCGAGTTGGTGAAGGTCTTGGCGACCGATATCGGCGCTACCTTCGCGGCCACCTTCTGTGCTGGCCTGCCATTGGCGATGGCCGCCCTTACACTGCTCACGGCTTCGGTTGGTTTCTGAAAGACGACCTTGGCCGGAATGCGCAGGACGGCAAAGCCCTTGGCTCTGAAGAATTCGTCCCTGATTCCATCGCGCTCAACGGCCTCTGGAGAAGAATGCCACTCTGCGCCATCGACCTCGACGACAAGCCATTTGTTCACGAGGAAATCGAGCCGGTAAGGCTTGTATTCGGTCTGCATGTCTAGCTCGATCCCCGCGCCGACAAGAATGCCTTTGTCGGGTTTCAGATCGTAGCCCTTGATCATCGCTTCGAGGAAAGCAGTCTCTGCAGGCGACTCACAGGCCGCCAAGAAATATTCGCGCCATTCGGGATCATCGGCGGTCATTGTCGACTGCCGGGTTCGGTACATGCTTTCGGGCGTTCCCGGCTCGAGATCCGGGAAAGCCTGGAAAGTGGTGTAGGCGAAAAACGCGGCCGCGATCCAGAGTAGCGGAAATACAAATCCCGCGAAGACCAGCACGGCAGTAACCGCGCCCCGAATGATGATCGCTTGTTTATGCGCGTCGTCCATGTCGCTCCCCGGAATTCCTCAGAGAGTTCTACCGTTACTTGTAACGGATGGCGAGATCCGTTCGTGGTTCTTTCTGACGGTCACTATTCGTTACGACAGCACCTGCCTCGCCGAATTCGCAAGTTGATTGATGCTCTGAAGGACTATGCACCCGAGAAGCGATTGAGCTTAGGGGGAGCCCTCGCCAGCAGCGATTAGTGCAAGCGCTGATAAGCACCCTCCCGCCTGCCCAGCTTGTTTTCGCAAGCTTGTGATGGCAGCTTCGGGCCGAAAGGCGACTTCTGACGGATCGCGCCAGGAGCGGTCATTGCGATAGCGACCTCTGCCATATAACGTTCAGATCGCGAACAAGAATGCAGGCGAGCGAGGGCATAATGTCGTTTCCCGAAGAGAAACTCTGGGACCACATCAATGACGGCTGGAGCCAAATGTCCTTCAGGCAGCGCAAGCTTTGGGAGATGATCAAGCGACTGCCTGAAGAATGGGAGGTGCCTGGCTACGGTCTCTGCTGGGTGGTCGCCTTGATGGGCAACAAGGTTATCTTCTACGACCATTTCGAAGAGGGGTTCGCCCGATCATCATGGTCTCAGTATGGTGTTGTTGACCAGTACCAGTCCGGAGACGATTTAGGGTTTGCGGTCCAGACGCTGCTCAACAACATCGCTGATTGATGCGAGTGACAACTTTATCCGGGGCCAGCAACTGACTTTGAAATAGCGGTCAGCTACTGCCCGAGTCCGCTTTGGGCCGACTGCCGTCCTCCGCTCCGCGCCAATTGGAGACACAGGCCTGAGATCGATTATTGCTTCTCAGGTCGTCCCGGCAAGAAGGCTGTCGTTATCTTTTTGGCCCTGATGAAGCCGTCCAATCCATAGCAGGGAAGCAATTCAATCTCGATGTCACCCTCCTCCTCCGGCAAAGCGTAATAACCGGCACGGCCCCTATCTCTCGCTCGTTGAAGCACAAGACCCGCGATGACGTTTTGGCGGCTGAAACCATCCAATTGGAGGTCCATGATGTCGGTGAACGTGAAGGTCACAACCGCGTGCTTGTCCAGCACGATGTAGCCTCGCGGATCAACTTCATCAGTCATGATCCAGCCATGAACCTTTAGTTCACTGATCCCGCTTCGGTTGAGCGATAGGCTGACAATCTCGGCATCATGAAAGGTCGGGGTCTGCCCGAACCATGTCAAAAGTTCATCACCCCCAACCACACTTGAGTAATTCATGTTACCTCCACGAACGTCGCATGCTGTCATGCTATCAATCCAGAGAGGCTTTGCAATCTATGTCCAGATGTCGCCTGATGACCGCAATGGGCCAGAAGCGGCTAACTAGGTCAAGCCAACCTATTCGGTGTTGGAATTGACCCAGCAGAAGCGAGGTTCTTCTCTTGTAATCACGTCAACGCAGTCACCTCCCGTAACAAACAGGCAGTGGGTAGATTCCGGGAGAACTACTTCAAAGACTTCGCGTTGCGCTGCCCAGAAGGGACTTCCCTGGACTTTGTAAGCAAAGTGGTTGGAGAGATGCCCCACTATTTCCATCCCTTGCTCTTCCAGCGTCCGGTGCATCTCATCGATGACTCGGAAAATGTCTACGTGCGGAAAGAACACTCTCAGATGCTTGTCCTGCCCGCTCACAGAAAAATACGCGCTCAGTTCCTTCGCACCTGAGTCAGGGTGGTAAGTCATCTCAAGACGAGCAAGGTCCGCCGCTGTCGCTCCCGCCCCGAGATCGAATTCCATGGGTTCGTACCTAATCACTGATTCGCCGACCTTTCGAAAGCATCTTCGCGTATGGTTTTATGTCGTTAGCTTCTGTGCACTATGACTGCAACGGGCCTATGGTGTCCGTTGGGTCTGAGTTCAAATCTGATCTCTGTGATTTCAGCTGCTTGACGGAAGAAGATTATGTAGAGGGAACCGTGGCGTTAGTGGATTACCAAAGCTGCCACGCAAATTTAAGCACGAAGACGGCGGAAACTGCCGAATGCCCAGCTTATTTTCCGCTGTTGGAAACAAAACTATAGAGGAGAGGACTGCAATGGCCGAAGACTATCACGCTCGTTTGGAAGAAAATGCTTGGGTGTTGGCCGATATGAAAGCAAATGGGGTCGATCTCTCTAAAGAGAGGATCATAGACTTTGCACATGTCTTCAACAACAAAGCCGCCGCACAATCCTTTGTTGATGCCGTTGTGGCGCGAGGGCTGGTAGCCGAGTTTGATCTCAAAGACAGCGGCGAGTATGACGTGATTGTCAGTCTACGGTTAAAGCCCAATCTCAACGAGATCACCGTGCATGAAAGTGACTTAGGCAAGCTCGCACGAAGCTTTCATGGTCACGCTGATGGCTGGGGATTTATAAACGATGATAACGTCGGTAGCCACTGAACCCAACGGCTTCCGCTTGACATATCCCTTATGAGCCAATTCCAGTAATATTAATATTTACTAATTTAGAATAAATTTGAGCGCGGATCGGGATATGCTCATCACCTTAATTGTCATTGGCAAGCATGCAAATATCTCAGACTCGTTGCGAGAAGTCGTACCCAGCCAATTGCCACCAGTAACAAAGCGATGGTGCGTTAGAGCCGGCAGCGATCATTAGTGAGGAAGTTTTCGTGCAACCTCCCGGAATTTCTCTTCTGTAAGCCCTGTAAGGGTAGGCATCTCCCAGTCAAAAAAGGACTTACTTTCGAGTGCATGAAGAATTAATGCTCTGACGCCATAAAACTCTTCGGGCGTGAGACTGGGTTGGGGAATTACCGATTTCAATGAAATGGCAATTTTCACCGCAGCGTTTCTTTGCGTTGGTCCGAATAATATAATTTCGTCATTCCGTTCCATCTCTTTTAACGCGCTTAGAATGGCTTCCATTATTGCCAGATCATACTGTTCGCCCAACGTGGCTACCTTTGAATTATTGACGCTGGACAAGTTGTATATTGGACGGTGTATTGAAGCAACCACAGTTCGCGATAGGACAACCGCGAACATCAAGACTCCACCTGCCCAGCCTCCCACCCCAGCATCGCCCGTTTCCGCGTCAAGCCCCAGTGATACCCCGTCAACGCGCCGCTCTTCCCCAGCGCCCTATGACACGGCACCACGAAGGAAATCGGATTGCGGCCCACGGCGGCTCCCACGGCGCGGCTGGCGGTGGGTTGGCCGATGTTCTGGTCGAAGTCCGCCGATTACGCTTCGACCTTGATGAACACGGTCGTCAAAAAATTCCAATATACCCTTCAACCCGGCAGCAGGTTTGGACGGGCTTCCAGATTGTGATGGTAAACTTTCTCGACTTCATGCTCAAGGGAAAAGTCTGCTCTAGGGCAATAGCGTTCAAGTCTGAATGTGAACAACAGTTCCTGGCGTGCTTGATTGAATTCATTGGTTGGTTTTGCTATCAATTAGATGTGTATCGGTTGCAGAATGGTAATGCCACGCAGCAACGTGAGGGGGGAACCCTTGCGGGTTCGACTCCCGCCCGATGCGCACTTTCACGATCCTATGACCTCTGCTCTTTCGACAAAGGGATCACTGCAATCGTGGTCATGTCGATATTCGCGAGATCGCCTTGGTTAAAAAATGCTCTTTGTTGAAGAAGTGTTCGAGGACTCCCAAACATGTTGGGGCTGAAGCATAATGTAAACCTTCTCGTTGACTATGACCCTGCTTGGGAAGGCGAATTTGTTCGTGAGCAACGGCGGATCTCAAATGCATTGGGAGCAATTGCCCGCAGCATCGAGCATTATGGGTCTACTGCCATTAGGGGCATGAAAGCCAAACCGATCCTGGACATCCTTATCGGCGTCATGCCGCTTGCAGATTGGGAAAAATGCCGGGAGTCGCTCTTGCAGCTTGGATATGACTACGCTGCAAATGCAGGCGTACCGGGGCATCATATTTTTGGTAGGGGAAAGGATCAAACGGAACGCACCCATCTCGTACATGTCGTGGAATACATGGGGGAGTCGTGGTGCTCAAATCTTGCTTTCAGGGACGCGCTTCGGCGGGATCCATTGCTTCGGGATGCTTATGTCGCCGAGAAACAACAGGCAATTGCCCGCA
The DNA here is from genome assembly GCF_001541345.2 of Gillisella vitis. Lineage (GTDB taxonomy): Bacteria > Pseudomonadota > Alphaproteobacteria > Rhizobiales > Rhizobiaceae > Allorhizobium > Allorhizobium vitis. The sequence goes on along the minus strand of NZ_LMVL02000004.1, from coordinate 408,334 downwards.
GCCCCGCGAGCCGGACAGAATATAATACCCTTAAGCAAACATTCATCGATTCTGTTAAAGCGAGCCTGTAGGAGTTTTAGGCCGCAGCGACAGTTCGTGACCTTTCCTCGTCACCCCACCTGCCCAGCCTCCCACCCCAGCATCGCCCGTTTCCGCGTCAAGCCCCAATGATACCCCGTCAACGCTCCGCTTTTGCCCAGCGCCCTATGACACGGCACCACGAAGGAAATCGGGTTCCGTCCCACTGCTGCCCCCACGGCGCGGCTGGCGGTGGGTTGGCCGATTTTCTGGGCGATGTCGGAATAGGTGACGGCGCGGCCAAGCGGGATTTGCAGCAGGCTTTGCCAGACCCGGACCTGGAAATCCGAGCCGATCAGCACGACGCGCAAGGGCTGTTCCGCCTGCCAACAGGCGGGGTCGAAGATCCTGGCCACATAGGGTTCGATGGCCAGCGGATCTTCGACAAAATTGGCCATTGGCCAGCGCCCAGCCATGTCGGCGTAGCAGGCGGCTTCTTCGCCCGGATCGCAAAAGCCGAGGCCCGCCAAGCCGCGATCCGTCACCATCACCAGCGCCTGGCCGAAGGGGGATGAGTGGAAGCTGTGGCGGATGGTCAGGCCCGCACCTTTGGCTTTCCATTCGCCCGGCGACATCGCTTCATGGCTGACGAACAGGTCATGCAAGCGGCCCGGCCCGGACAGGCCAAGCTCCAGCGCGGTTTCCAGCAAAGGCAGGCCTTCATGGCCCAGCAGCCGCTTGGCATGATCCAGCGTCACCGCTTGCAAGAACGCCTTGGGCGACAGGCCAGCCCAGCGGGTAAAGGTTTTCTGCAATTGCGTGGGGGATTGGCCAAGCCGCTCGGCAATGGTTTCCAGCGCCGGTTGCTCCCGATAGTCAAGCGTCAGCATCTCGATCACCCGGCGCACGGTCTGGTAATCGCTCCCTTCGGGGGTGATGTCGCTGGCACCTGTTTCAAAACTGCGGGCAAATGTGGTCATGGCACTCTTCCTTTGGCTCAACAGGTTTGACCATGACAGGCCGTGCCGTGCCACCCGTTTCTTGCCATGGGGTGACGGAAATCAGATCCGCTGCGTTACCGTTGCCAAGGCACCGCGAAAGGCCTTGGCAAAGCTTTCGCGATCATCGGGATTGAGGAAGGAGCCGACATCGGTGGCCCGGCCTTGCCCCTGCACCGACATCGAGATGATCCCGAATTCGTCATGGCGGCGGACGAAAAACCGCGCCCAGAACGGGTTCCAGCGAAATTCGGTCATCCGTCCCGAGGGGGTGAATTTGCGGATAGAGATGGCGGTGCGCGATACCGTCACTTCCTCGCGGGCTTTGGCGGCGCGGTAATTCAGCCGGAAGGCACCGTAGAGCAGCAGGAAATCCAACCCGAAGAAAAACCCGATTGGCCAGGCGCCCGTCGTCAGGAAAAACCCGCCATAGCCGACACAGACCAGGCCGGACAGCATCAGCATGATGCGAAACCCCTTTCGGCCCAGCGACCGATAGGGTACCAGTTCGGCAGCGAAAATCGGTTGATCGGCAACCTCGCCCATGGACGCTATCCTTCTTTCCCAACCTACCAGACCATGACAGACCCATGAAATCCAGCACGCAAACTTTGAAAAAGTCAATTTCTTCCAGCGCGCAACCCAAGCCAGCGGGACGAAAAGTCGCGGTTCGTAGCGCCTATTCCAAGGCCGAGCTGGAGGAAATCTTCCGGCGGTTTTCCGTGCAGCGCCCGGAACCGAAGGGCGAACTGGAGCATGTCAACCCGTTTACGCTTGTCGTCGCCGTAGCCCTTTCGGCGCAGGCGACCGATGCGGGCGTCAACAAGGCGACCCGCGCCCTGTTTGCCGTGGCCGATACGCCGGAAAAAATGCTGGCGCTGGGCGAAGAGAAGGTGCGCGACTATATCAAGACCATCGGGCTTTTTCGCAACAAGGCGAAGAATGTCATCGCGCTTAGCCAAAAGCTGATCGATGATTTCGGCAGCGAGGTGCCGAAAACCCGCGAAGAACTGGTGACATTGCCCGGCGTTGGCCGCAAGACCGCCAATGTGGTGATGTCCATGGCCTTCGGCATTCCGACCATGGCTGTTGATACGCATATTTTACGGATCGGCAATCGCGTCCGGCTGGCGCCCGGCAAGACGCCTGACGAGATCGAGGAGATCCTGATGCGGATCATCCCCAAGCACTATCTCTTCCATGCCCATCACTGGCTGATCCTGCATGGGCGCTACTGTTGCAAGGCCCGCAAGCCGGAATGCGAGCGCTGTGTGATTGCCGATCTGTGTAAATCGCCGGAAAAGACCTGCGACGTTCCCGCACCACTGGTGGAGCTACCGCCGCAGATCCTTTGAAAACTGTGGGTCTTTGACCGACAGCATCTTGTGCAGATGAACCATCAGCCCCGCGGCAAACAGCGGCGTCAACAGGTTGAGGATCGGGATTGCCAGAAACGCGGCAATCACCAGTCCGGCCAGGAAAATCGTGCCGGAATGCTTGGCGCGAAATTGCCGTGCCTCGATGGTGGGGCGCAGCCGCATGGCGGCGAATTCGAAAAATTCCCGGCCCAGCAAATAGCCGTTGACCAGGAAAAACGCGATCAGGTTGATGCCCGGCACGAAGAGCAGCATGAAGGCAATGAGATTGCCGAGGATGACGATGCCGAAAAATTGCAGCGATTGGACGATGGCGTCGCCAAGCCGCATGGCCGTGCCGGGCGTATCGGTCGGATAATCCCGCTTTTCCACCACTTCGGCGACATCATCGAGAAACAGGCCAGCAATGATGGCGGTAACCGGCGCCAACAGCAGCGCCAGTACCAATGCCAGTCCAATACTGGCGACAATGCCGAGGATCAGCACCAGCCAGCCAGCCCAATCGGGTGTTGCGGGGAAAAAGCCTGCAAACCACGGCCAGAGATAGAAGATAAACAGTTCGCGCAGCGCCAGCCACAGCCCGGCCAGGGCGGCAAGCGTCAAGCCTAGCACTTTCCAGAACACCGATCGGGTTTCCGGCGCAAAAAGATTGCGCAGCGACAGCATGGCGGCATCAAGGATCACAGGCAGCTCCCAGGGCAGGACCAGAATGACAGATCAGAATGGTGAGGATGTGGGAGGCGGAATGCCGCCGTGCAAGGGTTTAGAGAGCAAGGGAAGCCCCTTGCTCTCTCGATCACTGTCAATGCAGCTTCTTGCGAGCAGCTTCCGTGTCTTTGGCTGTCTTCTTCTTGCGACGCGCCATCATATTGAGGCCTTCGACAAGTGCCGAGAAAGCCATGGCGGCGTAGAGATAGCCCTTCGGCACATGGAAGCCCATGCCATCGGCAATCAGCGTCATGCCGATCATCATCAGGAAGCCCAGCGCCAGCATGACCACGGTCGGGTTTTTCTCGATAAAACGGCCCAGCGGGTTGGCGGCCAGCAGCATGACGGTGACGGCGAAGACCACGGCAATCACCATGATAACCACATGTTCGGTCATGCCGACGGCGGTGATGATGCTATCGACGGAAAACACCAGGTCGAGCAGCAGGATCTGGCCGATGGCGGCGCCCATGGTCGTCGTGGCCGTGCCGATGAAATCGCCTTCCTTGTCGACCGGGTCGACGCTGTGATGGATTTCCTTGGTGGCTTTCCAGACCAGGAACAGGCCCCCGGCGATCAGGATCATGTCCTTCCAGGAGAAGCCGTGGCCGAACAGGGTGAAGACCGGCGTGGTCAGCTGAACGATCCAGGCGACGGTGCCGAGCAGGCCGAGGCGCATGACGAGCGCCAGACCGATACCGATCTTGCGGGCCTTGTCTCTTTGCCCCTCCGGCAGCTTGTTGGTGAGAATGGAAATGAAGACCAGATTGTCTATTCCCAACACCACTTCCATGACGATCAGCGTCACAAGAGCGATCCAGGCCGCCGGATCGCTGAGCAAATAGGTAAAGTCCTGCATAAAATCGATATCCCCCGTGCAAAAAGCGCATTGCGACACAAATAGGGAGCCGATGCCGCATCAACAAGGGCGGCAAGCAAGGTGAGATGACCATCAACGCCGTGATGGTGATTGGGCAACAGGATGAGGTGGATTTACTCAGGTCGCCGGTTGCGCCTCAGGGCCGCTTTCGGCCTTGCGATCATAGGCGAGCATGAAAATATGCAGGGCGTTATCGATGATATAGTCGATTTCCGCCTGCGGCGGCGGCACTTCGATTTCACCGAACAGCCGCTTCTTGAAGTAGGCCCCGGTTGCCAGTTCGATGAACTGGCGGGCCGCAAGCTCGGTATCGACTATCACGAGACGTCCGGTCTTGACCTGGACCTCCAGATAGTCCTCCAGAACCGTGCGGACGTTTTCCGGTCCCGATTGCATGAAGCTCTTACACAGGTGAGGCATGCGGTCTTGCACGGCCAGCAACATGCGCATGGCCGGGATCATCTCGCTGGTAAGGATATAATCGGTAAAAGCCCTGGCGTAGCGGCGCAGTGCAGCGTGCAGGTCGATCTCGTCCGCCAGAATATCGCGCAGAGCGGCGGCAAATTTCTGTTTCTGGTTGTTGATCAGCGCGGCAAACAGATCTTCCTTGCTCTGGAAATAGACATAGATCGTTCCCTTGGACACGCCGGCTTCCCGGGTGACATCGTTCATGCTGGCCGCATCGAAGCCATGCTTCATGAAGGCGCGTTTGGCGCCATCCAGGATCTGGTCGCGCTTTGCCGGATCTTCACCAGCGGCGAAGCGTCCTGAAGCGGCCTGGGCGGGTTTTTCATCGTCGACGACTGTCATGCTCGGATGTTTTCGCTCGTATGGGGCATTTGCAACATAAAAATTAACTTTAGATGGCGGGCACTCATTTGTTCTCTTGATATGCGGTATGAATTGGCCTATGTCAAATCGAACCGAACGGTTCCGTTCGATTGTTTCCGCCTTTGTTGTATGGTGACGTTATGTCTGTTTCTCCCAGAAAGGGCGCGATCCGCGCCGTCGATACACAGGATCAATCGGTCGATCAGGAGCGTTCCGCCTTGGATGAAGGCGTGACCGGTGAGGCCGGCTCTGATCCGGTGACAGGCGACGCCACGGCACGCGATGCCAAGGCGCGGGCTGAAACCGCATCGCCCGCCGCCACGGTGGCACCTGCCGCAGGCCAGGCCCCGCCGAAGAAGCGCCGCAGCCCCGTGCTGCCGATCATCGCGCTGGCAGTTCTGGCGGGTGCGGGCTATTACGGCTACAACTACTGGACCGAGGGCCGGTTCATGATCTCCACCGACGACGCCTATATTGGCGGCGATATTGCGGTGATCACCCCGAAGGTGACCGGCTATGTCAAATCGGTCTCGGTGACCGACAACGATCATGTCAAGAAGGGTGACGTGATCGCCATTCTCGATGACGGCGATTATCGCATTGCGCTCGATCAGGCCAAAAGCCAACTCGCCACGCAGAAGCTGACAGTAGAGCGCATCGAGGCGCAGGTGCAGGGCGGCGAAGCGGCTCTTCAGCAGTCCAAGGCGCAGCAGGCCTCTGTCGAGGCGACGTTGCGTACGGCGCAATTGTCCTTCAAGCGCGTCACGGATTTGCGGGCTCAGTCCGTGATGTCTCAGTCCGAGCTGGACACGGCAACCTCGACCCTTGCCGTCGCCCAGGCCAATGTGGATGCTGCGATTGCCGCCGTTGCCTCCTCCGTTTCAAGCATTGCCGTCCTCAAGGCCCAGAAGGCCGAGGCGCAGGCTGGTGTGCTGACGGAAGAAACGGTCGTTGCAAAGGCCCAACGTGATCTGGATTTCACCGTGCTGCGCGCGCCTTATGACGGTGTGATCGGCAATCTGGCCGTTCAGGTCGGCGATCTCGTGTCGAGCAGCAAGCGGCTTGCCTCGCTGGTCCCCATTGGCCGTCTCTATATCGACGCCAACTTCAAGGAAACGCAGCTGTCCGGTATCGTGCCGGGTTCCAAGGTGCGGGTGCATGTCGATGCTTATGACGAGCATGACGTTGAAGGGACAGTTGTATCGATTGCCGCAGGTTCCGGTTCGATTTTCTCCATGCTGCCGGCGGAAAACGCCACGGGCAATTTCACCAAGGTTATCCAGCGGGTTCCGGTCCGGATCTCCATTCCGCAGGACGTGCTTGACAAGGGTTATCTGCGGGCAGGCCTGAGTGTTGTGGTCGATGTCGACACCCGCACCGCGCCCAAGGCACCTGACGCGAAGTAACACGCCGCTAAGTAAAAAGCACGGCAAGGCACGGATTTCGAGGCAGGATCATGACGGACAATGCAAGCACGGTCGGACCGGGCGCGGTTCCGCAAACGCTGAGCAGGCGCGATATCATCGGCTTTCTGGCGATGGTGTTCGGCATGTTCATGGCTATCCTCGACATCCAGATCGTCTCGGCATCGCTTTCCGAAATCCAGGCCGGTCTTGGGGCCGGTTCTGAGGAAGTCTCCTGGGTACAGACATCCTACCTGATTGCGGAGGTGATCATGATCCCGCTGTCGGGCATGCTAGCACGGATCATGTCGACCCGGGTGCTGTTTTCCTGTGCGGCGGCTGGTTTCACCATTGCCAGCGCCATGGCGGCGACCGCCACCAATATCGAGCAGATGATCATCTACCGCGCCATCCAGGGTTTTATTGGCGGCGGCATGATTCCCTCGGTTTTCGCGGCGGCGTTTACGATTTTTCCGCCCTCCAAACGCAGCATCGTCTCGCCGATCATCGGCTTGGTCGCGACGCTTGCGCCAACCATCGGTCCGACGGTTGGCGGCTATATCAGCCATGCCATGTCCTGGCATTGGCTTTTCCTGATCAACGTGTTCCCCGGCATTATCGTCACCCTCGTGGTCTGGACATTCGTGGATTTCGACAAGGCCGACAGATCGCTTCTGGCGAAGTTCGACTGGTGGGGCCTGTTCTCCATGGCGCTGTTCCTGGGGGCGATGGAATATGTTCTGGAAGAGGGCAATAACAAGGACTGGTTTAACGACGAGCGCATTGTTTGGGGCGCTCTGCTGATGACTTTGGGTGGGGTGGTGTTCTTCTACCGGGCCTTCACGTTCGAGCAGCCAGTGGTCGATCTCAGGGCTTTTTCCAATCGAAATTTTGCCTTCGGATCGCTGTTTTCCTTCGTCATGGGTATGGGCCTCTATGGCTTGACCTATCTCTATCCGCTCTATCTGTCACGGGTACGCGGCTATGACAGTCTGATGATCGGCGAAACAATGTTTGTTTCCGGCCTTGCGATGTTCCTGACAGCGCCACTTGCTGGCATATTGTCCACGAAAATGGACCCGCGACTAATGATGGCCTGCGGCTTTACCAGTTTTGCGCTCGGCACCTATATGGTCACGGGTATGACCGCTGACTGGGACTTTTACGATTTGCTGGTGCCGCAAATCTTGCGTGGCTGCGCATTGATGACGTGCATGGTTCCGATCAACAATATTGCCCTTGGCACTCTTCCTCCGGAGCGGATCAAAAATGCGTCCGGCCTCTACAATCTGACACGAAATCTCGGTGGTGCCGTCGGGCTGGCGATCATCAACACACTGTTGACCCGGCGCACGGACGAGCATTATGCACGCATGGTCGAACATGTGACCTGGAGCAAGCCAGCGGCGATGAACTGGCTCGAAACGCTTTCGTCCAATTACGCCTTTCATGGTCTTGATGGTGATAGTGCAGCCTTGAAAAAGCTGTCCGGCATGGTCAACCAGCAGGCCTGGATCATGGCTTTTATGGATGTATTTTTAGGAATCACAATCTTGTTTATTGCGCTAACGGCACTTTCAACGATGATAAAAAAACCTGAAGGCGCCGTGCCCGCCGATGCGGCGCACTAATTGATTTGACTTTCCGCTAGAGAGAGCAAGTCAAGGCTTCGTCGGGTAAAAGACCCCCGTCATTCTGGCCCGGTAGAGGTTTCTAACGAGCCATTAATTCCCGCGATCCACCGCAGAAAATTTGGCCGCCACTCATCTGGCGGCCTTTTTTTGCTCAAACTTGATGTACGTACATCAAAAAATCATTTACGGATGCGGGGTCATGCGATAAAGGTCAACTCCTGACAGAGAGATGTGTGGATGAAGCCGACGGTTCATGACATTGCGGCTCGGGCGGGCGTCAGCTTGGCGACCGTGGACCGGGTTTTGAACAATCGCACCGGCGTCAGCGCTGCGACCCGCGCCCGCGTGGAAAGCGCCGTCAGTGTGCTTGGCTATGTTCGGGATCTGGCGGCGGCCAATCTGGCCAAAGGCCGGATTTATCCTTTCATCTTCATCCTGCCTGCCAATGACAATTCCTTTATGCACGGTCTGCGCCTGCAAGTGCTCGACGCTGCCAGCCGGGCTGGCATGGAGCGAACCCGCATCGATATCATCGATGTTGCGGCCTTCGATGCAGCATCTTTGGTCGCGGCCCTTGAAGATGCTGCGGCACGCCAGCCCGCTGGCGTGGCCGTGGTGGCGGTGGATGCGCCTGACGTGGCTGCGGCTGTCGCGCGGTTGCGTAGCGCGGGCGTGCCGGTGGTGACGCTGGTCTCCGATCTCAGCGGTGCCGAGCGCGACCATTTTGTAGGCATAGACAACCGTGCCGCCGGGCGCACGGCAGCCAGCCTGCTTGGCCGGTTTACCGGCGGACGGCACGGGACCATTGCAATCGTCGCCGGATCGATGCTGGTGCGCGACCACCGCGACCGCTTCGAGGGATTTCGCGCTGTCATGGCTGCTGAATTTCCGCAATTGACCTTGCTGCCGGTGCTGGAAGGCCGTGACGATCCGTATCATGTCGAAACCCTGCTGCAGGATCTGTTTTCGCAATCGCCGGATATAACAGGCCTCTACAGTTTGGGTGCAGGCAATCGCGGTCTCATTGCCGCGCTGGAGCGGCTGGATGCCGACCGTCGCCCCCTGGTGGTCGCCCATGAATTGACGCCGGTGACGAGAGCGGCACTGGTATCCGGGCTGATCGATGCTGTGCTGAACCAGGACGCCGGCCATGAAGTGCGCAGCGTCATCCGAGTGCTGAAGGCCAAGGCCGATGGCGCGGCTGTGTTGGCTGCGCAGGAGCGTATTCGTCTCGACATATTTCTCAAAGACAATCTGCCAGAGCAAGAACAGCGATAACAGGCAGAATAGGGAGGCTTCTCATGTATCTCGGATTGGATCTCGGCACGTCGGGCGTCAAGGCGATGTTGATCGACGCGGACCAGACGGTGATTGGCTCAGCCAATGGCGCACTGACTGTCTCTCGCCCGCATTCCGGCTGGTCGGAACAGGCGCCGGCGGATTGGATCAGGGCAACCCAGGAGGCGATTGCCGGGCTGAAAGCGCAGTTTTCCCGCGAGCTTGCGGCCGTCAAAGGCATCGGTCTTTCCGGCCATATGCATGGGGCAACGCTGATCGATGCGCAAGGCGACGTCTTGCGGCCCTGCATTCTGTGGAACGATACCCGTTCCTATAAACAGGCGGCGGCGCTGGATGCCGATCCGCGTTTTCGCGCCCTGACCGGCAATATTGTCTTTCCCGGCTTTACGGCGCCGAAACTGGCCTGGGTGAAGGAGAATGAACCGGAGATTTTTAGCCGGGTGGCGAAGGTGCTATTGCCCAAGGACTATCTGCGGCTCTGGCTGACGGGTGAATATCTATCCGAGATGTCGGATTCGGCTGGCACCTCCTGGCTCGATACCGGCAAGCGCGCCTGGTCGAGCGAGCTGCTCGCCACCACCGATCTCGGCGAGCAGCACATGCCCGGCCTGGTCGAAGGCACGGCTGAGGCGGGCCGGTTGCGAGCCGAGCTGGCGGCGGATTGGGGCATGGCTGCCGGTGTCATCGTTGCCGGCGGGGCAGGCGACAATGCGGCCTCTGCCTGCGGCATGGGGACGGTGGCGGAAGGCCACGCCTTCGTGTCGCTTGGCACATCCGGGGTGTTGTTTGCTGCCAATGCTTCCTATCTGCCAAAGCCCGAAAGCGCCGTGCATGCCTTTTGCCACGCGCTTCCCAATACCTGGCACCAGATGGGCGTGATCCTGTCGGCGACCGACGCATTGAACTGGTATTCCGGTATCAGCGGCAAGCCTGCCGGAGACCTGACCAATGAGCTTGGCGAAGACCTCAAAGCCCCGACCGGCGTGACCTTCCTGCCTTATCTCTCGGGTGAGCGCACGCCCCATAACGATGCCGAAATTCGGGGTGCGTTCATTGGTCTCGGTCATGAATCCAGCCGCGCTGTTCTGACCCAATCCGTGCTGGAAGGGGTATCCTTTGCCATCCGTGACAGTCTTGAAGCGCTGAAATCGGCGGGAACGTCACTGTCACGGGTCACCGCGATTGGTGGCGGTTCGCGTTCGCGCTACTGGCTGGCGTCTATTGCCACCACGCTTGGCATCCCCGTCGATATTCCAGCCGATGGCGATTTTGGAGCTGCCTTTGGTGCGGCCCGTCTGGGGTTGATTGCTGCAACCGGTGCCGATCCGCTCGCCGTTTGCTCAGCTCCGCCGACGGAAGCAACCATTGAGCCGGTGATGGTTCTGCGCGACGGCTACGAGGACGCTTATCAGCGCTACCGCGCTCTATACCCGGCCATCAAGCAATTGGGTCCCACCAAGCTGGCCCAGTGAGAACAATAGCCAACACGAACACTTTTAACATCAGGAGGAAAACCCATGAGCACAGGCTTTTTCGGCGACATCACCAAGATCAAGTACGAGGGTGAAGGCAGCACCAATCCGCTGGCCTTCCGCCACTACAACCCCGATGAAGTGGTGATGGGCAAGCGGATGGAAGACCATCTGCGTTTTGCCGTTGCCTATTGGCACACATTTGTCTGGCCGGGCACGGACCCGTTCGGTGGCAATACGTTTGAACGTCCCTGGTTCAAGGATTCGATGGAGGCTGCCAAGCTGAAGGCCGATGTGGCCTTTGAATTCTTCCAGCTGCTCGGCACGCCTTATTATTGCTTCCACGATGCCGATGCGCGTCCTGAAGGCGCGTCCTTTGCGGAAAACACCAAAAACCTCAATGAGATTGTCGATTACTTTGCCCAGAAGCAGGCCGATACTGGCGTCAAGCTGCTGTGGGGCACGGCCAACATGTTCTCGCATCGCCGCTATATGTCGGGTGCAGCCACCAATCCCGACCCTGACGTCTTTGCCTTTGCCGCCGCAACCGTAAAAACCTGCCTGGATGCCACGCAAAAGCTGGGTGGCGAAAACTACGTGCTGTGGGGTGGTCGTGAAGGCTATGAAACCCTGCTCAACACCGACCTGAAGCAGGAACTCGACCATATGGGACGTTTCCTCAACATGGTGGTGGAATACAAGCACAAGATCGGCTTCAAGGGCGCGATCCTGATCGAGCCGAAGCCGCAGGAGCCTTCCAAGCATCAGTATGATTATGATGTCGCGACGGTCTACGGCTTCCTCAAGACATACGGTCTTGAGAAGGAGGTGAAGGTCAATATCGAGCAGGGCCATGCTATTCTGGCTGGTCATACGTTCGAGCATGAACTGGCACTGGCCAACGCGCTGGGCATTTTCGGTTCCATCGACATGAACCGCAACGACTATCAATCCGGCTGGGATACTGACCAGTTCCCCAACAACGTGCCGGAAATGGCGCTGGCCTATTATCAGGTTCTGCAGGCGGGTGGCTTTACCTCCGGCGGCACCAATTTCGATAGCAAGCTGCGCCGCCAGTCCATCGACCCAGCGGATCTGTTGATCGGCCATATCGGCGGTATGGATTGCTGCGCCCGTGGCCTTAAGGCAGCGGTTAAAATGGTGGAAGACAAGGCGTTGTCGGCACCGCTCGCCAACCGCTACGCAGGCTGGAACAGCGACGGCGCCAAGGCCATGCTGGCCAGCGGCACACTGGAAAGCATTGCTGCCCGGGTCGAAGCCGAAAACATCAATCCTCAGCCGGTGTCCGGTCAACAGGAACTGCTGGAAAATATTGTCAATCGTTACGTTTGATAACGTCAAGCACTGACCTTGCCGTGTGGACGGGGAAAAGGAGGTTTTTCCCGTCCACGTTGTTTGACGGCCACTTGAACGTGGTCGGTTTTCTTTTTCCCGCATTTCCGAACACAAAGCGCTTCACACTTTTGTTGGAAATGCTTAAACCTACTGCAACGTTTCAGTATCATTTTGGAGGAGATGCATATGAAGACGATCAAGGGCCCTGGTCTGTTTTTGGGCCAATTTGCCGGCGATGCTGCCCCTTTTAATTCCTGGGATGCGATTACCAAATGGGCCGCTGACAAAGGCTATATCGGCGTGCAGGTTCCCACCTGGGCAGGCCAGTTGATCGACCTGAAAAAAGCCGCCGAATCCAAGGATTATTGTGACGAACTGGCCGGTATCGCCCGCCAGAATGGCGTCGAGATCACCGAGCTGTCCACCCATTTGCAGGGTCAGCTGGTGGCGGTGCATCCAGCCTATGATGAAGCGTTTGATGGCTTCGCTGCCCCCGAAGTGCGCGGCAACCCGAAGGCCCGGCAGGAATGGGCCGTACAACAGGTGAAATACGCGCTGAAAGCCTCGCGTCACCTGGGGATCAAGGCGCATGCTACCTTTTCCGGCGCGCTGGCCTGGCCGTTTATCTACCCATGGCCGCAGCGTCCCGCAGGTCTGGTGGAAACCGCGTTTGACGAACTGGCCAAGCGCTGGCTGCCCATTCTCGACTATGCCGACGAGCAGGGCGTGGATATCGCTTACGAAATCCACCCCGGTGAAGACCTGCATGATGGCGTGACCTTTGAGATGTTTTTGGAGCGGGTGAAAAACCACCCCCGCGCCAACATGCTCTACGATCCCTCGCATTACGTGCTGCAATGCCTCGATTATCTTGACCATATCGACATCTACAAGGACCGGATCAAGATGTTTCACGTCAAAGATGCCGAGTTCAATCCGAATGGCCGTCAGGGCGTTTACGGCGGCTACCAATCCTGGGTCAACCGCGCCGGGCGCTTCCGCTCACCGGGCGACGGACAGGTGGATTTTGGCGCGATCTTCTCGAAAATGGCTGCCAATGATTTCGATGGCTGGGCCGTGGTGGAATGGGAATGTGCGCTGAAACACCCCGAAGATGGAGCCCGTGAAGGGGCAGAATTTGTCAAGGCGCATATTATCAGGGTGACGGAGCACGCCTTTGACGATTTCGCCGCCAGCGGCACCGATGATGCGGCTAATCGTCGGATGTTGGGGCTGTAAATATCATTTCTATTCGCGGCGATACCCCCCTCTGCCCTGCCGGGCATCTCCCCCTCAAGGGGGGAGATCGAGTGGTGAGATGTCGGCGACTTGATGATCAAAATAGCAAGGTTTGCGGCTAATCTCCCCCCTTGAGGGGGAGATGTCACGGGAGTGACAGAGGGGGGTGCCCCGCGTTCTACGAATCTTGAGGAGGAAATTCCAATGACCATCGAAGCAAGCAAATCCGAGCAACGCGCGTCCAAAATCCGCCTCGGCATGGTTGGCGGCGGGCAGGGCGCGTTTATCGGCGCTGTCCACCGCATGGCGGCAAGGTTGGACGACCATTATGATCTGGTGGCAGGGGCTTTATCCTCGACGCCGGAAAAATCCCTGGCCTCTGGCCGGGATCTGGGGCTCGATCCTACCCGCTGCTATGGATCGTTTGAAGAAATGGCAGAGAAAGAGGCCGCGCGCCCTGATGGGATTGAGGCGGTGTCTATCGTCACGCCCAATCACATGCATTACCCGGCGGCGAAAGCCTTTCTGGAACGCGGAATTCATGTGATCTGCGACAAGCCGCTGACCTCTAATCTGGAGGATGCGAAAAAGCTGAAAGAGGTCGCCGACAAGGCCAAGGCCCTGTTTATCCTCACCCACAATTATACCGGCTATCCCATGGTGCGTCATGCCCGTGAACTGGTGCAAAATGGCGAATTGGGAGAGATCCGGCTGGTACAGATGGAATATCCGCAGGATTGGCTGGCGGAACCCGTCGAGCAGACCGGCGCCAAACAAGCCGTCTGGCGCACCGATCCGGCCCAATCGGGCGTCGGCGGTTCGACCGGCGACATCGGCACCCACGCCTACAACCTCGGCAGCTTCATTTCCGGGCTGGAACTGGAGGAACTCGCCGCCGATGTGCATACCTTTGTCGAAGGCCGCAGGCTGGATGACAATGCCCATGTGATGCTGCGTTTCCAAGGCGGCGCCAAAGGCTTGCTGTGGTGCAGCCAGGTGGCAACCGGCAATGAAAACGGTCTGAAAGTGCGCATCTACGGCACCAAGGCCGGGATCGAGTGGACGCAAGCAGATCCCAACTATCTGTGGTACACCAAGCTTGGCGAGCCAAAACAGCTGATCACTCGCGGCGGTGCTGGGGCCGGTGGGGCAGCTGCCCGCGTCACCCGCATTCCCGGCGGCCATCCCGAAGGCTATCTCGAAGCTTTTGCGACCATCTATTCCGAAGCCGCCCAGGCTATTCTTGCCGCGCGAACGGGTGCGGCGGTTGATCCGGCGGTCGTTTATCCAACTGTTGATGATGGTGTAAAGGGCGTGGCCTTTGTGACGGCGTGTATTCAGTCGTCGAAGCAGAACGGGGCTTGGGTGAGGGTATGAATCGAATGCCAAGGGCCGTGGAAGCGGCCCCTGGCATTCTTCAATCCGTTGAAGTGCGGCGCAGCCGGGTCAACCTATTGGCATTTGTATTTGGACGTCCAAATCCATTTCACTTCGGAGGTTGAGCTTGGAATGGTTTGCTGGGTCATGCCTGTGCTGGCCGGTTTACTGTCGACGCAGAGCAACCAATAGGGTGTGCCCAGCTTGCCATCGGTGGTTGATGGCGTGGCCGGAAACGTGCCGGTGGCGAGAACCATCAGCAGGGAGTTGCCGCTATATTGATGCGACCATCCTGTGACGTAGTCAGGACCAGCCGTTTGCATGGCTTGTTCAACGGTCATGCCTGATGTCCAGTTAACGCTATAACTTATCGTGGTTTGGTTCTCGGTGTAGACGAGAGTGGCGCTGTTGGCGGTGACGGGTAGCGCCATGCTGATTGTCGCCGCGCAGAGAAAATGAATAAGAGCTGTTTTCATAAATGTATCCCCCAGTATCAATACACCCTTAAGTAGCATTTTTCATTTTATGGTACAACATAATTAGTTGGTATGATGTGTTATATTTCGTCCGTGGCGTTCCAGGCGCAACTGCGTTAAGACCTGAATACGTCTTGTTTATTCACGCTTAAGTGCCGAAAGGTTTCCAATGACAGACCCGAAAGCCCTTGCCGCCCGCTTCCTCGGCGATTTCCTGTTTGGTGTGGCTACTGCCGCCTACCAGATTGAAGGGGCCACCAAGGCGGATGGGCGCAAGCCCTGCATCTGGGATGCGTTTGCCAATATGCCGGGGCGGGTGTTCGAGCGGCATAACGGCGATATGGCCTGTGATCATTACAATCGCTGGGAACAGGATCTCGACCTGATCCAGGAGATGGGCGTTTCCGCCTATCGCTTTTCCATTGCCTGGCCGCGCATTATTCCTGAAGGCACGGGCCGGGTGAATGAGGCGGGGCTGGATTTTTACGACAAGCTGGTCGATGGGTTGAAGGATCGCGGCATCAAGGCCTACGCGACGCTCTATCATTGGGATCTGCCGCTGGCCCTGATGGGCGATGGCGGCTGGACGGCGCGCTCTACGGCCTATGCCTTCCAGCGCTATGCCAAGCTGGTGATGGCGCGGCTGGGCGACAGGCTGGATGCCGTGGCGACCTTCAATGAGCCGTGGTGCTCGGTCTGGCTTAGTCATCTTTACGGTGTGCATGCGCCGGGCGAGCGGAATATGGATGCGGCCCTGCATGCTCTGCACTATACCAATCTCGCCCATGGGCTTGGCATTGATGCCATCCGGCAGGTCGCACCCCAGGTGCCTGCGGGTCTGGTACTGAACGCCCATTCGGTCATCCCCGGCTCAGACAGTGCGGCTGATCAGGCCGCCGCTGAACGCGCCCATCAGTTTCACAATGGCGCTTTCTTCGATCCGGTCTTCAAGGGCGAATATCCGGCAGAATTCATGGCCTCGCTTGGCGACCGCATGCCTGTCATCGAGAACGGCGATCTGGAGATCATCTCCCAGAAACTCGACTGGTGGGGCCTGAATTATTACACGCCGATGCGGGTTGCCGACAATCCGGCTGAGGGGGCCGAGTTCCCCGCCACGATGGACGCGCCGCCAGTCTCGACCGTCAAGACCGATATCGGCTGGGAAGTCTATGCTCCTGCGTTGAAGTCCCTGGTGGAAGGGCTTTACGACCGTTACACGCTGCCGGTCTGCTACATCACTGAAAACGGTGCCTGCTATAATATGGAGTCGGTTGATGGTGAGGTGGATGACCAGCCCCGGCTGGATTATTACGCCGAACATCTGGGCGTGGTGGCCGACCTGATTGCCGAGGGCATCCCCATGAAGGGCTATTTCGCTTGGAGCCTGATGGACAATTTTGAATGGGCCGAAGGCTACCGTATGCGGTTTGGCCTCGTGCATGTCGATTACGACACGCAGGTTCGCACGCTGAAGAACAGCGGCAAGTGGTATAGCGCGCTGGCAGCCGAATTGCCGAAGGGTAACCACAGCGCCGAATGAGGCCATTCTGCCCCCTCGTTTCTGGCCCCGCGTTGTTGCGTGGCCGTGCTCTTGCTTATTGCGCCGCAACACGTCAAGCTTCCCTCTCAGGTTGCGGTTATCAAAAGGGGGAATGCATATGGGACGGGTACAGCTGCCGCTTTCAGGCAATGTCACGCAGGCGATCAATCCATGGACCTGGGTCTATAGTCCGACCCAGGTCGGGCAGGCCAGTCTGGTCACGTTCAATATTGATGTCGGCCCCTCGACCAATCCAGAGGCCGAGAAGGATATATTGATGAATGTGGCCAGCTACGGCAAGCAGCTTGGTCGCATTGAAGACGCGCTCCGCGTGGTGATCGAACAGCTTGAACCCCTGGTCTTGGATGAAAAACTTGCCGACAACGAGGCGATTATCGCCTTCCGGGCGTTAATGTACGAAATCGACACGATCAAGAAACAGCATCGGAAATAGCGTTTGGTGTCGCCGCGCCCTCATCCCTGCCGTATTTTCCGAGTTTTTTAGCTGAAGTGAATTTTTAAAAATTTCAGGATAGAACTGGGTCGAATTTTAAACGGGAGATTTGGATGACGTCATGTGCGGGTTGCCGAGACGGGGCGGCTTTCAGTGTTCCGTTTTCCATGGCATTTCAGCCAATTGTTGATGTCCGCACTAGCGCTGTGTTTGGGTATGAGGCGCTGGTGCGTGGCACGGACGGCGCTGGTGCGGCCACGGTTATGGCTGGTGTCAACACGGACAATCGCTATGCTTTTGATCAGAGCTGCCGGGTTAAGGCCATTGAACTGGCGGCGGCCTTGCTACCGGAGACCTCGACGGCAAAGCTGTCCATTAATTTTATGCCCGATGCCGTTTACGAGCCGCGCGCCTGTATTCGCCTGACGCTGAACACAGCGGAACGGGTCGGCTTTCCCCTGGATCGAATCCTGTTTGAATTTACCGAAAATGAGCGGATCGATACCGATCATTTGCTCAACATTCTGAAAACCTATCGCAGCATTGGCTTCAAGACAGCAATTGATGACTTTGGGGCTGGCCATGCCGGGCTGACGCTTCTGGCGAAATTTCAGCCCGATATCGTCAAGCTGGACATGGAGTTGGTGCGCGGTATCGATCAGGATCGGGCCAAGCGGATCGTGTTGCGCCATACGCTGGCGATGTTGACGGAGTTCGGCATTCTTCCTTTGTGTGAGGGGGTGGAAACCCAACAAGAGCTGGATGTGCTGAAGGATATGGGCGTACCCTATGTTCAGGGCTATCTTCTTGCCCGCCCCGCGTTTGAGCGGTTTGACCCACCGGATCTTGCCGTCTTGTCGTGACAGTCCTGAGACCCGGCTGGGGCCTGAGACCCGGGTGAGTGGGGGCGAGCGCCGCCTCACAGATCCCGGATCAGCCGCCGATATGCCGTTCGCCGCGTTGCTTGGCCAGCGCAATCTGCTTCTGGCGTTGTCGGTAGCGATCCCGGTCTTCTTCAGTGCGGGTCTCATAGCAATGGCTGCAGGACACGCCAGCCTCGTAATAGGGCGAGGTCAGTTCTTCCGGCGTGATCGGGTTGCGGCAGGCGTGGCAGAGCTGGTGGTCGCCCTCCTTCAATCCGTGGGTCACCGAAACGCGCTCGTCGAACACGAAACAGGCGCCGTCCCACAGGCTTTGTTCTTCCGGAACGTTTTCCAGATATTTCAGGATGCCGCCCTTCAGGTGGTAGACCTCTTCGAAGCCTTGTTGCTTCATGAAGGCCGTGGCCTTTTCGCAGCGAATGCCGCCGGTGCAATACATGGCGATTTTCGGCTTGTTGTGCAGGCCGGGATTGTTCTTCACCCAATCGGGAAATTCGCGGAACGTCTTGGTATTGGGATCGACCGCACCCCGGAAAATGCCGATCGCGGTCTCGTAATCGTTGCGGGTGTCGATGACGATGGTATCAGGATCGGAAATCAGCGCGTTCCAGTCCTTGGGATCGACATAGGTGCCGACGATCTTGTTGGGGTCGATATCCTCGACCCCCATGGTGACGATCTCTTTTTTCAGCTTCACCTTCATGCGCACGAACGGCATTTTCGACGCCCGGCTTTCCTTGTGCTCGAGGCTGGCAAATTCCGGCTGGGCGCGCAAATAGGCCAGCACCGTGGCAATGCCCGCATCCGTGCCGGCAATCGTGCCATTGATGCCCTCATGGGCCAGCAGCAAGGTGCCCTTGACGCCTTGCGCCTTGCAGAGCGCATCGAGCGGCTCGCGAAAGCTTTCGAACCGCGCGAAGGACGCAAAATGATAGAGCGCGGCCACACAGAATGCGCCGCCCTCTTCATGGCGAGGATTTTGAAGATCGTCTGTCATGGCCTGCGAAATACTGCCAATGCCGCCGGGAATCAACGAATTTCAGCAGGCGTATCGCGCTTTGAGTTTCGTCAAGTCATGCTGGTGGGTTGAAGACGCGGTCAAACTCGACATCTGCAAGCACTCGTGATGGAGAACGTCGCGAAGAAGCGGGAGGCGCGCGGAAAGGATCAACGAATGCAGCCTCATTGACAATGTCATTCGAATTTTGTACCTAACGGTACACATAAAACTCATAAGTACAGGAAGAGCGGCGTGCGGCATTATTTTCACAGGCATCAGCCGTTTTCCAGTTTCACCAAAGCGCTGTTGGCAGGCTTTGGTGGTTGCTTGGCGATTGGCATTCTCAGTTTTTTAACAACGCACACGGGTTATGCGCTTATGATGGCCCCGTTTGGCGCTAGTTGTGTGTTGCTGTTTTCTCTGCCAAACAGTCCATTGTCCCAGCCAATGAATGTATTTTTTGGCCATCTGGCTTCGGCCTTGGTTGGGTTGCTTTGCGCCACCTTGCTGCCCGATATCTGGTGGGCAGTGGCGTTAGCGGTGGGCGGCGCAATTTCCGTGATGGCGCTTTTACGGATTACCCATCCGCCGGCGGGGGCTGATCCGATAGTGGTCTTTGCAGCTCATGCGAGCTGGCAATTTCTGTTCATGCCGGTTGCGCTGGGATCGCTGTTGTTGATCGCTTGCGCCGTGCTGTTTCATCGCAGTCACGGGCAAGCTTATCCGATGCGCAAATCCGATTGAGGAAATCTTTATGAAAATCCAGCTAGAACGGGCCGATGTGGTGCCGATGATTGCGGAAGTGTTTCGTGACCACGGTTACGCCGGAACCAGTTTGTCCATCATCACAGCCTGCACTGGCGTCGGCAAAGGAAGTCTTTATCACTTCTTTCCTGGCGGAAAGGTGGAAATGGCCGAGGCGGTGCTCGCGCACATTTCCTGCTGGTTTGAAGAAAGAGTGTTTGCGCCGCTGGAGATGGCAGATGTTTCGTTTGTTGCCATTGAAGCGATGCTGGACACTGTCAATGCCTATTTCCAGTCTGGCCGTCGGGTGTGTCTTATCGGATTGATGGCACTTGATTCCAGTCGGGATGAATTTTCGGCGGCCATCAGCGGTTATTTTCGTCGCTGGAACAGCGTGTTGAGGGATGCCTTTGTCAAGACGGGCTTTACTGAGACAGAGGCGGGCCAACGCAGTCACGAAATCCTTGCCGGCATACAGGGCGGACTTGTCTTGGCGCGGGCGCTGAATGACCCTACTGTTTTTTCCATGAGGATTGAGAAACTACGATCAGATCTCGGTGTTCCGGCCCGATCTTATAACGAGGGTCATACTTGATTCTGGATGCTAGCCCGAAGCAACCACAGCGCCTCGATAACGGCTGGTTCCAGGTCGGGGCCGTCGGCAAACAGCGCATCTGCGGCCTCAAGTGCTTGCCGACGCAGGGCTTGCTGCTGGCGGATGATGATGGCGAGTAGATGAGAAAATGTCTCGCCGCCAGCAAACAGACGTGAGTCTTCATCCAGAACGGATGTCAGCACCGAGAGATCGTTTTCATGGCCCAGCAGATCGGCCAATTGTTTGGCGGCGGCGCGTTTCATCTCCATGGCGCTTGGCCAGAGATCGCGCAGCAAGGACAGATGCATCCAATAGGTTTGGGTGGCCTTGCGCAGTTCATGGTAGCTTTCCGCCTCGCTGGCATCGTGGCAGGCGGCCATGGCGGATTCAGCGCGTTTGAAAGTCCTGCTCCAGGCCCTGGCAAATATCCGGGCGACCTTGGCGGGCCGGTCATTGAACTCAATCCCCATGGCGACCTCTGCCGCCTCACGACAACCATCTGCCGCGTCGCGCATCAATGCGCTCTGGCTCGCCTCCAGATTGGCTGCCAGCCGTTCATGGCGGTCGGACAGGACGGACCACGCCTGTTGCAGGGCATGAGCTTCTTCATCGCTCAGGGTTGCTTCCTGAAGCGCCTCGACACTTTCAAGCAATGCGGCAGCATCGCGAAGCGGAGACAGACTGCGGGCAATGTCGCCCAACCGGCGGTTCTCCCGGAGACGCAGGTCGGAAATGGCCGGTGCGATCAACCGATAGAGGGCTCTGGCACGTTTCAGTTTGCGGCGCGCCACATGGACAGCGCGATCCCGTTCGGCGGGTGGGGCATCAGCGCCGCCGTCGAGATCGGTTGCGGCAGCCTGCAAAAGCGCGCCCAGCATCTCGGCAATGGCGGTGCCTGTCTTCAGGTCAGGCCTTAAGCGATAGGCCATTGCGCCTTTCCGTCGATGGTGTCGAACTCGCCAGCCATTGATTGGAATAGCGTCCGTCGCCGGTCACTTCCCGACCGACCCAAGGCGGCAGCGGCGGGTCCTCGCAGTCGTTTTCCAGCTCGACCTCGGCCACCACAAGCCCGTCATGGGCACCGGCGAAGACGTCGACTTCCCAGAGATAACCGCCATATTCGACGTTATAACGGGTTTTTTCGATGACGTTGCCCTGGGCTTTGTCGATCATTTCCAACCCGTCGGCGAGCGGGATTTCATATTCGAATTCATCGCGGCTGAGGCCAACATGACCAATCTTGATGGTCAGCAGCGCATCGGCCCCGTCGCGGATGCGGATACGCACGGAACGATCTGCTCCCGAGAGAATATAACCCTGCTGAAAACGGCTGGATTTGCTGACATGCTGACGCCAGGTGTCTGTGCGGACCAGGAATTTTCTTTCGATTTCCTTTGCCATGGCTGCTTTCCGTCACGTTAAAATCGATTTCACTCTATAGTATGGCGACGGTTTGACAATAGTTCCATCAATCCTTCCATTCCTGCTGCGCGCATTTGCCTCGACAGGGCGGTTTTCACGCGCTAATCAGGAATATCTAATCGTTTGAAAGGTATGTTCATGACTGCGAAGACGGACAGATTGTTGGCGGTGCTCAAGCTTCAGCCAGTTGTTCCCGTGCTGATCATCGACGATGTCGAAACCGCCGTGTCGCTGGCACGGGCGCTTGTCGCGGGCGGGCTGAAAGCCATCGAAATCACCATGCGCACGCCAGCCGCACTGGAAGCGATTTCCCGGGTGGCCGCCGAAGTCGAGGGTGCCGTGGCCGGTGCTGGCACCATTCTCAATCCCGCTCATTTCGAAGCTGCGCTGAAAGCCGGGTCGCAGTTTATCGTCAGCCCCGGCACCACGCCGGAATTGCTGGCGGCTGCCGCTGGTTCCGATGTGCCGCTGCTGCCGGGCGCGGCCACGGCCAGCGAAGTGATGACCCTGCGCGAAAAGGGCTATGAGGTTCTGAAATTCTTCCCCGCCGAACAGGCGGGTGGGGCGGCCTATCTGAAGTCGCTGTCTTCGCCGCTGGCCGGCACACTGTTTTGCCCGACAGGCGGCATTTCGCTGAAAAATGCCAGGGATTATCTGTCGCTGCCAAACGTGGTCTGCGTTGGCGGCTCCTGGGTAGCGCCGAAAGAACTGGTTGCTGCGGGCGATTGGGCAGGCATTACCAAGCTTGCCGTTGAGGCCTGCGCGCTGAAGGGTTAAGCTGCGAATAGCGGTATATGTCGTAATTTGACGCCTGCGCCTTGGGAAAGGGCGCGGGCGTTCCTATCTCTTGCTTACCTGAAATATTAGGGAGAAGAGAATGATCGACGCCAAAAAGCTCCTCACGCAGTTTCTGGGATCGCAGATCCCAGGTATCGGCGGCTCTGTTCGCAAGAGGGGTGATGACGCCGCAAGTTATGCTAAGTCCAATCCCTGGAAAACCGGTGCGCTTGTGTCCGTGCTGCTCGGCACCAAGACCGGACGGTCGCTGGCCGGAGGCGCGCTGAAAGTCGGCGGCCTGGCGCTGGTGGCCGGTCTCGGCTACCGCGCCTATCGCAATTACCAATCCGGCAAGGCCCCGGAAGAGCTGCGCGCCCTGCCGGAACTGCCCGCTCCACCGGAAAATTCCGGCTTTGATCCGGCAACCTCGCTCAGCAATGATTTCGCGCTCACCCTGATCAAGGCAATGATCGCAGCAGCGAAGGCCGATGGCCATATCGACGCAGGCGAGCGCGCCAATATCATGGAAAAACTGCATGTCGAGGATCTCGGCGATGAGGCGGAGGCCTTTATTCGCGCAGAGCTGGACAATCCGACCGATCTCGATGCGCTGGTGGCTGCCGCTCGCACCGAAGAACAGAAGGTCGAACTCTATACGGCCTCGCGGTTGACCATCGATCCCGATACCCGCGCCGAGCGTGGCTATCTCGACCTGCTGGCCGGACGCCTCGGCCTTGCTGATGGGTTGATCGACCATATCGAGGCGACGGTGGCTGCGGCCAAGGTCGAGACGTCGGCTGGCTGAGACCGGCGCTCAACAAAAGCAACGGCGGAAATCGCCGTTGCCTTCACGGGCCTGCTGGCATAATCCTGACGTGAGACGAACAGGGGGCATCATGCAGGATCTGAAGACCTATCGCGTTGCAGCACCAGCGCCAGTGCGGCTTGAAGGCCGGTATTTACTGGTCGAACCCTTTGTCCGTGACCAGCATCTGTCTGACCTGTGGACCGGACTTGGCGGCGGCGATGCCGTCAATCAGGCGCTGCGCTATTTTCCCAATGATGATTTTTCCGGTGTCGAGGTCTTCGGCGACTGGCTGGAGGACGCCAATGCCAGCGGCAGCCTGATCACCCATATTTTCCGCTCCAAGGCCGATGACATGATTGTCGGCATGGCCAGCCTGATGCGGCCCGATCCGAAAAACGGCGTGGTCGAGGTTGGCTCGGTTGCGCATGGCCCGGCAATGAAACGCTCTGCCCTATCGACCGAGGCGCATTATCTGCTGGCCAGACATGTGTTCGAGGATCTCGGCTACCGGCGCTACGAGTGGAAATGCCATAATGACAACGAGCCGAGCAAGATCACGGCGCGCCGCTACGGTTTCACCTTCGAGGGCGTGTTTCGCCAGCATATGATTTCCAAGGGTAAGAACCGCGATACCGCCTGGTTCTCGATCATCGATGCCGATTGGCCCCTCGTCAAAGCCGGGTTCGAGGCCTGGCTTGATCCTGACAATTTCGATGCTGACGGCCATCAGAAACAGCGGCTTGAGGATATTCGCGCCGCTCTGAGGAATGCGATATGAGCCCGCATGATAAAAATTCGGCTGTTGCCGCTGGTCTGATCATTCTCGGCTTCGGATTGGCCATGGTGTTCCTGCCCAATCTGGTCCTGTGGATCGGGCAGTTTTCGCCGCTTCTGGCGGCTGCCGTTGGCTCTTTGGTGCTACTGTCGTTCTTCCTGATCTTCTGGCTCCGGGCCCGCTATCAGCGGCGTCACCCGGATGACAGGTGATAGCCTTGCAAGGAGGCGGCCAGCAGCAGGCTTCCGACCAGGATGATGAACAAGGCGCCGCCGATCTCGATGGCAAGGCCGACGCGGTAAGCGGTATGGGAGCCCTGGCCTGCCAGCCGCACCGCGAGGCCCTTCGCGCCGACGGCAGCGATGGCAAGCGCCGAAACGGTGATTGCGGTTCCCGCCGCCATGGCAAAGACCGATAGAATGCCACCGAGATAGAGTTGGTTCAGCATCGCGAAGGTCATGACCAGCAGCGCGCCGGAACAGGGACGAAGGCCAACGGCGACAATCGCTGACCAGGCTTCCTTGACGCTGAAATGTTCGGCGCCGACCATGGCTGGCGACGGAAGATGGCTGCGGCCGCAATCCACGCAGATTTCACCCTCACGGGGTACATGACGGTCGCTATCGGCTGCATCGGCCTGGAAGCGCAGGCCAGTTGCTTTAAGAGGTGCGGATTTTGTGCCAGCTGGCTGCGGCGTATCGAACAGGCCCGCTGTCACGCCGTCCGATGGGATCTCGCCCGTACTCCCTCCAGAAAATGCCAGGACCGGCATAGGCTGGCGATGCCGGAAAATCTCGCTTAGCTTGCGCACCAGCAGCCAGACGCCGAAGGCGACGACCAGCGCGAAACTGGCGGCTTCCATGGCGTCGGTTGCCCGCGTCAGCGTGATGCCGCTGCCGCGCAGGGCGAGAAACATGACGCCGACCGTGACGATGGCGACGATGGCCTGCAAAATCGATGAGGCGATGGAAATGGCGATGCCGCGCTTCAGCTCCAGCTCGTTGGCGACCATATAGGACGAGATCACTGCCTTGCCGTGGCCGGGGCCTGCGGCATGAAACACGCCGTAAGCGAAGGACAGGCCGATCAATACCCAGAGCTGGTGGGGATCATCGCGCATGCCGCGCAGCGCCTCGGTCAGCGCTCGGTAGAAAGCCTGCTGATGGGTATTGATCCACAGCATCACCCCGGCCAGCGGCCCGTCCATCTGAAAGGACGGTTCGGCGGTGCCGATGCCAAGCGGCGAGCCTGCATGGGCCAGTGTGGCGGAGAATGTGGCGGGAAGCGCCACGGCAAGGGCGACGGCGATAAGGAGAGCGGTCCTTGAAACTCGTCGATGCGTCAGCATGCCAGATCGAGCCTTGTTGCAAACAGCTTGCCCATGTCGGTGCCGGTCGGATCGTTGAAAAAGGCTTCGGTCAGGCTAGCTTGATTCTGCTTGATCACGTCATCGGGATTGGGCCGGACTACGGTGCGCTTGCATTTCTTCAGCGCGTCGCCGGTCTCAACGATGTCGCTGTCCTGCTTGAAGTCGATGGCGGTATAAAGGGTCGGGTCGTGAACGCCGAAGCTGAGATTGCCTTTGATCGGCATGGGCTTTTCCGGCTTGACGATAAAGAACACCAGCAATTGATTGTCTTTATAGTCGGCGTTGAACACCTGCGGCTTGGCGACGTTGATGGTTGCGCCGCTGGCGCTGATGAAGGTGAAATAGCCATAGTCGCCCAGCGAACTGCGGATGGTGTTGGCGATATCCTGCAACTCGCTATGGTCGAGTTTCAGGTCGCCGTTCTTGTCGAAATCCAGCATGACGCTGGAGGAAAACACCTCGTCGAAGCGCCAGGTATTGCGCAATTCCTTGATGGTATTGTCCGCTCCCGCCACCACTTCCAGCCGGGCCTGGACGAAGACATGCGGATGGGCAAAGGCCGAGGGCGCCGAAAGGCCCAGAAACCCTGCGACAAGAAAACCGGCGAGAAGAAGAGGCCTTGCTATGTTCATCTGCGCCCTAACCGCTGCATATATTGAGTGCGACAGCGGGCCATGATGAAACCGATAGCGCACGCTGCATTGTCGGCGTCGCATGGACGCATGACGTCTATATTCATGGTCTGTGGTGGCCAAGCAATAGGACAGAAATAGGGCCGCTGACTTTTGCCTCGCAAAAGTGAAGAGGGCGGCGCTTTATGAAACTGGCGCCTGCCTGCCGTCACTCCGAAGGCGGCGTCCCTTGTTTGGGCTGGCATGTGCCGTTGCGTTTGAACCAATTGTGCATGAAGTCCACGAGCGCTCGGACCTTGGCGGGCAGGTAGCGGCGATGCGGGTAGACCGCATAGATCCCGCTGCCGGAGGGCATGTAATCCTCAAAGATCGAAATCAGTGCGCCGCTTTCGATATGTCTGCGGGCGACGAAATCCGGCAGGAGGGCGATGCCGAGACCCGAAAGCGCGCCGCGCAGCGTGGTCTGGGGACTATTGACCTCCAGCGGCCCGGAAATATTGACGGTAAAGGCCTCGCCATCCGGCTGGCGCAGGCGCAGGCTGTTGTGTCCCCGGGTATTGGTATCGATCAACACCGGCACCTTGGACAGATCCTGCGGATGGGTGAGGGGACCATATTTCTCCAGAAAAACCGGGCTGGCGCAGGCATAACTCCTGAAATCCGCCAGCTTGCGGGCAATCATCCCTGAATCCTCCAGTTTGGTGACGCGGATGGCTAAGTCGAAGCCTTCCTCGATCAGGTCAACGAACCGGTCTTCGGCAACGATCTCGATGGAAAGATCGGGATGTTGCAGGGCAAAATCGATCAGCGATTGGCCGACTTCGGCATCGGTGAAGCTGCGTGGCACGGTGATGCGAATCTTGCCGCTGATGCCGACATTGTTCTCGCGCACCAGATCGGCCAGATTGTCGATCTCTTTCAGAATGTCGGCGGCGCTGCGATAATAGGTGTGACCGGCCTCAGTCATGGAAAACTGCCGTGTGGTGCGATTGAGAAGCAGTGCCCCCAATTCGTCCTCCAGCTCGCGGACATATTTAGACAGCAGCGCCTTGGAGCGCCCGGTCTTGCGGGCGGCAGCAGAAAAGCCTTCCGCTTCAACGACATCGATGAAGGCGCGGATGCGGGTTAAGGTGTCCAAGAGAGCCTCTCAGGATTGTTTGTATGTGGGGTGAACAATAGTCCCACTTCGTTCAATAATAAAACACATAAAAAATGAAGCGGGCTTGCAAAAACCGCTTGATTATGACGGCGAGTTTTCTTATCTCCGTCTTGCCCAAAGTCGCACGTGCCTGTGGGTGTCCGCCGATCCTCGATGTGGTGAGGAAATCGGTAAGGTACCTGGAATTAACCCCTCCAGTCGTTATCCCGGCCAACCGGGAAATGCGAGGACACCTTGAAGCAACGACGGTGCGGGCCTTTCTAGTCTCTGCCGGCTTTCCATCAGCCGGGGTCACTGAAGAGGCACACCATCATTGCCGGAAGTGCGGTCGGGTTCCCCAACCAATCCATGGCAGACAAAGCGGATTGATGCTCTCAGGCAAGAGGGCGTTGATCCATCGCCCGCGTTAGAGTGTTTGTACGGTACCAGTGTCTCCACCGACTGGTTTCGAGCGAGGTCTCGGCGCACTTTGTCCATCCGGAACTCTTTGGGTTCCGGTAACCTTTGTACTATGGAAGGGATCGCCATGACCACCGCTCGCATCCTCGACTTCATCAACACCCAGCGTCCTGAAGGCCCTTGCCTCGTCGTGGATCTTGATGTCGTGCGCGATAATTATGGCGCATTCCGCCACGCCCTGCCAGACAGCGCCATCTACTATGCCGTCAAGGCAAACCCGGAGCCGGCAATCCTGTCGCTGCTCGCATCGCTCGGCTCCAACTTCGATTGCGCCTCCGTGGCCGAAATCGAAATGGCGCTTGCTGCCGGTGCGACCGCCCAGCGGATTTCGTTTGGCAATACCATCAAGAAGGAACGGGATATTGCCAAGGCGCACGCGCTCGGCATCAACCTGTTTGCCGTCGATAGCCATGAGGAAGTCGAAAAGATCGCCCGCGCCGCTCCCGGCGCTCGCGTATTCTGCCGCGTCCTGACCGATGGCGAAGGCGCCGAATGGCCTTTGTCGCGCAAGTTCGGCTGCGTGCCGCAGATGGCCGTCGACGTTCTGGTCTATGCCCACCAGCATGGCCTGGAAAGCTTCGGCGTGTCCTTCCATGTCGGCTCGCAGATGACCAAGGTCGATGCCTGGGATGCAGCGCTGGGCGATGCCAAGCGGGTGTTCGCACAGCTGGCCAAGCAGGGCATCTACCTGCAAATGGTCAACATGGGCGGTGGTTTTCCGACCAAGTACCTGCGCGACATTCCGTCTGCCGAAGCCTATGGCCAGGCCATCAACGCCTCGCTGAAGAAGCATTTCGGCAACAACATTCCGCAGACCATCATTGAGCCCGGTCGCGGCATGGTTGGTAATGCCGGTGTGATCAAGGCGGAAGTGGTGCTGATCTCGAAGAAGTCCGACAATGACGCCCATCGCTGGGTGTTCCTTGACATCGGCAAGTTCGGCGGTCTGGCGGAAACCATGGACGAAGCGATCCGTTACCCGATCCGCACGGCCCATGACGGCGACGAAATGGAGCCTTGCGTGTTGGCTGGCCCGACCTGCGATAGCGCTGATGTCATGTATGAAAAGAACATGTATCCGCTGCCGCTGTCGCTGACCATCGGCGATGATGTGCTGATTGAAGGTACCGGCGCCTATACCACCACCTATTCGGCGGTGGCCTTCAACGGTTTCGAACCGCTGAAAGCCTATGTGATCTGATCGTGCGCCTGCCGGCTGAATAGCCCGGCAGGATTGCTCTCTCACCATTTACGCTCTTTTGCACAGGAGGTCGCCATGACCGCTGTTATCAACACCGTGCGCGCTTTTTTTGCGCAGCCCGCTTTCAAGATCGATGCTGAAACCCCCGCCGATGTCGTGGCGCGCGAGGCGTTGCTGGACCGTGCCATGGGGCCGGATCGCCGCACGAAGTCGTCTGAAAAGATCCGCCGTGGCCGTGTGCCTGCCGAAGGGCTGGCGCTGGTGGCGCGTGACCGCAAGGGCCATGTAATCGGCACCGTGCGCTTGTGGAATATCGAGGCTGGCGTCAACGCTGAAGGCCAGGTTATCGATGCCCTGCTGCTCGGGCCGTTGGCCGTCGATGCCGCGCATGAAGGCAAGGGCGTTGGCTCGCAGCTGATGCGCGCCGCCCTGATGGAAGCCAAGACCCGTGGTCATGGTGCCGTGCTGCTGGTCGGCGATGCCGCTTATTACGAGCGCTTCGGCTTCTTTGCCGCGAAAACCATGCATCTTGTCATGCCGGGCCCCTTTGCCCGCGATCGTTTCCTCGGGCTGGAACTGATCCACGGCTGGCTGGACGGCGCTGTCGGCATGATCTCAGCTTCCGGACGCAAGCTGACCGCACCGGCCCGTCGCAAGGCGGCATAAGCAGTTTTTGAAATACGTCCTCGGTCCCAGTCAGACCGAGGATGGTGCGCAGCAATATAGAGCGGCGGCCTAGCGTTGCTGCGCACCCCATCCATCCGTCAGTGTTTTCAGAAAAGCCACGACATCGCCAATTTCGGTCTCGTTCAATGCGGGCGGTTGGCCGGGCTTGCGGTCCATGGGCGCATCGATCACATCGATATTGCCTCTATAGGCTTCCGGCATGTCGTTGAATTTGTCGATGCTGCCATCCGGATTTTTCGGATAGATGCTGGCCGGATCGGTGTCCCGGGCCACATAAAAGCGAGTGGCCTCCTCCAGTGTGCGATAAACGCCATTGTGGAAATAGACGCCGCGCTCAGCGACATTGCGCAGGGTGGGAGTCTTGAACAACCCGCAATTTTGCGGCTGGGCGGAAAATTCGTCATGGCGCATTGGCCCGCAAATGCCGAGATCGAAATAGAGCCGGTCGGCATTGGCGGGAATATCAGGATTGCGCGGCACGCCGAGCGCCTCGAATTCATAATCGGTAAAGGCTGGCATCTGCCCATCGCCGCCGCTCTTATCCAGGTGGCAGGAGGCGCAATTGCCCTTTTTCGGATCATCGAACAAGGCGAGCCCACGCTGTTCAGCCGGGGTGAGCTGCGCCTGTCCGCGCAGATAGGCATCGTATTTGCTGGAATAGGAATGGAAGGACGGCTCTTCCACCTGATAGCGGGCCAATGCAAAGCCGATTTCCGACAAGGCCATGGATTGGTCCTCGGTGATCTGTCTTCCGAACAGGGCCGTGAGCTTGGCGCCATATTCGGCTTTGATTTTGTCATAGAGTGCCTCCGCATCGCTATTGGCCATTTCAAACGGCGACAAAAGCGGCCCCAACGCCTGGTCTTCCAGACTGTCGGCGCGCCCATCCCAGAACATGCCACCCTGGGGAACGGCATTGTCGGCGGCGGCCACGGCTTTGACGAGAGGTTGGCCAGCGACCGGCCCGGCGATCATCGCAGTTTGCGCGGCAAGTGCCGTGCCGGAAGCTTCGGCCATCGGCGAGGCTTCCTGCGCTTCCTCGGCGGCATTTTCAGCTCCAACCGAGAAAGCAGGCGTGGCGATCTTGTAGGCAAGGCTCGGCACGGGGCGGATGCCCGGAAGGTTGAGATCGGGTCCGCCCATCTGCACCGCCTGCGTGTTGGCCGGAGCGTAATGATGGGCCGGATCATGGCACGTCGCACAGGACATTTTGCCGCTGCCTGACAGGCTCTGGTCGAAAAACAACGCCCTGCCCAATTGTGCCACGGCGCTGAGCTGGACGGGTGCGCCGGTTTGGCCCCGTGTGGGGTTTTCCGACAATGTCTGGGCCGCCCTGCCTAAGCCTGCAAAGCTCAGGCTCAACAGGGCGAGCGCCAGCAGCGGCAGGCGGGATTTTTCGTCAAACAATGCCATGAACTGCCGCTCTCGGTTTCCCACTTTTCGGCCCGATTCACTAGCTTTTCAGGCCGGTCTTCGGATCGACGATAAGCGTATCGCTGCGGGCATGGGACCAATCGAACATGCCATTCAGCGACCCGGCGATGGCATCGAAGGAGCCGCCGCCCAGCCTTTGCCCAGCCATCCAGTTATCCTCGATAAACCGCATGACCGAGGTCTGGTCAGTCAGGGTGTGGTCGACATAGTTTTGCTTGGCATAAGGCGAGATCACCAGCAATGGCTGGCGCGTGCCATAGCCGCAACGGCCCTGGACGGGCTGGCCATTGATGCCGGGTAAGGGCGTTCCGGTGCCGCAGGCCGTGCCGTTCAGCACGTCATAGCCTTTGACCGGAATGCTGGACGGATTGACGACGTTATGGGCGTGGTCGTACCAGCCGTCGGAATCGTCATAAAGCAATACGATAGCGGTATCTTTCCACTCCGGCGATTGCTGAAGTTTGTTGACGACATTGGCAACGAATTCCTGCTCGTCGAGCGGGTCGGAATAGCCGGCATGACCGTCCTGATAGGCGGGCGCCTTCAGGAAACTGACGGCGGGCAGAGTGCCGTTGCTCAACACCGCATAGAAATCATTGATGTCATACTGGTGGTTGGCGCCGCCGTCCTGGCTGGTGCCGATGGCGGCAACCGAACTCGGGCGGATATGCTGGGGATTGGCGGTCGAGGGATAATATTGGAAGGGTTGGTGGTGGGGAATGTAATCGACTTCATCGACCTTGGTGATTGCCGATGTCGTCGTGCGCTTGCATCCGGTCGTGCCATTGGGATTGTTGAGTGTCAGATCGAAGCCGCCCTCGAAAAAGCCCCAGGTCAGGCCCTTGTCGTTCAGGAGGTCGCCGATATTGCGTCCGGTCATCAGGGCTGTCTGGCCTTTCGAGCAGACATCACCGGTGGGGTCGAGATCGGAAATCATCGTCCAGCCGCCATTGCCATCAGGCACGACTTCGCCCTTGGCATAGGTGCCGTCCTTTTCCAGCGTGTAGCCGGGCGGCAGGGTCACGCCATTGGTCTGGCCGGACACGAGGTTGATGGCGCCGGGGGTGGAGGGGCCGAAATTGGTGGAGAATGACCGGTCGTTCAAGGCAAAATTCTGTGCGTAGTTCCACAGCGCCGTAACGGTATTGCCGTCATAATAGCCCATGACCTGGCCTTTGGTGCCAAAGGCGCCAGCCGCGCCCTTGGTGCCGCGCCCGGTATTGGCGGGAAACAGGTCCATGGCGAAATTGTCATAGGCGGCCTGTTCGGCGGTATAACCATGGTTCTGCGAATTGGTGGCGGCCTGGGTGCGATCGAGACGGAACGGGGCGGTGGCATCGGGGCCATTGCCCGGATTGGTCTTGTTGGGATTGTCCTCCAGCAGACCGGCATGGGCCAGCGTATCGATATCCGCAGGCGTCTGCGGCGCGGCGGTAAAGGCAGGCTCACCCTCGACATTGGCAGCTTGCGGATAGGTCGCGAAATAATGGTCGAAGGCGACGTTTTCCTGGAAGATCACCACCAGATGCTTGATCGGCGTTGCGGTGTTGACCTCAGCCGCCGCCGAGGCGGTGGGGGTGAGACAGAGAGACGCAGACATGAGAATTGAACCGGCACACATGTTTAGATGCCGAGGGTGAAGGGGCATGACCATATCCTTTACGAGGATCCGCGGAGGGGAAGCTAACATCGGCGGAGTGGCAAGACGATAGGAAGCGTTTTTAACAGTTCCGTGACGGAAAATGACGTGTCTCGCTCCAATTGCCGCCCGGCCACTCACAAGTGGGTGATAGGAGGCATCGATGAGAAATACCCCTTCCTATTCCGGTTGTGCGCGAGCACGTGAGCAACCTCTTTCGGCTTGGTCGAAGGATGGTCTTGCTCCAAAGGAAATTGATAGGAATCAAAAACATGATGCATGGAAGCCACACTCCATACTTGAATATCGGCGGTGTTTCGCAAGGTTGTGTTTTCTTGATTTGTCTCAAGGACGGTGATGCCCGGTCACCGATAATCGATTGCAATGCGGCAGGGGGACCTGCTGACCAATTGATAAAGGAGAGACGACATGTCAACGAACCGCACCCTTGGCTTGATAGCGCTTGCGCCCCTTGCTGTCGCATCGCTGTCTTTGGCAACGCCGATGGCCTCAGCGGCGGATTTGACGGCGGCGGCAAGCGCTCCGCAAGCCGAATCGCTGCTGACGCCCTACAGCCCCTGGCAGGTTCGTGCCCGTGCGCTGGCCGTAGTGCCCAATGATGGCGGCTCGGTGGATGGTATTGGCGGTTCCGACCTGTCCTATAGCAACAGCGTCACGCCGGAAGTGGATTTCAGTTATTTCTTCAATCGCAACATCGCTGCCGAACTCATTCTCGGCACGACTTCAGCGAACGTCAATGCCGGGGGCTCGATCGGTAGCTTG
Organism: Gillisella vitis; assembly: GCF_001541345.2. Taxonomy (GTDB): domain Bacteria; phylum Pseudomonadota; class Alphaproteobacteria; order Rhizobiales; family Rhizobiaceae; genus Allorhizobium; species Allorhizobium vitis. The sequence continues at coordinate 374,905 of NZ_LMVL02000004.1, read as the reverse complement.
GGCAAGCTCGGCAAGGTCTGGATCCTGCCGCCAACGGTGACGCTGCAATATCACTTCACCGATTTCGGCAAGTTCCAGCCCTATATCGGCGCGGGCGTCAACTATACGATGTTCTACAATCAGTCGGCGACCGGCTCCGCCACCAAGCTCGATGTCAAGAACACCTTCGGTGCCGCAGTACAGGTCGGTTTCGACTACATGATCAACGACAAGTGGGGCGTTAACTTCGACGTCAAGAAATACTATCTGCGTCCGGATTTCGAAGCGACCGTTGGCGGCTCCAAGGTCAAGGGCACGGCCAAGCTTGATCCATGGCTGATCGGCGCCGGTGTGACGTACCGTTTCTGAACGACGGGCGAAGAGACTGGACAATGGCGACTCTCGTGGTCGCCATTGTCCGTTTCGATCTCTCATTTGGCTGCACTCACGCAAGAATGCGCGTTTTGCCCTCACGCTGCCCGAGCCACGGGCGTGGCCGGTAGCTGGAAGCGGTTGACGAGGGTTACAAGAGAGATGGCACCGTCGGCCAGTGTCTGGCTGATGGCATTGGTTTCTTCGACCATGGCGGCATTCTGCTGGGTCATATGGTCGAGGCTGTTAACCGAACTGCTGATCTGCTGGAGGCCGATTGCCTGTTCTTCGGCGGCCTTGGCGATCGCATCGATATTATCATCGATTTTGGTGACAAAGCCGCCAATCTGGGTCAGGGCATCGCCCGCAGTTCCCACCAGTTTCACGCCGCTTGCCACTTCCGTGCTGGAACGATCCACCAGCGATTTGATCTGCTTGGCAGCGCCCGCCGAGCGCTGGGCCAGTTCGCGCACTTCCTGGGCAACCACCGCAAAGCCCTTACCAGCTTCCCCGGCGCGAGCGGCTTCCACACCGGCGTTCAGCGCCAGGAGATTGGTCTGGAAGGCGATCTCATCGATCACCCCGATGATCGTGCCGATTTCACCGGAGACGGTTTCAATCCGCTGCATGGCGGTAATGGCATTGTTCACCACCACATTGGAGGCCGTCGTGCAGTCACGAGCATCTCTCACCAGGCTGCGGGTTTCGCGGGTTCTTGTGGTCGAGGCCTTCACGGTCGAGGCGACCTCTTCGAGAGCCGCGGCGGTTTCTTCAAGGGCGGCGGCCTGTTGCTCGGTGCGCTTGGCCAGGCTGTCGGCGGCGTCCCGCATCTCGCGGCTATTGGTTTGCAGATAACCGGTCTCGTCGAGAACCTGCTTCAGAGTGGTCTGAAGCGTCAGGATGGAGTCGTTGAAATCGCTGCGAAGCACGTCGAAACGGGCATCGAACGGTGTGTCGAGCGTGGTGCGCATGTTGCATTCGGCCAACCGATGCAGACCGTCGCCAAGTTCTTCGACCACGCGGCGCAGGGCTTGCGCCTCGGCGGCACGCTCGGCCTCGCGCTGCCGGCGCTGCTCTTCCGTGCTGGCGCGGCTGGCATCGGCCTCTTGCTCCAGGCGGCGTTTTTCCAGCCCGGCATCGCGAAAGATCGACAGGGCATGGGCGATCTCGCCGATTTCATCGGTGCGGGTGCCGTAGGGAGGAGGTGTATCGAGGTTGCCATGGGCCATGGCGGTCATGGCCGTGGTCATATGGCGCAGCGGTGACAGGGCGCGGCGTTGAACAATGACAATCGAGGCGAGGCTGAGGAGGATCAGCGCGCTTCCGAGCGCATAGCTGACGGTTTCGCGCGATGCGGTCTCCGTGGCGGCTTCGGTTTCCCGTAGCTTACCATAGGTATTTCCCATATCGACCAACTGATTAACGGCGGCCTCATGGATGTGAAACCGCTCCTTCAATTCATTGAGGGCGGCCGTCAGCTTGGCCGGATCAGTGCCGCTCAGGGCCGGAATGACCGCTTGATCCATTTGCGCCCAAAAGGCATCGCCCTTCACCAGAACATCCTGCTGCAACTTGCTGCGCAGAGCATCAGGCAGGGTTGTGCCTTTCCAATAGTCCCGGCGTTCCTGATACTGGCTTTTCAGCAGTTTCAGGCGCTCGACATTGATAGCGGCCATATCCGGCTGAAGGGCTGCCTCATTGGTCAGGGAATAAGCCTCGACCAGATACAGCGGCGGCGGCAGGATATCGGCGATCAGGTCCTTGCTGTCGACGATCTGCTGATAGATCGGTCCGTTGACCTTCAGCCGCTGGAGGGTCTGCATGGCGGTCGCGAGTGTGATGACGACTCCGACGGCAAGGATCACGCCGGAAATGATCACCGTGGAGGATATGCTGAGCTTCATAGTTGTCGTCCGCAGAAAGTGATATCGGGAGGAGCAGATCACGCGGACGAAAGCGTCGAGGTGATGTGGCCAGGTTATGGTCTAAAGTTGAACACATCGCTTATTTTTCAAGAGCGCTTTAAAAAGCATATTTATTTTAGTTTCCGGTTGGTTATGTTTTCCTTAAAATTTGAATCTATTGCATAATTCTTTAAATCGGCATCAGATAACGAGAAAATTATGCATTAAATATAATGATCTACAGGAACCTTTGCGCGTCATATATGGCGTGCGGCGCTGTAGTTGATTTCAATACTAAAAAACCAGGGCATTACCCCTGGTTTGCTCGTCGTAATTGTTTTTTACTTGAGATCAGCCGGCGATATCTATCACGCCGCAATCGCCAGCGTCAGATCCGAAGGCCAGCAGCTTGCCACTGGCGCTCCAGCCCAGGCTTGTGATCGCACCCTTGCCCGGACGGCGCAACAGCGCCTCCTTGCCATCGGCCAGGCGCACCGCCAGCACCATGCCGTCGATATAGCCAATGGCCAGCACCTCTTCCGCGGGATGGAAGGCGACCTGGGTGACCATGATATTGGCGCGTGTTCCGAGCTCCTGCGGGGCCTTGCCCATCGGGCCGTCCTTGGAGGCAAAGGGCCAGACGATCGCAGCAGGGGCACCTGACGAGGCGAGCCATTTGCCCTTGGCCGACCAGGAGATCGACTTCACCTTGGCGGGATAGCCGGTCATGCGCATATGGCGGGTATCGCTGCCGGCACCATCCAGCTTCCAGCCATGCAAGGCATTTTCCTGCATAGTGGTGACGACGAAACGGTTGTCGGGCGAAAAACTGACGCCGGTATGGGCGCCCTTCCATTCCAGATCGACCGGCTTGCCCTCGGCTGCGGCAAAGCGCAACGTCACGCCATTGTAGCGGGAAATGGCGATGCGCAAGCCCTTGGGGGCAAAAGCGAGACCCTCGACCGAGCGCTCCTCCTCATAGGTGTGCACAGCGCCGCTTGCCAACCGCACGAAGGCGGATTTGCCATAACCATAGGCGACCGCGCCTTGCGGTCCGGCAGCGACCACGGAAATCCACTTGCGCGGCGCGTGCGCCAGTTCCGTGACCGTGCCATCATGAGCGATGCGCAGCACTTTGCCGTCCTCGCCGCCGGTCAAAAGCGTCTGGTTATGGTCGTCCTTGATGGCGGTCAGCAGGCCCGACCCGGTTTCGGTGACCTGCTCGCCGCCATCCAGACGGTGAACGGCGCCAGCCGCCGTGACGAAAACCGGAATGTCTCCAAGGAAGGCCGCGGTCAGTACGTGGCCTTCCAGATCGAGCGGGGCAACAGTCGGCATCAGGCAGTCTTTCCGGTATGGTTGTCAGGGTTTGGCAGCAGGGAAGGGATAAGCTTCATGCCGCAGCCTCGCAGGCCTTGAAGCTGTTCTCCAGCTTCTCGCGGTCCAGTTCCCGGCCGATGAACACCAGACGGCTTTCATGCTTTTCGCCATCTTTCCATGGCCGCTGGTGGTCGCCCTCGATAATCATGTGAACGCCCTGCACCACATAGCGCTCGGCATCGCCCTTGAAAGCGATAATACCCTTTAGGCGCAGGATATTCGGACCATCGGTCTGGGTGATCTTCTGAATCCAGGGGAAGAAGCGGTCCGGGTTCATTTCGCCACCGCGCAGCGATATCGAGGTGACGGTCACATCATGAATAGGCGAGGGACCGTGGTCATGGTGGTGATGTCCATGGTCATGTCCATGATCGTGATGATGGTGGTCATGCCCGTGGTCGTGATGATGATGATCGTGTCCATGGTCATGGTCGCAATCGGGGCCGCAGACATGATCGTCGTCTTCATGGCTCAGGAAGTGCGGATCGTTTTCCAGCGCCCGTTCCAGGTTAAAGGCGCCCTGGTTCAGCACTTTCGTCAGGTCCACGCCAGAGCGGGTGGTGGTGTAGATCCGGGCCGAAGGATTGATGGCGCGAACGATATCCTCGATCCGGTGCAATTCCTCATGGGTGACGAGATCGGCCTTGTTGATGACAACGACATCGGCAAAGGCAATCTGGTCTTCGGCTTCGCGGCTGTCTTTCAGGCGCAATGGCAGGTGCTTGGCATCGACAAGGGCGACGACGGCATCCAGCTCGGTCTTGGCGCGCACATCGTCATCCATGAAGAAGGTCTGGGCGACCGGCACCGGATCGGCAAGGCCGGTGGTTTCGACAATGATACCGTCGAAACGGTCGGGACGGCGCATCAGGCCTTCAACGACCCGGATCAGATCGCCGCGCACCGTGCAGCAGACGCAGCCATTGTTCATCTCATAGATTTCTTCGTCCGATTCGACGATCAGATCATTGTCGATGCCGATTTCGCCGAATTCATTGACGATGACAGCGTATTTCTTGCCGTGGTTTTCCGACAGAATCCGGTTGAGAAGCGTGGTCTTGCCTGCGCCGAGATAGCCGGTCAGCACGGTAACGGGTGTGGGTTTTACGGCTGCTTCACTCATGGGAACCTCGATGATTGGAAGGCAGCATCGCGCCGCCCTGTAACTATATTACCCCATATAGGACGAGTGGGGTGGCAGTTCAAAGGCTTTCTCGATATCAAAGTCATGGATATCAGACAGGAGCTCCACAAGTCCGTGAACGGCATGGGAAAGCAGGTTTTCGCCTTTTTCTGCCGTTGCCACACTGGCATTTCCGGCCACGCCCAGCGGATTGAGGTCCGACATTTTCCAGCCAAAGGCATGAGGACCATAGGCGCGCAGATGGGTGAAGCGGGCGGCAAACTCGCTTTGCCGGGACGAGAAATTCTCAGCCTTGTCCATCGCCACCAGGTCTGGACGCAGTGCCAGCATGACCGAGGTTTCGATATCGCCGCCATGAATGTCGATGGCCTTATCTTGCGGCGCGATCAGGCCTTCCGGCTGGCCGAAGCGGGTCCAGCTGGTGGCAACCGCCAGCATGGAAAAGCGGATGCGCGCTTCGGTGGCGACAACGGTCATCAAGGGCGAATTGCCGCCATGGGCGTTGAGCATCATCAGCTTGCGAATGCCTTGGCGGCTGAGGCTTTCGGCGATGCCAAGCCAGCGCTCCACGGCTTCGCTGAAGGTCAGCGTGCGCGTACCGGCCACATCCATGTGCTCGACGGAATAGCCGACCGGCTCAACCGGCAGGAAAGTGACGGGCAGGGTGTTGGGCAAGGCTGAAATCAACCGGTCGATGACCCCCTGCGCTATGATCGTGTCTGTTTCAAAGGGCAGATGCGGGCCATGCTGTTCATGGGCGCCGAGCGGCAGGACGGCAATCCAATCTGCCCGGTCGGCGGGCGTGAGGGCAGGGTCGTTGCGCTCGAAATGCGGTTCTGGATGGGGCATCTGGTTTACTGGCCTGTTTTTGTCTATGCATCATATGCGTGACATGAGCGCCTGTGACAACAGCGCTTTCTTTCGACCGCGGGGGTAGCATGGCTAAAAAAGATAAGACCGAGAAAAAGAAGAAATCCGGCAAGTCCAAAGACGAGGGGAAGCAGGCGAAACTTGGCTTGAGTGGCGAGTTGGGCATGGCAATTACCCAGGCGTCACGCAGTTTTCGCACGGTGCAGACCCGGCTTTTGACCGGCAGCGGGCTCTATTCCGGTCAGGAGGGCGTGGTGCTGCTGCTGGCTGAGGAGGAAGGGTTGACGCCCGGTCTTCTGGCGCAGCGCCTTGGCGTCAAGGCGCCGACCATGACCCGCACCATCGGGCGCATGGAGGCGCAGGGCTTTGTCGAACGGCGCGGCTCGGATGCCGATGGCCGCCAGACAAAGGTTTTCCTGACGCCAATCGGTCGTGCCACGGTGGAAAAGATCGCCGATGCCAATGGGGCGGTGGAGCGCAAGGCAACCCGTGGCCTCAGCAGCAAGGACGTAAAAGTGCTGATGAAGCTGCTTGCCGCCATTGATGCCAACCTGCTTGCGCCCGCGGATGCGACGCGGCCCGACCTTGCCGAAGAACCCTTGGACGACTGATTGTCGGCGACCATTCTTCCGCCCTTGCCATGGCGCGTTCAACGTTTTAATTAAACTGTTTAAATGCGTTGAAGCCGGCCTGTTAAAGTTCGGCAGAGGGGGGAGCCGTGGCGCAAAAGATCAAGCTATCGACCATTGCCGAAAGTCTCGGCCTGTCTACCGCCACGGTGTCGCTCGCCTTGCGAGACAGTCCGCTGGTGGCGGCAGATACCCGCGAGAAGATCAAGGACCAGGCCCGGCTGCTTGGCTATATCTATAACCGCCGCGCCGCCAGCCTGCGCACCTCGCGCTCCGGCATTATCGGTGTCGTCGTCCATGACATCATGAACCCGTTTTACGGCGAAATTCTGAAAGCCATTGAAAGCGAGCTGGACCGCAGCCGCCAGACTTTCATTCTGTCCAACCATTACGATTCGGTGGAAAAGCAGCGGACCTTCATTGAAACGCTGCTGCAATTGGGCGGTGACGGCGTGATCATGTCGCCTGCCATCGGTTCGCCGCCGGAAGACATCATGCTGGCCGAAGACAACGGCATGCCGGCCATTCTGATTGCCCGCTCCATGGATGGGCTGGCCCTGCCGACCTATCGCGGCGATGACAGCTACGGCATTTCGCTGGCCACCAACCACCTGATTGGGCTTGGCCACCGCGTCATCGCCATGGTTGGCGGCACCGACCAGACCTCGACCGGGCGCGACCGTTACCAGGGCTATGTCAACGCCTTGCGTAAGGCGGGCATTGCGGTTGATCCCAATCTGCGCATTCCCGGACCGCGCACCAAGCAGGGCGGTTTCGAGGCGGCGGTGAACTTCCTGTCGCTGCCGCAAAAGCCGACAGCGGCGGTGTGCTGGAACGATCTGGTCGCTATCGGGTTGATGAATGGTGTTTCGCGCGCCGGGCTGGTGCCGGGCCGCGACATATCCGTCACTGGTTACGACGATCTGGAAGAAGCATCGATCGCTACACCGGCACTGACCACGGTGTCAAACGGACAGGCGGAAGTCGGCAGGCTTGCGGCGCGCGCGCTTCTGGATAAGCTGGCGGGCAGCCATGAGCCGGATGGTATTCACCTGATCAAGCCTGAAATGCGTATCCGCCAATCGACCGGCCCCATTAAACATCGAGACTGATAGAGATTTGATCCCATGACCGATAAGCCCGTTATTCTCATTCCCGGAAAGATCCATCCGCGCGTGCTGGAGCGTTTGCAGCCTGGTTTTGAACTGGTGCAGACCCCGCCCGGCCAGCCCGTGAGCTTAAGCGATGCTGACGCCGCTCGCGTGCGGGGCATTGCCATTGCCGGTGCCGTGCCGGGTGCCCTGATCGAAAGCCTGCCGAAGCTGGAAATCATTGCCAATTTCGGCGTCGGCTATGACGGGGTGGATGTGGCAAAAGCTGCGTCCAAAAATGTTATCGTTACCAACACGCCTGACGTGCTGGATGATGAAGTGGCCGATACGACGATTGCGCTGCTGCTCAACACGATCCGGCAATTTTATCAGGCGGAAAGCTATCTGCGGGCCGGGCGCTGGCAGAATGAGGGACCGTTTACGTTGTCACCGCTGTCGCTGCGGGGCCGCCATGTCGGGCTCTACGGATTGGGTCGGATCGGTGGTGAAATCGCCAGCCGATTACAGCCGTTCAAGGTCAAGATCAGTTACCACACCCGCAGCCCGAAGCCCGGTGTGCCCTATGATTATCATGCGTCGCTGACGGATCTGGCCCAGGCTGTCGATACGCTGATCTGCATCGTACCGAAAACGCCGGAAACCCATAAGGCGATCAATGCCGACGTGCTGAAGGCGCTGGGGCCGAACGGGGTGTTCATCAGCGTCGGGCGTGGCTGGAGCGTCGATGAACCGGCGCTGATCTCAGCCTTGAAGGACGGCACGATTGCCGCTGCCGGGATGGATGTGTTCTACGAGGAACCGAAAGTCCCGGCCGAATTCCTCGATCTGCCCAATGTGTCGCTGCTGCCGCATGTCGCCTCCGCCTCGGTGCCGACCCGTAACGCCATGGCCGATCTGGTGGCGGATAACCTGATCGGCTGGTTTGAAAACGGTGCAGTCAAGACACCGGTGCCAGAAACACCCGTCAAAAAGTAACCTCAGGCGGCGAGGGCTTTCGCCGCCGCATACTCCCTTGCCGCCGCCCCAAATGCTTCAAACAGGGCGCGGGACGGCGCATCGGTTTCGGCCCAATATTCCGGGTGCCACTGCACGCCGACGGCAAAACCCTTGGCATCGATGACAGACACCGCTTCGATGGTGCCGTCATCAGCCAGCGCTTCGGCCTGGAGCCTTGGGGCAAGATCGGAAATCGCCTGGCGATGCAGGGAGTTGATCTGGATCGTCCCTGCTGTGCCGAGATAGCGGGCGATGCAGGAGCCTTCGCGCACCTCCACCGGCTGGCGGATCGAATAGGCGAGGTCGCGATCTGATGTCGGTGGCTTGCGGTGATCCCAGGTGCCGGGCTGATCTTGGATTTCAGAGGCCAGCGTGCCGCCCAGCGCCACGTTCAACTCCTGAATACCCCGGCAGATCGCCAGCAGTGGAATCCCGCGCTCGATGGCGCGGCGGATCAGCGGCAGCGAGGTCGCATCACGGGCCAGGTCGAAGGGGCCGTCGCTGTCGCGGGCTTCGCGGCCATAGAGCGAGGGATGGACATTGCTGGGCGAACCGGAAATCACCACGCCATCTACCCGGTCAAGCACCGCCTCGATATCCGCGCCGGTTTCCAGAGCGGGAATAATAACCGGCATGGCTCCGGCCACGGTCAGGGTCGCCTTGACATATTGGTCCAGCACGCAATGCCAATTGGACCCTTCAATGGCACGGAAATCGGCGGGAATGGCGACAAGCGGCTTGGACATCGATGGCTCCAGAATAGCGGTTCTGAGCATCTGTTTTGCGCTGTTTGTTGTCCAAGTCAACGATAGGCCTCATCTGTCTTCAACTTTAGCCTAAACTGATAAGGCTGCCCGCTTGCCACCGTCCAAGCAACATGATTACCTTCGAATTGCCTTCCTGGAGGGGAATGGTAAGGGGAATCAGCATTCAATCGGGAGGACTCTATGGATCGTCGTGGATTTTTGAAGAAGGCCGGTGTCGCAGGGGCCGGCTCGCTCGGGGCTATTGCCTTGGCGGCACCCGCTATTGCCCAGCAGGCACCGAAAATCAATTGGCGACTGACCTCGTCCTTCCCCAAATCGCTGGACACGATTTATGGCGGCGCTGAGGATATCGCGGCGCGTGTGGCGGCGGCAACCGATGGCAATTTCACCATCCAGGTGTTTGCGGCAGGCGAAGTGGTGCCGGGCTTGCAGGCCGCCGACGCGGTTGGCGCTGGTACGGTGGAAATGTGCCATACCTGCTCCTATTACTATGTCGGCAAGGACCCGACCTTTGCAATTGGCACGGCCATTCCCTTCGGGTTGAATGCGCGGCTCACCAATGCCTGGTTCTATCAGGGCAATGGCAATACGCTGCTCAACGAATTCTACGCAAAGCACAATCTCTATGGCATGGTGGCTGGCAATACCGGCGCGCAGATGGGCGGCTGGTTCCGCCGCGAAATCAACACCGTCGATGACCTCAAGGGCGTAAAAATGCGCATTGCCGGCCTGGCGGGCAAGGTTCTCGAAAAGCTGGGCGGCGTGCCACAGCAGATTGCTGGCGGCGATATCTATCCGGCGCTGGAAAAAGGCACGATTGACGCCGCCGAATGGATCGGTCCCTATGACGACCACAAGCTCGGCTTCTACAAGGTGGCGAAATATTACTACTATCCCGCCTTCTGGGAGGGTGGCCCGGCCATTCACGCCTTCGTCAATCTCGCCAAATGGAGCGAACTGCCGAAAGCCTACCAGACCGTGCTTCAGGATGCCTGCGCCTTCGCCAATACCAATATGATGGCGAAATACGACCTGAAGAATCCGGTGGCGATCAAGCAGATCGTTTCGGAAGGCACGACGCTGAAACCTTTCAGCCAAGACATCCTCGACGCCTGCTTCAAAGCATCCATGGAAGTCTACGCCGAAATCTCCGCCAAGAACCCGGATTTCAAGAAAGTCTACGACGATCAGGTCGCCTTCAAGAAGGAAGCCTATCTGTGGATGCAGCTGGCGGAATATACCTATGATACGTTCATGATGATCCAGCAGCGCGGCGGCAAGTTGTAAGGGTTGTTGCGCTTGCTATAGTTTGAATATTAGCGTCTTTCCGTGGGGATATCCCCCCTCTGCCCTGTCGGACAGAGGGGGGAATCACGCGTAAAAACGCTTATGCCGTGTGCTGCCAATTCCAGTTTCTTGCACGGTCCCTAAAGCACACTTCGATCAGCGGCGGCTTTATACACGCCGGAACGATCCCGCCTGCCGACCGCCACTACGACAATGATGATGTCTTTATCGCGCACTTCATAAACCAGCCGATAGCCAGCGCCGCGTAGCTTGATCTTGTAACGATCCTTGGCGCCAGAGAGTTGTGCGGAGGGTAGGCGCGGGTTGGTGCAACGTTCGGCGAGCTTCTTCTTGAACTGCTCTCTGACGCTATGATCGAGCTTTCGCCATTCTTTCAGCGCGGCATCGACAAATGCCAGCTCATAGCTCATCCAGCGTGACCTTCACGACGCGATCATTCGCCCGCGCATCGGCAATGGCATTGAGTTCGAGATCGTCCAGCCGTTCGATCATGGCTTCATAGGCTGACGCTGGAACGCAATAGAAGGCTGGTTCGTTGCGATTGAGAATAGCCACCGCCGCCCCATCGCCTGCGGCGACCGTCCCCATCGGGTTCTTTTTCAGCTCAGACACGCTGGCCGTCACTTCGGCAAGGACAATGTGGGTCATGGTATTGTTCCGTGGTTCATTATGAGTGCTATTACTGGCACCGTTTTAAGTGTTTTTCAAGTTTTCAAAAAGCATTGTGACCGTCTGAACTTCTCAACTTTACCCTTCTGAAGCCTCCCGCCGTGACCCCGGCCTTGGCCGCAATGCATCCAGCGCGTCGGCATTATCGCGGCCCCAGGCGTAGAGCATCTCGACCGGCTCGATAAACCGGCTGCCGAGGGGTGTCAGCCGGTATTCGACGGCGGGTGGAATGGTGGCCTGGACGTGGCGGGAGATCAGGCCGCTGGCCTCCATGTCGCGCAGTGTCTGGGTCAGCATTTTCTTGGAAATACCGGGCAGGCTGCGCAGCAGCACGCCGGTGCGCGCCTCGCCCCCATGGCGGGCATGCAGGGTGTGCAGCACCATGCTGGTCCATTTGGTGGAAAACAGTTCGAGTACGCGGCGCGGGGCGCAATCTTCGCGCCACTCAGTTTCGGGCGTTCCTGGGTGCATGGTGGTTACCTCTTGGTGTCTAGGCCCGTAAATGGTGCCGTCTTTTTTAAAGGCAAGAGGCGCCTACATGTCTGCCTTCAGATAGAAGGAGCATGAAGATGGTTGGATCAGCATTGGTTGTCGGGGCAAGCGGGATTGTTGGCAGTGCGACGGTGGATCTCCTGTTGTCGAAGGGATGGACCGTGTACGGACTGGCCCGGTCACCGATTGCCAAAGACGGCGTGCAGCCCGTGTCCGCCGATCTTCAGGATCGTGAGGCGACGGCCCAGGCGCTTTCCTCGTTGAAGCCCGACGTGGTGTTCATCTCGACATGGGCGCGCCAGTCAAGCGAGGCGGAAAACATCCGGGTCAATGCGGCCATGGTGCGCAACGTGCTGGATGCGCTGCGTCCAGCCGGGTCCGTCGCTCATGTCGCCCTGGTCACGGGGCTTAAACACTATCTCGGTCCCTTCGAGGCTTATGGCAAAGGCACCCTGCCGCAGACGCCGTTTCGGGAGGATCAGGGCAGGCTGGATGTCGAGAATTTTTACTATGCGCAGGAAGATGAAGTCTTTGCCGCAGCCGGGCGAGACGGATTTTCCTGGAGCGTGCATCGCCCGCATACGGTGATCGGCAAGGCGGTTGGCAATGCCATGAACATGGGAACGACGCTTGCCGTCTATGCGACGCTCTGCCGCGAAACCGGGCGGCCCTTCCGTTTTCCCGGCTCTTCCGTTCAATGGAACGGCCTGACGGATATGACCGATGCTGGTGTTCTGGCCGAGCAATTGCTCTGGGCCGCAACGACCCCGCAATGCCGCAACCAGGCCTTCAATGTGGTTAATGGCGATATCTTCCGCTGGAGCTGGATGTGGGGCCGGATTGCCAACTGGTTTGGGCTGGAGCCAGCCCCGTTCGACGGAACAATCCTGCCGCTGGAACAGCAGATGGCAGAGGACGCCGCCATCTGGCGGGAGCTCGCCGAGCGCCATGGCCTGATCGAAAAAGACCTGTCGCGTCTGGCCTCACCTTGGCATACGGACGCCGATCTTGGGCGGCCAATTGAAGTGGTGACCGACATGAGCAAGAGCCGGGCAATGGGCTTTGACCGCTACCAGCCCACCGACGAGGCGTTTTTCAGCCTGTTTGCGCAATTGCGCAAGGAAAGGCTCATTCCCTGAGCCTGATCACGCCGCGTCCGCAGCCCCTTCCTGCAACATGCCGAAGGCATATTCGGCAAAGGACCGCCAGCATTCCACCCGAAAGGCGTCCTCACTTATCCGGTAGAGGACGATTTCGATCTTGCCGAACACGGTGCGGGTGACGGCGCCGAGGGGGAAAGTTTTCAGCGACAGGTCAAGCGGGCAGGCGGCGTTGAGGGTTTGAACAGCGCCGGGGCCGGAGACCAGGATGGCGGTGTTACGGTGGGAGACGTCGGTGGCGGAGTGAATGGTGCCGGAGGCGGCGCAGGCGGCTGTGAGGTCGGCGCCGTCTTCATCGATGACAAGCCATTCGTCTGGGCCAAGCCAGAAGGCAAGGCGAGGGCCAGCATGGGCAGAGGTTTTCGGCGCGGTCGGCAGTGTCAGGCCCAGGGCTGAGGAAAGACCGGAGACGGCATCCGCTCCGGCCCGCAGCGAGATGCGTGAAGCGGGGGCGGCTGGCGTCAGCGTCACATGGGCGGAGCCGCCATAGGCACCATCAAGCACCGATTTGCGGCTGGCGGACATCGCGCCGGAGGTGATTGGCTCAACCATGTATGCGGCTTCCTTCCTTGTCGTAAAAAACCATGTCGGTCACTTCCACAGCGATTGTCTTATCAGGCATCGGCACATAGAGCGTCTCGCCCATCCGCTCCCGGCCACCGGCCACCATTGCAATGGCAATCGATTGCCCAAGATTTTCCGACCAGTAGGACGAGGTGACATGGCCCAGCATGGTCATTGGTTTCGGCTGGTTGGGATTGGCGACAATCTGTGCGCCTTCTTCCAGCACCTCGTTCGGGTCTTTGGTCTTGAGGCCGACCAGCTGCTTGCGGCCTTCCTTCACCAGATCCGGGCGTTTGAGGCCGCGAATACCAACGAAATCGGTTTTTTTCTTCGAAACAGCCCAGCCGTAATTGGCATCATCGGGCGTCAGCGTGCCATCGGTATCCTGGCCGACGATGATATAGCCCTTTTCGGCGCGCAGCACGTGCATGGTTTCTGTACCATAGAGGCATGCGCCTAAGCTTTCCGCCCGCTTCCACACGGTCTCAAACACGGATGCGCCGTAATCGGCGGGCACGTTGATTTCAAAGCCCACTTCGCCCGTAAACGACACACGGAACAGCCGGGTTGGTACGCCGCAGAATGTGCCTTCCGCCACGCTCATATGTGGGAAGGCCTCGTTCGAAATATCAATGCCTTCAACGAAAGGTGCAATGATATCGCGGGCCTTTGGACCCTGCACGGCAATCACCGCCCATTGCTCTGAAGCAGAGGTGAGCCAGACGTTCAGTTCCGGGAATTCCGTTTGCAGATAGTCTTCCATGTGGTTCAGGACGCGGGCGGCACCGCCGGTGGTGGTGGTGACGTGGAAGCGATCTTCCGCCAACCGTCCGACCACGCCGTCGTCATAGATAAAGCCGTCGTCGCGGGTCATGATGCCATAGCGGCATTTGCCGGGTTTGAGGCTATCCCACGGGTTGGTGTAGAGCAGGTTGAGGAATTTGGCTGCATCCGGGCCAACCACCTCGATTTTGCCAAGCGTTGAGGCATTGAAGACGCCCGCAACCTCGCGCACGGTTTTGCACTCGCGGTTGACGGCTGCATGCATATCTTCGCCGGGCTTGGCGTAATACCAGGCACGTTTCCAATTGCCGACATCTTCAAAATCGGCACCCAGGGCGGTTTCCAGATCATGCATCGGGGTTTTGCGCGTTGGGTCAAACAATTCGCCACGCGAATGGTTGATCAGTGTGCCAAACGTCACTGGCGTGTATGGTGCGCGGAAGGTGGTGAGGCCCACCTGTGGGATTTCTTTGCCCAGCATTTCGGCGGCAATGGCCAGCCCATGCATGTTGGACAATTTGCCTTGGTCCGACGCCATGCCATTGGTGGTAAAGCGCTTGATATGCTCGATGGAATGCATGCCCTCGCGCACTGCCAAGCGAATATCTTTGGCGCAGACATCGTGCTGGAAGTCGATAAAGGCTTTCACCGCATCATCTGGGCCAGCGCCTTCGGCTGCGCCAATCATGCCGCCGGTCCAGGCAAAGGTGTTGGCACCACTTGGCGCGCTGCCGTTCTCGCCTTCTGCGCCAGCTTCTTTCGCCAGCGTTGCGCCTGCGGCATGGGCTTCCGCCAGCAGGTCGCTCAGATCGTCCGTGCCGTTGCAGGCCCCGATGCAGATGCCATCCTGCACATAAATATCTGGCAGGAAGCGCTGGGTGGCGGCGTCGAAACGCAGCTTGCCGCGCGATTGTGAGAAGAGATGCACGGATGGCGTCCAGCCGCCGCTCATCAGCAGCGCATCGACGGCCAGCTTGCGGCGGTCAAATCCGCCCTTGCTGGCGATGGTGATGGACTTCACCCGCAACCGTCCGGCGGTGTCGAGAACGCAATGTTCGGTCAAAACCTCAATGCCTGCCGCTTGAGCGTCAGCCATCACACCGGCCCCCGGATTGCGGCGGGTGTCGATGATGGCAACGATCTGGACACCCGCCTTTTTCAGGTCAATCGCGGCTTCATAGGCCGAATCATGGGCGGTGTAGACCGCAACTTTCGCGCCCACAGCGACGCCATAATGGTTGAGATAGGTGCGCGCAGCAGACGCCAGCATAATGCCGGGGCGGTCGTTGTTGGCAAACACCATGTGGCGTTCAATGGCACCCGTGGCCAACACCACCTTTTTCGCCCGCACTTGCCACAGCCGTTCGCGGGGAAGGCCCTTGGCGGGTTTGGCGATATGGTCGGTGATGCGCTCGGCCAAGCCGAGGAAATTGTGGTTGTAATAGCCGAATGCCGTGGTGCGGGTCAGCACCGTCACATTGTCCATGGCCTTTAGTTTTGCCACGGTGGCTTGCGCCCAGTCATAGCCATTCTGGCCGTCAATCACCGCACCCGTATCATAATGGAAGGCACCGCCCATTTCCGGCTGTTCATCACAGATAATCACCGAGGCACCAGTTTCAGCCGCCGCAAGGGCCGCGGTCAGACCGGCCACGCCGCCGCCCACCACCATCACGTCGCAATGGGCATAGCGGTTGGCGTAATGATCGGTATCGTCTTCGGTTGGGGCCACGCCAAGGCCTGCGGCACGGCGAATGATCGGCTCATAAATCTTGTGCCAAAAGCTCTTGGGCCACATGAAAGTCTTGTAGTAGAAGCCTGCGGCAAAGAAGGGCGAGAGCAGGTCGTTGACCGCGCCAATGTCCATGGAAAGAGACGGCCAGCGGTTTTGCGTCTGCACCCGCATGCCATCAAACACTTCCTGCACGGGGGCGCGCACGTTTGGCTGACGCCGGGCGCTATCGCGGGAAATGTCCAAAAGCGCGTTCGGCTCTTCCGGACCAGCCGTGAGAATGCCGCGTGGACGATGATATTTGAACGAGCGACCGACCAGATGAATGCCATTGGCCAGCAGGGCAGAGGCCACGCTATCACCTTCAATCGCGGTGAGAATGCGGCCATCCACGGTGAAACGGGCGGTTCTGGCAGGCGTCAGACGGCCCTTGCCGGGAATACGATTGGCACCGCTCATCTAGCAGCTCCCTTGTTGTCGATGAGGGCTTGCACAGCTGCATCATCCGGCTTGGCTTCACCTGCCTTATAGGTCAACAGAAATTTGTCGCTGATGGTATCGCGCACGGCATTGAAAAACCGCCCACAGCCATGCAGATGCCGCCAGCGCTCAAAGATGATTCCCTTTGGGTTATCCCGCAGGAAGAAGAAAGCCTCGAACTCTTCATCGGAAATCTCGGCAATATTGGCTGGCCGCACAATATGCGCCTCGCCTGCGCCGTGAAACTCCAGCTCAGCCCGCTCTTCTTGGCAATAGGGACATTTGATCAACAGCATCTCGAAATCCCTCTTTATTAGTGCGCTACGGCGGCAGCTGCCGCTTCATCAATCAACCGCCCGGTGCGGAACCGATCCAGCGTCAGGCCCTTGGCCAGCGCGTGCGGCTCGCCCTTGGCAATCAAATGAGCAAACAGGTTGGCCGAGCCGGGCGTGGCCTTGAAACCGCCCGTACCCCAGCCGCAATTGACAAACAGATTTGGCACCGGCGTCACACTCTGGATCGGCGAGCGGTCGGCGGTGTTGTCGGTAATCCCGCCCCATTGGCGCATCATCTTGACGCGGCGGAAGATGGGGAACAGTTCGCAAATCGCATCCAGCGTGTGGGTGATGATCTGCAAACCACCGGTCTGGGAATAGGAATTATACTGGTCGGTACCAGCGCCAATCACCAGCTCGCCCTTATCCGACTGCGAGATATAGGCATGCACGGTGTTGGACATCACCACACAAGGGAAAATCGGCTTGAGCGGCTCCGACACCAGCGCTTGCAAAGGCGTGGAATGGATGGGAAGGCGCACATCGGCCATGCCCATGACCATGGAATTGTGGCCAGAGGCCGAAACGCCGATTTTCTTCGCGCCAATAAAGCCCTTGGAGGTCTCAACCCCGGTGACTTCACCATTGGGTCCCCGGCGAATAGCTGTGACCTCGCAATTTTGAATGATATGCACACCGCGATCAGACGCAGCACGAGCATAGCCCCAAGCAACAGCATCATGGCGGGCCGTGCCGCCGCGTCGTTGCAGGGCGGCACCATTGATGGGGTAACGGGCAGTTTTGCCAATCTCCAGCGGCGGACAGAAGGCCTTGGCCTGTTCCGGTGTCAGCCACTCATTATCAATGCCATACAGCGTGTTGGCATGAACGTGGCGCTTGAAACTCTGCTTGTCATGCACATTATGCGACAGCATCATCACGCCACGGGCCGAATACATCACATTGTAATTCAGCTCCTGGCTCAAGCCCTCCCAGAGTTTCAAGGAGTGCTCGTAAATATCCATGCTCTCTTCATAGAGATAGTTGGAGCGAATAATGGTGGTGTTGCGGCCCGTGTTGCCGCCGCCAATCCAGCCTTTTTCAATCACGGCAACATTGGTGATGCCATGTTCCTTGGCCAGATAGTAAGCAGCCCCCAGACCATGACCACCGCCACCAATGATGATGACGTCATAGGATTTGCGCGGCTCTGGTGATGTCCATTGCGCGCTCCAACCGGTGTGGGCGCGAAGCGCCTCGCGGGCTACGGCAAAAACCGAATATTTGCGCATTCGCGTCATCTCCTTCAGGCGAGGTCTGGCAGGCGAGGTGGCTGCTTGCTCTACGACGGATCGCAGGGTTTAGATCCTGACTTATGTCAGAAACGGGAAGAAATTCCGACCGGCTTTCAATCCAGCGCATCAGCGCAGGTCTAAAAAGCTGTGACAGATCGATATGCGCGATGTCCCTTTCTTTGCGACACGCTTCTATCCGTCTTTCGACACATGGCCAATATCTTGCCACAGCGGATGGAGATGCGCATAGGGCTGATGTTTTGCAAGACGGTGCCGCTTGGCTGCGGATTTTTTCGGGCAGCGGCACTTGCCGTCTGGACTTCGAAAGTCCGATCTGTTATTGGCGCTCCCTAATCGCTGGTCCTGCGGGCCAGCGGAACACTCTTTTTTGGTCCGTGAAAGGCATGGTTCGGCAGAATTCGTGTCCCGGCGGAAAACGACCACCAAACCAAAGGAACGGGATTCGACGTGCAGGTACTTGTCCGCGATAACAACGTTGATCAGGCGCTTCGCGCCTTGAAGAAGAAGATGCAGCGCGAAGGCATCTTCCGTGAAATGAAAATGCGTGACTATTATGAAAAGCCGTCGCAAAAGCGCGCGCGCGAAAAGGCTGAAGCCGTTCGCCGCGTTCGCAAGCTGGCCCGCAAGAAGATGCAGCGCGAAGGCCTGATTGCCGCTCCGGCGCGTCCGGCATTTGGCAGCCGCTGATTGACGTTTCCCGCGTTTTTTCAAAGCGCGACATGATCCGATTGAGCGGCAGCGATCAGTTCGCGGCCGCTTTTTCGTGTGAAATTTTCTATGATGGGCGGATCGGCAGCCTGCATAACTGCATCGTGGCCGACTATAGCCTTATTTAGGACCATTGGTCTGGCCGCTGCCATAGAATTTTGTGTCGCATCGGATTTATCCCGAAACCGGTTTCTACTTTTCTGTGCGATGCTATAAAGGCCGCAAATTGCTGGAATGATGTGGTTTTTGCATTTGCGCGGTGGAAACTGACTTTATTCGGATGTAAGCCAAGTTTCGGGATAAACAGGTCTCGGGATAGACAAGTCTCCGGATAAAGTTTTGTTGAATGGACAGAACTTTAGGAACGCTGCGGCGTTTCCTCTCAAGTTTCGGCATAGTCCGACGTTTTGAACAGGTGGAACGGAAAGCATGACGCCAATGGTCGATAAGGTTTTCAATGCCGGCACAACAGCTGGTCGCCTGGGAGCTAACATGCGCGGCAAAGGCTGCCATATGCTGGCTCTTGGCCTCACCGCCATGCTGACGCTTTCGGGATGCCAATCCACCAATCAGTCAAGTGACATGATCAGCATCGACCGGGATCAGGGTTCGAAGGAAAATATTTCCTCACTGTCGTCGGTCATCGCCGCCAATCCGCGCGATCCAGGCGGCTATAACGTGCGTGGTTCCGCCTATGGCCGGGCCGGTGAATTCCAGAAGGCGCTGGCGGATTTCAACACCGCGCTGCAACTCAACCCGAATTTCTACCAGGCCTATGCCAACCGCGCCCTTGTCTACCGCAACATGGGCAAGCCGGTGGAAGCCGCCAATGATTATACCGCTGCCCTGAAAATCAACAGCAGCTATGATGTCGCCTATATCGGCCGAGGCAATATCTACCGCCAGGCGGGCCGGGTGGATGAGGCGTTTCAGGATTTCTCCAAGGCTATCGAGCTGGATACCACCGATGGTCGCGCTTATCACAATCGCGGTCTGATCTTCCAGTTGCGCGGCCAGCACGATAAGGCGATTGACGATTTTTCCAAGGCGCTCTCGCTGTCACCGAATGCGCCTGAGCCTTATAACGGCCGTGGCGTGAGCTATCTGGCGCTGAACGACGACGAAAACGCCTTTGCTGATTTCAACCATGCTATCGACATGAACCCGAAGCTGGCCGAATCCTGGGCCAATCAGGCGCTGGTCTACGAGCGGCGCGGCGACAAGGTCAAGGCGGCCAAGTCCTATGCTCATGCCTTGAGCCTGGATGGAAAATACACGCCCGCACGCGACGGTCTTGCCCGGACACGCGGCTCGACAAGCTGAAGCAGCTTCTACTCAGTTTCATACAAAAGGCCGGCATTGCCGGCCTTTTCAGTTCTGGAGATTGGTCAGTTCTGGAGATTGGCAATCGCGGCTTACCGCATCATGAAGACGCCGATGACGCTGAGGATCAGGAACACCAGAACGCCACCCAGGAATCCGGCCGTGGTGAAAAATCCGGCGGCCATGCCGATCATCAGCGCCACGAGAATGGCGGTGCCATATTTCGAGGCGGCTATGAAACTGTCATAGGTCCGTTCGTGGGCGGGATAATCCATCGAGGCGCCCGTTTCGACCGGGCCGGAATGGTCTTCGCTCATGCTCTTACTCCCCAAAAGCGTGTATTTCCCACAGGCTACCGCATAATTCTTAAAACCGAAACTGGTTTTCAAGAGAAAATTATGCAGCAAATTTAAAATGCTACAGCATCATTCGCGTGATGAAGCGGATAATGCTGTAGAACTTTAGGCGAACTTGACAGGCTTTCAAGGCCAAACTCCTGCTAATCCCGTGCATGGCAGGCCGCCGCCCGGTTGCGCATGCCCGTCCCTTGTTCTAAGCAAATAAGGGAGTTGGGAGGCTTATATGGGTGTTTTGCTGGCATGGGGGCGGGCTATCGATGCGCTAAGCGCAGTCGTTGGCCGGGTGGCGGAATATCTGGTCATGCTGTGCTGCCTGATCAGCGCCGGGAACGCGATTATTCGGTATCTGTTCAATATCAGTTCAAACGGCTGGCTGGAAATACAGTGGTATCTGTTTGCCTATGTCGTTGTGCTGGGGGCATCGCATACCTTGCGCAAGAACGGCCATGTCCGGGTCGATCTGATTTATGGATCGGTGTCGGAGCGCAAGCGGCTGTGGATCGACCTGATCGGTCTCGTGCTGTTTCTTTTACCGGTCTGCATTTTCCTGACCTGGCTGTGCTGGCCGTTTTTCTGGCTGTCCTATCAGCAGGGTGAAATGTCGGCCAATGCCGGTGGCTTGATCCGCTGGCCGGTCAAGCTGATCCTGGTGGCGGGTTTCGGGCTTTTGACCTTGCAGGGCCTGTCGGAACTGATCAAGCGCATTGCCGCTCTAACCGGTCGCATCGATATCGACGTCAGCTACGAAAAGCCGCTGCAATAATATCTGCCTGCCCGTCCCTTTGATGCCTTCCGGCGTCCGGGGACGACAGCAGAGCGGAAGGACATGCCTGAGGGGGACGTGTTATGTTTGATTTCGGAATTATTCCGCCCGCGATGTTTCTGGGCATGGTGCTGTTCATGCTGTTCGGCTTTCCGGTGGCGTTTTCGCTTGGCGCGGTCGGCATGTTCTTCGGCATCATCGGTATCGCCACCGGCCATTTCAGCGAAATGTTTCTCCAGGCCCTGCCGCTGCGGTTCTTCGGTATCGTCTCCAACGATCTGTTGTTGGCCATTCCCTTCTTCACCATGATGGGGTCCATTCTGGAGCGGTGCGGGCTGGCGGAAGATCTTCTGGAAGGAACGGGCAAACTGTTTGGCGCGGTGCCGGGTGGCATTGCCTATGCGGTGATTTTCGTTGGTGCCATTCTGGGCGCGATTACCGGCACCGTGGCGGCCTCGGTTATCACCATGGGCATGATCTCGCTGCCGGTCATGTTGCGCTATGGCTATAACCAGCGGATCGCCACGGGCGTCATTGCGGCCTCCGGCACGATGGCCCAGCTTATTCCGCCCTCGCTGGTGCTGGTCATTCTCTCAGACCAGTTGGGCAAGTCGGTGGGCGACATGTATATGGGCGCCATCGGCCCGGCTGGTATGCAGATCGCCATCTACATGCTGTTCATCCTGGCGATTTCGATTTTCCGGCCTTCGCTGGTGCCGCCTTTGCCGAAGGAAGTGCGCGGCGAACTGGATGGCCGGCTGATCGGCAAGGTTCTGGCTGGCATGTTGCCGTCCATCGTGCTGATTTTCCTGGTGCTGGGCACTATTTTCCTTGGCCTTGCCACGCCGACGGAAGCGGGCGCGCTCGGTGTCGTCGGTGCGCTGGTGCTGGCGGCGGTGCATCGGCGGTTGACCAGGGTGCTGGTGCGTCAGGCGATGGAATCGACCATGACCATCACCTCGATGGTGGTGATGATCCTGATCGGCTCCACCTGTTTCAGCCTGGTATTTCAGGGCATGGACGGTTCCCGTTGGATCGAGCATTTGCTGTCCGGCTTGCCGGGGGGACAGCTAGGCTTCCTGATCTTCGTCAATTTCTTTATCTTCTTCCTTGCGTTCTTCCTCGATTTCTTCGAAATCGCCTTCATCGTCATCCCGATGCTGGCACCGGTGGCGCAGCATCTGGGTATCGACCTGATCTGGTTTGGGGTGCTGATCTGCGTGAATATGCAGACCAGTTTCATGCACCCGCCCTTTGGTTTTGCACTGTTCTACCTGCGCAGCGTCGCACCGAAAAGCGTCAAGACCCGCGAAATCTACCTTGGCTCTATCCCGTGGATCTGCATGCAGCTGGTTATTGTCGGCGTGGTGATTTTCTGGCCGCAATCGGTGACCATGTGGGTGGAAAAGGCCAAGGATACCGATCTCGACAAGGTGAAGATCGAGGTGCCGGGCTTTGGGGCGGGTGGCGGAGGCATGAGCTTGCCGTCGTTTGGCGATGGGTCCGGCCTGAATTTCGGCACGCCCCCCGGCCTGGGTGGAGCCCCTGCGGCAAAGCCTGCCATGGATCTCAGCCAGCCGCCGGTGTTCAAATAATGCAGCGGGTGGGGTGTCGAAAGAAAGCAGCGTGGCGGTTCAGGCCTTCCAGCCCTGCCATTTGACCCATCGGCCATGGAAATCGGCGCGGCCGATCTCCTGGCGCTCACCGCTCGGCCAGATTTGCAGATTGAGGCTTGCGCCATCGTGTTGGCCATCCGCTTCCATTTGCAGGCGGGCGAACGGGGCCTACACCGTTGCTCGTTGACCGGCTTGCGCAATCAGCGCTTCGCCTTGGATTTTCAGCGTGTCGGGAAGATATTGCCAGGCGATGGAATGGTAGACGATATGCATCTGGCCCGGATGGGACGGAGCCAGCCGCTGCTCCAGCCAGTCGATCGCATCCATGCGATCTACGGAAAGATCGTTGCTTCGCGCCAGTGCCAGAGCTGCTTTGGTGCGCTCAAGCCGGTCGGCCTGATCGGCCCAGATATAGGAAAACAGCCGCTCGCAATCCTCAGGCGTGGCGGGATCGAGCGGGTTGAGATCGCAACCGGCCCGCTCCGCAACGGTGATCGTCGCAGATGGCGGCGGCGGGCCTTGCCAGTCGGGCGCCAGCAGAACCGGCGAACCGTCGCCCCAGCTCACTTCGCCCAGCCGATAGGCATAGCGGTTCCATTGCAGGTTCAGCCCGGCGCTGGCTCCGACCTCTGACAGACGCAACGGCAGGCCGAACAGCGAGGCAATGGTGAGGAAGCCCGGCAGAAGGGCTGCGGAACGACGGACCTCATTGGTTTGCGGAGCGGAATTCAGCCGCGCCTGCATGAAGGCCTCATGGTCGTGGAAGGTGGCTTCAACTGCGGCCCAGAGCGCGTCGTCCGTGGTGACATGAGGCGGATAGACGGCGGCCAGAGCAGGACTTTCCCTGCTCAACACCAGGGCATGCAGCGTACCCGCCAGCCGCAGCGGCACGGAATCACCCGCAGACGTGATGTCGCCCGGCCAATCGATCAGCCGCGTACCAATGGCGCTTACGGGTGTCAGCCGCTCGGCGGCAAGCCGGCACAGCCTTGCGGTGAAAGGTGAGCCAAGACTGTCACAGGACCGGGCCTGGTCGGTGAGGGCATGACGCAAGCTGTCAATCGTCATCTCAAACGCCTTCTGGCCGGTCCTCAGGGTCGAACTGGATAATGGTCTGCCAAATGGCGGTGAGTGCCGGTTTGCGCTCCTCCTCGATCTCGACACTGACATCATAGGTGGTCATCAGCATGCCTGCGCCGCGAAACCGGGCGCCAGCCAGCACGAAGCGGCCGCGCACCCGCTTTCCCGAGCGGACCGGCGCCATCAGCCGGATTTTCTCAAAGCCGTAATTGATCCCCATGGTCTGCTCGCGGATCACTGGCAGGCAATCGTAATTCATTGCCGATAGCAGCGAGATCGTCAGAAACCCATGGGCAATGGTGCCGCCATAGGGTGTTTCGGCCTTGGCGCGTTCAGGATCGGTATGGATGAATTGGTGATCGTCGGTGGCGGTGGCGAAGGCATCGATCATGGTTTGATCGACGGTGATCCATTTGGATATGCCCAGTTCCTCCCCGACCAGGGCGGGGACATCTGCGAGAGAAATTTGACGCTGCATACTCTACTCTCGTTGGTTTGGGGCTCTGGTGGGTGTCCAGATCAAGAGGAACCCTATCGCTATTTGTGGCGGCTGAAAATCACGCACTCGATGATTGGGTGAAACCATGTTCTGAATGCTCAGAATCAAGCGCAAAGAGTGAGAAAATCGTTAATTCCGGTGTGCCGGGGAAGGGTTTAAGGACGGTGTCTATAAAAATCATTCAATGGATGTAGACGTTTATCATGTCGTTTCTGCGTTCGGCTCCGGTGGAAACCATGAGGCCGGGCATTGGTGGTCAATGCACACCTTGTGCTCGCGGTCTCAACCCTCAACGAGAAACGTTACATGGCGTGGTTCCATCACCAGTTTTGAAGCAGCTGCACCCGAAAAGACCTCCCACCATCCCCCTGCCGTTGAGGCGGGTAGATTGACGCCACAGGCCTCACCCCGGTTGATCAGGATTGCCAACCGCGTGTCGCGCCCTGTGGTGCGATCCGGTGTGGCCACCAGCAGGCCTAAGAAGCGTGCTTGTGGATTTTGCCAGGCCTCGACGCTCATCGGCAGGCCAGAGGCATCAATCCAGCTGACATCGCCATGGCCGGTGAAAAAGGCTGGATCTGTGAGGGCCGAAAATCGCCGGCGAAGGGCGGCCAAGCGTCCGGTATGGGCAACCAGATCGGCATCGAGCGCCGACCAATCTAACCACGTAATGGCATTGTCCTGGCAATAGGCATTGTTATTGCCGCGCTGGCTGCGGCCGCCTTCGTCGCCAGCCGTCAGCATCACCCAGCTTTTCGAGGCAAACAGGGTTGAGAGCAATGCGGTACAATCACGCTTGCGGGCGGCAAGGATTGTGGGGTCGCTGGTTTCGCCCTCAGTGCCATTGTTCCAGCTGTGATTGTCACTATGGCCGTCTCTGTTATCCTCGCCATTCGCCTCATTATGCTTACCGGCATAGGACACCAGATCGTGCAGCGTGAAACCATCATGGGCGGCGATGAAATTAACGCTGCGGGTGTGGGTGCTGCCGTTGCGCGAAAAAATATCCGATGAACCCGCCAGCACCGTCGCCATCTCGCCGGTCAGCCCATCGTCGCCGCGCCAGAAGCGGCGCATGGTGTCGCGGGCGCGGTCGTTCCATTCCAGAAACGGTGCCGGGAAATCGCCAAGCTGATAGCCGCCGGGGCCGATGTCCCAAGGCTCGGCAATCACCACCCGGTCCTTTAAAATCGGGTCCTGAAGCATGGCGGTCAGCGTTTCGCCCTGCGCCTCAAAGCCTGTCGCAGTTCGCCCCAGCACCGGGGCAAGATCGAAGCGGAAGCCATCGACGCCCGCCGCCAGGACGAAATGGCGCAAAGTGTCGAGGATCAACTGGCGCACCACCGGTCTGTCGCAGGCAATGGTGTTGCCGCAGCCGGTATCGTTGACCAGCACGCCCGGTTGGTCTGGCAGGTGCCGGTAATAGCTCCTGTTGTCGAGGCCGCGCATCGACAACGTCGCGCCGAACCGGTCGCTTTCGCCGGAATGGTTGAAGACCAGATCGAGGATGACGCCGATGCCATTCTCATGCAGGCAGTCGACCGTGCGGCGCAATTCCGCCGCGCCGCCGGGGCAGAGGCGCGGGTCGAGCGCCATCAGGGCAATCGGGTTATAACCCCAGCTGTTGGAAAGGCCGAGCGGCGGCAGGTGACGTTCATCGATCCAGGCGGTGATCGGCAAAAGCTCCACCGCATCGATGCCGATTGCCTTCAGATGGGCGATGACGGAGGGATGGGCTAGGGCTGCGACCGTGCCACGCAGGTGTTCCGGCACATCAGGATGCAGCATGGTGAAGCCGCGCACCGGCAATTCATAGATAAAGCCGCCATCTGGCAGGCGAGGCGGCTCCAGCACAGCATGTCCGGGCGCGGTCAGGATGGCCTTGGGTACCAGATCGGCGGTGTCCTCGCCAAATTGGCTGAGGCGCGAATCGTGACGAAAGTGACGGTCGATTTCCAGCGCATAGGGATCGACCAACAGCTTGGCGGGATCAAACCACAGATCTTGGTCTGGATCATACGGCCCATGGGCGCGGTAGCCGTAACGGATACCGGCGACCAGTCCCTCAACGGTTAGCCGGTGCAGATCGTCTTCGCCGCGCTGCATAGGCAGGCGGCGAAGCTCGGTGTCTCCAGTCTCATCGAACAGGCAGAGTTCCAGACGCTCGGCATCGCGGGAATAGACCGCAAATTCCGCGCCTGTTGCTGTCAGACGAGCGCCAGCACCTGTCATAGGGCCATCCGCGATCAGGTGATCACGGTTGGGGCGTCGCGGCCGGTACGGGCCTTGATACCGGCCAGTTCCTCGGCAGCAACAATCAGGTCGGCGAGTGCCTCCTGGGTTTCGATACCGTGATTAGACGAGTTTGGCTCATAGCGCTCGATATAGACGCGCAGTGTTGCACCCGACGTGCCGGTGCCCGACAGGCGGAAGACCACGCGTGAGCCGCCCTCGAACATCACCCTGATGCCCTGCTTCTTGCTTTCGGAATGGTCGACCGGATCGTGATAGGCGAAGTCATCGGCCTTTTCGACCTTCAATTCGCCGATCATGGTGCCGGGCAGGGTGGGCAGTTTGGCGCGCAATGCATCCATCAACCCGTTTGCGGCATCCGAATCCACTTCCTCATAGTCATGGCGGGAATAGAAATTGCGGCCATAGGAGGCCCAATGCTGGCGCACTATGTCCTGGACGCTTTCGCCACGGCTTGCCAGCACGTTCAGCCAGAGCAGCACGGCCCACAGCCCGTCCTTTTCGCGCACATGGCTGGAGCCTGTTCCGGCACTTTCCTCGCCACAAATCGTCACCTTGCCGGCGTCGAGCAGGTTGCCGAAGAATTTCCAGCCGGTCGGGGTCTCGTACATGCCGATTTTCAGCCGTTCGGCGACGCGGTCAGCTGCGGCACTGGTCGGCATCGAGCGGGCAATACCGGCAATGCCGCCGGAATAGCCAGGCGCCAGATTGGCATTGGCAGCGAGAATTGCCAGGCTGTCTGACGGCGTGACGAAAATGCCCTTGCCGATGATCAGGTTGCGGTCGCCGTCGCCGTCGGAGGCTGCGCCGAAATCAGGCGCATCCGGTCCCATCATCTCGTCATAAAGCTCCTTCGCGTGAACGAGGTTCGGGTCGGGATGATGACCGCCGAAATCCGGTAGCGGAACGAAATTGCGCACCGTGCCCTCAGGCGCGCCGAGGCGATTTTCGAGAATTTCCTTGGCATAGGGTCCGGTAACCGCGCTCATCGCATCGAACACCATGCGGAAGCCCAGGCTGAACAGATTGCGGATGCCGGCAAAATCGAACAATGTCTCCATCAGCGCGGCATAATCGGCAACGGGGTCGAGGACTTCGACAGTCATTTCGCCGAGATCGAACGAGCCGATCCGGTCGAGATTGATGTCGGCTGCTTCAACCGTCTTATAGGCGGTGATGGTCTTGGTATTGGTGTAGATCGCGTCGGTGATCTTTTCGGGTGCAGGCCCGCCATTGCCGATATTGTATTTGATGCCGAAATCTTCGGTCGGGCCGCCGGGATTATGGCTGGCCGACAGCACGATGCCGCCGAAGGCCTTGTATTTGCGGATGATGTGGGAGGCCGCCGGTGTCGAGAGAATGCCGCCCTGACCGACCAGCACCCGGCCAAAGCCGTTGGCAGCCGCCATCTTGATGGCTTTCTGGATGACTTCACGGTTGTAAAACCGGCCATCGCCGCCAATCACCAGCGTCTTGCCTTTGAAATCCTCAAGCGAATCGAAAATCGACTGGATGAAGTTTTCGGCGTAATGCTCCTGCTGGAATTGGGGCACCTTCTTGCGCAGACCCGACGTGCCGGGTTTCTGGTCCGAATAGGGTTTGGTTGGAACCGTAATAATCATGCGTGTTTCAGCCTTTTCCGAGGAGGCGGTTATAAACATCGACGTAGCGCTGGGCGCTTGCTGTCCAGGATACGTCTGCTTTCATGCCCTGCTTCTGGATCTGATACCATAGTTTCTTGTCGTCGAAGAGGCGGATCGCCCGGCGTACCGCCTGTCGCAACCCTGCCACCGTGACCGGGGCGAACTGTATGCCGGTGGCAGCCTTTGCCGCAAGTGCTGCCGCATTGGCGTCAATGACCGTGTCATTCAAACCACCGGTGCGGCTCACCACCGGAACACAGCCGTAGCGCAGGCCGTAAAGCTGGGTCAAGCCGCAAGGTTCGAATCTTGACGGAATGAGGATGGCATCGGCACCCGCCTGGATCAGATGCGACAGCGGTTCGTTATAGCCCATCACCATGCCGATCCGGCCCGGATGACGGTGGGCGGCGGCCTGCAAAGCCTCTTCCAGGCCCGGATCGCCGGAGCCGAGAATGACCAGTTTGCCACCGGCTGCGACCAGATCGTCGGCGACCTCGGCCAGCACATCCATACCTTTTTGCCAGGTGAGGCGGGAAATCACGCAGAAAATCGGTGCCGCATCATCGTCAAGGCCGAAATGCCGGGTGAGGGCCTCGCGGTTGGCGACGCGCTTGCGCAGGGTAGCAGCGCTATAAGGCGAGGCGATCAGCCCGTCATCATCGGGGTTCCAGACGGCGGTATCGATGCCGTTGACGATGCCGAACAGGTCATGGGCGCGGCTGGCGATCAGTCCTTCCATGCCCATGCCGAAATGCGGATCGAGAATTTCCTCGGCGTAAGACGGGCTGACGGTGCTTATGGCATGGGCCGTGGCAATGCCGCCTTTCAGGAAAGCGATTGTGCCATAATATTCGAGCGCTTCCCACGGGGCGTGCTCTGGCAGGCCGAGAGCCGGAAGGGTGTCAGTGGAAAATTGCCCCTGAAAGGCGATGTTGTGGATGGTGATGAGGCTCGGAACTTCCGGCTTCTCATCGTAGCGCATATAAACCGGCACCAGAGCAGCCTGCCAGTCGTGGACATGGACGAGATCTGGCCGCCAACCATCCAGCGCACCTTGGGCAATGCGGGCGCCTGCAAGCGACAGCGCGGCAAACCGTTTCCAATTGTCGCCGTAGTCGCGGCCATTGCTATCCACATAAGGGCCGCCTGGCCTATTGTAGAGTGCTGGCGCATCGAGGATCAGCAGGTCCAGGCCCTCATGCCGGGCCGACAGCACCGTTGCCGTCTCGCCCAGGAGATCAGGCATGGACAACAGCTGTTGTGTCTCGCCAAGCTTGGCGAGGACTGCCGGATAGCCCGGCAGCAGGGTTCTGGTTTTTATGCCCAAGGGTTCGAGCGCCAGCGGCAGGGCACCCGCCACATCGGCAAGCCCCCCGGTCTTGATCAGGGGATAGACTTCCGAGGCGACCGACAGGATGTTCATGTGCTCTACAGCCCCAGCTTGTCAATCATTGCCTGGGTAATCAGGCAGATGCCGTTTTCACTGCGGCGGAAGCGTTTGGCGTCGATTTCCGGGTCTTCGCCGACGATCAGCCCTTCGGGAATGGTGACGCCATGATCGATCACCACATTGGTCAAGCGGGCATGGCGGCCGATCGTAACCTTGGGCAGAATGACGGCGCCTTCCAGCCTCGAATAGGAATTGGCGCGAACCCCGGTAAACAGCAGGCTGCGATAGAGCGTCGAGCCGGAAATGATGCAATCGCCCGAGACCAGGGAGGAAATCGCCGAACCCCGACGGCCTTCATCGTCGTGGACGAACTTTGCCGGCGGATTGATTTCGGCATAGGTCCAGATCGGCCAGGATTTATCGTAGATATCCAGTTCCGGCAGGATGTCGGTCAGGTCGACATTGGCCTGCCAATAGGCATCGATGGTGCCGACATCGCGCCAATAGGGGGTCTTTTCGAAATCCGAGCGCACGCAGGATGAGGCAAAGCGATGCGCCACGGCTTTGCCGTGCTCGACGATATAGGGAATGATGTCCTTGCCGAAATCCCGGCTGGAATTGGGGTCGGCGGCGTCGCGGCGCAGGCAATCCATCAGGAATTTGGTGTGGAACACATAAATGCCCATCGAGGCGAGCGCCATGGTCTCGTTGCCGGGAATGCCCGGTGGATCGGCGGGCTTTTCGACGAAGGCAATGATCTGGTCCTTGTCGTCGACATGCATGACACCGAAAGCCGAAGCTTCCATGCGCGGTACTTCCATGCAGCCAATCGTGACATCGGCACCGCTATCGACATGCTGCTGGAGCATGAATTCATAGTCCATCTTGTAGACATGGTCGCCCGCCAGGATCACCATATATTCCGGGCCATACGGCTCGATAATGTCGATGTTCTGGAAGACGGCATCGGCGGTGCCTTCATACCATTGCGTTTCAGAAACGCGCTGGCTGGCGGGCAGGATGTCGAAGCTTTCGTTGCGCTCGGGCCGCAGGAAATCCCAGCCGCGCTGCATGTGGCGGATCAACGAATGGGCTTTGTACTGGGTGGCGACGCCAATGCGGCGAATGCCTGAGTTCAGCGCATTCGACAGGGCAAAATCGATGATCCGGGCCTTGCCGCCGAAATAGACGGCGGGTTTCGCCCGCCGGTCTGTCAGTTCCTTGAGGCGGCTGCCCCGTCCGCCGGCCAGTACATAGGCCATGGCGTCACGCGCCAGCGGCTGAATTCTCTTTGTCGGCGTCATGCAATCTCCTCCCGCATGTCTCAAATACGTGTTCGTCCTAGAGATTGTCTGTTTCAATATGAACCTGACAAACTCTACTGTTCCAACTCCAGCATGATCACTGCCAGCGGCGGCAGTGACAGGGTCGCGTGCGCCCATGGTGCCTTGTCTGAGGCGGTTGCCGTATCAAGCACGGCCTCCACCCGCCCGCCATTGCCCTTGCCGCTACCGCCATAGATCTCGGCATCGGTATTGAGGATTTCCCGCCACCGCCCGGCCACCGGCAGCGGCACGTCGTAACGCTGGTAATAGACCGGCGTCAGGTTGGCGATAACAGCCACCGGCCTTTCACCGGGCGTCTTGCGCAACCAGGCAAACACCGATTGATCGGCATCCTCGCTGATCAGCCATTCAAACCCTTCGCCCTCACAGTCGCGGGCATGCAGGGCCGGCTTGTTGCGATAGGTAAAGTTCAGATCACGCACCAGGCGGCGCATGCCCTCATGCAGCGGATATTGCAGCAGGTTCCAGTCCAGCGACCGCTCCTCGCTCCATTCGCTCCACTGGGCAAATTCCTGGCCCATGAACAGTAGTTTCTTGCCGGGATAGCCCCACATGAAACCGTAATAGGCGCGAAGATTGGCGAATTTTTGCCAGTCATCGCCGGGCATTTTGGCAATCATCGAGCCTTTGCCATGCACCACTTCATCGTGGGAAATCGGCAGCATGAAATTTTCACTATAGGCATAGATCAGCCCGAAGGTGATTTCATGGTGGTGGTGCTTGCGATGCACGGGGTCGCGGGCAAAATAGCTCAGCGTATCGTGCATGAAGCCCATGTTCCACTTGAAGCCGAAGCCGAGGCCGCCTTCGTGGACCGGCTGGGACACTTTCGGCCATGAGGTGCTTTCCTCGGCAATGGTCATCACCTGCGGATGGGCGCCATAGATATGCTCATTCATCTTTTGCAGGAAGCGCACCGCCTCCAGGTTTTCCCGGCCGCCATATTCGTTGGGAATCCACTCGCCTTCCTTGCGGGAATAGTCGAGATAGAGCATCGAGGCGACAGCATCGACCCGCACGCCGTCCAGGTGGAACTTTTCCGCCCAGTAGAGCGCATTGTTGACCAGATAGGACAGAACCTCGATCCGCCCGTAATTGTAGATCGCGGTGTTCCAGTCGGGGTGGAAGCCCTTGCGTGGGTCCTCATGCTCATAAAGGGCTGTGCCGTCGAAAAAGCGCAACCCATGGGCATCGGTCGGAAAATGGGCCGGAACCCAGTCGAGAATGACGCTGAGGCCGACCTTGTGACAGCCGTTGACGAATCGGGCAAACCCCTCCGGCTCGCCGAACCGCGCACTAGGCGCGTAAAGACCTGTCGTCTGGTAGCCCCAGGAAGGGTCATAGGGATGTTCGGTGATGGGCAGAAATTCGATATGGGTAAAGCCCATCTCGGTGCAATAGGGGATCAGCCGTTCCGCCAGCTCGTCCCAGCTGAGGAAGGTGCCGTCGGGGCGTTTCTGCCAGGAACCGGCATGAACCTCATAGACCGAGATCGGCTGACGGCGTTTGTCAATGCTGCCCCAATGGGCCAGATGCGCCGCGTCCTCCCAGTTCTGGGAAAGCTCGGCGGCGGTGACGGACGCGGTTTGCGGACGAAACTCGCTGCGGCGGGCGAAAGGATCGGCCTTCAGCGGCAAAAGTTCGCCATTGACGCCGATGATCTCGAATTTATAGGCCGAACCTGGCCGGACATCGGGGGCGAAAATTTCCCAGATGCCGGTATCGCGCCGCAACCGCATCACATGGCGACGACCGTCCCACTCATTGAAATCGCCGACCACCGAGACCCGTCTGGCATTCGGCGCCCAGACGGCGAAATGAAAGCCATCAACGCCCTGATGCTTGATCGGATGGGCGCCCATTTTGTCGAACAGCCGCAGATGCGAGCCTTCGCGCAGGAAGTAATCGTCCATCGGCCCGAGAACAGGCCCGAAACTATAGGGATCGGTCAGCGACCATTCCACATCGCCCCGGCAGGCGCGGTAGCGGAGCGGCTGCTGGATCTTGATCGCCACCGGACCAGCGAAAAAGCCGGCGGGGTCGAGACAGGCCAGCTCTCCGGCAAGGCTGCCGTCGAGCGCGAGCGCGGTAATGCTTTCGGCACCCGGCACGAAACAGCGGGCAATAAAACCATTCGCGCCGGCATGAACGCCGAGCACCGAAAACGGATCGGTGTGCAGGCCCGAAACGATGGCTTCGATCTCGGCAGAAGGCAGATTGTCAGCTAAGGGCGGATGGCCGCTCTCAGCTGATGCCTGCGTCTGCCTGGTTGTTTTCTTCATCAGGCTCTCCAGATGTCGGCCGTATACTGTCTGATCGTCCGGTCAGAGGAGAACCAGCCCATGCGGGCCGTATTCAGAATGGCTTTGGATTGCCAGAGGGGCTGGTCGGTCCAGACCGCGTCCACCTGACGTTGGGCAGTGGCATAGGCATCGAAATCGGCAGCCACCATGAACCAGTCATGGTTATAGAGCCCATCCACCAGGCTGGCGAACCGGTCCCGATCGTCAGGCGAGAACACGCCGGACGCAATGGCGGCCAGCGCCTGTGACAGTTCGCGCGACCGTTCGATGATCGGGCGCGGGGTGTGCCCCTCGGCACGCACCTTGCCAACCTCTTCCGCAGTCATTCCAAAGATAAAGATATTGTCTTCTCCGACGTGATCGCGCATTTCCACATTGGCCCCATCAAGGGTGCCGATGGTCAGCGCACCGTTTAACGCGAACTTCATGTTCCCGGTTCCGGATGCTTCCATGCCAGCGGTGGAAATTTGTTCGGAGAGATCGGCAGCCGGCACCATGACCTCGGCCAGCGACACATTGTAATTGGGAATGAACACCACTTTCAGTAGGCCGCGCACCGACGGGTCGTTGTTGATCACCCGCGCCACGTCATTGGCCAGTTTGATTATCAGCTTGGCATTGTGATAGCTCGGCGCCGCCTTGCCTGCGAACAGCTTGACGCGCGGCGCCCAGTCGCGTTCCGGATGGGAGCGGATCTGGTCGTAGAGCGCCACGGTCTCGATGATGTTCAAGAGCTGGCGCTTGTATTCGTGGATACGCTTGATCTGGATGTCGAACATGGCAGAGGGATCGAGCCTGATGCCCATGCGGCTGGCGACCAGATTGGCCAGCTGCTCCTTATTGGCCCGCTTGACGGCGGCAAATTTCTGCTGGAAGGCGCTGTCCTTGGCAAAGGCATCCAAAGCGGTCAGCTTTTCGGCGTCGTCGAGGAAATTGTCGCCGATCGCTTCGCGGATCAGTGAGGTCAGGCCGGGATTGCACTGCATCAGCCAACGGCGAGGTGTGATGCCATTGGTCTTGTTGTTGATCCGGTCCGGGTAGAGCTTGTGCAGGGTGGCGAACACCGTTTCCTTCATCAGCTCGGTATGCAGGGCCGAGACGCCATTGATCGAATGGGAGCCCATGAAGGCCAGATTGCCCATCCGCACCCGGCGGTCGCCGCTTTCATCGATCAGTGACAGGCTGGTGATTTCCAGATCGGTAAAATTCTTCTGCTTGCGCGCTTCCACCAGGCATTTGGCGTTGATCGCGTAGACCAATTGCATATGGCGCGGCAACAGCCGCTCGAACAGCGGCACCGGCCAGCTTTCCAGCGCCTCGGGCAGAAGCGTGTGATTGGTATAAGAAAAGGTCTCGCGGGTCACGTCCCAGGCGGTGTCGAAATCCATGCCGTGGACGTCGGTCAATTGCCGCATCAGTTCAGCGACAGAGACGGCAGGATGGGTATCGTTCAGCTGGATCGCCACCTTTTTCGGCAGGTCGGTCAGCGCGTTGCCCTGTTGCAGGTGACGCCGGACGATGTCCTGAAGCGATGCAGAGCAGAAGAAATATTCCTGCCGCAACCGCAATTCCTGGCCAGCCGCAGTGGCATCGGCTGGATACAGCACCCGGGTCAGGCTTTCGGCCCGGTTGCTTTCGCGCAACGCACCAATATGGTCGCCCGCATTGAAGGCATCGAGCAGGATCGGGTCGATCGGTTGGGCCGACCACAGACGCAATGTGTTGATGCGCTCGCCGCGCCAGCCAACGATCGGCGTGTCATAGGCGGTGGCGATCACCCGTTCGCTCGGCTTCCAGACGTGGCGGATCTCCTCGCCGCTGGTGCCGTTGGAGGCGGTCTCGACGCCGCCGCCAAAACCGACTTCATAGGAGCTTTCGCGCCGCTCAAATTCCCAGGGATTACCGTGGGCGAGCCATGTTTCGGGCAGTTCCACCTGCCAGCCATCGGCCATCTGCTGGCGAAACAGGCCGTGCACGTAGCGAATACCATAGCCATAGGCCGGGATATTCACCGTCGCCATGCTTTCCATGAAACAGGCGGCCAGACGGCCAAGCCCGCCATTGCCCAGCGCCGCATCAGGCTCCAACCCGGCGATGACCCCAAGATCGACGCCGAGCGATTCCAGTGCTGCCTTGATCTCCTCGACCAGACCAAGATTGGTCATCGCATCGCGCATCAACCGGCCGATCAGAAACTCCAGCGACAGATAATAAACCCGCTTGGCATTGGTGGAATAGGTCTGGCGGGTGGATTCCATCCACTTGTCGATAATGCGGTCACGCACGACGAGAATGGTGGCGGTCAGCCAGTCATGCGGCTTGGCAACCTTCGCGTCCTTGCCGATACCATAGGTCAGCCGCTCGATGATTTCGGCGGCCAGCGTTTCCGGATTGGAGACGCGGGGCTTTGGAAGGGGGAGGTCGGCCTTTGGAAGAGTTTCATTCATGACTTCGCCACATGGTGAGGAGGAAAGGGCAGGGCGCGAGACCGATGGTCATGGGTTACCAACCACCGGCACATGCAATGTATGCATCCTTGGCGAATAGTTGCAACAGCGTATTTTTTTAAGGAGCAATCGTTGCTTCGTGTTTTTATGGCTCAGTTAAGCCCCGGATTATTCTTGAGATTATTGTGCGCCCGCACTTTGTGCGGATACTTCGGCCTTTGCGCCATCAGCAAAGCTTGCAGGGCCTGCATTTATCGCGGGATGTTGGTGATGGGCCGCAATACTGCGGCCAGCCCGCAAGCCATTCGCTCCGCTACTTGTCGGCCATAGACGGCAGAAAATCCTCGACCTGCTTCTTCTCGCCCGCTTCCAGCACCTCGATATGGTCCGCCCAGAATTTGGCGGCTTCCGCTGGCTCGCCTTCCCATTTGCGGGTATCGGTGATGTTGTCGTCCATCTTCAGTTTCCGGGTGCCGCCCAGTTCCAGATAGCGCTTTGCCAGTTTCAGCGAAGGTGTGTCTTCCATGACTTTCTCCTTGTGGTTCCAAGGAGGGTAAAGGCTGGCCAGAGGCGGAAAGTTCCAGACGTCTTGGCGTGGCTTGGCTTTGACCTTGCCAAAATCAATTCATCAGGCGGGTCGAGGTGGAGGTCGCTTTCTTGCCAATTTCCCCGAAGGCGGCGACAAGGCTTGCCGCATCGGTGGCCTCGTAATAGTGCGAGGCGTCGCTGGCGCAGGCACTGAGCAGCGACTTGCCATTGGCCGGTGCCATGAACGCAACCGTATAAATCTGGATGCCATCGGCCTTGATGCTGGTGCATTGGCTGCGCACGGCGGAGTCGATGCTGGAGCTCCAGCTGCTGCTGTTGCCGGTCATTTCCCCGTCCGTCATGAAGACGATGTAACGGCCAATCTTGCTGACGCTTGACACATTATGGGCGGTAATCTCTGTCTTGTTGGATGTTTGCAGCGCGCTATAGGCGGCACTCAGTGCGCCCCTGGCATCGGTCCCGCCGGTAGCGCTGAGCGCGTTGACGTAGGTGACGACATTGGCGGTTCCCCAGCTCATCGCCTGGGCGGTATCGGCACTGGCATTGTATGAATCGGCACCGGTGCGTACATATTCACTGTTTGGATCGGCCTTCTTGAGCTGTGCGGCCAGATCGGCGACGGCCAGCTTCAGGGATTCGATCTTCGTGTAGTTTTTCGTGCAGCTATAGCTCGTCGTCGTGGTCTTCTTGTTGCGGCCATAGCCAGACGTGGTGGTTGTGGTGCACGTCCCCGTGTAGGTCGTCGTCGTTTCGTCGTTCATCGAGCCTGACCGGTCAAGTACCAGATACATCGAGAGCGGGCTCTCCGATGCAGTGGTCGCGGCCTGGGCCTTGCCATAGGCTTTCAACGTCACCGTCTCCCACCCCAGGACCCTCGAAAGCGGGTTCATCGTCATGGTGTAGCTGCCTGTCAGTTCTACGTCATAGGAGGTCGATGAGCTGTTGACCTGGGTGGTCTTGACGGAAATATCCGGTTCCAGCTGTGTGATCTGGTCCACCAAACTGGTGTCCTCGTCTCTGGCCATGGTATTGGCCAGCTGCGAGGCAAGGAAGCTCTTGGCAAGGGCAATGGCGTCAGCCTCGCTCATGCCGTTGCTCATTGCCGAGGCGGCGGCAAGGGCTGCTGCATCCACAGAGCTTTGCAAGGCGCTTCTTGATTGCACCGTTTCCGTCGCATCCATCGCCAGACCTGCAACGCCGATGGAAACCGGCAGGAGAACCGCCGTCATCATGCCGAAATTGCCGCCGGTATGGCGCAGCAGGGGAATTGCCAAAGCGGCGGATCGCCGTACTTTTGAGGCAAGCAAACGACAGGCACGCAAACGAGGGCGAAGCGCCGAAATGACCATCATGTCCATCCGTGACGTTGATCCGGCACTTGTCATTTCCTGAGTGAAACGAAAGCACCGGTCGTGTTTCCTGCAACAGGACCGTGGCTTGACGATCCGCATCGCTGCTGAGGAATTGATAGGACACACTGCTTGCAACTGGCTTAATAGGGTTGCTCAAATGCAACCTATTCCTGAAATAGTGCGGTTGAAACGGAGGCGGTGCTCGCCTCGTCAGCCAATCGGAATCAGGTCCACCGCCTGGACGGTCGTGTGGTTGCCATAGCCTTTCAACACGCCGATAACAGGCGCAACATCGGAATAATCGCGGCCATAGGCGACGACGACATGGTCGGTGCCGGCGGCAATATTATTGGTCGGGTCAAGCTCGACCCAGCCGACGGTTTTGCCGCACCAGACCCTGACCCAGGCATGCATGGCGTCGGCGCCGGCCAACCGTTCCTTGCCCGGCGGCGGAATGGTGCGCAGGAAGCCGCTGACATAGCCCGCGGGAATGCCGAGGCTACGCAGCGCCACGATCATGATATGGGAAAAATCCTGGCAGACGCCCTTTTTCAGGGCAAAGGCCTGTTTCGGGGTGGTATCGACAGTGGTGGCCTTGGCATCGTATTTGAAATCCTTGTGGATACGGGCGCAAAGCTGTTCGGCGATCTGGCGCACCGTCATGCCGGGCTTCACGCCGGAGCGGGCATAGGCGGCGATATCGGGGTTTTCAGGCAGCCGTGGGCTCGATCCGGTGAAATGATGCGGGGAGGCTGGCTCCAGCGACCAATATTCGAAAAGCTCGACGGCAAGCCGGTCTGGTAGTGGCGAAAAATCCGCGGTGAACGGCTGGCTATCCACCTGGATACGGGCCTGAAGGCGGATATCCAGTTTGTCATGGGAAGACCGATAGGCAAAAGTCGTGGCCGGATGCGTGAAAAAATCGGCAAAACCAGTACGCTCATCCGGCTGCGGCTCGATGGAAATTGAACCGGCAATCAGCCTTTGCCGCTCCGGCAGCGAGATCGGCATGATGCGCAGGATGTGGCGTCCGCCAGCGGCGGCCACATCGTAGTCATAGCCCATATGCAGTGTCAGATCGTACAGCATCGATAGGTCTCTGCTCATCCGAGATAGGTTTGCGCCAAAAGATCAGACAGCAATTCCAGTTCTTTTTCCAGATGATTGTAGATATCAGGCGTCATCATTTCCGGCGTCATCACCGCCACGCTCGAATGCAGCCGGACGGTTTCGCGCAGGAAGCGCGACATTTGGCCGTTGACCTTGGCATTGGGCAATTGTTCCACTTCGTTGTGGATCTCGTTGAGTTGAAACAGGATGGAGCGCGGGTTGAGCGGGTCGAGCGCCAGAAGATCTGTCACGGTCAGGTGGGCGGTGTTGACATTATAGCGCCGCCGATGGGTCATGACATTGTCGCCGATCTCCAGCAGCATGTCGAGCGCACCGTCCGGTGCGTCCTGCCCCGCCATATGGCCAAGCAACCGGGTCATGTGCATGCCGCGCTCCAAATAGCGGCCGATGGCCAGGAACCGCCAGCCGGTGAAGCGATACATGTTTTCATGCACCAGACCGGCAAAGCCCGCCAGCTTGCGCAGCAGGATGGTCATGGCATGCGAGGCGTCGTCGCCGGGCTTGATCTTTTCATGGAAGCGGCGCGCGGTCTTGGCGAGATCATTCAGCGCCAGCCAGCCATCCGGCGAGAATCGGTCGCGGATATTGCTGGCTGAATAGACCGCGCTGTTGATATTGCCAAGCAGGCTTTCCGGCACGCCCTGGTCGGTATTGATGTCCAGTGCTTCCAGATAGTCGCTGACAAAGGCCAGAAGCGGCTGTTTCGGGTCGGCTGTTTCTGCAAAGCGGGCATTCCAGGCGCGCAGAATTCTGAGCGCCCCTTCGGCCCGCTCGATATAGCGGCCAAGCCAGAACAGGTTGTCGGCGGCGCGGCTGGGCAGGCTGCCCGGCATATTGCGGGTAAACTGTTCTTCGGCTGGCAGCAGCGTGATCCGCTCGACCGGCTTTTCCGAAACGATCCAGACATCGGCGGCAGAGCCTCCGGCCTGCATGGCCATGGCCGCCACATCGCTGCCGCTGCCGATCCGCCCAAACCCGCCGGGCATGATCTGCCAACCGTCCCTGGTGCGTGCCGCAAACACCCGCAGGCTCATCGGTCTTGGTTGCAGCCTGCCATCGACCATGGCGGGGGTGGTCGATAGCGTAACGGCTTCCTGACCGACCAGCTTGGCGCCGTCAGTTTCCAGCCAGCCGGCAATCGACTGCTGGGCGGTTTCCCGCAGGGTCGCGCCCAGCACCGACTGCCTGTTGTCATCGAAAAATGGCTGGCGCGAATAGGCCGGGCCGATCACCATTTTCTCGATATTGCGGGCGACGTGGTCGCGCTCCTGTTTTTGCCCGCACCACCAGGTGGCAATCGAGGGCAGCAACAGATCCTCACCAAGCATATGGCGACAGATGGTCGGCAGGAAAGCCATCAACGCCCGGGTTTCGAGAATGCCGGAGCCGAGCGCATTGACGAAGGTGACCGCATTGTTGCGCAGCGCCTGCACCACGCCCGGTGTGCCGATATGGCTAAGCTGGTTCAGTTCCAGTGGATCGGCAAAGGCCGCATCCAAACGACGCCACAGCACCCCGATCGGCTTCAGCCCGGCCACGGTGCGTACCATCACCTTGCCGTTGACCACGGTCAGATCCTCGCCCTCCAGCAGCATGATGCCGAGATAGCGGGCGATATAGGCATGTTCGAAATAGGTTTCATTGGCCGGGCCGGGGGACAACACAGCGATCCTGTCATCAGGGCTTTGCTTATGGCCCTGAAGCGCATCACGAAACGCCCCGAAGAACGAGGCGAGCCGGTGGACATGGGTTTCGGCATAGATGTCGGAAAAGGCCCGCGCCGTCGCCACCCGGTTTTCCAGCGCAAATCCAGCCCCGGATGGGGCCTGGGTGCGGTCAGCCAGCACCCACCAGGCACCATCTGGCCCACGGCCGATCTCGAAGGAACAAAAATGCAGGTAATGGCCACCCGCCGGCTTCACCCCGACCAGGGGCCGCAGGAATTCACCATTGGCGGCGATCAGTGCGGGCGGAATGAAGCCTTCCTGCACCAGCCTGTTATCGCTGTAGATATCGGCGACAACCCGTTCCAGCAATTCGGCCCGCTGCACCAGCCCTCGCGCCAGAACCTGCCATTCCGCATCGGCGATCAGAACCGGAATATGGGAGAACGGCCAGGCCCGCTCGGTGGGACCGGCAGACCCATAGGCGCGGTAGAAGACTCCGGCATCGCGTAGATAGCGGTCGGCACGGGCAAAGCGCTCGTGCAATTGCTCTTCATCCATGCCGTTGATGGCGGCGACGAAATTTTGCCAGACCGGACGGATGTTGCCATCCCGGTCCAGCATTTCATCGGCAGCACCGGGCAAGGCCCGGTAGCCATCGGCAAATGCCGCTCCGGGGTCCTTCTCCAGCCTGTCCATCTCAATGGCCGTACGCTTGGTCATCTTCATTCCTGCCGAAGCATGTCGTTCTCGTAAAACGGTTTCACATATTTACCGGAACGACATAGCTTCTTGTTGAAGCATGTCGTCTCCGTAAAACCGCTAGACACTTTTACGCAACATGCTTTCTCGCTGAAGCATGTCGTTCTCGCAAAACCGCTGCACACTTTTACGCGACATAGCTTCTTGTTGGCGCATGTCGTCTTCATAAAACCGTTTCACACTTTTACGCGACATGCTTAGATCCCGTGTGGTCGCCGCAAATCCAATGTGTGCGGAAATTCCGGCGAGACGGCTTCCGGCCACAGCGGATAAGATCCGGCTGTATGGCCCCAGGGTTCGAACCGCGCAAGCCGCCGGGCCTCCGCTTCATTACCATTCACAGGGAAAGTATCATAACTGCGACCACCGGGATGCGCGACATGATACACACAACCACCAATCGACCGCCCTGTCCATATATCATAAACGTCGAATGTTAGCGGTGTGTTTACAGGCAGGACCGGATGCAGCCCTGATG
The DNA here is from genome assembly GCF_001541345.2 of Gillisella vitis. Classification (GTDB taxonomy): domain Bacteria; phylum Pseudomonadota; class Alphaproteobacteria; order Rhizobiales; family Rhizobiaceae; genus Allorhizobium; species Allorhizobium vitis. The sequence goes on along the minus strand of NZ_LMVL02000004.1, from coordinate 333,307 downwards.
CCGGTTGCCAGGCCTTGTAGCGAACCCCGGCGACAGCGACGCCATTGGTACCGCTTTTCTTCAGGGGCAGGCGGCGGCCATTGCAGGCAATAGTGTACCGGTCGGGATTGGCGGTCTCCAGCTTGACCTGCAAACGCTCGACCGAACTATCGACATAGCGCACCGTGCCACCGATCGCACCTTCCTCGCCCATCACATGCCATGGCTCCAGCGCCTGGCGCAGCTCCAGTTTGCTGTCTTCGTATTCCACCTGTCCGACGAAGGGGAAGCGGAATTCGAGCTGTGCCGCAAACCATTCCGGCTTGAAGTCAAAGCCGTGTTCCCGCAGGTCTGACAACACTTCGAGAAAATCCTGCCAGAGATAATGCGGCAGCATGAAGCGGTCATGCAGCGCCGTACCCCAGCGCACGAAATTTCCACCGATCGGGTTCTTCCAGAACCGCGCGATCAGCGCCCGCACCAACAATTGCTGGGCCAGCGACATGCGGGCATTCGGTGGCATTTCAAAGCCACGGAATTCAACCAGACCCAGTCTGCCTGTCGGCCCATCCGGCGAGAACAGCTTGTCGATGCATATTTCCGAGCGATGGGTGTTGCCGGTGACATCGGTCAGCAGGTTGCGAAACAGCCGGTCGACCAGCCAGGGCAGGGGCGGGGCCGCGCCACTGTCTGGCATGGGAATCTGGGCCAGGGCGATTTCCAGCTCATAGAGCGTATCATGGCGGGCTTCGTCAAAGCGTGGCGCCTGGCTGGTCGGGCCGATGAACATGCCTGAGAACATATAGGACAAAGCCGGATGGCGCTGCCAATGCAGGACCAGGCTTTTCAGCAGATCCGGGCGGCGCAGGAACGGGCTGTCGCCGGGATTGGCACCGCCGACCACCACATGGTTGCCACCGCCGGTGCCGGTATGGCGGCCATCGATCATGAACTTGTCGGCGCCAAGCCGCGTCTGGCGGGCTTCTTCATAGATGATATCGGTGGTGGCCACGCAATCCTGCCAGCTATCGGCGGGGTGGATATTCACCTCGATAACCCCAGGATCGGGCGCGACGCGGATGACATTGATTCGCTCGTCCTGCGGCGGCGCATAGCCTTCGATGTGGATCGGCAGGCCAAGATTGCGCGCGGCGGTCTCGGCGGCGGCCACCAGTTCCAGATAGTCCTCGATCCGCTCCACCGGCGGCATGAAGACGCAGAGCCGGCCATCGCGCGGCTCGACGCTCATGGCGGTGCGCACCGCGCCGGTTATATCCCCAGCCGATCCTGAGATATTCTGTTCGTTGCGGTCCTGCTGGGTGTCGCTGGTCTTGCGCGATGCTTCCGACAGCGCCCGGCCTTCGCGGGTATCAGGTCCGAAATCCGGCAGTGGCGCGCGCGGAATGGACGGGTCAGCCGTGTGGATATAGGGATATTGCGAGGGGGGCACATAGGGCAGGGTGCCGAGCGGCATGCGAAAGCCGACAGGACTGTCGCCTGGAATGAGGAAAATCTTGCCGCGCCGGGTGCGCCATTTCTCGCTGATCCAACGCCGCCCGCTGGCCTTGGCGTTCCAGGCCTGGACCGGCAGAATATAGCCGGTCGGGATCGTCAAACCGCGCTCAAACACCTTGGCGATGCGGGCGCGCTCTTCCGGGCTTTCCAGCTTGGAATTGGACGGATCGACATTTTCCGGCAGGCTGCCTTCCTTGATGATCCAGGCTGCTGGATCTTCATAGGCCGGGAGGATCATGTCAGGCTCGATCTCCAACTCGGTGGCAATGCCAGCCATCAGCGCTTCGGCCTGCTCATGGCTCACATTGGTATCGGCCTGCTCGGTGGCGATTAGGTCCGGATTATGCCAGATCGGCTTGCCATCCTTGCGCCAGTAGAGCGAGAAGGTCCAGCGCGGCAGGCTTTCGCCCGGATACCATTTGCCCTGGCCGTAATGCAGGAAGCCACCGGGCGCAAAGCGGGTGCGCAGTTTTCGGATCAATTGATCGGCCAACGCCCGCTTCGTCGGGCCAACCGCGTCGGTATTCCATTCCGCCGACTGGAAATCGTCGATCGACACGAAGGTCGGCTCGCCGCCCATGGTCAGGCGCACGTCATGGGCCTTCAGATCGCCATCAACCTTCAGGCCCAGCGCATTCAGAGCTTCCCAGCTTTCATCGGAAAATGGCTTGGTGATGCGCGGATGCTCGGCAACCCGTGTTACCTTCATGTCGAAATCGAAATCGGTTTTGGCTTGCCCGAAATAGCCGCCGGAAATCGGCGCGGCGTTTTTGTAATGCGGGGTGGCGGCCAGCGGAATATGGCTTTCGCCGGTCATCAGGCCGGAGGTCGGGTCAAGGCCGATCCAGCCAGCGCCGGGAATATAGGCTTCCGCCCAGGCATGCAGATCGGTGAAATCCACCTTGGTGCCGGAAGGGCCATCCAGCGCTTCCAGATCCGGTTTCAGCTGGATCAGATAGCCGGAGACAAAGCGGGCGGCAAAGCCCAGATGCCGGAGGATCTGCACCAGCAACCAGCTGGTATCTCGGCAGGAGCCACGCGCCGAGGTCAGCGTTTCATCCGGTGTCTGCACGCCCGGCTCCAGGCGGATCACATAGCCGATTTCGCTTTGCAGGCGGGCATTGAGCCCGACGATCATGTCGACCGTGCCTTGGCCGGGCGTCATGTCGAGGGTCTTCAGATAGGCGTCGAGGGCGGGGCTGTCCGGCTCCGGCTTTTTGTAGATCGCCAGATCCTCGCGAATATCCTCCGGGTATTCGAAGGGCCAGGTGACGGCCTCTTCCTCCGTGAAGAAATCGAAGGGGTTGTAGATGCTCATATCGGCGGTGAGATCGACTTCGATCTTGAACTCGGTGACCGGATCGGGAAACACGAAACGGGCCAGATAGTTGCCGTAGGGATCCTGCTGGAGATTGACGAAGTGGTTTTCGGGCGTGACCTTGAGGGAATGGCTCAGAACCTTGGTTCTGGAATGGGGCGCCGGTTTCAGGCGAATAATCTGCGGCCCCAGGCGGATCGGCGTGTCATATTTATAATGGGTGAGATGATAAATGCTTGCTTTGATCGCCATGAAACCCCTCGTCCGTGATCCGGACCTAATGCCATTCTGATTGTGCCTGATCTTGTGCAATGCACAGAAATAAAGCAAGTCAGCTTCTTGGGAATTTGTTGGGCAGTGGTTTGGGAGGCTACAAACCGTCGCCCGAGCCACGGTTGTTGGCCCCTTTGCTCAAGGCGGCATCGAATGCTCTGTCGTGGCTGGATGCTCGGTACAAGGCTGAGCATCCAGCCACGTTAAAACCCTCAGGTCCGCCCAAACTCATCGATCAGCCGGACGATGTCGTCCTCACCCAGATAGGAACCGGTCTGGATTTCGATCATTTCCAGCATGATCTTGCCGGGATTGCCGAGCCGATGCACCGCCCCTTGCGGAATATAGATCGACTGGTTTTCGTAAAGCATCGTCACCTTGTCGTTGATCGTCACTTCCGCGGTGCCGCGCACGCAGATCCAATGTTCGGACCGATGGAAGTGCTTTTGCAGCGACAGTTTCTTCTCCGGGTGGACGAACAGCCGCTTCACCTGGAACCGGTCACCGTTGAGGATCGAGGTATAGCCGCCCCAGGGCCGCAGCGAGGTCGGGTGGGTCTCGGTGAGGCTCGCCGTCTTCTTGTCGCTGGCCAGAAGCTTGACCAGATTGCCGACTTCCTGGGCCTCGTCCAACCGACCAACGAAGACCGCGTCCTCGCTGGCAATCACCGCCACGCCGTCCATGCCCTGTACGGCCATGTGGCTGTTGCGGGAGATAACCAGTGAATTGCGGGTGTTATGCACAGTGGCATTGCCCTTGACGACATTGCCGTCGGCATCGGGCTCGCCGATTTTCCACACGGCGTCCCAACTGCCGAGATCCGACCATTGGATGGCGGAGGGGACGACAGCGGCATTGGCGGTTTTTTCCATCACCGCATAATCGAGGGAAATCGATGGGGCTGCGGTAAAGGCTTCCGTACTGAGCCGGATGAAATCGATATCCTTGGTGGCCTTGGCAACGGCCTCTGTCGCGGCTGCCATCACCTCTGGCGCGTAGCGTTCCAGTTCGTCGATGATATCTGTCGCGCAAAACAGGAACATGCCGGAGTTCCAGTAGTAATTTCCGGCATCGATCAGCGCTTGCGCCTTTTGCGCATCCGGCTTTTCAACAAACCGGCTGACGGCATGGGCGCCATTGCCGAGATCGGCTCCCAGTTCGATATAGCCATAGCCGGTGGCCGGTTCTGTCGGGGTGATGCCGAACGTGACGAGCTTGCCGCTTCTTGCGGCGGTGGCCGCAGCCGTGATCGAGGCGAGATAGACGGCATCGACGGTGATGGCGTGGTCGGACGCCAGCACGAGCAGGGCCGCATCAGGCCCGAACCGTTCCGCGACGACGCGGGCGGCGACAGCAATGGCGGCTGCCGTGTTGCGTGCCACCGGCTCCAGCAGGATGCCCGACAGCGCCACGCCCTGTTCGCGGGCCTGTTCGGCGACCAGGAAGCGAAACTCCTCATTGGTCACCACCAACGGCGCTTCATAGAGACTGGTATCGCTGACGCGCTGCAATGTGGACTGAAAAAGCGTTTCCTCGCCCACCACTTTCAGGAACTGCTTGGCGGCGGTGGCGCGCGATAGTGGCCACAACCGTGTGCCTTTGCCGCCTGCCATGATGACGGGGACGATTTTATCGGTCATTCTCGGTCCTTTCTGCAGAAAGCGCGCGGCCGCAATCCGGAAGGATCTGGTGGCGAAAGGCATGAAAGCGCTCCGGCCTCATAGCGGGTCTGGCGTGAAGGGGTTGTTGCATTTTTCTGCAAAACATCCAAGCGCTTCGTCGGCGACGAGCGCAGAATTCCTCGAATCGGGCCAGGATTGCCATCTCGATCAGGCAGAGGGTAAAAAATCGGCCTGAAAGGCCCATTATCGCCGACAACGGTTATTCCCGTTGCTATCGGTCGCCCAGATGTCAGGCGTCGATTTTCTCAGGTCGAGCGGTTGCGCCGGGCTGAATTGGTGCGAACGACCCATCCTTTAAACTCTCTGGCTTTTCCTGGTGAATGCGCAGGCGTGGCAAGGAGTCTGGATAATCTGTCTGAATGAAGTCCATCAGCTTTTCGCGCACATAGCAGCGCAAATCGAAAGCCTTTCCGGCGTTGGCGGCGGACACCAGAATCCGGATTTCCATCACCTGATCCTTCAGGTCCGTGACGGCAAGGTTGAAGACATTTCCATCCCATAACGGTGCTGACCTGACGATATCCTCAGTTTTTCGGCGCAGGGTGGAGACCGGAACGGAATAATCCATGTAGAGCATGACCGTGCCGATCAGCGCTGCACCTTCGCGGGTCCAGTTCTGGAAAGGCTTTTCGATGAAATAATTGAGCGGCAGGACCAGTCTTCGCCAATCCCAGAGCTTCACCACCACATAGGTGGCGGTTATTTCCTCGACATGACCGAACTCACCTTCAACAATCAGCGCATCATCGATGCGGATCGGCTGGGTGATGGCCAATTGCAGCCCGGCAAACAAATTTTTCAGCATCGGCTGCAAGGCGAGACCGAGAACGATACCCGCGACACCCGCCGAGGCCAGCAGGCTGACCCCATATTGGCGCACCGCCGGAAAAGACATCAGAACAGCTGCCGCCGTGAGTGCGACGATGCCGGTGGCGGCCACCCTTTCCATGATTCGGGATTGGGTAACGTGCTTGCGGGCTAGTAGATTGTCTTCGGCATCAAGCTTGAAGCGGCGAAGATAGACGGTGACCCAGATATGCAGGGCGGTGCGGGTCATCCATCCAACAACAACGACGAAGCAGAGCAACAGGGCATGTCGTCCGATGGTCGCTGCCGAATCGCTCAAAGGTGCGAGAGTGACGCCGATCGACAGCGTACAGGTCAGAATTGCAAGCCGCAGTGGCCGCCGGGTGCGTTGCACCAGCGAGCGCCAGAAAAGATCCCGATTTTCCGTCAGCCGTGTCAGGATGCGGAAGCCGAAGCGCTGAATTAACATGCCCGCCAGAAAAGCAAGAAGCAGGACACAAAGCGAAACAGCCCAATCCGGCATCCATGCGATGGCATGTTGCAATGTTTCAAAAATAGTCTGCATCCAAACCCATCTAGGGTGCAATGCGGTATAGAAAATAGGGAAAGGGCAAAAAAAATGCCCGGGAACGGTTCTTACAGACCAGCGCGGCAATGGCGAGCGAGGCAGTAGGCCACGATGAACCGGCCTACGGTCTTGATATGAACTAGGCTTGTCAACGCTATAAAAGGGAAGAAAGTCGGATGGTGGGCGTGACAGGGATTGAACCTGTGACCCCTACGATGTCAACGTAGTGCTCTCCCGCTGAGCTACACGCCCATCCGATGGCGGGGGTAAACCATGAAACCGCCGTTTCCGTCAATAGCTATTACGCGGTTTGGACCAAGAATTCGGCAAGCTTTTGTATCTGCTGTCTTTTCCGGGTTTATGCGCAGGCGCTTCACTGTGGTGATCTACCATGCGCCAGGATATGGCGCATGCATGGTTTGCCGCGCCGCTTGCGATGCGACGCATGATCGTCGCAAATCGCGGACGATCGGACGGTTCCAATCTGGGCGGCGCAGTCGCTGGAACCAGACGGCCTCAGGCGGCGGTCAGCAGCTTGTTGACCTCGTCTACCAGGTCGCGCAGATGGAAGGGCTTGGACAGGACCTTGGCATCCTTGGGCGCCTTGGAATCGGCGTTCAGCGCCACGGCGGCAAAGCCGGTGATGAACATCACCTTCAGGTCCGGGTCGAGTTCGGTGGCGCGGCGGGCCAGCTCGATACCGTCCATTTCCGGCATGACGATGTCGGTCAGGAGCAGCGAGAAGGGTTCTTCGCGAAGCCTGTCATAGGCGCTGGCGCCATTGTCATAGGAGGATACTTTGTATCCGGCCTTTTCCAGGGCTTTCACCAGGAAGCGGCGCATGTCGTTGTCATCTTCGGCAAGAAGTATTTTCTGAGTCATTGCTGGACCGTTACTCAACTGGGATCATGGTGTTAAGCTTTCCCAGATATTCCAGCCCGTGTAAACAGCAGGTGAAGACGGGAAAGCCGGGTGTGATTTTTCGCCACTACAGCGACCTGTCCGCGTCTTTGGCGGCGCAGACAGGTCGCTGTAGCGCATTATAATTGCTGCATAAGTGCTGCATGATTCTCTTACCATGCCGTATTCGGCTTCAAGATTAATGCAGTATGGACTTCGCGGTGGGCAACTGGCAACATATGTTTCATTATGAATTGCTGATTTGGTAAAGAAGGGGTGAGATGCAGCCGGAACGCGACGATTTCGAGCTGTTTGACGTGCGCGAACCCGAACAGCATAGCATTCCCTTTGTTTACAATTCCCCCCATAGCGGCAGAGATTATCCACAGGAGTTTCTCGCTCGTTCGCGCCTGGACAGGCTTTCCATCCGCCGTTCGGAGGATCACTTCGTCGATGAGCTGTTTGCGGCGGCACCCGATCATGGGGCGCCCTTGCTCTACGCGAAATTTCCACGCGCCTATATCGATGTCAACCGCGAGCCTTATGAGCTCGATCCGAAGATGTTTTCCGGCACCCTGCCGCCTTACGTCAATGCCCATTCGGTGCGCGTTGCCGGAGGGCTCGGCACAATTGCGCGGATTGTGGCCGAAAATATGGAAATCTACCGGGAGCGGTTGAGCGTGGAGGAGGGGATTGCCCGGATCGAGACGATCTACAAGCCCTATCACGCCTGCCTGCGCCGGCTGATTGCCCGCACCCATGCCCATTTCGGTGCGGCTATTCTGATCGATTGCCATTCGATGCCCGGCAATATCCGGTTGAGCGGCAGCGCCATTCGTCCTGATTTCATCATTGGCGACCGATATGGCACCAGTGCTTCGGCCGAACTGACCCATGCGGCCATGCAGGTGCTCAGCGATTTCGGATTTACGGCGGTGCGCAACAAGCCCTATGCCGGTGGCTTCATCACCGAACATTACGGGCGTCCCGCTAGGGGCCTGCACGCTCTACAGATCGAGATTAACCGCGCGCTGTATGTTGATGAGGCCACGTTGGAAAAACGACCGGATTTCGCCTTGCTTGCAGCCACGCTGTCGCGGTTCATCGGCCAGATGGCGGAGCTTTCCAAAGGCATTGCCACGCCCGGCCTCGGCGATGGCGCGCTCGCTGCCGAATAGAGCATTGTTCCGAAGAGTGGAAATCGGTTTTCAAGCCCTGCGATGCAAAGCGCGATAGGGCAAAAAAAACCGCGCTCGAGGCGCGGCAAGTCTAGGGAGGAAACACCCAAGGAGGGTATTTACAGTCGAAAGACTGTAAGATGTATAATATTTTGCATTGCACAAATGTCAAGGCAATTTTGACATTTTTTTAATCATGATTATTTTTTAAGCATTTGCATCAAGGAAATGCACGAATGGCGTGCAATTCGGCGCTCTGCCTGTCGTCTTGATAAATTTATGCTGGAGCGAATTCCGATCCGGCGTTTTATGCCGTAAGACACGTCTACATTCACCTACCGAGGAAGCCGCATGCGCCCCGACAAGACGTTTTTCGACAGCCTCGCCGAGGCCGCCAAGGCTGAGACCCTGCCACGCTTTCGCTCAATGCTCGATGTCGTCAACAAGGATGCGGGCGGCTATGATCCCGTTACCGAAGGCGATAAGGCAGCGGAAACTGCGATCCGCGTGCTGATTGAGGCCAAGTTCCCCGATCACGGCATTTTGGGCGAGGAACATGACAATATCGGCCTTGGCCGCGATTGTGTCTGGGTGATCGATCCGATCGACGGAACGCGAGCGTTTATTTCCGGTCTGCCCACCTGGGGAACGCTGATTGGTTTTCAGGAAAACGGTCATGCTGTGATGGGCATGATGGACCAGCCTTTTACCGGCGAGCGTTATTTTGCCGATGGGGAGAAAGCCTGGTACCGCGGGCCGGATGGCCAGCGGCAGATCGCAACGCGGGTCTGCACCAGTCTCTCGGATGCGGTGCTTTACACCACCTCGCCGGATATTTTTCTGGAAGACGAGCGCCCGCGTTTCGATGCGGTGCGGGCCAAGGTGCGGCTGACCCGCTATGGCGTGGATTGCTATGCCTATGCGCTGCTGGCGGCAGGCTTTGTCGATCTGGTGATCGAAACGGGGCTGAAGCCTTATGATGTCGGCGCGCTGATCCCGATCATCGAACAAGCGGGCGGGGTGATCACCACCTGGGACGGAGGCCGCCCGGAAGCCGGTGGCAAGATCATCGCGGCAAGCTCCATCGCGGTTCATCAGCAGGCACTGGCAATTCTGGCGGGTTGATCGCCGCCGGTGTCCATGCGGATCGTCCATTATGCAGCAAATAAACTGCTACAGCGTCCTGCGCCATATAATGGCGCAGGACGCTGTAGGGGCATTCTCAGGTCTGGCTCAGGTCTGGTGAGACCGGCGATTAGCCAAGTATGCCTGCTTGCGCTTCGATGGCCTCAATCTCGCTTGGAACGTCGCCTTGCGGCTGGTACTTCTGCAGGCCAGCATGGAACGGACATCCGGCAAATTTCGGATCGTCCTTGTAGAGCGAAACGTAATGCTCCGGAAACGCCTGATCAAGGGCTCGGATGCCGGCCTTGATGTCCGCCTTTTCATCCTTGCTCATTTTGTCGCGTGATTCGATATAGCTTTCCGTCGGATCGTCTAACTGGGTTTCCAGATACCAGAAGATCAGGCCCATCAATTTGGGCAGAACATCCTGCGCCATCGGATAGGCTGGTTCGATCTGCATGGTTTCAAGGGTTGTGGGCAGCGACATCGAGCGGAGCAGCTGGTGTCCGAGCCAATGCAATTCCTTGGGGAAAAAGCGGAAGACGAATTGCTCATAAATCGCCGTGGCGATGAGATTGCCGCGCTCGTGCTTCGGCCTATCCATTTCTTCTATCGCTTCGCAATAGCTGATCAGGCCCGCAAAATCCTCGGGATAGCCATGCAGCGGCTGATTGTTCTCGGCCACGAACAGCTTGGACATTTCCAGCCAAAACCGATGGGAGGCGATCTGTTCCTTTTCCGAAATGCCCGGCAGCCCCATGCGCAACCGGAGACGGTGCATGGTTATGGCCGTAAAGGCGCATGTATAGATATAATCTTCAGTATAGGAGAATCGACCTGGATATTTCTTGGCCCAATAGGCATGCAGGTTGTTAATGCCTTCGGCGGATTTCTTGGTGCGTTCATCATGGGGTCCATAGAACCACCACAAGGCGTTGGCGCTGCTGGTCTGTTCAACGCGACTCGTGGCACGATCAACCACCTTGCCGCCATCGTCGCGCCAGACAACTTCCGCACCCCATTCCGTCACCACGAAATTCGGAAAGGTCAGTGCGTAGATGAAGTTTTGCATAAAGTCGTTGAGGCCGTAGCTGCTCGACAGCCGCCAGATCCGCACATAGTCCTTCTCAGGATCGAGAGATTGAATTTCGTTCTGGATCCATTTCTTAGGCGCATTCATCGTATTTCTCCTCCCAGAAAGCAAATTGGGCGCTGAACGTCAGCACCCATCTTCACTAAACAATACGAATTCGTACATTATTGATGTTCTGAATTCTGTCAATTCGGATCGTTCGCCAGCAATAAAAATCCCTTAAGGAATGCCAGGAGAAGGGCCGGGAAACCGCGTGGGACGATCAACGATGGTTGTGGGATGCTTGAGGAGAGATGACGTGTCAAAGACCGACGAGTGCTGCCTCGCCGTCGATCTGCATTGGGTCACTGCCGGGAATGAAGGCATGGATGGCGGCAAGCGCCTGTTCGCGGTAGCGGTCCTGTTCCTGCAACACTTCATGACGGGCGCCGGGAATGGACAGCAATTGCGCGGCGCGGAAATGCCGGGCCAGATGTTCCTGCGCACTAAAGGGCACGACGCCGTCCAGCATCGGAGCAAGCAACAGAGTGGGGATGGTGATCCCCGTCAGGTGAGCGGGATCGTTGACCCGTCGGATGGCTTTTGCACATTCATGCAGCCAGCGGGCCGAAGGCGCACGGATCGAAAGCTCCGGCACGGCGGCAAAAATCGCCATATTGCGGTCGAAGCGGGCGGCATCCGAGGTCAGAACATTGGTGGCGAAGGTGTGCGGCTTGCTGGCTGATGACAAGGGTCGGTTGCCAAGCCCGAGCGTTGATGCCAGACGCGCTAGCGCAAACACCTTTGCCGCCGACAAAGCTTCACCATGCAGGCCGACAAAGGGGGCTGACAGGACCAGCCGTGAAATGCGCCCAGACAGCCGTGGCGCTGCGGCAAGGGCAATCAACCCACCGGTGGAATGGGCGATCATCGAGAAGGGCAGGCGGCAATCCGGCAGCACGACCTGCTCCAGGAACAGCTCCAGATCCTGCTCATAATCGGAAAAGCGCCGCACATGACCCCAGCGCTTTTCGCTATCTCCTCTGGATTTTGAGGACTTTTGCAGAAGTGTCCAGTCGGACAGGCCTTGGCCGCGCAGATCAAAGGTGGCGACCCAAAGACCCGCTGCGGTCAGGTCGCGGATGGTTTCAAAATATTTCTCGATGGATTCGCTGCGGCCATGCACCAGCACCACCGTGCCCTTAGCCGGGCTGATATCGCTCTTGAAGATCGCATAGCGCAGGCGAAGGCCGTCGTAGCTGGTGAAAAAGCCGGCGTGATGATTGTCAGGAATGGGATTGCCGTCCACGGCATGAAGCACGCTATCCATGGCCTTGCCTTTCCAAGCACAATCGTCAGTTTTTCATATCGCATATTTGCGCGCACCGAAATCGGGTCAAGGAAAAAAGCCGCCCATTGCTTCAAGACGATTGGGCTTTGAGACTAATGGGCGGCAGCAGGCACTGAAGACGCAGGGACGATATTCTTCAGCCACCAGGATCACTCCTGATAGGTGGACGCTAGTGCGGCCAAGGTGAACCGATGCCAAACCCGCCATTCATCAAAAATTCAGCCACAAAAAATCGGCCATCATGGTGCGTGCATGTCGAGGGGTCTTGAACTCGCAAATCGCCTTTCCCATCTCTTTGTTGCAGGCGCCGGAAGGGCCTGCACCATCCGGCAGACACCGCCACATCAGGGGTATCTGTCTTAGTCATTACCGCAACCGTCGCTTCTCAGGAGGACACCTATGCGTCACGTTGATTTTTCCCCGCTCTATCGCTCCACCGTTGGTTTCGACCGCCTGTTTACCATGCTGGACAGCCTGGGTCAGCCGGATCAGGCCCAGAGCTATCCGCCCTATAATATCGAGCGGACGGGCGACAATACCTACCGGATCACCATGGCCGTTGCCGGGTTCGATGAAACCGAGCTCAGCATCGAGGCCCATGCGCATGTGCTGGCGGTCAAGGGTGAAAAGGCCCAGGAAGACCAGGCCGAACAGACCGAGTTTCTGTATCGCGGCATTGCCAAGCGTGGGTTCGAGCGTCGTTTCCAGCTTGCCGACCATGTCGAGGTGACCAATGCTTCGCTGAAGAACGGCCTGCTGCATATCGATCTGCTGCGCAATATTCCCGAAGCCATGAAGCCACGCCGCATCGCGATTGCCAGCGAGCCGGTCGAAGCGCCCAAGGCCATCGAGTCTCGCGTCGTCTGATATAGCGTTCAGCGTTCGTGAGGAATGAAGAAGGGCGGCTTGGTGCCGCCCTTTTGTGTTTTTGGTGTTTATCGAAGCCGTCAGTCTTCAAATACTTAGAGAATCTCTAGAAACTGGTCGACGTCCTGCTCTGTCGTGGCAAAGCTGGTGACCAACCGGATCAAGACATTGTCCTGACCGACCAATCCGGGCTCATCACGGGGTGTCAGCCATTCGTAGAATTTCGCGCCGCGGGCTTCGGCCTGCTTGGCGGCATCCTTGCCGATCACTGCGAAGACTTCATTGCTCTCGGTCTTCCAGGCCAGACGGGCCTTGTTGTTTTTGCTGAGACCGGCGCGCATCCGGTCGGCCATGGCATTGGCATGGCGGGCCAGATCCAGCCACAGATCATCCTTGAAATAGGCTTCCAACTGGGCGGACACGAAGCGGGTCTTGGAAAACAGTTGCGCCGACCGCTTGCGGATATAGGGCATTTCCTCGGCCATGTCTGGGTTGAAGAATATGATGGCTTCCACACACCAGCAGCCATTCTTGGTGCCGCCAAAGGAGAGAATATCGACGCCGCGCTTCCAGGTCATTTCGGCGGGCGTCGCATCGAGCGCCACCAGCGCATTGGCAAACCGGGCGCCGTCCATGTGCAGGGGCAGGGATTTGGCGCGGGCAATGGCGCTGATCGCGGAGATCTCGTCCAGAGTATAGATAGTGCCAGCTTCGGTCGCCTGGGTAATCGTTACCGCCATGGGCCGACCCTGGTGGACGGAAGGCGTGTCAAAGCGCGAGACGGCGGTGTGAAGGGCTGCCGCACTCATCTTGCCGCCGCCGCCCTCAACCGGATAGAGCCGGCTGGCGTGGCTGAGATATTCCGGCGCGCCACCTTCGTCGGCATTCACATGCGCGTCGAAATGGCAGAAAGTGACGCCACCGGCCCGCGCCACACTGGCCAGCGCCAGCGAATTGGCCGCCGTGCCAGTGCCAACGAAGAACACCGAGACGTCGCGCTCGAAAATCTGGTTGAAATGCGCTTCGACGCGCCGGTCGAGATCGCTGGTGCCATAGGCGCTGGCATAGCCCGCCGCTTCCTTCATCAGACTTTCGGCAATGGCGGGATGGGCTCCGGCCCAATTATCGGATGCAAAGAACATGATGGCTTCCTGATTGGCTGTAACGCTTGTCTATCGGCGTGACTTTGACCCTAACGATTTTGCTGCCGTGTTCAATCCGGTCCAATCACCCGTCGCGGTCCGGACCGATTATCACCAGGGCGATTGTCTTCGTATTCCGCGCTCCGGTTTAGTTTCCTGCGCAAAGACCTCAACAGACGAAAGAATAATGCGGTAGATCGCCAAAAAAGACAGATTCTGTCGCGTCATCACCCGGCTTTTTAAGCTGATGGCTTGCGAAGCCGATTTGTTTCTGCCATATAGATTGCAGAAATAGGTCAATAAAACTGACATAATTTCGGAAATCGAGTGGCAGGTTTTGGTTTTCTGGGTCTTTCGTCCTCGCTCTCTTGCGCTATACTCACCGGGATATCTGCTTTTGCAGCGGTCGAGAGAAGCTGTGCAGAAAGGTCAGGTTTGTGACCTGTTTTGCATACGGCAAGCGGGGCGCCTCTAAAATCTGGCCCCTGGTTTGGGCAGCGACAAGCCCCCGTCGGTATTCGATTTTGTCAAATAGCTGTGTGCCGGATCGGATAGTTTCGACCGGACGGTTCAACTGGAGGGAAAGCGATGACGCATATGATGCCATCCGAAGCAATCGTGGCGGCCGATGCGGCGCAGGCGAACGCCGGTGCCGCTACGGTAAAGCGTTATGGTCTTCCGCAAAAGCAGGGCCTCTATGATCCGCGCAACGAGCATGATGCCTGTGGCGTCGGCTTCATCGCCCATATGAAGGGCGAGAAGTCGCACCAGATCGTCCGCGACGGCCTGTTCATCCTTGAAAACCTCACCCATCGCGGCGCGGTCGGCGCCGATCCGCTGATGGGCGACGGCGCTGGCATTCTGGTGCAGATCCCGGACCGGTTCTTCCGTGAGGAAATGGCTGCCCAGGGCGTCATTCTGCCCAAGGCTGGCGAATATGCCGTCGGTCATTTCTTCTTTCCCGCCGATGAAGAGCAGATCGCCCATTTCAAGAAGGTGATCACCGATGTCTGTCTGACCGAGGGCCAGCACCTGCTCGGCTACCGCGATGTGCCGGTCGACAATTCCTCGCTGTCCAAGGCCCCGGACATTGCCGCCACCGAGCCGCGCCATATCCAGGTGTTCATCGGCGCGGGCCGCGATGCCGCCAGCCAGGATGCGTTCGAGCGCCGGTTGTTCTTGCTGCGCAAGGTGATTTCCAACCGGATCTATGACGAATTCGGCGGTCAGGAAACCGGCTTCTATCCGGTGTCGCTGTCCTCCTCGACCATCGTCTACAAGGGCATGTTCCTGGCCTATCAGGTTGGCGCCTATTATAAGGATCTCGCCGATCCGCGCTTCGAATCGGCTGTGGCCCTGGTGCATCAGCGCTTTTCCACCAACACCTTCCCATCGTGGAAGCTGGCGCATCCTTACCGCATGGTCGCCCATAACGGCGAAATCAACACGCTGCGCGGCAATGTCAACTGGATGGCTGCCCGTCAGGCGTCGGTCTCCTCGCCGCTGTTCGGCGACGATATTTCCAAGCTCTGGCCGATCTCCTACGAGGGCCAGTCGGACACTGCCTGTTTTGATAACGCCCTCGAATTCCTGATCCGCGGCGGCTATTCCATGGCCCATGCGGTGATGATGCTAATCCCGGAAGCCTGGGCTGGCAACCAGTTGATGAGCAAGGAACGCAAGGCGTTTTACGAATATCATGCCGCGTTGATGGAGCCATGGGACGGCCCTGCCGCCGTGGCCTTCACCGATGGCCGCCAGATCGGCGCAACCCTGGACCGCAACGGTCTGCGTCCGGCCCGCTATCTGGTCACCGATGACGACCGGATCATCATGGCGTCGGAAGCCGGTACGCTGCCGGTGCCGGAAGAAAAGATCGTTAAGAAGTGGCGTTTGCAGCCGGGCAAGATGCTGCTGATCGATATGGAAAAGGGCCGGATCGTTTCCGATGAGGAAGTGAAGTCTGATCTGGCCGGAAGCCTTCCCTACCGGGAATGGCTGGATCGGACCCAGTTGATCCTTGAGGATCTGAAGCCGGTCGAGCCACGGGCGCTGCGCCGCGACGTGTCGCTGCTCGACCGTCAGCAGGCCTTCGGCTACACGCTGGAAGACACCCGTATCCTGATGTCGCCGATGGCGACCACCGGCCAGGAAGCCATCGGCTCGATGGGAACGGATACGCCGATTTCGGCGATGTCGTCGAAGTCGAAGCTGCTGTATACCTATTTCAAGCAGAACTTCGCTCAGGTCACCAACCCGCCGATCGATCCGATCCGCGAGGAACTGGTGATGAGCCTGGTATCCTTCATCGGCCCGCGCCCCAACATTCTCGATCATGAGGGGGCAGCCCGCGCCAAGCGGCTGGAAGTGCGCCAGCCGATCCTGACCAATGGCGATCTGGAAAAGATCCGCTCGATTGGCCATACCGAGGACCGGTTCGACACCAAGACGCTCGACTTCACCTATGACGTCGATCGCGGCGCCGAAGGCATGCCTGACATGCTCGACCGGCTCTGCGAGCGCGCCGAAGCGGCGGTGCGTGGCGGCTATAACATCATCGTGCTGTCGGACCGGCAGATCGGCCCTGATCGTATCGCCATCCCGGCGCTGCTGGCCACGGCTGCCGTGCATCATCACCTGATCCGCAAGGGCCTGCGCACCTCGGTCGGCCTGGTGGTGGAAACTGGTGAGCCGCGTGAAGTGCATCATTTCTGCTGTCTGGCGGGCTATGGCGCGGAAGCCATCAACCCCTATCTAGCCTTCGACACGCTGCTCGACATGCACAAGCATGGCGAATTCCCCAAGGAAGTCGATGCAAGCGAAGTTGTCTATCGCTATATCAAGGCGGTCGGTAAGGGCATTCTCAAGGTGATGTCCAAGATGGGCATTTCCACCTATCAGTCCTATTGCGGCGCGCAGATTTTCGACGCCATCGGGTTGAACTCCCAGTTGATCGATCAGTATTTCTTCGGCACGGCCTCCAACATTGAAGGCATTGGCCTCGCCGAGATTGCGCAGGAAACAGTGGCGCGCCATCATTCCGCCTTCGGCAAGGACCCGATCCTGGCGACTTCGCTGGATATCGGCGGCGAATATGCTTACCGCCTGCGCGGTGAAAACCACGCCTGGAGCCCGGATTCGATCGCCTCGCTGCAACATGCCGTGCGTGGCAACTCCCAGGAGCGCTACCGCGAATTCGCGGAAATGGTCAATGAGAGCGCCCTGCGGATGAACACCATTCGCGGTTTGTTCAAGATCAAGAAGGCGGCCGATCAGGGACGTCAGCCGATTTCGGTCGATGAGGTCGAACCGGCCGCCGAGATCGTTAAGCGTTTCTCCACCGGCGCCATGTCGTTCGGCTCGATCAGCCGTGAAGCGCATACCACGCTCGCCATCGCCATGAACCGCATCGGCGGCAAGTCCAACACGGGTGAGGGCGGCGAAGAGAGCGACCGTTATCTGCCATTGTTCAACGGTTCGCCCAACCCGGAACGCTCCGCCATCAAGCAGATCGCCTCTGGCCGGTTCGGTGTGACCACTGAATATCTTGTCAATGCCGATATGCTGCAAATCAAGGTGGCGCAGGGTGCCAAGCCCGGCGAGGGCGGACAATTGCCCGGCCACAAGGTGGACGCGACGGTTGCCAAGACCCGGCATTCCACACCGGGTGTCGGTCTGATTTCACCGCCACCGCATCACGACATTTACTCCATCGAAGATCTGGCACAGCTGATCTACGACCTGAAGAACGTCAATCCGGCTGCCGATGTTTCGGTCAAGCTGGTGTCGGAAGTCGGTGTCGGCACGGTGGCCGCCGGCGTTGCCAAGGCCCGCGCCGATCATATCACCGTGTCCGGCTTCGATGGCGGCACGGGCGCCTCGCCTCTGACCTCGCTGAAGCACGCCGGTTCGCCATGGGAAATCGGCCTGGCCGAAACCCAGCAGACGCTGGTGCTGAACGGCTTGCGCTCGCGCATCGCCCTTCAGGTCGATGGCGGTCTGAAGACCGGCCGCGACGTCATCATCGGCGCATTGCTCGGTGCCGACGAATTCGGCTTTGCCACTGCACCGCTGATTGCCGCAGGCTGCATCATGATGCGCAAGTGCCATCTCAATACCTGCCCGGTTGGCGTCGCCACCCAGGACCCGGTTCTGCGCAAGCGCTTCAAGGGTACGCCGGAACATGTCATCAACTACTTCTTCTTTGTCGCGGAAGAAGTGCGCGAAATCCTTGCCTCGCTGGGTTTTGCCAAGCTGGATGACATTATCGGCGCCTCGGAACTTCTGGAAAAGAATGACATGCTGGCCCATTGGAAGGCCGAGGGTCTCGATTTCTCGAAGATT
Source organism: Gillisella vitis (assembly GCF_001541345.2). Lineage (GTDB taxonomy): Bacteria > Pseudomonadota > Alphaproteobacteria > Rhizobiales > Rhizobiaceae > Allorhizobium > Allorhizobium vitis. Next base: position 315,186 of record NZ_LMVL02000004.1, on the reverse strand, counting down.
TTCCACAAGGTCGATGCGCCCAAGGAAGCCACTTACTGGACGGCGCGCCAGCATCATCCGATTGAAGATGTGCTGGACCGCAAGCTGATCGAAAAGTCGATGCCTGCGCTGGAATCCAAGCAGCCTGTGGTGTTCGATGTCGATATCAAGAATGTCGACCGCTCAGCCGGTGCCATGCTGTCGGGTGAACTTGCCAAGCGCTGGGGCCATAAGGGTTTGAAGGATGACACTGTTCATGTGACGCTGAACGGCACGGCGGGCCAGTCCTTCGGAGCGTTTCTGTCGCGCGGCATCACCTTCGATCTGGTCGGTGACGGCAACGACTATGTCGGCAAGGGTCTGTCCGGTGGCCGGATCATCGTGCGTCCGCCGGAAAATGCGCGGATCGTGGCTGAACACTCGATCATCGTCGGCAACACCGTGCTCTACGGCGCCATTGCCGGGGAATGCTATTTCCGCGGCGTGGCTGGTGAACGGTTCGCGGTGCGCAATTCTGGCGCCATCGCGGTTGTCGAAGGCGTGGGCGACCACGGCTGCGAATACATGACGGGCGGCGTGGTGGTCGTGCTGGGCGAAACCGGCCGCAACTTTGCAGCCGGCATGTCGGGTGGCGTCGCCTATGTGCTGGACGAACAGGGCGATTTCGCCAAGCGCTGCAACATGGCGATGGTGGAGCTGGAGCCGGTGCCGGAAGAAGATGACATGCTGGAAAAGCTGCATCACCATGGCGGCGATTTGATGCACAAGGGTCTGGTGGACGTGTCAGAAGACATGACCCGCCATGACGAGGAGCGGCTCTACCAGCTGATCTCCAACCATCTGCATTATACCGGCTCGAACCGCGCCAAGCAGATCCTCGACAACTGGGCCGATTACCGTCCGAAATTCCGCAAAGTGATGCCGGTCGAATATCGCCGGGCACTGGAGGAAATGGAACGGATGCGCATGGGCGTTGCCGCTGAATAATTCGCCACCGCGCGATCCCGGCATCCGGGATCGCGATCACGCATGGCATGTCCGTGCAGTTGCAGGCTCATTGAGTAGGACGAGAATATGGGCAAGGTTACAGGTTTCATGGAAATCGACCGGCAGGTGGCGAAGTATCAGCCAGCCTCCGACCGCATCCGGCATTTCCGCGAATTCACCATTCCGATGTCGGAACCGGAAGTGCAAAAGCAGGCAGCGCGCTGCATGGATTGCGGCATTCCCTATTGCCACGGCCCGACCGGCTGTCCGGTGCATAACCAGATCCCCGACTGGAACGATCTGGTCTATAATGGCAAGTGGGAAGAGGCGATCCGCAACCTGCATTCCACCAACAATTTCCCGGAATTTACCGGTCGTGTGTGCCCGGCCCCTTGCGAAGAGGCCTGCACGCTGAACCTGGAAGATGCCCCGGTTTCGATCAAGACCGTTGAGCAGGCCATCGCCGACAAGGCCTATGAGCTGGGTTTCATCGTGCCGCAACCGGCCACGGTCCATACCGGCAAAAAGGTGGCGATCATTGGGTCTGGCCCATCCGGCATGGCAGCCGCCCAGCAGCTTGGCCGTGCCGGGCATGATGTGCATGTCTATGAGCGCGAAACCAAGCCGGGCGGTTTGCTGCGCTACGGCATTCCCGACTTCAAGATGGAGAAGAACTTCATCGACCGCCGCGTCGAACAGATGAAGGGCGAAGGCGTCACCTTCCATTGTGGCGTCAATGTCGGCGTCGACGTGACGGTGGAAAAGCTGTTGGCCGATTACGATGCCGTGCTCTATTGCGGCGGCTCTGAAACCCCACGTGAAGCTGGCATTCCCGGCGTCGATCTGCACGGCGTTTATGATGCCATGCCCTATCTGGTCCAGCAGAACCGCCGGGTCGGTCGTGAAAACATCGACAGCGTTGGCTGGCCCTCCGAGCCGATCATTGCCGGTGGCAAGCATGTCGTGGTGGTCGGTGGCGGCGATACGGCGTCTGACTGCGTCGGCACGGCTTTCCGCCAGGGCGCTGTGAAGGTTACCCAACTCGACATCCGTCCGCGTCCGCCGCAGACGGAAGACAAGCTGGCCGTCTGGCCGTTCTGGGCCACCAAGATGCGCACCTCCTCCAGCCAGGCCGAAGGCGCTGTGCGTGAGTTCCAGGTGGGAACGCTCGGATTCGTTGGCGAAGACGGCATGCTGACCGGTGTCAAATGCTGCCAGGTGGATGACCGTCGCCAGCCGATCGCTGGTTCGGAATTCATCATCAAGGCCGATCTCGCCTTCATCGCCATCGGCTTTTCCGGCCCCTTCACCGACAGCGTCGTCAAGGAGCTCGACGGCAAGCTGGACCTCAATACCGACCGGCGCGGCTCGACCAATGTTATCGCCAATGACAAGGACTACCGCACCTCCGTCGATAAATTCTGGGCAGCCGGCGACGTGCGCCGTGGCCAGTCACTGGTGGTCTGGGCCATCCGCGAAGGCCGCCAGGCAGCGCGCGCCATCGACGAGGCGCTGATGGGTACGACGGTTCTACCGCGCTGAGATTGGCCGGTTCCGAGTTCTATAAGGGGGGCTTTCGCCCCCCTTTTTTCGTAGGAATTTGTGGAGATCTCGCACGTTTGCCAATTGATTTCTAGGGGTAGAATGCAACTTAAGAGTTTTATTTTATTCAGAAATATCTATGCGTTATTTTGCATGGATTTAAGAAAATATCGAGCAATATCAATTGCAAACCCCGTATATTTGTAGTGATTTCCGGTTTGATCCAGCATATTTACCTTTAATAAATTAATGCCTTTTAAATCATGGATACAACCTATTGTAGCCCTCATGACGAGATGCTTTTCCTGTAGCAGCCTATCCAGATGTTTGGATTCCTGCCGACACGAGATCCCAAATGTCATTTCTCGACAATCTGAAAATTAAAACGAAGATTTTGTCTGTCGTGGTTTCAATTTGTGCATTGGGCATTGGCGCTTCTGTCATGCTGTCCCAAAGCTTGAATGCGGTTGATAAGGAGTATTCCGCTTTTATCGATCAGGACGCAGGTTCGCTTATGATGGTGGCGCGTTCAAGTCAGAGGCTGATGGCACTCGGCTATGACGCTTACCAAATCTTGGTTTATGACGATTCAAGTCCGGAAATTATCAGGGCGAAAAAGGACTATGATGAGAGCGTCAAGCGCATTATCGCCATGATCAATGAGGCAATCGCCCTTGATCCTGCGAAGGCCGACCGGCTCGCGGCAATTCGTACACGGTATGAGGCGATCATCACGATAACATCCAAAGTGATTGACCTGGATGCTAGAAAACAAGATACCGAGGCCCGCGCCGAATTAAGGCAGGCAGATAAGCTGATCGCCGAGACAGCTGACGAGACCCGCCGATGGGTGGTCGATGGTGCAAAAGAACTTTCCGATAAAAGTACGTTGATCTCGAATGAGACGCGCAATACAATTATTTCTACACTTGGCGGCCTGCTTGTCGCTTTCATTCTGGCGATTTTTGCCGCTTTGTGGATCGTCTCCCATGGCATTACCCGACCGATCGAACGCCTGCGGCTGCGCATGACGTCCCTGGCCAAGGGTGAAACGCGGGCTGAAATCGATGGTGCTGGACGCGGCGATGAACTCGGGCAGATGGCCGCCGCCGTCGCGGTGTTCAGAGACAATGCGCTCGACCGCGAGCGTCTGGAAGCCGAGGCCGAGGCCAGCCGTGGCTTGTCGGAAAAGGAACGGGCCGAGCGTGATGCGCAGCGGGCCAAGGATGCCGCCGACACCAAATTTGCCGTGGAGGCTCTGGCAGAGGGTCTGACGCGCCTGGCTGATGGGGATGTCAGCTATCGCATTACCGTGCCATTCGTGGCTGGCCTTGATGGGTTGCGGTCGAATTTCAACAGCTCTGTCCAGAAGTTGCAGCAAGCGCTTGTGACCGTCAGGCAGAATGCGCGTGGCATTGATGCAGGTGCCAATGAAATCCGCTCTGCCGCCGACGATCTTTCGCATCGGACGGAACAGCAGGCGGCTTCCGTGGAAGAAACGGCAGCAGCACTTGAGCAGATTACCACGACGGTCAAGGATTCGACCCGGCGGGCCGAGGAAGCCGGTTCTCTGGTTTCCAAGACACGTGACGGTGCGGAACGCTCCGGTGAGGTCGTGCGCAAGGCGGTTGCCGCCATGCAGGAAATCGAAAAATCCTCCAGCGAAATCAGCAATATCATCGGCGTGATCGATGAGATTGCCTTTCAGACCAATCTTCTGGCGCTGAATGCCGGTGTCGAGGCAGCCCGCGCGGGGGAAGCCGGCAAGGGTTTTGCCGTGGTGGCGCAAGAGGTACGCGAACTGGCGCAGCGCTCCGCCAATGCGGCAAAGGACATCAAAGGCCTGATCGTCTCTTCCGGGCAGCAGGTTCAGGCCGGTGTGCAGCTGGTGGCTGAAACCGGCTCTTCGCTCGAAACCATTGTTGGTGAGGTTCAGGAGATTAACCGGCATGTCACGGCGATTGTCGAGGCTGCACGCGAGCAATCGGTCGGGCTTCAGGAGATCAATACGGCAGTCAATACTATGGACCAGGGTACCCAGCAGAATGCTGCCATGGTGGAACAGACAACTGCGGCAAGCCACAGCCTAGCGAAGGAAGCGGCGACGTTGAGCGACCTGCTGTCGCGCTTCAAGCTTGAAGATCATGGCAAGGCTGTTGCGTTCGCGCAGACGAATGACGTTTCCGCATCTCGTCCCGCACCGTCGCCTGCTCGGAAACTGACGGAAAAGCTCCGGGGCGCCTTTCATGGATCGGCTGCGGTAAAAGAGAAGGATTGGCAGGATTTTTGACGAGAACCTTTCCAGGAAGACGGATGCCCCGTCTTCCTGGAAAGAACCACTGGGCGCGTGACGCGGTCTTTGACCGGTACCATTTTGGCTAGTTCGATACGTCTTACGTCAGCCCTTGTGAAACCGCCTTTGGTTTTCGGAGAGGACTAACGGTTTGCATTGGCGTCTGTCAGGTTTCATCTAAACCTGACAGACGCTCGTATTATTGTTTCGGCAAAGCCAAATTTATATTTGATGGGGACGCTAGCCGGTAATCGTCTACCCTGCCTTTTGGCGGTTCCGGCATGATGCCGGTCGAGACCAGAAGGTCGCGGGGCGAGGGGGGCGTTTGGGGAGCGGGCTTTTCAGCGCCGCCCAACAGGTGATCTGCGCCATCCAGCGCCGGATCGGAAATTTTCATCGGGGGAATACGGTCGGGGCCGTCAAGCTCTTCTGGCCCGGTCATATCCGGCAGGCTGGTCGCATCGAGCCGCACCAGCCCGGGGCTTGCCATGTCGCCCAGGAATTTGCGGGCGGATTTTTCCAGGTAGAAGGCCATCTTGCGCTTGCCGGCATCGGTCATGCTGATGCCATCGGGACCGCGCAACCGGGCCTGCTGGCCGTTGATGTCGGAGCCAGTCAGCACGAAGCCGCCGTCCGCATCGACGAAACCGTCCCAGATGTCGATAAATTCACCGCCTGCCGCTTCCGCCGCCTTGCGGTAGAGCGCGTTGAACTTGATCAGGTCCGCCGACATGCCCGGCGATTTCACCGGCGGCAGGCCAACCCAGATCAGCGGGATCTTTTTTGCCGTCACCAGCTTGGCGATGGTATCGATCCGCTTTTGATATTCGGCAAACCAGGCGTCTGAGGGAAAGCGCTGGTCGCCGCCACCTGGTGTCATCTGCTGGCGGTCATTGGCGCCAAGCTCGACGATCACCAAAGCTGGTTTGGTTTCCTCGAGCATTTTCGGCAATTGCCGTCGCCAGTCGAAATAATCGTCCCGCACCAGGCCGGAGGAGCCGTTGCTGCGGGTCTCGATGACAGTTCCGGGCGCATCGGCAAAGGCCTGCTGCAAGCCATCGCCGATGGCGCTGGCAAAGAAATCGCCGACAACAAGGATTTTCTGGGCATTGTCGATTTTGGCGGGAGCCGCCTCCTTTGGCGGGGCGGAAACCGGAACAGGACGTATCCGTGCCGGTGTGGCGGGAGCGGTGGCGGCAGGTTTCTTGCGGCTGCGCGGCCCTGCCGGACGTGGCGCGGCGGGATATTGCCGTTCATAGCGGCTGTCGTCCGAGCGGCTGCCGAACAGCATGTCGAGCAGGGTGCGGCGGCGGGGATAATCCTGTGCCAGGGCAGGGCCAACGACGCTTGTCGCAGCCACGACGATTGCAAGCGCAAAGGTCACATGTCGCCGCACGATCCGGTCTTTGTCTTTACCAGGCATGAGCAGTCTTCCCGTCACGGCCTATCGCTCCGAATCAATGCCGTCTGAGCATTTCCAGCAAGGGCTTGGACGGTTCGCCATCGCCCTGCATGCCCAGCCGCTGCTGGATGGCGGAAATCGCCGCTTTCGAGCCAGAGCCGAAATTGCCGTCCACTTCGCCATTATAATAGCCCAGCGCCTTCATCCGGGTCTGCAATTCGAATTTTTCCTTGATGTCCAGCGTGCCATCTGGACGCGGCCATTTCTGCTGCATGCCACCATAGCCGGCGATTTCGTCGGCAAGAAGACCGACGGCCAGCGCATAGGTATCGGCGGCATTGTATTTCTTGATGGTGAAAAAGTTGGATGTCATCAGGAAGCCCGGACCGTTGGCACCTGCCAGCAGCTTCAATTGCGCCCGCTCGCCAGGGTTGCGGAATGCCTTGCCGCCGGGGCGGGTGAATCCCAGTTTCTGCCACTGCGCCAGCGTCAGCGTTTTTCCGGCATATTTGCCAGCTCCCGCAGGCACCACGGCTTCATAGCCCCAGGTCCGTCCGCTGTCCCAGCCGTTCTTGGCCAGAAGATTGGCGGAGGTGGCGAGCGCATCGGGGATAGAATTCCAAATATCCTTATGGCCATTGCCATCCGCATCGACCGCATACAGCAGGTAGCTGGTCGGGATGAATTGTGTGTGACCCATGGCGCCCGCCCAGGAGCCAGTCATTTCCTTCGGGCTCACATCGCCGTTTTGCAGGATTTTCAAGGCGGCGATCAGTTGTTTACGGGCAAAACCGCCGCGTTTGGGATCGGCATAGCCAAGGGTGGCCAGCGCCTGCGGCACGTAATGCAGCCGGTCGTCCTTGGCGAGAACGGCCCCGTAATTGCTTTCCATCGACCAGATCGCCAGCAGAATATGGCGGTCAACACCGAAATATTTTTCCAGCGAGGCCAGCGTGCGGCCATGCTTGGCCAGCATTTCCCGACCGATTTTCACGGTATAAGGATTGACGCGGCTGTCGAGATAATCCCAGATTTCCGATTTGAATTCAGGTTGGTAAGCTGCCTTGCGCAGCACATCGGGATCGGGGTCCTTGATGCCGGCAAAGGCGCGGTTATAGGTTTGCGCGCTGATGCCCGAGGCGGCCGCCGTGGGATAGAAATCCCGGATCCATTTCTGGAAGCCGGCATCGGCATGGGCATGAAGCGGCGCAAGGCTCGCCATGAGGGAAAAGGCAAGCGCGCGAAGATGGCGCGAGGCGCGTTCTCTGGTCATTGGCATTCTCGTCCGTTCAGCTGGCTGTTGTCTCATCTGTCTATGCTGGTCGACACCGCCTGGTTGTGGCGGTGGGGCAATGCCCGGCTGGAATTGCGCAGGCATGGCCAGTCTGGTTCAGTCTATGACCATAGTCTCAACAAATTCTTTACCAATTTACCAAAATCGCAAACAGAATTGTAATTTCGTTGCAATTCTTTAGTAATCGGCGTTTGTGCGATTGCGTGCATATTTGAAAAATCCTCTAGGAGGGATGTGTGGGACAACTGAAAAAAATTCGTAAAGCCGTGTTTCCGGTTGCTGGTCTTGGAACTCGTTTCCTGCCCGCCACCAAGGCCGTGCCGAAGGAAATGCTGACTGTTGTCGATAAGCCAGTCATCCAATATGTGGTGGATGAGGCCGTGGAAGCCGGGATTGAGCATTTCGTGTTCGTCACCGGGCGCGGCAAAGGGGTGATCGAAGATTATTTCGATATCCAGTATGAGCTTGAACAGACGCTGAAATCGCGCAACAAAAATGCAGAACTGACACTGCTGTCCGAAATCCTGCCCAAGGCAGGCGCCACCAGCTTCACCCGTCAGCAGGAGCCGCTGGGTCTCGGCCACGCCGTATGGAGCGCCCGCGAAATTGTTGGCGACGAGCCTTTCGCTGTCCTGCTGCCCGATATGATCATGCGCGGCGAGACAGCCTGCATGAAGGGTATGGTCGATCTCTACAACAAGGCTGGCGGCAATATCCTCGCTGTCGAGGAATGTGCGCCCGACCAGGCCCATAAATACGGCATCGTCGGTGTCGGCGAAACGCTGGATGGCGGTTTCAAAATCACCCAGATGGTGGAAAAGCCAGCCAAGGGTACGGCGCCCTCGAACTTCTTCATCAATGGCCGCTATATCCTGCAGCCGGAAATCTTCTCGATCCTGGAAACCCAGGAGCGCGGCGCTGGCAACGAGATCCAGCTCACCGACGGCATGTTGAAACTGGCCAAGAGCCAGCAATTCGCCGGCTATCACTTCAAGGGCGAAACCTTTGATACGGGTGCCAAGGACGGGTTCATTCTCGCCAATGTCGCGTTCGCCCTGTCGCGTCCCGAACTTCGCGGTCTGGTGGAAGAGCCGATGAAGGCGCTGCTGGCTGCTTTGAAATAAGCGTTTTTCAGCAGAATGACATTTTCAAACGCCGTGCGTCCAACGCGCGGCGTTTTCTCGTTTACCGCCTCAGTTTCAGGCCGACGCCTGCCGTCAGGGTCTTGTCGTCGGAACTGCTGTCACTGGTGGATTTTTCCCAGGTGAGATCGGCGGTGAGATCCAGCCAGCGGTTGACCTTGTAAACCAGCCCGCCGCCCGCTGTGTAATACATGCCCGTACTCAGGCTGCCGCCGCGATAATTGCGCCAGGTGGTGCCGCCCGAAAGCTTGGCGATCAGATTGTCGCGCAATTCATGGGTGACGACGGCCGTCAGTGCATAGGCGACATCGCCGCTGACGCCTGCGGTGGTGGAGGGTTCAATGGAGGTGGCAAGACCCAGATCGACATTGGTGCCGCGCAACGGTGACCACGCGACATTGCCATCGACGGTCATCGCACCCAGATCGTCCAACCGCGTGTCGTCGAAACTGGCGAGCTTATAGCCAAGGGCGATTTCGCCGCGTAGCTTTTCGCCCATATCTGAGCTGATCCCGGCCTTGGCGCCGTAGATATTGCCGGAGCGGCGGTAGCCTGCGCTGTCCTCAGTCTGGTCATAGCGGGTCTTGCCAGCGGAAACCTCGACAAAGGGTGTCAGGGCCGGGGAGATTTCATAGCCGAGCCGCGAAGATAGAGTGACGGCATTGCGGTTTCGGTCGGAATTGGACAGCATGCTGCCATTGGCAAGCTTGGCATCGGTATAGACCCAGCGTTCGAAATCCAGCCCGACCGAGCCTTTCAACGGACCAAGCTGCCGTTCCAGCACGGCACCAGCACTGAACTGATTGACGCCGGATTGCACCGAGGCATTGCGCACGGCATTGGGGTCGGTGGTGCTTTCGCGGCTGAAGCCATAGCCCGCTGTCAACCGGGCGGCGATGTCATCGGCAAAATCCAGTCGCAATGCGGCATCGACCCGACCGGAGGGATCGCTGTCACGGTCACCAGCGATGCGTTGGCGCCATTGCCCGTCTCCGGTAATCACCAGTTGATGGCGTGACCAGTCGGAGGTCAGCGTACCCTTCAACCCATTGTCCCAATAGGTGGTGTTCTGCTTGCCGCTGCCGGTTGATTTGCGCTCGGTACTGATGCCTTGCGACAATTCCGGCCTGAGAATCATCGTGCCGACATGAATGCCGGTGCCGTCATCCTCGGTTTTGCGCAGCTGACGCCGTTCATCGACCGGCGATTCCCTGAGGTTGATGCGGTTGGCGTCCAGGGCGTCATTGGTGATACGGCGGAAACTGTCGGTATCCAGCGTGTCTTCGCGGTCGTCAGCCCTGGTTTTTGCCGTGGTCGATGACGTAGCGCTGCCTGCTGCCGTCGTGTCTTTGGTTGTTGCCGTGTCGTCGCTGCTCGCCGTGGAGCCGCGCAGGGTCGCAAGGCCCGCGCTTTGCTCTGTGGATCCCGATGTCACCTGTTGGGCGAGGGCGGGGCCAGCCATGACCAGCCACGCTGCCAGCAGGCCAGCGGACGACATCGGGCGAAAGCCCGCGCTGTGCTGCCGATCAGGGAAATGGGTCTGGCTATCCGTCATTGCGGCCTGTTGAAATCTATCTTTCGGCGGTGATGCCATTACCGAAAGGTAAATTCTCATGGTTAATTATTCGTTGCGATCAACGATTTGCACAGGTCAGCTTGCCAGAAACACCGGCCAGTCGTCATTTCTTACAGACTGTAGGCAAGGGTGAATGGACAGTTAAGTTCATTAGCGCTATGGACATTGCCATGAACAAGCTGGCTGTAAAACTCGTGGAAGCAAGCGCCATCAAGGCTGCATTGCGTGTCGTCGCAACCGAACAAAGCGGGCTGGCGGCTCTGGAAGAGGCTTTGGCAGGGTATCTTGCCGGACCGTTTTGCAACGCGATCGATGTTATCGGCAAAAGCTCGGGGCGGGTGATCGTCTCTGGCGTCGGCAAGAGCGGCCATATCGGCGGCAAGATCGCAGCGACTTTTGCCTCGACAGGCACGCCGGCTTTCTTCATCCATCCAGCGGAAGCCAATCACGGCGACCTTGGCATGATTGCCCGTGACGATGTGGTGATCGCCTTGTCCTGGGGCGGCGAGAGCACCGAGCTGAATGGAATCCTGTCCTTTACCCGGCGTTTTTCTATTCCGCTGATCGCCATTACTGCCGGTGAACAGTCCACTTTGGCGCGGGAAGCCGATATCGTGCTTTTGATGCCCAAGGTGCAGGAAGCCTGCCCGCATGGCCTGGCGCCGACAACATCGACCATGATGCAGATGGCGCTGGGCGATGCACTGGCACTGGCGCTGCTTGAGGCCCGTGGCTTCGGGCCGAACGATTTCAAGACCTTCCATCCGGGCGGCAAGCTGGGCGCGATGCTGACCCATGTTGGCGACATGATGCATATCGGCGAGGACGTGCCGCTGGTGCCGGAAGGCACATCAGTGCCGGAAGCCATTATCATGCTGTCGCAGAAGCGTTTTGGCTGCGTCGGCGTGACCGACAGCACCAACCGTCTGGTCGGCATCATCACCGATGGTGATATTGCCCGTAACCTCAACCGCAATCTCGGTGAGCGGATGGTGGAAGAGGTGATGACCCGTCATCCAAAGACGGTGCACACCGAAACACTTGCCACCACCGCGATGGCAATCCTCAACCAGCACAATATTTCGGCGCTGTTTGTCACCGATGAAGACGGTGTGCCCCATGGTATCATCCACTTCCATGATCTGTTGCGGATTGGTGTGGCTTGACGAGTGAGCGATAGCGTCGTCGGGTTCATACTGAGCCCATGGGCGTAAGAGTTTTGGTATTTCGGCTCCGCCGCCCCCTCTTGCCTCTGCCGCCACCTTCTCCCCGCTGGGGAGAAGGTGGCGGCAGAGGCAACAGCGTATTCGGATATCCTTTTCCGGTGGACATACGACTGCGGAGCAGAGACGATACAAAATATGACGTTTCGCTGAAGTCCCCGGTTTATTCTTTAAATAGGCCTCGTCAAACCGCATCAACCGTCAAATCTCGCCCATGGGCGGCGATGATCTTGACCTGGGTTCCAGTCTCCAGATCCGGTCCCGAAACCGTCCAGAACGTATCATCCAACCTGATCCGGCCACGACCCTCGCGGATCGGTTCCTGGAGTGTGGCGGTTCGCCCGACAAGGCTTGCGGTGCGCTGGTTGAGCAATGGCTCGTCGCTGCTTTTGGCGTCGGAGCGTACATATTTACGGCCGATCAGGATGGCAGCGATCGAAAAGGCGCAAAACACCAGCGCTTGAACCTGCCAGGGCCAGAAGGCATCACCCCAGAAAGCCAGAGATAGCAGGCCGGTGGCAATGGCACCCAGCCCGATCCAGATCATGAACATGCCAGGCATGACCAGTTCGACGGCCAGCAGCGCCAGTCCCAGCACCAGCCAGCTCCACGGTCCCCATTGATCGACCAGCGTGGCGAACATGGCGGTCTATTCCTCTGGCTTGGCGAAGGGATTGATCGCGGGCGTGGTGGTGACTGTGGTTTTTGGCACGCTTCTGGCTGAGGCAGCGGAAGAACGGGCAGGACTGCCGCCCGCCTGCGGCGCATCGCCGCCGAACACTTCGCGGGCGATGGCGCCAATGCCGCTCAGCGAGCCGATCAGCGATGAGGCTTCCATCGGCATCAGCACGATTTTCGAGTTGGAGGCGGTGCCGATGGCGGTCATCGCCTCGGTATATTTCTGGGCGACGAAGTAGTTGATGGCCTGGACGTCACCGGCAGCAATTGCCGCGGAGACGAGGGCGGTCGCCTTGGCCTCGGCTTCTGCCAGCCGCTCACGGGCCTCGGCTTCGCGATAGGCGGCTTCCCGCTGGCCTTCGGCCTGGAGAATTGCGGATTGCTTGGCGCCTTCAGCCCGCAGAATCTGGGCATTGCGGAAGCCTTCGGCTTCCAACACCTGGGCGCGCTTTTCGCGCTCGGCCTTCATCTGGCGGCCCATGGCATCGACGAGATCCTTGGGCGGCTGGATGTCCTTGATCTCGACGCGGGTAACCTTGATGCCCCAGGGCCGCACGGCTTCATCCACCACCCGCAGCAGCCGGTCATTGATGACTTCGCGGTTGGACAGCAGTTCGTCGAGATCCATCGAGCCCATGACCGAGCGGATATTGGTCATGGTGAGGTTGAGAATGGCGTTTTCCAGATTGGCAACCTGATAGGCGGCCTCGGCGGCGTTCAAGACCTGATAAAAGGCAACGGCATCGGCGGAGACGCTGGCATTGTCCTTGGTGATGACTTCCTGGGTCGGAACATCCAGCACCTGTTCCATCACGTTCATCCTGGCACCGATGGTCTCGATGAACGGGGTGATGATGTTGAGGCCGGGCTCCAGCGTGCGGGTATAGCGCCCGAAGCGTTCCACCGTATAGCGAAAGCCCTGCGGCACGGTCTTGATCCCGGCGATCAACACCAGGATGACGAAGCCCACCAGGGCTAGAACCAGAATATCGAAGCCGGACATATCTTCTCCCCGCAGCCATTTTGTTGAGTTCTATGTAAGCCTGGCCCCGCCCTGTTACCAGTGGCACGGATAATCTAGGGTCGTTGCCGTCGCAATTACCCGTCCGGGCGGGTTTGCAAAGCCGCGCTTCTGCGCTATCAGGGTCACGGTTTTCACCACCGGTCGCAGCCTACCCGGAAAAAACAAGGACTAGAACTATGAAAATACTCGTCGTCTGCTCTGGCGGACTCGATTCCGTTTCGCTTGCCGATAAAATGGCGGCGGAACATCAGCTGATCGGCCTGATCTCCTTCGATTACGGCCAGCGTCATAAAAAAGAGCTGGATTTTGCAGCACTCGCGGCCAAGCGGCTGGGCGTGCCGCACCAGATCATCGACATTACCGCGATTGGTGCGAGCCTGACCGGCTCGGCGCTGACGGATGATCTCGACGTTCCCGATGGCCATTATGCCGAAGAGACGATGAAAATCACCGTCGTGCCGAACCGCAACGCCATCATGCTGGCGATTGCTTTCGGGGTTGTGGCAGCGAAGAAGGCCGATGCGGTGGCCGTTGCCGTGCATGGCGGCGACCATTTCATCTATCCCGATTGCCGACCCGGCTTCATCGATGCATTCCAGACCATGCAGGCCCATGCGTTGGAAGGCTATGCCGACGTCAAGCTGCTGGCGCCGTTCGTCACGATTTCCAAGGCTGATATCGTTACCGAAGGGGCGAAATACGGCACGCCGTTTGAGCAGACATGGTCCTGCTACAAGGGCGGCGCGCGCCATTGCGGCCGGTGTGGCACATGTGTGGAGCGGCGCGAAGCCTTTCATCTGGCCGGTGTCACCGATCCCACCGACTACGAAGACCCGGATTTCTGGGTGAGCGCCACCTCTGGCTTTCAGGCCAGGGAGGTTTGAGACCATGTACCGGATCACCAAGGAGTTTCACTTTTCCGCCTCGCATCAGTTGAAAGGCCTGCCCGCTGATCATCAATGCGCCCGGCTGCATGGGCATAATTACATTGTCGAGGTCGAATTGTCAGGCGAGGAGCTGAATGAGCATGGCTTCCTGCGCGATTATCATGAGCTGAAAGTGTTGAAGACCTATATCGATGAGGTCTTCGACCATCGCCATCTCAATGATGTGCTGGGTCACGACAAGACCACGGCGGAATGTCTGGCCAAGCATTTCTATGATTGGTGCAAGCAGCGATTTGCCGAGACCTCTGCTGTCAGGGTCAGCGAAACCCAGAAGACCTGGGCGGAGTATCGGCCATGACTGCGCCAGAAACTGCGATCCGGGTCAGCGAAATCTTCGGCCCGACCATTCAGGGCGAGGGGGTGCTGATCGGCCAGCCGACCGTGTTCGTGCGCATGGGCGGCTGCGATTATCGCTGTTCCTGGTGCGATAGCCTGCATGCCGTGGAAAGCCGGTTTCGAGAAGAATGGCTGCCGATGAGCGTCGAGGCGATTTGGGCCGAGGTGGAAAACCTGTCGGGGGGCGTGCCGCTGATGGTGTCGCTGTCGGGCGGCAATCCGGCGATCCAGCCGCTGGGCGCGCTGATTGCCCACGGTCATTCCCGGGGTTACCGCTTCGCCCTGGAGACCCAAGGGTCGATTGCCCGCGACTGGTTTGCCGATCTGGATGTGCTGGTGATGTCGCCCAAACCGCCTTCGAGCGGCATGGAAACGGATTGGGATGCGCTTTCACTCTGTCTTGCGAAAGCCGCAGGGCGGGGCGCGCAGCAAAGCCCGCTCACCGTGTTGAAGTTCATCGTCTTCGATGAGGCCGATTATGCCTATGCCCGCGATGCCAGTGCCCGGCATCCGCATCTGCCGGTCTATCTCCAGCCCGGCAACCACACGCCCCCGCCGCCGGAAGATGATGACGCGCTGATTGACATGGATGGGATCATGACCCGGATGCATTGGCTGGTGGACCGGGTGGTCGAAGACCGCTGGTTTGCCGCACGGGTGCTGCCGCAACTGCATGTACTGCTCTGGGGCAACAAGCGCGGCGTGTGAGATATTTATCCATTTTGCGTCTTTTTCGTCGCATTATGACTATCTCTGTGGCATTTTCTTCCAGTGAGATGTCTGGAGGATTTGCAATGCTTGGAAGTTTGAAAAGCGCATTCTCAGCTAAATCATTGAATTTTAGGAATACTGGCAGGGTATCGGCAACTGCCGATGCAAAAGGCAAATACGACAAGAAAGATGCGCCATTGTCCGTGACGGATGTCGCGGCGGCATGCCTGGATGTGGCTTTCGGGACGGCCAATGGCGGCAACAGCACCGGCTATGCAGCCTTGGGACAAAGTGTCGCCGAAGCTGGCCGAAACGGATACAAGGCGCGGGGCAATGCCGGAACTTCCGTGCCGCCGAATCCGTTTTTCGTGGCACGTGGCCACAGCAGCGGGGACCTGACCAGTGAAAGCCCGGTGACGCTGAAATATATGCAGCGCCGACGGTACAAGGAAATCGGCAGCAATGCTGTTTCAATCGCCGGTTCGGTGTCGGTTGCAGCATCGATGGGCGCCTTGCCAATCAATGCCCTTTCCGTTGCCAAGCAGGTCAACAGTACGGCATCGACTGCCAGTCACCTGACAAAGCTGAAAATGCTGGCAAGCCGGGTGGACGCCGCAAATCAGGGGCAAACCGATGGCGTGCCGTTGTCGGATATTATTGCCGAAGTCATCAAGCGGAAGATTCACAAATCCGGCATAGAGGGTACGAAACTGGTGACGGGCTCGGTGCCTGTTCTGGGCGAAATCGCTACCGCATCCGTGAATGCCGGTATTAACGGCGCCACGTCGGCTTTCAAGACCTTTGACAAGGCGTTCCATGCCAAGTCATGCGCTCGGCTTGCCCTCGAAATTCATTGGCGCGCCTATCAGGAGCAATTCTCGGCCTATTGTCGGACACGCCGTTTGAACCCGGATGATTTTCTGCTTCGAGACGATTATCTTGCCCGTTCCCGTCCGCCGCGCTTGACCGGCATGAACCTCAAGACCGCCAATGAAGAATTGCGCAAGGCCGATAAGCCGCCACGGCTGACCGGCATGGGGCTTTCCCAGGCAAGGCAGGCTTTGGAAGAACATTCACCGCCGGCCTCTCGCTTGCCGTCCTCTGAGTTGAAGACCGTGGTCACAGAGGCGAGGAACAATTTCTATTTTTACCGGGATGCGGGGCCTGCGACCGAGTTGTTCAGTGAGATCTGTTCAAGACGGTCGGTGTTGGCCCTGCTCGGGTCCTATGATGTCGGAGCTTTGATCATGGAGCCTGGTGGTTGGGTGGCGCTTACCGACAAAATCGCTTCTCTGTAACCGCCAACCGTTCATTTTTGCCTTAAACCATAGTCAAATCAAAGAATTATTCTGACGATAGCACAGGCGCTTTGCCCTTGGCTTAAAACTCCTCCCAGTTATCCCGGGATTGAGCGGCAGCTGCACCACCGCCAAAGGCCTTGGCGACGGCCTTGACCCGTTCGCGGGCCGGTGACGGAGCCGGGCTGCGGGCGGTGAGGTTTGCCGAGACAGGCTGCGGGGCGCTGCGTCGAGGCTCAGGCGCAACCTGGCCTTGCTGACCGGACATCTTGAAATGGCTGAGCAGCCCGACCAGGCTCCGCGCCTCGTCGGAGAGTGAGTGGGTGGAGGCTGAGGTTTCCTCGACCATGGCGGCATTCTGCTGGGTCACCTGATCCATCTGGTTTATGGCGGCATTGATCTCATGCAGGCCGGTTGCCTGTTCCTTGGCCGCATTGGCGATGGAATGGATATGCTCGTTGATGGTCAGCACGCGGCTTTCGATCTTTGCCAGCGCTTCGCCGGTTTTTTGCACAAGTTTGACCCCGCCTTCGACCTCCTGGCCGGATTTGGTGATCAGCGCCTTGATGTCCTTGGCAGCATTGGCGGAGCGTTGCGCCAGTTCGCGCACTTCCTGGGCCACCACGGCAAAACCCTTGCCGGCTTCACCCGCGCGTGCGGCTTCCACACCGGCATTCAGGGCCAGAAGATTGGTTTGGAAGGAAATCTCGTCGATCACATTGATGATGGTGGAAATTTCCTTGGAGGCATTTTCGATCCGGCCCATGGCGTCCACGGCTTCGCGCACCACGACGGCGGACTGGGCGGCATTTTCCGTGGCTTCCGTCACGATCCGGCTGGCTTCCTGGGCGCGTTCCGAGGAGCTGCGCACCACGACCGTGATCTCATCAAGTGCCGCCGAAGTTTCCTCCAGAGCGGCGGCCTGCTTTTCGGTGCGCATCGACAACTCGTTGGTGGCATTGCTCAATTGGCCGGTGCTGCCGCTGATGGCGTCCGTCTTGTGGCGGATACCGGAAATCGTGTCGCGCAGGCGCTCAAAGGTGGTGTTGACATTGGCCTGCAATTCGCCGAAGGCGCCGCGGAACTGGCCTTGCATTTCCTGGCTCAGATCGCCGCTTGCGAGATTGGCGATCACTCGTCGAGTTTCCGTCACTCCGCGCTCGACGCTTGCGATCAGCTCATTGATATTGTTAGCGAAACGGTCAAGATTTGGGTCGTCATAATTTTTGTCGATCCGCTTGCTGAAATCGCCATCGGCGGCGGCTGCGACAACAACGGACATGCTGGATTGCAGGTCATCGCTTTTTGCGCGCAGGGCAGATTCCTGGGCATTCATGCGGGCGACCTCCTGGCCATTGCGCTTGAAGGTTTCGACCGCCAAGGCCATGTCGCCGATTTCATCCTTACGGGTGGCGCCGGGCACGTCGGTGTCGAAATCGCCATTGGCGACACGCTTGATGGCCGTGGTGAGCTGGACGATCGGGCGGCTCAATTGCTTGACGCCGATATAGATCCCGAGGCCGACGCCGATCAGGATCGAGACAACCGTCACCGAGACGATCAGGATCATCATGGTTGTCTGGAAACTGGCGACCGATGCCGTCACCGCCTGGAGTTCTTTCTTGTCAGCGCTGACGACGGCATCCACCTCAGTCTGGAAGGCTTTGCGATTGGCACGGTTGGCCTCGTTATTGCCCTGCTCATTGGCGGCCTGCGGACCAACTTCGGCACCCAAGCGGACTGTTTCCGTGCGGAATGTCCGGAATTCCGCTGCCTTGGCAACCATGGCTTGGAAGGCCTGCAGCTGGGTTTCCGGTATCATTTCCCGCCAGGTTTGAAGCGTGGCATCCATGTCATCGAGGCTTTTTGTCAGCCCTTTGCCGAACTTGTCGGCATCTTCCTTCGATTTCGCCGCGTAGATACCGCGCGATTCCATCACCACCGAGGTGATCAGGCGGTTGAGCCGCTCACCCTGGAAGGCGCGCTCGGACAGATTGAGAACCTCTGCGGTCTTGCTGTCATATCGCAATGTCACGAAAATCCCGATCGCCCCGATCAGGGATGCGGCAAAGCCGAGAATGAAAACAAGTAGATATATTTTTCCATTAATACGCATAGATTCCTCCTCCGCTGGGGCGCGGCAATCTCCCTCGATAGGTTCAATGTAGGGTGGAACAATTAATTATTGCTTTGGAAATCCATCTGACTTTCGCTGTCCCAGAGGGTGGCACAGCCCTGAATTGTCCTTGCAGATCCGGCCTAAATGAGAATACAATTATAAATGGATGTAATTTAAATCACATCCATAGGTGTTTTTTCTTATTTTTGGAAAGGAGATCTCGATGAAAAAATATCCTGTGATTCTCATCACATCTTTAATAGCAGTGATGTCGTTTGCCTGTTCTGGTTTGGCGCAAACTGTTGCCGATCCGGCGATGACGGCGCCAGACGAAAATTCCTGGGCATTGTTCTTGTCTGTCAATGCAAAGGCAAATACCGCAAGCAATAATAATGCGCTCTTTGAAACCTGGGCGAGTGATGCAGACACCTTCACGCCCGCTCCTGTCTGGCCTCAGGGTGGATCACCGAAGAGCCTAGTACCCAGGGCTCTCAGTCGTCTTTCGCATGGAGCGCCGATAAAAGCACTGTTGGTGCCTGGCGGAAACGGCGAACAGCCTGGCACGCCAATTGAAGAAGTGCGCCGCAACCAGGCGTCATTCGATTATATCGTCAGCAACAATCTTTATAAGGTCTCTGGCCTTAAAGCTGCGTTCAGTAAATCAGATAGTATTATTTCTTTTCCGACGGATGCGATCGAAGTGAAGGCAAACTGGGTCGCGGTCGATGGGCTGAAAGCCTTCAACGGCTTCAGCGGAACGGCTGCGGATGCCAAGAAGCTCTACCATGTTAATACTGCGGGCGGAAAAGACTACGCCCTGGTCGCCATGCATCTGATCTCCAAGCAGGTTCCAAACTGGACCTGGGCAACCTTCGAGCATCAGGACAATCCCGGACGGTGTGATGTCATCGGTTGCACGGACAGTTTCGGGGCTGTGCCATCCGTCCAGCCACCGTTATCCCAGGTAGAATCCAAAACGCCATATCCTGCCTGCGCCAAGACGCCAGCATTGAAAGCGCTGTTTGCAGGCGCGGATATCGATCCGGCTTACCTTAACTATTGCTTGAAGGGCAGCCAGACGGATACGACAACCGCGACCGGCCTGACCGTGCGCCTCGGTAATTCGGTCACGGAAAACGGCTTTGTCGCCTATTCTTCCTGCATAACCTGTCATGGCCGTGCCGGAGCTGATTCGAGTGGTAAGATGACGTCATTTGCTGGCTTCGATTTAATTTCCGCCAGTCAGCCATTAACGAGCAACGCAGGAAATGCGCCAATTGGACCGATCGAGCCTTCCTGGTTCTGGGTTCCGGGCAATCCGCCTGCGCTCCCTATGCTAGCGGATAGTACCTCAGATCTGACACGGATTGCTTTGGCTGTGGATTTCGTATGGTCCATTCCGTTCTGCGCCATCGATGATACGGCATCTCCGCCACAAACAAAATCGACGTTCTGTGCCACCAAGTAACGTGTATTCAAGCATCGAGCCGGAAAGGGGAAGCCGGTTTTCGGCTCGATGCTAGAGTTTCCCTTATCGGTTCACGAACGCCGGTTCCTACCATTCCGCCCGATCTATTGGCGGATCTCAAACCCAGCCCTGCAACTCGCGGCGCACGACATTTTCCAGCACGCGCATGCCGTCCGGACTGTCGTTCAGGCAGGGGATGTGGCTGAATTTTTCACCACCATTGTGGTGGAAGATTTCGCCTGCTTCTCCGGCAATTTCCTCCAGCGTTTCCAGGCAATCGGAGACGAAGCCGGGATTGATCACGGCAATGCGCTTGACGCCATCCTTGGCCAGTTTTTCCACGGTCTTGTCAGTATAGGGCTGTAGCCATTCCTCAGGCCCGAATCGCGACTGGAAGGTGACCATCAGCTTTTCCTTCGGCCAGCCCAACCGCTCACGCAGCAGGCGTGCGGTCTTGTAGCATTGGCAATGGTAGGGATCGCCCTTCATGAAATAGGACTTCGGAATGCCGTGGAACGAGGTCAGCACCAGTTCCGGTTCCCAGTCGAGGCTTGCGAGATGGGCTTCGATGGAATTGGCGAGAGCATCGATATAGACCGGATCGTCGCTATATTGCGGCACGGTACGTAGGGCTGGCTGCCAACGCATCTTGAGCAGCGCTTTGAAGGCTTCGTCATTGACGGTGGCCGTGGTGGCTGCGGCATATTGCGGATAGAGCGGAAACAATAGAATCTTTTCGCAGCCGGCCTTTTGCAGCGCGTCCATGCGCGATTTGATCGATGGCTGACCGTAGCGCATCGCCCAATCCACCACGACATTTGGCATATCGGTGAGCGATACGGCCATTTTCTCGGCCTGGTTGCGGGTATAGGTGCGCAGATAGCTCTCGTTCAGGTCGTTGTTCCAGATCTCGGCATAGGCCTTGCCGACCTTGCCGGGGCGGGTGTTCAGAACGATGCCATAGAGAATGGGATACCAGAACAGTCGTGACCATTCGATGACCCGCTTGTCGCTGAGGAATTCCCTCAGATAGCGGCGCATCGAGGTGTAGTCGGTGCCATCAGGTGTGCCGAGATTGACGAGCAGCACGCCGACCTTGCCGAAATTGACCTTGGGATGTTCGGCAGGAAGATGGTTGACGATCGCGCTCATATTTGGACTACCTTGGTCAAGAATTCGATGCTGATGTTACGCTTTTGGACCGAGATGAGATCACTGTCCAGAATGAAAAATGGCCCGGATCGCTCCGGGCCGGACCTTTTGTCGCATGTGGAAGACCTGAATACCAAGTCTCGAAGATGCTACCGCATCCTCGCCTTGAAAATATTGCAAATATCTCAAATGCATCAGAGGCTTGAGATATTTGCAAAGGGAATACCAAAGGCCATTTTCAATGACCATTGGCATAAGTCTCCCACAACCGAAAGTTACTTTGCCGGAACGGTCAGAACTTCACCGATCTCGATATGGTCGGGATGGCGCAGCGTGTTGGCACCGGCAATCTTCTTCCAGTCCTCGCCATTGCCATAGGTCGCCTCAGCGATCTTCCACAGGCTATCACCCTTGACCACGGTATATTGCGTCGGCTGAGCGGCGGCAGGCGGTGCGGAGACGGCCGGTGTTACGGGTGCCGGAGCTGCGGGCGCAGGGGTTGCCGGAGCAGCAGGCGCCGTTGGGGCAGGTGCGGTGGCAGCCGGTGCCGTGGCTTGGGCAGCCGTCGCCGTCTTCGGCTGGGCAGCCGGAGCGACATAGCCGGCTGGCGTGACTTCGCTGACGCGGCCATCGGTAAACGGCTTGTAGGGCGAATTCTTGGCCAGGAAGTCGGCTGTCACATCGGCGAGATCCGGACCGTAATCATAGGCGTTCTGCCCGGCTGTCGCGAAGATCTTGTAGCCGTCGCCGCCGGAGCGCATGTAATTATTGGTGACGACGCCGTAGAGCTTGCTGGTATCGAGCGGCACGAAGCCGTCGCCATCCTTGACCTGTACGTCAACGACCCGGCTGCCGACCGGCTTGGAACGGTCGAAGCTGTATTTCAGACCGGCGACCTGTGCGAACCGGCCTGCACCGTCATCCACCTGGCTCACGCCATTTTCAAGCGCCGCAATCACATCGGAGCCCTTGAGCTGGAAAGTGGCAAGCGTGTTCTGGAAGGGCAGGACGGTGATGACCGAGCCCATGGTGACCTTGCCGCCGCCAATCGAGGCGCGCAGGCCGCCGCCATTCTGGATGGCAATGCTGATGCCCTGGCTGCGGCTATGATCCAGCATGGCCTCGGCCACCAGATTGCCCATGGCGCATTCCTTGGCGCGGCAGGAGGTGGAGGCGCCATCGATCGGACCAGCGCTTTCACCGATTTCCTTCTGGCGCAATTCCTGGATAGGACCGGCCAGTTCCTTGACCTTGGCGGTCATCGCTTCATCAGGCTTGAATTTCGAATCGATCAGGATCGGATCGCCCTTGGCGCTTTTCACCACGCCGTTATCGTCGAAAACCACAGCCAGGTCGCCCAGATATTTGCCGTAGGAGGCCGCTGTCACCACCGGCACTTTGTAGCCGCCGGGATTGTCCACAAGCGTTGGGTAAGGGCCTTCGGCTTTCGGATCGGTGTTTGACAGCAGCGTATGGGAATGGCCGCCGACCACGACGTCGACATCCGGGATCTTGGCGATCTCCATGTCGCGGTGATAGCCGACATGGGTGAGCGCGATGATCTTGTTGACGCCTTCGGCCTTCAGTTTCTTCACTTCCTCGGTGATGGCAGCGACATCATCGGTGAATTTCACATTCGAACCTGGCGATGCCAGTTCCACAGTTTCCGGGGTAACGGCGCCGACGATGCCGATCTTCTGGCCGCCGATTTCCAGGATTGTGGAGGGCTTGAACTTGTCCTTCAGTTTCGATTCGGCATTGGCTTCCAGATTGGCGACCACGACCGGAAACTGCACCTTGTCGAGGAAGGGACCGATGGCCGTCTCACCATCGTCGAATTCGTGATTGCCAAGCGTCATGGCATCGAACTTCAAGATGTTCATCACATCCAGTTCAGCGGTGCCCTTGTACGTGGTGTAGAACAGCGATCCCTGGAAATTGTCGCCGGCATTCAGCGACAGGACATTCTTACCAGCTAGTGCCGCACGGGTCTGGTCGAACGCTGTCTTCAAACGGGCCGCGCCACCAAAGCACTGGTTCTTGCTTTCTTCATCTGCCGAGCAGGTCGAATCATATTTATTGATCGACTCGATCCGGGAGTGAAAATCGTTGATATGCAGGATGTTCAGTTCGAAATCGGCAAAGGCCGCACCCGACGACAAAATCAGCACCGAGGCGCTCAACAGGCCAAATTTAAATCTTCTTAACATCCGTAACTCCTGATTTCATGGAACACCCGCTCTGGTTACCCCTCTTTTATGACGTTCTTATCGGGCTTTTGCGGAAGGCTGCATGTTTCCATCGCGCTTGGTTTATCGCAAGCGAAAATACGCCAGAACAGCAAAAAGCCGGCCCATGGACCGGCTTTGCCAAGCTTTGGATGCGTTGAGGCGTCAGATCTTGCGGCGTAGCGAGAAATTCGACCCGGCATCGGTGGTGCAGTTCAACTGTTCTGGCGAAACCAGCGCGCAATTGACCCGCGATTGGGTCTTGCGCACCAGCGAGGTCATGTTGATCTCCACGAGCGTCGGCGAGGTATTGGTGTAGGTGCCGGAGGCCAGAAGCGCATTGGTGTCGCTGGAGCGGGTGGCAAATGTGCCGCCCTGGAAGGTGGAAACGATGCCGTTTGGATCGACCCAGGCTCCGTCGACGCCCTGTGGCCTCGGTGCATTATAGGCCTCCTGGCGCGGCGGTGGTGGACCCATGCAGGAGGACACGGCAAAGGCCGCGACGAGCAGGGATGCGATGCTTTTGACCTTCATGACAGTCTCCATCCGGCAGACATTGCCGCCGCCTATGTCTTCGGCCTCAGACCGGTCGTATCAACCGGAGAGGCCTCTTGCTCTTTATCTTCCCGGTTGATGACAACCGGTATCCGCATCCTGAAATGCCGCCGGGGCCGATCAGGCTTTATCCTGCTGACCATGCCGCGAAGATCGGGTGAAAGCAAGGCTTCCAACCTGTTCTCGGGCACTTGAACACAGTCACGGCATTGTTGTTCCACAGCGGGATAAAAAGCGTGACACGGCAGTGTCGGCGACGCGCGGTCTTTCAATGCGCGGCGCCATTGTTTCAACCTGGCAGACGGATATTTCCGTCCGTCACTTGGTTGCGCTTAGCGCACCAGGATATTCTTGAACTGCCAGGCGTCCTTGGTGTCCAGATCTTCCGGGAACAGGCCGGGACGGCCGTCGAGCGGGGTCCAGTCGGTGTAATGGCCTTCGACCGGGCCGAGATAGGGCGACTGCACTTCCAGGCAGCGCTTGTAATCGACCTCGTCGGCTTCGACGATACCAGCCTTCGGGTTTTCGATGGCCCAGACCATGCCAGCCAGAACGGCAGAGGTTACCTGAAGGCCCGTAGCATTCTGGTAAGGGGCGATGCGGCGGGTTTCTTCCAGCGACAGGCGCGAACCATACCAGTAGGCGTTCTTTTCATGGCCGTAGAGCAGCACGCCCAATTCGTCGATGCCATCGACTAGCTCGTTTTCGTCGAGAACATGCAGGACCGGCTGGGCGGTGCCGCCATTGCCGAACATTTCATGCAGCGACAGAACCGCGTCATTGGCCGGATGATAGGCGTAATGGCAGGTCGGACGATAGGCGACTTCGCCATCCTTCTCGACGGTGAAGTAATCGGCAATCGAGATCGATTCGTTGTGGGTGACGAGGAAGCCGTATTGCGGGCCGGGCGTCGGGCACCAGGTGCGCACGCGGGTATTGGCGCCGGGCTGTTCCAGATAGATCGCCGCCTTGCAGCCCTTCTTGTGCTTCTTGGCGTTCTTCGGCATCCAGGTTTCGTGCGTACCCCAGCCGAGTTCGGCTGGCTGCAGACCTTCAGAAATGAAGCCTTCCACCGACCAGGTGTTCCAGAACACATTGAGCGGCTTCGGGGTCTTGGCGAGCTGGGTGTCGCGCTCGGCAATGTGAATGCCCTTGACGCCGACCTTCTTCATCAGCTTGGCCCAGCCTTCGCGGTCATCGACCGAGGGCTCGTCGAATTTCAGGCCGATCTCGTTGGCGATATTGACCAGCGCCTGCTTGACGAACCAGGAGACCATGCCCGGATTGGCGCCACAGGTGGAAACGGCAGTGGTGCCGCCCGGGTTCTTCTTCTTTTCCTGGCGAACGGTTTCGCGCAGCGCATAGTTGGTGCGCTCAGAGTTCTTCATGTTCTTGTCGAAATAGAAGCCCAGCCAAGGCTCAACTACGGTGTCGATGTAAAGCACGTCCAGCTTGCGGCACAGCTTCATCAGGTCGAGCGAGCCGGTATCGACCGACAGGTTAACGCAGAAGCCCTGGCCTTCGCCTTCGGTCAGAAGCGGCTTCAGCAGGTCCTTGTAGTTTTCCTTCGTGACATGCGCCTGAATGTGCTTGATGCCATGCTTGGCCAGCAGGTCGGCCTCGTCGTTGCGCGGGTCGATGACCACCATCCGGCTCTTGTCGAACTTGAAATGGCGTTCGATCAGCGGCAGGGTGCCCCGGCCAATCGAACCGAAGCCGATCATCACGATCGGACCGGTGATCTCGCCGTAAACCGGATAGGTCTGGGTGGTCATTCATTTTCTCCTTGGAAGGCCGTTTTGCCATAGGCGCATGATTTGCGAACACGGCTTTGATATGGCCGGGTTCCGTATCTTCCCTAGAGCATAATTCAACGACAGAATAAAGACGCTGCGAAGACAGCTTTTATGGCAGTACGGTACAAGTCGAGGATATTTGGAAGAAAAATGGTTTGTCCGTGTTACGCCACAGCCCTCTGCTGTTCTTCCACCAGTTCGGCGCGGATCAGGCCGCGCAGGCTGTTGCCGACGAAGATTGCCCGACCATTCAGGCTTTCCGGTTTCAGCACATCGGCGCGGGCCTTGCGTTCACGGATCAGCTCGGCGCGCAGGATGCCGGGAATGAGGCCGCTGGATAGCGGCGGGGTGATCAGCATGCCATCCAGACCCTGCACGAAGACATTGGTAAACGTGCCCTCGCAGATTTCTCCCCGCTCGTTCAGCAGCAGAACTTCATCGGCCTCCTCGGTGGAAAACTCGGCGCGGGCGGCCTCATAGGGATCGCGCCGCGAGGTCTTGTGGCGGTAGAGCGTGTCCTCTGAATTCAGCCTGGTCTTTTCGGCGATGCGAAGACGCCAGATGGTGTTTTCGCCAATTGGTTCGAAGCGAACTGCTGCTGCTTCCAGCTTGCCGCGAAAATTCATGGCGAGGCGCACGCGAAGCGGGGTGTCGCCACTCACCACTTCTTTTAATGCCGCTTCGGGCTTGATCGGCTGGCGAAAGCCCAGCGCATCGGCGGAGCGCGAGAGGCGCCGCAAATGCTGGTCGAGCCTGATGAAGCCCTGGCCTGGCTCCCAGCGGAGCGTTTCAATCAGCGTGAAATCCATTGATCACCTACCGCAAAGCGCGCCTTGAGCAGACATTCCTGATATTCCTGTTCAGGCTTCGAATCAAAAACAATCCCGCCACCGACATTGAAAACCGCCCGGCGGCTTTTGAAAAGCCCCTGTTGCTCAGGGAAATGGTCTGAAATGGTCGGTTGATCAAATAAAGTCAGGGTGCGGATGGCAACGGAGAACTGCATGGGGCCTGCCGGATCGCAAAAGCCGATGGCGCCGCAATAGATATCGCGGGGCTGGACCTCCAGCCGGTGCAGGATCTGCATGGCGGCGAGCTTCGGTGCGCCGGTAATCGACCCGCAGGGAAACAAGGCTTCAAGAATGTCGCCAAGCCCAATTCCTTGCAAAAGCCTGCCGCGCACATGGCTGACCAGTTGATGCAGGGTCGGATAGGTCTCGATGTCGAACAGTTTTGGCACTGTCAGGCTGTCAGGCTCGATGATCCGGGAGATGTCGTTGCGCAACAGGTCAACGATCATCCGGTTTTCGGCCTGGGTCTTTTCATCGGCCAGCATTGCCGCCTTGATTGCCTCGTCCTCGGCATCGTCAGAGCCGCGGGCCGCCGTACCCTTCATCGGATGGGTCTCGATAAACCCGTCGCCGTCCACCTTGAAGAACAGTTCCGGCGAGCGTGAGACGATGGCCGGACCGCCCAGGTCCACCAGCGCGCCGTAAGAGACCGGCTGACGGGCGATCAGTGACCAGAAGACGTCGCGAGGGCTGCCCCGATAGGCCGCCTCGATGGGCATGGTCAGGTTGGCCTGGTAGCAATCGCCATGCCTGAGATGCCGATGAAGGGTTTCAAACTGCTGCCGATAGGTTTCGAAATCCCAGGCTGCAACCGGGTTTTCCAGCAGGTGGGTGTTGCTTTCGGGGTGATGTGGGTGTCCCAGCGGATGAGAAGGATCGGCTGGCGCGTTGAAGATGCCAAACTGGAGGAGCGGTACGTCCCGCCCATCAGGGATCAGCGGCCTCAGCTTGTCTTCAAACACAAAGCCCGCTTCATAGGCCAGGGCGCCCGCCAGCCAGTAGCCTTCCTTGCGGGCACGTTCCAACTGGGCAAGCGCCGGCAGAACGTCACCGCCCCGACGAGCGACGACGATATCCACCGGATCGGTAAACACCAGCGTTTCACCGCTTTTGTCATTCCGAAACAGGATCGACGGTTGAAACGGTTCGGATTTCGCCATCTTGGCTCGATCTGTCCGTTCAGACTTTGGCGTCAAGCGCTTCCAGCTCGTCAATCAGCCCTTCGATCATCGACAGGCCCTTGGCCCAGAAGGATGGGTCGGTGGCATCCAGACCGAACGGCGCGAGAAGCTCGGAATGATGCTTGCTGCCGCCCGCCTTCAAGAGGTCGAAATATTTCTGTTGGAAGCCCTGTTCGGCATTCTGGTAGACGGCATAGAGCGAATTGACCAGGCAATCGCCAAAGGCATAGGCATAGACATAGAAGGGCGAATGGATGAAATGGGGTATATAGGCCCACCAGGTTTCATAGCCCTCGGACACCTTGATGGCCGGACCAAGGCTCTCTTCCTGCACCGATAGCCACAGTTCGCCGATCTTTTCCGCCGTCAACTCGCCCTCTTTGCGGGCGGTGTGCAGTTTGCGCTCAAATTCGTAGAAGGCAATCTGGCGCACGACCGTGTTGATCATGTCCTCGACCTTCTGGGCCAGCATGGCCTTGCGCTCACGCGCATCCGTGGCCTTTTCCAGAAGCGCCCGGAAGGTCAGCATCTCGCCGAACACCGAGGCGGTTTCGGCCAGCGTCAGCGGCGTCTGGCACATCAGCGCGCCCTGTTCGCGGGCGAGAACCTGATGCACGCCATGACCCAGTTCATGGGCCAGCGTCATCACGTCGCGCGGCTTGCCGAGATAATTGACCAAAACATAGGGATGGGCAGACGGCACGGTCGGATGGGCAAAGGCGCCGGGTGCCTTGCCGGGGCGGGCTGGCGCATCGATCCAGCCGCCATCGAAGAAACGTCCGGCAATCTCAGCCATGTCAGGCGCAAAGCCGCCATAGGCCGATAGTACGGTCTGGCGGGCTTCGTCCCAAGGAATGATCCGGTCGATGCTGTCGGGCAGGGGGGCGTTGCGGTCCCAGAAATTCATCTGCTCCATACCCAGCCACTTGGCCTTCATCTTGTAATAGCGGTGCGACAGGCGCGGATAGGCATCGCGCACCGCAGCCGCCAGCGCATCGACCACCGGACGCTCGACGCGGTTGGACAGATGGCGGCTATCGGCAATGTCGGCAAAGCCGCGCCAGCGATCGGAGATTTCCTTGTCCTTGGCCAGCGTATTGGTGACCAGCACGAAAACCCGGATATTGTCCTTGAAGGTCTTGGACAGCGCCATGGCCGCCTTTTCGCGCAAGCTCGGATCGGCCTCCTGCAACATGGTCAGAACCGGCTCCAGCGTCAGTTGTTCGCCGTCGATCTCAAACCGCAGGCTGGCCAGGGTCTCGTCGAACAGCCGGTTGAAGGCCGCCGAACCGGTCTGGGATTTTTCCAGAAACAATTGTTCGAGCTTGTCATCCAGCTGGTAGGGCTTGTCTTGCCGCAGATCGATCAGCCAGGGCTTGTAATGGGCGGTG
This sequence comes from Gillisella vitis, assembly GCF_001541345.2. Classification (GTDB taxonomy): domain Bacteria; phylum Pseudomonadota; class Alphaproteobacteria; order Rhizobiales; family Rhizobiaceae; genus Allorhizobium; species Allorhizobium vitis. The sequence continues at coordinate 286,013 of NZ_LMVL02000004.1, read as the reverse complement.
GCCGGGTCACGGGCAATGGCGGCATCGATCACCGCATCGTCCAGCCGGTTCAGCTCCAGGGTGAAAAACAGCAGATGGGCAGCAAGTTCCGTCAGCCTGGCCTGCACATCGCCGAAGAATTTGCCGTTTTCAGGCTTGGTCATCTCACTATAATAATAAAGTCCGGCATAGGAGCCGATTTTGCCGAGCAGGTCTTCGAGGTCTTCGAATTCCTTCAGCGCGGCACCCAATCCCTGATCTGCGTCCTTGGTGGCGGCATCTTCCAGCCGCCCCTTCCATTTGGTCTCGAAGGCCAGGCTCATCTCGCTGGCCTTGGCGAGGTCGGCCTTGAACAGATCCGAGGAGGGGGCTGGATAAAGATCGGTGAGCTGCCATTCGGGCAGCGTGCCGAGGCCTTGGCTTAGCGCTGATACGTTTGCGGATTCGGCTGCCGTAAGGCGGGTCTGGTTAACGGGGCTGAAAGGCATAATGGCACCCTTGAGGTCTTTCGGGCCGCGCCGTCACCAAAATGGAACAGGCGCCGGTCCGATGCGTTTGGCATGAGATATTCCCAGTCATAGCATGGCGAAGGCGCCCGACAACAGCATATGGCAGATCTCTGTGCATTTCAGCGCTTGCCATTCTACCCGTCGATCTGGCATTTTAGGAAAAAGACGTCTGTGCCGATATTTGACAAAATCGAGGCACGGAGGAATTGGACTGTGTCTAAGGCCGGGATTCCCTGGCTTTTTGCAGTCTTTTTTTTAAGGCATTGTATCGAAGCGGACAGTTTGGCGGGCTATAGATAAAATCCTAGCAAATGTTGGAACCTGTTTTTCAAAACTCCATGGCATTTTGCGGGACAAGGACGACGGTTACAGCCTTTGCTTGCTGAGGGACTCTGGAATGCAAAGCATTTCCAGGGGTTGTGGCCGGGTTCGGAAAAGGCCGGGTTCGGAAAGGCCGAATTTGGAACAGGATCGCGTTTTTGATCCTGCCGCTTACGGACATGGTCCATTGTTTCAACCGGCGCCAGACGCCATAAGGACTCGGGGAGCTAAAATTGACCGCTCATATTCTCGTTGTCGATGACGATCCGGTTCAACGCCGGTTGTTGAAGGCCGCTGTCGAAAGCCAGGGGCATGTTGCCCATCTGGCCGAGGACGGAGAGGCAGGCCTTGCCTATTTCCGTCAGCATAAGGCGGAGATTTCCGTCATCCTGCTGGATTTGATGATGCCGGGCGTATCCGGCCTCGATTTTCTGGTCGCCATCGGCGGTCAGGAGGCGGAAGTGCCTGTCATCGTCCAGACCGGTCAGGGCGGCATCGATACTGTGGTGCAAGCCATGCGGGCTGGCGCCTTTGATTTCGTCGTCAAGCCGGTCTCGCCGGAGCGAATCGCATCGGCCATTGGCAATGCGCTGCGTGTCGACCAGCGCGACGCCAAGACGCGGCCTGCACGCCGGTCACGCACCGGGGCTGTGCATTTTTCCGATATTATTTCGGCAAGCCCGGCCATGACCCGGGTCATCGACCTGTCGCGCCGTGCGGCCCAGTCGAATATCCCTGTGGTGCTGGAAGGCGAATCGGGCGTTGGCAAGGAAATGGTCGCTCGGGCCATCCAGTCGGGCAGCGACCGCGCCTCGCGGCCATTTGTCACGGTCAATTGCGCTGCCATTCCCGCCAATATGGTGGAAAGCATTCTGTTCGGCCATGAAAAGGGATCCTTCCCCGGTGCGACCGAACGCCATATCGGCAAATTCGCCGAGGCCGACGGCGGCACGCTGTTCCTCGATGAGATCGGCGAATTGCCGCTCGATACCCAGGTCAAGCTGCTTCGGGCCGTTCAGGAAGGCGAAATAGAGGTTATCGGCGCCCGCCAGACCCAGAAGGTCAATGTGCGGCTGATCTCGGCCACCAACAAGGATCTGATCGAAGAGGTCAAGGCTGGCCGCTTCCGCGAAGATCTTTATTACCGCCTGAACGTTTTCCCCATCACCATTCCCGCCCTGCGCCGCCGCAAGGAGGACATTCCCTTCCTGGCGCGCGCCTTTACCGAACGGTTCTCGGCGGAGCAGCGTCTGACCCGTACCCTGTCGCTGGGTGCTGGCGCACTTGCGCTGCTGACGGCCTTCGATTGGCCCGGCAATATTCGTCAGTTGGAAAATGCCATTTACCGGGCGGTGATTCTGGCCGAAGGCACGGATCTGACGGAAAGCGATTTCCCGCAGATCCTCGCACAGATCCCAGGTGGTCTGGCACAGGAGAAATTCTGGACGGGCGCACCGGGCACGGCGGAAAGCCAGCCGGAACAGGTGGCGCCGCGCGGCGCAGACCGGCCGGAACTGGCCTTTATCGACCGGCTCCCGGCCCCCCGCGCCGAGGATCCGCGCCCGGTGGCATTGGACAATGTCATCGTCAGCATCGACGAGAGCGGCAATGTCCGGCAATTGGCGGAAATCGAGGAAGAACTGATTCGTTTCGCGCTGAAATTCTATCGGGGTCAGATGAGCCAGGTGGCACGCAAGCTGGGAATCGGTCGCTCGACTCTGTATCGCAAGCTGAAGGATTACGGGATCGACCCGGATAATCCGCAGAAGCACGCTGCCTGAAAAAGGTGATATCCGGGTTTGTTTCAGCGCCCGGCTGAAGATTTGAACACGCCGCGCACCTGAAAGGGTGGGCGGCGTTGGCATTTTGGGCTATAAGGGCGCCGGTTTTCGCATCGGACAGTGCGGGATGACAATATCGTGTGTCCCGCAGAAACGCCTGCTGGTTCGATAGTTGTTAACCCCCGGGTAAGGATGATTGATTACTGGTTGTCAATGGGTTGTTATGAATTGGTTCACCATATATGAATCAATTTGAACGATGTGGCAAAATTGCCATGTGGATACCGTATTTCACAGTCATGTGATAAACGAGCGATGTGACTTTTCTGACGGGGACGGATTTTGCGGATATCTGGTGCATTTGTATCGCCCTCAGGGCCTGGGCGGGTTGACCGCACGGCCATGATTTGGGCGAACATATCCAAGCTGTTCCTGACGGCTCTGGTCCTGATGACGATCGCCTTTTCCGCCCTTTATGCCACGACCGGTTCTGCTGCTGCGGAAACGCGCTCGCTGAAAATCCTTTTCGTCCATACCGGCGAGAAGCAGGAAATCACCTTCAAGCGTAATGGCCGTTACGATCCCAAGGGCTTGCAGCAGCTCAACAATATTGTGCGCGACTGGCGTCGCAACGAAGCGACCAAGATGGACCCGCGCCTGTTCGACCTCGTCTGGTCGGTTTATCAGAAGGCGGGCGCCAGCGGTTATATCTATGTCGTTTCCGGTTATCGCTCACCGGCCACCAATGCCATGCTGCGTTCGCGCTCTTCCGGCGTCGCCAAGGAAAGCCAGCACATGAATGGCACCGCCATGGATTTCTTCATCCCTGGCGTGCCGCTGAAAAGCCTGCGTGATATCGGCATGAAATTCCAGGCGGGCGGCGTGGGCTATTATCCCAATTCCGGCTCGCCTTTCGTGCATATGGATGTGGCGGGCGTCCGCTCCTGGCCGCGCGTTCCGCGCAGCGAGCTGGTACGAATGTTCCCCGATGGCAAGACCCTGCATATTCCCGCCGACGGCAAGCCGCTTCCCGGCTATCAGGTGGCGATGGAGGAATATAAGAAACGACTGGGGTCTGAACAAATATTGATGGCGGATAATAAATCGTCGCCGCGCGGCAGGCCGCGAAATCTGATGGCCATGCTGTTTGGCAGCGGTGATGAGGACGAGGGCGACGAAGATTCAGCCCCAGCCGCACCGGTGCGGGCATCGGCTCCCGCCGCCACGCCAAGACCTGCCGAGCTGACCAATCCAACGCCAACCAGTCCGATGCCTGTGGCTGTGGCCTCCGCAGCGCCTGATATCGCTGCTCCCGTTCCGCAATCGCGTCCTTCCCTGCGCCAGGGTGACGATAGTCTGGCTGTGGCGCTTTATTCTCCTGGCGGGCGCAATGCTGCCGAGGATGCTCTGCAGAAAGTTGCGGGCAATCCGTCGGGTGACGCTTCCGCGCAGCAAAGCGGCTATGAAGATTTGGCCGCATACAAGGTTCCCGTGCCGACCCTGCTTGGGCCACGTGGTATGAAGGGTGACGCCGAGCCTGTCATGACCGCGTCGCTTGGATCGCCTGATGATAGTAACCCTATTGCCCAGCATATTCCGGTCCCAGCTGGCCGTCCGGCGCTTGCCGATGCCATGGCGGCAACTCTGCCGCAACAGCGTCCACAGGTGAGCGACGAGCCGTCCACGGTCGAAGAAGCCATGCTCTCTCCAGCTGCCGCCGAGGCACTGCAACAGAGCCAGGATGGCGCGCCGCTGAAGACCGTGGTGATCCCGCGTGACCGCCCAGCGCCTTCCGTTGCTCCAGCGGTTGCTGAAGTTCGGCCAGCGGCTCCCACTGAGAGACCTCAGCCTGTCGTCGTCCCGGCGGTGCAGCCGAAAGCCGTCGCCGTTCTCACCCAGGGACCGCTTCCCGCTCAAGCTAAAACCTCTACTCAGGGCCAGCAACAGGTTGCTTCGCTTGCGCAGCCGTCCCGCGCCAAGCCGAGTGCGGGCCAGTTTGGCGATGTTTTTGACCAGCCCAAATCGGCAAGCCGTGCAGGTGAAGCTTCGCTTCCTGTCAAGGGCGGACGCCCTGGACCCAGTGAAGCGGATGCAGCCAGCCGTGGTCTGACGGGTGGCACCGAGTTGACCCGCACGATGATTTCGCAATGGGCGATGAACAAGAACCGGATTGAGCCTTCGGCAAATCCCGTTCCCAACAAAGCCGGTCGCGGTGGCCGTGTGGTGACCCAGGCCATCACCGCACCGGTCGAGGCATCGCAGACCGGCTTTACCCCCGGCGCCCAGGCCATCGATCCAGGCCGCTTCGGCGCGGTCCGGTAAGTATATCGAGCCTTCCTTCGGACTGGCCTACATAAAAAACCCGCGTAACCGCGGTTTTTTTCCTATCTTCAGGTAAAGGCTTTATTGGTCTCGCATCTCCCGTCGCATTTTTTCAAGAGGGAGAAGCTGTTCAGGCCCCTAAAGAGGGGGCTACTGCATAATTCTTTAAACGGGAATTGGTTTAGAGAGAAAATTATGCAGCAGATATAAAGCGCTACAGCGAACCTTTGTGCGCCATATAGGCGCATGGCGCTGTAGCAGTTTTTGTTTGCGGACCGGAGGTTTCCGAAGGCCGGTTCTAAACTTCCGGTCCGATGTTTCAGCCTTCTGGCGGGTTCTCGATCATTCCCAGCGCATGAAGATAGGTGTCGAGGATCAGGTCTTCCTCCATCCGCTCCTGCTCATCCTTCTTGCGCAAGGCGATAACCTTTTTCAGGATCTTGGTGTCGAAGCCCATGCCCTTGGCTTCGCCATAGACGTCCTTGATATCGTCGGCGATGGTCTTCTTTTCTTCTTCAAGGCGTTCGATGCGCTCGACAAAAGCGCGAAGTTGGTCACGGGCGACGCCATGAGCATCAGACATGGGGATCTCCTTGCTGGGGATGGTCATTTGAGTGGGGGTGACGTGCCGTGAACTCTGCGCCACGTCAAGTTCTTTTGCATGGCGCAAAGCCCCGGGCCTAGGCGGATGGGTCTGCGAAATATCAGGTAAAACCTTGTCGGGATTGGATAATACCTTGAAACCTCCATGATGTCGTGAGGAAGGCTGGGTAAAATTATCCGTCTCCGGTGCTATTTCTATAGCTGCTCTTAAGGCTCGTCTTGGGGGCGTGAGGCTTCGAAATCCGCCTTCTGGGCCTCGCTGGCCTGTTTCTGATGCCGCAATTTCCATTGCTCATAGGGCATTGCATAGACGTGATGGCGCGCCTCGTCGCGGGTCATTTCGACCCCCTTGGCGTCGGCGGCGTCCTGATACCAATTGGCCAGGCAATTGCGGCAAAACCCGGCCAGATTCATCAGGTCGATATTCTGCACATCGCTGCGTTCACGCAAATGCGCCAGAAGACGGCGAAAGGCCGCTGCTTCCAGTTCGGTTTGCTGTTCCTTGGTCAGTTCGCTCATCTCTTGTCCGATCATTTTTCGAAGGCCGGGTAAGGTCCGGTGCGGGATGGAAATTGCCGCCATTCGTGAAGGGCAGGATCGCCGTTCAATGCGGCAAAAATCGGCTCCAGCCGGTCTGCCCAGGCGGCGATGCCGGCTTCGTCGCCGATCAGGTCCTGGCGCACTTCCAGCAGCGCATGGGGCATGCCTGAAATCATACAATGGCGGTAGAGTGTATCGCCCTTCAAAGCACCGTCATAGGGCTCATTGTCGCCGACGAGAATGTCCCCCGGCAGACTGAGCGCGTCGATCAGCGGTCGCACGGCGCGCTCATCGCTGTCCCAGAGCACGGCGGCATGCCAGGGGCGGGGCACGCCCTTCCAGGCAGGCGTATAGGAGTGCAGCGACAGCACCAGCGGTGCCTTGCCGCTGGCAGCTGCGGTCTCAGTCAACAAGCGTTCGACAGCATGGTGGTAAGGCCGATGGAAGTTTTCCACCCGATACTGCCATTCCTGCGCGCTGATCGGGTGATTGCCGGGAATGACCGCGCCGTCGGAAATCTTCATGACCAAGGTCGGGTCATCCTCGCCCCGGTTTGGGTCGATCAGTAGCCGGGAAAAACAGGACATGGCAGCAGGCACGCCGAGCCGCGCCGCCAATTGGCGGGTCAGGCTTTCCACGCCAATATCATAGGCGATATGCCGCTGATAGGCGCTATCGGGCAGGCCGAGTGTTCCATAGGCCGGAGGCAGCCGGTTCATGGCGTGATCGGCAAGCAGCACGAGGCCCAGGCTGTTGTCGCCGGCTATCGTCTCATAGGGTTTGAAGTCATTCATGGCTGACACATTTATGTGATGGGATTGGCTATTATGGGGGATGCGTGTGAAGCATCTTTCGCCGATTATTCTAGGAGATCTCTTTTTATTCTAAGAGGGCTCCTGGGTCGAATTTGGACCGGTTGCCGCGCAGAAGCAGGATTATCCCCTGTTTTTCAAGGCTTGAGACTTACGGGTTTCATCAAATGCACAAAAGATGCCGTCGCACTTCAAATTTGCCGCAGAATTCCTTAAATCGGGTTGGATTTAAGGAATTCTGCGGCAGGCGGATTTAAAAGGATGCTTCAATGTCGCTTAACGCCTTATGATCATTCGTGTGATATCTGCTATTGCGGTTCAGGCCTGCGGTGCGAGAAGGATCTGGTTCGCTTAGAAGCGTGCTAGCGTCACCATACAGTCAAACTCACCCCTCATCATCCACGTGGGGATTACAATCGATTAGACTTGCGTTGACTTTCTTGGTCCATAGTCGCAAGAAGGCAACACAGAAAAATGGAGTTCCGTCGGAAGCCGTGCCTCATTCCAACACACTCTCTTCCGTTACAGGTTCCGGGCGTCTTGCACGTCTCGGCCTGTTTTTGACCATTGTATTTTCACCGATTGCTTATGCCGCACCCGCGCAGGCGGATTTTCGCGTTTGCAATGGTTCGGCCAATCTCGTCGGCGTGGCCATTGGCTACCGGGCGGCGGAAGGCTGGATCAGCGAGGGCTGGTGGCAAGTCCCCGCTTCGACCTGCGCAACGCTGATCGAAGGCGAGCTGAAATCGCGCTACTATTATCTCTACGCAGAAGATGCCGCCCGTGGTGGCCGCTGGACCGGCAATGTCAACATGTGTGTGGCGGAAAACGAGTTCAAGATCGTTGGCGTCGGGGATTGTTTCAAGCGCGGTTACCAGCAAATGGGTTTCAAGGAATATGACACGGGCCGCCAGGGGAGCTGGATGGTTCAGTTGTCCGACACGCCCGGCACGCAGGAAGGCCAGAAGCAATGAAGCGTAACCGCAAAGTCAAAATTCTCGCAACGCTTGGACCGGCTTCGCAAGATGAAGCCATGATCCGCAAGCTGCATGAGGCTGGCGCCGATCTTTTCCGTATCAACATGAGCCATGCCAGCCACGATGTGATGCGCACGCTGATCCAGCGTATCCGCAATGTCGAGGCTGCTTGCGGGCGTCCGATCGGCATTCTCGCCGATTTGCAGGGCCCCAAGCTGCGGGTCGGCAAATTTGCCAATACCTCGGTGGAACTGAAGCCCGGCCAGACCTTCACCCTCGACAGCAACGAGGCCCCTGGCGATGAAAACCGGGTTTATCTGCCGCATCCGGAAATCCTTGAGGCCGTCAAGGTTGGCCATCGCCTGTTGATCGATGATGGCAAGCTGCATCTTCGTGCTGAAAAATGCGACGGCAAGACCATTGTCTGTAGCGTTGTGTCCGGTACCAAGATTTCCGACCGCAAGGGCGTCAGCCTGCCCGATACGATCCTCGCCACCGGCGTGCTGACCGACAAGGACCGCGCCGATCTGGATGCTGTTCTGGCCACCAATGACGTCGATTGGGTTGCGCTGTCCTTCATCCAGCGTCCCGAGGATCTGTCCGAGGTGCGCAAGATCGCCCGCGGACGGGTCGGGCTGATGTCGAAAATCGAAAAGCCGCAAGCGCTGGAACGGATCGACGAGATCATCGAACTGTCGGACGCCCTGATGGTGGCGCGTGGCGATCTTGGCGTGGAAATGCCGCTGGAGGCCGTTCCCGGCATCCAGAAACAATTGATTCGCGCCTGCCGCCGTGAAGGCAAGCCGGTGGTCGTGGCCACCCAGATGCTGGAATCGATGATTTCAGCGCCGGTTCCGACCCGTGCCGAAGTCTCCGACGTGGCGACAGCCGTGTTCGAAGGCGCCGATGCCATCATGCTGTCGGCTGAATCTGCTTCCGGCCAGTATCCGGTCGAAGCGGTCTCGACCATGGCGTCGATTGCCCGCACCATCGAGCGCGAACCGCACTATCCCGGCATTATCTATGCCCAGCGCCCGCAGCCGGAAGCAACCGGCGCTGACGCGATTTCGCTGGCGGCCCGCCAGATTGCCGAGACCCTGAAGTTGACGGCCATCGTCTGTTACACGTCGTCAGGCAATACCGGGCTTCGCGCTTCGCGTGAGCGTCCGGAAGTGCCGATTCTGGCGCTATCGCCGGTGGTTCAGACGGCCCGCCGTCTGTCGCTGGTCTGGGGCCTGCATTGCGTCGTTTCCGAAGAGCCAACCGATCTGGATGATATGGTCAACAGGGCCTGCCGCATCGTGGTTTCGGAAGAGTTTGGCAAGCCGGGCGACCGGGTGATCATTTCCGCTGGTGTGCCATTGGGAACGCCAGGCGCCACCAATATGCTGCGCATCGCCTATATCGGTCCGGATGGCCTGTCTGGCGTCTGACATTGCTAAGCCCCGCAAGGCGAAGATGCTGACGTATCCTCGCCTTGAAGGCCCTTATGCCGTAGAGGTATTTTAAAAGGGAATGTGAGGGGTCACCTTCAGTGACCGTTCTGACCGTCCATGTATCCGAGAAATTCTAATGCCGCTTGTCATGGATGACGGGCGGCGTTTTTCGTCACATGGCTCTGCCAGAGGGCGATTGAGCGGGCTGAAACCTGCGATTCGATCTGGGTAAAATCCGGTGGGAACAGCAATAGATGACGTGTCCTGGGTTTTCTAAAATCCAGGGCCGCTGCCGTCATGCTTTGAGACTACGGCACCATTCCATTGTGAAATTCCATCGCTTCGCGGGATTATGCAGTATTTCCTAATATTAGGAATTTATAAAAATTCCCTCGTAATATCGATAGATCAAAATAATAAAGCCGCCTTGGGAGGGGCGACTTTATTACTTATAAATTATTTAATAACTCAGAAATATAAATAGACTATAAATTCGTCTTTGATAATATTGTAGTTCTAAATTGGTTTGTTATTATGCCTATAGTTTTGCGCCAATTTGATTGTGATGTCAACAACACAATCCTCTTGGTTGTAGATAGCCAATGTCGGTGGTTATCGAGCTCTTAAGTAGCTGTCAATTTTATCAGTTTGTTGACATTTCAAGAGCGTCACCGATTTTCCTGGCCAAAGACCCAAGATCACGGTCGTGGCCGGCTATTTTTTCAATGGCGGCAACGGCAAGGTCTGTGGCGCAATAGTCCGGCTTGTGTCCTAAATGTCGCACCCAGATAAGCTCGGCGCCTGCAATGTCGCGGGCAAGACCGACTGAGTGAATATCAGCCAGAACGATGGCATCACGGTCACCGGTGACGATCACGGTGGGCGTCCGTATTTCCGGGTAGCGAGGTGACATGCGGGTGACATAGGTGTGCAAGCCGCACACGTCGATGGCATTGTGACGGAAGGTGCTGGGCCGCAGAACCAGGGTAGGGGCGGTTCGGGCGATATAATCATCCGGACTTGGATTGGGAGCAAAGACTGCCCCGATGGCCCCATCCATCTTGGCAAGCCCTGCCAGGGGCGCAAGGGTGCGGGCAAAGAGGGGGCCGATGATTGGTGTTGCGGTCAGATGATAATGCCAATCGACACCGCCGGGCCACGGATGGGTGGCAGGGGCGAGAAAGAGCAAACCCGCCGTCTTTTCTGGATGGAGAACAGCAAAGCTTGCCGCAATAGCACCGCCAAAGGAATGGCCGATGATAATGGCCCGTGACAGGCCAAGGGCGTCCATGGCCTCGGCAATGGCGTTGGCTTGGCCATCGGGTGTGTTGTTTTCCGGTCCGCCACGCGGTGAATAGCCATGGCCCGGCCGATCCACGAAGATCAGATCCGCGCGTCCCTCAAGTGCCGGACGAAAGGCCTCGGCCTGATCGCGCAGATTGCCGCTGGCGCCATGAATGAACAGCAGCGGCGGCAGATCGGCGCTTTCAGATGCCGGAATATGCAGAAGGTTGAGGTGGCTGTCTCTTATCGGGACGAGCGTGCCAATATTCGGATTGTCGTCAGTGATCTGTCTTATTTTGACTGTGGAAAACAACCAGGCTACAATCAGAGGTGTAATGATAATGACAAGGATCAAGATTGCAGGCATGGGATATGGGTTCCTGCTGCGTCATTTCATGAAGCCGACTCGCTATAGGGTGAACTGACACAGAAAATTTTTGAAACAGCAGCGTCTTTCAGCTGCTTGATGGAGCATAGGGCGCGGTGGAGCGTGAAAGGTAGATAGTCTTCGATTTTGCGCATTCCACCATCCATCTCCGCAAATCGCGTTGGATGTCCCTCGCACATCATAATTATGTCCGGGCGCCTGCCAGTTTCTCGGAAAGCTCGGTCACGGTCCTCTGGGCGGCGCGGTCGGCGGGATAGATGGCGAGGTAGCGCTGCCAGGCTTCCAGCGCCTTTTGGTCGCTACCGGTCTCTGCCAGAATATTGGCGAGCATTTCCAGCGCGCCGAAATGGCGCGGTTCGATGGCCAAGACGTGATTGAGATCGGAAATCGCCTTGCGGTAATTGCCCTGGCTATAATGCAGGCTGGCGCGGTGACCCCAGCCATTGGCATAATCGGGTTGCAATACGATCGCCTGATCGAGGAAGTCCAGTGCTGCGGCGTTTTTCTTGTCCTTGATCGCCTTGTCGGCCCATTGCATCAGCAGATTGACGGTGGGGCTACCGGAATTCGACCAATCCGCCATCACGGCAGCGGCAATCGCCTTGGCGGCTCCCGGCTGGCGTTCGCGTCTCAGCTGGGTCAGCAATTCGTCCGCCGGCTTGCCAGACAGCGCCGCTGTGTCGCTGCGGTCTTCCAGGCGTTCAACCTCGCCCTGCTGCGGAGATGGGTCTTGCTGTGGAGATAACGGCGGCTGGCCATCCTTGTCCGCTCTCGGCTCACCCGTCTCAGGATGGTTCGGCTCAGGCTTTTGAAGGTCCGGCGTGAAGGGCAGGGCAGGCGGCATAGGCTGGCTGGGTGCCGCGTCTGGCCCGTCCTGCGCAAAAGTGATGTCCTGCGCAAACGTCTTGCCGGCAGGCCCGGCGAGGGCGCTGGCAACCAGAATACAGGCCGTGAGAATCAGGTGAGTGAACAAACGAACAGAGCGCATGCAGGTAATCTACCGTGCATGCGCTCTGTTTCAAACCGAATTCTGCGATTTACCGAAGTCCAGACATCACAGCGAGGTGATGCCGCTCTCCCGCAGGAGAGATTTCGATCAGCCCTGACGGGCCTTGAAACGCGGGTTCTGCTTGTTGATGATGTAAACGCGGCCCTTGCGGCGAACCAGACGGTTGTCGCGGTGACGTGCCTTAAGCGCTTTCAGCGAATTCTTGATCTTCATTTTTAGATCCGCATGGTTGCCAGGGAACCGTCTGGTTCCGCCGGGATGTATATCGACGAAAAACGCACCGCTGGGCGCGCTGTTTCAGGGTTGGTGGCACATACCCCGGCTTAACCCGGCATGTCAACCGGAAAACCAGGCATTTTGCCCGTTGATGGCAGGTTATTCCCGGTTCCTGACCTCGGTGACATGTCCCATTTTGCGGCCGGGCCGTGCTTCAGCCTTGCCATAGAGATGGACGAGCGCACCGGATTTCGCCATCCAATCTGGAACAGCCTCAATGTCGTCGCCGATCAGATTGGTCATGACGCAATCGCCGTGGCGGGCCGGATCGCCCAGCGGCAACCCGGTAACGGCGCGGATATGCTGTTCGAATTGCGAGATCACGCAAGCAGCTTCCGTCCAGTGTCCGGAATTGTGGACCCGGGGGGCCATTTCATTGGCGATCAGGCTGCCATCGGCCATCAGGAACAGTTCGAGACCCACCACGCCGACATAATCGAGGCCGTTCAGCAGCTTTTCCGCAGCGCTTTTGGCGGCAGCGGCGGTCTGCGGCGTAATCGACGCAGGCACGGTGGAGGTGTGCAGGATGCCGTCGCGGTGAATATTTTCGGCTGGATCGTAGCAGGCGATTTCGCCTGATATCGAACGGGCGGCGATGATCGAGATTTCCCGTTCGAACGGCACGAAACCTTCGAGAATCAACGGCACGGCACCCAGTGCCTGATAGCCGCCGCTGGCATCGTCCCCCTTGCGATAGACGCGTTGGCCCTTGCCGTCATAGCCGAAGCGCCGGGTTTTCAGCACGCCTTCGCCGCCGAATTCCGCCAATGCCTGCTCCAGGTCCGTCTGGCTGTCGACGGTGCGAAATGGGGCGGTGGCAATGCCATTGTCGTTGAGGAAGCGCTTTTCGCTCAGCCTGTCCTGGGACACGGCGAGTGCCTTGGCAGGGGGATAGACCGGCACGGTGCGCGCCAGGGCTTCGGCGGCGGCGACCGGCACGTTTTCAAATTCATAGGTGACCACGTCGCAGTGGGCGGCCAGTTCGGCAAGGGCTGCCTCGTCAGCGTAATCGGCGATGATCTGCCGGTTGGCAACCTGGGCGGCCGGACAGTCGGCCTGCGGTTCCAGCACGATGGTTTTCAGCCCCAGCCTTGCTGCGGCCATGGCAAGCATGCGGCCAAGCTGGCCGCCGCCGATAATTCCAATGGTCTTCACGCGTGTGATCCGTACAGTTTATAAGCCTCAGGGAGCTTCGTCGGTGGGATAGTCGGCAACGGCGGCAGTCTGGTTGTCGGTCCAGTCGTCCAGCCGGTCGGCGAGATCGGCATCCTGCAAGGCCAGAACTCTGGCTGCGAGCAGTGCGGCATTGACGGCGCCAGCCCGGCCGATGGCGAGCGTTCCGACTGGAATACCGGCCGGCATCTGCACGATGGAATAGAGACTGTCGAGGCCGGACATGGTTTTTGACTGGACCGGCACGCCGAAAACCGGAAGCGCCGTCATCGAGGCGACCATGCCGGGCAGGTGGGCGGCGCCGCCAGCTCCGGCGATAATCACCTGAAAGCCTTCGTCGCGGGCACCCTTTGAAAAGGCGACCATGCGGTCGGGGGTACGATGGGCCGAGACGATGCGGGCCTCGTAGCTGACGCCAAGTGCGTCCAGGGTATCGGCAGCATTCTTCATGGTTTCCCAGTCGGACTGGCTTCCCATGATGATGGCGACGGGCGGTCTTTCATCCTGCATCGGCGGCACCCTTTTCTCAGGCAATGATATCGGGAATGAGCTGATCTTCCAGTTTGGTCAGCCTGTCCTTGATGGCAAGCTTTTTCTTCTTCATCCGCTGGATCCGCAAGGCATCGCAGCCGACCTGAACCATGGCGTTGATCGCAGCATCATAATCCTCGTGTTCCTGACGAAGGCGTGCGAGTTGAAGCCTTGTATCCGCGTGGTCCTGATCCGGCATCCGTCTGTCCCCATCTTGTCGCTGGCTGCATCTATTTCTGATGCATGGTGGAATGGCGCAAGCTCCTATCACCAAACGTCGGTAACGGGAAGTTAGCCCTTTCGCATAATTTCATCGGGATCGGGTGCGTCTTGATGCGCATCAATTTTCTTTGCATTTAGAGAGGCCTAACGCACGGAAGTGACCCGAGGTGGAAAGCGTCACCTGTGCCAACATGAAATTGCCCTCATAAATTCAGGTTTTCGCCTTAGACATCGGCGATCGATCGTGTCACACTGCTGTCGCAAACCAAGAAGCTCCAGCGATGGATGCTGGAGGTTGAAAAGGAAGGATAGAATCAAATGACCATTCAGGCTCATATTGAATCGCTTGCCAAGAAGCATGGAGTTTTGGAGGAGAAACTACATGCCGCCCTTTCCTCTCCCTCGACCGACGACAAGGAAATTCTGGAACTCAAGCGCCTCAAATTGCGCCTCAAGGATGAAATGGAGCGCCTGAAGTCGACACGACATTAAAGGCTGGATGATGCCTCCTTAAATCGGGCCCGATTTAAGGATTTCAGACAGCCAACAGGCCCTTTGCATCGTCAGGTGGCGGATTATTTGTCTCACTTACTGTGTGCGTTTTACAAAACGCACGGTGATTTAGCGTTACCGCCACTGTCTTGATACTCTTTCCATAATCCAGGAGCGCCAAAACATTGCCGCTCTTGAGCGAAACCAGGCTCCGAAGCGCCGATTGCCTTCGGGGCCTTTTTCTTGGGCTGTTTTCGGGAGTGGAATCGCTCCGTACGATTTATAAAACGCGCGGTGCTATAAACGATAGAGACTGCTGAGAGCCGCTGTCTGGAACGAAATATTCGCGCCTGCCATGACGAAATTGGCACGGCGTTATTGTCAGGCACGGTCCGTGCGCTAATCGACCCTAATCGATCCCACCGTCAATTCCAGAACTGGTCCAGCCACAGGTTCAGCCGGTTGAAGCCGGAATTGTTGACCGAATAGATCCGCTTGGTGCCCTGGGTGGCGACGGTCACCAGATTGCAATCCAGCAGGGCCTTCAAATGTTGTGAGACGGCCGGCCGGCTGATCGGCAGGCCCTTGGCCAGATCGTTCACCGTGCGGGGTGCACGGCGTAACTCTTCCAGCAAATGGCGTCGGTTGGGATCGGCAATAGCCGAGAATGGATCGATTGTCGTCATATGCGCAGGCTATGATACATCCTGCCATCCGGCAAGCGCAATTGTGCGATGCGAAAATGCAATTTTATCGGGATTTTGATTGTCGTCAATTTTGCAATCCCCTTCTGTGGCAAATATCTTATCGCAAGTCTTGAGATGTTTGCAAAAGCAATAGGATGCCGCATCTTCAATGGCTCATCGTATTACAGGAAAAATAAACCATCCCAAAACAGTTTCAGTCCGGCAATCAGCGTCATGGCATAGATCAGCGGATAGAAGGTCTGCGCCTTCATGCGCCGCACCACCATGGCTCCGGCCATGGTGGACAGCAGTGCCACCGGCAGCAGGCTGAGCGACAGGGTGAAATTGCTGAAATCCAGCTGGCCGAGCGCCATATAGGGAATGACCTTGATGGCGTTGAGGCAGGCAAAAAACCGCACGCTGGTGCCGGTATAGGTTTTTGGATCGAGCTGTAACGGCAGGGCATAGATTTCAAACGGCGGGCCGCCAGCATGCGCGACAAAGCTGCCATAACCGGCCAGCGTACCCCATCCGGTTGCAGCCACGGCCCGCTGCGGTTTTGCCGGTCGTGCATCATGGCCTTCGCCGCGCAGGCGGCGCTGAAAATAGCGTCCGGCAAACACCACCGTAATGGCACCGAGCACCAGCCGCATGGCGTCAGCCGGGATCAGCGCCGATGTGGCCCAACCAAAGGCGATCCCGGCAATGGCGCCGGGCAGAAGCAGGAAAAAAGTGCGCCAGTCGCCGTGGTGGCGCCAAGCGTGCAGGGCGACCATATCCATGACCAGCAGGATCGGCAGGAAAATTGCCGCAGCCGTCATCGGCGGCACGACGAGCGCCAGGATCGGCACACCAAGCAGACTGAAAGCGCCGCCCAGGCCGCCCTTGGACAGGCCGACCAGCACGACGGCGGGAATAGCGGCAAGCAGGAATGAGAGATCTGGCAGCATGAATGTCTGAATTTCCGCGATGGTGTCTTGGGGTGCTGGTATCTGTAGGGATGGGTATCTTCCCCAGAAGGCGGCGGCTGTCTCTGACAGTTGGTGTTGATCCTTTCGTCAGTCCGGTCTATCGACTTCCTGCAAACATGGCGAGATCCTTTCGCCGCAGAGAGAGTGCCAACAAAAACGAGAGCAACAGAGGCTTCGGCATCATTCTTTAAATCACAATCGGTTTAAAGAGAAAATCATGCCGCAGGCATGACGTGCTACAGCACCTTATATGCCCTATATAAAGGGTGCAGGGCGCTTTGGCCCGGATCGCCTCCCTTGCTCTTGCCATGAAGAAGACGGAAATCGCCATGTCCAAGTCGCCCAAGTTCCAAAGCCGCTGTCGGCTCGTTCTTATCACGCCGCAGATTGCCGATGTGCAGATGCTTGCCACGACTGTCGGCAATGCCTTGAAGGGTGGCGATGTCGCCTCGGTGATCATCCCGCAATATGATTTCGATGACGACACGTTCCAGGCCCAGGCCGAAGCGGTCGTGCCACTGGTTCAGGCGGCGGGTGCCGCTGCCATTATCGCCGACAATAGCCGGGTTGCCGGTCGCGCCAAGGCCGATGGTCTGCATATCAGCGGCGATGTCGAGGCGCTGGCCGAGGCGGTGGAAAAATTCACCCCGAAGATGATTGTCGGCTCCGGTGCGGCCCGCGACCGGCACCATGCGTTGGAGGCTGGCGATGCCGACCCCGACTACATGTTTTTTGGCAAGCTGGACGGCGATATCAAGCCGGAAGCGCATTCGAAAAACCTGGCCTTGGGCGAATGGTGGTCGTCGATGGTGGAGATCCCCTGCATCGTCATGGGCGGTTCAGATCCGCAATCGGCCCTGGCCGTTGCTGAAACCGGCGCGGAATTTGCGGCGCTCTCCAGGGCGGTGTTTGACGATCCGGAGGCAGCCGCCACCGTGGTTGCTCAGGTAAATGCTTTGCTTGACGAAAAAGCGCCACGGTTTGAGGATTGAACGCCTCAATGACATTTGCCCTACCTCGTCTTGTCTTGCCCCGTTTGGCTAAATTCCAGTTGCTGCCTGGACGATCCGTCTGTGCCAGCCTGGTTTTGGCATTGGCTTGTCCGACGGTCATGGATATCGGAGCTTATGCGCAGGTTCCGCCTGCTGCATCCTCGCCCACTGCGGCGAAGCCTGAGGTAAAGACGGATGACGGCAAATCAGGTGAGGCGGGCAATCAGTCCGCCACTGAGACGCCATCGGAAAAGACTGGCGAGCAAGGGCGAGGCCCAAAGCCGGGGAGCAATGTCGAGGTGCCGGTCGCTCCCGATGATAAAACGGCTCCCGAAAACACACCGGGCTCTGATGGGACCAATGGTTTTATCAGGCCAAGCGAGCTTTCCGGTCCGGTGTCGGGGGAGGATGCTGGCAAGGTCCAGCGGCCGGGTATCAAGGATGCGGGACCGGTCGGCGGCATTACGCTGATGGAGCGCATGGGCATTCCGCTGCCGGATCTGCCGCCGGAAAAGCCCTATACCGGCAAGGTCGATCTTGCCTATGGCGCGTTCCAGCGCGGGCTGTTTGCCACCGCTTTCGACTATGCTCTGCCGCTTGCCGAGAAGGGCGATCCCGCCGCGCAGACATTGCTTGCCGAGTTGATGACCCGTGGTCTGGCGGTCAAGCGCGACATGAAGGGAGCGGCCTTCTGGTATGCCAAAGCCGCCAAGGACGGCGATCCGGCGGCAATGTTCAAATATGCGCTGATGTTGATCGAAGGGCAGTATGTGACGCCGGATCGGAAGCTGGCCGATGACTATATGCGCCGGGCAGCGGAAGCGGGCAATGCCTCGGCCCAGTTCAATTGGGCGCAATTGCTGGTTTCTGAAAATCCCGGCAAGAAGGGACTACTGCTGGCGCTGCCTTTCTACGAGCAATCGGCGGAACAGGGTATCGCGGATGCGCAATATGCCGTCGCTCAGATCTATCGCAACCTGCCGGACGTGCCGGCGGAAAAGCGTAAGCTGGCGCGCGAATGGCTGGTGCGGGCGGCGCGTGCCGGGTTTGATACCGCCGAGCTTGATATCGGCATCTGGCTGATCAACGGCATTGCCGGGCCGCAGGATCTGGAACAGGGCTTCAAATGGTTGCGGATTGCCGCCAATCGCGGCAATGTCGCGGCTCAGAACCGGCTGGCGCATGTCTATGTGGCGGCGCTGGGCACCAGGCCTGATCCGGTTGAGGCGGCGAAATGGTATGTGTTGTCGCGCCGGGCGGGCCTTGCCGATCCGGCCCTTGAGGATTTTTATTTGGGCTTGCCCGATAGCCAGCAGAAACAGGCAATCGAAGCCGCCAACAAATACCGAACCGGCCAGCGCAGGCTGGGCCGCCCGGTATCGAAGGCGCAGGGCTCCACGCCCGGCAAAAACGGCGCCAGGGACGAGGTCAGCGACATCATCAGCAAGGCTGCAAAGCCGGTGACGCCACCGCCCATCGACCCGACCGGGCTTCCGGGTGTCTCCATGCCGCCAGTCGGGGGGCAGATGCAAAATGGCGTCCCCAAAAATGATGCAGACAAGGATGAAAATCCCGGCGATGGCACCGATGTGCCGGATCAGCCACCCGCCGCGCCCTGAATTGCGCAGGGACTTGAATTGCGCCGGATTTTGTGGTCTTGAACCGCTCAATCTTTGCACGCCGCTAAAAGGGCCGCGCCCAGCCTCCATCCGGTTGATCGCGGATGACGGCCTGCTGCATCATTCAGTCTAAGGAAACCGCTATGGCTCGCTCAGCCCTTCTCAATGTCATGGTCCAGGCCGCCGTCAAGGCCGGGAAATCCCTGTCGCGCGATTTTGGCGAAGTGCAGAACTTGCAGGTTTCGGTCAAAGGCCCCGGCGATTTCGTTTCCCAGGCCGATATGAAGGCTGAAAAACTGGTGCGCGAGGACCTGCTGAAGGCCCGCCCCACCTATGGCTTCCTTGGAGAAGAGGGCGAAGAGATCAAGGGGACCGATGGCGCGCATCGCTGGATCGTCGATCCGCTGGATGGCACCACCAACTTCCTGCACGGCATTCCGCAATTTGCGGTCTCCATTGCCTTGGAGCGCAATGGTGAAATCGTCGCTGGCGTGATCTTCAACCCGGCCACCGATGAGCTTTACACGACCGAAAAGGGTGGCGGCGCCTTCCTGAATGATCGCCGCATTCGCGTTGGCGCCCGCAAGGCGCTGTCGGATTGCGTGATCGGTTGCGGCATGCCGCATCTGGGTAAGGGCAATCACGGCAAGGCACTGTTGGAACTGCGCCATGTGATGGGCGAAGTGGCCGGCGTGCGCCGCATGGGGGCAGCCGCTCTGGACCTTGCCTATGTCGCCTGCGGCCGGTTTGACGGTTTCTGGGAAACCGGCCTGCATGCCTGGGATATCGCCGCTGGCCTGTTGCTGATCCGCGAAGCGGGCGGCTTCGTCAGCGATATGTCGGGTGGAACCGATAGTCTTGACCGTGGCGACATTGTCGCGGGCAATGAATATATCCAGAAGGCGCTGCTGGACGTGGTCAAGCGGCCCTTGCCGAAGGCGTGATCGGCGATAGCGCCAGCATGGCTTTTTCGGCGCTTTCGCAAAAGCGCCGGTTTTCGCTTCAATTCGACATGAATTTGAACTAGCCTCCGTCCACTTCATGCTGCCTGGGCCGAGCCTTTCAGAGGCTTGGCTCGTGGTTCGCGTAAGGGATTGACCGCTTGCCTGTAATGGAGACGTGCTGCCAATGACGGATGTGGATGTGGACGCCCCGGACGCTGAACCGGCCCGTTACGGCTCGAAACTGTCAAGCCCGGCACCCATTATTCTGACGATGCTGATCTTTCTGATCCTCGTCGGTTTCATTGCCGCCATCCTGTTTCGGCAGGCCGAACAGGCATTTTACACCAATCCGGGGCTGAATGGTCTCATTCTCGGGGTGTTGGCCGTCGGTATCATTCTGATTTTTGCCCATGTGGTCGGGCTGATTTCGGAAGTCCGCTGGTTCAACCATTTCCAGCGCTCCGGCACGGCCGATAAGTCCGGACGCGAGCCGAAATTGCTGGCGCCGATGCGCTCACTGCTGGGCAATCGCCGCTCCACTGGCCTTTCGACGACGCTGTTGCGTTCCATTCTCGACTCCATCGCCACAAGGCTGGACGAAGCACGCGATACCTCGCGCTATCTGATCGGCCTTCTGGTGTTTCTTGGCCTGCTCGGCACATTCTGGGGTCTGATCGGCACGATCAGTTCGATCAGCAATGTTATCCAGACATTGGATGCCGGCTCCGGCGGGCAGGGCAGCGATGTGCTGCAAACCCTGAAAAACGGACTTTCCGCACCGCTCGCCGGCATGGGTACGGCGTTTTCCTCGTCGCTGCTGGGCCTGTCCGGCTCGCTGATCCTCGGCTTTCTTGATTTGCAGGCTGGCCGCGCCCAGAACCGTTTCTATACGGAACTGGAAAACTGGCTGTCTTCCGTCACCGATACCGGCTCCGATCAACCGCTTCCATCTGGTGTTTCCGGCCAGGATATGGAGCGCTTGCTGGAACAGATGAAAAAGATCGCCCAGCAGCCTGCCTCCGGCTCCGACCGTTCGGCGGCAGCACTGAGCGGTTTGTCGGATGGTATTCAGGGGCTAGTGAAGAACATGCGCAATGAGCAACAAATGCTGCGTGACTGGATCGAAGCCCAGCAGGAAGACACCCGCGCCATGCGCAAGGCGCTGGATCGGCTGAACGACAAGCTCGGGAGCAAGTAGACCATGGCCCTGGGGCGCAACCGCAAGCGGGATCGCGGCGCCGATTATTGGCCGGGCTTTGTCGACGCCTTGTCGACGCTGCTGATCGCCATCATGTTCCTGCTCACCGTCTTCGTGGTGGCGCAATTCGTGCTCAGCCGGGAAATTTCCGGCAAGGACGAGGTTCTGAACCGGCTGAACAACCAGATTGCCGAATTGACGCAAATGCTGGCGCTGGAAAAAGGCGGCAAGCAGGACCTGGAAGACGCGCTGGCCAATCTGCAATCCTCGCTGGATACGTCCGAGAAGGAACGCAGCCGCTTGCAATCGCTGCTCGATACAGGCGCTGGAAATTCAGCCCAGGCCCAGGTGAAGATCGGTGAGTTGAGCGGCAAGCTCGATGAGCAGCAGCAGGTCAGCGCTCGCGCCATGAGCCAGATCGACCTGTTGAACCAGCAGATTGCCGCACTTCGGGCCCAGATTGCCGCTGTCGAACAAGCTTTGCAGGCCTCGGAGGCTAAGGACCAGAATTCACAGGCGAAAATCGCCGACCTCGGACGGCGGCTGAATGTGGCATTGGCCCAGAAGGTGCAGGAACTCAATCGCTATCGCTCCGACTTTTTCGGACGCCTGCGTGAAATTCTGTCGGACCGGCAGAATATCCGCATTGTCGGCGACCGTTTCGTCTTCCAGTCAGAAGTGCTGTTTCCCTCCGGCGGTGCCGACATGAACCCGCAAGGCCAGGAGGAAATGGTCAAGCTCGCCAATGCGCTGATCGATCTCGCCAAGGAAATTCCCCCCGATATCAACTGGGTGTTGCGCGTCGATGGCCATACGGACAATGTCCAGCTCTCAGGCAATGGCCGCTATCCCGACAATTGGGCACTGTCGGCTGCCCGTGCCGTCTCGGTGGTCAAGTTCCTGATTTCCAAGGGTGTCCCTGCCGACCGGCTGGCTGCTGCCGGTTTCGGTGAATTCCAACCGATTGCTCCTGGTGATACGCCTGAAGCTCGCGCCCAGAACCGACGGATCGAGCTGAAGCTGACGGAGCGGTGAGACGGGCAGATGAATGGGTATGGCGCTTGGCTCTGCCCTTCGTCCGCCTGCCGATATTTTCTGCTCCCATGTCCAATAAAGGAGCGACAAAGTTAGGCGAACTGCACGCCCGATCGGAGCTTTTAAACCTCTCGCCAAACAAGAGCTTTTGAAGAGCACAACCTGTCTTGCGCTTGCTCTATTTTGACGTTCGCGTAAAAGTAATTTTTTCTGCTAGGGAGAGAATGGCAGCGAAATTGTGCTTGGGAGGGCGTGATGGACGAGTTCGACGTGATCGTGGTTGGCGCTGGGCTGGCGGGGTTGGTTGCGGCAACCGAGGCGGCGGGGCGCGGATTGTCGGTCTGTGTCGTCGATCAGGAGGGGGAGCAGAACCTCGGCGGGCAGGCTTTCTGGTCGCTGGGCGGCTTGTTCTTCATCGACAGCCCCGAGCAACGCTTGATGCGGGTGCGTGACAGTCTGGCCTTGGCTGAGCAGGACTGGTTTGGCTCGGCGGGCTTTGACCGGCCCGAGGATTATTGGCCGCGGCGCTGGGCGCTGGCCTATTTGGAATTTGCCGCGGGCGAAAAGCGGGCATGGCTACATCGGATGGGCATGCGCTGGTTTCCAGTGGTCGGCTGGGCGGAGCGTGGCGGGCAGCTTGCCGATTGTCATGGAAATTCGGTGCCGCGCTTTCATGTCACCTGGGGGACAGGGCCGGGCGTGCTGGAACCGTTTCTCAAATTGGCCAAGGCGCTGGCCGAGGCCGGGCGCATCACCTTCCGCTTTCGCCATCAGGTCGATGCGCTGGAGCGCCGGGACGGGCGGGTGACGGGTGTGTCCGGCACAGTGCTGGCCAATGATGCCGTTTTGCGGGGCGAAAAGAGCAGCCGTGAGTCCTTTGGCGATTTCACCTATTCCGCCCAGGCCGTCATCGTTGCGTCCGGCGGCATTGGTGGCAACCATCAACTGGTGCGGCAGAACTGGCCGGTTGATCGGTTGGGTCAGCCACCTGCCACCATGGTTTGCGGCGTGCCTGCCCATGTCGATGGGCGGATGATCGCCATTACCGAGCAGGCGGGCGGCAGTGTCATCAACCGTGACCGCATGTGGCATTATACCGAGGGTGTGAAGAATCACGACCCGATCTGGCCGGATCATGGCATTCGCATCCTGCCCGGCCCGTCCTCCTTCTGGTGCGATGCGGATGGCAATCGGCTGCCATCGCCTGCCATGCCAGGGTTTGATACGCTTGGCACGCTGAAAATCCTGCGCGAGCGCGGCAGCGATTATAGCTGGTTCATCCTGACCGAGGCGATCATCAAGAAGGAATTTGCGCTGTCGGGTTCGGAGCAAAACCCGGATCTGACCGGTCGCAATATCCGCCTGTTGCTGAAGCGGCTTGGCAAGCGCCCGACCGGTCCGGTCCTGGCCTTTATGGAGCGGGGGGAGGATTTTGCCGTCAGCACGGATCTGGAGGAACTGGTGGCGAAAATGAACGCGATCAGCGGTGAGGCTCGGCTGGACCCTGCCCATCTCCGCCGCCAGATTGAGGCGCGGGACCGGGAGATCATCAACACCTTCAGCAAGGATGCGCAAATCACCGCCATCAGAGGCGCACGTCACTATCTCGGCGATAAACTGATGCGCACTGCTGCACCGCATCGGCTGCTCGATCCGGCCAAGGGGCCGCTGATCGCCGTTCGCCTGCATATCCTGACCCGCAAGACGCTGGGCGGCTTGCAGACAGACCTTGAGGGTCGGGTGCTGGAAATGTCTGGCGAGCCGGTGCCTGGCCTTTATGCGGCAGGCGAGGTTTCAGGCTTCGGCGGTGGCGGAATGCACGGCTATAACGCGCTGGAAGGCACGTTTCTTGGCGGATGCCTGTTTTCCGGAAGGGTGGCTGGCCGCAATGTTCTCGCGGCCCGCCCGTCCTGATGGGTTACTTCGCTTCTGCCAGGAAATCCTGCGCTCCGCTCTGGAATTGCAGCCGGGCCAGCCGGGCATAGATGCCGCCCTGCTGGATCAGGCTTTGATGGGTGCCCTGTTCCACCACCTTGCCGTCATCGATGACCAGAATCCGGTCGGCCTTCAGCACGGTGGCCAGTCTGTGGGCAATGACGATGGTGGTGCGCGATTTCATCAACTCGTCCAGCGCCTTTTGCACCAGCGTCTCGCTTTCGGCATCTAGCGCCGAGGTGGCCTCGTCCAGCAGCAGGACCGGCGCATCCTTCAGGATAGCGCGGGCAATGGCGATGCGCTGCCGCTGGCCGCCTGACAGCGTGATACCACGCTCACCAACCTGTGTGTCAAAGCCATGGTCCAGCCGGTCGATGAATTCCGTGGCCTGGGCGGCGCGGGCAGCAACGATTACTGACTCGCGGCTGGCATCGGGGCAGCTGAAGGCAATATTATCGTGGATCGTGCCGGAAAAGATCGTCACGTCCTGGGGTACGATAGCAATGCTGCCGCGCAATGCCTCCGTTGACACCTCGCGCAGATCACTTCCATCCAGACAGATACGCCCGCTTGTCGGATCGTAGAAGCGCAGGATCAGCGAGAAGATCGTGCTTTTGCCTGCGCCGGACGGGCCGACGATCGCCACGGTTTCCCCGGCATCGACGGCAAAGCTCAGGCCTTTAACGGCGGAGCGTCCCGGGCGGCTTGGATAGGAAAACTCGACATTCTCAAACCACACTTCACCCCGCGCGGGAGTAGGTAAAGGCTTTGGATGGTCAGGCGATTGCACGGCGGAGACCTCAGCCAGCAGTTCCGTCAGCCGTTCGGCGGCCCCGCCGGCCTGCATCAATTCGCCCCAGACCTCGGACAATTGGCCGAGCGATGAGGCGGCGATGACGGAATAGAGCAGGAACTGGCCCAGGGTTCCCGCTGACAGCGTTCCGGCCAGCACGCTTTGGGCGCCATACCAGAGCACCCCGACAATGCTGCCGAACACAAGCGTGATGGCAACCCCGGTCAGGATGGCGCGCGAGCGGGTGGCGATGCGGGCGGCCTGGTAAGCCTGTTCGACAGCAGCGCCGTAACGGGCGCTGGCAGCAGCCTCGCCGTTGAAGGCCTGGACCGTGCGGGCAGCCCCGATGCTTTCGCCAGCAAAGGCTGCGGCCTCCGCCAGCCTGTCCTGGGCAAGGCGGGAGCGGCGCCGCACCGAGCGGCCAAAGGCAATCAGCGGAAAGACGATGACGGGAATGGCAGCCAGTACCATCACCGACAGTTTGGGGCTGGTATAGATCATCATGCCCATGGCGCCGAAACACATGATGATATTGCGCAGCGCCACCGAAGCGCTGGCGCCGACGGCGGATTTGATCTGGGTGGCATCGGCTGTCAGCCGCGAGACGATTTCGCCGGATTGGTTGACGTCGAAAAACGCAGGCGACAGGCGGCTGACATGATCGAACACTTCGCGGCGGATATCCGAGACGATCCGCTCGCCAATGGTGATGACATAATAATAGCGCAGCGCGCTGGACGCGGCCATGATCAGCGCCAGAACGATCAGCATGGCAAAATACTTGTTGATGAAACCGGCATCGGCAGAGGCCATGCCGTGGTCGATCATCCGGCGCACGGCCAGCGGCAGTGCCAGCGTGGTGACGGCGGCGAGAGCCAGAAACACCAGGGCGGCCAATGCCATGCCGCGATACCGCATCAGGTAAGGGTTGAGCCTGGCGAGAGGCTTCAGGCTACGGCTCGATTTTGCCTGGCGTTCTTGGTTTTCCGACACTGATCCCTACTCCGCCCCTGCCATCCCAGCTTATGCGCTGGGGGCCTTGTTATCCTCGCGACCTTCATGTATAGGCAGCCCATCAAATTGGGAAGCCCGCGACATTACCAGTCTCCGGCTTCATGTATTGAATTGGGTCGGCTGACGCAATTGCGGCAAATAGACCCCCCGGCACATCAGGAAGACCGTCATGAAGGCTAACATTCATCCCGAATACCACAAGATCAAGGTCGTCATGACCGATGGCACCGAGTACGAAACATTTTCGACCTGGGGCACCGAAGGTCAGGTCATGAACCTCGACATCGACTCCAAGTCGCACCCGGCCTGGACCGGCGGCAACCAGCAGCTCATGGACCGCGGCGGCCGTCTCTCCAAGTTCAACAAGCGTTTCGGCGGCCTCGGCCTCTAAGTCATCGCTTGCATGTCTTCCAAAAAAGCCCGGTCCTCGACCGGGCTTTTTTGGTTTGTACGGCGCTGTAACACGTTAAGTCTGCTGCGTACCAAAACGAAAACCCGGCTCTGCAGGGCAGGGCCGGGTTTTAAAAATCCGAGATTACCATGCAGAACGCGTCCGTCTGCATGGTGTCTAAGCAAAGACGCTCAGTTGGCGTTGAAGGCCGTGCGCAGCAGGTTCAACTGGGCCTGAACGCTGTTCTCATTGTCCGGCACGATGGATGTGTCATTCGGGCGATAGATTTCGCGGTCCAGCAGGGCAATCCGGTTCTGCAGGCGCAGCGAGCGTTCGATCAGGTCGCGGAAGGATTCCGGCAGGTCGTTCCAGCCTGGCGCATTGCGGTCGACGTTGAAGCCGTCGAGGCGCACCTTGCTCTTTTCGGAAATCACCTGATCGCGCGACATTTCGCCATTGTTGACGGCGCGTTGCAGAAGCAGCCAGGAGGCCATCTGCATCAGGCGCGTGGTCAGGCGCATGGATTCGGCTGCATAGAGCACGGAGGCCATGCGGGGCAGAACCTTCGCAGCCGAACGGCCGGGGCCGTCAAGATATGCGGCGGTTTCTTCGACCAGCCCCATGCCCTCTGCATAGGTTGCCTTGAACTGCGACGACGAAGCCGCGCGCCCGGCAAAGCTGACCGTATTCAATCCAAGTTCCGACATCGACATTTTCCCTGTCTTACGCATCACTTATTGACGTAGCGCGGCGGTTAACGAAGTCCAGCGCCAATTCCATGGGCGAACGATGCTACCAATACCCCAAATGCGCAAGTCGTTTCTTAAGAAAGGGTTAATTCCCACAGTTTTAGGTAAAGTCGAAAGGCATAAAAAAAGAGCCGCAAAAGCGGCTCTCAAGGTAAAACAGGGAGAAAAATCAGACCAAATCGCCATTTGGTGAAACCGTCTGAATCCAGAAGAACCGGACAGGTTATACATTCGCATAAAATGCTTAATATTGCGTTAATACTGCATCGGGATAGATCAAAACGGCGTTGCTTGTCGCCGCGTGGGAGGGTTTTCGAGCCGATCTTTACCATGATCCGTAGCTGTAATATTTTGAACCATGACCTGCTACTTTAAAGGGCGAAACAGCGATTCGGCTGCTGCTTTTCCCGCCATTTTGCTAGATTTTTCCGTTTCGAGACGGACGATTTCCTGTTTTAGCAAAGTGATTCGTGTCTCGAGTTCGCTTGCTGACAGGAGAGAAAGGTCGCAACCGATCTCGTGTTCCGGTGGTTTGCGTGGGCGATCGGGGTCTTCCATCATGGCTCATGCCTCCTTGTTTGCGGGCTCTTCACCACTGATGTCCATGCGTTCAGCCCTTGGGTCAAGTGTCGCCGATTGCGGAGTGGCCATCATGGTCGAGACCGGACCATGGCCGGTGGAAAAATTCTCTTTTTCCTCTGAGGTGAGGGTGGGGCGCAACCGGCTGCGGAAAATCGCATAGGCGACCAGCAGAGCATGGGCGACGGCTGTGACCCCAAACAAGGCATAGGGACCGAACAGCGTCATGACAGGACCGCCAATGGTCGGGCCGATAATCGTACCGATACCAAACAGCAGCAGCAGTCCGCCGGATACTTTGACGAAATCGCCGCTGTCAGCAAAGTCATTGGCATGGGCGACAGCAATCGGATAGAGCGAATTGGCCGCAGCCCCATAGAGCGCCACAAGCGGAATCAGGATAAGGGCCGCCTGTGGCCGTATCACCAGAATCAGCAGGGCGGCCAACAGGGCGACCGAGGCAATGCCGGCCAGAACATAACGCCGGTCGGTGTGATCGGACAGGCGGCCCGCTGGAAACTGGGCGGCGGCACCGGCAAAGATCGTGATGCTCAACATCCCCGCGATCATCACATCCGGCAGGCCGACGCGGGCCCCGAACACCGCCACCAGAGTGCCGTAAGCGCCGTTGGCGATGCCGATCAGCAGGATACCGACAAAGGACACCGGCGAATTTCGATAGAGTTTCGGCAGATCCAGCTTGACGGATTTCAACGGCTGCGGCGAGGCGGCGTTGGACATGGTGGTGGGCAGCATGGCCAGGCAATAGAGAATGCCACAGATCATGAACAGGGTCGGCGTGTGGATATTGCCGAAGGCCACCATCATCTGGCCGCCGACCACCCCGAACAGGGTGACGGAAATGTAGAAGGAAAAGATCGAGCCACGGCTCTCATTGCTGGCCCTCTCGTTCAGCCAGCTTTCAATGATCATCGAGGTGCCGGCGGTGCAAAAGCCGGTCAGCGTTCGCAAGGCGACCCACGAATATTGCTCGACGACCAGGCCGGTGATCAGTGAAATGATGGCGATGATGGCGATGAAGCAGGAAAAGGCCCGGACATGGCCGACCCGCATCACCAGCTTGGGCGCAATGAAACAGCCAAGCACAAAGCCCGCCGCCCACGACGTGCCGAGCAGGCCGAGAACCTCGTTGGAATAGCCTTCGGCGGAGCCGCGCACCGGCAGAAGCAGCCCGTGCAGGCCATTGCCGAGGAACAGAAAAAGCGTGCCAAGCAACAGGGAGAGAACAGGAAGCAGGTTTCGGGTCATGCAAATCACTTCGGAACGGGTCGAGGCGAAGGCCAAGCGTGGCAGGGCGCGGAATGCGTGGGGCCATTATTCCCCGGAATGGGGTCGATTTATGAAATATCTCAAACTGTTGTTACTGTGACGTTACAGCAGGTGATTTTCGAGCTATACCAAGGGTCATTGAAAATGACTCTTGGTATTCCCTTTGCAAATATCTCAAGCCTCTGCTGCGTTTGAGATATTTGCAATGCCTTCAAGACGAGGATGCGTGAGCATCTTTGAGACTTGGTATTATGGGGTATGGCGCAAACCGCCATATGATGGCCAAGCAAAGCCTGCTTCCCTTTGCCCGTTGATATCAGTATGACCGCGGACAAGCGCTTTATTCCTGCTAAAATGCGTTGGCTTCGTAGAGGTAGCAACCAAAGACATGAACAAGGCAATATCCGCCTTTCTGATCCTGGCGATGGCCGTGCAACTGATCCGGCCGCTCGGCTTGCCATTCCTTCGAAAGCGCAGCGACTTCTGGAAGCTTGCCGTGCTGGCCTTTATTATTTGGACTGTAACACTGCTGGTGCGGCCTTAAGCTGTGGTGCGAGCTTTAGGATCGTTTTTCATGCTTGAGGTCTGTGGTTTATCGCAAAACCGCTGCAATTTTTTACGCTGCCTACAGCGCCGTGTACCAACTATGGTGGATGACTGCATTCAGAATTTTTTGGGGCAGATGAAGGCGAGATATTTAGCCATAAGTCCAGTGGTTTCAATTGCGGGCATATAGGCCGTTACCTCGCATGATGCGCGACTTCCCTCGACAGCATCGCATTGGGCAATCCCACCATTGCTGCTGCGTGGAAGCGCCTGGTCCAATCGTTCCAGATCTGCCTTGGCAAGATGAGCTCTAAATTGGTCCAGCAGTTCGAGTTGATCTGCTGGCGCGGTATCGGTCGCCTTGGCTTGCGCGCAGGGGGTTGGTGGGGCAGGGAAGTCTGGCGTTTGTGCTGCAGCCAACATGATCGCCATCACAAAAAGCATCGCCTCTCCTCCAAAACAGGACCGCCCGTAAGCGAATGGAAATGAATTTTTATGGCCTTAATTTGCTGCTGGCTCGATATGAAAGGTCATTCTCAATGATTTTTCCTATTTCGCTTTCTGGTTCGAGGCCTGCACCATGGCCATCAAAACATCCGTTTGAGCGATCATGCCGATCAGCTTTGCCTGGGCGTTGATCACAGGCAAATGATGCAGCGCCGCTTCGGCAAAGGTGACGATGGCTTCAGAAAGCGGTGCATCTGGCGTGACGGTGCACACCGGTGTGGTCATGATGTCCTTGACCGTGCCGTTTGGCGCAGAGGCACCTTGTAAGGCCAGCGCCAGCCGTCGGCCAAGACCGATCATCGGCTTGCCCCGTGACCAGCTCGCCTTGTCCATCAGGTCAGTCTGGGTGACGATGCCGAGAATGGTGGCGTCTTCGGCGGTCACCGGCAAAGCCTTGACGCGGCTTTGGCGCAGGCGGTGTAGCGCTTCGCTCAGCGTCGTATCCGGGGAGAGGGCGGCAATGCCCGCAATCATCACCGCGCCGCAGGTCGTATGGCTGCTGCGACGGCGATAGGCACGCAGCTCCGTGCGGCGCAGGATATCCTCCAAGTCGTCGCGGTCGATGTCGAGAAAGGCATCGTAATCCTTCAGGACGTCATCGAGATCGCGGCGCTGGAAGCCTGTGGTTTCGGCAATGCCGGGCGTTTGCGGCAAAGCAGGCTTGGCGCGATGCGGATAACGACGGCCTGCAAGCCGGTTATAGAGCAGCGCGCTGGCCAGAAGCAGCAGGGAGTTGCCAGCCACCGGCCAGAGCACGAAGCCATAGCCGAGCGCATGAATGCCCGGACCGCCGAGCACGGCAGTCAGCGCGATGGCGCCGCTTGGCGGATGCAGGCAGCGCAACGCAATCATCGCGGCAATCGCACCGCCGATGGCGAGCGCGCTGGCAAGCAGCAGATCCGGCACCCATTGCGCCACGGTTACACCAATCAGTGCGGCGCAAAGATTGCCGCCCAGGATTGACCAGGGCTGGGCAAGCGGACTGGTGGGGACAGCAAACAGCAGCACGGCGGAGGCTCCCATCGGTGCGATCAGCACCGGCAGGCTTGCAGCTTGCTCCGGCAAAAAATATCCCAGCAAAAAAGCACTGATGACGCCGGTCACCAGAATGCCCAGCGCCGCGCCGAGGGCGGAGCGGGTCTGTTCTGAAGAACTGATCGGCGTCACGTCCGGGATCAGATGCTTCCATACGTCCCGCAGACCTGATTGCATTGCTGATTTTCCGTTTCTGTATGGCGTGGATCAACGATCGATGCTGAGTGTTCCCTGCATGACGGTGACAGCGTGGCCTGAAATCTCGGTTCGGATGATGGTGCCGCCCACTTTCTGGACGGTGACTGTTATCAGGCTGCGGCGGCCCATTTCAACACCCTGTTCGATGACCAGCGTCTGGTCAAGATCGGCTTCCGGTGCCTGCTGCGCCAGATAGGCGGCAAGTGCCGCTGAGGCGCTGCCGGTGGCCGGATCTTCCGCAACATTGTCGAAAGGCGAAAACATCCGGGCGTGGACATGGTTTTCCGACATCCGGCAATAGAGAAAGGTCGCGCCATCCGTTTCCTGGTCGGCATGGATTTCGACCAGACGGCCGAGAGCGGCAAGATCAGGCTTGCTGCGGCCAAGGGCGGCGAGATCGGTCAACTCCGCTGCGATGAATGTCAATCCGACAGAAATAAAGGCCGGAGCATGGTTTGCGGTTTGAATGTCACTCTCAGCCAAGCACATGGCGGCGGCCAGATCGGCCGTTGCCACCGGGCCGCTGACGAAAAGAGGCTGGGGTGCACGGATGCGGGCGTTCACCAGACCATTGTCATCGCGGCTCAGCTGAACGGTGACGAGACCAGCTTTTTCCTCAAAGCGCGGATCATCGCCAAGGGACTGGCCGAACAAGGTCGGTTGTCCGGCAAGGGCGATGGCTGTGCCAACATTGGGATGACCGGCAAAGGGTATTTCCATGACAGGCGTGAAGATCCGCACCTGCGCGGTATTGGCCGCGTCTGTCGGAGGCAGGACGAAGGTGGTTTCAGAATAGCCGAATTCGGCGGCAATGGCCTGCATCGTCACATCCGACAGCCCGCGCCCATCGAGAATAACCGCCAGAGGATTGCCGCGAAACCGCTCAACGGTAAAGACGTCGAGAGTGATGAAAGGAATGGAGATCATGGCTGGCCTTCTTGCAGGTGATAGAGTTTGTCAGGGAAAAGTGGAACCCGGTTTTCCCGAAAAGACAAACGAAAGCAAAAGAAACGAGTGTCTGTCTGGTTCAATCTGAACCTGACAGACACTGGTGGTCCGATTCCGACATTTGCCTCCGTTTGCAGCACCCTCGAGAGCAAATGTCGGAATCTTGAGGACCACTAGCAAGTCTCTGTTTCTAGTGGAATTTAAGAATTTGACATTTGATCCTCGAGGGTGCGGCAAGGGGGTATCAAATGTCAAATTCATTCCACTAAGTGATGAACAACCGTGATCTCGATAGCAGTGGCGTCGCCGAAATGAAGATGAAATCCTGTCAGAGTGACAAGAAAAAGCCCCACCGGGTGCGGTGGGGCTTCAAGATGCAGGATCAAATGTGTTCGATGGTTGCCCTCAGGCGGCCTTTTCCAGGTCCTGTTTCCAGGTGCCAGTCGCGGCCAGGCTGTTCATGCGGGCGCGGTGGGTGAAGGCACGCTGACCGGCGGCGACGTTTTCGCTGCGGCCGCCCCATGTTTTAATGGCGCTATCCTGAAGGGCGCGGCCATAGGAATAGGTCAGGGTCCAGGGCAGGTCGTAACCGGCATTCATGGCGGAGAGATGCGCGGTTGCTTCCTCTGTGCTCTGGCCGCCAGACAGGAAGGCGATGCCGGGAACGGAGGAAGGAACCGTGGCCTTCAGCACCTTGACGGTCGCGGCAGCCACTTCATCCACGGAGGCTTTACGGGCATTCTTGCCGTCGATGATCATGTTCGGCTTCAGGATCATGCCTTCGAGATTGACACGGGCGTCGTAGAGATCCTGGAACACAGTGCGCAGCACCCATTCCGTAACTTCAGCGCATTTGGCAATGTCATGGGTACCCGGCGCGCCATCCATCAGCACTTCCGGCTCAACGATCGGCACGATACCTGCCTCCTGGCACAGGGCGGCGTAATAGGCGAGTGCCTGGCTATTGGCTTTGATCGAGCCCCAGGTCGGCAGGCCATCGGCAATGGCGATAACGCCGCGCCATTTGGCAAAGCGGGCGCCGGCCTTGTAGTAATTGGCGAGACGCTCACGCAGACCGTCCAGGCCTTCTGTCAGCGTTTCGCCAGGAAAACCGGCCATTGGCTTGGCGCCGGTGTCGACCTTGATGCCGGGGATAGAGCCAGCGGCCTTGATGAGATCGACGAAAGGCGTGCCGTCGGCAGCTTTCTGATACAGGGTCTCTTCATAGAGAATGACGCCGGAAATGTATTTTTTCATTGCCTCGTCGGAGCGAAACAGCATTTCGCGGTAGTCGCGGCGGCTGGTTTCGGTCGATTCGAGGCCAATCGTGTCGAAACGCTTCTTGATGGTGGACGTGGACTCGTCCGCTGCCAGAAGGCCCTTGCCATCAGCCATCATCTTGACGGCGATGTCTTCAAGTCTCTCACTCATGTCCTATGCTCCCAAAAACGTTACCACTGGTTATCGCGTAACAGATGTTGTTCGGGAGGAAAATGGGGCGTTAAGTCATTGAAACGATTGAAATCACTTCAATCGTTTTAAAATTCAATCTTTTTTAAAAGAAATTCAGGTGCGGCATTTGTTCCATGCCACACCTCACATTTTTCGCCCGTTGGTTAAGCTGGACGGGTCAACACGGCAACGCCGGGCAGTTCCTTGCCTTCCATCCATTCCAGGAAAGCGCCGCCTGCGGTTGAGACATAGGAAAAGTCATCGACAACGCCAGCATGATTGAGCGCCGAGACCGTGTCGCCGCCGCCAGCCACCGAGACCAGCTTGCCAGCCGCGCTGCGCTCTGCGGCGTGTTTTGCGGCAGAGACCGTGGCGGTATCGAAGGGGGGAATTTCAAAAGCGCCCAGTGGGCCGTTCCAGACCAGCGTTGCCGCCTTGGTGATCCAGTCATTGACGACTGCCACCGATTTCGGACCGACATCCAGCATCATCGCGTCGGCTGGAATGGCCGAGACGCTGACGGTCTCATTGGCGGCATTGGCCTTGAACTCGCGGGCAACGACGCCGTCGACTGGCAGCACGATGGTGCAGCCAGCGGTTTCTGCTTCGATCATGATCTGCTTGGCGGTATCGGCCAGGTCGTGTTCGCACAGCGACTTGCCGACATCGATCCCCTGCGCGGCGATGAATGTATTGGCCATGCCACCGCCGATGACAAGCGCATCGACCTTCTTGACCAGGTTCATCAGCAGGTCGATCTTGGAGGACACCTTGGCGCCGCCGACAATGGCGACCACCGGATGGGTCGGCTTGCCAAGGCCCTTTTCCAGCGCTTCCAGTTCGGCCTGCATGGTGCGCCCGGCATAGGCAGGCAGAATATGGGCGAGCCCTTCCGTGGAGGCATGGGCGCGGTGGGCAGCGGAAAAGGCGTCATTGACGTAGATGTCGCCGTTCTTGGCGAGTTCGGCGGTAAAGTCGGCGTCGTTCTTTTCCTCGCCCTTGTGGAAGCGGGTGTTTTCCAGAAGCAGGATATCGCCGTTGTTGAGCGCAGCAACCGCCCTTTCGGCCGGTTCGCCAACGCAGTCTTCGCCAAACGCGACCGCCTGGTCCAGCACTTCCTCGACGGCGGAAATGATCTGCGACAGCGACATATCGGCAACCGGCTCGCCCTTGGGACGACCGAAATGGGCCAGCAGGATAACCTTGGCGCCCTTGGCCGACAGTTCCTTGATGGTTGGGGCGACGCGCTCGATGCGGGTTGCATCCGTCACCTTGCCGCCGGAGACGGGCACGTTCAGGTCGACGCGCAACAGTACGCGCTTGCCGGCGATATCGGTGAGATCGTCAAGTGTCTTGAAAGCAGGCATGGTGAGTTTCCCGTGTTGAATGTCGTTACGGTGCTGCGCGGGACCTTACACCGGTCCCGGCAAGAGGCAAGATTGATCGGGCTGTTGCCCGGCGCAATCAGGGATACGAAGCCGGAGGCTTCACGCCCAGAAAGCGGGGATGGTCTCGGTGAGGCGCGGGCCGATGCGCAAGGGGGCGATCTTTTCGGCAAGGCCTGTACTGTCGGAAATCTCGACGCCGACGCCGCAGATTGTTGCCGGGCCATGGGCTGCTTCAAACCGGCCCTTGGGCATTTTCGAAATGAACCGGTTCAGCGGCTCTTCCTTTTCCATGCCCAGCGACGAATCATAATCGCCGCACATGCCCGCATCGGACATATAAGCGGTTCCGCCATTGAGAATCTGGTGATCGGCGGTTGGCACATGGGTGTGGGTGCCGACCACGAAACTGGCACGGCCATCGACGAAATGGCCGAAACACTGCTTTTCACTGGTGGCCTCGGCATGAAAATCGAAGATGATGGCGTCGGCCTGTTCCTTCAGAGGGCAGGCGGCGAGGATAGTTTCCGCCGATTTGAACGGATCGTCCAACTCGGGATGCATGAACACCCGGCCCATGATATTGGCGACTAGCACGCGCGCGCCATTGCGGGCATAATAGAGACCGGAGCCTTTGCCTGGTGTCCCCGCCGGATAATTGGCCGGGCGAAGGAACTGGTCGTGGCGACCGGAAAAGGTGATCGCTTCCTTCTGGTCCCAGACATGGTTGCCAGTGGTGACGACATCTGCGCCGGCATTGATGGTTTCGAGGAAAATATCCTCGGTAATCCCGAAGCCGCCAGCGGCATTTTCGCCATTGACGATGACGAAATCCAGTTTCAGGTCGGAGACCAGGCCGGGCAGCTTTTCCCAAACCGCCGTGCGGCCTGTCTTGCCAACCATGTCGCCCAGAAAAAGCAGCCGCATTCCTTAAATCCAGTCAGGTCTTGAAGTTCTTGTATCCACTTTCCGTCAAAATGGCATGCAAAGCGACGTCATGGGGTTCGAAAGGCACATCTGCCACTTCCTGACAGTCAAATGCAATGCCGATCAGAAGCGGATCAAGGCCTTTCTGATGCAAACGGGCAATCGCACGGTCGTAATGGCCTGCGCCATAGCCGATCCGGTTGCCATGCCGGTCGAAAGCGGCCAGCGGGATCAGCAGAACTTGCGGATCGACAACCTCTGCCTGGGGGCCAGGACCGCGCGTGCCAAAACCTGTATCGATCAGCGGGTCGTCCGCGCGCCATTGCCGGAAGCAGATGGTCTGGCGATCCAGAACCACGGGCAGGCAGAGATAGGCACTTCGTTGGCGCAACATCTCCATTAACGGTTGCGTGTCTACTTCGGAGCGGATCGGCAGGAAGCCGGAAACCATGGTGCCTGGGGTAATCTCGATGGCGCTGGCACCGTGATGGGCAATTGCGGTCGAATGATCGGCGCGAATATGCGCAGGAATTGCGTCCCGACGGGCAAGGCTTTGTTGTCGCAAATGGTTTTTTGTACTGTCCAAGGGCATCTGTTCTCTCTGTGGTAGCAGTTGTTTAACCATAACCGCTCTTTGTTTTGCAAGAGCAGGTCAGGATGGAACAATTTGCGTTTTAGTTATAAGTAATTTAGTCTTGTATTTATGTTGTTGTATAATCAAATAATTGCACTTTTCTGCTGATAGATGCGCGCTGCAAGCGTCCCGCATTGGTGCTATTTCCCTTGGACTGGGACGTAAAGGCCTTGGCGGTGAAGGGCTTGAGAAAGGTTTGTGACAATCTTGCCTTAACACTCGTCAAATATTTTGGGCTTAAGGGACCATAAATATTTGAGGGTTTGGCAATGAAATTTCTATCCCGTTTCGGGTTGGTCGGGACAATCACTGTGGTGACGACCCTGATATTGGTTGTATCTCTGGGCGCTGTTGCCTGGACGATTTCGGGTCAGGTTCATGAGCGTGTGACGCAGCAGGCCATCGACAGCCAGAACAGCAGTCTGCGGGTCGCGGCCACGTTGCTGGAGCGCGATGTGCCTGGCGTCAAGGTCAGCTGGGGCAGGGATGGCAATGTTGAACGCATTTCGGCGCAGACGCTGCCGGGGCAATTTGCCAATCATGACACGATCGATTCCATTGGCCGGATGACGGGCCAGACGGCGACGCTGTTTACTCTGGATGAAGCGACCAAGGGTTACATTCGCCGCACCACCAATATCATCAAGCCGGATGGCCAGCGCGCCGTCGGCACGCCGCTCGATCCAACGGGTGCCGTCTATTCGTCCCTCATCAAGGGTGAGACGTATCGTGGTCAAGCCGCCATTCTCGGCACTGACTATTATACGATCTACAAGCCGATCATCAATTCCTCCGGTTCTGTCATCGGCATTCTCTATGCCGGTGTGCGTGTTGCCGAAATTGCCGGTATCAGCGATCAGATGGCGCAAGCCGTGGCGATTACCGCGGGTATCGCCTTGTTGGTCTCCCTTCTGTTGATGGTGTTCATCACTCGCAAGACCATGCGCCCGATTCCAGAACTGACGGCGGCGGCCTCCAGTCTTGCTGATGGCCGGACCGATCTCGAAGTCCCGCATCAGGGCTTGCGCAACGAGATAGGCGCTCTGGCGCGGGCACTGGAAGTTTTCCGTCAAGATGCGCTCAAGAAGCTGCAACTGGAACAGGACGCAAACGAAACACGGGCGCGCAACGACCGGGAACGGGCCGAGCGTGAAGCTGAAAAGGATGCGGATGCCGCCAATATCCGCAACTGTGCCGACATGCTGGCGGTTGCCATGAATCGCTTGAGCACCGGCGACCTGACGACTCGGATCGACCAGTCGTTTATCCCTGAACTTGAGCCGCTCCGGGTCGATTTCAACAATTCGGTCAACAATCTCAGCCTGGCCTTCGCCCGTTTGCGCAACGAGGCGATGTCGGTCGAGGCCAGTGGCAATGAAATGCGCAGCGCCGCAGGCGCGCTTGCCAACCGCACCGAGCAACAGGCTGCTTCGCTGGAAGAGACCTCGGCAGCTCTGGAACAGGTCACCGGCACGGTGCGCAGCGCCGCCGACCGTGCGCAACAGGCCGCAGTTCTTGCTGCCGATGCCCAGGTCAGCACTGAAGGCTCTTCTAAGGTTGTGGCCGATGCAGTTTCGGCCATGGGCCGGATCGAACAGGCCTCGAGCGAGATTTCCAAGATCATCAATGTGATCGACGAAATCGCTTTCCAGACCAATCTTCTCGCGCTCAATGCTGGTGTCGAGGCAGCACGCGCTGGTGAAGCGGGCAAGGGCTTTGCTGTCGTGGCCCAGGAAGTGCGCGAGCTTGCCCAGCGCTCCGCCAATGCCGCCAAGGATATCAAGGCGTTGATCAGCAAATCCGGCACGGAAGTGGCTGGCGGCGTCAAGCTGGTGCGTGAAACCGGGGATGCGCTCGGCGCGATTTCCCAACAGGTATCGATGATCAACGGCCTGATTGCTGAGATCGCCACCTCGTCTCGTGAGCAGAGCACCGGCTTGCAGGAGATCAACACCTCCGTCAACCATATGGACCAGTTCACCCAGAAAAACGCCGCCATGGTGGAAGAAACCACCGCCGTCACCCATAAGCTCGCCGAAAGCGCCACCACTTTGGTCAGCTTGATTGCCGAGTTCAAGGTGCCGGGAGAGGCCCCGGCCCAGCATCGCATGGCGCCGCAGGCATCCTACAAGCCCGAGCCCTCTACTGCTGCTCCCCGCAGCCGTCCGGTGGCCGCTAAAGCTGGTTCCGCAGCATCTCGTCCTGTCACGTCGCCCGCCCGCTCGATGATGGGCAAACTCGCTGGCGCCTTCGGCGGCGGCTCCAGTGCCGCTGCTGCGGGCGCCAATTGGGAAGAGTTCTAGAGCATCGGACCGAAAAGTGGGAACCGGTTTTCGGATAAATCCGATGCGCAAACAAAAACTTAGAGCATCGTGCTGGTTCCGATTTTCTGTACGATGCTCTAAGGTCGATATAGGGTGTGATGGGTGGTGGACATGTACGCCGCCCACTGCACGGCCTTTAAAATGCACAGGCCCCTGCACTCAATACGATGAAGGGGCCTGTATGATGAAAGGGCCTGTACGATGAAAAGATTAGATGCGAGTGACGGCCTGCATCGATCTCAACTGGGTTTTGGCGGCCGCCAGACAACGACGACGCAACCATCGATAACGCGTTTGCCAAGACTGTCCACCACATGGACGGCGACGCTCAGCTCGCCTCTAGCGGACTTTCCAATGGATGCGATTTCATCCTGATGAAGACCCGCGAAAGCCTTGATGGAACCGACGGGCCTTTTCCTAAAGTTGACGTGAACGTTTTTAACAACCAGGCTTGCCTTGTCGATGACATGTTGCGCCACCAGCACTCCAGCGGCATATTCGCAAGCAAGGCTAGACGCCATCGCGTGAACGCATCCTTGGCGATCACGCAGCCGACGATGGTTTTTCAGCGCGATGACCACCTCATTCGACGTAACATCCACGACTTTCAAACGGTTTGTCCGAAAATAGATGCTGTATCTGCCGAGAATGATATTGAATATTTTGTATCGGATATTTCGGGGCAAGTAGCCAGGATTCTTGAGTAATTTAAATAAATCTACCATATATAATCATATTCGGTTGTGCGGGATTTATAAATTGCTATCCTGCATTTCCAGTAGAAGTAATTTATTATTTTCCAGGAGCCTTTGAAGAAAATATAGTCGTTATGAGCATGGCGCCGACCAGCTTGGTAACGGTGATAAAGGGCCAATACTTGTAGTGAAAGCTTGAAAAGCGAAAAGACATGGTAAAAGGCCCAGTCACTGGGATCGACGCCGCTTTTTTTGATATATATATTCCATATCTCACGACGCGTAAGCATGCCATCTATGCTGGTCGGCTGCCATTGATAGCGTCTTAGCAGAAAATTATCGGTTGGCTCCACCCAGAAATGCAGCATGGTTGCAAGGTCCATCAATGGATGCCCCAGCCTGGCCATTTCCCAGTCGAGAACGCCGATGACCTCCCTTGGGCATTGGGGGTCAAAGACAAGGTTGTCGAGGCGCCAATCGTTATGGATGAGGCATAGCTGTTCTTGACGAGGCTGATTGTCTTGCAGCCATGCATGGACATGGGCGAAATCGGGCGTATTCCATAAGCGAAGCCGCTTATGCTTTCGAAACAAATCAGCCAGTTGCTGGCCTATATGGACTTCATCGACACGCATCGTCTCGCAGCCGATGGCATTCACGTCAAGTTGGTGCAATTCGATGAGCTTGTCGACGACATTGCGGCAAAGCGATTGTGCCTCTGTGCGATCAAGTTCAATTGATTGTGGCCAGACTCGACGAGGTATGACGCCGGCAATCGGCTTCATGACATAAAATGGCGTGCCAATGACTTTGGGATCTTCGCAGAGGCTCACCATGCTTGGCACTGAGTACCAAGGGGACAGCGCTTTTTGTAACGCGTATTCCCGTCCCATTCGACTCGTCTGACGAAGGTTTTTCTCGCCCTGCATTGGTTGTCGCAAGATCAAGCTGACGGCTGGATAATCCAACTGGTAGGTTCGGCAGGAGAGGCCGCCAACATAGCGCTTGACCACCGGGGTGCCGGAAACCTCGACCCCTTGGGACTGCAACCAGTATGTCACGGCAGTGGCATTGAGGCTGCCATCCCTCTTGGGCAGTGTTAACGAATATGCATCGTCGAGATTATCGGCATATGGAGTTCCAGCCGAAGTAATTTCTGATATTGCTCTCACCATTGAGGTAAAAATCCATGATAAAAAATTAAAATTTTCAGTTTTTTCGATTTAAATTGATTCTGTTTGAATAATTTTACTAACGTAGACTTCATTTATATGACGATATCCTGGATAAATCAATAAGTGTATGTCCGACAGTTATCGTGATGGGTCGTGGCGGTACCTTTGACTTGGACGATCTGGTCGTTCCAGCTCGGCACCATCTTATCCCAAGGCATCGAAGATGCTGACGCATCCTCGCCTTGAAGGCATTGCACATATCTCACATGCAGCAGTCGCTTGAGATATTTTCAAAAGGAATACGATGGGTCATCTTCAATGACGCTTTGTACTACCGCTGTCCTGCTTGCTCGGATATCAGTTGGGCGAGACGGAGTGATCGGCGCCGATAAAGCTGAGCAGGACCTGGGACACTGGCCTTGATCGCCTGCCATTGTGGATTGGCGCGCGCCATATGTGCGATCAGGCTGCCCGCGCTCGCTGTGATCGGCAGGGCGGGCGGACTACGCTCGATGAAGCCCAACAGGGCTTCGGTCTCGTTCTGGCGAAAATCAGGAGGCTGGTAAATCGGCGTTGTCTTAATGGCTGTCCTGCCACTATGTCGGGAGCCGGAGGTCCCGCAAGACAAACATGCCATCTATCAAGACAATCAATGAGTGCGGTCCACGCAACCGATGGATTTTTGCGATCCTGGGAGCCTACAAAGTAGGTGGGCGCCGTATGTCCGAACCCACGGGTCCGAACAGGGACAGCTCCCTCAAGATCGGGTATGGCCCCAGGGATTGTGTGTTCCTGTCGAGAGGCGCAGACCGCAAATCATATATAGGCGCAATCTTGGCCATGCGCCAGTGCGGCATGCGCGTGCAGCCATGTTTATTTCAATGGTGGTGGCCGTCTGGCGCCGCTGCCGCAGCCTGCGGCTTTTCGGTCAGTTTGCGGGTCAGGCCGTTGAGGCGTTCCGTCAATTCCATGATAGCGGCGAGGATGTCGTCTTCACGGCCTATAGCGCCGGCGGAGGTGGCTTCGGCGGCTGATATCCGGCGTTTCAACTCCGACAATTCGTCCATCACCATGATGCCCGCCATCACGGTAACGCGCAGGTCGCCGATTTCGCCGAACTGGCTTTTGAGGTGGCTGACATAACGGTCGAACTGGCTGGCCAGATCGGTCAGGTGGTTTTCCTGCCCTTCCTCGCAGGCCATGCGATAGGCTTTTCCATCGATAGTGACCGTGACTTGTGCCATGTCTGTCGAATGATCCCTGAGTGAGGCGAGGCTGGCCTAGCGGTCCAGTACGGCCCTGATGGTTTCCATTGCGGTGACCAGGCGGCGCGAGACTTCGCGATTGACCTCTTCCAGCCGGTTGGCCCGGAATTGCGATTGGTCAAGTTCCTGGGCAAGGCGGGCGCGGTCGATATGGACGCGCTTCACCTCCTGCTCCACCTCGCCATTGGCGCGTTGCAGTTCCAATCGCATGTCTATGGCATTTTCCAGGCCGGAAATGGCCTGTCTCAATGCGCCGAGCGCGGCTTCCGCTTTATCCGTCGCCATGTCTCTTTGCCCCGGCTGATGAAGTTTTCAGGCTCTGGTCGAACCGGAAAGCCTCCAGATGTTCTTGCTCGTCTATGTCGTTTCGGAAAACCGGCCTCATTTTTCCCTGACAAACTCCAAAAGGCAAGCCGAATCGACCCCTTGGCCCCCATAGTTCTCACGCGACATTAGTCATTGCCTGTCGCTGGCGTCAACAAACCCCGGCTTTTCGCTGTGTCATGCTTGTGGACGAGTAGACCCGGCTTCATCCTTGGCGCGCATCAATACGAGACAATGATCAATATTAAGGCAAAAACTGAAATAATGCCTTCCACGCAATCACCCGGCCTCAATTTATTGACTTGCCCGTCCTAGATGTTAAGGATCACCCACTTTCTGACGTTCGCCCGAACGGCGTTCGTCCATCGAGACCCGGAACAGGCGGAACAGTCATGATTTCTCCCGAAAAGCACAACCGGATGGCCAAT
Source organism: Gillisella vitis (assembly GCF_001541345.2). Lineage (GTDB taxonomy): Bacteria > Pseudomonadota > Alphaproteobacteria > Rhizobiales > Rhizobiaceae > Allorhizobium > Allorhizobium vitis. Next base: position 243,319 of record NZ_LMVL02000004.1, on the reverse strand, counting down.
GCGATCCGATTTCTGTCCATGGATGCGGTCGAAAAGGCCAATTCCGGCCATCCCGGCATGCCGATGGGCATGGCCGATGTCGCGACGGTGCTGTTTACCCGCTTTTTGAATTTCGATCCCAAGGCGCCCAAATGGGCCAATCGAGACCGTTTTGTGCTCTCGGCTGGTCACGGCTCTATGCTGCTCTATTCGGTGCTTTACCTGACCGGCTATGAAGACATCAGCATCGACGACATCAAAAATTTCCGCCAGCTCGGCTCAAAAACCGCAGGCCACCCGGAATATGGCCATTTGTCAGGCATCGAGACGACGACCGGCCCGCTCGGCCAGGGTGTTGCCAATGCCGTCGGCATGGCGATTGCCGAAAAGAAGCTGGCTTCCGAATTCGGCAGCGATCTGATGCATCACCACACCTATGCCATCGTTGGCGATGGCTGCCTGATGGAAGGCATCAGCCAGGAAGCGATTTCGCTGGCCGGTCATCTGAAGCTCAACAAGTTGATCGTGCTCTGGGACGATAACGGCATTTCCATCGACGGCGCGATTTCGCTGGCCGACAGCACCGACCAGCATGGCCGGTTCCGCGCTTCGGGCTGGAACACGATGGCGGTTGACGGTCACGATCCGGAAGCGATTTCGGCAGCTCTTTCCGCCGCCCAGCTTTCTGAAAAGCCAACGATGATCGCCTGCAAGACGGTGATCGGCTTCGGGTCTCCCAACAAGGCCGGTACTCATAAGGTGCATGGTTCGCCGCTCGGTGCCGACGAAATTGCTGCCACCCGCAAGGCGCTGGGCTGGGCCGACGAGCCTTTCCACGTGCCCGCCGATGTGCTGGATGCCTGGCGCGAAGCCGGTGCGCGTGGCGCGGCCACACGTGCCGAATGGGAAAAGGGTCTGGAAACCTCCGATCACAAGGCCGAGTTTACCCGCCGCTTCGCTGGCAAGCTGCCTGATGGATTCGATGCTGCCATCGACTCCTATAAGAAGAAGCTGGCCGAGACCAAGCCAACGCTCGCCACCCGCAAATCCTCCGAGGATGCGCTGGAAGTGATCAATGGCGTGGTGATCGAGACGCTTGGCGGTTCCGCCGACCTGACCGGCTCCAACAATACCAAGACCAGCCAGACGGCGTCGATCACGCCGACCGATTTCTCGGGCCGTTACGTGCATTGGGGTATTCGTGAGCATGGCATGGCGGCGGCCATGAACGGCATCGCCCTGCATGGCGGTCTCATTCCGTATTCCGGCGGCTTCCTGATCTTCTCGGATTATTGCCGTCCGTCGATCCGTCTGGCCTCCTTGATGGGCATTCGCGTCATTCACGTTCTGACCCATGATTCCATCGGTCTTGGCGAAGATGGCCCGACCCACCAGCCGGTCGAGCAGATGGCCGCCTTGCGCGCCATCCCCAACCTGATGATGTTCCGCCCGGCGGATGCCACGGAAGTGGCGGAATGCTGGCAGATCGCCTTGACCCACACGGATCGTCCGTCTGGTATCGCGCTGACCCGTCAGAACCTGATCGCGGCCCGCACCGAATATTCGGCGGAAAACCTGTCGGCCAAGGGCGGCTATGAGCTGCTCGGCGCTGACGATGCCAAGGTGTCGATCTTTGCAACCGGGTCGGAAGTCGAACTGGCGATCCAGGCGCGGGAAGCGCTGGCCACCAAGGGCATTGCCGCCCGCGTCGTGTCCGTACCGTGCTTCGAACTGTTCTTTGAGCAGCCAGAGGAATACCGCAACGCGGTGATCGGCACGGCTCCGGTGAAGATCGGCGTCGAAGCGGCGATCCGTCAGGGCTGGGATGAGATCATCGGCTCGCACGGCACCTTTATCGGCATGAAGTCCTTCGGTGCTTCCGGCCCCTACAAGGAATTGTACAAGCATTTCGGCATCACCGTCGAAGCGATTGTCGAAGCGGCTGAAGCCAAGCTTTCCTGAAGAGGCATTAAAAGCGGGTCTGGCGGGCCCGCTTCTCTTCGGGCTTGCCTGAACGCCTTGACCACATGAGTGCCTTTACCCAATGCCTGGGGCTGCCCAAGGCGAGAACCACTTGGCCATCGTCGCGCTGTTCCAGATCATCACCGCTCCGGGGGCCACCCAGCAGCCCGGAGCCATCCGACAAGCGGGAGTTATGCAATGACTGTGAAAGTTGCCATTAACGGCTTTGGCCGTATCGGCCGCAATGTGCTGCGCGGTATCATCGAATCCGGTCGGACCGACATTGAGGTCGTGGCCATCAACGATCTCGGCCCGGTCGAAACCAATGCGCATCTGCTGCGCTACGACAGCGTCCATGGCCGTTTCCCCTCGACCGTCAAGGTCGAAGGCGACAGCATCATCATCGATGGCCGCGCGCCGATCAAGGTGACCGCGGTTCGCGATCCCAAGGATCTGCCCTGGAGCAACGTCGATATCGCGCTGGAATGCACCGGCATTTTCACCGCCAAGGAAAAGGCATCGCTGCACCTGGCCAATGGCTCGAAGCGCGTGCTGGTCTCGGCGCCTGCTGACGGTGCCGACAAGACCATCGTTTACGGCGTCAACCACAACACGCTGACCAAGGACGACCTGGTCGTTTCCAACGCGTCTTGCACCACCAATTGCCTGGCACCGGTTGCCTACGTGCTGCAAAAGCTCGTCGGTATCGAAAGCGGCTACATGACCACTATCCATTCCTACACCGGCGACCAGCCGACGCTGGATACGATGCACAAGGACCTGCACCGCGCCCGCGCTGCTGCGCTGTCGATGATCCCGACCTCGACCGGTGCCGCCAAGGCCGTTGGCCTGGTTCTGCCGGAACTGAAGGGCAAGCTGGACGGTTCTGCCATCCGCGTTCCGACCCCGAACGTTTCGGTTGTTGACCTGAAGTTCATTCCCGGTCGCACGGTCACCAAGGAAGAAATCAACGCCGCCATCAAGGCTGCGTCGGAAGGCGAGTTGAAGGGCATTCTCGGCTATACCGAAGAGCCGCTGGTTTCCATCGACTTCAACCACGACAGCCATTCCTCGACCTTCTCCGGCGACCAGACCAAGGTTATGGACGGCGGCAAGCTGGTGCGCATCCTGTCCTGGTACGACAACGAATGGGGCTTCTCCAACCGCATGGCCGACACAGCCGTCGCCATGGGCAAGCTGATCTGACAGCCTGTCCGATAATCGCCGCTGGCCGGCTGCAAATGGCAATTTCTGCGCTTACCTAGGCTCACGTACTTGAGTTCGCTCCGCTCCGGTTCTCGAAATCACCATTTTCGCCAGGCCATCGGCAATTCTTGAACAGACTGTAAGCAGCTTCGCTGCCTGGATGATATGATGAAAGCGGATCGGGAAACCGGTCCGCTTTTTCTTTGCTCGGCATAGGCGCGAGCCTTTTACCGTGAGGTTTACCCCCCTCTGTCCTGCCGGACATCTCCCCCTCAAGGAGGGAGATCGGATAGGCGTTGGCTCTCATGCCTTAGAAAAGGCCGGGATTTCCGAAACCTTCTACAGACAATAGAAAGCGAGTGGCCATCCCCGGGCCGATCTCCCCCCTTGAGGGGGAGATGCCTGGCAAGGCAGAGGGGGGGTGAACCTAACGGCACAACCTTTCCATCGTGGCCATACCGAATGCAGCCATTTTCTGACATATATTCAACCCGCTAACCCTCCACCATTCCGCCTGATAATTTCAACGGAAGCCCCTCAAAATCCGCTTCCCCTCTCCACCCGTTATACGCTAAACCAGTTGCGGGACCAGTTGTAACGCGCTGGTTCTGGAGTATCGAAACTCCTCAAACAGCGGCCGGTGTCGGTCGTTAAATGACACCCCTCAGCCATAGGTTTGTGGCTGAGGCGGTGGACTATGTCTATACGGTCCACTCTCCACCCTTCTATGGTCGGGGAGGCCTTGGTGCATGTCCAGAGCTTCGGCTTAAAGGCCAAGGCAGTCGTCTGTTTGCGGCTTTCGAACTCCCCGATCACCAGAGGGCAAAATCCTCCGGTGATCGCTTGGCGCACAAGTGGGGAGGAATGGACGATGGCCGATTATAATGTCTGGGCCGATATTTTCGATACATGGCAATCCATGGCCGATTGGGTGAAGGCACTCGCCATCATCACACCACCGGTTTTTGCAATGGGCGTGCTAGCCCTGCTGCTGCGCTACCGGCTGGCGCTGCGGCGAGACTCGCCACGCCCGGTCGCCTTCGACCTGCTGGAACCCCAGCCGGATGACCCACCAGCCAGCATCGACATCACCATCCTCGAAGCCACCACCGACCTTCAACACCGCCTGGAAGAAGCCCGCCGCAGGCTGATACCGCCAGACGACCCGGCGCGCAGCAACCTGGAAACCCGCCAAAAAATCGAGCAAATCATCCTGGAAGAATACCACCGCAAATCCGATCCGGCTGATGCCCTGGCTCGGGTGCGGCGGTTTTTGAGGGAGGAGGGGGGTGGAGAGCGGGGGCGGCCTGAGGTGGAGGATTGAAGTTTCGAGTTTGGCCTATAATAGCATCGGACGCTTTATCATGCGCTACAGTGTACGATTCGGTGGTTTTTCGGCATCGTTGCCCCCATTCAACTGCCAGTACCTGAGCCACGGATATTAAGGAGATAATGACGGATGTTTCCGGAATGAGATAGCAAATGCCAACAGGAACGTCTTTGGAGGTCAGAGCGGACGAGCTGGTTTTGGATGCACAAGCTAAATAATCGAATTACTTGCTTTTAGGTTAAATTATTAAGATTTTTTAATTCTATACAGTGATGATACGTCACAGTGCGCTTGATTTGCAGTCATTTTCCAGCACACTGAGTGTCTCTACGCAACATGATGAGCACAGAAAATATGCCGAAAAACTTCAAAGACGTTTCTTTGTCTCAATATCGAGACTGGATCGAGTATCAAGAACGCATTCTGGCTAGGGTCGAGGCCGGTGAGTTTCCATATACACCGACAGTATTGGCAGACTTTAAAAGTCGCCATGAAAACGCGCTACGCGAGCTTATGCGGCTGCGAGATTTTTACGCGGAAGTCCTACCGAACGAGTGAGGCTGGATTAACATGGCAGACTATCGCGAACTGGGAGTTGCGTATGAGCACAGGTGACTGGGCGTTAGTCGTCAGTATTTTCTCGTTCATCGTTTCCCTTGCGGGATTTATTTGGAATGTTTGGTCAAAGTTCATTTATCCAAAGGCGAAAGTCCGAGTTTCATTCTATTCCGGTTTTGTAATGGGTGAGGGCTTTGATGGCGTCGAAATGCTAACTCTCAACGCGACGAATTACGGACCAGGTGCGATTACTCTTCATCTAGCAGTCGGAAGATCAAGAGTCTCGCGGTTCAAGAAACTTGAGAGCTTCATGTTAAATCCGCTACACGATTTCCCAGCGCAAACAAATTTCACGCTAGGTCCATTCAGTGGCGGTCTACCAAAGAAAGTTGATGTAGGAGAGAGCTTTAGCGCATTCTTTGTTAAAAAACATGCCGCGATCGCTATCAAAAATGTTGTTGACGTAGGCTTCACCGATACTTTTGGTAGATGCCATTGGGCACGCAGAAGGGCTGTTGCAAAGGCTCGGTCTGAGGTCAAAGAAGCCTTTGCGGCTGACAGTGAGACTCCCATTCTGGAATGATCCGCCGTAGTGATATGGGGATCAGCAACTATTGGCTAACAAGGCGCTATGGCCGATGAACTTCGAATATTCGAATCCGCAAACGGACATAGAAGGATTTTTGGGAGGCTTTTTCCATATCAGTGCCTTTGGGCGAATTGAGGAGGGCGATGATGAGAAATTCCAAGGGTTTCTCGAGCGCGCTGCACCTCCGCCCAGAACTTCTGTCTACATTAACTCTGGAGGCGGTCATGTTGAAGCAGCGATGGCTATCGGGCGATTGATCCGTAAGGCCTGGTTCTCAACGTCCATTGGCACATATACCCTAGATCCGCAGCAGTCTGACGAGTTAATCATTCCCCGGAAGTTTGCATCAGGAAAATGCATAAGCGCGGCGACGCTGATGTTTCTTGGAGGGAGGCTTCGTTATTACCCAGATGGATCAGAGTTTGGCGTACACCAATTTTCATTTAAGAATCCGACGCCAGAAATAATCGAGCGTTCTCAGCGGCTTTCGGCGGCAATAGCGGCCTACATCGCAGAGATGGGCATTCCCGCCGCTTTCTTAGAGCTTTCTGCGAGCACACGCGGAAACCAAGTAACACTTCTCAGTGAAGAACAGCTAAAAGGGCTGAAAGTCATTACGGGAGGTATGACGGAAACTACCTGGGGTGTCGAAGTCCATCAAGAAGCTATGTGGGTCCGGGGAGAAAGAGACTCTCTATGGGGGCACGGCAAGGTCATTCTAATATATTCGAAAACAGATGGTTTCTCTTTTGCAGCTATGGTGGAAACCATGGGAAGGGACGCGGAGCTAATTAGCTTCCCGCTAGTCGAGATCGTCGTGAACGGTGAAGATATTAGGATTGACATTTCGAACCGATGTATGCGCGCCCCATCTGGGATCTATACCATGTTCATGGCTAGCCTTTCGAAGAACGAAGCTTGCTTGCTAGCTCACTCTAAGAGCTTCGGGATTGGAATTCGTAGTTCAGCGCAGGCGGAGATGTTTCTCGGTATCGCGGCAGTCTCCACAGACGGTGCTGAGGGAAAGCTACAAGGGTTGTATAAGCTGGGTGCTACCTGAAGCAAAGCATGATGGCTTTAATGACGAAATGAACGCCCAAAATGGCCGCTCCGCGGTGCCATTCCGGTATGACTTGCCACCCAATTCCGCCCGCAGAATACAAACCGCAAAGATTTTTATGTGTGGCTTACCCCCCTCTGCCTTGCCATGTCGCATTTATGCTTCGAAAATATCGGAAATCGCAACGTTATCCGTTGAAACGGGCAGTTACGTCTGTCCGATCTCCCTCCTTGAGGGGGAGATGTCCGGCAGGACAGAGGGGGTATGCGGCAAACAAAAACGCTTGTGTCGTGGACCGTAGCCCCGCTCGCCATTTTCCCCGGTATCGCCATAATTCGTTTTGTAATTTCGTCCCAGTCTGAGCAATAGTATTGCTGAGGGAATTAAGCGCGATTGTGCAGTCTCGCTTCATGCCACAATGTCGGATCATGCTGTCTTTGGACCGGAATGGGTGTGTGCTGGGATGGTGGTGTGGGGGATTGAGGGGTTAACTGGCTTGTTCAAGCTCTCGAAGGTATTCTTTGCCGCTGATCGTGGTCCATCCCTCTTTAGGGGAGCGACTAATGGCAGCATCTTCAGGAGAAAAGTAAACTCCGAAGAAGTCACAGTTTGAATCGAATAACTTCAACCTGCTGCTGAGGGGCGCATCTTTTAGCTGATTTTTCAGCGCCATCTCATTCTCCGCGTTCATCAAGAACGGTATCCGAAGGCATCCAATACAGATATCGAGGGTCGGAAAATTCGGCCGCGCACAGATGCCGACATTCACTTTATCCAGGTCCCATAAGCCGCTTCGCAGAAAACCTGACACCGGCATGTCCGCCATCGGAAAGTCGTTGCGCATGCGGACATCATGACTGAAGCGAGTGCTCCTTCCCTTATGGCGGCCAACGTCTGATAGTTTAAACCAGGCCAATGGGTACGGCTGTTCGGGTTCAAAGCATAATTCCAAACCGCCCGGATAGAACCAGTACAGTGGAACTGGCTGGTAACTGGTGTTTGCAATCCAACTCTTCGGCGGCCCTAATCGATTTGCGACATCGAGAAGCGGCTGTCCGAAATATAGGAATTCGACTGCCGTCGAACACAGGCTCTGTTTTAGCGAGATGGTAATCGGTTCTTTCCGCATGTAGTTGTCTCTCAAAGGTCGACACTGGCCGCTTTATTCGGTCTGATGGAATAATTGCAGTGGTGACGTGGTTAAACCGTCATAATCGGCGGCAGATTATGGTGACAACAACTTGCCTGAAGCGGTATGAATGCAGAATGGCGGCGCGGCCAAGTGCGAAGACGTTCCGTGCTGTTGGCTGCGAAAGGTAAATGGAAAATGTTGCCGCTCAACGATCCCCGCTGGAAAGAACTTCGGCACGCTTATGGCGACGCCACTGACCTACCACAACTGCTTCAGGCGCTGGATTCGTCAACAGAAACAATGACGGGCAAAACGGAGCTGTGGTTCAGCCTGTGGTCACGTCTGTGCCATCAGGGCGATGTGTACACCGCCTCGTATGTAGCGGTCCCTCACATTATCCGCATCGCCGGCCAAGCGAAAGGGCCAATCAATTCATCCTTTTTCCAATTGCCAACAGCTATAGAAATCGCTCGCAAGACAGGCATAGCACCAGAAATTCCGAAAGTTTATGCCGAAGATTATCATCGTGCGATCAGTCAATTAGTCGAGATTGTCTATCTTCACCTGAAAGAGGATTGGGACCAAGAAACGCTCTTGGCCGCAACTGCGGCACAAGCCGTTGCGAAGGGACATGTGGCTGTGGCTAATGCCCTGCTGAACTTGACGGATGATTTAATCGCCGAAATCAACAGCGGAGAGCTCGAGTAGCCACTCCTTTGGATGCCTTCTGGTCAATCTCGACGTCCAATTTACGAGGAAGCTTTGTTCGTGTCGTTCCATGAGCTGGAGGTTCGTGCGCGAACTGCGGGGCTTACGAGCCAATCACTGCGCCTAACCACCCCCATTTTTCCCCTTCTCGCCATAATTCGTTTTGTAATTTCGCCCCAGTCTGAGCCATAGTATTCCTGAGGGAATTCAAGGCGATTCTGCCGTCTCTCTTCATGCCACAGTGTCGGATCATGCGGTCTTGGGCGCCGGAATTGGTAGTGTGCTGGGATGGCAGGGTAGGCCGTGCGCAAGAAAGGGGCGAAAGGTTGGAACATTTCTACATCGTCACGCTGGTTCTGACGGCGCTGATCCTGTTTGCGGCTTTTTCCAGCCTGATCGCCTTTCGCTTTGGCGCGCCGCTGCTGCTGTTGTTTCTGGTGATCGGGTTGATGGCCGGGGTCGATGGTCTCGGCATTCATTTCGACAATCATTCCGTTGCCTATACCATCGGCTCGCTGGCGCTGGCCGTTATCCTGTTTGATTCCGGCTATACAACCTCGTTGCAATCCTTCCGCCAAGCGGCAGGGCCGTCGATCATGCTGGCGACGGTCGGGGTCTTGTTGACGGCAGGCCTGTTTGGTCTGCTGGCCGCCTGGCTGTTGAAACTGTCGCTGCTGGAAGGAATGCTGCTTGGCTCCATCGTCGCCTCCACCGATGCGGCGGCGGTGTTCTTCCTGTTGCGCATTGGCGGCATCAATATCCGCGACAAGGTGCGCTCCTCGCTGGAAGTGGAATCCGGCACCAATGATCCGATGGCGATCTTTCTCACCCTGGCGCTGGTGCAGATGGTGTCCACCGGCAAGGATCACACCGGTCTCGACTGGAGCCTGCTGCGGATGTTCGTCGAGCAGATGGGCATGGGCCTGGCGCTCGGCCTGATCGGCGGGGCGATGATGGCGATGATCGTCAAGAAAATCCCGATTGATCGCGGTCTGTTGCCGATCATCGTACTGGCCATGTCGATGGTGATCTTTTCCTATACCGGCGCTATCGGCGGCAGCGGCTTTCTGGCCGTCTATGTCGCGGGCATCTATGCCGGTAACCGCAAAATCCCCGGCAGCGCTTCCATTGCCCGCTTCCAGGAGGGCATGACCTGGCTGGCGCAGATCATCATGTTCCTGGTGCTCGGGCTCCTGGCCACGCCATCGCATTTCATCAAAATTCTGTTTCCGGCAGTGGTTCTGGGCCTGTTTCTGGTGTTCATCGCCCGGCCAGCGGCAGTTTGGCTGTGTCTCATTCCCTTCGATTATACCCATCAGGAAAAGCGGTTCATTTCCTGGGTCGGCTTGCGTGGTGCGGTCTCCATCCTGCTCGGCATTCTGCCGATCCTCGGTGATCTCAAGGGTGGTGAGGTCTATTTCAACACCGCCTTCATCGTGGTGATGATCTCGCTGCTGCTTCAGGGCTGGACCATCAAGCCGATGGCCAAGCGGCTCGGTCTGATCATCCCGCCGCGCATAGGCGCGATCGACAAGGTGGAACTGGACCTGCCGGGCGCCGCCCATCACGAGCTGCTGTCCTACCGCGTCGTGGCGGGCAGTCCGGTGCTGAGCGGCGCACGCATTCCGCGCTGGGCGATGCCATCGCTAGTCATCCGCGATGGCAAGTCGATGCGGTTTCAATATGCGGGGCGGCTCCGGGAAAACGATCAGGTCTATCTGTTCATCGCGCCGGGGTATTCGCGGCTGCTCGACCGGTTGTTTGCCAGCAAGGCGCCTGTCGATGAGGACGATAGCGAGTTTTTCGGCACTTTCACCATTTCACCCTCGCGCCCCGCCGCCGAACTGGATGCGGCCTACGGACCCGGGCTTTTGAACGAGACCGACCGGCAAAAAACCGTTGGCGAACTGATGGAAGCGCGCCTCGGCGGCAAGGCCGAATATGCCGACCGGGTTCGTCTTGGCCATCTAATTTTGATCGTCCGCGATCTCGGCGAGACCGGCCATATTTCCTCCGTCGGCGTCTCGATGGAAGCTGTCGCGCCAACCGATAACGCGCCTGCCTTCCTCAGCCTGACCGGCACAGCCCATTGGCTGGCGGGCCTGCGCCATAAGCTGCGAGCGGCTGTGCAGAAGTAGCGGCTAAGACCGACCCCGATGCCGGATCGCATGGGGCCGGTCACATTTCAGCATAAATTCCATGCGGCGCTTTTATACGGCGCATTCTTCGGCTACTTTGGTGTGCATATGCAACGCTGGCAGGAGCTGAGGCGGGCATGATGACGCGAATGCTGGTGATTTTCGGTATTCTCAGCCTTCTTCCGGGCTTTGCCCTGGCGCAGGATAAAAGCTCTGCCGCCCGCCCTCCCGTCAGCCGTCCCCCTGTCAGCCAATGCCAATTGGTGGCCAACCAGCTTCCCGGTGCTCGGTTTTATCCCGTTGAATATGCCAGCGCTGGCACAGATAAAGAGCCACTGCGCCTTGCGGCCCTGGCGGAAAACGTCACCATCACCTTTCTCGGACATTCCACCTTCGAGATCGAAACGCCGCAGGGCCTGACGATCGACACCGACTACAGCGGTTACCTACGCTCCGCGCGGACACCGGATGTGGTGACGATGAACAAGGCCCATTCCAGCCATTATACGCTGACGCCCAACCCCAGTATCGCCCATGTCCTGCATGGCTGGAACGACGCGAAGCCGGGCGAGCCGGTTCACCACAACCTTGTGGTGGGCGATGCCTATATCCGCAACGTTCCCACCGATATCCGCAGCTGGGGCGGTGATTTCGAGCCGAATGGCAATTCGATCTTCATTTTCGAGGTCGCCGGGTTGTGCATTGGCCATCTCGGCCATCTGCATCATGAATTGACGGACAAACAGTTCGCCGCCATTGGCCGGCTAGATGTGGTGATGGTGCCTGTCGATGGCGGTTTGACGCTGGGCAGCGACAGCATGAGCCGGATGGTGAAGCGGCTGCGCTCGGCATTAATCCTGCCCATGCACCGGCGTGGGCCTATCGTCAATGACTTTGTCGGGCTGTTTGGTCCAGGTTTTGATGTCAGGATTGCCGAAACCAATGCTGTGACAGTGTCCATGCGCAGCCTGCCAAAAAAGCCGCTGATCCTGGTGCTCAGCGGCTTCTAAACGGCAAATAAAATCCGTTAGGCAAACGTCAGATGGTGGTGCTGTCCCACATCCGGTAGTTTTTCGCCGTCAATGTTGGCCTTGGCGATTTCCCAGCCGAATTTCAGTGGATTACCGGTAGAGGCCCAGACTTCGGCATCGTCGATATGCAGGGCGAGCATGGTGAGATCAGGGTCTTTCTTGCCGTTGTGATACCAGGCCTCGACCACCGAGCTCCAATATTCATCGATCTTACTCGGATCGCGGCGCACATCGATAACGCCGGACAGGCTGGCGTGGTAATCGTGGTTTTTGCCGACCACGCAGAAATGCGCCCGGCTGCCGGGGCGGATATTCTGGACAAAATCTGAATCGGTCCGGGTGAAAAACCAGATCGTATTGGTTTTCGGGTCGCCGTAAGGCGCCATCGGCTGCATATGCAGGGTGGAGCCTTCCAGACCGAGCATGCCGGCGTGAATGGCTTCGATTTCCTCCCAAAGCTGGCGGGCGGGCTCTTCGCGGGCTTCCGTGAGATTGACCATTGGCTTTCCTCTCTTCTTGCTGGTGTTCTTCAGCAGGGCAACGGAAGGAAAGCCTTATTGTTCCAGGGCAGAAGGGCTCTTCGCACCTTCGCCCCCTTGAATGGCAAGCAACAGGGCCTTATAAGGGCGCCAATTCGCGGCTGCATGGGCATGCGAGCCCAATCCGGTTCCAGATCATGCAGCAGAGAGAGCGTTAAAGCGCGCCTGACGGATTACGACCGATACCGCAGGATGCCACAAATCAGATGTCGCAGGAGTGCCATGGCCGGCCATTCACAGTTTAAAAACATCATGCATCGCAAGGGCAAGCAGGATTCCGTGCGATCGAAAATGTTCTCCAAGCTTGCCCGTGAAATTACGGTGGCGGCCAAGGCCGGCTTGCCCGATCCGACCATGAATGCCCGCCTGCGTCTGGCCATCCAGAATGCCAAGGCGCAATCGATGCCGAAGGACAATATCGAGCGCGCCATCAAGAAGGCGTCGGGCGCCGACGGCGAGAACTATGACGAAGTGCGCTACGAAGGCTACGGCCCCGGCGGCGTCGCCGTCATCGTCGAAGCTCTGACGGATAACCGCAACCGTACGGCGTCCAATGTCCGCTCGACCTTTTCCAAGGCCGGTGGGGCGCTGGGCGAAACCGGCTCGGTTTCCTTCTCCTTCGATAAGGTTGGCGAAATCGTTTACAAGGCCAGCGTTGGCGATGCCGATGCTATCATGGAAGCGGCCATCGAAGCTGGTGCGGAAGACGTGATCAGCGACGAAGACGGCCACACGATCATCTGCGGTTTTGAGGATATGAACGAAGTCTCCAAGGCGCTGGAAGCGACGCTTGGCGAAGCGGAATCCGTCAAGGCCGTCTGGAAGCCGCAAAACACCGTGCCTGTCGATGAGGACAAGGCGCAGTCGCTGATGAAGCTGATTGAGACGCTGGAAGACGATGATGACGTGCAGAACGTCTATTCGAATTTCGAGGTTTCGGAAGAGGTGATGGCAAGGCTTTCGGCTTGATGCGATCCATGACGCGCTATTGAAAGCGTAGAAAAGAATTCAGTACAAAAAGCCCGGCTGTGATTAGCCGGGCTTTTTCAGTTGTAAAGGTGAGGTTTAAGCTGCTTCGCGGCTGTTGGCGATCACGCCGATGAGGTCGTTGACGATGCGCTCGATCTGGCTGCGGTCGTCGCCTTCGGCCATGACACGGATCAGCGGTTCGGTGCCGGAGGGGCGGATCACCAGACGGCCATTGCGGGCCAGTTCGCTTTCGGCATCGGCAATGGCCTGCCGCACGAAACTGTCTTCCAGCGGCTTGCCGCCGGAAATGCGGACATTGCGCAGCAACTGCGGCACGGGATCGAAGCGATGGCAAATCTGGCTGACCGTTTTGCCGGTGCGCTTCACCGCCGCCAGGATTTGCAGGGCGGCAACCAGGCCGTCGCCAGTCGTGCCGAAATCCGACAGCACGATATGACCCGATTGCTCGCCGCCAATATTGTAATGGTGCTGGCGCATATGTTCGACCACATGGCGGTCGCCAACCTTGGTGCGGGCCAGTGTCAGGCCCTTGCCGCCCAGAAAGCGTTCGAGGCCGAGATTGGACATCACGGTGGCGACAATGCCGCCGCCTTTCAGGGTCTGGTCATTGGCCCAGCTTTCGGCAATCACCGCCATCAACTGGTCGCCATCAACGATGGCGCCGGTTTCATCGATGATGATCACCCGATCGGCATCGCCATCAAGCGCGATGCCGATATCGGCGCGCACCTCATGGACTTTCTTTTGCAACGCGGCCGTATGGGTGGAGCCGCATTCGAGATTGATATTGAGACCATTCGGTTCGTTACCGATGGTCACCACCTCGGCACCCAATTCCCAAAGCGCCGTGGGCGCAACCTTATAGGCAGCGCCGTTGGCGCAATCGATGGCAATCCGCAGTCCGCTCAAGGTGACATCGCGCGGCAATGTGCGTTTGACGAATTCGATATAGCGGTAGATGTCGCCATCGACGCGCTTGGCCCGGCCGATATCCTCGGCTCTCGCCAAGGGGAGGGGCGCTTCCTGGTTCAGCAAGGCTTCGATTTCAGCTTCCAGCTCATCGGACAGCTTGTAACCATCGGGGCCGAACAGTTTGATGCCGTTATCGGCGAATGGATTATGCGAGGCCGAGACCATGACGCCAATATCGGCGCGCAGTGAGCGGGTCAGCATGGCCACAGCCGGCGTCGGGATCGGGCCGAGCAGAAAGACATCCAGGCCCGCGGCGGTAAAGCCGGCCACCAGCGCCGTTTCCAGCATATAACCGGAGAGGCGGGTATCCTTGCCAATCACCACCCGGTGACGATGCTGGCCGCGCCGGAGGATAGTACCGACGGCAATGCCGACCTTCATGGCGAGATCCGGCGTCATGGGAAAGACATTCGACTGTCCGCGAATACCATCGGTTCCGAAATAACGTCGTGTCATGATGTCTCCTGAGGTCCAAAGCTTTTTCGCCATCTTTAGCTCGCGAAATGCTCTTTTCTTTGTTTTTACGCATCGCATCTACCGGCAATGCCTATATGCGCAGGCCTTCCGCCGTTCTTTCATCGCTCATCGCATGTTTTAACGGCGCATTCACTTAAATTACCGTCAACATTGATTATAACCCGTTACCACATAAAAAAACCGCCCGTTCAAAGGGCGGCTTTTCGTTCTGCGACCAATATCAAGGTCTTTTTACGGGACTTGGCGGCTCAATGCGCCTGGGGTTCCAGCCCGGCTTCCGGTTCGCCACCCTTACCATCGGGCTTGGGCGCGTCCTTCTTACCGGTGGAGGGAACCGCAGAGCTGCGGGTTGGGCCATCTTCGCCACTGTCGCGGGTTGGCTTTTCGCCCCGGATCAGCGCCTTGATTTCCTCGCCCGACAGGGTTTCGTATTCCAGCAGACCTTCGGCCAGAATAACGAACGCATCATGCTTCTCGGTGATGATCCGGCGAGCCTCGGTATAGGCTTCGTCAATCAGGCGGCGCACTTCGGTGTCGATCTTCTGCGCGGTTGATTCCGAGACATTCTTGCTCTGCGAGACAGAATGGCCAAGGAACACTTCCTGCTGATTTTCACCATAAGCAACCTGACCGAGAATATCGGAAAAGCCCCATTGGGTCACCATGGCACGTGCAAGCTTGGTGGCCTGCTCGATGTCTGACGACGCGCCAGAGGTGATGTTTTCCTTACCGAAGGTGATTTCTTCGGCAACACGGCCACCCATCATGATCACCAGACGCGACACCATCCACTTGTAGCTCATGGAGTAGCGGTCGCCTTCCGGCAATTGCATGACCATGCCAAGGGCGCGACCACGCGGGATGATGGTTGCCTTATGCAGCGGGTCGGCGACCGGCACGTTCAGCGCTGTTATGGCATGGCCAGCCTCGTGATAGGCGGTCAGCTTCTTTTCGGCTTCGGTCATGGCGGAGGAACGGCGTTCCGCGCCCATCATGATCTTATCCTTGGCGTCTTCGAATTCTGCCATGGTGACGACGCGCTTGTTGCGACGGGCTGCCATCAGAGCGGCTTCGTTGACGAGGTTCATCAGGTCCGCACCGGAGAAGCCGGGTGTGCCACGGGCCAGAACCTTAAGATCGACATTGGGAGCCAGCGGCACGTTGCGGGCATGGACCTTGAGAATGCGCTCACGGCCAATGATATCGGGGTTTGGCACCACGACTTGGCGGTCAAAACGGCCTGGACGCAGCAGGGCTGGATCGAGAACGTCCGGACGGTTGGTGGCAGCAATCAGGATGATACCTTCATTGGCCTCGAAGCCGTCCATTTCGACCAGAAGCTGGTTCAGCGTCTGTTCGCGCTCGTCATTACCACCGCCGAGACCAGCACCACGATGGCGACCGACGGCGTCGATTTCGTCGATGAAGATGATGCAAGGTGCATTCTTCTTGGCCTGTTCAAACATATCACGCACGCGGCTTGCGCCAACGCCCACGAACATTTCCACAAAGTCGGAACCAGAGATGGTGAAGAACGGCACATTGGCCTCGCCTGCGACCGACCGGGCCAGCAGGGTTTTACCGGTGCCGGGAGGGCCGACCAGCAGCACGCCGCGTGGAATTTTGCCGCCCAGACGCTGGAATTTTTGCGGATCGCGCAGGAACTCTACGATTTCCTCGAGATCCTGCTTGGCCTCGTCCACGCCAGCCACGTCTTCAAAGGTGACGCGGCCATGCGCTTCGGTCAAAAGCTTGGCCTTGGACTTGCCAAAGCCCATCGCGCCGCGCGAACCGCCCTGCATCTGACGCATGAAAAACAGCCAGACGCCCAGAATGAGCAGCATGGGCAGCAGCGTGCCGAGATAGCTGAGGAAGCCGGAAGACCCGTCGGACTCGGGACGAGCAACGATCATCACATTCTTGGTTTGCAGTTTTTCAAGCAGATTGTCATCCACGACCGGGGCATAGGTCTGGAAGGCGGCACCATTTTCGCCATAGCTGCCGATGATGCGGTTGCCGGTGACGGTGACGTCGCGAACGCGGCCCGAATCAACTTCACGCAAGAATTGCGAATAGGGAATCTCGCGGGAACTTGTTTGCGACGGAGACGTCTGGAACATGCTGAACAGCGCGACCAATAGCAAAGCTATGATCGCCCACAGCGCGAGATTTCTAAAATTTGGGTTCATCGAACTCCCCAGAAAAAATGTTCGGCGCATGAAAACGCCGTATCGTCGGACAGTAACATAGGTTTCCTGAAGCGCCTTGCCAAGGCAAAGCGCGGCCCCGACTTCGTTTTCCGTCAATAAGATTTAAAAACAGGGTGATAAAAAGCCTGGTGCGTCGAAAAGACCCGCTAAAGCCACGGCGAGTGGCCAGTCGAACCCCGGGAGAAACCCCTGGTAGGGGGCAATCACAGGCACGGCTAGCAAGTTTGGACCGATCCCGGGGAGAGATTGGCGGGCCAGCGCCGCCAGTGGAACGGGCAGGGGCGAGGCGGGCAGGGTGGGGAACGTCTGATCTGTTTCGGTTCCGCCCGGCTGCACCGGGCTTTCCGCCCTGCCGATATTGCTGATGTGCCAGCGGCCGTCCCACAGCACGGTTTCGCCGGGTTTCACACGGTCATGCGGCAGATTGCGCCCCTCACGTACCAGATAGATGCCATTGCGATGACGATGTGCAAGGCAGCGGCCCAGTGTCAGTCTGGCGCCAGGCGGCTGTTCGCAAAGGGCGATAAGCCGCACAAGCGCGTCCTGCCCCGGTCCATGCGGTTGTCCTCCAACGGTTGCAATCAGTGCCTGCAAAGCATGGAAAAGGATTGCCCTGGGCGCCTCGAACAGGGCGTTATCGAGATTAACAAGCCCTGGCAGGACCATGGTGGCATGGGTGGAGAGCAGCGTGGCGGCCTGTTGCGATAGAAACAGACGCTGGTTTTGCGGAATTCCGATCTGCGGGCTTGCGGAGAGCCGCGCTCGAATACGGGCGCGCTCGTAAGCGGGGTTGTCATTGCTGGGATCATCGACCCAGCCAAGCCCTTTGGCCTGCAAGAATGCACGGATGGCCTGGCGCCGCGCGCGCAGGAGCGGCCGGGTGATCCAGATGGAATTTTCAAACAGGACGGAGCAGGCCATGCCCGCAAGGCCGGTCGCCGCAGGGTTTCGGCTGCGCTTCTCACGCATGGCGATGGTCTCGATCTGATCGTCGGCGGTGTGGCCGGTCAGAATGGCAGCAGCGCCGATCTCCTTGGCAATCCCGGCCAGCAGCTGGTAGCGGGCGGACCGGGCGGCGGCGGAAATCCCAGTTTTCGGTTTGTCGCCTGCCCAACGGCGGATCACATGGGGGATGCCGAGCCTTGCGCAAAGCGCTGCAACCGTTTCGGCTTCTGCGGCAGAGCCATCGCGAAGACCGTGATCGATGGTGGCGGCGTGAAGGGTGACGGGTTTTGCAGGCATGGCCTGCAGCTGTACATGCAGCGCAAGCAGCAGGCCGGTCGAATCGCTGCCGCCGGAAATCGCCACCAGAAGACGCAGCGGATGGTTTATTCTGTCGAGGAAAGCGGCAATGGCGGCTTCAGGAGAGAGAGCGGATACAGGGGCTGGCATGCTTTCGCCCGGAAGGTCGTCGCCCGGAAGCTGTGTTTCCGAAGCGCTAGCGGTCAGCATCAGCAGGCCAGGCGTTTCTGCTCGCTGGCGGCCTTGTTCTGGACGGCCTTGGAGGCGTCTGGATAGCGCTTGTTCACCTCGCGCAACGTAGCGCAGGCGGTGTCCTTGTTGTCGAGAGCAGCCAGTGACATGCCGAGTTTCAGCAGCATTTCCGGCGCCTTGGGCGATTTGCCATAGCCCTGATAGGCTTTGAGGAAGGTCTCAGCCGAGTCCTTGTAGCGGGCCTGCGAATATTGCGCTTCGCCCAGCCAGAAATTGGCGTCGGCGGCCTTGCCGCTTTTCGGATAGCGGCTGATAAAATCGCGGAATTCGCCTTCCGCCGCCTTATAGTCACCTGATAGCACATGGCTATAGGCAATCTGGTAGAGATCCTGCTCGCCGCCGAGCGATGCGGTTTTGGTGCCGCTCTGGCCAGCAGGTGCCGTACCCGGCAGGGTGCTGGCGTTGGAACCTGCCGAACCATTGACGCTGGCGCCGACCGGATTGCCGCTGTTGTCCATTTCGATTGAGCCCAGCGTCATTTCACCGGGTGCAGCGGAGCGACCGCCGCCAGCCGGGTTTGCTGCCTGGCTGCCAGCAGTTTCACCGATGATCTGGCCGACGCTGTCACCGCCACCGGAGCCGGGCGCTTGGCGTGCCGCTACCGACGGGTTGGCCTGGCCGGGGGAGCCTGCGTCACTTCTTTTTTTTTCTAGCTCCTGGAATCGGAATTCGTTGTCTTCCTGCGCCTTGCGGATGGTTTCCTGCATTTGAAGCAGCTGGTAGCTCATGTCCTCGATCCGGCCATTCAACTGGCGGATCTGATCCTGCAATTGCTGGACTTGAACGATGTCACTGCCCTGCTGCTGGACCTGCTGCACTGGCATGTCGCTGACTGGCGCTGGTGGCGTGTTCTGACGTTCGAACAGCGAAAAGGCCAAGGCACTGCTGCCCGCTTGGACTCCGAGGATTGGGGGGGCGAGAATTGCAGTCATTCCCACCATCCCGGCCACGACAAGTCTCTTCATCGATGTGGTTCCTGTTTTGTTTGTTATCGCCCGATTGATGTGCGCTCGTCAGGCTTTGCTGTCGAATATCGACCGTCAAGCCTGCGATGTCTGCCAATAAAGCTTTTCTCTGTTCTTTGCAAAAAGCAACCGAGTTCGGCCAAAGTGTGAAGAAAACAAAAGGGCGGCCCGAAGACCGCCCTGTTTCTGTCATGAATGCAGGCACGATTTCGTGAATTACATTCCTGCGCCACCGAGAACCGTCACAGCACGACGGTTCTGCGACCAGCAGGAAATATCGTCGCAAGTGGCGACCGGACGTTCCTTGCCGTAGGAAATCGTCTTGATGCGGTTTGCCGGAATGCCGCGAGACACGAGATAGGCCTTGGTGGAGGCGGCGCGACGGGCACCGAGAGCCAAGTTGTATTCGCGGGTGCCGCGCTCATCAGCATGGCCTTCGACGGTGATCGGATACTGCGAATAACGCTGCAACCACTGAGCCTGGCGGTCCAGCGTCTGCTGGGCGTCGGCGCGGATCGACGTTGAGTCGGTATCGAAGAAGATCCGGTCGCCGACATTGACGGTGAAGTCCTGGGTGGAGCCGGGTGTTGCAGCACCTGCGCCGCCAAGGCCAAGCTCGGACGCGCTATTGGGCATGTTCTTCTTGGAAGCGCAGCCAGCCAGCGCCAGCGTCATGGCGAGAGCGAGAATGGCGGGGTTGCTGGCAAGCTTTTGCATGCGGCTCATTACCGGGGTTACAGTGCGGCTCATGGCCGATCTCCTTGCAAGTAGTGTGGGGCAGTCATTGTGCAGTGATGGTGGGCAGCCGGTTGGGCGGTCCGTGTGAGCAGTGCCGATTGACACTGGTGTCAATCGTGGTTGCCGAACTCTAATCAATCCTGGTTAACCAGAAGCAAACGGTCATGGTTAATCTTTACTTAATTCACGACCGGTCATCAAATGCAATCGCCTTCCGGCGTGAGCCGGAAGGCGATGATCATGCTATTCGAGAAGCGGCGACCATGCCGGGTCGGACGCAAAGCTCGGTGTTTTGACCAATTGCTCGTTATAGCCTGTCAGATCGATCGAGTAGAGCTGCGGCCCGCCGGAGCCTGCTGCCTGGCGGAAGAACATCAGTACGCGACCATTCGGTGCCCAGGTCGGGCCTTCATTATGGAAGCCGGTGGTCAAAAGCCGCTCACCCGAACCGTCCGGCTTCATCACGCCGATCGAGAATTTTCCGCCCGATTGCTTGGTAAAGGCGATCAAGTCTCCGCGGGGCGACCAGACCGGGGTGGAATAGGAGCCTTCACCGAAGGAAATGCGGGTCTGGCCGGAGCCGTCGGAATTCATCACGTAAAGCTGCTGGCGTCCGCCACGGTCGCTCTCAAACACGATCCGGCGTCCATCCGGCGCATAGGACGGCGAGGTATCGATGGCCGCCGTGCTGGTCAGCCGGGTGGTGGTGCGCGAGCGCAGGTCCATCGTGTAGATGTTACTGTTGGCGTCCTGTTGCAGGCTCATGATCACCCGCTGACCGTCCGGCGAAAAGCGCGGCGAGAAGGTCATGCCGGGGAAATTACCAACCACTTCGCGCTGTCCGGTTTCCAGTTGCAGCAGGTAAACGCGCGGCTGGTTGCCCTCGAAGGACATATAGGTGACTTCCTGGCGGTTCGGCGAAAAGCGCGGCGTCAGCACTAGGTTGGCGGTGTTGGTCAGCATCCGGACATTTTCGCCGTCCTGGTCCATGATGGCGAGCTGGCGCTTGCGGTCGGTCTTGGTGCCGCTTTCGGCCACGAAGACGATGCGGGTATCGAAATAGCCCTTTTCGCCGGTGATCCGCTCATAGATCGCGTCGGCGATGATATGGGCGACGCGCCGCCAGTTTTCCGGCTGGGTGTAGAATTGCTGGCCGCTCATCTGCTGGCCAGCATAGGTATCCCACAGGCGGAATTCGGCGCGCAACCGGCCGTCCCCTTCCTGGGTGATGCGACCGACTACCAACGCCTGGGCGTTCAGCACCGTCCAGTTCTGCATGTTGGGGGCCTGATCGGGATTGATCTGCTTGTCGATGAAGGCGCCGTGATTGACCGGGGCGAACAGGCCGGAGCGCTTGAGATCGGCCTCAACCACTGCCGAAATCTTCGCGCCGATGCCATTGGCCGACAGGAAATCGGGAATGGCGATCGGCATCGGCTCGACATTGCCCTTATTGATGTTGATCTCGACCAGCGCCATGGCCGGCGTGGCAAAGGCGCCCGCCATGCCGACGAGGACGATCAGGATACGCAGGAGTGAGAATGTCTTCATAAGGGCAAGCCTTTCAGCTTCTACATGAATTCGTGTGGGCATGAATTCGCTTTTACATGAATTCGCTTGGATCGAAGTTGACGACAACCTCGGACCAGGCATCGTATTTTTCAACGGGCAGGTTCTTGAACGGCACGGATTTCAGAATGGCGCGGCGCGCGCTTGAGATCATCACCTGCTGGGCGCTGGGCGATCCGCCGGTCGCCGTCACTTCCGGCTCGCCGATCAGATTGCCGCTCTCGTCCAGCTTGAAATGGGCGCGGATCACCATGCCCTGGGCATCGCCCATGCCTGACAGCACCGACCAGTTGTTCTGAATCGCGCCGCGCAGGGCGTCCATTTCACTCTGGCTGAGTGTCGATCCGCCCGTAGTCTTCTTGCCGCCCAGCGCCGCCTGTTCAGTGGAGCGCTTGGCGCCGCCGCCGGCTGCGTCGGTCTTGTTGAGCAGCGCGGCGATCTCGTCGGCGTTGAAGTCGCTTTCCTTGGACGATTTCGCCTTGGCTGCCTGCTGGTTCTTGTCAGCCTTCTTGACATCAGGCGCCTTGGCGGCCTCGGTCTTCGGCTTGGCTTCCGTTGGCTTCGGCTCAGGCGTCTTGGTCTCCGCAGGCTTTGGCGGCTCAGGCTTGGGCTTGGAGGCGGGCAGGGGAACGCTGGTTGGCAGCGGAATGTCCTCGGCCTTGGCGACTTCCTGCGGCTTGGCTTCCGGCTTCGGCTCGGGTTTGGCCTCCGGCTTTGGCGGCTCTGGCTTCGGCGGTTCAGGCTTTGGCTCGGGCGTCGGAGTCGGCACGTCCTTCGGCACGGGCACGGCTTCCTTGGAAGGGGCTACTGCCGTCTCTTCCTTGGCAATTTCCTTGACGTCATTGGTTTCATTGTCCTGCGTCGGCAGGACCTTGTCGACCTTTTCAGGAGCTGCTGCCGTTTCCTGCTGCGACGGCTTTTTCGATGGCGTCGGCGGGGTCTTCATGTCGACTTCGTTGTCGCCCATGTTTTCCGCGTTCTGAACGGTGCTTGGTTTTTTGGTCGGGGTGGGGGCCGATTTTTCGCGCTTCGGCGCTTTTTTATCACCCTGCTGGATCTGGGTCAGTTCCGAGATCGGCACAATATCGACGGGCAATGCCTCGACATCGGCGACTTGCATGGGCGCAGGCGCGCTAATCGTCACCAGCGCCATGGCCAGCAGCGTTGCGTGCAAAATCGCAGATGTGACGAGACTGCCTTTCATTTCGAAAGATCACTTGTCCTGTTCTTGCAGGGTCACAAGGCCGATATTCTTGTAGCCAGCCGAAGAAATGCGCGCCATGACCTTCATAACCGTGCCATAGGCAGCAGCCGTGTCGCCGCGTACATAGATGCGTTCATTGTAACCCGTGGTGGCGATAGCCTGGAGCTTGGGAACGATTTCCTCAAGCGGGATTGGGCTTTCCTGCAAATAGATTTCGCCAGCCGGATTGACCGAAATGGTGATCGGTTGCGTATCGGAATTCATGGCGCTGGCCTGGGTTTCCGGCAGGTCGATCGGCACGCCGACAGTCATCATCGGAGCCGCCACCATGAAGATAATCAGCAGCACCAGCATGACGTCAACCAGCGGCGTAACGTTGATTTCGCTCACGGGACCGCGCTTGCCGCCCCGGCGCCTGCTGCCGCGGCGGCCACCGCCGCCTCCATTTGCTCCTACCGACATGCCCATCTGATCAATTCCTTTCGCCGACCTTGCCCAGTCGTTCTAGACTGGAGCCTTATTCCGCCGCTTGGCGAGGCTGGAGCTTCTCATCGATCTGTCGCGACAGTATGGCGGAAAACTCGTCGGCAAAGCCTTCCATGCGCGAGGACAGTTTGCCCGCTTCGCCGGAAAATTTATTGTAGGCGATGACGGCCGGAATAGCGGCGACCAGACCGATCGCCGTTGCCAGCAGCGCCTCGGCGATACCGGGGGCAACGACAGCCAGATTGGTGGATTTCGAACCGGCAATCGCCTGGAACGAGGTCATGATACCGATAACCGTGCCGAACAGACCGATGAAGGGACCAGCCGAACCGATTGTAGCCAGCGACCCCAGACGGGCTTCGAAATGTTCAGCTTCGCGCGCCATGGTGACATCCATCGAACGATCGATACGCATCTGCAAGCCGATGGGCGAACGCGCGCCGCGCTCGAAGCTCTTCTTCCACTCCCGCATGGCGGAGACGAAAATGGCCGCCAGTCCGGTATTGTTGCGCTCGGCCAGCGTGCGATACAATTCTTCCAGCGACTGGCCGGACCAGAACACCTGTTCGAACTGGTCGAACTGGCGGCGCGCCTTGGCGAAGCTGACATATTTGTCGATGACGATGGCCCAGGTCCAGACGGAGGCGCCCAGAAGCCCGATCATCACGATTTTCACGACCCAGCCTGCCTGCATGAACAGGGCCCAAAGGCTTACGTCGTGGCTTGCGGCTGCCAATCCTACTTGTTCCATCGCTACCGTTCCTAAAATCCAGACGCCCGGACGTAAAGAGACCGGGCGGATTTACAGCTTTATTTGCGCATCACGCGGGCTTGCGCAAACAACGCTGTAACAAATTCGTTTTTCTATGCAATCATATCTGCACTATCAGGCAGTGTGATCGATCATGCACTTTTGTATGACTGATGTGCCGATAGGCGCGGTGGCGTTTCATCAACGCGATCCGCCATCCCCAAAGCACCCAGCTTGCCTTTTTGCCGCTAAATTTGGTCAAAGGAAGGCGTGCGGCGCACAAAGCACCGCAGGGTTAGTAAGACATCATTATTGTTAACGATAGGTTATCACAGCCTATCCAATAATCGCCGCTGACCGCCCGCAAATGGTAATTTCTGCGCTTGCCTGATACGTCAGCATTTTAGAGCGAAAAACCGCTCCGGTTCTCGAAATCACCATTTTCGCCAGGCCAGCAGCAATTCTTGACCAGACTGTCAGCCTGGGGTGAAGCCGAGGAACTTCTCGGCAATCGTCTCGGGCAGGCGGCGCGGACGCCCAAATTTGTTAACGACGGCAATCACCACTTTTGCTTCGATCAACCGGCGGTCACCACTGTTGATGGTTTGCCGCAGCACCATCTTGGCGCCCCCGGCCTTTTCGGTGATGGTCTCGATAACAAGGATATCGTCCATCCGCGCCGGGCTTTTGAAATCCAGCTCCATGCGGTGCACGACGAAAACCAACCCTTCCTCATCGGCATTGATCAGCTCGCTCTGTTCGCAGCCCAGGCAGCGCAGGTAATCGGTGCGCCCGCGCTCAAGAAAATGCAGATAGCGGGCATGATAGACCAGCCCGGAAAAATCCGTGTCCTCATAATAGACCCGCTGGACGAGACGATGGCCACCTTCGATCAGTTGGCCGGAAATGGAAAATTCAGGGTTCATAGTTTGCCTTTTCAATGACCGAGATCGGCTTCGGTCCAACCCAGCTTTCGCATATCATCGGCCCTGTCGCGGAAATCCGTCGCTGTTATGAACTCATCGAGTTGCGGCGGCTTGACACTGGTGCCAGTCAGCATGGCATGGACCTGACCGCGATGATGGGTTTGATGGTGGAACAGATGGAAGAGAAGATCGTCACACCGTTCAATTTGCAGCCTCGTCCCGCGATGTACAGTGACGTCTTGGGCAAGCGTGTCGGCGGTGAGGGCATCGCATAGGCTTAGAAGACGCTGATCGACAGCGGATTGGGCCTTGTGCAGGGTGCCAATCGTTTCAAAAGGCTCTTCATTGTCAAACGCCGCCGGACCAAGTGTGCCGCCTTCCAAAGCATCCACGTAGAACCAATCGACGGTCAAAATGTGGTTGAGGGTTGCCTTAATGGAGGGGAAGAAGCTGGTGCGCGGCGCTTCAAACTCACCCGGTTGAAGCTGCGCGCAGGCACCCAGCAATCTCGCATTGGCCAAGGTATTGTTACGGGCCATCTTGCGAAAGATACGGCAGGGATCAATGGTCATTGCTGTCCTCATCCACAATCAAGTGTTCTGCACGCTCTGGCAACTGACCCATATAATTGCCCAGAAAGGCTGGCCGGATATCAAAAGCTGCAAAGGCTGCTGCGGTTGCTGGCACCCAGCGAAACAGCACTTCGGTTGGACCATCCACCACGCGATGGACAATATCATCACGGTGGAAGGGCAGGGGCACATCCATGTTCAGGAGATAGTAAAATCCCAGTTCGTGGGCGCGGTAATCATCAAAAGAAAAGAAAACCTCAGTCGTGAACAGCAGGCGCTTGATGGATACCGTGCGGTCGATTTCCTCCTGCATTTCGCGGATAATCGTCTGCTCGCTGCTTTCACCAATTTCTGCCCGGCCACCGGGCAATGCCCAATAAGTTTCATTGACGCTTCTTTGCACCAGCAAATGGTCGTTTTGCAGGATCACGCCCGCCACCCGGAAGGTAAACAATAGCGGCTTTTTATCCAGCCGGATCATGTGGCGCTCAAGGGTCATTTGTCGTCCAGATTACCATCGTCCCAGACCAGATGGCGGGCTGCTGTGGGCAGAGTTTCGATCTCTTCGGCGATGAAATAAGGCGGGATATCCATTGCGGTCAACGCCTGTTTGGTGGCTTTTGCCCATTTGAATTCCAGCGCGTTCTTTCCATCCTGGATGCGGTGAATGATGTCCGTCTCGTGGAAGGGCAGGGTGTCTGGCAGGTGCATCAGATAATAATAGCCCAGTTCGTGCCAGTCGCGGCCTTCGTAGTGGAAGAAGTTTTCGACGCTCCACAGCAGCCGGTCGATCCTGGCCTCGACGCCGAGTTCCTCGACCATTTCCCTCTTCAAGGTGTCCTGCGAGGTCTCGCCGATTTCGGCGCGGCCACCGGGAAAGGTCCAGAATTTTTCATGCACGGCGCGATGCACCAGCACATGGCCATTGCGAAAAGCCAGACCAGCAATGCGCATCTGGAAGATGCGGTTCAGTTGCTTGATCCGGATGCGATTGTCCTTCGCCACGTGCTCGTCCTTAAACCAGATCGATGACTAGTATTTCCGGCGGTGAGCCGAACCGGATCGGTGCGACGGAACAACCAAGCCCGCCGGAGACGATGATATTGCGGCCATTTTCCTCGCGATGGCCATAGACATAGCGTGAGCCGAAGCGTGATGGCACGACCGGTGTCCAGCCGAACAGATTGACCTGACCGCCATGGGTATGGCCCGAAAGCGTCAGCGAGACCCGATCCGGCACGGTGGGGAAAATATCCGGTTCATGGGCCAGCAGGATGACTGGGGCATTGTCGGTCACCTTGGCCAGCGTGCCGGGTAGGTCGTCGAGGCCGCGCATCCGGTGATTGCCGGTCAGATAGGCCCATTGGTCTTCCAGCCCGGCCACCCAGAAAGGCTGAGCTTCCGACCCCAACCGCACCGCGCTGTTCGACATGGCATTGATGCCGACGCTGCGCAGCGCCCGATGGGCCATGGTTTCCGGCAGGCGTTGAAGCTGCGCCTCGGTATCCTGCCACCAGTCGTGATTGCCGCAGACGGCATGGACGCCATAGGGTGCTTTCAGCACGGAGAGCGCCTTGGACCACTGCTCTGGTGGCACCACGCCCGTCACCAGTTTCATGCCAGACATGTAATCGCCCAGCAGCAGGATGACATCGCCGCCCAGCGTATTGGCATGTTCGCAAATCCGGGCGATCCGCTCGGCCGGCATCCAGGGCTGACAGGCATGGAAATCGGCAAGCGCGACAATCCGCAGGCTTTGGCCCTTTGGCCAGCCGGGTGGGGAGAGTTTGTAGCGCGTGGTTTCCAGCCGCAGCAACGGCTCCACCGCCCCTGCATAGCCGCCAAGCGACAGAATGCCGGCGGCACTGCCCGCCAGCAGCTTGAAAAACGTCCGTCTGGTTATCAATCGTCATCCTCAAGGGTCAGGCGGAACTGCGCGGCCTCCATATCTTTCGGCGGCATCAGGCCCAGATGTTTCCAGGCAATCGCGGTCAGAACGCGGCCACGCGGCGTGCGCTGGATAAAACCCTGCTGGATCATATAGGGCTCGATAATATCCTCGATGGCGTCGCGCGGTTCGGACAGGCCAGCGGCAATGGTTTCAATGCCGACTGGCCCCCCACCAAAATTGACTGCAATCATGGTCAAATAACGAGTGTCGAGCTGATCGAGACCCATATTATCCACAAGTAACCGCGTGAGCGCCTCATCGGCGATCTCACGGGTGACGGCGGGGGCACGGGCAACTTCGGCAAAATCGCGAACCCGGCGCAGCAACCGCCCGGCAATGCGCGGCGTGCCGCGCGCCCGCCGAGCAATTTCGCGCGCCCCGTCATCGGTCATGCCTAACCCCATCAGGCGCGCGCCGCGCCGCACGATCAGCTCCAGTTCCTCGACCGTATAGAAGGACAGCCGCACCGGAATGCCGAACCGGTCGCGCAAGGGCGTGGTCAACAGGCCAAGCCGGGTGGTGGCGGCGACCAGGGTGAATTTGGAAAGGTCGATTTTCACCGAGCGCGCCGCGGGGCCCTCGCCGATGATCAGGTCGAGCTGGAAATCCTCCATGGCCGGATAGAGGATTTCCTCCACCGCCGGGCTCAAGCGATGGATTTCATCGATAAACAGGACGTCGCGCTCTTCGAGATTGGTGAGGAGGGCCGCGAGATCCCCCGCCTTGGCGATGACAGGGCCTGACGTCGAGCGGAAATTGACACCGAGTTCCTTGGCCATGATCTGCGCCAATGTCGTCTTTCCCAGGCCGGGCGGGCCGACAAACAGCACGTGATCCAGCGCTTCGCCCCGGTTCTTGGCCGCCTCGATGAAGATCTTCAGATTGGCGCGGGCTTCCGCCTGGCCGGTAAAGTCGTCCAGCGTCTGGGGGCGCAGCGCCGAATCGACGTCTTCGCCGCGCTTTTCCGGGGTGAGGACAGGGTTTTGAGCGCTCATGCGAGGAGTTCCATATGGGGGACGGTTCGTGCGGCTTTCCGGTCGAATGTCATGGTTGTCCGACATCCAAGCTCTCTGTTCTTGAGAGCAATGAAAATATCGGCGAATTCCTCGCTGCTGCGATCCATTTCATCCAATGTCAGTTCTATGACATTTTCGTCTTCAAGCACGAGATTTTCAGAATCGAGAAATCCAGACAGGATGATCTTCAATTCTTCTTTTGACATTTTGGCCTGTCGGCGTGCCGTCCAGATGAACTCCAACAAAACTGCGCTATTGACGAAGCCAGGCTGGTCCTGGGTCAGACTACCGGCCAGTGCAAGCGCCTGTTTGGTTTGAATGTCATCGTCCTGCATGGTGAGGCGCAGCAGAATATTGGTGTCGATGCCGATCATTCTCGGCCCATCACGTGGTCCACAATGGCGTCACCGATCGCCTCATCCATTTCCTCGATCGTCAGGGTGGGCATGCCGGGACGATGCAGAATACCGGCCAGATCGATCAACCGCTTGTTCTTGGCTTTCAGCGTGACTTCACCGTTTTTCACCACGTAGCGAATCCGGTCACCGGGCTTCAGCTTCAACAGCTCCCTGATTTCGGCTGGGACCGTGGTTTGACCTTTGGAGGTCATTGTTGCGTAGAAGACGTTCATGCGGATCCTCCTTGGTCTGACCGGCTAAAAAATTCCTTACTTTTCCACAATAGTAAGGAATCTTGCCAAAAGCAAGGAAATCACCGCGACAGCTCCTTCAAGCCTAACCGGATCAGTTTGGCACTATCGGCGCCTTCACCACCGTTTTTCAACGCGGCGGCGATGGCGTTGGCGGCCTGGTCTCGGGAATAGCCCAGATTGGTCAGAGCTGACACCGCGTCGGAAATCGGGGCGGAGGCAACCCCTTCACCCAGTTCCTGCTTGAGGCCGATGGTGCTTCCGGCATCCCCGGTGAAGGCCGGAGCCTTGTTTTTCAATTCGGTAACGAGGCGCAGCGCCACTTTCGGGCCAACGCCTGGGGCTCTGGCAATGGCGGGTTTGTCCTGGAGAGCGATGGCATTGGCGAGTTCCGAGGGGGTGAGGGTGGCCAAAATCGCCAGCGCCACCTTGGCGCCGACGCCTTGGACGCTTTGCAGCAGGTTAAACCATTCCCGCTCCAGCGCGCTCATGAAGCCGAACAATTTCAGCTGATCCTCGCGCACATAGGTCTCGATGAACAGCACGATGGCCTCGCCGGGCGACCCTAGTCGCGCCAGGGTGCGGGACGAACAATGCGCGACGTAACAGACCCCGTGCACATCGACCAGCACATGGTCGTCGCCAATCTCGTCAATGGTGCCTTTGAGCTTGCCAATCATATGCCATATCCAATGAAAAGAGTGATTATCCCACCAGCGCCCGGCGCATCCGTTCACCACCACGATTATGCGCGTGACAGATGGCGATGGCCAAGGCATCGGCTGCATCATTGCCCTTGAATTCCGCCTTTGGCATCAGGATCTTCAGCATCATATGGATCTGCTGCTTATCGCCATGGCCGACGCCGATCACCGATTTCTTCACCGCATTCGGGGCATATTCCGCCACCGGCAATCCGGCACGGGCTGGCACCAGCATGGCAATTCCACGCGCCTGGCCAAGCTTCAGCGTGGCAACCGCGTCCTTGTTGACGAAGGTCTGTTCTACCGCTGCTTCATCGGGCTGGTGGAGATGCACCACATCGGCCAGCCCATCATGCAGCTGACACAGTCTGGACGCCAGATCCATATCGCCATCGGACATGACTGTACCGGACGCGATGAAGCGCAGCGAATTGCCCAACGTCTCGATAACACCCCAGCCGGTGCGGCGCAGGCCAGGATCGATACCGATAATGCGAATCGCGCTTGTCATGGAAAAATCCTAATCCGTTTCAAGCCAGATGTGCCAGCAAAAAGTGAACAAAACAAAAACATTCACTGTGGATTGGGCGTCGGCGTGCTCACGTTCCAAGAGACTGCCTCGTAAAGATGTGATCGCGCCTTTCCTGTGGCCGCCTCTGGTATTGGCATCAGGAGTACATAGATAAAGTCATATCCTCTCATCTGGAGCGCGCTTTATGACATCTGGAAAAACCGTGCCGATTTCCATTCTGGACCTGTCGCCCATCGCAGAAGGGCAGAGCGTGTCGGATGCGCTTTCGGCTTCACGGCGCATGGCCGTTGCGGCTGAAGAGCATGGTTACACGCGGTTCTGGCTGGCCGAACATCATGGCATGCCGGGCATTGCCAGTGCGGCGACCGCAATTGTCATTGCCCATGTCGGGGCGGCAACCAAACGGATTCGCATCGGCTCCGGCGGCATCATGCTGCCCAATCATTCGCCGATGGTGATTGCCGAGCAATTCGGCACGCTCTCGGCGCTGTTT
Organism: Gillisella vitis; assembly: GCF_001541345.2. Lineage (GTDB taxonomy): Bacteria > Pseudomonadota > Alphaproteobacteria > Rhizobiales > Rhizobiaceae > Allorhizobium > Allorhizobium vitis. The sequence goes on along the minus strand of NZ_LMVL02000004.1, from coordinate 212,388 downwards.
CCGGGCCGGGTCGATCTGGGTCTCGGACGGGCGCCCGGCACCGATATGCGCACGGCCCGCGCCTTGCGCCGCAATATGGAGGCGGGCGTGGATAACTTCCCCCAGGATGTTCAGGAGCTGCAATTGCTGCTGGGGCCGCCGGTTGGCGATGGCAGCCTGATGGCGGTGCCCGGTGTGAACAGTGATGTGGCGGTGTGGCTGCTGGGTTCCAGCCTTTATAGCGCCCATCTGGCGGCGGCGCTGGGTCTTCCCTATGCCTTTGCGTCGCATTTCGCCCCGGATCAATTGTTTGAGGCGATCTCGATCTACCGTGATCGCTTCCAGCCATCCGAGGCCCTCGATAAGCCTTATATGGTTGTCGGTGTGATGGGCGCTATCGCCGAAACGGATCAGGAGGCGCGGCGCCTGTTTACCTCTGCCCAGCAGCAATTCATCAACCTGCGGCGCAATGTGCGCAGCCAGTTTCCTCGCCCGGTCGAGACCATGGAGGGCTTGTGGAGCGAGATGGAACGCTTTGGCGTCGAGCATACGCTGCAACATGCCGTGGTCGGCGGCCCGGTGACGGCGGCTGAAAAGCTGTCCCGCTTCCTGAAAAATACCGGTGCTGATGAAGTGATTGTCTCCATGCCGATCCACGATATCGAGGCACGGTTGACGTCGGTTCGGCTGTTTGCCGATTTGCAGCGTCAGGCCTGCGAGGCGGCGTGACGGCCTGAAAAACGGCGAAATGCGATCCCGGCATGGTTAAGCAACAGACTTAATGAGGTCTTAACCTTTGCCCTTCATTATCCAGGGTTGAAACCTGGGGCGTGGCCCCGTTATCCTTTGATTTTGGGGCCTTTCTCATGAAAAGACATCTATTGGCACTGTTTGCCGCCGGCATTCTGGCCGGTCCGGTAAGCGCCGCCGACGTCTATCAGCCAGAACCGCCGCCGCAGGACGCTCCGGAAGTGCGGGTTGCTGAGACGTCCGGCTGGTATCTGCGTGGCGATATCGGTTATTCCTTCAACCAGTTGCGCGGCGCGAAGTTCTACCAGGGCTCCAATGCCAATCAGGCCAGTTTCGACCGGCATGATCTCGATAACAGCTACACGCTGGGAGGCGGTGTCGGATACCAGATCAACAGTCATCTGCGCACCGATGTAACCTTCGACTATCTCGGCAAGTCGGATTTCACCGGCTCGACCCACGGGTCCTGCGGCGTATCCAGCGCCTGTACCTCGCGTGACCTGTCCTCCTTGCAGGCCTATACGCTGATGGCCAATGCCTATGTGGATCTCGGCACCTACGCCTCGTTCACGCCCTATGTCGGCGCGGGTATCGGCGGCTCCTATGTCAAATGGGACAAGCTGAAGAACACCTCCTGCGCCGATGACGGCAGTGGTTGCGATGGCAGCGAAGAGCATGGGGGCCGGGGTAGCTGGCGCTTTGCCTATCAGCTGATGGTCGGCACCTCCATCGACATTACCTGCGACTGGAAGGCCGATATCGGCTATCGCTTCCGCCAGACGACGGGTGGTAGCATGTTCGGCTACAAGGCCAATGGCGGTCCCGGCAGTGACAAGGGCTTTTACAGCCACGACCTGCATGTCGGCGCTCGCTACCAGTTCGGCGGCTGCCCGACGCCTGTCGCCTATGAGCCGCCGCCTCTCGTCTATAAGTGATCCGGCTTAACGCCTGCGCATGCTGGTCAGGATAGCACCGGCTCGATTTTGAAAAGGTGCCGTGCGTTCGAAAGGACGCACGGCATTTTGTTGTTTCTCATAACTGTCTGCCCTCTTGCATTTACGATACTGTCCCATAAAGCTAACCGCACAGGAACGGCTGCTTGACGAAGGATCTCGTCCGTCAATGGGCTTTTCTGCCCTGATTTAGATCACCACTGTCAATTTCGTGAACGGTCAAAATGAAAATACTCGCTTCCTTCCTGGTATGGCCGGGCGTGTTTGTGTTCGGGCTGACGGGCTCCTATTTCGCTTTTTCCAGTCCTCATCCGCTGCTTGGCTTCGTTGCCGTCTATCTCTGCGCTTTCGGTCTTCTGGCGCTCAGCGAGCGGTTCCTGCCGTATGAGCCAACCTGGTTGGAGGGCGATGGCGAGACCGTCAACGATGTCGCCCATACGCTGTTGACCAAGGGTCTGGTCGAGTTTCTATCGGGTCTGACGGTGATTTTCCCGATGGCCGCCGCCCGTGTGTTGCAGCCGTTGACGGCGCTGGAATTTCACCTTTGGCCAACCGGCCTGCCCATGGTTTTACAGGTGGTTCTGGGGCTTATTGTTGCTGAATTCGGTCTTTACTGGGCGCATCGGATTGCCCATGAACGGCTGTTTTTCTGGCGGTTCCATGCGCTTCACCACAGTGTGACCAGGCTTTGGGTGGTCAATACCGGCCGTTTCCATGTGATGGATTCACTGTTCAAGGTGGCACTCAGCCAATTGCCACTTTATCTGCTTGGTGCGCCCGTCGCTGTCTTTCTCTGGGTCGGTGCGGCCACCGCGTTCATCGGCATCCTCACCCATTGCAATGTTGCGGTGCGCACCGGCATTCTCGACTTGGTGTTCAGCACGCCGCGCCTGCATCGCTGGCACCATTCGAAGATTTTGCGCGAAGGCAATACCAATTACGGTGAAAACCTGGTGCTCTTCGACCAGATATTCGGGACCTATTACAATCCCGAACACGGACCCAGCACCAATATTGGCATCAGCGGCACGGTGGCCAAGGGCTTTGTCGGTCAATTGGTCCAGCCCTTCACACTGAAGGGCCAGCGGCAGATTCTCGGGGCTCGGCCGGTCGAGGAGGGGGCTCTCGCACCCCCCGATGTTATCGCTCAGAACTCGCGCTTGACCAGCAACCTGTCGACCGACAGCGCGCCGCCGCCGAAGGCCGCGTAAAACAGCGCACCGCCGGTCCAGAACAGCGAGGCAAGCTCGGCCTTGGTCTGCACCTGTTCCAGGAAGGTGGTGTCGCCATCGGCAAGCCGCTTGACGGCTTCGGGGGTGAACAACGTGGCACCGCTTTTAAGAGCGTCAATGCCCTCTTGCGTCAGGAATGCATGGCCGTAGGGGAACTTGACGTGAAACCACAGGGTGATGGCCAGCATGACACCATTGGCGAGCGCGATTGGCCGCGTAAAAAGCCCGATTATAATCAGGAAGCCGCCGAAAAACTGCATGGCGGCCAACATTGGCGACCAGAGCCAGCCGGGATAAAATCCGAGATTTTCCACGAAACCAACCTGCGCCATCGGCGCCATGATCTTCGGATAGCCCTCGATGACCAGCATGGCGCCGATGGCGATCCGGAAAGCCGTAAACGCCAGCGGCTCGGCAAATCCCTCATAGAATTTTTCCATGACCGGCAGAAACAGCCGGGTTTTAAGCGGTTTGTCGGGGGTGGAATAAAGTGTTTGAATTGTCATGGCAAACCTCAATACGTTTCATATTGTGTGTAGGAGGATGTTACATGTGTCCGGCTGGCCGCTGTTGATCTCGGTCAATAAGGTTCACGCGATCCGGGTACCGCTGCGGTCCGGTTGTGCGTTTTTCGCGCAGTGACCTTGTCTTTCGGAAGGTCCCGCTTTGCGGAGAGGTTGGCGGCGGCGGATTGTCGCTGTCGGGCCGAGAAAAGTCGCTTGACGAAAATCGTGAACTCGATTAGCAACGACGGCGGGACACCTCTCCCCAACGAGAGGCCATATACCTGGAAGGGTAGTTTGCTATGGTTGATATTACCGCACCCGCCGCACGTACGGCTAATGCTAATTTTTCGTCTGGCCCATGCTCGAAGCGCCCCGGTTGGGCACTCGATGCTCTCAGCGATGCCCCGCTCGGTCGTTCGCACCGCGCCAAGGTTGGCAAAGACAAGCTGAAACTGGCCATTGACCTCACTCGCGAAATTCTCAACGTTCCCTCTGATTACCGCATTGGTATCGTTCCCGCATCCGACACTGGCGCTGTTGAAATGGCGCTGTGGTCCTTGCTGGGTGAACGCGGCGTGGACATGCTGTCTTGGGAAAGCTTTGGCGCTGGCTGGGTGACCGATGTGGTCAAGCAGCTCAAGCTTGCTGATGTTCGCAAGTTCAATGCCGATTACGGCTTGTTGCCAAACCTCGCAGACGTCGATTTCGACCGCGATGTGGTCTTTACCTGGAACGGCACCACCTCCGGCGTTCGCGTTCCGAATGCTGATTTCATCCCGGCTGACCGCAAGGGTCTGACCATCTGCGACGCCACCTCTGCCGCATTTGCACAAGAGATGGATTTCTCCAAGCTCGACGTTGTCACCTTCTCCTGGCAGAAGGTTCTGGGCGGCGAGGGCGGTCATGGCATGTTGATCCTGTCTCCCCGCGCTGTTGAGCGTCTTCAGACGTATGCACCGGCTTGGCCGCTGCCAAAGATTTTCCGCCTGACCTCTGGCGGCAAGCTGATTGAAGGCATCTTCAAGGGCGAAACCATCAACACCCCATCGATGCTTTGCGTTGAAGATTATCTCGATGCGCTGAACTGGGCGAAGTCCATCGGTGGTCTGGACGCGCTGATTGCCCGTGCTGACGCCAATGCCAAGGTGATCTTCGATTTCGTCGCCGCCAATGACTGGATTGCCAACCTTGCTCAGGTTGACGAGACCCGCTCCAACACTTCGGTGTGCTTGACCATTGCTGATCCTGAGGTTCTGGCGCTGCCCGCTGAAGAGCAGGCCGCTTTTGCCAAGGGCATTGCAACGCTTCTGGAAAAGCAGGGCGTGGCCTATGACATCGGTGCTTACCGCGATGCGCCTGCTGGCCTTCGCATCTGGGCTGGTGCCACCATTGAGACCGCCGACATGCAGGCTTTGATGCCGTGGCTGACCTGGGCTTACCAGACCCAGAAGGCAACGCTGGCCAAGGCTGCTGCTTAAGCTGTTATTCGGCCTCGCTATGAAGCGAGGCCTACTTCCCATTCATGCTCGTTAAAAACGAACTCTTTTAGGAGGCCTCGTCATGGCACCTCGCGTTCTCGTCTCTGATGAATTGTCAGAAACCGCCGTCCAGATTTTCCGCGATCGCGGCGTTGAAGTGGATTTCCAGCCGCAACTCGGCAAGGACAAAGACAAACTGGCCGAAATCATCGGCAATTACGATGGTCTGGCCATCCGTTCGGCCACCAAGGCCACGGAAAAGCTGATTGCTGCCGCCACCAATCTGAAAGTAATTGGCCGCGCTGGTATCGGCGTCGACAATGTTGATATTCCGGCTGCATCGCGCCGCGGTATCATTGTGATGAACACGCCGTTTGGCAACTCCATCACCACGGCTGAACACGCCATTGCGCTGATGTTTGCCGTTGCCCGCCAGCTTCCTGCTGCTGATGCCTCCACGCAGGCTGGCAAGTGGGAAAAGTCGAAGTTCATGGGCGTTGAAATCACCGGCAAGGTGCTGGGTGTGATCGGCGCCGGCAACATCGGCGGCATTGTCTGCAAGAAGGCAATTGGCCTGGGCATGCATGTCATCGCTTACGACCCCTTCCTGTCGGCAGAACGCGCCCAGGAAATGGGCGTGAAGAAGGTTGAGCTGGACGAGCTGCTGGCTCAGGCCGATTTCATCACCCTGCACGTGCCGATGACCGATAAGACCCGAGGCATTCTCGGCAAGGAAAACCTTGCCAAGACCAAGCCCGGCGTTCGCATCATCAACTGCGCCCGTGGTGGTCTGGTGGATGAGGCCGCTTTGGCCGAAGCCATCAAGTCTGGCCATGTTGCCGGTGCTGGTTTTGACGTGTTCGAAGTCGAGCCTGCCAAGGAAAGCCCGCTGTTTGGCTTGCCAAACGTGGTCTGCACCCCGCATCTGGGCGCATCCACCACGGAAGCACAGGAAAATGTTGCCCTTCAGGTTGCCGAGCAGATGTCGGATTATCTGGTCAAGGGTGCCGTTTCCAACGCCATCAACATGCCTTCGATTACTGCTGAAGAAGCACCGCTTCTGAAGCCGTTCATTCGGTTGGCTGATGTTCTCGGCGCTTTCGTCGGCCAGGTCACCGATGGTGCCATCAAGGAAATCGAAATCCTCTATGATGGCCAGACGGCCACCATGAACACCAAGGCGCTGACCTCTGCGCTGCTGGCAGGCTTGATCCGCGCCCAGGTTTCGGATGTCAACATGGTGTCGGCACCGATCATGATCAAGGAAAAGGGCATTGTCCTCTCCGAAGTCAAGCGCGACAAGACCGGCGTTTACGATGGCTATATCAAGCTGACGGTGACAACCGAAAAGCAGACTCGTTCGATTGCCGGTACAGTGTTCTCGGATGGCAAGCCACGCTTCATTCAGATCAAGGGCATCAATCTCGACGCCGATGTTGGTCCGCACATGATTTACATCTCCAACACCGACGTTCCCGGCATGATCGGCTTCATGGGCACCACGCTCGGCAATGCTGGCGTCAATATCGCCAACTTCCAGCTTGGCCGCGAAAAAGAATCCGGCGACGCGATTGCGCTGCTCTATGTCGATGGCCCTGTCGAACAGGCTGTTCTCGATCAGCTGACGGCCAATGCCGCGATCAAGCAGGCTCGGCTTCTGACGTTTGCAGTCGAATAACCGACGATCTTCCCAACCAAACAGTGAGCCCGGCACGGAGAAATCCCTGCTGGGCTTTTGTTTTCTGGCCTTCTATCTTGATATCCGTCAATGTGTCGCATGGCGGCTTGTCGCATTGATCTCATGTGCATCTGTTCTATTTTGAATTGAGGTCGTTTCCGTCATGCCTGTCGCTGTCGGGTCCGGTTCCATTGAAGAGGTGCGCTGCCATGTTCGATCAATTCGATGCCGTTCTTCTCGCGCGTATGCAATTTGCCTTCACGGTTTCCTTCCACATTATCTTTCCAGCCTTTTCCATCGGGCTGGCCAGCTATCTGGCGGTGCTGAATGGCTTGTATCTCTGGACCAAAAAACCGGTCTATTTTGAGCTGTTCAATTTCTGGAAGACGATCTTTGCCGTTGCCTTCGGCATGGGCGTGGTGTCCGGCATTGTGATGTCCTATCAGTTCGGCACCAATTGGTCGGTTTTCTCAGATAAGGCCGGGCCGGTTATCGGGCCGCTGATGGGCTATGAAGTGCTGACGGCCTTCTTCCTGGAAGCAGGCTTCCTTGGTGTCATGCTGTTCGGCTTGCAACGGGTCGGGCCGAAACTGCATTTCTTCGCCACCTGCATGGTTGCCTTCGGCACGCTGATTTCGGCCACTTGGATTCTCGCCGTCAATTCCTGGATGCAGACGCCTGCCGGTTTCGGCATGAATGACAAAGGCCAGTTCATTCCGCTCGACTGGTGGGCGGTGATCTTCAATCCATCCTTCCCTTATCGGCTGGTGCATATGGTGCTGGCCGCTTATCTCACCACGGCGCTGGTGGTGGGTGCGGTTGGCGCTTGGCATTTGCTGCGCAAGACCGCGCCGCGCCGGGCTGGCAAGATGTTTTCGATGGCAATGGGCATGGTCGCCGTGGTTGCGCCGATCCAGATCCTGGCCGGTGATGCCCACGGGCTGAACACGCTGGAACATCAGCCGGTGAAAATCATGGCGATGGAAGGTCATTACGACAGCCATCCCGATGGTGCGCCGCTCATTCTGTTCGGCATTCCCAATCCCGCCGAAAAACGGGTGGATTATGCCATTGAGGTCCCCAAGCTCTCCAGCCTGATCCTCAAGCACGATCTCAATGCGCCAATGGCCGGGCTGGATACGGTGCCGGATGAGCTGGAGCCGCCGGTCGCGGTGATTTTCTGGTCGTTCCGCGTCATGGTCGGCCTGGGCTTTGCCATGCTGGGGCTGGGTCTCTGGAGCCTCTGGGCGCGCTATCGTCGCACACTCTACAGCAATGACTGGCTGCATCGCGCCGCTTTTGCCATGGGGCCCGCGGGCTTCATCGCGGTGTTGAGCGGCTGGATCACCACCGAGGTGGGTCGCCAGCCCTATACGATCTATGGTCATTTGCTGACCGCGCAGTCCCATTCGCCAATTGCAGCCCCTGCGGTTGCCGCATCGCTGATCGCTTTCATCGTCGTCTATTTCTTCGTGTTCGGGGCCGGGACCTTCTACATTCTGCGGCTGATGGCGCGGCTGCCACGTGATCCGACGCCGGAAATCGGCGATGCACCGCTGCGCAGCACCGGGATCACGCCGGGGCCTGCTCATCACAACCAAGGCAAAGGAGGCTCTCATGCCCTTTGATTATGCGTTCCTCTGGGCCGCGATCATCGCCTTTGCGGTGCTGGCCTATGTCATTCTCGACGGCTTCGATCTCGGTGTTGGCCTGCTGTTTCCGTTCTTCAAGAGCGAGCATGACCGTGACCAGATGATGAATTCGGTGGCGCCGGTCTGGGATGGCAACGAGACCTGGCTGGTGCTGGGTGGCGGCGGGCTGATGGCGGTGTTCCCGCTGGCCTATGCCACCATCCTGCCAGCGCTTTACATGCCGATCATCCTGATGCTGCTTGGCCTGATCTTTCGCGGCGTGGCCTTCGAATACCGCTGGCGCACACGGCGCTGGAAGGGCGTTTGGGATGTCGGCTTTACCGGCGGCTCGCTGGTGGCTGGTTTTTCGCAAGGCGTGGCGCTGGGCGCTTTGGTGCAGGGCATTCCCGTCGTTGACCGCGCCTATGCCGGTGGCTGGTGGGACTGGCTGACACCGTTTTCAATTGCAACAGGCGTTGCCCTGGTGTTCGGCTACACGCTGCTGGGGGCCACCTGGCTGGTGTTCAAGACGGTTGGGCCGCTGCGCGCCCAGGCCCAACGCTATGCGCTTGCCGCCGCTGTGCTGACGGTTGGGGCCATGGGCGTATTCAGCCTGTGGACACCGTGGTTGAAGCCGCATTATCTCGACCGCTGGTTCACCATGCCGACGGCGGTGTTTTCCGTCATCGTGCCTGTTCTGGTGCTCGGTTGCCTCTATCTGGTGTTCAAGGGGCTGCGTGATGGCAATGACTGGCTGCCGTTCGTCGCGTCGCTTGGCCTGTTCGTGCTTGGCTATGTCGGCATCGGCATCAGCTTCTATCCCTATATCGTCCCAGCTTCTGTCACGATCTGGGAAGCGGCAGCGCCCGATACCAGCCTGAAATTCCTGTTGGTCGGGGCAGCTATTCTTGTGCCGATCATTCTGATTTATACGACCTATGCCTATTGGGTGTTCCGAGGCAAGATCGATCCGGAAGAAGGGTATCACTGATGGTGGAAGATACGGCGATGCAACCAAAATCCCTGAAACAGAAGATCCTGTGGTTTGCGATTTTCTGGATTGTCGGCGTGGCGGTGGTTGGCGCGGTGGCCGCTTCCATCCGGCTGGTGCTGATGCACTCATAAGGGTAGCCGTTTTTTGCGGTCCGGCCCTTAACATCGGATAAGTCCATCGCCATATGGGCAAGGAAGGCTCATTTGGGCGAAACAGCCCGAAAGGGCAGGTTTGGAGAGAGGACGTCATGGGAAGAGCAGGCAGGATCATCGGCATCGTGGCAATCGGAGTGGCAGTAACCCTGTCGGCGGTCGATTTCGCGGAGGCCCGCCGGGCCGGAAGCTCCAGCAGTTTTGGTAGCCGTGGCGAACGCACCTTTAGCGCCCCGCCAGCCACCAGCACCGCCCCAACGACAGCAGCCCCCATTCAGCGCAGCATGACGCCGAATACCGGCGCGACAACGTCCGGCATGCAGCAGCCCGCTTCGCGTGGCCTGTTTGGTGGCATGGCCGGTGGTTTGATGGGCGGCCTTTTGATGGGCGGACTGTTCGGCATGTTGCTCGGCGGCGGGTTCGGCGGTGCGGCTGGCATGTTCGGCATGTTGTTCCAACTGCTGCTGATCGGCGGCTTGATCATGCTTGCCATGCGGTTCTTCAACCGCAATCGCACAGCATCCTCCTATGCCGGTCCGGCTTCGCGCAATGACATGTCGCAGCCGGGTGGCGCTCCTCAAGGTTCGTCGGGGGGATCGTCTGGCGGTTTCGGTGGCTTTTCCATTCCGAAAATGGGTTCTGGCGCGGCGCTTGGTGCTACTCGCCCGGCCGTTGTTAAGGCTGGTACCGATGATGTCGGCATCGGCCCCAAGGATCTGGAGATTTTCGAGAGCCTGTTGAAAGACATGCAGAAGGCCTATGCGGAAGAAGACTATTCGGCCCTGCGCCGGATCACCACGCCGGAAGCCATGTCCTATCTTGCCGAAGAGCTTGGTGAACATGCGACCAAGGGCGTCAAGAACGAGGTGCGCGATGTCCATCTTCTGCAGGGTGATCTGGCTGAAGCCTGGCGCGAAGGCACGGTTGATTATGCCACCGTCGCCATGCGCTATGAAGCGATCGATGTGATGCGTGATCGCGCCACCGGCGCTGTTGTCGATGGCGACCCTGATCATCCGCAGCAGTCGGTCGAAGTCTGGACCTTCGTGCGCCGTCCTGGTTCGGGCTGGAGCATTTCGGCAATCCAGTCGGCCTGATCGGCACTCAAAGCCATCAGCCTAGAATTTCAGAGAGTCTCCGGTCGTAAGATCGGGGGCTTTTTTTTATGCGCCGTATTTGTGCGTCCGTATTTCCTGCGAATGCTCTTGGGAATTGTGCAGCAAATTTACAGTGCTACGTCATTGTGCGTTCGATAAAATGCACGAAGCTATAGAGCTTGGCGGGTCCAGATTGAACCATAGTCAATTGACGCAAAGGTTTTTCGGCTTTGCCGCCCCCTCATCCGGCTGCCGCCACCTTCTCCCCGATGGGGAGAAGACCGAAAGATCCGCAGCGTTTCGAGCTTCGGTGCCCCTTTCTCGAGTGCGCGAGAGAGGCTTGCCCAAGCAGAGGGATGCGCTGTTTAGACACTGCCTCACACTAATAACTTTATGCGCATTGCGACGCTAAGGTGTTCTCTTCAGAACGCTTGGGCAGATAACGCCAAGCCTTACGGGCAGCGGCGCAACTGCTGCTCATAAACGGCTGTTATCGCGGCAAAGCGTTTGGCACCGGCCAAGGCCTCGGGCCGGGCGCGGTAGGCGCCTCGACGGTAGCCGTCCTGGCCGGAATGATAGGCCAGATAGATGTTGTAGGGACTGCTGAAGGGGATGCCGTTGCGCAGGTGGCTTTGGTAGTGATACCAGCCGATGAAGCGGACGGCGTCGCCGAAATTGGTGCGCCTCGCAAGGTAACGACCCGTTTCCCGCTGATAGCGGTCCCAGGTGCCGTCCAGCGCCTGCGAATAGCCATAGGCGGTCGAGACCCGCTTCCACGGAATGAAGCCGAGAATATAACGCCTGGGTGGCCGGGCGCGGGCGCGGAAGCTGGATTCGGTATAGATGGTCGCCAGCAGGATCGGCACTGGAACGCCGTATTCGCGCTCCACCGAGCGGGCGGCGCGTTTCCAGTTTTCAAAGGCACCATCCTTCTGCTCGAAGATCGCGCAGGCGTTGCGGATCTGGCTGGGCGGCCGGGCGCAGCTTGCCAAAGCCAGCAAGAGGGCGATGATGAGGATTCTACGCATTACAATAATACCTCTTCTATCACCCCTCATTGTATTCGCTAAAATTTAACGAAAAGTTTTCATTTCATTTACCAGCGATAGCCGTGGGTTTGGGCCAGCAACCGTTGTTGCCACAGCATGGGCCAATCGGCCTCCTTGCGTTAAGGTTTCGTTGACATTTCGATCACTAAAGCTTGCGGCAACAACAGCGCGGCCCGTCTTGCAGATGGTTCGAGGACGCTGCACAAAACGACTGGGCCGGATTATTTCGCCTTAAATCAATCCTGATTTAAGAAATGATACGGTAGGATGGGTTTGACGAGGTAAACGGCTATGAAAACCACAGATGACCAATGTCCTGGCAAGGGTAGTGCCCCTGCCGCACATCCAAGCTTGCGACGGCTCGGAACGCTCCTGTCGATGCTTGGCGTCGCCATGGCGGCGTCTTCCTGCGTGGCAGGTATCGATCCCAATTCAACAGGGTCGATTTCCAAGAATAAGCCGCTGGCCGCAAAGACACAGGCTGTGGAAAAGGGCGCTCCCGAAGTGGCGATGCTAAAGCTCTCCGGTCTTTCGGTGCCGGTCACCGGCAATCGTCATCGCATCGAGTCGACCTCGGCTTTCCAGACCCTACTTTACCCAACGACCAGCGCGCTTGGTGAAAACAGCTTGGCAATCGAGATCGGGCTTGCCGATAGCGACCGTTTTCGCCAGATGGCGATGACCAATGAAGCGCCCGCGTCGATCAAGAAACTGTTTCCCGGTGTCAAAATGGTGACCGACACCGCCATTCATCAGAATGGCTATGGCCAATTCGGGGTTGCCACCGGCACGCTCGGCAAGAACGGCGGTGCTTGTGTCTATGCCTGGCAGGCGGTGAAAGACACGCGCGCCTTCAAGACTGCGGTTAGCCTGGCCGATAAATCCGAACTGGAACTGCCGGTGCGCGTTACGCTTCGCTATTGCGACGCCAAGGCGAAGCCGGAGCAATTGGCGGATCTGATGCGGACATTGTCGATCCGCTCGGTTACCAGCCGTAACCTCGATCTTTTGAGATAAGAGGGTCGGCAATGTTTACCCATTGCCGGCTCCCCAGCACAAATCTGGATTAAGTGTTTCGAAATTGCCGCAAGACGCAATGCCGTCTTGCGGCAGCCTGATTTTGATCAGTGCAGGTTCTCGGGTTCTTCCGAAATGTCGGCACCTACTACGGCCAAAGGCTGCTGTGGTCCGGGAAACTTGTGTGATACGCCGTCCACACGCACTTCGTTATTCTCGACAACAACATTGCTGGTTGCCCAGACCAGATATGATCCGGTTTTTCCATTTGACTCGATGAAAAGAACGAAGCCGCGCTTGTCGGAACGTCCCCAGCTATCGGTCTTGCCGGGCGAGATTTCATAAGGGTTTGTTGAGCCTTCACTCCCCCAATGATTGATAGAAGCCTGGATCTTGAAATTCGAGGCGTTAAACACAGTGATTGCCATTGTTAGCTCCTTGAAAAGCAACGTTTTATGTTGCGAGAGCAGTGATAATCCAGGTCTGGTTATGCAATCAATGAGAGAAGTCAATCGACCCAAATTTCGCCGATAGGGCGAAATTTGAGTGTGTTGATGGCAGGCGGATATCAGTACGAAGACGCGCACATGCTCGCCTATGCCAGCACGTTTTGCCTGCCGAACGCGCTGGCATGATGTCTGATCTTACCAGCTTTTCGAAATCTTCAGCGTTACCGTGCGGCCTTCGCCATAGCCGCAGGTTAGCGTGCCCTGGCAACCGGAGACATATTGCTTGTCGAACAGGTTGGTGACGGAGAGGGCCGCGCCCCAGTCGTCTTTCTTGTAACGGATGGCGGCATCAAACAGCACGGCGTCAGGCACTTTTTTGGTATTGGCGTAATCCGCCCAGCTTTCGCCCTGATAGCGAATGCCGCCGCCCAGGCTGACGCCTTCGAGTTTTCCGGCCATAACCGTGGTTGGGATCGCGTAATCCAGCCAGGCGGATGCCAGCATTTTGGGTACGAGATAGGGTGAGTTGCCGATCAGCGATGTATCGGCATGTTCGAGAATCTCCAGATCCTGATAGGTGAAGGAGGCCAGCGCCTTCCAATCGGCATTCAGTTCCACCTTGCCTTCCAGTTCGAAGCCGCGCGAGCGCACCTCGCCGATCTGGGTGGAGAGAAAGGTGAGCGGATCGGTCACGGTCCAGTTCTTCTTGTCGATCTGGAAGACCGAGGCGGTGATCATGCCCGGAAAGAAGCTTGGCTCGTATTTGATACCCGCTTCATATTGTTCGCCTTTTTCCGCCTTCAGTGGATCGCCCTGAGTAACGCCGATTTGCGGGTTGAAGAAGCTGGCGACGCTGACATAGGGCGTCAACCCATTGTCGAATTGATAGGCAAGACCCGCCCGACCGCTGGCCGCACTCTCATTGCTGTCATAGTCGGCATTGCTGGCGGTACGGTCGTTGGACGTCGTATAGACATAGTCGTAACGACCGTTCAGCGTGGCGATAAAGCCGCCACCGAAGTGGATCTGGTCCTGCACATAGCCGCCGATCTGGTTCTGGCGCAGGATCTGGTTGAGATAGACCGAATTGGCGGGCTGGGTGGTGCCATAGACCGGATCGGTGGCGCTGATCGGCGTATCGGTGGTGCTGGCCTGCACCTGATCGAGCTGGTAGAATTTGTAATCGACGCCCAATGTTACGTCATGCTTCAGCGCGCCGGTCTCGACCTCGCCGTTCAGGTGATTGTCGATGGCAAAGGAGTTTACCTCGGTATGGTGGCTGAAGCCGAGCCGTGTCAGGTAGGCATCACTGCTTGTCGGTTCCGAGAGATAATTGCTGCCGGTGGCCGGATCGTAATAGCCATAGGTATAGGGGGTGTTTTCTGATCGGTTGAGGTAGGAGTAACGAGCTGTCTGCGAAAACGTCCAGCCGTTTTCCAGCTCGTGGCTGAAATCCGTACCCACCATGGTCTGACGGGAATAGCTGTAGTCGCTGCCTGGCTCGCCATAATAGGCGTCCCGGTCGATCCGTCCGAAGGAGGCTTTCTCCACGGTGCCGACATAGGGCAGGAAGCCATTGGTGCCGGAGGTCTGGTCGAGATAGGAATAATAGGCATAGACATTCAGCTTGGTGCCGTCATCCGGAGACCAGGTGATTTGCGGCATGATCACGCCACGGAAATCATGGGCGTAATCGGCAGCCTTTTCGCCACCGGCGATCTTGCCAGTCACCCGGTAGCTGACATCGCTGTCCTTGACCGTATCCCCGGTGTCGAAGGTCAGGAAGGCATTGCCGTAATTGTTGATACCAACTTCGGTGGTGAGAAATTTTTCGCCCGTCGGGCGCTTGCCGACCATATTGACGATGCCGCCCGGATTGGAGCCGCCATAGAGAACCGAGGCCGGGCCTTTCAGCACTTCCACCCGCTCCAGCACGACAGGGTCCACCAGAAAGCCGCCGAAGCCATAGCTCCACAGGTTCAGGCCATCGAGGAAGCTGCCGGTCTGGGTGGCTTCGAAGCCACGGATATACATCCAGTTGGTGTCGCCATCGGCCCCGAACGGCTGGGTATAGACGCCTGATGTATAGCGCAGCGCTTCATCGACCTTGTTGGTGACGCCTCGATCGGCCATTTCGGCGGTGCCGATCACCGAGACCGATTGCGGCACTTGCGTGATCTGCGTATCGGATTTGGAGCCTGTCGAGGTGCGCTTGGCGACATAACCATCAACCGGGCCAGTTGCGGTTTCGCTCTTGCCTTCGACGGTGATAGTCGACAATTGGGTGGTGGCGTCCTGCGCATGGACGAGGCCCGGCAGGCACAGCGTCTGCAGGGCAATGCCTGCCATCAGGGCGGCGCGATGCCGGTTTGAGCGATCCTGCCCTTCTGTTTTCCGTGCCTGATCCAATGCCGTCCCCATATCATCACCCCATTGTCGATGCCCCGCCGGGCATGAATTTCAAATGATGACTGATTAATTCATGTATTTCTGTCGTGCTTGTCGCAAGCATGGATGGCTTGAACGGATTTGGGCAAACCGTATCCCGCCGCACAGAAATTTAAGGGGTATTGCACCGCGATTGCCGAACCGGGCAGCTTGTCCTTCAAAGCCACCTCAATTGAGCCGGACCCGCCGCCATTCGGACGGCGACAGGCCGACGGCGCGGCGAAAGCTGCGGGCAAAGTGGGCGGCATCGGCAAAGCCGGTTTCCGCCGCAATCACTGTCAGCGGCACGGCGGGGTCGCGCAACCGTTGCTTGACCGTTTCAATCCGCGCCTTCATCTGCCATTGATGCGGCGACAGGCCCGTTGACGCCTTGAAAGCATGGCTGAAATAGGTGGGGGACAGGCCCGCTAGCCCGGCCAATTCCTCCAGCCTGATGGTGCGCAGGCAATGCGCCTCGATGAAATCGCAAACCCGGCGGAGTTGCCATGCGGCCAGCTTGCTGCGTTTCCGGTTGGGCATTTGGCGTGAAGGGGTGGGACGAATGTTCAGCACGTCGATCAACAGTGCGCTGACCAGCCCATCGCCATAGAGGTCGTGTAGCGGCTGCGGATTGGCGACATCGGCGGCGATCAGTTCGGCCAGGGCCAGCAGCCGTGGGTCGTCGAGAAGATAACGTGGCTGATGCAATGCCGCCAGCCCGGCATCCTCGCCCAGCCGGTGCCGCAAGATATCGGCATCAAAATGCAGGTCCAGATGCCGCAGGCTTTTGATGCCAGTGATTGCGGTCGATAGTTCCAGCCCGGCAGGAATGAAATGGGCCGCCCTGGCAATCGCGCCTGAAATCCGCTTGCCGTCGCCTTCGGCCATGCTGAGATCGGCCCCATCCTCGCCAGCGGCGTCCAATAGAATGAACAGGCGCGGATCGCTGCTGACATACCGGCCACCCGCATCGCTTTGGCAATCCACCGACCAGAGATCGGCGACCATGCCATTCCAGTAGCGCCGGTGCAGGCCGGAGGAGACGGACAGTCCGTCGATCTTGCTGGTCATGCGGGGCAGGTAGGACATGGGCCAATCCGGGACAAGTGACATGCGGGCGATGGGCAAAACAGTGTTGAAAACACACTTGCGAACCGACAAGACTGTGTATAGTTGATTTTTATTATCATGTTTTATCCATCCAGTTCAAGCTTGGTGGCACCTTGTATTAGAGGATCTTTGATGGCGAGCGAACATCGTAACATCCAGGCTGCTGAAAAGGTGGGGATGATTTTCGAAACGCAGGCGCTTGGTTTCACCGTCGATGGCCGGGCCTTGTTGCGGGATGTGTCGATCGGTTTTCGCAAGGGTGAGATTTCCGGTCTGGTCGGCCATAACGGCTCGGGCAAATCCACATTGCTGAAGCTTCTCGCCCGCCAGCAAAGCCTGTCATCCGGCGCGATCCATTTTGCCGGGGCGGATGCCGGCGCGCTTGGCGCGCGTGATTTTGCCCGCAAGGTCGCCTATCTTCCACAGGACGTCACGGCTGCCCATGGCATGACCGTGCGCGAACTGGTCGCCTGCGGACGCTATCCCTGGCATGGCGCGCTTGGCCGGTTTACCGAGGCGGACAAGGCCAAGGTGGAGGAGGCGCTGGATCTCACCCATGTCCTGCCCATGGCGGACCGCATGGTGGATACGCTGTCGGGCGGCGAGCGCCAGCGGGCCTGGATCGCCATGTTGGTGGCTCAGGACAGCGAATGCCTGCTGCTGGATGAGCCGACCTCGGCGCTCGACATTGCCCATCAGATGGAGGTGCTGGCGCTGGTGCGCCGCCTGTCGCAGGAAAAGGGCTTGAGCGTCATCATCGTCCTGCATGACATCAACATGGCCAGCCGTTTCTGCGACCGGCTCTATGCGCTGAAGGCCGGGCAATTGATTGCCGAAGGCTCCCCCACGGCGCTGATGACCCGTGAGACGCTGAACGCCATTTACGGCGTTGATATGGACGTCACCCGCCATCCAGGTTTGGAGATCCCGCTCGCCTATGTCTGCTGATCCTTTCCTGCCGCTCAGCCGTCGCCATTTTTTGGCCGGGGGTGTGAGCCTGTTCATGGCGTCTGCTGCTCGGGCCGAGAGCGGTCCACCTTCCCGTGTTGTCTGCCTGGATTATGGCCTTGCCTCGACCCTACTGGCCTTCGGGGTCACACCTCTGGCGGTTGCGTCTCTGGCCGATTGGGACAAATGGGTGGAAGAGCCGCGCATGCCTGACGGCGTGATCGATCTCGGCTCGTCCTGGGAGGTCAATTTCGAATTGCTGATCGCCCTGAAGCCCGATCTGATCCTGTCGACGGCTTTTAACGACCCGCTGAACCCACGGCTGGAAGCCTTGGCACCGCTGTTTCGCGCCAGCGTCTATGCGCCTGACACCACCGATATCCTGACCGCCTCTTACAGCGCGACGCGGGATCTCGGCAAGGTGATGCGGCTGGAGGCGAGGGCCGAGGCCTTTCTGGCCGAGGCCGATGCGTTTTTCGAGGCCTGCCGCGCCCGCCTTGCCCGGCTGAATGCACCGCCGGTGGCACTGGTCAATTTCATGGATGCCCGCCATGTACGGGTCTATACGGCTCCTGGCCTTTATCACGATGTGCTCAAGCGGTTGGGCCTCACCAATGCCTGGCAAAAGCCCGGCAATTACTGGGGTTTCGAGCTGATCGGGATCGAGAGCCTGGCGACGATCACCGATCCGCGCGCCCGGCTGATCGCTTTCGAGCCTGTTCCCGCCGATGTCATGCCGGTGCTGGCGAAAAGCCCGCTCTGGCAGGCCTTGCCGATGGCAAAGCCGGAGCGTTTCGCCGTCCTGCCCTCGACCCTGATGTTCGGGATGGTGGTGGAAGCCATGCGCTTCGCGCGCCTGTTGACCGATGACCTGGACAGTCAAGCATGAATATTCCGTTCTCTTCCAGGCCGTCCTATCTAGGTCCGCTCCTCGTCACCCTACTGCTCGCCAGTCTTGGAGGCCTGATGGCCTGGCATGGCATTGCGCCAGTGCTGGCCCGACCGGAAAGTGCTGGTTACGACATCGATTATGCCGTGCTTTACAACGCCACCCTGCCGCGCATGGCGATGGCGTTGATTTGCGGGGGCGCACTGTCCTTGTCGGGCGCGCTGTTCCAGCAGGTGCTGCGCAATCCGCTGGCATCACCGACCACGCTTGGCGTTTCGGCGGGGGCCAATCTCGCCATCGTCTTGGCTTTGTTGCTATCGCCCGGCCTATTGGGGTTTGGCCGCGATATGGTGGCGCTGGCTGGCAGCGCCATTGCGGCGGGCCTGGTCCTGCTGATGGGGCTGAGACGTGGATTTTCACCGTTTTCGCTTGTTATGTCCGGGCTGGTGGTCAGCCTATGGTGCGGGGCGCTGTCGAGCGTGCTGGTGCTGCTCAATGAGCGCTATCTGGTCAGCCTGTTCATCTGGGGGGCGGGGTCGCTCGCCCAGCAAAGCTGGGCCTTGCCGCTCGCGCTTCTGCCAAAGGTCGGGCTGGTGGCCATCGCCGCCGCGCTGCTGCTGCGACCTCTGGCGCTGGTGGAACTGGGCGAGGCGGGAGCAACGGCGCTCGGCGTCAAGACCGGCCATTTGAGGGCGGCGGCTATCGCGCTTGCCGTGCTGCTGGCGGCTTTCGTCACCAGCGCGGTCGGGGTCATCGGCTTTATCGGTCTCGTTGCGCCAACGCTGGCCCGGCTGACCGGCGCGCGGCGCTCCGGCGCACTGTTGGTGTGGTCCACACTGATCGGCGCGGCGCTGCTGTTCTTTGCCGATAGTGCATTGCTGCTGCTTGCCGATCAGTTCAGCGATATGCTGCCGACCGGGGCCGTCACCGCCTTGTTCGGTTCGCCGCTGCTGCTGGTCCTGCTGCCGTTGTTGAAAACCCGGCATCGGATCATGGTCGAGCGGGTGCCGAAGCCCCGGCACCTCGCCTCGACGCGGACGGTCCTGATCGTCGGGCTGATCGGTGGCCTGATTTTGATTGCCATGGCGCTGCTGTTCGGGCGCAGTACCGTCGGCGATTGGGCTTTTCTGTCCCCCTCGCTTTACAGCGAAATTCTGCCTGTGCGCTTTCCCCGCGTGTTGGCTGCCTTTGCTTCTGGCGCTATGCTGGCAGTGGCCGGGCTGATCCTGCAACGGCTGACCGGCAATGAAATGGCCAGCCCGGAAGTGTTGGGCATCAGCGCCGGAGCAACCTTCGGGGTCACGGTGGCGGTGTTCTTCCTGGCGGCGCCAAGTCTTGGCACTCAACTCGGTTTTGCCGCGGCGGGTTCGCTGACCGTGCTGGCGGTGATTTTCCTGTTTGCCGCCCGGGCCGGGTTTGCGCCGGAGCGGGTGCTGCTGGCAGGCATTGCGCTGAGCGCCATGGTCGATGCCGTGGTCGGTGTGCTGGCAGCCAGCGGCGATCCTCGCGCCACCTTCCTGATGCGCTGGATGAGCGGCTCCACCTATAATGTCACGATGACGAGTGCCATCACGGTGACGATCATCGCTGTGGCTCTGGTGGTTGTTGTCACCCTGCTGCGCCGTTGGTTGGATCTGCTGCCGCTGGGGCCGTCTGCTGCTGGCGCACTCGGCGTACCGCTCGCATCGGCTCGGCTGTTGCTGCTGCTGTTGGCAGGCGCGCTCAGTGGTGCGGCAACCCTGACGGTCGGTCCTCTGAGTTTCGTCGGCCTGATGGCACCGCATCTGGCCCGTGAAGCCGGATTGCTGCGCGCTGGCCCGCAACTGACCGGCGCGGTGCTGATCGGTGGAGCGTTGATGATGATGGCCGATTGGCTTGGCCGGACGCTTGTTCACCCTTACGAAATCGCCGCTGGCTTGGTCTCCGCACTGATCGGCGCGCCGGTGCTGATCCTGTTGATGCGACGGAGGGCTTGAGGGGCTTTCCTGCACTTCCGTTTCCAGGCATGATTTGCTCGTTGCGATGATGATAGGGAACGGAGAAAGCCCATGCATAAGGGATCATGTCTTTGCGGCGCTGTTCGCTTTCAAGTGAACGGTGATTTACCGCCGCCGGATGCTTGCCATTGTTCTAAATGCCGTAAGCATTCCGGCCATTATTTTGCCTCGACCGATGTGCCAAAAGACAAAATAGAGATCGATGGCAGCGAGACTATCAGCTGGTATCAGTCCTCGGAAAAAGTCAGGCGTGGCTTCTGCTCAGTCTGCGGAACGTCGCTGTTCTTCGATCCTCCAGCAAGAGACTGGATCGCCGTTGCCATGGGCGCTTTCGATGCTCCGACCCAGACGCGGCTCAAAATGCATATCTTCGTTGCCGACAAGGGTGACTATTACGATATCGCTGACGGTTTGCCGCAGAACGTGCAGTAATGCCGGCTTACCAATCGTCAGCACCATCAACGAGGAAAGCCGGCGGGTTCTTTCGAACCCGTCGGCTTTTTCAAATGGCTGATCGTTTGGTGCGGGTTGCGTGCCGTTACCAGGTATATTTAAGCGTCCCCAGCACTGTACGGCGGTCGCCGTAGTAGGAGCTGCCGTAATAGGTGGTGGTGACGTATTTCTTGTCGAACAGGTTCTTGGCGTTGATCGCGAAGGTGACGTTTTCGGTCACCTTGTAGCTCGCCATGGCATCGACCACCGTATAGGCATCGACCTTCACGGTATTGGCCGAATCGCCGTAGCTGGAGCCGACATAACGGACACCGCCGCCCAGCGTCAGGTCGCCGCGCCAGCCATTGCCGGGAATGGTATAATCGACCCAGGCCGAGGCGATGTTCCTCGGAACGCGCTCGGGGCGGTTGCCGGCATCGCCGCCGGTGCCGTCTTCCTTGATCTCGGCATCCCAATAGGAATAGGCAAGCGTCATGTTCCAGCGGTCGTTGAGCGCCACCTTGCCTTCCACTTCCACGCCGCGCACCCCGACTTTGCCGATCTGGCGCTGTAGCAAGGGGGTGACGTTGGAGGGAACATTGGTTTGGGTTATGTCGAACAGGGCGACCGTGAACATGGCGTCGAAACTGTCGGGCTTGTATTTCAAGCCGATTTCATACTGTTCACCTTCCTGCGGCTTCAGGGAGCCTTCAACGGAATAGCCATTGGCGGTCGGGGTCACCAGCGGCTGGAAGGACGTGGAGTAATTGGCATAGGCCGCAAGTTCCGGCGTGATCTTGTAGCTCAAGCCGATCCGTTTGGTGAAGGCTTCCGACGTGTTGTTGTCGCTCGTGCCGGTATAGAGATAGTCGGCTTCGGTATTGACATAATCATAACGCCCGCCCAGCGTCAGTATCCAGCGGTCGTCCAGCGTCAACTGTTCCTGGGCATAGACGCCGAGTGCCTTCTGCTTGACCTTCCAATCGAGGTAAGGCGAAAGCGACACGCACGAGCGACCGCAATACACCGGATTGCTCAGGTCGATACCCGGGGCAGAGCCATAGCCGATGACTTCATGGGTGCTGTCATAGGCATAGTCGACACCCAGCAACGTCTTGCTGTCGAGGCGAGCCGTGCTGGTGTCATATTCCAGTTGATTGTCGATGGCGAAACGATCCGCCACGCCGTCCACGGCATAGGCTTCCCGATTGACGCTCGAATCTGTGCTGGCCCCATAGACGGTTTCGTAGTCGAGATCGACATGCGAGTAGCGGGCATTCTGCCGGAAGGTCAGACCCTCGGTGATCTCGTGGCGAAACTCGTAGCCGACATCCTTCTGGATCGTGTCGAATTTGTTGAAGTCCGGCTCGCCGTAGAACCGGGTCGTGTCGACATCAAGACCGGCTGGGAAGCCCAGGGCGGGCGTGGTGTCGCGCTTGTTGTAGTCGGTCAGGAAGGTCAGCGAGGTGCTCTCGTCCGGGCTGATGGTCAGGGCCGGAGCGACGTAGATGCGGTCGTCGTTCGAATAATCCGAGCCCAGGTCGGCATTCTGCCATTTTGCCGTAATCCGGTAGGTGAAGACCCCGTCCTTGTCGATCGGGCCACCGAAATCCGTGCCGGTTTCGATATGGTTGTCGCCGAAGGTGGTATAGACCTCGGCATGGAACGTGTCGGTCGGATGCTTGGTGACGGCATTGATCATCCCGCCCGGACCGTTGAGGCCGAACAGAGTGGAGGTCGAACCTTTCAGCACTTCCACCCGTTCCAGGCCATAGGGTTCGGTACGGGCTGCGGTAAACCAGGCGGGAATGCGCGCACTCAGGCCATCGCGATAGATGCCGAGCGTCGTCGTGTCGAAGCCGCGTATACGGTAATAGTCGTAGCGATCGTCGGAGCCGAATTCATCGACAACCACACCGGACGTATAGGCGACGGCGGCCTGCATGTCGCTGACGCCGCGTGTTTCCATTTCCTTCATGGTGACAACGGAGACGGCCTGGGGAATGTCGATGATCGGCGTATCGGTCTTGCTGCCGACAGTCGTCTCCTTGGCGACGATATTGGCATCCGGGCCGGTGGCCGAGGATTTGCCCTGAACGGTAATGGTCGAGAGTTCCGTATCTTTCTCTTGCGACCAAGCTTGCGAGGCGGCGGCAATCAGCGCCAGGCCGGCAATACTGCCGAGCAGCAATTGTCCATGTCTGGACATCATCCGGTTCGCAGGCTGCGCGCGTCCACCGGCCCCCTTCGTCATTTTCGTCATACTCCGCCTTCCTTCATGCTGTCGGCGTGAGGAGATATCCCGTCTCGTCACAGGCGGACAATATGAACTATACAAACAGAGTCAACTTTAAATTTGACAAATCCACGAAGGTTTTATTTTTTAAAAATACCTTTAAAAGATATGGCTTTTAGAGGTTCTCAGGGAACAGTGGAGTCCGTCTGGTTCAATCTGAATTTGACGGACTCTAAGTGGAGCGGATGCCGCGCCAAACAAAGGTAGGCAAAATAAAACACCGATGAACGATGTTTAAAAATCTGGTTTTTTGAAAAATGGTAGCGGGAGGCGGACTTGAACCGCCGACCTTGGGGTTATGAATCCCACGCTCTAACCACCTGAGCTATCCCGCCGCACCTCAAGGACTTTTGCTTGTCGAGAAAGCTGTCCGAAGCGATGGGCGGCTTATAAGGCGAGCGTCGTTGCAAAGTCAAGCAGGCAAAATGCAAAAAAGGACCGCCGGTGGCGATCCTCTGGCAATAGGCGGATTTTGTCTTGGGACAACAATTGCTTAGGCGGCTTGTGCGCCCGCCAGAAGTGCCTTCAGGAAGGCTTCTGCTTCGGCCTTGCGTTCCGAGCGTTCGATAAAGCCGCCGCCATAGACGCGGGCGTCGGCGCCTTCGCCCGAATAGAGCACGCAGGCCTGGCCCGGAGCAACGCCAGCTTCCCCCATGTCGAGGTCGACATAGATGCCGGTTTCATCGGCATGCAGGGTGGCCGGGGCAGGGGGACGGGTGGAGCGCACCTTGGCAAAACAGGCAAAACCGCCGCTTGCCTCATCCTCGATTTTGCGGTCGCCCAGCCAGTTGATGTCGCGCAGATAGACGCGGCGGGTTTCCAGCGCTTCACGCGGTCCGACGATGACCCGGCGCGACCGGGCGTCCAGATAGACGACGTAAAGCGGCTCGCCGGTGGCGACGCCCAAGCCTTTGCGCTGGCCGATCGTATAGTGCAGGATGCCCTCGTGCTGGCCCAGAACCCGGCCATCGAGATGGACGATATCGCCGCTCAATGCCGCGTTCGGCTTCAGCTTGTTGATGATATCGGCATATTTGCCCTGTGGCACGAAACAGATATCCTGGCTGTCGGCCTTTTGCGCGACGACGAGGCCCATGTCCTCGGCAAGCTTGCGGGTCTCGGCCTTGGACAGGCCGCCCAGCGGAAAGCGCAGATAATCGATCTGTTCCTGGGTGGTGGCAAACAAGAAATAACTTTGGTCACGTTCGCTATCAATCGGGCGAAACAGGGCGCGATGACCCGGATCGTTTGGCAGAGGCGTGGCGCGTGAACGGATATAGTGGCCGGTGGCCAGCGCATCGGCCCCAAGCTCGCGGGCAGTGGCCAGGAGATCGGCGAATTTGACCGTCTGGTTACAGGCCACGCAGGGGATCGGCGTTTCACCGGCGATATAGCTGTCCATGAACGGATTGATCACCGTGTCGCGAAAGCGCTGTTCGTAATCCAGCACATAGTGGGGAATGCCCAGCGTCTCGCAGACCCGGCGCGCATCATCGATATCCTGACCGGCGCAACACGACCCGGCCCGATGCACGGCGGCGCCATGATCGTAAAGCTGTAGGGTAATGCCCAGCACGTCATAGCCTTCGCGTTTCAACACTCCGGCCACCACAGAACTGTCGACGCCGCCTGACATGGCGACGACAACGCGGGTATCTTCCGGTCTCTTGTCAAAATCCAGCGTATTCACGGGGCGCGTCATTTCTCAAATGTCTGCGAAAGGACCGTTCTCGGCTGCTGCGGGCGGGCCTTGAGCAACGCCATGGGCAGGAAGAAGCGGGTCATTCACAATGCAGCTTGCACGATGCAGCTTGGCCTATCACTCTATCAGCCAATTCCCGCCCGATATAGAAACAATTGGCCGCGCAATCAAGACCGGTGTTTTCATGTCCGTTATGGTGGGGCTTTTGCCGCTCAGATCGCGTCCAGCTCGGCCCGGTGCCGTTGCATGGCGAGAAAGCGCGCATAGTCGCGGTCGTAAATCTCTTTCATATCCGGTTTCGGCACCACAAGCCGCCCTGGTTCAGCCATCGCCGCGCCTGCCTCAGCAAGGCCGGGATAAAGCCCGGCGGCGCTGGCGGCATTGATGGCGGTGCCAATCAGCACGGCATCGGTGTTGTCGGCCACCACCAGTTCGCAGCCGGTTGCTTCGGCGTAAAGCTCGACCAGAAGAGGGTTTTTGACGTGACCGCCGGTCAGATGAAGGCGCAACGGGCCTATGCCGTCCTTGCTGAGCGTCTCGACGATCTGGCGCAGGCCAAGCACGATACCGACGCATGCCCGCCAATAAAGACGGCAGAGGCCGTCAAACGAGGCATCCAGCGTCAGGCCGGAGATGGTTCCTGTCAGGTTGGGATCGGCAAAGGGCGAACGGTTGCCGTGAAAATCCGGCAGGACGTTGATTTTCTGGCCGAAAGACGCGCCTTCCTCAGTGCGCAATGCAGCGATCCGGGATATGATGCGGCGATGGTTGTCGATGCTCGGCTCGCCGCCTTCCACATGGCTGCGCACAATATGGTTGAGAAGCGCGCCGGTGGCCGATTGTCCAGCCTCCACCAGCCAGAGATCGGGGAAAATCGCCCCGAAATAAGGCCCCCAGAGGCTGAAACCGTAAAAGGGCTGGGGCCTGAGCGCAATCAGGCAGCTGGACGTGCCACCGATCATCGCGACATGGTTGAGGTCAGGGTCGGAGAGATCCGTCGATCCCAGCACGCCAAGCGCGCCTGCATAGGCATCGACCATGCCTGCGGCAACGGGAATGCCGGCCATAAGCCCCAGTGCGTCCGCGGCTTTCGTGCTGAGCGCACCGACACTTTTGCCGACCGCGACCGCCTCTTGCGGCAAACCTGCGCGAGCCACCAGGTCATCCAGCCCGACGCGGTCCAGAAAATCCTGCTGCCAGCCGGGTTTGCTGTGGCCGAAAAACGTCCATTTCGATGTCAGGGTGCAGAGCGACCGCGCCGGGCTGCCCGTTGCCTTCCAGGTGAGGAAATCAGCGAGGTCGAAGGCGGAGCCGAGCCTTTGCCAGAGATCCGGGCGATGACGCTTCAGCCACATCAGCTTGGGGATTTCCGCTTCCGGCGATATCACCTGGCCATTGTGGTGCAGCACCGGATGGTCGAGATGTCCGCATTCTTCGGCCTCAGTAGTGGCCCGGTGATCTAGCCAGGAAATAGTGTCGAAACCGTCTTCCCCATTCAGGCACAGCGGCTGACCGCTGCCGTCGCGCAACACCAGCGAGCAGGTGGCGTCGAAACCAATGCCTGCAATGGCTTCGGGGGTGATACCGGCCTCGGCAAGGGCTGCCTTGACCGCGATGCAGCAGGCCTCCCAGATATCCTCAGAATTGTGTTCACCGCGTTCATCGCTTGGGCGTGAAAGCAGGATCGGATGTTCGCGCCGGGCCAGCAAGCGACCGGTGCGTGTCACAACACCGGCGCGCGCGCTGCCAGTGCCGACATCCACCGCAATCAGATGGTCTCGCATGATGAACTTGTTTCCGCCCTAATGCTTATAAAACAAACTGAACCAGATTGGCCATGACGTCAAATTTTCCGTCCGGCTTCAGGGCATCAACACTGTCGTGATAGATTTCGCCTGTCGCATGACCGCCGCCGGTAAAGGCCAAGGCGCGCATGCCAGCGGCGCGGGCAGCAGTGAGACCGGCGGGGCTATCCTCCACCACCATGCAATGGTGTGGATCGATCCCCATTTTTTCGGCGGCATAGAGGAACAGATCCGGAGCGGGCTTGCCGTTTTTGACCATGGTGGCGCTGAAAATATGCGGTTCGAAACGCTCGATCAGGCCGGTGACGCTGAGCGATAGGGCGATGCGGTCCGGCTGACTTGAGGAGGCCACACACCAGCCAACGCCCGCCTTGCCCAAATCGTCGAGGGCGGTGTGCAGACCGGCAATCGGCTTCAAATCCTGCCGGAAGCGTTGATACAGATGGGTGCGCAGGCTGGTGAGAAAGGTCTCGCCAATGGCAAACGAAAACTCTTCGCGTGCCGTTTCCACCACTGTTGCCATGCTGCGGCCAAGGAAGTTGCGATAGACATAATCCGCATCAATCGGCACGCCCGCCTTTTCAAACTCGGCGACCATGACCTCAACAGAGATCGGCTCACTATCGACAAGCACGCCGTCGCAATCAAAGATCACCAGCTTGGTGGCCGGGTCGGGCATCATATCATCCTTTGCAGCATTTCCAGCAAAAGTGGGAACCGGTTTTGCGTCCGGAAATGCGTTTACACTTATGCCGCTGCAAGAGTGCCATCGATGTAGCTTTGCAGGGTCCGTGCTGTGCCATGGGTGCGAAGATGTGAGAGCGCCTTTGCAAAGCGCTGCCTGAATATCTCGTTTTGCCCGACACTGCCAAAAATATCGTCCAGCGTCAGGAATAGCAGCGGATCTTGCCGCGAGGCAATGGCGGTTTTTTGCAGACGCTCAGCGCTGGCATCGTTGAACACAATCGGCTTGCCGCTATCCGATGTGCCTGCAAAGTAATGACACCACAGGGCTGAAACCAGCGCCAGTCCCACCACATCCAGCCCCTTGGCGAGACGATCTGCTGTTGATGGCAGAATGAATTTCGGCTGACGGTTGGAGCCATCCTGCGCCAAGCGCGGAATGGTGTCGCCAATTTTTGGGTTGGAGAAGCGGCTCTCGATCAGCGTGGCATAATCCTGCAAGCTGGTGTCGGGCACGGGCGGAACCACGGGAATGATTTCATCATGGGTCAGCTTGGCAAGGAACGCCCGGATCAGCGGATTTTCCATGGCTTCATGCACGAAATGGATGTCCATCAGTGCTGCCGGATAGGCAATTGCCGCATGGCCGCCGTTGAGAATGCGCAGCTTCATCAACTCATAAGGCGCGACATCCTCGACGAAAGTGACGCCAACCTCTTCAAAGGCGGGACGACCGAGCGGGAATTTGTCTTCCAGCACCCATTGCTTGAACTCTTCGCAAAACACGGGCCATGCATCATCAATGCCATAGGTGTCACAGGTGATGTCAATCTCGCGCGTGCCGGTGGCGGGGGTGATGCGGTCCACCATGGAATTGGGGAAGGCAACGTGGTGGTGAATCCACTCGGCAAAATCGGGGTCGGAGAGTTTGGCAAGGCCGATGATTGTGGCTTCCGTCACCTCGCCATTACCGGGGATGTTGTCACAGCACATCACGGTGAAGGGTGGGATATTGGCGGCGCGGCGTGCCTTGAGTCCTGCGATGATCAGGCCAAACACGGTTTTGGGCTGGTCGGGGTTTTGGGCGTCTGCCACGATGGCCGGGTGTTTGGGGTCAAAATGGCCGGTGGCGGGATCGATGAAATAGCCGCCTTCAGTGATGGTCATCGAGACGATGCGAATGGCGGGATCGGCTAGCTTGGTAATGATGCCGTCAAAATCCGGTGCTGCGATCATATCCACCATCGGGCCGGTGACGGTGGCAGCGCTCTTGGCCACATCCTGTTCCACCACTGTGGTCAGGTAGTCTTGTCCAGCCAGCTTGTCTTTCATGGTGGCATCAGATGGCAGCACGCCTGCGCCGACAATGGCGAAATCGAGGTCTTTGCCGAGGTTGAACAGCTCGTGCAGGTAGACGGCTTGGTGGGCGCGGTGGAAATTGCCAACGCCGAAATGGACAATGCCTGATGTGAGGCTTTCGCGGGTGTAGGTGGGAGTGGCGGCCTTTGTGGAGGCGTCTGGCAGGGTGGAAAGGGAGAGTTTTATGGTCATTGGGTTAGGTCCTGAATGAATTTGGGGAAAACGTTGAGATTCGACGGGGGCTGATTGGTGGCTTCGCCCCCCTCATCCGGCTGCCGCCACCTTCTCCCCGCTGGGGAGAAGAGGCAGGTTGCACGGCCCCATGCTTTATTCTGCCGATGTTTGCTGGACGCGGCTCTAAGCGTTTGCTCTCTGAGTTCCGCCATATCAAAAACGTCTCTTCTCCCCAGCGGGGAGAAGGTCCCGCCTCGTTCATAAGGAAAGGGGGGATGAGGGGGTGCGAAGCCCATCTCACGCAAAGCCTCAGCAAACCAACCATCTCAACTCATCCAATTGCCGCCATCGACGTTATAGGTCTGGGCCACCACGTAATCGGCCTCATTTGAGGCCAGAAAAATCGCCATGCCGGTGAGATCGTTTGCCGTGCCCATGCGGCCAAACGGAACAGCCTCACCCACCAGTTTTTTCTTCTCGCCGGGGGCGCGGTTTTCAAACTTTGCAAACAGCGCATCAACGCCATCCCAATGCTCGCCATCGACCACGCCGGGGGCAATCGCATTGACATTGATGCCATGCTTGATCAGGTCCAGCCCTGCTGATTGGGTCAGCGAGATAATCGCCGCCTTGGTGGCGCAATAGACCGCCACCAGCGCTTCGCCGCGCCGTCCGGCTTGGCTTGCCATATTGATAATCTTGCCGCCCTTGCCACGGGCAATCATCGATTTTGCTGCCGCTTGCAGCATGAACAGTGTGCCAGCCACGTTGATGGAAAACAGCCGATCATAGCTCTCGCGGGTAATGTCCACGATGGGCGCAAGATCAAACAGGGCAGCGTTGTTGATGAGAATGTCCAAGCCGCCCGTCTTGTCTTCCACCGCCTTGATGGCGGCATCAATGGAGGCCTGATTGGTCACATCCAGATGAACGGCATAGGCTTTTTCGCCAATGGCTTTGGCGGTCTCCTTTGCTCGTTCCATATTAATGTCGGCAATCGCAACCGTGGCACCTTCACGCACATAGGCTTCGGCAAAGGCGCGGCCAATGCCACGGGCCGATCCGGTAATCAGCGCGGATTTTCCGTCTAATCTGCCAGTCATGCTGCTAATCCCTGTTCATTGAAACGATGAATGCGCGTCTCATCCGGGGTGATGAACACCGTATCGCCATGGCGCGCGGTGAAATCGCCATCCGCACGCGCGGTGAGATGGCCAAGGCCCTCAACATCGACATGCAGATGGGTGTCCGAGCCAAGATGTTCGGCAATTGTCACCTTACCTTTCCACGCGCCATCGGTGGTGGAAAGCGTCACATGTTCAGGGCGCACGCCGATGGTGGTGGCACCGTATTTTTGTGCTGTCTCCCCGGAAATCAGGTTCATTTTCGGCGAGCCAATAAAGCCAGCCACAAACAGATTGGCGGGTTTGTGGTACAGTTCCATCGGTGAACCGACCTGCTCGATATTGCCCTTGTTCAGCACCACAATCTTGTCGGCCATGGTCATGGCTTCGACCTGATCGTGGGTGACATAGATCGATGTCGCGCCCAGCTTCTGGTGCAATTCGGTGATTTCCAGCCGCATGTTGACGCGCAGGGCGGCATCCAGATTGGACAATGGCTCATCGAACAAAAAGCACGAGGGTGAGCGCACAATCGCCCGGCCAATCGCCACACGCTGGCGTTGGCCACCCGAGAGCTGGCGCGGCTTGCGGTCGAGATAGTCGGTGAGGTTGAGGATGCGGGCGGCATCCGTGACCTTCTTGTCAATCTCGCCCTTGTCCATGCCCGCCATTTTCAGCGGAAAGCCAATGTTGGAGCGCACGCTCATATGCGGATACAGCGCATAGGATTGGAACACCATGGCGAGGCCGCGTTCAGATGGCTTGCGGTC
Source organism: Gillisella vitis (assembly GCF_001541345.2). Classification (GTDB taxonomy): domain Bacteria; phylum Pseudomonadota; class Alphaproteobacteria; order Rhizobiales; family Rhizobiaceae; genus Allorhizobium; species Allorhizobium vitis. Next base: position 181,706 of record NZ_LMVL02000004.1, on the reverse strand, counting down.
TGTGGCATCGGTGCCGTCGATGAAAATCTTGCCGCCGGATGTATCCTCCAGCCCGGCAATCAGCCGCAGCAGGGTGGATTTGCCGCAGCCCGAGGGGCCAACAAACACAACGAATTCGCCATTGTTGATCTCCAGATCAATACCGGGAATAACCTTGTGCTCGGCAAAGACTTTTGAGACGTTTTTAAGTTGAATACTGCCCATGATATTTGATCCTTATTTGACCGCGCCGAAGGTGAGCCCGCGCACCAGCTGTTTCTGGCTGAACCATCCCAGTACGACGATTGGAGCAATCGCCATGGTGGAGGCAGCCGAGAGCTTGGCGTAAAACAGGCCTTCGGGGCTGGAATAGGAGGCGATGAAAGTGGTCAGCGGTGCCGCCACTGACGTGGTGAGGTTCAAGGTCCAAAACGCCTCGTTCCATGACAGAATGATGTTGAGCAGCATGGTCGAGGCAATGCCCGGCACCGCCATCGGCGTCAGCACATAGATGATTTCCTTGATCAGGGATGCGCCATCCATGCGGGCGGCTTCGAGAATTTCGCCCGGAATTTCCTTGAAGTATGTGTAGAGCATCCAGATGATGATCGGCAGGTTGATCATGGTCAGCACCGCCACCAGCCCAAGGCGGCTATCGAGCAATCCACCATCCCGAAACAGCAGATAGATCGGGATCAGCGCACCCACGGGCGGCATCATTTTGGTGGAGAGCATCCACATCAGCACATCCTTGGTGCGCTTGGTGGGCGAAAACGCCATGGCCCAGGCCGAGGGAATGGCAATGGCCAGACCCAGAAGGGTGGAGCCAAAGGAAATCACCACCGAGTTCATGAAGTGCGAGAAATAATCCGAGCGGCTCTGCACTTCGACATAGTTTTCCGTGGTCCAATGGAAGAACAAAAACACTGGAGGCGAGGCGATGGCATCGCCTTCGCTTTTGAAACTGGTGAGGAAGGTCCACAGGATCGGGAAGAACATCAGCAAGCCAATTGCCCAGGCAATCAGGGTAAAGGTCAGCTTACGTTTGTTGGATATTGCGCGTGCCATTGATCAGCTCTCCAGGTTCTTGCCGATGAGGCGGATCAGGAAGAAGGCGACGATATTGGCCAGTACCACAGCCACAATGCCGCCTGCGGAGGCTCCACCAATGTCAAATTGCAGCAGGGCCTGATTGTAGATCAGATAGGTCAGGTTGGTGCTATCCGTGCCGGGGCCACCATTGGTGGTCACGAGAATTTCGGCAAATACCGAGAGCAGGAAGATGGTCTCGATCAACACCACCACGGTGATGGCGCGGGCCATATGCGGCAGGGTGATATAGATGAATTTCGAGATCGGCCCTGCGCCATCCATCTCTGCGGCTTCCTTCTGCTCTTCGTCTAGGGATTGCAGGGCGGTGAGCAGAATGAGCGTTGCAAACGGCAGCCATTGCCAGGCGACGATGATGACGATGGACAAAAGCGGAATGGTGGCCAGCCAATCCAGCGGCTCCAGCCCAACGGCCCGGAAAGCGAAGGCGAACAGGCCATTGACAGGGTTCATCAGCATGTTTTTCCACACCAAGGCGGCAACGGTTGGCATGATGAAGAAGGGCGAAATCACCAGAATGCGGACAATGCCTTGGCCAAACATCGGCTGATCCAGCAGCAGCGCCAGCGCAATGCCGCCAATGATGGAGATCGCCAGCACGCCGCCGACCAGCAACAGCGTATTGGTGAGCGCTGCAAAAAACGCCGGATCGGTGAGGAAATATTGATAATTCAGCAGGCCGACGAATTCATGCACGCCGGGCATCAGCAGATTATAGTTCAGCACCGAGAAATAGATGGTCATGACCAGCGGCACGATCATCCATGCAAACAGCAGGAGAACGGAAGGGGCCATCATCCATCGGGCTGAGGAGTGGGTATGGGTCGTCGCCATGTCTGCCGCGCCTCTTGGGGGTGTTTGGGGTTTTAGTTTTATGGTTGGGCTTGGGCTTGCTGTCCTGCTCACCCTTTTTAGGGCAGTGCCAGCCGCCCCCTCACCCTGCCTCCGCTGCGCTCGGCAGACCTCTCCCCGAGGGGAGAGGAGACCCGAAGCGCTGCGGTTCTTTCCCTCTTCTCCCCATCGGGGAAGGTGGCGGCAGCCGGATGAGGGGGCGGCGAAGCCGAAAGATGCCGTTGCATAATGGTTATCTTGAAGGGCAGAGAGGGTCTTTTTCCCTTACTTCTTCGGATAACCCGCCTTCTTCATCTCACGCTCGGTCAAGGTCTGCGCTGTCTTCAGCGCCTGATCTACCGTGGTCTGACCGGCAAGAGCTGCCGAGAATTGCTGACCAACGGCAGTGCCGATGCCCTGAAATTCCGGAATGGCCACATATTGCACGCCCTCATAAGGCACGGGCTTGACGGTGGGGTGCTTGGGGTCTGCTGCGTTGATGCTGTCCAGCGTCATCTTCGCAAAAGGTGCTGCCTTCTGGTAATCAGCATTGGCATAGAGCGAGGTGCGCGTGCCCGGAGGAACGTTGGCCCAGCCATCCTTTTCAGCCACCAGCTTCAGATAGTCCTTGCTGGTTGCCCAGGCGATGAACTTTTCAGCGGCTTCGACCTTCTTGGAGCCAGCCGGAATGGCGAGGTTCCAGGACCACAGCCAGTTGCCGCGCTTGCCAAGGCCATTATCAGGAGCCAAAGCAAAGCCGACCTGATCAGCCACCTTGGATTCCTTCGGATTGGTCACGAAGGATGCTGCCACGGTGGCATCAATCCACATTCCGCATTTGCCGGTCTGGAACAGGGCGAGGTTTTCATTAAAGCCGTTGGAAGAGGCACCGGGAGGGCCGTCTTTCTTCATCAGGTCCACATAGAACTGAAGGGTCTTTTTCCACTCCGGCTGATCAAACTGTGGCTTCCACTGTTCATCAAACCAGCGCGCGCCAAACGAGTTGGACATGGCAGACAGGAAAGCGATGTTTTCACCCCAGCCAGCCTTGCCACGCAAGCAGATGCCGTAGACTTCCTTGGACTTGTCAGTGATCTTGTCGGCAGCTTCCTTAATAAAGTCCCAGGTCGGGGCTTCCGGCATTTTCAGGCCTGCTTTTTCAAACAGATCCTTGCGATACATCACCATTGAGCTTTCAGCATAAAAAGGTGCGGCATAAAGCTTGCCATCGACGGTAAGGCCAGAGCGCACCGGCGGCAGAAGGTCAGCGGCATCGTAATCCTTGTCGGCACTCAGCTTGTCCAGCGGTGCCAGCCAGCCCTGCTTGCCCCAGATGGGGGCTTCGTAAATGCCAATGGTCATCACATCATACTGGCCGCCCCTGGTGGCCACATCGGTGGTCACCTTCTGGCGCAGCACGTTTTCTTCCAGCGTCACCCATTTCACGTCAATGCCAGGATTCTTCTTGGTGAAATCATCCGTCAGCTTTTGCATGCGGATCATGTCGCCATTGTTGACGGTGGCAATCGTCAGCGTTTCGGCAGAGGCCACACCAGCCATAGCCAACACGGAACACGCGCCGAGCAGAATTGTTTTCAATGTCATATCTTCCTCCCAGAAGACCAGATGCAACCCGGAGGCCCCTTGAGGGTCTGCCGACGGGCCACTGGCAAATCAACCGATAGATCTCGATTTCACTCGCGATCTAATGAGCATTCGCTTTACTCATGGGCAAATACTCACATTCTATCGTGAAAAGTCAATTGCAATTCGTTGCTGCATTGCCGAAGTCAGCTGGGAATCCAAGCGCGGTAATACGCGCAATGCCGTTGAAGGACCTGAAATTAAAGGGACTTTGAATATTTCAAATTTATCAGCAACTTGAGATTGGCTTGGCTCATCTGGCTGTTGGTATCGGTACCAACTGGCTGATAAGAACGCGTGATCAAAAAATAGCGTCGGATGAGCGTAAAGCCATCGTAACAGGTCAAATTTCATTAAATTAAATGAATTTAAATTAACTTATTTATTATATATTCTCAATATCACATATTAATAAATATTTTTTAGTAGTTTTCGAAATTCGATAATATGAAATATACAATCGATTGTTATTATTATTTTTCGATAAATAATTTGACTCTTGATAATATTATATTACCCTTTCGAGTTGTGTTGTTTTCGCTGGGGGGCGATTGGCATGATTTTCGTGGGGTACTTCTTCAATCGGCTTGTTTTGCCGATGGTTTTTCTTGTCTTTTTTTCTGTATCGTCGCACGCCATGGATATTGGCGAGGCGCGTCATCTTTTGCAGCGTCTTACCTTTGGCGCCAGTCCAGCTGAAGTGGACGCATTGGCTAAACTGACGCGGGAAGAGGCTGTCGATCATTTTCTCGACAGTCTTGATCATCCGGAATTTCCGGAACCGCCGCCGTTTGTTTCCCGCTCAAGGCCGGATTACTGGGCGAGCGGTTGGGAAAACCGCGACATGATTTTGCAGCATGTGGCGGAACGCGATCAGATGCAGGCGGTCTGGATCAGTCATATGATTGCCACCCACACGCCTTTTGCTGAAAGACTGGCGTTGTTCTGGCACGGTCACTTCGTATCGCGCTTTGATCCTGGCCGGGTCAGCGCGCCGTTCTTCGATCAGATCGCCCTGTTTCGCCGGGAAGGCGGTGGTAATTTTCGGGTCTTGCTACGGGATGTCTTGCGCGATCCGATGATGCTGACCAGCCTGGACAATGTCTGGAACACCAGCAGCCATCCCAATGAGAACCTGGCGCGCGAGCTGATGGAATTGTTCACGCTTGGCATTGGACACTATGACCAACGTGACGTGCGTGAAGTGTCGCGGGTTCTGGCGGGGCATGGCGTGGATTTCGAAGGGGGTTGGCGCTATCGCTTCGCGGTCGATCAGGCTGATACCGGGGAAAAGACTATTTTAAGCCAGCCTATTGCGGCGGGCAATCAGGATCAGATTGATCGCCTAACCGATATTCTCCTGGCGCAACCGCAAACCGCCGAGTTTATTGCCGGTAAATTCTATGCTGCCTTCGTTTCCATACGCCCGAACCCTGAAGCCACCAACAGGTTGGCCGGGGTGTTGCGCGATCATGATTACGAGATGCGTCCTTTCTTGCGCGCCCTGCTGCTCAGCCCGGAGTTCTGGAGCCCGGCCAACAGAGGGGATCTGGTCAAATCGCCGATTGATCTCGTCGTCGGCTTTTGCCGCACCTTCGGTCTGAACCCGCCGGATGCGATGGTTTTGGTGACCTATCTCGACAAGCTTGGGCAGACACCGTTTATGGCACCGTCCGTTGCCGGTTGGCGCGAGGGGACGTCCTGGCTGAACATGAAGACCCTGGTGCTTCGGCGGCTTGTGGTCTCCAGGCTTTGGGATGCGATGCGGGTTGCCGACCGCAAGCCCAAACCAGGCGATCTCGCCGTCCGTTTCAGCTCGGAATTCATCATGGTGCCAACCGTGTTTACGGTGCGGGTCAATGGGGCTGAGGTCGCCACCATCAGGCAAACCATTGGACTGGATCTGCAAAAGCAGCGGACCCAGGGCGATAATGGCGGTTTGAAACCGATGTGGGAAACGGCAATCATCCCGGCGCAAAGTCTGCCAGCGGATATCCGCAGTGTCGAGATAACCCATGTTTCCAGCGATCCTGACAGCCACCTGTTCGTCAATTGGGTCGAGGTTGCGGGGCGTCGCTATCCGCCGCAGCTCAGCCGCTGGAGCCCTTCGGATGCGCCTTGTGCGGGCGCACCGCGCGGCATGTTCTACTGCAATGTCGGTCTGGTGTTCGACATAGCGCCCTTCGATCCCTTGCAGGCGACGATTGATGATTTGCGGGCCGACCATAACAGTCACATTGAATATACGACGGCGCGGCTGCAACGAGAGGAAGTTCGGGATGACCCGCCGCCTCTTGAGCAGGCATTCGATATGATGATGGCGCGTGTTGGCGAGGGTTCTGTCAGCCGTGAGAACCTTGCCGGGCAATGGCTTCTGGCGCGGCCTGTCTTGTCTGCCCGGGTGGAAAAGCCAGGGTTTGTTCAGCCCGTCGCTCAACCGATCGCCATGCGGATGCAGACTGTCGGCAAGGCCGGCGATGCTGAACGGGGTTCGGCACTGATCGATCTTCTCCGGTCAATGACGACAGATCCGCAATACAACCTTAAGTAATTTTTTCACCATTATAATTCGGGGGAATGAATGGCTATGTTTAACAAGCATGGGTTATCACGCCGTGAATTTGCAACATGGATGGGTCGGTGTCTTGCGGTGGGCTCAATGCCGGTATGGGGCCCGTTGTCTGCGCCCTTGTGGGCCAGGCAGGCTTTGGCGGCTGCCGGACCGGGCGCTGCCGGTTCTGCCCGCCGGTTGATTTTACTCGAACTTTTCGGTGGCAATGATGCCCTGAATACGCTGGTGCCTTTCAAAGACCCGGTCTACCGGCATTTGCGCCCAACCATCGGTTTGAAAGGGGATGAGATCCTGCCACTCGATGCGGAGTTGGGCTTCAATGCGGCCTGGCGGCAGATGGCGGATCTTTATCACAATGGCGAAATCGCCATCATCCAGGATGTCGGCTATCCCGAAAACAATCTCTCGCATTTTCAATCGGCGGAAATTTGGGCGGGCGGGTCCAGAAAAGGCATTTCCAGTGGCGGTTGGGTCAGTCAGGTCTTGCAGGCGAACCGGAAGGATGCAGGGCCGTTCGATGCGGATGGCGTGGTGTTTTCAGGCAATCAGGACCTGCTTGAGGGCGATGGGATGCGCATCCTGACGGTTGATAACAAGGATGCATTGCGCAGCGGGGCCAACGGCGCGATGGCGGGCGCCGACAAGACGGATGATCATGCTGCGCTGGCCTATCTGACCCGCCTTATGGCCGATCAGCAGGAGGTTATCGGGCGGGTCGCCTCCAAATTGAAGGGCAATAACCGTTTCGAGGCGCGGTTTACACGGGATTACTATATGGACCCGATTGATGCACAGACGGCTCTTTTGCTCTGGATGATTGAACAGGATGTCAAGTCACCACTGTTCAAGATCACCATCGGCGGCTTCGATCAGCATTCCAATCTGCGGGGCGAGCACGAGCACCTGCTAGCGAAAGTTCAAAACACCCTCATGGGCCTGCGGCGCGGATTGAAGGAGATCGGTGTCTGGAACGATACGCTTGTCATTGCCCATTCGGAATTTGGCCGCCGACCGGCTGAAAATGCCTCTGGCGGCACCGACCATGGTTCTTGCAGTCCTGTCATCATGATGGGAGGCGGGATCAAGCCTGGGCTTTATGGCGCTCGCAGCGATCTGGAAAAGCTAGACGCGGAAGGCAATCCGGTTTTCACCACGGATTTCCGCAGTGTCTATGCGTCGGTGATCGGCGATTTCTGGCGGTTTCCAACCAATCCGATTGCCGCGCAGGGCTTTGCGCCCTTGGCCTTGTTCTAGGGTTGTCGGGCTCCAAAGAGTTACCCGAATAATTTAAGGATATTGCTGTGACATTGTTCTCTCCAGTTGCACGTGACAGTGCAGCCGGACAGGCTGCCGCTTTGCGCGCGCCTGTCTCGTTGCAGGATGCGCCTCTCAACACCGGTTGGTTTGATGATCAACCCTTCGATCAGGCCTCGTCCGAGGGTACGGAAATTCTTGCCTGCCTCACACTTTTCAACGAGCCTGCCGAGGCGGTGGCGGCGACATTGGCCTGTCTTGCCGCCAATCAGGAAATGTTGTTCAGCCGAAACGGCGCTATACAACGGCTGGAAGTGGCCATCGTGCTGGATGGCCGTGACCGCGTTCACCCCGAGACCGAAGTGCTGTTCAACCGGCTTGGCTTCGATCTCGATTGGGGTTGTGATCCTGAGACTGCGAGCATCGATCGGCAGGGAGAGGATGAGGTGCGGGTTCGCGTTCAGACCCGGCATATTCCGTTGGATCGCCTGACCGGGAAAAGCGGACATCCTCTCTGCGTGCATCTGGCGGTGAAGGACCGCAACAGGGGCAAGCTGGATAGCCATGCCTTCTTCTTTCGAGACCTTGCGGAACGCCTGCGGCCAGATTTTGTCTTGCAGATCGATGCCGGGTCCCGGCCTGCTGACGATTGCTTGGCAACATTGCTGGCGCAGATGGAGTGCGAACCTGACTGCGCCGCCCTTGCCACCAATATCGTCATGCAAGACGCGGCTTTGACCGATTGGCTGCAAAGCTGGCAACAGGCAGATTTTCTCTGGCAGAAATTATCCGATTGGCCGATTGGCAACGGCTTGGGCTATCTTGAAGTCGTGCCGGGGCAGGCCAGCCTGTTCAGAATGTCGGCCTTGAGACGTGGTGAAAACGGCGATCCAATGGCGGCCTATTTTCGCGGGCTCTCCAAGCCGACGAGCCTGATGGAGGCCAATCTGTTTCTCGCCGAGGACCGAATCATCGGCGCGGAAATCGTCAAAAGCCACCCTGCCTGCACCATCCGCTATCATCATGACGCCAATCTTGTCACCGATGGCTGCATGACGATTGGCGAATTGTTGCGCCAGCGTCGCCGTTGGACAAACAGTACGCTTGTGGCGCGCCTGACGGCCATCGGCAGCCTTGCCGCTCTGCTGTGGCACGGTCGCCTGACGCCTGCGCGCTGGTGTTCGATGGCGCTGGCGCTGGCCTGGACCCTGCTGCAATTGCTGGAACAATGGTTCATCCCGGCGTCACTGGCCCTGCTTGTCTCCCTGACCTCAGGGCTTTGGCAAGACGAGGCCAGAAATGGTGTTGCAGGCAACGGTCTGGCATGGGGAATGGCAGCCGGTGTGTTGCTGTTCTGGCTTTATTGTCTGGTTAGCATGAAGGCGAGGGAGGAGGGGGAATCTTTCAGCCGTAGGCTGCATGGCTGCTTGCATGGCCTTGGTCTTGGCATCCTGCTGACATGCACGGTTCTGGGCTTTGTGATCTGCCTTGTTGAGGTTGGCTCTGTTATTCAGGGCGTGATCCTGATGGTTGCCCTTATCCTCGGCATGGCGGTCTGGCGCCATTCCTCCGGCGCAATGTCCGATCTGCTGAGAGTGTTTGTCCTCTATATTCCGTCCGCTCCCGTCGCCAGCTTTTATCTGCTGAGTTATGCGCTTGCCAATTTCCACGATGTTAGTTGGGGCACCAAGGGATTGGTCGGTGACAGCAGGGCTGCCATTCCAGTTGGCTGGCGCCGGATGCGGTTACGGCTTTTGACCCTTTGGGTCGTGAGCAACACGGCATTGGTCTGGTTGGTCATCGGGGGCGTGCCGGGCGGCGCAATCAGCGTCCTTCAGTATGCCTGCCTGCCGGTCGTCGGGCAGATCGCCATAGCGTCTTTGCTGTTGTTATCAGCAAACTATCGTAAGCCCATTTCGCTGTTTACAAAGATCAAAGACCGAGCAGGTAGCGTGCCGCATCTTCATCGATGATCAGCGCGTTGACATGGCCACCTCTTGCGGCAGCGCGGATGGCGGCGTGCTTGCGTTTGCCGCGTGCCATGCCGATGACAACAGAGGTTTGCCGCGACGGGATTGCCATACTGGCGACGCGGCTGTTGACCGGGTCGTCCAGCAGCTTGCCCTTGGCGTCGAAGATCCAGCCGCAGATTTCACCGGTGGCGCCGATGGCGAGAAGATTGCGCATTTCGGCTTCCTTCAAGAACCCGTCCTGAAGCAAGGGCGCGTTGAGGGTCATCTCACCGATACCGACGAAGGTCACGTCGGATTGGCTGCCAAGCGCGATAGTGGGAGCAACCAGCGGCTGGCGGTGCAAAAGGTCACGCTCTTCTGCGCTGGAAACGATAACCGGCAGCGGCATGGGAAAATGCCGCGCCTTCACCGCATCGGCCATGGAAAAGATCACGTTGAAATAGGCCGCCGATCCATCCGGGCTGATATTGCCGGTCAGGGAGACGATCTTGTGCTGTGGACAGTCCATCTGCGGCAATTGGTCGATCATGGCGCGCAGCGTGCGGCCCGTACCCATGGCGATGGTCAGCGGGTCCGGCCGTTTCAGCCAGCGCTCCAGTTCGGCGGCGCCCGCCTCGGCAATGCCTGTCGCGGTGGCGTCCGAGCCGGGATCGGTCGGCACGACCTCGACCTGCTTCAGGCCATAAGCCTCTTTCACGGCATCGGCCAGTTCCAGGCAGACGGCAATCGGGTGATCGAGGCGGACCTTGACCAGCTTTTCCGCAACCGCCAGCGACACCAGCCGCTGGGCGCTCTGGCGGGAAATATTCATCGCCGCGGCGATCTCGTCCTGCGTGCGACCGGCCACATAATAGAGCCAGCCGGCGCGGGCGGCGTCGTCCAGCCTGGCGTTGGAACCTGCTTTGCGTGCCATCGAAAAACCTCTTCCCTTGGCCGATGAGGTAGAGGCAAAGGGGATGGGCTGTCAATTGTTTCAGTCCGATACCGGCAGGATCGGCCTTGAACCGCATCTGCAATGAGGGCTATGAAAGTCTGACGACAGAGAATGGAGATTGGCCGATGCCCGCACCCGTCAATGGTTTCAAGCAAGCCCTGCGGCAGGACGCTGTGCTTTACGGACTGTGGGTGGCGCTGGCCTCTGCGCATGGGGCCGAGCTTTGTGCCGGTGCCGGGTATGACTGGGTGTTGATTGATGGCGAGCATGGGCCAAATGACATTCCGCTGCTGGCAGCCCAGCTTGCTGCGTCTGCCCGTCAATCCGCCTATCAGGTTGTGCGTTTAGCCGTGGGCGAGGCCTGGCTGATCAAGCAGGCGCTGGATATCGGTGCGCAGACCCTGCTGATCCCAATGGTCGATACGCCGGAGCAGGCCTTGGCTGCTGCAAAAGCCTGCCGCTACCCGCCCTTTGGCATTCGCGGCATGGGGGCCGGGCTTGGCCGAGCCTCCGACTTTGGCCGGATCGGCGATTATGTGGCAAGTGCCAATGACCAGATCTGCCTGATCGTGCAGATCGAAAGCCGGTTGGCGATGGCCAATCTGGAGGCGATCCTTGCCACTGAAGGCGTCGATGCTTTTCTGATCGGGCCTGCGGATCTTGCGGCAGATCTCGGCTTTCCGGGCCGGGCTGACGCGCCGGAGGTTTACGCGGCGGTGGAGGATATCTTGCGCCGGGCCAAGGCGCTGGGCAAGCCCGCCGGAATCATGTCAACCGATCCTGTGATGATCGATCTTGCCCGCCGCAAAGGCGCGCGCTTCATCGCCACGCAAAGCGATGTCGGCCTGCTGGTTGTGGCTGCGGCCAACCATTTGCGCAGCGTCAAAGGTGAGGCGGGACCAGAGACGACCGGCGGTTATTGACAGTCTATCCAATAATCGCCGCTGGCCGTCTGCAAATGGCAATTTCTCCGCTTCCGGTACTCACGTACATTAAGTACGCTCCGTTCCGGTTCTCAAAATCACCATTTTCGCCAGGCCAGCAGCAATTCTTGAACAGACTGTGACACCTTGATATTGAGGAGAGACTGATGGCGCAATCGACGCTTCGCCTTGAAGACAGCTGGAAGGCCGTGGTCGGCGAGGAATTCGAAAAGCCCTATATGCACAGCCTCAAGCAGTTTCTGGTCGAGGAAAAGCAGCAGGGCAAGCCGATTTTCCCCAGAGGGCCAGAGTATTTCCGGGCGCTGGATCTGACCCCCATCGACAAGGTGCGGGTGGTGATCCTGGGGCAGGACCCCTATCATGGCGCGGGGCAGGCGCATGGCCTATGCTTTTCTGTCCAGCCCGGCGTGCGCATTCCGCCGTCGCTGGTCAATATCTACAAGGAATTGCAGGCCGATCTCGGCATTGCCCCGGTGCGCCATGGCTTTCTGGAACATTGGGCGAGCCAAGGCGTACTGCTGCTCAACAGCGTGTTGACCGTGGAAGAGGGCAGGGCCGGATCACATCAGGGCAAGGGTTGGGAAAAGTTCACCGACCGGGTCATCCATGCCGTGGCCGAAAGCCGCGAGCATGTGGTTTTCATCCTCTGGGGTGCCTACGCGCAGAAAAAGGCGGCTTTCGTCGATCCGGCCCGGCATCTGGTGCTGAAATCCGTGCATCCGTCACCGCTCTCGGCCCATAACGGCTTTTTCGGCTCAAAGCCGTTTTCCAAAGCCAATGCCTATCTGGAGGCGCATGGAGAGGTCCCCATCGACTGGCAGCTTCCTGCCGATCCAGGACAGGTATAGCGGCAATCTACTTGCGGCTCCGCCATTTTTGCCGATAGTCTGACGTCAAACAATCCACCGGAGGCACTATGAGCAATCATCTGAAATTTTTCATCGATGGCGAATGGGTTGATCCGGTTCACCCCGCAACGCTTGAGGTGATCGATCCATCAACGGAAGAGGCCTATACGTCGATTTCTGTCGGCTCCAAGGCCGATGTCGATAAGGCGGTCGCCGCAGCCAAACGGGCTTTCGCCAGCTTTTCGCTGTGGTCGGTGGAAGAGCGGTTGGCGCTGCTGAAGCGGATGCTTGCCGAATACAACAACCGTTTTGAGGATATAGCCAAGGCTGTCAGCCAGGAAATGGGCGCGCCGCTCAGCTTTGCGCTGGAAAGCCAGGCCTGGGCCGGTCGCGCTCATATGGAAGCGACGATTGCCGGGCTGGAGACATTCAAGTTTTCCGAACAGCGCGGCGGTACCATGGTGGTCAAGGAGCCGATTGGCGTCTGCGCGCTGATCACGCCGTGGAACTGGCCGCTGAACCAGATCGTCTGCAAGGTCGCGCCCGCCATCGCCGCTGGCTGCACGGTGGTGCTGAAGCCGTCGGAGATCGCCCCGATCAGCGGCATTATCTTCTCCGAAGTGATGGAAACCGCCGGTGTGCCGAAGGGCGTCTATAACATGGTCAGCGGCAATGGCCCGGATGTCGGCCAGGTGATGGCTGGTCACCCCGATGTCGACATGGTCTCCTTCACCGGCTCAACCCGGGCCGGGATTATCGTTGCCAAGACGGCAGCGGAAACGGTGAAGCGCGTCGCCCAGGAACTGGGTGGCAAATCCGCCAATATCATTCTGCCCGATGCCGATTTCGAAACGGCAGTGCGCAAGGGCGTGCAGGGATGTTTCGGCAATTCCGGCCAGTCCTGCGATGCGCCGACACGAATGCTGGTTCCCGCCGACCGTCATGACGAGGCGCTGACCTATGCGAAGTCCGAGGCGGAAACTTTTGTCACCGGCGATCCGCGCAGTGAAGACACCAAGCTTGGCCCTGTGGTCAGCCAGGTCCAGTATGACAAGATCCAGCGGCTGATTGAAGCGGGTATCAAGGACGGTGCGACGCTGGTGACCGGCGGGCCGGGGCGTCCGGAAGGGCTGAACCGCGGCTATTACATTCGCCCGACCATTTTCGGCAATGTCACCAACGACATGACCATCGCCCGCGAGGAAATCTTCGGCCCGGTCCTGTCGATTCTGCCCTACAAAGATGAGGCCGAGGCGGTCGAGATCGCCAATGACACGGTCTATGGGCTGGCGGCCTATGTGCAATCGACCGATATCGAACATGCCCGCGACGTGGCGAAGAAGATGCGGGCCGGGTCGGTCTATCTCAACTATCCGGATTGGGACACGTTCGCGCCGTTCGGCGGCTACAAACAATCCGGCAATGGCCGCGAATATGCCGATTGGGCCATCCACGATTTCCTCGAGATCAAAGGCATCGTCGGCTGGGACGCATGAAGAAGACCTTCAACCCGCCCTCGGTGCGCAGACCCTTCGGCAATTACAATCACGGCCTGCTGGTGCCTGCGGGCGCCAGCCTGCTGGTGACATCCGGCCAGCTCGGGATCGGTGTCGATGACAGTATTCCCAATGACCTCGAAAGCCAGGCGGTTCTGTGTTTCGAGGCCATCGGTGCTATTCTGGCTGAAGCGGGCATGAGTTATGCGGATGTGATCCGCATCTCTGGTTTTGTCACACGCCGTGAGGATTTTGCACCCTATATGGCGGTGCGTGATCGTTATACGTTGGAACCAAAACCGGTTTCAACGCTTCTTATCGTCGCCGGATTTACCCGACCGGAATTTCTGGTTGAAGTAGAAGTGACGGCGGCCAAATCATTATGAAGTTTTTTTCCGGTTTGTTTTCAACAAGCCGGAATATTTTCATGTTTCCAGATCAAAAATCAGAGATCTGAACATTTCTTTACATTCAAAAAAATCAACGTTCCTAATTTTCTATGTCTCATTGACGCTGATGACTAATATGAACGGTAGATGAATGGCGTGTTCATTGATCTCTATTTAAAATATTGGGAACAAATAGTTTCCTTCGCCGTTATGCCACCAGATAATCGGAAAGAAGGAATAGTCAGATGAAAAACAAGATTGCTCTTATTCTCACTGCCGCGCTTGTCGGCTCTGTTACAACCTCCGCCATGGCGCAGGATGGCACTGTCACCGGTGCAGCAGGCGGCGCGGTAACGGGTGCGGTTGTTGGTGGTCCAGTTGGTGCAGCCGTTGGCGGTGTCGTCGGCGCAGTTGCCGGTACGGCTATCGATCCGCCACCGCCGCGTGTTGTCACCTATGTTCGCCAGCAGCCAATGCCAGCGCAGCCTTACGTGACCGACCAGGAAATCGTGGTTGGCCAGCATTTGCCGCGCCAGATTGTGATCACACCGATCCCGGAAGATCCGACCTATGGTTACGCAATCGTCAATAACGAGCGCGTTATCGTTGATCCGCAGTCCTATACGGTCATTGATATCGTCCAGTAATGACTTTTGACTCTCCAGTCATCTTGCCCCACCAGCTTATGCTAGTGGGGCTTTTTTGCGTTGGAGCAGGGCGATCTATAGTTTAAATCACGCAGAAAGCTGGTATGCCGTAAAACATACCCTGAAATAGTACAGATCGACTTCGCAATTCCCAGCGACAGACGGATGGAAATCTCTATTTTCGGCAATAGACATCTGATCTATCCGAGTGTTTTAACGCATTTCCGAACTCAAAACCGCTGCGCACTTTTGCTGGAAATGCTCTAGGGGGACCATCCGTGAAGAGACTATTTGCCGTTGCTGTGCTGACCTTCTTACTGCCAAACCTGTCTTTTGCCGATACGCTGCTGTTTCCAAGCGATAATCCGGTCGCGCGCATCACCATTCCCGCCGATTGGGAGCCGAAGGAAACCGAAAGCGGCATTGATGCGACCTCCGAAGACGGCGCTATCTATATCGCCATCGACGTCGCCAACGCCAAGACCACGGATAAGGTGATCGATGACGCCACCGCTTTCTTGCAAGACAACGGTGTCAAGATCGACGGCTCGACCCAGAAGCAGTCGGATGAAGTCATCAACGGTATGGACATGACCAATTTCGACTGGACCGGCGTCGATGAAGACGGTGCCGTCAATGTCGGCCTGTCGCTGCTCTCACCCCGTCCCGGCAAGCTGCTGGTCATCACCTATTGGGGAACGAAGGGCAAACAGGAAAAGCACGGTGCCGAATTGCAGGAGATCATCTCTTCGCTGAAGGCAGCGCGGTAAATTGAGCGCTCAAAACCGACCCATCTCGCGCCGGACCTTTTCCAGAAAGGCGGCGCGGCTTTCGTCTGTGCAATTGTTCATATCGTAATGGGCGAGAAATTTTACCGGTGCGCCCAGCTTGATCTGGGCGCGGATCACACGGGTTACGGATTTCTTTGGCGGGTTGCCCGCAAGAAATGCTCGTAACGGGGTTGCGCCATAGGTCATCACCGCCGCCAGTTTGCGGATATGGCGCAGCGTCGGCGTCAGTTTTCCATCGGCCAGTTCGAAGGTGACGCCCGGTAGCCAGACACGGTCGAAATAGCCGCTCAGCATGGCGGGAAAGCTGAAATTCCAGACAGGGGTAACGATAACCAGCCCTTCGGCCGCCTTCAGCCGCTCGACATAGGATTTCACCGGCTCGATATTGTCGGGATAATCATGATAGATCCGCCGTTCCTCAGCCGAAAGAACCGGGTCGAAACCCTCGTCATACAAACTGCAGCCATCGACATCATGGCCGGCTGCCTCCAGGCTTTGGCAGGTCTGGTGGTAAAGCGCTCGGTTGAAGCTTTCAGCCAAGGGATGGGAATGAAGAACGAGCACGCGCATGCAAAAGTCCCTGGTTTGCGCCCGCCGGTGGTTTCACCGAAGGGTTTTGTCAAAAACATCCGCGTCGTTTGTCCCTATCCCTTCGCCAGCCAGTCGGCTGGATGAAAGGTCATGTTCATTGCATGATCAGGGACAAGCCCCGCCAGGAGTACCTTCGGACTGTGAAGACGGCTTCATGCCGTCAAGCCGTTGCGTTCTAAAACATCTCCGGTTGAAAGCGCAAGGATTTCAATCGTCTCCCATCGATTGCAGGCCGGGAAACAGATAGTTCCGCCCGGCGGAAAAATCGAAATCGGGATTTTCCCAGGCGATCATCTTGCCGGGATTGAGCAGGCCCTTGGGGTCGGTTTGCTGTTTGAAGGCCAATTGCACCGTATCGGTCTGCTTCATGCCGCCTTCTTCCAGCGTATAGCGATGCGGGTTGAAGATCGGGCAGCCGTTGTCTTCGTGGATGCGGATGATTTCCTCCAGCCGCTCCTTGGTGGTGTAGCGCACCAGCGGCAGGCCGGAGCATTGGATGGCGCCATCGAAGCGCATGAATTCGAGGTGGCCGATCACCTCATCACCAAAAATTTCGGTCATCTTTCCGACCTTTTCGACATGATCCGGCCCCGGATACTGCACTTGAAGATAGGTGATGTCAGGATCGACCTTCAGCGCCCGGAGCGTCGTGTGGTTCCAGGCCAGTTCATAGGCATGGGGAATACCCTTCATGCTCTCCACCTGATCGGAGCGGAAGCGCAGATCGGCCTTCATTTTCTCGGCATAGGCAATAAATGGCCCCATGGAATGCGGCGCGACCATCAGCACCACCACCGACTGGCCGTCCTTCAGCCAGGGCTTGTGACGGCTGAAATAGTCGTAAGGCACGGGAGCGGCGATGGGGGCCACTTCCTTCAACAGAATACCGTTGCGGTGGCTGAGCGCATCGGCAAAGCGCACGGCGTCCATGTAGTCGTCATAGCCGACGATGACGTCCACCCAGTCATAGGCAGGGGCCAGCGGCATTTCCACTTCGGTGATGATGCCATTGGTGCCATAGGCATGGCTGACCTTTTGCAGATCCCAGGCGGACAGTTCCAGCACCCGCGGTTCCGCCTCCATGGTGACGACCCTTAGCGACAGGATATTGCCGAGATCGCGAAGTCCGCCCCAGGTGATCGATCCGACTCCGCCCGAGCCGCCGGCCACGAAGCCGCCGATTGAAGCAGTCTGGGCGGTCGAGGGGTGGAAGCGCAATTCCTGGCCGGAATGGGCGCGTGTCTGGCGATCCAGTTCGGCGATGACGATGCCCGGCTCGCAGATCACCCGGCCTGGATGTATCTCTTTCACCTTGTTCATGTTGATCAGGTTCAGCACGATGCCGCCGGACAGCGGCATGGCCTGACCATAATTGCCGGTACCTGCGCCGCGTGGTGTCACCGGCACGCCGTGGGCATAGGCGACTTTCAGCGTGCGGATTACTTCTTCTTCGCTGACCGGGGAAACCACGAGGTCAGCCGTGACATGATCCAGTTCGGCCTTCAGGATTGGCGAGTACCAGTAGAAATCCCTGGACTTCTGCTTGACCAGCGCCGGATTGTCCTCGACGGCGATCCCGGCAAGTTCAGCTTTGATTTTTGCGTAATCGGGCATGGTTCAATCTTCCATCAGATGGTCAAGGTCGCGGTAGTCAGGCACCTGCGCGTCGATAGCCTGACCGGAGCGTAACACGATGCGGTCAGCCTGCGGACGCGATAAAAGCTCGCTCCAAGTTCTCGCCGAAAACACCACCAGATCCGCCTTGGCGCCCACCTTGATGCGGCCATGATCGGGACGTCCGAGAATATCGGCGGGGCTGCGGGTGACGATCCGGGCGGTGCTGTCCAGCGGGTGATCGAGATGGACGATCCTGACTGCCTCGCGCAGCACTTCCACGCAGTCGAGATCGCCATAAGCATAGAAGGGATCGCGGGTATTGTCTGACGCAACCGCCGTCTGAACACCTGCTGACGACAGTTCATGAAACAGGGTGACGCCGCGCTGGCGAGGAGTGCGGCCAGCATGCCGGTCCTGCAAATACATGTTGCACATCGGTAGCGACACGACGGCAAGCCCGGCTTCCGCGACCTTGTCGATGGTGGCCTTGGCGATATCGTCGCTCTGCTGGGTTAGCGAGCAGCAATGGCCGACGACGACCGAGCCTTGAAATGCATTGCGCAGCTTGGCTTCCGCAATCGACTTCAAGGTCAGCACGGACGAATCCTGCGTCTCATCGACGTGCAGGTCGATGTCGAGGCCATGGTCGCTTGCGGCGCGAAACAACCGGTCCAGTCGGTGGCCGAGATCCGGTGACACCTGGGTAACGCCGCCGAGAATGCCGTTGTGAGCGACGAGCACGTCCAGTAGATCGTGGAAGAAAACCGTGTCGGTCATGTCGTCAAAAGGGAAAAGCGCGACAGCCTGAAGGTCGATCCGGCCCGCCCACTCCTTGCGTATCTGCGAAAACACCTCAAAGGAAATCCGGTGTTGGGGTGCGCTGCTGTCGAGATGGGTGCGGATCAGGCTGGTGCCGTGGGCGTAGGCGCAACGCAGCGAAAATTCCATCCGCGCCTGCACATCGTCCGCCGACCAATTTGCCTCGCGGTCCTGCTTTACCGCATCGAGCGCACCGATGAAATCGCCTGTTGGATTGGGCTGACGGGGCCAGATATGGCCCTTGTCGAGATGGGTATGCATGTCGGTAAAGGTCGGCCAGACCATGGCGTCGCGCAGATCGATGATCGGCAGGTCCGCCCCGGTTTTGTACCGGGATGCGGTGCCAGTCTCGACAATGGCTTCAACCGTGCCGTTGTTGATAATCAGATCGGCGCTGACCAGCCCCTCGCAAACCGGACCGGCTGGCGCGCCATCTACCGCTTCGACGGGCAAGGTGGCGCGTGTCAGGGCAAACCGCCCGGCTTGCGGAAGATCGGCAAACAATCTGGTCATCAGTTTTCTCGCTTGATGCTGCTTTCATGCCAGCGATGCAGCGCCAGCCATGAGATGAAGGAGGTGATGGCGAAGATCACCACGCCGAGACACGATAGCAGAAACAGGGCGGCAAACAGCCGGGGAATGTTCAGCCGGAATTGTGATTCCAGCAGCCGGAAGGCAAGCCCGGAGCCAGCGCCCGCCGAACCCGCCGCAAATTCGGCCACCACAGCGGCAATCAGCGCCAGGCCGCCGCCGATCTTGAGGCCGGTCATGAAATAGGGAAGCGACGCCGGCAGTTTCAGATAGATCAGCGTTTGCAGCCGTGAGGCGCCGTAAAGGTCGAACAGGTTGAGCAGGTTATGATCGACGCTTTTCAACCCCTGCACCATGTTGGAGAGGATTGGGAAGAAGGCGACCAGGAAGGCGCAGATCAGCAGCGCCACCTGGGTTGACGGTGCATAGATCAGGATCAGCGGCGAAATGGCGACGACAGGCGTGACCTGAAGGATGACCGCAATCGGATAGAAAGCGGTTTCGATCCATTTCGACTGGACGAGAAACACCGCGATGCCGACGCCGCCAATCAGCGCCAGGGCCAGCGACATCAAAGTGATTTTCGTCGTCACCCAAAGCGCCGGTCCCAGAATGCCCCAGTCGGTATAAAGTGCCTTTGCCACGGCCAGTGGACCGGGCAGGATATATTGCGGCACCTCGGAGACGGTGACGCCGACATGCCAGATCATCACCAGGGTCAAGACCACTGCAAACGGGATCAGTACCCGAAGCATGGTTTCGCCGTGGCGGGCAAGCATGCCTTGTTTCGGTATGGTCAGGCTTTCCGCGTCGGATGGTGTTTCAAGATGTGAGGTCATCCGTGATGCTCCAATCCTGCCATGGAGGGGCCGTTATCCAGGGGAAAGCCGATGGCTTCCAGCAGGACGTTTGAGGCCTTTTCGCAGACCTGCCGGTATTCTTCCGAGGTGCGGTAATGGGCGTCGCGTTCCAGGCTGGTGGCAATGGTGAAATCCGCATGCACCCGGCCAGGCCTTGCCTTCATCACCACGATGCGATTGGAGAGATAAGCGGCCTCGAACACCGAATGGGTGACGAAGATCACGGTAATGCCTGTCTCGCGCCACAGCCGCAGCACGTCGTCGTTCAGCTTTTGCCGGGTGATTTCATCGAGTGCTGCAAACGGTTCGTCCATCAACAGCAGTTTCGGCTTGGTCACAAGGGCGCGGGCAATCGACACCCGCATTTTCATGCCACCGGAAAGCTGGCGCGGATAGGCCTGCGCGAAATCCTTCAGTCCCACCGTGTCAAGGGTTTCGAGAACGGTTGAGGTTGCGGCTGCCTTGGAGATCCCTTGAAGACGCAGCGGCAGATAGACATTGCCGAACACCGTCTGCCAGGGCAGTAGGGTCGGCTCCTGAAAGACGAAGCTGATATCGCCGTCCGGCAAGCCTTTGGCATTGATGCGGGAACTCGGCCAATCGACTGTGCCGCTGGAGATGCCGCCAAGACCGGCAACAATCCGAAGTGCCGTCGATTTGCCACAGCCGGAGGGTCCGAGCAGGCTGACGAATTCGCCCGCCTCGACGGTGAGTGACATGTTGGACAGAGCCACCGTGCCGCTGGAAAACACTTTGGACACGCCTGTTAGCATGACGAGGGCGCGCTGGCGGTTTTCAGTGCGAGGCTTTTGCAGTGGTTCAGTCGGGGTCATTCCGGGGCCTGTTGTTGAAGGGCCTATATTTTGTCTTAGGAAAAAGTCGAACCCTGTTTTCCATAAGACAAACGCAAACAAGAGAATCGAGCGTTTGTCTGGCTCGATTTGAACCTGACAAACACCGAAAAGGATGAAGGACCTGTCCTCCTCATCCGGATGCTTTGGCGGCGCTTATCCGGTGCGCCGCCCTGCCTTGCTTATTTAGCTTTACTTCTTCAGGTTCAGGCCGACGCCCTTGCAGACGAACTTGGTCGTATAGGCCTTGTGGTAATCCAGCTTGGCATCGACAACGCCGATCTGAACCAAGGTGTCGAAGAAGGCCTTGTAGCGTTCGTCTGTCATGCAGCCGATACCCTTGTCCTGCGCCGGGCCGCTATCGACGATGCCATATTCCTTCATTTTCTCGATGGAAAAGGCGATCTGGCTGTCGGTGATTTCAGGATTATCCTTTTTGATCAGTTCGTTGGCCGCTTTGTTGTCGCCGTAGAGATAGTGATACCAACCTTCCGTCGAGGCATCGACAAAGCGCTGCACCACGTCCGGCTTCTTGTCGACCATGGTCTGGGTGGTGGTGATCATCGTCGCATAGGAGCTGTAGCCATTGTCGGCCAGTAGGAACAGTTTCGGCTTGAAGCCGCCCTGCTTTTCAATCTCGTAGGGTTCGGAGGTGATGTAACCCTGCTGGGCAGATTTCTTGTTGGCGAGGAATGGTGCCGGGTTGAAGGTATACGGCTTATACTGCTCGTCCTTGAAGCCCTTGAAATTCTTTTTCATCCACTCGAAGTAGGTGGCATAGCCATCCTTACCCATGAAGATCGTGTCGAGCTTGGCAAGATCGTCGAATTTCTCGATGCCCTGGTCGGGATGGGCGATCAGCACCTGCGGGTCCTTCTGGAACATGGCGGCGACATCGATCAGCGGAATGCCCTGCTTGACGGCGTCCATTTCCTGGAGCGGGAAGCCCATGTAGAAATCGACCTTGCCGGCGATCAGCAGTGCCTGATTGGCCGCGTTCGGGCCACCCTGGACGATCTTCACCTTCAAACCATATTTTTCATAGGTGCCGTCGGCCACGGCCTGGTAGAATCCGCCATGCTCGGCCTGGGCCAGCCAGTTGGTGCCGTAGCTGACCTCGTCCAGCGCCATGGCCGGGCTGCCGAGGCCAAGGGCCAAGGCGGTTGCAGCCAAAGTGTTGACAATTGTCTTGTGCAGTATGGTTTTCGTCATGTGTGTTTTCCCCTGATCCCTCGGATCGCGTGCTGCCGCCCGATGCCCTGTGCCGCTGAAATGGCCCCGCTCAAAATGACTCCACTGGAAATGGCCCGCCGTGTTTTATGCATTTGAGCGGTTGCTTTGCGGCTTGAAAAGCATCAAATTTCGTCCGCTTCGATGCCTTAATGGCATCGCTTGCTCGCTCTGTATGTGAAATGTTCAATCTGCTTAAAAAATGGACTGGTGTGTTACGCCATGCTTCACTCCCGTAAGCTGCTTTATATAGACGAGATTGCCCGTTGCGGTTCAATTCGTAAAGCCGCCGCTAGACTTAACGTTGCATCTTCCGCTGTCAACCGGCAGATTCTGGCACTGGAAGACGAGTTGGGCGTGCCCCTCTTCGAGCGTCTGCCGCGTGGGCTGCGGCTGACGGCGGCGGGGGAGCTGTGTGTCGAGCATATCCGCGAGGTTCTGAAGGGCTATGAACGTCTGGAAGCGCGGATCCGCAGCCTGAAAATGCCACAGGTCGGCAAGGTGTCTCTGGTCGCCACGGTGGGGCTGGCCGCCGGTCCCCTGCCGGAAATCATTGCCCGTTTTCTGGACGCGCATCCGCGCATCAAGGTGCATTTGCGTAATGACAGCGGCTCCACCACCCTTAACCCGGTGCTGACGGGCGAAGTGGATATCGGTCTGGGCTTCAACATTCCGGCCACACCCGGTATTCGGACCATCGCCAATTTCGATATCCCTGTCGGCGCGGTTTTACCGCCCGGCCATCCACTGGCGCATGAAAAAGGTCCGATCGATCTGGTCGATGTGGTGCAGGAAAAGCTGGTGCTGGCTGAACCTGGCACCAGCCTGCGCAATGTCATCAATCTGGCGCTTGCCAATCTGCCGCTGCCGGTCGAACCGCTGCTGGAAACCAACGCCTCCGAACTGTTGAAGCAATTGGTCAAATGCGGCACGGCGCTGACCCTGCTCAATCCGCTGGATGTGATCGCCGAATGCCGGAAGGGCGAACTGGTGTTTCGACCGCTGGCCGAACCGCATTGCCGCCACCAGCCGATGAAACTGTTTGCCCGGGCGCGGGCGCCGCTCGATGCGGCGACCAGCCTGTTCGTTGAATATCTGGTTCAGGAAATCCAGGCCCTGGTGGTGGAATTGCAGGGCAGGGGATATCTTGCCCCGGATCGTACTTATTCCGGGGAATAAAGCGCAGACAGCGGATAGTCCCTGACGTCACGCAGAAGCTGAATAAAGCCCAACACCTGATGATGGCAGATAGCCTCACCCTTTTGCGCAGTGCCTTTCGAGGCATCGCCGACCACGCCCGCCGGGTTGAGATCATGGGCGATCCAGGCCAGCGAATGGGGCGGCAAGGGCTGGAGAAAATCCGAGCGTTCCTTCATCCATTCCGCCTTGGACACGAAGTTTTCGGCCTTGTCCATCCGCACCAGGTCGGGGCGGAAATGCAGCATCAGCGAGGTTTCCACTTCGCCGCCATGAATGCCATAGCGGTTTTCATGCTCGGAAATCATGCCCTCGGGATTGCCGAACCGGCTCCATTGGGTGGACACCACCGCCATTGTGTGGCGCACGCGCAATTCGCGCCCGACAATGCTCATGATATCGACATTGCCGCCATGGGAATTGACGATGACCAGCTTGCGCAAGCCTGCTTCCGCCACCTTGGCGCCGATGGCGGTCCAGGCCGCAATCAGCAGGTCCGCACTGAGCGAGAGCGTGCCGGGCCCATAAACATGTTCATTGGCCTTGCCGATTTCCTGGGTGGGGAGAACCAGGAAATCCAGATCGTCCGGGCGCTGGCGCTTCAGCTCTGTCAACATCCCATTGGCAATCGCCACATCGGTTGCAATTGGAAGGTGCGGTCCATGCTGTTCGGTGGAGGCGATCGGTAAAACAGCGATGGTGTTGTCGGGGGACAGGCTGGCAAAATCATAGGTGTTCAACTCGTTCCAGAAAAATGGCTTGGTCATGATGCTTCCCCATTGATTGGTTAGAACCTATCAGGTTGATATTGGAGTCAGATAGAGGTCTCGATCTATTTGTTATCGTTTGTATTTTCAGGAAAGCCGCAGTCCATTTTTCCCTGACACCCTTCAGAAATAAGCCGTGTTCCTGTCGCGGAAAAGCATCGATTTGTGCGCGCTACGATGCCGAAAAGCGCGCATCTCGAAACGCTATTAACCTTAATAGTTGGTAATTATCACGATTGGCCCCGCCAGTGGTTGAGAAGCGCTTGTGACAGGCGTAAAACGGTTGCGGGAAGCTGGAACCATTATGATAAAGTTGTTGCGTAAATTTCTCGACGTCGGATCGGAAACCGGTGTGGCTGGCATGCGTAGTCGTGTGGATATGGATCCCAAGGCGTTTTCCGCAATCTATGCGGTCGGGGATGTGCATGGTTGCTATGCTGAGTTGTTGGAAGCGGAATGCCGCATCCTGAACGATGCCAGCACTATCGATGGCCCCAAGCTGATTGTTATGCTGGGTGATTATGTTGATCGGGGGCCGTCCTCACGCCGGGTGATCGATCATCTGATGGCGCCGCTGGCGCCCGGTTTCGAGCGGGTATCGCTTTGCGGCAATCATGACGATGTGTTCTGTCATTTTCTCGACGATCCCTCAGCGGGTCGTCGCTGGCTGGATTTTGGCGCGGCGGCCACGCTGTATTCCTATGGCATCGATATTGAACACGCTTTGCATCAGGCGGGCAGTTTCAAGGGGCTTTCCACGGAGCTGGCCCGCGTCATCCCTGAAAGTCATTATGCCTGGCTGAAATCCCTGCCGGTCATGCTCAAGGTTGGGCAATTCCTGTTCGTACATGCGGGGTTGAAGCCGGGCATTGCACTGGAAAGCCAGGCCGATGAAGACCTGATGTGGATTCGTGAACCCTTTTTGGGGCGTGGTCCGGAGCTGCCCTATACGGTCGTGCATGGACATACCCCGACCGATACTGTCACCTTCGGCAAGAACCGGATCGGCATCGATACCGGTGCCTATGCATCGGGACGCCTTGCCGTGTTGCGGATTGCCGAGGGGCATACGAGCCTGATCTAGAGTTTGTCATCAGCGGGTAGAGGTTTGCGGTTTGCCCCATTCGGCCAGCGCAATGCCTCCAATCACCAGGCTGAGCGCCAGCATGTGAAAACCTTCCAGCTTTTCACCGACCACGGCGACCGACAGGATGGTGCCGAACACCGGCACAAGGTTGATGAACAGGCCGGCCCGGTTGGCGCCAATCATGTTCACCCCTGATATATAGAGTGTCTGCGACACCAGGGATGGCAGGAGGCCGCAAAACAGAATCAGCGCCCAGCCGGTGGCATCGGGCGCGATCAGGCTGCCATTGCTGGCTTCCCAGGCGACCAGCGGCAGCGAGGCCAGCGCCGCGCCGAAGGCAAGAGCGGCCATCAGCGTCTTCCAGTGCAGCTCCGGCTTCCAGCGCAGTGCCACGGTGAAAATCGCATAGCACAGCACGGCCAGCAGCATCAGCGTGTCGCCGAAATTCAGCCGTAGCGACAAAAGCGCCATCAGGTCACCATGGCCTGCCGTCAGCGCCACGCCGATAAAGCTGATCAGGAAGCCGGCAATCTGGATGGCGGAGGCGGCAATCCGAAACAGCAGGAAATTCAACAGGAAGATCAGCACGGGAATGCCACCCTGTTCGATGGCGCCATTGACGGCGGAGGTGTATTTCAGCGCCGAATAGAGAAAGCCGTTAAAGCCGGTATAGCCAATGGCGCCGAGCGCCAGCAGCAAGGGGATATGACGGCGCACCACCGGCCAATCCGCTTTGATCTGGCGGGAGGACACGGCCAGCAGCAGCGTCAAGGCCAGAGACCAGCGGCCAAGATTGAGCATCATCGGGCTTATATGGCCGACGGCCAGCTTGCCTGCCACGGCATTGCCACCCCAGAACAAGGTTGTCAGTACCAGATAGGCATAGGCTCTGATTTGCATCTGATCGTTCAACCTCTGCGCGTTGCCAATTTCGATGCATTGTGACTACTGCATAATTCCTGAAACCGGAATCGATTTCAGGAATTATGCAATCGTAAAATTGTGTTGCACCGTCATATGTCTCTGCCATGCAAAAAGCCGGATTAACGCGCATAAACGTGTCGCTTTCCGCAAAACAACACAGTATAGATGCGCGGGTTTGGGGACGCGCAGGCGCGAACACGCGCTGCCTTGACTGGAAACCTGTTCAGGACGATCTGCTTCAGGGAGAATGGCGGCGTGCAGCAGACAGAACGTGTGACGGCTTACGGCTTTATCAACCGCCAGCGCTGTCGCGAGGCGAAGGTACGCTTGAGGCGTAAAGACAGGATTTTGAAATGACGAATGTCGTGGTGGTTGGCTCCCAATGGGGTGACGAAGGCAAAGGCAAGATCGTGGACTGGCTGTCGGAGCGCGCTGACGTGGTCGTGCGCTTCCAGGGCGGTCATAATGCCGGTCATACTCTGGTCATCGACGGCATTTCCTATAAATTGTCGCTGCTGCCTTCGGGCGTCGTGCGTCCCGGCAAGATGGCAGTGATCGGCAATGGCGTCGTGGTCGATCCGCATGCGCTGATCGCGGAAATCGCCAAGCTGGCCGCCCAGGGCGTCACCGTAACACCTGATAATCTGCGCATTGCCGACAACGCGACGCTGATCTTGTCGCTGCACCGCGAACTGGACGGCATGCGTGAAGACGCCGCCACCAATAGCGGCACCAAGATCGGCACCACGCGCCGCGGCATCGGCCCGGCTTATGAAGACAAGGTCGGCCGTCGTGCCATTCGGGTGATGGATCTGGCTGATCCGGAAGGTCTGGCCGAGAAGGTTGCCCGTATCCTGCCCCATCACAACGCGCTTCGCCGCGGTTTCGGTGCGCCGGAGGTCGAGCATTCGACCATCATGGAAGAACTGCTGTCGGTGGCCGACAAGGTTCTGCCGTTCCGCGAAACAGTCTGGTTGATGCTGGACAAGGAGCGCCGTCGTGGCGCCCGTATCCTGTTTGAAGGCGCGCAAGGCTCGCTGCTCGATATCGACCACGGCACCTATCCCTTCGTCACCTCGTCCAACACCGTTGCCGGTCAGGCCGCGGCGGGCTCCGGCATGGGACCAGGCTCGCTCGGCTATATCCTTGGCATTACCAAGGCCTATACGACCCGCGTTGGTGAAGGCCCGTTCCCGACCGAGCTGACCGATGAGATCGGCCAGTTTCTTGGGGAAAAAGGTCATGAATTCGGCACGGTCACTGGCCGTAAACGCCGTTGTGGCTGGTTCGATGCGGCGCTGGTGCGCCAGTCGGTGGCCACCAATGGCATTACCGGCATCGCTCTGACCAAGCTCGATGTTCTCGATGGCTTGGACGAACTGAAGATCTGTGTCGGCTACAAGCTGGATGGTGTGGAAATCGACCATTTGCCGGCAGCCCAGGCCGCTCAGGCACGGGTCGAGCCGATTTACGTGACGCTGGAAGGCTGGAAGGAATCCACCGTCGGCGCGCGCAAATGGGCCGATCTTCCCGCCCAGGCGATTAAATATGTCCGCCAGGTGGAAGAGCTGATCGGTGCGCCGGTCGCGCTGTTGTCCACCAGCCCGGAACGCGACGACACCATACTTGTGACCGATCCATTTGAGGATTAAGGTTAGAGTTGAATTAATTTGTCTTGTCGGCCTGGGCCGGTGATCACGAGAAAGTACGGATGGCAGATTTCGTAGCAGTTATTCGGCGCGCCGTTGATGGCCTGTCGAACAATACCCCGGAAATGCGCGTAAAGGTGTATGAGAAGGCTCGCGGCGCAGTCATGCGGCAGCTGGACAATATGACACCCAAGCCGTCGGAAGACATGCTGCGCCGCCAGCTGGACAAGCTTGACGCCGCAATTGCCGAGGTCGAGGCAGATTATGCAGAGGCTCTTCCTGCCGTGGAAGAGGATGCCTATGAGCCGGAGCCGGCCTACGAGCCAGCACCGGCCTATGAACCTGAGCCGGAACCAGAACCCGTTCATCATGAGCCGGAGCCTGTTGAGGAACCGGCGCATGAGCCCGAATACGTGCACCAGCCTGAACCTGTTCATGAGCCGGAACCGGCTTATGTTCCAGCACCTGTCTATGTGCCGGAACCAGCGCCTGAGCCGGTTTATGAACCGGAACCGGAGCCTTATCAGCCAGAACCGGCGCGCATTCCGCCTGCGGCCATTCCGCCCGCTATTTGGGAGACTGAAGAGCCTGCCCAGCCAGCAGTGTCTTCTGCGCCCACGGCCCCAGCGCCAGCCGCAAAGCCTTCTGCGCCACAGAAACATTCGATGGACGAATGGCTGGAAAGCCATTTGGAGCCGACGCCAGCTCCGCTTGCACCTGTCCATTCTTTTGAAGCACAGCCGCAGTCGCGCCAGGAAGAGGCAGAAAAGCCCGCAGCCTATCCCGCTATTCCACCGGCACGCCAGCCGGTGTTCGATGAGGCAGAGGCGCTGGGCGCGTTCGACGCTTTCGTGCGCGACAACAAGCAGCCTGCGGCGCAGGGTGGTTCCTTCTCGCAAACCGCTCATGACGATCCGAAGGATCTTCTGGACTGGAGCGACAAGCATCAGAACGCCAGCTTTGGCACGCCTGCCGGTCAGGAGTCCGGAAACGATGAAAAGTCTGTTCGCAACGGCGGTTCCGCCAGCAAGGCAGGCGAAGATCCTGCCTGGTTTGATGATTTCGTCGCGGCGCAGCCTGTGCCACCGGCGGCAGCTAAAAAGCAACAGCGCGCCGCCGCGCCGGACCGAAGCGATTCCTCGCAAGACATGGCAGCCGTGCTGGCCAAGGCCAACAGGAAGGCGGGGGTGCGCACCAAGAAATCCCGCCGGACCGCGCCTTATATCATTACTGGTGTGCTGATCCTGCTGATCGGTGGCGGTGGCTACTACGCCTATGCCCACCGTGACAATCTGCCGGGCGCCATCGCCGGGTTGAAGCAGACTGTGACAGGATTGTTTGCTTCGAAGGGCACGGCACCAGCATCCGCACCGTCTTCGCAGACGGGAAGCGCGGATGCCGGAAAACCGGCGACTGTTCCAGCGGCAACCGGCGATGCCGGGGCGGCGGGTGAAAAATTCACCCAGAAGCTGATGCCTGACGGTACGGAAGTGGATGAGGGCGCCTCGAACGCTGCCGCCAATAGCGGCGAGGGCCGTTCGGTGGCCCAGCAGAATGGCGGAGCCAATCCGGCAGCGCCCGTGTCTGGCGGTGCGGCTAGCGCGCCAGCCACCACGCCTGTGCAGGGTGCGCCCTTTACCGTGCCGGAGAACGGCCAGAAGGCCTATCTCTACGAAGAGCGCCTCGGCCAGACGACGCCGACCACCGTGCAGGGTTATATTGTTTGGGAAGCCCGACATGAGACCGGCGATAGCGGCAAGCCGGAACCGGAAATCCAGGGCAAGCTGACGATCCCCGAGCGGGGCCTGACAGCGCTGATTACCTTCAAGCGCAATACCGACAGCTCGCTTCCCGCCAGCCACCTGATGGAAATCGTCTTCTCGGTGCCGCAGAATTTTGAGGGTGGCGGCATAGACAGCGTCCAGCGCGTTGCCATGAAGGCAAGCGAGCAGGATCGCGGCGATCCGATCGTGGCGGTGCCTGCCAAGATCACTGACGACACGTTTATGATTGCCTTCAACGATTTTGCCGAAGTGGTGGCCCGCAATGTCGATCTGTTGCGTAGCCGTGACTGGATCGACATTCCCGTCACCTATCGCAACGGTCGCCGTGCACTGATTACCCTCGACAAGGGCGCCGCTGGCAAGCCGATCTTCGACAGTGTCATCAGGGAATGGGCAGCGCTCGGCAACAATCGCAGCGGCGGGTGATCCCTGTCGCCGTCCCCTACACTCGGCCTTGCGCCGAGCAGCGTCTGATCTGAATTTCACCAGGGCATATCCGTGTTTCGTGCAAACACTGATATGCCCTGTCTATATTGTTTTATGCACTTCAAGCGGCCGTAGCACTCTCCCGCCTATGCGCTGGCAGTTCCGGCGCCACCTGCTTATGATTGATGACGAACAGCAGCAGGGCCAGGGCAGCAATGCCGCCATGGACGAAATAGGCGAGCGAATAGCCGCCTTCCTGCGTGAGCCAGCCGGCGACGACATTGCTGGTTGAGGCGCCGATGCCCTGGACGGTCATGACGGCGGCAAGGCCAACATTAAAACGGCCGGAGCCGGACAGAATACGTTCGGCGGCAATCGGTGTGGCGATGCCGATCAGGCCAGCGCCGATGCCATCGAGGATCTGTACCGGATAGATGGCGGCAAAGCTGGAAAAACTACCGGCGATCATGCCCCGGATTGGCAGGGCCATCAAAGCGATAAAAAACACCGACCGCAGTCCAAACCTTGCAATCATCCACGGAGCGGCGCAGGCGACGACGATCATCGCCAGTTGCGAGACGCCTGTCGTGATGGCGGTGGTCTTGAACGGACTGTCGAGCTGGATGGAGAAATTCTGGGCGATCAACCGGCTGATCGGCGCATTGCCGAAATGAAAGATCATCAGGATCAGAGCGAGTACGATCAGCCCGCGACTATGCACCAGCATGGAATAGCCCGAGGGCTGGGCTGCCGTGCGGTCCTCATCCTCACTCGATTTGTCCTTGGCACTCAACCCGCGGGCGACGTCCTGGTCGATTTCCTGGGGCCGGATCGTCAGGACCGCTGCGATGGTGGCAAGGGCCGAGGCGATCATCAGCCAGACAATGCCGTTCTGGCCGAAATAGCTGGTGAGGACGAAAATACAGACCAGTGAAAACACATTGCCGGTATGGTTCCAGACTTCATTGCGGGAGACCTGGTTGGAAAAAGCTCTTTCCCCGACCAGTCCCAGTGTCATCCCCATCAGGGCGGGGCCGATCACCGCGCCCACCAGGGCCGTTGCCGATTGTCCGCCGAACACCGCCAGATTGTCGGGGCTCGCCAGCGTCCACAGTGCGGCGGCTGTGACGAGTGTGACCGGCAGGATGATCAGTGTCCGCTTATAGGGGCTTGCATCGACAACCGCGCCAAACAGCGGCGTGACCACCATGCCGAGCACCCCGCCCATCGTGGCGATGATACCCAGTGTCATCGGCGACCATCCATGGGTTGCCAGGAAGCCATCGAGAAAGGGGCCGAGCCCGTCGCGGGCATCGGCAAGAAAGAAGTTGAGGACGGCAAGGGCAATGAGCGAGCGGCGGCTCGCGGAGACAATCTTGGACTGTGCGATCACGGGCACGCTTTCGGAAAGGTTGAAAAATCAGGAGTTTAGCATGAATAGGCAGGAGCAGGCGCCTCATTAATTTGCCAAATGCAAAATTGTTCCATGACGCTTGCTCTTTGCGTATCCTGGACTAAATGGGAGATCTGATCTGACGCCGGTTCTCTGCGTCTGCCTGCCAGTCCTTTCCTTGGCCCTCGTTCCGGCCGCGTCTTTTTCGGATGTTTCATGACCGCGACTTACCTGACCTGGGCTGTTTCCGCCCTCTCCGTTCTGGGCGTTATCAGCCGGCCCTTTGGCTGGCCGGAGGCGATCTGGGCTGTGCTTGGCGCCATCGTGCTCCTGGGCCTGGGCGCAGTCGGCTTGGGCACAATCGGCATCAACGATGCCTGGGCAGGTGTTGCCAAGGGCTACGATGTCTATCTGTTCTTGATCGGCATGATGCTTCTGTCGGAACTGGCGCGACGCGAAGGTCTGTTTGACTGGCTGGCGGCGCTTGCAACGCAAAGGGCCAAGGGGTCGCCGCTCAGGCTGTTCGTGCTGCTGTACGGCGTTGGCGTCTTGGTCACCGCTTTTCTCTCCAACGATGCGACGGCGGTGGTGCTGACGCCTGCGGTCTACGCAGCAACCAAGGCGGCCAAGCTCAAGAACCCGATGCCCTATCTGCTGATCTGCGCCTTCATTGCCAATGCGGCGAGTTTTGTGCTGCCGATTTCCAATCCGGCCAATCTGGTGATTTTCGGCGGCGGGGAAATGCCGCCGCTCTCCACCTGGCTTGCCACATTTGCGCTGCCCTCACTGGTGGCCATCGTCGTCACCTTCGCCATGCTCTATTGGAGCCAGAGACGCGCCATCCACGCCGAGGTGATGGATCGGCAAGTTGAGACGCCGCATCTCTCCCACAGCGCCAAGCTGGCCGGCTGGGGACTGATCCTGACCGCCGTCGTGCTGATGGCGGCGTCTGCGCTGGGGTTGGACCTTGGCTTGCCGACCTTTATTGCCGGTGTGCTGACCACTGTGCTGGTGCTGGCCTTGAGCGGGCAGGGACCGGCTGAGACGCTGAAGGGCATGTCCTGGAGCGTGTTGCCGCTGGTGGCGGGCCTGTTCGTGCTGGTCGAGGCGCTGGACAAGACCGGGCTGACGGTGCTGCTTGCCCGTTATTTGTCCGAGGCCGCCGCAGCGGATGCCAAGGCAGCGGCCATGGGAGCAGGCCTGCTGGTCGGCTTCCTCTCCAACCTCGTCAACAATCTTCCAGCCGGACTGGTGGCCGGTGCCACGGTGCAGAGCGCCCATGTCGGCGGTGCCGTCTCCGGCGCGGTATTGATCGGTGTGGATCTCGGCCCCAACCTGTCGGTCACCGGTTCGCTTGCCACCATTCTCTGGCTCTCGGCGCTCCGGCGCGAAGGCCTGCATATGGGCGCGCTGGAATTTTTGAAAATCGGCGCTGTCGTGATGATCCCGGCGCTGGTTCTCTCGCTGCTGGCGCTGGTTGCGGTGGCAGGGTAGCTTTCAGCTGAGAAGCCGCTTCTCGCCCATTCTGAACCAGGCCCTGGCGATCTTTCCGTGCTCAATCTCGTAAAGGCAGAGCACGTCGATCTCACCCTTGCCCTCCGGGAAGTTTCGGGTGACGCATTCAATATCAGTGACCATATTGCCAGTGATGTGACGGGCAATCAGCTTGCCATGCAGGTCCGGCTCTCGGAAGCGCTCGATGTGGCGGCTGCGGATCTCTGCCGCTCCATCCGCCAACAAAGTATCGGGGAAGGCATAGATCCGGCAATCTGGTGCCCAATGCTGCATGAAACCGTCGATATCCTTGGCGTTATAGGCATCGAGCTGCCTTGCGACCGGTTCCAGAATGGACTGTTGCTCTGTCACGGCACAATTCTCCCGAGAGGTGGAATGGACGAAGCCTCGCAGGGTTACTGCGAGGCCTGTAAAACATTGCGATTGTCGTGGCTGAACGTCAGGACTCGACGACGCGCAACGCCTTGGCCTGTTCCAGCGCGTCCTTCTGGACAGCATCCTGAACCTTTTCAAAGGCGCGCACTTCGATCTGGCGCACACGCTCGCGGCTGATATCAAACTCGGAAGAGAGTTCTTCCAAGGTCACCGGTTCCTCGGCCAGACGGCGGGCGGCGAAAATCCGGCGTTCGCGGTCGTTCAGCACGCCCATGGCGCGCGACAGCATGTTGCGCCGGGTTTCCAGCTCGTCCTGCTCGATCAGCGTGTCTTCCTGGCTGTCGTGGTCATCCACCAGCCAATCCTGCCACTGGCCGGATTCGCCTTCGCTGGCGCGGATTGGCGCGTTCAGCGAGGCATCGCCCGACAGGCGGCGGTTCATGGAAATCACTTCCTCCTCGCTGACCTTCAGCTTGGTGGCGATTTCCGTGACCTGGTCCGGCTTCAGGTCGCCTTCCTCGATGGCCTGGATCTTGCCCTTCAGGCGGCGCAGGTTGAAGAACAGCCGCTTCTGATTGGCGGTGGTCCCCATTTTCACCAGCGACCAGGAGCGCAGGATATATTCCTGGATCGAGGCCTTGATCCACCACATCGCATAGGTGGCAAGCCGGAAGCCGCGTTCGGGATCGAATTTTTTGACAGCCTGCATCAGGCCGACATTGCCCTCAGAGACCACTTCGCCAATCGGCAGGCCGTAGCCGCGATAGCCCATGGCAATCTTCGCCACGAGGCGCAAATGGC
This sequence comes from Gillisella vitis, assembly GCF_001541345.2. Taxonomy (GTDB): domain Bacteria; phylum Pseudomonadota; class Alphaproteobacteria; order Rhizobiales; family Rhizobiaceae; genus Allorhizobium; species Allorhizobium vitis. The sequence goes on along the minus strand of NZ_LMVL02000004.1, from coordinate 147,877 downwards.
TGGTCACGAGCCGGTGCGCGGCATCGCGGTCGCCATGCTCGGCATAGCGCTTGGCAAGCATATATTCCACCTGGGGTTCCAGCATCGGGAACTTGCGGATCTCATCCAGGTATCGGTTCAGTCCGCCTTCACCGGCGGTAATCGAAGGCAAGCTATTGCGGGCCATAAAGCACCCCCTTTATCCATGAGCTTCCCAATGCCAAACGGGCAAGCTCTATCATGCGGATTTCCTCATCCCGCACGAAATCCTATGTCACATAAGTGTGGCATGGCCGGGATTCAAGCACACCACGCCAGTCACAATTGATTTACGAGCGGAATCGGAACAAATCTTCATCGGCATCCTTACGACCGGCAATCCTGGCCGCGACAATTTCCGATGCGATGGTCGAAAATGTGATGCCATTGCCGCCAAATCCCATCACCACATGCACATGGCTGGTGCCGGGGACGCGGTCGATGATCGGCAGCCCATCCCGCGTCGTGCCGAATGGCGCCGACCAGCCATAGGCGATGTGGTCCATCTCAATCCCGGCCAGAGCCTTCAGCTTTTGCCGGATTGTCTCGAATTTGCGCTGCGCCTTGACCGGGTCCTGATGGGCGAGGGGATCGTCCTCATCCTCGCCGCCTGCGATGATCCGGCCATCCGGGGTGGAGCGGAAATAGAGATAGGGCTCGGAGGCCTCCCAGACCAGGTGGTCATCCAGCCAGTCCGGCCTTTGGGCGTTCGGCTCGGAGGCGATGGCCCAGGTGGAAATCACCTGATGCAATGGACTTTCCATCATCTTCAAATATTCATAGCCCGTGCAGGCGATCAGGTCCGCCGCGCAGAGCAATGTACCATCTGCTGTTGCCACCATCACTCCGTCGCGGGTTTCCCGGATGGCGGTAATCGCCAGCGGCGAGACGATTTCCACGCCGCCTTGCTGGGCGGCCTTCAGCAGGCCAGCCGTCATCTGGGCCGGATTGGCGCTGGCGGAGCAGGGGGAGAGGATCGCGCCCGTGCGATCGATGCCGAATCTTTCCTTCACCTGCGCTCCGGTCAGATACTCGGCGTCCAATTGCGCTTCACGGCGCAGCTCCGCTTCAGCAGCCAAAGCGCGGTGGCCCATCTCGTCACCGGCCAGGAAAAGGCTGCTGCGCTGCTGGAACTGGCAGGAAAGTCCAAGCTTGCCGACGCGCTCTCCCAGGCTGTTGACGGAGGCTGCCGAGCGCCGCCAAGCGCGCATGGCTTTCTTTGCTCCGATGGCTTTGGACAATTGCGACAGTGGAATGTCAATTTCGTGCTGGATCATCGCCGTGCTGGCCAGCGTGCTGCCCTTTACCGGCGCACGACGATCAACCACCAGAATATGGCGGCCATCCGCCGCCAGCGTCTGCGCCATCAAGGCACCGCTGATCCCGGCGCCGATGATGATGACATCGTAATCGGTGCGCGCCGGGGTGTCGCGGCTCTCTACCACAATATTGGGTGTCGCAGCCCAGAATGACTTGCCATCGTGCAGATCGCGCGATTGTCCGACTGCTTGCTTGGTATCCATATTCGGCCCTTGCCCCATTTGCCTGTCCGGCGCGCAACGGCTGCGCAGCCATGTCGGACCTGCGCTAACGTTTAACGGGGCAAAGGGTTCATGCGATATCGCGTAGCGCCTCGATAATTGTTTCCATGTCGTCAGGGATAGGGGCTTCGAAATGCATGACGTCGCCAGTGGTCGGGTGTTCGAACGCCAAGAGATAGGCATGCAGCGCCTGGCGGTGGAAATTATTGACGATGGCCTTTGCCGCCTCCGGCAGCAGATTGGCCTTGGTCTTGAAGGCGGCGCCATATTCGGGATCGCCGATCAGCGGATGGCCGATATGGGCCATATGCACCCGGATCTGGTGGGTGCGGCCGGTTTCCAGCCGGCATTCCACCAGCGAGGCGAGGCAGGTGGCATCCGGCTTTTCGCCATACCGCTCCATCACCTCGTAATGGGTGATGGCTTCGCGGGCGTCATCGGTATCCTCGCGCTTCACGGTGCGCTTGGTGCGGTCGCCAGCCCGGCCAAGGGCGGCGTCAATGGTGCCACGCAGCCCACGCGGACGGCCCCAGACGAGCGCTTGATAGGCCCGTTCCAGCGGGCCGCTGCGGCCATGGTCGGCAAACTGGTCGGCCAGATGCCGGTGGGCAATGTCGTTCTTGGCAACGACCATCACGCCGGAGGTTTCCTTATCCAGCCGGTGGACGATGCCGGGACGCTTCACCCCGCCAATGCCGGAGAGGCTGTCGCCGCAATGGTGGATCAGCGCATTGACCAGTGTTCCGGTCCAGTTGCCGGCACCCGGATGCACGACCAAACCGGCGGGCTTTGACAGCACGATCAGGTCCTTGTCCTCATAGAGCACGGTGAGCGGAATATCCTCGCCCTTGGGTTCGGGGTCTTCCGGCTCCGGCATGGCGATCACCAGCTGGTCGCCGGGCTTGACCTTACGCTTCGGCTCGGTAACGGCTGTGCCATTGACGAAGACCGCACCCTGTTCGATCAGGGCTTTGACCCGGTTGCGCGACAGGTCGCCGCCCAGGCTTGCCGCCAGCCAGGCATCCAGACGGCCTTCGGCGTCCTCACCGGCAATCAGCTCTTTCCTTGGCTCGCCTGCTTGTTTAAAGGGGTCTGTCATAGCGCATCCTGTCTTTCGGCCCTTGTGGCCGAGGCCCAATGGGCGGCAGAGCAGCTCCATCAGGGAAAGGTTTAAGTTTCATGAGCCAAGTCGAGACCGACGAACAGAAAGACAAGCCGCTCGATCCGGTGCTCGAAAAAGTTCGCCGCAAGATGGTGCGTTTGCAACTCGTCTCGGCGGCCATCATGTTTGTCAGCCTTATGGCCGTGTTGACCGCCGTTGTCTACAAGGTCAAACACGCACCAGCGCCGGAAAAGACGCAGGCCGGAGGCCTCACCATCCCCTCCGACCAGCCGATGGCACTGGCCGCCCGTCTGCCCGCCGGTTTCAAAGTGACCTCCACGGCGCTGTCAGGCACGCAGATCCTGTTTTACGGCACAACAGCCGAAGGCCAGTCCAAGGCCTATGTGTTTGATCTGTCGGTGGGCCGGATGATCGCTGATGTCGCGATCACGCAATAGGCCGAAGCATGGTTCAGTTCGTCACCATCACCGATCCGCAGGACCTGCGGATCGCTGCCTTTAGCAATATCCGCGAGCGCGACCTGACCGGGCGCGAGGGCCGGTTCATTGCAGAAGGCACAGTGGTGCTGCGCATGTTGTTGGCGGCGCATCTGGCCGGGCGTGGTATTCGCGCCGAGGCCCTGCTGCTGTTGGAAAACCGGTTGGCGGGTCTCCAGCCGCTTCTCGACCAATGGCCGGATGAGCTGCCGGTCTATGTGGCTAGCGCTGCCGTGCTGGATGCCATCGCTGGCTTTCACCTGCATCGCGGCGTGCTGGCGCTGGGCAACCGGCTGACCGCGCCCGACGCCACGCAGCTGATTACCGGCTTGCCGCAAAACGCCCTGGTTCTGGTCGGCTGTGGCATTTCCAACCATGACAATGTCGGTTCCATGTTTCGCAATGCCACCGGCTTCTGTGCCGATGCGGTGCTGCTCGACGAGACCAGTTGCGACCCGCTCTATCGCAAGGCGCTACGGGTCTCGGTCGGTTCGGTGCTGACCATGCCCTATGCGCGGGAACACAGTGCCATTGCGCTCTTGTCGGCACTGGATGCGGCTGGCTTTCTGGTGGCGGCACTGACACCATCAGGAACCACGGAGATCGGTGATATCGCCTCCGGTCTTGGCAACCGGCAAAGGCTGGCGCTGGTGGTCGGCACAGAAGGCGAGGGACTGCCCGCAGACGTACTTGCCCGGTTCATGACCGTGCGGATCGCCCAATCACCGCAACTCGACAGCCTCAACCTCGGCACCGCCAGCGGCATCGCGCTGCACAGTGCGGCTCGGGCGCTGGGTAAATTAGGGTAGGGGATTTTGTCGCAATAGTTGGTCTATTGGCATGGTGATGGCCCCTCATCCGGCTGCGCCGTCCTATTCTACGACGCGATAGGCTCAATCGTTCAGAAGATCCGGCGCCAGTGCCCTGATCCGGTCCAGCAGCGGTTGCGGCGCATCGTCGCTGGGGGCAGGGTGTGCCAGCAGGGCCGGAATCGGCGATGGTTCACCTTCCTTGCGGGCGGTGAACACGATCATCCCGGCGGCGATTTCGGCGATTTCAGCGCGCAGAGCCGCGTCCTCGACGCCATCGCCAGCAAGCAGCTGGGAATTGAGCGCTTCGCTGCGCTGGCGCAAGTCGTCGGCGAGCGTTTCCAGTGCCTTGGGCGTGGGGTGCTGCATGTCCGGGCGGCTTTTGCTCATTTGGCGACCTGTTGCACAGGGGTTTCGGTCTTTTGCAGGCGTTCCAGCCGCTCTTCCAGCCTCAGCACTTTGTCTTCCTCCTGGAGAAGCCGTTGCTCTGCCTTCTGGGCGCGGCTGGCGGCGGCCTTGGCCTCGTCGCGCAATGTCTCGCGTTCGGTGCGCAAATCCTGGAGGCGCAGTTGCAGGTCTTCTGTCTGGTGCTTGTGACTGGTGGTTTCCCGATTGCGGGCGGCCAGGTCCGCCTCCAGGCGGGCCAGCTTGGCTGTCAGCGCCTCGATGTCGAGATCGCGGCTGGCGACCATCGCTTCATGGCGCTGTAGCGTGGCTTTCAGTTGTTCCATCTGAGCTTGGTTCTGGCGAAGTTCGACGCGCAGTGACCCTGCCTCAGTGCTCATGGCGTGGATCTGCTCCTTCAGCGCATCCTCTGCTCCGAGCGCACGGATCGCTTCCGCCTGGGCCTGATCGGCGGCTGCCTTGACGGCGACGAAATACTCCCGCTCGCGGCGCAGGTCATAGGACAGTTTCGCATTTTCGGCGGCATAAACGGCGCGGACCATGTCCTTCTGGGCACGGACTTCCTCCGGGCCGAGAGGGGCGGTGGCCCGCAGACGCCGCTCGGTATAGGCAACGATGCGGCCATGGATGGCAGGGCTGATCAACGCCGCCAGAAGGGCTGCGGCGGCAAATCCCAATGCAAAGAGCAGGGCGTATTCGATCACGGCGGTGCCATATCCGTTAGAGCGGTTCCCAAAGTGTCAGATGACGGTCCAGATGCACATTATCTAAATCAAAACCCTGTGCCATTCCATCGACGTTTGTTCATGTTCGGCAACAGCACGGCAAAGATGGAGGTGCGATACGGCGGACCGGCCTGTCACAACCAAGCCGGTGCCGATCAGAAGGGGTTCCAGGTGGAGGATTGCGTCAGCTTCAGATAGCCGACATTGACGCCAAGCCTTGCGCCGACGCCGGTGCGGATCGGCACCAGAACCATATTGTTGTTTTTCAGTGCCGTCATGCCGACGCCAGCCACCACATAGGCCGAGCCGCTGACGCCGCCATAGCGGCTGTAGAGGCTGCCGACGGCGGGCAGGTTATAGACCAGCATCATCGTGCGGCTGCCATTGCCACCGTAATCGATGCCGAGCGACGGCCCCTGCCAGAAGACGGGGTGCTGACCGGCATTCTTGGTATAGAGCGTGCCTTCCCCATAGGTGAGGCCAGCAATAAACGCGCCGGAGCCTTCCTGGCCAAGGATATAGCCATTTGGCAGGCCGTATTGCCCGAACGCCTTCTCGATCACCTTGGCCAGCGCACCGCTGGTCGAGCCGAAGAAGGAGTGGCCGGCATCGACCACTTCCTGCATGGTATACTGATCGCCCTGCGCCATTGCAGTCGCGGGCTGCGAAACAACACTTGCCGCAACCACGCCAGCCGTTACAATCCAGGTCCTGAAAAGGTCCCGAATGATGGAAAAGCGCATCGCTTCCTCCTCGGATATGAATAGAATCGGCTCTGATGAGACCGGACTTCCATCTTGATGACTTCGTATTAACAATGGGTTTACCAAATATGGTGTCATTATGGCGTCGACATCATGCGGCTTGATGGGACAGCTATGCCTCTCAGCCGATAACAGACTTTGCCGTCGAGGAGAATTCGATGCTCAAGAACGTAAACCTAACGCTGGCCGGACCCGATCTGGCAGCCCTGCTGTGCAGCCGTGTCTGCCATGATGTCATTTCGCCTGTCGGCGCCATCAATAACGGGCTGGAATTGCTGGATGAAGGCGGGGCGGATGCCGATGCCATGGACCTGATTCGCACCAGCGCGCTGAACGCTTCGGTTCGTTTGAAATTCGCCCGGCTGGCATTCGGGGCCTCAGGCTCAGTCGGTGCGTCGATCGATACCGGCGAGGCCGAGAAAGCCGTTAAGGATTTCGCCGCAGCCGAAAAGAAAACCGAAATCACCTGGAACGGTCCGCGCGCCATTATCGCCAAGAACCGCGTCAAACTGCTGATGAACCTGATGCTGGTGGCCTACGGCGCTATTCCGCGCGGCGGCTCGCTGGACGTGACGCTGGAAAATCCGGAATATGACGCGAAATTTACCATCGTCGCCAAGGGCCGCATGCTGCGGGTGCCGCCAAAGTTCGCCGAGATCTGCAATGGCCAGATGGAAGAAGCCGTCGATGCCCATTCTATCCAGCCCTATTATACCGTGCTGCTGGCCGACGAATCATCGATGGAGCTGAAATACAGCATCGGCGAAGGTGAAATTACCTTTACTGCCGAATCAGTTGCCGCCGGCTGATCACGTATAAAGATGCTCGACGGCGCCCGGTGTCTCAGTCTTCCGGCGCCGTTTTCCGTTCCCATCCGATGCGGGTAATGTTTCCTTAGTCTTCTGGATTTACCTTTGATGTAGCGCAGATATTTCAAATCCATTGAGGGTTTGAAATATGGGCAAAGTCAGACCGCGGGCTGCGGCGACAATGGGTAAAGACGCGGTGCACGGGGCGCGCCACTTGCTCTTTTGGAAAATTGCTTAATCTTTTTGATGTTTAAGCAAGGTCCAGGGCATCGAAAGGGGATCGGCATGAAGAACCTGATCATTGCTGACTCGTCAGATATCGTTCGTAAGGTTGGCCGTAAAATTCTGTCCGAACTGGGTTTTGGAGTGACGGAAGCATCCACGGCGCGCGAGGCGATGCTGGCGTGCGAAGCACAATTACCGCATGTGATCATCGTTGATTCGGGTCTGGAAGGCGCCCTGGGATTGATTACCAATATCCGGGCCATGCCGGAGGGCAAAACGGTGCGGATCTTCTATTGCGTCATCGAAGCCGACCTGAAACACATGATGCAAGGCAAACGGGCTGGCGCCAGCGACTTCCTGCTGAAGCCCTTTGACCGGAAAACACTGACCGAAGTGTTCAGTGACCGCGAAGCCGCCTGATCTCGAATCATTCCAGACATGGCGGATTTATCCGAAAATCGGTTGTTAACGTTCGGTCCGATGCTCTCGTTTCGAGACGATCTCCTCGCCTTGAGGAGAGATGCCTGGCAAGGCAGAAGGGGGAGGCGGCGCTGAAAACGTTCGTGTCGTGGACCGTAATTCCAATTCTCGGCACGATTCTCTCAATGCATCGTCTGTCCCTATTATCGCGGGTTACAGCAATCTATTTTCTTCAACGCAAAAAAGTCCCGGCAATGCTGGGACTTTTTTGAGATCACACGATCTCGCGCGGGAGTGGCACTGGTGGGGATTTACGGCGAGGCGTTACGAATAACGCCCGCTGTAACGACAAACCGGTGTCAGGCCGTTTCCATATACTCGGCACTGTCAGGTTCGCGCAGCACATAGCCACGGCCCCAGACGGTTTCGATATAGTTTGCACCGCCGGCTGCATTGGCCAGCTTCTTGCGAAGCTTGCAGATGAACACGTCGATGATTTTCAGTTCCGGCTCGTCCATGCCACCATAGAGATGGTTAAGGAACATTTCCTTGGTCAGCGTGGTACCCTTGCGGAGCGAAAGCAGCTCCAGCATCTGGTATTCCTTGCCGGTCAGGTGAACGCGCTGGCCACCAACTTCGACGGTCTTGGCGTCGAGATTGACGATCAGTTCGCCGGTGATGATGATCGACTGGGCATGGCCCTTGGAACGACGAACGATCGCATGGATGCGGGCAACAAGCTCGTCCTTGTGGAACGGCTTTGTCATGTAATCGTCAGCGCCGAAGCCGAGACCGCGAACCTTGTCCTCGATGCCGGCCATGCCGGACAGGATGAGGATAGGTGTCTTGACCTTGGACAGGCGAAGCGTTCTCAAAACCTCGTAACCCGACATGTCGGGAAGATTGAGGTCCAGCAGGATGATGTCGTAGTCGTATAGTTTCCCGAGGTCGACGCCTTCCTCACCGAGATCGGTGGTGTAGACGTTAAAACTTTCGGACTTGAGCATCAGTTCGATGCTCTGCGCTGTGGCGCTGTCGTCTTCGATGAGTAGAACCCGCATAATTATCCCCTTTACCGCCGCCGAAAGGTCTGAATGGCCCACTACGCGATACGGATCCAGTCGTTGCCTGATTTGAAGGCTGCCACCAAATGGTTAACAAATTCTGATTCACTCTGGCAAGGTGTAACGAATTTATTAAGCATAATGCTTAGCCTCCTGATTCATATGTCATTTTCTCATCGCCACAGATGAATCGAAAAGGGAAGAAAACCCCTTAAGCGATTCAATTGACTCATCATTGTCATTGTCCTGCATTTTGGACCCGGGCATTTACCGACCTTTAAAAGATCTCCCTTATCATTAACGATGCCCGTAAACGAAAGGTTACCAAAGGTAGTTTTTTGTTAACGTCGTGAGATTTTTTCGCGGTGATTCGTTTAAATGTCAGCGGGCGATGTCAAAACAGAGTGACGGCGGGATGTCTCGCATCACGGGAGTATTGCGTATGAAGTCGCGTGACAGCCTAGTTCGCCTGAAGGCATTTCAGGTTACCGAGAAGCGTCGGCAGCTGCAACAATTGCAGTTAATGATGTCTGAATTTGAACGTATGGCCAAGGAACTGGAGAATCAGATTTCTCTGGAAGAAAAAAAAGCGGGCATATCAGATGCCTCGCATTTCGCCTATCCGACTTTTGCAAAGGCCGCCCGCCAGCGTGCCGATAACCTGCAGGATTCGATTCGCGAGCTGAAGGTTCAGCAAGATGCGGCAGAACTGTCGTTGGAATTGGCCGAGGCCGAACATGCCAAGGCCGCCGCGTTGGAAGAGCGCGACAATCAGCAACGGGTTCGCGCTTAACGGCGAAGATCCTGATCGTAGATGACAAAGGCAGGCAGGGAATGGGACCTGCTCGATGATGGTTTCATTGCCTGGCCGTTCACATGGAATGGAACGGCCTTTTCATCCGCGACCACATGATATTTATTTTATTAGATAGTTGCCGGATCAAGGATGCCCACGGCGGCATCATGCAAAAAACCTTCGCTCACCCATTGCGATAATCAGCGATTTTGCATCGGTGTTCCCCACACGGTCCACGGTTCGGTCCAATGTCCGGACCGATCCCCTATGAAGCCGACATCTGTGATAGGTGAGGGGACAGCAGCTTCCCTTGCAAACCATTCACATCCCAACGTCCTGTGGTGACTGGGAAGGCGTCTGGGTTAACCGAAGGCTGAAAAAGCTTACGGGAGTTGCCTGGGGCACATTCGACGGAGTGGAAATCGAAAAATCAAATCTCTCACGACAATCGGCTAGACGTAATGCCGGTCGGTTGCCTGGCTTTGTCACGGAGGCGTAACGCTTCCGATTGCAGATGCGCCTTGTCGGGTTATACCCTGTAGCCCCGCTGGCCTTATTCAATGCGATATTTAAAATCGGTATTGTCGTGCTTTTGCAAATATCTCAAATACCCTGAGGCATCTGAGATATTTGCAATTTCTTCAAGGCAGGGTCTGGCAAGGCGAGGGTGTGGTCGACCTCTTCGAGCCTTCGTCTTCAGGCCCGGCCCCAATGCCAAGCCCCGTCTGGCGTTAATGACGGTATTGCTGGATACGGGTCGTTCTCAAGCCCTGCAAGCCATGATCATTGATGGAGGCCTGCCATGACAGGAATTCCTCCACGGTCAGCGTGTAGCGTTCACACGCTTCTTCAAGGCTCAACAGGCCACCGCGCACGGCAGCCACAACCTCTGCCTTGCGGCGGATGACCCAGCGACGGGTGTTTGCTGGCGGCAGGTCGGCAATTGTCAACGGACTGCCGTCAGGGCCGATAACATATTTAACTCGCGGGCGTATCGTTTCGGTCATTGGACTCTCTAATACAAACTCAAGACCACAGACCAGAAATCTAACGCCGCACCTTTAAAAATTACCTAAGCACCGGGTAACAATTTGATAAGAATTTTAGGGACTTGGCCAAGGCTGCTGATGTCACGTAGAAACGGCGTTTTCGGATGAAGACGACCCTCTGACCGGCCGCTCGCAAGTTCGAAATCACCAATTTTATGTATATATATCGTCTATCACAAAGTTTATTGCCGTTAAGCTGTCTATCCTAATTGGTTTCTACTCAAGACAAATTGCGTAAAGTTTGATCCCGGTGGAATCCAAGGGTTTGAATTTAATAATTCGTGATCGGTGGAGCGTTCTGACTTGACAGATTTTGGCTTTTGGCTAAGCGCAGTGCGAATCAATGGCACCAAGAGAGGGCTTGGACGGACTAAACTGCTGGGTGGCACGCTACGGCGTTGCGTTTTTTCGAGACAAATTTGTCGAATGTGGAAAGAATTTGCAGTCTCTCTCCCCGCTGGAAGAGTTTTTACGGGATAATTCCGGCCAGATCAGGTGAGATCCTTCTCTTTAAAAGCCTTTGCCGCAGGTCAGTTCGGAATGGATGGTGCCGAGAATGATCTTGATATCGAGCCAGAACGAAAAATTATCCACATAAAACAGATCGGCAGCGATCCGGGCGCGGGCTTTGGCGACGGAACCGGTTGGTCCACGCAGGCCGCGCATCTGGGCAAGGCCGGTGAGACCCGGCTTGACCTGATGACGGTGATGATAGTCGGCAACCAGATCCTCATAGGGCATGCCAGCGGCCAACATGCCGATCGCGTGGCAGCGCGGCCCGACCAGCGACATGTCGCCCTTCAACACATTCAGTAATTGCGGGAGCTCATCGATATTGGTGCGTCGCAGGACCGCACCGACCGCTGTAATACGCGGATCGTTTTCGGTGGTTTGCCGCACGCCGCTATCGTCACATTCTGCGGCATACATGGTGCGGAATTTGTAGATGCGGATTTTCTGCTGGTCGCGGCCCCAGCGGATCTGCCGAAACAGGACCGGACCGGGGGAGGTGAGCTTGATCAGCGCGGCGACCGACAGCAGAAACGGCAGCAAGATCATCAATGCGCTGATCGCGATCAGGATGTCGAGGCTTCGTTTTGCAATCAGATGAATTCGATTTCTTGAAATGCGTGTCCGTCGTCGGTTGATGCGACGTGCCTGAAGGCCTTGCTGTGCATGCGGTACACCCATTCCAGCCTCGTCCCTCCTGGAACAGCCGATCCGATTTTGCCGGTGTCGACTGTTCCAGATTCTTGGTTGCGTGCAGTTGCGGGCAGAGTGTGTTTCCTCCGCTTTCGCACCGCCATTTGTTCCCGACTAAAGTTCTTGTGGCTTATGTAGTCCCAAATAGGGCGCTCGTCATGAACAAACTTAACGAATGGTTAACCTTCTGAAACAAGTGTTTCTTCTTGGGTCTATTTTCTCAAATCGGAACATTGTTGCCATTTTGCTACGCCGGTTTGGCGACGATAGTGCGCGTCATATTAGAAATATCGAAAATTTAGCGCCCGCACCGGTGCTGGCAAATGTGGCCGTGCCATTATGCAACAGGCTGATTTCGGCTCCGGCGTCCAGCATGATCAGGGCTGTCGCGTGGGTCTCTGTCGCGACTGTCGTGGTGCCAATGGTGATCTTTGCAAGGCTCGTCTGGGCGCTATCCACTACGGTAGCAGTATAGGTGTTGGTCGCTGTCGTGGAGAGAGTGAGCGTGATCAGGTACAGCCCTGCGACTGGCACTTTCAGGCTTTGGCCATTGCCGCTTGCCGTGGCGGTGGCAAGCAGCATATTGCCCTGACTGATGACCAGCCCGTTAAAGCCGGTGACCATGCCGCCGGTAACCGCAAGGGACGGGCTGGTCAGTTCGGCCCGAGCGGCGGGTCTTGCCGGCTGGGTGACGGTGCCGTCGCCACTAATCAGCAGGGCGGTGGTCCAACTGCCACTGTCATTGCAGACTTTGATGCTGAACTGGTCCGAGCCGGCCAGCCCCATTTCGGCGCGACCTTGCCAGTTGGACTGGTAAAGAAGCGTTGCCGTATTGCTCTCGCCCGCCTTGTTGAGTTTGAACCTGTTGTCGCCACCGGCATGATTGAAAAGCACGGCATCGCTCGACACGGCCAGCCGATTGGTATCATCGGCCGTGGCATTGATACCAAGCCGGGTAAAAGAGGCCGTGTCGGGCAGGGCAAGGTCCTGCCAGGCGGTGCCGTCATAGGTCTGTAATCGGCCCGTCGTGCGGACATAAGCGCGCCAGCCAGCGGCGGGCACCAGGAAAGCCCAGCTGTCATCCTGCCAGGCGGCGATATGTGCTTCCTTGCCAGCCCAGGCATCCGTCGCGGTGGCAGCCACCCAGTAACAGGAGCCGGCGGCAGGAGAGGCGGGAGGCTTGGTAAGAGTGTCTTCAATCACAAGCTGTGTTACCGCATCCAGAACCAGCAGCGCCTCGTTATGAGTGACATGTTTCTGGGCTTGTGAGGGCAGGATATAAGGCAAATCGAGGCGTGGGCTATTGTCTGCCATGGTCATCTCCATCGATATGGAGCGATATCCGGTTGGCACACAAAACCTGCCCGGAGATCGCATCCTGTCAAAATCCGGAGCGTGGCCGAGCCGAGGTGGTCGGCAGGCCAGGCTCCAGCGCTCGCGCCATTATCGGTGCGGGCGTTTGACGGTGGATAAGACCGATAGGAGAGATCTGTTTTTTCAGGCAATTCCCGGTTTCGTGTTCACGCGGGAAGGCGGAAAGCTCAGGCCTGCTTGCCACCCCAGGCGATGAAGGAGGGATTGGCGAAGTCGCTATCATTGAGCTGATCGCGTTTGCCGTAGAGCAGCGGTGCGCCGTCCGGCCCGACCGTCATGCCACCAGCTGCCCGCAGCACGGCGTCGCCTGCGGCGGTATCCCATTCCATCGTTCGGCCGAACCGTGGATAGACATCGGCCGCCCCTTCCGCCACCAGGCAGAATTTCAGCGAGGAACCGACGGAACGGGTATCGGTTATGGCGTGGGTTACCAGGAATTCTTCGGTTTCCGGACCACTATGAGAGCGGCTGGCCACGGCAATCATCTTGGCCGAAGGGATGCGCACGGAGATGGACTGGCGCGAAACCGGTTGGAAATTGGCATCAATCTCGATTTTCAGCGCACCACTACGGTCGCCAATATAGGCCTGGCCGCGCGCCGGAGCATAGACGATGCCGATGACCGGAACACCGGCCTCGATGAGCGCGATATTGACCGTGAAATCGGAACTTTTGCGAATGAATTCCTTGGTGCCGTCAAGCGGATCGACCAGAATGAAGGGCTGGCCCCTGGTCTGTGGAATATTGCCGGCGGCAACGGCTTCCTCGGCCACCACGGGAATAGCGGGAAACTGCGCAGCCAGGGCGGCAAGAATGATCGCTTCCGCCCGCTCATCGGCCTCGGTCACCGGTGAGGCATCGCTTTTGGTGCGCACCGTCGGGCCATTGTGGAACACGTCCATAATATCGCGCCCAGCGGCGATTGCTGCCTTTTCAAACAAATCGATCACGTCATGTCCCTCAAAAAACGCAGGCTAACACGATACGTGTTCAATTTTTCCACTCTATTTGTCCATATCTTTTATCAGGCAGGCACGATTTCTGTGAGGTAGCGAATCACCTGGTTGGCCATTTCCGTTGGATTGGCCTGCGTGGTCTTCAAATGAATATCCGGATTTTGTGGCGCCTCGTAACTGGAGCTGACCCCGGTAAATTGCTTGATCTCTCCCATCAGCGCCCGGCGATAAAGGCCCTTCGGATCGCGCCGCATGCATTCCTGCAAGGGCGTATCGATGAAAACTTCGATGAATTCGCCGTCTGCCATCAGGGCGCGGGCCATGTCACGGTCGGCCTGAAAGGGAGAGATGAAAGAAACGATCACGATCAGGCCAGCATCCGCCATCAGCTTGGCGACTTCAGCCACCCGGCGGATATTTTCCACCCGGTCGGTATCGGAAAAGCCCAGATCGCGGTTCAGTCCGTGGCGGACATTGTCGCCGTCGAGAATATAGGTGTGGTATCCTTGGCTATGCAGTTGGCTTTCCAACGCGTTGGCGACAGTGGATTTTCCCGAGCCAGACAGGCCGGTGAGCCAGATCACCCGGGGATGCTGGCGTTTGATAACGGCACGAGCTTCACGGCGGACCTGCAATTGCTGCACGACGATGTTTTGCTGTGACGTCACGATTGTCCTCGTGTCATGCGCTGCTATCATCTTTCGGCGTTTCCCCTCGAAACGATGGCCATATTTTTCTGCCGTCTGCCTGCTTAAGTTTAGTTTATAACGATTGAATCGATGAATGAAAGTGCCTTTTATTGCCATTTCTTAGGAGGGCATCTACACTGTGGACCGCATTTCCCGTTTTGATCAATGTAAAATATCTCAAGCTTATCAGTGGCTTGAGGCATTTGAAAGTTAAATACGAAAGGTCATTTTCAATGGACGCCTCGTATTTCTTTCCACAGAACCCTGTGATCGACACCGCAAAAGGCGGGCGGCATCGCTATGCATGCGCGCAGCTCTTCAGCTTGCAATAGGATTGAATAAACAGGAGCTGTCAAGGGCAAGCGGCAATGCTTGCCCGATCGTTTTACTGCATAATTCCTTAAAGCGAAATCGATTCAAATCGAGAATTATGTAGCATATGTAAACAGTTACCGCGCCGGTATTCGCGCAAAATTTCCGATCCTCATCAGGCTTTTTCAGGAACTGTTGTCTCTTGCCGGTCCTCGAAAAATACCTGGGTAACAAGTACAGCCAGGATACCGCAACCGGCCATGACGGAAACAAGAGGCAGTGCGGTGCCGTTTTCCAGCAAGCCGAGGACAAAGCTGGACAGGGCGCCTGCGCCGAAGGAAAGGCCTCCCGCCAGGGCGGCGGCGGTTCCGGCAATGGTGCCATGGGCTTCCATTGCCAGCACGTTGCAACCCGGCATGATGCCGCCAATGGACATGACGAGAATGAACATCAGGATGCAGGTGACCGTCAGGCTATCGGTGCCGGTCAGCTGGGTGGCGACCAGTATCAGGGCGATGACCGTATAGAGCAGCACGGAGCCGCGTACCGCGGCCTTCACGCCGAACCGTGTGGCAAACCGGTTGCAGATCTGTGTGCCGATACCAAGGCCGATTGCGTTGGTGCTGAAGATAATCGAGTAACTGATGGCCGAAAGCCCGTAGACCGTCATCAGCATGAAAGACGACCCGGCGATATAGGCGAAGAATCCGCCCTGGACGAGTGCCATGGTGCCGGCATAGGGGATGAAATTGCGGCTGATCAGCAAGCCGCCATAGGTAATGAGGGCGCGGCTGGGTTTGCTGGAAGCGCGGTCGGCCGGCAACCGGGTTTCGGGAAGCCAGATCGCGACGACCAGCAAGCATAGCGCCGCATAACAGCCGAGCAATACGAAAATCATCTGCCAATTGGCAATTTTCAGAATGAGACTGCCGGCAAAGGGTGCGAGGATCGGGGCGACGCCGATGACCAGCATCACCATGGACATCAGCTTTGTGGCTGCCGGGCCGGTATGCGTGTCGCGGATGATGGCTGTTCCGATGACCATGCCAATCGAGCCGCCTACGCCCTGTATGAAGCGCCATACCAGCAATTGTTCGCCGGTCGATGCGGTCAGACAGCCGAAGGAGGACAGGCAGAAAATAGCCAATGCCACATAAATTATCGGCTTACGGCCGGTCCTGTCGGAAATCGGTCCGTAGAACATTTGCCCGATGGTGAAGCCGGAAAAGAACGTCATGACGGACAGCTGGATTGTCGCGGCTGTGGTCGATAAGCTCGTAGCCATCAGCGGCATGGCGCCCAGATACATATCCGTTGCAAGTGGCCCGATGGCACAGATCATGCCGATCGAGATGGCTAGAACGAGGGTTTTTCGGTCCATTTTCATATTCCTGAATCTGACCATGCCCGCCATACATCTTTGCCGCCCTGCACATGAAGCACCATGCGTTTCCCTTGACGCATTTGCGCTGCTGCATGATTTCTACCCTGAACCCGATGCGGTTCAGAAAATCATGCAGCAGCTCGCCTTTGGTTCGTTGTTTGCGCAGTCGTCTAGATGTTTGAATGCCGCAGAATTGATCTTTTACCATTTCGGTCTGATAAATTATGCGTTAAGCATGGAAACGTTGTCGTTTCCTCCCGGCGATCAGGAAACGCTTTCGTTTCCGTTTGTCAAGTCGAAAGTGTGAGAAGATCGATGTCCGAACAGCAGCGAGTGGTCATGCGTCTGCCGGTTATGCCGGATGAGGAACGGCGTGAGCGTATTCTCAAGGCTGCCGAAGTGGTGTTTGACGCTATGGGCTTTGGCGATGCGACCATGGAGGAGGTAGCGCGTCTGGCTGGCATGGCGAAGAAGACCGTCTACCGGTTCTTTCCCGATAAGCGCTGCTTGTTTACCGCGTTGATCCAGTCTCATGATCAGTTGCAGATCGAAATCGGTGGCCAGCGTGGGCAGACGGCGGACCCGCGTGAAAGGGTTCGGCTGGCGCTCGAGGCTTTGGCACGGTTCGTCTTGTCGCCACGCCAGATTCTGGTGACTCGGCTGATCATTGCCGAAGCGGGCAAACATCCCGATCTAACCCGGCAGTTTTACGAGGATTGTGTCGAGAATTTTCGAGCCTTTCTGGCGCAGGAGCTGGATTTCCACGTCGCGGTCAGCCCATCCGAGGGGGTTGATCGCCGCGATATTGCCGACATCTTTGTCGGGGCGGTCCTGGGACCGTTGCAGACGAAGGTTCTGATGTTCGGCAAGCAGGGGGAGGATCTGGACAGCGAAATCCGCATGCGTGTGGACCTGGCGCTACGGCTGCTGATGCCGTCGTAAAAAACAACGAAACCATCCAGGTTTTTTTCATTCGGCAAGTTTACCCGGAGTCATCTGCGCGCTTTTTGAGCGCAATTCCAGGTTTAATGCCGAATTTGTGCAAAAACTGCCGATATGTTGAGCAATTGACAGAAAAATACGCGCTGCAAAGCTTTTAGGCTTCACATTTTTGTCGAAACCGATATCAAATCCCTCCAACACGAAGAACCCGAATGGGACAACATATGGATGCTGCGTTTGATCGGCATCCGGGGGATAATGTATGGATTATTTCATCCAGCAGCTTATCAACGGGCTGACGCTTGGTTCGATTTATGGCCTGGTGGCAATTGGCTATACGATGGTCTACGGGATCGTCGGCATGATCAACTTTGCCCATGGCGATATTTTCATGCTCGGCGGTTTTGCCGCCTTGATTGTTTTTTTGCTTCTCACGACATTTTTTGCAGGCATTCCAGTGGCTTTGGCGCTGCTCATCATGTTGGTTGTGTCGATGGTGATGACCGGCTTGTGGAACTGGACCATCGAGCGGGTCGCCTATCGGCCCTTGCGCGGGTCCTTCCGGCTGGCGCCGCTGATTACGGCGATCGGCATGTCGATTGCGTTGTCCAACTTCATTCAGGTCTCGCAAGGCCCTCGCAACAAGCCAATTCCGGCGCTTGTCAATGATGTCTATCACTTCGGCGCCATCACCGTGTCGCTGAAGCAGATGATCATCGTCGCGGTAACGGCGGTGCTGCTGGCGGCCTTCTGGTATATCGTCAACAAGACGCCGCTTGGCCGTGCTCAACGCGCCACCGAGCAGGACCGTAAGATGGCGGCCCTTTTGGGTGTCGACGTCGACCGGACCATTTCCGTCACCTTCGTGATGGGGGCGGCGCTGGCTGCCGTGGCTGGTACCATGTATCTGATGTATTACGGGGTTGCCTCCTTTACCGATGGCTTCATTCCCGGCGTCAAGGCCTTTACGGCGGCGGTTCTGGGCGGCATCGGCTCTTTGCCGGGCGCTGTTCTCGGCGGCTTGCTGATTGGTCTGATCGAATCCCTGTGGTCCGCTTATTTCACCATCGCCTACAAGGATGTCGCCACGTTCGGCATCCTGGCTTTCGTGCTGATTTTCAAACCGACCGGCATCCTGGGCCGTCCCGAAGTCGAGAAGGTCTGAGATCATGGCAAATATCGACGTTTCTGCCGTCAAGGCGCAGCCCGGCCTGATGGCGCGGGCCTTGAAAGAAGCCGTGTTCGCTGGCTTGCTGGCGCTTGGCCTGTTCGTACTGTTCATCGGCATCAAGACCGACCAGGACATCAACAATGCCCTGGTCTGGTATACGCGCTGGGGCCTTCTATCGATTTTCGTGGCCATTGCCGCTATTGGCCGGTTTGCTGTGGTCGCTGTCTTGCGCCCCTGGTCGGCGGCGCGCAAGGCGCAGGCCGCTGCAAAGCCCGCTGCCGCCGCTGGCGCCCGACCGTCGTTCTTCAAGACACATTTCCTGAAGATCGCGCTTGTGGCGCTGATCCTCTATCCGCCGGTCATTCTCTTTCTGGTCGGCACGCAGGGCTCGCTGAAATATGTCGATAACTTCGGCATTCAGATCCTGATCTATGTGATGCTCGCCTGGGGATTGAACATCGTCGTCGGCCTGGCCGGGCTGCTCGATCTCGGCTATGTCGCCTTCTATGCGGTCGGTGCCTATTCCTACGCGCTGTTGTCGCAGCATTTCGGCCTGTCCTTCTGGCTGCTGCTGCCGATATCAGGTATTCTGGCCGCCTTCTGGGGCATCATGCTCGGCTTTCCGGTGCTGCGTCTGCGGGGAGATTACCTCGCCATCGTCACGCTGGCCTTCGGGGAAATCATCCGGTTGGTGCTGATCAACTGGACGGATGTTACCCAGGGCACGTTCGGCGTATCGGGCATTCCCAAGGCGACACTGTTTGGCATTCCCTTCGATGCCTCGGCCCATGGCTTCGCCAAGACCTTTGGCCTGCCGATGTCCTCGGCCTATTACAAGATCTTCCTGTTCTATCTGGCGCTGGGGCTGTGCATGCTGACTGCCTATGTCACGATCCAGTTGCGGCGCATGCCGATTGGCCGGGCCTGGGAAGCGCTGCGCGAAGACGAGATCGCCTGCCGTTCACTTGGCATCGACACGGTGAAGACCAAGCTGACGGCCTTTGCCATCGGCGCGATGTTTGGCGGTTTTGCCGGGTCGTTCTTTGCTGCCCGCCAGGGTTTCGTGTCGCCTGAAAGCTTTGTCTTCCTGGAATCGGCGGTTATTCTCGCCATCGTGGTTCTGGGCGGCATGGGGTCTCTGACCGGTATCGCTGTCGCAGCCATGGTTATGGTTGGCGGTACGGAGTTGCTGCGCGAGATGGAATTCCTGAAACACGTGTTCGGACCGGATTTCACCCCTGAACTCTATCGCATGCTGCTGTTTGGCCTGGCCATGGTGATTGTGATGCTGTTCAAGCCGCGCGGCTTTGTCGGCAGCAGAGAGCCGACGGCCTTCCTCAGGGAGCGCAAGGCCGTCTCCGGCAGCTTTACCAAGGAGGGTCACGGCTGATGACCTCCGGGACGCAAATCATGAACAATGACCCAATTCTGACGGTCGAACACCTGTCGATGAAGTTCGGCGGCTTGATGGCCATCAACGACTTCTCTTTTGAAGCCCGGCGCGGTGAAATTACCGCGCTGATCGGCCCGAACGGAGCGGGCAAGACCACTGTCTTCAACTGCATTACCGGCTTCTACAAGCCGACAATGGGGATGGTCACCCTGCGCCAGAAGGCCGGCAAGGAATTCCTTTTGGAACGCCTGACGGATTTCGAGATCACCAAAAAGGCCAGGGTGGCCCGAACCTTCCAGAATATCCGGTTGTTTTCCGGCCTGACCGTGCTGGAAAACCTGCTGGTTGCCCAGCACAATGCGCTGATGAAGGCCTCCGGCTATACGGTGCTCGGTCTGCTTGGCTTGCCCGCTTACAAGAAGGCGGCGGCATTGTCGATCGACAAGGCGCGGTTCTGGTTGGAGCGCGCCGATCTGATCGAGCGGGCCGACGACCCGGCTGGCGATCTGCCCTATGGCGCGCAGCGGCGTCTCGAAATCGCCCGCGCTATGTGCACGGAACCAGAATTGCTTTGCCTGGATGAGCCTGCAGCCGGTCTCAATCCACGGGAATCGTTGGCGCTCAACACGTTGCTCAATGGTATCAGGGACGAAACCGGCACATCGATCATGCTGATCGAGCACGATATGTCGGTGGTCATGGAAATTTCTGACCATGTCGTGGTGCTGGAATATGGTCAGAAGATTTCCGATGGCACGCCGGATCACGTGAAGAACGACCCGAAGGTCATCGCGGCCTATCTCGGTGTCGAGGATGAAGAACTGGACGACGCGATTTCCGATGTGGAAGCCGTGGCCGGAGGCAAATTGTGATGACTGCTGAAGCTCTTTTGAAGGTTGAGGCCGTCGAGACCTATTACGGCAATATCCGCGCGCTTGGCGGTGTCAGCGTCGAGGTTAAAAAAGGCGAGATCGTCAGCCTGATCGGCGCCAATGGTGCTGGTAAATCGACGTTGATGATGACGATTTGCGGCAGCCCGCAGGCCCGCGCCGGTCGGGTTATTTTCGATGGCATGGACATTACCAAGATGCCCACCCATCTGATCGCTCGCCAGCGCATCGCCCAATCACCGGAAGGGCGGCGGATTTTTCCGCGCATGACGGTGATGGAAAACCTGCAAA
The DNA here is from genome assembly GCF_001541345.2 of Gillisella vitis. Lineage (GTDB taxonomy): Bacteria > Pseudomonadota > Alphaproteobacteria > Rhizobiales > Rhizobiaceae > Allorhizobium > Allorhizobium vitis. The sequence continues at coordinate 127,048 of NZ_LMVL02000004.1, read as the reverse complement.
TGGGTGCCGGTCTCGACAATCTCAAATATTTCCAGGAGGATGTCGAGAAGATCTTCACGCTGTTCCCGCGCCTGAAAGAGCGCCACGCCCAACGCGGCGGCACGCTTTCCGGCGGAGAGCAGCAGATGCTGTCGATTGGCCGGGCGCTGATGGCGCGGCCAAAGCTGCTATTGCTGGACGAGCCGTCGCTGGGGCTGGCGCCTTTGATCGTCAAGGGGATTTTCGAGGCGATCAAGAAGCTCAACCAGGAAGAAGGGCTGACTGTGTTCCTGGTCGAGCAGAATGCGTTTGCTGCGCTGAAACTGTCCGACCGCGCCTATGTCATGGTCAACGGACTGGTGACGATGAGCGGTTCCGGCCGGGAATTGCTGGCCGACCCTCAGGTGCGTGCTGCCTATCTTGAAGGCGGACGGCATTAATCGCCGTGCCGTGCTGATAAACTGCGGATAAAAAGACCCCGGAGGGGAAAAGACATGCAGGGTTTGTTTTTCGATACGGATGATCAGGTGCGGATGGTGCTGCGTTTTCTCGTGGTGCTGCTTGGCTTCTGGACCGCATGGCGCACCGGCAAGGCCGTTGCCGAAAACTGGGAAGGCTATGGCCGGGTGCTGATCTACACACTGCTGCTGGCGCTGGTGATGCGGTTTCTCCATCATGCCCTGTTTGCGGGGTCGATGCTGGATATCGGTCTTTACGCGATGGATTTTGTCGTTCTGCTGGTGTTTTCGATGGTCGGTTTCCGCCAGCGACGCACCCGCCAGATGGCCGGTAACTATTACTGGCTCTATGAAAAAACTTCCCCGCTTTCTTGGAAGAAGAAAGATTGACAGTATCGTTTTTCTCGCCTCTGATGGCCGGGGAAATTGCAATAATAAAGAGTGGAAGAGTTTTCCGGCGCAATCTAGGTGGGTGTTGCGCGGGGGATCGAATGAAGCCCGCCCTAAAAACTGGGAGTATCAGAATGAAGAAGTCGCTTCTTTCAGCCGTGGCGCTGACAGCCATGGTTGCCTTCAGCGGCACCGCCTGGGCTGACATCATCGTCGGTGTCGGCGGTCCCCTGACAGGCCCGAACGCTGCTTTCGGCGCACAGCTCCAGAAGGGTGCCGAACAGGCCGCTGCCGATATCAATGCAGCCGGCGGCATCAATGGCGAAAAGATCAAGATCGTGCTCGGCGACGACGTGTCGGATGCCAAGCAGGGCGTTTCCGTCGCCAACAAATTCGTGGCCGATGGCGTCAAATATGTGATCGGCCACTTCAACTCGGGCGTATCGATCCCGGCTTCTGACGTGTATGCCGAAAATGGCATTCTGCAGATCACGCCAGCCTCCACCAATCCGAAATTTACCGAGCGCGGCATGTGGAACACGTTCCGCACCTGCGGTCGCGATGACCAGCAGGGCGCGGTTGCTGGCAAATACATTGCTGAAAAGTTCAAGGGCGTGAAGGTTGCCGTCATTCATGACAAGACCCCTTACGGTCAGGGCCTTGCTGACGAAACCAAGAAGGCCATGAATGGTCTGGGCGTCAAGGAAGTCATCTACGAAGGCATCACCCCCGGTGAGAAGGACTATTCGGCTCTGATCGCCAAGATGAAGGAAGCCGGCGTCGGCATCGTTTACTTTGGCGGCCTGCACACGGAAGCTGGCCTGATCCTGCGTCAGATGGCTGACCAGGGTGTCAAGGCGACCCTGATGTCGGGCGACGGTATCACGTCCAACGAACTGGCCTCGATTGCTGGCGACGCCGTTAACGGCACGCTGATGACCTTCCCGCCGGATCCGCGTAACAACCCGAACGCTAAGGACGCGGTCAAGAAGTTCCGCGACGCTGGTTTTGAGCCGGAAGCCTATACGCTGTATTCCTACGCCGCTCTGCAGATCATTGCTGACGCTGCCAAGGCTGCCGGTTCCACCGATCCGGAAAAGGTTGCTGAAACCATGAAGGCCAAGGGTCCGTTCACCACCGTTATCGGTTCGATCGGCTTTGACGCCAAGGGCGACATCACCCGTCCCGACTACGTGATGTACACCTGGAAGAAAGGCCCTGACGGCAAGTATTCCTACTTCGAAAACTGATTTCTGCAGGCATTGCCAGTGGAGACGAAAGCCCGGCCTTGCGCCGGGCTTTTTGCATTGCACGCTTCAGTGGTGTTTGCGCGCAACCGCAAAATTAATTTTCTAACGATTTGAATATTATAGCCAATTAGCATCATCCATATCGGTTGTCTTAACGGATTGGAGTGTCGCGTTAACCTTTTGTTAACCAAATCAGCCGTAAACCATCTCAACGATTTGTTCATAAAGATGACCGAAGTGCTAACAGAACCCCGCTCAATCCGTATCAAAGGCCGTTCGTTTCTGGCGGTGGTGCTTTCGCCGGACCTGCCGGTTGATAACTGGCTGGAAAGGCTGGACGATCTGGCCTCGCGCTCGGCTGGGTTCTTCCTTGGTCGCCCGGTGGTTCTCGATGTAGCGGAACTGGCGATCAGCCGGGATGAGCTGAAGGCCCTGATTGCCGAGCTGTCCAGCCGCAATGTCAGCATCATGGGTCTGGAAGGCGCGCGTCCGTCGATGGTGGAACGCGGCATGCCGCCGATCCTCAAGGGTGGCCGCCCGGTTTCCGATGTTGACGTGCCGAAGGCCGAGCCTGAATCACCACCAGCCGACGAGAAGAAAAAGACTGGTAAAGCCACCAAAGCCTCCGGCAAGAGTGACGAGATCGGCGAGACTGAAGCACCCCAGGCGATGATAACTGCGCCGCAGGCTCGCTCCGTGGTGCAATCCTTGTTGCTGCATGAGCCGGTGCGCTCTGGCCAGTCGGTGATTTTCACCGAAGGCGATGTGACGGTGATCGGTTCGGTTGCCTCAGGCGCCGAAATCATTGCCGGTGGGTCGATCCATATCTACGGCGCCTTGCGGGGTCGGGCGATGGCGGGGTCGGTCGGCAATGCATCGGCGCGGATTTTCTGCCGCAAGATGGAGGCCGAGCTGCTGGCCATCGACGGGATCTACAAGATGGCCGAGGACATGCCGCCGGAATTGCTGGGCAAGCCTGTCCAGCTCTGGCTGGAAGACGATGTCATCAAGGCTGAAAAAATGGCCTGATGCTGGTTTGAGCCGCGCGGACGTCAGCTTGACGCCGACTCCGCTGGTTAAAGTTGACGTTTAATACGCTGGAAATTTGGTCCAGCGCGACCCGAAGCTTGTGCCGCATGCGGCGAAAGACAGGAGAATGAAATGGGGAAGGTCATCGTTGTGACATCAGGCAAGGGCGGCGTCGGCAAGACGACCTCCACGGCTGCCCTTGGTGCGGCACTTGCCCAGCGCGGCGACAAGGTTGTCGTGATCGATTTTGATGTCGGTCTGCGCAATCTCGATCTGGTCATGGGCGCCGAGCGCCGGGTGGTCTACGATCTCGTCAACGTCATCCAGGGCGATGCCAAGCTGCCGCAGGCGCTGATCCGCGACAAGCGGGTCGATACGCTGTACCTGCTGCCGGCCTCGCAGACCCGCGACAAGGACAATCTGACGCCCGAAGGCGTGGAATGGGTGATCACCGAGCTGAAAAAGCATTTCGACTGGGTGATCTGCGATAGCCCGGCCGGGATCGAACGCGGTGCGACGCTGGCCATGCGCCACGCCGATGTCGCCGTTGTCGTCACCAACCCCGAAGTGTCTTCGGTGCGCGATTCGGACCGGATCATCGGCCTGCTCGACAGCAAGACCCTGAAGGCCGAGCGCGGCGAGCGGATGGAAAAGCACCTGCTGCTGACCCGCTACGATGCCACCCGCGCCCAGCGCGGCGATATGCTGAAGGTCGAGGACGTGTTGGAAATCCTCTCCATCCCGCTGCTCGGCATCATCCCGGAAAGCATGGACGTGCTGAAAGCCTCCAATATCGGTGCGCCGGTGACGCTGGCCGATGCCAAGAGCCTTCCCGCCCAGGCCTATTTCGAAGCTGCCCGCCGTCTGGCTGGCGAGGAAATTCCGGTGTCCATGCCCGAGGAAAAGCGTGGCCTGTTCGGCAAGATTTTCGCACGGAGGGCCGCATGAGCATCTTCAACCTGTTCCGCAAGCCAACCTCGGCGCCGATGGCGCGGGAACGGCTGCAAGTCCTGCTCGCCCACGAACGCGCCGCCCAAGGCTCCGACCTCGTCGCCATCCTGCGCGAGGAAATCCTGGCCGTGATCTCCAAACACGTCCAGGTTGATGCCGACAAGGTCCGCATCAAGGTGGACCGTGACGAGCACGTGTCGATTTTGGAGATCGATGTTGAGATTCCAAGAGATGCGCAAGCGCTAGCGGCTTGATGGGGTAGGGCTGGCTGGGGTGGCTGGCTTGAAGCAGATATGAGATTTTTCAGCCGCAAAGTGAGAGCTTTGCGGCTGATTTTGTTTGTGATGGTGCTGGTAGGGCTAGCGGCTGTCGATCAAATTGTGATGGAAGGCCTTACCGGATTTCATCGATTAGGCGCGCATGGGTGTTACGCCGTGAGGCTTCTCGGTCGTCAGCGCAAATCGGATTGTCCAATTTAGGTGCTTTGGCGATCTTATACGAAGATTCATTGAAAATGACTCTTCATATTCCCCTTTAAAATATCTCAAGGCTCTGACGCTTTTGAGATATTTTCATTTTCTTCAAGTCGAGGATGCGTCAGCATCTTCGAGACTTGGTATTAATTTCTGGATTATTTTTTTAATTGCCATTCAGATAATTGATTTTTTATATACTCGCGTATTTCTGGTATTAATGAAATATTCTTGCCGTAGACAGTGAAATTGATAATTAATTTATCATATGCTGCATAGCTGTCGCACCTATTTATGTGGCCACTTTGTGTCTGAGTTGTTGTAACGTCTGCGCATGTGCCAAGCCAGAATGAAAAAACATCAGTTTTGTCTTGGATAGCCGCGGGTTCAACAGAAAATAGATACCATTCATCGCTATGCGGTTTTTTTAAAATATATCCTTGTTCGCTTTTGGTGGCATGGTATCGAGCGTTTGCAATATATGTCATGATTTCAGGATTTTTGGAGTAAGCCCAGAATTCAAAATCGGATAATGGGGTTATTCTTAAATATAGATTGTTTGATAGTAGTTCTGCCTTTTTTTCATAATTTTGAATTTTCTTAATTATTGTATTGGCTGGAATCGTTAGAGATGCGCTTTTGTCCGTATCAAGGCCTAGTATTTTATAATACAACTCGTCATTGGGTTGGGAAATGACAAAAGATGCAGGTATTTTAAATAATATATTTCCAATTGTTATTGTTTTGTATGTAATTTCGTCGTTTGATTCGAATGAATATTCCATAGTATTTTCTGTTTTTGATGCTCCCATAGCCATTAATTGCAGACAAAATAGCGACATGATTTTTAATGAGTGTCGCATGAAGAACGCCAAATGCCGCTTGTAATATAGGATTCAACGCGAAATCCGAAAACAGGCGATCCACCAAATGTTCCGGCGGGCAATCCAAATTCCCCGAAGACTTTTGCGTGATAATCGTAGAATTGTCCGGGATTTAATAAACCAAATTTTCCAATTTTATCTGCGCCTACTGCTTTTAAATGCTCTTGCATCAGTCGTTCTCTGATCGCACTGATATTTGCGCTCTGCCAATTGTACTTTAAAGACATTCCCCGGACGCGATTGTTGATTGCATGTCCCCCAGTAATATAATCCATTATATTATTTTTAGGGTTTAGAGAATTTAAACCATGTACAGCGACTAGATCATGTTGGAGGCTTCGCAACTCCCAAAATCGTCCTGGCTCATGATTGATTAACGCCGATCGCTCTTGAAGCGTCGGTGTCATTCCGTCAAAAGTCTTCGACACATAATCTCTGTTTCGCTGCCTGCCTTCTTCGTCCTCATTGCCTGGCATTAGAGAGGCTTGGCTTTCAACACTGTAGGTGCGGCCTAAGTCCTGAGCTTCTCTTGAAGCTGTTTCATTTCTTTCTATTTCATGGTGATCGAAAGAATCGATTTGAATCTCACCGCCATCCGCATGGCCGTTGCGGTCACTTTTGTTCACCGGATTATTGCTTGCATACGAATACCTATTCGTCCCAACACCCGGAATATTGGGGTCTCAGCTATCTGGAGATATAAAGCGCGCACTTGCTGTATGCTGAGCAAAAAATGCGAACGCAGAAAATATAGTCAGCAAAAATATATTATGGCGCATAACATAATCCCAATTCTCTCTTTTGAAAATTACCTTATATTTAACTGCTTTGCCACCGAAATCATTATATTCCAAGCTGAGGTTTTATCTAATTGCCTTGATGACCGGATCTCGTTGATGGGGCAACGGTCGTGATGACGTTCGACAATGGTCGTCTTATAATCGAGCCGCAGACGCGGCCTCGGCACACGCTGGAGGAATTGCTGTCTCAATGCGATGAGTCGGTTGAAGTCTCTGCGGAAGATCGGGAATGGCCTCATAGGGGGGCTGTCGGTGAAGAGTTGATGTAAGGGAGCGTGGCGATATCTGGTTGGTGTCGCTTGATCCCGCATCCTGCCCCACATCCGACCTCTAACAACTGGGACATGCTCGGTGCAGATTATTTCGCGCGGTCCTTTCAATCGTTTGACCAAGACGCCTGTGGTTCTGGGGATGGTGGGCCTTGGTGCAAGAATACCCCCCTCTGGCTTGCCAGCCATCTCCCCCTCAAGGGGGGAGATCGGATAGACGAAACCGCTCCTTTCTCTAGCATTGCTTGTGTAATCGACTTGCCGACGAGAAAATCAGGAGTGAGGCATAAACTCCGAGTCGATCTCCCGACTTGAGGGGGAGATGTCCGGCAGGACAGAGGGGGTAGGCCGCCAAGCACAACGCCACCAATTCCCCCCACGCTCAAAATCACACCAATCCCCTCTTTTCCTCCCCACGCGTTATGCGCTAAGACATGGGTGAGATCGGTTGTAACGAGCCGGTCTTGGGGCGTCGTAACCCCGGTTAAAGCGGTCAGTGTCGATCGTTAAATGACACCCCTCAGCCATAGGTTTGTGGCTGAGGCGGTGAACCGTGTCTATACGGTTCGCTCTCTGCCATTCTCTATGGTCGGGGAGGTCTCGACGTATGTCCAGAGCTTCGGCTTAAAGGTCGAGACGGTCGTTCTTTTTCCGGCTTACGAACTCCCCGATCACCAGAGACAGTTCTCTGGTGATCGCTCGTTTTCCAGCGTGGGAGAAATGGGAAATGGCCGATTATAATGTCTGGGCTGATCTTTTCGATACATGGCAATCGACATCCGACTGGGTGAAAGCCCTTGTTATCGTCGTGCCGCCGGTTTTCGTGGCGACCGTGCTGGCGCTGTTGTTGCACTACAGGCAGAAGGTCCGGGAAGATGGTCCAATCCATTCCGGGGTCTACCATCTTTCGCCACCGCAGCAGTTCCAACTGAGGCCGTAGGATATGCCGGAACCGGACGACATGATTGACCATATGCTGCTCGACGCCGCCACCAATCTTCAACACCGGCTGGAGGAGGCCCGCCAGTCGCTCCATCAGCAAGAGAGTTCCGGGCAAGACCTTGGCAGAGCCAAGACCCGGCAACAGATCATCCAGATCATCCTTGAGGAATATAACCGTGGGTCCGATCCGGGCGTTGCCCTTCGGCGAGGGCGAGAGTTCCTCGCCAGCCAGCAAAACGCCCACAGCACCAATCCGGATGCGCAAGAATAAGCCCCGTCGGGCAAAAATATCGGGGTTTTCACCGAAAACCGTTTTACCTTGCGGTTGGGTGCTGAAGCATTGCCAAGATAAATTCCACGCGCTCCACAACACTCACCTTTGGCAACACAATCACCTCGTATCCAAGCGCCGGATAGGTCTCGCACAGGCGCTGATATTCTTCCTCTGCGGCGGTCAGATCATGCTGACGCTCCGCATCCTGCTGGTAAATCTCCGGCCACGGCGGGGTGAGAAAAACGCGGGCGTGATAGCGGTGGTGGTGCTTGAGCGCGTTTAATTGTGTCTCATCGCCGGTCGCAGCTTTCAGCGCGGTGGCGGCGTCAATCAGGCTGCGGTCGAAGAACACCCAGCCGGGGAGGGATGCCGCCCGTTCCCGGTCTTCCAGTGCCATGGCAATGCCGCGGTGGGCGAAGGCGGCCATGTTAATCCATGGCAGGGCTTTGCCATCTCCGGCCTGTTCCTCCGTCACAATGCGTCGACCGGGTTCTTCGATTGTCGCATAGCCTTTTGCCGCCAAGGCCGAGAGCAAAGTGGATTTGCCGCCGCCGGAGCAGCCGGAGAGGATGACGAAACGGTTCATGGAGAGGCTCTTGGTTTGGGATTTGGACCTTGGAGCAAGCGCCCTTTACTCCACCCGCAACACCGCCGCCGCCTTCACAGCCGCAGACGCGCGGTTTTCCACACCCAGCTTCACATAGATCTGTTCCAGATGCTTGTTCACCGTGCGGGCGGCGAGGCCGAGGATTTCGCCGATGTCGCGGTTGGGCTTGCCGCGGGCGATCCACAGCAGGACTTCGGATTCGCGTTGGGTGAGGCCGAAGGCCTGGCGCAGGCGTTCGTCTTCGCGGTGCGGGTTGGCAGCGCTAAGGCGGAACAGGTATTCGTCGGCGGCCATGGCGCCGAGATAGGCGATTTGCAGGGCAGGGTGGTTTTCAAGCGGCAAGGTCAGGGCAGCGTCGCGGGATGCACCTGCGGGTTGGCTATTCGGGGCGGTTGCGGGACCGGCGGTGGAAATCGTGGCTGTGCGGGCTTGCATCCAGTCGCCAATGGCTTTGATCACCGTGTCCAATCCGTCTTCAAGGCCGGTGGCGGTGGTGATCAGGCGGCTGGCTTGCGGCGTGGACCACAGCAGGCTGCCATCGGCGCGCAAGGCCAGCAGGTGGCGGCCTGCGGCGTCCAGCGCGACCCGTGCGCTTTGCGCGGAACGGGCATTGGCAAGATGGACGCGGATGCGGGCGCGCAGCTCATCGATATTGATCGGCTTGGTCAGGTAATCGACGCCGCCGACCTCCAGCGCATGCACCACATGTTCGGTTTCGCTAAGGCCGGTCATGAAGATGACAGGCACCTGCGCCACAGCCGGATTGGCCTTGATCTGCCGACAGGTCTCGAACCCGTCCATGCCGGGCATAACCGCATCCAGCAAGATCAGGTCGGGGCTGATCCGCTCGACAATGCCCAGCGCCCCTTGGCCTGACGTGGCGATCAGCACGGAAAAGCCGGATTGTTCCAGGGCGTCAGTCAAGAAGCCCAGTGCTTCCGGGCTGTCATCGACGAGGAGGATGATGTCGCGGGGGGAGGTTGGTTCAGCCATGGTCTGTGATGTCCAAGGGGCGGAGAAAAAGAAAGCGAGCGGGAGGGCGGCGGCACTCCTCTTCTCCCCGTCGGGGAGAAGATCCCGGCAGGGAGATGAGGGGGGCGAAGCCAGACCACGGAGTGAGGCGTTGCGTAAAACAAGCCTTTACACCAAGTCGCCCCCCTCTGGCCTGCCGGCCATCTCCCCCTCGGGTGGGGAGATTGGATGGGGGATGTCTCGGCGCAAGACCGGCAATGGATTGGCGGTTGGGCGATGGCCTCTGCACGCTCATGCCGCGCCCTCCTGATAGCGATCAAGACAGGCAATCAGCCCGGCCATATCGAAAGCCTGGACGAAGGGGCGCAATTCATCGGTGAAGGGCAGCATATCCGGTGTCTTGGCCAGTTCCTGCAATTTGTTTTCCAAGCCCCTGATATAGCCGATTTCGGCCAGCTTGCGCAGGTCCTCGCGGTGGGCAAGGCCGGGATCGCGCGGCGTGCCAGCAGGCAAGGCGGGGGCGGGCGGGGGCATGTCTTCGGCATAGAGCCAGCGTAGTTTCAGGTGGCGAGCCAGCTTGTCGCGCAGCATTTTCACGTCGACGGGCTTGGGGATGGCGTCGTTATGGCCGCCGGAGCCGGGCTCGCGCACCGCGCCATCGCCGATATTGGCTGACAGCATCAGGATCGGCGCGCTCTGGCCTGCATCACGCAGCCGCTCGACCAATTGCCAGCCATTCATGCCGGGCATGGAAATATCGACCAGGAACAGATCGGGTTTGACACCTTCGATCAGCGCCAGACAATCCGGCCCGCCAGTGGCGGTCAGCACGATGAAATCCAGAGGCGCCAGCGCCTCTCGCATCAGTTCGCGGTGATCCTCGTTGTCGTCGACAACGACGATTGTGCGGCGCGGGCCATCGTAGGAAAGGATCTTGCGTTCCGCCTTTGGCGCGGTGCTGGGCCGGTCAACGGAAGACAGCATCAGCCGCACCCGGAAGGTCGTGCCATGGTCTTTTTCGCTCTCCACGGCGATTTCGCCGCCCAGCGTATTGGTCAGCAGCTTGGTGATGGTCAGGCCCAGCCCCAGTCCTGGCATGGGCCGGATATTGTCGGCCTCGCCGCGCTGGAAGGGTTCATAGATCCGGTTCAGATCCTTTTCGGCAATGCCGCGCCCGGTATCGGTCACGGTGAAGCTGGCGACTTGGCTGCGATAGGCGACGTCGAAACTGACCGTACCCGCATCGGTGAATTTGATGGCGTTGGACAGAAGATTGACGAGGATCTGGCGCAGCCGTTTCTCGTCAGCGCGCACATATTGCGGCAGGTTCTTGGCGCGGGTGTGGTTGAAGGTCAGGCTCTTGGCCTCGGCCTGCGGGCGCAGCATGTCGATGATCTGATCGAGAAAATCATGGATGTTCAGCTCGGCGGAAAACACCTGTAAGCGTCCAGCCTCGATCTTGGAAATATCCAGCAGCCCATCGATCAGCCCGGAGAGATGGTCGGCAGACCGGCGGATCACCTTGATTGCCGATTGGCGTGGCGCGGGAATGGTCTCATCCTGCTCCAGCAATTGCGCATAGCCCATCACGGCGTTGAGCGGCGTGCGCAATTCATGGCTGAGGCCAACCACATAGCGGCTCTTGGCACGGTTGGCAGCTTCTGCCGTTTCCTTGGCCGTCTGAAGCGCGGCATCGGTTTTGCGGTGGGCGGCGATTTCCTTCAGGAGCAGGCTGTTCTGGCGGTAGGATTCTTCTTCCGCCACCAATCGGCTGTCATGGGCCAGCACATAGAACCAGGTGGCGATACCAGCAATCACCGAAAATACGAAGAACACGATCAGGATCGTCGCATTCACCACCACTTCGGTTTCTGGCGAGGCGGCGGAAACCTGATGGGCAATCAGCGCCAAGATCGCCCCCACCAGCGAAATCGCCCCGACACTGGTCATCGCATAGCGGCCAAGCCGGGTCGTCAGCTTTTCAATCACCGTGCTGGGCAGAACAGTGCGGGCAACGGTGCCGACCTGGGTGTTGAGCCGGGCCTTGGGCTTGCACATGTCATGGCAGCGGCTGTCCAGCGAGCAGCACAGCGAACAGATCGGCGCGGCATAGGCGGGACACCAGGCCATGTCTTCAGGCTCGAATGGATGTTCGCAGATCGAACAGGTGATATGGCTGAGGTTTTTCCAGGCATGGCGCGGCTTGCGGGCCAGATAGAATTTGCCCTTGGTACTCCAGGCGATCAGCGGCGAAATCAGGAAGGCGACCAGCGTCACGAAGGTGGAGAGCGAGGCGAGTAACGGCCCGAACAGGCCAAAATGCGCCGCCAGCGCCAGACCCGCCGAAATCAACAGCGTGCCGCAACCGACCGGGTTGATATCATAGAGATGGGCGCGTTTGAACTCGATGCCCGGTGGTGCAAGGCACAAGCGCTTATTGATGAACAGATCGGCGGAAATGGTGCAGAGCCAGGCCATGGCAATGATCGAGAAGATCCCGAGGGTGGCTTCCAACAGCCGGTAGATGCCAAGCTCCATCAACAGCAGCGCTATGCCGACATTGAACACCAGCCAGACCACCCGGCCCGGATGGCTGTGGGTGAGGCGGGAGAAGAAATTCGACCAGGCCAGCGAGCCTGCATAGGCATTCATCACGTTGATCTTCAACTGTGACACCACCACGAAGGCGACCATCAGCAGCATGGCCAGCGTTTCATTGGGCAGGATATAGCCGAAGGCGGCCAGATACATGTGGGCGGGATCAGCGGCCTCGCTCAGACTGACACCGGTCGATAGCGTCAGCACCGCCAGGAAGGACCCGGCCAGCAACTTCGGCACGCCCAGTACCACCCAGCCGGCACCGGCCAGAAACACCATGAAACGGTGGTGCAGCTTGCGCCCGCCTTCCGGCGGCAGGAAGCGCAGGAAATCCACCTGCTCACCAATCTGTGGCATCAACGCCAGGATGACGGCGGAGGCGGCGCCAAAATCGGCGAGGCGAAACGGCGCGATACTTTGCGTTCCGGCATTAGACTGGTGGATGCCTGCAAAGGCCCGCCAAAGGTCGAATTTCTCCCAGTCCTGAAAGGCGATGAACACGAAGGGCGCGATATTCAGCACGATCCAGATCGGCTGGGTCAGAAGCTGGAATTTCGAAATCAGCTGAATGCCGTAGGTGACCAGCGGAATGACCACAACAGCCGAAATAATGTAGCCGATCGACGGTGGAATGCCGAAGGCCAGCGCCAAGGCCCCGGTCATGATCGAGGCCTCGATGGCAAACAGCATGAAGGTGAAGCTGGCATAGATCAGCGAGGTCAGCGTCGAGCCGATATAGCCGAAACCAGCCCCTCTTGTCAGAAGATCGATATCGACGCCTTCGCGGATCGCATAACGGCTGATTGGCAAGCCGACCAGCAGCATCAGCACAGCGGCGACCAGAATGGCGAAAAACGCATTGGTGGTGCCGTAGGACAGCGTGATGGTGCCGCCGATCGCTTCCAAGGCCAGAAAGGAAATCGCGCCGATAGCAGTCTGGGAAATCCGGCTGGAGGAAAACCGGCGCGCACTTTTGGCAGTAAAGCGCAGTGCATAATCTTCCAGCGTCTGGTCGGCCACCCAGCGATTATATTGGCGTCGGACGGGAATGATGCGTTGGCGTGCGGCCATGCCGGTATTCTGGCGCTTTCTGATTGGAAACAGGATGGATGGATACTGTCACGGCAAGCCGGGGGTTTTGCAAGAGTGGTTGGCGATGTTCGCGCCGCTTCCTGCTGTTTTTCCATTGCGTAAGAAACGCAAATTGTGACAGTGATTTCACAAGATGCGGGGTGACAGGGCTTTGGCGGCTGGACGAAATCCGGTTTGCCTCTATTTTTCCATTTTTCGGGCGTTTGGGTTTTTCAACCCCTGCGCTGGTGTGATCGGCACCGCTGTACGGAATTGTTGCATCAGAAAGTGATACCGATGGATATGCCAGCCTCTCAGACTTCGACCGGTGCGGACAAGGAACAAGCCTTCGGCACATCAGGCATTCAGCCTATGGACCGGCCAAGCCGCATTACCCGGTTTTTCATGGGCATCGTCGCCTGGGCGGAAAAGCTGAATTACAAATATGCCAAGCTTGGTAATCCACCGGTCTATGACAATGCCACTTTTCCCTGGGTGGCGGAGGTGGAAAAGGCCTATCCGGCCATTCGCGCCGAGCTGGACCAGATCCTGCTTCGTCAGAGCGAGCTGCCGAGCTTTCAGGATATTTCCACCGATGTGAAGACGATTTCGACGGACAATCGCTGGAAGACCTTCTTCCTGCTTGGCTTCGGGGTGAAGTCCGAGGCCAATATCAAGGCCTGCCCGGAAACCTGGAAGGCCATGCAGGCCATTCCCGGCCTGACCACGGTGATGTTCTCGATTTTCGAACCCGGCAAGCATCTGCCCGCCCATCGCGGTCCCTATAACGGAGTGCTGCGCCTGCATCTGGGCATGATCGTACCGGAGCCGCGCGACCAGATCGCCATTCGCGTCAAGGACCAGATCTGCCACTGGGAAGAGGGCAAGGTTCTGATCTTCGACGACGCCTACGAGCATGAAGCCTGGAACCACACCGACAAGACCCGCGTCGTGCTGTTCGTCGATTTCGCCAAACCGCTGAAATTCCCGGCCCGTCTGGTCAATTGGGCGCTGATGAACATGGCGATCTTCACGCCCTTCATCCGCGAAGGACTCGACAACCACAATGAGTGGGAAAAGAAATTCTACGCCGAGGCGGAAAAGCTGCGCAACAGCACAGCTAACTGACACGTATCGTTTCGACGCGTACGAAAGCCTGTCAGGCTCTGGTTGAACCAGACAGGCCGTCATTTCTCTCTATTTTTAGCCAGTGGTGGCGTCCGGCTGGCGCAACAGGCTCATCACCGCATCTGCCAGTGCTTCGCCATCGTAGGGCTTGTTGATGATCGTGACGTCGCCGAAGGCTTCTGGAATGATCGAGCGCTCCGCATAGCCGGTGGCAAACAGAAAGGGAATGCCGCGCTGGTGCAGTTCTTGAGCCACCGGCACGGAGGTATGATTGCCAAGGTTGATGTCGAGCACGGCCACGGCAGGCGCTGTCACTTTGATTTGCGCCAGGGCTTCCGGCACGGAGCCTGCTGTCATGACGGTGGTAAAGCCAGCATCGCCCAACATCATTTCGGCGTCCATCGCAATCAGCATCTGGTCTTCAACCAGCAGGATCGGCAGGGTTTTGTCGATAATGGCCATGGATCTGGTCTCTGTCTCGGGGGGCGGGGCGTGTGTGGTTTCCGGCTCATGTCCGGAACCGGACAGGAAACGGGCAGGAAGCAAAAGATACGCATTCAGGCCGTGTGGGCTATAATTTACGGTACTCTTACCACCGAGATCATAGGGAATGCTACGGTCTATCAAGGCGGAGCCAAAGCCCCGGCGTGTCGGCGCAGTCACCGTTGGTCCGCCGCTTTCCGTCCACAGAATTTCACAATCTCCCTCTCCCGTCCAGCGCCAAGTCAAGTCAAGCGTACCACCGATGCGCGAAAGCGCTCCGTATTTGGCTGCATTGGTGGCAAGCTCATGGACAACCAGGGCCGTGACGGCATAAGCGCGACTATCGAGCACGACCATCGGGCCACCAAGTGAGATTGTGGTGCCCTCAGTGCGGTAAGGACCAAGCTCGGCCTGTAGCAACTCGCTCAGATGGCCGCTGCCGCTGCCGCGGATCACCTGGTCATGGGCATGGGACAGGGCGTGAACGCGGCCCTTCAGCGAGGTGACATAATCCCTCAACTGGTGCTCCGGCCGGGTCGGAACACCGATTAGCGACTTGATCACCGCCAGGATATTCTTGACCCGGTGGTTCAATTCCTCATTCAACACGCGCTGACGGATGTCGGCCTTGTTGCGCTCTTCCTGCATCAACTCGTTATGCCGGAGCACCACTTTGACGGTGACGGCGCGAATGGCTTCCGCAATTTCCCTGTCGTTTTCGCTCCAATGGTCCGATTGCTTTGTGACGGCTTCCTTCCAGATGGCGAAGCTCTTGCGTGGTGTCAGCCGGTCGCCCAGCGGCCCGATTTCATAGGATTTATCGGGATTGCCGGCCCAATTGAGGGTTTGCAGCCGTTCCTTGCGGAAAAACAACAGGTAGTCGCGGGGAATTTCCGAGAGTGGCACGACCATGGCGCCGGACACCGTCTCATAATAGCTTTCGGCTCTGGGCAGAAATTGGGACAAGGCGTGACTGGCCCAGGTCTGTCCATCGGCAATGCCGTTGACGAAGCGTATCAGCGGTTCGATTTCGGTAGGTGGCGGACAGGTGCCAAGCGCCGTCCAGGTCCCGTTCATCCAAAGGCCAGCACCATCGCAAGGCACGAGGCTGCTGAATTCCGGCAGGCATTCGCCAAACAGTGCCTCGAGATTTTCGTGGTGGGAGGCAAGGTGCAGAAAGCGGTCCAGCGATTGGCGTGTGCCAGTAGCGAGATCAAGCTTGTGCTTCTGCCTCAAGGCAAGCAGTGTCAGGGAGAAAAATTCGCCAAACAATTCAGCGGCGACCCGTTGCGCCATCGACAGGGTCTTTTCGCGGTAATGATGGCAGGCGATCAGGCCCCAAAGCTCGCCATTCAACAGGATTGAGATCGACATCGACGCGCCGACCCCCATATTGCGCAGATATTCCAGGTGGATGGGCGAAACGCTGCGCAAATGCGCAAAGGACAGGTCTAGCGGCTCACCGGAGGCATCCAGCTCCGGCTCGATCGCCACCTTGTGGCCGCTTGCACCCGAAATCACCCGGATGGAATTTTGCACATAGAGCTTGCGGGCCTGCTGGGGAATGTCGGACGCCGGGAAATATTGGCCAAGGAAGCTTTCCAGCTCCATCGACTTGGCCTCGCTTACCACCTTGCCGGAGCCGTCATTGTCGAAGCGGTAGATCATCACCCGGTCATAGCCGAGCACCGCCCGCACCAGCCTTGCGGAGGTGCGGATCAGCTTGTCTATGTCGTCGACATCCTTGATGCGTCCGATCATTTCCCGCGCCAGCTGCAAGGGGTCGCGCCCGTCCTGGGCCGGTTCGAACTCGATGATCACAGTGGCGCGCTGCCGATGCACGCTGACATCGAAAAGCTGGTCTTTTGCAAGACGTAAATTGGGAATGAGGGCCGGCCGCGAGGCCGAAGGCGCCGTCGCCAACGCATTGCGCAGGTCGTGGGTGGCGGCATCGCCCAGAAGCGTGTGAACCTCCAGGCCGTTCAGCGGCCCCTCAAGCCCCAACATGTCACCGACATTGGTGGAATGGCGCAGAACCTTGGCCATTTCCGCATCGCAGGCCAGCAGACAGCCATGCGGCTGGATACTGCCGGGAATATGGATAGGTTCGCGGTCGCAATTGGTAAGATCAACGGTCTGCGGAGGCATTCATAGGGCTTTCGAAGGCAGCGTAGGCATAAGCAAAGGTTGCATTGGCAAAGGCCACGAGCTTCCCTTCATCGAGATCCCGCAGTTCCTCCATAAGATCTAAAAACGCTGGCCAGCTCGAAAAGTTCCCGGCCTGGGCAAAAAGATGCGCCCCGCCATGGGTGGGGCCGTACCCGAGCAAGGCGGCCCGCTTTGCCAGAAGCTTTGCGCCAAGCGCCGAGCCTTCCAGCACATAGAACAGGCCGAGCCAGTCTTCAGCCGCTTCCGGCTGGGGAACCGTTGACTGCCAGCGCTCGTCCTCCAGCTCAAGCGTCTGCAGGTCGGCACGCAGTCCGTGGCCGATCATGACCGGCTTCCAGGTACCCTGCCAACTAATAAAGGGTGCCTGCGGGTCCTGTTGGGCAATCATCTCTTCCAACGGCAGCCGGAAACGGGCCATGCCGAGCAAATAGGCGCGGTAGGCGGCAGGAGAGGAAAAATCGCCGATCACTGCATCGAGTTCGGCGTGAGCGTCGGCGGTCGCTTCCTTCAGAAGCCGCCGCCGGGGTGAAAAAGGCATGGATGACTTTCGAAACAGATTGCCGCCGCTCTATTCTACATCAGCTATATGAGCGGTTTATGAGAATGCTCTCCATGAGAGCCTTATCAGGTAATAAGGTTCGAATTCAGCGGAAATCAAGCACAATAAACCTATGACCGCAGTTTAAGACAATAAATCCCCTATTTTTGTGGGGAGCAACGTTGCCTTGCCCGGCACCTACGTCAATTGACGTATACGATTTTGCAGCGCAGCAGCCGATAGTCCCCTCACTCCAGAATTCAAAAAGAGGGGAACCTGAAATGAACT
This sequence comes from Gillisella vitis, assembly GCF_001541345.2. Classification (GTDB taxonomy): domain Bacteria; phylum Pseudomonadota; class Alphaproteobacteria; order Rhizobiales; family Rhizobiaceae; genus Allorhizobium; species Allorhizobium vitis. The sequence continues at coordinate 109,495 of NZ_LMVL02000004.1, read as the reverse complement.
TCAAGTCCAAACTGGCGAGCGCACTTGTCGGCGCCATGCTGTCCACCACCGCCTTCCACGGTGCGTTTGCCGCTGAAGACACGATCAAGGTCGGCATTCTGCACTCACTCTCCGGCACGATGGCGATTTCGGAAACGACGCTGAAGGACGCCATGCTGATGCTCATCGACGAGCAGAACAAGAAGGGTGGCGTTCTCGGCAAGAAGCTGGAGCCTGTCGTGGTCGATCCGGCCTCCAACTGGCCGCTGTTTGCCGAAAAGGCCCGCGAGCTGATTTCCAAGGACAAGGTTTCGGCGGTATTCGGCTGCTGGACCTCGGTGTCGCGCAAATCGGTTCTGCCGGTCTTCAAGGAACTGGATTCGGTGCTGTTCTACCCCGTGCAGTTCGAGGGTGAAGAAAGCGAGCGCAATGTGTTTTACACCGGTGCTGCTCCCAACCAGCAGGCCATTCCCGCTGTCGATTACCTGATGGAGAACGAAGGCGTGCAGCGCTGGGTGCTTGAGGGCACCGACTATGTCTATCCGCGCACCACCAACAAGATCCTCGAAGCCTATCTTCTGTCCAAGGGCGTGAAGAAGGAAGACATCATGGTCAACTACACGCCCTTCGGCTTCTCCGATTGGCAGACCGAAGTTGCCGCCATCAAGAAATTCGGCTCGGCCGGCAAGAAGGCCGCCGTTATCTCCACCGTCAATGGCGATGCCAACGTGCCGTTCTACAAGGAACTCGGCAACCAGGGCGTCAAGGCTGAAGACATTCCAGTCATGGCCTTCTCTGTTGGCGAAGAAGAGCTGGCCGGTATCGACACCAAGCCGCTGGTTGGCCATCTCGCCGCCTGGAACTACTTCGAATCCGTCGATACGCCCATCAATGCCGAATTCATCAAGACCTGGCATGCCTTTACCAAGAACGACAAGCGTGTGACCAACGACCCGATGGAAGCCGCCTATATCGGCTTCAACATGTGGGTGAAGGCCGTCGAAAAGGCAGGCTCTGCTGAACCCGACAAGGTCATCGACGCGCTGGTCGGTGTTTCCGTGCCGAACCTCACCGGCGGCTACGCCACGATGATGCCAAGCCACTACATCACCAAGCCGGTACTGATTGGCGAAGTCCAGGAAAATGGCCAGTTCGACATCGTCTCCCAGACGCCGGAAGTGGTCGGCGACGAATGGTCGGACTTCCTCCCAGACAGCAAGGACCTGATCGCCGATTGGCGCCTGCCGATGAACTGCGGCAATTTCAACGTCAAGTCCGGCAAATGCGGTGGCAAGGGCTCTTAATCTTCCCAGCCTGAAACTTGCTGCGGGTGCATAAAGCATCCGCAGCTTTTTCTCCCTTGTCGGGAGCAATCGCAAGAGGGGCCGGTATGATACGATCCTGTTTGAACCATCTGTCGCATGTGCTGGCTGCCGGGCTGATGCTGATGGCGGCCTTGACCCTTTCGGCGCGCGCCGAGGAAGACCCCGCCACCCTGATCAAAGCGCTGGGCACGGCTAATTTCTCCGATGCCGAAAAGATCGTCGGCGATCTCGGACGCACCGGTGATCTCAAAGTGGTTCCGGCCCTGGAAGCCCTGAGCGGTGGCGATCTCTATCTGCGCAAGGCCGATGGCAATGTGTTCATCGCCAAGTCCGCCGGCAGCCAATTGACTCTAGTCGATCCCTTGAGCGGTGCCGAGGTCGGCAAGGAAGCCAAGGGCGGATTGGTGAAGATCAAGATCAACAACGGCTTGCGCCGCGCTATCCGCGCTGCACAAGGCGGGCTGACCTTGCTCAGCCCTGATCGCACGGTGCGGCTTGCCGCTGCCGATGCGCTGTTGAAGGCGCCCTCCGAAGACAATCTCGAATTGCTCGATACCGCCCTTGCCAAGGAGCAGGATGGCGCTGTGAAAACCCTGCTGGCTGAGGCCCGCGCCGTCTCGGTCATCACCTCCAATCATACGCTGGAGGAAAAACGTGCCGCCATTGCGCTTATTCGCGCGGTGGGCGGCCAGGATGCGATTTCCATTCTCGGCAATGCCGCTGCGACCGTCGATCCGGCGCTGAAGGGCGATATCGATGCGGCCATCGCCAAGATCCAGAGCGATGTGGCGCTGTGGAATACCGCGCAGAACATCACCTATGGTATCTCGCTCGGCTCGGTGTTGCTGCTGGCGGCCATTGGCCTGGCCATCACCTTCGGCGTCATGGGCATTATCAACATGGCGCATGGCGAAATGGTCATGCTCGGCGCCTATTCCACCTTCATCGTCCAGCAGGCGATAAGGGCGAACGCGCCGGAGCTGTTTGACTGGTCGCTGGCCATTGCCCTGCCGGTCGCCTTCGCCGTCACCGGCATCTTCGGTCTGGTGATCGAGCGCTGCGTTATCCGCTTTCTCTATGGCCGACCGCTGGAAACACTGCTGGCCACCTGGGGCATTTCATTGATGTTGCAGCAATTGGTGCGCACGCTGTTTGGCCCGACCAATCAGGAGGTCGCCAATCCGTCGTGGATGTCCGGGTCGTTCGGGCTTGGCGGCTTGACCATCACCTGGAACCGGCTGTGGATATTGGTGTTTTCGCTCTCGGTGTTCTTCGCGCTGCTGATGCTGTTGAAGCGCTCCGCCTTTGGCTTGCAGATGCGTGCCGTGACGCAAAACCGGCGGATGGCCTCTTCGATGGGCATTCGCACGCCTTGGGTCGATGCCTTCACATTTGCCTTGGGCTCAGGCATTGCCGGAATGGCGGGCGTGGCGCTGTCCCAGATCGACAATGTCTCGCCCAATCTCGGCCAGACCTATATTATCGACAGTTTCATGGTCGTGGTGTTCGGCGGCGTCGGCAATCTCTGGGGTACGCTGGTCGGGGCCTTCTCGCTTGGCATTCTCAATAAATTCCTTGAACCCTATGCCGGTGCGGTATTGGGCAAGATCCTGGTTCTGGTTCTCATCATCCTGTTCATCCAGAAGCGGCCGCGCGGTCTCTTCGCACTCAAGGGAAGGGCGGTGGAAGCATGATCACGGCATTTCTTCTGCGCTCGCTGGACGCCAAGATCCTCGTCGCCATCGCCATTCTCATCGCGCTCGCCATTCTGGTGCCGATCCTCAGCCTTGCCACGTCGCCTGACAGCGCGCTGCACATGCCGACCTATCTGGTGGCGCTGTTCGGCAAATACCTGACCTATGCCATGCTGGCCTTGGCGCTCGATCTGGTCTGGGGATTTTGCGGTATTCTTTCGCTCGGCCACGGGGCGTTCTTCGCGCTCGGCGGCTATGCGATGGGCATGTATCTGATGCGCCAGATCGGCCCACGCGGCACCTATGGCGATCCCATCCTGCCCGACTTCATGGTGTTTTTGAACTGGAAGGAACTCCCCTGGTTCTGGCACGGCTTCGACATGTTCTGGTTTGCAGCCCTGATGGTGCTCGTGGCACCCGGCTTACTCGCCTTCGTATTTGGCTGGTTTGCGTTTCGCTCGCGGGTCAACGGCGTCTATCTGTCGATCATAACCCAGGCGATGACCTATGCGCTGCTGCTGGCGTTTTTCCGCAACGACATGGGCTTTGGCGGTAATAACGGCCTCACCGATTTCAAGGACATCCTCGGTTGCAACATCCAGGCGGATGGCACCCGTGCGGCGTTGTTTTCGCTCTCAGCGCTGTTCTTGGCGGGCTCGCTGCTGCTGGTCTCGGCCATCGTTCGCTCCAAATACGGTAAGGTGTTGGTTGGCATCCGCGATGCCGAAAGCCGCACCCGCTTTCTCGGCTACCGGGTGGAAAACATGAAGCTGTTTGCCTTTGTCGTCTCGGCAATGATGGCGGGCGTGGCAGGTGCGCTCTATGTGCCGCAGGTCGGCATCATCAATCCAGGCGAGTTTTCACCAGCCAATTCCATCGAGGTGGTGATCTGGACCGCCGTCGGCGGGCGCGCCACGCTGATCGGTCCGATCATTGGGGCGGTGCTGGTCAATGGCGGTAAGACGATCTTCACCGGCCTGTTCCCGAATGCCTGGTTGTTCGCGCTGGGTGGCTTGTTTGTGGCCGTCACGCTGTTCCTGCCCAAGGGCATTGTCGGCACAGTCACGCAAAGCCTTCTCCGTCGCAGGCAGGACAAGGCGGTGACGGAGGCCGAGGCATTGAACCGCAAACCTCAGGCGGCGGAGTAACACCATGGCTGATAAAACCACCAATTCGCTTCTCTATCTCAACGGGGTCAGCGTCTCCTTCGACGGATTCCGGGCCTTGAACTCCCTGTCCTTCGTGGTCGAGCCGGGAGAGCTGCGCGCCATTATCGGCCCAAACGGTGCCGGCAAGACGACGATGATGGATATCATCACCGGCAAGACACGGCCTGACAGCGGCGAGGTGTTTTTCGACGGCGGCAAGGTGGACCTCACCAAGCGCGACGAGGCCGAAATCGCCCAGCTCGGCATTGGCCGCAAGTTCCAGAAACCGACGGTGTTTGAAAGCCATACGGTCTGGGACAATCTGGAACTGGCGCTGAACAAGCCGCGCGGCGTGTTTTCCACGCTGTTCTACCGGCTGACGCCCAAGGACCGCGAACGGATCGACACCATTCTCGAAACCGTCCGGCTCACCGCCCGCAAAAACGACCTCGCCGCCAACCTGTCCCACGGCCAGAAGCAATGGCTGGAAATCGGCATGTTGCTGGCGCAGGAGCCCAAACTGCTGTTGGTCGATGAGCCGGTGGCGGGCATGACCGATGCCGAGACCGCCGAGACCGCCATCCTGCTGCGGGAAATTTCCAAGACCCGATCGGTCGTGGTGGTCGAGCACGACATGGGCTTCATCCGCGATCTCGGCGTCAAGGTGACATGCCTGGCCGAAGGCTCGGTGCTGGCCGAAGGGTCGATCGATTTCGTCTCCAACGATCCGCGGGTGATCGAGAATTATCTGGGGCGGTGAAGGACAAAAAGATGCTGACAGTTGAAAATCTCAATCTTCACTATGGTGCTGCGCAGGCTTTGCGTGGGGTCAACATCACCGCGCCGATGGGCAAGATCACCTGCGTGCTGGGTCGAAACGGGGTGGGTAAAAGCTCGCTTTTGCGTGCCGTGACCGGTCAGCATCCGGTATCAGGCGGGACGATTGCGTTTGAAGGCACTGTGTTGAATGGCATGGCGCCGTTCAACCGGGCGCGGCACGGTGTCGGCTATGTGCCGCAGGGGCGTGAGATCTTTCCGCTGCTGTCGGTCAAGGAAAATCTGGAGACCGGTTTTGCGCCGCTGAAGCGAAAGGACCGGACGATCCCGGACGATATTTTCGCGCTGTTTCCGATTTTGCAGACCATGCTGTCGCGGCGCGGCGGCGACCTGTCCGGCGGCCAGCAGCAGCAATTGGCGATTGGCCGGGCCATGGTGACGCGCCCGAAAATCCTGGTGCTGGACGAGCCGACCGAGGGCATCCAGCCATCGATCATCAAGGATATTGGTCGCGCGATCCGCTACTTGCGGGATTCAACCGGCATGGCGATCCTGCTGGTCGAGCAATATCTCGACTTCTGCCGGGAGCTTGCCGACCATGTCTACATCATGGATCGCGGCGAAATCGTCCATGAAGGCGGTGCAGAAACGCTGGATACGGTCGAGGCTCGCCGCCACCTTACGGTATAATGTCGCATTCAGGCATGGGATGCCGTGTCCGGGTTTGAAGCTTAGTCTTCTGTTTTTACTGTGAAATTTCCGTGAATATTCATAGTATATTCACGCTTTGTGTTTGACGCATGTCAGCCTTGATCATTTGCGATCAGGTTTCAGTTGAAGCCTGCGGAACATGTGGTATTTTCCGCCAAGTGCTAATAACAAGGCGACCTCATGACATTCGATGAACTGACTGGCCTGCGGCGGCCGGGTTTTTTCGCGCGCACATCTGCTCAGACTTTGTTGTGCCTGTTCACACTCGGCGTTTCCATGATGGTGCCGGGTGGTCTTGCTTACGCGGCTGGCGGCTGCGGCGTGACCGTCCGGGCCGGTTTGCAGGACCTGACATTCACGTCCGGTGGCATTGAGCGTACGGCGGTGGCCTACATTCCCCAAGGCTATACCGGCAAGGCCAAAGTGCCTGTGGTGTTCGATCTGCACGGGTCCAACAGCTTTCCCCGCGATCAGTTGGGTCGTAGCCAATGGTCCGACGTGGCGCGGGAAAACGGCTTCATCGTCATTGCTCCGCAGGGCGGGCTGAATGGCAAGGCGGAAGGCACCCATGCCTGGAACGTGCCGGGCGTGGTCCCCGTGCCTGGTGTGACCGTACCGAATGCCACAGTTTCGAATGGGACCGTAACAAACGCGAGCCTTGCAAGCTCGGCCGCGCCCAGTACGGTCGCTTCGCCCAATACGGCTGTTTTGCCAAGTGCATCTGTTTCTAATGTAACCGAAGCCAAAGGGCCGGATGATGCCGCTTATCTCAGCGACACCGTGGCGCTGGTCAAGGCCAAGTTCTGCGTCGATCCCGACCGTATCTATGCATCCGGTTATTCGGGTGGCGGGCGGATGCTGTCGCAATATATCTGCAACGGCAATACGGATTTTTCTGCTGCCGGTTTCGTCATGAGCCTGCGGGCTGGCACACCGCGCCAGGGCGTTGGTCCTGATCAGGGCAAATGGCTGCCCGATCCGCAAAGCTGCCGTCCGGGCCGTCCGGTGTCGATCATCGCGTTCTGGGGGCTGAAGGACAATACCAATCCCTATGCAGGCGGCGGTAGGCCCTATTGGCAATATGGCGGCGAAGCGGCACTTAATCGCTGGGCCGAGCTGGATGGCTGCCAGGGCGAACGCAAGATCGTCAAAGGGACGAAAATTTCCTCGGCGGAATTCGAGCGCTGCAAGGGCGGTGCCCGCATCCTGTCCTATACGATTGCCGACCAGACCCATGATTGGCCCGCTCAGACCGTTGGCTTCTCACTGGCTGCCGCAAACTCCAAGGCAAAGGTAGCTGATGGCAAGAGCCAGGAAGATATGTATGCGGCCAAGCGGATGTGGGCTTTCTTCGACAGCGGCGATGGCCGTCTGATCGCCGACAATATCGCCAAAAACGCCTGTGCAGATGGCGCAAAACCGGCTGCTGGCGCAACGGCCTCTGCAAACCCTGCCTGCTCGGTGACGATGAAGGCCAAGGTCAAGCCGCAGGCGGTGGAAAGCCCGATGTCGGCGGACGCGCTTTAGCACATCTATCCAAACAGATGCTCGTCTCCACGTCCTGCACGTGGCAGATTTTTTCGTTTTGCATCCTATCGGTCTTTTGCTACCGTGGCCCCGCTGCGGAGGACTATATGCAAAATATTGAAACTAAATGCGAAAAGCCTGTTCTGCGAAGAATTCGCGCGCTGTCCGTTGTGGCGATTGCGTCATTCGTTTCTCTTCTGTCGCTCTCGACCGGTTCCGCATCGGCTGCCGGTTGCGGTCAGCCCAGGGATGTCGGTCGTTATGATATGACACTCACCTCTGGCGGACATGAGCGGGTGTTTTCCTATTTCATTCCCTCCAGCTATAGCGGTCAGGACAAGGTGCCTGTCGTGTTCGATTTTCACGGGTCCGACAGCAATGCCAATGAGCAACTGGACCGGAGCGAATGGGAGCGGGTGGCTGAGCGCGAAGGCTTTATCGCGGTCGCCCCGCAAGGGTCGATGCCCACCAAGCGGGCGGGCTATTTCGCCTGGAATGTGCCGGGTGTCGCCAAAGGCGAGGCCGATGAAGGGGCCTATATCCGCGATGTGATCAAGGCAGTCGACGATAATTTCTGCGTCGATCCGGCGTCTTTCTATGCCACCGGCTATTCCGGCGGTGGGCGGATGGTGTCGCAATATCTGTGCGATGGAAACACTGATTTTGCCGCTGCCGGTCTGGTGGTCGGCCTGCGGGCCGGAACACCGAAGCGTGAGGGTGATGGTTTCGTGCCGGATGCCGCGACCTGCAAACCGGCAAAACCGATGTCGCTGATCGCCTTTGCCGGGCTGGACGACAAGATCAACCCGATTGCCGGGCCGGGTCTGCCCTATTGGGGTTACGGCGCCGATGCCGCGCTGCATCGCTGGGCGGAGCTGGATGGGTGCAAATCTCCCACCGTCAAAACGGAAGGCCGGGTCGAGACCACCGATTATGCCCAATGCACGGACGGCGTGCGCATCGCCTCCTACCGTTTGGCGGGGGCGGGGCATACATGGCCGGGCAGCACCGCATCGCTGAAGATCCAGAAGGTGATCGGCAAGGTTTCCTTCGACCTGAATGCCACTGATATGATGTGGGATTTCTTCTCGAAATCAAAGCGTTGAAGGCATGACCATACAGCCTGCCATACTGATAAAGCCGCAACGCGCTAAAGGGAGCGGTCGGCTGGACACCAAGCTGTTTCAAGGGCGCAGCCGGCTGGACACCTTCTTCCAAGAGGGCTGCGCCAAGATCCGTATCCCCGAAAGTTTCGATGGCCGGATGGAGGCGGTGCTGATCAATTCCTCCGGCGGGCTGACCGGCGGCGACCAACTTGATTGGCAATTTACCGCCGGTGATGGCACGCATCTGACCCTGACCACACAGGCCTGCGAGAAAATCTACAAGGCTGCCGCCGATACGGCGTCGATCAGCAGTCGCATCACGGTCGGCGAGGGGGCAGCGGTCCATTGGCTGCCGCAGGAATCGATTCTGTTCGATCAGGCCTCCCTGACCCGCAGGCTGGAGGTCGACCTGCATGAAACGGCGGAATTTCTCAGTGTCGAGGCCATTCTGCTGGGCCGCAAGGCGATGGGCGAGGCGATGCGCCAGGGCCTGGTGCGCGACCGCTGGCGCATCCGCCGCTCAGGCCGTGTCATTCATGCCGAAGATCTGGCACTATCTGGCGATATTGCCGATCTCACCGCCGAAAAGGCAGTGCTGGGCGGCAGGGTCGCTTTTGCCACATTGCTGTATGCGGGACGAAACGCGGAGGCGTATATGGCGGCGCTGCAACGGTTGACGGACCGCCCGTCGGGGCTTGGTGACGTCGGCATAAGCCGGTGGAATGACAAGCTGGTTGCCCGTTTTATCAGCAGCGATGGATTTTCCCTTAGAAAATTATTGGTTCCGGTGATTTCGGCCTTGCGCGACGGCGCATCTGTGCCGAAAGTCTGGACCTTGTAACCGGCATCATTTTCGGAGCACCCATGAATCTCAGCCCAAGAGAAAAAGACAAGCTTCTGATTTCCATGGCGGCCATGGTCGCCCGGCGCAGGCTGGAGCGCGGCGTCAAGCTGAACTATCCCGAGGCGATTGCGCTGATTTCCGATTTCGTCGTCGAAGGCGCCCGCGATGGCCGTGCCGTGTCCGAACTGATGGAGGCGGGCGCCCATGTGATCACCCGCGATCAGGTGATGGACGGCATTGCCGAAATGATCCATGACGTGCAGGTCGAAGCGACCTTTCCCGATGGCACCAAGCTGGTGACCGTCCACGAACCGATCCGCTGACGCCATGCTGGAGCTTCGCCCCAACTGTGAATGCTGCGACCGCGACCTGCCGCCTGAAAGCCGCGAGGCGATGATGTGCAGCTTTGAATGCACCTATTGCGCGGACTGTGCTGAGGGCGTGCTGGCCGGCATCTGCCCCAATTGCGGCGGCGAATTGGTGCGCAGGCCGATCCGCCCGGCGAGCAAGCTCGTCAACAACCCGCCATCCACCACGCGAGTTTTGAAGGCGGAAGGCTGCAAGCCCGGCCGAGCGGCTTGATCGGTGATCCATCCGGTCGTTGCGGATGTATTATTTCATGCATGGACAATGTGGTCTTCCGGCCTGCCGGGAACCGATGACGGGAGAGACAGTGATGAAACCGGGTGAAATCATTGCCGCAAGCGGCGAGATCGAGCTGAATGCCGGTCAGCCGACCGTGACGCTTGAAGTGTCCAATACCGGCGACCGTCCGGTGCAGGTGGGCAGTCATTATCATTTCTTCGAGACCAATGCCGGGCTGTCCTTCGACCGGGACAAGGTGCGCGGCATGCGGCTGGACATTCCAGCGGGGACTGCGGTGCGCTTTGAGCCGGGCCAGACCCGGGAAGTGACGCTGATCCCGCTGGCCGGTAAGCGCGAGGTCTATGGCTTTCGCCAGAAGGTGATGGGCAAGCTGTGACCTGTTTTGCAAGGCTGACGGTGCTGGCCGGCTTGGCGCTGCTTTCCCTGAGCGGTAGCGTTCTGGCGCAGGCGCGTGATTGCCGGGACCCTCAGACTCAGAGCGATATGACGGCCTGCGCGGTGCAGGATTTTGACGCGGCGGACAAGGCCATGAATGCCCAGTGGAAAATCACCCGCAAGGTCTTCGTTGAGCAGGATGCAACGCTGGACGATGATCTCAAGGGGGCTGAAAAGGCCTTGCTGAAAGCTCAGCGTGCCTGGATCGATTACCGCGACGGTCAATGTGAGGCCCAGGGGTTTTATGTTCGCGGTGGCACGATGGAGCCCATGGAGGTTGCCGCCTGCAAGGCGGAGATGACGAAGACGCGGACCAAGGAATTGAAATCCTTGGCCGAGTCCCAATAACTGGATCGGACAGGCATGAATCGCAAGATCATGATCATTGGCAATGGTGAGGTTCCCCAGGAGGTTGCGGACGCCATTGATGCTGCCGATATGGTCATTCGCTTTAATGGTGCGCGCAATTTCGGCCTGGCCGGACACCGAACCGACGTGATGGCGGTGTGCAATACCGGCCGTCCCGCCAAGGCCATGCTGGCCGATTGCGCCTGGCGCAACAGCCCGCCGGTTGATACCAGCGGTGCGATCTGGTCGGTGCGTGATCCCGCCAAGTTCGAGGCGATGAAGCCGGAGATTCTGGTGAATTTTCCCGAACTTGACGATCTGTTTGAGGATCAAACCGACAATTTTGCCGAATTTGCCCGCAGCAACGGCAAGGATCACGTCGTTCTGCCCGCCTTGGCACATGAGGCCGCAGTGGCGGCGTTGGACCCCTACGAACCCGGTCTCTATGTCACGCCGAGCAGCGGCCTGGTGGTGATGAGCCATGTTCTTCGCGATCCGGCTTTTGCCGGAGATCGGATTTTCGTTGCGGGCTTTTCGCACACGGGTTGGGACGGCCATCCTTTCGCTGCGGAACGGCAAGTGATCGACGCACATATCGAGGCCGGGCGGCTGACGCGCCTTGGGCCTTCACCCCAATCTGTCCTGTCCCAAGGAGCCTGACCATGCCTTTTAAAATGTCCCGCGCCGCCTATGCCAGCATGTTCGGCCCCACGACAGGGGATAAAGTGCGGTTGGCCGATACCGAACTGTTCATCGAGGTGGAGAAGGATTTCACCCATTACGGCGACGAAGTGAAGTTCGGCGGTGGCAAGGTGATCCGCGACGGCATGGGGCAAAGCCAGGCGACGCGCGTGGACGGCGCGGTCGATACCGTCATCACCAATGCGCTGATCATCGATCACTGGGGCATCGTCAAGGCCGATATTGGCTTGAAGGACGGCAGGATTGTTGCAATCGGCAAGGCGGGCAATCCCGATACCCAGCCGGGCGTCAATATCATTGTCGGCCCCGGCACGGAAGCGATTGCCGGTGAGGGCAAGATCGTCACGGCGGGCGGCATGGACAGCCATATCCACTTCATCTGCCCGCAGCAGATCGAGGAAGCGTTGATGAGTGGGCTGACCTGCATGTTGGGCGGCGGCACCGGACCAGCGCATGGCACGCTGGCCACCACCTGCACGCCCGGCCCCTGGCATATTGCCCGGATGATCGAGGCGGCGGATGCTTTCCCGATGAACCTGGCTTTTGCGGGCAAGGGCAATGCCTCGTTGCCCGGCGCGCTGGAAGAAATGGTGCTGGGCGGTGCCTGTGCCCTGAAACTGCATGAGGACTGGGGTACGACGCCCGCTGCCGTCGATTGCTGCCTGTCGGTGGCCGACGACTACGACGTGCAGGTGATGATCCATACCGATACGCTGAACGAAAGTGGTTTCGTCGAGGATTCCATCGGCGCCATCAAGGGCCGTACCATCCATGCCTTCCATACCGAAGGGGCGGGCGGTGGCCATGCGCCTGATATCATCAAGATCTGCGGCCAGCCAAACGTAATCCCGTCTTCCACCAATCCGACGCGGCCCTATACGATCAATACGCTGGCCGAGCATTTGGACATGCTGATGGTCTGCCACCATCTCAGCCCGTCGATCCCGGAAGACATCGCCTTTGCCGAAAGCCGGATCCGCAAGGAAACCATCGCGGCGGAAGACATTCTGCACGATATCGGCGCGTTTTCGATCATTTCGTCGGACAGCCAGGCCATGGGCCGGGTCGGCGAAGTGGCGATCCGCACCTGGCAGACGGCAGACAAGATGAAGCGCCAGCGCGGGCGGTTGCCATCGGAAACCGGCGAGAACGACAATATGCGCGTCAAGCGCTACATCGCCAAATACACCATCAACCCGGCCATTGCCCATGGTCTCTCCCATGAAATCGGCTCGATTGAAGTCGGCAAGCGCGCCGATCTGGTGATCTGGAACCCGGCCTTTTTCGGCGTCAAACCGGATATGGTCCTGCTCGGCGGCTCGATTGCCGCAGCCCCGATGGGTGATCCCAATGCCTCGATCCCGACGCCGCAGCCTGTGCATTACCGGCATATGTTCGGTGCCTATGGCAAGGCCCGCACCAATTCCTCCGTCACCTTCGTGTCTCAGGCCTCGCTGGATGTGGGGCTTGCGGCGCGGCTCGGCGTTTCCAAGCAATTGCTGGCGGTAAAAAACACCCGCGGTGGCATTTCCAAGGCATCGATGATCCACAACAGCCTGACACCGCAGATCGAAGTCGATCCGGAAACCTATGAAGTGCGCGCTGATGGCGAATTGCTGACCTGCGAACCGGCCACTGTTCTGCCGATGGCTCAGCGGTATTTCTTGTTTTGAGGGGTGCTATACGAAGAGTCATTAAAAATGACTCATCGTATTCCTTTTGCAAATATCTTAAGCCGTGCAAGCATTTGAGATATGTGCAATCTCTCCAAGGCGAGGATGCATGAGCATGTCAGAGCCTTGGTATTATTGCGGCCTGTGATGATGTCTGAACGTGACAATCAAGCCTTCTTGCAGGAAAGTCTGCAAGTTCTTGTCGGTCTGCCTTTAAGCATTGCCCGCAATGCGGCAGATACGAAAGTTTTCCATTTTGGCTCCATTCGCCCCCATTATTCAACAGGGGGAAGAACAGGGACGATGGGATCACATGCGCTCCACATTCAATGTTCCTGGCGGATTGTCACTGAGAATGGGATTTTGACGGGGTCCTCAGATCGTTTCATGGAGCCTGAGGAGGGTGCTCCTGTAAACGTCGAGGATCCTCAATTCGGTACGTTACAATTCGTGCGGATTGCGGCCTTGCTGCAAGGTTACGACGCCGCCACAAAGTCCTTTGTAAACGCCACGGATCATCTCATCGTCCAGTCCGTAACATGCGACAGATATTGTGGAGCAGATTTTCAATTGTCAGGTGGTTACCGCCTGCAAATTTTCCCGGATGGTTCGCAGGCAGAGGACTGGCGTTTTATGGAGAATGAAGGACGGCACTTCGTTATCGAAGGCGGAAAAGTGAATGTGGTGGGCTGAAAGCCCCTATCCACTTTCCTTAAATTTATTGGGATTTCAAAAGGCGGCGATGCTTTGAATGTCCATTCCCGCCGCCTTCTTTCAAAGGCAGGTAGCATCGCCACTGACAATGGGCATCACCCCGAAAACGGTTTTTGCATCAGCTCGGATGAATTGCGTCCGGCCCGGTACTCATTCAGGGCCTCAACGTAAAAATCGTCCCAGAATTCATTGGCATCCTTCGCCGAAAACATCGTCTTTGCGGTGCGATAGGCGGCCTGGCGCATGGCTTTGTAAGCATTCTGGTCCGCCATGGCAGCAACGACTTCGTTCAGGCTTTCCTCTGCCAGTCGTTCGATCTCGCGAGCATGAATCTCGGCAAATTCCGGCGTGCTGCGGTCGTCGGCAATGTGTTTCCACTCACCGATGTCAGTGGTTTCCATGTCGAGCAGAATGCCGTTTTGCCGGTGTTTGATGAATTCCGGCAGGGCACCCTGTTTGGTGGCGATCACCGGCACATAATTGGCTTCGGATTCAATCGCGCTGAAGCCGAATGTGTCGCAAAATGTGGTCAGCAGCGAAAAATGCGCGTTGCGCAGGATTTTCAGCACTTCGCTATTGGGAATGTTCTGGACATGGCGAACATTCGGCAGGCTCAGCAACTTTCGATACCGGTCGAAGTAACCGGGTGCCAAAGGATCGGTCCAGGACATCGGTCCGACTTCCACGGTGGAGATGATATCGACTTCCAGCGGAATGCCGCGCTCCATGGCGAGTTCGGCCATGCGCACGCCAACGCAACCGCCCTTGCGGGCAAAATGATTTCCGACGAAGACGACGCGGATCGGCCCCTGGTTTTCATCGTTGAACGTATCCGGTCGCTCTTCGATTTCCATGTTTGGATAGCGCATGAACAGTTTGCGGTTCAGGGTCTCGTAGCCAGGATTGTTTCTATGGGTCTTTTGAAAGATCCGGCGCGCATGTTCGGAAATCGCGCCGATGCCAAGACAGCGGTCGGACATCAGACGCCGGGTCATGAAGGAATACAGCGTGGATGTCTCAATGCCAAAGCCACGCGGCAAATGGGATTCAAAAGAGATCATGAAGGGAGTCGCGCTCATCGGTATCCGGTTGAACGCATGGATGAGGTCAAACCGGCGCGGCGGAAATGGCGACAGCACCGTGATGCCTTCCAGCTTCGGCGATACATAGTTCATCGGCACGAAATTGCGATTTTCGATCATGTGCCGGCTGTGGCGCGGTGAATTGAAGCGCCAGGGGTAACGGGTCGGTGCCAGCACCGACAAACGGGTATTTCTGATGGAGGGGTCCCGGTCACTGGCTCTGCCCACCGGACCATTTGTGTCTTCTGTGACCGGCAAGACGTGCCGGGTCATAGGCTGCTTTTTCGCATTCAACATCGTTTCCGTCTCCAACCCCTACCCAGTACCAAAAAAGATCTTCTGTCGGCGATTGGCATTCGAAAGCCTGTTTCGATGCCTGAATTTTCTGCAAATTCTTAACAAATCGTTAAGGTCGAATATTTCCGGATTAAAATACGCAGCAAAGTTTTTTGCAATGCTTCAAGATCTGTTTTGTCTGTTTTTTTATGTGATAATCGCCCTCTGTATCGACCATTAAAGGTATAGATCTTAAAATAGGGCAATAATGTGCTATTATGAAGCTTTGTTAAAGTTGTTATCGGTTGCATACGTTGCTGTCGAGGCGATGGCCCATGCATCGCGGTTGGCCTTCGACACAGAGCTCTCAATAGCTCGGCTTGCCAGATTTGAGCTTTTGTTGCGTTAAAAGCGAAACTGGCCGTCGTTACGCAATGTCGGGTTACGCAATGCCGGATGGGTCCGCCATGCACTATGCGCATGTCAGGCATGCTACGGCGGCCAGCATGCTGATTTATGCTGCGCCGCACATCGTTATGCGGTAATCCAAGGCTGATCCCGGTGGCCCGGTAAAAGGCTGCTTTTCATCATTTGTATCCTTCCGCATGTCTATCCAAGGAGATCAACGATGCTTATTGGCAGAAAAGTGCCCAGCGTCACGTTTCGTACCCGCGTTCGCGACGAAGAAGTCGGTGGCCCAAACCCCTTCCGGTGGCAAGATATGACCTCGGATGATTACTTCAAGGGCAAGAAAGTCGTGCTTTTTTCGCTTCCAGGCGCCTTTACCCCCACTTGCTCGACCTTCCAGCTGCCGGATTTCGAAAAGCTTTATAGCGAGTTCCAGGCTGTCGGCATTGATGAGATCTACTGCATTTCGGTCAATGACGCCTTTGTGATGAATGCCTGGGGCAAGCAGCAGGGCCTGGCCAATGTCAAACTCATTCCCGATGGCTCCGGTGAATTCACCCGCAAGATGGGCATGCTGGTATCCAAGGACAATCTCGGCTTCGGTATGCGCTCCTGGCGTTATGCGGCTATCATCAACGATGGCGTGGTGGAGCAGTGGTTCGAGGAAGAGGGCTATTCCGACAATTGCGATAGCGACCCTTACGGTGTGTCTTCGCCGCAGAATATCCTGGAAAAATTGAAGGAAAAGCAGGCGGCGTAAGACGAAGGCTCATTTTCAAAGAACCTCCTTACGCGTGGTTAAACACCTCTGTGAGACCAAAAAAACCCGGCTTCGTGCCGGGTTTTTTCATTTCGGTGATGCACAGACGGCTGGTATTTCCAAGACAGCACGCCCACCCGACATGGTGCAAAACGCTTGGCTGTATCGCTTTATGCAGGCGCGCCCCTGTCTTTGCCCGGATGATCTGTTTTGGCTGTTCGTGTATTGAAATGATGCGATGGCCCATACAATCAATCGTTAAAATTCTAGGTAATGATTTAGGAAACGACACACAAAACAGGCCTATCCCAGAGAAAAGCAGAGAAGGGGGCGGCAATTGATTCGAATATTGAACTGGCTTTCGCTGCGCCGAGGATTTGAAGATCTTTCGCAACGGGGAAATGTTTTCAGCTTCGTCATGCACTTGATGTTTTCCTCCGTTTCGCTTGCTCTGGGCTTTCAAATCGTCGCCCTGCCGTTCTGTTGGGTATTGGGTCTGATGCCGATGCCGCTCATCGACGCGGTCAAACTCAGCGTGGCGATGAGCTGGCTGTTGGGCAGTTTCGTGGCGACGTTTACAGGTGTCTTCGTGGCGCGTGAAATCCGCAGTCTTGCCATCGCCAAGGCCAAATACGAGCATTTGAGCCGGATTGACGGTCTGTCCGGCCTGCTGAACCGGCGCGCCTTTTCGGAAGCGCTGGACCAGACGGATGGGAACGCTTCGCTGGCCATCGCCGATCTCGATTGGTTCAAGTCGATCAATGATGCCTACGGCCACAGCGCCGGCGATTTCGTCATTCGGGCCGTGGCAGATATTCTGTGCCATTTCGCCCATGATCCGCATGTCACGGCCCGGCTTGGCGGCGAGGAATTCGGTTTGATCATCCAAGGCGAGACGATCCAGCAGCGGTTTGAGCGGATCGACATGATCCGCCGCAGTATTTCCGACCTTCGGCTGCACTTCGACGGTCGGCTGATTTCGACCTCGATCTCGATCGGGGTTGCGGAAATTTCGCCTGAAAGGCGGCCGGAAGTGGTCTACGCGGCCGCCGACCGCGCGCTTTACCGTGCCAAGGCCAATGGACGCAACTGTATCGTGCATGAAATGACCCATGGCCCGCAACCGTTGAAGCAGTCTATCCAGGCCGTCTCCTGAACGGCCCGATCATTGATTTGATATTTGCGATAACAGGTGACGTAGATCCATTTGCCTGTTGCGCCCGGCCTTATTTTGCGCAAACTTGGCGCTTGCCAAGGACGGAGCCTCGCTAAAAGGCTGTCGGCCAAATCCGGTTTAGGAAATTGATATCTGCGTTGCGGAGCCACTGGCGATCCGCAGGGCCATGGAGTGCCGATGCTGCGTGTTATCTCTTATCTTCCGGCCTCAGATGCCCTCGATCCGGCGGCATCAACGGTTGTTCTGGCCCATGACATGCGCCATTTGCGTCGTAAGCTGCTGCATCTGGCCGATGGCGAGATGGTGATGCTGGACCTGAAAGAAGCGGTGCTGTTTGCCGATGGCGACCGCCTGGTGCTTGAAAACGGCGACCAGATCGCGGTGAAGGCCGCCGATGAGCGGCTCTACGCGATTGAACCGCGCGATGGGCAGCATCTGCTGGAACTGGCCTGGCATCTTGGCAACCGCCATCTCCCTGCTCAGATCGAGCTGGATCGCATCCTGATCGGTCGTGATCCGGTGATCCGCGCCATGCTGGAGGGCTTGGGTGCTGCGGTCAGCGAGGTGGTGGAGCCGTTTCAGCCGGTGCGTGGCGCTTATCATAGCCATGGGTCACATGCCCATCACGCCCATTCCTGATCGACAATGACCATTGTTCTCGACACGCTCGGCCTGATCCGGCTGATGACATGGCTCTCGCCAGCCTTTCCCGTGGGTGGTTTTGCCTATTCCGGCGGGCTGGAGAGGGCGGTCGAGGATGGGTTGATCGATGGTGACGGCACCGCCACCGGACGGCAAGAGGCGTTGCTGGCCTGGCTGACGTCGCTGCTGGATCATGGCGCAGTTTGGAATGATGCTGTGCTTCTGGCTGAGGCCTGGCGGGTTTGGAATGTGCCGCAGTCCCTAACCGAGGTGTCGGATTTGGCGTTGGCGCTGGCCGGCTCTCGGGAGCGCTATCAGGAAACCACGGCACTTGGCGCGGCGTTTCGCGATGCGGCCCGCGCCTGGGCCGACCCGTTCTCGGTCCTGTCGTCCGGTCCGGTTGCCTATCCGGTGGCGGTGGGGGCGGTGGGCGCCTGCCAGGGGATAGGTTGCGAAGCCGTGCTTGCCGCCTATTTGCATGCAGCCCTGTCGCAGCAGGTGTCGGCGGGTATTCGCCTCAGCCTGATCGGCCAGACCGGCGGCCTCGCCATTCTGTCGCGGCTGGAGGCGCCTGTGGAAAGGATGGCTGTCCGGGCCGTTCAGTCGGAGTTGGACGATCTTGGAAGCGCCACGATTGCCGCGGACATCGTTTCGGCGCGCCATGAAGGTCAATCTGTGCGACTGTTCCGGTCGTGATATCGCCAGCTTAAGAAGCTTGGATAATAACAAGGGGAAAAGCATGAAATCGGCAAATGGTCCGTTGCGGGTTGGAATTGGTGGCCCGGTCGGCTCAGGCAAGACGGCGCTGACGGAAAAGCTGTGCAAGGCGATGCGCGACCGCTATTCGGTGGCCGTCGTCACCAATGATATCTATACCCGCGAGGATGCCGACGCTTTGATCCGTATGCAAGCGCTGTCTTCCGACCGGGTGGTGGGGGTGGAGACCGGCGGCTGTCCGCATACGGCGATCCGGGAGGATGCGTCGATCAATCTCCAGGCGATTGCCGGACTGAACGAGCGCATTCCCGATCTCGACGTGATTTTCATCGAATCCGGCGGCGACAATCTGGCCGCGACCTTTTCACCCGATCTGGCCGATGTGACGATCTACGTGATCTCGGTCTGTCAGGGCGAGGAAATTCCCCGCAAGGGTGGACCGGGCATCACCCGCTCGGATTTGCTGGTCATCAACAAGAAAGACTTGGCGCCTTATGTCGAGGTCGATCTCGATGTAATGGATCGAGATGCAGCCCGTATGCGCGAGAGCAAGCCATTTGTTTTCACCGATCTGAAACGCGGAGAGGGTGTCGATCACATCGTTCGCTTCCTTGAAAGCCATGGGGGCCTTTGACATGACGGATATACGTCGTTTCGGACGCTATGATGTAACGATCATGGTCGATGGCGTGTTTCGGGCGCCGATTGAACATCTGGATCACGCCAGCAGTGACGTGGTGCGAAATGCGGCGGTTGCGGCGTGGCCAGCACCTACCATCGACATGGACGTCAATTTCTTCGTGCTGTCGGGCGCTGACGGCATTACGCTGGTCGATGCAGGAACCGGCCCTTATTGGGGGCCTGAACTGGGGCTTGGAAGGGCAGCGCTCGAAGGGGCTGGAATTAGCCGCGCTGATGTGCGCCGGGTTCTCCTCACCCATTTGCATGGCGACCATGCGCTGGGCCTTTTTGACCAGGCCGGACAATATTTCCCGGAGGCGGAAATTGTCGTTCCGGAAGCGGATCTGGCCTATTTTACGAAAGTTGAACTGAAGGAGACTGTCCCCATCTATCGGCGTGGTGGCTTCGACATCGCTGCCCGCCTGCTGGAAACCTACCCGGATCGCGTGCGACCTGTTCTGGAAGGGCCAGTGATTCCCGGGATAGAAATGGTATCCATGCCCGGCCACACCCCTGGTCATTCCGGTTATCTCATTGGCGAGGGCACGGAAAAGCTCGTTCTTTGGGGCGATCTGGTCCACGCTCCCGCGCTTCAGCTTGAAGATCCCGATTTCTGCTTCATCTATGACGCGGATGCACGGCAGGGCGCCGACAGCCGCCGCACCATCTTCTCACAGGCGATCGAAAAGGGCTGGATTGCCTCAGGCGGCCATGTTTCCGGTTTCGTGCGGGTAGAGAGTGCGGACACTGGTTGGCGCTTCGTTACGGCCTGATGTCAGGGGAATGGCTCGTCACGCGACACCTTTGGGTGATGCGATGCCTGTCAAATCTGTCGGAGTGTGTTGACATCGTTGATCTGGACCATCCGACCGCGCACAGTGACGCCGCTATGCCGCAGGGTGGAAAAGGCGCGTGACAGGGCTTCGGGTGCAAGGCCCAGCTTGCCAGCCAGCAGGCTTTTCTGGAAGGGCAGGCGGATCGACACGGCACCGCCGCTATTGGGGCAATTGTCGATCAGATATTGTGCCACGCGTTGCGGAGCGGTTTGCAGTCGGTCATTGGCGATGCAATCCATGGTGCTGCGCAGATAATTGGACAGGCAGCGGATCACTGAACGGGCAATGTCGTTTTCCTGCTCTGCAAGCTGGCGTACTTTGGCAAGGTCAAATCGCGCCACCGTCACATGTTCAGCCGCCTGGGCGTTATAGTGATAGGCATCACCCATGGCCAAAAGGCTTTCGGCAAAAGTGTCGCCACTGCCGCTGATGCGGATATCGGCTTCGCGTCCGTCCTTGTTCAGGCGGTAAAGGCGGACATAGCCGGTCAGCACGCAATAGAAATAATCGGCAGGGTCACCCTCGCGAAACAGAATATCGCGCGCCTCGAAGCTCAACACTGTCGCCAGTTCCAGCATCCGGTTGAGAGAGCCCGGGCCGAGCGTGGCCATCAGGGGTGATTTTACCAGAATATTGCGATCGCGACTGTTCAAATTCAAAACCTTGTTCACGGCCAGACCGTCCTTTTCCTTCAGCCCTTGCGCAGCAGCGCCCGCCTGATAGCGGTATGGTTCATAAGGGGAATGGGTGGTCGCGACGGCTCGGTCTTGCGCGGGACATCATAGCTGTTCCCATTGGTGCAAGACGGCGCCCTCTTTTCCACCATCGGCCCCCCGCCACTGGTCGATGGGGGTAATCTAATGGGAAAATCGGGCCAATGGTTTGATTTCGATCAATAGCCAATTTCAATCACAGGTTTGCGTGATTGCAGCTCCGTTCAACGGATTCAGCAGAGAGCGTCGGGTGGAAAACTGAACACGGCACAAGGCGATACGCTATGGCTGCTGTATCGCCTTGTGGGATCTGTCATTTTCAGTGGATTTTCGTCTCAATCCCGTCCGAACGGTCCCGCTGAGAGGCGTCTTGGTGGATGGGCAGCACCGGCTTCCAGGCCATCCATGCGGGCTTCGAGCGTGGAGATCTGGGCCGAGGTCTGGTCGTGCAAATCGGTGAGTGTGGCGGTATCGAGCGGCTCTCGTTCCTGTTCCTTGGCACCGACCAGTCTGCCGAAGATTGCGCTCAGCAGGCGCGACAGATCGTCCATGACAAGGAAGAAGGAGGGGACGACGACAAGGCTCATCACCGTCGAGACGATGATGCCGCCGATCACGGCGATGGCCATGGGCGAGCGGAAAGAGCCGCCTTCGCCAACGCCCAGCGCCGAAGGCAGCATGCCCGCCGACATGGCAATCGAGGTCATGATGATCGGTCTGGCGCGCTTGCGGCCTGCCTCGACCATCGCTTCGACACGTTCCATGCCATGGCGGCGCATTTCGATGGCAAAATCGATCAGCAGGATGGCGTTCTTGGTGACGATCCCCATCAGCATCAGGATACCGATCAGCACGGGCATTGACAGTGCATTATGGGTGATGATCAGCGCCACGGCCACGCCGCCGACGGCCAGCGGCAGCGACAGCAGAATAGTGAAGGGCTGGATGATGTCCTTGAACAGCAGGATCAGCACGATCAACACCAGCAGCAGGCCAAGGATCATCGCATTGACGAAGCTCGCCAGCATTTCCTTCTGGACCTTGGTGTCGCCAGTTTCCTTCAGATAGACGCTGGCGGGAATCTTGGCGGCGGCAACCGCCTGCTTGAACGCCGCCGTCGCCGTATCGAGAGCCACGCCTTGCGGTAGGTCGGCCCCAATCGAGACGACACGGTCGCGGTGATTGCGTTTGATCGAACTGATGCCTTGGGTGTAATCGATATCAACCACGGTGGAGAGCGGCACCATGGAACCGGACGCACTCTTGATTTTCAACGCCCTTATGGCGCCCAGATCGCGACGCTGGCCAAGCGCCGCCTGAACCCGGATCGGGATCAGCCGGCCATCCAGCGAGATTTTCGGCAATTGCGCATCGATATCGCCGATGGTTGCGACGCGAAGGGTTTCGGAAACCTGCTGGGCGGTAATGCCCAGTCTTGCCATTTCATCGGTTTTCGGACGGATCTGTAATTCCGGGCGCGGCAGTGAGCCATCGGCGCTGACATTGGCCAGCACCGGCACGGTGCGCAATTTCGCCTCCAAGATGCTGACTGCCTCGGTCAGATCCTCTTCGTTCTTGGAGAGGAAGTAGAATGCCATGTCGCGGGCACCGCGATCGTTCATCTTCTGGACGCGAATATCGGGAATGTCACGCAGCTTGGCAAAGACCAGTTTTTCGATCTGCCATTGCGGGATCGTGCGTCCATCAACGGCCATTTTCGGCAGGTACGGGCCGATCAGCGGCAGGCCACCGATCAGTTTGTTGACCACGGTTTTGACCAGCGAATGTTCGATGCGGAACAATTGCAGGGTCACCGACGCTCGCCGCAATTCCAGATCTCCACTGGGCGAGGTGCCGCCCTGGACAAAGACCGATTGCACGCCGGCAAGCGGTTTCAAGGTCTCGGTGATCTGCCGGACGCGGTTTTCGGTCTCATTCAGTGTGGCATTGGGCGGTAATTCCACCGAAAGCGTAATGCGCCCGGCATCTTCTGGAGGCATGAAGCTGGTTGGAACCTGCATCAGCAGGCCGACCGATACCACTAGGAACACCAGCGCTGCCGCCAGCGTCAGATAGCGGCGCTGCCAGGTGCGGGTGGTGGCACTGACAAGCCTTGTGTAGCGCCGCATGAAGCGGCCTTCCTGCCCTTCGTCCTCATCATGGCCGTCTTCCGGCCGCATCAGGTAGGCGGCCATCATCGGAGTGATCAGCCGTGCGACCAGCAGCGAAAACAGCACGGAAAAGGCGACCGTCAGGCCGAACTGGATGAAATACTGACCGGGAATGCCGCCCATGAAGGACACGGGCACGAAGACGGCTACGATGGTGAAGGTCGTAGCGATGACGGCAAGGCCGATTTCGTCGGCTGCCTCGATAGCGGCTCGATAGGGCGTCTTGCCCATCTTGATATGGCGGGCGATGTTTTCGATTTCGACGATGGCGTCGTCCACCAGAATGCCGGTCGCCAGTGTCAGGGCGAGGAAGCTGACGAGATTGAGCGAAAAGCCCATCATCTCGAGAATCCAGAAGGTCGGTATGGCGGAAAGCGGTAGGGCAATGGCCGAAATAAGCGTTGCCCGCCAGTTTTTCAGGAACAGGAACACCACGATGACCGCCAGAATTGCCCCTTCCAGCAGGGTATCGATGGCGGCGGTGTAATTGCCATAGGTGAAGTAGACGAAATCGCTGATCAGGTTGATGCCAACATCAGGATTTTTGGCTCGCACCTCATCGAGGCTCTTGGCCACCAGTTCGGCGACGGCGACGTCGGAGGCGCCTTTGGAGCGGAAGATCGAGAAGGACACCACCGGCTGGTTGTCCAGCAGGGCAAAACTTTTCGGCTCCGTATAGGTGTCGATGATCCGGCCAAGATCGGCAAGCTTGACGAACCGGTCCGAGGAAATGGCAATGGTGGTGTTGGCGAGCGCCGGGACATTACGGGTATCGCCCAGCACGCGGATCGCCTGTTCGGCACCAGCCACCTGACCCCGGCCCGAGCCGATATCGACATTGGTGCCGCGCAATTGCTTGTTGACGTCGGCGGCGGTAATGCCCAGCGCGTTCAGCCGGTCCGGGTCCAGCTCGATCCTGATCTCGCGGTCGGCACCACCGATACGGTCGATGCGGCCAATGCCTTTCTGGCCCTGGAGCGCGCGTTTGATCGTGTCATCGACGAACCACGACAATTCCTCGAGTGTCATGTTCGGGGCGGAGACGGCAAAGGTCTGGATTGCCTGGCCTTCGACATCGACTTTGTTGACGATCGGCTCATCGACGCCGGCGGGCAGATCGTTACGGATCCGATCCACCGCATCTTTGACATCCTGAACGGCCTGCTGGGTGGGAATTTCGATGCGGAACACCACAGAGGTGACCGACACGCCGTCATTGACCTTGGAGGAAATCTCGTCGACGCCGTTGATCGAGGCGACGGCATCCTCGATTTCCTTGGTCACCTGCATTTCCAGTTCCGACGGCGACGCCCCGCTCTGGGTGACGCTGATCGACACGACGGCGACATCGATATTCGGAAAGCGGGTAATGGGCAGGCTGTTGAAGGACTGGATGCCCAGCACCATCAGCAGGAAGAAGCCCAGCAGGGGTGCTATCGGATTGCGGATTGACCAGGCGGAGAAATTCATCGTCTTGCCTCGTCAGTTGGATATTGCGCCGGTCTGGCTCACGGTTTCGAGCACCGGCCTGACCTTGTCGCCATCGCGCACGAAAGCCCCTGCTTTCAGCACCACCAGATCGCCCGGCTTGACGCCTGATGTCACCAGGATAAAGCCGTTTTCGATAATGCCGGTCTCGATTTTCACCTGCCGGACCACGCCATTATCAACGACGCGGGTAAAGCTTCCGGCCTTGCCGCTATCGATTGCGGACAAGGGCAGGGCAATGCCTGAGGCGGAGGTGATGGTGATCAAGGCACTGGCATACATGCCCTGACGGGCGGCATCGCTATCATCGAGCAGAATATGCACCTCGCCGAGCCTGGTGGTCGGGCTGACGGCGGGAGAGATCAGCCGCACATGGCCGCTGATCGGCGTTGCCTGTCCGGCAATGGCGATTTCGGCCGGTTGGCCGATCCGCATTTTTTGCATATCGCTTTCGGACACTTCGGCCACCAACTCGATCTTGCTATCGCGGATAATGGTGAACAGCGGCTGGCCGGAGCCGGCAGCTATGGCGCCGATGCGGGCATTGCGGGCGGTGATCAACCCGCCGAACGGCGCCTTGATATCGGTGCGGGCCAGTTTCAGGTTGAGATCCGCGACCTGGCTGATCACCACTTTCAACTCTGCCTCGGCAATGGCGATGGACTGGCGGGCGCTGTCCACCTTGTTGCGGGCATTGATGGCGGAGGTCTCATATTGCTGGACCTGAGCGGTGGAAATCGTGCCACCCGAGACCAGCGACTGGCCGCGCGCCAATTGCCGTTCCGATTCTGCGGCACTGGCCTGAGCATCAATCAACTGGATCTTGTATTGCGCAAGCGAGGCCTCGGCCTTGGCCTGATTGGCGGCATACTGCGCCTTTTGCAGGATCAGGCTGTCTCCGTCCAGCGTCGCCAGGACCTGACCCGCCTTCACCTTGTCGCCGACATCGGCCAGGAGATTGCGAATGGCTATTCCATCCACTTCAGGCTGGATGTAAATTTCCTCCACCGCCTTGATGCTTCCGGTGCCGATCACCTTGTCGGTCAGGCTCTGGGTGCTGGCTTTGGCAACGACGATGGCCGGGAGCTGGGCATCGGTGCTGGCTGCGGGTGCGGGAGATTGCGCGTTCGCGGCAGATATAAAACCGCCCTGGCTGACCGATAGCAGCAGCGCCAGAACGAGGATGATCGGTCTCACGTGCAAAGTTCCAACCCTGCTGTCCGTCACCTCAGGTATCCTCCCAGTGTCCGATCGATTACGGCGCGACCTGTCACGCTGGCTCGAGGCCTTGCGGACAAAGGCTAGGTGGGCGCGAGCCTTTTTCCCGGGGCGTGTTGCGACCGACGATACGATTTCAAACATGTCTATTCAAATCCCTTGGGATCTATTTGGGATCTATGGAAAACCCACAATACGCTAATATTATCGAAATGGCTTTAAATACAATGTCAGGTTTGCCGATCAACGGAAAACCCGGGTTTTTAATAGGGTTACGTTACGACACGGGCGGTTGCAGCGCAATCCCGCCGCAGATAGAGCCGGTGCAGCAAGAGGGTTGCATTGCAATAATAGTTAAAGGGAAACGAGCGGCTTCGACCTGATTGCGGATCGGCTTGTGTGGTAAACCCGGTTTTGCCCGCACGCGGTGGTCGGGCCTGTGCCAATATGAAAATCCCATGAAATAAGAGGGTTAGAGCAGGCTCAGCTGGGTGGCCCGGTCAGCCTCTGGCAAACCCGCCGCCAGGGAGCGGGATGAGAATCCTGGCGGCGAATACACGATAAAATTGAAAGTTGGATCTGCCTATTTCAGTGCGGCATCGGTGATTTCATGGGTATAAGCACCCACGGGTTCCTTGGATATGACAGGATCGGAACCGCCGCCGAGCAGGGTGGCCACGGTGCGCTTGTAATCGGCCTCATCCAACGCGCCCTTGGAGCCTTCCGTCAGCTTGGCCACTTCACTCATCATCCGCTTCTGATGCTTTTCGGTCTGGGCACCGGAGGCGTCGTTGTCCAGCACGATACCAGCTGCGTCGTCCGGGTTCTTTTCAGCCCATTTCCAGCCCTTCATGGAGGCGCGGACGAACTTGACCATCTTTTCCTTGAAGGCCGGGTCTTTCAGCTTCGGCTCCAGCACGTAGAGACCGTCTTCCAGCGTGGCAACGCCTTCCTTCTCATAGGGGAAGGTGATCAGCTGATCGGGCTTGATGCCGGCATCAATCACCTGCCAATATTCATTATAGGTCATGGTGGAAATGCAGGCGGCCTGCTTTTGCAACAGCGGATCAACGTTGAAGCCCTGTTTCAGCACCTTCACGCCATCGGCGCTGCCATCGGTCTTGATGCCCAGATGCGCCATCCATGACAGGAACGGATATTCATTGCCGAAGAACCACACGCCCAGTGTCTTGCCTTTGAAATCGGCAGGTGTCTTGACGCCGCTTTCCTTCAGACAGGTCAGCATCATGCCCGAATGCTTGAACGGCTGGGCGATATTGACCAGTGGAACGCCCTTTTCGCGGGTGGCCAAGGCGGATGGCAGCCAATCGACGATCACATCCGCACCGCCGCCAGCCAGCACTTGCGCAGGCGCAATGTCCGGGCCGCCGGGCTTGATGTCCACATCAAGGCCTTCTTCTTTGTAATAGCCCTTGTCTTTGGCGACGTAATACCCAGCAAACTGCGCCTGTGTGACCCATTTCAATTGCAGGGTCAGCTTATCTGCGGCATGGGCCTGCATAGCCAGCATGGAAATGCTGGCGGCCATGAGGAGTGTGGTGATTTTGCTTTTCATGATCGTTCCCTCTCTTGTGTTATCAACGATTTATCTTACCTGCCCACCACGGACAGACGGATGCCAGAAGGTGACGGCTTTTTCAGCCAGCGCCACCAAACCATAGAAAACCGAACCCGCCAGCGCCGCTACCGCAATTTCGGCCCAGACCATATCCACATTGCTGCGGCCAACCTCGGTGGAAATGCGAAAGCCCATGCCAACGATGGGTGTGCCGAAAAACTCCGCCACAATCGCGCCGATCAGTGCCAGTGTCGAATTGATTTTCAAGGCGTTGAAAATAAACGGCCACGCGGCGGGAAGCCGGAGCTTGATCAACGTCTGCCACCAACTGGCGGCATAGGTGCGCATCAAGTCGCGCTCCATGGCACTGGCCGCAGACAGGCCCTGCACGGTGTTCACCAGCATGGGGAAGAAGGTCATGATCACCACGACCGCGACTTTGGACGGCCAATCAAACCCGAACCACATCACCATGATCGGGGCCACGCCCACCACGGGAAGGGCGGAGACGAAATTGCCAATCGGCAGCAGGCCCTGTTTCAGGAAGGGGGAGCGATCAATCAGCACGGCCACGATAAAGCCAAGGCCGCAGCCTGCGACATAGCCTGTGATCACTGATTTCAAAAAGGTCTGTTGGAAATCGGCCCAGAGGATGGGCAGGGAGTGGATCAGCCGGGTCCAGATCATGCTGGGGGCGGGCAGCAGAATGGAGGGGATATCAAAGCCGCGCACCATGCATTCCCAAATCACCAGCAGCGTGATGCCAAACAGCAGCGGCACGGCAATATTGGCGGCGCGCTGGGCAGGCAGGGCGGCGAAATGCTGGCGCACCAGCCATTCATTCACGCCCCAGGCGGTGAGCCAGAAGATCAGCGCAAACAGCAGATAGCCACTCATGCCCGCTCTCCCATGCGTTTTAACACTGCCGTGTGGGCAAGCCCGACGATGGCCACCAACAAAGCCGCCAACCCTGCCGCCATAAACAGCGCTGCCCAGATTTGCACCGTCTGACCATAGTAAGAGCCAGAAAGCAGCCGGGCACCAAGGCCCGCGACAGCGCCGGTTGGCAATTCCCCCACAATGGCTCCCACCAGCGAGATGGCAATGGCCACTTTCAGCGAAGTGAACAGATAGGGCATGGCGGCGGGCATGCGCAGTTTCCAAAATGTCTGGGTGTTGCTGGCGTAATAGGTGCGCATCAGATCAATCAAAATAGCATCCGGGCTACGCAGACCTTTGACCATGCCCACCACCACTGGAAAGAAGGAGAGATAGGTGGAAATCAGCGCCTTTGGCATCAGGCCTGAAATGCCAATGGCGTTCAGCACCACAATAATCATCGGGGCCACGGCAATGATGGGAATAGTCTGGCTGGCAATCACCCACGGCATCAGCGATTTATCGACGGCGCGATTATGCACAATGGCAATGGCCAGCAAAATGCCAAGCGCTGTGCCCATGCCAAAGCCCATTAGGGTGGCGGAAAGGGTGATCCATGCGTGGTAGACAAGGCTGCGCTTGGAGGTAATTGGCTTATCAATCACCGTATCCCACAGCTCGGCAATAATCTGGTGCGGAGCAGGTAGCACCGGGCGTTCCTGATTGAAGGTCTGCTCGATCACTTGCGCGGTGGTGATGGTTTCCCCCGCCCGCGCTGCCTGATCGCGCACGAAGGGCGCGTTGAGAATGACCACAAAGACATGCCAGATGATCAGGATGGCAAGGATGACGGTGAGAATGGGGAGAAGTCTATTCCTCATAACTATGCCCCGCCCGCAGACCTTCGCGCACCCGATGGGCAATGGCCAGAAACTCCGGGCTTTCACGAATATCCAGCGGCCGCTCCCGTGGCAGGGTCGATTCGATCACATCGGTGACGCGACCGGGCCGGGGGCTCATCACCACGATTTTGGTGGAGAGATATACTGCCTCTGGAATCGAGTGGGTGACAAAACAGATGGTCTTGTTGGTGCGATCCCAGAGTTTTAGCAATTGCTCGTTCAAGTGGTCGCGGACAATTTCATCCAGCGCCCCAAAGGGTTCATCCATCAACAACAGATCAGCATCAAACGCCAGCGCGCGGGCAATCGAAGCGCGCTGCTGCATGCCGCCGGAGAGCTGCCAGGGGAATTTTTTGCCAAAGCCGGAGAGATTGACCAGCTCTAGCGTCTGCTCAATCCGCTTTTTCTTCTCATCAGGGCTATAGGCCATGATTTCGAGCGGCAGGGCAATGTTCTGCTCAACCGTGCGCCACGGATAGAGCGCTGCCGCCTGAAACACATAACCGTAGGAGCGCTCTTTGCGGGCGTTTTCCGGCGTCATGCCATTGACGGTGATGGTGCCGGATGTGTGCTTTTCCAAGTCAGCAATGACGCGCAAAAACGTGGTTTTGCCACAGCCGGATGGGCCGATGAAGGAAACGAAATCGCCCTTTTTCACCTCCAGATCCACGTTGGACAGCGCATGCACCGGCCCATCATTGGTCTGGAAGGTCAGACAGAGGTCTTTGGCGGAGACGACGGAGTAGGGGTTGTCTGTCATGATGGTCGTCCACGTCTCATCATTGATTTTGAAGAACGGGTTGATTTTGAGGTGCTTTTGGGCGCAGACCCATACGCCAGAAGACCGATCCGGCGACGGCACCGCTTGGGATCAACGGAATACTTAAAGCCAGGGCTGGCAAAATATACTCGTTAAATCTGTATTTTTCAGTGTCGGCCGCGGCTGTCATAGGCATTATAAAAATTATACTGAAAGATGATATTGATGCTATTGGGCAAAGCGCACCTAGAATAATTGAGTTTCTATGAGTTGAATCCCAAGTAATTCCAATAAGAAAGATACATGCCAACGTAAACGGTGCTGCGGTAATTGCAGCTATTGGAAATTCGTATGCAAATATAAGTAACAATAATATAATTAAACCCCAGAATCCGGAAAATATTTCAGATGGTAAAAAGTAGCTTTTTTCTACTAAAATGAAATCAGTCAAAAATAGTGTTAGAATGATGACATCGACAACGAGTATCCCCGCGATAACGGCGATGAAATAAGCCTTCACCATCCTGATTTTGCTCATCCTCACACTCCCGTTGCCGGAATGCCGGTGCGTTCCACTTTACGCGGCGACACCAGTTCTTTCCACGTAGACAGCGCCTTGCTCACCGCCGGATAAGGCTCACGCTTCACAAACTTGCCGTGGCCTTCCTGCGTTTTCACGGTGCTTTCCTCAATCGCCACCACGCCACGGGTGAGCGTGAAGCGCGGCAGTCCGGTGACGGTTTTGCCCTCGAACACATTGTAATCAATGGCCGATTGCTGGTTGCTGGCCGAGATGGTCTTGGAGCGTTTTGGGTCCCACACCACAATATCGGCATCGGCCCCCACAAGGATCGCGCCCTTTTTCGGATAGATATTGAGGATTTTGGCGATATTGGTGGAGGTGACGGCCACGAACTCGTTCATGGTCAAGCGGCCCGTTGCCACGCCATAGGTCCACAGCATGGGCAGGCGATCTTCCAGACCACCCGTGCCGTTGGGGATTTTGGTGAAATTGCCGACACCAAACCGCTTCTGCTCTGATGTAAAGGCGCAATGGTCGGTGGCAACGCAAGACAGCGAGCCGGATTGCAGGCCAGCCCAGAGGCTATCCTGATGCTGCTTGTTGCGGAACGGCGGCGACATCACCCGGCGGGCGGCGTGGTCCCAATCCTTGTCGAAATATTCGCTCTCATCAAGCGTCAGATGCTGAATCAGCGGCTCGCCATAGACGCGCATTCCCTTTTGCCGGGCGCGGCGGATGGCCTCATGGGCCTGCTCGCAAGACGTATGCACCACATAGAGCGGAACGCCCGCCATATCGGCCAGCATAATGGCGCGGTTGGTGGCTTCGCCCTCCACTTCAGCCGGGCGGGAATAGGCGTGCGCCTCTGGCCCATCATTGCCCTCAGCCAGCAGCTTGGCCGACATGGCGGCGACCACATCGCCATTTTCGGCATGCACCAGCGGCAGTGCGCCCAGCTCGGCGCAGCGCGAGAAGGAGGCGAACATCTCGTCATCATTCACCATCAAGGCTCCCTTATAGGCCATGAAGTGTTTGAAGGTGTTGATGCCCTTGTCTTGCACAATGGTCTGCATTTCGTTGAAAATGCGCTCATCCCATGAGGTGATGGCCATGTGGAAGGAATAATCGCAATTGGCGCGGGTGGATTTATTATCCCAGCGGGCGAGCGCTTCCAGCAGTGACTGGCCGGGATCGGGCAGACAGAAATCCACCACCATGGTGGTGCCACCAGCCAGACCCGCACGGGTGCCGCTTTCAAAATCATCGGCGGAATAGGTGCCCATAAACGGCATTTCCAGATGCACATGAGGATCAATGCCACCCGGCATGATATAACAGCCGGAGGCGTCCAGCACGGTATCGGCGGAAAGATCGGGGCCGATTTCGGTGATGATCCCGCCCTCGATCTTCACATCGGCTTTGTAGGTGAGATCGGCTGTGACGACGGTGCCGCCTTTGATGACTGTGCTCATGTGTGTTCACCCGTGTTTGTTTTGGTTATCATTCAAGCATTTCGATTTGCCGCTTACCCCCCCCCCCTCTGGCTTGCCAGCCATCTCCCCCTCAAGGGGGGAGATCGATCTGTGGTTTGCCTCGCACCCCTATTTTATGCTGTGGGGATTAGAGCGCATCGTGTGTCGGAGGATTGGGCGTATCGTCTATCTGATTTCCCGCCTTGAGGGGGAGATGCCCGGCAGGGCAGAGGGGGGTAAGCGGCAGATCGAAACGATCATGCTGTCATCACCCCACAACCTCCGCCGTCTCCAACACCGCATGCAACAACACATCACACCCCGCACTGGCCCAATCCTTGGAAATCTCTTCCGCCTCATTGTGCGAAAGCCCGCCCACGCAAGGGCACATGATCATGGTGGACGGCGCAACTCGTGCTGCCCAGCAGGCATCGTGGCCAGCGCCGGAAATGATGTTCATGTGGCTGTAACCCAAGCGTTCAGCCGCATCGCGGACGCGGCCCACGAGCGCGGGATCAAAGTTGACGGGGTCGAAATGGCCGACGGCTTCCACCGAACAGCCGACGCCGAGCGCTTCGCAGATTGTTGCCGCTTCGGCCTCAATCTTCGCCCGCATCCGGTCCAGCTTCTCTTGGCTCGGCGTGCGAATATCCACCGTGAACACCACTTTACCCGGCAGCACATTGCGCGAGTTGGGTGAGAAAAACACTTGGCCGACGCCGCCGACGGCGCCCGGCTGCTCGCTCATCGCCACGTCCTGCACCATCTCAATAATCCGGCTCATGGCCAGACCAGCGTTGACGCGAAGGTTCATCGGCGTGGAGCCAGTGTGCGCTTCGCGGCCTGTGAGGGTAAATTCCAGCCACCATAGACCCTGACAGTGGGTAACAACGCCGATCTGCTTGTTCTCGGCCTCCAAAATCGGGCCTTGTTCAATGTGATATTCGAAATAGGCGTGCATTTTCCGCGCCCCCACTTCTTCCTCACCCAGCCAGCCAATGCGCTTCAACTCATCGCCGTAGGTTTTGCCGTCGGGGTCCTTGCGCGAATAGGCGTAATCCAGCGTATGCATGCCGGCAAACACGCCGGAGGCCAGCATGGCGGGGGCAAAGCGCGCGCCTTCTTCATTGGCCCAGTTGGTGACAACAATCGGATGCTTGGTCTTGACGCCAAGATCGTTCATGGAACGCACCACTTCCAGCGCCGCCAGCACGCCCAACACGCCATCATATTTGCCGCCGGTGGGCTGGGTGTCGAGGTGGGAGCCGACGTAGACGGGCAGGGCATCGGGGTCGGTGCCGGGGCGGGTGGCAAACATCGTACCCATCTGGTCCACGCCCATGGTCATGCCTGCCGCTTCGCACCAGCGCTGGAACAGGGCGCGGCCTTCAGCATCCTCGTCGGTCAAGGTCTGGCGGTTGTTGCCGCCAGCAATGCCGGGGCCAATCTTGGCCATGTCCATCAGGCTGTCCCACAGCCGGTCAGCATTTACGCGCAGGTTCGCACCGGGGTGAGCCGTCATTTTATCATTCCTAATTTGTGCAGGGATTTCGATGCCCATCGAAAACCGCTGTTCCCATCATTGTTAGCTCTTGTTATTTTTGAGCCTTTGTTTCGGTCTCAACCATTGCCTTTCTGAGGGCAGTGATTGATATTTGACCGATTGGTAAACATTACAACTTCCGGCGTAGCACTCAAGCCGAAAAACGCGAAAAATTCGGTCAAAGCTTTCGCCTATTTTTTTTGAGGCGCGTCTGGTTGCTTCCGGGGCAGGGTTGGAAGCAGCAAGGCGCAGGCAGGCATGGGGAAGACAGGGAGAGAGCATGGCGATTGCCAGGGCATCGAAGACGCAGAGGCGGACCCGGATTCAGGAGGAAAAGGAGGAGGTCATCCTGCAGGCAGCGCTGGACGTGTTTTCCATGCGCGGCTTTCGCGGTTCGACCATCGACCAGATCGCCGAGGTGGCGGGCATGTCGAAACCCAATCTGCTCTATTATTTCCGCACCAAGGAGGCGATGCACCGGCTGTTGATGGACAGGCTGCTGGAAACGTGGCTGGAGCCGCTGCGCGCCTTTGATGCCGAGGGTGATCCGCAGGAGGAGATCCGCAGCTATATCCGCCGTAAGCTGGAAATGGCCCGCGATTTTCCGCGCGAAAGCCGGCTGTTTGCCAATGAAGTGCTCCAGGGCGCGCCAATCATCGAGGATGTGCTGAAAGGACCGTTGAAAGATCTGGTCGATGAGAAAGCCGAGGTGATCCGCAGCTGGATCATGGCGGGCAAGCTTGTCGCCTGCGATCCCTATCACCTGATTTTTTCGATCTGGTCGACCACCCAGCATTACGCCGATTTCGACGTGCAGGTGCGTGCCGTGCTGGGCGCAGGGACGGCGGAAGACGACCGGTTCGAGAATGCCGCACGGTTTCTGGAAGGCCTGTTCCTGCGAGGTCTCCAGCCGGGAATTTGAACGCGAGGCCGGATCAATCCGGCAGCAGGGCCATGGCGAGAAGTCCTGCGGCTGTGATCAGCGCCCCGGCAAACACCGCCAGCGGCGCCCAGCCATGGCCCATGGCGCCTTCCAGCAGAATGATGAAACTCGGCGTCAGGTAGCTATAGGCGAGCACCTTGGGGGCGGGCAGGCGCTGCGAGGCATATTGCAGCAGCAGGAAAGTGATCAGCGTCGTCACGACCGCCAGATAAAGCACCAGACCCCAGCCAAGCCAGGAAATCGAGGTGTAATCAAGGGCGATCAGCCGGGGCAGGCCAGGGACCAGCATGAAGGCGAGCGTCCCCACCGCCGACCAGAGCAGGAAGATCAGCGCTGGTTCGTTCTCGTTGAATTTACGCAGCAGCGGCACATAGATGGCGTGCGCGGTGACGCCGACGAGGTAGATCAGCTCGCCCTTGCCGATGTCGAAATGGATTAACGCCTGCACATCGCCGCGAAAGATCACCCAGATTGCCCCGATGGCGGCAATCACCAGGCTGACCATCACCCGGCCACGGGTTTTCTGGCGCATCAATAGCCAGGCGAAACCTGCGCTCATCAGCGGCATCATTGTGAAGATCGCTCCGGTCGCCACAGGGGCAGTAAATTGCAGGGCGATGAACATGCTGATCATATAGGTGGCCATCAGCGCCCCGATAATCACGAAGCGGACCGGGCGACGCGGCGCTTTGAGCGGATAACGCTTGATGCGGAAGCACAGGAAAGCGGTCAGCGCGATGGTGACGATATAGCGCAGGGCCTGGACCGCAATCGGATCGATCATGTGGGTCGCCATGCCACCAAAGGAAAAGGAGGTGGCGAGCAATACGGCAAACAGCAGAACGGCCAGATGGGCCTTCAGTTTCTCGCGGCCACGGGCATGGCTGTTATGCCTGTCTCTTATATTGTCTTTTTCAGGCAAGGGGGAAATCGTCGATGCTGTCACGGATTGGGTCTTTGTGAATGATAGGCAAAATGGCGGCCACGCATGTCGCGCCAAGCCTCTCTATACGATGCAGGGCAAAGCGAGGCGACCCCTTTTCCGTTCAAAAGTGAGGCATTTCAAAAAAGCATCAGAGCGCGATGGCATCCTGTTTGCGGTCGAGAGATCGGCGCTTCAAAAGCGCGAACAGGTCGTCGCCGTTCATGGGACGGGCGAGGCCATAGCCCTGCAAGGTATGACAGCCGAGATCCCGCAGAATTTCGGCGTGCTGCATGGTTTCCACGCCTTCGGCAATGATTTCAATGCCAAGCGAACGGCCAATTTCGACGATGGAGCCGATCAACCGTCGCTGTTGCTTGCTCTCGATGATCGGCTGGGTCAATTGCCTGTCGATTTTCAGCCGTCGGGGCGAGAGCTTCAAAAGGCTGAGGATCGAGGAATAGCCGGTGCCGAAATCATCGATCTCGATATCGATACCGAGGATCTTGATCTGGCTGATGGCGGTGGCCGCAGCTTCCGCCTTGTCGTCAAAGGAGATTGATTCCAGCAGTTCGAAGGCAAGGCCGCCAGCGGGAAGCGGTGTATCGCGCAGATGGGCGACAAGCCCATCATCGAACAATCTCTGGGCAGAGATATTGACGGAGACATGCGGTGTGTCCAGACCATGCTCCTGCCAGCGCCGGGCCTCGGTAAGGGATTGTTCGAGAATGCTGTTGTCGATGGCGGCCACGACGTTCAGGCTTTCGGCAACCGAAAGAAATGCGATGGGCGGCAACAGGCCAAGCTGCGGATGTTGCCAGCGCGCCAGCGCCTCGACACCGGTGATCTGCATGGTGTGCGCGTTAAATTGCGGCTGGAAATAGGGGATAAAATCGTGATCGGCCAGTGAGCGCAGAATAGCATCGGCGGTGCGCTTGGTGGAAAGCGTCGCTTCCTTCAACGTGTCGGAAAAGAATTCCAGCCGGTTCTTGCCGCGCCGTTTCGCCTCGTAAAGCGCGATATCGGCATTGATCAATGCCTGTTCCAGATGGGGGTGGCTGTTGTAGGATTGGGCGATACCGATGCTGGCGCTAACACGGCATTCCTGGCCCTCCCAATGGATCGGCTGGTTGATGGCATCGATCAGGGCTTCGCCAAGAATGCGAGCTGTGGTTTGGTTGCTCTTATCGTGCTTGACCACCACGAATTCGTCGCCACCGATGCGTGCCGCAAAATCGCCCGGTGAAATATGGGCGTTGATCTGGCTTGCGGCATGGCGCAGCATCGCATCACCCGCCGCATGGCCCAGCGTGTCGTTGATCTCCTTGAACCTGTCGAGATCGATGTGCAGCAGAGCCACAGATTTACCGCTACCGCTGATGGCTTCGATGTCTGCCAGGTGCCGGTCGAGGAAGCGTCGGTTGGCAAGTCCGGTCAGCGGATCGTGCAGGGAGGTATGTTCCATGATCCGCCGGGCGTTTTCCAGCTCGTGGTTCTGGGCCTCCAGCGCGGTTTTGGCGTCATGCAGGGCTTCGTGCAGTTTGACATCGGCGGTGATGTTCCAGTTCACCCCGACGATTTTCTTGCGAAAATCCGCATCGCGATAGATCGAGCCGAAAGAGCGGATATGGCGTATCTGGCCGCTGCGATCCAGAATACGGAACTCGGTCGAGTAATTGGCTCCGGTGCGGATGGCTGTGGCCAGGGCATGGCTGGCACTTTCCCGGTCCTCCGGATGGAGACAATTGCTCCAGTCTTCACGGGTTTCGATCGGCCGTGACGGATCACAGTCGTAGAGCTGGCGCATGCGGTTGTCCCAGGTCAGGGCCAGGCTGCCGATATCCATTTCCCACACGCCGATTTGCGAGGCATCGAGCGCGATCTGCAATCGTTGTGAGAGGGTACGCAGTTCCCGTTCCTGCTCGTTCAGTTCGGCAATATTGGCCTGTCGTTCCATCAGCAGATGCGCGACCCACAGGAACGGCGTGATGATCGTCAGTGCCAGGATGAACATCACCAATTGGCGGAACCAGACTTCGTTGGCGGGTTGTTGCCAGCCGCCCTTGGGGGCTGCCGCCAGCACCCAGGACTGGGCGCCAATGCTGACCTCCATGCGCACCGCACTGGCGCCGATCAATGCGGGATCGCCAAAAAACGCCGTGTTTGTTGCGTTTTGCGTATCGGAGTCGGCGTAAAGTGCAACATTCATATCGAGGTCATAGAGGCCACTTTCGCGAAACAGCCGCTCCACATCGACGGTGCCGCGCAGCAGGCCATGGCTGAAGGGCTTATCCTGAAGGGACGTCTGGTCATCGGGCAAGTCCGCAGACGCGCCGACCGGTTCGTTCAGGCTCGATGATGCGATGGGGTAAAAGATAACGAGACTATTGCCGGTGTTCGGCAGGTTCATCGGCTCGGTGATGACATAGATATTGCTGCGCATGGCCTGCAAGGCGGCTTTTTGCTCCTGGGGGTTGGCGGTAAAGTCATATCCAATCTGGTTGAGAATGAACGGATAGGTCAGCCGTGTCTGCATGTCGAAGGAAAGGCTGATTGAGCGCAACCGCACGGGTCTGGAGAAAAATCGCCGGCCAATGGCGGAAAACCGCGCCTGGCTCATATCCGGCTCGGTTTCGAGCACGGCAAGCAGGCCCTGGAGCATCTTGATGTCAGCCTTGATATTGCCTTCCAGCCGGGCGCGCACAGGGCTGAGCTTGTCGGTAATCGCGGCCTTCCTGTCTTCCAGATAGGCTTTGCGATTTTGGTTTTCGATTGCAAAAATGGTGACGAAAACCGCAGCGCACACAATAAAAGCGGGCCAGTAGAAGCTGGCAAGCTTCCTGACACTTCCCGCAATGTTACCGGCCCAGGCAGAAATGCTCATCATCAAACTCTTCAACGTGCAGATATATCGATGTTTTGGTCCTGCGCTTTAGAGTCTGTCTGGCTCATATGTCATCTGACAGACTTTCGATCTTATTGTTTTCGTGTCGGATTTTTGCGAAAATCGATCCCAATTCTCTGCCTGCTTTTGTCGCGCTCGGTAGAGCGTAAGATGCACTGTTCATTTCGAAGATTGAACCTGGTCGCTTCGCCCATTTTGGATGATCTGGATAGATCTCTCTTCTTATTCAAATATACTTATGCAGGCTTGGCCATTTCATTGCAAAGTAATTCTCTGAAATTCCTCACTTTGGGTAAAAATATCGCATTCCGAAATTTTATCGAATTTTCAATTGGTGCTATCGATATTTTTTGTAAAAAATGAAAGTGCCGAAGAATTTAAAGTTATGATTTTGTTGAATTTAATCTAAGATATTCTGAAATATTTGGGGGAATTGCTCCAATGATCAATAGATAAAAACGGGCTTTCATGCAGTATATTCCACGCATATTGTATCATGTTATCTGGATGAAGTGCGATCCGCGATAAAGATGCAATGCGCTGTATGGATATTGTTGTCAATCACGGGATACAATAACGACTGCATCAGTTCATGAAAAAATTGAGAATTCCTGAATTTTCCGACCGAGTTTCGCAGGTTTTCTTTTGTTTTTATATTTCTAATATTTAAAAATACCGGATGCAATTCACACCCATCTTCATCATTTTTGTTCTGACATGCGTGGAAACTCGAAAAGACAAATGAAAAAAGCGAATGAGAGCCTGGCTGGTTAATCTGAACCTGACAGACTCTCATTCGCTGCCAATTAAGGCTTTGAGATATTCACAAAGGGAAGGCCAACGTCACTGCAATGACGGTTTGACTTATTCCGCTGCCTGCACCGCCATCGGATTGTTGGGATGCGTCGTCCAATTGGCATAGTTCGGATCGACTGGCTTGCCGGTGCGCTGGTCCAGCGTGCCGGGCTCCAGCCCGACCATGGTGATGCAGTTTTCGACCGGGCAGACATTGACGCAGAGATTGCAGCCGACGCATTCGTCTTCCATCACCTCGAACTTGCGCGCACCGTCGACAATGCTGGTGATCGCCTGGTGAGATGTGTCCTCGCAGGCGATGTGACAGCGTCCGCATTTGATGCAGGCATCCTGGTCGATCTGCGCCTTGGCGATATAGTTGAGGTTGAGATATTGCCAGTCGGTAACATTCGGCACCGCGCGACCACAGATGTCGTCCAGGCTCTGATGGCCCTTGGCATCCATCCAGTCGCTGAGGCCGGATATCATTTCCTGAACGATCTTGAAGCCATAGGTCATGGCGGCGGTGCAGACCTGCACATTGCCAGCGCCGAGTGCCAAAAACTCTGCCGCATCCCGCCAGGTGGTGATGCCGCCGATGCCTGAGATTGGCAGGCCGTAGGTTTCCGGGTCGCGGGCGATTTCCGCCACCATGTTCAGCGCAATCGGCTTGACCGCCGGGCCGCAATAGCCGCCATGGCTGCCCTTGCCGCCAACACTGGGGTTGGGTGCGAAACTGTCGAGATCGACCGAGACGATGGAATTGATGGTGTTGATCAGCGAGACCGCATCGGTGCCGCCTGCCTTTGCAGCGCGGGCTGGTTTGCGGATGTCGGTGATATTGGGTGTCAGCTTGGTGATGACGGGCATGCGGCTATATTGCTTGCACCAGCGCACCACCATTTCGATATATTCCGGCACCTGACCGACGGCGGCCCCCATGCCGCGTTCCGACATGCCGTGCGGACAGCCGAAATTCAGCTCAATGCCATCAGCCCC
Organism: Gillisella vitis; assembly: GCF_001541345.2. Taxonomy (GTDB): domain Bacteria; phylum Pseudomonadota; class Alphaproteobacteria; order Rhizobiales; family Rhizobiaceae; genus Allorhizobium; species Allorhizobium vitis. The sequence continues at coordinate 69,515 of NZ_LMVL02000004.1, read as the reverse complement.
GGTTTCTTCCACCAGCGGCAGGATTGCTTTCCACTCTTCTTCCTCGCAAGGCACCATGATCGAGGCGATCAGGGCGCGGTCCGGCCAGTTCATCTTGACCATCTTCATTTCCTGAAGATTGACCTGCAAGGGCCGGTCGGTGATCAACTCGATATTGTTGAGACCCAGCAGGCGGCGGTCCGCCCCCCAGATGGCCCCGTAGCGCGGACCATTGACATTGACGACTGGCGGGCCTTCCGAGCCGAGGGTTTTCCACACTACGCCGCCCCAGCCCGCCTTGAAGGCGCGCTCGACATTATAGGCCTTGTCGGTCGGTGGCGCAGAGGCCAGCCAGAAGGGGTTGGGGGATTTGATGCCAACGAAATTATTTCTGATATCAGCCATGGTTCAATCCCTCCGGCTCAGGCGACGGCGCTGACGCCGGAGGCGTTCGCAGCAAGCGTCAGGTTGATGCTTTCAGCCGCGTCGCGGCCCATGGCAACGGCGGAAACCGTCAGGTCCTGGCCGCCGAAGGCGCAATCCCCGCCCGCCCAGACGCCGGGAAGTGATGTGCGACCCTCTGTATCCACGGCGATCTTGCCGCCTTGCATGGCAAGGCTGTCCTGGCCTTCCGCGTCGAGCTTCTGGCCGATGGCGACGAGGATCTGGTCGGCCTTGATCTCGGTGGTATGGCCGGTGCCCTTCATCAACCCGTTTTCCAGATGGGTATATTCAAAGCTGATCGAGGCGACATGGCCGCCGTGATGCGCAACCTCTTTCGGCTGGAGCCAATGGCGGATTTGCACGCCCTTGGAGGCGGCAAGATCCTGCTCATAATCCGAGGCGTTCATATGCTCCTTGCCCCGGCGGTAGCAGATGGTAACGTTTTCCGCGCCGAGCAGCTTGGCCTGCACGCCTGCGTCGATGGCGGTCATGCCGCCGCCGATGACAACGACATCGCGTCCGACAGGCACATCGCTTTTGGCGTCCGCCTGGCGCAGATGGGCGATGAACTCCACCGCATCCATCACGCCATTGGTATCGGCGCCGGGAATGGTCAACATGTTGACATTGCCTAGGCCGGTGCCGAGAAACACCGCATCGAACTTTGCCTGCAACTCGGCGAGGGTAAAGTCACGACCCAGCATCTGGCCATGCAGCACGTCGATATTGCCGATGGAGAGAATGTAATCCACTTCCGCCTGGGCATAGTCATCCGTGGTCTTGTAGGCGGCAATGCCATATTCGTTCAGCCCGCCCGCCTTGGGGCGGGTGTCATAGATGGTGACGGAATGGCCATGCATGGCCAGCCGATGCGCGCAAGCCAGACCGGCTGGACCCGCGCCGACAACGGCAATACTCTTTCCGGTCGAGGCGGCGGCTGTGTAGAATTGGTGGCCATGTTCAATGGCCAGATCGGTGGCATAGCGCTGCAAGCGGCCGATTTCCACCGGGCGTTCTTCGGCTGTGTTGCGCACGCAGGCCTCTTCGCAGAGCTGTTCGGTGGGACAGACGCGGGCGCACATGCCGCCCAGGATGTTCTGATCGAAAATCGTCTTGGCCGAGCCGGTCGGATTGCCCGTCGAAATCTGCCGGATGAACAGCGGAATGTCGATTGAGGTCGGACAGGCCGTCATACAGGGCGCGTCATAACAGAAATAGCAGCGGTCAGAGGCAACCAGCGCTTCATGGTCGCCCAGGCGCGGATGCAGGTCGGAGAAGTTTTTCACATAATCGGCAGCGTCAAGCCGCCCGGCCTTGAGGCCCGGTTCCAGTTTTCGCATCGCAGTTCCCTCTTTTTTGTTCGAAGCGATTGGGAAAATCGTAACGCAGGATAAAAAATTTATCAAACGGTAAAAATTGGAATATGCCGCAATGCCGCAAATCGTTCAAATCACTGATATTAAACGATTTTAATCGAATTTTGATGCCGTGCCTTGGCCCGCACGTCCTTCGGTAAAACATGATGAAAATCCTCCACTATATACTTTACTCTTTTACTCATGTTTTGTAGGGTGGTTGCACACACACGAGGATGGCAAGACGCCGCCGCCATACACAGGAGACGGTCCATGGCAAAACACAATGCGCCGAAAAAGAAGAAGCAGACGGATAAGCGGGCTGTCACCGCTGCCCCGGTTGATGACAAAGGCGGCCAGGCGGATATCAAGAGCTTCCTCTATGTCGGTGGGCGCGATTGCCAGGTGGCGCATCTGCGCCAGATCGCCACGAATTTCGGCGCTGAGCTGATCCACCACGATGGCGGATTGCGGGAAGCCGTTTCGCGCATCGACACCGTTTTGCCTTCGGTGGACTGCGTGTTCTGCCCGATCGACTGTATCAGCCATGATGCGTGTCTGCGGGTGAAGAGCGGCTGCAAGAAATTCGGCAAGACCTTCATTCCGCTGCGCAATGGCTCGAAATCCAGCCTGGAACGGGCGCTTCAGACGTTGAACGACCGCTCTGACAGCAATTGAGGAACATATTTCATGCATGACGGCAATGACGGCACCCTGATGATCGAGCTGCACAAGCTTGGCGACCAGGCGGGGGAAGGGCTGATCGGCGCTCTCTATGAGCGGCAGCAGGATGGCCGGGAGCGACACGTGGCGATGGCAGAGATTATCCGGCTGCCGGGCCTGCATGAACGCCCCGTTTCGCGCACCCAGCATTTGGCGCAGGGGTTGCGGCGCGACGCGGTGTCAGCCGAGGTGATCGATTTTCCACCGCCGCAATGGCACCGCAATGCGGCACGCCGCAACAACTGATCAGCTGCGCAGCAAAAACGCGCCGAGCGCCAACAGCGCCCAACCCACCATCATCGCAATACCGCCTGTCGGGGCTGCCATGGGAAACAGGCTCTGGCCAGTCCATTGCTTGACCGCGAGATCACCGGCAAACAGCAGCACGCCAAGGCCGATCACCAGGCCGGATAGCGTGGCAGTGCGAATCCGGTCACCGGCCAGATAAAGCCCCAGCAAGGCGGGGGCATGGGTGAGCGCAATTGAGGAGGCGGGGCCGAGCAGATTGCTGGCCCCTGTCACATGCGCCGCCGCTGCCGCCAGCCCAACGCCGCAGGCGCCGAACAGGCCGGACAAGATCAGCAGGAGAGGTCTCAATGCGCGCAGGCTCATGGCGCTATTCCTTGTTCTGCATATGATGGGCAAGCTTTTCAATCGGTGTCCAGATGATCTCGCGCAGCTTCTCATGGGCAATGGTCTCGTCCATGGCGCGGCGAAAACACAATAGCCACTCATCCCGCTCTTGGTGCCCGATCTCAGCCACAAAATGGCGACGCCGCAGCATGGGATGACCACGCTTTTGCATATAAACCGGCGGCCCGCCGAGATAGCCGGTGATATAATCGTAAAACTTCTCTTCGCTCTCGGTGAGATCAGCCGGATGGATCGCCCGGCAATGCGCCGCCTCCGGCAGCGTGTCCATCAACTGATAAAAGCGATGCACCAGCGCCTTCACGGTCGCATCGCCGCCGATCGCTTCATAAAGCGTGATGGTGTTCTCGTCACTCACATCCTGCCCTCGACTGTCATCACCTCTTTTGCCGGGTTTGACGGCGGGAGGCAACGGGCGAGGGCAGGATGTGGCGATGAGGCGCAGGGATTGGCCGTTATCTGCTCCGGTGATAGAATGGTGGCGTGGGTGCGTGGGTGATCGACGTTTGCAGAAAGCCGCCGTAAATATGGAGCGTCAGCACGGCGTTGGTCATAAAAAGGCATTTTCAGATTGGCATGATCCAATCTTCCTTCCGCATACCGGTGGTGGATGGCAAACGGTCGTTCTGTTACAGGCGGGGTTGTGTGGTTCGGCGGCTATTACCGCCGAACCTTGCTCGGCCGGCACATCTACGAATGAGCGACTGGTTCGTCCGTACGCCTGTGGATCAGGCGCGGGCTGGTCCTCCTCGGCTATCCGACGATTGGGACATTAGTGATTTCCAAGTCGGCCCCATTAGCCGAAACGACATACAAGATATTGTCCTGCGGGTTTTGGATGGTGGTCGACCTGAAGCCATTGGCCGTGATCGTGACGGATGCGGGAGAGATACCCGTTGCGTCAGGCTCGAGGGCAACGGCTGCCGGTGGCGCGGCAGTTGCAACGGCATTGACGATGACATTGGCGAGACTGTCGTCTCTTTGGACATGGATCATAATGACTCCTGAGGAATGAGTGGCGGAGTGCGGACGCTTGCGTCCGGCGGCTTCCGGCATGCGTTGAAGCAGGGTAGTGAATATTGTGATCAACAGGCGGCCAGCACTCAAGCGTGTGAATGCTGACCGCCGACGCTCAGCCGCAAAGGAGAGCCTTGGTGGCTTGGTGGGAAGGCGGCCTTTGCGGCTCAGCGTGTCGGGGATCACACCTGGCCGAAGATGCCGTGGATCGGATCGTATTTCAGGGCGATGTCGGTGACGCTGCCGCCGAACTTGGCGACGCTTGGGGTGCCAGCGATTTCCGTGATGATCGTCTGGCTTTGGAATTCGGCCTGCAGCCAGACATAGACATAGGTGAAGGGCGTCATACGGATCGACTGCGTGGCGAGCACCGTTTGGGCCGAGATCGGCTTGCGCTCATGCAGCTTCTTGTTAACCAGGGCGTCCTGAGCCAGACCGAAGGTCAGGGACGAATAGCGGTCGTAGTCCATGCTGTTGATCGCCGCAAAAGTGCCGGTGTTGACAGCAAGTGCGCTGTTGTTTTTCCGGAACGGGCCGAAGATGTTGTTGTTGGTGAGTTCGTAATAGCCGCCATCCAGCGCCGGGCCTGGCGATACTTCGCTCAGTTTATTGATAGAAACGCCATGTTCAACGCTGTCGGTCGAAGCATAGATCCAGTAGTTTTCTTCCCATTCGATGGTTGTGACTTGAAAGGGGTCGATATCGACCCAGATCACGTTTGGAGCGCCATTGCCGACCGGCTTGGCAATCGCCACACGCTGCCCTGCGTCCTTGATCAGGCTCAAAACATCGGTATCGAATTCGAGAGACAGAGAATATTGCATATTTTCTAAATCCTTGGTTGGTGGTCATGTGATGCTCTCGGACGTTTTCTCCGTCTCGAAAGCGTTCCCATTTGCAATCCGATACATAAAAAATGCAACCCCAGGATACTTTAATATTATATACAACTAAATAGAAAATTGTTTGCGTTCTACTTTTAATGCTCAATTCTCCGCTGTTGCTTGCCAGAAAAAAAACACCAAAAATGAGCACCTTAAGGTCGTTTTTTGTATTGAATGCGCCCATTAGTTGTGCTTAAAAGGGAACCGTTATGATACACTTATTGTTGATCTGAACTTTGAGACTTTAAAAATCATCTTTTATGAGTGTTTTTGCCTGATGCGTATTGGTTATGCTCGCGTCTCCACCAGTGATCAAAATCTTGATCTTCAACTCCAGGCGTTGGCGCAGGCGGGATGTGAGAGGATTTTTTCGGATCAGGGGCTCTCCGGTGCCACGCGGCAAAGGCCGGGTTTGATGGAGGCGCTTGCTGCGCTCAAACCAGGCGATACGCTGGTGATCTGGCGCCTTGACCGATTGGGGCGCTCTTTGTCGCATCTGATCGAGATGGTCACGGAACTTGGAGAGCGGAAAATCGGCCTCTATTCCGTCAACGAATGTATCGATACGGCTTCGGCTGGCGGCGTTCTGATTTTCCACATCATGGGTGCCCTCGCACAGTTCGAGCGCAGTTTGATTTCCGAGCGAACGCGGGCGGGCATGTCAGCCGCACGGCAGCGCGGCAGCGCCATAGGGCGGCCCGTCAAGCTGACGACGCAGGATGTGGAGGTGGCGCGTGGTGCCATTCACGGTGGATCTGTCACCGTCCAGGGAGCGGCACGCGATATGGGTATTAGTCGTGCCACGCTTTATCGCGCACTTAGACGCAAGAGCGCCTTTCAGTGAAGGCTGTGTCGCGGTTTGAAGCCGCTGCGCAATTTCCTATTAGATCGCTTCCGATCTATGGACTTGCGCAACAGGCGTCACGCTGCGACCTGATGGAAAAACCGCATGCTGGCTTCCACCGCATGGGGGATTTCGCTGGTGTGATTGCCTTCCACCTGTTCCGACGAGATGATGGCGTTGGCGGCCCGGGCGCGCTTTATAAGCAGGGCCGCATTGTCCTCAAAACTGGTTTCGGTTTCGGCGTGCAGCAGTTTTATCGGGCATTTGAAGCTGTGGGCGTAGCAGACCGCGCTGCGCACCTCAAATTCATGTGGGCGGCTGTCGTCGAAGCGAATATCCTCGGGGTAGCGCTTGAAAAACCGGAAAGCGTTGGGATTGCCGGAAATCGGCACGGCGGCGCGGAAGCGGTGGGTGCTCATTGAGGCCAGCATGGCCAGCGTGCCACCGATGCTGTGACCGGCCAGAAACACCCGTTCTCGGTCGACACCGGGCAGGTGGGAAAGCCGATCGGCTGCCGCCAGCACGTCATCCACTTCGTCGTAGAAACCGGAGAAAATCCCCATCTGGCCGTTTTCACCGCGCATGGAGGGCATCATCACCACATAGCCAGCGTCCGCATAGCCTTTCAGCGGTTCCCACTGGCCAGCCCCCATGGCATTGCCGCCATGCAGGAACAACACGGCAGGCTTCAGCTTGCGCTCGCGCTTATAGGTGGACACCCAGGCGGCCAGGGTCAGTTCACCGCCACGCCCTGAACGGTAGAAAATCCGGTTGGCGCCCGCAGGCGCGGTCAAGGGCTCATATTTGTCGGGGGCAGGGCCTTTTTGCAGCAACCGGGTGCGAAACCGCTCGCGCATTTTCATATAGTCATGGTGCAGCAGGCGTGGCTCAACGGGAACGTCAAAAGCATGTGCAAAAGACGGTGCCGCCAGTGTGGCCGCCATGCCGCCAAGCAATCCGCGCCGCGTCAGTATTGCTTGTTTGCCTGACGCGTCGTCATATCCCATGCCGAATTCCTTCATACCATTTATGCCCCTGCCGTTTTCATCCATGCAATGCGCACCTGTCTTTTATGTGTCGGACCCGTTACGCAAACTCTTCAAATTCCGCAGTCGTTATGACCTTCACAACCGTTTCTGAATGCATCCTGTCTGCGACATGCGCGGGATAGCTTATCGATGTTTCTGCAACGCGATTGGTCGTGATTCGAATATTCCTGACGCTAGCGCATAAACCGTCAAACCGGAATCGGTTCAACACGACAATTATGTGCATCTACAATGGCAAATCGGCAGCCCGGTTGTCTGGTATGGTGGCGATGGTTTATCGTGTCTGTATACAGCTTTTCCGCCAAGACAAGTTTTGTTGACTTGAATATAGAGCAGCCACTAGCCTGGAAAAGGGGCGGCATCACGGCTTCATCAGTTCTGATGTGAGGCGAGGACAGCGCGCCAGTTCCTCTATCGTTTTCCCTTTTGCTGATGGTTTCAACATTCAGACATGGTGGTGGGGAAACCCGAAGGGGCTGCTTATAAATCTTGCAGTTGCATCGAATTTATGCGCGCTGTCGCCGGCGCCTGAAGCGAGGTTGGTCACAGCGCTGGCGAACGCCCAGTTTTTTGGCTTTTTTCGCAGGATTTTGGCGGATCGAAATATTTCATTCAAATTGAGCACGCTTCTTGCATTGTAAAAGGCACTGTATTCATATGGCTAAAACAAACGGGGATAGCGCCATTGGCATTTGATGAAATGATTACGGCGGACGGCAGCCCGCGCGGACCGTACCAGAAATATTTTGACTGGTATTCGAGTCAGGACCCCAAGCATCTGATCGCAAAATCGCGGGATGCGGAAACCATCTTCAGAAAGACCGGCATTACATTCGCCGTTTACGGTCACGAGGATTCCTCGGAAAAATTGATTCCCTTCGATCTCATTCCCCGGATCATTTCCGGCCAGGAATGGCGAAAGCTTGCCCAGGGTATCGAGCAGCGCGTTCTGGCGCTGAATGCCTTTCTGGACGACATCTATCATAAGCAGGAAATCATCAAGGCTGGCCGCATCCCCCGCGAGCTGATCGAGAACAATGTCGCCTTCCTGCCGGAAATGATCGGTTTCCGTCCGCCGGGCGGCGTCTATACCCATATCGTCGGCACCGACATCGTGCGGACCGGCGAGGGCGAGTTCTATGTGCTGGAGGATAATGCCCGCACGCCGTCCGGTGTCAGCTATATGCTGGAAAACCGCGAAACCATGATGCAGATGTTTCCCGAACTGTTCCAGCTGAACAAGGTGCAACGGGTCGAGGACTATCCCTATCTGCTGCGCCAGTCGCTGGCGTCGCTGGCGCCTCCCGGCTGCAAGGGTAAGCCGCGCGTTGCGGTGCTGACGCCGGGCATCTACAATTCCGCCTATTACGAACATTCTTTCCTGGCCGACATGATGGGTGTCGAACTGGTGGAAGGCTCCGACCTGCGCGTCATCGACGGCAAGGTGAAGATGCGCACCACCCGTGGCTATGAGGCCATTGATGTGCTCTATCGCCGCGTCGATGATGATTTCCTCGATCCGCTGACCTTCCGCCCGGATTCGGCGCTGGGCGTGCCTGGCATCATGGACGTTTACCGCGCCGGTAATATCACCATTGCCAATGCGCCCGGCACCGGCATTTCCGACGACAAGGCGATCTATTCCTACATGCCTGAAATCGTCGAGTTCTATACCGGCCGCAAGGCGATTCTGGAAAACGTGCCGACCTGGCGCTGTTCGGAAGCCGATAGCCTGGCCTATGTGCTGGAGCATCTGGAAGAACTGGTTGTCAAGGAAGTGCATGGTTCCGGTGGCTACGGCATGCTGGTCGGCCCTACCGCCAGCAAGAAGGAGCGGGCGCTGTTTGCCGAAAAGCTGAAGACCCGCCCCAGCAATTACATTGCCCAGCCGACCCTGTCGCTCTCGACCGTACCGATCCTGGTCAACAAGGGCATTGCGCCCCGGCATGTCGATCTTCGTCCCTATGTGCTCGTCTCCGACAAGGTGCAGATCATTCCTGGCGGCTTGACCCGCGTGGCCCTGAAGCAGGGTTCGCTGGTGGTCAATTCCAGCCAGGGCGGCGGCACCAAGGATACATGGGTATTGGAGGACTGATGGTCATGCTGGGAAGAACTGCAAATGGCCTCTACTGGATGTTTCGCTATATCGAGCGGGCTGAAAACATTGCGCGTCTGGTGGATGCGGGGCTGCGCGTCTCGCTGACCCGGTCCGGCGCCACTGACGATGATTGGGCCGGCGTGCTGCAAAGCGCCGACGTACTGGATATTTTCCTGGAAGCCCATCCGAAAGTGACGGCGGCCGACGCCATCGATTTTCTGTTGCGCGATACGGCCAATCCGTCCAGCGTGATGTCCTGCATCGACAGCGCCCGCAACAATGCCCGCATGGTGCGCACCGCGCTGACCCGGGAAACCTGGGAAGCCACGAACGAATGCTGGATCGAGCTGAAGCAGCTTCTGTCGCGTAAGCTGAAATCCGCCGACCTGCCGGAAACCATCGATACGGTGAAGCGGCGGGCGGGCCTGATCCGGGGTGCATTTCATGGCTCGATGCTGCGCAACGAGATCTATAATTTTGCCCGGATCGGCACATTTATTGAGCGGGCGGATAATACCAGCCGTATTCTCGATGTGAAATATTACGTGCTGCTGCCATCGATAAACCAGGTTGGTTCCTCGCTGGACAATATCCAGTGGGAATCGATCCTGCGCTCGGTTTCGGCGCATCGATCGTACCGCTGGGTCTATGACGGCGACTATCTTGCCGCCAATATTGCCGATTTCCTGATCATCAACGGTCAGATGCCGCGGTCTCTGGCCTATTGCTATGAGAAGATCGTCAGTAATCTCGGCTATATCGGCAAGGAATATGGCGAGCGGCTGCCTGCCCATGAAACAGCCGATAGCATTCGTGCGTCGCTGCGCTCCAGTAATATCACCCGGATCATGGATCAGGGCCTGCACGAGTTTCTCGATAGTTTCATTTCCCAAAACAACCGGCTGGGGCATGAGATTAACGAGGGCTACCGATTCTACAGTTGAGCGGGGCACAAGCGATGCGTCTGAAAATCAATCATGTGACGGAATACAGCTATGACGAGCCGGTGCAGTTCTCGCTCCAGCGGCTCAGGCTGACCCCGATCGAAAACCCTGGCCTGCATGTGCTGTCCTGGACGATCGTGGTGGACGGCGCCAATGTCGAAGCCGGGTTCAACGACCAGTTCGGCAATCACACCCATCTGGTGTCCTTTGAAGGGGATGCCAAGTCCGTGCGGATCGTTGCCTCGGGAGAGGTGAAGACCGAGGATCGCGCTGGCGTGTTCGGTGCCCATACCGGCTATGTGCCCCTTTGGCTCTATCTGCGCGATACGCCGCGCACCAAGGCCGGAAAGCTGGTGCGCGATCTGGTCAAAAGCCTTGCGGGCGACAACGAACTGGCCAGGATGCACGACCTGATGGCGCGCGTGCATAGCCAAGTGCGCTATGAGACAGGCGCGACCACGACGGAAACCACCGCCGAGCAGGCATTGGAGGCGGGGACGGGCGTTTGCCAGGACCACGCCCATGTGATGATTTCCGCAGCACGGCTGATGAACCTGCCCGCCCGCTATATTTCCGGCTATCTGATGATGGATGGTGTCGAACAGCAGACGGCAACCCATGCCTGGGCGGAAATACATCTGCCGTCGCTCGGCTGGGTCGGCTTCGATGCCGCCAACAATGTCTGCCCGGACGCGCGCTATGTGCGGCTTGCCTCTGGTCTGTCTTACGCCGACGCAGCACCAGTTTCCGGCATGCGCATTGGCCTGGCGGGCGAAGACATGTCCGTGACTGTCAGCGTTGCGGAAACCGGTCAAAGTCAGTCGCAGAGCCAGGGGTGAAGGCTGGAACTGCCGTTGCTTGCGGTCGGAGACTTTCTATACAGCGCCGTGCGTTTTATAAACGTGCGGCGCTGTAATGCTTTAAGTTTGCTGGATAATTTTCTCCTTAAAACCATTCCGCTTTCGAATGTCTCAGGCCTCTGATGCATGTGGTAATTCGAGATTGGGCGTGACGGCGAGCATGCCAATCAGGAAATCCAGCACGACCCGCACCCGTGGTGCGTGGCGAATATCGTCATGCACCACCATCCATAATTCGCGCCGTGGCGGCGTGAGCTGGCTGGGACATTTCCTGAGACGCACATCAGTATATCCAAGATAATCCGGCAACAGCGCCACGCCGAGGCCGGCGGCGGCAGCCTGCACCTGGCTCGCGGCATCACTGCATCGCAACGCGATGGTTCTCGATCCGATATGCTGCATCAACCAGCTCTGTTGCGGCAAAATATCATCCGCCTGAAGGTAGGTGATAAATTCCCAGTCATCCTCCGCGATGTCATAGGTGTGGCTTGCGAAAAAGAAGAAAGGGATATCGCGGAGTTTGCGGGTGACAAGTCCGTTCGAAAGCGGGCGCGACAACCGCAGTGCAATATCCGCTTCGCGCCGATTGAGATTTGCAAAATCCTTGTCACTCGACATCGTGATTTCGATTTCAGGATACTGACGATGCAGGGAAACCAGTTTCGGTGCCAGCAAGAGCGATGCGAGCCCGGGTGGCGCGGAAATATGCACAGGTCCCGCCAATGCTGCACCGCCGCCTGCCGCCGCCCGTTCGACGCTGGCCATTGCTTCTTCGAAAGGTAGTCCCAAGGTCGCCAGCTCATGACCCTCTGCCGTCAGACGGACTTCTCTTGCCAGCCGCTCCACCAGCTTTATACCGAGATCCACCTCCAATGCGGCAACCCTCCGGCCAACAGTGGTGTGATCGACGTGAAGCAGGCGTGCTGCCCGTGAGAAGCTACCCGTTTTGGCGAGGGTCAGGAAGCATCGATAATCATCCCAGTTCACTTGTGCGTTTCTCCACATCTACTGTGCGGAAATATGCACTATCGCACATGAGCCTGCCAGATGTACCAATGCAAAAAGATGCAAATGCACCTCGCCTTGAGATGTCTGAAAATGGAATACCAAAATGCTTGGCAAAAAGCCTTGGTATGACAGCGAGGCTGCGACACACAGGGAGTGAGCCGATGACTTTGGTCATGGAATTTAAATATCCTGGCGCAGCGGATGTTTTGCAGCCGGTTTCGCGTCACATAGTTGCTCTCAAGCCAGGTGAAATTCGCCTGCGGCAGACGGTGATTGGTGTCAATTATATCGACATCTATCACCGGAGCGGCGCCTATCCTTTGCCCTTGTCGGCGGTGCCGGGCGTTGAAGCCTTGGGCGTGGTTGAAGAGGTGGCCGATGACGTTGCCGATTTCCAGGTTGGCGACAGGGTGATCTATGCAGGATTGCCAGCCGGCAGCTATGCGGTTAGCAGGATCATTCCGGCCTTCATGGCGGTAAAGCCGCCTGCGGAGCTTGATGACGAGATTCTCGGTGGATCGTTTCTGCGTGGATTGACCGCGCATATGCTGCTTGAAACCGTTGGACACGTGTTGCCGGGGCAGCTGGTTCTGGTTCACGCCGCCGCAGGCGGGCTTGGCCTGATCCTGACGCAATGGGCGAAGAAGAAGGGCGCAAAAGTTATCGGCACTGTCGGGTCGCAGGCAAAGGCCGATCTCGCGACACAACACGGCCTCGACCATGCTGTCCTTTACAAACAAAGCGATTTTGTCGATGCGACATTGGGACTGACGAAGGGCCGGGGCGTTGATCTGGTCATCGATGGTGTGGGTGGCGACACCCTTGCCGGAAGCCTGCGCGCCGTGCGTGCTTTCGGACTGGTGGCATCTATCGGGCAAACTGCAGGCGCCTTGCCTCTCATCGATCCGATGAGCCTTGTCAATCGATCGCTCATTCGGGCGAGCATCATTTCTCTCCTTGCCGATCGGGATGCATACCGGCGAGCAGCCGAAGCGTGGTTCGAGATGCTGAAAACCGGCTTCAGCCTGCCGGACGGCGCGCGCTATTCCTTGGCGCAAGCGGCGCAGGCTCATGCCGACCTGGAGGAAGGACGAACCTCGGGCTCTGTCAGGCTGATCGTTTAGCTTTTAACCCTGTTGTCGCGCCGGCTTTTGGAAACTAATTCCGGTTTTGTCCGTTGTGCTGTAGAGTTCTTGGCAAATCAGGACAGGCGCGATGTTGTTTGGACAATCGATCTTTCAATCCGTCGTCGAGCGGCTTTCCAATGAAGAGGCGGAAAAGGCCGAACTTGAGGGTGAGGCCAATCACTACCGCGTCTCCGGATTGAACACCGGCTTCGTTCAGGAAAACAGCGACGTGCCACAAGCCGCCGCGGCGTGGGCGCAAGAGCAATATCTTGAGCTGATGCCCGATGAGCAACCTGTTTCCGAGGTGGATTTGGCCGAGGAAGAGGTGGCTCCCCCTGAAATGCCTGCTTACCTCGCACGTCTTGCGCCGGAGGAAGTCGCGGAGGATCTGGGTATTGCTGATAATGACAAGGCTTCAAGCTTGAAAGCCAAGCGGAGAGCGTTTGCACAGCTCAATCACCCGGATCTGGTTCATCCATTATTTGCGGAGGCTGCCCATACCCGGATGACCATTGCCAATCAATTGATAGATCAGGCGCTGAAGGCAAGATCTTGAAAATCCGGGTGTAGGAGAAAGATTTTGTTCGTCGGGCCGAACAGGCGATAGCCGCAATATTCATGCAAAAAATGAAACGGGCATTCCGAAAGATAGACGATTTCGTTGGATTTCACTGCGATAACTCAGGTCCGGATATAACTCCGGACCTGATGATGATCGATATTACTCAGAAATAGACTTCAGCAATTCAATCAGCTGATCGCGTTTTTCCGATCCGCCGAGGCGACCAACAAATTTTTCCTCGTGCTCACGCCACTTCGGCAAAAGCTCTTCGAGAAATGCCGAGCCCTTGGACGTCAGGTGAAGAAAATAGACGCGGCGGTCCGTATCCGAGCGACGGCGCTCGATAAGGCCCTTGTCTTCCAAGCCATCGACGATCGCCACGAAATTGGCCCGCTGGATTGCCAGCGTCGAGGCAACGTCGCTTTGCTTCATACCGGAATTACCGGCAATGATCGACAGAACGGAAAAATCAGCTGGCCGTATATCATGGCCGCCGAGAACATCCTGGAAGTCCTGAAGAATGGCCAGTTGCGCGCGCCTGACGCGAAAGCCGAGTGAATAGGCTAGCCCGGAATAATCGACAACCCCTTGTCGAACACCGGCGCCCTCACCAATAAAATGTTGATTGCTCATGCCCCTAGACTACAAACCTCCCGTGACCAATGCCCGATCCCACAATCCGGCATGTTCCGACTCTCAATGACAATTCATCTTTACCCTTCTTAACATATAGGTACAAGATAATTCTTCAATTGAATGATTTCCCCCTGAAACAATATAGGTATAAAACAGCTATATCCACAATCTCTTATTTTAGAGGCGCCTTTTCGGCAGGCAGGCTTCTGTGGATCGAACACAAATTCACCATTGATGCGGCCGTCAGACTAGGCTATGTACCGCTTCGCACCACAAGTGCTCATCTGAACGCACCCGTAGCTCAGCTGGATAGAGTGTTGGATTCCGATTCCAAAGGTCACAGGTTCGAATCCTGTCGGGTGCACCAATTGCGTTTATATCTGCGAACCGCGTTTTCGCTGCCTAATCCGACATTGATATTGGCTTCGCGGGTAATCTCACCTTTCAGATCAGATAGCCTGCCAGCGATGCTGATGTCGTCGCTGCCTACTTCTACGCGGGCAACTACTGCAGCAAGATAACTTTTCATGCTGGCTCGGTTCGATTTCCGCAGCCGCTTAATGATCAAATTCGAAAACCAGTTGATTTGCTGCTCGGTGATCGAGACATCGTTTCCCCCGCTCGCCATCAGCACTTTCAAACCGTTCCGGTGTCGAGTCAGGTCACGTTCTAATTCTGCCAGCTTGCTGAGCAAAATCGGTTCGCTTCCAAGGGATTCGGAACTGGCGACAGCAGCCAATAGGTTTCTATACGCGCGCTCTGAGGCTTCCAATTCAACTCGAATTTCATTCGCGCGCTCCTCACCGCGTCTCCCGGCTACCGCAATCTTTTCGTTCATCGAATCGAGAATGCCGCGCAGCCTATCTGGCACGAGCACATTCGCGATGACCGCCTCCACCACGAAGTCATCTAGTTGCTGTTCCGGCACGGTTGCCCCGTTACAAGTATTACGACCCTGTTTTGCAACGCGGGAGCAGTGATAGTATCTATAAATCGCTCCCGAGCGGCCCGTGCCTGTGCGGAGTGTCATCGTTGCCCCGCATTCACAGTGCACGAGCCCAGATAGCAAGAGCGGACTACTCACTGTCTTCGCTGCTCCCTTACGAGGATTTTTCGAGCGGAGCAGCTTCTGCAATTCGGCGAACTCATCAGGTGTGATGATTGGCGGCACCGGAATTTCTACAATCTCAGCGGCTACCGGCGTCCATCGTTTGGCCTTGGCGTTTTGGTTATATACTTTTCTTCCCATATAAATGGGGTTGGTCAGCATTGAATGTATGTTGTTGGTCGAGAATGGCGCGCCTGACCGAGTGCGGTAGCCCGCGCTATTGAGGTAGTTGACGATGGCTTTGATGCCGAGCGCAGGACCGTCGCCATTGCCATACAGAGCAAGCTGGAATATTTTCGCTGCTAGCGGCCTCTCATTCTCGTCGACTACGACGCGTTTTCGTCGCGGATTAAGCTCGTCAGCTTGCAACGTATAGCCTAGTGGCTGGACACCTCCGACGGCGTATCCTTCTTTTGCCATCGCCGTCATGGTTCTGGTTACATCGGTCGAAGTTCGCCTGGAATGATACTCGTCGAATACAGCTGTCGTTGTTTCTGCGATAAATCCACCCGTATCATTAGAAAATTGCTGCGTCAGACTGACGACTTCAACGCCATTTTCGTACAGTTGATTCGTAACGCGATTGTAGTCCTCGACGTTGCGAGCAAATCTGCTGATAGAGTGAACGATTATTTTTTGGACCGGCTTTGATGAATCCAGAGCCTCGGCAATCATCAACTGAAACTGAGGCCGATCCGCAGTTTTAGCAGAAACCCCCGCCTCGATAAACGTTTTACGAACCGTCCATCCGTTCTCAGCTGCGCGCGCTTTGGCCTGACGCTCCTGATCAGGTATGGAGAGATCGCTTTTAACACTCTTATTGTCGGAAACTCGGCAATAGATAAAAACGGCGGGATTGGTCGTGCTCTCGATAGAGGGTCGCGAGCTTGGCGCTTCGATTTGTTGTCGCCTCGCCTCTACCGAAAGGCGTTTTGAGGAACTGCTATCCGACGACGAATTTTCGCTTTGTCGAATACGTTTTTTTCTAGACATGCCAATCAACCTTTTGGTGAAGCGTGAAAACGGCGACCATCTCTGAGTGCTATTTCTGGGGTCATCCATCGCCTTTTAGACTAGGAAATATCGACCGAAGTTCATCGTGCAGGGCCGTCAGCAAGGCGGTGGTCTCCAGGTTGGAAAATGCCTCCGTGCTGGCAAAATGACAGAGTAGAGTCCGTTTGGCTTGCGGCTTAGCCTGCCGTATATTTTCTTTGCGAAATCTTTTCTTACCGGTTCTCGTCGGTGTTGAATCCCGGGCTATTGCCATATCGAGCCCAGCCGAATTGTTGCCGTCGCCACCAGCGTGGCGGTTATTTTGGTATTTTCTCATCTCAATGCTCCATCCTACCTACAGGCTACAAAGGGTAATGTGAGGCACTTTCAATTATTTGCGGTACATATCTGCATTCAATTGCGGGATGAAGGCTGTAATACTGTGCTTGTTTTGTAAATACCGTCGAGACCCATGTTTAGTTTTGATGCGAATCTTTAATGTCAACATTTCTGAATTAAATGTCGTATTTTTTATTTTTCTAGTATTATATTTTCAATGAACTTCTTCTTCAGAAGGAGTTGTTTAATACTTGATTTTCAACCTAATTCGTTGCCCGCTCCAAAACTCCTTGTGCTTTTCCGCGATCACATTTTCGTGAACGCAAGCAAGTCGTCTTTCATACAGGCTCTTGTGTGGTTCGGGCGCGGTGCAAACTGGTCGACATCGCGTCCGCTTCCTCGGCACAATGGCGCGGATCGGCGAATTCTATCGAATCTGACCCTACTCCCCACGGCTTGCCCAATTTCGAGGTCGTTCCAGCGGTTTCTGGCTGCTGTATTTGGAGTAGTAGCGGCGAGTCGCGGCGCGGAGCCATTTCGCCTGCGCAGCACCGCATCCCGTCGCAGGTCGACAGTCTGAGCTGAACATGCAGGTGTCGCCCCGCCGAGGCTCTAGAGTGGTTGGGGATGGTTGCAACCGTTGCGCCAGGTTGAAAGCGTTGATTGAGCTGTCTGCGCCGCTATGGTCGCTCTGCCACAGTGCGGGGCTGGGCCTGATTGGCATTTCTCATCCGTGACGGGAAGGCGAGAAACTTTTTGCCCTGTACTCTGACCGACGCAGAACAGCGGACATCGCCGTTCGACATTGCAGGCGTTCACGTTTCCGCATTGGCCGTTGCTCTTAATATGGCTATCTGTAGGATTGCCGTTGGTTTTGGGGGGCAAACATCGTGCGGTTACTATGCGTATTCTTTACAGCTGTCATGTTGATTGGTCATTCTGTTGATGCAGGAGCAGAAAACCCAACTCGTGAGAAATGTACCTGTAATCTTGATCCCGACGATCCACCTGCTGATGGTGCGTGGGTGAAAAACGCGACTGCTTGCTGGTCTACTGAGGTCAAGGACTTGAATTGGTGCGACATCGTCGTCGAAAGCTTACAGGGCTCTCAGGCCACGCAGACCACATCAATGGAACTTTTCGGGAATGCCTCCAACCCACCCGTGTTGGTAGATGTATTACACAGTAGGTTCGACAAATTCCTCCAAGTATCGGCCGTCGAGGGCGGCCCCGTCGACCTGAAACAAATAGCAGACATTGTGACCAGTCGATTGAAGGAGAATGCCGCGCTCATTGCCAATTGCGTGACTGCACTCGCCGACCGTAAGCGCGGGTTCGTGCAGGACGGCGATGGCGGTGTCGTTTGTCGTGTAAGTGAGGTTAGCGGATGGCTGAGGTTGGAAATCCCCGTTGAGGGGGCCCGTATTGTCTACATGGTTGCCCCAGCGGCATGAGAAGGACAACAGTTGCCGCGCTAGTGTTTATCGGCACTATTATTTTTTCCGAAGTTGTCGGATTTGGCGTCAGTACGCTCATCATGCGGGCGGTACGTGCATTTGGCGGGCCGCCCGCCGTAAAAATCGACCTGCAGTCAAAACTTGGATGCCCGAGTGGAAGCCTCGCCGACCTCAAGAGAAGGTTTTCTGATGACACTCTTAAGCTTGAGCGTGGCGCGGATTCATTGTTTATCTGCTCAGACAACTCGATCAACACGACGGTCGAAGATGCTCCGCGAGTGCTGGCACGGGAATTCCCCGGTTGCCTTAATTACATTACCGGCTCTCTCAGGATGCTTCGAGAAAGCGATGCGATTTGTGCCTTGCCGGATAACCGAGGTTACATCTGCGACGGCGTAAAAGGGACAGAGGGCCAAGGAATCGATGCCCTTGGCACTCAATCGAGCGTCGTCAGCCTTTGCACGCCTGAAACCCTCACAAAATTCGGCTTTGCGCTGGGCTTTTGATGCCTACGATCTCGCTTACCAATGTTGCGGGGGTGGTCTCAGTTGCGCAGAAATCGCAGTGACCGCAATCTCGGTAGTCGCCGGGGCAGTCAAAGGGTGTAACAGCGTATCAAGGCGCTTTTCTTCTGCGTGATTTACGAACTGGAATCGATCTCAGGGTCAGATCAATCCCAACTACCTTAACAGCTTCGATATCCAGGCGACTGGCTATCAATCCCTGCGCATACGCCTGCAGCGCCGCGCAAAGCTCGCTGAAATCCAGATTATCCCCACTAACTGGATGGCTCCATGAAGATTGTTCTCCATTACGCAACAATAAAAAAATGCCGTTCGATGATCGTTTGTCACGAAGGTAATCGTTGCACAGCTGGTTTTCCACGCGTTCAAACAGCTTGGGGCCAGACCAGCGGTCGGCAATTTTAACTTCGGTTGGCACAGGGCCATCAAAGCCGGTTGTCAAGAAACGAAGGTCCGGCCTCTTCGCATCAGCTAGTTCGTCCTCTTGTGGGACCACATAGCGGCTTTTGGCGCGGTCTCGAAGCCATCCACCTACAAAGTTGCGCAGTTGCGTTTCCTTGGTCGCGTTCACCAATATGTCGGCTATGCTTGTGTCACCATTTTCAAGGTCGTCCTTGAGATCAACAAGGCGCGAGCACGCGAGGTCGAATAATTGTCGGTGATCGGAAGGCAGGACTTCGGCTTCGCGCGAAAAATCTTTCACATCATTTGGCTGCCATGCGGACAAATCTGAGTCCTGGATAGCTCGTCCTACGGCATGGGTCATCATCCAAGCCCGAGTCTCGATTTCTGGATAGTTCTCCGCGATTTCTTTGAGTGCAAGGTAGGTCTCCTTACCTGGAATCTCACTCAGCAACTTGAAAACGGTATTCCTCGCGTCTTGGGCGTCGTCTCGGAGGCCTGGAGAATATACGCCTTTCCCTGCGCGCTCGATGTCATCCTTCCGTTTGATGTTCTCATGCAGGACAAAATAGAGCTGTCGCAAGTGCTGAGCATTTTTGTAATTTTCCCGAAACTTACCACCAGACCGTCTGCCACCCAAAAGCTGCACGGCAAAATTCATACAAAACTCCGTTCGCAATTCCTCATCGTCGAGATCGCGAAGGACGCCGTGAAGTCGCTCAATGCCTTGGTCAGGATTAACCGAGACCAAGAGCGCAACAAGGAAGGATTTGGTTTTGAAATCTGACGTCTTCTCCATCACGTCGGAAGCAAATATAGATATTTCGTTGTCCGTGATCATCTCATCACGAACAACAATAAGAAGAGCATTTTCTAGGCTACGGTAGTTCTTAGGCAGTCGACGTTGAAGTATGTCGATAATCGTCCGAGGGAGGCCGATTTGAAGGTCATGGCCATGCCATAGCAAATCCGACAACAGGTAATTGGGGTCTACCTCGTTGCTAGATGTAGTAATTTCCCATTCGATCTCCCCTGCAAATCGGTCATGAACGATCTCAGGAAACGCTTTGCTCAAACTCACCAGCCATGCCGGAAATCCATTCATTTCCCACAATGCGTACCGCACTGCTCGGTCTGCTTCCGCTTTCGTCAGCCCGGACGGCCAATCGATGGTTTCGCTGCTTTCAATGGCGATTCCACTGAGCCCCAGCACGATGGCATGCGGAACGCTGTTCGGATTTTCCAAGCCCTCAGACCGAAGTGTCGGCTGATACTCGCGCCAATAAGCCACCATGCTATCTCGAAACGATTGGGCTACAGCAGAACCGTAGGTCACTTCCAGGTCACGCCAATTGGAATAGGCCCATTTGTTCCTGTCCGGCGCAGACTTGCGCATTTCTGAATGAAGGTTCACCTGGCAACGCCAAACCGACCCTTTCGCCGCTTCTCGATTGTCTAGCATCTGGGTGTGGTTCTCGATGAGCCACTGCCGATTTTGCTCGTAGATTTCCGCATCCCTCTTTTCTCGGTCGCGGCGTCGGCGCTTGTATTCACTCTCCTGCTTTTTCCATTTCCGCTCCGCCTCGGAAAGTTTGGGAGGCCGAAGGCGTTCCTTCATCACAGCTTCCAGCTCCGAATATCCTTTGACCTTTCGGCGAAGGGCTCTCAATTCTACGGCTGGCCTTCCTGCCTGCACATAAAGGTGTAAGGCCATGGTCAATGCGACGAGCTTGTCATCCTGATCTTCACGCTCTTCTATCTGCTCGATGAAATATGGGAGGTCTTCAGCTCTGAATTCCCAGTAGTCCCTGAAAATCCGGGCATGCCACCAATCGGTCAGTCGCTCACCATTTTCAGCTAGTTTAAGCTTTCGGGCAGGACCGACGGAACTCAATTCATCTAGCGCGAAGGCCAGGTCTCGCAGCTTGTTGGCGAGATCAGTCAATTCGGTTTGAGTAGCCGCGTTGTCAGGTGGTGTCATTGCATTTCTCCCCCAGAAAGCGACAGCCGGGAAATTCTAGGTCGAACCTGGTCTATAGAGTCAGCCCAGTGGAACGCGAAAGCCAAATCAGATTGCTTGCTTTCACCATCCAGCGGAGCCTTCGAAGGAGTTCTGCGTTCAAACTTGAAAAGAATTTCGGTCATCGAATGTCCTCATGATTCGCTTGCCACGCGACCAAGAACACCGATTCAGGATCGAAATGCAAAGAAAAAGATCGAAAACTCACATGAAGGATCGAAAAACAGTCTATGTTGACATTTCAGCCTCCAGCGATTTTCTGAAGGAATGCAATCACTTCCGGCCCTTTTGCGAGCTGCTCGCTTTCTGCTTGGTTACAGCCAAAGCCACGTGGAGACGTCGTGCAAGCTAACTGGCCGATTTCTGATCACTTTGGAGAACGGTACGCGGCAACGCCTGCCAGGCGCGGCTTTGGCAGTGAAAGACTTTTACGAATTGCACGGAGTTGAATTTGTTGATCCGAGAGACGGACACGGTGCTGGAATTCGATGGAGGTCATCAGTCACGACAGACCCGTTTGAAGGGCAAGCCTTTCGCGCTGCGCGGGGGTTGGCCGACCTTTCCCAAGACAAATTGGCCGAGCAAGCTCAGGTCGGCCGAAAATTTATCGCGTTACTTGAACGGGGAGAATTGAAATCGATAAACTTGGAGACTTTGAAAAAAATCGAGCTTTGTCTTCGCGATCTAAATATCGAAGTCACGAGGGCAACGTCGTCTCACGGAGCAGGGACGCGCTGGATCAATAACCCGCTTCCGTAGCAGCTAAGTTACAGACAGACACAAGATTAAAGGCCTCAATGCTGTATTTAGGCTCCAATAGCAGAAGCCACCGACATCATCACTACGATCCTCCGCCCGTTCTGATGTACCGTTTCACGGTCGATAAAGACACATCTAGGGCCTCAGCTATCGACGCATGTGTGTGCCCGGCAGCCTTGAGCGCAACTGCTTTTCGTATTCGTGTGTCTTCGCTAAGTGATTGTTTATCAAAAGAAAAACTCCAGAATTGCTCGGGGTTCGCTTTTATGTCATTCTCGGTGCGCCAAAAAATCTCATTTTGAACGATTGTTCCGGAAATTTTACCGAAACAGCAAGTAGGAGTCAGCATTATCCGCTGAAGTTGAGATGGTTACTTTCAACTGGGCCTTCGTATCAGCCATCTCTCCCACGACCGTCCGTATCAACAAACATCAGCTTACCCAGGGTATTTGACGATCCATCCGGCCCCGAACAGTTCATCTCATAAAGACAATTGTCTTGAATCACCTGATGTCCGTTGACGAAAAAGCTTGTTTTGTTCGATTGCGGCCGGCACCAACCAGTATTGACGCCAGATTGAACACCGCCGCTCGTTCCGGCCTCGTTCCCTGTGACTGTTGAGGTTCTGCTGTTCATCGTAAAGGCTTCATCGCCGCCGAAAGAGACATTTTTGACGGTCCGCTCACTCGCTTCCAGCTTCGATAGGATCATATAAGGAACCGCCACATCCTTTGATCCACGCGGCGTCAGGCACACATCTGGAGAAAGGCAGACAATCGCGTTATTTTTATCCGTGTAACGGGCAGCACTGTGGCTCATGGTCGCTACTCCTTCAAAATTTTATCTTCACACACTTGCTGACGAGCAATTGTATCCACGATGTTTCGGGAACGGTTATGGCCTGCGTGCGAACAGTTCAATATCCCTGATGTCATCCGGTTCAGCCAATGTCAGACGCCAGGTCATACTAAGGGTATGTCGTTCCTGCACGCCGTCAGCGATATCGCAGTGAACCGTATCCAGATTCAACATGTGCTCGGTAATATCCTGAAGGCCTTCGCGTCTAATCTTGATGCCAAGTGCCATTCCCGGTAGCTGAAACACATAAGGCCTTGCATCATGCCGAAACCCTGTGAGCCTGATGGTTTCATCGCCAATCAGATAAGGGGCTGCCTGCATCGGCAGCGGTGCTGCATTCCAATAGGCGAAATCATAATCGAGAGGCATGCGCGGATGGCGCTCTCGAGCCCAGGCATCATCGAATGTGCCGGCGAGAGATAGCCGCGGCAACCAGGATTTTTGAATTGGCCCACAACCGCAGACCGTCATAGATTCAGTTGGGCGCTCAGCGGCAAATTCGCCGACAAGCGCAATCTGCGGGGCGGCAACCTCCCGGTTCATCTCCAGTAGATAATCGGAAACCAGGCCGCGTCCTATGGGATTATAAGCGTGCGTAGTATGCTCTTCATCCGACATAGGTGCGACGCCACCATAAGCTCGTTCATAGGTCAAAGGTATGGACGTTGTCGGCTTTACCGGCGAGAGTTGCCACTTTCGCTTCGCCGCTCGAATCTGCGGTTCCCAAAACCGCTCCCCAAAAACGTGGAAGCCGTGGGACAACCGTCCATCGACAGCAATCGACACGGGCCAACTATCGATTTCCTTCTCTTCAGGCGAGCGAGCAACGGCATTGAATGTCAGGTCTGTCCTAGGCTTGAATGGAGCCAGATCGCTCTCCTGCCGAAGCGCTGAACGGTTCACCTCTCCATGAAACAAATCGCTGAGCAGAATGTCGGGTTGAGGAGACAGTAGGTTTTCTGCGATGCCGCCATCTGAAATGCGCAACCCAGCCTTTACAATCAGAACGGCCATTTCGCGATCATCGCGGCCCCAATGGCGAAAATAGAGATGCTGGAAAGGGAGTTTTGTTTTGAGATGCATCATCAAGGCTTACCGAATGTCTTGTCATATGTCGCGATCACATAATCCATTCCGTGATAGCTTGCAGAAGCCTCGAAGATCTTCATCAAAGCATCGATCTCGGGTTGGAGATCAGCTACGTAACGCTTTCCCATTTCGACATATAAGCTATCAATTCTATAAACGCCCAAGCCCATCCATGAATTTTCTGTGAGTGTCTTGTCGGCACCTGAACGGTAGGTTTCATTCAAATATTTTGCAGCTTCCGTAGCAAAAAGAGATACAGAGGGAGATGCATTCAGCATCGTGTCAAGCTTGTTTATTGCTGGAAACCCTCCTTTCTTTGGGAACGGAACCAGTGTCTGCTGATTGATTGGAAACAAAACAGGCAGATGGCTACCCTTCGGTGGGACCGACCAAGTTTCATCGTATTTCCCTGGACTTGTTCCGGGCATTTGCATCATGATTCCAAGATGATCGGGCATGCCGTCCTGTTTGATCGTGCGTTTAGCAAGACGAAAAACTGAACCAATCACGGGAAGCAGGTTGCGGTGGCTCTGAACCGTTGTCAGAAATTCATCCTTAACGGAGAAAACATTAATCTTGCCATCTGCTGCCGTTGCCGGTCTGATCGTATTAGGGTGAACCCCAGATGGGTTGAAAACAATGGCATGAATATAAATACTAGGAAACAAACGGTTTAATACACAGCAAACTGCGCTAGCCAATCCACCACCCAAAGAATGTCCTGTAATTTCTAGTCTTTTGTCGTTGGAAGGACGTATTTTTTCGACTATTTGCCTTGTGCCATATGTAGTTGCATTTCTGTATTGAGCACTTCCCTTTCCTAATCCTTGTTGAATGTTATTTGACCAATCACCATTTTCTTTTGAGAAAATCTCCAGGCTCACAGAACAAGGAAGACTCAAATAACTTCCGCTTGTTGCACCTTCGACGACAGGCCAACCATCCTCTGTATATATAAGTGTTGACTTCCAACCAAGGGCAACGAGCTGTTCCTTTGTCGTGTTGCTGTCGATTGTCTTGTCCAAAATGGTGGGTTTGTTATAAAAGGTATGGCCTAACACCTTAACAGTCGGAACAACGGCGAGGTTACGCATATCATCGAAATCTGTCCCACGAAAAACGAGACACGGAGGGCAGACATCGGTCTTCGAGTTAGGATCATACCCCTTGACCTTGAAGAGACGGGCAACAAGGCCAGACGCGCCTTGCTGAACCAATTCATCCCATTTCTCCCAGTAGCGTTCAACTTCAGCTATCTTTTCGGGAAACTGTGTGTGGAAGCCTCCCGCAGGTGCCGGATCTTTATAGATGTATTTTGCGAGATAGCAGGCATGGCGCCAGCAAGTTTTCCATTTTGCATCACCACGCACCTCTGTTGCGTTGCTAGAATTTTCTGCAATTTTAGGTGCCGTAACAGTTATCGTTTCCAGCACAGTCGCGCCGTTTTCTAACGCCATCGTCGCTCATCCCCTAAGCGTTTCAACGTGACTGCTTGACTTTTTCCCAAGGAATTGAGCCTTGGAATAGCAGATTAGTAGCATCGTCAGGCGGATAGTTGGGATTACGTTTAAGGACACGAAGCGCAATTTCTTGATTGGCTTTACTGATCTCATCACCACGTTGCTCATAGGCTGATAAGAACTTCATGAATTCTTGAAGTTTCTCGAGAGGGACGTTATCGAAATACCCTCTGTCAATTAATTTCTCGAGCTCAGCTTGAGAAACGGCATCCGCGGCGAGACGAACCATTGCACTGTCGTTTCGAACATCCGCAGCCCAAGGGTCGGCCTTAGCATCTAGAAGTATTTCCATTCCCGCGTAATTTTGGATCAAGGCGACATCCGAAATAAGAGGTACTCGGTTTGCGTCTTGAGTTCGATGGTTAGGGTCTCCTCCATGTTTCAAATAAAGTTTGATCAACTGATTGATGAAGGGAAAGCCGAGATTTGGATCAGTTGGGTGCCCGGGCAGCGTCAAATAATAAGCGAAGTCCCTTGTCGAGCCTTGCGATGGCCGATCGATCATATATGGATCAGCGCCTGCCCCTAGCAGCGTATCGATCGCCTCGATATTGCGCGATCCCACTGCGAGGAACAGCAGAGTGATTTCGTCACCGTATCGCGTATTGACCCCACCTGGTACGTCCTTCACCTCACTTTCGGTGATAGACTGTCCTCGTTCAATTTTCTGCGCGAGATGATAAGCAGCGCTGTTGTAGGGCTTGAACAGCCGGTCCGCCTGGTAGGTAGGCTCCATAAAATACTCCGATATTGCACGATAGGCCCACCCGCCAACGGCAACAATGCAAACGGCGAGGATGAGAAATATAACTTGCCTGCGTCGCATGGGCAGAAACTCAATTAACTTTAACAATATCTGAGACCATGCTGATCAAATCACTGACGCTGTGATTCAACTGCTTTCCGTTTATTTGAATAGATCCATCTGAGTTCAGCAGGATAACACTTTGACCGCATTTGATGACGATGCGCTTTCCGGCTGTAATGATGAATTCATCCCCAACATCGACATAATAGTTCTCGTGAACACTAACGCTTTTGCTTTTTTGAATTAGCTGTGAGTGATTATTGCCGATACTCTCAATTTTATTTTTCTCGACGCTGATCTGCATCGTACCCGCCCCCTTGGCGGCTTGGCCATCTTTGCCAAGGCCGTAGGCGACGCCGCCAATGCCCTCTTTGAGGTCTGATGCGTTTTGCGGGGTGAACTTTCCTTTTTGGGTCGGGCCAACAGAAATTTCCATATCACCGCCGACCACCTCATAGTGGTTGTTGGTGACCTCAATGGCCTTGTTATGTCCCACGCTCTCCACTTTATTAGTGTTGATGCGCTTCGAATAATTGTTCTCGACCTTTATATTTTGGTCCTTTTGCGCATGGACATATACCTCCTCGCGGTCTTTCTCGTCCTCGAAGGTCAGTTCGTTGTAGCCTTTGCCCTTATGCGTGTTCGTCCGAAACACGCTCTTCGTCTTATTCGTTGGCAGATCATAAGGCACAGCGTTTTTGGGGTTGGGCACGACGCCGGTCACCAGCGGCCGATCCGGGTCGCCGTCGATAAAGGCGACCATCACCTCCATGCCGATGCGCGGGATGATCTGGCCACCCCATTGCCCGCCAGCCCAGTTCTGGGCAACCCGCACCCAGCAGGTATCACTGCCGTCCTTCTGCGCCTTGCGATCCCAGGGATACCAGAGCTTGATGCGTCCATACTTGTCGGTGTGGATTTCTTCACCCGATGGCCCGGCAACAATCGCCACCTGCGCACCCTCGATGCGCGGGCGCTTGGTCTCGCGGTGCGGCGTTAGCGGAACGCGTGATGGGATCGCCTCAAACGCGTTGGAATATTCCATCTCGTTGCTGGCCGTCTCATAGGAGCGGTCCACCACCCGATGCATGATGCGGCTAATCACATGCTCTTCGTATTTATGCTCCGGATGCGGCTCCTCATAGGGCGTGAACCGTCGCCCGGCTTCCAGGAAGCGGACATTGGACTGGTCCGTCACCCGCTCATGATCGGCTTCCGTCGCTTGCGTTCGAAACGTTTCCGCCTGTTCGGCTTCTTTGATATCGGAGATGCGGGCCGGATATTCGTAAAGCTCGCGCTGCTTGGCGCCTGGCATCTGGATCAGTGACGGCGTGACGTTCAGTGGCACAGTGCTCGGCGTCTCAAAATTCCAGTCCGCACCGGCACGCTGGCCAGAGACATAGGAGAATTGCCGCATCCATTCGTTGATATGGTTGCGGTCCGATGAGCCCTGCGCTAATCTGACTTTGTCGACGCCTTCTGCCGCAGCCGATGGCTTGCTCCAGGCCACCTTGCTGTCGCTGACCTTCAGGCGGTGAACGCCGGTCTCATGTTCGAACCAATAGAACAACCCGTCCTGCTCGAAGCGACGCAGCAGGTAATCGAGATCCGTTTCATTCCATTGGACAGAATATTCACGCGATGGCGGTGTTTTGTGCAGAGGGGCAGATGCGGCGGCTGGAATGCCATGCTCGGAAAACAGCGTTTCCATCACCTGCATCGAGGTCATATTCTGCCAGATCCGGCAATCGGAACGGCGCGACAACAGCCACAGTTGCGGACGGATGGTCAGAGTATAGGAGCGAAGCTCACGGGTCACCGGCGGTCCCTCGGACAGATTGGTCACCAGCCCGTTGAACGGCCGGCGTACGCCCTCTCCATCCAATTCGCCCTGACGGATTTCCAGGGAGACATCGACCAGTTTGCCGATCAGCTCTTCAGGCTTGACTGCCTCGCGCTTGGCGCGCACCGACACAGTGATCTCGAACAGCCGATTGACGCCTTCATCCACCATCATGCTTTCCGGCAGCAACTGGTCTTCACCCAAGGGCGACGAGACCTTCAGCACACGGCTCGCTTGAATGAAATCGGTGGATGACAAAACGTCGTCCATGGAAAGCCCCCCATATAACGTCATCAAAAATCGTCAAAACAGCCCAGTGGCGCGAGCCCAATGTTTCAATCACGCCATACATGACGAGAATAGGCCAGCCTTCCAAAAGGTCAATGTCTCGAGAGTGGTTTTTGTTGATGCAGCGCGTATGGGTTGAATATCTACCGATAGGTGTGGGTCAGACTGGAGACCGGATTCCGGATAATTTCCCAAGGATCAATCCGCCTGGCTCGATCTGTCGGCTCCGGAAGTGTTATTAATACGGTTCTCGAAATGGCAAGTGGCGTCGGCTTAGGCGCCCGAGGAGGCAGAGTGGTTTATGTTGCATGTGTCAAATGCGAAGCGCCTGTTCCTGTCTGCGTTATATGCCCGCGGTGCGGTGCAAAGCAGTCGGAACCTGCTCTGATCCCCAAAAACTGGACCAGTTCATAACTGGAGTTTTCCGCGGTAATTTCCCGGCTGGGAAAAGGAGCGGAAGTATGAAGGCATCGAAGTTCTCGGACGCCCAGAAGGCGTTTATTTTGAAGCAGGCCGATGACGGTGTTCCGGTGGCAGAGATCTGCCGGAAGGCGGAGATCAGCCAGGCGACATATTTCAATTGGCGCAAGAAGTACGCGGGTCTGCTGCCCGACGAGATGCGCCGACTAAAGGCTCTGGAGGATGAGAATTCCAGGCTGAAGAAGATCGTCGCCGATCTGACGCTGGACCGCGAGATGTTGCAGGACGTCATCCGCCGAAAGCTCTGAGGCCTGTCCGGCAGCGCAAGCTGATCGACGGGATGCTGGTGGATTGGGGCATATCGATCCGACGGGCCTGCAAGGTCCTGAGGTTCGATACATCGACCTACCACTACAAGTCCCGCCGCACCGGACAGGCCCCACTCGAAAGACGCATCAAGGAGATTTGCGAGACACGTGTGCGGTATGGCTACCGACGTGTCCATGTTCACTTGCGCCGTGATGGATGGAAGATCAACATGAAGAAGACACGCAGGATTTACAGCGAGTTAGGCCTTCAGCTGCGCAACAAGCATCCGAAGCGCCGGGTGAAGGCAAAGCTCAGAGAAGATCGCCAGGAGGCTGTCGGGCCGACCGACGTCTGGGCGATGGACTTCGTTCACGACCAGCTCGCGACAGGCAAGACGCTGCGCATCCTCGCGACAAACGCTTTGCGTTTGCGCTGACGTGGTCGACACGCACTCGCGCTTCTGCCCGGCCGCCGACGCACGCTTCACCTGCAGAGGCGAGGATGTCGTCCAGACACTGGAGGGCATCTGCCGTAAGACCGGCTATCCGAAGACGATCAGGGTGGACAATGGTAGCGAGTTCATCTCCCGAGACCTCGACCTGTGGGCCTATGCCAACAATGTCACTCTGGACTTCTCGCGGCCCGGCAAGCCGACCGATAACGGCTTCATCGAGGCGTTCAACAGCAAGCTCAGATCGGAATGCCTGAACGCCCACTGGTTCCTGACCCTTGCGGATTCGCGCGAAAAGTTGGAGACTTGGCGTCGATACTACAATGAGGAACGCCCTCACTCGGCGATCGGATATAACGTCCCGATCGCTCTGCATAATCCCGGTGGCGCAACCAGCCAGCCATCGTGATCAGAGCCGGAAAACTCTAATTCCCGGCGGTCCAAGGTTTGGTCCCAGAGCACCCTCCTCGACAGTGTCGGAAAATCGGACTGAGCTAAAGCTCTGGGGAAATCTGGCGCAGTTCCAGCGCAGTCTAAAATCGATGCTATAAATACCATATAGTTAGAACGAACATCTTCCAATTCCGAAAGGAAAGGTCGCAGGTTCGAATTCCATCAAGGCGAACGACGTCGATAAGACCTTCGTCAAGGTGTTCTTATCAAGGTGTTTGGAAACCTTGAACCTGCACACTTGAGCTGCAAACGCTGCATCTCTGCTCCTTCAAATAACAGGAAGCCAGGCGGATGATCTGACAAATTGCCCGACCCCGTAAGCCCCGGATCTACTATTGGTCTTCCAACAGGCTGCATGGCGGTGTCGAGCTCCACCAGGCAGCCTGTTGCAGTGGTCGCGCTGCTCTGAGTTTTGTTTACGCATCGGATTTATCCGAAAACCGGTTCCCACTTTTCGGTCCGATGCGCTTTGAATGCGTGCGCAGGTCAGCAGGTCTGTGGTCCTACCACCGCATAAAGCCGCAGTGGAGCGTCAGCGTGTGGATAACGGCGGCGGGGGAGGTGGCGTGGTTGCGCCCGTCCCCAGCGAACGTTGCACCATGACGCTATCGGCCCAGCGGCCGTAGCGGTATGCGACGGCCGGCAACAGGCCGACGCGCACGAAATTGAAACGATCGTGCAGGGCAAGCGAAGCCGCATTGTCGGCGTCGATGTAGCCGATGATTTGCCGGAATCCCGCTGCAGCACAGGCGTCGATCAGACCGCGCAGCAACTGGCTTCCGACCCGCTTGCCGATATGGTCGTGATGCACATAGATCGAGTGTTTGACCGTGTAGCGATAGGCCGGTCGCTTCCGAAACAGAACCACATAGGCGTAGCCCACGACCGTGCCGTCGATGGTTGCGACGAGATGGGGAAAGCGTTTGCTCTTGAGGTTCTTGCGCCGCTCCCGCAGGTCGTCCGGCTCGGGCGTGTCGCCTTCGTCCACGCCCTCATCGAGGCCTCGGCGGATATGCCGGCGATAAATCGCCAGCATCGCCTCCACGTCTGCGTCGCGTGACGGCCGGATGACGATCCGGTTTTCCTGCTCCATCATTTGTTCCGACATGTCCAGGCTACTCCGCAACGACGTAGGTGTAGAGCCGCACGCGCCCGGAGGCATCCGTTTCGCGATAGACGCCCTGGATTTCCACTTCGAACCCGGGGAAGGTGTTGAAGCAGGATTCGAACATCTTGAGATAGTCGATCATTGGCTGCGCCCGATCGGTGAGGCGCTCACCCGGAACGATGGTGGCGATACCAGGCGGATAGACCACGAAAGGTGTCGTCGCGATGCGTCCAGTGATCTCGTCGATCGGCAGGTAATCGACGTCGTTGCGCACCAGGCTGCGTGCCGCGTCATGCGGAGACATGGCCATTGGTGGTAGGTGCGCAGCAGAAAACTGCTTTGCCTGCAACGCGCTGACGTTGGCATCCCGAAAGAAGCGGTGCAGATCGCCGCAGAGATCGCGCAGGCGCACGCCAGCATAGCGGCCCGGGCGCCGACGGTAGAATTCCGGGATCACGTCTTCCAGCAATGCATTGTCGTCATGCAGCTTTTTGAAGGCCACGAGGCCGCTTATCAGGGTGCCGGCCTTGCTTGCCTCGACCCCGGGCGTCAGCAGGAAGAGCAAGGAGTTGAGATCGTTCTTCTCGGCAACAATGCGGTTTTCGCGAAGATATTGCGCTACGATCGGGGCAGGAATGCCATGTTCGGCATAGAGACCGGTCTTGCGGTCGAAGCCTGGCGTCAGCACCGTCAACTTGTTGGGGTCCGTCATGGCGAACCCCTGTTCCATGCCGCTAAAACCATGCCAGGATGCATCGGGGGTGAGGTGCCAGAAAGCCGGGTTTGTCGCCAGCTGGTCGGTGGCAATACTCTCCCATGGCACGTCGTGCGAGGCGCCGGGGCTGGCAACATCAGGGATCAAGACGCGATCCGGCACGAAGGGCTCGAAGAACCAACGGCGCTCTGCACGTGGCTCCTTGTCCTCGAATTCCCTGCGCACGGCGCGCATCTTTTTTCTGAGCTCGATGCCGAGGCGGATCGTATCGTCCCACAGCACCTCGCCGGAACGACCCTTCATCATCTGCGCGCCGACGTCGAGCGAGGCGAAGAGGGGATAAAAGGGCGACGTGGAGGCATGTTGCATGAAGCTTTCATTGAAGCGCCGGTGCTCCACGCGCCGCTTCTGGCCGGTAATATGGCGATCCTTCATATGGATCTGTGACGCCTGCGAAAAGCTGGCGAGCTGCTTGTGCGTGGACTGGGTGGCGATGATGCCGGGAGAGTCAGGACCGAGATCGGCAAGCCCCATGGCGAACCGCCCCGCATAGAGCGGATGAAACTTCATGAACCCGGCCCAGGCCTCGTCGAAGAGGATATAGTCACAGAGATGACCGATCGATTTCAGGATCATCTCGGCATTGTGGATCGTGCCGTCATAGGTGCACTGCTCGACGACGGCAACACGGAATGGCCGCGGTTTCTGCCAGGCGTCAGGATCCTTCACCAGGGGATTGGCGCGAATGCGGGCGCGCAGGGCGGTCTCGTCCAGCGATGCGTAGTCGATCGGACCGATGAGACCATACGCGTTGCGCGTGGTCGGGAGGTAGATGGGAATGCCACCCGATATCATCAGGGCTCCGTGGTGCGCAGCCTTGTGATTGTTGCGGTCGAACAGCACGAGGTCGCCATCTGTGACAAGGGCGGAAAGCGCGACCTTGTTGGAGGTCGATGTTCCGTTCAACACGAAGTAGGTCTTCTCGGCTCCGAAGATCTTTGCCGCTTCCTTCTGTGCCGCAAGCGCCGGTCCCTCATGGGTCAGGAGGTCGCCGAGGTCGAGCACGGAATTGTCGAGGTCGTCGCGGAAGACCGCTTCGCCGAGGTGTTCCATGAACACGCGGCCGATCGGGCTGCGGCTGTAGAAGACGCCGCCATTGTGCCCGGGGCAAGTCCAGAGATGGTTACCTTCCTCTGCGTAATCCACGAGCGCGCCGAAGAACGGCGTTTTCAGCGTTTCGGCATATTGCTTCAGACGGCTAATCAGATTCTTCGCGATGAAGGCGGGCGTTTCCTCCGACAGGAAAACATAACCGTCGATGAAGTCGAGCACCTCGACCGGCACGTCCTCGAAACGCTTTCCACGGATCAGGAGGATGATGGGAAAATCCAGCCCACGGCGGCGCATCAGGTTTATGAGGTGAGAGGTCTTGCCTTCGAGCCCCTTTTTGCCCCAATCGACCATCATACAGCCTATGGCGGCATCGGTCTGAACAACGATCTCTGCGTCGTCCAGATTGCGGGCACGCACCACTTCAAAACCGGAACGCTCGATCTCCTGGATGATCTGTTTGTAACGAACACCCTCCAAGTCCTCGCTGTCGAACGAGGGTGTTGCGAACAAGAAGTTGAAGCGTCTAAAATAATCCATGCCAGCATCCAAAGTTGATCGAGCGAAAGCTGTCGCTTTATTTTATGACGAGGCTGTGACAACGGCGATGCGCACCCATTGGCGTTCGTCCAAAAGGTCAATGGAGAGCAAAAGCCTGAACGCGGGAATGCATGAATAATCTGCCGAGAGGGCTGCTGGATCTCACCAAGACCGGAGACTGATCAGGCCGTCGTAGCAGGGAAGGGAGGACTCTGCCGCGATCGGCATGGAGTTGAACGTTAGGCACTCTTAATTTAACGACCCAAAATGCTCCATTATGATTGAACTGCCGGTCCCACCGTGTTTGAAAGACGGCAACGGGCGGCAGAATGATGGCGACAGACAATGGCAGAACAGTTTGACATGTTTTCGGGAGAGGTTTCGCGCGATCGGCTCGTTGTTCGTGCCAAATCAAAACCCGTGAAGCCGGAGCAACTGGTCGCTTCTATGAGTGAAGAGGAGATGGTTCGCCATCTGTCGGAGACGGGTCGATATCGTATCCTCACAAAACTCGTGCCGCGGGAAGTCGTGCCGTTCCCGCGCCCGGAATTCCCGCTCAAAGGCATCATTCTTGACACCGAGACCACGGGCTTGAATTGGCGCAAGGATCAGATCATCGAGATTGGTTTGATCGCGTTTACCTTCGATGCCACAGGAAACATCGGCGACGTGACCGGGATCTACGGCGGACTTCAGCAGCCAAGCGTGTCCATTCCCGCTGACATCACGAGGCTCACCGGCATCACCGATGAGATGGTCGCCGGTCAATCGATCGACATGGAAGCCGTCCGGGCGCTGATCGAACCTGCCGATTTGGTGATTGCCCACAATGCCGGTTTCGACCGTCCATTCTGCGAGATGTTGTCTCCGATGTTTGCGGGCAAGGCCTGGGCCTGCTCGAATGCTGAGGTCGATTGGTCGTCACGGGGATATGAAGGCACCAAGCTTGGCTATCTGATCGGGCAGGCGGGCTTCTTCCACGAGGGTCACCGCGCCGTCGACGACTGTTTCGCGCTCCTGGAGGTTCTCGCAAGGGACAATGATGGAACGGCCTCCACCGCGTTTGCTGAACTCTATCAAGCAAGCCTAGGATCGCGTGTCCGGATCCTTGCCGAGAATAGCCCTTTTGACATGAAGGACCACCTGAAAGCGAGAGGCTATCGCTGGTCTGACGGAAGCGACGGCCGTCCGAAATCCTGGTGGATCGAAGTCGATGAGCAGGCGCTAGACGAGGAGCTCTCTTACCTCCGTTCCGAAATCTACCGCTATCCGGATGCCGACCCTCCGATCAAGCGGTTGACGGCCTTCGATCGGTTCCGAGGCTGAAGGCTGGTCGCCCACTTGCATTACCCATGCTCTGAGTGCATGGCAGGCGTCATGCCTTGTGTCTTATCGATCGGGTGCCAAGAGCCTATATTCCAATCATTGAAACGACGTTGGAACCGAAGCAAGGTTGCTGGCGTCAAGAGACCTCACGAAAGGGGATCATCATGAACGTAGCACGCTCTTTCAACAATTGGCGCAAGTATCGTCAGACCGTTACCGAACTGGGTCGCATGAGCACACGTGAGCTGCAGGATCTGGGCATCAATCGCGCTGACATCCACAGCGTTGCCCGCCAGTCGGTCGCCCGCTAATACGCTTTCTTCATAACACCCCTAAACCATTTACGCCCGCTGATGACGCGGGCGTTTCTGTGTCTGGAGCACAAGAGGCTGTTTTGCAGGATCTATTTCTTCTAACGCTGAGGAATTGCATTTTTCGCATAGCTGCACTGCAGCAATGTCTGTTTCGTGTGCAGCGGAAACTGGTATCTTAATTTTCATCGAAGCGATGCACCTCCTCCCGCAGAGCTTCGAATTCAGGCGGCCCACTCCTCCTCCCAGGGCACGTCTGTCGGAACAGCAGCATTCCTCCTCCCAGCCGTTGTTCGGTTCTTTTCGGAAAGCCTGCCGCACCTCCTCCCGCGGCAGGCTTTTTCGTTTTCAGGGCCGTCGTATCAGAGTTCGAGCGCGAGCTGCGGTGTCTGCTCGCTTTCTTCGGTGTTCAGCGATGACAGGGTGATCCCAAGCAGCCGCACCGGATGTTTGAACGGGAATACTGAAGTGAGCAGGGGCTCCGCTATCCCCAGGATCATGTCCATGTCCGACACGTATGCTGCCACGGTCCTGCTGCGTGTCGCCTGGCTGAAATCTGAATATTTTATTTTGACGGTTACCGTCTTTCCTTTGATGTCGTGCGCCTCGCAATAGCGCCAGACTTTTTCGGCCAGGGGCCGCAACTCGGCCTTGGCCTGATCGAGATCATCGATGTCCTCAACAAACGTATCCTCGGCGCCGACAGATTTCCGGATGCGATCTGCTCTGACCTGCCGGTCGTCGATGCCTCGCGCGATGCCATAGAAGTAAGATCCGGACTTGCCAAAATGCGTCTGAAGAAACTGAAGCGACTTCGATTTCAGATCGAGCCCGGTTTCGATGCCATGGCGTTGCATGCGCTCAGCGGTGGCGGGTCCCACGCCATGGAATTTCTTGACGGGGAGGGCCTCGACAAACCCCGGTCCGTTTTTGGGGGTGATCACAGCCTGGCCATTCGGCTTATTCAGGTCGCTCGCCATCTTTGCCAGAAACTTGTTGTAGGAAATGCCGGCTGAGGCGTTGAGACCCGTGGCTGCCTTAATCTTTGCCCGGATTTCCAGCGCGATCTCAGTGGCGACCTCCATACCCTTCAGATTTTCTGTGACATCGAGATAGGCTTCGTCCAATGACAACGGCTCGATCAGCGGCGTGTATTCAGCGAAGATTTCGCGGATCTGGTGGGAGACCTGCCGGTAGACGTCGAAGCGGGGTGGTACGAAGATTAAATCCGGGCACTTGCGCTTGGCGGTCACGGAGGGCATCGCCGAGTGAACACCAAAGGCCCGCGCCTCATAACTTGCAGCCGCCACAACGCCACGGGCCGCGGACCCGCCAACGGCGATGGGTTTACCGCGCAGCTGCGGATTGTCGCGCTGTTCAACAGAGGCATAAAAGGCGTCCATGTCGACATGGATGATCTTGCGCACAGAGACGATGGCCGAACGATCGAGGCTCATGGCCGTCTCAGGCCCATCCGAACTCGTCATGGCGTGATCCCTAGGATGTGTTTTATCGCGCATGAATAAAACTGCCTGACATCCAGACTGCCGCATAAAAGCGCCTGGAACAAATAATGAACATAACATCAGCGAAGAGAGCTGCAAAGCCCTGAAAGGAGTAGTTCATGAACCGCCCGAGATTGCCGTGAATCCCGTCATGCGGGAAAGCTTGTTGTCGTCGGCCAACGCCATGAAAGAAACAAGGAAGAACGCCGCGTTTTGTTCTCTACATATGGTTTCTGGAAACGCCTTAGCGTGCACGCGTGCCCGGCGGCGCGCGGCTAATATTTATCCCTGTTATTCAATAGATTTCAGTCGTAAGGAGTCCATTTTCTGTTAAATCTGCGAATCCCTTGGGCGATTTAAAGACTTATATTTGCTGAATAACTCCTTGAGTCGATTTTGGTTTGAGGAATTATGCGGAAAGGTGGCGACAAAGATTTGGAACATTCCGGTTTCGATAACATGGTACTGACGATGTCTTCAGCCTCCTCGACCCAACAGGTGCAGACGCGCAGATAATCCCGCGCGCCAGCTATTTCTTGGGTCAGCTTATCTGCGCGACGATCTTCATGAGGTTCAGAATGCCCCAATGCGCGGTAATGAACTCGCCTTCGACCTTCAGCACATCGATAACGTCGAATGTTATGCGCCGTCCGGTTGGCGAGAGGCCGTTAAAGGAGCCGGAATGGGTAACGGAATAGACCTTGCGGGTGGTGACGAGGTCGCCTTCGGCGGTCTGGAAATCGATTTCGCAGACCGGTTCGGAGAAGGAGGTGCGGAAAGCACGGTAGAATGACCGCACGCTGTCGCGATCCGGTGCGAAGCCGGGCGTGGGCGTGTGGTCGATGAAATCTGGATGTATCAGGGCATCGAAGACGGCGTAATTGCCGCCGACCTGAACCTCCTCAATGAGTTTTCTGACAATCGCCTTTTTATGGTCGTTCATAATTTTTGTCTCTGTTCAGTTCAAAGGGGAAATGTGCCGTGGAAAGCGGAGGCGTCGACAGGGCGGCGCGGGCTTGGTGTTTCGCGTCCGCGTAGCGCCTCAGAAAGCTGGTCGGCGCTTGCGCGTCGTCCGATCGCGATGACCACCTGCATGGCATATCCCTCGGGCATATTGACCGCTTCGGCGGTCTTTACCGGGTCGATGCCGCCCATGGCATGGGTGGACCAGCCCTTCAGATGGGCCTGGAGAGCCAGATAGCCCCAGGCTGTTCCCGCGTCGAAGCTGTGGCCGGGATTGGGTACCTCCGCATCGCTACCCGGCGGAATGAGAGTTGTCTTTGTGGTGATGACGATCAGCGCTGCCGCATGTTGCGCCCAGACCCGGTTTCCTTCCCAGAGCGCCGTGATGACCTCATCAAATTGCGATTCTCCGCGAAAGCTGTAAATAAAGCGCCAGGGCTGGGCGTTCAGGCCGGAGGGTGCCCAGCGCGCCGCCTCCAGCACGCCAAGCAGATCCTGTTCGGAAATCGTCTCTTCGGTGAAGGCGCGGGGAGACCAGCGATCCACGAAGAAATCTTCGATTGGGTGATCCGCTGTGCGGGAGACTGTCTTTACATCCATTATTGAACCTGCTCTCATCTAGTTACCAGTCGCGTCAGGCTATGGCGCGGCGGTAGGCGGCGCAAGAAAGGGAGCGAGAAATTACCTGGTAACCCTGAGGTAACCAGGCAATCGTTTAACGTGATGGAAACTCTGGAAAACAACCTGGAAAATTGCCCCATACGCGATGTGCTTCATCGCGTCTCCGACCGCTGGAGCATGCTGATCGCTCTGCACCTCGAAGGGGGAACGCTGCGGTTTTCAGAGCTGAAGCGATGCATTCCCGATATTTCGCAGCGGATGTTGTCGCAGACGCTTCGGCGGCTGGAGCTGGATGGCCTTGTTGAGCGCCGGGTCTATCCGGTTGTCCCGCAGCGGGTTGAATATGACCTCACTCCGCTTGGGCGTTCCTTGTTGGTACCGTTTCACCTGATGAAAAGTTGGGCCGAGGCCAATCATGCAACGATCCGCAAATCCAGATCCTTGGGGCGTGATCGTTAAAAAGCATCGGCTTTTGGCGAATAGATCGACTAAGCGATGGGTTGCCGTTCTCTAGGATTCATGCGCCTTATGACATATTGAAAATGCCGCTAAAAGCTTGGGACCATCGCTCATCAAAGGCTGCTCGGTATGGGCGCGTTTGGAGCGGAAGCCAATTGCGAAAACGGGTCGATTGCGGTGCGGAGCCTCGTGCTGCCTTGCCGCCTGCTGTAGCCGCTTCTTCTAAGAAATCACATAACATATTGTTCTTGCTTATGTATCACCAAGGCTAACTCTTGGAGATCATGAAGCTGGCTCCGCGTGCGTCGGCAAGATCCTGTCGTCTCCGTCCTTACGGCCCCGAATGACTTTTTTTGGGTTGAAAAAAACAATCAAAAATTACAGTTACAATTTAGGGTAGTTTTAAAATTTACTGACTGCTAATTCTCGCACGCAGTCCTTAAACCTCCCAGGATTAACGAGGCGAATTATGAATGAAATTGTAAAACTTATTAGCAAGCATAATGATGTGAGAACGGGTGCTATTAACCTGATCGTCAGTGAAAACCGTATGTCTCCGGCGGCTTTGGCCGCTCTGAGTTCCGACCTTGCGTCCCGCTATGCGGCGCCATTTTATGCCGGTACCGATATTTCGCAGGAAATCGTCTCGATCACCGAGCAGAAGGCCAAAAAGCTTTTCAACGCCGAGTATGTGAATATTTCTCCGATTTCCGGTAGTGCGAGCCTGATGGCGGTTGTGTTCGCGCTGACCTCGCCGGGCGACAAGGTGGGGCGCGTGCCGCCTTTCTTTCCAGGTGGCGGCTATCCCTTCAATTATGAGGTGTTTGACCGCGTCTCCTTGCCGCTTCCTTTCGATGATGAGGAGTGGCAGCTCGATCTCGAAGCTACTCTTGAGCTGCTGGAACGGGAAAAGCCGAAGCTGGTCATTCTTGGTGCGTCGATCTTCACCGTTCCCATGCCGGTGCGCGAAGTGGCCGATCTTGTGCATAGCTATGGCGGCATCGTTGCCTATGATGGTTCGCACAGCCTCGGTCTGATTGTTGGCAAGCAGTATCAGGACCCGCTCAACGAGGGCGCGGATATTCTGTTTGGTTCGACCCACAAAACATTCCCCGGTCCGCAGGGCGGCATTATCGTCACCAACAGCAAAGAATTGAACGATCGCATCGACATCGTCTCCAATTTCACGCCGTTGAACGGGCCGACGATGATTTGCAATCCGCATCTGGCGCGCATCGCTTCGCTGGGCATCGTCATCGATGAAGTGCCGTGGGAGCGTTATGCCGAGCAGGTGGTGAAGAATTCGCGCGCCTTCGCCAACACGCTGCAAGCCAAGGGCTATGAGATGCGGGGCCAGTCCACCAAGAAATTCTCGGAATTATCCTATTGCCACCAGGTGCTGCCGAAGCTCGACCGGCAGATGGGCCAGGGATATCGCGATAAGCTGAAGCAGCATAACATTCATGTGGATGGCTTCATGCGGGTCGGCACGGCGGAAATCACCCGTCTTGGCTATGTCGAAGCCGATTGCACGCGCATTTCTGAAATCATGGCAGAGATTGTCTCCAGCAATCAGGATGTCATTCCATCGCTTCGCCGTGAAGTCGTCGAGATGAATGCCAACCACCAGCACATTGTCATGTGAGTTCGATTTTCCCCTCCTGTTGAACGGAGGGGAAGCCAACTTCCCAAAAAGACAAGCAAAACCAGGAGAATGAACAGGCCTGTCCGGTGCGATCCGGACCGGACAGGCCTGCTTTGAACCTCGTATTCCTTTCGAACCCAATATTTCCTAGGGGGTCTTTATCGTGTCTTCGAAAAACATTTCGGCGCCAGCCGAGAAAATCGTCAATCCCGGAAGCGTCAGCCAGACTGTTTATGATACGATCATCATTGGCTCAGGCTTCGGCGGCAGCGTCGCCGCGCTCAGGCTATGCGAGGCCTTTCAGAAGGTTGATCGTCCCAAGGATGCCGGCAAGCCCGTGCTGCTTTTGGAGCGCGGCAAGGACTGGTGGGGCAATCTGACAGGCCAGCCCACCACTGCGCCGCCGTTTAGTAACTATCGCCAGCCGGATGGCCGCGCTGGCTGGATGATGAAATTCGAGCCGTTCGGCACGCCGCAATCCCCACCGGATACCTATGGCCAGCCTGAGAATTTGGGTAATGCGACCGCTAACTTCAATACGGTCACCACGTATGCGCAGCGTCCGATTCCGATCTATCCCGGGCTGGTGGAAATGATCGTTGCCTATCCGCCGCCGCCGCCGGTACCACTGCTGGACGCCCCCGACCCGACACCAAGCATGACCACTATTGTCGGTGCTGCCCTCGGCGGCACCTCGCATGTCTACAATACTTTCTTCCAGAAGCCTTCGCAACTGGCCTTCACCCTTGCCTTCCGCGATCCAGAGCATCTGGATTCCTATCAGCATGTGCTTCTGTCCTATGGCGAACTGGCGAAACATTACGACACCGTCGAGAAAATGATGGGGCCGAAAACCATCGATGCCGAGGAAAACAAGGTCACCGTAACGGTTCCGGTGAGCGATAGCTCGAACCTGACCGTCTCCTACCCGCTCAAGGACAGCCCACCCTATCTCTCCACCCGCAGCTTCAGGCAACAGGTCGAGAAGATCGACGCGGTCGTCAAGTCCGGCAAGGCGAAGGACATACCGATCCAGCAGGTGCAGCTTGAATATACCAAGCTCGCCCTCGACTGGGACGTGGTGTGCAAGGAAGTCGATGCGGAAATGCTGCCCTCCGCCATCATCGGCGAGATGTGGTATGGCATGAACAGCTATTCCGTCTCGACCAAGCCCTCGGGTGAAGACGAATTGCTCGGCGTCAAGAAGGCGCTGGATCAGAACTATCTCAAAAAGGCCAAGCACACCGGCCAGCTTGATATCCAATGCCTCAGCAATGTCACCAATGTTTATCAGGTTCCGAACGCCAGTGGCGTCGGCACGATCTATGCCGTTACGGTCGATCAGATTTCGCTAACCAAGGTCGACAAGCTGACATCGGTGACCTATTTTGCAAAGAACGTGATCTTCTCGGCCGGCTCCATGCACACGGCACCTATGTTGCTGGAATATTCCAACAATCCCCCTCCGGCCGTGACTGGCGCCACCAGCTTGCCGAAGCTTAGTCCCTATGTCGGCAAATTCTGGGGCCAGAACGGCGATGTCACCGGCACCCAGGACCTGAGCATCAAGACACGGCCTTCGGATGGCGGCCCCGGCTCGATCGATGCCTCCTTCTATTTTGTCAAGGACGACACCTTGAATGGCATCGCCCTTCCTGACAGTGAGCTGGAGACGGCCTTCAACGAGTCCATAGCGTTCATGAAGGCCAAGAATTCGGCGTCCTTCATCCGCCTCATGCTCTATCCGGCCTGGTATGACGAAGCCGACAATCTGCAGAACACTTACAATATGTCGGTCTGCTACCAGCCAGCCCCTGGCTTCTTTGACAAGAATTCGGCCTCGACCAGTGCTTCTGGTCGCACGGTCTACAGTCTCTATTATCCGATGACGCCGGATGCGGGCTCGGCCCCGTCCACGGATGGCGATACCAATGTCGGCGTGCTCGATTCGATCAACGCATTGACCAAAGTGTTGACCACCTGGGGTAAAATCAACGCCAGCAAGAAGGGCGAGAGCCTGATCCGGCGCAATGGACCGCTGACCTATCGCGGCCCGCTGCCAGCGCTGCAATCGACCAAGGTGATTCACGCCAAGAGCTTGAAAGCTTGGGAAGCCAACCGCACGCCCGAGCAATTTGTGGCGGCCTATGGCGTCACGGCGCATCCGCTCGGCGGCTGCGTGCTGGGCAAGGCCTGCAACAAACACGGCCAGGTCTTGGCGGCCGACGAGAAAACGGTGGTACCAGGCCTCTATGTGGTTGATGGTTCTCTGATTCCCGGCTCCACCGGTGCCGCTACCCCGGCCTGGACCATTGCCGCCGTGGCCGAATATTGCATGACGAAAATCACCGAGGAAATCGTTGGACCCACGCAGCATTGAGCTGCTCCGTCACCATTGAAAGCTGACGGGTAAGCAATCCTGATACATGATAAAGGGCCGTGTGTTTCATCAAACACACGGCCCTTTTCCATTTTCGGCCGTGTTTCATTTCTTCTGGCCAAAGAAAAAGGCCGGAAAAACCGGCCTTTCGCAAAATCATAGTTGAAGCTTAACGCTCGCGGCGCTGGCCGCCTGCACCGGCGCGGGCCGGGCCGTCCTGACGCGGACGGTCTGGGCGGCGGGCCGGGCGACCGTTGGCTGGCTTGTTGCGGTTGGCCGGGCGGGCCGAACGCTGTTCGCCACCATCGCCTTCTTCGCGCGGGCCACGGCCCTGCGGACGACCATCCTTGCGGGCCGGGTTGCCATGGTTGCGGTTTCCGGCACCTGCGCCTGCACCACCGCCACCAGCACGACGAGTCGGACGGGCAGGGCGGCCACGGTCAGCCGGAGCTTCCCCGCTGGCGACAGAGATTTCAATACCCATCAGCCGCTCGATGTCGCGCAGCAGACGAGCTTCGTCGGGACCGCAGAAGGCGATGGCAATGCCGTCGCGGCCAGCACGGGCGGTACGACCGATGCGGTGGACATAGGCATCCGGCACTTCCGGCAGGTCATAGTTGAACACATGGCTGACAGCCGGGATGTCGATGCCGCGGGCGGCAACGTCGGTGGCGATCAGCGTGCGGATCGAGCCATCGCGGAAACCCTTCAAGGCGCGCTCGCGCTGGCCCTGGCTCTTGTTGCCGTGAATGGAGGCAACCGAGAAGCCGGTGATTTCCAGATGCTTCATCAGCTTTTCCGCGCCATGCTTGGTGCGCAGGAAAACGATGGAGCGGCCATCGGGATGATCGGCAAGGGTCTTCTTCAGCAGCTCGGTCTTGTGGTTCTGGCCGTTGACGAAGTGAACATACTGTTCGACCTTGTCGGCGGCCTTGCCCGGAGGCGACACTTCGACGGTGACCGGGTTGTTGAGGAAGCTACCGGCCAGATCGGCAATTGCCTTCGGCATGGTGGCCGAAAACAGCAGGGTCTGGCGCTTGGCCGGAACCATCTTGGC
This sequence comes from Gillisella vitis, assembly GCF_001541345.2. Lineage (GTDB taxonomy): Bacteria > Pseudomonadota > Alphaproteobacteria > Rhizobiales > Rhizobiaceae > Allorhizobium > Allorhizobium vitis. The sequence goes on along the minus strand of NZ_LMVL02000004.1, from coordinate 25,953 downwards.
AATCTTGCGCAGATCGTGGATGAAGCCCAGGTCGAGCATCTGGTCGGCTTCGTCCAGCACCAGATGGGTGACGGCACGCAGCGAAATCGCATTGCGGGAAATCAGGTCCAGCAACCGGCCCGGCGTGGCGACGAGAATGTCGGTGCCGCGTTCCAGCTGAAGCTGCTGCTTGTTGATCGATGCGCCACCAACCACCTGGTTGATCTTGATCGGGGTCTTGCGAATGAAGGACCGCAGATTGTCGCCGATCTGGTTGACGAGTTCGCGGGTCGGGGCAAGAATCAGCGTGCGGGTGGTGCGATTGTCGGGACGGCGTTCGTCCTTCATCAGCAACTCAATGATCGGCAGGCCAAAGGCCGCGGTCTTGCCGGTGCCGGTCTGGGCAAGGCCGATCAGGTCGCGACCTGCCATGACAACGGGAATGCCCTGTGCCTGGATGGGGGTAGGGGTCTCGAAGCCAAGCTGGGTCAGCGTGGCGACAACAGTCGGCGAGAGGCCAAGTTCGTTAAAACTGGTCAATTCATAAACCTTTCGGGGCGCCAAGACGAGCGAGCCACGATCGCCTCATTGCGATCATAGCGGTCTTTGGCGTCAAGAACCCCGCGTGAATTGGGAACTTGTAAGTTGGAAACGACTTTCGGTGCGTTTGACCGCTGATGCGGTCATATATGAAGCACCCATACCTTTTTTGCATGACAGTGCCGAAATAGGCAAAGCCGGAATGCAGTGGCGCGCTCACGCGGCGGCCGGAAGGCTGAAAGCTTGCGCCGCTTTTGCGCGTTTTGCGGCTAAATGTCAAGCGCCCGCCCATCATGAGACGGGCGGGCGCTTGAATATTTATAGGACACCCCGCGTTTGGGTAACGGGTGGTAGATCAGTTACCGAGGGCAGACCTGAACGCGGTAGCTGTCACCCCATTCATCGTAGCGCCGCTCGAAGTGGCAGGGCGCTGCATAGACCGGACGATAATAGGTCCGATAAACCGGTGGGGGCGGTGGTGGTGGGTCGTAGGAGCGGTAATAGCGCGGTCCCCCATCCATTCCGTTGACGATGGCGCTGCCGACGATGCCACCGACGGCACCGGCTGCGACGCCACCCCAGAACGGGTCATGGGCCTCTGCGGCAGGGGCCGTCGCCATCAGCGAGGCACCTACGAGAGTGGCGACAAGGCCCGCAGACATACTCATGCGAAATACGGACATGGTTTGATCCTTTCAGAACTTTTTCTCCGAAGAGAATGGTATGAAGATGATCCTGAAAACGGGCAGATTGATGATGGAATTGTGGAGCCAAGATTAAATTATCGTCATTTAAAGCGACGGACGCCACAAGAGTAAATGCCATAAGATATTGAAATTAAAAAATAATTTATAAGATTGCCGGTTGGTGTGCCGCGCCTCCGCCACAAAGACTGGGCGTTCGGCCCTGTCTTGCGCAGGGTGCTGCCCCTGCTGGTAAAAAGCTTTGTTAAACAGGAGATTGACAGGTTTTTTTCAGTCAGGCGCTTTGTTTTGTGTTTTGCCTGATGATAGGGTCGTTTCAACGGCGGAAAAGGGCACAGAGAGGTTCATCCGTGATGCAGGCGGCTCGGGCAATAAAGGGGATACCATTGCCGATAGAAGGCGGATTGCTCACCATAGCGTGCGAGAAAATCGCCAGGCTTGATGTGCCCGCTTTCATCAAGGATAGCGAGCTTCGTTTCGTTGCCGTCAATCCCGCTTTTGTCGCATTTTTCGGAGCGGATCTCGAAGACCTTCTCGGACATCGCGCAGGAGAACTGACGGACCGCCCGGAAGATCTGGCCTGGGAGGATGTCGAGCGCCGGGCGCTGGTGTTTGCCGAAGAACATCTGGCCCTGTGCTTCGATCATAGCGGTCGCCAGCATTGCCGGGTGCAGATCGAGCGCTTCATCACCGAAGATGAAATGCCCTATGTGTTCGGGGTGTTTCGCGAGCGGCCTGGCCGGGTCAAGAGCCGGGGCTGGAAGAAAGAGCCACCGCCGTCAGGCACGCAGATGCCTTCTGCCATGGCTGAAATCTCCAGAGAGGTCACTTCTCAAGGTGGGAGCGCTGGCATTGGTAATGGCGCGTCTGGTGCCTGCCTGCCCGCCGATTATGCCATGCTTCTCGATCTCATTCCGCTTGGCGTGCTGCTTCTCGATTCGCAGCTCGATATTGTCTATTTCAACACCAGTTTCTCCAGGATGTTCGGAGAGACAACGGTTGAGCTGAAGACCGGCATGAATTTTCAGGCGGTTCTCGATGTTATCGGACGTGCGGGCGGCGATGGGAGCGGTGAGGATTTATCCGGGCCATTTCTTGCTGCATCGATAGACGAACCAGAGCCATGCCAGATCGCCATGCCGAACGGACGGGTGATTTCGGCTCGGGGCAATCGGTTGGAAAATGGCCAGTTTCTGCTGCTGTATACCGATGTTACCGAGGCGCAGACCTATGAGCGCGAAGGCACTCTTTACCGTGCAGCGCTGGAAAATGTGCCGGAGCCGGTTTTTCTACGTGATGGCGACCGGCGGCTGGTGTTTGCCAATGCCGCCTATGAACAAATGCTGGGTGGCGACCGGACCCGCTTCTATGGCTTGCGCGAAGACGAGATGTTTCCGGCCGAAGGCGATGCCCTGCGCCAGGAGAATATCGAGATCCTGGAAACGGGCTGCGCGACCGAGCGCGAACAGCTGATCATCATGCCCAACGGCGATACCGTGCCCTTGCTGACCAGCCTGAAGCGGATCGAGACGAAGGATGGCGCGCCTTATATCGTCGGAACCTTGGCGGATGTTTCGCTGCTGAAGATTGGCGAGCGACAATTGCGCGAAGCCAAGGCCCATGCCGAAAAGCTCTATGACGATATAGAGGCGATCCTGCGCACCATGCCGGTCGGAGTGATCATCCTCGATGCGGATCAAACCTTGAGTTTTTCCAACCTCATGGCGCGCAATATGGTGAGCTGGCCTGAGGACAGGGCGATGACCGGCACAAGTTTAGCGGATTATCTGCGCCACGCCCATGCCAATGGATGGCCACTCAAGATCGGTGATGACGGCGACAACGATACGGAAAGCCGAATTGCCGCCTATAGTCTCGAATTGCAAGCCTTGACGGAAGCACGGCAAATCGAACTGACGCTGGCGGATCGCCGGCATATCGTGGTGACGATATCGCCGCTGGACGATGGTCAGGTGATGCTGACTTTTTCTGACTATACCGAGCAGCGCTTGCGCGAGCGCGAGATAGACGAGGCCCGTGCCCGGTTGCAGGATGTCGGCAAGCTGCTGGAAGAGGCGACCCAACACATGGCTCAGGGGCTCTGTGTTATCCAGAAGGACCATATCCTTTACCGCAACGATAAATTGGCGGAATTATTGAACGTGTCGCCGGACCTGGTGCGCACGGGGGCGGATTGGCGCCAGCTTTTCGATTACTGCGCCGAACGGGGCGATTTCGGCGACAACCCAAAGGGGTTCCTCGACCGGATGCGATCAAGGATGTCCGCTGACACCTCCGCCAGCGTCGTGGTGCAACGGCGCGATGGTGCCTGGCGCAGTATTGAGGCGATTGTCAGCGCCGAGGACCGCTGGCTGTTCGTGATCAGCGATGCCAGCGAGGCCAAGCAGCGTGAGGCGGAACTGACCACGCTTGCGGCGCAGGCCGAGGCGGCGGATAAGGCCAAATCTCGGTTCCTGGCCAATATGAGCCATGAAATCCGCACGCCGATGAGCGGCGTGCTGGGTATGACGGAATTGCTGCTGTCGTCCAATCTCGATGCCCGGCAAAAGACCTTCGTCGATGTGATCGTCAAATCCGGGCGCTCGCTGCTGACCATTATCAATGACATCATCGATTTCTCGAAGATCGATGACGGGAGCCTGTCCTTGCGGTCGGCCCCTTTCGATCCACTGGCGGCGGTGGAGGATGTAGTGACCTTGATGGCCGGGCGTGCTGCGGAAAAGGATGTGGACATCCTGGTGCGCGGTCAGGGCAGGCTGACCCATATGCTGGCGGGCGATGCGGGTCGGTTCCGCCAGATTCTCACCAATCTGTTGGGGGAGGCAATCCGCGCCACCGACAGAGGCCATGTGCTGGTCGATCTCGGGTTGCGTCAGGAAGAGCCGGATCTGGACATCACGGTTCAGGGCTCCCGAGACCCCAGGAGCGGAGATCCCATTACGGAGGCGAGTACCGGCGGACGTGCATGGTTGGTTCTGCGGATCGAGGATACCGGCCATGGCATGACGCCGGAGCAATGCCTGTTGGCCTTTACCAAGTTTTCGCAGATGAATGACGGAGCCTTGCATCATCGGGATGGGGCGGGGCTCGGGTTTTCGATTGCCGGTGGGCTTGTCGATCTGTTCGGCGGCACGATCGGGGTGGAGAGCGTACCCGGCCACGGTGCGACTGTGACCGTCAATCTGCCGTTTGCAATGGCGGCTGAAAAACTACCGAGCCTTGCCGGCTTTCATCTGCGCGGTGCCCGGGTCTTGGGTTTTGAAAGCAATGATATTAGCTGCGGTATTCTCAACGATCAGCTTTGCCGCTGGGGCTTCGATGGCGTGGCGGTCAACGATCCGGTGTTGGCGCTGGCTGTGCTGGAGCAGGCCGAGAGCCAGAATAGCCCTATTGAGGTTGTGGTGATCGATTGCTGCCGGCGTAGCGGCGGCGGGCTGGATCTGGTGCGCAAGATCCGCAGTGACCGGCGGTTCGATCCGCTGTCGATCATCCTTTTGGCGGCGGATGCGCCCTTCAATCTCGACAAAATGGCCGATGGGTTGAATATTCAGGCGCAGCTTACCAAGCCGGTGGGCGAAAACCTGCTGCGCAATGTTGTCATCGACGTGTTGCGCGGCACGCGGCGCGGCGCTGCCTCCGGGTTCAGGGCGGAACCGGAGGCTGAGGCGCCCCTGATCTCGGATGGAGAGCAACCGGATCTGATGCTGTCGGGCGTGATTGAGCAAGAGCAGATCGATCTGCTGGTGCTGGATGCCGGTGAAGCGGAGCGTCATTTTTTCCATCAGGCCTTGCAGGCGCTGGGGGTCGGCCATGCCTGCGTAGAGGGGGGAAACGAGGCGCTTACCCTCTGGCGCCAATGGCAGCCGGGCATGATGCTGATCGATCTCGTTGAGGATCGGGCGCGGGTGCTCGATATGGTCAGGCAGATCCGTGCCGAGGAAAGCCAACAGCCACAGACCGCGCCGACCGTACTGATCGGTCTTGCGGGCGATCTTTCCACCTATGACAAGGCGGCCTGCCATAAAGCCGGTCTCGATGATCTCGTGCTCAAGCCTGTCAGCCCCGACCGCCTTCAGGACTGCATTGCCTATTGGTTAGGGGGTGCCGCAGCGGTGACGCAGCCACAGGCCCTGGCAGAGGACCTCGGGGCGAGGCAGACGGCACTGTGACCGTGGGGCCGATCCGGTCGATGACAACGTATCTGATCACGACGGCTCGATTCTCGACCCGCAGAGCATTTCTCGTTTGCCGGCAAAGCCCGGGCGACGTTCCACGGTAAAGCCTGCGGCGGTAAGGTTGCGGCGTACGAAACCGGCGGCGGCATAGGTGGCGAAGCGGCCACCGGGTGTTGTCAGCTCATAGAGCCGCGTCATCAGATCCAGCGACCACATGGCACTGTTGCGGGACGGGGCGAAACCATCGAGATACCAGGCGTCGAAGGGGTCGTCCCAGGCTTGCAGCGAGGCCAGCGCGTCACCGCAAACCACGATCAACCGGGTCTGGGCGTCGAGGTCGAGGCGGACTTGACCTTGCGGATCATCCGGCCACAGCGCCAGCAAGCCTTGCCGCTCTGCATCGATTTGCGGCCAGCGCGACAGGGCGCGGTCGATATCGGGACGCGCCATTGGATAAAGCTCGAAGGATATGAAGGTCAGATGTCCGCTCGCCGTGCGCGTCGCCTGCCACTGGCGCCAGGTTTCCATGGCGTTCAGCCCGGTGCCGAAACCCAGTTCGCCGATGCGGAAAGAAGAAGTGTCGGTCCAGCGCTGCGGTAACCCATTGCCTGCGAGGAAAACATGACCGCATTCCAGGCGGCCATCGGTCTGGCAGTAAAAATGGTCGCCAAAGGCGGTGGAATAGGGCATATCGCCGTCCTGCCAGCTGAGCGGCTGGGTGTGTGCCGTTTCGGCGTCAGGCATCGGATCGGGATTGGAAGTGGAGTGGGTCATGAAGACAGGCGATAGGACGGCTTCGGTCTCCGGTCAACTCTTGTCCCTCAAAGGCGCGTCCCATAGCCTCGCGGCAGATCTGCTGGTGGTCGGCGGCGGCATCATGGGCCTGTGGGCGGCGCGCTTTGCGGTTCTGGCCGGGCTGGATGTGATTCTGGTTGATGGCGGTCGGGTGGCGGGTGGTGCCAGTGGCGGGCTGCTGGGCGCGCTCATGCCCTATATGCCGGATAAATGGGATCGCAAGAAGCAGTTTCAGTTCGATGCGCTGCTGGCACTGGAAACGGAAGCGGCACAGCTTGAGGCAGAGACCGGGATTGGTGTGGGCTACCGCCGGTCCGGACGGCTGATGCCCTTGCCCAAACCGCATTTGCGGGTGATTGCCCAGCGGCACGAAAAAGACGCCGAAACCGCCTGGAAAACCGCAGATCGGCAATTTGCCTGGAAGGTTATCGACAACTCCCCGGCTGGTGATGGCTGGCCGGATAGTTCTGTCACGCAAGCCGGTCTGGTGCATGACACGCTGGCGGCGCGGGTGTCGCCGCGCGGCTTGACGGCGGCGCTGAAGGCGGCCCTTGCTGCATCGCCGCGCTGCCGGATCATCGAGGGTTCGGCCGTCAGGGCCATTGATCCCACCCAACAATGGGCAGAGTTGGCGGACGCAAGCCGGATTGCCTTCGGCCATGTGATTGTTTCAGCCGGTGTGGGCAGTTTTCCACTGCTGGATGGTTTCAGCCCGACTGAAACACTGCCGCTCGGCATGGCGGTCAAAGGGCAGGCGGCATTGCTGAAGGCCGATGTCGATCCTGCCTTGCCGCTGGTCTATCTGGACGGCATTTATGCCGTGCCGCATGAAGGTGGGCATGTGGCGATTGGCAGCACCAGCGAAAACCGTTGGGATGCACCCTTGACCACCGACGACCAGTTGGAAACCCTGATTGCCAAGGCCCGCCGGCTGGTGCCGATGCTGGGTGACGCCCCGGTGGTGGAGCGCTGGGCCGGGCTGCGGCCCAAGTCGATAGACCGTGATCCCATGGTTGGACCGCATCCCGACCATCCCAGGCTGATTGCACTGACCGGCGGTTTCAAGATCAGTTTCGGGCTGGCGCATAGCCTGGCGCAGCAGGCATTACGGCCGATTTTCGGTGGAGAGCTTGATATGCCGGATGGTTTTACGCTTGCCCATCATCTGCAGATCGCCTCCCGTATCCCTGATAAGGCCGTGGAACCGTCGTTGGAAAACCCGGTCGGTTGATAACCGGCCTTAATAGTCGAGCCTTGCGTATTGCGAGGCCGTTTCCCATCACCCTCCTGTGATCTCGCGTAAAAAGTGAACCTGATGCTCGGTCACTTTCGTCATAGTGTCATGCAAATCCCCTATCTGACTGCGCATGCGGGCTGTCGATCATGGTCGATTCGATTGGTTTGCATGACAGCGCCATGCGTTTGGCAGAATGCAGGCAAGGCGTTGTATCGATTTGAATGTGTTGCATAAATCCATAAATCCGTTGGGGTTAAGGGCGCGTGCGACAGGATCAGTTTGGTCCAGCATGCCGTAATGCAGAACTTAAGAAGATTTGCAGCGTTCCTGGCGCGTCTTTGCAGACGCCCGTCGCTGCCGGAGGCCACCCGCATGCGATATTCGATTTGCTATACACCGTCTGCGCGTGACCCTCTGTCGCTTGCAGCCGCCAGCTGGCTGGGACGCAATGTCTATTCCGATGAGCCGGTCGAACATCCGGGGTTGGCAGGGCTTGGCCTGCACGAAATTGCCTTTCATACGGCCTTGCCGCGCCGAAATGGGTTCAATGGCTGCCTGAAAGCGCCGTTTGCGCTGCATCCGGAGGTCAGTGAAGCCCAGTTGTTGCGTGAGTTGATGCATTTTGCCGGTATTGTCGAGCCTTTCACGCTGCCGGGATTGGAAGTGGCAAAGCTCGGTGATTTCTGTGGCCTGACTTTGACCTATCCGTCCAACCAGTTGGACCGCGTGGCCGCGCTGGTGGTGCAGAATTTCGACCGGTTCCGCGCCCCACTCAGCGACGCCGAAATCGAACGGATGGCACCTGAGCGCCTCAGCGCGCCGCAATTTGCCAATCTTTACCGCTGGGGCGATCCGCATGTGCTGGACGAATACCGTTTCTACATGCCGCTGACCGGGCCTTTGCCACTCAGCCACCGGGACCGTATTCACCAGGCGGCGACGCAGTATTTCGCACCTCTGCTGCAAAACCCTGTCGTGTTTGCCAATCTGGCGCTGTTTATCGAGCGTGAGCCCGGAGCACCGCTGGTGGTGCATTCGCTGCATCCGATGGGGCGGGTCTCGGCACGCAAGATCGCCTGATCTCACGATGCTGTATGCCCTCTCGACAAAAAGGGCAGGTTTGCTTACCGTTTCTCGTCACAAGACCAGAAGGTAACGGCTATGCAGAGTGAACCCTATCCCCGCGATCTCATCGGTTATGGTCGCCGCACCCCCGATCCCCGCTGGCCGGGAGAGGCGCGTGTCGCGGTGCAGTTCGTCATCAATTATGAGGAGGGGGGCGAAAGCTGTATTCTCGACGGTGACCCGGCCTCCGAAAACCTGCTGTCGGAAATCGTTGGTGCGGCGGCCTGGCCTGGTCAGCGCAACCTGAACATGGAATCCATCTATGAATACGGGTCGCGTGCTGGCTTCTGGCGTCTGCACCGGATGTTCACGGCCCTCAATATACCGGTGACGGTGTATGGCGTCACGCTGGCCATGGCCCGCAACCCGGAGGCCGTGGCGGCGATGAAAGAGGCGGGCTGGGAAATCGCCAGCCATGGCTATCGCTGGCTGGAATATAAGGATTTCCCTGAGGAGATTGAACGCCAGCACATTCTCGAAGCGGTGCGCCTGCATACCGAGGTGGCGGGGGAGCGGCCCTATGGCATGTATCAGGGCAAGCCTTCCGACAACACGCTACGGCTGGTGATGGAGGAGGGCGGCTTTCTCTATTCCTCCGACAATTATTCCGATGACCTGCCTTTCTGGGTGCCGGATCTGAACGGCAAACCGTTTCTGATCATTCCCTATACGCTAGAAACCAATGACATGCGGTTTGCCACGCCGCAGGGCTTCAACTCCGGCGACCAGTTTTTTACCTATCTGAAGGATGCCTTCGACACGCTCTACCAGGAAGGCGCAGAGGGTGCGCCGAAAATGATGTCCGTTGGTCTGCATTGCCGGTTGGTTGGCCGTCCGGGTCGGGCAGCGGCGCTGAAGCGCTTTCTGGATTACGTGCTATCCCATGACAAGGTCTGGACGCCGACCCGCCTTGATATTGCCAAGCACTGGCACGCCCATCACAAACCAGCATGGTAATAGGAAGAGTCTTTGAAAAAGACTTTCCGTCGTCGCGACGGTCTCAAGCCGCCGCGGCTGACATAGTCTCATCAAAAGAGACGACTTTATTGCGACCGGAGTTTTTGGCCGTGTAGAGGCATTGATCGGCTTTCACAAACAGTGCTTCATCTGTTTTATCATGCTCGGGTGATTGCTGCGCAACGCCGATGCTGACGGTCACATGCCCCCAAGGCAGGTTTTTCTGGTGGATTATTCCGAGCGCGGCAATCCGTTGGCGGATCTCCTCGCCCACTTGGTGTGCCTGGCCTGCGGTTTTGCCCGGCAGCAGGATGACGATTTCCTCTCCGCCGTAGCGCGCGGCAAGATCCGTTCCGGGACGGATTGCGGCGGCGATTTCGGTCGAAATTTTCCGCAGACAATCATCGCCTGGCAGATGGCCATAGGTATCGTTGAACAGCTTGAATTTATCGACATCAACGACAAGCAGTGAAAGGGGAGTGCCCACCATCCGTGCCTCGACGGAAAGACTTTTCAGCTGCCTGTTGAAGTGACGTTTGTTGGAAAGCTGTGTCAATTCATCTGTGTTGGCAAGCCGATCCAGCTCTTCCTGCAAAAGCCTTTGACTTGTAACGTCCCTGGTTACGGCAACCATGCCGCTGCTGACATCGAAGCTGCGAACCCGGGTTATCACGGTTTCCAGCCAGGCGATCTCACCGGTTTTTTTAATCCTCGGGAATACAAGCCGTTCGATTGATGAACCGGCGGCAATGTTGGCCAGCGCCTCTGACCAGTATTGCCGGGCCTCGGCATCGTATTCGTCCAACACGCTGCGTCCGACGATCGTGTCGGCCTCCACGCCGAGAACAGATTGGGCGGCTGCGGAAACATATTCGCGGATACCGTTGTCATCCAGTTTTTCGATCAAGTCGGATGAGGCATTTGCAATCAGGCGAAATTCCGCTTCCCGTGCGGCAATAATCATCTCGTCGCGGCGCTTCAATGCCCATTGCCGTCTCAAGCGGATGCCCAACGCGCATGCGACCATCAATGCGACGATAAAGCAGATCCATCTGGGTTTGCTGATGTCTATCCAATACCAAAGAATAGCTTTTTTGGAGACAGCCACAAGCACGGTGATCTGTGTATTGCTGCTTCTATAATATCCAGAGGTTCTCAATATGCCGTCAAATCGCGATGTATATTGAAAATTTCCAATGTTGCTTGTCGAAATAGCGTTTCGGTACAAAGCCGAATTGGCGATGCTGGTGCCCATGGCCGTCGCATCCAGGGGCGCACGGACCAGAACCCGCCCGGTGCCATCCATCATCGCGAAGGCACCGTTGTCCAGCATGTTGAAGCTGCGGAAAAACCGGACGAAGCTTTCGACATCAATGGTCGCCACCATGACGCCCGCAAATTGTCCCCGATCATCATTCATTCGCTGGGACAGGGTGATGAACCAGTCGTTGGCCAACGGACTTTGATAGGGTCCATCGACAAGCGGTTGCAGTTCATCGGAGGTTTGATGAATTTTGAAATACGTGCGACTGGAAAGATCGAGACCCGATGAAAACGGATCGGAGGTCGACTCAATCAGCCGACCATCCGGACCGATATAAGCCAAGCTGCGCAAATAGGATGACGTCTTGATAAGCTCACGCATCCTGCGAACCAGGTCCAGGCTCTGCAAAACGCTTTTGCTGTTGTTTTCCTGCACTTCGAAGACCAGCCCGGCCAAAGGCTGCTTGGCGACCTCAATGACGTCGTCCGTATGCTGGGCAATCGCTCTTGCTGTTTGCGCAAGATAGGAATTCATCCGAGACACCTGGGCCGTCCAGTTTGCAACCTCGGACCAGATCGTCAATGCCAAAAATATTGCAAGTCCCCCCGCGATAACCAGATGTTGGGCGGGACTTTTCGATGCGATATGCATGACATTCATGGTCTAGTTTTCTCTTGCGATAGATCAGTATTATATTAGATGAGCAATCATTAAAAAAATATTCGCATTTTATTGAGTGTATAAAAGGAGATAATAAAAAAATTACACTTGGAAAACTTTCTGCAAACGCAGATTTTAAAACAAGCGCAATCAATTCATGCCGGGTGTGACTTTCTGCGCGCACAGCGCCTTGAGGTTTGGAAAACACCAAAAGGAGCTTTTCGAAGTCTCGATTTATACCAAAGTAGCGAAGATGCTAACGCATCCTCGCTTTGAATAGATTCCGAATATCTCAAATGTATCAATGGCTTGAGGTATTCCCGGATGGTTTTAAAGATCGGTCCATTCTGGCATAACAGATTATGCAGGTAGCAAGCGCTTTGGACATGATGATGAATTCACCCCTTGGGATTTGATCGGTAATCCTTCTGTCGTTATTCAAGATAAAATCCGAAAAGGATTGTAATTTCCCTATGTTTATCTCTAGCTCATCTTTCATAAGACGTGGTGAAACTGCATCCAGTGGTAGGATCTGCAATATTTTCTCGCCTTTAACGCGCCAAGCCATGACAATTTCTTTTCATGACTGCTGAACAATTTTTCCGAACGAACGTTTCCTTGCTGGAACACCAAAACGGTCTTCCTTAATTAAGAGAAGGACGAAACCCAATGGATAAGAATCGCATCGAAGGTGCCGCCAAGGAAGCCAAGGGCAGCATCAAGGAAGTTGCTGGCAAAGTGACCGGCAACAAGAACCTGGAAGCCGAAGGCAAGATGGATAAGGCAGCTGGCAAAGTCCAGTCGACCGTCGGCAAGGTGAAAGACGCCTTCAAGTAACTCAGATATCGTTTTCGCTAAGGTCCTTGAGGCTTGAAAATGCACTGCATTTTCGCCTCGATCTCGAAACAGTATGACCCTATACCACCAGCCCCGACATGGGGCTGGTGGTTGAAACCATTCGGTCGAGGCAGATGAATGCCTCGCGAACGGGGACCGGTAACGGTCTTGTAACAGCGGAAAAGGAATGTTCGATGAGAACAGTTTTTGCTTTGGTTGCCGTAGCGGCAATGGGCGCAGCATCTGCTGCCAATGCGGCAAACACCCATCACAATAGCACGCGCCACCCTGCCTCCCAGATGACGGCGACACAGCCGAAGGAGCGTCTGGGCACCTTGTCCTGCGAGGTTGCAGGCGGCATCGGCATGTTGATTGGCTCCAGCCGAACCGTGACCTGTGATTTCCAGCAGCGGTCAGGCAAGGTTGAGCGCTACAGCGGCTCTATCGGCAAGCTGGGTCTGGATGTCGGTATTACCGGCAAGAGCTACATCCGCTGGATCGTTTACAACATCAATCCGACCACGACACGCCAGGGCGCGCTGGCAGGCACCTATGTTGGCGCATCGGCAAGGGCCTCAGTCGGTATTGGCCTTGGCGCCAATGCTCTGGTTGGCGGTAGCAACAAGAATTTTGGTTTGCAGCCGCTCAGCGCGGAAGCCGGAACAGGCCTGAACGTCGCAGCAGGGATTTCCCGCCTGCAACTGAAGCCGGCTCGGTGATCTGATATTTCATTTGATGTAAGGTTTTATGCATCCCCCGGTCTTGGCCGGGGGATGTTTTTTGGAAGTTTTAAGCGGTCAGCGTCGCCATATCGATGACGAAGCGGTAGCGCACGTCGCTTTTCAACACCCGCTCATAGGCCGTGTTAATGTCCTTGATGTCGATCAGCTCGATATCGGAGGTGATGCCATGCTTGCCGCAGAAATCCAGCATGTCCTGGGTTTCCTTGATCGACCCAATCATCGAGCCGGCCAGATTTCGGCGGGCTGGGATGAGCGAGAAGGCATGGACCGGAACCGGCTTTTCTGGCACGCCGAGCAGAACCATGGTGCCATCGACCTTCAGCAGGTTAAGATAGGCGTTCCAATCGATATCGGCGCTGACGGTGCAGATGATCAGGTCAAAGGAGCCGGCCAGCGTCTCGAAGGTCTTGGCGTCGCTGGTCGCATAATAATGGTTGGCGCCGAGGCGCAGGCCATCCTCTTTCTTCGACAGGGTCTGGCTGAGCACGGTGATCTCTGCGCCCATGGCCGCGCCGATCTTGACGCCCATATGGCCGAGACCGCCCATGCCGACGATCGCCACCTTCTTGCCCGGGCCAGCCTTCCAGTGGGCCAGCGGCGAATAGAGCGTGATACCGGCGCACAGTAGCGGGGCAGCCTTGTCGAGTGGCAGATTGTCCGGGATCGACAGGACATAGCCTTCCTTAACGACGATCGTGTCGGAATAGCCGCCCTGGGTTGGCGTCTTACCGTCGCGGTCTACGCCGTTATAGGTCTGGACGAGGCCGGGCAGATATTGCTCGATATCCTCATCGCGTTCCTGGCAATGGACGCAGGAATCGACGAAACAGCCAACGCCGACATGATCGCCGACCTTGAATTTGGATACGTTTGCGCCGACAGCGGTGACAACACCGGCAATCTCGTGACCGGGCACCATGGGGAATGCGGAATTGCCCCATTCATTGCGAGCCTGGTGGATGTCGGAATGGCAGACACCACAATATTTGATGGAGATTACCACGTCGTCGTCATTGGGTTCGCGACGTTCAAACGTGAAGGGTTCCAGCGGCTTGCTGGCGTCGGTTGCGGCATAACCTCTTGCGATTGGCATGCGGCGCTCCTTTTTTGTCATGGGGAGGAATGTGTACAGAACAGGTTTTGTAATTGGGAAGGGCATGGAAACGCCGTTGGGAGCGGCAGCCCGCCCTTTAGATAGGTCTCTGGCGGGTGTGTTCAACATCTACCGTGAATATTCGGCAGGGCCTTCCGAAAATCCGGCTCTTTCCAACCCGGTGCATATTGTCTATCGATTGCAAATCAAACCAGGGGTGAGCCGATGCAGCGACAGGATTTCATTGAGCAATTCGGCGGGATATTCGAGCATTCGCCGTTCATTGCCGAGCGCGCTTTCGATGCCGGTTTTATTGACGAGCCCCTGACCGCCCTTGGCGTTCATGATGGAATGAGCGCGATGTTTCGCACAGCAAGCCAAGCCGAGCGGCTCGGCGTGCTGCGGGCGCATCCGGATCTGGCAGGCAAATTGGCCATTGCAGGCGAATTGACAGAGGAAAGCCGCAGCGAACAGGCTGGTGCCGGGCTCGATCGCCTGTCGGAGGCTGAACACCAGCGTTTTACAGCGCTCAATAGTGCTTATATGGAAAAATTCGGCTTTCCGTTCATCATTGCCGTGAAAGGCCTGACGAAAGACGACATCCTGGCCGCATTCGAGGCCCGGATCGACAATAGTGTCGAGACGGAGTTCGCAACGGCCTGCCTTCAAGTCGAAAAAATCGCCCGCCTCAGGCTCGAAGCACTGCTGCCAGATGGGCGTAGCAATCAGGAATAGTTAGGCCGCGCGTCAAGGCGCGCAGCCGAAACAGGGCCATGTGTAGCCATGATCCTGTTATTGTCAGCGCTATTGCTTGAGCGCGTCTTCCGCCTCGCGGATCGCTGCCTCGTGATACCAGCTGGCGGCTCCGCTTTCGAGGATCACCTGCTTGTGGAGATTGCGCTCACGCATTTCACGTAGTCTCTGCGTATTATGTACTGGGAATTCGTAGATTTTTGCCGATTCCCGACCAAGGCCCGTTGTCATCGCTACTGCCCTTCGTTGTTCCTCGAGCTCCTCCGCCCGGATGAATTTCATAGCATTTTTTCAGCTAAAATGCACATAGAAAGTGCAATTTGCCCAAAAATAAATCATTTCAGGCTGCTTTTTCACGTCATTGCTGCTATCCACCGGGCATTGCTGCCTTTTATTTTGCAAATGCGCATTGAGAAGGCGGTGGCATGCCGGCCAATCTGACACAAAACCGTTAAAAACCCGTGGCTTTTAAGGTGTTTTGAATATGGCTCGCGCTTTTTCTGCCGGTCGTAAGGTGGTTTTTACGGGTTTGGCATGGTTCCTGCTTGTTATTTATCGACTCCCGGACCGCCGGAGAATCACCCCCAGGGTGCGCCCGATGCGAGGCGCTGGACTTATGAGAGATCGACAATGACCAAGTACAAGCTCGAGTATATCTGGTTGGACGGCTATACGCCGGTCCCGAACCTGCGTGGCAAGACGCAGATCAAGGAATTTGCTGAATTTCCGACCCTCGAACAGCTCCCCCTCTGGGGCTTCGACGGTAGCTCCACCCAGCAGGCCGAAGGCCATAGCTCGGATTGCGTGCTGAAGCCGGTTGCTGTTTACCCCGATCCAGCCCGCACCAATGGTGCATTGGTGATGTGCGAAGTGATGATGCCCGATGGCGTCACCCCGCATAGCTCCAACAGCCGCGCTACCATTCTGGAAGACGAAGGCACATGGTTCGGCTTCGAGCAGGAATATTTCCTCTATCAGGACGGTCGTCCGCTTGGCTTCCCGGAAAATGGCTATCCTGCGCCGCAGGGTCCTTACTACACCGGCGTCGGCTTCAAGAATGTCGGCGATGTCGCGCGTGAAATCGTTGAAGAGCATCTGGATCTCTGCCTGGCTGCTGGCATCAACCACGAAGGCATCAACGCTGAAGTGGCCAAGGGTCAGTGGGAATTCCAGGTTTTCGGTAAGGGCTCCAAGAAAGCCGCCGACGAAATCTGGCTGGCTCGCTACCTGCTGCTGCGTCTGTGCGAAAAATACGGCGTCGATGTCGAGTTTCATTGCAAGCCGCTCGGCGATACCGACTGGAACGGTTCGGGCATGCACTGCAACTTCTCGACCAAGTTCATGCGCGAAGTGGGTGGCAAGGACTATTTCGAAGCGCTTATGGCTGCTTTCGCCAAGAACTGGAAAGAGCATATCGACGTTTACGGTCCCGACAACCACCTGCGTTTGACCGGCAAGCACGAAACAGCTCCGTGGAACAAGTTCTCCTACGGCGTTGCTGACCGTGGTGCATCGATCCGCGTTCCGCACTCCTTCGTCAACAATGGCTATCGTGGCTATCTGGAAGACCGTCGCCCCAATTCGCAGGGCTGCCCTTACCAGATCGCTTCCCAGGTCTTGAAGACGATTGCCGAAGTTCCGGCTGCGAAGTCTGAAGCCGCCTGATCCTCTCTGCTTGCGCCCAGACTTAATCCGGGTTGATCCATCGGATCTTACCCTTGGATCTGGGCGCAAGCGCTCTTGATATCGTGTACCAGGGCATCGAAGGCACCGATGCTTCCTTGTCTTGAAGATGGTGTGAATATTTCAAGCCATTGATGTTTTTGAATTTTTCTGAAGGGAAGGATGCGGCAGCGTCTTCGAACCTTCGCAGCGCTGAAGATCGGCTGTGGTCTTCTATGGCCCTTGATCATTCAGTCAAAACGTCGTGATATGCTGTAAGCAGTATTCAAGAGTGAAGTGAATACGGTCGGGTGATTTTAAAATGAAGACTGCTTCAGTCCCCGTTCCCGAGCAGATTTAAGCCCATTTGTACCCACTGTACACTATAGCGTCGTCGTGGAATGGGGCGTTTACCCTGCATTTTTAAGGCTTCGGCCTCTGTCGATGCATTGATAATATCAATCCTGTCTATGTTATTTGCGTATCGATCCAATTCTCCAGATTTTTTCTATTTTAAAATATTGTAATTTGATATATGTTAATAACACGCCATGTCGATTTTATAAAAATTTGGACAATGCAATTGTTTTACTCTTTAATATGAGGGGTTTTTGCGTATAAAAACGACCTCGCGTCAAAAAAAATATATACTCACTCATTTTAATTTTCGCTATGTTTATTTGTGTATAGTTTTTATTATTTATCCCTGTTTGGGGCAATATATCTATCCGTAAGGGTGTCAAAATTGTTTCATCTTCGGTCTGTATACTTAATTGGATAGAAATAGAAATTTAAACGCGCATTTTGGAAATTTTCTACTTTTAGGCGATTAATCCGGTATTAAGTGCAAAGTTCATCCCCGTTCTGTTTCGTTGATTTTTACGGGTTATTGCAAGTCGGACACTTTACAAACGTGCCGTGTGCTGTTTTCATTGTCTCACGTTTTCAGGCTTGTGCGTCTGATTTGTATATAGTTTGTGAAATTTATAGCAAAGTCTGTGTTCTTTTTATTCGTGATTGTATCGTTTCGCGACAAATAGGTTTTTTATTTTCTATTTAATTACTTCTAATTTTTACTGAGCAGTTGAATTCATGACATGCTGATGCGTTTTATTTTGAGTGGTAGTTTTTGCGTTTCTTAGTGGTGCAATTGTTTGATTGCGCTTGCTTTTAGATTGTTTTCTGGTTTTGGCCGATATTTCAGTGAGGTATTTCAATGTCTTTTGTAGGCAGACATGAGCAGGTTTTTCCGGTTTCTCTTGCGCAGGCTGGCTTGTGGGTCAAACAAAAGGTAGCTCCAGCCGATCTGAGTTTTGTTCTTGCTGAATCCATCGAAATTCACGGTCCCGTTCATCCAGGACTGTTCTGCCAGGCGCTGCGCCGCTTGTCAGATGATTTTGCTGTTACACGGTCTCGGATCAAGGAGATCGAAGGACAGCCGCATCAGGTTGTCATGGCGGCCTATTGCGGCGTCTTTGACGTGATTGATTTCAGTACTGCTGAAAATCCTGGCGCAAGTGCCACGGAGTGGATGCAAAAGCACATGTGCAAGCCTCTCGATCTTGCCAATGACAATCTCTGGGGCTCCTCGCTTCTGAAGCTCGGAACCACGGAATGGGTCTGGTACCATTGGGCCCATCATATCATCATGGATGGGTTCTCCGGTGGCCTGCTGGCGCGGCGGCTGGCCGATATTTATTCGGCACTGGCCCAGGGCAACCAGCCGGAGCCCTATGATTGCGGTTCTCCGCAGGAATTGCTGGAGCTTGAGCGTACCTACCGCGATTCGGTGCATTTCCAGCGTGACAAGGCCTATTGGTCGGAGCAGATGAAGGGTCTGCCGGAGCCGGTGACCCTGATGAAGAAGAAAGGCGAGCCATCCGGTGGCCTGCTGCGCCATACGACGGTCATCGACCGCCAGACGGTCAAGGGGCTTGCAGAGATTAGCCGCGGCTTTGGCGCCAGCGTGCCGCAGGCGTTGATTGCCTTGGTTGCGGCCTATTATGCCAAGGCGACCAATTGTGAAGAGCTGACCATGGTTACCATGGTCACGGCCCGGATCAGCCAGACGATGCGCCGCATTCCAGGCATGACCGCCAATGCGGTTCCGCTGCGGTTTTCAATGACGCCGGATCTGTCCTGGCGTGAGTTGACCGGTCAGGTTTCCCAGCAGATGAGCCGGGCGCTGCGCTATCAGCGCTATCGCTATGAGGATATTCGCCGCGATCTCGGCATGGTCCGGCAGGATGCTCAGATTGCCTGGCTGGGCGTCAATATCGAGCCTTTCGATTACGACCTGCGCTTTGATGGCCATCCGACCACCGTACACAATATGTCAAACGGCACGATGACGGATTTCACCATCTTTGCTTATGACCGAGGCGACAATGGCGACCTGCGCATCGATTTCGATGCCAATCCGGCGCTCTATACGCTGGAGGAGCTGGCCGATCACGAGGCACGGTTTACCCGGATGCTGAGAGAGATCCTGGCCATGCCGGAAAAGCCGTTACGTGACGTCAGCCTGCTGTCAACGTGGGAGCGTCAGGAAATCCTGACCGACTGGAATGACACGGCCCACAAATTGCCCGACCAGACCTGGCCGGAATTGTTCCGGGCGCAGGCAGCCCGCACGCCGGATACGGTAGCGCTATCCTTTGGCGGACGTCAGATGACCTATGGCGAGCTGGATGCAGCTTCCGATCACTTGGCTGGTTATCTGATGGAAAAGGGTGCAGTGCCCGGCGCCCTGGTGGCTGTTGCCGTGCCGCGTTCTGAAAACATGGTTGTGGCATTGCTGGCTGTGCTCAAAAGCGGTGCCGCCTATCTGCCTCTTGATCCTGCTGATCCCGCCTCGCGGGTGGCGATGATCCTGGAGGATGCGCAGCCAGCCTGCGTTATCACCACTGAGGAAGTGGCGGGTAACCTGCCGGATGCCACAGACAACCTGATCTTCCTCGACAAGCCCCTGGAGCGGCAGGGACGCGACTTGCCGAAGGGGCCATCGCTGACCGACACGGCCTATATCATCTTTACGTCCGGCTCGACCGGTCGGCCCAAGGGTGTGGAAATTCCGCATCTCGGCCTGATGAACTTCCTGCTGTCGATGCAGGACCTGCTGAAACTGGACAGCGAAGACCGCTTGCTGGCCGTGACGACGATTTCCTTCGATATTGCAGCCCTTGAGCTTTATCTGCCGTTGCTGGCAGGCGCGCGCACGGTGATCGCGCTGCGCTCCGAAGTACGCGACCCGGCGGTGCTGCATGGGTTGATCCGCAGTGCGGGCATTACCATCATGCAGGCGACGCCGTCCTTGTGGCGGGCCCTGCTGGCCGATCATCATGAGGGACTGACGGGCTTGCGCAGTCTGGTGGGTGGCGAGGCGCTTCCTGCCGACCTCGCCCATAAAATGGCGCGGCTCGGTCATCCCGTTCTCAATGTCTACGGACCGACGGAAACCACGATCTGGTCCACCAACATGCCGCTTTTGGGTAGCGATCTCGACAGCGCGCCGATTGGCCGGCCAATCTGGAACACCCGCGTTTATGTCCTCGACCGGCATCTTCAGCCAGTCCCGCCAGGCTTCATCGGTGAACTGTATATCGGTGGTGCAGGCGTGGCGAAGGGTTACCTGAACCGCCCGGACCTGACTGCAGAAAAATTCATGGCCGATCCTTTCGCAGGCGAAGGCGAGCGGATCTACCGGACCGGCGACCTGGTGCGTTGGCGGCGCGATGGTGTGCTGGACTATCTCGGCCGCAATGACCACCAGATCAAGATTCGTGGTTTCCGGGTGGAGCCGGGCGAAATCGAGGCGGCGCTTTCCGCCCTGCCGCAGGTGCGCGAAGCCGTGGTTATTCTGCGCGATGATCCGGGCCGCGAAAAGCGGTTGGTTGCCTATGTGGTTCCCAGGGAGGGTGCTGTAGGCGAGGGTGCCTCGTTGGATGCGGCGGATCTTTCGGAGCGGCTGGGCAAGGTTCTGCCCGTCCATATGATCCCGGCGGCCTATGTGGTGCTGGAGGCAATTCCGCTGAACTCGAATGGCAAGACCGACCGCCATGCGCTGCCGGTGCCGCAATGGACGGTGACGGAAGGCATAGCCCTGCCGGGGACCGATGCCGAAAAGCGGCTTGCTGCCTTGTGGTGTGAGATTCTCGGTCTGGAGCAGATCGGCATTCACGACAGTTTCTTCGTGCTTGGCGGCGATTCGTTGGCTGCTGCCGGGATGATTTCCGCCGTTCGTAGCCGATTGAAGGGCGAAATTCCCCTCGGTGCCGTGTTCGAAACGCCAACCATTGCCGCCTTGGCCGTGCATCTGGATGAGGCCAGTGCGGGTTCACCGCTGATCGAGCCTGTCCTGGCCATCCGCGCCAAGGGTGAGCGTCCGCCGCTGTTCTGCATCCATCCGGTGCTGGGTCTGGGCTGGAGCTTCTTCTCGCTCGCGCAGCATTTGAGTGAAGATGTGCCGGTTTATGCCCTGCAATCGGATGGCTTGCATGATCTCGCTGCCCTGCCGCGCTCTATCGAGGACATGGCTGCGCTCTATGTGCAGAGGATTCGCAAGATCCAGCCGCAGGGTCCCTATCATCTGCTGGGCTGGTCGCTGGGTGGGTTGATTGCCCATGAAATGACCCGGCAATTGCAGGCGGAAGGTCAGACTATTGCCTTCCTGGGCATGATGGACAGCTACCATTTCAAGCCTGCTGCCCAATTGCAGGACGATGCGACGCTGGCGCGGGCAGCCCTCGGCTTCCTCGGCTTTGACGAGAAGGCGGCTGGCGACAAGCCATCGCTGGCTGAACTTGGCGATTTCGTGTTGAAAATGTTCGATACGGACAACCATGTCCTGTTGGAACAGGTTCACCAGTTCGATCCGGAGTTCGTCGAACGCGCTAAAGCGACCATCTTGCACAATCTGGAGATTGCCCAGCGATTTACACCGGGCAAGATCGATGCCGACGTGCATTTCTTCCGCGCCGAACCAAGCGCTGGCAGCGAGGCGCTGAACACCATCCTCAACTATGACGCGGAAACCTGGTTGCCGCATGTGGAGGGCAGGGTTTACCTGCGCGACATGACCTGCAACCACCACGACATGCTGAATATGGAACCGGCATCCCATATCAGCGCGGTCGTTCAGGCCGAGCTGCTACGTGAATTTCTGGTTCTGCGCCGGCCGAAACCGGTCAAGGAGCTTGAGATGAAGGTGGGCTGAGGCTTGGAATACACCTGATCCGTCTACGTTGGATGTTCGAAAATTTGAACGACAGAAGCGCCGCGTATCGGATACGATATGCGGCGCTTCTGATTTTGATGGGGGAACGCAGAGTGGCTGGATCTTTCGGCAGCCTTGTCAGGCTAACGGAATATGGGCTTTGTTTATCTTTGAGGAGGAATACGTGAAACGAAGAACATCTCTTATCTGCCTAGGAGGTTTTTGTGCTTCGCTCTCAGTTTTGATGCTAGCCTCTATCTTTTACAGATTTGAACATTATGAGGTTCTGAAGTATATTTACGCTGTCACCGTTGTATTATCGTTCTTATTCTTCTTATCCGGCGTAGTGACATGCATGATGACGGCCGGATATCTAGTTTTCAAGACGATGTATAACGAGAAGGAGATGGCTGTTATCAGGCTACTCGTCTGGGACGAGTGTAAGTGATCTCGCCGGGGTGAGGCCGAGTGGGCGCCGGATCCCGCATTTTGTGAGATAGTGCGAGCCTGACAGCAAAGGTGACCTTAAAGAGGCGGCCTTCAGTGCTCTTCCGCTCCTCTCAGATTTTGCCTATGCAGGAGAGGCGTTTAAACTCCAAGCCGGACCCTGTCATGACCTCATCTTCCGCCCTTATCCTTCCTGTGCGTCCGCTGACCGCAGAAGCCTTCGCTCCCTTCGGAGATGTCATCGAGGCTGATCCCGCCCGGATGCGGTTGATCAATGGCGGCACGACTGAGCGGTTTCATGCTTTGGCGAGCCCCGATGTGGCGGGTGAGGGCGCGCGCGTGGTCCTCAATATCTTTCGCGGTCAGCCACGCCGTTTTCCCTATGGGATTGGCATGATGGAACGGCATCCGCTTGGCAGTCAGAGCTTTACGCCACTATCCGGACGCCCGTTCCTGCTGGCAGTCTCGCTGGACGAGGGAGATCGCCCGGGCGTGCCGCAGGTCTTTCTGGCCGCGCCGCATCAGGGTGTGAACTACCACCGCAATGTCTGGCACCATCCTTTGATGGCAATCGGTGAGGTCAGCGATTTTCTGGTTGCGGATCGCGACGGGCCGGGAAACAATCTGGAGGAGTTCTTCTTCGACCAGCCCTACTTGATTCTGGAGCCACGCCCATGACCGGCCTGACCACCCATGTTCTCGATACCGCCTTGGGCCGCCCAGCGTCCGGCCTGCGCATCCAACTGATGCGGATGAAGGGTGAGGAGGCGGAGCTGATCAAGACCGTGTTCACCAATGCCGATGGCCGGGTGGATGGCGGGCCAATCCTGGCTGGCGAGGACTTTCGCATCGGCCAATATGAATTGCTGTTTCATGCTGGTGACTATCTCAAAAGCCAAGCGGCGGAACTGACCGATCCGCCATTTCTGGATGTCATCCCCATTCGCTTCGGCATTGCCGATCCGCAGGCGCATTACCATGTGCCGTTGCTGCTTTCGCCTTACGGCTATTCCACCTATCGCGGGAGCTGACCCATGCGTTTTGCTGCCATCGCCGATATTCACGGCAATTGTCTGGCTCTGGAAGCGGTGCTGGCCGATATTGCCGCTCAGGGCATTGGCTATGACCATGTGGTCAATCTCGGCGATTGTTTTTCCGGGCCGCTGGAGGCGGGGCGCACCGGCGATCTGCTGCTGTTGCTGGATCTCGTCACCGTCAGGGGCAATCACGACCGCTATTTGATTGAGCAGGACAGGGCAGCGATGCATTCCTCCGATGCGGTTGCTTATGACCAGCTTTCGCCCCGGCATTTGCAATGGCTGCAACGCCTGCCCGTCACCACGGTCTGGCGCGAAGAGGTGTTTCTCTGCCACGCCACGCCTGACATTGACGATCTCTACTGGCTGGAAAGCGTCAGCCCCGAAGGCCTGGTGCATCTGAAAGCCCGCGCCGAGATTGAAGCACTGGCCGAGGGCGTCGGGCAGGAGCTGATCCTCTGCGCCCATTCGCATCTGCCGCGTGCGGTGCGGCTTACCGATGGGCGGCTGATCGTCAATCCCGGCAGCGTCGGCTGCCCGGCCTATGATGATGACGTGCCGTTTTATCATCGGGTGGAAGCCGGAACGCCGCTCGCCTCCTATGCCATTCTGGAAAAGGGTGAGACAGGCTGGACGGTGACGTTCCGGCAGGTGCCTTACCGTCATCTCGAAATGGCCAGGTTGGCGGCGGACCGGGGCCGTGACGATTGGGCAAGCGGGCTGGAAAGCGGCTGGCTCGCCTGACGGTCAATGCCAAAATTAATCTGTTGCAACACTCTTTCCGCGACCTTTTTGATCGGCGGCGCTGTATGATAGGTACGGGAAGAGGATGAATGAACCATCATGCGATTGCTGATCGTTGAAGACAATCATGAATTGGCCGATTGGCTGGCGAAGGCGCTGACCCAGGCGCATTACACCGTGGATGCCGCCCATGATGGTGAGGAGGCCGAGGATTTTTTGAACCTCGCCGATTATGCCGCTGTGATCCTCGATCTGTCCCTGCCGAAAATCGATGGAATGACCCTGCTGAAGCGCATTCGCCGCAGTGGCCGTAAGGTTCCGGTGATTATCCTGACTGCCAATGCCTCGCTGGACGGACGGGTGGCGGGGCTGGATTCCGGTGCCGACGACTATCTCGCCAAGCCTTTCGAAATGGCCGAGCTGGAAGCCCGGCTGCGGGCGCTGATCCGGCGCGGGCATGATCTGGCCAGCCCTGAGATTGCCGTGGCAGATCTGGTGTTGAATAGCGCGACCCGGCAATTTTCCCTGAAGGGCGAGGTGTTGTCGCTGACGCCACGCGAACATTCGGTGCTGGAATATCTGATACTGAAGGCAGGCAGCACCGTGACCAAGGCGGCGCTGTCGCAAAGCGTGTTCGGCTTCGATGCCGAGACCGATCCGAGTGCCATTGAGATTTACGTGCATCGGGTCCGCAAAAAGCTGGAAGGCGGGGCGGTGCAGATCGCCACCCTGCGTGGCCTTGGCTATATGCTGCGGGCCGCGTGATATGGGCGGGCGCGGCATGAATTTTGGTCGTGTCCGGCCCTTGCTGCGGCTGCGCCACAGCCTGAGGGCGCAGCTTCTGGCCTGGGTGATGGTGACGCTGGTCGGCGTGATCGGCTTTAATCTGTATTTCGGGCTGGTCATGGCCCGCAGCACCGCCAATCTGGTGACGGATAATATGCTGCTCGGCTCGGCGCGGATGATTGCCGAGGCGGTGCGGGTCGATCAGGGCGGCAATGTCGAGGTGGATATTCCACCCGCGGCACTCGAAATCTTCGATACCGGCTTCGGCGACCGGGTCTATTACCGGGTCACGACCGCCTGGGGCAATCTGGTGTCCGGCTATGCCGACCTGCAAACCCCGGCCCGCGAGCGCCAGGGGGAGGACATGGTGTTTCGCAATCTCAATGTCCGTGCCTTGATGCTGAACCATCCGGTGGTCGGTTTTGATTCTGGCGCAGGGACGGATGGCGCTGGCGTCACCGTGACGGTGGCGGTGACACGCTATAGCCAACAGGCGATGCGCACCCATTTGTGGTTTTCGAATTTTAACGGGCAAGTTCTGCTGGTTCTGGTCGCTGGCCTGGTCACAGTGCTGGGGCTCCAGCGCGGCCTTGCCCCCGTCTTGCGGCTGCGCGATGCGGTGCGCGCCCGCCGCCGTGACCAGTTGGAACCTTTTGATGAGACAATTGTCCATACCGAGCTTCGTCCGCTGGTGCGGGCGCTGAATGATTACATGAACCGCGTGCAGCGCCAGATGGCGGCGCAAAAACGCTTCGTTGCCAATGCCGCTCATCAATTGCGCACGCCGCTGACGCTGATTTCCACGCAGGCCAGCTTTGCCGCCCGCGAAACAGACCCGGTCCGGCGCGAAGAAGCGCTGCACGCGCTGATCCGCAGCACACGGCAAGTCACCCGGCTGGCCGAACAGTTGTTGACCCTGACCCGCGCCGAACCCGGCAGTCGCGCCCCCCGTGCTGACCGCGTCGATATGGCCGACATCGCCAGACAGGTGCTGGAAGCCCAGGCCGAAGACGCCTTGCGGCGCGGCATCGATCTCGGTCTGGAGGCGGAAGGGGCGGCCCCCGTTACCGGCGACGCCACCATGCTGCGCGAAATGACCGTCAACCTGGTCGATAACGCTCTGCGCTACACACCGTCCCCCGGCGTTGTGACGGTAACCGTGGAGACGCTTGCAGACAT
>NZ_LMVL02000003.1 GCF_001541345.2 Gillisella vitis | reverse complement strand
TGTATTGTGAGCAGAAGGCCAATTCCTTGATTGAGCTTCCAACGATGTCTCTCGGTTTTATCATGGTCGCGCCGTCTGCAATGTTTACTTGAGTTGATATGCGAGTGGGATGCTCAATTCCTAGCAAATACGGTAGGGTGAATTTTTCGCAGGCTGTATCCACAGCAATCTCCATCAAATCTGATGGCATCGTGCCGTTGTAATACATTTCACCTGCTGTCTGATTCGGGTATTGTTTTGATTCAGTCCCCACGAATTGACTCGTAATCTAGGACGCAGAAAAAATACACTGAATTACTAGGGGTAGATTGACCAATATTGGGTTGATTTGTGCTCAATGCAATTGCACTGCGGTAAGCTTCATGTCTCCATGCGCAACGCCATCCGGGCTTGAACGGCTCAGATCCAGGTTGGAAAATGCAAGAGCCTTGCGGGTCTTACTCCATTGCAGGCAGAGATTTTAGAGCCTCTTGCCCGACATGGCTTGAAAGCTGCGTTGCCGCCGATTAAACACACTATAGCAAATGGTGTGATCCCTGTGGGGATGGCGCCCTTGGCAGTAGCAGCTCTCAGGTTCTACGGCGTTGTTTTCCGTCATCGGAGACGCGGCGAGCGGTGATATGGAGCCGCTTCGGAACATGTCGGGGCGGCGGCTTTGGATTGTTTGCCGGCGGTGTCCCGCAGCAAACGCAACCGGTGTAAAATGGGCAACGATATGATCGATTTTGAAGCAGCGCGGGCGAAAATGGTGGACGGCCAAATTCGAACGACGGATGTAACCTCTCATTCCGTGCTTTCGGCTTTTCTGTCCGTACCGCGGGAAGCCTTTGTACCGGACAATCTGAAAGCCCTGGCTTATATCGATGAAGATATTCAGGTCGCTCCGGGTCGCTATCTGATGGATCCGTCGCCCCTTGCCAAGCTTTTGCAACTGGCGGAAATCGGTCGCAGTGAACTGGTTTTGGAAATCGGAGCGGGCACCGGTTATGTCTCGGCTTTGCTCGGCAAACTGGCTGGGGCGGTTTTTGCCGTTGAAAGCGATGAGCAACTGGCCAGCGCTGCCAAGTCTAATCTTGAAAAGCTGGGTGCCGCGAATGTCACGGTCGTTCAATGTCCGCTTGAGGCTGGTTATGCCAAGGAAGCTCCTTACGATCTGATTTTCCTGAGTGGGTCGGTCGAGGAAGTGCCACCGGCACTGTTCGATCAATTGCGTGACGGTGGTCGTTTGATTGGCGTGGTCGGTAGCGGCCGTGCCGTCCGTGCGCATGTTTTCGTCAAGGCCGGTGGGTCGGTTTCGACAAGTTCGCTTTTCAATGCTTCGATCAAGCCGCTTCCCGGCTTTGAAAAAGCACGCGAATTTGTATTCTGATCATTGCTGCACGAGGTTTACGAACGGTCATTGTGAATGATCGTTCGTATTGCGTTTTTGAATATCTCAACTCCTCGGTGCATTTGAGATGTTCAAAATGCCTTTGGGCGAGGATCTGGTTCAGACCTTCAAGCACTGACATTGCCCCGGACTGCTCGATTATCCATATCCGCAGAGTGGTTGCATTTTTTTATTTTTTTGCTGTTTTGGTTGTGGACAACCGGGTGGTTGTTTCTTGTTTTAAAGCTGTTTTCGCTGAATTGTTTATATCATTGATTTTTAGGCGGCTTGAAAATGTGAGCTGTCAGTCGCTTGTCAAATTCCTGTAAGTCTGTGGGCTTAGCCTATGAATTCTCCCAGGATGATTTGTGGTCAGCTTCACGCAATCTAGGGCCTTAGAATAAGGGCTGTCGCAGTTTGATGATGAGTCTATCGCCATCTTGTCAGCAACGCCGGGGAGGGGTGAGAGCCGTTTCCAATGTTGGTGACAAGTTGGAGAGAATCGGCTTCACATGAGAATGCTAGTAAAACATTCAGGCGGTCCTGCGGGGCCGGCCCTTCCATGATGGATGGGGCCTTGGCTTAATTAAAGTTGGGAGATGTATCCTTGTCGAGCCTTCGTAACGTGGCCTATGCCGCAGCATTTCTTCCGCTGTTTTTTCAACCTGCCGTGCTGCATGCCGAAACCATCTTCGGTGCCATGGAAAAGGCTTATAAGAACAATCCCGATCTGAACTCGGTGCGTGCCGCCTTGAGGGCAACGGATGAAAGCGTGACGATTGCTAAGGCTGGCTACAGGCCGCAGCTGGGCTTTTCCGTCTCCGGCACTCAGTCTTCCTTCGGTAATTTCAACGGCACTGCCATCGGCAATTTGCCGGCGGATAAATATTCTGCGGATTATTATAAATCCGACGTGCAACTGACATTGACCCAGCAGATTTTCGACGGCTTCCAGACGCTGAACAATGTGCGCTCCTCAGAAGCGGGCGTGCTTTCCAATCGGGAAAGCATGAAGGCGGATGAGATCCAGATCCTGCTCGGCGCAGCCCAGGCCTATGCCGATGTGGCGCGGGACCAGCAGATTGTCAGTATCCGCCGCCAGAACCTGAGCTTCCTTCAAGAACAGCTCAAGGCTGCCAATGCGCGGCTTGAGGTGGGCGAAGGCACTAAAACCGATGTTAGCCAGGCAGAGGCGCAACTGGCGGGTGCCGACAGTCTGCTGGCCTCTGCTATCGCCCAACTGAGACAGAGCGAAGCATCCTATATGCAGGTCGTTGGCGAGATGCCGAAGGATGTGCGCCAGCCGGTGCGGGCCACCAAGGCGATGCCGACCAATCTCGATAAGGCCGTTGCTTTGGGAATCAGGGAGCATCCCAGCGTGCTTGCCGCGCTGCATGCGGTAACGTCGGCGCAATATCAGGTGAAATCGGCGGAAGGCAGCCTGCTTCCAGGCGTCAGCCTTCAAGGCAGCCTCGATCGGCACAATACGGATAATCCAAGCGAGTCGACCGATCGCGATTATTCTGCGGCCTCGATTACAGCGCAGGTGAAAATTCCGCTCTATCAGGGCGGTTCGGAATATGGTCAGATCCGCAAAGCCAAGGAAACCGTTGGTGCGCAGGAACTGAAAGTCGATTACGCCCGATTGAGCGTGCGCAAGCAGATCATGACCGCGTTTGCCCAGATGCAAGCCGCAACGGCGGCCATCACCTCGGGCCGCAAGCAGGTTGCTGCCGCTAAGCTCGCCTTGCAGGGCGTTATCGAGGAGCGCAATGTCGGCCAGAAGATCACCCTTGACGTTTTGAACTCGCAGCAGACCGCACTCGAC
The DNA here is from genome assembly GCF_001541345.2 of Gillisella vitis. GTDB lineage: Bacteria > Pseudomonadota > Alphaproteobacteria > Rhizobiales > Rhizobiaceae > Allorhizobium > Allorhizobium vitis. The sequence continues at coordinate 996,004 of NZ_LMVL02000003.1, read as the reverse complement.
GCTCAGGAAAGCCTGGTGAATGCACAGCGCAATGAAGTGGTGGCCAGCTACTCGTTGCTCGCGGCGACCGGCACCTTGACGGTCAGGAGCCAGGGATTGCAAGTGGCGGAATATAAGGCAGAAGAGCATTACGATGCCGTCAAGGACAAGTGGTTCGGATTGCGGGCTGCCAACGGCAAGTAAACCCAAGGGGTCATTGATAAGGGCAGTTGGTATTCCCTTTGCAAATATTTCAAGCGCCGGATGCATTTGAGATATTTGCAATGCGTTCAAGGCGAGGATTTGTGAGCATGTCCTCGCCTTGGTATCATGCCCTTCATTGCGGATAATTCGGCTCGGCTGGCGAAACAATCCTCGATTGAACTCATAAAGCTGTGTATTTTGGGCCTTAAGCTTTTGAAGGCGATTTCCTCGAGCAAAGGGGTATCCTAAGGTCAAGCGAATCACATGGCAAAAGCCGATGGGGTTTGAAGCCAAATGGGGAATGTAATGGCCCAGCCGAATGTATCGCGTGAACCGTCCATGGAAGAGATCCTGGCCTCCATTCGCCGGATTATCGAAAGCAATGAACCGGCACCCGCCCGGTCTTTCGATGATGCCTATGGTTATGACAGTGAAGTGGACGAGCTGGATATTGCCGGTAACGCATTTTCTGTCGAGGCTGTGCCGATGGATCTGCCGGTTGCGGCCAACCAGCCCGGTCCGGCTCAGACGACGGCATCTGCTGCAAACCGTTTCTCCGAGGTGACGGGCGATCAAGGTCGTGAGCCTACCCGTGATATGGGCGTTGGCGGACAGCAGATTGCAGATGGCGCAAGGCATGCCGCAAAGCCGGTGTCGCTTGCCGATCTGGCAGCGCGGGTGCGCGCCACGTCCGAGCGGCGCGAAGAGCCTGGTGTTGCCGAGTTTCCTTCTGAATTTCCCCCCGCTTTTTCCAAGCAAGAGCCGCAATCGCGCGATGGTCGTGGGGTCTCTTCCTACATGTCTGACACCATCGGTGGTTTTCGCGAGATTGCTACGGAGCAAGCAGGGCCTATGGGGCACGTGCGGCCCCTGGCACAGGCGCGAATCGCCGAACCGGAAGCCATGAGCGCCAGCCAGCGCCATATCGAAGCGTTGTTGCAGTCGGAACCTGTGGCTCAGGCTTCGGTCGCGCCTCAGGAGCAGGCCGAAGAGGCAGATATGCAGGACGATAACAGGGCCGATAATCGGCAAGGCGCGCTTTTGTCCATGCAGGCCGGTGCGCAGGTGGCCAAGTCCTTTGAGGAACTGGCAGCTGTCGTCGATGGCCAGCAGCGCAGGTCGCTGGATGAAATCGCCCAGGATATGTTGCGGCCGATGTTGCAGGACTGGCTTGACGACAATCTGCCGACGCTGGTTGAGCGTCTGGTGCGCGAAGAAATCGAACGTATTGCGCGTGGTCCGCGCCGCTAAGAGAGCGTTACCGCAGGCTGCTCCCGGCAAGCGTGCGTATGAAAACGTCGAACTGGAACAATCGGAAGCCGCCTTGTGAATGGGCGGCTTTTTGCTTTCCTTTCTTGACACTGCGCGACCTGTCCGCTTTACCACGTGATTGACGAAAACAATGAAATCCAACGTCCACCCGCGTTCCCGTGAACCGGTAGGGCCTTAATGTCTGGTCAGAACATGCTCGATAAGACCTATGATTCCGCAAGCGTAGAACCGAAAATCGCCAAGGCCTGGGATGAGGCGGAGGCATTCCGCGCCGGTGTCAATGCCAAACCGGGTGCGGAAAGCTTCACCATCGTTATCCCGCCGCCGAATGTGACCGGGTCGCTGCATATGGGCCACGCGCTCAACAATACCTTGCAGGACATCATGATCCGCTTCGAGCGGATGCGCGGCAAGGATGTGCTGTGGCAGCCGGGCATGGACCATGCCGGCATTGCAACGCAGATGGTTGTCGAGCGGCAATTGATGGAAAAGCAGTTGCCGGGGCGTCGCGAGATGGGCCGTGATGCGTTTATCGACAAGGTCTGGGAGTGGAAGGACGAATCGGGCGGGTTGATCTTCAACCAGTTGAAGCGGCTTGGCGCATCCTGCGATTGGTCGCGTGAGCGTTTCACCATGGACGAAGGCCTGTCCGAGGCGGTTCTGGAAGTCTTTGTCACCCTCTACAAGCAGGGGCTGATCTACAAGGATAAGCGCCTCGTCAATTGGGACCCCAAGCTGTTGACGGCGATTTCCGATCTGGAAGTCGAACAGCATGAGGTCAACGGCAACCTCTGGCACCTGCGCTATCCGCTGGAAGAAGGTGTGACCTACCAGCATCCTGTTGCCTTCGATGAAGACGGCAAGGCGACGGAATGGGAGACCCGCGACTATCTCGTGGTCGCCACCACCCGTCCGGAAACCATGCTGGGCGATACCGGCATTGCCGTTCATCCAGATGATGAGCGCTATCAGTCGATCATTGGCAAGCATGTGATCCTGCCGATCGTTGGCCGTAGAATCCCTATTGTCGGTGACGAATATCCCGATCCGACGGCTGGCACCGGCGCTGTAAAAATGACGCCCGCCCATGATTTCAACGACTTTGATGTTGGCAAGCGTGCGGGCCTGAGGATGATCAACATCCTCAATATCGATGCGACTGTGACCATTGTCGAGAATGACGATTTCCTGGAAGGACTGACACCGAGCCGCGAACAGCAGATGGTCTGGGCCGAGCTGGAAGGCCAGGACCGGTTCTTCGTCCGCAAGAAGATCGTCGAGATCTTCGAGGCGGAAGGGCTGCTCGACAAGATCGAGCCGCATAAACACACGGTGCCGCATGGCGACCGCGGCGGCGTGCCGATCGAGCCGCGCCTGACCGAGCAATGGTATGTGGACGCCAAAACGCTGGCCAAGCCCGCCATCGACAGCGTGCGCGAGGGCCGCACCAAATTTGTGCCGAAGAATTGGGACAAGACCTATTACGAATGGATGGAGAATATCCAGCCATGGTGCGTGTCACGTCAGCTTTGGTGGGGACACCAGATTCCGGCCTGGTATGGTCCGGATGGTCAGGTCTTCGTCGAAAAGGACGAGGAAACGGCGCTTCACGCTGCCATTCAACATTATCTGTCGCATGAAGGGCCGATGAAGGCTTTCGTGGAAGACAAGATCGAGAACTTCAAGCCGGGCGAGATCCTCACCCGTGACGAAGACGTGCTCGATACCTGGTTTTCCTCGGCGCTCTGGCCGTTCTCCACGCTCGGCTGGCCGGAAAAAACACCGGAAGTGGCGCGCTACTATCCGACCAATGTCCTCGTGACCGGTTTTGACATCATCTTCTTCTGGGTTGCCCGGATGATGATGATGAGCCTGCATTTCATGAAGGATGAAGCGGGCAATCCGGTTGAGCCATTTGAAACCGTTTATGTCCATGCGCTGGTGCGCGACAAGAACGGTCAAAAAATGTCGAAATCCAAGGGTAATGTCATCAATCCGCTGGAGCTGATCGATGAATATGGCGCTGATGCGTTGCGCTTCACGCTGACCATCATGGCTGCCCAGGGCCGCGACGTGAAGCTGGATACAGCGCGTGTTGCGGGCTATCGCAATTTCGGGACCAAGCTGTGGAACGCCACCCGTTTTGCTGAGATGAACGGTGTGAAGTCCGATCCGTCCTTCTTGCCCGAGGCAACAACACTGGCTATCAACCGGTGGATTCTGACCGAACTGACGCGGGCTGAACGCGAGGTCACGGAGGCCATCGTACATTTCCGTTTCAATGACGCGGCCAGTGCGCTTTATCGCTTCGTCTGGAACCAGTTCTGCGACTGGTACCTGGAATTGCTGAAGCCGGTCTTTGCCGGTGAAGACGAAGTTGCCAAGACTGAAGCCCAGGCTTGCGCTGCCTATGTGCTGGAGCAGACCTACAAGCTGCTGCATCCCTTCATGCCGTTCATGACGGAAGAATTGTGGGCGCATACGGCAGGCGAGGGTGTCGAGCGCGAAACCTTGTTGTGCCATGCCGACTGGCCGGTTCTGACCTTCAGCGATGAGCAGGCGGCTGCCGATATCAACTGGTTGGTGGATCTGGTCAGCGGCATTCGCTCGGCCCGCGCGGAAATGAACGTGCCGCCTTCCGCCGTCGCACCGCTCACCGTCGTTGGTGCCAACGGCGTGACCCGCTCCAGGCTGGAGCATCACGAAGCCGCCATCAAGCGGCTGGCGCGGGTGGGTGACATCAGCCATGGGCCGGAAGCCCCAAAGGGCTCGGCCCAAGTGATCGTCGGTGAGGCCACGGCCTGCCTGCCGCTCGGCAGCCTGATCGATCTTGGTGCTGAACGCGCCCGTCTGGAGAAGTCCATCGGCAAGGTCGATCAGGATATCGAGAAGGGCCGCAAGAAGCTCGGCAACGAGAAATTTGTCGCCAATGCCGATCCAGACGTCGTCGCCGCTGAGCGTCAGCGGCTTGCCGAACTGGAGGAGCAGCGCGGCGTGCTGGCTGTGGCCCTGCAACGGGTCAACGAGGCGGGTTGACCTCCTGGAGGTTGTCCGGAGCATTTCCAGGCAAAGCGGAAACCGGGTTCCCGGCAAAGCAAACGATCATTCGAAAAATGAAAACCTGTCTGGTTCAATCTGAACGAGACAGGTTTCACATGGCCGTCTTTGTTTTAAAACGCACGAGGGATGCCGTAGCCACCCGAAATGACTTCTATTGTGAAGGCATCCGATGGTGGAAACATCCTCGGTTTTTTAAGCTTGAAACGGCTTACTCCTGCGGATCTGGTTTTCCAGCGGGAATGCCGTTTTTGCACTGCAAAAAATTCTATCGAAATCTCAGGAATAATGAATTGAGGCCGCGTTGCTGTTTCGCAACGGTTGTGAAGAAATGTAAAATATTATTCCGCAAACTCGGGGATAATACCAGTTTGACGCAAAACGTTCCTTTTAATTTGTCAATTTTACGGCGTTAATAAGACCTTACGTAAAACGATCCATTCCTATGGTGCGCCGCAATCGTGTTTCGTGAAGTTGTCATTTAATTTTAATAGGTTAGGCTTCATTCAACAAAATTCCAATGTTTGGAGGGGACATGTCAAAAAAACAAATTACGCGTGGCGTTCTGGCTTTGGTCGCGGCGGCGCTTTCCAGCACGGCGGCAATGGCGGGCGGCTTTTCCCGAGGCGAGGCCGATACCGACATTCTTTACGAGGATGGTAAAGTCAAGGCTCGCGCTGGCGCTGTCTTCGTCTCGCCGGAGCGTAAATACGACACGGTGGGCGGATCGAAATCATCTGACGGTAGTTTTAGTGACAGTTACTGGATTCCCAGTGTTGCCGCCAAGGTCCAGATTTTCGATGCGTTGGGCTGCGCCTTTACCTATACCCAGCCGTTCGGCGCATCCTCCACCTATGGAACGGACGCACGTCGTGCCGACCAGTTGGCCGGGGCGGCTTCAGGCAATTTCAACTATTACACCAAGAAGCATTTCACCACCAATGAATATGGCGGCACGTGCGCCGTGCGGTTCGATGTTGGTCCTGGCAAGCTCTATGTGTTGGGTGGCGGTTTCTTCCAGGATTTCGATTACACGGCCGATTCTTATTATGGAACGCTGCACCTGAAGGATAATTCGTCTGTCGGATATCGCCTGGGCGTGGGCTATGACATTCCCGAATATGCGATGCGTGCCCAGTTGATGTATCGTTCGCAGATCAAGGAAGAGGCCGATGGTGACTTTACGCCGCGTGCCCTGTCGGCGCTGCTGGGCACTGGTGCCGTTTCTGCCTATGGTTATGGCACCTTGCCGCAATCACTCAAGTTGAGCCTGCAAAGCGGTATTGCGCCCGGTTGGCTTGCCTATGGCTCTGTCAAGTGGACGGACTGGAGCGTTTTGCAAACGCTCAACTACAATATTACCGGCCTTGGCGATCAGCGGGACGATTTTTTCTGGAAGGATGGCTGGACCATCCAGGCGGGCATTGGCCACAAGTTTAACGATCGCGTTTCCGGTACCGTCAATATCACCTGGGACAAGGGTGTAGGCAATGGCGCCGATATCATGACCGACACCTGGACGTTGGGTGTGGGAACCGAGATCAAGCTTGGCCCAGGCGATCTGCGTGTTGGCGCGGGGGTCAGTTATCTCACCGCCGGGAGCCAAAGCTATTCCAAGGGTGCATCCTATGATGCAACCGCTAATGGAGATTGGGCCTATGCCATCGGTAGCTCTTATCAGATCAAGTTCTGATATCTGTTCATGACTCCATGAAATGGCACGGTTGCTCTCAAATGAGCGACCGTGCCATTTCTTTAATGGAGTCTCGACGGAGCCGACCCAGGCTTTTCAGCGTGCTTACCCCTCGTCCCCTCGTCATGCCTGATGTCGCCCTTGAGAGCTGCGGAGCGATAGTGAACCTGTGTCCGCTAAATATGGCGCACGGCCCTGTAGAGAGGTCTCGACAGGTGGATGCGTCGCCCGGCCTATGGCTGATTTTCTGTGCTTGGGCTGTCCATTCTGTGCTTTCTTTGCAACATATTTTATATCCTCTCGGTCGTAATCTTCTCAGTGCTAAAATGTCTATTTCCCGCCACAAAGAGAGCGCAGCACAAGATCGTTGCGAAGTTCCGGGTGTGCAATCCCTGCGCTTGCTTGGTCGAAAGAAGATGGGTTCGGAGGAAAAACCTCGGTTTTTCAGGAGGCTCCGACTTATTCGACACAGCAAAAGGCGTGGAGCAGTATACCGGCCGCAGTTTCAGGTCTCAGGCCGCTTTCTCGCCCGAAAGGCACTTTATGTTGGGGAAAATAGAGGGGACGCGAAGAATAATTTACCGGATTTCAATCTGGTTGCGTTCTTTATGGGATTTGGATCTGTACCCGGCTGCGGACGTTGTTGGCTCTGGCGCTGTCGTAAATCCTTCGCTTGTGCGTAGAAGGGCCTTTGGTCGTGGAAATGTTTAAGGTTTACGGTAATCAGGGGCGGACAATCGGACAGTCTTCAGCCTTTCTGCTGCTGTCTTTGGCGCTCGGCAATCTGTTTTATACGGGCTGTGCCCATGCATTCGACTTCAAGGCTGGTGTCTCCAGGGAGTCCGGTCCCTTCGATTTGTTCAAGTTCGGCTTCAACGCTCAAAAGAGCGGCAAGACGCAGGATGCCGTTGAAGCCTATCGTTATGCGGCTGAAAAAGGTCACACCGGATCGCGCTGGGCATTGGCCAATATGTATGCCGATGGCGATGGCGTCGTTAAAAACGACTATGAGGCCTTCAAGATTTATTCAGAAATCGCCAATCAGGGCGTGGAGCCGGGGTCAGAAGACACGGTCTATTTCGTCAATGCGCTGATCTCGCTTGCCAGCTATTACCAGCAGGGCATTGCCGGCAGCCCGGTCAAATCGGATCTGGTCCAGGCCCGGCAACTTTATTTTCAAGCGGCGTCCGCCTTTGGTTTCCCGGAAGCCCAGTTCGAGCTGGCGAAAATGCTCCTGGCGGGCGAGGGCGGCAAACGCAACGTCCAGCAGGCCAAGAAATGGCTTAACCTTGCTCGCAAGAACGGCCATGCTGGCGCCATGGCGCTGTTTGGCGATGTGATTTTCGAAGAAGGACAGGCGGCCCGTGGGCTCGCTTTCCTGACGGCAGCGCTTGATAAATGCGCGCCGAAGGATTGTCCGTGGATCGAGGATCTCCAGGAGCGCGCCTTTTCGCTTGCCGATGAAAAGGATCGCCGCGTTGCCGTGGCGCTCGTGCCGCAGGTGCAGGAGCAGCCCTGAGCGGCTACCCTGCTACATCCTCTTATGCTGCGACGAAATTGAAATGCCCGATAACCGGCACATGGTCGGAGGGCTTTTCCCAGCTGCGCACATGCTTTTCTATCTCGGTTGAGACAAGCCGGTCGGTGGCTTCTGCCGAGAGCAGAAGGTGATCGATGCGAATGCCGTTGTTCTTCTGCCAGGCACCAGCCTGATAATCCCAGAACGAGTAAAGCCTCGTCGCATCCGTCGTGGCACGGACAGCATCGGTCAGTCCCAGATTTTCGAGGGACTGGAAGGCGGCGCGGGTTTGCGGCAGGAACAGAGCGTCATTGGCCCAGACCGCCGGGTCGAAGCAATCATGCGGATGCGGAATGACATTATAGTCACCTGCCAAGATAAGCGGTTCTTCCAAGGCAAGCCGATCTGCTGCAAAGCGTTGCAGCCGGGCCATCCAGGCCAGCTTGTAGGGGTATTTCACCGGATCGTCGGAGGGATTGCCGTTGGGCAGGTAAAGCGAGCAGACCCGCAACACACCATCGGTTACCGAAAATACACCCTCGATAAAGCGCGCCTGTTCATCAGCCTCATCGCCGGGCAGGCCGCGATTGACCTCGTCCGGCCTGATTTTTGAAAGAAGCGCGACGCCGTTGAACCCCTTCTGGCCATGGGTTTCGACATGATAACCCAAGGCCTCGATCTCGGCGCGTGGAAAGCCTTCATCGACGGATTTGATTTCTTGGAGGCAGACGATGTCTGGCGATGAGCTTTCAAGCCATTGACAGAGATTGGCAAGGCGGGCTTTCACGCCATTGATGTTCCAGGTGGCAATTTTCATCGGCACGTTTCCCTTGGTTCAGGGCCCGGTTCTAACGGAAAGCCTGCCGTTTGCCACGGAGAATTATACCGAACCCACAAAAGCCTCACATGGCAAAGCTGGTGCCACAACCACAGCTGGCCACGGCATTGGGATTGGTGATCTGGAAGGACTGGCCCATCAGGTTATCCACAAAATCGATTTCAGACCCGGCCATGTAGACCAGTGATATCGGATCAATTAGCAGCGTGGCGCCGTCGCGCTCAATCACCAGATCGCCATCCTGCGGGCCTTGGTCCAGGTCGAATTTATAGGAGAAGCCAGAACAGCCGCCGCCTTCGACAGAGACGCGCAGAGCATGCTTGTCCTGTTCGGCGGAGACGATTTTGGCGATACGCTTGGCCGCGTTTTCCGAAACTGTCACTGTCTGCGTGGTCATTTTTGCCTCCTGACGGGTTCAAGGCCCGTAGAAACCTGGGGTTTGTCTATTTTTTCCTGTCAACTTCGCGGCGAAGCAGCAAAAATTGGCAGGAAGTTAGGTCATTATAAAGAGGAAGCCGGTGCCTTGCACGGGATTTTCCTATAGGTATGAACCATAGGCGAAAGCGTCAATGGGCAGGATGAAGAGCAGGCATGACAATCGATAGAAATGCATTGGGATTCGGTGTTGGAGAACGGGCGATTTTTGCTGCAGATCCCTGGAATTCGCGTGGGCGCCTCTATCCGGAAGGCGGCAGCCTGACCCGGTCCGATTTCCAGCGCGACCGCGACCGTATCGTTCATACCACGGCTTTTCGCCGCCTCAAGCACAAAACCCAGGTCTTCATTGGCCCCGACAGTGACCATTACCGCACCCGGCTGACCCACACGATTGAGGTGGCGCAAATTGCCCGGGCGCTGGCCCGCGCCTTCCGCATTGACGAGGATCTGGCTGAGGGCGTGGCTCTGGTGCATGATTTCGGCCACACACCGTTTGGCCATACCGGCGAGGATGCGCTGCACGAATTGCTGGAACCCTATGGTGGCTTCGATCACAATGCCCAATCGCTGCGGATCGTCACCAAATTGGAACGTCGCTACGCCGAATTCGACGGTCTTAACCTGACCTGGGAAGCGCTGGAGGGCCTCGTCAAGCACAATGGGCCGCTGATGAATGCGGACGGCGAGGGGACGCGCGGACCGGTGCCTTTGCCGATAACAGAATATTGCCAGATGCAGGATCTCGATATTGCCAGCCATGCCAGCCTTGAAGCCCAGGCCGCTGCAGTCGCCGACGACATTGCCTATAACACCCATGACATCGACGATGGCCTGCGCTCCGGCTATCTGACGTTTGATATGCTGGAGGATGTGCCGTTCCTGGCCGGTCTGATGCGCGATGTGCGTGACCGTTATCCCAATCTGGAGGCCGACCGTTTTACCCATGAAATCATGCGGCGCCAGATTACCCGGATGGTCGAGGATGTGATTGCGGTGGCGCAGGAGCGGCTGGCGCGGATTCGCCCAATGTCGGCAGACGATATTCGTCAGGCAGGCGAAACGGTGATCACCTTTTCGGAAGGAATGGCCGAGACCGACCGGCAGATCAAGAAGCTGCTGTTTTCGAAAATCTACCGCCATCCCGATATCATGCGTATTCGCGCTGGCGCGGCCCAGATCGTCACGGATCTGTTCAAGGCCTATATGGCCGATCCGACCCTGATGCGCAGCGACTATTGGGTGGAACACACGGCAGGACTGGAAACGCCTGCCAAGGCCCGTCATGTCGGCGATTTTCTGGCTGGGATGACCGATACTTATGCGGTGCGTGTTCACCGGCAGCTGTTTGACCATACACCCGATTTGCGCTAGGCAGCGGGCGAAACGCCGCCTGTTGGGCTGGCCTCGACCTGCATCTGTCTGGATTGATCCTCATGAACCTGTTCGCCGATTTCGAAAATCGAATCAAAACTGCGCTGGAAACCCTTGATCTTGTGAAGGAAAAGCGAAGCGAACTGTCGTTCGATCGGATTGTTGTGGAGCCCCCGCGCGATGCAAGCCACGGCGATGCCGCAACCAATGCGGCGATGGTTCTGGCCAAGCCGCTGGGTGTCAGCCCAAGGGTGCTCGCGGACTTGATCGGCGAAAAGCTCAAGGAAGATGCGGATATTGCCGAGGTTTCCGTGGCCGGTCCCGGCTTCCTGAATATCCGCTTGTCCGTTGCCTACTGGCAGCGGCTGCTGGCCAATGTGATTGCTGAAGGCACGGATTTCGGCCGCTCGCAAACCGGCGCTGGCCGCAAGGTCAATGTCGAATATGTCTCAGCCAATCCGACGGGGCCGATGCATGTCGGCCATTGCCGGGGTGCGGTGGTGGGCGATGCGCTGGCCAATCTGTTGGCCTTTGCGGGTTATGGCGTCACCAAGGAATATTACATCAACGATGCCGGATCGCAGATTGACGTGCTGGCCCGTTCCGTTTTTCTGCGCTACCGCGAAGCGTTGGGCGAAACTGTCGGCGAGATCCCGGCTGGCCTTTATCCTGGCGATTATCTGATCCCGGTCGGTGAGGCGCTGGCCAAGGAATATGGCGTGCGTCTGCACAACATGCCGGAAGAGCAATGGATGGATATCGTCAAGGATCGCGCCATCGATGCGATGATGGTGATGATCCGTGAGGATCTCGCAGCCCTTAATGTGCATCACGACCTGTTTTACTCGGAGCGGCAATTGCATGCCAATGGGGCCGCCGCGATCCGCACCGCGATCAATGACCTGACCTTCAAGGGTCATGTCTATCGCGGTACGCTGCCGCCGCCGAAGGGACAACTGCCTGAAGATTGGGAAGATCGTGAGCAGACGCTGTTCCGTTCAACCGAAGTTGGTGACGATATAGACCGCCCACTGATCAAGTCCGATGGCAGCTACACCTATTTTGCCGCCGACGTCGCCTATTTCAAGGATAAGTATGATCGCGGTTTCGACCGGATGATCTATGTTCTGGGCGCTGACCATGGCGGCTATGTCAAGCGTCTGGAGGCGGTGGCCAAGGCTGTGTCCGAGGGCAAGGCCAAGTTGACGGTGTTGCTCTGCCAGCTCGTTAAGCTTTATCGGGATGGCGAGCCTGTCAAGATGTCGAAGCGGTCGGGCGATTTCGTGACCTTGCGCGACGTGGTCGAGGAAGTCGGCCGTGATTCGGTGCGCTTCATGATGCTTTACCGCAAGAGCAGCGAAACATTGGACTTCGACTTTGCCAAAGTGACGGAGCAGTCCAAGGACAATCCGGTCTTCTACGTGCAATATGCCCATGCCCGTTGCATGTCGATCTTCCGGCAGGCGCGTGAAGCCTTCGGCGATATTGATCTTTCGCCTGATGTTCTGGGGGCAGCCGTGGCCGGTATTACCGAGCCGAGCGAAGTACAATTGATTGCCAAGCTTGCGGAATACCCACGAATCATTGAAGCTTCGGCCCAGTCAATGGAACCGCATCGCATCGCATTTTATCTTTACGATCTGGCTAGTTCGTTCCATGCTCACTGGAATAAGGGCAAGGATCAGCCGGAATTACGATTTGTTAACGATAAAAACCGACAATCAAGTCTTGCCAGACTTGGGCTGGTGCATGCTGTCGCTTCTGTGTTGCAGTCCGGACTGGCCATTACCGGCACGGATGCTCCGCAAGAGATGCGATAGTATCGTCACCAATTACCCACATTGCGCTGGCAAACCGATGGTCGCGTAGCGAGTGGAAGTGTAGGGTTATGGTGCAAAAACAGGCTGCATATAGCAGGGATCCAGCAAGCAATGCGTTTGCGGACGACGATCCGTTGGCAGAGCTGGCCCGTCTCGTCGGCTACGATGCGCCAGTGGCGCGTCGTGACCCGCCCATGAACCAGCCTGTGGCACCAGAGCCGCACCGGCATTCGCCAGCGCAGGATCAGGTCAATTTGCAGGACGAGCTGCTTCAGGATCTCGATGGTTATGTCGATGCGCCTGCCTATGCCAGCGCGCCTCAGCCTTCAGCGGGATATTCCCAACCGATATCGGTGCGAGAGCCAGTGTCCTTCGGTGGCAACGAGGCTCCTGCTTCGGACATATCCCTTGCAGATGAACTTGAGTGGTCGGTCGGCGATGTGGCGGTAGAACCGCCTTCGGCGCGTTCCGGCGGAGCTGATCCAACCGAAGGCTATGGGCGTCATCGTCTTCCGCTTGCCAATTTCAATCCGGTGAGCGCTGGCGCCTCGCGCTCCAGTGCGGCTCGGCACGAAGAGTATACCCGTCAACGGCATGAGCCGGTGATGGAGCCTGCACCGGTTGATCTAGCCCCTCCTGTTGTTCACCCGGAGCCGGATGCTCCAGAAATGGAACAGGATTTCGATTTTGGGTTCAGCCCTGAAGCATCGCGATCACCAGCATCGGCAACGCCCACGCAGGAGCGCCTCGAACCGCCGCTTTTCCAGCCTGTTGCCCATTCGGTTTTCGCAGGTGCGCCGCTTGCCCCGCCATCGCGGGAGGTTCCGAGCTTTTTCGAAGCCCTGGCCCACAATGAAGAGGTAGAAGCTCGGCCCGTCGCGGCTTCCACCTATTCGGTGCAAGAGCCTCAATTCGAACCGCAGGCAGCGTCCCCACGCCCTGACCATCAGCGTCATGACCATCAGTCCGAAATCCAAGACGAAGCATCGCTAGCCCAGCAGGAGGCCGATCCTTTTGGCGGCGATTTTGATTTCGATCTGGAAGATATCGAACTCGATCTTTCCGAGCTGGAGGCCGAGTCCGCGCCACCGGTGACAGAGCAGAGGCAGCCGCAGCCGGTGGCCTCCGTCGTTTCCGCTCCCGCCACGCATCAGCCGTCCCGGCCAGCAGAAGCCGCACCTGTTCAGGCGACAGCGCCCATTTCTGAACCGGAGCCGCAGCATGTGAGTGAACCCGTTCCGCTGCCGTTTGATGCCGCAGAAATTTCCGATCAGGACGAACACCTGGAAGCTGTCGCACATCTGGATGTTCCTGATTTGCCGCCGGTGGAAGATACCGCGCCTCCCACCTATCGGCAGGATTACGATTTCGATATCGATTCCGAACTGGCAACATTGCTCGACCAGACGGTCGAGCCCCGCTCGGCATCTGCGCCACCAAAGCCCGTGCAGGCCGTGGCCGCAGCGGCTGTTGCTGCGCCTGTCGCGCCCATGCCGCCCTTGGCCGAACAGGTCAAGAATATGCCCAGTGATGATTTCGACGTGTTCGAAAAGGCACTGGAGGAAGATTTCCGCAAGAGCCTTGATGGTCCCCATAGTTTCGGAGCCAAGCCCGGCGGGCCTGTACCGATGCCCTTGGAAGCGGAGGATTATGACGATTACGAAGAGCCGCGCGGTTCGCGCCGTTGGGTGGCGATGGCTGCCGCAGCGGTGGTCGTGCTGGTTGGCGGTGGCGGGGTCTATGCCTGGATGAAGACCAGTGGGGGCGAAACGTTCAGCTCCAGCGAACCGAAAGTGGTGATGGCTGACAAGGGGCCGGTCAAGGTTGTGCCTGCCGATCCCGGTGGCAAGTCCGTTCCGAACCAGAACAAGGCGGTCTATGACCGCGTGTCTGGTTCCACTCCTGACCAGCCTCAGCAAAAGAGCCTGATCTCTTCGCAGGAAGAGCCGGTGGATGTTGCCCAGCGCACGCTGGAGCCTGACAATCTGCCGTTGGAACAGGAATCAGAAGCTGACAATGCTGGGATGAGCGGCGATGCGCCACAGACGGGCCAGAATGGCCAGTCGGGCGATCCCGCCAAGCAGGGCGACCAGCAGAGCCTTTCCCCCCGCAAGGTGAAAACCATGATCGTGCGGCCAGACGGCTCGCTGGTGGCGCAGGAAACCACTGCCCAACAGCCTGCGGCTTCCCAGCCATCGGCCGCACAAGGTGGCGCTCCTCAGCCAGCGGCGGCTCAGCCTGGCTCGACGGCTCCGCAGAGCGTGGAACAGGCGATGGCAACGGCGGATACGGCGACGGCTGCACCGGATGCGGCGCAGGATAATGCCGGTGTTCCAGCTCCCAATATGCCGGTTCCACGCAACAGACCGGCAGCGGCACCCGTGCAGACGGCTGCGGCAGCTCCCAAGAGCCCAACGCCTGCTGCCACGCCTGTTTCGGCATCTCCTGCGTCAGCCAGCACGGCTGTCAGCTCCGGCGGTTATCTGGTTCAGATCTCTTCGCTGCCAAGCGAAGCCGATGCGCAGAAAAGCTACAAGAACCTGTCGGCTAAATTCGGCAGTGTGATCGGTGGCCGGGGCGTCGACATCAAGGCCGCCGATATTCCGGGCAAGGGCACCTACTACCGTGTTCGTATCCCGGCTGGCAGCAAGGATGAAGCTGTGTCGCTTTGCGAACGTTATCGCGGCGCTGGCGGAAATTGCATGGTGGTGCGCTAAAGGTGTAGGGGAGCCTGTTAGGGTTCCCTTTGATTGAATGTGACCTCGTTTCAGGGCGCTATTCTCCAGGGAATAGCGCCCTTTCTGCTGCTTTTTTCGTGGATTCCTGTGCATGATCGGCGCTTTGCCCTCGGCTTTTCGCAAAGCTGGACTATTGTTCAGCCCATGACCCACGCAAAAGCTATGATTTTGGGCTGTTCCGGCCCGGTTCTGACCCCCGATGAGCAGGCGTTCTTTAGAGAGCACCAGCCCTGGGGCTTCATTCTGTTCGGGCGCAATTGCCTTGATGGTGCGCAGATCAGTGATCTGGTTGCGCAGATGCGCGATACGGTTGGCGGACGCAATGCGCCTGTGCTGATCGATCAGGAGGGCGGGCGCGTTCAGCGTATCCGCGAGCCGATGTGTCCGCGCTATCCATCGGGTGCGGAGATCGGCACGCTTTACCGTCAGGACAAGGAGAAGGGGATTCGTGCCGCCTGGCTGATGTCGCGGCTGCATGCCTTTGACCTTTTGCGCTACGGCATCAATGTCGATTGCCTGCCGGTGGTGGATGTGCCGGTCGAAGGGGCCAGTAATGTGATTGGCAACCGCGCCTATGGTTTCGATCCGGAAACGGTTGGAGCGCTGGGCGAGGCGGCGGCGGCGGGGTTGAAGGCAGGCGGTGTGCTGCCGACGGTCAAGCATATTCCCGGTCATGGCCGGGGCATGGCCGATTCTCATCATGAATTGCCGGTGGTCACGGCCTCTCGGGCCGAGCTGGAAGCGCATGATTTTCCGCCTTTCCGGCGTCTCAACGGTGAATTGATGGCGATGACCGCGCATGTGGTCTATTCTGCCTATGACCCAGATTATACGGCCTCGACCTCATCCATTGTCGTGGAGGAGGTGATCCGGGGACTGATCGGGTTCCAGGGGCTGCTGATGAATGACGATCTGTCGATGAATGCCCTGAAGGGGACAATTTCCGAGCGGGCCGCGGCTGTGGTTGCCGCTGGCAACGATGTTCTGCTGCATTGCCATGGCATTATGGAGGAAATGGTGCAGGTTGCGGAGCGCGCTCCTTGGCTTTCCGGGGCAGCGCTTGCGCGGGTAAAGGCCGTTGAGGCGGCTTTCGGCGGTAACGACGGCGCCGACGAACAGGCTATCCGTGAGGAATTTGCCTCTCTGATGGCGGTGGCGTGATGGCAGAGCCTGCCGCACACACTCCAGCCTCCGGCGTGAAGGGCGGCACCGCCACGCCGATGGAGAAGCTGTGGCAGGGTGATGCGGCGATTGAGCGGGCCAGTGATGATCCGTCTCTGGTCATCGACGTCGCTGGCTTTGAAGGCCCTCTGGATCTGTTGCTGTTTCTGGCCCGCAATCAGAAGGTCGATCTGTCGCGGATTTCGGTTCTGGCGCTGGCTGAACAATATCTGCTGTTCGTCGAAGAGGCCCGCAGCATCCGCATCGAGCTTGCCGCCGATTACCTTGTCATGGCAGCCTGGCTTGCCTATCTGAAATCGCGGTTGCTGATCCCGCAGCAAGCCAAGGACGATGAGCCATCCGGTGAGGAAATGGCCGCTGCACTGGCCTTCCGGTTGAAAAGGCTGGAAGCGATGCGCGATGCGGCTGGAAAGCTCGTCAACCGCAACCGGTTGGGCCGCGATATCTTCCAGCGCGGCGCACCCGAACATGTACCGGATCGGGTGAACTCGGCCTTTGAGGCTAGTCTCTACGACCTGCTATCGGCCTACGCCAATCTGCGCCAGCGCCAGGCCTATACGCAGGTCACCATCGAACGGCGCACGGTCTGGTCGCTGGTCGATGCGCGCACGCTGTTGAACCGGATGATTGGAGAAATTAGCGATTGGACGGCGCTGGACGCCTATCTGCTGCAATATCTGGCCGATCCCACGGAGCGGATCACGGCAATTGCCAGTGCCTTTGCTGCTTCGCTGGAACTGGTGCGGGAAGGCAAGCTGGAAATTCGCCAGGCTGGCGCTTTCGAGCCGATCTATATGCGGGGTGGCAAGGGCCGGGATGCGGCGGGCATGTTGGTGCCGCATGCCGATGGTGGCCTCTGATGGCGATGACGGACGGCAATAATCCAGATGAGGCTGACGCCAAGGATGGGGCAGGCGGGCTTGCGACCATACGGGAGCGCGAGGCCTTGCGCATCGTTGAGGCATTGGTGTTTGCCTCGGCAGAACCGGTATCGGAAGGTTTTCTGGCTGAACGCCTGCCACGCGGCACCGATATTGGCGGGCTGATGAAGGCGCTCCAGGTCGATTATGCGCCACGCGGCGTCAATCTGGTGCGGGTTGATGGGCATTGGGCATTTCGCACCGCTGCCGATCTGGCCTTTGCCATTCGCCGTGAAGACAACGAGGTGCGCAAACTATCGCGGGCGGCGCTGGAAGTGCTGGCGATCATTGCCTATCACCAGCCGGTCACGCGGGCCGAAATCGAGGATATCAGAGGCGTGCAGACCTCCAAAGGCACGATCGACGTGTTGCTGGAGGCTGGATGGGTGCGGTTTCGCGGTCGCCGCCGCACGCCGGGCCGGCCCGTGACCTTCGGCACCACGCGCGATTTTCTCGATCATTTCGGGCTGGAGGAATTGCGCGATCTACCGGGCATGGAGGAATTGAAAGGGGCGGGACTGCTGACGGGCCGAATCCCTGCGAATTTCCATGTGCCGATGCCGATGGATGGCGATGCGCTTGGTGAGGATGAGGACCCTATTACTCAGCTTGATCTTGAGGAACTGGGCCTGCTGGCGCCCGCCGATGCCCGTGATGCGTAATCTGTTGCTGAACTTGGGCAGTAGAAATGCCCACGAAAATCTGCGGGACTGTTGATGGGGCGGCGGCGGTGTCTTGCCTCCAGTCATTTCCCATGCCAAGCAGGTAAAAGATTTTGTAATTTGAAAAAGATGCACAAACATCTTACATCGGTATGACCGATCAATAAGGAGTGGGGACCATGGGTTCTTTCAGTATGTGGCATTGGCTGATCGTTCTGGCGATTGTGCTGTTGTTGTTTGGCCGTGGCAAGATCCCCGAACTGATGGGTGACGTTGCCAAGGGTATCAAGAGCTTCAAGAAGGGCATGTCGGATGACGATACGGCCCCTGACGGGACGCCTAAGCCTGCCGATCAGTCGAAGACCGTGGACCATCGGGGCGACGATCACAAATAACGATGTGTGAAACTGAATGAGGCCGGTGCCAATGGCGCCGGTCTGTTTCTGGAATGGGTCGCCGCTTGGCCGACGGCTTCAGGAGACTGAAGAATGCTTGACATTGGCTGGAGCGAATTGCTGGTCATCGCGGTCGTGCTGATCGTTGTGGTCGGTCCGAAAGACTTGCCGCCCATGCTGCGGGCCTTCGGCAAGATGACAACGCGACTGCGCAAGACAGCGGGCGAGTTTCGCGCCCAGTTTGACGAAGCGCTGCGCGAAGCCGACATGGACGATGTGCGCCGCACGATCGATGATGCCCAACGGCTGAACCCGGCCAACGCGCTCCGCGAGGCAATCAACCCGCTGCGGCAGATGGGTGCCGATATCAGATCCGATCTCCAGCGCTCGACACAGGTGGATCATTTCCCTGAAGATGACAGTAGCCGCCTGCCACTGGCGGATGAACCGGCCCGGCCGATGACGGCGGAAGATCTTCCGCCGCTGGCACCGCTGGGTGATACCCTGGCAAAGCCACAATTGCCGGGTTCGGCTGCTGCCGCACCCGTGGCGGCACCGGTTGTCAAAGCCGCCGAAACTGCTACCCCAGTGGAAAAAGCACCGGTAAAACGGGTGCGTAAGCCGAAGTCGGACGTCGCAGCGCCTGACGTGCTGACGTCTGAAGTGTCGTCGCCTAAGGTGGCAAAAGCCGTAAAAGCCAAGGCTGTTTCCAAGCCAGTCAAAAATCTGAAGCCAGCAGCCGTCACCGCGCCTGTCACGCAAGCCTCTGTTGATGCTGACATTGCTGTATCGGATAAGGGTGCGCCGTCGAAGACGACGCGCACCAAACGGCCAGTAGCGGCAAAGGGTCTGCCGGAGACGGCTGCTGTGCCAGAATTGAAAAAGAAAACCGCATCCAGGAAGAAGACAGTCCCTGGTGAAACGATGGCCAGCCAGCCTGAGCCCCGAGCGGAAGACATCACCAAGGGTGAAGCATGAGCGACGACATCGAGGACAAGCCGCAGCCGCTGATCGAGCATTTGATAGAGCTGAGGACGCGGCTGATCTGGTCGCTGGGTGCGTTTTTCCTGGCCTTCATTGTCTGCTTTTTCTTCGCCAAGCATTTGTTCAATCTTCTGGTCATCCCCTATAAATGGGCGGTGATCTGGGCGCATCTGGATGTCAGCAAGGCGGAGCTGATCTATACGGCGCCGCAGGAGTTTTTCTTCACCCAGGTCAAGGTGGCGATGTTTTCTGCCATGGTCATCGCCTTTCCGGTGATTGCCGCGCAGATCTATAAATTCGTCGCGCCGGGCCTTTATAAAAACGAGCGTCAGGCCTTCCTGCCCTTCCTGGTCGCCTCTCCGGTCCTGTTCCTGATGGGGGCGGCGCTGGTCTATTTCTTCTTTACCCCGATGGTGATGTGGTTCTTCCTGGCCATGCAGCAGGCGCCAGGGGAGGGAGATGTGGCGATTTCGCTGATGCCGAAAGTCTCGGAATATCTCAGCCTGATCATGTCGCTGGTCTTTGCCTTCGGACTTGTGTTTCAATTGCCTGTGGTGACCACGCTTCTGGCCCGGGTCGGGATCATCGATAGCAAGTGGCTGGCCGAAAAGCGGAAGTATTTCATCGTTATCGCCTTCATCGTTGCGGCAGTGCTAACCCCGCCCGATCCGATGTCCCAGATCGGTCTTGCACTGCCCACCATCCTTCTCTACGAAGTCTCGATCTATGCCGCAAAGCTGGTGGAACGGGAACGGTTGAAGAAGGCCGCGACCGAAGCCAGCACCTCCACCGAGGTGAAATAGCCTGCGTCAAAATCTGGCCGGTTACATATTTGGCCCGCTTTAAAGACTTGGCCCGCTTACATATTTGGAACGACGATGCTTGATATAAAATGGATTCGTGAAAACCCTGAGCTTCTCGATCAGGCTCTGGCAAAGCGCGGGGCAGAGCCGCTGTCGCAGAGTCTGATCACGCTTGATGAACAGCGCCGGGCCGTTGTCCAGTCCATGCAGGACATGCAGTCGCGTCGTAATTCCGCGTCCAAGGAAATTGGCGCGGCTATGGCGCAGAAGGATATGGCGCTGGCCGAAGAGCTGAAGGCCGAAGTTGCCTCGCTGAAAGACACCCTGCCTGCTGCCGAAGAAGACGAGCGCCGCCTGAGCGCGGAACTGACCGATGCCCTGTCGCGCATTCCCAATATTCCGCTGGATGACGTGCCTGTCGGTGCGGATGAACACGATAATGTCGTGGCACGTGTTGTTGGCCAGAAGCCGGGCTGGAACCACAAGGCCATCGAGCATCCAGAAATCGGCGAAGCGCTGGGCTATATGGATTTCGACCGGGCTGCCAAGCTTTCTGGCGCACGGTTTACCGTCCTGACCGGGCCTTTGGCACGGCTGGAGCGGGCGCTCGGTCAGTTCATGATCGATCTTCACACCAGCGAACATGGCTATACGGAAGTCTCCTCGCCGTTGATGGTGCGCGATGAAGCGATGTATGGCACCGGCCAATTGCCGAAATTTTCTGAGGAACTGTTCAAGACCACCGATGGCCGCTGGCTGATCCCGACGGCTGAGGTGACGCTGACCAATCTGGTTTCGGGCGAAATTCTCGACCAGGAAAAACTGCCGCTGCGCTTTACTGCCTTGACGCCGTCCTTCCGCTCGGAAGCAGGGTCGGCTGGACGTGACACGCGCGGCATGCTGCGCCAGCATCAGTTCTGGAAATGCGAACTGGTGTCGATCACCGATGCGCAGAGCTCCTTGGCGGAACATGAGCGGATGACGGCCTGCGCTGAAGAAGTGCTGAAGCGCCTCGACCTGCATTTCCGCACCATGACGCTTTGCACCGGGGATATGGGGTTCGGTGCCGCCAAGACCTACGATCTGGAAGTTTGGCTGCCGGGACAGAACACGTTCCGTGAAATCTCCTCATGCTCGGTCTGTGGTGATTTCCAGGGGCGGCGGATGAATGCCCGCTACCGCAACAAGGATGGCAAAGGCACCACATTCGTCCACACGCTTAACGGTTCTGGCACCGCAGTTGGCCGATGCCTGATCGCAGTCATGGAGAACTATCTCAACGAAGATGGCTCGATCACTGTGCCTGATGTCTTGTTGCCCTATATGGGCGGTCTGACGAGAATTGAAAAAGCCAGCTAATTCCGGCTTCGGAAACGTCTTGACGAGGACCAATGCGGATTCTGCTGACCAATGACGACGGCATTCATGCAGACGGCATGGCCGTTCTGGAACGAATCGCCCGGACGCTCTCCGACGATGTGTGGATTGTTGCGCCGGAAACTGACCAGAGCGGGCTCGCCCATTCGCTGACCCTGTCGGAGCCGTTGCGGCTGCGGCAGCTTGGCGAGAAACGCTTTGCGCTGCGGGGAACGCCGACCGATTGCGTCATCATGGCCATCCGCAAAGTGCTGCCCGGCAAGCCGGATCTCGTATTGTCAGGTGTCAATGCCGGGGCGAACCTTGCTGACGATGTCACCTATTCCGGCACGGTGGCTGGGGCAATCGAAGGTACGGTGCATGGGGTGCGATCGTTTGCGCTTAGCCAGGCCTATAGCTACGTGGCTGGTCATTCCATTCCCTGGGATGTGGCTGAAACGCATGCGCCAGCGCTGATTGCTAAACTGATGCATGCCGACCTGCCGCCCGGCACGTTCCTCAATCTTAATTTTCCCAATTGCGAACCGCGCGAGGTTGCGGGCGTCGATGTCACCTCGCAGGGCAAGCTCGACTTTGGGCTCAGCGTCGAAGAGCGGCTGGATGGGCGCGGACTTCCTTATTTCTGGCTGCGATTCGGCGACCGCAAGGGCAATTTCCGCGCCGGGACCGATATCAGCACGCTGCGCGATAACCGTATTTCGGTCACGCCGCTGAAGCTGGACCTGACCGATTACGCGGTTCAGGATGTCATCGCCGCCGCGCTGAACCCGGAGGTAGGGTCTTGAAATCCGCAATGCTTGAAAAAGAGGGCTTTGCCGCCTTGGTGCTACGGCTGCGCTCCGAGGGGATTTCTGACATCAACCTGCTGACGGCAGTGGAACAGACGCCCCGCTCGCGATTCGTCGCCCATCATCTGGCCGAGCACGCCTATTCCCGCCAGACGATCCCGCTTGAATGTGGTGCGTTCATGGAAGGGGCCGATCTTGCCGTACGGCTGATCGAGCGACTGCGCGTCAAGCCCGGCCAGCGGGTGATGGAGGTCGGTACCGGCAGCGGGTTCATGACTGCTGTTCTGGCGCGTCTTAGCGAACGTGTCGTCTCGGTGGAGCGCTATAAGACGCTGGTAACCGATGCGCAGGCGCGTCTGGAGCAATTGTCAGTCCGCAATGCGATTATCCGCCATGGGGATGGTAGCTTGGGCTTGCCGGGTGAGGGCACATTCGACCGAATCATCGCGACAGCTGCGTTTCCGTCAATGCCAAAAGTCTTTACCGAGCAATTGGTCCATAACGGTGTGCTGCTGGCTCCACTCATTTTGGATGAAAATCGTTGCGTCATGGTGCGGCTGACCCGCACCGGTAGCCGGTTTGAGCGGGAAGACCTGTTCGAGGTTCCCTATCTTCCTTTGACTCCAAATGTCGCTGCCTTCCTTTAATTGGAAGCTTTGCATCCCCTAAAATTACCAGAATTGGACGGTTTGGCGGTGCTTGGCTCAGCGCCCTTAATTTTTATGGTTAATGGCTTTTTTGTAAAACCCCGGCACAGAAGGGTTTCCAGCCACGCAGGCCCCGGTTTTCCTGCGATTTTTTGCGGAATGTTGATAAGGATTCCACGCGGTTAACCGCCCGGTAACACTAACGCGCTTTAATAAACTCACAAATGGTTGCGTCGTCAGTGGGTTGTATCATGCGTCAGAGTCAGTCTTATAAATCCGGCATGCCTGTTGCCCAGATTCTCTGGGTTGGCCTGATGGCGAGCGTCGCGACTGGTTGCAGTTCCGATTCAAGCCGCTTTTCCGGCCTGTTTTCCAAAACCGATACGATGACGACCGCCTCGACCGGCGGCCAGATCACCGGATTGGACAATGCGCCGGTGCCGCAAGCCGATGTCGATAATGGCGGTTCCTATGCGCCGTCCGGCCCCAGCGCGTCGACGGGTGGCGGTTATGGCAATCGCCAGCAGGCGATGACGCAGCCCTATCCGGCCCAGCAGACCTATTCGCCAGCGCGGCGGGCTTCGTCGGCTGTGTCCGTTCAGAAGGCCGAGCTTGCGCCGCCATCCGGTTCCACCGCATCGACAGGCCCGATTTCTTCGCGCCGCCAGACAGCCTCGGCCCAGCCATTCCCGGCTGCCACTCACCAGTCGGCAGCCTTGGAGGACGGCGATGGCTTGTCCACCAACACCCTGCCGCAGCCGGCAAAGCCCGGCCCGGCGGCTGGCGCTGGCGCCAGTGGCCAGGGTGCCAATGGATGGAGCACGGTCAATGCACCCCGCGTCGTTCTGAAGCCGGGCGAAAGCCTTGCCACCCTGTCGCAGCGTTACGGGGTGCCGGAAAAGGAAATCGTCAAGGCCAATGGTCTTTCGACGGCAGGGGCTGCACGTCCAGGTCAGTCTATCCTCATTCCGACCTTCGGTTCGCGCAATACGCCGACCAGGGCTGCGGCTGCCGAAGGCACGCTGTTGCCTCCAGGTCAGTCTCCCGGGCCAACGCCGCGCCAGGAAGAAAAGGTCGCGGTATTGCCGACCAATCCGAAGCTGCGCGATAAGGTCAAGACTGATATTGCCGCAAACAACACCACCAATGCCGCGGGCACCGGCAAGACGCCGCCAGCCGCTGGCACCTATGTGGTCAAGTCGGGCGATTCGATTGCCAAGATTGCCCGCGAAAACGGTGTTTCCGTTGCGGCCCTGAAGCAGGCAAACCATCTCGGCACCCAGGGTGTCCGTGTCGGTCAGACGCTTGAACTGCCCCAGGCCGATCAAAAGCTGGCCGCGACACCTGTCAGCACGGCACCTGCCAATACCAAGCCTGAAGCGCCCAAGGTGACGGCTGCGGCTCCGCCGCCAGCTGCGCCGACCAAGTCGGTCACCGATGTTGCCTCCGCCGATCCAGGCGACAAGGCTCCGGATGCAACTGGCATCGGCAAATATCGTTGGCCGGTGCGTGGCGCGGTGGTGGCTCCGTTTGGTGCCAATGTCGCTGGCAAGCGCAATGACGGTATCGATATTTCCGTGCCAACCGGTACGCCGATCAAGGCCGCTGAAAACGGCGTGGTCATCTACGCTGGCAATGGCCTGAAAGAACTCGGCAACACCGTGCTTGTTCGCCATGACGACGGCACTGTGACTGTTTACGGCCACGCCGATGCCATTTCCGTTCAGCGCGGCCAGAAGGTGCAGCGTGGCCAGCAGGTAGCGACATCGGGCATGAGCGGTAATGCCAGCCAGCCGACCCTGCATTTCGAAGTGCGCAAGGATGCGACCCCGGTCAACCCGATGGGCTTCCTGGAATAGGTGTCGCTTCGCGAGAGTTTTTCTTGAATAAGGTAGTGCGTTTCAGGAAAGTTGAGAAAGGCTCGGAGCAATCCGGGCCTTTCTTCATAATGGGCTTGCGATATGGCGGGAAGGCCTACCGTCCGATCTCGACCCGCAACCGCCCGGCCAGATCCTGGATATACTGCCAGGCGACTCGCCCGGAGCGTGCGCCACGTGTTGTGGCCCATTCCAGAGCTTCGGCATGCAATTGCTCAGGCGGCAGCGGCAGCTTGAAATGCGCGGCATAGCCGTCGATCATCGCCAGATAGTCATCCTGACTGCATTTATGAAAGCCGAGCCAAAGGCCGAACCGGTCGGAGAGCGAGACCTTTTCCTCCACCGCTTCCGACGGGTTGATGGCGGTTGATTGCTCGTTTTCCATCATATGCCGGGGCAGGAGGTGGCGGCGGTTGGAGGTGGCGTAAAACAGCACATTGTCCGGACGACCCTCGATGCCGCCATCCAATGCCGCTTTCAGCGATTTATAGGCTGTATCGTCATGGTCGAAAGAAAGATCGTCGCAAAACAGCAGCACCCGCTCATCGCTGTTTTTCAGCAGGTCCATCAGCAAGGGCAGGGAGGCGATGTCTTCGCGGTGGACTTCCACCAGTTTCAGCCGCACGCCGGTGGCCTTTACGATATCGGCATGCACCGCCTTGACCAGCGAGGATTTGCCCATGCCGCGCGCCCCCCACAGCAGCACATTGTTGGCGGCAAAGCCGAGCGCGAACCGTTCGGTGTTTTCATGCAGGATGTCGCGCACCCGATCGACACCCCTGATCAGGCCGAGTGCGACGCGGTTGGGTCTCGGTACCGGTTGCAGATGCTGGTTTGCCGGATGCCAGACGAAGCAGTCGGCTTCGCTCCAGTCGTTGAGCGCAGGGGCGGGACCGGCCAGCCGTTCCATGGCATTGGCGAGACGGGTCACTTCCCGCAGCAGATCAGCCAGCGTATCGGACATGTTTTGCCTCCGTTCATGCATGAAAAGTGGTTCAAGACCGCCTGTGATCGTTGCGCTACCATGGTCATACAGGGTTCGAAAGTGTATTGACCGGGGATTCGGTACGCAAAGCCGCTGTTTCTGTTGCATTCCCTTGGGGTATTCCTATATTCCGGCGGCAAAACAGGGGGGACAGGATCTTTGCTGCCCCGGTTCCGAAGGAGTTTCTCATGTTCATAACACAGGCATTCGCTCAGGATGCAGCACCTGCCGCTGGCGGGATGGGGTCCGGGTTTGAAATGCTGCTGCTTTTCGCACCCTTGATGGTGATCTGGTATTTCCTGCTGATCCGCCCGCAGCGCAACCAGCTGAAGAAGCGGGAAGCAACGCTGTCGGCCATTCGCCGCGGCGACCAGGTGGTTCTGGGCGGCGGCCTGATCGGCAAAGTGACCAAGGTCACTGACGATAAGGAACTGGAAGTCGAAATCGCCGATGGCGTCAAGGTCAAGGCGCTGCGCAGCCTGATCGCCGAAGTGCGCGTCAAGGGTGAACCGGTCAAGGCCGAGATTGCCAAAGGCGACGGTTCCAAGAGCGACGCTTGACCCAAGTTTGAACACCGGGCCGCCCAACAGGGCGGCCTGACTTTTTTCTGCTGTCTGCTGGAGAAAAGCCGCTTCCGTCGTCTGAAATGGCCGCTTTGTATGTTGAGCGCTGGTTTGCCCTGCGGTAAATCTTGCTCGGCGTATCAAGCCGCCATTTCCGTTTGACGATCCCGGTCTATTTGCCCCAGACCTTACCCTTCGAGATGTCGATGCTGCATTTCTCCCGCTGGAAAACCATTCTCCTCTGGCTTGCCGTCGTGGCGAGCGTCCTGATCGCGCTGCCCGACCTGTTCAGCAAGGATCAACTGGCCCGTCTTCCGTCCTGGTTCCCGAGCAAGCAGATGACGCTCGGCCTCGATTTGCAGGGCGGCTCGCATATCATGCTGAAGATCGAGCGCAACGATATCGTCAAGGAGCGGCTTGAAGCCGTGGTTGGCGATATCCGTAGCAGTCTTCGCGATGCGGGCGTTCGCTATACCGGGCTGAATGGCGTTGGCCAGGCCGTACAAGTGCGCATTACCGATCCTGCTCAGCTCGATGCGGCGCGCAAGGCCTTGCAGACACTGACCGCGCCGGTCAGCACCGGTGGTTTCGGGTCGAGCAGCATCCAGGAAGCGACGCTGGACGATAGCGGTGATGGGTTGTTGAAATTCAACCTCACCGATGCCGGTATTGATTATCGCATGTCCTCGGCACTCACCCAGTCCATCGAAGTCGTGCGTCGCCGCGTCGATGAGCTTGGCAATACCGAGCCGTTGATCCAGCGTCAGGGCTCCGACCGGATCATCGTTCAGGTGCCGGGTCTTGATGATCCGCAGCGTTTGAAGAATCTTCTGAACCAGACTGCGAAGCTGAGCTTCCGCATGGTCGATACCAGCATGTCGGCCACCGAAGCGATCAGCGGCCGCCCACCTGCGACATCCGAAGTGCTCTACAGCCAGGATGAGGCGGCTGTGCCTTATCTGGTCGAAAAGCGAGTTCTGGTGTCCGGCGAGGATCTCGTCGATGCACAGGCCAGCTTCAATCAGCAGAATAACGAGCCGGTCGTCAGCTTCCGCTTCGATAGCCGTGGCGCACAGCGCTTTGCTCAGGCGACCCAGCAGAATGTCGGGCGGCCCTTTGCCATCGTGCTTGATAATCAGGTGATTTCCGCGCCTGTGATCCGTGAACCGATTGTCGGTGGCTCTGGCCAGATTTCCGGCAATTTCACGGTGCAGGGCGCCAATGACCTAGCCGTTCTGCTGCGCGCTGGCG
Source organism: Gillisella vitis (assembly GCF_001541345.2). GTDB lineage: Bacteria > Pseudomonadota > Alphaproteobacteria > Rhizobiales > Rhizobiaceae > Allorhizobium > Allorhizobium vitis. Next base: position 968,641 of record NZ_LMVL02000003.1, on the reverse strand, counting down.
CACTGCCGGCAACCTTGACCGTAGTCGAAGAGCGCACCGTTGGCCCAAGCCTTGGCGCCGATTCGATCCGGGCCGGTGTTTCTGCCGGCTTTATCGGTGCGGGGCTGGTCGTGGTGCTGATGATCGGGCTTTACGGCTTCTTCGGCGTGCTTGCTGTTCTGGCGCTGTTTGCCAATATCGTTATGATTATTGCGATCCTGACGCTGCTTGGGTCGACGTTGACGTTGCCGGGTATCGCCGGTATCGTGCTGACCATCGGTATGGCGGTTGATTCGAACGTGCTGATCTACGAGCGTATCCGCGAGGAATATAAGAGCGGTCGTTCCCTGATCCAGTCGATCGATATCGGCTTTAACAAGGCCTTGGCGACCATTGTCGATGCCAATGTCACGACGCTGATTGCCGCTGGTGTGTTGTTCTTTCTTGGCTCCGGTCCGGTGCGCGGCTTCTCGGTAACGCTGGCCATTGGTATCATCACCACGGTGTTTACCGCCTTTGGTTTGACCCGCTGGATGTTTACCGTCTGGGTCAACACGCGCCGTCCCAAGGCGATGCCCAAGGGTGTGCGGACCGGGATTTTCGACGGCACCAATATCCCGTTCATGGGTGTCCGCCGTTATACATTCCTGCTGTCGGCTGCCTTGTCGATTGCCGCCCTCGTCGGTTTCGGCACAGTCGGCATGAAGCTCGGCATTGATTTTACCGGCGGTTCGATCATCGAGTTGAAAGCCCGTCAGGGCAATGCCGATCCTGCTGCGATCCGTGAACAGTTGAGCAGTCTCAATCTCGGCGATGTTCAGGTCCAAGGCTTTGGCGATCCAAGCAGTGTTCTGGTCCGTTTGCAGGCCCAGGACGAGGGTGAAAACGGCGAGCAGTCCGCTGTTGCCAAGGTGCGCGGCGCGTTGGAACAGGGTTACGAGTTCCGCCGTACCGAAGTCGTCGGTCCGTCCGTATCGGGTGAGCTGACGAAATCGGCGACCATTGGCGTATTGATTTCGCTGATGGCGATCCTGGTCTATATCTGGATCCGGTTCGAATGGCAGTTTGCGGCAGGCGCGATCATCGCAACCCTGCACGACGTCATCCTGACACTTGGCCTCTATGTGATCACCGGGGTGGAGTTCGACCTCAGCAGTATCGCGGCGATCCTGACGATTGTCGGCTATTCGCTGAACGATACCGTGGTCGTTTATGACCGTATGCGCGAGAACCTGCGGCGTTACAAGAAAATGCCGCTGGATGTGTTGATCGACACGTCGATCAACCAGACCCTGTCTCGTACCATCCTGACATCGGTGACGACGCTTCTGGCTCTTCTGGCATTGTTCCTGTTCGGTGGCGAAGTTATCCGCTCCTTCACCTTCGCCATGCTGTTCGGGGTTCTCGTTGGCACATTCTCCTCTATCTATATGGCTGCACCGGTTCTGATCGCCTTCCGTCTTCGCCCCGAAGGTCAGGGCGAGCCGGATAAGGCTGAAAAAGCAAAGCCGGAAAAGAACGGCACAGCGGGCAAGGCGGGAGCATAGGCATTGGCAAAGGGCATTATCATCCGCGAGGCGCATTTTCCGGGCCGGTCCCCCATCGATGCCTATGGCAATGGCGGGTTCCGGTTCGCGGATATGTCGCATCGCGGCTCCCTTTTGCTTTTACCATCCGGCATTTATGGCTGGGATATGCGCGAGGGCGAGGACCTGACGGTTACCGCCCTCCAGCGTCTGCTTGATGAGGCGGATAAGGTCGAGTTCCTGTTGCTCGGCACCGGCACGGAACTGCGCCGTATCCCCAGCGACGTTAAAGCCGCTCTGACCGCCGCTGGCATTGGCTCTGACCCGATGAGCACCGGAGCTGCGGTGCGGACCTATAATGTGATGCTGGCGGAAGAACGGCCTGTGGCCGCCGCATTGATTGCAGTCTGATCTCATGGCGGAAAGCGCTAAATCATCGCCATTGGCCGCCGATGTCTGCCTTACGACACTGCGGGAAATCGACCGCGACCGGTATTTGGCCTGCCTTCTCTCGCCGCCGGAAAAACAGCCTGCCTTGGCCGCGCTCTATGTCTTCAATGCCGAGCTTGCCCGGGTGCGCGATCTGGTGCGCGAGCCCTTGCCGGGCGAAATACGGCTGCAATATTGGCGCGATCTGCTTTCCGGTAAGGGGCATGGCGATACCACGGCCAATCCGCTGGCGGCAGGGCTGCTAAACACGGTAGAGCGCTATCACTTGCCGGTTCAGCCCTTGCTCGACATGATCGATGCGCGAATTGCAGACCTTTACGATGATCCGATCGGGCCAAGAACGGCACTGGAAGGCTATGCGGGAGAGACGGCCTCGGCGCTGATCCAGTTGGCGAGCCTGGTGCTGGATACCGATGCCGCGCTGAATTGCGCAACAATTGCCGGCCATGCCGGTGTGGCCCAGGCCATTGCTGGCCTGCTGGCGCTGATGCCGCAGCATCGGGCGCGGGGACAGCTCTACATTCCCGACGAAATCCTGGCCGCGACTGGCCTCGACCGGGATACCTTCCTGTCGGGTAAGGACGAGATGAGGATCGATGGTGCCATCGAAGCCTTCGCCGGTTTGGGGCTCGATCATCTTGCCAAGGCGCGGGCTGGCGGCAAGCTTCCTGCCTCATTGGTTGCGGCCTATCTGCCCGTGGCGCTGGCCGGTCCGATTCTGAGGGATGCTCGTCGGCGCGGTGCCGATATTCTGCAAACACCGATCCGCCGAGCTCAGTGGCGCCGACAGCTGACACTGCTGCGCGCCAGCATGACGGGTCGATTTTAGGGCTGTCAGGTTCCTCCTGAACCAGCCCCTCGGGAAAACTCGGATTACACTTTTCCTGGCAAACGATGCACAGGTTTGCACTCCGGCTCCAAACTCACGCAAGGCTCATCCGTTAGTTCTTACCGACTGCAAAATCCGCAAGTTGGAATCGTTTCAAAGGATTATGCAGCAGATATAAAGTGTTGCCGCAATTGCGCGATCCTCGATCGGCAGTGCTGCTCTCGCATCATCCGGAGGTTGCCAGTGGGCGTTGGGATCGGTATTTTTGTGTTTTTGGGCATTATCGCCTTCGCGTGGTACGTCTCGCGCATGGCGGAGCGCAATGACGGCGAAACCCTAAGCGATGTCGGACTTGCCATCCTGGAATTCGGGCGCGCCTTTCCCGGCGAAGCCATCCGCAGCCTGCATGCCACAGCCGATGGAAAAGCGGTATTCGTCAGGCTTCATGACAACCGTGCCGGTTTCATGCGCAATCTTCGAAATCATTATGCCTGCCATCTGATCGAGCCGGGGCATGTGCAGGTCCGACCACTGGAGAGCGTTCATGGCTTCCATGTCACCTTCCTTGATGCAGCCCAGCACAACGGCGACTATATTTTCGCCAAACCCGCCGAGGCAGCAGAAGTGTCGCTATGGCTGCTTGGCAACTATATCGCGCCGAACGACTTGGAGCCGGCTGAAGACAGATTTGACAAGACGTCCAATTGAGTAGGATGTGCTATCAGGTCCTTTGAGATCTTCGGGCCTTGGTCTTACAGGCCCGCATCTTCCATTTCCTCAACCGGCTGTGGGATGTGTGGCGGCAGGCCCAACCATTCCCGGCAATGGGCCAGAGCGCGGATGGCGATCAACTGGCGCTTCATGACAGTCTTGTCCTTGCCCCGGAATCGTTTCACGCCTTCGGGCTTGACGATGGAGCCTGGCTCCAGATCCGGAAACAGTCCGAAGTTGATGTTCATCGGCTGGAAAGACTTTTTGCCGGGTTCGTCGTTGGACACGATATGGCCACCGGTAATATGGTTGAGCAGGGCACCAAGCGCCGTTGTCACCGGCGGCGGGCTAAAGGCTTCGCCCTTGCGCTCGGCAGCAGCAAAGCGACCGGCCAGAAGGCCGATAGAAGCGCTCTCGACATAGCCTTCGCAGCCGGTGATCTGCCCGGCAAAACGCAGACCCGGTCTGCTCTTTAGGGAAAGAGACGGATCAAGCAGCACGGGTGAATGGATATAGGTATTGCGGTGCAGGCCACCGAGCCGGGCGAATTCGGCGTTTTCCAGGCCGGGGATCATCCGGAAAATCTCGGCTTGGGCACCGTAGCGCAGCTTGGTCTGGAAGCCGACCATATTATACAGCGTACCCAGCGCATTATCCTGGCGCAGCTGCACGACAGCATAGGCTTTCACGGTTGGATTATGGGCATTGGTCAGCCCCATCGGCTTCATCGGCCCGTGGCGCAGGGTTTCACGTCCGCGTTCCGCCATGACTTCGATGGGCAGGCAGCCGTCGAAATAGGGCGTGCCTTCCCATTCCTTGAAGCCGACCGCATCACCGGCAATCAGCGCATCGACGAAGGCGTTATACTGGGCCTCGTCCAGGGGGCAGTTGATGTAATCCTTGCCCGTGCCGCCCGGTCCTACTTTGTCATAGCGCGATTGATACCAGCAGATATCCATATTGATGCTGTCGCGGTGGACGATGGGGGCGATGGCGTCGAAAAAGGCCAGCGCATCCTCGCCGGTTTCAGCGCGGATGGCCTCGGCCAGTGCAGGTGATGTCAGCGGGCCGCTGGCGATGATGCTAAGATCCCAATCGCGCGGTGGCAGGCCGGTGATTTCCTCGCGCACCACGGTTACGAGCGGGTGGGCTTCCAGCGCCTGCGTCACGGCCTCGGCAAAGCCATCCCTGTCAACGGCAAGCGCGCCACCTGCCGGTACCTGATGGCGGTCGGCGCAAGCCATGATCAATGAGCCTGCGAGCCGCATTTCCGCATGGATAACCCCGACTGCATTGGCGGTGGCATCGTCGGAGCGGAAGGAATTGGAGCAGACAAGCTCGGCCAGGCTGTCGGTCTTATGGGCGTCGGTGCCGCGAAGGCCGCGCATCTCATGAAGAATGACCGGCACGCCTGCCTCGGCGATCTGCCAGGCGGCTTCGGAGCCAGCCAGCCCGCCGCCAATGATGTGAATAGGGGTATAGGTGTTGTTGTCTGTCATGGCGGCTGCTTATCACGCCTTGCCGCCGCTTCCAATCTTGAACCGATCAAATTGCACTTTGGAGATACAAGCTTGGTTTGGAGAGTTAGTAATCATCGTACATGACGTAAATGTTTTGCTCTGCGGCTTGCCCCCCTCTGCCTTGCCAGGCATCTCCCCCTCAAGGGGGGAGATCAGATAGGCGTAGCCTCCTACGTTTACCGATAGGTCTTAATTATCGATAGTTAAGAGCGATGATGTGACGCGAGAGGTTTAATCCGGGTCGATCTCCCTCCTTGAGGGGGAGATGTCCGGCAGGACAGAGGGGGGTAAACGGCATACCAAAACGTTTACGTCGCGTAGAGTGGCCAGAAATAGAAAACGGCGCCAAAAGCGCCGTTCGAACAGTCAATTCAAATTTTAAAACCGGGACCGATTAACGGAACGAGCGGTTGGCAATGTGACGGATGTCGTAACGGGTGATGCCGATGTCGGACAGGGTCTGGTTGGACAGGCCGCCCAGCTCGGACAGAGTGCGGCGATAGCTAATCCAGTTTTTTGCAATGCGGATCGGGTTCATGACATTTCCTCGAGATCTTGTTTGCTGATCCGGCGGTCTCTCCCGCCTCAGCTGTTGGCATGCTTATACATCGGGGAAGGCATGAGCGACAGTGCAATAAATGGGCGACTGCTATGCGTTTGTGCAGATTCATGGCTATTAATTGTGCTTCGGCTAGGATTTGAGCATGATTTTGGGGCGCTCAAAACAGGCCCTTTCCGGGCGAAATTCTCACTGGTGAGAGGGTGTGAAATTGCCGACCGTCAGGCACAAAACGGTCCCATAATGGGTTTGTTTAAGAAAAATCCAGCCCATATTTTCTTTTGCGCAAAATTCCCTGCTTTGTGGTCAGCAAAAGGCGGTTTAATTCGTCGAAACGCCTTCATCAGGTCTATCTCCGTTGCGGACTTATAGCGTAAGCTTGCGGCAAGCTCTGGCTTTGATGGTCCGTGCCATATCTTTGTGCGGAGTTTGACCTTGCTGCGGTATTTGCGCGTTTTTGCCTTTCTATCGATCTGCATGGCGCTTGCCGGGTGCATGGCAGGACTGTTTCAATCAGATCAGAAGAAGTTTTACTATGATATTCGCGCGGTCACCGTGCTGGCGGGTCCGAAAGTGCCGCTGGCCCTGGTTCAGGGTGTGGAGCGGCGTCTGTCAGCAGCCATTGCTGCCACGGTGCGCAGCGAGGTTCTGCCGCGAGTGATTCTGACGGTCAGAGTTGAGACGATGGCAAGTGGGCTTGGTCTGGACAAGCGGCACAACGAAGCCGAGGTCAAGGTCAGTGCTGCCTCAGTTGAAACCGGCGATGTGGTCGCCCAGGGCACGTTCAAGGTGCTGACCATTACCAATGATCTGACGCTCGGCCCTGAAAGTCTGGCGGAAGAAATTTCAGCCCGGATACGCTCGCTGTTTTCGCTGACCGCGCCAAAACTATAGCGAGTACCAAGACAAGAGAGGGTGCTGGTTCATGGCTTGCAGATTGACTTCAAACCTCATTCTGCTAACCCTAGAGTTGGATGGTTTTCGGCCTGAAGAGATTGAGGCTGGAAAGCAAAAGGGAATGCGAAGGCGTGGACCCAGACAGGGCATGCCAAACGCAGCCGACCCCGCGACTGTAGAACAGCGAGGGTTTTCCATCCGGTTTTGAAAATCCCTGCATGGCGGGCCGCGTGGTGTGGCCGGTGCGGTGAGCGGATAGGCCGGAAAAGCCACTGGAGTGGCGAAGCGATCTGCCGAGGTTGGACGCCTCTTTATCTACGAATCGTCCGCCTTTTCGCTTTTGCCGTGGACTCCGGGAAGGTGAGGAAAATCTGCGAACGAGTGCCGTGATGGTACCGGTTTGACGCTGTGAGCCAGGAGACCTGCCGTCCGTGACGGGCTTTACGCCCAATTGGGGGAGAGATCCCCGACGCCAGCACGGAGGTTGTCGTGGCGCAACAGATTGATCGCGGGCCTTTCAGGCTCCGCTTCACGGTCATTTGGCCGTTTTGTATTATGCCGCCTGCGCCCAAGGGAGGCAGGTCATGATGACGCTCGTGTCATCACGCAGCATAGGTGCGGCCTTAGCGCTGCTTGTGCTGGCGGCGCTGGTTTTTGCGCTGCTGCCGTTTTCCCGTCATGCGCCTTCTGAGCGACCTGCTGAACAGCAATTCCACGCGCCATCCGGTTCCAATTCCACTTTTGGCGGTGCGATATCGCAGCCAAGGCCGGATGTGCGGTCTTCCGCGCCATCCGCTGCCGATGCGGCCCCATCCGCATGGCCGGGCTTTGTGCCACGTTCCAGTGGGCTCTACACCCCGCCTGCCGGTGGAAACTGACGCCATGGCCGAGACAGTTTCGAAACGTGTCTTCGTTCTCGGAGGCGCGCGGTCCGGCAAGTCGCATTTTGCCGAACAGCTTTGTGCAGAGACCGGCCTGGAGCGCCATTATCTGGCGACCGGGCGAGCCTGGGACGAGGAAATGCGCGCCCGGATCGACCAGCATCAGCAGGATCGTGGCGGCCTTTGGGTGACGCATGAGGAGCCGCTGGCGCTGGTGGACAAGCTTAGGCAGATCGATGCGCCAGGCCGGGTGGTGCTGGTCGATTGCCTGACGCTCTGGGTGACCAATCTGATGATGGAGGAGGGGCGCGACATGGCTGCTGAGGCCGCGGCCCTTGCGGCTCTGCTGCCCCGGCTTTCCGCCTCCATTGTGCTTGTTTCCAATGAAGTCGGCCTTGGCATCGTGCCAGAAAACCGCATGGCGCGCCATTTCCGCGACCATGCCGGGCGGCTTCATCAATTGATCGCGGCTAGCGCAGACGAGGTTTACTTCGTCGCGGCTGGCCTGCCCCTGAAAATGAAAGGCTGAACAATGTTGCAAAAGAAAATTCCCGTCACTGTTATCACCGGCTTTCTCGGTGCGGGCAAGACGACGATCATCCGCAATATGCTGATGAATGCGGGCGGCAAGAAAATCGCGCTTGTTATCAACGAGTTCGGCGATCTGGGTGTCGATGGCGAAGTGCTGAAAGGCTGCGGCGCCGAGACCTGCACTGAGGACGACATTATCGAACTGACCAATGGTTGCATCTGCTGCACTGTTGCCGATGATTTCGTGCCGACCATGCAAAAGCTTCTGGCACGGGATGTCTTGCCCGACCATATTGTGATCGAAACCTCCGGCCTTGCTTTGCCCCAGCCGCTGGTGGCCGCCTTCAACTGGCCAGATATCCGCACCCGGGTCACCGTGGACGGCGTGGTGACCGTAGTCGATAGCGCCGCTGTCGCCGCTGGCCGGTTTGCTGACGACCACGACCGGATCGATGCCCAGCGCGCCGCCGATGACAGTCTCGACCACGAAAGCCCGATTGAGGAACTGTTCGAGGATCAGCTAACCTGCGCTGACCTGATCGTGCTCAACAAGACTGATCTGCTCGATGCCGATGGACTTGCCAAAGTGCGAGCCGATGTGACGGCCCGGATGAGCCGCAAACCGACCCTGATCGAGGCGAAGAATGGCGATGTGCCGGTTATGGTGCTGCTTGGCATTGGTGCGGGTTCGGAGGCCGATATCGACAATCGCAAGTCCCATCACGAGTTGGAGCATGAGGCGCTGCATGCGAGCGGCGAGGCGCATGACCATCACCACGATCACGATGAATTCGACAGTTTTGTCGTCGATCTGCCGCAGGTGCGCGAGCCGGACCGTTTTGTCGATGGCTTGAAGACCGTGATCGAAGCGCATGACGTGCTGCGGCTGAAAGGTTTTGTTGATGTGCCCGGCAAGCCGATGCGGCTGGTGGTGCAGGCAGTCGGCAGCCGCATTGATCAATATTATGACCGACCCTGGGCGTCGGGCGAGCAGCGGGCGACGCGGCTGGTGGTAATCGGCCTGCATGATCTCGACCAATCGGCGATTGCCGATGCCATCCGGGCGGCAGCGTAAGCCATGCATCTTCTGCTTGCTCAGCAAGGCTCGATCAGCGATGGGGATGACGCGATAGACCTTGGCCAGACGCCGGGGGATATCCTGTTTCTATCCGCCGCCGATACCGAACTGTCCGCCATCGCGGCGGCGCTGGCGCGGCAATCCGAGACCGCGACATGGCGGCTGGCCAGCCTGATGGCGCTGAAACATCCGATGTCGGTCGATACCTATATCGAGCGCACCGCCCGCCATGCAAAACTGATCGTTGTCAGGGCGCTGGGTGGGGCCAGCTATTTTCATTATGCGCTGGAAGCGCTCCACGCCTGCGCCCGCCGCCATGCGATCAAAATTGCCGTCCTGCCCGGCGACGACAAGCCGGATGCCGGGCTGGAAGCCTTTTCGAATCTGGATGCCTCGGATCTGTCGGCGCTTTGGGCCTATCTGATTGAGGGCGGCGATAGCAATGCCAGCCATTTCCTGTCCTATGCGCAGGCGCTGCTGACCAATGCACCCAAACCGCAAGAGGCTTTGCCGCTGCTGAAGGCCGGGCTGTGGTGGCCGGGGCGAGGGGCGATCGATGTCCAGGCATGGCAGGCGCTTGCAGGCGAAGGGCCGATTGCCGCCCTCTGCTTTTATCGCGCCCTCGTCCAAAGCGGAGAGACCGCGCCGGTCGAGGCGATGATTGAGGCGTTGCAAGCAAAAGGCCTGCGGCCCTTGCCGGTCTTTGTCGCCAGCTTGAAAGATGCCGTCTGCGTTGAGACGCTGCGGATGATTTTTAACCAGGCCGCACCAGATGTGGTGGTCAACACGACAGGTTTTGCCGTTTCTGTTCCGGGTGCCGATGCGCCCTCGACCGTGCTAGACGAGCAGGGCGCTGTCGTGTTGCAAGCGCTGTTTTCCTCGTCGCCACGCTCTGTGTGGGACGCATCGATGCAAGGGCTGAGCGCCCGTGATCTCGCCATGAATGTTGCGCTGCCGGAGGTGGACGGGCGGGTGCTGACCCGCGCGGTTTCCTTCAAATCCGCTGCCCGCTACGATGCGCGGGTGGAAACCACCCTGGTCAGTCATGCCCCGGACCCGGGCCGCATGGCGTTCGTCGCCAGCCTGGCCGCCAATTGGGCGCGGCTGAGGCATACACCTGCGCCTGAACGGCAGGTCGCCCTGATCATGGCCAATTATCCCAACCGCGATGGACGCCTGGGCAATGGCGTCGGGCTGGATACCCCTGCCGCCAGCCTTGAGGTGTTGAAGGCCCTGAAGGCCGAAGGCTATGACACCGGCATGCTGCCCGCCGACTCTGATGCGCTGATGACGAGGCTGATGGCCGGTGTCACCAATGCGGCGGTGAAGGGTAGGGTGATCCGCGAGACCCTGCCGCTTGCCGATTATCAGCGGTTTTTCGGGAGCCTGCCTGACAAAATCAGGCAGGAGATCAGTGACAGATGGGGAGAGCCGCAGGCCGATCCGTTTTTTGCTGGAGACAGTTTTGCGCTGCCGCTGCTGCGGTTCGGCAAGGTGATGGTCGGTATCCAGCCAGCGCGGGGCTATAATATCGATCCGAAGGACAGCTATCATTCGCCGGATCTGGTGCCGCCGCACGGCTATTTTGCGTTCTATGCTTTTCTGCGCCAGACATTTGGCGTTCACGCCATCATCCATATGGGCAAGCATGGCAATCTGGAATGGCTGCCGGGCAAGGCGCTGGCGCTGAGTGAGAGCTGTTATCCCGAAGCGGTGCTGGGTCCGGTGCCGCATCTCTATCCCTTTATCGTCAACGATCCCGGCGAAGGCACGCAGGCCAAGCGCCGGGCCAGCGCCGTGATTATCGATCACCTGACCCCGCCGCTGACCAGGGCGGAAAGCTACGGTCCGCTGAAGGATCTGGAAGCGCTGGTCGATGAATATTACCAGGCGATGGGCGGTGATCCGCGCCGGGTTACCCTGTTGAAAACCCAGATCCTCGATCTGGTCGCCGATATCGGTCTGGATGAGGACGCGGGCATTGCCGGGGGCGAGGCGGAAGAGGTCAAGCTGACCAAGCTTGACGCCTATCTCTGCGACCTCAAGGAAATGCAGATCCGCGACGGCCTGCATATTTTCGGGCAGGCACCGGAAGGCCGGTTGCTGACCGATCTGGTTGTGGCCTTGGCGCGGGTGCCGCGTGCACAAGGCAAAGGCCGCGATGCCAGTCTGCACCGCGCGATTGCTGCGGATGCGCTGTCCGGGTGGGCCGATTTTGATCCTCTGGACTGTGTGTTCTCCGATATCTGGGACGGGCCGCAACCCGACCTTCTGAGAAACGTCACACTAGCCCCCTGGCGCACCAAGGGCGATACGGTCGAGCGGATCGAACTGCTGGCGTCAGACATGGTGTCGGGCAGGCTTGCCTGCCCCGAAGACTGGCAAAACACCCGCGCTGTTCTCGATGAGGTTGAAGCCCGGCTGAAGCCGAGCGTGGTTAAATCCGGCCCAGCGGAAATTGCCGGGCTGCTCAAAGGACTGTCTGGCCGCTTCGTCGCTCCCGGCCCGTCCGGTGCGCCGACACGCGGTCGGCCGGATGTGTTGCCGACCGGCCGTAATTTCTACTCCGTCGATAGCCGCGCTGTGCCGACACCCGCCGCTTACCAACTCGGCCAGAAATCCGCCGAACTGCTGGTTGCCCGCTATGTGCAGGACCATGGCGAATGGCCGGTATCGTTTGGCATTACCGCCTGGGGGACCAGCAATATGCGCACGGGCGGCGATGATATTGCCCAGGCGCTGGCGCTGATCGGCGTCAAGCCGCTTTGGGACAACGCCTCGCGCCGGGTGACGGGCTATGAAATCATTCCCCAGGCGATACTGGGTCGCCCGCGTGTCGATGTGACGCTGCGGATCTCAGGGTTTTTCCGCGATGCTTTTCCTGAGCAGATCGCCTTGTTCGACAAGGCGGTGCGGGCGGTTGGCGCCCTGGATGAGGATGCGGCGGATAATCCGATTGCGGCGCGTATCAGGGCCGAAACAGTCTTGTTCCAGCAACAGGGGCTGGACGAAAAGACCGCCAGCCGCCGGGCGGGTTACCGGGTATTCGGGTCGAAACCCGGCGCTTACGGAGCGGGCCTGCAAGCCTTGATCGATGAAAAGGGCTGGGAGCGCCGGGCCGATCTGGCCGAGGCCTATCTGGTCTGGGGCGCTTACGCTTACGGCGCGGGCGAAGAAGGCAAGGCCGAGCGCGGCCTGTTCGAAGAGCGCTTGCAGGGCGTGCAGGCCGTGGTGCAAAACCAGGACAATCGCGAACATGATCTGCTGGATAGCGACGATTACTATCAGTTCGAGGGCGGCATGACGGCAGCGGTCGAGCAGCTTTCGGGACGCAGGCCAACCGTCTACCACAACGACCATTCCCGACCGGAAAAGCCTGTCATCCGCACGCTGGAGGAAGAGATTGGCCGGGTGGTGCGCGCCCGCGTCGTCAATCCGAAATGGATCGAAGGCGTGATGCGGCATGGCTATAAGGGCGCGTTCGAAATCGCCGCGACGGTGGATTATCTGTTTGCCTTTGCCGCCACCACCGGTGCCGTGCGCCAGCCGCATTTCGAAGCCGTCTACCGGGCTTTTATTGGCGATGACCGGGTGCGGGCCTTCATGGCGGATAAAAACCCGGCAGCGCTGAAGGACATGTCGCAGCGGCTGTTGGAAGCCATCGAGCGTGGCCTCTGGACGCCGCGCAGCAATTCGGCGAGATATCATCTGTCCCAGATTTCTGATGCCCAGATTTTACAGACGATCCAATTGGAGAATGCCCTATGACCGAAACCGTCGATAGCGGAGCCGTTGCAGCAGCATCGGACGATCTTGCCCGCCACGCTGAGAAAATGGCGAAGAAAAAGGCGGCGCGCGACAAGATCATGGCGACCAAGACCGGCGAAAAGGGCCTGGTCATCGTCCATACCGGCAAGGGCAAGGGTAAGTCCTCGGCAGCCTTCGGGATGATTTTCCGCCATATTGCCCATGGCAAGAAATGCGCGGTGGTGCAATTCATCAAGGGGGCGATGTCAACCGGCGAACGCGATCTGATCCTGCGGCATTTTTCCGACCTCTGCGCCTTCCACACCATGGGCGAAGGCTTTACCTGGGAAACCCAGGACAAGGCGCGCGACATGGCCATGGCCAGAGCCGCCTGGGACAAGGCCAAAGAACTGATCCGCGATCCCGCCAACAGCATGGTGCTGCTCGATGAAATCAATATCGCTATCCGCTACGATTATATTGACCTCAGCGAAGTCGTCGCCTTCCTGTCGGAAGAAAAGCCACCCATGACCCATGTCGTTTTGACGGGCCGCAATGCCAAGGATGAGCTGATCGAGATTGCCGATCTGGTGACGGAAATGGAGCTGGTCAAACACCCGTTCCGCTCCGGCATCAAGGCGCAGCTGGGTGTGGAATTCTGAACATCGTGCAATGTAATTCGCCTTGATGTCTTAAATCCCCATCCAGACCCGCACCGGATTGGTCGGGTCCAGCAGCAGCTTTATCGCCAGCCCGATGCAGGTGACGATCAGCAGCGGCTTGATGATTTTGGCACCGCTTTTCATTGCCAGTTTTGAGCCGGTCTGGGCGCCGAGAAACTGACCGATGCCCATGACAATGCCGATTTTCCACAAAACCACGCCGTTGAACACGAAGACCAGGAAAGCGCCGACATTGGAGCCGAAATTCAAGAGTTTGGTGTGGGCGGTGGCCTTCAACATGCCGAAACCGGCGAGCGAAACGAAAGCCAGCATCAGGAAGGAGCCGGTGCCGGGGCCGAACACGCCGTCATAAATGGCGATTAGCGGGGCGAGTGTCAGGCCGAACAGGAAAGGCGTCATCCGCTGGTGGCTATCGACGTCTGAGATGTTCGGCTTCAGGGCGAAATAGGCGGCAATCGCCACCAGCAGAAACGGCATCAGCGCTTTCAGCACATCGCCCGGCACATAGGTCGCGATGACAGCGCCAATCGCGCCACCCAGCACCGACATGGCGGCCATCGGCAATTGTTTCTTCAGGTTGACATGGCCCTTGCGGCTATAGGCGATAGTGGCCGAGGCCGAGCCGAACATGCCCTGCAATTTATTGGTTCCCAGCGTTTCCAGCGGCGGAATACCGGCAATCAGCATGGCTGGAATGGTAATGAGGCCACCACCACCGGCAATCGCATCGACAAAACCTGCAATAAAGGCGGCAAAAAACAGGAAGATCAGGGCTTGTAAGGCAATATCGGTCATGGGAAATCCGGAGAAGAGTTGAATATCAAGCCTCTTACTGCATTCCCTGCCAAACGGTAATCAGGTTGAGAGGAAAATTTTCAGTGAGAATGATTTTGGCCGTGGGCGGATCGTCTTCGGCTGAAATTGCGGTTTGACCCGGAACCGGGCCTTCGCTATTCCTGCCCGCCAAGATGTGCGACGGCGCCTGTTCGACAGGCTGGAATCGTCCGGTGCGGCTGACCCAATCAGGGGGCCAATTCCGGAGCTGTCCCAAAGGCCATAGGAGATGCCGGAAAAACCGGCAGCTCCGGCGCTTCGTACATAAAACGAAACGAAGCAGGGAGCCTTTTGTCATGGCAGAAAAACTCGGAATCATGGTCTGTGGACATGGCAGCCGCAACCAGAATGCGGCGCGGGAATTCGCTGTCATCGCCGAAGGGCTGAAGGCGCGCAATCCCGACCTTCCCGTCGAATACGGCTACCTGGAATTCTGCAATCCGGTGATCTCGGCGGGCCTCGACACCTTGCGGGAAAAGGGCGTCACCCGGGTTCTGGCCGTGCCGGGCATGTTGTTTGCCGCAGGCCATGCCAAGAACGATATTCCCTCGGTGCTGAATACCTATCAGGCGCAAAACCCCGGCATGGTGATCAACTATGGGCGTGAGCTTGGCATCGACCTGAAGATGATCCGCGCTGCCGGTGACCGCATCCAGGCTGCCGTGGACGAGGCGAATGGGCAACTGGGATTTGTCGATAAGCATGACACGCTGTTGATGGTGGTCGGGCGCGGCTCTTCCGATCCCGATGCCAATTCCAACGCCACGAAGGTGATGCGGATGCTGTGGGAAGGCATGGGCTTCGGCTGGGGCGAAACCTGTTATTCCGGCGTGACCTTTCCGTTGGTGGAACCGGGCCTGACCCATGCCGCCAAGCTGGGCTATAAGCGCATCATCGTCTTCCCCTATTTCCTGTTTACCGGCGTGCTGGTGAAGAGGATCTACAGCTATACCGATGAGGTGGCGGCCCGTTATCCGGACATCCAGTTCGTCAAGGCCAGCTATCTCAATGATCATCCGCTGGTGCTGGATGCCTTTCAGGATCGGGTGCGCGAAATCCTCGAAGGGGCGGCGGTGATGAACTGCCAGATGTGCAAATACCGCGAACAGGTTTTAGGCTTTGAGGCCGATATCGGCCAGCCGCAGGAAAGCCACCACCACCATGTCGAGGGCATTGGCGGCGGGCTGGAAGACTGTCCGTGCAAGGGCGATTGCGACGCCTCCTGCCGCGATCAGGCGTTCTGTCTCAAGCATGGTCTGCCGTGGACGCCGGTGCATAGCCATGCCGATCCAGCTCCGCTGCAACCGGCTTTCGACTATGGTGCTTCCACGACGCTTGGCGGCAAATACGGACATTTGCTGAATGCCAGCCCCGATGCCGGGCTGGAAGCGGTGATGAATGCGCCGTCCAGCGGCAAGGCGCATGTCCACGAACACGGGCCGGATTGCGGCTGTGGTCATGATCATAGCCACGACCATCATGGGCATGGCCACGCGCATGGAAAGCATGATCACACACACGACCACGGGCATGACCACCATCACGATCATGGACACGCCCACAGCCACACCCATGCGCCTTATCCCCATGCGGATCATCCGCTCGGGCCGAAATCCATGAAGAAGACCTGATGGCCTTGTTCGACCGCATCTTGATCGTGGACTGGTCCGGCGCAGCCAAACCGGTGACGGGCAAGAACTCCATCTGGGCCTGCCTTGTCGATTGCGGCGAGGTGGGAGCAGAGATCGTTTGGCTGGAAAACTTCCCCACCCGTGCCGCCTTCATGGCACGGTTTGAGGATGTGGTCAGCGATGCGCTGGCGGCGGGCAAGCGCCTGCTGGCCGGTTTCGATTTCGCCTTCGGTTATCCCACGGGTACGGCGGCGCGGGTGACGGGTGAGCCGGGTTGGCAAGGCCTGTGGCGCGCCATTGCCCGTGAGATTGAAGACGGCGCTGATAATGCCAATAACCGTTTCACACTGGCTGCGCGCTGGAACCGGGACTATTTTGCGCAGGAGCCGCGCTTCTGGGGCAGGCCACAGACGCTGGATCTTGACGGTCTGCCAGCAACAAAACCCGCGGCACCCACCAGCGCGCCTTTTACCATGCGGCTTGCGGAGCGCCATGCGCGCGGCGCAAAATCCGTCTGGCAATTGGCCTATGCCGGGTCGGTCGGCAGCCAGAGCCTGCTGGGTATTGCCCGATTGAGTACCTTTCTCGACGGGCATCCGAACCGTGACAAGATTGCGGTCTGGCCGTTTGAGACTGGCTTTACGGCTGGAGATGCGGAAAAACCAGGCGGTGCCTTTTATCGACTCGATGCCCAGCCGGTTTTTTCCAGCGGCGGCCATCATGTCGTTTTGGCGGAAATTTACCCCTCGCTGTTTTCGCTGGGGGATCATGAGAATGAAGTGAAGGATGCAGCCCAGGTACGCCGGGTGGCTTTAGCCTTTGCCGGTTTCGATGCGGCTGGGATGTTGGGGAGGCTGTTTGAACGGCCCCGCATGCTCTCGGATGAGGAGATTGACGTGACGACGCAGGAAGAGGGCTGGGTGCTGGGCATTGGCCATGAAGATCTGGCCGCAACAGTTGCGGAGCTTCCGTTAGGTGAGCCGGATGACGCAACGGAAGACGTCAAGCAGAGTCCGACCCTCGACTATATCCGCCAACCTGCCGAGATTTACCGTCAGTCCTTCGAGATCATCCGGCGCGAGGCTAATCTTGACCGGTTTCCTGTCGCCATGCAGCCGCTGGTGATCCGCTTGATCCATGCCTGCGGCATGATCGATCTGGCTGACGATATCGTGTTTTCGCAGGGTGCCTTCGAGGCAGGGGCTGCGGCACTTGCCGCCGGTGCGCCAATTCTCTGCGACGCCGAAATGGTTCGGTACGGCATTATCCGCAGTCTTCTGCCAGCGGAAAACGAAGTGGTCTGCATGATCAATGATGTCAGGGTGCGGCCACTGGCCGCCTGGGCAGGCAATACCCGCTCGGCAGCGCAGGTCAATCTTTGGGCTGGCCAGCTGGAAGGCGCTGTCGTTGCCATCGGCAATGCACCAACGGCGCTGTTTCGCCTCCTGGAACTGCTGGATCAAGGTGCACCGAAGCCGGCATTGATCCTCGGTCTGCCGGTTGGCTTTGTCGGGGCCGCGGAAAGCAAGGCGGAACTTGCCGCCAACAGCCGGGGCGTGCCGTTCATTGCCGTTCAAGGCCGGCGAGGTGGTTCCGCCATGGCATCGGCTGCGGTCAATGCGCTGGCGGGAGGGCTGGGTGCCAATGACTGAGGCAACCAGCGATCCGTGGCTGACCATTATCGGCATCGGCGATGGCGGTCTCGCCAGCCTGACGCCGCAGCAGCTTGCCCATCTCAGCGAAGCGCAGGTGCTGGTGCTGGGTGAGCGGTTGGAACATGCGGTGGCCGATGCCATTCCCCATGTGCGGCGCATCCTCACCTGGGGTGCTGGTTTTCGGGAAACACTGGATCAGCTCCTGGCATTGCGCGGCAAGCCGGTCGTGGTGGTAGCAACCGGCGATCCCATGCATTTCGGCATAGGTGCTACGCTTCGGCGCTATGTGCAGCCAGAGGAAATGCGGGTCCTGCCCAGCCCCTCGGCCTTTTCGCTTGCCGCCGCCCGGCTTGGCTGGCCCTTACAAAACGTCGCGCAGATTTCCCTGCATGGCCGCCCATTGTCCTACCTCAACCGGCATGTGCTGCCGGGTGCGCGTATCCTCGCCCTGACCTCCAATGCCGAAACGGTTTTTGAGGCCGCCGACCTGCTGGTGCGGCGCGGCTTTGGGGCCTCCATGCTGCATGTGCTGGAACATATGGGCGGCGCGCTGGAACGCATCCTGCATGTCACCGCGCGAGACTTACTGGCGCAGCCGCCGGGAATTGCCGATTTCAACACGCTGGCCGTGGATTGCGCCGGTGCCGGAGTGCTGTTGTCGCCGGTGCCGGGCCTGCCGGACGATGCCTTCCGCCACGATGGGCAATTGACCAAGCGTGAGGTAAGGGCGGCAACGCTTGCCCATCTGGCACCGTTTCCCAACGCTTTGCTCTGGGATGTCGGTGCCGGTTGCGGCTCCATCGCCATCGAATGGCTGCGCGCCGGCATGGGCACCCGTGCTATCGCCATCGAGCCTAAGCCCGAGCGGCTGGCGATGATGCGCGATAATGCCGAGGTGCTTGGCGTGCCGGATCTGGAGATCGTCGAGGCCGAAGCACCGGCGGGATTGTTGAAGCTTGATCCGCCGGATGTGATTTTCATCGGCGGAGGCATCACCACCGAAGGTCTGTTCGAGGCCTGCTGGCAGGCGCTGAGGCCCGGCGGGCGGCTGGTCGCCAATGCCGTGACGCTGGAAGGTGAGGCACAGCTTGTAACGTTGCGCGGCCTGCATGGCGGTGAGATGAGCCGGATTTCCGTGTCGCGCGCAGCACCCGTCGGTCGGTTCTGTGGTTGGAAATCGCTGATGCCGGTGACAACATGGAGTGTTTCCAAATGACGGGTAAACTCTATGGTCTGGGCCTTGGCCCCGGCGACCCGGAACTGATGACCTTGAAGGCGCATCGCATTCTGACCTCCGTTTCAGTGATCGCCTATCCGGCACCCGATACCGGCCCAAGCTTTGCCCGCCAGATTGCCGCGCCCTATCTGCGGGCCGACCAGCTGGAAGTGCCAATGATCGTGCCGATGCGGGTGGAGCGCTATCCGGCTCAGGAAATTTATGACGCTGCCGCTGTGACCCTGTCGCACTATCTGGATGCCGGTTCGGATGTGGCGGTGCTGTGTGAGGGAGATCCGTTTTTCTACGGCTCGTTCATGTATCTGTTCGAGCGGCTGGCGCATCGCTATCCGACCGAAGTCATTCCCGGTGTCTCGTCGATGATGGCCGCCGCCGCTGCCTATGGCCGACCGTTGGCGGCCCGCAACGATGTGCTGACCGTGCTTCCAGGCCCGCTGGAGGATGATGTCCTGCGCAGCCGGATCGAAAGCGCCTCTGCCGTCGCCATCATCAAATTGGGGCGGCATTTCCCCCGCATCCGGGCGCTGATCCACGCCATGGCCCTGACCGCCAATGCCGGTTATGTCGAGCGGGTGTCGCTGCAAAGCGAGCGCCTGCTGCCGCTGGGCGATGTCGCCGAGGACGTTGCCCCGTATTTCTCGATGATCCTGATTTACAAGGGAGCTGAGGGCTGGGCGCTTGGCGCGGCTCCGCAAACGGAAAGACTTTGATGACGACGCCTCAAAAAAACGGCCCTGAAAAAACTGGCTCTGAAAAAAACGACAATACAAAACCCGCTATTGTCATTCTGATGCCAACGGCGCTGGCCTTGGCGCGGCGCATTGCCGAGGCTGTTGGTGGCGACGTTCATGCCGCGGCCTCCCGTGTGGAAGGGGCAGATCAGACCTTTGACGATGTCAAAAGCCATGTCCGGGCGTTGTTTTCTGCTGGCCGCCCGATCCTTGCCATCATGGCGTCGGGTGCCTTGATCCGGCTGCTGGCGCCATTGCTCACCGATAAGCAGTCCGAACCGCCGGTGCTGTGCGTGTCCGAGGATGGCGCCTCCATCGTGCCGCTGCTGGGCGGCCACCACGGCGCCAATGACATGGCGAGGTCGCTAGCTGAGGCTCTGGATGCCCATGCTGCGATTACCACGACGGGCGATCTGCGGTTCGGTGTGGCGCTGGATGCACCGCCTGAGGGCTATGTGCTGGCCAATCCCGAACAGGCCAAGACGGTCATGGCCGAACTGGTGGCCGGGGCAAGCGTCCGGCTGGTTGGCAATGCCGATTGGCTGACGGCTTCACGCCTTGCTTTTCACGACGAGGGCAAGGTGACCTTGACCGTTACCGACCAGCGCCGGACGGCGGGGCCGCTGGAACTGGTCTATCACCCGAAAACCCTGGTGCTGGGCATGGGCTGCGAGCGCCATGCATCGGTCGAAGAGGCGATTGCGCTGGCGCAGCAGGCATTGGATATATCGGGTCTTGCCGCGCAAAGCCTTGCCGCCGTTGCCTCTATCGACGTCAAGGCCGATGAGGCGGCAATCCATGCGGTGGCCAAGCATTTCGGTGTCGCCGCCCGGTTCTTTCCCGCCGAGCGGTTGGAACAGGAACGCCCCCGTCTGCAAAATCCGTCGGATGTGGTGTTTGCCGAAGTCGGTTGCCACGGCGTGGCGGAGGGCGCGGCGCTGGCGGTGGCTGGTTCGGACGGTGCGCTGGTTCTGCCCAAGATCAAATCGAAAGGCGTCACCGCCGCTCTGGGCCGCAGCGCCCAGCCCATCAACATCAAGGAAACAAGCCTTGGCCGCGCCCGCGGAACCTTGTTCGTGGTTGGCATCGGGCCGGGGTCTGACGGTTGGCGCTCGCCGGAAGTCTCGCGCATGGTGGCGGCTTCGAGCGATCTTGTTGGCTACTCGCTTTATCTCGACCTGCTGGGATCGCTTGCCGAGGGCAAGACCCGGCATGATTTCGACCTTGGCAAGGAAGAAGCCCGTGTGGTCCATGCGATGGAACTGGCGGGCGAGGGCAAGACGGTGGCGCTGGTCTGTTCCGGCGATGCCGGTATTTATGCCATGGCAACGCTGGTGTTCGAGCTTTTGGACAAGGGCGGAATTTCCGCGGGCGCGCAGCGGATCGAGGTACAGGTTTCGCCCGGCATTTCCGCGCTTCAGGCTGCCGCTGCCCGGATTGGCGCGCCGCTTGGCCATGATTTCTGCACCATTTCTCTGTCGGACCTGTTGACGCCCTGGGAGCATATCCAGCGCCGGGTCAAGGCGGCGGGCGAGGGCGATTTCGTCATCGCTTTCTACAATCCGGTGTCGATGAAGCGGCGCACGCAGCTGGCCTATGCCCGCGATCAACTCCTCACCTATCGCCCGGCCGATACGCCGGTCATTCTCGCCACCAATCTTGGCCGTCCCGGCGAGACGGTGCGGGTCGTGCCACTGGTTGGCTTGAATGTCGATGATGTCGATATGCTGACAGTGGTCATCGTTGGTTCGTCGGAAAGCCGCACCGTTAAAACCGGCGACGGCAAGACCTGGGTTTATACGCCGCGCGGCTATTCCGGCAAGGCGGGTACGGCGATGCAGAAGGACGCATGACATGACGGTTTATTTCATTGGTGCCGGTCCAGGCGCACCCGACCTGATTACCGTGCGGGGCTTGAGGCTGATTGAGCGCTGCCCGGTCTGCCTTTATGCCGGATCGCTGGTGCCGGAGGAAATCGTCAAGGCCGCACCTGTTGATGCGCTGGTCAAGGATACCGCGCCGATGCATCTGGACGAGATCATCACCGAGATCCAGGCGGCCCATGCACGAGGCCAGGATGTGGCGCGGGTGCATTCCGGCGATCCTGCCATCTATGGGGCGATTGCTGAACAGATGCGCAGGCTGGACGCCCTTGATATTCCCTATGACGTGGTGCCGGGCGTACCCGCCTTTGCGGCGGCTGCTGCAAGGCTGAAGACCGAACTGACCCTGCCGGAAGTGGCACAGACTGTGATCATCACCCGCACGGAAATGAAGGCATCGTCGATGCCGGAATTCGAGACGCTGGAAATCCTCGGAAAATCCCGCGCCACGCTGGCCATTCATCTGTCGATCCGCAATCTCAACCATATCCGTGAGACCCTGACGCCTTATTATGGCGAGGATTGCCCTGTGGTGATCGCCTACCGGGCCACATGGCCGGACGAATTGTTCATCCGCACCACGCTGAAGGACATGGCTGAGGAGGTGCGCAAGGCGAAGATTACCCGAACGGCGCTGGTCATGGTCGGTAAAGTATTCGGCGATGTCGCCTTCCGCGATAGCGATCTCTACAATTCTGATTTTTCCCATGTGCTGCGCAATGTGGGCAAGAAGGGTGTATCCAAGAAAAACCAGGCCGTCTGACGCCAACAGTGGTTGCGGGATGGCGCAAGGCCGCTATTGTCCCGTCAAAGGATATATAAAGGACAGCGCGATGCATAAGGTGATTTTCGATACAGACCCCGGCGTTGACGATGCCATGGCACTGCTGTTTCTGCATCATCATGCGGATATCGATCTGCTTGGCATCACCACCGTATTCGGCAATGCCGCCATTGAGACCACGACCCGCAATGCGCTTTATCTGAAGCAGGAATGGAATATCGACGCGCCGGTTGCCAAGGGTGCTGGCGAAACCTTCATTCCGCATCGTGTTACCCATGAGCCGCCGAAATTCATTCACGGCGATGATGGGCTTGGCAATATCGGTGTGCCGGATGCCGTGGACGTGCCGCTCGATCCACGCCCGGCGCATCGCTTCATTGTTGAGACCATCCGCGCCAATCCGGGCGAGGTGCGGATCGTTGCGGTTGGCAGAATGACCAATCTTGCCAATGCTTTGAAGGAAGATCCTGAGATCGTTTCTCTGGTCAAGGACGTGGTCATCATGGGCGGTGCCTTCTATGTCAACGGCAACGTGACGCCCGCCGCCGAGGCCAATATCCACGGCGACCCGGAAGCGGCCGATATTGTCTTCACCGCCGGATGGCCGGTGGTTGTGGTTGGTCTGGATGTCACGACGAAAACCGTGATGACCCGCCAGGCGCTGTCTGACATCCGCGATGCGGCGGGCATGCGGGCGCAATTGCTGTTCGATCTGTCGCAGTTCTATATCAAATTCTACGAGAGCCGGGTGCCTGATGGCATGGTGGTCCACGATAGTTGCGCCTGCGCCTATGTTGTGGCGCCGGAGCTGTTCACCACCCGCAGCGGTTCGATCCGCGTGGTCTGCGGCGGCATTGCCGATGGCCAGACCATTCAGAAGCCGGACGCGATGGGGTTTGGTCCCAGTGATTGGGATGACCTGCCAAGCCAGACGATCTGCACTGATATCGAGGCCGGTGCCGTGCTGAAGCTGATCCACGACACGATCGTGTCAGTCCAGGAAGCGTGACTTGGTCCGCTGCATTCCTTGACCGATGACGAGTAGACAATAAATCAATATATTCATGGTTTATTAGCCAGGAAGCCAGAATGCCCGATTAATAGCGAAGTCGGCACCACTGAATTGGCTAGTGTCTGCGTTGTGTCCGATGAGTGAGCATGTTGCGATAATGTCTGGTGTAATTTCTTATCCAAAGCCTGAGGCATAATTCCTTAAACCAGTTGCAGTTTAAGGAGAAAATTATGCAGAAAATATAAAGTGTTACAGCGTCCTTTGTGCGGTTTTCCAAAACGCACGGCGCTATGGCGCGGCGTGCGGACAGAAATGAGCAATAGGTTTTTGTTTCAATCTATGCTTTTATTTCTATGTAATTGCAGGGGTCGGATTGAATGTCTTTCGTTTGGAATGCTCAAGTGGCTTCACGAATGGATCTGCCTAAAGGGCGGATAACTATTTCGCAGGGAGAATTTGCCGTCAACGACGATCCCGATACTGTGCTGACGACGGTTCTCGGTTCCTGTGTTGCAGCCTGTATTCGCGATCCCGTGCTGGGTCTCGGTGGCATGAATCATTTTGTATTGCCAGGCCCCGTTACCAAGGGCATGAGCAAGAGTGAGGCGGCGCGATATGGCTGTCAGCTGATGGAGCTTCTTGTGGCCGGACTGTTGGCGCGTGGCGCAAATGTCTGGCGTTTGGAGGCAAAGATTTTTGGTGGAGCCAGTCCCGGCAACTCCTTCTATAATGTGGGAGTGCGTAATTTCGATTTCGCGCGGCAATTTCTGGCCACGAACGGTATTGCAGTCGTTGAAGAAAATGTCGGCGGCCCCTATGGCTGCAAGCTCGACTATTGGCCCTATTCGGGCAAGACCAATTGTGTGCCGCTCACCGGACGCATGGGTGCGAAGCCCAAGGTCACGGCAATTCGGTCGTCAGCGCAGAAGGTCTGAGGATATCGCAGTCGGTCATCTAGCGATCGGACGGGCGATCACCACCACGGGCAATTCCAATTTTCGCGCCGCGATAATCTTGCCATAGCTTGCCTTGCCGCCTGAATTGCGGGTGACGAGATGGGTGATGGCATGGCCTTCCAGCAGGGCTTTTTCCGCTTCCCAATCCGCCGCCGCTTTGCCGACAACGATGTCGGCATGGGTAAAGGGTAGCGGCGTTGAAGGCGCATCCACCATGCGGATCACGAAGTGGCAATCCGTTCGCTGTGCGAATAGGTCGATATATTGCCGCCCCAGCGCCAGGAAGACCCTGGCTCCTTCCGGCAACGTATGGGCCGCCGCTTCCAGCGTCTCGACCATGGTCCAGCGGTCGCCGGGTTGTTGCAGCCATGGCGGTCGCAGATGCACGGTCAGCGGTACGCCTGCTTTCCGGCAGGCTTCGACGGTATTGGCGGATATTTGCCGGGCAAAGGGATGGGTGGCGTCGATCACCCTGGTAATGCCTTGGCTCCTCAGGTAGGCCGCCAGCCCATCGACACCGCCGAAGCCACCAATGCGGACCTCTCCAGCCAGACTGGCCGGATATTCGGTGCGTCCGGCAAGCGCGGTAATGACGAAAGCCTCGCCTTGTCCCACCAGCTCTGCGGCAAGCTTTGCCGCTTCCGCCGTGCCGCCGAGAATGAGGATGCGTTCAGGAAGCGATGGCAAGGATCGCTCCCGTCCGGTCGGTGACGATGACATCGACCGCGATATCGGCACCGCGCAGGACTGAAAGGGCCGTCTGCCTTGCCCTTTGTGCAATCGGTGTTGCCATGTCCAGATTGTTTTGCCGGGTGATGTCGAGGATTTCCAGGGCGGTGTTGGCAGACCTGATCCTCTCTTTGATGTCTTGCGAGAGATGATGATCGGAAATCAATGTTTCCATGAAGGAATTGTCGATCTGGCTGCGGGCGGAATGCAGATCCAGCGCGCCTTGAGCCAGCTTGCTCAACTTGGCAAATCCGCCTGCAATCGTCAGCCGGGGTACGGGGTGCTGGCGCAGATATTTGAGCAGACCACCGGCAAAATCACCCATGTCCAGCAGCGCTTCCTGCGGCAGACCGTAAAGCTGCTGTGCGGCGCGTTCGGAGGTCGAGCCGGTTGCACCCAGCACATGCGGAAGGCCCATGGCGCGCGCCACATCGATGCCGCGATGGATGGAGTGAATCCAGGCGGCACAGGAAAATGGATTGACGATGCCAGTGGTTCCGAGCACCGAAAGCCCGCCGATAATGCCCAGGCGCGGGTTCCATGTCTTTTCCGCCAGCGCCTGACCGCCGGGAATGGAAATGGTGATTTCCACATCGGGCGCCACTCCATGCTGTCTGGCCAGCGCTTCCACCTCGGCCGCCATCATTGCGCGCGGCACGGGGTTGATGGCTGGCTCGCCAATGGCCAGCGGCAGGCCGGGCCGGGTGACGGTGCCGACGCCATCGCCTGCCACGAACCGGATGCCAGAACCGGCGGTGAGAAGCCGCACTGTGGCAATCACGGTTGCGCCATGGGTCACATCGGGGTCATCGCCCGCGTCCTTGATGATGCCCGCCGAGGCCTGGCCATCCGCAATCTGTTCATAGGCAAGTGCAAAGGCTGGTTCCTGGCCGCCCGGCAGGCGGATCGACACCGGATCGGGAAATTCACCGGTCAAAAGCGCCGTCAGTGCTGCCTTGGTCGCGGCTGTCGCGCAGGCGCCCGTGGTCCAGCCCTTGCGCAGCGGTCCATTCGGCTTGCGCGAAGCTGCGGCATCGGGTGTTTCGGTGGGCTGCGCGGCTTCGGTCATGGTTCTTTATAGGCAAGGCTTGCGGCGGGGGGAAGATGGGTGTGACCCTTGCCGCTCATTCGGACAAATCATCGTCATGGCGGTATAATTTTCCCCGCC
Source organism: Gillisella vitis (assembly GCF_001541345.2). Lineage (GTDB taxonomy): Bacteria > Pseudomonadota > Alphaproteobacteria > Rhizobiales > Rhizobiaceae > Allorhizobium > Allorhizobium vitis. The sequence goes on along the minus strand of NZ_LMVL02000003.1, from coordinate 942,630 downwards.
AACCGATTTCGGTTTGGGAAATTATGCAGTAGATCTTCTGCCCATGATGCATGATGTTTTCAAGCCTTTGCCACTGTTGCAGCCGGGCCATGTCTGGCTGGCAGGGGCCGGGCCGGGTGATCCAGGTCTGTTGACGCTGTTGGCGGTGCGTGGCCTGTCCATGGCGGATGTGATTGTTCATGACGCGCCGGTGGATGAGACTTGCCTTGCTTACGCCAATCCGGGTGCGGTGCTGGAATATGCGGGCAAGCGTGGCGGCAAGCCCTCGGCCCGGCAGCGCGATATTTCCCTGCGGCTGGTGGAACTGGCGAAATCCGGCAAGCGGGTGCTGCGGCTGAAAGGCGGTGACCCCTTCGTCTTCGGACGCGGCGGTGAGGAAGCGTTGACCCTTGTCGAGCATGGCGTGCCGTTTCGTATCGTGCCGGGCATTACGGCAGGCATTGGCGGGCTGGCCTATGCGGGCATTCCCGTCACCCATCGTGAGGTCAATCATGCCGTCACCTTCCTGACCGGTCACGATTCGTCCGGCGCGATGCCTGATGGCATAGACTGGCAGGCGGTCGCCAAGGGCTCTCGGGTGATTGTCATGTATATGGCGATGAAGCATATGGGCCATATCGCCGCGCAATTGATGGCGGCAGGACGCCACCCCGAAGAACCGCTGGCCTTTGTCTGCGACGCGGCAACGGACCGGCAACGGGTGCTGGAAACCACGCTGGGTGAGGCAGAAGACGCAATGCAGGCCGCTTGTATTCAGCCACCCGCCATCGTGGTGCTGGGCGAGGTGGTGCGGCTTCGCCCCTCGCTGGATTGGCTCGGTGCCTTGTCGGGCCGGGCCTTGCAACAGGACCCCTTTGCCAATCGAAGCCTAAAGGATACGGCATGAGTGGCCTTCTGATTGCCGCGCCTGCCTCCGGGTCAGGCAAGACCACCGTCACGCTCGGCCTGCTGCGCGCCTTGAGCGAGGCCGGTCATAAGCTGGCGCCGGGCAAGGCCGGGCCGGATTATATCGATCCGGCCTTTCATGCGGCGGCAAGTGGTGAGACCTGCCTGAATTTCGACCCCTGGGCGATGCGACCGGAATTGATCGCCGCCAATGCCGCCTTGCACCGCCAGGGTGGCCGGACCCTGATGGTCGAAGCGATGATGGGGCTTTACGACGGGGCAGCGGATGGTACCGGTTCGGCGGCGGATCTTGCCCTGATGCTCGGCCTGTCGGTGGTGCTGGTGGTCGATTGCGCCCGCACCTCGCATTCCGTCGCCGCCTTGGTGAAAGGCTTTGCCGATTTCAGGCCTGGTCTGCTGATGGTCGGCGTTATCATCAACCGGGTCGCCAGCGACCGGCATGAGGCGATGCTGCGCCAGGCGCTGGAGACAATCCGCATGCCGGTGCTGGGTGTGATCCGTACCGATACGGGGCTTGCCCTGCCAGAGCGGCATCTGGGATTGGTGCAGGCGGCGGAACAGACTGATCTCGAAGGCTTCATCAGCCATGCCGCGCAGGTGGTGGCAAAAGGCTGTGATCTCGACGCCATCATGCGCGCTGCGGTTCGCAGCCCTGATCCGGTCTCGGAGGCCAATATTATCAGGCTTGCGCCGCTAGGCCGCCATATCGCCGTGGCGCGGGATGAGGCGTTTGCCTTTTGCTATGAGCATATGCTGCTGGGTTGGCGACGACGCGGCGCCCATATCAGCTTTTTTTCACCCTTGCAGGATGAAGCTCCGGCAGACGATGCCGATGCGATCTATCTGCCCGGCGGCTATCCCGAGCTTCATGCCGGGCGGATCGCCAATGCCCACCGGTTCCGCGCGGGCATGCTGGCGGCGGCGGCAAGGCCGGTGAAAATTTACGGGGAATGCGGTGGCTATATGGTGCTGGGTGAAAGGTTGACCGATGCGGACGGAACCGACCATACGATGCTGGGGCTTCTGCCGTTGAAAACCAGCTTTGCCACACGAAAGCGGCAACTGGGCTATCGGTTGCTGCGACCATTGGCGGGAGATTTCTTTGCCCATGTCATGACCGGCCACGAGTTTCATTATTCGACTGTTATCGAGGAAGGCGAAGGAGACCGGCTGTTTGCTGCGGAAGATGCCCTGGGCGTATCCCTGGGGCAGGTCGGGCTGCGACGTGCCAATGTGGCTGGCTCCTATATGCATCTGATCGACCGTGCGGGCGAGAACCGGTCATGACAGTACAGCCCGGCCAGATCATTGCCCATGGCGGCGGCCTTGCGGCGGCAGCGCGTCTTTATGGGGGGGAGGTTGAAGACTGGCTGGACCTGTCCACCGGGATCAATCCCTGTCCACCGGATCTGCCCGCCATCGATGCCCGCGCCTGGCACCGCCTGCCGGACCGCGAACGCGAGGATGCAGCCCGGCTGGCAGCACGGGATTTTTATCGCAGCGGCGCCGTTCTGCCGCTGCCGGTTCCTGGCACGCAATCGGTCATCCAGCTTTTGCCGAAGTTGATGGACGCGGGCAGGCGCGCCGCCATTTTGAGCCCCACCTATGCGGAATATGCTCGTAGCCTCACGCTGGCCGGTATCGCTATCGATGCGGTGGACAATCTTGAGGCAATGACATCCGCCCATGGATTGGCAGTGGTGGTTAACCCCAACAATCCCACCGGGCGTCAGATCGGGCGAGCGGAACTGGTTTCCTTAGCGCAGCGCATGGCGGTCCATGGCGGTCTTTTGCTGGTGGACGAAGCCTTTGCAGATACGCAGCCGGAGCAGTCTCTGGCGCCGCTTGTGGCGGATCATCCCAATCTCGTGCTGTTTCGTTCTTTCGGCAAATTCTTCGGCATGGCGGGTTTGAGGCTTGGCTTTGTGATTGCCGAGCAGATGGTGTCGGACCGGTTTGCCTGTTGGCTTGGTCCCTGGGCGGTGTCCGGCCCAGCTTTGTCGGTGGCAACCCAACTGTTCAGTGCCGATCATCATGCGCTTCGCACTCGGATTTTTGCCCGCAAGGCGGGGCTTGATGCGGTTTTGGTGCAGGCCGGTCTGACGGTGATCGGTGGCACGCCGCTGTTTTCACTGGTGGAGCAGGCGGATGCAGCAAAGATCCATGCGCATCTGGCACGCGCGCATATCCTGACGCGGATTTTTGATTATGCGCCGGCTTGGCTGCGGATCGGTCTGACGCCCGACGAAGAGGCCGATGCGCGGCTTCTGGCTGCCTTGCAGGCATTCCGGTCATGATGGAGGCGCATCTGCTTATCCTAGTTCTGGCACTGGCGCTTGACCGTGTGGTTGGCGACCCGCCCTGGTTATGGTCGCGCCTGCCGCATCCGGTCGTGGTGTTTGGCACATGTATTTCGGCCTTCGACCGGCTGTTGAACCGGCCTGTTCTGGCAGACCCGCTGCGCAAGGCGGGCGGGGTGCTGACGATTGTGCTTCTGCTGATCGCAAGCCTTGGCGTTGGATATGGTCTGCATCGTCTGTTTGCGGCGCTCGGATTTCTCGGGGTGCTGCTGGAAATTGCCGTCACGGCGGTGTTTCTGGCGCAGAAAAGTCTGCTGGACCATGTGAAAGCCGTCGCCGACGGCTTGCTGCATGGGGGCCTTGCCGGTGGTCGCCGGGCCGTGTCGATGATTGTCGGGCGCGATCCCGATGTGCTTGACGAGGCCGGTGTGGCGCGGGCTGCGCTGGAAAGCCTGTCAGAAAACTTTGCCGATGGCGTGGTGGCTCCTGCCCTCTGGTATGGCCTGCTCGGCCTGCCGGGTCTGCTTGCCTATAAAATGCTGAACACTGCCGATTCGATGATCGGCCATAAATCCGAACGCTATTTGCAGTTCGGTTGGGCCTCGGCGCGGTTGGATGATCTGGCCAATTGGCCTGCTGCCCGGCTGGCGGGATTGTTGACTGTGTGTTCGGTCTGGTTGGACAATGGCGCTCTGGCAGCCTGGCGATGCTTCTCTGTCATGATGGCTGACCATGGCCTGCATCGTTCGCCAAACTCCGGCTGGCCGGAGGCGGCTGCGGCAGGTGCGCTGGATGTAGCGCTGGCGGGACCGCGAATTTATGCAGGAGAAACAGTGCGCGAGCCGATGATGAACGCGGCTGGTCGGCGCGCCATCGGCGGTGCCGATATCAGGCTTGGCCTGCGGTTGATCGATGGCGCCTGGCGTCTAGGTCTGGGTCTCCTGGTGGTTTTGATCGTCCTTTGATCGGGTAGCAGTTACTTTTTTCACCCTATCAGCACGGAATCTGCCTTCTTTTCGGGCCGGTGACGGATCGCTATCTGTTCGGCGCCGGGCGAATTGCCCGGAATGAGGTTCAGATAGGCCGAAACCGCAGAGCTGTTTCGGCTTCCAGCATGCATAAAGGGGCAGTTGATGACGAAGGTTGCTGTTGTTTTTCACTCGGGCTATGGCCACACCAAACGGGTTGCGGAATATGTTGCCAAGGGTGCTAGCGCCGAACTGATCGAAATCGATAGTGAGGGCAATGTTTCGGAAGCCGGCTGGGACAGCCTGTCTGCCGCTGACGCCATCATTTTCGGGTCGCCGACCTACATGGGCAATGTAAGCTGGCAGTTCAAGAAATTTGCCGAGGCGTCGTCGAAGATCTGGTTCACACGCGGCTGGCACGACAAGGTTTTCGGTGGATTCGTCAACAGCGCCAGCTTGAACGGCGACAAGGCGGTCGCGTTGATTTCCTTGCAGACTTTGGCATCTCAACACGGCGGCATCTGGGTTAGCCTCGGTCTTTTGCCGAGCAATAGCAAGGCTGCGCAACGCACCGACATCAACAATCTCGGTGGTTCGGTCGGGCTTCTGGTCCAGTCGCCTTCCGATGCCAGCGTCGATGAGATTCCCCAGGGCGACCTCGATACCGCGCTTGCCTATGGCAAACGTGTTGCAGATATCGCTGGTCGGTTGAAGTAATCGGCTCTTCCCAAGCGCCGTGTACCATTGATCTGCACGGCGCTTGTCCTGTGATTACGCACATCATCCTGCATGCGCCTGCCGTTTTTTGTGGCATGTATCGCTTCTGTCATGCAGTTATGGTGAAGCTCTTCATTGGCGGTGAGGGATTCGTCTCTTCGCCGCCACGAAAGCGACAGGAACGGGAGCGCGAGCATGAGTGACATCGAAGAGCAAGTGCGCGCGCGCCATTCCCGTGACGAGGAAAAGGCCGATATCTACGACGAGGACGGCTCGATCCGCAGTGATTTCCGCGCGCTTGTTGGCGCCGCTATTGCCGATCGTGATGTGCTGTTCCTGCGCAAGGAAGTCGCGCATCTGCACGAATCGGAAATGGGCGACCTGATCGAGGCAATCCAGCCGGATCAGAGACTGGCGCTGATTACCCTTCTGGGTGACGATTTCGACATGACGGCGCTGACCGAGGTGGATGACGCCATCCGCCTGCAGATCGTTGATCAGATGCCGAACGAGCAGATTGCTGCTGCCATCGGCGATCTCGATTCCGACGATGCCGTCTACATTCTCGAAGACCTCGACCAGGAAGACCGCGACGAAATCCTCGCCCAATTGCCGTTTACCGAGCGGGTGCGGCTGCGCCGCGCCCTGGATTACCCGGAAAGCTCTGCCGGACGGCGTATGCAGTCGGAATTCGTGGCCGTACCGCCGTTCTGGGCGGTGGGTCAGACCATAGACTATATGCGCGAGGAAGAAGGTCTTCCCGAAAGCTTTACCCAGATCTTCGTCATCGATCCCACCTTCAAGCTGCTGGGCGTGGTTGATCTCGACCGTATCCTGCGCACCAAGCGGCAGGTGAAGATCGAAACCATCATGCGCGAAACCAACCACCCTATCCCGGCCGAAATGGACCAGGAAGAGGCGGCGCAACTCTTCGAGCAATACGATCTTCTCTCCGCCGCCGTGGTCGATGAAGGCGGGCGCCTGGTGGGCGTGCTGACCATCGATGACGTGGTTGACGTGATCCAGGAAGAGGCCGAGGAAGACTTGATGCGCCTGGGCGGTGTCGGCGATGAAGAATTGTCGGACAGCATTCCAGAGACGTCCCGCTCGCGCGTGCCGTGGTTGCTGGTCAACCTGCTGACCGCATTTTTGGCGGCCTCTGTCATCTCGCTGTTTGAGGCAACCATTGAGCAGATCGTCGCGCTGGCGGTGCTGATGCCGATCGTGGCGGGCATGGGCGGCAATGCCGGATCGCAGACCATGACGGTGACGGTCAGGGCGCTCGCCACCCGCAATCTCGACATTCACAATGCCTGGCGGGTGGTGCGGCGTGAAGCCGGTGTCGGATTGTTGAACGGAGTGATTTTCGGCGTGTTGATCGGGGTCATTGCCGGCTTCTGGTTTCATGACCCCAATATTGGTGGCATCATTGCCTCGGCCATGCTGATCAACATGATGGCTGCGGCCATTGCCGGTATTCTCATTCCGCTGCTGCTGGACAAGATTGGTGCCGACCCGGCGGTTTCCTCGGCGGTTTTCGTGACCACCGTTACAGATATTACCGGGTTCTTCTCGTTTCTGGGGCTTGCCACCTGGTGGTTTGCGATCTAGGCGCTTTGAGCGCTCCATCTGCAATTGGCAAAATCTTTAAAAGCAATGAGATGTTTCCCGCTTGAGGCAGCGAGGTGAACAAAAATTGACTTTTACGTCAAAGTTAATATGATTATCGTCTTGAGCGATACGGAACACCATGGCCTTGAAAAAATCTTACAGCATCACCGAGTTGACCCGCGAATTCGGCGTTTCGACCCGCACTCTTCGTTTCTACGAGGATGAGGGATTGATTCAGCCGGAGCGTAAGGGCCGTACCCGTGTCTACCGAGGTGCCGACCGTCATCTTCTCAAAGAAATTCTGCGCGCCCGTCGCATCGGCTTCACCGTAGCAGATATTCGCGAAATCATCCATGTCTATAAGCAGCCGCCGGGTGAGGTGGGCCAATTGAAGCTGATGATGAAGCGTATCGATGAAAAGCGTGACGATTTGCGCCAGAAGCGCAAGGATATTGAGGAAACGCTGGCCGAACTGGATCAGGCCGAGGAGGCTTGCCTGACCCGTCTGGTGGAAATTGGTGTCGGTTCATAGTCTGAGCCGACACCCTCATCGTTTGACCTCATCGCGTCCGGTATTCCGTCAAAGCCAGCGCCGTGTATGTTGGCAATAACGTTCGAAATCGACACCGAACCGCACCAGTAGATGCATTTCCTCACAGCGGATGGCGACCATGGTCGTCAACATGGCGGTGAGGGGCGCTGCCAGGACCAGCCAGACATTGCCGAGAATCATTCCTGCCGCAACCATCAGCAGCGTGTAGCCGAGATAGATCGGGTTGCGGGAATAGCGGTAAGGCCCCTCTGTCACCAGCCGCCGGGCGCGCTGGTGCTGGCTAAGGGGTGTATAGTTAGACATCAGGGTCTTGATGGCCCAGAAATCGATGGCGATTGCACCGGTGGCGATCATTGCGCCGGTCATCCACATAACGGGCTCCTGGTCCTGGAAAGGACTGACAGGAGCAACATAGGCATCTAGAAAAAAAGCAATGACACAGGCGCCGACATAAAGAAGCGGCGGCCATGGGTATTTCAGCGGCTTCATGCGATAGGCGTTCATGTAAGGACCCTTTATTGGCTGGCGATCGTGCATTCCCGCGCCAGTTTCAGGACCCTTTCATCTTGCGCTGCTATGATTGCCCCAGACTGGAGCGGTTCGAGTATATTTCCGGTCTGCAACTTCTCCAGTGTGCAGCTACAGAACCGTTGGCAAAAGCCAGCATCGTTATTGCCTGCCGTGCAGGATTGCTGGCAACTGCGGTCATAGGCCGCCGCTCTGTCGGGCGGCGGCGGGGTGACGACCAGCGTCGCCAGGTAGACGAGAGCGATCAGCACCGGTTGATGCACCAGGTAGAAGATCAGGCTATGGCGGCCCGCAAGCGAGAGCAATTTGGGGCCGGACGGCCAGGCCGCCAGCTTTTGCCACAGGCCGAACCGCAGGGCGAGGCGGGCGCTGGCAATGCCAAGCAACACCGCGGCAAACCATGGAAAAACCGGCACATAGTCATTTGAGCGCGGAATGGTTTCGGACAGGCCAAGCCACCAGAAATAGGGTGCGTCGAACACAGCCGAGCGCGCGTAAAACGGCAGGATCAGCGTGGCAATTGCCGCGCCCAGCGTGACGACCACCGGAAGTCGAATGAACGCCAGGCCGAGCAGGCTCATCAGCGCGATGGCATGCAGAATGCCGAAAAAGATCCAGCCTGCCCCCATGGCCAGATAGGTGGCAACCGATATGGCAAAGGCGCTTGCGGCGATCTGCGCCAATCGCTTGCCGAACGGTTTCCAACGGATGCCATTTCGATGCGCCAGCACCAGGCCTATGCCGACCAGGAACAGAAAGGTCGAGGCGATACAGCGGGCATAGATCTTCAGAACCCCGGTTTCTGCCGTGCCCACAGGCAGATAGCCGAAGAATTCCAGATCCCAGCTGAAATGATAGGAGGCCATCGCCAGCAGCGCGACCCCGCGCAGCGAATCGAGCAGGCCGATGCGGGGGGTGGATTTGGCGGGAAGGGGAGATTCGGTTGGAAAAGCCACGCGATGTCCTGAAACAGCTATTTACAGCGACCGGACATGCTGGGATGGCAAGTGGTCACCGGGGCAGATCATACCCTTGGTTCGAGTTAGACCAAGGTCACTTTAAATGACACCTGGCATCACGGTCCTTTACGACATTCCAGATGACCTGTCGCTATCGGTTGCGTGATGGGGGCTGGTTTGTAGGCTTGCTGTCATCTGTCCTGGCACGGAGAGCGGATTTTTCAGCATGGCGGCCAGCCGGGCATTGGAGAAGAACTGGCGATGCATCAGTACGAAGAAAATCAGCACCGTGGTTGCCATGAACATATAGGCGTTCAGGAACCAGCCGAGATAGCCCATCGACATGAAGATTGCCCGCAGGCCCGAATTGAAATTCTGCGCGGCGATGACATTCATGGCAATCACGGTTTCGGCCGCGTCTTCGGCGGCGGCGGGGTCCTGGCGAACCTCCGCATGCATGGGCAGGCCGCCAAACAGGATGGTGCAATAGTTGAACAGGCGATAGGACCAGCCGAACTTGAAGAAAGAATAGCCGAAAATCGCGATCAGTCCGCAGACTTTGAATTCAAATGCGGCCCGCCCTCCAGCCCCGAACAACGGCAGGTCCCGAAGCACCAGGTCGACCTTTTCAGTGGCGCCCAGCATGGCGAAACAGCCGCCGATGGCGATGATCGAGGTCGAGGCAAAGAAGGCGGTGCCGTTTTGCAGACCGGCGAGGATCTGCGTGTCGATCATCCGCAGGTCGCGCTTCAGGGCATTGAAGATCCAGGCGCGGCGGCGCTCAGCCATGATCCGGCTGAGGCTGAGGCGGGATTTGATCAGGCGACCATTGGTTAAAAACGCCAGGCCGAACCAGCAGCAGAAAAACAGCAGCAGAGCGAGCCAATCCAGAAGGGTCATATCCGACATTGTCTTTCAAATCTTGGGGTAACAGGCAGGTTTAGGATAGCGACAGGTGGATTGCGAATCTGCGCTTTTCATCCTGTTTTATCATGATGGGGGAAGGTCAATTCGCAAAGTGCCAATATCATCTGCCATTGGCAATTATGAAAGTGAAACACTTATGCCAACGAACTGGCAGAATCGTTTAAGAAATATGCGGCTCTGAGCGCTGTCAGCGATTGAGCAAGGCGGCCAAATCGTCTATCCATGCTGTGCTCGGGGGCTTTCGGGGGATTGGCCTCGTGCCTGCCGCTTTGGTGCGGTAGAAATCCGCTTTACGGCGGGGGACGACAGCGCGGCTGGAGACGAGCCGCGCTGTTTTTGTTTTGCGGTTTTTGTCGCTGCGGTTTCACTGAATGTCGATCCTTCATCACGAATTTGCCGAGGATAAGGCTAGAGTTTAGGCTATTGGCTGCGGCTTCACGGGTAGGGTCCTTGCATGTTTCTTTCCGTCTTCGACGTTTTCAAGATCGGCATCGGGCCATCCAGCTCGCACACGATGGGGCCGATGTCGGCAGCAGGCCGGTTTCTTGACCTGATCCTGTCCAATGACTGGCCGCGCCCGGCTGGCGCCGAGGTTGCGGCATTGAAGGTCAGCCTGCACGGTTCTCTGGCCTATACCGGGGTCGGCCATGGCACCGACCGCGCGGTTATCATCGGCCTGACCGGCGAGATGCCCGACAGGGTCGATCCGGATCGGATGGCGGAGCTTGTCGCCGAGGTACAGCGCAGCGGCAAGGTCTGTCCCGCCGGACATCCGGCCTATCAGTTCAATCCGGCCACCGATCTAGTGCTGGACAAGAAGACGCCACTGTCGGGTCACGCCAATGGCATGCGATTTTCCGCCTTTGACAAGCAGGGTCGCCTGCTGCTGACAACAGTCTATTATTCCATCGGTGGTGGTTTCGTGGTGACCGATATCGAGCTTGCCTCCATGCAGAAGACGAAGAAGACAGAAACCCACGCCGTCAAAGTTCCCTATCCTTTCGCCTCCGCCCGGCAGATGCTGGCCATGGCGGCATCATCCGGGCTGACGATTGCCCAGATGAAGCGCGCCAATGAGGAAGTGTCCCTGAGCCGTCAGGCGCTGGACGAAGGCCTCGACCGGCTTTGGACGGCGATGAGCGGCTGTATCGATCGCGGTTTGCGGGGTGAGGGCGAACTGCCTGGTGGGTTGAAAGTCAAGCGCCGCGCCCGTTACATCCATGACAAGCTCCAGGAAGAATGGCGCTCCAACCGCCAGAACCCGCTGCTCGCCAATGACTGGCTGTCCGTTTATGCCATGGCCGTCAACGAGGAAAATGCCGCTGGCGGCAGGGTGGTGACGGCGCCGACCAATGGGGCAGCAGGCGTCGTGCCTGCGACGATCCGCTATTACCTGCATTTTCACCCTGATGCCGATCAGGAAGGCATCCGTGACTATCTGCTGACGGCAGCGGCCATTGGCGGAATCATCAAGCATAATGCCTCGATTTCCGGTGCCGAAGTGGGGTGCCAGGGGGAGGTGGGTTCGGCAGCGGCCATGGCGGCGGCCGGATTGGCGGCGGTGATGGGCGGCAGCCCGGAGCAGATCGAAAATGCTGCCGAAATCGCGCTGGAACATCATCTCGGCATGACCTGCGATCCCGTGGCGGGTCTGGTGCAGGTGCCCTGCATCGAGCGCAATGCGCTGGGCGCGGTCAAGGCGGTGACGGCGGCATCGTTGGCCATCAAGGGTGATGGCAGCCATTTCGTGCCGCTCGACGCTTGTATCGAGACCATGCGCCAGACCGGCAACGACATGAGTGAGAAATATAAAGAAACTTCGCTCGGTGGCCTGGCCGTCAATGTGGTTGAATGTTAGCCGAGCCGCTTGACCTGCTGCCTGAAAGGTCTATCTGCAAAACCCATGGCGCTCAATCTCATCAAACTCTGTGTCGGGGCTGATAGCATCGACGATCTTAAGCACTGGGTCGCGGAACGCGCCCTGGTGGCAATGTCGGCTGGACTGCCGCCGCAAAGTTCGCATGTCACCCGGATGATGCCAAAACGGGTTGAGGAATTGCTGGATGGCGGTTCGCTCTACTGGATTATCAAGGGCCAGGTGGCGGCACGCCAGCCTCTGCTGGACATTGTCAGCGTCACCGGTGCGGACGGAATCAACCGCTGCGAACTGGTGCTTGGCCCCGAAGTCATCGAAACCACCCCAGCGCCACGCCGCCCGTTTCAGGGATGGCGCTATCTGGACCCCAAAGATGCCCCGCGCGATCTTTCGGCTGGCGGTGCGGGCCTGGATGATATGCCCGACGACTTGAAGCGTGAACTGGCCGAGCTCGGATTGCTATAGGCCTTGTCCGAACAGCCAATGAAAATGATTCGTCGTATTCCATCGCCGAATATCCCAAGTCTTTGATCTATTTGAGATTTATTCAAGGCGATGATGTGGTTCACACTTCTGAGCCTTGGCATTATCCAGCGCGATGCTTGGATATGGAAATCGGTTTTTAAAATCGATATTTTGGCCCAAAAGCAATTTTATTGAAATAATTTATATAATTCAAATGCTTGTCGGGTATTTCGGTGCGGCGGTTGTGGTGTGCTGTGCTTTCCTCCCAGAATTTATATTTGAATTCACTAACGGTTAAGACGCATCAACTATGTTTCTGATCAAGGAATCCAAAGTGGCCACGTGTGGCTGGCAGAGGCACAATCGAAGGCTGGCAGGATTACGGCATAGATTGCAAGTCGGGCGGTTCACGGTGCAGAGGCTTGCATTGCACGTGTGTGTCTGGATCGGCAGCGATTTAAGGACGTATATGCTAAAATACTGTCCCAAACCTATGAAAGCTGGGAGAAAATTTGATGACCACATCGCATCTGGTGCAAGCGGGCTCTCTGGAGATCATTGCTTTCCGGCTTCATGCGCAGGAATTTTGCGTTAAAACCACGTCCATTCGTGAAATTCGCGGTTGGGCCACGGTTACCCCGCTCCCCCATGCGCCTTACGAAGTGCTGGGCGTGATGAATCTGCGCGGCACGGTCATTCCGATCGTGGATCTGGCCGTCAAGCTTGGTATGGCTAATTCCGAGGTCAACCAGCGCAGCGCCGTGGTCGTTGCTGATGTCAATGGCGTGACCGTCGGTCTACTGGTGGACGGCGTTTCCGACATCTTGACCATCCCCGCCGATCGCTTGCAGCCCTTGCCTCAGGCAGCAGGGCCAAGCGCGGCCTTTTCCGACGGCATCATTGCCCAGGGCGAAAGCATGATTTGCTTCCTCAACCTTGAGCGCATGTTCGGCGTCGATGACGCAGACGACTGGGGCATGGCGGTTTAATATCGAACGTTCTTGATAACGTTGATATTCGTCTTCCAACCTTGATGCACTTCAACAATCACCCTGGGCCGGCTTCGGTCTGGGGTTTTTTGTGTGACCGGGCGGACACGAACATTCTGCTAGAGTCTGTCAGGTTCGGATTGAACCAGACAGACTCTAGGGAATATCTGAAACGCCCTCTTGCAATTCCGCCTCAGGTCGTTGAAAACGCTGCTTACGCGGACGTGGCGAAACTGGTAGACGCAAGGGACTTAAAATCCCTCGGAGCAATCTGTACGGGTTCGACCCCCGTCGTCCGCACCACCAACAACGGACTGTGTCCTTTATTCCCGGTGCTCTTTTTGTCGCTGTTTTCCGCGGCTCGCTGCTTGTGTCCCACTGCGGTCTTAATTTTAAGCATAAGAAAATTAGACTTCACTAAAAATTAGATTTTACCGGCTAGTTTCTACGGGTACCGCCGGAGCAGCTGGCCGTTGCAGACCGATCATTCTGTGCGGTTTGGCGAGGACTGGAGCCGGTTCGGCGCGCCAAAAATTTACCCCCACATGTACTCGAAGGTCGAGCCACCTTGAGTTACGAGGCAATGAAATGAAAAACCTACCAATCATCGGGAAATTTCTGTCGATCATGGCGTTGTTCGGGTTATTTACTCTCGGCATTGCCGCCTATTCTGGAGCGAAGCTGAAATCGATCGACGCTGCCTATAGCGGTTTGTTGGAGCAGGAATCTGCTGCTTCGCTTTATCTGGCGCGCGCCAATCGTTCGATGCAAAGCGTCCGGGCCTCGCTTAGTGATGTCGTTCTTTCCCGCACACCTGAGCTTAGCCAGTCGGCTGCAAAGGAGTTTGAGACTGGGCGTAATTCTTTCGTGACCTTCATGGACACGGCATTAAAGGCGCTGCCGGACAATAGTGAAATTTCTTCCCTGAAAACGGATGGTTTGAGAATTTTCGACCAAGCCTGCGCCAATGCATTGCAAGCGGGCAAAACCGCCATCAGTGATGAACAGGTTGCCAATTCCCAGGCGATTTTTCTGAGGGAATGCCAGCCTGAATTTGCAAAACTTTCTCCCCGCTTTACCGCAGCGGTAACGGCGATCGGCAAGGCTGCGGACGCAGAAAGTAACGACCTTACCGATATGACCAATAGCACGGTGACGATGACTGTGGTTGGTGTGCTGGGAGGTTTGGTTCTCGTTTTGGCAATTGGCTTTTTCGCCATCCGCGCCTGGATGGTTGTGCCGATCCGCGTTCTGGCCACCAAGATGGATATCCTGTCCGGTGGCGATCTTTCGGCAGTGGTTGATGGTGTCGATCGTCGCGATGAAATCGGTGTCATGGCGCGCGCCGTGCAGATCTTCAAGGATAACGGCCTTGCCGCTCGTGAGCTGGAAAAACAGGCTGCGGCTGCCCGTGACATGAGCGAAGAGGAACGCCAGCGGGTGGCTGAGGCCGATGCCAAGCGGGCCGCCGAAATGGCTCAGGCAACGTCTGGACTTGCGGAAGGCTTGAAGCGGCTTTCGGCTGGGGATTTGACGTTCCAGCTTACCCAGAAATTTGCCACGGAATTCGAAGGTTTGCGTACCGACTTCAACAGCACGGTTGAGCAATTGCGGGACACGATGTCGTCCGTTGCCATCTCGACCAGTTCGATTGACAGCGGTTCGCGAGAAGTGAGCCAGAGCGCCAACGACCTGTCGAAACGTACCGAACAACAGGCAGCCTCGCTGGAAGAAACCGCCGCCGCATTGGATCAGATCACCACCAATGTCTCCAATTCCTCCAAGCGTGCGGAAGAGGCCCGGGCGATGGCCATCCAGGCCAATCAGTCGGCCCGGCAATCCGGCGAAGTGGTCTCGAATGCCGTCAACGCCATGCAGCGGATCGAGCAGTCGTCCAGCCAGATCTCCAACATTATCGGCGTGATCGATGAAATCGCCTTCCAGACCAATCTTCTGGCGCTGAATGCCGGTGTGGAAGCGGCGCGGGCAGGTGAGGCTGGTAAGGGCTTTGCCGTGGTCGCCCAGGAAGTGCGCGAACTTGCCCAGCGCTCCGCCCAGGCTGCCAAGGAAATCAAGGACCTGATCCGAAATTCCGCCAGCGAAGTTGAAAACGGCGTCAAGTTGGTGACCGCAACAGGTGATGTCCTCAAGATTATCGAAGGCCATGTCGTTGCCATCAATGGTCAACTCGACGCCATCGCCATTTCGGCGCGCGAACAGTCCGTCGGACTTTCCGAGGTCAATATCGCCGTCAACCAGATGGACCAGGTGACCCAGCAGAATGCCGCCATGGTGGAAGAAGCCACTGCCGCTAGCTCGTCGCTGGCCAATGAAGCGGAAAAGCTGCGCCATCTGGTCGGTCAGTTCCAAATCGGTTCCGGTTCTTCAGGCTTGGTGGCCAATGCCGCCCCTTCTGGAGGCAGATCCGCTGGTCCTGTTCCAGCCAGCGCCGGGCAAAGGCCTGTCGCGTCACCCGCCCGCCGCATGGTCGGTCAGGTCGCCAAGGCACTCGGCATGAATACCGTAGCCAAGCAGGACAGCTGGGAAGAGTTTTAAGACCATGTGACAGCATCGGATTTTTCGAAAACCGGTGCTTATTTCTCGGCTCTATCGTCTCCTTGCTCAAGCCGCCCTGCGTTTTCCCTCACGCAGGGCGGCTTGCTGTTTGGCGGATGGGGGGACAAGACCTCGGACGAGGGGCAATGACAAAAAAAGGTCGTAACCAATAATTTCGTCTCTCTGTTTGGTCCAGTCTCGCAAAAGTGACGTTACATCGATATGCATCGAAAAAATGCACGAAAGCCGCCGCAAGATTTCCGATCCGTTGCCTGGCCGTCACCTTAAATCGGACCCGATTGAGGGAATTATGCGGTTAGCCAAAGATAGTTCCAGTTCGTCCCAGTTCGTCAAAGTCCGTTAGAAGGCCCTGCCATGTCCGATTCCACCTCCGTTTCCCCGTCTCAAGTTGTCACCGCCGCCATGCTTGCCATTGGCGATGAATTGCTGTCTGGCCGCACCAAGGATAAGAATATCGGCCATCTGGCCGATGTACTGACTTTGGCCGGTATCGACCTCAAGGAAGTGCGGATTGTCGCTGATGAGGAAGAGGCAATCGTCGAGGCGCTGAATGCCTTGCGCAGCCGCTATCACCATGTGTTCACCTCGGGTGGCATTGGCCCGACCCATGACGATATTACCGCCGATGCCATCTCAAAGGCTTTCGGTCTGCCTTGCCTGCATGACGAAAAGGCCATGGCGCTGATGGCGGAAATGTATGCTCGCCGCGGCCTGGAATTTACCGAGGCGCGCCAACGGATGGCCCGCATGCCGCAAGGCGCGCAACATATCGCCAATCCGGTTTCGACGGCACCGGGATTTCAGGTGGAGAATGTCTATGTCATGGCCGGTGTCCCGCAGGTTTTTCAGGCCATGCTCGAAAATGTCGTCAAGACATTGCCCGGTGGCGTCCGTGTTCTGTCGCGGGCAATTGCCTGCCCCTATGGCGAAGGCGAGATCGGCACGGCGCTGGCCGCTGTTCAGAAGGCGCATCCGCAAACCAGTATCGGTTCTTATCCACGCTATGACGGAGCCAAGGGGTTCCATACGGAACTCGTGGTGCGGGCGAGGGCCGAAGATGTTCTGAATGCCGCTGTTCTTGATGTCGAGGATATGATTGCGGCAATTACCGGCGGTAAAACCGTGCTGGAGGCCTGAGAATGTCCCGCGTGGCTGAGACTTGAGGGGAATCCAGATCAGCCTTGAGCGAAATCCCAATTCAGCCTTGAGCGAAATCAAGGAACCGGCGTGGTTTCGGCGCATTATATTTTTCGGTGGTTGGGCGGGATGACGCAAGCGTGTCTTCCTGTCGCCCAGACCACGATGCACTATGCTTTTGCTCGGACGATGTTCGGTCGGAGCAATTTGCGGGGAGATGACAATGGCTTACAAGACAATTCTGAGCGTTCTCGACAACCGCCGTACGGCAGCGCAGGTTTCTGATTTTTCCATTGCGCTGGCCGAACAGTTCGGGTCCCATGTCATCGGCGTTCATTGCGAAGCGGTCGCTGGCATGCCCCTGATCGCGCCGATGGAAATACCCGATCCGGTCGCGGTACAGGCCATGCAGGACCTGGCCCATAAGGAAACCGGGGCCATTGAGGCGATCTTTGCCGAGGTGGCGCGGCGCGAAGGCGTGTCGACCGAATGGCGCAATTTCGTGACCTCCGTCGGCTCGACGGGTTCGTTTGTCGACAGCGCTCGCTGCGCCGATTTGGTCGTGGCGGCTCAGGGAGAAAGCGGTTCGCTTTCGGAAAACCGCAGCGAATTGGAAACGGCGTTGTTTGACAGCGGCAGGCCCGTGCTGCTCGTGCCCTACATTCTGAAAACGCCGCGGCCGATTAAGCGGGTGCTGATTGCATGGAATGGGTCGCGCGAAGTGGCACGGGCCACCTTTGATGCCCTCCCTTTCCTGAAACAGGCTGAAAGCGTTGAAATCTTCTCGGTGGTCGATAGCGGCGGTGACGATCTTTCACGCAGCCTGCCGGGCGCCGAAATCGCCGCGACGCTGAGCCGCCACGATATCAAGGTCACCGTGACCCAGCAGGATCAGGAGCAGTTGAAGGCGGCAGCGCATATCGAAAACCGCTTGTCCGACCAGAGCATCGATCTCTTGGTGATGGGCGCTTATTCTCACAAGCGCTGGTGGGAGGTGCTGTTCGGTGGCGTCACCCGCACCGTGCTTGATTCCATGACGGCGCTGACTTTGCTGTCACGTTGATAAGCGCTGAACTGAAAAATGTGTTGACGTAAGGCATTCGGTTTCTAACCGGATGCCTTACTGTTTCCGGCATCCTCTTTCCCATCTCTTGCCTTTAAGGGCAGATTGCCGCTATAGCACCGAGAAAGACAAGGAGCCGAAAGGGCTTTTGCGCAAGGTCTGCTGCGCCCATGGCTCTCCCAGCCGCGGTTTTCGGGCCGATGCGCAAGCTGAATGGCGTCACTGTCTTCGTTTTTGCTGCGATGACGCGGCGGGCAGTTGAAACGCAAAGCGCTTCGATTGCCTTTCCTTCTGTCTTTTCTTGATGCGCGGAGCCCTTGCATGTCTCTTCCCGATAAAGCCTTTCCCGTTGCCTGGGACCAATTCCATCGTGATGCCAGGGCGCTTGCCTGGCGCCTGGCCGGGCTTGGACAGGAGTTTCGCGCCATTGTCTGCATCACCCGGGGCGGGCTGGTGCCAGCGGCAATCATTTCGCGTGAGCTGAATATCCGCCTGATCGAGACGGTTTGCGTCGCCTCCTATCACGACTATGTCAATCAGGGCGAATTCAACCTGCTGAAGGGCATCACGCCTGAGTTGTTAACCAATGGCGGCGAAGGCGTGCTTGTTATCGACGACCTCACCGATACCGGCAAGACCGCCACGGAAGTGCGCTCAATCATCCCGAAGGCGCATTTTGCCTGCGTCTATGCCAAGCCGAAAGGCGTGCCGACGGTCGATACATTCGTGACCGAGGTCAGCCAGGATACCTGGATCTATTTCCCCTGGGATATGGGCTTTACCTATCAGGAACCCATTGCCAAGGGTCATAAGGGCTAAAAAATCTCGGACTCGATGGGCTGGCGCATTTGATCGCTATCAAGGCGCTGGCCGTGGTTCCCCTGCAAAAGGCAATCTGTTGTTGATAATGGATTGACCAATGCTGATTGCCACCTTTCTCCCCGCTGTCCTGGCGCTGCTTCTGGCGCCCGGGCCAACCAATACCTTGATGGGTGTTGCAGGTGCCCAAGCTGGCCTACGGCGTGTGCTGCGTCTCCTGCCAGCGGAACTGGCAGGCTACCTGACGACCGTTCTGCCGCTGGTTTATCTGGGAGATCAGCTGATGGCGCGCTGGCCTGCCGCCGCCGTCCTGCTTAAAATCGCCGCGGCAATCTGGGTTTTGGTCATCGCCTTCAAGCTTTGGCAAGCGCCAGGGCAGGGCAAAGTTCTCAATCAGATCACAGCGGGCCGGATCTATCTGACAACCGCGCTCAATCCCAAGGCATTGGTGTTCGGTCTCGTTCTTCTGCCTGCTCCTGATGATCTGAATTTCCTGCCGTATCTCGGCCTGTTCTGCCTGCTGGTCAGCGCCGTCGCCTTGCTTTGGGGTTCCGCCGGACGATTGACCCAGGCAGGGAATGGCGGTCAAGGCAGATTGCATGTCCTACAGCGCGTCGCCGCCGTCTGGCTCACCTGCGTCTCGCTCTCTCTTATCCTTGGTGTTGTGACGACGGTTTAGTCAGACGGGCAGGCCCTTCCATTGCATCCCTCAATAAAAAGCCCCTGCGATTTTTAAACCGCAGAGGCTTTGGATGTCGTAGCTTTTGGAAGAGGAACACCCTCTTCAGTCTGATCACGCCACCGCGCGATACTCACCTCGTCTGTTGTCCTCCAGCCGGAACCGTTCAATCTGCACCAGCAGCTGTCGGGATTCACTGGCCAGGACCTGGCTGGCAGCCGTGGTTTCTTCGACCATGGCGGCGTTCTGCTGGGTCATCTGGTCCATGTGGTTGACGGATGTGTTGATTTCAGCAAGCGCCGCCGACTGTTCCTGAGCGGCGCGGGCGATGCTCGCGACATGGCCGTTGACATGATCAACCAGGCCGACGATCTCGTTGAGAGCTTCGCCGGTGGACAGAACCAATGAGACGCCACCCTTGACTTCATCGGCGGAGGTGTTGATCAGCGCCTTGATTTCGCGGGCCGCATTGGCCGAGCGCTGGGCCAGTTCACGGACTTCCTGGGCAACGACGGCAAAGCCACGTCCGGCTTCGCCGGCGCGAGCGGCTTCGACACCGGCATTCAGCGCCAGCAGGTTGGTCTGGAAGGCGATTTCGTCGATCACCGAAATGATCTGGCTGATCTTCTGCGAGGATTGCTCGATCCGGCCCATCGCATCGATGGCGCTGCGGACGATCTCGCCGGATTTTCCAGCGCTGTTGCGGGTCTGCTCCACCATCTGGTTGGCTTCATGGGCGCGCTCGGTGGAGGTGCGGACCGTCGTGGTGATTTCTTCGAGCGCTGCTGCGGTCTCTTCCAGGGCCGCTGCCTGCTGTTCGGTCCGGCGGGCCAATTGGTTGGCGGCTGAACTCAGTTCGCCGGAATTGTCGGTAATCGTACCCGAAGCGCCGCGAATGCTTTGCATGGCTTCGCGAAGCGTTGCCATCGCCTGGTTGACGTTGCTCTGCAATTCGGCAAAGGCACCCTGGAAATTGCCGCGCATATCCTGGGTCAGGTCGGAAGAGGAGAGGGCGGCAATGACGCGCCGAACCTCGGTGACGCCAAGATCGACATTGGCCACCAACTCGTTGACGCTGGAGGCGAAACGTTGCAGGTCGGCATCGTCGTAGGTCTTGGTGATGCGTTGCGAAAAATTGCCTGCGGCAGCTGAGGCGACAATGCTGCTGATGCTGGATTGCAGATCCTTGCTCTGGCTGTTGAGTGCGGCTTCCTGCGCTTCCATTTCCTGCATTTGCAAGCGGTTGGCACGGAAGATTTCCAAGGCGCGCGCCATCTCCCCGATTTCATCGCCACGCTCTGTGCCCGGAATGGCATCGCTGAGCGAGCCTTTGGCAATCCGGTTCATGTTGTCGGTCAAAAGGCGGATCGGATTGACGATGCCGCGACGGGCAATCAGCGTGCTGACCGCAACGCCAAGGATGATGCTGATCGCAGCGGTCGACAGGAGCGCGATCATCGTCAGCTGAGAGTCGGCAATGGCATTGCTACGGGCCGCAGACAGCGTCTTGGCGGAATAGGTGCTGTAGATCTTGACCGCCGCCGTCACCGCCTTTTGTCCATCCAGTGCCTTGGAAAGCTCCTTGGCCATCACGCCGGGTTCCTTGGCGGCGTCGGTGCCTGCCACTTTCACCATCTGGCGGATCTGGTCGAAATAAGCACTCAGCGTGGTGCGGACATCCTGCAATTGCTTCTGCTCGTTCTCGTCGGCAGTGGCGGCGATTTTCGGCAGGCGAGCCAGCATTTCGGTGGACCGCGTTTCGGTTTCCTTGGCGAAATCGGCTGCCTTTTCCGGTGCGAAAGCCAGCTGATAGGTCATGCGGCTGATGGCGATGATATCGACGCGCAAATCCATGGCCTCGCGGGCCACTTCTTCACGTTGTCCGGTATTTTGAAGCGATGCGCCAAGCGAAGACAGGCCGAAGGCGCCAGCAGCGGCGATAGCGCCTGCCGCAACGCCCATCAGCACCACAAGAAGACTGACCTTCTTCAGGATAGACAGATTACTGATGGTCATGACCAAACCTTAAGCGCAGCCCGGCGCTCTCATGGCGACTGGCGCGGCATATTTGGATGTGGACGTCATTCCAGACCCTGGTTCCGAGATAGTTGTCCACAAACATTAATATCCCTTTAGTTCGCTGGGAAATTAGCATGACCTGCTCCCCGTGTATTAAAGGGTTTTCTGATGGAAAGGGTAAGATCAGGTCATTCCTGGACACAAAAACCCACCGATTCGGTGAGGGATACAGACCGACACACGGCAGGAGGCTTCTGTCGTCTTGTTTGCGTGCCGTGATGTGACGGTGGATAAAAAAACCCTTCACCCGGCGTTAATCATGAAGCTTTTCCGCCAAGCCTATGAATTCTCTAGGCTAGCCTCTTTCCCCGTTTTCCACAGATGCTGACCACAACATATAGGGTTCATATTTTCGATACAGACCAGCTCTTGCGCTTGCCCGCGGGCAGGGTTAATGAATTGATTGTTGCGGCGGCGGCTGAACCGAGATGTCTACGAGGTCGGTTCAAATCAGCGAACATCATCAGGATTGAAACGGTCACGGCGTCCCCGCTTTGACCGATAGGATTTCTTTTTGAATTTTTCTGGCGCGCTGCGGCCATTTGCTCTGGCATGAAAACGCTGTTGATACTATATTTAGTGTCTAGCGGACAAGGCTGGCGCAAGATACAGAGCGGACCATCATTATGATCGGCCTCGCTCCGAAGAGAGCGAACCAACGGCAAGCCGCTTCAACGTGGTGCCGTAAAACCTATTTTGCGCCCTTTTCCGGGTGCTTGGACCAACGAGGACTAGCCAGATGCGCATCGAACGCCGTTTCACCAAGCCCGGCCAGTCGCCCTATGCGGAGATTGAATTCCGCAAGGCGGTAAGCGAAATCAAGAACCCGGATGGCTCTGTCGTCTTCCGGCTGGCCGATATCGATGTGCCCGCGCAGTTCAGTCAGGTGGCGGCCGATATTCTGGCCCAGAAATATTTCCGCAAGGCCGGCGTGCCGAAAATCCTGAAAAAGGTCGAGGAAAACGATGTTCCGTCGTTCCTCTGGCGGTCGGTTGCCGATGAAAAGGCCATGAAGGATCTGCCAGAAGACGAGCGCTACGGTTCGGAAACCGATGCGCGCCAGGTTTTCTCGCGTCTGGCTGGCACCTGGGCCTATTGGGGCTGGAAGGGCAAATATTTCACGTCAGAAGAAGACGTTCTCGCCTTCCGCGACGAGCTGGCCTATATGCTCGCCACCCAGCGCGTCGCGCCGAATTCCCCGCAATGGTTCAATACCGGCCTGCATTGGGCCTATGGCATTGATGGTCCCGGCCAGGGCCATTTCTACATCGATCCCTTCACCGGCAAGCTCACCAAGTCCAAGTCGGCCTATGAGCATCCTCAGCCGCATGCCTGCTTCATCCAGTCCGTCGAAGACGATCTCGTCAATGAAGGCGGCATCATGGATCTGTGGGTGCGCGAAGCGCGCCTGTTCAAATACGGCTCCGGCACCGGCTCGAACTTCTCCCATCTGCGCGGCGAAGGCGAAAAGCTGTCGGGTGGCGGTAAGTCGTCCGGCCTGATGAGCTTCCTGAAGATCGGCGACCGTGCTGCCGGCGCCATCAAGTCCGGCGGCACGACGCGCCGCGCCGCCAAGATGGTGGTTGTGGACATCGACCATCCTGATATCGAGAACTACATCGACTGGAAGGTGAAGGAAGAGCAGAAGGTTGCCGCTCTCGTTACCGGCTCCAAGATCGTCGCCAAGCATCTGAAGGCGATCATGAAGGCCTGCGTCAATTGCTCAGCCGATAACGACGCCTGCTTCGACCCCAATGAAAACCCGGCCCTGAAGCGCGAAATCCGCGCTGCCAAGAAGGATATGGTGCCGGAAAACTACGTCAAGCGTGTCATCCAGTTTGCCCAGCAGGGCTATAAGGATCTCGAATTCAAGACCTATGACACGGATTGGGATTCGGAAGCCTATCTGACCGTCTCGGGCCAGAATTCCAACAATTCCGTTTCGCTGCGGGATGACTTCCTGCGCGCTGTCGAAGACGATGGCAACTGGAACCTGACTGCCCGCCGCGATGGTCGGGTGATGAAGACCCTGAAGGCCCGCGACCTCTGGGAAAAGATTTCCTATGCCGCCTGGGCGTCCGCTGATCCGGGCCTGCATTTCAACACCACCATGAACGACTGGCACACCTGCCCGGCGGCTGGCCCGATCCGTGCCTCCAATCCGTGCTCGGAATATATGTTCCTGGACGACACCGCCTGTAATCTGGCTTCGTTGAACCTGTTGCAGTTCAAGGATGCCGACACCAAAAAGATCGACATTGCCGATTACGAACATGCCGTTCGTCTCTGGACCGTCGTACTCGAAGTGTCGGTGATGATGGCGCAGTTCCCGTCGCGCCAGATTGCCGAACTGTCCTACGAATACCGCACGCTCGGCCTTGGCTATGCCAACATTGGCGGCCTGCTGATGTCGACTGGCATTCCCTATGACTCGGCTGAAGGCCGCGCCATCTGCGGTGCGCTGAGCGCCATCATGACCGGCGTTTCCTATGCCACGTCAGCCGAAATCGCCTCCGAGCTTGGCCCGTTCCCCGGCTATGCGCCAAACCGCGACAACATGCTGCGCGTCATCCGCAACCATCGCCGCGCTGCCCATGGCCTGTCTGAAGGTTATGAGGGGCTTGCCGTCGATCCCGTGCCGCTGGTTCATGCCGAATGCTCCGATCCGGCCCTGATTGCCCATGCCAAGGCGGCCTGGGACAAGGCGCTGGAACTGGGCGAACAGCATGGCTACCGCAATGCCCAGGTCTCCGTCGTTGCCCCGACCGGCACGATCGGCCTGGTCATGGATTGCGACACGACAGGCATCGAGCCGGATTTCGCCCTGGTGAAGTTCAAGAAGCTGGCCGGTGGCGGCTATTTCAAGATCATCAACCGCGCCGTTCCGGAAGCCCTGCGCACGCTTGGCTATACGGAAAGCCAGCTTGCCGAGATCGAAGCCTATGCTGTCGGCCACGGCAATCTCAATCAGGCGCCGGGCATCAACCCCGGTTCGCTAAAGGCCAAGGGCTTTACCGACGAGAAGATCGAGGCTGTCAACGCGGCCCTGGGCGCTGCCTTCGACATCAAGTTCGTCTTTAACCAATGGACCTTGGGCGCTGATTTCCTGAAGGAAACGCTTGGCGTCAGCGCTGAACAGCTGACCGATATGAGCTTCAACTTGCTGGAGCATCTGGGCTTTGCCAAGAAGGACATCGAGGCTGCCAATATCCATGTCTGCGGGGCGATGACGCTGGAAGGTGCGCCGTTCCTGAAGAAGGAGCATCTGGCGGTATTCGATTGCGCCAACCCCTGCGGCAAGATCGGTAAGCGGTATCTGTCTGTCGAAAGCCATATCCGCATGATGGCAGCGGCCCAGCCGTTCATCTCGGGTGCGATCTCCAAGACCATCAACATGCCGAATGAGGCGACGGTGGAAGATTGCGGTGCTGCTTACATGCTGTCCTGGAAGCTGGCGCTGAAGGCCAATGCGCTTTACCGCGATGGCTCCAAGCTCAGCCAGCCACTGAATTCCTCACTGATCGAAGATGAGGATGATGAGGATGCGGTTGAGGAACTGCTGGCCCAGCCGCAGGCTGCCCAGGCCGTGACCATCACCGAGCGGATCGTTGAGCGCATCGTCGAGCGGATCGTCCGCGAACAGGAAAAGCTGCCGACCCGCCGCAAGGGGTATACCCAGAAGGCCAAGATCGGCGGTCACACCATCTTCCTGCGTACCGGCGAATATGACGATGGCCGTCTCGGCGAAATCTTCCTTGACATGAACAAGGAAGGTTCGGCTCTGCGCGCCTTCATCAACAACTTCGCGATTTCGGTATCGCTCGGCCTGCAATATGGCGTGCCGCTGGAAGAATATGTTGATGCCTTCACCTTCACCAAGTTCGAACCGGCGGGCATGGTGACTGGCAATGACGCCATCAAGAACGCTACGTCGATCCTTGACTACGTGTTCCGCGAACTGGCGATCTCCTACCTTGGCCGCAACGATCTGGCCCATGTCGACACGTCCGACTTCTCCACCACGGCACTTGGCCGCGGCGTGAAGGAAGGCAAGGCCGATGTGGTTTCCAAGGGTCTGACCCGTGGCTATAAGCCGACTCTGGTCTCCAGCAGCCCGGCCGGAACCGCCGAACCTCGTGGTGCTGCAAGTGCCGCTCCAACCAAGGCCTCGGGTAATGTTGCTGCCTTTTCTGGCAATGCAGCCCGCAAGCTGGAAGTGACGACAGCCATTTCCACCTCCGAAGTCGTGTCCTTCAAGCGCGATTATGAGGAACGGGCAGCTGAATTGGTCGAGGACGTCGCAACCGAAGCCCTGTTCTCCGACGCCGCCACCGACGAAGCCGAAGCCGCCAAGGCCGAAGCCAAGAAAGTAGAAGCCGCCCGCCGCATGCGCTCCATCGCCCAAGGCTATACCGGCAACATGTGCTCCGAGTGCCAGAACTTTACGATGGTACGGAATGGGACATGTGAGAAGTGCGATACGTGCGGAAGCACGAGTGGGTGCAGCTGATTTAGACCTATAAAGAGATAAAGAGACGATTGTTCTTTCATCTCTCTGTCTTTCCAAAAGAAAGCTGTGATGATTAATTTCATCACAGCTTTCTTGACTCATATTCAGTCTTTTTCAAAGGAGCTGCCGTTGAAATTTGTTTCTGCCTTTCGTAAGCGGAATCCGATATGGGCTGCCTGTTTGGCTCTTGCTCTTTCTCCAGCTATTGGCTTTTTTTATCTTGGCAGAGGGCGGTTAGGTCTTCTGTATATGCTCGCCGATGTTTTTATCGGGTATGTATTTCCATTTATATTGAAATACCAAGGGGTCCAGCAGCACGAGCTTATATTTATTATTGTTGTTATTATTTATCGCTTGGGAGGCAGCCTCCACGTTTACATTGCGGCTTCACGCCAGCCGCCTCTGGACCGCTATCCGTGGTTTGCGCGGTTTCATAATTTGGCAATTGTCTTGATTATTGTGCCACTTCTCATCGCCTTGGCGATAAGAAACCTTCTCATTCAACCGTTTTCCATTGTCTCTGGATCGATGCTGCCGACGCTTGAAGTTGGGGATTATGTATTTTCCGAAAAGTTAACTTACGGAATGAGCCGATATTCAATCATGGAAGGATTAGGGCCATCGTCCCGTATTGGCGGACGCCTGCCGCTGAGAGGCGAAGTCGTCGTTTTCATGCTTCCCTCTTATTCGGGCAACAAATTCGTCAGTCGAGTCATTGGATTACCCGGTGACCGTATTCAAATGCGCAGTGGGCGGCTTTACATCAACGACACTCTCGTTGATCGCCAACGGCTCGGGCCAGACGAAACCCGACCAGGGTCGCCTGGAATTTTGTATTTGGAGCGATTGCCTGGAGGGGCAGAACATCAGATTATCGAAATGACAGATAAGTCAAAAGGAGACAATTCTGCTGAGTTTCAGGTTCGTGATGGGCATTATTTTATGATGGGAGATAACCGGGACAACAGTAACGACAGTCGTTTTGATTTGGACTTCGTTCCGACAGAAAACATAGCGTCTCGCCCTTTCTTAATTCTTTTCAATTCCCATTTGCTAAGCAGATCGTGGCTTCCGATAAAGTGAGAATGCTTGAAAAAATCTATGTCGAGCAGGTCGTTTTTCCCGTGTTTGACTTTTCATAATCGCGTTGATCAAAGCCGCTTTTCTGAAGAATATGACGCGAAGAACTAAGGCCCGTTGACAGACGTCCAGCCTAAATGGTCCTTGAAAGATTTGACGCCGACATCACAAATGACCGAGCGGATCTATCGCTCGTGAAAAATCTTTCCCACGGGCTGGCAGTTTTCAATAGTGGGCGCCAGCACGGTGTGGCCGTCAGCGATCGCACCGTTGACCATGGGGCAGATGAAAAGCACGCCTTTATAGCTCAGGGTCTGGCGGTTGTTGATACTGTGAACGGCTGCACTGAGGAATGTCTGGATGTTTCGGAACATGTATACGCCTGCGGAGGCGTTTTCCGAGATCACCTCTTTCTCCCGCGCTTCAACCACCACGCCGTCAGTCATCTTCAAATAGCTGTAGCAGTTTTCGCTTGAGGCAAAGACCGGCACCACTGCGCCACATCCTTCCGTCGAAAACAGTGTCTCCGGGTCGTCAGGTCCGCTCGTGAACAGGATGTCGGCCAGATCGATGATGACGGGCTCGTCTGGCGCAACGAGCGCCATTGCTGCCAGCACGGAGAACAAAGCGCCTCCGGTCAGGTCGGAGAGTGTCACGATGCGGCAGCCGGGCCATCTCAGGTGCAGATATTCAGCAAGCTCCGCGAGGTTCGCAACCTCGCGGAGGACGAAGATGTAATCCTCTGGCCGAAGCCGGTTCGCCCACGCCCTGTCACCCAAGGCAGCGTCGATCAGCGGTTTTCCGCTGAGATCCACCAACGGTCTAAAGCCATATTTCGGGGTCCACAAATCAGGCCCGGCAAGGGGTACGATGCATTTCATGCTTATCAAATCAGCCTAAGATAGGCCTCCAGATCGGGAGGCGTGCCTATACCGTGCATGGCGTCGGGAGCGACATGATAGATGCCGATCCTGGCTCCCTGCTTGATGAGGTAGTTGTAGACCGGGCAAACGTAGAACTCGTTGTTGGACCGGTCGTTGTGGGCGATCATATCGGTCGCGGCATCGATGAAATCCCGAGCCCGCCTGAAATAATAGATGCCAACGGTCGCGTTGTCGGAGATCGCCACCTTTTCTTTCACCTCATCAACCAGCCCATCGTCGTTGACGTGCGCAAACGACCATTTTGGATCTCGGTCTTTATCCTTGAAGCAGAGAATTGAGCCATCCAGATCGCGCTCAAGTGCATCTTGAATGTAATCCGCGCATTCGAAATCGACGATCTGGTCGCAATTGGCAATCAAGAGCGGGGCATCGGGATCAAGATGTGTCCGCGCCGTCAAGACCGTGCAAGCCGCACCCTCGGTTACGAAGTTGATCGGCGAAAATGCGAGATCGCCGTGGGCCTTCAAGCCACTGACGACATCGGGTTCCGCATCCAGATGGTCCTGCCGGGCGATCAGCACGAAGCGCGCATGATCGAGGCGCAGATTGTCCATGACACGCTCGATCATCGTCTTGCCTTTTACATCGATGAACGGCTTTGGCTTGAGGTAACCAACTTGGGCAAACCGGCTGCCAAGGCCCGCCATCGGAATGACGACCTGGACCTGACGGGCAGGCTTGGTCATCGCGGCGACCTTGTCCCGGATCTCGTTCTGATAGAATTCGATGCGCTTGGGCGAATAGAACGAGATATAGCTGTCGGATGGAATCTCGTGCTGCACGATCTTGCCACCGGCGAGAATAACCTCGTTCAGAACCGGGGAGAGATAGTATTTTCCACCAAACGGGTCGGCTTTCAGCAAATAGTTCTGGGCAAATTCCACAAATAGGCTGCCGCTTCTAAAATAATAATATCCAGCAATCGCCTTGCGGCTGAGAACGCGCTTTTCCGCCGTTTCTATGACATATCCAGACTTATCCTCACGGATATAGGACCAGCGGGGGTGTACGGAATTGAAGGTCACGACACCTGCATCGGCCTGCGAGCGCGTAAAATCTCGTGCAATGCCCGCCAGATCCGCGTCGATGATCTGGTCGCCATTGCAGATCACCAGAGGGTCGTCGTCCACAATATGATCGACGGCCATCAGAGCGGAGCAGACAGCGCCCATGGTCGGATTGTTCAGTTTGATGACAACGGTGCTTTCGCCTGCCAGCAATTTCAAAATTGAATCGAGACTGTATTCAAGCGCATCCTGATTAAGAACGATAAAGATGAATTTCGCGGATGCATCGCGGTTGCGGATACTGTTGACGACGAGCGAGATCATCGGCGAACCGTCGACTTCGATCAGAGGTTTGGGGAAATGAAACTCGTCCTTTGGGAAAAGATCATCCTTCGACGCGATGGGGATAAGATATCTCATGTGCGGGCCGATTCGATCTTGGTGATTTCGTTCATGATACGCTCATAAGTGACGTCGTTGGTCGATCCCACCACCAGCACATGGGCGCCTGAGGAGCGTGCGGCCTGTATGCCGTGATCGTTATCCTCCAGGATCAGGCATTCCTCCGGCTGCAATTGCAGCCGGTCGATTGCCGTCAGGTAGATTTCGGGATCGGGCTTCGCTTTGCCGACATCCTGATTGGAGAGAAAGAAATCCAGGTATTTCAGCAGGTCAGCCTGGCGCATCATCGCCTCGACGCTCGACCTGACGGAGTTTGAGCAGACCACGATATGCTTTCCCTCCCGCTTCAGGCGCGCGAGGGCGTATTCGTGATGAAAGACCGGTTGGCATTTTTCGACGATGACCTGATAGGTCATCTTCTGTTTAAGCGTGTTGAGGAAATCGTGAAGCCTTGGCGGCAATCCCCGCGTCTTGGTCAGCATTTCCAGTTTTTTGCGTGTTGGCAGGCCGTCATAGACGGCGAGATGTTCGGTGCGGCTGATATTGAGCCCGAGAAGCGCCAGCGCGTCATTCAGCGTCTCGTAATGCCATTCCTTGGCATCAATCAGAACGCCGTCCATGTCGAAAAGCACTGCCTTGATCATAATGTCCTGTCCGTCTGGTTCATGGCTGGCTTATCCCCATTTCTCGGCCGCGAGGTGCGGCAAGTCGGTGCAGATTGAGATGTCGTCACCTGTCAGATCACCCCAAACATCCCAGGCGGCGGCATGATCACGCCCGTGCAGTTCTGGAGAGACGAGCGCCACCTTCTTGCCCGCATCGAGATGCTTGTGGATGACGTCAGGAGTGATCCAGTCGGAATAGAAGGCATCCAGCCACACGCCTTGGGCCTTGTCATAAAAGGGAGGCAGCGGTTCGAGTTCGGAATGGCGGGTATAGGTTATAAAGCCATTATTGAGATAGCCGATGGCATCAGGAACAGCCATATCGAAGCAGAACAGATCGGTCACCCCGGCACCATCCAACGAGGCGCGGAGCGCCTTGTGCAGGCCGTCTGCCTTGATGTTCATGGCAATCGTGCCCGATCCGGCATAGCTGTTGTGCAGATCCAGAAAATAGGCGAGATCCATCACTTTGTCGCCGACGGGCATATTATGCGCGATTTTCAGCACGCCATTCTGGTCCCGCGTGTCCGTTTCGACCCCGAAACCATTTTCAAAGGCACGCCTGAAAGCCGTTTCACTATTTTTTTCGGCAGCTTCCAACCACCAGCCCCTGTGGGCGAGAATTTTCATCGCTCTTTCCATTCAAACGTTGCGAAATAGGTGCTTCACCGACCACTGCAAATTCCCCGGAAACTAGCCGGGGTTGAATTGAGGAAAGCTCTTCCTGTCGATGTGATAGACGGCAAGATAGTTGTTCTCTCGGAAAAAGTTCGGGTCCTGCGTATAGGCAAAGGCATTCGTCCATCTCATTGGATGGATCTGTTGATGCACCTTGGAAACAATCCCGGCGTTGCAGAATTCCATCGCATGGGCGATGCCCTCGACCATCGTAAACGAGAAACCGCCATAAAGAGCCATGTAGAACTGGTAGGTGATATGGTCGAATACGCTGTGGACGAGCCTTTCCACAAATTGCAGGCTGGTATCCCAGCCAATCCACTCCAGAAAGCCCGGAACGCTCTTGGCCGAATAGACGGGAATATCCCACCACCAGGTATAGATGCCCCAATTGCCGGAAATGGCCTGAATTTTTTCATGATCGGCCGCCGGTGCCAGCTTGATGGCCGAGGCGTGCATGATCTGCCTTTCGGCTGAGTGGTTTACAGTCAGTGTGCCGCCGTACCATCGGGCTTCGGAAACAACGGCTGCGGCGGCCTCAGTCCAGCCCGTTCTATTGAGAATGAAGGTCTCGGCATCGACGCACAGGAGATAGTCGTAAAGCTTATGGGCGAGAGAAAGTGCCAGGAATTTCTTGACGGTCGGCCAGGTTCTACCCTCAGCGACGACCGACAGCGCACTGCCTGAGAAATAATCCGACAGCACGAGGGATGAATAGTTCAGGAAAGGGGAGGCCTGATGCATCTCTCTGAACTGCAGGCGATCGGCATCGGTGGAAAAGACGAAAATAATGTCGTAGTCGGCACCAATGCTCTGAAACAGCAGGTTGATGCCATAGATGAAATAGGCGTCGTGAATGGGCACGATAAGAGCGGTTCTGTTCTGAGGCTTCCGTGCCTCGCCGGCTTCCGTCAAGTGATGCACGCCACGCTCTCCCGGCAGACGGAACTGTCCCTCCATTTCGATACGTCCGTCGACAGACCTTACGGTATCGAATCGCGTGGTGACAGCAGCGTTCTGGCTCAGAAACTCAACCGCCCCGCCTTTCACGCGCCAGGAGTTTTCATTGGTATGGGAATATCCGCGCAGCCAACCGCCGCTCTCGAAGGAAATCTGCGATGCAAAAACCTGTTCGGCGCCAGCTTTACCGAAGGTCCACACACGCTCCTTCATCAGTCGCTCAAGCGACAAATCATCAAGGCCGATCGTCATTGTTGCACTCCTATCCGCATTTACAAGGCACGGTAGGAAGGCAAACTTGTATGAAGCTGGCGGTCTTCGTTTCGCTTGCCTGAGCGGTTGAAGCCGACAAGGTTTATGCGGGTCCCTATGCAACCAATAGCTAGCTATAGCTTACCTTTGAGCATTTCCAGGAAAATTGGGAACTGGTTTTGGCACCCGGAAATGGGCAAAAACAAAGAGCGTTGCTGCGATTCCATGAAAATCATAAACGCCCTCGTGGACCAAATATGGTGCACGAGGGCGTGTTGTAAAAGCCGGTAAGCTGTGGCGAATTATACTTACGCAGCAACCGCCGCCTTTGCCGTTGCCAGTTTGCGTTCGGCGCGTTCCTGCTGGGGCGAGCGATTGTAAAATTCGCGGTAGCATTTGGAAAAATGCGAGGCGGAGACGAAGCCGCAGGCGACGGCGACTTCCACCACCGGCATGGAGGATTGCACCAGCAGATGGCGGGCGCGGTCAAGGCGGATTTCCAGATAGTAGCGCGCCGGTGAGCGGCCCATTTCCTGGCGGAACAGCCGTTCGATCTGGCGGCGCGACAGATCCACCTTGTCGGCGATATCAAGCAGGGACAAGGGTTCGGCCAGGCTTGCTTCCATCAATTCTATGATCTGCAAGACCTTGTTGTTCTGCACACCAAGGCGGGCGCGCAGCGGCAGGCGCTGGCGGTCTCCGGCAGCCCGGACCCGGTCGGTCAGATGCTGTTCGCAGACCCGGTTGACGAGGCCCTCGCCAAAATCCTGGCCAATCAGGTTGAGCATCATGTCAAGCGAGGCGGTACCGCCCGCGCAGGTATAGAGATTGCTGTCGACTTCATAGAGATCGGCATAGACCTCGGCCTGGGGAAAGGCTTCGGAAAAGCCCGGCAGATTTTCCCAGTGGATCGCGCAGCGCTTGCCGTTCAAAAGCCCGGCCTGGGCCAGCACATGGGCGCCCGTGCAAAGGCTGCCGACCGCGACATTGCGGTTATAGGCTTCCCGCAGCCAGGCATTGACGGATTTGTTGTTGAATTCCTCGACAAAAACGCCGGAACAGACAATCGCCATATTGGGCCGGTTTTCACCGGCCAGGAAACGGCGCTCATCGGCAAGCGACGAATCCACCTCGATACTGATGCCCGATGACGACGATACCTTGTTGCCATCCACCGAACAGAGCCGCCACTCATAAGCCGCGTAGCCCAGCATCCTGTTGGCAATGCGCAATGTTTCGATAGCGCCTGCAAACGGCAATAGCGTGAAATTCGGAACAAGAAAAAAGACGATATTGCGTTTTTTAACAGGCGTTTTGCTCATGATGCCACCGTGCTGAGGAGATCTGCTAGAATTGACAGTTTTTAATTCCGCCAATAGCTCAAAAGCGACAATAGCACGATAGAAACCGACGACAAGAATTTGACATCATGATTGCCGGACCATTTGTGGGTGTTTCATCAGTCAGCCGTCATGGAGCGTGGTTGGGACAACTATGGCCAGCGGACTGAAAAAACACAATATTTCGCCTGAATGTCAGGAAAAACGAGGCCTGAAGCTGCTCTTTGGGGCGGCTTAAACCATGTCGCGACGGGTCTGCCACGTGTCGTGTGCAGGCCAGCCAAGATCCTTGCGCATATCGAAAGGGGCTTCTGCCAGCGCCTTTTCCATGGCGCGGTGTTGCCGCCAGGACTCGAGCTGACTGAACCACGTGGAAATCGCATGTAAAGCTGATTCGACGAGGACAGCAGTGCTGGTAAACAGCCGCGACGGGCTGGAATGAGATATATAAGCCATGGAAAGTTCCTTTCGTTGATCTCGCCTAAGGACTTTCTGGTCCTGAGGCGGCAGAAACATCATCTGCCTTGTTCACTGATCAATAAAGTGAATGTTTGTGATCTATCGCATCGCATATTGTGATCGGTTTGCTGTCTAGTCGTTCCGGCACGA
The DNA here is from genome assembly GCF_001541345.2 of Gillisella vitis. Lineage (GTDB taxonomy): Bacteria > Pseudomonadota > Alphaproteobacteria > Rhizobiales > Rhizobiaceae > Allorhizobium > Allorhizobium vitis. The sequence continues at coordinate 909,030 of NZ_LMVL02000003.1, read as the reverse complement.
CGACCCCCACATCAAGGCGCAGGTATTCTGGCAACCGATTGAGATGGGTCAGCGCCTTTTCGTGCGCTTGACGCCGATAGCGTCTCTCTTGCCAATGCCGAAGGGCCTGCCACAGGCGCAGCACTGGGGAAATACTGCGGGGTGTTGTTTCGAAGACCATGCTTTTCACTCCTCCTGATGCCGATCGGTTTCGTTGCAAACAGTGTCAGGCGGAATTGACATTCAATCAAACGAAACGATATGATCTTTATGTTGAGAAAAATTGATGGTTGTCCGATGACCCTTTCCCAGTCTTCCACCATGCCCTCCACCGTTCTGGCGGCGGCCAGTTTGCCGCTTCTGGATAATGACGTGCTGCGCACTTTCGTGGCGATTTCCGAGGTCGGCAGTTTCACCGCCGCCGCCGATATGGTGTTTCGCACCCCCTCGGCGGTATCGATGCAGATCAAGAAGCTGGAGGATCAATTGGGGGTTTCGCTGTTTCGCCGCGATGCTCGTTCCGTCACGCTGACACCGCATGGGGCCTTGCTGGTCAGCTATGCCAAGCGCATTCTCGCCCTGAATAATGAGGCGGTGGCACGGTTTCTGGCGCCGGAGATGAATGGTGTGGTGCGGCTGGGGTCTCCTGATGATATCGGCGAACTGGTCCTGCCCGGTATTCTCACCCATCTGGCGCGCACATGGCCGCACCTGGCCATCGAGGTGACGATTGCCGGTTCTGTGGAGCTGCGCAAGGCGGTGAATGAGAAGCGGCTGGACGTAACACTGTTCAATTTTCTAAACGGTATAGCCGCCGATCCCACCATGACAGTGATGAGCGAAAAGCTGGTCTGGGCCGGAAAAAAACACGGTCAGGCCCATCTGAAAACGCCGCTGCCGCTGTCTGTTTGGGACGAGAGCTGTGTGTGGCGCAAGCGCGCCATGACCGAATTGACCCGCCAGGGCAAGGAATTCCGCATCGCCTATTTCTGCGGTCACCATGTCGGGCAATATGCGGCGATCCGGGCCGATATCGCCGTCGCGCCGCTTGCCCGCTTCCTGTTGCAGGACGATATGGTGGAACTGACCGAGCAGGATGGAATGCCGGATCTTGGCAGTTACGAGGTCGGTCTTGCCGTGTGTGAGGATGCCTCGCCGCCGGTCAAGGCTGTTGCCGATTACGTGCGGTGCGTGCTGGGAAATCGCGGCTGTGTCGGCACGGCGGTGGCCGCTTGACCGGATAAAGGCAATTTGGCGACGGGGCTTGGAACGGTGCTTTTCGATCTCTACATCCTGGATGCCGCCCAAAAGGGTCTACGCAAAGGAGATGGCAGATGAACATGCCGGTCTTGTCCGCTACCAGTGAAGGTGTTGTTGCCAGCCGTCGCTCGCCAGTTCGGGTGATTGCTGATTTGATCCGCAATCCGCTGGATGCCCTTCCGCCGCAGATCTATGATCATAAGCTGGTCTATGCGCAGTTTGGCGAAGAGGTGCGGCTGCATGTCATGGACCCGGAGCTGATCCACGAGGCTTTGGTCAAAAATGCAGCGGTGCTTGGCAAAGGTGAAGATGTGCGCCGGGCGCTGGGCCCGGCATTGGGGCAGGGGTTGTTGACAGCTGATGGCGCCCATTGGAAATGGCAGCGCCAATCGGTTGCCGCCGGTTTTCAATGGGAAAAGCTGAGAGGTTTCCTGCCGGCGATGGTGGCCGCCGCCGAGCGTCGCCGCGATTCCTGGCAGGTGGGTGCCACCATCGATATCGGCCATGAAATGATGCAGACGACATTCGACATCATTGTCGAGACGATGATGACAGGGCGTGACAGGATCGATGTCGCGCGGGTCGAGCAGAGCGTCACCGATTATCTCGAACCGACGGGCTGGATGTTTGCGCTCGGCATGTTGAAGGCGCCGGAATGGATACCCTATCCCGGCAAGGGAAAGGCAAGTCGCGCCGTGGACTATCTTCGGTCCACCATGGCCGAAATGATCGCCGAGCGCCGCGCGGACGGTGTGGAACGCGCCGATTTGATCTCGATGTTGCTATCGGCTCACGATCCGGAAACAGACCGCGAAATGAACGCCGAGCAGATCATCGACAACCTGCTGACCTTCATTTCCGCCGGGCATGAAACCACAGCCCTTGGGCTTGCCTGGACATTCCATCTTCTGGCAAAGCACCCGGCTATCGAGCAAAAGCTGCTGGACGAGTTGGGCCGTGTGGTGGGCGACGGTCCAGTTATGGCCGAGCATGTCGAGAAATTGACCTATACCAAACAGGTCTTCAACGAAGCCATGCGGCTCTATCCACCAGCGCCGGTCATTACCCGGACCGCGAACGAAGCGTTTACGTTGGGCCAACACCATATCGCGGCGGGTACGGTCCTGCTGGTGCCAATCCATGCCGTTCATCGCCACAGCCTGATCTGGGATAGGCCTGACGTGTTCGATCCCGATCGTTTTGCGCCCGAAGCGGTCAAGGCCCGGCATCGCTATGCCTTCATGCCGTTTGGAGCAGGCCCGCGTATCTGTATCGGCAGTGCGTTTGCAACCATGGAGGCCGTTGCTATTCTGGCGGTGCTGGCCAAGACCTTTCGCCTGCGCAACAAGAGCGAGGTGACCCCGGAGCCTACGATGCGCATTACCCTGAGGCCGAAGAAAAAACTGATCATGGAGATTGAGAACCGGCGGGAGGACGTGCCGGTTTCAGCCTGAACGAGAGTTCTCTTCGCTACCAGATGCCTTTGGTGAGGCCCGTCCACAGCCAGCGCCAGAGGCTCGGTGGAAAATAGAGGGCAGACGGCCCGGTTGGCGCGATAGGGTTGAGCTTGCCCTCCAGAGCATCGCCAACCGCCTGGCAGGTGATGGGAAGGGCGGCTGCCGTCAACAGCATTGGATACGTGGAGATGAAATCGCCCGAGCTTGGCTGCGCACGCACTTGGTAGAGGACCGCGCCGGTATCGGTGCCCTGATCGACCAGATGCACCGTTGCGCCAAAATTGCCGCGATCGCCTTTTGCTAGCGCCCAGTAGCCGCCCATCTGACCGCGATAGACGGGATTGATGCCAGCATGAAGATTAAGCACGGGGCAGGGCAGACTGGCCAGAACCTTGGCTGTCATCAGCCGCGTGCTGACCAATAGGATCACGCCCGGGGAAATCTGTTGGACCGCCTGCTGCGCCTCGGGACTGTTGATACTGCGAACCGTGGTGACTGCAATCTGCGGATCGAAGCGGGGATCGGCGGCAAAATCCTGGCAGATTGATTCAGTGCGTTTTTGGGCGGCGCGGCGCATGAATTTGCCTGCGGCCATGGTGGCGAGCTGACCAAGGGCGGCGATGGTTCCAACCCGGCGCTGACGGCGTCGAAAAATTTCCGCCTTGCTTTCCTGTTCTTCCAAGAGGACCTGCACGTCACCGAAACGAGCGTGCAGGGCGTTGACCACCATCCACGGGTTTGGGCCCCCGGCGGTCATCACCAGAATTGCGCCTTTGTCGTGCTGCTGCCCCATGATTGATCCCCTCAAACGCCGCTTTAGCCAATGTTATCTATTGCGCCCGCGAGCAGGTTGAACCAAACTTTCATAAGCGCGGATATCAGGTGGCGTAAATGTTTGGTTAAAAACGCCGAAATCTTTGGGTGCGAATGAACTTTTTTCGATTTGCCGCGTTCATGCCAATGCGAGGCACCTGTGGTGTCCGATTATCATAATAGGGGTTTATCCAATATGAACACGAAAAAGCTCGCTGCCGTTGCTGCTCTCTTTGTCGCCGCTGCCGCATTGTCGTCATGCGGTAACACGATCCGTGGTATGGGCAAAGACACAGCAAATACCGTGAATGCAACGCAGTCGGCGGGCAATTCTGTCGCAAAGGCCGCAAAATAACGCAACCTCACAGCAGTTTTGCTTCATGTCGTTCAACGGATGAAGCAAGACTGCCTCGGGAGAGGGAAGAGGGATTAGGTCCATGTCCATGCATCTGGTTGCCAAAGTGAGTGCTGCTTATATTCTGGCGGTTGTCGTTTCGGCCGCTGGGCATGTTGCCTTCCAGGGCCCGCCGATTAAATTTGCGGGCCAAACCCAGGAAGTGGGCATTTTGACCGCTTCCGCCCAGCAGTAAGAACGTCGTCAATCGCGGGATACAGTCAGCTTTTCGCTCGATTTCCTCGTGAAACCTGCGTATGGGCGCCCCTGCCAGAAGACGGACCCAAAGGGTAGCGCCTTCGAATATTTGATTTGAGAGTTCGCTTTTGAGAATTTGCTCGGAAAACGCATTGCGTTTGAACATAATCGTTTGGCTCTTTGCAATCCTGTTTCCGCTTGTCGTGTCTCCAGGGCGTTCTGAGGCAGCAGAAGATAATTGCCGTGACCAGACGGAAAACGGCGTTTCTTATCGTGTCTGCCGATTTGATCCCGCCACGCGCACCATCCGCATCTTCAACCGCAATGCCGAGGGCGATGCCTATGGTGGATTCGATGCGTTGCGAAACCAGCTTTGGCAGCAAAGGCTTATCCTCACCTTCGCCGTCAATGGCGGTATGTATCACTCCGATCTCAGTCCCGTTGGCCTGTTCATCGAATATGGCATGACGCGCAAGCCAGCCGAAACCGCCGATGGCTGGGGAAATTTTTACCTGAAGCCGAATGGGGTGTTCTTTCTCAAAGACGGCCATGCTGGCGTGCTTGAGACAGGGCAATTCGAGGCTCGCAAGATTGTTGCGGATTTCGCCACCCAATCCGGCCCGATGCTGGTCATTGATGGTGCTCTGCACCCAAAGTTTCTTCCCGCCAGCGACAGTTTGAAAATCCGCAATGGCGTCGGTATTGATACGAGCGGACAGGTGGTGTTTGTGTTGAGCAAAGACCCTGTGCGTTTCTTCGATTTGGCTGCGTTCTTTCGCGACCGGTTGGGCGCGGCCAATGCACTGTATTTGGACGGAACGATTTCAAGCCTTGCCGAGCCGATGGCTGGCCGGATCGACCGGGCCTATCCGCTCGGACCGATCATTGCCGTGGTAGACCCGCGCCCCAATTGATACATCTGGATTTTTGCGCCTACCAGTCAATATTCTGCCTGAACGGTTCCTGTCGGTTTGGCAGGGCTGGCACGTCGATGTGGTCCGGTTCCAGGCCAGCCTTTTCCCGCTCTACCATCATCTCAAAAGCGCGTTCCAGATGGCGGGTAAACCGTTGTGTATCAAAGAGTGGCGTGCGCAGCCGGTTGTCAGCAATCATTTGTCTGAGTGCGGCGAGCCGGGGGCGGTCCCGTGCCAGCTCTGCGGCCAGACGCACCATATCGTCTGGCGTCTCGGCCACCAGTTGTGGAACGCCAAGCGCGGTCAGCAGGCTTTCTGATACTCTTGAGGCGAAATTGTTGCCCTTGAAGGTGATGACCGGCAGGCCCGCCCAAAGCTTGTCCGAGGTCGTGGTGTGGCCGTTATAGGGATAGGTATCGAGGCCGAGATCGGCTGCCTGCATTCGGGCAATATGCGGCGCGTAACTTTCGGCTCCGGTAAAATGAAGGCGGGAACGATCGATACCGCATCCGGCCATGAATGCGGTCAGGCGCTCGCGCTGCTCGCGCCCGGCGCAGAGAACCCAGAGAATGGAGGAGGGAATGGCATCCAGAATTCTTGCCCAGAGACGGGCGGTTTGCGGGGAAATCTTGCGAACCATGTTGAAGGAAGCCAGGACGAAGGCATCCTGCGGCAGATCGAGCAGGGAGCGGGATGTGGCCGGTGGCAGCGGACGATAGCGGTTGTCGTTTGCCTGATAGGTTTCCGGCAATCGGCAGAGCTTCTCGTGATAATGGGATTTGGATGAATTGGGTGTGACGATTGGGTCGGAGATGACATAATCGCAATCGATCCCATAGGCGGAGCCGGGAAAACCGAGATAGGCGATCTGCAATCGGGCAAGGCCACTATTGATCAGATCTGCGCGGACATCTTTGGTATGCCCTTTGAGATCGACCAGAATATCAAGGTCGAAACTGCGGATGAAATCGCGTGCCGTACCATCGTCCATGGAGAGAATATCGTGAAGATTGGGGTAGGTCTGCCGCAGTCCCCGATCCAGCCCCCTGATATCCTCTGGCGTGTGACAGAACAGGTGGATGTCGAAGCGGGCGGCGTCGTGACCGAGCAAAACACTTTGCAACAGTCGCATGGTTGGATGCTGGTCGGAAAAATCCGAGGAAAGGTAACCGACGCGGATTTTTTCCACGAAACGATGGGGTAGGCTACGGCGTGCCTGGCGCGATTGCTCCGTAAACGGCTTTCCGCTGGCCATCCGGGTTTGTCGGCCATTGATCGCCTCGTCGTCACACCACAGCATGTGCTGGTAGGGGGCGTCGATATTGAAAAACGCCGGATTGGTGCCCTCTCGCATCGCGGCCATCAGCGCGGTGTCGCTGGCTTCGATTTCCTCGAGGCACAATTGTCCTCGCAGCAGCCGGCGATAGGTTCTCTGCTCTTCCGGGTCGAGGGATGCGAGATGTTGTGATGCGGGCACTTTGCGGATCAGGGAAAGCGCCTGTTCCCCCTGATCGACCTGCATATACAAACGCGCTGCCATCAGAAGAAACATCCGGCGATTTTGCGGCTGCAAATCCGCCACCCGGGCGTATAACTCGGCGGCCGGGAGTTTTTCCTCTAGCTTTGCATGGCATTGCGCCGCCACCAGCAGCATATTGGCATCCGGTGGACGTTTTTTCAAAAGCGGATGCAGGCGGTCGAGGCAGGCGCGAAAATCGCCCTGCTTATAGGCCTGCAAAGCCTGGATGAAGGCCGGGGATGGGCCCACGCTCACAGCGCTGATTTCGGATAGGCGCGCTCCAGGCCGCCGGAGCGGGTCAGCCCCTGACGAAAGGCCAGATAGGCACCATGCTGGCTGGACTTGGCAATTTCCATCAAGCGGATCTGCATTCTTGCCGGGCAGCTATTGCCAAGCCATTCACCACAGCGTTCCAGCTTCAGAGAGTTGAGGAAGCGCTGACCGGCGGATTGTTCAAGATAGGCGAACAGGCCTTCGGCAAAGGTCTCGTCCTGCTTGGGGTTTTCCAGCATCAGGGCCAGGAAGGCCTTGTCGTCATCAGAGAACCCGCTCAGCTTGATGGCAACGGTGTCTCGGTCGGTAACGGCGGTGGCGGACATGATCAAGGTCTCCTGCTGTCTTGGCCTTCTGTTCGGCGTATCTATTCTGAGTCTCTGCCGAGATTATCTGCATTGGTTCTTAATCAATCGTCGCTGGAGTAGAGCTTGCGATTTTATCAACCGAATAATTCACGGCCTTGTGTGGTGATCGACCATTTGACTCCGTTGAGCCTTGCGTGAGGCTTGCGGTCGGCTTCATCCGCTGGTTGACACAGGTGCCGCAACGTTTGACGGTAGGATATCGCTGTTCTTCAAAGGCGAACCAAATGCGGCAAAGCTTTGCGGATATTGTACAATTACCCATTTCGAGTCTGAGCCGGGGACATTGTCTGAGAGCTGATCCCGCCTGAATGCTATTTTCTGCAATGGGGGCTTGTCATGGGGCCCGCATTTTTCCGGAGTGTTTCTATGGCCGAACTGACTATCTGCATGCCCAGCCATCGCCCGCTCGACGGTTCGCGCGCTGCCATCGACAGTGCGCTTGCTTTTTGCGAGGCGCGGGACGCCCTGCTCGTGGTCAGCGACAATTCCGGCGATGCCGCCAAAAAAGCCTATTTGCAAGACCTGTCTCCCCGGCTGACCTATGTGGCAAGCGAGGCGCAAACCGTCTTTGCCAACATGTTCAGCGCTGTCGAGGAGGCCTCCACGCCCTTCATCATTCCCATGGGCGATGATGATGAGATCGTTGCCGAAGCGGATCAGGTGCCTTTCGATCTCGATGATCTACCCTTCGATTACGTTGGCGTCCTGCCGGTGACCGAAAGCTTCCTCCAGCGGTCCGAGGCCGGTTCGGTTCAGGCCTTTGCCTTGGAAGAGTATGACCCCGGCGAAAGAATGCTCGCCTATCTGCAGAACAGCCCGACCAACAATGGCGGTTTCTATTCTATCCTGCGCCGCGAAGTCTGGCTTGCGACGATGGACCTGTTTTTGCGATCCCATCCGACCCAGGCAGCGACATCCGACTGGGCCATCGCACTCTCGCTGTTTGCCACCGGAAAAATGGCTCATGATCCATCGATCCGCTACCGCTACAATGCCGAAAAATGGGCTGAAACGGCGAAGATCGAGGCTGAGCGCAAGGCTATGCTGCTCGAAGCCGGACTGCCGGAGAGCGCCGTTCATTATGAAATGCTTCTGCTGTTTCTCGATGTTTTCGTGCTGATCAACCGGGTCGGCTCGCCGCTTTCCATCGATGAGCGCCAACGTCTGGGCAAATTCACGGTCAATCGGTTTCTCGGCAGCTTTATCAAGGAGGTGGCCGATTCTCCCGAACTTTACGCCGAAGGCGTTACGGGGCTGGCGGAAATGGCGCTGGAAGAAACTGATAGTTTCACCCAATTCCAGATCGCCATGCTGATGGCCGAGCGGCTGCAACCCGGTCTCAAAGACAAATACGTCGCCTTCATCCAAGCCTCGATTGCCGGGGCGTAAGGGCAGGCGACGGCAATCCTGACCGATTCATGACGAGTTTGAGGAATGGCGGCAAGGCAATGGACAATCTCTCGCTTGCCGCCAGGATTGTTTATTCCGCTGCTAGCGCCGGTTGAACGCCCGGTTGGACGCTTTGTGCCGGTGAAACCATTGCCGAAAGGATGATCGACAGGTCGATGGCGCCGATCTGGTGCCCCGCCTTATCGGTGACTTGGGCTTCTGTGACGCCTTGCTCCACCATGGCCCGGGCAGCCGTTTCCAGCGTTGTGCGGGCGGTGAGTTTGAACTGGCCGGATTTGTCGTGCGCCGGCACCATCACCGTGCCGATGCGGATCACCCGGCCACGATTGACCTCGCGCACGAAGGCGGCAATGTAATCGTCCGCTGGGCGCAGCACGATATCCTGGCCGCTGCCCTGCTGCACCACCTCGCCATCGCGTAGAATGGCGATCTTGTCTCCCAGTCGCAAAGCCTCGTCGAGATCGTGGGTGATGAACACCACTGTCTTTTGCAATTCCTGCTGCAAATCGATCAGCATGGTCTGCATGTCGACCCGGATCAGTGGGTCCAGCGCGGAATAAGCCTCGTCCATCAAGAGGATATCGGCATCGGTTGCCAAGGCCCGCGCCAAGCCGACGCGCTGCTGCATGCCGCCGGAAAGCTGGTTCGGGTAATGGTTCTCAAAACCGGTAAGCCCGACCCGCTCGATCCAGTAGTGGCCCTTGGCAAGGCTTTGCTGCCGCGGCATGCCCTGGATATCGAGGCCGTAGAGGACATTTTCCATCACGGTTCGATGTGGCAGCAGGCCGAACTTCTGAAAGACCATCGCGGTTTTCTTGCGCCGGAAATCGCGCAGCTGCGCTGGCGACATGGCGCATATGTCGGTTCCGTCATAGAGCACTTCGCCCGCTGTCGGTTCGATCAACCGGTTGATATGGCGGATCAGCGTGGATTTGCCGGAGCCGGAAAGTCCCATGACCACGGTGATCTCACCGCCGGGCATGTCGATGCTGATGTCGCGCAGGCCAAGCACATGGTGATGCAGGTCGTTCAACTCGGCCTTGGTGATACCCTGGCGCACGGCGTCGATATGGGTTTTCTCGTCGGGACCGAAAATCTTGTAGAGATTGCGGATGTCTATGCCGTGACTAGCCATGCAGCACCTGTGTATGTTTCTGGAGGCGTTTGCCATAGGCCTGGCTTGCCCGGTCAAAAATGATGGCGATTGCCACAAGGGCAAAGCCGTTGAGCAGGCCGATGGTGAAGAACTGGTTGGTGATGGCCTGCAAGACATTCTTGCCGAGCCCGCCAACCCCGATCATCGAGGCAATGACCACCATGGCCAGCGACATCATGATCGTCTGGTTAATGCCCGCCATGATGTTGGGAAGCGCCAACGGGATCTGGACATTGAACAGTTTCTGCCGCTCCGACGACCCGAAAGCATCCGCCGCTTCGATGGCTTCGCGGCTGACAAGGCGGATACCGAGATTGGTAAGCCGGATAATCGGCGCGATGGCATAGATCACCACGGCGATCAGGCCCGGCACCTTGCCGATGCCGAAAATCATCACCACGGGGATCAGATAGACGAAGCTCGGCATTGTCTGCATCACGTCGAGTATCGGATTGAAGACCGATTGGGCGCGGTCGGACCGCGCCATCCAGATGCCGAGAGGGATACCGATGACGATGGCGCAGAGCGTGCATACCGTCACCATGGCCAGCGTTATCATGGTATCCTGCCAGAGACCGGCCATGCCGATCAATACCATGGCAAGGGCCGTGCCGAGCGTGATGCGCCAATTGCGGCTGACGCCGTAGACAATGGCGGCCAGTGCGACGATCATCACGATCCAGGGCGTATCGACGAACAACGCCTGAAGCCAGTTCAGGAACCATTGCAGCGGCATGGTCAGTCCGTCGAGAAAATCGCCGTAGGAGCGGACGAACGTCTTGAACCCGGTATCGACGGTCTTCTTGAAACTCCGCATGAGAGTGTCATCCACCGCCGGAAACCGGCAGAGGAGGGTGGGGATATAGCTACAGATAGCAGATGCCATATGTGCTCCTTATCGTACGGATCAATGCCAATGCCGGTGTATTCGGCTTTATCGACGCGGCTTGATCATTTGTAGTGTAGCGGGGCGTTGGCATGGCCAAGCCGCCGCAAGAATGACGGTGGAGACATGTCCACCGCCACCCGCGAGGGGTATTTCATCACTGACGAGAGATCGCCAAGGCGGCCTCCCGGGCGTTATTAAAGAGCTGCCTTGACCTTTTCAGCGACCTCGGGCGAGACCCACTGCGTCCAGACATCAGGGTATGTCTTCAGGAAGTATTCGGCTGCATCGGCATTGTCCGCCTGGTTTACACTCATCCAGGCGAGCACCTTACCGATGGTTTCATTGTCCCACTGGCGTTTGCCGACATAGTCCATCGTCACGCCGGCCTTCTCGGCAAAGCTCTTGGTGACGACACTATAGACATCCGTGACGGGATAATCGTTGACGCGGGGATCGGCACAATCGGCAACCGAGGTGCAGCGGTCCCATTCCGCCTTGTCGAAACTGGTATCCATGCCAAGCTTGACCATATCGTATTTGCCAAGAATGGCTGTTGGCGCCCAGTAATAGCCAAGCCATCCCTGCTTCTTTTCAATGGCATTGGCAATCGAGCCGTCCAGTGCGGCAGAGGAACCGCTGTCGACAAGCTGGAAGCCTGCGTCGTCACCCTTCAACGCCCTGTAGATATTCTCGGTGGTGACCTGACAGGCCCAACCGGATGGACAATTGGTAACGGCGCCCTTGGACGAATCTTCCGGCGCCGGGAAAAGCTCGGGATGTTTCAGTGCGTCCTGGACAGTCTTGATATCGGGATGCTCGTCGGTGATGTATTTCGGAACCCACCAGCCTTCAACGCCGCCATCCTTCAGAATACGTGCGGCTTTGAGCAGGCGACCGTCCTTGACGGCTTCCGCCAGCGGTTTTTGAATCGTGTTGACCCAAAGTTCAGGGGCCAGATCCGGCTCACCCTTTTCATTCATCGAGGTGAAGGTTGGCATGGTATCGCCAGTCACCAGATTGACGGAACACCCATAACCGCTTTCCAGAATGATCTTGTCGACATTGGCCGCAACGCCGGCCGAGGCCCAGTTCATTTCCGCAATGGAGACCGAGCCGCAATCGGCAGCCTCGGCAGAACCGGCCATGCCATACAATCCGGCGGCGAGTATCGTGGAAACGAGCAATGTCCTCATATCGTGGAGTTCTCCGTTTTATTGGCGCATGTTTAGCGCATGGGCGTGACAGTTTTCACGCATGACAGCCGATCCCGGCCGCATATTTCGCAACCCGGGTCGGGAATATTGGATGGAAGGACCGCTTGTCGGCAAGCCTAGCGGATTCTGAGTGCTGGGCAGTCCCGTAGCAGTCCTTGTCTGTTTACGACAGTGACAAGGGTAGGGGCTTGGCCGTATAAATCAACCGTCTTGCAGCTTTTTGTTCGAATAAATGTCGCATAAAAGCCATTAAGTGCCATGCAAACACCTGTGCCTTCATGGATGAATCCGAGTGCTCCTGCGTCCCTATAAGCCCCAATGGACTGAAAAAAGCACGGAATTCGGCGCTGTCAATCATGCCGGTCCCTGCTGGCTCTCTATGCTTTTCAGGAAAACCTGTGGAAAAACCAATCTTTGACCGCCATTGCCTTCCAGCGGGCCGCAGGCCATACCACAAACCATCGACATGAGATCTGGTAGAAAGACGCGTCGCCTATTCTGAACATGGCTGCGCTTTGAACCAAATTACAGGAGCTGGCAAACGTCATGACGCGGATGGTGATGCTCCAGGGCACCGGCTCGGATGTCGGCAAGACGGTGCTGGTGGCGGGGCTTTGCCGGTTGGCACGGCTGCATGGGCGTGTCGTGCGTCCGTTCAAGCCGCAGAACATGTCCAACAATGCTGCCGTGGCTGATGATGGCGGGGAAATCGGCAGGGCGCAATGGCTCCAGGCGTTGGCCTGTGGCGTGCCATCCTCGGTGCATATGAACCCGGTTTTGCTGAAGCCGCAAAGCGAGATCGGCAGCCAGATCATCGTGCAAGGCCGCGTGTTTGGCCAGGCGAAGGGCCGCGATTACCAGCGGCTGAAACCGCAATTGCTGGGTGCCGTACTTGACAGTTTTGAGGAGATAAAGGCTGGGGCTGATCTGGTGATTGTCGAGGGCGCGGGGTCGCCAGCCGAGATCAATCTGAGGGCAGGCGACATCGCCAATATGGGCTTTGCCACCCGCGCCAACGTGCCGGTGGTGCTGGTCGGCGATATTGACCGCGGCGGGGTGATTGCCTCGCTGGTCGGCACCCATGCCATCCTGCCGGAGGAAGACCGCCGGATGATCTGCGGCTATATCATCAACAAGTTTCGGGGTGAGCAGAGCCTGTTTGCCGACGGTATCGAAGCCATCGCCCGCTACACCGGCTGGCCGAGTTTCGGCATCGTGCCTTGGCTGAAGGCCGCTGGCCGCTTGCCGCCGGAAGACAGCGTGGCGCTGGAACGATTGAGCCGCAGGTCGACGGGTGCTTTGAAGATTGCCGTGCCGGTTTTGTCACGTATTGCCAATTTCGACGATTTCGATCCGCTGGCCACGGAACCTTCCGTTGATCTGGTCTATGTACGTCCTGGCGAACCCTTGCCCGTCGATGCGGCACTGGTGATCCTGCCGGGCTCGAAGGCAACGATTGGCGATCTGGCGGACCTGCGCGCGCAGGGATGGGACAAAGACCTCGCCCTGCATCGTCGGCGTGGTGGGCGGATCATTGGCATTTGCGGCGGCTATCAGATACTGGGCAATAGCGTCGCCGATCCGCTGGGGCTGGAGGGAGCACCTTGCCGCGTCGATGGCCTCGGTTTGCTTGAGATCGACACCGAGATGGCGCCGGAAAAGACCGTGCGCAACAGCGCCGCCCATTCGCTGGAATATGATGTGTCGTTGACTGGCTATGAAATCCACCTCGGCCAGACCGATGGCCCGGATTGCCAGCGTCCTGCCCTGACGATCCGTGGTCGCGCCGATGGGGCCGTTTCCGCCGATGGCAAGGTGATGGGGACTTATCTGCATGGGCTGTTTGCCAATGACGGCTACCGGGCCGCGCTGCTGCAAAGCTTCGGGATCAGCAACACGACCGAAAATTACCGGCAAAGCGTCGAACAGGCGCTGGACGATCTCGCGCATGAGCTGGAAAGCGTGCTGGACAAGGCCTGGCTGGACCGGCTGATCGGCTGATTACTGTTCCGGTTCCAGCGGAGTACGACGGCGGTTCAACGCATCGGCAATCATCCAGACGCACAGCGCCCAGGCACCACCGACCGTCCAGCCCGCTATGATATCCGTTGGCCAATGCACGCCGAGAAACACCCGGCTGACGCCGATCAACAGCGTCAGGAACAGGCCAGCACCAAAGGTGAAATAGCGCAATTGCCATGTCGGCTGGGCGCGGGCAAGCATAGCGCCTAGCGTCAAGTAGGTAATGGCCGACATCATGGCATGGCCGCTTGGAAAGCTCATTGTCTGCACACTGACCAGATGCGGAACCACATCAGGCCTGGCACGGGAAAACAGCAGTTTCAGACTGGATTCGGCTACAGCTCCGAGCGAAATCGCCAGTCCGACAATCACGGCATTGCGGGTCTTGCCCGCCGCAAGCAGATAGAACACCGTCAGCACGGTGACGAGGGTAATCACCGTGAAGCCGCCAAGACTGGTAATGTCGCGCACCGAATTGACCAGCCAGGGTGGGCCGATGGTCATGCCCGGATCGTCCTTGATCCTCAGCGCCAGCAATATGGCGCGATCGAAGGCATGGCTCTCCTGATCGAAGACGTCTTCCGCGATTTTTGCAAACAGCAACCCAAGCCCGGCCAACACGGTTAGACTGGCGAGAAGGCGCGGCTCGATCCGGTTGCGCAGACGTTCAGGCAGAAATTTCAAGGCATGCTCCTGATTTAGTCGTCCGCGTGTTGCTTCAGTAGATAATGCGGCAGATGTCTTTCACCAAGAGGCATTTACGGATGCAACAACAGCACCATGCATTGGCCGCCTTCCCGAAGGGCCGACGCATGTGGTGGGCGCACGATTAAAGCCCCGGCCTCGGCGAAAATCCGCATCATGGAAGAGTCCTGTTTAGGAAAGCTGGTCACCCAAAGGCCATCCGCTGAATCGACCCGCAATTGGGCGCGCAGATAGTCCTGTCGCTGATCGTTGGCGGCAAGGGCGGTTGCCGTGCGGGCGTGTTTGAGGCGCTGCGGCAGCGGGCGATGGCCGAGCTTGGCGATCAGCGGTTCGAGAAACAGCAGGCTACAGACCATGCTGGAGATGGGATTGCCGGGCAGGCCGAGCACATGCATCGGTCCGAGCTTGCCCACCATCAGCGGTTTGCCGGGGCGCATGGCAATTTTCCAGAAATCCAGCACCATGCCCGCATCGGTGAGCGCTGCCTGCACCAGGTCGTGGTCACCGACCGATGCGCCGCCAGTTGTCACCAGCACGTCCGCGCCTGCGGCTTCCGCCTTGCGGATGGCTGCGACGATGGCGTCCTGTTCATCAGGGACGATACCGAGATCCAGCACATCCGCGCCGAGATTTTCGGCAAGGGCGGCAATAGCAAATGTGTTAGAGGCGATGATTTGGCTTGGCCCTGGCGCAGTGCCAGGGGCAACCAGTTCGTCACCGGTGGTGATAAGAGCGATGAGCGGTTTTCGATAGACCGGCACTTTTGCATGATTGCCGCTCGCAGCCAGCATCAACTTTGCAAAATCCAAAACATTGCCCGCCTGAATCAAAACCGTGCCTTCGGCAAAATCCTGGCCACGAGGCCGGATATGGCGTCCCTGCACGGCGGCGAATGTGGTGCGGATACGAAGGTTGTTTTCCGCCGGCTCCGTGTCTTCCTGGATAAGGACGCTATCGGCACCATCAGGCACCGGAGCGCCGGTAAAGATCCGCACGCACTGCCCGACACCCACTCTGCCATCAAAGCCGTGTCCGGCCGCCGACTGGCCGATCACGGTCAATTCAGTCCCCGGCGTAAGGGCATCTTCGGCCCGCAGCGCGTAGCCGTCCATGGCCGAGGCATCGAAAGGCGGCTGCGTCAGCCGAGCGGTGATATCCTCTGCGAGGATGCGATTGCGGGCTTGGCGGAGCGGCAGAATTTCCGTGTCCTGCACCGGGGTTGCAGACGCCAGCAGTCTGGCTTGGGCCTCTTCCACGGGAAGCAGCGCCATTATTTAGCCTCCGGATGACGAAACGGGCCGGATTTTCCGCCGGTCTTTTCAACGACGCGAATTCCGCCGATCTCCATGGTCTTGTCGGCAGCTTTTGCCATATCGTAAATCGTCAGGCAGGCCACCGAAACGGCAGTCAGCGCTTCCATCTCGACGCCGGTCTTGCCAGTCAGTTTGACGGTTGCCGTGACGTGTAGGCCGGGCAGGGCGGCGTCCTCGGTGATGTCGACACTGACCTTGGTCAACATCAACGGATGACAGAGCGGGATCAGGTCTGCCGTGCGCTTGGCGGCCATGATGCCAGCGAGCCGCGCCGTGCCGATCACATCGCCCTTCTTGGCATTTCCATCGCGGATCAATACCAGTGTTTCCGGCGTCATGCGGATATGGCCCTCGGCTATGGCGACCCGCACGGTCTCAGCCTTATCGCCGACATCGACCATATGCGCTTCGCCCGCAGCATCGATATGGGTGAGGGCGCTCATTCGGCGGCTATGCGGTCGGATGCACCGGTCAACAAGGCCTTGGTTGCGCCAGTCACATCGTCTTTGCGCATCAGGCTTTCGCCGACCAGGAAAGTCGTGATGCCAGATTTTTGCAGGCGAAGGCAGTCTTCGTGGGTGAAAATTCCGCTTTCGCCGACCAGCAGCCGGTCGGCGGGAACCATAGTGGCCAGCCGTTCGCTGACAGCCAGATCGACCTCGAACGTGCGCAGATTGCGATTGTTGATGCCGACCAGCCGCGAGGTGAGTTTCAGCGCCCGCACCATTTCCTCTTCATCATGCACTTCGATCAGCACGTCCATGCCGAGCGCCAGGGCTTCCCCCTCCAGATCGGCGGCTTCGGAATCGGACAGGGACGCCATGATCAGCAGGATGCAATCCGCGCCCCAGGCACGAGCTTCATGCACCTGATAAGCCTCGAACATGAAATCCTTGCGCAGCGCCGGAAGTGTGCAGGCCGCACGGGCAGCGACCAAAAACTCCGGTGCGCCTTGAAAGCTTGGAGCGTCGGTCAGGACCGACAGACAGGCAGCCCCGCCCGCTTCATAGGCGCTCGCCAGCGCCGGTGGGTCAAAATCGGGACGGATCAGGCCTTTTGACGGGCTGGCCTTCTTGATCTCGGCAATCAGTCCGAAATTGCCGGCCGCCTGCTTTGCCCGCAATGCCTTGTAGAAGCCGCGCGCTGGCGGTTGGTCGGCGGCTCTTGCCTTGATCTCATCGAAGGGGATGGCACTTTTGGCTGCCGCAATTTCTTCGCGCTTATAGGCTTCGATTTTCTTCAGGATGTCACTCATGCCGAATGTTCTCCATTAGAGACAGAAATCAGTGTCTCAAGCCGTTTCAGGGCAGCGCCGCTGTCCAGCGCATGCGCGCCGAGCGCCATGCCCTCTGCCAATGTGGTGGCTTTTCCGGCAATCACCAGGGCTGCGGCGGCATTGCACAGCGCCACGTCGCGGTAGGCATTTTTCTCACCTTCAAGAACAGCGCGCAAGGCCTTGGCATTATATTCGCCGTCGCCGCCCTTCAGGGCGGCCAATTCAACCTGCTCCACGCCGAAGTCACCGGGCGTCAGCTCAAAACTCCGGATCTTGCCTTGTTCAAGGGCCGCCACCTGCGTCGTTCCGGTCGTGGTGATTTCATCAAGGCCATTGCCATGCACGACCCAGATGCTCTCACTGCCCAGGTCACGCAGGGTTTCGGCCAGCGGTATCACCCATTCGGGCGCATAGACGCCAAGCAACTGCTTTTTGACGCCAGCCGGATTGGCGAGCGGTCCCAGAAGATTGAAAATGGTGCGGGTGCCAAGCTCCACCCTCGCCGGGCCAACATGACGCATGGCGGAGTGGTGCAACTGGGCAAACATGAAGCCGACGCCAGCCTCCGATATGCAGCGGCCAATGATGGCAGGATCGATATCCAGCTTGACGCCGAGTGCGGTCAGGCTATCGGCTGCGCCGGATTTCGAACTGAGCGCCTTGTTGCCGTGCTTGGCGACCGGAACGCCGGCGCCTGCAACAATCAGGGCCGCCAGCGTCGAGATATTATAAGTCCCGGTTCCATCTCCGCCCGTTCCAACGATGTCGATGGCATCCGCGGGGGCGGTGACCGGCAGCATTTTTTGGCGCATGACGGTGACCGCGCCGACAATCTCCGGCACAGTTTCGCCGCGCATGCGCAGGGCGATCAGGAAGCCGCCGATCTGGGCGGGCGTTGCCTCTCCCGACATCAGGATGTTGAAGGCGTCTGCCGCCTCATCCCGTGTCAGTGCTTGCCCGCTGGCGACTTTTGCGATGAATGGCTTCAGCCCGTTCATATGCTTCGCCCTCCCGGCGGTTCAGCGTGTGATGGCCTGCTGGGCCAGCGCCTGATTGATAGTGACGCCATATTTGGTCTGCAACTGGTTGACCATCTGGTCGAGAATATCGTCACCAGCGGATTTGGCCAGCGCGGTAATCTGGCCCTCTTGCTGGTCGACGACATCGCCGGTTGGCTGGGTGTTGACATCCGTGACCTTCAACAGAATCTGGGTCATCGGATCGGCACCAACTGCCGAGCCAATCGTGCCGGAAGGTCCACGGAATGCGGCCTGGACGGCGGCAGGGCCGAGCACCGGATCTTCGGTATCGCGGCGAAGACCGGCCTTGGTCTCAACGCCGATGGCCAGTTCAGTTGCGAGGTCAGCCAGCGCCACCCCCGTATCGGCCTTGGCCTTCAACTGCTCTACTTTGGCGCCGAGCGCTTGTTTTTGCTGCTCGGTGGTCCAGTCGGAGATGGCCTTGTCCTTGACCTCATCCAGCGTTCTCTCGCGAGATGCATCAACGGCTGTCACGTCGAACCACAGATAGCCATTTCTGCCGATATTCAGCGGCAGGGGTTCCGCGCCCGCTTCGGTTTCGAAGACTGATTTCAATAGATTGGCTTTTTCAGGCAAGTTTTCTGCTTGCTTGCCGGTCTTGTCCTGTCCCTGGGCATCGATCCCGTCAACCTTGATGGCTTTCAGGCCAGCCTTGGTGGCGGCTTCCTCCAGGCTCGAACCGGAGGCGCGCATATCCTCGAACCGATCATGCACGTCATTGATCTGCTGGGCTGCGGCATTGGCGGCAAGATCGGCGCGAATCTGATCCTTGACTTCATCCAGCGTCTTCGTGCGGCTTGGCTTGATATTGCTGACCCGCAGAATAACCGGTCCGAAGGCGCCCTCAACGACAGGTGTCGTATCGCTGTCTTTTGCGACAGCAAATGCGGCATCGGCCAGCTTCTGGTCGGGAATATCAGCCCGGGTGAAATCACCCAGCAGCACATCTGTCGCCGTCTTGCCTTGGTCGGCGACCAACTGATCGAAGGTCTTGCCATTCTTCAGCGACTGAGCAGCGGTTTCGGCCAGTTCCTTGGTCGGGAAGGTCAACTGCTCCAGCGTCCGGGTGCCGGCCACTTCGAATTTCTTGAGGTTGGCGTCGTATTCCTGCTTCACCTGCTCGTCGGTCACCGCTTTCGCATCGGCGATATCGGCAGGCTCCAGTTTTACATAGGAAAAGCTGCGATATTCCGGCGCGCGGTAGCGCGATTTCATCGTGTTGAACCAGGTTTTCAGAACCGTTTCGTCCGGTGCCTTGATCGGGTCGATATTGGCAGTGGTCAGCAGCAGGTAGTCAATGCTGCGGCTTTCCTGGCGATAGAGTTTCAACGCATCGACCAGCACTTTCGGAGGCACGAACCCTTCCGCTGTCGCATCGACGATCTGGCTGCGAACAGCGACCTTGGAGCGCTCGGTGATATAATCCTGCTCGCGAATGCCGGAATTGCGCAGGCGAGAAGTGAACAATTGGCGGTCGAACTGGCCATTGGTGTTCTTGAAGGCCGGATCGTCGCCGATCAACTGCGCCAGGCGGTCCTGGGAAAGGCCGAGGTTCATGTCTGAAGCCAGCTGATCGAGGGCCGCTCCCGCGACCAGCTGCTGATAAACCTGCGACTCGATGCCGAGTGAACGGGCCTGCTCGCTTGTCAATTGCGTGCCGAAACGGCGGCTGAGATCGGAGATCTGCCGCTGATAGGCGAGGCGGAATTCGTTGGAATTGACGCTCTGGCTGCCGACCTTGATGACCTTGTCCGACGTATCGCTCATGATCGAGCTGGAAATGCCCCAGATCGCGAAGGATGCGACAAGCAAAAGAAGAAGCCCTTTTGCCACCCAGGTGCCGGCAGCTTTTCTCAGGATCACGAGCATCGGAACGAAAACCTCATCAATATTCTTCGCCGGATGCGAAGCAGTCGCCGTTGCTTAAAGCAATCCCTGAGCAAATTGAAGGCTTTCTTAGTGGAAAACCCCAATGCCGTGGCATGAAACCTGTCATTTGCAGGCAGGCGCACGAAAAAGCCCGGCGAATTGATCGCCGGGCTTTGCATGAGACAGGGTTTTGCCGATCAGCGCTTGGCGACGGGCAGGTAGTCGCGCTTTGGTGCGCCGGTGTAAAGCTGGCGCGGACGACCGATACGCTGCTGCGGATCCTCGATCATCTCGTTCCACTGAGCAATCCAGCCGACGGTACGAGCGAGCGCGAACAGAACGGTGAACATTTCCGTCGGGAAGCCGAGCGCACGAAGCGTAATGCCGGAATAGAAGTCGACATTCGGGTAGAGCTTCTTCTCGATGAAATATTCGTCGCTCAACGCGATCTTTTCCAGCTCAAGCGCAACCTGCATCAGCGGATCGCCAGCATTGCCGGTGGCTTCCAGCACTTCATACATGGTCTTCTGCATGATCTTGGCGCGCGGATCGTAGTTCTTGTAGACCCGGTGACCGAAGCCCATCAGACGGAACGGATCGTTCTTGTCCTTGGCGCGGGCGATATATTCCGGAATCCGGTCGACCGTGCCGATTTCCCGCAGCATGTTCAGAGCCGCTTCATTGGCGCCGCCATGAGCAGGACCCCAAAGGCAGGCGATACCAGCCGCGATGCAGGCAAACGGATTGGCACCCGAAGAGCCAGCCAGGCGCACCGTGGAGGTGGACGCGTTCTGCTCATGATCGGCATGCAGGATGAAGATCCGGTCCATGGCGCGGGCCAGAACCGGGTTGACCTTGTATTCCTCGCAAGGCACGGCAAAGCACATGTTGAGGAAGTTGGCGGCGTAATCCAGATCGTTCTTGGGATAAACGAAGGGCTGGCCGATGTGATACTTGTAAGCCATGGCGGCGATGGTCGGCATCTTGGCGATCATCCGCAGGCTGGCAACCATGCGCTGGTGCGGATCGGTGATGTCGGTCGAGTCGTGGTAGAAAGCCGACAGTGCGCCGACCGTACCGACCATGACGGCCATTGGATGGGCGTCGCGACGGTAGCCTGAGAAGAATTTCGACATCTGCTCATGCACCATGGTGTGATGCGTGACGCGGTGATCGAAGTCCTTCTTCTGGGCAACTGTCGGCAGTTCGCCGTAGAGCAGCAGGTAGCAGACTTCCAGGAAGTCGCCTTTTTCAGCCAGCTGTTCGATGGGATAGCCGCGGTGCAAAAGCACGCCTTCGTCGCCGTCGATATAGGTGATCTTCGATTCGCATGATGCCGTGGAGGTAAATCCGGGATCATAGGTAAACTTGCCAGTATGCTTATAAAGAGCGCCGATGTCGATAACATCGGGGCCGATCGTGCCGCTTCGCACGTCAAGATCGACGGCCTTGTCCTCAATCTTCAAGTTTGCGCTTTGTTCCGTCATGGTGATCCTCCGGATATAGGCGGGAGACGCAGCTTTCGCCTTGTCCCAGGTTAAGCGTTGCAATTAGCTATATGATCCAGAGGTTAATGCCAAGCTATCCAAAGGACAAAGTGTGCATTGCAATAAATCGGCACTTGCATTGCAGGCATGCGTTATCGCCAGAACTGCTTTTCTTGGTTTACACCCCCTTTCTCCTACAGCTTTTGATTGATAGTCTGCCGTTAGCGACAAGGTAAGATGTGTTGCCGAATTATCATAAAAGCAATTTTCAGGGGCCTCGCCGCTCGTTTTCAGCGCTTTGAAGGCGTGTGGCATTGCAGGGCACCAAGGCGACGGCAGGGTCGATGCCGGATACGGCGGAATGGGAACTGGTCAGGCAAAAAGAAGCGCGTCCCGCGCGCGGTTCGCCATGGGATAGGCGCGCTTCCAAAACCCTGTTTGACGAGGTCCTGCGGCGTGCGGACATCAAGCCGGAGGATGAGGCTGAAGCCCCTGATTTCGAGGGCCACTTCAGCGCATCGCCGCTTTTGGTGTCCCGCTGGCAGCGCCTTCTGCGCGCTCTTCATCAGGACGCTTTGCAAGAGCTTGCCTATGGCCGGACATTTCTGTTTTTACCCGTTCTGCTCGGGCTCGGTGCGATCTGGTGGTTTACCCGTCCGCAGGATCTTCCCCGCCTGCCGATCTTCCTGACTTTCTGTGCAGCCGGAGTGGTCTGGCTGCGGGTCCGCTACCGTCATCCTGTCCTGGCCGCTATCTGCGGCATTGCAACTCTCGGTCTTGCCGGCATGTTGCTGGCCGATGTGCAAACGGCGCGTCTGGATACGATCATCATCGACAGTGCAGTGACGACGGTGGTGCGCGGCAAAGTGGTTTCTGTAGAGCCAAATGCGGATGGCAATCAAAGATATGTGATTGCACTGCACCAAACCCGCTTCCCCAGCCTGAAGCGCATGCCGCAGCAGGTAGCGCTTCTGGCCCGCGGCGCGCATGTGCCCTTCAATCCCGGCGACTGGATTGAGGGCAGGGCGCGGCTCTCCCCGCCTTCGGGGCCTGCCTTGCCAGGCTTGAACGATTTTGCCTTTGCCTCCTATTTTGCTGGGACCGGGGCGATCGGTTACTTTTACCAGCCCCCCAAATCATTCATGCCGGGACCAGAGATCGCGCCGCCGGATTTTTGGGAGCGAGCCGGAATCAGGCTGGATGAAACGACACAGGAATTGCGCAATGGCATTTCCGACCGTATCCGGGCCATCGTGCCGGGCGATGCGGGCGCGTTTGCCGTAGCGATTGTGACCGGCGAGCGGCGCGGCCTTTCGGAGGAGGCCAATAACGATCTTCGCGTTTCCGGCCTTGCCCATATCATCTCGATTTCCGGTCTGCATATGGCGCTGGCCGGTGGGTTGTTCTTTGTGGGGATCCGGCGCCTCTTGAGCCTTGTGCCTGGTATGGCGGAGGCCCGCTCGATCAAGAAGATTGCCGCAGCAGGAGCGATAGCCACCACGACCGGCTATTTTTTGATTTCCGGCTATGACATTGCCGCCCAGCGCGCTTATCTGATGATGGTCATCATGCTGTCGGCGGCATTCTTCGATCGGCCAGTGCTCAGCCTGCGCAATGCGGCGCTGGCGGCTATCCTCGTGATTATCCTTTCGCCGTCGCAGGTGATGGGGCCGAGCCTGCAAATGTCCTTTGCGGCTACTTTTGCCCTGATCGCCGGTTTCGACCTCTGGCGCCAGCGCCCGCGATTGCCTCCCATTCTGCCGGCGATCCCGGCGCTGACAGTTTTGAAGCCGTTTATGACGCTGGTCAGCGGCATTCTGATGACCTCAGCACTTGGTGGTTTTTCCACCGCGATGTTCTCAGCTGCGCATTTCCACCGTGTCGGATTGCATGGGTTGGAGGCAAATCTCCTGGCGGCGCCCCTGATGTCGATGCTTGTCATGCCAGCCGCGATGATTGGTGTGTTGCTCATGCCGTTCGGTCTGGACCAGTGGCCGATCCAGTTGATGGGGCTTGGCCTTGAGGGCGTGTTGATGATTGCCAGCAAAGTCGCGAGCTGGGGTGCTGGCTTCACCTTCGGCCGGTTCGAGTGGTGGTTCCTTCCGGTCTCGGCAACCGGTCTGCTGATACTGACCCTGATGAAGACGCGGCTCAGGCTGATTGGTGCAGCGATGATGCTGACGGCGTTTGGCTATGAGGCGATAAAAACCGATCCACCACTGCCCGATCTCGCCATAACCGAGGATGGCCAGCTCTTTGCTCTGTTTCGGACCGACGACCGCCATGTCTTGACCGTTGCCACCAACAAGAGGCGTCCGCCGGGTTTCGTTTTCAACCAATGGCGCTCAGTGCTCG
Source organism: Gillisella vitis (assembly GCF_001541345.2). Classification (GTDB taxonomy): domain Bacteria; phylum Pseudomonadota; class Alphaproteobacteria; order Rhizobiales; family Rhizobiaceae; genus Allorhizobium; species Allorhizobium vitis. The sequence goes on along the minus strand of NZ_LMVL02000003.1, from coordinate 885,119 downwards.
ACATTGCCGATCCGATTGCGCCTGAAATATTGCCCAAGCTGACATCTGTCGAAATGGAGAAAGACCAACAGGGAGCGAGGCAAACAACGCGGGACGGAAAAACAAAAACAAAGACGGGTGGCCAAAAAGCCAAGGGAAGAGAGCCTGTAGAGCCACAACAGGCAATGGCCGAGATGATGGCGGCAAAGGAGAAGGCCGATAAAAAACCTGATCTTTTCCATTGCCGAACCGATGCTTTTTGATGATGTGGACACCCCCACCACTACCGCCGAGAATATCGGCAGGGACCAATCAAACGTTGGAAAGGAAACGGGATGTCCAGGCTGACAATCGGAATCGACCTTGCAAAGAATGTCTTCCAGGTTCACGGCATTGATGACAGCAGTCGTGTCGTGATCGCTCAGAAACTCCGGCGCACACACCTTCTTGCATTCTTTGCCAAGCTGGAGCCGAGTCTGATCGGCATGGAGGCGTGCGGCTCCGCGCATCACTGGGCTCGCGAACTGACAGGCATGGGCCATGAGGTCAAGCTGATGGCGCCGGCTTATGTGAAGCCGTACGTGAAGCGGGGGAAGAACGACATGGTGGATGCCGAGGCGATCTGCGAGGCTGTGACCCGGCCGACCATGCGGTTCGTTCCAATCAAAACCGCGTCGCAGCAGTCGATCCTGATGGTGCACAAGTCGCGTGCTCTCCTCATCCGGCAGAGGACCATGCTGGTGAACGCCTTACGAGGCCATCTCACCGAGATCGGCATCGTGGCGCCGGTCGGGATCGAAAGAACGGCAGAGCTCGTCGAGCGGGTGCTCGCACACGAGCCGACAGAGCTGGACGTTCCGCCGCTCGTGACTGACATTGTCGTATCCTTGGCCAGGCAAATCGACTCCCTGACCGCCGAGGTCAGGACACTTGAAGCCAAGATACGCGAATGGCAACGAACGAGCGAAGCAGGCCGCAGGCTTGCGACGATCCCGGGCGTCGGCGTCATCACTGCCACAGCACTGGCGGCGACGGTGCCTGATGCGTCAGTCTTCAGGTCGGGGCGAGAATTTGCCGCATGGCTCGGGCTGACGCCACGATCGAATTCGTCTGGAGGAAAAGAGCGCCTCGGCAGGATCACGAAGGCCGGGAACCGATATCTGCGAACGCTGCTGATCGTCGGCGCGACAGCCGTCCTCAGGCATGTCAGGCATAAGATGCACGGGCCGCTCATCGAGTGGGTCAGGAAATTGTTGTTAACGAAGCCCCCGCGCCTGACGACCGTGGCGCTGGCGAACAAGATGGCGCGGATCGCATGGGCCGTGATGACTCGGCAGACGGTATACACAAACGCCATCGCATAGAAACCGACGCACCAGCGTCACCGAGTTCGGAGGGCCTGCCAGACGATCGTGATGAATACCGGTTCCGCCGGGGATCAGGACAACCCGTTCGCGAGACTGCATCTGCAGAATGCGCTTTTTTGATTGGGACCATGATCCGCGGATTTCATCAAGGCCCGCGGCCGTTCGGCCGATCATCAGAGAGGCCGGACATATGCGAGCAGCCAGCCGGGTTCAAAAAGATCAGAAGAAAGGCTTGACCGAGGGGGTGTCCACATATGTCTCGCGAGGCTCAGCAATGGTTGGACCGTCAGCCTGGTGCAGAACCGCGACTATAGCGAGGCCGCCTGCGCCTTGTCCGACCTGATCGTCTCGACTGAGGCCAGTCGCGATGCCGTCTGTAAGGCGCCGATGGCATCCGCTGCTCCCACCGAAAATACCGGAGCGACCGTAATTCGGGACGCTACGGAAGACGGCACTGGGTTGGACGTTGAAAGTGAACGGATGATGGCCGATGGTGATGAGCTGGCATCTGACAACAGCAGCCCGTCCGTTCGCCCCCAAACAATCAACCGAACGCAAGCGGGAGGCACTTCCGCAGCCAGTGCAAGCCCGGCACCACGGCAGGGCGGTGAATTGCCCATGGATAGCCAAGTCTCAGACGGCGCCTCGAACTCGGCCCGGAGTTCCACACCCCTCATAGAACCGAGTGAAACCGTCGCCTTCTTACAAACCGAGAAGGCTGCAAACGCTGCACCGACACTGTCACACCCCCCGAAAGTCCTGACCCGCAACGATCTGCGACGATTCGGTGCAATGGAAATCACGCTTGGCGATCCCGCCACCCGAACGCTGCATATCGTTACGGCATTTCAAAATCAGTATCGGCCCTGGACTCGCCATCGTTACTTTGATTGGCGCAGCAATCGCTACGACCGGCCGGATGGCAGGACCCACGCCAACGTGCCATCTGCTGCCAACGACGACATCCAGTCAGGCGCTGGTGATGTCAGCGAGGTCAGTGATAACGACGAATAAGACCGACAAGCTTGCCTTGGATTTTTACCCGGTCCGGTCCAAAAATCCGCGTCTCATAGGCCGGATTGGCAGCTTCCAGCGCGATGGACGCCCCACGGCGGCGGAAGCGTTTCAAGGTCGCTTCCTCATCGTCTACCAATGCGACGACGATATCGCCCGGATTGGCCGTGGTTGCATTGCGGATGATCACCGTGTCGCCATCGAGAATGCCAGCCTCGATCATCGAATCGCCTTTGACTTCGAGGGCGTAATGTTCGCCACTGCCCAGCATTTCCATCGGCACGGAAATGTCATGGGTATTGTTCTGAATGGCGGAGATCGGAACGCCCGCCGCGATACGGCCCATGACTGGTATGGATGAGGAATTGCGCACTTCCTCAACCGGTTTGGCCGGAGCGGATGGCACCGCCTGCAACTTGCCTCGGCTGCCTTCGATGACGGATGGCGAAAATCCGGTCCGCCGCGGCGGTATGCTGGAGGTCATGGCCTCCGGCAGCTTGATAACTTCCAGCGCTCGTGCGCGATTTGGCAAGCGACGGATGAAACCGCGCTCTTCCAAAGCGGTGATCAGCCGGTGAATGCCTGATTTGGAGGCGAGGTCCAGAGCGTCCTTCATCTCATCGAAGGAGGGCGGCACCCCAGACTCCTTCATGCGCTCGTGTATAAACAGCAAAAGTTCCTGTTGCTTGCGAGTCAGCATTGGGACCTACCCTTTGAATTATGAAACAAATACAGAACATACGCTATCTGTTCCAGTTGTGTTCCGCAAGTCCTTCTTGCAAATTTCCTTCGATGACGCACCGATCGACGGTCTTGAGGAGGAGCGGGACCAGAAGCATCCTTTAAATATGGGAGCCTGAGAGGCTCGTATCGAAACAGTAAGTCTTTGCTTTCTTGACCTGACGCCTGTCAGATGGGAATTGGCAGAAAGAGAGAGAGATTGATACGATCGAAAACGTGAAATTGCAGAATGAATTTTGGTGGCCAGTCGGTGCAGCGCGGATGGCCAACGATAAATCGACAACAATAATCTGTCGCAGAGTCTGATCGGGGACATTATCGCCCCCGATCCACTTTGATATCAGTGGCTTACAGCATCGCGACGGCAATTTCCGCTGCAAGACGCGCGTTGTTTTCCACCAACGCGATATTGGTGGTCAGGCTGCGGCCGTCGGTGAGGTGATAGATTGCGTCTAGCAGGAAAGGCGTCACGGCTTTGCCGGTGATTTCCTCGCGTTCGGCAGCGGCCAGCGCCCGGCCAATATAGATTTCCATCTCCTCGCGCGCAATTTCGTCTGCTTCCGGCACGGGATTGGCGATCAACATGCCTCCATCAATGCCCAATTGGTCGCGTACCTTCTGGAAATTGGCAATTGCCGCTGGGCTTTCCAGTTTGAGTGGGCTTTTCAATCCCGATTCCCGCGACCAGAAGGCTGGAAACTCGTCGCTGTCGTAAGTCACGACCGGTACGCCACGGGTTTCCAAGACTTCGAGGGTCTTGGGAATATCAAGAATGGCTTTTGCTCCGGCGCAGACGACGATGACCGGAGTACGGGCCAGTTCTTCCAGGTCCGCTGAGATGTCGAAGCTTTCTTCTGCGCCACGATGCACGCCGCCGATGCCGCCTGTCGCAAAAACCGAGATGTTGGCGCGGGCGGCGGCGATCATCGTCGCGGCTACCGTGGTAGCGCCGGTGCGGCGCTCGGCGATGGCGTAGGCGAGGTCGGCACGAGAGACCTTCAGGACATCAGTCATTTGCGCCAGTTTTTGCAACTGATCTTCTTCCAGCCCGATATGCAAGACACCTTCAATCACGGCGATGGTCGCCGGGACAGCGCCACCGTCGCGAATGATTGCCTCCACGCTCTGCGCCATCTCGACATTTTTCGGATAGGGCATGCCATGGGTGATAATGGTGGATTCCAGCGCGACAATGGGAGCGTTGCGCGTCTTGGCCGCGGCCACTTCGCGGGAGTAAACGATAGGCAGGAGCGGAGAAATCGAACGGGTCATGATCAGGAACTCGTTTGGCGGGAAAGGGCGCGCGGCTCGCCAACAAGGTCAAGGCGCGCGGCGAGGCGGTCTGCGGTGAGGTCCTCGTCTGTTGCCCTGTCTGATAGCAGGGTCAGGCCAGCCAAGGCAACACCGTGCCGCAGCGCCAGCGGTAAGGAACTGTCATTCACTCTTTGCGAAAGCACCCCCGCACAAAGCGAATCGCCAGCTCCGGTCACATCGGCCAGTGCTTCCAGTGGGGGCGGGGTCAAGGCATAGTCACCGCTTGCATCAAAGGCCACGACCGGCCCCGCACCATTGGTGACCACACCGCCATGGAGGCCTTTGGCGCGAAGCAGGTCCGGCCAACCAGAAGGATCATCCGGCCTTGTTCCCGCCAGTGTCGCGGCTTCGGCGCTATTAAGAAACAGCATATCGAAGCTATCGACGCAGTTGGCGTATCGCACCACCTTGGCCGGTGAAATGCCGATCCCGGCCAGAGGTTTGGCAAGTTGGCGCGCCATGGCGGCTATGGCCTCAAGCGTGTCCTGTGGCAGGTTCGCATCGATGAGCAAAAGCCGTGCGGATTCGAAGGCTTCTCGAACCGCACGTACTTTCAGCCGGCGCGGCGAAAACAAACGGTAGAGCTCCATATCGGCCAGGCCGATGACCAGATTACCGTCCTTTTCTAAAATAGCAGTATAGCTTGGTGTGCTGCGATCCAGAAAGGTGAAAGGCCGGTCGTCGACACCTGCCGCTTCGGCGGCCAACGCCACCCGTTGGCCAAGCGCATCGCCGCCGCGGGGGCTGATCATGGCAACATTCAACCCAAGCCGGGCCAAGGCGCGTGCAGCGTTGAAGCCGCCACCGCCGGGTTCTTCCAGCCATCGTCCGGGATTGCTGGCGCCAGGAATGGTTTCCGCATCGATGCGTCCGCGCCGATCGATATGCGCGCCGCCCAGAACGAGAATGTCGAGACTCATACCTTCCAGCCTCCTGGAAACAGTGGAAATTCGAATCGCGAAGGCGTCATTCTGAGGGGTGTCACAGGCTGGAAACCAACTTCTCTTAACGGCCAACGACATGGAAACATTAAGAGAACACCCGCCAGATTAAAAAATGAACACAAAGACTTGGGCAAGACTTGCAAAAATGGAACAAATCATGTACATAGTCACTGTCTGCAGTTTCGTTGCCTACGCGGCTTCAATAACCTAAAGGTGGTTCAAATGTCACAAAATTCTTTGCGGCTCGTAGAGGACAAAACGGTGGATAAAAGCAAGGCATTGGAAGCGGCCCTGTCGCAGATCGAGCGATCGTTCGGCAAGGGCTCGATCATGAAGCTTGGTGCGAACGAAAAAATCGTAGAGGTTGAAACAGTATCAACGGGCTCTCTAAGCCTTGATATCGCGCTCGGCATTGGTGGTCTTCCCAAAGGCCGTATCATTGAAATTTATGGACCGGAAAGCTCCGGTAAAACAACGCTTGCGTTGCAAACCATTGCCGAGGCCCAGAAAAAGGGCGGCGTTTGCGCTTTCGTCGATGCCGAGCATGCGCTGGATCCGGTCTATGCTCGCAAACTGGGCGTCGATCTCCAGAATTTGCTGATCTCGCAGCCGGATACCGGCGAGCAGGCGCTGGAAATTACCGATACGCTGGTGCGTTCGGGCGCCATCGATGTGTTGGTGATCGACTCAGTCGCGGCCTTGACGCCGAAAGCTGAAATCGAAGGTGAAATGGGTGATAGCCTGCCGGGCATGCAGGCGCGGTTGATGAGCCAGGCGCTGCGCAAGCTGACGGGCTCGATTTCGCGTTCGAACTGCATGGTGGTTTTCATCAACCAGATTCGTATGAAGATCGGCGTGATGTTCGGTTCCCCGGAGACGACGACCGGTGGTAACGCCTTGAAGTTCTACGCTTCGGTTCGTCTTGATATTCGCCGTATCGGCGCCGTCAAGGACCGGGAAGAAATTGTTGGCAACCAGACCCGCGTCAAGGTGGTCAAGAACAAGATGGCGCCGCCCTTCAAGCAGGTGGAATTCGACATCATGTATGGCGAAGGCGTGTCGAAGACCGGCGAATTGGTCGATCTGGGCGTCAAGGCCGGGATCGTTGAGAAGGCAGGGGCCTGGTTTTCCTATAATAGCCAGCGCTTGGGGCAGGGCCGGGAAAACGCCAAGATCTTCCTGCGCGATAATCCTGCGGTTGCCGATGAAATCGAAACGGCGCTTCGCCAGAACGCTGGTCTGATCGCTGAGCGTTTTCTTGAAAATGGCGGTCCTGACGCCAATGACAGCGTCGGTCTTGACGACGCTTGATCAGCCAGGACCGCTTATCTGGCGGTTGGATCTGTTGATTGTTGCGGGCTGGGGATTTACATCTCCGGCCCTTTTCTTTCGATAGGCTGGACAGGCGTCATGGCGGACGATAAAAGCCGTTGTTTTCTGACGTCTGTCCGGCAACGGACACTTATTCCAAGGGCATCCCATGAGCGGCGTAAATGACATTCGGTCGACCTTCCTCGATTACTTCAAGACCAATGGTCATGAAGTCGTTGCGTCGAGCCCGCTCGTGCCTCGCAATGACCCGACCTTGATGTTCACCAACGCCGGTATGGTGCAGTTCAAGAATGTCTTCACCGGACTGGAACACCGGCCTTATTCCCGTGCGACCACGGCGCAGAAATGCGTTCGGGCCGGGGGCAAGCATAACGATCTCGACAATGTCGGTTACACCGCACGTCATCACACGTTTTTCGAAATGCTGGGCAACTTTTCCTTTGGCGATTATTTCAAGGAAAACGCCATCGAACTGGCCTGGAACCTGATTACCCGGGAATTCGGCATTGATCGCAACAAGCTTTGCGTTACCGTCTATCACACCGATGACGAAGCCTTTGGCTTGTGGAAGAAAATTGCCGGTCTGCCTGAAGAAAAGATCATCCGGATTGGCACCAGCGACAATTTCTGGGCAATGGGCGATACCGGTCCGTGCGGTCCGTGTTCGGAAATCTTTTATGACCACGGCGACCATATCTGGGGCGGACCTCCGGGTTCTGCCGATGAGGATGGCGACCGGTTCATTGAGATCTGGAACCTGGTTTTCATGCAATATGAACAGGTCACCAAAGAGCAACGGGTTGACCTGCCGCGTCCGTCCATCGATACAGGCATGGGCCTGGAGCGGGTTGCGGCCTTGTTGCAGGGCAAGCATGACAATTACGATATCGACCTGTTCCGTGCCCTGATCGATGCTTCCGTCGATCTCACCGGCGTTCCGGCTGAGGGCGAACGCCGGGCCAGCCACCGGGTGATTGCTGATCATCTGAGGTCTTCTGCATTCCTGATTGCAGACGGTGTGTTGCCATCGAACGAAGGCCGCGGCTATGTTCTGCGCCGGATCATGCGCCGCGCCATGCGGCACGCCGAACTGCTCGGTTCTCGCGATCCTATGATTTACAAGCTTCTGCCCGTGCTTGTGCAGCAGATGGGCCGTGCCTATCCGGAACTGGTCCGCGCTGAGGCGTTGATTTCCGAAACCTTGAAGCTCGAAGAAAACCGTTTCCGCAAGACTCTGGAGCGTGGCCTTTCGCTGCTGTCCGATGCCACCGCCACCCTGAACAAGGGCGATAGTATTGACGGCGAAACCGCGTTCAAGCTTTACGACACCTATGGTTTTCCGCTGGATTTGACGCAGGATGCTTTGCGCGCGCGTGGCATTGGCGTCGATATCACCGGCTTTAACGATGCTATGCAGCGTCAGAAGGCCGAAGCCCGTGCCAGTTGGTCCGGCTCCGGCGACAAGGCGACGGAAACCGTGTGGTTCGAATTGAAGGACAAGCACGGCGCAACCGAGTTTCTCGGTTATTCCGCAGAAAGCGCCGAGGGTGAAATTCAGTCGCTGGTGCGTGACGGTGCGGTGATCGAGCAAGCTGCCGCAGGCGAGAATGTCCAGGTTGTGGTCAACCAGACGCCATTCTATGGCGAATCTGGTGGTCAGGTTGGCGATACCGGTGAAATCGTTGGCGATGGATTCGTTCTTGAGGTGCGCGATACCCTAAAGAAGGGCGAGGGGCTGTTTGTCCACGTTGCCACTGTTCGTGAAGGGACTGTTCGCGCCGGTACGGTCGTCGCGCTCAATGTTGATCATGCTCGGCGCTCCAGATTGCGGGCCAACCACTCCGCGACACATTTGCTGCATGAAGCCTTGCGCGATGTGCTAGGCAGCCATGTGGCACAGAAGGGTTCGCTGGTTGCGCCGGAACGTCTTCGTTTCGATATTTCCCATCCTAAGCCTGTCACGGCGGAAGAGTTGAAGATCGTCGAAGAGATGGCCAATGAAATCATTGTCCAGAACGCTTCCGTCACCACCCGCTTGATGGCGGTGGATGATGCGATTGCCGAGGGTGCCATGGCACTGTTTGGCGAGAAATATGGCGATGAAGTGCGTGTTGTGTCTATGGGGACGGCGGTACGCGGTCCCAAAGCAGGCAAGCCCTATTCCATTGAGCTTTGCGGTGGAACGCATGTCTCGGCGACAGGTGATATCGGCTTGGTGCGGCTGGTCGCGGAAAGTGCTGTTGGTGCAGGCGTTCGCCGGATCGAGGCCCTGACTGGCGAATCCGCCCGTGCCTATCTGGCGGAACAGGATGAGCGTGTCAAAGCGCTGGCATCCGCCTTGAAGGTTCAGCCCGTCGATGTCGTTTCTCGCGTCGAAGCTTTGGTGGACGAACGCCGCAAGCTGGAACGCGAATTGGCTGATGCCAAGCGCAAGCTTGCTATGGGTGGCGGCTCAACCGGCGCTGCGGACGTGCCGCGCGACTTGGGCGGTATCAAGTTCATCGGCAAGCAACTTGCTGGGATCGATCCCAAGGATCTCAAGGGGATGGCCGACGAGGCCAAGTCCGCACTCGAGTCTGGCGTGGTCCTTCTGATCGCAGTGGCAGAGGATGGGAAAGCCAGTGCTGTTGCAAGTGTGACGGCTGATTTGACTGATAAGGTTTCCGCCGTCGATCTGGTCCGGATTGCCTCATCCGCCCTTGGTGGCAAGGGCGGCGGTGGACGGCCCGATATGGCCCAGGCAGGCGGCCCTGATGGTGCCAAGGCCGACGATGCCATCGAAGCCGTTGCCAAGGCCATTGAGGCGGCCTAATCTGAAGCCGTAAGATGGTCGGCCTTCCTCTTTTTGGTCCGATGCTGTAGCGCGGAGCATGCGGTTGATGGTTGTGGAGGATCAAGAGCCAACGCTGGGCTCGTCTGTCGCTCATGCGGAACGTTGCCTGGAAAACCTTCGGGTTTTCGAGCATCTTAATGCGTTCCTTTGCCTCAATCCATTGGTGTTGGATGAGGCGAAATCGGTTGACCGTCGGCATGAAAAGGGTGAGTACCTTCCGCTGCGGGGCATGATTGTTGCCGTCAAGGACAATATCGAAACCGCGGGGCTGAACACGACCGGCGGAGCCGTCGCCCTTAAAGACTATGTGCCGCGTCGCGATGCCTTTGCGCTGCGCCAGTTGAAACAGCATGGCGCGGTGGTGATCGGCAAGACCAATCTGGATGAACTGGCCGGGGCGGGAAGCACATTAAGCTCGCTTGGCGGCCAGTCACTCAATCCTTACGATCCGTCCCGTACGCCCGCTGGGTCTTCCGGCGGTTCGGCCATTGCTGTGGCGATCGGGGCTTGCACGGTTGCGTTGGGTACGGAAACGGTGAATTCAATCCGCAATCCCGCGCATATTTGCGGCGTTTTCGGATTGAGGCCAAGCGGGGGGCTGATCGCCCGAAGCGGTACGATTCCCGTATCACCCACCATGGACGTGCTGGGGCCGCTCGCGGGGACGCTCGAAGATCTGGCACTGGCATTTCGGATGATGATTGGCTTTGATCCGGATGACGCCGTGAGTTTGGCGGCCCGCGACTTCGATAGGGATGGTCTTAAGGTTTCACGGTGGCCGAAAGTCGAGGGCATGCGCATTGGCGTGCTGACGGGGCTGTTTGGCGCGGGCGAGGAGCATGTCGACATCAACCGTTGCCTGGATGCTGCTTTTGAGCGACTTCGCAGCAGGGATGTCGTTGTTGTCGAGATTGAGGAACCACGGTTTAATTCTCTATCGCTATATAATGATCTGGCGCTGCATGCTCACGAATTTGAAAGCGCATTCGATGGCTGGCTGAGCGGCTTGAACACCGATGCCCCGATCGCTAACTTCAGAGCCTATGTTGAAGATGGTCGCTGGCCGCATTCGACCATGCATATGCTGCTTAAAACAGCCTTGGAAGCGGATAGGGTTGAGGCGAAGCTGGATTATGCCCGCAAGATTGCTGCTGCGAAGACGATACGAATGCTTACCGAGCAGATTATGCTGGAGCATCGGCTCGATGCGCTGGCCTACCCTGCGCAACATCGTAACGCTCTTCTGATCGGTGAACAGTCTAGACCTGAACGCAATGGCGTATTGGCTTCAGCGCTTGGATGGCCGGCTATCAACGTGCCGGTCGGACAAGCTGACGGGCTGCCGGTTGGGTTGGATCTGATGGCAGTTCCGGCTCAGGAATTCCTGCTGTTTTCACTGGCCAAAGCCGTGCAAGGACCGCCTGTACGGCCCCCGATTCCATAGCGTGTCACGTCAATCTGGATTCATCTGACATTCTATGGCGTTCTCTTTCGCATGTCTTTTTGGGGAACAACGGTTTCCACTTGTCCCCGACAAACACGACAGCGCCGTGCACCATATATGGCGCACGGCGCTGTGCTCCAGGATATTAGCCAGATCCTAGTGCAGGATCTGGCTGAGGAACAGCTTGGTGCGCTCGTGCTGCGGATTGTCGAAGAACTCGGCGGGCGCGTTCTGTTCGACGATCTGGCCCTGGTCCATGAAGATAACCCGGTCGGCGACCTGGCGGGCAAAGCCCATTTCATGGGTAACGCAGAGCATGGTCATGCCTTCTTCCGCCAGACCCACCATGGTGTCCAGCACTTCCTTGACCATTTCCGGGTCAAGGGCCGAGGTGGGCTCATCGAACAGCATGATCTTCGGCTTCATGCAAAGGGCGCGGGCGATGGCGACGCGCTGCTGCTGGCCACCGGAGAGCTGGCCTGGATATTTATTGGCCTGTTCCGGGATCTTGACGCGCTTCAGATAGTGCATCGCGACTTCTTCGGCTTCCTTCTTTGGCATCTTGCGGACCCAAATCGGCGCCAGCGTGCAATTTTCAAGGATCGTCAGATGCGGGAACAGATTGAAGTGCTGGAACACCATGCCGACTTCTCGACGGACTTCATCGATCTTCTTGAGGTCGTTGGTCAACTCGATGTCGTCGACGATAATCTGTCCAGTCTGGTGTTCCTCCAACCGGTTGATGCAGCGGATCATCGTTGATTTGCCAGAGCCTGACGGACCCGCGATGACGATCCGCTCGCCGGTCGCTACCTTGAGGTTGATGTCACGAAGGACGTGAAATTCGCCATACCATTTGTTCATGGCAATCAATTCGATTGCGGTCTTGGTGGGGGCTTTCTCGATGGAGGTTTGAGCTTCAGCCATAATTGAGTTTCCTAGAAGTGGAGTTTGTCAGGAAAGCCGGACGTCGATCTTGTCCCTACAAACGAACGAAAGAATGAAGCAACTGCCGGATCAGGTTGAAACCGACAGATGCTAGTGCTTGTGGCCCGTGTCGAGGTGCCGTTCCATGAAATACGAGTAGCGCGACATGCTGAAGCAGAACAGCCAGTAGATGAAGCCTGCAAAGACCAGACCGGTTACGGCTGTCTCAGGCGTTGCCCAGTTGGAGTCCGACAGGTTGAGGATGACGATGCCCAGGAGGTCGAACATGCCAATGATCGAGACCAGCGACGTATCCTTGAACAACCCGATAAAGGTATTGACGATGCCTGGAATGACCAGCTTGATCGCCTGCGGCAGAACGATCAGGCGGATTTTCTGCCAGTAGCTCAGGCCAAGAGAATCGGCACCTTCGAACTGTCCCTTCGGGATGGCCTGCAGGCCGCCGCGAATGACTTCCGCCATATAAGCCGATGAGAAGATTGAGACACCGACCAAAGCGCGCAGCAATTTGTCGAAACTCCAGCCATCAGGCAGGAATAACGGCAGCATGACGCTGGCCATGAACAATACGGTGATCAAGGGGACGCCGCGCACCACTTCGATGAAGATTACGCAGAGCATCTTGATGACCGGCATGGTCGACCGGCGGCCAAGCGCCAACATGATGCCAACCGGCAGCGACACCGCAATCCCAAAGAAGGACAGAATCAGGGTCACCATCAAGCCGCCCCAGCGTGCCGTTTCCACATGCTGGAGGCCAAAGCCGCCGGCGAGCAAAAAGAAGGAAACCACCGGCAGCACCAGAAACAGCAGCACGGCATTTGTACCCTTGAATGGCGCCTTAGGGATCAACATGGGAGCCAGCAGGACGGCAAACAGCACCATGACGGTCAACGGACGCCAGATCTCTTCGCTCGGATAGCGCCCGAAGATGAATTGCTGGAATTTGGCGCCGACAAAGGCCCAGCAGGCCCCAGCGCTGCCATCCGGCAATGCCCCGCCCTGAGAGACGGTAAGGCAGGCGATGCGGCCTGCTCCCGACCAGACAGCGTGGACGAACAGCCAGTTGATCAAGCCGGGCAGGATATAGGCCAGAAAGGCCAATGCCAGCAGGGTCAGCACAACGTCTTTCGGGGTCGCAATCAGGTTCTTGCGGACCCAAGCCGTCGTGCCGATCTGGCCAGCGGGAGCCGGAGAGGCGGACACCATCTCCGTGCGTACGAATACAGGGGTGTGTAATGCCATGATATTACCTCTCGACCAGCGCCATCTTGGCATTAAACCAGTTCATGAAGACTGCAGTGCTGATGCTGATCGTCAGGTAGACGGCCAGCCAGACGGCAACGATTTCGACGGCCTGTCCGGTCTGATTGAGAATCGTACCCCCGACAGCGACGATATCGGCAAAGCCGATGGCGACAGCCAGGGAGGAGTTCTTCGCAAGGTTGAGATACTGGCTGGTCAGCGGCGGAATGATAATCCGCATCGCCTGCGGCACGACAATGAGCCGTGAGGTGTGGCTATGCTTGAGGCCGAGCGCGCTGGCCGCTTCCGTCTGCCCCTTGGAGACAGCTTTGATGCCACCACGAACGATTTCCGCTATGAAAGCGGCGGTGTAGAAGGACAGCGCCAGAAACAGCGAGGTGAACTCGGGTCCGACGACCGAACCGCCCTGCATGTTGAATCGACCGACAATTGGAAGATCGAAGGTCAGCGGCATGCCGATCGCCATAAACACCAGGACTGGAAGGCCGACGATCAACGCCAGCGACGACCATAGGATTGGAAATTGTTGGCCTGTCGCCATCTGGCGCTTGCGGGCCCATTTCCTGACGAGAATGGAAATAACGATCCCTATCGCGATGGCTGGCAACAGCAGCCAGGCCTCGTCGCCGAAAATCGCCTTTGGAAAGGTGACGCCGCGATTGTTCAGATAGATATCGAAAGGCAGCGCGATGGAATCGCGCGCCTGCGGCAGAATGGCAATGACGCCGCGGTACCAGAAGAAGATGACCAGCAGCGGCGGAATATTGCGGAAAATTTCGACATAGACCTGGCAGAGCTTGGCGATCAACCAGTTGTGCGACAATCGGCCGAGACCGACGGCAAAGCCGATGATCGAGGCGGTGATGATGCCAGCCACGGCGACTTGCAGCGTATTGAGCAGGCCGACGAGAAGTGCGCGACCATAGGTCGAATCGCTGCTGTAGCTGATCAATTGCTGGCCGATGTCGAAACCGGAGCGGCCTTGCAGGAAGCCGAAGCCGGAGGTGATATTGGCTTTTTGGAGATTGTGAATGGTATTGTTGGCGACCATCCAGATGAAGGCGACCAAAATTACTAAGGTAACCACCTGATAAAATATGCCACGGACCTTCGGGTCGTAGATGAGCGATGCCGCGCTGACCGATCCGGTTTTAGAGGAGCTCGAATCCTGTATTGCCATTGAGGCTTTTTCCCCCTTTTTCACCCTAGGTTTTGGGTGCGCATGTCCTTGCCCTTTTGCAATGGGGAGGCGGTGCGGACACCGCCTCCCCAGAAAGGCTTGGTTTGGGTTGCTTGTCGGACCCGGTTGCGGATCAGCGGATCGGCGGGCCGTACTGCAGACCGCCCTTGGTCCACAAAGCGTTGCCACCGCGGGCGATCTTCAGTGGGCTACCGGCGCCGACATTGCGATCGAAGACTTCGCCGTAATTGCCGACGAGCTTGATGACATTATAGGCCCAGTCTTCCTTGAGGCCGAGATCGGTACCCAGCTTGCTGCCGGATTCAGCGCCGAGCATGCGCTTGACGTCCGGACCGCCATTGGCCTTCATTTCGTCGATGTTCTTGGAGGTCACGCCAGCTTCTTCCGCGTTCACCATGGCATAGTGAACCCAGCTGACCACGTCGAACCACTTGTCGTCGCCCTGACGGACAGCCGGTCCGAGCGGCTCCTTGGAAATGACTTCCGGCAGAACCATGTTGTCATCGGGGTTCTTCAACTTCAGGCGGATGGCATAGAGGCCGGACTGGTCGGTGGTGTAGACGTCGCAACGACCGGCGTCGTAAGCCGAAGTTGCGTCGTCTTCCTTTTCGAACACGACCGGGTTGTATTTCAGGCCGTTGGCCTTGAAATAGTCGGCAAGGTTCAATTCGGTCGTGGTGCCAGTCTGAACGCAGACGGCAGCGCCGGACAGTTCCAGAGCCGATTTCACGTTGAGGCTCTTTTTCGCCATGAAGCCCTGGCCGTCATAATAGTTGACGGTGCGGAAGTTGAAGCCGAGTGAGGTGTCGCGGCTGATCGTCCAGGTGGTGTTACGCGTCAGCACATCGACTTCACCCGACTGCAATGCGGGGAATCGGTCTTTACTGGAAAGCGGCGTAAACTTGGCCTTGGAGGCGTCGCCGAAAACGGCGGCAGCAATGCCGCGGCAGTAATCGACATCCAGACCCGACCAGTCGCCCTTGTCATTCGGAGCGGAAAATCCCGGAATGCCCTGGCTGACGCCGCATTGAACAAAGCCTTTTGCCTTAACATCGCTCAGCGTGTCGGCCGAGGCTGCTGATGCGCCAAAACCAAATGCCGCAGCGCCAAGCGCAACTGACAGGAGCGTCTTTTTCATGTTTCCCAACCTTTTTTCTGTTTGTCTTCCCTCCGGTGCCTGACACGGCTCTTGCCCCTCTCCATGCACCGGTGCCCGGGTTGTGACCCTAGCAAGCCCATCACATTCATAAATGGGTTCATGGTCAAGTGTTGATGGGTGGAAATTGCGTCGAAAAGTGGCAATTCAATTTTTTTGCTCATAAAATAGGCCTACAACACAGGAAAGCCGCAGTTGATGATGAAAAATTAGTCTAAATGGCGCCGTTGAATTTCATTGTCCCGGTGACGCGGGAAGGCTTGACCATGCTTGGCTGGCCTGTTCAAAAAAAGAAGTGGAGAAGCGGCGGCGATAAACCCATAACGAGGTGGATTGCGCCGCTATTTTCGATAGTCATAACTCTTGGCAAGTTGCTCGATCAGGCAGGCGGCCAGCACGTGAAAAAGGCAGTTATAGCGGATGTCCGACAAAAAAGACTGGTTGACGAGCGCTGGCACCAATACAAAATTGTGCCATATCGGCCATGATCCCTCAAGCTACCATGGTTTTGTCAATCCGCCGATCGTCAAGGCATCGACGGTGCTGTTTCCGACTGCGGAAAGCATGGAAACACGGACGCAGAAATATACCTATGGCACCCGCGGCACACCGACGACGGACGCGCTTTGCGATGCGATCGACGTGCTGGAAGGGTCAGCTGGAACGATTATACTGCCCTCCGGCCTCGCTGCGATTACTGTCCCTTTTCTGGCCTTTCTATCGCCGGGCGATCATGCGCTGATCGTCGACTCGGTCTATGACCCGGCCCGGCATTTTTGCGATACAATGTTGAAGCGGATGGGTGTCGAGGTCGAATATTACGATCCCGCCATTGGTGCAGGTATAGCATCGCTGATGCGTGCCAATACAAAGCTGGTTCACGCCGAGGCTCCTGGCAGCAATACATTCGAAATGCAGGATATTCGCCTTCTGGCTGACATTGCTCATAGCCATGGCGCTGTGGTCAGCATGGACAATACCTGGGCTACGCCGCTTTACTTCCGGCCGCTGGATTTCGGTGTCGATATTTCCATGCAGGCATCAACCAAATATCCGGCTGGCCATTCTGATATTCTGATGGGGACGGTTTCGGCCAATGCGGCCTGCTGGCCGCGCCTTATAGCTGCCAATGGCGCCATGGGCCTCTGCGGTTCGGCAGAAGACAGCTATATGGTTCTGCGTGGTCTCAGAACCATGGCGGTCAGGCTTGCCCATCATGATCGCAGTGCTCGTGCCGTGGCCGAATGGCTGGAGACGAGAGATGATGTTGCGCGGGTCTTGCATCCGGCCCTGCCCAGTTTTCCCGGTCATGATATCTGGAAACGCGATTTTAAAGGCGCGTCGGGGATATTTTCCTTTGTGCTGGCGGAAAGCGATCCGGCGCAGTTCAAGCGGAAGGCGTATGCCTTTCTCGATGCCTTGCAGATTTTCGGTCTCGGATGGTCGTGGGGTGGTTACGAAAGCCTGGCGGTATTGGCCAATGTCGGCGACCGCGTCATCGCCAAGCCGCCCGCAGGCGGGCCATTGATTCGTCTTCAGATCGGACTTGAAGATGTTGCCGATCTCCAGGCGGATCTGGAGCGCGGTTTTGCGGCGGCCGCCACAGCCTAATCGCCTGACCCGGAATTGATTCCGGGTCAACACGATCGGAAAATCACTGACTTGCCGGGGAATTCACCGAGCCTGGACAGCAGGCCGGTAGCCGTAGAGCCAGTCGAGATCGCGGGCAAAGCGATCGGAAGACCGTAAGGACAAGAGGACGTCGCGCCCGATTTGCAGCGGCCCCTTGGCGTGATAGGCGAATTTGTTGATTGCCCCGCGTTTGCGCACGGCGCTGACCCGTTTTTGCCGACTGGCCTCATAAGCCGCGAGCGCCTGGGGGATGACCCGGCTGGAGACGAGGTCGGCAAGTTCGAAAGCGTCTTCGATGGCCATGGCTGCACCCTGGGCCGAGAAGGGGAGCATGGCATGGGCGGCATCACCGATCAGCACCAGATCCCTGTCATTGTGCCAACGGCCATTACCAGCCTGAAACAGCGGCCAGAAGGTCATGTTGCTCTTGGCATTCGCCAGCATGGTGCAGATATCGCTATTCCAGCCTTTGAAGGCCCGCTCCAGCAGCAGGGCTTGAGCATCCTGCGTTTGTGCCGCCCATCCTTCGCCGGGATCGACGCCTGCGCCGATGGCCACGATGTTGATACTGTCGGTATCGCGCAAGGGGTAGGTGACCATATGGGCATTCGGCCCCAGAAATGCCGTGACTGACTGGCGGTCTAGAAAGGCGGGGGCTTCGGCTTGAGGGAGAGTGATGCGCCAGGCAATGCTGCCGCTGAAGGACACGTCCGGGCCACCGGCGACGAAATTGCGCAGCCGGGACCAGACGCCATCGGCGGCGATCAGCAGGTCGGGACGTTCGCCAGTTTGCGGATCTCGCAGGATTTGCGCATCGGGGCTTTCGACCCTCTGGTCCAATGTCAGAGAGCAAAGCGGATTTTGCGCCACGGCATCCAGCAAAGCCTGTTGCAGCGTAGCGCGATGCAGAACACCGTAGGGTGCCTGCCAACGGGATTTCGCATGGGCGCCAACCGGCACGTTACAAAGGCGTTTCAAGCTGATGCCTGAGGCGAGCGCCACCACATCCGGCTCATGCCAGCGTACGCGCAGGTTTTCGAGAACACCGAGTTCGTCGAGAATCCAGGTGACGTTTGGCGTCAGTTGCAGGCCGGCGCCGACCTCAAGCAATTGCGGGCTTTTCTCAAAAATCCGGGTCGCAATACCCACGCGGGCAAAGCACAAGGACGCGGCGAGACCGGCTATGCCGCCGCCGACAATTGCCACGGTTTTCGTGGGCATGATGATAATCCGATCGCTGGCGCGTCGCTGAGAGCCGCTCAGGCTGCCTTGACGTGAAAGACGCAGCCTGCGGGGTTGGTTTCGGTTGCCTTCAGGCTGCTGTTATAACGATAGAGCGTTGAGCAGTAGGGGCAGACCTTCTCGGTGTCATGGCCAAGGTCGATGAAGATATGCGGATGATCGAAAGGAACGGACGCGCCGGTGCACATGAATTCCTTGACGCCGATTTCGACAAGCCGATGTCCGCCGTCGTTCTGGAAGTGGGGAATGGAATGACCGGCCATGTCTATGCTCCGAATGCCTTGTTGCCCAGTTTCCAAGGCCTGCAAGGCCGGGAAACTCAACTGAAGATGAAACGTTTATGGCGCGCGATCCGCATCTCTGCTAGCGCCATGCACCGCGATTGGGTTGCGACGGACATTAGCCGCCTTTTTTTGAAATGGGTAGAGCCAATGCAAGGCGCTGCCGATTGTTTTTACAGAATTGCTGTGCCTTTGCAGGGCTATGGGCAGATAAACTCTTGAACCCTACAGGGGTTACGACTTATGCAGCAGGGCTACTGCGTATCGCAACCCTTGCGGATGTCTGGCGTCTTCCTGCCCTTGTTGGCAGATTGGGGATGGCATGTTGTGGGGCGGCGGGCCGGGTCACGCCGCCTTGATCGACACTCAAACTGGACCGATTGTGATGAATTTGAACGCCCCCGCCTTTTCCCGCTTTCGTCATGACGGTCTGGAGATCGCCTATTTCGATGAGGGCGATCCGTCTGGCCCGGCGGTTCTGCTGATCCATGGGTTTGCCTCCAGCGCCCTGGTCAATTGGGTGCATCCTGGCTGGCTGAAGACGCTGGGCGATGCCGGCTACCGGGTGATTGCACTCGACAATCGCGGCCATGGCCAGAGTGACAAGCCGCATGAAGCGGAAGTCTATCACCCTGAAAACATGGCAGCGGATGCCGCAGCCCTGCTCGATCATCTTGGTGTGTCTGAAGCGCATGTCATGGGATATTCCATGGGCGCCCGGATCTCGGCTTTCATGGCGCTGGATTTTCCGCAGCGGGTCCGCTCACTGGTGTTTGGCGGGCTTGGTATCGGCATATCCACTGGGGTCGGCGATTGGGACCCGATTGCCGATGCGCTGCTGGCTCCTTCGCTTGATGATGTGACCCATGAGCGTGGCCGGATGTTTCGCGCCTTTGCCGAACAGACCCGCAGCGACCGGCTGGCGCTTGCCGCCTGTATTTCAACGTCGCGCGATCTGGTGTCCGCAGCCGAGCTTGCTACAATCACCATGCCTGTTCTGATCGGCGTCGGCACGGTGGATGATATCGCCGGATCGCCACACGAACTGGCGGCGCTGATGCCCAATGCCCGCGCACTCGATATTCCCAAGCGCGACCATATGCTGGCGGTTGGCGATAGGGTGTTTAAACAGGCCGTTCTGGAATTTTACGCAGAGCTGGATGGCCGGTAGACGTTTCTATTCTCCGGTAAAGATCGGTTGGCGTTTTTCGCGAAAGGCCGCGCGGCCTTCGCGGTAGTCGGCGCTTTCAAACGTGGTGGAGCCAAGAACAGCGGCCTCACTCAGCAGGCTGTCGTCCTGGCTTTCCGTTGCCCGCAGCGCCAGCTTGGCAGCGTGGATAGACAGTGGAGCATTGGCGGCAATGGTTTCTGCCAGCGAAAAGGCAGCACCGTCAAGAGCTTGAGGGGCGACGAGCTCGCCCAGAAAGCCGCAGCTCAACAGGGAGTCGGCAGGAAATGCCTGGCCGGTAAAAAGCGCACGCCGGGCGATCTGGCTGCCCAGCGTCCGGCTGAGGTCGGCAACGGCATCTGCCGGATAGGCCAGGCCAAGCCGGGCGGCGGGTATGGCGAAGATTGCGGTGTCGTCGGCGATCCTGATATCGGCGGCGGCGGCAAGCCCGAAGGCCCCACCATAGCAAACCCCGCGAAGCGAAGCGATGACCGGCACCCGCGCCTCACGGATGGCTGCGAAAGCGGCACTATTGTCAGCCTCGTAGATCCGCGCCTGACGGCTGTCATTGCGCACGGCGTCGAATTCGGAAATGTCGGCACCGGCGCTGAAATCGGTTTGGCCACCGCCTGTCATGACGATGCAATGAACCCCGGCCTCGGCAATCAGCCAGTCCAGTGCCGGGGGAATGGCGCGCCACATGGCCTGGGTAATCGCATTCTTGCGGGTTGGATTATCGATAATCAGCGCGCCAATGCCATTTTGTCCGGCCACCCTTATGCCGTTATCCGCAAAGGTCCGCGCTTTTTTCATCTCATGCCCCCATCTGGTCTGATCGATAGATCATCTATATAATGGAAGATGAACGTCAATGAGGAGATTGCAATGGCTGTCATGCACGATCTTGCGGTGCGCGAGATGATCAAGCCTATGGACCCGATCTGGGACAGCATGCGCCAGGAGGCGCGCAGCGCCGCCGAGCATGATCCGCTTCTGGCGGCCTTCCTCTATTCAACCGTGCTGAACCACCGTTCACTGGAAGACAGCGTCATCTACCGGATTTGTGAACGGCTCGACCATGCCGACCTGCAATCCAGTCTCTTGCGTCAGACCTTCGAGGAAATGCTGAGCGATTGGCCGGAATGGGGTGCGGTGCTGCGCGTCGATATTCAGGCCTATTATGACCGTGACCCTGCATGTCTGCGCTTTATCGAGCCCGTGCTGTATTTCAAAGGGTTTCACGCGATCCAGACCCATCGGCTGGCAAACTGGCTTTGGAACAAGGGCAGGCGCGATTTTGCGCTCTATTTGCAAAGCCGGTCCTCCAGTGTCTTTCAGACGGATATCAATCCGGCTGCACCGATGGGCAGGGGAATATTCCTGGATCATGCCACCGGGCTTGTGGTTGGTTCCACTGCCGTGATCGGTAATAATGTCTCGATCCTTCAGGGGGTTACATTGGGAGGCACGGGCAAGGAAACCGGAGATCGCCATCCAAAGATCGGTGACGGAGTGCTCATCGGGGCGGGTGCCAAGGTGCTCGGCAATATCGAGATCGGCTGCTGTTCGCGCGTAGCAGCTGGTTCTGTGGTGCTGAAGCCAGTACCGGCTGGCAAGACTGTGGCAGGCGTACCGGCCCGGGTGGTCGGCGAAGCCGGCTGTGCGGAACCGGCCCGGTCGATGAACCAGTTGGTGTCCGAGGACGGCTGAAGGACTGTGGGGTGCCCACATGAGCGGGGCCGTCGATGGATTTGTAGATTCTGGCGCCTGAAGCAGATGACATCCGGGACTGCTTTGGTTGGCGGTCACGGATGGATCCGCCTGATGATTTTTTAGTGAACCGATTCCGCTTCCAGCAATTATCCCTTAAAAGCAGGGGCGGATCGATATTCGCGGCTTTACACAGCTGTTTGGCCCATGCGACAAGCAGGCCGCCGAAGCATGGTTCGTGCGGTTTGTCAGTCACCGCCATGCTGGAATTTTGAGAGCGCTGCGGCATCATGGCCGGATCGAAGGTTCGTGCTGCGCAGACAATCCATGGAGATTTTTGTGAAAGCAGACGAAATCAAGAAGCTTGACGCTTATTTCAAGCGGACTTTCAACCCGACGATGGCTGTAAAGGCGCGCCCGCGCAAGGATGACTCGGCAGAAGTTTATGTTGGCGATGAGTTTCTCGGCGTTGTCTTCAAGGATGACGAGGATGGCGATCTGTCCTACAATTTCTCGATGGCCATTCTGGATGTCGATCTTTGATCACAGGTTGCATTCATAAGGAATGCATTTATCGATATTTGATAATGAAGGGCGGCCTTGTAAGGGGTCGCCTTTTTTCGTTCTTGACAAAATGCAACCTTTTGGCGATGCCGCACTGCAC
Organism: Gillisella vitis; assembly: GCF_001541345.2. Taxonomy (GTDB): domain Bacteria; phylum Pseudomonadota; class Alphaproteobacteria; order Rhizobiales; family Rhizobiaceae; genus Allorhizobium; species Allorhizobium vitis. The sequence goes on along the minus strand of NZ_LMVL02000003.1, from coordinate 862,883 downwards.
AAATTGACTTGACCAAATTTAGCAATCTGTCCTATGGTTTGGGACAGCAGAGGAAAAAGGAGTGCTGTTATGTTGAATTTCGAAGACGTGAACAAAAAGAGCAAAGAAGCCGTCGATTCGATGGTGAAGAATTATTCCGAGGTTGCCAAGGGCATGCAGTCGATCGCTGCTGAAGCCCAGGATTACTCGAAAAAGTCCTTCCAGGATCTGGCCGGTTTCATGGAGCAGCTGACCGCTGCCCGCAGCATCGAAACCGTTTTCGAACTGCAGACGAAATACGCCAAGAGCTCCTACGAAGCTTTCGTCTCGGAAGCGACCAAGATCACTGAAATGTATGCTGATCTGGCCAAGACGGCGTACAAGCCTTACGAGGCTCCTATTGCCAAGGCTTCGAAAGCCGCGTCCGCCGCTGCGGCTGCCTGATCATTTTTTATTGATGTCGCTGCAAACGGCCGTCCTGTGGGATGGCCGTTTTTCGTTGTTACTTCCCGTGCAGCCCAGGTTTGGCAGCTCATGTCCATGCTCTTTCTTATGGTCAGCCTGGAGCATTGCTGGGGAGACAATATGATTATCTGGTGGTAATCTCAGCTGGAATTGAACGTGCTGCGATTGCTGGTCTGGAAAACGCGGGTAAGGCACTTATCTTTAGGTCTGTTGCGTTGGCATCGGGACTTGTCCGGGGTGCCTTTTTAAGGCCGGACACGCAATTCTCTTTGCAGTGCGTATCTATGGGCTTAAAATCGATGAGAAATGGACTACCTTAATGAATCTGTGAGGTCTGGCGGGATTCGCCTTTTGCGATGAAGCGGCCGGAACTCGGGAGAATGGATGGAAATGATCGCGCAACCGATCGTCATGCAAGCGCAAGGTAACAACGACGGACCAAACAGGGGCACGTCGGTTATCACGCGCACGAAGCCGAAAACCAAGAAGCCCAATTTATATCGCGTTCTGCTGCTAAATGATGACTATACGCCGATGGAGTTCGTCATCCATATTCTGGAGCGTTTCTTCCAAAAGGACAGGGAAGCGGCAACCCTCGTCATGCTGCACGTACACAACCACGGGGTAGGGGAATGCGGCGTCTTCACCTATGAGGTCGCCGAAACCAAGGTAAGCCAAGTTATGGACTTCGCGCGGCAGCACGAGCATCCGCTGCAATGCGTCATGGAAAAGAAATGAGGATCTGACCGTGCCAACATTTTCTCCGAGCCTGGAAAAGGCGCTGCATCAGGCACTGACTTTTGCCAATGAGCGCCACCACGAATACGCGACGCTTGAACATTTGCTGATGGCACTGATCGATGATGCCGATGCCGCCGCCGTGATGGGCGCCTGCAATGTGAACCTCGATACGCTGCGCAAGACGGTGAGCGATTACGTCGATAATGAGTTGGCCAATCTGGTGACCGGCTATGATGAGGATTCCAAACCCACCTCCGGCTTCCAGCGGGTCATCCAGCGGGCTGTCATCCATGTCCAGTCTTCCGGTCGGGAAGAAGTGACGGGTGCCAATGTGCTTGTGGCGATCTTTGCCGAGCGTGAAAGCCATGCGGCTTACTTCCTGCAAGAACAGGAAATGACCCGCTATGACGCGGTCAACTATATTTCTCATGGTATCGGCAAGCGTCCCGGCACATCCCAGCCTCGTCCGCCCCGCGGTGTCGAGGAAGAGAGCGAAGCCAGCCAGAAGCCGCCGCGTGAGCAGGAGGAAGGTCCGGCCAAGAAGCAGCCGGAAGCCCTCAAGGCCTATTGCGTCAACCTCAACGAAAAGGCCAAGACGGGACGCATCGATCCGCTGATCGGCCGTCACGACGAGGTCAACCGTACAATTCAGGTCCTGTGCCGCCGCTCAAAAAACAATCCGCTTTACGTCGGCGATCCCGGTGTGGGCAAGACGGCGATTGCCGAGGGCCTGGCCAAGCGGATCGTCGAAGGGAAAGTGCCTGAGGCGCTGGCCGATGCGACGATCTTTTCGCTCGATATGGGCACGCTTCTGGCCGGTACGCGCTATCGCGGTGATTTCGAAGAACGCCTGAAGCAAGTGGTCAAGGAGCTGGAAGACTATCCGGGCGCCGTGCTGTTCATCGATGAAATTCATACGGTGATTGGCGCAGGGGCCACCTCCGGCGGGGCGATGGACGCCTCCAACCTGTTGAAGCCTGCTTTGTCGTCTGGCGCCATCCGCTGCATCGGTTCGACCACCTATAAGGAATATCGGCAGTTCTTCGAGAAGGACCGGGCGCTGGTGCGCCGGTTCCAGAAGATTGATGTCAACGAGCCTTCCATCGATGATGCCATCGAGATCATGAAGGGCCTGAAGCCCTATTTCGAGGAATATCACAAGCTGCGTTATACCAACGAGGCGATCAAGACGGCTGTCGAGCTTTCGGCCCGCTATATCAGCGACCGCAAGCTGCCAGACAAGGCGATCGACGTGATCGACGAGACGGGGGCCGCGCAAATGCTGCTGCCTGCCTCGCGGCGCCGCAAGCTGATCACCGAGAAGGAAATCGAAGTCACCATCGCCACAATGGCGCGCATTCCGGCCAAGACCGTATCCAAGGACGATGAATTGGTTCTGGCCAATCTCGACAAGGAACTGCGCTCTGTCGTTTACGGTCAGGACGATGCCATCGACGCCTTGTCTACGGCGATCAAGCTGGCACGGGCAGGGCTGCGTGAACCCAACAAGCCGATTGGCTCCTACGTCTTCTCCGGCCCAACAGGCGTCGGCAAGACTGAGGTTGCCAAGCAATTGGCTGCGTCGCTCGGCGTCGAAATGCTGCGCTTCGATATGTCTGAATATATGGAGCGTCATACGGTGTCGCGTCTGCTGGGTGCGCCTCCCGGCTATGTCGGCTTCGATCAGGGTGGCTTGCTGACTGATGGTGTCGATCAGCATCCGCATTGCGTCGTGCTGCTGGACGAAATCGAAAAGGCCCATCCTGACATCTACAACATCCTGTTGCAGGTCATGGACCACGGCTCGCTGACCGACCATAATGGCAAGAAGATCGACTTCCGCAATGTGATCCTGATCATGACCACCAATGCGGGCGCATCGGAAATGGCCAAGTCGGCGATCGGCTTTGGCTCTTCCAAGCGCAGCGGTGAGGATGAAGAGGCGATCAATCGTCTGTTCACACCGGAATTCCGCAATCGTCTGGATGCGATCATTCCGTTCGCCCCGCTGCCAAGCGAGGTCATCCACAAGGTCGTGCAGAAGTTTGTCATGCAGCTGGAAGCTCAGCTTTCGGAACGTGGCATCACGTTCGACCTGTCGGAACCGGCTGTTGCCTGGTTGGCGACGCGTGGCTATGACGAGAAAATGGGTGCTCGGCCGCTTGGCCGCGTCATTCAGGAACATATCAAAAAGCCCTTGGCCAATGAGATCCTGTTTGGCAAGCTCAAGAAGGGCGGGATCGTCAAGGTCGGCACTGTCACCAAGGATGGCGACGAGCAATTGACGCTGGACTGCGTTGCCGATGCAGCGCCGGTCAAGCCGAAGAAGGAAGCTGAAATTGCCGCCGTGGTGCCCGATGATGGCGAGGTCATCGCCAAGCCGCGTTCCAAGGCTAAAAAAGTCGCCAAGGCTGAGCCGGAAGTTGAAGCCTTGAAAGAGGCTAAGCCGGTTGCCAAGAAAACCACGGTGCCAAAGGTGCCGAAAAAGAAGTAATTCTTTTGGAAGAACGGTCAAATTTTTGACAGCATCAATGCCGGGCAGTTTGCCCGGCATTGTCATGAGCGGAAGCGCTGATTTTTCAACGCAATGCGCTGTAACGCTTCGACTTTTGCTGGAAATCTTATGTCATCTCTCCTTCTTGCCGACCGTAGCCAGTTGCGCTGGTTCTTCACGGGCATGCGCGGCCTTTTCAGCCTGCCGGCGATTATCCTCATGGTCTCGTTTGTCGGTTTCAGCGCCTTCGCGTTGCAAAGCGGCGTCAGCCGCAATGAAGCGATGTTCATGACGGTGATCATCTGGGCCTTGCCGGCCAAGATGATACTGATCGGCATGATGTCGAGCGGCGCCAATCTGCTGGCCTGTTTTCTGGCCGTGTCGCTCTCCTCGATCCGGATGATGCCGATGGTTGCCTCGCTGGTGCCGGAAATGCGCAGCCAACGCACCCCGACCTGGCTCCTGCTGTTCCTTTCGCATTTCGTCGCCATTACCGCCTGGGTCTATGCGATGGGCAATCTGAAGACCGTGCCACGGGAAGGGCGGGTGGCGTTTTTCGCAGGCTTCGGCCTGACTTTGGTCGCGGTCAACACCATTCTGGTCGGTGCGTGCTATGGCCTTGTCTCCAGCCTGCCGCCGCTTGTCGCCGGTCTGCTGTTTTTTCTCACGCCGGTCTATTTCGTCGCCTCGATCTGGGCGACCGGCAAGCAGCGGGTGGTGAAGATCGCCTTCGTGATCGGCATCGTCTCCGGCCCGCTGCTGGCATTGGCAGCCCCAGGTTTCGACATCCTGATCGCAGGCCTGGGTGGGGGCAGCATTGCCTATCTGATCGACCGGCAAATCCGCCGCCGAAGCCATGAACCCTCGGATATTCAGCCAGTTGAAACCCTGTCGGAGGAGCTATGATGGCGGAGTTCTGGCCCTATCTGGTTATCATCGTCGCGGGCTGGCTGGCGACCGATCTCTGGCGCTGGCTGGGCGTGCTGGCCGGAAACCGCCTTCAGGAAGGTTCCGAGCCGCTCTATTGGGTGAGGGCGGTTGCCACGGCCTTGGTCATGGCCGTGACGGCTAAGCTGATCGTCTTTCCGACCGGCACACTCGAACATTCGCCGCTCTGGCTGCGGCTCACGGCCACAGGCGTCGGTTTTGTAGCCTTCCTGCTCGCCGGTCAGCGGATCATCGTTGGCGTTCTGGTGTCGCTCGGTGTTTTGGCGGCAGGTTTGTTTGTCTTATAATGCTGCGATAATCTTCGCGGCATTGGCCTTCAGCACGTCGATATTTTCCATGCCACCCACATGCGGCTTCAACGGCTGACCGTCATGGCGGGGAATGACGTGGAAATGCAGGTGAAACACGGTCTGGCCTGCGGCAGGCTCGTTGAATTGTGCCACATAGACACCGTCGGCATCGAAGGCCTGTTTGACGGCAACGGCCAGTTTCTGCACGACTGCAATGAGTTTCGCCAGCACAGCCGGATCGGCGTCAAGCAGATTGCGCGATCCCTGCTTTGGAATCACCAGGCAATGGCCCGGCGCTTGCGGCATTACATCCATGAAGCCCAGCGCGTCGTCATCCTCATAGAACTTGATTGAGGGGATGTCGCCCTTGAGAATCTTGGCGAAAATATTGTCTGGATCATAGGCCGAAATGGTCATCATCTGTCTCCGTTACCGGGTCCTGTCTATTCTGCTTCTCACCTCTCAAGCAAGGTCAGCCATCAATTTCCTCGCCGTCGCGCGGCTGGCGCTCGCCCTTGCGAAACGGCGTATGTTCGCCGAGATAGGCACCGATGTGCTCCACCTCTTCGCGTTCGCGTTCCAAATAGTCGGCGATGGCCCGGCGCAGGCCCGGATGGGCGATGTAATGGGCGGAATGGGTGGTAACCGGCTGGTAGCCGCGCGCCAGCTTATGCTCGCCCTGCGCGCCCGCTTCGACCTTTTTCAGCCCCTTGGCCAGGGCAAAGTCGATGGCCTGATGGTAGCAGACCTCGAAATGCAGGAAGGGGTGATCTTCGCTACAGCCCCAATGACGACCGAACAGCGTATCCTCGCCGATAAAGTTGATGGCGCCCGCCACATAGTGGCCATCACGTTTGGCCATCACCAGCAGAATGTCCTCAGCCATGCGCTCGCCGATCAGCGAGTAGAATTGCCGGGTCAGGTAGGGCTTGCCCCATTTTCGGCTGCCGGTATCCATGTAGAAGGTGAAAAACTGATCCCAGATTGCTTCGGTCAGGTCGCTGCCGGTCAGCCAATCGATGGTAATGCCGTTTTCCAGCGCCGCCCGCCGCTCTTTCTTCAGGGCCTTGCGTTTGCGCGACGCCAACGTTTCCAGAAAGGCGTCGTGATTGGCGTAGCCCTGGTTGATGAAGTGGAATTGCTGATCCAGCCGGTGCAGGAAATCCGCATCCTCGAAATGCTCGAGCTCGTTTTCCGGCAGGAAGGTCGCATGGGCCGAGGAGACGCCGAGCTTGCGGGATATTTCCGCAAAACTGGCGGCCAGCGATGCTCGGGCGCTTTCCGGCTCGACGCCATCTGCAACCATTAGCCTCGGGCCGGTCGCTGGCGTAAACGGAATTGAGGCTTGCAATTTCGGATAATATTGCCCGCCCGCCCGCTCGAATGCATCGGCCCAGCCCTGGTCGAACACATATTCACCCCGGCTATGGCTCTTGAGATAGCAGGGCATGGCACCAAGCAATAGCCCGTCGCCATCCTCCATCAGCAGATGATGACCAAGCCAGCCGGTTTTGGCGGTGGCAGAGCCCGATTCTTCCAAAGCCGAAAGATAGGCCCAACTGTTGAAAGGATTATAGGCTTCGCCTCCCGATGCCTTGGCGGCACCGGAAAGCCTGTTCCATGCGCTTTGGTTGATGGCCTTGAAGGACTGCTCAACCCGAATGATGACCTCTTGTGTCATGCCACTCCATTACAAGGTTATGATGCCACGGTCTCGCGTGGGTCAAAGCCTTCAAACGTCATCTGATCTGCATAAGTATAGGTGTGAGCGCGCATGATTTCATCCCGCACCGTCCAGGTGATCACTGGAATGTTTTTCTGCCGCTGTGCTTCGATGAAGCTGTTGGGCAGATGGGCGACGCAATAGGAGATGAAATCCAGACCCAGATGCATGGCCTCGTCATGGACAAAGAAGTTTTCCGGCTTGGCGCCCTCGGCGGTCAGTCCGACCGGGTAGGGGCAATCATTGGCCTTCAACTCTTTCAAAAGATGATGGTCGAAGCTCATCAGCGCGACTTTGCCCTGGTAGCTGGTGAGAACCTCCAGCACATCTTCGACAAAGCCCTCGTCGTCGCCGAGCCGGCCTTTCAGCTCGATGACCAGTGGCACCTGGCCCTTGACCAGATCGAGCAATTGCCGCAACGTCGGCACCTTGTCGGCTGTACCGCCGACCGACATCATTTTCAGTTCTGCCGAGGTACGGGCGCGCACGTCGCCGGTCATGTTGCACAGACGCTGCATGTCGTCGTCGTGAAACACCACCGGTACGCTGTCCGTGGTGTATTGCAGGTCGCATTCGATGGCGAAGCCGGCCTCTATGGCGCGGGCGGCGGCCGACAGGGTGTTTTCCCAGACCAGCTTGTTCTGGTCGTGAAAGCCGCGATGGGCAACCGGCGTTTCTTTGATCCAGCTGGCATCCGTCACAGGCGGATCTCCAGGATGGCATCGATCTCGACAGCGGCGTTCATCGGCAGGGCGGCCATGCCTACGGCGGCGCGCGCATGTTTGCCAGCCTCACCCAGCACCGAGGCGATCAGGTTGGAAGCGCCGTTGATCACCAGATGCTGATCGGTAAAGCCGGGGCCTGAGGCCACGAAGCCGTTGAGCTTGATGACTCGGACAATGCGGGAAAGGTCGCCGTCCAGCGCCGATTTTGCCTGGGCCAGAATATTGATGGCGCACAGTTCTGCGGCGCGCTGGGCCGAAGCCAGGTCCACATCGCTGCCGACCAGGCCGGTCACGGCAATTTTGCCGGCTTCCATTGGCAATTGGCCGGAGAGATAAAGCAGGTTGCCGCTGATGACATAGGGTACATAATTGGCAGCAGGTGCTGCGGCCTGGGGCAGGGTAATGCCAAGGGCGGCAAGGCGGCTGTCGATAGTGTCGGACATGATCAAATCCCAGCTAGCATGAAAACGGAAACGTGGTGATAAACTCAGGCAAGTTGCGTAAGCGCCTCGCTTTTGACAACTCAGTTCTTATAGCATCAAGCCAGACCGCAACAGGAGAATATCGATGCCGCAGTTGACCTTGGCCCTTGTTATGGCATTGACGGCAAACACCGCGGTGACATCCGTGAAGGTCGATCCGCAGGCTGTAGGCGATCTTGCGCCACATCGCGCCACCTATGATATCCAGCTGAAAAAGGCGACAGACCAGTCCGGCGTCGACAATATGAGCGGCCGGATGGTCTATGAGTTCAACGGTTCGGCCTGTGACGGTTATTCCACCAGCTTCCGATTCGTCACCAAAATCGAGACCGGCGATCAGGTCAGCGTCACCGACCAGCAGGTTCGGACTTTCGAGGACATGGCAGCCAGACGGTTCGATTTCGAATCGAAAAGTTTCACCGACGATAAGCTGGACAAGGATGTCAAAGGGGCCGCTGCGGCAAAAACCGATGGTCTGCGTATCGAGTTGAAAGAGCCGCAGAAGAAGGAGCTGGAAATGGCCTCGGCGCGATTCCCGGCGCAACATATGCTCGATATGATCGACAGGGCCAGGAAGGGCAATCGCTTCTTCGAGGCTCGTGTGTTTGATGGCACGGAAGACGGCGACAAGAGCTATTTGACCACAACGGTGCTGGGCACATCGAAAAAGCTGACGAGCGATACCAAGGACCCCCTGTCGGGCCGTACCTATTGGCCGGTCGCTATCGCCTATTACGACGACAAGTCGAATGGCGATCAATTGCCAGTCTATACCCAGTCCTTCGATCTCTATGACAATGGGGTGACGCGGGATCTGACGCTGGATTACGGTGATGTTGTCCTGACAGGCAAGCTTTCCAAGTTGGAATTGCTGCCACCGACAGCCTGCAAGGCGCAAAAGTAGCAATTGCAGGCTTTTTCTTGGCCCTACACTTGCCTTGGCCATCAAATCGTTCTATGGCGACCGGCATTCCACACGTGAAGCTTGGGATAGGCCGGGAGACATCCGGTCCGTTCCGCCCGGTGGCGTTTTGAAAAAGACGCTGTTTGCTTCACGGGGGTTCAACCGGAAAAGGAGAAAAGGCATGGCATTGCCTGATTTTAGCATGCGTCAGCTTCTGGAAGCTGGCGTTCACTTCGGCCACCAGACACATCGCTGGAACCCGAAGATGAAGCCGTATATCTTCGGCGATCGTAACAACATTCACATCATCGACTTGGCTCAGACCGTACCGATGCTGTCGCGCGCCCTGCAGGTCGTCTCTGACACGGTTGCCCGTGGCGGTCGCGTTCTGTTCGTCGGCACCAAGCGTCAGGCCTCTGACCTGATCGCCGATGCTGCCAAGCGTTCGGCCCAGTATTACGTCAATTCCCGCTGGCTCGGCGGCATGATGACCAACTGGAAGACCATTTCAAACTCGATCCAGCGCCTGCGCAAGCTCGACGAAATCCTGAATTCGGAAGCCCAGGGCTTCACGAAGAAGGAACGTCTGAACCTTGAGCGCGAACGCGAAAAGCTTGACAAGGCTCTCGGCGGTATCCGCGACATGGGCGGCACCCCTGACCTGATGGTGATCGTTGACACCAACAAGGAAAAGATCGCTATCGATGAAGCCAAGCGCCTGGGCATTCCGGTCGTTGCCATCATCGACTCGAACTGCGATCCGGACCTGATCGATTACCCGATCCCGGGCAATGACGACGCTTCGCGCGCCATCGCTCTCTACTGCGACCTGATCTCGCGCGCTGCCATCGATGGTATCGCTCGTCAGCAGGGTTCGTCTGGCCGTGATATCGGCGCCATGGTCGAAGCTCCTATCGAGCCGGCTCTGGAAGGCTCTGCCGAGGCTTGATGCCATCGGATGCAGGAAGGCGGGCTTGCCCCGCCTTCGACAAAAGATTGATGGGCCGCCCGTCAGCGTCAGGCTGTGCGGCGGCCCGCTCTTTTGGATGGCTTCCCTTTTGCGGGAGCCGCCTTGCGGTTTCCCCGTTTGCGTGATGACCCAATTTCATCACGCTGTAACATTTCCGGGTACAAGTCGTGCCCAATCCGGGCGCCGGTTTCAGGCATCTGTCCTTTGGCCCGCCCCTGAACAGACAAAGAGGCAAACAATGACCGAGATCACTGCTGCAATGGTGAAGGAACTGCGCGAAAAGACCGGCGCAGGCATGATGGATTGCAAAAAGGCGCTGGCTGAAAACGGCGGCGACATGGAAGCATCCATCGACTGGCTGCGCGCCAAGGGCATTGCCAAGGCCGACAAGAAGTCCGGCCGTACCGCAGCCGAAGGCCTGATCGGTATTGCCAGCGCCGGCACCACCGCCGTTGTCGTCGAAGTGAATTCCGAAACCGACTTCGTTGCCCGCAACGACGCCTTCCAGGACATGGTTCGCGGCATTTCTGCCGTAGCACTTTCCACCGACGGCACTGTCGACGCAATCAATGCTGCAAACTATGCAGCCACCGGCAAGACGGTTGCTGATTCGATCAAGGATGCGATTGCGACGATCGGTGAGAACATGGCGCTTCGCCGTGCAACCCAGTTGAAGGTTGAGGACGGCGTGGTCGCCACCTACGTTCACAACGCTGTATCGGACGGCCTCGGCAAACTCGGCGTGCTGGTTGCCCTGAAGTCGACCGGCAACAAGGACGCTCTCAACACCATCGGCCGTCAGATCGCCATGCATGTTGCCGCCACCAATCCGCTGGCCGTGCGCGCTGAAGAAGTAGATGCCGCTGTTGCCGAACGCGAGCGCAATGTGTTCATCGAGCAGTCGCGCGAATCGGGCAAGCCGGACAACATCATCGAAAAGATGGTTGAAGGCCGGATGCGCAAGTTCTTCGAAGACGTTGCCCTGCTGTCGCAGGCTTTCGTCATCAACCCCGACCTGACCGTTGCTGCTGCCCTCAAGGAAGCCGAAAAGGACGTCGGCGCGCCGATCGAAATCACCGGCATCGCCCGCCTGCTGCTGGGTGAAGGCATCGAGAAGGAAGAAAGCGATTTCGCCGCTGAAGTGGCGGCTGTCGCCAAGGGCTGATCGCTCTTTACCGTAAAACATTCCAATCATGGGAAAACGAAGGGCATCGCGTGACAACGCGGTGCCCTTCGTGTATCCGGCATTGCTGGCGCCCGCGCTTCTTGTCCGCTGCGGCACATTTCGTGACGTTTTTCACCATTGCGGCCTCTGTTTCATCGTCCGCCGGTCTTCAAGCCGGGGTGTTTCATCAGGCGGCAGGTTCAATTCCAGGAGAGACCATGACCTCCAAGCCCATTTATCAACGAGTTCTTCTCAAAGCCTCCGGTGAAGCCCTGATGGGCAGCCAGGGATTCGGCATTGATGTCGCGGTTGCCGACCGGATCGCCGGCGATATCGCAGAGGCGCGCGCCATGGGCGTCGAAGTCGGCGTCGTGGTCGGCGGCGGCAACATCTTTCGCGGCGTGGCCGTTGCCTCCAAGGGCGGCGACCGGGTAACCGGCGACCATATGGGCATGCTCGGCACGGTCATCAATGCGCTGGCGCTGGCAACCTCGCTGCGCAAGCTGGACATCGATACCGTGGTGCTTTCAGCCATTGCTATGCCGGAAATCTGTGAGAGTTTTTCGCAGCGCGTCGCAGTTCATCACCTGTCGCAGGGCAGGGTGGTGATTTTCGCTGGCGGCACCGGCAATCCATTCTTCACCACCGATTCTGCCGCTGCATTGCGGGCTGCCGAAATGGGTGCGCAGGCGATTTTCAAGGGCACCCAAGTGGATGGAATCTATTCCGCCGACCCGAAAAAGGACCCGACAGCCACCCGTTTCGACCACATTACCCATGCTGAAGTGCTCGAAAAGGGCTTGGCAGTGATGGATGTGACCGCCGTTGCCCTGGCGCGGGAAAACCGGATCCCGATCATCGTCTTCTCCATCCACGAAAAAGGTGGCTTCAGCGCCATCCTGCAAGGCGGCGGTGTGAAAACAGTCGTTAATGACGATTGACGGAGGCGAATGGCAGCCGGGACCGATTGACAGACGGATCGTTTCACGTTTTCAAGGCGTCACTGAAGAATTGTCGGAGACTGTAAGATGACAGCAGGTATTGATCTCAACGATATCAAGCGCCGCATGGATGGCGCGATCAACGCATTCAAGAGCGACCTCGCCTCGCTGCGTACTGGCCGCGCCTCGGCCAATATTCTCGACCCGGTCATGGTTGAAGCCTATGGTTCGCGCGTAGCGCTGAACACCGTGGCCAATATCACCGTGCCGGAACCGCGCATGCTGGGCGTGTCTATTTGGGACAAGAGCATGGTCGGTGCAGTCGACAGGGCAATTCGGGAATCCAATCTTGGCCTCAATCCGATTGTCGACGGGCAGAACCTGCGCATTCCTTTGCCGGAACTGAATGAAGAGCGCCGCAAGTCGCTGGTCAAAGTGGCGCATGGTTATGCCGAAAACTCGAAAGTCGCGATCCGCCATGTTCGCCGCGACGGCATGGACAGCCTGAAGAAGGCGGAAAAGGATGGCGAAATCGGCAAGGACGATGCGCGAAGCCTTTCGGAAAAGCTGCAAAAGATGACGGATGACACGATTTCCGATATCGATCGCTTGCTTGCTGAAAAGGAAAAGGAAATCATGCAGGTCTAATCTGCACATTTCGCCTTCTCTGCGACGCCAATGCAGGACCTGATATGACGACTTTGGATAGTTCCGCCGTTCCCGAGCACGTTGCCATCATAATGGATGGCAACGGACGCTGGGCCAATCAGCGCGGCATGCCGCGCGCTTATGGCCATCGGCAGGGAATGGAAGCCTTGCAGACAGTGGTTCGTACGGCAGGCGAAATCGGCGTGCGCTACCTGACCCTATTTGCGTTTTCGTCGGAAAACTGGCGCAGGCCGGAAACCGAGATCACCGACCTGTTCGGTTTGCTCAAGACCTTCGTGCGCCGCGATCTTGCCGAGCTTCGTGCCAACAACGTACGGGTAAGGATCATTGGTGAGCGCAGTACGCTGAAGAGCGATATTCTCAAGCTGCTCATCGAGGCAGAGGAGACCACCCGCACCAATACCGGCATGACCATGGTGATTGCCTTCAATTATGGTGCGCGCGATGAGATGACCAGGGCGGTTTCAGCCCTGGTACGCGATGTACAGGCAGGACTTTTACCTGCCAGCGCCATTACACCAGAGGCGATTTCCGCCAGATTGGATACGGCGGGAATACCCGATCCCGATCTGATCATTCGCACCAGCGGCGAGGAACGCCTGTCGAATTTCCTGCTTTGGCAGGCCGCCTATTCCGAATTGATCTTCGTGCCGGAATATTGGCCCGATTTTAGCCGCGAGAGCTTTCTGGCGACCTTGGAACTCTATGCCTCCCGCAATCGGCGGTTCGGCGGCCTGGCATCTGCCGGCGCCGTTGTTGCTGGATCGTAGCCGGCCATGACCAGAGAACTCAGGCTCCGTATCTTGTCTTCCATCGTCATGGTCGTGGTGGTGCTCGCCGCAACCTGGACCGGTGGTCTGCCTTTCCGGGGGCTCGCCGCTTTGATCGGCCTTGCCGTGTTCTGGGAATGGTCGACGATGACTCGGCTTGGCGAGGTCAGTATCCGTGGCCTTGCCATCGGCTGGCTTTCTGTTGCCGTCATTGCCGGCAATGTCGTGGCGGGCGATACCTCTTTGAGCCTACCCTTGCTTTCCGGTTTCACTCTGACGCTGGTTTTCCTTACATTTTTGCGTCGCTGGTCCTGGTGGCTTGCTGGTGGCGTATTTTATGCCGGAGCCTGTATCGTGACGTTGGCGGCCATTCGCGATGATGATGCGATCGGCTTTGTCGCTATGCTTTTTGTCTTCGTTATTGTCTGGAGCACGGATATTTTCGCCTATTTCGTCGGGCGCACGCTCGGTGGCCCAAAGCTGGCGCCCCGCATATCGCCGGGCAAGACCTGGTCCGGTGCCATCGGTGGCACCGTGGCGGCCATCATCGGCGGGTACGCGGTCACGGCATCCTATTTCACGGTCTATGGCTGGTGGATACCTGCGTTGGCGCTGGTCTTGTCCATTTGTAGTCAAATGGGAGACCTGTTCGAATCCTTCGTCAAGCGCCGTTGCGGGGCCAAGGATTCCAGTCATCTGATTCCCGGCCACGGCGGCGTGATGGATCGCGTCGACGGGCTGGCGACCGCAAGCTTCGCGGCATTTCTGATTGCTATGATCGTTGCTGCAATCAACAACGGAGTGACCGATTCGGTTGGCGGTCTATTGTTCGATTTCGCCGGTCACTGACTAACGTTTGACTGTCTGTCGGTTTCCGCCATCGCTGATGGTGATGTGTATCCTTTACGGCGGTGCCAATCTGGCGCATAGGTAAAGCGAGTATATGAGAAGGGCGTCCTATGGCTGTTATCGGTTTCCTGACGGGTTATATCATTCCCTTCGTTCTGGTCCTGTCACTGATCGTTTTCGTGCATGAAATGGGCCATTATCTGGTTGGGCGCTGGTCGGGTATCAGGATTCTCGCATTCTCGCTGGGGTTCGGCCCGGAGCTGATCGGTTTCAATGACCGCCATGGCACGCGCTGGAAGCTGAGCGCCATTCCGCTGGGTGGTTATGTGCGCTTCTTCGGTGATGCCGATGCGTCCAGCAAGACCGATGCCGCCGAGTTTGAGGCGTTGAGCCCAGAGGACCGCGCCCGCACGTTGAACGGTGCAAAATTGTGGAAAAGAGCCGCCACCGTAGCCGCGGGGCCAATCGCTAATTTCCTGCTGGCAATTTTAATTTTTTCGGTAACCTTCAGCCTTTATGGAAAACCCGTTTCCGATCCTGTCGTGGCAGAGGTCAAGCCGCTTAGTGCTGCTGCCGAAGCCGGTGTGCAGCCAGGAGATGTGCTGGTTGCGCTTGATGGTAGCAGCGTCAAGACCTTCGATGATGTGGTGCGCTATGTGAGCGTTCGCCCGCTTGTGCCAATCGTCGTCACGGTCAAGCGTGGTGAGTCCCAGTTAGATCTGTCGATGACCCCGCGCCGGACCGAGACCACCGACCGCTTTGGCAACAAGATGGAAGTCGGTCAGATCGGTATCATGACCACGGCTGCCAGCGGCAATTTTCGCGTTGAAAAGCTTGGGGCGATCGATTCGGTCCGTGCTGGCGTCGAGCAGACCTGGAATATCGTAACCGGCACCTATGATTATCTCGCTAACCTGTTTGCCGGGCGGATGAATGCCGATCAGCTGGGGGGGCCTATCAGGGTTGCGCAGGCATCTGGTCAGGTTGCCACCTTGGGTGCTGTTGCTTTGCTGCAATTGGCGGCAGTTTTGTCGGTTTCCATTGGGTTACTGAACCTTATGCCGGTTCCGGTGCTTGATGGCGGCCATTTAATCCTCTATGCGCTAGAGGCAGTACGTGGAAAACCAGTCAGTGCCGGTGCGCAGGAAATCGCGTTCAAGGTAGGGATGGTCATGATTCTGTCGCTGATGGTGTTCGCTACATGGAACGATATCAGCCGGTTGATTGGCTGAGTGGTTCTTGCATTGATGATAAGGATTTGTTTACGATGTTTCAACTTGGTAGTGGCGAATACGCCACGTGTTGAAACGAAGTAAATGGAAATTAACCACTGGTCTTGCTTGTAGAGCAAAAGCGGTTAAAACCACCAACGGACCGGAGTCGGTTTAAAGACCGAGGGACAACGGAAAAAAGGTTAGAAGTTCACATGAAGGCTGGTTCAAAGTTTTTGAACGCGGTGTCAGCGATTGCGCTGTCTGCTGGTGTAGTTTCGTTAAGTGCAGGCCTCGCCGTTGTGGCATCTGCCTCTGTTGCCAATGCGGCGTTGATCCAGCGGATCGATGTGCGTGGCGCGACGCGTGTCGGGACGGAGGCTGTTCGTTCCAACTTGACGATCCAGCCTGGAAAGGCCTTTTCCAATTCCGACATCGATGATTCGGTGAAGCGTCTTTACGCTACGGGTTATTTTTCCGATGTGAAGATTTCGGTTTCCGGTAGTGCGCTTGTGGTGACGGTCAACGAGAACCAGTTGGTCAACCAGGTCGTGTTCAACGGCAACCGCAAGATCAAAGACGACAAGCTGTCGACTGTTGTCCAGACACAGCCGCTCGGTCCTTATAGCCAGGAACTCATCCAGGCCGATATTACCCGTATCAAGCAGGCCTATGCCGCCATCGGCCGCAGCGAAGTTGAAGTGACGACACAGACCTCGCCAGTTGGCCAGGGTCGCGTCAATCTCGCCTTTGTCGTCAACGAAGGTGACCGTACCAAAATCGGTGCCATCAACTTCGTCGGCAATCACGCTTATGGCGATAGCCGTCTTGCGGCTGTTATCAGCACCAAGAAGTCCAATCCTCTGTCGTTCCTGACCCGTAAGGATGTCTATAACGACGACAAGTTGAAGGCTGACGAGGAAGCGCTGCGTCAGTTCTACTACAATCATGGTTATGCCGATTTCCGGATCATTTCTTCGGATGCGTCGCTCAACGAGCAGACCAACGAATACACCGTGAACATCACGGTTGACGAAGGTCAGCGTTACAAATTCTCCGACATCAATGTCGAAAGCTCTGTGGAGGGCGTTGACCCGGCTGAGTTGAAGGGTCTTGTGACGACGTCTCCGGGCGGCGTCTACAGTGCTCGCGAAATTCAGAAGTCGATGGAAGCAATTTCCCAGCGCGTCTCTGCCAAGGGCTATCCTTTTGCCCGCGTCGTTCCGCGTGGCAATCGCGATATGGGCAATGGCACGATCGGTGTCACCTATATGGTCGATCAGGGCGAGCGTGCTTATGTCGAGCGTATCGAGGTAAAGGGCAATACACGGACACGCGATTACGTTATTCGTCGCGAATTCGACATCAGCGAAGGCGATGCTTTCAACCAGGAAGTCATTACCCGCGCCAAGCGTCGTCTTGAAGCGCTGGGCTATTTCAGCTCGGTCAACATCACGACGGCTCAGGGCAGTTCGCCTGACCGCGTCATCATTGTCGTCAATGTTGAAGATCAGTCGACTGGCTCCTTCGGTATCGGCGCTGGCTATTCCGTTGGTGGCGATGGCCTGATCCTGGAAGCTTCGGTGGAAGAAAAGAACTTCCTCGGTCGCGGTCAGTATATCCGTATTGCGGCTGGTGCCGGTACGGACGACAGCCAGACCTACAACCTGTCGTTTACCGAGCCCTATTTCCTAGGCTATCGCCTTGCTGTTGGTTTCGATCTGTTCAAGAGCAGCACGAGCAGCAACGATTATTACGATTACAACGAACAGGGTGGCACCCTGCGCGTCACAGCGCCGATTACCGAAAATCTGGCAACGACGTTCCGCTATACCTACAAGCAGATCAAGTATGAGGGCGTCGATGCCTGGAGAACTGCGCTTTCGGAGCCTTATAAGGATCTGATCAACGGCAGCCCATGGGTCGTGTCTTCGGTTTCGCAGACCTTGACCTATAATACGCTGGACGATCGCAATCTGCCGCATGAAGGTATTTACGCGACGTTCACCCAAGAGTTTGCTGGTCTCGGCGGCGATTCCGATTACTACAAGGTCTATGGTAAGGCTCGTATCTTCAAGAGCCTGTCGGACGAACATGATATTATCGGTTCGCTTTCTGCCGGCGCCGGCCATGTTATGGCTACAGGCGACAACCTGAATGTCTTCGACCAGTTCCAAATTGGCGGTAAGGAAATCCGCGGCTTTGAGAACAATGGTATCGGTGTTCGCATGCCGAACAGCAACGACGACTCCTTGGGTGGCACCACCTACTTCACCGCCTCTGCTGAAGCGAGCATGCCTATTCCGGGCGTTCCGCAGGATGCAGGCTTCCGTATCGCAGTCTTCTCGGATGCTGGTACGCTTTACGGCAATGAAGTGAAGAACAGCGCTGGCGCACAGGGCACAGACATGGCTTGGCGTGCGTCTGTTGGTGCCGGTATCGTCTGGGCATCTCCTTTCGGTCCGCTGCGCTTCGATTACGCACAGCCTATCCTCAAGGAAGATTACGACAAGGTGCAGCAGTTCCGATTCTCCATTGCGAACCAGTTCTGATTTCTATAGTCCGAACCTCAGACAAATTCACTCGTCTGGGACATTGGTGTGATGGAGCATGAAACTTTTTATCCGCCCCACGCGGGCGTCAGTTTGAAAGAACTGGCGGACCGTCTTGGGGCGGAACTGTTACAGGATGAGGCGGGCGACCGCGTCATTCGTTCGGTGGCACCGGTCTATCGGGCAAAGCCGAGCGATATTTGCTATATCCTGTCGAGGCGCAACAAAGCCGAACTCGAAACCTGTGACGCTGGGGCAATCCTTTGCGATGCCGCGCTGCGCTCGCTGATCCCTGAGCATATTCCGGTCCTGTTGATCAAAAACCCCCATGCGGCTTTTGCCCTGGCAGGGCAGTTCCTGCATCCGGAGGGCAAACAGCCCTTGCCTGTGGCCCGGCCAGGCGCTCTTGACATTTCCCCTGCGGCCTTTGTCGATCCGACGGCCCGTCTTGAGGACGGGGTTGTGGTCGAGCCAATGGCGGTGATCGGTGCGGATGTGGAAATCGGCGCAGGCAGTCTGATTGGCGCGGGCGCAGTGATTGGCCGTGGTGTCAAGATCGGCCGCGATTGTTCGATTGCAGCAGGCACCAGTATTATTGCTAGCTATATCGGCAATGGCGTTATCATCCATAACGGGGCACGCATCGGCCAGGACGGTTTTGGTTATGCGCCAGGCCCGCGTGGCATGGTGAAAATTGTGCAGATCGGCCGGGTGATCATCCAGGACAATGTGGAAATCGGCGCCAATACGACGATTGACCGTGGAACGATGGATGACACGGTGATCGGTGAAGGAACCAAGATCGATAATCAGGTCCAGATCGCTCACAACGTCCGCATTGGTCGCCATTGTGGCATCGTTGCGCAAGTTGGCATTGCCGGCAGCACGGTGATTGGTGATGGCGTATTGATTGGTGGTGGCTCTGGCGTTAATGGCCATATCAAGATAGGTGACGGTGTTCAAATTGCCGCGATGAGCGGTGTTATTGGCGATCTTCCGCCGGGCGAGAAATTCGGTGGTATTCCGGCACGTCCGCTTGGGGATTTTCTCAGGGATTGCGCCCAGATCATGGGACGGTCTGAAGGCAAGTCGAAGGTTGGAAAGGGGCAGAAATGACCGTTGAGCAGAAAGAGTTGGGACGCGCGGATATTCTGGAGATCATGAAGCTCCTGCCGCATCGCTATCCCTTCCTGCTGGTGGATCGCATCATCGACATCGATGGCGACAATGCGGCCATCGGTATCAAGAATGTAACCGCAAACGAACCACAGTTTACCGGACATTTTCCCGAGCAGCCGATCATGCCAGGGGTGCTGCTGATCGAAGGCATGGCGCAGACGGCTGGGGCGATCTGTGCCCGCAAGGCTGGCACAGCTGGCGATCTCGTTTATTTCATGACGATCGACAACGCCAGGTTCCGCAAGCCTGTGGTGCCGGGCGACCGTGTGGAGTTCCATGTCACCAAGCAGAAACAGCGCGGTAATGTGTGGAAGTTCCACTGCGATGCCAAGGTGGATGGCGCGCTTGTGGCAGAAGCTGATATCGGGGCAATGATCGTCAATAAGGAAGCCCAATGACTGTTATTCCAGCCAGTGCCCGCATTCATCCCTCCAGCGTCATCGAAGATGGCGCGGTGATCGGGGAAAATGTCACGATAGGACCGTTCTGCCATATCGGTCCCAAGGTCGTGTTGGGCGATGGTGCTGAGTTTTTGTCGCATGTGGTGCTGACGGGGAAAACCACTGTCGGCAAGAATAGCCGGATATTTCCCAATGCGGTGATTGGCGGAGAGCCACAGAGCATCCATCATGCAGGCGAAGAAACAACCCTGACCATTGGCGACAATTGCACGATACGTGAAGGCGTGACGATCAACTGCGGCACGGTGGAAGGCGGAGGGCACACAGTGGTCGGCAGCAATAATCTGTTCCTGGCCAATTCGCACGTGGCACATGATTGTCAGCTCGGCAATCATATCATTCTGTCCAACAACGTGATGCTGGCTGGCCATGTGAAAATCGGCGACCGGGCCATTCTCGGCGGCGGTTCCGCCGTTCACCAGTTCACCCGTATCGGACGGCAGGCCTTTATCGGCGGTCTGTCGGCTTGTAGCTATGATGTCATTCCCTATGGCATGCTGAACGGCAATCCCGGCCTGCTGGGTGGATTGAATGTGGTCGGCATGACCCGGGCCGGGGTGGAACGCGCCACCATTCACCGCGTCCGTAAGGCCTATAAGGCATTGTTCGATGAAGAAGGTGCTATTCGTGAAAAGGCTGCGGCCATTCGCGAAGAGTTTGCCGATTGCGCCGAGGTGATTGAAATCCTGGATTTCATTGTTGCCGAAAGCGACCGGGCGCTCTCGTCGCCGTTTCGTGGCAAGAGCTGAGGGATGAGCGGCCCGCAGGGGCGTCTCGCCATCATTGCCGGCAGCGGCATGCTGCCGGTCTATGTCGCCGAAGCGGCGCGGACGGCGGGTGAAGATCCCTTCATCCTGCCGCTGAAAAACGAGGCGGACCAGCGCTGGGAGGGTTTCCAGTCTGCCGTGATCGGGGTCGGCGACATGGCAGGCCTGTCGAGCCTGATAAAGCGACATGGCATCAAACGGGTGGTGATGTCTGGTGGTGTTAAAAAGCGTCCGAATTTCAAAGAGATCCACGTTAATCTTCGTTTTTTGGTGAAGCTGCCTTTTGCGGTCAAAACCCTGCTGTCGGGTGGGGATGATGCCGTGTTGAAAATGGTCATTCAACTGATCGAGTCGCAGGGCTGCCGGGTGGTCGGTGCGCATGAGATTGCGCCGCAACTGCTGGCGGAGCTTGGGCCACTCGGTGCGTCCCGACCGACAGATGATGATAGGCGCGACATTGCCGCCGCTGCAAAGGCCGCTGATGCCTTGGGCCGGTTGGATGTTGGCCAGGGCGCCGTTAGCGTCGGCGGTCGCATCGTTGCTCTTGAAGGTGTTGAAGGAACGGACCGCATGTTACAGCGGGTCGCCGAGCTTCGGGCCGAAGGGCGAATTTCATCGCGTCGGCGCGGTGTGCTGGTCAAGCTGTGTAAGCCGCAGCAGGATATTCGCGCCGACCTGCCGACCATCGGACAGTCGACCATCGAAAATGCCGCTCGTGCTGGGCTTTCCGGCATTGCGGTTCAGGCCGGACGGGCGCTGCTTTTGCAACGCCAGGAAACCTTGAGACAGGCAGATGCGGCGGGTATTTTTATCTCCGGTATTGAATTGGGACCTGAGGGCGAAGCCCGATTAGACTAACATGAGGGTGAAGCCTGATTAGGCCTGGCCTGAGGGAGATGGATCATGGAAAACCGGCCACTGAAGATCGCGGTCATTGCCGGTGAAGTCTCCGGCGATTTGCTGGGTGCTGACCTGATTGCGGCGCTGAAGCAGCGCTATGATGGGGAGATCACGCTTATCGGCGTCGGTGGACCGGCACTTGAATCCCAGGGCCTGACCTCACTGTTTGATTTTTCGGAATTGTCGGTCATGGGCATTACCCAGGTCCTGGCAAAGCTGCCGCGTTTCCTGACATTGATCGGCAGGACCGCCAAAGCGATTGTGTCAGCCAAGCCAGATTTGCTGCTGATCGTCGACAGCCCGGATTTTACCCATCGCGTGGCGAAAAAGGTGAGGGCGGCCTGCCCGACAATGCCGGTGGTCAATTATGTCTGCCCGAGTGTCTGGGCATGGAAGGAATATCGGGCCAAGGCCATGCTGGCCTATGTCGATAGCGTTCTGGCCGTCCTGCCGTTCGAGCCAGCCGTGATGCAGCGACTTGGCGGGCCGGAAACGCATTTTGTCGGTCATCGACTGGTCACTAGTCCCGCTATGCTCGTCTGTCGGGCAGACCGGCTGCTGCGTCCGCTCGCCGCCGCAGAGGAGCCGAAAACCATCATGCTGCTGCCGGGGTCGCGCGGCGCGGAAGTCTCAGCATTGGCGCCGGTGTTTCGGGATGCAGCCCGGATTTTCGTTGAGCGCAACGGGCCGACGCGGTTTGTGCTGCCGACCGTGCCACGGCGGGAGCGTCAGGTGCGTGAAGCTGTAGCCAATTGGGAAGAAAAGCCTGACGTGGTTGTTGGGGAGGACGCCAAGTGGCGAGCCTTTGCTGAGGCGGATGCGGCCATTGCTGCTTCAGGTACGGTGCTGCTGGAGCTTTGCCTGGCTGGCGTGCCTGTTGTCTCGACCTACAAGACCGATTGGTTGATCAAGCTGCTGCACAGCCGGATCAAGACCTGGACCGGTGCCTTGCCAAGCATCATTGCCGATTATGTCGTGGTGCCGGAATATCTGAACGAGCAATTGCGCGGTGCATCGCTGGCCCGCTGGATGGAGCGCCTGTCTACCGACACGCGAGAGCGTCAAGCCATGGTGGAGGGCTTCGATCTGGTCTGGCAGAAAATGCAGACGGAAATCCCCGCCGGAGAGGCGGGGGCGAAGATCGTGCTGGATCTTTTGAAGACCCGCTCAATTATCTGAGTGTTAGCCTAGCCGCTCGCCATGCCAGCGCAGATGGTCTTCCATAAATGTCGAGATGAAATAATAGGAATGGTCGTAGCGCTCGTGCAGCCGCAGCGTCAGGCCGATATCGGTATTTTTCACCGCCTCTTCCAGCAGCCAGGGCTGTAGCCCGGTTTCGAGGAAACTATCGGCCTTGCCCTGGTCCACCAGGAATTCCGGAAAGCGCGCTCCATCCTCGATCAGAGCGCAGGCATCATACTGACGCCAGAGGGCACGGTCTGGACCGAGATATTTCTCAAAAGCGTCCTGCGTCCAGTCAGCTTTCAGCGGGCTGACAATTGGGGCAAAAGCAGAGCAGCTCTTGAAGCGGTCGGGATGTTTCAGCGCGATGGTCAATGCGCCATGGCCGCCCATCGAATGGCCGAAAATGCCCTGGCGGCTCATGTCAGCGCGGAACTGTTCAGCAATCAGCGCGGGCAATTCCTCTGTGATGTAGCTGTACATCTGGAAATGTTCGGCCCACGGCGTTTCGGTGGCATTCAGATACATAGCAGCACCCTTGCCCATCTTCCAGTTGGTCAGCTCATCCGGCACGTCATTGCCGCGCGGGCTGGTATCGGGGCAGACGACGATCAAGCCGAGTTCTGCGGCCAACCGGCGGTACTCACCCTTTTCCATCACATTGGCATGGCTGCAGGTCAGGCCGGACAGATACCAGAGCACCGGGCGCTTTTCTGTGATGGCCTGGGGTGGCACGAAGACCGCGAAGGTCATTTCGCAGCCTGTGACATCAGACTGGTGCGAAAACACGCCCTGCATGCCGCCAAATGCTGTGTTTTGCGACAGGATATTCATGAAATTTGGCTCCTGCTGATCAATTGGCTATCGAGACGACGGCGTTGACGGCTGCCGCGACCAGGATTGTGTTGAAGAAGAACGAGACGATAGAATGGGCGAGGTTCAGCCGCCGCATGGCCGTGCTGGTGATGGCGACATCGGAGGTTTGGGCGGTCATGCCGATGACGAAGGCGAAATACAGAAATTCATAGCCGCCCGGCTCCGGCGTGTCGGGAAAGTCCAGGCCGCCGGAGGGGCCGGTGTCGGGTACATCCGTCAGATGTCGCCAGTAGTCATGGGCGTAATGCATGGCAAACATCGTATGGATGGTGAACCAGCCGCTGATGACCGACACAAACGCCAGCGACACTTCCAGCAGGCTGGGAGAACCGGCCCGGTTCAAGGCATTGAACAAAGCGGCGACCGCAGCCACCACCGCCAGCAGGCTGACCAGCGGGATGACGATGGTCGGGGCATCGTCGCGTTGCGGGCTGTTTTTCAGGCGCTCGGCGGTGATGCCAGGCATGCGTTTGATCATCAACGCGACATAGAGCACGAAAAACACGATGGCCGAAGACTCGACGGCCAAGGCAGGGCGGATCCACAGAAAGACCGGCAAAGTCAAAAGGCCGAGGAGACCGGACGCATAGAACGGGCTGTGCCTGTGGCGTCTCAATGCATAGAAACGAGGCTTTTTCTTCGAGGTCATAATGGGGGTGTGTCCTGACGGAAGGATTTGCAGCGGCGGCAAAGCCTATCCAGTGTTTCCAGAAACTGCGAGCGGTCGCGGGGGCTGAAGGCGCGGTTATAGCCTTTGCTTTCGCCTGTCTCGCGCAAATGGGCGCCGAGATCGCGCATGGCGGTTGCCATGCCGATATTGGTCTCATCGAACATCCGTCCGGTCGGCCCGGTGACGAAAGCACCCGCCGCGACGCAGCGCCCCGCCAGCGGCACATCGGCGGTAATGACGATATCGCCTGGTCCAGCCCGTTCGGCGATCCAGTCGTCAGCGGCATCAAAACCATTGGAGACGATAACATTCGTCACCATCGGGTCACGCGAAGGACGCAGGCCGGAATTGGCAACGAAGGTCACTGGCATGTCGTGGCGTTCGGCCACTTTCAGCACCTCGGCTTTCACCGGGCAGGCATCGGCATCCACATAGATCATTGGTTTCAGGCCCTCCCAATGGAGACGGCACGGACCATATCGACATGGGCAATGCCGTCTTCCAGGTATTCCGCCGAGACCGGAAGAAAACCAAAGGACTGATAGAAAAGTTGCAGATGGCTTTGGGCGGAAAGTTCTATCGGACTTGATGGAAAACGCTGTTCACAGGCCGCAATGGCTTCGCGCATCAAGGCATCGCCAAGCCGCTTGCCGCGATGCGAAGGCGAGACGACGACGCGCCCGATCTTGACGGAGGAGGAAGGCTCCTCCGGCGTTAAAATCCGAGCGCTTGCGATGAGATCGTCCCCGTCTGCCAGCCGCAAATGCAGGGCATCTATATCCTTGCCATCAAGCTCGGGATAAGGGCATTTCTGCTCGACGACAAAGACGTCGACGCGCAATTTCAGGAGGTCATAAAGGTCCCGTGCGGAGAATTCATCCAGTCTCCGCACGTCAACCCGATAAGGCATATTTGCCATCAATACAGAACCACGCTGCGGATGCTTTCGCCGGAATGCATCAGCTCGAAGCCCTTGTTGATGTCCTCGAGCGGCATGGTGTGGGTGATCATCGGGTCGATCAGGATCTTGCCCTCCATGTACCATTCTACAATCTTCGGCACGTCGGTACGCCCACGCGCGCCGCCAAAGGCGGTCCCCATCCAGTTGCGACCGGTGACCAGCTGGAACGGACGGGTGGAGATTTCCTGGCCTGCACCCGCCACGCCAATGATGATCGATTTGCCCCAGCCGCGATGCGAGGATTCCAGCGCCTGGCGCATGACCTTGGTATTGCCGGTGCAGTCGAATGTGTAGTCGGCGCCACCGATCAGGTCGCCATTGCGCTTCGTCAGGTTGACCAGATAGGCCACGATGTCGCCATCGACTTCGGTCGGATTGACGAAATGCGTCATGCCGAATTTTTCGCCCCAGGCCTTGCGGTCATTGTTGATATCGACACCAATGATCATGTCGGCGCCGGCAAGACGCAGGCCCTGAAGCACGTTGAGACCAATGCCGCCTAGGCCAAAAACGATGGCGGTTGCGCCGATTTCCACCTTGGCGGTGTTGATGACAGCACCGATGCCTGTCGTGACGCCGCAGCCGATATAGCAGATCTTGTCGAAGGGCGCGTCAGGATTGACCTTGGCGAGCGCGATTTCTGGCAGAACGGTGAAATTGGCGAAGGTCGAGCAACCCATGTAATGATGGATCTTGTCCTTGCCGATGGAAAAGCGTGAGGTGCCATCCGGCATGAGGCCCTGGCCCTGGGTCGAGCGGATGGCGGTACACAGATTGGTCTTGCGTGACAGGCAGGAATAGCATTCGCGGCATTCGGGCGTGTACAGCGGAATGACGTGATCGCCCTTTTTCAGCGAGGTGACGCCCGGCCCGACATCGACGACGATGCCAGCCCCTTCATGGCCGAGAATGGCCGGAAACAGGCCTTCCGGATCGGCGCCGGACAAGGTGAAATCATCGGTATGGCAGATGCCTGTGGCCTTGACTTCAACCAGCACTTCGCCGGCCTTTGGGCCTTCCAACTGCACGGTCATGATTTCAAGCGGCTTGCCTGCCTGGGTGGCAACGGCGGCACGAACATCCATTAAGAAGTCTCCCTTGGTTTCTTGTCGGCGGAGTTTTGCACTGACTTGCGCAAAGCCTCAAGGTCCGGAAGGGGTTTTTCTCAAAACTCAGCCCAGCGCAAATCGTTTTTTGCGTTGCTGAATAGGCAAGGTCTTTTCCTCTTTGTGGCCGCGGTTTGCGGAACGGCTGCGCAGCTCTCTTCCCTGTCTTTTCAGCGGATGAACGCGGCTCACGACCGTCTTTTCATTGACACCATCCACGTCGGGCGTCTGGACGGACTCACTCTGCAAATCTGCCATCATCATGGAAATCTGTTGCAAAAGCCGCTGTTCGATTGGCGAGTTTGGCTTGCCATCGGTGGTGAAGGTGTTGATCAGCCATTGCAGCTTATATCGGTCGATGCGGTTTTCCGGCGGCTGTTTGCGCAAAATGTAGCAAGCCATGGAATCGATAAAGTAGCCCTGCCATTCAGCGCATTTATCGGGACAGCATCCGTTCAGCACCAGAAGCGTCATTGCGTCCTCATGGCTGCAAACCCCATGTGGTAGGCCATATGTCTGGAGAAGAACCACGTCATGGTGGTCCAATCTCTGTTTTCCGGCGATAACACATGCCGGAAACGAGAGACGAAATTCCCTCATAGTCGAAACCTCGTTTCATCATGAAACCGTAGATTGATCTAAATGCCAATTCTTTCTTTCGCCATAACGAACGGAGTTTACAAAAGGTTACAATGCGCTGAAACGATACGTTATATGCGCTGCGCTGCGGATAACCACTCAAAATGCCCTGGTTTCGCCCGCCAGAAGAATGAATATGGATTTGCTCTTTTTTGGGTGTATTCAGGTCGCAGCCAGGGCCTTGTCGGCAGAGGCGCTGCGGTGTTCGCGCCATAGAATGAACAGGCCGGAGGCGACGATGATGCCAATGCCCAGCCATTTCGACGGCGACGGAAAATCATCAAACAGCACATAGCCGAGAATAGTCGCCGCAATGATCTCGAAATATTGGAACGGTGCGAGCACGGAAAGCGGTGCCATGCGAAAGGCCTTCACCACGAGAAGGTGTATGTGGCCGGAGAGAACACCGAGCAGGACCAGCAGCAGCAGACCGGTCATGCTGGTGGGAAGCGACGGAATAAAATCGGCACTGCCTGCGGATTGACCAATCAGCATCGCGCAGCCCATGAAAACTGTGCCACCGACGCCCGACATGGTCTGCATGGTCATTGGCGAATCGGCATTGCCGATGGCACGGTTGAGAAACATATACAGCGCAAACAGGAAGGCGCAGAGCACCGGCAGCAGCGAGGTCGCGCCGAAAATCTCCCAGCTCGGCTGGATGACGATCATCGCGCCGCCAAAGCCGATCAGAATGGCAAGCCAGCGCCGCCATCCGACCTTGTCGCCCAGAAACAGCGCCGAGAGGGCTGTCAGGATGAACGGCTCGACAAAATAGATTGCGAACACATCGGCGAGCGGCATATATTTGACGGCGGCGAAAAAACATAGGCTTGCCGCGCCATGCAACGCGCCCCGCAGCAGGTTGAGAAACGGCCGCTTGGCGGTAAAGGCTTTGCTGCCTTGTAATGCGATGAGAAACGGCAGGGTGCAGGCAAGCTGGAAAAAGAAACGGTAGAAGGTGATCTGCCCCGGCGACATGGCTTCGATATTGGCCATGTATTTGGCAATCGCATCCATGCCCGGCAGCACAAGCATGCAGCCTGCCATCAGCGCCATGCCGCGCAACGGATTGGAAAGATTGGCGGAGACAGGTGTCATCGGAATATCCAGGTTTTCCGATGATGATCATGAGGCGGGGCCTTAATCAAGGCTCGGCTTGCAAAGGCAGGTTGAAAAAATTGTATGTAATGTTCAGGCGTGCGAATGCACGTGTGGCTCAGCTGCGGCTGTTGGTGCCGTTCTCGCAGGAAGTGTTGGCTGAATAGCGCGGCGGCCCTCAACGGTGGTTTGCAGCTGCGAGAGAAGAGCATAGCCTTCGCTCCACCGGCCAAACCCGCTTTGCGGATTGATATGGCCGACCGGGCCAAGATTGACCAGCCGACTGCCCCAGCAAGACGCGGTGCGCTGCACGGTTTCGGTATCCATATAGGGATCGTTACTACTGCCGATCATCAATGAGGGAAAGGGCAGGCGCTGGCAGGGCATGTCACCGAAACGGATGACATCGGGATGTTGGTTCTCGGCGGTTTTCAGGTCGCAGGGTGCGACCAGCAGCGCGCCACGGATCAGATGGCGAAGCGGACTATCGGCCATTTGGGCGGTCAGAAGGCAGCCCATGCTATGGGCGACGATCCAAGCGCCTGACCTACACGAAGCAATCTGCTGTTCCAGCCGGGCTTTCCAGGCACCAAGCTCGGGATGCGCCCAATCGTCCTGCTCGACCATGATGCTGGTGGGCTGGTCTTCAACCCAATGCTGCTGCCAATGCTCGGCGGCTGAACCGTTCAGTCCCGGAACGACAAGGGTATCGATGCTACAGGTCTGGCTTGGTATGGCTGATCCTTTCCGTAACTGTCAGGACATCGGGACATGTCGATCCCGCGTCGATCAATTCCGATATGGGTGATTATCGGTCCGAATCTGGCGGAGGACGAGAAAGCTCCATCTATTCTCTGGTTTTTTAGTAGAAAATTTGACCGGATAAATGAAATTTCATTCCAGATATCCGGTCTTTATGGTGTTTCGACAGGCTATTTCAGAGATTTTGCAGGACGGCGATCACGTCGCCCGCTTTGATCGTCTTTCCTGGAATGGCCCGTAACTCCCGCAGGATTCCCGGCGCATGGGCCGTCACCGTGATCTCCATCTTCATCGATTCGATGATGGCAATTGTCTCGCCGGCGGCAACGGACTGGCCTTCCTCCACCAGCACTTTCCAGAGATTGCCGGGAACGGCGCTTTCCACGCCGAAACAATTGTCGGGAATATCGCCGCCAGCACTGAGGCTCGCGTCCTCATCGGCGGTGAAGCTGTCGAGGCCTTGGTCCTTCCAGCGCTGACGCTCCGCCTCGAAGGCTGCCTGTTGCTGACGCTTGAACGCGCCGATGCTTTCAGCATTTTTAGCCAGGTCCGCCGCGTAGCTTGCATAGGAAAATGTGCCGTCCTCAATGCGGATTGGATAGCCTCCATGCGGAAAGGCCGCGCGAGCCTCCATCAGTTCATCGTGGCTGACGGGGAAGAAGCGGATCTGGTCGAAGAAATCCAGCAGCCAGGGCTTGTCGCGGGTAAAGACCGGCGTTTGCCGCCAAGTGTTCCACATCTGGATGGTGCGGCCAAACAGCTGGTAGCCCCCCGGGCCTTCCATGCCGTAGATGCACATATAGGCGCCACCGATACCAACGGCATTTTCCGGCGTCCAGGTGCGGGCCGGATTGTATTTTGTTGTCACCAGACGGTGGCGTGGGTCGAGCGGCGTGGCAACCGGCGCGCCGAGATAGACATCGCCAAGACCCATTACCAGATAGCGGGCGTTGAAAATGGTGTCCTTCACCGCCTGCTCGTCGGCAAGGCCGTTGATACGGCGGATGAACTCGATATTGGACGGGCACCAGGGGGCGTTGGGCCGCACCAACTCCTGGTATTTGCGCATCGCCAGTTCCGCCTCCGGGTCGTTCCAGGAGAGCGGCAGATAGACCGTGCGGCTTGGCACCGTCACGTCCTCCACCGGGGGCAGGCTGGCTTCGATTTCGCTGAGCAGGCCTAGCAGCCGGGTGCGCGACAGGCTGGCGCCATCATAATGGATTTGTAGCGACCGAATGCCGGGGGTGAGGTCGATCAAGCCCGGCAGCTTGGCCGCCTTGACCGCCTGCATCAGCAGGTGGACGCGCATGCGAATGGCGATGTCGAGCTGCATCTCGCCATATTCCACCAGCAAATTGTTATCACCCTGACGGCGATAGGTGACGGAGACGGGGCCGTTGGAATTGTGGCTGAGGATGGGTGAACCGGCGTCCGGTGAGAGGCGGATTTGAGCTGGCGTTGGAGGTACCCCGTGCTCTACGCTTCCTGAAGCCGCAGCAATATCCCCATCTCGCGCCACAGGATGAAAGCGAATGGTATCGCCCGGCTTGAACTGGCCCATCTTCCACTGTTCGTCACCGGCAATCACCGCCGGGCAGACGAAGCCGCCAAGGCTTGGGCCGTCAGGACCGAGAATGATCGGCATATCCCCGGTAAAATCGATGGCCCCAATCGCATAGGGGTTATCATGCAGGTTGGAGGGATGCAGCCCGGCCTCACCGCCATCCTGCCGCGCCCATGTCGGCGCAGGGCCGATCAGCCTAACCCCGGTGCGGGCGCTGTTGAAATGCACCTCATAATCAGTCGAAAACAGCGTTTCGATATCACTGTCCAGAAAGAAATCCGGCGCACCATGCGGGCCATAGACCACACCGACCGACCATTCGCGCGTTAGCTCCGGTGGCGCATCGGCCGGCGTGGCGATGGGTTGCGGTCTGCGGGCCAGCCGCAGCACATGGCCTGCCTTAAGGGTCCCCGTGGCATTGCCGCCGAATTGGCCAAGGCCGAAGGTGGCGCGCGATCCAAGCACCACAGGTGCCGCAAAACCACCCGAGACCGCCAGATAGGCGCGCTGGCCGGGACCGGAAATCCCTCCAATGGCGAGAACCTGCCCGGGTTCGACGGTAAAGGCCGTGTTATGCCTGACCGGCGCGCCATCCAATGTCATCGCCATCTCGGCCCCGGCCAGTGCAACGGTAACATTGGAGAAGAATTTCAGCACCGGCCCGGAGACAGTCAGTTCCAGCGCCGCCACATCATCGCCATTGCCGACCAGCCGGTTGGCGTGGCGGAAGGAGCGGGCGTCCATCGGCCCGCTTGGCGGCACACCGACATGCCAAAGCCCCAGCCGCCCCGGCAATTCCTGAAGGCTGGATTGGGCGCCGGGGGCGATGACCTCGACCACATCAGGCACAAAGGAAAAATCCTTCAGCGCCGTGGTTGCCACATCGCCGCTGGCAAAAAGATCAGAGGCGGCAATGGCAGCCAGATAATCGAGATTTGTCTCGATGCCGGAAATGGACGTTGCCGATAGCGCCGATTGCAAAGCGGCAATCGCCGCATCACGGTCTTTGCCTGACACGATCAGCTTGGCCAACATCGGGTCGTAATAGGGTGTCACCTCCGTGCCGGTCTCAATCCAGCCATCGACACGGGCCGTTTTCGGAAACACCACCTCCGTCAGCAGGCCCGCGCTGGGGCGAAAATCGGCATGGGGCATTTCGGCATAAATCCGGGCCTCGATGGCAGCCCCCTTCGGCACAAGATGTTCATGGCCGGTCAGCACATCCCCATCGGCGGCCTGGCGGATCATCCATTCCACCAGATCGATACCGAACACCGCCTCAGTGACGGGATGCTCGACCTGAAGCCGCGTGTTGACCTCCAGGAAGTAAAATTCTTGGCGGGCGGGATCGTAGATGAACTCCACCGTGCCTGCCGAGCGGTAGTTGACCGAGCGGCCAAGCGACACCGCTGCCGCATGCAGGCGCTGGCGCACCGCGTCCGACAGGCCGGGGGCCGGGGTTTCCTCAATGACTTTCTGGTTGCGGCGCTGGAGAGAGCAATCGCGCTCACCAAGTGCAATGACCCGGCCCTGTCCATCGCCAAAGATTTGCACTTCGACATGCCTTGCCTTGGAAACGAAGCGCTCCAGATAGACCCGCGCATCGCCGAAACTGGCCTTGGCGGTGCGCTGGACGGTGTCGAAGGCTGCTTGCAGGCTAGCTGCATCATGGCAAAGCTGCATGCCGATGCCGCCGCCGCCCGCCGTGGATTTCAGCATCACCGGGTAGCCGATCAATTCGGCTGCTGAAAGCGCGTCTTCGGCGCTGTCCAGCAAGCCACTACCGGGCAGCAGTGGCACGCCACTGTCTGCCGCCAGTTGCCGTGCCGTATGTTTCAGGCCGAAGCTGGCGATATTTTCCGGGGTCGGGCCGATAAAGGCGATGCCTTCGGCCTTTAGCCGCTCGGCAAAGCCGATATTTTCGGAGAGAAAGCCATAGCCGGGATGGACGGCCTCAGCCCCCGTTTCCTTGCAGGCGGCAATCACCGCCTCGACATTCAGATAGCTTTCGCTGGCCGCAGCCGGGCCAAGCCGGATGGCTTCATCAGCCAGCCGCACATGCAGCGCAAACCGGTCGGCATCGGAATAGACGGCGACGGAGGCAATGCCCAGACGCTGCAACGTCTTGATGATCCGGACGGCGATTTCGCCCCGGTTGGCAATCAGAACCTTTTTGAACATTGATCAGGCCTCGCTATCCCAGACCAGAACCCGGGCAGGCGTCGGATCAAAACCATTGCAGGGATTGTTGATCTGCGGGCAATTGGAAATCACCAGTAGAACATCCATTTCGGCTTGTAGCTCGACATAATCGCCGGGAGCGGAAATGCCATCGACAATGGTCATCTGGCCGCTCGGCTCAATCGGCACATTCATGAAGAAGTTGATATTGGCGACCACATCGCGCTTGCTCATGCCGTATTTCGCCACTTCCAGCACGAAATTATCGCGGCAGGCATGCAGATATTTGGTACCATGGCCAAAGCGCACCGTATTGCTTTCGCAGGAGCAGGCCCCGGCAGAGGTATCGTGCCGCCCGCAGCTATCGGCGGTCATGGTCAGCATGATCCGGCCTTCATTGGAGATGATTTTCGTGCCGGTGGAAATATAGGCGGCACCCTGTTCGCGCATCGTATCCTGATTGGAATAACGCTCGGAAAAATCCTCGGCATTGTAAAACAGCGTGTCGATGGCCTGCTGGCCATAGCTGTCCTCGATCCGCAGGATCTGACCTTTCTTGACCACCGTGGAAAAGGGCGCTTCCGCCGCAATGACGTGATCCTGCATCGCGGTATCAGGCGTGCGAAGGGGGGATGTGGTGTTGAATTCAGACATGGTTTCCTCCCTTACAGCGCTGCAAACGCATTATTTTCAAAGCCACGGACCGCTTCGGCTGTCGCCGTGCGGCAAAGATCGTCCGCTTGCGGTGGCTTGGCCTTTATCCGGCTAATGACAACGGGATTGGGCTGGTAGAGTGGATTGGGATCGAGCGGATGCGGGCAATTGGAAAAGCCGACAATCATCTCCATCTCGGCGCGAAGCTCGATATAATCGCCGCCATTGAGCAGTTCCGGCCTCCAGTGGAAGTGACCGTCCGCATCGACCCGCACCGGGGCAAACATGGCAAGGGCTGCTGGGATATCGCGCTTGTCGAGGCCGAGCTTGCTCACCATGATCAGAAGATTGTCGCGGGTATTGCGCAGGCCCTGGCTGTTGGCACTGGCATATTTGCGGGCGTTGGACGCGGCTGTGGAGCCGCCCATCAGGCAATCATGCGCGCCGCTGGTGTCTTCGGTGATCGAAAACATCACCTTGCCCATGTCGGAAAATATCACACGGCCTTTGCCAAGCCCGGTGGTCCATTGCATCTTGACGGTATCGGGCAGGTTCAGCCGTTCGGACGGGTCATCCGCGTTCCAGGCGACGAGCGTGACGGTTGAAAACCCGTGGGGCAGGGCGATGCGCAGTGTCTCATGGGGTTTCACCGGCGTGGACCAATACCAACCGCCGGGAATTGTCTCGCTATGGATAAGGTTGGTCGCATCAATGTCCGGTGCGGGCAGCGGGCTTTTGCCCGGCAAGGCCTTCGGGGAAAATTCCAGGCCGTTTTTCTGGTGTTCCTCATAGCGCGCCCGGTTGGCGGCAATCTCTTCGGCAGAGCGTCGGATATGCATGATTGGTCTCCTATCGACGATGTGCCGGGTCGTCCCGGTGAAGCCCGTTTCCTGCGACCGGGCCGTCCCGGTCAGGGCGAAAGATGGAAGGGGTACCCGCCTGGCGGGGCGGCCAGATGGAAATGTCCTTGGTGATGGTGGCGCCGTAGCGCTGTTTTTCCTCTGGCCGATCACGAGGACGCTCAAAAGCGACAACGCGGCTGGCCAGCGTAAAGGCTTCGCGCATGTCATGCGTGACCATGACGACGGTCATCGGGTTTTCGTGCCAGAGCTTTTTCATCAGCGTATGGATTTCGGCGCGAATGCCCGGATCGAGCGCCCCGAATGGTTCGTCCAGCAGCAGCACTTTCGGCTTCATGATCAGCGCCTGAGCCAAGGCCAGCCGCTGTTGCATGCCGCCGGAAAGCTGAGCTGGATATTTCGCCTCCGATCCGGCAAGGCCAACGGCGGCAATCATCGCGCGGGCCTCGTCTGTGGCGTTGCGCCGGGCAGAGCCGAACAGGCGACCAGCCAATGGCGAGGCGGGCAATTCCTTACCCAACAGCACATTGCCCAGCACGGTGAGGTGCGGAAATACCGAATAGCGCTGGAAGACCACGCCGCGGTCCGGCCCTGGCTCCTTCGGCAGTGGTTCGCCATCCAGCAAGATGGTGCCGCGGGTCGGTTGTTCCTGCCCCAGCAGCATCCGCAGAAACGTGCTCTTGCCGCAGCCGGATGGGCCGACCAATGCCACGAACGCGCGGGACTCAACCGTCAGTGAGACGCTTTCCAGCACGATCTGGTCGCCATATTCCTTCCAGATATTGTCGATCTTCAACCCGCTCATGCGCCCTTCTCCAGGTTGGACCAGGGAAATAGGGCAATGCGCAACCGGTCGAGCAGAACATCGGCCACAACGGCAATCAGCGTGATCCACAACACGTAAGGAAAGATCACATCCATGGACAGGTAGCGGCGCACCAGGAAGATCCGGTAGCCAAGACCGCTATCCGAAGAAATTGCTTCCGCTGCGATCAGAAACAGGAAAGCCGGGCCAAGCTGCAACCTGAGACAGGTGATCAGGCGTGGCAGGATCTGTGGCAGGACCACCCTGATGGCGATCTGCCAGGATGAGCCGCCTAGCGTTTCCGCCTTAATGATTTGTTCGCGCGGCAGGGCAAGGGCGGTGAGCGCCAGATCGCGGATCATGATCGGCGCAACGCCGATGACGATCAGGGTGATTTTCGAGACCTCACCCAGACCCATGGCGATGAACAGAATAGGCAGCAGCGCCAGTGGCGGCACCATGGAAATGGCGGCGACGAAGGGTGACAGCAATGCACGCAGATAGGGCAGCATGCCAATCGCCATGCCGATGGTGAGCGCGATCAGCAGCGAAATGCCAAGTCCGGAGGAAAGCCGTGTCAGACTGGCCAGTGTGTCGGTCCAGAGAATATAGTCGCCAGTGCGGGCATCGGCGGTAAAGGCTACACGGTTGATGGCATCGGCAAAGGCGGCAAAGCCCGGCAGCAGCTTGTCATTGGCGTTTTCCGCCAGCCGTGCCGCCGAACCTGCGGCGTAGGCCAGCAGCACCAGCGCAAAGGGCAGGGTGGCGAGGCCTAGTTTTGCACCATTGCTCGGTTTTTGATTGATCCAGCGCATCCTGTCGCTCCGAATTCTTAGGGAGGATAGGGTGGGCGATGGCCCACCCCCGAACATGCGTCAGAGTGCGCCTTTGGCGGCGGCATCCATATAGGTGGTGGTGAAGCGGAACTTCACATTACCCTTGTCGCCCAGCACCTTACCGTCAGGCATTTCGATACCGATCACGTCGGCAGACGGTGCGCCATTGCCCAGCAGGCCTTTTTCAAACAGGAAATTGCGCACCAGATCCATGGTTTTCGGCAGGCCGGGCGAGGTGGTGAAGGCGCTCGCATCTGCCGGTTTGTCGAACAGTTTGGTGGCGGCCAACTGGCTGTCGAAGCCTTTGAGGTCGGTGCCTGACGCATTGCCCATCTCCTCGCGGGCCGCCTTGCCTTCTGCTGTATCGGCCATCATCAGCTTGACCGTGTCATACCAGATACCGGCCAGCGCCTTGCCGAAATCCGGATTGTCCTTGAGGACCTCGGTGTTGGCGACCATCAGGTCCATGATTTCGCCGGGGATTTGCGAGCTGTCGAACACTTTCTTCGCCGTCGGCTCTTCCAGAATGGTCGAGACCAGCGGGTTCCAGGTGACCACCGAGGTCACATCGTCTGTCTTATAGGCGGCGACCATATCAGCATCTGACGTGTTGACCACCTTCACGTCTTTTTCCGTCAGTTTAAGGCTTTCCAGCGCCCGCACCAGCAGGTAATGCGAGACGGAAAATTCGACTAGATTGACGTTCTGGCCTTTGATATCGGCAAGCTTGTCCTTACCCTTGAGGATGACCGCGTCATTGCCGTTGGAAAAGTCGCCGACAATGACCGCCGTGGTATCGACGCCACCGGCGGCGGGAATGGAAAGACCGTCCATATTGGTCAGCGTGACCGCATCGAAGGCACCGGCGGTGTATTGGTTCATCGATTCCACGTAATCGTTGAACTGGGTGACATCGATCTTGATGCCGTATTTATCGGCCCATTTCTTGACGATGCCATGGTCGCTGGCATAGCCCCAGGGCATCCAGCCGACATAGATCGACCAGGCGACCTTGAACTCCTTCTTGGGCGCGGCATCGGCTGGGCCAAGTCCGCCCAGCGATAAAGCTGCGGATAGTGCGGAAACAGAGATAAGTTTTGAGAACAGGCGCATGAATTTCCCCTTTTGCTTTTTTCAAAAGGGATCGGCATAGACCAACGCCGCCAATCCCTTGGCTAACGAGGTCTCCCGGGCTTTTATCCCGCCGTGCACCCGACAGGGATGTCTCCCCCGCCGGTGGCTGCTCTCGGACCAGTCACGCTTCTCGCGCCGGAACCCTAGCTGCCAACTCTGGCTGTATACAAGCAACTCTTGTGCCAACTTGGCAATAACCTGGCATTTTGGGGCGTTTGGTCTGTTTATCCTTTGTTTTTCCAGCTTTTGCGTTCAGTCGCCGTCTCTTGAATGTGGTGAAATGTTAAATTTTAAGCAGGCAGCGGTGCAATTTTAAACACCTCAGATGATCAGATTGGCCAGGATGTCATTCTCGGTGATGTCTTCATAGCCGAGACCGTTGTCCTCGAACCGCTGTAACAGGCCAGAAAAATTCGAGGCATCTGTCGTTTCAATGCCGATCAGGATCGAGCCGAAATTGCGGGCGGATTTTTTTAGATATTCGAAGCGGGCGATATCGTCTTCCGGGCCGAGCAGGTTGAGAAAATCGCGCAATGCGCCGGGCCGCTGCGGCAGGCGCAGGATGAAATATTTCTTCAAACCGGCATAGCGCATGGCGCGCTCTTTCACGTCTGGAAGGCGCTCGAAATCGAAATTGCCGCCGGAGACGACGAGAACCACGGTCTTGCCCTTGATGGAGGAGCGCTCCAGCAGGCCGAGTGTGGCAATCGCCAAGGCGCCCGCTGGTTCCAGCACCAGGCCTTCGACATTCAGCATGTCGATGATCGTCCCGCAGATCGCGTTTTCCGGCACCAGCATGACCTGAGCGGGCGGGAACTGTTTCAGGGCGGCAAAATTGGCATCGCCGATCCGCGCCACGGCGGCGCCATCGACGAAATTATCGACCTTGGGCAGGGTAATGACTTCACCTGCTTCCAGTGAGCGTTTGAGGCTTGGCGCGCCGACCGGCTCGGCAAAGAGAAAGGCGGATGGAGGCAGGTCTTCGGCCAGATAGCCCGTCATGCCTGCACTCAAGCCGCCGCCGCCAACGGGCATGATCACCAGATCGGGTGTTACGTCTTCCGGTAGTTGTTCCAGAATTTCCGCCGCAACGGTTGCCTGGCCTTCGATGATGTCAGCATGGTCGAAGGGCGGCACCATCAGGCCGTCGGCTTCCTCCACATAGTCGCGGGCGGCCTTGTAGCATTGGTCGAAGATATCGCCGACCAGCCTTATCGAAATGTACTCGGCGCCGAACTTGCGGGTCTTGTCGATCTTCTGCTGCGGCGTGGTCACCGGCATGAACACCACGCCATGCACGCCGAAATGACGGCAGGCAAAGGCGAAACCTTGCGCATGATTGCCGGCTGAGGCGCAGACGAAGATCTTGTCGATCTGTCCCCTGGCAATAACCTTGCGGAAGAAGTTATAGGCGCCGCGCACCTTGTAAGAGCGCACCGGCGTCAGGTCTTCGCGCTTCAGATAAATATTGGCATTGAACAACGTGCTCAAGTGCTCGCTCAATTGCAGCGGTGTCGCGGGGAAAAGGTCGCGAAGGGCATGAACGGCATCTTGGACGGCAGTTTTGGTCATGGTCTGGTTTCCAGCATCGGCAATATCAGTGATATCTGCTAACGCATCGATCCCGAAGTTGGAACTGCTTTAAGCAATCCTGCAACAGATAGTGAAAAATACGGTTTTACCTCGGCAGGGTATAGGCGAACGACGTTGCTGACTCGCTCTACTGGAGCGAAAGCAGGAAGAGACGGGTTCTAAGCACCACTGCCAATCCATCGATCTATGTCTCGATATGGATCACAGGCCGATGCTATCAGGAAATTTACCATAAGTTCCGTTTTTTGCATTCAAGCATGCGATGATAATCGGTTGTGCCGTTTAGAATAAATCCACTTATGGTTTGTAAAAAATCCCCAACAATAAGGGGTAGGATACACATCAATCTCCCAAAATGTTGATTTAGAATAGTTTTTCTGAAATCTACTGCTTAAACAGTGCTGTCCCAATTCGGGAAATTCGCAAAAATACATGTGTAGCATAATGGTAATGCTGATTTCGTTCCCGCGATTCTTAAAAAAATAGACCCAATAAATGACGTTTCTAGATGTTGCTGGCTCGGCTAATGTTGTGTAGGCTTAATTTTGTATTAATGCTTTTTCCGTGAACGCTGCGGCATCAGTGATGGTGTCTGAACAGATCTTGGCTGCGCTTGGCTTGAAATCCGCGCGTGGCAAAGGGTGTCGTTGAAGCAACGTGAGGTGTATGATGAGTGTATCGGTTGCTGTCGTGATTCCCTTTTTCCAGAAAGAGAAGGGAATTTTATCCCGGGCTCTGGAATCGATTAAATCGCAGAAGTTAGACAGTGACGTTGAGATAAGCGTTGTTATCGTTGACGATAGCTCGCCAATTTCCGCCAAAGAGGAACTTGCTGATTTCGAAGCCGGTCCCAATCTGCGCATCGTTCTGCTTGAAAAAGACAATGGTGGACCAGGCGAAGCGCGCAATATGGCGCTGGATTATCTTGAAGCCGATCCCGTCAACTACGTGGCCTTTCTCGATTCCGATGACGTCTGGCACGACGACCACATTCAACGTGCCCTGGACGGGCTTGTCTTTGGCGATTTCTTCTTCTGCAACCACGTTCGCGGTAAGTATTATGCCGACTATTTCATTAGTCTTCCCGGCACGCGCCGCGCGCTTGCTTCCGATGAAGACCTGATCTGCGGTGACAATTACCATGCCTTCCGCAAGGGCCAGCTTGCGGAAGTGATGATCCGCGAATGCCCACCGCAGACATCGACCGTCGTTTACCGGTTCAAGAAAAATGCCGGCTTACGGTTCAATGGCGCGCTGCGCAGTGCCGGCGAGGATCATGTTTTCTGGATCGAGCTTTGCCTGTTCAACGACACGGTGATCGATCCGAAGATCAATGTCAGCTGCCTGGAAGGCGTCAATCTCTACTGGTCCAACGTTTCCTGGGCCAGCCCGAAATCCGTGGCAATCCAGGGCTGCCTGGCGCTTCAATATAATTATCTCAAGGATACGCCGGTTATCCTACTGGCCGATCCAGAGACTGTTCTGTTCCGCCAGAAGCTTTATGAAGGCGCCTATACCTATGCCTTGTTGCGTGGCCTGGCCAAGGGCTACCTGCCGGATTTCAAGGTTCTGATGCGGCTGGTTGCCGCCTATCCGGGCTATCTGATGCGGGCGCCAACCAGTTTCCAGTTTTTCCTGCGCAACCGTCGTGTGATGACCAATGAAACCGCAGTGAAATCTATGCCTGCTGAGGATGCGGTTGCCTGATGTCTCAAAGTACGTGAGTACCGGAAGCGCAGAAATTGCCATTTGCAGACGGCCAGCAGAGATTATTGGATAGATTGTGAGCAAAATCGCTTGATTTTACGATCATGCTTGCCGACAAACGCCATTGTCGTCGTGGCCGGGATGCGGAAGCATCCTTGTGCCATAACATTCGTTGGCAGGCAGAGGGCAGTTGCAATGGCATCCTTTCTTTCGAAGATTTTTTCGGCGTTTTCGGGTTCGTCCTCATCAGATGAGACAAAGCAGTCCGTTTCAGCCGAGCCGCAATTGCATGGCGATTGCCGGATCTATGCCGAGCCGATCAAGGAAGGCAGCCAGTTGCGTTTGGCCGGACGGATCGAAAAGGACGTCAACGGCGAGACGCTGACCCGCAGCTTCATTCGCGCCGACATGTTTACATCCAAGGAAGATGCGCTGGATTGCACCTTCCGCAAGGCGCGCCAGATTATCGACCAGAACGGACCTTCGCTGTTTGCTGATGGCGCCAAGGATCGCAGCGCCTGATATCTATCGAGCCACCGATAAATCATTCATAAAAAACGCCCGGATTTTTGTCCGGGCGTTTTGCGTTTCAGCTGGATCGTGGTTTTACAGAATCAGCCGATAATTGGCAAAACCGTCCGCGCCGTCACCGGCATCCTCGATCTTTGCGCCCTTGACCTCGGCTGCAAACGCCCGGCCCTTAGGGCCTGTCTGGAAGCTGGCGGTCGTGTCGGGGATTGCGGCAAAGCGCCAATTGCCATCGGCGGATGGGTTGATGGTGCCCTGCGCGACGATATAGCGGACGATGAC
Organism: Gillisella vitis; assembly: GCF_001541345.2. Classification (GTDB taxonomy): domain Bacteria; phylum Pseudomonadota; class Alphaproteobacteria; order Rhizobiales; family Rhizobiaceae; genus Allorhizobium; species Allorhizobium vitis. The sequence continues at coordinate 822,257 of NZ_LMVL02000003.1, read as the reverse complement.
ATCGCGATTGGTATCCGGGCCGACGAAAATCACTTTGTCGGAGGCGATGTCAGGGAATTTTCCACCACCACCGGCGCGGTAATTGTTGGTGACGACCAGAAATTGCTGGGCGGGATCGATCGGCTTGCCGTTAAAGCTCAAGTTCTTGATCCGGTTTGCATCCGGATTGACCGGCTTGCCATCCTTGTCATATTTCGCGGGCTGCGACAGGTCGATCTCGTAGGTGACGCCATCGATCACATCGTAATTGTAGGATGGGAAGTCGAGATTGAGCAGGGCTGCATCCTTCGAGCCGGGCTTGATCTGGTTGAACATGCCAGCCGACATTTCCAGCCAGTTCTTGACTTGCGCGCCTGTTATCAGCACCGCCTGCACGGTATTCGGATAGAGATAAAGGTCCGAGACATTCTTGATGGCGATATCGCCTGCGGGAACATCGGTATAATAATCGGCGCCACCGCGGCCGCCAGCCTTGAAGGGGGCTGCGGCTGAGAGTACCGGGTAATCCTTGTACTTCGTCTCCTTCAGCATGTCCTTGATATACCAGGTCTGGGCATTGGACACGATCTGCACCGACGGGTCGTCGGCCACCAGCGCAAAATAGGAGTAAAGCGGTGCGGAGGTCTTGCCAACCGGGGTGCGCACGTAAGTCAAAGTCGCCTCATGCTCGTCTTTTACGGCTGCCACGACGTTTTGGTTGTCTCTGACGTCGGCAATGATTTTCTTGGCGTCATCGCGGTGATAGATCGGCCGTGCCTCGGCGGTAAAATCGACGATTTTCCAGCGATTGCCATCTTTTTCCAGCATGAAGTCGATCAGGCCCATATGTGAGCCCCAGAAACCAGCCATGACGGCGGGCTTGCCCATCAATGTTCCCTTCAGCGGATCAGCGCCCTGGACGCCATCCCAGGTCTTTGGGCCGGGAAAGACCAGATGTTGATGGCCGGTGAAAATCGCATCAATGCCGTCAACTGTCGCTAGGTAAAGCGAGGCGTTTTCCATTCTTTCCGTCTGGCCGCTGCCGTCGATACCGGAATGCGATAGCGCGATGACGATATCGGCACCTTGCTCCTTCATCACAGGTACCCAGGCGCGCGCTGCCTCGACGATGTCACGAGTCTGGGCCTTGCCTTCAAGGTTCTTGGCATCCCAGAGCATAATCTGCGGCGGAACGAACCCGATAAAGCCGACCTTGATGACGCTCTCGGCACCCGCACCGTCCTTGATCGTCTTTTCAATGATCGTAAAGGGCTTGAAGAACAGCGCGTCATTTTTCGGATCGGTTGCCAGCTGGCCCTTGGTCAGGTTGGCGCAGACGATGGGATATTTCGCCGCCGCCAGCGTGTTGAACATGAAGTCGAGGCCGTAATTGAATTCGTGATTGCCAAGCGTGCCGCAATCGTAACCCAGCGTGTTCATCGCCTTCATAACCGGATGCTGGTCGCCGGCCTTTATACCTTTCTTATAGGCCATGTAGTCGCCCATCGGGCTGCCTTGCAGCAAATCACCGTTGTCGATCAACATGGAGTTGCCAGCTTCGGCCCGGATTTCGTCGATCAGCGTCGCTGTGCGCGTCAGGCCCATCGTGTCATTGGGCTTGTCAGCGTAATAGTCGTAGGGCATCAGGTTGACGTGGATGTCGGTGGTTTCCATCAATCGCAAATGCGCCTGATTGGCTGCCGCCCGGGCGGCAAACGGATGCAGCACGACAAGAGCGCTGGCAGCGGCAAAACCTCCCAACAGCGAGCGGCGCGTAATAGGGTGCAGGTCGGAGGGGCGCAAGTGTGCGAGTGGCGACATGGGAAGGCTCCTGGCAAATGTCATCGTCGATGCGTAAGCATCGCAAACCAGTTGCCTTCATATCATGACAGGTTGATGATGCTAATCTGAAATACCGTGCGCGCCAGAAATTGGCCGGTGATATCTAGTTCGAGCGATCAAAGCTGTGGGGGAGCGATCGGGTCTATCGTTTCAAGACCGGGCGCACTTCCTGGTGGAAGTTGCGAAAGTAAGCGGCGACCTTCGCAATGGAATTGCTGTTCTGGCGAAACTGAATGCCCAGCCGTCCGCCGCGATTCCAGCGGACCATTCCCTCAAGTAGACCGATTTCCTCATTTTCGATGAGGACGGTGCTGCCAGCCGCTGCGTGGAAGGCAGTGTAGAGTTCAAGTGCCAAGCCTGAGCGTGAAATGTCGATGATCCGGCAATCGGCAACCTGGCGCATATAGCGCACGGCACTGTCCATACGGCAGCGGCTTCGGGGAGCGGTGCGAATATCCATTTTAAGGTTGTTTTGCATGTGAAAGTCTTTTTGCTAGGTTCCTTTCGATTTTAACGGCGATCATTGTAAATACTGTAAAAAATCTCGTTAAAATTCCCGCTTACATCGAGTGGATCAAAGCTGCCCGCCACGTCAGACGAACGGCTGTTTTTTTGCCACGCTGTGGTTCACATCTTCGAGTCGTGATACCTGGCGGATGGAAGCAAAAAAGTCTTGCTCCAGAGCGTTTGGCGGTGGCTGTAATCATAAACGCTCAAACACACGGTGTTTTCGTCTGACTGCCTAAGACGCAATTGTGAAGAGGCGCCTTCCTCACCGGTCTTGCTCTGCCACAAGGGCTGATTGTTGCGGTTATAGAAAACCAGATTTCCATCGTCGCGCATCTGCAATCGGCCGGGCAGGGCGGCTTTTTCATCGTCGTTCAGCATCGACTCCAGCATCGACCAAAGCGTGTTGCCGGAGCTGTCGCGCAGTTGCGGGCCGAATACCGGGTCGTTCACCAGGCTGGCGCTGCCGTTGAACGTGGTCAGCGATTGGCCGGGAAGAAGCACCGCGTTGCTGCGGCTGTCCAGCCGGGCAATATCGGCCATCTCGCCGACCAGCGGCGTCTGCATCAGATATTTGACATCGTCCAGTGACCAACCATTTGTATCGCTGGCCGCCAAAAGCACGGTCAGCTTGGCGAGGGAGGCCATGACGGTCATATCCACCGGGTTTAATGTGCCTATGGCGGGCAGCCAGGCCCCTGCGGCATAAGTATTATAGTCCACCGCGCCTTGCAGAACCTGGGTATTATCGACGACAACCACGCCCGCCCGGTTGGCCTCCTCCACGGCTTTGTAGATAGCACCCTGGTCCGGGTGTCTGGCATTGCCACTTGGGAAATTACCAGCACCATAGGCTTGCAGCACCAGTCCGCCAATGCCCTGGGCCACGCAGGCGCGGATCATATCGGCCAGCAGCGCCTTACCTTGGGCGGCATCGTACCAGGCGGGAAATGCCCCGAGAGTGATGACCGGGGCCTTGTTGATGTTGGAGGTGATGGCCTGCAATTGGGCGAGTGTTTCTGCCCTTGCGACCTCATCATCCAGGCTGACGGCAGATGATACGGGCGGCAGCGGGGCAAGCTCGGCATTGAGGCCGAGGCTGATGCCATACTGGCCGACAACCGGGAAATTCGGGCTGGAAAAGCCACGAAACTGGCTGGCATCGGCTTTCACCACCCGCGAACCGCGCATCAACTGGCTATCGAAAAACACACTGACACCGGCAAGGCCGGTCTGGGCGGCGGCGACCGCGCCACAGACGTTTTGAAAAGCGTCACTATTGAACGTCATACCGGAAATCACCCCCGGCGTCGGGGAGTGAAACAGCGGCACTTGCGAACCGGTCAGGATCACCGGCTTGCTGAGCTGCGCCAGCACAGTGCCATCGGCACTGAAGCGCGCCAGCAGCATGGCGAGCGCCGTGCCGCTGTAATCCATGGTATCCGTGCCATGCAATACGATCCAGCCGTCCACTGTGTCGTAGCGTTCCAGGATATGGCGGGCAATCAGGCACCAGTCGGAGGGTTGCAGATTGGTGCTGTCCAACATGCCACTTTCGCTTTCGGGAAAAGCGAGGTCGGTCACATAGTCCAGCACCAGATGGGCAAATTTCTGCTTGAGGATCGGGTCGAGATGGGACTGGCAGGCTGCCTTGAATTGCGCGCTGGTCATCGGAGCCAGTGGATTGCCGACGCAGCTGATCGTGCCGCCGGTATTGATGACGCCAATTTTCAAGACATGTCTCCTTGCAGTGCTTAGAGCCTGTCAGGTTTTTCCTGACTAACTCTAGGCAGTTTCCAATCCCTCCAGCAGATCTTCGCCCGCCGGGGTCCGCTCGATCCTGCATTGAAAGCAGTTGTTGCGAGCCGACCGGACATGCACATAGGCGATTTTTTCGTCCTGGAGAAGCTCTTGCGCGCGGGCCGCAATCCGCGATGTCTCGGTAACGGCGCCGGTGCCATAGACGATCCTGTCATCGTGGCCATAGCCACGCACGATATAATCGGGGCTGTCGAAGATCGGCGGCAAAGTATCGCCTTCATCGTAAGGCGCGCATTCCTCGGCATGAAGAAAGATCGGTCCTGTTTCGGCATAGGGCTGTAGATGCGGGAAAGGCCGATAGGCCAGGGTCAGATAAGGCGCACCTTCGGCAATTGACGCTAGGCAATGGCGGCATTGATAGCTGCCACCAGGCGAGGTCCGGCGTTCCGGCACGCATCCATAAGCATCCGGCGCACCGCGCCAGTAGGCTTCGGCAAGGGTGGACGGCATGGGGGCAAAGCGGATGGTCTGCATTGGCTGGCTCCTGTTTGACGTGAATGCGCCAAACACTTGCCTGGACGGTGGACTGAAACCACCCGGTTCTTGCCAGCGAGAAAATAAACTTAGAGGGGCCGTCCAATTTTTTCGTAAACGCCCATCAAAGCTTTCAGCCGCGCCTCATAGGCCTTCGCAATGCAATCGTTATCTGCATTGCAGGATTGGCGGGTTTTCAGCCAGGTGGTCTGCTGGTCCTGCAACTCGCCGCGATTGCCCATCGGCAGCAGGCCGGAAATCAGCTCGAATGTGGTGACCATCTTCACGTCGAGATCGTTCAAAGCACGATTGTCGCAAATTGCTTTTTCATCGGCCTTCAGATCGGTCTTGGTGCAATCGAAGCTCGCGGCCTCGCTGTGGCGGGGCATCATGCCTGCAATCACCAGGGTGCTGAGAAACAAAATCGAGGCGGTGGCAGATGCAGTTTTCATGGTCATGGCTTTCCCGTCATTCGACGCGGCAGGCTTTTCGCCGTCAAGGCTATAAATAATGCGCTTCACCAGCAAATGTTCCCCTTTGTGATGGGCCGGGTGATAGGCCGGGGCGTCTCGGTTTTCATTATTGTCGTTGTGCCGAACCGTCACTGCTTGAAATGACGATGCTTTGCCACAATTTTCACCCAAGAGCCTATTTTGCTTTGCCAAAACCTCCCATAAGACTTGACCGTCAAGTTTTGGGAGAATGAAGAGGAAATCCGTATGCGTGGCCTGAAATCGATGTCTCCCGCCGTCATCGTCCTTGCATGTCTGGCCGGTTCACCGGTACTGGCGCAGGACGCGAAAAGCCTGCCCCAAAGCCGCGCCGATATGCAAATGTCCTTTGCTCCTCTGGTCAAGCAGACCCATGGCGCCGTCGTCAATGTCTATGCCGAGCGGATTGTCCAGAGCCGCGTCAATCCTTTCGCCGGCGATCCGTTTTTCCAGCAGTTTTTCGGCCAGCGATTTCCCAACCGCACGGAACGCCAGACCTCGCTGGGCTCAGGGGTGATCGTCGAGGCGAATGGCACGGTAATGACCAATTTTCACGTCATTGCGGGGGCCGACGATATCAAGGTGTCGCTTTCCGATGGCCGGGAATATCCGGTGAAAGTGGTGTTGAAGGATGAACGGCTGGATCTCGCCGTGTTGAAAATCGACGCCAAGGAAAGCCTGCCGACGCTGAAAATCGCCGATTCGGACAAGATCGAGGTCGGTGATTTGGTGCTGGCAATCGGCAATCCCTTCGGTGTCGGCCAGACGGTGACCAGCGGCATTGTCTCCGGCCTGGCACGCAATCAGGTCTCGGAAGGCGATTTCGGCTTCTTTATCCAGACCGATGCGTCGATCAATCCCGGCAATTCCGGTGGCGCGCTGATGAATATGAATGGCGAGCTGATCGGCCTGAATACCGCGATCTTTTCCAAGGGCGGTGGGTCTAACGGTGTTGGTTTTGCCATTCCAGCCAATCTGGTCAAGGTGTTCCTGGAGGCGGCAGACAAGGGCGCATCATCGTTCGAGCGGCCTTACGTTGGCGCCACATTCGAGCCGGTCACATCAGATGTCGCCGATGCATTGGGCCTGAAGCAGGTTTTGGGTGCGCTGGTGACCAAGACGGTGGAAGGCGGCCCGGCGGACAAGGCCGGCATCAAGGCCGGGCAGGTCATTACAGCGGTGGACGGGGTCATTGTCGAGCATCCCGATGCCCTGAACTATCGCCTGACGACCATTGGGCTTGGCAAGTCGGTCACCTTGAACGTGATCGATAACGGCAAGCCAAAGGACATTACCCTGACGCTGGCTGGCGCACCTGAAACCCGTCCGCGCGACGAGCAGGTGATCAAGAACAACAGCCCATTCGAAGGGGCGACGGTCGGCAATCTGTCGCCGCGCCTTGCCTTTGAGTTGAAACTGAATACCCAGACGACTGGCGTCGCCATTACGGCTCTTGCTGATGGCTCGGTGGCGCAGCGGCTTGGCTTCCAGCTTGGCGATATCATCGTCTCCATCAACGGTACCGAGGTCACCTCGTCGCGGGACATGGTGCAGATTGCCAAAAGCTCGCCTGCCTATTGGCGGATTGAGATCGATCGCAACGGCCAGCGGATTCGGCAGATGTTTCGATGAGCGATCTGTTTGCTCCGAAACTGGATGAGGACATGGCGGCCCGACGGCCGCTGGCGGATCGGCTGAGGCCGAAAACCCTCTCCGATGTGACGGGGCAGGATCATCTGACCGGGCCGGATGGTGTTCTGGCCCGGATGATTGCGTCAGGCTCTCTGGGGTCGATGATCTTTTGGGGGCCACCCGGCACCGGCAAGACCACCGTTGCCCGGCTGCTGTCGGGGGAGGCGGATCTGGCCTTTGAGCAGATTTCGGCGATTTTTTCCGGCGTGGCGGATCTGAAACGGGTGTTTGAAGGCGCCCGCGCCCGGCGCATGTCCGGTCGCCAGACATTGCTGTTTGTCGATGAGATTCATCGCTTCAACCGGGCGCAGCAGGATAGTTTCCTGCCTGTCATGGAAGATGGCACCGTTATTCTGGTTGGGGCCACCACCGAAAATCCGTCTTTCGAACTGAATGCCGCGCTTTTGTCTCGCGCCCGCGTGCTGACCTTCAAGCCGCATGACGAAGACAGTATTCAGACGCTGCTAAAACGGGCCGAAGCCACCGAGGAAAAACCTCTGCCGCTGGATCAGCCCGCCCGTACCAGTCTGATTCGTATGGCCGATGGCGATGGCCGAGCGGCGCTGACGCTGGCCGAAGAAGTCTGGCGGGCGGCGCGGGAGGGAGAGGTCTTCGATACCGAGGGGCTGACACGAATCGTGCAGCGGCGCGCCCCGGTCTATGACAAGGGGCAGGACGGCCATTACAATCTGATCTCGGCGCTGCATAAATCCGTGCGAGGCTCGGACCCGGATGCAGCACTCTATTATCTCTGCCGGATGTTCGATGCAGGCGAAGACCCGCTTTATCTCGGTCGCAGGCTTGTCCGCATGGCCGTGGAGGACATCGGTCTCGCCGATCCGCAGGCGCTGGTGGTCTGCAATGCCGCCAAGGATGCCTATGATTATCTTGGCTCACCGGAGGGGGAGTTGGCGCTGGCGCAGGCCTGCGTCTATCTCGCCACCGCACCAAAATCCAACGCCGTTTATACCGCCTATAAATCCGCTATGCGCGCCGCCAAGGAAAATGGCTCGCTGCTGCCGCCGAAGCATATTCTCAACGCCCCCACCAAGTTGATGAAGGGCGAGGGCTATGGCGACGGCTATCGCTATGACCACGACGAGCCAGATGCGTTTTCCGGGCAAGACTATTTTCCGGAGAAAATGGGCCGCCAGACCTTTTACGATCCGCCGGAACGTGGTTTTGAGCGGGATATCCGCAAGCGGCTGGACTGGTGGGCAAAGTTAAGGCGGGAGCGCAGTTGACATGATGAAGGTTGAGGCGGTCAGCCTTTCGAAAGATCACCTGTTCAGTAAGCAGGGGCGCGACGAGATCGTACTTCTGGCAGGATTGGGTGTGGAAGGCGATGCTCATGTCGGTGTCACGGTCCAGCATCGCTCCCGGGTTGCCGCCGATCCGACCCAGCCGAACCTGCGTCAGGTTCATCTTATTCACGCCGAGCTGTTCGATGAGCTGGGGGATAAGGGGTTTAGCGTGACGCCGGGCGATCTCGGCGAGAATATTACCACCCGTGGAGTCGATCTTCTGGCGCTGCCGCAAGGAAGCCGCCTGCAGTTTGGCTCAGGTGCCGTGGTCGAAGTGACCGGCCTTCGCAATCCCTGCAAACAGATCAATGATTTTCAGCCGGGCCTGATGCAGGCGGTGCTTGACCGCGACCCGGACGGTGGCCTGATCCGCAAGGCAGGTGTGATGGCTGTGGTCATCGAGGGGGGCGTGGTTCATCCGGGTGATCGGATCCGCGTCGAGCAACCCGGCCCTCCGCATCGGCGTTTGCAGCCAGTCTAAACTCTCCGCCAACCCACGTTACGGGCTTTGTGGGAAGAACAGCCGCTTTTATTGCGGCTTTTCAGCGCCGTAGCCCGTATCTTTACCGAATAAAACAACAAAGCGCCGAACACCCTGAAGGGAATGTTCGACGCTTTATTGTAAATTCAAACGATCACTTGACCGGTAGATCAGCCAGCCTTGACGGCGTGGCGGGCAACGCGACGGATGTCGTCGCGGCCAATTCCGAGGTCGTGCAATTCGCGGTCCGACATGCGGCCAAGTTCAGTAATGGTCTGACGGTATTTGCGCCAGTTGTTCAGCGAGCGAGTGATGTTCATGGCCTTGCCTCTTTTCAGCGTTTGCTGGCAAATCGGCCAGCCCTTCATGTGTTGAGGAGAATATATGCGCTGCGGCATAACTTATGAAGTGCCATTCCAGCGGAGCACCTATGCCATGGGTGCATGGCGCCTCAATGATTTATTAAGGAATGTCTATTTTGCGAGCAAATTCGGCTCAAACCGGTCCGGCGGCTGAAAATCTGCGTTTGAGCGCTTTCAATCGTTCATGGATGGTGGGGAAAAAGAGGCTGAAAACAATAACGCCCACCGGGGGAGGAGATCCGGCGGGCGTCATTTGAGATGGGCGACAACTGGGAGGAGGAGGGTTGTCAGCCCGTTCGGCGCGCATTGGGAGGAGGAGTATGCTGCGCCGAAACTGAATTGCAGCTTACACTGCCTGCAGTCGTAAACACTGATGTTATCGTCTGCTGTTGGCAATTATCTAATCGTTTTTATGGGTTTTGTGCAGTGCGATATTGTCATGTGAGCTATGCGTTTGATGCATGAACTAACGATCGCTCGTCTAACACCCATGCCGACCTGTTCATTCTCGCGACTGCGAAGCTGAAAACGGGTTTTCGACATCGGTGAAAATGCGCCTATATAAAGAGCTGCCGCTACGGACGGAGTTATGATGTATCGAGCGAAACTGAAGAGAGATCTTGATCGCTGGACCGATATGGGCCTGATCAGCAAACAGGCCGCCGAGGCGATGATCGAGGATCACGACGGTCGGGCGGGCAATTTCAATATCGGCGGCGTGTTGCTCATGTTGTCGGCGGTGCTGGTCTCTGCTGCCATTCTGCTGCTTGTGGCCGCCAACTGGCAGGCCATTCCGCGCCTGGTGAAGGTTTCTTGTCTGATTCTGCTGATCTGGGGCTTTCATGGCGGTGCGGCCTTCTGCCTCGCTCAAGGGCGGCAGGCGTCGGGCCATGCCCTTCTGGTGCTGGGAGCGGCCAGTTTCGGCGCAGCACTGTCGCTGGTTGGCCAGCTGTATCACCTGTCGGGCGACCTTCTCGATCTGGTTTATCTGTGGATCGGCATGGCGAGCCTGTCCTGCCTGCTATTTCGCTCCGGCGCGATGGCGGCTTTCGTTGGTGTTCTGGCGCTGGGCTTGGCGGCAGCAACCCTTGACCAGTTTGACTTTTCCTGGACGCCGGAGACGGTGTGGACGCCGCCCCTGCTGGCTGCGCTCGTTACCGGCCTGGCGCTTTTCACCGGCAACATCCGGGTTCAGCATATATCCGGTTTGCTGATTCTCGGCTGGCTGGGATGGATCTATGCCGAGGTCATGCAGCCGGGCCTTGCAATGGCCTATGTGGCTTTAGGTATTGCCGTATTCGCGGCGTCGGCTTTGCCGGTGCTTGCACGATATATGTCCGTGCAGATCGCCGGTTTTCATGGCTTGCTGTTGGCCGCAATGGGCCTTGTCATCCTCAATATAGACTATGATCACGGTTTGCCGCTGGCTTTGGTGGCCGTCACGGCGGTTGGTATCTCCATTGCTGCCCTTGTGCTTCGCGGGCGTCACGATGGCGTGGTGCGGGCGTTGGCCTATCTGATTTTCGCAGGTGAGATCCTCTATCTGTCCTTTACAACGATTGATTCTTTGCTGGGCACATCGGGCTTTTTCCTGATCGCCGGTGTGATTGTCGCTTTGCTGGCCCTCGGCGTCAGCCAGATGGAAAAGCTGCTGGGCACGCGCAAGCGTTCGATGGCGGTTGAAGGACGGGGGCGGTCATGATGCAGCGCAATCATATTTTTCGTCTGGCTTCCGCGGCGATTCTTCTGGCTGCCCTGCAAACGGCGGCTATCGGTTACCAGATCGGCGAGCGGGCCAATATTTTGCGCAACGGCCAGGAGGTCCTGTTGCGGACTGAGGCCGTCGATCCGCGCGATCTGCTACGCGGCGATTATGTCGTGCTGAATTATCCGATTTCCCGCATTCCTGAGGACAAGATCGTCGGTCCTCGTCCCTCGCGCCGAGAGGATGTTCACCTGCATGTGCGCGTCACGCCGCAGGCCGATGGCTTTGCCACGGTCGAAGAGGCATCGGTCGCCGATATGCCGTCAAGGCCGGGAAGCGTGGTGCTGTTAAGCGAGCCGATTTCCTTTCCATCGCCTCTCGCGCCCGGGGACAGTTTGACCGTGCATTACGGGATCGAGCGATTCTATGTTCCTGAAGGTGAGGGCCGCGATATCGAGGCACAGCGCAATCAAGGTGCGGTCTCAATCGCCATACGGGTGTCTTCTGCGGGGCGGGCGCAGATCCGGCAATTGTTCGTTGCAGGCGAGCCAGTTTACCGTGAACCGGATTTTTGACCGATGCCTGCGCGGGGTGCGATTTCACGGTGAGGACATGTCGCTGTCATTTTTCCTTTGCGTGTTGAAAAACGGGTGTTATAGAGACCGCGCTCCGGCGGGGTCATGCAAAGTGCATGGCGTTCTGATGGATCGCGGGTATGGTGAAATTGGTAGACACGCCAGATTTAGGTTCTGGTGCCGCAAGGCGTGGGAGTTCAAGTCTCTCTACCCGCACCAGAACGTAAGGCAGCAAGGCAGAGGGCGGGAATGCGTGCATTCCGGCCCATTGTTTGTATGTTAGGGTCTATGTGATGAGGCCTGCACGCGTGGCCTTTAGAGCTGCTTTGCCTGGCAAGATGCTGAATGTTTGCCACACAGCCGCTTCTGGATCAGCGGAGAGCGTGCTGGCTGGATAATCCCTTGAACCAATATCGGTTCAAGGGATTATCCAGCGAACTTAAAGTATTACAGCGTTGCTTGTGCGTTTTATCAAACGCACGGCACTGTGGAGAACCACCGGCTGCCTCGCAGCCCAGACGATAAGAACCGGCTGTCCGGGCACGGGCGCCAACGAAACACATGGCTGTCCGAGCATGGCTGCCACGACACGAAGGTTAGAACATGCAGGTTATCGAAACGCTCGCTGAAGGGCTGAAGCGCGAACTCAAGGTCATCATTCCGGCCGCTGACATGGAAGCGCAGATGAATGAGCGCCTTGCCGACGTCAAGGACAAGGTTCGCATCAACGGTTTCCGTCCGGGCAAGGTACCGGCAGGTCACCTGAAGAAGATGTATGGCAAGTCGGTCATGGCCGAACTGGTCAACGAAATCGTTCGCGACCGTCCGTCCGCTATCCTGTCTGAGCGTGGCGAAAAGTCCGCGACCCAGCCGGAAGTGGCGATGACCGAGGACGAGGCAGAAGCCGACAAGATCCTCAATGCGCAGGCCGATTTCGAATTCACGCTTGCCTATGAAGTCATTCCCGCTATCGAATTGAAGCCGGTTGACGGCATCAAGATCGTTCGCGAAGTCGTTGAAGTGTCGGAAGACGAAGTCAACGAGCAGATCATGAAGATCGCCGAAAGCGCGCGGACCTTCGCCACCAAGGATGGTGCCGCTGCTGATGGCGACCGCGTCACCATGGATTACCTGGGCAAAGTCGACGGCGTTCCCTTCGACGGCGGCAAGGACGAAGATGCAGAGCTGGTCATCGGCTCCAATCGCTTCATTCCTGGCTTTGAAGAGCAGCTGGTTGGCCTGAAGGCTGGCGACGAAAAGGTCATCAACGTGACCTTCCCGACCGAATATCCGGCTGCAAACCTGGCTGGCAAGGACGCCACCTTCGACATCACCGTCAAGGAAGTTGCGGCTCCGGCTGAAACCGAGATTAATGACGAGCTCGCCACCAAGCTTGGCCTGGAATCGGTCGATAAGCTCAAGGAAATCGTCCGCGGCCAGATCGAAAGCCAGTACGGTAATGTCACGCGCCAGAAGATCAAGCGTCAGATCCTTGATCAGCTGGACGAGATGTACAAGTTCGAAGCGCCTTCGCGTCTGGTCGATGCCGAGTTCGACAATATCTGGCGCCAGATCAACACCGATCTGCAACAGTCCGGCAAGACCTTCGAAGATGAAGAGACCACGGAAGATGCAGCCCGCGAAGAATATCGTGCGCTTGCTGAACGTCGCGTTCGTCTCGGCCTGGTTCTTTCCGAAATCGGTGAAAAGGCCGCTATCGATGTGACAGAGGAAGAAATGCAGCGCGCACTTTACGCTCAGTTGCAGCAGTTCCCGGGTCAGGAAAAGCAGATCATCGACTTCTTCCGCAACACGCCCGGCGCTTCCGCTTCGCTGCGTGCTCCGATCTTTGAAGAAAAGGTCATGGACAAGCTGATTTCCGAGGTTAACGTTACGGATAAGACCGTGACCAAGGAAGAACTGCTGGCTGAAGACGAAGACGGCGACGACACCAAGCCTGCCAAGAAGTCGGCCAAGAAGAAGGCTGCCAAGGCTGAAGACGCTTCCGCTGAAGGCGAAGAAGCTGCTCCGAAGAAAAAGACTGCCGCGAAGAAGAAGGCTGCTGACGAAGGCGACGCTGAATAAGCGATCCTTCTGCGACTTCTGTCATGATAAAACCGCCCTTCGGGGCGGTTTTTTTATGCTGATCAGCGCTGTTCTGAAAGGCAGGTCGGAGGCCCAGTGAACTGGATCGGCACGTCAGAGAATCAATCGCCTTTGATAGAAGGCTATTGAGAAATCCGCATGGTTGGGAGAGCGGCATGCAGATAGAATTGATCCGCAGTGCCACGCTGCGGTTAAAGATGGCCGCGCAAACGCTGCTGATTGACCCTTGGCTGGCGGCGAAGGGGCAGGGCCGAAGCTATCGCGGTGCCTTGACCTCGCCACTGGTCGATCTGCCAATCCCCGTCGAGCAGGTGATTCACGGCATTGACGCGGTGCTGGTTTCGCATCTTCACTCCGATCATTTCGACGATGTTGCTATACGGTTATTGCCACCTGATATCTCGTTGTTTTGCCACCCACGTGATGTGGTGGCGATTCGTGCCCTGGGCTTTTCGCGGGTGATCGGGATTGAACATGCCACGCAGCTTGGCGACGTGCGCCTGGAAACGACAGATGGCCAGCATGGGCCGCCTGAGGTTTTGGCGGATATGGGAGACGTCAGTGGTTTCCTGCTGCGGGCCGCCGGGGAGCCTGTGCTTTATTGGGCTGGCGACACCATCCTGTGCGATTCGGTGCGCCAAGTTCTTGTCGATCACCGCCCGGATGTGATCGTGGTTCACGCCTGCGGTGCGGAATGGAACGGTCTTGGGCCGCTGGTGATGGATGCCGACATGGTGATGGAGGTCTTGCACCTTGCGCCGCAAGCTATGGTCATCGCCACTCATCTCGACGCTGTCGACCACGCCACCGTCAGTCGCACCGATCTTGCCGCCGCCGCACAGAGGCAAGCGCCAGAGGTGAGAGCAAGGCTTTATATCCCGACCGATGGCGCCAGCCTAGTTTTCTAGAATAGTCTAGCAAAAGCACGCAGAGTTTTATCTTTGGCGAATGCCGGTCTATCGAGCCTATTGCGCCGCATTTTTCACGGTTTTTTCGACCTTCAGTTCTCCCATCCGATTCCAGGCATCCAGTCCGGCAATCTTGTAGGCTTCGGCCAATGTCGGGTAATTAAAGGTATTCTCGACGAAATATTCCACTGTTCCCTTCAGGTTCAGCACGGCCTGGCCGATATGCACCAGTTCGGTTGCACCTTCGCCAACGATATGGACGCCGAGCAGGCGGCGGGTTTTCAGCGAGAAGATCATTTTCAACATGCCGCTATCGAGGCCCATGATATGGCCACGCGAGGTCTCGCGGAAATGAGCGATGCCGCATTCGTAGGGAATGGCGCGTTGCTTGACCTCTTCCTCGGTCAGCCCACAGGTGGAAATTTCCGGCACGGCATAAATGCCGTAGGGGAAATATTGCGGTGGCTCACCGGAAGGCGCGCCAACCGCATGACGGGCGGCAATACGGCCCTGTTCCATCGATGTGGAGGCCAGGCTTGGAAAGCCCACAACATCGCCAGCCGCATAGATATTGGGAACATCAGTCTGGAACGTATCCGGATTGACCTTCAACCGGCCACGGTTATCAGCTTCCAGCCCGCAGGCTGCAAGGTTCAGCGTATCGGTGGCGCCGACGCGGCCTGCGGCAAACAGCACCATTTCGGAATTCAACACCCGGCCATTCTTCAGCGTCACCCGACATTTGCCATCTTCCTTTTCGACCTTTTCCGCCGATTGTCCGAAGATCAGCTTCATGTTGCGGTCACGGAGTTGGTAGGAAAAGTCCTCGACGATTTCCTTGTCGATGAAATCCAGCATGCTGTCGCGCGGCTCGACCACTGTCACCTGCGTATCCAGAGCGCTGAAGATCGTCGCATATTCGATGCCGATAACACCTGCGCCGATCACCACCATGGAGCGCGGCACGTCCTTGATATGAACGATATCGTCGCTGTCGAGAATGCTGACGCCATCGAAAGCGATATGGGCAGGCCGGTGCGGGCGGGTTCCGACCGCCAGCAGGATCGACGCGGCCGTAACGCGCTGGATTTCCCCGTCTTCCTTGGTGACCTCAAGCGTATGCGCGTCGATGAAAATGGCATGCCCGCGCAACTGATGCACCCGGTTGCGGGAAAACTGATGTTCCAGCACGTCGACTTCGTGGTCCAGGGTGATCAGCAACCGGCGGCGCAGGTCGTCGGCGCTGATTTCCTGTTTGACGCGGTAGGAGCGGCCATAAAATCCACGCTCACGCCAACCGGTCAGGTTGAGAGCCGTTTCACGCAGCGTTTTGGAAGGGATGGTGCCGGTATGAACGGAGACACCGCCGACATGACCGCCGCGCTCGATGACCAGGACCTTCTTGGAAAGCTTGGCGGCCTGAATAGCAGCCCGGCGTCCTGCGGGACCGCTGCCGATTACCACGAGATCATACTGGTACATATCCGTTCTTCCTGTTTGCTACCGGCCTGCCTTGGCCGTTGCCTGGCTTGTCTCGCAACGCAATTGCGTATGCCAATGACGACAATGTAGCAGAGCATTCTAACTGTTTGGTTATCCCGCATTGCACTGCACACAAAAAATCCCCTTAAAAAAGCGGGTCTTTGATGGGCTCATAGTGAATGCTGTGCAGCCGTGAAAGAATCAGAATGCTTATAAAAAGAGTCCGGAAATGGTGCTATCTGATTGATATGTCGATGAGATGGCGATTTGCGGGCGCTGTAGTGCCTCAGTGATTGCGCCAGCCGGTCGGGACAGCCTATATATTTGGTGTTACTCCCGCCAATATGGATCTGCCCATGTCTCTTGCCTCCTTCAATCCGCGTGTCGCCCGGCTCGCGACGCCGCCCATTCCCTCGGTTTTCGGTTGGGGTCGGGCTTATGATGGAGCAGCGGGGCCGTTGATCGATCTGTCGCAGGCCGCACCGGGCCATCCACCGCATACCGATCTGCTGGCCTGGCTCGCACAAGCGGCGGGGTCTGCCGAAGCCTGCGGCTATGGGGCAATCGAAGGGGAGCTGGTTCTCAGGCAGGCTTATTGCACGCATCTGTCCGATCTTTACGGTGCAGCTTTTACGCCAAAGCAGATTCACATTACCGCTGGTGCAAACCAGGCCTTCATCTGTGCTGCCATGGCGCTGGCGGGGGCGGGCGAGCAGATCGCGCTGACCGATCCCTTCTATTTCAACCACGATACGACGCTTGCCATGCTGGGCATCGAAACGGTTGCCTTGCCCTGCGACAGCGACAACGGTTTCCTGCCGGATCTTTTCCGGGCGGAACAGGTGGTGAAAAACGGCATCAAGGCGCTGGCGCTGGTAACGCCCAACAATCCGACCGGCGCGGTCTATCCGAAGGAACTGCTTGCCGATCTCTACCGGCTCTGCCGCACCCATGGCGTCTGGCTGATTGTCGATGAAACCTACCGCGATTTTCTCAATCCTGATTTCGGCAGGCCGCATGAGCTGTTTTCGCAGCCGGATTGGCCGGAGGGTCTGATCCAGATTTACAGTTTTTCGAAATCCTTCGCCATTCCCGGTCATCGTCTGGCGGCGATTTGCGCTGGCGCACCTGTGGTGGAGCAAATCGCCAAGATCATGGACAATTTGCAGATCTGCGCGCCGCGCGCGGCCCAGATCGCGCTTGCCAAGGCTTTACCGGTTCTGGATGGTTGGCGGGCGGAAAACGCCGCTGAGATCGCACGGCGCACCTTGGCGCTACGCCAAGCCTTCGACCTGCTGCCGCAATGGCATTTGGCATCGATCGGCGCTTATTTCGCCTTTGCCAGACATCCGTTCGGACAGGCCGCATCCATTAATGTCGCCGAACAACTGGCGCGGCGTGCGGGCATTCTGGCGGTTCCCGGCGGATTTTTCGGGGCGCGGCAGGAGGGGTATCTTCGGCTTGCCTTCGCCAATGTCGATTGCCCGACCATCGCGACATTGCCGGACCGGCTCATGGCATTTAACTTGGCTGTTTGAACCCTGTCTGGAAAAGGTAACGCTTATGGCCTTCGACAATGAAAAGCTCGACGCGCTGCGACGTAAATATGGCGGCGAAACCGGCGGGGAAGTATTTGATCCTCGCTTCAAGCGCGTGGCGGAAAAGATCTTTGACAGCAAGGGAACAAGGCTTGCTCCTTATTCCGGCATTCCGACGTTTCTCTCGGCGCCCTATCGGCAGGTCGAGGCGGAGAGTCCGGATTTCGGCGGTCTGGACGTGGGCATTATCGGCGTGCCGATGGATCTGGGCGTCACCAACCGCCCCGGTTCCCGCTTCGGGCCGCGTGCCTTGCGCACCATCGAGCGGATCGGGCCGTATAACCATGTGCTGGATTGCGCGCCTGTCCATGAATTGAAGGTGGCGGATGTCGGTGATGTGCCGTTTGTCAGCCGCTATCGACTGGAACAAAGCCATGTCGATATTGAAAAACGCATCGGTCAGATGGTGGCTCAAGGGGTGGCGCCGCTCAGCGTCGGCGGCGATCACTCGATTACGCATCCGATCCTGAAGGCGGTTGGAAAAGATCGTCCGGTCGGGCTTATCCATATCGACGCCCATTGTGACACCAGCGGCCTGTTCGATCAGACCAAGTTTCACCATGGCGGTCCAGTTCGCAATGCGGTGCTGGATGGTGTGCTGGACCCGACGCGTACTGTGCAGATCGGCATTCGCGGACCGGCGGAATATCTCTGGGAATTCAGCTATGAAAGCGGCATGACGGTTATTCACGCCGAAGAGATTTCAGCGCTCGGCATTCCAGCGGTGATCGCCAAGGCTTTGCAGGTGGTCGGGGATGGCCCGACTTATCTGTCTTTCGATATCGACAGTCTCGATCCGGCCTTTGCGCCAGGAACCGGCACACCCGAGGTTGGCGGGTTGACCACGCGCGAGGTGCTGGAACTGCTGCGCGGTCTGAAAGGCGTCAACCTTGTCGGTGGCGATGTGGTGGAAGTCGCGCCGCAATATGACGCGACGACCAATACCGCCCAGGCAGGCGCCCAGGTTCTGTTCGAAATCCTCAGCCTGATGGTTTACAGTTCGTCCATCGGCAGGAAATAGGCGAGGGAGGTTCCCCCTCGCCATTTTCATTATGGCCGCTGAGGCTTGCAGGGAGCCTTGGAACCCACGCCGCAGGTCGTCATCGGATCGACCGACTTGCCGCGATGCTGTTTTGCCGCTTTTTGAGGAGGCAGCTTGTTTTGATGCGCGCGCTCGTGGTTGGCAGCTTTCTTCTGTACTGGTTTGCCAGGCTTCGATTGGCAATCGCTCATGCCGCCCTTGACGCAACGATCGCTGTTCGGTGCCTGGGCAAAGCCCTGGTTAGCAGAGAGGATCAGGGCAGAGGCAAGGGCAAGGCTGGTGAGAAAACGGGTCAATGGATCTTCCTATTCTGTCGCTTACACATAGAGACGCCGGCAGGCGGATGGTCGATGATACGAAGCGCTTACTATAACATAATTGGTAGGCATAACAGCTTATTTTTAAATCACGAACCGAAGGGGTGAATTCGAATTCGGTGAAAATAAGCTCAAAAACAACCAAAAATCGCATTTTTTGGCGGTAAACTCTGACTGCATAAAGCGTGGTTCCTGCCGCCCGCGAGTGTGGGCGGCAGGGTCGTTAAGCCACGTTAGGCCTTACTCGGCAGCTTCCGCATACTCGCTCATCGGCGGGCAGGTGCAGACCAGATTGCGGTCGCCGTAGACATTGTCCACGCGGTTGACTGAAGACCAGTATTTGTCCACCCGGAACGCGCCCGGTGGGTAGCAGGCCTGATCGCGGCTGTAGGGACGATCCCATTCGCCAACCAGATCTTCCACCGTGTGCGGTGCGTTTTTCAGCGGGTTGTTGGTCTTGTCCATCCGGCCTTCTTCGATGGCGCGGGCTTCCTCGCGGATGGCCAGCATGGCTGTGCAGAAGCGGTCCAGTTCGGCTTTGGTTTCCGATTCCGTTGGCTCGATCATCAGCGTGCCAGCCACTGGCCAGCTCATGGTGGGGGCGTGAAAGCCGCAGTCAATCAGGCGTTTGGCAACGTCATCCACCGTTACGCCAGCGCTGTCGGCCAGCGGGCGGGTGTCGATGATGCACTCGTGCGCCACCCGGCCAGAGGCCGAGGTGTAGAGCACATCATAGGCCCCGGTGAGGCGGGCGGCGATGTAGTTGGCGTTGAGGATGGCCACCTTGGTGGCTTGTGTCAGGCCTTCGCCACCCATCATCAGGCAGTAGGACCAGCTGATGGGAAGAATCGATGGCGAGCCGTAAGGGGCTGCTGACACAGCGCCGGGGCGACCATCACTTTCCACATGGCCGGGCAGATAAGGGGTGAGATGGGCTTTGACGCCAATCGGACCCATGCCCGGACCACCACCGCCGTGCGGAATGCAGAAGGTCTTGTGCAGGTTGAGGTGGGACACGTCCGAGCCAATATCACCGGGGCGGGCAATTCCGACCATGGCGTTCATATTGGCACCGTCGAGATAAACCTGCCCACCATGGGCGTGGGTGATCTCGCAGATTTCCCGCACGGTTTCTTCAAAAACGCCATGGGTGGAGGGGTAGGTGATCATGCAGCAAGACAGGTTTGCCGAATGCTGTTCTGCTTTGGCGCGGAAGTCAGCCAGATCCACGTCGCCATTGTCCAATGCCTTCACCGGAACCACCAACATGCCCGCCATCTGGGCCGAGGCAGGGTTGGTGCCATGGGCCGAGGTTGGAATGAGGCAGACGGTGCGGTGCGTATCGCCCTTGGCAAGGTGATAATTGCGGATGGTCAGAAGACCCGCATATTCGCCTTGCGCGCCGGAGTTTGGCTGCATCGAAATCGCGTCATAGCCGGTGACGGCGCAGAGTTTTTCCGAGAGATCGACGATCATTTCCTTATAGCCCAAAGCCTGATCGACTGGGGCAAAGGGGTGGATGTCGGAAAATTCCGGCCAGGTGATCGGCAGCATTTCGGCTGTGGCGTTCAGCTTCATGGTGCAGGAGCCGAGCGGAATCATCGCCCGGTCCAGTGCCAGATCGCGGTCTGACAGGCGGCGGATGTAGCGGGTCATTTCGCTTTCCGCGCGGTTCATGTGGAAGATCGGGTGGGTCAGATACTGGCTGGTACGCAGCAGGCTGGTGGGCAGGCGATAATCGGGCGTGAAATCACCCACCGCGAAACTGCCGCCAAAGGCGCGCCAAACGGCTTCCAGCGTGGCAGGGCGCGTGCGCTCATCCAGCGAGATGCCGATTTTTGTCGTGCCGACTTTGCGCAAGTTGACGCCTTCCGCCACAGCCGCGCGCAGGATCAGGCCCTGCATGTGGCCCACTTCCAGCGTGATGGTGTCAAAGAAGGTTTCCGGCTCAATGGTAAAACCAAGCTTTTCCAATCCCTTGGCCAGCAGCACGGTTTTCTGATGTACCTGCTGGGCAATGGCCTTCAAGCCTTGCGGACCATGGAACACGGCATACATCGAGGCCATTACCGCCAGCAGCACCTGTGCTGTGCAGATGTTGGAGGTGGCCTTTTCGCGGCGGATATGCTGTTCGCGCGTCTGGAGCGACAGGCGATAGGCGCGGTTGCCGCGCGAATCCACCGATACGCCGACCAGACGGCCCGGCATGGAGCGCTTGATGGCATCCTTCACCGCCATATAGGCGGCATGCGGGCCACCATAACCCACGGGAACGCCAAAGCGCTGGCTGCAGCCAATGGCGATATCGGCACCCATTTCACCGGGGGATTTCAGCAGCAGCAGCGCCAGCGGATCAGCGGCCACCGCAGCAATAGCCTGTGCATTGTGCAGGGCGTTGATCAGCGGGGTAAAGTCACTGACATGGCCGTGCGTGCCGGGATATTGAAACAGCGCACCAAACACTTCGCCGGGGTTGAGATCGGTGAAGGGATTACCAACCACGACCCCCCAGCCCAAAGGCTCGGCGCGGGTCTGGATGACGGCAATGGTCTGCGGATGGCAATTGGCATCGACAAAGAAGGCCTTGGCCTTGGATTTTGCCACGCGCTCTGCCATGGCCATGGCTTCGGCAGCAGCCGTTGCCTCATCCAGCAGCGAGGCGTTGGCAACGTCCAGACCGGTCAGATCGCAAATCATGGTCTGGAAATTGAGCAGCGCTTCCAATCGCCCTTGCGAGATTTCCGGCTGGTAAGGCGTATAGGCGGTGTACCACGCCGGGTTTTCCAGAATATTGCGCTGGATCACCGGCGGCGTGATGGTGCCGTAATAGCCCTGACCGATCAGTGAGGTCAAAGCCTTGTTCTTGTTAGCGGTTTCGCGCAGCTTGTCCAGCGCTTCGCGCTCGCTCATCGCCTTGCCCCACACCAGCGGCGCGGTTTGACGGATCGAGGCGGGGACGGTTGCGGCAATCAGCCCATCGAGGCTGTCATAGCCCACGACCTTCAGCATCTCATCCATTTCAGCCGGAGAGGGGCCGATGTGGCGACGATTGGCGAAATCGTAGGGCTGGTAATCGGTAAACTGGAACTCTGTGGGCGTGGTCATGCGGTCAGCTCGTTGTAAGCGGCTTCGTTCAGGAGGCCTTCGGCATCAGCGGGGTTGGCAAGCTTGAGCTTGAAGAACCAGCCAGCGCCACGCGGATCGGAATTAACCAGCGATGGATCATCGACAATCGCCTGATTGATTTCGGTGACTTCGCCATCCAGCGGACAATAAACGTCAGACGCCGCCTTGACGCTTTCAACCGTTGCGGCCTGACCGTCTTTTGCAAACGTAGCGCCGACTTCCGGCAGCTCGACAAACACCAGATCGCCAAGCTGTTCGGCAGCGTGGGCTGTGATGCCAACCGTGGCGATATCGCCTTCAATTTGCAGCCATTCATGTTCAGAGGTGAATTTCAACATGGGTCTCTCCGGAGATTTAGCGTTTGTAGGTGGGTGTAATGAAGGGCAGGGTGGCAACAGTTACAGGCAGATATTTGCCGCGCACTTCTGCAAAAAGCTGGGTGCCAACATTGGCGTGATCGGCAAGCACATAGCCCATGGCAACGGGGCCTTCGACAGTCGGTCCAAAGCCGCCAGACGTGACTTCGCCAACCTCAACCTTGCCTTCTGCATCAGCAAACAGTTTGGAATGGCCGCGCACAGGCGCTTTGCCTTCGGGCTTCAGGCCAACGCGGCGGCGGGCAGGGCCGTTTGCCAGCTCGGCCAGAATGCGTGAAGCACCGGGAAAGCCACCTTCGCGGTCGCCACCTGCGCGGCGGGCTTTTTGAATGCCCCATTCAATCGCGCCTTCCACCGGGCTGGTGGTGGTATCAATGTCGTTGCCATAGAGGCAAAGGCCAGCTTCCAGCCGCAGGGAATCGCGCGCGCCAAGGCCAATCGGCTGACAATCGGGGTGATCCAGCAGCACCTTGGCCAGTGCTTCGGCCTTGTCAGCGGGCACGGAGATTTCAAAGCCATCCTCACCGGAATAGCCGGAGCGGGAGACAATGCAGAGCGTATCCAGAAGCGGAATTTCGCGCACATCCATGAACTTCATGCCGGAGACACCAGCCCAAAGCTCGCCCAACACCGCTTCGGCGCGAGGGCCTTGAAGCGCCAGAAGGGCGCGGTCTTCCAGAACCTCAATGGTGCAGGCATCCGCAAGATGCGCCCGCATATGGGCAATATCGGCATCTTTACAGGCGGCATTGACCACCACAAACAGATGATCGCCGCGATTGGTGATCATCAGATCATCCAGAATGCCGCCTTCAGCATTGGTGAAAAAGCCATAGCGCTGGCGGCCTTCTTTGAGGGCCAGAATATCGACCGGAACCAGCGTTTCCAGTGCAAGTGCGGCATCTTCCACCTTGCCGGATTTTGGCTTGAGCAGAACTTGGCCCATATGGGAAACGTCAAACAGCCCAGCGCTGGCGCGGGTGTGCAGATGTTCCTTCAAAACACCAGCGGGATATTGCACCGGCATGTCATAGCCAGCGAAAGGCACCATGCGGGCACCAAGCGACAGGTGAAGATCATAAATGGGGGTGCGTTTAAGGGCGAGATGGTCGTCCAAGAGGCGTCTCCACTGTCATGCGCATCGCGCATAGGCTCAAATTCAGGCACGGTTGTGCCGGTTCATGAGCCCCCTCTGTCCGTTTGCCTGAGATTGTTATCCCTTCGGCGCGGCTTGGTTTTGCAATCAAGCCTCTCTCCAGAGTGCAGTTTACGCCTTGTGGTCCGTTTGCCTGAGAGTTTCCGGGGCGGTTGCTCCTTCGGCACCGGATTAAACCGGATTCTCCCTACAAGGTGATGGCGCAATTATCCGGAGTGAGGGGCTCTTGGCAAGTGCTACCGGTCGTTCTCAGCCAAATTTTTGTCGCAGCGCAATGCTGTTTGATCCAAGGCAAATGCACGTCCAATGACCGTGATAAAGCAATGTTATTATACAGCCTGCGGAAACGGCGCCGGGCGCGGAGATCTCTTGCTTTCCCTCGCCAATTCGCTCAGGTTCAAGAAAAATTGCTTTTCGGCGCAACGGAGATTACCGCCGGAAGGCTCGGGAGAGAGGAAGACAGTAATGACCAAGACATTTTTAGCTTCAGCCATTGTCATCATGCTTGCCGCCAGCGGGGTTGCGGCAGAAGATATGGATCATGCCGCCATGGCGGCACAGGGCGATATGGCCGCACCAGCGCAGGCGATTACCGCGACGCTCGGGTCCCTTAAAATCAGCGGGGGCTATTTAAAAGCGATGATTCCGGGCCAGCCGGTTGGCGGTGGTTTCGTGACAATCAACAATACCGGCTCGGTGGAAGACAAGCTGATCGCAATTTCATCGCCGCGTGCCATGCGGGTGGAATTGCATGAAATGGTCATGCAAGGCACGATCATGAAAATGCGAAAAATACCAGATGGTTTTGCCATTGCCCCAGGTGCCACATTGAAAATGGAGCCGGGCGGTTACCATCTGATGTTCATGGGTGTGCAGATGCCCTTCAAGGCGGACCAGACTGTACCGGTGACGCTAACCTTCGAGAAGGCTGGCAAACTTGAACTGGCGATGCCAGTCGTGACCGTACGCGGCAGGTAAAACACCGCGCCACTGGACGCGGCGCGGTGCCTGTTCATATCGATAATGGTTCGACTTCATTCCTCATTCGAGGCCAGCTTTTGGTTTTCTGAAAGGCTGGCATCAACCGGTTCCTGCATCGACAGTTGGCCCATCTTGTTGCCCCGGCAGGGTTCCGCTGCCGGGCGTTTTCTCCCGGTCGATCAAATGTTCCTTGGAATGCGGACCGGCTGGAAGATTATCAGCCGCTTGTCCGGTGTTGCCAGACTTCGTTCCGGCAGGAATAGGTTTTTCCGTATGTTCGACAGCGTTACGGGCTTTATCGTCCTTATGCATCGCGAACCTCCTTTATGCAGCATCATCCCTTTGACCAGATCGGTTCAGGGCATAATGCGCCAGGTCTATACGCCGCATCCTGCGAAACTCATGCGCACTCGCGCAACAGCATGCAGCGTCGATGACAAACGCGGACTGTGTGATGTTGTTCCCGTAAGGACGGGTGGAGCAATTGGGACGCGGGGTTCGGTATGAGGCTTTAAGGCCCGATTACGCTTTCAGGCCGGCATCCTCGGATTCCTGATAGGCCTGTTTGGTTTCTTCCAGGCTGGCGCGGGGTTGCTTGTTTTCACCTGCCTTCATGAAATGCAAGCCGATGGCCGAGCTGTCGCGCAGGGTTTCAATGGCCGTTCGGTTGATGCCTTGCGTCTTGGCAAGTTCTTTCTTGACGCTGATCTGCCGGCTGATCTGTTCGACATAGGTTGAACGGCCCGGCTTTTGCACCGGTTTCAACGTGTCCGAAATATAGCCAGCCGTCGTGGCTGAAACTGACAAGACCTGAACCATGGCACTCACATGATCTGTTTACCTGTTGCCATTTGATCATGACAAACTCTATCGTCGCTTAAATGAATGAATCACATTTTAAAGACTTGCCGGATTTCAGCGCCTTGTGTTGAAGAAATATCTCGGAAAAGCTTTGGGTTGGGTTGATTTTCTGCGCCGGTCCTGCTCCGGCGTCCAAAGAGGCGCAAGAACCAGCGGGGGCGCAGGAAACCATGAAGGACGTGATATATGTCGCCCTTGGCGGCGCGGTCGGATCGGTGTTGCGATATTGGGTCGGCATCATTACCTTCCGGCTGTTCGGCCCTTTCCTGCCGTGGGGTACGTTTTCGGTCAATCTTATCGGGTCGTTCTGCATCGGTTTGTTTGCCGAAATGATCGCCCGCAAGTTCGATGCGTCAGCCGATCTGCGCGTGCTGCTGATCACAGGTCTGCTCGGCGGCTTCACCACGTTTTCAGCCTTCATGCTGGATACGGTCAGTCTGGCCGAGCGCGGCGACCTTCTATGGCCAGCCTTCTATGTGGCGGCGAGTATCGGCTTTGGGGTCGGCGCAGTGTTTGCGGGACTTGCCGTGGGCCGCTGGCTTTTCTGATAGCTTTGCTGTTTCAGGCGTTTTTTCGCAATCGCGGTTTCACACGGGCGCAGAAATGGGGTAAAGCCAGCCCATAATAGAGTTGACAGGGTTTGGCGCGCGCGCGCCCAAGGGAACGAAAGACGTCCTTATGGCAGGCATAGAACATATTACCGTCGGTCCAGACGAGGCAGGCATGCGCCTCGACCGCTGGTTCAAGATCCATTATCCGGGCCTCGGCTTCGGCCCCTTGCAAAAGCTGATGCGCTCCGGCCAGGTCCGTGTCGATGGCGGCCGGGTGAAAACCGATGCTCGTGTACAGCCCGGCCAGGTGGTGCGTGTGCCGCCGATGGATGTCGATGCCAAGACCCCGAAATCCGGGCCGATTGCCTCCCATGATCTGAAGCACGCTGGCGACGGCGAATTGCTGTCGCGCATGCTGCTGCATGAGGATGAAAAAGTCTTCGTGCTGAACAAGCCAGCCGGTCTGGCCGTGCAGGGCGGCTCCGGCCTCAACCGCCATATCGACCAGATGCTTGAAGCCTGGACCAGCAAGAAGGGCGAAAAGCCGCGTCTCGTGCATCGCCTCGACCGGGATACGTCCGGCGTGCTTGTGGTGGCCCGCACCCGTGGCGCCGCACAAAAGCTGACGGCAGCGTTTCGTGAGCGCGACACCAAGAAGACCTATTGGGCGCTGGTCAAGGGTGTGCCGCGCAAGCATGATGACAAGATCTCCACCTGGGTGGTCAAGGAACAGACCGAAGACGGCGACCGCATGCGCATCGCCCGCCACGGCGAAGACGGTGCCGATCACGCCGTTTCCTATTACCGGGTGCTGGAAACAGCGGCGCAAAGCCTCGCCTGGCTGGAAATGGAACCCTATACGGGCCGCACCCATCAGTTGCGCCTCCACGCCCTGCATATTGGCCATCCAATCATCGGTGATCCGAAATATTATGTCGACGATCCGAACTGGGATTTCCCCGGTGGCGTCCAGAAGCGGCTGCATCTGCATGCCCGCCATATCGATATTCCCCATCCCGATGGCGGACGCCTGCGCATCACCGCGCCCTTGCCGCCGCATATGGTGCAGACCTGGAATCTTTTGGGCCTGGACATGGAAAATGGCGGTGATTTTGCATGAAACTGGTCCTGTTCGATTGTGACGGTACCTTGATCGACAGCGCTGGGACCATTCACGAGAGCATGCGCCGGACGTTTCTTGCTTTCGGCAAGCCGGAGCCGACGCTTGCTGCGACCAAAAGCATCATGGGCTTGACGCTGGACATCGCCATCGCCCGCATCGACGGCAAGCAGCATGTCGATGACGAGGCGGTGGCCATGCGGGACCACTATAAATCGCTGTTTACCGAAGTGCGCCAGGCGCCTGGTTATAGCGAGCCACTGTTTGACGGTATTCGCGCAGTCATCGAGCGGCTGGCTGCGGAAGACGAGATCCTGATCGGTGCTGTGACTGGGAAATCCCGGCGCGGCTTGAACTATGTTCTCGATGCTCACGGTTTTCAGTCCTATTTCACCGTGTCGCGTACGGCGGACGATTGTCCGTCCAAACCGCATCCGGCCATGGTGACGGAATGCTGCGACGAAACCGGCATGGATTTGAAAGATACCGTGGTGATCGGTGACGCGATCTACGATATGCAAATGGCCAGAAGCGCCGGCGTCAAGGCGATCGGCGTCAGTTGGGGCAGCGCCAGCACCGATCAGTTGAAGGCCAGCGGTGCGCATTTCGTCGTAGACCGGGCCGACGCGCTTCTTGCCCATATTTTGTGAGTGACCATCATGCGTGATATTTTCGAGGGCCTGACGCCTGAATTGAGTGATCCCGATCCGGTGCGCCGGGCGCAGATCCAGATGAAGAAGCCCTTGCCGAAGCGCTTCTATAAAGACGTGACCATTGCAGCGGGGCAGGACGGTCATGCAGTGCTTCTGGATGGCAAGACGGTCAAGACACCAGCCCGCAACGCCCTCGTGCTGCCGACAGAGCCTTTGGCTGCGTTGGTTGCCAGCGAATGGCAGGCGCAGGCTGAGGTGATTGATCCCGCAACGATGCCGGTCACCCGGTTGGTCAATACGGCGCTTGATGCCGTCAGCACCAACACGCAAGAGGTACTGGACGATATTGTCGGGTTCTGCGGCAATGACATGCTGTGCTACCGGGCCGATGCGCCGCAGGAGCTGGTGGAGCGTCAGAGTGTTAAATGGGACCCGGTTTTGGACTGGCTTGCCGATACGCATGGCGCACGGGTTCTTCAGACCAGTGGCATCATTCATCAACCGCAGCCATCAGAGGCAACCGAGGCTTTCGGGCGGGCTTTGCAGCGCTACCGCGATGGTGTGGCGCTCGCCAGCCTACATGTGATGACGACGCTGACGGGGTCTGCCATTCTGGCACTGGCGCTGGCCGATGGTAAGCTCGCCTTGCTCGATGCCTGGGATCTCGCGCATCTGGACGAGAACTGGACGGACGAGCACTGGGGCAGCGATATGGAAGCAGAAGCACGGCGCGCGGCGCGTTTTGTCGAGATGCAGTCCGCCTATAATGTGCTGAGGGCTGCGCGCGCCTGAGTTCGATGTATGATGCTGTCAGCCTGCCTTTCGGGATTTCGCTGGCGGGGTGACCATCTTCACCGAGGATTCCGCCAGACCATGATGGCCTTCCATATCCACGATCAGATGCCAATGGGCCTGTTCGGGAACGACGATTTTGACCGGAGCCTTCTTGGCGACGCCACCGGCATATTTGTAATCCAGCCCTTCCTTGAAGCGCTGGAAATTGCTGGCGGTCATCAGTCGGACGTTGTTGATGGCATTCAACTGGACTTCCAGAATGGTGCCCGCCCGCAATTCCTTCAGATCGTAATGGGTGAACCGAAAGCTCGGTTTGGTCATGATGGGCCTCCTCCCGCATGAGGCATGATTGGGGTTGTCGCGGCCAGAGCATAAGCGTGACTTCGTGACACCACGGCGATTTCAAATCGTATGATTGATTCGAAAATCTCGAAAGATCCGTCGCTTTTAAGTCCCGCTAAAATAAAACAGGATCATTAAGGAAATCCTAGATCAAAGAAGGGGAACTTATCGGTTCGCCACTCGTTGTTGGGTGGGGCTGATGTGAGGGTTTCGAACCCCCCTATCGAGGCCGGATCGTCGGTCCCCAACCTTTGTTACCCCGCCCAGGCCTTGCCGGGCGGGGTTTTTCATAGCCTTGCAGGTCATTTTTGACGTTTTAAGCACGTCAAGGGCCGCCTAAACCGACTCTCTGTCGATGTGGGAGGTTTTTTGTGTATCCGGCATCACGGCATAGACGATCAGCGACACCGCGATACATCCCGATACGTACCAGTAGAACCAGCTTTCATGGCCTGCCTGCTTGAACCATAATGCGACATATTCGGCGGTGCCGCCGAAGATCGACACGGTAAGTGCATAGGGCAAGCCAACACCCAGCGCCCGAACCCCGGTTGGAAACAGTTCCGCCTTCACCACCGCGTTGATGGCGGTATAGCCGGAGACGATCACCAGGGCCGCGATGATGATGAAAAAGGCTTCCAATGCATTGGAGGCGGTGCTCAGCGTTGTCAGAAGCGGCACGGTGCAAAGCGTGCCGAGTACGCCGAAGGCGATCAAGATCGGTCTGCGGCCGATCTTGTCCGACAGCAATCCGACGAGGGGTTGAAGGCACATGTAGAAAAACAGCGCACCTGCCGACACCAGTGTCGAATCGTCCTTGCTGAGATGCACGGTGTTCACAAGGAATTTCTGCATATAGGTCGTATAGGTGTAGAAGGCGACGGTGCCGCCCAGGGTCAGCCCAATCACCGTGAAGACCTGTCGTGGATATTTCATCAGTTCGCGCAGCGGATTGGTCCGCACCTTTTCCGATGCCCGCTGGAATTGGTCGGTTTCGGCCATGTTCCGGCGTAAGAAGAGGGCGATAATCGCCAATCCACCGCCGATCACGAAGGGGATGCGCCAGCCCCAGGCCTCCAGCTCCTCACCCGTTAGCAGCAGCTTTTGCAGCAGCAACAGGACCAGAATGGCGCAAAGCTGCCCGCTGATCAGCGTCACATATTGGAAGCTGGAATAGAAGCCACGCCGCTCTTTCGTCGCCATTTCGGAAAGATAGGTGGCGCTGGTGCCATATTCTCCGCCAAGGCTGAGGCCCTGCAACATGCGGGCCAGCATCAGGATAGCGGGTGCGGCATAGCCGATCGTCGCAAAGCCCGGCGTGACCGCGATCAGCAGCGACCCGAAACACATCAGCAGAACCGAAAGCGTCAGTGCCGATTTACGCCCCTTGCTATCGGCATAGACCCCAAAAAACCAACCGCCGACGGGCCGCATGATAAAGCCGACAGCAAAGATACCGGCGCTGTTGAGCAATTGCGCAGTCGGATCGCTATTTGGAAAAAAAGCGGGCGCAAAATACAGGGAAAAGGCGGAATAGACGTAGAAGTCGTAATATTCGACCATATTGCCGATGGAACCGCTGAAAATGGAGCGCAGACGGCGTGCCATATCCCCGCTATTTTCGCCCGCCGGTGGTGCGCTTTGTCTCTCTGCCATATTGCTTCCTCACCTGTGCCGATTCTCTTCCCTATAGCGGAATGCATGATTCGTGATTCATACGACATGCCATAGGTTTTTGTTTTCTCATGTCTTTTTCCCGAAACTGCTGCAACCTTTCGGGAGGCATGTTTTAACAGGCAAAACCGTTGCACGGTCGGCTGGTATCTCGCAAGACGGGAATTCTCTAAAATTGTGGTTGTCGTTGCTGTGTGGTTCCCCGCTCGAATTGCAGTTCCAGCTTTTTCTTTAATCGGTTCCGGTTTCAGGAATTATGCAGTACAGCGTCTTTGGCCCGTGCTCTTTGCCTGCGCTCTTGGGCCGTTGCAGTGCTGGGACGGCATAATTTGCGAACCGAATGGGGTTCTCGACGTTATGCCTCGTCAAGGCTCGCCGCACTGCCGGTACATGACTGTTTCTGCTTTCATCCGTCACGGATAAGGCCTCTGTGACGGAGAAAAACATGCTGATTATCCTGCTGCTCAAGGGCGTGTTGCTCGGCATTGCCGTGGCCGCACCCATTGGGCCTATCGGTACGCTCTGTATCAACCGCACCATGGAACGCGGTTTCTGGCATGGGGTGTCAGCCGGGCTTGGTGCTGCCATCGGCGACATGGTCTTCGCCATTGCCGCCGCGGCGGGCTTTGCCGCCATGCAGGATCTACTGGCTGAAATATCGCTGCCGTTGAAACTGGTTGGCGGCACGCTGATACTTTTGATTGGTATCCGCATGCTGAAAGCCCGGCCACCACGACCGGCAGCACAGATCAAGGCCAGCGATTTTATCCGCACCACCATGTCCACCTTCGGGCTGACCATTACCAATCCTGCGACGATCTTCGGTTTCGCAGCGCTCTTTGCAGGCGCGGGTCTCGCCGATACAGGCGAAGTCAGCCCGTTCTTTCTGGTGGCAGGGGTGTTTCTCGGATCACTGATTTGGTGGTTTGCACTCTGCGGCGCTGTCGTCTGGCTGAAAAGCCGATTGCCTGACCATTTCACGATCTGGGTACAACGCGGCTCTGCCGTGCTGCTGATCGGCTTCGGCCTGATTTCTCTCGGCCTTGCTGCCCGGCAATATTGGGGTGGGTGAGGGCGAGCATTTCCAGGAAAAGTGTGAAGCGGTTTTCCGTTCGGAAATGCGTAAAACAAGCAAGAGCATTTCCAGGAAAGTGGAACCCGGTTTTCCGTCAGGAAAATGCTTTAGTCGCGTTTGACGCTCATCAGCATGTCCCACATGTCGGCGCCGGTCTCGAACACTTTCGCATTGGCGGCGAAACCGTTTTCGGCACCGATCATGTCAGTGATCTCACGTAAGGGATCGACATTGGAGGTGTCTTGCGTCGCTGGCGCGTCCGTGGAGCGGGTTGTGGTCGCCGCAACACCTGAGCCACTGGCCGAAAGATTGGTGTTCAGCCGCTGATATCCGGGCGTATCGGCATTGGCAATATTGCTGGCAACATTGCTCAGCCGTGTCTGCTGGGCCAACATGCCTGACGTTGCCGTGTTCAAAATACCGGAAATGCTCATCTGATCCGTCCTTGGCTTGGTATGACAAGGTGTAGCGGAAGCGGTTTACCGAAAGCTGAATGGGCAGGCTTAACAATAGGATAGCGGCTGTCTCAAGCTGATACGTTTGTGATCTTAAGACAGCATCAAGCTCAGATCAGCCGCAGGCCCTTCAGGCTAGCATGGCCCTGTTTGCCAATGATGACATGGTCATGTACGGTGATGCCGAGCGGTTTGGCCGTATCGATAATGGTTTTGGTCATCTCGATATCGGCGCGGGATGGTGTCGGATCGCCGCTTGGATGGTTGTGGACAAGGATAATGGCGGTGGCGGATAATTCGAGCGCGCGTTTGACCACTTCGCGCGGATAGACGGGCGTGTGGTCGACCGTGCCACGGCCCTGCACTTCATCGGCGATCAGCGTATTGCGCTTGTCGAGAAACAGGATGCGGAACTGTTCAGTGGTTTCATAGGCCATAGCGGCGTGGCAATAGTCGATAACGCTCGACCAGGATGACAGGATCTGCTTGCCCTTCAACTCGCTTTTCAGCATCCGCTGCGCCGCCGATGAAATCAGCTTCAGATCAAGCGCCACGGCCTCGCCCACACCTTTCACTTCCTGAAGCAGGCTGTGCTTTGCGCCAAATACCCCCGCAAGGCTGCCGAACCGGTCCAGCAGGGCCTTGGCAATCGGCTTTGTGTCACGCCGTGGGATCAGCCGGAACAACAGCAGTTCCAGCACTTCGTAATCGGCGAGCGCCTCATCGCCCTTTTCCTTGAACCGTAGGCGCAGCCGCTCCCGGTGGCCATGGTAATGTTCCGGCTGCTTGACGCTGGTGTCCGGCACCTTTTTCATCGCCTTCGGCTTCTGGACCTGTTCGGCGAAAAAGCCGCGCTCGTCCTGCTCGTAATCGAAGCTCTCGTCCTGATCCGGCAGGAAGGACGGGGAGGCAGTTTCGTCAGCGTTAAAGCGCGGAGGCTTGTTCATTGCTTACCCTTGCAAGGGAGGCAGGCCCGGACGGTCCAGCCCGGCAGGCGACAGTGTGAAGATTTCGCAGCCGGACGAAGTAACGCCGACGGTGTGTTCATACTGCGCGGTCAACGACCGGTCGCGGGTCACCGCCGTCCAGCCATCGGCCAGCACCTTCACATGCGGCTTACCGAGATTGATCATCGGCTCGATGGTGAAAATCATGCCCTCACGCATTTCCGGGCCTTCGTCTGGCCGGCCATAATGCAGGATATTCGGGCTGTCGTGAAACAGTTGCCCAACCCCGTGGCCGCAGAAATCCCGTACCACGGAACAGCGCTGCGCTTCGGCAAAGCTTTGGATGGCGGCACCGATCGCGCCGGTTCGCGCTCCGGGCCTGACGGCCTCTATGCCGCGCATCAGGCATTCATGGGTGACTTCGAGCAGACGTTCGGCAGCGCGCTTGATTTCGCCGACCGGATACATCCGGCTGGAATCGCCGTGC
The DNA here is from genome assembly GCF_001541345.2 of Gillisella vitis. Lineage (GTDB taxonomy): Bacteria > Pseudomonadota > Alphaproteobacteria > Rhizobiales > Rhizobiaceae > Allorhizobium > Allorhizobium vitis. The sequence continues at coordinate 788,971 of NZ_LMVL02000003.1, read as the reverse complement.
CAGCCATCCACCACATAGGTGACGTCGATATTGACGATATCGCCTTCGCGCAAAGGTTTTTCATCGGGAATACCGTGGCAGACGACATGGTTGATCGAGGTGCAGACCGAATGCCGATAGCCGCGATAATTCAGGGTTGCAGGCAGAACACCGTTATCCATGCCAAAATCGAAGACAAACCTGTCGATTTCATTGGTGGTAACGCCGGGCTTCACCATCGGGGCCAGGGCGTCCAGGCAGCGGGCTGTGACCTGGCACGCCTTGCGCATCGCTTCGAAAGCATCCGCGCCATAAAGGCGGATCGCACCGGTGTTTTTGAGCGGCGCGGAAGCCGCGTCGATGTAATTTACCATTCCATTATCATCCCGCAATCAATTTCAGCTTTTTACATACCGCAGGCAAAGGTTGTTCGTCCATCACGATCCGCAGGGTACGATCAATTCTTAACCGCTTCCGGTCTGCTATACCCAGATCACTTTAATGGCTGTCGGGATCAGTCGTTAGTTGTAGGAAGGCACGGGCCGCGCCACTGATGCGCCTCTCACGGTGGCGAAGGGCGGTGAAGTGACGAGCCGGAAGCGGGATCGGAGCAATCTGCAATGCGCCGCTTGCCACAAGCGCTTGCACTGCCGACCGGGACAGCGCGCTGGCGCAGCCGCCAGCCCCAAGCGCCGATAGAACCGCTTCATTGGATGGAAAGGTCAAGGCCACCGTCAGCGACGCCGGTTCTATGTCCATCGCCTTCAATGCCTGCTCGAAATAGGCGCGCGTACCCGAACCCTGCTCCCGCAAGATCCAGGGCGTGGCCAGAATCGCCGCGTGCATATCTGCTGCGGGATCTGCCAGCGGATGACCGCAGGGGACCACGATGACCATCTCGTCTTCTGCGACCACCAGATGTGTCAATGTCTCCGAGGGTATTTCGGCCTCGACAAAGCCCAGTTCCGCTTTGCCCGTCTCAACTGCGTCAGCGACCGAGGCCGAATTGCCGATAGTCAGCGCCAGTTCGATATCCGGATGGAGGGCGTGAAACTGCATCATTTTGCGTGGCAGCCAATGGCTGGCCACCGTCTGGCTGGCATGGATGGTCAGCTTGCCCCGGCTCAACCCGCCCAACTCGGCTAGCACCAAGGCGGCATGGTTCGCTGCATCAAGCGTTGCGCGGGCCTCATCAATAAAGATCCGGCCTGCCTGGGTAAGCTCGATACCCCGCCCAACCCGGTCAAACAGCAGGACATCGTGATTGATCTCCAAGGCGCGGATAGCCGCGCTGACGGCAGACGGTGTCAGGCCGATTGCCTCTGCCGCCCGGGTGACATGCTGACGTTCAGCAACGGCAAGGAAAATGGTCAATTGTTCAAGCGTCATGGAGATCTCGATTGTGAAATTATTATGCATGAACTGTAGTCAATTATGCGTTGGAATAAAATGAATTCCCCATGCAAAACAGGCCAACCGATGGAAAGGTTTGAAAATGCGCCTGTTTCGCCCTGTTGTTTCGCTTGCGCCTGGGATTGCTTTGTCCAGTGCCGTTGCTTTGGGAGGCTATGCTCTTGCCTTTACGGTTCAGCGTGTCACGGGGCGGATGCCTGTGGATGCCCTGGTCTGGTGCATTGTACTCGGCACGCTGGTCAAAAGCCTGTTTATCCTGCCGGCGGTCGTGAACAAGGGTATTCACCTCTGCGCGAAAACCGTGCTGGAACTTGCCATTGTTCTTTTGGGTGCATCGGTCAGCCTCGGTCAGATCGCCGGGAGTGGGTTCACCCTGATAGCCTGGGTCATTGCCGTGCTCTGTTGCGGCTTGGTCAGCAGCTATTTGATCGGGCGTGTTATCGGATTGCCGCATCCGCTGGCGTTGCTGGTTGCCTGCGGCAATTCCATTTGCGGAAATTCGGCCATCATGGCGGCAGCCCCGGTGATTGGCGCCGATGCCGACGAGGTCGCATCGTCCATTGCCTTTACAGCCGTGCTTGGCATTCTCGTGGTGCTTCTGCTGCCGCTGGTGGCTTTTCAAGCCGGTCTGGACCCGCGACATTACGGAATTCTGGCGGGCATGACGGTCTATGCCGTTCCGCAAGTGCTGGCGGCCACAACGTCCTTCGGGCTTGTCAGCCTGCAAATCGGCACGCTGGTCAAACTGATCCGGGTGATGATGCTGGGGCCTGTCCTGCTGGGACTGGGCGTGGGTGCCAGAGGCATGGAAAGGGGAACGGGGCATGCTAACGAACACAAGATTGAGCATAATTTCTCATTTGCCCATCTGGCGCCCTGGTTCATCATCGGTTTTCTGGCATTGATGGTGGCGAGATCTCTGGATGCCCTGCCGCATGGTCTGTTGGAGCCTTCGCAGCATCTGTCGGGATTTCTCACCACCCTGTCCATGGCCGCACTTGGTCTCCAGGTTGATCTGCGCAGCCTGCTAGCGTTCGGGGGCAGGGTGCTGGCGGCGGGAAGCCTTTCCATCCTGGCACTGGGGGCGATTGCGCTGACGGCCATTCATTTCATGGCGTAGTCAGGCGCACGGGAACGCTGCATGCCGGAATGATCCCGCCCGGTGTGATCGTGCATTTCACCGCATAGGCTTCGACGCCCTGACTTATGGCGGCGTTAAAGGCCCGGCCATAGGCGGGATCGAGATCGGCGCAGATCGCCAGCGCATCGCAATCCTGCCGCTGGATCACATAGAGCATCGCCGCCCGCTTGCCTGCCGCCACCAGCTTGGCCATTTCGATTAGATGTTTCGCGCCTCTCGTGGTGACGCTATCTGGAAATTCCGCCAATCCAGTTTCCCTGATGAAATGGACGTTCTTCACCTCGACATAGCAATCCGCTTTGCCAGGACCCGACAACAGAAGGTCGATCCGGGAGTTCTCGCCATACCGCTGCTCGGTGCGGATCTGCGGATAGTGTAAGAGATCGCTGACCAGACCAGCGCGGATTGCCTCCTGCGCCAGACGATTGGGAAGGCTGGTATTGACACCGACCAATGTGCCATCGGCTTCGATCAACTCAAACCCATAGCGATACTTCCGGCCCGGCTTGTCGCTTTGCGACAGGTAAATACGGGAGCCGGGCGCGGTCAGTCCGCGCATCGAGCCAGTATTGGCGCAAAATCCGGTAATTTCGCTGCCGTCTTGTAACACCGCGTCGAAGAGAAAACGTTTGTAGCGTCGCACAAGCGTGGCCGCGACCAATGGTGGATCGAAAATCATGGCGGTTTTATCGTTCGGCCAATCTCAGACACGCTCCAGAACGTAAGCGCCCGGCGCATCCCCTATGGCATTCAGTGCCGTACCGCCCGGTTTGCGGGCCGCCACGCGGCGTTTGTCCAGTCCTTCGATCCATTTCTGCCAATGCGGCCACCAGGAGCCGGCGGTTTCCTCAGCCCCTGCCACCCAATCCTCAAATGTGCCCTCCGGCTTACCATTGGTCCAGAATTGGTATTTGCGCTTGTCGGGCGGATTGACCACGCCGGCGATATGACCGGACCCGCTCATCACATAGGTGACTGGACCGCCGAAGCACGCCGATCCGACAAAAACCGATTTCGCCGGGGCAATATGGTCTTCCTTGGTGGCGAGATTGTAGATCGGGATTTTCACGTCCTTCAGCGACAGGGTCTTGCCATCCAGCTGCATCTTGCCGCGCGCCAGATTGTTTTCCAGATAGCAATTGCGCAGGTAAAAGGAGTGATTGGCCGCCGCCATCCGCGTCGAATCGGCATTCCAGTACAAGAGATCGAAGGCGGTCGGGTCCTGACCCTTCAGGTAATTGTTGACGAAATAGGGCCAGATCAATTCGGACGAGCGCAGCATATTGAAGGCCGATGCCATTTTCGAGCCGTCCAGATAGCCCTTCTGCCGCATCTTTTCTTCCAGCCCGCTCACCTGTTCCTCGTCCACGAAGACTTTCAGGTCGCCTGCATGGGTGAAATCCACCTGGGTGGTGAATAATGTGGCGCTTGCAATACGGCTATTGCCTTCCTTGGCATGGAGCGCCATGGCAGCAGATAGCAGAGTGCCGCCAACGCAATAGCCGATGGCATTGACCTTCTTTTCGCCGGTGGCTTTCTCGACGGTGTCGAGAGCAAAATCCACGCCTTCGCGAATATAGGACAGCCAGTCCTTGCCCGCATGGCGTTGATCGGGATTGACCCAGGAGATCACGAAGACCGTGTGACCCTGGTCGACACAATATTTGATGAAGCTCTTTTCCGGGTTGAGATCGAGAATATAGAATTTGTTGATCCAGGGCGGGCAGATCAGCAGGGGCCGTTTCAGCACCTTGTCGGTGGCGGGTTCGTATTGAATGACCTCGCAGACATCGCTTTGGGCGACGACCTTGCCTGGCGTCAGCGCCATATTGGTGCCCAGCGCGAATTTGCTGGTGTCGGTCTGGCGCATCCGCAATTCGCCCTGACCGGCGGCCATGTCCTCGGCAAACATTTTCATGCCTTTGACCAGATTGGCACCGCTGGTGGCGACTGTCTCGCGGTAAAGCTGCGGATTGGTCATGACGAAATTGACCGGCGACAGCGCCGCCGTCATCTGCCGGACGTAGAACAGCGCTTTATGGCGCGCATGCTCGTCCATGCCTTGCGTATTTTCCACCAATTTCTCAGCCCAGTCGGACAAGACCAGATAGGCCTGGCGCAAAAAATCGAAGAACGGATTGCGTTGCCAGTCGGCATCCGCGAATCGCTTGTCCTTGATCGGTTCTGGTGGTGGAGGTGTTTGGGCAGGCATCGAAAGGCGGCTCAGGCTCTTCATCCAGACGCCGAACAGCGAGGTCATCAGATGCGTCTGCGCCTCCAGGCTGCGCTGCGGATCGGTCATCCAGTATTCCGCTACGCCTGACAGGGTCTTGACCAGTTCGACGGCGGGTTCCGCCACCGGATCGACAAGACCAGCTTTTTCACGCGGCGCGATCCAGGAGGAGGCCGCCTTGCCGAGGTTTTCAAGCGCCTTGGCGAGATTGACGGCCAGCGCTTCGGGGTCCTTGACGATATAGGGATCGATCAGGGAAGGGTCGAAACCCATTTGATTGAAACCGGCCTTTTCGGATTCAGAACCGTCAGCGTTGTTTGCTGTTTTGCTGGTTTTCTGCCCGGTTTCTTGGCTGGTTTCCGGCCCACATTCTGGCGTGTCGGACGCGGGACGGGATTGACCGGCGCGACCCTGGTCCTTCGATGCTGTGGTCAATGCCATCTCCCCTTGGCTCTTCTCTTTTTTATATTTGCGTATCTTGCCTGAAAATGACTACAAGTTCCAGACAGATGAAAGGTGTGGGTGTGGTTTGACTCACATGTTTTACAAGGTTTGCGCGTTTTGTCGCGGGTTATTCACGTTTGCGTTGCAAACAGCATCGTGTGAATAATCACACGGCTTATGCTGCTGTTTTTCCCGGTACCGGGCGAATTTGGTTGGGTTTGAATATGGTTTCGATCGTCTCTTTGGTTGGGCAGTCTTCGCGTTTGAACCTGGCTCTGCGCCTGGCGAAAGCCGGTGCGGCGGGATCTGGCATGGCCTGCCTGCTTGCGCTGGCCGGCTGCAATAGCACGACCGCCTCGCAGCCTGCCGTGCGCCAGGGCCATGTTGATGTGACGGTGACCGACAAGACCGACCCAGCCGCTGCGGCCTATACCACGCCGGATGGTTATCCGGATTTTTCACGTCCGTTGACGGCTGCCAATGTGCAGATGAGCAATGACGAGGCGAAGGACATGGGCAAGCGCCTGTCTTCGCTCTCTTATCTGCGCAAGACCGGGCAGATCAGCCAGGCGGAATATGAGCGCCGCGTTGAGGAAATGCGCAAGCTGGCGAAGACCAACGGTCAGGTTCAGGGCCAATAGGACAAGCCGTACCGCCCGCTTGTAAATAGCCCTTGCCTTGCATGGCATTTGGCCGCAAAGCAAATGCAATGTGACAGTTGCATTCTGCCATGTCGAATGTCCCCGGAACCGATGACGGGGCGGGACAGGGCAGGGTGCAGTTGGCCAAAATCTACCGCGAATCATTGCAATTTGCGGTATTGTCACTGCACCCCGATTTGCCAGATCCGTTTTCGGGGATGCTGCAATGGAAAACGGATCGTCCGCAAGGCGGGGAGCCTGCGGTTCAACGAGGTCTGAGATGGAAGAGTTTCACAAAGTCCGGCGTCTGCCGCCCTATGTTTTCGAACAGGTCAATCGTTTGAAGGCAAGCGCGCGAGCCGGTGGCGCTGATATCATCGATCTCGGCATGGGCAATCCCGATCTTCCGACCCCGCAGAACATTGTCGACAAGCTGTGTGAGGCCGTGCAGGACCCGCGCACTCATCGCTATTCGTCGTCTAAGGGTATTCCGGGGCTGCGCCGGGCGCAGGCCGCCTATTATGCCCGCCGTTTCAATGTGAAGCTCAATCCGGAAACCCAGGTGGTTGCGACACTGGGATCGAAGGAAGGCTTTGCCAATATGGCGCAGGCAATCACCGCGCCGGGTGATGTTATCCTTTGCCCCGATCCGACCTACCCGATCCATGCCTTTGGCTTCCTGATGACCGGCGGCGTGATTCGCTCCATCCCCGTCGAGCCGGATGAAACCTTCTTCCCGCCGCTGGAGCGCGCGGTGCGCCACTCGATTCCCAAGCCCCTGGCGCTGATCATCAACTATCCGTCCAATCCGACGGCGCGTGTCGCCTCGCTGGACTTCTACAAGGACGTGATCGCCTTTGCCAAAAAGCATGAGCTGATCGTGCTGTCGGATCTCGCCTATTCGGAGATCTATTTCGATGGCAACCCTCCGCCATCGGTATTGGAAGTGCCTGGTGCCATGGATGTGGCGGTTGAGTTCACCTCGATGTCGAAGACCTTCTCCATGCCCGGCTGGCGCATGGGCTTTGCGGTCGGCAATGAGCGGCTGATCAGTGCTTTGGCCCGTGTGAAATCCTATCTGGATTACGGTGCGTTCACGCCGATCCAGGTGGCCGCTACCCATGCGCTGAATGGCGATGGCACGGATGTTGCCGAAGTACGCAATATCTATAAGCGCCGTCGTGATGTGCTGGTCGAAAGCTTCGGCAAGGCCGGTTTCGAGGTACCGCCACCGGCGGCCACGATGTTTGCCTGGGCAAAAATTCCGGAAAAATTCCGGCATCTCGGCTCTCTGGAATTCTCCAAGCTTTTGGTGGAAAAGGCCGATATGGCCGTAGCACCGGGCATTGGCTTTGGCGAGCAGGGTGATGATTACGTCCGCATCGCACTGGTCGAAAACGAGCACCGCATCCGCCAGGCCGCCCGCAATCTGAAGCGGTTCCTGTCGACAGCGGACGACACGTTGCACAATGTTGTATCGCTCAACGCCCACCGTTGAGAATTTCTTATCGGAGCGGCCCATTCGCGGCCGCTCTCTTCCGAATATTGAAAAGCATATCAGGATTGTCTCATGGCTGATGCCCTTAAGATCGGCATTGCGGGTCTCGGAACCGTTGGTGCGTCACTGGCGCGTATTTTGCAAACCCGCACCCAAGCGCTTACCGTCGCCTGCGGTCGGCCTATTGCCATTTCTGCGGTTTCGGCACGCGACAAGACCCGCGATCGCGGCGTCGATCTTTCCGGTGTCACCTGGTTCGATAGCCCGGTCGAGATGGCTGAAAAGGCCGATATCGATGTGTTTGTCGAGCTGATCGGCGGTGCGGAAGGACCAGCCGAACATTCCGTTCGCGCGGCCCTTGGCCGTGGCGTGCATGTGGTCACCGCCAACAAGGCCCTGCTGGCCCGCCACGGTGTGGAACTGGCCAAGCTGGCGGAAGAAAAGGGCCTTTTGATCAACTATGAAGCTGCTGTCGCCGGTGGTATCCCGGTTATCAAGACGCTGCGCGAATCGCTGACCGGCAATGATTTTTCGCGCATTTACGGCATCATGAACGGCACCTGCAATTACATCCTCACCCGGATGGAAAAGGAGGGCTTGAGCTTTGCCGATTGCCTGGCTGAAGCCCAGCGTTTAGGCTATGCCGAGGCCGATCCGACCTTCGATATCGAGGGCAATGATACCGCGCACAAGCTGTCGATCCTGACCACGCTGGCCTTTGGCAGCCAAATTGCTGCCGACGAGATTTATCTCGAAGGCATCAGCAATATTTCCATCGACGACATCAACGCAGCCCGCGATCTTGGCTACCGAATCAAGCTGCTCGGCGTGGCGCAAAAGACCGCCACCGGTATCGAACAGCGCGTCCATCCGACCATGGTGCCGCTCGATTCGGTGATTGCCCAGGTCGATGGCGTGACAAATGCGGTGGCGCTGGAATCCGATATTCTCGGCGAATTGCTGATGGTCGGCCCCGGCGCCGGTGGCAATGCGACGGCATCCGCCGTGCTGGGTGACATTACCGATATCGCCAAAAGCCGCCCCGGCGCGCAGATGGTTCCGGTTTTGGGCCGCCCGGCGCATCTGCTTGAACCCTATGTTCAGGCTGAGATGACCCGGCATGAAGGTGGTTACTTCATCCGCCTGACCGTGGTCGATCGCACCGGCGTTTTCGCCAGTATTGCGACGCAGATGGCGGAAAACAACATTTCGCTCGAATCGATTGTCCAGCACTCCCAGACATCGTCTGATGCGGACCAAACTAAGACGATCATTCTCGTCACCCACGCTACATTGGAAAAATCCGTGCGCCAGGCCGTTGCCGCCATCAAGGAGGAAGGCTATCTGCTGGGTGAACCGCAAGTGATCCGCATCGAGCGGCCGAAAACAGCTTAGCTCCAGACTGTGGAGCGGCGATAACCGAGTTGCTTCATCAATGCTTGAACCCGCCGACCCGATCGAACGCGCCTTTTTGAATGTCGAGACCTCGGTCAGCGGTCAGCGCTGGGTGTCTCGGCTGGATCAGGCTGGGTTGAACCGATCACTGGCAATTGCGCAGGTGCATGGCATTCCCGATCTGGTGGCGCGGGTTCTGGCTGGGCGGGGCGTGCCGGTTGCCGATGCGCAAGCCTTTCTCGATCCGACCATCCGCGATTTGATGCCCGATCCGTCCAGCCTCACCGATGGTGACAAGGCCGCCGACCGGCTGGTGGCCGCAATCATGCGCTCTGAGCGCGTGGCGATTTTCGGTGATTATGATGTCGATGGTGCTGCTTCGTCGGCGCTTTTGTGGCGGTTTCTCGCGCATTTCGACATTGAAGCCGAAATCTATATTCCGGACCGAATTTTTGAAGGCTATGGCCCGAATGCTGGTGCCATCGGTCAGTTGATCGAGCGCGGCACGCAATTGATCGTCACGGTGGATTGCGGCTCGACAAGCCACGATGCCCTGGAGGAAGCCAGACGCCGAGGCGTGGATGTGGTGGTGATCGACCATCACCAGATGGGCCAGGATTTGCCCGCTTGTCTGGCGCTGGTCAATCCCAACAGGAGTGACGATCTGTCAGGGCAGGGCCATCTCTGCGCAGCGGGCGTGGTATTCATGGTGCTGGTCGGAACGCTGCGCAAGCTGCGTGAGGCTGGTCACGGAGCTGCGCGCTCGCTCGATCTGCTGGCCTGGCTGGATCTCGTGGCGCTGGCGACGGTCTGCGATGTCGTGCCGCTGAAGGGGTTGAACCGCGCCTATGTGGTGAAAGGCTTGATTGCTGCCCGCCATCAACAAAATGCCGGTCTTGCATCCCTTCTGAAGATCGCCGGGATTGGCGGCCCGGTAACACCCTATCATTTCGGTTTTCTGGTTGGACCACGAATCAATGCCGGTGGCCGGATCGGCGATGCGGCGCTGGGCAGCCGGTTGCTGACGCTGGACGACGCTGCCGAGGCCGATGAAATTGCCGCCCAACTGGACGACCTGAACCGCCAACGTCAGGCGATGGAAGCGCAGATGCTGGCCGAAGCCGAGGCCGAGGCCATGGCCGAATATGGCACCGGCGAGCGCGCCGCTGTGATTCTCACAGCACGGGAAGGCTGGCATCCCGGCATTGTCGGGCTCCTGGCGGCCCGTCTTAAAGAGCGGTTCCAGCGGCCTGCCTTTGCCATTGCCTTCGATGGCTCTGGCAAGGGGACAGGCTCCGGCCGGTCCATTGCCGGTTTTGACATGGGCAAGATGGTGCGTGCGGCGGTGGACAATGGCCTACTGGTCAAGGGCGGCGGCCACGCCATGGCAGCAGGGCTGACGGTGGATCGCGGCAATCTCGGCAAGCTGCGGGCGTTTTTTGATGAACAGGCGCAGGAAAAGGTCATGGCGCTTTCCACCAACAGGGCCTTGAAGATCGACGGTGCGGTTGGCGCATCCGGTGCGACGCTTGCGTTGATCGACCTCCTGGAAACCGCTGGCCCCTATGGCTCCGGCCATTCCCAACCGATCTTCGCCATCCCCGCCCACCGCATTCGCGATTCTCGGCTGATTGGCACCAGCCACGTCAAGGTCACGCTGGAAGCACCAGATGGCAGCCGAATCGACGGCATTGCCTTTCGCGCCAAGGAAACACCGCTCGGTGATCTCCTGCTTGGTCGCCGAGGCGACGCCGTGCATGTCGCCGGCTGCCTTGGAGCAGAACTCTGGCAAGGCACACGCCGTATTCAGATTCGCATTCTGGATGCAGCGCCAGCGTTTTGAGCGTGTTGAACATTGGGACGTCAGATAGTTCGATTAAGGAAAGAGTGCGGCCAAGACTACCCAGAAGATCAATCCAAAAAATAATCCCACGAACGCCGACATAGCGCTGTTTCCGGTAGAAGGAATAGGGCAAATACGATTATCGCATAAATCATGCGCAGCGAACCGGCGATGAATGCGATCCATTTGATAGTGCCTGTTATTGCTGGACTTCCAAAGAGAATTATACCGGCAATTATTGCCAGTAGAATGTTTGTTGTGGTTCTATCGCCTGTTTTGGTATCTCTTCAGGAGCGACGAGAGGTCCTCCCAAAGTATAGCAATACCGATAGAAAAGCTGCTAATCGGGACCATCCAGAATAGAATTTTGACAGGTCCACTGTGCTTTAGCATGTAGAAAAAGCCCCAAAAGCCCACAATAAGTAAAGCGAGTCCCAAAATGATCGAGATAACTTTACGCAAGCAATTTCCCCCAATGTACACCCCACTCCAAGCTTCTAGCTTATAACTGAATCAACGGAAATTCAATATTCTCTCTTTGGTTGTGGCTGTTGACAAAGGGGGGGGCGGTTCACCCAAAAGGATTTTAAGCCTCCTTGCACTGGACCTGTTACCCCAATGTGCAGGCCTAGGCCTATCTTTGAATGATCCCATTACTATGCGAGTGCTATCTTACCGACGGGATATCGTTCGCGCAAAGTCATGAGCGAACATATCACTCGCGCTTGGAAGCGATTGAATCATAGATGTGCTGGAGGTTCAGTGGCACGCCCTAGGGGAGTCGAACCCCTCTTTTCAGAATGAAAATCTGACGTCCTAACCGATAGACGAAGGGCGCGTGCTGTGGGGCCGCTTATAGGCAGACGGATGATTCATGGCAAGCAAAAAAATGAGCTTTTTCCGTAGGCTCAGTGATTTTTTTCATGCGATCTATTAACTGGCTGACCTTAGGTCGCGCAGTCTTTTCCGCTTCAATAAGCAGAATGCAGAAACGAATTTTCCAGGGAAACGCAGTGGCACGCCCTAGGGGAGTCGAACCCCTCTTTTCAGAATGAAAATCTGACGTCCTAACCGATAGACGAAGGGCGCGTGTTGCGTGCGGCTCTCTTAGTGCGAACGGACTTTAGCTGCAAGCGAATTTTTCAGCTTTACTGCCGATTTTTCCTTAGCCTGTGGAGAACCGCGAATGCAGGGCAACCCTACTTTGAATGGGTATCGGAATGTGCCTGGTCGAATCAGCACACTCAATCGTTATCTTTGAAACGATCAGTATTTCGCAAATATGTTGGAGAGTTAAGAAGTGGCACGCCCTAGGGGAGTCGAACCCCTCTTTTCAGAATGAAAATCTGACGTCCTAACCGATAGACGAAGGGCGCGTGCTGTGGCGCCCTTATAATCACGTGTTTGGAGGCTGGCAAGCACTGAAATCCAAAATTTTACGGAAAAATGACAGCCTGAAAAACGAGCCAGTCAGCCCGTCATTTGCGTATTTTGGCAAGGAATTTCTTAATGAAACTGTCCTTCGTCATGCCCTGAGCCCCAGGCGCGCCCTCGATTTTTTCCATTTCGGTCACGCCTGCCGAATTGGCCATGCCGGGTGCTGCGGTCGGCAGGCTTGTCTGCAACTGCGCTGGTACCGGTGACATCTGTTGTTGTGGCATCGTTGTCTGTTGCGCCTTTGGCACTGTACGAACCTTCTTCGGGTTCGGAGCGAGACCTGCGAGAATTTCCGCTTTTGAGGCCGGGCGTTGTTTAACAACAACCGGCGCCGGGGTAGGGGCGACCACAGGCTCTATCGGTTGATTGGCCTGCATCTGAGGCTGTGTTTGTGTTTGTGTTTGTGACGGTTCCATCGGCTTTTGTACGCTGTAAACGCTGTTTACCGTGGCCTGGAACGGACGAACAGGCATGTTCGGCGGCACAATGCTATTGGCGGGGCTATTGGCCGATGCAGTGCCGTCATCCGCTGGATGGGATGCGGAATAGAGCCCGGATGAGTTTGGCGATGCCGTCTGCTCAGGTCTGGACTGGTTCATCGCCACAACCTGTTCGGCTGACGGCCCGGAGGAGAGATTGGCGCTGGCATCAGTTCCGGCAGGGCCAGACACTGTTACTGGCTTACGATGGCCGGTATTGACCAGAGGATCGCGATACAAGCCACCCTTATTGGGCTGCGGCGAGACACTGGCTGGTTGCGCAGCCGTTTCCACGACATCCGCGTCGCCAATCGCGCCTTGTTCAACGACGGGAGGTGGGGTTTTCGTGGTCGCGCAGCCCGCCAGCAGGGCAAGGCCGAAAACGACGGCAATACTTGTTGACGCTGGCTTGCCATTCGCACCCTTAAAAAGCCTGGGCGCACCCTCGAAAAACATGGAATTGGCAGTCCAAGGCTTTTGCCCGAACAGACGGTTTGGGGACATCATGTCGCTCTCCTTGACGAGACCGCCCGGACCTATCGATGGGGCGGGCAGTGTCTATGGTTGGAGCGACCGTGACACAATGAGCTTGCGTCAGGCATGATGCCGCCGCGATCACGGCGGCATCGGCGATAGTGAATGCACGAATAAAACGCAGGCTACCAGGCGCCGGTATTGGGCATGGAGAGCCAAGGCTCTGCAGGTGCCAATGCGCCATTTTTCTGGAGGATTTCGATGGAAATGCCGTCTGGTGAGCGTACGAAAGCCATATGGCCATCGCGGGGCGGACGGTTGATCGTCACGCCATTATCCATCAATTTCTGGCAAATGGCGTAGATGTCATCCACTTCATAGGCAAGATGGCCGAAATTGCGCCCGCCGGCATAGTCTTCCGCATCCCAGTTATAGGTCAATTCGAGACATGGGGCCATGTCCTGGCTGGCTTTGGCCTTGTCTTCGTCGGCGGCAAGGAAAATCAGCGTGAAACGGCCCTTTTCATTGTCGATTCGGCGAACTTCGCTCATGCCGAACAAGTCGCAATAAAATTTCAGGGAGGCATCGACATCCTTGACCCTGACCATTGTGTGAAGATAGCGCATCTTGAAATTCTCCCTGTTGCATGCCGCATATGTCGCCTGAGAGCGACGGCTTCAAGCATTGTCATGGCCGTGCCTGAAAAAAATGACATCATGAGAGAAAATGACCGGCCCGAAGAAAATTGACTGAATAGACCAAGGGGAAAGCGGGAAATCTGCACTCGTCAGTTTCGAACAAGCTACAGGCGCGAAAAAGCAGATGCGAATAACTGAAACTAGGGCTTGCGCAACAGTATTAACAAAATGTTAATCTAGCCTTCGGGAATCAGTAAGCGTTATCCATGTTTGGCGTGTCGAGGGGCGGTTTAGAGATGGCGGATAGAATTTCAGCGAAAGAGTTCGTGGAATTCAGCGGGCTCTCGGAAGAGCCCCTGGATCTTGTCGAAATCACCGGTGTGGTGAAATGGTTCGACGTTGCCAAGGGTTTTGGCTTTATCGTACCGGATAATGGCATGCAGGACGTCTTGCTGCATGTGACCTGCCTGCGCCGGGACGGTTACCAGACTATCCTGGAGGGAACACGGATCGTCGCGCTGATCCATAAGCGCGACAGGGGATATCAGGCCTTCCGGGTTTTGTCGATGGACCAATCGACTGCGACGCATCCCTCACAAATGCCGCCTGTGCGGACCCACGTTCAGGTGACGCCATCGAGTGGGTTGGAGCGGGTTCTGGTCAAATGGTTCAATCGCACCAAGGGCTTTGGCTTCCTGACGCGGGGCGAGGGCACCGAGGACATTTTCGTTCACATGGAAACGCTGCGTCGATTCGGCTTGACAGAATTGCGGCCCGGACAGACAGTGCTGGTGCGCTTCGGCAATGGCGACAAAGGCCTGATGGCGGCAGAAATTCACCCGGACAACCCTGCGCCGCATGTTATGGCGCATTGATTGTCCCGTTTTGTGAGTGATGGGAATGCTGGTTTTTTATAGAAGCGCCTTTTGGGCGCTTTTTTTCTATATTGCACTTACACTATCCCCGGCCATGGCCGAGCAATTCCTCAAAGGCCCAGCTGTCATTCAGACGCCGACCGGTCAGCAGATTCGTCTGAAGATGGAATACGCGATCTCCGTTGCACAACGGGAGCAGGGCCTGATGGGCCGTACCAAGCTTGGCACGAATGAAGGCATGGTTTTCGATTTTGGCGACAGCCGTAATGTGGTGATGTGGATGAAAAACACGCCTTTGCCGCTGGATATGCTGTTTATCGATGAAAAAGGCTTGGTGACCGGGATTGCAGCACGCACAAAACCCTATTCCGAGGATTTGATACCTTCGCCTGGTCCGGTACGTTATGTGATTGAGCTGAATGGTGGGCGGGCACAGGCGCTTGGGATCGGTCCCGGCAGCATGGTTATACAGGGAATTGCCCCCCCTCCATAACGCTGCGAACAAAATCATGGAAAAGACGGTTTTTTTTGAGTTTTTCCTGTTGCGATTAAAGAGTGAACCGTGTATCTCCCCATCATTCGGCGGTCACGGAGTGTAGCGCAGTCTGGTAGCGCATCTGGTTTGGGACCAGAGGGTCGGGAGTTCGAATCTCTCCACTCCGACCATTCTTCCGGCGAATCCTTTCGCTGGAAGATGACGGCGAGGAAGGGAAGAGATATAGTCTCTTCGTTTTCATGAGGAATCGGAATTATGTCCGCTAAGATTTACCGCCCTGCAAAAACAGCCATGCAATCCGGAAAAGCCAAGACCCATCTATGGGTTCTTGAATTCGATGCATCCGAACCTCGGACGATCGACCCGATGATGGGCTATACCAGCTCCGGCGATATGCTCCAGCAGGTCAAGCTGACGTTTGAAACGCAGGAATTGGCCGAAGCCTATGCCCAGCGTAACAACATCGATTATCGCGTCATTCCGCCAAAGGAACCACGCCGCCAGTCGGTTTCCTACACAGACAATTTCCGCTTCAGCCGCCTCCAGCCCTGGACGCATTAATCCCATCTGCTGATGCCCCTGGCCCGTACGGGCCAACTTAGGCCCCTTAGCTCAGCTGGATAGAGCACCTGCCTTCTAAGCAGGTTGTCGCAGGTTCGAGTCCTGCAGGGGTCGCCAATCCTCCAGTATTTTCTCATAATTGTTTGAAATATATTGATGCTTTGAGTTTGGCATACCGCCCAACACAGTGCGTTTTTGAGAGGTCGATTTTTGGGATGCCCAAGTGTCGCGTCCTCAAAAGCGGAAATGACATCGCGATCTTTGGAAAATTTGGTTTGATGCGCTGCTCAATCAGTCCGGCATCAAGTCCGAGATCTGTCCGTGCGATACCAGTAAGCGTGGGTTCGTCATGCTTCCATTTTCTTCATCGATTGTGACCGCGTATGCGGCAACGCCAATGTAGCGAGCTGCCATAGCGCCAGCAATTTTCTCTGCTGAAGCCACGCTTGATGCTTGGCGCATATCACCCGGCACAATACCGGCGCGGTTCTTTTTAAACTGCACGACAATAATTTTTTCAGCGTCAGACATGTTATGATCTTCTCTCGTTTGTTCTTCTTATGTTCTTTTTTCGGGAAGAGTCAACGCCGTTTTTTACGTATCAATTGAAACGCGGTGAGCAAAATTATTCGGGTTGCCATTTGTGGCGAACCAGTCGCCGCAAACGGAAGTCGCGGCGGCTGGCCAAAGTGGGTGAACGTGATTTAGAAATTGCGAAGAACTGGTGTTTGTCCGGCCTTGCTTTGGCAGGCCTTCCGCACTTACTTCTTTTTTGTCGAGGATTCGCTGTTCTTGACCTGTGAGCCGAGCGTGGGCGCTACGGCTTTATCAACTGTCTTGTCCTTCTTCGGCTTGCGCGTTTCCTTGTTGCCGCGTACCTGACCTTTAGCCATTGTCGTTTCCTCCGTGTTGAGAATGACAGCTAGCCGCGATTGCCGGGTGAATAGCAAGCGAAATCCGACGGATGAGCAGTGCCTCAAACGTGTTTGCCTACCTTGTCATTCCTCATCCAGCCCGCAAGAACCGGACAGCTTCATCGCGGCGGTGCAGGTAGAGCAATGTGCGCACAGCTTCGCCGCGTGCCGAGGTCAGGTCGGGGTCGCGTTCCAGCAGATAGGCGGCGTCCTTGCGGGCGATTTCCAGGAGGTCGGCATGGTGTTCCAGGCTGGCGATGCGAAAGCCGGGCGTGCCGGATTGGCGGGTGCCGAGCAACTCGCCTTCGCCGCGCAGTTTCAGGTCTTCTTCGGCAATCAGGAAGCCATCCTCGCTGTCGCGCAGGATTGACAAGCGGGCCTTGCCGGTTTCGCCCAGCGGGCCTTTGTAAAGAAGGATGCAGGATGAAGCTTCCGCGCCGCGTCCGACCCGGCCACGCAACTGGTGCAGTTGCGCAAGGCCGAAGCGTTCGGCATGTTCGATCACCATGATTGTCGCGTCCGGTACGTCCACGCCGACTTCCACCACTGTGGTTGCTACCAGCAGCCGCGTTTCACCGCTCTTGAAAGCCAGCATGGCAGCGTCTTTTTCCTCGCCTTTCATGCGGCCATGCACGAGGCCAATCGGTGCCTTGAGGCACATTTTCAGCACCTCGAAGCGCTCCTCCACCGACATCAGTTCCGATTCCTCGGTCTCTTCGACCAGAGGGCAGATCCAATAGGCTTTTTTGCCGGAAGCAATCGCGGCCTGGAGCCGGTCAACGATATCGCCGATTCGCTCCACCGGCACGGTCACGGTCTGGATCGGCTTGCGCCCCGCCGGTTTCTCGGTGAGCTTGGAGACATCCATGTCACCGAAGGCGGCCAGAACCAGCGTGCGGGGAATGGGCGTGGCGGTCATAACAAGCATATGCGGCGAAACGCCCTTGGCCGTCAGCCGCAGCCGCTGGTGTACACCGAAGCGGTGCTGCTCATCCACCACGGCCAGCATGAGATTGTGATAATTGA
Source organism: Gillisella vitis (assembly GCF_001541345.2). Lineage (GTDB taxonomy): Bacteria > Pseudomonadota > Alphaproteobacteria > Rhizobiales > Rhizobiaceae > Allorhizobium > Allorhizobium vitis. Next base: position 771,484 of record NZ_LMVL02000003.1, on the reverse strand, counting down.
CCGAATCCTGAAACAGCGCATGGGTGCCGATGACGATTTGTGCCGCGCCGGAGGCGATTCGCTCCAGCACCGCTTCGCGCTCGCGGCCCTTGGTGCGTCCGGTCAGCACATCGACGGCAATTCCGGCAGCAGCCGCCATTTTCGAAAGCGTGGCGTGATGCTGGCGCGCCAGAATTTCGGTTGGCGCCATCAGCACGGCCTGGCCGCCGTTTTCCACCACAGCCGCCATCGCCAGCAGCGCCACCAGCGTCTTGCCCGCGCCGACGTCGCCCTGGACCAGGCGCAACATGCGGCTGTCGCTTTCCATATCTCTCAAGATATCGGCAACAGCATCCTTCTGGCTCTTGGTGGGGGTAAAGGGCAGGGCGGCAAGGATTTTTCCGCTTAATTCCCCCGTGGCGCGAACCGGCGTTCCCGCCACCTTGCGCAAACGTTGACGCACCAGTGCCAGTGAGACCTGTCCGGCTAGAAACTCGTCATAGGCCAGCCTGCGCCGGGCCGGGGCCTGCGGGTCCACATCCTTTTCATCGCGGGGGCTGTGCAACCGCTCGAAACTTGGTTTGACAGCGTCGAAACCTTGTTTTGTCACCAGTGCCGGATCGATCCATTCGGCAAAATCCGGCAGGCGTTCTACCGCGTGGTCTACCGCTTTTTTCAGCACTTTCGGTGAAAGGCCCGCCGTTAGCGGATAGACCGGCTCGACCAGCGGCATAGCCGCCGCTTCGCTGGCCTTGACCATGAAATCCGGATGGACCATCGAGGGGCGGCCATTGAACCAGTCGATTTTTCCCGAAACGGTGATGATCTCATCGACCGGCAAGGCTTTTTCCAGCCAATTGCCCTTGGCGCGGAAGAAGGTCAGCACTAATTCACCGGTCTCGTCATGCAGGAAAACCCGGTAGGGCGCGTTACGATTTTCCTTAGGCGCAGGTGTGTGGCGGTCCACTCGGCCCGTCACTGTCACGATGGCGCCTTGCGGCGCGCGGGCTATGCCCGGCTGATTGCGTCGGTCGATCAGGCGATGCGGGCTTAAGAACAGCAGATCGACAACGCGCGTATCCTCGGCGTCTTCGCGCCCCAACAGGCTCGCCAGCAATTGCGCCAGCTTCGGACCAACGCCCGGCAGGGTGGAAACGGAAGCGAACAGGGGATCGAGCAGGGATGGACGCATGATGGCGGCAAAATGCCGTGTGATGAGGCGCATTGCAAGGCTGACAAGGCAATTGTGAGCGGGTATACAGCATCGGACCGAAAAGTGGGAACCGGTTTTCGGGGATATCCGATGCGGTGAGAAAAGCATCGGACTGAAAAGTGGCTACCGGTTTTCGGGAGGGTGATGTTGTGAGAAAGCATCTGGTTCTCGGCTTCGCCGCCCCCTCATCCGCCTGCCGGCACCTTCTCCCCGATGGGGAGAAGAAAGCAAGAGCCGTTGCGGAGGTGGGGTGAGGGAAGCCGCATGCTTCGTCATGACTTGCGAGAACCGGTCTACGAGAAAATTCGATGCGAAGCCAAGAGGTTCAGCATCAACAGGAAGGTGAATGACATGACTGGTCTGGTTCGCAGCAGCGCCGATCTCGATCCCCGCCGCAGGCGTATTCTGTTTCGCTGCTGGCATCGGGGTATCCGGGAGATGGATCTGATGCTCGGCCAGTTTGCCGAAGCCGAGATCAGTGCGCTCAACGATGCTGAGCTGGATGATCTCGAACTGATCATGGCGGAAGAAGATAATGACCTGATCAGCTGGATCAATGGTGCCGCCCCTGTGCCCGCCCATATGCAGATCCCTTTGTTTGACCGCATTGCCGCCACCCGCCCTGATTTTTCGCCTGTCGATGGTTCGGCCATTGCATTGTCGTCCAGGCCTGATGCGAGTGCTGTGACCGAAAAATGATTTCCCTGTTTGATGCAAAGAAGACGGCAGCGGCTGCGTCCGCTGTCACCCTCTCGCCTGTGCCTGATGGCATGGACGCTTTTCTGGTGGCGGAACTGGCGCGGCAGGGCAGGCCTGTCGCCTATCTTCTGTCGGATTCCAGCCGGATGAACGATATCGAGCAGATGCTCGGCTTCTGTGCGCCGGAAATTCCGGTGCTGACTCTGCCTGCCTGGGATTGTCTGCCCTATGACCGGGTATCGCCCAGCGCCGATATTTCCGCCCGCAGGCTTTCGGCACTGTCGGGTTTGATTGCCCATGCGCGAAAGCCGCATCCGGGCATTGTTCTTGTCACCGCCAATGCCATGCTGCAAAAGCTGGCACCGGCTGATGTTATTGAAAGCCTGTCCTTTTCGGCCCGCCCCGGCAATCAGGTGAAGATGGACGACATTGCCGCCCGCTTGTCGCGCAACGGCTTTGAGCGCGTCGATACGGTGCGCGAAGTCGGCGAATATGCGGTGCGTGGTGGCATTCTCGATGTGTTCGTGCCGGGCTCTGAGGAGCCGGTGCGGCTGGATTTCTTCGGCGATACGCTGGAAAGCATTCGCAGTTTCGATCCGGCCAGCCAGCGCACAATTGGTCAGGTCCGCTCGCTGGACCTTAACCCGATGAGCGAAGTGACGCTGACGCCGGAAAGCATCAGCCGGTTTCGCAAGAATTATCTTTCGCTGTTTGGCGCGGCCACCCGCGACGATGCGCTTTACACTGCTGTGTCCGAAGGCCGCCGTTATGCGGGCATGGAACACTGGATGCCGCTGTTTCATGAAAAGCTGGAAACGGTGTTCGATTATCTCAGCGATTTCCGGGTGGTGCTCGACCATACGGTGCGCGAATCCGCCGAAGAACGCGGCAAGCTGATCCGTGACTATTACGAGGCGCGTTTGAACAGCGCGACGCCGGGCAAGGGCCATTTGGCCCAAGGCACGCCTTATAAACCGATACCGCCGGAATATCTGTATCTGGGGGCGGCGGAGTTTGCCAAGAAGCTTGAAGCGCTCAACCCGATCCGCCTGACACCATTTGCCGAGCCGGATAGCGAAGGCCGCAAGATTGTCGAACTCTCGGCGCGCTCCGGCCCGCGCTGGGCGAAACTGGCCGCGCAGGAGAGCAGCGAAACCAAGGCTGATGGCGAGGCGCAGCGGGTCAATGTCTTTACCCAGGCGGTAAAATACATTGCCGACAAGCGGGCCTCCGGCTCAAAAGTGTTGATTACTGGCTGGTCGGAGGGGTCTCTCGACCGGCTGTTGCAGGTGTTGAACGAGCACGGGTTGGAGCGGCTGAAGCCGGTCTCGGCGCTGAAGGATCTCGATCAGCTTGGCAAGGGTGAGGCGGCAACCGCCGTTCTGGCGCTTGAAGGCGGGTTCGAGGCCAACGAACTTGTAGTGGTCGGCGAGCAGGATATTCTCGGCGACCGCATGGTGCGCCGGTCCAAGCGCCGCAAGCGGGCTGCCGATTTCATTTCCGAAGTTGCCGGACTGGATGAAGGCTCGATTGTTGTCCATGCCGAGCATGGCATTGGCCGGTTTATCGGATTGCGCACCATTCAGGCAGCAGGCAGCCAGCATGCCTGTCTGGAGCTGCAATATGCCGATGAGGCCAAGCTGTTCCTGCCGGTCGAAAATATCGAACTTCTGTCGCGCTACGGCTCGGAGGGCAGCGAGGCTCAACTGGACAAGCTAGGCGGCGGCGCCTGGCAGATGCGTAAAGCCAAGCTGAAGAAACGGCTGCTGGATATGGCAGGCGGGCTGATCCGCATCGCCGCCGAGCGGATGATGCGGTCTGCGCCGGTGCTTGCCACGACTGAAGGTTTTTACGACGAGTTCGCGGCCCGGTTCCCCTATGAGGAGACCGAGGACCAGATGAACGCCATCGAGGCGGTGCGCGGTGATCTGGCTGCCGGACGTCCAATGGATCGGCTGATCTGCGGCGATGTCGGCTTCGGCAAGACGGAAGTGGCGCTGCGCGCCGCCTTCGTGGCAGCGATGAACGGTATCCAGGTGGCGGTCGTGGTGCCAACCACGCTGCTGGCCCGCCAGCATTTCAAGACGTTTTCCGAGCGGTTTCGCGGCTTGCCTATTCGTATCCAGCAGGCATCGCGGCTGGTGGGCACCAAGGAACTGAACCTCGTCAAGAAGGAAGTGGCCGAGGGCAAGACCGATATCGTCGTCGGTACCCATGCTCTTCTGGGGTCGGGCATCAAATTCGCCAATCTTGGCCTGCTGGTGATCGATGAAGAGCAGCATTTCGGTGTCAAGCACAAGGAACGGCTGAAAGAGTTGAAGAGCGATGTGCATGTGCTGACGCTATCGGCGACGCCCATTCCGCGCACCCTGCAGCTGGCGATGACCGGCGTGCGCGAATTGTCGCTGATCACCACGCCGCCAGTGGACCGCATGGCGGTGCGCACCTTCATTTCACCCTTCGATCCCCTGGTGATCCGTGAAACGCTGATGCGTGAACATTATCGTGGCGGGCAGAGCTTCTATGTCTGCCCGCGTCTGGCGGATCTTGCCGATATCAAGGCATTTCTCGATTCGGATGTGCCGGAATTGAAAGTGGCGATTGCTCATGGCCAGATGGCAGCGGGCGAACTGGAAGACATCATGAACGCCTTTTATGAAGGCCGCTACGATGTTCTGCTGTCCACCACCATCGTCGAATCCGGTCTGGACGTGCCGACCGCCAACACGCTCATTGTCCATCGCGCCGACATGTTCGGTCTCGCCCAGCTCTACCAGATCCGGGGCCGGGTCGGACGCTCCAAGGTCCGGGCCTTCGCGCTGCTGACCTTGCCGGTCAACAAGGTGCTGACGACCAGCGCCGAACGGCGACTGAAAGTGTTGCAATCGCTGGATACGCTGGGCGCGGGCTTCCAGCTCGCCAGCCACGATCTTGATATTCGCGGCGCTGGCAATTTGCTGGGTGAGGAACAATCCGGCCACATCAAGGAAGTCGGCTTCGAGCTTTACCAGCAAATGCTGGAGGAGGCTGTGGCCGAGGTGAAGGGCGAGGACGAAGTGGTCGATAGCGGCTGGTCGCCGCAAATTCAGGTCGGCACCTCGGTGATGATCCCCGACGAATACGTGCCAGACCTACATCTGCGTCTTGGCCTGTATCGCCGCCTGGGCGAATTGACCGAGTTGAACGATATCGATGGCTTCGGCGCCGAGTTGATCGACCGTTTCGGACCGCTGCCAGCGGAAGTGCAGAACCTGTTGAAGGTTGTTTACGTCAAGGCGCTGTGCCGCAAGGCCAATGTTGAAAAGCTGGAAGCCGGACCGAAGGGCGTGGTGGTGCAGTTCCGCAACAAGCTGTTCCCCAACCCGGCAGCTTTGGTCGGCTTCATCGCCAAACAGGGCAGCATGGCCAAGATCCGCCCCGACCATAGCGTCTTCCTGACCCGAGATCTGCCGACGCCGGAAAAGCGGTTGGCTGGTGCGGCGACTATCATGGCGCAATTGGCTGAACTGGCCAAGGTGAAGTGAGAGCAGAGGCGGTCCATCGACCGCCTCCAGGCCACCGCTGACGTCAGGCGGCCGCCTTGCGCCAACCGGCGGCAACCAGACCCGCGCCGATCATCAGTGAACCACCTGTCCTGTTGACCCAGCGCTGCACATTGGGCTTGCGGATCGATTTGCGCGCCATTGACGCCATGATGGCATAGGTGGCGGCGTTCAATGTAGCGAGCACCAGGAAGGTCGCTTCGAAAATCACCATCTGCAAGGCCAGCGGCTCGGCCGTGTTCAGGAACTGCGGCAGGAAGGCCACGAAAAACAGAATGCTTTTCGGGTTGAGCGCCGTCACCACATAGGTGTGCAGGAAGATTTTTAGCGGTTGTTCCGCGGTTGGTGGATTTTCATCCGAAACCTCCTGGCTTACCATCACCGGCGCCCGCCAAAGCTTGATGCCGAGATAGATCAGGTAGGCCGCGCCGATATATTTAAGCAGCGTGAAAATCATCGCCGAGGTGGCGAGAAGTGCGCCAAGCCCCAGCATGGAGGCGGTCATGGCGGTAAAATCACCCAGCGCCACCCCCGCCACCGTTGCCTTGGCCACAGAACGCCCGTGTCCGAGCGCATAGGAAATTACCAGCACAATCGTCGGACCTGGAATGGCGAGAACGACCGCGGCAGTGGCAACAAATGCAAGCCAGATTTGAAATGTCATGGAACCCTCCTGAAAAAGCCTTCAGTCAGCAATCCATGAACGAACGAGTTTGGCAAGTAGCCTGATATGAGGTCTGTCAGGTTCAGTTTGAACCGGCAAACTCTACTTTAATTGCTCGGCAAGAAAACGGGCAGCCCGTTTATGGGCTTGTTTCGCGAGAGGCGTTTCTGGTTTCAGAAAAAAGTCATGGCTTCCGCCATCAAATATCGAGAATTCAGCCTCTGTTCCCAAGGATTTCGCCTGTTCTGATAATGCTCTTGCCATCGAGACAGGGAACACACGGTCCTCGCTACCCCAGACGATCAGAAGGGGAGGAATCGTGCGAACGGATTGAGAATAACCAGCGGGGAAACCACCGTCCACGAGCACCAAGGTATTGGCATCTTGTCGGTTTACTGTTGCGGTAATGGCAATTTGCGCGCCCAGCGAAATTCCGAGAACGCCGATTTTCCGATCCTCTGGAGACTGTGCTTTGAGAAACAGCAGAACGTCGCGGACAGCCGCGCTCCATTGGGCCATGTGGCTTGTGTAATATTGGATACGACCTGCCGCACCCTTCGCATGGCCAATGGCAGTCAAATCTGCGTCTGACACGGCGTGGACGAGATAGGCATCAAGCCCCGCCTTATCGAGGCTTTGAGCAAGATTGTCATAGGCTGCCGATCGGAAGCCTTTGCTGCCGCTCAGGATGATAACGGCTGGACGCTTCTGAGATGCGCGCCTCTCGAATGCCTCTATTGCGATGTCGCCCTGAGTCGTCTTGATCGTCGCCGTTTGACGGTCGTTTGCCTGTGACGGGCTGCAAGCGATGAAAGCCAGACACAATACCGTCGTGGCCAATAGAAAAGCATTAGAAAGACGGCAACGCGGCATTACTCCTCCTCCACCGCCAGACTGGCCTGCGGGCCGGAGGCAACAGCCGGTGGGAGGGGAACGCCCTTGGTTCTTTCTCGCATCAGGGTAATCAGGCCGGAGCCGATGATCAGGGTGATGCCGACCAGCATGGGCATATCGACATGGTCGCCGAAGATCAGGTAGCCGAACAAGATGGCCCAGAGCATCTGGCTGTATTGCGCAGGCCCCAGCACGGCGGCTGGAGCAAAGCGGGTCGCCAGCATCATCAGCACGGTGGCCAGCGCGGCAAACAGGCCGTAGCTGAGCAGCAAAAGCCAGTCCGTTCCCTGCGGCCAGGAAAAGGCAGGCAGCATAGCGATGCCGGAAATGATGATAGTGCCGAAGGCGCCAGCGCCGTAGAGCGAAGTGGATTTTTCACGCGGGCCGATGGCGCGGTAGACGACGATGGAAATCGCCCCGCCCAACCCGCCGATGACGGCGCCGAGATGGCCGATCGATAATTCCCTGAAACCCGGACGCAGCACCACCAGCACGCCGATAAACCCGAGGATCACCGCGCTCCAGCGGCGGATGCCGACCTGTTCCTTGAGGAATACCACCGACATAATGGTGACGAAGCAGGGCAAAAGGAAAATCAGGCAGAAGGCCTCGGCCATAGACAGATGCGTGAAGGCCGTCACCGCGCCGATGGCGCTGGTGCCGGAGGCGACGAAACGCAGCAGCCAGAGCTTCAGGTTTGAGGTTCTGAAAACATCTGTCAGCGCATCGCCGCGCTTCAGAAGAAAGGGCAGGGCAGCCAGACCGAACAGCGATCCGAAGAAAGCTGATTCGAACGGACTGATTCGGCCATCCACGAGTTTGACCGAGGCATCACTGATGGCATAGGCAGCAAAGGCTGCAAAAGCGAGCGCAAGGCCGCGAGGTGTCGTATCGGAGGTCACGAGCAGGTCGTCCTGGAGTTTGGCCGGGGAAAACCGTTATCAGCTTTCCACCGGCAGGGGGCCTCTCGTGAGTATGGCCGATATTGCGTTGCGTCAATTCAGTTTCGACTGTTCGACGGCCTTTTCAGCGGCGATGTCGCGCAGGGCATTGGCCAGAACATCTGTCGGCTGGGCGCCACTCACGGCATATTTCTGGTCGATGATGAAGAACGGCACACCATTGACGCCCATTTTCTGGGCGGCGTCGATTTCATCGATCACCATGTCCTTGTCGGCATCGCCGGCCAGCAGTGCCTGCATCACCTTGCGGTCCAGTCCGGCCTTCTCTGTAATATCCAGCAGGACAGCATGATCGCCGAGATTGCGGCCGTCCTCGAAAAATGCCTTGAACAGGCCTGAGACCACAGCACCCTGCGCTTCACGGCTTTCCAATCCGGCCCAATGGATCAGCCGATGCGCATCCAGCGTATTGGGGCCGATCTTGATGGCTTCGAAATTGAAGGCAATACCAACCTCGCGGCCAAGCTCCGCCAATTGCTGATGGCCGCGCTCGAGGTTTTCCTTGCCGCCAAATTTTTTGGCCAGTTCGGCCTGCTGGTCGACCCCTTCGGGTGGATAGTCCGGATTGAGCCGGTAGGGACGCCAGTTGACGTCGATGCTGACCGTGTCCTGTACCTCGGCAATGGCCAGATCCAGCCGGGCCTTGCCCAGATAGCACCACGGGCAGACGACATCGGACACGAGATCGATGGTAATGCGTTGCATGAAAGGGTCTCCATCGGTATGCGGCAGCGATGACACGCCGCAGATCCGTGCGCAGTCAGCGCGCGGTGGTTGAATTCATTGCGCCCTGGCGTCCCACCACGTGGGGAGTTGATAGCCCAGCATCGGCACTTGGTCAGGCCTTGCGATGCGTTTCCAGCGCGCCAGCCATTGCTCGCCATTATAATAGAGTGGCACCACGTAATGCCCGGCCACCAGCAGGCGATCCAGGGCCCGCACGCTGGCCTGATAGTCCTCGAGGCTTCTGGCATTGACCATGGTGTTCAACACCCGGTCGATATCCGGATTGGCAACCCCGGCATAATTGAAACTGCTTTGCCGATCTCGGGCTGTGGAACCCCAGCGGTTGAATTGCTCGATACCGGGAGCCAGCGTCGAAGGATAGGCCATGACGACCATGTCATAATCGAAGCTGTTGGAGCGCGCCTGATATTGCGCGTCATCCACCGTGCGGATGGTCATGCCGATGCCGATCAGCCTTAGGGTACGCTGATAGGCAAGCGCCATTTTCTCCTGGCCGGCATTCTGGGTCATGACCTCGAAGGACAGTGGTTTGCCCTGGGCATCGACCATTTTTCCATCATTGATCGAATAGCCAGCCTGGCTGAGCAACGCGACGGCCTGGCGCAGAATATTACGGTCGGCGCCCGAACCATCGGAAATCGGCAATGTATAGGTGCCCGCCAGGATTTCCGGGGCAATCGTGTTGCGCGCATTGCCAAGGATTGCCAGTTCGCGGTCGTCGGCGGCATGGCCAAAGGCGCCGAGCGGCGAATTCTGCCAGTAACTCTGGATTCGCTTGAACGCATTGCCGTAGATGTTTTTGTTGACCCACTCGAAGTCGAAGGCGAGCGTCAGCGCCTCGCGCACCTTCACATCGGCAAAGATCGGGCGACGGGTGTTGAACACGAATCCCAGCATGCCCGTCGGTTTTTGCGGGGTAAAGGTTTCGCGTACAACATCGCCATTCACGGCTGCGGGGAAATTATAAGCCCGCAGCCAATGGGCCGAATCACCATCAGGGTAAATATCGATTTCACCCTTCTTGAAGGCTTCGAACAGGGTGCTGTCCTGCAAGAAATAGGTTACGCTGACTTCGTCGTAATTATCGAAGCCCACCTTTGAAGGTAGATCCTTGCCCCAATAATTCGGGTCGCGCTGATAGGTAATCCGCTCGCCTGGGCGGATATCCTTGATCTTATAGGGGCCGGAGCCAACAGGCACATTCAGCGAGGATTGTTCGAAAAGATCCGGATCGATGGCATGCTTCGGCAGGATTGGCGTTGCATAGGCCAGAAGCAGCGGAATTTCCCGGTCAGCCTTGTCGTTGAAGGTGAAGCGAACGCTATGCTCGCCGACCTTTTCCATCCTGGCGACGCCGTTCAACCGCTTGTCGAAAGGCGCACGGCCCTTCTGCTGGAGAATCTGCAACGTGAAAATCACGTCATCCGGCGTTACAGGCTGGCCATCCTGCCAGCGGGCCTTGGGGTTGAGGTTGAACTGGATGAAGCTGCGGGCATCATCCCACTCGACGCTTTGCGCCAAAAGACCATAGAGCGTGTAGGGTTCGCCGGCAGAGCGGGTCATCAGCGTTTCGTAAAACAGATTGCCGTATTCCGGGTCCCAGATGCCGCGCGCCGTTGTGCGCATGCCCTTGATGACAAAGGGGTTGAAACTGTCGAATGTGCCAACCACGCCGTAGGAAATCCGGCCGCCTTTCTTTACGTCAGGGTTGACGTAAGGCAAGTGCTTATAATCGGCGGGCAGGGCGGGTTTGCCATACATGGATATGGCATTGACGGGCTCGGCCAAGGTAGCCGATGCGGCAAACAAGCCGCAGAACGGCAGGACCAGCAGGGTCGACAAAAGACGCCGCAAACCATTTCCTCTCGAGATCAGTATTTTAAATTTCGCGGCAAATTATCACGAACTGCCGGAAAGCCAACCGCTATGGCACAATTCCTGCTATGGAAGCGCCATGTAAGTGAATGGGTGAAATTGTCCAGTAAAACAAATGTCGCGCGCGCTCAATCGTTCCATAAATCGGACGTATCTTTCGCAAACACCAAAGAAGCACTGGATATTCGCAGCGATGCGCTGTAACAGGATCACCACACACATCGGGTCATCTATTTGCCTCATTTAAAACCCAGGGGATGAACGAATAGGCCGATCTAATCGGGTGAGAACTTCGGTTCGACAAAAGTTTTCAGGAGACGGATCTCGTTATGACGTTTACAGCAGCCAAAACCGCGCGTGCGGCACTCTCCGCTCTCGTTCTCTCCACTGGCTTTGCTGGCGCATCCTTTGCCCAGCAGCAGCCCGCTGGCGATGCCGGCTTGCCGCCGCAGGGTTGGTTCAAGACCTGCGCCAAGCAGGAAGACAACGATATCTGCACGGTGCAGAACATTCAGGTCGCGCAGAACCGCCAGATGATTATCGCCGTGGCGATCATTTCCATCGAAGGCAAGATGAACCGCAAGCTGATGCAGGTCTCCGTGCCGTCCGCACGGCTGATCCCGCCGGGCGTAGTTCTGCAGATCGACGGCGGCAAAGGCCAGAAGATCGATTACGCCGTCTGCTTCCCGGACCGTTGCACAGCTGAAATTCCGCTGACGGACGCGATGATTGCCAGCCTGAAGAAGGGCCATGACGTGGTGTTCACGTCGATGAACTTCCGCCGCGTTCCAAACCCGATCAAGATTTCGCTGGATGGCTTTACTGGTTCCTACGATGGCCCGGCTATCACCCAGTCCCAGGCGCAGGAGCGCCAGCGTCTGCTGGAAGAAGCCATGCAGAAGAAGAACGAAGAATCGCAGAAGGCCCTGGAAGACGCCCAGAAGGCCGCCAAGGAAACCAAATAATCGGTTGTTCCTTTCCTTCATTGTCAAAAAGCCCCGGTCGTTAAACCGGGGCTTTTTTACGAGATAATGTCAGCCGCTCAGTGAGCCAAATTCATCCGCGGCTTGTAATGACCGGCCTGCTCTTCCACGAAGATCTGGTTGATATGCGGATTGCGCAGCGGTTCGCCGCTTTCGTCTGTCTCCAGATTTTGCTCGGAGACATAGGCGACATATTCCGTCTCGGCATTTTCAGCCAGCAGATGATAGAAAGGCTGATCCTTGCTTGGCCGCAATTCTGCGGGGATCGCGTTCCACCATTCTTCCGTATTGGCGAATTCCGGATCGACGTCGAAAACGACGCCGCGAAACGGAAATACCTTGTGACGAACAATGTCACCGATTCCAAACTTTGCGTTGCGTTGTTTCATGGCTTTGTTTCCTTTCGTCAAATATTTGGGAAACGGGACAACGAACATCAAGGGCCTCGACATGGTTTTGTCACAAAACGGCTGAGGCATGGCCGCCCGGTTTAACGAGATGTGCAATTGCAAAAAATATCAATGATACTGCAATAAAAAAGCCGGCAGGGTTGCTGCCGGCTTTGGTGTCGATCGGATCAGACCGAGTAGTACATGTCGTATTCCACCGGATGAGGGGTCATTTCGTAGCGCATGACCTCCTGCATCTTGATGTCGATGAAGGCGTCGATCTGGTCGTCGTCGAAGACGCCGCCCGCGGTCAGGAACTTGCGATCCTTGTCGAGGCTTTCCAGCGCTTCACGCAACGAGGCGCAGACCGTTGGGATCTTCTTCAATTCCTTCGGCGGCAGGTCATAGAGATCCTTGTCCATGGCTTTGCCAGGATGGATCTTGTTCTTGATGCCATCGAGACCAGCCATCAGCATCGCGGCAAAACCGAGATAGGGGTTGGCGGTCGGGTCAGGGAAGCGGACTTCGACGCGCTTTGCCTTCGGGTTGGAGCCGAATGGAATGCGGCAGGAGGCGGAACGGTTGCGGGCGGAATAGGCCAGCAAAACCGGTGCTTCATAGCCAGGCACCAGGCGCTTGTAGGAATTGGTCGAGGGGTTGGTGAAGGCATTCAGTGCCTTGGCATGCTTGATGATGCCGCCGATATAATAGAGGCAGCTTTCCGACAGACCGGCATATTCGTCACCGGCGAAGGTCGGCTTGCCATCCTTCCAGATCGACTGATGCACATGCATGCCCGAGCCATTGTCGCCAAAGATCGGCTTCGGCATGAAGGTTGCGGTCTTGCCATAGGCATTGGCGACCTGATGCACGACATATTTGTAGATCTGCATCTTGTCGGCGTTGCGCACCAGCGTGTCGAACTTGATGCCAAGCTCATGCTGGGCCGCGGCCACTTCATGGTGATGCTTTTCGACGACGACGCCCATTTCGGAGAGCACCGTCAGCATTTCAGAGCGCATATCCTGGCAGCTGTCGATCGGCGGAACCGGGAAATAGCCGCCCTTGACGCGCGGACGGTGGCCGAGATTGCCGGTTTCATAATCGGTATCGTCGTTGGACGGCAATTCGGTGGAATCAAGCTTGAAGCCGGTATTGTAAGGATCGGCCTTGTATTTCACGTCATCGAAAATGAAGAATTCAGCTTCAGGGCCGAAAAATGCCGTGTCGCCGATACCCGACGCCTTGAGATAGGCTTCCGCCTTCTTGGCAGTGCCGCGCGGATCGCGGTTATAGGCTTCACCGGAAACCGGATCGAGAATATCGCAGAGAATGACCATGGTCGACTGGGCGAAGAACGGGTCCATATGTACCGTTTCTACGTCTGGCATCAGCACCATGTCGGATTCGTTGATTGCCTTCCAGCCGGCGATGGAGGAGCCGTCGAACATCACGCCATCGGCGAACATGTCTTCATCGACACAGACGATGTCCATGGTGACATGCTGCAACTTGCCCTTGGGGTCGGTGAACCTGAGATCGACAAATTTTACGTCGTTGTCTTTGATTTGTTTAAGAATATCCTGTGCGGTCGTCATTAGGTTTGTTCCTCGATTTGATGACGATTATAAGACCCGACCTCCCTCAGCCGGGCCGCATTCAAATAGCGTCGACGCCGGTTTCGCCGGTTCTGATCCGGACGACTTCCTCGACGTTGGAAACGAAAATCTTTCCATCGCCAATGCGCCCTGTTTGCGCAGCATTGCGGATCGCGTCGATGACGGCCTCGACGTTTTCATCGGCCAGCACGACTTCGACCTTCACTTTAGGCAGGAAGTCGACCACGTATTCGGCGCCGCGATACAGCTCCGTATGGCCCTTTTGCCGCCCAAATCCCTTGGCTTCCGTGACCGTTATGCCTTGCAATCCTACTTCCTGAAGGGCTTCCTTCACTTCGTCCAGCTTGAAAGGCTTTATGATCGCTTCGATCTTTTTCATGAGAAAATTTCTCTCCGCTTCCCTCATTGATGCAGGTAACACCTGTTTGCCCTGCGTTGATGCACTTACCGTGCCAATTTGGTCCGCGAATTGCGAAAAAAACAGAAAATCACCCGCATTGCCGAAACAGTTTTGCCTAAACCCGGGCAAAACACCAGAGCTAAGTGCCTATTTTTTGTGAGAATTAGGTGGATTGAATTTTTTGCCGATTTTAACGATTGCGCAGATTTTTTGCATGAATTCGTGCCGCCTTGATAGGCATCTGCATAATAAATATTCAATATTAATTTCCTCGACGCCATTGCCGTTTGCTGCGGCTTTCGATTTGATATTTGCATGATGCAAACATCTTTTCATCACCTGATTTCTCCCTCTTCCATGGCCCTGGTGGACCGCGATGCGGCCAACTCGGGGATCGATAGTTATGGGCTGATGCGCAAAGCCGGTTCTGCCGTAGCGGCAGCGGCACTCCGGCTTTTCCCACAGGCGCTGAGGGTCGCGGTGCTGTGTGGGCCGGGAAATAATGGCGGTGACGGCTATGTCGCGGCTGAGGCGCTGCGGGTATCAGGGGTTTCTGTTCAGGTCTTTTGTCTGGGTGAGTCGGAAAAGCTGAAGGGAGATGCGGCTCTGGCTTTTGCGGACTACCAGGGCAAGGCCGAACCGCTGGCGCTCTATGATCCCAAGGAGGGGGATCTAGTGGTCGATGCATTGTTCGGTGCTGGCCTGGCGCGCGACCTGCCTTCGCCGGTGTTGGTGCTGATCGAGCGGGTCAACCAGGCCGGTATTCCTGTTCTGGCGGTCGATCTGCCCTCTGGTGTCGATGGTCGTACGGGTCAGCCCCGCCCGGTGGCGTTTCAGGCGGTCCATACGGTGACATTCATGGCACGAAAGCCGGGACATATGCTGCTCCCGGGACGGTCGCTGTGTGGCACAGTGGAGGTCTACGACATCGGCATTCCGCGTCGCATCGTTGAACAATATCGGGGCGAGGTTGCCGTCAATCATCCCGATTTATGGGCGCATCTCCTGCCAAAAATCTCTGGCGCCAGTCACAAATTCACCAGGGGCCATCTCACGGTGTTTTCCGGCCGCACCAGCACGACAGGCGCCGCCCGGCTCGCCGCCATGGCTGGATTGAAGGCCGGAGCGGGGCTGGTAACGCTGGCCTCACCGGCCAGTGCCGTCCTTGTCAACGCCGCCCAGAACACAGCCGTGATGGTGAAGACCGTCGATGATCTTGACGACCTTGAAGACTATCTGACCGACCAGCGGATGGGCGCCTTCGTGCTCGGACCCGGATTCGGGATTGGTGAAAAGGCGCGGGCATTTACCCTCTCGCTGTCCAAACGCAGGCTGGTTCTTGATGCTGACGGTATTTCCTCTTTTAGGGATCAACCAGACGAACTGTTCGACGCATTTTCCGGCAATGAAGCCCGCTTGGTTCTGACGCCGCATGAGGGCGAATTCGCTCGGCTGTTTGCCGATATTGCCGGTGACAAGATGTTGGGCAAAGTCGAAAAAGCCCAGGCCGCTGCCAGAAAAGCCAATGCCGCCGTGGTGTACAAAGGTGCTGACACCGTGATTGCGGCCCCCGATGGCCGGGCGATGATCAACGAAAATGCGCCGCCCTGGCTTGCCACAGCCGGTTCCGGCGATGTGTTGGCCGGGATCATCGGCGGGCTGTTGGCGCAAGGCGTTCCGGCTTTTGAGGCGGCAGCAGCAGGTGTCTGGCTGCATGCGGAAACGGGCGCAAGGGTCGGCGAGGGACTGACGGCGGAGGATCTGGCTGCGGCTGTGCGGCCCTTTCGCCAAGGTTAAAACACCAGCATCATGGCGACACGGCGAAGTGGATTGAGGCCTTTAGCCGCTTCTGCTGCAAGGATCTTTTTCAGGCGCATAGGGCAGGCATCCCCCTCGACGGCTTGAAACCCAAGAGAGGAATAAAAGGGCGCGTTGAAAGGCGCGAAACGATCTGTTGTCAGCGTCGAACCCAAGAGATGTCTGGACCGTCCTTCGTTAAGCAAAGCATTTATCAGTCGCCGCCCAATTCCCCGCCGCTGCCATTGCGGATGAACATCTGCTTCTCCTATGCGCAACCAGCCTTCGCTGACATAGCCACCAGCATATCCGACCGGACTTTCCGCTCCATCGAAAGCTGCCAGAAGCAGACCGGCATCGAGATAAACCCGCAATTCCTCGTCGCTGCTTGCAACAGGGTCGCCTGTTACGGCCCCAGCAGCCCGAAGGGTTTCGAACGAAGCCAATTCCACATCTCGCAAACTGCAAAAATGCTGCCTCGTCGCGGGACCGATATGGATCGTATCAGCAGGGTCGCCGATGGCTGTCGTCATCATCAGACCTTCAGTTCAATAGCGCTTTCTGAAGCAATTGCGCTCCATTCGGCGCATTGACCTTGCCGCCCGTGATGAAAAACGCAAAGACATCGCGTGGCTTTTTATCCGCGATCCGTTGCGGCGCGATCAACGGTAAATCCTGCGGTACGCTTCCTTCAGCATAGGCAGAAAACCGCTTTGCCCAGTCATTCACCTGGGTTTCCTGATAGCAGGTCTTGACCTCATCCGTTCCCTTTTGCAGCCGGGCATAAACAAAATCTGCCGTGACATCGGCAAACATCGGATAATCATGGTGATCAGCACAGACTGCAGCCACGCCATGCCGCTCCAGCATGGTGATGAAATCAGGCGTCTGGAACGATGGATGGCGTGGCTCGACCACATGCCGCAGCGTTAAACCATCAAGGGTTTTCGGCAGGAGCGACAGAAAACCCTCGAAATCCTCAGGTTCGAACTTTTTCGTTGCCATGAATTGCCAGAGAATAGGGCCAAGATGGTGACCCAGTTCCGCGATGCCTTGATTCAGGAACTTCTCGATAGACGGACCGGCCTCGGACAAAATCTTGCGATTGGTGCAATAACGGCTGGCTTTCAGCGAAAAGATGAAATCGTCAGGTACATCCGAAGCCCACTTGGCGAAGGTCTCCGGCTTCTGGCTGGAATAATAGGTGCCGTTGACTTCGATGGCCGTGAGCTGGCGACTGGCGTGTTCCAGCTGCCGTTTCTTCGGCAGCTTTTCAGGATAGAACGTGCCTTCCCAAGGCTCGAACGTCCAGCCGCCGATGCCGGTGCGGATTGTGCCTGCGGTCATCTGCTCACTCCCTGTTGATCGCTATTCCGCGGCTTGTGGCTTCTTCATCGGACGGCGCTCCAGCAATTCCCTGAGGAAGTGGCCGGTATAGGAAGCCTCAACCTTGACGATCTCTTCCGGCGTGCCTTGGGCGACGATCTGGCCGCCGCCATCGCCCCCCTCGGGGCCGAAATCGATGATGTGATCGGCAGTCTTGATGACTTCAAGATTGTGCTCGATGACCACGACGGAATTGCCCTGATCGACCAGTTCCTGAAGCATCTCCAAGAGCTTGGCGACGTCATGGAAATGCAGGCCGGTGGTCGGCTCGTCCAGAATATACAGGGTGCGGCCCGTCGATTTCTTCGAGAGTTCCTTGGCAAGCTTGATGCGCTGGGCTTCGCCGCCCGACAGCGTATTGGCCTGTTGTCCAACCTTGATATAGCCAAGTCCGACATCGAACAGCGCTTGCAGCTTATCGCGCACCGCAGGGACAGCCGAGAAAAACTCAACACCTTCCTCGACCGTCATATCCAGCACGTCGGCAATAGACTTAGTCTTGAAGGTCACGTCCAGGGTCTCGCGATTATAGCGCTTACCATGGCAGACGTCGCAGGTGACATAGACATCCGGCAGGAAGTGCATTTCGATTTTGATGACGCCATCACCCTGACAGGCTTCGCATCGCCCGCCCTTGACGTTGAAGGAAAAGCGACCGGGCTGATAACCGCGCGCCTTGGCCTCCGGCAGACCCGAAAACCAGTCGCGGATCGGGGTAAATGCGCCGGTATAGGTGGCCGGGTTGGAGCGCGGCGTACGGCCAATTGGCGATTGGTCGATATCGATCACCTTGTCGATGAATTCGAAACCATCGATACGGTCGTGATCGGCCGGGTTTTCCCGAGCGCCCATCACCCGTCTTGCTGCGGCCTTATATAACGTCTCGATCAGGAAGGTCGATTTGCCACCGCCGGAAACGCCGGTAACGGCGGTAAACACACCAAGCGGAATGGCCGCCGTGACATTCTTCAGATTGTTGCCCCGCGCGCCGATCACCTTGATCTGCTGGCCTTTTTTCGGCTTGCGCCGCGCCTGTGGTACTTTAACGCCAAGCTCGCCGGTCAGATACTTGCCGGTCAGCGACTTGCCATTGGCCATGATGTCCTGCGGGCTGCCCTTGGCGATCACCTGGCCGCCATGAATGCCTGCCGCAGGCCCGATATCGACCACATAATCGGCGGCCAGAATGGCGTCCTCGTCATGCTCAACGACAATCACCGTATTGCCGATATCGCGCAGATGCTTGAGCGTATCGAGAAGGCGGGCATTATCGCGTTGATGCAGGCCAATCGACGGTTCATCCAGCACGTAAAGCACGCCGGTTAGCCCTGAGCCGATCTGTGAGGCAAGCCGGATGCGCTGACTTTCACCGCCAGACAGAGTGCCGGAATTGCGCGACAGGCTGAGATAGTCCAGCCCGACATCGTTGAGGAAGCTCAGGCGCTCGCGGATTTCCTTGAGAATACGAACAGCGATTTCGTTCTGCTTGTCGGTGAGGAGACCAGGCAGGGTCTCGAACCAGCCGCCGGCAACGCGGATCGACATTTCCGTCACCTGGCCGATATGCAGACCATTGATTTTCACCGCAAGCGCTTCTGGTTTCAGCCTGAAACCCTTGCAGGCCGGGCAGGGCGCGGCGGACATGTAGCGCTCGATTTCTTCGCGCGCCCAGGCGCTGTCGGTTTCCTTCCAACGGCGCTCGAGGTTCGGAACGATGCCTTCAAAGGTTTTTGTCGCGCTATAGGAACGTGCGCCGTCGGCGTAGTGAAACTCGATCTTTTCTTCGGTACCGTGCAGGATGGATTTTTGCGCCTCGGCGCTCAGGTCCGACCATTTGCTGCTCAGCTTGAAGCCGAAAGCTTTGCCGAGGCCTTCAAGCGTCTGGTCGTAATAAGGCGAGCTGGATTTTGCCCAGGGCGCAATCGCGCCGTCCTTCAGCCGCTTGTCGGCTTCAGGAATGATCAGCGCTTCATCAATCTTCTGCTGGAAACCAAGGCCGTCGCAGGTCGGGCAGGCGCCAAACGGATTGTTAAAGGAAAACAGCCGGGGCTCGATTTCCGGAATGGTAAAGCCGGAGACCGGGCAGGCGAATTTTTCCGAAAACAACACCCGCTCATGGGTTTCGTTCAGGGATTTGTTGGCCGAGCCACCAGCCGATGTTTCATTGGCTGGCAGCGGCTTGTCGGCAAATTCGGCGACCGCCAACCCATCGGCAAGGCGAAGGCAGGTTTCCAGGCTGTCGGCGAGCCGAGAGGCCATGTCAGCCCGCACCACGACGCGGTCGACGACGATGTCGATATCGTGCTTGTATTTCTTGTCGAGGGTGGGCGCCTCGGCGATTTCGTAGAACTGACCGTCGATCTTGACGCGCTGGAAGCCCTTCTTCATCAGCTCCGCGAGTTCCTTCTTATACTCGCCCTTGCGGCCCCGGATCAGCGGCGCAAGAATATAAAGTCGCGTCCCTTCCTCAAAGGCCAGGACACGGTCAACCATCTGGCTGACGGTCTGGCTCTCGATCGGCAGCCCGGTTGCTGGCGAATAAGGTACCCCGACGCGGGCAAACAGCAGGCGCATATAATCGTAGATTTCGGTGACGGTCCCGACCGTTGAGCGCGGATTGCGCGACGTGGTCTTCTGCTCAATGGAGATTGCCGGTGACAGGCCCTCGATCAGGTCTACATCAGGCTTCTGCATCATCTCCAGGAACTGCCGAGCATAGGCCGACAAGCTTTCGACATAGCGGCGTTGACCCTCGGCATAAATCGTATCGAAGGCCAGCGACGACTTTCCCGAGCCGGAAAGGCCGGTCATCACGATCAGGCTATTGCGCGGCAGATCAAGGTCGATGCCCTTGAGATTGTGCTCGCGCGCGCCACGGATGGAAATCGTCTTCAATTCGCTCATAACAAAACTCGGTTTGGGACAAGAGCCGCAGGCAGGAATGCCGCTCCTTATTTAGTCACTGCTGCCGTCCTGTCGAGACGGGTGCGGCGATTCTGCATTCGATTCCGGTAGAGTTGACTGCATCATACAAATTTATTAGAACAAAGAAAGAACATTTTTTTAGTGACGATTCTTCGCTGTGGATTACAGGTGATCTGCCTGCCCTTAATCGGCAGGGATAGGATAAGGTTAAAATTGATTGGATTTGTAAGCCGCCCGATGGTGGCAGCGAGGTGAGTATCATGGCTGGAAGCGTCAACAAGGTTATATTGATCGGCAATCTGGGCGCGGACCCGGAAATTCGTCGTACCCAGGACGGTAAGCCAATTGCCAACCTGCGCATTGCCACGTCTGAATCCTGGCGCGACCGTAATTCCGGTGAGCGCAAGGAGAAGACCGAATGGCACAGCGTGGTGATCTTCAATGAAGGTCTCTGCAAGGTAGCCGAACAATATCTGAAGAAGGGCGCGACCGTTTATATCGAGGGCCAGCTTCAGACCCGCAAATGGCAGGACCAAAACGGCAATGACCGTTACTCGACGGAAATCGTCCTGCAGGGCTTCAATTCGACCCTGACCATGCTTGGTGGCCGTGGCGAAGGTGGCGGAGCGGCCCGTGGCGGCAGCGATTTCGGCGGCGGCGGCGGTGGTGGCTACGACGACTATGGCTCAGCCCCAGCCCGCAGCGGCGGCGCATCCTCGGGTGGTGGTCGCGGCGCCAGTGCGCCATCCGGCGGTTTCTCCCGCGATATGGATGATGATATTCCGTTCTGATCGGTGGGATCAGAGACGTTTTTGACCTGATTGGAGGGATGGATGCCGGAAGACGAAATCAAGCGCAGACCATCTCAGTGGCGGATTATTCTCGCTTTCATACTCGATATGTTCACCTCGTTCTTTATTCTTGGCTATCTCGTCGGGTATCTGAGCGGCGGTTTGACGCCGGATGGCTTTCAGTTGAACGGCTTACCGGCCTTGATCATGTTTGCTTTGGTTGTCGCCTATTTTGTCGTGTTCAATCGATTCCTGGGCGGTACGATCTGGAAACGGATATTGCGGGCGAACTATTAGAAAATGTCATTCCTAAACGGATAGGAAGGCCTTGATCTTGCAATGGCGATGCTTCACCGCCATTGCATAAGGTCTCAAAGGTGAAACGCAGACTTGATGCCGTCAACGACGAATTGAACGGATAGGGCAGCCAATATGACGCCGAGCAGGCGGGTCAAGATTGCCCTCCCGGTGACGCCCAGAAAGCGATCAAGCCGATCGGCGATCACCAGCGCCAACAGTACGACGCCAATGCACAGTCCGATGACCAGGATGAGTTCCGTGCGCTCTACCGGGCCGGGCAATGCGCCAGCCAGCAGGATGGTGGCGGAAATGGCGCCAGGGCCAGCAATGAGCGGCAAAGCCAGTGGGAAGACGGCGATATTGTGCATGTGATCGCGGGTAATCGCGTCTTCCGAAGTCTTTTCCTTACGCTCCTGGCGTTTCTCGAAAATCATCTCGAAAGCGATGGCAAATAGCATCAACCCGCCAGCGATGCGGAACGCGCCGATGGAGATACCAAGCGCTTCAAGAATGCTGGCACCGAAAACAGCAAAGACCGCCAGGATACCAAAGGCGATGGCCGCGCCACGCAAGGCCACTTGCTTGCGTTGCTGCCGGGTCATGCCCCGGGTCAGACCAAGAAACAGCGGTGCCAGACCCGGCGGGTCGAGCGTCACCAACAGGGTGGTAAAGGCATTGAGGAGAAGTTCGACATTGGTCATGGATGTTCTCCTGTTTCTGTCCGGATAAAGGTCGCAGGTTGCGCGAGACTGTGGTGCGATAGAATCCTCTACCATATCCGGGCCGTTGGAGAGTGATTTCCGGCGCGTGGAGGCAACGTCAAGCCACCGGTGGCGGTCATTCGGGCAGATAGCGCCTGCGGGTTCAAGAAATGCCTTGTCATAGCCGCAAAAGCCTGTTCAAAACCTCCCAGCAAATTGGCGCGGAAAGGGGCTTTCCGCTATAAAATCCCTAGTGATTCTAACAGGCGTGACCCGTTTTGACTGAGCAAAGCACACCCGGCGGCAAAACGCCGTCCGATATCGAACCCATTTCGATCATGACGGAGATGCAGCGGTCGTATCTCGATTACGCGATGAGCGTTATCGTCAGCCGCGCGCTTCCCGATGTCCGCGATGGTTTGAAGCCCGTTCATCGTCGTATCCTGTTTGGCATGTCCGAACTGGGTATCGACTGGAACAAGAAATATGTGAAATGCGCCCGTGTAACCGGCGACGTGATGGGTAAATTCCATCCGCACGGCAACTCGGCGATCTATGATGCGCTGGCCCGTATGGCGCAGGATTGGTCGCTAAGGTTGCCGCTGATCGATGGTCAGGGCAATTTCGGCTCCATCGACGGCGATCCGCCAGCGGCGGAACGCTATACAGAGTGCCGTCTGCAAAAGGCCGCGCATTCGCTGCTGGACGACCTGGACAAGGACACGGTCGATTTTCGTGACAATTACGATGGCACGCTGTCCGAGCCTGTGGTCGTGCCGGCGAAATTCCCCAATCTTCTCGTCAATGGCGCTGGCGGTATCGCCGTCGGCATGGCGACGAATATTCCGCCGCACAATCTGGTCGAAGTCATCAATGGCTGTATCGCGTTGATTGAAAACCCGGCTATCGAATTGCCGGAGTTGATGCAGATCATTCCCGGTCCCGACTTCCCGACCGGCGCGCTGATTCTGGGCCGTAGCGGTATTCGCTCCGCCTATGAGACAGGACGCGGTTCGGTGATCATGC
The DNA here is from genome assembly GCF_001541345.2 of Gillisella vitis. Lineage (GTDB taxonomy): Bacteria > Pseudomonadota > Alphaproteobacteria > Rhizobiales > Rhizobiaceae > Allorhizobium > Allorhizobium vitis. Next base: position 748,592 of record NZ_LMVL02000003.1, on the reverse strand, counting down.
GCGGTGTGGCTCGGATCGAGCCGATGCGCGGTGACCGTGAGCAGATCATCATCACCGAGATTCCCTATCAGGTGAACAAGTCGACGATGATCGAGAAAATGGCCGAATTGGTGCGTGATAAGCGCATCGAGGGCATTTCCGACCTGCGCGACGAATCTGACCGGCAGGGCTACCGCGTCGTGGTCGAGCTGAAGCGCGATGCCAATGCGGACGTGATCCTCAACCAGCTCTACCGTTATACCCCGCTGCAAAGCTCGTTTGGCTGCAACATGGTGGCGCTGAATGGCGGCAAGCCGGAACAGTTGACGCTGCTCGACATGCTGCGGGCTTTCGTCAGCTTTCGCGAGGAGGTTATTAGCCGGCGAACGAAGTACCTGTTGCGCAAGGCGCGTGACCGCGCCCATGTGCTGGTTGGTCTTGCCATTGCCGTTGCCAATATCGATGAAGTCATCAGGCTGATTCGCCAGGCGCCGGACCCGCAGACGGCGCGCGAGCAGTTGATGGAACGCCGCTGGCCGGCTTCCGACGTGGAAAGCCTGATCCGGTTGATCGATGATCCGCGTCACCGCATCAACGAGGACAATACCTATAACCTGTCGGAAGAGCAGGCCCGCGCCATCCTCGAATTGCGTCTTGCCCGCCTGACGGCCCTTGGTCGCGACGAAATCGACGAGGAATTGAACAAGATCGGGGCGGAAATCTCCGATTATCTCGATATTCTGTCGTCTCGCACCCGTATTCAGACCATCGTTGTCGATGAGCTTGTCGCCGTGCGCGACGAGTTCGGTACGCCGCGCCGTAGCCAGATCATGGAAGGCGGTCCTGACATGGACGATGAGGATCTCATCGCCCGTGAAGACATGGTGGTGACCGTTTCGCATCTTGGCTATATCAAGCGGGTTCCTCTCGTTACCTATCGCGCCCAGCGTCGCGGCGGCAAGGGCCGATCCGGCATGGCGACACGGGATGAGGATTTCGTTACCCGGCTATTTGTTGCCAATACCCATACGCCCGTACTGTTCTTCTCGTCACGCGGCATTGTCTACAAGGAGAAGGTCTGGCGCTTGCCGATCGGTACGCCACAGTCGCGTGGCAAGGCGCTGATCAACATGCTGCCATTGGAGCCGGGTGAACGTATTACGACCATCATGCCGCTGCCTGAGGATGAGGCAAGCTGGGATAATCTCGACGTGATGTTCTCGACGACGCGGGGCACTGTGCGCCGTAACAAGTTGAGCGATTTCGTTCAGGTCAACCGCAATGGCAAGATCGCCATGAAGCTTGAGGAAGAGGGCGATGAAATCCTCTCCGTCGAAACCTGCACGATTGACGACGATGTGCTGCTGACCACGGCCTTGGGTCAGGCGATCCGCTTCCCTGTCGATGAGGTGCGAGTGTTTGCCGGTCGCAATTCCATCGGCGTTCGCGGCATTTCCTTGCAGCCGAATGACAGAATCATATCGATGACAATTCTCAGCCATGTTGATGCCGAACCATGGCAGCGTGCGGCCTATCTGAAGCGTTCTGCTACCGAGCGACGCGCCAGTGGCGTGGACGAGGACGACATCGCACTGGTTGGCGAAGAGGTGGGCGAAATCGGTGATCTGTCCGAAGAGCGCTATCAGGAACTGAAGGCCCGCGAGCAATTCGTGCTGACGATCTCCGAACGCGGTATTGGCAAGCGCTCATCTTCTTACGATTTCCGTACGTCGGGTCGAGGCGGCAAGGGCATTCGGGCCACCGACACGTCGAAGACATTGGAAATCGGCCAGTTGGTCGCTGCCTTCCCGGTCGAAGACAAGGACCAGATCATGCTGGTATCGGACGGTGGCCAGTTGATCCGCGTGCCGGTCGATGGCATCCGGATTGCAAGCCGCGCCACCAAGGGCGTGACGATCTTCAATACCGCCAAGGATGAAAAGGTCGTCTCGGTCGAGCGCATCAACGAACCGGAAGGCGAAGAGGATGGCGAGATCGGTGCAGAGACCAGCGCTGACGAGGGTGTCTCCGCCGATCCGGCAACACCGGATGAGAGCGCGACCTAAGAAATATCGTTCAGGTTAAAAACCAGAAGGCCATGGCGCTACCCGCGCCATGGCCTTCTGCATTCTGATAATATTTGTAACAAGCATCTGCCCCGGTCTCGTTAGTCAGATGCGGAGTGTGCCTTCACGCCGGGCGTAACTTGCGCAGCCTGAGCGCGTTGGTCAGCACAAAGACACTGGACAGTCCCATCGCACCGGCGGCGAAGATCGGCGATAGCAGCATCCCATTGACGGGGTAGAGCAGACCAGCTGCCAGCGGAATCAGCAGAACATTATAGGCAAAGGCCCAGAACAGGTTCTGGCTGATATTGCGGATCACCGCCTTGCTGATGGAGATCGCCCGTGCCACGCCTAGCAGGTCGCCGGACATCAGCACGACATCAGCACTTTCGATGGCGATATCGGAGCCGGTGCCCACTGCGATGCCGATATCGGCGGCGGACAGGGCCGGGGCATCGTTTATACCATCGCCAACGAAGGCCAGCTTGCGTCCATCCTTGCGAAGGCTAGCAATCGCCGCCACCTTACCGTCGGGCAGAACTTCGGCAATTACTGTATCGATGCCGAGGCGGGCGGCGATGGCCTCCGCAGTGCGGCGGTTATCGCCGCTGATCATCGCCACTTTGAGGCCGAGGTCGTGCAAGGCGCGGATTGCCGCCGGGGTGGTTGTCTTTATTGGGTCGGCGACGGCCATCAGAGCAGCGGCTTTTCCATCGACTGCGAGATAGAGCGGCGTTTTTGCGTCCATACCCAGCTGTTCGGCGTCCTCGGCAAATGCTGAGAGATCAATGCCATGCCGGGTCAGCGCCCGGTCGGCACCAACAAGCACCTTATGGCCGGAGACGATACCGCTGATACCGTAGCCGGGCTCTGCAACAACATCGGTTGCGATCTGGGGAGGCGCTTGTTCAGCATCGGCAGCGGCCAGAATGGCCGTGGCAATCGGGTGTTCCGAGCGCGCCTCCAGGCTGGCAGCGAAGGACAGAATTTCGGCGCGGGAAAAGCCGTCTGCCGCGACCAGATTGGTCAGTTCCGGCCTGCCTTCGGTTAGCGTGCCGGTCTTGTCGAGAGCGACGATTGTGACATCGCGCAGGCTTTGCAAGGCTTCGCCCTTGCGAAACAGCACACCCAACTCGGCGGCACGTCCGGTGCCAACCATGATCGAGGTCGGAGTTGCCAGCCCCATGGCGCAGGGGCAGGCGATGATCAGCACCGCAACCGCATTGACCAGCGCATAGCTGAGTGCAGGCGCAGGGCCGAACAACAGCCAGACAATGAAGGTGAGCAGAGCCGCCGCGATCACGGCTGGGACAAACCAGCCGGTTATCCGGTCCACCATGCCCTGGATCGGCAGTTTTGAGCCTTGTGCGGTTTCCACCATGCGGATGATTTGGGAGAGAAGCGTATCGGCGCCAACCTTGGTGGCGCGAAACCGGAAGGCGCCGTTTTTGTTGATCGTACCGCCGGTCACCGTGTCGCCATCCGCCTTTTCCACTGGCACAGGCTCGCCTGAAATCATCGATTCATCGATAAAGGAACGGCCTTCGATCACCACGCCATCGACAGGAAGTCTTTCCCCGGGGCGGATGTCCAAGATATCACCGACGATAACGGCGGCAATGTCGAGATCGATAGGCTTGCCGTCTCGGATCACCCGCGCGGTTTTGGGGCTGAGACCGATCAGCCGTTTGATGGCGTCGCTGGTCCTGCCTTTGGCACGGCTTTCCAGCGTGCGCCCCAGCAGCACCAGCGTGACGATAACGGCTGCCGCTTCATAATAGACATTGACGGTGCCTTGCGGCATCAGCCCCGGCATGAACGTGGCAACCAGCGAATAGCCATAGGCGGCGGATGCGCCCAGCACCACCAGCGAGTTCATATCTGGATGAAGGCGAACCAGGTTCGGCACGCCACGGCGAAAGAATGTCAGGCCAGGACCAAACAGCACCAGCCCGGCCAGCAAGGCCTGAAGCACCCAGCTGGTTTGCATACCAAGCGTGTTCATCACCCAGGAATGCAGGGCGGGAATGAGGTGTGAACCCATTTCGATGATGAAGACCGGAAGAGTCAGGAGAAAGGCAAGCACAGTCCTCTGCGTCAAGCGATGCGTCTCATCGGCGCGCCGGTCGGGCAGGGGGTCGGACGGCGCTTCCGGATTGGCGGGTTTACGAATGTGATAACCGGCCTGTTCCACGGCAGCGACGAGGGTCTGTCTATCCGTCTCTGCGGTGACGGTCACGGTGGCGCGTTCGGTTGCCAGATTGACCGCAGCTAAACTGACGCCCGGCACAGCAGCCAATGCTTTTTCGACCCGCCGCACACAGGAGGCGCAGTTCATGCCATCTATGTCCAATTCCTGGGTCTCGATACGCGGCGCATAGCCGGCCTGTTGAATGGCTGCCAGCACGGCGGCGAGATCCGGCTGCTGCGAAAACTGCACACTGGCTTTTTCACTGGCCAGATTGACCGAGGCAGACGATACGCCCGGCACGGCGGCAATCGCCTTTTCGACCCGCCGCACACAAGAGGCGCAATTCATGCCATCGATGGCGATCGTGGTTTCAAGGGTGTTGGTGGCATTCATCGGTCTGGTTCCTATCCGGCTGCCAGCCATAGATAAGGCTTCCCACCATGGGAAGGTCAAGGCATGAACTGGAGAAATCTCACCGTAGCAAGGGCTGCTGTTTGAGGCGCATCGCCGCAGCTTGACTTAAGTCAAGGTTACAAAGGGCGGGACGTGAAAAACCTCTGATAACGAGAGGTGCCGTCATGAATAGCAATGGAATAGAAACCCGACCGGATGTTGAGCGTTTTACCGCCGAGCCGGTGAATTCCGCCAAAATTCGCAGGCCGCTCTATGAAGCCCGCAAGAAGATCTTTCCAAAGCGCGCTTCGGGCCGTTTCCGGCAGTTCAAATGGCTGATCATGGCCATTACGCTTGGGATCTACTATCTCACGCCCTGGCTGCGCTGGGATCGCGGTCCCTATGCCCCGGATCAGGCAGTGCTGATCGACCTGGCGCATCGGCGATTCTACTTCTTTTTCATCGAGATCTGGCCACAGGAGTTTTTCTTTGTCGCGGGCCTGCTGGTCATGGCGGGATTTGGCCTGTTCCTGGTCACATCTGCGGTCGGGCGCGCCTGGTGTGGCTATACCTGTCCGCAGACGGTCTGGGTCGATTTGTTTCTGGTGGTCGAGCGCTTTCTGGAAGGCGACCGCAATGCCCGCATCAAGCTGGACAGCGCGCCGTGGAGCCCGTCCAAGATCTGGAAACGGGGTGCCAAGCATGTCACCTGGATCATCATCGGCGTGCTGACCGGCGGCGCCTGGATCTTCTATTTCGCGGATGCGCCGAGCCTGCTGAAGGAGTTCGTCACCGGTCAGGCGGCTGGCGTTGCCTATGTCACCGTCGCCATCCTCACCGCCACCACCTATGTGTTCGGCGGGTTGATGCGCGAGCAGGTCTGCATCTATATGTGTCCATGGCCGCGCATCCAGGGGGCGATGCTGGACGAAAAATCACTGGTGGTGACCTATAATGACTGGCGCGGCGAGCCGCGGACCCGTCACGCCAAGAAAGCCGCCGCGGCCTGTGAGAGCGTCGGCGATTGTGTCGATTGCAATGCCTGCGTGGTGGTCTGTCCGATGGGCATCGACATCCGCGAAGGCCAGCAGCTGGAATGCATCACCTGCGCGCTCTGTATTGATGCCTGCGATGGGGTGATGGATAAGCTTGCCAAGCCGCGTGGGCTGATCGCCTATGCGACACTGGAGGAATATCAGTCCAATATGGCGCTGGCGACCGATAGTGGCGCCGTGCCAATCGATCCCGACCGGGTCCGCAAGGCCGATGGCAGCTTTGCCGATGCCATCAGGCATTTTGATTGGCGGGTAATTTTCCGGCCCCGGACCTTGCTTTATACAGCCGTCTGGTCCGCCGTCGGTGGTGGCCTGTTGTTTGCGCTGATGACCCGCGACCGGCTGGACATCAACGTGCTGCATGACCGCAATCCGCAATACGTGCTGGAATCGAGTGGCGCTATCCGAAACGGCTATACGGTGCGGCTGCTAAATATGATCCCGCAACCGCGCGACTTAACGGTCACGCTGGATGGCCTTCCCGACGCCACCATGAAGGTCAACGGCATGCAGGACCAGCCAAGTCGGTCGATGACTGTTACGGCGGAACCGGATGAGGCGACCACGCTGAAAATCTACGTCACGCTTGCCGGTCGTGACGTGACGGAGGCCTCCGAGCCATTCCGCTTTATCGTCAGTGATCCGAATTCCAGCGAGCAAGCCATTTATAAGGCGACGTTTAACGGACCGGCCAACGGATCTGGAGAGAAGAAATGAGTGCTAAGAGCCCAAAACCTTTTGTTTTCACCGGCTGGCATATGCTGGCGACAATCTGCTCTTTCTTTGGGGTGATCATCACCGTCAACCTGACCATGGCCTGGTATGCGGGCCACAGCTGGAGCGGCATGGTGGTGCAAAATACCTATGTCGCCAGCCAGCAATTCAACGACACGACAGCGCAAATCCGCAAACTGCTGGATACCGGCATCCAGGGGACGATGACGATAAAGCAGGGGGCGATTGCCTATGATCTCGCCATTCCCGGCAAGGGCCCTGTGATTGCCGATCAGGTGGTCGCCAATTTCAAGCGCCCGGTTGGTGAGCATCAGGATTTCACGGTCATGCTGAAGCCAGCCGGTCCCGGCCATTTTACCGGCGATCATCCTGTCGATGACGGCCATTGGATTGTCGAGACCATTGCAACGCGTGACGGGCAGTTGGTCATGCATGAAGCCAACCGTATGGCTGTCATCGGGGGTGAAAAATGAGTTGCTGCGCGGCGGGCTCGGAAGCGGCCCTCGACCTGGAACGCTCAATAGCGCTGCTGCCATCCTCGGAAGAAATCCGGCTGGCAAGCCGAGATCTGGGCGAGGGGTTGTCCCAGGTGGATTTCAGCGTCCCCGGCGTCTATTGCGGCGCCTGCATCACCAAGATCGAGACGGCCTTGAAGCGCCTGCCTGCTGTCGAGCGAGCCCGCGTCAACCTCTCCACCCGGCGCGTCGGCGTGGTCTGGCGGGCAAAGGTTGCAGAGGAAGGGCCGTTCATCGACCGGGAAGTAGGCCCATTTACGCACGATAGCGGGTTCGATCCGGCGGAGCTTGCTCGCACCATCGCTTCCACCGGCTATAGTTGTCACTTGTTCACGCCGCAGGATCTGGCGTCCGATCTGCTGTTGAAGCAATTGATCCGGGCCGTCGCCGTTACCGGCTTTGCCGCCACCAATATCATGCTGCTGTCGGTCTCCGTCTGGTCCGGTGCGGATGCATCGACGCGGGATCTGTTCCATTGGATTTCGGCACTGATTGCCGCACCGGCGCTGATCTATGGTGGGCGGTTCTTCTATCAATCGGCCTGGACTGCGCTGCGGCACCGGCGCACCAATATGGATGTGCCGATTGCCATCGGCATCTCGCTTTCCTATTTTTCGTCGCTTTGGGAAACCATTCATCACGGCGAACATGCCTATTTCGATGCGACGGCGTCGCTGCTGTTCTTCCTGCTGATCGGGCGGGCGCTGGACCATATGATGCGCGACCGCGCCCGTTCGGCGATCAGCGGCTTGGCGCGGCTCAATCCGCGCGGCGCCACCGTTGTCGGCGCAGACGGCAGCCGGGAATACCGGCTGGTGGATGATATCAAGGTCGGCGAACATGTCGCCATCTCCGCTGGCGAACGCATTGCGCTTGATGGCACCGTCATCGCCGGTACCAGCGATCTCGATGTCTCCATCGTCAATGGTGAAAGTGCGCCACAAACCGTTGGACCCGGCGATGCCGTGCAGGCGGGAACGCTGAGCCTCACCGGATCGCTGACGGTCAAGGCGACAGCGCAGGCACGCGATTCTTTCCTGTCGGAAATCATCCGGCTGATGGAGGCAGCGGAAGGCGGCAAGGCCCATTATCGCCGCATCGCCGACCGGGCCTCGCAGCTCTATGCGCCTGTCGTTCATCTGCTGGCTCTCACCTCCTTCATCGTCTGGGGGCTTTATGACGGCGACTGGAAACATGCGTTGATGGTGGCGATTGCCGTGCTGATCATTACCTGCCCTTGCGCATTGGGCCTGGCCGTGCCGGTCGTGCAGGTGGTTGCAGCCGGAAAGCTGTTCCAGCGCGGCATCATGGTCAAGGACGGCTCGGCCATGGAGCGCCTGGCCAAGGTGGATGCCGTCGCCTTTGATAAAACAGGGACGCTGACGCTTGGACGTCCCATGCCCGTCGATATCAACAGGGCCAGCCCCGGCATGCTGGCCATCGCTGCCGGGCTTGCTGCTCATTCCCGTCATCCGCTGTCACAGTCCCTGTGGCGCAGCGCCTCATCCAATTACGCAGCCGGGACAATCCGCAATTTCTCCGGTGTGACGGAAATTCCTGGTAGCGGCGTTGAGGCCGACGCGGAGGAAGGGCGCTACCGGCTTGGAAACCGTCGTTTTGCCCTCGGTTCTGGCGGGGATGAGGCCGATGGTCCGGCTTTGTCGGAAGTCATTCTTTCGCTGAATGGTTACAGTCTTGGCTGTTTCCGCTTCGAAGACAGCCTTCGTCCCAGCACAGCGGAAGTTATTGCCGGGCTTCAAGCTGAAGGCATGAGGGTCACGATCCTGTCGGGAGACAGGAGGCCGGTGGTGAAGGCGCTTGCTGCACGGCTTGGCGTCGACGCGGCAGAGGCCGAGCTTTCGCCATCCGGCAAGGCAAAATTTTGTGCGGCTGCGGACGAGGCTGGGCAACATTTGCTGATGGTGGGCGATGGTATCAACGACGCACCAGCGCTATCGGCTGCCTATGTCTCCATGGCACCGGCCACGGCAGCCGATGTCGGGCGCCAGGCCGCCGATTTCGTCTTCATGCATGACGGGCTCGATGCGGTGCCTTTCGCCATCAATGTTTCCCGCCGGGCCGGGCAGTTGATCCGCGAGAATTTCGTGCTGGCAATCGGCTACAACGTCCTGGCCGTGCCAGTCGCGCTGCTGGGCTATGCTACGCCGTTGATTGCCGCTGTCGCCATGTCCACCTCTTCGATCATCGTGGTGGCCAATGCGCTACGGCTGAACGGGGTGGGCGGGTTTACCCGCAAGACCGACGCTCATGCCCTTCAACCGGCATCAAACCGCAAACCGCTGGGAATAGCCGCATGAACATGCTGATCTATCTCATTCCTATTGCGCTTCTGATGGGTGGCATAGGGCTTGCCGCCTTTCTCTGGTCGCTGAAAAGCGGCCAATACGAGGATATGGATGGCGCGGCCTGGCGGGTAATCACTGATGACGACGACCACCCTTGATCATTGATCTGCCAATCATTTATGCATCTGCCGTCACACATCCTTGTCCATGCCGTTTCATGTTGCATCTTGCTCCCCTGCCAAAGGAGTGCCAAAACAGCGCTAAAGTTTTTGGTTGAATGAAATGGAGCATGGTTATGCAGCAGGCGGAAATCGGACTGATCGGCCTTGGCGTTATGGGATCGAACCTGGCGCTCAATATTGCCGAGAAAGGCAACCGCATCGCGGTCTTCAACCGGACACCGGCGCGCACGCATGAATTCATTGGCGAGGCGGGCGACCTTGCCGGCAATATCATCGGCTGCGACACAATCGAGGAGTTTGTGGCCGCCATTCGCCCACCGCGCCCGATCATCATCATGATCAAGGCCGGTGACGCTGTCGATCAGCAGATGGAGTTGCTCAAGCCGCATCTGTCGGCCAATGACATCATGATCGATGCGGGCAATGCCAATTTCCGCGACACGATCCGCCGGTTTGATAATCTGAAGGATAGCGGCCTGACCTTTATCGGCATGGGCGTTTCCGGTGGTGAAGAAGGCGCGCGCCATGGCCCGTCGATCATGGTTGGTGGCCTGGAGGAAAGCTGGAAGCGGGTCGAAAAGGTTCTCACCTCGATTTCCGCCAAGTTCAATGGTGACCCCTGCGTGGCCTGGCTCGGCAACGATGGGGCCGGTCATTTCGTCAAGACCATCCATAATGGTATCGAATATGCCGATATGCAGATGATTGCCGAAATCTACGGCATCCTGCGCGACGGGCTTGGCATGTCGGCCAGCGAAATTGGCGATGTATTCGGCCAGTGGAACAAGGGTCGCCTGAATTCCTACCTGATCGAAATCTCCGAAAAGGTGCTGAAGGCCAAGGACCCAATTACAGGCAATCCGATGGTGGATGTCATCGTCGATGCCGCAGGCCAGAAGGGCACCGGCAAATGGTCGGTGATCGAAGCGCAGAATCTCGGCATTGCGGCAACGGGCATCGAGGCTGCTGTGGCGGGACGTGTGCTGTCTTCGCAAAAGCAGGAACGCGTTGCGGCGGAAGCAATTTTCGGCCTTCCTAAACCCATCGAAAAGCCCCATGACGGCATGGCTTTCCTGGCCGATCTGGAAAGTGCGCTGCTGGCGGCAAAAATTGCGGCCTATGCTCAGGGCTTTGCGGTGATGGCTGCCGCCTCAAAGGAATTCGGCTGGTCGCTGCCGATGCCGACGATTGCGAAAATCTGGCGGGAAGGCTGCATCATCCGCTCGCAATTCCTCGATGAGATCACCTCGGCCTTTACCAAGGACCCTGACGTGGCAAACCTGATCGTCACGCCCGCCTTCTCGAAAATGGTCAAGGACAGCGATGCAGCACTTCGCCGCGTCGTTTCCTACGCAGCCCTTTCCGGCCTGCCGGTTCCGGCCCTTTCCTCGGCACTATCCTACTTTGACAGCTACCGTCGCGGTCGCGGCACAGCCAACCTCATCCAGGCGCAGCGCGACTTCTTTGGCGCCCATGGCTTTGCGCGGGTGGACGGCAAGGATTATCCGCACGGCCCCTGGGGCAGCGGTGCAGCGATCTACTGATCCCAACGGTTTTGCAATAAAAGCAATGCCTCGCTGCTTCACCGCAGCGGGGCTTTTTTGAGGGCGTTGTTTCGATGAACGATCATCTTGTTATTCTGGGCAGTAAGGGCGGCCCGGCGATCCGCCCCGGCGGCCCGAATCCCACATCGATGCTGCTGACACTCGGTGTACGCCGCATTGTCGTCGATTGCGGCCTTGGCGTGACGCGCGGGGTGGTGGAGACGGGCATGTCGTTGAAAGAACTGGATCTTGTATTCATTACCCACCTCCATTCCGATCATGTATTGGAGCTTGGTGGCCTTCTCCATACGGCCTGGACGACGGGGCTTGCAACGCCGGTGCTCGTCTATGGACCTTTGGGTACACAGCAGCTATGGCAGGGGTTTCTCGCCTCGCTTGACTATGACATCCGCACGCGAATCGAAGATGAGGGCAGGCCCGATCCGGCGGAGTTGATTACCATCGTCGAATATGGAGAAGGGCCGATTTTTGTCGAAAACGGTTTGACGGTGTCGGCATTGCGCGTTGACCATCCACCCGTGACAGAATGCTTTGCCCTGCGGTTTTCCTACGGCGAAAAGACGGTCGTGCTATCGTCCGATACGGCCTATTTTCCGCCACTGGCACAGTTTGCGGCTGGGGCCGACATTCTCGTTCATGAGGCCATGTTGCCGGAGGGTGTGGATAACATCGTTGCCCGAACCGGCAATGGCGCTCGCCTGCGAGAGCATCTCTACGCGTCGCACACGCTTGCCGAAGATGCCGGGCGGCTGGCGAATGCTGCGGGTGTGAAAAAGCTCGTGCTCAATCATCTCATTCCTGCCGATGATCCGGCGTTTGGCGAGGCGGATTGGCGCCGTGCGCTTTCTACGGCCTGGCATGGACCATTGGTCATCGCCCGGGACGGGGTTTGTATCCCGTTCTGATCAACGGCCAAGATTCCTGTTGGCGGGTGAATGGTTCAGGACCACACAGGCTGGCTGATGCTTTGCAGCAGATGCGGCTCCACGCCATCGATGCTGGCAATCACTGCCTTGGCGAGTTCACGTCCGGCCATCAACGCATCCTCATTGGCGGTGATGATTTCGGGGCGTATCCATTTAAGGATCGGCACCGATTGCTTGGATACGAGATCAACATCCAGGCCCAGCCTCTTGTTCGCGGCATCAATCCCGGCGTTGACAGCGATCGCGGCGCTGCTGGAAGAGCAGATGATTCCGTCTGGGGCCTCTGGTGAGCGCATCAGTGCTTCTATCGCGTTGCGGATCTCCTCGAGCGATCCATCGATATTGACGGACACCGGCACTTCTTTAGCACCGGCCTCACGGATGCCGGCCACAAAGCCATCGCGCGTATGGCGGTAATAGGTCAGCTTGTCGGTCGGCGGTAACAAGGCGATCCTGCGCCGATGACGCTCGGCGAGGCGCTTTACCGCCTGGCTGGCGAAGGCCTCATTGTCGAAATCGTGAAACGGATGGATGAGACCGGATGCCGTGCGGCCATGGGCGGCAAACGGCATGCCGCGCTCTGTCAACAGCTTGATGCGGGCATCGTCGGGTTCGGTGCGTGAAATAATCACCCCATCCGCCGAACCGGTATCGAGAATATAGCGCACCGGCTGCATCGGGTCTTTGCTATGGGAATGCGGGGTGACGACGATATGGTAAGGTGTGCCTGACAAGACTTCGGAAATACCGAAAACCATCTGGCTGCTGAAACCCATGATTTCTTCATCGATGCTGAGCACCAGGGCGATGACATTGGTCTTGCCGGTGCGCAGACGCACCCCCGCACGGTTGGGCTGATAGCCCAATTGCCGCGCCACCATGCGCACGCGCTCCTTGGTGTCGGCGCCGATATCCGGCGCATCCTTCAACGCGCGCGATACCGTGGTAATCCCGAGCCCGGTCAGGAAGGCAATGGTCTTGAGGGTAGGGCGTTCGCCCTTACCTTCATGTGTGGTCCCAGCCTGTGGGGCTCCGATATGTGAGGCCGTTATCGGGCCTGGTCTTCGCTCATCATTCATGAAATGTCCGCCGTAAAGTCTATTTCTACACTCCAATACTCAGTTTCGGCAAGGAGGTCTGTGACGCGATACGTCATTGGACGAAAGGGAAATTTCCTCCAAATTCTGAAACGATACAGTAAAAATGTCGAGCGCTAATTTGGATGATATTCTTGAATAAATTACAATCAGTGCAGGTATTACATCACATCACCCTATTTCGCATTTGCGAAGAAAAATCTATTTTATCAGAAAAAACAGTCCAAAATTTTAGATTGCAGTGCAGTAAATCCCGATTTTAAGGATGTTTTTTGTGGTTTTTGACGGACGTAATTTCAAATGCAAAAAAGCTGATTAAAAAATTTCTAATTCCCGGTTGCGTCCTCAAGAAGATTGACTTAGGTTTTTCCGGCAACGTTTCAGTGAGGGAGGAGACTCAATGATAATTCGGTGCATTGCGGCTGCATTGGCAGCCACTGTGGCCCTGCCGCTCGGCATGGCCAGCGCGACCGATCTGGAAGTGACCCATTGGTGGACTTCGGGGGGAGAGGCGGCTGCGGTCAAGGAGCTGGCAAAGGCTTTTGACGCGACCGGCAACAAATGGATCGACGGCGCTATCGCCGGATCGGGCGGTACCGCCCGGCCGATCATGATTAGTCGCATCACCGGTGGTGATCCTATGGGGGCGACCCAGTTCAACCATGGACGTCAGGCGCAGGAGCTGGTGGAGGCCGGTTTGATGCGTGATTTGACGGATGTGGCCACCAAGGGCCACTGGAAGGACGTGATCAAGCCTGCCAGCTTGCTGGATAGCTGCACCATTGACGGCAAGATCTATTGCGCGCCGGTCAATATCCATTCCTGGCAATGGCTCTGGTTGTCCAATGCCGCCTTCAAGAAGGCCGGTGTCGAGACCCCAAAAAACTGGAACGAGTTTGTTGCCGCAGCACCTGCCCTGCAGAAGGCAGGCATTCAGCCGCTGGCGCTGGGCGGCCAGCCCTGGCAATCCGCCGGGTTGTTTGACACGCTGCTGATTTCTCTTGGTGGGAAAGACCTTTATCTCAAGGTCTACCAGGACAAGGACGAAGCGACGATCAGCGGTCCTGAATTCGCGGCCATTTTCAAAGCGGCGGATGATGCCCGTAAAATGTCGAAGGGCAGCAATGTCCAGGATTGGAATCAGGCCACCAATATGGTGATTACCGGCAAGGCTGGCGGCCAGATCATGGGTGATTGGGCGCAGGGCGAATTCCAGCTGGCCGGACAGGTGGCGGGCAAGGATTATAGCTGCCTGCCGGGTCTCGGCCTCAACGGCTATCTGACAGCGGGCGGCGATGCCTTCTATTTCCCACTGCTGAAGGACAAGGATAAGTCCAAGGCGCAGGAAGTCCTGGCAGCGACCATTGTCGATCCGAAAACCCAGGTGGCCTTCAACCTGAAGAAGGGCTCGCTGCCGATCCGCGGCGATGTCGATCTGGGAACGGCCAATGACTGCATGAAAAAGGGGCTGGAAATTCTTGCCAAGGGCAATGTCCTGGCCAGCACCGACCAACTGATGTCCGCCGATACGCAAAAGCAGAAGGAGGACCTGTTCTCCGAATTCTTTGCCAATCCATCGATGACACCTGAGGCCGCACAGAAGCGCTTCGCCGATATCATCAGCGACGCGGACTGAGCATTTTCGCTCCATCACTTTGTTTTTATGGATTTTCTGGCTCAAAGCCATGGCGGATCACCCTTCGCCATGGCTTCCGGTTCCAAGGCGCCGCCAACTGGAGTTTTCCAGATATGGAGGGGATGGTTGTGACCAGAGGAGGGTATTTCGATGATGGCCACGGGCCAAACTAAAAGACCGGTTCGGTTGTTTCGCAATCTGAACGCCAAGATTGCCTCTATTCCCATGATTCTGGTTGCTGTCGTTATTTTTCTCGGCGGCAGCGTCTGGACCGTGGTCTATTCCTTTACCAATTCCAAGCTTCTGCCCCGGCTGAATTTCGTCGGTCTCGATCAGTATGAGCGGCTCTGGGGCTCGGCGCGCTGGCTGATCTCGATCCAGAACCTGGCTGTCTACGGCTTTTTCTCGCTGATCTTCAGCCTGGTGATCGGCTTTCTGCTGGCAGCGCTGATGGATCAGAAAATCCGTTTTGAAAACCTGTTTCGCACGATTTTTCTCTATCCCTTTGCGCTTTCCTTCATTGTCACCGGCCTTGTCTGGCAATGGGTGCTCAACCCGGAATTTGGCGTGCAGTCGGTGGTGCGCAGCCTGGGCTTTACCAGCTTCACCTTCGATCCGCTCTATAATCCCCAACTGGTGATTTATGGCATTCTGATCGCAGGCCTTTGGCAGGGAACCGGCCTGGTGATGTGCCTGATGCTGGCTGGCCTGCGCGGTATTGACGAAGACATCTGGAAGGCCTCGCGGGTCGATGGCATTCCGACCTGGAAAACCTATCTGCTGATCATCATTCCGATGATGCGACCGGTGTTCATCACCACGCTTGTCATTATCACCAGTGGTATAGTCAAGGTCTATGACCTGGTGGTGGCGCAAACCAGCGGTGGACCCGGCATCGCGTCGGAAGTGCCTGCCAAATATGTTTATGACTATATGTTCCAGGCGCAGAATCTGGGGCAGGGCTTTGCAGCTTCGACGATGATGCTGGTCACCGTCGCCATCATCATCATTCCCTGGGCCTATCTGGAATTTGGAGGGCGCAAACGTGGTTGACCATTCCGCTCTCAACACGCAGGCTTCAGCTGTGCGTCCTGTGGCATCACGCCTCGGCGAAGGGCCAAAGGGGGCCAAGCCGAAGCCCATGCTGTCGCGCCGCAATATCATGCTCTACGGCATCCTGTTCGTGGCCGCCGCCTATTACCTGCTGCCGCTGTACGTGATGGTCGTCACCTCGCTGAAGGGCATGCCGGAAATCCGGATGGGCAATATCTTCTCGCCGCCGATGGAGATTACTTTTGAGCCCTGGGTGAAAGCCTGGAGCCAGGCCTGTACCGGGCTGAATTGCGATGGCCTGTCGCGCGGTTTCTGGAACTCGGTGCGCATCATGGTACCCTCGACCGTGGTGTCGATCGCCATTGCCTCCGTCAGCGGGTACGCGCTGGCCAATTGGCGCTTCAAGGGTGCGGAACTGTTCTTTTCCATCCTGGTGATCGGCGCCTTCATTCCCTATCAGGTGATGATTTATCCGATCGTCATCGTGCTGCGCGAAATCGGCATCTATGGCAGCCTGACGGGTCTGATCATCGTCCATACGATTTTCGGCATGCCGATCCTGACGCTGCTGTTTCGCAACTATTTCGCGTCGCTGCCGGAGGAATTGTTCAAGGCTGCCCGGATCGATGGGGCAGGGTTCTGGCAGATCTATTTCCGCATCATGCTGCCAATGTCGCTGCCGATCTTCGTGGTGGCGATGATCCTGCAAGTGACCGGCATCTGGAACGACTTCCTGTTCGGCGTCGTCTTCACCCGCCCGGAATATTACCCGATGACGGTGCAGCTCAACAATATCGTCAATTCGGTGCAGGGCGTGAAGGAATACAACGTCAACATGGCCGCAACGATTTTAACCGGCGCTGTGCCGCTGTTTATCTATTTTGTCTCCGGACGCCTGTTCGTGCGTGGCATCGCCGCGGGCGCCGTGAAGGGATAATGCCGATGAATACTAGTGTTTCCATACGCGATCTCTCGCTCAATTTCGGCGCCGTCACGGTGCTGAAGGATCTCAATCTGGATATCGCCGATGGCGAGTTTCTGGTGCTGCTGGGATCGTCCGGCTGCGGCAAGTCCACGCTGCTCAACTGCATAGCCGGGCTTCTCGATGTCTCCGAAGGACAGATCTTCATCAAGGATAAGAACGTCACCTGGGAAGAACCCAAGGATCGCGGCATCGGCATGGTGTTCCAGTCCTATGCGCTGTATCCGCAGATGACCGTGGAGAAAAACCTGTCCTTCGGCTTGCAGGTGGCGAAAATGCCCAAGACCGAAATCGACAAGCGGGTGGCGCGGGCCGCCGAGATTCTGCAAATCGGCCCACTGTTGAAGCGTAAGCCAGCCGAGCTTTCCGGTGGTCAACGCCAGCGCGTTGCCATCGGTCGGGCGTTGGTGCGCGATGTCGATGTCTTCCTGTTTGATGAACCGCTGTCCAATCTCGATGCCAAGCTGCGGGCCGAGTTGCGCGTTGAGATCAAGCGGCTGCATCAATCGCTGAAAAACACGATGATCTACGTCACCCATGACCAGATCGAGGCGCTGACGCTGGCTGACCGAATCGCCATCATGAAAAGCGGCGTCATCCAGCAGTTGGATGATCCGATGACCATCTATAACCGGCCGAAAAACCTGTTCGTGGCTGGCTTTATCGGCTCGCCGTCGATGAATTTCTTCAAGGGCGAATTGCGGGAAAAAAATGGTGCTGTGGTGTTTCATTCCGGTGGCGTCGATTTCGGCCTGACAGGCTATCAGGCCGATAGCACGCTCCTGCCCGGACGAAAGGTTGTGCTCGGTGCTCGTCCCGAACACATCGCCGTGGACGGCGATATCGGTCCGGGCGAGGAGGCGCACTCGGCCCTCGTTGATATTGAGGAGCCAATGGGCGCCGATAACCTCCTCTGGCTGAAGCTGGCGGGCCAGGTGCTGTCGGTGCGCATTGCCGGGACGAGGCGCTACCGGCCCGGCAGCGAGGTCAAACTCGCCTTCGACATGTCCGTCGCATCGATTTTCGACGCCGAGACCGAGATGCGTCTCTGACACCCCTATCCAGAGGAGCGGTATCATCCGCTCCGCAGTTATCGAGGTGAACATGACCGATATCCACGACCTTGCTGGCCCCTGGCAGCTTTCCACTGTAAACGGTGAGCATGCCTGCACCATCACCTTGCCCGGCGACGTGCATAGCGCGCTTCATGCGGCAGGCATGATTGCCGATCCTTATTTCGCCAGGAATGAGGAACAGGTGCAATGGGTGGCCGAAAGCGATTGGGTGATGGTGCGCAGCTTCCATCTCGATGTGGCCGATGCGGACTGGTATCTGGATATCGACAATCTCGATACGGTTGCCATGGTGTTCATCAATGACATCCCGGTGCTTTCCGCCGACAATTGCTTCCGCCGCTACCGTCCTGACATCAGCGCCGCCTTGCAGCCGGGCGAAAATACCATTCGGATTGTCATCCATTCCAGCATCAAGGCGGGTGCCGAGCGGCAGGCGCGCCAGCCTTTCTACGTGCCTTACCATCCCGGCAATTCGCCCATCCCGCATGGGAACATGCTGCGCAAGCCGCAATGCCATTTCGGCTGGGACTGGAATATCGCCATCGCGCCGCTTGGCGTCTATGGGACCATTGCTATCCGCAAACTGGACCCGGCGCGGATCGAGCATGTGGAGACCAGCCAGCTGCACCATGCCGACGGTAGGGTGGAGCTGACGGTCAAGGCAACGATCTTTGCCAAGACCCCATCGGTCGTGCCGGTGCATTTCCAGCTGGAGGACGAGCGGGTGCGGCTGGACTGCGGCGTCAATGCCGGGGAAACGGTGATTACACATGTATTCGAGGTGGAGCAGCCGAACCTGTGGTGGCCTGCGGGCAGCGGCGAGCAGGCGCTTTATGCCCTTAGCGTAGATGTTCCGGGCGATACAGTCGAAAAGCTGATCGGCTTGCGGGTCATCGAACTTATCACCGATGCCGATGAGGCGGGCAGCCGGTTTGCCTTCAAGGTCAATGGTCGGGAGATCTTCTGCCGGGGTGCCAACTGGATTCCCGCCGATGCGCTGTTTTCGCGTTCATCGCCGGAAAAAACCACGGGCCTGCTGGACTCGGCGGTGGCCGCCCATATGAACATGATCCGCGTCTGGGGCGGCGGTTTTTATGAAGCCGACTGGTTCTATGATCTCTGCGACCAGCTGGGTCTGCTGGTCTGGCAGGACTTCATGTTTGCCTGCAATCTCTATCCCTGCACCGATGACTTCCTCGATAATGTCGCAGCCGAGGTTGATTATCAGGTTCGCCGCCTGCAATCGCATCCGTCTATTGCGCTCTGGTGCGGTGACAACGAATTGATGGGCGCGCTGACCTGGTTCGATGAAAGCCGCAACAATCGTGACCGCTATCTGGTCGCCTATGACCGGCTGAACCGGGTGATCGAGCAGGGGGTCAAAAAGACCTTTCCGCAGGCAATCTGGTGGCCCTCCAGCCCAGCCTCGGGCTATCTCGACTATGGCGATGCGTGGCATGCCGATGGCTCCGGCGACATGCATTACTGGTCGGTCTGGCACGAGAACAAGAGCTTCGACAATTACCGCAGCGTCAAGCCGCGCTTCTGCTCGGAATTCGGTTTCCAGTCCTATACGTCGCTGCCCGTCATTGAGAACTTTGCCGAGGCAAAGGACATGAATATCGCCTCGCCGGTCATCGAGCTGCACCAGAAGAATGCTGGCGGCAATGAGCGGATCGCAGGCACGATGTTCCGCTATTTCCGCTTCCCCAAGGATTTCGCCAATTTCGTCTATCTCAGCCAGATCCAGCAGGGCTTGGCGATCAAGACGGCGGTGGACTATTGGCGCTCGCTGAAACCGCATTGCATGGGTACGCTTTATTGGCAGCTCAACGATACCTGGCCTGTCGCCTCCTGGGCGAGCCTGGATTACGGCGGGCGGTGGAAGGCCATGCATTATATGGTCAAGCGTTTCTTCCAGCCGGTGACTATTGCGGCCATCCCGGATGAAACGGGCAAGCGGCTGCAATTTTCCATGGTCAATGACACGGCTGACAGTGTCGATATCGATCTGACCGTGTTTGCGCTGACATTGTCTGGTGAGCGCCGGCTATTGACGACGGCACGCGGATCATGCTCGCCAGATCGAGCGGAGATTTTGACTTCCATTGAACTATCAGATCTCCCCGGCAATCTACTGATAATATGGGATTTCAAGGCATCCAATGGCATGAAAGGCGAGGGCCATTTCGTGTCAGGTGGCGCTTACAAAAGCCTCGAACTGGAGCCATCGGGCCTTGGCCTCAATGTCACGCCACAGGCCGATGGTTCTTTCGAATTGACGGTTACTGCCTCCGGTCTTGCACTGTTCGTGATGATCGAAAGCCGCCTTGACGGGAGCTACAGCGACAACGCCTTCGACCTGACCGCCGGTGAAATCCGCCGTGTGACCTTCACGCCAGCCACGCCGCTGCCGCCGGGCGAAGTGCCTGATTTCACCCTTTACGACCTCTATTCCTGCCAAACCGCCGACTAATTCGACACAAACCGACAACCCGCGTCATGGGAGGCGCGGCTTATTCATTCAGGAGGAAATGACCATGACCGATCTCGGCTTTCAGCTTTACAGCGCCCGTAATTTCCAACCGTTTTCCGCCATCCTTCCGAAGTTGAAGGCTGCGGGCTATACGCATGTCGAGGGCTATGGCGCGATGTATGCCAGCGCCGATGACGCGGCGCTAAAAGCGTTGCGCGACGATCTCGATGCCAATGACCTGACCATGCCGACCGGCCATTTTGGCCTCGACCTGCTGGAAAGCGATCCGGCCAAAGCGCTATCCATTGCCAAGACGTTGGGCGTAAAAGCGGTCTATTGCCCTCATCTCGTTGCGGACCTGCGTCCAACGGATGCGGCGGGCTGGTTTGCTTTTGGCCAAAGGCTGGAAAAGGCAGGCAAGCCTTTCGTCGATGCCGGGTTGCTGTTCGGCTGGCACAATCATGATTTCGAATTCGCAGCACTTCCCGACGGCTCAACGCCGCAGGAGCAGATTTTTGCCGGTGGCCCAAGCCTGACCTGGGAAGCCGACCTGGCCTGGCTGGTGCGTGGCCATGCCGATCCCGTGTCCTGGATCGAGAGCTATGGCAAGCGGATCACCGCCGTGCATGTCAAGGATATCGCGCCCGCAGGCGAAAATGCGGATGAAGACGGCTGGGCCGATGTTGGCCACGGCACGGTCGACTGGAAGGGACTGGTGGCCGCTCTGGAGCGCTATAACGTCCAATATTACGTGGTCGAGCATGACAATCCCAACGATATCGACAGATTGATCACCCGGTCTATTGCGTCCTTTAATTCATTTTAAATCAGTTACTTGTCAGGATAAACTCAGATGACACGTGAACTTAATGTCGGCATCATCGGATGCGGCAATATTTCCTCGGCCTATTTCACACTAGCCCCGCTGTTCAAGGGCATCACGGTGGTGGCTTGCGCCGATATCAACATGAATGCGGCAGAGCTGCGCGCCGAGGAATTCGGCGTCAAGGCCCAGACGGTGGAAGAGCTACTGGCCAATCCGGATGTGGATGTGGTGGTCAACCTCACCATTCCGGCGGTGCATTATGCCGTCTCCAAACAGATTCTCGAAGCAGGCAAGCATGTCTATTCGGAAAAGCCGCTGGTTCTGAGCCTGGAAGAAGGTGAGAGCCTGCGGCGGATCGCAAAAGACAAGGGTCTCTCAGTCGGCTGCGCCCCTGACACCTTCCTGGGTGGTGCGCATCAACTGGCGCGCAAACATATCGATGAAGGCGGTATTGGCCGCGTCACATCTGGCACCTGCCACGTGATGAGCCCCGGCATGGAAATGTGGCACCCGAACCCGGATTTCTTCTTCCTGCCGGGCGGCGGTCCGGTCCTCGATCTCGGGCCTTATTACATCGCCAACCTGATCAACCTGATCGGTCCGGTCAAACGGGTCGGGGCGCTGACATCGATGGCCAGTGAGACCCGTACCATTACCAGTGAACCGCGCAACGGCCAGGTGATCCCGGTCAAGACACCGACCAACATTCATGCCCTGTTGGAATTCGTCAATGGCGCGACCATAACCCTGTCGGCCAGTTGGGATGTCTGGTGTCATCGCCATGCCAATATGGAGCTTTATGGTACGGAAGGTTCGCTATTCGTCCCGGACCCGAATTTCTTCGGTGGCGTGGTCGAGGCAACGGGCCGCAACAAGGATGTCAAGCCGCTGGAGGGATGGGACCATCCGTTCGGCATCAACAATCAGGAAAGCGCCCAGGGGCCGCGCGCCAATTACCGCACGGCGGGGCTTGCCGACATGGCCCTGGCGATCATTGAGGGACGCGATGCGCGTTGCTCGCTGGACCGGGTTTTGCACGGGGTCGATGTGATGACGGCCATTTTGAAATCCGGAGAGACAGGCGAATTCATAACGCTCTCCACTAGCTGTACCCAACCGGCGGCTCTTGGCGTAGAAGAGGCAAGGGCCTTGCTTCGGTAAGGCTGAACAGACAAAGGCGGCGGCGTAATGCCGTCGCCCATTTCAGGGAGCGTAACATGACCTGGCAACCGGCTGACGACCGCTACGAGCGGATGACCTATAATCGTTGCGGCAAGAGCGGACTTAAATTGCCGGCGATCTCGCTTGGTCTCTGGCATAATTTTGGCGATGACACGCCGCACCAGATAAAGCGGGACATGTGCCGCCGCGCCTTTGATCTTGGCATCACCCATTTCGATCTTGCCAACAATTACGGCCCTCTGCCGGGCGCTGCCGAACTGGCCTTCGGCGAAATCCTCAAGACCGATTTTCATGGGTTTCGTGACGAGCTGATCGTCTCGTCCAAGGCGGGCTACAATATGTGGCCCGGTCCTTACGGCGAATGGGGCAGCCGCAAATATCTGATCTCATCCTGCGACCAGAGCCTGAAGCGTATGGGTCTGGACTATGTGGATATTTTCTATTCGCACCGTTTCGACCCTGATACACCGCTGGAAGAAACCTGCGGCGCTCTCGACCATATCGTCCGTTCGGGCCGGGCGCTGTATGTTGGGATTTCCTCGTATAATTCGCAGCGAACCCGCGAAGCGGTCGAGATTATGAAGGGCCTCGGTACGCCGCTGCTGATCCACCAGCCGAGCTATTCGATGCTCAATCGCTGGGTGGAGGATGACAAGCTGCTCGATACGCTTGAGGATGTCGGCATGGGCTCCATCGTGTTTTCACCACTGGCGCAGGGCATGCTGACCACCAAATATCTTCAGGGCATTCCCGAGGATAGCCGTGCCGCTCAGAATCACTTCCTGAAGCGCGAGTTCATCCGCCCTGAGATCATCGACAATATCCGCAAGCTGAACGCGATTGCCGAAAAGCGCGGCCAGACACTGGCGCAGATGGCGATTTCCTGGGTGCTGCGCGGTGGTCGTGTGACCTCTGCCCTGATCGGCGCCAGCCGGGTTTCGCAAATCGAGGATTGCGTCAAGGCGCTCGACACGCCTGATTTTACCGAGGCGGAACTGGCCGAGATCAATGTCTATGCCAAGGAAGCCGATATCAATCTCTGGGCGAAATCCGCCGAGCGCGATTGATTGATCCGACCCTCCTTGCTGGTGACGGCGAGGAGGTTTTTCTCGTGGAGGAGGAAGCATGATCGTCAACCCAATCCTGCCGGGCTTCAACCCGGACCCGTCCATCTGCCGGGTGGGGGAGGATTATTATATCGCCACCTCTACCTTCGAATGGTATCCGGGCGTGCAGATCCACCATTCCCGCGATCTGATCAATTGGACACTGATCCGCCGCCCGTTGGAGCGCCAAAGCCAGTTGGACATGCGCGGCAATCCCGATAGCTGCGGCATCTGGGCGCCGTGCCTGTCCTATGCCGATGGGCTGTTCTGGCTGGTCTATACCGATGTGAAGCGCCTCGATGGTAGCTTCAAGGATGCCCCCAATTACATTGTGACCTCGCCGAGCATCGAGGGTGAATGGTCCGATCCTGTCTATGTTAATGCGTCAGGCTTTGACCCTTCACTGTTTCACGATGACGATGGCCGCAAATGGTTCGTCAACATGCAATGGAACCACCGGCTTGAGGCTTTCAATACCATCGGCCCGCATCCGGCCTTCGACGGCATCCTGTTGCAGGAATGGGACCCGGTGGCAAAAACGCTCACAGGTCCGGTGCGCAATATCTATCCCGGAACCGAACTTGGACTGGTCGAGGGACCGCATCTGTTCAAGCGAAATGGCTGGTACTATCTGACCGTTGCCGAAGGTGGCACAGGCTATGACCATGCGGTCACCATGGCGCGGTCGCGCACTATCGAAGGCCCTTATGAGACCCATCCTGACCGGCATCTGATCACCTCCAAAGATGATTCCAAGGCAGAACTGCAAAAGGCTGGCCACGGGCAATATGTGGAAACGCCTGACGGGCAGGCCTATCACACCCATTTATGCGGCCGCCCGCTGGCGCCCTATCGCCGTTGCACGCTGGGGCGTGAGACATCCTTGCAAAAATGCGTCTGGAAGGAAGACTGGCTCTATCTGGCCCATGGCGGTCCGGTGCCTGCGGTCAATGTGAAGCCGCCTTTACCGGCAGAGCGTTTGGAAAAGCCCGCGATCATCGACTACCGTTTTGATCCTTCCGGCCTGCCGATGGATTTTCAATGGCTGCGGACGCCGGAGCCGGAGCGGATTTTCAGCCTTACGGCGCTGCCCGGCTTTCTGCGGCTTTATGGCCGGCAAAGCATTGGTAGCTGGTTTGAGCAAGCGCTTGTCGCCCGTCGCCAGCAGCATCACTCCTTCCGGGCGCAGACCCGGATCAGTTTTGCGCCGCAGACCTATCAGCAGGCGGCGGGCCTGACCCATTATTATAACCGCTACAAGTTTTACGCCCTGACCGTCACCTGGCACGAGACTTTGGGCCGGACGCTGACAATCCTGTCTTGCCCCGGTGACTATCCAGACGGCAAACTGGTCTTTCCCATCGATGCCGGATTGTCTCTGCCGGATGGCGATATCGATCTGGCGCTGGAGGTGACGAATAACGATCTGCAATTCTTCTGGCGTACAGCCGGGGACGGTTCCGGCGAGGCATGGCAGACGGTTGGCCCGATTCTCGACGCAGGCGTCATTTCCGATGAGGGCGGGCGCGGCTTTGACGCCTCCTTCACGGGCGCCTTTACCGGCCTGTTCGCCTTCGATCTGACGGGGCAGGCGAGATCGGCCGATTTCGAGGGTTTCGTCTACGAAGCGCGTTGAAAACTGCCGTTATCACGGGGCAGGGCCACGACATCGAAATGATCCGGTGCAAGGCCCGCCTTGGCGCGGTCTGCCATGGTGACATAAGCAGCCTCCAGATGGCGGCAAAACCGCGTCGCATCGAACAAGGGCGCTATGAACCGTTGTTCGGCGATATGCGCCTTCAACCGGGCAATCCTGGGAGGATCATTGATCAACGCCGTGGCAAGCTCGACGAAATCGTCTTCGTCCCGCGCCACCAATTCATCAAGACCGATGGCTTTCAACAGGCTTTCCGAAACGCGAGACGCGAAATTAGTTCCCCGCTTGGTTATAACGGGCAAGCCTGACCACAGCATATCCGAGGTGGTGGTGTGGCCGTTATAGGGAAAACTGTCGATGGCAAAATCGGCAGCCTTTGCGCGGGCGATGTGGTTTTCATACAGCATTTTCGGAGCAAACAGCAGTTGCGATTGCTTGACACCAAGCGATTTGAAGAAGGCGGCGGTGGATTGGCGCGCGCTATGGCCATCGACCATCATCCAGAGCAGGGCCTTTGGATTGGCCTTGAGGATGCGCGCCCAGAGCCGCAAGGTTTCCGGTGTGTTTTTCGATTGGCTGTTGAAGGCACCGATTACCACCCTGTCCGCGGGCAGGCCGAGCGCCATGCGGGATGAGGCGGGCGGGAAGGGACGATGAAACGGATCGTTCGGCTGATAGCTGTCCGGCATTCGGCAGAATTTCTCATGATAATGAGGCTTGGCACTATCAGGTAGCACGACATGATCGCCAATGACGTAATCGCAATCGACATCGCAACAACTGCCGGGAAAGCCGAGCCACGCGACATGAACCGGTGCAAGAGGCCGGTTCATCAGCCCGGAGCGGCTGTCGCGTGTATGGCCTTTCAGATCGACCATGATGTCGATCTGAAAGGCCTGGATCGTTGCTTCTGCCTCATCGTCAGTCTGGTCGGCAATCGAGGTGATCGCCCCCCATTGCTGACGGCCGCCCTTATCGATCTCGACGAGGTGGTGAGGCGTATGGCAAAACAGAAAAATCTCGAACCGGCTGGCATCGTGGCTGGTCAACACGCTGCGCAACAAACGCATCGTGGCGTGATCATCCCAGAAATCACCGGAAAGATAGCCTATCCGCAGCTTTTCGCCCCAGACGTGCGGCAGATTGCGCCGTGTCGTCTGGGATGCCGCTGTCATCGCCTGTGTCATCGTATAGTAACGGGCGCGCCTGTTCAGGCTTTCATCCGCCAGCCACATCAGATTGGCATGGGGCGATTCCATTGCGAGAAAATCCACATTACCAGCCGCAATATCGCGATGCAGCAGAGCCTCCTCGGCTGTCAGGATGTCGTAATTGCATTGCATCCGGGCAATCTGCACCAGCGCCATGCGCACTTTCGGCAGGTCCGGACGCAATTGCCGCAGCCTTGTATAAATCGGTAGGCAAAGCGGATGATGGATGTCATTGCCGACAGACAGGGCAGCAAGCACCAGATCATCAATATCATTGCTTGTCCCCAGCGTGGCGATCAGGGCGTCTTTTGCCGCGTGGGACAGTGGAACAGTTCCAGATTTCAGCACCACATAGGCAGCGTCCACAGTCGCGGGGCCAAGTGCGAGGCTGTTTAAAGCAAGAGCGACGGCTTTCTCTTGCTGCATGGCGGCCAGATAGAGACGCGCCGCATGGCCAAGAAAGCCCGCCTGAGCTGACGGATCGACTAATGCGGTAGAAGTGCCGAGATCGGCAAAGGCTTGTGCAGCATCAATGATCTTGCCAGTCGCTTCCAGATTTTTTGCTGTACGAATCCGAAGATCGAGATCCGATGGTTGCGAACCCGTCTCATCCATCAGCACTGTCATGATGTCTGTCTTTCTGGTGTCATGGGGACATCGAAATGGTCCGGCGGCAATCCCGCTTTGGCGCGTTCCGCCATCATTTCGTAGGAGGTCTCCAGGTGGCGGCAAAAGCGCGTTGCATCAAACAACGGCGTCTTGAAGCGTTGATCGACCAAATGGTGTTTCAGGGCGCGCAGCTTTTCCGGGTCGTTGATGAGGTCAGTTGCCAGCACCACGAAATCCTGTTCGTCCCTTGCCACCAGTTGCGGCAGACCGATAGCGTTCAGCAGGCTTTCCGACACGCGGGACGCAAAATTACGGCCTTGCATGGTCAGCACCGGCAGCCCGGCCCACAGCATGTCCGAGGTCGTTGTGTGACCATTGCAGGGGAACGTGTCGATGGCCAAATCAGCCGCCTGCGCCCGGGCCAGATGCGCCGCATAGGCCATTTTCGGCGCAAACAGCAATTGCGATTGCTTGACGCCCAGCGTCTTGAAATGGGCAGCGGTTGCCTGACGCGCACCATTCCCGTCGATCATCAGCCAGAGCAATGCCTTGGGATTGGCCTTGAGCACCTCGGCCCAAAGCCGCATGGTGAGCAGCGAGTTCTTGCGCTGGCTGTTGAAGGCGCCAATCACCACGCGGTCAGCCGGAAGGCCAAGCGCCATGCGGCTGGCGGCATCGGCCAGCGGACGGTAGATGGGGTCGTTCGGCTGGTAGCATTCTGGCAGGCGGCAGAATTTCTCATGGTAATGGCGCTTTGAACTGTCGGGCAGCACAAACCGGTCGCCAATCGCATAATCGCAATCGATCTCGATACAGGTGCCGGGAAAGCCCAGCCATTGAACATGCACTGGCGCCAGCGGCCTGTTCATCAGGGCAGAGCGACTGCCGCGCGTATGGCCCTTCAGATCGACAAGAATGTCGATGTTGTGCGCCCTGATCGTCGCCTCGGCCTGGTCATCGCTCATATCGGTGATCGAAACGATTCGGCCCCATTGCTGACGCCCGCCATTGTCATAGGCCAGAAACTGGTCTGGCGTGTAGCAAAACAGCGTCACATCGAAGCGCGCCGCATCGTGAGCGGTCAGCACCGAGCGCAGCAGCCGCATGGTGGCGTGATCGTCCCAGTAATCACAGCTCAGATAGCCGATTCGGAGCTTTTCGCCCCAGCTATGTGGCTGGCTATGCCGCAAGGCCTGCATGGCCGGAGTGACGGGCGGGAAGCCCCTGATCATCGAGGCCAGACGGTTCAGCCGCTCATCGTCTTCCCACATCAGGCTGGCATGTGGCGGCTCCTGGGTGAGGCATGCGATCTCGCCACGTGCCAGCTTTTGCCGCAGCAGCGGCTCTTCTTCCACCAAAACCGGATAATGGCATTGTTCACGCGCCACCCGCAGCAGCAGCATCAGCACGTTATCGTCTTGAGGTCTAAGACGGCGCAATTTCTGCAACACAGTCAGCGTCAGCGGATTGCGACTGTCTGCCGACAGAATTTCACCGGCCTTTTGCCAATGCTCCGGCCTATCGCTGGCGACCAAGGTGGAGAGCAACCCATTCATGCGCTCCGGCGGGTAGACCGCATCTGTCCCCAGCGCCAGAAAGGCGGCATGGGCGCGCAATCGCGATCCCTCCGGCTCCGGCATACGGCTTGCGGCAAACTCGAAAGCTTCGACCGCACCCTCCACCGAA
Organism: Gillisella vitis; assembly: GCF_001541345.2. Taxonomy (GTDB): domain Bacteria; phylum Pseudomonadota; class Alphaproteobacteria; order Rhizobiales; family Rhizobiaceae; genus Allorhizobium; species Allorhizobium vitis. The sequence continues at coordinate 720,082 of NZ_LMVL02000003.1, read as the reverse complement.
CCCAGTTTCAGCAGGATTTCCCCAAGCAGGCCAGGCGCATCGGGGCCAGGATGGCTGGCAACCAGGCCGGAGACTGCCTCCAATGCCGCCTGATACTGGCCACTGTCATAAAGGCGTTTCGCCTCCTGGAGGGGGTGGGCAACATTCAACACGGTATTCTGGTCTCCCTGCATGGCCGAAAACCGATGCGAGAGTCCGGCAGGTTCCAAGTAAACCCGCCAGACCCCAGACATTCACGTTTCCGTTTGTCTTCTCGGGAAAATCCTAGGAAGTCTGGCTTGCCTGAGCCTAAACCTTAAGCAGTCCGGGTTGCCGCCTTAGCGAGCGCCGCCTTTTTGCGCTTCGCCGCCATCAGCCTTGGACGCACCAGACGATAACCAAGCAACAGGATAACGATGCCGGTATAAATGGCTGGCTCCAGCGTGAAGGACTTGCGCGACAGGACGAAATGCAAAAGCCCCGCTGCCAATATGATGTAGCTCGCCTTATGCAGCGTATTCCAGCGGCTGCCGAGCTTGCGGATCGACCAGCGATTAGAGGTCAGCGCCAGCGGAATGAGCAGGATGAGACCCAACATGCCGAGCATGATATAGGGCCGTTTCAGGATGTCCCCGAGAATGGACGAGAGAATCAGGCCCCTGTCCAGCGTCAGATAGACGGCAAAATGGGCCAGCACATAGTAGAACACCAAAAGGCCCAGCGCCCGGCGATAGGCGATGAAATTGTATTTTGCCAGATCACGCAGCGGCGTGATCGCCAGCCCCAGACAGAGGAAACGCAAGGCCCAGAGCCCGAGGCGATGCTCGAATTCGCGTACCGGATCGGCACCGAGATCGCCGAAAATGCCGAGATAGAAGGCGTAGAGGCCCGGCATGAGGCCAAAGGCATAGAGCGCCCAGATGGAGAGCGATTTTTGCCGTGCGGAGAGACTGAAAGAGGCCATGATCAGAAATTCTTGGTCAGGTCCATGCCAGCGTAAAGGCTGGCGACCTGTTCCCCGTAACCGTTGAAGGGCAGGGTATCCTTGCGTGAGCCGCCGAACAGGCCACCACCTTCACCGATGCGCCGCTCTGTCGCCTGGCTCCAGCGGGGATGATCGACCTTGGGGTTCACATTGGCATAGAAGCCATATTCATTGGCGGCCAGAATGTTCCAGGTGCAGGGCGGTTGCTTTTCCGTCAGCGTGATCTTGACGATGGATTTAATGCCCTTGAAGCCGTATTTCCACGGCACGACCAGCCGCAAAGGCGCACCGTTCTGGTTCGGCAGCGTTTCTCCGTAAAGACCGGTTGCGAGGATGGTCAGCGGATGACGCGCTTCATCCAGTCGCAGGCCATCGACATAGGGCCAGTTGATTGACTGGAAGAAACCGCTCTGGCCCGGCATTTCTTCCGGCCGCACCACGGTTTCAAAGGCAACATACTTGGCGCTGGCCAGCGGCTCGACCCGGTCCAGAAGCGCCGACAGCGGAAAACCATCCCAGGGAATGACCATGGACCAGGCCTCAACGCAGCGCATGCGGTAGATCCGCTCTTCCATGGTGAAGGACTTCATGATGTCTTCGATGGCGATCTTCTGCGGCTTGGAAACCAGACCTCCAACCTCCACCGTCCAGGGGGTTGGTTTGAATTTACCGGAATTGGTTGCGGGATCGGATTTGTCCGTGCCGAATTCGTAGAAATTATTATAGGTGGTGACGTCTTTTTTCGGCGTCAGCTTTTCATCCACCTTATAATCCGACGGCTTGGCAGTCAGGGGCGCGGCCAGCACATCGCCAGCCGCCGCCAGCGCCAAGGTTCCCGCCGCGCCACCAATCAGGCTGCGGCGTGACAGGTAGATGCCCTGCGGTGTAATCTCGGATGCGGGGATATGCGGTGGGCGAAACGCGGCCATGTTAATCTGCTCCCTGTCGATTATGATTGGTCTACGATTGAATACGGCAAATAGATCGAAAAAGTTACAAGGACAGAACGATTTGATGAGAAGTTAACTTCACAATCTTGTGCGCCGCTGCCGCGTCACTCATTCAGCTTTCCGCGAGCGTACCGTTTTCGACCATGCTGATAGTGACACAAAGGCCCGACTACCGTAGATAAATTGGAAAATTCGATGCGTTTCCGGCGCAATAAATAGTATTGAGGTGACACCCATGCCAGCCTATCGCTCAAGAACCACGACCCATGGCCGCAACATGGCAGGCGCACGCGGCCTTTGGCGCGCTACCGGTATGAAGGATGGCGATTTCGGCAAGCCGATTATTGCCGTGGTCAACTCCTTCACGCAATTCGTGCCCGGCCACGTGCACCTGAAGGATCTCGGCCAGCTCGTGGCTCGCGAAATCGAAGCCGCTGGCGGCGTTGCCAAGGAATTCAACACAATTGCCGTGGATGATGGCATCGCCATGGGCCATGATGGCATGCTCTATTCGCTGCCATCGCGTGAAATCATCGCCGATAGCGTCGAATATATGGTCAATGCCCATTGCGCCGATGCCATGGTCTGCATTTCCAACTGCGATAAGATCACCCCCGGCATGCTAATGGCATCCTTGCGCCTGAACATTCCAACCGTGTTCGTGTCCGGCGGCCCAATGGAAGCGGGCAAGGTCGTCATGCACGGCAAGAAGGTCGCGCTAGACCTCGTGGATGCTATGGTTGCAGCCGCTGATGATAAGATTTCCGATGAAGACGTGGCGACCATCGAGCGTTCGGCCTGTCCAACCTGTGGCTCATGCTCGGGCATGTTCACCGCCAATTCCATGAACTGTCTCACGGAAGCGCTGGGCCTGTCACTGCCCGGCAATGGCTCCACGCTGGCCACCCACTCCGACCGCAAGCGGTTATTTGTAGAAGCTGGCCACCTGATCGTTGATATCACACGCCGCTACTATGAGCAGGACGACGAAAACGTGCTGCCGCGCAACATCGCCTCCAAACAGGCGTTTGAAAACGCCATGGCGCTGGATATTGCCATGGGCGGTTCCACCAACACCGTTCTGCATATTCTGGCTGCCGCCTATGAGGGTGAGATTGATTTCAATCTTGATGATATCGACCAGTTGTCGCGCCGCGTGCCGTGCCTCTCCAAGGTCGCGCCTGCCAAGCAGGATGTGCATATGGAAGATGTACACCGTGCAGGTGGCATCATGCGCATTCTCGGCGAGCTGGATCGCGGTGGCTTGATCAACCGCGACTGCCCAACCGTTCATGCGCCAACGCTGGGCGATGCCATCGACCGCTGGGACATTACCCGCACCACGTCCGAGAGTGTACGCGAGTTCTTCCGCGCCGCCCCTGGTGGTGTACCGACGCAGGTGGCGTTTTCGCAATCGTCCCGTTGGGATGAGCTGGACATGGACCGCGAAAATGGCGTTATCCGCTCGGTTGAAAAGCCATTCTCCAAGGATGGCGGTCTGGCTGTTTTGAAGGGCAATATCGCCTTGGATGGCTGCATCGTCAAAACCGCTGGTGTCGATGAAAGCATCCTGAAATTCACCGGCCCGGCCAAGGTCTATGAAAGCCAGGATTCGGCGGTAAAAGCCATTCTCAGCAATGAGGTCGTGGCAGGCGATGTCGTGGTCATCCGCTACGAAGGACCGAAGGGCGGCCCTGGCATGCAGGAAATGCTGTACCCGACCAGCTACCTGAAATCCAAGGGCCTCGGCAAGGTCTGCGCCCTGATCACCGACGGTCGCTTCTCCGGCGGCACATCGGGCCTGTCCATCGGCCACGTCTCGCCAGAAGCTGCCAATGGCGGCACCATCGGCCTGGTGCGCAACGGCGACACGATCGCCATCGACATCCCTAATCGCACCATCGAACTGATGCTGTCCGAAGGGGAACTCGCCGCCCGCCGCGTCTCACAGGATGCCGCTGGCTGGAAGCCTGCGGAGCACCGCAAGCGCAAGGTGACGACCGCGCTGAAGGCCTATGCGGCTTTTGCGACGTCGGCTGATTTGGGCGCTGTGCGGAAACTGCCTGAGTAAAGACTGAAGTGATTTGTCATCAAGCCTCTTTCCGTTATTCGGAAAGAGGCTTTTTTATTGGAAGTGGCCTACTGCCTGATCACACCGGAATAATCAGTCGGTGAATTCCCCGCAGCCTGCGCTTTGGCACTGATGGCGGCGCGGGCGCGCAATTCCGGTTCCGGCAGTTTCCAGAGCGAGGCTCCATGCTCTGCAAGATAGCCGGGCAGGTAGCCCGACAGCAAAACGCGGTAATCCGTTGGAATGCCGGGCTCAATCTGGCGAGCAAGATCAAACACCACTGTCGTGCAATTGGTGGTGATTGTGTCGTAGAATTTGGGCTGTTTGGCAAGCTGATCTGCCGAGTTCACGTAATTTAAAAACAAGGCTCTCATCGCCTGTTTGGGAATATCCAGCGGGTAAAGATAGGTGTCTTCCTTGCGCATATTGGTGCGAAGATAGAGAATGTCACGCTCATCGGCGGCGAGAAAAGCCAGTTCATAGGTTTTGAAAAAGCCTGCAATCGATGAATAGGATTCGGTCTTCTCTCGGCGCGTTTCCACCGAAAATACCACGCGCTGACCATCCTCAAACCCGAAACTGATCAGCGTATGGGCAATGGCATCCATGCCCCAATAGGACAGGACCATATCGGCCTCATTCAGCTTGTTGAGATCATATTGCCGCGTCTCCCATTTGGCATCGGCAACCGTGTCGCTTGTCCAGTTAAAGTTTCGCACATTCTGGAGCGTCACAATGTTGTTCTCAACGCTCCCGGTGACAGTTCTCGACACATCCGTCGCCCAATCGCGATCAAGACTCGGTTTGATCGAGTGCCACCAGATACCGACGACGACCAGGCTCAGCACAAAAAGGCAGACCGATGCGAGCAGTGACTTTCGACCAATTGAGATGATGGCGAGGATAAAAATCAGCCAAAGCCCAACAGCCGCTCCACGAACATATTCCGGTCCGGGAATACGATACCAGAGCGCCAGAGCAATCCAGCCTGTGGCAACGAGTGCTGCCAGAACCAGAAGAGAAAGCAGGATCACACTGATAAAACGAAGAAGAAGTTTCATGCCGCATTCCATTTTTCCACGGCGCTTATCCGCGTACATGACTGATAATGGTCAAGAATATAGCGAGTAAGTACGGTTTAACAATGATCAGCGGGAGGATGAATGGGCGGGATGCAAGTCGTAAAGGAACGGTGTTTCTAGAGTCCGTTTGGTTCAGAATGCATCAACGGACCTTGCCAATTTCAGTTTCTCGTGCCCAGAGCCAAGCGGCAGGCCAAACCAGTAAAGACCGTCGCAAGAAGATATTGAGGCAGTTTTGGAAAGCGACGCACTGATGAAAGATGGCTGCGTATCCGGCTGCCGAGGAGGATGACCACGCCATTCACGAACATTCCGATGACATTCAAGACTGTGGCAAGCAACAGCATTTGCATGAGCAGGGAGCCTCGTTCCGGATTTACGAATTGCGGAAACAGGGCAAGAACGAAAAGCGCCATTTTGGGATTGAGAAGATTAGTCGCAAGACCTTCTGTAAAAATGCGTTTGCCAGAGAGGCGCTTGAGTGACGATTGAGGAGAGAAGGCTGCTCCTTGTGACCGTATCGTCTTATAGGCAAGGTAAAGCAAATAGATGCAGCCTGCCCAACGCACGATCTCATAGGCAACGGGAACAGTGAGGAAAAGTTGCGATAGTCCAAGGGCAGCAGCCGTTGCGTGACAATAGCAGCCAAAAGCAATGCCCGCATATGTTAGAAATCCAGCCGACCGGCCTTGGCTAACACTGCGCGAGGCAATGAGCAACATATCCGGGCCGGGAGTTGCTGTGAGAACCAATGAGGCCGCGGCAAAAAGCATGAATGTAGAAAAATCCGGCATAATATTCCCTCGATATAGTGGAGCCGGAATTCTTGATTATCATCCACGACGTTGAATGCAATCCGTTTTCGAGGTTAAGGCCTCAATCACCTTACAGGTCATGCTCCGCCGTGCGCCGAGCCGCTGATAACGTCGAAATGCTATCGAAGGTGTCACCCTCAAGATAAGCCCACTGCTGTCCGGTTTAAATTCACGCCCACTGGAACGCCAACTGGTTTGGGCTTTTGGGTTTGTTGGGCGGCTTGGTCAGAAGGCGGTCTGTGCGTCTGCGATGCATGAGGTTGACGCGGAACAGTCGTGCGAAGGCGAGCGGGCTTGGCACGGTCTTCTGATCGGCCTGCGCCAATCGCAGGAGCAGGTAGGCGATGAGGGCAACCGCGATCTGGATGCGAACGGCGTTCTCTGACGTGCCAAGGAAATGGCGGATCTTCAGCGTCTGCTTGACCCAGCGAAAGAACAGTTCGATCGCCCAGCGGCGCTTGTAGAGGTCGGCGATCTCCTGCGCCGGTGCGTCGAGATCATTGGACAGGATGCGCAGCACCTTTCCTGTCTCGGTCCTGACGGTAATCTCGCGAATCGGATCGCTGAACGGGTTCTTGCGGTTGGCGGCCTGGCGTGCAGGCAGAAGGCCGATGCGGTCGGACAGAACAGGGCCGTCTTCTGCAACCGTCTGCTCGCGCGTCACGGAAAGCGGCGTATGGGATTTGAACCGGGTCACAATCCGGCATCCGGCCTTGTCCATCTTGGCCCACCAGCCGAAATCATAGTAGCCGAGATCGAAGACATAAGTTGCACCCGGCTCGATCGGCATGGCCTTGGCGGCGGTGATGTCATTGATATTGGCAGGTGTGACGGCCGCATAGATGGGCTGCTCGGCGTCCGCATCATAGACAATGTGAACCTTGGCTCCACAGGCATGGTCGGAGAACCGCGCCCACTGCGATCCAGCACCGCTGAGCCTGACCCCTGTTGCATCAATCAGATAAGTCGCCTCGCCAACTGCCCGACGCAAGCCGCGCCCCGCCATGGCCGCCATCTGCGCAAACAGTCCGGCAAAGACAGCACTCGCACGCAAACGATTGGCATCGGCGAGCGTCGAGCGTGACACGGGCTTGGCACCGACATGATAGAGCCGCGCCGAATGGCTTTCCAGGCCACCGACGATCTCACGCAGGCTCACCGCTCCCGCCAGTTGCCCATAGAGCAGGGCGACGAACTGGCTTTTGGTCGATAGCCGGCGGATATGCTTGTCAGCACCATGTTCATCCACAAGCCGCTCGAACGACGCCCAGGGAATACGCTTCAAAAGATCATGGAAAACGCTATTCTCGTGCCGCACGGTGCTGCTCCTCTTTCGTGTCCGAGATCGTCGCCAAACGCTCGAATACGAGTAGAATCAACACCGTGCGCCATGTCCACAAAATTTAAACCGGACAGTAGTGAGATAAGCCTGAGGGTGACATGATCCAAAATAATCCCATTAAAATTCAGCGCTGTTCAGATGTCTTTCACCCAAAAACCCGCTTGAAAATCGTGTCGACATGCTTGGTGTGATAGCCGAGGTCAAACTTCTCACGGATCTGCTCTTCGCTCAACGCGGCACGAACCTCGGCATCTCCAAGCAATTCCTCCAGGAAGTCCTTGCCCTGTTCCCAGACCTTCATGGCATTGCGCTGCACGAGGCGGTAGCTGTCTTCGCGGGAAACACCAGCTTGGGTGAGCGCCAGCAGCACGCGCTGGCTCATCACGAGGCCGCGGAATTTGTTCATGTTCTTCAACATGTTTTCCGGGTAGATCACCAGCTTTTCAACAACGCCAGCCAAACGGTTCAGGGCGAAATCGAGCGTGATGGTGGTGTCGGGGCCGATTGTCCGTTCCACGCTGGAGTGGCTGATGTCGCGCTCGTGCCAAAGGGCGACGTTTTCCATGGCAGGCACAACCGACATGCGCACGAGGCGGGCGAGGCCGGTGAGGTTTTCTGTCAGTACCGGATTGCGCTTGTGCGGCATGGCAGACGAGCCCTTCTGGCCCGGAGAGAAGAACTCTTCGGCTTCCAGCACCTCGGTGCGCTGCATGTGGCGGATCTCAATCGCGACGTTTTCAATTGACGAGGCAATCACGCCCAATGTGGCGAAGAACATGGCGTGGCGGTCGCGCGGGATGACCTGCGTGGAAACCGGCTCCGGTACGAGTCCGAGCTTTTCGCAGACGTGCTCTTCCACGCTGGGGTCGATGTTGGCAAAGGTGCCAACAGCACCGGAGATGGCGCCCGTGGCAATTTCAGCGCGGGCATTGACGAGACGGGCGCGGTTGCGCTCCATTTCGGCGTAGAACCGGGCAAAGGTCAGGCCCATGGTGGTGGGTTCGGCGTGGATGCCGTGGCTGCGGCCAATGCGCACCGAATCCTTGTGCTCAAAGGCGCGGGTTTTCAGCGCGGCCAGCACGCGGTCCATATCAGCAAGCAACAGATCGGCAGCGCGGACCAGCTGAATGTTGAAGGTGGTATCCAGCACGTCGGACGAGGTCATGCCCTGATGCACGAACCGGCTGTCGGGGCCGATAAACTCTGCCAGATGAGTGAGGAAAGCGATGACATCATGCTTGGTGACGGCTTCGATCTCGTCGATGCGGGCTACGTTGAATTCGGCAGCGCCGCCCTTTTCCCAGATGGTTTTGGCGGCGTCCTTAGGGATCACACCCAGCTCGGCCAGCGCGTCGCAGGCATGGGCCTCGATCTCGAACCAGATGCGGAATTTGGTTTCGGGCGACCAGATGGCGACCATTTCTGGCCGGGAATAACGCGGGATCATCGGCTTGATCTTTCTTGCATGAATAACCTATGCCGCCCCATAGCAAACATGGCAGCCGATCTCAACGGCAACGGCGCGAAAGGATGGTGTCAGGGCTTGATCGGTACCGCCAGCCAGCGTCCGTCAGAGCCTTCGGAGGAGGGGTTCATCACCAGGACCAGGGCGATCTGCACCACATTGCCACCGGGAACCTGATAGGTGACGACGCCACCCAGCCGGTAGCCGGTCGGACAACGGCGGCTGGCGGGTACGTGGCCGTCTTCATAGACGACCTTGTCCTGCTTGGCGCCGTTGATTTGCGTCATCTTCAGGCGAAAGCCCTTGATGGTCTGTACCTGGTCCTTGCAGGCGGCAGGCGCGCCTTCGTCCAGCTCTTCCAGCGTCAGTGTATTTGGCTCGCCCACCGTCGGCTGTGAGGCGTGAACGCGGTAGCTGAGCACATGCGGATCAATGCCGATCTCGCTTAGGGGATTGAAGGCAACCACTTCACCGGGATGATCCAGCAGGCCTCGGTCCTGAACAGTTTTTGCCACCTGATCCATGCTCTGCTTGCGGATCGCGGCCATGCTGGCCTTGTCGTCATCGCCGCGCAGGCGCACCGGCGTATCCGGCAGGAAAGTATTATTGTTGAGATCTATGGCAAAAATATTCGAATAAGGCGTGTTGACGCCGCTCTGCACGCCATATTCCTCAAAGGCGAAGACGGAACCGTCAGCAGAAAAACCGATGGGGCGAACGGCGGCGATATCGCCTGCCGCAGCGGGCAGGGCGGCAAGGCTGCCCACGGCAACCATGGCTGCGGAAAGCCAGTTTAGTTTCAAGACCTGCCTCCTTCAGCGGCATGGCGCAATGCCGTCACCGTTTCGCGGTAGGCATCGACACCCTGGCCCTTGTAGATCGCAGATCCTGCCACCAGCACATTGGCACCGGCCTTTGTGGCAATTGGCGCCGTTTCCACGGTGATGCCGCCATCGACTTCCAGCGCAATCGGCCTCTCGCCAATCAGCGCCCGCGCCTGGGCGATCTTGTCCGCCGCAGAAGGAATGAAGCTCTGCCCGCCAAAACCGGGATTGACACTCATGATCAGGATCAGATCCACATCATCGATGACGTTTTCCAGCATGGAGACCGGCGTGGCCGGATTGATCGATACACCAGCTTTCTTGCCCAGGGCGCGAATGGTTTGCAAGGAGCGATGCAGATGCGGCCCGGCTTCGGCATGGACGGTGATGTAATCACATCCGGCATCGGCAAAGGCGGCCAGAAACGGATCGGCAGGGGCAATCATCAGGTGGCAATCGAATACCGCTTTGGTATGGGGCCGTAACGCCTTGATAACAGCCGGGCCGAAAGAGATATTCGGCACGAAATGGCCATCCATCACATCGAGATGAATCCAGTCGGCGCCCGCCTCCACAACATCGGCAACTTCAGCCCCCAGCCGGGAAAAATTGGCGGCGAGGATCGAAGGGGCGATCAGCAGCGGAGGTGTCATTTATTTCGTTCTTTCGATATAGCGGGTGTCGTGCCGCTCATAGCATTCCCGCATTAGCGCGACAACCTTTCCTGTGGCCCAGATTGCGAAAGTCGGTTGATTTTACAGCCGCTTTGCGGGCGATCATGATCCGGCCTTGGACAGGTGCGATAGCCGGGTTATGAATGCTTGGAGATGACCTATGGGAGGAAATATGGGCAGGTTTGTGATCATCACCGGCGGCAGCACGGGCATAGGGCGCCAGCTGGTCCAGGCTTTTGCCGGTCTGGGCGACACGGTGGCCTTCAGCTATCTTGGCGACGATACACCGGCCAAAAGCCTGGTGTTCCTGATGGAGCAACAGGGCCGCAACGTGCTGGCCCTTTCCGCCGATGTCGGCGACGGAGACGCCGTCGATCAGTTCTTCAATCAGGCCTGCGCCTGGGCCAAGGCAAGCCCGGCTGTTCTCATCAACAATGCCGGTGTGCAGACCTGGTCCAGCCTGCTGGATCTCTCTGAAAAAGACTGGAACCGGGTGATCCGCACCAACCTAACCGGCACGTTTCTCAACACCAAAGCGGCTGCAAGCCGGATGGTTGCAACTGGTAACGGTGGCGCCATCGTCAATATTGGCTCGGGCTGCAATAAGCTCGCCTTCCCAAACCTGGTTGATTATACCGCCTCCAAGGGCGGGGTGGAGCAATTCACCAAGGTAGCCGCGGTGGAATTGGGGCCGCATGGCATCCGGGTCAATTGTATCGCGCCCGGTGCCATTGCCACGGAACGAACCTATGAGGAAGCACCTGACTATGGCGAAGTCTGGGGCAAGGTCACGCCGTTGCGCCGTGTGGGGACACCGCAGGATATCGCCGGCCCCGTGCTCTATCTCGCCAGTGACGCGGCGGCCTTTGTGACCGGTCAGACGCTCTGGGTCGATGGCGGGTTGTTTACACGGCCAGTCTGGCCTTACGAATAGCCGCTGGCCGTTATTCGCTAAGCGGACGGGGCGGCTGGAAACTACCGTCACGCCATTCCTGCAATTGAAACGGATTGTCGCTGAGTTCGTGGCCGTCGGTAAAGGACAGCGAGCCGATGACGGTCTCAGCCTTGGTCTTGCTGATGGCCTCAGCCAACGACGGTTCGTTTAATGCCGCCGCCGCATGCAAAAACTGGACGCTGGCAAAAGCGGGCAGGGCATAACCATCCGCTGCGCTGCCCTGTGTTCGTAGCGCATCAACCGCCTTCTGTGCGCTCGGCATTCTGGCATAATCCGGCGTTATCACGGCCAATACCCCGTCTTGCAATGGAACGGGCCGATCTACCGCCCTCATTGCCTCACCGCCCATAAGCGTCAGGGGGATATTCTCGGCTTTGGCATCGCGGGCGATGATCGAGACGTCGCTACGGTCACCGCCGATGAAGACATTGGTCGCGCCCGTCTTCTTCAAGCGCCGCACCAGGGCAATCTGTTGCTCCTGAGCCGGGCGGTAAGTATCGGTGAAAACCGGCTTCATGCCGCGCTGTTCCAGCGACACGCGGATGGCTTCCACCAGTTCACGGCTGCGGATTGTGCCGTCATCGAGAAGCGCAAAGGCCGTTCCTGCCCATTGGCTGACGATCACATCCACCAGCTTTTCGCTTTCCGCTTTGGTGCTGGGTGCCAGCCGGAAGAGTGGCCATTGGTTCTTCAAGGCATCTTCCATAACAGTGGGCCAGCGCACCGAAAGCGTCACGGACGGAATACCGGCCGGGCCAAGCTTGGCCAGCAAACCATCCAGGCTTTCGCTGCACAAAAAGCCGATCGCCGCATCGGCCTTTGCCGCTACAAGCTTGTCAGCAATCGCCGGGCCGGTGCCCGTGGCGCATGGCTCGTCGATTACCGCCAGCGTATCGCCGCTTTGCTTTGCCGCAGCTTCCGCCCCAGCCCGTATCTGCTGACCAAGAACAGCATAAGGCCCACCCTGCGGCGCAACCAGGCCGATGGTAAGGGCAAACGCACCCGGCGCTGTGAGCGCATAGCCCAGGGCGAAAAGCAGTGGAAAAAGGCGCAATGTCATTTCAACCCGGATCATCATGAATTTTCAGTTACCTTAGCGACACAGCAACAGCAAGGGAATGAAAATGTCTTGGTCGCCGCCGTAAGATGCTGTCGGAGCATGATGGTTTCGTAAAACCGCTTCACACTTTTACGCATCATGCACTATAGCCATTCTTGACAAGCAAATAGGCAAGGAGTGCAGGCGTGGCTATCAATCCTTTGGACTATCGTGAAGCGATGAGCCGCTACGCAGGCCATGTGCAGATCGTCACCACGGAATTTCAAGGTGTTGCCAGAGGCACGACCATCACTGCCGCATGCTCGGTTTCCGATCAGCCACCGATGGTGCTGGCCTGCATCAACAATCAGAATGAAGGCAACAAGCCGTTCTTCGAAAGTGATTGTTTTGCCCTGAACACGCTCGCCGCTCATCATCAGGACCTGGCTGGAGCTTTCGCTGGCTTCGGCAAGCTGTCGAGCGAAGAGCGCTTCGCGCTTGGTAGCTGGGAGCAGATGATTACTGGCGCACCGCTGCTGGCCGATGCCATCGCCGCTTATGATTGCCGGGTGGTGGACAGGAAAATCACGGCCACGCACACTGTCCTGTTCGGCGAAGTGGTGGGGCTGAAGCTTGGTGAAAAAGCTGCAACGCTTCTTTACCTGCAAAGAGGTTTTCACACCGTCTAATAGGCCAGATCATGGACCCAAATCATGGACAATGCCGACATTGAAGAGATGTTTCAATCGCTGGGTCCGGTCAGTATCCGGCGCATGTTCGGTGGCAAGGGTATCTACCACCAGGGCATAATCTTCGCGCTTTATCTGTTTGACGAGATCATGCTGAAAGCCGACGCGCAGACGGCATCAGAGTTTGCCGCCGCTGGCGCCCGGCAATGGGTCTATCAACGGCCCGGCAAGAAGCCTGTCGCCATGCCCTATTGGTCTGTGCCGGAAGACGCGTTTGATGATCCCGACGAAATGGCGCGCTGGGCAAGGCTGGCCTATGAGGCTGGTATCCGGACACAAAAGCCTTCACCCCCAAAGCGCCGCAAGTGAGCTTCGGCGCGGCAACAGCCGCTTAAAACGACACGGACGCAGTAGCCAGGAGACTGGTGCTCGCGCAATCGCTTCGCCACGAAAAAGCACCCAAAAAAGGTCTCTTCAAGAGTGCTGGGCAACTTGACGGTTATTTAAATCAATAGTAGCAATTTTATAACATTCAATCAAAAGACACATTTAACCGCATCAGGATTTACTCGATAGTTCTCTGAAATCTAAGAGGTTTTGAGAGCAAAATCATTCAATGTTTTCACTCACCAAAGTTTTGTTAGGGAAAATCGAGCTCGAGTTTCCCAAAATTCAACGGACAACCTGAAGACCAAAGCATCATGATGATGCTGATTTCCGACGATGTGCCAACGGATCTATATTCAAAGGACGGGGCATTCTCTACGGATTCATAAGTGTAAGCCATTCGGCTGAAGCCTTTTCCTCACCAATCGAAGACCTCACCTCCCTCTAAGGGCGGGATCTTGGGGGGCGAAGCTTTGGCCTAGTTTCTGATCGTTTTTTCATCAAATATCCTGGGGGATAATATGGTTTACGTTCGTAAAAGTGTATGGGCGAATGGCGGCGATTTCAGCGATCCAATTCTCTATTGGTACGCCAAGGGTGTCGGCAAGCTGCGACAAAAGGCGTTGGCCGATAACACCAGCTGGAATTTCATGGCTGCGATCCACGGGATTGATATCGATGATCCCGATAGTCTCTGGACGACATATGGATATTACACGGCTGGAGAGCCCTTGCCGTCCCAAGCGGACCAGGATCTCTATTGGAACCAATGCCAACACGGCAGCTGGTATTTCCTACCCTGGCATCGCGGTTATATCTGGTCGATTGAAGCGCTTGTGCGGGCGCAGATCGTGGCTATGGGAGGGCCAGCGGACTGGGCCATGCCCTATTGGAACTACAGCGATACGACCAATCCCAAGGCACGGATGATGCCACCTGCCTTCGCGCAGGAAGAGTTTGAAGGTGGCCCTAATCCACTCTACATCAAGCAGCGCTACGGCTCAGGAACGCCACCGATCATCGTGCCTGTCGAGGATGTGAGCCTGGAGGCACTGGAGTGGCCTATTTTCACGGGTGTGTCCTCAGGCGGCAGCCCCGGATTTGGTGGCGTCAAGACGGGCTTTTCCCACGATAGCGACACATTCGGCCTGTTGGAACACATGCCACACAATGTGGTCCATATTGCTATCGGTGGCGACAATCCTGAAGATTCGAAGCTACAGGGCCTGATGGCCGTCCCCGACACGGCGGGACTTGATCCGATTTTCTGGCTGCATCATGCCAATATCGACCGGCTTTGGGCGCAATGGAATGCCGCATCCCCATTGCACAAAAACCCTGTCGATCCGGCCTGGCTGGACGGACCTCAGGATCGTAAATTCGTCGTGCCGAACCCGGATGGAACGCCGTATTACTACAAGCCCTCTGATATGCTGGAGACCACAAGCCCGAAACTGGATTATACCTATGACCAGTTCGTTGTAGCTCAAGCCCCCGTTCTGGCGGCGGCTGTCGCAACAGGAGGAAAAGCGGTGACGGAACCCAAGGCTGCCGAACTGGTCGGGGCGAATGCGGATGTTCTTGCCCTGTCCGGTGAAAAAACGTCATCGGCGGTCCATCTGGACGATGCCTCCTCAGCGCTATTTACTGCACCAAAGACGTTGGCTTTGGGGTTGCGCAGTGGCGATGCCCCGCATGACAGGTATTTCCTCAATCTGGAAAACATTCGTGCACAACAGGATGGCTTCGTGATCGATGTCTATCTCAATCTGCCCGATGATGCCGATCATGCGCACCGTCTGGACCTTCGTGCAGGCTCTGTCGGCCTATTCGGCGTTCGCAATGCGTCGAAAACCGACAGCTCCCATGGCGGACGGGGTGTGACGCAGGTTCTTGACATCACCAAACTCCTATCCGGCTTAATCCATAGCGGCAATATCACCAAGAGCGGTTTGAGCGTCCATCTCGTTCCCCGTAAGGCTCTGCGAGAGGGCGCGAAGGTAACTGTCGAACGCATCAGCCTTTACCGTCAGCCGGGCTAAGCGGCATGGCTCCCACTCTGTCTCGGATCAGGGCCGTGGTCTCCTTGTTGAAGGAGCCGCCATGGCCCACCTTGCTTACCTTCAGCCTTACCGGCTGGCTTGCCATGGCTTTCACAAGCCATGGCAATGATGCTCTGGATCTTTGCATTTCGGCCTCTGGCGCTCTTCTTGACCGGGGCTGGCGTGCCTTCCAGGTGCAAATATGGATGATGTCCGTGACCGGCGTTGCCTTGTCTCTGATGATCATGCTGATCGCAATGATGTCATTAATTTTGCGGGACCCGATCATGCATATCTGGAACCGTAGCCTCAAGAGGCGGCGAGTACGCTCGTTGGGCATGTTCTTTGTCAGTTATTGCGGTCTATGGGCTGTTTGCGCACCACTGCTTGTGGTCCTCGGCATGCTGCTGCGGGTGGCTGCAAGCCTAGTCGATCTGCCAGTCCTGCTGCTGGCATTGGGCCTCGTCGGCTTCTGGCAAATCACACCCTGGAAACAACGTATCTTGAACCAGTGTCACTGGACGCCGCGATTGAGCGCTTTTGGCTGGTCCGCAGATCGTGATTGCCTGCGCTACGGCCTGCGTGAGGGCGGACTTTGTGTTGGTACCTGCTGGGCGCTGATGGTGTTACCATTCGCCGTGCATGACTACCACCTTCTGTTTATGGCTGCCGCATCGGCGATCATGGTCTCGGAGAGGCTCCGCCCCGGACGTCCAGCTCGCTGGACTATAGCAGGGCCAGCAGGCCTTGTGTATCAAGGAGCGCTTAAGAGGTTACGCCCCACAACCAACACTGTTCCAGGATTCTTTGATGGTTGCGATCAGTCACGGCACGCGGAAAAATCAGCGTAGAAACGGCAGTATAGCCTTGGTGAAGGCCGATAAAGGCTGCGGCAGGTGATCGAGATCGAACCAGCCGAAATCCGATAGCTTGTCGGGTTCGGTCAAGGTCGCTTCGCCTGAGATGTCGCTGGTCTTATAGAGAAGAGAAACCCAGTGCTGACGGTCGGCTGCGATGATTTGTTCGCTGACGCTGACAAATTCCACGGAGCCGATGGTCAGCCCGGTTTCTTCTTCGGCTTCACGCCGCGCTGCGTGCTCCGCAGGCTCAAGCACATCGACCTTGCCGCCGACAATATTCCAGAAACCGGCTTCGGGCGGGCGGATTCGCTTGTAAAGCAAAAGCTTGCCATCTCTGAGGATGGCAAGGCCAACGCCGACACCCGGGAAATCAATTCCGGGCAGCATGTCAGGCTTTGGCGTTGGCAACGATCAGCATGAAAGCAGGAATATCATCGCCGAAGCCAACAGGGGTCGGGCCGTCATCGTGATCGCGGTAATGCTGGCGGCGGCGTTCGCGCTGGTCATCATTGGCCGGGTTGGGTGCCTGGCTATTGCGATAATCGCGGTTGCCCTGGCTTGGCCGTCTGTCTGTCTTGCGCTCTTGCTTCACGCTATCCACCTTGGTTGCGACGACTTCTACAGCCGCTTCGGTGCTAATCTGCTCTTCTGTCGTGTCAGGCTTGTGACTGCTGCGATGTTCACGATCACCGTCACGCGCGCCGTCTCTGGAGCGCTCCCGGCCACGGCCCCGTTCACTACCGCTTCTGTCACTTCCGCTCTTGTCACGAGCATTCTTGCCGCCACGGCCACGGCGCTCATCACGATCACCTTCTGCCATGGGCGGCAGCGCCGCGACGTCGCCGTCCAGCCATTCTGGCTTTTCGCCGATCAGTTTTTCAATCGCGTCGAGATATTTCGCGTCTGACTTGGTCACGAGCGTAAATGCACGACCGGAGCGCCCAGCGCGGCCGGTACGGCCGATGCGGTGGACATAGTCTTCCGCATGGATCGGCACGTCGAAATTGAACACATGGCTAACATCGGGAATATCAAGGCCACGGGCCGCAACGTCGGAAGCGACCAAAAGCGTAATCTGATTGTCCTTGAAACCTGCCAGCATGTTGGTGCGCGAACGCTGGTCCATGTCGCCATGCAGGGCGCCGACCGAGAAACCATGCCGCTCAAGCGAACGGAACAGATCGGCCACATCCTTCTTCCTGTTACAGAAGATGATGGCGTTCTTCAGATCGTCTTGGGCGCGGATGATGTCGCGCAGGGTGGAGCGCTTTTCATAATCCTTGTTCTGGCAGGCAACCAGCCGCTGCGTCACGGTCTTGGCGGTCGAAGATGGCGGAGCCACCTCGATGCGTTCCGGGTTTTGCAGGAACTTGTCGGCCAGCTTCTGGATTTCCGGCGGCATGGTAGCCGAGAAGAACAGCGTCTGACGGGTAAAGGGAATGAGCTTGGCGATACGCTCGATATCGGGAATGAAGCCCATGTCCAGCATACGGTCGGCTTCGTCGATAACGAGGATTTCCACGCCGGTCATCAGCAGCTTGCCGCGCTCGCAATGGTCCAGCAGGCGGCCAGGCGTGCAGATCAGCACATCGGCGCCACGCTCCAGTTTGCGGTCCTGTTCATCGAACGAAACGCCGCCGATCAGCAGGGCAATGTTGAGCTTATGATTCTTGCCGTATTTTTCGAAATTCTCGGCCACCTGGGCTGCAAGTTCGCGCGTCGGCTCCATAATCAGCGTGCGCGGCATGCGGGCGCGGGCGCGGCCTTTTTCGAGCAATGTCAGCATCGGCAGTACGAAGGACGCCGTCTTGCCTGTACCCGTCTGGGCAATGCCGCAAATGTCGCGGCGCATCAGGGCCGGCGGAATGGCGCCAGCCTGGATCGGTGTCGGCACGGTGTAGCCGGCATCAGTTACAGCGGAAAGAACTTTTTGGCTCAGGCCAAGGTCAGCGAATGTGGTCAAAGGGAAATGTTTTCCGTTCCGTTCTTGCGAACTCAAGATGAATCGCCCGCGAACAGGCGTTAACGCCAGCGCGGGATAGGCCGAAAACGCCCCAAAGTCAAGGAATAGGCCCTTCGCTGCGCCATAAAGCTTAACGAAACTTCAATTTCCGCGGCCAGATGCGAGGATAGCCACCCCGGCAGCGCCCAAAAAACCGCCGGTCGTGCGGTTGATCAGCGCCACGCTGCGGGGTGTTTTCAAGAGGCGTCTGGCCCGTCCCGCCAGAAAGACATGGCCGCCAATCACCAAGGTCTCGACCGCAAGAATGATCGCGATGATATCGATCAGCGCCGACACATTGAAGGATGCGGGTACGAAATTCGGCAGCAGGGCTAGATAGAAAAGTGGCATTTTCGGATTGCCGAGATTGAGCGCGAAACCTGTCAGGTACACGGGAAACAGCGCCCCACGGCGCTCCATCGGCACCATCTGCGGCAGGACCGGCTTTGCCATCCAGAGGCGGACACCCATCCAGATAAGATAGACCGCACCGCCATAACGCAAAAGCTCCATCAGCCAGCCCATGTCTTGCGCCAACACAGACAGGCCGAAAAACGCAAGCGTCAAATAAATTAGGATGCCGGTAACCGTCCCCAAGCCATAAGCAAGACCCGACGCAGGCCCATGGGAAAGGGTGCGGGCCATGATCGTCACATTATCGGGGCCGGGACTGGCGGCAAACACCAGAAAAGCCAGCGCAAAGGTGATCATTGAATGCAGGTCCATAGCAATCCCCTTTTGATATCCGGCGATTCAGGAAGCCGATCTGGGCGGATAGACTATGCCACAAAAAACGCCGGTTGAAACAACCGGCGTTTTTATTTGCAAAAAGAAATATGGGCTAATCAGCGCAGCCGCTTGGCAGCCGGTTCGGGCACCAGTTCGCCTTCCAGGCGGCGATCCAGATAATCCTCGCATTCGGCCATCAGTGTTTCGACCTGGCCATTGAAGAAATGGTTGGCGCCGGGCAAGGTCTTCTGGGTGATCAGAATGCCCTTCTGGGTCTTCAGTTTGTCCACCAGACCCTGAACGTCCTTTTCGGGCGCAACCTTGTCGGCATCGCCATGGATGATCAGACCGGACGAAGGGCAGGGGGCGAGGAAGGAGAAATCATAGGTATTCGGCTGCGGCGCAACCGAAATAAAACCTTCGATTTCCGGGCGGCGCATCAACAGCTGCATGCCGATCCACGAGCCGAAGGAATAGCCGGCAACCCAACAGCTCTTTGAATCGGGATGCAAGCCCTGCACCCAGTCGAGCGCCGAGGCAGCGTCGGACAATTCGCCGGCGCCGTGGTCGAATTCGCCCTGGCTGCGGCCGATGCTGCGGAAGTTGAAGCGCAAGGTTGTAAAACCACGCTTCTGGAACATGTAGAACAACTGATAGACGATCTGGTTGTTCATCGTGCCGCCAAATTGCGGATGCGGATGCAGGATGATCGCAATCGGGGCGCTCTTTTCCTTGGAGGGCTGGTAGCGGCCCTCTAGACGTCCTGCGGGTCCGTTGAAAATGACTTCGGGCATGGATACTCCGGTCTTGGCGTGTTTTTTTGCCTTCGCGCCCTTACCCGTCAGAAGATGACTTGACGGGGGCACTCAGCTTTTCTAAAACCCAGTTTAGAACCATTCGAAATTATGGGTCGCTGTGTTATTGAATGTGTCATAGGACAGTCGGGGTGAAAATTTCAAGAAAAATGCATCTTCTAAGGCAGATGCGTGATTTTCTCCGAAAACAGGGCATGATTTAAGACAATACGCAGGTTTTGCGCCTTCCGGCTTAAGATCGCGGCACAACAAAGCGGAACATATCAGAGAAAACATGGCTGAACGCATCTACATGGACTGGAATGCTACCGCACCGCTTCTGAATGAAGCGCGCGATGCCATGCTGGCTGCTTTGGCCATGCCGGGCAATCCATCCTCTGTTCACGCTGAAGGTCGGGCTGCCCGCGCCCTGGTAGAAAAGGCGCGCCGCCAGGTGGCGGAACTTGTCGGAGCCGCGCCCGCCAATGTCGTCTTTACCTCGACGGCAACGGAAGCGGCAAATTTTGTCCTGTCGCCTCGCTATAGGATGGGCCGTTCACTGTTGGCCATCGGACGAGCCTATGTCTCGGCCATCGAACATCCTGCTGTGCGGCAAGGTGGGCGCTTTTCGCCAGATTGTGCGACCGAAATCCCTGTGACCCAACAGGGCGTGATCGATCTCGATACCCTGGAGCGGGCGCTGGCCGACCATCCTGCCGATCAGGGCATGCCGCTGGTCGCCGTCATGCTGGCTAATAATGAAACCGGGGTTATCCAGCCGGTTGAAGCGGTGGGGCAACTGGTTCACGCTAAGGGCGGATTGCTGCTGGTGGATGCGGTCCAGGCGGTTGGGCGTATCCCGGTCGATATTGCGGCCCTGGATGCGGATTTCCTGATTCTATCTGCCCACAAGCTTGGCGGCCCCAAAGGGGCTGGCGCCGTGGTGGCTCGCGGCGAGGCGCTGATGCCGGAACCGCTGGTGCGCGGCGGCGGGCAGGAAAAGGGCCATCGCGGTGGCACGGAGAACCTTGCTGCAATTGCAGGCTTCGGTGCTGCTGCGGACTATGCTACAAAAGACTTGATAAATCGCAATTTACAGATTGCGGCCTTGCGAGATGCTTTGGAAACAGGCATGCGCAGCATGGCTCCCGATCTAGTGATCCACGGCGCGGGTCAGAAGCGTATCGGCAATACGAGTTTCTTCACGCTGCCGGGTCTGAAAGCTGAAACCGGGCAGATCGCCTTTGATCTGGAAGGCGTGGCGCTGTCTGCCGGAGCGGCCTGTTCGTCCGGCAAGGTTGGACAGAGCCATGTTTTGACGGCGATGGGATTGGATGCAGGCATTGGCGGCTTGCGGCTGTCGCTCGGTCCCGCCACCACGGCTGAAGATATCGAGCGGGTCGTGTCGATTTTCGGCAAGATTGCCGGGCGGCGCCAGCTTGCCGGTCACGCGGCTTAAGGCGCGAAAAGAGTGCCTGAAAAGGCGGAATAAACCCAGGCTTGGGGGTGAAAACTCATCTCCATTCCCTATATGAGAGCGGATCCCCCGCTGAAACGTTGACAAGCTGCCGGACCTTGGACCCGGCGAGATTGGAGAACGCTAATGGCTGCCGTACAAGAAACGATCGATCAGGTCCGCCAGATCGACGTCGATCAGTACAAGTATGGTTTTGAAACCATGATCGAAGTCGATAAGGCCCCGAAGGGCTTGTCGGAGGACATCGTCCGTTTCATTTCCGCAAAGAAGAACGAGCCGGACTGGATGCTGCAATGGCGTCTGGACGCTTATCAGCGCTGGCTGACGATGGAAGAGCCCGATTGGGCGCGCGTCCACTATCCGAAGATCGACTTCAACGACATCTATTACTATGCCGCGCCGAAAAGCACGGCTGGCCCGACGTCAATCGACGATGTCGATCCTGAGCTTTTGAAGGTCTATGAAAAGCTGGGCATTCCGTTGCGCGAGCAGGAAATCCTGGCAGGCGTTCAGACCTCGAAAATCGCTGTCGATGCGGTGTTTGACTCGGTTTCCGTTGTCACCACCTTCAAGGCCGAGCTGATGAAGGCTGGCGTGATCTTCATGTCGATTTCAGAAGCCGTGCGCGAATATCCTGATCTGGTGAAGAAATATCTCGGCACGGTCGTGCCGGTCACCGACAATTATTATGCAACGCTGAATTCGGCTGTGTTTACCGATGGTTCGTTCGTGTTCATTCCCAAGGGTGTTCGTTGCCCGATGGAATTGTCCACCTATTTCCGCATCAACGAGAAAAACACCGGCCAGTTCGAGCGCACGCTGATCATTGCCGAAGAAGGCGCTTACGTCTCCTATCTGGAAGGCTGCACAGCCCCGCAGCGTGATGAAAATCAGCTGCACGCTGCCGTGGTTGAGCTTGTGGCGCTTGACGATGCCGAAATCAAATATTCCACCGTCCAGAACTGGTATCCGGGCGACAAGAACGGCAAGGGCGGTATCTATAATTTCGTCACCAAGCGTGGCGATTGCCGTGGAGCGCGCTCGAAAATTTCGTGGACGCAGGTCGAGACCGGATCGGCGATCACCTGGAAATATCCATCCTGCATTCTGCGCGGCGATGACAGCCGCGGCGAATTCTACTCGATTGCCGTTTCCAACGGTTATCAGCAGGTCGATAGCGGCACCAAGATGATCCATCTCGGCAAGAATACGTCGAGCCGCATCATCTCCAAGGGGATTTCGGCCGGCTTTTCCAGCAATACCTATCGCGGCCAGGTTTCTGCGCATCGCAAGGCTGAAAATGCCCGTAACTTCACCCAGTGCGACAGCCTGCTGATCGGCGACAAATGCGGCGCGCATACCGTGCCTTATATCGAGGCGAAGAACTCCTCGGCTCAGTTCGAGCATGAGGCAACAACCTCGAAAATCTCGGAAGACCAGCTGTTCTACTGCCTGCAACGCGGCATTCCCCAGGAAGCCGCCATCGCCCTGATCGTCAATGGTTTCGTGCGCGAAGTCATCCAGGAATTGCCGATGGAGTTTGCGGTCGAAGCGCAGAAGCTGATCGGGATTTCGCTGGAAGGCAGCGTGGGGTGATGAGCCGGACGATCGTACTTTTTCGTCCGGTCGGACTGGAAGAATTGAAGCTGATTGAGGAGAGTGGCTGGAAAACTTTTCCGCCCCGTCTGCCAGATCAGCCGATATTTTATCCGGTGACGAATGAGGATTATGCCGCGCAGATTGCGCGGGATTGGAACACCAATGTTGGCTCCCGGCGTGGCTTTGTCACGAAATTTGAAGTCGACTCCACCTATGTATCGAAATTCGAAAAGCGGGTCGTTGGTGGTCGAGAACATGAGGAACTATGGGTTCCTGCCGAAGAACTGGAAGAATTTAACCGGCATATCGTCGGAAATATTGTCGTGACGCAGAGCTTCGCGCCTTGAGAGCAGGAAATGCTTTGCCGACGTATGGTTGAATATGCGGGTCCTTGAAACCCGCCATATGAGGGAATTGAAAAATGCTTGAAATCAGAAACCTTCACGCCCGGATCGCGGAAGACGGCACGGAGATCATTCGTGGTCTCAACCTGACCGTCAAGGCTGGCGAAGTGGCGGCGATTATGGGGCCAAACGGCTCTGGCAAATCGACGCTGTCCTACATTCTGTCGGGCCGCTCTGACTATGAAGTCACCGAGGGCGAGATCCTTTATAACGGCGAGAGCATTCTGGAGCTTGACCCGGCGGAACGGGCTGCCAAGGGGATTTTCCTGGCCTTCCAATACCCGGTCGAAATTCCGGGCGTTGCCACCATGCAGTTTCTGAAAGTGGCAATGAACGAGCAGCGCAAGGCGCGCGGCGAAGCGGAACTCACGACGCCGGATTTCATACGCCGGGTCAAGGAAGCCGCTGCCGAACTTAAGATCAACCCTGACATGCTGAAGCGTCCGCTGAATGTCGGCTTTTCCGGTGGCGAGAAGAAGCGCGCGGAAATCCTGCAGATGGCGCTTCTGGCCCCGCAGCTTTGCATTCTCGATGAAACCGACTCTGGCCTCGATATCGATGCGCTGAAGATCGTTGCCGATGGCGTCAATGCATTGAAGTCGCCGGATCGCGCCACCATCGTCATCACCCATTATCAGCGCCTGCTGGATTACATCGTTCCGGATACGGTCCATGTTCTCTACAAGGGCCAGATCATCAAGACCGGCGATAAGAGCCTGGCGCTGGATCTGGAAGCCAATGGCTATGCTGACATCATCGGCGAAGCGGCCTGATTGGTCGGGAGAGGGAGTGTCGTAATGAACATTCAAGCTGCCAATCGGTCGACAGCGGCCGAGGCTGCGCTGGTCGAAGCCTATACGGCCCAACTCGGCGATTTACCGGGCGATGGGGCCGTGCTGGGCGCGCGGGATATCCTGTTTGATGACCTGAAGCGGGCTGGCCTGCCAACCCGTCGCGTTGAAGCCTGGCATTATACGGATCTGAAAACCCTGCTGCGTGCCATTCCCGACGCTGCAACGCTAACGCCTTCCAAGGCTGTGGCGCCGCTGGTGGAGGCGGCTCGTATCTTCGAACTGCGCCAGGGCTTGAGCCGTGACGTCTCTGCACCCGACGGTGTGACCGTGCGTGCCTATAGTGAAAGCCTGCTGGATGGAACGGCGGCGACCGATCTGGTTGCCTTCTCCAAGGACGATGCGATTGGCCGGATCAATGGCAGTTTCGTGCGCGATGGCTATCGGCTGAACGTCGAGGACAATGTCGAGGTTGACAGGCTGATCGAGTTGCAGGCCCATCAGGGTGGCGGTCAGAGCCATGCGCGGTTTGTGGCGAGCTTCGGCTCTGGCTCAAAGGCAACAGTGATCGAGCGCCACCGCAATTCCGGCGAAACCGCTGGCCTGATCTCCAGCGTCAGTGACCTGGACTTGGGCGAGGGTGCCGAGGTAACGTGGATCATCGTGCAGACCCAGGGTCTTGCCGATACCCATCTGGCCCAGATCAAAGTCGTGCTGGGGACCGATGCCAAGCTGAAGCTGTTCGTGATCAACGCTGGCGGCAAGCTGGTGCGCCAGGAAATCCATGTCAGAACCGCAGGCGAAGGTTCCGATTTCACCCTGCGCGCTGTCAACCTTCTGGGTGGCGAAAGCCATACGGACGTGACCATGACGCTTGGTCATGACGTGCCGAACACAACCTCGACGGAAGTGATCCGTAATGTGGTGTTTGATCGGGCACGCGGCGTGTTCCAGGGCCAGATCCGGGTTGCTCCCGATGCCCAGAAGACTGATGCGCGCATGGCCTGCAACACGCTGTTGATGTCTGACGACGCCGAATATTCGGTCAAGCCAGAGCTGGAAATCTTTGCCGATGACGTGCAATGCGCCCATGGTGCAACGGTTGCCGATATCGACCATAACCACCTCTATTACCTGATGGCGCGCGGCATCCCGCAGAAAGTGGCGCGTGGGCTGCTGATCAAGGCTTTCGTCGCCGAATTGGTGGAAGAGCTCGAAGATGAAGAACTGGTAGAGGCCCTGGAAGGGGTCATCGCCGACTGGCTGGAGACCCATGGCTGATCAGATGAAGCCGTCAAGCCGCTATGACGTTGCCAAGGTACGACAGGATTTCCCGATCCTGTCGCGGCTGGTGCATGGCGATAAACCGCTGGTCTACCTGGACAACGGTGCGTCGGCGCAAAAGCCCCAGGCGGTGATTGACGCCATCAGCCATGCCTATTCCAACGAATATGCCAATGTGCATCGCGGCCTGCATTTTCTCTCCAATGCAGCGACCGATGCTTATGAGGCGGCGCGTGAAAAGGTGCGGCACTTTCTGAATGCCGGATCGGTGGACGAGGTGGTGTTCACCAAATCCTCCACCGAGGCCATCAATACGGTGGCCTATGGCCATGGCATGAAAGAGATCGGCGAGGGCGATGAAATCGTCCTGACCATCATGGAGCATCACTCCAACATCGTGCCCTGGCATTTCCTGAGGGAACGCAAGGGTGCCAAGCTGGTCTGGGTGCCAGTGGATGACGATGGTGCGTTCCACATCGAGGAATTCGAAAAGCGGCTGACCGACCGTACCAAGCTGATTGCCGTCACCCATATGTCCAATGCGCTTGGAACCGTGGTGCCCGTCAAGGAAATCTGCCGGATCGCCAGGGAACGTGGCATTCCGGTGCTGGTCGATGGCAGCCAGGCGGCGGTGCATATGCCGGTGGATGTGCAAGACATCGACTGCGACTGGTATGTGATGACCGGCCATAAGCTTTACGGCCCGTCCGGCATCGGCGTGCTCTATGGCAAGATGGACCGGTTGCGCGCCATGCAGCCCTTTATGGGCGGCGGTGAGATGATTGTCGATGTCACTGAGGATTTTGTGACGTACAATGATCCGCCGCATCGGTTCGAGGCGGGGACCCCGCCGATTGTTCAGGCCATCGGGCTTGGCCACGCACTGGATTATATCGAGGGTCTTGGCCGCGAGGCGATTGCCGCACATGAAGCCGATTTGACGTCCTATGCCCACGAGCGGCTAACGGCGATCAATTCGCTCAGGATTTTCGGCAATGCACCGGGCAAGGGTGCGATCTTCTCGTTCGAGCTCAAGGGCATCCACGCCCATGACGTGTCGATGCTGATCGACCGGCGCGGTGTGGCGGTTCGGGCTGGCACGCACTGCGCCCAGCCATTGCTGTCTCGTTTCGGTGTGACCTCTACCTGCCGGGCCTCTTTTGGCCTATATAATACCCGTGAAGAAATCGATGCGCTGGTGGAAGCGCTTGACTATGCCAAGACCTTCTTCGGCTGAGGATTGAAACCATGAGCGCCAGCGACATGAATGCCAGTAAAAGTGACGAAAAGCCGGATGCACGAGAAGGTATTGTTCATACCAGCATCCCGCCGGAGGAAGTCGCCCGCTTGTCGGATGATATCATCTCGGCCCTGAAAACCGTCTATGACCCGGAAATTCCGGCGGATATTTTCGAACTTGGCCTGATCTACAAGGTCGATATCGAAGACGACCGCATGGTGAAGATCATGATGACACTGACGGCGCCCGGCTGCCCGGTGGCTGGAGAAATGCCAGGCTGGGTGGAAAACGCAGTCGGCTCCGTGGAAGGCGTTTCCGGCGTGCAGGTGGAAATGACCTTCGATCCGCCATGGACACCGGACCGGATGTCGGAAGAGGCACAGGTCTCCATCGGCTGGTATTGAGTGAGGGCGGCTTGCTGAAAGGCGAGCCGCCTATTACATTGTAAATACCGGTTTTGTCTGGCGCTATTCCAGTTAAGAAACCGAACCCACTTTTAAAAAACACCGGGCCTTGAACCCAGCTGTGAAAAGGAGAAAGCCCATGGGCTTTGCGGTGATGACCATGACCGATGCGGCAGCAGCCCGCGTCAAGGAAATTGTCGAAAATTCCGGTCCCGATGCCAAGGGCATTCGCGTCGGTATCAAGAAGGGCGGCTGTGCGGGGATGGAATATACCATCGACCTGGTGACAGAGCCGAACCCGAGGGATGACTTGATTGCCCGCGACGGCGCATCCGTCTGGCTGGAGCCAGCCGCTGTGCTTTATCTGCTGGGTACGGAAATCGATTTCGAAACGACAACCTTGCGCTCCGGCTTCACGTTCCGCAATCCGAACCAGACCTCGGCTTGCGGCTGTGGCGAGTCGGTGGAGTTGAAGGCAGCGGACCTCGCCGAACTGGCAAAACAGCGACAAGCAGTCCACGTCTGATCAGAGCCTATTTCTGCCATAAAATAATGTCACAAAAAGAAACGCCTCGCTTTCAGATGAAAGGCGAGGCGTTTCTCATAGATCCGGGTAGAATGAAATTATTTCAACAGGGATCGTAAATCATCTTGCTCACGACGTAGCGCAGAGATCGTCGAAACGACAGAGTAGACAAACATCGCACTTATAGAAGCCGAGAGCACGCAGAGAAGCAAGAACATCTTGTTTTCCTTTGTGTCTGATCATCACTTGTCAAGCCTCAACGGTTATCCTGCACCAAGGTTCCAATCAGCGGCTGGCGCTGTGGTAAGGCTGAGAGATTGACGTACGGAAATTGGAAGGGGCGCGGTCTTCGTTCATGTGAAAACCAATGCTCGTTGCCAGCATAGCGCCGATCATGGCAGTCCAGACCAGATTAATCATCGTCACTTTATCAAGCATGGGTTTCGTCCTTCGTTTTGACGGGGTCAGTTGCAGCAACAATGGCTGCAACCGCGTCTTGTTCCTGTGAGCAGTGCACGCTTTTTACAAAAGCCGTGCTGAAGCTGCCCTTAACACTCCGTTCATCTGGCGTTCATCTGCGAGGCCAGAAATGCGAAGCAATCGTCTTCATGTTCATCAAACCAGGCAACCAATGCTTCAAGAACAAATGCGCTGACAATTGCGATACTCAAAACAACTGCAAGCATTGTTTGCTCTCATGGCCTTGTCGTTGAACATGATCCTTGTATAAACGCCCAGCCTTGAAGCGGGCCTGAATGTGCCGTTCATCAGGCATTCATGGGGCAGGCAGGGGATGGTCTGGCCACAAATATGAACGGAATGGACATGAAAACCGGGGCCGTAGGCGCTTGCGGTTCCAGCCTGTCCGTGACAAAAGGCGGGCGTAAAAAGATGAGGGCGGACCGATGACAATTGCCTTTTATCCGGGCTCTTTCGACCCGATGACCAATGGCCACCTGGATGTCTTGGTTCAGGCGCTGAATGTCGTTCCCAAGGTTGTCGTCGGAATCGGCATTCATCCGGGTAAAGTGCCGATGTTCAGCTTTGAGGAGCGCGCAGCACTGATTGCGACCAGCCTTAGTGAGGCCGTGCCTGAGCGGGCAGGGGATGTTTCGGTTATTGCCTTCGATGGTCTGGCCGTTGATGCCGCCCGACATCATGGCGCGGCCTTGCTGGTTCGCGGCCTGCGCGATGGGTCGGACCTTGACTATGAAATGCAGCTTGCGGGCATGAACCGGCAGATGGCACCAGATCTGCAAACCGTTTTCCTGCCAGCAGGCACGGCTTCGCGGCCCATAACGGCCACATTGGTCCGGCAAATCGCCACCATGGGCGGTGATGTCAGCGCCTTTGTCCCCCCGCCGGTGTCGCGGGCATTGAAATCCCGGCTCAAGACTTGAGCCGATCCGAGAAATTACGGAGCCTTCATGAAACTCATGTCTCTTGCTTTCGCGGGCCTGCTCGCGCTTTCCACCCTTGGCACCAACGCCATGGCCCAGGCCGGGGCTGGCGATAACATCATGACCATCCAGCTGAAGGACGGCCCTGTTGTCGTACAGCTGATGCCGGAGGTCGCGCCCAAGCATGTCGCGCAGATCAAGACGCTGGTAGGCCAGGGTCTATACGACAATGTCGCTTTTCACCGCGTCATTGAGGGCTTCATGGCCCAGACTGGCGACGTGCAATATGGCAATATGAAATCCGGCTTTGACAAGAGCCGTGCTGGCACCGGCGCTTCCAAGCTGCCGAATATTCCGGCGGAATTTTCCAAGACGCCTTTCGTGCGTGGCACGGTTGGTATGGCGCGTTCCCAGGACCCTAACTCTGCCAATTCGCAATTTTTCATCATGTTCGGTGACGGCAGCTTCCTGAACGGCCAATATACCGTGGTTGGCAAGGTTGTGTCCGGCATGGAATTTGTCGATAAGATCAAGCGCGGCCAGGGTGGCAATGGCGAGGTCAGCGACCCCGACCGGATGATCAAGGTCACCCTCGGCAAGAAGTAATTTACCACCACACATCGCCCCTCTCGCCAGCCCGTCCGGGCAAGCGGGGAGGGCATGACCACTAAAAATCTGAGAAAATCGGAATACCAAGGAGAAAATCATGGCCGAGATCAAAGATCCGGAAAATACCGTCATCCTGGAAACCACCAAGGGCAAGGTTGTGATCAGCCTCTTCCCTGACCTGGCCCCTGGTCATGTCGCCCGCATCAAGGAACTGGCCCGCGAAGGCGCCTATGACGGCGTCGTCTTCCACCGCGTCATTCCCGATTTCATGGCCCAGACCGGCGACGTGAAATTCGGCAAGAAGGGTGGCGAAAGCTTCAATCCCGGCCGTGCAGGCATGGGCGGCTCCGACAAGCCGGACCTGAAAGCTGAATTTTCTGCCACACCGCATGTGCGCGGCACCTGCTCCATGGCCCGTTCGCAAAGCCCGAACTCTGCCAATTCACAGTTTTTCATCTGCTTCACCGACGCTCCCTGGCTGAACAAGCAATATTCCGTCTGGGGCCAGGTTATCGAAGGTATGGATGTCATCGACGCCGTCAAGAAGGGCGAACCGGTCACTGACCCCGACTCGATCATCTCGATGAAAGTCGCCGCCGACGCGTGATTTCGGCTTTTCTGTCAGCCCGCTCCGGTGCTTCGGTGCCGGGGCGGGTTTTCGCGTTTCAAATCCTGTTGCGGTATCATGCGTGTAGACCTGTTCGATTTCGACCTTCCAGACAAAAATATCGCGTTGCGCCCGGCCAATCCGCGCGATCAGGCGCGGTTTCTGGTCGTTCGCCCGGATGGAGCGCCCATGCTGGAAGATCGCAAGGTTTTCGAGCTGCCGTCCTTCCTGAGGGCAGGCGACGCGCTGGTCTTCAACGACACCAAGGTCATTCCGGCCCAGCTTGAGGGTGTCCGCATCCGCGAAGGGGCCGAGCGCACGCCGGTGTCCTGCACCTTGCATATGCGCGTTGCCGCCAATCGCTGGAAAGCCTTTGCAAGGCCGGGCAAACGGATCAAGCAAGGCGATGTCATTGATTTCGACGGCCTGCTGGCGACGGTAACAGAAAAAGGCGAGGCGGGCGAAATCGATCTGGAATTTGCCGCCTCCGGCCCTGATCTCGACCGGGCGATTGCTGGTGTCGGCCATATCCCGCTTCCGCCCTATATTGCCGCGAAACGCCCGGAAGACGGGCAGGATCGCACCGATTACCAGACCATTTATGCGCGGGAAGAGGGAGCGGTTGCCGCACCAACCGCCGGTCTGCACTTCACGCCTGCCCTGTTCGAGGCGCTGGATAAAGCCGGAATTGAGCGTCATTTCGTGACGCTGCATGTTGGGGCGGGCACCTTCCTGCCCGTCAAGGCCGACGATACCGACGACCACAAAATGCATCAGGAAATCGGCCATGTCTCGGCGGAGACGGCTGAAGCCTTGAACGCCGTCAAGGCGCGGGGCGGGCGGATCGTCAGTGTCGGCACCACCTCGCTACGGCTGCTGGAAAGTGCAGCCAACGAGGATGGCCATCTCCTGCCCTGGTCGGATGCGACGGGCATTTTTATCACGCCGGGCTATCGCTTCAAGGCGGTCGATGTGTTGATGACCAATTTTCACCTACCGAAATCCACGCTGTTTATGCTGGTTTCGGCATTTGCCGGACTTGAAACCATGCGGGTTGCCTATGCCCATGCGATCGAGACCGGTTACCGTTTTTATTCTTACGGCGATTCCAGCCTGCTCTTCCGGAAAGACAAATAACAATGAGCGAGCAGTTCACGTTTACCTTGAAAGCCACCAGCGGCAAAGCCCGGCTTGGCGAAATCACCATGCCGCGCGGCACGATCCGCACCCCGGCCTTCATGCCGGTCGGCACGGTCGGCACGGTCAAGGCCATGTATCTCGATCAGGTGCGGGAAGGGGGCGCCGATATCATTCTGGGCAATACCTACCACCTGATGCTGCGCCCTGGTGCCGAGCGGGTTGCGCGACTTGGCGGCTTACACGAGTTGATCCGCTGGCCGCAGCCGATCCTGACCGATAGCGGCGGGTTTCAGGTCATGTCACTCTCCGGCCTTCGCAAGCTGGATGAGCAGGGCGTCACCTTCAAGAGCCATATCGACGGTTCGCTGCATCACATGTCGCCGGAAAGGTCCATCGAAATCCAGGGCCTGCTGGACAGCGATATCCAGATGCAGCTGGACGAATGCGTCGCCTTGCCCGCTGAACCGCGTGAAATTGAGCGCGCCATGGAAATGTCGTTGCGCTGGGCGGAGCGTTGCCGCGTTGCTTTTGGCGAACAGCCCGGCAAGGCGATGTTTGGCATCGTGCAGGGCGGTGATCAGCCAGGCTTGCGCATTCGCTCCGCTCAAGGGCTGAAGCAGCTGGACCTGAAAGGCTATGCCGTCGGTGGTTTGGCAGTTGGCGAGCCTCAGGAGGTGATGCTCAGCATGCTCGATATTACCCTGCCTGTGCTGCCGACTGAAAAGCCGCGATACCTGATGGGCGTCGGCACGCCGGATGATATGTTGAAATCGGTCGCGCGTGGCATCGATATGTTCGATTGCGTCATGCCAACCCGCTCTGGCCGTCACGGCCTCGCCTTCACCCGGCGCGGCAAGGTCAATATCCGCAATGCTCGCCACGCGGAGGATAAACGCCCCCTGGACGAACAATCGTCCTGCCCGGCAGCACGAGATTATTCACGGGCCTATCTGCACCATTTGGTGCGTTCGAATGAAGCACTGGGCGGCATGCTGTTATCCTGGAACAATCTATCCTATTATCAGGAATTGATGCAGGGCATCCGCCAGTCAATCGCCGAAGGCAGGTTTGAGGACTTCATGGCAGAAACCATGGAATGCTGGGCAAGGGGCGATATCGATGCGGTGTAACGTAACGTTTGCTCAGTGCTCAGCCATTGCTGGCGAGCGGGAGGTGGACTGCAAGGCCAGGGCCTCGATCAGGGACTGCTGAATGGCATCGCGCAATTGCTGCGATGTTTTTATAGTCTGTTTCTTATCAAGCCACTGCGCCGCGTTGACAAGGTTTGCGCCTTCTTGAACCATGATCCTGTGCGCGCGTTCCAGCGCCCAGGCCTCCCAATCTTCGTTGAGAAAATGTTCAATAGACATATCATTTGCCCCCGGAAACATGCCCGTCATCCATGCAATTCATTCGCCAGGGCAGAATAACAAATCTTATGATTCGCTAAAAAATAAAAACGCGTTAGATCGCGGTTTTTTCGCGAGATACCTGAGATTTACAGGGAGTATTTTCGAGCCATCAAGTCTAAGTTGGGTATTTGAAACAGTTGTTTTATTTAAAGTTGCCGACAGATGGACAAGAGTAATAGATGGCGCGATTTGAGCGTCAATTTCCAATAGCCCCGGTGGTTTTGCCCTCACGCATGATGGGTGGCGCAAAATGGGCAAAATGACATGAGAACAAATAGGACATTGAGCTGGAGACCACATGCGGATTTTTGTCGGATCGGATTTTCATGCTGACCATCAGGAGAACATGGAGTGGCTCCGCCAGATCTCGACGCGCGACTACCGGCAGGACGTGCTGATCGTTGCCGGAGACGTGGCAAACGGCATGGCGCTGTTTCAGACGGTCATGGAACTCCTGGCCCAGCGATTTTTCAAGGTTCTGTATGTACCGGGCAATCACGATCTGTGGGTTGATGCCGAAGGGCAGGGCTCATCCTTCGACAAGTTCCAGCGGCTGCGAACCGCCTGTGCCGATCTGGATATCGGTATGGAGCCACTGGCACTCGGCAACACGCTGATCGTCCCGCTGTTTGGCTGGTACGATTACTCTTTCGGTCCCCCCGGCTCCATCCTCAAACAGGCCTGGATGGATTACCGGCGCTGTGATTGGGAAGGCGGTTCCGATGACGAGGTCAGCCGGTTTTTCGACAGTGGTAATGCGGAGCCCGATACATCGGGATTTTCATCGATTCTGTCTTTCTCGCATTTCCTGCCACGCATCGACCTGATGCCGGAACGCATGCCGGAAAAATACCGCTTTCTTTATCCAGTCCTTGGTTCCAGCCGATTGGAAGATAGGATCGCGGCTCTCGGCTCGCACTTGCATATATACGGCCATAGCCATCTCAACCGCCGCATCGTCAAGGACGGACGCACCTATATCAACAACGCCTTCGGCTATCCTTCTGAGCGCAACATTGCTGCAAGGATGCTGATGCATGTGGGTGATGTTTAGGGGGCTGTACTGTGCTGGTTCTATGCGTGTTGTTGAGCCGGTCGCACTGAGCGCGGATCTCCCGGTTGCTCACGTCCGGCACAACGGCTTCCAGGGGCGAAGGTCAATTTAAGGAGGACAACTCGTGGACGTTAATCTCAAAGAGGCCAGTTGGCTCAATCAACCGGCAGTGTGGCAGGCCACAAAAACTGGCCTTACTCTAACGACGGATGCGAACACTGATTTCTGGCGTAAAACCCATTACGGATTTACGCGCGACAGCGGGCATTTCCTTGGTACGCCCGTTGACGATGGATTCACAGCGTGTGTCCGCGTCCAGGGGGAGTTCCGGTCACTCTATGATCAAGCTGGCCTTATGGTGCGCATTGACGAAAATCGATGGGTCAAGACGGGTGTGGAGTTCACCGATGGAGAACGCTTCCTGAGTACGGTCATCACAGATGAAAAATCTGACTGGTCAGTGTCCCAGCCTTTTAAAGACCTCGAGGATTTCTATATTCGGGTTACACTGAAGGAAGGCGCGATGCGCATTCAGGCATCGTCAGATGGCAGGGTGTGGCCGCTACTGCGTCTTGCTCCGTTTCCAGAGGCTTCTCGTTATCTCGTTGGCTTGACTGCGTGTACGCCGGAACGAGGCGGACTGGATGTTCGGTTCTCAGAGTTCACAATAGGCGCGGCGATAACGACCGATCTTCATGACCTTACAGCGTAACATGGGAGTAGGTGCGTTTCATTGCGCTTTCCTTGCAAACGATAAACCTTTGTTATCTATTGCAAGTCGCACTTCATCCTTGAACCCACCCATCCTCAAACAAAAGTTAGATAAGATAGATTATGGAACTAATTGCCGTCCAATGGGTGAGAATTACCCGAACCGGGCCACTCGCATGGCGGCTAGATCAGCCAGTACGGACAATGCCAAGGATTGGGCATCCCGGGCTCTATTGAAGATGCCGATGGGTGATTTGATGCGGGCTATGTCGGATTCACTATATCCGATGCCCCGCAGCCGTTCCATCCGCCTCGCATGGGTTCTGGCGCTGCCGAGAGCGCCGAGATAGAAAGGCTCGGCACCAAGCGCTGCCTGAAGAACCGGTATTTCCAAATCGATATCATGATGCAGAAGCGCGACGGCCGTATCTGCATCAATCTGGCTGGCATCGGGTTCAAGGCTGGCGTTATCATGACGATACACATCATAGCCCGCAGCCTCGGCTATCCTGGCGGTCGTATCGACTTCGATAGATCGGCCAGACAGAAAAATTCGCGCCTTTGGGCGATAAACCGTGACGAAACTTTCGCTTTCCCAACCGGCGCGTTTCGGCGTCTCGATTGCTGTTAGGGCCTGTGTCGATGGTTCGTAGCGCAGACCGGCTGGAATCCGGCCTTGAAGTTTATCGAGCACGGTGCGGATCGGCGCGCTGTGGCGAAGAACGTGGATGGCGATGGTGATGCCGCCGCCACAGGGCAGCACGATATCGAAAAACGGCGACCCTTCGCCAAACAGAACGTTGCGATCCGCACCTTCGGCAATAGTGTCCACAGCTTCGCTGGCCACCGCTGCTTCAATACAGCCACCAGACACAAAGCCGCAATAACGACCATCCTCGCGGATCGCCATATGTGCGCCGAGCGCGCGGGCCGAGCCACCCCGGATTTCTATAAGCGTGGCGAGTGCAACGCCTGCCCCGCCGTCGAGACAGTCAACCGCGAACCGCAATATATCTATGGCACTATCGGTGGAAAATGCCTTTTCAGGTACCAGGGTCCTGAAAACTGTTTGGGATATGTTGGTCATTCAGGCACCACTTTCTTTACCGTCGTCATACCGTCGGCACAGGCAGCGCCGACGGTATTTACGGGAAGCCTTTCCTTAGATGAGCTTTTCCAGAGTGATCGGCAGATCGCGGACACGCTTGCCGGTGGCATGGAAAACTGCATTGGCAATAGCGGGCGCCACACCGACAATCCCGACTTCGCCGACCCCCTTGCCGCCAAGCACAGAGGCTTGGTAATCCGGCACGCCCACTGAAATCACCTGGATATCGGGAATATCGGCATTGGTTGGCACGAGATAATCCGCCATGTTGTTGTTGACGACGCGCCCGTTGCGGCTATCCACCAACCCTTCTTCCAGCAAAGCTTGGCCGATGCCCATGATGATGCCACCGCGCCATTGGCTTTCTACCATTTTTGGATTGTAAAGCCGTCCACAATCGAAGGCGGAAACCATGCGCGACACCCGAACCGTACCGAAATCCTCATCGACCCGAACTTCGACGAAGTGAGCGCTCCAACTGTGCATCGACGTGTCGCCCATGGTCGGGCCTTGCACTCGTGCCATGCTGGTCCACGCGCCCTTGTGGTCAGCGGCGCTTTGGGCATCGTCTGGCAGCGTATTGCGCCGCACTTCAACCTCATCGCGGTTCAGGGCTGTCATCAGCTCGGGCAGGGACATCGAAGGCCCCTCGCCGCGTGACATGGCAATCCGGCCATCGCTCAATGTCAGAATATTGGCGCCGGTCTCGCGAAATGGCGAATTGGCGTCGTTAAGGGCAAGCGCCAGTATTTCGTCACGGGCAGCCAATGCTGCCTTGTGGACAGCGCCGGTGATCGACCCGGCCAACATCGACCCACCGGCAATAGCCGATCCCGGCAGCCTGGAATCGCCAAGCACAACATCAATCTGCTCGACCGGCACGCCCAGCGCTTCGGAAGCGGTCTGGGCGAGGATCGTATAGGTACCCTGCCCCATATCGATAGCGCCGCTGACAACTTCAACGCGCCCACTCGCCAGAATGCGGATCATCGCTTCGCTCGGCGCGCGGATCACTGGAAAGGTGCCACAACCGATACCCCAGCCGATCAGTTGGCGTCCGTCGCGCATGGTCCGGGGTTGAGCACTGCGCCGTGACCAGCCAAAGGCCTCGGCGCCTTGGGTGAGGGCCTCGCGCAATTGCCTTGTCGACCAGGGCTTGCCCGATTGATAATCATGGTCGGCATAGTTTTTCAGGCGGATTTCCAGTGGGTCCATACCGATGGCAGCGGCCAGTTCGTCCATGGCACATTCAATGCCAAAGGCACTTGGATTTTTGCCTGGCCCCCGCAAAGCGCCTGGCGTGACGGTATTGACTGGCACGACGCGATGCTCGGAACTGAAATTCTCTACCTTGTAAAGAATCGGTGTCGCAGCGCCGGTCTGCTCTGGATAATCCATGTAGGTGGAGGTCTCACTGGCACCGCGATGAACAATTGCCTGCAAAATCCCGTCCTTGGTTGCGCCCAAGGCGATCGTCTGGCGCGTCGCGGCGCGTCCGCCGTAACTGGTGAAATTCTGGGGCCGGGTGACGGCCAGTTTGACGGGACGGCCCAGCTTTTTCGCCGCTGCCGCCGCCACGGCACCATAGGCCAGCGCCCCGCCCTTGGAGCCGAAACCGCCACCAATGAATGGTGAGACGATACGGACATTCTCCAGCGGCAGGCCGAACCATTCGGCGTAGCTGCGTGCCATGCCGTGGGTCCATTGGCTCGGCTCCCACAGCGTCAACCGGTCCTCGTCCCAGTGAGCGGTCAGACCATGCGGTTCCATGGCGACATGGTATTCGCGCGGTGTCCGATATTCCGCTTCGATGCGCACTGCGGACGCTGCCAGCGCCGCCTCAGCATCACCCCAGGAGACATTCAGATTGTCCATCGGCTTGCCTGGACCAGCATTTGGATCATCTAATCCGTTAATTGCGGTAGCTTCTTCATAGATCACATGAAGCAGTTTGGCGACTTCGGCTGCCTGCTCCCGACTTTCGGC
This sequence comes from Gillisella vitis, assembly GCF_001541345.2. Classification (GTDB taxonomy): domain Bacteria; phylum Pseudomonadota; class Alphaproteobacteria; order Rhizobiales; family Rhizobiaceae; genus Allorhizobium; species Allorhizobium vitis. The sequence continues at coordinate 682,646 of NZ_LMVL02000003.1, read as the reverse complement.
GATCACGGCGGCAATTGATTGGCCATTGAAGGTTACCGTATCCGACAAGGGATAATAGGGCTGGTTATCCGGCCGATTTCCGTACCAATCAGACGCGGTGATCAGGCCGAGGTCGTCCTGTGGTGTCAACACCATCAGCACGCCCGGTGCAGCCTTCGCTGCGGATGTGTCAATCGACACCACCCGACCAGACGCAATCGTGCTCTGTACGAGCACGGCATGGGCAGCGCTCTCTACCGGATATTCCAGTGCATAGGTGGCAGCCCCAGTGATCTTTCTCTGTCCTTCAAACCGTGAAAGGCGGCCACCGACCGCGCCATCGGCGGCATCGCCGTGCTTGCGTGGCGTCATTATGGTCATGCGAGACCTCCCAGAGTAAGCACGGCGCGGGCGATAACGCGCGGCGCCAGTTGGATCTTATAGTGATTATCGCCCTGCGACACCGCACCTTCCATCGAAAGCCGACTGGCCTGTTCAACGGTTTGCGGCTCCAGTAGCTTGCCGACCAGCGCCTGCTCCACGGCGCGGACCCGCCAAGGCTTGCTGGCCACGCCACCAAGCGCAATGCGAATATCGCGGATCGTGCGGCCATCCTCTTCCAATTCCAGGCCAACGGCAGCGCTGGCTGCGGCAAATTCGTAGGACTGGCGGTCGCGGATCTTCAGATAGGTGGAATTTTCAGCCGCAGCGGATGCCGGAATGGTGATGGAGAGGATCATCTCCCCTGGCTTCAAAAGGGTTTCGAGCTGCGGGGCATCGCCATAGGGCAAAAAGAAATCGTCGATAGCGATCTGCCGCTCACCCAAATCCACCGTGGCATCAAAAGCGGTCAGCGCCACGGCAAGATCGCCGGGATAGCTGGCAATGCAAAGATCGCTGGTGCCAAGCACTGCATGGTTGCGGGTCACGCCGCCGATGGCTGAACAGCCGGAACCGGGTGCACGTTTGTTGCAGGCTGCAAATGTGCCTGGATCACGAAAGTAGGAACAGCGGGTGCGTTGCATGAGATTGCCGCCAACCGTCGCCATATTGCGCAGTTGGGGCGACGCCGCCAGAGACAGCGATTGCGCAACAGCCGGATAGCGCGCCATTATGGCGGGATGGTCGGCCACCGTGGACATTCTGGCCAAGGTGCCAATTGTGGCGCCTGTTTCGCTGACGGTAATTGTGCCAAGCCCGGCCAGATGACTGATATCCAGGATAGTGTCCGGTTCGGCTACGCCGGATTTGGCAAGGTCGAGCAAGCTCGTACCACCGGCCAGCAGCGCTGTTTCTGGTTGGTGCGTTGCCTCACGGGCTGCTTGTATCGACGAGGCCCGGCTATAGGAAAAGCTCTTCATCATGCAGCCTCCGCCGCGTCACGCACCGCCGCCACGATGCTGTTATAGGCCCCGCAACGACAGAGATTTCCAGACATATATTCGCGGATTTCCGCATCCGATCCCGCATGACCCTCACGGATGCATGCTACAGCCGACATGATCTGGCCGGGTGTACAATAACCGCATTGAAAGGCATCCTGTTCCAGAAAAGCTGTTTGAACCGGATGCAATTCGCCATTTGATGCCGAAATGCCTTCTATCGTGGTGATCGCATGGCCTTCCGCCTGGGCTGCCAGCATCATGCAGGACAGGACCCGCCTGCCATCGACATGGCAGGTGCAGGCGCCGCACTGCCCCTGGTCGCAGCCCTTTTTGGTGCCGGTCATCGACAAATGTTCGCGAAGCGCGTCAAGCAAGGTCACGCGCGGCTCGACGTCACATTCGTGAACCGCGCCGTTGATGGTCAAGCTGAGATGAAGTGTTGCTGGCATGATAAGCTCCGTGCTGTCGCTTAAAAGAGTGAGTAGGCGCCGTGCGTTAGCATAAACGCATGGCGCTTGCCGTCTCGGACGAAAATTTCAAAGGCGATTGTGGACAGCCTCAGCTGTCAGAAACTATGCCGACTTGAAGGACGGGAGATGCGCACTATTTTTAACATGACATCCTCCCCTCTTCTGGACTATGACTTGGAAGGCCACCTTAACCGGAGGAGCCTCCGTTTAAACTAGAGGTTTGTCGTCTTTCGTCAAGCCCCAATTGTCCCGGAGCAGAATTTTGGCATCGGCTGCCTCGAACACATCTTCGCCGAAGGCACCCAAAATGCGTGCGGATGCCCAGCGAAACCGGGAGAAATTGGTCGAGGTTGCAGCCCTCGCCTTTGCTGAAAAAGGCGTCGAAACCTCGCTTGAGGATATCGCAAGGCAGGCAGGCGTCGGTATTGGCACGCTTTACCGCCATTTTCAGACGCGCGAACATCTTGTCGAGGCGGTTTACCGGCGCGAATTGTCAAGCCTGGCAGAAGCGGCGACGGAGCTTGCGACAACCCTTCCCGCCGATATGGCGCTTGAGGAATGGATGCGCCGTTTCGTGGGCTATATCGCCACCAAACGCGGCATGGCCAATAGCTTGAAAATTATTATGAATTCTAATTCAACCCTGTTTGCGGAGGGCTCCGGCCTGATCCGCGATGCAGTCGCCCGGCTGATGGCAAAAGCACAGGAGGAGCAGCTTATTCGCGACGATATTGGTGAGGCTGACGTGTTGCACGCCCTCTCCAGCATCTATTCCATGCCCGACACCCCGGAATGGCGCGACCGTTCACATCGGCTGATCGGATTGCTGATGGATGGATTGCGCCATAAAGGCCAATCCAGAAGCTGACTACATAATTCCTTAAATCGGACTCGATTGAACGAAAAAATTATGCAGCAGATTTAGCGTGCTACAGCGCCGGGGACCAAAACCTGGAAACTGAAAATCAGCTTCCAGGCTTGATAGTCTCCCTACTGCTTGCCGGCTTTGTCCGACCAGGATGGCGGCGCGCCGACCATGGTTCCAACCATTCCGCCAATGCCAGGCGCCCGCCCGAAGGCTTCGCAGGCAGCGTTTTTGGGTGCACCGCCCAGTCCCGATTTCAGCTTTTGCCCTGATGGCAAGGATAGGTTGAGGCCGGAGGGTTTCTGGCCTTTTTGCAGCATCTGCGAAAACTGGCCGGCAAAGGCTGATGCCAGACCATAGGCATCGCCGACTTCGGAGACGCGGGGGCCATTGGTTATCGAGTTCGCGCCCCTGGACCAGACGATTGCCGCGACTTGTGTTCCCTGGGGGGTGAGCGCTTCGGCTTCCACGGCAAGGCCGCCAAGACCAATTGGAAGACGGGGAATACCGACCGGCAGGACGGCGGATGTTCCAAGCGTTGTCACCTTGGAAACACCAGCGGCAATCTTACCGGTCGGAACGATGTCGGTAATCTCCGCTTGCACGGTCAAATCGGCTGGTTCGCCGGGGCGAACCACAAGAAACCTGTCGCTGAGATCAATGCACAACGCCCGGTCGAGCGCGTTGGAAACCAGCCGGTCGCTGCCTGGTTCATGGAGCTTTGCGCGCGCCTGCGGTGATAGTTTCGTCGGTGAAATGGCGATTGAACGTGCCGTCAACAGCGACTGTTCATCCAAAAACACCCGTGATTTCGCGATCTTACCCTCGACCGGGCCTAGCTTTTCATAGGACTTGAGAGAGCCCGATTGCGTCAATGGAACCGAGCCGCAACCGGAAAGACCGAGAGCCAATGCCAAGGGAAAAATCGCCGAAAATCCGGAGCGACTTGCAGGTTTAGCCTCGCGACGGGCAAGGGCACACGCAAGCACATATGTCATAAAATAACGACCTTTTCTTTAAGCCTTGGCACCATGTGTCGTGATCGATTCGCACATCCAAAAAAATGTCGAAGCCAGGGTCAATGGCTCCTTCTATAGAAATCGATTCAAGGCAATTTCGGGGTGTTTCGAGTGGCAACAGTGAATATCGTCATCGGAGATAAAAGTTTTTAATTAAAACTATATTGACGCTTCGAAGAAGCCCTACAAATCTCGATCAGCAAACCATCACACACCTTATCGAGCGTGTGATGGATCTCGCCGTCTCTTAATGCCCATACGGTTCAGGTCAAGACAGTTCAGGCATCCAGCATTTCGCGAACGGCGATGGCCAATTGCTTGAGGGAGAAGGGCTTCGGCAGGAATCCGAACTTCGCATCCGCAGGCAGATTTCGCGCAAAAGCATCCTCGGCATAGCCCGAAACAAAGATGAATTTCATATCCGGATAGGTCTTGCGCAATTCCTTCAACAGCGACGGGCCATCCATTTCCGGCATCACCACGTCGGACACGACAATATCGACCTTGCCTTCCAGTTCCTCCATGATTTCCAGTGCTTCGACGCCAGAACAGGCCTCGTGGACTGTATAGCCCCTTGTTTCCAGCATGCGCTTGCCGCCGCGTCGCACGGCGTCCTCGTCCTCCACCAGCAGAACCACGGCAGATTTACCCGTCAGGTCGTCTGGCTCCTTGGAATTTTCGGATTCGGATGCAGCCAGAACGCGGCCATTGCCCTGCTGGGCTTGCGCGCCAGGTGCAAGGGTCGCATCGATGACAACAGGCTCGACAATATGGCGCGGCAGGAAAATCCGGAATGTCGTGCCTTCGCCAACCTCCGATTCCAGATAGATATAGCCGCCGGACTGTTTGACGATGCCATACACCATGGCAAGTCCCAGGCCGGTCCCCTTGCCGACATCCTTGGTGGTAAAGAACGGCTCGAAGATCTTGTCGAGGATCTCAGGCGCGATACCGGTACCCCTGTCGGCGACTTCGATCAGCACGAAATCTTCATGCGGCAGGCCACGGTGATTATAGGCAGCCGCTTCGACACCAGTGACATTATGGGTGCTAATGGTGATATTGCCGCCTTGCGGCATGGCATCGCGGGCGTTGACACAGAGATTGATCAGCACCTGTTCGAATTGAGAGAGATCCGCTTTTACCGGCCAGAGATCACGTCCGTAATCCACATGCAGCTTGACATTTGTGCCTGAAATCAGCCGGTCGACCAGCATGCGCAGATCGCCAATCACATCTGTCAGGTTCAGCACCGTCGGGCGCATGGTCTGCTTGCGTGAAAAAGCCAACAACTGGCGCACCAGAACGGCGGCGCGATTGGCATTGCGCTTGATTTCCATCAGATCGGCAAAGCTCGAATCCGACGGCCTTGCCTGGAGCAGCAGATGGTCGGAGGACAGAAGAATGGCTGTCAGAACATTGTTGAAATCGTGGGCGATGCCCCCGGCCAACGTGCCGACAGCATTCATTTTCTGCGTCTGGGCCATCTGGGTTTCCAGGGCCTTCTGGTCGGTGACGTCAACCGCATAAACAATGGCAGCCTCTTCCGGCGCTTCGTCGCTCTGGTCGATGACCGCGTTCACGTAGAACCGGAAATGGCGCATGTCATCCAGGGGATGGCGCGAATCGATTGGTGCAATGTCGACCTGCCGGTCGCGCGCCTGTGACAGCGCCTCGGCGAACACCGGACGCTCATTATCATGCAGGACCGCATCCAACCGGATCTTTCGGTCGATATCGTCCCGGGAAACGACATCGGAAAAGAATTTCAGGAAGGGTGCATTGGTGCGCAGGATGCGCCCCTGCCCGTCCACCGAAGCGATCGCCATCGGCGTATTGTTGAAAAACCGGGTAAAGCGCATGGAGGCCGAGGAATCCGACCGGTCCCCGGCAATGACTTCCTGACGGGCCAGCACGATCGTCCGGCTCTCCCCTGGCGCGCCATCGCGGGCCGAGCGAACCCTATGGACAAGGCGGGCAGGAAAACTGCGGCCATCAGCCCGGCGCAGGTCGAGATCGAGCGTCGCGGTCTTCGACAGGCCTGGCTCGGCCTGGACCGACTGGATCAACGCCATCCCCTCGCCTGCAACGAGGTCCTTGAGGTAGATGGCGCCTGGCGAAAACTGCGTGAGATCGATGCCAAGCCATTCCGAAAGGGTGGCATTCAGGTAGAAGATCTCACCCTTGCGGCCTGCCGAGAAAAAGCCAGCTGGCGCATGATCGAGGTAATCGATAGCGTTCTGTAATTCCTTGAAAAACCGCTCCTGGTCGTCGCGGTCGGCGGTAATGTCGGCAATCTGCCAGATCTGAAGGCCTTTATGCGGCCCCTTCTCCACCAGACGGCGAGCCCGCAACCGGTACCAATGCGCGCCGGAACCATTGCCGGAAAACGGTCCGAGCGGTTTCAGCAGCCGAAACTCCTCCTGCCCGTCCCGGTCCTCGCGCAAGCCGTTGATCAGCCGGTAAAGCGCTTCACCAGCCTCGCGATGGCGAGACAACAGCGCTTCCAGCGTCTGTACGTCTGTCGCCCGGCGCGCGCCGGTCATCCGGCCATAGGCTGCATTGGCATAGATAATGTGCCCACGTGGATCGGTGACCAACGTTCCCTCACTCTGGCTATCGAGGAAGGCGCGACCAAGACCGTCCGAGGGCGTCTGCGGCATCACTTCGATGAAACCGATGATCGCCGAGACCAGGAAGAAAATACCGACGATAGCCAGGACGCCAAGCACACCCAGCACGATCTGGTTGTCCAGCGAGTTCTTGAAAACCACGAAGGCGGCGGCGGCAGCCAGCAGAACAAAGGCCAGGATGACGATGCGGAACGCGGCCCCGCTATTCGGCCTGCGATCCACCAGCGGGCCTACGCTTTCGTCTGTCTGCTGCTGGTTTGTCATTCGGTCCTCATCTCGGCGTCTACATTTGCCTTGTTATCCGGCGCCTTGTCACCGGCACCTTAGCCATCCGGCACTTTGTCATCCGGCAGCATTCTTGCCCACGATAGCCGGTCTCGCACGGCCTGTCCCGTCGCCATTGCCAGGAATCACGGTTAGCAACATCTTTACCAACTTGAATGGGCAGCAAAAAGCGCAGCAAGGCCACCATTGCCGCCCATTCACAGCCAATCATGCAATCTGGCGCAGATCTTGAGCGCCTTACCCCTTCACTTCGTGGGCAATCGCAATAAATAGGCAGGGAATAAATGCCGGAGCTTGCTTGGCCATGGTGCGATGCGTCATATAGAGCCCGCATAGCTTTGCCTCGTTTTACAAAGGCAAAGTCGAAAATAGCGTTGAATGACCACCGATACTCGGACGGAGACAGCCACCATGATGGACGATATTCTCAACGCCTATGGCAGCCGCTTCCTGATTGCCGCTGGCGGGGTGTTTCTCGCCCTCGCCATGCTGGTCGTGATATTGTGGATCCTTAAAAACCGCGCTCCATCGCCCTTCGTGCGCGGTGGGCGCAATCGCCAACCACGCTTGCAGGTGCTGGATGCCGCCGCCGTGGATGCTCGCCGCCGGCTTGTGCTGATTCGCCGCGACAATATCGAACATCTCATCCTGATCGGCGGCCCAACCGATATCGTGGTCGAAAGCGGTATTGGCGAGCCGAAGGCCTATCTGGCCGGAGAGCTTGCCGCCAACGAGGCACTTGCCAGAAACCAGGAGCTCCTCAAGGCTCAGGAATTGGCAGCGCTGGCCTCACGCCAGACCAAGGATGCCGAACTGACGGCGCAAGCCGCCTTGCAGACCCCGCCATCACGGCTGGAAACCCAACCGACCCGACAAGAGCCGCGTCCGCAGCCAGTCTCTGCACCACCTCAGAAACCGGCAGTTAGACCGGTTGCTGCGGCTCCGGCCCAGGACACTGTATCCGCTGCTGCCCAGGCAATGCCCGCACCACCTGCCCCACAGCCCCTTGGGCAAAAGCCGGTGCTGGCCCCCGCCGCGCTAAAGCCCAAACCTGAAGACACTATTCAGCGTCCACAGAACGTAGAACGCCCGCCGCAACCGCCCGCCCCCCAGATTCCGCCACAGCAGGTTCAAACACCGCAGGTTCAACCAGCAAAGGCTCCAGTCGCTGAAACCCAGGCGGCAGCGCAGGCCGAGAACCGGCAAACAGCCCAGGAACCTGTGTCTACGGCGGTGGCCCCGGAAATCCCGATGGCGTCGAATGTCAGAGCCGAGCCTCGGTCAACCGAGACCATCACCGCCGAGCCTGTGACCGCTGTTTCATCGCCACGACCTTCTGCGGCGCCGGTTATCAGCTCGCCATCGAGCGCTGGTCGCAACGAGGCTCCGGCTGATACCGCACCGGACATTGACCCGCCCATGGTGGCGATCAAGCCCGTCGACGTGTCGATGCCGGTTTCAGAGCCTCGGGTTGCGCCCGCGACGACATCCCCGCAGGAGGCCAGTCTGCTGCTGGATGCTGCCCGCGAACGGGTATTGAAGACACGGGTCGAACCTTTTTCCGCAGATCGCTACAAGAGCCCTACACCACCCGAAGAGATCGACCTGTCACCTGAACCTGCTGCCGAGAAAACCCCGCAGGAAGATTCCGTGCCGGACCTCGACACGCTGAAAAGTGAATTTGAAAAAATCCTCGACGGCGAAATTCTGACCCAGCCAGCTGCGCGCCCGAAACCGACTGTTGAGCCACCGGTTGCACGCGCCATTGCGCCGATCAGAACGCCGCCCGGTGCCAATCCGCAAGCCACGGTGACATCCGACCCCGCACCGAAGGAAGGCAATTTGCAGGACGAAATCGCCCGGATTTTCGGTGAAATGGGCGCTCCGCGCAAGAATTAGAGTTCGCCTTAGGGAAGAGGGAGCCTGATTTTTCCGAAAGATAACCGCATCAAGGATAGTTGGCCTCTGACACTCTCTAAAGAGGGGGCAACGTCTATATGCATTAATACGCATAATATCCTAGGGGCATTTCATACATAATCGACTCCGCCGCCATGTACCTCAACAGGCCACTGTGGCGGACAGGCTCATGCAAAAGGCTTTGCATCGACGTACGATGATCTGGAAAATATTCAACAGTCTACCGAAACGAAATACGCCACTCTAACAAAACAACCGCATAGGCGGGCGTTACGGGTTTCAGCGCCGCGTCCTACCGGCTACGGTACGCTTGCGCTTAGTCATGCGTCCCTTGCACAGAAGCCGCACGCAAAATCACTGCGTGCCTTTGCCTCTGAACCCTGCGCTGCCTATTTTAAGTCTATTCGTCGCGATAGACTTTTTCGCGCCGCTCGTGGCGTTCCTGCGCTTCAATCGACAGGGTCGCGATCGGGCGGGCGTCGAGGCGCTTCAAGCCAATTGGCTCGCCGGTTTCCTCGCAATAGCCGTAGGTGCCATCATCGATCCGTTGCAACGCAGCATCGATCTTGGAAATCAGCTTGCGCTGCCGGTCACGCGCCCGAAGCTCGATTGCGCGGTCGGTTTCCGAAGATGCCCGGTCTGCCAGGTCAGGGTGATTGGCACTCTCTTCCGCGAGATGGCCAAGGGTTTCCCTTGCCTCACGCAGGATGTCATTTTTCCAAGCGATCAACTTGGCGCGAAAATAAGCTCGCTGGTTCGCGTTCATGAACTCGTCGTCATCCGAGAGCACATAGTCGCTAAGATTGATCTTCTCACTCAACGCGATTCTCCTGAAGAACATCTCAATGGCGGACGTATATACTTTGAAAAGGTCGCATTCAAGCCTTACTCAAGGCTTTCCTTGATTTTTAAATCTGTCATAAAAATCAGCTAAAGGACTATTTTTTCATCGTTTTTCGCCTGTGTGGCTTATTTGTCGCAGAACCCCTTGACAAAGGTTTACACCAAGCGCCTCCAGCCGGGTCACATACCTCTTCCAGACGCTACAACCCATGCTGTTGACGCCACATGAACTGGCGGGATAGGTAAGGCTTCGATCCAACGGACACCATCTGCATGACCGTCACCGTCTCCAAGCCTTTCCGGATCTATCTCATGCGGCATGCCGCCGCCGATTGGCCTGGCGCCGGGCAAAAGGATTTCGACAGACCCTTGAGCAATACGGGTTACGCCCATGCCGAGTTGATAACCGATATGGCTGCCGACAAAGGCTACCGTCCCGATCTGGTGATCTGTTCGACGGCTGCCAGATGCCGGCAGACTGCCGATGCCGTGCGCCGCAGCATGTGCGCCCAGGATGTGGAAATCCGCTATGTCGATGCGCTTTATAACGGTGGCGCCGAGACCTATCTGGAAATCCTGCACTCCTCTTCCCAGCAGGGGTCGATCATGCTGCTCGGCCATAATCCGGCAATCGAGGAATGTCTTCATGTGTTGATCGGCGAACAGGTATTGGCCAATACCATTCCGCAGGGCTATCCGGCGGGCGGACTGGCGATTATCGACGCAGCAGACACCCCCAGCCGATGGCAGCTTGTGGATTTTCTTCAGCCCTGAAGGGCCACAAAAGCGGATATGGCAAAGGCGCTCGTAGCAAGGGCGTAAGCGGTCTGACGCAACGGTCTTAGACTCAAGCCTTCAATTCGCTGGGCCTTCAATCCGCTGGCGCACACCCTATATGCAGGCAAACAACAGGACCATTGCCCAGTGCCGCCATCCATGACCAGTTTTACAGACGAGACCCGCATCGCGCTCGACAATCTTGCCGACCGGGCCTCGAACCTGCTGTATCCAACGATCCGTCTAGGGGTCACGGGCCTGTCGCGGGCCGGCAAAACCGTCTTCATCTCATCGCTGGTTCATAATCTGCTGAATGGCGGTCGCCTGCCCTTGTTTGAGCCGTTGCAATCAGGCCGGATTTCCCGCGTCACGCTGGAGCCGCAGCCGGATGACGCCGTGCCGCGCTTTCAATATGAAGACCATATTCGCGCTCTGGTCCGCGATCGGGTTTGGCCGGGTTCTACCCGGGCCATTTCAGAACTGCGGCTGGTGGTGGAATATCAGAGTGCCAGCAGCTGGGGCCGAATATTTTCCTCCGGCAAGCTCGCCATTGATATCGTCGATTATCCCGGCGAATGGCTGCTGGATCTGCCGCTTCTCGCTCAGGATTATGAGACCTTCAGCCGCAATACGGTGGAACTGGCCCAAACCGGTATCCGCAAGGAATTGTCGGCGCGCTGGCTGGGATTGGCAAACCGGGTCGATCCGGACGCACCCGCCGACGAAACCACGGCCCGTCAATTGGCGGAGGCCTTTGCCGACTATCTAAAAGCCTGCAAGGCCGACGAGCGGTCGCTTTCGACGCTGCCGCCTGGCCGGTTCCTGATGCCGGGCGATCTCGATGGATCGCCTGCGCTGACCTTTGCACCGCTGGCGCTGAAGCCGGACACCAAGATCGTCAGGGGTTCGCTCCGCGCCATGATGGAACGGCGTTTCGAATCCTACAAAAGCGTGGTGGTCAAACCGTTCTTCCGTGAACATTTCGCCCGCCTCGACCGACAAATCGTTCTTGTGGATGCGCTTCAGGCCATCAATCGCGGACCGGAAGCCGTGCAGGATCTGGAACGGGCGCTGGCCGATGTGCTGACCTGTTTTCGCCCTGGCAGTTCCAGCTGGCTACGGGGTCTGCTTGGACGGCGGATAGACAAGGTTCTGGTGGCCGCCACCAAGGCCGATCATTTGCACCATGAAAGCCATGAGCAATTGCAGGCCGTCACCAGACGCCTGGTGGATGGGGCGATCACTTCCATCGGCATGGCGGGCGCGGGCATCGAAGTGGTTGCCCTGGCCTCGGTGCGGGCAACGCGCGAGGCAACCGTCAAGCAGGATGGTCATCTGCTGCCAGTCGTTGTCGGCACGCCGATGCAGGGTGAAACCATCGGCAATGAGCGCTTCGATGGCAACCGCAAGACAGCGGTCTTTCCCGGCGACCTGCCGGATAATATCGAAAGCCTGTTTCACGCGGCAAAATCCGGAAAAGACACCGGGCCGGATCTCAACATTATCCGGTTTCGCCCGCCGGAACTGGACGAAACTGGCGGCGGCATAAAGCTGTCCATTCCGCACATCAGGCTCGACCGCGCCCTGCAATTTCTCCTCGGAGACCGTCTGGCATGAGCGAAACACCAAAAGATCAACACCCGATGCCACGCAGGCCTGCGGCCTTTTCGCTTGAGGAACCATCTTCCTCCCCTGCCCGCCCGCCTTTTGTCGAGGCGCCGGAGCCGCAAAGGCGCGCGCCGAAAAGTTTCGATGCCAATGTGACGATCACGCCCGATGCTGAAGACCCGTTCCTGGCAGGCTTGAGCGAAGACGAGGCCATCGTTCCAATTGCAAGACCCGCCAAGCGCCGCTTTTCCTTCGGCAAGCTTGCCGGTGCAGCATTCGGCGCGCTTGCCTCCTTCGCCATCGGTCTCTGGATCGACGATCTGATCCGCGATCTTTTCACCCGCGCCGACTGGCTTGGCTATACTGCGCTAACGTTGCTGGGCATCGGCCTATTGGCGCTGACAGTCGTGGTGATCCGGGAACTGGCCGGCATTTACCGGCTGAATGCCGTGCAGGCCATTAAACAGCGCGCCAGCGTACTTTCCTTGCAGGGTACAGCCAGTGAAGCACGCAAACTGGTCAAGGAGGTCGAAGACCTGACCCAGCACCGGGCGGAAACCGCGCGAGGCCGGAGCGTGTTGAAGGCTGCGGAAAACGACATTATCGATGCCCCGCATCTGATTGCCTTGGCCGAGCGGGAATTGTTGGGACCTCTGGATGCCAAAGCGCGAAGCCTGATTATCAATGCCTCAAAGCGGGTGTCTGTGGTCACCGCCGTCAGCCCACGCGCCCTTGTCGATCTTGCCTATGTGCTGTTTGAAGTGGTGCGTCTGGTGCGCGCCATGGCCGAACTTTATGGAGGCCGCCCCGGCTCCATCGGCATGTTGAGGCTCTTGCGCGATGTCTTTGCCCATCTGGCCGTGACCGGATCGATTGCCATTGGCGATGGCCTTGCCCAACAAGTTCTGGGTCACGGCCTTGCCTCACGGCTGTCGGCACGGCTTGGCGAAGGGGTGATCAACGGGCTGATGACGGCGAGAATCGGTATTGCCGCCATGGACCTCTGCCGACCCCTGGAGTTCAAAGCGTTAAGACGTCCAGGCATTGGAGACTTTATGCCAGCGCTAAAACCGGCCATCACTCCCGACAGCAAAGCATTGTAAACCTTACAAATTCAGAAAAACCTTCTTCAAGACATCTCTTGTGGGATAAAGGGCGCAAACCGCATTGAAACCGTGGCAACTAAGGAAATATTAACCATCCTGGCATTATAAATCAGCAACCAAGTGTTCGTCGATTACGCCAAGGAAAGCCGATGCCGCACCGTTTCTCTTTGCTACTCGGCAGTTTTGCCGTTGCCTGCGCCATTGCCCTTCCGGCAGGCGTTGCCGATGCTGCCCAGAAGGATCGCCAGTTCTTCGAATCCGTTTCCGGCGTCTGGAGCGGACCCGGCGAAATCGTCGCTGGAAAGTACAAGGGTACAAAATTCAATTGCAATCTGACGGGTGAGCCTGTCGAAGGTGCAGAGGCTGGCATCAAGCTGGGCGGGACGTGCCGGGTCGGCGTGTTTTCCCAGCCGATGAATGCGGTGATTTCAATGAAGGGCGGCGCCTATAGCGGCCAGTTCCTCGACGGTGCGGAAGGCAAGGGCCTCGACATCATCTCCGGCCAGGTGAATGGCGATAAGGTGGTCATGGGCATCAACCGCGCCAAACTGAACGGCGCGATGGTGGCCAGCATCGAAGACGAAAAGGCCATGAACGTCACTATTTCCGTCAAGGTCGAAGACCGGATGATCCCGGTCATTGGTTTGCGGCTCAACCGCCAGGTTGACCAGTTGGCCGTCGGCTCAATCAAGAAATAAACTGACTTTCAATGGCGGTAACAGTTTTCAAACCCGGCATCGAGAGATTGCCGGGTTTTTGCATTCAGGTCCTCTTCCACCAGAGTGGATCGGTATCGGCGACGACGATATCATGGGCGTCCGCCTGCCCTAGCCAATCTGCCACCGATCTGCCCTCTACCACGAGGTCGCTGCCGATATCGCAGAGCGGCTGAAGGACGAAAGCTCGCTGCACCATGCGCGGATGCGGGATTGACAGGTGATCCTCCTCGATAGTTTGGTCACCGTAGAGCAGAATGTCGATATCGAGCGTGCGCGGGCCCCAACGCTCCCGACGCTCGCGTTTCATCACACGCTCAAGTTCCAGACAGACCGAAAGCAGCGCGGATGGCGGCAATGTGGTGCGCACCAGCGCGCAGCTATTGAAGAAATCCGCCTGATCCAGCTTCCCCCAGGGCGGCGTGCGGTAAAGCCGCGAGACCGCCAACACCGTACAATCCGGGCGCTCATCCAGGGCTTTCAATGCTGCTGCCATGGCATGCGCCGGATCGCCGATATTGCCACCCAGCCCGAGCGCTGCGATCACCGGGGCGCGCTTATCGATGATGGTCAACGGAAACCTCGACATAATCGAGCATGCCGGTAATCGGCGCGCTCGGCTTGCGCACAGTGATTTTCGCACGCAGAATCTGTTCGAACCTCTCACAGAGCGATTTGGCGATATCCAGCGCCAAAGCCTCGATCAGATAACGCCGCTTGCCGGTGACGATTTCTTCGATGAGGTTGAAGGCTACGCCATAATCCACCGTTCCAGCCAGTTCATCGGTTTCCAGAGCCGAAGAAAACCGCAGCTCCAGTTCGGCATCGATGAAAAACCGCTGGCCCAGAAATTTCTCCTGCTCATGCAGGCCGTGCCGGGCGAAAAACCCGCAATTCTTCAGTGTGATTGTATAGGTCTCAGCCATCGATCCGTCCTTCCCGCAGCCGCGCCTGCGCGGCGGGCCCGTCATCGGGGGCCATGGTTAGCATTGCATCCGCTACTGCCAAGGCATCGCGATTTGTCCTTACATCATGTACTCTGAATATGGCAGCCCCCTGTAGCCTTAGCAGAACCGAGCTTGCCGCCGTTGCCGCATCGCGCCCCGCCGCGTCGCGCCCGGTCCCCGTGGCGTCGCGCCCGATCAATGTGCCGAGGAAGCGCTTGCGCGATGTCCCCACCAACAGCGGATAGCCAAGATCGAGCAATTCATGACAGCGCGCCATCAGACCGATATTGGCCTCCACGGTTTCCTTGGCAAAACCGAATCCGGGATCGAGCACAATCGTCTGCGCTGCTACATCTGCATTACGGGCGATAGCAAGCGAGCTTTCGAAAAACAGCAACTGATCGGCAATTGGATCGGCCAGCACGTCGCGGCCTCGACCGGTATGCATGATGCAGAGCCCTGCCCCGGCTGCAGCAGCCACATCGGCAATCTCCGGCTCACGCTGCAAACCATGCACATCATTGACGATATGGGCACCGGCGGCCAGTGCCAGCCGCGCGGTCTCGGCCCGATAAGTATCTACCGAAATCAGCGCATTGGTTTCGCGTGCCAATGCTTCGATGACCGGCAGGATTCGGTCTTGTTCCTGGGCGACAGAGACGGCATCGGCACCTGGCCTGGTCGATTCGCCGCCGATATCGAGGATATCGGCACCCTCCTCGAGACATTGTAGCGCAAAACGCAGGGCCTCGTCACGGCTGGAATGGGCGCCACCATCCGAAAATGAATCCGGTGTCACATTGACGATCGCCATCAACCGAGCCTGAGGCCCGAGCGTCAGGCTGCGGCCACGCGCGAGATGCCATTGCTGATTTGAGATCTTCACGCTGTTTCCCCATGCCTTGCAGAAAAGACCGTTGCCGGATACGACGCAGGGCGCCATATACAAGGCAACTAGACTGGCCGTAACACTTTATGCCAGCTGCATATTTCCTTAAATCCGGTCGGGTTCGGGGATTTATGCGGCCTTTCCTTGAAACGGCTGAAATTCGCAGTGAAGATCACCTTGAAAAACAAGGGTTGTTCAGAATGGCTGGCACATCAAGTCGATGTCGGCGCTGTATGCCTCAAACCGGGACCAAGTTCAATGTCGTGGATACGTTCAATGACCAAAAGAAAAGGCACTCTGGTTTGTGCCGCGCTCGTCTCCCGCGTGATTGTCTCCGGCATGGTATTCGCGGTCATCGGCACGGCAGGCATGGCGCAGGCGGAAACCATTGTCCGCAAATCGACCGTCTATTTCCCGATTGGCGGACGGACAGCGACTGATCTCGACCACGAACTGGAGCGCAAAGGCCCGCACACGGTCAGCACAGGAACCCGCCACCCGGGCGCGACCCGCATCCGATTTGGCGGCACCATGGACTATGTTCGCCGTGACGGTCGCTGTGCCATTGGCAATATCAAGGTGACGGTGTCCATCAAGGTCATTGTGCCGCGCTGGAAAAACCGCCATTCGGCCAATCCGCAACTGGGATTGATCTGGGATACGCTATCGGCCGATATCAATCGCCATGAATCGCGCCACGCTGAAATCGCCGTGCAGCACGCCCGCGACCTTGATCAAAAGTTAAAGGCTCTGCCCAGCGCCACCTCCTGTGAAGAACTACAGGAAGAGGTCTCAGTGTTGACGGATCAGGTAACGCAGGAACACGACGCTGACCAGTTGCGGTTCGATCGCATCGAAGCGGTTAATTTCAACGACCGGATCATGCGGCTGCTGAAGTATCGCTACACGAAGACGCAAGCCCATCACGACTGATTGATCCAGCGTCTTCGATAGATCTCTGTGAGAAGTCGCGCCATTTTCACAGGAGAAAAGCGAATGAGTTGATTATCCCTGTCGCTCGGGAACATGCACGATAAGACCGTCCAGCGCCGGGCCGATCTTGATTTGACAGGAAAGTCTGGAATTGGGCCGAACATCAGTGGCGAAATCCAGCATATCCTCTTCCATTGGCGCCGGACCGCCGGTCTTTTCTACCCAGGCTTCGTCGACATAGACATGACAGGTGGCACAGGCACAGGCGCCGCCGCATTCGGCATCAATACCGGGAACAGAATTGCGCACGGCATTTTCCATCACGGTCGAGCCATCGGCGGCATCAAGGTCAAAGCGGGTGCCATCAAAGGCGACAATGGTCAACTGGGTCATGGGATCTATCCGGGGCTTTAAAGAGCACGCCGCACGCAACAGTCAGCACGTCGCGGCGATGAAGACAAAGACGACACTCTGGCCGGATGAACAAGGCCGCTGATATCAGCGGCCGGCGCAGCCGTCAGGCGCGCAGTCTTCTGACAAATCCGCACACCAGTCAACCGGTGCATAGCAACCTGTAAACCTTGACTGGCGCGGATACTTCACGACCGTTCAGATACGGCAAAGCTTCAGAATGAAATGCTCGGCTTCAACCACAGTTGCGGTAATCGCCGCAATCCGGGCTGCATCAGGGCCTTTGCCTTCGACTTCGGCAGCAGCTTCTGCCACCTTGAACGCGCCGACGGCGCTGGCAGCACCCTTCAGGCGGTGAGCAATGGCAACCGGATCGGCGGATGCGTTGGCAAGCCCTTGCAGACAGCTGCGTGCCTGCTTTGCAAACATCTGTAAAACCTCGATTTCCAAGGCCTTGTCGCCCATGGTCTGCGTGGCAAGATGGACCAGATCGATCGGTCTTGCCTTGGACGGGCTCAGTCCGGATTGTACTTCTGGAGCTTCGAAAGCGATATTGACGGCAGCCATGACCCTTACGATCCTTTTTGTTATGATACGGTTCTCATATTCAGGATGGTTGTCAATCGTGGGATTGGGGTTAAATTCGGGCCAGACGCCTGCGGATATTTCTACTTATGGTTAATTTCCGTTAAAGGCCGTCAGATTATGTGTTTTCACGACCTGGGATCCTTTAAATTGTGTTAATAAGCCTGATATCTCTTTGGGATAAGCCGTGCCGTTAATTGTAACAGTATCTGGAATGTGTCACTACGGAACGGGTAGAAAGGCAGATGACCTCAAGGCTTTGCTGCTAGTCCCTAGAGTGCTATGGATGACCATTGCAGACTAGGGAATTATGCGCAAATCCAGCGAGATCTGCCAAAATTCAGTCCGGATGGCCGGGAAAACCGGCCAAATGGGTGCGGGGACTGGATGATTAAGGTGTTTGCTGCGTTTGCCGGGCCTTATAAGCAATCCGGTCGGGCAATGCGGCCTGAGTAGGCGTAAGCGAGGCGTACCTATGGCGACCAAAAAGACAAGCGAGTCGATTGACGATAGCGCTTTCCAGGCCCTCGAGGCAGCCCTGAGGATCGACTTCGAGGAAGAAGACGATACGCCGGTGCGCAGCCCCGCGCCTGCAGCGGCGGAGGCAAAAGTGTCCGATACACCGAGACAGACCAAGCCTGCACCACGGCCATCCATGCCGCAAGCCGACACGAGTGCCCTAGAAAAAGACCGAGTGCGTGCCGCTGCCCAGGCGAAAGCCGCAAAGCCCCCCAAACCCGCCTCCGCTACGCCCACCGATCCTGCGCCCAAATCCCCTGCCCTTGCACCTGCCAATGATGCGTCCCGCCGCAGTTCATCCGCTGTTTTGAAATCGCTTGACGGCGGCTCGATGGGCGGCGCGCTGCGCAATGCCACCATCGTATCGTTGCTCTGGGGCGCCGGCGGCCTGGCTCTGTCGCAATTGCTGTATGGCTCGCAGATCTGGAGCGGCGGCGTGGCCGCCATTTTCGCTAATCCAGGCATTATCGCCATTCTCGTCGGCACGGTTCTGCCGATCTTCGTGTTCTTTTCCTTTGCCATCATGATGTCGCGGGCACAGGACATGCGCAACGCCGCCCGCTCCATGGCGGAAGTCGCCTTACGCCTGTCCGAGCCGGAAACAGTCGCCTCCGAGCGGATCATGTCAGTCGGTCAGGCCGTGCGCCGTGAAGTCTCGGCGATGAACGAGGGCATCGAGCGCACCATCGCTCGTGCCACCGAGCTGGAAACCCTGGTTCATTCCGAGGTGACGGCGCTGGAGCGCAGCTATACCGATAACGAGCTTCGGGTTCGCAGCCTCGTGCAGGAATTGTCGGCGGAACGCGACGCCATCGTCAACCATGCCGACCGCATCCGCTCTTCCATCGTCGGCGCCCATGACCAGTTGAAGGAAGACCTGTCGCTGGCGACAGAGGAAATCGGCATTCGCCTGGCGACCTCAGGCGAAGCTTTTGCCTCGATGATCGATATGCGCGCCGCGACGATCATGGAGAAATCCAACACCGCTGCCACGACACTCGGTTCGCTGCTGACCGCCAAGACCGACGAAATGGTCCAGACGCTGGGAGCCGCCGGATTCTCGCTGTCGAGCGAATTCGACACCCGTTTACAGGCTCTCACCGGCTCGATGTCCAGCCATGGGGAAGAAATCCTGCGCCAGTTCGAGACTCGCGCCTCGACGCTGGATGCCAATACCGAAAAGCTCAATGCAGCGCTGAACGACCGCGCCCGCCAGTTGAACGAAACACTGGTTGCCCGCACACGTGAAATCGCCCAGAGCTTCACCCAGGGCGAAGCGACGATCAGCGGCAGTCTGGATAGCGCGCTGTCTCGCCTCAACGCCTCTCTTGAAGAAAAGTCCGTTTCCTTCCGCCAGAGCTTGCAGACCAATGCGGAAGATGCGCTTGTCGATATCGACATTCGCTCCGGCCTGTTTGAAGACCGGATGCAGGCAACGATTGGCCAGATCAACGCCACGTTCGACGACCGGATGACCGAATTCGCCACCGCCTTCGACCAGCGCGCCGGCACACTCGACAGCAAGCTGAACGAAAGCCTGCTGCGCATCAACGAAACCATGGCGGGTGGCTCGGAAGCCATTGACGGCATGCTGACCACATCGATCGACCGTCTCGGCAATACGATGACCGATCAGTCTTTCGCGCTGGCCGCAACCCTTGGCGGCAATCAGGAGGCGTTGACCGAAGCCCTTTCCAGCCATTCGCGGGAACTGGCGGAGGCTCTCGAGCGCCGCCGCCGCGAACTGGACGAAACCATTTCTAACGCGCAGAGCCGCATCGACCAGATCATGGCCGAACGTGGCACAGCCTTGACCGAAGCCCTCAACACTAGCCAGACCCGGTTCGACGAAACGCTGGGCAGCCGCTCGGAAGCCGTGATCAACCAGCTCACCGGAAGCCATGATCGCATTTCCGACCTGCTGCAAAATGCCTCTTCCGGCATTGTCGAAGCTGTCACTTCCTCCGAAAGCCGTCTGGCCGACACGCTGGACCGCAAGGCACAGACGATCATCGAGGCCGCCGATGGTGCCGATGCCCGCATTGAGGCCGCCCTCAGCGACAAGGCTGATGCGATCCGCGCCGCCTATGAAACAAACCATGAGCGATTGACATCGGTTCTCGATGCCAAGGTCGAGCAACTCGAACAGACGGCCTTGGTCGTCGATAGCCGTGTCGAGGCTGCTTTCGGCAACAAGGCAGATGCGATCCGTGCGGCCTATGAAGAAAGCGAAGCGCGCCTCACCCGTACGCTCGACGGCAAGGTCGACCAGATTACCGATGCAGCGACCGAGGCCGATATGCGCATCGAGCTTGCGCTTGGCAACCGCATGGACACGATCCGCGCCGTCTACGAAGACAGCGAAAGCCGTTTGGCCACCACAATCGATGCCAAGCTTGGCGCTCTGACCGAGACACTCGGTAATGCCGATAACCGCATTGAACAGGCATTTGGCACCAAGGCCGATCAGGTTCTCTCGGCTTATGAGCAAAGCGAAGCCCGTCTCGCCCGCACGCTCGACAGCAAGATCGACCAAATCACCGACGCCGCATCCGATGCGGATATGCGCATTGAACTGGCTCTCGGCACGCGCATGGACACGATCCGCGCCGTCTACGAAGACAGCGAAAGCCGTTTGGCCAGCACAATCGATGCAAAGCTTGGCGCCCTGACCGAGACGCTCGGCAATGCCGATAGCCGTATTGAACAGGCGTTCGGCACCAAGGCCGATCAGGTTCTCTCCGCCTATGAGCAAAGCGAAGCCCGTCTCGCTCGCACGCTCGACAGCAAGATCGAACAGATCAGCGATGCCGCCTCTGATGCCGACATGCGCATCGAACTGGCGCTCGGCAATCGCATGGACACGATCCGCGCTGTCTACGAAGAGAGTGAAAGCCGCCTTTCCAGCACCATTGACGCTAAGCTCGGCGCCCTGACGGAAACACTGGGCAATGCCGACAACCGTATTGAACAGGCGTTCGGCACCAAGGCCGATCAGGTTCTCTCCGCCTATGAGCAAAGCGAAGCCCGTCTCGCTCGCACGCTCGACAGCAAGATTGAGCAGATCAGCGACGCCGCCTCCGATGCCGACATGCGCATCGAACTGGCGCTCGGCAATCGCATGGACACGATCCGCGCTGTCTACGAGGAGAGCGAAACGCGCCTTTCCGGCACAATCGATGCCAAGCTCGGCGCTCTGACCGAGACACTCGGCACTGCCGACAGCCGTATCGAGCAAGCCTTCGGCTCCAAGGCTGACCAGCTCCGCGCCGTCTATGAGGAGGGCCAGGCCCGCCTCGCACAGACCCTTGATAGCAAGGTCGAGCAGCTCAGCGATGTGGCGGCAGAAGCCGATATGCGCATCGAGTTTGCACTGGGTAGCAAGGTCGATTCGATCCGCTCTGTCTATGAAGATAGCGAAGCGAGACTGGCTGGAACCATTGATGCCAAGCTTGGCCAGTTGATCGAAACGGTCGGCTTTGCCGATAGCCGTGTCCAGCAGGCGCTTGGTTCCAAGGCCGACCAGATCCGTGAAGCCTATGAAGCTAACCATGGTCGTCTGGCGGAAATGCTCGACAGCCGTATCAACCAGGTGATGGATACCGCCACGGAAGCCGATCTGCGCATGGCGCTCGCCTTCGGCAATAAGGCTGATGATATCAGGGCCGCCTATGAAGAAAACCAGGGCCGTCTTGAACAGTCACTGGAAGCCCATTCCAGCCGTTTGACCGAAACGCTTGGCCAATCCACAGACCGCGTCGAGCAGGTCTTTGGCCGCTCGACCGACCGGGTTGAACAGGTATTGGGGTCTGGCGTCTCGCGGATCGAGAGTGACATTACCGGCAGTGTTTCGCGGCTGGAAACCACCTTCGAAGACAATCACAATCGCCTGCGTCAGACGCTGGACGAGCGTGGCAATGCCATCACCAATGCCCTGCAGAATGCCCGTAGCGGGTTGGAAGAAACCCTGAACGAACAGGGCATGGCCATCGGCGCGTCGATTGCCGCCAGTGCTGGCATGCTGGAAATGTCGCTGGAAGAGCAGCAGGACAATCTGCGCGCCACCATCGACGCTTCAAGCCGTGATCTTCAGGACAGGCTGCGCGGTTCGGCTGGCGCCATTGCCGGAGAATTCGGTCAGGCTGCCCGCGAAATCAGCCGCACGGCGGAAGAGTTCTCCACACGGGTTGAAGGCTCGCTGGACGGCGTCGCCAACCGGTTGTCCGAAACCGGCACCCGGATCGAAACCAGCCTTGGCAGTCTCGAACAGCGTATTCAGGGCAGCCTCGAAGGCGTCGACCTCAAGGTCAACAATGCCGGTGACAATGTTGCTGCCAAACTCTCCGAAAAGGTTTCCGACCTGGAGCGCGTTACCACCGATGCGACCCAGCGGATCGAGCAGACGCTGGGCGACGCCACACAGCGCGTCACGGATACCTTTGACAGCCGCACGTCTGCTATCGACGAGCGCCTGTCGACCATGGATCGCGCGCTGAATATCGGCTTGCAGAATGTGAACAACACCATCGAAGGCAAGGCCGCAGGTCTCGCCTCATCGTTGCGCGAAGCCGTTATCGGCGCCACCCGTGAGATAGACAGTGAGGCGCAAAAATCCGCCGAATTGCTGGGCCGGACCGGCCAGGAATTCTCCGAGACCATGAATGCCCGCAACGAGGAATTCACCCGTTCGGTCCGCGAACAGGCGGAAGACCTCACACGCCGGATCTCCGACACCCAGAACCGGCTCGCCGGCCAAGGCGCGCAGATTGCCCAAAGCTTCTCTGACGCTGGCGATGCCATCGTCAGCAAGGTTTCGGCGGCCGAAGCCACCATTACTGCCAAGGCAGGCGCCATCGCTGGCACGTTGACCGATGCCGAAAAGGCCCTGGAAGAACGCGCCACGGCGATCCGCGCCGCGCTGTCTGCAACAACCGGTGACATGACCGACGCCCTGGACAGCGTCGACAAGGCACTGGATGCCCGTGGCAATGCCATCCGCACCACTCTGGATGAGCGCACCCGCGAGCTGAATTCGATGCTTTCAGGCCGCACGTCGGAACTGGCACGCCTGATCGAGGAAAAAGCCAAGCCAACCGTCGAGCAATACGCGCAGGTTGGCCGCGATGCCGTCGAACGGATCGCTCAGGCCGCCGACCAGAGTGCGCATAGCCTGCGCCAGGAAAATGCCAAGCTGGCTGATGCTCTGGCCGCCCGTGCCGCCGAAGCCGCCCGCCAGATGAATGCTGCGGAAAACAGCCTGACATCCAGCGCTGGCGAGATGATCGACCGGATCAGCGAAACCAACCAGACATTGCACGCAGTCGTCGAACAGGCCACCCAATCCATGGCCGATGCTGACCGCCAGTTTGGCGCAACAACAGACCGCCTGGCCGCGACCACCCACAAGGCCGCCGATGTCTTGGCAACCTCTGGCCGGTTGCTGGAGAGCAATCTGGAACGGCTGTCCAATGTCTCTAACCAAGCCCTGTCTCAGGTGACGGGCATTGTCGGCCGGTTCGGCGATCATGCGAAAGTGCTTGGTCAGGCATCCGAATTGCTTGGTGCAGCGCAGTCCAACCTTGCCGGTACATTGGAAGAGCGTCAGCAGGCCCTGCGCGACCTGTCCATCGGCATCGTCAAGCGGTCGGAAGAGATCGAGAATACCATGAAGTCGCTGGCCGCGATGGTCGATGGCGCCTTCAGCCAGGCTGAGCAGCGCTCCAGCCAGGTAGCAGGAAACCTGCGTCAGGGGATTGAAACATCCTTTGCGGATATCGGCCAGATCCTCGGAGAGACCGAACAAAAAGCCAAATCCGCCGCTGGCTCCATGCGTGACTCACTGCTTTCGGCTGGTGAAGATGCCACCCGCGCCATTGAGCGCACCTTGGGTGATGCGGAAAAGCGCTCCAGCGAGTTGGCAAACCGTCTGCGTGGTGGCCTGTCGTCATCGCTCGCCGATGTCGACCGTATCCTGGCCGAGGCCGGCCAGAAATCGGATGGCACGGCCAACCAGATGCGCGAAGCCGTGCGGTCGGCTGTCGAGGATGCGCTTGGCCGCTTCTCCGGTGCCACCGACGAGATCCGTCGTTCGGCCCAGGAAATCCGCCAGGAACTCGACCTGACCCGCACCGAACTGAAACGCGGCGCCTTCGACCTGCCGGAAGAAGCCAAGGAAAGCGCAGGCGCCATGCGTCGTGCTGTTGCCGAGCAGATCAAGGCCTTGCAGGATATTTCACAACTGGTTGGTCGCAGTGCCCAGCAGCTGGAAATTTCCACACCAGCGCCTCGCGCTGCCGCGCCTGCCCCTGCTGCTGTTCAGCCGCAACCGGTTCGCCCAGCGCCGACGGTTCAGGCCCAGGCTCCAGCCCCACAGCCCGCACCAGCTCCGGTCCCTGCCCGACCGGCAATTTCGGCAGCGCCAGCCCCTCAACAAACCACACGCCCTGCCGCCAGCCCGCTTGGCCTGCGTGGCAGCCTGCAAAGCGAACAGCCAGCACCGGCTGCAGGCGAAGGCTCCGGCGGCTGGATCAGCGACCTGTTGCGAGGCGCTTCGCGTGAGGAACAGACGATCACCTCGCCTGCCCGAGCCGCTCGCCCAGTTGGGGAAGCACCGCGCAGCAATGACAGCCGCAACCCGCGCCATATGGTCGAGTCGTTGAATTCACTTTCGGTCGATATTGCTCGGGCCATCGATCACGATGCCTCGGTCGATTTGTGGCGCCGCTACCAGCGCGGCGAGCGTGACGTCTTTACCCGTCGCCTCTACACGCTGAAGGGCCAGCAGACCTTTGATGAAATCAAGCGTAAATACGACCGCGAACCGGAATTCCGCACCGCCGTCGACCGCTATATCGCCGACTTCGAAAAGCTGCTGTCCGACGTGGCTCGCACCGACCGCGACAAGTCGATCACCCAGTCCTATCTGACCTCGGATACCGGCAAGGTTTATACCATGCTCGCTCATGCCGCAGGCCGGTTTAGCTGACAGCGATTGAATATCTGAATATGAACAAAACCCCGGAGCGCAACTCCGGGGTTTTGTGTTTGTAAAGTTCAATTTTTAGCGGCTGGTGCTAATTTCATCCCTGCCGAACAATGGCACCAATGACATTGACGACAAGACGGGCGGCGGTCAAAGCGGAGAGGTTATCAATGTCTGCGGGAGGATAGAGTTCGACGAGATCGAACCCGGCAATTCTTCCCCGCTTGCCGATCCCCGCGATCAGCTCGATGACCTGGTTATATGTAAGACCGCCAGGCGTCCGAGCCGCCACACCCGGCATAACCGAGGGATCAAGGCCGTCGCAATCGAGAGTGATGATGGTATGCGCACCCTCCGGGATGTGCTGGAGCACAGCTTCGATACCCTGAGCGTGAACTGTGCGAGAGGTTATTATCCGACTGCCATACTGCTGCGCCGCCTCAATTTCGGTAATAGCTGCGCTGCCGACGCCACGCATGCCAACCTGCACGATCCTGGCAACATGCGGCATTTCACTGATCCGGCGCATCGGGCTCGAATAGCCATATCGTTCGCCATCTTTGTCGTCGCGCCAATCAATATGGGCATCAATTTGCAGCACCCAGACAGGCCCCTGCTGCGAAAAGCCTGAGACAAAGGGAATCGGGATGGAATCATCGCCGCCCAACAAGACTGGAACAGCCGAAGACGCCAAGATCTCCCGTGTTTTCGCCTCGATTCTGGTTCGGTTGCCAAGATTATCGTGCATGATGGTCGGGATATTACCGATATCGATGCAGCAAGCCGGTTTGCTATCGAAAAGCGGACCACCAAGATCGAAATCCCAATGGTCGATCAATCCCGCATCTTCCTGGCTGGCAACGCGGATAGCATCTGGAGCCAAGGCATGACCATCGCTATTCTGTCCGGCATAGGTGCTGCCGTGACCAGCACCGACAATCACTATTTCGGGTTTACATCCCTCGGGGAGCCGCTCGGGAAAACCAAGAAATGACGGTCCGGTGTTCATTTTGTTATAGTCCTAGTTCAACCCATTCTTGCTAGAAATACCTTACTGAACTGCCATCGTGATGAGTTGCAATAGAGTGGCGAAATAATTTCTCTGGCAGCGATCTTTCTTTAACCCCATCCAAAACAAAAACCCGCCTTGCGGGCGGGTTTTATCTGTATTGTCCTGATATTTGACGGCCTCAGACCAGCCGACTTTGCTCCAGAGCCGCTTCCACGAAGCTCTTGAACAATGGATGCGGGTCCAGAGGGCGGGACTTGAGTTCCGGGTGATACTGCACGCCGACGAACCATGGGTGATCGGGATATTCCACCGTTTCCGGCAGAAGTCCATCAGGTGACATGCCTGCAAAGACCAGACCGCAGTCTTCCAGCCGTTGCTTGTAATCCACATTCACTTCGTAGCGATGGCGGTGACGCTCGGAAATCTCGGTAGAGCCATAAATGTCGGCAATCCGCGAATCTTTCTTCAGCGCAGCCTTATAGGCTCCAAGACGCATGGTGCCGCCAAGATTACCGGCAGCAGAACGCTTCTCAAGCTCATTGCCCTTCATCCATTCGGTCATCAGGCCGACGACCGGCTCCGATGTCTGACCAAATTCAGTCGAAGAGGCCTGTTCGATACCTGCCAGATGGCGGGCGGCTTCCACCACAGCCATCTGCATACCAAAGCAGATGCCGAAATAAGGAACCTTGCGCTCACGCGCAAACTGCGCGGCCAGGATCTTGCCTTCAGACCCGCGCTCGCCAAAGCCGCCGGGCACAAGAATGCCATGGACCTTTTCGAGGTAAGGCGCCGGGTCTTCCTTCTCGAATACCTCGGATTCAATCCACTCGAGCTTGACCTTCACCCGGTTGGCAATGCCACCATGGTGAAGTGCTTCGATCAGCGACTTATAAGCATCTTTGAGGCCGGTATATTTACCAACGATGGCAATGGTAACTTCGCCTTCCGGGGTGCGGATGCGGTTGGAAACCTCTTCCCAGGCATCGAGTCGTGGCTTGGGAGCCGGTTCGATGCCGAAAGCGGCCAGGACTTCATTGTCCAGTCCTTCCTTGTGGTAGGCCATGGGCACGTCATAGATATTGGCAACATCCAGCGCCTGAATAACCGCCGATGGACGGACATTGCAAAACAGCGACAGTTTGCGACGTTCCGGCTCCGGAATCTCGCGATCCGCGCGCACCAACAGAATGTCAGGATGAATGCCAAGAGCCTGCAATTCCTTGACGGAATGCTGGGTCGGCTTGGTCTTCAACTCGCCAGCCGCTGGAATGTAAGGCATCAGCGTCAAATGCACATAGATCGCAGCGCCGCGTGGCAGCTCGTTGCCCAGCTGACGAATGGCTTCCACGAAAGGCATGGCCTCGATGTCGCCCACCGTGCCGCCGATTTCGCAGATCACGAAATCATAGTCGCTATTGCCCTCAACGATGAAGTCCTTGATCTCGTTGGTGACATGCGGAATGACCTGAACCGTTGCGCCGAGATAATCGCCGCGCCGTTCCTTGTCGATAATGTTCTTGTAGATCCGTCCGGTGGTGATGTTATCGGTCTTGGTGGCTGAGCGCCCCGTGAAGCGTTCGTAATGGCCGAGATCGAGATCCGTCTCGGCACCGTCGTCGGTGACAAAGACTTCACCGTGCTGAGTCGGGCTCATGGTGCCCGGGTCAACGTTGAGATAGGGGTCCAGTTTGCGCAGCCGCACGCGATAACCGCGTGCCTGTAACAAAGCCCCGAGTGCCGCAGCCGCTATTCCCTTACCAAGAGAGGAAACCACGCCGCCTGTGATGAATACATATCGCGCCATGAGCTTCACCGGATACCGTTTCGATTCTGATTCCGCCAGCGTTTTTTTTACACCGGCGACAATACACACAAAGAAAAACCGGCGGACTGTTTAAGTCCGCCGGAGCGAAGACGAACCAGACCGATCAGTTGCCGGTCGGAACAGCGCCGGGCTGGGCCGGTGCGGGCGCTGTCGAAGCGCCATTGGCAGGCGCTGGAGTTGTCGCCGGTGCGCCAGGCAGCTGGTCAAGAATATTGCCGGACGGTGCCTGCTGGCCAGCCGGAATACGATTGAGAATATCGGTCGGCTTTGCCTCGAAGCGCGAGAGAATGCCAAGTCCGAGCGACGTGATGAAAAACAGCGTCGCCAGAATAGCCGTTGTCCGGGTCAGGGCATTGGCCGCGCCGCGTGCCGACATGAAGCCTGAGCCGCCGCCGATCCCAAGCCCGCCGCCTTCGGACCGCTGGATCAGCACGACGCCGACAAGCGAAATCACGATTATGAGGTGAATGACGATCAGTACGGTCTGCATGGACGATCCATCCTGCCCACGTAGGGCCAAGTCAAAACAACATTCGGCGGCTCTCTACACGAGGAGCCGCCGCAAAGAAAGCCCTTTTCAACAAAGATCAGGCTGTCAAATCCGAATAGACACCGTATATGGCAAGGAAATCAGCGGCTTTCAAGCTTGCGCCGCCAATCAGCGCACCATCCACATTGGCAACACCCATTAGTTCCCTGGCATTCGAGGGCTTGACGGAACCGCCATAGAGGATTCGCATTTTAGCACCCTCATCGCCCAGGCGACGCGTCAACTCGGCCCGCATGAAAGCGTGGGCCTCGGTCACGTCTGCGACAGTCGGCGTAACCCCTGTGCCGATCGCCCAGACAGGCTCATAGGCAATGACCGTATCTTCGGCAAGCGCTTCATCCGGCACGGAACCGGAGAGCTGACGCTTGAGAATATCCAGCGTTTGCCCTGCTTTGCGCTGATCGGCTGTCTCGCCGATGCAGATGATGGCCGTCAGTCCGGCCGCATGGGCAGCAACCGCTTTGGCACGCACCAGATGATCGGTTTCTGCGTGATCGGTACGGCGTTCGGAATGACCGACAATGACATGAGTTCCGAAGCAATCGGCGACCATTTCCGCCGAAATATCGCCGGTATGGGCGCCGGACGCATTCTGATGGCAATCCTGCGCGCCGATGAGCAGCGGGCTGTCGTCGCAGAGCGCGGTTGCCACGTAAAGCAGCGTGGCCGGCGGGCAAATCAGACTGTCCACTTTTTCGCTGAGCGGCCCTTTCACGCCTTCGGCCATCGCCTTGATCTGATCAAGCGCGTCGCGGGTTCCGTTCATCTTCCAATTGCCCGCAACAAGCGGACGTACATCTGGTGTCATATCGATCCAACCCACCCTGATTCCATGACCCTGGCTCGCTGGAAACCGCTCTTTGCGCCTCAACCGACACCAGGGAAATCACAAACAATAATCTTCCACATTAAAGCGCGGCGTATTTATTGGATTCAACAATGTCGCGCTTTTATTTGTTTTCCGCATGTCCGTTATCGCTCAGCTGATTCCATTTGAACGCGACAGGCTATAGACACCCTATAAAAGGACGTGGCGGCAAAAAAGGCAAGTTGCAATGCAACATGCCGTTAATTCATGCAGGATAGCAACTTAACCCTGTGTTTTTAGGGGTTAAAACAAAGTTTTTCAGATACGGCCGGAGCCGGTTTTTCCGAATAAGAAAAACGCCAGCAGTAAAAGCTTAGGGTCCGTCTCATTCAATAGACTTGAGAGCCAAATCCTGGACTGTCCGCGTGCCCGATGAGGTCTTGGCAAAACTTTTTAAATTGTTCTGACGTTTCTCGATGATGGCGCTTCTCCAAAGCGGTATTTCGGCGTATGCGGAAAGCTTGTTTCCCCTTAGTCAACCGGAGAGCCGCAATGGCCACCGTATCCCTTGAAGCCATCGACCGGCAAATTGCCCGCGGCTTCCCGGCGTTGCGGTTCAGCCCTGCCGTAGAAGCGGAGTTTCTTCAGGAATATGTTGCCAATCGGGTCAAACTGACACCATTCTGGGCGGTGGTTGGCACGCTTATCTACGACGCCGTTTTCATCGGTGACGCGACGATGATGGCCGATGTGTTCGACAAACTGCTAATCGTACGCTTCGGGATCTTCACGCCTTTCGCAATTATCAGCGTGCTTGCCGTCAGACGCTGGCGCACAGCCCTTAATTACGAACTTCTGTCGCTGGGAATTGGCACACTCAGCATTCTCCTGCCGATGTCGGTCGCAATCTACAGCCAAAGCCCATACATGTTTGTTTATCAGAACGGCAATGTCGCAGCCTTCCTGTTCTTCGTCATTGCGCTGCGGCCACGGTTTCATATCGTGGTGATCGGCCTGACGCTGATGTGCGGCGTTCTGCTGAAAACCGCAAAGCTGAACGGCTCCTTCGACGACATCACCTATAGCGGGCTGATCAGTTTCTACATCACGATCGCGATTTTCCTGGCGCTCAGTGCCTATTTTCTCGAACATACCGATCGATTGAATTTCCTCAACAGGCTGCGCGCTGGCCTGCTGCAACAGCAATTGGAACACAATGCCGCCCGTGACGAATTGAGCGGACTGCTGAACCGTCGCTCTCTGGTGCAGGTTGCGACCGACATGTGGAAAGGCAAAACGCCGGCAAAACGTGTTTGCGCCATTATGCTCGATATCGATGACTTCAAGCTTTACAACGATGTGCACGGCCATCTGGAAGGGGATGAGTGTCTGCGAACCGTCAGCCAGTGCATTCGCGACAATGCCGGTGAAAAAGGCTTCGCCTTCCGCTACGGCGGCGAGGAAATGCTCGTGTTGCTGCCGAATACCGATGTCGACGACGCCTGTGCCACAGCAGAGGCCATCCGCCAGTCAATCGAGTGCATGAACATCCCGCACTTGGGCAAAGGCAGGGGCCAGGTGACAACGGCCAGTCTAGGCGTAGCGGAAGGCCTCACGGCAACGGTTTCGTTGGAAGACCTGCTGAACCGCGCCGACGCGGCCCTTTACGAGGCAAAGCGCAGCGGGCGCAACCGCGTCTGCGTGAGCGGATCAGCCCAGCTCGATCTGGAATTTGCCAGGGAAAATTGAAACCTGGCGCTCCCAAAAACAGCAGTTTCTAGCGAATCAGCCAGTTAAGCACGGCGCGCCAGTCGGTCATGCGCACCGGCGTCCCATGAGAACCGGTCAGAAACAACGTGAAACGGGTTGGATAGCCAGTGCGGTGCAGACGTTCGTAAAGCGCGATCTGGTCACCGGCAGCATAGACGCTGTCGCGGCTGCCATGGGTAAACCACATCGGCAGCTTGCGTTTGAAGGCTGCACTGGCGGTAAAATCCGGATCGCTGGCACCGCCCAGAATGGCCATGCCGGACAGTTTCGCAACGATTCGCTCGTCACGGGTCAGGCCCCAACAGATGAAACTGCCCATGGACGCGCAGGATAGCACCACTGGACGGCCGCCTGAATGGGCCGAGGCATAATCGATCAGAGCCGCGACCTGCGTTACCCCCGATTGGTCGAAGGATCGGACGGAAGGTGCGTAATAGGTTCCACCATTGTCGCTGGCGAGGTTTTTCAGCCGGTTGAAATTGCCGCCGAATTTGTAGTCATCGGCTCCAAGGCGGCGGTCCCCGCCCCGGCCGTGAATGAAGATCACCGTGAAGGCCGCACCATCCGAGGGTCCGGTCCTCGTCACATCCAGCTTGCCGGCATCACCGAGATCCAGCGTCTCATCCTTCTGCTGGTGACGCACACCAAGCGAGACGTAGGCGGATTTGACCCGGCGCTCAGGAATTTCGTCGCGGCCATTGATGTCGCGCATTTCCTGATAGTCGATAGTCTGGAAATCGCCCTTGTCGCGGCTTTCCAGCACGGTCTGACCGGAAAACAGCTCGTCCTTGAACGGTTTGAGGCTAACGGCAGGCGCACTCGTTGCAGGCAAAGAGCTGGCGACCGAGCAGAGAGCGGCCAGAACCACGGGGGCGAACAAATGAACTGTGGACATCCGCATCGGGATCAGGTCTCCTTAACGGCGCAGCCTTGCCACGCCGTCACGAGAAACGCAAAAGTTTTCCTTGAAAACAGGCTGAATGGACATGGTTTGACCAAGTGCGACATAATTCTCCCGCGTCCTTGCCGCAACAGGCAATAAAAGGAATGGGCGCGCATGGACACAATCGGTTGATTGTTGCCGAGGATATGGGCTAATCAGGAACAAACCGGAAACTGCGCCGAAAGCGCCAGGGACGGACGAGCGTAGGCCCAATAGCAAGACAAAATTCTTCACGGCGCTCCGCTGAAGACCACAAGCAAATGACAGACAAGATCATGGACGATAACAACGACCTTTTCGCCGCCCTGCCGTCAACGCCCCCCAAGCCGGCGAAGACGCAGAAAGGTGCTGCCGATGTGACGGTTGCCGCCACTGCCCCCGCCCAACCGGAGACCCCGGCCAAGGCAGTGGCTTTCGGCTCAGCCACGCCCGCCTCCACCGGCAATCCCGACGATTATGGTGCGTCCTCCATCCGCGTTCTGGAAGGGCTGGAGCCGGTACGGATGCGTCCCGGCATGTATATCGGCGGCACGGACGAAAAGGCTCTGCACCATCTTTTTGCTGAAGTCATCGACAATTCGATGGACGAGGCGGTGGCTGGCCATGCCAATTTCATCGATGTCCATCTGGATGCCGAAGGATTCCTGACGGTTTCCGACAATGGTCGCGGTATTCCTGTCGAACTGCATCCGCAGGTGCCGGGCAAATCCACCCTTGAAGTGATCATGACCAAGCTGCATGCGGGCGGCAAATTCGACGGCAAGGCCTATGAGACCTCCGGCGGCTTGCACGGGGTCGGCGTATCCGTCGTCAATGCGTTGTCTGATCTGCTGGAAGTGGAAGTGGCACGCAATCGCAAGCTCTATCGCCAGCGGTTTTCGCGCGGTGTGCCATTGGGCGGGCTAGAAGAATTGGGCGATGTCCATAATCGGCGTGGTACGCGGGTGCGCTTTCACCCCGATCCGCAGATCTTCGGTGATCACGCAAAATTCGATCCGGGCCGGATTTTCCGCATGGCCCGCTCCAAGGCCTATCTGTTCGGCGGCGTGGAAATCCGCTGGTCCTGCGATCCGGCGATTTTGACCACCGGCGGCGATATCCCGGATAAGGCAGTGTTTCACTTCCCCGGCGGGTTGAAGGATTATCTGGCCGCGACCCTGGGCAAGGAATTTACCGTCACCCGCGAAATTTTTGCCGGCAAGACCGAAAAGACCGGCGGCCATGGCGCAATGGAATGGGCGATTACCTGGTATGGCGGCGATCCGCAGGTTCATTCCTATTGCAACACAATCCCGACGCCCGAAGGCGGCACGCATGAGGCCGGTTTGCGCATTGCGCTGACCAAAGGCTTGAAGAATTATGCCGAACTGACTCAGAACAAGCGCGCCCAGCAGATCAGCACCGATGACGTGATGATCTCGGCGGTCGGCATGCTGTCGGTCTTTATCCGCGAGCCGGAATTCGTCGGTCAGACCAAGGACAAGCTGGCGACGGTGGAAGCCCAGCGACTGGTTGAAAACGCCCTGCGCGATCCGTTCGACCATTATCTGGCCGACAATCCAAATGAAGCTGCCAAGCTGCTAGACTGGGTAATCGAGCGGGCCGAGGAACGGCTGCGGCGGCGCAAGGAAAAGGAAGTCAACCGCAAGACAGCGGTGCGCAAGCTGCGCCTGCCCGGCAAGCTGGCGGATTGCGCCCAGAACACCGCCGAGGGCGCGGAACTGTTCATCGTCGAGGGCGATTCGGCTGGTGGCTCGGCCAAGCAGGCCCGTAACCGGTCCAACCAGGCCATTCTGCCCCTGCGAGGCAAAATCCTCAATGTTGGCAGCGCCAGCCGTGAAAAGCTGATGGCCAACCAGCAGATCGCCGACCTGATCCAGGCGCTCGGCTGTGGCACCCGCACCAAATATCGTGATGAAGACCTGCGCTATGAGCGCATCGTTATCATGACCGATGCCGATGTGGACGGTGCCCATATCGCTTCGCTGCTGATAACCTTTTTCTATCAGGAAATGCCGGAACTGATCCGGGGCAATCATCTCTATCTCGCCGTGCCGCCGCTCTACGTGATCCGCCAGGGTGCAAAGACGGTCTATGCCCGCGATGACGCCCACCGTGCCGAACTGATGGAAACCACCTTCAAAGGCAAGAAAGTCGAAATCGGCCGCTTCAAAGGTCTCGGTGAAATGATGCCGGCCCAGTTGAAGGAAACCACCATGGACCCAGCCAAGCGGATGCTGCTGAAAGTCGAGATCGACGATGTCGATTTCGAAGGCACCCGTGATGCCGTGGACGCGTTGATGGGCACAAAACCGGAAGCCCGCTTCCGGTTTATTCAGGAACGGGCCGCCTTTGCGGAAAATCTGGATATTTGAACCCTTCAACGAAGAAGGCCGGACCCAAACAGATTTTGGGCTTGGCCTATTCAAGCTGATGGATTTTCCAGGCGTTTTTCCATGAACAGGCTGAGCGGATCGGGACGGTAGGAGCCGAATGGCGGGATTTCCTGGAAGCCGGCTTTTCGGTAAAGACCAATGGCTTCCGGCTGGCTGATACCCGTCTCAAGGCGCAGCGCTTCAAGGCCAAGCTTTTTTGCCTGGTCCTCCAAAGCTGCCATCAGCTTCTTGCCGAGGGAAAGGCCTCTTGATTGCGGGTCGACAAACATCCGCTTGATCTCCGCCGTGCCATCGCCAGCCTCGACAATGGCGGCGCAGCCCACCACCTGCCCTTCATGGCGCGCCACGAAAAAATGGACATCAGGCTTTTCCAGGGATGACACGTCGAGAAGATGGTTGCTTTCCGCTGGATAGAGTGCAGCCATATAAGCATCGGAGAGATCCAGCAACCGGATCACGTCGGGCTGGCGGGGCGGTTCAATGGTGATTGCCAAGGAGGAAATGTTCATGGACATCTGTCGATCCTGAAAGACCACCCAACCGGACAAAAAGATTATGTATTATAATTTTTTTGTCCGAGGGCCGATTGGTCTTGGTTGCGCCAATCTTGTTGCGTTACTGATAACTTTACTGACTGGAAGGACGAGCCGATGCAAGCCTCACTCGTGATCATGACCATTCTGGGATGCAATGACAGCGTCAGCCAATGCCAGTATATCGCCACCGCCGAGCAGCGCTGGGTTTCGGTGGAATTGTGCAATCGCGATACGGAAAATGTGCTGGGGCAATATTCCAATGTGAATTTCCCCAGCGTCGTTGCCTTTTGTCAGCAGCAGACGGTGACACCTCCCCAGACGACCGTGACAGCGGTCCCAGCAACGCCAGCCGATCCGGTACCGGAAGCTGAAAAGCGGTCTCTGGCGGATCGTGCCATCAACAATGTAAAACAGGTTCTGCCCGGCAAGGAAGATATCAAGATGGTGTTTACCACCCCGGTACATGTGGTCACCGATACCTATGCCTGGGCCGCAAAAAAACTGACCAAATAACGCGGAACGACCACATCCCAGAAGAGATCAGGCAGCATCGACCACAAGATGAGCGGCATATTGGCGGGCCTGTCGACGCTCGTCCTGGTGAAGCATGGTTTCCACCAGATCCAGCAATTGCCGCGCTGCATCGCTAGACGCCAGTTTGTTGCCCTTGGCAAGAAGCGGCTGGCAAATGCTGCCGATCTCACCATGGGTCGCCGTTTGCACGGCATGACGCCAAAGCAGCACAGCCTCAACGAACAGCGGTGCAATTGTGTGGTCAAGACCGGCGGACAGAAGCAGCGCTCGCACAGCATGCATGCGGCCCGTCGCCAGAATCGAGCGCACCCGGCGCTCCTGTAAGCCACTCAGCGATTCGATAGCGCTGGCAAAGAAATCCACCTTGCCCCGGCACAACAGTTCGATCAGCAAGGCGGGCGTCAATTGGCCATTGATGCGCATCTGCTCGACCAGATCGGGAATTTCATCAAAGCTGACTTCACCGGCAATCACTGCGGCTGCGCTGACGCCGATTTCGCGGTTCAGCCGAGTGAGCTTGCTTTCCCCAAGGGAAAACCGCAGCAGGCCGGAGGCTGCAAGCGCCTGACTGGCCTGTGAAACCAGCAGATGCCTCGCCCGGCCCGGCAAGTCCAGCCGCTCCAGCAACACGCCCCTCACCCCATCATGAGCGCCATGGCGTTCGGCTAGCCGCAGCAGACTGAAAGGCGAAACGGCGGCGGTGGGATTATCGAGCAGCACCAGGCATTCCGGCACGTCGCCAATCTCGCTAAGAGCGGCGGCCACGGCGCAGGAAAGCTGCGGACGCGCGGCAATAAAGGCCCGTGTCATGCCGCTGCCTCGACCGGCCAGATCGACCAGGTCACGGTCTTGCAACACGGGCGAGCAGAGAATCACCCGCGAGGCGATCTCCGGTTGGTCTTCACAGAGGGGCACCAGGATGGCGCGCGGCGCCTCAGCCGAACAGGCCAGAGCCTCGGCCAGTGCCAGCCGCACTTTGGGTGAGGGATCGTCCAGAAGATAGGTCATGGCGACAGAGGTGGAGCGCCGATCGTCTTCGCTCATCGGTGAATGGAGATAGGCCCGGCCCAGCGCATTGGCGGCCTTCGCCCGATCGCACGCCTTTGCGGTTTCAGACCAGCGAAAGAAAGCCTTTACAAGCACTGACAACCCCAATCAAAACAAAACCCGACCCATTGCCATTATGGTATGCGAGAAAAGTTTAAGATTGGTTCACCATGTCGATTAACCATGAGGATCGGAAGGATCTGTGTTTGCTTTTCTTCAGGGACAAACATTGCCAGGTGCTATTGCTGATCGAGACAGAACAAGGGGACTCATCCGATGTCCCTGATGCACTGATTTTTGGCGGCACTGATCCAGCCGCAGTATATGCCAGCTGGCGACAAAAAAACCCGTCGTCCGCCCTGCCCGTGCTGTTTCATCTCTCTGCCGGACTGGACCATGATGACTTCGCCGCTCTTCTCGCCCGGCTGATGGCGCTGAAGCCGGATGGGCTGGTGTTGACGGACGCATCAACAGCCGCCGATAGCCAGCGACTGGATGCACTCTTGCGGGTCGAAGAAGCAAGAGCCGGGCTTGCCGATGGCAGCACACCCTTCATTGCCCTTCTCGGCGGCAACCCGTCCGGCTTTTTCCAGGCATCCGCCATCGCCGCCAGTTCGGCTCGGTTGATCGGCCTTGGCCTGGATGAAGGGGCGGTTGTCACCGCCATCCAGGCCGAGACACCGCACCATGCCCAGCCGGTTCTGGAAACCTGCCGCAGCCTTGTGCAACTGGCCGCCGCCAGCGCCAATCTGCCTGCGATTATCCAACCGTTCAGCTCGGAAAATGCTGACGCCGAAGCCGATCTGGTTAAGCGAGGATTCGGCGCGCTGATCGGCAATAGCGGCAAGGCAGTCGAAATGATCCGCGCCGCCTTACCACCAAAATCAGGCCTTTGAGGGCCGCACCATCTGAAACACTTCGGTTACGGCCGCATAGTCCAGATAGCCCAGCCGCGATAGCGGTTGCACCAGCGTCACATCGAACCGGCCATCGCGCATGGCACTGTCGGCCAGATGAATGCCGACCACTTCGCCGAACACCACGAAATTCTCACTGGGTTCGCCCAACAGCGTCTTTGGCGAAATCACCTCGGTGACCTTGCATTCCAGCACCGCATAGGCTTCGTCCACATAAGGCGCGTCCACCAGCCGGGCCATGACCGGGGTCAGCCCGGCAAGATCGAATTCGCTCGTGCCATAAGCTGCCGGTGCCGAAGACCGGTTCATGGCCTCACCTAAGTCGCTGCTGACGAAATTGGCCGTGAAGCAGCCGGTTTCCTCCACATTGCGAAGGCTGTCCTTGCGGCCGGAGGAGGAAAACATCACCATTTTCGGCTTGTCGGAAATGGCGTTGAAAAAGGAATAGGGCGCCAGATTGAACGATCCATCCCGGCCCTTCGATCCAATCCAGCCGATAGGACGTGGCGAGACCACGGCCTTGAACGGATCGTGCGCCATGCCATGGGCGTTGGTCTTGGTTTCGTAAAACATCAATCCGTGTCTCCCATCCAGCTCACCACGTCATCTATGCTCGGACGCGGGCGCTCGACAATCGGAAATGTCGTGGACCCCATGTGAATAAAGCCCGCCACCTTCTCGCCCGGCTTGATACCCAGCAAGGGAAACGCCTTTTCATCGAAGGCAAACCATTCGGATAGCCAATTGGCCACATAGCCATGGGCGTTGGCCGCCATCAGCAGATTAAGGCAGACGGCACCCGCCGACATGACCTGCTCCCATTCCGGCACCTTGGGATGCGGTCCCGCCGTGCTGATCAGGCCGATCACCACAGGGGCGCGGGTAAAGCGGGCGCGCTCCACCTTGACCATCTCCTCATCCAGCTCCGGCTTTTTCTCCAATGCCATGGCCAGCAGCGCCTCGCCGATTTCAACCCGCTTGTCGCCGCGATAGACGATGAAGCGCCAGGGTGCGATCTTGCCGTGATCGGGCACGCGTACCGAAAGCTTTAGGATAGATTCAAGTTCTAATCTGGAGGGACCGGGCTCGCACATCTGAAAAGCCGGAACGGAACGACGGGTGGCCAAATAATCGAGAAGGGTGATATGTTCGTACATGTTAACGTCTTTTCCTTGAAGATCGGCGGAGCCTTGAAGAAAGTCAGATCAGTCGTTGTGAAAGCCCGCCATGCGAAAGCGTCGGAATTCGGAGCCCGAATACGGGAAAACTGGAGTAGAAAATTCAGGAAATTGCAAGCCTTGAATTTGCCTTGGCGGTCGGATTGTAGTACCAGCCGATCAACACGCCAATCATCGCGGTTGAATCGGTCGGGCATTCATATGATATCTTTTTCCTGCCGTCTTCCCCTGATCCTCGCGGCCTCGCTGCTGGCGGCAAGCGCCGGACCCGGCATGGCCGAGGATGCTTTCAAATCATTCAAGCAATTGGATAGCACGGCGAAAATGCCGAAGCTGAATGCGTTTTCCACGCCGATTGCCCCTGCCCCCCAGTCCCATTCCAAGCTCATCCGGTTTGAGGCAAAGCTCGACAATGAGGGACAGCCCTTGCAGCAAGGCCTGGAATGGCGAGTCTATAGCCCGATTGCTGGCAGCGACGGCAAATTGCCGATGGTCGCCAGCAGCCAGGGCGGCTCGGCGGAACTGCAATTGGCGCCCGGAGATTATTTCGTCAACGTGTCGTTTGGGCGGGCGGGCGTTACCCGCAAGCTCGATGTGCCTACCGACGGCGAAGTGCAAAAGCAGGTCATGGTGCTGGATGCCGGCGGCATGGTCTTGAATGCCGTTTCCGGCCCCGATACCCGCATCAAGCCCTCCAAACTGAAATTCAAAATCTACGCAGGCGATGGCCCTGAAGACAATGATCGCGGCCTGATCATGGACAATATCGAGCCCAATACCCTCGTCAGCCTCAATTCCGGCACCTATCACGTCGTCTCGCAATATGGCGAAGTCAATGCGCTGGTGCGCGCCGATATCAAGGTCGAAGCCGGCAAGATCACCGAGGCGACGCTCCAGCACCGTGCCGCCCAGATGAATTTCAAGCTGGTCTCGGAACCCGGTGGCGAAGCGATTGCCGATACCGCCTGGTCGATCCTGACCTCTTCCGGCGATGCCGTGGCCGAAAGCGTCAGCGCCTATCCGGTTCTGGTTCTATCGGAAGGCAATTACACCGCGATCGCCCGCAACAAGGATCGGATCTACCAGAAGGAATTTCAGGTGAAAGCCGGGGTAAACGCCGATGTCGAACTGCTGCTGAAAGACAGCCAGCAGAATGTTCAACAACAGGCCGGATACGACACCAACTGAGTGTCCTCACTCCGCCTCGACAAAATCCAGGCCGATATCCAGCACCGGCGCGCTATGGGTGATCCAGCCGACCGATAGCAGATCGACGCCGCTTTGCGCCACGGCCCTTGCCGTTTGCGGTGTAATGCCGCCGGATGCCTCGGTGATCGACCGGCCTGCAACGATTTCCACAGCCTGGCCCAATTGCTCCGGCGTCATATTGTCGAGAAGCACCGCATCGACGCCGATCCCCATCGCTTCGTGTAATTGCTCCAGCGTATCGACTTCCACCTCGATTTTGACCATATGCCCGACGCCCGTCCGCGCCCGCAGAATGGCCTGGGTGACGCTGCCAGCAATAGCGATATGATTGTCCTTGATCAGCACGGCATCGTAGAGCGCGAAGCGGTGGTTCATGCCACCCCCCATCCGCACTGCATATTTCTCCAGCGCCCGCAGGCCCGGCGTGGTTTTGCGGGTACAAGCCACAGCGGCCTTGGTACCGGAAACGGCATCGACGATTTGGCGCGTCACCGTGGCAATGCCTGAGAGATGGCCGAGGAAGTTCAGGGCGACTCGTTCGCCGGTCAAAAGGCTACGGGAGGAGCCTGAAATTGTTGCCAGAACATCGCCCGCCTTGACCGCTGCCCCATCGCTGACATGGCAGGTCATGACCAGGCCGGGATCGACCAGTTCGAAGGCGATGGCACTGGCATCCAATCCGGCAATCACCCCATCCCGGCGGCTGGCGATCTGCACCGTCGAACGGTGATCCACCGGGAGGACCGCCATAGAGGTAATGTCGCCTGCAAGGCCGAGATCCTCTGTCAGAGCGTTGCGCACCAACGGCTCGACGATGACGCGCGGCAAGGAATGAGAAAACATGTCAGGCGCTCCGGGCAAAGGGCTGCAAGGCAGGGGAAACGGCGGCGTGGGCAAGGGACAGAGCGTCATCCAGCGTCATCCGCTGGCGCAGAGGGTCTGGGCAGGATTGGGGGAAATCGGTTCTCGCATGAGCGCCTGCGCAATGGCGTCGCGCATGGGCAAACACGGCAATCAGCAGCGCCACCACAGCCGGGTCGCTGGCCGGACCGCCTGCTTCAACGAGTGGCAGAAGATCCGCGATTGCCGTCTGCAAGCCGCGCTCATCGCGCAAGACGCCAAGCTGGGCCGAGACAATCGCCCGAACCGGCGCAATATCGTCGGCAGGCGGCACGACTTGCGGCCGGCACGGAGTCGTCTGACGGGGTGCCACGCCCGCGACATCCTCTGCGACCCGCATTCCCATCACTGCCGCTTCCAGCAGCGAGTTGCTGGCCAGACGGTTGGCACCATGCAGACCGGTGCAGGCCACCTCGCCTGCCGCCCAGAGACCGGCAACCGAGGTTCTGCCGAAACAATCGGTCTCCACACCGCCCATGTGGTAATGCGCGGCGGGGCGCACCGGGATCGGCTGCGTTGATGGATCGATTCCAGCCGTCCGGCAGAGCGCATCGATGACCGGAAACCGGCGGGAAAAATCGCGACCAAGTGCCGTTCGGGCATCAAGGGCAACCGTGCCTCCCCTGGCCCGTTCCGCGCTGATCGCCCGCGCCACCACGTCACGCGGCGCAAGTTCGGCTCCGGGGGTGGAGGCCATGAACCGCTCGCCACGCTCATTGATCAGCACCGCGCCTTCACCGCGCACCGCTTCGCTGACCAGCGGCTGCGGATAAAGGGGAACATCCAGCGCCGTCGGGTGAAATTGCACGAATTCCATATCTGATAAAACCGCACCGGCGCGGGCGGCGAGCATGATGCCCTGCCCGTAATTGCCGGAGGGATTGGTAGTGCCATCGTAAAGACCGCCAAGGCCGCCGGTGGCCAGCACCACCCGCGAAGCGGCAATCTGCACCGGTCCTGACGCAGAGGCACAGAGCAATCCGGTTATCCTGTCATCATTAACCAGCAGGCGGCGCACCTGAAGTCCGCTCATCACCGAAATCGATGGCGCGGCCAGCACCGCTGCCGTCAGACTGCGCATGATTTCCGCGCCGGACCCGTCACCTCCGGCATGGACGATGCGACGGCGGCCATGGGCGGCTTCCAAGCCCAGCGCCAACTCGCCCTCGGCATTCCTGTCGAAACGGACGCCGAACCGTTCGAGCATGGCAATCGCTGCAGGGGCAGCCGATGTGATCATCTCGACTATATCAGGGTCACAAAGTCCATCGCCTGCCGCAAGCGTATCTGCCGTATGCAGGGCCTCACTGTCATCAGTTCCCATGCTAGCAGCAATACCGCCTTGCGCCCAGGCGCTGGAGGTTTCCGCACCCAGAGCAGCGCGTGTGACAATGGTGACAGGATGCGGTGCAAGGCTGAGCGCCGTTACCAGACCGGCTAAACCACTGCCGATCACGATGATCCGATCCTCTATAGTCTCCAGCGTGCTCATACCGCCAGCATCCTTTCCACCGCCCGGCGCGCGGCATCGGCAATGGCTGGATCGACCGTCACTTCCTGACGGTTTTCCTCCAGTGCCTGGCGAATATTGGCAAGCGTGATCCGCTTCATATGCGGGCATAGATTGCAGGGCCGTACGAAATCCACATCGGGATGATGGACAGCGACATTGTCGCTCATCGAGCATTCCGTCAGCAGTACCACACGGGCCGGTTTATGGCTGGCGACATAATCCGACATCACCGCCGTCGATCCGGCAAAATCCGCCGCCGCAACCACATCCGGCGGACATTCGGGATGGGCGAGCACGACGACGCCGGGATTGGCCTCGCGCAGCTCGGCAATATCGCCTGCGGTGAACAGTTCGTGGACCTCGCAATGGCCGTGCCAGGCGATGATTTCGACATTGGTTTCGCGCGCCACGTTGCGGGCCAGATATTCGTCCGGGATCATCAGCACTTTCGGCTCGCCGAGGCTTTCGACCACGGCCTTTGCATTGCCGGACGTGCAGCAAATGTCGGAGGCCGCCTTCACTGCCGCAGACGTATTGACATAGGTGATCACAGGCACGCCGGAATGGGCGGCACGCAACAGGGCAATATCCTCAGGCGTGATCGAGTCGGCCAGCGAACAGCCCGCCGCCATATCGGGAATCAACACGGTTTTTGTGGGGTTAAGCAGCTTGGCGGTCTCGGCCATGAAATGCACGCCCGCCAGCACGATCACATCCGCATCGACTTCCATGGCCTTGCGGGCCAGCGCCAGACTGTCGCCGACAATATCGGCAACGCCATGGAAAATCTCCGGTGTCTGATAGTTGTGAGCAAGGATCACGGCATTGCGGCGCTTCTTCAGCTCCAGGATCGCAGCGATATCATCCTCGAAAGACATCCACTCGGCCCTCGGGATAACCCTGGAAACCCGGTCATAGAGCGTTGACAGTGAAGGGGCGGTATTCATCGGCTTTCCCTTTTCTACTCATTTTGAGTATATCCTCAAGCCAAGAGTTATTCTCGATTAGAGTTTATGTCAATCGCACGACAATTATTTTTATGAAAACGACAAAACGACCCCTGATGCACCTCCACAAAGAAGATTGCACCTCATTAAATCTCTTAATATCAGTGATTTATGACCTAGACAGCGGCAGCTTCGAGCCGGACAAGGCGCGGGCTTCCAACACAGCGTGGCGATAGCGGAAAAGTTTTGCCGGGCGTCCGCCCGTCTCGCTTGCCATCTCGCCAGTCTCCTCGATCAGTTCTTGCTGGTCAATCTGACGGCGGAAATTTGGTTTGTGAAGCGTAAGGCCAGCCAGCGCCTCGACACAGCGTTGCAGTTGGGAGAGCGTAAAGCTTTCCGGCATCAACTCGAACACGACAGGGCGATATTTGATCTTGGCGCGCAGACGCGCAATGCCGGTCGCCAGGATGCGGCGATGATCGCCAACCATCACCCGGCCCGAGGCTTCAGCAGCACCGGCTTCCTGCACCAAACCGGCCTCAT
The DNA here is from genome assembly GCF_001541345.2 of Gillisella vitis. Taxonomy (GTDB): domain Bacteria; phylum Pseudomonadota; class Alphaproteobacteria; order Rhizobiales; family Rhizobiaceae; genus Allorhizobium; species Allorhizobium vitis. The sequence continues at coordinate 639,143 of NZ_LMVL02000003.1, read as the reverse complement.
ACATCAGCTCATAACGCTGCAAGACCAGATCCTCGTTCCAATCCATGCCGTTCAGCCCGAAGGAAAAATCGAGCCTGCGCTGGCGATGTTCGCGCCGGCTGGTATCGGCCACCACCCACGCCTGAAGGGCATCGACAATGCGGGCCAAGCTCTCCGGTGGTCCGTTGCGGCGGTCTTCCCAGGGGAAATATTCGTACCACCCATGCCAGCCGGGCCGTCCGGCGCCGGGCGCGGCCTGTTCGCGCACCAGACCCAGATAGCTGATCGAAATCGTCCGTCCACCGCCGACATCTGTATCACGATCCCGGTCAGCAAAGGTGTAGAGCTGTTCCAGATAGCCGACCGGATGCCCGGTCTGATCCTCGATCCATTCCCGAAGGCCGCCTTGCAGGCTGCGATGGCCAAGCTCGAAGGGACCAGACGGCAGGGCATCGCCACCCCGCACCGTCATGACCCGAGGCTCGTCGCCGGTCACAGCCGTCAAGACGGCAATCAGTTCGGAATGGGCGATGGCATTGAGCAAGGCGATGGTCCTGCGTGGGATTGACGGTTACAATGTCGTTGATGGAAGGCTTACAGAAAATTCCCTTTCTTTTCAATTGATTGACTTCTGAATATCAACTCAGTGAGGCAACCATGCCTTTTCCCGCAAAAAATCGGCAAGCAACCATCTCATAAACCTGACCACCTAAAAGCATTTTTTAAGCTTCAAAGCTCGGAACTTTCCCCATCTATTATCCGAGAGCAAAATACCAGATCTTTATCGATGTAATTCCACAGTACAAATATTGGATTATTATATGATAGAGAAATTTATATTTTTAACTTTTGTAATGACATCGGTTTTGATGTCATCAAGTGCAAGCCGGGCGGAAAACTGCCCAGCCGCAATCAGCGAAGCCGATGTGATTCAGGCAGAGGAGAGATGGGGGAAAGGATTGGTCGAAATCGGGGCAGCGCAAGACGCAAGAGCCGTGGCAACAAAATTCATAGCTGACGCTTACGGCTATCAGGAAGGAACCGTCCTGTTCAAGCCGACCAAGGCATCAGTGGTTGAGTTTCGAGATACGCCTGAAGACGCGCTATCCTATTTCGTCACCGGAAGATTGGCAGAAGACCACGGATTTGCGCTGACGCCCTATACGAATGTGCGGTTTGAAAACCACGCCATCATTTACGACTGCAAAACAGCAATCTCCATGGGCAACTACTACTTTACCGCCAAGGACGGCTCAGTGACCAAAGCCGATTACACCATAGGCTTTATCAAAACCGCAGATGGCCATCTGAAAATCAATATCCAGCATTCATCGCTGCCATATACGCCCAACCATTGACCGGGCATAGCAAGGGGCGAAAATACCGCCCCTTGCTTTGGAAAACCCTTACGCCAGCTTCCTAGCCGCCCGCTTGCGCTTCACATCCGGCGGTGTCGCCTCATCGACAAGGCTGGCAATGGCGTCATCCAGCGTCATCGACACCTGATCCTGGCTGCCGAGGCGACGGATATTGACCGTACGCTCTTCCGCCTCGCGCTTGCCGCAGACGATGATGACAGGCACTTTGCCGACCGAGTGCTCACGAACCTTGTAGTTGATCTTTTCGTTGCGGAAATCGGTTTCCACTTCGAGACCGGCATCGCGCAGCTGTTCAGCAACGTCGCGGCCATAGTCATCAGCCTCGGAGGTAATGGTCGCGACCACCACCTGCAAGGGCGCAAACCACAACGGCATGTGACCGGCGAAATTCTCGATCAGAATGCCAAGGAACCGCTCCATCGAGCCGCAAATGGCGCGGTGGATCATCACCGGCTGGGTCTTTTCCGAATGCTGGTCGATATAGAAGGCACCAAAGCGTTCCGGCAGGTTGAAATCCACCTGCGTCGTGCCGCATTGCCATTCACGGCCAATCGCGTCCTTCAGCGTATATTCGAATTTCGGACCGTAGAACGCACCCTCGCCCGGCAGAATACCAGTCTTGATGCGCCCACCGGACTGCTCTTCGATGGCCTTCAACACTTCTGTCATCACGCTTTCGGCGCGATCCCAAAGTTCGTCGGAGCCAACACGCTTTTCCGGGCGGGTCGAAAGCTTGACGACGACTTCCTTGAAGCCGAAATCCTCATAGACCGACAGGATCAGGTCGTTGATCCGCAGGCATTCCGCCGCCATCTGCTCTTCCGTGCAGAACACATGCGCATCGTCCTGCGTGAAGCCGCGCACGCGCATCAGGCCATGCAAAGCGCCGGACGCTTCATAGCGATGCACGAGGCCAAATTCCGCAAGGCGAACAGGCAGTTCGCGGTAAGACTTCAACCCATGCTTAAAAATCTGCACATGACCGGGGCAGTTCATGGGCTTCAAGGCAAATACGCGCTGATCAGCTTCCGGATCGTTCGGGTTGGTAAAGGCATGGGCGGATTTCACCGCGAACATGTTTTCCTGATACCAGCCCCAGTGGCCGGAGGTTTCCCAGAGCGATTTATCCAGCACCTGCGGCGCGTTGACTTCCTGATAGGTATTGGCCAAGCGGCGGCGCATATAGGCAGTCAGCGACTGGAACATTTTCCAGCCTTTGCCATGCCAGAACACCACGCCCGGGCCTTCTTCCTGGAAATGGAACAGGTCCATTTCACGGCCCAGTTTGCGGTGATCCCGCTTTTCGGCTTCCGCCAGGATATGCAGGTAATTGTCGAGCTGTTCTTGCTCAGCAAAGGCCGTCCCGTAGATGCGCGTCAGCATCGGATTGTTGCTGTCGCCGCGCCAATAGGCACCGGCCACCTTCATCAGCTTGAAGGCCGTGCCGATCTGGCCGGTGGAGGCCATATGCGGCCCACGGCAAGGATCGAACCAGTCACCCTGATAATAGATCTTGATGTCCTGATCTTCAGGAATGGCGTCGATCAGCTCGACCTTGTAGGACTCACCCTTGGCGGCAAACACTTCGCGCGCCTTTTCACGCGACCAGACTTCCTTGCGGAACGGCTGATTGCGTTGGATGACTTCTTTCATTTTCTTTTCGATCTTCGGCAGATCATCCAGCGTGAAAGGCTCTTTGCGGGCAAAATCGTAATAGAAACCGTTTTCGATCACCGGACCGATGGTCACCTGCGTATCGGGCCACAATTCTTGCACCGCTTCGGCGAGAACATGGGCGGTGTCGTGACGGATCAGTTCCAGCGCCCGCGGATCGGTGCGGGTAACGATCTCGATTTTTCCATCGACGACCGGGTCGGCGAGGTCACGCACAACGCCATCGAGCGCAATGGCCACGGCCTTCTTGGCCAGCGACTTGGAAATCGATTCGGCGACATCACGACCGGTCGCGCCAGCCGCAAAGCTGCGCACGGAACCATCGGGAAATGTAAGGGAAACGGTGTCGGACATGTTTTAAAGGCTCCTGATCCAGTCCCGCCAACCAATGCGGGTGGTAAAAATGACCGGCGCAAATGGCCGGGATTGAAGCGGCTGAATACTGAAATTCGTCTTTTCAGTAAAGCTTATTCCGCATGGATATCGAAGCGCCAAAACCTAAGCGCCTCGGGCGAAACGCTTTCCAGAAAATCCTTGAGGGCTATCTCATCCATGTGACGGCGCAAAACCGTAACCACATCCTCTATGGCACTAGGCGTCGAGAGATTGTGATTGTGGCGAAGCGCCATGACCTCCACGATCATCTCCTGGGGAGGTCCAAAGGGTAAAACCGGTTGATGACAATCCCAATGGCTGACAAACAGCGCTCTCGCACCCACGGAAAGCAGATCCGCAAAGGCCAGACCCTGCGTCACGGTCAGGCGGCAGCGAAAGACACGCAAAACAGCTTCCAGCGTCGTATAGGCCCTGTGTGTCGTCCCCAGCATGGCTTGGTCTCGCACCTCGACCAGAATACTCTCGAAATCACGAGATGCCTGACGGTATTCTTCCGGTACCGTCATGAAACATGCCCTGAAGGATGCTTGCGTCCAAATGTCCACAGGCTCCAGACCTGCCAAAACCGAAAGCGGGTGCCAAGGGTATGCGGCACATCATCCACGCCCCAGGTACCGCCGGGGCCGCAGCGCCCAACCCGAAACAGGGTGAGCCAGACGCCACTCCACAGTCCATGGCGGGCGATGGCCTCGTAGCCATACTCCGAGCAAGTCGGAGAATGGCGGCAATGACTGCCCACCAAGCTGGAGAGCGTCAACTGGTAGAGCCGGATCAGCCCCATGCCCAACAACCGGTCCGGTGTCTTGCGAAAAGGTCCGTGATAATTCCGGCCTCTGTGGCGCGGCTTTTCGTCCTCCTCGTCGTCGAGGTTTTCGCAGTGCTGGCACATCGGCGAGATAATCCTAGCCAGCCAGCGCCGATTGGCGGGCCTCGACCTGATCGAGACAGTCGCAAAGCGCATCCAGAATCAGCATGGTCGAGGCATGGCGGGCCTTGTAATCCCTCACAGGCATCAGGTAGCGCATGTCCTCAAATCGGCCCTGCGGCCCCTCGCCGCCTTCCTTCAACATATCAAGCATATCGGCCCGGGCCTTGCGAATCTCTGCAAAGCTGGCGCCCACCACATGGCGCGCCATGATCGATGCGGAAGCCTGCCCCAGCGCGCAGGCACGCAATTCCTGCGAAAAATCAGTGACTTTATCGTGCTCGACAGTTACAAACGCCTTCAGACGTGAACCACACAAGCGGGAGTGCTTTTCAGCCACGGCATCGGCATTGCTCAATGCACCGACGCGGATGATATTGCCGGCAAATTCCAGGATCTTGCTATTATAAATATCATCCATCGCCAAACTTTGCTCCAAAAGCCTGCCCATACGCAAAACCCGACCTGTTGGATTATCCATTTTTGCGCAACACTGTGTCGCGTTTTGGCGTATGTCGTGACTGTGCGAGTTCTCTATATATCACATCGTATGTCGGTGTAGAAACATCAAGGCGAAAAGTTTGAAACACGCCCACGAGGATTGGACTTGCCATTATGGCTCGAATTACGCAATTAAAGCCTGGATCGTCGAAAAGGGCTTCTGCCAGTATGAGTGACCGGGAGAGTAATGGCATGGATGCCACAGTGAAAAAAATGTCGCCTGAAACGTCCCGCCCCAGCCGCGAGGAAGCCGAAAACGCCGTGCGCACATTGCTGCGCTGGGCTGGCGATGATCCGAGCCGGGAAGGCTTGCTCGACACGCCTAAGCGTGTTGCCAAAGCTTATGGCGAACTGTTCGGCGGCTATAATGTTAATGTCGAGGACGTCCTCGGCACGACATTCGAAGAGGTTGGCGGCTATAACGACATCGTGCTCGTGCGCGACATCCCGTTTTTCTCGCATTGCGAGCATCACATGCTTCCAGTGATCGGCAAGGCGCATGTCGCCTATTTGCCGAATGGCCGGGTGCTGGGCCTGTCGAAAATCGCCCGCGTCGTCGATCTCTTCGCACGCCGCCTGCAAACCCAGGAAACCATGACGGCGCAGATTGCCGATTCTCTCGTTCAGTATCTTCAGCCACGCGGCGTTGCCGTCATGGTCGACGCCGAACATATGTGCATGGCAATGCGCGGCATTCAGAAATCCGGCTCCACGACACTGACCACCACCTTTACCGGTGAGTTTAAGACCGATGTCGCTCAGCAGGTGCGGTTCATGACCATGGTGCAAAACCGCTGATCGCCTCGATACTTGCGGCGCGACAGGTTTGATGGAATACAATAACGTACCGCCTTTTTGCGGTGCGTTATTTTTTTGCCTTTGTATTGGATCGACGGAATGATCAGCTTTGCAGCCCCTTCGACGGACAAAACCCTTCTGGAAGGCGCTGGCCTGTTGACGCCAAAATTCGATGCTCATGGCCTGCTGACCGCCGTTGTGACTGACAACCGCGATGGCGAATTGCTGATGGTTGCCCATATGAATGCCGAGGCTCTGGCACTGACAATCGAAACCGGCCTTGCCCATTATTACAGCCGCTCGCGCAAGAGCCTTTGGAAAAAGGGTGAAAGCTCCGGCAACATGCAGAGCGTCAAGGAAATTCGCGTCGATTGTGATCAGGATGCCATCTGGCTCAAGGTTGAAGTGGCCGGTCATGACGCCACCTGCCATACCGGTAGACGATCCTGTTTTTACCGCGCGGTACAACTTGCCGATGGTGAGGCAAAAATGGTAATAACTGATAATCACCGACATTTCGATCCTGCGCAGGTTTATGCTGGCAAGGATCAAAAATAGACATTTGCTATTTTAAACATCAAAAAGTCTTTACAGAAACGCTTTGGTAAACAAGGCGGCGCAGACTACCCCGGAAATACCGCATTTGAAGGCAGAGTAAATCTGCTGCATGCTCTCAAAACAGAGTTGGTGGACATGAAAATGCGGGCGGGCGTTACGACGTCGCTGAGCGCGCAAAGCATTGCTGTACATGGCAGCGCCGTGCATCGGACGTGATGCACCACTGCATGGTTTCTCACCTGAGCCAACGGCGGCTTCAGGCAATGCAGTTGGGGACTGTTCGGTCGAAAGGGTGTTCTGGAAATGTTGAACTGGAATTTAAGAGGTCAAGGGGCCGGTCGGTCCGCAAAGCCAGGAAACCCATCGGGCGGAAGCACTGTCGCCGAATTGCCGCCGCCGGTCGTCAAGCCTAAAATTGCGCTTGCCCTTGGTGGTGGCGCTGCCCGTGGCTGGTCGCATATTGGCGTTTTGCGCGCCCTGGATGAGGCTGGCATCGAAGTCGGCATGGTGGCTGGAACGTCTATCGGCGCCTTGGTCGGCGGCTGCTATCTGGCGGGAAAGCTGGACGAGCTGGAGCAATTTGCGAGATCTCTGACCGTGCGGCGGATCGCCGCGCTTCTTGACCTGACCATTGGCGGCGGCGGCCTGTTGGGCGGCATGCGCCTGACGAAACGCATGCAGGAACATCTGGAAGGCCTGACCATCGAAGATCTGCCGCAGCCCTTTGTCGCGGTTGCCTCCGAACTGACGAGCGGCCACGAAGTCTGGATCGATGGCGGCAATCTGGTGACAGCACTTCGCGCGTCCTACGCATTGCCTGGTATTTTCGAGCCGGTGCGCTGCAACAACCGGACGCTGGTCGACGGCGCGCTGGTCAATCCCGTCCCAGTATCGGTCTGCCGCTCCTACGAGCAGCCGCTGGTGGTGGCGGTCAATCTCCACTACGATCTCTATGGTCGCTCCGCCGTGGTCAAGCACAAGGTCGGCCCGATTGGCCCGGATACCGGTGCGGTAAAACAGCCGAATCGGCTGGGTCTGACCGGCGTGATGGTGCAATCCTTCAACATTATCCAGGACCGGATTTCCCGCGCCCGGTTGGCAGGCGACCCGCCCGATCTGGCGCTGCATCCGCGTGTCAACGATATCGGCCTGTCGGAATTCCACCGCGCTGGTGAATGCATTGCACGCGGCTATGAAGAAACCACCGCCCGCATCGCTGAAATCCGCCGGATGCAGGAAGCTGTGATGCGATAAAGCATCGGACCGAACCGTGGAAACCGGTTTTCGGTCCAAGGCTGTGAGAGCATTCTCTCCACACACATAAAAAAGCCTGCCCGGACAAACCAGGCAGACCCAATATTTACACGGAAAACTGGCGGTTCATCGCGGAATGGCCGCGCCCAAAACCAGGCACGACACCGGCATTATCCGGCGATATAGGCCTTGATGTGCTCGGCCTCCAGCTCCACCTCGCGGATGCGTTGCTTGACCACGTCACCGATCGAGACGATGCCGATCAGCTTGCCGCCATCTTCCACCGGTACGTGACGGAAGCGTTTGCTGCTCATCATTTCCATCAATTGGTTGACGGTGGTCTCTTCGCTACAGCGAAACACATTGGCGGTCATGGCTTTGGATACCGGCAAGGACAGAGCCTCGACACCGCCTTTGCCGATGGCTGACGCCAGATCGCGCTCGGTGAAAATCCCGACGATCCGGCTTTCCATGCCGACAACCACCACCGCACCGATCTTATTGTGATGCAGAACCTTGGCGGCCTCGGCCAGACTGACCGTCGGACCGACCGTAACGACATCACGACCTTTTTCGCTGAGAATATTCCTTACTGTCACAGACATATGCGCCTCCTCCTGGCAAATCTCCGGGCATGCAGGATTGGGTGCCTCTCCTCCTCCTGGATCGACGCCCCCTGATCAGGAATGCTGCCTGTATTTGCTAGAGAACGCAACCAATTGGATGCATCGACACAGCTTTTTTTAATCGTCTGCCATTTTTTGCCCGATTGGGCGGCGGTCAAACAGCGCAAACCCCAGAAAACCTAGGGCGAAACCACCCAGATGCGCGTCCCACGCGATGGCCGCGCCCGGATCGCCAACCAGCGGAATCCCGAATGCGATGATCACGTTGCCGGCTAGGAACATGATAATGAACACGAGGACGGTGCGCTCAGACAGGCTGGCCAGCACGCTCAACCGTGGTGGAAAGGCATCCTGTTCGCGCAACCGCAGGCCGGAGCGTCCGGGGCCGAAGGCAAACCGGCAGGCAGCCCCCATCAGGCCGGAAATGACACCGGAAGCGCCAATCAACAGGCTTGCGTCCCCCCAATTCAAGCAGACATGCGCAACAGCGCCAGCGGCCGACGTCGCCAGCCAGAACAGCCAGAAACGCACTGCGCCGATGCGTCGCCAGACCGGCGTGCCGAACGCTGCGAGCCAGAGGCCGTTGAAGCCGAGATGCTCGATACTGCCATGCAGCAGTGAATAGGTAAACGGTGTCCACAGCCAGGCCAGATCCTGGTTGGAAAAATCATAGACATAGCGCACCGGCGAAAAGCCGAATTCCACCATGATCCAATTGGAAATTTCATCAGACAGTATCCAGCCGGTCAGGGCATAGATCATCACCAGCAGCAGCAGCGCCAGAAGAATGCCGCCCGGCATGTTGAACACCGGTTCGCGTCCACTGGTTTCCGGGCCGAGGCCCTCGTCCAGCGGATCGTCCCCATCTTCAGGCTCGCGGTCCCATTGCCCCTTCGGCCTGTCGTCCATGCATCTCTATTCCTTGTGACCCGTGAGCATCAGCATATAGCGAGAGATCAACAAAAGGAAATGCAGGAGATCGCCGCTGTCAGAAAACTGTTGCACACAGACCTTAAGCAATCGCCAGCAAGACGGCTTCAGTCCACTATGCCCAAGATTGACACGGGAATTTCACAACTATTAATCTAGCAACCTGACGAATAACATCTGCCGCTGCGAAAGCCGGGAAAACGCAGCAGATCAGCGGCAAGCTCTCGTTATCACGGGGTGCTCAAAGCCCCAAGAGAAAGGCCATCCATGAAAAAACTCTCTTCAATCGCCGCATTCGCGGCTGTCCTTTCCCTTGCAACCGCGCTGACGCCAGCCTTCGCCGATGGCCTCACACTACCACCCGTTCCAGCTGGAGTCGGTCATGCCGATAGCGCGCCGCCACCGGCAGGCGTGATGGCCTATGTGGATACCGGCGCCACCAACCAGCGTGGCGACGCCTGCCATGCGACACCACAAACCAATGCCGGCGTGCGGGTTCTCTCCGGTTTCCTGGAGCTTTGGACACCTCGCACGCCCTTTGTCGATGCCGATCAGGAGGCCGCGGCCAAGGATGGTTGCCCGGCGATTGCCAAATCGGACTGGAGTGGCATTCCCGGCAGCCCGACCGATGGCGTCAAAAAGCTCCCGCACTTGCATGAGCAGAATCTCGCCTATTCCATCAAGGTCACCGGCGAACATACGCCCGAACGCGATCTGGCCGCCTATCTCGATGACCGGCGCGGCAAGAATGTCAGCATTACCGATGGTCTTGGTCCCCTGGCCGATGCCTGGCGCCAGGGCGTGCGGCAAACAACGACGATCACCGGCATGCCCGCTGACGCGACCACCGTCAAATATGATGATAAGGGCAATAATCGCGGCGTCGGCTCCAAGGACAATACCGATCTCGGCAAGGCTGTCGACCTGATCGAGGCAGGCAGCGCCGATGGTTCGACCGAACCTGCCAAGCGCTATTACAAATATGCCCGTCCCTACCGTGCCAGCGACAAGGTGCGGGTCGTGCCGCAGTTGGAACTGGCCAAGAGCGACAAACCAGCCTCCGACGGTGGGTTCCCCTCCGGCCATACAGCCGAAGCCTGGCGCGATGCGCTGGTGATGGCCTATCTGGTGCCGCAGCGCTATCAGGAAATGCTGACCCGCGCCGCCATGCTGGGCGAAAACCGCATTCGCGCTGGTATGCACCAGACCTTCGACGTGCTCGGCGGACGGGTGTTGGCCACCGCCATCGTTGCCTATAATCTCAACCGCCCGGATTATACGCCGCTGCGCAGTGAAGCCTATCAGCAAAGCCAGACATGGCTGATGAAGCAAACCGGTGCGAAAGACGGCCAGGCGCTGCTGGCGGCGGCCCATGCCCTGCCGAAATCGACGGATGCCTATGCCGATTACGCCTGGAACAAGCAGTTTTTCGAGCCACGCCTGACCTATGGCTACAAGCAGATCGGCGATCCATCCTTGGCACCCAGCGTGCCCAAGGGCGCCGAAGTGCTGCTGGAAACCCGCCTGCCCTATCTGAGCGCCGACCAGCGCCGTGTCGTTTTGAAAACCACGGAACTCGCCTCCGGCTATCCAATCATCAGTGATCCCGAAGGCTGGGGCCGTCTCGACCTGTTCCGCGCTGCCGATGGCTACGGAGCCTTCGACGGCGATGTTACTCTTGTGATGGACGCTACCAAAGGTGGCTTCAACGCCGACGACACCTGGAAAAACCCGATTAATGGCAAAGGCAAGCTGACCAAGCAGGGCAGCGGCACGCTGACACTGTCTGCCAAGAACAGCTGGACCGGCGGCACGGTGATCGAGGATGGTCGCCTAGTTGCGCAATCACCAACCGCCTTGGGCAAGGGCGACGTTTATCTTGCCGGCGGCACGATGGACATTGCCTCCGCGCCTCTGACCGTGACCGGCACACTGACTCTGCGCAAGGATGCGACCCTTGAAATCGCCTCCACCAAATCCACGAAAGCGCCAAACCTTGCTGTCAACAAGACGCTGTTTATCGACGGCGGAAAACTGGTGGTTAAACCTGACGCTCAATGGAAAGCCGGACAGACCATCAAGCTGATCACCGCCGCCAGGATTGCTGGAACATTCGGTGCTATCGAGGTTGAAGGCCATAAGGTCAAGCCGGTCTACGGTAAGAAAACCATCTCTCTGCGCATCGAAGAGTAATACCCAATAGACGATAGCCTGTCAGGCTCAGATTGAACCAGACAGGCTATCTTTCTCTCTGTTTTTTCTTGTCTTTTCGGGAGAAAATGGCTCCCCTTTTCTATCGCGCTATCTTTAGATTCAGCCGTGAAGATCGGTGAACAGCAAAACACTCTGTTAACGCATAGCGCCTAATATTTTAGGCGACTCAAAGCGTTGAAGAATCGTTGCATGTATTCCTATCATCAGGCTCCCAATAGCGGCTCAGCACGACCCCCGGTTCAGCGGGCGTTTCAGCGCGTCTCCGTGAGTCTTGAGGGTCGGCTGATGGTGCCGAGCGAGGATGAATATGTCTGCCTGACGGTAGATATGTCACCGGGCGACGTCCGGGTGATCTGCGCTGCCCGCCCCGTGCCGGGCGAAAGGATCATTGCCTACATCGACCATATCGGCCGCATCGAAGGCACCGTGATCAAGACCACCGATGATGGCTTTGTCATCAGCATCGTGGCAACGGAGCGCAAACGCGAAAAACTTGCCGCTCAATTGACCTGGATTGCCAACAAGCACGAACTGGGCCTGCCGGAAGACCGCCGCCATGACCGGCTGACACCAAAGCAGCCACGCACCGAACTGGTCTTTGATGACGGACGTAAATATAGTTGCCGGATCATGGACCTGTCCCTTTCAGGTGCGGCGATCGATATCGATATTCGCCCACCGCTTGGCACTGCGGTACGCCTGGGCAGCATGCGTGGCCGCGTCGTGCGCCACTTCTTGGAAGGCGTTGCCATAGAGTTTACCACCCTGCAATCCCGCGAGGCCCTGACAGAGTTTCTGTAGGACCCGTCAGGTTCATATTGAACCGGGTTGCCGCTTGATAGTGGCTATCTTTTCACGACATTGGGTTTCACGCCTCCCTGACCGTCTCAAGCATGTGCGCAGAGGACTCCGCCCTCGGTTTTCGGCTGCTTACATTTTTCGGGCTGATGCTTGCCCCCCATTCCGTTCATCCATCATTCACCAAAACCCATGCATTTCTACAGGATCTTGAGTATTTCCTCCGGGTTTTTGACAGGAAATCCCTTTATGGGGCTACTCAACATCAACGTCTGCCGAAATTCTTGAGACAGTGCTGCGTTCTTTCGGCACAACACGCCACAATCTTCCTGCCGCGTTTTTATGTCATTTTTTGATATTTTTCAGATAGATAGAAGGCCTGCTTGCGATGCTGACATAACCGTGCACGCCAGCTCACCCTGTCAATTCCCATAGAAAACAATAGTAAATTGCCTAAAATTTTATTTTAATTTTATACTTATTTTCCTCGAATTTGTACTTATTCCTACCTTCCAATTTTGCCAGACAGCAAAGTATCACTGTCATTGTACTCCCATAACGGGGAGACACCCAATGACGAACAAGAAGACGACAACAGGTTTCGCCATCATCGCCGCTATCGTGGCATTCGCCAGCGCACAAGCGGCTTTTGCCGGCCAGCCTTCGATGAAAATCAATGGCAGAGCCAGCCAGCCGATAGGCCATTACGAGTTCTGCCAGCGTTATGCCAGCGAATGCCGCCCCTCCGGCAGCGACAGAGGTCCGCAACAGCTGACACCCGCGATCTGGCAGGACATTCTTGAGGTGAACTACACCGTCAACACCACCATCAAGCCGGAAACGGACATGGAGCTTTACGGGGTCGAGGAATGGTGGGAATACCCAACCATTGCCGGCGACTGCGAAGATTACGCCCTGCTCAAGCGTCGTCAGTTGATTGCGAAAGGCGTAGCCGAATCCAACCTGCTGATAACCGTGGTGCTGCAACCCAATGGCGCCGGCCATGCTGTGCTGACCGTCCGCACCGATCGCGGTGATTTCATTCTCGACAACATGCGCAACAAGGTGCTGCTCTGGTCGGATACGGAATATACGTTCCTGAAACGCCAGTCCTCCGACAATCCGGGGCAATGGATGAAGATCCAGGATGGGCGCGCCGCAACCGTTGCCGCTCTTCCAAACAACTGACCGCCAAGGCGAGGACGCGACCGCATCCGCGACGCCTGGCAGATATTGGCCCCGGTCGTCCCCGCATCTCCGTCCGACCAAGGCCAAGAGCCGGTTCCGCTGCCACGGAACCGGCTCACCTTTTTGGATATTGCAGACGGACAAAACCGCGCCATTAACGCGCCATTAACCATGCGCTGGCCATGCTTCTATGCGCGACTCAGATTCCGGTTTCTTTAGGTTGTCGGCCAGTGCCTCACCCATGATGACGCGGAAGGGTTGCGCAGCCAAGAAAAGGCCAGTCGAAGCATGGACCATGCCGTCAAGTCACCCACAACCACGATGGACAAGCCACTGATCTCCACCAGGACGCTGATGGTTTGTTTTGCAGTTCTCGGCCTTCTCCTCGTCTTTTCCCTGGCGCTGTTTCTGGGCAGCGACTGGATTGGCCGCGCACTGACGAGTGATCGGCGCAGCGAGAGCACGACACCACGGGCGATCACCATCGGCCTTGATCATCTGCGCATTGAAGACAACACCATAAGGTTCCAACGCCAGCGCCACGATGGCGCCCTCGCCCGTGTGGATCTGGCCCTGACATGGCCGGAAATGCGCGGCTATAGCCAGGCGGACCGGCTGCGTTTCGACGATATCAGCCAATCGAACCAGTTGCTCTTCCTCCAGATTTCCCAGAGCACCATGTCACGCGACATGTCCGGACGGATTGAGCCGATCTACAAGCAATTGTTCGAAGGAGCGCCTCAGCCAGGCCCCTTTGGCCTGACCGGCCACCGCTTTCGTGCGGGCAGTGGCTATGACGGCGAAATTCTTTACACGGCACCCCGACAAGGTCGCCCGGACTTCGCCATCCGTTGTCTTTCCCCCGATCAAGCCGGGCTGCAACAGGACGGGCCAACCGTCGATACCTGCCAGCGCGATCTCAATGCCGGTCACGATCTCAGCGTGCTTTACCGGTTCTCGCGCCAGAAATTGGCCGACTGGCGGCAAATTGATACCGCTGTCGAAGCATTCGTTGCCTCCCGACTCACCGTGTCGAGCGAGTAGTCCCGAACTTTGCCCAGACCTGACCCGGATTTGGACGAAAATCGGCAAAATTTTAGAAAAATGCAGCAGGGACCGGCAACCTGTTGTTCATCATAAACCACTTGGTAACGCTGTGGTGTTAGCGTCAGGAAATATGTCGCTGGGGGGCGGCCAAAGCAGGAATTCATACGCATAGCACCAGATCGGCCATGTTGCCCTGTGCCTATGCGTGATCAGGGCTGGAATTCAGGAAAGAGTGCAGTGGTGAATATGCGAGTTGCTAGCCTCCTTGGTCGAAACATGATTGTTCGACCTGTCATGCGTGTGTCTCTCACCGTGGCTCTGGTCTGCGCCACCTTGGTGGCTCCGGCTCCTGAGGCTGCTGCTGCATCGCGCTATGCCGACATCGTCGTGGATGTGAATAACGGCAAGGTTTTGCGCGCCACCGACGCTGACAGCCTGCGCTATCCCGCATCGCTCACCAAGATGATGACCCTCTATCTGGTTTTCGAAGCGCTGGAAAAAGGCCGGATCCGGTTGAATTCGTCTGTTCCCGTGTCAGCCCATGCTGCCTCCGAACCGCCATCCAAGCTTGGCCTGAGGCCCGGCGGCAGCTTTACGGTAGAGCAAGGTATTCAAGCCCTCGTCACCCGCTCCGCCAATGATGCGGCAACTGCGTTCGGCGAGTATCTCGGCGGCTCCGAGGCCCGTTTTGCCCAGATGATGACCTCAAAGGCGCGTGCGCTTGGCATGTCCCGCACCACCTATCGCAACGCGAATGGCCTGCCGAATTCCGGTCAGATGACCACGGCCCGCGATCAGGCGCGTCTGGGCATGGCGCTCAGACAGCATTTTCCGCAATATTACGCTTACTTTTCCACCCGCAGCTTCACCTATGGCCGCCAGGTGATCGGCAATCACAATCGCCTCATCGGCTCAGTACGCGGTGTGGACGGGATCAAGACCGGCTTTACCAATGCCTCCGGCTTCAACCTCGTCACCTCCCTGCAGATCGATGGCAAATCCGTGGTTGGCGTGGTGCTGGGCGGTGCCTCAGGCGCCGCGCGCGACAACCAGATGCGCAAACTGATGGCAACCTATCTGCCGGAAGCCTCCCGTCGTGGCGGCGCAAGTCCGCTTATTGCCCGCCAAAGCACTGTGCCGGAGCCGATGGCGCCTGTTGCCCGCGAAACCGCCGTTGCACCGCAACTGCCGCAGTCCGGTGTACCCGTACCCGGCGGACGCTACGACACGGGTAGCCTGAGCGAAACGGCTTATGCCGGTGGCGGAGGCGCCAATGATGCGGTCGCCGCTCTTGCAAAGCAGGCGGAAGCAAGCCAGGCCTTGGAAACGGAAACGGCTCCCATGCCGCAGACCCGCAAAAGTGCGTCGCGTCATTCCAAATCATCTGGGCCCAAGCCACCAACCGATGTCGACCACACAGTCACGTTCTCCACCAAAGCCCCAGCTGCGGCACCTTCTGGCTGGACCGTCCAGATCGGTGTTTCGGATAGCCAGGACGCGGCAATGGACCTGCTGAAAAGCGCCCGTGCCAAGAGCGGTATTTCCCTCAAGGGTGCGCGGCCTTTCGCCATGGCCTATGGCGAAGGAGCATCTCAGGTCTATCGTGCCCGGTTCGTCGGCTTCGATGATCAGAAGTCTGCGGTCAATGCCTGCAATCGCTTGAAAAAGGCAGGCGTCAGCTGCTGGGCCGCAATGCAGTAGTCACTCTGTCTTACCGTGGCCTGCGCAGGTGTTTGCGCAAGGTCCGGTCAGATCACCTCGAAATGTAATGCGTACGAGGATGTCATCATGGCAAGCAATGAAAACCACCTGAACACCGGCCAGGCCGTGGACCAGGCAGCGGATCGCGCAGTTGGCAGTGATCCGGCATTTCGCTTCAACCCGCGCGCTGGCCTCAATCCGCTGCATGAGGCGGCGATCCGGCTGGCCGATGGCATCAACAAGCCGCGGGCCAAGACGCGGGACCTGATGAACCTCCTCCTCTGCCACGGCGCGCGTGCCTGGCGCTATTCTCAGCCGGAAGCGTGTATTCACCTGCATCTGGACCCGCATTCCCGTCGGGTGCCGGTAAAGCTACGGCTGCGGTAAAAACCATAGGCCCCAAACGAGCAAATTTGAGCAGACCACATGTCCGCTGTCTCAGTGAACATGACCAAGAATTAATCCAATCTCACTCGCTGGTGAATTGGATTTGAACGGATTAAGCGCGAGGATCTCCTTCACCGGCTAACGAGTTTTTCTCGCCGGTTTTGTTCCTGGAGGAGTGAACCCATGTATTGCATTGCCAACTCTCGCATTGCCAACTCTCGCATTGCCAAAATTTCTCTTGCCGCCGTTCTCGCAACCGCCGCCATGACTGGAATCAGCCATGCAGCCATGTCTGCTGCTGACAAGGCGCTGGCAACAGATCACAATCCCCGCGTCATGATCAGTACCCCGGATGAGATCGAAAAGCATGACACATTCCAGGATTTTCTCGGGTCTCTGACGCCTAGCAGCCCGGAAGCGCGCGAAGTCCAGGCGGCCATTCGCGAAAACCCGGTTCTGCGCAGGCAATTGCTGTCACGGAAGGTTGAGCTCAAAAATGTGATTTACGCTGACGAAGCATCCGATGGCAGCTTCGTGCTTTATGTCCGCTGACATATCCGTAATGAAAGGGGCCGAGCATACACGCCCGGCCCAACCGCGTTCAAAGCCCTTGCTTTTCTGAGGCTTATCCCGAAAGATCGGTGGCAGATCGATAAAAGGACCTGCCATCATGCCACTTTACACACTCGGGGATCTGAAACCGAACCTGCCTTCCGCCGACCGTTACTGGGTCGCGCCCAATGCGCAGGTCATCGGTAATGTAATCCTCGGTGAGGATGTCGGCATCTGGTTCGGTGCGGTGCTGCGGGGCGATAATGAGCCGATCACCATTGGCGCAGGCTCCAATGTGCAGGAAAACGTCACCATTCACACTGATATGGGCTTTCCGGCAACCATCGGCCAAGGCTGCACGATCGGCCACAATGCCATCATTCACGGCTGCACTCTGGGCAACAACACGCTGGTGGGCATGGGGGCGACGGTTCTGAACGGCGCCAGGATCGGCAATAACTGCCTTATCGGCGCCAATGCGCTGATTACCGAGGGCAAGGAATTTCCCGACAACTCCCTTATTGTCGGCTCACCGGCCCGCGTCATACGCACTCTCGATGACAAGGCCGTGGAAGGCCTGAAACGTTCCGCGCAAAACTACATCGCCAACTGGCAACGCTTCGCTAGAGACTGTCAGGTTCATATTGAACCAGACAGTCTCTAGATTCCTTTGTTTTCGTTTGTCTTATCGGGAAAACCGGTTTCCACTTTTCCCTGACAAACTCTAGTGAACTGAAACCGCTCTGAAGGCGTGAATTCAGACGAGGCATTCTGCACAGACGCCGCGAATTTCGATTGTGGTTTTCTCCGCCTTGAAGCCCTGGTCCTTCGACCAGTCCCCCAGCCGGTGGTCGATGGAGTGGTCGTGAAACTCCTTGACCTGTCCGCATTTGCTACAGATTGCAAATGCCACGGTTCCATGGTCGCAGCAATCATGCTGGAGGTGGGAACAGACAACGAAAGCGTTGAGGCTCTCCAGCCGATGCACAAGGCCGAATTCCAGCAGCTTTTCCAAGGCTCGGTATACCTGTAGCGGGGCGCGAAAACCGCTATCGCGTAGCTTGTCGAGGATCGTATAGGCCGAGAGCGGCCCCTCGGCTTTTTCGAGCGCCTGAAAGACCAGGCTTTGATTGCGGGTCAATTGCGGCATGGACATCGGACGATCATCCTTTCTTCACGGCAGCCGTTGAAAAACGGCGGATCGGCAGCAAGCTCAGAACAAACAGGACAAGGGCGGCCACCACGATGGAGGGGCCAGAGGGCGTATCATAGGTCAGTGAAGCGAACAGGCCGCCAACCACGGCAATCGCGCCAATGACCGACGCCAGCACCGCCATGATTTCCGGCGTCATGGAAAACCGCCGGGCGGTAGCAGCCGGAATGATCAGCAATGCCGTGATCAGCAGAATGCCCACCACTTTCATGGCAATGGCAATCACCACGGCCATCAGCAGCATGAAGATCAATCTGGCCCGCGCTGGTCTCAAACCTTCCGCTTCGGCCACATCCTCGTTGACGGTGGCCGCCAGCAAGGGGCGCCACAACAGGCACAGGCACAGGATGACGCCAAGCCCGCCAATCCAAACGGTGGCGATATCCTGGGGCGTCACGGCCAGAATATCCCCGAACAGATAAGCCATCAGATCGACCCGCACCCAGGTCATGAAGGCCACCAGAACAAGGCCGATCGCCAGCGTCGCGTGGCTGAGAATACCCAACAGCGCATCGGCGGAAAGCCCGCGCCGGTTCTGCAACAGCAACAGCAGCAGCGAGACAATTGCCGCGACCAGAAACACGCTGAGCGTCAGATTGACGGAAAACAGCAGCGACAGCGCCACGCCCAGCAATGAAGAATGTGCCATGGTATCGCCGAAATAGGCCATGCGCCGCCAGATGACGAAACACCCAAGCGGCCCGACCGTCAACGCCAGCCCGACACCCGCCAGCAATGCGCGGACGAAGAAATCATCCATCATGACGGTCACCCCTTCCCGACGTCACCGATGGCCCCTCGCCGTGGTGATGATGATCGTGATGGTTCTCTTCAAGCTCAAGAGCGTCATGGTGATGATGGTGCTCTCCCTCCAGGCCATGATGATGGTTCTCTTCACCCCGGCCATGATGATGGCCGTCGTCCGGGTGGCAGTGGTCGGTCACCGATCCATCCAGATGCTGCACCCGGCCATCCGGCAGATGGGTGTGGTCATGGCGGTGATTGTAGACGGCAAGCGTGCGCGCTGCTGCGGCTCCGAACAGCCGCTGGTATTCCGGGCTTTGGCTGACGACATCCGGCGTCCCACGGCAACAGACATGACCATTCAGGCACACAACAATATCGGTCTCGGCCATCACCATATGCAGATCGTGTGAAATCAACAGCACGCCGCAACCTGTCTTGCGCCTGATATCGGCGATCAATTCGTAAAGGGCGATTTCACCGGCAAAATCCACACCCTGCACCGGCTCATCCAGCACCAGCAGGTCCGGCTTGCGGGCCAGAGCTCGCGCCAGAAGCGCCCGCTGAAACTCGCCACCGGACAGATGCTGGACTTCGGCGCGCAGCAGATGGGCAATGCCGACAGCCTCCAAAGCAGCCTCGATTTCCGCCCTCGAAAGCTTGACTGTCAGGGTCATCAGCCGGTCAACCGTGAGCGGCATGGTCCAGTCGATGCTCAGTTTTTGCGGCACATAACCAACCGTAAACGCCCGCTCACGCACCACCTCACCCTCGTCGGGCTTCAGCACACCAAGCGCCATTTTGGCTGTCGTCGATTTTCCCGATCCGTTTGGGCCGATCAGGGTGACAAGTTCGCCTTTGCGGATCGAAAGCTCGACACCGCGTACCAGCCAGCGCCCGCCGCGCTGAATGCCGGCATTGCGCAGTGTCACCAATGGTTTTTCACCCAGCACCTTCAACACGGATACCGAAACTCCACAGATTGAGTGTTGCAACCGGCTATGACACACGTTATAGCGTTACGCAATCAATGTAATAACATTACATGTACCATACAAGGAACCGTCCTTGCTTTCGCGTAGATAAATTGGAGACCGCCTTGCCTGTGAAGACAATGCCCCTGCTCAGCCTTATCCCCATGCTTCTGCTCGCGCCCGGCGTGGCCGCCGCAGCCCCTGATGTGGTCGCCTCGATCAAGCCGGTCAATTCCATCGTCGCCGCGATCATGAAGGGGGCTGGCACGCCGCATCTTCTGGTCGAAGGCGCAGGCTCCCCGCATGATTATAGCCTGAAGCCTTCCAAGGCCAAAGCGCTTCAACAGGCTGATCTGATATTCTGGGTCGGGCCGGGGCTGGAAACCTTTCTGGACAAGCCGTTGGATGCGCTGGCAGGCAAGTCCAAAGTGGTGGCGCTGGCCGAGGCCAAGGGCGTGGAACTGCTGCCCCTGCGCGAGGGTGGACCCTTCGAAGCCCATGACGATGGCGACGCGCACGAAGCCGGGCATGGGAATGGGCATGACCATGAAGACGAGCATGGCGCCCATGACATGCATATCTGGCTCGACCCAGACAATGCCAAGGCGATGGCCGCAACCATAGCGGAAGCCTTGAGCACCGCAGACAAGGCCAATGCCCCACTTTACGCCGACAATCTGGCCCAGTTCCAGGCGCAGGTCGATGCCATGGACAAGCAGATTGCTACCATACTGGCCCCGGTCAAGGACAAGCCTTTCATCGTCTTCCATGATGCCTATCAATATTTCGAGCACCGCTACCATGTGACGGTTGCCGGCTCCGTCACCGTCAGCCCGGAAAAAGCTCCCGGTGCCGAACGGGTGGCCGCCATTCACGCCAAGGTCAAATCGCTGGATGCGGCATGCATTTTTGCCGAGCCGCAATTTGCGCCAAAGCTGATCAAAGTGGTGTCTGAAGGCAGCAATGCCCGCACCGGCACGCTCGACCCGCTCGGCACAGCAATTGCCGATGGCCCTGACCTCTATCCCGCCCTGATGACGGATCTCGCCGCCGCCATGGCCACCTGCCTGAAGGGCTGACAGACGCGATTACCAAAAGGCGAGCGCCCTTGCTCGCCTTTTTCAGAACAACTAATGTAATGTTATTACATTAAGGAGTCGAAGATGGACAACAAGCTTCCCGTAACTGTGCTGTCCGGCTTTCTCGGTGCCGGTAAAACCACGGTTCTCAATCATATTCTCGGCAACCGGGCCGGGCTGAAGGTCGCGGTCATCGTCAATGACATGAGCGAGGTGAATATCGATGCCGCCCTGGTGCGTGATGGCGGTGCCAATCTATCGCGTACCGACGAGCAACTGGTGGAAATGAGCAATGGCTGCATCTGCTGCACCCTACGCGAAGACCTGCTGACGGAAGTGCGACAACTGGCGGATTCCGGTCGGTTCGACTATCTGCTGATCGAGGCGACCGGCATTGCCGAACCGCTGCCAATTGCCAGCACGTTCGAGTTTCGTGACGAAGACGGCAACAGTCTCTCCGACATCGCCCGGCTGGATACCATGGTCACAGTGGTCGATGCCGCCAACCTGTTGCGCGATTACAGCTCCAGCGATTTCCTCTCCGACCGGGGCGAAACCGCAGGTGAAGACGATAATCGCACGCTCGTTGACCTTCTGGTCGAGCAGATCGAGTTTGCCGATGTTGTGGTGCTCAACAAGGCCGAAACCGCTGGCCCTGCCCGGCTGGATGCGGCCCGCAAGATCATTGTCGGCCTCAACCCGGATGCGCGGATCATTGAGACCGATTTTGGCCAGATCGACCCGAAGGACGTGCTGGGTACCGGGCGGTTCGATCTTGGCCGGGCGGAAACCCATCCGCTGTGGTTCAAGGAATTGCACGGCTTTAAGGACCATGTGCCTGAAACCGAAGAATATGGCATTCGCAGCTTCGTCTACCGCGCCCGTCGCCCGTTCGATCCACTGAAATTCCAGGACTTCATTGATAGCGACTGGCCGGGCGTGATCCGCGCCAAGGGGTTTTTCTGGCTGGCAACCCGGCCCCAGCATGTCGGAGAACTGAGCCAGGCCGGACCGCTGGTTCGTACCGGACGCATGGGCCTGTGGTGGGCCTCCGTGCCCAAGCAGCAATGGCCGCAGGACAAGGGTTTCCTCAACGCCATGAAACCCTATCTCGACCCGATCTGGGGTGATCGACGCCAGGAGCTTGTCTTCATCGGCGCAGACCCCATGGATGAAGCCGAAATCCGCGCCCGACTGGACGCCTGTCTGGTGCCTGCGGATCGCTTCACCCCCGGCGTCTGGCGCGATATGCGCGACCCATTCCCCAACTGGGCAGCACCGCAATTTGCGGAGGCTTGAGCCGTCGAAATGCGACCCTGCTCGTTATAAAAAATATCGCATCTTGAGCGGCAGAAGTGCCGCACCGATAACTGCGGCGTCTCCCTTGACTTCGCTGAGCACCAGTCGGGCCTCCTTTGGCCCGACGCCGTAACGGTGAACCCGCTGCGAGGGCATCGGGCATCTTTCAATCATCATCGCGCCCAGCGCTGGCGGCAATTGACCGCCAAAAACAATGGTCTGCGGATCGATCACGGCGATCAATACCGCCACCAGCCGCTCGACCTGTGGCATGGTGGCCTCCAGCCACGTCTCCACGCCTGGCCAACCTGGGTCGAATGTCCGGTAAAGAGTATCGACGGAATCAATCTCGATGCCGTGGTCTTGAAGACTCCGAAGCAAATATTGCAGGGCTGGACGCCGAGATGCCTCGGTTGGGTCGTAAATCCCTGATAATTCGGCGGCATTGCCATGGAATCCGTAGAACGGCTGGCCGTTGAGGATCAACCCGCCACCGAAGCCATAGTTGAACGACAGATAGGCAAAGGTCTGGCACCATCGCCCCACACCTTGCAAGCTTTCGCCGATAGCGCCCGTGGTCCCATTGTTCTCCTGCCAGACGGGAAGCTGAAACGTCTGTTCAAGGACCGGGCGAAGATCCGTCAGCGACCAGTCCTCCAAGGGTTCCGGCGCATTGAATATCCGGTCATCGGCAACAGAAAAGCCCGACATGGCGAATCCCAGCCCAAGCAGCCGCTCGCGCGGCAGATTATGAGCCTCAAGCATCTCATCCAGCGTCCGTGACAAGGCCGCAAGGGTTGCCTCGCGGCTGAGCGGCAGGAGATTGAGTTTCTTCTGGCTAATCACACCGCAGCTGAAATCAGCAAGGCAGATAATCGCCGAATCAGTGTTGATCGATATGCCCAGCGACGCCACGGATTCCACCGCAAGCTCAATTGTCGGGCTCGGCTGGCCGCGTGCGCCCTTCAGCGGCGCGCCGGTGCGCAGCAAACCCCGCTCGATCAGCCCCTCGATCAACCGATGCACCGATTGCTGGGTCAAGTTGGTATGGGTGGTGATGACCGATCGGGCAATTGGTCCGTAGCGGCGGACGATGTCCAGAATCAGACGTTCGTTCTCGCTGGCAAGCGGGTTTCTGTCAAAGCGAGAGGGCTGTTTGGCTTGGATCGTCATGGTTGAACATCTATCCGGCGTCTCGTGATCAGGCAATCGCAACTCGACCGCGGGACCAAATTTCATGGCCTGTCACAAATATTACACTCAAAGTGTATTATTAAGCATGCAATTGATCCAGCTCTGATGGAGACCCCCAATGCAGATGAAGTTCCTTGCCATCGCGGCCCTGACGCTGACGGCTTCCGTTGCTCCGTGTTTGAGCGCCGAAACCAACATGAAAAACCTGGATTTCGATCTCTCCAAGGTCACCAGGGAGAATTTCTACGACATCGTCGTTCCCGCCGCCAAAGCTGAGGGAACGGTGACCATGTATAATTTCGCCGGTGGCTTTGGAGAGACCTGGAAGAAACTGACTGGCATGTTCGAGGCCAAATATGGCATCAAGGTCATCTATAGCGACGTCAACGGTGACCAGGCTGATCAGCAATTGATCGCCGTCCAGGCATCGGGGCAGGACGCACCGGTCGATGCCTTTTTTGACGGCGGCGGCAGCTATCCGTTGTTGTCGTCCAAGGGTGTGGTCGGAAAGATCCCGCTGACGACGATTCTACCCAACATGGCCACCTATGATCCAATTCTGGCTCAAACATTGTTCGGACGCCAGCATGGCGGGGCTTATCCGCTCGTCCATCTCAACCAGACTGCGATCGGCTATGACAGTGCCTTCGTCAAGCCCACCGACGTTCCCAAGAGTTTCGACGAACTTCTGGCTTGGGCCGAGAGCCACCCGAAGCGCCTGGGCGTCACCTTACCCGCCAAGGGCGGATCAGGAGGTGGTTTCATCTATTCCGTCGCGCTCAATTACCTGACTGGCGATTGCCGCAAGACCCTGACCGACTACAGCCAGACCCGCCAGCAGGCCGAGGACTGGGCGATGTCGTCCGAATGCCTGACGCCTGTCTGGGACTATTACCGTCGCCTGCTGAAGGCTGCGGAACTGACCAATGGCAATGCCGATACGCTGAACCTGATCAACAACCAGCAGCTCTATATGGGCACGGTCTGGGAAGATCAGGTGATGAGCTTTCTCGGCAACAAGCAATTGCCCGAAACCTTCCGCCTGACGCTGCTGGAAAAAGGACAGGTCGGCTCCGGTGACGCGATGTTTGTCCCCGCAAATGCCAAGCATGTCGCCGCCGCCCTGCTGCTGATCGATATGGCCATGAGCAAGGAATTCCAGACCTTCAAGCTGGAAACCAAGGCATCCCGCTCGCCGCGCACCGATATTACCAACGATCTGATCCCGGCTGCCCTTCAGGATCATGTCCTGCCGAAAAGCGTCTATCCCCGCCTGTCGGTGCCTGCCTTCTGGGACATGTCAACCGCCCTTGCCGAAGCGCTCGATGAGAAAGTCCTGAACCAGTAATGCTGGAAAAGCCTGATACACGACGAACAGGGGCAAAGACATGAGCGAGCTCGACATCAACGATATCACCAAGGACTTCGGGTCAGCCCGCGTCCTCCACCCGGTTTCGCTTGCCGTCGAAAAGGGCGAATTCGTCACCATTCTCGGTCCCTCAGGCTGCGGAAAATCGACGCTGCTGCGCATCCTGATGGGGATCAGCGAGGCATCCGGCGGCGAAATCCGGCTGGCGGGTAAGCGGATTGATGGACTGGCCCCCGAAGCGCGCGATATCGCCATGGTGTTCCAATCCTATGCGCTGTTTCCGCATATGTCGGTCGCCAAAAACCTTGGCTTTGGCCTCAAGATGAAGAATGTGCCGAAAGACGAGCGAGCGCGGCGCATCGCCCATGTGCTGGAGATCTGCAATCTCAGCGCCCTGGTGGACCGCATGCCCCGGCAATTGTCTGGCGGCCAGCAGCAGCGCGTGGCGCTGGCCCGCGCCATCGTCATGCAGCCAAGTCTTTTGCTGTTTGACGAACCGCTGTCCAATCTCGATGCCAAGCTGCGTGACAGCCTTCGCCATGAGCTGGTCGAACTGCATCGCCGCATCGGCGCGACAAGCCTTTACGTCACCCACGACCAGGCCGAGGCCATGGCGATGTCCGACCGGATCGTGGTGATGAATGGCGGTCGGGTTATCGAAATCGGCACGCCGCTGGAGCTATATCGCGCTCCGAAACAGGCCTTTACCGCCAGCTTCCTTGGCCAGACCAATCTTCTCTCCGTTAAGGCGTCCGGCATGGATGCGCTGCTGTCCTGGGGCCAAAAAGTGGTGCTGGACCGTCCCGCTGTTGGCGCCATGCAGATTTCGGTCCGCCCGGAAAATATCGGTATCGAGCGTCACGAAAGCGGATCGGCAACGGTCACCTCCGTCTCGTTCATGGGTGCCAGTATCCTCTACACCGCAGATATCGGCGCTGTCAGGATCAAGATCAGCCAGTCAGGTGGCGGCACACCGATAGAGATGGGTAGCCGAGTTTCACTGACATTCCACGACACCGTGCATGTCCTTGAAGACCAGCCGGTGATGGAGGCTGCGTGATGCCATCGCTGTTTCGCCGCCGCTCGATCCACCTCATGCTACTGCTCCTGCCGGGTGTTGGCTACCTGCTGTTCTTCTTCGGCCTACCGCTGCTGTCGGCGCTGGTCGGCAGCTTCCGGCTGGAAGATGGCAGCTTTACGCTGAGCTGGTATCAGCGGATCTTCACCCGGCCCTCCATGCTGCGCGGCTTGTCCACATCGATCTATTACGGCGTCATGCCGGTTTTCGTCTCGCTGGCGCTCTCCGTGCCGCTGGCGCTGTTGCTGCGCAAAAGTTTTCTTGGGCGCAAGCTGTTCGGCGGGCTTTACAAGCTGCCGATGGCCGTTCCGAGCATTATCGTCGGGCTGATGATCATCGTCGTCTTCGAACGTGGCGGCTTTTTCGACCGCCTGTTGTCACCGCTGGGCTTTACCCTGCCGAAACTGGTCCGCGACGATTGGGGTGCTGGCGTCATCATGGCCAGTTCCTGGAAGCAGATCCCGTTCATGACGCTGATCATCACCAGCGCTTTTGCCGCCATTCCCGAGGATATCCGCTTTGCCGCCCGCACGCTTGGAGCCTCCCGGCTTCGGACATTCTTGACTGTGGACGTGCCGCTTGCCATGCCAGGCATTACCGCCGCCATTCTCCTGACCTTCATCGGTTCGATGGGCTCCTATGCCATTCCCGATATCGTCGGTCCGCCGACGGCGCGGCCACTCTCTGTCCTGATGGTTCAGGAGTTCAAGCAGGGACGGTTCGAGCAGGTCTATGCAATGGGCATGGTGCTCAGCCTGTTCGCGGTCATCGTTCTCCTGACCTATTATGCCCTGACCAGCCGGATCGGTGCTGGTAATACGCGAGGGAATGCGTGATGGCTGTTCTTGAGCTCGCCCCGCCTGCCACAACAAGGCGCCGCATGTTTCGTCCCGAAGACCGCCTGCTGGTTTCCATCGGCCTGTTCGCCACACTTGCCCTTGCCATCGCCCTGCCGCTTGCCCTGATGTTTGTCTGGAGCATTGCCGATGGCTGGCAGCCGCCGCATGTGCTGCCGCAGATCTATACGACCAGCCGCTGGGCCAGCGTGCTCAGCGATCAGGGTCTGATCCAGGCCATGGTCACCAGTCTCGCCATCGCTTTCACCGTCACATTCGCAACGGCAGTCATCGCCTTGCCGACGGCCTGGGCCATGGCTCGCTTTCCCTTCCGGCTGAAACGGCTGGTGGAGATCTTCGTTCTCGCGCCGGTCATCATTCCTGGCCTGGTGGTCGCGGTCGGCATCGGCCAGGTGTTCCTGGCGCTGGGCCTCGCCTATTCGGTGGCTGGCGTCATCATCGTCCAGATCGTCGGCACCTTGCCGCTGATGATCCGGCTGATGACTGCAACGCTTGAGACCATTCCCGACGAGCTGATCCATGCGGCCCGTTCGCTCGGTGCCGGAACAGTTGGTATCGTTGCCCATATCATCCTGCCGCTGGCCGTACCCGGCCTGCTGGCGGGCGGGTTGATGTCTTTCATCGGCAGCTTCGAGGAATTCGACAAATCCTTCATCGTCGGCGCGCCTGTGGTCCAGACCCTGCCGATCAAGCTTTACATGTATCTCGACCCCTATTCGATGCAGCTACCGCTGGCTGCTATCGTTTCCTTCATCCTGCTTTTGCCAGCCCTCATCGTCTTCATCATCGCCGGTCGCATCCTGCGCGACGACCTGATGGCAGCAGGCATGGGCAAGATCTAATTCTTTCCATAACCGTAACAGCCGAAAGTCCAACCCATGCCTGTCCAGACGTCCACGCTTAAGCACCAATCCCTGGCCACTCGTCCCTGTTCCATTGCCGAAATGGCGTCGCGCACCAATCCCACCATTCTGACCATCGCCCATCGCGGCCTGTGGAAGAGCACCGCAGAAAATTCACTGGCCTCGATTCGGGCAGCAATTGCCCAAGGGGTGGATATGGTCGAAATCGACACCCAATCCAGCGCCGATGGTCATCTCGTGGTTATTCACGATGCAACCCTGGACAGAACGACGACCGGCAGCGGCACGGTCAGTGAATTGCCGTTCGATGTCATCCGCCAGGCAAAGCTGCGCAGCAGCGCTGGCGGCCCGGAGGCTGAGATAACGGAGGAATGCGTTCCGACACTCGAGGAAATTCTTGAGGAAGCTCGCGGTCGTATTACCGTCAATATCGACACGAAATTCACCCGTGATCTGCCGCAGGTGATGGAAACGGTGCTGCGGATGAACATTGCCGATCAGGTTCTGGTCAAGACCGACATCGATCTCGACGCGGACCATTTCACTATTGTCGATGCCGACTGGTTCGGGAAGATTCCGCATATGCCGATGTTTCCCGTACGTCAGGGCCGGTTTACCGAAGACCTGCGCCGCATCGAGAGCCTCAAGGCGCCGATGATCGAAGTGAAATTCACGGATCTCGCCGACATCGCCCATGCACGGGCCGAACTCGAGCGCCAGAACATCCGCGTCTGGATCAACACGCTCGACGTCTCTCATTGCCTCGATTTCAACGACACCCGAGCCCTTGCCGATCCAGAGGGTGTCTGGACCGTGCTGGCAGATGCAGGCGTCGGCGCTATCCAGACAGACGAGGTCGAAGCATTCAAGGCCTGGCTGCACGCCAGACAGGCGTAAGCATAAACAGAAACGCCGTGCATCCCATTCGGATGCACGGCGTTTTATTGGTGAGTAACCTTAGTCGATGGTTACTTCGCAGTCATGCCCGGCAAGGTCACGCGGAACACCTGGAACATGGTATCGACCTCAGCGCCGCCTTCAGCTTTGTACGCCGCACCAACCTGATAGCCATCCTGGGTCAGGAAGTCGTTGTCATTGGCAACGAACAGGAAATAATCATCCGGAGCGGAAGGATCGAGGGCCGATGCGACCGACATCGCCTCCCATTTTTCAGAGAGATTATTCTTGTCGTTAGGCGCGCCATTGTGCAGGCCAAAGCGGGCGAGGTCCTTGTTGTCGTTGATGTCGATGAACGGCGTCACCGCCGCCACCTTGACGGACGCATCCACCACGCCCTTCGGGGCAACCGGCTTAACATCGTCGAATTCGCCATTGGCAATGTCCGTGGCCGCTGACAGATCGACAAGATCGATCTTGCGATAGACTGAGGTATCGCTCTTCATGCCCTGCCCGCTATTGCTGTCACGCGCTAGCATCAGGAAGCTCTTATCCGACAAAGCCAAAATTTCGCTCTGGGCTGCAACGGCAACCTTGCCCTTGTTATCGAAGGTCGGTAGCGGCACGACATATTCATGCACCAGCTTCAGATGATCCATATCGGCTGCATCATAGACGAGAGCGCGGGTATTCATCCGGGTGGAGCTGCTATCGCCGCCATCCTGGCGGGTCGCCGATTGCAGCAGCGCGATCAGGAACTTACCGTCAGGCGTCAACGACATGCCTTCCAGTCCCTGGTTGTTTTGGCGACCTGTGTCGGGGTCCTTCGGGTCTGGCTTCTTGCCACCTTCGCCAACATTGTTGGATGAGAAATTCAACTCACTCTTGCGCATTGGCAACAGCGCCTTCGGTGGCTGGGTGGCGGAGATGAGCTTTCCCAGTGCCGAAAAATGATAGATGTAAGGGCCATATTCGTCGCTGATCATCATCGAACCGTCCTTCAACAGAACGACGGCTTCCGGATCGAGCGAGATCTTGCCGGTGGTCGCTTGTGGCAAGGCTGGCAATGTTTTAGTCGCGGCGCGAATGCCGGACTCTGGGTCCAGTCCGGTCAAGCTCTTGCCCTCACCATCCGTCAGCAGAATGGTATCGGCAAGCTTTGCGTCAAAGCCCTTCTGCTGCTTGTCAGCGGGCGGAGTAGTTCCAGCCGGTGCTGGCGCCAAGGTGAAATCAATCTTGTTGATGCGGGTATTGTAGTCGGTCGTGCCTTCGACATTGTAGCCACGATCCGGCAGGAGCCAAAGCGAACCGGAATAGCTCTCGCCCTGCTTTTTCCATTGGGTCAGATCGACTGCCATGCCGGAACCGGATCCGAAGGTTTCCTTGAATTTGTCGCGTTCACTGGCCGGAATGCGGCCGATAGCGACCAGGCCCTTATTGGCGATTGTCACCCCATTGGCGCTGACCGTTCCTTCCGCCAGAACGACACCAACTGAGGATACCAGAACGGTTGCAGCCAGAAGCAATGCCTTGCGTGAAAATATCATCATCCCGATCCTTTGCATCAACCGGGGCAGCGTTCAGCCTTGATGGGATACGGAATGTCCTCCGTATCACTGCTCCCCCATCAGGGCCATTAGAAGCTTCCCGTGACAGGATCGTGACAAGGTCATACAGGAAATGGGTATTACTCCGAAAGCCTAAAGCCCTGCTTTTCCCGTTGCGACATCCACAACAGGCGGCATGGCAATCGTGCCGGAAGCCGGTTTCCACTCCGGCATCACCAATCCACCGGAAATCAGCAGTTTGGCACCTTCTTCCGGCGTCATATCCAGCAGTTTCAGGCGGCTGCGCGGCACGAACATCAGGAAACCCGCCGTTGGCACCGGGGTGGGCGGCATGAAGACAGCGATCATCTCCTCGCCCTCTTCGTTCAGCCGAGCCGCGATTTCGCCAGTCACTTCTGTTGCAACAAACACCATGGCCCAGGTGCCCGGTGCGGGGAACTCGATCAGCCCGACCTTTTTGAAGGAACTGGACTGTTCCTTCAGCACCGTTTCAAAAATCTGCTTCAGGCTTTTGTAAAGCGTGCGCACCAGCGGCATGCGGTTCAGGATCGACTCCCCGAAATTGACGATAGAGCGCCCGACGAGATTGCGCCCGAGAAAGCCGATCATCGTGATACCAACCACCGCGATCACAAGGCCGGTGCCGGGAATGGCGATATTGAAGTAATATTCCGGATTGTAGCGCTGCGGAATATAGGGCGTCACCCAGCTGTCGGCCCAATCGATGAAGGTGAAGGTCAGCCAGACGGTGATCGCCAAAGGCGCACAGATGATCATGCCGGTCAGGAAATTGGTCCTTAGCCGGCTGGCAAAAGAAATTCGTTCTGGTTTATCCGACATATGATCCGATTTTTCATGAAATGGCCTGCTTCGCCGAACAAATACACACCGAAGCAGTATAGCCAAACTGTGCGGCACCTTGCCCGCCAAGACAAGGTGCACCGCAAAAAAATCGATCACTCAACCGTGACGGATTTCGCCAGATTGCGCGGCTGATCGACATCCGTCCCCATGAACACCGCCGTATGATAGGCGAGCAACTGGATCGGCAGTGAAAACACCATGGGCGCAATGATTTCCGCCACATCGGGCAGAACGATGGTCGCCATGGTTTCCAGCTTAGAGGATGCCGCGCCCTTTTCGTCGGTGATGAAAATAATTCTGCCGCCCCGCGCCGCCACTTCCTGCATGTTCGAGACGGTCTTTTCAAAAAACCGGTCATGCGGAGCGATGACGATAACCGGCATGTTTTCATCGATCAGCGCAATCGGGCCATGCTTCAACTCACCAGCGGCATAGCCCTCGGCATGGATATAGGAAATCTCCTTGAGCTTCAGCGCCCCTTCCAAGGCCAGCGGATAGCTGGTGCCGCGACCGAGATAGAGCACGTCCTTGAATTTCGACAGGTCCCGCGACAGAGTTTCCATCTGCGGCTGGATCAGGTTGACCACCCTGCTCATGATGCGCGGCAATTCGGACAGATGCCGCACCATGTCCTTTTCTTCTTGGTTGCCGATCAGCCCCCGCGCCTTACCGGCGGCAATCGCCAGCGATGCCATGACGGCGAGCTGGCAAGTGAAGGCCTTGGTGGAGGCAACGCCGATCTCCGGCCCGGCCAAAATCGGAAAAACCGCATCGGCCTCGCGGGCAATGGTCGATTCCTGCACATTGACCACGGCGCCGATTTTCAACCCCGCTTCCTTGCAATAGCGCAGCGAGGCCAGCGTATCGGCGGTTTCGCCCGATTGCGAAATGAACAGGGCCGCCTGATCCGGCGATAGCGGCATTTCCCGATAGCGAAATTCGGATGCGACATCGATTTCCACAGGCAGGCGTGCATAGCGCTCGAACCAGTATTTGCCGATCAGGCCAGCCAGATAGGCCGTCCCGCAGGCTGAAATCGCCAGCCCCCGCAGGCGGGCAAAATCCAGGCCGATCACCTCGCTCTTCACCGTATGGGCAGCCAGATCGACATAATGCGCCAACGCATGGGAGATCACCTCCGGCTGTTCATAGATTTCCTTCTCCATGAAATGGCGATGATTGCCCTTATCGACCAGATAGGCGCTGCCCTGGGAGATCTGCTTGATGCGCTTGACCGGCTTGCCAGCGAAATCCATGATCTGGGCTGTGCGATGACCGATCACAGCGAAATCGCCGTCGACCAGATAGGTGATCTGGTTGGTGAAAGGCGACAGTGCAATGGCGTCGGAGCCCAGGAACATTTCGCCTTTACCATGGCCGATGGCCAGCGGCGGGCCGAAACGAGCGGCGAAAAGCTGGGTCGGCTCATCGGCAAACATCACCACCAGTGCATAGGCGCCGGTAATCCGGTTCAGCATCCCCAGCATCGCGGCTTTATGATCCAGACCCTGACGGCGGGAACGAGCAAGAAGCTGGGCGACAACTTCGGTGTCGGTCTGGCTGGTGAACGTAGCGCCGTTAGCGACAAGCTCATCGCGCAATTCGGAAAAATTCTCGATAATGCCGTTGTGAACGACCGCGACGCCTTCTACGAAATGCGGATGGGCATTGGCTTCATTCGGCACGCCATGCGTGGCCCAGCGGGTATGGGCAATGCCGATCGTGCCTGGAAGCGGCTGCTGCGCCAATTTGGTTTCCAGATTGAACAGCTTGCCCTCGGCGCGGCGGCGATCCATCACACCATGATCGAGCGTCGCGACACCTGCCGAATCATACCCCCGGTATTCGAGCCGCTTCAGGGCGTCTACCAAGCGTTCCGAAACCGGCCGGTCACCGACAATTCCGACAATACCGCACATGCAATTCTCCTTCTCGCGCTCACGCGAGGCCAGTCCTACCAATTCCGGAGGATTTCTCAATTCCAGGGATGGTCAATTTGGATATCGTGACGTTACGAAAATATCCGTGATCAGGAACCGGATTTTTTCATGGCCTTGATCGCCATATTCCGCTCCCGAATGACTTTTGCCCGCTCCGGTTTGATTTCCTGACGCGCCCGGCCAAGCGCCAGCGCATTGGCAGGCACATCATCCGTAATCACGCTGCCTGAAGCGATCAGCGCCCCATCGCCAATCGTCACCGGGGCGACAAGGGCGCTGTTGGAGCCGATAAAGGCATTCGCACCAATCCGGGTCTCATGCTTGTTCACCCCATCGTAATTGCAGGTGATGGTGCCTGCCCCGATGTTGGTTTCCGCGCCAATAAAGGCGTCGCCGATATAGGTGAGATGATTGATCTTGGCGCCAGCGCCAATCTCAGCCTTTTTCACCTCGCAGAAATTGCCGACCTTGGCACCCTCGCCCAGATTGGCACCGGGCCGCAGGCGCGCAAACGGACCGACGGTCGCGCCGGACGCAACATGCGCACCTTCCAAATGCGAAAAGGCATGGATCACCGCACCGCTTTCCACCGTCACGCCGGGGCCGAACACAACATTTGGCTCGATCAGCACATCCTGCCCCAACACCGTATCATAGGCCAGAAACACGGTTTCCGGGGCAATCATCGAGACACCGGACAGCATAATCTCGTGACGCCGACGCTCCTGCCAGAGTTTTTCAATCACCGCCAGTTCGGCGCGATTGTTGCACCCGGCAAGCTCGGCTTCCGGCGCATCGACGGCGACCGCCTTGCCGCCCAAAGACCTGACGATTTCGACCAGATCGGTCAGATAATATTCACCTTTGGCATTGGCATTGCCGATCCGCCCCAGAAGGTCCAGCGCCTTCGCACCATTGATGGCCATCAGGCCACTATTGCACCAGGTCACCTTGCGCTCTTCGTCGCTGGCGTCCTTTTCTTCGCGGATGGCGACCAATTCACTATCCTCGACCAGAAGACGGCCATAACCGGTCGGCTTTTCGGTATGAAAGCCGATCACCGCAATGTCATTGCCATCAGCCAAAGCCGCACGCGCTGCCAGCAGCGGACCTGATGTAATCAGCGGTGCATCGCCATAGGCCACCAGAATATCGTCATAGCCTCGGCCAAGCGCCTCGCGCGCGGTCAAAACGGCATGACCAGTGCCAAGCCGCTCAGTCTGCACGAAGGGAGTGACCGACAGGCCTTTGATGCTGGCGGCTTGTGTAACCTTATCGGCATCGCGCCCGACGACCAGCGCCACATCGGTAATATCGCTGGCGGCAATCGTCTGCATCACATGGGCAATCATCGGCAGACCCGCCACCGGATGCAGCACCTTGGACATCGCGGATTTCATTCGGGTGCTATCGCCTGCGGCGAGAATGACGGCAAGACAGGTGCGGCTCATCAGGTATCTCCGAACATCGGTCGCTTTGGCGTCAGCTATCACGCCGCAACCTCAATCAGCAATGAAAAAGGGCGTCCGAAGACGCCCTCTCAATCATATGGTAACGTCGAAACTCACTTCGGCAGCTTGTCGTCCACGCCTTCGACGTAGAAGTTCATGCCGAGCAGCGTCTTGTCATCAGCCTTTTCACCAGCCTTCAGCCAAGCCGTGCCGTCCTGCTTGTTGATAGGACCTGTGAAGGGATGCAATTCGCCAGACTTGATCTTGGCTTCGGTGTCTTCTGCCAGTTTCTTCACATCGTCAGGCATATTGGTGTAGGGCGCCATGGTCAGGATGCCGTCCTTCAAGCCATCAAAGCTCTGTTCCGAGGTCCATTTACCGTCCAGCAGGGCCTGCGTGCGCTTGATGTAATAAGCACCCCAAGTGTCCTTGATGGCGGTCAGCTGCGAGGTTGGGCCGGCAGCGATCATGTCGGAAGCCTGGCCGAACGCCTTGATGCCGCGCTCCTGAGCGATCTGCATCGGAGCGGTGGTGTCGGTGTGCTGGGTCAAGATATCGACGCCCTGGTCCAGCAGCGCCTTGGCGGCATCGGCTTCCTTGCCGGGGTCGAACCAGGTATTGACCCAGATAACCTTCATCTTGAAATTCGGATTGACGGATTTGGCACCCTGCTCAAAGGCGTTGATGCCCATGACAACTTCAGGGATCGGGAAGGAGGCGATGTAACCGGCCTCACCCTTCGTTGACATCTTGCCGGCAATCACGCCGGAAATGTAGCGACCCTCGTAAAAGCGCGAATTGTAGGTCGAAACATTTTCAGCCGATTTGAAGCCGGTTGCATGCTCGAATTTCACCTTCGGGAATTTCTTGGCGACCTTGACGGTGGCATCCATGAAACCGAAGGAGGTGGTGAAGATCAGTTTGCAGTCTTCGCGGGCCAGACGCTCGATAGCGCGTTCGGCATCCGGGCCTTCCGGCACGTTTTCAAGGAAAGGCGTGTCGATCTTGTCACCGAAATGCTTCTGCAATTCCTGACGGCCCAACTCGTGAGCCTGGGTCCAACCGCCATCGGTCTTGCTGCCAACGTAAACAAAGCAGATCTTGGTCTTGTCGGCGGCGCTGGCGCTACCGGCAACGGAAAGCATCGTGGCGACGGAGGCCGCAAATGCGAGTGCGAGTTTTTTCATAATATCCCCTGATTGCATGAGAGTGAAGACGATGGGTCAGCGATCTGGAACGAAAGGCTTTCCCAGAGAAGCGGGCGTATTGATCAACGTCGTGCGCCGATTATGCGAAATCGCGATCAAAACGACAATGGTTGCAGCATAAGGAAGTGCTGATAAAAACTGCGATGGCAATCCGATGCCGAAAGCCTGCGCATGCAGCTGGCCAATGGTGACCGCGCCGAACAGATAGCCGCCCGCCAGAACGCGCCCCGGCCGCCAGGAGGCAAACACCACCAGCGCCAGCGCAATCCAGCCGCGCCCGGCCGACATGTTTTCTACCCATTGCGGCGTGTAAACTAGCGACAATTGCGCCCCGGCCAGACCGGAACAGGCCCCGCCAAACATGACAGCCAAATAGCGGGTGCGGATGACTTTGAGCCCCAATGTATGCGCAGAGGCCGGACTATCGCCCACCGCCCGCAACATCAGCCCTGCCCGGCTTTTGAACAGGAACCAGTGGACGCCGATAACGAGGACAATCGCCAGATAGAAGATCAGATCCTGCCGAAACAGCAAAGAGCCGATGACGGGAATATCCGACAGCAGCGGAAATTCGATGGCCTGAAGCTTTACGCCGGGCTTGCCGACAAAGCTCTCGCCCAACTGACCAGAGACGCCAAGCCCCAGAATGGTCAGCGCCAGCCCAGTCGCCACCTGGTTGGTGACCAGCGTCAGCGTCAGAAATCCAAACAGCAGGGAAAAACCTGCCCCTGCGACAATGCCCGCCACCACGCCCAGCAGCGGCGATCCGGTGGAATAGGCAGTCGCAAAAGCAGCGACCGCCCCCATGACCATCATGCCTTCAACGCCGAGATTGAGCACACCGGCGCGCTCAGTGACAAGCTCGCCAAGGGCAGCGATAACCAGTGGGGTCGAGGCAGTGATAACCGTCAGAAGAATGGCTTCGAGGATCATTTCGCACCCTCAGCCACGGAGGAGCGGGTTTTGGAGAACACCAGCCGGATTTTATAATAAATCAACGTGTCACAGGAGAGCACAAAAAACAGCAACAGCCCCTGAAACACCCGCGCCACCTTGTCCGAAACGCCGATCGCCAGCTGCGCGCCCTCGCCGCCCAGATAGGTCAGCGCCAGAACCAAACCGGCAATAATGATCCCAAGCGGATTAAGCCTGCCCAGAAAGGCGACAATGATCGCCGTAAAACCGTAGCCCGGTGAAATCGACGGCTGCAAGTGATTGATCGACCCAGACACCTCCGAAATCCCGGCAAGACCGGCCAGCGCGCCAGAAAACAGCATGGAAAACCAAACCATGCCCCTGGAGGAAAACCCGGCAAACCGCCCTGCCCGTTCCGACTGGCCAAGCACC
Source organism: Gillisella vitis (assembly GCF_001541345.2). GTDB lineage: Bacteria > Pseudomonadota > Alphaproteobacteria > Rhizobiales > Rhizobiaceae > Allorhizobium > Allorhizobium vitis. Next base: position 602,291 of record NZ_LMVL02000003.1, on the reverse strand, counting down.
ACGATTTCAAACCCCTTCAGCGTGTAACGCATCATCAACCAGACGCCAACAGCGGCAATCAGCGCAAACACAAAGCCCCAATGCGCACGGCCTGAGTCTTCCCAGATGGCAGGCAGAATTCCCTCCGTGACGAATTCTCGCGTCTGGGGAAAATTGAAGCCTTGCGGGTCGCGCCACGGGCCGCGCACCAGATAATCCAGAATGAACTGGGCGATATAGACCAGCATCAGGCTGGTGAGGATTTCATTGGTGTTGAAGCGGGTTTTCAGCAGTGCCGGGATGGCCGCGTAAAGCGCCCCGCCAACCATGCCCATCACCATCATCAACGGCAAAAGCAGCAGCGATTGCCATTCGTAAAAGATCACCGGAATGATCGAGCCGCAAATCGCCCCAACCGTGAACTGGCCTTCCGCGCCAATATTCCAATTGTTCGAGCGATAACAGACCGACAGTCCGACAGCGATCAGGATCAGCGGCGCCGCCTTGATCGCCAGTTCATGCAGGGACCAGACCTCGGTCAGTGGCGCGATAAAGAAGCTGTAAAGTGCAAAGAAGGGGTCTTTGCCCAGGGCTGCAAACATCAACCCGCCGAAAAACAGGGTCAAAGCCAGCGCCAGCACCGGCGAAACCAGGGTAAACAGTCCCGAAGCGCGAGCGCGCTTTTCCAGTTCAATGCGCATCGGCGCTCTCCAGACCATGCAAGCCGCCCATCAGCAACCCGATCTTCTCGCGGTTCATCACGCCGCTTGGGTAGACTTTCGACAGCCTGCCCTCCGAAATCGCCGCAATCGACGTCGAGACTTCGAAAATCTCGTCCAGATCCTGGCTGATGATCACCACCGCCGAGCCTTGCGCCGCAAGATCGATCAGAGCCTGACGAATACGGCTGGCCGCACCCGCATCCACACCCCAGGTCGGCTGATTGACGACCAGCACCGCTGGTTTGCGGTCCAGTTCACGCCCGACAATGAATTTTTGCAGGTTTCCGCCAGAAAGCGATCCGGCGACCGGGTCCTCGCCACTCTTGCGCACATCCATCGCCTCGCAAATCTGCCGGGTGGACGCCTTGATGGCGCTGTGGCGGATCAGTCCGAACAGGCCGGAGACATAACGCCCACGATCCGAACCATGCCGCGCCAACAGCAGATTGTCCGACAGCGAAAGCCCGGTAACAGCCGCATGACCATGGCGCTCTTCCGGCACAAACCCCGCGCCGATCAACCGGCGCCGGTTGATGCCGAAACGCCCGACCGGCTGGCCGCAGAGCTGGATGGCCTGATGCTCACGCACGGTATATTCGCCGGACAGCACATCGAACAATTCGCTCTGGCCATTACCGGCCACGCCTGCCAGTCCGAGGATTTCACCGGCACGCACAGTCAGCGACACATCTTTCAGCGCCATGGAAAACGGCGTGCGCGCGTCGACGCTGAGATGGCTGATGGTGAGCAGTTCCGCACCAACTGGAGCCGCGATATCCGGCGTCACACCCGTAACGTCTGCACCTACCATCATTCGTGCCAGCGTGGCCGGGGTTTCCTGACGCGGATCGCAGGTGCCTGTCACCTTACCGTGGCGCAGAACCGTGGCACGGTCGCAAATGCGCTGAACCTCTTCCAGCCGGTGGCTGATATAGAGCACCGAGCGCCCTTCGGCCCGCAGCTTTTCCAGCGTTTCAAACAGCTTGTCGGCCTCCTGCGGGGTCAGCACCGAGGTCGGTTCATCGAGAATGATCAGTTTTGGATTTTGCAACAATGCCCGGACGATTTCGATCCGCTGACGCTCGCCAACCGACAAATCCGCGACATGGGCCGAAGGATCGAGCGGCAAACCGTAAGACAACGATAACGTCCGCGCCTGTTCGGCGATTTCGCCAATCGACACCGAGCGATCCAGGGACAAGGCGATATTCTCAGCCACGGTCAGCGCTTCAAACAGCGAAAAATGCTGGAAGACCATGCCGATGCCAAGGCGGCGGGCCTCCGCTGGAGAAGCGACCTCGACGGCACCTTGATGGTCCCAGTGGATCTCGCCAGCGCTTGGCGTCAGCACACCAAACAGCATTTTGACCAATGTGGATTTGCCAGCGCCATTCTCACCCAGCAGAGCGTGGATTTCGCCGGGAAGAATGTCGAGATCAATGCCATCGCAGGCAGCAAATGTGCCGAATCGCTTCGTCAGGCTGCGAACCGAAAGCAGCGGAGATGGCGCTACTTCTTTGCTATGCGACACTCGACCCCCTTGCTCCGCCTCGGTCGGGACCAACATCCACAACAAGGAGACGAAACGGATACCTAAACCATTTCAACACCTTCACGTCATGACCCTGCGTGAAGTATAGATTGCTGAACGTATTGATACCGGTTTTATTGCCGCTTACAACTACCGGAAAGGTTATTTTTTGGGTCTTGCCCGTTTTTAAGGCAGGGCATTGTTTTCAACTACGGCCAAGCGACGGAAAAGCCTGGAGAATTCCACCAATCACATAGAGGTAAATGCCGCTGATAATGAAGGGGATGACCAGGAAAGACGGCGTTTGGAAGTGCATCAGCAGCGCCGCGCCACCCAGTCCGCACCACAGGAAGAACACTGCCAGATTAAGCGGTCGCAGCCGCTTGACCCGGACGGGATGCAGGAAACTGATTGGCAGGAAGGTCAGCGCTACGGAAATGCCAACCACAATCATCGCGGTCATTGCCGAGGCATCGATGACGAATAGGGTAAAAACGATCATATTCCAGACGACTGGAAAGCCGGAAAAGAAATATTCGTCGGTCTTCATGCCCATATCGGCATAGTAGATGGCGCTGGACACAACGATCATTCCGGCAGCGACGAAGGACCACGGCTGGCCTATCATACCACTCTGGTAAAGCGCAAAAGCCGGTAGCAGGACATAGGTCACATAATCGATAATGTTATCGAGCGTATCGCCTGACCAATTGGGCAGGACCTCCTTTACCTTGACCTTACGGGCAATCGGCCCATCGATGCCATCGACGGCCAGCGCCAGGCCAAGCCACCAGAACATGTCGACAAAGCGATGCTCGGCGGCGGCCACGACCCCAAGGAAGGCCAGGAACGAGCCGGAGGCTGTCAGAATATGCACGGAGAACGCGCGCATCTCCGCATAGGGTACGCGCTTATAGTTGAAGATCTTCATAATTCGCCGGTCAAAACCCCTTTGATTGGTTGGGGGATATTCTCCGAATCTGCCTCAAATGCAACCTTTCATCCGGGCTTTATCCGTTTTCCAGCGCCCCGCCGCGACACAATGCCATTCGGTTACAACACGTAAGCCCATGGATTTTCAGCGTCAGACACCCTATTTTGCACAGGAATGCATGAAGGAGCAGACGATGGAAACGGTCGATGTCACGGTAATTGGCGCGGGTCTGGCTGGGTCGGTCGCGGCACTGGCGCTTGCACGGCGCGGGCGCAAGGTGACATTGATTGCCGGGGACACTCGTCCGAAGGATCGCCGCACGACGGCGCTCATGGATCAATCGATCCGCTTTCTCGACCGTCTCGGCCTGTGGGAAGACCTCAAACCCCAAGGCGAAGCGCTGTCGACCATGCAGATCATCGATGGCACCCAGCGGCTGCTGCGTGCGCCGCCTGTTGCCTTTCGCAGTTCCGAAATCGGTCTGGCCGCCTTCGGTTATAATTTTCAAAACAGCGATCTTCTCGATGTGTTCGATGCTGCCTTGGCAAGAGAACCCAATCTTACCGTTTTGCATCAACAGGCTGCCTCCATCGATTTCTCCCAACACAATGCTCGCGTAACACTTGCCGATAACACCACTATCGAATGCGATCTGGTGGTCGGTGCCGATGGCCGGCACTCGATGACGCGCGGCGCGGCGGATGTGGCCGTGCGGACCTGGTCCTATCCACAAACAGCCGTGGTGCTGAATTTCACCCACGCCCTGCCCCACAACAATGTCTCGACCGAATTTCATACGGAAACCGGACCTTTCACCCAGGTGCCGCTTAAGGGTAATCGTTCCAGCCTGGTTTGGGTGGTCGAGCCTGCGGAAGCCGCGCGGCTGACATCATTGCCGCTCGAAGACCTTAGCGCTCTGGTCGAAGCACGCATGCAGTCGCTGCTGGGCCAAGTCACGGTCGAGGCACCGGCCCAGGCCTGGCCGCTTTCGGGCATGAGCGCCAACCGCTACGGCAAGAGTCGCGCCGTTTTCATCGGCGAGGCTGCGCATGCCTTCCCGCCCATTGGTGCGCAAGGCCTCAATCTCAGCCTGCGCGACATCATGGCCTTGGAGGATCTTGTCGGGCATGAGCCGCAAAAGCCACTCGGCGCGACGCTGGGCGATAGATTCGACCGCCGCCGTAAGGTGGATGTTTGGAGCCGCACCGCCAGCGTCGATCTTCTGAACCGGTCGCTGCTATCGTCCTTCCTGCCGGTGCAAATGGTGCGCGCCGCCGGAATTCACCTTCTTTCAAACCTGTCACCCTTGCGCCATTTTGCCATGCGCGAGGGCGTTGCACCGGGCCGTGGCTTCGGCGCATTTCCGCAGATGATCCGCGACAAGATCAAGTCGCGATTCTGAGATCAGGCTTGATGGACCGAAAACTTATCCGATCCGTGACAGGATCGGAAAACTCTGCTGAAACCAGATCGCCAGATCGGACACAAAACCAAATATGAAGGCAAGCCCGGTTGCGACCAGCAGCAGCCCCATGAGCTTTTCCACCAGACCGAGATGCCGGCGAAACCGGGTGAGAAACCGCATGAAAGCCCCTGAAAAGCCAGCAGCGACCCAGAAGGGAATAGCTAGCCCTAGCGAATAGACCGCCAGTAGCACAGCCCCCTGTCCGACCGTATCGCGGGCTGCGGCGACCGCGAGAATAGCGCCCAGCACAGGGCCGATGCAGGGCGTCCAGCCAAAGGCAAAGGCCAGCCCCATCACATAGGCCCCTGTCAGGGTCGCGGGCTTGCCGCCACCCGCAAAGCGCATTTCGCGGGCCAGCAGGCCGATGCGAAACAACCCCAAAAAATTCAGCCCCATGACGATGATGATCAAGCCGCCGATCTTCGACAAAAGATCGAGATGCTGGCGCAACATCATGCCGATGGAGGAAGCGCCAGCCCCAAGCGCTACAAAGACGGTGGCAAAACCCAGCGTGAAACACAGGGCCGAAAAAATCACCGCCGAGCGCGCCCGCCGGTCGACCGCCACTGCCTCGCCGCGAAACTGCTCGACGCTGACACCCGCCATATAGCAGAGGTAAGGCGGCACCAGCGGCAAAACACAGGGCGAGAGAAAGGACAGGGTCCCGGCCACAAGCGCTGTCAGAAATGGAATTTCAGCAATCGTCACAATGTCCTCACCGCCCGGTATCTATTTTAATCGGTGTGGTAGCCCCGATGACAATGACGTGCCAATCACCTTTTTGCCAAAGCCATAAAAACCTCTGGTGAAAATGTGAAAAAAGCTGTTTTTTTGGGTTGACCGAAAACACCGCCCTGCATATGGTCCGCGCACTTCCAGAGGGGCAGTTGCTCCGCTTCGGGAGCGCGTAGCTCAGCCGGTAGAGCAACTGACTTTTAATCAGTAGGTCCAGGGTTCGAATCCCTGCGCGCTCACCACTTTCCCAGAAGATATCAGCATATCATTTTACCGCACGGTGCGCTCAAAACTCGCCTGCCACCTCGCTTACAGTACGTGAGTACCGGAAGCGCAGAAATTGCTATTTGCAGACGGCCAGCGGCGATTATTGGATAGACTGTTAGAACTCGCCCGCCACCTCCCGGCGTCTAAGGTCCAGTTCTTCACTATAGCGGCGAAGCGTGTGGCTTTCGGTCAGCAAGCCGATTGGACGGTTCTGCACACGGTCGTTCATGACGGCCAGCGCTTCGCTCTGAGTAGAATCAAAGATGGCGGCGGCCTGCTTGACGTTCATGGTCGGCAAAAGCACATCCTTGGTATAGCGCAGATAGGTTTCCAGGCTGCGGCTCTCATCCTCGCGGTCCATTGGATCGGCATAGATTTCCGGCAAAAGCACGATTCCGGCATAGCGGCCGTCGTCATTGACCATGATCACTCGCTGGGTCGAGCCCAAGGGAAATTGCTTGCAGAATTCCTCAAGCCCCATGGAGAGCTTGGCAGTACGGACATCGGCGCGCATCATCTTTGCCACCGTCAAGTCGCGTATCCAGCCAACATCCTGGGCGCTGCGAATGGTCTCGCCGCGCAAGTGAAAACGCCAGGTGGCGAAGGAATAGCCGAACGACACCCGCACCACCAGTGAGGTGGTGATAACAGAGGCAAGGACCAGCGCGGTGATCGGAAAGTCGCCGGTCAATTCCAGAGCCAGGAAGGTCATGGTCAGCGGTCCACCAATGACGGCGGCAGCAAAAGCGCTCATGCCAACCACGGCATAGATCACCGGCGTCAGCGTCACCGCCGGAAACAGCATGGCCCCGAAGGCAAAGATCTTGCCGAGCAGCGCACCCATGAACAGTGAGGCGAAAAACAGGCCGCCACGAAAGCCGGAGCCGATGGAGACGGCGCTGGCAATGGATTTCAGCACGAACAACAGCACCAGTGCATAAAGGCTGCTTTGGGTATTGAGGTTGATATGCAGCGCGCCGTGGCCACCGGCCAGAACCTGCGGGGAAACAAGTGCCAGAAGGCCGATAATGATCCCGCCAATCATCGGCCTGAAGGGCTGGGAGATGAAGCTCTTGCGCGCGGTTTCCTCAATGAAGGATACCGCCTGCATGAGCACGATGCCAACGCCTGCGCAGACGATGCCGAGCACGACGGCGGGCAGGTAATCGATTGGGGTAATATTGCCGACCGCACCGATATCGATGGACAGGCCCTGCCCGCCGATCTGGCTGGTAACGATTTTTGCCACCAGCGCCGAGACGATCACCGGGGCGAGCGTCACGACCGTATAGGAGCCGATGATCAGTTCGACCGCGTAGAAAGCACCGGTCAGCGGCGCATCGAAGGCCGCAGCAATGGCGCCTGCTGCCCCGCAGCCGACCAGCAGCCGCAAGTCACCGCGCCGCAGCTTCAGCTTGACGCCAAGCTTGGAGGCAAAGCCGGAGGCGATCTGGGTGTAACCGGCCTCGAGCCCCACTGAGGCCCCGAAACCGTTGGAAATGATATTCTGCACGCAAACGATGATGCTGTCGGTCAGTGACAACCGTCCGCCATGCAGCGCATTGGCCTCGATGGGGTCGACCATCGGCTTTTTACGGGTTTTGGACAGGATGAACACAATGACGCCGAGGATGACCCCGCCGATAATAGGACCACCCAGGACGATGGGTCCGGTAATGCCACTGCCACTCAGCGTGCCTTCCACTCCGAAAATCAGAAAATGCAGACTGGCGCTGAGGAAACTGACCAGCGACACCAGAAGACCGGCGAGTATGCCGATAACGGCGGCCAGAACCACCAACCCCAACTCGCCCCGCCGCAGCAGTGCCTGAAGCCGGGATGCTTTCAGATTGTTGAGAAAGCTGGCCGTGCTGGGAGATTGAAAGGGCTTGTTCAACATCGTCTATCCTGGCCCGCGCCATGTTTTCGAGAAATCAGGCCGACAGCGTGACCTCAAATTGCATCTGGTCATAGGCCGGCTCCACATGATCAGGCGTTTCGCGCAGGACCGTATCGTAATCGAGCGGAATATGCATATGGGTCAATATCGCCCGCTTCGGGGCAAGCCTGTCGATCCAGGCCAGCGATTGCGACAGCGACAAATGGCTCGGATGCTCTCTATATTGCAGGGCATCGATAACCAGCACATCCAGCCCCGCCAGACGCGGCACGGTTTTCTCGGGAAAATCGCTGACATCGCTGCAATAGGCGACATCGCCGATGCGAAAGCCGAGTGATATAATGTCTCCATGCTGCTGTTCCAGCGGCATGAGCGCAATGCGTCCGCCTGCGCCATCGATCTCGACCGGACGGTCCATATCCTCAATGAGGTGCGGACGGACGATGGGTGGATAATTGCTGCCATCAGGGGTTTTCAGGCAGTAGCCGAACCCCGTCTCTATCCGGCGCATGGTCTCCGGCTCGGCATAGATCGGAATACGTCCGCGCTGCATCAAGGAATAGCCGCGCAGGTCGTCGATGCCATGCAAGTGGTCGGCATGGGCGTGGCTATAGACGACGGCGTCCAGCGACTGGACACCCGCACGGATCATCTGCTCGCGAAAATCCGGGCCGGTATCGACCAGAACCACGGTCTTGCCGCCATCCGGGCCGATCTGCTCGATCAGGAAAGATGCGCGTGTGCGCCGGTTTTTCGGGTTCGAAGGATCGCAGTCTCCCCAATCACCATTGATCCGCGGCACACCCGGCGAAGATGAGCATCCCAGAATGGTGAAGCGGCGGAGATAGGTCATCGGTCACTCAAAGCCTTGGCATTTTCGAAAACAGTCTCAATGCATTATCCGTGGTGATCGCCGCGATGTCCGCGTAGCTGACACCCTTAACCTCGGCCAACACCTCCGCCGTATTGACGACATAGGAGGGCTCGTTGCGTTTTCCACGCCAACGCTTTGGCGCAAGGTAAGGCGCGTCGGTTTCCACCAGCAGCCGATCCATCGGCAGATCCTTGGCGATATCGCGCAACTCCTGCGATTTCGGGAAGGTCAGGATGCCGGAAAAGGAAATATAGCCGCCCAGCTCGACGCCGGTTTTCGCCAAAGCCTCGCCAGCCGAAAAGCAATGCAGAATGAAGGGAAACGCACCCTTGGCCGTCTCATCGCGCAGGATCTGCGCCATGTCGTCATCGGCGCTGCGGCTATGGATCACCAGCGGCAATTGTGTGCGGCGCGACGCCTCGATATGACGCAGGAAGCCAGTCTTTTGGTCTTCCGGTGTCTGGGTATCGTAGAAATAATCCAGGCCGCATTCGCCAATGGCAACGACTTTCTCATGCGCCTCGGCCAGTCGCACCAGATCGTCCGCACCAACCTCCAGCTCTTCATTGGCATTGTTGGGATGGGTGCCGACCGAGCAGAATACCGAAGGGTAGCGCTCAGTCAGCGCCAAAAGCGCCGGAAGCTTGGCGACGCGGGTGGAGATCGTCACCATCTGCTTGACGCCCGCATCATGGGCGCGCTTCACCAGCTCGTCGCGCTCTTCCTCGAAATCGGCGAAATCCAGGTGGCAATGGGTATCGATCAACATCACTCAGGCCCCGTCTGCTGCTTTGTCTGCATCTGATGCGACGTAGCGCGGGAAGACCGGTGAGACGGCAGGAAGTTCCGTGCCGGGCGTCAGACGACCAGCTTTACCCAGTTTGGCGAATACCCGATCATCCGGCGCGATTGCCACGAGATCAAGCAACCTCGCTGCACTGTCGGGCATGATCGGCTGAAACAGGATAGCGATCTGCCGCACCAGCTCCGCCGTCACATACAGCACGGTTTCCATACGCGGCACATCCGTCTTGCGCAGCACCCAGGGGGCCTGGGCGGCAAAATAGCGGTCGGCTTCGTTGACGATGTTCATGATTGCACCCACAGCCTTGTGGATCTGCTGGCGAGACATTTCCTCGCGGCAAATGGCAATCGCCTCGTCGGCAACAGCAAGAATCGCCTCGTCGGCCTCGGTCAGCGGGCCGGGCTGAGGCACCTTGCCGTCGAGGTTCTTGGCGATCATCGACAGCGAACGGCTGGCAAGATTGCCGATGCCGTTGGCGAGATCGGCATTGATGCGAGTGGCGATTCCCTCTTCCGAGTAAGAACCGTCCTGACCGAACGACACTTCTCGAAGGAAGAAGAACCGCACCTGATCCAGGCCGAAGTGATTGACCAGATTGACCGGGTCCACCACATTGCCGACAGATTTCGACATCTTCTCACCCTTATTGAGAAGAAAGCCATGCGCATAGACACGCTTGGGCAGCGGCAGGCCAGCCGACATCAGGAAAGCCGGCCAATAGACGGCGTGGAAGCGAATGATATCCTTGCCGATGATATGAGCGTCTGCTGGCCAGTATTTGGCACGCGGGCCGTTTTCATCGGTCAGATAGCCGGTGGCGGTGACGTAATTGGTCAGCGCATCAACCCAGACATACATGACATGCTTGTCATCGCCGGGAACCTTGATGCCCCAATCGAAGGTAGTGCGGGAAATCGACAGGTCCTTGAGACCGGACTTGACGAAAGAAACCACTTCATTGCGGCGCTCATTGGGGCCGATAAAATCCGGCTGATCCTCGTAGAGTTTCAGGAGTTTTTCTTCGTAAGCCGCGAGTTTGAAGAAATAGCTTTCCTCCTCCACCCATTCCACCGGCGTGCCTTGCGGCCCATAGCGAACGCCATCGGTACGAAGCTCGGTTTCGTCTTCGGCGTAATAGGCCTCGTCACGCACCGAGTACCAGCCCGCATAACTATCCTTGTAGATGTCGCCGTTCTTTTCCATCCGCTTCCAGATTTCCTGGCTAGCTTTATGGTGACGCGGCTCAGTGGTGCGGATGAAATCGTCGTTGGAGGCATTGAGCAGCTGGCCCATGGCGCGGAATTCGTCAGAATTGCGCTTCGCCAGCTCCTCTGGCGCAATGCCTTCGTTGCGGGCGGTCTGCTGCATTTTCTGGCCATGTTCGTCGGTGCCGGTCAGGAAGAACACGTCCTTGCCATCCAGCCGCTGGAAGCGCGCCATCGCATCCGTGGCAATCAGCTCATAGGCATGGCCGATATGCGGCTTGCCGTTCGGATAGGAAATGGCGGTGGTGATGTAGAACGTATCTTTCATGGGTCGGCCCTTGCAGTCCGCTTTATCGATCAGGAATGTCCGCCGCTCTTAGCGCATGTCGCCGCGTTGCGAAACAACAAGTTTCTCGGCCAGGCGCTTTGCGCATGCGGCGGCTGCCTTGACCGACGTGTATTCCTTTCGCTAGATCGGTTCCATCGGCCCTGTCCGAATCCGAGGAGGCGACGTTCTGACCGGTTTTTCATTCGATCCAATGGTTTCGCTTTCAGGCTTTTTCGTCGGAGCTCTGGTTGGTATTACCGGCGTTGGCGGCGCCTCGCTGATGACGCCGTTGATGGTGCTGCTGTTTGGCATTCATCCGGCAACCGCCGTGGGAACTGACCTTCTCTATGCGGCAATCACCAAGATGGCGGGAGCTGCTGTACATCATCGCCACGGACATATCCGCTGGCGGCTGGTCGGCCTGCTGGCATTGGGCAGCATTCCGGCCACGTCGGTGACCCTCTGGCTGATGAGCGGCGTTGACAGGAAAAGCGCCCATTCCACCGATCTCCTGACCACCAGCCTCGGTATCATGCTGATGATCACTGCGCTCATCCTGCTGTTTCGCGATCTGCTGATGCGCTATGAAATCAACTGGCTTCAAGCCCATCGCAGCCCAAGCCCACGCGCCATTGCAATTGGCACCGTCGTTCTTGGACTGGTGCTGGGTACCGTCGTCACGCTGACTTCGGTTGGCGCTGGGGCCATCGGCGTGACCGTGCTGCTGTTTCTCTATCCTCGCTCCACCATCAACGACATCGTCGGCTCCGATATTGCGCACGCCATTCCACTGACGCTGATCGGCGGTATCGGCTATTGGGTGATCGGCGATGTCAACTGGGTGCTGCTGGGCTCGCTGCTGATCGGCTCCATTCCCGGCATCATTATGGGGAGCTATGCGGCACCACGCCTGCCGGAAAAGGCGGTGAGAATGATCCTGGCGGTTATTCTGGTCATCGTCGCTGCAAAGCTGATCGCGCTATAGAACCAGGTCAGGCTTATACAGCCGCGACTTCGCCAAGAATTTCAAGCAGCGTCTGCTTACGGTCGAGGTTATAGGCCCCGGCCACGCCAAGCTTTTCGACGATGGCGCTGGAAAGCCGCGACAGCCGCTCGGCCCGAGCAAGATCACCAGCCATGGCGACCTGACGCGCATTGTCCATCAGGAATTCGGACAGATGCTCGATGAAGAAATGATAGATCACATCGCTGTCCTTGGCTGAAAGCGCATCCGCCAGCTTGTGCATCTGCTTTCGCGCCACCGGGCCTTCACTGACAAGGATCGCATTGAAGGCAGCGATGATTTCCATGCCGCCATAGTTGATCAGTTTCAACGCCTGCGACACGCTGCCCTTCGACAGATCGGAAAGCGCAGCCATCTGCTCCCCAGGTGGAGAAACACCAAGATGCGCCAGCGCGCTGGCCAAATCGTCCACGCCAAGCGTTTGTAATTTCAGCGGCATGCAGCGTGAGCGGATGGTGGGCAACAGCTTGCCCGGCGCATGGGACAGAACCAGGAACAATGACCGTTTCGGCGGCTCTTCCAGCACTTTCAAAATCGCATTGGCCGCATTGCGGTTCATGTCGTCGGCGGGATCGAGGATGACGATCCGCCAATTCCCACCACCGGAGGTCTGGGAAAAGAAATGCCCGGCCTTGCGGATTTCCTCGACGGTAATCGAGGATTTTACCCTGCCGGTCTTTTCATCCACCGGTCGGGCAATATGCAGGAGATTATGCGAGGCCCCGGACGCAATCTGCCGCCCGACCAGCGAGTTGGGGTCCGGGTCGGCAAGGACAAATGGCGCGCTGGCAGGGTCGGGATACGACAGGACATGATGGGCAAAGCGGAAGGCCAGCGTTGCCTTGCCGATCCCCTCCGGCCCTTCGATCAGGATCGCATGATGCAGCTTGCCGGTTTGGTAAGAACTGGCCAGAAACTGTTCCGCCGCGCCATGGCCAAACAGCCTGTCATTGGCAAAAGGCGCAATGGCGCCATCGAGAAGACCGGGCTTTTCCATCCTAGTGCCCTCCTTGGTTTTGAGGCAGGAGTGGCTTCACGGCAGCAAAAATCTCCTCGGCGATCTGCTCGATCCCGACGCGCGCATCCACCACTCTGCAACGCGCAGGCTCGGCCCGGGCAATGGCCAGAAAAGCCTCGCGGCGGCGTTCGTGAATGGCGATTTCCTCTTTCTCGAAACGATCCGGCGCATCTTCTCCCAAAGCTCCAGCGCGGTTTTTCGCCCGCGCCAATCCGATATTTGCTGGCAGATCGAGGATGATCGTCAGGTCCGGTACCACGCCATCGACGGCAATGGCTTGCAGCCGCTCGATGAAGGCCGAAGAGAGATTGCCGGTCGCGCCCTGATAGACCCGCGAGGAATCCATGAAACGGTCGCAAAGCACCACATCGCCCCGCAGCAGCGCCGGGCGCAGCCGGGCTTCGACATGGTCATTGCGGGCGGCGGCAAACAGGATGGCTTCCATTTCCACCCCGAACGGCTCGGCGGCACCCGACAGCAGCACATGCCGCAAGGCCTCGGCGCAGGGTGAGCCACCCGGTTCACGGCTGGTGACAACGGCAAAGCCGAGCGCCTCCAGCGTGTTCGCCAGAAACCTGATCTGGGTGGACTTGCCCGCCCCCTCGCCACCTTCGAATGTTACGAATAATCCGCTGCCAACCGACACTGATCCGCTTTCTTTCGTGTTTAGAGTGTTTCTGGACGGAAAACCGGTTCCCACGTTTCGGTCCGATGCTCTAGAGTCTGTCAGGTTCAGATTGAACCAGACAGACTCTAGCTACTCTTGTTTTCGTTTGTCTTTTCGGGAAAACCGGTTTCCACTTTTCCCTGACAAACTATAGAACCGCTGTGTAACGCAAGCTTGCGCCCTGGGAAACCTCTGTCGGCTCAAACCCAGGAAAACAGCAGTTCCACCAGTGCGTCACGGGTGCGTTTGACCAGCGAGCCCAGCGTTGACGGCGACGCGGCCTGAAGCGGCATGTCGCGCAATAGCTTGTCGCCGAGCATGACCTTCAAATGCCCGACCTGCTGGCCTTGGGTAACGCCGGGGCGCAGCGGCCAGGGATAGATGACCTTGGCTTCCAGCTTATCGCTCGCGCCAACCGGCAGATAGACATCGACCGGCTGCGGCGACACCAGCGGCACCTGCGCCGGTTCCCCGCCATAGACGCTAGCCTCGCCGATCACTTGCCCCGCCTCAAACAGACGGCGCTTCTCAAAGGCGGAAAAGCCCCAGGCGAGCGCCTTTGCCGCATCCTCCTGCCGGGTCTTGTCACTTTCGCTGCCCGCCAGGCCCAGATAGAGCCGCACGCCGTTCTGCTGGGCGGAGGCGACGATGGAATAACCTTCTCCCTCGGCAAATCCTACCGCCAGCCCATCCACGCCGGGCGACTGGCCAAGAAGCGGATTGCGATTGCGCTGGAAGATCTTGTTCCACTCGAAATCCGGCTGGGCGTAGAGCGCATAGAAATCCGGGTAATTGGATTTGAGCGCCTGCGCCAGCGTGATCATGTCGCGCAGGCTGACTTTATTGCCGGGGTCGGGAAGGCCCGTTGCATTGGCAAAATGGCTGTCCTTCAGGCCAAGTGCCGCTGCCCGCTCATTCATCAGCTTGACAAACCCCTGCTCCGATCCGGCCATGCCTTCGGCCAGGATAAGGCAGGCATCATTGGCCATCTGCACCATGACGCCCTTCAGCAGTGCCTCCACCGGCACACGAGAACGCACGGCGGCAAACATCGTTGCCGTGCGTGACGGCGCGCCACCGGTGCGCCAGGCAAATTCGGAAACGGGAAACTCCTGGGACAGCGTCAGGCGACCGGATTTCAGCGCATCGAGCACCACCTCCGCAACCATCATCTTGGACAAGGACGCAGAGGTGAACGGTTGATCACTGTTTTTTTCAAACAGCACGCTGCCGGTTTCAGCCTCGATCAGCAGGACCTGCTTGGCCTCGGTGGCGTAGACGGCGGGCGTTGCCGCGTCCGCTGCCGCTCCTTGCGCAAAGGCGCCGGTCTGAAGACTGACGCCGTAGAAAAGTGCTGCAAGCAGCACAAGCATCTTCCTATCGTATGATCCAGCATACGCCCAAAAGCGCTTTGTGACTGGCAAGCCGATATGCATCGCCATCCTTCACCAACAATAAGACGCCGGACAGCGAGAATCGCGACCGGCATCTATAATGGATAGGTTTTATGGAAGAAGGCGTCTACCCTTGAAAGCGGCTAGAGCATGGCTTGAACAAGCCTCACCAGCGCCAGTTGGGATCAACCTTCGTTGGGATTGGAATAGGCATTGGCTGTGACCGGAGCCGGGCCGACATGCCAGCCGGGCGGCAGGCCGCCATTGGAAGGGGCCGCTGCTGGCTTTTGGCGGGTCGCGGTGGCCCGAACCGGCTGCGGTGTAGCCATAGGCGCCATCTCCCTGCGCGAAACGCCGGTGTTGGCAGCAGCGCGTGGCTGCGGCATCGGCTCAGCGGAGGCCAAGGCAGGAGCCTGCCATTGGCGGGTCTGTTCTACACGTGCAGGTTCAACGCGGCTCGGTTCTAGCCGCGATACCGCGACCGGCTGACGCTGGACCGGACGCGGTGCATTGGCACTGGCGGAAACCGTATAGGACGGGCTGCCGTAAGCTGAGGCTGAGGCTGAGGCCGACGCAATAACCGGTTTGGCAGTTTTCGGCTGCGGTGCTGAGGCGCTGGCCGGACCTGCGAAACGGCCCATGAAATTCTGCTGCGGCGCATTGGACGCCACCATCACGCCACTGGCGATCTGGCCTCCACCGAAGGGATCGACGCCGGGAACGCGCTGGCCCTTGCGGACATAAGACGCCATCAGATAAGGCATGTCATGGCCGGTCATGTCGGCGGGGCCGACATATTTAACCTTCACATTGGCCGTGCCATGACCCTTGACGTCAAGGAGTTCAGCCGCCTTGTCCGAGAGATCGATCAGACGATTGGCGTGGAACGGGCCACGGTCGTTGACGCGGACAATGACCGAACTGCCGGTATCGAGATTGGTAACGCGAGCATAGCTGGGCAGCGGCATGGTCGGATGAGCGGCGGAAATGCCATATTGGTCATAGACTTCACCATTGGCGGTGTAGCGACCATGGAAAGCCGAGCCATACCAGGAGGCAAGCCCGGAGGCTTCGTAATTGGGGTTTTCGCGCGGCTTGTAAACCTTGCCTGCCACCACGTAGGGATTCCCGACCAGACGGCGACCGCCGCCTTTTGGCACAGGACCGTTTTCCACCACACGCGGGCTGGCCTTTACGCCATAGGCGGACTCGGCAAAATATTCCTTGCTGCGTTTCTTGGTCGTGCTGACCTTGCTCACATCATGGTTGGCGCCGCAGGACGTCACCGCCACGCCCGCCAGAACAACCCATGCCATCCGCAAACATCCGGAAACTGAACGCCGCTGCAAAACCATTTTCACCTTCATCGCACCGACACACCAATCAGGACCGCGACGCGGCCATTGCAAAGAATAAATGTCAAACCTTAGTCCCCCGAAGTGACACAGGACTGTGCCACAATAGAAATGGGGATAAAATGGCGAAAATGCGATTATGGTTAAGGCGTTAGGGGGAATAGTTCGCGTTATGGTTAATGAAGGGTTAAGCGGAGGCGGACTTCCCCCTCCAAACGGTCATACCGACCGGGTCAATCCACCATCCACTTTAAGATTTTGACCAGTGATATACCCTGCGCCTTCGGATGCCAGGAAGGCGACGATCGCGGCAATCTCGACACTTGTGCCATATCGCTTCATCGGAACAGCTTCCCGGCGCTGCTCGGCCTCAGGCAGACTGTCGATCCAGCCCGGCAGAACATTGTTCATGCGAATATTGTCCGCGGCATAGGTATCGGCGAAAATCTTCGTATAGGCCGCAAGGCCAGCGCGAAACACCGCCGAGGTTGGAAACATCGACGAGGGCTCAAATGCCCAGGCGGTGGAAATATTGATGATAGCGCCCGATTTTTGCGCCTGCATGATTGGCGTGACAAGACGGACCGGGCGAACGACGTTCATCAGATAAACATCCATGCCCATATGCCATTGCTCGTCGGTGATCTCGATAATCTGGGCGCGCGGGCCGTGACCAGCGCTGTTGACCAATACATCGATCCGACCCCATGTTTCCATGGTGGTATCGATTAGACGCGCCAGGTGCTCATTGGATTGATTGGACCCGGTTACGCCAAGGCCGCCAAGCTCCGTTGCCAGTGCCTCGCCCTTGCCGGAAGAGGACAGGATGGCGACCTTGTAGCCATCAGCAGCAAGACGTCTGGCACATTCGGCTCCCATGCCGCTTCCACCAGCCGTAACAACAGCAACTTTCTCTGCGGACATCATATCTCTCCCAAGGACGAACCGGAAAATTATCCAGCAGCGCATCCCGAAATAGTCCGTTCGTGCGGCAGCAACACTGTCGCACGAAACTCGGAATCGACAATACAGCGTTGAAAATCAGCCGACGAATGCCCGCTCGATGACGAATTCGGCTGGCTTGTTGTTCGCACCTTCTGTCAGCCCTGCCTTTTCCAGCAGCGCCTTGGTGTCCTTCAGCATCGCTGTCGAGCCGCAGATCATTCCACGGTCAATGGCCGGGTCCAGCGCCGGGACGCCGAGGTCGGTAAACAGCTTGCCGTTTTCAATCAGGTCGGTGATCCGGCCCATGAAGGGATAGTCTTCGCGGGTGGCGGTGGCGTAATGTTTCAGCTTGTCGCCAACGATTTCGCTCAACATCTCATCGGCCTTGATTTCGGAAATCAGGTCGAACCCATATTTCAACTCGGCGACATCGCGGCAGGTGTGGGTGAGGATGACTTCCTCGAATTTCTCATAGGTTTCCGGGTCGCGGATCAAGCTGGCGAAGGGTGCAATGCCGGTGCCAGTCGAAAACATATAGAGCCGTTTGCCGGGCGTCAGCGCGTCCAGCACCAGGGTGCCGGTCGGCTTCTTGCGCATCAGCACCCGGTCGCCCGGCTGAATCCGCTGCAAATGCTGGGTCAGCGGGCCGTTCGGCACCTTGATCGAGAAGAATTCCAGCTCCTCATCCCAGGACGGGCTGGCGATGGAATAGGCGCGGTAGAGCGGCTTGCCCTCCACCATCAGGCCGATCATCGCGAACTCGCCCGAACGGAAGCGAAAACCGGCAGGCCGGGTCATCCGGAAGCGGAACAGGTGGTCGGTATAATGCGTCACGCTCAGCACCGTTTCGGCATAGACGCCTTCCGGGACGATCAATTCGGCATTATCGGTCTTTGCAGGAGCATTCATCAGCGTTCGGGTCCTTCAAATCTCACGTCGAACCGCCGCGCATCAGGGCGTATTCGGTCATGCATTATCCGCCTTGGCGGGCCAATTACTGTAAAATCCCACGCATGACCAGAGGCCACACGCGGATGCGATCATAAACCGCAGCGGCGCACGCTTTCCGGGTAACAGAAAGCGTGCAACCGACAGTGAGACGAGGCGCGCATCAAGGCCATTACATCATTCCTTAGAAGTAGAAGACCTCAAGAAGCAGACCGACGGCGCCAGCTATAACCGCCAACCTCATCCGCTGGCCGGGCGGTTGGCTGATAGTGATTGGCAATCCCCGGCAGACGCCCCTCTTGCAGGCGTTTCAGCGCCACCGCATTGGTCACGGCAAAGCTGTCAAAGCCAGTGCGCAGCATCAGCGGCACCTGATCGATCAGCACATCACCCACAGCCCGCAATTCGCCCTGATAACCAAGCCTGTCACGCAACAGCGAAGCATGGCTGAAGCCTCGGCCATCGTTATAGGCTGGAAACTTCACGGCAATGATGGCGATGCGGTCGAGATAGGGCTTCAGCTTCGTCACGTCATCGGCTGGCGCGATCACCACACCGAGATCGACGGCATTGCTGTCTTCAGCAGCAGCGATAAAGGCATCGAGCGGCAGAAGCGCCTTCTGGCCCTCAGCCGCTTTCACCTCTTCAGTCTCCTCCAGCCAGATGTCCTGCACGGCGAAACCGGTTTCGGTCCAGATACGGGTCATAATCGCGCTCCTCAGGCGGCTTCGGCGGATGCGCCGCCATACAGGGCTTCCTTGAAGGGCTTTGGCCCGACGCGGCGATAAGCCTCAAGGAAGGTTTCCTTCGGATCGAGTCGCAGCGCCAGATAGGTATCGACCACGGTCTCCACCGCATCCGTCACTTTTTCCGGCTCAAAGCCGCGACCGATGATTTCGCCGATGGACGAATTTTCATCACCCGATCCGCCAAGCGTGATCTGATAAAGCTCCGCACCCTTCTTTTCCACCCCCAGCAGACCGATATGGCCGACATGGTGATGGCCGCAGGCATTGATGCAGCCGGAAATCTTGATTTTCAGCTCACCAATCTCAGCCTGACGCGCCTGAGAGCCAAAGCGCGTGGAAATCGCCTGCGCCACCGGAATGGCGCGGGCATTGGCCAGCGCACAATAGTCCAGCCCGGGACAGGCAATAATGTCGGTGATCAGGCCCGCATTGGCCGTGGCAAGGTTTGCGCCCGACAGCGCCTGATACAGCGCCGGCAGATCGGCCATCGCCACATGCGGCAGGATCAGGTTCTGCTCATGGCTGACGCGGATTTCGTCAAAGCCAAAGCGCTCGGCCAAATCCGCCACCAGATCCATCTGGGCATCGCTGGCATCACCGGGAATGCCACCAATCGGCTTCAGAGAAATCGTCACCATGCCGTAATCGGGATGCTTATGCGGCTGCACATTTTGCGCAAGCCAGGTGGCAAAACCGTCATCCGCCTTCTTGGCTTTGGCCAGAACTTCCCAGCCTTCCGGGCGCTCAACCAAGTCAGGCAGGGCAAAATAGCTCTCGATGGCGCGAATATCGGCATCGGGCAGCTTCAGCACACTGTCCTTCAGGTTTGCGAATTCCGCATCGATCTGACGGGTCAGTTCTTCCGTGCCGGTTTCGTGCACGAGGATCTTGATCCGCGCCTTGTATTTGTTGTCGCGGCGACCATGCAGATTATAAACCCGCACAATGGCGGTGATATAGGACAGCATGTCTTCTTCGGGCAGGAAGTCCTTGATCTTCTTGGCAATCATCGGCGTTCTGCCCTGACCGCCACCGACATAGACGGCAAAGCCAAGATTTCCGCTTTCGTCTTTCTTCACATGCAAGCCAATATCATGCACCTGGATGGCAGCGCGGTCGCGCTCAGCCCCTGTCACGGCAATCTTGAACTTGCGCGGCAGGAAGGAAAATTCCGGGTGTACCGAAGACCATTGCCGCAGGATTTCAGCGTAAGGACGTGGATCGGCAACCTCGTCCTGCGCCGCACCGGCAAAATGGTCGGCGGTGACATTGCGGATACAGTTGCCGGAGGTCTGGATGGCGTGCATCTCGACGCTGGCCAGTTCTTGCAGAATATCGGGCGTATCCGACAGTTTTGGCCAATTATACTGGATATTCTGCCGTGTGGTGAAATGACCATAGCCACGGTCATATTTGCGCGCCACATGGGCCAGCATCCGCATTTGCTTGGCGTTCAACGTGCCATAGGGAATGGCGACGCGCAGCATATAGGCGTGCAATTGCAGATAAACGCCATTCATCAGCCGAAGCGGCTTGAACGCATCTTCCGCCAACTCGCCGGACAAGCGGCGACCTACCTGATCGCGAAACTGGTCCACGCGGGCCGCAACAAAGGCGTGGTCGAATTCATCGTAACGATACATGTCTTTCCTCAGCCTTAAACGGCAACAAAATCGGGATCAGCATGACCATGCCCGTCCGCATAGGGAATGGTCGGGCCTGCGGCGCGGATACGCTCACGCAGACGCAGAGGCCAGAGCTTTCCCTCCCGCTCTTCCACATCGACCACGGCGACGTCAACAACGAGATTATTGGTAAAGTCCCGTTTGCCGTTAGCTTCCAGCGCCGCGACAGCCTCGGCATGACGGGCAACCAGCGAGGCTTGCAGGTCTTCCACCCATTGGCCAGAGGCATCGAGCCAGACGGCGATGCCATCGCTCAAACGGTTGGCGGTCAAGACTTTCTCTGCCATTGTCAAACCCTCGTCATCTGCTGTTGATCGGCCTTGGCCAGGGCAAGACGCGCCTGCGCCAACGGCATCGATCGCTCGAAATTCGCACCCGCCACCGCATCGCCGATAATGACCATCACGGGTCCGGTCAATTCCGTCATGCCTTCCAGACCCGGCAATTCCCGCAGCGTGCCATGCAGCAGCCTGCGGTCACCCCGCCCGGCATTTTCCACCACGGCAACCGTCGTGTCCTGCGCCAGACCACCGGCAATCAGCCGTTCAGCCACCGAGGCCGCCACCGTGCGGCCCATATAGACGGCGACGGTTGCGCCTGATAGCGCCAGCCGCGCCCAATCGGGCAGAACATCGCCGGTCAGGTCATGACCGGTGGTAAAGACCAGCGAGGACGAGACGCCACGCAAGGTCAAGGGCAATTCGAAATCGGCTGCCGCTGCCAGCGCCGAGGTGACACCAGGCACGATCTCATAAGCGATACCGGCATCGCGCAGCGCCGCCATTTCCTCACCAGCCCGACCGAAAATCAAGGGGTCGCCGGATTTCAGCCGCACGACACGTTTTCCAGCATGCCCGAGCGACACAAGGAGATCATTGATCTCGCTCTGCGACTTGGAGTGACACCCCTTGCGCTTGCCGACCGGAATGCGGTCCGCATCGCGCCGGCCCATATCGACCACGGCCTGCGGCACCAGCGCATCGTAAACAATGGCGTCAGCTTCCATCATCAGCCGATGGGCGCGCAATGTCAGCAGGTCTTCCGCCCCCGGCCCTGCCCCGACCAGAAAGATCCGACCTTCCGGCACGGTATTGGCCGCCGACTTCAGCAGCTTTGTCGCCCGGCGACGCGCGGACTTCACATCGCCGCCTTCCATGGCATCCGCCACGTCGCCTTGAAAGAAAGAGCGCCAGAACAAACGGCGCGCCACGCCGCGCGGCACAAGCCTGTCAACAGCATGACGATAGCTATTGGCCAACCGCCCCAGCTTGCCCACCGACCTCGGCAATTGCCGGTCAATTCCGGCGCGGATCATCTGGGCCAGCACTGGCCCGACGCCTTCCGTGCCAATCGCCACCGCAATCGGGGCGCGATTGACAAGAGCTGGCGTGTAAAAATCACAATAATCCGGCTGATCGACGGCATTGGCGGGAATTTTTTGCAGCCGAGCCGCATCAACAATCATCCGATCCGCCGCGCCATCACCGGTGGCGGCAAAAACCATGGCCATTCCCGCCAGAAGATCCGGAGAAAACGGCGCGGGATTGGTCTCGATGGTTTTTCGCTTCAGAAAGGCTGAATAAGCAGGCTCCGGGTCCTGGGTAAAGGCGATGATCGTTGCTGATGTATTAGCAATCAGCCGAGCCTTAGCAAAGGCCTCGTCGCCATCGCCGAACACAGCCAATTTCGCGCCGGAAACGCGAAAAAACGCCGGAAAAACCGCCAGCTTGTCAGACTCGATGCTCAAAGACCCATTCCTTGTTATCTCGCCATTATCCGGGAAAACAGCGCTCTTATGAAGAAACACGAATCTGCCTTCCCGACAGCATCGATATTTCTATCCTAACGCATTTGAAGATAAGAGCAAAACCAACCCGCCCCGGCAATTTTCAATCAATACGCAGAGTAAGGCTTTCCCTTGGCCCTTGCTTGCCGCTAAATGCGCTGCGAGTTTGTCCGGCAAACGTGTCCACCGATTTTGCCGAAACGACAAAGACGAATTTCAAGGAGCGCCGCCCATCATGACCGATCAAAATCTCACCGCCAGATTGCTTGACGTGATCGAGCAGGACATCATTCCGCTGACGGAAAAGGGCGTGGCCGACGGCAACAAGATTTTCGGCGCGGCAATCTTGCGCAAATCGGACCTGTCGCTGGTGCTGGCGGAAACCAATAACGAGTTGGAAAATCCGCTCTGGCATGGCGAAGTCCATACGCTGAAGCGCTTTTACGAAATGGGCGAGCGCCCACCGACATCAGAGTTGATTTTTCTCTCCACCCACGAACCCTGCACCATGTGCATGTCGGCGATCACCTGGGCCGGTTTTGACAATTTCTATTATTTCTTCAGCCATGAGGATAGCCGCGATGCTTTCGCCATTCCCCATGACCTGAAAATTCTGAAGGAAGTGTTCGGGCTGGAGCCCGGCGGCTATCGCAAGCAGAACGCCTTCTGGCACAGTTTCGCCATCAACGACATGATTGAAGTGGAAGACGATGCAATTCGTGGGGAGTTGCTGACACAGGCCCAGAAGATCAGAGGCCTCTATGGCAATCTGTCCGGCCAATACCAATCAGCCAAGAGCGGCAACGACATTCCGCTCAACTGATCTTTCTTGAATAAGGAAAAACCATGCAGCCTTCACAGGATATCGCCCGGCTGATCGAAATCATGGCGGCGCTTCGCGATCCGCAAACCGGCTGCCCCTGGGACATTGTCCAGACCTTCGAAACGATCAAGCCTTATACGCTGGAAGAGGCGTATGAAGTGGCCGACGCCATCGAGCGCAATGATCCCGACGATCTCTGCGAAGAATTGGGCGATCTTCTGCTGCAAGTGGTGTTTCATGCGCGGATTGCCGAAGAGGCCGGACTGTTTTCGTTCGGCGACGTGGTCGAGGCAGTAACCTCCAAGATGATCCGGCGTCACCCGCATGTGTTTGCCCGCTCGGATGCCGATACGCCCGAGGCCGTCAAGCTGCAATGGGATGCGATTAAAAAGCAGGAAAAACAGGAAAGAGCCGAACGCCGTGCAGCGCGCGGTGTGGCCGAGGTGTTTAAAGACGGTCATCTCGGCTCGGTGCAGCGAACGTTTCCAGCCTTGACGGAGGCCGTCAAACTTCAGGAACAGGCTGCAAAGGTTGGGTTCGATTGGGCTGAGGCAGAACCCATTCTCGACAAGATCGAGGAGGAGATCGCTGAACTGCGCGAAGCGCTCCAGGCCGGGCAGCCAGACAAGATAAAGGACGAGTTGGGGGATTTGATTTTCGCTCTGGTCAATATCGGTCGACACACCGGCAGCGATCCCGAGCAAGCCCTGCGGGGAACGAATGTGAAATTCAGAAGGCGTTTCGGCCATATCGAAAAATCCTTGGCCGCCGAAAAATCATCGCTGAATGAGGCCAGCCTTGAGCAGATGGAAACGCTTTGGCAGGCGGCAAAGCAGCTGGAACGCGGCGGCATAACTGATGGCTAGCCAAAATCCAATCGTGGGCCACACGCCCCGATTTTGACTTTAAAACACCCACTGGATTTCCTTAAAAGCGCAATCGTATCGGTGGATGCGATTGCGCACATGATCGCGGAACTCCATTCTCGCACAAGTTATCATTTATAATTATTTTTAATAAATATTATATCGACAACGCTTGCCTCGGAGCTGGCCAGTCGCTTGTGGAGCTCGCATCATGAACGTACACGTCAAGACCAAGCCACCCGGACAGGCACCGCAGCCCGCAGACATTGCCCACTTCATGCAGATTCTCTCCTGTATCCCGGATGTGCAGACGGCATGCTGGATGGGAACGGAGTTCCTTGCTCAACTGGCGCCGCAGGACCTCCAGGAGGCAACGGTGGCGTTGTCGCATGTTCACCCGTTCTTCTTGCCCGATATCGATAACGATGCCGCTGAAAACCTCAAACTTTGCCTTGGTCGGTTTGCCGAAACGGTCCTTCAGGCGCGATTGACCGCTCATCGGGCCAAAAATCTCAACCTGCTTGTGGCTGGCACGCCGGGATCGGCAGACAGTGTCGGACATGCTCTGCGCAAGACGCTCGGGCTGCGCTCAGCCAATCTCGTCACCATGGCCTATTCGGATTATTCAGCCTCCCTGTTTGGAGCCAATCTCAGCTCAAAAGAGTTGGACGAACTGGCCTTGCAGCGCAACGGGCTGGACGGTGTCGGATATGTGGCAGAGCATCCGGTGCTTTGTACGCCCTATGTTGCCCGACAAATGGCGCTCTATGGCATCAGGCCGATCGTTACCACCCGCAACTTTTTCGTTTCCCTGATCTGCACGGATGACGCGCTGATGCAAGCAAGAGGCTTGCAGAACAGCATGGGTGAAGGCTTTTTCGATGATGGACTGCCCGCCTGCTACCAGGATCTACCCTTGGAAAAACGCCTGGATCTGCTGGTGGACGCGCAAGCCGTCTGGTACGCGCAATTTGTCGCCAGTTGGCAGAAATGCGAGGCGAGTGGACAGGTGAAGCCGCTCTGGGTTTCCTATGAAAAGGATATTCTCGGAGATGTGCACCCTTTGGCCGGGAAAATTGCCGATTTTATTGGTGGTCATCACGCTGACGCGACGGCCATTGCCCAGGCACTGACCGATGAGAAAGCTACCAACACCATAATGGCCGACAAAAGTCTCCCATATCGTGCAAAAATCATACCCGTACCCATCCGCGACCGCGCCATGACGATCTTTGATCGCTATGCGGGGGACGCTGATCTGAAAAGCCTGTTTGGAGAATAGGTCCAGAGTTAAGCTGGGCTATTCAGTCCCAATCCTCGCTGCGAACCGGCTGTATCAGACCAAGCTTGCGCTCCAACGCGCTGGCTTGCTGCTCTGACAGCCGCAAATCGAGTGAAACCGAGCCATTATCTCGGTCCTCTCGGCTGTCCACCATGGTGTTCTCATAGACCCAGGAGATCAGGGAGAGTTTGTCTGGTGGCAAAATTACCGTGGTTTCCGTCACCACACCGGAAAGCCGCTGAGCGATCTCGGCCATCAGGGCGTCAACCCCCTCACCCGTAACCGCCGAAACAGCCATCACGTTTTTCCGGCCAATTGCTTTTTCAGCAATAGCCTGATGGGCTTCCGGCTCCAACCGGTCGATCTTGTTCCAAACCTCAATAATGCGTTCGTCACGCTCTTTTTCATCAATGCCGAGGTCGGAGAGAATCCGCATAACATCACCCGCCTGCGCACCATTATCCGGGTCGGCCATGTCGCGCACATGCAGGATCAGGTCCGCTTCCAGCACTTCTTCAAGCGTAGCGCGAAAGGCTGCGACCAGATGGGTCGGCAGGTCCGAGATGAAGCCAACCGTATCCGAAAGGATAACGGTGCGGCCTTGTGGCAATTTCATGCGGCGCAGCGTCGGGTCCAGCGTGGCAAACAGCATATCCTCGGCCAGCACGCCTGCCCCGGTGATCCGGTTAAACAGCGTCGATTTTCCGGCATTGGTATAGCCGACAAGGGCAACGATCGGATGCGGCACCTTGCGACGCTTGGCGCGGTGCAGTTGCCGGGTGCGAACCACTTGCTCCAGTTCTCGTTCCAGCCGCACAATACGATCCTGCAACATCCGCCGGTCGGCCTCGATCTGGGTTTCGCCAGGACCACCCATGAAACCTGCACCGCCGCGCTGACGCTCCAAGTGGGTCCAGCTGCGCACCAAGCGGCCCTTCTGGTAATTCAGATGGGCGAGATCGACCTGCAATGTGCCCTCCTTAGTGGAGGCGCGGCGGCCGAAGATTTCCAGGATCAGACCCGTGCGATCGATGACCTTGGCATTCCATTGCTTTTCCAGATTGCGCTGCTGCACCGGCGTCAATGGATGATCGACAATGACCAGACCGGCATCATGGCTATCGAGCAGCGCCTTGATTTCCTCGATCTTGCCGCTACCGATCAGGGTGGCCGGACGCGGCTGGTTGACGGTAACGATCAGGCCTTGCACGATTGTCAGATCGATGGCGCGGGCAAGGCCCATGGCCTCTTCCAGCCGGCTCTCGTGGCTGCGGGTCGTGGTCGGACCAAGCTCAGCCGAGGCCTTTTCACTGGAACGGGCCTGCTTCAACACTGGAACAAGAACCACGGCGCGCATGTCGTCGCGGTGCATTTCCTGTTCGGGAATAATGCTATCGGATGTGGTGTCTCGGTTGGCTATAGCCGTTGTCCTGTTGTTAAACGCCAAAAATGGATTGTTCCGCCTGTCCAACGGAAATCAACCCATTCTGTTCCGGCAGGAAGTCTTATCGAATTTATGATGCGGCTTCTTCGCTTTCAAACATCTGCATGGGCTGGCCCGGCATGATGGTCGAAATGGCGTGCTTGTAGACGAGCTGGGAATGCCCATCGCGACGCAACAGCACGCAGAAATTATCGAACGAGGTGACGACGCCGGTCAGCTTCACGCCGTTGATCAGGAAAATAGTGAGGGAAATCTTCTGCTTGCGAACCGTATTGAGAAATAGGTCCTGCAAATTCTGAGAACGTTCCGCCATGGCGCCGCTTCTTTCTATCTTGCCGGTCGGGGATGCCGGTTGCAATTTTCTAATTTTTTTGGACAGGCTTCCCCAAATGCCCATCAGTCATGTTTGGTATCAAATCGGAAGTCGTTCCGCAATCGGGAAAACCTCAAGCGAATTCATTGTCAAATTGCAATGGTTTCCCCGTCTCGCCCCTGCCCAGGCCAGCTCAAACACCCAGCGACTTCAACTTCCGATGTAGCGCCGATCGCTCCATGCCGACAAATTCCGCCGTCCGGGAGATATTGCCGCCAAAGCGATTGATCTGAGCGATCAGATAATCGCGTTCGAACATTTCGCGGGCTTCGCGCAGCGGCAAAGTCATGATCTGGTAATCGCTGCGACCGGAGACTTTCGGCAGCATTTCGCCAAGATCCGTTGGCAGCATTTCCGCATTGATCGGTACATCGGCCCCATCGTTCTGGGTCAGGATCAGCAGCCGCTCGATATTGTTGCGCAATTGGCGAATATTGCCCGGCCAGTCATGAGCCTGCAACACCGCCATCGCGTCCTCACCGATCTTGCGCTGGCGAATACCGGCCTGTTCGGCGATATGGCGCATCAGCATATCCACGAGGAATGGAATATCTTCGCGACGCTCAGCCAGCGGCGGCACCCGCACCGGCACCACCGCCAGGCGATGAAACAGATCCTCGCGGAACCTTCCTTCGGCAATCAGGCTTTCAAGATTATAGGCGCTGGAGGAAATGATCCGCACATCGACCTTGACCCGTTTGTTGCCACCGACACGCTCGAATTGCTGATCGACCAGCACCCGCAGGATCTTGTTTTGGGTCTCGCGCGGCATTTCGCCGACTTCATCCAGATAGAGGATACCGCGATGTGCCTCTTCCAGCGCGCCAATGCGCCGCGACTGGCCGGGGCCGCCTTCGGTGCCGAACAGCGCCACTTCCATGCGGTCAGGGGTGATGGCCGCGGCATTCAGCGTCACGAACGGCCCGGCGGCGCGGGCCGAGCGTTTATGGATCATCCGCGCCACCAACTCCTTGCCGCTACCGGACGGGCCGACGATCATGATCCGGCTATTGGTCGGTGCGATCTTCTCGATGGTCTGGCGCAGTTGCGACACCGCCACCGAACTGCCAATCAACTCGTTGGCATCGCCGGTGCGCCGTTTCAATTCAGTCACTTCACGTTTCAGCTTGGAATTTTCCAGCGCCCGCTCGGCAATCATGATCAACCGGTCGGCCTTGAACGGCTTTTCGATGAAGTCGAACGCGCCGCGCTTGATGGCCGACACCGCCGTTTCGACATTGCCATGCCCCGAAATCATCACCACCGGCAGGTCGGGATGCCGGGCCTTGATTTCGTCCAGCAAGGCCAGCCCGTCCAACCGGCTGCCATGCATCCAGATATCGAGAAAAATCAGCCGGGGCGCCCGGTCGGAAATCGCCGCAAGCGCGCTGTCAGCGTCATGCGCCGTGCGGGTTTCGTGCCCTTCGTCGCTCAAGATACCGGAGACGATCTCGCGAATGTCTTCCTCGTCGTCAACCACCAGGATGTCAGAGGCCATAAGCTGCTTCCTTATCATGTTCTTCAGTGGCGGCAGAGGCTGCCCCGGCTTGGCGCGGCAGCACAACGCGGATCATCGCGCCACGCCCACCGTCGAATTCTGCCGGCGCATCATGCAATTCAAGCTGACCGCCATGTTCTTCAATGATTTTCTTAACGATGGCGAGGCCGAGGCCCGTGCCCTTCTCCCGCATCGTCATATAGGGCTCCAGAATGCGGTGGCGATTATCGACCGGCAGTCCCTTGCCGTTATCGATGATATCCACCACGAAACCGTCACGTCCCTCGTCCGTTGTCGCCCTGATCCACACCCGGCCCGGCAGTTTTTCAGCATCGGAGGGAACAGCCTCAATTGCTTCCACCGCATTCTTGATCAGATTGCCGAAGGCCTGGGCCAGCATACGGGCATCGAACGAACCCTCGAGCGGAAACCCACCGACGTCGCGAATGAATTCACAATCGCTATGGCCCATTTCCCGCAGGAAGATCGCGTCCTTCAAGACGTCGCGCAGGTCAGCCGGCTGCTTGGTCGGCTTCGGCATCCGGGCAAAGGACGAGAACTCATCCACCATCCGACCGATATCCTCGACCTGACGGACAATCGTATCTGTGCACTGGTCAAAGACCTGCCGGTCCTCGCTGGCGATCTGCTTGCCAAAACGGCGCTTCAATCGCTCTGCCGAGAGCTGGATCGGGGTCAGCGGGTTCTTGATCTCATGGGCGATACGGCGCGCCACATCGGCCCAGGCCGTGGAGCGCTGGGCAATCACCAGATCCGTGATGTCATCCAGCGTAATCACGTAGGATTCGGTGGCGTTGCGGGTTTCTTCTCGCGTCACCTGCACCGACAAGGTCCGCTCCTTGCCGCTGCGCACCAGATTGATCTGCTTGCGGAAATCACCGCGATGGCGAAGCCCCGCTTCGGCAAACACCGTGTTGATCTCAGGGGCAACCGTTTCCAGCTTCTCGCCCAGCAACTGATCGGCACCACGCGCCAGAAACAGTTCCGCCGAAGGATTGACGATGGTGATCCGGCCATCATCCTCGACGCCGATCACCGCCGCTGTCACGCCCGACAGCACCGCTTCAATGAAGCGGCGGCGGTCATCGACCTCGTCCTTGGCCTCCAGAATTTCATCGCGCTGGGTGCGGATCTGGGAAATCATCTTGTTGAAGGTGCGCGACAGGCTGCCCACATCGCCATCGGCAACTCTGACCGGCACCACGACGTTCATATTGCCTGACGCGACATTGTCGGCAGCGCCGATCAACAGCCGGATCGGCCGAACGATGCGGTCGGCAACAGCAATCGCGGTCCAGATGGCAGCCAGCAGCACGATCAATGCGAATCCGAGATAGAGGACGGCAAAGGCGATTTGCAGCGTGGTGCGTCCCGCCTCCATCGATTTGTATTCGGCGGTATTGTCCTCCATCTCCCGCATGGCCCGCATGACCTTCGGATCAACGGCACGGATGGTGTAGAGATAGGCACCACTCAGCGAATCCATCTTGATGATCCCGCCGACCAGATTGGTGACACCTGGTGGGATCAGCGTTGGCTGGCCAGCAGCGGCCTTGTCCAACGCATCCTGCGGAATGGCGGGCAGCGGCTTTTCAGTCGAGATATCGGCCTGAATGATGGGCGTGCCGTCCTTGCGGACCAGAAAGGCTCCCAGCAGCCCGCGTCCCTTGGCCTGACGGGTCATCAACTCGATAAAACCGGTGCGGTCGAGGAAGAATAACGGCCGGTTTCGCTCCAGATCCGTCGCCATGGAAATCGTCTGGCCCTGCAAATAGCTGGCATTTTCCAGCATATAGGCCTGGGCCACATTCATCGATGAATTGATGATGCTCTGGGTGCGGATGGAAAACCACCGATCCAGGCCGACATTGAGGGTAATACTGGCGAAAATCGCCACCAGGATTGCTGGCGTAATCGCCACAATCGAAAACAGCACGACGATGCGAACATGCAGCCTGGCCGCCGCCCGCCCCCGACGTCGTGCTTTGACGAGGCGACTGACCTCCCGACCAATCAGGAACAGCAGACCAAGCACGAAAAGCGTATTGATGACGACAGAGCCGATCAGCACATTCGAGGTCGGCGCAATCGGAGTGAGACCGAGAAGGACCGGCAGGGTGAACATGGCACAGGCTAGCGCGCCCCCGGCCAGAATCAGGCCTGGCAAGGCAAAGGAGGACTTGCGCTCCTGCAGCAGTGTCAGTGCTGCTTCCTCTTCGGTCTGCCCCGCAGGCCGCCGCGTTTTCATCCAGTCTCGTCTCCGCAAACGGAAAGATGAGATGCCTTATCGGCAAACTAAGTCTCTGCTGCACCCTGATGATACGGGATGCAGACAGAACCGCGTCCCACGACCGAAGACGCAGGATCACGAAACGAAGCCTTACCGTTAAAGCTCTCCACCGTTGCTATTGAGCAACGCATTGTGGCGAAATTGCAACGCTTGTCAGGCGAATGTCAAGCACTCCGCGAGCTTCTGTAAACCGAAACACCCAATTCGCGGATTTTCTTGCGCAGCGTATTTCGGTTCAAACCCAAAAGATCGGCGGCCTTGATCTGGTTTCCACGGGTGGCGGTCAGGGCCGCCAGGATCAGTGGATATTCCATTTCGGTCAAAACCCGGTCGTAAAGGCCGGGCGGCGGCAGGTTATCGCCAAAGGACGCGAAGTAGCTGCGCATATTTTCCTCGACCGCCTGGGCAATGGTCATATGACCGCCGCCCGAACCGGCTTTGGAAAGCGGGCTGTCGGTAATGTCCGAGCGCAGTTCCTGCTCGATGATTTCGCGGGTGATAACATCCTGTGGATAAAGCGCCATCAACCGGCGCACCAGGTTCTCCAGCTCACGAACATTGCCGGGCCAGGCATAGGATTTCATCACTTCGAGCGCTTCCTGCTCGAATCGCTTGGCGTCCAGACCTTCCTTCTCACCCTGCTGGATGAAATGGCGCACCAGATCGGCAATATCCTCCGCCCGGTCGCGCAACGGCGGCAGGCGCAGCGGCACGACGTTCAGGCGATAGTAGAGGTCTTCGCGAAACAGGCCCTGGTTGATCGACTGTTTCAGATCCTTGTTGGTGGCTGCAACGATGCGCACATCGGTACGGATCGGCGTGCGCCCGCCGACCGTGGTATATTCACCCTGCTGTAAAACGCGCAGGAGCCGGGTCTGGGCATCCATCGGCATGTCGCCAATTTCGTCCAGAAACAGCGTGCCGCCCTCGGCCTGCTCGAAACGTCCGGTGGAGCGGTTCTGCGCCCCGGTAAACGCACCCTTTTCGTGGCCAAACAGCTCTGATTCGATCAGGTCACGCGGAATAGCCGCCATATTGATCGCCACGAAGGGACCGTTACGGCGCTTGCCGTAATCATGCAGCGCCTTGGCGACCAATTCCTTGCCCGTGCCGGATTCGCCCGTGATCATCAGCGTCAGATCGGTCTGCATCAGCCGGGCCAGAACCCGGTAGATTTCCTGCATGGCGGCGGAACGACCGACCAGCGGCATACCGTCCTGCATGTCATCGCCCAGCCGTGCCGGCTTTTTCTTCGGCTCGGCCAGAGCTCTGCCGATAATGGCGATCAGTTCCGTCAGGTCGAAGGGCTTGGGTAGATAGTCATAGGCGCCCTTTTCCGAAGCGCGGATGGCGGTCATAAAGGTGTTCTGGGCGCTCATCACCAAAACCGGCAGGTCAGGCCTGGCCTTCTTGATGCGCGGCAGGAGATCGAAGGCGTTTTCATCCGGCATGACCACATCGGTAACCACAAGATCGCCCTCACCGGCTGAAATCCAGCGCCACAGGGTTGCGGCATTCGACGTGATGCGGACATCGTAACCAGCACGGCTCAGCGCCTGGTTCAAAACGGTGCGGATCGCAGCATCGTCATCGGCAACAAGGATAGTGGCTGTCATCTTGATCTTCCCACGGATTTCGCAAAGGGAGCGTCGTCATCAACCGTTTCCTTGGAAACCGGCATCAACACGCGGAATAGTGTCCGGTTGCCCTGACTGTCGCATTCAACAATACCGCCGTGGCCGCCGATGATCTTCGCCACCAGGGCAAGGCCCAGCCCGGACCCGTTGGTCTTGGTGGTGATGAACGGATCAAACAGATGCGGCAGAAGGTCGGATGGCACACCCGGCCCGTTATCGGCGACGCAGAATTCCAGCGGCAGCGAGATCTTTTCCCGCGATCCGGCAACCGACAGCCGTATGCCGGGGCGATAGGCCGTGGTCAGCTGGATTTCGCCATCGGCCCGGTCGCCCACCGCCTCGGCGGCATTCTTGATCAGATTCAAAAACACCTGGACCAGTTGATCCCGGTTGGCAAACACCGGCGGCAGCGACGGATCGTAGCTCTCGGTGATCTTCAAATGCCGGGCAAAGCCTGCTTGG
Organism: Gillisella vitis; assembly: GCF_001541345.2. Classification (GTDB taxonomy): domain Bacteria; phylum Pseudomonadota; class Alphaproteobacteria; order Rhizobiales; family Rhizobiaceae; genus Allorhizobium; species Allorhizobium vitis. The sequence goes on along the minus strand of NZ_LMVL02000003.1, from coordinate 569,279 downwards.
GCGATGGCCTTCACATGGTCCAGCACCGAATGGATATTGATCGAGGTGCGGTCCACGGGCCGCTCGTCGGAGAAGATCTCCATACGGTCGACCAGCGAGACGATCCGGTCGGTCTCGTCGCAGATCAGCCGGGTCAGGCTGCGATCCTCGGGAGGCACGGAGCTTTCCAGCAATTGCGCCGCCCCGCGAATGCCGGACAGCGGGTTCTTGATTTCATGGGCAAGCATCGAGGCAAGACCGGTAACAGACCGGGCTGCGGCGCGGTGGGTGAGCTGACGATCGATCTTGTCGGCCATCGAGCGTTCCTGAAACACCACGACGACAGCGCCCGGCTCGACAGTGACCGGGGCAACGTAGAGATCGACCAGCTTGTCCTGGCCAAGCCGGGGGGAACTGAGATCGACACGGTATTCATTGACCGGTGCCCGCCGCTCCCGCACCTGATCGATCAATTCCAGCAACGGGCTGCCAAACGGAATGAAGGTGGAAATCTTGTGACGGGCGAGATGGCTGGCACTGGCGCCGAAAAACGCCTCGGCCTCCCAATTTGCAAAAACGATATGTCCCTCGCCATTGACCATGACCACCGGGTTCTGGATGGCGTTGAGCACAGCCATTGCCAATACATTTCCAGCGGCTGGACCAGCCCCTGAGCCATCGCCGGGTTTCGTATCACTGCTCATGCGGCCTCCTCAAGCGGGTTTGGTGCCGCGCCAGCCAGCGCCGCAAACAGGCGGTCGGCGACATGGTCGGGATCTTTCGATGTCATCAGCGCAGTCTTTTCGGCAGGATCAAGCTGCACACCATGCCGCTCCAGATACCAGCCGACATGCTTTCGCGCATGGCGAACGCCGACATGCGCGCCGTAATGATCCAGCATGGCACGGTAATGGGCGACGGCAATCGCCGGAATTTCATCCGCGCTTGGTGGCGCGTGGCCAGCCAGCACACCCGCATGCCAGGGACGACCCTGGCAGGCACGCCCCAGCATAATCGCATCGGCACCAGACCGGCGCAGAATCTCCTGCGCATCATCAAGGGTGTCGATATCGCCGTTGGCAATCAAAGGAATGGAAATCGCATCACGCACGGCAGCAATCGCATCCCAATCGGCCCGGCCTTCGTAAAACTGCATGCGGGTGCGGCCATGCACGGTGATTGCCTGCACACCGGCATCCTGCGCACGGCGCGACAGGTATGGCGCGTTGATCGAATCGGAATCCCAGCCAAGCCGCATCTTGACGGTGACGGGGACTGAAACGGCCTTCACCGTCGCCTCGATCATCGCCAGCGCAATCTCCGGCTCGCGCATCAGCGCCGATCCCGCATAGCCGCCAATGACTTTCTTGGCCGGACAACCCATATTGATGTCGATAATATCGGCGCCATTGGCCTCGGCAATTTTCGCGGCCTCCGCCATCCAATGCGGATCACGCCCGGCCAATTGCACCATATGCGGGGTAAGGCCTGCCCCTTTCAGCCGCGACCAGCTTTCCGCCGCGTTGAACACAAGTTCGCGGCTGGCAACCATTTCCGTTACCACCAGCCCTGCCCCATGGCGAAAGGCCAATTGCCGAAACGGCAGGTCGGTGACGCCGGACATCGGCGCAAGCACGACGCGGTTGCGAATGGCAACCGAGGCAATGCTAAACCCTGTCTGGAGATCCGGCTGCGGCAAATGTCTATCTTTCGGGCAAGATACTAATTTGCCCGATTTTTAGACATAAAAAAGATCATTGCCAAGCTCTTTCCAAGCGATACCGACAATTTTTCGGGCAAATGCTGGAAAACTTTTGACCGCACCGATAGACAGGCGGAAATCTGTTTCAAACACTGGAATGACATGGTGCATATTCAAGCGGACGGGGCAAGGTCAACAGCGGTGATATTGGTCGCGGCAGGCCGAGGAGAGCGCGCTGGCGCCTCCAGCGAAGGACCGAAGCAATATCGGAAGATTGGCGGAAAACCGGTAATTGTCCATAGCCTATTGGGCTTCAAAGATCTTCTCCCGCAGGCGCGCCTGATCGTCGTCATTCATCCCGACGACGAGGCTTTGCTGGCCAAGGCTCTCGCCCCCCATCCGCAGCTCGCTGCCTCGCTGACCATCACCCATGGCGGCAAAACCCGGCAGCAATCGGTTCTGGCTGGCTTGAAAGCCTTGCGGGATCAAAAGCCGGATTATGTGCTGATCCATGACGCGGTTCGTCCGTTTTTCGATCAGCCGATGCTGCAACGGATTATCGCCAGGCTTGACGATGGCGCCGAAGCTGTCTTGCCCGCCATCCCAGTGACCGATACGCTCAAACGTGGTGATGAGAATGCCCGAGTCGTCGATACCGTGGGGCGCGCCGGGCTTTTTGCGGCCCAGACACCGCAGAGCTTCGTCTACGCGAAGATAGCGACTGCCCATGAAGACGCAGCAACCGCCGGGCGGGACGATTTTACCGACGATGCGGCCATCGCCGAATGGGCGGGACTGACCGTGCATCTGGTGGAAGGCTCGCCCGACAACATGAAACTGACCGTGAAACGGGATCTTGAAATGGCCGATGCCCGCCTCTCCCATGCTGCCCTTCCCGATGTGCGCACCGGCAATGGCTATGATGTCCACCAACTGGTGCCGGGCGACGGCGTAACGCTTTGCGGCATTTTCATTGCCCATGACCAGGCCTTGAGCGGTCATTCCGATGCCGATGTCGCCTTGCATGCGCTGACCGATGCGCTGCTGGCCACCTGCGGCGCTGGCGATATCGGCGACCACTTCCCGCCGTCAGACCCGCAATGGCGCGGTGCCGCCTCCCGGATCTTTCTGGAGCATGCCGCCAACATCGTGCGCGACGCGGGCGGCACGATTATGAATGCCGATATTTCGCTGATCGCCGAAGCCCCGAAAATCGGCCCGCATCGCCAGATCATGCGCGAAAAACTCTCCGAGATTCTCGGCATTGCGCTGGAGCGCTGCTCGGTCAAAGCCACGACCAATGAGAAAATCGGCTTTGTCGGCCGGGGCGAAGGCATCGCGGCTATCGCCACTGCGACCGTGGTTTTTCAAGGAAAGCCGCAATGAGCCTGTTTCCCGACGATCTGGAAAAGGCCGCCCGGACCATCATTGAAGACTTCACCAGACGCGGCTTGACCATTGCCACCGCCGAATCCTGCACCGGCGGATTGATCGCTGGCCTGCTGACCGAAATTGCCGGATCATCCGCCGTAGTGGATCGCGGCTACGTCACCTATTCCAACCAGGCCAAGATGGACATGCTCGGCGTGCCATCGCTGACGCTGGAAACCTATGGCGCCGTATCGCGCGAAACGGCGCTGGCCATGGCCCACGGCGCCCTCTACCGCTCCGGCGCCTCCGTTTCGGTTGCGGTGACCGGTATCGCCGGGCCGGGCGGTGGGAGTGACGAGAAGCCGGTGGGGCTGGTGCATCTGGCATCGGCCAGCCGATCCGGCGCAATCCTGCATCACGCAATGCGTTATGGCGACCTTGGACGTGAAGGCATACGGTTGGAAACCATGCGCACTGCGCTCACCATGCTGACCGAAATTGCTTAACTGCACGGCGCTTTAAGCGGTCCCATAAACCTTATTGGCCCTGGTCTCGAACGCCTCGGAAAACATCCGGAATGCCCGGTCGAACATCGAGCCCATCAGGGCACCGAGAATCATGCTTTTGAACTCGTAATCGATGTAGAAATTCACCGCGCAGGTGCCATCCTCGAGGTCTTCGAAACGCCAGCGATTGTCGAGATATTTGAACGGGCCTTCTAGATATTTGACATCGATGGCCCGCTCGTCCGGCTTCAACAGCACTTGAGAAACGAAGGTCTCGCGGATCGCCTTGTAGCCCACGGTCATATTGGCGATCAGCAAAGTCTTGCCGTCGCGCTCCTTGCGCGATTGCACGGCAAGTTCCTCACAAAGCGGCACGAATTCGGGATAGCGCTCGACATCGGCGACGAGCTCATACATGCGATCGGCTGAGTGCTGGACAATACGGCGGGTTTCAAACTTCGGCATAAGCCGCACTTAATCCTGCGCAACGGCAAGATCAAGAAGTCGCGTCTGTGGTTTGGGAAATTTACAGGGAAATTCCTCAAAACAGCACCTGAAATATCGTCCTGATAAAAATTCACAGCAAAGTGAAACCGAAATTTCCGGTTGCTGGCAACGCCTCATCTGAGATGCTAGCCTTCCCTCATTCAAAGTCACGAAGTCGCTAAGCTGTTTTAGAATCGAATTATTTTAGCAAGGAACCGCCAATGGCCGCTCCCAAGACCAACGACAATATAGCCACACCTAAACCTCTCCAGGGCAAGGACCTCCGCAAGATCATGCTGGCCAGCGTGATCGGCACCACAATCGAGTGGTACGACCTGTTCATTTTTGCCACCGCCTCGGCGCTGGTGTTCAACAAGGTGTTCTTTCCCAGCGTCGATCCGCTGGTCGGCACCCTGCTGGCGTTCAGCACCTTCGCCTCCGCCTACCTGTCACGCATGGTGGGCGCAGCGCTTTTCGGCCATTTCGGCGACAGGCTGGGGCGAAAATCGACATTGATGCTATCACTGAGTCTGATGGGTATTGCCACTTTCGCCATCGGCCTTTTGCCCGGCTATGAAACACTCGGGGTATGGGCTCCTATCCTCCTCGTCGTGCTGCGGCTTTTGCAGGGGCTGGCGCTGGGCGGAGAATGGGGTGGAGCAGTGCTTCTGGCGGTGGAACACGCACCGCAAAACAAGCGCGGGCTTTACGGGTCCTGGGTGCAGATCGGCGTTCCCGCCGGTACGTTTCTGGCCAATTCTGCCTTTCTGATCTTATCCTCGGTCCTCTCGGAACAGAGCTTCCTGCTCTGGGGTTGGCGGGTGGCGTTTCTGATCAGCATCGTGCTCGTCGCCATCGGGTTCTATGTCCGCCTGTCAGTGAGCGAAACCCCAGCATTCGCCCGCCACAGACAACAGGCAGAGACGCAGCGCCTGCCGCTCGCCGATCTCATGCGGCGGCATTGGGCAAAGGTTCTGCTTGGTGGCTTTGCTACCCTGTCTATCGGCTCATCTTTCAATCTGATCGCGGTATTCGGGCTGTCCTACGGCACACAGACGCTGCATTTTCCCAAGCAGGAGGTATTGGCGATGATCCTGATCGCCTGCGCGGTCTGTGTTGTGCTTCTGCCGGTGTTTGGCGCACTTTCAGACCGGGTCGGTCGCCGAAACGTTATTCTCGCCGGGATTTTTGCGGAAATCCTGTTTGCCTTCCCGATGTTCTGGCTGATGGATCACGGCGGATTGCCGGGCGTACTTCTTGGATTCCTGCTGATGATGAGCGCCTTTGCCGCCAATTTCGGACCGATTGCCACGTTTCTGTCAGAACTGTTCGAGACCGGCGTGCGCTATACCGGCCTATCGATCTGCTACATGCTGGCCGGCGTGCTGGGCAGTGCAATGACCCCAATCATCACCTCCTGGCTGGTGGCCACCACAGGCAGCGCTGCTTCCGTGGCATGGTATATCATGGGAGCTTCCGCCGTTTCCGCCGTGACGCTGCTGGTGCTTTCCAGCCGCAGGCAACCGGCGGCAGCGTTTGCAGCGTAAAGCGGAAGAAGCCCCTACCCTGAAGCGCCGGCGAGGTCGAGAAACCGCGCGACCTCTCGGCGGGATTTCAGCACCAGAACCGGAACGTCCTGGCCGTGAAGGTCGAAATTGCGGATGAAGATCGGGGCGTGCTTGCGCTCAAAATTCCAGATGTAAGAAAGGAATTCGCGATCAGGCAACGGCTCCTTACAGCCTTCGGCCATGGCAACGCGCACTTTTCCATAGTTACGCAACACGCGTCCGGCGATACCCCGAAGGCAAGCCATCCGAGACATTTTTACCCAGATCACCAGATCTGTCCGAGGTAATCGCAAATCGAACGTCGAAGGGCCACTCCCGTCCATGACCCAACGATCATGTGAGACCAATTCAGCAATAATGTCTCGCTGAGCGTGCCTATCTCTTTGCTGCCAGCCGGGAAGCCAACGGACATCCCGATCAATCGATTGATAGTCGAGATTAAAGCGAGACGCGAGCTTTTGCGACAAGGTGGTTTTGCCACCTCCCGAACAACCGACAACCATGATCCTGTTGCTGCGACCAAGAAGATCGGCGGCGGCAGGTGTATCTACGTAGCGAACCATATCTACCTCCGCTCGCTAGCACCAAAAGCCGTTAGAAACTCGTTGGTCTGCCGATGCGACCTGAGAACGACGATGGGAAGATCGGCCCGCGCATTGTCAAACTGCGCCTGAAACTGCGGCACTTCTTTCGCCTCGAAATTCCAGACGTATTGGAGAAACGGCCAATCGATCTTTTCAGGACATCCCGGTGCCATCTCTGGCCTTACCTTTCCGCGATGTTTCAGCCAACGCTTCAATACACCGTAGATCGATCGGTGGCGCGGCGGACGCATCCAAATGACCATGTCGGCGCGCGCCAGCCTGGCTGGCAGGCTGCCGGGGCTGTTGCCGTCGATAATCCACCGCTCACCGGCCACGAACTGCTGCATCCGCTCAAGCGCTTCCGGCCTGGGCCGCAGCTTCCAACCGGGCAACCAGAAAACGTCGCGATCCAAGGAGATGTAGTCGAGGCCCAGCCGCTCGCACAGAATTTGCGATAGTGTACTCTTGCCGCTGCCGGAGCAGCCGACAACGCAGATGCGCTTGGCCGAGGTCAACAGTGCTGCCGCATCGTCAAGCTTGTCGATATATCGGGCCATGCATCACCCCGCAAACGTGAAAGCCCGACGCTTATAGGCGACGGGCTCCAATCTCGGCAAGCATCATGTAGCGGAAATCTACTCCGCAGCAGCAAGCAATTTCTTTTCGCGGTTGGCCTTCAGCCGGGCAAAATCGTCACCGGCGTGGTGAGAGGAGCGGGTGAGCGGGCTGGAGGCAACCATCAGGAAGCCCTTGCTATAGGCGATATCCTCATAGGACTTGAACTCTTCCGGCGTCACAAAGCGTTCCACCTTGTGGTGCTTGCGGGTCGGCTGGAGATATTGGCCAATGGTCAGAAAATCCACGTCCGCAGTGCGCAGGTCATCCATCAATTGCAGCACTTCGTTGCGCTCTTCGCCAAGACCGACCATAATGCCGGATTTGGTGAATATCGTCGGGTCGAGTTCCTTGACCCGCTGCAACAGCCGAACAGAGTGGAAGTAGCGGGCGCCCGGACGGACCGTGAGGTAATTGCCTGGAACGGTTTCCATATTGTGGTTGAAGACGTCAGGCTTGGCAGCAACGACGCGCTCCAGCGCACTAGGCTTTTTCAAAAAGTCTGGCGTCAGGATTTCGATGGTCGTGGCTGGCGAAGCTTCGCGGATGGCCCAGATCACCTGTTCGAAATGCTCGGCACCACCATCGGCCAGGTCGTCGCGGTCTACAGACGTGATGACCACATGAGAAAGGCCCATCTGCTTGACAGCCTTGGCCACATTGGCAGGCTCTTCGCGGTCAAGCGCATTCGGCTTGCCGGTTGCCACATTGCAGAAGGCGCAGGCGCGGGTACAGATCTCACCCATGATCATGAAGGTGGCGTGCTTCTTTTCCCAGCACTCGCCGATATTCGGGCAGCCGGCTTCTTCGCAGACGGTGACCAGCTTGTGGGAACGCACCAGTTCGCGGGTTTCCTGATAGCCCTTGGAGGTCGGAGCTTTCACCCTGATCCATTCCGGCTTGCGCAACACTTCCGTATCGGGCTTGTGAGCCTTTTCCGGGTGGCGGATGCGCTTGTCGTCCGGCTTGGTTCTATCGAGGATGGTAACCATCGTGTTTCCTTTGCCGCCGATGAGCGGGTTTTAAGTATTTATTTCCGCACCAGCTTGGCGACGAACAAAAGAATGCAGGCGCCGATAAAGCTGGTAATCAGGTAGCCCACCCAGTCGCTGGCGACGAAAATGTCAAAGCGCCGGAAGATGGCATTGGCGATGACCGAGCCGATAATGCCGATGACGATGTTCATGAAAATGCCGAAGCGCATGTCCATCAACTTGCCTGCCAGCCATCCGGCCAGACCACCCACGAAGATCGCCGTCAACCAGCCCACATTTTCCATCGTCTACCCTTTGTTGCCCGCCCCGTTGGCGGGCTCGCCCGGCCCCTATATAGCGAGCCGGGCAATGTCTCGCAACGTCACTGTCCAAAGGGTCAGGCGTTCAGGACTTTGCCGTAGGCATCAAGCACGCTTTCCTTCATCATTTCCGACAGTGTCGGATGCGGGAAGATGGTGTGCATCAGCTCTTCTTCTGTGGTCTCCAGGTTCATGGCAACCACGAAGCCCTGGATCAGCTCGGTCACTTCCGCGCCGACCATATGCGCGCCGATCAACTCGCCGGTCTTCTTGTCGAAGATCGTCTTGATCATGCCATTGTCTTCGCCCAGCGCGATGGCCTTGCCATTGGCGTTGAAATTGTAGCGACCAACACGAATCTCGCGACCCTGTTCTTTTGCCTTGGCTTCGGTAAGACCGACCGAGGCGACCTGTGGGTTGCAATAGGTGCAGCCAGGGATCAGAGACTTGTTCATGGGATGAACATGCGGCAGACCGGCAATCTTCTCGATGCAGACCACGCCTTCATGCTCAGCCTTATGGGCCAACATTGGCGGACCGGCAACATCGCCGATGGCATAGAGGCCCGGAACATTGGTCTTGCCATAGCCGTCGATGACGATGCAGCCGCGATCCGTCTTGACGCCCAGCGCTTCCAGACCGAGATTTTCGATATTGCCCTGCACACCGACAGCCGAGATCAGCCGGTCAGCCGTAATCTGCTGTACCTTGCCATCCTTGGTCTCGACATGAGCCGTGATGGAGTTGGCACCCTTTTCGACCTTGGAAACCTTGGCCTCGGTGATGATCTTCAGGCCGCGCTTTTCCAGTGCCTTGCGGGCGATGGTGGAGATTTCCACGTCTTCCACTGGCATAATATTGGCCATCAGCTCGACCACAGTGACATCGACACCCATCGAGCGATAGAAGGACGCAAATTCGATGCCGATGGCGCCAGAACCCATAACGACGATGGATTTCGGCATGAAATCCGGCTTCATCGCTTCAAAATAGGTCCAGATCAGCTTGCCATCTGGCTCAATCCCCGGCAGAGCGCGCGGACGCGCGCCGGTGGCGACGATGATATGCTTGGCGGTATAGGTCCCCTCGCCCAGCACGCCCTTCGGAACCGGGTTCTGCGGCTGTACGGCCGGTTTCGACGATGCGCCGACGACGATCTCGTTTGGCTTGGTGAGCTTGGCCTCACCCCAGATCACATCGATCTTGTTCTTCTTCATCAGATAGGCAACGCCGCCGTTAAGGCGGGCCGATACGCCGCGAGACCGGGCAACAACGTCTTTCACATCGGCGGTCATGGTGCCGTTCAGCGTCAGGCCGTAGCTCTTGGCGTGATTGGCGTGATCGAGAATTTCCGCTGACCGCAGCAGCGCCTTGGTGGGGATACAGCCCCAGTTGAGGCAGATGCCGCCAAGATGCTCGCGCTCGACAATCGCGATTTTCAGGCCAAGCTGGGCGGCACGGATCGCAGTCACATAGCCGCCAGGGCCGGACCCGATGATGATGACGTCATAAGCATTCGACATGGGCGCTTCCATTCCTCGGTTTCCTTGGGGCCAGGCCCTAAAGCCCAACCCGTGACGGGACTGGAAGCGCAACCGGCTTTATAGCACCGGCGTCTCGGCCTCCGGTTCATGACGAACCAGCATCCCGTAGATTTCGTCCTTGAGCCGCATCCGCTTCTTCCTGAGGTCTTCCATATGGAAGTCGTCGAGCGGCTCTATATCGGTTTCAGCGCGGTGAACCTGCCGGTTGATCTCGTGATAGGCATCGAACAGCCGGACGAAATGGCCGTCCGTTTCCTTCAAATGCCGCATCAGAGTCACAAATTCCGGAAATTCCTCTGCCAGTTCATGCGGAGTGTTGGACATGATCTTTCCCCCTTCAAGGTTGCAAGATCACTTTAAACCCGCCACATGGTCATTCCTTGATTCCAATCAACCCGCGTTACCGTCGATGCTTTCCCTTCACAGGCCCAGCATCATCCGCACCACCGGCTCCAAACCGCGCCCGATGGCGCGGGTATTGTCAGCATCGAGATGAATGCCATCCAGCGGCGTGGTCTTGGCCACCGAACCGGCATCGAAAAACCCGCAGCCCAATTCATCCGCCGCATCGCGGTACATGCTGGCCAGCATTCCGCCTTCCTCGATCGAATGATTGAACATTGCTCCGAACATCACATTGGCGGTCTCGCGGATCGGCGGCGGCGACACAATCAGCACATCCGGGCCTTCGAAATCGAAGCCCCAGTCATGCTGATGAACCAGCTTCACCAACCGCTTGATACCGCTCGTCGCGCCAATCGCCGTACCCTGAATGCCGCGCTTCAAATCATTGGTACCCAGCATCAGGATCACCAGATCCAAAGGCTTGTGGGTTTCAAGAATGCTCGGCAACAGCCTCACGCCATTGCGGTCGCAATCCGCCAGATGATCGTCATAAGCAGTCGTGCGCCCGTTCAAACCTTCGGCAACGATCCTCACGCCATGACCAAGCGCCTTTTGCAACACGCTGGTCCAGCGGTCCTCATGGGCGTGACGGCCAAGGGCGACTGGGTCATATCCCCAGGTCAGACTGTCGCCGTATGCGAGAACGGTTCTCATTCGTGGCCCACCTTGCAGAAACGAGAGGGGAAAGGTGAATAAAGCCACCCCTCCCCAATTTCATCAGACCAGCATGCCCATCGGGTTTTCGATGTAGCGTTTGAACGCACCGAGAAGTTCGGCACCCAAGGCTCCATCAACCGCACGGTGGTCGGTGGACAGCGTCACCGTCATGACATTGGCGATTTTCATTTCGCCCTTCTTCACGACAACGCGCTCTTCACCAGCACCGACTGCCAGAATGGTGGCATGCGGCGGGTTGACCACGGCGGCAAAGTTCTTGACGCCCATCATGCCCATATTGGAGACCGCTGTTGTGCCGCCCTGATATTCTTCAGGCTTCAGCTTGCGGCCCTTGGCGCGTGCGCCCAGATCCTTCATTTCGTTGGAAATGGCGGACAGGCTCTTCAACTCGGCCTGGCGGATGATCGGGGTGATCAGGCCGCCGGGGATCGACACAGCCACGCCGACATCGGCATGCTTGTGCTTGACCATGTTGGTGTCGGTCCAGGAAACGTTGGCATCCGGCACATCGCGCAGCGCCAGAGCCATGGCCTTGATGACCATGTCGTTGACCGAGAGCTTGTAGACCGGCTTGCCGTCCTTTTCGGGAGCGGCGGTGTTGAGCTGGGCGCGAAGCGCCAGCAGGGCATCCAGTTCGCAATCCACGGAGACGTAGAAATGCGGAATGGTCTGCTTCGATTCCAGCAAGCGCTTGGCGATGGTCTTGCGCATGCCGTCATGTGGCACAAGCTCGTAGGAACCTTCGGCAAACAGCTTGAGCACGGCATCGTCAGACATGCCCTTGGCCAGCGCCGGAGCAGGTGCCGCGCCAGACGCCGCAGGAGCGGCAGCAGGCTTTGCACCACCGGTGCTGACAGCCTTTTCGACGTCGCTCTTTACCACTCGGCCCTTCGGACCAGTGCCGGAAATCGCCTTGAGATCAAGACCGGCTTCCTTGGCGAGACGACGGGCAAGCGGTGACGAGAAGACACGGTCGCCGGAGGCGGCTGCCGGAGCAGCGGCCTGAGGGGCAGCAGCAGGAGCATCTGCCTTGGCAGCAGGAGTTTCGGCCTTTGGAGCTTCGGCCTTGGGTGCCTCAGCTTTTGCTGGAGCGGCTGCACCGCCACCAGCCGCAGCAGCCGAGACATCCTCGCCTTCAGCGGCGAGAATGGCGATCAGCGCATTGACCTTGACGCCTTCGGTACCAGCGGGAACAACGATCTTGGCAACGACGCCTTCATCGACCGCTTCCACTTCCATGGTTGCCTTGTCGGTTTCAATCTCGGCGATCACGTCGCCAGACTTGACGGTATCGCCTTCCTTGACCAGCCACTTGGCCAGATTGCCCTCTTCCATCGTGGGAGAGAGGGCCGGCATGGTGATATTGATCGGCATATGCCTCGCCTCCCCTTATTTGTAGCAGACGGATTTAACGGCCTGGACCACTTCGCCGACATTCGGCAGAGCGAGCTTTTCAAGGTTGGCCGCGTAAGGCATCGGCACGTCCTTGCCAGCCACGGTCAGAACAGGTGCATCGAGGTAATCGAAGGCTTCGCGCTGAATGCGGTTGGCCACGAAATCGCCCACGGACGACTGCGGATACCCTTCTTCCACCACGACCAGACGACCGGTCTTCTTGACCGATTCGATTACCGTCGGCAGATCCATCGGACGGATGGTGCGCAGGTCGATCAGTTCGACATCGATGCCAAGCTTGGTCAGCTCTTCCACGGCCTTGGTCGCATAGGTCATGCCAATGCTCCAAGATACGATGGTGACATCCTTGCCGGTCTTGTGAACGCGTGCCTTACCGATGGGCAGAACGAAATCATCCAGCTTCGGCACATCGAAGCTGTGACCGTAGAGAATTTCATTTTCGAGGAAGACCACCGGGTTCGGATCGCGGATCGCGGCTTTCAGCAGACCCTTGGCATCAGCTGCCGTGTAGGGCGAAATCACCTTCAGACCGGGGATCTGGCTATACCATGCGGCATAGTCCTGGCTGTGCTGGGCGCCGACGCGGGCCGCAGCGCCGTTCGGGCCACGGAACACGATGGGCGCGCCCATCTGACCGCCGGACATGTAGAGCGTCTTGGCAGCCGAGTTGATGATCTGGTCAATCGCCTGCATGGCGAAATTGAAGGTCATGAACTCAACGATTGGACGCAGGCCCGCCATGGCGGCACCCACGGCCACACCGGCAAAACCATGCTCGGTAATCGGGGTATCGACCACGCGGCGGTCGCCGAATTCAGCAAGCAGGCCCTGGGTGATCTTGTAGGCACCCTGATATTCCGCCACTTCCTCGCCGATGATGAACACATCGTCATTGGCGCGCATTTCTTCGGCCATGGCTTCGCGCAGCGCTTCACGCACGGTCATCGACACCATTTCCGTTCCGGCCGGAATGGACGGATCGCTTGCAGCACTGGAAATCGGCTGCGCCGGAACAGGCGCAGAAGCCGAACCGGTTTCTGTCGGCTTTTCTTCCTGTGCAACGGCAGGTGCTGCTGCTTCTTCAGCCTTGGGAGCCGAAACGTCGGAAGCGCTTTCGCCATCCTGCAACAGCACCGCAATCGGCGTGTTGACCTTGACGTTCTGGGTTCCGGCTTCGATCAGCAACTTGCCAATGACGCCTTCATCCACGGCTTCCACTTCCATGGTTGCCTTGTCGGTTTCGATTTCGGCGATCACATCGCCGGATTTTACGCTATCGCCTTCGGCTTTCAGCCATTTGGACAGCGTGCCTTCCTCCATTGTCGGAGACAGGGCGGGCATGAGAATATTGATTGGCATGGGCTAACCCTCCCTCTCGCTTACAACAGGATGTCGGTGTAGAGCTCGGATGCATCCGGCTCCGGATCGGCTTGGGCGAAATCGGCGCTGTCGGCGACGATATCGCGCACGTCCTTGTCGATCAGCTTGAGATCGTCTTCGTTGGCCCAACCCTTTTCCAGGAGACGCAGCCGGACCTGTTCGATCGGGTCATGCTCGGAGCGCATTTTCTGCACTTCGTCCTTGGAGCGGTATTTGGCCGGGTCAGACATGGAGTGACCGCGGTAGCGATAGGTTTCCATTTCCAGGATGACCGGGCCCTTGCCGGCGCGGCAATGCTCGACCGCCTGCACGGCAGCAGCCTTGACGGCGCGCACATCCATGCCATCCACCTTGAAGCCGGGGATGTTGAAGGACACGCCGCGCTGGGAGAAATCCGTCTGCGCCGAGGCGCGGGCAACGGATGTACCCATGGCATAACGGTTGTTCTCGATCACATAGATGACCGGCAGGTTCCACAGGCGCGCCATGTTGAAGCTCTCATAGACCTGGCCCTGGTTGGCCGCGCCATCGCCGAAATAGGCGAGAGAGACATTGTCATTGCCGCGATACTTGTTGGCGAAGGCCAGACCCGTGCCGAGCGACACCTGGGCGCCGACGATGCCGTGACCGCCGTAGAAATGCTTCTCCTTGGAGAACATATGCATGGAGCCGCCCTTGCCCTTCGACAAGCCGCCGCGACGCCCGGTCAGTTCGGCCATCACACCGCGTGCGCTCATGCCGCAGGCCAGCATATGGCCGTGGTCACGATAGCCGGTAATGACCTGATCACCAAGCTTCAGCGCCATCTGCATGCCGACAACGACAGCTTCCTGGCCGATGTAGAGGTGACAGAAACCGCCGATGAAGCCCATGCCGTAAAGCTGACCGGCCTTCTCCTCGAAGCGGCGGATCAGAAGCATTTCGCGATAGGCTTTCAGCTCCTTTTCGCGGTCGAATTCTTCAATCGTCCCCACAGCGAAATCACCTTTTACAGGCTTTGCTGCCGGTTTGCGGCCTGAAGCAGTCGCGTTTTTGCGCGGTGCCATTCATCCCTCCCTGAGTTGTGTAAGGGTTTTTGATTGGCACACACCATATGCAAGAATGGGACAGGCCGCAATGCATTAAATGCATGCCTTCTATTCCGTATAAACACCAGATATTTAATAATTTTTTCCGATTAACTGGATTTCAGTTAATTAATAATACCCTAAATATCACGGGCATTATCGCGAATGGAATGTTTCAAACTAGTGGAATGAATTTGACATTTGATACCCCCTTGCCGCACCCTCGAGGATCAAATGTCAAATTCTTAAATTCCACTAGAAAACATAGGCTTGCTAGTGGTCCTGGAGATTCCGACATTTGCTCTCGAGGGTGCTGCAAACGGAGGCAAATGTCGGAATCGGACCACTAGCGATTGAAAATTACGATCTCGTCAGGACGCGACATATTCAGCTGATAGCGGGCTTTCTCATCGATCATATCGCGCTCAAGCGAGCCATCGCTGAGTAATTTTACCTGCGTTTCCAGCTTTTTGCGGTCGTGAATGAGCACTGCCAGCTCTTTGCTCCGCTCGGCCCGCACGACATCGAAATGCTCACCGGCCTTCAACCCGTAATCGCCATGAATGCTGTGATAGCCGAAATAGCCAATAAAGGCGATGGTAACGGCAGGAAGGACCAGGCGTCCAAATTTACGGTTCTTATGGTGACGTGTCCACATTCTCGATTTGGCCTTGCAACGCACAACATCTTTGCATCGACATTAGAGCCATTTGCTTAACCGAGTATTGACCTTGTTGCGAAAAAGTTCGGCCCCAGTTCAATGCAAAAAGCCCGCACCGTTTGCACGGCGCGGGCTTGAGTGAAAAATCGTTGCGGAACAACCAGCTCCGCCAGCCGGATCAGGCCTTCAGAATCGACGTACCGGCATAAGCGGCCTGCGGTCCAAGCAGTTCCTCGATGCGGATCAGCTGATTGTACTTGGCCAGCCGGTCGGAGCGCGACAGCGAACCGGTCTTGATCTGTCCGCAATTGGTGGCAACGGACAGGTCGGCAATGATCGAGTCTTCGGTTTCGCCGGAACGATGCGACATGACGGCGGTATAGGCAGCCTTATGCGCGGTCTCAACCGCATCGAGCGTTTCCGACAGCGAACCGATCTGGTTGACCTTGACGAGGATCGAGTTGGCGACACCCATGCGGATACCGTCGCGCAGGCGAGCGGAATTTGTCACGAACAGATCGTCGCCTACCAACTGAGTCGTCGCACCGATCTTGTCGGTCAGATATTTCCAACCATCCCAATCGTCTTCGGCCATGCCGTCCTCGATGGAGATGATCGGATATTTGGCAGCCAGTTCAGCCAGATAGTCAGCCATGGCTTCCGGCTCCAGCGTCCGGCCTTCGCCTTCCATAACGTATTTGCCGTCCTTGAAGAATTCGGTCGAAGCGCAGTCGAGCGCCAGATACATGTCTTCGCCCGGGCGATAGCCAGCCTTTTCGATAGATTTCATTATGAAATCAAGAGCTTCCGGCGCACTCTTCAAGCCCGGCGCGAAGCCACCTTCATCGCCGACATTGGTGTTGAAGCCCTGCGCCGACAGTTCCTTCTTCAGCGTATGGAACACTTCCGAGCCCATGCGCACGGCGTCACGGATATTCTCCGCGCCGACAGGCATGATCATGAATTCCTGGAAGTCGATTGGATTGTCAGCATGTGCGCCGCCATTGATGATGTTCATCATTGGCACAGGCAGGATGCGGGCGTTCGGACCACCGACATAGCGATAGAGCGGCAGGCCGGAGGCTTCTGCAGCGGCCTTGGCAACGGCCAGCGACACGCCGAGAATGGCATTGGCGCCGAGGCGCGACTTGTTCGGTGTGCCGTCCAACTCGCGCATGATCGTGTCGATCTGGATCTGGTTTTCAGCGTCATGGCCGCCGATGGCGTCATAGATTTCGCTGTTGACGGCTTCGACGGCCTTTTCGACGCCCTTGCCCAGATAACGTGTGCCGCCATCGCGCAGCTCAACGGCTTCATGGGCGCCTGTGGATGCGCCCGACGGAACCGCTGCGCGGCCCATGCTGCCATCTTCCAGATAGACATCGACTTCGACGGTCGGGTTGCCGCGGCTGTCGAGAATCTCGCGGGCAATAATGTCGGTAATAGCGGTCATGGTCACTCCCTGCTGTAAAGGCTGAACAAGGCTCTGTTCGCCCTGTCTTAGCCGATGAATTGAAAATTACAATGACATGGTCTAGGTCAGGCCGCCTTGGTGACGGCGTCGAACGCCAGCAGCTTTTCCAACAAGCGCTCAAGGTCCTTCAGGTAAACCATATTGGGACCGTCAGACGGCGCATTGTCAGGGTCCTGATGCGATTCGATGAAGAGGCCCGCCACGCCAACCGCCACGGCGGCGCGTGCCAGTGTTTCCACGAATTCGCGCTGGCCACCGGTGGAGCCACCCTGCCCGCCCGGTTGCTGTACCGAGTGCGTGGCATCGAAAATCACCGGCGCACCCATGCCTGCCATGATCGGCAGCGAGCGCATGTCAGAGACCAGCGTGTTATAGCCGAAGGACGCGCCGCGCTCGCACAGCATGACATTGGGGTTACCGGACAGCGTGATCTTTTCCATCACATTCTTCATGTCCCAAGGCGCTAGAAACTGGCCCTTCTTGACATTCATCGCCCGGCCCGTTTTTGCCGCAGCAATCAAAAGATCGGTCTGGCGGCACAGGAAGGCCGGGATCTGTAACACATCGACCACTTCAGCCACTTCGGCGCACTGGTCTTCGCTGTGAATGTCAGTCAGGACAGGAAAGCCAAATTCCTTTTTAAGGTCGGCAAAGATCGCCAGTCCCTGCTCGATGCCAATACCGCGTCCAGCCTTCAGCGAGGTGCGGTTGGCCTTATCGAAAGAGGACTTATAGACAAGGCCAATGCCGAGTTTGTCGCAGATTTCCTTGATCCCGCCCGCCATCATAAAAGCGTGCTCGCGGCTTTCCATCTGGCAGGGACCGCAGATCAGCGAAATTTTAGCACTGTTGGAGAAGGAAACCGTCTTGGCGCCTTCGCCAATGGTGACGGTTGCATTCGGCAGGGCAGAAGCGGTCATGGCGTATTCTCCTCAAACAGAAAGGCAACGCCCTGTCCGGGCGCAGCCGGGACGGTAATGCCGCCCGCTAGTCTCTCATGGGCAACGCCATTAGCAGCCAGAACCGCCGCTGTCACCTCAAGATCAGCAACCGTAAACACCAGTGCCTCGGCCACCAGGGCCTTGTTCTTGGTCTCGCCGGAAATGATTTCCATCGACAGGTTTGCGGCGTCGAAGGCCATTCCATTGGTGGTTTGCCTGCCCTTGGCACCAAAAACCGTCTGCCACCATCCAGCATAAAGGTCCGGCTGGGGCGCATAAAAAAACACTCGTCTCAGTCCTGTGACACCATTGGCATGGCTTTCAAGCGCGCTGCGATCGGCCGGAAGCGGATCGATCCGCTCGCAGGTGAACAGGAAGAATGGCTCCACCTCCCGAGCTGCGAAGGCGAGTCTGAAACTGGCAACCGTTTCGCTGCCATCCGGCAGCCGCACAGGCCGCGAAAATTCCAGCATTTTGCCGCCCTTCATTCCGGCAGCAACAAAAACTTCATGGTCGGCGCTGGCATCGTTGGAGGCCGTGACGATAGCCGAGACGCCCTCGGCATGCCCTTGGCGGAATATCCGGTCATGCGCCAAAAATGCATTGCCTTCAGCATAGGCCACATCGACAGCATTGCTGTCGCCGATCGCCAATGGCTCCAGATAGATCCCATCGGCCAGAAACACACAGGCATTGATGGTGCCGAATGGATGACGTCCGTCCGGCGCGACCGTGAAGCCAAGAGCGGTCAGGCGGTTTCGCGCCGCCTCCAGCGTTTCCACGGAAAGCACCAGATGATCGACAGGACGAGCATTTGTGTTGGACATTTTGAAAACTCACTGTGGAGCGATGACGTTAGGTTACGGCGAGCTTAATGCGCCATATATTGTGAACTAAGCTTTATATCTGCTGCATAATTTTCTTCTTAAACCGCAACCGATTCAAGGAATGACGCAGCAAGGCTCGAAGATATGAACACATCCCCGAGCCCTGAAAGCACTACAAATATCTCAAATACATCAAATGCTTGAGATATTTTCAAAAGGCATACGAACTGCCGATCGTCAACGATATCGGTACTAATTGGTATCGAACTTCGGTGGCGTAAAATCAAGCAGGTCGCGGCGATAGGTTTCCACCACCATGCTGATCGGCGTTCCATCCGGCACACTCAGCAATGCCTTGTGCTGGAGAACATAGTCCGGCACCGACAAGGGATTGCCGCTGGCCGGTGGCACCGAGCTGCCCATCTCCCATCCTTCGGGCAGCGGCTTCCACAACAGCTCGGCAGATATCGTGTGCCGCTGGAAATGCAAAGGCTGCACCACCCTGCCAAACGCACCATCGGTCGTGTCGAGCACCTTGTTCATGTCATCCGTCAACCGGGCCGGCACATACCAATTGTCGGCTTCAGACAGGATACGGTCGCCGCATTTCAGCCGCACGCGGCGATAGCCGACCTTGTCACCATCGGCGACTTTGAGCGCCGCGCGGATCTCACCCGTGGCGGGCTTGTCGACATCCTTTACCCGCTCGGCAATAATTTTTGCTCCATCCGCTAGCTTATGGGTGCTGCACCAGCGGTCCAACGTCAGCGTCGCACTGTCATGGCTCAGCAGGTCGGCATTCAGCGTTTGCAATACGGCAAGCGCCTGCAACCGCGACACAGGCGTATCCGGCCAGGAGGCGGGCGCGGCAGCAAGGCTCAGGGAAGAAACGGTCATGGCGGCAACCACAGCTGGCAGGAATAACAAACGCATGCAAGCTCCTGAAATAGAAGGAAAAACTCTAACGGAAAATCAGAAGGACATCACCATGAAAACATGACGGAGAGATGACCGCATTCCGACATTTCGATGTTACCGATAGAGCTGCGGCGGCTTGCGTTCGAACGTCTTTACCCCGCCTTTCCAACCAGTTACCGCAGGCGCAATCGTCGCCACGGCCTCGGCACCGGAGACGGCATCAAACAGGACAAGATCAGCCGCAGCCCCGACCTTCAGTTGCTCATCCAAGCCCATCAGCCGGGCCGGATAGCGGGTGATCATCTCGAAGACCTGGTTCAGATCCGCAGGCGTCGCCAGTTGGGCAACATTGGCGTAGAGATTGGCCATCCGCATCAGCGAGACATCGCCGAACGGCGTAAACGGGTTGAGGACATTATTGGTCGAGATGGTGACATTCACCCCCTGACGAGCCAGAAGATGTGCCGGAGCAACTCCCCTTGGGCAAAGATGGTCGATATCCCGACCAGTCAGAAACAGGTCGGTGGCAGGCAGAACCGTCACGGTAATACCTGCTTCGGCCAATCGCTTTGCCACCCGCTCCACTTCGTCGGGAGAAATTGCGGAAAGCTTGGTGACATGGCCGACGGACACCCTGCCTTGGTAGCCACGTGCCAGCGTCTGGGCAATGACCGTCGGCAGGTTTGAACCGGAAGGATCGAGATCGAAATCAAGGTGGAAATCGGCAGGCACATCGAAGCGTTGCGCGAGCTCGAAAATTCGGGAAATATGCTCGGCGGGCCTTGGATCGGTGTAAGGGCAGCCACCAATCAAATCGGCTCCTTGCGACAAGGCGATTTCCAACATCCGCTCGGTTTCCGGCTCATTGGTCAACCCTTCCTGGGCAAAGGCGCAGATTTCGATATCCACAAGATGGGCGTAATCGGCCTTCAGCTTGCGGATAGCCGAAAACGACCGGAAACCGGCGCGTGGATCGATTTCCACGAATGTCCTGATCCGGGTCGTGCCTTGGACGATCGCCCGTTCCACGACATCGGCGGCGCGGGCATAGACATCCTCCTCGGTAAAGGCCTGCTTGGCTTTCGAGGTCTCCGACACGGCTTCCGCCAGCGTTCCGCTACACACCCGGCAGCGCCCGATGATGCCTGCCTTGTCGAGATGAAGATGGGTTTCGATCAATCCGGCGCAGACCAACCGGCCTGCCGCATCCTCCTGCGGCGCATCACAACGGAAATCCGCTTCGAGCGCAACGATCCGTCCCGACTCGAAAGCGATGTCCAGCGGCTGCGCCGACAACGGCAGCCTGGCGCGGCGCAACACGAAATCAATCGCCATGCGTTTTCATTCCCCTCTTCGGCTGGCAATCACCCAGCCACCGTCTCTGCCGCATGAAATCTCTTCCCATCTGCAAACGATATCCCATGACCACGACATCCCATGGATTAGCGACCGTCACGAGACGACAAGATTACCGTTGCTGGCAACCAGCACGCCCGCGTTGAACACCATGCGCTCCATCGGGCGCGCTGCCACAGCTTCAGCAATCGAGGCCACCGGTAGGATGATGAAATCCGCTGGGCTGCCTTTGCCGAGTGCCGCACTGCTGCGTCCTAAAACCTGCGCCGACAGGGTGCTGACCATCGCGAAGGCATGTTCAAGATCGGCATCGGCGCGAAAATTCTGTCGGTCGCAGAGAATGCTCGCCCGCTCCAAGAGGTCACCATTGCCGAGTGGCGACCAAGCATCGCGGATATTATCATTGCCGGAAAATACCCGCACGCCCGCAGCTTTCAGCCGCTTGATCGGCGGCATGCTGGTATCGCCAGGACCGGTGGTCATGATCGCCACATCGGCGCGCGCCAGCGCTTCCGCTGTGCGCCCGAAATCCATATCATCCAGCGCGCCCAGGCAATAGGCATGGCTGACGGCGCATTTGCCTTGAAGGCCATGCGCCAAAGCCCGTTTGGCGATCTGGCGGATTTCGAACGCGCCGAGCGGACCCGGATCGTGCAGATGCAGATCCACTCCCACGCCGTGACGGCCTGCGATGGCAAAAATCGCGTTGAGATGGCCGGTGATGTCATCGTCTATTCCGGCTGGGTCGAGACCACCGATCAGGTCCGCCCCTGCCTTGACCGCCTGCTCCAGCAGATCGGCGGTGCCAGGATCGGCCAGTACGCCGGACTGTGGAAACGCCACCGTTTGAATATCCACCAGATGACCATGGCTTTGCTTGAGGGACAGAATGGCTTCCAGCCCTGCCAACCCGACCTCAGTATCGATATCGGCATGGCTGCGGCAGGCAACTGTGCCGTAAGCCGCCATTTTCTCCAGCAGCTTTCCACCCCGCACCTCGACCGGCAAGGGCAGCGAGCGGCGAAGCGCTTTTTCGGCCCGGATCCGCTCGGCGACCGTGCCTCCTGGAATATGGGCAATGAACGGCATGCCGATCAGCGTCTTATCCAGATGCACATGACCATCGACCAGTCCGGGCAGGACCAGACCACCACGTGCATCGATCCGTGGCTTTTCCGTTGAAACGCCCTCACCCGCCGCTGGACCGATAGCGGCAATTGTAGACCCGGCAATAACGATATCAACGGGATCACCGAGACCATTGCGGGCATTGAAAACGACGAGAGTTGCGCTCATGGAAGGATTGGCTTTCAGACAGATGGGCAATCAAACAGGCGTAATACGGGGCGGATCATGGCGTATTTCCTGGCCGGAGGCGAGGTTTAAAGCAAAGTCAGGATTGCGGTAATTTGGTGTTCCGTGTCAGGCTTGGAGTTGATTATTCCCCGCCTCTTGCCGGAACGTACCCATGCCCTCTGCATCTCATCCCATTTCCCCCACGACACACGCTGCTTCCGGCCCTGACACTGGAATGGTCACCAGCCCGCATCCGCTGGCAAGCGCTGCCGGACTGGCCGTTCTGGAACGCGGCGGTACCGCAGCGGAAGCGGCCATCGCCATGGCCAGCACCATTGCCGTCGTCTACCCGCATTTCTGCGGCCTTGGCGGCGACTCAGTCTGGGTTCTGGCCGACCGGCAGGGCCGCCAGACCTGTTTTATGGGAATCGGTCAAGCAGCCGCAAAGCTACCGGATTTTACCGGCGACAGTATTCCGTTGCGTGGTCCGTTTTCGACCCTGACCACCGCCGCCACCGTCGATGCCTGGGAGGCCGTTCACCGCTATTCCACTGAGTATTGGGGTGGCAAACAGGTGTTCGGCGATCTGTTGCAGGATGCCATTCACCATGCGCATCAAGGGTTTCCCGTCAGTCGTTCGCAAGGCTTCTGGCTCGATATGCGCAAGGACGTGCTGGCCGACTGGCCAGGCTTCATCAACCTGTTTTTCAACAATGGACAGCCCTTTGCCCCAGGGGAAATCTTTCGCCAGCCTGAGTTGGCCCGCTCCCTGGAGGATATTGCCAGCCATGGCGCGCGCAGTTTTTACCAAGGCACCCTCGCCCAGCGCATCGCCGAGGGGCTTAGGGCAGCCGGATCACCGCTCACCCTTGCCGATCTGGCGGCAACACGCACGCGGCAGGTAGAACCGGCGCGTCTATCCTATCGCGGGCTGGAGCTTCTCGCGCCGCCACCGCCAACACAAGGGATCTCCACTCTTGCGATCATGGGCATTCTCCAGCATTTCGACCTTTCCGCCCTCGCTCCTGGCAGCGCCCAGCATCTGCATCTGGTCGTTGAGGCGGTCAAACAGGCTTTCCTGACCCGCGACCGGATCGCCGATCCGGATTTTGCCGATCAACCCGTGCAGCAATGGCTGTCGGCTGAGCGATTGCAACAGGCCGCCAGGGCCATCAACCCAGACCGGGCGCTGGACTGGCCAAATCCCTACCGAACCGGAGACACGGTGTTTTTCGGCGCCACCGACGCTGCGGGTCAAAGCGTCAGCACCTTGCAAAGCACCTATTTCGATTGGGGCAGCGGCGTTGTCGTTGGCGATACCGGCATTCTCTGGCAAAACCGGGGTGCGGCTTTCTCCCTTGATCCGCAAAGCCCCAATTTCCTGCAACCGGGAAAACGACCGTTCTACACCCTCAACCCCGGACTTGCCCTGCACGACGGCAAACCGGCGCTGATCTATGGCACCCAAGGCGCCGACGGTCAGCCGCAAACTCTGGCGATGCTGCTGACGCGGCTGATTGATTATGCGCAACCTCCCGCGCAAGCCTTGGCTGGACCACGGTTCTTACTGGGCAAAACGTTTTCCGACAGCCGCGACAGTTTGAAAATCGAAGCCGATTGCGGCCAGCCCGTCCTCGACCGTCTCGCCGATCTCGGCCACCAGCTCGCACCCATCGAGCCGCAAAGCCCAATCGCCGGTCAGGCAGGCGTTATCGCCATCACCCCAGATGGCAGCATGGCAGGCGCTCACGACCCACGCGGTGAAGGCGTGGCGCTCGTCGCGTATTGACCAATTGCGTTGAGATAATCGACAAGGTTTGGGACAGAATTTTGGAACCAACCGCCGCACAAGCTAGATCCTATAGCATCGTACCGGTTTCGGTTTTTACACGATGCTATAGGATTCAACCGAAAGGGGGGCTTTTCGGTTGAATCCTGTTTTCATCTATCTGGAGATGTGTCAACGGTTTTTACGTTTTCTAACAAAATTTACACACCTTCAATGCCTCACGGAGACACTAAACGTCTCTATCTATTTGTTTTTACAAATTTTCGGACCGAAAAATACAACTTAATTCACCGTCCCGGCTTGCCAGTTTTCCCCTTGGTGCGTGTCTTGCGCTTCTGATCCCCGGCGTCTTCATAGGAACCGGCGCCCGATTTGGCGCGGACGATAGGGCGGGGATCGTCAAATTTTGCATCGCCGATTTTCTGACCCGGCTTTTCAGGAAGCTTGCCGGGAACAGGCTTTTCTGTCCGACCGACCGTCATTTCATCCAGGCTGTTCTTACGAAACAGTGGCTTGGCCGTGTCCGTGCCGGGACCCATGTCATCCAGGGATGGTTTGGCGAAATAGGAGCCGGTGTCACTGGATTCCTGACGGGAATCGTCTGCTGCACCGCCAGCGGCTTGGCTTGACCCGGCTTGCTCTTGGGCCCGGGCCGCTGCCTTTTCGCCTGGATCACCCATGCTGGCTAGTTCGACTTCCTTCAAACGCTTGATTTCGTCGCGCAAACGAGCAGCAGTTTCGAAGTCGAGGTCGGCGGCAGCGTCCCGCATCTGTTTTTCCAAAGCCGAAAGATGGGCCTGGAGATTGTTGCCAACCAGATGACCGCCAGCGGCAAAGCCCTTGCCGCTCGCACCGGAAATGTCGGCGCGGACATGGTCGCGCTCGTAGACCGAATCGAGAATGTCGGAAATCTTTGCCTTGACCGATTCCGGCGTGATGCCGTGTTCGAGATTGTAGGCCACCTGCTTTTCCCGGCGGCGCGACGTCTCGTCCATGGCGCGCCGCATAGAGCCGGTGATCTGGTCGGCATAGAGAATGACCTTGCCATCGACATTACGCGCCGCGCGGCCAATCGTCTGAATCAGCGAGGTTTCTGAGCGCAGGAAGCCTTCCTTGTCGGCGTCTAGAATGGCGACGAAGCCGCATTCGGGAATGTCCAAACCCTCGCGCAACAGGTTGATACCAACCAGTACGTCAAAGGCACCAAGCCGCAGGTCGCGCAGGATTTCGATGCGTTCCAGCGTGTCGATATCCGAATGCATATAGCGCACCCGCACGCCCTGCTCGTGCAGATATTCGGTCAGATCCTCGGCCATGCGCTTGGTCAGCACCGTCACCAGTGTCCGATAGCCCTTCAACGAGGTTTCCTTGATCTCGCCCAAGACGTCATCGACCTGGGTCTTGGCGGAGCGCACTTCGACCGGCGGATCGATCAAGCCGGTGGGGCGAATGACCTGCTCGGCAAACACGCCGCCCGATTGTTCCAGTTCCCAACTGCCGGGTGTCGCCGAAACCGCAACAGTCGGCGGACGCATGGCGTCCCATTCCTCAAACCGCAATGGCCGGTTATCCATGCAGGACGGCAGCCGGAAGCCGTATTCGGCTAGCGTTGCCTTCCGCCTAAAGTCGCCCCGATACATGCCGCCGATCTGGCTGACGGAAACATGGCTTTCATCGATAAACAGCAAGGCATTGTCTGGAATATATTCGAACAGGGTCGGGGGCGGTTCACCCGGCGCACGGCCCGTCAGATAGCGCGAATAGTTTTCAATGCCGGCGCAGGAGCCGGTCGCTTCCATCATTTCGATATCATAGCGGGTGCGCTGTTCCAGCCTTTGCGCTTCCAGCAGACGCCCGCCCTTTTCCAACTCGGCCAGCCGTTGCTTCAACTCGTCCTTGATTGCCTTGATCGCCCCATTCAGCGTCGGGCGAGGCGTGACATAGTGCGAATTGGCATAGATCTTCACCGACTTCATATCGCCGGTCTTGTGGCCGGTCAGCGGATCGAATTCCGTGATCGCATCGATTTCGTCGCCGAACATCGAAATGCGCCAGGCGGCATCCTCCAAGTGGGCCGGGAAGATTTCAATTGTATCGCCCCTCACCCGGAAAGAGCCACGCACGAAATTGATGTCCTGTCGCTTGTATTGCTGGGCGACGAGGTCGGCCAGCAATTGCCGCTGGTCGATCCGGTCGCCGACCGACATCTGGAAAGTCATGGCCGTATAGGTTTCGACCGAGCCGATACCGTAGATGCAAGACACTGAGGCGACGATGATGCAATCGTCCCGCTCCAGGATGGCGCGGGTGGCGGCGTGGCGCATGCGGTCGATCTGCTCGTTGATCGAGCTTTCCTTCTCGATAAACGTATCCGACCGCGGCACATAGGCTTCCGGCTGATAGTAATCGTAGTAGGAAACGAAATATTCAACCGCATTGTCGGGGAAGAAATGTTTGAATTCCGAATAGAGCTGGGCCGCCAGCGTCTTGTTCGGCGCCAGAATCACCGCCGGTCGCTGGGTCGCCTCGATCACCTTGGCCATGGTGAAGGTCTTGCCGGAACCGGTCACCCCGAGCAGGACCTGACTGCGCTCCCCGGCATCGATGCCTTCCACCAGATCCCTGATTGCCGTTGGCTGATCGCCCGCTGGCTCGTAATCCGACACCATGCGGATCGGGATACCACCTTCTGATTTTTCCGGCCTCGCCGGGCGATGTGGCGCCCAGATCTTACCGCCCTTGAACAGCGGGTTGCCGCTTTCGATCAGCGCCGACAGCGCCTCCACGGTCGCCGTCACAGCACCCGGTGCAAGGCTTTGCGCCTCTTCGAGCGAGGTATCCATGCCGGACACTGGGTTGAGACCGGCAGCGGCGCGCGTGGCAGGATCAGAAGATGCGCCGATGGATACGCCTCGAGAGGTGCGCATGGCGCTGCCGCCGTCTTCGCTCTTGGCCTTGGCGGTGCGACCGGCCTTTACGGGGTCGGCCCCGGTCTTGCTGCCCGTGCTTTTCTCAAGCGCTATCTTTTCAGCATGCCGGCGCGCTTCGATCTCGATCTTCTTCCGGTGCTTGCCAGCCTTGGAGGCGAGTTCCCGTTGGCTTTCGATGCCCCCGGCTTCCGCTTCGGCTTCCAGCTGCTTCACCCAGTCCGCGACACTTCCGCTCAAGGGCGCTCCTTCGAAAGCAGCCTGCGGCGCCTCTTCAAACCCACCGGCATAAGGCGATCCTGCCTCATCCTGCTGTGGGGTGTCATTGTTACGGACGGGAGATTTTTTCGGAGATCTGGCCATGGTCCGAATATGGATAAGACCGCAGTCAAAGTGAAGTGCGCCAGACGAAAATCAGAACAAAAAAGCAACAATTTCGCTAAAGTTTTTACCCATTCGCATTCTCGGAAAAACCAAGGGCTCATGTCCCTGACTGGCCTCCCTCAGGCCACGGCGCGTCGTGATTTTTTCTCACTCAGTTGCTTTTTTTTAGAATCGAGCCATTTGGGCAGCATATCCGCAGGCATGGGCCGGGAGAAATAATAGCCCTGGCCTATCGTGCAGCCGATTTCGGTCAATGTCCTGGTATCTGCTACCGTTTCAACGCCCTCCGCCACGATATCGACGCCCAGGGCCCGGCCGAGACCGACCAGAGCAACAACCAGTGCCTTGTTCTTTGGAGAGCCGCTCATACCAGTGACGAAACTGCGATCAATCTTCAACCGGGTGATCTTCAGGCTGATCAAATAGGCCAAGGACGAGTATCCCATGCCGAAATCGTCAACGGTCAGCTTGTAGCCGCTGTTTTCAAGCCGGGTCAGCTGTTCACCCGCAACCGCCGGATCCAGAATGGTTTCCTCGGTAATCTCCACTTCCAGGAGGCTTCGATTGACGCCATAGGCTGTCGTAATCCGGTCCAGCATGACAGATACATCATAGAGCGCAAATTCGCGCGGTGACACGTTCAAGGCGACGGTCGTCTCCGACAGTCCAAGCTCTTTCAGCCTGTTGAGAAGTCGGCAGATATTTTCCGTCACGAATCCGGTCAGCGCCTCACACATTTGCATGGCTTGGGCGGCGTTGACGATTTCAGGCGGAGCAATCGCCCCGAACTCCGGGTGGAACCAGCGGACCAGGGCCTCGAAGCCGACGATCTGGCCCGTGGCAAGATCGATCTGCGGCTGAAACCAGGTCTCGAGCGAACAATCACGAAGCGCCGCCGGCAGATCTTGCTCAATACGGCGCTGACGATCGATGCGCTGTTTGATCTGATGATCGAATTCCCGCAACTGCCTGCGACCGTCTCGCTTGGCATCCGACAGTGCCATGCTGGCGCATGTAAACAGACCATCGCCATCCTCCGCATGGTCGGGGAAAAACGCAATCCCGGCGCTCAGGCCGGGAGTAACCTGCGTGCCATGGACGATAATCGGAACCATGGACGCGGCGATGACGGTCTCGGCAAGCGCCCGGCAATCCTGGCGCACATCGCCGCTTCGCAACAGGATTGCAAATTCATCACCGCTGATCCGGGCGGTGACGGCATCAGCGCCAGCGGCATTTTTCAACCTTTGCCCCAGGATAGCCAGAAACTGGTCTCCACCGCGATGGCCAAAAGCATCGTTGAGCAGCTTGAACCGATCGACATTGACCAATAACAGGCCGATTTCCCGGCGCCCGACTTTGGCGGCGGCGATTTCCCCCGCGAGCCGTCCATTGAAGTAGATTCTGTTGAACAGCCCCGTGACGGGATCACCGTTGGCCAGAACCTCCAGCCGCAAATTCTTGTGCTGAATATCCTCATGGGCAATGGTCAGCGATTGCGTCGCGGCCTGGTTGCTCAGCTTGGCCATTTCGCTTTCCATAAATGTCCTGTCCGCCTTCAACAGCAGATGCGACATGAATATGGCCAATACGATGAAATTAAACGTCGATACGGTCGCAATGATGCCACCATGAATCGAGAAATTCCACAATATCGCTAGAATCATCGGAATACAGTAGCTGAAGGCCACCTGACTGGTGCCGGCCTGGCGGAACATGGCTGTCGCCACCAGACCGCCGATAACCACCAGAATAGACGCATTACGGCCCAGCAAGTCCATATCGACCGCCGCTGTCGGCAGTAGAGCCCAGACGATCCCTTGCAGACAGGCCGTGATGCACATCAGCCGAAGCACGTCATCCGGATTGGAAGAGGCATAGTGACGGTGCTGCAGATGGCGCGACAACAGGAAGCGAAATAGCGTTGCGACAGCCAACGCGATCATCCAGCCGATAACGACGCTCACGTCATTCGCCTCGGCCAGAAGCAGAATGGACGTGGATAGCCCAGCCATCACATTGTAAACTGCCGCCGCTCCACTGCCACGCAATGTCATGGATGCCCGCGCCTTATGGGCAGACGACAGCAAAAATGCTTTTTGATCCGCAGTTTCTGAAAACAAGACTATCTCATTCTTCAAACTAGGCGCAATAATTGTTTTTTTCAGGAGCCTGCCGCTAAGATTGCGCTTTTCCGGTAAGAAATAATGAACAATGCAGTTAAAAATTGCGCAACGCCCTATAATTAATCATCACTAAAACAGATAAAATAAATATACATCCTGCGGGTGCACTAAGGTTCACTTTTGCGTCCTTATAGTTCCGCATAACTTTCACCTTAACAGCAAACGATTTAAAGAGATTAGCCAACAGGACAATACAAACCAGTGGAGATGGTCAAGCATGACGCAACGGAACGATCAAATTGATTATATCGAATTCAACGTGCGCGACATTTCGGCCTCAAAGCACTTCTACGCCACGGCCTTTGGCTGGTCCTTTATCGATTACGGACCGGATTATACCGAATTCAACGATGGCCGGCTGAAAGGTGGATTGACCACGACCGCTCCGGTTTCGGCGACCGGCGGACCGCTGGTCATCCTGTTTGCCGATGATCTGGAACAGGCCTTGAACAGCGTGGAAAGCGCTGGCGGCACCATCACCCGCCCGATCTTTTCCTTTCCAGGCGGTCGGCGATTTCACTTCCGCGACCTGGATGGCTATGAGCTGGCTGTTTGGTCGGACACTCTCTAATATCGGGCATAAAGTTGCAATTGGGATGATGCTGTACCTGGCCTGCCTTCGCCAAACCAGTCTTCATGCAAGACCAAAGGAGAGCCGCCGGGATTATTGAGCCCCGGCGGCTCTTTATCACTCCCCGCCGCCGAGTGAGTGGACGTAGACGGTCAGTTCCTTGACCGTCGTATCGCCTAGACGCGCTGACCATCCGGGCATGACGCCATGCTTGGGATGAGCCACCTGCTGGATGATTTCCTGCTCGCCTTTGACCTTCAGCCAAATGGCATCGCCGAGATTGGGCGCACCGAGATCGCGGTTGCCCTCGGCCTTTTCACCGTGGCAGGCAACACAATTGTCCATGAAGACCTGCTTTCCAGGCGCAACCAATGCGTCGTTGGACGGCTTGCCCGTCAGGCTGACGACATAAGCAGAAACCTGGCGGATTTCCTCGGGCTTCAGGATGTCGGCGAAGGCTGGCATTTCCGACGCCCGGGTTTCCGGATCGCTCGTATAGCGAATACCGTGTTGCAGCGTCGTGTAGATGGCATCGACACTGCCGCCCCACAGCCAGTCATCGTCATTCAGGTTCGGATAGCCGGGGCCACCGGCCGCACCAGAACCGTGACAGGGGGTACAATTGACCTTGAAGGCCGCAGCACCGCCAGCGGTGGCGAATTCGGTCAGATCCTTATCGGCCAGGATATCCTTGATCGGCAGGGCCGCGATCTTGTCGGTGAATACCGATTGCGCTGCTTTAGCGTCGGCAAGCTCGGCGGTGACGGCTGCACGGTTGGTGTAACCGAACAGGCCCTTGGTATTGGTGGAGAGCATCGGCCAGGCCGGATAGACCACCGTATAGCCAATCGCCCAGACGATGGTGGCGTAGAAGGTATAGACCCACCAACGCGGCATCGGATTGTTCAGCTCGCGGATGCCGTCCCATTCATGGCCCGTGGTTTCGACACCGCTGATTTCGTCAATGTGTTTGTCAGACATGATCAGTCCTCCCGCAAGGGGATAGAGGCAGCATCTTCCGCCCGCTCTTTGGCGCCCGGACGAAAGACGAAGAGAATGGCGCCCGCGAAGAACAGCAGCATGGCGAGCATGCCCCAGCTGTCAGCGAAATGGCGCATGGCCGTATAGATTTCGGTTCCTTCCATGACGCCCTCCTCAACGGTAACCGGTTGCGTCGTCATATTTGGTGAAGTCCACCAAAGTGCCGATCATTTGCAGATAAGCGATCAGCGCGTCCATTTCGGACAGGACCGCCGGGTTGCCGTCGAAATCGCCGACTTTCGCCTTGGGATAGCGGGCCAGCAATGCCGTGGTATCGGCATTCGGGTCCGCCTGGGCGGCCAGATCGGCCTTGGCATTGTCGATCATCTCCTGGGTATAGGGTACGCCGACTTCGCTATTGACCTTCAGATCCATGGAGACATTGGTGATCTTCAGCGGGGTCTCTTTCAGGAACGCATATTTCGGCATGATCGATTCCGGCACCACCGAGCGCGGATCACTCAGATGCTGGACATGCCAGTCATTCGAGTAGCGATCCCCAACCCGGGCCAGATCCGGCCCGGTGCGCTTGGAACCCCATTGGAACGGATGGTCGTACATCGATTCCGCCGCCAGGGAGTAATGGCCGTAGCGCTCCACTTCGTCACGGAACGGACGGATCATCTGGCTGTGGCAGAGGTAACAGCCTTCGCGGATGTAGATGTCGCGACCGGCCAGCTCGAGCGGCGAGTAGGGCCGCATGCCCTCCACCTTTTCGATGGTGTTTTGCAGGTAGAACAGCGGCGCGATTTCGACGATGCCGCCTATCGCAACCACCAGCAGCGAACCCAAAAGCAGCAGGCTGGCATTTTTTTCGATGATCTTGTGTTTATCGAGAATGGACATGGTGCCCTCCTTACTCCGCCGGTTGCAGGACAGGCGCCATGGCCGAACCTGCAAGAGGCGCCTCGTTGCGCTGGTGGCCGAGAATGGTCATGGTGATGTTCCAGGCCATGACCAGGCTGCCGGCGAGATAGAGCCCGCCGCCGACGGCGCGCATGACATAGTAGGGGAACATGGCCTTGACGGTTTCCGCGAAGGAATAGACCAGGAAGCCCTGCGCATCATACTCGCGCCACATCAGACCCTGCTGGATACCGGCCACCCAGAGCACGGCGGCGTAGACGACGATGCCGAGCGTGGCGAGCCAGAAGTGCCAGTTGACCATCCGCATCGAATAGAGGCGGTCGCGGTGCCAGAGCTTGGGCGTCAGGTAGTAGATCGCGCCGAAGGTGATCATGCCGACCCAGCCGAGTGCGCCGGAGTGAACGTGACCAATGGTCCATTCGGTATAGTGGCTAAGCGAATTGACCGTCTTGATCGACATCATCGGGCCTTCGAAGGTCGACATGCCGTAGAAGGCGATGGCCATCACCATCATTCGGATGATCGGATCGGTACGGATCTTGTCCCAGGCGCCCGAAAGCGTCATCAATCCGTTGATCATCCCGCCCCAGGACGGCATCCACAGCATGATCGAGAACACCATGCCCAGCGTCTGCGCCCAATCGGGCAGCGCGGTATAATGCAGGTGATGCGGACCGGCCCAGATATACATGAAGATCAGCGCCCAGAAGTGGATGATCGACAGCCGGTAGGAATAGACCGGGCGACCGGCTTGCTTGGGCACGAAGTAGTACATCATGCCCAGGAAGCCCGCCGTCAGGAAGAAGCCGACGGCATTATGCCCGTACCACCATTGCGTCAGCGCATCCTGCACCCCTGAAAAAGCCGAGTAGCTTTTGACGCCGAGGAAGGAGACCGGGATCGCCAGATTGTTGACGATATGCAGCATGGCAATGGTGACGATGAAGGCCAGGTAGAACCAGTTCGCCACATAAATATGCGGTTCCTTGCGGGTCAGGATCGTACCCAGGAAGGCAATGAGATAAGCGACCCAGACAATCGTCAGCCAGATATCGACATACCATTCCGGTTCCGCATACTCACGGCCCTGGGTGATCCCGAGCAGATAGCCGGTGGCCGCCATGACGATGAAGAAATTATAACCCCAGAACACGAACCAGCCGAGCGTGCCGCCGAACAACCGGCTGCGACACGTACGCTGTACCACATAAAACGATGTGATGATCAGGGCATTGCCGCCAAAGGCGAAAATCACGGCAGACGTGTGCAATGGCCGCAGCCGCCCGAAATTGAGCCAGGGGCCGAAATTCAGATCGGGAAAGGCCAGTTGCAGAGCGATGACCAGCCCGACAAGAAAGCCAACGACACCCCAGAACACTGTGGCGATGACGCCATAGCGAATGACTTCGTCGAAATATTCAGACTTGGGCTGGGCCGCTGCACGACTCGACACACCAGCCGTCACCGGCGCAAACCGGATATGGCGCAACATGACGACCGTCGCCCCCAGAAGTACGAAAAAGGCCACCCACATATGGGCAGCAAACAGGCTGTCATAGGCGAAACCCGCCCCGAGCAGCGCGGCAAAGGCCAGAATGGCCAAAACCATGGTTTCGAAAGTATAATTCATTGTTGGCATCCCCCAACGGCTTCGTGTCGGCACGGCCCCTCCTTACGGGAAGGGTTCCGCCCTGATTTGTGGTTTGCGCAGTCGCTCCATGAGAAAAGCCATTCCGTTTCCGGAACGTTTTTCTGACAGCGCCAGATTATTTCCAGCAAAAGTACGTAAAAACAGCGAGATAGAGCGTTTTGCATTTCGAGGAAAAGCAGTATTGCTCGCCGCGCCATGCCGCCTGCCGGATGGATAGACTTCTGCGTCGAGTCTCTGTTTGACATTCCGCAGCCTCTGCAACCTTGATTCAAATCAAGGCAGTCTGTGCAAAGGCGGCGATATATAAAGGACGGCAATGGCATTGTGTCGCAGGCATCGGACAAGCATCCAATGCGGAGACATTGCGAACCGGCAGTTGCGGCGAAATACCGGATGGCCTGGAAAGGGTCTCTGACGTTTCCCAAGGGACCCTTTCAGTACGCGTTACGCATTCTGATCGGGAAACGGTCTTCAAGGCACGATTTTTCGCGCCCTTGCACGATGCGGCATTGCCATGTTCAGAGCCCGGCGCTGCGACCGACGCCCATGGCTCTTTGAAAATGGCCCTGGCATTTCATTTCCGGGCATCTCAAGCCTTTGATGTATTTGAGATATTCGGCATTCGTGCAGGGCGAAGATGTGGCTCACACCTTCGCACTCGTCAATAACGCCCTACGCATGTGCCGGGCCGGCAAAAAAGGAGATGCGGAATGCAGAGCAATTTGGACAAGACGGGTTTTCCGAAGACCAGAGATGCTCGGCCCCTTGCTTTGCCGCCATGTGAGACCAGTCTGGAATGGCTACATCATGCCCATGGGGAGCAAATGGCGCTATGCGCAGAACTGGAAGAGATCGCCGATTCGCTGCCGAACAATATCAACCGGCAGAAATGCATCTACGCGGCCAAGGCG
Source organism: Gillisella vitis (assembly GCF_001541345.2). GTDB lineage: Bacteria > Pseudomonadota > Alphaproteobacteria > Rhizobiales > Rhizobiaceae > Allorhizobium > Allorhizobium vitis. Next base: position 534,884 of record NZ_LMVL02000003.1, on the reverse strand, counting down.
CTGACCCCGCTCATCAAGGGCGTCCACCACTATGAGGAAAGCATCCTGTTTCCCTGGCTCGAAACATCGACACACAGCAGCGTCGGCATGCACGAGACGCTGAACCGGTTGCGCTTCGAGCATTGCGAGGACGAGTGTTTTGCCGAGGAGTTGACGGATGCCCTGCTGAAACTCGGCAGCGGTCGCGAGGTCAACATGGAGGCGGTGGGCTATATGCTGCGTGGCTTCTTTGAAGGGCTGCGGCGCCATATCGCCTTCGAGAGAGAACACATTCTCTGCCAGATCGGCGAAACCCAGCTATCCTGACGGCTAAGCTTTTGCCGTTGATCACAACGGTGACCGTGCCTCTCTCTTCGGTCAATAAAAAACCCGTCACTCCATGAACTGCCCCAGGTTGATGTCCAACTTTCGGGGGGGAGTTCATGCAGTGACGGGTTTTTGGTTTGAGCCTAAACGATCACGCCCCGACTGATCTCAGCCGCTTCTCGTCGCGTCCGCCCTTCATGCGCTCGGCCAGAAGGAAGGCCAGTTCCAGCGCCTGGTCCGCATTGAGACGCGGATCGCAATGGGTATGGTAGCGATCCTGCAAGTCCTCAGCGGAAACAGCACGTGCGCCGCCGGTGCATTCGGTGACGTCGTTGCCGGTCATCTCGATATGGATGCCGCCCGGATGCGAGCCTTCGGCGCGGTGGATCTGGAAGAAGCTTTCTACTTCCGACAGGACACGGTCGAAGGGCCGGGTCTTGTAGTGGTTGAGCGTGATGGTGTTGCCATGCATCGGATCGCAGGACCATACGACCTTGCGCCCTTCCCGCTCTACCGCGCGGATCAGGCGCGGCAGATGGTCGGCAACCTTGTCGTGGCCGAAGCGGCAGATCAGCGTCAGACGACCCGCTTCATTCTGCGGATTAAGAATGTCGATCAGATTGAGAAGATCGTCAGCCTGAAGCGACGGGCCGCATTTGAGACCCAGCGGGTTCTTGATGCCGCGGCAATATTCGATATGGGCATGATCTGCCTGACGGGTACGGTCGCCGATCCAGATCATGTGGCCTGATGTGGCGTAATGATCGCCAGATGTCGAATCGACGCGGGTCAGCGCCTCTTCATAGCCAAGAAGCAGCGCTTCATGGCTGGTGAAGAAATCGGTTTCGCGCAGGCTGGCATTGGTTTCCGCCGTGATGCCGACCGCCTTCATGAAATCCATAGTCTCGGAAATCCGGTCGGCCAGCTTGCGGTAACGCTCGGCCTGCGGGCTGTCCTTGACGAAGCCCAGCATCCATTGATGAACGTTTTCAAGATTGGCATAGCCACCCATGGCGAAAGCGCGCAGCAAGTTCAGCGTCGCGGCGGACTGGCGATAAGCCATCAACTGACGATGCGGATCCGGAGCACGAGACTCTTCGGTGAAATCGATGCCATTGATGATATCGCCGCGATAGCTCGGCAATTCGACATCGCCCTGACGCTCGAAATCCGACGAGCGTGGCTTGGCGAACTGACCGGCGATGCGGCCGACCTTGACGACCGGAAGCTGGGCACCGAAGGTCAAAACAACGGCCATTTGCAGGAATGCGCGGAAAAAGTCACGGATCGTGTCGGCGCCGTGTTCGGCAAAGCTTTCGGCACAATCGCCGCCCTGAAGCAGGAAGCCATTGCCATCAGCCACATTGGCAAGCGCCTTTTTCAACCGGCGCGCTTCACCAGCAAAGACCAGCGGCGGATAGGTCGCCAGCTTTTTCTCTGCTACGGCCAATGCGGCCTGGTCCGGATAGGCCGGAGCCTGCTTGATCGGCTTCTGCCTCCAGCTTGTCGGGGTCCAATTCTGCGCCATTGTCTTCACCTAAACAAAACGCGGCCATGCCTGCGGGCCGCTCGGATTGGCGGCTTATAAACGCTTAATGGAAGCTTGAAAAGCAATACCTTGCTGTCAAATTGGCCTTCCATAGGTGAAAACCACTCTGGAAGGATTTTGGACAACAGGGAAGCAGTAACCTGCCTCCCTGTATATTGAAGGGGATTCGTGTTTTTTTAAACTCGCTCGCCGTTCCTGATCCGGTAGCTCGGATTATACATGGTGACCAGTTCTTCTGATGCCGTCGGATGCACAGCCATGGTGCGATCAAAATCATCCTTGGTGCAGCCGGCCTTGAGGGTGATGCCGAGCAATTGCGCCATTTCGCCAGCGTCATGGCCAAGAATATGCGCGCCAACCACTTTTCGGTCAGCCGCATTGACGACCAGCTTCATGATCACTTTCTCCGTACGGCCCGATAGCGTCGCCTTCATCGGGCGGAACTCAGCCTTGTAGATCTCGACCTCCGGGAACTTGCGGGCCGCCTCTTCCTCGGTCATGCCGACCGTGCCGATTTCCGGCTGCGAAAAGACCGCCGTGGCAATCAGGTCGTGATCCGGCGAGGTCGGATTGTCTTTGTATTCCGTCTCGATGAAACACATGGCCTCGTGGATTGCCACCGGCGTCAGCTGCACCCGGTCCGTCACGTCCCCCAGTGCAAAAATACCCGGCACGTTGGTGCGTGAATATTGATCGACGATGATGGCGCCGCGCTCATTGACAGCAACGCCCGCCGTCTCTAGGCCAAGGCCCTTGGTATAGGGATCGCGGCCCAAAGCCAGCATGACCGTTTCAGCGGAAATCACCCCATTGTTGCGGGTGTGGACGGAAAGGCTGCCTGCGGCCATCTTCTCGACTTTTTCGATCACATCCGTGCAAAGAATACGGATGCCCTTGGCCTCCATGGCCTGGTGCAGGCCACGGCGGATATCCTGGTCAAAGCGAGACAGGATTTCCTTGCCACGATAGATCAGCGTCGTATCGACGCCGAGACCATGGAAGATATTGGCGAATTCCACAGCGATATAACCGCCGCCAGCAATCACGATCGAGCGGGGCAACGCCTCCAGATGGAAAGCTTCATTGGAGGTGATGCATAGCTCATGCCCCGGCAAGGAGGTGTGTGCATTGGCCGAGCCGCCGACCGCAATGATGATCCGCTCGGCCGTCACTTCGCGTCCGGTCGCCAGCAGACGGACGCGGTTGGGGCCGGTCAGTTCCGCCCGGCTCTCAATCAGTTCCGCACCGGCGCTGTTGAGGCCCTTTCTGTACAGGCCTTCCAGACGTTCGATTTCCTGATCCTTGGCGGCGATCAGCTTTTTCCAGTCGAATCGGCTTTCGCCCACCGTCCAGCCAAATCCCGCCGCATCCTCGAAATGCTCGTGAAACTGCGATGCATAAACGAACAGCTTTTTCGGCACGCAGCCCCTGATGACGCAGGTGCCGCCAAACCGGTATTCCTCGGCAATCGCCACTCGCTTGCCCATGGATGCAGCAAGCCGGGCGCTGCGCACACCGCCGGAGCCGCCGCCGATGACGAACAGATCATAATCGAATGATGACATGGAAAACTCCCGCAAGACGGACGGCCAAAGCGTCCCTCGAAAATTTCAGTGGATCGGCCGGACTGGCAAAGAAGGATGACTGCTGGCCAAAAACATAAGATCATCCATCCCCAATATGGGAATGGATACGACAACGACAACGGAATGCCGCCGGATCATTACCGACCGGCCCAACGATAAAGCCCGGAACCAGGTCCGGGCTTTTCTTTGATCGGTATTATTAGATCAAGGCTTCGGGGCGGGTGCTGGAGCAGCCGGGGCCGGAGTCGGTTCGGAAGCAGGCATCTGTGCCTTCAACTGTGCACCGGCCACCTTGACCAGGGCATCATTGGTGTTCTTTTCGAGATCACGCGCCACACCGGCAGCCCAGATATCGGCGGACTTGCCGAGTTCACGATTTGCAACCGGCTGATCCTTGATCAGCTTCTTGCCCGCCGGGCTGGAGAAGAAAGCCGCAATCTGCTTCAGCTCTTCTTGGGTGAACGCCTTGGCATAAACCGTTGCCGCTTCCTTTTCGAGATCGCCACGGCGTGCAGCCAGCGCGATAGCCTGCTGGTCAACAGTCTTGTCGATCTGGTCTTCAAGGTTAGGATAAGCCTGGATGAGCTGCGCCTTCAACCGAGCGGCGACATTCGGCAGGATATTGTCGAATACATTGGTAACGCCGAGCGCCGTGATGGCCTGACGGGCGGTATCGATCTGCGCATCCGTCACATCCTGTGCGCGAGCGGCCGGACCAGCCAGAAGCGAAGCTGCGATAACCGCACCGGCAACCATGTGACCGAGATTAAGGCGACCGAGACCCTGATATTTGCTCATAAAACTCATGCTCCTGTTTGTGTCCCCAGCGCTCGCCTCCAACGGCAGCGCTGAATTGTCATATTGGTATTATCGATGCACATGGCCGCAGCGTAAACGTGCGCCAGACCATGACCATCGGCTATCAAGCCGCGTCAATCACGCCACAGGCTCGATCACCCGCGCACCATCAGAGCCAGCCACGACGGCCAGCGATGCCATGCCGATGAACAGACCGTGCTCCACCACCCCGGGTATAGCATGCAATGCCTGAGAAAGGGCCACTGCATCAGGAATGCGGCCAAAAGAAGCATCGAGAATATAATGCCCACCATCTGTCATAAACAGATCGTCACCAGACATGCGCAGGCCAATCGTCCCCGACAGGCCGAGTTTGGCGGCGGCCTTTTCAATGGAGATGCGGGTTGCGACGCCACCGAATCCATTGATCTCGATGGGAAGCGGATAAGCGCCCAGCGTCTCCACCAATTTTGTTTCGTCGGCAATGACAATCACCCGCGACGACGCGGCAGCAACGATCTTTTCGCGCAGCAGCGCTCCACCGCCGCCCTTGATCAGGGTCAGGTGACGATCAAGCTCGTCGGCGCCATCGACGGTTAGGTCGAGTTCCGGCAATTCATCGAGCGACATCAGCGGCACGCCCAGTTCCAGGCAAAGTCTTGCGGTGCGCTCCGACGTTGGCACGCCTTGAACCTTGAAACCGTCGGCCACCTTTTCAGCCAGCAACCGCACGAACTCCTCGGCGGTCGAACCGGTACCGATGCCGAGCCGCATCCCATTTTCGACATAAGACAAAGCCAGTTCCGCAGCTTTGATCTTCATTTGACGAACGTCCATGCTGCCCGCAACTCCTCTTGCAACACTCGGCCAAGGCCTTTTGAAACTGCGGGTTAATGAAGCAAACCTTGCCGGTTTGCCAAGCATTCCGCAGAAAGTTCTCGCTGTTTACACGGGTCGCAAGCCAAACGAAAGCCCCTTTCGACGCCTTCCAATCTTGCATTCCGGCCTGAAAAACCTTAGCCCTGCCCCCCTAAACCCAAGGCTTTAAAGTGCAAACCATGGAAAGTCATCCCGTGTCCCCAGCAATCAACGCCGCCCCCGCCACCATTGTCTTCGACCTGGATGGAACCCTGATCGATACGGCCGAGGACCTCGTGGCAAGCCTCAACCATACCATCGCCGCTGCTGATCTGGCGCCGCTGGAGGCCGATGACCTCAACCATCTGGTCGGACACGGTGCGCGGGTGATGATTGAGCGGGCCTTCAGCCTGCGCGGCAGGCCGATTTCCGAGGATGCGTTCCAGCCCCTGCTTGAACGGTTCATCGACCACTACAAAGAGCATATGCCCGGCAAAAGCCAGCCCTATCCCGGCCTACTGGACGCCCTGGAGCGGCTCGACACGGCAGGCCACAGGCTAGCGGTCTGCACCAACAAGATGGAAGGCCTCGCCCGGCCACTGCTTGACGGCTTGAACCTGACCGACCGGTTCGCAACCATTACCGGCGGCGATACGTTTGAGATGCGCAAGCCCGATGCCGGCCATCTGCTCGGCACCATCGCCAAGGCCGGTGGCGACCCGCGCCGGGCTATCATGGTCGGCGACAGCCGCAACGACATTCTGGTGGCGCGCAATGCCGGTATCCCCTCCATTGCCGTGCCTTTCGGCTATTCGGACGTACCGGTCGCCGACCTTGATCCCGATGTGGTCATTACACATTTCAATGAATTGACCCTGGATCTGGTCGACAGGCTCCTCAACAAGGCCAACTGAAATCCCAAAACACAAAAGGCCCGGATCAACCGGGCCTTTGCTTATTAATGCTTTGTTTCGGGATTGTTAGCTCTGCACGCCGCGCGAGGTCGATGTCACGTCGAAGGCCTTACGGGTCGCTTCATCACGGCCATAGACGTCGTCGTAATAGCGGACCACTCCATCCTTATCCGGCCAGGCGGTGAAATAGGCGACATAAACAGGGAACTTCTGCGGCACTTGCACGGCGCGGTTCTGGCCGGAGGCAATCTGCGCATCAATGTCTTCAACCGTCGTGCCCATCACGGCTGCGGCCATGACACGCGGCTCGGCCAGACGCACACAGCCGTGGCTGAGCGCGCGCATATCGCGTTTGAAGAAGCTTTTCGCCGGTGTGTCATGCATGTAGATGGCATGGGCGTTCGGGAACAGGATCTTCAGATCGCCCAACGCATTGTCGCTGCTTGGCGGCTGGCGTACATCGACGTCGCTGGTGGTGTACCAATCAACCTGCGAGGAGGCCACCTTGCGGCCCTTATAGCTGACTTCATAGCCGAGACGGTCGAGATAGCTCGGGTCCTGGCGCAGTTTGGGCAGCATTTCGTTGACGATGATCGACCGAGGAACGCCCCAGTAAGGGTTGAATTCTACCGTCTGAATCATGTTCTGGAAGAAGAAGGTCTGGTGCTGGGGCGCACCGACCACGACCTTCATGGCAATCTGCTGCTGGCGGTCGTTGAAATAATAGGCCTCGAAAGCCGGTTGGTTGATGAACACATAGCGCGGCCCCAGATCGGCAGGCAACCAGCGCAATTGCTCCATGGCAACCACGAGCTTTTCGATCTTCTCGGCATTGGAATGTCCGACCATGGTGCGGACCGTTGCCTGGCCAATGACGCCATCCGGCTTCAAGCCGCGTTCCTTCTGGTAGCTCTCGACCAGCGCCACCAGTTCCGGTGTGTAATCCGGCGTGCCAGTATAGTCGGTCAGCGTCAGCGCATGCTCGGTCTTCAGCGCGTCGCTGCCATAGGTCTTGATGCCTTCGACAATATTGGCAAGCTCTGGATTGCTGCCGCCGGGCTTCAATACGCCGGTCAGATTGATCTTGACGGGCTTGCTCTGCTGCTGATTGGCCTCTGCCACCAACTTGGCAAGCTCAGCCTTCAGCGCCTGGAACTGCGGGCTGGCCGGATCTCGACCGTGCAGATAGGCGGCAATATCCGGGCTCGAACGCACAAGATCCAGCACCGGATCGAGATTGACGGTCTTGCGCTTGAAATCGTGATAGCCCGAAATGCGGTTCGGATCGAGCCTGCCGCGCACCGTATCCTGAACATAGGTCAGGATCTTGGCCGACAGGTTGAGTTCGAAGGCCATCAACGCCTGGCGGCGGGCGTCCTCGGGCATGGTATCGAGACCATCAGGCACTTTCACCGCATAATCGGCTGGCTCAAGCCCGGCCGTATCCGCCGTTGCCAGGGCGGCAACCGCCGACTTCGCCTTGTCGGTTATGGCGGTATCGCTGGCCCAGATCAGCGCGCCCTTGTTGTTATAATAGTTTTCCACAGCCTGCGCCACGTCGGGCGTGGCTTCGACCTTAACCTGCGACATGGCGAGATGGGCGACGGCCAGGGCATGGTCTTCACCAAAAACCGGGATCGGCATGTCCGGCGCCTTGATGGAGATCGCACGCTTGTTCTCGGCCTTATAGGCATAATAGCGAGGTGCGGCGACCTTCTGGATCGGCTCTGGATCGCGCAATTGGGCCTGGGGAATGATTTCCGCCGGCGCTGGCTGGCGGCGCTCCTCCGACCTGCCGCGCAGCAGATCCATCAGGGTCGTGGCGCTCGCCGTCTGCGGCAGGGCGGCCACAACCGTGGACGTGGTCAGGAGGACTGCAATCAGCGCCCGGTTCAGTGAAGGTTTCTGCAACTGCTTTCCCCATTCAGAAAGGTCAAGGTCGGGATTCGAAGTCGGTCCCCGAATATTAGCCGGTTCCCTAGCCGATTGCATCGGCTTTGGAAAGTTAACCATGCTAAAATGCTTGAAAAGCAGAGGGTCAACTTTAAGTGACCGATCAGCGCGCAGCCATGGTTAACACGACGTCAAGGTTAAGCCGGGAATTGGTTAAAATTCAGTAACCGCAGATCCTTTCTTCCACCAAACTTTGATGACATTACCGCGATTGCACAACCGACCTGGCCTGTAACCGGGATGCTTTGACGCGGGCGCGAAAACATGTATCAAAGCGTCATGTTTTACGGCGACCGTCATCGAGCCGGTCAACCGAGCGATTGCGTATTCAGACCCTTCAGTTGGAGACACATCATGACTGCAACCCGTACCGAAACTGATACATTTGGCCCTATCGAGGTTGCCAGCGATCGATATTGGGGCGCGCAGGCGCAGCGCTCCCTGGGCAATTTCAAGATCGGCTGGGAAAAGCAGCCCCTGCCGGTGGTGCGGGCGCTGGGCATCGTCAAGCAGGCGGCGGCCCGCGCCAATATGGCGCTTGGCGGGCTGGACTCGACTCTCGGTGAAGCAATCATCAAGGCGGCACAGGAGGTGATCGACGGCAAGCTCAACGATCATTTCCCACTGGTGGTGTGGCAGACCGGCTCCGGCACGCAATCCAACATGAACGCCAATGAAGTGATCTCCAACCGGGCGATTGAAATGCTGGGCGGAGTGATGGGTTCGAAAAAGCCTGTTCACCCCAACGACCACGTCAATATGAGCCAGTCGTCCAACGACACCTATCCGACCGCCATGCATATCGCCTCGGCCGAATATGTCGTGCATCATCTCATCCCTGGCTTGAAGCATCTGCATGCGGCACTGGACGCCAAGGCCAAGGCTTTTGAACACATCATCAAGATTGGCCGCACCCATACCCAGGACGCGACGCCGCTGACACTCGGACAGGAGTTTTCCGGCTACGCCGCACAGGTCGCCTCCTCCATCAAGCGGATCGAGCTGACGCTTCCCGGCCTTTATGAGCTGGCGCAAGGCGGCACCGCTGTCGGCACCGGGCTGAACGCCCCCATCGGCTTTGCCGAAAAGGTCGCCGAAGAAATTGCCGCGATCACCGGCCTGCCCTTTGTCACCGCACCCAACAAATTCGAGGCGCTGGCCGCCCATGACGCCATGGTGTTTGCGCATGGAGCGATCAATGCGGCGGCGGCGGCCTGCTTCAAAATCGCCAACGACATCCGCTTCCTCGGCTCCGGCCCACGCGCGGGTCTGGGCGAACTGGCCCTGCCAGAAAACGAACCCGGCTCCTCCATCATGCCCGGCAAGGTCAATCCAACCCAGTCAGAAGCCATGACCCAGGTCTGCGCCCATATCTTCGGCAACAATGCCGCCCTGACCTTTGCAGGCAGCCAGGGCCATTTCGAGCTGAATGTCTATAATCCGATGATGGCCTATAATTTCCTGCAATCGGTGCAACTGCTCGGCGACGCCGCCGTCTCCTTCACCGACAATTGCGTCGTCGGCATTGAGGCCCGCGAGGACAATATCAGGAAGGGCGTCGAAAACTCACTGATGCTGGTGACGGCGCTCAACAGCAAGCTCGGCTACGACGCCTGCGCCAAGATCGCCAAAACCGCTCACAAGAACGGCACGACTTTGCGCGAGGAAACCGTCGGCGGAGGCTATTTGACCAATGAGGAGTTTGATCAGTATGTCCGTCCGGAACTGATGATCGGGCCGAAGTGATCCGTCACCGCCTCCTTTGAATCTAATTAAATCCGTAGGTGCCCTCAGATTTTAACGCCTGAGGGCACTCTATTTCCGGGATAGACCCAGGTTAAGCCGTAAGCTCAATGTTACCGTTGCTATCGAACCGACAGCATTAGTCAGAGCTTGAACCGATCAGGATTGATGCGTTCGACGCCGATAAAAACAGAAATGCAAAATCCCAGAATACTGGATATGCCGGGTGGCCATCCTGCAACTGAAACAAGTCAATTGTCTGTGTTGCATCGATCAGATCACGGACCTGACTTTCCAGTTCATCCATAAGGGCGACCAGATGTTGCGATTTCAATACAAGCGCGTCAGGACCGGAAGCCTCATCACCCCTGAAGAACAAATGTTCCTTCAGGATGGGCCACACCAACGCTTTGTCAATTTTCTTGATGTCGTCGAGCGTTGCCTTAGGACCCAACAACGCTTTTATAATAAGTTGTTTTTCGAGCAGCTCATCCAAAGGCATCTCGAAAAGCCTCAAGAACACGTTGTAATTCAACGCACCATCATTCAAGACGCCGGTAATTTGGTCGAGAAGCCGCTGATCCATTTAACCTCACAAGCCTATCGCCGAGCCGCGTTCGCGCGCCCGCGATAACAGCATAATAAACGAATAGAAAATCTATTTTCTCACGTTAAATGTTGCATCGCACTGTCCACTTTAGAATCATTTGCAAAGCGCTTGTCGCCGAACTAGACCAAATGCCGAAAATCCGTTTGGCAAAAAGGCTCTTTCGATGGCTGACGATCTCTTTCCCTTTGGCGAAGACACCACTCCCTACCGCAAACTGACCGCCGATTACGTCTCGGTCGAAACCTTCAAGGGCCAGGAAATCCTGACCGTTGATCCGGAAGGCCTGCGGCTTCTGGCCGAAACCGCGCTGTCCGACATCAACCACCTGCTGCGCCCCGGCCACCTGAAGCAATTGGCCTCCATTCTCAAGGACCCGGAAGCCACCGACAATGACCGTTTCGTGGCCTATGACCTGTTGAAAAACGCCAATATCGCCGCCGGTGGTGTGCTGCCGATGTGCCAGGATACCGGCACCGCCATCGTCATGGGCAAGAAGGGCCGCCGGGTCTGGACGGATGGCGGCGATTATGAGGCTTTGGCCCATGGCGTGCGCGATGCCTATGAAAAGCGTAATCTGCGCTATTCGCAGCTGGCACCCTTGAAGATGTTCGAGGAAAAGAACACCAAGACCAACCTGCCCGCCCAGATCGACCTCTACGAAGAGGGCGAGGATGCCTATAAATTCCTGTTCATGGCCAAGGGCGGCGGTTCTGCCAACAAGACCTTCTTGTATCAGGGCACACCTTCGCTGCTGACCCATGACCGGATGATCGATTTCCTGAAGGACAAGATCCTGTCGCTCGGCACGGCAGCCTGTCCCCCCTATCATCTGGCAATCGTCATCGGTGGGCTTTCGGCAGAAATGAACCTGAAAACGGTGAAGCTCGCTTCGGCCCGTTACCTCGATGGCCTACCCACCGAAGGCTCCGAAAGCGGCCATGCTTTCCGCGACATCGAGATGGAACAGGAAATTCACAAGCTGACGCAATCGCTCGGCGTCGGCGCCCAGTTCGGCGGCAAATATTTCTGTCATGACGTGCGGGTCATCCGCCTGCCGCGTCATGGCGCCTCGCTGCCGATTGGCCTCGGTGTCTCCTGTTCCGCCGACCGCCAGGCGATGGGCAAGATTACCCGCGACGGGATCTTTATCGAACAGTTGGAAACCGATCCGTCGAAATACATGCCCGACATCGACGAGGCCGCCCTCTCCTCCTCCACGGTCAGCATCGACCTTAATCAGCCAATGAGCGCCATCCTGGCCGAACTGACGAAGCATCCCGTCAAGACCCGGCTGTCGCTGACCGGCACGATCATCGTCGCCCGCGATCTGGCCCATTCCAAGATCCGCGAACGGCTCGAAAACGGCGAAGGCATGCCGGATTACATGAAAAACCACCCGGTCTATTATGCCGGCCCCGCCAAGACGCCGGAAGGCTTTGCCTCCGGTTCCTTCGGGCCAACCACGGCAGGCCGTATGGATAGCTATGTGGACCAGTTCCAGTCGTTTGGCGGCTCGATGGTCATGCTGGCCAAGGGCAATCGCTCACGCGCCGTGCGCGAAGCCTGCAAGACCCATGGCGGCTTCTATCTCGGCTCCATCGGTGGACCAGCCGCCCGACTTGCCCAGGACTGTATCCGCCATGTTGAAGTGCTGGAATATCCGGAACTCGGCATGGAAGCCGTCTGGAAGATCGAGGTCGAAAACTTCCCGGCCTTCATCGTCACTGATGACAAGGGCAACGATTTCTTCCAGGAATTCAACCTCTGATCGTTTAGTCCACGTGCAAAGGCAACAATTTGGCTTTGCACGTGGACGATGATAGTTTACTGTGGATTTTCATAGAATAAATAACAATTTTACAATTACCGGCGTTCTTTACTTATTGCTTTAAATATTTGCTCACCATTCAGTCCTAATCCTGAGTGGGGATTATCGGATGGGGCTAGCAGGATGAACACCGCAACATTGGCGCGATCGCAGGGGCTCGATATCGCAACGCAAATTTCCTTTGCGATGCGCTCTATGGGCATTTCGCCGCTGCCAAGAAATTACGAGCTGTTCTATGAGGCCTATATCGGGTCCAACCCGGTTCTGACCCGCAGGGTCACCGCTCTTGGAAGCCGCGCCACCCAGGATGACCTCGACCGGATTGCCGAGGAATTTTTCGGCCACAATTCCAACCGCATTATCGAAAATGCCCATTCAAGGCTGGTGTCGGAACTGGATAATCTGCTGCGGCTGATGAAGCAGGAGCAAAGCTCGCTGGAGACCTATAACAAGCTGCTGGATGAGACCTGCTCACGCATCAATGCCAAGAGCAGCGGCAGTGTCGATCTGCTGCGCAATGCCATCGCACTCTTGACGCGGGCAACAGACGATACGCTGGCCCATGGCGAAAAGACCGCAGAAAGCTTTACCCAGAAATCCGTTGAAATGGATGCCGTACGGCGCGAACTGGACGAATACAAGCGGATCGCCAATACCGATTCGTTAACCCGGCTTGCCAATCGCCGCGCCTTCGATGAGCGGATGGCCGGTCTGTTCAACTATCCCTCGACACTGACGACAACGTCGCTCATGCTGATCGACATCGACCATTTCAAGAAGATCAACGATACATTCGGCCATCCGGTCGGCGACAAGATCCTGGCGACCGTTGCTGGCGTCATCCGCGCCAATGCACCGCGTGATGCCTTCGTGGCACGGGCGGGTGGCGAGGAATTCGCCATCATCGTCGAGGGCATGCCGGATACCGAAGTGTTCGGGCTGTGCGAACGCATCCGCACCAATCTGGAAAACACCCTGTTTCGCAATTCCCGCACCGGTGTCAATTACGGTCCAGTCACAGTCTCCATCGGTTTTGCCCTGGCCGCCAATTGCCAGGACCCAGGCGAACTCTACAGCCGCAGCGATATCGCCCTTTACTGCGCGAAGAATGCCGGGCGCAATTGCAGCAGGCCGTTTGAGCCCGGCATGCGCAAGGATTTCGCCAAGGGCTGGCTCATCTACAAGGGGTGAGACCTGGTATAAAAGCGCCTAAAGCTTATCGCGCGACAGGCCCTTTGCCTCCATGTCGCGCAGATACTCCCCAAACTTCGTCTCACCGGTTTGCCCAAGCTCGCGCAGATAGGCCCAGGTAAAGATGCCGGTATCATGGCCGTCGTCAAAACCGATCCGCACCGCATAATTGCCGGTCGGAATAAGCTTGGCAATCGTCACATTGCGCTTGCCGGGCACGGTGATCTTCTGGCCCGGCCCATGGCCTTGTACCTCCGCGGACGGTGAAAGCACCCGGAGCATTTCCGCCGCCACACTGACGCTTTCCCCATTATCAAACACCAGCGTCAAAAGCCGCCGATCCGGTGACACCCTGATTTCCTTCGGCCAAACTTCGCTCACCACATTCTCCCTGCATTGTTTTAAAATAGCTCTCGCAAAGCAATATGACGAAACCGCTTCGCACTTTTCGGTCTGATGCTGTATCACCCGATTTAGTCCGATCCAACTTATTCCAGTCGTCCAGCCTGTTGCCTTGCTTGACGGATCGCAATGCGCGCACCAGATTAGTGAGCAATCATGGAGGTTCGCTTGGATTATGCCCCCCGCCTGCACCAGCCGGCGCCAAACTTGCAGGAAAATCAAACCTTGCAGGCCCATACCGGTCTACAGCCAGCGCAGATGCCAGACAAAATGGTCGATCCCTTCGGTCGGGCCGTCACTTATCTGCGGATATCGGTGACGGACCGCTGCGATTTCCGCTGCACCTATTGCATGGCGGAAAACATGACCTTTTTGCCGAAAAAGGACCTGCTGACACTGGAGGAACTGGACCGGCTCTGTAGTGCCTTCATCGCCAAGGGCGTGCGCAAGCTGCGCCTGACCGGTGGCGAACCGCTGGTGCGCAAGAACATCATGTTCCTGGTCCGCAGCCTGTCACGCCACTTGCAAAGCGGCGCGCTCGAGGAACTGACGCTGACCACCAATGGCTCGCAACTCGCGCGCCACGCAGCCGAACTGGCCGACGCGGGCGTGCGCCGCATCAATGTCTCGCTGGATACGCTGGACGCGCAGAAATTCCGCACCATCACCCGCTGGGGAGACTTGGCGCAGGTCATGAAGGGCATCGATGCGGCGCAGGCGGCTGGCATTCACATCAAGATCAATGCGGTCGCTCTGAAAGGTTTCAATGAGGACGAACTTCCGGATCTGATGCGCTTTGCCCATGGCCGGGGCATGGACCTGACGTTGATCGAAACCATGCCAATGGGTGAGATCGACGAAGACCGCACCGATCGCTATTTGCCGCTTTCCGAGGTTCGGCAAGGGTTGGCAGAGCATTTCACCCTCCAGGATCTCAACTATCAGACTGGCGGCCCGGCCCGCTATCTCCGTGTCGAGGAAACCGGTGGCAGGCTGGGTCTGATCACTCCCCTCACCCATAATTTCTGCGAGAGCTGCAACCGCGTTCGCCTGACCTGCACCGGCACACTCTATATGTGTCTCGGTCAGAACGATGCAGCCGATCTTCGGACCGCCTTGCGGTCCAGCGAGGATGACGCACTGCTGTCTGCGGCCATTGATGAGGCGATCCTGCGCAAACCCAAGGGCCATGATTTCATCATCGACCGCACCACCCGTCGCCCTGCCGTATCGCGCCACATGAGCGTCACCGGCGGTTAACAGGCATTTTCAAACCTTTGCATCTATTGGTTTTCTGGATAGAACACCGCATCTAACTCCGGGCAAAGTGGCCGGGTGGACTGTTTGGAAAGCTTTTACTTGATGGTGCTGACCCGAAATATGAAGGGCGCTATGTTCATGGCTGCGGCCATGGCTGGCTTCACCATCAACGACGCCCTGTCGAAATCGCTGACCGAGGTGATGAGCGTTGGGCAGATCATGCTGGTGCGCGGCGCGCTGACCACGCTTCTGGTTTATGGCATTGCCCGTCAGGCCCGCGCCGTGATTTCACCCAAACTGCTCGGCAATCCGCTGATCATGACCCGCGTGCTGTGTGAGATTCTGGCCTCGATCACCTATCTCACGGCACTGTCTGCCATCCCGCTCGCCAATGCCGCCTCCATCCTACAATCGCTACCGCTGGCCGTCACGCTTGGTGCTGCGGTGTTTCTGCGCGAGCCGGTCGGCTGGCGACGCTGGCTTGCCATTATCGCTGGCTTTATCGGGGTGATGATCATCATCCGGCCCGGTCCGGAAGGCTTTACCCTGTCGGCGCTCTACGTGCTGGGCAGCGTGTTTTTCGCCGCCACCCGCGATCTGGTGACCACACGGATCGACAGGGCCACGCCATCCATCGTCATCACCCTGATGACCGCTGCCGGCAACGCGCTGGCGGGGGCGGCGCTCATCCCGTTCCAGGGTGGCTGGCAGCCGCTCTCTCTCCCGTCGTTCGGGGTACTGATCTGTGCCGCCATCTTGATGTTCATTGGCTATCAATGCATCATTCTCGCCATGCGCACCGCCGACATTTCTTTCATCGCGCCCTTCCGCTATTCGGGCCTGCTATGGGCCATCGGCCTTGGCATTCTGGTGTTTCATGAATGGCCGGACCCCTGGATGCTGCTGGGCATGGCCGTTGTGGTCGGATCGGGTCTTTATACGTTCCACCGTGAACGGCTGCGGAAAATCCGCGATGCCAGCGCGCTGGCGGTTTGAAGCAAGAGTTGCGCCATGGGACCCACGGCAACACCAATCGACCTTCCCGGCGTCATTCTGGCTGGTGGACGGTCGCGCCGCATGGGCGCGGATAAGGCAACCACCATGCTGGCAGGCCGTACCCTGCTGGACCATGTGGCCAACCGGCTGTCACCACAGGTCGGCAACCTCGCCGTCAACAGCAACGACACCACCCTCGTCACCCACTTGCCCCGAATCGGCGATTCGATCACCGATTATGCCGGGCCGTTGGCGGGCATTGCCAGCGCCATGGAATTTGCCCGGCAGGTCTCGTCATCCAGCCATGTGCTTATCTCTCCCACTGACACGCCCTTCCTCCCCGCAGATCTGGCGCAGCGTCTACTGTCTGTGACAGCGGATGAAAAAACCGTTGTGCTGGCGCGTTCACTCGGACGCGTTCACCCTGTCGTCGGTCTCTGGCCGGTCGCGTTGAAAGAGGCAATCGAGCATTGGCTGAGTGCGCCCGACAATCGCAAACTCATGCTCTTCATTGAGGATCATGTGCGTGTAGAGGTCGAGTTTCAGGCCCTTGAAACCACGCACGGCCCGCTTGATCCATTTTTCAACGTCAACAGCCCGGATGATCTGGCCCGGGCGGAAATCCATCTCAAGGCCCTGCTCCATGACATCAAATGATCGCGTTCCTCACAGGGTATTCGGCATTTCCGGCTGGAAGAATTCGGGCAAGACAGGGCTAACCGAGCGGTTGGTTGCCGAACTCACAAAGCGCGGCTTCAGGATTTCCACGATCAAACACGCCCATCATGATTTCGATATCGACAAGCCCGGTGCAGACAGCTACCGGCACCGTCAGGCCGGTGCGGCGGAAGTCGCTATCGTCTCCGGCACGCGCTTTGCCATCATGCATGAATTGCGGGGAAGCCCCGAACCAGGCCTCGATGACATTTTGTCTCGGCTATCGCCCTGCGATCTGGTGCTGATCGAAGGCTATAAACGCGAGGCAATCCCGAAAATCGAGGCGCGGCGTCTGGACGCAAGGAACGGCGCACCGCTTGCCCCTGATGATCCGCATATCGTCGCCATTGCCGCCGACCATCAGATCACCGACACAGACCTGCCGGTCTTCGATCTCGATGACACAACGGCAATTGCCGATTTCATCGCCTCAGCGACCGGTCTTAGCAAATAAAAATGCCGCCGGATCGCTCCGGCGGCATGGTTGAGATCCGAGTGTTATCAGCGCGCCGCCTGCACGGGCCGCACCAGCGGCGTGACACGGCGGACGGTGACACGCCGGTTCTGCTGTTCTGGCCCATAGGTCATAACCTTGAGGAACTGCTCGCCATAACCCTGTGTGATCATGTTTTCCGGCGGAATGCCGTAAACCTGGGTAAGGACATTGGCGACCGATTCGGCTCTGCGGTCCGACAGCACCAGGTTCGACTCAGCCGATCCGACGGCATCGGTATGGCCCTCGATCAGGAAGGTTTCGCCCGGATCGTCCTTCAACACCCGCACAATGGCATCTGCGACCTTTTTCAATGTACCAGCCTGGTTCATGGAAATATCGGCGCTTCCCGTGGCAAACGTCACGGTATCGAGGTCGATCCGGCGCATCTTGTCACGGATACGGGCGGAATTGCGAACCTCGTCAATCGTATAGACACGCTCGACGGGTTCTACCGGCGGCTGCTCTATGAACTTGTAATAATCGCGGTCGGGCGAACTGCCGACATCGATAATATAGTCATTGAGTGGCACACGCAGGCGCATAGGCGCCAGGTCAGCACCCGGATCGCGGTAGGCAACGCGCCGGTCGTCGTCGGCACTATAGAGTTCCGGCGAATAGAACAGCACATATTCCTGGCCACTGGCATCGATGCGCGACCGCTGGATCAACTGGCCATAACGATTGCGAAGGCTGACGATCCGATCGCCGTTTTCTTTGAAGACGGTGATGCGGACACGCTGATGATCCACCTGCTCATAGACCGGCGGGCGGCCATATTGGGCAAAGCGGCGGTTATCGTCGCTACGGATGACGATCTGGCCACCGTAATCCATCACCTCGCGGTCATCGTCAAAGCTGCGCTCGACGCGGACATCGTCAGGATAGACAAATTGCGGCTGATCGCGCAGACGGCGACCCTGATATTGATCGATGGATTCGATGCGGATATCGGGGCGCGGACGGTTGCCGTAATAGTCCTGCTGAGCCTGGGCATCACTTTCGGGAATGGCATAACGATCCTGATCACCGGCCTGCTGACGCAGACGGCGCAACTGGTCTTCGGACATGCCGCGACGCCAATTATTATCCTTGTCGCTATCGAGCACGGGCGCACCGCGATCCACTGGCAGGATGATGGTTTCATCGGTCTGCGACGGCTTGTCGGCCAAAGCCCGCAACCTCTGCAATTCCTTCGGCGAAAATGGCGCTTGTTCCTGCGGCGGCAATTGCGGGCGCAATTGCTGATCGCTCACGGCATCGCCCGGCGCGCCCGGACGACCGGGCTGACCCGGCTGGCCGTTTTGTCCAGCTTGACCTCCCTGACCAGGAGCTCCGCCTTTTCCTCCCTGACCGGGAAGACCGCCCTGCTCGCGAGACTGCGTGGCGTTCATCGGCGGCAACAGGGCCGGGCGAGGCTTGCCCGCTTCGTCATTACCGGGACCGGGCGGTGGTGGCATGGGAGCATCGGCGCGTGGCGCGGCAGGCGCACCAGGCTGAACGGGTGGCTGCGGCGCCTTCGGTGCACCCGGCGCCTCGACAGGCGGCTTCGGCCCACCCGGCAGCGGCGGTTCGGCCACTGGAGGTGCAGGGGGCTTACCTGATGGGTTGCCAGCCGGGGGCTCTGCGGGGGCGTTAGGCGCAGCCGGCTTTACCTGAGGTTCTGGCGCCGTTTTGGATTCGGGCTTGGCTTGCGGTTCCGGTTCGGCTGGCCGCGGAGCTTGCGGCTTTTGCGGTTGGCCTACAGGTGCCTGACCGTCCGCTTGCGGATTTGGACGCTTCTGACCTTCCGGGGTTTTTCCAGCCGGATCTTGTTCAGCCGGATTTTGAGCAGCAGGGTTCGCAACAGGCTTTTTGCCAGCCGGTCTCTGGTCTTCCGGTTTCACGGGCTGCGCTTCGCCCTTGGGCGTACCGGGCTGCGGCGTACCAGGCTGAGGTACGATGCTACGATCACCGACGGGCGGTGTCTGTGCGCCTTTCGGCTCACCGGCGGGAGGCATAGGCGACTGAGCTTCACTCTTCTTCGGCTTCACCGGTTTTTCTTGCGGTTCAGCTGGAGGCTCGGCCATTTTCGGCGGCGGTGCAGCCTTTTGTGGCTCTACTGCCGGCTCCATCGGCTTTTCATGTTTTTTCGGCGGTGGCGGCTCGGCGGAAGGGGCCTCCATTCCGGCGGGAGGCTTTGGCCTGGTCTGTTGAGCAGGTGCTTCTTCCCGGGCAGGCGGGGCGGCCTCATTACGGGCTGGTGGCGCTTCCGGTCGCTTCTCTTCCCTGGGCGGCTTTGCTGCCTCCGGCGGACGCTCCTCGCCAGGCTTGCCCTCTTCCGGCGGCCCCTTCTTTTTTTGTTTCGGCAATTCTTCCGGCGGCGGCTCGGCCTGGGCCATCAGCACGATGCCGTGACCGTCAAGTGTCGTGCCAGCCGACATAGCGCGCATCCGCCCGGCAATATCCTGGCTTGGTGCGAGATTGTCGGAAGTATAAGAAGCGGCAAAGGATGGTGCGGCAACGAGATTTGCAAGTGCAATCAGCACCGATGCCGTTATCCTGGATTGTACTGCCATGGGTTTTCCTCGCAGTTGAAGCATTTTGCCTCGTTGTTCTTGAATTTTATTCTTTAACGACGTGCTTTTACACGCCGGATTCTAGGCAGGAAGATGGCTGGGTTGGAATGAACGAAGGGTGAATGACATGTTCACAGCATGAGGCGGGGGCTGACAAGCATTAGCAGTTGCAATTTCCGCAAAAACGGAAAAACTGGCGAAACGTTCCGGCGAAAATTCAAAGAAATTGCCGGCGCCTGCGCCAGGGGGACCTTCCCATACCCTCCTGGCAACCAACAGAGAGGATCTCATGCGTATCTCGACCCGTTTTCTGGCCGCCGCCTCCCTTACTGCCCTGTCATTGTTTGCCGGTGGCGCCATGGCTGAAGAAAAGCTCGTTATCGGCACGGAAGGCGCCTACCCGCCTTTCAATAGCCTGGAAGCCGATGGTTCGCTGACAGGCTTCGACATCGATATCGCCAAGGCGCTTTGCGAAGAAATGAAGGTGACCTGCACCTTCAAGACCAATGATTGGGACGGTATCATCCCGGCCTTGCAGGCGAAGAAATTCGACGCCATCGTCGCGTCGATGTCGATCACGCCAGAGCGTCTGGAAAAGGTGGATTTCTCCAAGAAATATTACAACACTCCTCCAGCCATCGCCTTGCCGAAGGATTCGCCAGCCAAAAGCGTCGAAGACCTGAAGGGCAAGACCATCGGCGCGCAAAGCTCCACCTCCCATGCCAACTATGCTGAAAAGCACATGGCCGGTTCGCAGCTGAAGCTTTACCCCACAGCCGACGAATACAAGCTGGACATCACCAACGGCCGCATCGATGCAGTCATCGACGACGTCGTGGTGCTGACGCAGTGGGTGAAAAGCGATGCGGGCGCCTGCTGCAAGATCCTGACACCACTGCCGATCGATCCTGTGATCAACGGCGAGGGTGCAGGCATTGCTGTACGCAAGGGCGAGACCGCTCTGGCCGACCGCTTCACCAAGGCCATTGCCGCCATTCGCGCCAATGGCACCTACCAGAAGATCAATGCCAAATATTTCGATTTTGACGTTTACGGCGACAAATAAATCGGTTTAAGACGGCGTGATCCGGGTCTACCCGGATCACGCACAACAGACAAAGCAAAAACAAGCGGCAAAGACCGTAAGGGGAATTGGCTAAATGGGCGGACTCGCTTCCGCGCTCGACGCCCTTTGGGCGCTCGTTTCGCAGATTTTCGATCCCTTTTGCGGCAGCGCCGGGATCTTCACCTGGTTTGCATCAGGGACACTTCTGGCCTGCGGCGACGCGGGCTGGGGCGATGAAATCGGTTTCGGCTTCAAGGTCACCGTCACGTTGGCTGCGGCAACCCTGCCCTTCGGATTGATAATCGGCTTCCTGATTGCTCTTGCCACCCAAAGCAGCGAACGCATGCTGCGCCAGGCAGCCGCAATCTATACGACAATCTTTCGCGGCCTTCCTGAACTCCTGACGCTATTCATTGTCTATTATGGCTCGCAAATCCTGATTCAGGCCGTCCTCGCCTCCATGGGGTTTGAGGAACGGATTGAAATCAACGCCTTTTTCGCCGGAATGATCGCGCTGGCTCTGGTGTTTTCGTCCTATTGCGCCGAGGTGCTACAATCGGCCTTCCGGGCCATTCCCTCCGGCCAGTATGAAGCAGGCTTTGCCATCGGCCTGTCGCGCACCAAGACAATGCTGCTGGTGATCGTGCCGCAATTGATCCGCATTGCCCTGCCCGGCATCGTCAATCTGTGGATGAACCTTTTGAAGGATACCGCGCTGGTGTCTGTTATCGGCCTTTCCGACATTATCCGCCAGACAGGTATTGCCGCCCGCGTCACCAAGGAAGCCTTCCTGTTTTATACGATTGCCTGTGCGCTTTATCTGGTGCTGGCAATCCTCTCCTCCATCGCCGTCGGCTATATCGAAAACTGGACGAAACAGTCGGGGGCGAACCGATGAGCCACAGTCTTGAACTGATTCCGCCGCGCCCTGCTCCGCCAAGACATGAGCATCGAGTCACCCCCGGCAGGGTATTGGGCGGTTCCTTGCTGCTGGTCTGGGCTTTGCTCGGCCTTGGCCTGCTGGCGATGATGATCGGCAACTGGGACCAAGACAAATTCGTCAAATACGGTCCGCGTTTTCTCTCTGGCCTTGGGACGACGCTCAGCATCGTCGTCATCTCGATTGCCGCAGGCGCAGTCCTCTCTATCCCAATCGCCTTTGGCCGGATGTCGAACAACCCTCTGGCCAAGGCCGTGACCTATGCCTATGTCTATGTCTTTCGCGGTACGCCGCTGCTGGCGCAGGTGTTTCTGGTCTATTACGGCCTGGGTGGGTTCCGGACGGAATTCGAGGCTGTCGGTCTCTGGTGGTTCTTCCGCGATGCCTGGTATTGCGGGTTGCTGGCACTGTCGCTGAACACGGCCGCCTATCAGGCAGAGATCCTGCGGGGCGCGATCCGCAGCGTTGGACGCGGCCAGCATGAAGGTGCTGCTTCGCTGGGTTTGCCGCGCACCGTCACCTTCTGGAAAGTCATCCTGCCGCAGGCGCTGATCGTCGCGCTCCGGCCTTACGGCAATGAAATTATCCTGATGGTCAAGGGTTCGGCCATTCTGTCGATCATCACCGTTCTCGATATGATGGGCGAGACCCGCTACGCCTTTTCGCGCACCTTCGACTACCAGACCTATCTCTGGGCGGCGATCTTCTACCTCGCAATTGTCGAGATCCTGCGCCATGGCTGGGCCGCCATCGAAAGACGATTGACGCGCCATCTCAAGCGCTGACAAAACCTGGCAGCACTCAAGGCAACATGCTGCTAACTATATGATTTTTATCTTAGAATGTCATTTATGACAGTTTTGTTAAGCCTCGATTAAGCCTCGCATGGAACCATCTTCCTATCGGACGAACCGATGCGCGACGGACAGGTCGCCCCTGTGCCGCCGGGATCAGAATGGGAACGAAACGAGGTTGCCATGAACACTGACATCAGGAATGACGACACACCTAAATCTGGCATGACTTCCGATATGGAAATGATGCTGAAAGGCTATGGCATGACCACAGCGCAAATTTTATACCGCATGCCCGATCACCAAAACCTGCTGCAAACCTTCATCTGGCAGAATTACGATCTGGCCCCGGATTTTCCGGAAATGCGCGGCTTTCTGAAATTCTGGCAGGAAAAGCTGGACGGGCCGCTGCATTCGGTGCGCTATGTGCATCGCAAACTGATTGCCGCCAACGAATGGCGGGCGCTGAAAGGTGAATTCATCCTGCATTGAAACAGGCTGATTGATAGCAGACTGGCGATGTTGCCAAACGCGCCATGAGCCGGTAGACCCTCACGCCAATCGCCTGTTCATAAGCCTTGCCATTGACTTTCAATGCCGGGCCGAGATCATGCGGTTGGATTGAAATCTACGCCAGAGCCTGATGCGCCGGTCCGGTGCGCGGCGGCGTGATGTGAGGGCGACGCAATGGCGAAAATCGATGAAGAGAAGCTGTCCGAGGCTTATAACCGGGCCTTGGCGCTTGAAAAGGCTGGCGATATCGACGCTGCGGTAAAAGCCTATCATGAGGTTCTGGAAATCGACCCGGAAGACCATGGCGGGGCTGCCGTGCGTCTTGCCTCGCTTGGCCGTGGTGAAACGCCGCCGCGTGCCTCCGATGCCTATGTGGAAACGCTGTTTGACCAGCATGCCGAGGATTTCGAAGATATTCTCGTTGATCAGCTCGGTTACGCCGTGCCGGTCATCGTGCGCCAGCGCTTGCAGGAATTGAAGCTCGGCCCGTTCAAGCGCCTGCTGGATCTCGGCTGCGGCACCGGGCTGACCGGCGGCACCCTGCGTGACATGGTAGACGATATCACCGGCATCGACCTTTCGGAAAACATGGTCGAGATCGCTCATGAGAAAGACCTTTACGACACGCTTTACGTTGCCGAAGTCGAGGATTTCCTTGAGGACAATGACGAGGACCTGTTCGACCTGATCACCGCCACCGATGTCCTGCCCTATCTTGGCGCGCTCGAGCCGCTGTTTTTCGGCGTATCCGAAAATCTGATGCTGGGCGGCTATTTCATCTTCTCTTCGGAAACGATGGGCGAGGATGTGCCCTACAAGGTCGGCCCGCATCAGCGCTTCGTCCATGCGCAGACCTATATCCGCGAGCGGTTGGCCGCCACCGGCTTCGAGGTCATCGAAGTCACCGATATCAATGTGCGGATGCAAGATGGTGAGCCTTCGCCCGGCCATCTGGTGATCGCGCAATTGAAAACCTTGAACTGACCTAAAAGCCGCGAGGGCGAGATGACAGGACCAGAGCTTCATCCGCCCTTGCCGCCCTACCGAACCGGTCACCTGCCGGTCACGGACGGCCACCGGATCTATTTCGAATGCAGCGGCAACCGTAAGGGTATCCCGGCCCTCGTTCTGCATGGCGGCCCCGGCTCCGGGCTCTCTGAAACCACGCGCAGGTTCTTCGACCCCGTGCACTATCACATCGTCCAATTCGACCAGCGCCATTGCGGCCGCAGTCTCCCCTTTGCGGGCGACCCTGTGGTTGATCTCAGCACGAACACGCTGCCGCATCTGCTTGAGGATATCGAAGCGCTGCGCCTCCATCTCGGCATTGAGCACTGGCTGGTCATGGGCGGGTCATGGGGGTCGACGCTGGCGCTCGCCTATGCCCAAGCGCACCGGGAGCAGGTTCTCGGCCTGCTGCTCACCATGGTCGTCACGACAAGTGCTGCCGAAATCGAATGGATCACGCGCGGCGTCGGACAATTTTTTCCCGCAGACCATGCGCGCTTTCTCGACCATCTTCCAAGAGATCAGCGAGATGGCGATCTCACTACCGCCTATCACAGGCTGCTGATCAATCCTGACAAACAGATTCATGACAAGGCCGCAAGTGCCTGGTGCGCATGGGAATCTGCCACTCTCTCCGTAAAGCCGGGCTATGTCCCACATGTCAGGTGGTCGGACGCCCGATTTCGGCTGTGCTTTTCCCGGCTCGTCACCCACTACTGGTCGCATCGCGCCTGGCTGGCCGATGGAGAAATCCTTCGGCGTATCAAACTATTAGAGGGTCTTCCTGCCATATTGATTCATGGCCGCCTCGATTTTGGCAGCCCGCTCAAGACCGCCTATGACCTGCACCTTGCATGGCTTGGCAGTCGGTTGATTATCGTCGAGGATGGCGAACATAATATCAGTGCGCCAGGCATGGCGGCCAGCGTCATCGGGTCGCTTCAACAGCTTGCCCACGAATTGAAACATTGAGCCGGCACCATCCCCATCAAGGCAGCTTGACCCAAAAATAACTTTTCCTGCGTTGCGGGCTGCGATACCTCTGGCGGCACGCAATAAGCAAAGGAGACTTAAGACATGGCCAAGGTGGCATTCATCGGATTGGGCGTCATGGGTTATCCCATGGCCGGACACCTGAAAGCGAAGGGCGGCCATGATGTGACAGTCTATAACCGCACCACGGCTAAGGCCGAAAGCTGGGTAGCCCAGCATGGCGGGGCGCTTGGCCTGACGCCGGCAGAGGCGGCGAAGGATGCCGATTTCGTCTTCACCTGCGTTGGTAATGACGATGACCTGCGTGCCGTCACCATTGGCACCGATGGTGTTTTCGTGGGCATGAAACCCGGTGCGATATTGATCGACAACACCACGGCCTCAGCGGATGTGGCCCGGGAACTTTATGAGGCTGCAAAAGCCAACGGCTTTGGGTTCATCGATGCGCCGGTGTCCGGCGGTCAGGCTGGAGCGGAAAATGGTGTGCTGACGGTGATGTGCGGTGGAGACGAGCCGGTGTTCGAACAGGCCCGCCCGGTAATCGAAGCCTATGCGCGGATGATTGGCCTGATGGGGCCAGCGGGTTCTGGCCAGTTAACCAAGATGATCAACCAGATCTGCATTGCCGGTATCGTTCAGGGCTTGGCGGAAGGCGTGCATTTCGGCAAGCGGGCCGGTCTCGATATCGAAAAGGTCATAGAGGTGATTTCCAAAGGCGCTGCCGGTTCCTGGCAGATGGAAAACCGCCACAAGACCATGGCCGTCGGCAAATATGATTTCGGCTTTGCCGTCGACTGGATGCGCAAGGATCTCGGCATCGTGCTGAACGAAGCCAAGACCAATGGCGCCACCTTGCCGCTTACAGCCCTGGTCGATCAGTTCTACGGCGATGTGCAAAAGCTTGGCGGCAATCGCTGGGATACGTCATCCCTGCTGGCCCGGCTGGAAAAGTGATGAGATTGGGGAGTCTGTTATCAGGCTCCCCAGCCATTATTCCTCACCCGATTTGTTATTATCGAGCATCATATAATCGAGCGGCAATTCGGTCGTGTATTTAATCTGCTCCATGGCGAAGGCCGAGGATACGTCGCGGATCTCGATCTTGGCGATCAGCCGCTTGTAGAAGGCATCATAGGCACCGATGTCAGGAACCACGACCCGCAGCAGATAATCCACATCGCCGCTCATGCGATAGAATTCCACCACTTCGGGAAATTCCGCCACCACTTCGGAAAACCGCTTCAACCATTCAATCGAATGGGTATTGGTGCGCACCGAAACGAAGACCGTCACCTTGGTATTGACCTTGACCGGATCGAGCAGCGCCACGCGGCGCTTGATCACGCCATCCTCTTCCATCTTCTGGATACGCCGCCAGCAGGGCGTGGTGGAAAGACCGACCTTCTTGGCGAGGTCGGCAACGGCAAGAGTGGAATCCTCCTGCAAAATACGCAGAATTTTACGGTCCAGACGATCCATGAGCGACACCATTGAAATTTTTTTCCGGTATAGCGCAATTTGTAGCAAACGAAAGCAAAATGCTTTCACCGCAAACAGTGATCCACTTGCTTTTTCAAGACAGGTAGCAATTCTGCCTCAAACCACGGATTGCGACGCAGCCAACCACTGTTTCGCCAACTGGGATGAGGCAGCGGCAAAATCTTCGGCCCGGGCCGGTTGGTAAAAAAAGACTCGCGCCAGCTCACCACCGTGGCATGCAAGGTTGGTTTTCGCAGGTCGCCCAAGTGCCAGCGTTGCGCATATTGGCCGATAGCAAGCACCAGCTCCACCTGGGGCATAACCGCCATGGCCGCTTCCCGCCACTGTGGGGCGCATTCGCGCCGAGGGGGCAGGTCGTGGCCGCTGGCGTCGTATCCCGGAAAGCAGAAGCCCATCGGCAGGATGGCAAAGTTGCGGCTATCGTAAAACGCCTCCCTGTCCACACCCAACCATTGCCGCAGCCGATCGCCGGAGGCATCGTTGAAAGGCAGTCCGGTTTCATGCACCCGAATGCCCGGCGCCTGTCCAGCAATCAGAATGCGGGCGGAGGACGACAGAACGACGACGGGCCTGGGTTCATGCGGCAGCGCTGTTACCTGTGTCGGACAATCCCGGCAGATCCGGCAGGCGTGAATGGCCGCGAGCAGTCCGTCGAGGTCAACAGGCACGCTCACGGTCAATTTTCGTCCTGCCTGCGAATGATATCATTGCGAGGATGCAGCTTTCGCCATTCTTCCGGCCGGTCGAACGTGCCTGCCCAAAGCCCGGCTTTATCGGCCTGGGCCTGCTTTTCCTCATTCTCATAGCCGCCCGCATTCAGAACGAGACCGGAGCGAACCATGTCGGCTCCAACATCGCGACCCATGACAGTGCAGGTTACCAGAATACGGTCGTTTTCAATGCGGTCCCTTCCCTGACAGAGAACACCGGCCTGAGCCATGCGCTGGGCCAGACCGAATCGGGCCTGCGCACCGCAAAGCTGGACAACACCATCCTCGCCCCGGCACCGCTGACCAATTTCGGGTGAATCCAGGCCTTTGAGTTGCAGACGTTGACCATTGGTCACCAATGTTTCACCATCGGCAATTACGAAAGGGCCATCGAAAGACGGTATTTTACGGGGCCAGAAGGCAGCGACAAGCATCGTGCCGATGATCAGGCAGACGAAGGCGGCAGCAATGATCCGATGCATGCGTGTCACAATCTGGCCCTTTTCAATAACAGCCGGTATCCGAGAATGGCAAATAAAACCTTTCCAGAAAGTAACTCTTAAGACTTCATGGCTAGTCTGAGACGGACCGCGGAAAAAATGCAACCACATCATGGGTAACGGCGTTTCAAACTCTACTGACAAGAATATTGTCGACCTATCGCGTAGCCACCGCAACAAGGCGACGGCAAAAGCCTTGCGCATGACCAGAGAACGTCTGCATTCCACCCACGGCGGCACACCGGCTTTCGAAAAAGACCTGCTGTCCATGCATACCCAGGCCAGCCTGCATGGCGCGGCCGTCACACCCTTCATCACGATATTGACCGCCGGCCTGACGGCCTACCTGTCGGGAAGCCCGATCTATATCCTCTGGGCGCTGCTAACACTGAGCATTCACGCCCTGAACATTTTGCTCATCCGCAAGGCTGCCAAGCGCATTCCGGTCTCCCATCATCAGGAACATTGGCGCCATGTTCTGCTGGCCGGGCATCTGGCCATGGGCTGCTGCTGGGCCGCCTTTACCTTCCAGACCTGCGCGGCATGCGGCCCGACAAGCGACCTGCTGCTGAAAGGCTCCGTGCTGCTGGTAGTGCTCTGCACTACGGCCATGACCAATATTCTGCTGCGTCAGGCCGTGCTCTATGCGTTTACGCCACCGATCATCGCGCTGTCCGCCCAGGCGTTTTTCTCGCAGCGCGTCGAAGACGCGACGCTGGCCCTGGCCTTTACCGTCTCCGTGCTGTTCTTCATCTATATCACCGGCAGGCTCTATGTCTCCAACCTCAAGCTGATATCGTTCCAGAGCGAGAAGGACGACTTGATCGCCGAGCTGGAAGTGGCCAAATCCATGTCGGACGAAGCGCGTCGTCGGGCGGAAGAAGCCAATATGGCGAAATCGCGCTTTCTTGCCTCTATGTCGCATGAGTTGCGCACACCACTGAATGCCATCCTAGGCTTTTCCGAGGTCATGGCTCAGGAAGTGCTGGGGCCGCTCAACAATCCGCTTTACCGGGAATATTCCGGCGATATTCACAGGTCCGGCCAGCACCTGCTCAATCTGATCAACGAAATCCTCGACCTGTCCCGAATCGAGGCTGGCAAATACGATCTTTCGGAAGAATCGATCTCGTTGCTTGAAGTCGCCGAGGACTGCGTCGGCATGGTGCAATTGCGCGCCAAAGCCAAGGATATCAAGATATCCCAGCAATATGAGATCAACCTGCCCGCCCTTTGGGCCGATGAAAAGGCGCTCCGGCAAGTGGTGCTAAACCTCTTGTCGAATGCGGTGAAATTCACACCGCCGGGCGGAGAAATCCTCGTCAAGGTCGGCTGGACCGTCGGCGGCGGACAATATGTCTCCATCAAGGACAATGGCCCCGGCATTGCCGAAGAGGAAATCCCCGTGGTGCTCTCGGCCTTCGGGCAGGGCTCCATCGCCATCAAGAGCGCCGAACAGGGGACGGGCCTCGGCCTTCCCATCGTCCAGGCCATCCTCGCCAAGCATGGCGGCGAATTCAAGCTGAAATCAAAGCTGCGCGAAGGGACGGAAGTGATTGCCATCCTGCCCGCCAAGCGCGTCCTGCAAACGATTCCCGCCGTACAGGGCACCCAGGCCGTGGAACCAAAGCGGCGTTATTTCGCCTGAACAAACGAGTTTTGAACCTTCACCGCTGCATATGGGGCCGCCGTTTGCGCCCCAGCTTCCAACCATTTTTTTGAGCCCTGGCAAATTTCAGCCCGGCCCTGCGGCGAAACCGCCGAACCGGCGCCACGTCATGGGACAAGACCAAGACGCCAAGCGGCACCATCCAGAAGCCAAGCACAGGCAGAAAGCCCAGGCAGCCGCCAACCACCAGAAGACTGCCAACCGTAATCCGCCCGCCGCGAGACTGCGGGATCGGCAGGTTGAAACGCCCCAGATGCAGGCGTCCATTTTCGGTATCCATATGATAGGTCTTGGTTTTCTTTTCCGTCACGGTCGTCCTTCAAGGCCGATTGAGGCCAGTTTTCCCACAGACATCAGATGGGAAAGAGGGGAAAACAAAACAAGAGGCACTTTTTTTTCAAAAAGGGACTTGGCAAACCATCAAAGCCTGAGTAGAAGCCCACTCACACCAACGGACGCGGTTCACACCGCTTCAAACGGTACATTCCCTGGTAGCTCAGCGGTAGAGCATTCGACTGTTAATCGACAGGTCGCCGGTTCGAATCCGGCCCGGGGAGCCATATTCCAGCTGAATAGCTGACATTATAAAGCCGGATCATTTCTGATCCGGCTTTTTTTCTATCCCAATTCAAGCTGATTGGCTTAACGGCAAACCGTAGTGGTCTTGTAGACCCAACGACCGTGATGACGGAACTTGACCTTCTTGGTCCGGCAGTTATCGCGGTAGGCGTGATGACGCCGCTCGAAATTGCGATGATGCGGACGATGAGGACGGTATTCGTCACGGCCATACTGGCGATCAGGATGATAACCGCGATCATACACCATAACCCTCACATCATCGGCCAGAGACGGTGCCGCCGTTGCTGTGATGCTTCCCAGACCGATCAGACATGCGACCAAAAATTTCTTCATCTTCTATCTCCTGATGCGTTTCACTGGAAACGATGACTGGAGATTAAGAGAACCAAGATGAACGCAATCTGATCCTGTTGTTCATGTTGAGGACGGGTATTTTCCGGCGGTCACATGCCTAAGGTTACTCAGGCGCCACGCATTCAAAAAACTGAAAAGGCCGACCTTTGTAATCGCGCTGCTCCGTTTCCGTAAAGCCGGTCTTACGCAGCACGGCCAGCGAGGCGGCATTGTCGATATGGGCGAAGGCGATGAAGGCATTCCCGATGTCTTGTTCAAAGAACCAGCGCTTCAAGCCTGTGGCGATTTCCGTTGCAAAGCCTTTGCCCCATTCATCATGGCAGATGGAATAGCCCAGTTCGTACTGCCCGCTTTCCTTCGACCACGAGAAACCAGCACGCCCGATGAAGCGGCCATCGTCCCGGGCAACCAGCTTGAGCTTGCCGATACCCTTTGCCTCATAGTCATTCATCCAGCCATCGATGCGCTCAGCCGCATAGGACACGCTCCATGGCGCACCCGTGCTGACAAAGCGGCAGGTTTCCGGGGTCGAATGAAGGTCGGCCAGCAATGTCTCATCGCCCGCCCGCCATGGGGTTAGCAAAAGCCGCTCCGTCTCGCAGACCAGCGGAATCTGATGGAGGCCGCCCGATACCGCCTGACGCACGCCAGTAGTGCCGGGAAAGGTCAAGGGCAGCCCCTTCAGCGAGCGTACCGCAAGATAGGCCCAGGCCTCCGCCTCCATGGCATCGCCATCCAGTGCCAGATCATCGGCATTGACGATCACAGCTCTTTCCCGCGCCGCCATGGCGCTCAAATCCGCCATGATAACCGCATTCAACCGGCCACCGCCGCAGATCACATAGGTTTTCGGCTTTTGTGGCAAATGCCGGGCCGAGGCGAAAATCGCAGCCGCGGCCACATGCGCCAGCGTGCGCGCGCCATCTTCAAGACTGATATCCCCTGCCTTGGGCGGGGCAAAATCATTGCGATCCAGTGAGCGGCGCAGATTGGAGGTGAAAAACCCGTGGCTGAGATAACGGTCCGCCAACACCTTCACCACCCTGCCCTTGGCGGCAATTTTACCCCCGGCATCGAAAGCAAGGCCAGTGTGGGTCTCGACCCATTGGTCGATCAGGGTATTGCCGGGACCACTGTCAAAGGCGGCGATTTCGCCGTCAGCACCGATATAGGTCAGGTTGGAAATGCCGCCGATATTGACGAAACAGGCCGGAAGGCGTTCCACCCCCAATCCGCCAGCCAGCGCGGCATGATAGGCAGGCACCAGCGGAGCACCCTGCCCGCCATGCACCATATCACTGGCCCGCATATCGTAGACAACATCAATACCGGTTTCGCGGGCCAGCAACGCGCCATCGCCAAGCTGCACCGTCAAAGCCTGATCCGGCCTGTGCAACACCGTCTGGCCATGAAAGCCGATGACATCGATATCACGGGCGCGGAGCTCGTTTGCGGCGAGAAAGCGTTTGACAGCATCCGCATGACGCAGCGTCAACTCCCTCTCCAACGCGGCCAGGCTGGCTGGGCGTTGACGGCGATCGATGATTACCTTTGCGTCCTCCAGCCCCTGCTTCAGCCGCTGGCGAAACGCATCGTCATAGGCGACCGCCAGAAACGGCCCCCGCTCTACCGCCGCCTCGCCATCTGTGGTGACCAGAGCAACATCGATGCCGTCCATGGAAGTGCCACTCATCAGGCCGATTGCTTGCAGCGTTTTGGTCACGACTCGATGTTCCTTTTCCCGGCGATCAGAAAGAGCGCCATTGATGGCTGAAATTGATGCACTTTTCAAAAAACAATGATAAAGCCGCCTCGAATTCCAAATTCACAAGACCAAAATCCGATACCAGAAGGCGTGACGATCATGTCCAAGTTCAAGTCTGATTTCCTGCATATCCTGTCCGAGCGCGGCTTCATCCACCAGATGTCCGACGAAACTGGCCTCGATGACCTGCTCTCCAAGGAAAGTGTGACGGCTTATATTGGCTATGATCCGACGGCTTCCAGCCTACACGTCGGCCACCTGATGCAGATCATGATGCTGAACTGGTTTCAGGAAACCGGCCATCAGCCGATCTCACTAATGGGCGGCGGCACCGGCATGGTGGGCGATCCGTCCTTCAAGGAAGAAGCCCGCAAGCTGATGACCATCGACATGATTGAGGACAATATCGCCTCCATCAAAGCCTGCTTCGCCAACTACCTCGATTACGACAAAGGCCCCAAGGGCGGCGCCTTGATGATCAACAATGCCGAATGGCTGCGGGGTCTGAATTACCTCGAATTCCTGCGCGATGTGGGCCGCCATTTCTCGGTCAATCGCATGTTGTCGTTTGATAGCGTCAAGACCCGTCTGGACCGCGAGCAATCGCTGTCCTTCCTGGAATTCAACTACATGATTCTCCAGGCCTATGATTATGTCGAGTTGAACAAGCGCTACGGCTGCCGCCTGCAAATGGGCGGCTCTGACCAATGGGGCAATATCATCAACGGTATCGACCTTGGCCACCGCATGGACACGCCACAGCTCTACGCGTTGACGGCTCCGCTGCTGACCACATCCTCAGGCGCAAAGATGGGTAAAAGCGCCTCTGGTGCCGTGTGGCTGAATGCTGATCTGCTGCCGATCTACGATTTCTGGCAATATTGGCGCAACACGGAGGACGCAGACGTTAGCCGCTTCCTCAAGCTGTTCACCAAACTGCCGATGGATGAAGTGGCCCGTCTGGTTGCCCTTGGTGGTGCGGAGCTGAACGAAGCCAAAAAGGTGCTGGCAACGGAAGTGACGGCCATCCTGCACGGCCGCGCAGCCGCCGAAGAAGCAGCTGAAACCGCCCGCAAGACCTTTGAAGAAGGCGCACTGGCCGACAACCTACCCTCCATCGAGGTCGCAACAGCGGAGCTTGAATCCGGCATCGGCCTTCTGGCCCTGATCGTCAAAGCCGGCCTCGCCGCCTCCAACGGCGAAGCCCGCCGCCATGTGCAGGGCGGAGCCGTGAAGATCAATGACCAGAGCGTTTCTGATGAGCGTCTGAGCATTGGGGCTGGTGAGGTAACTGGTGATGGCGTGATTAAGCTGTCATTGGGCAAGAAGAAGCATATTCTGGTTCGGCCTGTTTGATAGGAAAGCCTTCTGCGTTTTGATTGGCGCAGGAGGCCTTTCAGGCGTTGCCAAAGCCAGACGTGGAACGATCCGTTTCAGCAGGGCACTCATTTTCCGCGCTTGGGAAGCCCCTCTAACGATTATCCAACTGCTTGAGAAAGTTTATCATCAGTTCAGAGACCTCGGTCGGCCTCTCCTGCTGGAGCCAATGGCCAGCTTCGGGCAGGGTGTGGGAACCACGCAGGTCGGGAACCAGGTCAGACATGCCAGCGATGATCTGATCCATCCCAGGAATGCTTAAACCGGGATCGCGCTCACCAATCATAAAGAATGCCGGCACGTTGACTGTTTGGCCTGAATAAGCCTGCTGCAATTCCCAATTACGATCCAGATTTCGATAATAGTTGAGGCCGCCGGTGAACCCTGATGCCTTGAATGCGCGGACCAAGTGCTGGAAAACTTCGGGGGCCAGCCAATCCGGCAGCGTGTCCACATCCGGCAGGCCCGCCAAGAGCCCCATGCGTCGCGTCACCATTCCAAAGGGATTGGGCGTACCGTCACTGGGTTTGCGCGGCCCCGCTTCTCCACTTGCTGCAAAAATCAACTTGCGGAGCGTCAAACTCACGTCGTGAGAGAACTCAGCGTCTGCGGTCTGCGGCCCTTGAAAGTAGAGGGCGTAGAACATGGCTTCTTCGTTCTGCGGGAAGATTTGTGTCGGTGGAACGGGTGGTGAGCCCATCATAGGCACACTCAGTGCTCCGACAGCACGAAACCTGTCCGGGCGCATGAGCGCAGCTTGCCATGCGATAGTCGCTCCCCAATCGTGACCGAAGACAACCGCCTGTTTCTCACCCAATGCGTCCAACAATGCCACCAAGTCGCCGACTGCATGGAAAACCGTATATTGATCTTCACCCGTCGGCGCGTCAGTGCCACCATAGCCCCTCAAGTCTGGCGCGACGACGCGATAACCCGCGCGCGCAAGAGTATCGATCTGATGCCGCCAAGCGTGTTTGGTTTCAGGAAAACCATGGCAAAGCAATACCAAGGGGCCACTCCCCGCATCAAGTATGCTCATATGAATGGTGCGGGTCGGGATCATCATCTCATTCATTTGGACCTCTGGATGTTTGGTTTGGCGCTTGTGATGGAAGAGATCAAATTCGCCAAAAAACGAATAGGAGCCAACGTTGGTCCGAAAGCGCTCATTCTATTTCGTAACACTATGTGTTACATAAAATCCTTGACGTCAAGATATCGTAACAAATAATGTTACGGAAAGGTATGCAATGAGACCCGATAGTCGGTTCCCCAGAATGCTGCATGTTCTGGTGCACATGGGCTTGCTCGGCGGCAGGGAAACGTCGGAACGGATCGGGCAAATGCTCAATACAAATCCCGTGGTCGTGCGCCGTACGTTAGGCGCTTTGCGAGAGCATGGAATTGTTGAATCGGAAGGCGGTCGCGGCGGCGGATGGAAGCTAACCAAACCGCTCGATCAGATCACGGTGCTCGACGTTCAACGAGCTTTGAACGAAGGACCTATTCTTCATGCCCCGATCTCGCGTGATCACCCGACATGCCCGGTGGAGCGGGCCTCCAACGCCATCCTTGAAGAGGCACACGAGGCAGCCGAAATCCACGTCACAAAGAAATATGCGGAGACAACGCTTGCGCAAATCGGTGAGATTGCCCTTGCGTGAAAAGATGCAAGGTAAGCCAGAGATTGCGCACGGACCATGTTCCTGCTGTCAGTTCAGTGATTATGCCCGCTCTCAACCAGCGCCTTTCCACCCCTCCTCAAACACCAGATCCTCCAACGCCAGCCGCTTGCGCCACCCCTTCACCTGCAATTCCGGCTCATCATAAAGCTCGACAACGTGGCCAAGGCACAGCCACCCAACAATCTCAATCCGCTCTGGAATATTGAGAATAGCCCGCAAATCGGCATCGTGAAAAATGCTGACCCAGCCGACGCCGATACCTTCCGCGCGGGCGGCGAGCCAGAGGTTCTGGATGGCGCAGACAGTGGAGTAGCTGTCCATGCGGGGGTTGTGGGTTCGGCCTAGCACCACGGGGCCTGCGCGGTCTGGGTCGCAGGTGACGCAGATGCCGAGCGGCGCTTTGAGAATGCCCTCTAACTTCAGATTGCGATAGAGCGTGGCTTTTTCGCCTTCAAACAGGCTTGCCGCCTCGTCATTGGCCTTGGAAAAGGCCTGCCAGACGGCATGGCGGCGAGCGGTGTCGCGCACCAGCACAAAGTTCCAGGGCTGCATGAAACCCACTGAAGGAGCGTGGTGGGCGGCGGTGAGGATGCGCCAGAGCGTGTCATCGTCGATTGGGTCGGGCAGAAATTCATCGCGCACATCGCGGCGGGTCATGATGGCCCGGTAGACGGCGGCGCGTTCATCGTCGGAAAATGCTCCGGCGGAAACCAGAGCATCATTAGGTTGGTCTAGCATCGTTTGGTCCCCAACAATGCGCCCGACGCGATCCCTTGCGAATCGCGATCCAGCAAAACGCGCCTGCCGTCCGCGCAGATACGTCTATCATATCAGGCCGGTCTTCTGACTGGGTTTCATTTGATTGCTGCACCTTCCCGGTTATCACCAGTGGCAAAAGCAACAACCATCCACCTCACAGCGTTGGGCACGTTGCGGAATTTCACCGCATTCCCGATTCTCCCGCAAACATGCGGGCACCTGACGAACGGCTGGTACTGTCAGACTGCGGCAATGCTTAGGCGATCACCGGAAAATACCGCACATAGGCGAATTCCTGGCCGCCCGGCGACCAGCTTGGCACATTGATCGTTCCCTGCCCGCCAAACAGTTCAAACAGGGTTTCGACATTGCCGCCGTCCATGTCCATCAGGCGCATGCGGACATGGAGATCGCGCGGGTGATCGAAGACATCGGCGTCATAGGAAATGAACACCACCTTGCGATTATTCGGGCATGGATGCGGAAACCAGTCGCCCTGCCCGTCATCGGTCAGACGCTGTACGTCCGTGCCATCCGGGCGAATACGCCAGATCTGCATCGTGCCGCTGCGGCTGCAGTTGAAATAGATCCACGCGCCATCCGCCGACCAGTCCGGCCCATCATTGCGGCCTTCGCCATGGGTCAGGCGGCGCTCGTCGTTGCCGTCAACCGAGATCGTATAGATGTCGAAGACCTGGTCGCGGATGCCGCAGTAACACACCCTTCCGCCATCCGGCGCCCAGCCATGCCAGTAAGAAGGCAGGTTCTCGGTGATCTGGATCGGCGTGCCGCCTTTGGCAGGCAGGATGTAGAGGCAGGTTTTGCCATGCTCCACCTTGTCGCAGATCGCCAGCCATTGGCCATCCGGCGAAAGCCCATGGTCATTGTTGCATTGGGTGGCAAAACCAGTGTCAATCTTTTCCGACACCGGCTGCCCGACCAGAGGCAGGCGATACATCAATCCGTCATCGTTGAGGATCAAGAACTGGCCATCCCGCGACCAGTTCGGTGCCTCCACCAATCGCTCTGTCTGCCAGACAATGCGGCTCTGGCGGGTCTCGATATTGTAAATCTCCACAGAGCTGCGCATAGCCGCTAGCGATCCCGGAACCGGTTGGTGATCGGATAACGGCGATCCCGACCAAAATTCTTCTTGGTGATCTTCACGCCCGGCGCAGATTGACGGCGCTTGTATTCGGCCAAGTAAAGCAGGTGCTCGATGCGATGCACGGTGGCGATGTCATGGCCACGCGCCAAAATCTCTTCTACCGACATTTCTTTTTCCACCAGGCACTCCAGAATGTCATCCAGCACCGGATAGGGCGGCAGGCTGTCCTGGTCCTTCTGGTCGGGGCGCAGTTCGGCTGACGGCGCCTTGGAGATGATGTTGGCCGGAATGACCTCACCCGCCGGGCCGAGCGCGCCCACTGGCACATGGGCGTTGCGCCAGGCTGACAGCGCATAGACCTGCATCTTGTAGAGGTCCTTGATCGGATTGAAGCCACCGTTCATGTCACCATACAGCGTCGCATAGCCCACCGACATTTCCGACTTATTGCCCGTCGTCACCACCATCGAGCCGAACTTGTTGGACACCGCCATCAGGATGGTGCCACGGGTGCGGCTTTGCAGGTTTTCTTCGGTAATGCCGCTTTCCGTGCCTTCGAACATATCGGCAAGACTGGACAGAAAGCCTTCCACCGGCTCTGAGATCGGCACGATGTCATAATGGCAGCCAAGCGCCTTGGCGCAATCGGCGGCATCCTTGAAGCTTTCCTCGGATGTATAGCGATAGGGCAGCATGATGGTGCGCACCCGTTCATGCCCCAGCGCATCGACTGCCATTGCCGCGCAAATCGCCGAATCGATACCACCGGACAAGCCCAGCACCACGCTCTTGAAGCCGTTTTTATTGACGTAATCGCGAAAGCCCAGCATGCAGGCGCGGTAATCCGCCTCCTCACCCTCAGGGATATCAGAGACCTCGCCCGGCGCGCAACGCCAGCCATCACCCTCCCGCGTCCAAGTGGTCAGCACGATGCTTTCCTCGAACTGCGGCATCTGGAAGGCCAGCGTCTTGTCGGCATTGAAACAGAAACTGGCCCCGTCGAATACCAGCTCATCCTGCCCACCAACCTGATTGGCGAAGACCAGCGGCAAGCCGCTTTCGATCACCTGGCGCAGAACGACCTGATACCGAACCTCAAGCTTACCGTGGTAATAGGGCGACCCATTGGGAACCAGCAGAATTTCCGCACCGCTTTCGGCCAGCGTCTCGCAGACACCGAGATCGTTCCAGATTTCCTCGCAGATCGGCACGCCCAGCCGCACGCCCCGGAAGTTCACCGGTCCCGGCATGTCGCCTTCGACAAACACCCGCTTCTCATCGAATTCGCCGTAATTGGGCAGATCTATCTTGTCGCGCAGACCGAGGATTTTGCCGCTATCGATGATCGCCACCGAATTGTGCCGGCCTTTATCGCCCTGGCGGGGAAAGCCGACGATGACGCCCGGTCCGCCATCGGCGGTATCGGCGGCCAGTTCCTCCACCGCCGCCTTACAGGCCTGGAGAAAGGCGGGTTTCAGCACCAGGTCTTCCGGCGGATAGCCGGAAATGAACAGTTCGGACAGCAACAGAAGATCCGCCCCCAGCGAGGCCGCCTTGGCGCGGGCGGTGCGGGCAAGGCTTAGATTGCCCACCACATCGCCCACGGTCGGATTGAACTGAGCCACGGCAATGCGCAGCGTTTCGGGTCTTTGGACTATGTCGCTCATGGCTCAAGGTTTAACCCGGCCATCGGTGGACTGCAACGGCCCAAAACAACCTGCTGAGACGAAAAATCGTGCGTTCCTGTTTCCTCAAAAGAGCATAGAAGGCGCTGCTCTATTGCCGGAAACAAACCGAGAAGATGGATTTTGGCCGCACGTCCCACCTGATATAATTGACAGCAAGGGTCATCGTGCTCGCGTAAATGCCAATCAAATATGCTTGAAACTACTTCGAAATATTCAAGTTCTCGAGGGGCCGCACCGCCCATGATATCGGCAGGAGAATACCAAAGACAGATTGTTAAACAGGAATTTTTATTCCCATATATTTTATGGGACAAAGCACGTATGTTTTGAGCATGCTCGTTGCATCGGCAACGCAATGAAAATACAAGGTAGCACGATGATCTTGGATGAAGATTAACCGGAAGTTGCCTGGCTTACCGCTATTCTTGTTGCCATAGAGCGTTCACTAAGACTGCAGTCAAGAAACACGTATTGCTATTCGTCATTGTCGGGTTCAACACAGATGTTGTCATCTCCGCGTTCAAACATCTCATCCCCATCCCTTCTGAGCCGTGAGGCTATCGCTGCTCATCCGGCTTTTCCGGAAATCGAGCGGGAAATCGCCCGACACCTGATTGGGATACATCTTAAGACACCGCGCCTGTCACGCCTCAAGGCCTGTCACCGCAAATGGTTGATGTCGCATTCCATGTATGCGCTTGCCTTGCAGCGAACCCCGGAAGATCCGCTTTCAGGTCTGACGGCCTCCCGCTTCATGGAGGCGGCGATGCAATTGGGCGCGGCAAGCCGCAATACCGCAGCGTCATTTCTGGCCGAATTGTCCGCCTATAAATTTATCGAGGAAATAGAAAACCCAGCCGATCGGCGAATGCGCATCCTGGTCCCAACGGCAGCAACCGAGGCAGCAATGATCTCCTGGTTTCTGGGGCATCTGGATTGCCTTGACCGGTTGGACGATGGAGGTCGCCGCGCCCTTGCCGATGCCAATCCGCTTATTTTCAGGATTGCCCAACCGATCATCGCCCAGGCTTTGGTGGTGGACCCCGATTGGCGCATACCGCGTGAGACGATAGCTCCCTTTCTCAATTCGGACATGGGGGGCATGGTGTTGCACGGCATGATCAGCCAGATCCCGGATCGTCCCGATGCCGATGGGCTCTATCGGCTGGGACCAATCAGCCTTGCCGCGCTTGGAGAGACCTATCTGATCTCGATCACCAACCTGAAGCGGATGTTCAAGAAGCCGCAGGAAGAAGAACTGCTGGGCTGGGAATTGCCGCGCCGCCGCGGCAATGTCTGGCTGTCACAGCGTTTTGTCGATGATTACTTCCATTGGCAATCGACAAAGTTTGAAGCCATCAACACTGCCTTTTGGACAGCCGTTGCGCAGGCCAACGTTTTGACGCCGCCTCAAACCGAACAAACGAGAGCTGACTTGTCCCAAGCTGAGAAGGCCAGAGCGGACTTCAAAGTGTTTTCTTGATGTTCCAGCGGTCGTGATACCAGAGCCATTGCTCGGGACATTCGCGCACCCAGCTCTCGACCTTGTCGTTCAGCATTTGCGCAGTTGCCTGAACATCGACCCGGCCCTGACCATCCTTGGGTATATCCACCTTCGGTTCGATTTCCAGCCGGTAACGATTGCCGGGCAGACGGATACAGCGGGCCGGATAAATATCGCAGCCGAACTGTCGCACCAGCTTGGCCAGTAGCGGATTGGTGCGCACTTCGCTGCCAAAGAATGTCGTGGGCTGGCCCTTCTTGAACTTCTGATCGACCAGCACGCCGACCCCTTTGCCTGCTTCCAGCTGTCGCGCCAGATGAAAGGACGAACCGGCATGGGAGGGCACGAGATTGCCCATCCGCGCCCGCCGGAAATCGAACACCATATCGGCTATGTAGGGATTGTTGGGCGGGCGAAACAGCACCGTCACATAAAGACCGAAGGCAGCGCCCGCCACCGGCAGCATTTCGAAATTGCCGGTATGGCCGGTAAAAACGATGAACGGGCGCGGATTTTCCAGCAGGTCCATAAAGATCGGAATGCCGGAAACCTCGACGCGGCCCTCTCCCAGCTTGTCCGGGTCGAAATCGAACAACTCGTCCAGAAACACATATTCGGCGATCTGCCGGCCCATATGACCCCAGGCGGCCAGCGCGATAGTCTCGATTTCCACCTCGGACTTTTCCGGAAAGGCATTGCGCAGATTGGTCAGCATCAACCGGTGGCGCTTCAGCTTCGGACCGATAAACCGTACCAGCCGATCCGCACCGTTCAAGGCTGTATCGGCAGGAAACAGTTTCAGTAGCGTCAGCAAGACCAGGATGAACTTGGCCACCAGCCATTGTGGAAATTTCCGCAGGCCCAACACGACCTTTGTTAGAACCCGACGGAGCATGATCAATCCATTTTCAGGATGATTTTGCCAAAGATCTGGCGGCTTTCCATCCGGGTCAGCGCCACGTCGATATCTTCGAACGTCACCTGCGTATCGATAACAGGATGAACAAGGCCACGAGCCATTTTCTGCATGGCGTTGGCCATGTTTTCCATCCGGCAGCCAAACGAGCCGAGCAGTTTCAATTGCTGCTGGAACAGCATCATCAGGTTCAGGTCGGTCGAAACGCCTGATGTCGAGCCGCAAGTCACAAGGCGCCCGCCGCGCTTCATGCACAGCATGGAGCCTGCCCAGGTGTCCTTGCCGACATGTTCGAACACCACGTCGACGCCCTTCTTCTTGGTCAGCTTGCGCACCACGCCTTCAAACCGGTCCGTGCGGTAATTGATGACGTGATCGGCGCCCAGCGCCCGCGCCCGCTCGATCTTGTCGTCCGAGCCGACGGTGGTGATCACCGTGCAGCCAATCTTCTTGGCCAGTTGAATGGCCGCCGTACCGATGCCGGAGCCGCCGGCATGAACGAGAATGGTTTCACCCGGCTCCAGCTTGGCATTGTCGAACAGCATATGCTCAACG
This sequence comes from Gillisella vitis, assembly GCF_001541345.2. Taxonomy (GTDB): domain Bacteria; phylum Pseudomonadota; class Alphaproteobacteria; order Rhizobiales; family Rhizobiaceae; genus Allorhizobium; species Allorhizobium vitis. The sequence goes on along the minus strand of NZ_LMVL02000003.1, from coordinate 493,136 downwards.
GTGCCGAACGTGACCGGCGCGAGCGCTGCGGCAATGGCATCGACGCCCGGAGGGGCAGGAACCAGCAGACGAGCCGGAATATTGATTTTTTCCTGGGCAAAGCCGTCGAGATGGAAGCCATGCACACCGCCGACATGTTCGCAGAGATTGTCGCGGCCATCACGGCAGGGCTTGCAGAGGCCGCAGGTGCGTGCGCCGTAAACCGCCGCCAGCTGGCCGGGCAGGATATTGCCGACGCCGGGACCGATAGCCTCGACCACGCCGGAGGCTTCCGCACCGATCACCAGCGGCATCTTGCGCTTGGCAAACGCCATGCCGCGCCAGCCCCAGACATCGATATGGTTCAGCGCCACCGCCTTGACCCGCAGCGTCACTTCACCGGGACCGGGCGCATCCGGCTCCGGCAGGTCGGTGATTTCAAGCTTACGGTCTTCGATCAATTGCAATGCGCGCATGGCTATCTTCCTTCGCCCAAGGGCTTATTTTATTGTCTTTCCTGTCCCGGTCGTGTCCGGGCCGGGTGAAGCCTTATCAGGCAGGTTCAAGGGTCATGACAAGGCTGGCATTCTGCCCGCCAAAGCCGAAACTATTGGATAGCACGGCCGAAACCTGTGCGTCGCGCTTGACGTTCGGCACCACGTCCAGCTCCACGGTCGGATCTGGATTGGTATAGTTGATGGTCGGCGGCAGGGTACCGGTCAGCATGGTCTGGATCGAAAACACCGCTTCGACCGCACCGGCCGCCGTCAACGTGTGGCCAATCATCGACTTGTTGGACGACACCGGAATCTGGTCCTTCAACCGCTCACCGAACACCGACAGCATGGCACCATATTCCATCTTGTCGTTTTCCGGCGTCGAGGTGCCATGGGCATTGATATAGCCGATGCCTTGATCTGTAAGACCGGCATCTTCAAGCGCGGCACGGATTGTGGCGATGGCCGGACCACCATCTGGTGAGGAACGGGTGCGGTGGAAATGGTCGGCCTTTTCACCACAGCCCTTCATGATGCCAAGCACCTTTGCGCCACGGGCAATGGCGGCTTCGAGCGATTCCAGCACCAGCGTTGCCGCACCTTCGGCGATGACGAAACCGTCGCGATCCTTGCTGAAGGGTTTGGATGCCTTTTCCGGCGGATCGTTCTGGGTCGACAATGCCGAGAGTAGCGCAAAGCGGATCAGCGCCTCGGCGCCGACGGAACCATCGGTTGCCACTGTCAACGCCCGATCCGTACGACCCTGGCGAATGGCCTCAACACCGAGCTGGATCGCTGTGGCGCCCGAAGCGCAGGCCGTCGACAAGGTCACTGGCAGGCCACGCGTGCCGAACCGGTCGGCAAGCCGCTCGGAAATCGAGCCGAACTGTACGGCCTCCAGAAACACCGGATCGGCCTCGGCGCGCATGGCAGCCAGCAGCCGCTGATAGGCATGGCCCTCGGCGCTTTCCGCAGGTGCGCGTTCAGCAAGCGCAAACCGATCGTCCCATTCCGGCTCGACTGGCGGGGCGGCCAGAAACAGCGGGCCTTCGAAATCGCCGGACAGGCCAGCCTGGGCCAATGCCTCGATGGTGGTTTCCCGTGCCATGGCATAGGAGCGCTCGACCGCGTTGATGGCCGGAATATCGATGAAGTCTACCGTGCCACTGATGCGGGTATTGAGGCCTTCGGTCGGAAACCGGGTGATCTTGTGGATGCCGGACACGCCACCGGTCAGCTTTGCCCAATTGTCGGCAAGCCCTTGACCAAGCGAGGTGATGACGCCCATGCCTGTGACGGCGATAATCGGACGACCGAGATGATCCTTGAAACGGGACTCATAACCGGATTGTGTCATGTCTCTCTCCTCACGCCTCAGCCGACAGGTGGGCCATGCCTTCGCCACGCACATAGCCGACCGTGGTGACAATGGCCTGGCTTGCCGGTTTGGTCATCCCTGCTTCGCCGGTGGGATCGAAAGCCGGAACGATGGTTTCTCCATCCAGCGCCAGCGCCGCCAGCGCCAGCCCCAGCGGAAACTGTGCTTCCAGCCCGTGGCCGGTTATGCCACCGAAGCCGCGAATGGCCGCACCTGGAAAGGCTTTTTCCAGCGCTGTCTTTTCCCGGGCGGAAATCTCATGCAGGCCGCTTGCTCCCGACAGAACCAAAGCATCTGCATCAATATCCTTGCCGACAGAATCTGCCATGCGGCTCAAACGTTTTTCCAGCCCGCCATCGGCACGCTGACCACGGTCGCCCTCGATAGCGTCGAGCACGGCGTAGATATGGGCGCCCCGAGCCTCGGCATAAGCGCGCTGTTCCAGAACCAGAAATGCGCCGACCGTGCCGAGAACCATGCCGCCGCCCTCGCCGCTCTGGCGCTGCCAAAGCGGTTTCCAGGGGCCGGTCGTATGGGCTTGAATGCCTTCCACCAGCAGAAAAATATCATCACGATCGGCCACGAACGCGCCACCCACCAGCGAATGGGTGGATTGACCGGCGCGAATGCGCGCAAACGCGGTCTCGATGGCAGAAATACCGGCGGCCTCTTCGCCCATGAAGGTGCGCGAGGACCCAGTGACCTTGTGGACGATGGAGATATTACCCGCCATCAGATTGGAGAGCTGGGCCAGAAACAGGGTCGGGCGCAGCTCGGTCGTCAGTTTTTCATTGACCAGCTGGGCGCGATCGTTGCGCTTCAGCCCTTCATTGACGATCAGCGTATCGACATTGATGTCACGCTCACCGCCACCGGCTGCCACGATCATGTCCATCGTGGCGCAGGCCTGCACATCGTCCTTCAGCCCGGCATCATCGAGCGCCAGACCGGCAGCATAGACGCCGAGCCTCTGCCAGTTTTCCATCTGCCGCTGGTCGCCACGCTTGGCGATCTGGGTCGACCAATCGATCTGCGGCATCGGATGAATGGGATAAGGCGCAAATTTTTCCACCTCGACCGGCGGCACGGCTGCCGTTCCCGCAGACAGAAGCGCAAGGTGCGGCTCCTTGCCGGTTCCGTGGCAGCTGACAATGCCAATGCCGGTGATCACCACATCGTTGGGCGTCTTATGCATGTCTATAACCTTCTTCAGCAGTGTAGAGCGCTCAGCGCCAGCACCACGACATACCGTCCATTCCCAGGTCCGAGCCCGAAAGCTCCAAGGCCTGCAAGGGCCGCCATGCCCTACTCCGACAGACGGCTTTACGCAATAAGGCCGCGCACAAAAGCGGCGGCCTTATTGACGAAACTTTAAAGATCTCACTTAGAATCCGCCAGGTTCATTGAACCATACAGATTCTCACTCTCTTTGTTTGAGTTTGTCTTTTCAGGAAAACCGGTTTCCAAGTTTCCCCTGATAAACTCTATTGCGCAGCGGCAATCGCCGCCATCAGGCCGATCTGCTCGGCGCGGCTGCGAACGATATCGCCCAGCGGCACTTCGTCAAAAGACATGGTGCGCAGCTTCAACTGGCAATCCGCGACTTTCTTGCCGGCAGAGGTGATCTTCGCCTTGGTGACTGCAAAGCCTGACCCTTCGTGCTCCAGATGCGCCTCGATATCCAGAACCGCGTTCGGCTCGACAAAGCTGCGCATCTTGGCACCGTCTACCGACATCAGGAACGGCATCGAGGCAAACTTTGTCACCGCCAGCACCAGCAGCCCCGAAGCCTGCGCCATGGTTTCGATCAACAGAACGCCGGGCACCAAAGGCATGCCCGGAAAATGCCCTTCGAAGACGGGACTATTTTCCGGCACCACCGATTGGGCCTTCAAGGTCAGGGCAGACAGATCCACCGTCTCGACCTTGTCGATCATCTGGAAATATTCCAGCAGCATTCAGCGATCCCCCGGCAATGGCAGTGACAATCCTAAGCAGATCAAGCCTTGGCCTGAACGGATCAAGCCTTGGCGGCCCTGAGTTCGTCGATCTTGGAGCAGAGGTTCTTGAGCACGAAATATTCTTCCGTGGAAACCTTGCCCTCGTTGACATCCTGGGTCCACTGTTCGAGCGGAATCTTGATGCCGAATTCCTTGTCGATCGCGAAAACGATGTCAAGGAAATCGAGGCTGTCGATTCCAAGGTCATCGATCGTGTGGCTCTCTGGAGTGATGGTTTCCCGATCGATCTCGCTGGTCTCAGCAATGATGTCGGCAACTTTGTCAAATGTAGCGGTCAAGCCAATTATCCTTCAGAATTTCAAATTCAGCGTCCCACATAGGCAAAACTCGGACAAAAGCCAATGGCCTGTTTTGTGGGCTCGCAGCAAAAATGCAGACTTATTCGTCAAACCGCAATGGAATGACGGGCCTTGCCGCTGGAAAAGTAGCAATCGAACGTTGCCGCGACGCTGCGGGCAAAGAGCCGCCCGGTGGGGGTCAGAGTAAAACACTCCCGGTCGATCCGGCAGAGGTCGTCACCGTTGGAAGCCGTGAATACCTTGGCTTCTGCGATCACATTCTCGGCGACATCTGGAAAAGCTTGCCGGATCTCGGCAAAGGAAAAGCCGAACTCGCACATGATCTGTTCGATGACGGCAGCACGCACCCGGTCATCGCCGCTCAGAGCAATACCTCTTGTCGCTGCAAGCCCATTTTCACTGACAAGACGCTGATATTCTCCCGTCGCGGGCATGTTCTGTACATAGCCTTGCGGCAGTTGGCTGATCGAAGAAGCGCCAAGTCCGATCAAGGCATCGGCGCCGTCAGTCGTGTACCCCTGGAAATTGCGCCGCAGCCGCTTTTGTCGTGCCGCGATAGCCAAACTATCCTCGGGCAATGCAAAATGGTCGATTCCAATGGCATCATAACCAGCCGCAACCAGCATGGCCGAGGCCCTCACCATCTGTTCATAGCGCATGACGATGTCAGGCAAGGCATTCTCGGGGATCAGCGTCTGATGCTTTTTCATCCAGGGCACGTGGGCATAGCCGAATAGAGCGATCCGATCCGGCTTCAACGACACGATATCGAGGACAGTTTTCTCCAGACTTTCGAGGGTCTGATAGGGAAGACCATAGAGAATATCGCAATTGACCGAGGTGGCACCGCGCTTACGCACCTGCTCAACCACTGATTTAGTCTGTTCGAAGGTCTGGAGACGGTTAATCGCCTTCTGAACCACGGGATCGAAATCCTGAACACCGAGACTTGCCCGCGTCAAACCAATGGACGCAAGTGCATCGTAGCGGGCTTCGTCGAGATCGTTCGGGTCCATTTCGACGCTGATTTCCGCCTCATCGGCAAAGGTAAAATTTGCCCGGAGCCGGTCCATCAGCGTCACCATGTCCTGCGGGCGCAGCATGGTGGGAGAGCCGCCGCCGAGATGCACAGCCGTCACCACTGCTTCGCGACCGACAAGCCTGGCGGTATTTTCGATCTCGCTGAAAAGCGCAGCAAGATAAGCGGTTATCGGCTCATACTTTAGTGTATGTTTGGTATGGCAGGCGCAAAACCAGCAGAGCCTGTCGCAGTATGGAATATGAATATAAAGAGAGATCGTCTGCCCCTGCCCCAGCAGCGATAGCCAGTGCGCATAATTGCCGCAGTCGATACCGGTATGAAAATGCGGCGCCGTCGGATAACTCGTGTAGCGCGGAACGGCGGCGGCATATTTTGAGAGAAGCGCTTTGGCTGGCATGAACTGAGGCCTTGTCGAGTGGCGGTTGGACTGAACAAATAATCGGTTTCAATGGAACGGACTTTGACTTCGATCAATTTCTTGATAGTCTCGTTCAGGTAGAAACTCCTCATGGGAGCGCGACGGAAAATTCGGCGGCTTTAGATGCGTGTCTGCTGCATCACCGTTTCTGCGTGGCCTGTGTCGTTTTTGAACTTTTGTCGGCGCCTTACGGCGCGCAATTGCACAATGACGAACTGTTCGACCGAACCTGAGCGTCACAAGCACGCGCTAAGCTACGTGTAAGCGCGACTTCATATGTATGGGGCAGACAATGGACATGCATAGTCTTAAAAGCAGCACCGGCGGCGCGGAAACACCTGCGGTTTGCAGCGAATGCGAAGCAAGGCATGGTGGAGTATGCGCGTCGCTTTCGATTCTTCAATTGATCGAGCTCAACCGTATCTCGACAAAGCGCCATATCGAAGCGGGCGGCGAAGTGATCGGCCAGGGAGAGCAGATCTCCAGCTATAGCAATATCGTCAAGGGCGTAGTCAAGCTGTCGAAAATGATGGCGGATGGCCGCCAACAGATCGTCGGCCTGCAATTTGCCCCGGATTTCATGGGGCGTCCTTTCCTGAAAGAAAGCAGTTTGACAGCTGAGGCCGCGACCGACGCGGAAATCTGCGCCTTTCCCCGTGCTGTCATCGACCGGCTGGTGGCCGATGCTCCTGATTTCGAGCACAAGCTGCACGAACAGTCCCTGAAAGAACTGGATGAGGCCCGCGAATGGATGCTGACGCTGGGCCGCAAAACGGCGCAGGAAAAAGTGGCAAGCTTTCTCCATCTGATCGCCACCCATATCGACCCGATGCAGCCGTTCAGCAAAAGCTTCGACCTGCCGCTATCGCGCGCCGACATCGCTGATTTCCTTGGCCTGACCATTGAAACCGTCAGCCGGCAGATGACCAAACTGCGCAAGGAGGGCATCATCGTTATCGAGAACAACCGCCATGTCATCGTGCCCGACCGTCGCAAGCTGCGCGAGGCGGCTGGCTCCGATTGAGCCGCCTATCATTCTGTCATGGCCCTGAAAATCCTGCGCTACCCTCATCCTCTGCTGGCCAAGCCTTGCCAGACCGTGACAGCGTTTGACGCCACCCTGATCCATTTTGCCGATGCGTTATACGATGCCATGCGCGCCGCGCCCGGCGTCGGCATTACCGCCGCCCATGTGGGCGAGTCGATGCGCCTGGTCATCCTCGATCTACTCGAATTGGGTGGACGGCGTGATTACGTCAATCCGGAAATCCTCTTCTTCTCACAAAGCACTCTGGAGCATGATGAAGGAAGTGTCTGCATGCCGGGCATGACCGAGACCGTGACGCGGCCGCGCCAGATCACCCTTCGCTACCAGTCATTGGACGGCACGGTTCACGAAGAGGAGCTTCAGGACTTTGCCGCCATCTGCATGCAGCATGAAATCGACCAGCTCGATGGCCTGTTCTGGATCCAGCGGCTGTCTCGCCTGAAGCGTGATCGGTTGCTGAAAAAATGGCAGAAGGCCATATCGTCGCAAACATGATTGTCACATGCGGTATATGACACCCTGACGGCCTGGAATCCCCAGCCAACCGGGGATATGAACCAAATCAATCCTGAAGCGTTTATCCGTCACAAAGACAAGGAGAACGTGTCATGATTTATGCCAAGCATGGAAACGCTGCATCCACCGAAGACGAATTGCGGGACCTGGAAGAGCGCGATATCAACGACGGCTGGCCTTATTCCGACACACCAGGTGCAGCCTCGGACGCGCCGGAAAACCGTGCCTACGGAGAAACCGCCGGTAATTTCGACCGTGACACCAATGGTGGCTACCGAATCGATACGGTCGAGGCCGATGGCGAAGAAAAGCCATTAAAGGACGGTTTGAGCCCCGCCACCATCGGCCGTGAAGACAGCGACGACATTGAAAGCCGTATTGCCGAACGGTTCGAGACAGTCGATGACATGGTGCTCGACAATATCGAAATCAGTGTCGATGGTCATACCGCGACCCTGAGCGGTATGGTCGATACCAATGAAGAAATGCGGATGGCGGCGCGTTTGGCACTCAGTGTTCCCGGTGTGCGTCATGTCATCAACGAGATCGAAGCCATGGGGGTCGATGCCCATCAGCCCGATGAGGACTGATGGTGCTTGTCATGCCGAGGGTCGAAAGCGCTCTTAGATGATTGTAAGAGCGGCTTACGGCCCTATACGGGGCGACAGGCCCAGGCTGCCGCCGAGGTCGAACGCTAGCGCTACATAAAAGAAGAAGCCGTCCTTCTGTTGTTTTGACGAAAAATCGGTCGGAACGATTGTGTTTGGATTGACGATATATGCGGCACCAGCGTTGAGAACGCCCCTGTTGAATAGTCCCGTTCTTGCATGCACATCAAACATGAACGTGTCCTTCGACTGGCGCTGATCCAGTCCAGCCATGACCCGGCGGGCATTCGTTTCATATTGCGCGCGCTCCTCGCTGAGGGCGATGTAGTGGATAGACGCACCGATCGTTGTGAGCGGATTTTGTGGTATGAAACCCGAATATTCGAGGCCAGCATAGGCTTCCCACGGATAGGCCTGGCCGTCACCCAACGTGTGGAAAACACCGCCATAGAATGCCAGATTCTTCGGAACCGGACCGCCGTTAGGGTCACTCCAAAGGACTTGTCTCACCTGCCCGTAAAAGCCGTTCGTGCCGTTCTTGTGGGTGATGACAGTTGGCGTCGCGGAGGTGAATGTAGGGTTTCCTGGCCCGTCATCATAAAGGGCATCATTATAGGCAGCTGAGCGACGATAGGCACCAATCTCGAATTTTAGAGGACGAGGGGTATCTATGAAACTCTCTGCATGAATAATGTTGGCAACCGCAATATATCCATCGGTACTGCCCTTTTCCCAATCCCAACCATCACCATCCAGCCAATTGTCGGTATTGTTTTCAACGATGCCGAAGCCCGCCGTTGTGTTGGGCGTCATTTTATATGCGGCCCGCGCGCCCCAAACGGCAAGCCCTGCCTCAGGGAGGTGGAGAGTTGCACCTTGTGTGGAGTTAACGCAGGCTGGACCGTCGCAGAAGCCCCTGGTCAAGAAATTTTCAACAAGCCCCATGCGTCCCGCCTCGATCAGGAGACGATCATCGAAAAAATCCGCCTGGAATGTTAAGCGAGTGAGATCTGTGTCTGACTTGTCGCGAACAGGCCCAACGAAGACATTCGCATAGCCGTTGACATTGTGAGCCGGAAAATTAACCGTTTCGGTGAGTCTTACCCGAAAATCAGGCGACAGATGACCAGTCACGTCGAAGATTAACCCGCCATAGGCCGTCGAGCTAAATCCATATGTCGGGGAACTCTGGTAAATGTTGAAATAGTCCAACTTGAGGTCAATTCCGTTATCATGCAGAGCCTTTCCAACGGACGCCAAAGGGCCTTCGTAAACCGGATCGGGAAGGTTCCCCAAGGCAGATGATGGCACATCGGCAACCAAAGCAGGCTGGGCCGCTACTGGGACAGCAATTCCAAACAGCACGGTGAACCACAATGCACAGAACAGTTTTGCTGCATGGATACTGTATTCGAGCCATCTCTGCGTCGCCGAACTGGCGACGGCACACGTCCTCTTTCCCTGCGTCAAGGCATCCTCCTCCTCTGGTAGTTGGAGCGCGCGGCCTCCTACCGCGCGCTTCGGCTCAGTCAATTGACCGAGCCGTTTGATCAGGCTTGTCTTCCTCCAAACACCGGCCCGACAAACACTGGTCCCCAAAACATTGGGGAAAGGCATAAGCTCATCAAATGCTGCCCAAATTTCGATTGCAGACGATAGCTCCTTCGTTCCATGCGAACCAAAGCCGGGGCAGCTCAAGTTTCTCGCGAGGCCAGACCGGCGGCGCCACAGACGGCATATTGAAGGGCAGTTGTTTGGCCATATCGCTAAGGGTTTTCAGCGCATAACGGAGCCATGCCGAAAAAGATGTGACACAAGCCCGATCTTCCTCCGCAAAAGATTGCTCTTTGCCCAAGATAAGGTTGGGAAGGGAGATCGCCGTCATCCCCATGACATGCCAGTCATCGATGATTTCCACCTGATCAGATTGCAACGCCATCATGGCTCAATGCTGCTTGTTGAATACTGACCGGTACGCTTTTGTGGTGGACTGCAAAAGTCACGGCAGGATACATATGCGATGTAACCATCAACTGACGAACACAAGCGCAATTTACCCTCAATTTCATGGGAACGCGTGGTAAGCCCATGCCTCTCACAACAATCTGGAAGAATAGCAATAAAAAAGCGCTTCCGGTTTCCCGGAAGCGCTAAAAAATATAGAGAATAGAGAGAGTTAAAGCAGACACGACAATTGGAACCGGGCTGACCCTAGCGCCATTGTTTCGGGTCGGTGGGGTTTTGGCAGCCATAGGGCGGCAGCATGGTGCTAAAATTGGCTTGCAGCTTGGCGCAGCCCCATTTGTTGAACGGATCCGGCAGGCGGCTGTTAATGTCAATACCGACTTCCTGATACGGGGTTTCCGTATTGGTGACATAGGTATACCAACGCGAGCCGAAGAGCACGATGGCGGCGATTGCCATGATCAGTATCAGGCGCAGCAGGCGTTTCATTCATTCATCCTTGTTGTTTCGGTAGAGTGGCTCAGCCAGCGAAAAGCATTACCCAGCCGATATAGAGCCCGTTGGCAACCAACAGGCAGAACACTGCAAACGATCCTAAGTCCTTTGCATTGCGGGCGACGATCGAAAATTCCGGCGAAATCCGGTCAATTACGTCTTCGATTGCGGTATTTAGAGCCTCGACGGAAAAAAGCATCAGCATCAACAACAAAAAGCCGAGATAATAAACGGGTGCTGCGCCCCGCAGCGCAAGCAGCAGCAGGCCAGCTCCAAACGCCATCACTTCGTGGCGAAACGCGGCCTCGCGCCACAAGCGGCGCGCGCCCTGCATGGAATAGCGAGTCGCAGCAAAAAGATGGGCAAACCCGGTCTTTTTCTCAAAGGGGGCGGGTTTATCGTCTTCTAAACTCATGCCTGAGGCCGTCCCAATATCAGGCTTTTCAACAGAAGATGCCTCAATGGGTGCCAGCATTGGTCACGCCGGCCTGTTCGAAGGTCGCCATGCCCGTATGGCAGGCCGCAGCCGCCTTGACGATGCCAGCCGCAAGGGCTGCACCCGTCCCCTCGCCCAGCCGCATACCAAGCGCCAGAAGCGGCGTCTTGCCCAGCTTGTCGATGGCCTTCAAATGCCCCGGCTCTGCCGAGACATGGCCAATCAGGCAATGGTCAAGCGCTGACGGATTGGCGGCTTTCAGCAGGGCAGCGGCGGCCGTTGCCACATAGCCGTCGATCAACACGGGAATACGCTCCATTCGCGCAGCAAGAATGGCGCCTGCCATGGCGGCGATTTCGCGTCCTCCCAGACGGCGCATCACTTCCAGCGGATCGGAAAGGTGATCGCGATGAAATTCCACCGCTTGTTTGACCACAGCGATCTTGCGCTCCAGCATTTCGCCTTGCGAGCCGGTGCCAGGCCCGACCCAGTCTTCCGCCGCACCGCCGTAAAGCGCCAGGTTGATCGCAGCCGCAATTGTCGTATTGCCAATCCCCATTTCGCCAAGGCACAGCAGGTCCGTACCACCGGCGATCGCTTCCATGCCGAAGGCCATGGTGGCCGCACAATCACGCTCCGACAAAGCTGGCTCGACGGTAATATCGCCAGTCGGATAATCCAGCGCCAGATCGAAAATCTTCAGGCCGAGATCGTGGGCAACGCAAATCTGGTTGATCGCCGCCCCACCGGCTGCGAAATTCTCCACCATCTGCTGGGTAACGGAAGACGGAAACGGCGTAATACCATGCCGGGCCACGCCGTGGTTGCCGGCAAAGATCGCCACCAGTGGGCGGTTCACCGCTGGCACACGGCCACTCCAGGCAGCAAGCCATATGGCGATTTCTTCCAGCCGGCCAAGCGAGCCTGGCGGCTTGGTCAATTGACGGTCGCGGTCGCGGGCCGCCACAAGCGCCTGGCTATCAGGCCCTGGCAAATCGCGCAGCAGCACTCGGAAATCGTCAAACGGCAGGCCGGTTACACTCATCAGGCAGGCTTTCTTGTCTTTTATTCAGGCGGATTTGGCGCCTTTCTTAATGCATAAATTCCGAAATCGGAATCGATTCGCACAAAATTTTATCAATGAGCGAAAAAACCCGGCGCGACCTGTTTTCACAAACATGACTGGAAAACGATTTTCCGGAAAACGCTACAACGGAACCAACCGTCCAGCCTTCGAGTCAGCTGGCAAATACCGATAGGCAAACTATATATCAAACCATGAAAAGAGCCGGATTCGGCACGGTTTCCCTCCAGGAAACGCGCGCAAATCCTCAAATATAAAGAGTGGACGACGTTGATGACCCTGACTGCACTTGTCGATGATCTCGCCCGTTCGCTCGGCTTCCTCAGTCGCTTGCCCATAGCCTCGCGGTTTTTCCAAAACCATTCCGGCGAAATGAGCCGCACGCCCCGCGCCTTTCCGCTGGCTGGTGCGGTCATTGCCGCCCCCGCGGGCCTGTTGCTCGCCCTAATGCTAGGCCTCGGCGCCAGCAGTCTGGTGGCCGCCTTTGCCGCACTTGCTTTGCAAGTTTTGCTGACCGGCGCCCTGCATGAGGACGGCTTTGCCGACACAGCCGATGGCCTTGGGGGTGCCAACCGCGAAAAAGCCTTCGACATCATGAAGGATAGCCGGGTCGGCACGTTTGGGGTCTTGGCCCTGGTTTTTGGCGTTGGTCTGCGGGTCGCGGCGCTGGCCTCGCTCGTCAACAGCCTCTCTCCCATCCATGTTGCTCTAGTGATGATCGGCATTGCCGCCGTCAGCCGGGCGCTGATGGTTTGGCATTGGCATGCCCTGCCCCCGGCAAAACCCGATGGCGTCGCCGCATCACTTGGCAGGCCGACGGATAACACCCTGTATGCAGCCCTGTTCCTCGGCTTGGCCGTCGCGGTTGTCACCATCGCGCCGGTTACCTCTTTTCATCCGCTGGCGGTCATGCTTGTCGCAAGTGGCGCAGCGGCCTTCGCGGCCAATCGGCTGATCTTGCGTAAGCTGGGCGGCCAGACTGGCGATACCATAGGCGCAACCCAACAGATTTGTGAAATCACCGCGCTGGCCAGCATCGCCATGGCCTTGTAGGACATCAGCATGACAAACGCTCAAGCCTCTTCGCCCTGCGCCACCTCGCCTTGCATTGGCATCTGCACTCTGGACGAGACCAGTGCCTTCTGTCTGGGTTGCGGGCGCAGCCTGGACGATATCGCCAATTGGTCGCGCTATAGCGAGGGGCAACGGACAGAAATCATGCTGAGCTTGCAAGGGTCTCTGCCGGTAGAACAGGATAGACCATGAAGCTCGGTGGGTTTGGCATTGTCATCGGCATCCTGCTCGCAGGGACTGCGGTTTTGATCATCAACCGCGATAGCGGCCAGAGCTTTGGCATGGATAATGACGACTTCGCCCGTGTCGTTACCCTCCTGCCCTTCGCGCTCATGCTTTCGGCTGGCATTGTCGCCAGCCGCCAGAACCTCGGCCAGAACCTGCGATTTGCCGCCGCCTGGGTGCTCATCGCGCTCATCCTCGTCACCGGTTATATCTACCGTAACGATGCGGCCTCCGTCGCCGACCGGGTGCTGGCCGGACTGGTTCCGGGACGTGCCGTCGTCACCACGACCGGCGATGGCCAGAGCCAACTCGTCCTGCAAAGAGGCTCCTCCGGACATTTTTCGGCAACTGTCAGCATTAACGGTGTCGATATCCCGATGATGATCGATACCGGAGCCAGCGCTGTAGTGCTGCGGGCCGAAGATGCCGCCAGCATCGGCATCAATGTTGATGACTTAACCTATAGCGTCACCGTCAGCACCGCCAATGGCGAAGCGCTGGCCTCGCCCTTACGCCTGCGGCAGGTGGCCATTGGCCCCGTAATCAGGGAAAATGTCCGCGCCCTGATCACCCAGCCGGGCCGAATGGACGGCAGCCTGCTCGGCATGAGTTTTCTCTCGACGCTAGACAGCATCCAGATCCGCGGCGACGAACTGCGCCTGACGGACTGATATAAAGAACCATTGAAGCTGACAGCTCGTATTCCGTTTTCGAATACCGCGCGCTTTTGATACATGAGTTTGTCAGAGGAAAGTGAAAGCCAGTTTTTCCGAAGGACGAACGAAATACGAGAAACGAGTGCCTGTTTGGTTCAATCTGGACCTGAATAATTCTCGCCAAACCGTTGCATGAAGTAGGATGCCGCTGCCGCGAAATCATCACTATTCCCAGCTGTTCAAAAGCCAAAACAACATTGTCTACAGCCACACATCGAATGCTGGAAACTGGCGCCTGGAGCAGCTCAAAACCTAAGTGACCTGTCTCTGGCACGGAGCACGATTAAAAAAACAAACTATTGACGTAAAAAAGAAAAACCCGGCCGAAGCCGGGTTCTTGGTGCGGTCGAGAAGACTCGAACTTCCACGGGTTGCCCCACAGCGACCTCAACGCTGCGCGTCTACCAATTCCGCCACGACCGCATCGTGGTAGAGTGCCGACTTGCGTCGACGGGCTGCATCTAGCAAATGCGTCGGGGGTACACAAGGGCGGCTTGCAACATTTTTATGAAATCGCCCCACAGCCTTGATATGCCTGTTGAAAACTCGCTCTTGCCGGGCCAAATGCAGGGTGAAATACGGCGCGCTGCCGGAATGAACCTTATAAGGAGAACAACCCTCATAAGATTGGATCATTGGAGATCGCCGCTCATATTCTCCTTGGCCTTATTGGGTTCATACAAAAATCGAACGTCAGCGTGGGCGCCCGTTCAAGGGCGCTGCCGTTTCACCATTGCATAATTCTTCTAGCTCAAATCGAGCCTAGAAGAAATTATGCAACGAATTTCAAGTGTTATAGCGCCGCCATCGCACATATGGTGGGCGGCGGTATAAACCAACCCACGCAATAGCAATGGCAAATTGCGCACTTAAGGATAGTGTCTCATGCTTCGTTCCGATCTCGACAAGTCCATGCTTGCCAACCCTGGCAATGCGCCGATCCGGTGGCGGGTCAGCGACGGACTTGTTGGCTATGAGGATGCGTTGCGCGTGATGGAGGAGGAAGTTGCAGCCATTGCCGATGGCACCGCCGACGAGCTGATCTGGCTGCTGGAACACCCGCCGATCTACACGGCTGGCACCAGTGCCGATCCGAAAGATTTGATCGACACGCAGCGCTTTCCGGTTTTCGCCACCGGACGCGGCGGGGAATACACCTATCATGGGCCGGGCCAGCGTGTCGTCTATGTCATGCTGGATTTGAAACGTCGCCGCCAGGACGTACGCGCCTATGTCGCCGCCCTGGAAGACGTAATCATCAACACGCTGGATATGATGAATATTCGTGGCGAGCGGCGGGAAGATCGGGTCGGGGTCTGGGTTCGCCGACCGGATAAAGCACCACTGCCGGACGGTAGCGTGACAGAAGACAAGATCGCCGCCCTCGGCATTCGTCTGCGGCGCTGGGTCAGTTTTCACGGCCTGTCGTTAAACGTCGAGCCAGACCTGTCTCATTTCAGCGGTATCGTGCCCTGCGGAATCTCTGCCTATGGCGTGACCAGCCTTGTCGATCTCGGCTTACCTGTAACGATGGCCGATGTCGATATTCATCTTAAAGAGGCATTTGAAATGGTGTTCGGCCCGACAGTGGCCGACCATCATCTAAAGCCGCGATAATCGGCGTCTGTAAAATACCGATTATCGGCTAGACCGCTGCTCCAAATCGCCAATCCTGCGATGCAGGTTTTCGATCATGCTGCCGGTTTCCTGATACATATGGGTCAAACGATCAAGCTCGCGGCGCATGACCAAAAGCATGTCATCCTCAGCATCGCCGCCATTGTCCTCTTCGTCTGGCCCTCGCCCGTTGCCGGTCATCAACCATTGACGGCAAACGCCAAGGCTATCGGCAACCAAACCAAGACTTCTGGCATCAGCTTCACTGCGATCCGCCTCCCATGAGCGCAATTTCGCAACCGGCACGCCCGCAATCGAGGCCAAATCGGCGAGATCCATGCCTGCGCAATCCCGCGCAGTTGCAAGTCGCCCGCCCAAGGTATCGTCATTCACATTCAGTAGCCGGTTAATATCGTAAAGCCCCATAATACGATCTCCGTGAAAAAAACGCCGATGATTCCCAGCCACCCGACATTCCCTTGACCGCCTGTCGCCGAAGGCCCACGCCTTCGACAATTTTTTACCCGCATGATTGCCAGCTTAAAATAGATCCAGATCGAAATCTGTCTGCCGCGCATCCGGGTTAAAATACGCGCCCATCGGATTGCCACGCCGTTGAACCGTTTAAAACCGCAACAGAAATGTCCGACATCTCAATTGGTTCCACACCGCAGAAAAAAATTATCCTGACGCCGTAAATTACGAAAATTGAAACTGTGCCGCAATGGTGCCTCGCGACAAATCTCGTTTTCACGACTGTCATATTTAAACGCCGACCAGCAAACCCTCGGCCAAACGCTCGGTAACTTTTAAAAACAGCAATGTTTTTCAATGAGAAGGCGGCAAATTGAATTCCATAAGGAAACGGAACGGACCTGACCTACCCTTATCGGCTTCTCTCGACAGGACTTAAGGGCGCGTTAACGACCTAAATCCGCGACGCTCCAAAATGACCCAGTTTTATTCCAGGGAGCCATTTGATGTACGTTTTTGAGGCAGCCAAGCCACGACGAATCAAATTGGCAGAAAAACTGCAATTCGTTTTTGCTTGGATTATTTTTTTGAATGATGGCGCGCCAAAAACCGCTCCACACTTTTCGGGCCGATAGCTTTTCCCAAGCATCGGCTCATCCGAAAACCGCTCCACACTTTTCGGGCCGATCGCTTCCCTAAGCATCGGCTTATCCGAAAACCGCTCCACACTTTTCGGGCCGATCGCTTCCCTAAGCATCGGCTTATCCGAAAACCGCTCCACACTTTTCGGGCCGATCGCTTCCCTAAGCATCGGCTTATCCGAAAACCGCTCCACACTTTTCGGGCCGATCGCTTCCCTAAGCATCGGCTTATCCGAAAACCGCTCCACACTTTTCGGGCCGATCGCTTCCCTAAGCATCGGCTTATCCGAAAACCGCTCCACACTTTTCGGGCCGATGCTATTCGGCCGCCTTCGGCAGATCCGGGACAGGATCGGAGAGCGTTTCCACCAGCGGCTCAAGCTCGTAGGAATAGCCTTCCAGCATGGAATAGGCGCGCTCGATGGCGTCAATTTGGATTTCGGCATTTTTGATCGCTTCGGCGATCGACTGGGTGCGGGCGCGCAACATCGAGCCAAGCACATCCGTTTCAGGCCGCCGACCAATGCGATCCACATGCTTGCGGATACGGGTGCGGTGACGCTCCAATTCCAGGATATGGAACCGGGCTTTGAGGATATCGTCGGTCAGTTTACGGCGCAGGCCCGCGACCGGATCAAAACTGCCGGGCTCGCGCTCGTCAAGAATCATGTCGTTAATCAGCGATTCCAGCACCATCAAGCCCTTCAGGTCGGCAACATCGGCCAGTTGCGGATCATAACCGGTATCGTCATAGACTTTCCGGCGAACCGGATCCTTCAAGAGATCGTAGGACGTAGTGATCCGGCCAAATTCATCCGGGTCGCCGCCAGCATCCGGGTGGGCGCTCTTGGCCTTCTTGCGATACGCCGCCTTGACCGCCGCCTCATCGGCATCGCGCTCCAAACCCAGCATGACATAAGGATCGATCACAAAGGCACCTGTCTAGACTTCCAACCGGCCCGGTAAAGCGGGCAGACGTTTCGCATGCTGTAACACAGGCTCATCCGCCTCGCTTACATCGCGCATAAGTTTACCGCAGGCCGGGGCGAAAATGTGAAAAGAAATGGTCTATCCCCAAAACAGATTGTCTGAGATGCCATAAACCGCGCTTTCACCAGCCCTGGACTTTGCGCAGATCCGGCCACAGATGAGCCATCAACACGCAAACCTTGGAAAGGCCGCATTTTACCCGCCGCAGCCACATTTTCCAGTCGCGCGAATGAATTGCCTGTTATAAAAGGGCGGCAAAATTCTCACTCCCAGTGCAAGAGAGAGCCATGACGATCCCGAATTCCATCCCGATCACCCCGGAACTGGTTGCCTCCCATGGCCTAAAGCCGGAGGAATATGACCGGATTCTGCAATTGATCGGACGGGAGCCGACATTTACCGAGCTTGGTATTTTCTCGGCCATGTGGAACGAGCATTGTTCCTACAAGTCCTCCAAGCGCTGGTTGCGCACCCTGCCCACCACGGGCGCTCGTGTCATTCAAGGTCCGGGCGAAAATGCAGGCGTAGTCGATATCGATGACGGCGATTGCGTGGTCTTCAAGATGGAAAGCCACAACCATCCTTCTTATATCGAGCCTTATCAAGGTGCTGCGACCGGCGTTGGCGGCATTCTGCGGGACGTTTTCACCATGGGCGCGCGTCCGATAGCGGCCATGAACGCGCTGCGATTTGGGGCGCCAGATCATCCGAAGACACGGCATCTCGTCTCCGGCGTTGTGGCCGGTGTTGGCGGCTACGGCAACGCCTTCGGCGTTCCCACCGTTGGCGGCGAAGTGGAGTTCGACGAGCGCTATAACGGCAATATCCTGGTCAATGCCTTTGCCGCTGGCCTTGCAAAGTCGGATGCAATTTTCCTGTCGGAAGCCAAAGGCGTTGGCTTGCCGGTCGTCTATCTCGGCGCCAAGACCGGCCGCGATGGCGTCGGCGGCGCGACCATGGCGTCGGCGGAGTTCGACGAGTCCATCGAGGAAAAGCGCCCAACCGTACAAGTCGGCGACCCCTTCACCGAAAAATGCCTGCTGGAAGCCTGCCTTGAGCTGATGAAGACCGGCGCGGTCATCGCCATCCAGGACATGGGCGCCGCCGGTCTCACCTGTTCGGCGGTGGAAATGGGCGCCAAGGGCGATCTCGGCATCGAGCTCGACCTCGACACTGTGCCGGTGCGTGAAGAAAACATGACCGCCTATGAAATGATGCTCTCGGAAAGCCAGGAGCGCATGCTGATGGTGCTGGAGCCCTCCAAAGAAGAGGTCGCCAAGGCGATCTTCGTCAAATGGGGCCTGGATTTCGCCATTGTCGGCAAGACCACCGACGACCTGCGTTTCCGCATCCTGCATCAAGGCGAGGAAGTCGCCAATCTGCCGATCAAGGATCTCGGCGACCAGGCACCCGAATATGACCGGCCCTGGCGCGAATCAGACAAGCGCGGCCTGCTGCCCGCCAATCTGGTCGAAGAGCCAGCCGATTACCGCGCCGCAATTCTGTCGCTGGTCGGTTCGGCCAACCAGTCCAGCCGCCGCTGGGTGTATGAACAATATGACACACTGATCCAGGGCAATTCGCTTCAGCTTCCCGGCGGTGACGCTGGCGTGGTGCGGGTGGAAAATCATCCGACCAAGGCACTGGCATTCTCCTCGGACGTCACGCCGCGTTATGTCGAAGCCGATCCGTTTGAAGGCGGCAAACAGGCCGTAGCCGAATGCTGGCGCAACATTACCGCGACGGGCGCCGAGCCGCTGGCCGCCACCGACAATCTCAATTTCGGCAATCCCGAAAAGCCTGAAATCATGGGACAACTGGTGGAAGCCATCAAGGGTATTGGCGAAGCCTGCCGGGCACTGGATTTCCCGATCGTCTCGGGCAATGTCTCGCTGTATAATGAAACCAATGGCGTCGCGATCCTCCCGACCCCGACCATTGCCGGCGTTGGCCTACTGCCCGATTGGAGCCGGATGGCGAAAATCGGCGGCGCCCAGGACGGCGATCATGTCCTGCTGATCGGCACCGATGGCTCCCATCTCGGTAGCTCTATCTATCTGCGCGACCTTCTTGGCCGCACCGATGGCCCGGCGCCTGAGGTGGATTTGCATGCCGAGCGCCGCAATGGCGATTTCATCCGCTCGGCGATCCGCAATGGTCAGGTAACCGCCTGCCATGACATTTCCTCCGGTGGCCTGGGGATTGCTCTGGCCGAGATGGCCATGGCCTCGGCCAAGGGCCTTACCATCGACTTGTCGGAAAGCCGCGGTCCGGCCCATGCCCTGCTGTTTGGTGAAGACCAGGCCCGCTATGTGGTAACGGTTCCAGCCGATCTCGCCAATTTCATCTGCGCCAATGCCGAAGGCGCTGGCGTACCGTTCCGCCGTCTTGGCAAGGTTGGCGGTGACGCGCTTGTCATCGACGGTATGTGTACAATCACCGTTGAGGAATTGCGCAACACGCATGAATCGTGGTTCCCTGATTTCATGGATGGCAAGGCTGAAACCCTGGCCGCCGCGCAGTAAAGATCAGGCGCGCAAAAAGATCAGAATGGGAGCAGAACCATGGCTATGAAGCCCGGCGATATCGAAGACATGATCAAAGCGGGTATTCCCGGCGCCAAGGTCGTCATCCGCGATCTGGCAGGCGATGGCGATCACTACGCCGCTGAAGTCGTGGCAGAAGCCTTTCGCGGCAAGTCGCGCGTGCAGCAGCACCAGATGGTTTACGATGCCCTGAAAGGCAATATGGGCGGGGTGCTGCATGCGCTCGCCCTGCAAACCTCCATCCCCGAAGCCTGACGGTATCACATCATCATGAGCAACCCGATTACCTCGTTTTTCTCCTCACTGATCAAATCGGTGAAAGCTGAAATGTCCGACCGAAAGAAGTACAAGCAGGCCCGGCTGCAACGGTTGAATGCTCCTGCTGCCGACAAAAAGGTCGAGCCGACACGGGCAAACACCCGCAACAAAGCTGCCCGTCAGGCCCGGCGGGTCACCCGCAACCGGGGCTGATAACGGTTAACCACCGTTTTGACTTTTGAAATTTCGGCAAAATGCGCCTATATAGGCAATGGAATACTGCGGCCTTGACCCGCATGTGAAAGGATAAATCCATGAGCGGTGTAAACGAATTCATTGATAATGCTGTCAAAAGCAGTGACGTCGTGCTTTTCATGAAGGGCACGCCCCAGTTTCCGCAATGCGGATTTTCGGGCCAGGTCGTGCAGATGCTCGATTATCTCGGCATCGACTACAAGGGCATCAATGTGCTCGCCGACCAGGAAATTCGCGAAGGCATCAAGAGCTATTCCAACTGGCCGACCATTCCGCAGCTCTATGTGAAGGGCGAATTCATCGGCGGATGCGATATCGTCCGGGAAATGTTCCAGGCTGGTGAGTTGCAGTCCCATCTTGAGGAAAAGGGTATTGCCGTTCGCGGCGCAGCCTGACGCGAAACGGACAAAGCCCGGTGGTATTCCGGGCTTGTCCCCTTCTACCCCCTTGCGCATATTGCGGTGCGGCAAATTTGACGCACCCTGCGGCCAGCTACAACCCCATCGACAGCACAGCTCTCATAATCGATTCCGATTGAGGGATTAATGCAGTATCTGATGAAGGCGTCGCGCCTTGCGACGCCTTTTGATTTTCCAGGACATGTTTTCCCATGACAGCTCCCCTTCGTTCCGCTCCAGCTGCCTTGCAAGGCATGAGCAAGCTGGAATTCGTCTTTCTCTGCGCCGCATTGATGGCAATGAACGCGCTGGCGATCGACATCATGCTTCCTGCCTTGCAGCAGATCGGCGAAGCCCTCAATGTCGCCAATGAAAACTACCGGCAATATGTCGTGACGTCCTACCTGATCGGGTTTGGCTGCGCGCAATTGATCTATGGCCCGCTGTCAGATCGGTTCGGGCGGCGCACGCCGATGTTGATCGGTCTTATCGTCTATGTTCTGGCGGCGCTGGCCATCACCATTGTGCCAAGCTTCGCCGGATTGCTGATCCTGCGCTTCATCCAGGGCGCCGGCTCGGCGGGAACCCGAGTCATCACCATTTCTATCGTGCGAGATGTCTACGGTGGCCGGCAGATGGCAGAAGTGATGTCGCTGATCATGATGGTGTTCATGATCATCCCGGTCGTCGCCCCCGGAACCGGTCAGATCATCATGTTCTTCGGCAACTGGCACCTGATCTTCCTGTTCATTGCCGTTGGCGGCATTCTCACCAGCATCTGGATGCACATGCGACTGCCGGAAACACTCGATCCGGAAAATCGGCGAGAATTCACCCCAAAAGTCATTCTCCAGGGCTTCAAGATCGTCCTGACAAACCGCATCGCCCTGTTCTACACATTGGCAAGCACCTTCATCTTCGGGGCGCTGTTCGGTTTCATCAACTCGGCCCAGCAGATCTATATGGGCATTTATGGTCTGGGCGTCTGGTTTCCATTCGCCTTTGCTGCCGTGGCAATTTTCATGGCGCTGTCGTCCTACGTCAACTCGAAGCTGGTGGGCCGGATTGGCATGCGGCGCCTGTCTCACGGCTCACTTCTCGGCTTCATCACCATCAATGCCCTGTGGTTACTGGCTGAAACCTTTGGGCCGACACCATTGCCCTTCGTGATATTCATGGCATTCTTTGCCGTCTCGATGTTCCAGTTCGGCTGGATCGGTGGCAATTTCCAGACGCTTGCCATCGAACCGCTCGGCCATGTCGCCGGAACGGCCTCCTCGGTGCTTGGCTTCATTTCGACCGTCGGCGGCTCTGTTCTCGGCGCTATCGTCGGTCAGGCCTTCGATGGAACATCCCGACCGCTGGTCGCCGGCTACTTCTTCCTGGGCGTCATAGGGCTTGTGTTCGTGCTGATTGCCGAAAAGGGTAAGCTGTTCCAGCCACATAATCCAAAGGTCTGAAACTCTGATATATGAACAAAAAAGCCACGGCAGATCACCTGCCGTGGCTTTTTTATTGGATAAGCCAAGACTTCAAACGTTGAAAATCTTTTCCCGCAATTCCGTCCAGCTCTCTTTGTCTGGAGCGATCAGCAGGCCGCCGCTGGTGTGGTGCGGCAGGTAGGCGGAGCCGTCGAACCGGGCAGCATAGGCACCTGCCTCCTGAGCCATCAGCGTTCCAGCCAGATGATCCCAAGGCATTAGCTTATTATACATGGCAAAATGCATATGGCCCTGGCAGAGAATGCGGTATTCGTGGGCTGCACAGCGATAGCTGGTGAACAGCCGCACCTCGGCCAGATTGACCAGCAGCTTGCGGCGCGCCTCCAGCTCGAAGAAACCAACATTGGCAATGCCGATCATCTGCGCGAGATCGGGTGCCGGGCGCACCTCCATCTTTTCCTGGTTGCCATCGGGTTTGCAGAGCCAGGCACCGCTGCCCTTTTCAACGATTGCCCAATCATTGCCCATCGGGTCGTAAATCAGGCCCGCAACTGTTTCGCCCTGACGCACGACACTGAGCATGACCCCGAACAGCGGCAGTCCGGCAGCGAAATTAAAGGTGCCATCGATGGGATCGACAACCACGGCCAACTCGGCATCCGCCAGCTTGTCGAGCAGGGTCGGATCGGCGGCAACCGCTTCCTCGCCTATGAACACAGCATCGGGCATAAGCTCCTTGATACGGCTGTGGATCAGTCTCTCGGCAGCTTCATCGGCCTCGGTGACCAGATCAATGGCTTCGGTTTTCATCCGCACATCGCCTTCGCCCAGATTGCGAAAACGCGGCAGGATTTCCTTCACTGCCGCTTCCTGCAGAAGATTGGCAAGGGCTGCGATGTCGATATCGGCCATGTCTGTTCCTTTTAAAATGTCGTTCGTCTCACAGTCTGTTCAAGAATTGCCTTTGGCCTGGCGAAAATGGTGATTTCGAGAACCGGAACGGAGCGTACTTAACGTACGTGAGTACAAGCATTTCAGAAAAAGTGCGAAGCGGTTTTCCGTCCGAAAATGCGAATGCACCAAACAAGCGCAGAAATTGCCATTTGCAGACGGCCAGCGGTGATTATTGAACGGATTGTTATCGCGCCTGGATCACTTCGCGTAGGACCATCTCCCAGCTGTCGCGATCCGGTGCCGTCAGAATACCGCCGGTTATGTCGCCAGGACGATAGGGGCTGCCATCGAACCGGGCAGTCACCCCGCCCGCTTCCTGGTGGATAAGCACACCGGCCAGATGGTCCCAGGGCATCAATTTGTAATGACCGATGAAATGGACCTTGCCGGTGGCAACCAGCCAATATTCATAGGCCGAGCAATTGAAGGCGAAGGCCATCTTCGCTTTGGTGAGATTACCGGCAATGCGGCGCTTTTCCTCGCCCGTCAATTCATTGATGGAAATCGTTCCCACCATGGACGAGAGATCGCAAGGGGCAGCCACTTTTACCGGCACGCGCTCACCATCGGCGCGCAGGAACTGTGCACCGGCACCGCGAGCGGCCACCAGCGTATCGCCAAGCACCGATTCGTGGATAATCCCCGCGACGGTCTCCCCCCGCACCACGACGGCGAGATTGGTGGCATGCAACGGCAGGCCTGCCTGAAAATTGAAGGTTCCATCGACCGGGTCGATGACGAATGCCAGTTCGGCATCCCTCAAGGCGTCGATCACGCCTGGATTGGTTTCGCAAGCCTCCTCACCGACGATGAGGGCACCGGGCCAGCGGGCGAGAAAGGCGTCCGTCATCTGCTTTTCCGACAGAAGATCGGCCTCGGTGACGAGATCGATAGAGGATTTCTTCTCGGAAATATCGGAAACACCCAGACGGCGAAAACGAGGCACGATCTGGCTGGCGGCGGCGTCCTTGACGATTTGCAGGACGGCGTCGATATCACGGTCTTGAAACACGGGAGGCACTTTCTTAAGGCTGGTGAAATGTCAAAAACTCGATGCGCCTGCCTTATGACGGCTTCGTGACAGTCAGCCCGGAAAAATCAAAAAGTGCCGGATCAAGCAGATGCGACGGGTTCACATGCGACAGCGCCCGCAGCATCGCATCCTTGCGGCCCGGCATTTTGGCTTCGATCCCGGCCAGCATGTCCTTCATGGCATTGCGCTGCAAGCCGTCCTGCGAGCCGCAGAGATCGCAGGGAATGATTGGAAACTGCATGGCCGCGGCGAATTTGGCGAGATCGTCTTCCGCCGCATAGGCCAGCGGCCGCATCACGAACAGATCGCCCTCATCATTCAGCAGCTTGGCCGGCATGGCCGCCAACCGGCCACCATGGAAAAAATTCATGAAGAAGGTTTCGAGAATGTCTTCGCGGTGATGGCCGAGCACCAGAGCGTCACAGCCTTCTTCGCGGGCGATGCGGTAGAGATTACCGCGCCGCAGTCGCGAGCAAAGCGAACAATAGGTGCCGCCCGCCGGGACCTTTTCCTTCACAATGGAATAGGTGTCTCGGTATTCGATACGATGGGCAACGCCAATCGATTTCAGATAATCCGGCAGCACATGCTTGGGAAAATTAGGCTGCCCCTGATCGAGATTGCAGGCGATCAACTCGACGGGCAGCAGGCCGCGCCATTTCAGGTCCATCAGCAGCGCTAAGAGGCCATAGCTGTCCTTGCCTCCGGAAAGCCCGATCAGCCAGCGCTTCTGGCCGTTCAACATGCCAAAGTCATCGATTGCCTGACGCACTTGGCGCAGCAACCGTTTGCGAAGCTTGTTGAAGGAGACTGACTGCGGTGCGTCATTAAACAGCGGATGGCGGACGCTCTCCTGCGCGTCGTCGGCCTCATCGGCCTCTGTACGTTCCGCCAATGCAAGGTTCATATTCGGATGCGCCCCTGTCCGCTGATTTGTCTAATACGGTCGATCCGTGAAAATTACGCCTGTCGGACGGATATACCCTTACTGGCGCATCAGCTCGGCAAATTCAACCTCGCGCGCCATCATTAGCCGATCACGCGCCCGCAAGATCGCATCCGAATGACCGGGATGACACATGACAACGGCATCACGCGGCGCATGGCTGCGAAAATAGCGAAGCGCGTCGGCAAAGCCGTTCGGCTTGCCGCGCTCGTAAAAACCGGTCAACGGTCCCTTGATCGTATAGCCCGCCGCCTGCATTTCCGTGTTGAAACCGCGGGCCATGCGCTGCACGAGGCTGATCTTGGCACGCTGGGCAAGGCTGGTCGCCAGCCGTGCATCCGGCTCACCGCGCAACCAGGGACTGTTGCCGCGCGGGCTGATCAGCAAATCGCGGCGCGCCACCAGCCATTCCCGCACGACGGGCAGGAAATGAATGTGTTGATGGCCGTCGATATAATCAGGCACGCGGCCAATCACATCGATAAAAGCATTGAGTTGCGCATCAAGCTCGCGTTGCAGCTTGCCCTTGTCGACACCGCCCATGAAGGACTGGGTCAGACGGCGTCGGAAAGAACACATGGGCTGCACCCCGCTCAAAGGCAGGAAATTGGTCAGCGTCAGATGCAGGCCGATGGCGCCGCCACATCTGTCGATCACGGGCAGCAACAGAGAAGCCTCGTCGCGCCAATCGGCAAACACGGTCATGCAGCCGGTGCCACGCACCTTGCCCTCGCTAAGCAGCGTCCTGATCGCCTGATTGACGCCCGGCGACAGCCCATAGCCATCGGCAACGATGCATAGCGGCGCCGCATTGATTTTCATATCCGAGATCACGTTCAAGACTTGTCCCACTCCTGCAGGCCTTTTGCCCGCTATATCATAGTCACGGCATGAATGCGCGCCGAACTTTATGCTTATCGACCCTGGATTCTTCCGGCATTGCCTCTCACCGAAAAGCCAACGCCATTCTAGCGTCAATTTCCAAAAACCGACCAGCCAGTCCGGGTTGCCAGCAGTTCGAGCGCTTCCGATCCAAGCGCCGAATTGCCGACTTTGTTCAATCCCGGAGACCATACTGCAATAGAGGCCTTGCCCGGCGCTATTGCCAGGATGCCGCCGCCCACGCCGCTCTTGCCGGGCAGGCCGACATGATAGGCGAAATCCCCGGAGCCATCGTAATGGCCACAGGTCAGCATCAAGGCGTTGATGCGCCGCGCCCGCTTCGGCGAGACCACGGAAAAGCCACTAAGCGGATTTGTACCCCGGTTGGCAAGATACAGACCCGCATGGGAGAGTTGCACACAGCTCATCGCCAACGCGCATTGATGGAAATAAACACCCAGCACCATTTCCACGGCGTGATCGAGATTGCCGAAGCCGCGCATGAAATTGGCCAGCGCGAAATTGCGATAGCCGGTCGTCTGCTCGGACTGCGCCACCTTCCGGTCAATGGTAATGCCGTCGTCATCAGCCAGGAACTGCATGAACCGCAGAAACTCACCGATGGCTTCGCGCGGCTTGTGTCCGGCCAGCACCATATCCGTCACAACGATGGCGCCCGCATTGATGAAGGGGTTGCGCGGAATGCCATGCTCGTGCTCCAGCTGGACGATGGAGTTGAAGGATGAGCCGGAGGGCTCGCGCCCGACTCGCTTCCACACGCCCTCACCCGTTTTGCCAAGCGCAAGCGTCAGCATGAACACCTTGGAAATGCTCTGGATCGAAAATGGCACCGACGCATCGCCTGCGGTGAAGGTCTGGCCATCGACGGTGGTGATGGCAATGCCGAATTGCTTCGGATCGATCGTCGCAAGCTCGGGAATATAGTCCGCGACCTTGCCTTCCCCGAGTCGGGGCTGCATCTCACCGACAATCTCGTCAACAATTGCCTGCAAATCCATCTGGTTTCCCCATGCCGAGCTGTTGCTCATCCCGGCAGATGCATGACAGTCACGTTTTTCGTGCAGAAGCCGACAGGCATCATTATCGAATTTTGCTGCGCTGCAAACAGAAAAAGCCGCCCGTAAAGGCGGCTTTCTCGAATTTCAGATCGAAATCAACGCGAGTAGAATTCGACGACCAGCTGTGGTTCCATGATGACGGCGTAAGGAACGTCCGACAGGCCAGGAACGCGAACAAAGGTCGCAACCATCTTGTTGTGATCGACTTCGATGTAATCGGGAACATCACGTTCTGCGAGCTGCGTGGCTTCCAGAACGATGGCCAGCTGCTTGGACTTCTGACGCACTTCAATAACGTCACCAGCCTTGCAGCGGTAGGAACCGATATTGACCTTAACGCCATTGACCGAAACGTGGCCGTGATTGACGAACTGGCGAGCAGCAAACACCGTCGGCACGAACTTGGCGCGGTAGACGATGGCGTCCAGACGCGATTCCAGCAGGCCGATCAGGTTTTCCGAGGTATCGCCCTTGCGACGGTTGGCTTCGTCGTAGGTGGCGCGGAACTGCTTTTCACGCAGGTCGCCGTAGTAACCCTTCAGCTTCTGCTTGGCGCGCAGCTGCACACCGAAGTCGGAAAGCTTGCCCTTGCGGCGCTGACCGTGCTGGCCGGGGCCATATTCGCGACGGTTAACCGGGGACTTCGGGCGGCCCCAGATATTTTCGCCCATGCGGCGGTCGATTTTGTACTTGGAAGATGCGCGCTTGCTCATCGTATTTCCTCTTGTTGTTATTGGGTCTTTGAGGACCCATTTTGGGAAACACGCCCTCCTCTGGATCGCCTTTCGGCTTTCCTGACAGGCGGCTCACACCTAAAAAGCGGAGCCTCCACGGGACATGTCGTAAAAACACCGGGCGTTTCCACCCGGCGTTGGATGGGTCTCTACGCAGAGCCGTCACAAATGTCAAGCACCGGCCTTGAACTCGTCGCCCATCCGCCACACTTACACAAACATCAGCAGTTCCGGGCCCCTCTGACGCGAGTGCCGGATACCCGTGATGTCGGAACTGCAACAAAAACCCTCCGGCAAAGGAAACCCTCGATGGATTTTCTTTGGGTCGATTTTATGGGCAAGCCAACATGGATGTGGCTTTTCTTCATTGCAGTCGTTCTATTTCTTCTGGTTCTCGACCTTGGTGTTCTGCACAAGAATAGCAAGGAAATCGGTATGGCCGAAAGCTTTGCTTTCTCGGCCTTCTACATCACTCTGGGCGTGTTGTTCGGCGGCTGGATATGGTGGCAATCAGGTCCGCAGGCCGGACTTGAATATCTGACAGGCTTTGTCATCGAAAAAAGCCTGGCGATGGACAATATCTTCGTTATCGCCATGATCTTCGGCTATTTCGCCATCCCTCGCGCCTACCAGCACCGGGTGCTGCTCTACGGTATTCTTGGCGTCATCGTGCTGCGCGGCATCATGATCGCGGCGGGTGCGGCGATTGTCGAAAGCTATCACTGGGTTCTGTATTTCTTCGCGGCCTTCCTGGTGTTTACCGGCGTCAAAATGCTGCTATCGGCAGATAGCGAATATGATGTCGCCAACAACCCGGCCTTGAAGCTGGCACGGCGGTTTCTACCCGTCACCGATAAGCTGGAAGGCGACCGTTTCGTGGTGCGCAAGCAGGACGAAACGACTGGTAAGCTGAAAACCTATATCACGCCGCTGCTTCTGGCGCTGATCATGGTGGAATTCGTTGACCTGGTGTTTGCGGTTGATTCGATCCCGGCGATTTTTGCGATCACCACTGATCCCTATATCGTCTACACGTCGAACATCTTCGCCATCCTCGGCCTGCGCGCCCTGTATTTCGCGCTGTCCGCCCTGATCCATCGCTTCGTCTATCTCAAATATGCGTTGTCGGTGGTGCTAATCTTCATCGGTTCGAAGATCTTCCTTGCCGACATGCTGGGCATTACCAAGATCCCGCCGCTGCTGTCGCTGACGATCACGCTGGCCATCCTCGCGGCTGGTATTGTTGGATCGCTGTGGGCGACCCGCAAGGACGAGAAAAAGGATGTTATCGAAGGGTAACCTTCTCTCTAGCCAACAGCCAATATAAAAGAAGGGGCGGCTTCATGGGCCGCCCCTTTTTTGTAGCTGACATGTGGTTTTCTTTATGCGGGCTTGACGCAGAGCCGATCCACCATGGACGCAACTTTCGGAGCAAGCTGATTGGACCTGCTCACCTCAAGCGGCCGCCCTGCCCGTCTTTCACGCGTCACCCATTCCGTCAGGGTTTCGGCATAGGTGTGGTCGACATAATGCAGGCCCGCGGGCGTAATCAGCACCTTCTTTCCGTCTGGAAGGGATTCCAGTGTGGCCAGCAATGCCGGAACGTCCCGGCAGGTCCCGACGCCTTTCAGCTTCAACTGGATCGACTCGTCATTCTCGTGATGGTCAATATGCAGCTTGCGACGCAGGAACGGGATGATTTCCATGATCGAAAGAAACAGACCGACGGCCACGCCAACCAGCAAATCCTGCACGACAACAAGGCTGACCGTTACTCCCCACACCGCGACGGGCACCCAGCCGTGATGATCGAACAGGTGGCGCACATGCTGCAAGCTCACCAGTCGCCAGCCAGTCACCAAAAGCACCGCCGCCAGAGCGGTCAAAGGCACGACCCCCAGCAATTGCGGCAGAAGCGCCACCAGAGCCAAGATCCAGACCCCATGGAGAATGGTGGAACGACGTGTTGCAGCGCCTGCCTGGATATTGGCAGACGAGCGAACGATGACGCCGGTTACCGGCAGAGCGCCCAGCAGACCGCACAGGCTATTGCCGACGCCCTGCGCCACCAGTTCCTTATTGAAGCGGGTGCGCTCACCATCATGCATCCTGTCGACGGCAGCAGCCGATAGCAGGGTTTCGGCGCTGGCGATGACGGCGATGATCAGCACGGTGGCGATCACGCCTGGCTGGGCAAGCCCGGCAAAGCTTTCCATCGTTGGTAAGCGAATGCCTTCCAGCAGGGTGGCCGGAACCTGGACACGGGCAATCGGCAAATCGAGGCCGACCGTCAGCAAGGTTCCGGCGGCAACGCCGATCAATGCCCCCGGCACCAGCCGCAACCGTGCCGGCCGCAATTTTTCCCAGCCAACCATGGCCAGCAAGGAAATCAGGCCGATCATCAGCGCCATACTGTGATTGCTAAGGCTACCGCTGAACACCTTGCCGATGGTCTCA
This sequence comes from Gillisella vitis, assembly GCF_001541345.2. Taxonomy (GTDB): domain Bacteria; phylum Pseudomonadota; class Alphaproteobacteria; order Rhizobiales; family Rhizobiaceae; genus Allorhizobium; species Allorhizobium vitis. Next base: position 462,629 of record NZ_LMVL02000003.1, on the reverse strand, counting down.
TCCATGGCGGCAACGTTTTCAACGCCACCCGCAGCGGGCTTGGCATCCATCAACACATGGACCTGACCCAGCACGATCAGGATACCGATTCCCGCCAGCATGCCATGCACGACAGCGGGGGAAATGGCGCGAAACCAGGAACCCAGTTTGAGATAGCCGGCCAGAACCTGCAAAAATCCGGCGACGATCAGCACCGGCCCCAGAAGAACAAGTCCATATTCCTCAACGAAGCCGAAGACGATCACCGCAAGGCCTGCCGCCGGGCCAGAGACCTGCAAGGGTGAACCGGCGATGACGCCGATAACGATGCCGCCGACAATGCCGGAGACGAGGCCCATCGCCACCGGCACGCCGGAGGCGATGGCAATGCCGAGGCAAAGCGGGATGGCGACGAGAAAGACAACGATGGACGAAGCAATGTCGCGTGTCAGAGCTGAACTGGTTTTTTCCATCGTTTCACTCCGCCGCCACCGCTACGAGAGGATCGGCCATGATATGCGGCGTGGCACGTCCGGACACCGCCACTGGCAGCGGCTTTTCACCCTCGATCACCAGGAAGCGTTTCTCTGCGCCATCATAAACCTGGACCTCACCGGTCTCGATGTCGAAGAACCAGCCATGCAGGTTAATGTCATTGGTGGCGAGTTTGGCGGCGACCGAGGGGTGGGTCTTCAGGTGATCGATTTGAATGACCACATTTTCCATCGCCACGGCCCGCACCTTGTCCTTGTGCGGCAGATCATCAGGATAAGCCTCGCAAACGATGGAATAAGCGGCGTGGCTATGGCGCAACCAGGCGGCTACATTGGGCATCGGCGCCAGGAGTTCGTGATTGCACAGGCCCTTCATGGCGCCGCAATCGGAATGGCCGCACACGACGATGTCGCGCACACCAAGCGCCACGACAGCATATTCGATAGCCGAGGAAACGCCGCCATTCATGGTCGAGAACGGTGGTACGATGTTGCCCGCATTGCGGCATACGAACAGTTCGCCAGGGCCGGACTGGGTAATCACTTCCGGCATGACCCGGCTGTCAGCGCAGGAAATCATCAAGGCCTGAGGCTGCTGCCCTTCCCGGGCCAATTTACGATAGAGACCAGAATGGGTCGGAAATACTTCTTCACGAAAACTCGAAACGCGCTTCAAAAAATCACTCATTGCAAAAATCCTCCTGATAAATAGCTGGCTAGATATTGAAGCCGGAATGCATTGCATCCGTGTTGTGAGCTACGCGGATTTAAGACAGCAATCCGGCTGGTTATCGTGCAGGGCTGGACCAAACCGATCCCTTTAACTATTCCCCGCCTACACAACCGAGAGTAATTTATTTCGAGGACGAAAATGTGATTTTTGTTGCTACGCAGCAAAAACATCAATCACTTTTCCGTTATTATTTCAAAATCTCGTTTATCGATCGGTAAAAATTCCAGATATTTTACATATGAATTACAACGATTTGAATGCTAAACTTGATGAACGTCATAGCGATTTAAAATATTGAAATTTTCAAATTCCGTTCAATTCCACGAGTCCTCATCAAAGAACAGCTATTTTTCTGCATCGCAATATAAAGTCAAAATACTCTCTTAGGATGCATAGAGAAAAATAAATATTATGGCATCCTTTTAGTCTTGACGAACAATAACGCGGCGGATGTCAGGTCACGGAGCCGCGCCTACACAGGGTCATTTCCAACAGTGTTTGCTTGAGTATTGTCCGCAGCCAATGGTGAGAGATAAAAATGCGGATGCATTACAAATGGGTTGAGCAAACCTGCGTCTTGTGAAACGCTTACATTTACAGGATCTCTTTTGCGTCAAGAATGTCGCAAATCGAATACTGTAAAATTGCAGGTGCCGCAGATCGGCATCGCATATCCCGCGGATGGGCAAAGCCCGACCCCGCCCCAAACCGTGGCCACCAACCATAGCCACAAACCGTGATGGACCGCCCGCATGCCCGATACAATTCTCGACCGTTTCCTGCGCTATGTCGTCATCGACACACAATCAGACCCCGAATCAACCAGCCAGCCCTCCACGGAAAAACAGAAAAACCTCGGCCATGTGCTGGTCAGCGAATTGCTCTCCATGGGCCTGTCCGACGCGCATCTGGATGAGCACGGCAATGTCTATGCCACCATTCCAGCCAATGTAGACAAGCCGGTGCCAGTCATCTGCTTCTGCTCGCATATGGATACGGCACCGGATTTCACCGGCACGAATGTGAAGCCGCAGCTACTGAAAAACTATCAGGGCGGAGATATCGTTCTGTCCGGCGATGCCAATCAGATCATCCGGGTCAGCAACAATCCGCAGCTCAACAGTCAAATCGGCCATGACATTGTCACCACCGACGGCACAACATTGTTGGGTGCAGACGACAAGGCTGGCATTGCCGAAATCATGACGGCAGCGCAGTTCCTGATCGACAACCCGCACATCCGGCATGGCGCCATTAAAATCCTTTTCACCACCGATGAGGAAATCGGGCGCGGGGCCGATAAGGTCGACCTTAAAAAGCTGGGCGCAGCCTTTGGCTACACCATGGATGGCAGCACGGTCGGCGAGATCGAGAACGAGACATTTTCGGCGGACGGCGTCGAGATCACCATTACCGGGGTTGCCATCCATCCCGGCACGGCCAAGGGCCGGATGGAAAATGCCATCAAGATCGCCAGCGCTATCATTGCCCGGCTGCCAAAGGACCAGGCGCCGGAAACCACCGAGGGCCGCCAGGGCTTCATTCACCCCACCGACATCAGTGGTTCCATGGATGAAGCGCACCTGAAATTCATCATCCGAGATTTTGTGGATGAAGGCTTAACGCAGAAAGAAGCGCTGCTGGAAGAGATCACCCGCGATGTGATGCGCGACTATCCCGGATCGACCTATACATTCGAGGTCAAGCAGCAGTATCGCAACATGAAAGTGGTGCTCGACCAATATCCGATGGTGATGGACAATCTCGAGGAAGCGGTGTGCCGCGTTGGCCTCACCCCCGTGCTGCATAGCATTCGCGGCGGAACCGATGGCTCGCGACTATCCTTCATGGGCCTGCCCTGCCCCAATATCTATACCGGTGGTCATGCCTATCACTCGCCGCTGGAATGGATAAGCGTTCAGGACATGGAAGTCGCGGTGAAAACCATTGTGGAACTGGCAAAGGTCTGGGAAGAACGGGCAGACTGACGCGCTATCGCATCGTGCCGAAAACCACTTTTCGGTACGATGCTTTTCTTCTCGCATCGTATTGCCCGAAAACCGGGTTCCACTTTTCGGTACGATGCTGGATCAAACCAGATTGCGACCCCGCATCCATGCCTCAAGCGCCGGGGTCCAGAGCACCGGCGGTCGTGGCGTTTTCCCCATGCTTCCCTCGCCCATGGCAAAGCCGTGACCGCCTTGCTCAAGTTCGACCAGATCGGCGGAAACGCCAGCCTTGCGGCAAGCAGCCTGCATCAGCCTGGAATGCTCGATATTGGCAACCGGATCGTCCTTGGCATGGGCCAGAAAGACCGGCGGGCAAGTGGAACCAACATGGGTTTCCACCGACCAGGCCGCTACATCGGCATCGCTTGGATGTTTACCAACCATCTCAACCCGGGTCCAGGTATGATTATAGGGAGCCTTCAGAGTAATCACCGGATAGGCCAGCAGGGTGAAATCCGGCCTTGCCGACAGCGTATCGGCATTATCCACCGAGGAATAGATCGGCTCGGCAAAGCGGGTCGATAGCATGCCCATCAAATGCCCACCGGCGGAAAATCCCATGCTGCCAATTTTCTGAGGGTCGAGGCCAAGCGCATCACCCTGCGCCCGGATCAACCGCAAGGCCCGCTGAGCATCCTGCAATGGCGCGCGCGGCCCAACGAACCAGCCTTCACCTGGAAGACGGTAGGTGAGAATGAAAGCAGTAACGCCACGCGCGGCCAGCCATTGCGCGGCCGCCTCGCCCTCCTTACGTTCCTCCACGAAATGATAGCCGCCGCCGGGTGCAATCAATACGGCTGTACCATTTGGGGTTTGAGGACGGACCATCCGCAGGGTTGGCGTGGCGATCCGCAGCAATGCCGCCTTGTGAATGGTGCGTCGGCCAAGCCGAGGCCCGCCCCCGCCTGGCGCCCGGCCAGACCAGAGCGGCACTTCACCGGGCGCCAGGGATGCGGCTTGCCCTGATGTCACGAGACCCAGGAAACTGAAAGAAGCAAAGCTCAGGACATGCCTCCGTCGGAGGGCTAGGGGAAACTTGGTCATCAGCCCATCATGGGCAGCCATTGCGGCACAACTTGGCCAGTCAGCAAGGCTCCAGGTTCAAAACCGTGGCATAAGCTCTATTCCGCAGCAGTGCGGTTATCCGGCATATCGGCTGCATTCGGATCACCCGGCTTGGTTTCGGATTCCAGATCAGGAAAGGCAACGATGCGTTTTCCGGAAAAATCCGTATGCACCACGACCATGCCCTGCTCCTCGAAATATCCAAGCAACCGGCGGGCGCGGCGGGCGGAATGGGTGCCGTAAGCTCGGGCAATCCGCAAATCTGAGGGGCAAGGCTCGGACCGGATGGCCGCCTTGGCGATCAGCAGGAAAACGCCCTGTAGGTCATCCGAAACCCGCGTTGACAAGGACAGCGCCTCTTGCCAGCGATCAGAGGATGCGGTTTCTTCATCGACATCGGCCCTCGCCACGGCGACACGGCGACGAAACTCACCCATCGCCATCGGCGGACCGCCGACCCGGCGCATGCGGGCTCGAACCAGGAATTCCTGATAGAGAACGGAATCGGTGCGATAGGCCGCCTGTGGATCATCGAGAATTTCTGCCAGCACCGCCGCCATCCGCTCCTCGCGTTCCTCGGCGGTGATTTCCGGCTGTGACGATCTCTGTGGGGCGACATCCTCGACGCTCACCGGCGTTGCACGGGCGAGTTCGGCCAGAATATCGGTGGTAGGACGCGGGGCTGGCGGCGCACGGCGAACGAGCGGGCGGGTAAACTCTTCCGGGTCCGGCGTGAAAATCAGGTCTTCCACGTCCTGCGGCGCATCGGGCAAGGGCATCAGTTTCGGACTGGAGGAACGCGCTGATGTCTCCACGTCACCGATGACAATCGGCAAGGGACGGCGTGACAGCGCCGGGCCAAGGGCAACAAAATTGCCGCGCTTCAGGTCGCGGAACATTTCCGCCTGGCGGCGATCCATACCGAGAAGATCGGCGGCACGCGCCATATCGATATCGAGAAAGGTGCGGCCCATCAGAAAATTGGAGGCTTCAGCCGCAACATTCTTGGCAAGCTTTGCCAGTCGCTGGGTAGCGATCACACCTGCCAGGCCACGCTTTCGGCCACGGCACATCAAGTTGGTCATGGCGCCAAGCGACAGTTTGCGGGCGTCTTCGGAGACATCACCGCCGACCGAGGGGGCAAACATCTGCGCCTCGTCGACCACGACCAGCACCGGATACCAATATTCGCGCTCGGCATCAAACAACCCGTTCAGGAACACCCCGGCTGCGCGCATCTGTTGCTCGATATCCAACCCTTCCAGCGTCAGCACGCAGGAAACCCGGTGCTGGCGGATGCGGTTGGCAATCCCGATCAATTCGGCATCGCTGCGCTCCCCGTCTACGACCAGATGGCCGTATTTTTCCGAGAGCGTCACGAAATCCCCTTCGGGATCGATGATCACCTGCTGCACCCATTGGGCAGATTGCTCCAGCAGACGCCGCAGAAGATGCGATTTGCCGGAGCCGGAATTGCCTTGAACAAGAAGTCGGGTCGCCAATAGCTCCTCGATATCGAGCCTGGCAGGTTGGCCACCCGCCACTGTTCCCATATCGATCCCGACCTGCACCTTTATAAACCCTCATGATGGAATGGTGGCGCATTCCTGGAGCAGGATGCAGCCACGTTGTTCAATCCGTGTTTCCTAACAGAAAGTAAAAGAAGATGCCTGTGTCTTCTCGTTGAAACCCACAGGCAATCGCGGATGAAATCAATCCGGATCGTCTGCCAGGACCGGCGAGACCAGCAGCTTGTCGATGCGCCGGCCATCCAGATCGACGACCTCGAATTTCCAGCCATTCTTGACGAAACTTTCGCCCAGCGCCGGAATGCGTTTCAACTCATCCAGCACATAGCCTGCGACAGTGGTAAAATCCGGATCGTCATCCACAGGCACACGAATATGCTCGATGAATTCGTCGATCGGCGTCCATCCGGCCACCAAATAGGAACCGTCCTCACGCATCAACAGCGCCGGCTCTTCCTCGCCCTCTTCCTGGTAGGCACCGGTAATCGCCTCAAGAATGTCGCCTGAGGTGATAATGCCTTCGAAATGGCCGTATTCGTCATAGACCAGCACCATGTGCAGAACCGTCTTGCGGATCGACTGGATGATGTCGATGGCACCGGCCAGATCGGATACGATCGGTACATCGCTGATAATCGAGCGGATGTCGACCGTGCCGCCATTGGCCAAAGCATCGTAAAAGTTTTTCACCAGCATGACCCCGACGATTTCGTCGGAATTGCCATTGCGCACCGGCAGACGGGAATGCTGGCTGTTGCGCAATGTTTCGCGAATTTCCTCAATCGTGTCATCAACGCTGATGAGTTCGACATCACGGCGTGGCGTCATAAGGCCACGCGCCGTGCGGTCCGCCAGGCGCATGACACCGGAAATCATCTGTGATTCTTCCGATTCGATGACACCAGCACTTTGTGCTTCGGCCAGAACCGTCTTGATTTCCTCATCCGTCACCGTGCCAGAGGATGCACCTTTCTGGCCAAGCAGCGACAGGACCGCTCGCCCCGAGCCATCCAGCAACCAGACCAGCGGCAGCGAAACCTTGGATAGGATCAGCATGGCGCCTGCCATGCGCGAGGCGACCATTTCAGGGTTTCGCAGCGCGATCTGTTTGGGAACCAGTTCACCGACAATCAGCGATAGATAGGTGATGCCGACCACGACACAGCCGACGCCGAGCGTGCTTGCCAGGGCCTCTGACATCCCTTGCAGCAAAAGCCACTGGGTCAATCGAGCCCCCAGCGTCGCTCCTGAAAATGCGCCGGACAAAACGCCGACAAGGGTAATACCGATCTGCACGGTCGACAAAAACCGACCAGGATTTTCGGCCAACCGGATGGCAACGGCAGAACCGCGATGACCGGCTTCGGCCAGAACTCTCAGACGCGCCGGACGGGCGGAGACGACCGCCAGTTCGGACATTGCCAATACGCCGTTCAAGATGGTGAGCAGGACAACAATGACGATTTCGGCAAACAAGCTGTTTCAAATCTCTTAGGAGCCGCATGGATGGCGGCGGGATAAAATCTGTAGCACAAGTCGTTGCCGCATTCCAAATGGCTCGCAACAATTTCGATGGATGGAAGGTGGTCGGGAATACGCGACCGTAAGTTTCGCTGAAAAAGGCAGATCATTCGAGAAGACAGAGGATATCGAGGCCTGAAAATCTCGACGCCTCAAGGGGGTTGAGGGATTTTGTGCCATCTGCAAGGCAAGAGTGCGCGAGCATGAGGAACCTTGATATAAGGCGCTGATTGAACCGGACAAAAATCGAAGTCGCCATCAAAAGCCAATCTCCGAAGAGATACACACAGGGTTTGCCGTGAACAACTGACATTTATCAAGAAAAACAACCGCTGGACGAGCCCCGTAAAGACCATGTTGACTATGATTATTTGAAACCGATGACGCATTTTTGGTGTTTTCCCCACCATGCCACGGCGCTTCCCGTATTATTGTAGGGCTGTGTATTCCCCAGATAATGGTGTTCTTCAAGCAGGTCCGATTTTATCAAATCCACAATAACACGTTGAATGCTCAATAGTTTTTATCTGGAGCATTAAAATCCACTTCCAACCAATTCTACTTTAGCGACTTAGTCCCGGCATCACATTTCGCGCGAACCGAAATAACAAAAAAATATAGTTTGAAATCTTTAGATAGTTGACCCCCGCATGGCGTCCTATAAAGATCGCCTCAATACAGGACGGCTTCGGTTTAAAGTGCATCCACTTCTAAAATGATGAAACAACCTTGAATATCTACTGTTTTTACGAACACCTATAGCCCTTTGGGCGCGAAAGGTCTCGGAATGGCATTTTCCATTCGCGTTGATAAACTCATCCAGGCTCCGATCAGTCGCGTCTATAAAGCGTTTCTTGACGAGCAGTCCGTCGTGCAATGGATGCAGAGGAAGGACTTTACCTGCCAACCGCTTCATTTCGATGGACGCGAGGGTGGCGGTTACAGGATACGCTTTATCAGCACCGCGTCAGATTTAAGTTATGTGATGATCGGAGAGTTCAACGAATTGGTTCTCAACGAGCGTATTCGCTACACGGAAAGAATGGATGACCCATTCTGGACTGCGCGAGTCGAGACCATTATCCAGCTGAAACCGACAGTAAAGGGAACGGCACTGACACTCCTTCAGTCCGGTATACCAGACACTGTATCGCAGGAAGGCGTCCAATTGGCTTGGGACGAATGTCTGCGACAGCTTGCCTGCCTGGTCGAACAACTCACCGAGAGCCTACACGCGCGAACACGATAATTTATCTTCTGGCTATTTCCGTAATAAACGTCAGTCTGATGCGACGCGCAGGCCAAATCCCTGCATCAGCCGGTGGGTGGAAAAGACCGGCTGGCCTGACGTGAAGACCGCGAAATCGTAATCGTCCGAATGCGCGCTCTCGTCCACGACTGGTACCAGACGCCGCGCCTGACGGGCGATGGCTTCCGCGGGGTCAAGCCAATCAACCGGCCAGGGAGCCAGCTTGCGGAAGACATTGGCAAGAAACGGATAATGGGTACAGGCGAGCACGACGATATCGGTCTTCGCGCCTTGTTTTTCGATGAAACAGGGCGCGATCTCGGCATTCAGCGCCGCCTCTTCAACCGGCTCACCGCGAATATAGGCTTCAGCCAGCCGGGCCAGATGTTGAGAGCCGACAAGGTTGACCTCGCACTGGCTGGCAAAGGACTGGATCAGATCGCGGGTATAGGCGCGCTTGACGGTGCCCGGGGTTGCCAGCACGGAAATCAGTCCGGAACGGCTGCGCTCGGCGGCAGGCTTGATGGCGGGCACAGTGCCGATGAAGCGCATGCCGGGAAAGGCTTCGCGCAGCGCGGCACCAGCCAGCGTGAAGGCCGTGCTACAGGCAACGATCACCGCTTCGGGATCATATTGCGCCAGAAGAGAGGCAAACAAGGAGACGATCCGTGCTTTGAGTGGCTCCTCCTCCCAATTGCCATAGGGGAAACCAGCGTCATCGGCGATGTAGATAAAGCCGCGCTCCGGCATCAGCACCCGGGCTTCACGCAAAACGGTCAAGCCGCCAATACCGGAATCAAACACCAGAATCGGTTTTAGTTTAGTCCTGGTCTCGTTCATGCCCGCTACCATCAGCTTCGTCCCTCTCAATGCCGTCCACTGCGTCGCCCTCCAAAGGCGCTCCAGCGCCGCGCGGATTGCGGCGGGAGAAGCGGTCGAGTGACGAGACCACGCCACGCATGACATTGATCTCCGGTGAAGTGAAACCACGTCGCGTCAGCACGGCGCGCAGATTGTCGATCATTCGTGCTTTTTTATGGATCGGACGGAAATATCCCCTGGCATCAAGTGCATCCTCCATATGCTCGAACAGGCCGATAACTTCTTCCTTGCTGGCAGGCATTTGGTCGACGCCCTGAAACGGCGTCTGGGTAACATCCTCCATGGTGGATTTCATCCACTCATAGGACATCAGCAGCACGGCCTGAGCGATGTTCAGCGACGCGAAAGCGGGATTGACCGGAAAGGTGACGATTTCATCGGCCAGAGCCACATCCTCATTCTTCAGGCCGGATTTTTCACGTCCAAAAAGAATTCCGGTTTTTTCACCGGCCAGAAACCGGGTTCGCAAGGTTGCGGCCGCCGTCACCGGTGAGGCCACAGGCTTGAAATTGTCCCGTTGGCGCGCCGTGGTCGCATAGACGAAATTAAGATCGGCCAGTGCTTCTTCCAAAGTATCGTATAGCTTGGCACCATCGATGACATGGTCGGCCTTAGATGCGGCGGACCGGGCTTTTTCCGAGGGCCACCCATCACGCGGATTGACCAGGCGCAGTTCCGCCAACCCGAAATTCGCCATGGCACGGGCCACCATGCCGATATTTTCGCCCAATTGCGGTTCCACCAGAATAATCGCCGGTCCCTCGGCGATAAGCTCGCGCTCGCTGTTCGTGCCTGCCATGGCGCCTTTCCTGCAATTATTCACTTAACCCTGCAAATTTACGCCTGCATGGGCATAAACAGCCCAAAATGCAAGAGGCGGAAGGCAAAGCGCATTCAAGCTAAAATGAAGTCCACACGCGGCTTCCTGTTTGCCTTGGCTTGCGAGAATGCTATAGGCAACTCCGGTCATATGGACAGAGACGCGGTCGAATTAAAGCCGCCCTATCGATGAGGAAGACTTATGCAAAAGATCAAGGTTGCCAACCCGGTCGTCGATCTCGACGGCGATGAAATGACCCGTATCATCTGGCAGTTCATCAAGGAAAAGCTGATCCTTCCCTATCTCGATCTCGAGATTGAATACTACGACCTCTCGGTAGAAAACCGCGATGCAACCAATGACCAGGTAACGATTGATTCCGCCCACGCCATCAAAAAGCACGGCGTCGGCATCAAATGCGCCACCATCACGCCCGACGAAGCCCGCGTGAAGGAATTCAACCTGAAGGAAATGTGGAAAAGCCCGAACGGCACGATCCGCAACATCCTCGGCGGCGTTATTTTCCGCGAGCCAATCATCTGCAAAAACGTACCCCGTCTCGTTCCCGGCTGGACCCAGCCAATCGTTGTTGGTCGTCATGCTTTCGGCGACCAGTATAAGGCAACCGATTTCAAATTCCCCGGCAAGGGCAAGCTGACCATCAAATTCGTCGGCGAAGACGGCCAGGTGATCGAGAAGGACGTGTTCGATGCACCGTCCGCCGGTGTGGCAATGGCCATGTACAACCTGGATGACTCGATCCGCGATTTCGCCCGCGCTTCGATGAACTACGGCCTGATGCGCAAGTGGCCGGTGTACCTGTCCACCAAGAACACCATCTTGAAGGCCTATGACGGTCGCTTCAAGGATATTTTCGAGGAAGTCTACCAGGCCGAATTCAAGGCTCAGTTCGACGCCGCTGGCATTACCTACGAGCATCGCCTGATCGACGACATGGTTGCCTCCGCGCTGAAGTGGTCGGGTGGCTATATCTGGGCCTGCAAGAACTATGACGGCGACGTGCAGTCGGATACGGTTGCGCAGGGCTTCGGCTCGCTCGGCCTGATGACCTCGGTTCTGCTGTCGCCGGATGGCCGCACGGTGGAAGCCGAAGCCGCCCACGGCACCGTGACCCGTCACTATCGCCAGCACCAGAAGGGCCAGGAAACCTCGACCAATTCCATCGCCTCGATCTTTGCCTGGACCCGTGGCCTCGCGCACCGCGCCAAGCTGGACGACAATGCCGAGCTGGCCAAGTTCGCCCTCACCCTTGAAAAGGTTTGCGTCGACACAGTCGAAGCTGGCTTCATGACCAAGGATCTGGCGCTGCTGATCGGCCCCGACCAGCCATGGCTGTCGACCACCGCCTTCCTCGACAAGGTGGATGAAAATCTTCGGGCTGCAATGGCCGCCTGAGCCGTCACACGTTTTGCAAGACCCGGCCATCGCGCCGGGTTTTCGCGTTATAGGGAGAGCCAATAAAAATGGCCGTCCGTCTACTGCATGATTCCATAAATCGGAATCGATTTAAGGATAAAATTATACGGCAGATTTAGAGTGTTACAGCGCCGTGCGTTTTATAAAACGCACGGCGCTGTAATGTCAGGCGAGGATGCCTGAGCATCGTCAATCCTATGTATTCTATGCATTTTTTGGGGAAGAGAACACCATGACCGAGCAAGTCGTTTTATACACCAATCCAATGTCCAGAGGGCGCATCGTTCGCTGGATGCTGGAAGAGATCGGCCAACCCTATCAGACCGAATTGGTCGCCTACGGCCCCGTCATGAAGGCGGCCGACTACACCGCCATCAACCCGCTGGGCAAAGTCCCCGCTATCCGCCATGGCAAAACGGTGGTGACGGAAACGCCAGCCATTCTCGCCTATCTGGCCGATGCCTTTCCTGAGGCGGGCCTTGCACCTGCCCTTGACAAGCGCGGCAGCTATTACCGCTGGCTGTTTTTCACCGCTGGCCCCGTGGAAGCCGCCGTCATTGGCCAGGCCTGTGGCTTTGCCGTCCCCGATGAGCGTCGCGGCATGGTTGGCTACGGCAGCATTGACACCATGATGGATGTGGTTGCTTCGGCAATTTCCGCAAGCCCGTATATCGCTGGCGAAAGCTTTAGCGCCGCCGATCTCTATCTTGCATCGCATCTGTCGTTCTCACTGAGAGTGAACAGTGTGCCAGCACGTCCGGTCTTTACCGATTACATTGCCCGGATGACCGATCGCGATGCCTACCGCCGTGCGAGTGAAATCGACACCGAAGCCCAGGCCGCAGCCACCGCATGACCTTGAATTTCAGATCCGATTGAACACATCGGACCTCTGATGAAACAGAATTTGCCAAGCGCCCTCAAAGATGGCGCTTGGTATTCCCCTTACCAGAATTTTTCAACACATCACGATAGTTCGGGTACCGCCGCTGGTTTTGCACCGATCAGCGCGATGACGGCAGCCATCCCCTCCTCCGGTTTCTGCACCACGGCTTCCTCCGCAGCGCTCAAAACGCAACGATCCCGTCCTTGATCTTTAGCCCGGTAAAGCGCTGCATCCGCCCGAAGAGACACCGCGTCGAGATCTGCGCCAGCTTTGACGACCTCATGCATGCCGATACTGATGGTCATGGTGATCGTCGTGTCACGCCAGGGAGTGGTGAGCCGGGCAACGGATTGCCGCAGCCCATCGCAAAAGGCCAGCGCTTCACCACCCGTCATTTGCGGCATGAACAGAGCAAACTCTTCCCCGCCAAGCCGACCAAACACCATGTTCGCATTGAGTTGCTCGATCATCGTTTTCCCAAAGGCACACAAGGCGGCGTCGCCTCCGGCATGTCCATGGGCATCATTGATGTATTTGAAATGATCGAGATCGATCAGCGCCAGCACACCAGCATTCTTAAGCATTTGTGACTGGGCACGCTCATAGAAAGCGCGGCGGTTGAGAACGCCGGTCAGCATGTCGATCTCGGAGGCATGCTTATACTGCATGAGGCTTCGATGGCTGCTGAGCGCAAAAATGCCGATCCCCAGCCCAAGGCTGTTGACGTATAAAATAAAGGTAACGACCGACACCCATGGTGTTTGGGCTACGCCACCGATCTCGGTGACCGGCCAGATCATCACCAACGGAATACGCATCAACATGACGAAGCAGTAGGACAGCAGCATGAAGATAAGGACAAGGCGGACTGGAAAATGGTCACTCTTCCATCCGGACCAAATCGAGGCGGCCAAAGCGCCAATCTGGATAACGGTTAAAATCGTGTAGAGGACAATTCGGTAATCGGGATTGGTGGAAAAGATATTCACTCCAAAATAGCATAGGAGCCAAATCGCGGTTATCGCGACCACAAACCAACCGGAACGGGAAAACCCATCGAAGATCCGAAACCCAACCCACACCAGTCCGGAACCCAAAAGCACCAGTGCTCCACCAAGGCCGATACCGAGAGATTCAGGAACGATCCCACGCAAAGCCTGCAAGCATGTACCGATTGCAACACACCAAAAACCGATACTCCAAACGCCCAACTGGCTGGATTTACGGTCGAAAAACCAACTGATGCTCATCAGCACAGAATTCAAGGTCCATCCGACCAGGAGGCAGATCATCAGCGTTGGAATATTGAAGAGTAAAACCAAGAGATGTTAACCCAAAATACGGTTGCTTTGTCATGCCTCACCCGGTCCCAGCCTGGGCGTATAAGAAATATGTCTGCACCCAGTGATCTTAAATAATATTTACAGTTATCGCCCGTCACTCACTAAAAATCCATTGGCAAATGATAATCGATATATTTTTCTCGAGAGAGAGAGACGATCGCATCGCAAACGCGAAACACAACTACAAAATAATACTCTAATATATACTGTAAATTCTATTTTATGGTGATCATCAGTAAAAAACAATCTTTGATTGATGTTCTTGGTCAGCAGAAGATTTGAGCAGCTCCCTGACGGCTCTGTCATACGTGCGATATCAAAACACGCCAGCCATAAACCAGAACCTGTTTGCGCCATTTGTCTTTTCGCGAAAACTGGCGTCCAATTTCCATGACAACCGTCAGAATGGCGACGTTAATAATTGGGAGCATCGGTCGAACAGCGGGACCGGCTTTCGGATAAACCCGATGCAAAACAAAATCACAAAGCATCGTGCATTTGAAGAATGCACGATGCTCTCATCACAAAAACCACTATCGGCCTAAAAAGGATGAACTGGTCTCAGATCCGATGCTCCTATGCCGTTTTTTTATCTCAGCGGCATTTGAAGGGGATGGAATCCGAGCCAGCAGCGGCTTTATCGTAATGCGCAACCAGGGGATAGGGGCAGTAAAGATAGCGCCCCGGCGTTAGTGCTGACGCCTCCTTGTTGTCCTTGGTAATGCCGGCGGAAACCGGACCGGGCGCAGCGCCCTTTTCTACCCAGGCGACGAGCGGTGTGAAGAAATCGAAATCGTCATAGGAGGGACCACCCGCCCCATGCGGCATGCCGGGGATGCGGTAGAATTTGACGAAATCACCCGCCTTGCGACCGTTATTGCTGTCGAGTTTGCGGTACCACTTGACCGTATCGAGCACTGAAAATACCGGATCGGCATTGCCATGAAAAACAATCATCTTGTGGCCCGCGGCTTTAAATGCCTTCAAATTCGGATTGGCGCTATTGGGGGGAATCATGAAATCTGCAGCAGATTCCGTGAACGGGCCTGATTTCGCAAAAATCTTCGGCGCATCCCGGTCGAAATCGAAGCCAAGCAAAAACTTTTGCAGATCCTCCGGCGTTCCATTAACGGGCACGGGCGGCGTGGTGAAGATCTGAGCCAGCGAACCCGCTCCCATCACAGCAATGATTGGCTTGCCACCCCAGGCTGCAACAGGGCTCTGCAATTTCCACAGTCGCCAATTGGCAGACCCCATGCCCGGGTCCCAATCCCAATTGCTGTACAGCGCATGGCCCTTGCTGTTTTTCGGGCCGGCATGGCTGGCCCGGAGGGCAGTGATCTGGCTCTGGCTGAGGCAATCGGGCTGCTTCTCAGCCTTGCAGGCCAGGGAGGCGAGATTGAAGCGGCTCTGGCAGGCCTCCGCGTTGCCGACAACGCCATCAACCCGACCGTCCAAGGCATCGCAGGCGGTAAGGATGCCCTTGGCGAGAACCGCCATATCGGCGGGAGAAAAGGCTTTGGCGATATCCTGATCGACCTTGGCCCAGGATTGCACGTCCCAGGCATGCTGAAGAGCGGCCTTCGGCAAATTGAAGCCGGGATAACCGACGAGCAGACCATCGAATTGCTCCGGCAACCGCGTGGCGGCCATCAGCGCATGGCGGCCACCGTTCGAGCCACCGATGCCGTAGCGAAAGGCAATTTTTTGTCCGTAATACTGCTCAACAAGCTGCATGGCCAAGGGGTTGAGCTTGGCGACGGCACTGTAGCCATAATCCTGGCGGGCGACCGGGTCGAAGCCAAAGGCGGCTGAACCGGCAAGCCCCTTGTCGGAAAATGCCGCTTCGTCATGGCCGGCATCGCTGGAGACCACTGCATAACCACGGCTGAGCGCATTGTCCGCCTTGTTGCCGCCGAGCAGCGGACCGGTAGCGGCCAAGACCTTACCGTCGTTGCCACCGTTGAACTGATGCACGAACCGGCCATTCCAATCATCTGGAAGCCGCATTTCGAAATGGATGGCATAGGCTCTGCCATCAATGCCCTGGTGAGGCGCCAATTCGCCCTGAATCAGGCAATGGCTGCGTGGCATCTCCGCAGTGCTGGAAACGGATGTTGCCTCAGTTATGGTCAATTCGGGTGGATGCGCGCCGCTATTGCGGACATCCTCGCATGTGCCGGCGGCATTGGCCCCGGATGCATACAGAAATGACGGAAACATCAGAGCCGCAAACACCGCGCTCCGCACAGCAAATAATGACATGAATTCCTCCCAGAATATCCCGGCCAAGGTAATCCCGTCGGCCGGTCGTCGTCAATATTGGTAGGCAAGACAAACCATTTTCTTTTGTCCTTGCCGCGCTCACACTCTTGACGCAAGGCGCTACGGATCGCAGATAAGCGGCATGAAGGCATCGCAAGCAGAAATCTTGATCGTTCCCGGCTATACCAATTCCGGGCCGGACCATTGGCAAAGCCGTTGGGAGGGCAAACTGTCCACCGCGCGCCGCGTTGAGCAGGCCGAATGGGCAAAACCTGTCCGGGAGGATTGGGTGAAGCGGCTGGTGGAAGAGGTAAACCGCGCCGAAAAACCGGTCGTGCTGGTGGGACACTCGCTGGGTGTGCCAACGATCGTGCATGCGGTGCCGCATTTTCAGCGCAAGGTAGCTGGCGCTTTTCTAGTGGCACCGCCGGATGTGGCCAACGCGGAAATCCGACCTCGCCACCTGATGACCTTCGGGCCTTATCCCCGTGTGCCCCTGCCCTTCCCTACGCTCATGGTCGCTAGTCGCAACGATCCGTTCGGCACCTATGATCATGCCGAGGATATCGCCAAGGCCTGGGGAGCGCTCCTCGTCGATGCGGGCGAGGCTGGCCATCTCAATGCCGAATCCGGCCATGGTCCCTGGCCGGAAGGCACCATGGTGTTTGCCCAGTTTCTCAGCAAGCTTTCAGCCGAGGACTGACTTATCCATGGCTTTCTACGGCCACGGATTTCGTGGTTCGGCACCGCTGTGCTAAAGATAATATCCTGGGCTGCTGTGATAGATCGCGATTCTCCATGGTCGGTAATGTCTGCATTGGAGATTGAACGGTAGGGAGCAGAAGCCTGTGTGGATGCGTCCGAACCGGGCGCGACCAGAAAAACAAGGAAGGGGCAAGAGCCGGATTGTGAAAAGCCGCGTTTTCCTTTATGGACCGCCTCAACCAGTGACACAGAGCGTCCCTTGTGCGACGCCAACAATAGAGACAAACCGTCATGAACCGTCGCCGCCGTATTTACGAAGGCAAGGCCAAGATCCTGTACGAGGGTCCTGAGCCGGGCACGCTGATCCAGTTTTTCAAGGATGATGCAACAGCCTTCAACAAGAAAAAGCATGATGTCATCGACGGCAAAGGCGTGTTGAACAATCGCATCTGCGAATATGTCTACACGCATCTGAACAAGATCGGCATTCCCACCCACTTCATCCGCCGCCTCAACATGCGTGAGCAGCTGATCAAGGAAGTGGAAATCATTCCGCTTGAGATCGTCGTGCGCAATGTCGCCGCCGGTTCCCTGTCCAAGCGTCTCGGCATCGAAGAAGGCGTGGTTCTGCCGCGCTCCATCATCGAATTCTATTATAAATCCGATGCGCTGGAAGATCCGATTGTCTCGGAAGAGCATATCACCGCGTTTGGCTGGGCCAATCCGGCTGAGCTGGACGATATCATGGCGCTGGCCATTCGCGTCAATGACTTCCTCTCAGGGCTCTTCCTCGGCATCGGCATTCAGCTGGTCGATTTCAAGATCGAATGCGGTCGCCTCTACGAAGGTGACATGATGCGCATCGTTTTGGCCGACGAGATTTCGCCCGACAGCTGCCGCCTTTGGGACGTTGAAACCCACGAGAAATTGGACAAGGACCGCTTCCGCCACGATATGGGCGGGCTGCTGGAAGCCTATCAGGAAGTGGCGCGCCGTCTCGGCATCATCAATGAAAACGAACCCGTTCGCGGCACCGGCCCGGTTCTGGTCAAGTAGTTCTGGAGACACAATCGTGATTAAGGCTCGCGTCACCGTTACGTTGAAAAACGGCGTTCTGGACCCGCAAGGCAAGGCTATCGAAGGAGCGCTCAGCGCGCTCGGCTTCGGCGACGTCAACCAGGTCCGCCAGGGCAAGGTTTTCGACCTGTCGCTCGACACCGCCGACAAGGCCGCAGCAGAAGCGGAATTGAAAGCCATGTGCGAGAAGCTGCTGGCCAATACCGTGATCGAAAATTACGCGATCTCGATCGATTGAGCGAACCGTTCCCGGTGACGGGGACGGCAAAGCCGCAATGCGTTTGATCAAACGCACGATGCTTTAGGCTTTGCCTTGTGAAGAACGGAAGCCAATCTTTGCAAGGCAAATGACATCACAAAAAATCCAGAGACCGCCTGATTGAAACATCAACCCGGCAGCGTCTGGAACAGACAGTCAACTGGGAACCGACGCCATGAAATCCGCCGTTGTTCAATTGCCCGGCCTGAACCGTGACCGCGACATGATCGCGGCTTTGACCAAGATTTCCGGCACCCCACCCGTTACCATCTGGCAGACGGAAACGGAGATCCCGGATGTCGACCTGATTGTCATTCCCGGCGGCTTTTCCTATGGCGACTATCTGCGTTGCGGCGCCATTGCCGCGCGCATGCCCGTCATGCAGGCCATCAAGGCCAAGGCCGATCAGGGCGTCAAGGTTCTCGGCGTTTGCAACGGTTTTCAGATTCTTTTGGAAGCCGGCATGTTGCCAGGCGCGCTGATGCGCAATGCGTCGTTGAAATTCGTCTGCCGCGAAGTGAAGCTGGAAGTCGTCAATGACGATACGGATTTCTCGCGCGCCTATGCCGCAGGCCAGATCATCCGTTGCCCGGTTGCCCATCACGACGGCAATTATTTTGCTGATCCCGAGACGCTGAAATCCATCGAAGACAATGGCCAGGTGGTGTTTCGCTATGCCGAGGGCACCAATCCGAACGGCTCCCTCAACAATATTGCCGGCGTGATCAATGCAAAAGGCAATGTGCTGGGCATGATGCCGCATCCGGAAAACCTGATCGAAGCCGCCCATGGCGGTAATGATGGACGAGGCCTGTTTGCGTCCGCTCTCGACGTCGTCGCCGCAGCCTGAGACCGGTTGTTGACCTGAATTACAAATCGGACTCGGATTAACTGATGCGCAAGCCACTTCTTATGATCGCCCTTACGGGTCTCGCCATGCTGGGTGCTTGCAAGCCGACACCGCCTGCTGCCGTCAAGCCGCAAAGCGCCCTCGACGTGATGGAGCGGGTGATGGTCAGCGCCTCATCCTGCTGGTTCAAGTCCGGCGATCCTGCCTTCAAAGCTTACCGCATGGATGCCGAACTGACCTCCTATTCAGGCCAGCCGCGCATTCTTCTGGTGCGCAAGGGCAGTGGCGACATCCGTCCGCTGCTGGTGGTCATGGCGCAAGGCACGCCCGCCAGGCTTCAGGCCTTCGGACCCGTCATGAACGAGCCCCTGTCCGGCCGTATTTCTGCCGACGTCAAGCGTTGGGCAAACGGATCGTCAGCCTGCCGCTAATGTTACGTTGAAACGCGCGACAGCGCCTCGGCCACGCGGCGATAAATGCCCAGCGTGGCGATTTTGACACTGCGTTTGCTTGGAAAAATTGGCAAATTAAACCTCGGCGAATCATCGGGATTCGAGCGAGGAATTTGAATAACAATGATTGCGCTGTCTTCGATAAGAGCATCGGCCTTGGCTGGCCTTTTCCTGTTTACCGTTACCAACCAATCCGCATTTGCTGGCGACACTATTTTCGACGAATTGCGTTTCGGGGCCGTCACCTCAATCCAGGGCCATGAACATGGTGGCGCCGGTGAAGTCACGATGTTGTTCGACCCATTCTCCCGCGATTCCGCCTCCGGTTTCCTCGACAGCCTTGCACGGCCAAGGGTTCATGTCGGCGGAGAAATCGGTGGCGACAGTCTCAACAATCAAATCTATGCGGGCTTCAGTTGGACGACCGACATCTTCTCCTCCAAAGCCTTTATCGAAGCAGGCTTTGGCGGCGTGATCCATGATGGCGCCATTGACGAGCAACACCGCAACGGCCCGGATCTTGGCTGCCGCGTGCTGTTTCGTGAATATGCAGCGCTCGGCTACCGAATCAACAAGACCTGGAGCGTGATGGGGCAGATCGAGCACGCTTCCAATGCCGATCTCTGCGATCCGAATGATGGCATGACGCGGGCGGGCGTGATGGTCGGATATAAATTCTGACGACTGCGCTCAACGATCCCTTGGACTATAGCACCGGGAATTTGATAGGCGCATGATGATGGGGCGGCAAAAGCTCAGCCGTCCAGTGCAGGTAAATAGACTTGCGCATTTCCAAGCGGGCTTCCTCACGCGATATGCCGATATCGCGTAACAGACACGCATCCAGATCCGTAAGGTCCTTTCGGGTCCGGCGCGTCACCTGCCACCGCTTCAGCCGTGCCCTCACCGTCCCGATATGTTTCAAAAGCCACCATACAGGATCGCGTAAAACACTGCCGTGATGATAGCTTGACTGGGCACTGCCAGCAGCATCTGTATCCCGCAAGACAATTGTATCTATTGTCACCATCGCCATGATCCTAAAATCTCGTAATCTTCGATTGTGTCGCTTGTTATCTGTGTATTTATAGATACAATCGTACCATTGAAGGTGACAATAAGGATAATTGTCATGGTAACACATTGGCTCCCCGACCTTTCGACAGCAGAGGGTCCGCTTTATATCAGGATTGCGGATCGGGCAGAGGCGGATATCAAGACCGGCAGGTTGTCGTCCGGCGCAAAACTGCCGCCGCAGCGGGATCTTGCCTTCGATCTGAAGGTGACAATTGGGACAATTACCCGTGCCTATGCGCTGTTGCGGGAACGAGGGCTGGTGACAGGTGAAGTCGGGCGCGGCACTTACGTCCAGTCAAGTCTGGCCGAGGGCGAAACCGATAGTCATCGCGACCCCGTCACCCTCACCTATGGCGGCACGCGAACGCTGTCGCCGCCACCGGGCAAGCTGCGCTTTGACACCACCGCAGCCATCGATGTCGGTCAGGCGGAGATTATCGGCCGATTGATGACCGACATCGCCCGTGACCAACCGGACGAGATCGCCAGCTACACTCGAATCCTGCTACCGGACTGGTTGGAAGCGGGCCGCCGCTGGCTGTCGAATGGCGACTGGAGCCCGGAGGCTGCCAATATCGTGCCGCAGATGGGTGTACATGCCGGGGTCAATGCGGTGATCGCCGCCATCAGCGGCACCGGTGACCGGATCGTATGCGAACACCTCACTTATTCGCAGATTGCCCGCAGCGCCTCTCTGATGGGGCGCCAGATTGCGCTGGTGGATTCCGACCATGACGGCATTATCCCAGAGGACTTTGAACGGGTCTGCGCACGCGAGCACCCAAAGGCAGCCTTCATCATGTCGTCCGGCCAGAACCCGACGCTATCCTGCCTGCCCCTGTCACGGCGGCTGGAGATCGTCGACATCGCCCGCCGTTATAATGTCTGGCTGATCGAGGATTACATTTATGGGGCGCTGGTCGGCGATGGCATTCCCTTGCTGGCCCAACTGGCGCCAGACCGGACATTTCTGCTCAACAGCCTGTCGAAATCCGTTGCCGCCGGAGTGCGCGGCGGCTGGGTCGCCTGCCCCGACCATATGAGCCAGCGCGTTCGCGTCACCCAGAAAATGGTCTGTGGCGGCCTGCCCTTCCTGCTGGCGGAATTATCTGCGCGCCTGGTTTTGTCGGGTGCTGCGGATGACATTCGCGGGCGGGTGCTTGACGAGCTTTCAGCCCGGGAACAGATCGTCCGGCACTTGTTCGAGGGCTACGAATTCCGCTCGCATCCACGCCTGCCATATTTCTGGCTGAAGCTGCCGGAGCCATGGCTGTCTGGCACATTCAAGCAGGCCGCGCTGGATCAGGGCGTGTTGATCGATGATGAAGACGAGTTCAAGCCGGCCCGTTCATCCCGGGTATTCCATCATATCCGCGCCGGCTTCAGCGAAGGGCGGGATCGAAGCATCGCTGAAGGTGGCCTGATCACGCTCAGGCGGATTCTCGACCAGATCCCGGTCGGCAGCAACGCCGTCATGTGACGGCGTTGCCTCCAGGGATCAGATCGTCGTCAACGTCCAGTTGACGATATCGCCGCTAACCTGTGCGAAAGCCTGTGACAGAGCATTGACGAGTGCCTGATTGTCGCCGCCACGGGCTGGAACGCTGGCGGAAAATACCTTCTGAGAAATCACACTGCCATTGCGGTCATTGAGCAGCTTAACGGAAATCTCGACATTGGCCCGGCGAATACCGCCAGCCTCGACTTCGAACGTCCTGATATCGGATAGCAATTGATAATCGATTGCCAGGCCCTGCCCCGGCTTGCCGACACCGCCGAGCTTACCGGTATTTTCGAAAGCCTCGACCAGTTTCGACTGCACCATGCGCGGCAGCTTGTCGCTCCATTGCGACTTGGCCAGATATTGCATTTCCGTGCCGGACACGCGCACCACGATCATGTCGCTGTCGAGCACTTTCAACGCGGTCGGATCGGCAACCAGAACCTGCCGCTTTTGGGCCGATTGGGTTGTGGTGGCAGCACGGATACTGGCCAGATCGTATGTGTCGTTGGGCGTCGTGCCGCAGCCCGCCAGCATCACGCCAAGAATGGACAGGGCACAAGCGGCGCGCAACACCGCCATTGGACGCAGAACCGCTAAAGAATACCCCATCATCTGTCCCTTTTTCACGGAAAAACCTGTCACCGTCTTGTCCGCCCATCATATTGCTTGACGTTGTCGCCACCGAAGATCAGCCGTTGCGGATCGCGGTCGAAATTGCTGATCGTGTCATCCAGGTTCTTCACGGTGCTGCGGGTATCGTTGACCAGCGTCTGAATATCCTTCAGGCCCGAAGACGAGAACTTCGACAGATTGTCAGCAATCGGACCGATCTTCTGGTTAAGATTATCAGCCACGGCGCGAATGGACTGAAGGGTGCGCTTGGCCTCAGCCGAGAGCGAATTGGTATCGTCAGAGCCCAGCAACGCATCGACCTTGGCCAAAATGCCATCGACCCTAGTCGAAGCATTGTTCAGCCGGTTGGAAAGCTGAGTAAAGTCGCTGATGGCCTGGTCGATATCCGGTTTACGATCCTTGAAGGTCTCGGTCACCGATTGGACGTTGGCTGCCGCACTGCGAGCATCGGTTACCGCCACGGAAACGTCGTCCACGACGCGCGAGACCTTCTGCGTATCGATCGCGGCGATCAGCGCGTTGACCTGCCCAAGCGTTCCTTCAGCCTTCACGCCGAAATCGTTGAAGGTCTTGGCGGTCGCCGAAAAATTATCGACGGCAACGCCAACCTTGTCGGAGGCATCGGCAATCTTGCCGGTGAACGTTTCGGCATTGGTCAGGATCTGGTTGACCTTGTTGCGGTCCACAGCCTTTAGCAGATCTTCAGCTGCGGCAAGCGTTGAATCAAGCCGCCCGGAGAGACCAGTGATCGTATCGGAAAGCGCGCTGACGCTCTTCAGGAAGGTGTCGATGCCATCGGCATTGTCGGCCAAAGCCTTGGAAAAGGTTTCAGCGTTGCGCATCGTATTGGTCAACGGCCCGCGCGCATCGGCGACGAAACCCTGAACATTGGCGATAGCGTCATCGGCGCGCTTCATGATCTTGTCAGCCGTCGCCAGAAGATTGGTCAGGCTTGACTGATCGGCCACCAGGACTGCCGTCTTGCCGGTTTCCTGGGCTTTCTTCAGCAAATCGTCGCCACCAACGCCACCCGACATTTCGACATAGGCCGCACCGGTCAGGCCCTGAACCTCAAGCGCCGCCTTGGTATTGGAGCGAATGGGTGCATCCTGCTGCACCTGCGTCTCCGCGATGGAAAAGGCCGGATCGTCACGGTCGATGCTCAAGGAAACAACCGAGCCGATCTGGATGCCGTTGAAACGCACCGGCGAGCCGACACTTAGACCGTTGGCGGAGCCAGGAATGCGGATGGTCAGCGGTGACATTGGACCACCACGGCCATATTCAGCCATCCAGTAGACAAAACCAAATGCCGCAAGGATCACAAGAAGCGTGAACAAGCCGACGATGGTGTAATTTGCTTTGGTTTCCATAGGATCTCAATCAATCGTGCCGGCAATCGCGCGGGTGCCGCGCATTTCCTGATGTTTGGGGATGGAGCGCGCCCGTTTGCCCCGGAAATAGGATTTGACCCAGTCGTCGTCGCAGGCGAGCATATCCGTTAACGGTCCTTCAACCAAGACTCGTTTCTGTCCGAGCACAGCGATGCGATCGCAGACGGAAAACAGGCTGTCGAGGTCATGGGTCACCATATAGACGGTCAGCCCCAGCGTATCGCGCAGGCGGGCAATCAAATCGTCGAACTCGGCAGCGCCGATCGGATCGAGGCCGGATGTTGGCTCGTCAAGAAAAACCAGATCCGGGTCAAGCGCCAGCGCCCGCGCTAAAGCCGCCCGCTTGATCATGCCGCCGGACAGTTCAGAAGGGTATTTGTCCCCGGCATCCGCAGACAGGCCGACCATCTGGATTTTCAGATAGGCCAGTTCATCCATCAGCACTTGCGGCAGTTTCAGATATTCCCGCATCGGAAGTTGAATATTTTCCTTGACCGTCAGCGCCGAAAACAAGGCGCCGTGCTGGAACAGCACACCGAGGCGTGTATCGAGATTGGAACGCTCGGCAGCGCTGACCGCATCATAGTCCGCGCCGAGAATGTGGATCTGACCGGCCTGACGCGGCAAAAGCCGGAGAACCGTGCGCATGAGCACTGATTTGCCTGCACCCGAAGCCCCGACAAAACCGAGAATTTCTCCGCGATAGACATCGAGATCGAGATTGTCCAGCACCAGCTTGTCACCGAAGCCAACAGTCAGACCACGCACGGACAACACCGCTTCCCGCCCTTCCTTGAGCGGCGGCACCTCTTGCGTCGGGTGATTGTCTTTGTCTTGAGTGTTAAGGTCTTGCTGTTCCACGGCGGCCCCTTAAAAATTGATCGCAGCGTAGAACACGGCAAACAGCCCATCCATGAGGATGACGACGAAGATCGATTTGACCACCGAAGCCGTGACGTGCTGGCCAAGCGACTCGGCGCTACCGCCAACCTTCATACCCTCCACAGCCGCGACGATACCGATTACGACAGCCATAAAGGGCGCCTTGATCAGGCCAGCGGCAAACGTTGCATAATCCACCGCATCGTGCAGGCGAGTCACAAAGACCTGAAAAGTGATGCCGGAATAAGCCAGGGAGACAACCGCCGCGCCGTAAAGCGCTGCGAAATTGGCGATAACAGTCAGAAGCGGCAGAGCAATGACCAAAGCGACGATACGCGGCAGAACCAGAACGCCGATCGGATTGAGGCCGATAACCTTCAAGGCATCAACCTCTTCGCGCATCTTCATCGAGCCGATTTCAGCGGTGATGGCGCTGCCGGAGCGACCGGCAATCATGATCGCAGTCAGCAGAACGCCGATCTCGCGCAATTGCAGAATGCCGACCAGATCGACCACGAAAACCTCGGCACCAAAATAGCGCAACTGAAATGCGCCCTGCTGGGCGATAATCGCTCCGATCAGGAAGGACATCAGCAGGATTATCGGCACCGCCCGCAGGCCCATATGGTCCAACTGATTAACGATGGAAGCAATCGAAGCCCGGCCGCCGCGCCTCTCCTTGGACTGGGTGCCACGCACTGCCGATCCCAGCACATAGCTCATGGCCAGCACATCTTCGAACAGGCTGACAGTCATCTTGCCAAGCGGTTCGAACACGCGCTGGGTGAGCGGTCGAAGGTCTGGAACTTTTTCGGGCAGAGGCGGCTGTTCCGGCAAGGCCGAAATCAATTCGCGCATGACATCACTGCCGCCGACGATGCGCACATCGCCATTCTTGGATATGCCAAGTTCCATCCGGCGGATAATCCAGGCGCCTGACGTATCAAGGCTGGAAATGTCGGAAATATCGATCTCGACACTGCTTCCGGCAAGGTCTCCCTTTTCGAACGCATCACGCATTTCCAGCAGCTTTGGTATCACGCTATCGACAGTGGTATTGCGCCATGGTCCGCTCAGGCGGAGACGCTGGCCGCCTCCCCCTTCCAACTGTTCGGCGTCGACCGCAGCATTGTCCATTTGACCGGAACTCAAAACTTATACACTTTCAAAGCCATCACTCAGAGAGTGGGCAAGCCTCCATCGGCTTGATACTGGCGACTATATATCCTTCCTGCGCGACAATTCCACTGATCTTTACGGGAAAAGTGTCGATCAACCCATGGGCAACACTTCGGTCCACAGGCTTTTGTCATCTATAACCATTTTAGGCGTTGCAGCGTGCTGCTTTCGTCTCTGTTCCAGCAGGGTTTTCCACCGGAAAGATGCGAATCGGCTCCGGCGGCCCCAGCAGGCGCGGCTGATCAGCAGCATTATAGCGCGTACCCCATTCGATCAGCTCGAAATGCCCGTCATGATGTTCGGCCACTGCGGTGCAGCTCTCCACCCAATCGCCGGTATTGATGTAATGGATACCGCCGACATCCTCCATCACAGCGTGGTGGATATGGCCGCAGATCACGCCATGCACGTCATTGCGGCGCGCTTCGTCAGCAACGACTTTCTGGAACTCCCCAATGAAATTGACAGCATGTTTTACCTGTAGCTTGGCCCAGGCGGAAAAGGACCAATAGGGCATGCCCATCCGCCGTCGTACGGCCGCCAGAACCACATTGATAGCAATGGCAATGTCATAAGCCCAGTCGCCCATATAGGCGAGCAGGCGCGCATTGCGCACAACAACATCGAACTGGTCGCCATGCAAAACCAGATAGCGCTTGTGATCGGCCGTCTCGTGAATCATCTGGTCCAGCACTTCGATTCCGCCGAAATGGGTTCCGGGAAAACCCCGGAGGAATTCGTCGTGATTTCCGGGGATATAGACAATTCTTGTCCCCTTGCGCGCCTTGCGCAACAATTTCTGTACCACGTCATTACAGCCCTGCGGCCAGTACCAGCTGCGCTTCAACCGCCAGCCATCGACGATATCACCAACCAGAATGATCGTGTCGGCATCGTAAACACGCAGGAAATCCAGCAAAAAATCGGTTTTTGCGGCCTTCGAGCCGAGATGCACATCCGAAATGAAGAGGGTTCTCACATGCCGCGTTTCGGTTTCGTCGCTCACGGGAATGGTCCTTTACGATCAGCTTTGGCATGCTCTCAAAATCAGACTCGTGTTTCAGGATGATGACACGGCTGGTACACCGCTGGGATGCAATTGCCATGGCGCACAGAAATATGTTCTGGTCCGTGGAACGATTTGTTGTATGAGGGGGGAAGAGATGAACGATGAACCGGCAAGAAGCATGACCGACGACAAAACCAAGACAAATGCGCCCGCCTCTGGTGATCTGGACGAACAGGCACTGTTCTACCATCTGCATCCCCGTCCCGGCAAACTGGAGATCCAGGCAACCAAGCCGCTGGGCAATCAGCGCGATCTGGCACTTGCCTACTCCCCCGGTGTTGCCGCTCCCTGCCTTGCCATTCGTGACAATCCACAGGCCGCCGACGATTATACGGCCCGTGCCAATCTGGTCGCGGTGATTTCCAACGGCACCGCCGTCCTCGGCCTTGGCAATATCGGCCCGCTGGCCTCCAAGCCGGTCATGGAAGGCAAAGCCGTCCTGTTCAAGAAATTCGCCGGCATCGATGTGTTCGACATCGAGGTCGACGCCATGACCGTCGACGCCATGGTCTCGACCGTCGCGTCGCTGGAGCCGACCTTCGGCGGTATCAACCTTGAAGATATCAAAGCGCCGGAATGCTTCGAAATCGAGCAGCAATTGCGTGACCGGATGAATATTCCGGTGTTTCACGATGACCAGCACGGCACCGCGATCATCGTCGCCGCCGCCATCCTGAACGGCCTGGAACTGGCCGGTAAAACCATCGGCGACGTCAAGATCGTCGCGTCAGGCGCAGGCGCTGCGGCTCTGGCCTGCCTCAACCTTCTGGTTGCACTTGGCGCGAAACGCGAAAACATCTGGGTTCATGACATTGAGGGCCTGGTCTACAAGGGCCGTAACGAGTTGATGGACCCCTGGAAAGAGGTCTATGCCCAGGAAAGCGACAAGCGGGTGCTTGCCGAAAGCATCTGCGGTGCCGATGTGTTCCTCGGTCTGTCGGCGGCGGGTGTGCTGAAGCCGGAATTGCTGGAACAGATGGCGCCAAGCCCGCTGATCATGGCTCTGGCCAATCCCAAGCCGGAAATCATGCCGGAACTGGCGCGCACCGCCCGTCCCGACGCGATGATCTGCACAGGTCGGTCGGACTATCCCAATCAGGTCAACAACGTTCTCTGCTTCCCTTATATCTTCCGGGGGGCGCTGGATTGCGGCGCGACCACGATCAACGAAGAGATGAAGATGGCCGCCGTCAAGGCCATCGCCGCACTGGCGCGCGAAGAAGTCTCAGAGGTCGCCGCTAAGGCCTATAGCGGCGATTCGCCGACGTTCGGACCTGAATACCTGATCCCCTCGCCTTTCGATCCCCGCCTGATTTTGCGCATCGCGCCTGCCGTGGCAAAAGCCGCCGAAGAGAGTGGTGTCGCCCGCAGGCCGATTGCCGATTACGATAGCTATCTCGATACGCTCAGCCGTTTCGTGTTCCGCTCCGGTTTCATCATGAAGCCGATCTTTGCCAATGCGAAAGCTGCGACGAAGAAGCGGGTGATCTTTGCCGAGGGCGAGGATGAACGCGTGCTGCGCGCCGCCCAGGTGCTGCTGGAAGACGGGATCGGCGAACCGATCCTGATCGGTCGTCCGCAGATTATCGAGACACGCCTGAAACGCTTCGGCCTGCGCATCCGGCCCGGCACCGATTTCGCCATCGTCAATCCGGAAGACGATCCGCGTTACCGTGACTATGTCGACGATTACGTGGCGCTGGTTGGACGGTCTGGTATCAATCCCGAAGCCGCAAGAACCATCGTGCGCACCAATACGACCGTGATCGGCGCGCTATCGCTGAAGCGCGGTGAAGCCGATGCGCTGATCTGCGGCGTCGAAGGCCGATTTGACAGACATGTTCATGATGTCGGCCAGATTCTCGGCAAGAAACCGAATGTAAGGGACTTTTCCGGCCTCAGCCTGCTGATTTCCCAGCGCGGTGCGGTTTTCATGACCGATACATTCGTGACTGAAAATCCAACGGCGGAAGAAGTGGCGGAAATGACCATTCTGGCCGCCCAGACGATTCGTCAATTCGGCATCACGCCGAAAGCAGCACTTCTGTCTCACTCCAATTTCGGCTCGCGCAATTGCGAGAGTGCCCGAAAGATGCGCGCAGCGCTTGAGATCCTGCGCAAGGAAGCACCAGAGCTGGAAGTCGATGGTGAAATGCAGGGCGGTTCGGCCCTGTCGGAAACCTTGCGCCGGCGCGCCATGCCCAACAGCACGCTGTCGGGCGATGCAAACCTGCTGGTCTTCCCCAATCTGGATTCCGCCAACATCTCGCTGGGTATCGTGCGTACCTTGACCGATGCGCTGCATGTCGGCCCGATCCTTCTGGGAGCGGCCCAGCCGGCGCATGTCCTGTCGACATCCGTCACCTCACGTGGCGTCGTCAATATGGCCGCCCTCGCTGTGGTGGAAGCCAACCAGCAAGACTGACACACCACTTTCGATCTTTCGCATTCTGTAATCACTCAGGTTCATCCGAACCTGAGTGATTTTTGTTTGCCTGCTTGCGTTTCCGTTCAGGAAAAACGGGGTCCGCTTTTCCTGGCAAATGCCAGGCCCGGCGACGATGACGGTCTCGGTCACCATCTGGTTATGATCCTCTCAATTGCTGTGGTTCTCTTATGCTCTGTTTCCTCGGGAAACGGAGTTTTCGGTGTTCGACCCGGGCACCGTCGTGTTCGCAAGACATAAAATCGCAGACCTGAAACCTTATTCAACACATGGACATTTGCCCTCAAAGGTAGAAAATAAACCCTTGAAAATTGCGGGGCTTTCATGTTTGACGATAACATTTATTTCAATTTGCTCGATTGGCTGGAGACCACCACCAGCGCGAAATGGACCGATTTCCTGAACCGCCTGCAAACCAGCTACAACCTGTCCGGCTGTCTTTACATGGACGCTTCCATCACCTCGGCTGGCGCCCTGGTCTATCGATACGGGCATACATTCGATCAGCAGGCAAAAGACCCTATCCTCATGCTTGATGCGCCTGTTTTGCGTAACGTCTTGTCACAGCTCAGCCGGGCCATGGAGCCGGTGGATATGCATGACCTCGCGCAATTGAGCGAAGAGGGCCTGCTGTTGCGCAGCAAGCTGCGCGATCTGCCCTTGCCGAGGCAAGCCGTCAGCTATCCGCTGCTTTCGGTCGATGGACGCGGCGCAATTCTCGCTATTGCAAGCAATGCATGTGAGGAGGAGTGGCGACGCTTTCGCCGCTGCCATGACCGCGACGTTCATCTTCTGGCGGGAAAATTCCACGCAGGTATGGTGAAACGCTGCGATGGTGCTCGGATCGGAGGAGTACCCAGCCTGACCCGACGGGAACAGGAAACCCTGCGGTGGACGGCTGCGGGCAAAAGCTATTGGGAAACTGCAGTTATCCTTGGAATTTCGGAACGGACCGTGCGGTATTTCATGGCCAATGCCCGCACCAAACTCGACGCCGTCTCCAACACTCAAGCGGTGGCAAAGGCCCTGCAACGTGGTCTGATCCCACCGGAAGCACCACTATAAACGGCCGCCGCCCTCCATAGCTTATTTTCGCCAGACATCTCCGCAGCTGGGTTATCCGAACTATCATTGATAGATGGCGGTCCGTATTGCTTTTGCAAAAATTTCATGCGGCGTATGTGTTTTAGATATTTTCAATGCCTTCAAGAGGGGGAGTGTTCCTCATCTTCGATGCCTTGGTATGATATGGTGAATCGGAGCAGTTTAACGATCAACTCTCGACAGTTAAACTGTCGCTACCGTCAGTTTTATTGGGATTTTTTTACACTCATATTGTGTCACCTTCCAAATAAGGAGACACGCATGCTCAAAATTCTGAACAGCCGACATAAGCAGACCCAACAGGCGGCATTGGCAGACATGTTTCGCCTACGAAAAAAAGTATTCCATGATCTTTTGAAATGGGATGTCGTTGTACAAGGCGATTTCGAGATGGATCATTATGACGAAGCCAATCCGATTTACGTTTTATCTTATGACGACCGGACAGGCCGGTTGCGCGGCTCGCTCCGGCTTCTGCCGACGCTTGGCCCGAATATGCTGGACGATACCTTTCCCGTTCTATTGGACGGAAAACCGGCCATTCGTGACATTGCCATGTGGGAATCGAGCCGGTTCTGCATCGACCCGGAAATTTCCCTGGACCGATCTTCCAACCAGGTCAGCATTGCCGCAGCCGAGCTGATGTGTGGTGTTGGTGAACTGGGCCTTGCATCGGGGCTTACCCATATCGTCACCGTGACAGATGTGTTTTTAGAGCGGATGTTTCGCCGCATGGGCTGCCCCGGCGAACGAATTGGCGCGCCGCATAAAATCGGCTCGGTTCATGCTGTGGCAATTGCCTGGGAGATTGATACCGGCATGCTCGATGCCATGAAAAATATTGCTGCCATCACCGGACGCCTGCTCGACACACCCATGTCGCTGGAACAGGCGCGCGCCGCCTGACGTGGCATCTCATATACGAAGAGCCGCCGACAATGATCTTCGTATGGTCGGCCTCTATGCTCTGGCAGACGGGATTGCTAAAACAGGATTACGGGTTGGCGTTTCCGACGCCCTGCCCTATGTTCCCTTTCACTTGACTTAATGTCACTTGGCTTGATTAGTGTCCCGTCAACCGGCCCGTTAGCATGGCCCAATAGCATGGCTTATGGATCTGCATGCGCGCTATCGCTCTCATCGCTGTCGCGTCCTGTTGTTTCATCGCCCTCGGGCCGCCCGATTCGGTACGGGCCGCCCCAAGCTGCGAGGCTATTCGAGCCGAGCTTGCCCAGACGCCTGTGGTGATTGGCAATTCGCAGGATGTGCGGGCCTATTCGGGAGCTGTGACCCGACAGGATTTCGAGATCCGTAAATTGCAACGCACCATGCAACAGGCCGGATGCTCCTCCAGTATCGCCATTCTCGATGGCCATGGACAGGATCTCTGCGCGCAAATGCAGGAGAGCCTTGCCGTCATGCAGGAAAATAAGCGTCAGCTTTTGATCGAACGCAACGCGGCAGGCATGAAGGGCGGCGTCAACCCCCGTCACGAGGAACTGACGGCTGCTTTACAATCGAATGGCTGCGATGTCGCCGAACCGGCCCCGGCGCTCCAGGACACGGATGATGGCCAGGAGACGGTGAGGCCCTATGAGGCCCCTGTCTATCCCGATTATCCCCTACGCAACGAGGCACCGCTCTCGTCATCCAGCGACGGGCTTATGCTGCCTTCGGGACAGGGCGGATACAGAACGCTTTGCGTTCGCACCTGCGATGGTGGCTTTTTCCCGATCTCGCCCAGCACGCCCGCCCGTGATTTCGGGCGCGATGCCGAAACATGCAACCGGCTTTGTCCAGGGACCGAAGCGGAACTCTATTATTCACGCCTCACCGACGAGGCCAAGGACATGGTTTCAACCGTGACCGGCCAGCCTTATCGCGATATGCCTAATGCCTTTGCCTATCTCAACCGCGCCCCCGGGCAGCCGGGGCAATGCAGTTGCAACAGGGCCAGCTCTGACGGCTTGCAGACCAATGGTCCAAAGCCTGGTTTAGGAACTGATTCTGGTGGGTCCTCAGTCATTTCCATCACATCAAATGGATCAGCCCCCGGCACGAGACAGTTGGAGGCTCCATCTGGTGCGCAGGACAAAACATCGACCGACCAAAAGGCGACGACTGGCATGGAAGCCACGAATAAGCCGGCCCCTGAACCTGAGGCGGTGAGCCGACCCTATGATCCCGGACGGCAATCCGTGCGCCGCGTCGGCCCAACGTTCCTGCCGTCCAATACCAGCCAGATTGACCTCGTTCATCCAGCGCTTCCAGGCGCACAACCGGTTCAGGAATAGGCTCTCCTTACCGCATCGTACCAATTATGGTTTTTTGCCCGGTCTGTGGAGCGGATAAACAGACTCTATTGGAATTCGAAAATCTGGCGGAACATGCCCGGCGCAATGATCGATAGCGGATTGACCACCAGATGCGGGGCATCAACCGGGCCTTTCAACTTGAAGGTAATGCCCAAAAGCCCCCGGTCCCGTCCATTGCCGAGGATGCTGCCAATGATCGGCACTTCCGCAAACAAGCGATTAAGACCATAGGCGGGCATGAATGTTCCGGTCATTTCCATCTGGCCTCGTGTATCCTTGATGGTGCCCTGGAACGAAGCGCCGACCTGTTCTCCACGGACAATACCGTTATCAGTCCTGAGCACGCCGTCCTGATAGATCAGCCGCGCGAAGGCCCGCTGGAATTTTTCCGAACTGACATCCAAGTCACGTTTGACCGCGCTATTCAGGCTACGGCCATCGTCGGTTGCCGGCGTCGTGACGATTTTCTGTAGCCGATCCTCATTCTCGACCCGGAAATTGCGCAGATCAACATTGCCCATCCAGTTCTTATTCAGATCACCACGGATTTTCACATCCAGCATGCCACCGCGCATATGGCTGTAGAGATCGACAAACCGCACCAACGTGCCCGCATCGCTGGAAATCAGTGAAATATCATTGCCATTTGCAGCCTTGGCCGACTGGACGACAACCGCCTGGCCGGTATCGGTCACCGCACTCAGCTTTAGCGCTGTTATTGCCCCCGATCGAGAACCATAGACCAGCCTGACGCCGGAAAGGGATTCGTCATTGAAACCAATCAGTTTGTCGATATCGACATTTATATCGACATCGGTCGAATTGCTTGATGACTTACTGTCGCCAGTCGCGCCATTGGACCCGCTCCCGGCCTTCAGCTTTTTCAGGAAAGCACGGCCATCAACACTGCTGCCGCTGACCTTTGCGTTGATGATACCCTTGTTGATCTGAAGAGAAACACCGAAATCATCGGCGGATGCCAGCTTGACATGGTCGAGATCCGCTCCAACCAGTCCATTGGTTTTGGATACCACAAGCTTGCCAGTCGCCCCGAACCCGTCGCCGTCGAGATTGAACTTGTCGAGCATGAACAGGCCGGACTTGTCCTGCAATTCCATCGACACCTTGGCGGGAATACCGGAGCCCTTGGTCCAGCCGATAACCGGGATGTTCAAAGTCGCGCGCGACAGGTCGCTTTTCACCAGCTGGCGATTGTCATCGAGGCGCGATACTTCCAGATCGATCGTGCCTCCGACAATGTCGCCAAGGCCCGGTACGAGCTTGGCGCGCTGGCTGTCGTTCAGTTGTCCTTTCACCGTCCAGTTGGGCGCTCTATTGGAACCGCGGTCGACCGGCTGAGAGAAGTCGATCTCCACCGGCACGCCATCGATCTGGGCGTCCCCCTGCAAGACAGCATTTTGCGGATCGACCACCAGCGTGCCATCGAAGCCGGTGATCTTTTTGTCCATATAGGGCCGCTTGAGATCGACCCCCTTCAAATCCAGCGATGCTTTCCACACTTCCGGCGGAGGTTTCTGATCGGCGATAATACCGCCATAGAGCTGGACATCGGCCTTGATCTCGCCTGCGAAATCCTCCGGCACGAATTCCGTGCGTTGCAGGGCTTGCATGGGCTTGAAGGTTGCAAGTTCCGCCATGGCATCAGCCGGGCCGCTGACGGAAACGGCGATATTGGCCATCAGAGGCTTCTTGTAGGTATTGGCGATGGAAAATGTGCCTTTGTCCAGTTTGACCTTCCGCCCCGAGGGGAAATAGGAGGTGCCGCCATCAATACGCACCTGCAAATCCGGTCCTGTCAGGTCAAAATGTCCGGCAAGATCACGAATAGGAGGCAGATCGCCGGTGACGTTCATTCGCGCGCCGCTGATATCGAAAGCGATTTTCAGCTCGTCAGGCCCGAGATCCAGCGGTTGGGGTATAGGCTTCATCCGCCCGGCAGGAATGAGCACATCGATAGAGGCATTGCTGATCGTGCCGCCGAACAGATTGGCCTGGACCCAGGCTCTTGGCTTCATGGCCATCCAATAGGGCCAGAGCTGCTTGACCATGGCGGTGCGCATCTCGAACAGTTTGCCGTTGAAACGGATTTCCGGCGAGGCGTTGCCAAACTGAACATTGAGCGTGGCTTGCATGCTGCCATGCGGTGTCGAGACCGCCAGCTCGCTGAATGTCAAATGACGCTGGCTGGGAATGAACTGCCCAAAGGCCTTCAAAGAAAACGGAAACGGTTGCTCTCCCGATGATTCCACCGAGGCCGTGCCCTGATCGACCAGCAGATCGATGCCGATACCCTGGGCATCACCTGGCACGGACTGCAAACGATCCAGATCGATGAACCCACCGGAAAACGGCACATGGGTCGGGCCGAAATCCACTTCCGAGGGCCGGATTTCCGCCGTCAGCTTATCGAAATCATAGGCCAGATTGATGTCGGCCCGCGTCAGCTCCTGTTTGTCACCATCGACATACAGTATGCCGTTTTCTGTCCGCAACCGCGCCGACAGAACCGGTCTCTGGCTTGGCGCCTGCCTTAAAGCGTAGAAATCGATATTGATGCTGGTATCGGCCCCGTCGCGCCAGACCCCGGTCGGCGTGCGCTTGATCAGGAAGGGCGTAGCGATCAGATCCGTTACAGTAGCTGTCAGCGACGTGGTCCTGGTTCCGTCAGTCACCGCCTCAGCTGAAATCATGCTGACTTTGCCGTCAATAGACGCCTCGCCCTCAATGGCCAGCGAATCGTCCTTCCTGCGGGTCAATGTCAGATCGTTGACCTGCACATCAACTGGCTGGCCGATTCCGTTCTTGGCGGGCAAGGTAATGCCGCCCAGGCGCAGCCGATCCAAACCTCCCCTGACAATGAAGCCATGTACATCATCGAGATTGCCGAACATCGTCTCCATGAATGGCGGAAACTTGTCGATCCGTAGCGTGGCAAGATCCAGATCGCCTCCCTGCAACAGCCGTGAACTGTCGAAATCGATGCCGGACACGTCAATCTCGGTCACGGAAACCCGTCCCATCAGCAGCGAAATAGGATCGATGACCAGTTTGACGTCGCCGGCCTTGGAGACCACCTGCTGGGTCTTCGGATCGGTCAGGGTGACATTCTGCGCGGCGACCGCCAGATGCAAATTCTTGGAAAGACGAATCGACGTCTGGTCGATATCGGCTTTCAGGTCGTCACCAATCGCGGATTGAAAAGCCGCACGCGCACCGGTCGACAGGGCCTGGTCCAGCGTACCGGTTTCAATCGCAATGGCTGCCGCCCCTAGCATGGCCATCAGTGACAGGACGATATAGGCCCCAAACCGCATCAATCTGGTCAGAGCTCCACGCCGGCGCGGGCAATGCACGATCAAGGGATCCTCGACCTGCGAGGACGGCAAGGTCTCGAGAGCAACAATGTCGCCTTTGCGAAAACGGATTTTCTCGCCCCGGATTTCTCCCATGCCTTGGCCTGTATCTCCGATATTTCCTGAAGTTCGACGGGCTGTTAGCGCACCGGCAACCTTATGATTCCAATGAATGACCGAATTCGACATGTGCCTTGACTGCGCGCAGCAAACAGAATTCTGATGGCAAATTCATTACACTGGACGCGCGTCATCTGCGCTATATATCCGTCCCGGCCTTATATTTCCACAAACCGGGCAAAAGAAAGGTATCAGCATGGCGGAATTGTCGATTGGGGACATGGCTCCGGATTTTACACTACCGCGCGATGGCGGCGGCACGGTGAGCCTCTCCTCCTTCAAGGGTAAGCAGGCGGTCGTCTATTTCTATCCCAAGGACGATACCAGCGGCTGCACCGTAGAAGCCACTTCATTCACCTCACTGTCGTCGGAATTCGAGAATTTCGGTGCTGTCATCATCGGCATTTCTCCCGACACGGTGAAAAGCCATGATAAATTCGTCGCCAAACACGGACTTGCCGTCATGCTCGGCTCGGACGAGGAGAAGACCACTCTGGAAGCCTACGGCGTGTGGAAGGAAAAAAGCATGTATGGCAAGACCTATATGGGGGTTGAGCGCAGTACCTTCCTGATCGATGCCGGTGGCCGGATCGCAGGCGTCTGGCGCAAGGTGAAAGTCCCTGGTCATGCTGAGGCGGTGCTGCAAGCCGTAAAAGACAAAGCCGCGTAGCCGCAATATTTCGTCCGAAATCGATAGAGATTTCGGCAATTATGCCGTAAATGCCAAGCATGTCTCATAGCTTGATAAAATCCCTGAGAGCGGGTGCGACGATGGCAATCGCCGCAACCGACCTTGATGAAAAGACCGGCCTTGCGCACGAAACCGCCCGCCGTTGGCATGGCCGGACGCTATCGCTGCGCTCTCCACTCGATCCGCCCCTGCCGGACCGTCCGGGGCGCCCGACCCATCCGGTTCTGGTGCCGCCAAAGGCGACAGAAAAGCGGTCCCTGCACACGCTGAAGGGCCGGATCGCCATGCTGCATTCGCTGGCCCATATCGAGTTGAATGCCGTGGATCTGGCGCTGGATATTGTTGCCCGCTTTGCTAGCGAACCGGTGCCACATTCATTTTTCGACGGCTGGATGCAGGTGGCCTTTGAAGAAGCTAAACATTTCGGTCTGGTGCGCGACCGGCTCCGGGCACTCGGGGCTGATTATGGCGACATGCCAGCCCATGACGGCCTTTGGCAGGCCGCCCATAGCACCCGCACCGACCTCACAGCCCGGCTTGCTGTCGTGCCGCTGATTCTTGAGGCGCGTGGTCTGGACGTAACCCCGTCCCTTCAGGAAAAAATGCGCGAGACCGGCGATATCGAAAGTGCCGATGTATTGAAGATCATCTATGACGACGAAAAAGGCCATGTCGCCGTCGGCGCCAAATGGTTTCGCTTTCTTTGCGCCCGCGAAAAACGCGACCCGGCCAAAACCTTCCAGCAATTGGTGCGCGCCAACTTCCGTGGAACGCTGAAAGCACCGTTCAACGACATTGCCCGGGCCGAAGTCGGGCTGACACCCTCCTTTTATCGGGTGCTTTCCTCCATCAGCCACGCTTGAACCATCTCGGCCATAAGCAACATTTTGTTAACCTTAACAGGATGTAATCACCTCGACAGAATCGGGTCTGCAATCTGGATCAGACGTTACAGTCTGGCCACGCGCAGCGACTGTAACGATGCGCGAGGTCGGCATGATGAAGACACGCAGCCGCAAAGGCTTCAGCAAGCGTCAGCGCCAACAGCATGTGCTCATCCTCGCGTCCGGGGAAACCATTCGCCATATGACCCTGCGCCCCTGGATGGCAGGTGCAGGTCTCTGTCTGGTGGTGGCCGGTGTGGTCGGCTATCTTGGCGCGACCTCCTATCTCATCATGCGCGATAATCTGATCGGCGCCTCCATGGCCCGTCAGGCGCATTTGCAGCACGATTACGAAGACCGGATTTCCGCCTTGCGCGCCCAGGTCGACCGGGTCACGTCCCGGCAATTGCTGGACCAGCAGGTGGTGGAGGAAAAGCTTCAAACCCTGCTCGAAAAGCAGATGGCGCTTTCCGCCCGTTCCGGCAAGCTTGGATCGCTTCTGGACCGTGCCGAGGAATCCGGCCTGACACCCAATGAGCCTTTAGCGCCTGTGATGCCGGATAAATCCGCGTCTGTCGCACCTGTGGGCAAAGGCAATGCACTGGCCGCCCTCAACCGGATGCTCCATACCGACCCCACAGACACACAGGAAAGCGATGGTCCGGCACTGGGCTTTATGCCCGCCCGTGAAAGCGGCGCCGATCGGGCCGACCGGGTTTTCCGCAACGTGACCCTGTCGCTGAAATCCATTGAGCAGCAGCAGAAATCAAGCATCCATGCACTGACCGCCGAGGCGAGCGACAAGGCCAGCACCATCGAGCAGGTCTTGACCGACAATGGCATTCGGATCGACAAGCCTGAAGCTGGCAAGGATGGAATGGGGGGCCCCCTGGTTGATGCCGACCCGAAACTCGGAATTGATACCAGTCTCGACAGCTTGGACAGCGCCCTCAATCGCCTGGATGCCGCACGCGAGACGGCAAAGGACATGCCTTTTTCCAACCCTGCCGCTACCCGCGAAATCACCAGCCCGTTCGGCAACCGCCCTGACCCGCTGCTTGGACGGCTGGCCATGCATACCGGCATAGATTTCCGCGCAACGAATGGTTCTCCTGTCAAAAGTGCCGGTGCTGGAACCGTGATCACGGCCGGACCGACGGGCGGCTATGGAAATATGGTGGAAATCGACCACGGTCAGGGACTGTCCACCCGTTACGGCCATATGTCGAAAATCCTGGTTCGACCGGGCGAAAAGATCGAAGTTGGCCAGTTGATCGGCCTTTCCGGATCGACCGGGCGTTCCACCGGGCCGCATCTGCATTATGAAATTCGCAAGAACGGCAACCCGATCAATCCGATGAGCTTTCTGGCGTCCGGAATGACATTGAAGCCTTTTATTCAGTAGGCCCTCGCATCGGGAGGACTCCCGTAGCGGGCTGCGAGATTGGCGGCACTTACCAAGGCAACCCGTTATTCATAAATGTCTGTTACTGCATATCCGCAGATACGAGGATATGTCAGGGGACCTGAGTTGCAAACAAAGCAGCTCAACAGACAAAGCGGAATGGTACTATGTGGCTTGAACTGCATGACGGCGACGGGTTTCCCTTCTTCGTCAATATGAACAATGTCGTTGATTTTCGTTGGTATGAACGAGAAAAATATACCAGCTTGCTGACCACGGCGCCTGTGGCGGAAAAACTGCATATGCTTTACGTGCGAGAAAGCGCGACCCAGATCATGCAGATGATCCGCCAGGAGCAAAACCGGCAGGCCGGCAGGGTGGGCGGCGCCTAAAGCAACGGCCCCGAAAAAGAAACCGGGTTGCTGAACGGTGCTCTAAGATGGCAGAGATTGATCCAACACCTTTCGCCTAGCGTAATGGTATAGGTTACTCCTGAATCAGCGAGCCACCATGCCAAATGCCAGCCCTAGTCCAACCATCCTTTGGTTCCGCAAGGATCTGCGTCTTGATGACAACAGGGCGCTGCACGCGATCTTGCAGACTGGAAGCCCGGTCATCCCCCTCTATATCCTTGAACCTGAGGAGATGGGTACCGGTCCGCTCGGTCCGGCGCAGGCCTGGTGGCTGCATCACTCCCTCGTCAGCCTCGGCCAGTCGCTTGAACCTTACGGCAGTGGGTTGATTCTTCGCCACGGCCCACCGGCCCAGGTCCTGCGCCACTTGATGAAAGAGACTGGCGCGAAAGCCGTCCACTGGAATCGTCGTTACGACCCCAGCGGCATGGCATTGGATGCGGATTTAAAAGCCGCTCTGCGCAGCGAAGGGCTTGAGGCCAGTAGCCATGCGGGCTTCCTGCTGCATGAACCGTCGAAGGTGAAAACCGGGAGTGGGGGACCTTTCCGTGTCTACACACCCTTCTGGCGCGCTCTTGAAAAGCAGGGCGATCCACCACCGCCCATCGAGAAACCCAAGACCTTGCATAACCCTGCCGATTGGCCGGATAGCGACCGGTTGGAAGACTGGCAACTGCTGCCGACCAGGCCGGATTGGGCAAAAGAGTTTTCGCAGATCTGGACGCCAGGGGAATCCGGTGCGCATGAGAAACTGAGCCAGTTTATCGATCACGGCATCAAGGGTTACCGCACCCAGCGGGATTTCCCCGCCCAACCCCATACATCCGGCCTGTCGCCGCATCTGGCCCTGGGGGAAATTTCTCCGGCCCGAGTCTGGCACGCAACCATCGGCCTCGGCGATGATGTTTCCAGCGAAGACTATGTGCATTTTCGAAAAGAGCTGGTCTGGCGGGAATTTTCCTACCACCTGCTGTTTCACTTTGCCGAGCTGGCCAGCCAGAACTGGAACGACCGCTTCAATGACTTCCCCTGGGAAAAGAACCCGGCATTTCTATCCGCCTGGCAGCGGGGGCAGACTGGCTATCCAATCGTCGATGCAGGCATGCGCCAGCTCTGGCGACATGGTGTCATGCACAATCGCGTGCGGATGATTGTTGCTTCCTTTCTGATCAAGGACCTGATGATCGATTGGCGCGAAGGCGAAGCGTGGTTTCGTTACACCTTGGTCGATGCCGATCCAGCTTCCAATGCCGCCAGCTGGCAATGGGTGGCAGGCTCCGGCGCCGATGCATCACCGTTTTTCCGGATTTTCAACCCGGTCACCCAGAGCGAGAAATTCGACCCTGACGGCGATTATATCCGCCAATTCGTGCCTGAGCTGGCAAAATTACCCAACAACCTGATCCATCGCCCATTCGAAGCCCCCGCAGCCCTATTGGAAAAGGCGGGTGTTACGCTTGGCAAAACCTATCCGGCGCCACTGGTGGATCACAAAAAGGCCAGGGCCGTGGCGCTTGAGGCTTATAAATCAACCGGCGCGCCGGAATGAATAACAGCCTCAAAGGCATTTCTCCCGCAAGCTGAGGCAAGGTTTTCCGGGTTGATGCCACAGCAAGAAATTGCATTTCTTGTCATGCGGGGCTTGTAGACCGAAAACACACTTTCTATTGTCCGGGAAACAGAAAGTGCGCTCATGGCATTCCACCCCTCCGTTCTAGACGCCATCGGCAACACGCCGCTGATCCGGCTGAAAGCCGCTTCACAGGCAACCGGTTGCACCATTCTGGGCAAGGCCGAGTTTCTCAATCCCGGCCAGTCCGTCAAGGACCGTGCCGCGCTCTACATTATCCGCGATGCCGAACGGCGCGGATTGCTGCGCCCCGGCGGGGTGATCGTTGAGGGTACGGCTGGCAATACCGGCATTGGCCTGACCCTGGTCGCCAAGGCGCTTGGCTACCGCACCGTGATCGTCATTCCGGAAACCCAGAGCCAGGAAAAGAAGGACGCGCTGCGGCTGCTTGGCGCCGAACTGGTCGAGGTTCCCGCCGTTCCCTACAAGAACCCGAATAATTACGTGAAGCTTTCCGGGCGGCTTGCGGCCCAGCTGGCGAAAACCGAACCGAACGGCGCGATCTGGGCCAATCAGTTTGACAATACCGCCAATCGTGACGCCCACATCGAGACAACGGCCCGGGAGATTTTTGAGGATACCGGCGGCGCTGTTGATGGTTTCATCTGCGCCGTTGGCTCCGGTGGCACACTGGCCGGCACGGGGATCGGACTGCGAAACCTGAAGCCTGGCGTCAAGATCGGCCTTGCCGATCCCGAAGGCGCCGCGCTCTATGAATTCTACCGGAATGGCGAATTGAAATCCTCTGGTTCCTCGATCAGCGAAGGCATTGGCCAAGGACGGATTACCGCCAATCTCGAGGGATTTACGCCTGATTTCGCTTACCTGATTCCCGACAGCGAAGCCCTGCCGATCATTTTCGATCTGGTCGAACAGGAAGGCCTCTGCCTTGGCGGCTCTTCCGGCATCAATATCGCTGGCGCCATCCGGCTGGCGCGCGAACTGGGGCCGGGTCATACCATCGTGACCATCCTGTGCGACTATGGCAATCGCTACCAGTCGAAGCTCTATAATCGGGCCTTCCTCAAAGAAAAGGGCCTGCCGCAGCCGACATGGCTGGGCGGTAAACCCGACATTTCCATTCCCTTCGAACCTGTCTGAGCCCCATGCCAACATTGCCTCTGTTTCGTGACGATTTTTACCTTTCGACGGCAGAGGCGGTGGTGACAGCCGTGCATGACGACGGCTCAATCGAGCTTGACCAGACCTGTTTTTACGCCACATCCGGCGGCCAGCCGGGCGATACCGGCTTTCTGGAACGGGCCGATGGCTCGACCATCCAGCTTGGCCTGACGCGCCACGGCCCGGACAAGAGTGTGATCCTGCACCAGCCGCTGGAGGGCCAGCCAAGCCCCAGCCTTGGCGAAAAACTGGTGCTGCATGTTGACTGGCCACGCCGCTACAAACTGATGCGGATGCATACCGCCTGCCATCTGCTGTCGGTGGTCTGCCCGTTTCCCATTACCGGTGCTGCTGTCGGCGAGGAGGAAAGCCGGGTGGATTTCGACATGAGCGAAGCCATTGACCGCGAAACGGTGACGGCGGTTCTGATGCGGTTGGTGGAGGAAAACCATCCGGTCTACCTGGAATGGATCACCGACGCGCAACTGGCAGCCAATCCGGATATCGTCAAATCCAAGAATGTGCGCCCACCGATGGGTTTGGGTCGCGTTAGCCTTGTTTGCATCGGAGAGAATTCATCCGTTGACAGCCAGCCCTGCGGCGGCACACATGTTTCCGAGACCCAGGAGGTCGGCGCGATTCATATCGCCAAGATCGAGAAAAAGGGCAAGGAGAACCGGCGCTTCCGTATTCGCTTCGGTACGCTGGAACCCTCTGCCTGACAAGCACGGAGAGAAGCATGTCTGCGGAGAAAAGCCGTTTCGTCGTATCGGCCGAGTGGGTACAGAAGCAATTGGGCGCACCTCAATTCAAGGTCGTCGATGCATCCTGGTATTTGCCGGCCCATAACCGCAATGGCGCGGAAGAATACGCTGCTGGTCACATTCCCGGCGCAATGTTTTTCGATCAGGACCAGATCGCCGATCGCTCCACCAGCCTGCCCCACACCGTACCCTCCCCGGAATCCTTTGCCGAAGCAGTCGGTAAGCTTGGGATTTCAGACACCGACACGATTGTGGTGTATGATGGTCCAGGTCTTTTTTCCGCGCCGCGCGTCTGGTGGATGTTCCGGGTGATGGGCGCGCCGAATGTGTTTCTTCTGGATGGAGGATTGGACGGTTGGAAACAGGAAGAACGGCCGCTTGAGACCGACCTGCCTGAGCCAGCACCTGCGACCTTTACCACCAATTTCAAGGAAAGCCTGATCACTCCGTTCCAGGATATGCAGAGCATTGTCGAGAGCGCCAGCCGCCAGATCGCCGATGCCCGCCCTGCTGGACGGTTCACGGGTGAAGAACAGGAACCACGGGCGGGAATGCGCTCCGGCCATATGCCCGGCGCCCGTTCGGTTCCCGCCTCTATCCTTGGCGAAAATGGCCGGTTGAAAGACCTCTCGACATTGCGGGAGATTTTCACCGACGCGGGCATCGACCTGA
The DNA here is from genome assembly GCF_001541345.2 of Gillisella vitis. Lineage (GTDB taxonomy): Bacteria > Pseudomonadota > Alphaproteobacteria > Rhizobiales > Rhizobiaceae > Allorhizobium > Allorhizobium vitis. Next base: position 418,396 of record NZ_LMVL02000003.1, on the reverse strand, counting down.
CCCGCCCGATCGTTACCAGCTGCGGCTCTGGGGTTACAGCGGCAGTGGTGACGCTGGCGCTGCAATCGCTCGGCCATCACGATAATACACTCTATGACGGCTCCTGGTCTGAATGGGGCTCTCGCAAGGACACTCCTGTCGTGACCGGACCGGCAGACGCAATTGAGGGCGAGCTACCTACGCTTCTGACCGCCCATGTCACCAAGCTGGAAATGACCGCCCCGCCGAAGTCCAGCTTGCCAGTGCCGATCAATATCCAGACGGCGATCATCCGCGCCACTGAAATGCCCCTGCCCTATTACCGCTTCCTCTATCGCCAGGTTGGCTCCCGCTGGCACTGGTACAAACGCCTGCAGATGACCGATGCCGAACTGAAGGCGACCATCCATAACCCGGACGTGTCAATCTGTGTGCTTTACGTCAATGGCGCACCAGCGGGCTTCTTCGAGCTGACCCAGCAACAGGACAATACCGTCGAGCTGTCCTATTTTGGCCTGTTTGAACATGCGCTGGGGCTTGGAATCGGCAAATGGTTCCTGCTCCAGGCGCTCTATGCCGCCTGGTCGACCGCACCAACCAAAATCTCGGTGATGACAAATACACTCGACCATCCCCGCGCCCTGCAACTCTACCAGCAGTTCGGCTTTTCCCCGGTTGAGACCTGGAACGAATTGGTGGAGCCACCCTCCGAATCCAGTTTGCTAGACATTTTGAAGCGGGATTACAACATTCAGTGATGGGCTGTGACGCCTGTTAATTCTTCGTCGAGCCTGTCAGGTTTAGATTTAACCCGACAGGCTCGAATCCATTCAGTTCAGCAATGGGATAATCGACGGGCAACACCATCAACCTTTCGGACGCTCACTTCTTAGGTGAGAATGCAAGCCGGTCCAGCACGCTAGCGATGACAATGCCCAAACAATAAGCCACGATGTTCCACGGTGAAAAAATCCGGCCGAGCAGCAAGGCACCCGCCATAGTCAAACGAAAAGCATCCAGCTCCGGCGTATGGATCAACCTGGACAATTCGACAGCAATTGCCACGGCCAAAGAAGCGACCAAAGACCGACGGAATGCAACCAAAACCATAGCGGTCAACCCATAGACCATAGCTCCCCACAAGATCGACCCACCATACTTGACGAAAAAGAACGGCAAACCAAACTGATAGCCTTTAACCCGCAACAGGAGACCCGCAATAATCACGCCTAGCGACGCTACCAATAGAATAAGCTTTCTTTGCAATGGGCTACAATCTCCGGTCCTGACGATAGACAAGTTGGATCCTCTTCAAAAACCGTCCCTCTCCAACATTGCACATTTTTGAAGCGTACAAATTCCAGTGAATTATGCAGCAGGCAAGATCGTATGACAGATCCCCGCACACGCCAGGCGTTCTCACTTCATCGCCTTGATGACATTCTTGAGCAGAGTCGGCCATTCAACAATCTCTCAGGTCTGCGCCGATTTATCGTCGAGTTTCTTTATTTTGGAATAAAAGAGGCCCGCGCCTGTCTTTTTGTCGGACTGTTTTTTCTGGCGGTTTTCCTCGTGCCGCGCGGTGGCATTCTCGGTGTTGCCCGCTACGATATACTTTTGTTTATCGCTCTCGCCATCCAAGCGGTCATGCTGATCGGCAAATTGGAGACATGGGACGAAGCCAAGGCAATCGCGCTCTTCCATGCACTTGGTTTTGCTCTTGAAGTCTTCAAGACATCCGGCGCACTTCCATCTTGGTCTTATCCTGATCCCGGATTGAGCAAATTATTCGGTGTTCCTCTATTTTCCGGCTTCATGTACGCGGGTGTCGGCTCCTACATCATACAAGCCTGGAGGTTATTCGACCTGCGTGTTCGCCATCACCCACCGTATTGGATGACGGCGCTAGTCGCAGTGGCAATATATGCAAACTTTTTCACCCATCACTATATCGGCGACTACCGCTGGTATATTGCCGCTTGCGCGCTGGGCCTCTACGCTCGAACCACTGTGATTTTCCGTCCATATGACAAAGACCGATGGATGCCTCTGTTTGTTGCCTTTATCCTCATAGGATTTTTTATATGGCTTGCGGAAAACATCAGCACATTTTTTGGTATCTGGCGCTATCCGAACCAAATGAACTATTGGTCCATGGTTCATCTTGGTAAGTGGAGTTCGTGGTCCTTGTTGGTGATCATGTCATTTGTGATCGTCACGCAATTGAAACATATCAAAACAAGGATACATATACCTCAATAGTAAGCGCATCGACCTTATAGCGATGCCTATTGATGGTGCATGAAGGCGCGACAACACACCGCGTCCTCAATGCCTTGATTTTTATTGTGGAGATCAAAAACGAATAAGGCTCTCAAGATACATACGATATGTCTTATTTTCCGCCATTGCGTTCTTTCCACGTTTTCCAGTCCGCGATAACGGCATTTGCGAAAGCATTTCCTACTCGATAAGCATTCGTGACTGATGGCATGAAGCCGCCGGACTTCGAAGTCAGCGATTCGATAGCGGTACGGCCAAACGGTTCGCGGTCGAAATTGGACGCTGTGCGCAACACCAGAATACGGTTGAAATCGAGGCGCCCGGCCTCTGAGGCCCGCTTCAAAGCTGTCAGCGTCGCATTATCCTCCATTTGGGTGGTGCAGTAATGGGCTTTTCCATCGGTGACCAGGGTAGCAAATCGTTCTGTGGCTTCAGCGTCCTTGACCCCATGCCAGTAGGTATCGCCTGAGACCGTGTCGCAAATCTTCACAGACGGAGCCGCCTTGGCCGCTGGCGCGGCATAGGCGGCGCGATAGGTCTTGGCGGCATCGCTGTCCAAAAGTTCGACGGATCCCGTCAGTTCCATGGCCTTTTGGACCAGCGCCTCGTTCAGCGCGTAGACCTCCGTCCCTGCCGCCCAGGTCGGCTTGCCGGTCGGACTTGCCGCACCCAGCGGCACCTGCCCGTCTGGCCAGTCCTTGTCGATCTGGCGGGCGTCGATATCATGCCGCAATCCACCGTCCACCACATATCTGGCCCAGAGCGCCGACCCCAGAGTTCCCTCCTTCGGATTGACGCCGGCAATGCCTGCGATCAACACATAGGTGTTGCGGAGATCGAACCGACGGTCGAACGCGACTGCCATGGTCGAGCTCGCCGCATTGGCATAGCCCATTGCCGTGGTCATCACGCAGAGGCCCTGACGATCGCAAGCGACCTCTGGATACTCTTTCGACAGGCCTGGCACTTTAACCTTCGTCGTCAGCTTGCGCCCTGCCAGCCACGGCTTGGTCTCTTCGCCAAACATGGTGATAACGAGAACCTTCGGAGCAATTGTTTTCACTCCTCGGCTGGAAGCCGACGACGCGGCTTGACTGACAATGGCGCTCGACGCCACCGACAACGCAGTGACAATCATCGCAGTAGCGAATGCAGGCAATCTTGGCATCATGGGATAGATCTCTTTGTCGAAGGGCAATGGCAGCATTGCAGGGATGGAGATCTCCTTCTTAGCCCGGACAGAATTTCAGGTCAAAACCATAGACCAGAGGCATAGGCGATCCTGAACATTAACCAACAACGGTGCGAAGCCTAAACACAACTCTCCCGGAAAGACTTGGAGCAGCGAGCCAGAAAACGGAAAAGGGCCGGATGGTTTCCCATCCGGCCCTGAAACAAACGACTTAACGTCGCTTATGGCTTATGCTGCTTCAGCGGTTTCTGCTTCTGCGGCAACGCGAGCCTTGTCAGCTGCACCCTTGGCGTCGACATCGCGCTCAACGAACTCGATAACGGCCAGAGGAGCATTGTCGCCCTGACGGAAGCCAGCCTTCATGATGCGAAGGTAGCCGCCATTACGGCTGGCGTAACGGGTAGCAATCGCATCGAACAGCTTGCGAACAGCATCCTGATCCTTGATCTGCGAAATGGCCTGACGACGAGCGTGCAGGTCGCCACGCTTGCCGAGTGTGACAAGCCGTTCGACGATCGGGCGAATTTCCTTCGCCTTGGGCAGGGTGGTGACAATCTGCTCATGGGTGATGAGCGAAGCCGCCATATTGGCAAACATTGCCTTACGGTGGCTTGCGGTACGGTTCAGCTTGCGGCCGGCTTTCTGATGGCGCATGGCTATTCTCCTTCAATGCAGGTTCCCGCGCTTGTTGCGGCCCTGCCGTTTCCTGACACATACGGATCAAGATCCGCAGTTTGACTGGAAAGGCAGAGTTCAACCTGCCTTATCTAAGATTAATATTGGTCTTCGTAGCGCTTGGCGAGATCTTCGATGTTTTCCGGCGGCCAGGCAGGAACTTCCATACCCAGATGCAGGCCCATGGAAGCCAAAACTTCCTTGATCTCGTTCAGCGATTTGCGGCCAAAATTCGGTGTGCGCAGCATTTCGGCTTCGGTCTTCTGGATCAGATCGCCAATATATACGATATTGTCGTTCTTCAGGCAGTTGGCCGAACGAACCGAAAGCTCGAGTTCGTCGACCTTCTTCAAGAGAGCCGGGTTGAAAGCCAGTTCGGTAACGGCTTCTTCTTCAGCTTCACGCTGCGGCTCATCGAAGTTGACGAAGACAGACAGCTGGTCCTGGAGAATACGGGCAGCAAAAGCCACCGCATCTTCACCCGAAACAGACCCATCGGTCTCAATCGTCATGGTCAGCTTGTCGTAGTCAAGAACCTGGCCTTCGCGGGTGTTCTCCACCTTGTAGGACACTTTCTTGACCGGCGAATAGAGGCTGTCGACGGGTATAAGCCCAATCGGAGCATCTTCTGCGCGGTTACGATCGGCGGGGACATAGCCCTTACCGTTGTTGACCGTGAATTCCATCCGGATTTCCGCACCTTCATCCAGCGTGCAGATGACGTGGTTCGGATTGAGGATCTCGATATCGCCAACCGTCTGGATATCTCCAGCGGTCACGACGCCCGGACCCTGCTTGCGGACGACCATGCGCTTGGCATCGTCGCCGTCCATCTTGATGGCAATTTCCTTGATGTTCAAAACGATGTCGGTGACATCTTCGCGAACACCCGGGATCGACGAGAATTCATGCAGAACACCGTCGATCTGGACAGCCGTCACGGCAGCACCGCGCAGCGACGACAGCAAAACGCGACGAAGAGCGTTGCCGAGCGTCAGACCGAAGCCCCGCTCAAGCGGTTCGGCAACCAGGGTTGCCTTGGTGCGACCGCTGGAGGAGAACTCAACCTTGTTCGGCTTGATCAGTTCCTGCCAATTCTTCTGAATCATATGTTTACCTTCCGTTCGTCGCCACTATTCAATCGTGACGACCGAGCATGAGAAGAACCGGGACCGCATGTGCGCATATCCCGGCCGGACGAAGAATGATCAGACGCGGCGCTTCTTGCGAGGACGGCAGCCATTGTGCGGGATCGGGGTCACATCGCGGATCGAGGTGATCATGAAGCCCGCAGCCTGCAAAGCGCGCAGAGCCGATTCACGGCCAGAACCCGGACCGCAAACTTCGACTTCCAGCGACTTCATGCCGTGTTCTTGAGCCTTCTTGGCGCAATCTTCAGCAGCGATCTGAGCGGCAAACGGGGTCGATTTACGCGAGCCCTTGAAGCCCTTGGCACCAGCGGACGACCAGGCAATTGCATTGCCCTGCGCGTCGGTGATGGTGATCATCGTGTTGTTGAATGTCGAGTTGACGTGCGCAACACCCGACGAAATATTTTTGCGCTCTCTACGGCGAACGCGTGTGGCTTCCTTGGCCATTCAATTCCCTTTCATTGATCTCGACACCGCCGTAACACCAGCGGCTCCACCGGAAAGGACAACGTGCCCTTTCCAAAACTGCAACAAGGCCGGCACTGACGTGCCAGCCTCAAGCTCGCCATACAGCGAAACTTACTTCTTCTTACCAGCAATAGCCTTTGCCGGACCCTTGCGAGTACGAGCATTGGTATGTGTACGCTGACCGCGAACAGGCAGACCGCGACGATGACGAAGACCGCGGTAGCAGCCCAGATCCATCAAACGCTTGATGTTCATTGCGGTGTCGCGACGCAGGTCACCTTCGACCTGGTAATCGCGGTCGATGGTTTCACGGATAGCCAGAACTTCAGCATCTGTCAGCTGATGAACGCGGCGGTCGGCTGCAAGACCAACCTTTTCCATGATTTCCTGTGCGAACTTCGGACCAATCCCATGAATATAGGTCAGCGCGATAACTACGCGCTTTGCCGTTGGGATGTTGACGCCAGCGATACGTGCCACGCCTATTCTCCTTGCGTTCCAGTTGCCATCCGGCAAGTGGTGTGTCGTTTGACAGCCGTGACAAGGCCGCCGATTGATTTTTGGGTTCTCAACAAGTCAAAACGACCGAACCCGTCTTCCTCCGTAGGAAGAACGCGCCGACCGTTGATCTTTAGCGAGTTGGCGCGCTATCTAGCGGAATCAGTAACGAAAAGCAACCGTTCCGCTAAAGAAATTCATGGATATCCGGTCAGAGACCGGACAACACCGTCTCAATTTCCGCCGTAACCTGGTCGATTTCGGCCATACCGTCGACAGAATGGAGTTTTCCCTTGGCATAGTAATAGCCGATCAAGGGAGAAGTCTCCTTATAATAGGCCTGTAGACGGGTCTTTACCGTATCGCGATTGTCATCGGGACGACGCTTAAAGTGAGTCGATCCGCATTTATCGCAGACCCCCTCCACCTTCGGCTTGAGATTCTCGTCATGATAGCCCGTGCCACAATTGGCACAGGTATAACGACCAGCGATTCGGTCCGCCAGGATTTCATCTTCAACCCTGATTTCAACCACAGCCGAAAGTTCAAGGCCCTTGACCGCAAGCATCTCTTCCGTAGCATCCGCCTGGATCAAGGTCCGCGGAAATCCATCGAGAATGAAGCCATTGCTGCAATCATCCTGATCGATCCGCTCGGAAACAATCGCTATGACGATATCGTCCGAGACCAGCTTTCCAGCATCCATCACCGCCTTGGCGCGCTTACCGACCTCAGTCTGAGCCGACACAGCCGCCCGCAGCATATCCCCCGTCGACAGTTGCGGAATACCGTACTTGTCGACGATCCTCTGAGCCTGAGTGCCTTTACCCGCACCCGGAGGCCCCAATAGAATTAACCTCATCGTCCCCTCTTTCCTCCACGCAACTTCGATTTCTTGATCAGCCCCTCATATTGCTGAGCAATCAGGTGACCCTGTACCTGTGCTACCGTATCCAGGGTAACGCTGACAACAATCAAAAGCGACGTACCACCAAGGGATAAGGGCACCCCGGTCTGAGAAACCAAAATTTCGGGAAGGATACAGACGAAGACAAGGTAAATGGCGCCAACAACCGTAATTCGCGTCAGCACATAATCGATATATTCAGCCGTGCGCTCGCCGGGACGAATCCCTGGAATGAAGCCGCCATGCTTTTTCAGATTGTCGGCCGTGTCCTTCGGATTGAAAACAATGGCCGTATAGAAGAATGCAAAGAAGCCGATCAACAGCGCATAGAGCACCATGTAGGCAGGCTGACCATGGCCAAGCGCGCTGATGATAGTCGTTGCCCATGCGGGCAGCGTTGAGCCACCGGTAAAGCCAGCAGCCGTCGCTGGCAGCAGCAGCAACGACGATGCGAAGATCGCGGGGATAACGCCCGAGGTGTTCAGCTTCAGTGGCAGATGCGAGGTGTCGCCCTGGAACATCCGGTTGCCGACCTGGCGCTTCGGATACTGGATCAACAAGCGGCGCTGGGCGCGCTCGAAGAACACGATCAGCGCAATCACGCCGATCGCCACCAAGATGACGGTCAGGATCAAAGCTGTGGACAAAGCCCCGGTGCGGCCAAGCTCCAGCGTACCAGCAAGCGCAGTCGGCAGACCAGCGGCAATACCCGCGAAGATAATCAGCGAAATACCGTTACCAATACCGCGCGAGGTGATCTGTTCACCAAGCCACATCAAGAACATCGTACCACCCAAAAGGGTCACGACAGTCGAAAGGCGGAAGAACAAGCCAGGATCGGTCACCAAGCCATTGCCGTGCTCCAGCCCTACCGCAATGCCATAGGCTTGAAGCGTGCCGAGCAGAACGGTGCCGTAGCGGGTATATTGATTGATGATCTTGCGCCCCTGCTCACCTTCCTTCTTGAGGTTTTCGAGCGAGGGAACAACTGATGTCATCAGCTGGACGATAATCGAAGCGGAAATATAGGGCATGATCCCGAGGGCGAAAATCGCCATGCGCTGCACCGCGCCACCGGAAAACATGTTGAACAGTCCCAGAATACCACCGGACTGGCCTTTAAAGGCAGCAGCATAGGCCTCGGGGTTGAGGCCAGGCAGCGGAATATGGGTACCTAGACGATAGACAAGAAGGGCGGCCAACGTGAACCAGATGCGCTTTTTCAAATCCTCTGCCTTCGCAAAGGTTGAAAAGTTCAGGTTCGAGGCCAATTGTTCCGCTGCAGAAGCCATAAAATTCTCCGCGTCACCATATACGGCGGCTTGACGATGGACAGCCTACCGAAGGTAAAGTTCGTTCTCTCTCGCAGAAAACCGGGGGCGGAGCGATTGCAGTGCAACCAGATGCCTCTCCCTCTGTTTCCGAAATTCCCGGAAGACGGAACATAAAGCGTCGTGCATTTTTTAAACACACGAAAGCTGCTTTATCACTCAAAAAGTGCTGTGTCGCTTTCTCCCCAAACCAAGATGATTTGGGGAGAAAGCGACACAGGAGCCGCCAATGGGTCGCGAGGCACACATATGGTAGAAAAATCGCCCGGTGTGAAGCACCCCGGGCGATAATATTAATCGATTATTCCGACTTTTCCGCAGCAGCTGACAGCTGCTTGATCGTGCCGCCCGCCTTTTCGATCTTTTCGACCGCTGGCTTGGAAGCTCCGGCAACTTCAATCGTTACCTTCGTCGTCAATTCACCGTCACCGAGGACGCGAACACCGTCTTTAAGGCGGCGAATCACGCCAGCAGCCTTGAGAGCTGCTGCATCGATGGTGGCGGAAGCGTCGAGCTTGCCGGCATCGATCGCTGTCTGAATCCGACCGAGCGAAACGGTCGTGAATTCGGAAGCGAAGATGTTGTTGAAGCCACGCTTCGGCAGGCGACGATAGATCGGCATCTGGCCGCCTTCGAAGCCATTGACGGCTACGCCGGAACGCGCCTTCTGACCCTTGACGCCACGGCCACCGGTCTTGCCCTTGCCGGAACCGATACCACGACCTACGCGGATACGGTCCTTGCTGGAGCCTTCGTTGTCTTTGATTTCATTCAGTTTCATGACAGTTTCCTCCGTCTCACTTCTCGTCGACGACGCGAACGAGATGCTGGACAGCACGGATCATGCCACGAACCGAAGGCGTATCTTCCAACGTGCGGACCCGATGCATCTTGTTGAGACCCAGGCCGATAAGCGTCTGGCGCTGTACAGCCGGGCGGCGAATAGGCGAACCGATCTGCTCGACCGTGATCGTCTTCTGGGCTTCAGTGTTCTTGGCCATTGTCCAGCTCCTTATTCTTCAGAACCGTTGCCGGACGCGGCACGACGAGCCTGCAAGGTCGCATACTTCAGGCCACGCTGTGCAGCGACGTCCTTCGGATGAACCTGGTGCTTCAGCGCGTCGAACGTTGCACGAACCATGTTGTAAGGGTTCGACGAACCAGTCGACTTTGCAACAACGTCATGCATGCCGAGCGTTTCGAAAACGGCGCGCATCGGACCACCAGCGATGATACCGGTACCAGCCTTGGCAGACCGCAGCAGCACCTTGCCGGCGCCGTGACGGCCATGAACGTCATGATGCAGCGTACGGCCATCACGCAGCGGTACGAAAATCAGGTCGCGCTTGGCGGATTCGGTTGCCTTGCGGATGGCTTCCGGCACTTCACGTGCCTTGCCATGACCGAAGCCAACGCGACCCTTCTGGTCGCCGACGACGACGAGAGCAGCGAAACCAAAACGACGGCCGCCCTTGACGACCTTGGCGACGCGATTGATGGCGACCAGCTTGTCGACAAATTCGCTATCGCGCTCTTCACGGTTCTGACGGTCGTCCCGCGAACCACGCTTTTCTTGTGCCATTGTCCTTTTCCTTTTTTCTTTTCCGGGTGCAATCGGCAGATTACAATCTTGAATTCGGCCCTCGCCCTTTTAGGTTTGGGCTCCTCCGGTTTATGCGGCAAAGCCGCGAAACCGCCCGGACACATGCGCATCCGGGCGGCTATTCCTTAGAAGGACAGACCACCTTCGCGGGCGGCTTCTGCCAGTGCCTTGATGCGGCCATGATAGATGAAGGCACCGCGATCGAATACGACTTCCTTCACACCGGCGGCAACAGCGCGCTCGGCGACCAGCTTGCCAACAGCAGCAGCTGCTGCTGTGTCGGCGCCGGTCTTCAGCGAAGAGCGCAGGCTGCCGTCGAGGGTCGATGCAGCAGCCAGCGTGCGGCCGGCCACGTCGTCGATAACCTGGACGTAGATGTTCTTCGAAGAGCGATGTACCGACAGACGCGGACGGCCATTGGCCACCGCCTTGATCTGACGCCGTACGCGGTTGGCACGACGTACAAGTGCTTCTTTTCTGCTTGCCATTTCGCGCGTTCCTTACTTCTTCTTGCCTTCTTTGCGGACGATCCGCTCTTCGGCATACTTGACGCCCTTGCCCTTGTAGGGCTCGGGGCCGCGATATTCGCGGATCTCGGCAGCGACCTGACCGACCTGCTGCTTATTGATCCCGGAAACCACGATTTCCGTCGGCTTCGGAACGGCGATAGTGATGCCCTGCGGCGGCTCATACACAACGTCGTGGCTGAAACCGAGCGCCAGCTGCAGGTTCTTGCCCTGCAAAGATGCGCGGTAACCAACGCCGTTGATTTCGAGCTTGCGCTCGTAGCCGTCCTTGACACCCTTCAGGATGTTTTCGATCATCGTGCGGGACATGCCCCACTTTGAGCGTGCATCCTTGGAGTCGTTGACTGGCTTGACGACAATTGCATTGTCCTCAAGCGCAACCGAGATTTCGTCATTTGCGACGAAGAAGAGTTCGCCCTTCGGGCCCTTGGCAGTTACTTTCTGGCCATCAACCGAGGCCGTGATCCCTGCAGGAACCTGAACGGGCTTTTTACCGATACGAGACATGTGATTATCCTGTCTGTTCGCTAGGGAGATCTCTGCGCTGTCTTAGAAGACAGAGCAGAGAACCTCGCCACCAACATTCTGTTCGCGAGCCTGGTGATCGGCCATTACACCCTTCGGAGTCGAAAGGATGGTAATGCCGAGGCCGTTCGCGACCTGCGGAATGGACTTAACCGAGACATAGACTCGGCGGCCCGGCTTGGACACGCGGCCGATCTCACGGATCACCGACGCGCCTTCATAATATTTCAGTTCGATCGTGATCTCGGCCTTGCCGTTACCATGGTCGATTTCAGAATAGCCACGAATGTAGCCTTCAGCCTGAAGAACATCCAGAACGCGCGCGCGCAGCTTGGAAGCCGGAGTAACCACCGAAGCCTTGCGGCGGGCAGCACCATTCCGGATACGGGTGAGCATATCGCCCAACGGATCAGTCATCGTCATTTGCCCGTCTCCTTACCAGCTCGACTTTACAATACCCGGCACCTTGCCGGAATTGCCAAGCTCACGAAGTGCGATACGCGACATCTTGAGCTTGCGATAAAATGCACGAGGACGACCGGTGACTTCGCAACGGTTACGGATGCGGGTCTTGGAGCCATCACGCGGCATTTCTGCCAGCTTCAGGGTTGCCTTGAAACGGTCCTCGATCGACAGGGACTGGTTCATGATGATTGCCTTCAGCTCCGCGCGCTTGCCGGATTGCTGGGCAACTGTCTTGCGGCGGCGCTTGTTCTTTTCAACTGCGCTTGTCTTCGCCATATTGAAGTTCCTCTTCTACGCTCGTCGTTACGGTTATTGACGGAAGGGGAAGTTGAACTCTTTTAGAAGAGCCCGTGCTTCGTCATCCGTGGGTGCCGTCGTGCAAACGATGATGTCCATGCCCCACATCTGATCAACCTTATCGTAGTTGATCTCTGGGAACACAATGTGTTCCTTGATGCCCATGGCGAAGTTGCCACGGCCGTCAAAGCTCTTCGGGTTCAAGCCCCGGAAGTCGCGAACGCGCGGGAGCGCGATGTTGATCAGACGGTCCATGAACTCATACATGCGAGCGCCGCGCAGGGTAACCTTTGCGCCGATCGGCATGTCTTCGCGGACCTTGAAACCAGCGATAGAGTTACGAGCCCGGGTAATGACAGGCTTCTGACCGGCAATAGCCGCCAGATCCGCAGCAGCAACCGTGGGTTTCTTGGAATCGGCAGTTGCCTCACCCACGCCCATGTTGATGACGATCTTGTCAAGCTTCGGAATCTGCATTTCGTTGGCGTAGGAAAACTGCTCCCGAAGCGCCTGACGAATGCGGCTTACATATTCTGCCTTGAGCCTTGGCTCATACTTGGTCTCAGCCATCGATCACTTCCCCCGAACGCTTGGCAACGCGAACCTTCTTGCCGTCAACAACGGAGAAACCAACGCGAGTCGGCTTGCCGTCCTTGTCTGCGATAGCAAGGTTGGAAAGGTGCACAGAGGCTTCCTTGTTGATGATACCGGCTTCCTGGGTCTGCGTCTGGCGCTGGTGGCGCTTTACGACGTTGATCCCCTGAACGACCGCACGGTCTTCCTTCGGCATCACTTGAATGACTTCACCAGAACGACCCTTGTCCTTGCCGGTGAGTACGACGACCTTGTCGCCCTTACGAATCTTTTGCATCGTCAATCGCTCCCCTTAAAGAACTTCAGGAGCCAGCGAGATGATCTTCATGTGGTTCTTAGCGCGAAGTTCGCGCGGAACCGGTCCGAAGATACGGCTGCCGATTGGCTCTTTCTTGTTGTCGATAAGAACGGCTGCGTTGTTATCGAAGCGGATGACGCTGCCGTCGGCGCGGCGGATGTCCTTGGCGGTACGAACCACCACGGCTTTCATCACATCACCCTTTTTCACGCGGCCGCGCGGAATAGCTTCCTTGATCGAAACGACGATAATGTCGCCGACCGAAGCGTATTTGCGCTTAGAACCGCCCAGCACTTTGATGCACATGACACGACGCGCGCCGGAATTATCGGCAACGTCGAGGTTAGTCTGCATCTGAATCATGTCAGGTCGCCTTCTCGTTATACCGGAACGGTTGGGCGATGCCCCCTATTCCGGCTTATGGATCTTTATGTCTTTTCGAGCGGAGGAGGATCTTGCCAAGGTGGTTTCCTTAAAAAGGACCTTCCCTGCGCTCAAAGCAAAAGAACGCTCTCGATGGAGCGTTCTTGCGCCGTTGCGGTGCTTCTACAGATTTTTGGGAAAGGCGCAAGTGGCCTCCCCCATTTCTCTGCAAATTAAGCCTGGGCGGAAACGACCGTCCAGCACTTATCCTTGGAAATCGGTGCGCATTCCTCGATGGAAACCACGTCACCAATCTTATACTGATTGCTCTCGTCGTGAGCCTTGTATTTCTTCGAGCGACGAACGGTCTTCTGAAGCAGCGGGTGAGCGAATCGACGCTCAACCCGAACCACAACGGTCTTCTCGTTCTTGTCGCTGACCACGACGCCCTGCAGAATGCGTTTCGGCATTGTTCTTCTGGTCCTTTAGGCCTTGGCTTCTGCCGCCTTCTGGCGGGCAATGGTTTTCACGCGGGCGATGTCCTTACGGACCTCGTTGATGCGCGAGGACTTTTCAAGCTGGCCAGTTGCCTTCTGGAAGCGCAGGTTGAACTGCTCCTTCTTCAGGTTGCCCAACTCATCCTTCAACTGATCAGCGCTCATGGCGCGTGCGTCTGCGGCTTTCATGGCTTGATCCTTACTCTGCAATGCGCTGTACGAAGCGCGTTTTCACCGAGAGCTTGGCCGAGCCGAGACGCAGCGCCTCACGGGCGATTTCCTCGGACACACCGTCGATCTCGAACATCATACGGCCGGGCTTGACCTTGCATGCCCAGTATTCGACAGAGCCCTTACCCTTACCCATACGGACTTCGGTAGGCTTTGCCGTTACCGGCACATCAGGGAATACCCGGATCCACACGCGACCTGCGCGCTTCATGTAGCGCGTGATCGCGCGGCGAGCCGCTTCGATCTCGCGTGCATTGACGCGGTTGGGCTCAAGAGCCTTCAGGCCGAATTCACCGAACGCCAGGTCGAAACCGCCCTTGGCAACGCCCTTGATGCGTCCCTTGAACTGCTTGCGGTACTTGGTACGCTTTGGCTGCAACATTTATCTATTCTCCGAACTTTTCTCCGGGCGCGCCTAATCAGGCGTTCTCGCGACGACGGTTGTTGTTGTTGCCGCCTTGGGCGTCGCTTTCCAGCGCCCGGCGCTCGGAGGCCATTGGATCGTGCTCAAGGATTTCGCCCTTGAAGATCCAGACCTTGATGCCGCAAATACCATAAGCGGTTGTGGCTTCCGCCACACCGTAATCGATATCGGCACGCAGCGTATGAAGCGGCACGCGACCTTCGCGGTACCATTCCGTACGAGCGATTTCGGCACCACCGAGACGGCCAGCGCAGGTGATCTTGATGCCTTCGGCACCCAGACGCATGGCGGACTGTACGGCGCGCTTCATGGCACGACGGAACGCGATACGGCGCTCGAGCTGCTGGGCGATCGACTGAGCGACCAGCGTTGCATCGACTTCCGGCTTGCGCACTTCAACGATGTTGAGGTGCGTTTCGGAATTGGTCATTTCGGAAAGCTTCTTGCGAAGCTTTTCGATGTCTGCACCCTTCTTGCCGATGATCAGACCCGGACGAGCCGAGTGGATCGTAACGCGGCACTTCTTGTGCGGACGCTCGATAACCACCTTGGCGATACCGGCCTGCTTCAGCTCATCCATCAAATAGGCCCGGATCTTCAGGTCTTCATGAAGAAGCTTGCCATATTCGGCGTTGTCGGCGAACCAACGGCTATCCCAGGTCCTGTTAATGCCCAGGCGGAAACCGATTGGATTGATTTTCTGACCCATTATGCGGCCTCCCCTTTGGCTTCGACTTCGCGCACGACAATCGTCAGATGCGAGAATGGCTTTTCAATGCGCGATGCGCGGCCACGGCCACGAGCGTGGAAACGCTTCATGGTGATCGATTTACCAACATAGGCTTCGGCGACGATCAGCTGATCGACGTCGAGGTCGTGGTTGTTCTCGGCATTTGCAATAGCTGATTCCAGCGTCTTCTTCACTGTATCTGCAATGCGCTTGCGCGAGAATGTCAGGTCGGCCAGAGCGCGGTCGACCTTCTTGCCACGGATCAAAGCTGCAACCAGGTTGAGCTTCTGAGGGCTGACGCGGAGCGTGCGCGCAACGGCCTGCGCCTCGTTATCCTTCAGCCGGCGTTCGGCTTTTGCCTTGCCCATCGTTACTTCCTCTTCGCTTTCTTGTCCGCACCGTGACCGTAATAGGTCCGGGTCGGAGCGAATTCACCGAATTTATGGCCAACCATGTCTTCGTTGACGCTGACCGGGATATGCTTGCTGCCGTTATAGACGCCGAACGTCAAACCGACAAACTGGGGCAAGATCGTGGACCGACGGGTCCACATCTTGATCACTTCGCTACGACCGCTCTCGCGAACTTTTTCAGCCTTCTTAAGAAGGTAGCCGTCAACGAAGGGGCCTTTCCATACTGAACGAGCCATCTCTGACTACCTCTCTTACTTCTTCTTCTGGTGGCGGGAACGCATGATGAACTTGTCCGTGGACTTGTTCGACCGCGTACGCTTGCCCTTGGTCGGCTTACCCCAAGGGGAAACCGGATGACGGCCACCGGAGGTGCGGCCTTCACCACCGCCGTGCGGGTGGTCGACTGGGTTCATGACGACGCCGCGAACGTGCGGGCGCTTGCCGCGCCAACGCGAACGACCAGCCTTGCCGTCATTGATGTTGCCGTGGTCGGAGTTCGACACGGCGCCGACCGTTGCAAGGCAAGTGCCATGCACCAGGCGCTGTTCGCCAGAGCTGAGGCGCAGGATAGCCATGCCGGCATCGCGGCCGACCAGCTGAACGTAGGCACCAGCGGAACGGGCAACCTGACCGCCCTTGCCGGGCTTCAGCTCGACATTGTGAACGATGGAGCCAACCGGGACGTATTGCAGCGGCATAGCGTTGCCGGGCTTAACGTCGACAGCCTTATCCGATGCGATCACCTTGTCACCAGCCGCCAAACGCTGCGGAGCCAAGATATAGGCCTGCTCGCCATCGGCATAGGTGATCAGCGCAATGAACGCCGTACGGTTGGGGTCATATTCCAGACGCTCGACAGTGCCTTCTACGTCGAACTTACGACGCTTGAAGTCCACCAGACGATAGGTGCGCTTGTGACCGCCGCCCTGAAAGCGAACGGTGATGCGACCGAGATTGTTGCGACCGCCCTTCGAAGACAGACCCTCGGTCAACGACTTAACAGGCTTGCCCTTGTAAAGGCCCGACCGGTCAACGATGACCAGCTGACGCTGGCTCGGGGTTGTCGGATTGAAATTTTTCAATGCCATTTTTCTGTTCCTCAGAGACCGGTGGAGACGTCGATGGACTGACCCTCGGCGAGCGTAACGATCGCCTTCTTCACATCCTTCTGCTTACCGGCGAAGCCGCGGAAACGCTTAGTCTTGCCCTTGCGGAGCAGCGTATTCACAGCTGTGACCTTGACACCGAACAGTGCTTCGACGGCAGCCTTGATTTCAGGCTTGGAAGCAGTCCGGGCGACGTTGAAGACCACCTGGTTGAAATCGGAAACCAGCGTGGACTTTTCAGTGATCGATGGAGATACGATCACGTCGTAGTGGCGAAGATCAGTCATTTGAACCGCTCCTCCAGAGCTTCAACCGCAGCCTTGGAAAGCACGAGCTTACCGCGACGCAGAATGTCATAAACGTTGATGCCCTGAACCGGCAGAACATCGATATTCGGGATGTTCGCGGCAGCGAGCTTGAAATTGACGTCGAGTTCGACGCCACCGATCACCAGTGCATTCTTCAGCCCGAGAGCCTCGAACACACCAACGGCGGCCTTGGTCTTGGCATCGGCAGCGACCAACTGATCAACGATGATCAGTTCATCAGCCTTGAACTTGGCAGACAGAGCGTGACGCAGGGCGAGAGCGCGAACCTTCTTGGGAAGATCATGCTCGTGGCTACGAACGACCGGGCCGTGGGCCTTGCCGCCGCCGCGGAACTGTGGAGCGCGAGCCGAATGGTGACGAGCGCGGCCCGTACCCTTCTGCTTGTACATCTTGGCACCGGTGCGCGATACTTCGGCACGGGTCTTGGTCTTGTGCGTGCCCTGCTGCTTCTTGGCAAGCTGCCAACGCACCATGCGCGCAATGATATCTTCACGGGGTTCGAGGCCGAAAATGGCGTCGGACAGGGAAACCGTACCGGCATCCTTCCCCTCGAGGGTCTTGACGTTGAGTTCCATGGTTTGGCTCCCTTACTTCGCTGCCGACTTGACGGCGTCGCGCACGATGATCCAGGAACCCTTGGAACCGGGCACAGCGCCCTTCACAAGGATCAGACCGCGATCTTCATCGGTCGAAACGACTTCCAGATTCTGGGTGGTGACGCGGGTCTGACCCATGTGACCGGCCATACGCTTGCCCTTCCAGACCTTACCCGGATCCTGATTGGAACCAGTCGAGCCGTGTGAACGGTGCGAGACGGACACGCCGTGAGTTGCGCGAAGACCGCCGAAGTTATGGCGCTTCATCGCACCGGCAAAACCCTTACCGATCGTGGTGCCGGTAACGTCAACCAGCTGGCCAGCAGCAAAGTGACCAGCCTTCAACTCAGCACCGATGTCGATGAGGTGGTCTTCGGAAACGCGAAATTCGACGAGCTTGGCCTTCGGCTCGACGTTTGCAGCGGCAAAATTACCGCGCATTGCCTTGGATGTATTCTTGACCTTGGCCTGACCAGCGCCGAGCTGAACGGCGGTATAGCCGTGCTTATCGACAGTCCGCTGAGCCAGGACCTGGCAGTTATCCAAGCGTAGTACTGTTACCGGGACATGCTCGCCGGCGTCATTATAGACCCGGGTCATTCCCACTTTCTGTGCAATCACACCTGAACGCATCGGTTCATTCCTCTTGAGAGTAAAACAAGGGCCCTACGGCCCTTGCCCGCCTCTTTGTTTAAGGATTCCATTCCAGTCCTTCCGGACTTTCAGGTTTCCCGTTTCGAGAAGTCGTTGGCAGGTCTTGCCACGTACCTTCCTTGTTATTTCGGCTCTCGCCGGAATTGGTTTTTAAAGCTTGATTTCGACGTCTACGCCAGCAGCCAGGTCGAGCTTCATCAAAGCATCGACGGTCTGCGGAGTCGGATCAACGATGTCCAGCAGACGCTTATGCGTGCGCATTTCAAACTGTTCGCGGCTCTTCTTGTCGACGTGGGGCGAACGGTTGACGGTGAATTTTTCAATACGGGTCGGAAGCGGAACCGGGCCGCGGACGCTTGCACCGGTGCGCTTGGCGGTAGAAACTATCTCCCGCGTAGAGGCATCGAGAACCCGGTGATCAAACGCCTTCAGGCGGATACGGATATTCTGGCCGTTCATTCGACGTGTCCTTATTCGTTTTTCTTAAACGTCCCCGCTCACGCAAAGACAGTGAATTACCAATTTCTGGCCGGCCCCGTATTGTCAAAAATCACAAGGACGTATCGAGGTCCATGTCACCTTACTGCATCAGGGACCCCACCAGTACAACCCAAGACCGGGTCGCGAAACTTAGCAGAGCCAGAGGAAAGAGGAGCGATGCGCCGCTCTTCCTTGTTCGTGGCGGGGGCATACAACGTCCCCGTCAATTCGTCAACTGATTCCCGGAAATAAAGAAGCGCGGCATTGAATGCCGCGCTTCTTCGTCTGTATTAAGACGACTTATTCGATGATCGAAGCGACGATGCCGGCGCCGACGGTACGGCCGCCTTCGCGGATCGCGAAGCGCAGCTTTTCTTCCATCGCGATCGGAACGATCAGCTCAACCTGAACCGTCACGTTGTCACCAGGCATAACCATTTCCGTGCCTTCAGGCAGAGAAACAATACCGGTAACGTCCGTCGTGCGGAAGTAGAACTGCGGACGGTAGTTGGTGAAGAACGGAGTATGACGGCCGCCTTCTTCCTTCGTCAGGATGTAAGCTTCTGCCATGAACTTCTTGTGCGGCTTAACCGAACCCGGCTTGCAGAGGATCTGACCACGCTCAACGCCGTCACGGTTCACACCGCGAACCAGTGCGCCGATGTTGTCGCCTGCCTGGCCCTGATCGAGCAGCTTGCGGAACATTTCAACGCCGGTAACCGTCGTCTTCGAAGTCGCGCGGATGCCGACGATTTCGACTTCTTCGCCAACCTTGACGATACCACGCTCAACGCGGCCCGTCACAACCGTACCACGGCCAGAGATCGAGAACACATCTTCGATCGGCATCAGGAACGGCTGGTCAATCGGACGCTCAGGCGTCGGGATGTAGGCATCAACAGCCGCCATCAGTTCGCGGATTGCGTCTTCGCCGATCTTCTTGTCCGAATCTTCAAGAGCGGCCAGAGCAGAACCCTTGACGACAGGAATATCGTCGCCTGGGAAGTCGTAGGACGACAGAAGTTCGCGCACTTCCAGTTCGACCAGTTCCAGAAGCTCAGCGTCGTCAACCTGGTCAACCTTGTTGAGGAACACGACGATCGCGGGAACGCCAACCTGACGGGCCAGCAGAATGTGCTCGCGGGTCTGGGGCATCGGGCCGTCGGCAGCCGAGCAAACCAGGATCGCGCCGTCCATCTGCGCTGCACCGGTGATCATGTTCTTGACGTAGTCGGCGTGGCCGGGGCAGTCAACGTGAGCGTAGTGACGGGCAGGCGTTTCATATTCGACGTGAGCCGTCGAAATGGTGATACCACGTGCCTTTTCTTCCGGAGCGGCGTCGATTTGGTCATACGCCTTGAACTCGCCGAAATACTTCGTGATTGCTGCCGTCAGCGATGTCTTGCCGTGGTCAACGTGGCCGATCGTGCCGATGTTAACGTGCGGCTTGTTGCGCTCAAACTTACTCTTTGCCATTTTCGGCTCTCCATTATCTCATCCCCATGAAGGGGGAAATTCCTGTTATCAGTTCCGGCGGGTTACCCCGATCATTTCTGACCGGAGTACTTTGCCTGAATTTCGGCAGCGACATTGCTCGGAACGGGCGAATAGTGATCGAACACCATCGAGTACTGAGCGCGACCTTGGCTCATGGAGCGCAGGTTGTCGACGTATTTGAACATGTTGGCCAGCGGCACATGCGCGTTGATGACAACGGCGATACCACGGCTTTCCTGACCCTGGATCTGACCACGGCGGGAGTTCAGGTCACCGATCACGTCACCCACGTAATCTTCCGGCGTCACGACTTCCACCTTCATCATTGGCTCAAGCAGCTGAGCACCAGCCTTCTTGGCTGCTTCACGGAAGCAGGCACGCGAAGCGATTTCGAACGCCAGAACCGACGAGTCGACATCGTGGTAAGCACCATCGATCAGAGTTGCCTTGACGCCGAGCATCGGGAAGCCAGCCAGCGGACCGGAAGACAGCACGCTTTCGATACCCTTCTGAACGCCGGGGATGTATTCCTTGGGAACCGAACCACCAACGATCTTCGAGTCGAACTTGAAGTCATCGCCTTCAGGATTCGGTTCGAAGATGATCTTGACGCGGGCGAACTGACCCGTACCACCAGACTGCTTCTTGTGGGTGTAATCTTCTTCGTGCTGACGCGTAATGGTTTCGCGATAAGCAACCTGCGGCGCACCGACAGTTGCTTCTACCTTGAACTCACGACGCATACGGTCAACGATGATGTCCAGGTGAAGTTCACCCATGCCGGCGATGATCGTCTGGCCGGATTCCTGGTCGGTCTTGACGCGGAAAGACGGATCCTCAGCAGCCAGACGGTTGAGCGCGAGGCCCATCTTTTCCTGGTCGCCCTTGGTCTTCGGCTCGATCGCGATCTGAATGACCGGCTCGGGGAATTCCATGCGCTCAAGGATAACCTGGTTCAAAGGATCGCAAAGCGTATCGCCCGTGGTGCTTTCCTTCAGGCCAGCCAGAGCAACGATGTCGCCAGCAAAGGCTTCTTCGATGTCTTCACGGCTGTTGGAATGCATCTGAAGCATACGGCCAACGCGTTCGCGCTTTTCCTTGACCGTGTTCATGACCGACGCGCCCTTTTCGAGCTTGCCAGAATAGATACGGCAGAAGGTCAGCGAACCAACGAAGGGGTCGTTCATGATCTTGAACGCCAACATCGACAACGGCTCGGCATCATCAGGATGACGTTCGATTTCACCGTCGGTCTTCACGTCGATACCCTTGATAGCAGGGATATCGAGAGGAGAAGGCAGGTATTCGCAAACAGCGTCGAGCAAAGGCTGAACGCCCTTGTTCTTGAAGGCCGTGCCGCAGAACATCGGATGGAACTTGACTTCAATCGTGCCCTGACGAACGAGAGCACGGATCTTGTCATTATCAGGCATGATGCCGTTCAGGTAGTCCTCCATCGCCTGTTCGTCGATCTCGACAACGGTCTCGATCAGCTTTTCGCGATATTCAACGGCCTTTTCCTTCAGATCGTCGGGGATTTCCACAACGTCCCAGGCAGCGCCCAGCGATTCATCACGCCAGACGAGTGCATTCATCTCGATCAGGTCGACAACGCCCTTGAACTCTGTTTCAGCGCCGATTGGCAACTGCATAACAACAGCGGTGGCACCGAGACGGGTCTTGATCATTTCTACCGAACGGTAGAAGTCAGCGCCGGTCTTGTCCATCTTGTTGCAGAAGATCATCCGCGGAACGTTGTACTTTTCAGCCTGACGCCAAACGGTTTCTGTCTGCGGTTCAACACCAGCGTTGGCATCGAGAAGCGCAATTGCACCGTCGAGTACGCGGAGCGAACGCTCGACTTCAATCGTGAAGTCGACGTGGCCGGGAGTGTCGATGATGTTGAAACGGCGCATCTTGCCGTCGCGACCCTTCCAGTAGGTCGTGGTCGCAGCGGAAGTGATGGTGATACCACGCTCCTGCTCCTGCTCCATCCAGTCCATCGTGGCTGCGCCATCATGAACTTCGCCGATCTTGTGCGACTTGCCGGTGTAGTAGAGAATCCGCTCAGTCGTCGTGGTCTTACCGGCGTCGATATGCGCCATGATCCCGAAATTGCGGTAGTCTTCGATTTTATATTCGCGAGCCATAGTGGACTGCCTTTCGATATTCGATCGTCTAAGATTACCAGCGGTAATGCGAGAAGGCGCGGTTGGCGTCGGCCATCTTGTGCGTGTCTTCACGCTTCTTGACAGCGCTGCCGCGATTGTTGGACGCATCAAGCAATTCGCCAGACAAACGATCGACCATGGTGGTCTCGTTGCGCTTGCGAGCGGCGATGATCAGCCAGCGAATGGCGAGCGCCTGGCGGCGCTCCGGACGGACGTCGACAGGGACCTGGTACGTTGCACCACCAACGCGGCGCGAACGAACTTCAACATGCGGGGCGACATTTTCAAGCGCCTGATGGAAGATTGCGATCGGCTCTGCCTTGGACTTGGCTTCAACGACATCGAAGGCACCGTAGACGATGCTCTCAGCGACGGACTTCTTGCCGTGCAACATGATGGCGTTCATGAACTTGGTGACGACCAGATCACCGAACTTTGGGTCCGGGTTGATCTCACGCTTTTCTGCTTTATGGCGACGGGACATTTTACTTCGTCTCTCAACGGTTAGAACGCTTTATCACGCGGAGAACCTCGCGCAGCGCTGAATTTCAAAGAAGGCTTCCGACTTACTTCGGACGCTTTGCACCATACTTGGAACGGCGCTGCTTACGGTTCTTGACACCCTGGGTATCGAGAACACCACGGATGATGTGGTAACGAACGCCCGGCAAGTCCTTGACGCGGCCGCCACGGATCATGACGACAGAGTGTTCCTGGAGGTTGTGGCCTTCGCCCGGAATGTAGCCGATGACTTCGAAGCCATTGGTCAAACGGATCTTGGCAACCTTACGCAGAGCCGAGTTCGGCTTCTTCGGGGTCGTGGTATAAACGCGGGTGCAAACGCCGCGCTTCTGTGGATTTTCCTGCAAGGCAGGAACCTTGTTGCGCTTTACCTGCGCCTGACGCGGCTTGCGGATCAGCTGATTTACGGTAGGCATAGAACCATCCCTTATAATTCTTGTCACTTGAGCCTTTTCAGGCCCGTTTGTGCCGTTTCCGGCGGCGCTCGCACAATTTTCGCCATGCGCGAATGTGGCCCGATCCGGACTTCCGGATGGACCACAAAAAGCAGAGGACGCATGCGACTGCGTCATGCGTGCAGCATTCATGTCTTCAAAGTGCGTTTGGATCCTAAGCCTGGGGCAAACTTCAGAACAATATGTCCTGAAAATTATAACCGTGCATTGGCTCCGATGCGGGGCGTACTACTGTTTTCACCCCGTTCCGTCAAGCCATGGCGCAAAATTAATAGCTCTCCAAAGCCCTATGGCCGCTTTGGTCCCGGCCTGTTTGTGATTATGACGGGTTTCGCTCGATTATGCAATTGTCATCAACCGATTCCGACCTTGCACATACCGATTTTCAGCCTGCGATAGAAGAATCGTTTTCATGCCTGTCAAACGGCGGGTTTTGCACATGAAGCTGAGCGATTTGGGATTTGCAACCAGCCTTCAGCTTGACGACGGCGGATGGCTCTATAACGATGACATTATCGATTAGGTTATTGTGCCGAGGCGATTCCCGTCTACAAGACTTTCTAACCGTTGCTATCGCGGTCACCTGGCGGCTCGCTTGTCTCGAGCTATAAGAAAGGCGACCCGTCATAAGGACCGACTGATGATTTCGACCCCTGACAATGACAATAATTCGGACGGACCAATGGTCTTCATCATCATTGCCAAGGCCTATGAAGAAACGGGCACAGAAGGGATCGACCTGCATATTTTGCTGAGTGCGCCAGATGACGACTCCGCCGTGCGCGAGGCTTTGAATGCACTGGCCGAGGAAGGCTTTCTGGAGGCCGACCTGGACCAGATCGGCATGGTGACAGAGCCTCCTTCCGACGAGCCGCATGCCTCGGCGTATCAGGGCGCACTCGAAGGTGAAGTGGCAATCATCCGCTTCAACTGAGTGAGCGATGAATGACAGGACATGTCATCGAAAAGGTCCTTGTCTATGCAGCCGACCGCAACCGGCTCTTGGTCTTCGATGAGCCGGATTTTCCACATATCCTACCGCAGGTGCCTGGTGGCACCGTTGAACATGGTGAAAGCCCGAGCGCTGCGGCTTGGCGCGAATTCGAAGAGGAGACAGGCTTTGCCTGTCCCTCGCCTCCCCGTTTTCTGACTTCTGTCGATTATCGGGATGCTCGAGATGGGGTTTCCATCCACCACAAGCGCCATTTTTTCCACCTGCCTTTGCTTCACACTCTCTATCCGCAGAGCTGGATTCACAGCGAAACAACGCCTCACGGCGGTGGTGCTCCGGTGCGTTTTTCGTTCTTCTGGTTAGCCCGAGATGAGGCAAGTCAGCGGCTAGGCTATGAGCACGGCGCTGCCCTGCCCCTGCTTCCTTAGATCTGTAAGGTTCTCATTGAGCCAAGCACCGGATTACGTTTCCCACTGGTAAGCCCGAACAAACTCCGACCTTCGCTAGGCAACATCATAAAACGGAAAAGCCGCCCGGATCGCTCCGGACGGCTTTTTTATTTCGATTGCTCAGCACCAATTACTCGGCGGCAGGAGCACCCTCGCCTGCCATGTCGCGCAGCATCGGGGTTGCGAGATCCGCACCGGTTCCCTTGCGACGTTCCTCGAGAATGAGGTCGTCACGCGAGGTGGCGATACGGCGGATCTGCGTCATGGTACCACCGGTACCGGCCGGGATCAGACGACCGACGATGACGTTTTCCTTTAGGCCCTGCAACGTATCGGTCTTGCCGGCAATTGCCGCTTCCGTGAGAACCTTGGTGGTTTCCTGGAAGGACGCAGCCGAGATGAAGGATGGCGTCTGCAGCGAGGCCTTGGTGATACCGAGCAATACCGGGTCGCCAAAGGCAGGCTTCTTGCCTTCTTCAACCAGACGCTCGTTGGCTTCGTCCAGCTCGATACGGTCGACATTGTCGCCAACGATATACTGGCTGTCGCCGCTGTCGGTGATTTCGACCTTTTGCAGCATCTGGCGAACAATCACCTCGATGTGCTTGTCGTTGATCACAACGCCCTGCAAGCGATAGACTTCCTGGATTTCGTTGACCAGGTAGCTTGCCAGCGCTTCGACACCCTTGATCGCCAGAATATCGTGCGGAGCCGGGTTACCGTCGAGGATATAGTCA
This sequence comes from Gillisella vitis, assembly GCF_001541345.2. Lineage (GTDB taxonomy): Bacteria > Pseudomonadota > Alphaproteobacteria > Rhizobiales > Rhizobiaceae > Allorhizobium > Allorhizobium vitis. Next base: position 392,997 of record NZ_LMVL02000003.1, on the reverse strand, counting down.
CCCTTCTCGATATAGTCGCCTTCCTGAAGATGGAAGGGCTTGCCCTTCGGGATCAGGTATTCGACAGGCTCGACACCGTCTTCCGCCGGCTCGATGATAACGCGACGCTTGTTCTTGTAGTCGCGGCCCAGCCGGATCGTACCATCGATTTCAGCGATGATGGCGTGATCCTTCGGACGACGGGCTTCGAACAATTCGGCAACACGCGGCAGACCACCGGTGATGTCCTTGGTCTTGGCGCTTTCCATTGGCGAACGAGCAAGCACGTCACCCTGGGAGACACGCTGGCCGGGTTCAACCGACAGGATTGCATCAACCGACAGCTGGAACCGGGCTTCACCACCACGCGGAACCTTGAGCACATTGCCCTGAGTGTCCTTGATGACAATTGCCGGCTTCAAATCGGCGCCACGTGGCGTCGAACGCCAGTCGATAACCTGACGCTTGGTGATACCAGTGGATTCGTCGGTGGCTTCCAGAACGGAAATACCGTCGACCAGATCCTCGAAATGAACGACGCCTTCGACTTCGGTCATCATCGGGCGTGTGTATGGATCCCACTCAGCCAGACGCTGACCGCGCTTGACCTTGTCGCCATCGTCGACAAACAACTTGGAACCATAGGCAACACGCTGCGAGGAGCGCTCGACACCGCGTTCGTCCAGGATCGTCACCGCGATGCTACGGCCCATGGCGACATAAATGCCGTCAGAGTTGCGCAGCATGTTGCGGTTCTTAATCTGGATCGTGCCTTCATAGGAGGCTTCCAAGAACGATTGGTCAACCACGTTGGCCGTACCGCCCAAGTGGAATGTACGCATGGTCAGCTGGGTACCTGGCTCACCGATGGACTGTGCGGCGATAACACCCACAGCTTCACCCATGTTCACAGGTGTACCACGGGCAAGGTCGCGACCGTAGCAGATCGAGCAGACGCCGGTCTGAACTTCACAGGTCAGAGCCGAACGAATACGGATCGACTGAATACCAGCCTTCTCGATTTCGATGACATCGGCTTCAAGGATCATGCGGCCTGCATCAACGATCCGCTCGCCCGTGACAGGATGATCGATATCGTCCAGCGCCGTACGGCCGAGAACGCGTACACCAATCGAAGCCACAACCTGACCGGCGTCAACAATCGCCGTCATGGTCAGGCCCTTGTCGGTACCGCAATCGACCAGATTGACGATGCAATCCTGCGCAACGTCAACCAGACGACGGGTCAAGTAACCCGAGTTCGCGGTCTTCAAGGCCGTGTCTGCAAGACCCTTACGGGCGCCGTGGGTCGAGTTGAAGTACTCGTTAACGGTCAGACCTTCCTTAAAGTTCGAAATGATCGGTGTTTCGATGATTTCGCCCGATGGCTTGGCCATAAGACCACGCATACCACCCAGCTGACGCATCTGGTTCGGAGAACCACGCGCACCGGAGTGAGACATCATGTAAATCGCATTCATTGGCTTTTGACGGCCAGTTTCCGGATCGAACTCAACAGCCTTAATGCGGGCCATCATGTCTTCCGCAACCTTTTCAGTCGCCTTACCCCAGGCATCAACGACCTTGTTGTACTTCTCACCCTGGGTGATCAGACCGTCGTTATACTGCTGTTCGTATTCCTTCACCAAGGATTCGGTGTCGCCTACGATCTTCACCTTGGAGTCCGGAATGACCATGTCATCCTTACCGAAGGAAATGCCTGCCTTACATGCATGGCGGAAGCCAAGCTGCATGATTCGGTCGCAGAAAATCACCGTGTCCTTCTGGCCGCAATGACGGTAGACCGTGTCGATCATCTTGGAGATGTTCTTCTTGGTCATTTCCTGATTGCAAGTGTCGAACGGCACGTTGACGTTCTTCGGCAGAAGTTCGCCAATGAGCATACGGCCCGGTGTAGTTTCGAAAATCTTCGAAACAGGCTTGCCTTCCGCATCCACGGTCTTGAAACGACCACGGATCTTGGAGTGCAGCGTCACCACCTTGTTTTCAAGGGCGTGATGCAGCTCACCAATGTCGGAGAAGACCATGCCTTCGCCCGGCTCATTCTGGTTCATAATCGACAAATAGTAGAGACCGAGAACCATGTCCTGCGAAGGAACAATAATCGGTGCACCGTTTGCCGGATGCAGAATGTTGTTGGTAGACATCATCAACACGCGGGCTTCCAGCTGGGCTTCCAGCGAAAGCGGAACGTGAACAGCCATCTGGTCGCCGTCGAAGTCGGCGTTGAAAGCCGTGCAGACCAACGGATGCAGCTGGATGGCCTTGCCTTCAACCAGGATAGGTTCAAAGGCCTGGATACCCAGACGGTGCAGCGTCGGAGCGCGGTTCAGCAGCACCGGATGTTCGCGGATAACCTCGTCGAGAATATCCCAAACTTCCGGCTTTTCCTTTTCAACCAGCTTCTTGGCCTGCTTGACGGTCGAGGAATAACCCTTGGCGTCGAGACGGGCGTAGATGAAGGGCTTGAAAAGCTCAAGCGCCATTTTCTTTGGCAGACCGCACTGGTGCAGCTTCAGTTCTGGACCGGTTACGATAACCGAACGACCGGAATAGTCGACGCGCTTACCGAGAAGGTTCTGACGGAAGCGGCCCTGCTTGCCCTTGAGCATATCGGACAGCGACTTCAGCGGGCGCTTGTTTGCACCGGTAATGACGCGGCCACGACGACCGTTGTCGAACAGCGCATCCACAGATTCCTGCAGCATGCGCTTTTCGTTACGGATGATGATGCCCGGCGCACGAAGCTCGATCAGGCGCTTCAAACGGTTGTTACGGTTGATCACGCGGCGGTAGAGATCGTTCAGGTCGGAGGTTGCAAAACGGCCACCATCCAGCGGAACCAACGGACGCAGGTCCGGCGGAATCACGGGAACGACCTTCATGATCATCCATTCAGGACGATTGCCTGACTCCATGAAGTTCTCAACGATCTTGAGACGCTTCATCAGCTTCTTCTGCTTCAGATCAGACGTGGTGTCGGCAAGGTCCTGACGCAATTCGCCGGCGATGCGCTCGAGATTCATCGAGGCAAGCATTTCAAAGATGGCTTCAGCACCGATCATGGCGGTGAACTGGTCTTCACCATATTCATCGACCGCCATCATGTATTCTTCTTCGGACAGAAGCTGATTCTGCTTCAGGGCGGTCAGGCCGGGCTCCGTGACGATGTAGTTTTCGAAGTAGAGAACGCGCTCCACATCCTTCAACGTCATGTCGAGCAGGGTCGAAATGCGCGACGGCAGCGACTTCAGAAACCAGATATGGGCAACGGGAGCGGCCAGCTCGATATGGCCCATGCGCTCACGGCGAACGCGCGACAGGGTGACTTCCACGCCGCACTTTTCGCAGATGATGCCCTTGTACTTCATGCGCTTGTACTTGCCGCACAGGCACTCGTAATCCTTGATCGGACCAAAGATACGGGCGCAGAACAGTCCGTCGCGCTCCGGCTTGAAAGTGCGGTAGTTGATGGTCTCAGGCTTTTTGATTTCGCCATACGACCAGGACAGGATCTTCTCCGGCGAGGCAATCGAAATCCGGATGGAATCGAAATGCTGCGCAGGGACCTGCGGGTTGAAAAGGTTCATGACCTCTTGGTTCATGCCTATCTCCTTGTGGGGCCTGAGGCCCTCAGCTTGGCAACGAATGTGGCCCTTCCCGGGAAGCCACAACGCGCCTTAAAACGACAATAACCGCTGAATGCGGCAAAAGTCCCCACGCCGGTTGATGTTTACAACTGGCGGAGGACGGCGCGCGCATCGAAACGCGCGCGCCCCACTGTCACTGTTATTCCGCAGCGTCCGGCAACGGGTTGACGGTATCGGTCGTCTCGAGTTTGGAATTCTCCAACTCGACCGACAGACCAAGCGACCGCATTTCCTTGACGAGAACGTTGAAGCTTTCCGGAATACCGGCTTCGAACGTATCGTCGCCACGCACGATCGCCTCGTAGACCTTGGTACGACCGGCCACGTCGTCCGACTTCACCGTCAGCATTTCCTGCAGGGTGTAGGCAGCGCCGTAAGCTTCCAGAGCCCAGACTTCCATTTCCCCGAAACGCTGACCACCGAACTGTGCCTTGCCGCCCAAAGGCTGCTGGGTCACAAGCGAGTAAGGACCGATGGAGCGTGCATGGATCTTGTCGTCAACCAAGTGGTTGAGTTTGATCATGTACATGTAACCAACGGTGACCTTACGGTCGAAGGTTTCACCCGTACGTCCGTCATAAAGAACCGACTGGCCGGATGTGTGCAGACCGGCGCGGGTCAACATTTCCGAAACGTCGCTTTCATGCGCACCGTCGAAAACCGGCGTGGCGATGGAAAGTCCGCTCTTGGCCTGATCAGCCAATCGCAGGAGCGATTCGTCGTCGAATCTGGCAACTTCGTCATGCGATTCACTGGCGTAGAGATCAACCAGTTCGGTCCTGAGCTCGGTGATGTCGAGATGCTTCTGGTAATCCTCAAGCATCTGCCCGATCTTGCGACCCATGCCGGCGCAAGCCCAGGCAAGGTGGGTTTCAAGAATCTGGCCGACATTCATACGCGACGGCACGCCAAGCGGGTTCAGAACGATATCGACATGCGTACCGTCTTCGAGGAACGGCATGTCCTCGACCGGAACGATGCGCGACACGACGCCCTTGTTACCGTGACGGCCGGCCATCTTGTCACCTGGCTGGATCTTGCGCTTCACAGCAACAAAGACCTTGACCATCTTCATGACGCCCGGAGGCATTTCATCGCCGCGCTGGACCTTTTCGACCTTGTCCATGAAGCGCTGCTCAAGGCGCGACTTGGATTCGTCGTACTGACCACGAAGCGCTTCCAGCTCGCTTTGAACCTTCTCGTCTTCAACGGCAAACATCCACCATTGCGAACGCGGATATTCAGAAATGACGGCGTTGTTGAGTTCGACGCCCTTCTTGAAACCCTTCGGACCGGCAATCGAAACCTGACCACGCAGCGTATCGAGCAAACGACCATAGACGTTGCGGTCCAGGATTGCCTGTTCGTCGTCCCGGTCCTTGGCGAGACGTTCGATTTCCTCGCGCTCGATGGCCATGGCGCGCTCGTCCTTTTCAACGCCGTGGCGGTTGAAAACACGAACTTCGACAATGGTCCCGAACGTGCCCGGAGGCATGCGCATCGAGGTATCACGGACGTCGGAAGCCTTTTCACCGAAGATGGCGCGCAGAAGCTTTTCTTCCGGCGTCATAGGGCTTTCGCCCTTCGGAGTGATCTTGCCGACCAGGATATCGCCCGGCTGCACTTCCGCACCGATGTAGACGATACCGGCTTCATCGAGGTTGCGCAGTGCTTCTTCCGAAACGTTCGGAATATCGCGAGTGATTTCTTCCGGTCCAAGCTTGGTATCGCGGGCCATGACTTCAAACTCCTCGATATGGATCGAGGTGAAGACGTCTTCCGAAACGATACGCTCCGACATGAGGATCGAGTCCTCATAGTTATAGCCGTTCCAAGGCATGAACGCGACGAGCGCGTTGCGGCCAAGCGCCAGGTCACCGAGGTCGGTCGACGGACCGTCCGCGATGATATCGCCCTTGTTCAGAATATCGCCGACGGCGACCAGCGGACGCTGGTTGACGCAGGTATTCTGGTTGGAACGCTGGAACTTCTGCAGACGGTAGATATCAACACCGGACTTGCCGGCATCGAGATCTTCCGTGGCGCGGATAACGATACGCGTCGCATCCACCTGGTCGACCACGCCGCCACGACGGGCGCCGATAGCCGCACCGGAGTCACGCGCCACGATCGGCTCCATGCCGGTCCCAACGAACGGGGCTTCAGCCCGCAGCAGCGGAACAGCCTGACGCTGCATGTTGGAGCCCATCAGCGCGCGGTTGGCGTCGTCGTTTTCCAGGAATGGAATAAGAGCGGCGGCAACGGACACGAGCTGCTTCGGCGAAACGTCCATCAGGTTGATGGTGTCGCGCGGCGACAGCATAACTTCCCCAGCGTGACGGCAAACGACGAATTCCTCGACGAATTTGCCTTCCGCGTTCAGCTCGGCATTGGCCTGGGCAACGTAATACTTGGCCTCTTCCATGGCGGAGAGGTAGATCACGTCCTTCGTCACAACGCCGTCGATGATCTTACGATACGGGCTTTCGATGAAGCCGTATTTGTTGACCCGTGCGAAGGTGGCAAGCGAGTTGATCAGACCGATATTCGGGCCTTCAGGTGTCTCAATCGGGCAGATACGGCCGTAATGGGTCGGATGCACGTCGCGCACTTCAAAGCCAGCGCGCTCGCGGGTCAGACCACCCGGTCCAAGAGCCGAAAGACGGCGCTTGTGGGTGATTTCCGACAGCGGATTGACCTGGTCCATGAACTGGCTGAGCTGGGACGAACCGAAGAATTCGCGCACAGCAGCAGCGGCAGGCTTGGCGTTGATCAGATCCTGCGGCATGACCGTGTCGATTTCGATCGACGACATACGTTCCTTGATGGCGCGCTCCATGCGCAGCAGCCCCAGACGATACTGGTTCTCCATCAATTCACCGACGGAACGAACACGGCGGTTGCCGAGATTGTCGATATCGTCGATTTCGCCCTTGCCATCGCGCAGCTCGACCAGCATCTTGACCACGGCCAGGATGTCTTCCTTGCGCAGAACGCGCACGGTATCGGCCACTTCGAGGTCGAGACGCATGTTCATCTTGACGCGGCCAACAGCCGACAAGTCATAACGCTCGCTGTCGAAGAACAGCGAATTGAACATGGCTTCAGCCGAATCCATGGTTGGCGGCTCGCCCGGACGCATGACGCGGTAGATATCGAACAGCGCATCCTGGCGGTTTTCGTTCTTATCGGCAGCCAACGTGTTGCGGATATAGGCGCCGACATTGATATGGTCGATGCCCAGAACCGGGATCTCGTCGAAGCCTGCTTCCAGAATGATCGGCAGGGTCTTTTCGTCGATTTCGTCGCCAGCTTCGAGATAGATCTCGCCGGTTGCGAAATTGACGATGTCTTCAGCCAGATAATTGCCGTAGAGGTCTTCGTCGGTCGCCTTCAGCGCCTTCAGACCCTTGTCCTGCAACTGGCGCAGAAGACGCGGGGTGAGCTTCTTACCGGCTTCGACAACGACTTCGCCGCTATCGGCATCGACCATGTCGACGAGCGTCTTGGAGCCCTTCAGCGTTTCCGCCTGGAACGGCACACGCCAGCCCTTGCCATCGCGCTTGTAGTCGGACTTCGAATAGAAGGTCGACAGGATTTCTTCGCCGTCCATGCCAAGCGCCATCAGCAGCGAAGTCACTGGGATCTTGCGGCGGCGGTCGATACGGGCGTGGACGATGTCCTTGGCGTCGAATTCGATATCGAGCCATGAACCACGATACGGAATGACGCGGGCGGCAAACAGCAGCTTGCCGGAAGAATGGCTCTTGCCCTTGTCGTGGTCGAAGAACACGCCCGGCGAACGATGCATCTGCGAGACGATAACGCGCTCGGTGCCGTTGACGATAAACGTGCCGTTATTGGTCATCAAAGGCATGTCGCCCATGTAGACCGACTGTTCCTTGATGTCCTTGATCGAGCGGGCGCCCGTATCTTCATCGATATCGAACACGATCAGTCGCAACGTGACCTTCAGCGGCGCTGCATAGGTCAGATCGCGCTGGCGGCATTCATCAACGTCGAACTTCGGCGGCTCGAATTCGTAGGACACGAATTCCAGCATCGAGGCACCGGAAAAATCGGTGATCGGGAAGACGGACTTGAAAACGGTTTGAAGTCCCTCGTCGGGACGACCGCCTTCCGGCTCGTCAACCATGAGGAACTGATCGTAAGATGCCTTCTGAACCTCGATGAGGTTCGGCATTTCTGCGACTTCTGGAATTTTTCCGAAAAACTTGCGTACGCGCCTGCGACCGTTAAAGGAAAGGGTCTGAGCCATCGTCGCTCCTTGTCAGTTTGCACCCGGGCCTGCAACAGACGAACACCGCTGGCCAGGCGGCTCCGTCAATCATGGATTGTCAATCTCGTTCCAGTTCAGGCGGAAAGGCCGGTTTGCCTTGAGCGCCTGATCGGAACCATCCTCTTGAGAACCCATTACCCAAAAGCCGTTTTACCGGCTTTTGGGTAATAATTTCCGTCAGGAGAACAGCTCCGGAGAGAGTTTGCACCCTCGCCGGAGCCAAAAGTATGAATTACTTGACGTCAACCTTGGCGCCAGCGTCTTCAAGCTTCTTCTTCAGGTCTGCAGCTTCAGCCTTGGAAACGGCTTCCTTGACAGCCTTCGGAGCGCCTTCAACGAGGTCCTTGGCTTCCTTCAGGCCCAGACCGGTGATTGCGCGAACTTCCTTGATCACGTTGATCTTGTTAGCGCCGGCATCCGTCAGGATAACGTCAAATTCAGTCTTTTCTTCTTCAGCAGCAGCAGCTGGGCCGGCAACAGCGGCAACAGCAACAGGAGCTGCAGCAGAAACGCCCCACTTTTCTTCGAGCAGCTTGGAAAGCTCAGCAGCTTCCAGAACGGTCAAAGAGGAAAGGTCTTCTACGATCTTAGCGAGATCAGCCATTTTACTAGTCCTTTATCAGTGTTCGGTTCGAAACGAACTGGTTTTGGGTATGAACAGCGAAAAACCGCCTTACGCGGCTTCGTCCTTCTTGGCATAAGCCGCAAACACGCGAGCAAGCTGAGCTGCCGGTGCCTGAACAACGCCTGCGATGCGAGTAGCCGGGGTCTGAATCATGCCGACCAGCTTTGCACGCAGCTCGTCCAGCGAAGGCAGGGTCGCAAGCGACTTGACTGCATCCACGGAGAGCGTGGTTGTTCCCATGGAACCACCGAGAACAACGAGCTTGTCGTTGGTCTTGGCAAAGTCCATGACGACTTTCGGAGCCGTGATCGGGTCGACGCTGTAAGCAATCAGCGTCTGGCCCTTGAAGAGATCTGTCATCCCTTCCGACTCCGTGCCCTGAAGAGCGATCTTGGCCAGACGGTTCTTCGCGACTTTGACGGTGCCGCCAGCAGCGCGCATTTTTGAACGGAAGTCGTTCATCTGCGCAACCGTGACACCAGCATAGTGGGCCACAACAACCGAACCAGAAGCCTTGAAGACTTCGTTCAGTTCTGTGACGAATTCGCGTTTTTCCGCTCTTTCCACTGTCTGTCTCCAGTAGACGGGACCGCAATCCTGCAGGCCCCATCGGGTTTGCCTTTGCCTCAAGGGATCTAAACTCGTCAGATCCCAAGCGACGCTTGAGGATCCTGTCCCCCCGCACTGTCACCCGAAGGCGTCAGGCACAAGGCACACAAGGCTCGAACCGACACTTCCGTAACGCCTTGGCGTCCGTGAAGAATTTCGGGTCTTACCCGTCTCATGCAGGCAGATATTAAGGCCGCAAGGCCGCCCACAATCTCGGACAGGAAATCCGGTTATAAAACCGGACATTCCCGGTCCCGAAGGACCGGGAATTCTTGAATACGGGGTAAAACACCCCGAAAAATTAAGCTGTGACCGACGAAGGGTCGATCTTGACGCCAGGGCCCATGGTCGAGGAAATCGCTACGCGCTTGACGTAGTTACCCTTCGCGCCAGCTGGTTTTGCCTTGATGACGGCATCAGCGAAAGCCTTGATGTTTTCTTCAAGAGCCTTGGCTTCAAACGAGGCCTTGCCGATACCGGCATGGATGATACCAGCCTTTTCGACGCGGAACTCGACGGCGCCACCCTTGGATGCCTTGACAGCACCTGCGACGTCCATGGTCACTGTGCCAACCTTCGGGTTCGGCATCATGCCACGCGGGCCGAGAACCTTACCGAGGCGGCCGACCAGCGGCATCATGTCAGGCGTTGCGATGCAACGGTCGAAGTCGATCTTGCCGCCCTGGACGATTTCGACCAGGTCTTCAGCGCCAACAACTTCAGCGCCAGCTGCACGGGCTTCATCAGCCTTAGCGCCACGAGCGAAGACGGCAACGCGAACGTCGCGACCAGTGCCATTCGGCAGGTTGACAACGCCACGAACCATCTGGTCGGCGTGACGTGGGTCAACGCCAAGGTTCATAGCGATTTCGATGGTTTCATCGAACTTAGCAACCGCACGTTCCTTGACCATCGAAATGGCGTCGGACAGAGCAACCAGCTTGGTGGAATCAACGCCTTCGCGGATCTTCTGAATACGCTTTGCAAGCTTTGCCATGATTAACCTACCACTTCCAAGCCCATGGAGCGGGCAGAGCCCTCAACCATTGCCATAGCGCCGTCAACGTCGGCAGCATTCAGGTCCTTCATCTTGGCTTCAGCGATCGTGCGAACCTGAGCCTTAGTGATAGTACCAGCTTTTCCACCCTTGCCCGGAGTCTTAGAACCGGACTGAATCTTAGCTTCCTTCTTCAACCAGTAAGTCACTGGCGGCTGCTTCATGATGAAGGTGAAGGACTTATCCTGGTAATAGGTAATGACGACCGGGATCGGCATGCCCTTTTCCATTTCCTGCGTAGCGGCATTGAACGCCTTGCAGAATTCCATGATATTTACGCCACGCTGACCAAGCGCAGGACCGATTGGCGGGGACGGGTTAGCCGATCCTGCCTTGACCTGAAGCTTGAGCTGGCCTGCAACTTTTTTAGCCATTTCTCTCTGCCTTTCTATCAGACCGGTGGCCCGGCCCACTCATGCCGGACATGCCGGCGGCTGCGGTTGCGTGGTGCGTATGAACGGTCCGGCTTAAGAGACCGCCGCACTCCCACGCGAAACGGGAGGTTTCCCTCCCGCAGCAATCAGACCTTTTCGACCTGACTGTATTCAAGCTCGACCGGTGTAGCGCGACCAAAGATCGACACTTCGACCTTAAGACGCGACCGCTCTTCATCGACATCCTGAACAACACCGTTGAAGGATGCAAAAGGACCGTCGGAAACACGAACCTGCTCGCCGATCTCGAAGGACAGCGACGACTTGGGACGCTCGACACCCTCTTGAACCTGACCGAGAATCCGGTCAGCTTCATAGTCAGGAATCGGAACCGGCTTATTGTCGGAACCAAGGAACCCCGTAACCTTCGGGGTATTCTTGATCAGGTGATACACCTCATCCGTCAAATTCGCCCGCACCAGCACATAGCCGGGGAAGAACTTGCGCTCACTATCCACCTTGCGGCCGCGACGAACCTCGACGACCTTTTCAGTCGGAACGAGGATTTTCTCAAAGAGATGCTCAAGGCCCTTCTGGCGAGCCTTCTCTTCAATCGATTCCGCGACTTTCTTTTCAAAATTAGAATATGCGTGGACGATATACCAACGTGCAGCCATGTTCGTTCCCGTCCTGTTAATTGCCGAGATTCAGGACAAGGCTCAAAACCCAGCCAATAACCTGATCCGCCGCAAAGAAAAACAGCGAGGCAAAAATCACCATGGCCAACACCATCAACGTCGAGATCACAGTCTCGCGGCGCGACGGCCAGGTGACTTTGGACGTTTCGGAGCGAACCTGCTGCAAAAACGCAAATGGATTAGTCTTCGATGCCATCTAATGCCCACGCATTTACGGCACGTAAAGCTGAAAAGATCAGCCCCACGCACCGCGTGTCTGTTTGAGTGTTACATAAACGCCGATTCTCACTTTAACAAGGGCAAAACCGACATTTAAACAAATTCTACAACACCAAAATCCACAAGTCGAAAAAATCAATTCCAACACTGTGTGAAAAATGGCAGGGGCAGTAAGGCTCGAACTTACGACCTGCGGTTTTGGAGACCGCCGCTCTACCAACTGAGCTATACCCCTATCTGCACGTCCGAGTGATGTGCCGATGGCCATCCCGTCCGTTGCTTGGCGCTCCGTTTAAGACGGTCGGTGACGATTGGCAAGAGGGTTTTTTGCACATTCAAAACAAAATACCGTTTTCCTACCAGTGACGACTATAGCTCGCCCGGAAGGTCGTCGAGGGATCATCGAGCAGATTGGTCATAGCGGCGGAAAGACCAACATCGCCGAAAACCTTTTTCTCAATACCGACAGATCCCGTGGTTGTCGCATCAAGCTGATCGATACCCGCTTCGCTGTAAAGCGACGCCGACCAATCCGGCATGGACAGATCCAGCCGCTGGCTCGCCGACAGCCCCGCACCGTCACCACTGACCCGGCGCACCTCGATAATGCGCGTCGAACCAAGCGTGAAATCGGGCGTCAGCGTCCAGTTCCAAGCGCGCTCCATCGACAGGCTGGATGCACCCGTTGCGGGCGTGAAACTGGTATTGAGGTAGGTCGCAGGCCCATTCGTTTTATCGTTGCCTTCCAACCGCAACCGTCCCCAGAGCCGCACCGGCAGAGTGGATTGATCCACCTGCCCGCTCTTGGTGGCAATGATCGAGGTATCGACACCTATTTTTGGTTCAAAGGCATTGCGCAACTGAACGCCGGTTTGAATGGCAACGCCGCTCGTGCCGTTGCGTGAGACGTTCCAGATCAGCGGTCGGCCCAAGTCGGCGGCCTGGCCAACCCAGGAAAATGGTAGAATCAAAAAAGGCGCAATCGCAACCGCGCACATCAGACGAATCATAGATACATCTTTATGTGTTCAGGGTGGGCTCGGCCCCAGGCAAAACGGGACGGTGTAGATAGTTATATCACTATATTACAGAACAGCATTTCCGACCGCAAATCACATTTTTGCGTTGCAGCATAACAAGGCTTTGATCAGCTCTTTGCCTTCTTGGCATTCAATCGCTGTTTTCGGGTTTTGGGCTTCAGCTTTTTGGAGAGTTGATAAAACCACCTCAGGATCTTGGTGACGGAAATCAGCTTATCGATCTCCTTGTTTGCGCCTTCAAGGCGGCTGGCCAACACGTCGGCAGCAGACAGAGCAACCGCCCCCTCGCTCAAGTCTGGAAATCGTTGCAGTAGCGCAGCATAGGCATTTTTCTCAGCCGCGCCCGGTGCAACCAGTTTGCCGGAATGGATGAACAATCGCAGCACGACCTGTTCGAATGTCCAGTCATGCAGATGAAAGACTTTCCATTTCTCGCTGCGACGAGCTGAAAATCCATCCAACAGGATGGTCTTTTCGGGCAGGTGCTCGCTCAGCCACAAGGCCAAGGCAAAACCGCTGGTGGGAATATGATCGTCAGGATAAAAACTGGAAAAATGGCTGGAGAGATCCAGATGGCCGACCGCAGCCCCTTCGAATTTTGTGGTATCACTGAACAATTCGCCAGGATGGGCCCTGACATTCATCACGCCCAGAAATGCATCGCCCGGAAAATAGCCAAGCACGTTCTTGACTTCCTTGCGGTAAACGATGTTGGCACCAACCGAACCACTGCGCGCAACCAGCAGCGACGGGCGATCGAACGGTTTGTCGAGGATCTTGTAGACCTTGTTGAAAAACACGAACAAAGCGGTTTGCGGCAGTTCGCGCCGCAGCCTTTCCACATTGGCCTCCTCACTGTTGGCGACGAGGACAATGTGAGTGAAACGGCCGAGCAACGCCTGCCAGTCCGTAAAGGCCTGAATGCCGGCGGTCGTGGGGAGCGCGCTGCCGTTCTGGACTGTCATGGTCACAGGCTCTGCGTGACGTGCAGCATGCGTTCGCGGGCAGCAAACCACTCTTCTGCATAGTCGTCACTCTTGTACTGTTCGAAATAAGGACCGCCATCGGTGAAATGGACGATCTTGGCAGCCGGGTCATGGTCATATTCATTGACCAGATAATTCCAATGCAGCGGCAGCCCACCAATCAAATCGTCACTTTCAAGCCATTTGAACTGGTGCAGTTGCAGACCGGTTGCGGTGTTGACGTAATCCTTGGTCAATGCTGTGCATTTGGCATTGTTGAACAGCATGACGCTCGACCAGTTCTTCTTTTCGTATTTGGTCTGAGTCTGACCGAGAAACTTGGTTTCCACTTTCGGCTGATAGTCATGCTTGACGCACATTACGGCGTAGCGGTCGTCGCGCAGCGCCCAGAGTTCGGCCAGATCGGCACGTGCCAGCATGTCGCAGTCCATGAACATGCTCCAGCCCTGGTAATCGCTCAGATAAGGCACGAGAAACCGGGAGAAGGAAAACTCCGTCGATTGCAGCGGATTGCGCTCGCGTGTGAAAATACCGGCCAGATTGTCGAGGACGATGGGCGTGAAGGCGACAGGAATGGACGAGTGTTCAAGAATACTCTGGGCGAGCACATGATAGGCCACGACTTCCTTTGTATCGAAGCCAATGAAGATCTGAAGCTTGTTGTCCAACACCGCAACTCCTGAAATTGTACGTCTGTTTTCTATTAAAGGATAGGGGCCGGTGCAGACAAGAGAACCAAGCTCTTAACTGCATTAGCCACCAAGAATTTGCAGTACGGCTTGGCGTTTGCAAATATTCTCATGGTCTCCATCGCAATAGCGTCCAATTTGAGGAAGACCATCCCTGAAAACTGGCTCAGTCCAATCGTAACGTCCTAAACGAAGAAACCCCGCTGTTGCCAGCGGGGTCCATTTCATCCCCTAAGGGAAGACATCATTATTCGATGATCGAAGCGACGATGCCGGCGCCGACGGTACGGCCGCCTTCGCGGATCGCGAAGCGCAGCTTTTCTTCCATCGCGATCGGAACGATCAGCTCAACCTGAACCGTCACGTTGTCACCAGGCATAACCATTTCCGTGCCTTCAGGCAGAGAAACAATACCGGTAACGTCCGTCGTGCGGAAGTAGAACTGCGGACGGTAGTTGGTGAAGAACGGAGTATGACGGCCGCCTTCTTCCTTCGTCAGGATGTAAGCTTCTGCCATGAACTTCTTGTGCGGCTTAACCGAACCCGGCTTGCAGAGGATCTGACCACGCTCAACGCCGTCACGGTTCACACCGCGAACCAGTGCGCCGATGTTGTCGCCTGCCTGGCCCTGATCGAGCAGCTTGCGGAACATTTCAACGCCGGTAACCGTCGTCTTCGAAGTCGCGCGGATGCCGACGATTTCGACTTCTTCGCCAACCTTGACGATACCACGCTCAACGCGGCCCGTCACAACCGTACCACGGCCAGAGATCGAGAACACGTCTTCGATTGGCATCAGGAACGGCTGGTCGATCGGACGCTCAGGCGTCGGGATGTAGGCATCAACAGCCGCCATCAGTTCGCGGATTGCGTCTTCGCCGATCTTCTTGTCCGAATCTTCAAGAGCGGCCAGAGCAGAACCCTTGACGACAGGAATGTCGTCGCCTGGGAAGTCGTAGGACGACAGAAGTTCGCGCACTTCCAGTTCGACCAGTTCCAGAAGCTCAGCGTCGTCAACCTGGTCAACCTTGTTCAGGAACACGACGATCGCGGGAACGCCAACCTGACGGGCCAGCAGGATGTGCTCGCGGGTCTGGGGCATCGGGCCGTCGGCAGCCGAGCAAACCAGGATCGCGCCGTCCATCTGCGCTGCACCGGTGATCATGTTCTTGACGTAGTCGGCGTGGCCGGGGCAGTCAACGTGAGCGTAGTGCCGAGCAGGCGTTTCATATTCGACGTGGGCCGTCGAAATGGTGATACCACGTGCCTTCTCTTCCGGAGCGGCGTCGATTTGGTCATACGCCTTGAACTCGCCGAAATACTTCGTGATTGCTGCCGTCAGCGATGTCTTGCCGTGGTCAACGTGGCCGATCGTGCCGATGTTAACGTGCGGCTTGTTGCGCTCAAACTTACTCTTTGCCATTTGAATGCTTCCTGTGAACGTAAAAGGTTGACGCGGCGAACCGGTTTAGTGCCGCCGTTTAAGGCTTTCGGTCCGATTGCGCAAGCCATAAATGCGCATGGCCCAAAGCGGGTGCTTTCCGAGGGTGTCCACCAGCGCAATTCCTGCAAATGCGCGTGATAACGGCACAGATCGCAAATCGGAAAACGGCTGAAGATAAACTGAAAGAGACTATGGAAACTGGAGCGGGTAGCGGGAATCGAACCCGCGTATTCAGCTTGGAAGGCTGCTGCTCTACCATTGAGCTATACCCGCGGCGGTTTTAGATCCAGGTGTCGAAATGGTGGAGGGAGTTGGATTTGAACCAACGTAGGCTGAGCCAACGGATTTACAGTCCGTCCCCTTTAACCACTCGGGCATCCCTCCAGTATTTCGACCGGATCAAGCAACCAAGCTTACTATCCCGGTGCGTTGAACTTCGCTTTCAAGCTTGGCTCACCGCGTTCCGTGGCGGCTATATGACGGCCCGAAACGGAGATGTCAACACGCCTTCTGTGGAAAATTTTCATGTTTTTTCCTCGTTCGGGCATCCCGGCAAACCGGGGGTCTCTATCCCCTGGCACGCAAGCCCGCTATAAGGCGCCATGAGCAAAGATAACCCAAACGACACGTCCGACCGCGATAGCCACTATGCAACTTTGCGCCGTCAGGTGCGGGATGCAAAGCGTGAACGCGGTGAGATTCCCACCCCGCAACCGCAAAAGCGGCGCAAGTCCAACGCCGATTGGACACCGCCGCCAATCGCCCCCGATCAGGTATTTTTATACGGCCTGCATACGGTGCGTGCCGCCCTCAACAATCCCGAACGCAAGCCGATCAAGCTGTCGCTGACCCAGAATGCGCTGGTACGGCTGGAAATCGGCCCGGTCGACGCCCTGCCCTTTCCTGTGGAAATCGTCACGCCGCAGGATCTCGACAAGCATCTGGGGCCGGAAGCCATTCACCAGGGCGTCATGCTGGAAACCCGGCCGCTGCCGCCTCGCCGTCTTGAAGCGCTGAAGGAAAGTCCACTGTTGCTGGTGCTGGACCAGGTGACCGATCCGCATAATGTCGGGGCAATCATGCGCACCGCCGTCGCGTTCGGTGCTGGCGCGGTGATCACCACCATGCGCCACAGCCCGACCGAATCGGGCGTGCTGGCAAAATCTGCCTCAGGTGCGCTGGAATTGATTCCCTATATCCAGATCACCAATCTCGCCGATGCGCTGGGTGAGTTGCATAAGCTCGGCTTCGTGTCGATCGGGCTCGATTCGGAAGGGCCACGCCCGCTGGAAGAGACATTCAGTGGCGAAAAACTGGCGTTGGTGCTGGGTTCCGAAGGCAAGGGCCTGCGCCAGAAAACGCGTGACACGGTCAACGCACTGGCGCGGCTCGACATGCCCGGCGAGATCAAATCGCTGAATGTGTCGAATGCGGCGGCTATCGCCTTGTATGCTTCACGCCAATTCCTGCTGCGCAAAAGCTGACATCACTGCGTCGGTTCCAATGTCCTCGACCTTGGAACCGACCATCTCCCAAGTCTTTCCAGGAATGCTGCCCAGAGAATAGTGCCTCTGAGGCAGAGCCTATCATTCCCGCCCGGTCATACGCCAATACGGCTTGCTGATATCATCGCGGTACGTTTGACATTTGGCGAGACGTCAAAATCTTCGGAACCAATGCCCAGCCCTATGGTTGTCCTTCTGAACAGAAGAAGGAGGATAACCATGCCAACCACAATTCCTGAAAGACCAGAAGGCGCACCGCGCGGCCCGCAGGGCACCCCCGGCATTCCAGATCGCAAACAGGATGGCGCGGTAAAACCGCCAATCCAGGATCAGGGCGACACCAAAAATCCGAATGATCCGGTGCCGAGCCCGCCGTTGCTGCCAATCGGCGACCCTGCTGGAATGGCCTGACAACTCTCTTGGAATACTCTCCCCGGCGCATTGTGAAGCGGCGGGGATATTTTTTTTGCATCGATTGCGAGGCAATGCCATCCGGTTCAAGGCAGTCGCTGGCTTTTGCATCCACCGATTTTCTGGCTCATCGTAACCATGCCGCAAGCTTTGCGTGAAATAAATGCCGCCAATCATGCATGGCTGAATCAGAGCCATGAGAGGAGGCACCCATGAGCGACAATGTCATAAAATTCAGAAAACCCGTACCGCCGAAACAACCGCGCCCGGGATTGCGCAAACTGGTGGTCGTTCTCTGTGTTGTCGCGGCTTTCGCGCTTGCCTGGGCATATTTCGCGTTTATCGCACCCGGCGGAATTTGACGAAAGCCGTCGCGACGCCGATCCTAGGAGCGGCAGTTTAAACGATGGAATTGATGTGAAAAAATGGTGCCCCCGGCAGGATTCGAACCCGCGACCCCCTGATTACAAATCAGGTGCTCTACCAACTGAGCTACAAGGGCAGTGGCGTCTGACTACCAGATTTTCGTTCGCTGTAAAGAGGCAATTGTCAAAAAGCTTTGGGCGACAGTGGCCAAAATTCATTTGGTTGGCGTAGGTCTTGATTGCCGGGAGACCGATCGCTTTGTCCAGACACAGCTGGATATCCAAAGCTTTCGACAACAGGAAAATCCTTGGCACGGGCCGGACTTATCATGTACGAAGAAGGCCCTTTCCAACAGGTTTTTTCGCATGGCGCGTTCCTTCCGGTCGCTTTCTTTCGTCGCAACGAACACTCCGGAGGCACTTGCATCCCGCGAAGAGCTGATTCGAACCTATGGCTACACGCCTCCCGAAGACGCCGATGTGTTGGTTGTGCTGGGCGGCGATGGCTTCATGCTGCAAAACCTGCATGACACCATGAATTCCGGGCGGCTGATCTATGGCATGAACCGAGGAAGCGTCGGCTTCCTGATGAATGATTACCGGATTGAAGACCTCCCGGAGCGAATCGCCATCGCCACCGAGAATGATTTTCATCCCCTGAAAATGACCGCGCTCAGCGAAGACGGCACGCAAACCGTCGCGCTTGCCATCAACGAGGTCTCGCTGCTACGACAATCCTATCAGGCGGCGAAATTAAGGGTACTGATCGACGGCCAGGAGCGCCTCGATGAGTTGATCTGCGATGGGTTGATGGTGGCGACGCCGGTCGGCTCCACCGCCTATAATCTTTCCGCCCATGGGCCGATTCTACCGCTCGATGCGCCCTTGCTGGCGCTTACACCCGTCTGCCCGTTTCGGCCCCGGCGCTGGCGCGGTGCCTTGCTTCCCGACCGGGTCACGGTGACGATCGAGGTTCTCGAAGAACGAAAGCGCCCAGTGAATGCCGTCGCCGACAATATCGAGGTCAAGTCGGTGCTCACCGTCCAGATCGAACAGGCCAAGGATATTACCGCGCGGATATTGTCAGATCCCGATCATTCCTGGTCGGAACGAATCCTCGCCGAGCAATTCGCCAATTGAAACATATTGTACAGCACAAGGGGCGTAAGCCGGAGTGAACCGATGCAGATGAAGGGACGCCTGGATTTTTCAGCATCCGCCACCGCTTTTGCCGTGGCGCTGACGGTCTGCACCCTCCCCTTCTTGTTCACGAACGCTAGCGCCTTGGCACAGGAAGCCGAAACGGTACCATCAGCTGTGACATTCCTAATCAGCGGTGGCTATTGGGAGGATCCCGGCACGGCAAACAGCACCGGCATCGTCAAAAGCCCTGGCGTCATCGACGCAAGCAAGGACGGGACGCGGCGCGGTTATTACCGGCTCTACGCCCTGCGCCAGCCGGATCGCACCGCCAAGGTTTTCCTCAGCCAGATGTCCGTTGCCGATCAAGGATCACAGATTGTCGACACCGTCGAATTGCAGGAAATCACCGATCTGCATGCCTATGTCACCGATATTCGCAGCGAAGATCCCTCCGGGGTCAATCGCGGTTTCGGTCTTTCGGCAACCGTCTATCTGAAGCAAGACGCCCGCTCGAACGATCCGGAAAGCTGGACGGTGGTTGTCGATGAATTCGGTGAAATCCAGGTCGAGCGCGAGAGCCACTGAATAACATCAAATCGCTCTGGCCCGTGGCTGGCTGTAATTATAGGCAATGGACTGCTTGAAACTGTCCAGCCTGCCAAGGATCAACTCGGCATACGCGCTCAGGGAAAGGCTTCTGTCTTCGACCTTCGTCAGGCCACGGGACACAGGCACCAACAAATCACCGGGAACGGTTCCGCGCAAGGAGTGGATGGCCAGCGGATCAGCGCCTTGCGCACCCAATCCTGGTGCAAGAATGATCGAACGGGGCATAAATTGCCTAAGGCGGCGGCCTTCCGCAGGAACCGTCGCGCCGATGACCGCCCCAATGGCACTGAGATCACCGTCCGCAATCGTGTCAGGGATAAAACCACCGATCAGCCCAGCCAGCCGGTCCGAGATAAGCTGGTTGCCTGTCATCTTGTCCTGTAACCAGCCTGCGCCCGGATTGGACGTGCGGCAGAGGACAAACAGGCCTTTGCCATGCGCCTGCGCCGCCTCGACAAAGGGGGCAAGCGTGTCGGGTCCCATCAGCGGATTGACGGTCAGGCAATCCGCCTCGAAGTCACCGCTCCCCCCTTCAGCGCCGGGAACCAGATAAGCCCTCGCATAGGCTGAGGCTGTTGCGCCGATATCGCCGCGCTTTGCATCGAGTATAACGCCAATGCCCGCCGCCCGCGCGCGTGCCATGCCCATCGACAGAGCCTTCAAGCCTTTGATGCCGCAAGCCTCGAAGTAAGCCGACTGGAACTTGACGAAGCCAACATGTCCCTCGATCGTATCGAGAAGAAAGTCCACATAGTCTTCGATCCAGCAGCCATCGCCATTCTCGAAGAGTGCGGGGACATCGCCAAGCGCTGGGTCAATTCCTGCGACCAGATCACCATAGTGCTCGACATTGGCTTTAACGATTTCAGTCCATGTCGGCATGAGGTACTTCCCTTTTGCTCGCGATCCGAAAATCATTATACAAAAAAACCGCCTGAACAGAAACTCAGACGGTTTGCATTTCACTGCATGCAAGAGGCGCGGCACAAGAACCGCCAAACCTGGCCCGACATCAGTCGATATCGGAAACCGAATCAGCACTACCGCTAATGCGATGGGCGAGTGCGGCCTCCATGAACGGGCTTATGTCGCCGTTCAGGACATCGTCTGGCGCCGTACTTTCGACGCCAGTGCGGAGATCCTTGACCAACTGATAGGGCTGCAACACGTAGGAACGAATCTGGTGACCCCAGCCGATATCGGTCTTGGAGGCAGCCTCAGCATTGGCCGCTTCCTCGCGTTTCTTCAGCTCGACTTCGTAGAGACGGGCGCGCAACATGTCCCAGGCCTTGGCCTTGTTCTTATGCTGAGACCGTTCCTGCTGACACGAGACCGCAATCCCACTTGGAATATGGGTGATGCGCACTGCCGAGTCGGTGGTGTTGACGTGCTGACCGCCTGCACCGGAGGAGCGGTAGGTATCGATACGGCAATCGCTTTCGTTGATGTCGATCTGAATCGAATCATCCACCACCGGATAGACCCAGATGGAGGAAAACGAGGTATGGCGCCGCGCATTGCTATCATAAGGCGAAATGCGCACCAGGCGATGCACGCCCGATTCGGTCTTCATCCAACCATAGGCATTATGGCCCTTGACCAGAATGGTGGCCGACTTGATGCCAGCTTCTTCGCCGTCATGCACTTCCAGCAATTCCACCTTGAAGCCATTGCGCTCAGCCCAGCGGGTATACATGCGCAGCAGCATGTTGGCCCAGTCCTGGCTTTCCGTGCCGCCAGCACCGGAATGTACTTCGACATAGGTGTCATTGCCATCGGCTTCGCCGGACAGCATGGCTTCAACCTGCAATTTACCAGATTCGGCTTTAAGGGCTTTCAGGCCTTCCTCTGCCTCCTTGACGATGCTCTCGTCGCCCTCTTCCTCACCCATCTCGATCAGCTCGATATTATCCTTCATCTGCTGTTCAAGACGGCGCACGCCGGCAATGCTGTCTTCCAGCTGCTGGCGCTCGCGCATCAGCTTCTGGGCCTCAGCCGCGTCGTTCCAGAGGTTGGGGTCCTCAGCCTTGTTATTCAACCAGTCCAGTCGTCTTACCGCCTGATCCCAGTTAAAGATGCCTCCTCAGCAGGCTTATGGCCTGCTTGATTTCGTCGACGACATTTTCGATTTCGTTACGCATGGGTCCTTTTCTCGGAATCTGGTTTTTCGATATCGTGCCCGGTCCATAATTGCCGATGCCCCGGAAGTAAAGTCCGGGGCATCGCTACACGCTTGATCGTTCTATTAAAACAGGCCGGGCGTCCCAGACTGAACGGCCTGATTGACCTGCGGCGAGCTTTTCATGATCTCGTCCGGCTGCATATTGCTGTCCATGCCAATGACCGAGAGGCTGTCGGCCGGGCCGGTGCCGGGCTTGAAGGCCTCGACAATCGTATCCGGATCGCCCTCGACCGCCGCCATGCCGGTCTTGCGGTTGACAGCAATCATCTGCATACCGTCAGGCACCTTGAACTTGCTGGGCGGTGTGCCCTTCACTGCGGTCTGCATGAATTCATTAAACACCGGTGCCGACATCGAGCCACCCGTCGCACCCCGGCCCATTGGGGTCGGATTGTCGTAACCGATATAAACACCGGCGACGATATTCGGGGTGAAGCCGACGAACCAGGTATCCTTGGCGTCGTTGGTGGTGCCGGTCTTGCCCGCCACGTCGCGGTCCAGCTTGATCTTGCCATAAGCGGTGCCGCGCTGGATAACACCCTGCATCATCGAGGTGATCTGATAGGAGGTCATCGGATCAAGCACCTGCAACCGGTTATCGGCCAGAACCGGCTCATCCTGATTGTGCCATTCGTCCGCATTGCAGCCTTCGCAGATCCGCTCTTCATGCTTGAAGATCGTCTTGCCGTAGCGGTCCTGGATCCGGTCGATCAGGGTCGGCTTGATCTGCTTGCCGCCATTGGCAATCACCGCATAGGCGGAAACCATGCGCATGACTGTGGTTTCACCTGCCCCGAGCGACATAGCCAGCACGGGCTGCATGTGATCGTAAATGCCGAAGCGTTCGGCATATTCGGCCACCAGATTCATGCCCATGTCATTGGCCAGGCGCACCGTCATAAGATTGCGCGAATGCTCGATGGCAAAGCGCAGCGTCGCCGGACCGATGGAGCCGCCGCCATCGTTCTGCGGCCGCCAGACCTCGCCACCGGACACGAATTCCACCGGAGCATCGAGCACGACGGAAGCCGGTGTATAGCCGCTATCCAGCGCCGCCGCATAAACGAACGGCTTGAAGGACGAACCCGGCTGACGCATGGCCTGTGTCGCGCGGTTGAATTCCGATTGGGCGTAGGAGAAGCCGCCAACCAGTGCCAGAACACGACCCGTATGCGGGTCCATGGCAACGAAACCGCCTTGGACTTTCGGCGGCTGCCGCAGGCGATAATTCGTGGAGGTATCGGCGCCGATCTTTTCGGCATAGACCACGTCACCGGGCTGCAAGACACCGTCAGGCGATTTGGCCGTCTTGCGGTCACCGCGTCCCGACCGATAGGCCCAGTCCATGGCATCAGCCTTGATGGTGCCAGTCAGACGCTCGGGCACCACTTTGCCCGCGCCGTCACGATCCGGTTTCAGGCCGATCTGCACCTCGGTCTTGGAGGTCGAAAGCACGACCGCGACTTCCCATTCCGGCACGTCGGCAAGGCTTGCCACATCGGCTAGCGGAACGCCCCAGTCAGACCCCATTTCAATATGGGTGATCGGACCGCGATAGCCGCGCCGTTCGTCATAGCTCAGCAAACCATCCTGAAGCGCCTTGCGGGCGGCGACCTGTAGCTCGGGATCGAGCGAGGTGCGAACCGAAAGCCCACCTTCATAAAGGGACTTGGTGCCGTATTTATCGATAATCTGACGGCGGACTTCTTCGGAGAAATAATCCGAGGCAAAAACATTGCCGCCACCGCGCCGCAGGTTGACGCCCAGATCTTCCTTCTTGGCCGCCTCACCATCGGCCTGGCTGACGAAGCCGTTTTCTACCAGCCGGTCGATAACCCAATTGCGGCGCTCGATAGCAGCCTGGGTATGGCGGTAGGGATGGTAATTGGCCGGGCCTTTAGGCAGCGAGGCAAGGTAGGCGGTTTCGGCAATGGTCAGTTCGGTAACAGGCTTGTCGAAATAGGTCAAAGCCGCAGCAGCGATACCATAGGAATTCAGGCCGAAGAAAATCTCGTTCAGATAAAGCTCGAGGATCTTGTCCTTGGAATAGGCTTGCTCGATGCGGAAGGAGAGAATGGCCTCCTTGATCTTGCGGTCCATGGTCTGGTCGGAAGACAGAAGAAAGTTCTTGGCGACCTGTTGGGTGATGGTCGAAGCGCCGACAGGACGGCGACCGGAGCCGAAATTCTGCAAGTTTACCAGGATGGCGCGGCCAAGGCCCCAGATATCAACCCCGGGATGGGTGTAGAAATTCTTGTCTTCCGCCGACAGGAACGCCGCCTTTACACGATCGGGAATGGCCTGGATCGGCATGAACAACCGCCGTTCATGGGCATATTCGGCAATCAGCGCGCCGTTACCGGCATGGACGCGGGTCATCACGGGCGGCGCATACCGGCTCAACACCTCATAATCAGGCAGATCCTTGGTAATGGTCGTCAGATAGATGGCAGCAGCGGCCGCCGCGGCAAGCGCGGCAACGGAAGCCAATCCGAAGAGATATCCAATCAGTCTTATCATCGTGAAGCTACCGGCAATCGCTTTCGGTTCGCATACGCCTGTATGTCAAGCATCGCTTATATCGTGGCGTTTTGCATACGACGCCACCAATTACAAGTCGGGAGGCGCATTGAACACCACCGCCCGGGTGTTTCCTGGTGTTGTTGTGACAATGTGCGTAAAATAGGGCCTCGCCCCTGTTACACACAGCCATCGCGATCAACTTTCATGTTTCCGCATTACTCTTCGATAGATCGGCACACGCAGAGACATTCACAGTAAACACCAGGCTTTGCCTTTAGAACATTTCCAGCCAAAATGTATCGCGGTTTGGCGTCCCGAGCGTCAACCACCTTTGGCAACAAGCGGCTGGCGATATTTCTTCACCGCCTCGGCGATCAGTTTCACCACTTTGCCGCGCCAGGCCGGATCGAGCAAGAGCTTCTCGTCTTCCTTGTTGGACAGAAACCCAAGTTCGAGCAGCACCGACGGCACATCCTGGGCCTGCAACACCCGGAATCCGGCAAAGCGATGCGGATTGTTGATCAGGTTGATTTGCCCGTCGAACGACGTCACCACCGATTTGGCCATGGCGATGGAAAAGGCCTGGGTCTCGCGCCGGGTGAGATCAGCCAGGATATCGGAAACCTCCTGCGGTTCGGCGCTCGCATCGACACCACCAACCTCGTCCGATTGGTTTTCACGCGCCGCTGCCGCCTCAGCAAGATGGTCGGATGCCTTGTCTGAAATGGTATAAACGGTTGCGCCGCGAATATTGGCCTGGCCCAGCATATCGGCATGCAGCGAAATAAACAGGTTTGCGCCCTTCTGCCGCGCCAGCGTCACACGCTGCGACAGGGAAAGAAACGTATCGCCATCGCGGGTCAGGAAGGCCTTGACGCCCTTTTGCCGGTTAAGCTCGGCAGCCAGCGCCCGGGCAAAGCCAAGCGTCACAGTTTTTTCCGGCGTATTGGTGGTCTTGCCTGTGGCCCCGGTATCGATACCGCCATGGCCGGCATCGACGGCAATCAGAAACTCGCCATCCGTCGCTGGTGCCGCCTGTTCTATGCGCGGGCTCTTGCCATTGTTGTAGGCATCGGCCTCCCAGGCCTGGGAAGCGACCAGTTTGGAAAATGTGTCATTATCGGTCATCTCCGCATCGAGAATCAGCCGAAACCCCTGCCCCTCGTCGTTCTGACGAATGTCTGTCAGGACGAGTTTGGCAGGGCGTGCCGTCGTCAGCACGATACGGGAATGGGTGGCGTCGATGGAGCCGAAACGGATATCCCGAAACAGGCCGCGCGCCACCAGTGCATCGGCTGGAAAGGCAAAGACGGTGGCTGGCAGATCGACGACGATGCGATCCGGATTGCCGATATAGCGCACGGTCGTTTCCGGCTTCTGGTCGAAATCCATGACGATACGGGTGCGGGCATCGTCACCGGCAACCCGGGCTGCAAACGCGGCGAGACGATCCGCCGAAAAGGCTTTTGCAGGCGCGAAACCCGAGACAATACAGGCCAATAGCCACAGGATCGCCACGCCAGGCCGCTTGCCTTGCCTCATGCTTTCCATCGTTGAACGCACCATCCGTCCATGCCGCGACACCATTTCACTCACGCTTTAAAAGTCCCGATCATTCACACCCATCCTTCAACCCTGCCCAAACGACCGGACCGACTGGCAACTGGAAATTACAACCACCGGCGGCACATGATGCGATCCTAACCGTAAACCGGAGCGCGCATACCGACTATCCATCATTCCTCATCGGCGCGCGCAAGTGCAACAATTCTAATCTATTGGTCTTATCAATATTATGGCAGGGCAGGCTTTGCCGCTTGCCAATGTGACACAGACGACATACAACAGAAATAAGGGTTAAAATTGTCGACGGGATAGAGTCATCCGACGGCTGCCAACCAATAACGGACCTGGCGCCATTTGTCTGATTTTTCATCCGCCGCCAAGGCATTTTTGTCCCGAAACTGAATCGTCCAGCCGGAATCTCCGGCAAAATAACAGGGCGGGAAACCGCCAAACGCTCTTTTGAGCATTCATTGGGCCTTATCAAGAGGCCTTTGTCATTGTCGCTTTTGTTTTGGTATTTGATGTCGTTGCAGCAGCCTTTGTCCAATGTTGTCCGCCTTGGGGCCTTTGATGCCCTGAACGCTGACGGACTGCTGCCAGGAAAGATACCGCAGACGAGAGCACCGATATCCGGCGCATCGCTCACGAGATCAGCCCCGCTTGGCACCAGGCCTGCGGCATTGCTCGCCACCGGTCGCGCCGAGGAGCAGAGCTTACATGGCAGACAAAATGCTAATCGATGCGTCTCACGAAGAAGAGACGCGCGTCGTTGTCGTTCGCGGTAACAGGATCGAAGAATTCGATTTTGAATCCCAGCATAAGAAACAGATCCGCGGCAACATCTATCTGGCCAAAGTCACACGGGTCGAGCCTTCCTTGCAGGCCGCCTTCGTCGATTACGGCGGCAATCGCCACGGCTTCCTGGCTTTTGCAGAAATCCATCCCGATTATTATCAGATTCCGCTTGCCGATCGTCAGGCCCTGCTGAAGGCTGAAGCCGAAGAGCACGGACGTCACGACGACGGCGATTTCGAGCCGGTGCGCAGCAGAGATCCCGGCGAACGCGACCAGCCGGTGATTGCCGATCCGGCCGAATTCGCCAATGAAGCCGAAGAAGTCGCTGGTCTCGCTGTCAACCAGGCCGATGACGATCACGCGCAAACCACAGCCGAGCAACCGGCAGAAACAACAGATTCGCCGCAATCCGAAGCAGTACCGGCTGAGCAGCAAGCGGACGAGGCAACCCCTGAGGCCGCAGCCAAGCCCAAGGCACGCCGTCCGCGCAAGCCCCGCAAGAAGGCAGGCGATGTTGAAGCCAGTGCCGATGAAGCCTCCGCAGAACCGGTCGCCGTCGAAAGTGACGAGACACCGGATGACGGATCGAGCAATGGCAGCATGGCCGCCATGGTCGACACGGACTCGATCTCCGAAGAAACCGATAGCCGCCATCGTCATGACGATGATGACGACGACGATGATGATGACGGCGAAAAGGAAGAAATCGAATCCGTTGGCGCCGAAGACGCCATGGAAGAGGTTCCTGACCGGGTGCGCCGCACGCCGCGCAAGCAATATCGCATCCAGGAAGTTATCAAGCGCCGCCAGATCCTGCTGGTCCAGGTTGCCAAGGAAGAACGTGGCAACAAGGGTGCTGCGCTGACCACATATCTGTCTCTGGCAGGCCGCTATTCTGTTCTGATGCCAAATACGGCCCGCGGCGGCGGCATTTCCCGCAAGATTACCAACCCCGCCGACCGCAAGCGGTTGAAGGAAGTGGCTCGCGATCTGGAAGTGCCGCTGGGCATGGGCGTTATCCTGCGCACCGCAGGCGCCAATCGCACCAAAGTCGAGGTCAAGCGCGATTTCGAATATCTGATGCGTCTCTGGGAAAACGTTCGCACCCTGACGCTGAATTCCACCGCACCTTGCCTCGTCTATGAGGAAGGCTCGCTGATCAAGCGCTCGATCCGCGATCTTTACAACAAGGATATCAGCGAGATCGTGGTATCAGGCGAAGAAGGCTATCGTGAAGCGAAAGACTTCATGAAAATGCTGATGCCGAGCCATGCCAAAGTGGTTCAGCCCTACCGCGACATTCACCCGATCTTCTCGCGCTCCGGCATCGAGGCGCAACTGGACCGGATGTTGCAGCCGCAGGTGACGCTGAAGTCCGGTGGGTATATCATCATCAACCAGACCGAAGCGCTGGTGTCCATCGACGTGAACTCGGGTCGTTCGACCCGCGAATATTCCATCGAAGACACGGCGCTGCAAACCAATCTGGAAGCCGCGGAAGAAGTGGCCCGCCAGTTGCGCCTGCGTGACCTTGCCGGTCTGATCGTCATCGACTTCATCGACATGGAAGAGAAGCGCAACAACCGCTCTGTCGAGAAGAAGCTGAAGGATTGCCTGAAAAACGACCGCGCCCGTATTCAGGTCGGACGTATTTCTCATTTCGGTCTGCTGGAAATGTCGCGTCAGCGCATTCGCGCCAGCGTGTTGGAATCGACCACCCAGGTCTGCCAGCATTGCTCCGGCACGGGCCTGATCCGCTCGCAGTCCTCCGTTGCCCTGCATGTGCTGCGCGGCGTCGAAGAATATCTGCTGAAAAGCACCACACACGACATTACCGTGCGTACCCTGCCGGAAACGGCGCTTTATCTGCTCAACCACAAGCGCGGCTCGATTGTCGATTATGAAAACCGCTTCGGCGTGTCGATCATCATCGACTCGGATGCCAGCGTCGGCCACCAGCATTTCGCCATCGACAAGGGCGAGCCTGTTGCCAATCCCGTCCGCATCGAAACCTTGCTGCCGCTGATCAGTGAGCCGGAAGAGGACGATCCGATCATCGAGATCGAGGAAGAGGATGACGAGGACGTCGTCGAGGCTCCTGTTCAGGCACAGCCCGCATCAAGTGGCAATGCCGCAGCAAACGCCGCCGAAGACGGTAATCGCAAGCGCAAGCGCCGCCGTCGGCGCCGTGGAAAGAATGGCAATGGCCATGCCGATGGACAGCAGAACGCTGCCAGCGGTGACGAAGGCGACGACGATAGCGAAGGCGAGGACGACGCCGAAGATACGGCAGAAGACCGTGACGATAGCGTCGAGGCCTCCGAAGCGTCTGAAGACGGCAACAGCGAAAGCCAGCGCCGCAAGCGCCGCCGTCGCGGCAAACGCGGTGGACGTCGCGGTCGCGATGAAAATGGCGTCAGCGCCGATGCCGAAGGCAATGACACTGCCGAAGATGACGACTCTGCTGAAGAGTCGGCGGAAGCCGACACCGATCAGGTTGTCGCCGTTGTTGCGGCTCAGTCCGAAGCAGTCGCCGACAGTGTTGAGGTCAATGTCCCAGCGACAGAAGCCGTGAAAGCTGATGAGCCAGTGGCTGCCAAGCCACGCCGGGCTCGCAAGCCGAAAGCGTCAGCCAAAACCGAAGCCGCCGACAGCGTCGAAACGATAGCGGAACCTGCTGCTGTGCCTGAGGCTGTGGTTGTCGAAGCACCGGCTGCTGCCGAGCCTGTCGCCGCCTCCCCCACCTCGGAAGAGCCGGCAGCAGCACCTGCTCAGGACGTCTCTGCGCCAGAGCCTGCGGTCGAAGCGCCTGCTCCTGAAGTTGCGAGCGAGCCAGAGGCCGTAAGTGACGCCAGTGCCGAAAAGCCGGTGCGCGCCAATCGGTCGTCCAATGTCAGCACATCCGAACCGGTCGTTACCTCGGTGACCAACGGCGACGAAGCTCCGAAGCCCAAGAAGGGCGGATGGTGGCAGAAGCGTGGTTTCCTCTAGGAGGGACTTGCGTCTTAAACATTCAAAAACGGCCACGCTCCAGCGTGGCCGTTTTCGTTTAATGGCAAGCGTTCATCAGTCCTATGGTCTGTGAAACAGTGTGATCAGCCGAAGTCCGGCGCGGTCTCAGATAATGGCTTTATACGCTGCATGACCAGCGTCGGTCTGCCCATATAGGTCACCTCACCCTTACGAATATAACCGCTTTTCTTCGCAACCCGGATCGACGCCTGGTGCTGTGGGTCGAAAAGGCAGACTGTTTCTCCATGGGCAAAATTCCGGTCACCCCAGCCAAGCGCGGCGGCGACGGCTTCGGTGGCAATGCCCCGGCCATGGGCGTCCGCAATCAGCACCCAGCCAATTTCCGGCACCTCGTCCAAGGGCGGGGTGATATCGCGCTTGTAATTGGCAAAGCCGACTTCGCCGAGAAAGGCGCCGCTGGTCCGGTCTTCGACAACCCAATAGCCGAAGGACAGCGCCTGCCAATGGCCGATATAGCGCAGCAGCCGCGACCAGCTGTCGGATCGGCTCGATGGCTTCCCGCTGATATAGCGCACCACTCTCTCGTCCGACCACATCCTGGCCGATGCCTCGAAATCCTCCAGGCGATGACCGCGCAACCGCAGCCTTTCCGTTTCAAGAACAGGCACACGCGACACCATTGGCTCATCCTGCATTTGACATCCCCTGCTGCGTCTTGAACGATCCTGACAAACAGAATCAACCCTTTCACAGATTGATTCAAGAGCTTGCGACATTGAGTCTGAGATCGATCTCAAGCCATTGAAATCTTGGAAAAATCACGCAAGCCAGTTGGCGATGCGGTCGGTGGCATCGGTCAGGTCTGCCAGTGTTCCGGCATAGGAAATCCGCAAGGCCCGGTGACCTTCCAGCGGATCGAAATCCAGGCCAGGCGTTGCCGCCACATGGGTCTGCGCCAGCAGTCTTCGGGCAAATTCCATGCTGTCATTGGTGAAGCGGCTGACATCGACATAGGCATAGAAAGCGCCATCCATGGGAGACAGCAGCGGCATGCCCAGCGCCGGCAGTCGAGCCTGGAGGAAGTCGCGATTGGCGCGGCAACCGGCTCGATACTCTTCCAGTTCGTCGCCTGCCTCCAGCGCAGCCATGGCGGCGATCTGCGATAATTCGGGTGCAGAGATATACAGGCTCTGGGCGACGCATTCCACGCCACGCACCAATGCGGGGGGCAGGACCATCCAGCCGATCCGCCAACCGGTCATCCGATAATATTTGGAGAAGGAATTGATGACGACGGCGTCAGGCGCAAATTCCACAGCACTTGCCTCCTCAACGCCATAGGTCAAACCGTGATAGATCTCGTCAGAGATGAAGCTGACGCCGTTGTCGTCGCACCACAGCGCCAGACGCTGTAACGCAGCCCGGCCTGTGACCGTACCAGTGGGATTGGCAGGGCTTGCCAAAAGCACGCCTTTTAGCCGCACACCCACCGCCCTTGCCGCACGCTCCAGGCTATCGGGCGTCAGAGTATAATCGGTCTCAGGGCCAACAGGCACTTCAATCACCACCAATCCCAGCGCCTTCAGGATGTTGCGATAGGCCGGATAGCCGGGACGGGCGATGGCCACCGCGTCGCCTGCCTCAAACAGCGCCAGGAACGCCAGGTTGAAACCCGCCGACGAGCCGGTCGTCACCATGATCCGTTCCGCCGCGACCTCCGTGCCGTGGCGACGGTGGTAATAATCGGCTAGCCCCTGACGCAGGTCGGCGCGGCCGAGGGCGTCGGTATAGCCGATCTGGCCCGCCCGCAAGGCCACTTCCGCCGCCCGGATCGCTCGCTCGGGCGCTGGTGCGCCAGGCTGGCCAACCGCCAGCGAAATTACCGGATGGCCAGCGGCCTTCAACCGGTTGGCCTCGGCCAGAATATCCATGGCGTGGAACGGTTCGACAGCACTGCGGGTGGAAAGCATAACCAAGATGGATCTCTTTCTATTCTATTAGGAGGCTTAGACGGACATGCGCCCGACATTTGCCGCATTGCGCACCCTATCACAATGGTAAGAGCCGTGCCGGAATGCGTTTTCCCGCTTTTCCCGGTCGGGGAATGAGCTACGGTCACACGTCCAATTCGAGTCGGATTGAGCAGGAAAATAACCGGATAGACTAGACCGCCAGCGCTGCGGCTGGCACAAAGCCCCAAGACCGGCAAGGCGGACATGCATGCCGCCGAAAACGCAGGCCAAAAATGATGGCCGAAGACAATGGCCAGAGACGAGGATTGACATGAAGACACGATTTTTTCGCAGCGCCGTTTTGGCAACGCTCATTGCCTCGACCGGCCTCGGCGCACCAGCCTACGCGCTGGATGACAAGCAGAAGCAAGAAATCGGCGACTTCATCAAGGAATATCTGATCGCCCATCCGGAAATCATGCTGGACGTGCAGGATGCCCTGCAAAAGAAGCAGGAAGCGGTCCGCGCTAGCCAAGCCTCCAGCGGTATTGAGCGCAACAAGGCGGAGATCTTCAATTCGAAGGATGATATCGTCCTTGGCAATCCAAAGGGTGACGTGACCATTGTCGAGTTCTTTGACTATAATTGCGGCTATTGCCGCCATGCGCTGGCGGACATGGATACCATTCTGAAGACCGACAAGAATGTACGGTTCGTGCTGAAGGAATTCCCGATTCTTGGGCCGGATTCGATGGCCGCACACCGGGTTGCAGACGCTTTTCGCAAGCTGGCTCCGGAAAAATACAGCGACTTCCACCACGCCCTGCTGGGCAGTGAAGGCCGCGCCACGGAGGCAAGCGCCATTGACGCCGGTGTGACGCTGGGAGTTTCGGAAGCAGCCCTTCGTAAGGAAATGACTGATAGCCCCAATGACACATCGGTCAAAAAGGTCTATCAACTGGCCCAGGCCCTGGGCATCAACGGCACACCCGCCTATGTGATCGGCAACGAACTGGTTTCCGGTGCCATCGGTGCAGATGCTCTCCAGGAGAAGCTGACGAATGTTCGCACCTGCGGCAAATCAACCTGCTGAATCCACCAGATAGTCTCGATATCCAGCTGATTTTACAGTGAAGCCATAGGGAGAAAAGCGCAAAGGGCTTTTCCTTCAACGGATGCCGGTTTATAGGAGGCGGTCGAAAACGCGACGGAACAGCAATGAGCAGAACAATTTTCGTGCTGAACGGCCCCAATCTGAATGCGCTAGGCAAGCGGGAGCCAGGGATTTACGGCGGTAAGACACTGGCCGACATTGAGGCGGATTGCATTCGGTTCGGTGAGCAGCTCGGCATTCTTGTCGACTGCCGCCAGAGCAATCATGAGGGCGATCTGGTCGATTGGCTGCATGAAGCGGGCGATAAAGCTGTCGGTGTCGCGCTCAATGCCGGTGCCTACACGCATACATCGATCGCACTGCATGACGCCATGCGGGCGATTGCTGTTCCGGTCGTTGAAGTTCATATTTCGAATGTCCACGCGCGGGAAGAATTCCGCCATACCTCGATGATAGCGCCCGCCGCCAAGGGAGTTATTTGCGGTTTCGGGCCGCATTCCTACCTCCTGGCGCTGCAAGCGCTTGATAACCTCACACGATAGAACAAGAAATTCAGGGACAACCTCCATGGCAGAGAAGAAAACCGGCATCGATCAGGCGCTTATCCGCGAGCTGGCGAATATCTTGAACGAGACCGATCTGAGCGAGATCGAAGTGGAACAGGATGCGCTGAGAATTCGCGTTTCCCGCGCTGCGCCGCAAATGGTGGCTCCGCAGATGATGGCAATGCCGCAGATGCAGTATGGCGCGCCTTATGGTGCCCCGGCACCTGCCGCAGCACCTGCTCCGGTCGCGGTCGCGGCTCCTGCTGCCCGCGATCTGTCCAAAGCCGTCACGGCGCCCATGGTCGGCACGGTCTATATGTCGCCCGCCCCCGGTTCCAAGCCCTTCATCGAAGTCGGCGCGACGGTCAAGGAAGGCCAGACGCTGCTGATCATCGAAGCCATGAAGACAATGAACCAGATCCCTTCGCCTCGTTCCGGCAAGGTCGTCGAAATCCTCATCGACGATGCAAGCCCGGTCGAATACGGCGAAGCCATGGTCATCATCGAGTAAGCCGATGCCAGTCATCTCAAAAATACTCATCGCCAATCGCGGCGAAATCGCCCTTCGCGTGCTGCGCGCCTGCAAGGAGCTTGGCATTGCCTCCGTTGCCGTGCATTCCACAGCGGATGCCGACGCCATGCATGTGCGCCTTGCCGACGAAAGCGTCTGCATCGGCCCCCCGCCTTCGCGTGACAGCTATCTGAACATTCACCAGATCGTTGCCGCCTGCGAAATCACCGGGGCGGATGCCGTCCATCCCGGCTACGGCTTCCTCTCGGAAAACTCCAAATTCGCCGATATTCTCGATGCCCATGGCATTACCTTCATCGGACCGACCGCCGATCATATCCGGCTGATGGGCGATAAGATCACCGCCAAGGAAACCGCAAAATCGCTCGGCATTCCCGTGGTTCCGGGTTCTGCTGGCGAAGTAAAGCCGGAAACTGCCCTGGAAATCGCCCGGGAAATCGGCTTTCCCGTGCTGATCAAGGCGACGGCCGGTGGCGGCGGACGCGGCATGAAAGTCGCAAACACCGAAGCAGAGCTGGAAGAAGCCGTTTCCACGGCCCGTTCGGAAGCCGCAGCTGCTTTCGGTAACGACGCCGTTTATATGGAAAAATATCTCGGTACGCCCCGGCATATCGAAATCCAGGTATTTGGCGATGGTGAAGGCAATGCCATTCACCTGGGCGAACGCGATTGCTCGCTTCAGCGCCGCCACCAGAAGGTCTGGGAAGAGGCCAATTCCCCTGCCCTGACCCAGGAACAGCGGATGAAGATCGGCCAGATCTGCGCCGACGCCATGAAAAAGCTGAAATATCGCGGCGCTGGCACGATCGAGTTCCTCTATGAAAACGGCGAGTTCTATTTCATCGAAATGAACACCCGTTTGCAGGTGGAGCATCCGGTGACGGAAGCCATTACCGGCATCGATCTGGTCTATGAACAGATCCGTGTTGCTTCGGGCGCAGGCCTTTCCGTGACGCAGGAAGAAGTGGAATTCCGTGGCCATGCCATCGAATGCCGCATCAATGCCGAGGACCCTCGCACCTTCACGCCATCTCCAGGCACGATCACCCATTTCCACGCTCCTGGAGGACTTGGGGTGCGGGTGGATTCCGGCGCGTATGCTGGCTACAAGATCCCGCCCTACTATGATAGCCTGATTGGCAAACTGATCGTGCATGGTCGCACCCGCGAAGAATGCATGATGCGCCTGCGGCGGGTTCTCGATGAATTCGTCATTGACGGGATTAAGACGACCCTGCCATTGTTCCAGGATCTGATCAACAATCCGGATATTGCCAAGGGCGATTACGACATCCATTGGCTGGAGCATTATCTGGCCAAGACGTCCGCGAAATAAGGACAGAGAATGGGTCGGCGCAGCAGCAAGGATAGAAGCATCACACCCGACATCCTGTTGCGCGCCTATTCCATCGGCCTGTTTCCCATGGCCGAATCCAGCGACGACCCAGAGCTGTTCTGGGTCGAGCCGGACCTACGGGGCATCATCCCCCTCGACAGTTTTCACTATTCCAAAAGCCTGGCCAAAATTATCCGGCAAAAGCCGTTTGATATCCGCTTCGATACGGCTTTTGCCGCGGTTCTGGACAAATGCGCCGAGCCCGCGCCAGACAGGCCCAGCACCTGGATCAACCAGACAATCCGCGGTCTATACACAGCCCTGTTTCAGATGGGCCACGCCCATAGCGTCGAAGCCTTCGAGGGCGATGAACTGGTTGGTGGCCTTTACGGCGTGTCCCTGGGGGCGGCCTTCTTCGGCGAAAGCATGTTTTCCCGCCGTTCCAATGCATCGAAAATCTGTCTTGTGCATTTGGTGGAAAGGTTACGGGCGCAAGGCTTCGTGCTGCTCGATACCCAGTTCACCACCGAGCATCTGAAAACCTTCGGTGCGATAGATGTGCCGAAAGACGAGTACGCAAAGATGCTGGAAGAGGCCGTAACCATGGCGAATGTGCCGTTTCTATTGCCGGAAGAAACCAGTCCGGAATAGTCTGTTTTTCAACATTCCGCTCTGGGCTTATTTTACTGGTTTCGGCACATCGGAGGTCTCCTTGCAATCCTTCAGCCAGACATCGTAGATCGGGTGTTCGATGGCGTTCAGCGCAGGGCTATCGGCAAACATCCAGCCTGAAAAGATCTGGCGAATGCGGCGATCCAGGGTGATTTCCTCGACCTGCACGAAGGCGTCGACATGCTGGGCCTCGGTTTCATCGCGGGAATAACAGGCCTTGGGCGTCACCTGCAAGGCGCCAAACTGGACTGTCTCATTGATATAGACGTCGAATTCAGTAATCCGCCCGGTGATCTTGTCCAATCCTGAAAAGACCGCGACGGCGTTGGAAATGCGGGCGGCATCGGCTGGAGCAGTGGCCGTCATCGAGAACGCTGCCGTGAGGCTCGTTGCGGCCAGAACCGCTCTCAACACCCTTTTCGTCTGTTTCACAGATCGTATTCCTGTCGTTTCCGGCCGTCGTCGCTCAGATGGGCCAATTTTCAAATGCGCCGACTACCGGACCGGTGATCCGAATTGCAGACACGTCTGCCCACTGCGCAAAAACAAATGTCAGCAGCAAAGCGCTGACAAACCCATGTACCGGAAATTTGTGGCCAAAACCGGAAGAGCGCATAACGTGTTAACCCCGTCATGCGCTCACAAAGTCTCTATTAGTTGCCCGGCGTCCAGGCGTCGTAGTCACCGGTGACGCGCGGACGGGCACCGGTCGCAGCAATCGAGCCCTGTGGACGATAGGCTTTGGCGGTGCCGGTCAGGTTTGCCTCATGCGGCTTTTCCCATTCCCGTGGCACGTAATTGTCCTTGGTGGGCGGCACATCGGTACGGTGATGCATCCAGCCATGCCAGCCGGGCGGAATGGCGGAGGCGTCAGCATAGCCGTTATAAATCACCCAGCGGCGTTGCAGGCCAAAGCTGCTCATGCCGCCTTCATAATAGACATTACCGGCCTCGTCTTCGCCAACACGCTTGCCTTCACGCCAGGTGAAGAAACGGGTTCCGACGGTCTGGCCACTCCACCAGGTGAAAATCTGCAACAAAAGCTGCTTCATGTCTTTTCCTCGGCTCCGCCACGGTCCGGCGGCTTTCAATGATGATTTGCTTATGACGCCTTGACGGGCTCTTGTCCAGAGAGTCGGGTCAAAGCCCTGTTCATTTCAGCTTGAACTTGAAGCCGAAATGGCTCTTCTTGAAGCCCAGCCGTTCATAAAACCGATGCGCGTCAAGCCGCATCGCGTTCGACGTCAACTGCACCTGCCGCAAGCCCTGCTCTCGTGCCTGTTCAAGGCAAAACTCAATCATTTGTGCCCCGATCCCCTGCCCCCGGCAATCGGCCCGTGTCTGCACCGCCTCGACAATCATCGAAGACGAACCGCGCCCGGTCAATGTCGTGGTGACCATGGTCTGGAAGGTGCCAACCACCGCGCCATCACGCTCCGCCACATACAGGATCTCATTGCTCGATGCGGCAATGCGTTGAAAAGCAGCAAGATAGTCCGGAAGGGCATCGGGGACCGTGGTATCGCCATGTCCGCCGAGATCGTCGGCGGCAAACAACGCCACCACCGCGACAATATCCGTTTCTTGCGCCG
Organism: Gillisella vitis; assembly: GCF_001541345.2. Lineage (GTDB taxonomy): Bacteria > Pseudomonadota > Alphaproteobacteria > Rhizobiales > Rhizobiaceae > Allorhizobium > Allorhizobium vitis. The sequence goes on along the minus strand of NZ_LMVL02000003.1, from coordinate 355,491 downwards.
GGCGAATGGTCAAGGGAGGCATGATGATCCTGAAGGTTTCGGGCTGATGGTTATATATGCCCTAGAATGGCCCGGATAAAACATTGACCAGCGGCTTTTCCATGACCAAGCCTTCGATGCCGCTGCCCGCTGCCCCGCAATTTTGGGTGCGATCGACCTCCACGAAGCCGTGGGTGGTGTAAAAAGTGACGGCACCGGTATTTTTGGGCTCCACGTCCAGCCGCAGGATCTCGGCGTCCGGGAAGCAGGTTTCCAGTTCGGCCAGAATGTCGGTGCCAATGCCCTGACGGTGAAAGCTGGGATGGACGTAAAGCTGATGCAGAATGGCGGTCTTGGCCATATTATCAGCCATGGCAGCAAAACCCATGCCGCCGAGGCGCTTGCCATCATCAGCCACCAGAAATTCGCCGCCCTTTTTGGCCAGCCTCGCTTTCAGCGCGGCAGCCGAATGCCAGGTATCAATAATCTTCTGCACCTTGGCCACGCCATAGAGGGCGTCATAGGTGGCATGCCAGGTTTCCCCCAGCAGCACCCGCACCTTTTCCAGATCCCGGTCATTGGCGGTGCGGATGAAGAACATCGGACGTTACTCCTCCAGGCCCAGTTTGGCCTTGACCAGCGCCTGCACTGCCTGTGGGTTGGCCTTGCCGCCAGTCGCCTTCATCACCTGACCGACAAACCAGCCGGCCAGCGTTGGCTTGGCCAGCACCTTGGCGACCTGATCGGGATTGGCGGCGATGATCTCGTCCACAGCCTTTTCGATGGCGCCGGTGTCAGTCACCTGTTTCATGCCCCGGCTCTCAACGATATCGGCGGGATCGCCGCCTTCGTTGAAGACGATTTCAAACAGGTCCTTGGCGATCTTGCCGGAAATGGTCTCGGCCTTGATCAGGTCGATGATACCGCCGAGCTGGGCAGGCGAAACCGGAGTCTCTTCAATGCCTTTGCCCGCTTTGTTCAAGGCGCCCAGCAAGTCGTTGATCACCCAGTTGGCAGCGATCTTGCCGTCCCGGCCCGCAGCCACGGCTTCGTAATAATCGGCGATCGCCTTTTCAGACACCAGAACCGAGGCATCGTAGACGGAAAGACCCAGAGAGGCGACAAACCGCGCCTTCTTGTCGTCGGGCAATTCCGGTAGGTCCTTCTTCAGGGCCTGCACAAAGGCATCGTCAAATTCCAGCGGCAGCAGGTCAGGATCGGGGAAATAGCGATAATCATGCGCGTCTTCCTTGGAGCGCATCGAACGGGTCTCGCCCTTGCCCGGATCAAACAGCCGGGTTTCCTGATCAATCGAGCCGCCATCTTCCAGAATAGCGATTTGACGACGGGCTTCATATTCGATGGCCTGGCCGATGAAGCGAATGGAATTGACGTTCTTGATTTCGCAGCGCGTGCCGAATTCGCCGCCCGGCTTGCGCACCGAGACGTTGACGTCGGCGCGCATCGAGCCTTCGTCCATATTGCCGTCGCAGGTGCCGAGATAGCGCACGATGGAGCGAAGCTTGGTCATATAGGCCTTGGCTTCGTCGGACGAGCGCATGTCCGGCTTGGAGACGATTTCCATCAGCGCCACGCCGGAGCGGTTCAGATCGACATAGGACATGGTCGGATGCTGGTCATGCATCGACTTGCCGGCATCCTGTTCCAGATGCAGCCGTTCGATGCCGATTTCGATATCCTCGAAATTTCCCTGACGGTCCGGGCCGAGCGAAATAATGATCTTGCCTTCGCCGACAATCGGGTCCTTGAACTGCGAGATCTGGTAGCCCTGCGGCAGATCGGGATAGAAATAGTTCTTGCGGTCGAAAATCGAGCGCTTGTTGATTTTCGCCTTCAGGCCGAGACCGGTGCGCACCGCCTGGCGAACGCATTCCTCGTTGATAACAGGCAACATGCCGGGCATGGCCGCATCGACCAAGGAGACGTTGTCGTTCGGTGCATTGCCGAATGTGGTCGATGCTCCGGAAAACAGCTTGGACTGGCTCAACACCTGGGCATGAACTTCCATGCCGATAACGATTTCCCAATCGCCGGTCGCGCCGGGAATCAGGCGTTTCGGGTCGGGGGTGCGCGTATCGACAAGGGTCATGACATGCTCTTTTCAGACCAATTCCGGCAAAACCAAAAGAGATTTCGCCTGAGGAATTGCACAAACATAAAGAAGCCGGAGCGGTCGGCGATCTGGAAAAAACAGCAATGCTCCGACAGGTGATTTTCACCTTCCCGGTTAAAACAAATGCGCGCAAGGCGCAAGACGGCGCAGTGACCTCGCCGGTCAAGGAATGGCCTGGCACCACTGAAAAAAGCGGATGACGTGGCAAAATTAGCAATTGCTCGCAAAATGCAGGGCAAAGCAGCCGTAACAGCCTTTCAAGGCGGATGACGCGCCCTGGAAAACAGGCTATGGGGGCGGCGGAGAACAGTCCTTGGAACCAGACATGACCGCCCAATTGCCCCGCTTTGCCGTTGTCGTCCCTATGAAGAATGAGGCGGATAATATCGACCTGCTGATCGGCGAGATCGAAGCGGCCTGTCAGGGCGAGAATTTCGAGGCGATTTTCGTGGATGACGGATCGACGGACGCCACACTTGCCCGGCTAAGGCAAGCAGCCAGCCTCAAGCCATGGGTGCGCGTGCTGCATCATCCCGTCTCCGGCGGTCAATCGGCCGCGATCCATTCGGGCGTCAACGCGGCGCGTGCGCCGATCATCTGCACCATGGATGGCGACGGCCAGAACCCGCCCTCGGAAATCCCCCGGCTCGTCGCTCCGCTTTTGGGCGATAACACCGCTCCCGATCTGGGCCTGGTCGCCGGACAGCGGGCCAAGCGGCAGGACACTTTGTCGAAGAAGATCGCCTCGCGGCTGGCCAATGGCATTCGCCAGAGTATCTTGCAGGACAAGACCCGCGACACCGGCTGCGGGCTGAAAGCCTTTCGGCGCGATGCCTTTCTAGACCTGCCGTTTTTCAATCACATGCACCGCTATCTGCCGGCATTGTTTTCCGCCTATGGCTGGCGAGTGGCGCATGTCGATGTCGGTCATCGGCACCGCCATGCCGGAACCTCCAATTACAACAATCTTCAGCGCGCCCTGGTCGGCATTCACGACCTGATCGGCGTCAGCTGGTTGATCAAACGCCGCAAGACCGTGCGCCCGCAGGATATCGGACCGTCATCCCATGAATGATCTTCTCGCCTATTTCAAAATCCATGACACCAACGACCTGATCTGGCTGGCGCTGGGGGTGATTGCCCAGTTGATGTTTTCACTGCGATTCATCATCCAGTGGCTCGTCTCGGAAAAGCAGAAGCGCTCGGTCATTCCCGCCGCATTCTGGTGGTTTTCGGTGATCGGCGGCATCATGCTGTTGGCCTACGGCATTCACCGTGGCGAGCCGATCATCATGCTTGGCCAGGGCCTTGGCATCATCGTCTACATCCGCAACCTGATGCTGCTGCATCAGGGCCGCAAGACCGACCTGCCCTCCGAATCCAAATCATAACCCGGCGGCCCCGATGCGCATTACTCTGACCACCAGCGTCTTCCTCATCCTTGCCATCACGCTCTACCGGATCGTGATGCTGCATTTCGACGGCACAGACCTGTTTGTGGATGAGGCGCAATACTGGCTATGGTCGACCCATCTCGACTTCGGCTATTATTCCAAACCACCGATGATCGCCTGGGTGATCCATCTGTTCACATTGATCGGTGGCAGTCAGGATATTTTCTGGATCCGTGTGGCAAGCCCGCTGTTCCATATGGCAACAGCGCTGCTGCTAATCCCGGCAACGGCCCGCCTGACGGGCTCTGAAAAGGCCGGGCTGTGGACGGGACTAAGCTATGCGACCCTGCCGGGTGTGGCGTTATCCTCGGTGTTCATGTCGACCGACACGATCCTGTTTCCCTTCCTGGCGCTGACGTTATTGTGCTATTCGCATCTGATCGAGCGCCGCTCGGCTGGCTATGCGGTTCTGATGGGCATTGCCATCGGCTGCGGCACTCTGTCGAAATATGCGATGCTGTATTTCGCCGCGACTGCGATCATTGCCGCCATCGCCCTCCCCAAAGCCCGGATCGCCCTGAGAGACACGGTGCTTGCCATCTTCGCGGCAGTCGTTGTTATCGCTCCGAATATCTGGTGGAACAGCACACATGGCGGCGCCACGCTGAAACACACTTCGGAAAATGCCGATTGGCACGGGCTGAACTTCAAGATCGGCAAGGCGGCGGAGTTTCTCGGCAGTCAGTTCGGCGTGGTTGGACCGGTGTTGTTTGCCGCGCTGCTGATCGTGTTTTACCGGCTGCTGCGGGGCCGTGCCTCCACCACCGAAAAACATTTGTTCATCCTCTCCTGGCCGATCATTCTCGCCATCGTTTTCCAGGCCTTAATGTCGCGCGCCTATGCCAATTGGGCAGCCACCGCTTACGCAGCAGGGACCATGTTGGCGGTCTGGCATCTGCTCCAGTCCTCGCCCCGGGCGCTGAAAATCTCGCTGGCAATCAACGGCATCATCGCAATTGCCTTTCCGCTGCTGACGGCCTTTCCCCAGGATGTCACAACACCAAAAGGCCAATCGGTGCTGGCCCGCTATCTGGGACGGACCGATTTGAGCTGGGCGATTGCCACGACGGCTGCGAGGACCGGCACCGCGACCATCGTTGCTGACAACCGCGATATTCTCGCCGACCTGTTTCACACGCTGCGCGACGAACCCTTCGCCATCAAGGCCCGAACCGTCGGTGGTTTTCCGCGCAATTATTATGAACAGGAATTTCCGCTGACCTCGGCGCTCGGAACGGAAACCGTACTCTATGTGACCGGAGCCAATGTCACCTGCCACGGCGCGGTGGTCGATCCCGTTGCCGATCTGACGCCAAAGGATGGCTATCTCATGGGGCGCAAGCTGAAAGCCTACGCAATATCTGCCAGTTGCCTGACCAACCAGCTGACATAAGCCGCCCGCCCCTATTCGAACCCGCCACCGGGGCCATAGGTAAAGCTGCGTTTTTCAACGAGACGCTTCGACATGCCGACCGTTTCCACATCCCTGTCCAACTTCGGATTATAGACCACTGAAAGCCAGTGGACGCTATAGCCATGATGCTCGAAAAAGCCGACGGCCTGACGGTTGCGGGCATGGGTTTCCAGATGGGCTTCCTCAAAGCCCAAGTGAACGATATCCTCCTCGATGGAGGCAAGAAGCGCCTTGCTATAGCCACGCCGCTGGTAATCCGGATCGATCCAGAAATCGGAAATCTTGTCATCCAGATTTTCGCGCGCCGCCCAGCCGACAGGGTGGCCTGCATGTTCGACCACGGACATGGTGATCAGGTTCGAGCGGGCAAAATTGGTGAATGCGTTTCGGGCGGTGTCGACCATCGTCAGCGTTTCACCGACGGGAATCATTGCCTGTTCCCAGGCGCGAAAGCCGATATCGGCCAAAACCCCTGCTTCGTCGGAATGCGCGCTGCGAATCGTCGACATCGGCTCCTCACCTGAATGATCAATTCAGTAGATCACCGGGAATGCAACAGCGCCAGTGGCGTTAAGGTTTTATGAACACTTTGGTGATGAGAGCGTTTAATAAAGCCGTCGCCGCAGCCGCACCTTGGGAATTTCCAGTTCCATGACAGCGTCGCGTTCCATGCCTTGCCAGACGGTCTCAAAACCGCAGCTTTTATAAAGGACCTGGGCGGCAAAATTGTTCTGGTGGGTGGAAATTCGGGCCTGCTTCACGCCTTCGCGCCGCATCGTCTCGCAAAAATGCAGCACCAGGGACCGGCCAATGCCACGCCGATGATGGTCCGGCGAAATCCAGATATCGGAAATCACATCCCGCTCTGCCTCACGCGCGCCCCAACCGGCAATCGCCCCTTCGATCTCGGCGATCGTCACATCCAGCGCAGGCTCGAAGGGGAAGCGCAAAAACGCCTCCTTGACCTTTTGCGCGACAGCCGGATCGGTCATGGCGCGATCCAGCGGCCCCGTGGAGCGCCAGCTGTCCCAGCCGATGTGGCCGACCATCTGCCGGTCAGCCTCCTCCATCGGCCTCAGGATCAACAGCTTACCACCATTGAGCGGGCGTGAACTTTCCGGCGGCCTGTTCGATGACATGAGCGGTCTTGAAAAGGGTTTCTTCCTCGAAGGGCTTGCCAATCAGTTGCAGGCCGAGCGGCAGGCCTTTGGCGTCGAGACCAGCGGGAACCGAAAGGCCCGGCAGACCCGCCATGTTCAGCGTCACCGAGAAGATGTCATTCAGATACATCTTCACCGGATCGGCGGCCAGATCCTTGTCGCCGATGGCGAAGGCCGAGGATGGAGTTATCGGCGTCAGGATCGCATCGACACCATCGGCAAACACCTGTTCAAAATCGCGCTTGATCAGCGTGCGGACCTTCTGGGCGCGCAGGTAATAGGCATCGTAGTAGCCAGCCGAAAGCACATAGGTGCCCATCAGGATACGGCGCTGCACTTCCTTGCCGAAGCCTGCCGCACGGCTCTTCTCATACATATCTGCAATGTCCTTGCCGTCGACGCGCAAGCCATAGCGCACGCCGTCGTAGCGGGCGAGGTTCGATGAGGCTTCGGCGGAGGCGACGATATAATAGGCAGGCAGCGCGTATTTGGTATGCGGCAGGGAAATCTCGACAATCTCGGCACCGGCCTCCTTCAGCCAGGCCATGCCCTTCTGCCAGAGGGCCTCGATTTCTTCCGGCATGCCATCGACGCGGTATTCCCGGGGAATGCCGATTTTCATACCCTTGACCGACTGGCCGATAGCAGCCTCATAGTTTGGAGCGAGCAGATCGACCGAGGTCGTGTCCTTCTCGTCGATGCTGGCCATGGATTTGAGCAGGATCGCGGCGTCGCGTACGTCGCGGGCAATTGGCCCGGCCTGATCAAGCGACGAGGCATAGGCAACCATGCCCCAGCGTGAGCAACGGCCATAGGTTGGCTTGATCCCGACGGTGCCGGTGAAAGCTGCTGGCTGGCGGATGGAGCCACCCGTATCGGAGGCGGTGGCACCAGCGCAAAGCCGCGCGGCGACAGCAGCCGCCGAACCGCCGGATGAGCCGCCCGGCACCAGCTTTTCCTCAGATCCCGTGGCGCGCCACGGATTGACCACAGGGCCATAATGGGAATTTTCATTGGACGAGCCCATGGCGAATTCGTCCATGTTCAGCTTGCCCAACATCACCGCGCCATCGTTCCAGAGGTTCTGGGTAACGGTCGATTCGTATTTCGGCTTGAAGCCGTCGAGAATGTTGGAGCAGGCCTGGGTATGGACGTCGCGGGTGGCGTACAGGTCTTTCACGCCGAGCGGAATGCCTTCCAGCGCGCCAGCCTTGCCGCTGGCCAGCCGCGCATCCGAGGCCTTGGCCATATCGCGGGCAATCTCTGGCGTCACCGTCACATAGGCATTGATCGCACCATTGGCGGCTTCGATGGCGCCCAGATAGGCATCGGTCAACTCGACGGCGGTGATATCCTTGGAAACCAGTTTTTCGCGGGCTTCGGCAATGGTGAGGCTGGTGAGTTCGCTCATGAATACGGTCACTTTATAGTTGGCGCGGCTGCGTCGAGGGCGTCGATGGCACAGTGGAAAACCCAAACGGCTTATTCAACAACCTTCGGCACCAGGAAGAAATGGCGGTCGGTTTCCGGCGCATTGGCAACGATATCATCAGCCTTGCCGCCATCGGTAACGGCGTCCTTGCGCTTGCGCATCGCCATCGGCATGACAGAGGTCATCGGCTCGACGCCATCAACATTCACTTCCGACAATTGCTCGACAAAACCGAGAATACCATTCAACTCCCCCATCACCCGTTCAGCCTCGTCTTCGGGCAGAGCAATACGGGCAAGCTTGGCGACACGCTTGACGGTGGTGAGATCAACGGACATCGGCATTCTCCAGATCGATTATCAGACCCGCTATAATCGCCGAACCGCGCCCGCGCAACGGGCAGGTTTTTACGACCCTCGAATTTTCACCTCTGGCCCAGATTTTTACCCCTGGAATACTGACCCAGGGGTAAAGACTGAGTTTTTTAGCAGGGCATCATGTCAAAGCGACAGCGTCTCGCCCGGCTTGGGTGCCTTGACCTCGGTTTTCGAGCCTTCCATGCCGCCCACGAATTTTTCCGGGGTCTGGTCGATGATCGGGAAGGTGCCGTAATGGGCGGGGATAGCGGTCTTGAAGTTGAAGAATCGCTGGCAGGCAAGTGCTGCAACCGCACCGCCCATGGTGAAACGGTCACCAATCGGTACGATGCCGATATCGGGCTGGTGCAATTCGTTGATCAGCGCCATATCCGAGAAAATATCGGTATCGCCCATATGCAGCAGCGACGCTTCATCCTGGAAATGCAGCATCAACCCATTGGCATTGCCCAGCGCATGCGACACGCCATCCTCGGTGATCTGTGCGGAGGAATGCAGCGCATTGGTGAAGGTCGCGGTAAAGCCGCCGAGATCGATCGTGCCGCCCGTATTGCCCATTTCGATTTTGGACACACCCTTGGCGCCAAGCCAGGCGGCGAGATCGGCATTGGCCAGCACGGTCGCGCCGGTATCCTTGGCAATTGCCACGGTATCACCCACATGGTCGCCATGACCGTGGGTGAGCAGAATATGAGTGACGCCCTTGGTCATATCCTTCATATCCAACCCGGAAAAGCTGGCATTGTGGGTCAGGAACGGGTCGATCAGAATGGTCGCCTTGGCGGTTTCGAGACGAAAGGCCGAATGGCCGAGCCAGGTGAGTTTCATGGAATATCCTCTATGGATGAATGAAAATGGTTTGCCCGCCAAGACATATGGCATAAGCAGCGCAAGAAAAGACCAAACCACGAGGATATCCCCGTATCCCCACAGTTTGGCATGAACACACTATTCACATTTTGAGAAACAGTTATGGCGACCTTGGACATCGAAGAACTGGCGCAAAGCCTGCAACCGGGTCAGGCCATAGCGGGGCTTGATCTCGGCACCAAGACCATCGGCCTTGCCATGTCCGATCTCGGACGCCGCTTTGCCTCGCCGCGCACGGTGATCAAACGGACGAAGTTTACCAAAGATGCCGAGGTTCTGCTGGCTTTTGCCGCCAAGGAAAAAGTCGCCGCCTTCGTCATTGGCCTGCCGATCAACATGGATGGCTCTTCCGGGCCGCGTGTCCAGGCCACCCGCGCCTTTGTGCGGGCCATGGCCGAGAAGACCGACATTCCCTTCGTCTACTGGGATGAGCGGCTATCGACGGTCGCGGCAACGCGGGCGCTGCTGGAAATGGACGTGTCGCGGGCCAAGCGTGCAGAACGGATCGATTCGGCCGCGGCCAGCTTCATTCTTCAAGGGGCGCTGGACAGGCTGTCTGGCCTTGCATCTCCGCTCTGAAGCTGACGCGCTTTCCACCAAGCAGCAATCTGCTTACGGCGACGAAAAGCAACTAGGCTGAACAGCACAGTGCTATCGACGACGATGGCACGCATGACCAACGGCGGAATGCTTTCTGGCGCGATGCCCAGAACATTGCCATAGATGGTAAACACCAGATCATGGGTCTGGCGGGTCAGCATGAAAAAGCCGAAGCTCATGTCGTTGAGCGACAGATAATACCAGCTTCCCAAAAGCAGGATTGGCCCAGCCCAGAAGATCAGCAGATATTTCATACCAGCCTCCCCTTAACCGAGACGGATAGACGCGGCAGGAGATGGTCGAAAAGATCATCCGGTGCCTTCAGCACCAGCCAATTGATCGCCGCCATGACAGACAGCACCAATGCCGGCACCGCAATATCCAATGCCAAAACGGCAAAGAACGCCATCATGACGCCCAGTGCCAGATATTTCCGAAGGCCAGTCATCATTACCCGCCCCTATTGGTTGCATTCACCAGCAGAGTTAACGGTTAATGAATGCCGCACAACGTAAACCTTTTATTAAGGTTAATTTTTGGAGGTGGGGCTGTGGATAGATTGGCGGCGGGTCTTCACCCCACATTAAAAGCGCTTTTTCAGAAAAAATTGTCCATGGGCTTTTTCGCCTGCCTCAAGCTCGCCAAACAGCTGAAATCCAAGCTTTTCATAGAACGGACGGGCCTGAAAATCGAAGGTCTCCAGCCAAAGTCCTTCGCTTTCGTGGCGGCGGGCGATCGCCTCTGCTTCCGCCATCAGGCGTCGGCCAAGACCCAATCCCCGATAGGCCTCAGGGACGACCAACAGCTTTACAAAACTCCATCCGTGATCCGTCAGACCATATAAACCGCCAATAACATCCCCGCTCTCCGGGTGCCGCAAAACAATCGCGAATTCGACATAGACAGTGTGCCGAGCCATCGCATTATTGTAGGTCAGCAAAGCATCGAGAATTGACGCCTTCTGCTGCGACGTAACGTTATCCTCGACGATTTCAATCCGGGGCATCTGCATGATGACGTCACGTCCTTGCGCGTATCAAGCTTTGTAAAAACTGAGTTCCGGAACCGCGTCTCAATCCACCGCCGGATACAGCAAATCAATCAAATACCGGCTGTCGAATCGCGCATCGAGCACACCGTAAGTATTGCGCCACCCGCCTGTCAGGCGCGTCTCAAGAAAGGCGTCAGCAATCTTGCCTGCCCCCATGCGGTAAAGCTCGGCGGCGGCGGCGGCGAGTGCCATTTGCTCGACCAGCAGGCGGGCGGCACCTTCGTCGCGTTCGCAGAGCGCCATGGCGGCGCGCAGCACTTCGACGGTCTTGCGGCCGGATGGGCCGAGATCGCGTTCCAGCTCGGCAAATACCATTTCGAACAGGTCCTTGCCACGTGCCAGCACGCGCAACACGTCCAGCGCCATCACGTTGCCGGAACCTTCCCAGATGGCATTGACCGGGGCCTCGCGGTAATGGCGGGCAATGGCGCGTTCTTCCACGTAGCCGCTGCCGCCGATGCATTCCATCGCTTCATAGATCAGCGGCGGCGCCATTTTGCAGACCCAGTATTTCACCACCGGCGTCATCACCCGTGCGTAAGCCGCATCCGCAGGATTATCACGGGCGCGGTCGAAGGCCTCGGCCAGCCGGAAGGACAGCGCCGTTGCCGCCGCCACATCCAGCGCCATATCGGCCAGAACGCGGGTCATGATCGGCTGATCGACCAGCTTCTTGCCAAACACCGATCGGCCCCGCACATGGTGGACAGCTTCCGCCATCGAGGCGCGCATGATGCCCGCAGAGGCCAGCGCGCAATCCAGCCGAGTCAGCGTCACCATTTCCAGGATCGTGCGGATGCCGCCGCCTTGCTCGCCCAGCAGGAAGCCAAAGGCATCGGTAAATTCGACCTCGGAGGAGGCATTAGAGCGATTGCCGATCTTGTCCTTCAGCCGTTGGAACTGCAAGCCATTGGCCGAACCGTCTTCCAGCAGGCGGGGCACCAGAAAACAGCCGACGCCTTCAGGCATTTGCGCCAGCATGACGAAACCATCGCTCATCGGTGCCGACATGAACCATTTGTGGCCGGACAGCCGGTAGATCCCCTCGCCCACCCGTGTGGCGGTGGAGATATTGGCGCGCACATCGGTGCCGCCCTGTTTCTCCGTCATGCCCATGCCAATGGTAATGGCGGATTTCTGCATGGCGGGACGGTTAGAGCTGTCATATTTGCGCGACAGAATCTTCGGCGCCCATTCCTTCTGCACCCGGGGCGAGCCCATCAGGGCGGCAACCGAGGCGCTGGTCATGGTCAGCGGGCAGAGATGGCCGCATTCCAACTGGGCGGTGAGATAGAATCGCACGGCGCGGGCCTTGTGATCCTGGCCGCGTGCATCAGCTAAATTTTCCCAGACGGAGGAATGCAGGCCGGTGGCCATGGAGCGGCGCATCAGCGCATGCCAGGCCGGATGAAACTCCACCACGTCCAGCCGCTCGCCGCGCGGCCCATGGGTGCGCAGTTCCGGCGGATTGTGGTTGGCCATGCGGGCCAGTTCCTGCGCCTCATGCGAGGTCACATAACGGCCAAGCGTATCATATTCATCGCGCAGGTTGCGGCTGAGGCCATTGGTAATATCGACCACCAGCGGATCGGTGCGAAAGGCGTTCACGCCGGACCAGGGCCTTGGCTGATTGAGTTCCAGCAATTTGTCTTCCGTACGGCTCATCCGCGTTCCAATTTTTATCTTTTCTTACAGCAATGCCGCAAATCGATCTTTGTCGATGGTCTTTAACACGTTTGCGCGTATTTGCGACAGCATGGGTCAGGTCAACCGTCCAAAACGGGGGACAACGGCTTGCACGCCTCAAGCAGGCTTGCTCCTGATCATCGCAGTCTTTATAGACCGCGCGATCCCTTCGGAGTCCCTGGTTTCGCCATGAAACCGAAAATTCTGAAGTCTTTTATTATCGTTTGTCTTTCGGAAAACCGGTTTCCATTTTTCCCTGACAAACTCTAGGAGAACATGCGCATGGTCTTCTTTCCCCATCGCCATTTGATTGGCATCAAGGGCCTTACCGAAACCGATATTACCTATCTGCTCGATAAAGCTGACGAAGCGGTAAAAATCAGCCGCCAGCGCGAAAAAAAGACCTCAACCCTGCGCGGTCTGACCCAGATCAACCTGTTTTTCGAGGCCTCCACCCGCACCCAGTCATCCTTTGAGCTGGCGGGCAAGCGGCTCGGTGCCGATGTGATGAACATGTCGGTCGGCAATTCGTCGGTCAAGAAAGGCGAAACGCTGATCGATACGGCGATGACGCTGAATGCCATGCACCCGGACGTGCTGGTCGTGCGCCATGCCTCGGCCGGTGCCGCAGCGCTTCTGTCGCAAAAGGTCGCCTGCGCGGTGATCAATGCCGGCGATGGCCAACATGAACATCCAACCCAGGCGCTGCTCGACGCGCTGACCATCCGGCGCGCCAAGGGTAAGCTGTCGCGGATCATCGTCGCAATCTGTGGCGACGTGCTGCATTCCCGCGTGGCCCGTTCCAATATTCTCCTGCTCAATGCCATGGGCGCGCGCGTCAGGGTCGTGGCCCCCGCCACGCTGCTGCCATCAGGCATTGCCGATATGAGCGTCGAAGTCTTCCACGATATGAAGGAAGGCCTGAAGGGCGCAGATGTGGTGATGATGCTGCGCTTGCAGCGCGAGCGCATGGCAGGGTCGTTTGTCCCATCGATCCGCGAATATTTCCACTTCTACGGGCTTGATGCTGAAAAGCTGAAAGCCGCCAAGGAAGACGCCCTGGTCATGCATCCCGGGCCGATGAACCGAGGAGTGGAAATCGCCTCCGATGTGGCCGATGGGCCGCAAAGCGTCATCGAAAGCCAGGTCGAGATGGGCGTCGCCGTGCGCATGGCCGTGATGGAATCGCTGCTGATCTCTGACAATAACGGCCCGCGTAGCGAAGGAGTTGGCGCATGAACAAGCCGCTTGTCTTCAACAATGCCCGCATTATCGACCCATCCCGTTCGCTGGATGAGGTTGGCAGCATTATCGTCGGTGCTGACGGCCACATTCTGGCCGCCGGTGCCGATGCCCGCAATCAGGGCGCACCAGAGGGTGCCGAGATCAGGGACTGCAAAGGACTGGTAGCGGCACCGGGTCTGGTGGATGCGCAGGTGTTTGTCGGCGAACCCGGTGGTGAGCACCGCGAAACACTGGCCTCCGCCGGCAAGGCCGCAGCGGCTGGCGGCGTCACCTCCTTCGTGATGATGCCGGATACCGATCCTGTCATCGATGACATCGCCCTGGTGGAATTCATCAAGAACGCGGCGCGGGAAAAATCGCCGGTCAATATCTATCCGGCAGCGGCCCTGACCCGTCGGCTGCGCGGCGAGGAAATGACCGAATTCGGCCTGTTGCAACAGGCGGGTGCCGTCTGCTTCACCAATGGCCGCCATGGGCTGGACGATACGCTGGTGCTGCGCCGGGCGATGACCTATGCGCGGGAATTCGGCGCGGTGATTTCGCTGGAACTGCACGAAAAATATCTCGGCAATGGCGTGATGAACGAGGGCCTGTTTGCCAGCTGGTTGGGCTTGTCTGGCGTGCCGAGAGAGGCCGAAATCATTCCGCTGGAACGCGATCTGCGCATCGCCGGACTGACGCGGGCAAAATATCATGCCGCCAAGATTTCGGTTCCAGGCTCGGTGGAGGCCATCAAGCTTGCCCGCTCACGCGGCGCAAACGTTACCTGCGGCATTTCCATCAACAATCTGTCGCTGAACGAAAACGATATCGGCGAATACCGCACCTTCTTCAAGCTGGCGCCGCCGCTGCGGACCGAGGATGATCGGGTGGCGATGGTCGAGGCCCTAGCGAGCGGCGATATCGACATCATCGTGTCGGCCCATGATCCGCAGGATGTCGATACCAAGCGCCTGCCGTTCGGCGATGCTGCCGATGGCGCGGTCGGCCTGGAAACCTTGCTGGCAGCGGCTCTCAGGCTGCATCATGCCGGTCAGGTGCCGCTGATGCGGCTGATCGATGCGATGTCCACCCGGCCTGCCGAAATTTTCGGGCTGGATGCTGGCACGTTGAAGCCGGGCGCAAAGGCCGATATCGTGCTCATCGATCTGGACGAGCCCTGGCTGGTGTCCAAGGAAGCGCTGCTGTCTCGCTCCAAGAATACACCCTTTGAAGACGCCCGCTTTTCCGGTCGCGCCGTCGCCACCTATGTGGCTGGCCGTCCGGTGTTTTCTCTGTCTTGAACCTATAGGAACCGATCATGCCCAGCCTCGATTACAGCCAGGTGACGATCACTGCCCTTATCGCCTCGCTGGCGATCGGCTATCTGCTCGGCTCCATCCCCTTCGGACTGCTGCTGACCCGGATGGCGGGCCTGGGCGACGTGCGCAATATCGGTTCCGGCAATATTGGTGCCACCAATGTTCTGCGCACTGGCAATAAGAAGCTGGCCGCAGCCACCCTGCTGCTCGACGCCCTGAAGGCAACGGCTGCGGCGCTGATCGCCCAGAAATTGTTCGGATCCGATGCGGTGCATCTGCCGGGTCTGCTTGGCGGCTTTGCCGCCTTTATCGGCCACCTGTTCCCGGTCTGGCTGGGCTTCAAGGGCGGCAAGGGCGTGGCTACCTATATCGGCACATTGCTCGGGATTTTTCCGTTGATGGTGCTGGTGTTTGCCATCGTCTGGCTGTCGATTGCTTTTCTCAGCCGCTATTCCTCGCTATCAGCATTGGTTGCAACTCTTGTCATTCCGGTTGCATTGTGGATACTCGGTCAGCCGGAAGCTGCCATGATCACGTCTGCAATGACCGTGATCACCTGGGGCAAGCACAAGGCGAATATTGAAAGACTTATTTCAGGCACCGAGAGCAAGATCGGTAAAAAAGGATAGCACACCATGTCGGCTGGCGGTTCGGGACGCTCGGGGATCGCCCTGACGGAAAAACAAAGAACCGCCTGGCTGAGGCTGATCCGCTCCGACAACGTCGGCCCAGCCACCTTTCGCGACCTTATCAACAATTTCGGCACCGCCGAACGCGCCCTGGACATGCTGCCGGAATTGTCGCAGCGCGGCGGGGCCACCCGCTCCATCCGCATTGCCACAGTGGCCGAGGCTGAACGCGAGCTCGACTTTGCCCGCAAATTCGGTGCGCGATTCGTCGGGATCGGCGAGCCGGACTATCCACCGGCGCTGCGCCAGATCGACGCGGCACCGCCGCTTCTGGCGATGAAAGGCCAGGGCAGTACCGCCATCCGCCCATCCATCGGCATTGTCGGATCGCGAAATGCCTCGATCAGCGGCGTGAAAATGGCAGCCCTGCTGGCACGCGATTGCGGCATAACCGGCTACACCATCACCTCAGGTCTGGCGCGCGGCATCGACGCGGGCGCGCATCGGGCAAGCCTGGAAACAGGCACGATGGCCGCCCTGGCCGGTGGACTCGACCGGCCCTACCCGCCTGAGAATGTCGACCTGCTGAAAGACATCTGGGATGGCAAGGGTGTGGCGATCAGCGAAATGCCGTTTGGCTGGGAGCCCCGCGCCCGTGATTTTCCAAGACGCAACCGATTGATTGCCGGAACCTCACTTGGGGTTGTGGTCATCGAAGCCGCCAGCCGCTCCGGCTCACTGATTACCGCACGGCTGGCCGCCGATTTCGGACGGCTGGTGTTTGCCGTACCGGGCTCGCCGCTCGATCCGCGCTGTCACGGTACCAATGGATTGTTGAAAAACGGCGCAACGATCACCACCGAGGCCAGGGATATTCTCGAGGCGCTATCGCCGCTCAGCAGTATTGACTTGTTTTCCCAGCCGCAGGTGGAAGAGCCTGTCTATGAAGAAAGCGAGACCTTCAACCAGCCACCCGGTGAACAGGATCGCAGTCGGATCATCGATGCACTTGGCATAACGCCGGTCGAAGTCGATGATATCATTCGCCACACGCAATTGCCACCATCTGCCGTCTATCTGGTGATGCTGGAACTGGATATTGCCGGTCGCCTGCACCGTCATCCCGGTGGCCTGGTTTCGATTGCGCCGCTGGATTAGAGCTGGCTTTCGCGCATTCGCGTATTGAAAGATTTCAAACCGATCGTTTGGCGTTTGAGATCATTCTTGGCACTTTATGGCGGCGTTGAAGATCACCAGCCTCTTCAAAGGCCATCTCGATCAGGTAGCACAGCATTTGTGCGCCTTCCTTTTCAGCGACCAGCCTCAATTCGCCCAGCATCTGGCGCACATAGGCTATGCTTTCCCGGCT
Source organism: Gillisella vitis (assembly GCF_001541345.2). Lineage (GTDB taxonomy): Bacteria > Pseudomonadota > Alphaproteobacteria > Rhizobiales > Rhizobiaceae > Allorhizobium > Allorhizobium vitis. The sequence continues at coordinate 338,790 of NZ_LMVL02000003.1, read as the reverse complement.
ATGAAGTTCCGCTGCGCCACTGCCCGTCATTACGTGTTCCCGTCGTGGAAATACAACCTGAATATGTATTATTGCTACCTATGCAACATAGGATACAGAAATGATTTATGATTGCAATACCATTTTCATAAACTTTCGGTTGTGTAAACGTGTAATGGATAAAATGCATGAGGGGACTTGACCCCGGCGCAATCCCTGTCCATGTCGAACCATCGATGCTTGAACCCTCGCCAGAATCGACGCCATATGCAACAAACGGGGCCATGTTCAGAGAAACAGAATGAATGTAGTCGTTGTCGAATCCCCAGCCAAAGCCAAGACGATCAACAAGTATCTCGGACCGGGATATAAGGTGCTCGCCTCCTTCGGCCATGTCCGCGACCTGCCTGCCAAGGACGGTTCGGTCCTGCCGGATCAGGATTTCGAAATGCTATGGGAAGTGGACACCGCCTCTGCCAAACGCATGAAGGACATTGCCGATGCGATGAAGGGGGCCGATGCTCTGTTTCTCGCAACCGACCCGGATCGTGAGGGTGAAGCGATTTCCTGGCATGTGCTGGATCTCCTCAAAAAGAAGAAGGTGATTGGCGACAAGCCGGTGAAGCGCGTGGTTTTCAACGCCATCACCAAGAAGGCCGTGCTCGACGCCATGGCTGCCCCGCGCGACATCGATGGCGATCTGGTCGATGCCTATCTGGCACGCCGTGCCATGGACTATCTGGTCGGCTTCAACCTGTCGCCCGTCCTGTGGCGCAAGCTGCCCGGTGCCCGTTCGGCAGGCCGCGTCCAATCTGTGGCCCTGCGGCTGGTTTGCGACCGGGAAAACGAGATCGAACGCTTCGTCTCGGAAGAATACTGGAACCTGTCCGCACTTCTGAAGACTCCGCGTGGCGATGAGTTCCTGGCTCGCCTGGTTTCGGCCGATGGCAAGCGCTTGCAAGCGCGCAGCGTCGGCAATGGCGACATGGCCAACCGGCTGAAAGACCTGCTCGACGGCGCGAACTATGTGGTGGAATCGATTGAGGCCAAGCCCGTCAAGCGCAACCCATCGCCGCCGTTTACAACCTCTACGTTGCAACAGGCCGCCTCCTCCAAGCTCGGCTTTTCCGCCTCGCGCACCATGCAGGTGGCCCAGAAGCTTTATGAAGGTGTCGATATTGGCGGCGAGACCGTCGGTCTGATCACCTATATGCGTACCGATGGTGTACAAATGGCACCGGAAGCCATTGAGGCTGCCCGCTCCGCGATTACCCAGCAATTCGGCCCGCGCTACATGCCGGAAAAGCCGCGCTTCTATTCCACCAAGGCGAAAAATGCCCAGGAAGCGCATGAAGCCATCCGCCCGACCGATTTTACCAGGACGCCGGATCAGGTGCGCCGCTATCTCGACGCCGACCAGCTGCGTCTTTACGATCTGGTCTGGAAGCGCGGCATTGCCAGCCAGATGGCCTCTGCCGAAATCGAGCGGACCACCGCTGAAATCCTTGCCGACAAGGCGGGCGAAAAAGCCGGTCTGCGTGCCGTTGGTTCCGTCATCCGTTTCGACGGCTTTATCGCTGCCTACACTGATCACCGCGAAGAAGGTGAAAAGAGCGAGGACGACGATGAAGATGGCCGCCTGCCGGAGATCAACGCCCGCGAGGCGCTGGCCAAGCAAAAGGTCAACGCCACCCAGCACTTCACCGAACCGCCACCGCGCTATTCGGAAGCAACCCTGATCAAGAAGATGGAAGAGCTTGGCATTGGCCGGCCCTCCACCTATGCCGCAACGCTGAAGACGCTCAGCGACCGTGAATATGTTGTTATCGACAAGCGCAAGCTGATTCCCGAAGCCAAGGGCCGTTTGGTGACGGCATTCCTGGAAAGCTTTTTCACCCGCTATGTCGAATATGATTTCACCGCCGATCTTGAAGAAAAGCTCGACAAGATTTCTGCTGGCGAGTTGAACTGGAAGGACGTGCTGCGCGAATTCTGGCAGAATTTCTTTGCCCAGATCGAGGGCACCAAGGAATTGCGTGTCACCAACGTGCTCGACGCGCTGAACGAAGCCTTGGCCCCGCTGGTCTTCCCGAAGCGCGAGGATGGCTCGGACCCCCGCATCTGCCAGGTCTGCGGCACCGGCAATCTTTCGCTGAAGCTTGGTAAATACGGCGCTTTTGTCGGCTGCTCCAACTATCCAGAATGCAACTTTACCCGCCAATTGTCCGCCGATGGCAGCACTGAAGCGGAAGCCGTCGGCAACGAGCCGAAGGCGCTGGGTGAAGATCCCGCAACCGGCGAACAGATCACGCTTCGCAGCGGCCGTTTTGGCCCCTATGTCCAGCGTGGCGATGGCAAGGAAGCCAAGCGCTCGTCGCTCCCCAAGGGCTGGTCGCCGACCGATGTGGATTTCGATAAGGCGCTGTCACTGCTGTCGCTGCCACGCGAAGTCGGCCTTCACCCTGAAACCGGCAAGATGATGACCGCAGGGCTTGGCCGCTACGGACCTTTCGTGCTGCATGATGGCACCTATGCCAATCTCGACGGTATCGAGGATGTGCTGACCATCGGCCTAAACCGTGCCGTCACCGTTCTGGCTGAAAAGCAGGCCAACCCCGGTGGCCGTGGCCGCGCAGCACCTGCCGCCCTGAAAGAAATCGGCGATCACCCCGATGGCGGTGCGATTACCGTACGCGATGGCCGCTATGGTCCCTACGTGAATTGGGGTAAGATCAACGCGACCATTCCCAAAGGCATGGACCCGCAGGCCGTAACCATGGAAGAGGCAATTGCCCTGATCGTCGAGCGCGCTGCCAAGGAAGGCAGCGGCAAGACCAAGGCGAAACCTGCTGCCAAATCCGCCAGCGCAAAGAAGGCGCCTGCGAAAAAACCGGCTGCGAAAGCCGCCAAGGCCGATGCGGATGATGACGCCGCCGACGCCAAACCAAAGAAAGCAGCTGCCAAACCGAAGGCGACGAAGCCCAAGGCAAAGCCCGCCGCGAAAACAGAGAAAGCCTGACCTTGAGCAAATCCCCGCGACCCGACACCCGCAGCCTCACCAACAGAACGCGGAAGGCGGAGCTTGCGGCGAAAAAGGCAGCGGACAAGAATGAAACGGTGATCATCCACGGGGCGGTGCCGCCCCGCGAGATCCTGATGCAGTTCATCACCGACAATCCCGACCGGGCCTCCAAGCGCGAAATTGCCAAGGCTTTCGGCCTGAAAGGCGAAGCTCGGATCGAGTTGAAGGAAGCCCTGCGGGCGCTGGAAGAAGACGGACTGGTCAACAAGAATCGCAAGTCGCTGAGCCGCCCTGGGGCATTGCCGCCAGTTACGGTTCTGGACATTACCACCCGCGACAAGGATGGCGACCTGATCGGGCGTCCCGCCGAATGGCCGGATGAATTGGGCGCTGCCCCTGCGGTCTCCATCCGCCAGTCGAGCGCTGACCGTGCCAAGGGCAAGACGCCGGTTGGCGGACTTGGCGACCGGGTTCTGGCGAAGATTTTCCCATCCAAGGACCGCGCCGGTCCAGCCTATACCGCCCGGATCATCAAAGTGATCGACAAGCGGCGCGGCGCACTGCTGGGCGTCTACCGCGAAATGGCCGGTGATACCGGTGGCAGGCTGATGCCGATCGAGCGGCGCGGCGAGGAAATGGTCATCGAGGCCGCCGATGTCGGCGACGCCCGCGACGGCGATCTGGTCGAGGTGGAAGTCGGGCGGCTCTCCAGCCGTCTGGGCCTTGCCCGCGCCAAGGTGCTGTCGGTGATCGGCTCGGTGGCCTCGGAAAAAGCGATCTCGATGATCGCCATCCACGCCCATGGCATTCCGCATATCTTCCCGCAATCGGTGCTGGACGAGGCGGATGCCGCCAAACCGGCCAGCATGGCGCATCGGGAAGATTGGCGCAGCTTGCCGCTGGTCACCATCGACCCGCATGATGCCAAGGACCATGACGACGCTGTTCATGCCGAGCCGGACCCCTCACCCGATAATCCGGGTGGCGTGATCGTCACCGTGGCGATTGCCGATGTCTCCTATTATATCCGCAGCAAATCGGCGCTGGACCGCGAGGCGCTGAAGCGTGGCAATTCGGTCTATTTTCCCGATCGGGTCGTGCCGATGCTGCCGGAGCGGATTTCCAACGATCTCTGCTCGCTGCGCGAGGGCGTTGACCGGCCAGCACTGGCCGTGCGCATGGTGTTTTCCCATGAAGGCCGTAAGGCAGGCCATACCTTCCACCGGATCATGATGAAGAGTGCGGCCAAATTATCCTACCAACAGGCGCAGGCCGCCATTGACGGCAAGCCTGACGACAAGGCCGGACCTTTGCTGGAGCCGATCCTGAAGCCACTCTGGGCCGCCTATGCGATCCTGAAGCGTGGCCGTGACCGGCGCCAGCCATTGGAACTGGACATGCCGGAGCGCAAGATCATCCTTAAAGCCGATGGCACAGTGGATCGGGTCTTCGTACCTGAACGGCTGGACGCCCATAAGCTGATCGAGGAAATGATGATCCAGGCCAATGTGGCCGCCGCCGAGACGCTGGAGAAGAAAAAACAGCCGCTGGTCTACCGCATCCACGATACGCCGACATTGGCCAAGCAGGAAGTGCTGCGCGAGTTCCTGGCCACCATCGGATTTTCGCTGGCCAAGGGCGGCAACCTGCGCTCCAATTCGTTCAATGGCATTCTCGCCAAGGCGCAGGACACGCCGCACCAGACCATCGTCAACGAAATGGTGCTGCGCTCCCAGAGCCAGGCGGTCTATAGCCCTGAAAATATCGGCCATTTCGGCTTGAACCTGCTGAAATACGCGCACTTCACCTCCCCCATCCGCCGCTACGCCGACCTGATCGTGCATCGGGCGCTGGTCGGCACGCTGGGGCTGGGCGAAGGTGGCATTACATCCGATGAAGAAGCGACGCTGGCCGATGTCGCCGCCGAAATCTCAACCTTCGAGCGCCGCGCCATGGCAGCCGAGCGCGACACGATCAACCGGCTGATTGCCCATCACCTGGCAACCCGGATCGGCGACGAATTCGATGGGCAGGTCTCCGGCGTCACCAAATCCGGTCTGTTCATCTCTCTGCCGCAATATGGCGCTGATGGCTTCATTCCGGTCTCGACGCTTGGCCGCGACTATTTCATCTATGACGAAGCACATCAGGCTTTGACCGGTGAAAAGACCGGGCTTGGCTATCAATTGGGCGACAGCGTCAGCGTCAAGCTGGTGGAAGCTGTGCCGCTTGCCGGTGCCTTGCGGTTTGAAATCCTCAGCGAAGGCAAGAAAATGCCGACTGGCATCCGTTCCTTCCACAAGGCGACGCGACGCGGTCGTCCCGGCCCCGGCAAGACACCGGGAACCAGACCACCGCGCGGCAGGCGTTGAAACCGCCCGCCGAGTTCGTATATCTGGGCTTGGTATATGAAGCCCAGATATACGAACTCGGCGCGCTTGTGCGCAAATGCCGCGATGAAATATCAACTTTCATGCCCCATCTTTGATCAAAGCCTATAGGATTTGATAGAAGTTCAGGAGGAACCGCATGTCTGTCAGCCAGTCTCCCCCCGTTATCCGCTTCGGCGGCGGCAAGGATGCGGTTCGCCCGCTTGGACGCTCCATTCTGCGCGGCCTGATGTGTACTTGTCCGGCCTGCGGCTCCGGCCGCCTGTTCAAGGCCTTCCTGAAACCGGTCGATACCTGCGCGGCCTGCGGCGAGGATCTTTCCCACCAGAGAGCCGACGATCTGCCGCCCTATATCGTCATCATGATTGTCGGCCATGTGCTGCTGGGCGGCTATATGATGACCGATCTGGTCTTCGTACTGTCGACCTGGGCGCATCTGGCGATCTGGACGCCGATTGCCGTCATCGTCTCTCTGTTGATCATCCAGCCCATCAAGGGCGGCGTGGTGGGGCTGCAATGGGCGCTGCGCATGCATGGCTTCGGAGACGAACCTGACGTGATCGAGGACTATGACGAGCGCTATCCGCCAAAGTAGCACCTCAAGCAAAACCATCAGAAACCAGTGACGTCCGACGACGATCTGACTGCGGCGGTCCGTTTTTGCCTTAAACTGGTTTCGATTTTCACCATTATGGAGTAAAGGCCGGGGACCATTGGCAGATTATGAAATTCAATAGGCCTTTGTTGGCTTGGCATGATGCCTTGCGCTGTTGTCTGTCCCCGCGCATCGCGTGCAATTTCGTCTGAGGAACTTCCATGTCTGACACCAGAGACCCTGTTACCGGACATCGGGAAGAGATCCATTGGCCTTCGCTGATTGCAGCGGTCTCATCGATTTCCGCTGTCGGCATCGCCATCGGGCTGGGATTGCCGCTGCTCAGCATCATTCTCGAAAAACGCGGCATTCCCTCCACCCTGATCGGGCTGAATTCAGCCATGGCAGGGGTTGCGGCAATGATTGCCGCGCCGATCACCACCAGGCTTGCGCACCGTTTCGGGGTAGCGCAGACGATGATCTGGGCGGTGCTGCTGGCAGCGCTAAGCTCGCTTGGCTTCTATTACGCCGAAGCCTTCTGGATGTGGTTTCCCCTGCGGCTGGTGTTTCACGGCGCCACGACGACATTGTTCATCCTGTCGGAGTTCTGGATCAATGCCGCCGCCCCGCCATCGCGGCGCGGGCTGGTGCTCGGCATTTATGCCACGGTCCTATCGGTGGGTTTTGCAGCAGGCCCCTTGCTGTTTTCGATTGTCGGCAGTGAAGGTGTCTTGCCCTTTGCCATCGGTGCGGTTGCCATCCTGATGGCAGCGGTGCCGATCTTCGTTGCCCGCAACGAAAGCCCGGCGCTGGATGAAAAGCCAGAGATGCATTTCTTCCGCTACATCTTCCTGGTGCCGACCGCCACAGCCGCCGTCTTCGTGTTCGGTGCGGTGGAAGTCGGCGGGTTGTCACTGATGCCCGTCTATGCCACCCGTATCGGCTTCACAGAGGCTCAGTCAGCCCTGCTGCTCACTGTGATGGGGGTTGGTAACATGGTGTTCCAGATCCCACTTGGCATGCTCTCCGACAAGCTTAGGGATCGCCGCTTGCTGCTCGGCGCCCTGGCGACGGTCGGGCTGATCGGATCGCTGCTGCTGCCGCTGATTTCCCATAGCTGGATGGCGATGGCCGTCATCCTCCTATTCTGGGGCGGCTGCGTCTCCGGCCTCTACACGATCGGTCTTAGTCATCTCGGTTCCCGACTCACAGGCTCAGACCTTGCCGCCGCCAATGCCGCCTTCGTTTTCTGTTATGCGGTTGGCACGGTAGCCGGACCACAAGTCGTGGGTGCAGCCATCGATATGGGCGGAAATGCCGGTTTTGCCTGGTCGATTGCCGGATTCTTTGCGTTATATGTGGTTCTTTCCGTCGCACGATTGTTTTTCAAGGGTGCGCGGGGTTGACTTTTCGGTGGCGATTTGTAGTTTCTGCCCAGATTTGCCGTGGGCCCTGAAGGTCGTCACGGCTTTGTGTTATTCATGTAAGGCAGGACGACCATGGCCAAGGCTACAACCATCAAGATCAAGCTGCTGTCGACAGCCGATACGGGTTTCTTCTACGTCACCACCAAGAACAGCCGTACGATGACGGACAAGATGACGAAGACGAAATACGACCCGATCGCTCGCAAGCATGTCGAGTTCAAGGAAACCAAGATCAAGTGATCCTGGTTCTTCGTGAGAAGCTTGAAAAGCGCGCCTCATCCGGCGCGCTTTTTTTATGTAGTTCTGAGGATGGGCCAGCGCACCACGCAGACCGACTCTGAAGGCCGAGCCAGATATTCTCCTGTGGAATAGGTGTAAGGACGCTTTAGGCGCGAGGACAGCGACCCCACGCATAGGGGCGCGGGATAGAGTGCATCGGAAACCATCCTGACCGCGAAACGCAAAACGCCGCCTCCACATAAGGAAGCGGCGTTGGAATGGGGGTCGGCGGGCATGCAATAACGGCACGAGGAACCGCTTGATAATCGCACACCTGCCGACCAACCCCACGACCCAGGAGATGCGGCGGACCTGAGCATCATGGGGTATTGGTTAAACCTGTTATTCGTCAATTTTTACTGCGTAATTCCTCAGATCCGAAGGGATCGATGGATATCTTTAAGCAGCTTATAAAAACGGCATTTATGAAGAACCATAGCGCTCGTGAAAACACAGCTTGCTATGGATGCATCGCAGTTGTCCCAACTATGCGCATATGAAAGAAAAAATCAACATTTTCTTAACCGTTGCATCTTTTCGATGTCGGCATGGTTAAATTCTGTTCATTTTCCCTTCTCGAAGAGAAATAGAATTAACACTCCAGAGAGGCAAGTATTTTCTCTGGAAAACTCTCGATATCGACGAAAAATCGTTGTTATCAACAATTCGAAAAACATAATTTTCTATTGAACCGATCTTTCTATCCAGATCAGAGTAAAAAAATCAAACTATACCCTTATTTATTTATGGTATATTTTTTCTTTTTTTAAAAGAATATAGTCATATATCGAACGCATCGACAAGCTTTTGGAAAAATCCAGACAAGCAGGGCTTTCCCTGTCAGGAGCAAATTTCTGCCAACCCGGATCCTTGAACGCGCGCATGGATATAACGGAAAATCACGGCAGATGAATTTTTTGAAGACGCGGGAGAACGGGCTCCACGTGAACCAAAACACAAAGGCGCACCGGTGCTGAAATTAGTTTAAGCCGCCGCCGACACGACCCTGTTACGGCCTTCGGTCTTGGCCTGATAGAGCGCGCGGTCAGCCTGTCTCAGCAAATGTTCCGGATTGGCAATCTCATCTCCCGTCGTGGAGATGCCAAGCGATGCTGTCACACTCAGCTCGCCGCCAGACTGCAACCGAAATGGCTTTTTCTCCACCATTTCGCGCAGGCGCTCGGCGACCGTACTGGCCATCTCCTGCGACGTATCGGGCATCACGACCACGAATTCCTCACCGCCATAGCGGCAGGCAAGATCGGCGCCGCGCACGGTGGCGCGAATACGAGCGGCAAACTCCCGCAGGACGTCATCGCCCGCCTCATGGCCGTAGGTGTCATTGACCAGCTTGAACCGATCGATATCCACCAGGCATACCGATAGCGGCTTCTTGCGCAGACTGGAGCGCTCGAACAACACTTTGATATGGGTATCGAGATAGCGCCGATTGTGAAGCCCGGTGAGATCGTCCGTCACCGCCAGTTCGATGCTTTGCTGCACGCTGTTGCGCAGCCTGTCATTATACCGCTTACGGCGTAGCTGGGTCAGCGTGCGCGCCAGCAGCTCATTGGTGTCGACGGGTCGGACGATGTAATCGTTGACGCCCAGATCCAACGCCCGCACGATCAAGTATTCCTCTCCCGGTTCGGCAATCAGCAAAATCGGAATGAAGCGGGTGCGGTCCAGCGACCGCAGCTGCGAACACAGGCGCAACGGATCGTAATCCTCCAGCGTGCCATTGACGATAACCAGGTCGAAATTACTTTCCGCCGCCTCAAACAGCGCGGCCTGGGCGTCGGACATCGCCACGACATCAGCCACAGGCTTCAACGCCTTGATGATACGCTCCTGCGAACTAGCACGGCTATCGACCAGCAAGACCTGGCCGACCTCGTCCATACGTCCATCCCCAAGATGAACGTTGCTGTCTATGCCGACTTTCTGCGCCGTCTCGGCGCGGATGCGCAGTTCATCGGAGAGCGTTTTCAGCCGCACTAGACTTTTAACCCGAGAGATCAGCTGCAGATCATTGACCGGCTTGGTCAGAAAATCGTCAGCGCCAGCCTTCAATCCCCTCACCCGGTCCGAGGGCTGGTCCAGCGCCGTGACCATGACCACGGGAATATGGGCGGTGCGCGGGCTGGATTTCAGCCGCTCACACACTTCAAAGCCATCAATGCCTGGCATCATGACATCGAGAAGAACGACGTCCACCTGGGTGCGGTCGCAGATGTCCAGCGCCTTCAATCCGTCTTCGGCTGTCAATACCTCGAAATATTCCGCCAGCAGCCGCGCTTCCAACAGCTTCACATTGGCAGGAACATCATCAACAACCAGAATACGGGCTGTCATCAGCCATCACCCCTTGAAGCAAGCCTGGCGCACATGCGCTACCGGCTCTGCATGGACATTGCGCCAACCCGACAGACTGGCGTTTCATATAGAATTCAGAACACCGAGGTCCTTCAAGCATCTGCCCAGGTCTCAACGGCGATCGCCTACTGGTTTAAGACACCCGCCCTGCTGCGCCTCAGGCGTCTCCCAGATAGGTCTTGATCGTTTCCAGGAACTTTGGCACGGAAATCGGTTTCGACACATAGGCCTCGCACCCACCTTGGCGAATACGCTCTTCATCGCCCTTCATGGCAAAGGCAGTCACCGCAATCACCGGAATGACGTGCAACTCGCTATCCTGCTTCAACCATTTGGTCACTTCCAGGCCGGAAACCTCCGGTAACTGTATGTCCATCAGGATCAGGTCGGGATGATGTTTGCGTGCCAATTCCAGCGCTTCCATGCCGTTACGGGTCTGAATGGTCGCGTAGCCCGACGCTTCGATCAGATCACGAAACAGTTTCATGTTCAGCTCGTTATCTTCAACGATCATCACCTTTTTCGGCATTTTCAATCCTTGCTTTCCCGCCCTCCATGGTGGATGACAGGCGTAACAGACATAAAGATTCATTCTTTTGTGAAATAGAATTTAGCGCGATTTGGTTGAGAAATAGGTAATTCCACGGCACATTGCGACACAAGTCAGTCAAGACAATTTAACCGTGATAAACCGGAAATAACAACCGGTTTAAGCGAGTTGGCCGGATAGAACGAGCTGCCGGACGAAACAAACGGGAATGGGCATAGACTGTGCGAGACAAAGTGACGATCAAGACGGTTTCAGCAGAGCACGCAGAACAAACGGCGGTTGCCGTGCTGGGTTGGCTGGCGAGTGAGCCGGACATGCTGGGACGGTTTTTGTCCCTGACCGGCCTGGAGCCTCAACAATTGCGCCTGGCCGTCAATGACCCGGAATTTCTGGCCGGACTTCTGGAGTTTCTCATGCAGCATGAACCGACCTTGCTGGAATTCTGCTCCGCCACACAGACCCGCCCGGAAGATGTAATTGCAGCCTATCACGTCTATGTTCGGCCTGCACTTGATTCCGGTGAAATCTGATGGGTGAGATTGTCGACTTCAACCATGTTCGCCTATCCGACCGGCCATTGCTGATCAGCGATGTCGATGACGTCGTGTTGGAATTCCTGGTGCCCTTCGAGGCCTATCTCGACAGCCTGGGCCATCGGCTCTTGCCGAAATCCTTCCGACTGCATGGCAATATCGTGTCAACCAAGGATCAGCTTGCGCTGGAAGATCAGATCGTCACGGATCTCCTGCTGACGTTTTTCGAAAAGCAGGAAGAATGGCAGACCCCGTTTGGCGATGCCGTGGCCGTGCTGCAACGGATTGGTAAGATTGCAGATATTGTCTTTCTGACCGCCATGCCGCCCGCCTTTACCGCCCAGCGGCGCCGTCTGCTGGATCGGCTGGGTCTGGATTTCCCCCTCCTGGCCACTGAAAGCCCAAAGGGGCCAGTTGTCAAAGCCCTGCATGGTGACCGGCCCCTGCCCTTCGCCTTTATGGATGACATGGCCCATAATCTCCATTCCGTCGGAGAGCATGCACCGGACTGTCTACTGGTGCAGATCGGGCCGCAGTCTGAAATTCATCGGCACGCACCGCCACCTGGCCCCCATGTATTGCGCGCCGACGATTGGCACGATGCCAGCGAGCGTGTTCTCCGCCATTTCCAGGCGCGGATCTGATCCGCTTCCGTCTTTTACTTTTTCAGGTCATGGGGATTAGCAAGGGCTCCCCTTGCAGGCACTGAAAACCCGGCTTATGGTGGCGATGTTCAACTTATGTTCTCGCCCATGTCTGCTGCGCCGTCCCTCCGTTCCGGCTTCTGTCGTGATTGCCTTTCCCTACAGGCGGAAGGCAAGCGGAGATGCACGGCTTGCGGCAGCCCTCGCCTCGTCTACCACCCGGAACTGTTCAAGCTGACATTGGCCCATATCGATTGCGACGCTTTTTATGCTTCGGTTGAAAAGCGCGACAATCCAGACCTGATCGACAAGCCATTGATCATTGGCGGTGGTAAGCGCGGTGTGGTTTCCACAGCCTGTTACGTGGCCCGCATCCATGGTGTGCGCTCGGCCATGCCGATGTTCAAGGCGTTGGAAGCCTGCCCTGACGCCGTAGTCATTCCGCCGAATATGGAAAAATACGCCCGTGTCGGTCGGCAAGTGCGAGCAATGATGGAGGAGTTGACCCCTTTGGTGCAACCCTTGTCCATCGATGAGGCCTTTCTGGAACTGAAGGGGACTGAGGCCCTGCACCACGCACCACCCGCCCTTGTGCTGGCACGGCTTGCCCGGCGTATTGAAAGCGAGATCGGCATCACCGTTTCCGTTGGCCTGTCCTATTGTAAATTCCTGGCCAAAGTAGCGTCCGACCTGCAAAAACCCCGGGGATTTTCAGTTGTCGGCGAGGCCGAAGCGCTGGAGTTTCTGGCGCCCCGCCCTGTCACCACGATCTGGGGCGTCGGCAAGGCCTTTGCCAGCACCTTGGAGAAAGACGGCATTCGTACCATCGGGCAATTGCAAACCATGGAGGAAAGCGACCTGATCCGGCGCTATGGCAGCATGGGCCAACGACTGGCACGGCTATCGAAAGGCATCGACGACCGAGATGTCCATACCAATGACCCGGCCAAAAGCGTCTCGGCTGAAACCACGTTCTTTGACGATATTTCCCGCCGGGAAGATCTTGTCCCCTATCTGCGCAAGCTCTCGGAGAAAGTCGCCTGGCGATTGAAAAAGCAGGAACTGGCTGGACACACCGTTATCTTGAAGCTGAAAAGCGCTGACTTCAAATTACGCACCCGCAATCGTCGCTTGGACGACCCCACCCAGCTCGCCGACCGGATCTTTCGCACCGGCCTGCAAATGCTGGAGAAGGAAGCCGATGGCACAAAATTTCGGCTGATCGGTATCGGCGTCAGCGATTTTGCCGATCCGAGCTTGGCCGACCCCCCGGATCTGGTCGATCCGGACGCCGCCCGACGCGCCAAGGCGGAAGCCGCCATGGACCAATTGCGGATGAAATTCGGCAAGGGCATGGTCGAAACCGGCGTCACCTTCGGCAGCAATAAAAAATAGCCACTATCAAAGCATTGCCCGTCAACTTTGTGTGAGCGGCCATGCCGGGTAAGCAATCGTTAAAGATCGACGTTTATTTTATGATTCAGGCAGCACGCGGCTGCATTCTTTGGGCGTTTTATAAAACGCACAGCGGTATAGGCGTTTACCAACTGATTTCTCGGCACATCGTTGCTCACATGATCAGGCGACCTTTTGAAGGCCCAGTTTTCCCGGTTTACATATGAGGGCACCATGATGGTCCGCACCATGTTTCGTTCAATGTTCCTATCCGCTTCCATGCTCGCGCTGAGCGCAGGCCTGTCGCAGGCCTCAGCCAGAGACGGCAGCGCATTGCAAATTATCGTGTCGAAACAGACGCAGTCTCTCACCGTTTATGATGGAGACCGGATCGTCGCCTCTTCGAAGGTTTCGACCGGTAAGGAAGGTCATACGACGCCATCAGGAATCTTCTCGATCATCCAAAAGACGAAATATCACGAATCAAACCTCTATTCGAATGCGCCCATGCCCTGGATGCAACGCATCACCTGGTCCGGCGTTGCCTTGCATGAATCGAACAGCGTACCAAACCGGCCAGCTTCGCACGGCTGCGTGCGCCTGCCCGGCCAATTTGCCCGTGAGCTCTACGGCATGACCCGGCTGGGTGCGCATGTGCTGATCAGCGATGCGCCGGTCGCGCCTGCTCCCATTGAGCATCCGTTTCTGTTCAGCCCTGCGCAACAACAGCAAGGCCCCCAGATCCTGTCCGACGCCCGCCTGCGCGGCGCGGATGGCATCAGCGGCACAGAGCCGGTAGAAGTGGCGATGGCCGATCTGCCCCGCCCCAACCCCCAGGCCGCAATTGCCAGCCAACCACCTTTGAGCCTGTTGATCACGTTCCGGGGTAAAACCGAAACCATCCATGACGCCCAACTTCTGTTGCAGGACATGGGATTTGAGACGGGCGGCCATGACGGTCATGCCGGCCCCCTGACCCGCACGGCCATCCAGGGCTTCAAACGGTGGAAAGGCCTGCCCCTGAAGGGACCGCTTATTACACCGACGTTTCTAAGCGCTCTCTATCAAAGCGCTGGCAAGCCGATGCCACCCGTTGGCCAAATCTATGTGCGGCAGGCCTTCAAGCCAGTCTTCGATGCACCTATTGTCATCGACCAGCCTGAAAAACCACTCGGCACCCATTTTTTCGCAGCCAATCTGGAAGGTGCCAATGGGACGGCCCATTGGCACGTGACCAGCCTTGAGCCGGCTCCGGCGGTCTCAAATGCGTCGATTGTCACCATTGGCAAGGCGCAGCCAACCGCCTCCTATGGATTGGATACGGTTCTTAATCGTATTCACATCCCGAACGAAATTCGCGAGCGTATCGAGACGACCATGACGACAGGCACCGTGATGACGATTACCGACCATGGGCTAAGCCCGGATACGGTCGACGGCACAGACTTCATCACCAACCTGCCGGGATAACGGCAATACCGGAAATAATCCACGTGGCTTTAGCCCGTGCAGCCGTTTTGCGACTGCACGGGCTAAAACAAATTTAAAGCATCATCATGAGCGGCGCTACAAAGAGTACCTATACCAATTCAACATCCACCACACCCGGCGCGGACCGCATCGCAGCGGCGATTTCGGGGGTGATTCGAAAACGTTGATTGAGTTCGACCTCGATTTCGCGGCGGCCATCCTCCTTGATCACCACGAAGGAGACCAGTCCGTCACCCTTGGTATTGAGATGGGCGGCGAGCGCCCGCAAGGGACTGGAATCGCGCAGATAGACACGCAACGTCTTTTGCATCTGCAAGGATTTTTCTTCGAGAGATTGCGCCGTCTGGATACGAAGACCAATGCCTTCCGGCCGTTCTTCTGCGGCAACCGTGATCACCAGTGACTTGCCCGATTCGAGCAGGTCGCGATACTGGTTCAAGCCTTCCGAAAACAACACCGCCTCGAACTGGCCAGTGGCATCCGAGAAGGTCACAATGCCCATTTTATTTCCGGTTCGTGTCTTGCGCTCCTGCTTTGAAATCACCGTCCCGGCCAGCCGACCCGCCGTCGCGCCCTGGCGCACAGCGCCGGAGAAGTCAGCGAAATTCTGCACGCGCATCTTTTCCAGCAGCGGTTTATAAGTGTCGAGCGGATGGGCCGAGAGATAGAAGCCCAGAACCTGAAACTCCCGCATCAGCTTTTCGGATGGCAGCCAGGGCGTATAGGTCGGAAACGAAATCCGCTCAGGCCCTGTGGCACCGCCAGAGCCGAACATGTCCGACTGGCCGCTGACGGCATTTTCCTGGGCGCGTTGCGCATAGCCGATAATCCGATCCATGCCAGCCAACAGTTCGGGACGGTCGCGGCCAAAACAATCGAAGGCACCGGCAAAAATCAGGCTTTCAAACACCCGGCGATTGATCTGCTTCGGGTCGATCCGCAGACAAAAATCCTCGAGATCGGCAAATGGCGTATCGGCGCGGACCGTCACGATATGCTCGACGGCTGCATCGCCGACGCCCTTCAGGGCGGCGAGCGAATAGTAAATCCTGTTCGGGCCCGTCTGGAAGTGCCGGAAAGAGGTCTGAACCGACGGTGGCACGACCTCAATACCGAGACGCCCGGCATCCTGGCGGAAATCCACCAGTTTTTCGGTATTGGCCATATCGAGCGTCATCGACGCTGCCAGAAACTCCACCGGATAATGCGCCTTCATATAGGCGGTCTGGTAGGAGACAATGGCATAGGCGGCGGCGTGGGATTTGTTGAAGCCGTAATTGGCAAACTTCGCCAGCAAGTCGAAAATGTTGTCAGCCTGGGGCTTTGAGACGCCATTTTTCACCGCGCCATCGACGAAACGGGCGCGCTGCTTGTCCATTTCCTCCTTGATCTTCTTACCCATGGCACGGCGCAGAAGATCCGCTTCACCGAGCGAATAGCCTGACAGAACCTGGGCCACCTGCATGACCTGCTCCTGATAAACGATAACCCCCTGGGTTTCCTTCAGCAGGTAATCGATGGTCGGATGGATCGATTCGATCTCCTCCTCGCCATGCTTACGGGCATTGTAGACCGGAATATTCTCCATCGGCCCCGGACGATAGAGCGCCACCAGCGCGATAATATCCTCGATACAGTCGGGGCGCATACCGATCAGCGCCTTGCGCATGCCGGCACTTTCCACCTGGAACACACCGACGGTCTCACCGCGTGACAGCATTTGATAGGTTTTTTCATCGTCCAGCGGAATGGTCGCCAGATCGATCTCGATATCGCGCAGCCGGCAGAAATCCACGGCGGTTTTCAAAACCGTCAGCGTCTTCAATCCGAGAAAGTCGAACTTGACCAGCCCGGCCTGTTCCACCCATTTCATGTTGAACTGGGTAACCGGCATATCCGAGCGCGGATCGCGGTACATCGGCACCAGCTTGGACAGCGGGCGGTCACCGATCACAATACCGGCGGCATGGGTGGAGGCATGGCGATAAAGTCCCTCGATCTTCTGGGCGATATCCAACAGACGGGCGACGACAGGCTCCTTCTCCGCCTCCTCCTGAAACTTTGGCTCTTCTTCAATGGCCTTGGACAAAGGGGTTGGATTGGCCGGATTGTTCGGCACCAGCTTACAGATTCTGTCGACCTGCCCATAGGGCATTTCCAGCACACGGCCAACGTCGCGCAAGGCTGCACGGGCCTGGAGCGATCCGAAGGTAATGATCTGCGCCACCTGCTCGCGCCCATATTTGCGCTGCACATAACGGATCACCTCTTCACGGCGATCCTGGCAGAAGTCGATGTCGAAGTCAGGCATCGAGACGCGCTCAGGATTGAGGAAGCGTTCGAACAGCAGAGAGAACCGCAGGGGATCGACATCGGTAATGGTCAAGGCATAGGCAACCAGCGAACCCGCGCCGGAACCACGGCCAGGACCCACTGGAATGTCCTGGTTTTTGGCCCATTTGATGAAGTCGGCAACGATCAGGAAGTAGCCGGGAAATTTCATACGCTCAATAACGCCGAGCTCGAAATCCAGCCGGTCTCGATATTCCTTTTCCTCATAGCCTGGAGCCATGCCGAGTTTCGCCAGACGGTCATCCAATCCCTCGATGGCCTGGCGGCGCAATTCCCCGGCTTCGGCGCGCTCAGCCTCTTCCGGATCGTCGCTCCCACCGGTAAAGCGCGGCAGTATCGGGTTACGGGTGTCGAGAACGAAAGAACAGCGGCTGGCAATCTCCACCGTGTTTTCAAGCGCTTCCGGCAGATCCTTAAACAGCGCCTGCATTTCCTTGCGGCTTTTCAGATAATGATCTGGCGTGAGACGAAACCGCCGGTCATCGGAGACGATGGCATTATGGGCAACGGCCATCAGCGCGTCATGGGCATCATAATCGTCACGGCTGGGAAAGAAGGCCTCATTGGTCGCAACCAATGGAATATCATGATCATAGGCCAGCGCGATCATTCGGCTTTCATGCACACGGTCATACCCTTGGTGGCGCTGCAATTCGAGATAAAGCCGATCACCGAACAGGGATTTCAGCGTCTGAAGCCGCGCCAGAGCCTGGGCTTGATGGCCATCCTTCACCGGCAGATCGACTGGACCACCTGCTGCACCCGTCAGGGCGATCAGGCCATCCGTGCCGATCTCTTCCAGCCAGGATGCGGTGATATGCACGGATTGATTATTGTCGCCTTGAAGATAGGCACGACTGACGAGGTCCACCAACCGCTCGTAACCCGCCGGATCGGCAGCCAGAAGAACGATGGCGGGATATTTGGCAAGAGAGCTATTGCCCCGCTTTTCCTCATTGGCGTCTTCCATGTCGATGGACAATTGGCAGCCAATGATCGGCTGCAAGCCATCGCCGAGCGCCTTCTGAGAAAACTCAAGCGCTATGAACAGGTTATTGGTATCGGTAATGGCAATGGCCGGTTGCTGGTCAGACGCAACCTTGCTCAGAATTTTCTTCAGCGGCAGCGCACCTTCCAGCAGCGAATAGGCCGAATGCACTCTCAAATGGACGAAACCTGGACCCGCATTCACTACAGCCTGTCCGCTTGCGCCCATATCACTCATTGCATCCATCCTGCTTGCTTGTCGCCGCTGTGCACTGAAGTCCGCCGGCCTAAAACTTCTCGTTAAACCGAAATCGACCCAAGGAAAAAGCAATGCAGCAGATGAAAGTGTTACCGCGTCCGATGTGCATTTGACAAAACGCACCGCGCTGTATGGAGGTTATTGTCCTAGGTTTGGCCCGCCATGTCCAGAAGACATGCAGCCTCGCCGTGACCTATCCCCTTAAAGCGACGGGTGCCTTTGGCAGACCCATCCCGGACAGGCGCACCAAGACAATACCCAGCATTTCAAAAAGCCATCGCCAGAACAGACAAGCTGGCGATAAAAACAGCCAGTGATGCGAATGCGGCGATGTCATGCAGAATGTCACTCATAGCTCACTCCTGTCTGGTTATGTATCCATTTTGTTCTCCTTTTGTTTGTTCGTCAACAGATATTTTTCCAATCATTTGTCTACCGAAATCGGTTTCCAATTTCCCCTGACAAACTCTAAGCGCCATACGAAAAACCCGCCGATCAGCTGATCGACGGGCTTTGATATCTCTGATGCAGAGGTTCTTTCCAAACCTGCGGGCAATTTTACAAATCGAAATCGACGATTCTACCATCCTGGAGGGTGACGCAGCGGTCCATCCGCCGGGCCAGTTCATGATTATGGGTCGCAATCAACGCCGCAAGTCCAGACTGGCGCACCAGCGCTTCCAGCGCGGAAAATACGTAAGCGGCAGTTTCCGGATCGAGATTACCCGTTGGCTCATCCGCCAACAGCAACAGCGGCGCATTGGCGACAGCGCGGGCAATGGCCACGCGCTGCTGTTCGCCGCCGGAAAGCTCGGCGGGCCGGTGATCACCGCGATGACCGATGCGCATATAATCAAGCAAAGCCTTGGCGCGCTTGCTGGCTTCCGGAATGCTCAGGCCCGCGATCATCTGCGGCATCATGATGTTTTCGAGTGCCGAGAACTCCGGCAACAGGTGATGGAACTGATAGACGAAGCCAATGCTGGTGCGGCGCATGGCCGTGCGGCCTTCCTCGGACAATTCATTGCAGCGGGTGCCGCCAATCAGCACGTCGCCATCGGTCGGATGTTCCAGCAGCCCGGCAATATGCAGCAGGGTGGACTTGCCCGTACCCGAAGGAGCAACGAGAGCGACAGTTTCACCTTCGTATAATTTTAGCCCGGCGCCTTTCAGAATGGAAAGCTTGGTCTCGCCCTCGCCATAGGTGCGCGAGACATCTGAAATTTCAAGAACAGGGTTGTTCGCCATGGATCCGCTGTTCCTTATTCGTAACGCAGGGCTTGCACGGGATCGAGCCGGGCCGCCCGCCATGCCGGAAAGATGGTGGCGATAAAGGATAGGGTCAGCGACATGATAATCACCGAAACCGTTTCACCGAAGCTCATATCCGCTGGCAATTTGCTGAGGAAGTAGAGTTGCGGATCAAACAACACGGTACCGGAGACCCAGGAGAAGAAATTCCTGATCGATTCGATGTTCAGACAGACCAGCACGCCCAGTCCAACGCCGGCGAACGTGCCAGCGATGCCGATGGCCGCACCTGTCATGAAGAAGATCCGAAGGATCGAGCTTGAGCTGGCGCCCATGGTTTTCAGAATGGCGATATCGCTGCTCTTGTCCTTCACCAGCATGATCAGGCCGGAGATGATGTTCAGCGCCGCGACAATAACGATCAATGTCAGGATCATGAACATCACATTGCGCTCCACCTGCAAGGCGGAGAAGAAGGTCTGGTTGCGCTGACGCCAATCGCTGATGAACACCTGCCGGCCCGCGGCGGCCTCAACCTTGGGGCGCAGCTCATCGATGTCGTCAGGATTGGTGACGAACAATTCGATGGATTGCACCACGCCTTCCGCGTTGAAATAGAGCTGAGATTCTTCAAGCGGCATGTAGATGATCGAGGAATCATATTCCGACATGCCGATCTCAAATGTACCGGAAATCTTGTAGGATTTGACCCGCGGGTTGACGCCCATTGGGGTTACATCGCCCTCTGGTGAGACCAGAGTGATGGAATCGCCCGCCTGCAAGCCGAGATCATTGGCCATGCGCGACCCGATCAGCACGCCCTGGCCGGATGTGAAGCCAACCATGTCGCCGGTCTTGATATTTGCCGCCACTTCCTTGAGCTTCAACAGGTCATCGGGGCGGATGCCGCGCACCAGCGCACCCGTGCCAGCCCCGCCCTTGCCGGAAGCCAGCGTCTGCCCCTCGACCAGCGGTAGCGCCATGGTGACGCCGGGTACCGCGGAGAATTTCTTGGCAAGATCGGCAAAGTCGGTAAAGGGACTGTCGACCGGCTGAACAATCATATGCCCGTTTATGCCGAGGATACGGGAAATCAACTCGGTCCGAAAACCGTTCATGACAGCCATGACGATGATCAGGGTCGCAACCCCCAGCATAATGCCGACAAAGGAAAAGCCGGCAATGACCGAAATCACCGCCTCTTTGCGCCGGGCGCGCAGGTAGCGCCAAGCCACCATGCGCTCGAATGCGGAAAACGGCTTTGCGGATGACGGCACTGCGGTATCGCCTGCCGCAGAGCTTCCGGTTTCACTGCTCAATCTTGCCTCCTGGCGTCGCTCAACCGGCCAGACGGTTGATGGCGGCCTCGATGGTCATGGTTTCACGCTCGCCGGTTTTACGGTTCTTCAGCTCGACTTCGCCATTGGCGACCGACCTCGGACCGACGATCACCTGGTAGGGAACGCCGATCAGATCCGCGAGCGCGAATTTCGCACCGGCGCGATCATCGGTATCGTCGAGAAGAACATCCTTGCCGGCCTTGGTCAGCGCCCCGTACACGGTGTCGCAAGCGCCATCGCAACCGGCATCCCCAGCCTTCATGTTGATGATGATGGCATCGAACGGCGCGACGGAAGCCGGCCAGATAATGCCATTTTCATCATGGGAAGCTTCGATAATGGCCGGAACAAGGCGGGTCGGCCCAATACCGTATGATCCCATGTGGACAAGATGTTCCTTACCGTCAGGTCCCTGTACCTTGGCGCCCATCGGCTCGGAATATTTGGTGCCGAAATAGAAGATATGACCGACCTCGATACCACGCGCGGAAATCTTCGCGTCATCCGGCATGGCACCGTAAGCTGCCTCATCATGCATTTCAGAGGTAGCGGCATAGTGCGACGTCCAGTCGTCGAAAATCGCCTGGAGGCCAGCAACATCATCGAAATCAGTATCGGCAGCCGGAATGGCGCGATCCAGGAAGCTCTTATGACAAAACACTTCCGATTCACCGGTATCGGCGAGAATGATGAATTCATGGCTGTGATTGCCGCCGATCGGGCCGGTATCGGCGCGCATTGGAATGGCGCGCAGACCAAGCCGGTCAAACGTCCGGAGATAGGCGGTAAACATCTTGTTATAGGAGTGAATGGCGGCTTCCTTCGTCAGATCGAAGGAATAGGCGTCTTTCATCAGAAATTCACGCGACCGCATGGTGCCGAAGCGCGGCCTGATCTCATCACGGAATTTCAATTGTATGTGATAGAGGTTCAGCGGCAGGCTCTTGTAGGATTTCACGTAGGACCGGAAGATGTCCGTGATCATTTCCTCATTGGTGGGACCGTACAGCATGGGCCGGTCCTGCCGATCCTTGATCCGCAGCATTTCCTTGCCATAGTCGTCGTAGCGACCGCTTTCCTGCCAAAGCTCCGCCGATTGCAGCGTCGGCATCAGCAACTCAACCGCCCCTGCCCGGTTCTGCTCCTGACGAATGATCGCATTGACCTTGTCCAGCACGCGCTTACCCAGCGGCAGCCAGGAATAGATGCCCTGCGACTGCTGCCGGATCATGCCGGTGCGCAGCATCAGCCGATGAGAAACGATTTCCGCTTCCTTGGGATTTTCCTTCAGGATGGGCAAAAAATAACGGGAGAGACGCATACCGACTTCCATTGGTGAGGCGAGCCGCATTTCGTGCGGAATCAGCCATATATCTGGTTTTTCTTGAAGCCTTCTAACCGTTTCGTACGCGGAAGAAAACCCGCTCCGTCCTTTTGTTCACGGCGGCGAAGGATAACAAGGCCCGTGGCCAAATCTGCCTCATGCAGAGACATCTTGAAGATAGGCGCGTTCTGGCTGGTTCATGACTGGACACCTGGTAAAAGAACCGAGATACACTTCGAAAACCGGGGCAAATCACTCACGCCTGAGCATTCGCTCATGGTCCAACCATGTCAAAATATTGACAAATCAGCAAAAATTTCCAGTTCAATTTCTTTTTTTAGAAAGCTGTAACAAAAATGCAAAAAGTTGATGACAAGTCTGCCTTGTTGAGCTAGTTTACGCTCACAAAACAGGCAGAAAGCTTAAATTTCTGCCGATTTCGCGGTTAAAGTCTTGGGAGGATCAGATCTTAGGCGCGGTCATTCGCAGCCCCTTAATTGGTGAAAGGTCACGCGACATTTCAATAACAAGGTCTTCGGGCCTTGTTTTTTTTTGCCCATACGGTGTGTCCGCTTACAGGACACACCCATTGCTTAGCGAATATCTGGGCTTAACGAATATCGAGGCTCAGCGAATATCAGGCATGACGTGCGGCAGATCGGAAAAGCTGAAGCCGAAATAGCCAGACACAAAATTCCAGCCAAAAAAGATGACGGCGGCAACAATCGTCGTTGTGCCCATCACCCGCCAGAAGCGGAAGCCTGCTGGGGCGCTGGCCACAGTGCCAGGAACGATGTCGCTTTCTTCGTCCTGCGTCCGCACTCCAAAGGGCAGGACAGCAAACAGCGTGACCCACCAGAGAATGAAATAGATCGCTCCACCGGTAACCCAGGACATCACTCTTCCTCCCCGAAATGCACCCCGAACGCAGTCTTAAGAGCGCAACCTACAGCATCGGGCCGAAAAGTGGAAACCGGTTTTCGGGAAACCCCGAGCTTATCGGCAGTGCTTTTCACACCGTGATTATTCAATCCGGCAGTGTGGGCAAACCAATCAAAGAGGGTTGCGAAGCAGGCCTTCAGCCATGGCGCGGAAAGCCTCGACCGCCTTTGGCAAGACATTTTCCGGATCGTCGCTGGCCGCAATCCAAAGTGCCGCATCAAGGGCAGCCCCGCTCAGAAGCCGTGCGGCGGCTTCCGCATCAACCGGCTTTAGAACCCCCTGAGCAATAAGGCTCTCCAAGGCCCGCCGGGTTATCTGAAGACAAGTGTTCTGGCTTGGCCATTTGGAGGGGTCACCCAACACTGCGGGCCCGTCAAGCAACACGATGCGCTGCACCTCCGGTTCCATTGCCATTTCGATATAGGCCACGCCCTCAGCCAGCAGACGCTGCCAGTCCGTCGCGGCATGAGAACCGATTTGCTGGGCGCGCGCAGCCATTTCCGAATCGATCTGGTCGACAACCGCCGCCAGCAGGCCGCGTTTGTCGCCAAAATTATGATAAAGCGCACCGCGCGTCAGCCCCGCATCGGCGGTCAACTCGTCCATGGACGCCGCCGCATATCCCTTTTCAGCAAAGGCTTTCCGTCCAGCCGCGATCAACTTGACGCGGTTTTCCTCCATGGTTTCTCGTCGGGACTTTGCCATTCAGACCTCACTTCATATACGAGATGTATGCGAATTTGACATGCAGTTCGTATATGGTTACTTTATATACGTTGCGTATACGAAATACCAACTGCAGTGTGAAGCCACGCGCAGACCCACTCACATTGTCATCCGGCAACCCAGAGAAGAGAAAAAAATGGCTGAACGCGAAGCAATCTTTCCTGCCAACCGGCATGCTCTTTACGAAAAACAGGGATATTCCGCCGCCATACGTTCCGGTGACCTTTTGTTCGTGTCAGGTGAGGTCGGCAGCCGTGACGATGGAACACCTGAGCCTGATTTCAAGCGTCAAGTCCAACTGGCTTTTGAAAATCTTAGGGCTGTCTTGGGTGCTGCGGGATGCGGTGTCGAGGATATCGTTGATGTAACGACGTTTCACACGGACCCCGAACAGCAGTTTCCAATCATAATGCCTGTCAAGCAGGAAATCTTTCACAGCGCACCCTATCCGAACTGGACGGCCGTTGGGGTCACCTGGCTTGCCGGTTTCGATTTTGAAATAAAGGTCATTGCCCGTATTCCACATATTCATTGAAACCGAACCATCAAAGGAATCAGGGATGACCTAGAGTTGCTCGAGTTCGATCAATGTCCCAGTAAAATCCTTGGGGTGCAGGAAAAGTACCGGCTTGCCATGCGCCCCGATTTTCGGTTCACCATCTCCCAAAACGCGGGCACCTTTGGAGATCAGGCGGTCTCGCGCGGCGTAAATATCATCCACCTCATAGCAGATATGGTGCATGCCACCATTGGGCGACTTTTCCAGAAAGGCTTTGATCGGGGAGTGATCGCCCAGGGGCTCCAGAAGTTCGACCTTGGTATTTGGCAGTTCGACAAAAACTACCGTCACACCATGCTCCGGCAAGGCTTGAGCAGCGGAAACCGTCGCGCCAAGCGTGTCAGCGTAAGTCTCCACCGCAGAGCCAAGATCTGGCACGGCGATGGCGATATGGTTGACCCGGCCCAGCATACGCTTCTCCCATGTCTGCGCAGATAGAGCGCCATTATCCCGAGATGAATGGCGCTCCATGTCTGTTGATAGCTGACCTATTCCGGCTCCAGAAATATCCCTTGCCAGCGGCTCCGGCAATCAGACCTTGGTCACAAAAACCGTAACCACCGGCTTCTTGCCCCAGCACTCATTGGCCGTAGAGCGCACAGCGCGACGGATGCTTTCACGCAAGGCGCCAAGATCCTTGCGCCGTGTGCGCGGAATGCTCTCGACGGCGCTCAGCACGGCGTCATAGAGAATGTCCTCCATGTCATCACCTTCCAGATCTTCCGCTGGCAGGCCATGGGCAACCACTTCCGGATCGTCGCGGAACTCGAAGCGTTCGTCCAGGAGGACGCTGACCGAGACATGGCCTGCAAAAGACAGCTTACGCCGCTCACCAATGCCCATCTGCTCGAAATCGCCCAGCAGTTTGCCATCCTTGAAGACCCGGCCATACGGCGCTTCACCGATGACTTCGGCAGGACCAGGCGCCAGCCGCAGAATGTCGCCGTTGCGCACTTTCGGCACCTGCGCAATCCCGGCTTCCAGAGCCAGTTTCTGCTGCGCCGTCAGGTGGGCCGCCTCGCCATGAACAGGGACGAGAATTTGCGGGCGCGTCCATTGGTACATCTGCAAAAGTTCGTTGCGACGTGGATGACCAGAGACATGAACCAGCGCGTCGCTATCGGTCACGATGGTTACGCCCTGCTCGATCAAACCATTCTTGATATCGTTGATCGGCTTTTCATTGCCAGGAATAGCACGAGACGAGAAAACGACCGTATCGCCTTTGGTCAGCGCCACATTGCGCATTTCATCGCGTGACAGCTTGGCAAGTGCCGCGCGCGATTCGCCCTGGCTGCCGGTCAGGATCACGACGACCTTGTCACGGGGAATGTACCCATATTCGTCCTCGGCGATAAAAGGCTGCACGCCTTCCATCAGTCCGACATCGCGCGCCACACCCACAACCCTTTTCAAGGAACTGCCCAGCAACAACACTTCACGCCCTGCTGCCTCAGCCGCCTTGGCAATCGAACGGATACGTCCGACATTGGAGGAAAACGTGGTGATCGCCACCCGTCCTTCCGCTGTCTGGATGATCTTGCGCAATCCTTCCGAGACTTCCTGTTCGGAGGGCGAAACCCCCTCGCGCATCGCGTTGGTGCTATCGCACATCACGGCCAGCACGCCCTCGTCGCCAAGAGCGCGGAACCGCGCCTCATCGGTCAACGGGCCAAGTGATGGTGCATGGTCGATCTTCCAGTCACCGGTATGGATGACATTGCCAAGTGGGGTGCGAATAATCAACGACATCGGTTCGGGAATCGAATGATTGACATCCGAAGCCTCGACAACGAAGGGACCGACATGGACCTTGTCGCCTGGCTTGAAAGGCGTTACCGGAATTTCAGCCCGGGTTCCCTCATAATTGCGCTTGGCCTCTAGCATGCCTGCGGTAAAACCCGAGGCATAGACCGGAACATTCAGGCCCGGCCAGATATCGTTCAATCCGCCATAATGATCTTCATGCGCGTGGGTGATGAAGATCGCCTTAAGCCTGTTTTTCTGCGAGAGAACGAAGCGGATATCAGGCAGCACCAGATCCACGCCTGGCAGATCGGGACCAGGGAAGGTCACGCCGCAATCCACCATGATCCATTCCCGGTTCTTCGGCGGGCCAAAGCCGTAAAGCGCCAGGTTCATGCCGATTTCACCTACGCCGCCCAGCGGCAGAAATACCAGTTCGTCTGTCTTTGTCATTCTTTCCTTGGCCCATTCGGCTCGAAAAACACATCTCCCGCCGCAACTGGCGTGATGCCTAGCGAACCCCGGTCGAGCAATAATATCCCTTTATCATCGATTCCTGAAAACACACCGGAAATCGACCGATCCGGAAGATTGACGGTTATTTTCTCGCCGATCCCACACGCGACATGCCGCCAGCGCTGCATTACGGCCTTGACGCCACGGCCCCGATCCCAGAGCGCCAAGGCATCCGCCATGGCAGCGAAAAGATGCGTGAAAAGCTCATCAGGTGTAACGGTTGCGCCATGTTCGGCGAGCGAGGCCGTAGGATACGGCGTTTCAGTGGGTTTAAAAAGAAGATTGATGCCAATGCCGATAACCAGGGCATTGCGACCATCCGGGGTCCGCTCCGCTTCCAGCAGAATGCCGGAGGTTTTGGCACGACCAATCAGCACATCATTCGGCCATTTGATTTCCAGAGGCGGCGCACCCGACGGCAATACAACGCCAATCGCATCATGCACGGCCACGGCCACGGCCAGCGGCAGCGAGGCCAAATCGGCCAAAGGCGCCGGATCGATCAATAAAAGAGAGCTATAGAGATTGCCAGGCTCCGAGGCCCAAGGCCTGCCACGACGCCCCCGGCCACCTGTCTGACGGTTGGCCGTGATCCAGAGATTTCCCGGATCACCGTCACGGGCCCTGATCAGGCATTGCTGGTTGGTGGAATCCACCTCGTCCAGCGCAATATGTCGGAAGGCGTCGAGCGCCTTCCGACGATGGGTGGAATAGTCGCTCAACGGAACAAGGTCGCTGCCGCTGCCGACGCCGCACTGCCGATCGGTCCACCGATCAACACATAGGCAATGACGAACAGACCGGACAGGCCAAAGACCACCCGCAACGTGCCAGACGTCGCGGCAAACTCGATCTTGGCATCATCGAACCACATGACCTTGACGAGGCGCAGGTAGTAGTAGGCGCCGATAACCGAGGCCAGAACGCCGATAATCGCCAGGGCATAGAGATGTGCCTCGATAGCGGCCAGGAAGACGAAATACTTCCCGAAGAAGCCAGCGAGCGGCGGAATGCCGGCCAGCGAGAACATCAGTGCCGTCAGAACGAAGGCCATGAACGGACGGGTCTGCGACAGACCAGCCAGATCATCCACTGTTTCGAGCGCCTCCCCCTCCTTGGTCCGCATCGCCATGATGCAGGCGAAGGTACCGAGGTTCATGATCAGGTAGATCAGCATATAGAGCAGAACGCCCTCGATGCCCTGCTTGGAACCAGCGGCCAGGCCGACCAGAGCGTACCCCATATGACCAATGGAGGAATAGGCCATCAGGCGCTTGATATTGCGTTGACCGATGGCGGCAACCGAACCCAAAACCATGGAGGCGATCGCAATGAACACGACGATCTGCTGCCATTCAGCGGTGATCGGCTGGAAGGCGTCGATGACGATGCGCACCAGGATCGCCATGGCGCCAACTTTTGGGGCGGCAGCAAGAAAGGCCGTGACGGGGGTCGGCGCGCCTTCGTAAACATCCGGTGTCCACATATGAAAGGGAACGGCGGAAATCTTGAAGGCGAGACCGGCGAGCACGAAGACCAGACCGAAAATAAGTCCGAGATTGGTGTGACCAGCAGCCAGGACGGCAGCGATTTTGTCGAACTCCACATTGCCGGTAAAGCCGTAGACCAGAGACATGCCGTAGAGCAACATGCCTGACGACAGGGCACCAAGCACGAAATATTTCAGGCCAGCTTCCGAAGACCGCGCGCTGTCGCGGTTCATGGCGGCGATGACGTAGAGCGCCAGAGACTGGAGTTCCAGCGACATATAAAGAGAGATCAGGCTATTGGCCGAGATCATCAACAGAATGCCCAGCGTCGCCAGCACCAACAAGACCGGAAACTCGAACTTGTCGAGATCGTTGGAGCGTGCCTGACCGACCGCCATCACCATGGTGGTGATGGAACCAATCAGGGCCAGGACCTTCATGAAACGCGCATAGCCGTCAGAGATATAGGCCCCGCCGAAGGCGACACCATCGGCGGGCATCAACAGGATCCACGCGCAGGCGGCGGCCAGAAGCGCCACAGCCAGGCCTGTCACCAACGAGGTCTTGTTGGTGAACACGCCGATCATCAGCAATACCAGCGCGCCAACCGCAAGCAGAAGCTCCGGCGTGACGAGATGCAGGCTTGCAAGGAGAGTTTCAGCATTCATGTCCAATGATCCTGTCGTCAGTTCACCAGGAGCGCAACATTTTGCGCAGCCTGCAGAGCAGCGGTGTAGTTATTCAAAAGCGCATCCACCGAGGCCGTCGTCACGTCAAAGATCGGGGCCGGATAGACACCGAACAGGATGGTGAGCGCGATCAACGGATAAAGCGTGACCTTTTCGCGGAACGACAGATCGAGAAGCGCTTTCAGGCTCTCCTTGTCCAGTGCCCCGAAAACGACCCGGCGATAGAGCCAGAGCGCGTAGGCCGCCGACAGGATAACGCCGGTGGCGGCAAACAATGCCACCCAGCTATTGGCCCGGAACGCACCAATCAGCGTCAGGAATTCGCCGATAAAGCCCGAGGTGCCAGGCAAGCCGACATTGGCCATGGTGAAAATCATGAAGGCCAGCGCGTATTTCGGCATATTGTTGGCGAGACCGCCATAGGCGGCGATTTCGCGGGTATGCATGCGGTCATAGATCACGCCGACGCAGAGAAACAGGGCGCTTGAGACAAAGCCGTGGCTGATCATCTGGAAAACTGCACCCTGCAAGCCTTGGGTATTGGCAGCAAAGATACCCATTGTCACATAGCCCATATGCGCAATGGAGGAATAGGCAATCAGCTTCTTCATATCCTCCTGCATCAGCGCCACCAACGAGGTGTAGATGATGGCAATGACCGAGAGGGCAAAGACCGCAGGTGCGAAATAGTCAGAGGCTAGCGGAAACATCGCCAGCGAAAAGCGAATGAACCCATAACCGCCGAGCTTCAGCATGATCCCTGCCAGAATGACAGAGCCAGCGGTCGGCGCCTGCACGTGGGCATCGGGAAGCCAAGTATGGACAGGCCACATCGGCATCTTCACCGCAAAGGATGCAAAGAAGGCCAGCCATAGCACCGTCTGCAAATGCGGCGGGAATTTATGAGCCAGAAGCGCCGCGATATCGGTCGTGCCAGCATCCCAGTACATCGCCATGATCGCCAGCATCATCAGCACCGAGCCGAGCAGCGTATAGAGGAAGAACTTATAGGAAGCGTAGACGCGATCCTTGCCACCCCAAACGCCGATGATGATGAACATCGGGATCAGGCCAGCTTCGAAGAACACGTAGAACAGCACGATATCGAGCGACACGAACACGCCGATCATCATCACTTCAAGGATGAGGAAGGCGATCATGTATTCCTTGATCCGCTTCTGCACTGACGTCCAGCTGGCGAGCACGCAGAACGGCATAAGGAATGCCGTCAACACCACGAACAGCATGGAAATGCCATCGACGCCGAGGTGATAGGCAATGCCGGTGCCGAGCCAGGGATGATTTTCCACCATCTGGAAGCCTGGATTGGCGTTATCGAAGCCAATCCAGACGAAAAGCGAAACAATGAAGGTCGCGACCGTGGTCAACAACGAAATGTTGAGAACGTTCCGGCGTCCGGATGTGGTGTCGCCATTCATCAGCAGCAGCAGGGCAACCCCGACCAGCGGCAGAAAGGTGACCGTTGAAAGAATTGGCCAATCGGTCATCAGATCGAACTCCCGAGCATCATCCAGGTAATAAGCGCTGCAATTCCGAGCAGCATTGCGAACGCATAGTGGTAGAGATAGCCGGATTGCAGCCGGACAACCCGCTGCGTCAGACCTGCAACCCCGGCAGCAACGCCGTTCGGGCCATAAGCATCAATGGTGGCCACATCGCCCTTCTTCCACAGGAACCGGCCAAGCGCCTTGGCGGAGCGTACGAAGAGGAAGTCATAAAGCTCGTCGAAATACCACTTGTTGAGCAGGAATTGGTAGAGAAGCCACTGGCTTTGCGCCAGCTTCTTCGGCGTTTCCGGCGACTTGATATACATGTACCAAGCGGTGACCAGGCCGACGAGCATAGCAACAAACGGGCTGAGCTTCACCCAGGTCGGAACGTGATGGACCTCGTGGAGGACTTCATTATGCGCACCGGTAAACAACGCCCCCTTCCAGAACTCGGCATAGGCTTCGCCGAAGAAGTAGTCATGGAAGATAAAGCCTGCGAACAAGGCACCAGCGGTCAGCAAGTAAAGCGGCACCAGCATGACCTGAGGCGATTCATGCACATGATGCATGACTTCGTGCGAGGCGCGCGGCTTGCCGAAGAAGGTCATGAACGCCAGGCGCCAGGAATAGAAGCTGGTGAACAGGGCGGCAATGACCAGAAGCACGAAGGCAAAGGTTGAAACACCTGTGCCAGCGGCAAAGGAGGATTCGATAATCGCATCCTTGGAGAAAAAGCCTGCCGTACCGATCATCGTTCCCGGAATGCCGACACCAGTCAGCGCCAGATTGCCGATGGTCATCGCCCAGAAGGTCACTGGGATATGTTTGCGTAAGCCCCCCATGTGACGCATGTCCTGTTCGCCATCAACGGCATGAATGACCGAACCGGCACCAAGGAACAGCAGGGCCTTAAAGAATGCGTGCGTGAACAGGTGGAAAATGGCCGCGCCATAAGCACCGACGCCAAGCGCCACGAACATGTAACCGAGCTGCGAGCAGGTCGAATAGGCAATCACCCGCTTGATGTCGTTCTGCACGAGACCGACGGTGGCCGCGAAGAACGCCGTGATCGCACCGACGATGGTGACGACCGTCAGGGCATCTGGCGACAGTTCGAAGACCGGCGACATGCGGGCAACGAGGAAGACACCGGCGGTGACCATGGTTGCCGCGTGGATCAGCGCCGAAACCGGTGTCGGCCCCTCCATCGCATCCGGCAGCCAGGTATGCAGCAGGAACTGTGCCGACTTACCCATGGCGCCCATGAACAGCAGCAGGCAGGCTGCGGTGACCGCATGGCCCTTGTCGAGATGCATACCGAACAGATTAATGACAGCGTCACCGGCAGGTGCGCCTTCAGCCGGCAGATATGTCTGAGCCGAAGCGAAGATCGTCTCGAAATTGATCGAACCGAACAGCACGAACAGCGTGGCGATGCCGAGAATAAAGCCAAAGTCGCCGACACGGTTGACGATGAAGGCTTTCATGGCAGCAGCCGTTGCAGACGGTTTCTTGAACCAGAAACCGATCAGCAGATAAGAGGCCAGACCGACGCCTTCCCAGCCGAAGAACATCTGCAGGAGATTGTCTGACGTGACCAGCATCAACATTGCGAAGGTAAACAGCGACAGATAGCTGAAGAAGCGCGGACGATGCGGATCGTGATGCATGTAGCCGATGGAATAGAGATGCACCAGCGTCGAGACGCTGTTGACCACCACCAGCATGACCGCTGTCAGCGTGTCGATCCTCAACGCCCATTCAACGTCGATGCCGCCGACCTGGATCCAGCGCAGCACGGGGACCTTGATCAATTCCGAATGACCGAACCCGACCGAGATGAACACGTACCAGGACAGGGCAGCAGTCAGCACCATGAAGCCGGTGGTGATGAATTCCGATGCCTTGGCGCCGATCTGGCGACCGAACAGGCCGGCGATGAGCGCGCCAAGCAGCGGAAGAAAGACGATTGTCTTATACAATAGCATAGCCGTATCAGCCCTTCATCATGTTGACGTCTTCAACGGCGATCGATCCGCGGTTGCGGTAGAAGACAACGAGGATAGCAAGGCCGATCGCGGCTTCCGCAGCCGCGACGGTCAGGATAAACAGCGCGAAAACCTGGCCGACGATATCATTGAGGAATGCCGAGAAGGCCACCATGTTGACGTTGACCGCTAGAAGAATGAGTTCCACCGACATCAGGATAACGATGATGTTCTTTCGGTTCAGGAAGATACCGAAGACGCCCAGCATGAACAGGATCGCGCTGACGGTGAGATAATGGGAAAGTCCGATTTCCATTGTTCGTTTCCTTGAGATCCCTTGCCTTCAGCTCAGATGCCCTGGCCGGGCTTGACCTTGACCACCTTGATGGCAGTCGCCGGTCCACGTGCAACCTGGTGTGCAATATTCTGCCGCTTGATGTGCTGGCGGTGACGCAACGTCAGCACAATCGCGCCGATCATGGCCACCAGCAGCACAAGGCCGGCAATTTGGAAGAAGAAGACATAATTGGTATAGAGCACATCGCCGAGTGCCGCCGTGTTCTGACGGTCCGCCAGCGCGGGGATCGGCATGGTGATCGCCTGCTTAGCAGCAGGCGAAATGACCGAGCCGCCAATCACGAAGATCAGTTCAGCTGCAACGATGGCACCGATCAAGGCCGCCAGGGGACCATGTTTCGAAGCCCCTGCCCTCAATTCCGTGAAGTCGATGTCCAGCATCATCACCACGAACAGGAAAAGCACTGCAACCGCGCCGACATAGACGACCAGCAGGATCATCGCCAGGAACTCGGCACCCGTCAGCATGAACAGACCAGCCGCGTTGACGAAGGTGAGGATGAGGAACAAAACCGAATGAACCGGATTGCGTGACGAAATAACCATGAACGCCGACGCAATCGCGACAAAGGCGAAAAGGTAGAAAAAGATTGCCTGAAGACCCATGATGGTGCCTTTTCATCTTCCCCAGGAGCGCGGCGCGGCCGTGTCCCATGAAATGCCAGTGGCCCGGGCCGGACCAGCCATGCATTTCGTTTCAATTTCAAACCGGGACGGACAGATCTTGCCCAACCGCCATCGGTTTCCTCAAAAGACGATCTCAGCGGTAGGGAGCATCCTGCGCAAGATTGCGCGCAATTTCCCGCTCCCACCGATCTCCATTGGCCAGAAGCTTGGCCTTGTCGAAATAGAGTTCTTCGCGTGATTCCGTCGAGAATTCGAAATTCGGACCTTCGACGATCGCATCGACCGGGCAGGCTTCCTGACAGAAGCCGCAATAGATGCATTTTACCATGTCGATATCGTAACGAACCGTGCGGCGCGTGCCATCGTTGCGGCGTGGGCCGGCTTCGATGGTAATCGCCTGGGCCGGACAGATCGCCTCGCATAATTTGCAGGCAATGCAACGTTCCTCGCCATTTGGATAGCGGCGCAACGCATGCTCGCCGCGAAAGCGCGGGCTAACGGGGCCTTTCTCAAACGGATAGTTCACGGTCGCCTTCTGCTTGAAAAAGTAACGCATCGACAGGAAAAATGCGTTGACGAACTCTTTCAGAAACAGCGAGCGGACAGCCTGGGAAACACTTGCCATCTTCAAACTCCAATTCTGCCGAAATCTGCGGGGTGAAGGCTCATGCCCAGCCCCCCAGCTTCAACACGAATGCAACAATAACCACCATGGCCAGCGACAGCGGCAGGAACACTTTCCAGCCCAGGCGCATCAACTGGTCATAACGGTAGCGCGGAACGATCGCCTTGGTGATGCCGAACATGAAGAACACCAGCGTCGCCTTGAGGATGAACCAGATAATGCCAGGCACCCAGTTGAGGACGGCAATGTCCAACGGCGGCAACCAGCCACCCAGGAACAGGATGGTGGTCAGGGCGCACATCAACACGATGGCCGCATACTCGCCCAGCATGAACATCATGTAAGGGGTCGATCCGTATTCCACCATGAAGCCGGCAACCAGTTCGGATTCAGCTTCAGGCAGGTCGAAGGGGGGACGATTGGTCTCCGCCAGCGCCGAGATGAAGAAGATCACAAACATCGGAAACAGCGATAACCAATGCCAGTCCAGCAGCGAGGACGGCATGCCCATCATCGTGCCGAGACCATGGTTCTGGGAATTGACGATGTCGGTGAGGTTCAGAGATCCAGCACACAGCAGTACCGTGACGATGACGAAGCCGATCGAAACTTCGTAGGAGACCATCTGCGCCGCAGAGCGCAGCGCACCAAGGAACGGGTATTTCGAGTTGGACGCCCAGCCCCCCATGATAATGCCGTAGACTTCCAACGAGGAAATCGCAAACACATAGAGAATGCCGACATTGATATTGGCAATCACCCAGCCCTGGTTGAGCGGAATAACCGCCCAGGTCGCCAGCGCCAGCGTCACGGCCACCAACGGCGCCAGCAGGAAAACGGCCTTATTGGCGCCAGCCGGAATGATCGGTTCCTTGAACACGAATTTCAAAAGGTCGGCGAAGGACTGGAAAAGCCCCCAGGGACCCACCACATTTGGACCACGGCGCAATTGTACCGCCGCCCAGATCTTGCGGTCTGCCAAGAGGATATAGGCAATGAACACCAGCAGGCAGACCAGCAGCAGCAGGGACTGGCCGATCATGATGGCCGCCGGCCACACATAGGTAGAAACGAAACTGTCCATGGTCCCTTGCCCTTACTCTGCCGCAGCCTTGAAATTATTGCGGGCCAATGCCGAACACTCGGCCATCACCGCAGACGCGCGTGCAATCGGGTTTGTCAAATAGAAGTCTTTGATCGGAGACGCAAACCCGGATTGGGTCATGTTCCCGCCTTTTTTTGCCAAGGCGTCGATTTCCGCCGGATTGCCTACGGCAATCTCGTCAAGCGCGGCAAAATGCGGATAGGCCTGATAAAGCTTCTGGCGCAGTTGGCCAAGCGAATCGAACGGCAGCTTTTTGCCGAGAACGTCCGAAAGCGCGCGCAGCACAGCCCAGTCCTCGCGGGCTTCGCCAGGTGCGAAACCAGCGCGGTTGCCAAGCTGGACGCGACCCTCGGTGTTTACCCAGGTACCCGACTTTTCCGTATAGGCGGCTGCCGGCAAGATAATATCGGCATTCTGGGCGCCGTTATCGCCATGCGAACCAATATAGACTGTCAGTTTCGCGGTCTTGGCCGACAGATCCAGTTCATCGGCACCAAGCAGGAAGAGAACATCCATTGCACCAGGCATTTCTGCCGCCGTCTTGCCGCCCTGCCCTGGCACGAAGCCGAGATCGAGGCCACCGACGCGCGATGCGGCGGTATGCAGAACACCGAAACCGTTCCAGCTTTCGCCGACCGCACCGACGGCAACAGCAAGCGCTGCGACCTGAGCCAGCACGGCAGCGCCGTCACCACGGGTCAAGGCGCCCTGGCCAATGATGATCAAGGGCTTGGCAGCCGCCTTCAAAGCCTCAAAGAAGCTGTTCTTGCCAGCAACCAAATCGGAAAGCGTATCAGTACCCGCACCCAGATAGCTATAATCATAACGCAGGTCGGCGTTCTCGCCGATTACGCCGATCGGGAAGCCACCACGACGCCACCGCTTGCGGATACGCGCATTCATGACCGCCGCTTCAAGGCGCGGATTGCAACCGATCAGCAACAGCGCGTCGGCATCCTCGATGCCCTCGATGGTCGAGTTGAGGATATAGGTTGAGCGCCCAAGAGCCGGATCGAGCGCCGTGCCATCCTGGCGACAATCGTAACTGGTGGAACCAAGCGAGGTTAGCAGTTCCTTCAGCGCATACATTTCCTCGACGGAGGCCAGATCGCCAGCAATCGCGCCGATCTTCGAGCCGTTGGTAGCCGAGACGGCAGTCTTGATTTCGGCGAAGGCTTCCGGCCATGTTGCTGGCTGGAGACGTCCATTGCGCCGCACGTAAGGCCGGTCCAGACGTTGAGTCTTCAATCCGTCCCAGATGAAGCGGCTCTTATCGGAAATCCACTCTTCATTGATGCTATCATTGACGCGCGGCATGACCCGCATCACTTCACGACCGCGCGTATCGACGCGAATTGCCGAACCCAGCGCATCCATCACATCGACCGATTCGGTCTTTCCCAATTCCCACGGACGGGCCGTGAAGGCGAAGGGCTTGGACGTCAGCGCACCGACCGGGCAGAGATCAACGACATTGCCCTGCAATTCCGAGGTCATCGCCTGTTCGAGATAGGTAGTGATTTCGGCATCCTCGCCACGACCAATCAGGCCGAGTTCGGCAATGCCAGCCACTTCGGTGGTGAAGCGGACGCAGCGCGTGCAGTGAATGCAACGGTTCATCACCGTCTTGACCAGCGGTCCGATATATTTGTCCTCGACGGCACGCTTGTCCTCGCCATAGCGGGAACTGTCGATACCGAAGGCCATGGCCTGGTCCTGCAAGTCGCATTCACCGCCCTGGTCACAGATTGGACAATCGAGCGGATGGTTGATGAGGAGGAACTCCATCACCCCTTCACGCGCCTTCTTGACCATTGGCGTATTGGTATAGACTTCAGGCAACTCGCCATTCGGACCACCGCGGATATCGCGGACGCCCATGGCGCAGGAGGCTGCCGGCTTTGGCGGGCCACCCTTCACCTCAACAAGGCACATACGACAATTGCCAGCTACCGAAAGCCGCTCGTGGAAACAAAAACGCGGAACTTCAGCACCCGCCTCCTCGCACGCCTGAAGCAGCGTGAAATGATCGGGAACCTCGATCTCCTTACCGTCGACTTTCAGCTTTGCCATATTCGCCTTCCTGTCTCACGTCCATCGCAGCCGCCGCTTGTTCAGTCCGGCCAGGAAAATCGCACAGGATTTTCCGCTACGCATGTCTCAGTTCTCGACCGCTCGCCTGCTTTGTATCCCATCAGTCAAGGTGGGATGCATGGCGGCAGAGCGCCCTTAATTCATCCAATAGGCCTTCGCCTATTTTTTCCGTGCCGTGCTTCATACATGAGACACAAAACACGTCGTAACACATTCTATCTCAATCACAATTCCTAAACCGACGCCGACATACCCGCCTAATCAAGCACCGGTCAGCTTGCGGGCCTGTCCGATCCAGTCATCACGCAGGATTCGACCGTCGAGACCAAGCTCCGCATCAATCCGTGTCGCATCTTCGGGCGTCCAGGTGGCGATATCATCAAGGCCATGAACACCCAGTTTACTGAGCATTTCCTGAACCTTCGGCCCGACACCGCCGATTGCCTTCAGATCAACCTTTTTGCCGGGCCGCCGGGCAGGTTTCACGGCAACAGGCCCGGCCTTCACTTCGGGTTCCGCTATAGGCGTCACAGGCGCGCCTATCGGTTTTTTGGTCGAACGCACTGCCGGGCTTTTTACCGGCTTGGCAGCCTGCGGCTTGCTCTTCGCTTTTGCGACGGGACGGCGCGCAGGTGCCACTTTGGGCAGAGCCAGAGCATCCGAAACCTGAGCCTCGACTGACTTCGGCGCCTGCGTTTCAGGCTTCAGGCTGACCTCAGACTCACCAGATGCAGGAACAGCCTCAGCCTTATCTTCCGGCACATCGTCCTTCGTCCGACGGGCAGGCTTGTCCATCATCGTCTGCATGGAACCGAGCATCACACCAGTCATCTGGGTGGCAAAACCGAAACCCAGCACCGTGGCAGCCGCAAAGGCAGCCATCGGATTGGCCATCAAAGCATGCAGTGACGATCCGGACATCTCAGCGCCGCGGCTGGTATCAGCCGACTTTGCCGATACATCCGTTCCCGTCTGTTTTGAAGCCTCAACCATTGCATCACCTTTGTTACTCGGCACCATTATAACCGGAGCCTTCGTTACTCAGCCGCTTCCATGACCGCGCCATGGTCCATGGCTTTGCGGGTATATTCATCGATCCTGGCCTCGATCTCAGGCCGGAAATTACGGATCAGACCCTGGATCGGCCAAGCAGCCGCATCGCCAAGCGCGCAGATCGTATGACCTTCAATCTGCTTGGTGACCTGGAACAGCATGTCGATTTCGCGCTTCTGGGCATTGCCCTTCACCATGCGCTCCATCACCCGCCACATCCAGCCGGTCCCTTCACGGCACGGCGTGCATTGGCCACAGCTCTCGTGCTTGAAGAACTGCGACAACCGGGCAATCGCCTTGATGATATCGGTGGACTTGTCCATGACAATAATCGCTGCCGTACCGAACGAGGATTTCACATCACGCAGCCCATCGAAATCCATCGGTACGTCAATAATATCTTCCGCCTTGACCACCGGACAGGACGCGCCGCCGGGAATGACGGCCAGAAGATTGTCCCAACCGCCGCGAATGCCGCCAGCATGCCGCTCGATCAGTTCGCGGAACGTGATCCCCATAGTTTCTTCAACCGTGCAGGGCTTGTTGACATGACCGGAGATCATAAACAGCTTGGTGCCGACATTGTTCGGGCGACCGAAGGATGAGAACCAACCCGCGCCACGGCGCAGGATGGTCGGTGCGACCGCAATCGATTCGACATTGTTGACCGTCGTCGGGCAACCATAGAGGCCCATATTGGCCGGAAACGGCGGCTTCAGGCGTGGCTGGCCCTTCTTGCCCTCAAGGCTTTCGAGCAAAGCCGTTTCCTCGCCGCAGATATAGGCCCCTGCGCCATGGTGAACGTAAATATCATAATCCCAGCCGAGCTTGTTGTTTTTGCCCAGCAATCCGTATTCGTAGCATTCGTCGATCGCAGCCTGAAGCGCTTCGCGTTCGCGCATATATTCGCCGCGCACATAGATATAGGCAGCGTGGGCGCCCATGGCGAAACCGGCAATCACGCAGCCTTCCAGCAGCGTATGCGGGTCATGGCGCATGATTTCCCGGTCCTTGCAGGTGCCGGGCTCGGATTCATCGGCGTTCACCACCAGATAATGCGGACGACCGTCGCTTTCCTTCGGCATGAAGGACCACTTCAGACCAGTCGGAAAGCCTGCGCCACCGCGACCGCGAAGACCGGAGGCCTTCATCTCATTGATGATCCAGTCGCGTCCCTTTTCCAGGATCTGCTTGGTCCCGTCCCAGTGGCCGCGGCTCATCGCGCCTTTCAGGGATTTGTCCTTCAAGCCATAGATATTGGTGAAAATGCGGTCCTTATCCTGTAACATCTCTCACCCCTTGGCCTTGTCGGCAGTGTCGCCGGAGACTTTCGCATTCTCGCTCGCTGCCGGCTTGTCGGTCGCGGGCGTCTTCAGCTTCGGATCGGTAACCGGCGTATCGGTGACCGGGCGGGCCGCGTTGGACGGCGGAACCGTTGCCGCATCCTGGCCAGATTGCCCCTCGCCCCAACGGACCGGAGTGATCTCTTCCGTCAGACTGGTCAATCCGCCTTCAGGCGCGGAAAACACCCGATCGATCTGCGGGCCAGTCTTGACCTCTGCACCCTTGCCGGCTTCGAAGGCGTCAATGATGTCCTCGAGACGCTCGGGCGTCAGGTCCTCATAGGCATCCTTGAAAATGATCACCATCGGCGCGTTGACGCAGGCACCCTGACACTCGACCTCTTCCCAGGACAGGGTCCCTGTCGCATTACGCTCCAAAGGCTCCGGATGGATCTTTTTCTTACAGATTTTCATCAGCTCTTCCGAGCCGCGCAACATGCAGGGCGTCGTGCCGCAGACCTGGATATGGGCTTTGGTGCCGACCGGCTTCAACTGGAACTGAGTATAGAAGGTCGCCACTTCGAGCACGCGGATATAGGGCATGTCGAGCTTGTCCGCGACGAATTCGATCGTCGCCTTGGTGACCCAGCCGTCCTGCTCCTGCGCCCGCATCAACAGCGGGATGACAGCGGATTGCTGACGCCCCTCCGGATATTTGCGGATGGTGGCTTCGGCCCAAACGGCATTCTCCTCGCTAAAAGCGAAGGATGCGGGCTGGAATTGATCTTCGGCTAAACGACGAACGGACATACTTCCTCACGCCTTATCTCAGTTTTTGAACAGTAGACCTTGATGCGTCGCCATGACGGCATCCCGGCCTGCGTTCAGATTGTCCTTCTCGCGGACGCTGACGAGCAATGCGGCAGAAAGCCCGATTGCCGCCTGCAGAGCAGACGGCATGGCGGGACAGTGCCGGTCGGTCCCAACGGATTGCAATGCGTAGCGCCAACCTGCAACCGACGTTGCAAGACGAGCACCACACTGCCGATCCGAAAGGATAAGCTGCATCAACGATCCACCTCACCAAACACGATGTCGAGAGACCCCAGCACCGCCGTTACGTCAGCAAGCTGGTGACCGCGCGACATGAAGTCCATGGCCTGCAGATGCACGAACCCAGGAGCGCGAATCTTGCAGCGATACGGCTTGTTTGTGCCGTCCGCCACCAGATAGACCCCGAATTCGCCCTTCGGCGCCTCGACGGCCGCATAGACTTCGCCAGCCGGAACGTGGAAGCCTTCGGTATAAAGCTTGAAGTGATGGATAAGCGCTTCCATCGAGCGCTTCATCTCACCCCGTTTCGGCGGCACGACCTTGCCATCGACAGACGAAACCGGGCCAACGCGTGCGTCGCCGAGCAAGCGATTGACGCATTGCTTCATGATCTTCACCGATTCGCGCATTTCCATCATGCGGATCAGATAGCGGTCGTAGCAGTCGCCATTCTTACCAACCGGAATGTCGAATTCCATATCGGAATAGCATTCGTAAGGCTGCGAGCGGCGCAAATCCCAGGCTGCACCCGAACCGCGAACCATCACACCGGAGAAGCCCCATTTCCAGGCATCTTCCAGGCTGACGACGCCGATATCGACATTGCGCTGCTTGAAAATCCGGTTCTCGGTCAACAGACCTTCGATATCATCGAGAACTTTCAGGAAAGGATCGCACCAGGCACCGATATCCTCGACCAGTTTCGCCGGAATATCCTGGTGAATGCCACCAGGACGGAAATAGGCAGCATGCATGCGCGCGCCAGAAGCCCGCTCATAGAACACCATCAATTTTTCGCGCTCTTCGAAGCCCCAGACCGGTGGCGTCATCGCACCGACGTCCATCGCCTGGGTGGTGACGTTCATGATATGCGACAGGATACGACCGATTTCGGAATAGAGAACCCGGATCAACTGGCCGCGGATCGGAATTTCCAGGCCGAGAAGCTTTTCCACCGCCAAGCAATAGGCGTGCTCCTGGTTCATCGGCGCGACATAGTCCAGCCGGTCGAAATAGGGCAATGCCTGCAAATAGGTCTTGGCTTCGATTAGCTTTTCGGTGCCGCGGTGCAAGAGGCCGATATGCGGATCGACACGCTCGACGATTTCGCCGTCCAGTTCCAGCACGAGACGCAAAACGCCGTGCGCGGAAGGGTGTTCGGGACCGAAATTGATCGTGAAGTTACGGACGGAATGTTCAGTCATGATATTACCTTCCGCCCTTTACTTCGCTGCTTTTTCATCGCCGGGCAGCACGTAATCCGTGCCTTCCCAAGGCGAGAGAAAGTCGAAACTACGGAATTCCTGCTTCAACTCAACCGGTTCATAAACCACCCGCTTGACCGTGTCATCATAGCGGACTTCAACAAAGCCTGTCAGCGGAAAATCCTTGCGCAACGGATGGCCTTCAAAACCGTAATCGGTCAGCAGACGACGCAGATCCGGATGTCCGGTAAACATTACGCCATAGAGATCCCAGGCCTCGCGTTCAAACCAGTCGGCACCCGGAAACAGCGGACAGATCGAAGGAACCGGCTTGTCTTCGCTGGTGGAAAGCTTGATGCGGATGCGCTGGTTCTGCTTCGGCGCCAGGAAGTGATAGACCACCTCGAAACGCTCGACGCGCTCGGGATAATCCACACCGCAGATGTCGATGATATTGATGAAGCCGCAACGGGCGTCGTCACGCAGGAAAGTCACCAGCGCGTAAATATTTTCGACGGTCGTTGTGACCGTCAGTTCACCAAAGGCAACGGTGCTCGACAAAGCGAGACCACCGCTGTTTTCGGTGATGTGGGATGCCAGCACTTGCAGGGCTTCACTCATCTTGTCGGTCCCTC
Source organism: Gillisella vitis (assembly GCF_001541345.2). GTDB lineage: Bacteria > Pseudomonadota > Alphaproteobacteria > Rhizobiales > Rhizobiaceae > Allorhizobium > Allorhizobium vitis. The sequence continues at coordinate 296,392 of NZ_LMVL02000003.1, read as the reverse complement.
GCCTTAGCGCTCGATCGTGCCGGTGCGGCGGATTTTCTTCTGAAGCAGCAGGACGCCATAGAGCAGCGCCTCTGCCGTGGGGGGACAGCCCGGCACATAGATGTCGACAGGCACAACCCGGTCACAACCCCGAACCACGGAGTAAGAGTAGTGATAGTAGCCGCCACCATTGGCGCAGGAACCCATGGAGATCACATAGCGCGGCTCCGGCATCTGGTCATAGACCTTGCGCAAGGCGGGCGCCATCTTGTTGGTCAGGGTTCCGGCAACAATCATCACGTCCGACTGGCGCGGAGATGCGCGCGGCGCAACGCCGAAGCGCTCCATGTCGTAACGCGGGCCGGACGCCTGCATCAGGCCTTCGACGGCGCAGCAGGCCAGACCAAACTGCATCCACATCAAGGAGCCGGTACGCGCCCAGGTGATCAGAGCCTGGGTTGAGGTGACCAGAAAACCCTTGTCGGCCAACTCATCATTGATCTCGCCGAAAAACGTGCTGTCATTGCCAACCGGTTTGCCGGTGGCAGGGTCCAGAATACCCTTCGGCTGTGGTGCAACCAGGGTCTGGTGATCGCTTTGGCTCACTCCCATTCCAGGGCTCCCTTCTTCCATTCATAGATAAATCCGATGGTCAACACGCCGAGAAACACCATCATCGACCAGAAACCGAACCAGCCGATTGCACCGAAGGAAATCGCCCACGGAAACAGGAAGGCAACTTCGAGATCGAAGATGATGAAGAGAATCGAAACGAGGTAGAATCGGATATCGAACTTGACGCGGGCATCGTCAAAGGCGTTGAAGCCGCATTCATAGGCCGAAAGCTTTTCCGAGTCGGGCGCCTTGAATGCCACGGCAAACGGCGTCACCAAAAGGGCAATGCCGATAACCATCGCAATTCCGACGAAAACCACGATCGGAAGGTAGGAACTGAGGAGTTCAGTCATCGTATCCATCCTTGCTTGTCAAAACGCCGGGCGACGTTCACGGCAGAATACCGACAAGCCAAAAAGACTGTTGCAACGAGCCGTTGGTTAGCGCAGCCAGCGCCCGTGCGCAAGTGCGCTTCCCGCATTTCGCACATGCACACAAAGACTTTAACACCAAGAGCGAAGGCCGGTATAGAGCACTTCGCAATTCAGACAAAATAACGACTTGGAAAGAAGAGAAATGGCGCGAGTGACGGGGCTCGAACCCGCGACCTCCGGCGTGACAGGCCGGCACTCTAACCGACTGAGCTACACCCGCGCATTGACGATGCCGTGTCAAAGGCATCTGAATGGAAAGCCATTCACTTTTAGTACCAGGATGGCGCGAGTGACGGGGCTCGAACCCGCGACCTCCGGCGTGACAGGCCGGCACTCTAACCAACTGAGCTACACCCGCAATTTCCTGGTGGGAAGCTTGCTTCCCCGCTTATCGAGCGTCATGTGCCGTTCGATGAGCGGCTAACTAAGTTGTTCGTCGGTGGGTGTCAAGCAGCATTGAAAACAAAATCGTGACAGAGTGATTTTTCCCTGTTGATGGATAAAAAACACGGGCGATTGCGCACCGACACATCGGTCGACATAAGCAGGAAGAACTCGCAGGCCAAACCGCGCTGCACTTATCCACCGCCTGCCCCACCCTGCGGCATACAGACAGTCGCGCGCTTAACAGTCCTTCTCAGCCCCAATCCAGACATCAGGCCATACGAGCCCCCCAGAAAACCCTGGCCTGTTGATAACAGAGACCCTCAAGCCCGGAACTGCGGTTTTTTTATCCAGCCGTCATCTTGCCGTCGCAAAAAAAGAAAAAAAATCAAAAAACCCTCTTGCGGTTTTTTCAACGACCGAATAGATCACAGCCACCGACGCGGCGGGCACGACCCGATGACGCGAAGGGCGATTAGCTCAGTTGGTAGAGCGCCTCGTTTACACCGAGGATGTCGGGAGTTCGAGTCTCTCATCGCCCACCATTCTTCCCTGTATATTCAATATTTTGTCTGATTTACTTGGCCAACGCGGCTTTGTTTGTCGTTTTTTGGACGAGTTTCTCCGAGCTCGGCAAAAAAAGACCCGCCGGTGATTCCGCGGGTCTTTCATTCCTATGAATTATCGATGCTTTCGGGAGGTTACTTCCGTTTGTAAGCGCCAAGGCCAGGGCGATAGGTCTTATCATCCAGGAACTGTTTCAGGCCCTCGTCACGGCCCCGGGTCTTGTCCAGCAGCAGCATTTGCTCCAGCTTGGCATAGATATAGTCGTCGGCCAGTTCCCAGGGCATGTTGCGGACGCGCTTGAACGTGTCCTTGGCGGCTTTCATTGTCACAGGATTTTTCTCGAGCAGGCTGGCGCAGAGTTTGCGGACGCGGGTTTCCAGCTCTTCCAGTGGCACCGATTCGTTGACCAGGCCCATATCGCGGGCTTTTTCGCCACCAAAGGGCTCGCCGGTCATGATGTAATACAGCGAATCACGGTGATTCATCACCTCAGCAACAGCCCGGGTCACATTGCCACCGGGCAGTATGCCCCAGTTGATTTCCGAGAGTCCGAAAGTAGCCTCATTGGCGGCAATCGCCAGATCGCAGGCCACCAGCGGATTGAAGGCTCCGCCGAAGCACCAGCCATTGACCATGGCGATGGTCGGCTTTTCGAAATAGGTCAGGCGCTGCCACCATCCGCCCGACTGCCGGCGGCTTTTGAGGGTTGCGTGGCGGGGCTTGTCGTCATTGTCACGGAAATATTGCTGAAGATCCATGCCGGCAGACCACGAGGTTCCGGCACCGCGCAGCACCAGCACACCGCAACGGTCATCGGCTTCCAGTTCCTCAAGAACTTCCGCCATGCGAATATTCAGCGCCGGGTTCATCGCATTGCGTTTTTCCGGCCGGTTGAAGGTCACGAAGGCGATTCGGTCTTCAATGTCGACCAGCACGGTGTCTGCGTCGGATTTTTCTGCAACTGTCATGGTATGTCTCCTTATGCGCCGGGCTGACCGGACGCCGGTGTCGAACTGGATGAAAGGTGAGTGTAGGATTGGCGCAAAATGTGTTTCTGCACCTTGCCGGAAGCGGAACGGGGAATGGTATCCACAAACACCACGTGTTTGGGCCGTTTGAAGCTGGCAAGCCGATCCGCGCAATGGCGTAGGATATCGTGATCACGCAGGTCGTCGATGCCAGCGACGACCAGTGCCAGGCCGACCTCGCCCCATTCGGCATGGGCAAGGCCCATGACTGCGACATCGGCAACGCCGGGATGGGCGGCAATGGCCGCTTCAACCTCAGCCGGATAAACGTTTTCACCGCCGCTGATATACATGTCCTTCAGGCGGTCAGCGAGGTAGACGACGCCGTCCTGGACCCGCGCCATATCGCCGCTGCGAAACCAGCCATCGGTGAAGGCAGCCTCGGTCAGGTCCGGTCGGTTCCAATAGCCCTCGGTGACGCTCGGTCCTCGTAGCCAGATTTCACCGATTCCGCCATCAGTGACATCGGCACCATCGAAATCAACAACCCGAGTTTCAAGCAAGGGGGCCGCAAACCCGATACTGCCTGGATGACGGGCGATGAGTTGGCGGTCGAGCGGCATATGATAGGCCGTGCCGGTTTCACTCATCCCGTAACCATTGACCAGCGCAATGCCGTCATCGAGAAAACGCTCGATCAGCACCGGCGGCAAGGGCGCGCCCCCCAGGAAGATCGCCTTCAAACCCTGCAATGCAGCCGGGCTCCAGTTCGGCGAGTTCCGCAACGTACTGGCCATTTGCGGCACGCCACAGTAATGGCTCACGCCGATTTGGGCATCCGCCATGGTGGCAATCGTGCGTTCGGCGATAAATCGGTCAGAGATGACCAGCCGGGCGCCCATGACCATCGCGGTGCGCGCCAAGGCCACCAGCCCGATCGTGTGGAAAAACGGCAGATCGCAGAGCACGACCGATTCCGGCGTCACTTCACCGACGAACGCAAAATTCAAGGCGGAGAAAAACAGATTGCGGGCATTGAGCAACACACCCTTTGGCACGCCTGTCGTCCCGGATGTGTAGAGAATCACGCAAGTTCGGTCGGCAGATGGCGAGCGGGGCGTAATCGGCGTCAGTGTCGAGGCCTTGTCCAGAAAGCCTCCCTTGCCGGTCACGACTAGGCTTTCGACCTCGAAACTGCTACCGGCTTCGGCAAATTCCACATCGTACAGCAACAGCGTCGGTTCGCAGTCGGCAAGAATCAGCGAGATTTCTCGGGCGCTCAAGCGCCAGTTCAATGGCACGAAGATCGCACCGATCCGCTGGCAGGCAAAACAAACCGCGAATTGGGCAGTGGAATTGCGCCCGAGATAGGCAATACGGGCTGGGCTGTCCTGCCCCGTCCCTGCCCTTGCGATCACATCGTCAAGAGCGGCGACGCATCGCCCGATCAGCGTATCGAATTCAGAAAATGTCAGTGATTGCCCGGTTGCCAGCTCCATGACGGCTGGCCGATCCGGACCGCTATTGGCGCGGAACCGGACCGGGTCCTCCGCTACCATGCCGGCAAACGCCGACGAATCGCGCAAACCTGCGCTACCATAGTGCGACATAGATCCTCCCTGGCCAGTTCTCCCGACGGCCATTTAGTATGTATTACATATTATATTATCTTTCTGGAGGCACAAGTGAAATCTGCGGGATGCACAGGTCAAATATGACGCTTTGCCTTTTGGGCTGATGGGTTTATCACCTGAGTGAGCCGTATCTTATCAGGATGAAGATGCTACACATCCTTGTCTTGAAGGCATTATCGAACATGGATTGAGCGCATGGACGGACCGGAACAGGCGACTGACGATTTCGAAACCCCGGAATTTTCCGGAACTGTGGCCTTCGGCGACCTGGAAAAAGTTCTTGGCTTTCATTTGCGATTGGCCAATGTCGCGGTGTTCCAGGATTTTCAGGCGACCATGTCGGGGCTGGCCTTAACTCCGAAGCAATTTGCCGTGCTGGAACTGATCGACAACAATGCTGGGGCCAGCCAGATCGATTTTGCCCAAAGCCTGCGCATGGACAAGGCGACCATGATGGCGCTGATCAACAAGCTCGAAGGCCGAGGCGCCGTCGAGCGTCGGCCCTCTCAGGTGGATCGCCGAAGACAGGAACTCTTCGTGACCGAGGAAGGCCAGCGTGTTCTGGCGGCCGCGAAAGAGCTTCGCCATGGCCATGAAGCCCGTTTTACTGAGCGGTTTTCGAAAGACGAGCTTGCCCAGCTATTGTCTTTTCTGCGGCGCATCTATCAGGATGGTCGCGCCCTGCCCAAGCCATCCACGACATCACAGACCTGATCATGATGGGTTTGATATGTCCCTCTGGCGCTGCTCGATTTTCTGTCGAGTGGCTTGCTGGTGCGTGCTGTCGATGGAAAATTGCCACATAAGAGCGATGGCGAGAAGCTTGAACAGGATCGGCAAGAAAGCATAAAGCGCAGACAGGGCCGAAAGCGCCGGCCCGCTTTGAGTGGCGTTTTCCGGCTGGAAGCCTGCCAAAGCCAACAATGGAAAGACAATGCCGGAAGAGAGCGCCAATGCCAGCTTGGTGACAAAACTCCAGGCGGCGAAGTAAAGCCCGGATCGCTGTTCTCCCGACGCCAATGTGTCCTGATCGATCACATCGGCCTGAATGGCTGGCGGCAGCGCCAGATCGAAGCCCAGCAAGACGCCGGTCACCACGCAGATGCCGAGGAACAGCCAGGCGTCTCCCGGCCCCAGCAGGCCCGCCAAGGCAAATATCGCGCAGCTGAGCAGCATGGCCCAGCACCAGGCCCTGTGCTTGCCCAGCCGCCGCGCCACGAAAACCGCAAGTGGCACGCCGGCGACCGCCGAAAGGAAATAAGCAAACAGCAAAGGTCCTTGAAGCTCCGGCGCCTCCAACCGCGCTGCCACGAAATAAAGAAACAGCGAAGCGGGGATAGCATTGGCCAGTGAATTCGCCAGGAACGCCATAGCCAGCCGCAGGAAGGCGCTATTGGCGAGCAGGAAGCTCACCCCATTCTTCAATGAAAGCCGGGTTTTCGAAAAATCCACCGGTTCCGCCACGCGCCATACCGCAATGGCACCAAAGATTGGCAATAGCACCGCCACCATAACAGCAATCGCATTCAGGTCCGGCTGGGCGCCTGCCGTGGATGCCTGCCCCAGGAAAGGCCGCGAGATGGCGAGAAGCGTGCCGAGTAACGTCGTACCCTCACGCCAGGCCGAAAGCCTGACCCGGCCATCGTAGGAGGTCTCGAGTTCGGCACCCCAGGCGGTATAAGGCAGGCTTGTCCAGGTACTGCCAATCGACAGAAGACAGCCCCAAACCACCAGATGCGCAAGTCCTGCCCCATCCGGTGGGTTGAACAGCATGAAAGCGGAGAGCGCCGTCAGCGGCAGCGACAACAGAAAGAACAGGCGGCGGCGACCATACCGACCGGGAATGCGGTCTGCGAGCCAACCGATCAGCGGATCGGTGATCGCATCCAGACAGCGAATGGCCAGCAAAGCGGCCCCAATGGCCGACAGAGCAATACCGAACCGCCCGGCATAGACGGACGGAACGATGATATACAGCGGCAGAGCAATGGCTGCCAAAGGCAGGGCCGGAAGCGCATAAAATAGCAAAGTCAGGTTCGACAGTGGCTTCATGAGGTGTGCGACACTCTCGAACGGGCCACCTCGAATTTATGGCTCGCTGCCCTGCTGTTACGGCAGCGCACGGAACAGAAGCGCACCTCCTCCCAGCAACGCGCCCACTTTTTACGCCACGCGAAAGGCCTCTGACAGGCCACGCAGAGCTTGGTCGGGAGGTCGGCTTTCTTCGTGATCACGGGCGCCTCTCTGATGGACCATTGGCAGCTCGTTTACGGCAGCCATTTTGTATTGAACTCAATGCTATTTCGAAGCAGCGACCATCTTGGATCAGTGAAACGGCAACGAGATGCCTCCTTCCTGCAAAAAGACAAAAAACCCGGCGTGAGAGCCGGGTTTTCGGTAGAACTGGTAGGTTTTCCGCAAGCAGGATCAGCTGTTAACAGCATCCTTCAGGCCCTTGCCGGCCGTGAACTTCGGAACGTTACGGGCCGGAATATCAACTTCCGCGCCAGTCGAAGGATTGCGGCCCTTCGAGGCTTCGCGATGGGAAACCGTGAAGGCGCCAAAACCGGCGAGGCGAATGTCGCCACCATTCTTCAATTCCGCCTGGACGGTGTCGAAGACGGCGTCCACGGCGGAAGCTGCGTCGGCCTTGCTGAGACCGGCCTTATCGGCAACTGCGTTTACGAGTTCGGACTTGTTCATGTTTCCACCCTTTCTGTATGACATGAATATCAAAGCGGCGAAGATGCTAACGCATCCCCGCATCGAGGAACCGCGACCACCGCAAAGCGCCAGGCGCCCGAGAGGATCACAAAGGAATACCGACCGCCATTTTCGATGGCCTCCGGCATGACTCAAAAATTCCAAGTCGGGCGGACAATACTCATGCCCATGCCCGTCGCAAGCCAAAAGCACCGCAATCGCCTGAAAAACAAGGCTTCTGGTGATGTTTGCACAAAAAAGGCTGGCCCGAAGGCCAGCCTTTTCGAAGTTTTTCCGCCAATTGGGCAGGATCGTGGCAAAGACGGCTCAGTGCGCCACGGTTGCGCCTGAATCGTCGACACCTTCGACAGTGCCAACGGCAGGCGTTTCCACCGTGCCATCCCACTCGATCGGCTCCGGTATGCGCACCAGCGCATGAGCAATCACCTCACCCATCCGGGCGACCGGAACGATCTCAAGATTGTTCTTCACGTTATCTGGAATATCCGCCAGGTCCTTAGCGTTTTCTTCCGGGATCAGAACCTTCTTGATGCCGCCGCGAAGGGCTGCCAGCAGCTTTTCCTTCAAGCCACCAATCGGCAAGACGCGACCGCGCAGGGTGATTTCACCCGTCATCGCCACATCCTTGTTGACCGGAATGCCCGTCATGATCGAGACGATTGCGGTTGCCATTGCCACGCCAGCCGAGGGGCCGTCCTTAGGCGTCGCACCTTCCGGCACGTGGACGTGAATGTCCGACTTGTCGAAGCGCGGTGGTTCGATGCCGAAATCGACGGCCCGCGAGCGGACATAGGATGCCGCCGCCGAAATCGATTCCTTCATCACTTCCTTCAGATTGCCGGTGACCGTCATGCGGCCCTTACCCGGCATCATTACGCCTTCGATGGTCAACAGTTCGCCGCCGACTTCGGTCCAGGCAAGACCGGTGACGATGCCGACCTGATCTTCGCCCTCGGCTTCGCCATGACGATAGCGCGGCACGCCGAGATAATCGTTGATGCTGGCTGCCGTGACGGTCACAGAGGTCGACTTACCCTTGATGATTTCGGTCACAGCCTTGCGGGCGACCTTCATCAATTCACGCTCGAGGCTACGCACGCCTGCCTCGCGGGTATATTGCTGGATGATCGAGACAATCGCATCATCCGACAGCGAGAACTCTTCCGGGCGAAGCGCATGGTCCTTGATCGCCTTTGGCAGAAGATGCCGCTTGGCAATCTGGAGCTTTTCATCCTCGGTGTAACCGGCAATCCGGATGATCTCCATGCGGTCCATCAGCGGGCCGGGAATGTTCAGCGTATTCGCGGTCGTGATGAACATCACGTTGGACAGATCGTATTCGACCTCCAGGTAATGGTCCATGAAGGTTGCGTTCTGTTCCGGATCCAGCACCTCGAGCAGCGCCGATGAGGGATCACCACGGAAATCCTGGCCCATCTTGTCGATTTCGTCGAGCAGGAACAGCGGGTTGGACCGCTTGGCCTTTTTCATCGACTGCACGACTTTGCCGGGCATGGAGCCAATGTAGGTCCGGCGGTGACCACGGATCTCAGCCTCATCACGCACGCCGCCCAGCGCCATGCGGACATATTCACGTCCTGTGGCCTTGGCAATCGAGCGGGCGAGCGAGGTCTTGCCGACACCCGGAGGACCGACGAGGCACAGGATTGGGCCTTTCAGCTTGGTGGCACGGGCCTGCACAGCCAGATATTCAACGATCCGTTCCTTGACCTTGTCGAGGCCGAAATGATCCTCATCGAGGATTTTTTCAGCCGCGTTGAGGTCGATCCTCACCTTGGACTTCTTGTTCCAGGGTAGGCCGAGCAGCCAGTCGAGATAGTTGCGCACCACGGTGGCTTCCGCAGACATCGGGCTCATATGCTTGAGCTTTTTCAGCTCCGCATCGGCCTTGTCCTTGGCTTCCTTGGATAGCTTGGTCTTGGCGATGCGCTCTTCCAGTTCGGCCATCTCGTCGCGGCCTTCCTCGCCATCGCCGAGTTCCTTCTGGATCGCCTTCATCTGCTCGTTCAGGTAATATTCGCGCTGGGTCTTTTCCATCTGGCGCTTAACGCGCGAGCGAATACGCTTCTCCACCTGGAGAACGGAAATTTCGCCCTCCATGAAGCCAAGCGCCTTTTCAAGCCGTGTCTTGATGCTCACCGTTTCCAGCATTTCCTGCTTTTCGGTGATCTTGATCGACAGATGCGAGGCAACCGTATCAGCCAATTTCGAATAGTCTTCGATCTGACTGGCAGCCCCCACCACTTCCGGCGAGATCTTCTTGTTGAGCTTGACGTAATTTTCAAACTCCGACACCACCGACCGGCTCAGAGCCTCGACTTCGACCGGATCTTCGGCGGGTTCGGGCAACAGATCGGCATGGGCCTCGTAGAAGTCCTCACGTCCGGTGTAGCTAGAAATCCGGGCGCGCGCCTTGCCTTCGATCAGCACCTTGACGGTGCCGTCAGGCAATTTCAAAAGCTGCAAGACATTGGCGACAGTGCCAACCTCATAGATGGCATCTGCCGATGGATCGTCATCACTTGCATTGATCTGGGTGGCCAGCATGATCTGCTTGTCAGAGCCCATGACTTCTTCGAGGGCACGAATAGACTTCTCGCGCCCTACAAAGAGCGGCACGATCATGTGCGGGAACACCACGATGTCACGCAGCGGCAATACCGGATAGGTATTGGTTTCGCCGGTGACAGAGGTCACTTTAGTCATTCCAGTTCCTTTCATCGTCCCGTTGCCGGGACCCAAATCCGCGCTCAAAAGCCGCGGGGGACATGGTCCTGTCTCACCGGTTAAAGTGGAGACCCAAGAGCTAAAATTCAAGCCTTTGTGCCCTGTGCCACCACCGTGGCGCAACAGCTTGAGGCCTGCTGCATGATTCTGGCTCAGACCTATCCGGGTCGAGCCCATCATGCTGAAACACACTACAAATGGTTGATTGACGCGACAGCAAGCAACAACAAAACGCACCGGCGCGGCCCAACCACGGCGACCGAAGCCACCCTACCCTGATGCGCGCGCCAGGCATTCCAGCATTCGAAGAGATCAAACACTCGCCTGGGGCAAACCTGCCTTCGACCGAATCTGTCACATCGCGCGAAGCACCTTGTCATAGTCATAAACTATTCAAAAACGCCCTGCAAACGACTTAGAGTTTGGCAGGGAAAAGTGGGGTCCTGTTTTCCCGAAAAGACAAACGACGAGAAACATAGATCCAAGCACCGATACGGCCCCAGCCCGTAGAAACGCCGAAGCCCGCACGGTGGCGGGCTTCAAAGCTGTTCAGAGATTTGCGGAGGTTCACGCCGAAGCGTTAGCCTTTTCTTCCTGGCGATCCGCATAGATGTAGAGCGGACGGGCGGCACCGCGCACCACTTCATCGGAAATCACCACTTCGCGCACGCCTTCAAGTTCAGGCAGTTCGAACATCGTGTCGAGCAGGATCTTTTCCATGATCGAGCGCAGGCCACGAGCGCCGGTCTTGCGGGTAATCGCCTTACGAGCGATTTCGCGCAGCGCGTCCTCGTGGAAGGACAATTCGACGTCCTCCATTTCGAACAGGCGCTGATACTGCTTGACCAGTGCATTCTTAGGCTCGGACAGGATCTGGATCAGCGCGTCTTCGTCCAGGTCTTCAAGCGTTGCCAGAACCGGCAGACGACCGATGAATTCCGGGATCAGGCCGAACTTCACCAGATCTTCCGGCTCCAGTTCGCGCAGCACTTCGCCGACGCGGCGATCTTCCGGCGACACAACCGTCGCGCCGAAGCCGATCGAGGTCTTTTCGCCACGAGCAGAGATGATCTTGTCGAGACCGGCAAAAGCGCCACCGCAGATGAACAGGATATTGGTGGTATCCACCTGCAGGAATTCCTGCTGCGGATGCTTGCGACCGCCCTGAGGAGGAACCGAAGCGACAGTGCCTTCCATGATCTTCAGAAGCGCCTGCTGCACGCCTTCGCCAGACACGTCGCGGGTAATCGACGGGTTGTCGGACTTCCGGCTGATCTTGTCGACTTCGTCGATATAGACGATGCCGCGCTGGGCGCGCTCGACATTGTAATCGGCCGATTGCAGCAGCTTCAGGATGATGTTTTCAACGTCTTCACCGACATAGCCGGCTTCCGTTAGCGTTGTCGCATCCGCCATGGTAAAGGGCACATCGATGATGCGCGCCAGCGTCTGGGCAAGATAGGTCTTGCCGCAACCCGTTGGCCCGACCAGCAGGATGTTTGACTTCGCCAGTTCCACATCGCCGCCCTTTGAGGCATGCGACAGGCGCTTGTAATGATTGTGGACCGCGACGGACAGGATCTTCTTGGCCTGTCTCTGGCCGATCACATATTCGTCGAGGATCTTGATGATGTCCTGCGGTGTCGGCACGCCATCGCGCGACTTGACCATCGAACTCTTGTTTTCCTCGCGGATGATATCCATGCAGAGTTCGACGCATTCATCGCAGATGAAAACCGTCGGGCCGGCAATCAGTTTCCGGACCTCGTGCTGGCTCTTGCCGCAGAACGAACAATACAGGGTATTCTTCGAGTCACCGCCGTTGCTTCCGCTGACCTTGCTCATAACTTTTTCCTTCCAGCACGCCGCACCGCCATTTACCGGCTCGCGGTCTAGTCATGTCGCCCGATACCGCACGCCCGGCCATCCGGGCGACATTCGGTTCAGAGGTACTATTCAGCTCTCAAAAGTCACATTCATGAGCTGACGGCAACGAGAACCTCTGAGAATATTCAGGCTATGTCATAAAAGCTCAACATAGCCTTAATAACTATTAGCGCTTTCGGCGGCAGTTTAAACCCCCTGGATGGATCCGGCCTTGCGTTTCCATCGAAAGCCCGCCGCCAAAAGACATCAAGAAGGCGTTACCCCTTCGATTTCGGAACGCGTCGTCAGGATCTTGTCGATCAGACCCCAGTCCTTGGCTTCCGTGGATTCCATGAAGTGGTCGCGGTCGAGCGTATGCTCGACTTCTTCCAGCGTGCGGCCAGTGTGCTTGACATAAACCTCGTTCAAGCGACGCTTCATCTTGATGATGTCGCGGGCATGACGCTCGATGTCGGAGGCCTGACCCTGGAAACCGCCGGACGGCTGATGCACCATGATGCGGGCGTTGGGGGTCGCAAAGCGCATGCCCTTTTCGCCTGCAGCCAGCAGCAGCGATCCCATCGAGGCGGCCTGGCCGACGCACAGCGTCGAGACGGCCGGACGGATAAACTGCATCGTATCGTAGATCGCCATGCCGGCAGTCACGACGCCGCCGGGAGAATTGATGTAGATCGCGATTTCCTTCTTCGGATTTTCCGCTTCCAGAAACAGCAGCTGGGCGCAGACAAGCGACGCCATGTGATCCTCGACCGGTCCGGTCAGGAAAATGATGCGCTCCTTCAACAGACGCGAGTAGATGTCGTAGGACCGTTCGCCGCGATTGGTCTGCTCCACAACCATAGGCACCAGAGCCATGGCGGTATCAACTGGATTTCTCATGTCCGTCCTTTTCAACCCATTCCCGAAGCCTGTCAGGCCCGATGCCGATCCGGGCTGAGGGAATCAATTCAAATGCTGTCAATCCCTACATAGAGTGTTCGCCCCCAACACTTCAAGACGCGAGCATGCGATATCCTTAATCGCTTGCATGGATTGGTTCTCGCATTCTCGCTGTTTTACCGAAAGCGGCCCGTGGGCGGCGGCTTGCCCAGCCAAGCCATACACAGAAAATCGACAACATGGTGAATAGGGCGTGATAGGTCCAATCGGAATTTGCAACCAAAAGAAAAAATCGATTATGATCGCCGCGAACTCATCCCGGCTTTCGTTCGGAAGCATAAAACCAGAGAGTAATGAGGGCCGACCGCCTTGCTCGACATCAAGACAGCTTTTTTGATGTGGGGGACCCAGGCGATCACGCTGGCGGTCCTGCTGATCACCATATGGCTGCGTGCGCCACGGCATCGCTATTACGGTTACATGGCCATTGGGTTTGCCTGTCACGGCATCGGCGCAATACTGATCGCGCTTCGCAACGACCTGCCGCTGCCGCTGGCAATTTACGGCGGCAACGCCATCGTGCTGTGCGGCTTCTGTTTCTGGATCTGGGCGCTGCGGCTGTTTGACGGGCGCAAGCCCGGCTGGTGGATCGCTGCACCGCTGCTGCTCTGGGGCCTCGTCCTGATCCATCCGGTCATACGTGAGACCTACGCCTATCGTCTGGCGACCCACCAGTTCGCCAATGCGCTCTGTTTCGTGATGCTCGCGCTAACAGCCATGACATCGCGCATCACGGCACGGAAATATCGTCGGATGCTTGCCGCCTTGTGGACGCTGCAAGCGCTGTCATGTGCGGTGATCGGTTCCGCCAGCCTGATCGGCATGCCGGAAGGCCAGCACGAGGTTGCTCTCAGCGACTACATTGGCCTATTTGTTATCGTCTGCCTGGTATCGGCCATGGTGCTTCTGGCCCGAATCGTCATGGACAAGAACGAACGGGAACTTAAGCAATTGTCGCGCACCGATCCCCTCACAGGTATATTGAACCGGCGTGGTCTGATCGAAACCGTAGGCGAGCTGAAACACACGGTCGCCAAAGACCGGCTCCTGGCACTTCTGGTGTTCGATCTCGATTACTTCAAACATATCAATGATACATTCGGACATCAGGCAGGCGATGCGGTCTTGTCCAGCTTTGCACAGATGACGGGCAACGCACTTGGCAATGGCGCGATTTTCGCCCGCTCCGGCGGCGAGGAATTCTGTGCCGTCATGCCTGTTGAGGACCTTCGCCAAGCCGCCGGCGTTGCAGAGCGGGTCCGCTACATGATCGCGTCAACCCCGATCACCACAGAACAGGGCGTTGTCAGGCTGACCACCAGCATTGGCCTGTCTGCGGCCTCCGTCGAGGCCTTTGACTTCGATACAGCCATGCGCCAAGCCGATCACGGCCTCTATACAGCCAAGGCAGATGGCCGAAACAGAACCGCCGTGGCGCGCGGTGAAAGCGTTTTTTGCCTGACGCCCAACGAGGAACGCGGCACACCGGCGGCAATCGACAATGAGGCCGACCGCCAGGTCGCAGCCCTGCGCCGTCTCAGCCAGCGTTCCACACAGCAACATCTCGAGTGAGGAGGCTCTTTCAGCCTCGTCAAGAAAGCATCTGCGAACCGATCATGCCGCATTCCTCGTTTTTCTCAGTCGATTCCGTCCAGAGGTCGGTCAGTCTCGACACTGGTCATCCCGGTTTTTTCGAAGCCCCGAATGCGGTCTATGCCATGCTACATGCGCAGGCGCCGACATTTTTCTGGCGTGAGCAGCAGCAATGGTTTTTCACCGGTTACGATCTGGTCAATGGTTTGCTGCGCGACAAGCGATTCGGCAGGCAGATCCTGCACATCGCCAGCCGTGAAGAACTCGGCTGGCCGGAGCCTGCCGCCCACACGAGAGCCTTCGATGCTGCCGAGGCCTGGTCGCTGCTGGAACTGGAGCCGCCGGAGCATACGCGACTGCGGACGCTGGTTAACCGTGCGTTCGTGTCCCGCCATGTCGAGAAAATGACGCCGGATATTCTCGCGCTCGCCAACAGGTTGATTGATGATTTCGAAGCGCAAGGCAAAACGGAATTGCTGTCTTCCTTCGCCGAAATCATTCCGGTGACGATGATTGCCCGGATGATCGGCATTCCCGACGAGATGGGCCCGCAATTGCTGGCCTGGAGCCATGATTATGTCGGCATGTATGTGTTCAACCGCACCCGCGCCCATGAGGACGCCGCAGAGCGCGCTGCCCGGGAGTTTTCCGATTATCTGCGCGGCGTCATTGCCGAGCGCCGCAGTGAGCCGCGTGACGACCTGCTCAGCCACATGATCCATACCGAGCATAAGGGCCAATATCTCACTGATGACGAGCTGATCTCGACGACCGTGGTGCTGCTCAATGCCGGACATGAGGCAACCGTCCACCAGATTGGCAATGCGGTGCGGATCATTCTCGAAAGCGGACTGGACCCAACAGGGTTGTTTGGCAATACAGCCGCCACCGAGCGGACGGTCGAGGAATGTCTGCGGATCTGCGCGCCGGTGCATATTTTCCAGCGCTATTGCCTGGAGCCCTGCGAGATTGATGGTGTCTCCTTCAGCCGAGGCGATAAGATCGGCCTGATCCTGGCCGCGGCCAATCTCGACCCGCGCAAGCTTCCAGATCCACTGACCTTCAAGCCGCAGCGCAGTGACGGTGCCAATCTTTCTTTCGGCGCCGGCATTCATTTCTGCATCGGTGCGCCACTCGCCCGGCTGGAACTGTCGCTAGTGCTGCCGCTGCTGTTCCAGCGCCTGCCTGGTCTGGCGCTGGCAGGCACCCCAAAGGTCAAGGATCTCTATCATTTCCACGGGTTGGAAAAACTGGATCTCGTCTGGTAAGGCCAATGCTTGGTAAAGGCAGCGGCCTCAAAACCGAACGACGTAATCCTTCGTCGTGGTTTCCACCACTTCCCAAAGGCCTGTGAAGCCGGGCCGCAGAATCATCCTGTCACCCTTGCGCAGATGCATCGGCTCACCACCGTCTTCCGTGACGATCGAATAGCCTTCCAAAACGGAAAAATATTCCCATTCGTCGTAGACGATTCGCCACGTGCCGGGTGTGGATTGCCAGACCCCGGCGTAGAGCCCTTGACCGGGCTCATCGATACTCCAGGTCAGGAAGCGCGGATCTCCGGCGACCAGCCGGTCCGGCGCCGGAGCGCCCTCTTCCGGCTGAACGGCAGATAAATCAAAACGAAGCGATGTGATCATGATCTCTGTCTCGCACATCCATTAAATGGGGTTCATCAATGCCATCAATTGTCGGCAATGCTGATTTGATTGGAGAATAGACTTGGCTGCGCCAAATGTCTCCACCAAGGCAGCGACTTCCACATCTGTACGGCAGCAAGCTGCATGATTTTCTTTTGTAGCCGTAACGCGTTTAAAGAATCATGCAGCAGCATCACTGATCCAGATCGGCGTTTGCGCCGTTGTAGCCGATGACCTCTTGTCCAACGCACGGGTGCGACCAACATTCAAGGCCTTGACCAAATCAAGTCGCTACCTGCTGCGACCTCCGATCGTGACAGTGAAGAAGCCGGAAATAACAGCACGGAACAGGTCGCCTTGCCCGTCTACACCCCGAAAGAATAGAATTGATGTTTCATCTCATTTTTGGACTTCCCTGGCTGATCGTTGTCATCCGCTTCATCCAGCCCTTGCCCTGGATCTGGTCGGCGAAGGTGGCGCTGGCGGTTCTTCTGTTGATCGCCTCGCAATATCATTTCTTCAGCCGCCTTTCGTCCGGTTCGGTGTTTTCGCCCGAGTTCCCGCGCCCGCTGATTATCGCGTTCAATCTCCTGTTTGGCGCAATCGTCCTGCTCGCCGTGTTCCAGATCGCGCTGGATGTTATTTCCCTTGTGATCATGCTATTCAAGGGCAATTTCCCGTCGATTCCGGCCAGTCTGCGCTATGCCCTTGGAGGCGTGGCGCTGTGCCTTTCCGCATACGCGGTCAGCCAGGCAATCCGGGTGCCGCCATTAAAGGACATCGAAATTCCAATTGCAGGACTACCACCGGCGTTTGACGGCTACCGCCTCGTTCAACTGACCGACCTGCACATCAGCCGGCTGTTCCCTGCCCGCTGGGCAGAGGAGGTCGTAGCGAAAACCAACGGGCTCGATGCCGACCTGACCGTCATCACGGGAGACTTTATCGACGGAGACCTTGCCAGCAGGCGTGATGATGTCGCACCGCTTGCAAACTTACGGGCGCGCGACGGGGTTTATGCCATTCCCGGCAATCACGAATATTTCTTCAGTTACCAGGACTGGATGGCCCATCTCGCCACATTGAACATGACGATGCTGCCGAACGCTCATGCTGTGCTGACAAGAGGCGACGCCAAAATCGCCTTGGCAGGTGTGACGGATCGCTCCGCCGCCACGCACGGAGCACCGGCACCAGACCTTTCAGCAGCACTCCAGGGAGTGCCGTCAGATGCGCCGATCATTCTCCTCGACCATCAGCCGATGTCGGCAGCCAAGGCCGCCGCATCAGGGGTTGCCCTTCAACTGTCGGGTCATACGCATGGTGGCATGGTTCTCGGCCTTGACCGCATGGTCGCCCGCGCCAATAACGGCTTTGTTTCGGGCCGTTATGTCATCGGTGGCATGACACTCTATGTCAACAATGGCACGGCACTCTGGCCCGGCTTTGCGCTCAGGCTCGGCGTACCATCAGAACTGACAAGGATTACTCTCAGAGCTAAGAGGCCAAGCGGGATATAGAGCATTTCAGCGTTTCCATGGAAACGCTGAAATGCTCTGAAAGCAACCATCGTCGGCAAGCCTCGTCAAAGCTTCGACAAGGCCTGTTGAAGATCCGCAATAATATCATCGGGGTCCTCGATCCCGATGGACAGACGCACGACCTCCGGCCCGGCACCGGCCGCCACCTGCTGCTCCGGGGTCAATTGGGCATGGGTGGTCGAGGCGGGATGAATGACCAGCGAGCGGGTATCGCCGATATTGGCAAGGTGGGAAAACAGCTGCAATCCCTCCACCAGCGCCTTGCCCGCCTCATAGCCACCCTTCAGCCCGAAGGTGAAAACGGCGCCAGCCCCTTTCGGCGCGTAGCGCTGTTGCAGCGCATGGTTCGGATCATCCGGCAGGCCCGCATAATGCACCCAGGAGACTTTGGCATGGGCCTTTAGCCAGTGGGCGACTTTCAGGGCGTTGTCGCAGTGGCGCTGCATGCGCAGCGGCAGGGTTTCGATGCCGGTCAGAATGAGGAAGGCATTCATCGGCGCGATCGCTGGTCCGAGGTCGCGTAGGCCGAGCACCCGGCAGGCAATGGCAAACGCCATATTGCCGAAGGCCTCATGCAGAACCACATCGCCATATTCGCCGCGCGGCTGTGACAAGCTCGGAAACTTGTCCGATTGCGACCAGTCGAACGTGCCGCCATCAACGATCACCCCGCCCATGGAATTGCCATGGCCACCGAGAAATTTGGTGGCGGAATGCACGACGATATCGGCACCGTATTCCAGAGGCCGAACCAGATAAGGGCTGGCCATGGTATTATCGACGATTAGCGGTAGGCCATGGCGACGCGCAACATCGGCAATGGCGGCAATATCGACGAATGTCCCACCGGGATTGGCAAGGCTTTCGATGAAGATCGCCTTGGTTCGCTCATCGATTTGCGCCTCAAAGCTGACCGGATTGTCCGTATCGGCCCAGCGCACCTGCCAGCCGAAATTCTGAAAGGCGTGGCCGAACTGGTTGATCGATCCACCATAGAGCTTTTTGGCGGCGACGAAATTATCTCCCGGCTGCATCAGGGTATGAAAGACCAGCATCTGCGCGGCGTGCCCCGACGCCACCGCCAATGCCGCCGTGCCACCTTCCAAAGCAGCGACTCGCTCTTCCAGCACGCCCTGGGTCGGGTTCATGATCCTTGTATAGATATTGCCGAATTGCTTGAGGCCGAACAAGGCGGCAGCATGATCGGTGTTTTCGAACACATAAGCGGTGGTCTGGTAGATCGGCGTCGTACGTGCGCCGGTCGTCGGGTCCGGCTGAGCACCGGCGTGCACGGCCAGCGTCGCAAAGCCCGGATTGTTGTTTGCCATGGTTATCCTCCCTGAAATAGTGCGGCAGAGCATTACACCGATGCCGATGAAACGCTACCTCATGCCCTGTTTGAAAGTCCTGGCTTTTTTGGGCAATTGCACAATCGTTTGATGCCTATAGATTTCTTATCCGATCAGCCTAATGCCTGTCCGGCCCCAGTGTCCCTTGAAAAATTCTGGGATATTCGATGGCCGGGCAACGGTTCATCACCACCTTGACCCCGGCTGCCTCGGCGCGGGCGGCGGCCTGGTCGTCGCGCACGCCAAGCTGAGCCCAGATCACCTTCGGCAAATGTGTGAGCCCCAAGGCCTCATCCACCACTGCGGGCAGATATTCGGAAGCGCGGAATACATCGATCATGTCGACAGGCTCGGGAATGTCCCCAAGCGAAGCAAAGACAGTCTGCCCCAGAATGTCCTTTCCCACCTGCCCCGGATTGACCGGAATAACGCGGTAGCCTTGGTTCAGCAGAAAATGCATGACCCCATGGCTTGGCCGCGCCGGATTGGGCGAGGCTCCGGTCAGGGCAATGGTCTTGACCGTTTCCAGAATGGTCTTGAGATAAGCGCTCTCATAAACATCATGCTGCATGTCATTCTCCCAAGCACGCTGCTGTGATCCTTTGGAATTGCACCCTGTCTTGATCGTAGGCGCAACCGCCCCAGTTAAGAAGTGATATACAGCATGTCGCCCGAAAGTGTGCGCAGGGCTGGGGAAAAGGACATGCTATAGGCATTGGCCTATGATTTTTATGGAGATGTTTCAATGAACCCGATGATACGGCTAGGTTTTTGCGTTGCCATTTCCTTGTGGGGCAGCAGTGCCCTGGCGATCGAGCGCTACAATTCGACCACGCTTGCCTGCGAAAATGTCCGGCAAATCCTGCGAGACCAGGGGGCTGCCGTTCTGCGCTATCCCTCAAAGCGGGTGCCGGGCATGGCGCTTTACGATCGCTACGTTCGCAACACCAATTCCTGTTCGCCAGGCGAGTATGCCGAACGCGCCACGGTACCGACACGCGATAACCCTGCCTGCCCGGTGCTGAACTGCAAGCCGGTGGACAACCTGCAGGACGGCTTTATCCGCTTCGTCCCGCATTACTCCCTCTGAGAGAGCGCCTGGGCCATGGATAAGCCCACAAGACGGCGATAACCGCGCCATGCAGCACGATTATCGCCGGGGCCGCTATCAAGCGGCGGTGGGGGAACGATGGGCAATATGACTGGCCTGGTAGACCAGTGGATATTCTGCGACCAGCGCTCGGTTCATCACGACATCGATACCTGCCGCCTCGGCTTTTGCCGCAGCTTCATCGTCGCGGACACCCAATTGACCCCAAATCGCCTTTGGTCGTCTCTCCAATGCCAGGGCTTCATCCACCACCTCACTGAGGGCTTCCGAGCGGCGAAACACATCGATGAGATCGATCGGCACCCCTATATCGGCAAGGCGTGCATGCACAGGGCGACCAAGGATTGTCGTGCCAGCAAGTGCCGGATTGACGGGAAAGACCTGATAGCCCTTGCCGAGCAGAAAACCGAGCACCCAATGGCTTGGCCGGTCATCGCGTGCGGACGCTCCAACCAGCGCGACCGTGTGGGTGCGCGCCAAAATCGTGCAGAGATAGTCATCGGAATAATGGTCGTGGTTCATGGCTTATCCTCCCCGGCTTGACAGCCGTTTCTTCAGACAATCCGCCTCCATAGCATCGTGCAGAAAACCGGTTCCCACTTTTCAGTCCGATGCTGTACAGCATCTCCCAAAACCATGGGGAGCAGTTTTGCCAATCTGAAATGCTCTGGCTCCCAGGATAGGATAGCAAATTTGGCTTAACGGTTTGCCAAGACACAAATCCCGCAATGACACATTGGGCGCCACCGTTCTCCTCAACCAGCTCTCCCCTTGATTGAGTTTTTCATGCAGCAATCAATCTACTGACGTCGTAAGCACACAGCATCAGATAATTCCCCATCAACACTCTTACCAAACTCTGACAGAACAGGGAGGCTGGTTTCATGTTATCGCTATCATTAGCCCACTCTTTTTAAGGGAACTTTCATTTGATGTGTGACCAGCATCACATCAATGATGATCAATGCCAATATGTTCACTTTTAATTCACTATTTGTTCACGCGCATTTTAGCACCCTCAAACATTGAATTCCCTAATGATTACAAGTAGTTTTAGGTAAAAATCATTTACCCTGAAATCCGGACAAACGGAGAAGAGTTTAAATCGATTTGATCGCGTTTAGCTGTCCTTTTGTAAGCCCTCATTGACACAATAGTGTGCGATCAAGCCTGCAAAAACTCGGCAAATGCCACTTTTGATTGCAACTCACCCAATCCAGGGCGGACTGGAATAGCGCAGTCAATCTGTCTCGAAACGAGACAAGCACCTTACAATCCATCCAACATCTATTAAGCACCAATCACAACTATCTTTTGCGCCCGTCCGAGAGCGGAATCAGGCGATTACACAAGCCAGAAAAGCACTACGCCTGACCGGAAGACAGGGGGATAAAAAGCAAACGTTCTCAATGCAGCCTTATCGGCCTGCAGATATCAAATCGGGCGTCCTAACAGGGCCTCCCCGGCACCAGGCCCAACAAAGCAATATTGGTAGACTCCCTTCAGGCGCCCGTGCCGATAACGCAAAAATCCAACCAACAAAGCAAAGAATTTTGCGGTAAAATAATACCACATCATTAAACGCTTGTTTTATCTGTATATTTCCAGCACCATCGCGGATCAGCCATCCTTGACCGAACCCGGCACCGCGACTATAAAGCCGCCAGCTTGCGGCCCTTATGGACCGCATTCTTTTTGTGCGGGTCAAAGCGCACAAGACAAGCAACAAGAAACGCCCGACCGGCTCCCTATAAGAGCTGAAAGGGTTCAAAAGAAAGTTGAACCTCATGTCTACCTTCGTTCAGAAGCCTGCAGAGGTGGAGAAGAAGTGGATCATCATCGACGCCGAAGGGCTCGTTGTTGGTCGCCTCGCCACCGTGATCGCCACCTATCTGCGTGGCAAGCACAAGGTCACGTACACGCCTCACGTCGATGATGGCGACAACGTCATCGTCATCAATGCCGAAAAGGTCGTCCTGACCGGCAAGAAATACACCGACAAGACCTATTACTGGCACACCGGCTATCCGGGTGGCATCAAGGAACGCACGGCGCGCCAGATCATCGAAGGCCGCTTCCCGGAGCGCGTTCTTGAAAAGGCTGTCGAGCGCATGATACCCCGCGGTCCGCTTGGCCGTCGCCAGATGAAGAACCTGCGCGTTTACGCCGGGTCTGCACACCCCCACGAAGCCCAGCAGCCTGTCGCTCTCGACGTGGCCAAGCTGAACAGCAAGAACGTAAGGAGCGCCTAAGTATGGCTGACCTCTCTTCCCTGAAGGATCTCGGCACTGCGCAGGAAGCTTCGGCTCCCGTTCACGTCCGTAAGGTCGACGCTCAAGGCCGCGCCTACGCGACCGGCAAGCGCAAGAACGCAATTGCCCGCGTTTGGGTCAAGCCCGGCACCGGCAAGATCACGGTCAATGGCCGCGATTTCCCGGTTTACTTCGCCCGTCCGGTTCTGCAGATGATCCTGCAGCAGCCTGTCGTCGCTGCTGCCCGCACCGGTCAGTTCGACGTTATCGCCACTGTTACCGGTGGTGGTCTGTCCGGCCAGGCTGGCGCTGTGCGTCACGGCATTTCCAAGGCCCTCACCTACTTCGAACCGGGCCTGCGCTCAGTTCTGAAGAAGGGTGGCTTCCTGACCCGCGATAGCCGCGTTGTTGAACGTAAGAAGTACGGCAAGGCAAAAGCTCGCCGGTCCTTCCAGTTCTCCAAGCGCTAATCGCGCTTCTGGAATTTTACATTGGAAAAGCGGGGCTTCGGCTCCGCTTTTTTCATTTGTCCGATCACCAATTTGAATTGGTCTATTTCGACTGAAGGAGTAAACTGGCGGCACCCCTTTTCTCACTCGAGCCGAAAGCCGCAAGCGATGTCCCGTTTTGCCAAACGGCCTTCTCCCCCTTACTACGTCGTCTGTTTTTCCTCGGTCAGAACCGAAGTCGGCAATGGCTACGATGACATGGCCGAGGCCATGGTTACGCTTGCCAGCCAGCAGCCAGGCTTTCTCGGCGTGGAATCCGCCCGTGACGCGACCGGCTTCGGCATAACCAATTCCTACTGGAGCGATGAAGCCTCGATCCGGGCCTGGAAAAAGGTCGTGGATCATCTGGCGGCGCAAAACCAGGGCCGTGCGGAATGGTACAGCCGCTACGAGGTGCGCGTCGCAAAAGTGGAGCGGGCCTACAGCTTTGCGAAAGCCTGACACAGCAAGGATTGCGCAGCGCGATCGGTTTCATTTTGACCGATGCCGCGGACGTAACCTTGGAATTGAAGATGATAAAACGGCCTTACAATATTTGCATCGTGGAGCCGAAAGGCTTTGGTCACTCGAAGGCCTTCGAGGAGGTCGCTGAAGCTCTCGATTATTCTCTGAAAGAATTGGGGTATCCGACGGCTCTTAGCATCAATCGAGTGACCGACGACGCCGTCAACATCATCTTCGGCGCGCATCTCCTCCCCTTACAGGACCTTCACGACCTTCATCCGAGCACGATCATCGTCAATGCCGAACCTTTGTCGGTAACCTCGGAGCGGATACGAGACCGGGTTCTCATCTGCCTCAACGCCGGTTTGGAAATCTGGGACTACAGCCTCGCCAATATCGAAATCCTCAACCGAATCGGTGGCCGGCCAGCCAAATATCTGCAATTGGGTTTCCAGAAAGAACTGGACCGCATAGCACCCGCCCCGGTCCGGGATATCGATGTGCTCTTCTATGGCTCAATGAATGAACGTCGCGCAGATATTCTCTACGGCTTGCAAGCCCGGGGACTTGTCATCGAGCATCTGTTCGATGTGTATGGACGTGAGCGCGACGCCTGGATCGCCAGGTCCAAAGTGGTTTTGAACATGCATCTGCTGGAATCGCAGATTTTCGAAGTTGTGCGCGTGTTCTATCTGCTCATCAATGGCGTGGCCGTCGTCGGCGAGGTGAATGGGCCGGAAACGCTGATCGATGATCGGTTTGCGCAGGGTATCGTCGCCGCGCCCTATGGTGATCTGGTCGACGTTACAGAACAGTTGGTGCGCGATGCTGCCAGGCTCGAAAAACAACGCATCCTCGCCCGCGACGCTATCAAGCGCCATCCACAAGTGACCTTCACCCAACAGCTACTTTGATATGCTGTTGGAAAAAGTGGACGGCCTACAGGTTTGCGAAAGCCAACTGCGCCATGGTCACAGCTCTTACCGTCATGCACCGCGCGTGCATCACGGCCTCGTAACGACTGGTCGGCGACATGAGTTCTGAAAAATATAATATCTGCATCGTGAGGCCTGATGGCTTCATACACTCCATGGCTTTCGTGGAGGTCGCTGAAGCGCTGGGCTATTCGCTGCGAGCGCTGGGGCATCAATCGGTGGTGAATTTCAATGCCTTCGCGCATGACGCAATCAACATCATTTTCGGCGCCCATCTGCTGACGCCGCAGGATTTCGCCGATCTCAAGTCGAACACTGTCATCGTCAATGCCGAACCGCTCTCGGCGATCGATGCGCCGGTGCGTGAGCGCATTCTCACCTGGCTTGAGACCGGCCTGGAAATCTGGGATTACAGCCGGGCCAATATCGAGATCCTTAGCCAGATCGGCGGACGGCCGGCGAAATATCTGCAATTGGGCTTCCAGAATGAACTGGATCGCATTACTCCTGCGCCGCACCAGGATATCGACGTGCTATTCTATGGCTCGATGAATGAGCGGCGTGCCGCCATCATTGATGGTCTGCGCGACCGTGGCCTTACCGTCAAACGCCTGTTCAACGCCTATGGGCGCGACCGTGACATTTGGATCGCCAGGTCCAAAACCGTATTGAACATGCATTTTTTCGACGCGCAGATTTTCGAGGTCGTGCGGGTCTTCTATCTGCTCAGCAATGGCGTGCCTGTTGTCGGCGAGGTCAACGGACAGGCAACGCAGATCGAGGAGCGATTTACCCAGGGCATCGTGGCCGCACCCTATGGCGAGTTGATTGATGTCACCGAAAAGCTGGTGCGCGATCCCGAAAGGCTTGCACGGCAGCGCATCATCGCCCGCGATGCCATCACGCCCTATCCCCAGACCGTCTTTACGCAAATGCTGCTTTGACACAGGCTGAGTCCTCTATAGGATTGCTGCATAGATTTTGTCAGGGACAAGTGGAACCCGGTTTTCCCGAAAAGACAAACTAAAACAAGAGAAGCTAGAGTGTGTCTGGTTCAATATGAACCTGACACACTCTAGAATACTGGATGCGGATCAAATACTTTGGCAGATAAATCCATAGACCACGCCTTCACGGCAAACGATCTCACATCGGCAGCCACTGACCCGACCTATGCCGGGGTGCTCTCCTTCATGCGCCGGCGCTATACCAAACTGCTGGATGGGGTGGACACGGCGGTCTGGGGCATTCCCTTCGATGCCGCCACCTCCAACCGGCCCGGCGCCCGATTTGGGCCGCAGGCCATTCGCCGTGCCTCGGCCATTTTCGACAACGACCCGCAATATCCGTTCGAGCGCGACCTGTTTGCGGCCATGCCCACCGTGGATTACGGCGATTGCCGTCTGGACTACGGCAACCATTGGGAAACACCGGCTACCATTGAAAAGGAAGCGGCCGATATTCTCTCAAAGGCAAACTTCCTGCTGACGCTTGGCGGCGACCATTTCATCACCTGGCCGCTGCTGAAGGCCCATGTCGCCAAACATGGGCCGCTGGCGCTGGTGCAGTTCGATGCCCATCAGGATACCTGGTTCGACGATGGCAACCGGATCGACCACGGTTCCTTCGTCGGACGGGCGGTGCGCGAAGGCCTGATCGTCCCGTCCCGTTCGATCCAGATTGGCATTCGCACCCATGCGCCTGACGATTGCGGCATCCGCATGCTCTATGGTCATCAGGTGGAAGAGATGCGCGCTGCCGAGATCTCTGCGCTGATTGTCGAACATACGGCGGGCCAACCCGCCTATCTCACCTTCGACATCGATTGCCTCGACCCTGCCTTTGCCCCCGGCACCGGCACACCTGTGGCAGGTGGACCATCCAGCGCAAAAATCCTCTCGGTTCTGCAAAACCTTCATCCGCTCGACATAAGAGGAGCCGATATAGTCGAGGTGGCGCCCGCCTATGACCATGCCGATATCACTGCCATTGCAGGGGCAACGGTGGCGATGTATATGCTGGGTCTGCGCGCTGAACGACTGGCGCGATCTGGTTGATAAACTGATTCAAGCAATTCAGGATTTGAATCCGCAAAAGCGGGCAATCTCCTGAAAAGAGAGGGTAAAATGACAGCGAAAATCTTCATTGACGGCGAACACGGCACCACCGGTCTGCAAATCCGCAGCCGCATGGCCGACCGCCGCGATGTGGAGTTGCTGTCGATTCCGCAAGAGCAGCGCCGCAATGCCGCCCTGCGCGAGGACATGCTCAACAGCGCCGATATCGCCATTCTGTGCCTGCCCGACGACGCTTCGAAAGAGGCCGTGTCGATGCTAGCCGGCAACAACAGTGTGCGGATCATCGATACGTCCACCGCCTTCCGCGTCGCGACGGATTGGACCTATGGTTTTGCCGAAATGGACAAAGCCCAGGGTGACAAGATCCGCTCGGCCCGCTGCGTTGCCAATCCCGGTTGCTACCCGACCGGCGCTATCGCGCTGATCCGGCCGCTGCGGGCGGCTGGCATCCTGCCGAACGGCTACCCGGTGTCGGTCAATGCCGTGTCCGGCTATAGCGGCGGCGGCAAGCAGTTGATCGCGCAGATGGAAGACAAGAGCCATCCCGAGCATCTGACCGTCAATAATTATGTCTATGGCCTGAACCTTAAGCACAAGCATGTGCCGGAAATGCAGGCCCATGGCTTGCTGGATCGCGCCCCCCTGTTTTCGCCTTCGGTCGGTCGGTTCCCGCAGGGCATGATCGTGCAGGTTCCACTGTTCCTGGAGGATCTGGCCGATGGCGCGACCGTAGAAAGCATCCATGCGGCGCTTTCCGCCCATTACGCCGGGCAGGACATCGTCAAGGTCGTCGCCCTGGAAGACAGCGCCAAACTCGGCCGGGTCGATGCCGAGGAATTGGTGGGCAAGGATACGATGAAGCTCTTCGTGTTCGGCAATTCAGGCAATGGCCATGTCAATCTCGTCGCCGTGCTGGACAATCTCGGCAAGGGAGCATCCGGCGCTGCGGTCCAGAACATGGACCTGATGCTGTCGGCTTAATTGTTTGAGCAGCCCTTTGAAGGCCCCCGTGTTTCGTCAGTCTCTGATAGAGAAATGGGGGCTTTCGCATGTCAGTCTGATCGCCGATACCCCTAGCAGCCTCGTTTACCGCGCCATGCAGGACGAACGCCCCGTCGTTGTCAAAGCCCTGAAGCCGGAGGGTAGAGGCGAACGACCCGGCCTGGATTTTCTGCGCTGGCGGGCTGGCGATGGAGCCATCCCGCTCATCGATCAGGCTGGCGATATCGCCCTGCTGGACGATGCGGGTGACATGCTGCTGCGCCATCATCTTGGCAAGGTCGGAGATCCCGCAGCCACGGAGATCATCGTCAAGGTGCTGGCGCGCCTGCATGCGCCCTCGCCCTACCCTGTTCCCGATGCGCTGATGCCCCTAAAGGCCCATTTCAACGCCCTGTTTGCGCTTGAGAAAACCATGTCTGACCCGGCCATCGCCGAGATCATCCATTGGACGGCAGCACTTGCCCGCAGCCTGCTTGCCAAGCAACAGGATATCAAGCCGCTGCACGGCGACCTGCACCACGATAATATTATCGGCGATGACAGTGGCAATTGGCTGGCCATCGATCCACAGGGTCTGCTGGGCGATCCGGCCTATGATGTCGCCAATGTCTTCGGCAATCCGCTCCACGCCCCGGATCTCGTTCTTGATCGCCAGCGCGCGCTAGACCTCAGCCAGCGGTTTTCATTGGCATTGGGCTGTTCGCCACGCAAAATCCTCAGCTATGCCGCAGCCCATGCGGGTCTTTCCTGCGCGTGGACGCTGAGCCGCCCGCTGACCGCATCCGGCAATACCAATCTTGCCGAGCGGCTTGGCTTTGCCCGGCTTGCCCGGTCCATACTTGCTGAACAGTTTGTCGACTGATCCGCCTCTCGTGCTGGTTCCTCCTGCGGCGTACAATCGAGCCATATGTTCAGGAGCCACCCATGACCGATAGCCGTCTTCCCGTTTATTTCATCCCCCATGGCGGCGGGCCATGGCCCTTCATGGAGTTCCCGAAAGACGATCAGGGTAAAGGCCCCTGGGACGATCTGGCAGCCTTTCTGCAAGGCCTGCCTGCCGATCTCGGCGTCACGCCGAAGGCCATTCTCATCGTCTCCGGCCATTGGGAAAAGGAACCGCAGGTCACCGTCAGCACGGCAGCAGCCCCCGGCATGCTCTATGATTATTATGGCTTTCCCGCTCATACCTATGAGATAACCTATCCAGCTAAAGGCGATCCGACGCTGGCCGCCCATGTCCGCGAGTTGCTGCAACAGGCGGGCATTCCCTCGGCTGAAGACGATTCGCGCGGCTTCGATCACGGCGTCTTCGTTCCGCTGATGGTCGCCTATCCGGATGCGAATGTGCCTGTCGTGATGCTGTCGCTGAAGAATACGCTGGATGCGGAAAGCCATCTGGAGATCGGCAAGGCCTTGCAATCGCTGCGCGATGACAATGTGCTGATCATCGCGTCCGGCATGAGCTACCATAATATGCCGATGTTTCGCCGCCGCGATGCCGACCATGAGGCCGTTGCCAAGCGGTTTGATGATTGGCTGACCGCAGCGGTGGAAATATCCGATCCGGATGCCCGTGCAGCAACGCTCAGCCTCTGGAATCAAAATCCGGATGCACTTGCCTGCCATGTGCCTGACCATGACCATCTTGTGCCGCTGTTCGTGGCCGCAGGGGCTGCGGGTGCGGACAAGGGCGTGCGGACGTTTAACGGTCTGGCACTGGGCAAAGCCTATTCAGGCTACCGGTTTGGGTAGCGGATAGGCACCATAGAAGCCGCGCAGATGCGCGACTGTAAAGCCGAGCAGGATCAGCGCGCCGCCCTGATGGGCAAGCGCCGCATGAAGCTGCACCTGCATCAACAGCGCGGAAATCCCCAGCGCCGCCTGACAGCAGACGATGGCAAACAAGACGACGCTGCGGCGCGCATGGGTGGTTCCCGGTGCCGCCCGCAACGACGAGACCATGTGATAAAGCGCCACCAGAAACACGGTATAGGCGCCAATGCGATGCACGAACTGCACTGTTTTCGGATTTTCGAAGAAATTCAGCCAGACGGGATGCTGGACCAGCAGATCACCGGGTATCAGCGCGCCATCCATCAGCGGCCAAGTATTGTAGGACATGCCCGCATCCAGCCCTGCCACCAGCGCCCCCAGATAGATCTGGAACAGCACAAGGCACAGCAGCGCTATCGCCCAATGCCTCGAATGCGCGGTCGGGGCCGGGTCGGCGCTATGGCGGGCAAGGCCACGCATCACCCAGACACAGGATGAGAAGATCAGACAGGCTGTAACCAAATGAGTTGCCAACCGGTATTGGCTGACCTCCGTGCGCTCCGACAGGCCCGACGATACCATCCACCAGCCGATGAAGCCCTGAAAGCCGCCGAGCGCAAGTATGCCGACCAGCGGCCAGCGCAAACGCTTCTCGATCCGTCCGGTGACCCAGAAAAACACCAGCGGCAAAGCAAAGATCACGCCGATGCTGCGGGCCAGGAAGCGATGCGCCCATTCCCACCAGAAAATCGTCTTGAACGCCTCGACCGTCATGCCCTTGTTAACCAGCTCATATTGCGGGATTTGCTGGTAGAGCTTGAACTCCTCCTCCCATTCCGCCGCGCTCAACGGGGGAATGACACCGTGGATCGGCTTCCATTGGGTAATCGACAAGCCCGAATTGGTGAGCCGCGTCGCACCCCCAACCAGAACCAGGGCAAACAGCGCGAGAATCACCAGGCCGAGCCAGATGCGCAGGGCACGACGGTTGCGGCTCTGCCGATCGAGGGCGGCGGCTGCCGGGACGGGTGAAGCGGTGCTGGCGATGGTCATCGGTCCAATCTCTCCATTCTACGGCATAATCCCGGTCAGAACGCAGTCTTGCCAGGGGAACGGGTGCATTCCAGTTGATTTGCATCAGCACCCGGTGCAAAACAAGGGCGGAAGGTTTGCGACATCGCGTCGCGTCCTGCAATCAGGGTCATAGCATGCCGGTCAGACTGCGCAAATTCATCGGGACGATTTTGATCGTCGTGCTTGTCATGCTTTACGCGGTGCTGGCCACCACCATTGCCACATTGACATTGGCACAGTCACCCTGGTGGGTGCATCTCACCTATTTCCTGCTGTCCGGCGTGGTCTGGATCCTGCCAGCCATGGCGATCATCAAATGGATGGCGGGTCCGGTTCGCAAATAATCCGCTGTGTTGCATGATCCTTAAATACAAACCGGATAAGCTGGTGCTGCCTCGACAGGACCGGAGAATGCAGCGTGGCGATGATCGATCCGAAACGGCTGACTGAAACCGCCAGCGGCCAAGCTTCTGCGGCAGATATCGCTGTGGACGTTCTGCCCGCGATGGAGCCGCTGGAGGCCGACTGGCGCTGTCTGGAGCGCAACAACCAACTGTCGCTGCACCAAGGTTATGACTGGTGCCGCGCCTGGGTAAAAACCCATGGCAATCCGCTGGCCATCCTGCATGGCCGCAGCAACGGACGCAGCCTGTTCATCCTGCCGCTGGAAATCACCCGTCATGCGATGATCCGCAAGGCAAGCTTCATTGCCACCCGCTTCACCAATATCAATACCGGCCTGTTCGACCCGGATTTTTTCCAGCAAATCGAGCCGGACACGGTCAAACAGTTGGGAAAGCAGATTGTCCAGGCGATGACCGGGCATGCCGATCTCGTTCATCTCGGCAATATTCCGTTCTCCTGGCGTGGATTGTCTCATCCCCTGGCTGGCCTACCGGCTGTCGAACATCAGAACCATGCTTTCCAACTGCCGCTTCTAGGCGACTTCGAACAGACACTCTCCCAGATCAACGCCAAACGGCGGCGCAAGAAATACCGCAACCAAGTCCGCAAGCTGGAAGCGAGCGGTGGTTTCGAACATATTATTACATCCGGTGAAGAGCAGAAAGCCTGGCTGCTGGATATGTTCTTCCGGCAAAAAGCCGTCCGCTTCGAAACCCTCGGTCTGCCGGACGTGTTTCAGGAGCCGGAGACACAGGCATTCTTCCAGTTGCTGCTGCAAAGCGAGGCAGGCGGATTGAACGTGCCGCTGGAGCTGCATGCGCTGCGGTTATCGGGCAGTCATCATAACGGCAATATTGCCGCCATCGCCGGTCTGTCACGCAAGGGCGATCACGTTATCTGCCAGTTCGGCTCGATAGACGAAAGCATTGCCCCGGAGACCAGCCCCGGCGAATTGCTGTTCTGGCTGATGATCGAACAATGCTGCGCCGAGGGGGCCACCCTGTTCGACTTCGGCCTCGGCGACCAGATCTACAAGCGAAGCTGGTGTCCTATGGAAACCGTGCAACACGATATTTTGCTGCCAGTGACCCCTCTGGGAAAGCTAGCCGCCACAGCGGAGCGTAGCCTGATCCGCTCCAAGGCGTTCATCAAGGGGCATCCACACCTTTACAGCGCCCTGCAAAAACTCCGCGCCCGTAGCAATGCGCAGGCGGATGATCCGGGCAAGGATTAGAGCCTGAAGTCTACAAGGGAAAACCGAATCTGCCTTTTCCCGGACAAAGTCTAAGCCACCCGCTGGCCACCATCATCCGGCGTCATCGCACTGTCGTCACTCATCAGCACCAGATCACTATAGCCCACAGCTTCGAAGGCGGACATAATCTGCGCCAATTGCTTGCGGTCCGGATTGGGCGCGGAAAGAATGACTTCATGGTCCTGGGCCTTGCACAGGCCAACGACATTATCGGCGCTGGCCGGGCCGCATTCGATCAGGACCAGATCGTAAACGTCGGCAAGCGCCTCGACCACCATGGACAGCCGCTCGATGCCACGCAGCGCCTGACGGATATCGCTATTGCCCTTCGGCACGATATGGGCGTTTGACAATCGGTCGGAATGGATGGTTTCGCCGAAGGCCACGTCGCCGCACAGCAGATCGGTCACCCCGGGCAGATCGTTTCGCTCGGCCATCAGCGCTGTCGGATAACCGGAGCCGGTCATGTCGATCAGGATCACCGTGCGTTCGGCTTTGGCCACGGCGCGTGCCAAAAGCACGGTTGCCGCTGAACCATCATCGCCGGAAGGCGAGATGACCACCGCTTTGGAAACACCATGTCTCGTCAGATAACGCGCCACCGACGCGATTGAAAACTCATGATCGGCATCGGTGAAGGCCGCGTGATGTTGACCGCTTTCACGTTCAGGATCTACCGGTGCGATGGGCGGGGTTTCCTTTTCGATCCTTTCGGCCGCTGCCGTCGCTGCGATCGCCGCAGCCGCCGTATCCAGTCTTGGCCTCTGCCTTGTGGGCGTGGCTAGCGGTTCGTCAAAGGCAGGCTCACCGGTCCGGCGGCGGGGATATTCCTGCGCAAACCGCCCGCTGCGGTCTGGATCGACCGGGCCGACAGGCTTCAGCGCCCGGCCACTGAACAACTCCGCCAGCATGATGACGATCATGCTCAACACCAGAGCCGCCATGGCGGCCACCACTGTAATTGGCAGGACCTTGGGAAAATTCGGTTCACTCGGCTCGGAGGCGCGGGAAATCACCCGGGCATCGGCAGGCGTTGCATTGCTGTCCAACCGGCTGGTGGCTTCGCGGTAGCGGGCAAGATAGGTTTCCAGCAATTGCCGCTGCGCGCTGGCTTCCCGCTCCAATGCGGCAAGTCCGACCTGGCTGTCCCCAGCCTTGGCGCTTTGTGCCTTGAGGGTCGTCAGCTGCCGGTCAAGTTCCGCTTCGCGCATCCGCGCCACATTGGCCTCGGTTTCCAAGCTGGAAACCACTTTTCTGGTCTCTTCGGCCAGTTGCTGGCGCAGGTTGGCCAATTGCGCCCGCAGCGCCTTGATGCGTGGATGACCGTCCAGAAGGCTGGTGGAGAGGTCGGAAATCTGCGCCTGTACGGCGGCTTCCGCCTGTTTCAACTGTTGCACGGCAGGAGAGGCCATGACGATATCGAGATTGTCGGTTGATCGCCCGGCCTTCAACGATGCCTTGGCATTTTCGGCCCGTGCCTGCGCACTGGCCCGGTCGGTGCGCACCCGCGCCAATTCCGTCGATATATCGTTGAGCTGCTTGGAGGCGAATGTGCCGCCCTCGCCGGTCGACAGCAGATCGGCATTGCGGCGATAGTCCGCGACTTTCTTTTCCGCGTCGGACACCTTCTGGCGCAGGTTGGAAATTTCAGGTTCCAGCCAGCGGGCCGCGTCCTCATTGCTATCAAGCTTGGCGCCGCTCTGGAGCGCTAGATAGACCTTGACCATTTCATTGGGAATGGCGGCGGCGAGCCGTGCATCCTTGGAGGAAAACTCGATGCCGATAACCCGCGACTTCTCCACCTGATAGACCTGAAGCTTTTCCAGGAAGGTGCGGATCACCCGGTCTTCAGGCGCCAGATCGAGTGGGTTCTTTTTCAGATGCAGCATCACCATCAGATCCGACAGGGCGGAGGGATGCAGATCGGGATCGAATTCGGTCAGTTCATAGAGCTTGAGATCCTTCACCACCTGGCGGATCAGATCCACCGAGCGGAACAATTGCACCTGGCTGGCAATATTCAGCTCGTCCAGCACCGGTTCCGAGGCCGCCGACTTGGCATTTTCTGCATCGTAATTGGGCGCGCGCGGCTCGATCAGCACCGTGGTTTCGGCGCGGTAGGTTGGACGGATCATGCTGGCCCCGGCGAAGGCTACGCCAGCCGCCAGACAGGTGACGAGCAATACCCTGCCCTTTCGCTGCCAGACGGCGCGAAACAGCTGCAAGAGATCGATATCTACGTCCTGATGGGCGGCGACCGGTTGACCCGACATTCCATCCCTCCTTCAAATCTGTCCGGAGCGTAAACGAACATAGTAACTCAAGCGTTAACCGCCTGTGGTCATGGCAGCGATTGCAAGATAAGCTTGCCGGACTTGCGCTGCGATCTTTACACTCCCTTAACCATACTGGCCGATAAGAACATGATTATCTTCTATGGGAGCGTGCGCATGGTCACCGCCAAACAGATCTTGCTGGCTGTTGCCGTCACCCTGCTGGCGGCGCTTTCCAGTTGCGCCACCTACAAGCCGGCTTCGAAAGTCTTCCAGGAAGCGACGATCCAGCCCTACCGGCTGGACAGCGGCGACCGGCTGCGCATCACCGTGTTCGACCAGGCCAATCTGAGCAATACCTATACCGTAGACCAGGCCGGCTATATCGCCTTTCCGCTGATCGGCCAGGTCGCGGCGCGGGGCACCACCATGCCGCAGTTGGAAGGCACCATTGCCCAGCGGCTGCGCAAGGGCTATCTGCGCGATCCCGATGTCAGCATTGAGATCGACCGCTACCGCTCGATCTTCGTCATGGGCGAAGTCGGCCAGCCGGGGCAGTATTCCTATGTGCCGGGCATGACGGTGCAGAATGCCATCGCCGTAGCTGGTGGGTTCACCAGCCGCGCCAACGAACGCGATGTGGATGTGACCCGCAAGGTCAATGGTACCATCGCCACCGGTCGGGTGCCGATCACCGACCCGATCATTGCCGGTGACACGGTTTATGTGCGCGAACGGCTGTTCTGATGCCGGATGAAAATAGGCTGCGGATCATTCATTGCTTCCGCTCGCCAATTGGCGGCATTTTCAGGCATGTGCGCGATCTGGTCGAGCATCACGACGCGCTTGGCCATTCCGTCGGCATCATCTGCGACAGCAGCACCGGCGGCGACCATGAGGCCGCCCTGTTTGAGGAATTGTTGCCCCGCCTGAAGCTCGGCCTTATCCGCCAGCCGATCCGGCGCGCCATCGGCTTTGACGATATCAGCGCGGTACGCTCCTGCTATCGGCATATCAAGAGCCTGAAACCCGATGTGCTGCATGGTCACGGCGCCAAGGGCGGCGCGCTCGCCCGCATCATTGGCACGACCCTTCGCATGCAGGGATCAAAGGTTGTCCGCATCTATTCGCCACATGGCGGCAGCCTGCATTATCGCCGCAACAGGCCAGTTGGCAGGCTGATCTTTGCACTGGAAAAGCTGTTGGAACGCCAGACCGAAGCCATCGCCTTTGTCTGTGGCTTCGAGCAATGGTCCTACGGGTACAAGGTGGGAAAACCAAGCTGCGACTCCCGACTGATTTTGAACGGGATCAGCGACAGCGAATTTCGACCTGTGCCACTGCGTGACGCAGCCGTGGATTTCGTCTTTATCGGCATGTTACGCGATCTGAAAGGCCCTGACGTCTTCATCAATGCCGTGCTGGAGGCTGAACGGCTGCTGGGTCGTCCGCTGACTGCCGCTGTCATCGGCGACGGCCCAGATCGCGACACCTACGAGCACCAGATTCACCAGCGCGGCCTTGGCCTTCGCATGCAATTGCTGCCTGCCATGCGGGTCTCGGAAGCCTTTACCTTCAGCAATATTGTCGTCGTCCCCTCCAGGGCCGAATCCATGCCCTATATTGTGCTGGAGGCGATTGCAGCCGGAAAATCAGTGATTGCCAGCGCTGTCGGCGGCATTCCAGAAGCCCTGGGCAAAACCAGCGCCGCACTTGTTGCGCCCGACAATGTCGAGGAACTGGCCGCTACCATGGTCAAGGCACTGACCGAGCCCGACTGGAAACAGGTGGTCATGCCGGACCCAACGCTCTTCCATGCCCGATTTTCAGCCTCTGCCATGGCTGAGAAAATGCTGACGCTTTACCGCGATCATTCGGTTTGACAGCCGCTGCGACCTGCATCATCGTGGGACGGGTCCTGCCGAAGCTAAAGGTTTTTTAGCACATTTGCGGTATACAAACGTTGCAAAATGAATTGCCGCGATGAAGGCGCTAGAGACTTTGGATGTAGCAAAGCTCCGTCAAAAACTGAAGGAAGAGGCTGAACAGACCGGCGCAAGCGGCTCTTCATCGTCTCCGACCGTCGAATTGTCACCGCTCGCCAGCCGGGTGGCGGAGCAATTACGCCGTGCCAATCGCTCGCCCAGCATCATGCTCGGGCAATTCGGTCTGCTGGAATTTTCCTGGTTGATCGCCACCAGCCTGCTTTCCGGCTGGCTAACAATGGACGGACCGATCGACACACTCCTGCACATCGGTG
This sequence comes from Gillisella vitis, assembly GCF_001541345.2. GTDB lineage: Bacteria > Pseudomonadota > Alphaproteobacteria > Rhizobiales > Rhizobiaceae > Allorhizobium > Allorhizobium vitis. Next base: position 260,019 of record NZ_LMVL02000003.1, on the reverse strand, counting down.
CTTTCGGCGCCCTTGGTGCGGTGGTTTTTGTCCTGTTCACGCAATTTGCCGACGGCTACCAGATACATACGCTGCGCCGTCCGTTCCGCTCAGTAAAGCGAGCCCTGACCAGTTGGCTTCTGGTTGTCGCCTTGATGGTCGGCATCCACTTTGCCTGGAATGCCCAGTTGTTTAGCGCCAGCTGGCTGGCGACCTGGGCGGCAATCTCGGCTCTGTTTCTCCTGCTTGAACGCTATGGCATGGCACTGGCCATTCGCAGCTGGACCCGTAACGGCATCATAGAGCGACGCGCCGTGGTGGTTGGCGGTGGAGAGCCTGCCAAACAATTGATCCGCACGCTGGAAAGCCAGCAGGATAACGATATCCGGATCTGCGGTATATTTGACGATCGACAAGGCGACCGGTCGCCCAATATCGTCGCGGGTTATCCCAAGCTCGGCACCGTTGCCGAACTGGTGGCCTTTGCACGCGAAACACGGATCGACATGCTGATTATCGCCCTGCCAATCACCGCAGAAGCGCGTATCCTGGAATTGCTGAAACTGCTTTGGGTCCTGCCAGTGGATATTCGGCTGGCGGCCCATTCGAACGGCCTGAGATTCAGACCCCGCGCCTATTCCCATGTCGGCGATCTGCCGATGCTGGATCTGGTCGACAAGCCTATCCGCGACTGGGACCAGGTTGCCAAACGGGCCTTCGACATCATTTTCAGCCTGGCGGCCTTGGCCGTGTTCTGGCCGGTCATGGTTCTGGCCGCCATAGCCATTAAATCCACGTCCAAAGGGCCGGTGCTGTTTGTGCAGAAGCGCCATGGTTTCAACAATGAAGTCATCAAGGTCCTGAAATTCCGCTCGATGTATACGGAAATGAGCGACCCGACCGCCAAGCTGGCCGTCACCAAGAACGATCCGCGCGTCACAACCGTCGGCCGCTGGCTGCGCAAATCGTCGATGGATGAATTGCCGCAATTGTTCAATGTATTGCGCGGCGATCTTTCGCTGGTCGGGCCACGTCCGCATGCGGTCATGGCGCAAACCCGCAACCGCCATTACAGCGAAATCGTCGAGAGCTATTTCGCCCGCCACCGGGTCAAACCTGGCGTGACAGGCTGGGCGCAGATCAAGGGATGGCGCGGCGAAATCGATAGCGACGACAAGATCAAGGGCAGAACCGCCCATGACCTCTATTATATCGAAAACTGGTCATTGCTGTTTGACCTGAAAATCCTGTTGATGACGCCGATCAGCCTATTCAACACGGAAAACGCTTATTGAGTGCGGTCAGCCACCATAGCAGCCCGCCTTTCCGGCCAGGCTTTGCGGCCATAACCCTGACGGGATCGGCACTGGTCGGCTTTGGCGTATTCTTGCTCGGCTTCGTGTTCATGGAGCCAGCCCCTTACGAATTGTTCATGGCAGCACAGATCCCCCTGTGGTTCCTGCTGGGCCTGAAAATTTCTCGCAGCGTCGCACCGCTTCTGGCGCTGATGCTCACCTTCAATGTCGGCGGCCTGATCTCGCTGACAACAATGACGGACCTCAATGAAGGCCCGCTCTATGTTGCCGTCTCGACCTTCTTGGCTGTGACTTCGGTTTTCTATGCAGCGATCATCGAGGAACGGCACGAACGGCTGCGACTGATTTTCAACGCCTGGGTTCTGGCCGCAGTCGCCACCGCCCTTCTGGGCATCCTGGGCTATTTCCACGCCTTTCCCGGCGCTGCGATGTTTACGCGCTATGACCGGGCCATGGGGGCTTTTCAGGACCCCAATGTGTTTGGCCCGTTTCTGATCGCGCCGTCGCTCTACCTGATCCATGGCCTTCTGACTGGCAGGCTGCTGGACGCGCCCTGGAAGATCCTTTGCCTACTGATCCTCGCACTTGGCGTGTTCCTGTCGTTTTCCCGGGCGGCCTGGGCGCTTTTTCTGTTTAGCGCCATTGCCATGGTGCTGATCCTGCTGATCAAGGAGCGCAGCGGTGCCTTCCGCCTGAAAATCGTGCTGCTGGCACTGACGGCGGCCATCGCTCTTGTTGTGGCGCTGACCGTAGCCCTGCAATTCCAGCAGGTGCGCGACCTGTTTTCCAGCCGCACCCAGCTTGTACAGGACTATGATGGCGGCCATCTCGGGCGCTTCGAGCGCCACAAGATCGGCTTCCTGATGTCGATGGAAAAGCCCCTCGGGATCGGGCCGATGGTGTTCAGCAAGATCTTTCCGGAGGATGAGCACAATATCTGGCTGAAAACCCTGACATCCTATGGCTGGCTCGGCTTCGTCTGTTTTATCGCCATGCTGGTCTGGAGCATTTGCTTCGGCTTCAAATGTCTGCTCTACGACCGTCCTTGGCAACCCTATCTGATGATTGCCTGGATCGTGCTGATCGGCCACGCCCTGATCGGCAATGTCATCGATATCGATCACTGGCGACATGTGTACCTGCTGTTCGGAATCCTTTGGGGATGCAGGGCACTGGAAATCAATTGGCAAAGACACAACTGAACATCAGGGGAAGCGTTTGGTGGAGGAAAACGTGAGAGATGGCCAGGGAATTGCCGATGGGCAGCATCTGCGGATCTTGCAGGTCTTGGAGCCGAGCGGCGGTGGCTCCGGCCGGCATTTCATCGATCTTTGCGCAGGCCTCGCCGCCTGCGGCCAGACGGTGACGGCGGTCTATTCTCCATTAAGAGCCGAAAGCCGGTTCGTTGACGAATTGCTGGCCCTGCCGCTGCACGAGATCATAGCGCTGGACATGCACCGTGCAGTTGGCCCCTGGGATCTCGCCTCCTATAGGGCGCTAGGGCGGCTGATCCGCGACAAAGGCCCATTCGACATCGTCCATGGCCACAGTTCCAAGGCAGGTGCGCTGACCCGGCTGGCAACCCTGCCCGGGCGCAATCCACCGGTGCTTTACACGCCCCACGCCTTCCGCACTATGGACCCGACGCTCGGCTCCAAAGGCCGTCTGGTTTATGGCGGCGTGGAACGGCTGCTTGGACGATTTTTCAGCGACCGGGTCATTTGCGTTTCACCGGACGAATATCATCACGCCATCGCGCTGGGCATTCCGGCGCGTACACTCCGCATTGTCGCCAATGGCGTCAAATATCCGCCCGGCGACGTACGCTCGCAGACACGCGCGCACTTCGGCATTGCCCATGAGCACCTGGTTTTCGGTTTCATCGGCAGGCTCGTGGCCCAGAAAGCCCCGGAGCGGTTAATCCGCGCCTTTGCCAGTATTGCAGATCAGATGCCCCAGGCTCGCCTGGTGATGATCGGCAGCGGCGAGCGGGAAGCGGAATTGCGCGCCATGATCCAGACCCTTGGCCTTGACGGCAAGGCCCAGATCCGCAGCGACATGAGCGGACATGACGCCATCCAGGCCTTCGACATCCTGGTTGCTCCGAGCCGCTACGAGGCTATGTCCTATGCGATGCTGGAGGCCGCAGCCGGTGGCCTTCCCCTCGTTTTGACAGCAGTGGGCGGAACGAGTGTGGTGCTGGAAAATGGCGTCAACGGCTTTGCCGTGCCCAATAGCGATGAGATCAAGCCGCTTGCAGACGCCATGGTCGCCTTTCGCGATCCCTTGATGCGGGCGCAGCTTACAGCGGGGGCCTTGAGCCGCCGTAACAACTACCGGCTTGAAAAAATGGTGGCCGAAACACTGGCGATCTACCGGGACCTACTGCCGCAAACCACGCCATGCCCGGTGATTAAACACGAAACCGACAGCAGACTTCGAACGCCCGGAGACCACACGACCTTGCGGCTCGCCAATCAGATTGGCGAATGACCCAAGGCAACTGACAGGTATTTTTTCGCACGCATGGAACAATTTCTCTTCTGTCGCATTAAGCAGCGCGTTCAGCCGAAACAGTTGGCGGACGGACAGAAGAGGGACAGCATGAACCGCACAAACGGTCTTTACTTGATCATCGGCGCATTGGTCGTCATCGTCGTTGGCCTCGGGGCCTATGCCTATCACGAGGAAACCAAGCCAAAGGGCGTTGAGCTCAGCATTGGCAAGGACGGCGTCGCCGTCGAACAGAAATAATCCTTAGCCCGCGCGTTTGCCTTACAGAGCTGTGCGTTTTAAAACGCACAGCTCTGTAAGGCTTTATAATTCATGCGTAATTTTCAAATGTCGGCGGATCATGCGACCTTGCGTTTGCCTTCCGCCACGTCGAGACCCCAGCTTTCTACGAGCAGGGATGGCAAATGCAGGTCGCCAGGCAGCATATAGGGCATTGCCTGCCCCTCACCCGCCTTGATCGGCAAGCCATGCCCCAGGCCATCCATTACGGCATATTCCACCTTGATCGCACCGTCTGCGTCATGCCAGACATAGCCGTCGCTCCGGCCATAGGCCACGGGCTTTGCCTTGCCGTCCAGCAAGCCATGCACGGCAAGCCATTGAATGACCAGCGCATCGGCATTCTTCTGATGGACGACATTGTCATCCCTGCCCTGCCAGATCGAAATCCTTGGCCAGTCCTGACCTTCGGGCGCGGCCTGATAAACCAGTTGCGCCCATTCATCCGGGGCTTTGGCCACACCATTATGCATGATGTTCAAGGCATTCATCGCATCCCGTGCGCCACCAACTGGTAGGCCTGCGACTACGGCACCCGCCTTGAAGATATCGGGATAGGCGGCGAGAGCCGCAGCGGCCAGCGCACCACCGGCTGACAGGCCCATGATGAAAATATTGTCGGTGCTGAGGCCATGGGCCTCGACCATGGTGTCGATCATCTGGCGGATCGAGCCAGTCTCACCACGGTCACGGGCAACAGCACTCGGGCGAAACCAGTTGAAACACCCATTCGGATTGTTGGAACTGCGCTGTTCGGGGTAAAGCAGCGCAAAACCGTGCTGACGTGCCAGACGGCTCCAGCCGCTGCCATCATCGAAATCCTTGGCCGTCTGTCCACAGCCGTGCAGCACGACCACCAGCGGCGCGCTCGGCGGCAAGCCAGGAGGCACATAGGTCATCATCCGCAAATGTCCGGGATTGCTCCCAAAGCTGGTGTTTTCAACAAGGCGTGGCTGGGCGGGCTTTCTTGGTTTCGGCGCGACCTTCTCGCGCGGCGTGGCGCTCTCAACCAAATCCACAAATGCCTTTTGTAGTTTTTTTTGGCGGCGAACCATGGCGGCCACCGATTTTGGAACATTCAATCGCATCGCATCTGCCTTCCTGACGGCTGCATTCTCTCGTCTGCTTCACAAGCCGCCAATACTTCTGGCCCTCAAAAACTCATGGTGAATATCATCGCATGCTAATCTCGAAGGTTATGAGGACCAACGACAAGGCATATTGCTGCACTGCACCCAATATAAGGCAGAGACCGGACTTTATCGATACCGGAGCTACACCATTCGGTGCTTTTGCAGCCTGTCCAGTCTCTTCAAAGCCCAGAAAACCTGAGAATAACCCTTAAAATATAGAGGGTTACAGAAAAAATCTGTCTATTATGTGCACCGCAAAAAAAGCATTATACATTATAAACATAAAACTATTGAGATTAACTTACGCCCTGAAAGGAATACGCGAGCACAAAGCCGCCGCCTCTCCCCACAATAAAAGGGCTTCAGCAAACCTGAGTGTAAGGCACTGTAACGCTCAAAATCGCCATATGGTTTGAAGAGAGGCAATCACCCAAACCTGGGGGGGAGTGATTGAAATAAATGGTCGGGACGGCAGGATTTGAACCTGCGACCCCTTGACCCCCAGTCAAGTGCGCTACCGGGCTGCGCTACGCCCCGACCCGCTCCTAAGAGCAAGGTTCACTTAGAGTTTTTGACTTTCGGGCGCAAGCGGAATTTTGCCCGGACAGATCAAAAACGCGCAAAACACACCTCAAAGCTCATTCCGCCAAGATCGACGGTGGAAGCCTGACGGTATACGTCGTGCCGTTGGAGCTTGTCGCGCTGGCCAGGGAACCGCCGAGTTGCTTGACAAAGGCTTTGACGAACTGGGTGCCAAGCCCCGACCCTTCCGATTTGCCGCTGAGACCGATTCCATTGTCGCTGACGGTCAACGCGACTTCACCTTCCCGGCGCTGAAAGCCAAGAACAACCTCGCCCTGCCCCGATGGAAAGGCATATTTCACGGCATTGGTGGCGAGTTCATTGACAATCAAGCCGATCGATACGGCATAATCGGGTTGAATGCTCAACGGCTCGGTCTTGGTGCTGATCGTGATGTTCGAATTCGGGCTCAAAAGGCTCTTACGGATCGTGGTGGTGATGCCTTTCAGATAGGTTTCCATGTTGACGGGGCCAAAGGCACTGGATTGAGCAATCACGTCGTAAAGCTCGGCAACGGCCCTGATCCGCGCCTGCATGGCCTTATATCCTTCAGCGCAGGGTTCTGCGGCACGGCGAATCTCATGAGAGACGAAAGAGGAAATGATCTGCAAGCTGTTTTTGATACGGTGCGCCAGTTCCGCTGCCAATATATCCCTGTGTCTGTCAAGCATCACGGCCTCAGTCGCATCCTCGAACACGACGAGCATCCGAGTGACATGATTGCCTGGTCGAAATATTTTCCTGGCATTGATCTTGAACACACGCCGGCCCAGACCGGGAAAATCGTCCTCCAGCAGCAAGCCATCGACATGCTCGTCGCGCGGCAGAACACGTTCCAGAAGATCGTTGAGCGCCGCCACATTCCACTGGCCGTCCCCGAGCGTTTTCAACTGCTGGCCGACAACCTCCGTGGATTGAACGCCGAAAAGTTTCAGGAAAGAACGGCTGGCAAAAACAACGCTCATGTCGTGCTCCAGCACCAGCAGTGGATCACGGACCGTATCGACAATATTCTGCGCAAGAATCCAGCTCCGCTCAGCCTCTGCGCTAGCAAGACGCGCTTCTGTAATGTCGTCAATCGACATCAAAAACAGGCTTTCAGCATCGCTCGTGCGTTGAACCCTCCGCACGTTGACCAGCATGATCCTATGGCCCAGATCCGGAAAAACAACGTCAACTTCGTGAGCATTAACGACGGTATCGAGCGGAACGATCTGCTCCAACAGCGATCGAAGCCGAGGAATATTCCAATGGCCGCCCTTCAGGTCGTATAATTGCCGCCCCAGCGTCTCTTCTGACGCGATCTGGAAGTTGGCGTAAAAGGCTTGATTGGCGGCAAGCACAGTCAGATCCTGGCTCAGAATCAGCACTGCGTCACGGGATGTATCGATGATGTCCTGAGGCAGGATTTCGTTGAGCGGAAGATTGGTCAAGGGGTGTCGCTTTTCTAAGATGAGATAGGCTGTTTCCAGGTGCGGCTAGGCCGCGCGTGAAATAGGTGAGCTATGCCACGGTCCAAAGATACCAATGCATCACTGGCTTTGGATAGAGATCAGTGGAATAGCAAACATCGTTTTTAATGAAACATTTGCATCGGACGACCAAAACGGCATGCATGGCAACCAGCGGCTTGTCCCCGTCCGTCAGAGCATGCTTTGGCTAACCGCTCATTTTGTGGCACTGTCTCTCGAGGTTTTCGTGGGTTCATCTGGCCCGGGTCCTGCAATCAAACTCTCGAAAATCGCATCGTTTGTCTTGCGCCATGTCTCGTCGGTCAACCATTGATAATCCTGGTCCGGCATCAAAGGAACCGCCTTTACCTGCGCATTCGAAATCCGCAGAAAGAAGCTCTTCCTTTCCCGATCGACAAGCAGGTAGCGAAGCGGAACAACGAGACTATCCTTGCCCGGTACAAAGAACCCGCCAGCCGCAACGATTGCATAGTCCTGCCGGTCCCGGGTGCCGATGACCACATTGCGAACTTCGCCAACGATCTTGTCATCGGCAGTCCGAACCTCGGCACCGACAATTTCATTGACCAGCAAGCCAGGATCAAGATCGTTGATGCTGATCAAAGCCCCCTCATTGGCAGTGCCACGGCTTCCCTTGACCTGGCCCAGCCTATGCCATTGCGGCTCGCCGGCGGCCAATTGCTGGTCGGTCGCGTCTTCGTCATTGGTCCCCAACCGCGCCATGAACGGAGATGCGATCAATTCACGAATATTGCCCAGTAACCGCTCGCAATCTTTTTCCAGCCCGTAATTCCACAGAAGAAAGGCCGCATCGCGCAATTTGCGCAGGTCATGCACGAGATAACGGTTTTGAGGATCTCGAAATTCCGGCTTTTCCAGAATGGCTTCTTCAAGTCTCGCGTCGGAAATATTGCAGGCGGCTATCGCTGGCGTGCCACAAAGCGCAAGCAAAAGCGCTCCAGCCGCGGCTGATTTCATAAACATCATTCCTGGTCCGATCGGCGGGTTTTGCTATGACTTCGTGTTGCCCAGCACACTGATCGGAAGGAGGCGCACCGCATGACGCTATTCTTCACGAACCATAACGCGCGCCATCCTGATTTGTTCCAAAATTTAAGAAAATATTCCTTTTTGACATTCTTTTCTTATTGCCGAAACACACGCCAGACACGTCTTTGCCGTCGATCCCACAGCCCGCGATATACGGCCAAAATTTATTATTCGCATCGGATTTTTTCTGCGGAACCAATGGTTAACCGTGGCGTTATGAGCCGCGGAGAACATGACATGACATTAGACAGAGACTTTCAGCGGCCGGTCGCCTTGGTCATTGCCGGAACCACCCACATGGTAAGGTCGATTCGTGAAGCAGCCTGGCTGCTTGCCGATCAATGGCCGGATTTTTCCTGCGAATATTTTCGCAAGGCCTTGTCCGCCTGCGCAGCCGCCCTGGAAGGACGGCGTTCCGCCACCTATGCGCGGCGCGCGCTGATCCTTGCCGCGCATCGCGCCAATGTGGCGATTGCGCCTGAGCAAACTCAGGCGGCGTGAGGGGTGTTTTAGCGGACCTGATCCAATAGCCGCTTGCATTCCAGCAGATCGAACAGAGTTTCCTGAAGCAGCGCCCGGTCTTCCTTGCCGACCGAACCACGGCCAGCGGAAATGTCGAGAGCGCTATCGTCGCCACCGCCGAAGTTAAAGAATCGGCTGCTAGTACGCGACTTTGCATGACCGACGACCTGATCGTCGTCGCTGCCGAGTTTGGGATCGTCATTGCTGGATTGGCCAGCAGCAACCAGGGCTTCCATCGTCGCCAGATCGCCGGAAGCGACAGCCATGACGAATTTATTGCCATTGGTTTTCAGAAGCTTCTGCACACCTTTGATCGTATAGCCGTGATCATAGAGAAGATGGCGAATGCCTTTGAGAAGTTCGATATCGTCAGGACGGTAGTAACGCCGACCGCCGCCGCGTTTCAGCGGCTTGATCTGCGGAAACCGGGTTTCCCAGAATCGCAGCACATGCTGAGGCAAATCAAGATCGTCCGCCACTTCGCTGATCGTACGGAAAGCATCAGGGCTTTTATCCAAGACGGGCTCCATCATCTCACTCTCAACGACAGCATATCTCTCATCAGAAACTGAGGCTGTATCATCTTGTATTGCAGCCAGTGTTTGGAGGACTATTCAGTAAGTCGCCCATCCGTATGGCAGCTCGAAAGCGCCGTCCGCAACCAATAGGGACCGACATAATCAAGCTCAAAACTTGCCGGAACCGCTGGGTTGCTCCCAAGACCATTAAGCAGCCGGATTGGCCGGTTTCTGCTTGGCTTTGCGGGCCAGATGCGAGCGTAGGATACGCTGTTTCAACACGTTGGAGGCCTTGAACGTCATCACCTTGCGGGGCGAAATCGGCACTTCTTCGCCGGTCTTCGGGTTGCGGCCGATCCGCTCGTTCTTGGCGCGCACCTGGAAGGTAGCGAAAGAGGAAAGCTTGACCATTTCGCCACGCACGATGGCATTGCAAATCTCATCGATAACAGTTTCGACAAGTTCGGCGGATTCCGTCCGGGAGAGACCAACCTTGCGGAAGACCGATTCAGCCAAATCCGCGCGTGTTACCGTTTTGCCAGCCATAGCATCCCGTCCATTTATCAGTTCTGATCGTTATACTCAGAGACTATTGATATGAACGCAATCGGTCAAGCACCGTTAACAACTTGTTTTTGCGGCAACTACCAGCGCAGCAGCAGTGCACCCCAGGTAAATCCGCCGCCCATGGCTTCCAATAGCACCAGGTCGCCTTGCTTGATCCGGCCATCGGCGACCGCAACCGAAATCGCCAGCGGAATCGAGGCGGCAGATGTATTGCCGTGCTGATCGACGGTGATCACAACTTTTTCCAGGGGAATATCCAGTTTTTTCGCAGCGCCGTCGATAATGCGGCGATTGGCCTGATGCGGCACCAGCCAATCGACATCCTCAGCCGTCAGGCCCGACGCCGCGAAGGATTGCTCGATCACATCGGCGATCATGCCGACCGCGTGCTTGAAGACTTCACGGCCTTCCATGCGCAAATGGCCGACAGTGCCTGTCGTCGATGGGCCGCCATCCACATATAGCTTGTCCTTGTGCGAGCCGTCCGAGCGCAAATGCGCCGTCAGCACGCCGCGGTCGGCAATGGTTCCCTGCCCTTCGACCGCTTCCAGCACCAGAGCGCCAGCGCCATCGCCGAACAGCACGCAGGTGGTGCGGTCCTGCCAGTCGAGAATACGCGAAAAGGTCTCGGCACCGATGACCAGCACCCGCTTCGCCAGTCCGCCGCGAATATACGCATCCGCCGTCGTCATCGCATAGACGAACCCGGTGCAGACGGCCTGAACGTCAAAGGCAAACCCATGGGTCATGCCAAGCCGGTTCTGGATATTCACCGCAGCCGACGGAAAGGTGTTGTCGGGCGTCGATGTGGCGCAGATGATCATGTCGATATCGGCAGGCGCGAGACCAGCGGCCTCCAGCGCCTTCAAGGCAGCCTCAGCGCCAAGCGAGGCTGTAGTCTCCCCCTCACCGGCAATATAGCGCTGCTTGATGCCGGTGCGTTGAACGATCCAGTCGTCCGACGTGTCGACAAGCGTTTCCATTTCGCGGTTACTCAATAGCCGCTTGGGCAAAGCCGAGCCAACACCGCGAACAACTGAACGAATCATTTTATATTTATCCTGTCTTTCACGCTGCTTCCGGCCCGGCGCTGGAGGAACCAGCCCTGGACGTCGATGGAAAGCGAGTGTGATAAAGTTTCAAATCATTTTCAATTTTCTGGGTCAAACCGTTGCGCGCCATGTCATAGCCAACCTCGATGGCTGAACCGAAACCTTCCGCGTCCGTACCGCCATGGCTCTTGATGACGATGCCGTTCAGACCGAGAAAGACGCCGCCATTCACCTTGCGCGGGTCCATCTTGTCCTTCAGCGCATCGAACGCCCCCTTGGCGAAGAAATAGCCGATCTTCGACATCAGGCTGCGCGACATGGCAGCCCTCAAATAGGTGGCAATCTGGCGCGCCGTGCCTTCGGCAGCCTTCAGGGCGATATTGCCGGTGAAGCCTTCCGTGACGACGACATCGACCGTGCCCTTGCCAAGATCGTCTCCCTCGACGAAACCAGCATAGTTTAGGGTGTCCAGACCTGCCTCACGCAACATGCGGCCCGCTTCGCGCACTTCTTCCTGACCCTTGATTTCCTCGACGCCGACATTCAACAAGCCAATCGAAGGACGATCAATCTGGAATAAAGCCCGGGCCATAGCGCCGCCCATCACGGCGAAATCCAGCAGTTGTTGCGCATCGGCACCAATGGTGGCGCCAATATCGAGCACAATGCTTTCCCCTTTCAGGGTCGGCCAGATCCCGGCAATGGCCGGGCGTTCCACATTGGCCATGGTGCGCAGGCAGAACTTGGACATCGCCATCAGTGCGCCGGTATTACCGGCAGACACGACAACATCCGCCTCGCCTGTTTTGACGGCCTCAATCGAGCGCCACATGCTGGAGACATAGCGGCCACGCCGCAGCGCCTGGCTTGGCTTTTCGTCCATAGCGATTGCCACTTCGCAATCGTGGAAGACGGATTTTGCTTTCAATTTTGGATATTTGGCAAGAAAAGGCTCGCACTTTTCCCGCTGGCCAAACAGGATGAATGTAATCTCCGGATGGCGCTCCAGCGCCCGGGCGGCGCCCGGAATAACGACTTCGGGACCGAAATCGCCCCCCATGACGTCGAGAGAAATTTTGACCACGCGTCTTAATCCCTTCTTTTTCACCCCCAGGTGAAATTTTCGGCCAAAATACCGGTTTTGGTCTGGCGTACAACTTATTTGTGGTTCATCGTCAAGGCGCGACTGTCAATCTAGTCCTTTTTCCAGTCTTTAAGCGCGGCAAAGGGCGATGGGCGAATAATCTGCGCGCCTGTATCCTCGTTATGGCCTGAAAATTCAACGCCCGGCTTGCGCGGATAGGGGTCGATTGCCATGGCGGCAAACTCGGCGACCAGCGCGCCCGCATCGATCGTGTCACCGACGAAGGGTTCCGGCGCGTCCGGTCCATCCGGGTCCAGCACCATTTCGCCCTGGCCGTCCAGCACAATGCGGGCAAGCTTGGAGCCTTCAGGCACGAAAACCTGCTCCACCTGTTCGCTAATCTGCGTCAGCACCGGCTCCAGCGTCACGACGCAGGCCTGCTCGATCTCGCCTTCCACCACGCCCTTGATTCGCACACCGTCGCGCTTCCAGCGGCTGATCTGAAGTTCAGCCTTCAGGGATCGGACAGCCAGCACTTTCCACAACTGCGCCAGGCCTTGGCGCTCGGCGTCATTGGCCTCAAGGCGCACCCGTACGGCATTGGCGGAGACATGTCCGACCTTGACGTGATAGGAAAAAGGCGTGTTTGCCAGGGTTTGGCCTTGCGATTTCATCGATGAACCTGCTGCTCTGGAAGAGGAAATGCCAGCGATCCGGTGATCACGGCCTCTTCCGTCGTTTGTAAAAGATATGTTTCCGCTGTGATGGCCCAATGGGCCAGATCCGTCATGGCCGGAAGCGCAGCTTCTGGCACGTCTGGATGGATATTGCGCCGAAAGCCGGCGGCAAGCGCACTCTCATCCTTCAAATCGAGTGCCTTGCCGTAGGTTTCAAGGCGGCCGTAGAACATTCCCGCCAATTTTTTCATCCTCTTGGGCACGGTCTGGTCGCCGACGCCCAATTCCCGGATGGAATGATCGACATCCTGAAAAAACGCGTCAATGATTTCCTGCGCCACTTCCTGGCCGCTACGCTCAGATTTCGCCGTGCGGCGTAGATAGAGAATCAGCACCAGCGACAGCATTTCGAAACGGCCCATCACGGTATCCGGCACATTGAACGTCTCGTAGAATAGCGGTACGCGGGCGGTTTCCATCAGCACGGCATATTGGCGGTCGATAATCTGGCGGTTGTTGCGGCGGGTCTTGAACAGGGTGAAAATCATGGCAGCGCCTATTTTACGTGTTGCCGGCTATTCGTCCGATCCCTGGAGAAAGAGGCGCGACGGCCCGACCGATGTTGCATGATGACTAAAGCTGGTTTACCGAAGCAGTGATGAATTGCAATGCCGTTTTACCGGACAGGCCCTGCCGATGGCAATCGCATCGGCCAAAGCGGGTTCTGGTTTGAAACATATCGTTGCTCAGTCTTTTCAGTTTCCCCGGAAAGGCCACAATGATATGGGCAAGACGCAAGCGGATAAGTACAAGAAGCGACTGGCGCAAGAAATGGCTGGCGCAAGAACGAACCTGGCCTGCAGGCGGGCAGAAGAGAGCATGATGGGAGATGCATCATTGAAGAGACGGTATTTCCGGCCCGACGCCAAGGCAATCGGCCTGGCCGCGATGACCTTGCTGATCGCAACCGGCGGCTTGACCGGCTGCACGACCGGTGAAGTTTTCCATAACGGCTATATTGTAGACCCGAAGGCGCTGGATCTGGTGCCGGTCGGTGCCAGCCGCGAACAGGTCCTGCTATCGCTCGGCACGCCGTCGACCACGGCGACCTTCGATGGCGAGGTATTCTATTATATCTCCCAGACCCGCAAGCGCCCCGTGGCCTTCATGAAGCAGCAGCTGGTGGATCAGCAGGTTCTGGCGATTTACTTCGACAAGAACGGCACTGTCGCCCGGCGCGCCAATTACAGCATGAAGGACGGTAAGGTCTTCGACATGGTCTCGCGTACCACGCCAACCGGCGGCAAGGACCTCAGCTTCCTGCAACAGATCCTGTCGGGCGGCAACGGCGCTACCAACAGCATCAAGAACATGCTCGGCTTCCAATAAGCCGAGCCTCAATACCAAAACAAAACCCGCGGCCTCACGGTCGCGGGTTTTTCTATGTTTACACTGTTTAAAACCCTCAGCCGGCAAGAATGGCCAGCAGCAACAGGGCAACGATATTGGTGATCTTGATGGCCGGATTGACAGCAGGGCCTGCCGTATCCTTGTAGGGATCGCCAACCGTATCGCCGGTAACGGATGCCTTATGGGCGTCTGACCCTTTCAGATGCGTTGTGCCGTCCTTGTCAACAAAGCCGTCCTCGAAGCTCTTCTTGGCATTGTCCCAGGCGCCGCCGCCAGATGTCATGGAAATTGCCACGAACAGGCCGTTAACGATCACGCCCAGCAAGGATGCCCCCAAAGCCGCAAAGGCCGAGGCCTTGGAGCCGGAAACCAGCAGCACGCCGAAATAGACGACGATGGGCGCCAGCACTGGCAACAATGACGGCACGATCATCTCACGGATTGCCGCCTTGGTGAGGATATCCACAGCGCGGCCATAATCCGGCTTTTCGGTTCCCTGCATGATGCCGGGCTTTTCGCGGAATTGGCGGCGCACTTCCTCGACGATGGAGCCAGCGGCCCGGCCCACCGCCGTCATGGCGATGCCGCCAAACAGGTAGGGAATGAGACCGCCGAAGATTAGCCCGGCCACCACATACGGGTTGGAGAGGCTGAAGGAAATGTCGCCGATCCCGGCGAAATAGGGATATTGATCGCCATTGGCCGCGAAATATTGCAGGTCATTGGAATAGGCGGCAAACAGCACCAGCGCGCCAAGCCCTGCCGAACCGATGGCATAGCCCTTGGTGACGGCCTTGGTGGTATTGCCAACCGCATCCAGCGCGTCAGTAACCTTGCGCACCTCCGGTGGCAGATGCGCCATTTCGGCAATGCCGCCAGCATTGTCGGTCACAGGACCGAAAGCATCGAGCGCAACGATCATCCCGGCCAGCCCCAGCATGGTGGTGACGGCGATGGCTGTGCCGAACAGACCGGCCAGTTGATAGGTGGAGATGATACCGCCAATGATCACCAGCGCTGGCAGCGCAGTTGACTCAAGGGAAACCGCCAGACCCTGGATGACATTGGTGCCGTGACCGGTCACCGACGCCTGGGCGATGGAATTGACCGGGCGTTTGTTGGTTCCGGTATAGTATTCGGTGATGACAACGATCAGCGCGGTGACGACCAGGCCGAGAACGCCGCAGATGAACAGGTTAACCCCGGTAATCGCCTGACCCGCAACGCTGCCAATCGCACCCCAGCCGATAGTAAGCTGAGTTGCCACGGCCAGACCGATGATGGAGAGCAATCCGGTGACGATCAGGCCTTTGTAGAGCGCGCCCATGATCGAGCCATTGACGCCGAGCTTGACGAAAAACGTGCCGGCAATCGAGGTCAGGATGCAGGTGCCGCAAATCGCCAGCGGATAGATCATGGCACTTTCCAATATCGCACTGCCCGCGAAGAAAATCGCCGCCAACACCATGGTCGCAACCACGGAGACCGCATAGGTCTCAAACAGGTCGGCGGCCATGCCGGCGCAATCACCGACATTATCGCCAACATTATCGGCAATGGTCGCCGGGTTGCGCGGATCATCCTCGGGAATGCCCGCCTCGACCTTGCCGACGAGATCGCCGCCGACATCGGCGCCCTTGGTGAAGATACCGCCGCCAAGCCGGGCGAAGATCGAGATCAGCGACGCGCCGAAGCCGAGCGCCACCAGCGCATCGATCACATCGCGCGAGCCGCTGGCATGGTCGAGACCATAGGTCAGAATGAGATAATAAACGGAGACACCGAGAAGAGCGAGGCCCCCACCAACATGCCGGTAATGGCCCCGGATTTGAAGGCGATGTCGAGACCGGCAGCCAGGCTCTGGGCCGAGGCCTGCGCGGTGCGAACATTGGCGCGCACCGACACATGCATGCCGATAAAGCCCGCTGCACCGGAGAGAACCGCGCCGATCAGGAAACCGACGGCGGCCTCACCTGACAGCAGGTACCAGACGCCTGCGAACACCACGGCGCCGACGATGGCGATGGTCAGATATTGCCGGGCCAAATAGGCCTGCGCCCCCTCGCGGATATAGCCGGCGATTTCCTGCATACGCGGCGTGCCCTGGTCAGCGGCCAGAACCGCCTGCGTTGCCCAGACCGCATAGGCCACGGAAATCAAGCCACATAGAATTACGCCTAACAGAACTGCCATTCCAACGCCTCCCTGTTGTACACCGCCCTCTCCTCAAAGGACGTTGCCTGTTTCGAAGGCAGAGTGCGCTTCTCACGCCGCAAAGGTCAAGAGTGTGCAACCGGATTTCAAAGCGTCCTGCCGTGCCTGAACGCAACCAACAACCGTCGGGAAATGTTCCGCCGTGAAGAGCTGTGTTGGAGGGTAACAGGAGCTGTCAGGCCTTGACGTGACGCTCGGCAAGCAATTGCAGCGCAATCAGCACGAGGCAAAGCACGGTCACCGGCCAGATCACCAGGTTCATCACCGACCAGCCATAGGCGGTAAACACCTTGCCGGAAGAAAAGGACGAGAGAGCAACCGTGCTGAACAGGATGATGTCGTGGAAACCCTGGACCTTGTCAGCCTCCTGCGGCCGATAGGAGGAGGCGACGATGGCGGTAGCGCCGATGAAGCCGAAATTCCAGCCGATGCCGAGCAGCACCAGCGCGCCCCAGAAATTCCATAGCTCGACGCCCATGTGGGCGACGACGGCGCACCCCATCAGGATCAGCAGACCGGCGGCAACGATTTTTTCTGCCCCGAACCTGCGGATCAGTCGTCCGGTGAAGAAGCTTGGCGCGAACATGGCGATGACATGCCATTGAATGCCGAGAGTTGCCTGATCGGAGGTAAAGCCGCAGCCGATCACCATGGCGAGCGGCGCACCCGTCATCATGAAGGTCATCAGCGCATAGGTGCAGATACCGCAGATCATCCCGGTGATGAACCGTTGCGTCAGCACGATCTCGCGCAGCGGGCGCGCGGGCTTGGCGCTGTCATCCTGGTGGCCGAGCGGCTGCCCCAGATGAACGAAGCTGAGAATCCCAATGGCCAGCAGCATCAGCGGCGCCAGTGCCAGGAATGCACCGGCAAACAACACCGGCTCGAACAGATCTTTCAGCCAGATCGCCAATTGCGGACCAAGGATCGCCGAAACAATGCCGCCTGCGAGAATCCAGGAAATGGCCTCGCCCTTGAAATAGCTGGGCGAACTGTCGGCGGCGGCAAATCGGATCTTCTGGGTAAAGCCGCTGGACAGGCCGATCAGCAGCAGGCCGAAGGCAAACAGCCAGAAATCGATCCTGAACAGTGCCAGCGTGGCAACCAATCCGCCAATCGCCGCCGAGCCTGCCCCCATGATGAATGCAGCCTTGCGACCAAACAGCCGGGCCGCGACGGCAATAACCACCGCGCCGAGGGCAACGCCAATGTTGAAGCCGGTGAGCGGCGCTGTCGCCAGCGATTTATCGGCACCCAGCATTTGGTAACCGGCAAGCCCGCCCAGGGAAAAGGACAGGGGGGCAACAGAGCCCAGAACCGCCTGGGCAGCGGTCAGAATAGCAACGGTACGCTTGGCACCGCGCAACTGATGTTCAAGGCCAGTGCTGCTTTCCACTGCCATGGTCCTGCCCCCTCCCCCGAAGGGCTGTTACTTGACTGCGGGAGCCCTGACCTGCTTGGCAATCCGGTCCAGCACCGCATTCACCAGCTTGGGTTCGTCTTCCTGGAAAAAGGCGTGGGCAATCTCCACGTATTCCGTGACGATCACCGCAATGGGTACGTCTTTACGCTCCAGCAATTCGAACGTACCGGCGCGCAGAATGGCCCGCACGGTGCTGTCCACCCGGGCCAGCGACCAATCGTCCTGCAAGGCCTGACGGATCAGCGGATCGATCTTGGTCTGGTCGCGGACCACACCGGCCACGATGGAACGGAACCAGGAGGCATCGGCCTTCAGATAGGTTTCGCCGTCGATTTCCTGACCGAGACGATGGGTCTCGTATTCAGCAACGACTTCAAGAACGCCGGTGCCGCCGATATCCATCTGGTAAAGCGCCTGCACAGCGGCAAGCCGTGCCGCGCCGCGCTGGTTGGCGGTCTTGACCGGCGGTTTGTTATTTTCGGTCGTCATCGGTTCAACCACCAAATTTCTGCTTCAAGGCAATCATCGTCAAGGCGGCGCGAGCGGCAAAGCCACCCTTGTCCTTGTCCGTCCGCTTGACGCGGGCCCAGGCCTGTTCGTCATTCTCTACCGTGAGGATGCCGTTGCCGATGGCAAGCGATTCTGACACGGAAAGATCCATCAGGGCGCGGGAGGATTCGTTGGCGACGATATCGAAGTGATAGGTCTCACCCCTGATAACCATGCCGAGAGCCACATAGCCATCATAGACCACGCCGCCATTGTCGGCGCCGTCAAGCGCCATGGAAATAGCCGCAGGGACTTCGAGCGCGCCCATGACGGTAACGATGTCATAGCTGGCGCCAGCCTCATCCAGCACCGCCTTGGCGCCGTCCAGAAGCGCATCGGCCATGTCGTCGTAGAAACGGGCCTCGACAATAAGAAGGTGCGGTGCGGAATACTGGTCAGACATAAGCGGTCACCCCGGAACGGATGGAGAAAATGGCAATGATTGGATGCGGGGTCAAACCATGCCCTACCCCGAATGGCAAGTGTTTTTCCGCAAAACCCGCCGAAATGCCGCCAAAGCCTTGCAATCCGGCTCCCTTGGCCTCCCAACGCCAGCGCTATCGCACATTATTGTGACCAAGCCCGCAAAACACCGGTTTTGCGGCAGATGCAGACATTTTACTGACTCATCAGTCATTGGAAGGCGCGCCAATGAGATAGCCTCAACAGAGGACACGCTTCGTCAACCTGCTGATAAATATCAGTAATCTTGCGAAAATCCGAGCCAGAAAACCGGTAGTGATAATTGGTCAGCAGCGACACTTTCGCCCGCGCTAAAAATGGCGATTTGATGAAAATCAAGATGACGGATTTGTAACCCATCAAGGCGGTCCGAGGGCTGGAAATCGCCTTTGTTGCGACGCACATCAATCATCACCGGCAAGCGTCTTGGACGAGATAAGCCGGGGGATAATTTGGATCAGGAGATTACCGATGAACCGTGTCGGACATATGCTCAGTGCTTCTACCGTCGCCGCCATCTCTTTCGGTGGCGCATCCCAGGCCGCTATTGAAGTGGCCTCCGAAGATGGTCATCCCCAGTCAGTGCAAGCAATTGTCGGCAACCGACTGACAGTCGTGCCGCTGCGTGGCCTTCAGACATCCGACCCAATGCGCCAGGCGCTGGATGCCCAGGACCCGCATTCCGCCCAGGCGCGCAAGTTGCAGGCCGCTATTATTGCCAATCCGAAACTGATGCGTCAGCTCGATGGCCAGGGCGTCGATGTCACCACCATTGTTGGCATGGTGACGGTCGATGACGGTAGCATCTCAGTGTTTACCGCCTCGGCTTGATGGATGTGTGCGGAAGGAGCTACCCGGCCCTTCCGCCCTTTCTCACAAAGCGCATAAGTTTTTACGCCTTTGGAAATTCCGCGAGCCTTGCCGCATAGCGCGCCATGGTATCGACTTCGAAATTGACGAAATCGCCGACCTGCCGGTCGCCCCATGTCGTCACTTCCAGCGTGTGGCGGATCAGCAGGATGTCGAAGTCGCAGCCCTCGACACCATTGACCGTCAGCGAGGTTCCGTCCAGCGCAACTGAGCCCTTCGGGGCGACGAAACGGGCCAGGTTCTCAGGCACCCGCAGAGTGAAGCGGGTCGCATCGCCTTCGGCTTTGATCGCCAGAATCTCGGCCTTGCCATCGACATGGCCGGAGACGATATGCCCGCCCAGCTCATCGCCGATTTTCAAAGAGCGCTCCAGGTTGATCCGTGTGCCCTTTTGCCAGCTACCGATGGTGGTCAGCCGCAGGGCTTCTTCCCAGGCTTCCACTTCAAACCACCGTGCATTGCTGCCCGACTCTGGCAGACCGGTGACGGTCAGGCAGGTCCCGGAATGCGCAATGGAAGCGCCCATGTCGATTGTATCAGGATCATAGGCTGTGACGATGCGCAGCTTTACGCCTTCCTTCAGAGGCACGATGTCTTCCACGGTGCCGATATCGGTGACAATGCCTGTAAACATCAGAAATCCCGCTCATATTCACCAAACCTATCCGCGCCGAAGGTCACACCGCGCAGATGACGAAAATTTTCCGGTATATTGGCAGGCGTGAGCGGCGATGCAAGTCCACTATCGCCGATTTCATCCGGTCCTTGATAAAGATGGATGCGATCCACCAGGCCCGCGTTCAGAAAGGCTTTTGCCGCAGCGGCCCCACCTTCCACCAGCAGGGAAGACATCCCCTGCACAGCCAGTTGGCGCAGCAGATCGTCAAGATCGGCCACCGGCCAGACATGGACACCCGCAGCCTGCAATGCCGTGCGGCTCGCCTCGAAACTTTCCGTGCAGGTAAAGGTGGAAGGCTCACCGCAGGCGCAAACCGTTGGCACTTGACCTGCCGTTTGCACCAGTTTCGACCCAAGGGACAGGTCCAGCCGCCGGTCAAGCACGATGCGCAGCGGCGAAAGATGGGTCTGTCCAGCCAGCCGCACCGTCAGATCTGGATCATCAGCTTTTGCCGTGCCGAACCCGACCAGAATGGCATCAGTCTCGGCGCGCAGCAATTGCACCTGGATACGGGCCAGTGGTCCGGTGATCGCCACCTGCCCCTCGCCCGCCCGGCCAATCATGCCATCGCGCGATAGCGCCAGTTTCAGCGTTACATGCGGGCGCTGTTTCGTCTGCCGGGTCAGATAGGCAGCGAGGCCATAGCGCGCTTCACGCTCCAGCACGCCGGTTACCACCTCGATCCCCGCATCCGTCAGGATGGAAAGGCCACGGCCTGAAACGCGCGGGTCCGGGTCGGTCACGGCAACCACAACCCGTGCCACGCCAGCCTCAACCAGCGCATCCGCACAGGGCGGTGTCTTGCCATGATGAGAACAGGGCTCAAGCGTTACATAGGCCGTTGCGCCACGTGCTTTTTCGCCGGCCACGGCAAGAGCCTGACGTTCGGCATGCGGGCGTCCGCCAATCGCTGTGACAGCGGAGCCAACGATGGTTCCATCAGCAACAATCACGCAGCCGACAGACGGGTTGGTCAGGGTTTGCCCCAGATGACTGCGACCAAGCCTAATCGCCGCTGCCATAAACCGCTGATCGTCAGGCTGGTCGCACACCATGTTTACCCCGGTTCGTGATCCTGGGAAATCTTGGCGGTAATTTCAGAAATGACCTGCTCGAAATCCTCAGCATGGGAAAAATCACGGTAGACCGAGGCGTAACGCACGAAAGCCACGTCATCGAGGCTTTTCAGCGCTTCCAGCACCTGCAAGCCGATCTGTTCGGAGGAAATTTCCGTCTCGCCGGAGCTTTCCAGCCGTCGCACGATTCCCGAGACCGCCCGTTCGATCCGGTCCCGATCAACGGGACGTTTGCGAAGGGCAATCTCGAAAGACCGCACCAGCTTGTTGCGGTCGAAAGGCGCCTTGCGGCCCGTCTTTTTCAACACGGTCAGCTCGCGCAGTTGCACGCGCTCGAATGTGGTGAAGCGGCCGCCGCAATCCGGGCAGATCCGACGCCGGCGGATGGCGCTATTGTCCTCCGCCGGTCGGGAATCCTTGACCTGGGTATCGTCCGAACCGCAAAACGGGCACCGCATCTCTTCGCCTTACAGGTAAGGATACATCGGGAAGCGGCCGGTCAGGCCAACGACCTTATCGCGAACGCTTGCCTCGACGGCGCTATTGCCCTCGTCGGAATTGGCAACTTTCAGACCGTCGAGAACCTCAACGATCAGATTACCGATCTCGATGAATTCGGCCTCCTTGAAGCCACGGGTCGTGCCAGCTGGCGTGCCGAGGCGAACACCCGAGGTGACGAAAGGCTTTTCAGGATCGAACGGAATGCCGTTCTTGTTGCAGGTGACATAGGCGCGGCCAAGGGCTGCCTCGGCGCGCTTGCCGGTGGCGTTCTTCTTGCGCAGATCGACCAGCATCAAATGGTTGTCGGTACCGCCGGAGACGATATCGAGGCCACCCTTGACCAGGGTTTCTGAAAGGGCCTTGGCGTTCTTGACCACCTGGGCGGCATAATCCTGGAATTCCGGCTGCAAGGCTTCGCCAAAGGCAACCGCCTTGGCAGCGATCACATGCATCAGCGGGCCGCCCTGGAGACCGGGGAAGACAGCCGAATTGAACTTCTTGGCCAGATCCTCGTCATTGGTGAGGATCATGCCGCCACGCGGGCCACGCAACGACTTGTGTGTCGTGGTGGTGGCGACGTGGCAATGCGGGAACGGCGACGGATGCTGATTGCCAGCGACCAGACCGGCGATATGGGCCATATCGACCATCAGATAGGCGCCGACTTCGTCTGCGATCTCACGGAAGCGCTTCCAGTCCCAGATCCGCGAATAGGCTGTGCCACCGGCAATGATCAGCTTGGGCTTGTGTTTGCGGGCCGATTCAGCCACCGCATCCATGTCCAGAAGATTATCGTCCTGACGCACGCCATAGGAGACGACGTTGAACCACTTGCCTGACATGTTGACCGGCGAACCGTGGGTGAGATGGCCCCCGGAATTCAGGTCGAGACCCATGAAGGTATCGCCCGGCTGCAACAGCGCCAGGAACACGGCCTGGTTCATCTGCGAACCGGAATTGGGCTGAACATTGGCAAAATTGACGCCAAACAGCTTCTTGGCGCGTTCGATCGCCAATTCCTCGGCAATATCCACGAACTGACAGCCACCGTAATAGCGCTTGCCCGGATAGCCCTCGGCATATTTGTTGGTCATGATCGAGCCCTGCGCTTCCAGCACGGCGCGCGAGACGATGTTTTCAGAAGCAATCAGCTCGATTTCATGGCGTTGACGACCGAGCTCCTTTTCAATCGCACCAAAAATATCCGGATCGGTTTCGGCAAGCGGACGGGAAAAGAAAGCATCGGTATTGGCCATGATCGCAGTCTCCTGAAAGCGTTGATGCGTGCGCGTCTTAACGTCCTCGCGCCCCAAGAGCAAGACAACAGAACGACATTTGCGGGTCAAAGCGCGGAAGACGATGCTTGTTCTTGTATCACCCAGCCTGCTGCCCGCGTAAAAACGCAGAAGGCCGCGCAACTTGAGCGCGGCCCTTGATAAAAATGCCTGGAAGCAAGACTTACTGCGGCAAATTGTCGTCCTCAATCCGGCCTGGATTTTGCTCCACCCCAATGTTGGTTTGCAGCGCCAACTGGGCATCGCCATCACGCTTGTAGATATCATCACGGAACTGCACGACATTGTCCTTGGCAGACCACGCCGTGATGTACACGATATAGACAGGCACTTCCTGCGAAAGCTTGATCACATTGTTCTGGCGCGTGGAGATGACCCGCTCGATTTCCTGACGGTTCCAGCCGGGCGTATCCCTCAGCAACCATGTGATCAGATCGCGCACGTTCTGGACGCGCATGCAGCCGGAGGATTCAAAGCGCATCAGTTTGTTGAACAGGCCCTGCTGCGGCGTATCGTGCAGATATTCGTTGTTGGGATTGTGAAAGTTGATCTTCGTCGAGGCCATGGCGTTGATCTTGCCAGGGTCCTGACGGAACATCAGGTTCGGCGCCTTTGGCGCGTTCCAATCCACAGTTTCCGGAGCCACTTCCTGGCCTTTGCCATCGAAGAGACGGATATTGTTGCGCGTGAGATAGGTCGGGTCCTTGCGCATCAGCGGCACGATGTCCTTTTCGACGATCGAGCGCGGCGCAGTCCAGTAGGGATTCAGGATGACTTCATAGATCTTGGAATTGATGGAATGGGTCGGGCGGTCGATACGACCGACAACGGCATTGGTGCGCAGTGCGACGCGATCGTTTTCGACGGCCTCGATGGACATCGAGGGAATGTTGACCATGACATACCGGTTGCCCAGATCACCAGACATTGCCTGCAGGCGCACCAGATTGGTATTGAGCTGGTTGAGACGCACATCGGCAGAAATATTCATCGCTTTCAGCGTATATTCGCCAAGCGCACCATCGGTGGGCAGACCGTGACGAGCCTGAAAACGCTTCACGGCACCGTCGACATAGGTGTCGAAAGAATTGGACATGCCCGCTTCCTGGCCAAGATCGCCCGAGATCATCAGGCGTTGGCGCAGTTGCTGAACGACGGGATCAATGGACCCGAGTTTCAACTTCACCGAGGGATTGACCTGCGGCCAACCGCCCTGAGCAACGATCTGCTGATAGGCGGAAATGGCCAATTGCAGGTTCGGCAGGTTGGTGGCGCTCAACATCGGCGAATTTGATGTCACCGAGGCGACCGCACGTGATGTCTGGGCATCGAACTGGTCGTCCCAATTGCCCCGCGACCGGGCATTGATCAGCTCGTCGACGGCAGATTGCGCCATGGCGGTCCCGGCCAGCGTGGATGCTCCCACCAATGCCGCGCCTCTCAACAATGCTCTGCGAGAGACCGAAACCATATTCATCTTGTCCGCCATAGTCTTCTATTTCCCTACCGATCCACCGATCCCGAAACGCTTTAGCCCATGGGAGACGATCAGGTCCCATGAAGGCATTGTGCTTAATAAAGCCGGAGGCGTTCCGCAATCATTGTTTTCATCGCGGGAAACGTTTGCCGCTATCGCTTGTTCCAAAAGCCCTCTGCCCTAAAGAGTTTCTTTTGAACCCGGGCGAAGGCAAGGCTCTAGCGCGGGTCGAACAACCAGCTTATTCCACAGTCTGGCGGTCCCATATCAATATGGCCAAAGCTTGTCAGGCCCGAGGCGCTCACAACACTGTGTTGAATAAGCATCCACGCATCAAAACAAAGCGAGGCGATATCAACCTGCCGGGATTGAAGGACCGTTACCGGTCTATCAAGGCAGCAAAGCCAGACATTGCAGCCGGTTGGACTACATCCGATAGGCGATCGTGTCGTTCCAGAAGCGATCGAGACGCTGCAACAACCGGTTCATCTGGTTGAACTCGTCCGGACCGATGCCACCGACCTTCTGGATGGAGCCGACGTGACGCTCATAGAGCTTGGCAACGGTTTCGGCGATGTCCTGGCCTTCGGGCGTCAGGGAAATACGGACCGAACGGCGGTCGACACGCGAGCGGGAATGATTGATGAAACCAAGGTCCACCAGCTTCTTGACGTTATAGGAAACGTTGGAGCCGAGGTAGTAGCCACGCGAGCGAAGTTCGCCAGCCGTCAGCTCGGAATTGCCGATGTTAAACAACAGCAAAGCCTGGACGGCATTGACGTCGTTACGGCCCTGACGGTCGAATTCGTCCTTGATAACGTCGAGCAGGCGGCGGTGAAGGCGCTCCACCAGATGCAGGGAATCAAGATAGAGAGAACGGATGGTCTGCTCTTCGTGATCGATAGCGGACACCTGCGGTTTGATCTTTGTCGTGGTCATATCGTCTGCCTCACTGTTTGGGTGGCGGCCTTGTTGGTTTCCAACCGCCTTGTGAGTGACAATATCGAATGCAGATAAAATTCTATTTAAAACGCAGGCTTAACAGAGGCTTACCATTCAGCCTGCTTGTATCAGGGTAAACCATTCCTTATGCCGTGGCGCGCCGGCGCTTTTGCAGCAGGATCGCCAGGCGGAAAGCGATATAAACGACGGCGACAATCAGATGGAATGCGACGATCAGCGGATCGCGCCCGAAAATGCCCGGCCATACGGCGTGCATCAGGATCTGGCCACTGGCGGCAATCACCCAGATGACCGGCCCCCAGGAGACCGTCATCCACAACCCGACCCCTGCCACCGGCAGCATCACGGCAAGCCCGCAGCTGGCAATGCGCCAAGGCACATTCATCAGATCGAACCGCCCAAGGCCGTCGCCTGCAAAGCCCACCAGAAGCCCCCAGAACTGTAAGCCCAGCCAAAGGCAGGCAAGCGCAACAACGCGCAGGAAGAGCACGAACAACAGGTCTACCAGGCTGGGCTTTGGCGTATGGACGACATCATCAATCATGGCGCAACGATATCGCATAATTGACCCGACCGGTATCGGCGACCGGTGAAATTTATGGGGAGACACACGATCCGCAGACGGTTTTATTCGAGCATCGCTATGCCGGGGGGATGGGTGCGGTCAGGTTGCCGCAGTGGGCAAACATCCCAGCGCATGATAAACGGCATCACAAGAGAGCAGGCCTGAAGACTGGAGACCGCGATGACCAACAAGACCCACCTCGTCGACGATATTACCGGCCACCGACGCATGCGCCGCAACCGCAAGGCGGATTGGACGCGCCGGCTGGTACAGGAAAGCCGGTTGACGGTAGACGACCTGATCTGGCCGATCTTCCTCGTGCCCGGCAGCGGCATCGTCGAGCCGATCGCCGCTATGCCAGGGGTCAACAGGATGAGTGTCGACAAGGCCGTCGAGGCGGTGAAGGAAGCCGCCGATCTCGGCATTCCGGCCATTGCCACCTTTCCGAATATCGAGATGAACCTGCGGGACCAGACGGGTTCCCATATCCTGGAAGCCAATAACCTGCTCAACCAGGCGACGGCGGCCATCAAGAAGGCCGTCGCCAACATCGGCGTGATTACCGATGTGGCGCTGGACCCGTTTACCAGCCATGGGCATGACGGCATTTTGCGCGGCGATGATATCGTCAATGACGAAACGGTCGATCAGGTGGTTAAGGCCGCCATCCTGCAGGCCGATGCCGGCTCCGACATTATTGCGCCGTCCGAAATGATGGACGGGCGAATCGGCGCCATCCGCCGCGGGCTCGACGCCGCCGGTCACCAGTCGGTCGGCATCATGTCCTATGCGACGAAATTCTCCTCCGGCTATTACGGCCCCTATCGTGAGGCGATTTCCACCGCCGGTCTGCTGAAGGGCGACAAGAACAGCTATTACATCAGCCCGGCCAACGGCACCGAAGCAGTGCGCGATGCTGCCATGGATGTTGAGGAAGGAGCGGATATGCTGATGGTCAAGCCCGGCCTGCCCTATCTGGATATCTGCTGGCGTCTCAAGGAAGCGTTCAGCCTGCCGGTCTTCGCCTATCAGGTGTCAGGTGAATATGCGCAGATCAAAGCGGCGGGTCTGAATGGCTGGATTGACGAGGAGCGGGTGATGATGGAAACGCTGCTCTGCTTCAAACGGGCCGGATGCGATGGCATTCTGAGTTATTTTGCCGTGGAAGCGGCAAAGCGGCTGGCCAGAAGCTGAGCTTTTTCGGCCTGACATAACAGAGTGTCAGGCAATTGTATTGTGGAGCGGGGCTTCCCATATCATCGTCATCGACCAAGGAGACGATCATGAGCTTCGATCCGAATATGACCACCGTGGCTCCAACCGACTGGCGCGCCTATAGCGGCGTGCTGTCGCGCCGGGTCTTTGCCTTCATCATCGACTATGTCCTGGTCGGGCTCCTGTGGGTTCCCGCCGCCGTCGTGGTGTTCTTCCTCGGTGTCATCACGCTTGGCCTCGGCTGGCTCCTTTATCCCATTCTGTTTTTCATCGTCGCGGGCCTTTATTTCGGTCTGTCGCTGGCCGGACGCACTCAGGCGACGCCTGGCATGCGGGCCATGGGAATTGCAATGATTCGCCTGGACGGCACCAAGATTGATTTCGTCACGGCCATTGCTCATCTGGCACTATTCTGGATCCTCAATTCCGTGTTGACGCCACTGATCCTGCTGGCGGGACTGTTTACCGATCGCTCGCGACTGGTCCATGACTTGCTGCTCGGCACGGCTGCGCTTCGCGCTGGCTGAGTGAAAGCCGGCACCCGCTAAAAATTAGTAGTCGCATTAGAAATGACTACAATTTCACGTTGAGCAACCAAATCGTGAAATGAAAGAGTTGACCTTTTGAAATCTTGAGCCATGCTAGACATGAACTTGAAGGTTATGGGCAATACCGGGAATCATTGAAAGTGACTTTTGGTATTGCACTTTCGAGTATCTCAAGCGCTTGATGCATTTGAGATATTCGGCATTCCTGCAAGGTGAGGATGCGTTAGCACCTTCGATGTCTTGGTGTAATGTGCATTCCCGGCCAATGAAGCAAGCGCGCTTTTCCGGGTGCCTGAGAGGACGCATAGACAAAGCATGAACACGCAGGCTGCTACGTCTCCGCAGTTTTATCTGACAGCGCCCGCGCCCTGCCCTTACCTGGCGGGGGAAATGGAGCGGAAGGTCTTCACGCACCTTGTTGGACCACGCGCGCCGGAAATGAACGATCTTCTGACACAGGGCGGCTTTCGCCGATCGCAGAATATCGCCTACCGTCCAGCCTGCGAAACCTGCCGCGCCTGCATTTCCGTGCGGATCGTCGCCCGGGAATTCCAGCCGAACCGAACCATGCGGCGTGTGGCAGGCGTCAATGCCGATCTCACCAGCAGCGTCTTTGCAGCCCAGCCTTCGACCGAACAATTCTCACTGTTTCGTACCTATCTCGATCATCGCCACCAGCAGGGCGGCATGTCGGACATGTCGGCGCTCGATTTTGCAATCATGGTGGAAGACAGCCACGTGAAAACCAAGGTGATCGAATATCGTCTGCCGAAAGTAGATGAGGACAGCGACCGCCCAGGCGAACTGGTAGCCGTGGCGCTATCCGATATCCTCAGCGACGGACTGTCGATGGTTTATTCCTTCTTCAATCCCGTCATGGAAAAACGGTCTCTCGGCACATTCATGGTTCTCGACCATATCCGCCGTGCCAACGAGATGGGCCTACCCCATGTCTATCTGGGTTATTGGGTGAACGGCTCCCGCAAAATGGGATATAAAATTCGCTTCCTGCCGCAGGAACATCTGCTCAGCCAGGGCTGGACCCGTTATGAGCCAGAAAGCGGCGTCGAAGAGTAAACCGAAGCACTCTTCGTCTTCCTTTGCGATCTCCTCAAGAGGAGGATGCGTCAGCATCTTCGAGACTTGGTATGGATCAGGCGACCTGAGCCGCCTGATCAGCAGCTTCATGCCGATGGCGCAGCCATTCCGGCAGGACGTCCGCCGCCATGGGACGCGACAGCCAGAAGCCCTGGATCTCATCGCAACCCATCGCTTGCAAAAGATCAGCGGCCTCAAGCGTTTCGACGCCTTCCGCCACCACTTCATAACCTAGACTGTGCGAAAGGTTGATCATCGATCGCACCAACACGCGCTCGCGATTGCCTTTTGCCATATCCGCGACGAAAGAACGGTCGATTTTCACAACATCAGCAGGCAATTTTTGCATATAGGCCAGGCTGCTATAGCCAGTGCCGAAGTCGTCGATCGCTAGCCGGATACCATGGGCGCTCAGCGCGTGAAGAAGGTCGAGTGACTTTTCGGTCTCCCCCATCATCGCTGTTTCCGTCAGTTCAAATTCGATCTGACCCGGCAGGACATCGTATTTCTCCAGTTTCTCCTTCAGGAGTTCCAGAAACTCTGGCTCATTCAAATTAAGAGCCGAAATATTGATCGACAATCGCATATCGATGCCTTGACCTCGCAGAACGGCCAGATGGGACAGCGCCCTTTCGATCACCCAGGCGCTCATGGCGCGCACCAGATCGGAGGCTTCGATAACCGGTACAAATTCGGCTGGTGAAATCGACCCCAGTTCAGGGTGGGTCCAGCGCAGCAACGCTTCGGCGCATTCCGCCTGGCCGGTCTTCAAAGACAGCCTCGGCTGGAAAACCAGATGCAATTGGTCCTGCGAGGCCAGAGCGACAGGAAAATCCTGCAACAGGCGGAAGTTACGGCGATGCAGCAGGTCATGATCGTCGGAGAAAAAGGCAATGCCTGTTTCGCTGTCACGCGCGTCTTGAACCGCACTTTGCAGCGAGCGCAGCACGTTTTCCGGCTCCATTGCGCCCGGATTGAACCAGGTCACCCCAAGCGAGGGTGTCATCGTCAAACGAAGATTGGCCACCTCACCCACATCGGACAGCAAGCGTTCCAGCATGGGCAAAAGGCTTTCGGAGGTGGCATCCTCCGGTGGGATCAAGGCGAACTGCATCGCGCCAATGTGATAAGCGGCGGTATGATCACCCATCGACCTCTGTAGGAATTGCGCTACGGAACGGATAACACCATCCAGATGCGAAGGGCCCATGACGCGCGACAACCGATCGAACTGCATGGTGCGCGCAAGATCGAGAACGCCGATCAACCGTTCTTTGGCCCCGCCATGCCTGCTAATATCGGCAAGGTCGCTCAACAATTGGAAGCGATTGGGCAGGCCGCTGGCGGCTTCGATGCGGCCAACGGCGTGCTGCATTTCTATCTGCGCCATGACCATGGCCGCCATATCGGACAACACAGCCATTTCCCTGTCGCCGACCGTGTGAGGTTGATTGTCGAGAACGCAGAGCGCGCCCAGCGAATAACCATCGGTCGTCATCAGCGGCACACCGGCATAGAACCGCACACCGGCCTGACCGAGGGGACTATCGACATAAAAGGCGTCATTGTGAAAATCGTTGACGATCAGCGGCCGACAAGTTTCCGCGACTTCAGCGCAAGGCGCCTTGAACCGTGGAATCTGATTATGATCAATTCCCACTTTCGACTTGAACCACTGGCGATCGACATCTGTCAGCGACACCGCCGCGACCGGCAATCCAAAAAATTCCGACACAATTCGAGTAATTCGGTCGAAGCTTTCGGTCGGCAGGGTATCAAGTATTTTCAGGTTGCGTAGGCTGGTCAGCCTTGCAAGTTCGCGCTCTTGGTCCACGGTCATCGCCTTCTTAGTAGGGCTCGAAGCATTTGATTATCATGCCGAAAGCCGACCACGCAGAAACGCGGTTCCGAAAGGCGCAGCCAGGCAAAAAACTCTTCCGGCTTGCGTATTGAGCACGGTTTGAAATCCAAAACGCTCGCGCACAGCCTTTGTTCCATATGGAGCAGAAGTGATTAAAACCAAGTGATGATATTAACTGCAAAAAGTTTGAATTTATCTATGGTTATAGCATCATGAATCATTGTTTTCATTCAAAACAAAACCCAGAATTCCGAAGAATTCTGGGTTTGAATAATGCAGCCAGTCATTTGGGAGATATGCTGGCTGCAAAATAACTGAAATCGATTTTGTTTGACGCATCACGCACGCCAAAGGCACCAAGCAGGATCGTGTAATGTCTCGTAAATTCTGCACAAAACCGAAAATATAATATATTTACGGACTTATACAGTAAACCAATATTTAACCCTAGCCGATCTTGCGGATAAAGCCGTAGACAATATTGCGATTGGCACCGAAACGGACCTGAGCATCAATATCGCCTTCAGGTGTGCTTGCATGAATAACGCGCCACATATCCTGCTCGCTGCGCAGCAGCAGCGCCCAGTTCATGAAAGTTTCCATATAGCCATCGACGACAATATCTTCCGCAAAATTGGCGAACATAAAGACACCATTCGGCTTCAGCATGGAAAGGCACTTCTTCGTCAGCTTTACTGCTACCTTGTCGTTAAGGTAATCATAAAGGCCCGACGCATAGACGAAATCGAAAGTTCCGAGGTCATGCTGATTGGTCAAGAGGCTACGGACTGATCCATCGATAGGCTCTATGCAGGTGTTTGCGAAATCCCGGCGAATGGAACCGACACTCAAAGGGTCCTGATCCAGCGCGATCCAGCGCTTGATTCTGCCCTCTTTCAGAGCGACTGAACGATTGGCCTCGCGCAGATGGCCTGCGGCAATGGTGAGGATTTCGGCATCCGGCCCGCGTGACGTGGCAATTTCATCGACATGCTGGGTCAGGAGATCGCGGCGCTCCCGTACGGCGACCGATGACGACGCATCCTTGGTGTAATCATACAGCGCCAGCCCGAGAGGCGAAGCAGCGGCAATTTCATTCGCAACGCTTTCATGGCCGTAAATAAAATCGAGTAGTTGTGCATCCCCTGAATAGCCGCGCGGCTTGACGCAAGACCAGCGCGTGAAAGGATCCTCAAGAAAATACTTAGATACTTTATGATTTTGCGCCATCGGTATCAATGACTGCCATAAGACAGGAGAAACCTTATTGCGGAGATTGTGAAGCGCTCCAGCCATCATTGCAATGATAGCAGCGGGATCTCTACCGTGCTCAAATTGCTGATAAGCAATGTTGAGTGCCAGGGCCAATTCGGATTCCGCTAAAACCCGCTCACGATCATCGATTTTCTTGCCTTTCGGCGAAAAAACCTCTGCTGCAATTGCATCTGGAGTGACCAAGCTTTCGCCGTCCAAGACAGTTTCTATATACTGCATATCCGATCTACCTCTAATGTTTTATCGACAAAATTAAATGTTTGATAACTATAAAGTCTGATTCTAACTATGACGACTGGCGATTTAGGCAATTTTCTATTAAGGTTAATAGATGAGAGTGCGTCATATTCAGCGTGACACAGAGGTTTGACGCTTGTCTAAATTTCAATTAAATTTAAGGGTAATTGTGCGCTGTATTACATTAGGGATTCGGGTTTAAAATAAAAAGGCGTATCGTGCTGAGTGTGTGAATAGCGCGTATGAAGGAATAACTTGCATTCCTGTTCACGACGGTAAAACTCAGTGGAACAATCCAGCATGAAGCACCCCGGGTCGGACCCAATAAAAACCGGGCGGCGTGGCACCCCTGACAGAAAGCGAACTGCAGAAGTCGTGAAGCTGTATCGAGACCAGACCGAATCCGAGCGCATTGCCGCAGCACGCCATGGCCTTTGGATCGCTGTGATCGTCTATCTGATGTTTTCAGGGATGGATTACATCCTCATTCCTGACGTTGCATCAACCTTGCTGATCAGCCGTTTTGCGGTTGGCGCTTTGTCTCTCGTCATTTTGGAAGCCCAGATCTTCATTGGCCCGAGAGCCAATATGATAGACTTGACCTGCGCTATGGCGCTCATCATCGGCTATGGCGGCTGGCTTTTTCCGGCATCAATGACCGATTCGGTTGAGAATTTTCGCTATTACATGGTGTTTGGCGCGATTTTTATGATGGGTGCCAACCTGTTTTTCGGCCTGTATTTTCTGTTGTCGATCATCACCTCTGCTTCAGTACTTGCCTTGTTTCTTTGGGTTGTTGCGAGTGTCTTCGGTCGAGAAACGTCTTACATCATTGCTTTCGCTACGTTCTATGTCCTGTGCTTCGTCTTCACCAGCTATGTCAACTGGCGACTGAACAAGGAACGCTACCATGTTTTCCTGAATGCGCTGGAGGCACGCAAGCAGCATCGGGAAGCGATCGAACGCGGCAAAGCGCTGCTGCGTCTTTCCAACACAGACTACCTGACCGGCGTTGAAAACCGGCGTGCCATCGATCAGCGATTGCGAGACAATTGGGCTGAATGGCAAAGTTCAGGAACCGGCTTTGCCGCAATTCTGGTCGACGTCGATTTTTTCAAGAAATACAACGACTATTACGGCCATCAGGCTGGCGACCACTGTCTAGTCCTGGTCGCCAATGCTCTGAAGACAGCCCTCCTGCCATTCAATGCCTCTATTGGCCGCTATGGCGGCGAGGAATTTATCGTTCTGGCTCCAGCCGCTAGCCGTGACGATGTTGGGCTGCTAGCAGAGATGATTCGCGATACCGTGGAAAAAATGTCGCTGGTCCATGATCAGCGCAAGGATGGCATCAACGTCGTCACGGTTAGCGTCGGCGCGGCCTTTACACGCCCTCATTTCGGTCCACGACTGGAAAAGATCATTACCGAGGCGGACCGGGCGCTTTATTCGGCAAAGGCCAATGGTCGTAATTGCGTGCGGCTGTTCGACCCCAACGACCCGCAAAGCAGCGACGATAGCGAACATATTGCCGCCCTGTTGCGGGTGGCTGTGGCCAACAACCTTGTTTCCCTTGTCTATCAGCCGATTCTTAACCTCTCGACCGGCAAGATCGACGCTGCGGAAGCCCTGATGCGGCTGAAACTGTTGGATGGGACGCCTGTGCCACCCTCGGTGTTCATTCCGATTGCCGAGCGGACAGGGTCAATCCTCGATCTCGGCTTGTGGACGCTGCGGCAGGCTTGCGACGAAATCCTCGTTCCCGGCCACGCGCCGGTCGTCAGTATCAATGTCTCTCCCATTCAGTTGAAAACCCGCGGCTTTGCCGCCGCCGTCGCTGAAATCCTGATCGATACCGGTGTCGATGGGCAGCATGTCGCCTTCGAGATTACCGAAGGCATCAATATGGATCGTCAATCAGACATCCTGCGCTGCATCAAGGACCTTGAAAATATGGGCATCCGCATCTGGCTGGATGATTTCGGCACCGGTTTCGCTGGTCTGTCCTGGCTGCGGCTCTTCAATTTCGACACGGTGAAGATCGATCGGTCCTTCCTTCAGGACAGCGATACGCCGAAGGGACGCTCCATGCTGCGCGATATTATCGCGCTGGTGCGCAATCGCGGCCACCGCATTCTGGTCGAAGGCATCGAGACCGAGGAACAGCTGGAACTGATGCGGCAATTCGACATCGATCATGTGCAGGGCTTCTACATCGGCCGCCCCGCCACCTTGGACGTATTCAAGTCCAAACCCCTGAACCATTTTAGCCCAGCTGAGGCCGAAAGCACAGACGCGCCGCTGATTACCCATTTCATCAGCTAGGGCATTCAATGTTTCTCGGAAATGCAGAAATACGCTATAGCCTGAGCCATTGGCAAAACGGAACCGAAGGCCCTGCACACCGCATGATGCGCAGGGCGAAACGGGCAATCAGCCGCTGAATTTGCCGCTGCGCGGGAAGCCCTTGGGAACCGTCCGTCCGGCTCCGGCCCGGTCGCCCAGCCATTCCAACAGTTCGTCCTTGCTGCGGGTGAAGCTCCGGCCCGCGCTGTCTTCCCAGGAAAGCCCGTCTGCAAGGGTAAAGCACTTGATGTCGGAGACACCGCCGTCCTTGTAGCGTTGCAGACGCACGCCTTTGCCACGGCTCATTTCCGGGATCTGGGCCAGCGGGAAGACCACCATCTTGCGGTTTTCACCGACGACAGCCACGTGGTCGCCGGAAATCGGCACGACCAGCTTGGTTTCATCAGGCATGCCGACATTCATCACCTGCTTTCCCTTGCGAGTATTGGCGGTGATGTCGCTTTCCGCAACGATGAAGCCATTGCCACCCGTCGAGGCGATCAATAGCTTGCGTGCTGGATCGTGGACGAAGGCGGTCAGCACATCCTGATCGTTTTCCATATCGACCATGATGCGGATCGGCTCACCATGACCGCGCCCGCCAGGCAGCTTGTCGCCGCCAAGCGTGTAGACCTTGCCGCCGGTGGTCACCAGCAGGATCTTGTCGGTGGTCTGGGCCGGGAAGGCCACGCGCAGACCATCGCCTTCCTTGAAGGTCAGGCCGGCCTTATCGTAGCTGTGGCCCTTCAGCGCCCGTATCCAGCCCTTTTCGGAGATGACGACGGTGATCGGCTCTTTCTCGATCATCGCCTGCTGAATGGCATCGACATCGGCGTCCGGCGCATTGGCAAACAGCGTGCGACGGCGGCCAATGTCGGTCGCCTTGGCGTATTTCTTCTTCACCTCACCGATTTCCGAGGCGACAGTCCCCCATTGCAGGTCGTCAGAGGCCAGCAATGTCTCGATCTCTGCCTTTTCCTTGGACAGAGCATCATGTTCCTTGCGGATCTCGAATTCCTCGAGCTTGCGCAAATTGCGCAACCGCATGTTCAAGATGGCCTCGGCCTGATTGTCGGTCAGCTCGAAGCGGGCGATCAGCGCGTCCTTGGCCTCGTCTTCCTCACGGATGATACGGATCACCTCGTCGAGATTGAGATAGGCGATCAGCAAGCCGCCGAGAATTTCCAGCCGCCGGTCAATGGCCGCCAGCCGGAAGCGCGACCGGCGCACCAGCACGTCCTTGCGGTGGTCCAGCCACTCCAGCAGCACCTCGTTCAACGCCATCACCTTCGGTACTTTACCTTGGGAGAGGACGTTCATGTTCAACGGGATGCGGCTTTCCAGCTCAGACAGCTTGAACAGCGATTCCATAAGGATGGTCGGATCGACGGTACGGCTCTTCGGCACCAACACGACGCGAACGTCTTCGGCTGACTCATCGCGAATGTCTTCCAGCAACGGCAGGCGCTTGGCGATCAGCAATTCGGCGATCTTTTCGATCAACCGTGATTTCTGCACCTGGAACGGGATCTGGGTGATGACGATCTGATAGCCGCCGCGCCCGAGGTCTTCCGTCTCCCATTTGGCCCGCACCCGGAAACCGCCGCGTCCGGTGCGGTAGGTTTCCAACATGCTTTCGCGGCTTTCGATGACAATGCCACCGGTCGGGAAATCCGGTCCCTCGATGCCGCCGCGCTGCGGATGAGCCGGATCGGCGAACAGCTCTTCGACAGAAGCGCTACGGTTCTTGATCAGATAAAGCGCCGCATCGCACAACTCATGGGCATTGTGCGGTGGGATAGAGGTTGCCATGCCGACCGCGATGCCGGAGGCGCCATTGGCGAGCAGATTGGGAAAAGCGCCGGGCAACACGACCGGCTCATCGTCTTCCTCGTTATAGGTTGGGCGAAAATCCACCGCATCCTGCTCGATACCTTCGAGAAGAAGCCCGGCAACGTCGGTCATCCGTGCTTCGGTATACCGGTAGGCCGCCGCCGAATCGCCGTCGATATTGCCGAAATTGCCCTGCCCATCGACAACGGGATAGCGCTGCGAAAAATCCTGGGCGAGCCGCACCAGCGCGTCATAGACCGACTGGTCGCCATGCGGGTGAAATTTACCGATGACATCGCCAACGATACGGGCGCATTTCTTGAAGGCGGAATTGGGCCTGATCCCCATTTCGCTCATCGCATGG
This sequence comes from Gillisella vitis, assembly GCF_001541345.2. Classification (GTDB taxonomy): domain Bacteria; phylum Pseudomonadota; class Alphaproteobacteria; order Rhizobiales; family Rhizobiaceae; genus Allorhizobium; species Allorhizobium vitis. Next base: position 223,013 of record NZ_LMVL02000003.1, on the reverse strand, counting down.
ATGATGCGCCGATGCACCGGCTTCAGCCCATCGCGCACGTCAGGCAGCGCCCGGTGCATGATAGTCGACAGCGCATAGGCCAAGTAGCGCTCTTCCAGCGCGTATTTCAGATCGATCGGTGTGACGTTATCGCCACCGTCGCCAGGCGGTATAAGACTTTTTCCCATGCTCCTTGCGTAGCCGAGAACCCCTTGCACGGCAAGGATTCCGGGGGATGCACCTGTGGATTATCCGATCTGGGTGTGTAAGGTCGCTCAGACAAAATCAAACGAGTGCGACAAAAAGCATGGCGGATTTCCGCACTGTCTTATAAAGGATCATGACCGCGCAATCGCGCATATCCTTTTGTTCTTAGAGGGAATTGTTATGACGACGCATAAATCCGCCGGGCTTGCCCTGCGCCGTATCCTCTCGGTCAGTGCCGCCATTCTCGTGCTTCCCTCGGCAGCTTTCGCGCTGGATGGCCAGGATTTGCTCGCCAAGATCAATAAATCCTACACCGGGGGCAATGCCGCCATTACCGCTGGCTCAATCGATATCAACGGCGATGTCGTGACCCTGCGCGATACCAAATTGAAGCCGGCCAATGCTTCTGATACCGGCCCGGATTCGACGCCAGTCTCCATCGGCGACGTAAAGATGAGCGGCGTAATTGAAAACCAGGACGGCTCCTATGAGATCGACCGGGTCGATTTCCAGCCGCTCAACCTGGTTGAAAACAAATCGACCGTGACAGCTTCCGATCTCTATCTGTCCGGCGTCACCGTTCCCGCCAAGACCGATGGCGGCGACCTCGCCTCCATGCTGTTTTACGAAAAGGCCCATAGCGGCCCGATCAGCGTCAAGGCAGACGGCAAGGAAGTGTTGTCCATGGCCGAGGCCGAGGCGACAACGGCAATCGAGGACGATGGCGCCAGCCTCGCTTTCGAAGGGACTGTCAAAGGCTTCAAGCTCGATCTGTCCACCGTCGACGATCCAAAGAGCCGCGATGCCATCGAAAAGCTCGGGATCAGCATGCTGGATGGCGGCATGACCATGAAAGGCAGCTGGGAACTGCAATCGGGAACGATTGACGTTCAAAACTACACGCTCGATTTCAAGAATGTCGGTAAGCTGACGGTGGCGCTCGGTCTGTCCGGTTATACTCTGGACCTGGTCAAGCAACTTCAGGAAACCGCCCGGGCCATGGAAGCCAATGCCAAGGACCCGCAGGCGCAGCAGGCCTCCGGTATCGCCATTCTCGGCCTGATGCAGCAAATGTCCTTCCTGGGCGCCGATATCCGCTTCGACGACGCTGGCATTACTGAACGGGCACTGGCCTATAGCGGCAGCCAGCAGGGTATCTCGGGCAAGGATATGGGCCAGATGGTCAAGGCCATGACGCCTTTGATGCTGGCCCAGGCCAAGCTTGGCGATTTCCAGAGTGTCGTCACGTCAGCCGTCAATGCCTATATCGACAATCCGAAGAGCCTGACGATCTCCGCTGAACCGCAGAACCCGGTCCCCTTCCCGATGATCGTCGGCGCCGCCATGGGCGCACCGGAAACGCTGCCCAAGGTTCTGGGCGCCAAGGTAACGTCTAACGACTGAGGGTCATCGAACTCGAACATAGACGATAAAAGCCGCCAGACTGGCGGCTTTTTTTGTGAAATGCGTTATTGCAGATTGCGCTATTTTTCCTGCGGCCCCTGCCCTGCATCCTTGCTGGGCGCGGTCGCCGTTTCATGCAATTTCGTCGCATTGCGAAACAGGATGAGCGCGAAGACAAGACCGGTGGAAACGCCGATGATGACATCGAGAAAACGCACCAGCCCGCCGGTCGCGGGGCCAAGCAGGATGACCAGAAGTGCTGAGGCGCCAGCCTGGATAGGCGTGACGGGTGCCAGATTGGCCAGCGCGCCCAGAAACATCGCGGCGAATATGGCCAGCGAAATCTGGACGCCGAGCACGGTTATCGGCAGGAGAAAGATCAGCTCGCCGACCGCGATGCCGATGGTCACGCCAATAACAACATTGATACCTTGGCGCAGGTGATTGGGAATGCCCGGGGCCAGACAGATGATCGCGGCTATGGCAGCAAAGATCGGCTGCTGATGGCCGAACAGCCAGTGGGCACCATAAAATGCAATCGCCGCAGCTAAGGCTGCGGCGATTGCATGGCTGAAGGCATCCCGGATATGGCTCGCAACCCGGGACCACATCGGTTCAGTCTTTCTTCGGCGTCGGCACCACGCGCAACGCCAATTCGCGCAGTTGGGTTGGCGTTGCCGGAGCCGGTGCATTCATCAACAGATCCTGCGCCTGCTGGTTCATCGGGAACAGCGAGATTTCGCGCAGGTTCTTGGCGCCCACCAGCAGCATGACCACGCGGTCAATACCGAATGCGCAGCCGCCGTGCGGAGGTGCGCCGTATTGGAAGGCGCGGTAGAGGCCGCCGAAGCGCTCTTCCACGTCTGTTTGGCTCAGACCAACCTTCTCGAACGCCTTGACCATCAGTTCCGGCGACTGGTTACGAATCGAGCCAGAAGCGATTTCAAAGCCGTTACAGACAGCGTCATACTGGTAAGCCTTGATCGTCAGTGGATCTTGGCCGTCCAATGCTTCCATCCCGCCCTGCGGCATGGAGAACGGGTTGTGGGCGAAGTCGATCTTCTTTTCTTCCTCGCTCCATTCATAGAACGGGAAGTCCACAATCCAGCACATTTCAAACCGGTCACGGTCAATCAGGTTCAGCTCTTCGCCTGCACGGGTGCGGGCTTCGCCAGCGAACTTGTAGAACTTGGCCGGATCACCCGCCACGAAGAAGCAGGCATCACCAGCGCCAAGGCCGAGCTGGGCGGCGATGGCGGCGGTGCGCTCTTCACCAATGTTCTTAGCCAGAGGGCCGGAACCGCCAACCTTGCCGTCTTCTTCCTTCCAGAAGATATAGCCAAGGCCTGGCTGACCAGTCGATTGCGCCCAGGCATTCATGCGGTCACAGACGGCGCGGCCAATCGCGCCCGTTGCTTCCGTATGCTTGACCGGGATCGCCCAGACCTCAACCTTCGGGTTGGAGGCAATCATGCTTGCGAAAATCTTGAAGCCTGAATCCTTAAAATGCTCGGTCACAGCCTGCATAACAATAGGGTTACGCAGGTCTGGCTTGTCGGAGCCGTATTTGCGGATCGCTTCATCATAGGGAATACGTGGCCACTGCTTCGTCACAGGCTTGCCTTCGGCAAACTGTTCGAACACCTTGGTCATCATCGGTTCCATCGTGGTCCAGACATCTTCCTGGGTCACGAAGCTCATTTCCACGTCGAGCTGGTAGAATTCGCCGGGCAGACGGTCGGCGCGCGGGTCTTCATCGCGGAAGCAAGGGGCGATCTGGAAGTAGCGGTCGAAACCAGCCACCATCAACAGCTGCTTATACTGCTGCGGAGCCTGCGGCAGCGCAAAGAACTGGCCTTCATGGATACGGCTTGGCACCAGGAAATCACGCGCACCCTCTGGCGAAGAAGCGGTCAGAATTGGCGTGGTGTATTCGGCAAAGCCAAGCTCACTCATGCCGTTGCGCATCGACGAAATAATCTGGGTGCGCTTGACGATGTTCTTGTGCAGGGTTTCGCGGCGCAGATCGATGAAGCGATACTTCAGGCGCACATCTTCCGGATAGTCCGGCTCGCCGAACACCGGCAGCGGCAATTCCTTGGCCACGGCCAGAACTTCGATTTCCTGCGCATACAGCTCGATTTCACCAGTCTGCATGGCCTTGTTGACCGTCTCATCGGCGCGGGCCTTGACCACGCCGTCGATGCGGATCACCCACTCGCCGCGCACGGTCTCGGCCAGCTTGAAAGCCGGGCTATCGGGATCGGCCACCACCTGCGTGATGCCGTAATGGTCACGAAGGTCGATGAACAAAACGCCGCCGTGGTCACGGACGCGGTGGACCCAGCCGGAAAGGCGCACGGTGGCACCAACATCGGACTTGCGGAGAGCGGCACAGGTGTGGCTGCGGTAACGATGCATTTCGAACGATCCTGGACATGTGTAAAAGGTCAGCACGGACGCAAGGAATGCGCGCTTGGCTGGCATGGAAAATCGGGCGGAAAAGCGCATGGCCGGCCCGATTTGTCAAGGCTACAGGCTTTTACGCTTTGGATTTACGCTATATCGGCATCTCCTGCCGGGGTAAACGTCGCATGCTGTTATATAGCCCGACTCACCTGCTTTTGAAAATCCGGCCCACCATGAACGATATCCGTCCGCTTTTGCCCCTGCTCGTCACCGCCGGTATTCTGATCGGCGGCAATGGCTTGCAGGGCACGTTCATTTCGCTGCGCGCCCTTGAAGAAGGGTTCTCGACGACGATGATCGGCGTGGTCGGCACCGGCTATAATATCGGCTTTGCTATCGGCTGCATCTATGTCACCCGGCTGATCCGGGAAATCGGCCATATCCGCGCCTTTGCCGGGTTAGCGGCGATTGCCTCTGCCGCCTCCATCGCCATGCTGATCTTCATCCATCCTGCCGCGTGGTTTTCGATGCGGCTCATCCAGGGCATCTGCTTTGCCGGGCTGTTTGCCGTGGTGGAAAGCTGGCTCAATGCCCGCGTCACCAACGACACCCGGGCGCGCACCTTGTCCATCTACCGCTTCGTCGATCTCGGCTCGGTCACGGTCGCACAATATATCATTCCAGCCGTGGGGATTTCCGGTGTCGATCTGTTTGCGCTGATCGCCATGGCGCTGTCCCTGTCGCTGGTGCCGATTTCCTTTGCCGACCGCACCAGCCCCACCCCACCCCGGCATGTGGAGTTTAACATCAAGGCCCTATGGGGCATTTCGCCGCTGGCCACAGTCGGATGCATCGTCGTCGGGCTCACCAACTCCAGCTTCCGTTCGCTCGGCCCCATCTATGCCGAAGGTATTGGCATGTCGGTCACGGCCATCGTCACCTTCATGAGCATCGGGATTTTTGCAGGCATCGTGCTGCAATATCCACTCGGCCATTATTCTGACAAGCTGGACCGGCGCACCATCATTCTGGTGGCCGCAGGCGGTGCCATGCTGGCCGGGTTGTTCCTGGCCTTCGTGGCGGGAGCGAGCGAAATCCTCAATTTCATCGGCATTTTCCTGTTCGGTGCCTTTGCCATGCCGCTTTACTCGCTGTGTTCGGCCCATGCCAATGACCATGCCGCCCCCGGCCAGCATGCGCTGGTCTCGGCGGGCACGCTGTTCTTCTGGTCCTGCGGGGCCGTGGTCGGGCCGATGTTTGCCTCCGTCCTGCTCGATCATTTCGGACCAAGGGCGTTGTTTAGCTATATGGTCGTCGTGCTGGCGCTGTTTATCCTCTATACCCTGCTGCGGATGCGGGCGCGCGAAGCGGTCCCGACGGACGAGCGACGCTATCCCTTCCGGGCGCTACTGCGCACCTCGGCCTTTTTCAGCAAGCTTGCGGCGCCCGTCCGGACGAAGCGGAAATAGGCTCGGCTGTGTCGGCCTGGGATATTGCTGATTTCCACAATCAACTTTAAAAGATTTGCGTCCCGTCCGACGCTGGAACCCGCATCATGCCCATTCTCTCCCGCCGCACCCTGTTAAAAGCCTCCGCTGTTGTCGGCGCCTATGGCGCAGGGCTCGGCATTGCCAGCCGCTTCCAGGGCGCACGCATGGCCTTTGCCGCCCCCAAGCCGCTGGAAATCGAGGCGCGGTTTACCTCGGCCAACCTCGACGGCAGCCATGAGACGAAAAAGCTGATGAGCTTTGCTCTTCCTGGCCAGACGGCGGCAATGGCCCCGACCATTCGCATGCGCCGGGGCGAGCCTTTCGCGGCAAAACTGATCAATCATATCGATGATGCCACCACCATTCACTGGCATGGCTTACGGATTCCCAACGCAATGGATGGTGTGCCGTTCCTGACCCAGCCTTATGTTTATCAGGGCGACAGTTTCGATTATGCCTTCACGCCGCCGGATGCGGGCACGTTCTGGTATCACCCGCATTGCAACACGCTAACCCAGATGGCGACGGGCATGACCGGGATGATCGTGGTCGAGGACCCCGATGACCCGGTCTTCGACGCGGAAATCGATCTCAATCTGCGCGACTGGCGGCTGGGCGACGATGGCCAGTTCATCGCGCTATTTAAGCCGCGCGACACCGCCCGGGCCGGGACCTTCGGCACGGTGCGCACCGCCAACTGGCAGGTGGAGCCGCGCTACGATGCGCCTAGCGGCGGCTTTACTCGCGTGCGGATCGTCAATACCGATGTGACGCGGATCTATACGCTGAAGCTGGAAGGCGCGCAGGCGGTGATCGTCGCGCTGGACGGTCAGCCGGTGCCGACGATCCTGCCGTTGGAGCTTGCCATCGTCGCGCCCGGCCAGCGCATGGATATCATCCTGAAAATGCCCGACAGCGAAGGCAGTGAAGCGAGGCTGACCGATATTCGTCCCAGCACGCCGAAAACCGTCGTCAGCTTCCGCGCCACCGGCGCATCCTTGAAACGTGACTTGAAGGACGTGCCGCCGCTAAAGTCCAATCCCTTCGACAAGCCCGATCTCTCATCCGCTCAGCATATTCCGCTAGTGCTTTCCGCCACGGCGGAAAACGGCGCGAAAGAGTCAATCTGCGGCACGCTCGGCTATTCCTTCTGGGCAATCAACAAGGTGACATGGCCGGGCGACACACCGGACCCGACCGCGCCCCTGGCCGAGTTGAAGCTGGGCAAGAGCTATATCTTCGACCTCGTGAACGACACGCCTCACGCCCATCCCATCCATCTGCATGGCATGAACTTCCAGGTGATCGCCTCCAACAACCGCCCTGCCGTACCGCTTGTTTCCGATACCTATCTGGTCATGCCTGATGAAAAGGTTCAGCTGGCTTTCGTGGCCGATAATCCTGGCGACTGGGTTTTGCATTGCCATATCATTGAGCACCAGAAGACTGGCATGACAAGCTATATCCGGGTGGCGTAAAAAGACCCTGTCGCGCCGCATGCCATGGTGCCCGCTTTCGTCCAGAGGTGGAAACATGCCGCCAATCACGGCGGAGCATATTGAATGAAGTGCCTTGCGGCCAGCGTTGCAAGCAGGTCACAAAACCGTCACCTTCCGTGAAAAACCGGGGAGTTTTGAAGCTTGTCAGGCTCAAACCTTGTCATCAACTTGACAACCCCGACACAAGCGGAAAGGAAAGATATGAATTCGAAGAAATATGCCGGGGCCAAATGATTTCCACAACCCAAGATTTAGAAGCCGCTTGCGACAAACTGGCCGGATCTGAATTTATCACCATCGATACCGAGTTCCTGCGCGAAACCACCTTCTGGCCGGAACTGTGCCTGATCCAGATGGCCAGTCCCGATCTGGAAGTCATTGTCGATCCGCTGGCTGATGGGCTCGATCTTGCCCCATTTTTCAAGCTGATGGCCAATGGCGACGTGATCAAGGTGTTTCACGCCGCGCGCCAGGACATCGAAATCATTTTTCACCTCGGCAATCTCATTCCCCATCCGATCTTCGACACCCAGGTCGCGGCCATGGTCTGCGGCTTTGGCGACAGCGTGTCCTATGACCAGCTGGTCCAGAAGATCAAGAATATCCATATCGACAAAAGCTCGCGCTTTACCGACTGGAGCCGCCGTCCGCTCTCGGAAAAGCAGCTGGATTATGCGCTGGCCGATGTCACCCATCTGCGCGATGTCTACCTGACGCTGAAGGCGGAGTTGGAGCGTGAAGGTCGCGCCAGTTGGCTGAGCGAGGAAATGGCCATTCTCGAATCCCGCGACACCTACGACCTGCATCCCGACGACGCCTGGCAACGGCTGAAGATGCGGCTGAGAAAACCGCAGGAACTGATGGTAATGAAGGCCGTCACCGCCTGGCGCGAGCGTGAGGCCCGCGCCCGCAACGTCCCCCGCTCACGGGTGATCAAGGACGACGCCATTTTCGAAATCGCCCAACAGCAGCCCAGGGATGTCGAGGCGCTGGGACGGCTCCGGACCATTCCGAAGGGTTGGGAGCGCTCAACGCCGGGTGGCGCGATCATCGAGGCGGTCAATGCCGCTCTGGCGATCCCCAAGGCAGAATGGCCGCAGGTCCAGCGCCAGAACCACGTACCGGAAGGCACGGCACCGGCGGTGGAACTGCTCAAGGTGCTGCTGCGCCTGACCTGCGAACAGCATGGCGTCGCCGCAAAGATGATTGCCAATACCGACGACCTGGAAAAGATTGCCGTTGAGGGCGAACAGGCCGATGTGCAGGCTATGCGCGGCTGGCGGCGTGATCTGTTCGGCGAATCGGCGCTAAAGCTGATCAATGGCGGGGTTGCGCTGCGCTTCGTCGGCAAGAAGATCGAAGCCGTCGAATTTATCGAACCCTGATGGTGTCGCTGCGCGCGGCCACAGAAAGTGATATCGGGTTCATGATGTCGGCGGAGCGCCAGCCCGGCTACGACCTGCTGGTCGGTCGGTTCAGCGCGGCGGAACACCTTGCCAATCTCAATGATCCGGCGAAGGCCTATCGGATCGCCGTGTCGCCGGGGGGCGAACCGCTCGGCTTCGTGTTGTTCCGCGACATCAACGATCCGCAGGATAATCTCTATATCAAGCGCGTCGTGGTCGCCGCGCCCGAAAAGGGAACCGGCACAGCGATGATGCGGCTTGCGCTCACCTGGGCATTCACCACCACCTCCGCCTACCGGATCTGGCTGACCCACATACCGAATAACCGGCGCGCCCACGCGCTTTACAGCAAGCTTGGCTTTCAGCAGGAAGGCGTGCTGCGCGAGGCCTATGGCCACCGTCAGGACCAACGCGGCGATCTGGTGCAGATGTCACTGCTGAAACCGGAATGGGACAGCGTAACGTCAGGCTGATAAGACAGATCTTGCCTCACAGTCCGTTCAAGGATCGCCGCTGACCGTCACTGCTTCCCAACTCTTCAAACTGCCGGACCCTTACCTTGGAACTCCCCTCTCCGTTGAAAAGCGCCGTCGAGCGGCTGTTGGAAAACCAGCCGCTGGCACCCCTGATGAAGGCTGCCGAGCGCCTGTCGCAGCGTTACCGCAAGGAAGTGCGCGACGGACAGTTGCATATCAGCGATGATCTCGCCGCCCGCGCCTATCTGGCTGCCCGCCTGCCCGCCACCTTTGCCGCCGTCAGGGCGGCTATGGACATGGTGGCCGAAGTGCAGGCGGATTTTGCACCCAGAACCCTAAGCGACTTCGGCTCCGGCCCCGGCACCGCGCTTTGGGCCGCCGCCGATTGCTGGCCGCAATTGGAACAGGCGACGCTGATCGAGGCCAGCCCCGCCATTCGCGCCATCGGCAAAAGCCTGTCGCAGGCCCTGCCCTTTGCATGCGACTGGCAGGCGGGCGATCTCACCAAGACCCTGCCGCCTATGGCTCCTGCCGATCTGGTGACGCTTGCCTATGTGCTTGATGAATTACCCATCGATGCGGTGGCAAGCATGACGGCAAAGCTCTGGGCCTTGACCGCGGGCACGATCATCATTGTCGAGCCCGGCACGCCAGCCGGTTGGCAGCGGATCGTCACGGCGCGGCAGGCACTTCTCGACGCGGGCGCCCATCTGCTTGCACCCTGCCCTCACCAGCAGCTCTGTCCGATCGTCAGTCCGGACTGGTGTCACTTTTCAAGGCGCGTTGCCCGTTCCCGCCTGCATCGGCAAGTGAAACAAGGCGAAGTGCCGTGGGAAGACGAAAAGTACATTTTCATCGCTGCCTCGCGCCAGCCTGTGGCCTTATCTGGTGCACGGGTCTTGTTGCCGCCCCGGCTTGCCAGCGGCATGGTGAAGCTGAAACTGTGCCAAGGCAATGGAACGGCAGAGGAAACTACTCTCAGCCGCCGTGATGGCGCGCTGTTCAAGGCGGCGCGAAGGGCCGATTGGGGTGACTTGCTGATCGCCGAGGAGGAAGATTGATGGCCATGCCGCAGAGAATGCTGGATATCGAGACGGCGAACCGTTTTGCCGTGATTGCCCTTGACCATGTCACCAGGGAATATCCCAATCACATCATGCATGTGTTCGATGGACCGGAGGCTGACATCACGCCCTCGGCCCTGCATCCGGTGTTCTACGGCAGTTTCGACTGGCATTCCTGCGTGCATGGCTATTGGATGCTGGCGCGGCTGCTCAGGCTTTTCCCCAGCATGCCATCGGCACCGGCCATCCGTGACCTGTTCGATACCATGCTGGTGGCAGAAAACATCGCCGGAGAGTGCTGCTATTTCGACAGGCCGTCATCGCGCGGCTATGAAAGGCCCTATGGCTGGGGCTGGCTTCTGGCGCTTGCCGCCGAATTGGCGGGTCATGAAAAGCCGGATTGGGCGCAGGCCTTGCTGCCGCTGACCCAACGGATCGTCGCACGCTTTGAGGCATTCTTGCCGCTGGCGACCTATCCGGTTCGGGTCGGTACTCATTATAATACTGCTTTTGCCCTACGGCTGGCCGCAGACTATGGGCAAGTCTCCGGCAATTCCGCATTCCTGACGCTTCTTGAGCAAACGGCTAGGCGCTGGTATGGCGACGACCACACTTGCACGGCCTGGGGAGAGCCATCCGGCGACGAATTCCTGTCCTCGTCGCTGATCGAGGCCGAATGCATGCGTCGGCTTCTGCCACGTGAGGAATTTTCCACCTGGCTGTCGCGTTTCCTGCCAGATCTCGCCCGGGGCGAGCCTGCGCATCTGATGCAGCCGGCCAATGTTTCCGACCGCAGCGATGGCAAGATCGCCCATCTGGATGGGCTAAACCTCAGCCGGGCCTGGTGCTTTTATGCGCTGGCGGCGCCGCTGGTAGATCAAGATGCCAGCCTTGTGCTTACCCAAGCCGCCGAGCGACATCTCGATGCCGCTCTCTCCCATGTGGCGGGCGACTATATGGGCGAGCATTGGTTGGCAAGCTTTGCCGTGCTGGCGCTTACACAGCCCCGCTGAAGACATCCCAGAGCAGTTTGAGATTGAGCGCGATGATGATCGCAGCAATCACCCAGGCCAGGGCCGCCGTCCAGCGGGAAATGACGAACGACCCCATCTTGCGCTTGTCGCTGACGAATTGCACCAGCGGCACGACGGCAAAGGGCAATTGCATAGACAAGATGACCTGACTGAGCACCAGCAGCTCTGCCGTTCCCTTATTGCCGTAAAGCCAGGTGACGATCACCACAGGAATGATCGCCAGACAGCGGGTCAGCAGACGGCGCGCCCAATTGGGGATGGTCAGCCGCAGGAACCCTTCCATGACGATCTGCCCGGCCAGCGTTGCCGTGACGGTGGAATTGATGCCGGAGGCGAGCAGCGCCACGGCAAACAGGGTGGAGGCAAGGCCGAAGCCCAGAAGCGGTGACAGCAATTGATGCGCCTGCTCGATTTCCGCCACATCGGTGCGGCCATTGGCATGAAAGACCACGGCAGCGATAATCAGGATCGAGGCATTGACGAACAGCGCCAGCATCAGCGCAATCGTGCTGTCCAGCGTCGCCCATTTGATCGCATCCTTGCGGCCCCGGTCATTGCGCTCATAGGCGCGGGTCTGGACGATGGAGGAATGCAGGTAGAGATTATGCGGCATGACCGTCGCGCCGATAATGCCGATGGCGACATAGAGCATTTCGCGATTGGTTATCACTTCGGTGGACGGAATGAACCCCGACAGGATCTCGGCGACTGGCGGTTGGGCCGCGATGATCTGCGCCATAAAACACAGGGCGATAATCGTCAGCATCGACACCACGAAAGCTTCCAGGAAGCGGAACCCCTTGTTCATCAACATCAAAAGCAGAAACGTATCGAGCGCAGTGATCAAAGCGCCGCCGATCAGGGGAATGCCGAACAGCAATTGCAGGGCGATGGCCGTGCCGATCACTTCCGCCAGATCGCAGGCGATGATCGCCACTTCGCACGCCAGCCACAGACAGATGCGCACCGGCGGCGAATAATGATCGCGGCAGGCCTGGGCGAGATCCCGCCCGGTGGCAATGCCAAGCCGGGCTGACAGCGCTTGCAACAGGATCGCCATTAGATTGGAAATCATGATGACCGACAACAGCGTATAGCCGAACTGCGACCCACCGGCGATATCCGTCGCCCAATTGCCGGGGTCCATATAGCCAACCGAAATCATGTAGCCCGGCCCGGCAAAGGCCATCAGCTTGCGCATCCAGGAGCCGATCTTCGGCACATGGATAGAGGCATGTACTTCCGGCAGACTGGCGCGGTCGTCGCCCGGCCGCGCAAAACTCCACGACCCTTTGGGGGCCGGACTGGTTTCCAATTTCGACATAAGTGCCCGTAGCCTGTTTTTTATTGCGATTAATTCGCAACAATCTGCGCCGGTTTTTTTAATTATGCAATAGGCTATATTCTATTGCTTTGGCTCTATTCGAAGGCTCTGACCAAGGGGCGACACCCCACAATTCGGTGTCTTTATCGAAGCCTGACAGACTCTGGCCATCAAGGCCAAGACTTGCTACTGCATTGTTTCGCCCGAACCAGGCACAGCACCCGGTTGCGCCCAAAATGGCGCAGGGCGAACGAGCAATTGAACACGAGGACCAGCATTTGGCGCGCATATCTCCTTCAAAGCCCCGTACCGGCTCCCTGCCGGATGCCGATGCCCATTCCGAAGGGTTCCGGCAGGCGCGCGAGGCGCAGCGCAGCGCGCTGGTGGAGGACTATGTCGAACTGATCGCCGATCTGATCGCTGAAGGTCAGGAAGCCCGGCAGGTGGATATCGCCCAACGGCTCGGCGTCGCCCAGCCGACCGTGGCCAAAATGCTGGCTCGACTGACCGAAGGTGGGCTGATTTCCCGCAAACCCTATCGCGGAGTCTTCTTGACAGAGGCCGGTCAAAAACTGGCCCAGGAAAGCCGGGAGCGGCATGAAACCGTCGAGGATTTTCTAAAAATGCTTGGCGTTTGCGAAAAGACCGCCCGGATCGACGCCGAAGGCATCGAGCACTATGTCAGCGCTGAAACGCTCGCGGCTTTTCGCAAGGCATTGGCTGAGGGCGTGCCGTTGTCATTGGCAAAGACGCCAGACATCAGTGAGCGATAGAGTATTCCTGAACGGAAAACCGCGTCGCACTTTTTCTGGACCGGATCACTCAAACCGAAATGCCAGCCGCTTGCCGGTCAGTTTCGACAATTGCTGCAAACGTCCGTCCAGTCGCTCACCGGCAAAATCGTGATAGTCCTTCGGCACCACGAATTCGAGGTCGAGGTCCGTCCGCTTTGAGCGTTCAAACGTCAGGTGATGGACCACGCCAGGCATCGAGGCGGAAAACAGATAGACGACGCGCAGCAGCCCACCCAACAGCTTTGCCCGGTCCAGCAGTCTCTGCGTGGCGATGGTGGCAAGCGGTCCGGTCTGCCCATCATCGTGCAGGCCTTCGAAACGGTAGTAATTGCTTAGCGCTATAAAAGCCCGGCCCGGGTGGCTGATGCCGACAAAGGAGGAGTGGGCAATCAGGTTCAGCGCCTGCAAGCCGCGGTAATCGGGATGGGCGCGCCAGCTCAGATCAGCCAGAAGGCATGCGGCCTGACGATAGCGTGCCTCTTCCTCGGTCTCCACGACATCGAAAAATGGCATCATCGCGCCGGACCATTGCGCAAGCTCACGCGCATGTTCCGGCGAGCGGGCGCGCAGGATTGCCAATTCGTCGGCAGCTTCCAGCAATGGGTCCAGCGCCCGAATCTCGTCCGACAGCTTGGAATAAAGATAGCCCTCACGCACGCCTTGCGCGGAAAAGCAGACACGGGCGGGCTGCATGACCTCCAGCACTTCGCGAAGAGCAACCGCGCCAAAAGGGATCAATGTGCGGCGGCTCTTGGAGACCGTTTGCCAGGCCGGTGCGCGGGCACTGACACCGGTAATGATCTCATCGAGAAACTGCATCATCTCGGCTGTGGACACTTCATAGCCCTGCATCATGTGCAAGGGATAATTGCGGATTTCCATATGCAGCTTGGCAATGTTGCGCCATGTGCCGCCGACCGCATAAAATGTCCGACCCTGACCGTTTTTCAAAAGGCTGGCGGAACGCACCTGCTTACGGGTAAAGCTCGCCGCCTTTTCAAGGGAGCCTTCCGACTGTTCCGATAGCCGCAAGCCGCCGAGCGGCAGGGTAATACCCTTGCCGATTACCTGCCCCTTGACATCGACCAGCTCAAGGGATCCACCGCCCAGATCACCGGCAATGCCATCCGGGTCGTGAAAGCCGCTGATGATGCCATAGGCGGAATAGAGCGCCTCTTCCTCGCCGGTCAGCACTTCAATTTTATGGTCGAGAATCGCTTCGGCCTCGGCGATGAACGCGGGACCGTTTTGAGCCTCGCGTGCAGCCGCCGTTGCCAGAACATGCATGGAGACCGCACGGGCCTGCTGCGACAAAGCGTGAAAACGCCTCAGCGCCAAAAGCGCGCGCCTGACACCTTCTTCGTCCATCCTGCCGGTTTTGGCGAGCCCCTTGCCCAGGCCGCACAGCACCTTCTCGTTGAAGAGAATGGCAGGCGCCCGCGACAGGCCCTCGTAGATGACAAGACGAATGGAATTCGAACCGATATCGACAACGGAAACAGGGGAAATTCCGGGGAGGCGCCCCTGCGCTTCGGATTGGGTCATGCTATTCCAGTTTGCGTTCAGCTCTTGCGACCGGAAACAACCCCGGCGATCAGCTTCGGCGCACTCGATTTCAACGCCTCACCTCGCCCTGACAGGCTGGGATTAGTCATGAAATACTGCTGCGCGTTAAAAGGTTCCTCCCCCGCACGCACATCGATGCGCCTCGACGTTCCATCGGGCAATATCTCGTAGCTCTGCTGGTTGTCAATCAGATTGCCCAGCATGATCTGTGAGAGAACCTGTTCATGCACGGTCGGATTGACCAGCGGCACCAAGGTTTCGACCCGTCGATCAAGATTGCGCGGCATCATATCGGCCGAGCCGATATAGACAAGCGCCTTTTCGGAGGGCAGACGATGGCCGTTGCCGAAGCAGAAAATCCGGCTGTGCTCGAGGAAACGTCCGATAATCGACTTGACCCGGATATTCTCCGAGAGACCCGCCACTTGCGGCCGCAGGCAGCAGATGCCGCGAATGACCAGATCCACCTCAACGCCGGCGCGGCTGGCGCGGTAGAGCGCATCGATGATCTCAGGATCGACCAGCGAATTCATCTTCATCCAGATGCCGGACGGCTTGCCATCCTTGGCATTGCTGGTTTCTTCCTCGATATGGCGCAGAATGCGCGAACGCATCGTGTAGGGAGACACCGCCAGCTTCATGTTTTCCTCCGGCTCGCCATAGCCGGTGATGAAGTTGAAGACATTGGCCATGTCGTGAGCAATCTTCGGATTGCAGGTGAAGAACGACAGGTCCGTATAGATTTTCGCAGTAATCGGGTGATAGTTGCCGGTGCCGAGATGGCAATAGGTCCTGAGCTTGCCGTCTTCACGGCGCACCACCATGGACATCTTGGCATGGGTCTTCAGTTCGATGAAGCCGAACACCACCTGCACACCAGCCCGCTCCAGGTCGCGTGCCCAGCGGATATTGGCCTCTTCGTCAAACCGCGCCTTCAACTCCACCAGCGCCGTCACCGATTTTCCGGCATCGGCGGCATCGATCAGGGCGCGGACAATCGGGCTATCGTTGGAAGTACGGTAAAGCGTCTGCTTGATGGCCAGCACGTCGGGATCGCGGGCAGCCTGGAGCAGGAACTGCACCACGACATCGAAGCTTTCATAGGGGTGATGGACCACCATGTCCTTCTCGCGGATGGCCGCCAGGCAATCGCCCATATGCTCACGAACACGTTCCGGGAAACGGGCATTGTAAGGCTCAAACCGCAAATCTTCACGCGGGGCCTTGGTGATTTCAGAGATAGTATTCAGCGCCAACAGCCCCGGCAGAACCGCGACGCGGTTATCAGGCACATTCAATTCCTGCACCACGAACTGGCGCAGCGCCGCTGGCATTTCCGAATCGGTTTCGATGCGGATCACCTTGCCGCGACGACGGCGTTTCAGGGCGGTTTCGAAAAACCGAACCAGATCTTCGGCCTCTTCCTCAACCTCGATATCGCTGTCGCGGATGATGCGGAACGTGCCGTAACCCTTGACCTCATAACCTGGATAGAGCCGGTGGATGAACATGCCGACCACATCTTCGAGCGTGATGTAGCGGATGGTGTTCTTGTCGTCGGGCAGGCGAATGAAGCGGTCCAGCGCAGTCGGCAGGCGCAGCAGTGCCGTCATTGGCTCCTTGCCGTGCAGGCTTTCCAGTTGCAGCCCCATGGAAAAGCCGAGATTGGGAATGAAGGGGAACGGATGGGCCGGATCGATGGACAGCGGCGTCAGGACAGGAAAGATCGACTGCTCGAATTCGGTCCCCAGCCAGAGGCGATCTTCCTCGGAAAGAGCCGAGGGCCGAACAATCAGAATGTCTTCCTTGGCGAGATATTGCTGCAAGACGGCCAGCGAGGCCTGCTGTTCCATTTGCAGATTGTCGATTTCCTTGAGGATATCTTCCAGCTGCTCGACTGGTGTGCGTCCGTCCGGGCTTTTGATGACGATGCCCTGGCGCACCTGGCCTTCCAGCCCGGCGACGCGCACCATGAAAAACTCATCCAGGTTGGCGGCGGAAATCGATAGGAAGCGCACACGCTCCAGCAGCGGATGGGCGGTGTTCAGGGTTTCCTCAAGCACCCGCCGATTGAATTGCAGCCAGGAAAATTCGCGATTGATGAAGCGATGCGGGCTGGAGAGCAATTCCTCGCGCGCGACCTCTTCTCCCGCCAGGATAACCGTTTCCTGAGATACCGCCGATTCCGTTACCGATTCCATTGTTCCCGCCTTCGTTTTCAATGCCTTCCGGCATATAAAGGTTGGCGCATCATTCATGATACACCAGCCCCTTCCACCCGATAAACTACACGCCACCCTGAAACGGTTTCCGAGTCAGAGACTTGCCCCACTATACCAGCAACGCGACGTTCCTGTGACAGGCTCTAACGATCCAAGGCAAAGGCGCTGTCCAGAACCTCCGCCGCCAGCGCCCGCGAAATTTTGACACGCCGCGCCAGTGCCAACCGGTCAAGGTGCTCGACCACGGTCTGAGCGGCTGCCAGCGACCGTTCCATACGCTGAACGATATAATCGACGACCCGTTCGTCAATCGCCAATTGACGGTCGGCAAACAGCTTGACGATAACCTGTGACAGCAAGGCCTCGTCCGGCTCGCCGATTTCAACCAGGGTCGCGGCCTTCAGCCGGGAGCGCAGATCGGCCAGCTTGACCGGCCAGGACAACGGCCAGGTGCGCGAGGTAATCAACAGGCTCGTCCCATGCTGCTTGACGCTGTTGATCACATGAAACAGCTCGACCTCGTCGAAATCCACCCGGTCGGCATCTTCAAACAGCACCGCCCCCTTGGATGCGGTCATGGAGGCATCCGCCCCGGACAAAGGCAGAATATCGACAGCCCCACTTTGCGCCCGCCAGATTTCCGCCAGATGCGATTTGCCGGAGCCTTCCGGCCCCGACAGAATCACCACCGGCGACGGCCAATTGGGCCACGCATCGACAACGGACACGGCAGCTGCCAGCCGGCCGGAGACCAGCAGGTCATCACGGCCCGATGCCGGCCTGTGGCCCAAGGCGAGCGGCAATTGTTCGCCCGTTTTGCCGTCATATGCTGGGCGTCGGGCCGCTGTCTTGTCGATGTCACGCATTTACGTCTCTGAAATGACGGGAGGGCGGACGTCCTTGATCACGGTCGCCTCCTCACCATAGTATAGATCGCTGTCAAGATATCGCCGCACGGCAAAGCGAACAAGCACACCAACCGCCGCCGCGCAGGGAACCGCGACCAGAACCCCCAGAAAACCGAAGAGCGAGCCGAAGGCGAACATCGCAAACATCAGCCAGACCGGATGCAGGCCGACGCTGGAGCCGACCAGCTTGGGCTGAAGGACATTGCCTTCCAGAAATTGGCCGGTAAAGAAGAATACGCCTGTGATGACCACCCAGAGATAGTCCGGCCAGAACTGCACCGCTGCCATGCCGAGCGCCAGAATAAGACCAACGGATGAGCCGACATAGGGAATGAAGCTGATCATGCCGGTGAAAAACCCGATCAGCAGGCCGAAATTCAAACCGATCAGCGACAAGCCGACCGCGTAATAAATGCCGAGGATGAGGCAGAGCGAGCCCTGACCACGGACGAAACCGGCAATGGTCCGGTTCATTTCGCGGGCGATTTCCCGCACGGCGCCGACCTGGTTGCGCGGAATGAGGCTATCCAGCTTGGCCATCATCCGGTCCCAGTCGAGCAGAAGATAGAAGGCGACAACAGGGGTCACCACCAGCAGGGAGATGATATCAAGCAGCGCCTTGCCGGAATTCCACAATTGCGACAGAAGCGTGCCGATAAAGCCCGCTCCTTCCGCCAGATAGCGGGAAAAATTGCCCTTGATCGCCGCCATCTGGGTGCTCACCTGGCCATTCAGCCATTTCGGCACCCAGGATGCGTTGGATTTGGCAATCAGCGCCTGCAACTGGCTGACATAATCGGGAATATTGGTGATGAAGTCATTGAGCTGGGTGACGAGGACCGGAATGATGATCACCAGCGACAACACGAAGATCACCACGAAAGACACCAGGATCAGCACCGTCGCCATCATCCGTGACAGGCCCAGCCGCTCCAGCCGGTCGGCGACCGGATCGAGAAAATAGGCGAGCGCCATGCCAGCCACGAAGGGCAGCAGAATGGAGCTGAAGGTCAGCAAAAAGGCGATGACCACCGCCAGCGTGCCGATGCCGAAAAGAACCTGCCGCCAGAAAACGGGGCCGCTGACGCGCTTGATCATGACTTACTGTCCTTCCCGGCGGATTGCCTTTTTGCAAACTGGATATGCGGGCCGCAACAGGCCATCCTATCATCATGCCGATGAACATGAGATAGGATGGTGTTTCGTCAAGGGTCAAGGTGGCGCGACCGCAATTCGCATATGCAGCCACCACAGTCCTTGGAAAACGATGAAAAAGCGGCAGTTTCCAGCCCTTGCGCTTGCATCGCGGCCCCACCCATGCCATGGCGGGCGAAATGAGCCAAACCCTGCCAACCAGCGGAGACGAACGGATGAGCCAGTCGGGGAAAAACGGTCTGACCTATAGCGATGCAGGCGTCGATATCGATGCGGGCAATCTTCTGGTCGAAAAGATCAAGCCTGCGGTTCGCTCCACCCGCCGCCCCGGCGCCGATGGCGAGATCGGCGGCTTCGGCGGATTGTTCGACCTGAAGGCGGCAGGCTTTACCGATCCGATCCTGGTCGCGGCCAATGACGGCGTCGGCACCAAGCTGAAGATTGCCATCGACGCGGGCCTGCATGACACAGTCGGCATCGATCTCGTTGCCATGTGCGTCAACGATCTCGTCGTCCAGGGTGCCGAACCCCTGCTGTTTCTCGATTATTACGCCACCGGCAAGCTCGATCCCGACCAGGGCGCTGCTATCGTCGGCGGCATTGCGGCGGGCTGCCGCGAAGCAGGCTGCGCGCTAATCGGCGGCGAGACCGCTGAAATGCCCGGCATGTATTCCGGCGGCGATTACGATCTGGCCGGTTTTGCGGTCGGTGCCGCCGAGCGCGGTGAGCTTCTGCCTGCGGGTGATATTGCCGAGGGCGACGTCATTCTGGGGCTTGCCTCATCCGGCATCCATTCCAACGGTTTTTCGCTGGTGCGCAAGATCGTTGAGCTTTCAGGGCTTGGCTGGGACGCACCGGCACCGTTTGCGGAAGGCACAACGCTTGGCGCGGCCCTGCTGACCCCGACCCGCATCTATGTGAAGCCGCTGTTGAAGGCTATCCGCGAGACCAAGGCCCTGAAGGCACTGGCGCATATTACCGGCGGTGGTTTTCCCGAGAATATTCCGCGCGTCCTGCCCAAGCATCTGGCCGCTGAAATCGACCTCGGTTCCATTACGGTTCCGGCGGTGTTTTCCTGGCTGTCGAAAACCGGTGGCGTGGCACAGAATGAAATGCTGCGCACCTTCAACTGCGGCGTCGGCATGATCGTCGTGGTCGCAGCCGAAAACGCCGACGCGGTCACCGCTGCTCTCAAAGCCGAAGGCGAAACCGTCGCCCGTCTCGGCCGGATGATTTCCCGTGAGGAAGGCGCGCCCGGCACTGTGTATAAGGGAACGCTTGGCCTATGAGTTCGGCACCTTCATCGGCGGTCGAAAGGCCATCTCACGCCAAAAAGCGTGTCGCCGTGCTGGTTTCCGGCAGCGGCTCCAATATGGTGGCGCTGGCCAAGGCCTGTGAAGCGGCGGATTACCCGGCGGAAATTGTTGCCGTGTTCTCCGACAAGCCGGAGGCTGGCGGTCTGGCCAAGGCCAGCGATCTCGGCATTTTCGCTGCCGCGTTTCCCCGTAAGGACTATGCCAGCAAGGCGGACCACGAAGCCGCCATTCTGGCCGCGCTGGATCAGGTACAGCCCGATCTGATCTGTCTTGCCGGTTATATGCGGCTGCTGTCGGGCGATTTCATCCGTCGCTATCAGGGCCGCATTCTCAACATTCACCCGTCGCTTCTGCCGCTGTTTCCGGGTCTCCACACCCACCAGCGGGCGCTGGATGCCGGGATGAAGATTGCCGGTTGCACCGTGCATTTCGTCACTGAAGGCATGGACGAAGGGCCAATTGTCGCCCAGGCCGCCGTACCCGTATTGCCAACCGATACCGCCGAGACGCTGGCCACCCGCACCCTGACGGTAGAGCATCGCATCTACCCGGTCGCCCTGCAGCTGGTGGCAGGCGGCACCGTCACCATGCTGGAAGACGGTCAAATCGAGCGCTCCGGCTTTGTCGCGGATGCTGAGGCGCGGTTGCTCAGCGCGTAAACATCGCTCCGGAGCTTTTGTAGATTACATAGAAGGCAACCAGAAAAATCATCGCCGCAAACATCCGGTTGAGGGTGTTTTTATGCGCGCCGAGCCGTGTTGCCGAGAGGGTGCCGACAATCCCACCTAGTAGACCGCCCAAAATGAATTCCGCCGCCAAAGCCCAATCCACCAGACCTGACAGTGCATAGTTCGCAGCCGTTGCCAGCCCGAATGCCGTGACCGCCAGAAGCGATGTGCCAACCGCATTGATCATTGGCATGCCCGTCGCAAGCATCAGCCCCGGAACGATCAGGAATCCACCGCCAATCCCGAAAAAGCCGGAGGCGGCACCCGATACCAGTGCCACAAGCGCCGTCGTCAGACACATGCGGAGATCCACCGGCCTTGGAGCGGTAGTCACCGCTTTTCTGGGCCGCAGCATCCATACGCCGACCACCAGCATGACGATGCCGAACAGCAGAAGGAGTCTCGTGCCATCCATCGCCTTGCCAAGCGAGGACCCGGCCAGCGCGCCGACGACGCCCAGTGCTGCAAACACCGCGCCGCAGCGCCAGCGGACATTGCCTTTCAGGGCATGGCTGGCAAAATTGATAAGAGCATTGGCCGATACCGCCAGGGCGCCGGTACCGATGGCCACATGCGGTTGCGATACGCCAACCACATAGAGCAGCAGCGGGGTCGCCAGGATAGACCCGCCTCCCCCAAGCAGGCCAAGCGTGAAACCGACCAACCCGCCGGAACCGATAGCCGCAAAAAGCGTGTTCATCGGCTGCGTCCCGCCAGGAAGCGATCATGCACGACCATGCCGATCACCATCGCAGCGACGAAGATCAGGCTTTCACCATAGCCGAGCGGCAAAGCCGCCAGCGCCGGACCGGGACAGAACCCTCCAAGGCCCCAACCGATCCCAAAAATGGCCGAGCCTGCCACCAGCGGCAAATCGATGCGGGTTGCGGTCGGCATGGCGAAACGATCCGCCAGCACGGGACGAGCCATACGGCGCACAAGCACCATGCCCGCGAAAGCGGTGACAACAGCACCGCCCAGCACGAAGATCAGACTCGGGTCCCAGACGCCGAAAATATCGAGAAAACCTTGAACGCGGGCCGGGTCCAACATGCCGGACAAGGACAGGCCGAAGCCGAAGAGAAGACCGGATAGAAGCGCGGCGCCAGCCTGCAAGGGGACAGTTTTCATAAGCTGCCCCTCATGACTGTCACCGTGATAATGCCGGTGAAGAGAAAGGTGACGACCGCGACGAAGGAGCGCGGCGACAGTCTCGCCAGGCCCAGAACGCCATGGCCGCTGGTGCAGCCGGACCCCATGCGGGAGCCGAAGCCCACCAATAACCCGGCAAGGACCGCCAATGGCAGGCTGGCCGTCATCGTCACCTTTGGCCATGCTCCGAACAGGGTGAGGAAAAGGATGGGGCCAAGCATCAACCCAACAACAAATGCGCCATTGATAGCGGTGCTGGCCCCCTGGGCCAAACGGCCGACAATGCCGCTGATACCGGCGATGCGGCCTGTCATCACCAGAAACAGAATGGCGGAGGCACCAATCATCACGCCGCCGACGAGCGAAAGAAGATAGGTCTGAATCATGCCTCATCCTCCGCACAGAAAATCGTGAACAGGGCAGCAATCAACCGCTGGGTCTTCGCCTCCGTCAGGCGATAGAATATCTGCTTGCCCTCACGCCGGGTCTCGACGATCCCGGCCTCCCGGAGCACGGTGAGCTGCTGCGACAGGGTCGGCTGGTGAATATCCAGCTTTTCCTCCAGCTCACCCACTGACCATTCACCCTCGACCAGCGTGCAGACCAGCATGAGGCGCACCGGGTGGGCGAGCGTTTTCAAATGCCCGGCCACTTCATCAGCGCGCTCTTCCATCGCCTTCGGCGTCATGCCGGCGCGGCGTTTGATCTCAGCAAACGGATCTACCATGCAGCCCCCTCCAGAACATTAAGCGGAATTTTAAGATAGCGGCGGCCATTGTCTTCCGGCTCCGGCAACCGGCCGCCACGAACATTCACCTGCAAGGCATGCAGAATCAGCTTCGGCATCGGCAGCGTGCGGTCGCGAGCCTGACGCAGGGCGACGAACCCGGCCTCATCCGTATTGGCCAGATGCGGATTGGCGGCCTTCTGCGCTGCGACGGTGCTTTCCCAACGCGGATTGCGCCCGCCCGGCTGATAGTCATGACCAGTGAAAATCCTGGTGTCGTCAGGCAGGGCCAGAATATCCTGCATGGATTGCCACAGCATATGCGCATCGCCACCGGGAAAATCCGCCCTTGCCGTACCGCTGTCGGGCATGAACATCGTGTCATGCACAAAGGCCGCATCGCCAATGACATAAGTGACGGAAGCCAGCGTATGACCCGGCGAAAACATCACCTTCGCCTCGATAGAGCCGAGCTTGAAGGTCTCACCATGGCTGAACAGCCGATCCCATTGCGACCCATCGGTTTTCAGCGCCGGCCAATTGTAGATGCCCTTCCACAGGGCCTGCACATCAATGACATGCGCACCGATTGCCGTCGGCGCACCGGTCTTGTCCTTCAGATAGTCGGCAGCAGAAAAATGATCGGCATGGGGATGGGTTTCGAGAATCCAGGCAATCGTCAGCCCCTCGTCCTTGATGTAGCGAAGGATGCGGTCAGCATTGTCGGTCGAGGTCTGGCCGGATTTCTCATCGTAATCCAGTACCGGATCGACAATGGCGCAGACCTTCGTTGCGGGGTCGGACACCACATATTGGACGCTCCAGGTGCGCGGATCGAAGAAGCCCTTGACCTGCGGCCGACGCTCGGCCCGGCGATTGAGCCAGACGACGGCAGCGCTCAAATCCATGCCATGGGCGGCACCGAAAGATGAGACCTCGTCCACACTCATGCGACCATCGAGGACTTCGACCAGAACATGCAGGGTCAGCGCCCGCAAGCCGCTACGGCAATGGGCAAAGACCTTAAGCTTGCCTTGAGACGCTGCCCGGAACGCCTCCACGTCAGCCTCGGTGACATCGGCCATAGTGACCGGGATGAAATGATAGTCCAGCCCGGCCCTGTCCGCGGCCTCACCTTCGGCCTTCGTACCAGGGGCTCCTTCTTCAGCATCAGGGCGTAGGTTGATGAGCGTGGTGAACCCATCGGTCGCCAGCGCGGCAATCTCGTCCATGGATGGTTGGCTGGAAATGGTAAATGTATCGGAGATGCGGTTCGGCATGGTGGTTCGCCTTCCATCAATATACAATATCATATAATGTATATTTATAAGATGCGCAAGGGCCACAATGACGCAGGCCACGCATCCTCAGCGTCTCAAAACCATTGCTTGTTTGCCTTGGTCTGAACGGATTGCCCGACCGCTCTCCTCAGGCCAGATTGAGCGCCGCCCATTGCAGCAGCATGATCGTCTTGCCATCAACGATATCACCGCGCTCGATCATCGAAATCGCATCCTGAAGCGGCACTTCCACCAGTTCCAGATCTTCGTGTTCGGCTTCCAGCCCGCCACCGAGCGACAGTTTTTGCGCCTCATCGATGGGTGAGTAGAAGAAGTGGATCTTTTCCGTCACCGCTCCCGGCGACATATAGGCGGTGAACAGGAAGCGCGGCGCGGCAATGTGATAGCCCGTCTCCTCCTCGACCTCGCGGGTCACGGCCTTTTCGGCGTCCTCGCCATCGGTCATGCCCGCCGGGACTTCCAGCAGAAAGGGTTTGTCACCCATCATATAGGCGGGAATGCGAAACTGCCGCACCAGCAGCAAGGTCTTCTTGGAGGGATCATGCAGCAGGATTGCCACCGCATGGCCGCGATCGAAAACTTCCCAGCTAAGGCGCTGGGTGGTCCCATCCGGTTTTGCATAATCGAACACCATCTTGCGCAGATGGCTCCAGCCCTTCCACAGGGTCTTGTCCTCGACAATGGTAATGCCGGTCGCGTCAAACTTGCTCATGATAGCCGAACCCAAACCTTGTTATCGTGAAACGCAGCGCCGCCATGGGGTGCGGGCGCGTCGGCACCAGTCAGCACGTTGATACCCTCGCCGTCCAGATGTGCCTTGTTGGGCCAAAGACCTTCCGCCACCAGCACGCTGGGCTTGACCGCGTCGGTGATGTTGACGTGGATACGCAAGGCGCCGCGCCGGTTGCCGATCTGCACCACATCACCAGGACCGATACCCAGTGCCTCGGCGTCAGCCGGATTGACCATCACCTCCGGCCTGCCTTCCTTATCGCGTGAGGTCTTGGTCTCGGCGAATGTGGAGTTGAGAAAATTGCGGGCGGGTGACGTGGCGAGCCGGAACGGATGCTCGCTGTCTGCTGTCTCGATCACATCCATCTGATCGGGGAAAACCGGAAGCGCGGCCACCGGCCCCTGCGACCCCATCGCCCGTGGCGGTTTGTTGGGCGCGGGCGTGCCTTCCCAATCCGGCCTGAAGCGGAATTTCCCATCGGGATGAGCAAAGCCTTTGAGATAATGAGCGTCTTCGAACGGCGGCTGGCAATCCAGCCACTTATCCTGCTCGAAACTGGCAAAATCCGGCTTGCCGCTGGCAGCCAGAATACGGTCGATATGCTCGCGCTCGCTGAGGCCGAACCCCGGAAGATCCGACACGCCGAGCCGTTTGGCCAGTTCCTCAATAACAAAGAGATTGGTGCGCACCGTTTCCGGCGGCTCGACCAGTTTAGGGCCAATCAGCATATGGCTCTGGCCACCACCACGATAGAGATCGTCATGCTCGACAAACATCGTTGCTGGCAGCACGATATCTGCAAGCTCCGCCGTCTCGGTCATGAAATGCTCGTGCACAGCCACGAACAGATCATCCCGCAGAAAGCCCTGCTTCACCAGCCGTTGTTCCGGCGCAACATTGACCGGGTTGGTGTTCTGGATCAGCATCGCCGTCACCGGGCCACGATGGCGCAGCGCCTCCGCATCGCCGGTCAGCACCCGGCCAACCTGCGACTGGTCCAGCATGCGAATACCAGGGTCGACAAATGCCGTCCCCATCAACTCGGCCTTGTTGAGCTTGAAAATATCGCTGTTGGAATGAAACGCCCCGCCGCCCTCATATTGCCAGCTGCCCAGCACGGTCGAAAGCGACAGGGCCGCATGCATGGAAACCGCACCATTGCGGCTGCGGGTAAAGCCATAGCCAAGGCGGAAGAATGTCTTTTTGGTCTCGCCGACCAATTTGGCGAAGCCTTCGATCTCTTCAACCGAAAGACCGGTGATGCCAGCCGCCCATTCCGGGGTCTTGTCCTTCAGATGCGCTTCCAGCCCGGCGGGATCATCGGCAAAGTCAGCCATATAGTTCCGGTCGGCATAACCATCACGAAAGGCAATATGCATGGCGGCACAGGCCAGTGCCGCATCGGTTCCGGGGCGCAGAATGAGGCCCATATCGGCCTGTTTCATGGTCGGATTGTCATATATATCGATGACGACGATTTTCGCGCCGCGATTTTTGCGCGCCGCCACCGCATGGGTCATGACATTGACCTGGGTCGCCACCGCATTGGTACCCCAGATCACCACGCAATCGGCAACCGCCATTTCGCGTGGGTCCGGGCCGCGCAGCGTGCCGGTGCCCATCACATAGCCGGTCCAGGCGAGATTGGTGCAGATCGAGCCGAAAAAGCCGGAATATTTCTTGGCGTGGCGCAGCCGCTCTATCGAATCGCGCTGCACCTGCCCCATCGTCCCGGCATAGAAATAGGGCCAGACAGCCTCGCTGCCATGCAATTGCTCGGCTTTGATAAAGGCATTGGCGATCTCATCCAGCGCCGCATCCCAGGACATCTCCTGCCAGTTCCCCGCCCCTTTGGCGCCTTTCCGGCGCTGCGGCACCATCAACCGATCGGGGTGATAGAGCCGCTCGGTATAGCGCGCCACCTTGGCGCAGATCACGCCTGCGGTATAGCTATTGTCGCGCGCGCCGCGCATCCGTCCGATCCTGCCGTCCGGTGTCAGATCGACCTCAAGCGCGCAGGTGGATGGACAGTCATGCGGACAGGCCGTATGACCAACGGAAGTTTTCAAGGCGGGGCTGATGATGTTCATGGCAAAGTTATAGGCCAAGCCCGCCAAGCCCAAAAGCCCCATTCCAAAAATTCACCAGACCCATCGGAAAAGCGCATGAATTACCGCCACATCTACCACGCAGGCAATTTCGCGGACGTGCTGAAGCATGCCGTGCTGGCGCGGCTGGTCATTTATCTCCAGCAGAAGGACAAGGCATTCCGGGTGCTGGATACCCATGCTGGCATCGGTCTTTACGACCTATCCTCCGACGAATCGCAAAAAACCGGTGAATGGCTGGGCGGGATCGGCAAATTGCTCGACGCCGAGCTGACACCCGCAGCGGCACAAGTGCTGCAACCCTATCTTGACGTGGTGCGGGCGCTGAACCCGGACGGCGGTCTGACCCGCTATCCCGGCTCACCGAAGCTGGCGCGCGACCTGTTTCGCCCGCAGGACCGTCTGTCGGCGATGGAATTGCATCCGGACGATTGCCGCACACTTTCCCGGCTGTTCGAAGGCGACTATCAGGCGCGCATCACCGAACTGGATGGCTGGCTGGCGCTGGGCGCCCATCTTCCGCCCAAGGAAAAGCGCGGTATCGTGCTTGTTGATCCGCCCTTCGAGCTGGACGGAGAATATGAGCGGCTGGTCGATGGATTGGCGCGGGCCTATCGCCGCTTTTCCGCCGGTGTCTATTGCCTCTGGTATCCGATCAAGAAGGGCGCGCCGATTGCCGCTTTCCACGAGGCCTTGAAAGAAACAGGCATTCCCAAGATGCTCTGCGCCGAGCTCTCGGTGAAAAGCGACCGTGATTTGACCGGTCTGTCTGGCTCGGGCCTGATCGTCGTCAACCCGCCCTTCACCCTCAAGGATGAATTGCATGCGCTGCTGCCCGAATTGAAGCGGGTGCTGGCGCAGGACCGCTATGCCTCGCAACGCTGCTTCTGGCTGCGCGGCGAAGAGTAAACTCCACCTGACACGCGAACAGGACCAAACCGATGAAGCTGCTTTATGCTCCCGCCTCACCCTATTCCTCCAAGGTCAGGATGGCCGCCCGCGCCACCCGCATCACTCTTGAGGAAATCAAGGTCGACACCAATGCCAATCCGTCCGACCTGATCGACAACAATCCGCTCGGCAAAATCCCGACCCTGATTACCGACGAGGGCCAGGCGATTTACGACAGCCGCGCCATCATGCAGTATCTGAACCGCATCTCTGACGGTGGCCTCTATCCGAAAAAAGACGAGAAGCGCACCGAGGCCGAGGTGCTCGAAGCGCTGTGCGACGGCATCACCGATTGCCTTCTGGCGATTGTCTATGAGAAGCGCCTGCATCCGCCGGAAAAGATCCACCAGCCCTATATCGACCGGCAATGGGAAAAGGTCACACGCGGGCTGGACTATCTCGAAGCCCATATGCCGAAGATGGGCAAGAAGCTGAACGGCGGCCATTTTTCCATGGCGGGCCTGCTCGACTACCTGATGCTGCGCTTTCCCGGCGAATGGGAAAACGGTCATGTGGCGCTGACCGAATGGCCGGTGCTGTTTGCCAAGAAATTCGATGGGTATCAGTTGCTGCGACCGCAAGCCTGACAGTGTTCCCAGACTTAAAAAGTCTTCCCAGAATCAAGAAGCCCGGCGCTAAGGCCGGGCTTCTTTCGATATCACAACAATCGGCTGATCAGAACTTCATGCCGATACCAACCTTGACGCTCTGGTCGTCAAAGCCGCGCGAAACCTTGGAACCACCGATGTCGTAGTCCTTGTTCTGGTAATCGGTGTAGCGGTATTCGATACGGGTGGTGATGTTGTTGGTCACCATGGCTTCGACACCTGCACCGACCGTGTAACCGAGAGCAGCCTTGCTGTCGGAACCGCCTGCACCGGAAATCTTGGTGTCAGCCGCAGCCACACCAGCCGTACCGTAAACCATGAACGGGTTGAGATCGTAACCGACGCGGCCACGAATAGAGCCGTTTACGCCCTGCTTGCCGGTCAGGCCAGCGCCGGAGCGGCTACCATTGCCGTCATAACCAATGTCAGCTTCACCACCGTAAACGATCTTGTCGTTCTGCATGTTGTAGCCACCATAGACCTGGCCACCGAATGCACGGGCGCTGAACTTGCTGCCGTGCGAACGACCCATTGTATAGGTGCCGGCACCGCCGACGTAAGCACCGGCCCAGTTGGTGACCGGAGCCGGCATATCGACGGCTGCGGGCGCTTCCGGCACCGACATAACGGCATCGGCAGCGTGAGCGCCGGTGACGAGGGAAAGACCAGCAGACGATGCCAGCAAAATCATAACGAGAGTACGCATACCAAATTCTCCTATTTATAAAACGAACCGATGGCGATCATGTCGTCTCTTACGGTTCGAATACCTGCACGGATGTCCCTGCCCGCTTCAGTGTTGAAAATGGCCCTCAATTGCGGAATTGGAAGAGCCGAATTGTGAAATATTTTAGGCAAACACTAGGCAAAATTTAGACGTTGCTTTCGTGCAACAGGTGATTTGTTAACCCTAACAAATCGTCAACAAAATATTACTTAGCGCTCACGGCATTTTACTTTCGTAAATGCCGTGTGACATCAAATAATAAAGGGTTGGAAATCCAGGATTGGCGACCTTCAACTTAGCCACCCCCTGCCATATATCTTGCAGGTCATGACAGCGGCGCCGTGCGTGTCTCGCCAGTCCATACAAAACCGGAGATAACAAAAGGTGAAGAGCATGTCCGCCCCTCGTCCAACCGCTGGGCCACAAACCGCCCCAAGAACCGCACTTGTCACCGCTTCCGCCAAACGGATTGGCCGTGCCATTGCGGAGGATCTGGCAGACAACGGTTTTGCCGTCGCCATCCACACCCATGCTTCTCTTGACGAAGCTGAAACTCTGGCAGACCGGATAAGTTCCAAGGGCGGCAAAGCGGTGGCGCTGAAAGCCGATCTTCGCGACATTGCAGAGACCCAGGCGCTGATCGCCAATGCATCTCAAGCCCTCGGCCCTCTCGGTCTGCTGGTCAACAATGCCTCGGTGTTTGTGGATGACAAGGCAGACCAGTTCAATGCGGAGCATTTCGCCGCCCATTTCGATATCCATGTCCGCGCTCCGGCCATTCTCGCCGCTGAATTTCATCGGCAGGTGCCGGACAATGGCTCTGGCCTGATCGTCAACATCATCGATCAGCGGGTATTGGCTCTGAAACCAACCTTCTTTTCCTATACATTGTCGAAATCCACCTTGTGGACGGCGACGAGAACCATGGCGCAGGCCTTTGCCCCACAGATCCGGGTAAATGCCATCGGCCCCGGCCCGACACTGAAAAGCGAGCGGCAGGAGCAGAAGGATTTCCAGGCCCAGATCGATAGCCTGCCGCTGAAGCAGGGTGCGGGTCTTGAAGAATTCGGCCGCACCATCCGCTTTCTTTTTGACACGCCATCGATCACCGGCCAAATGTTCGCCCTCGATGGCGGGCAACATTTGATTTGGCCCGGCGCAAACGGTACGGAGATTGCGGAATGACCCCAGGGAAGCAGCCGGAAGGCGGCATTCTCTATGATGGCACAGAAGATGACGAGGACGACATTGCGGTAGAGGGCGCAATCGACCCCGCGATCGCTGCCGTGTTGCCGCCGATCGACTGGAACGAAGGCGCCCTGCATGGCAGCGGCCTGACCGGCGCCGACCTGATTGCCGAATTCGTCAAGAAGCTGCCCAATAATCCCGGCGTCTACCGGATGATGAATGGCGACGGCGACGTCCTTTATGTCGGCAAGGCCCGCAGCCTGAAAAAGCGCGTCAGCAATTACGCGCAAGGCCGCCTGCATTCCAACCGCTTGACCCGCATGGTGCGCGAAACCGCCCATATGGAATTCGTCACGACCCGCACCGAGGTCGAGGCGCTGTTGCTCGAAGCCAATCTGATCAAGCGTTTGCGGCCGCGCTATAACGTGCTGTTGCGCGACGACAAGAGCTTTCCCTATATCCTGATTACCGGCGATGGCCGCGCCCCCGCCATTTACAAGCATCGCGGTGCGCGCGCCCGCAAGGGCGATTATTTCGGCCCCTTCGCCTCGGCGGGCGCTGTTGGCCGCACCATCAATTCGCTGCAACGGGCCTTTCTGTTGCGTACCTGCACTGACAGCGTGTTCGAAAGCCGCACGCGACCCTGCCTTCTTTATCAAATCAAGCGCTGTTCCGGCCCCTGCACCCATGAAATCAGCGATGCCGATTATGGTGTGCTGGTGAAGGAAGCCAAGGATTTCCTCTCTGGCAAGAGCCAAAACGTCAAGGAAGCCATGGCGCGGACCATGAACGAGGCGGCGGAAGAGCTGGATTTCGAACGCGCCGCCGTGTTCCGCGACCGTCTGGCAGGCCTCTCCCATGTGCAGAGCCACCAGGGCATCAACCCGGCTGGCGTCGAGGAAGCCGATATTTTCGCCATCCATCACGAGGGCGGACTGACCTGTATCCAGGTGTTCTTTTTCAGGACGGGACAGAACTGGGGCAACCGCGCCTATTTCCCGAAGGCCGATCCGCAAATGACCGGCGCGGAAGTGTTGAGCGCCTTTCTGGCACAGTTTTACGACGACAAGCCCTGCCCCCGCCAAGTCCTGCTGTCGGAGGGGATTGACGAACAGGATCTGTTGAGTCTCGCGCTCTCCGAGAAGGCTGGTTACAAGGTGACGATCCTGGTGCCGCAGCGCGGCGAGAAGAAGGATCTGGTCGAGCATGTGCATGGCAATGCTCGTGAAGCGCATGGCCGCAAGCTGGCGGAGACGGCCTCGCAGGAACGCTTGCTGAAAGGCTTTGCCGAGACATTCGCACTCTCTTATGTGCCACGTCGGATCGAGATCTACGACAATTCCCACATCATGGGGACCAATGCGGTGGGCGGCATGGTCGTCGCTGGGCCGGAAGGCTTCGTGCGCAACCAGTATCGCAAGTTCAACATCAAATCGACCGACATCACCCCCGGCGACGACTTCGGCATGATGCGCGAAGTGATGACAAGGCGCTTTTCGCGACTGTTGAAGGAAGAAGGCAAGCCGGACCGCAAAACTGTCACCGAGGAAGGCGCGGATGCGGTTTTCCCGGCCTGGCCCGACGTGATCCTGATCGATGGTGGACAGGGCCAGATGACCGCCGTCAGGGCGATTTTGAAGGAACTGGACATTACCGATTGCGTCACCGCCATCGGCGTCGCCAAGGGCGTTGACCGCGATGCGGGCCGCGAACGCTTTTTTGCCGAGGGCAAGCCGGACTTCACCTTACCGCCACGCGATCCGGTACTGTATTTCATCCAGCGGCTGCGGGATGAAGCGCATCGCTTTGCCATCGGCTCGCACCGGGCGCGGCGTAAGAAGGAAATGGTCAAGAACCCGCTGGATGAAATCGGCGGCATCGGGCCGACCCGCAAACGGGCGCTGTTACAGCATTTCGGCACGGCCAAGGCGGTCTCAAGGGCAGCGATGAACGATCTAATGGCGGTGGATGGCATTTCGGAAGCCGTCGCACGACAAATTTACAATCATTTTCATGAAAACAGCGGCGAGTAGCGAGACCGGGCACAAAATGGCCTTTTCCATCGCAGAAATTCCACGGCATAATTTCTGTGCCTGAATCGGCGCAAAAGGAACATTATGCGGCAGATAAACAGTGTTACAGGCAAGCCAAGTGCCCATATAAAGTGAACCACACTACATTTTACCGGCTTGACGATCGATCTTCCTAAGCGCCATCTTCCAGCGCTTCATAACAAAGACAGGGCATCATGGCTTCGCGTACCTACAGCATCCCCAACCTGTTGACTTATGGCCGTATTCTGGCCGTGCCGTTGATCGTTCTGTGCTTCTATCTGGAAGGCAAGCTGCAAAGCACCGACTTTGCCCGTTGGGCTGCGCTGGCGATTTTTGTTGTCGCCTCGATTACCGATTTCTTCGACGGCTATCTGGCCCGAATCTGGAACCAGACCTCCAATATCGGCCGGATGCTCGACCCGATTGCCGACAAACTGCTGGTCGCCACCTGCCTGTTGCTGATGGCGGCCGATACCGAAAAAACCATTGCCGGCTGGTCGCTTTGGGCCGCCATCATTATCCTCTGCCGCGAAATTCTGGTCTCCGGCCTTCGGGAATATCTGGCCGAGCTGAAGGTCAGCGTGCCGGTGACGCGGATCGCCAAGTGGAAAACCACTGTGCAGATGGTGGCGCTGGCTTTTCTGCTGGCCGGTCCGGCGGGCGATAAGGTTCTGCCTTACACCACCCAGATCGGCATCGGCCTGTTGTGGATCGCCGCCGCGCTGACCATGTATACTGGCTATGACTATTTCAAAGCCGGTGTGAAGCATATGGTGGACGAATGACCGTCAAGCTCGTCTATTTCGCCTGGGTGCGTGAAAAGATCGGCCTCGACGAGGAAGAGTTTGCTCTGCCCGAGCAGGTCAAAACCGGCGCCGACCTGATCGCCTATCTAACTGAACGCGGCGAGAATTACGCCGAGGCGCTGCAATTTCCAAACGCCATTCGTATTGCTGTCAATCAGGAACATGTCGAGCATGACGAGCTTTTGGCCGGTGCGCGCGAAATCGGCCTGTTTCCGCCGATGACCGGTGGTTGAGGCCATGGTGCCGCCTCTGATCCGGGTCCAGCGCGAGGACTTCGATGCCGCCGCCGAGGCCGCACTGATCACTACGGGCCGCACAGATATCGGCGCGTTGGTTTCCTTCGTCGGACTTTGCCGGGATGAACAGGGCAGGCTCAATGCGCTGGAATTGGAACATTACCCCGGCATGGCAGAAGCCGAGATGAACCGGATTGCCACGCTTGCCATCGAGCGGTTCGATCTGATGGCGCTGACCGTGCTGCATCGCTATGGCAAGATCGCCGCTGGCGAACAGATCGTGCTGGTAATCGCCGCCTCAAGCCACCGACAAGCGGCCTTCGATGGTGCCAATTTCGTGATGGATTTCCTGAAAACCGCCGCCCCCTTCTGGAAGAAGGAGCATGGCAAGGATGGCACGTCAGGCGGCTGGGTCGCCGCCCGTGACGCCGACGACGCGGCCCGCGACCGGTGGACATGAAAAAACCGGAGCCTCACGGCCCCGGTCTTTTTATTTCAAATATTCTATAAGCCAAGAGCCTCGAAGAGGCTCAGCCGACGATTTCGGTCGCTGCGAACCAGTAAGCGATTTCTTCAGCGGCGGTTTCCGGGGCGTCGGAGCCGTGAACGGAATTTTCGCCGATGGAGAGGGCGAACTGCTTGCGGATCGTGCCTTCGGCAGCTTGGGCAGGGTTGGTCGCGCCCATGATTTCGCGGTTCTTGAGGATGGCGCCTTCGCCTTCCAGAACCTGAACCACGGTTGGGCCGGACGTCATGCCTTCAACCAGTTCGCCAAAGAAAGGGCGTTCCTTGTGAACAGCGTAGAAGCCTTCAGCTTCGCGCGTGCTCATCCAGACGCGCTTCGAAGCAACAACACGCAGGCCGTTGTCTTCAAAAACCTTGGTGATCGCGCCCGTCAGGTTACGCTTGGTTGCATCCGGCTTGATCATCGAAAAGGTGCGTTCAATCGCCATCGTCTCGTCCTTTGTTTGTAGGGAAAGTGGGCGGTTTCTACCTGCCCCGATTCGCGAAGACAAGGGGGAGACGCGAATTTCACGCCACCGTCACATGACGAGGCCTTTATGCTGCGTCAGCCTGCGCCAAGCCAAGAGCCGCGCAGCGCTCAAACCATTGCGCTGCCGGATCGTCTTCGGGCAGGAAGATCGAGCCTGTGACGATCTTCAACCATTGGAATGCGCCAAACACGATGTAATCGGCAAACAATGGCTTTTCCCCGCCGATAAAAGGTTGCGAGCGCAGCATATGCCGCAAAGGCTGGAGTTTTGCCGGAAAAGCCGCAATCGCACCGTCGCGATCGGGGAAAATCTCTTCCAGCACCTTGCCGAACAGCGCTTCGCGGGTTTTGCGAAAATGCGCCTGATCAGCTGGAGAGATCATATTATAAATGTCCATCAGGATGATGGCACTGATGGCCGGATGGATGGTGGATTGCGAATAGCCTTCCACAAACCGTGCCAGAGCCTTGCCGCCCTCGCCGCGAAACAGGCTGGGACGATCCGGATAGGCCTCTTCCAGATAAAGCGCGATCTGGAAACTGTCCGCGACCACGGTATCGCCATCGCGCAGGATCGGCACCAGTTTCGAGACACCCTCCTCCACCGTTGGAATTTCGGTAAAAGCCAGCGGCTTTTCCTCGAAGCTCAATCCCTTGTGGCGCAGCGCCAGGATGATCTTCCAGCAATGCGGTGAAAACGGACGAGTGAGGTCTGTTCCTGCAAGTGAGTAGAGAAGTCGGGTCATCGGTGGTGGCCTCCGGTCGAAACGATCCGACTATCGGATGTCAATCGTCCCAACTATTCAAATCAAAAATGCTTATATCAGCCATCAACATCAAGACTGACGCCCTTCCCCACTCCCGCCCCCTTGCCTTCCCGGCCATCATCGGCCAAAACGCCAGCCATGATTACCATCAATGACGTCTCCGCCCGTATTGCAGGCCGCCTGCTGATTGACCACGCCAGCATTTCGCTGCCAACAGGCACGAAAGCGGGTCTTGTCGGCCGCAATGGTGCCGGAAAATCCACCCTGTTCAGGGTGATCACCGGCGACCTGGGCGCCGAAAGTGGCTCGGTCTCCATTCCCAAGAATGCCAAGATCGGTCAGGTGGCGCAGGAAGCCCCCGGCACCGAGGACAGCCTGATCGAAATCGTGTTGGCTGCCGATAAGGAGCGCACCGCGCTGATGGCGGAGGCAGAAACGGCCACCGACCCGAACCGGATCGCCGACATCCAGATGCGGCTGGTGGATATCGATGCCCATTCGGCGGAAGCCCGCGCCTCCAGCATTCTTGCCGGTCTCGGCTTCGATCAGGAAGCGCAGTTGCGCCCAGCCTCGGCCTTTTCCGGCGGCTGGCGGATGCGCGTGGCACTGGCCTCGGTGCTGTTTGCCGAGCCGGACTTGCTGTTGTTGGACGAACCGACCAACTATCTCGACCTTGAAGGCACGCTGTGGCTGGAAGACTATATCCGCCGCTACCCGCACACTGTCATCATCATCAGCCATGACCGCGACCTGCTCAACAACGCGGTCAATGCCATCGTCCATCTCGACCAGAAAAAGCTGACCTTCTATCGCGGCGGCTATGACCAGTTCGAGCGCCAGAAGGCCGAGAACGACGAATTGCAGATGAAGTCGAAGGCCAAGAGCGATGCGGCGCGCAAGCATCTGCAAAGCTTCATTGACCGGTTCAAGGCCAAGGCCTCCAAGGCCAAACAGGCCCAGAGCCGCGTGAAAGCGCTGGAGCGCATGGGCACGGTCTCCGCAGTCATCGAGGATCACGTCCAGCCGATAACCTTCCCGGAGCCGGAAAAGCAGCCCGCCTCGCCAATCATCGCCATCAATGGCGGTTCCGTTGGATACGAACCCGGCAAGCCGATCCTCAAGAACCTCAACCTGCGCATCGATGCGGATGACCGCATCGCGCTGCTGGGATCAAACGGTAATGGTAAATCCACCTTCGCCAAATTCATTTCCGGTCGTCTTCCGCCGGAAAGTGGCGACCTGCGGCTGGCGCCAAGCCTGAAGATCGGCTTCTTCGCCCAACATCAGCTGGACGATCTGGTGCCGGGAGATACGCCAGTGGAACACGTGCGCCGGTTGATGCCGCAGGCACCGGAAGCCAAGGTGCGCGCTCGCGTCGCCCAGATGGGGCTGGCCACCGAAAAGATGGCGACAGCCGCCAAGGATTTGTCCGGTGGAGAAAAGGCCCGGTTGCTGATGGGCCTTGCCGCCTTTCACGCCCCCAACCTGCTGATCCTTGATGAGCCGACCAACCATCTCGACATCGACAGCCGCCGCGCGCTGATCGAAGCGCTGAACGATTACGATGGCGCCGTTATCCTGATCTCCCATGATCGCCACCTGATCGAAGCGACGGTGGACCGGCTCTGGCTGGTCAATAACGGCACCGTCACCACATTCGAAGGGGACATGGAAGAATACCGCGACCTGATTGTCTCTTCGGGTAAAAAAAAAGAAGAAAAAATTGACGTAACCGTCGAGGCCGGAAAAAAAGCCGACCAGCGCAAGGCCAATGCCGAAAAGCGGGCCGCGCTGGCGCCGCTGAAGAAAAAGATCAACGAAATCGAGTCGCTGACCAAGAAACTGGAAGCAGTGATTCAAGGCCTTGATGCAGAACTTGCAGATCCGGTTCTCTATGAAAAGCATCCGGCCAAGGCGGCGGAAAAGGTTAAGCAGCGCGGCGAGGCGGCCGCAAAGCTGAGCGCTGCCGAAGAGCAATGGCTGGAGCTTTCAACCGAATATGAAGAGGCGATGGCGGGCTAGACAGTCTTTCTCATCGTAATCGACCAGAATGCTTGGAAGCCATCGATGCTATAGCGGTCATTGAAATCGCAGGCAGATGTGCAAAACAAAAAACAACTTTAAATTTTAAATACTGTCTATAGTGAGCAATGCGTATTTCCGGTACTCGACAATCGGATTAAACATAAATTCCGGAATCCCGCCTTTCTATTATTATTTTTGCATTGCAAACAAAAACCATTCAACTGAATGCAGCGAAGCAATTCTCTAAACCCCTGAATCTTTTAGGATAAGTCGATAAACCCCTAAAATAACAGGGTTAATTATCTATTAGAGATATTTTAAATATTAAGCAACATCATCCTCACCAAGGACAGACTAGCAATAAACATGCCGGTTGCCATGTCCCTCCGTCGGCTGTCAACGCTCGCCCCCAGCGTAAATGTCGCGTCATATCTGTCAGCAGGTTCAGCCGCTCTCCGGCTTTTATATCCATTCCTCCACGGTGCTCTTCCAGCACGTGTCACATGATGAAACTCCAGGCCTCCGCGCAATGAATTGCGCGGAATGGTGCAAGCACGCTGTCGGACAAAGATGATATTTGCCATCGGCTCGATTGGAACAGATCAATGCATCTGAATTTCTCGCTCAAGACATCGTTGGCCAGCGCGTTTAGCGGCCTGATGCTACTCCTTCTCCTCCAGGGCTGCTTCGCCCTGTCGTCCATGTCCGGCGTGTTTGACAATGTAGAGGGATTGGCGAAAGACGCCGTTCCGTCGGTCGATATTACCAACCGCCTCAACATTTCACTCGCCAATTTGCGCGGCCTCGAAATGCGCCATATCCTGAGCAAAACGCCACAGGCCATTCAGGAAGCGGACGACGCCCTGAAAACGGAAATGCAGAAGCTGGACAAGCGGATGAAAACCTATGAAACGCTGATCTCGCTGCCTGAAGAGCGCAAGGCCTATGACGCCTTCAAGCTGGCCATGGTTTCTTACGTTACACTGCACAACCAGATGGTGGCCTATTCGTCCAAAGGTGAAAAGGACAAGGCTGCGGCCTTGCTGACCGGAGACATGGTCAGTGCCTATAACGCCATGGACGAACAGGCCGATATTTTCCGGGATGCCAATGTCGATGCGGCTGGCCGCATGTATGAAAATGCAGCATCGGCCTTTCAACTGTCGCTGCTGCTCAATGGCCTGGTTCTGGCGCTGGGCGCCATTGCGGGTATCGGGGCGATGGTCTTTGTGTTCAAGGGCGTTTCCAATCCCATCGAGCGATTGACCCGCGCAATGCGGCGTCTCGCCGATGGCGACCTGAACACCCAGGTGCTCTATCTGGAACGCGGCAACGAAATCGGCGACATGGCCCGGGCGCTCGAGGTGTTCAAACAGAACGGCCTGCGCGTCCAGACGATGAATGCTCAGGAACTGCATATGCGGCAGAAATCCGATGAACTGCGCGATAGTATCGGTGAAGTGGTCGCCGCCGCCGTTGTTGGCGATTTCAGCCAGCGGATCACCCGGGATTTCGATTTCGAAGATCTGAACGCCTTTGCCTCATCGATGAATAAACTGGTGCAGTCCATCGATACCGGCCTTGGCGAAACCCGCCGCATCGTCGCCGCCCTCTCGGATGGTGATCTGACCGATACGATGCGCGGCCAGTTCCACGGCGCGTTTGCCGAGTTGCAGCAGAATGTCAACGGGACGATGTCCGCACTGCGGGGCATTGTCGGCGAAGTGCGCTCCTCCATCGACATGATCAATTCCGGCTCCGGCGAATTGCGGTTTGCCTCGGACGATCTGGCCAAGCGCACCGAGCAACAGGCTGCCACCCTTGAGGAAACCTCTTCCGCATTGGAGGAAATCACCACGGCGGTGCATTCCTCCAATGATCGCGCCCAGCAGACCAGCCGCATGGTGGATGAGGCCCGCCGCAGCACCGAACAATCGGCCTCCGTCGTCCATGACGCCGTCTCGGCCATGGGCCGGATCGAGCAAGCTTCTGGCGAAATCGGCAAGATCATCAATGTCATTGACGAGATCGCCTTCCAGACCAACCTGCTGGCACTGAATGCTGGCGTCGAAGCCGCACGAGCAGGTGAAGCCGGCAAGGGCTTTGCGGTTGTCGCTCAGGAAGTGCGCGAATTGGCGCAACGCTCCGCAGGTGCTGCCAAGGACATCAAGTCGCTGATCACCAAATCGGGCGAGGAAGTCAATGCAGGCGTGCGGCTCGTTACCGCCACCGGCGATGCGCTCTCCAAGATCCGCGATCATGTGGTGGATATCAATGCGCAGGTGCATCAGATCGCCAATGCGGCCAAGGAACAATCCTTCAAGCTGCAAGAGGTCAATTCCGCCGTCAGCCAGATGGACCAGGTCACCCAACGCAATGCCGCCATGGTGGAGGAAACCACGGCGAGCACCAACCAATTGGCCGATGACGCCCAGAACCTCGCCCGGCTGATCTCGCATTTCAAGCTGGAGGCTGGCAGCGATCACCAAAGGCAGAAACGTCAGGCGGCCTGAGCCGGAAACGCCTGCGTCCCACCAATCACATTGACGCGGGCAACCGCGTCAATGTTTCGTTTCAAGCGTGAAACGACATTCTATCAAGCCTTCTTTTCCCATCGGCCCTGGTTGTTCTGTTGCCAATAGGTGAGCGCATGGCCCTCACCTTTCAGCCGTTTCCATTCGCCTCTCGCCGTTTCCAACTCGCCCTGATCATGGCCATCGAAGACGAAAACGATCCGCTCATAGACGAGCGGCAGGTCCGGCACGGCACCGTCGATATAAAAGCGCACCGTCGCCCCATTCGGATTGTCGGAGGACAGGCAAAGAAGGATCGGCTGTACCTCCGCCTGCTCGCCAGTGCTGATGCCATGCGCCAGAAAACTGTCGTCGCGAAAGGTCCATAAATGCTGATCCAGCCGGTCACACCGCTCCGCATCACGCATTTCCACGCCAACCTTCCAGCCGCGCTCGACGCTTTTTTCCAAAAGCGCCGGAAGCGCATCCTCCAGCCGGGTCTCGGTCAGGTGATAGAACAAGACATCGGTCAAGGCCGGGCTATCCCCTTACGCTTCATAGGCATCACGCACCAGCTGATCGAGCAGGCGCACACCAAAGCCCGATGCCCAGGACTGGTTGATCTCGTCCTTCGGCGAGGCCATCGCCGTACCGGCAATATCGAGATGCGCCCAGGGCGTGTCGCCAACGAAGCGCTTCAGGAACTGCGCCGCCGTGATCGAACCACCATACCGGCCACCGGTATTTTTCATATCGGCGAACTTGCTATCGATCAGCTTGTCATAATCCTTGCCAAGCGGCATGCGCCACAGGCGCTCATTGGTGGAAAGACCGGCTTTCAGCAGATTGTCCGCCAGCGTGTCATCATTGGAAAACAGCCCGGCATGCAGATTGGCCAACGCCACCAGGATGGCGCCGGTCAGCGTCGCCAGGTTGATCATCAAAGCAGGCTTGAAACGGTCGTTGCAATACCACAGCGCGTCGCACAGCACGAGACGGCCTTCGGCATCGGTATTGATCACTTCAATGGTCTGGCCGGACATCGAAGTGACGATATCGCCGGGGCGCTGGGCATTACCATCAGGCATGTTTTCGACAAGGCCGAGAATGCCGATAGCATTGACCTTGGCCTTGCGGGCCGCCAACGTATGCATCAAGCCGATGACGGCGGCGGCACCGCCCATATCGCCCTTCATGTCTTCCATACCGCCCGCCGGTTTGATGGAAATGCCGCCAGTGTCGAACACCACGCCCTTGCCGATGAAGGCAATGGGCTGACCATCCGGTGCGCCGCCCTTCCACTGCATGACAGCAAGGCGCGGCGGACGGACTGAACCCTGGGCCACACCCAGAAGCGCGCCCATCCCAAGGCTGGCCATTTCGGTTTCGGTGAGGATTTCCACCTCGACGCCTAGCGCTTCCAGCGCCTTGGCGCGGTCGGCAAATTCCACCGGACCCAGTACATTGGCCGGCAGGTTGACGAGGTTACGTGCCAGAAGAACACCATCGACAACCGCCCTGCCCTCAGCGGCAAACAACCGTTCCGCAGCGTCGGCCACAGCGGTCACCAGGGTGATCTGGACGGCGGACGGTGTCTTGTCGTCATCGTCCTTTTTCTTCGTCTTGTAATCGTCGAAGGAATAGGCGCGCAGCAACATGCCAATGGCAAAATCACGAACAGCCTCCGCCGTCACCGTCAATCCGTCCGCATCAAGAA
This sequence comes from Gillisella vitis, assembly GCF_001541345.2. Taxonomy (GTDB): domain Bacteria; phylum Pseudomonadota; class Alphaproteobacteria; order Rhizobiales; family Rhizobiaceae; genus Allorhizobium; species Allorhizobium vitis. Next base: position 181,425 of record NZ_LMVL02000003.1, on the reverse strand, counting down.
AGACCGTCGCGGCCTCTGCGCCCTTCAGGTTTGCCGCTGCCACCCCACCCAGACGCAGCCAATCATGATCGACAAGATCGGCGGCCTTGCCAGCTCCGATGACGATCAGCCGGTCCGCAGACGAACCGGCGGGGGCAAGAATGTCGAGAGCCGACATCGCCTTGGCCTTGAACTTCGCTGTTGCGGCGGCCTTTGCAAAAATCCCGGACGGATCGACCGTAGCGGCCCCGGCCGGCAAGGTAGCCTCGGCCTCCTTCAGGCTAAGGACCAGCCCCGTCTCGATTAAGGCGGATGGGGCAAAGGAAATTTCCAGCTTCATGGACATGGCTTACTCCGGCACTGCATGTTTGATCGCGATTGTCACGATTTGCTTTGGGCGCCGATCATGTCGGTTTTGCGCATGATTGCAACAGGGCCTGCCCGCTTCTCCTCATGCCTTGTCCTCACTGCCGATCAAAGAAGCGCTTTGCCAAAGCCGCCCTTGTGGACATCGATCACCGCCCACACCACCAACAGACCCTAATTTAGCCGTTTCCGACCCATGAGCAGAGTAAAGATTTGTAATGCGTGGCCCGCCCGCAACTGTTCATTGTCTTATAACATCTATAAGCATTAGCTATGATGCAAATCAGCACCGGGGCGCATGAGGACCGGGGCATGCCCGAGCCGCGACGAGCCTCAAGAGTTAGACGATGAAGACCAGTGCCCGCAAACCCCAACTGACCGTCACGGATATCTTTGGACGGCACTGTCGTATTCCCGATCTTACCCGGTCCTCCTTTACGACCGCCGCCCTGCTTTCCACCGTCTGGGTGATGCTGCTGGTGGTGTTCTATTCAGCTCCCGGCTTCGACATCTCGGTGTCGGAACTGTTCTTTCGCGCCGGCAATTGCACAGCGCATGAGGCAAACACGATCTGCGGCGGCTTTCCCATTGCGCGCGAGCCGGTCCTGAAGGCGATCAGGCAAATCCTGTTCTATATGCCACATGTGGTTGGCGTCGGCGTGCTGGTGGCGCTGATCGTCAAGCTGTGTCAGCCGCGCGCCGCCTGGCAGCAGGAACAGATCGTCAAGCTGGTTCTGTCGCTGCTGGCAACGGCCATTGGACCCTATCTGTTGGTCAATGTGTTTCTGAAGGACATGTCAGGTCGGCCACGCCCCAATCAGACCGTGTTTTTCGGTGGACCCTATGGGTTCGAACCGGCGGGCAGTTTTGCGGGTGCCTGCGACCAGAACTGTTCCTTCATTTCCGGCGAGGCCGCGGGTGCGGGCTGGATCATCTGCATCGTTCCCCTGCTGCCAGCCACCTGGCGGCGGCGCATCGGTTGGCCGCTGGTCTTCGCGTCGCTAGCCTCGCCACTGCTGCGGCTGGCCTTCGGGGCGCATTACCTGTCCGACGTGGTTCTGGGCTGGCTGTCTTCCCCGGTGATTTTCGCCATCGTGTTTGCCGTGGCAAATGGATGCGGGCTTTTGCGGACCAGAAATCAGTCCCGTCTTTAGAGTCTGTCAGGTTCCTATTGAACCAGAGAGACTCTCAATTCTGTTGTTGCGTCGTCTCTTCGGGAAAACCGAATTCTACTTTTCCCTGACAAACCGCAAACAAGGCACATACATATGCCTGTTGCCAAGAAGCACCATTAAAAAGTCCTGCACAGGTGATTGAAGCATCGGCTCTTGTGTTTTGCCCTGACGATGGGCAAATAGGCGCTATTGGCAGGATCCGGCATGAAGCTTCTTGAGTCCTATATATTGCGGCGTGTCGCGCAGATGTTCCTGACGGCACTTCTGCCCGTGCTGGCGATCATCTGGACAACGCAGGTCCTGGCACGCATCAATCTTGTGACGGATACCGGACAGTCGGTCGGCTCCTTCGCCACGCTGGCAACGTTGATTCTGCCCACCATCATTCCCATCGTCATGCCGTTCGCGCTGGTTATTGGCATTACCCAGAGCCTGACGGCGATGAACAACGATTCCGAACTGGCCGTCATTGACGCCGCCGGTGCATCGCGTGCGGTCATTCTCCGGCCGATCCTGCTGTTTGCGCTGGCCATCAGCGTCATCACGCTTGTTATCACCAATGAAGTGCAGCCGAAGGTGAAGGTTGCCGCACGCCAGATGATCGCCAATGCCTATGCAGACCTTCTGTCAACGGTGATCGAGGAAAAAACCTTCCGCAAGGTGGAAGACGGTCTCTATGTGCAGATTTCCCAGCGGCTGGCCGGGCGTGTCCTGAAGGGGCTGTTCGTCGCCGATTACCGCGATCCGGCCTATTCGCTGATCTATTATGCCCGCGAAGGCGCGGTGGATGAGACGGGGACCGCCCTGATCATGCATGACGGCGAGGTCCAGCGCAAAGCACCGGGCGGCACGGTTTCGATCGTTCGCTTCGATTCCTATGCTTTCGACCTGTCCGACCTGACGGAAACCCGGGGCAAGGCCAAAATGCGGCCAAGCGACCGCAGCCTGGGCTTCCTGCTCAATCCGGATACAAACGACGACGATTACAAGGATCACCCGGGCGAATACCGGGCGGAGCTGCACAAGCGCATGACGGAATGGCTGCTGCCCTTTGCCTTCGCGTTGATGTCGCTGGCCATCGCCGGCGATGCGCGCTCCCACAGAGAGGCGCGGCTGCATCCCATGGTCGCGGCGTTGACCATCGCGCTGATCCTGCGCTGGCTGACCTTCTATGCCGCCAACAAGTCCGAATCGAATGCGGCTTTCATCGTTCTGATGTATGCGACACCGCTCGCCACTGCGGCGATTGCCACCCTGATGCTGATGCGCCAGAAGAAATCGCAATTGCCTGCTCCCCTGCGCCGCGTGATCGACACGACACGGCTGGCCTTCCAGCGGCGATTTACCTCCAATAGCGCCAACGGCCAGGACAATGGAGGCAGCGCATGATGCTCAACACGCTCAGCCGCTATTTTCTCAAGCGCTATGCGATCACCGTCTTCTGGTTCGTGATCGGCGTCGCGGCAATCATTTTCCTGATCGACTTCAGCGAAGTCAGCGGCCGGTTCTCCGACAATGAGCAATCCTCACTGTTCGGCGTCTTCCTGCTGACGCTGATGCGCCTGCCGCTGCTGCTACAGCAGACCGTACCCTTCATCGCGCTGTTTTCCGGAATGGTCACCCTGATCACCCTCAACAGGCGCTCCGAATTGGTGATTGCGCGTGCCGCAGGGATTTCGGTCTGGCAGTTCATGTTCCCCTTCCTGCTGGGCGCTTTCCTGCTCGGCTGCGCCACATCCCTGCTCATCAATCCGCTTGCCGCTCTCGGGCAGAAACAGGCCGCGACACTGGAAGCCGAATACAGCGACCCAGGCAAGGCCAGCAATAACAAGAACTCCGTGCCATGGATGCGCCAGATTACCGGCAAGGAAGACACTATCATCGGCGCGACCTCGGTTCTGGAAGACGGTACGTTGCTGATGCAGGCGGTGTTTATCCACTTCGATGGACAGGGTCGAATCACCTCCCGTCAGGATGCACGCACAGCGAAGTTGCAAGATGGTTACTGGTTGCTTAAGGATGTCGTCGAGACCAAGCCTGGCGAAACGCCCAGGCGCGAGTCCTCGGCACAAGTTAGCACCAATTTGAAACAGGAATTTGTACAGGAGCGTCTCGCACAGCCGGATACTGTTGCTTTTTATGAACTTTCTCAGAAAATCGCAGTTGCCAAATCCTATGGCGTCTCAACGAAGAATTTGGAAACGCAGTTTCATACGCTGCTCTCCACTCCCTTCCTTTTCGTTGCGATGACTCTGATTGCTGCAACTGTTTCTCTCAAATTCAGCCGGTTCAACCAGTCACGTTCCGTGATTCTGGGTGGAATCATTTCGGGCTTCGTGCTTTATGTGGCGACAGTGCTCGTGAAGGCGTTCGGAAGCAGTGGCGTTGTGCCTCCGTTCGTTGCGACCTGGGTTCCTGTCATCGTTGCGACAGCGCTCGGGGCGACGATCCTGCTTCATCAGGAGGATGGTTAGTGGCGGCAATTGACCGCGGAAATATAAAACGGCTTTTCACAGCCCTGCTGGCAGGTGTCGCCTTGAGTGCGACCCTCGTTCCTGTGCCTTTTTCATATGCACAGACTGCCACCAGCAATGGTTTGGTGTCACCGAAAATTCCCGCCGATGCGAAGCTCATGCTCGCAGCGAATGAAATGATATATAACAAGGACGCCCAGAAGGTGACTGCGGTCGGCGGCGTCCAGATCAATTACGCCGGTTACCAGATGGTATCCAAGCGCGTCGAATACGACCAGAAGACCGGTCGGATGATGGCCTATGGCAATATCGAACTGATAGAGCCTGATGGTAACCGCATCTATGCCGACAAGATGGACGTCACCGATGATTTCGCCAACGGCTTCGTCAATAGCCTGCGGGTGGAAACCACTGACAATACCCGTATTGCCGCCCAGAAGGGCGAGCGGGTCAATGGCGACCAGATGATCCTCTATAAGGGTGTCTACACTGCCTGTCTGCCCTGCGCAGAACAGGGACGTGCGCCTTTCTGGCAGATCAAGGCGGAACGGGTCATCCAGAATGGCAAGACCCATACTATCCGTCTTGAAAATGCTCGCTTCCAGCTTTTCGGCAAATCGATTGCGCTGATCCCGTCAATCGAGGTTCCCGACAATACCGTCAAGCGCAAGTCGGGTTTCCTGTTTCCCGAATTCAGCACGACTCAAAAACTCGGGTTCGGGGTCATTGTTCCCTATTACTGGGCCATTTCTCCACAGACAGACGCCACGATCAAACTGGGTGGCTTTACCAGCCAGGGCGTGCTGCTCGATGCAGAAGTGCGCCATCAGTTCGAGGATGGATTGGCGACCTTGCGAATCGCCGGCATCGATCAGTTGAATCCAGGCAAGTTCGACAGTGGCACCACGGATGCCGAGAAGACCTTCCGGGGAATGGTCGGCTCGACCGGCAAATTCGACATCAATCCAAACTGGAGCTTCGGCTGGGATGTGATGTTGGAGAGCGACAACAACTTCGCCCGCACCTACGATCTGGAGGGTTTCAACCAGAAAACCCACACCAATCAGGTCTATCTGACCGGCCTTGGGGATCGCAATTCCTTCGACATGCACGCCTATTACTTCGACATCCAGGATGCCGACAGTAAGGATGTCGCCGAGCGCAAACAGCCGATTGTCACCCCGACCATCGACTACAGCTATTATGCGCCGGAACCGTTCATGGGCGGGGAATTGTCGGCAACCATCAACTTCACGGCTCTGACACGCTATAACAGCGATATTCTAAACCTGAACAATGGCACGCAACGCTTCAGCGGGCTGAAGGGCAATACGACCCGTCTGACCGGTGAATTGGAATGGAAACGCACCTTCGACACACCGGAAGGCGTTTTGCTGACACCGATCCTTGCTGCGCGTGGCGATGCCTTTGGCAATAACATGGATTCGCCAGGGACAAGCTATTCCGGCAACTATAACGACGCTGCTGGCGTGACCCGTTCGATGGTAACGGCAGGGCTTGAGGTTCGCTATCCGTGGCTGATCAGCGCGCCCGGCAGCACTCACGTTATCGAGCCGATTGCTCAGATCTTCGTGCGGCCCGACGAGCAACAGGCTGGCAGGCTTCCGAATGAAGACGCACAAAGCTTCGTCTTTGACGCCAGCAACCTGTTCGAGCGCGACAAGTTCTCCGGCTATGACCGAGTCGAAGGCGGCACACGCGCCAATGTCGGCGTGCGCTACACCGGCTCGTTCGACAGTGGCTATACATTGCGCAGTATCTTCGGGCAGTCCTATCAACTGGCCGGCAAGAACTCCTTTGCCTCCTCCGACCTGGTCGCGGCAGGAAACGAATCGGGTCTGGAAACCGCAGTGTCCGATTATGTCGGCATGGTCGGGCTGGATACGCCCTACGGCATTTCCACCTCGGTCAATGCGCGGTTTGATGAAAAGACCTTCGAGGTCAAACGGACAGATTCGGCCATTGGTTATCACAATGACCGGCTGCAAACGAATTTCATCTACACCCAGATCGCGGCACAGCCCAATTACTTCTATGATTACGACCGCGAAGAGATACAGAACGCCAGCTCGGTCAAGATTGGCGATTTCTGGTCGGTCTTCGGTTCGGTTACCTGGGATGTGAAGAAGGACAACGTCAACCGCTATGGCATCGGCGTGTCCTATGCCGACGATTGCACGATCTTCTCCATCGTCTACAAGAACAAGGACGACGACGAATCCGCCAATGACTGGTCCATCGGCGCCCGACTGACATTCCGCACACTGGGCGATGTCAAAGTCGGCGATACCGACGTCACCGGGTTCAATTGATCTGTCTCGCCTTTCGAAGCCCGCTGTTTTCCCCTGGAGAGCAGCGGGCTGACACTCCTATTCATCCAAAATATCAATAGCATCGTGCGGAAACTGGAATCGGCTTGATGCTATGGTTTTATTTTCGTATCGGATTTTTCGAAATCCGGTTTCCGCTTTTCGGTCTGAAGCCGTAGAACAGATGACTTTTCATAAGAAACGATGTTGCACCGTTGGTTGAAGCGCCGTTTCTTATGGAAAAGCCATTGTTTCGCCGCAGGGTTTGTGCAATCGATCCTGTAATAAAGCATTTTCAGCAAAAGTGCGGTGCGGCTTTGTGGTGAAAATGCCTGGAAGTAAAAACGGAGCATTCTACGATTCACTTGGAAGCGGGAATTCTCCAATATGCTGTGACTGCTGCATAATTCTTTGAATCAATGCCGATTTAAGAAATTATGCAGCAGAGTTTACCGGGCGAAAACATGCGTGTTTTTAACGGTAGGCCCTGAACACGATCATTCAGAGGGTGCCGCGCGCCATTCGATCGCTGCGACACGGGAAAAGGACAGGTGATGACCTTGAACAATAAAACTTTGCGCGCCGCTGTTGTTGCAACGGTGGCTTTGGTTTGCGTGACAGGCTTTGCGCCAGCGGCGATCACTCCAGCCCTGGCCGATACGGGCGTGGCTGTGGTCGTCAATAAAACCGCGATTACCAATACCGATTTGGCGCGGCGGATCGCCTTCCTGAAACTGCGCCACGAGACCGGTGACGTCGCTAAGAAGGCCCGTCAGGAATTGATCGACGAGCAGCTGAAACGCCAGGAAATCGCCCGGGTTGGAATGTCCGTCAGCACCACGGATGTCGATCAGGCTTTTGGGCGGTTCGCCGCTTCCAACAAGCTATCGACGCAGCAGATGGGCCAGATCCTTGACAAGGCCGGCGTCGGCGTCGAGCACTTCAAAGCCTATATTGCGGTGCAGATGAGCTGGCCACGACTGGTGAATGCCCGCTATGCGTCGCGCTCGAAGATGAGTACCCAAGACATGGTCACCCGCCTGCTTGAAAACAAGCAGAAGCCGGTAACGACGGAATACACCCTGAAACAGGTTATTTTCGTTGTTCCCGTCGCCAAACGCGCCACCTTGACCGCCAAGCGCAAGGCAGAGGCCGACGCGTCCCGCGCTAAATTCCCCGGCTGCGACCAGGCCATGGATTTTGCCAAGAACTATCTCGACGTATCGATCCGCGACCTTGGCCGGGTGATGAAGCCTGAACTGCCTGACGACTGGAAGCCTTTGATCGAAGGCGCCAGCGGCAACACCACGGGTACGCGCGTTACGGAACGCGGGGTTGAATATCTGGCGATCTGCGAACAGAAACAGGTCTCCGACGATCTGGCCGCCGAAGCGGTTTTCAAGGCCGAAGACATCGGCAAGGAAGACAAGTCCAAGGGCGACCCGAACTCCGAAAAATACCTGACCGAACTGCGCTCCAAGGCCCAGATCATCAATCGTTGAGCATCATCATGTCGGATACCAGCCAGCGTCTTCCCCTCGCCTTGACTCAAGGCGATCCAGCGGGGATCGGCCCGGATATCGCCTTGGTGGCATGGACGAAGCGCAAGGCGCTCGACCTGCCGCCATTCCTGTTTCTGGGCGATCCTGCGGTGCTGAAAAACCGTGCGAGACTGCTGGGGCTGGACATTCCCTTCAAGGAAACCGGGGCAGAGGATGCGGTTGCGGTTTTCGAAACCGCGTTTCCGGTTCTGCCGATCCCTGTTGGTATCGATGTCGTGGCTGGCGAGCCGCATGTTGCAACAGCACGCTCAACCATCGCCGCCATCGAAATGGCGGTCGATCTTTGCCTGAAAGGCCAGGCTGGCGCGGTCGTGACCAATCCCGTCGCCAAATCCGTGCTCTATGAAGGCGGATTTGGGTTTCCCGGTCATACCGAGTTTCTGGCCGCTCTTGCCGAAAAGGCCACGGGCCGCCCGGTCATGCCTGTCATGATGCTGGCCGGAGCGCAATTGCGGGCAATTCCCGTCACAATCCACGTGCCGCTGAACGCAGTGGCGCCAGCGCTGAGCCAAGACCTGATCATTCGCACCTGCCGGATCACCCATGCCGACCTGCGCGATAAATTCGGAATTGCCGAACCTCGGCTCGCCGTTGCGGGGCTCAATCCGCATGCTGGCGAAGGCGGCGCGATGGGCCGTGAAGACGACGAGATCATTGCCCCGGCGCTCAAAATCCTCCGCGCGGAAGGAATCGACGCCTTCGGGCCGCTGCCTGCCGACACCATGTTTCATGAGGAAGCGCGCAGCCGCTACGATGTCGCCGTCTGCATGTATCACGATCAGGCGCTGATACCGGTCAAGACTCTGGATTTCGACGGTTCAGTCAACGTCACGCTCGGCCTGCCCTTCGTGCGCACCTCGCCTGACCACGGCACCGCATTCGGCCTCGCCGGTCAGGGCATTGCCCGTGAAAACAGCCTGGTCGCAGCGCTCCGTCTGGCGGTCGATATCAGCCGCAAGGCCGCCCTCACCCACGCATTGACCGTCTGATGGCCGCTCTGGACGGATTGCCGCCGCTGCGCGACGTTATTCAGCGCCACGGGCTGGATGCGAAAAAAGCGCTCGGTCAGAATTTTCTTCTGGACCTCAACATCACCCAGAAAGTCGCCCGCACCGCTGGTGACCTGACGAATGCGACGGTGTTTGAGGTCGGCCCAGGCCCAGGCGGCCTGACGCGGGCCTTACTGGCGCTGGGCGCCAAGAAGGTCATCGCCGTAGAGCGCGACAGCCGCTGCCTGCCGGCGCTGGCCGAGATTTCCGATCATTATCCGGGCCGCCTCGAGGTGATCGAGGGCGATGCCCTGAAGACTGACTTTGAGGCCATGGTCCCGGACGGTCCGGTGAAAATCGTCGCAAACCTGCCCTATAATGTTGGCACGCAATTGCTGATCAACTGGCTGATGCCACGCCAATGGCCGCCCTTCTGGGATTCGTTGACGCTGATGTTCCAGAAGGAAGTCGGCCAGCGAATCGTGGCAGAAGCTGACGACGACCATTATGGCCGTCTCGGTGTACTCTGCGGCTGGCGGGCTGAGGCCCATATGGCGTTCGACCTCTCGCCACAGGCCTTTACACCACCGCCGAAAGTAACGTCCACAGTGGTGCATCTGACGCCGCGCCCTGCCCCGATCCCCTGCGAGATCGCCAAGCTAGAAAAATTGACCCAGGCCGCCTTTGGCCAGCGACGCAAGATGCTGCGTGCCAGCCTGAAGCCGCTCGGCGGTGAAGCGCTTCTGAACCGCGCCGAGATCGACCCGTCGCGTCGGGCCGAAACCCTGTCGGTTGAGGAATTCTGCCGGATTGCCAATCTGCTGTAGCCATTACTCAATCAAGCAAGCGCGCCGATCACACCTTCGGGACACGCAGGGTAAACAGAGCAACCCGGCCATGACGGCGGACGTCCACATCTTGAAAATGCGCACTGAGCGACTCCGCAAGGCCCTCCTGCGTGTCGTGGCGATTGCCGAAAACACCCTTGGCATTGTAGACCGACATTAGTCTTCGTCCGTACTGGTTGTGCCCCGCGCTATCGCCGAGGATTGTCGCTCCGTAGATTACCCCGCCGGGTTCAAGATAGGGCGACAGATGGGCGATGGCCGCTGACTTTTCAGCCATGCTGCCCGGCAGACAGTGATAGAGATAAAACAGCGAAATTGACGAAAAACGGCAATCCGACGGCAGCGGCTGCGGTCGCATCACGTCACCGACATAGGTGCGGCAGGGTCGGCCCAAAGACCTGCCCAAGCGCGCCTCCGCCGCCTTCAAACTGTTCTGGTTGAGGTCGAGCAGGCTGACCTTCTGATGCGGGCTGATACCTGCCTGCGCAAGGTAATAGCCCGTGCCAACTCCGACATCGAGGTGATTGTCGCTGAGATGGGCCTTGAAGAACGGGAGTAGCACCGTACGAGTCGGGCAGGTCCAGGCGAAGCGGTTGGAAAAACCGAGCACAACAAGATCGTAAAGCTTCAAGGTCAGCGGCGAATAGATCGCCGCCCCCAAACTGCTATCGAGACCATTCTCCGCCATTGGCATCTCTCTCCTCATGCCACCAGGAACAGGCTATTTGGTTCGGACCCTCCAGTCCTGACCCTATGTTAAAGCTTTGGCTCTTCCGTAATCAGCTTATTGACGAAATCGAACAGGCCCGGGCGGCGGTCGCGGCGCAGGCGCTCGGCCTTGACGATTGACTGCACAGCATCGAAGGCCGAATTCAGGTCGTCATTGACGATGACATAGTCATATTCACGCCAATGCTCGATCTCGGAGCGGGAATTGGCGAGCCGGGTCTGGATCACCTCTTCGGAATCCTCGGCGCGGCGGTGCAAGCGCGATTGCAGTTCGGTCATGGTTGGCGGCAGGATGAAGACCGAGACCACATCGGCGGCCATTTTCTCCTGCAATTGCTGGGCGCCCTGCCAGTCGATGTCGAACAGCATGTCGCGTCCCTCCGACATCGCCACCTCGACCGGCTCGCGTGGTGTACCATAGAAATTGCCATGCACTTCCGCCCATTCCAGCAGCGCATCCGAGGCCTTGAGCCGCTCGAATTCACGCTGCGAAATGAAGTGGTAATGCACGCCCTCGATTTCACTCGGACGGCGTTGGCGCGTGGTGACGCTGACCGACATGCCGATCTGCTTGTCGATATCCATCAGCGTGCGCGAAATGGTCGATTTACCCGCCCCCGAGGGTGAGGAAATCACCAGCATCAGGCCGCGCCTGGGAATGGTGGTGTTTTTGGACGCTGCGATGGACATGTTTCACTCCAGATTTTGGACCTGCTCACGGAACTGGTCGATGACGACCTTCAATTCGATCCCAGCCGCGGTAACCGCGGCGGAATTGGATTTCGAGCAGATGGTATTCGATTCGCGATTAAATTCCTGCGCCAGAAAATCGAGCTTGCGCCCGACCGGCCCGCCCGCGCGCAGCAGGGTCCGAGCCGCAGCCACATGCGCCTTCAGCCGGTCGATCTCCTCGCGCAGATCGGCCTTGGTGGCCATCAAGGCCGCCTCGGCATAGAGCCTGTCCTTGTCCAGAACAGGCGCGGACGCCAGCAACGCGCTAATCTGCGTGGCAAGCCGCCGTGCGATCTCGTCCGGGCTGCGGGATGGATCCGCTTCGATCACCAAGGCCAGTCGCTCGATTTCATCGATATGTCCGAGCAGGACAGCCTGCAAGGCATGGCCTTCGTGCGAGCGCATCTCCGCGAGCGCGGTGACGGCGGTTTCCAGTTCGCCCAGCAGCATTTGCCGCCTTGCGGCCAGCTGGGTGCCGTCCTCCTGCGCCTCGCGCAGATCGACAAGGCCACGGATAGACAGAAGCGTATCGAGCGACAATGGTTCGGCTGAGACGATGCCAGGACCCAATTGAGCGCGCAGCTCTAGCACGGCATTGAGGGCATCGCGGTTGACCACCGCTTCCATCCGGTTGTCGCTGGCTGTCAGGCTCAGGCCAACCTGTAGATTGCCACGAGATAGCTGCAAGGCAATCGCCGCCTTGACCTCGGTTTCCATGTCTTCCAGGCCCAGCGGCAGGCGAAGCCGCACATCCAGCCCCTTGCCATTGACCGAACGCAGCTCCCAGGCAAAACGATAGCGGCCGATCTGACCTTCATTGCGGGCGAACCCGGTCATCGATTGCAATGTCATCGTGTGTCTTCCATCGCCGCACTGTTTGACCGATCATCCGGCCAGCCGCGTCATGTTATTTTTTCTTCACCGGTTTCGGAGTCTGGTCAGGGTCCGCCTCCGGCTGGCCATCGACGGCCTGGCCAGGATCTGCACCTCGGTCCGCCTCCAGCTTGCGCCAGCGCCTGACATTGGCATTATGCTCATCGAGGGTCGATGCAAAGACGTGACCACCAGTGCCATCCGCGACGAAATACAGGTCGGAGGTACGCCAGGGATTGGCAACCGCCTCCAGCGCCGCACGGCCCGGATTGGCGATCGGTCCCGGTGGCAGGCCCTTGATAACATAGGTATTATAGGGTGTCTGCTTCTGCAGGTCCGACTGGTAGATCGGTCGGTCAGCAGGTTTGCCGTCACCGCCGAACAACCCGTAGACGATGGTCGGGTCCGATTGCAGCCGCATGCCCTTTTGCAGCCGGTTGAGGAACACCGAGGCCACATGGGCGCGCTCATCATCCTTGCCGGTTTCCTTCTCGACAATGGAGGCCAGAACCACGAATTGCTCCTTGGTCTTCAAGGACAGGTCGGGGGAACGATTGGCCCAGATCTGATCGACAAGACGTTTCTGTCCGTCGAGCATCTGGTCGACGACTTCCTGCCGCTTGGTGCCCCGGGTAAATTTATAGGTATCCGGGCGCAAGCTTCCCTCTGGCGGCAACGCCTTGGGCAGATCGCCTTCCAGCGTCTCATCCTTGGCCAGCCGGTCGAACATCTGTTTGACCGTCAGACCCTCCGGCAGCGTCACCGAATAGAGAATGGATTTGCCCGACCGCAGCAGCTCGAGAATATCCTTCATCGAGGCGCCAGCCTTGATCTCGTATTCGCCAGCCTTCAACGTATCGCCATCATGCAGATAGGTCGATGTCATGTAACGGAAAATCCGCGCATCGGAAATCATACCATTGCGCTCAAGGCTGGTGGCGATTTCGGACACGCCTGCGCCGTTGCGAACCAGAAAATTGGCGTTGGTGGAGAGCGGACCCGGGTCCTGAAACGCAGAAACCACGTAATAAAAGGCAGCAACTGCGGCAATGCAGGCAAAGACCAGCAAGGTCATCACGAAATTCAGGAACACCACCACCTGGCTTCGGGCGCGCCGGGAACGACGCGGCGGTTGCGGCACCCGCTCCGGCCTCAGGGCTTCCGAGGGCGATTTGGGGATGAAAGGCCCTTTCGCCGCCTGGTTTTGATTTTGGGGCTGCTGTTCGCCACCATTGCTGGAACGGTTGGCTTCCTGGTCGACGCGATCGCTCACCGGCACTCCTCTTCTGTTCGGTCATGGTGCTTTTGGGCAAGCATTACGGCAAAAGCGGGTTCCGGACACGTGTCTTCCGGCGTTGTAGCGACGGCAGGGGTTGAAACCAGACCTTCAAGCCCATCCTCTGCCCTTACCACGAGACAGCATCGGCCCGGCAGAGTTTCATACTCTACCCCTGCCCTTCAGAAAAGGCAGGGGATCTACTTTCCCACTGGCAAGGATCAGGAAGATGGCCGGGATTGAGAGCATGACCAAGGCTTGAAGCACAAAAGCGCAAATCGCTTCCCTGATTTCGGGAAAACCAATTTGCGCTTTTCCCTTCAAAACTCTAGCTTTCGAAGCGGCGCAGCACCAGCGATGCATTGGTGCCACCGAACCCGAAAGAATTCGACAGAGCCACACGCACATCGCGCTTGCGGGCCTGATGCGGCACCAGGTCGATGGCGCTGTCCACATCCGGCGTATCGAGGTTCAGCGTCGGTGGAACGATACCATCCCGAATGGCAAGCGCCGAGAAGATGGCTTCAACCGCACCGGCTGCCCCCAGAAGATGCCCGATGGCCGATTTGGTCGAGGACATCGAAATCTTTGAGGCGGAAGCACCGACCAGCCGCTCGACAGCACCAAGCTCAATCGTATCGGCCATGGTCGATGTGCCATGGGCATTGATATAGTCGATATCGGCAGCCGTCATGCCAGCGCGCTTCAATGCCATGGTCATGCAGCGGAATGCGCCGTCGCCATCTTCCGCGGGTGCCGTGATGTGGAATGCATCGCCGGACAGGCCGTAGCCGACCACTTCCGCATAGATCTTGGCACCACGCGCCTTGGCGTGTTCCAACTCCTCAAGCACCACGATCCCGGCGCCCTCACCCATCACAAAACCATCGCGGTCTCTGTCATAGGGGCGCGAGGCCTTTTGCGGATCATCGTTATGCTGGGTGGACAGAGCCTTGCAGGCGGCAAAACCGGCCAACGAAATCCGGCTGATCGGCGATTCGGCACCACCGGCCACCATCACGTCGGCATCGCCGAAAGCGATGAACCGGCTGGCATCGCCGATAGCATGGGCGCCCGTCGAACAGGCGGTGACCACAGAGTGGTTGGGACCGCGCAGCTTATGGCGGATTGAAACATGACCGGAGGCCAGGTTGATCAACCGACCAGGAATGAAGAAGGGGGAAATGCGGCGCGGACCTTTGTCGCGCAGCGTATAGCCGGCTTCGACAATGCCTTCGATGCCACCGATGCCAGAACCGATCAGCACGCCGGTGGCGATCTGGTCCTCATCGGTCTGGGGTTTCCAGTCGGCATCGGCCAGTGCCATTTCCGCAGCGGCCATCGCATAAACTATAAAAGGATCGACCTTGCGCTGTTCCTTCGGCTCCATCCAGTCATCGGCATTGAAGGTGCCGTCTGTACCGTCGCCAAAGGGAAGTCGGCAAGCGATCTTGGCCGGAAGATCCTCGACCTCGAATTCGGTTACTTTGCGGGCAGCGTTCTGGCCGGCAAGAAGCCGCGTCCAGGTGACGTCCGTACCGCAGCCAAGAGGAGATACCATGCCGGTACCGGTGATAACGACACGTCTCATTCGCCCGTTCACCCCACTCAAACAATCAAATTCTAAAGCATGCCCCTCAATCCGCCTCGATTGAAGGTGAAAACATGCAACGGATCAAAGATTCACAGCCCGCTAACCCGTCATCCAGGATGAGGTTCGGCTGTTAAATCTGAAAACAACGTCAAAAAAACAGGACCGTACTTGCATGTCTTTTGCTTGCAGGTCCTGTGAAGGGGGCGGACAGGAGCCCGCCCCTCTCAGGAAGATCAAGGATCAAGCCTGAGCCTTTTCGATGAACTTGACAGCATCGCCAACCGTGAGGATGGAGTCAGCTGCATCGTCGGGGATCTCGACGCCGAATTCTTCTTCGAACGCCATGACCAGTTCGACCGTGTCGAGCGAGTCTGCACCGAGATCGTCGATGAAGCTTGCGCCTTCAACGACCTTGTCGGCTTCAACGCCCAGATGGTCAATAACAATTTTCTTTACGCGTTCTGCGATATCGCTCATGTCGGTTTCCTCGACCTCTAATATAAAAGGGAATGCCGTGATGACGTTCCCACCCTGTTTTGCGCCCGCGGGTCCGAAGACGTCGCCGGCATTTGCGTTGAACCCGCTCTGCACACGTTCGTTCCGTGCTCACGGTCAGGCGCAAGACCTTCCATTTCGTGGCCATTTTCTGGCCATTTCCGGGACGACTGCTCACAGTCCCCGCCCGATTAACATGGTTTAAGTCTGCCGGAAAGCCCGAAAATCGATGCCCTCTGGTTGTTCCCAGGCCAATTAAGCGGGTTTTGGCTTGTCTTCAGATCATTGCCATGCCGCCATTCACATGCAGTGTCTGGCCGGTGACATAGCTCGCTTCCGAAGAGGCCAGATAGAGAACGGCAGACGCAATCTCGGCTCCCGTTCCCATACGTTTCATGGGGATTGCCCCCATAATGGTGTCTTTCTGCTTATCGTTCAGCTTGCCGGTCATGGCGCTTTCGATAAAGCCAGGCGCAATACAGTTGACCGTGACGTTGCGCGCGGCAATTTCCTGGGCCAGCGACTTGGAAAAGCCGATCATGCCGGCCTTGGAGGCGCAGTAATTGGCCTGGCCGGGATTGCCGGTCACACCAACAATCGAAGTGATGTTGATGATCCGGCCATAGCGGCGGCGCATCATCGGATGGGTCAGCTCGCGCGTCAGGCGGAATGTCGAGGTCAGGTTGACCTCCAGCACGCTGTCCCAATCGGCATCCGACATGCGTACGAACAGGCCATCCTTGGTGATGCCAGCATTGTTGACGAGAATGTCGACGCCTTCCAGTTCGGCTTCGGCCTTTTCGCCAAGCGCCTTCACTTCATCGCGGTCGGCGAGATTGGCGGGAAAAATCTTCACACGCTCGCCCAGATCGGCGGCCAGCGCCTCCAGCTTTTCGACGCGGGTGCCATGCAGACCGACGATTGCGCCTTGCGCATGCAGCATGCGGGCGATTTCCTCGCCAATGCCGCCGGTTGCGCCGGTTACCAGGGCCTTGCGGCCGGTCAAATCGAACATGTTCAATCCTCGTTGCTTGAGACCCGGTTTCGCCCTGCGAACGCCAGCCTCATGTTAGAAAATTCTGCATTGTGCATTCATAGGCTAACGGCCCCGCCAGGCCGCAAACCAGATGGCTTAAGACATCAACGCGGTCAGGGCCGCTTCGATATCAGCTGGTGAACCGACCGCCGTGCCGGTGATATTCTTGTCGATGCGCCGCACCAGGCCGCTCAGCACCTTGCCAGCGCCAATCTCATAGAGAACCGAGACGGCATTGTGGCTGAACCACTCCACCGTTTCACGCCAGCGCACCTGACCTGTCACCTGCTCCACCAACAGGCGGCGGATCTCGTTCGGGTCGCTGACCGGAACCGCAACGACATTGGCGATCAACGGCACGACAGGCGCCTTCATCTCGACCGACGCCAAAGCCTGGGCCATGGCATCGGCTGCCGGACCCATCAGCGTCGAATGGAATGGTGCCGAGACCGGCAGCATGATGGCGCGCTTGGCGCCTTTTTCCGTTGCAAGCGCCGCTGCCTTTTCTACGGCAACCTTCGCGCCGGAAATCACCAGCTGCCCACCGCCATTGTCATTGGCGATCTGTACCGGACCTTCGGCACTAGCCTCCTTGCAGACCTTTTCGACATCGCCATGCTCCAGACCGATAATTGCCGCCATGGCGCCAGCGCCAACCGGGACTGCGGCCTGCATGGCATTGCCGCGAATGCGCAACAGGCGAGCGGTATCGGCAAGGCTGAACGTACCGGCGGCACAGAGCGCCGAATATTCACCGAGCGAGTGGCCCGCGACATAGGACACTTTGCGCGCCAACGAGAAGCCACGCGCTTCCATAACCCGCAGCACCGCGATGGACACAGCCATCAGCGCCGGCTGGGCATTGGCCGTCAGGGTAAGATCCTCAGCGGACCCATTCCACATCACGTCCGACAGTTTCTGGCCGAGTGCATCGTCCACTTCGTCAAAAACCGTGCGGGCTTCCGGAAAAGCCTCAGCCAGATCCTTGCCCATTCCGACGACCTGGCTGCCCTGGCCCGGAAATGTAAATGCGACACCCATGCGGTACTCCCTGCTATTTTCCTCTCCAATTGACAAACTATCCCCGAGAGTCAAGCCTTGGAGGCCGTATCGACGCCTCAACCCCGGTGAAGTCACAGGCTTTGGAGGTGTATTGGCGGGTCTTGCGGATCGGAAAATTCCCTCTACATTCCGCCTCGATCCATCCCTGCTCGCAAAGAGCGTTTTCAAAACCGAGACCATAGACCATGAAATATAACAGGCTTGGCCGCACGGATATTTCCGTCTCCTCAATCTGCCTCGGCACCATGACCTGGGGAAGCCAGAACACGAAGGAAGACGCCTTCGCACAAATGGACTATGCCCTTGATAAGGGTGTGAATTTCTTTGACACCGCCGAGCTTTATCCCACCACGCCACTCTCTGCTGAAACCTATACGGACACCGAGAAACTGATCGGCCTGTGGTTTGAAAAAACCGGCAAACGCAAGGATGTGGTGCTGGCGACCAAGGTTGCAGGCGCCGGGCGGCCCTATATCCGAGGTGGTGCTCCGATCAATGCCGACACGATCCGCGAGGCGGTCGATGCCAGCCTGATGCGTCTGAAAACCGATTATATCGACCTCTATCAAATTCATTGGCCCAATCGCGGTCATTATCATTTCCGTGGTGTCTGGGGTTACGATCCGTCCAATCAGAACCGCGCCCAGGTGCTGGCCGAAATCACCGAAAAGCTCGAAGCGTTGCAGGATTGCGTTACCGCCGGAAAGATCCGCGCCATCGGCCTGTCAAACGAAACTACCTGGGGAACGCAGAAATTTCTGGATATCGCCGAGCAGAAATGCCTGCCACGCGTCGCCAGTGTGCAGAACGAATATAACCTTCTCTACCGTCCGCACGATCTCGACATGGCGGAACTGTCCCACCACGAGCAGGTCGGCCTTCTCTCCTATTCACCGCTGGCTGGCGGCATCTTGAGCGGCAAATATCTTGACGGCGCAAAGCCCGCCGGATCACGCGGCTCAATCAACGGCGATATCGGCGGCCGATTAACGCCAAACCAGGAACCCGCGACCCGCGCCTATATAGAGCTAGCGAAACAGAATGGCCTCGACCCGTCGCAAATGGCGCTGGCCTTCTGCCTGACCCGCCCGTTCATGGCCTCGGTCATTATCGGCGCGACCAGCATGGACCAGCTGAAAACCAATATCGGTGCTGCCAACGTCACCCTGTCCGACGAAGTGATGAAGGGCATTGCCGCGATTTATCGGCAATATCCCATGCCAATTTGAGTCAACAACCAGAGAAAACACTCAGGGGCTGGATATTTCCGGCCCCTTTGACGTTAACGACTTGCTCACCGCGTTTTGAAGCAAGGCTGGCTTTACACTCCCTTATATATAAGTGTGCTCTTATCTTGTGGCTCGTACCGGGCACGGAGAGCGCACATGAGCAGCATCAACAGTTTCTATCGCGACCCAAATGCCGTGGCCTATGCAAGCCAGCTGTTTTCCGGCAGCAGTCCAGCCAAGCCCACACCAACGGCAAACACCGGCCATAGCCCATCTGATCGTGGCACAGTCTCCGACAGCGCCGGGCAACGGGCATTGGCCCGCATCATCGAAATTCTCAGCCTTGGCGATGGCGGCAGCGCCGACCAAGCCGATGTCAGTGAAAGCCTTGGCTATATCACCAGCGTCACCGGGACGGAAAGTAATGACAGCCTGACCTTTACCGGTCGTGGTATCTATCAGGTTGAGACCGGCAATGGCGACGATAGCCTGGTGGCCAAAAGCGCTGCCATGGCGGGAATTGCACTGGGCGACGGCAAGGACAGCCTGAAGGCCAGCGCCGTCCTGCTCTCGGAGATCGACGGCGGAGCTGGCGATGACGATATCCAGTTGACGGGATCGCTGATCATGGCGGTAACGGGCGGCGACGGTAACGACAGTATCAAAGCCTCCGGCGACACGCTGGCCAATATCGACGGCGGTGCTGGCGATGATACGATGTATCTCGAAGGCAGTCGCATCTTCGCCTCTGGCGGCACCGGCAATGATACGGTGACCATCCACCAAAAACCCGGCAGCAATAGCGTTGCCGAATATGCCTTTGCCGCTGGCGATGGTCAGGACACCATGACCACGGATGGGCCACTCTCCCTTCAACTGAGCGGATTTCAGCAGAGCGATATCACCGTCACCACCGGCACCAATAGCCTGATCCTGACCTTTGCAGGGTCGTCCGACAAGATGACCGTGACCTTTGAAGGCGCGGCGGCTAAAGGCTCCACTCCGCGCTTTGCCTTTGCCAATCACGATGGCCGCCTGACCCTCCAGATCCAATCGGCCTGATCGCTTTTCCAAGATCGCACCACCTTCCTTGGCTTGCCAGCAACTTTGTCTGGCAGAGCATGGAACCTGCTGGCATCCTGATCGTTTTCCCGAATAAATTTTAACGACACTTTATACTCCCCTCGGTGGAAATCTGATCAATCATGGAGGTTGCCATGTGCCGCTATTGCCAAATCATTCCCGAAAAAGTGCTGATCGCCCTATCCCATGACCAGGATTTTCCTGCTGCCGTCCGCGAGCGGTTACAGGAAACCATGAATCACGACCATCAACTGCGTCAGTTTCGAGATAGCGCCCGCCAGCTGACCATCGCCAAGCGGCCTTTTCGGGCGTTTTCCGTGACCGTATCCCAGGCACCGGATATCCCTGTTTATACCTGCAATAACGGCATGACCCTTCCCGGCGTACAGATCGTCAATCCCGGTTCATCAAAGGATGCCCAGGTGAAAACCACATTCGACACCACGACCGGGGTCGAGGAATTCTACAGCAGCGTCTTCAAGCGCAATTCCATTGATGGCAATGGCATGACCATACTGTCGTCGGTCCATTACGGTAAGGACTATAACAACGCCTTCTGGAACGGCTCGCAAATGGCCTATGGCGATGGCGACGGTGAGATTTTCACACCCTTTTGCGAGAGCGCCGATGTGGTCGGCCATGAACTGACCCATGGCATCACCCAATATACCCTGGGTCTCGACTATGAAAACCAGCCGGGCGGGCTCAATGAAAGCCTCTCGGATGTGTTCGGCAGCATGTTCAAGCAATGGACGAAAGACCAGAGTGCCGATGAGGCCGACTGGCTGATCGGCAATGACATTCTCGGCCCGACAGCCCGGCAGAAATATACGTGCCTGCGCGACATGGCCAATCCTGAAGCATCCCATTGCATGGCCGACCAGATCAGCCATTTCAGCGATTATCGCGATGGCATGGACCCACACGAGAGCAGCGGCATCGCCAACCGCGCCTTTTATCTGGCAGCCACCCGCATCGGCGGCAAAAGCTGGGACAAGGCCGGACAGGTATGGTATGATGCACTGACAAAGAATGGTAGCAACCCGGATATGACCATGGCGGAATTTGCCGAGGCGACCAGGACCGGAGCTGCCAGGCTTTTTCCAGGAGATGGATCGCTCGCTGAAGCGCTCGACACCGCCTGGAGCGATGTGGGTTTGCAAAGTGCTTCGGTCTGATGCCTTTGCCAGGATCACGGCGGCATCGATCAGGGCCGTAAAGGTCAAGAACAGATGGATGAACTCATTCTTGAAAAAATGGGCGGCTTTGCCGGCTTCGGCGGCGCAAAATCGGCATTGCGTAGCGATGGGGTCTGCGCCGTTGAAAAACTGAGCGCCGCCGAAAAACAGCTGATCGAAGAGTTTTTCCAGCAATCGTTGCCTCAAACAGCAGCGGTGGCGGATGGTTTCCGCTACCGGATCGTCTGGCCGTCGCGGTTCGGAGACCGATCCGTGGACGTGCCTGAAAGCCTGGTGCCGGATGAAATCAAGGCCTCCGTCAAGGATCGGCTGCGATAGAGTCTCTCCCATCATAACGCCTGGGCGCACAACCACTAGGTTTCCCCAGCTTTTTGCTTGCTTTCCAGCTGAAACCAGCTATAAGCCCGCTGTTCGCAACACCCGGTCTTTTGGCTGGTGGCTGAACGGAGGGCCGGCAGACTTGTTTTGCCGTCAGAAACGAAAAGCGTTTCGGCCTCCCGTGTCTCCGCTCTCGACCGTCTCGTACAACGCTTTTCTTGCCCCGGGCCTTGCCCGATCAGGAGCAGTCGTTGAGGCTTAGCGCCAATCCGGGTGATGATCACAGCAAGAAAGGCAAAGCTATCATGGCTCTTTATGAACATGTATTCCTTGCCCGGCAGGATATGTCCGCACAGCAGGTTGATGCCCTCGTAGAACAGTACAAGGGTGTTATCGAAGCAAATGGCGGCAAAGTCGGGCGCGTAGAAAACTGGGGCCTGAAGTCCCTGACCTACCGCATCAACAAGAACCGCAAGGCTCACTACGCTCTCATGGACATCGATGCTCCGGCTGCTGCCGTGCACGAAGTCGAGCGTCAGATGCGCATCAACGAAGACGTTCTTCGTTACATGACCATCGCCGTTGAAGCCCACGAAGAAGGCCCGTCTGCCATGATGCAGAAGCGCGACCGCGACGACCGTCCGCGCCGCGATGGCGACCGTCCGGATCGTGGCGACCGCGGTGATCGTGGTGATCGTGGTCCCCGCGAAGGTGGCCGTGAAAGCTTTGGTGATCGTCCGCGCCGTCCGCGCGAAGATCGCGCATAAGGAGATTTGACTATGGCTGAAGTTTCCTCTTCCACGGTTCGTCGTCCGTTCCATCGCCGTCGCAAGACCTGCCCCTTCTCCGGCGCCAACGCTCCGAAGATCGACTACAAGGACGTGCGTCTGTTGCAGCGTTACATTTCCGAGCGCGGCAAGATCGTTCCCTCGCGGATCACGGCTGTTTCGCAGAAGAAGCAGCGCGAGCTGGCCAAGGCCATCAAGCGCGCCCGCTTCCTCGGCCTGCTGCCTTACGTTGTTGCTTAATAAGCTGACGTGACTTTGCGGCTCCCGTTTTCGGGGGCCGTCTCCCTTCCGCGATGGGCGTGGATCGGAACGGATAAATCCCATGTTGAGGTGCAGGCCGCTTGACGGTATCGCCCTCTAACTGCCAGGCGCAGGACAGCGACGTGAAACAATTGGACGGAAAATTGCTGCTGACCGGCTTTCTCGCCGGCGTGACCGCCATCTTTCTGGTGCTGGCGGCCAATGCACAGCCGTCTTTTTCATCGGTCTTCTATGCGGCATCTGCCTTGCCTGTGATGATTGTCGGTCTGCGCTGGGGCAATGTCCCCGCCATCGTCGCCATCGTCACCGCAGCCTTTGCTGGCGCGCTGGCGGTTTCGCCGCTGTTTGCCTGCGCCATGGCGGTGTTTACCCTGCTGCCAGCCGGCTGGATCAGCCATCTCGCCAATCTCGCCCGCCCGGCGTCTGAAATCGGCGGCCCGGACAAGCTGCTCGCATGGTATCCCTTGTCGGATATCCTCATGCATCTCTGCGGATTGGTCTGTATCGGCGTGATCTTTCTTGGCGTGATGATCGGTTATGATGCTGAACTGGTTGGCAACATGATCGATGCGCTGATGCAGACGCTGACCGATCGCGATCCAACCGTTGCCGCCACCATGGGCAGCACCGCCGGAATCAAATCCACCATGCTGCTGACCCTGCCGATCGTGCAGGGTGGCATGTGGGTCATCATGCTGTTTGCCGCCTATTATCTGGCAAGCCGGATCGTGGCGGCATCGGGAAACGCGCTGCGTCCGCGCGAGGATATTCCCTCGGCGCTGCGCATGAACCGCAATGCGCCGTTCATCTTCCTCGCTGGCATTGTCGCCTGCTTTATTGGCGGCGTTCCGGCGCTGATCGGCGCAACTGTCTGCGGCACGTTTGGGGCAGGCTTCCTGCTCGGCGGCTTCGCATCGCTGCATCAACGCACCCGTGGCAAGGAATGGCGCATCCCGGCGCTGATCCTGACCTATATGGTGTCTCTTCTGGCCTTTCCGGCCTTCTTCATCGTCATTCTCGGCCTTATCGACACACGGCGGACCGTTGCGCTCACTCCACCGAGGGTAGACGGCAAGTCCGGCACGGACAGCAAGTCCGATGACGATAACAAACCCGAAACATGAGCTTACAAACTTGAATTGCCCAACTTGAATTGAAAGGAACATAGCATGCAAGTCATTCTTCTCGAGCGCATCGCCAAGCTTGGCCAGATGGGCGAAGTGGTCAAGGTTCGCGACGGCTTTGCCCGTAACTACCTTCTGCCAACCGGCAAGGCACTGCGCGCCAACGCCGCCAACAAGGCCCGTTTCGACGCCGAGCGCGCCACCCTCGAAGCCCGCAACCTGGAGCGCAAGTCCGAAGCCCAGACCGTTGCTGACGTTCTGAACGGCAAGTCGTTCATCGTCGTCCGTTCGGCTGGCGAAACCGGCCAGCTCTACGGTTCGGTTGCGGCTCGCGACATCATCGAAGCTCTGGCTGCCGAAGGCTTCACCGTTTCGCGCAACCAGGTCGAGCTGAACAACCCGATCAAGACCATCGGCCTGCACAACGTTACCATGCACCTGCATGCCGAAGTTGAAATCAGCATCGAAATCAACGTTGCCCGTTCCGCTGAAGAAGCCGAGCGCCAGGCCAAGGGCGAAAGCCTCACCTCCGCTGACGCCATCTACGGCGTGGACGAAGACGCGCTGCGTCCGGAAGACTTCTTCGATCCGGATGCCGACCGCGATGGCGACGACGAATAAGATATTCGTCATCATCGATTGAAGAGACGCCCGGATTTTCCGGGCGTTTTTTTGTGCATATCGGTCTAAAATGACGTTTAAAGAACTGAGTCGCGCCATGCCACAGTCAATGGAAAAAGCAGGTTCAGCTTGTTTTTTTCTGCCCTGGCGCATCAGGCCTGTGAACTACTGTGTTTATCGCAATGCGCCCTTTAACCGCCCCGCAGGATCGATAGGAATGCAGCTTCCAGCGAGAGAGAACGGATAAAGCCCATGAACGATGTTGCGCGCAGGTTAAACCCTGCCCAGCCGGCAGAGCCCCATTACCGGGAAGCCCCGAACAATATCGAGGCCGAACAGGCTTTGCTTGGCGCCATTCTGGTCAATAACGATGCCTATTATCGTGTCTCGGATTTTCTCAAACCCCCGCATTTTCATGAGGGCCTGCATCGGAAGATCTACGAGGTAGCCTCCGACATTATCCGCATGGGCAAGACCGCCAATCCGGTGACGATCAAGACCTTCCTGCCCTCAGACCAGAAGATCGGCGATTTCACTATTGCCCAATATCTGGCGCGGCTGGCGTCGGAAGCCGTGTCGATCATCAATGCCGAGGACTATGGCCGGGCGATCTACGATCTGGCCCTGCGCCGCGCGCTGATCACCATCGGCGAAGACATGGTGAATATCGCCTTCGACGCACCGCTCGACATGCCGCCGCAGGCGCAGATCGAAGATACCGAGCGGCGTCTGTTCGATCTCGCCGAAAATGGTCGCTATGACGGCGGCTTCCAGTCCTTCAACGATGCGGTGGCCCAGGCCGTCGATATGGCAGGCGCCGCGTTTGAGCGCGATGGTCATTTGTCCGGTATTTCCACCGGCATCCATTCACTCGACAGCAAGATGGGCGGTTTGCAGCGCTCCGACTTGATCGTGCTGGCCGGACGTCCCGGCATGGGTAAGACCTCGCTTGCCACCAACATCGCCTGGAACATCGCCGCCTCTTACGAGCCGGAAGTGCAGCCGGACGGGTCGTTCAAAGCCAAAAACGGCGGCGTGGTCGGCTTCTATTCGCTCGAAATGTCGTCCGAACAGCTCGCCACCCGTATCATGTCCGAGCAGACCGAAGTGTCCTCCTCGAAAATCCGCCGTGGCGATATTACCGAGCAGGATTTCGAAAAGCTGGTCGGCTTTTCCCAGACCATGCAGAAAGTGCCGCTGTTCATCGACCAGACCGGTGGTATTTCCATCGCCCAGCTTTCCGCCCGTGCCCGCCGCCTGAAGCGCCAGCGTGGCCTCGATTGTCTTGTCGTGGACTATATTCAGCTGATGACCGGCTCGGGCAAGTCAGGCGAAAACCGCGTCCAGGAAATCACCCAGATCACAACTGGCTTGAAAGCGCTCGGTAAGGAACTGAACGTGCCAATCGTCGCGCTGTCGCAGCTGTCGCGTCAGGTGGAAAGCCGCGATGACAAGCGCCCGCAGCTCTCCGACCTTCGTGAATCAGGCTCGATCGAGCAGGACGCCGACGTGGTGATGTTCGTGTTCCGTGAGGAATACTATGTGCAGAACCTCGAACCCCGCGACCAGGGCGACCCCAAATATCCCGAATGGGAAGCCCAGATGGAAAAAGTACGCGGCACGGCGGACGTGATCATCGCCAAGCAGCGCCACGGACCGACCGGCACCGTCAAACTGGCCTTCCAGGCGCAGTTTACCCGCTTTGCCGATCTCGCTGATCCGAGCTTCACGCCTTACGAGGAAACCTGACCATGCTTTGCGCGGATCATGCTTAAACTTTGCGCAAATGCACACCGTCAATCCAGACAGAAACAAGAGCCGCCTTTTCCAGGCGGCTTTTTGCATAGTGGCATAGCAATTGCTTCAAGTTGTGCATCATATCAATCCGGAGCATCCTATGCATCGTCGTACCCTACTTGCCCTTGGCCTTTCCCTTGCCACCTTTGCCGCCGTGCTGCCGGCCCATGCCGATGCGCTGAGCGACATTACCAAGCGGGGTACGCTAAAAGTGGCGGTGCCACAGGACTTTCCACCATTTGGCAGCGTCGGCACCGACATGCAGCCCGTCGGATATGACATCGACACCGCAGCGTTGATTGCCAAGAAATTGGGCGTCAAGCTGGAACTGGTGCCGGTCACCAGCGCCAACCGCATTCCCTATTTGCAGACCAACAAGGTCGATCTGGTGATTTCCAGTCTCGGCAAAAACCCGGACCGTGAAAAGGTCGTGGATTTCTCCACCGCCTATGCGCCTTTCTACAATGGCGTGTTTGCGCCCGCCGACACCGCCATCAAGTCCGCCGCCGATCTGTCGGGCAAGTCGGTCGGCGTCACCCGTGGCGCGGTCGAGGATCTGGAACTGACCAAGGTTGCGCCGTCCGACGCCACCATCAAGCGCTACGAGGACAATAACGGCACAATTTCCGCCTTCCTGTCCGGCCAGGTCGATGCGGTTGCCACCGGCAATGTCGTCGCCGCCGCGATCCTCGCCAAGAACCCGCCGAAGCGTCCGGAGCCAAAGTTCCTGATCAAGAACTCGCCCTGCTTCATCGGCTTCAACAAGAACGAACCGGCGCTGGCGGAAAAGATCAATACCATTATTGCCGAGGCCAAGGCCGATGGCTCGCTCAGCAAGATTTCTGAGAAATGGCTAGGCGCCCCGCTCCCCGCCGATCTCTGATCGTTGATCGTTGATCGTTGATCGAACGGTATAACTATTTTCTGCACAATCACCCGCAGCCGAGACGGCTGAGGTGATTGTGCAGGCCAGATACGGCAGCAAAGCTGGCTAGTCCGCTTTGCCAGCAGGTTTCATCATGCATTATATTTTCGATTTCAGCTGGTTTGGCGAATACTACCCAATCATCCTCAAAGGGGTTGGGGTGACGGTCGAATTGACACTGGTTGGTGGCGTGGTCGGCATTGCCTTCGGCATCGCTTGCGCCTGGGCGCGGGCCTTGGGACCGAAATGGATCAAGCCGCCGGTCGCCGCCTATGTGGAGCTGATCCGCAATACGCCCTTCCTCATCCAGCTGTTCTTCATCTTTTTCGGCCTGCCCTCCACCGGGCTGAAGCTCTCCGAGATGCAAGCCGCCAATCTGGCGATGATCATCAATCTCGGCGCCTATAGCTGCGAAATCATCCGGGCCGGGATCGAGGCAACCCCGAAAGGCCAGTTCGAGGCCGGGACCGCGCTGGCGCTTCGCCCGCTGCAAACCTTCCGGCTGATCATTCTGGTCCCTGCCCTGCAACGCATCTGGCCGGCGCTGTCGTCGCAATTGGTCATCGTCATGCTCGGTTCCGCCGTCGTGTCGCAGATTGCCGCCGAAGACCTGACCTTTGCCGCCAATTTCATCCAGTCGCGCACCTTCCGGGCCTTCGAAGCCTATATGATCTCCACCGCTCTCTATCTGTTGCTGGCCATCGGCCTTCGGCAATTGCTGGCCCTGCTCGGACGGCAAATCTTTCCGAAAGGGGCGACGCGATGATTGAGTTCACCCTCTGGGATATCGCCCGCAATCTTTTGCTGGCTGCCCGCTGGACCCTGGTTTTGTCACTGGTCTCCTTCTTCTGCGGCGGGGCGCTGGGACTGCTGCTGTTGATGCTGCGCATCGCCAAACAGCGCATGCCCCGAATCTTCGCGCGCGGCTTCATCGAGTTTTTCCAAGGCACGCCGCTCTTGATGCAGCTGTTCATCGCCTTTTTTGGTCTCGGCCTGTTCGGTATCGACGTTCCCGCCTGGCTCGCCGCCGGTGTGGCACTGACCTGTTGGACCTCGGCTTTCCTGACCGAAATCTGGCGCGGCTGCGTCGAAGCCGTGCCAAAGGGCCAGTGGGAAGCAGGCACCAACCTGGCCCTCACCTATCGCCAGCAGATGCGGCTGATCATCCTGCCGCAGGCCATGCGGATCGCCATTGCCCCGACCGCCGGTTTTTCGGTTCAGGTGGTCAAAGGCACGGCCCTGACCTCGATCATCGGCTTTGTCGAATTGTCGAAGGCTGGCACCATCGTCACCAATGCCACCTTCCAGCCCTTCACCGTCTATGGCTTGGTCGCGCTGTTCTACTTCGCCATCTGCTATCCGCTGTCGCGCTATTCCAAATATCTGGAACGCCGGTTTGGCGCGGCACCAGTGGGGCATTGACTCGCGGGCATTGATCCCTCAACCTATCCCCGGCGAAATTGCGCCGGGGTCATGCCCATCCGCGCTTTGAAATTACGGGTAAAATGCGCCTGATCGGCAAAACCGCAGACAAAGGCAACGTCGGCAGGCGCAGCGTCCTTGGCCAGCATGGACTCCGCTTCTCGAATACGCCGAAGTGTCAGGTAGGCATGGGGCGTAATGTGATAGGTGGCGCGAAAGCTGCGGATCAAATGCGCTCGGCTACAGCCAACCAACCCCGCCAGATGCTCAAGGCCGATATCCTCAGCAAAATTCGCATGGAGATAGTCTCGCACCCTCGCCATCGCCGTGTCGGGGCGAGCAATAGAGGACGCAGGCGCAACAACGCCATGGCGGGTGAAAAGAGCGGTGAGTATGTCCAGCATCCCCTCTTCGGCACCAAGCATTCCATCTGCCTGCTCAATTTGCCTGTGCATCCTGTTAAAGGCATGCGCCAAGGCCGGATCTGTGACGATCTGCTGGCGAAAGGACGGCGTTCCCCACGACGGTCTCTTGCTCGTCTCTTGCAGAACGTCGCACACCATGGCGACCGACGGATAGATCATCCGATATCGATAGACCCCACCCGCAGGACTGCCATCGTGGATCTCCTCCGGATTGATCAGATAGAGATCGCCCGGTCCACAAATCTGCCGGCAGCCGCGAATAGTGGCAATTTTCTGTCCCGTCTCCATGGCGCCGATGCCGAAATGCTCATGGGCATGCGGGGAAAACCGATGGGTGACGAAGGTCGCGCTCATGCATTTCATGCCGCCAAACCGGGCATCCCGCCAGAAGCGGGTCTGCTCCCGAATGGGCACTGACGCAAGGCTGGTGGAAACCGGTGAAAGCATGTTCATCGCCAGACAATAACACCAGCCCAGCATTCCAGTCTTGAAGAAAAGTGATAGGGTCCAGCCATCGTTCCTTTGCGAAAAGCTGTTTCATGTCTGCTTCTTCCTTTTCCATCCCCCCCTCCGATGAATTCCTGACCGCACCGCTGCGCGTCATAATCGACCTCCAGGCGCTGGCCGACAATTGGCGCGAGATGGCGAAGCGATCCGGCAAGGCGCGGGCGGGTGCCGTGGTGAAGGCCGATGGCTACGGCATTGGCATCGAGGATGCAGGGCAGACGCTTTACAATGCCGGTGCGCGGGATTTTTTCGTGGCGCTGCCATCCGAGGGCGCGACCTTGCGGACCTATGCGCCGGACGCCCGGATTTTCGTGCTGTCAGGGATCTGGGAGGGAATGGAACCGCTGTTTTTCGAGCATGATCTGGTGCCGGTGATTGCCAGTGAGGAACAGCTGGCATTCTGGATGCGGGCCGTGGCCGAGCATGGCGATCACCCATGCGCCCTACATGTCGATACCGGTTTCAACCGGCTGGGCCTCAGCATGGACGATGCATTGTTTCTGGCGACTGACGTTTCTCGCCCGGCCAGCTTTTCACCGGTGCTGATTTTGAGCCATCTCGCCTGCGCAGACGATCCATCCTCGCCGATGAACCAGCAGCAATTGCAGGTTTTTCATCAGGTTAGCGCGGCTTTCGAGGGAATTGAATCAAGCCTTTCAGCCTCTGCTGGAACTTTACTCGGCCCCGATTACCACTTCGATCTCACCCGCCCCGGCATCGCGCTCTATGGCGGCGAAGCGGTCATGGGCCTGCCCAACCCGATGCGTCCCGTGGTCAAGGCCGAGGCCCGCATTCTCCAGATTCGACAAGCCAAGAACGGAGAAACCGTCAGCTACGGCGCCAAATGCCAGTTGCGGCGCGATAGCCGTCTGGCCATTGCCTCCGTCGGCTATGCCGATGGCTACCTGCGCAATCTCTCAGGCCACGGCACGGCATTGCGCGATACCGGATCGCCGGGCGCCTATGGCTCTATCGCCGGATACAAGGTGCCGGTTGTTGGCCGCATCACCATGGACATGACGATCTTCGACGTCAGTGACGTGCCGGAAAAAGCAATTGCCGCTGGCGATTATATCGAGCTGTTCGGGCCAAACATGCCCATCGATGACGTGGCGCGGGCGGCAGGTACGATCGGCTATGAAATACTGACCGGCCTTGGCCTGCGCTATGAGCGGCATTATCTGGAGGCGGAATAAGTCTTTAGCCCTCTTGCATCGGCACGGCATTTCTCTTAGGTGATAGCACGTATTCACTTTTTGTTCTCATTTCTCCATCCATATTGTGGTGGGTGGGATGGTACGATGCTCGCATGAAAGGCAATGCATGGCCAAGGCCAAGACCCAATTCATCTGCCAGAACTGCGGCACGGTTCACAGCCGCTGGGCTGGCAAATGCGATGGTTGCGCACAGTGGAACACCATTGTCGAGGAAGATCCGATGGGTGGCATCGGGTCCGGTCCCGGCAAGGTGCCAAAGAAAGGCCGGGCAGTGACGCTGACCTCGCTGTCGGGCGAGATCGAGGAAGCACCGCGCATTCCGACCGGCCTGTCGGAACTGGACCGGGCAACCGGCGGCGGTTTCGTGCGCGGCTCCGCTGTGCTGATTGGCGGCGATCCGGGCATCGGTAAATCCACCCTGCTGATGCAGGCCGCTGCCGCCTTGTCGCGGCAGGGTCATCGGGTCGTCTATGTCTCAGGCGAAGAGGCGGTGGCGCAGGTGCGGCTGCGCGCCCAGCGGCTGAATGCTGCCGATACCGATGTGCTGCTGGCGGCGGAAACCAATGTCGAGGATATTCTGGCGACAATTTCCGAAGGCAAACGGCCCGATCTTGTCATCATCGATTCGATCCAGACTCTCTGGAGCGACACCGCCGATTCGGCCCCCGGCACGGTCACGCAGGTGCGCACCGGCGTGCAGGCAATGATCCGTTTCGCCAAGCAGACCGGTGCCACCATGGTTCTGGTCGGCCATGTCACCAAGGAGGGCCAAATCGCCGGTCCCCGCGTCGTCGAGCACATGGTCGATGCGGTGCTGTATTTCGAGGGCGATCGGGGCCATCATTACCGCATCCTGCGCACCGTCAAGAACCGTTTTGGCCCGACCGACGAAATCGGCGTGTTCGAAATGTCGGATCGAGGCCTGCGCGAAGTCGCCAATCCCTCGGAACTGTTTCTGGGCGAGCGCAATGAAAAAGCGCCGGGCGCTGCGGTGTTTGCCGGCATGGAAGGCACAAGACCCGTACTGGTCGAAGTGCAGGCGCTGGTGGCCGCGACGGCGCTTGGCACGCCGCGCCGAGCCGTGGTTGGCTGGGATTCCAGCCGCCTGGCGATGATTCTGGCTGTACTGGAGGCCCATTGCGGTGTCAGGCTTGGCCAGCACGATGTCTATCTCAACGTGGCAGGCGGCTACCGAATCACCGAACCAGCCGCCGATATGGCAATTGCCTCGGCGCTGGTCTCCTCGCTGGCAGGTGTCGCCCTGCCTGCCGATTGCGTCTATTTCGGCGAAATCAGCCTTTCGGGCGCGGTGCGGCCCGTATCGCATACGGCGCAGCGATTGAAAGAGGCTGAAAAGCTTGGCTTTTCCTCCGCCGTGCTGCCCGCATCCTCCGTCGATCTGCCGAAACGCACTGGCAAATGGGGTGAAATCGAAAGCCTGCCGGATCTGGTGGCGCGCATTGCCGGATCGAAACTGAAATCGCGCCAGCAGGGCAATGAGGATTGACGGAACGGCCGCAAAGGCATCGGCAACGGGCAGGTTGCGACCCTTGTCGCTCATAACGGTTGATTGCTTGTAGCCTGGAATTGACAGGG
Source organism: Gillisella vitis (assembly GCF_001541345.2). GTDB lineage: Bacteria > Pseudomonadota > Alphaproteobacteria > Rhizobiales > Rhizobiaceae > Allorhizobium > Allorhizobium vitis. The sequence goes on along the minus strand of NZ_LMVL02000003.1, from coordinate 149,393 downwards.
CCGGACCCCTTCCCCTACATGAACGGCAACGGACTGCAAGAGGACGCTATGGGAAAGACACGGACGGCATTGGTGACCGGCGGCGCTGGATTTCTCGGTTCACACGTCTGCGCACGATTGCTTGACGAAGGCTGTGACGTGGTCTGCCTGGACAATCTCCAGACCGGGCGGCGCAAAAATATCGAACCTCTGCTGGTCAATCCCAAACTGTCCTTCATTAAAGCCGATGTCCGCGATCCCTTGCCGCAGGGCAATTACGACGAGATCTGGAATCTCGCCTGCCCCGCCTCGCCGCCGCAATACCAGATCGATCCTGTTGGCACGATGCTGATCAATGTGCTCGGCATGAAAAACGTGCTGGACCTGGCTGTTACTTGCGGTGCGCGGGTGTTTCAGGCCTCGACCAGCGAGATCTACGGCGATCCGCAGGTTCATCCGCAGACGGAAAGCTACCGTGGCGCGGTCAACACGATAGGGCCACGCGCCTGCTATGACGAAGGCAAGCGCGCCGCCGAAACCCTGTGTTTCGATTATCACCGCCAGCATGGCGTTGAAATCAAGGTGGTGCGGATTTTCAATACCTATGGTCCAAACATGGACCCGCAGGACGGACGGGTGGTCTCCAACTTCATCGTTCGCGCCCTGGAAGAGGCACCTTTGGAGCTTTACGGCGGCGGCACGCAGACCCGGTCCTTCTGCTATGTCGATGATCTGATCGAGGGATTTTTCCGGTTGATGCGCTCCGATGCCTCAATCACCGGTCCGGTCAATATTGGCGATCCCGGCGAGTTTACCGTGCGGGAATTGGCTGACATCATTCTGGAAATGACCGGAAGCCGGTCGGTTATCATCGACAGGCCGCTGCCGAAGGACGATCCGCTGTTGCGGCGTCCCGACATCACCCTTGCCGGGCAATTGCTGGGCTGGGCGCCGAAAGTGCGGCTGCGTGAAGGACTGAAGCGGTCGATCCCGTATTTCGCGGCGGAAACGGGACGCACCATTAACACCAGTGCTGCCAACATCAATCTGGATACCATGTCATGAAGAATATCCTTGTCGTCGGCGGCGCCGGCTATATCGGAAGCCACGCCTGCAAGGCCTTGTCCAAGGCGGGTTACACACCTGTGGTCTATGACAACCTGGTCCACGGCCACGCGGATTCGGTCAAATGGGGACCGTTTGAACAAGGTGATATTGCAGATGGCGCACGGCTCGATGCTGTTCTCAGCAAATACAAGCCGGAATGCGTGATGCATTTCGCCGCCTTCGCCGCTGTTGGCGAATCGGTGACGGACCCGGCAAAATATTACAATAACAACATCCATGGTTCGGTCTGCCTGCTGGATGCCATGCGCCGCAATGGCGTTGACACCATCGTGTTTTCCTCGACCTGCGCCACCTATGGCGAGGTGAAAAGCCTGCCAATCGTTGAGGAAGCTCCGCAGAGCCCGGTCAATCCCTATGGATTTTCCAAGCTGGTGATCGAGCAGGCGCTGAAGGATTACGGCCATGCCTATGGGTTGAAATGGGTGGCCATGCGCTATTTCAACGCCGCTGGTCTCGATCCGGAAGGCGATCTTGGCGAACGTCACGATCCGGAAACCCACGCCATTCCGCTCGCGGTTCTGGCGGCCATGCGCCAGACCGAGTTCAATGTGTTCGGCACCGATTACGATACGCCTGATGGCACTGCGGTCCGCGACTATATCCATGTCTGCGATCTCGCTGACGCCCATGTTCTGGCCATCGACTATCTGCAAAAGGGCGGCGAAAGCGGCGCCTTCAATCTTGCGACCGGCAAGGGTACGTCGGTCAAGGACTTGCTGGATGCGGTGTCTCAGGCGGTCGGCGCGGCCGTGCCGATCAAATATGCGCCAAGGCGGGCGGGCGATGCGCCGGTTCTCTACGCCTCCGGCGACAAGGCCCGCAGCCTGCTGGGCTGGACACCCCAATATACCGATATCAACCTGATCGTGAAAACGGCGGCGGACTGGTTCAAGGCACACCGTAATTAAGGACAATAAAACAGGGAATGTCGACATGGTTCGACAGGAACCGCAAGGCAATCCCGTCCACCGCACACCCCCGCCCATCCCACACCCTTTGACAGGAAAGCGGCAGAATTCATGAACGTTCGCATTACCATGGTAGGCACCGGCTATGTGGGCCTGGTCAGCGGCGCATGCTTTGCCGAGCTGGGCCATGACGTGATTTGCGTCGACAAGGACCAGCGCAAGATTGAAATGCTGCATCAGGGCAAGATGCCGATCTATGAACCGGGTCTGGATGAACTGGTGCAGCGCAATGTCGCCGCCGGGCGCATCACCTTCACAACCGACCTTGCCGCAAGCGTCAAGGATCGAGATGCCGTGTTCATCGCCGTTGGTACGCCAACCGAGGCGGGTTCGGACCGGGCCGACCTGAAATATGTGTTTGCCGCCGCCGCCGAAATTGCCAAGGCCGTCACCGGCTTTACCGTCATTGTCACCAAATCGACAGTGCCGGTTGGCACCAACCGTCAGGTCTTCGAGATTGCCAAGGCCAATGCCGCCCCGGATGCGCAGATCGCCGTGGCCTCCAATCCCGAATTTCTGCGCGAAGGCGCAGCTATCAAGGATTTCCTTGAGCCGGACCGGATCGTTGTCGGCGTCGACACCCCCCAGTCTGGCGAGGTGATGGAGCGGATTTATGCGCCGCTGCTGCTGAACGGCAATGTTCCTTTCTTCAGCACCGGGATTGAGACGGCTGAACTGATCAAATATGCCGCCAATGCCTTTCTCGCCGTCAAGATCAGCTTCATCAATGAAATGGCCAATCTGTGTGAAGCCGTTGGCGCTACAGTCGAGGACGTGGCCCATGGCATCGGTCTCGACAAGCGGATCGGCCGGGCCTTTCTCAATACCGGCCCGGGCTGGGGCGGCTCCTGCTTTCCCAAGGATACCCGTGCGCTGCTGGCAACCGCTGCCGATGCCGGGATCGATTCACGGGTCGTCTCCTCGGCGGTCGATGCCAACAACCAGCGCAAGGCCGATATGGTCACTCGGGTGATCGAGGCCGCGGGGGGTGATGTCGCGGGCAAGAAAATCGCCATACTAGGCGTCACCTTCAAAGGCCAGACCGACGATATGCGTGAAAGCACCAGCCTGGTCATGCTGCCAGCCTTGCAGGCAAAAGGCGCAAAGGTCGCCGCTTTCGATCCGTCGAACCCGCATGACGCCGCAAGCCAGTTGCCGGGCGTCGAAATGACCAGGACAGCCAAGGAGGCCGCGACCGGCGCCGATGTGCTTGTGATCCTCACCGACTGGATGGTCTTCAAGACCTATAATTTCAAGGAAATCGCCAGTGTCATGGCGTCTCCTGTGCTGGTGGACCTTCGCAATATGTTCAATGCCAATGATGCGCAGAAGAACGGCTTTTCTCACTATGTCTCGCTCGGACGGTGAGGTAGTTCCCAGGAACAGGCTGTTCGGAAGGATTTTTGGCGTAAAGTCACATTTGTGTAACAAACTCGGCAAGGATTGATCCTTCCACTGCGTGACATCGTGGTGTAAGGAGAGGCCGCCGGAACAGCCGGACCGGAAAGATCAAGAAACCTGGCGACCCCTTCGCGGCCTAGTCCTGGAGTTGAACGGAATGCCCATTACGATTTTCGACGGTATTGTCATCGGTGTCGTGCTGTTTTCAGCCGTGCTGGCGATGATCCGCGGTTTTTCACGCGAGATCCTGTCGATTGCCAGTTGGGTGGGTGCCATTGCGGCGGCCTATTATCTCTATCCCTTCATTCTTCCCTATGTGAAGAATTATACCAATGACCAGCGGATCGCCGTTGCCGCCTCTGCTGGCGGGGTGTTCCTTATTGCCTTGATCCTGATCTCATTCATTACTTCACGGATTGCCGACTTCATCATCGACAGCCGGATTGGCGCATTGGACCGTACGCTTGGCTTCCTGTTTGGGGCGGCGCGCGGCATTCTTCTCTTGGTCGTAGCCGTGGCCTTCTGGAACTGGCTGATCGATGCCAAGCAGCGGCCGGACTGGGTCAACAATGCCAAGTCGAAACCGTTCCTTGATGCGCTGGTCGTCAAGTTGGAAGCCGTGCTGCCCGACGATATCGAACCGCAATTGCGCGCCCGCATCCTCGGTAAGCAACAGACAGCACCTGCTGAAGGCCAGGCGCCTGCCGACGATGCCCCTGCACAAGCGCCAGCCCAGACACCAGGTCAGGCGCCCGCACCGGCCAACTGATATCGTCCGCCTTCTGGACGTTGATAGCAGGCTTGCTTATATAGAGCTGGCCTGTCCGAATTGCTCAAGACCATCAGACCCTGCCAGGGATTGAGCCGAGACAAAGAATGAGCGCCACCCGTGATGGAAATCGGCGCTCCTCACTGCATTTCGTCACCCGTGCCCCGTATCGGCGCGCATGTATCGAGCAAAGGCTTGCTGCAATGAAACAGTCTATTTCCTCGACTCTCCTTGAAGACCTCGATGGCGACACGCTGCATGAAGAATGCGGCGTGTTCGGCATTTTGGGCCATCAGGATGCCGCAACGCTGACCGCTCTCGGACTGCATGCGCTTCAGCATCGCGGCCAGGAGGCAGCCGGACTGGTTTCCTTTGACGGCAAGCAGTTTCACACCGAAAAGCATATGGGCCTTGTCGGCGACCACTATACCAATCCAGTGACGCTGGCGAAATTGCCGGGTTCCGCCGCCATCGGCCATACCCGCTATTCCACGACAGGAGAAACGGCGTTGCGCAATGTGCAGCCACTGTTTGCCGAGCTGGAAGAAGGCGGCATTGCCATTGCCCATAACGGCAATTTCACCAACGGCCTGACGCTGCGCCGCCAGATCATTGCCACCGGCGCCATCTGTCAATCGACCTCGGATTCGGAAGTGGTCTTGCATCTGATCGCCCGGTCACGCCACAGCTCGACAGCCGACCGTTTCATCGACGCCATGCGGCAGATGGAGGGCGGCTATGCGATGATCGCCATGACCCGGACCAAACTGATCGCTGCGCGCGACCCGATCGGCATCCGACCGCTGGTGATGGGCGATCTCGACGGCAAACCGATTTTTTGCTCGGAAACCTGTGCGCTGGACATTATCGGCGCAAAATTCGTGCGCGATGTCGAAAACGGCGAAGTGATCATCTGCGAGATCCAGCCTGACGGTTCGATTACGGTGGACAGCCGCCGCCCGGCACGTCCGCAACCGGAGCGCCCCTGCCTGTTCGAATATGTTTATTTCGCCCGCCCCGATTCGGTCGTCAGCGGTCGCAACGTCTATCAGACCCGCAAGGCCATGGGCATGAACCTGGCGAAGGAAGCCCCTTGCGACGGCGATGTCGTGGTGCCGGTTCCCGATGGCGGCACGCCGGCTGCGCTTGGCTATGCCCAGGCCAGTGGCATTCCGTTCGAATATGGCATTATCCGCAATCACTATGTCGGGCGCACCTTTATCGAGCCGACGCAGCAGATCCGCGCCTTCGGTGTCAAGCTGAAACATTCGGCCAACCGAGCGATGATTGAGGGCAAACGGGTTATCCTGGTGGACGATTCCATCGTGCGCGGCACGACGTCGCTGAAGATCGTCCAGATGATCCGCGATGCCGGTGCCAAGGAAGTGCATATCCGTGTTGCCAGCCCGATGATCTACCATCCGGATTTCTACGGCATCGACACGCCGGACGCTGAAAAACTGCTCGCCAATCAATATGCGGGTGCCGAAGCCATGGCGAAATTCATCGGCGCCGATTCGCTGGCCTTCCTGTCCATCGACGGGCTGTACATGGCCGTGGGCGGCGAGGCCCGCAATGCTGCCAATCCGCAATTTACCGATCATTACTTCACCGGTGACTACCCGACCCGCCTGATGGATAAGGAAGGCGAGAAAATGGGCCGCAAGGTGTCGGTTATGGCCAGCAATGGCTGACAGTCTATCCAAGAATCGCCGCTGGCGGGCTGCAAATGGTAATTTCTGCGCTTACCTAGGCTCACGTATTTGAATACGCTCCGCTCCGGTTCTCGAAATCACCATTTTCGCTGCGCCAGCAGCAATTCTTGAACAGACTGTAGGCCGATTATCAGCGTTGCATGAGATGATGAGGGGGGAAGCGGACATGACGGTTGATCTCAAGGGACGGATCGCACTGGTCACCGGCGCATCACGCGGCATTGGCTATTTCACCGCGCTGGAACTGGCAAAGGCAGGCGCGCATGTGATTGCCTGCGCCCGTACCGTGGGGGGCCTGGAAGATCTCGATGACGCCATTACCTCGGCTGGTGGCAGCGCGACCCTGGTGCCCTTCGATCTCGCCGACATGAGCGCTATCGATGCGCTGGGTGGATCAATTTTCGAGCGCTGGGGTAAGCTGGATATTCTGGTTGCCAATGCTGGCGTGCTCGGCACGATCTCGCCCGTTGCCCATGTCGAGGCCAAGGTGTTCGAAAAGGTGATGACCATCAATGTCACCGCCACCTGGCGGCTGATCCGCTCGATCGATCCGCTGATCACCAAATCCGATCAGGGCCGCGCCCTGATCCTGTCCTCGGCCGCACCGCATAAATGCAAGCCGTTCTGGGGTCCCTATTCCGCCTCCAAGGCTGCGGTGGAAGCACTGGCCCGCACTTGGGCTGCCGAAAACCAGCGCCTGCCGCTGCGCGTCCTTTCCATCGACCCCGGTGCCACCCGCACGGCGATGCGCGCCCAGGCCATGCCGGGCGAAGACCCTGATACATTGCCGCATCCCTCAGAGGTCGCCAAGGCGCTGTTACCGCTGGTCGGGCCACAGCAGACGGAAACAGGTAAGCTGTTTATCGTCAGGGAACAGAAGATCGTCGATTATCCGCCCTACGGCTGATCACGATTGCCGACAGCCTGCACGGCATCCTGCGATCTTGAAAAATATGGAAGTCAATCCTTACGGCAAGAGCGGCTCAAAAGTCGTGCCCATCAGGGCCACTTTGTTGCGAATCCGCTCGGCTCCTTCGGCTCTTTCCGCGGGATTATCGATCAGGCGGATGATTTCTGCGATCCAGGCAGCCTGATCATAGGGCAATCGAGGTTGTGCATCATCAGCCTCGGCGCCATAGGCCAGGCCTTCTGAGAACAGCCCTGCCGCGCCCAGCCGGGCCACATCGATGAATTTGGTGCAGGCCCGGCTGTCATTGGCCTCGGACGGCGCCAAGGGCACCAGCATGATATCGACCTGCGCCCTTCCCGCGTAAACCAGATATTGTGGCCAGGACACCGGCGCCTTCACCGTTACGCGGTTCATGTCTTTCCAGATCGCCCGCGCCTTCTTGCCCGCAAACACTTCGAACACCGCCTGGGGGCGCTGTTCCAGCACGGTCCGGATGACCGGTTTCAGGAAGTGATGTTCCGCCACATGTACGCCGGTAGCGTGATAGGCGACCACCACCTTGTCCTGGCTGGCCGCGCCATCAGCGCTCCCATCATCTTGCAAACGGCGCTCCCAAAGGCTGCTGGGGGGAGCTGGCGGCAGAATCCGCGCCTTTGGCTCGCCAATCGCCTGGAACAATTGCGGTGTGGACAACCATAGAATGTCGAGATGGCGGTTCAGGCGTCGCAGCGGATAAAGCGCCCGAAACCACAGAAACAGGCTATAGGCGATATCGGCGTCGCGGCTGGAGATCACAGCATTGATGTCGTCATCCAGCAGCAGACCGACACCGGCAAGCTTGTCGGCATGGGTTTCGATCCAGCGGAGCAAGGGCCGCGATGCATAGCGACAGATCACCACAAATGCGCCGTCGGGGTCGAGTGCGCCCGCGTCAAGCTTTCTGATATCGTGAACCTGATAGGGAGGCATGCCCTCCGCATTCAGCCGGGTAGGCAGATAATAATCGAATGTGGGGTTCGGAACGCGACCGAAGACCAGAACCGACTTGACCGGACGGCGCGGCGTTCCATCCGCTTGGTCCCGCAGCCGGGGTCGCGGTAAAGCTTGTTCCAGAACCGGCCAGTACCAGCGTTTTTTCATCGGATGCGGCCACTCCTTGCCGACAGGTCGCGCGGCGCAGCTTCCAGCACGAAATCACCAGCACTCAACGAGCAATTCGGATTGTAGCAGGGATCGTTATCGATCACGTCGGCCCAGCGTTCGAACATCACCTTCTCCTCTCCGGCAAGGCGCAACCGCTTTTCGACGGTATCGTCACGGCCACGCGATACGGATTCACGATGAACAAGGCGTGCATGAGGCGTCCAGACGATATTGAGACCGGCACGGCGGAGCTTCAAACAGTAATCGACGTCATTGAAGGCAACAGGTAAATTCGCTTCATCCATACCGCCCACCTGCAACCAATGGCTCTTTCGGGTCAAGAGGCAGGCCGCCGTGACGGCGGAAACATGGCGGCGCTGCGCAAGCAGGCCATAATCCTCGCCACCGTCAGGATCATGAAAATGGAAGCTGTGGCGGGCGATGGATCCCGCCCCCAGTGTGACACCGGCATGCTGCACAAAACCATCGGGATAGAGCAAAAAGGCGCCAACCGCACCGACCTGAGGATCGTTCAGCTCGGCATTCATCTCACCCAGCCAGTCGCGCTCCAACGGCTCGACATCATTGTTGAGCAGCAGTATCCGTTCATGCAGGGCCTGATTGATGCCGAGATTGCAGGCTCTGGAGAAATTGAAGGTGCCGGGCATCGGCAAGCGCCGCACATGGCCCTCCGCCTCAATTCTGTCGAGAAGAATGCGCGTCGCATCCTCCTTGCTGTCATTGTCGATGACGATAATGTCCAATTCACCATGATCGGTGCCGCCCAGCAGGCCATCGAGACAGGCGGAGAGAAGATCCGCCCGGTCACGGGTCGGAATGATCACTGTGACAGGGGGACGAAAGCTGCGTGGTTGAAGCAAAGGCCGCGATGGCGTGAGAGCAGGCCGTGGAGAGGACCGGTGAACCAGAACGCGGGGAAAATGAAGAATGTCCCCCGCTGCTGCTGCCTGGATAACGAGCCGGTTCGCATCGAAATTGGTGCCATCGACAGGCTGCGGCAGGCAGGCAGAACGCAAGAGAACGCAGTCCATCGGAAGCCAGCCGGTTTGCACCAGGGGCAGGTTCCAGGCCGGTTTGAAAAATGGCTCGGCTCGTCCGCCCTTGCGGGTAGCCTGGTCCTCGTCGCAATAGACCCCTGCCGCCTGCGGGTGACGGATCAGGCAATCCACCATCCATTGCAGCGCTAATGGCGACAAGGTGACACCCGCTGGCACCAGCAACCAGAACAGATCCTTCTCTGTCGTGCGGTTTGCCAGGCCACCGGCCAGGTCTTCCAGATCCACAAATTCAACTTGGCGATAAGTCTGCCGATCAAGGCTTTTGCGCGTGACAGTCTGCCCCTCACCTGCTCCGATGACACTGACCAAAACAAGGGGTGCCAAACTGCCGGCGATAGGTGGTGGCCTGTCCATATCTTCGCGTAGCCGAAGCCAATCCTGATAGCAGGGTGACGACAAGGCCTCAAAATACCGGAGAAACCGGGACGTCGCCCCTTTGACGTTTCGCGCCGTCAGCAAGCGGAGCAAGGTATGCCCGGCACGGGGCCATCGTATCAGCACCCGTAAGACAGCTTCGGCGATGGAAAGCGTACGGATCGTGACGGTCGGTTTTCGTCCCACAACGGCCCCATCCTTTGCCTGTATGGCCATGACCGTGCCAACCAGTGTGATCGCGTCCAGATCATCAGGCAGCCACCCCAGGAAGCGTCCGGCATTTTTGACGATCAACGACCGTTTGAGAATGGCAGGAACCCGACCGGCACGATGAAGCAAGAGACGCGGCGACGGTCCAAGGTAACCGTCGGGATCATCAACTGAGATCAACACCGGCTTATCGGCGAGATGGCGAGCAGCCGAACCCTGCGCGGCGCATATCTGCGCCAGCCCGGTCGAATCCTGTCCATCAAGCACACTGGTCTTCAACGCATCACACCACCGATAAGACCACTGGATGCGCTCCACAGCCGATACAATATTTCACCGGGCCTCACTTTTGAAACGCCAACACCGACCGCAACGAGACCTCAGCCCGCATTTTACCGCATAAACCTTAAATCAAAGTCGATTTGAGGAAAAAATTATGCAGTATATATAAACTGTTACAGCGCCACACCCTCTCAGGTGCGTGGCGCTGTATTGCAGATACGCGTCCGATTTAAAAGCGTCAGCGCACTTTTTTCAGCAGATATTGCCCATAAGCGCTCTTACCATATTGCAGGCCGAGCGTCTCCAACTGCTGGGCGTCGATGAAACCGAGCCGATAGGCGATCTCTTCCGGGCAAGAAATCTTGAAGCCCTGGCGGCGTTCCAGCGTGGCGACGAATTCCGAGGCGTCGAGCAGACTGTCGGGCGTCCCGGTATCCAGCCACGCATAACCACGGCTCATCTTTTCGACACTGAGTCGGCCCCGCTCGAGATAGACCCGGTTGACGTCGGTGATTTCAAGCTCGCCGCGCGCCGATGGCTTGAGGTTTGCGGCAATATCCACCACATCCTTGTCGTAGAAATACAGCCCGGTCACGGCCCAGCTCGAGCGTGGCGCCTGAGGCTTTTCCTCGATTGAAACTGCCTTCATGTCCTTGTCGAATTCCACCACGCCATAGCGTTCTGGATCGTTGACGTGATAGGCAAACACTGTTGCCCCGTCATTACGCGCCACAGCACTTCTGAACAGGTCGTTGATGCCGTGACCGTAGAAGATATTGTCCCCCAGAATGAGGCAGGACGGATTGGAGCCGACGAAATCCGCGCCGATGATATAGGCCTGGGCCAGGCCATCCGGCGTTGGCTGCTCGGCATAGGTCAGCGAAATCCCCCATTTCGACCCATCACCCAGCAGGCTTTGAAAGTTCGGCAGATCCTTTGGCGTCGAAATGATCAGGATATCGCGAATCCCGGCCAGCATCAGCGTCGACAGCGGATAATAAATCATCGGCTTGTCATAGACCGGCATGAGCTGCTTGGAGGTGACTAGCGTCATGGGATGCAGGCGGGTGCCGCTGCCACCGGCTAGAATGATACCCTTCATTTATAAAACTCCTGACACGTCATTTGTGTTCGTTGTCTTTTGAGGAAAGCTGGCGACCATCGTTGCCCGGACCAACTCTAAACTGCCGCTGGCCGCCGTAACCGGTCGATGACCAGTTGCGTCGACACGCGCCAATCGGGGATATCGATAGCATGAACTCTAGCCAGTTTGGCGCAATCCAGCCGGGAATTCGCAGGCCGTTTGGCAGGCGTCGGGTAGGCGCTGGCCGGGATCGGATTGACTTTGGCCGAGGGGCCGTTTTGGTCAGCAGAAAGCCTGAAGATTTCCGCTGCAAATTCCGCCCAGCTCGCCTCTCCCGTTCCCGTCATGTGGAACGTACCGCGCAGATCCGCGTCCTTGGACGACAGCAGGTTTTCGGCAACTTTCAGCACAGCATCGGCAATATCGAGCGCCGAGGTCGGATTGCCGATCTGGTCGGCCACTACGCCCAGTTCATCGCGGGTTTCGGCCAGCCGCAACATGGTCAGCAGAAAATTCTTGCCGAACGGGCTATAGACCCAGGCGGTACGCAGGATCACGTGGTTATCGGTTTCCGCCGCCACCCGGCGCTCGCCTTCCAGCTTGCTGCGGCCATAGACGCCAAGCGGCGCAACCGGATCGGCCTCGTTATAGGGCGAAGCCTTGCTGCCATCGAACACATAATCGGTCGAGATGTGGATAATCGGGATATCCAGCGCCTTGGCAACCCGCGCCAATTCCCCCGGCCCTTCGCCATTGACCGTGAAAGCTGCGGCCTCGTCGGTTTCGGCCTGGTCGACTGCGGTATAGGCGGCAGCAGAAATAACCAGGTCGGGTTTTGCGGCACGCACAGCCGCTTCAATCGTCGAGGGATCGGCCAAATCAAGCTGCGGACGCCCAAGAGCAATCAGGTCCAGATCCTTGCGATCGCTGGCTTTCTCAAGCAGTGATTGAACAACCTGCCCGGCCAGGCCCGTCACCAGATAGCGCTTCACGCCGCTCATTTGCTCGCGGCCTTCAGCAGGCCAAGGCGGCTGCCATCATAGCCCTGGCGCAACGGCTCCCACCACCAGCGGTTTTCGAGATACCATTTCACGGTCTTCTCGATGCCAGTCTCGAAATTTTCCTGGGCCTTCCAACCGAGTTCGGTTTCCAGCCGCGTGGCATCAATGGCATAGCGAGCATCGTGGCCGGGACGGTCGGTCACATATTGGATCAGCGTCTCATGTGGTGCACCTGAAGGATGCAGTTCATCCATCAGCGCGCAGACACGAGTGACGACGTCAATATTGCGTCGCTCATTGCGGCCGCCGACATTATAGGTTTCACCGATCTGTCCACGTTCGGCGATGATATCAAGCGCCCTTGCATGGTCTTCGACGTAAAGCCAATCGCGGATATTGGCGCCATTGCCGTAAACCGGCAAAGGCTTTCCTTCCATCGCGTTGATGATCATCAGCGGAATGAGCTTTTCCGGGAAATGGAAGGGGCCGTAATTGTTGGAGCAATTCGACACCACCACCGGCAGGCCATAGGTGCGCGCCCAGGCCTTGGCGAGATGGTCGGAGGCCGCTTTCGAGGCTGAATAGGGAGAGCTTGGATCATAGGGGGTTGTTTCGGTAAACAAACCCTCATCGCCCAGCGATCCATAGACTTCGTCGGTCGAGACATGCAGGAAGCGGAAAGCGTCCTTGCTCGCGCCTTCCAGCGCCTGCCAATAGGCGCGGGCGCATTCCAGCATGGTGAACGTGCCGAGCACATTGGTTTCAACGAAATCCTTGGCGCCAGTAATCGAGCGGTCGACATGACTTTCGGCGGCCAGATGCATGACACGATCAGGCTTGAAGCTTGCAAAAGCCGAGGCAATCGCCTGGCCGTCGCAGATATCGGCCTGAAGGAACCGATACAGCGGATTTGCCTCAACCGATTTCAGCGAGGTCAAGGTACCGGCATAGGTCAGCTTATCAACATTCAGGACGTCATAGCCTTTTTCAAGCACCAGATGCCGCACGACGGCCGATCCGATAAAGCCGGCGCCGCCGGTTACAAGTACGCGCATGATTTTCGATATCCCCTAGCGTTCATAGAACAGACTTGCATGAAGCAGATTGGCAAAAAGCAGAGGCGCTTAAGGCCGATAGACGAAATTCGTCTCAAGCTCACTCAGTTTCGGCTGCTTCTTGTCCTTGTCAGACAGGATGGCGTTGTCTTCCGTCACCGGCCAGTCGATCGCCAGCGCCGGATCGTTCCACAACAGGCCCCGGTCATGATCCGGGCTGTAATAATCCGTCACCTTGTAGCTGATCACGGTATTGGGCTGCAATGTGCAGAAGCCATGGGCAAAACCCGGCGGCACCCAAAGCTGGCAGCCGTTTTCGGCGGTCAGTTCGGCTTTCACCATCTGGCCGTAGGTCGGCGAACCCCGGCGAATGTCGACAGCGACATCCAGCAAAGCGCCAGCCGCACAGGACACGAGCTTGCCCTGCGCCCTCGGGTCCAACTGGAAATGCAGGCCGCGAACCGTACCAACCTCTGCCGAAAACGACTTATTGTCCTGAACGAAGGTGAAAGATCCCACTTCGCTTTCAAACAGGCTGGCGCGGAAGGTTTCCATGAAATAGCCGCGCGCATCCCCAAACCGCTTTGGAGTGATCAGAAAAACGCCCGACAGCTTCGTTTCTTCAAACTGCATTCTTGTCCCTTTGAATTAAGCCCTTCGGGCAGTTAACAATCTCGATCCATCAGAGCAAGTAAAATGCTAGGTGCCCACCGTCTTAACCGGAAGATTATGACGTTATTCGGACAGTCTCTACGACCGGCTGCCACCATTGCAGGCAAGCGTTTGCCATTTATGTCTTTTTACGACACGATCCGTTCAAAACGGTGCGCCCTCCAAAAAGCTCGAGAACGGCACGAAGGCCGACGAGCAATCGAGCGGCGGAACCGGATCTTCCTCACTGGCATCCACGAGATTGACAGTTTTCACCCGGCGGGCCGGATCTGCCTTCAGAAGGTCAGCAAAGCTGACCGGGCCAGGCCCTATCGTGACATGGGCATTGAGTGGCGGATCTTTTGCCGCCGGATCGGCGGAGCCGACCAGAAGCGGCTGGGGGCCGTCGAACTGAATGGTATCCAGGAAAAGGCCAAGCGGCTGATAATGCGCATCGTCCCTGATGCCACGCAAAACCACATGGCCACCGCTGCCGGTCGTGCTCCCCGTATAGCGCAGGTTGCGCACTGTGATGCCGGAAAAATCCGGGATACGGCCACCGGTTTTGTCCGAGTAGCGGGTATCGAATACCAAGGGAAAGGCGACATTGCGCATGCAGACATCTTCATACAGCACATTGGTGACCTTGCCGCCCCGCGATGTGTCCGATTTTATCCGCAGGCCATTGCCGTTCGGGCTGTCATGGCCATCCATCACCAGATCATAGACATGGATACCGTCCACGCCAGTATCGGTCTCGGAGCCAATCGACATCCCGTGGCCGTAATAGAACCGGTTATGGGCAAAAGTCATGCGCGTCGAAGGCTTGTCGCCGCCCGCCTTGATCGCCACATGATCGTCGCCAGTGCTGATCGCGCTGTAGGCGAGCACGACTTTCGAGGACTGGCCCGGGTCGAACCCATCGGTATTCTTGACCGTATCGGGCGTGAAACAGGTGGCGGGCGTCAGCTTGTCAGGCGTGGCCTCTGGCGGGCATGCGTAATTCGGGCGGGTATAGACGGCACTGGGGCTGAGGATCTTTATCCCCCAGGCAGTCAGGCCCGTCACACCATTGCTCACCACATGAAAATTCGGGCTGTTCAACAGCGTTATCCGGTGCAGGGTAAAATCCTCGCCGCCATCGATTTCCACCAGCCGGAACACATGCTGGATCAATCCCTGCTTGGATTGCCACGCCACATCCCACCAGGACCGCTTGCCAGCATTGTCGCCCGACAACAGCAGCGAACCACCGCGCCCATCGATCTTTCCTTCGCCAACGATGCCGCTGCCTTTGGTGTCCTTGGCCGCAATCAGCGGCTTGCAGGTCTTGGCGGATGAGGTATTGGCCGTACCGCAATCGCCAGCACCACTGTCGTAATCCTTGGGATCGCGGGAGGCAAACAGCGTCACGCCCTTGTCGATCCACAGCACAACGCCGCTCTTCAAGTTCAGCGGTCCGCTCAAAAACGCATCCTGCCCCTCAGCGCCGGGAACGAGCTTGACGGCACCGCCTGCGCAGCCGTCAATGGCAGCCTGCAAGCGCATCTGGTCTGGATGGGGAGCCTTGCCATCGGCGTCGGCATGATCGAGGGAACCATCCTTGGCCGTCAGGCCAGCCGTCAATGTCGCGCAGAGGTTGGAGGGAGCCTCCGGCGCGGTCACCGACCCCCATTGGGTGGCTACAGCTGGCTCCGCCGCCGAAACCGCAACCGGTGCCAGGGCGCAAAAGGCAACCGCGCCAAGCATCCGACCTAAAGCAGACCGTTGAAACAGGTGGGCAAAAACAGGTCCGGGCATAGGCTTATCCTTCAGCGGCGGCATGTAAAACAACAGTTCGCGCCCATCTTCAAACCGGTGAATGGCCCGAAATCAAGGCTGGAGCGTGCGCTTGTCGATTGGATAAAGCAAAAATTTTTCATCACGGCGTAAAAACCGGCAGTGACCGACCAGAAGACGCAAAAATCCGTTGACCAAAAACCGGGGTCGCGTCATAAAGCCAACCATGAAAACGAGCACCTGCACTATCTGCTGGATCATTATTCGCTAGCGCATTCGCTGGCCCGGCCGTTTTCGTCTCTTGCAAAAGTCCCAGATGACAAACGCTCCGGTCCAGCCGGTTATCATTACGTCTGGAGACTGCCATGGCCGAAGGCCTCAAGCTTTACAACACACTGACGCGCAGCAAGGTCGATTTCACCCCGATCGACCCTAAAAATGTGCGCATGTATGTCTGCGGCCCAACGGTTTATGATTTTGCCCATATCGGCAATGCCCGGCCCGTTATTGTGTTCGACGTGCTCTACCGGCTGCTGCGGCATATTTACGGCGAAAATCACGTTACCTATGCCCGCAACATCACCGACGTTGATGACAAGATCAATGCACGGGCGCTTCGGGATTTTCCCGATCTGCCGCTGAATGAGGCGATTGCCAAGGTGACGCAAAAGACGGCGGATCAGTTCCAGGCCGATGTGGCCGCACTGGGTAACTTGCCGCCGACCATCGAGCCGCGCGCCACCGACAATATCAGCCAGATGATCGACATCATCAGGACGCTGATCGCCAAGGGCCATGCCTATGTGGCGGAAGGCGAAGTGCTATTCGATACCAAATCCATGGCGGCTTACGGCCAGCTTTCCAAGCGCAATCTGGATGAGCAACAGGCAGGCGCACGCATCGCCGTAGAGGCCCATAAAAAGCATCCCGGCGACTTCGTGCTGTGGAAGCTCTCGAGCCATAACGAACCTGGCTGGGACAGCCCCTGGGGCCGAGGCCGTCCCGGCTGGCATATCGAATGCTCGGCAATGTCGAAGCGCTATCTGGGCGAGGTTTTCGACATTCACGGCGGCGGACTGGACCTGATCTTCCCGCACCATGAAAACGAAATCGCCCAATCCTGCTGCGCCAACGACACCAGCATGATGGCCAATGTGTGGATGCACAATGGCTTCGTGCAGGTGGAAGGCCGCAAGATGTCGAAATCAGATGGCAACTTCTTCACCATCAACGAATTGCTGGACACAGAGAATTTCGGCGGTCGCAAATGGCCGGGCGAAGTGCTGCGGCTGGCGATGCTGATGACCCATTACCGTGAGCCGATTGATTTTTCGGTGAAGCGGCTGGAAGAAGCTGAGCGGCTGGTTTCCAAATGGCCAACCGGTGAGGCAGGCGATGCCGCGCCAGATCAAAGCGTGCTGGATGCACTGGCGGATGACCTGAATACGGTGGCCGCCGTGCAGGCCCTTCATGCGCTTGCATCTGCGGCCAATAGCGACCCATCCAAGCTTCCGTCCTTCGTTGCCAGCGCTGCTTTGCTTGGGCTCACACCAAAGAAGGCAGAGGTCAATGAGGATCTATCTGCCGCTATCGACGCCCTTGTCGAGATGCGCCTTGAAATGCTGAAGACCAAGAACTTTGCCGAGGCCGACAAGATCCGCGACGATCTTTTGGCCAAGGGCATTCAGCTCAAGGACGGAAAGAACAAGGACACCGGCGAGCGCGTGACCACGTGGGAGGTCAAGCGGTAGAAGGCTTGCGGCTCTCGCTCTCTTCTCCCCAGCGGGGAGAAGGTCGCGGCAGAGGCAAGAGGGGGGCGAAGCCAAAACGTCCCTCAAAACGGTTTTGGTATATCTTTACGACGGTATGGGAGCGACATCCATGATCGATCACATGAATATCAAGGTTGCCGATTTTGAACGTGCAAGGGCTTTCTATGACGCAGCCTTTGCGCCGCTTGGCGCGTCGCTGCTCTACATGGTGCCGGCGGAATATTCCAACGGCGTGAAAATGGGCGGCTACGGGCGCGATAGACCCGTCTATTGGCTTCATGAAGGAGCGCCGGCCGTTGGCTATCATCAGCACATTGCGTTTACGGCCAACAGCCGCGCCGAGGTGGATGCTTTCTATCAAGCCGCAATCGCCGCCGGTGGAAAAGACAACGGCCCACCCGGCCTGCGCCCGCACTACCATCCAAACTATTACGGTGCGTTTGTGTTTGATCTGGATGGCAACAATATCGAGGCCGTTTGTCACGCGAGGGTAGATGTCTGACCAAGTGGGCGGTTAAGTGTTGATTTGCATAGGACATCCGCTTGGCATATGCTAAGGCCTATGCCAGCGATGGAGGCACATATGAGTATGGAGCAGGAAAGACATGTGCGGGTGTTCAAGAACGGTCGTAATCGCGCCGTTCGCATCCCCGTGGAATTCGAGTTTCCGGGTGATGAAGTGATCATGCGCAAGGAAGGCGATCGGATCATTATCGAGCCTGTTGGCAATGCTCGAAAGAAGGAAAATCTTGTCGCTTTTCTGAGAAGACAGGGGAAAATAGAGGAGGATTTTCCCGATGTGGATGAAGGACTGCTTCCTTTGAAGGATGTCATCCTGTGATGGGATTTATGTTGGATACCAATATCGTCTCCGACATGGTTCGAAATCCTGATGGGCCTGCCATGGAACGCTGGAAACAAACGGGCTATGCGGACCTGCATCTCAGCGCCATCGTCGTCTCCGAACTTTACTTTGGCATTCAAAAGCGTGAGTCGGAACGATTGCGACGGGGTGTTGAGACATTTCTGAACAATGTTGAGATCGCAGCTTTCGAAGGACACGCCGCGCATCATTATGCCAGCATTCGCAATGCTCTGGCAAAGGCTGGTGAGATGATTGGCCCCAACGGCCTGTTTATCGCCGCCCATGCACTGTCGCTGGATATGATTCTGGTCACCAACAATACCCGCGAATTTGCCCGCGTACCTGGGCTGAAACTGGAAAACTGGCTCGAAATCACAACAGAGGGACAATAGGCCATGGCAGAAACAGTTTATACGGGCGGCTGCCAATGCGGTGCCATTCGTTTTCGGGTTGAGGGCGTGCTGAAAGATAGCTCCATCTGCCATTGCCGCATGTGCCAGAAGGCGTTTGGGGCCTATTATGCCCCGTTGGTGTCCACCCGTGGCGCGCAATTGAACTGGACGCGCGGTGCGCTCAAACATTTTCAATCATCCAATATGGTCAAGCGCGGCTTTTGCGATGCCTGCGGCACACCACTGACCTATGAAGCGCCCGATGGCATTGCGGTGTCGGCTGGCGCGTTTGATGATCCATCTACCCTGCCCCCGACTATTCAATACGGTATTGAGGGCAAGGTTGGCTTTGTCGATAAACTGCATGAATTGCCAAACCGCAATACCGAAGAGGATTTGCAAAGCGCTGCCTTTCTGGCGCAACTGATCTCCTACCAGCACCCCGACTTTGATACCGAAAGCTGGCCAACCGAAAGCGAAGCAAAGGCATGAGCGAGATTTTTTCCGGCGGTTGCCAATGTGGTGCTGTGCGGTTTCAAGCGGCAAAGCTGGGGCGGCCTTCCATCTGTCATTGCCGCATGTGCCAGAAACAATTCGGTGGCTTTTTTGGCGCTTTTGTCACCGCCGATCAGGCCCATCTGACCTGGACACGCGGCCAGCCAAAGCTTTTCCGCTCATCCGCGAAGGTTAAGCGTGGCTTTTGCGACAAATGCGGTACGCCGCTAACCTATCAGCATCCCACCGGCGTAGAGATTGCCATCGGTGCCTTTGACAATCCCGGTGCCTTTGAGCCCGCCATTCAGGTCAATCACCACAAGCGCCTGCCGTGGATCGACACGCTGTTTGAAAAGCCGATCTATACCAGCCCGGAATACGAAGCCTTCTTCGATTCCGTCGAATCCTGGCAGCACCCGGATTTCGACACCCAAGTCTGGCCGGTGGAGGATGACGCATGAAAGCTCAAACCCTGCATGGCGGCTGCCAGTGCGGCGCGGTGCGTTATACAGTCAAACCGTCGATGAGCAGCAAGCCAGCAATCGGCAATCCGCATATCTGTCATTGCCGCATGTGCCAGAAGGCGTCGGGCAATTATTTCCTCCCGCTCGGCTCGGTCAATCGTGAGCTGTTTCAGCTGACACGAGGCACGCCGCAGTGGTTTCAGTCATCCGATCTGGTGCGGCGCGGCTTTTGCGCTGCCTGCGGTACGCCGCTGTTTTTCGACATTCCCGAGGCGGATTTCATCAACATCACACTCGGCTCGCTGGATGATCCGGCCAGCGTCAAGCCCATTGAACAGGCCAATCTGGACAGCAAGATGCCATGGTTTGCAGCCCTCGACACCTTGCCGGTCGAGGCCAGCGAAGCCAATGCAGATTGGCTGGCGAAAGTGGCAGGTGCCACCCATCAGCACCCGGACCATGACACGAGCGATTGGCCAACTCATATGGGATCTCCCCATGACTGAGTTACGCACCCTCTACCCTGAGATTGAACCCTTCGAGACCGGCTTTCTCGATGTTGGCGATGGCCATGTCATCCATTGGGAGCGGGTCGGCACCAGGGGTGCCAAGCCTGCGGTGTTTCTGCATGGCGGACCGGGTGGCGGCATCACTGCCAACCAGAGGCGCGTGTTCGATCCCGCCCTGTATGATGTGATCCTGTTCGATCAACGCGGCTGCGGTAAGTCCACACCGCATGCCCATCTGGAGGCCAATACCACCTGGCATCTGGTCGCCGATATCGAGCGCTTGCGTGATATGATCGGCGTCGAAAAATGGCTGGTGTTTGGTGGCTCCTGGGGCTCGACGCTGGCGCTGGCCTATGCGCAGACCCATCCCGAGCGGGTCAGCGAACTGGTGCTGCGCGGCATCTACACGCTGACCAAGGCCGAGCTTGACTGGTATTATCAGTTTGGCGTCTCCGAGATGTATCCAGACCGTTGGGAGCATTTCATCGCGCCCATTCCTGTTGAAGAGCGTCATGACATGATTTCCGCCTATCATCGCCGCCTGACCGGTGAGGACAAGGCAGTACAGCTCGCCTGCGCCCGCGCCTGGAGCCAGTGGGAAGGCGCGACGATTTCGTTGATCCCTGATATCCAGCAGATCGAAAATTTCGGCGAGGACCATTACGCCATCGCTTTTGCCCGGCTGGAAAACCATTTTTTCATGAACCGGATCTGGATGGAAGACGGGCAGTTGCTGCGTGACGCCGACAAGCTGAAAGGCATTCCGGGCGTGATCGTGCATGGGCGCTATGACATGCCCTGCCCGCTACGCTATGCCTGGGAATTGTCCAAACTCTGGCCGGATGCCGATCTGCACATTGTCGAGGCCGCAGGCCATGCCATGAGCGAGCCCGGTATTCTCGACCAATTGATCCGCGCCACCGACCGTTTTGCCGGAAAAAATCAAAACACATAAAAATTTGCCTTTGGGAGGCACCCATGACACGCGAAAAAATCACCCTGTTTGACACCACGCTGCGCGACGGTCAGCAGACGCCCGGCATCGATTTTTCCGTGGAAGACAAGATTGCCATTGCCGCCATGCTGGATGATTTCGGGTTGGACTATGTCGAGGGTGGCTATCCCGGTGCCAATCCGACCGACACGGCTTTTTTCTCAAAGAAACGCACCAGCCGCGCCCGGTTCACGGCGTTTGGCATGACCAAACGCGCCGGGATCTCCGCCTCCAACGATCCGGGCCTGAGCCAGCTTTTACAATCGAAAAGCGATGCTATCTGTTTGGTGGCGAAGAGCTGGGATTACCATGTGAAAGTTGCGCTTGGCTGCACCAATGATGAAAACCTCGACTCGATCCGCGACAGCGTCAAGGCCGTGGTGGATGCGGGCAAGGAAGCACTGGTGGATTGTGAGCATTTCTTCGACGGCTACAAGGCCAATGCCGATTATGCCGTGGCCTGTGCCAAAACCGCCTATGACGCCGGTGCGCGCTGGGTGGTGCTGTGCGACACGAATGGCGGAACCCAGCCGCCGGAAATCCGCAGTATCATTGCCAGCCTGATTGAGGCAGGTGTTCCCGGCGCAGCCCTGGGTATCCATGCCCATAACGATACCGGCCAGGCCGTTGCCAATTCGCTGGCCGCCGTGGAAGCCGGTGTGCGCCAGATTCAAGGCACATTGAACGGCATTGGCGAGCGCTGCGGAAATGCCGACCTGACCACTATCATTCCCACGCTCTGTCTGAAGAAGACCTATGCCGACCGGTTCGAGACGGCAATCGATCTCGAAAAACTGGTGGAATTGACCCGCCTCTCCCATGCCTTTGACGAGCTGTTGAACCGCTCCCCCAACCATCAGGCTCCCTATGTCGGTGCTTCCGCCTTTGCCACCAAGGCCGGCATCCATGCCTCGGCGCTGTTGAAGGACCCGAAAACCTATGAGCATGTGGAGCCGGGCCTTGTGGGCAATTTCCGCAAGGTCATGGTGTCCGATCAGGGCGGCAAGGCCAATTTCATCAACGAGTTGAAACGCCGTGGCATCATGGTTGCCAAAGACGATCCGAAGCTGGACCGGCTGATCGAGATCGTCAAACAGCGTGAAGCCTCCGGCTATGCCTATGAAGGCGCCGATGGCAGTTTCGAGCTCTTGGCACATCGCACCCTCGGCACCGTGCCGGAGTTTTTCGCTGTCGAGAGCTTCCGGGTGATGATCGAACGCCGCTTCGACAGCAATGGCAACCTGAAAACCGTGTCGGAAGCGGTAGTGAAAATGGTGATTGACGGGCAAACGGTGATGTCGGTCGCCGAAGGTGACGGCCCGGTCAATGCACTGGATATTGCGCTGCGCAAGGATCTCGGCAAATTCCAGAATGAAATAAAGGATCTGGAACTGGCCGACTACAAGGTCCGTATCCTCAACGGCGGCACCGAGGCCATCACCCGCGTGCTGATCGAATCCACCGATGCCAGCGGCGCCCGCTGGTGGACGGTGGGCGTATCGGAAAACATAATCGATGCCTCGTTCCAAGCCTTGATGGACGCGATTGTCTACAAGCTGATGAAAAATCGGGAACTGGCTGGTCGGATTGCGGCGGAATAAGCCAAAACCGTCTTGATCTACTTTCCAATCTTCGAACATTGACATAGTCGCATTCACCAAACTCACTGATCCTTCAATGGAATGAATTTGCCGTTTGCGCCCTGAAGGCGTATCGGCAGGAAAAACAGCAATGGGATCGGAAACATCATGAGCGAAGTTGCAGCGCCAGTGGCTGAAAACCGCGATAGCCTGCGCGGCTTTCTTTTTGCGCTTTCTGCCTACCTGCTCTGGGGATTTCTGCCTCTTTACATGAAGGCCGTGGCGCATATCCCGCCCATGGAAGTCATCGCCCATCGGGTGCTGTGGTCCATTCCGGTGGCCGGTCTCGTTCTTCTGGTTCTGCGGCGCACCGATGATCTGAAGCGGGCGCTGCGCAATCCGAAAATGCTCGGCATGGCGGCAATCACCGCCTGCCTGATCAGCATCAACTGGGGCATTTATGTCTGGGCCATCGGCGCGGGCCACGCGCTGGATACCGCACTCGGCTATTTCATCAACCCGCTGTTTTCCATTCTACTTGGTGCTGTGCTTTTGAAGGAAAAGTTGAAGCCCGCGCAAATGGCGGCGCTGGCTTTGGTGGTGGTCGCCGTCGTCATCCTGACGGTCGATGCCGGACGCCTGCCGCTGATCGCGCTTAGCCTCACCTTTTCCTGGGGATTCTATGCGTTTTTCCGCAAGACGCTGCCGATTGGCCCCAATCAGGGCTTTCTGCTGGAAGTGCTGCTGCTTGCACCGTTTGCCCTGGCCTACCTGATCTATCTCGGCGTCACCGGCCAGTCGCATTTCCTGGGTTCGCCGGATGCCAGCATGTTCAATAATACCGTGCTACTGGCCTCAAGCGGGTTGGTCACGGCCGTGCCGCTGATCCTCTACGCCAATGGCGCCAAGCTCCTGCGTCTCTCCACCATCGGCATTATGCAATATATCGCCCCGACGATGATTTTCCTGATCGCCGTCTTCCTGTTTCGCGAAGAATTCAGCACTGCCAAGGCCATTGCCTTCCCGCTGATCTGGGTGGCCCTGGTCATCTATACCTTACCGATGCTGAAACGACGCCGATCAGAGCTTTGACAACAGCTCCGCATCGCCGGAGATGCGACCGAGTTCTTCCCAGCGATCGACAATCGTCGGCACGATAGCCTCGATCTCGTCAATCACCAGCGGCTGCACCTTATGGCCGGTATGGACGAAGCCCTCCTGGCGCATATGGGTGATCAGCTCCAGCATCGGGTCCCAGAAACCGTTGACATTGGCAAAGACCATCGGCTTTTCATGACGGCCAAGCTGGCCCCAGGTCATGATCTCGACGATTTCTTCCAGCGTGCCGATACCGCCCGGCAGGGTCACAAAGGCATCGGCGCGCTCGAACATCTTGTGCTTGCGCTGATGCATGTCCTCAGTAATGATCAATTCATTCAACTGACCGAGAGAATGACGTGTGGCCTCCATATCGACCAGGAATTCGGGTATGATGCCCGTCACCTGGCCACCCGCGTCCAACACGCCGCTGGCAACGGCACCCATGATGCCCTTGGTGCCGCCGCCATAGACGAGGCGCAGGCCATGGGCGGCAA
This sequence comes from Gillisella vitis, assembly GCF_001541345.2. Lineage (GTDB taxonomy): Bacteria > Pseudomonadota > Alphaproteobacteria > Rhizobiales > Rhizobiaceae > Allorhizobium > Allorhizobium vitis. The sequence goes on along the minus strand of NZ_LMVL02000003.1, from coordinate 125,198 downwards.
TCGAGTGGCCAAGTGTGCGGCCCGCAGCCATGTAATCGGGATCACGCCCGGGCCGTGAGCCACAATAAACGCAGATGGATCGAATCGAAGAATGGTTTTCTGTCATACGTTTAGAATGGCCATCGCGGCCCGCTGACGTCAATAAAATTAACGAAAACTCCAGGAAGCCTATGAACAAACCGGGTTCATCGCTTGTGCAGCGATTAAGGAAACGTTACTGCATAAAGTCTTAAATCCCAATGGATGTAAGAGATCGGACCAAAATGCGGGACGCGATTTTTGGAAAATCCGATGGAAACGCCAAGCCCGTAGCACCGTACCGGTCTGCGGTTTTGAGCTGGGTCATGCAGTGGGGACAAAACTTTTGAGCGTCCTTCATGGGGTATTCATACCCCATGGCGCTCTATCAGTTTCAAGGGATATGGCGGAATAATCCGCCCGGAGACGTTGGACTATGAAAAACCGTGCCGGTTGGCTGGCTCTCGGCGTGCTTGCCATTGCGACAGTATTGATGGTGTTTTTCGTGCTTCCGCAAATTGGCGGCACAAAGAAGACGGCAGAAACACCTGCTGCCCCGGCTGAACAGGCGGCAGCGCCCGAAGCGTCCGGGCCTTCCTCACCCACGCCTGCCCCCGATGGCCAGGCCGCCGCCAAGATGCAGCGCCTGACCAAGGCCGCAGAGCAATCCGTGGCCGCCTTGGAAAATCTGTTTGCCGATCAGAAAACCCCGGCACCTGAACTTTACGCCACAGCCCGCATTGCTGCATTGACAGCCCTGAAAGCCCTCTCGGACGCCGATCTCCCCGCCGGGATCGAATCTGGTCTTGTCGACAGCCTCTCCAAGGCCAAGGCCTCGGCAGCCCATGCTCTTCAATTGATCGCCAAATTGCCAGCTTCGCCGCAGGATGCCGCCGCCATGATCGCCAATATCGGTCGGGCCATGCGCGGCGAACCGGAAGTGGCTATCGATCCGGACATGCCGCGTTTTGACGTGCTCCGCGTTGAAAAAGACGGCTCGACTGTCATCGCCGGCAGCGCGGCACCCGGCGCCAAGGTCGAGGTCCATGACGGTTCCAACAATATTGCCAGCGCCACCGCTTCTCCCAACGGTGACTTCGCCATCGTGCTCGACAAGCCCTTGTCTCCCGGCGATCATTCCCTGGATTTGAAGGCCACGACCAAGGAAGGCAAGACAATCGGGTCTGAGGAGCAGGCTACGGTTTCCGTCCCGGCCGATCCATCCGGTGACGTGCTGGCCATGGTGACCAAGCCCGGCGAAGCCAGCCGGCTGATCAGTGGCCCGCAACAGGATCAAGTCTCACCAAAGGATCAGAGCCAGCCACAAGCTCCTGAACAGATCAATGGTGTCGACAAGCAAGGCCGCGTCGCCGCAGCCACGCCGTCTACGCCCACGGCATCCCTCGGGTCTGCACCCTCCCCCTCCCTGTCCGCTGCCGATTTGCAGATCACCGCCGTCGAGCTTGAAGGCGACAAGATTTTCGTGGCAGGCAATGCCCAGAAGGGTCGCACCGTGACCGCCTATGCCGATGGCAAGCATATCGGCTCGGCGGATGTCGACCAGAAGGGGCATTTCGTGGTCGAAGGCCAGATGCCGCTGACGGTTGGCCAGCATATCATCAGTGTCGATCTGAAGGATGCCAATGGCAAAGTGACGTTGCGTGCGTCCGTGCCGTTCAACCGTCCGGAAGGTGATCAGGTTGCGGTTGTCGCACCGGAAGCCCAGCCCGGCGTTGCCAGCAGCACCGTCAGCCCGGCCACCGTCGATAGCAACCTGTTCGATCGGCAGCGTGATACGCTGGCCAAGTCCTTCGCCCTGCTCAGCAATCTGTTTGCCGATGGCAAGACACCGACGCTGGAAAGCCTGGCGGCATCACGCTCGGCGCTGGAATTTGCCCTGAAGGCGGTTGCCGATTTCCGCCCGACCCCCAGCACGGACCAGACCGCCAGCACGTTCATGGCGGGCATGGCAGACCAGGCCGACAAGGCCCTGGTCGTCCTCAAGCAAGTGCCGACCGCTTCGGTCACGGCAATGGCCAATGCCTTGCCGACCCTCAAGTCACTTGTCGATGCAGCGTTGGAGCCGATGCCAGCCAAAATTGCCGCCGCGCAAGCCGCTGCGACGCAAAACCCGGCACCGACCCTGACACCAACCGACGGCACATCGCCACCGGTACTGAGCCAGGCGCCGCTGACCGAGAGCAAGAATGCGGTGATCATCCGCCGGGGCGATACGCTCTGGCAGATTTCCCGGCGGGTCTATGGCCAGGGCGTGCGTTACACGACGATCTATGTCGCCAACGCCGAACAGATCAGCAATCCCGACCTGATCGAGCCCGGCCAGACCTTCACCGTGCCGGATCAATCCATGCCGGATGACGAGGCCGAAAAAATCCATCGCAAATGGATGCTGGAGCACAAGCGATAGACGCAAACACCGGCAAGGACGGGGCTAAACCCGTCCGGTCCTTGCCTGTCTCGCTCATATTGCCTATATCAGCGACGACCAAAGGCGGCCCCAGGGGCGCCTTTTTCTTGCCTCCTCTTTTTTGCCGCCCATTCCGGGAACCGACCGCGCTTCCACCAGCCCGCGCGCAGGACATAAAGCATGCACCAGAAAGCTAAAACGGTTTCGGCCGAAAGCAGCAATCCGTGGCGCACCATCGTCAATCTCTGGCCCTATATGTGGCCAGCCGAGCGCCTCGATCTGAAAATGCGGGTGGTCTGGGCAAGCCTGTTCCTGGTGATCGCCAAGCTGGTGCTGATGCTGGTGCCCTATTATTTCAAATGGGCCACCGATGCGCTCAATGGCAAGATGGATGCGACCGGCCTGTTGCCTGCCTTCATGCTGTCGGCGGTGATGCTGGTTATCGCCTATAATCTGGCCCGCATCGTGCAGATGGGCATCAACCAGTTCCGTGACGCATTGTTTGCCAGCGTCGGCCAGTATGCCGTGCGGCGGCTGGCCCATATAACCTTTCTGCACATGCACCAGTTGTCGCTGCGCTTCCATCTGGAGCGCAAGACCGGCGGGCTGTCGCGGATCATCGAGCGCGGCACCAAGGGCATCGAGACCATCGTCCGCTTCACCATTCTCAACTCCATTCCGACGCTGATCGAATTTGCCCTGACAGCGGTGATTTTCTGGTGGGGCTATGGCCTCTCCTATCTGGCGATCACCGCCGTCACCGTCGCCGTCTATGTCTGGTTCACGGTCAAGGCTTCGGACTGGCGCATCGCCATCCGCCGCTCGATGAATGACAGCGATACCGACGCCAATGTCAAAGCAATCGACTCGCTATTGAATTTCGAAACGGTCAAATATTTTGGCAATGAAGACATGGAAGCCCGCCGCTTCGATGCCTCCATGGCCCGCTACGAGAAGGCCGCCACCCAGGTCTGGACCTCGCTCGGCTGGCTGAACTTCGGCCAGGGGCTGATCTTCGGTGTGGGCATGACGGTCATGCTGGTGTTTTCGGCGCTGGCCGTACAGCGCGGTGAGCAGACCATCGGCGATTTCGTATTCGTCAACGCGCTGCTGTTGCAGCTTTCCGTGCCGCTGAATTTCATTGGCATGCTCTACCGCGAAATCCGCCAGGGGTTGACCGATATCGAGCAGATGTTCGACCTTCTGGCGGTAGAGCCGGAAGTGCGCGACGCCCCCGATGCGAAGCCACTTGCCATCGCCAAGGGCGCCATCACCTTCGAAAACGTGCATTTCGCCTACGACCCCGCAAGGCCGATCCTGAAGGGGATTTCCTTCACCGTGCCGGAGGGCAAGACGGTTGCCGTCGTCGGCCCATCGGGCGCTGGAAAGTCTACGATTTCACGGCTGCTCTACAGGTTTTACGATGTGCAGCAGGGCGCGATCCGCATTGACGGGCAGGATGTCCGCGACATCACGCAGACCTCGCTGCGCGCCGCCATCGGCATGGTGCCGCAGGATACGGTGCTGTTCAACGACACCATTGCCTATAATATCCGGTATGGCAGGCCAGGTGCCAGTGATGCCGAGATGGAAGCCGCCGCCGACATTGCCCAGATCAGCCGCTCGATCCGCGAACTGCCGCAGGGTTACAAAACCATGGTCGGCGAGCGCGGGCTGAAACTGTCAGGCGGCGAAAAGCAGCGCGTCGCCATCGCCCGCACCGTGCTGAAATCCCCGCCGATCCTTATTCTCGACGAGGCAACCTCGGCGCTGGACACCACGACCGAGCAGGATATCCAGGCGGCCCTCGACATTGTTTCGCAAAATCGCACCACTCTGGTCATCGCCCATCGACTGTCGACCGTGATCGGCGCCGACGAAATCATCGTTTTGAAAGCGGGCGAAATCGCCGAACGCGGCACCCATGCGGAACTTCTCGCCCAAAACGGCCTTTATGCCTCGATGTGGAACCGGCAACGGGAGGCGACCCAGGCAGAAGAGCATTTGCGCCAGGTGCGCGAAAGCGACGATCTGGGCGTGGTCACGCGCCTGCCGCCTGCTGTGTGATCGGCATGTATAAAAGTGCGGCGGCTTTCCCGTGAAAGGCCTCAATCAGGCCCGGCATTGCCCCTGAACACGTTTCGCGGTAGTCACGTCATCAATAGAGTTTTCAGGAGAAGTCCTACCGATGTCCTTGTTCGATACGATCCGCAATACCCTCGTTCCCGTGCATAAGGAAGGCTATATTTTTGTCGGCGCTTTCTTCGTCGGGTCGCTGGTGCTCGGATGGATCTGGGAGCCGCTGTTCTGGGTCGGCCTGCTGCTGACCCTATGGTGCGCCTATTTCTTCCGCGACCCGGAGCGCCTCACCCCGCAGGATGACGATCTGGTGGTCAGCCCGGCCGATGGCCGCGTGTCGATGATCCAGATGGTCATCCCGCCGGAAGAATTGCAGCTATCGAGCGATCCGATGCTGCGCATCTCGATCTTCATGAATGTCTTCGATGTCCATATCAATCGCGCGCCGGTGCGCGGCGCAATCCGCCAGGTTGTCTACCGGGAAGGTAGTTTCCTGAATGCTGAACTGGACAAGGCCAGCACCGACAATGAGCGCAACTCGCTGGTCATCGATGGCCCGCGCGGCGCTATCGGCGTGGTGCAGATCGCAGGCCTCGTAGCCCGTCGCATCCTTTGCTGGTCGGTGCCGGGCCAGGCACTCGGCGTTGGCGAACGTTTCGGCCTGATCCGCTTCGGTTCGCGACTGGATGTCTACCTCCCAGCCGGTGCCGAGCCTCGCGTTGCGGTTGGCCAGCGTTCGATCGGTGGCGAAACCGTGATCGCGGAATATGGTTCGGCAAAGGGCCCAGTCATCAGCCGCCGCAGCTGAGACGATTTTTGTAGGCCATGACGGAGACAGGTCAACCATGAACAGCGACACGCCGCAGCATCAGGCACACCCCTCGGAAGAGAATGAGGGGCCGAGCAATCCGGCGGATGAGAATCAGGCAGGCCAGCAGGAGGTCAACGAGGCTTCACGCGGGCCTAGGCTGCGGGAAATTCCCCTGCGGCTCATGATTCCGAACCTGATCACCGTTCTGGCAATCTGCGCCGGTCTGACCGGCGTACGCCTGGCATTCGAAGGACGTTTCGAGCTTGCGGTCGGCATGGTGCTGGTCGCCGCTTTTCTCGATGGAATCGACGGACGCATCGCCCGCCTGATGAAAGCCACATCGAAATTTGGCGCGCAAATGGATTCGCTCGCCGATATCGTCAATTTCGGCGTGGCACCCGGTCTGGTTTTGTATATCTACGTTTTGGACCAGGCCCGGTCCTTCGGCTGGATCGCGGCGCTGATCTTTGCGATATCCGCAGGTCTGCGGCTGGCCCGTTTCAATGTGATGGACGAGCGTGCCATCAAGGCCCCTTGGCAAAATGCCTATTTCGTCGGCGTTCCCGCGCCTGCTGGTGCGCTTCTGGTCATGCTGCCGATCTATCTCGGCTTTCTGGGCGTGGAAGCCACGCCTGGTTTTGCCTTTGCGTCCTCGGCCTATACGATGCTGATCGCCTTCCTGCTGATCAGCCGCCTGCCGGTCTGGTCCGGCAAATCCGAAAAGAAGGTCCGCCGCGATCTGGTTCTGCCACTGACGATCGCCGTGGTGCTCTATGTCGCCCTGCTGATGAGCTTCACCTGGGAAGTGCTGTCGGTTACGGTCATCGTCTATCTCCTCTCCCTTCCCTTTGGGGCCCGTGCCTGGAAGCGGAAATACGGCACCTTGACCGTCATGGAAGACCACGACGACCATCACGGCGCCGGAATGGATCGAGGCCTTTGAAACAGGCCTTTAAAACCGGAAATTGTAAAACAGACTCACGAAAAGTAGCAGTCTTTGATTTAAATTAATTTGCATTGTTCACGAAAGTGTCATGATCTCTAAACCTGAACAGTCAGGAAAACGACTGTTCGGAAGTTTGTCACGGGAAAAACGCACCCCGATTTTCTCGATAAGGACAGACTGAAACAAGGGAAATGCGTGTCCCTCAGGTTGCAAGCAAACCTGACAGGCCGCCATGGAAACACTTTGGAGAACATCATGCCCGCCCCCCTGCAAACAAAAGAAGCCCAGCAACCGGCCAAGCCGGAATTGAGCGACAATTACCGCCCAATCGGCCTGAAAGCGGTGATTGCCGCCGCTCTGATGTTGAAGCGAGCGCCGATCAAGAAAGTCGCGTGAGGACGCCCTTTTTCCAATACCGTTCAAAACAGCGATAGCTGTTGCGAAGGCGGCTTAGGCTCGGCTTTAGGCGTCGGGTTTTCGACACGGACCTGTACATCCGAGCCGGTATTGGCGACCTTGTTGACCTTGTCGGAAACCGGAATGGCTTCGAACACGTCCTCGCCTGCCGGTTTCAACAGGTCAGAGACATGGCGCGGCTCCTGGCGTTTGCAATCCAGCCAACGCTCGAAATCCTCCGGAGCGATCACGACAGGCATGCGGTCGTGGATCGCTCGAATGGAACGATTCGCACGGGTGGTCAGGATTGCGCCGGTATCGATTTCAGATCCATCGGCAGCGGCAAAGGTTTCGACCAGACCACCGAACGCGACAATACCGCCCTGGGCGGGGCGGATCCAGTAAGCCTGCGGTTTTTCACCGCTTTCTTTTGCTGGCCGATACCATTCATAGAAACCGGAGGCCGGTATCAAAACACGGCGATGGCGCATGGCGCCGCGAAAGGACGCCTTCGTTTCCGCCGTCTCAGAACGCGCATTGATCAGCAATGGAAAATCACTTGGATCTTTCACCCAGCCGGGCAGAAAACCCCAGCGCACCAGCAGCGCCCGCCTGCTCGGCAGGTTGCTGCCCACCATCGGCACCTCCCCATTGCCAACCGTCAGAATCGGCTGGGTCGGAGCAATGTTGAACCGGGGCGGAAAGGCCTCGAGTTCATGCAGACCAAAGGCCTCCACGATCTCATCCGGTGTCACGGTCAGGGCAAAACGTCCACACATGGACTTGTCTTCGCAGTCACAGAGCCTATCGTCAAGCGAGCTTATAACCGCTGCCTGATGCGTCAGACCTGCAAACAGAACGAGCACCGTATGACCGAGCAACCCGTCCCGGTTTTTTTCGCCCCCGCCTCCTCCGCCATCGTCATCCGGCAGGGCAAGCTGCTGCTGGTCAAGCGGTCGAAACCGCCCGCCGCCGATCTCTATGCCTTTCCCGGCGGGCGTGGCGAACCGGGCGAAACACCGGAAGAGACCGCCTTGCGCGAACTGAAAGAGGAGACCGGGCTATCGGCCCATGCGCCCGATCTGTTTGTCAGCTACGACCTCTACCCGGACCCGGGCGGCCCTAGTCACCATCACTTCCGGCTTTCCGTTTTCCTCGTCACTCTGGACGATCCGGCAGCGGCAGCGGTCGCCCAAAGCGATGCCGCAGCGCTGGGCTGGTATAGCCCGGCGGAAATCTTGGATCAGCCCGTGCCACCGAGCGTGCGCGACTGCGTGGAAAAGCTGGTGGCTTGCGGTAAAGCAGCGTAAACGAAGGCGGGAATCGTGATAAGGTTCAAGTTAATCCCGGCGCATCCGCCGGATATGCCATGGATATGCATGACCCGACCAATACTGCTTTTTCCTGCCGTCTGTACCGTGTCCGTCCTTCTGGCGGGACTTGCGGCAGCGGCAAATGTCGCGCCTCCAGCAAAGCTGCCCAGCGAGGCTGCACCATCTGTGCAACAGGCAACGCCCTATGACGGGCAGTTGAATCGGCTCTCCGAAATCCTGGGGACCGTGACCTATCTGCGCAATCTCTGCGCAGGCCAGCCGGAGCAGCAATGGCGGGCTGCGGCCGAAAAACTCATCGCGCTCGATGCAGGCACTGAACCGGCCCGCAAACAGATGCTGACAGCCGCCTATAACCGTGGTTATCGGGCTTTTGCCGCAGTGCATCCCTCTTGCACTTCCGCCGCTCGGGTGGCAGAAAGCCAGTATCGTGCTGAAGGCGCAACACTTGTTCGGGAAATGACGGCGCGCTTTGGAAATTAACCAATAATTCATCCGATTTAGCATTCGCCCGTGTCGTTTTGATAAAACACTGATAGAGTCGTTAACAGCTGAGTAAGTATCGCTTCGAGGACATGCAGAATGGAACCACGCCGCAACGAGATTGACGACATGATCGTTCATGAAAAGATGCAGGCTGCCCTCGAATATCAGAACGAGGCCTGGGCCGACGGCATGGCTGATGGCATCGAACCGGAAATCATCGCCGATGCAGCCATTGCTTTGGCCATGCGCGAAACCATCCGCATTCATGGCGAAGATGGTGCGGAAGCCATGTTGGAGTCTTTGCGCGCCCGTATGCTGGCCGGTGAGTTTTCTCCCAAGCGAAGTGTTCAGTAAGTTTCAGAGGCAATAAGATGCGCAAGGCATGCCAGACCGGAGCAAAGACAACCGGTCTCAAGAACAATGTAAAAACAATTCTGGTCTGCGGCTGGATGGCAAGCGTTGCCGTTCTGGCTCTTCCGGGGAGCAGTTTCGCCCTGTCGGAATTGCAGGGCGGCGCCAAGGAGGCGGCGCAACAGGGACAGCAACCGCAAGCCGGCCAGCAGCCCGGCCTGCCAACCGATAGTACGTCTGACCCGAAGAGCGCCCCCAGCGCCGAACCACAGCAGGCCACACCCGCCGATAAGGCGAAGGGCGCGGCTGCCGAAGCGGCACCCCACGCGCCTGTTGAGGTGATCTACGATATCAGTAAGGCTCCCGAACCGGTGCGCAAACTGCGCGAAAAACTGGTGGAAGCCGCAGCTTCCGGCGATCCGGAACGCTTGCGCGCGCTTCTGGCGGGCGGCAATGATCCGACGGCTCTGGCGCTTGGCAATGACAATGGCGACCCGATCCAGACGATCAAGAGCGTTTCTGGCGATCCAGACGGCCTCGAAGTCCTGGCCATCATGCTGGACGTGCTGTCGACCGGCTTCGTGCATGTCAATGCCGGGACCCCGGAGGAAGCCTATGTCTGGCCCTATTTCGCCGAAAAGCCGCTGACAACGCTGACCCCACCGGAAAAGGTGGAATTGCTTCGGCTGGTGACAGCCGGCGATTTTGAAAACATGCTGGAAGTTGGCAATTACAATTTCTTCCGCATCGGCATTGCACCCGATGGCAAATGGAAATTCTTCACGGCAGGCGATTGATGGACGTGTGTTTGCCTTAGAGTTATCAGGGAAAAGCCCAACCCGCTTTTCCCGACAAGGCAACCGGCGTCAAAGTATGTCACCTCGCGGCAATCGATTTTGCTGAAGAGAAAAATGTGCAATCCACGGATTTAGTAAACGAAGCCGTGGGCACGTAAGATGTGATTGGATCGTCTCATGCCAGCCGTTTTTCTTGAAAACCGGGCTTTTCTAAAGGTCGCTGGAGCAGAGGCCACGCATTTTCTCAACAATTTGCTGACCGCAGATCTCGGCCTTATCGTGTCTGGGCAAGCCGCGCCCTCGGCGTTGCTGACACCGCAGGGCAAGATCCTGTTTGACATGCTGGTCTATCCGCTGAGCGATGGTTATCTGCTGGAGGTGGAATCTGACGAACAAGAGGCCCTGCTGCGCCGCCTGACGCTCTACAAGCTGCGCGCCGCCGTGACCCTGACCCCCGCTGAATTTTCCGGAGTCACGGTGATCTGGGACAACGTGCCGGCCGAAGCTTTTCAGGATCGTCGTTTCGCTGCTGCCGGTGAAACTGTCTGGCGCGTGCCGGGTCGCGTCAACTCGGCTGGGGATGATGTCCGGCTTTATACAGCGTTGCGAATCAAGGCCGGGGTGGCCGAAGCGGGGCTCGACTATCCGCTTCAGGATGCCTATCCGCACGACGTGCTGCTTGATCTCAATGGCGGCGTCTCCTTCAAGAAGGGCTGTTATGTCGGGCAGGAAGTGGTGTCGCGCATGCATCACCGTAAAATGGCCCGCCGCCGGATCGCCATCGTTTCCGCCGACACTGCTCTGCCCGCAACCGGAACCGAGCTTCGTGCCGATGGTAAGCCGCTTGGTACACTCGGCACGATTTTGGACAACATCGGATTGGCGATCCTGCGCATCGACCGCACTGGCGATGCGATAACAAACGGCACGCCTATTCTGGCCGGTGACCAGGCCGTGCAGCTGCAACTGCCCACCTGGACCGGTCTGGATTTTCCTGCCGCGTCAGACGAGGACTGACATGCCCGCCGCCCCTCCTCCAACATCGGCGCGGGCCTGGCAGCGGATGCTGTCGGGCCGTCGCCTCGATCTTCTCGATCCTTCGCCGCTTGATGTCGAGCTTTCCGATATTGCCCATGGCCTTGCCCGCGTCGCCCGCTGGAATGGCCAGACCGTTGGCGACCATGCGTTTTCCGTGGCCCAGCATAGCCTTGTGGTCGAAGAGGTCTTTCGCCGCTGCAATAGCAAATACAGCGCCAACGACCTGCAAATGGCCTTGCTACACGATGCGCCGGAATATGTGATCGGCGATATGATTTCGCCCTTCAAGGCGGTGGTGGGCGGCGGCTATAAGCTGGTCGAAAAGCGGCTGGAGGCGGCCATCCATCTGCGATTTGGCTTGCCATCGCATCCCACGGCCAGCCTGAAAAGCCTGATCAAGAAAGCCGATAGCATCGCCGCCTATTTCGAGGCCACTGAACTTGCAGGCTTTTCCCGCGCCGAAGCGATCCGGATTTTCGGTCAGCCACGCCATATTACCGCCGACATGCTGCCGCTTGGCCCTATGCCAGCCATTGAAGCGCAGCGGCAGTTTGCGGAGCGTTTCGACGCCATCGAGCGGCTGCGTGAGGCGGAAAACCATAAAAAATCCGGTACGGCTGCGCCATGAGCTATTTCATCGTCAGTCCGCTGGCCCGCCTTGCCGAAATGGCCGTGCGCCACAAGGCGAAAGAAATGATCAGCCTGCTGGCCAAGGGCCAGGATTTTCATCGCCCCGCAGTGATTTCTCCGGGCCGGCACATGACGCTTGCGCTGAACGATATTACCTTTGCCGGTAGAGGCGACCTCATCGCTCCGCAAGATGTGCATGTGGAACAGATTATTCATTTCGTGAAGGATTGGGACCAGACTGCGCCGCTGCTGATCCATTGCTGGATGGGGGTATCACGCTCTCCAGCTGCGGCTTTGATTGCCAGCCTCGCGCTTCATCCCGAACAGGACGAGGAGGCGTTGGCACAGGGCTTGCGGGCCGCGTCGCCGTTTGCAACGCCCAATATCAGGATGGTGGAGATTGCCGATACCTTGCTTTCACGCGGGGGGCGCTTCGTTACGGCGGTGAAAAAACTAGGCCGCGGCCAGGACGCCGATGGCAATGCGCCATTTGTGCTGCCAATTCTAGCAGCCGATCCGGTCTCCAGCTCCGCTTGATACGGATAGGCGCTCGATCCGAGGGATCAGTAAATCAGCGTTGAGGTGGAGACATAAGGGATAGATTGGTAAAGCTTGATGCGGGTTCAATCGGCATAGGCATCATGTCTCCATGCCGTTTGTTCGCAAGTAGCGGCCCCTCAGGGCAGCATTCAGCCTCATGGCTGCTATAATGATCTCCCAGTCTCAGTCCTAGAACGATGAGCTCTAAAATCCTGTACCGGGGTAGTCGGGTGCGATAGCGACCCGTCAGGCAGCGGCAGTTTGTCCGGTCGTATCGGTTTCGTCGGCAGTGCCGCCAGCGGAACGATAGGCATTGATAACCGAGCTCATCTGGCTGAACACGTCATCCATGGACATGCTGTCTTCACTACCACTGCTGTCACCGGACATCATACTGCTAAGGCTCTGCATGTCGCCCATACCGCCCATACCGCCCATCATCATCGGAGGGGGCATTTTACCGTCAGGCTGCATCTGGTCTTCGGTCACATAGCCAGCATCTTCCGAGTCAATGGCCTCGAACATCTTGGTCGAATCTTCCTCAGACACATCCTCCGGACGTGCATTGACAAATTCTTCCTTGGTTACTTTTCCATCGCTATCAGTGTCGATGGACTTGGTTGCATTCTGGTCGGTGGACGTCGTGTCGCCACGGGACAGTTCCATCGCCATCAGGTCACTGGAAAGCTGCGAGGATGTGCTGTTGGCGGCACTGTCGCTCAGAACGGTCGGATCCTGAGTTCTGGTAGAGCCTGAAGATTGCTCTTCCGCAGAAACGACACCATCACCATTGGTGTCCAGGCTGGATGTCGAGCCGACGTTGTAAGACGACACCGACGAAAGAGACGCTGAAGAAACGCTCGTCATTGAAAACCCCTGTCTAGGTTGTTTCTATTTTTATAGCGCCATTTAAACGCGAGACAGGACGGCGCTGCGCGATGACTATCGTGATTTGGGGATCTTAGTCAAAAGGCAATTGTTATAGGTGATAATTTGTATGGGCCGAATAATTCCCTTGAAAATCCTGGGTTTTCTAGAGGTTGAGTTAAAAAGAGCTCAGGTATGGTGACACAGAATCACGGAAAATTGCTTATTTTTGTACGACTTTGCCCACTGCTAACACCATCGCAAAATCATGCGATTTGAGGGTGGATTTATCCTTCAATCTCAGTGGATTTGGGCAATGATACAGCAGAACCGAGTGATTCCCTCCGAGAAGATGCCCCGATGATCACCACAGCCTTCGCCCCTCATGACGATCTTGCCAAATGGCTCCTTCCGCATGCCACTGAGGGCAATGACGGCTCGCATGACGCTGCCCATATTTTGCGTGTGTTCAAAAACGCCATGCGCATCCACGCGATCGAAGGCGGCGACCGTCAGGTTCTTGCCGCTGCCGTGCTGCTGCATGATTGCGTCTCCATGGAAAAGAGCGCACCCAACCGTGCGGATGCGTCCCGCCTTGCCGCAAAAAAAGCTGAAACGATCCTGACGGAAGGCGGTCAGTGGCCAGCGAGCAGCATCCAAGCGGTCTCCCACGCAATCCTCACCCATAGTTTTTCGGCCAATCTTGCCCCCGAAACGCTGGAAGCAAAAATTCTGCAAGACGCCGACCGGCTGGATGCCATCGGGGTGGTCGGTGCAGCGCGCTGCTTCTACATTGCCGGGCGGCTCGGTTCCGGTCTTTACGATCCAGCCGATCCGAAGGCTTTGCAACGCCCACTGGACGATAAGCGCTTTGCCATCGACCATTTTCAGACCAAGCTTTTCAAGCTGGCGGATGGCTTCCAGACTCAAGCCGGACAACAGATGGCGCTTGAGCGCCATGCACGCCTCCAGGCGATTTTCAGTGATTTTCTTGAGGAGATCTGATCCGATGTTTCTCTCCGCCCTTTGCATCTATCCTTTAAAAAGCGCACGGGGCATTGCCCTGACACAAGCCGACATTCGCCCGCAGGGTCTTCTCGGCGATCGCCAGTTCATGTTGGTTGAGCCTTCGGGGCGTTTCGTCACTCAGAGGGAGCTGCCGGACTTGGCCCGGCTTGAGGTGAGGCTGGACGGCGCGTTATTACATCTGCAACTCGATGATGGCAGCAACATCAGCATGCCCCTGGAGAGTTTTAGCGCCCGCAAGCCGGTCACGGTGTGGCGGTCATTGGTTGATTCGGCCCTGGCTGATCCCGCCGTCAACGACACCTTGTCTCAATGGTTCGGCAGGCCGCTCGAACTGGTGCTCTTCGATGAGCAGGCCTCGCGCTTGGCCAATGCAAATTGGGCCGGACCGGAAACCCCCGTCACCTTTGCCGATGGCTATCAGGTATTGATCACCACGACAGCCTCGCTCGACGCGCTGAACGCCGATATGGAATCCCATGGGGAGGGCATGGTTGCCGTGGACCGCTTCCGGCCCAATATCGTCATCGACGGCGCATTGCCCTGGGAGGAGGACCAATGGGCCAGCATCGCCATTGGTGGATTGCGCTTCGATCTCGTCAAGCCCTGCGCCCGCTGTATCATGACAACACAAGATCAGAAGACTGGATCGCGCTCCGGCCCCTCGCCGCTTGCCGCCATGGGACGGCTTCGAATGTCAGGCGATAAGCGCGTTCCCGGTCCGCTGTTCGGCTGGAACACTGTTCCCCGCGCCATCGGCACGCTGCGCCTTGGCGATACTGTCGAGGTGCTGGAAAGGCGCCCGGACGGCATAGAACTCAGGAAACGCCGGTAAACGGTTCTCCTAACCGACAGATATTTTGCATAAAAATCCAGAATTTCAATTTTAACGGGAATTTTTTCTGGCTTTTTGCGACTGCGCAGATTTTGCCGCAATGCGAACGCTATTTTCCGAAATGGGGCATGTGGGATTCATTTTGCCACGAAACCTTCATATTCAATCGATCACAAAAATATATTTTGTTTTTGATTGGAGCGCCATTGACGGATCGACCCATTGATCTTACCTTCAACGCTGTCGACAAGGTGGTGATACACGCTACCAGGATCTGTCAATCGGACAGGACATCGATCGACACGTGTTCAATCTAGAGCCGGTTCCATAATCGGCTCCCTGGCAAGGAGGTAAAGCATATGCGTAGACTATCGCACCGTGCGGCGCGCTCCTCGCACCTATGCCCGCTTGGCGTGAGAGGCGTTATGATGATGTCTTTCATTTGCTGTCGAATGTGACGCGTTCTTAAAACAAGACACCACAATTGATCGACTATTGGCCTGCGTATCAAAGCGGGCGGGGATATGACTATGGAAAAACAAGTTATCGAATATGCCGGTGTGCCGGTTGGAATCAGCGTCCCGGAAGGCAACCGGGTCAAATTCATCGCCGTGAAATTTCCAGTCATTGATCTGGATGGCGGCGTTTATAGCAATGTCACCGAACTGCAACGCGCCATCCGCACGCATATGAAAAAATCCAATGAGAATGCCTATGGTACCCTCACCGGTTTCGGGGCCGCTCCACCGAGCGCGATCTCCTCAGGTGTCTCCAAGGCTTTCAGCGCCGCCTGACAGAAACCATCGCGCGCGGCTCCAGCCGTGAGCCCGCGCGGTTCATACACATGTCTTTGTAGAAAATAACCAGTCAGCCGGAAGGCCTGTTGCAGGGCTTGGGCATCGGCTTGCTTGCCTTTTCCCGCGAGCGGCTCCGGCTGTAGAAAAACCGGAAGGGATAGAAGGCGGTCCGCGTAGGGCAGACCGGCGGCATGAGAAACCGCCCTTCCCGTCTTCGGCGAGACGAAAACCAGATCCTGACGCCCGCCGGTGGCCGCGCATGCCGTCAGGTCCAGACCGAAACCAAGGTCATTCAAGATTGCCAGTTCAAACCGGATAAACAATTCCCCCGCCGACGCTGGCTCATGCAGGTGATCGAGAATGATATTCATCGCTTCATACAGATGCCCGTGCGGCTCGCGCTCCGGCAGCAACCGCAGCAGGGCCGCCAACGCCTGCACACCATAGACCGCCGTGGCCGAGCTCATCAGATGGCCAGCCCGCAACTGCAATGGCTCGACGCGAAAATCGCCCAGATGCTCTTCCAGCCGCGCCCGCCAGGTGACTTCCACGACATTGCCCGGCTGCAACACCGGCTGCATGGTGCGTGATCGCCCACCCCGCACCAGACCGAGATGTCGGCCCCGCGCCAGCGTCATCATTTCGGCAATGACGCTGGTTTCGCCATGCCTGCGCACACCCAACACAATTGCCTGATCGGTCCATTCCATAGATTGTTTTTATACCAGAGCGATGATTTTCGCCCGTAAAAAATCGGGATATTCCCTATATACGCGTCCGAGCCAGCATGTCTTTTGGCGATCAGGCAGCATAGCTGGCATGCCAGAATTTTGCATGGCGCAAACAGGAAGATGGCCCTATACAGCAACCAGGCCTTTCAACCTGCGGCATGCTTCACTTCAGCGCCGTATCCCTGGTTCAGATCCCGCAAGACGGCATGACATGACCCCAATGGACACGAAAAACACCGAACCCGCCTTGGGCGATGGCCGGCTGACAGCGCTTCCATCCGCGCTCAAATGGATACTACTGCTGCTCTTGTCGCTGCTGGTGGCTGGGGCTTTGGAATATGTCCGCTTCCCGGCAGCGCTTCTGCTTGGGCCGATGATTGCCGCGATCGTGTTTGCCACCAATGGCGCAAGACTTGCCCTGCCGCGCCCACCCTATATTGCCGCCCAGGCGCTGGTGGGCTGCATGATCGCCGAATCGCTGAATGGCGATATCCTGCGGCGGTTCTTGCAGGATTGGCCGCTGTTTATCGGCGCCACCCTGTCGGTAATCGCGCTCAGCTCGCTGCTCGGCTATATCATGGCGAAGCGCCAGGTTCTGCCGGGAACCACAGCGGTTTGGGGCAGTTCGGCCGGAGCCGCCTCGGCTATGGTGCTGATGGCGGAAGCTTACGGCGCCGATACGCGGCTGGTTGCCTTCATGCAATATCTGCGAGTCGTCTGCGTGGCCTCGGCGGCTGCGGCCATGGCAGCCTTCGTCTTCAACATCGCCGGTGCCGAGCCGCCGCCCCTAGTGTTTTTTCCTGATATTGACGGCCAAGCCCTGGCCCTGACGCTGGCGGTGACCGCTGCGTCCACTGCCGCCGGTCACTATCTGAAAATCCCGGCAGGCACGATGCTGGTGCCAATGCTGGTCATGGCCGTGCTGAATTCATTCGGGCTGGTGAAGATCGAACTGCCGCTCTGGCTGCTGGCCGTGGCCTATGCCATGGTCGGGTGGCGTATCGGGCTGGCCTTCAGCCGCCGTCTTTTGCTGCATGCTGCAAAAGCGGCACCACAGGTCGCCCTCTCGATCCTGATCCTGATTTCCTTCGGCGGCTGTCTGGCTTTTCTGCTGTGGTATCTGCTGGGCGTCGATCCGCTGACCGCCTATCTCGCCACCAGCCCGGGCGGGCTGGATTCGGTGGCGATCATTGCCGCCACCACCCATGTGGACCTGCCCTTCGTGCTGGCCCTGCAAACGGCACGCTTCCTGATGATCCTGGCGCTCGGCCCGTCGATTTCAAAGTTCATCGCCAACCGGATCAAGGTATAGAACGAAAAGCGCTTAGTCCCTTGGAAACTCAAGGCCCATTTCGCGGAATCGCTCGGGATCGTTGCCCCAGTTTTCACGGACTTTCACGAACAGGAACAGGTGAACCGTCTGTTCGAGAATCTCGGACATTTCCTTGCGCGAACTGGTGGAGATCGACTTGATGGCATCGCCATTCTTGCCGAGCACGATCTTCTTCTGGCTGTCGCGCTCGACATAGATCACCTGCTCGATCCTGACCGAGCCGTCCTTGCGCTCTTCCCATTTCTCGGTTTCGACATGGGAGGAATAGGGCAATTCCTGATGCAGGCGCAGGAACAGTTTTTCACGGGTGATTTCAGCCGCCAGCTGGCGCATCGGCAGATCGGAAATCTGATCCTCCGGATAATACCAGGGGCCTTCCGGCAGGTAATCTGCCAGATAATCCATCACGTCCTGACAACCGGAGCCGTTGGTTGCTGAGATCATGAAGGTACGCTCAAACTTCACCGACTCGTTGGCGGTGGAGGCCAATTTCAGCAGATCCTCGTGACGCACCTGGTCGATCTTGTTCAGCACTAGGATTTTTGGCTGATGCACATCCTTCAGTGCTTCCAGAATGGCTTCGCCATCGCCGCGCAATCCGCGTTCACTGTCGATCAAGAGCAGGATCACGTCAGCATCCTTGGCCCCGCCCCAGGCGGATGTCACCATGGCGCGGTCCAGCTTGCGGCGCGGCTTGAAAATGCCGGGCGTGTCCATGAAGACGATCTGTGCGTTGTTATGGATGGCGATGCCGCGCATGACGGCGCGTGTCGTCTGCACCTTGTGGCTGACGATCGACACCTTGGCACCGACGAAACGGTTGACCAGGGTCGATTTGCCGGCGTTGGTGGGACCAATCAGGGCAACGAAGCCGGAATGGGTCGGACGAACAGCAGCCGCATCTTCGGCCACGGTACCCGCAACAGTGTCAGCGATCTGGCCATCGCCAGTCGGTTGGTTTTCATGCTCGGTCATTGTCATCCAATCAATCTGAGGCGGCGGATCTCGTCCACACGCCTTCTCTTTCCAGCAACCGGGTCGCTGCCGCCTGTTCTGCGGCGCGCTTCGACCGGTCAATTCCGGTTTCCGGCTTCAGCTTGCCGATTTCCACCGTGACCGTGAAGCTCGGATCATGATCCGGTCCAGAGCGGTCTGCAACCCGATAGACCGGTGTCGCTGCAAATTTTGCGTGCGCCCATTCCTGTAGCTCGGTCTTGGCGTCACGTCGACCGGCATCCTGCCGGGAGGCACGCTCAGCCCAGAACTTCAACACAAAGGCACGCGCCGCTTCCAGTCCAGCATCGAGATAAATGGCGGCAATCAAGCTCTCCACCACATCGGCCCGCACATTCAGCATGTTCTTATCGGTCAGCTTTTTGACGTCGGCGCCGGTGCGGATATAGCGATGCAGCTGGATTTCATCGGCCACCGCCGCACAGGTCTCCGCGCTGACCAATTGGTTCAGCCGCACCGACAACTCGCCTTCAGTGGCAGATCGAAACACCCTAAACAAATGCTCGGCCACGCAAAGGCCAAGCACCCTGTCACCCAGGAATTCAAGGCGCTCATAATCGCTCCCCTTGGCGGGCCGGGCACTGGAATGGGTCAGCGCCTTGTCCAGCCGTTCCTTGCCAATAAAGTGGTAGCCGATCACGGCCTCCACTTTTTCGCGTTCTTCAGCAGTCAGGGCCTTGGGAGCCTTCATTGAACGACCTTGAACAAACGGTCCCACCGCATATTGGACGGCCATTTCCAAATTTCGCGGAAGGACGTGTTATTGCCAAGCGAGAAGAAGATCACCGAGGCGCGACCGATCAGGTTTTCAGCCGGAACCATGCCCACATCGAAGCGGCTATCGGCGGAATTATCGCGGTTGTCGCCCATCATGAAGTAATGACCGGCGGGAACGGTGAATTCACGGGTATTATCGCCAGCCGAATTCTGGGTTTCATCCAGCGTGTCGTAATTGACGCCATTATCAAGCGTTTCGCGGAAGACGGGCACGTCGAGCCCAGCATCCATCCGGTAATCGGAGGTGAAGGTTCCGTCCGGCACTTTCGGTACTGGCTTGCCGTTCACCAGCAACACGCCATCGGTCACCTGGATACGATCGCCCGGCAGGCCGACAAGGCGCTTGATATAATCGATGTCAGGATTGGGCGGAAAGCGGAAGACCACGACATCGCCACGCTTGGGCTCACTCTCCAGAATGCGACCGGAAAACAGATCGAGGGAAAAAGGCAGCGAATATTTTGAATAGCCGTAGGAGAACTTGTTGACGAAGATATAATCACCCACCAGCAGCGTCGGCATCATCGAGCCGGACGGAATGGTGAAAGGCTGGAACAGCACGGTGCGGATCACCATGGCAAGCACCAGCGCCTGAATGATGACCTTGATGTTCTCCCAGAGGGCATTCTGCTTCTTTTCGACTTTATCCGTCACGCCGGTCTCTTTCATAATTCGTCAGTCTGACGTTTCTCTAGTCGTTTCACGCCGAACCGGCAACGGCAAAACCGTTGCATCACGCGCTTGCGTCCGGATAACACGACAGGAGAGCGCGCGGATCAGACAATTATCGTTGAGAAACGAGCTTTAACGGGAAAGAGGTGGCATAGGTGGGGATCTTGGCCTTGATAACAAGGCAGCCGATAGACCAGGCAATCCCAGATAAAAAGCCAGCCAAGATAAATAATGGACATGGATGCAGACGCATGCGCCGGAAAACATCAGGCCAGGAAACATCCCGAGTGTAATTTTGAGATTGGCCAGCGCCCGAACGCATCGCGCTCGTCAGCGAGACCACCCAAAGATGATGGTCCCATATCAAGAAGACCATTCATGATGGCCATCATTACACGACGTGGCTGGATTTGCCCCGTCTTTCATTCACAAGTCTTTCATTCACAAGCCCCGGCATGACCGCGACCTTCTTGCTCGACATCCGATTGCGCCTCACCCGGCATAGCTGATTTCACAGGTCAGCCATGCGCCCGGCGTATAGCGATTAACGGATGCGACGGAACAGGCCACCATCGATTTCGCGCTGGCGATATTCCAGGTCGAGGCGGTCATGGGCAGCGTTCAGGTAAGCCATTTCACGTTCCTGGGCAGTCGGGACGCGCAGGGCGCGGGCAAATTTGCGAATAGGACCAAACATTGTCTTATCTCTCTGTGTTTGTTTCGATGACCTCAATATACGAGTGCACTGCACAAAGAACCAGAGACAAGGCGCGTTTCCAGCCATGCGTATAATGCATGGCATCGTTAAAAACCGTGGAATTTAGCCATAAACTGCACGAAATTTGATCAGAAACAAGGCTCCGATGTCAAAACATTGGCAGCACCGCCAAAGCGGATAGTAAGCATTTACAGCGCCGTGCGTGTCATAAAACGCACCTATGACGCTGTACCGCTTTGTATCGGCAGGATAATTTCAATCGAAGTCGGCAATCCAAGCCTCAGTCATAGACCCGCTTGGCGGTTGCCACGCAATCCAGCTCCTTCAACTGCGACAAAAGCTGGTTGAGCTGACGCAGATCCCAGACATCCAGATCGAAGGCCATTTCGGTAAAATCCGCAGCGACGCGCATCATGGACAGAAGCCGGATATTGATGTCCAGCCCGGCAATCAGTTGCGCCACCTTGGCCAGCGTACCCGGCTCGTTGATGGCGTTGATCAGAATGCGGGAATGGAAGCGCGACTTGTTCGCCTCGTCCAGATCCCAGCGGACATCGATCCAGCGTTCCGGCTCGTCATCGTATTTCTGCAAGGCAGACGCCTGGATCGGATAGATGATGATCCCCTTGCCGTCTTCCATAATGCCGACAATCCGGTCGCCGGGAACGGCACCGGCTGCGGAGAAATGCACTTCGAGATTACCGGCCAGCCCGCGGATCGGCAGCGGATCCAGCTCCTCCGCAAGACTGCCATCAGCAGGTTTTGCGGCGTCAGACGCCTTCTTGCCTTGCGGCAGCTTGAACATCATGCCGCTGGCCGAGCGCATGTTGAACCAGCCATCGTCCATGGCAGGCTTTACCGTAACGCGCTCGTCCTGGTAATCAGGGAAAACGGCGCGCAGCACGTCGAGTGACGACACTTCGCCGCGACCGACTGCCGCGATGGCATCCTCGACATCCTTATGCCCCAGCCTGTGCAGAACCGGTTTCAGGATCTCGCGAGAAAAGGTCTTGGCGGCGCGCTCGAAGGTCCGTTCGAGGATTCGGTAGCCGAGGCCGGAATATTGCTTGCGGATCGCCATGCGGGTGGCGCGGCGGATGGCAGCACGGGCCTTGCCGGTGACGACAATCTCTTCCCAGGCCGCTGGCGGCACCTGCACGCCAGAGCGGATGATCTCCACCTCGTCGCCATTGGCAAGGCGAGTGACCAGCGGCATGATCCGGCCATTGATCTTGGCGCCGACGGTGGTATCGCCGATATTGGTATGGACGGCATAGGCAAAGTCGATCGGCGTGGCGCCGCGCGGCAGGGCGATCAGCTTGCCCTTCGGGGTGAAGCAGAACACCTGGTCCTGGAACAGTTCCAGCTTGGTATGTTCGAGAAATTCTTCCGGATTGTTGGCTTCCGCAAGCGCCTCAATAGTGTGGCGCAGCCAGGAATAGGCATTGCTCTCGCGCGACAGCAGCTCGCCTTCGCCACCGCCCTCGCCGTCCTTGTAAAGCGCGTGGGCGGCGATGCCGTATTCGGCGATTTCATGCATGCGGTGGGTGCGGATCTGCAACTCGATACGCTGGCGTGACGGGCCGACGATGGTGGTGTGCAGCGACCGGTAATCATTCTGCTTCGGCGTCGAAATATAGTCCTTGAACCGGCCAGGTACCACCCGCCAGCGGGTGTGGACAATGCCAAGCGCCCGGTAGCAAGCGGCAACGCCATCGACCAGGATGCGAAAGCCATAAACATCCGAAAGCTGCTCAAAGGACAGCGATTTGGACTGCATCTTGCGAAACACTGAATAGGGTTTCTTCTGGCGCCCCTTCACCGAGGCCTGGAGCAGACCATTGGCGACCAGAAGATCGCTCAACTCGTCTTCGATCTTCTTGATCAGCCCTTCGTTGCGTCGGGAAAGCTCTTCAAGCCGCTTTGTAACAGTCTCGTAAGCTTCGGGATTGATATAGCGAAAGGATAGGTCTTCCAGCTCGTCGCGCATGTCCTGCATGCCCATGCGGCCGGCCAGCGGCGCATAGATTTCCATGGTTTCCTCGGAAATCCGGGCGCGTTTGTCGGGGCGCATATGCTCCAGCGTGCGCATATTGTGCAGGCGGTCGGCCAGCTTGACCAGCAGAACCCGCACATCGTCGGAAATCGCCAGCAGCAGCTTGCGCAGGTTTTCGGCCTGCTTGGCTTTCTTGGTAACGAGGTCGAGTTTCTTGAGCTTGGTCAGGCCCTCGACCAACCGGCCGATATCCTCGCCAAACAATTCGTCGATTTCGGCCCTGGTCGCCGTGGTATCCTCGATCGTGTCATGCAGGAGGGCAACCGCGATGGTCGACTCGTCCAGATGCATTTCGGTGAGGATGGCAGCCACTTCCAGCGGATGGGAAATATAGGGATCGCCGCTGGCTCGCTTCTGCTGGCCATGTTTCTGCATGGCATAGACATAGGCCTTGTTGAGCAATGCTTCGTTGGCGTCGGGCTTGTATTTCTGTACCCGCTCCACGAGCTCATACTGCCGCATCATGCCCAGGCTACTCCATCAATCGAAAATCAGGCCACAGAACGCTGGTCCAAGACGCACTCTCAAAAGAAAAAGCGCGCCAACCTTCCGATTGACGCACAGAGAGTTTGAAAGATCGGACCACCTCAAGACCGGTACGCCGATCTTGAGCCTTCGGCAATCAGTAATCGTCGCTCTTTTCCGGCGGGACAAGGCCCTCGATGCCAGCCAGCAGCTCTTCTTCCGACATCTGGTCGAAGGCAACGGTTTCCGGCATTTCGTCCTCGTCTTGCGAGCCGCTGGTCAGCTGGCCTTCGGCAACGGAGGCAGCGTCCTGTTCGGGCTCGTCGACTTCGACATGCTTTTGCAGGGAATGGATCAGATCTTCCTTCAGATCGTCCGGCGACAGGGTCTCATCGGCGATTTCGCGCAGGGCAACGACGGGATTCTTGTCATTGTCGCGGTCGATGGTGATCTGGGCTCCCTGGGAGATCTGACGGGCGCGATGGCTTGCCAGCAGAACCAGTTCGAAACGGTTATCGACCTTGTCGATGCAATCTTCCACGGTGACGCGTGCCATGGTCTGTCCTTCTTTTTACTATTTAGTCCTGGGGCTTTTAATATTTATTCCTGAGGGATTGACAGACCGGATACATGTATTATCGCCGGAGTTCAAGTTTTTCCTGAGCGTCGTTTCAGCCAGACTCAACCTAGAAATTGTAAAAAAAAATGGAAACTCATAAAGATTCAATCAACAGGCGGTTGGAATATGCTCTATCGCTGGATACATAATTCATATATGATTAAATCATAATACATTGAGTCGGGTTGGAACCCGAGGCTGGCCGTACGTGATGCCGCGCTAATGTATATAACAAAGGATGTTGAAGGATGTTTGATCCGAGAGAAAAAATAGCGCTTTTCATAGATGGCGCAAATTTATATGCGGCTTCCAAAAGCCTTGGTTTTGATATCGATTACCGCAAGCTGCTCAAAGCCTTTCAGAAGCGTGGCTATCTGCTGCGCGCTTACTATTACACAGCATTGATCGAAGACCAGGAATATTCGTCGATCCGTCCGCTGATCGATTGGCTGGACTATAACGGCTACAAGGTCATTACCAAGCCGGCCAAGGAATTCACTGATTCCATGGGCCGTCGCAAGGTCAAGGGCAATATGGATATCGAACTGGCCATCGATGCGATGGAACAGTCCGAAACTGTGGATCATTTGGTGATCTTCTCCGGCGACGGCGATTTTACCACGCTGGTTGAAGCCCTTCAGCGCAAGGGCCGCAAGGTTTCCGTGGTTTCCACCATGTCGACCCAGCCGCCGATGATTGCCGACGACCTTCGCCGCCAGGCCGATCATTTCATCGATCTTGTATCGCTGAAGGCTGAAATCGGTCGCGATCCAAGCGAACGGCCAATACGCCAGGTTGAACCCATGCTGGCAGAACCGCAGATCTGATCGCTGACAGCGCGCCGTGCACCAAATACGGCGCACTCAGTTTTGCTGTAGCGCTTTATATCTGCTGCACCTTTATATCTGATGCACAATGGGACGATCCTGGGGCAACCAGGGTCCCCCCTCCCACGTTGGGCTCATACTCTTTTGTGTTCTGCGCTGGGAAATACCCTTAGGTTGCCGCGCAATCGTCCTGCTGTTTGTTTTTTTGATAAAAATAAAGTTCCGGCTCGGACCGGATACGCCACCCGGCAGGTGGGTCATGGCATGACTGTATCTGTTATCTATTCTGCATCGCAAGCTCAGCATATTCTGAGGGTTTTTGCGATAATGTCATGGTTTACCCGATCCTGGCGGATGAGCGCTTGAGCTCGCCTCATTATCCTATTGTTAAATTTCTGAGCGTTACCTTTCCCATGGAAGATGAGATCTTAACGGATCCACGACTGGGAGAATGATAACCGAGACCACAACCATTGCGCGCTTTAACTGAGTTTTGCCTCAGCTCGCGACCTGGACACCGTGGGAGACACCATGGGATGCAACGGAGACGTCGCGTTATGACCTGCGTCGTGCAAATCTTCGTTTTCAATGGCTGGTGATCATACGTTTCAAAACAGGATAAATGATCAGGGTGTTTCATGACTAATGCAACCGAAGACAATGGCGACCTCCACAAGCGAATGGCTTTCCTGAAGCTGACGGCAAGCGATCTTGGGATCATCGCCAGCTTGCAGCCGATCATTGCCCATTCCATCGGTCCGACGCTGGACATCTTCTACCAGATCGCGAAACAGCACCCGGAAGCAGCCAAGTTTTTTTCCAGCGACAGCCATATCGAACACGCCAAACAGAAACAGATCCAGCATTGGAGCCACCTGCTGTCCGGTCATCTGGACGGCGCTTATGTTGCCTCGGCAACCACGATTGGCCGCACCCATGCCAGGCTGGGCCTCGACCCGCGCTGGTATATCGACGGTTATGGCCTGATTCTTTCGGGCCTGGTCACCGGCGTGCTGGAAGCAGAGATGCGTGGAACGCTGTTCGGCAGCCGCTTGAAAGGCGCCATTCCAAAAATCTCCGCGCTGATCCGCGCCACGATGCTGGATATGGATTTCGCCATTTCCACCTATGGCGAAGCTTTGGGCGAGGAGCGCAGCAAAATTGCCGCGGAACGCGCCAGGATCGAAGAAGAACAGCAACAGGCCCTGCGTGCCCTGGACAATGCACTGGCCGCGTTGAGTAACGGCAATTTGACGGCACAGATCACGACGCCGCTTGCGCCACAATACGAGGCCTTGCGCGGCAATTTCAACAAGGCCGTCGCCACCCTGGCGGGCGCTTTCGACGAAATCAGCCACGAGGCAGGCCAGGTCAATGCCAATACCCGGGAACTGACCCGGGCGACCGACGACATGGCAAAACGCACGGAACAACAGGCCGCCGCCCTTGAAGAGACGGCTGCGGCGCTGGAGGAAATCAGCGTGATTGCCAAGCAATCGGCGTTGCGCAGCCGCGAAGCCCAGACGGTGGCCAGCCATGCAGCAGAGGCTGCCGGCAAATCGGGCGAGATCGTCGGCAATGCGGTCGCGGCCATGAGCGCCATCGAGGACAGTTCGACGAAGATTTCCTCGATCATCAGCGTCATCGACGAAATTTCCTTCCAAACCAACCTGCTGGCGCTGAATGCCGGGGTGGAAGCCGCACGGGCGGGCGAGGCAGGCAAAGGTTTCGCAGTCGTGGCCCAGGAAGTGCGTGAACTGGCACAGCGCTCCGCCAATGCCGCCAAGGAAATCAAAACGCTGATCGACCGCTCGTCGAAAGACGTCGCCAATGGCGTGGCCCTGGTCAACCAGACCGGCGACGTCTTGCGCACCATCAGCGATCAGGTTCGTGAAGTGGACGGACATATCGCAGCCATAGCCCAGGCCGCCCAGGAACAGGCATCCGGCATGAATGAAATCAATGCCGCTATTTCCAGCATGGACCAGTTGACCCAGCAGAATGCCTCGATGGTGGAGGAAACCAACGCCTCCACCCATACGCTACAAGGTGTATCCGACCATCTGGCATCGCTGCTGGCCCGTTTCCAGACGCAAGGGACGAAGGCGCATACGCCACGGTCCGGGGCCTATCACCAGAGTTATGCGGCCTGATGGTCGGATAAAAATAAAATTGGTTATCCTGCCAAAACATTTTTGAAAACGGGCATATCCATGCCCGTTTTTCGGCGGCAGCATCCGGTGGAATGACGTAAAACCTGCTCATGCTGTTCAAACACCCTTCCGACGATACCCTCTATGCCGCACTGGTCGCCAAAGATGCGTCCTATGACGGCTTCGCCTATGTCTGCGTCACCTCGACCCGGATTTTCTGCCGGTTCACCTGTACGGCGCGCAAACCCAAACCGGAAAATTGCCGGTTTACGGAGACCATTGCCGCCTGTCTTGAAGGTGGCTTTCGCCCCTGCAAGCGCTGCCGCCCGCTTCTTGCCTATGGCCACGCCGATCCCCTGGTGAAAACCCTGCTGGATCTTCTGGAGGCCGATCCTGGCCGTCGCTGGCGGGAGGACGATGTGATCGCGCTTGGCCACGACCCATCCACAGTCCGGCGCGCCTTCAAACGCCGGTTCGGAGTGAGCTTCATTGAAATGGCGCGGCTACGCCGGATCAGTCTTGGCACCGAAGTCCTTGCCGCTGGCGAGGCGGTGATCGAAGCGCAGATGGAGGCCGGATATGCATCCGGCAGCGGCTTTCGTACCGCTATCACTCAATTGCTTGGCAATGCTCCGGCACGGATGAAGGACCTCGGCCTGCTCAAGGCTGACTGGATCGACACACCGATCGGGCCGATGCTTGCCATCGCCGATGACCATGCGCTGCATCTGCTCGAATTTGCCGACCGGCCTGCCCTGCCCACGGAACTGAACCGCCTGAAGGCAAGGCAGGGCTGCGGGGTGGCAATCGGGCGAACCGCCGTGACCGAACAAATCGCAGCAGAACTGGCGCGCTATTTCAGCGGCGATTTCAATGGAGTCGGAACCCAGGGTTTCGAAACCCGGCTGGCCGGACATGGCACGCCATTCGAGCGCGATGTGTGGCAGGCGCTGCGGCAAATTCCAGTGGGGGAAACCTGTAGCTATTCAAAGCTGGCCACATCCATCGGCCGTCCAAGCGCCGTGCGGGCAGTGGCACGGGCAAATGGAGCAAATCAGATCGCTATCGTCATACCATGCCACCGGGTCATCGGCGCGGATGGCAGCCTCACCGGCTATGGCGGCGGACTGTGGCGCAAACAGTGGTTGCTCAATCACGAACGGCGCATAAAACACAACCCATAAGCGTTGCTGATCGTTGTCATTCAAAACATTCGCTGGACGATTTGACGCATCTCGGTCATTTTCCGCGCGTCCACTGGCAGCCAGAGTATTTCCAGGAAAAGGGAGAATTTCCCTGTTTCCATGACGGATAACAAGGTTCTCGGTCTGCCACCTTTTCACCCCTCACCCATCGCTTGTCTGCGTCGTCGAGACGTAGGCTCCTGTCCTCGTGCCCGCTTGAAAGGAAAAGATCATGCGCACGACAGATCCGACGAAAAACAGTGTTGTCCTGGCCCCCAGAGGCGGTTTCACCCGTCGCTTTGCGACGGCCTATCGCTGGATCGCTTCGGTTCTGGCGCGCTGTTTCTTGCGCCGGGGCGGGACAACACCCAGCAATCATGTGGGAGATCTGAATGCGCATCAATTGCGCGATATCGGTCTTGACCATTGGGAAATCTCATCCCGGCAGGAACAGGAGCGGCACGCTCGGCTGGCGGCCTATGCCTTTCTGATCGGGATGCACGGGCGGTAAAACTCGCGCCATACCTGTCAAAGCGCCGTACTAAGCGGCGCTTTGACAACCCACCGCATCTCAGCCCGTTTTCAGCAACCGGCTTTTCTGCCGGTTCCAGTCGCGTTCCTTTTCGGTCTCGCGCTTGTCATGCAATTTTTTGCCCTTGGCCAAGGCCAGTTCCAGTTTGGCGCGGCCTTTTTCGTTGAAATAGATCTTCAACGGCACCAGCGTCATGCCTTCGCGATTGATGGCAACGCGCAACCGATTGATCTCGCGCTTGTTGAGCAGCAATTTGCGGCGGCGGCGCGGTTCATGGTTGAAACGGTTGGCCTGAAGATATTCCGGCAGATGCGAATTGATCAGCCAAATTTCCTCACCCTCGTCTGAAGCATAGGATTCGGCAATATTGGCCTTGCCTTCGCGCAGAGACTTGACCTCCGTGCCGGTCAGCATGATGCCCGCCTCGTAGGTATCGATGATCTCATAGTTAAACCGCGCCTTGCGGTTTTCCGCGACGATCTTGTTTACGGTGCGCTGGCTGCCTCTGGGTGCCATAACTCTGTCCAATCCGACCTATGCTTTTTGTTTTTCTAAACGCCGGCGGGTTACTGCTCCGGTCTGTCAGGCCTTATGTAATACAGCAGTACCCGTAATGGAAGAAGCCGGAGCCAATGTGGACTCCGGCCCATCCGTCAATTGATGATCTCAGTTCGTCAGTCCCGCATGTTGAAGAGCGGCATCGATAGCCGCTTCAGTCGAGGCTTCTAGTGTCGACAACAACGGCAGGCGTGCGGTTCGGCCCATCCGACCGAGCTGCGACAGGGCATATTTCGCTCCGCAAAGCCCAGGCTCCAGGAAGATCGCCTTGTGCAGCGGCATCAGCCGGTCCTGGTAATCAAGAGCCTTGGCGAAATCCCCGGCCAGCGTCGCAGCCTGGAACTCGGCGCACAGGCGCGGCGCGACATTGGCTGTCACCGAGATGCAGCCGACCCCACCATGGGCGTTGAAGCCCAGCGCGGTCGCATCCTCGCCGGACAGCTGGATAAAATCGCGCCCGCAGGTGATCCGCTGTTCGGAAACCCGCTCCAGCTTGCCGGTGGCGTCCTTGACGCCCACGATGGTCTTGTGGGCCTGGGCCAGCTTGCCCATGGTTTCCGGGCTCATGTCGATCACCGAGCGCGGCGGAATATTGTAGATGATGATCGGCAGGGAGACCGCCTGGGCAATCGCCGAGAAATGCGCGATCAGCCCCTTTTGGGTCGGCTTGTTATAATAAGGTGTCACCACCAGCACGGCATCGGCCCCGGCCTTTTCGGCATGCTGGGCGAGATCGATGGCTTCCATCGTATTGTTGGATCCAGCGCCGGCAATCACCGGAACCCGCTTGGCGGCCACTTCGACGCACAGTTCCACCACCCGTTTGTGCTCGGCATGGGTCAGGGTTGGCGATTCGCCTGTCGTGCCAACCGGCACCAGGCCGGAACTGCCTTCGGCGATCTGCCATTCGACATGAGCGGCAAAGGCTTTCTCGTCAATCGCCCCGGTTTCGGTGAACGGCGTGACGAGCGCGGGCATGGAACCCTGGAACATGCATAGAACTCCCAACGGCCGCCAATCCCTGGTCAGCCGTAAATGTGCAATCAAACGCGGGCACATTACTGCTAGGCCCGCACCGGTACAAGCACGGTTCGTCCGGTTTTATGACAGTTTTTCAATGCGGAATTTTCGTCGCATTGACGCCATTTCATTAAGCATTCATTAATCGGGGTCAGAGTTAATGGGAGCTATGCGCATTTTCCGGACGAGTTTGCCGATGAAACGGACCATTTTGCTCAAGCTTGCCCTGTCCATAGGTGTGGCGGCGCTGGCCCCTGCCGGTGTGTCTTGGTCCCAGCCGCTCCTGGGTGGTGGAGATGTGCCAGCACCCGCCAACCGTCCAGCGGCGCTTTCGGCCTCTTCCGCCTCCTCTGTCTCCGGCGACATTACCGGCTCCATCCCGGTTGTCGCGCCGATGCCGGTCGAACGGTCCCCGCTGAAATCCGGCCTCGACGCCCTGTCGGATCGCAACGGAGCGCTGGCGCTGTCGATTCGCGATGCCATGCCCCAGGGGCTGGACCGGCATATGCTGACATGGTCGATTGCCATGTCGGGCCTTGCCGGTATTCCTTCCTCGGAAATTGCCAATGCCCAGCGCGAGCTGAAAGGATGGCCGGGGCTTTCCGCATTCCGCGCCAATTCGGAAAAGGCGCTATTGCGCGAAAACCCACCAGCCCCGGATGTATTGGCAGCCTTCGGAGAGACCAAGCCGGAAACGGCGGAAGGCACGATCATCCTGACCCGCGCCCTGGTGGCAAGCGGCAACCGCAGTCGCGCCGTTTTTATCCTGAAAGACCTGTGGCGCAGCCAGCCGCTGGAAATTGCCACCGAAGACCGCATCCTGAGCGAATTCGGCGGCCTGCTGACTCGCGCCGATCACAAGGTACGGATGGATTATCTGATGTATCGTGGCCGCACCGCCCAGGCCAAGCGATTCGCGTCGCTTGGCGATGCGCAAGCTCTTTATGCCGCCTGGATGGCGGTCAACAGCCGTTCGCCCAAGGCTGTGGCGCTGATTCAGGCCGCCAGCGCACGGTTTGGCAATGACCCCGCGTTGCTGTTCGTCAAGATCGAGTATCAGCGCCGCCAGGACAATTACCAGGACGCGGCAAAGCTGCTAGCGCTTGTGCCCAGAGACGCGTCACGTTTGGTCAATCCGGGCGAATGGTGGAATGAGCGGCGTATTGTGGCGCGCGGCCTTGCCGATGACGGCAAATACCGGCTGGCCTATCAGGTTGCCGCTGGCTACACTGCCACCGACCCGGTCGATATCGTCGATGCCGAGTTTCATGCGGGCTGGTATGCTCTGCGCGGCCTTAATGATCCAAAAACCGCAGCCCAGCATTTTCGCCGGATTGTCGAGGCGTCGAATCGACCACTATCCGCCTCGCGCGCCTATTATTGGCTGGGGCGTGCCGATGAAGCGCAAGGCAATCCAACCGCAGCCAGGCAGGATTTTGTCCGGGCAGCCGATTATCCCGGCACCTTCTATGGACAATTGGCAGGCGCCCGCCTGAAGCAAACGCGACTCGACATTCGCTACCCCACACCGACTGAGGAAGACCGCCGTCGTTTCGCCAGCCGGGAAGCCATTATCGCTATTGATCGCTACAAGGCCGCCGGCCACGAATGGCGCGGCGCAAGCCTTTACCGGGCCTTGGCCGAACAATTGCAAAGCCCTGGAGAATTGGCACTTCTCGCCTCCAAGGCCGAGCGCGCCGGCAATCACCAATTGTCGTTGCAAGTGGGCAAGACCGCCTATGGCCGTGGCATAAACGTACCGGCCCTGGCCTTCCCCATTGGCGTCATTCCGGCCTCCGCCAATATTGCCGGCTCCGGCAAGGCACTGGCCTATGCCATTGCCCGCCAGGAAAGCGCATTCAACCCGGCAGCCGTGTCCGCCGCCGATGCCAAAGGCCTGTTGCAACTGATGCCGGCCACGGCAAAGGCCGTCGCCAAGCGTCATGACATGGCATTTTCACCGGATCGATTGACCCAGGACGCTGCTTATAATGCCACGCTCGGCGCCCATTATCTGGGCGAACAGATCGACGCTTTCGGCGGCTCCTATATATTGACGTTCATTGCCTATAATGCCGGACCGAAGCGGGTGCCGGAATGGATCAACCGCTATGGCGATCCACGCGGCATGCCAATCGATGACGTCGTCGACTGGATCGAGCGCATCCCCTTCCCCGAAACGCGCGGCTATGTACAGCGCGTCATGGAAAACTACCAGATCTACAAGACCCGGCTGGGGCAGACCGCAGATATCGAGCACGATCTTCGCTATGGCCGCTGACGGCGGATAGTGGATAAGGTGACGACAACAGGAGTTCACGGCATGCAACACCTGGAGAATGGGACCTTTCAAGACCGGACGATTACAGCCGCCGACGGTATCCAACTGTTCGTGCGCGATTACCAAGCCAGCGGCGATACTCATCTGGCTTCCCTGCCCCCGGTCGTCTGCCTGCCCGGCCTGACTCGCAATCACCGCGATTTCACGCCACTGGCCCAACGGCTTGCTGCGGGCGGAAGACGGGTGATCTGCATCGATTCGCGCGGCCGTGGCGGCTCTGAGCGAGACCCGGACCCGAAAAACTACAATCTTTTGACGGAAATGGCCGACGTGGGCACGGTGCTGGATGAGCTTGCGGTTGCTCAGGCGGATTTTATCGGCACATCCAGAGGCGGACTTCTGCTGCATTTCCTGGCCGTCATGCATTCCAGCCGTATTCGCCGCGTGATTCTCAACGATGTGGGACCGGTTCTGGAAAAAGAGGGGCTGATCGCCATCAGGGATTATCTGAGCAGAGGTGGCGCACCAAAGACCTGGGCAGATTGCCCCGCCTATCTCAGATCCATGCATGGTTCGACGTTTCCGGTGCTGGACCAGCAGGACTGGGAAGACATGGCGCAGGCGCTCTACCGCGACGAAAACGGTATTCCCGTCGCCGATTACGATCCCGCGATTGCCGCACAAATCTCCAGCATCGATTTCAGCAAGCCAATCCCGGATCTATGGGTGCAATACGAGGCGCTGGCCCCCTTCCCCCTGCTGATCATTCGCGGTGAGCATTCGCAACTGCTATCCAGGCAGGCAAGCGAATCAATGATCGCTCGCCATCCCTCGGCCAGCTTGGTCATTGCCGAGGGCCAGGGCCACGCGCCCTTGCTGCATCTCATGCCGCTTGCAGCCGAGATCGAGCAATTCCTCAGCGGCAGGTAAACAATCAGGGTTTCAACGAAAGCAGCGCGCCGTTGTGATTGTTATGACAGGATTGAATGGAAGTTTGTTTGATGGCGGAGAGGATGGGATTCGAACCCACGATACCATCTCTGGTATACTCCCTTAGCAGGGGAGCGCCTTCGACCACTCGGCCACCTCTCCGGTGCGGTCTGATTATGTCGTCGTAGATTCGATTGCAAGCGCTTTTCGCCAACTTCCACGATAAAGGCGGCATTTCCTTATTGAGAACAAAGGAAACTCCGTATCGCTCTGCTGGCTTAGGCAAATCCCGCATGTTCATTCGAGGCGCCCCCACCGCCCTGTTTCGTCTTGATTGCCCTTATAAGAAGACGTGCGCGCACTTCCTTTAACAATAAGAACGCACGCACGAACCTCCCCGGGCAACGAACGACACGGCGATTGCATGAGAGAATCGCTAGGGTCTAAAATAGAATCGCCATCGATTCTGGCTGTCCTCAGTCCAATTTTGCTACACTGCGTGCCGGAGAGGCTGTTGAAAACATCGTCTCACCTTGAAGCGACTTTGCCTGAGATCGCCTTCAAACAGCACTCGTGGGCATCGAATCGCCCGAATTTGCCGCATTTCGGATGAGGTCGGAATTCAAGCCGGTTTTCAGGTGGTTGGCGTTAGCCTTTGTTTTTCAAAGCGTTTCTTAACAAAGAGTAAACAAATGCCCCGGTTCGGCCATAGCTTTGTGTCCTTTCAGCAACATCAAACGGGGAAGGCTATGGCGAAACCGCCCCGTTTGCCGTTTGTCGATTGCAAGCGCAGCAGCGTTTTGTATTTTCAAATCCAGAAGCGAGGCGGTGGATCGTCCGTTTCATACGTTAACGGGAATGGGGGCAGGAAATACTGTCCTTCAGCCAAACAAGCCCAGACCCTAATGAAACTTGACTGGAGGTCATTATGAACATCAAGAGCCTTCTTCTCGGCTCCGCTGCGGCTCTCGCAGCAGTATCCGGCGCCCAGGCAGCTGACGCTATCGTTGCTGCTGCACCGGAACCCGCTGAATACGTCCGCGTTTGCGACGCCTTCGGCACTGGCTACTTCTACATCCCCGGCACCGAAACCTGCCTTCGCGTTAAGGGCTACGTCCGTTTCGAAGTTCAGGGCAACAGCAACACCAATGACACTGGTCGTGGTACCTCATGGCGTGGCGATGAGCGCGACTGGAACGCTCGTACCCGTGGCCTCGTAACTTTCGACGCCAAGAACGACTCCGAACTCGGCACGATCGGCTCCACCATCACAGTCCGCACATGGGCTGATGAAGACGGCGGCAGCCTCGAACTCGACGAAGCCTTCATCACTGTTGCTGGCTTCCAGATCGGTTCCTTCTACAACTACTTCGATACGGGCCTCTCCGGCGAAACCGATGACCTCGGCTCGAACCGTCTGAACTCGATCGCTTACAACTACAAGTCCGACACCTTCTTCGCTGGCGTAGCTGTCGATGAACTGACCGGCTTTTATTCTCGTGGCTCGGCAGCTGTTTACAACGAAAACAAGCGCGTTGGTGTTGAAGGTCAGGTTGGCGGTTCGTTCGGTCCGGTAACAGCAACCCTGCTGGGTGGCTGGGATGCTGCTGCCAACGACGGCGCTGTTCGTCTGCTCGCAACCGCAAACCTCGGTCCTGGTGTTCTCGGCGTCGCTGGCTTGTACTCGACCGGCGCTTCCGCTTACTACGACAAGGCTGAGTGGACGATTGCTGCTGAATACGCCGCAAAGATCACTGACAAGCTGACACTGACCCCTGGCGTTCAGTACTTCGCTAACACCGAGACTGATGGCGCTGGCGAATACACCGGTCGTGACATCTGGAAGGGTGGCTTGACGCTGGACTATAAGCTGGCTGAAGGCCTGACCACCAAGGTTTCCGCTCAGTACCAGGATCATTCCTGGAGCAACAGCGACGAAGTCTGGTCTGGTTTCGTTCGCTTGCAGCGTTCGTTCTAATTATCTCTTAAGAGATAAGACTAAGGCTAGGCCCCGTTTAAATACGGGGCCTAGTCAGTATGCCGGGGGGCAAACAACAAGAGCGGTTCATAGAGAGAATATCTCTATTTCCTAAACGTTAAACTGGAGATCAAAAATGAATATTAAGGGCCTTCTTCTCGGCTCCGCTGCTGCTCTCGCAGCAGTATCTGGCGCACAGGCTGCTGATGCTATTGTTGCAGCTGCCCCCGAACCTGCTGAATATGTCCGCGTTTGCGATGCTTTCGGCACTGGCTACTTCTACATCCCCGGCACTGAAACCTGCTTGAAGATGAGCGGCTACGTTCGTTTTGAAGTTCAGGGCGCAAGCAACAACAGCTTGGGCGATGATCGTAACTGGAATGCTCGTACGCGTGGCCTCGTCACTTTCGACGCCAAGAACGACTCCGAACTCGGCACGATCGGCTCGACCATCACGGTCCGTACTTGGGCTGATGAAGACGGCGGCAGCCTCGAACTCGACGAAGCCTTCATCACTGTTGCTGGCTTCCAGATCGGTTCCTTCTACAATCCTTGGGATAGCGATCTGTCCGGCGAAACCGACGATATCGGTTCGAACCGTCTGAACTCGATTGCTTACAAGTACAAGGCCGATAATTTCTTCGTATACGGTTCGGTTGACGAATTGACCGGTTTGTATTCTCGTGACCTGGCTGACAATCCTTACAACAAGAATTCTCGCGTTGGTCTCGAAGCTCAGGTCGGCACCACCTATGGACCTATCACAGCTAACTTGCTCGGCTCCTGGGATTTTGCAGCGAATGACGGCGCAATTCGTGGCTTGGCAACGGCTGAAGTCGGTCCTGGCGAATTCGGTATCGCTGCGATCTACTCGACCGGCGCAAGCGCCTATTACGACCTCAGCAAGTGGACTGTTGCTGCTCAGTATGCAGCAAAGATCACCGACAAGCTGAGCCTGACGCCTGGCGTTCAGTACTGGGGTGAAACCGAAACCGACGCTTCTGGCGATTACTTTGGTCGCGACATCTGGAGAGCTGGTCTGACGGTTGACTACAAGCTGGCAGAAGGCCTGACCACCAAGGTTTCGGCTCAGTACCAGGACCACGACTGGGATGGCAACGACGACGTTTGGACGGGCTTTGTTCGTCTGGAACGCAAGTTCTGATCTGATTGTTGATCTTCAGTTGACAATAGCCTCCGGGTTTACGCCCGGAGGT
Organism: Gillisella vitis; assembly: GCF_001541345.2. Taxonomy (GTDB): domain Bacteria; phylum Pseudomonadota; class Alphaproteobacteria; order Rhizobiales; family Rhizobiaceae; genus Allorhizobium; species Allorhizobium vitis. The sequence continues at coordinate 88,757 of NZ_LMVL02000003.1, read as the reverse complement.
TTTTTATTGCCTTATCGCGATGCGTAATGGCGTAAGCTGGGTTGGATATAATTCGCGATTGCGCCTATCCCATATAATGCTCTCTTAAAGGGGGCTGGGATCGAAAGATTGAGCTTTAGGATCGTTGGGTTTTTCTGCTTCGATTGAACCAGACAAACTCTCCCGTCTTGTGTTGTCGTTTGTCTTGTCGGGAAAAACGGGGTTCCCTCTTCCCAAGGTAGGCTCTCACTCTGAAAAAGTCTGGATGGCCTTCTATCAAGGCGTGAAGATGCTCACGCATTGTCGCGTTGAACGAGATGCAAATGTCTCACACGCCTCATGGACTTGAGGTACGTTAAATGGCCCAGAAAGCTATTTCGTCAGTGCGTGAATCAGGCCAGCAACTGCTTTAAATCTTCCTGCGGATTACCAATAATTGCCTTATCGGCGAACCGACCGGCTTCCAGAAGCTTTTTGGCCGTGACATAGGCCTTGGCATCATTGATGGCATCGACCGCAAGGAAACGGTCCTCACGATAATACCAGACGGACAGGCTACCCTCGCGCATGCCCGGCCTTACAATCGTCTCGTCATAGCCCAGGTTAAGACCGGCGATTTGCAATTTCAGATCGTATTGATCCGACCAAAACCATGGTTTTGGCGTGTAGGGCGTTGTCCCACCCCCGAGCACCATGGCGATGGCTTCCCCCTGATCGACGGCATTCTGAACAGATTCCAGCCGGACAGCCCCCTCGCCCCAAGGAAGCAACGCGCAGTCGCCTGCAGCGAAGATGTCAGGATCGGATGTCCGGGCATAGTTGTCGACAATAATGCCATTCTGTACGTGCAGTCCGGCATTGCGTGCCAATCCGTCATTGGCCGTAGCGCCGATCCCGACGATCACCAGATCGACATCAAGCCTGCTGCCATCTGATAGCTCGGCGGCGGTCACGGCACCATTTTCGCCGAGAAGGCGTTTCAAGCCCATGCTTTCGCGAATCATCACACCATGGCTCTGGTGAACGGCGCGGATAAAATCGGCGGTCTCTCTCGCGGCAACACGCGCTAGAATGCGGTCGGCCATTTCGATCACTGTGACCTCAAGGCCGAGATGGCGCGCCACGGCAGCAGCCTCCAGGCCAATATAGCCGCCCCCTATGATCAACAGCCGCCGCCCTGGCTTCATCACCTCAGCCAGGCGGTCGGCATCCGCCTTGTTGCGGATCGTGTAGACACCCGCTAGGTCGCCGCCAATTTCCTGCGGCAATCCTCGCGGCGTCGAACCGGTGGCAAGCACCAGCGCGTCATAGGAAAGTGATGAGCCGTCCTGAAGCCGAAGCAGCTTTTTTGACCGATCAATTTCCTCCACCCAACTGGAAAGACGCAGTGTGATCGCGTTTTCATCATACCATTGGGAGGGTCGCAACAGCAGTCGATCAAAACTCATTTCGCCGATCAGGTATTTTTTTGAAAGCGGTGGGCGCTGATAGGGCAATTCTGGCGCAAGGCCAATCATGGTGATCGGTCTTTGGTCGTTCAGCGCCCGTAGTTTTGACGCAACAGAAAAACCGGCCTGCCCTGCACCGACAATCACCAATGAATTTTCCACGCCGTGCCTCCAGAAAAATCGCGAACTCTCTGCCGGAAAAATATGGCGTTCAGCGCGATAACCATTCTCATCAACGGGTAAATACCAGATGCAAACCCGTCAAGTTCGGTGGCCACGCCTGGATGCAATAATGCCAGGTTTCGAAGATCGGCCACCTCCTCACCTTGGGACGGATCAGAAGAGTTGCCGCAGTTCGTCACGCTCGACAATTTTACCGATAAGATGAGGCAAACAATTAGGAAAACTGCGTTAAACTGGGATACCAAGAAGGAGAAGAAGGACCGGTGTCATGCCGCTGCAGAACATTCCCGATGCAAAAAAGGACATTCCGCGGGACCTTGTCTATAAGAAGTTCGGCATTGACCGACCTGGCAAAATCATCTTTGTGGGCCATCATCTCAGCACCAAAACCACGGTACGCTGCCTGATCCGCAAAATCTCTCTGCAAGGTGCTGAACTCGAAGTCAGCCGCATGCTACCCGTGCCAAAAAACTTCTTTCTGGAAATTCTAGGCATCCGCGACGAGATCGGCTGTACCTTGATGCGTCGCGAACAAGAGACGGCAGTGGTGAGCTTCAACATGCTGATCGATCCCGAATTCCTTCATCACGTCGTAAAGCTCTCATTCGAATTTGGGCCGTAATGGCACAGACTAACATCGGTTGAACTTGAGATTGAGTTGCGTTTCTTTAAAATCTCTCGTTTTGGTTTTAAAATTAGTCCAATCGCTCAAATTTGATGGAATAGATTCAACGCTCTGAAATGCCATTGCGGCAAACTTCTCCTGACAACATGGACAACCGAGGAGAAATCATGCTGCAAGGAACCCATCTAGCGACCGTCACTTCAGAAATGTATGAGCGGCGCTGGGACCGTTACCAGGTTCGTCGTCCGGCTCGTATCATGGCGGTCCGTGCCGGTTTGAGCGGCGTGACCATGCGCAGCGCCACGGTGCTGGATATTTCTCGCGGTGGCGCTGGTATAGAACTGGATACCGGGATCGGCCTTGGCAGTCACTATTATCTGGAGGTGCTAGGAATTGCTACGCGCATTGGCTGTGCCGAGGCTTATCGAAACGGCACAAGGGCTGGTGTTAAATTTCTAATGCCGATTTCAGAAGTCTTGTTGCAACGGATTATCCGTACCGACTTCGTCATGAGTGCCGACCGCACCAAGGACAATGCTGGAAAAACCGTTGCGCCGGGTACAGGCAGACTTGCCCGGTGAGCAGGCGCTCAAACCTTGTCGCGCACCATTTATTTTCAATCAACTGCCGTCCGCCGCAATAAAGAGGGCTAGCCACTGTTGTTTGATCTCATGCCCCTTGGCGGCTCCTTGCAGCCTTTCTATTCTCAGCGACACCGATTCGCCAGGAATAGCGTTCATGTCATCCTTTTCGCGGTTTACACCGCTTATCTCCCGCCTGCCCGCGACCGTTCCCTTTGTCGGCCCCGAGGCTATCGAGCGCCAGCGTAGTCTGCCGGTCAAAGCCAGGATCGGCGCCAATGAAAGCGGCTTCGGCCCCTCGCCCAAAGTTCACCTGGCATTGCAGGCCGCGTCATCCGACATCTGGAAATATGCCGATCCCGAAAATTTCGATCTGAAGGTCGCCCTGGCTGCCCATTATGGCCTTGCAGCCGATAATTTTGCGGTTGGCGAAGGGGTCGATGATCTTCTGGGCCTAACCGTGCGGCTGGTGATCGAGCAGGGTTTGCCAGTCGTCACTTCGCTTGGTGGCTATCCGACCTTCAATTTTCACGTCAACGGGTTTGGTGGGCGACTGGTGACGGTGCCCTATCGGCAGGACCGCGAGGATCTCGACGGTTTGCTGGAGGCGGTGCGGCGCGAAAATGCGCCGCTGGCCTATCTCGCCAATCCAGACAATCCGATGGGAAGCTGGCACGAGAGCCACGACGTGGTTGCCTTTGCCCGCGCCCTGCCCGAGACATGCCTGCTCATTCTGGACGAAGCCTATAGCGAAACTGCCCCGGCTGGCAGCATCCCTGCGGTCGATGCGCTGATCGATCTGCCGAATGTGCTGCGGATGCGCACCTTTTCCAAGGCTTACGGCTTGGCGGGAGCGCGGATCGGCTATGCGATCGGTACACCTGGAACGGTGTCTGCCTTTGACAAGATCCGCAATCATTTCGGCATGGTGCGGACCTCCGTTGCCGCGGCTCTGGCCGCCCTCGGGGACCAGGATTATCTGACCGCAACCGTCGAGCGGATCATCGCGGCACGGGAGCGAATTTCCTCAATTGCTCGCCAGAATGGGCTGCAACCGCTGGCCTCAGCGACCAATTTCGTGGCGGTGGACTGCGGCCGCGACCATGCCTATGCCCGCGCTATTGTCGATGGATTGATGCAGCATGGCGTGTTTATCCGCATGCCGGGCGTGGCGCCGCTCAATCGTTGTATCCGCATCAGCGCTGGCTTGCCGGAAGATCTCGATTTGCTGGAGCAAGTGCTGCCAGTCGTGCTGCGCGATATCGGCTGAAGCGGCTTCAATACCGTTTGAAAACAAAAACCGCGCCAGCCTTGTTCCTGCTGGTCGCGGTTGAATAGTTTGGCATTACCATGTTTCATGGATGCCCTATTTCATGGATGGCGGTGGATCAGTGGGACGTCATCCATTCACGGGCGTCACGCAGCGCTTCGGCCAGCTGGCTTTTGGTCATGGTCGAGGCCAGATCCGAGCGGAGGCCGACAGAGCGGTCACAGCCTTTGATCGCGGCGATATTCAGCCATTTATGGGCAGACACCAGATCCTGCTCGCAGCCACGACCGGTGGCATACATCAGGCCCATGATCCGAAAGATATCAGCCTGTGGCTGACCACCAATCGTGGCCATATCGTCTGCCTGCATATCGAAACGTGCCATGGTCTAGTTCCTGTCCAATTTGGCTTCGGTTGGTCTTTTTTCAGTGTCATGGCGGGTTTCCGGCTTATCATTGCGCCGGAATACCCCGCCAGGCTAAGTCCCTGTTTTTATGTCTGAACCGTCAACATCCTGGCGATCTTGCGTCGCTTTTCGGTGCTTGCGGTGCGGCAGGTTTTCCCTGCTCGTTTGATGGGTTCATTATGTCGGACGGGTTTCAAAATGCGCTTAAAATGCTTGCTTAACGGGTGGCAAACGGGCTCGAAACCCTTTGTCAACTTGTCTTTCCGTTAAGCATTACAGGGGCTGGTTTACCGGCAAATAGAGGTTAATTTTACCGATCTTTTACAGTTGTGATTTTACTCTTTGTTCACCATGATCGAGAGAGATGCGGAAAGGCTTCGAAACTCTTCCCTTGCGATAGCGCCTTTCACATCGCATCAGAGCCCTATTTACGTTTACGTGCGCGTCATTTAATTTGACGGTCTTGTTACCCGAAACCATATCGGGGGCGGAGGATCGTGGAGGAAAGAATGAGAACTATTTTGCTAGCAGCCGGACTATTGGCCTTGAGCCTGACAAGTGTCAGCGCAGCGGAACCGATCGAAGGCAAATGGAAGACGGCGAGCGGTGAAACTGCCGAGATCGCCAGCTGTGGCACAGCCTTTTGCATCACCCTGAAGACGGGCAAGCATGCTGGCAAACAAATCGGCAAGCTGAGTGGCTCAAGTGCCAGCTATACCGGCGAAGTCACCGATCCGGATAATGACAAGACCTATTCCGGCTCGGCAAATGTTCAGGGCAAATCCCTCAACTTGAAGGGCTGCGTTCTGGCCGTACTGTGCAAGAGCCAGACCTGGACCAGACTGTAATATTTCGCCGCGCCGGATCAAACCGGCGCGGTATTCCCTGATTTTGAAGAGGCCTGCTTATCGCGCCTTCTGGCCAAACAGGACTTTCTTGGCTTCCTCATCGGTGGCGACATTGCTGCGCCGCTCGGCGCCAACAGCAATACCGGCCTTGACCGCTGGGCGTTCCATCATCGCCTCAAACCAGCGCTTCAGATGAGGGAAATCGTTGAGGTCCTGCCCCTGATTGGCATGGGGTACCACCCAGCCGACGCAGGCCATGTCGGCAATGGAATAATCGCCCGCCAGAAACTCCCGATCCGCCAGCCGCTTATTCATCACACCATAGAGACGGTTGACTTCATTGGTGTAGCGGTTGATGCCGTATTCGATCTTTTCCGGCGCATATTGGCGGAAATGATGCGCTTGTCCGGCCATCGGACCAAGGCCGCCCATCTGCCAGAACAGCCATTGATCCACCTCAACGCGGGCGCGCTCGTCCGTGGGATAAAATTTGCCGGTCTTGCGTCCCAGATATTGCAGGATGGCACCGGATTCGAACACAGATATCGGCTCCCCGCCAGGACCATCCGGATCGATGATCGCTGGCATACGGTTATTGGGCGAAATCTTCAGGAAATCCGGCGCGAATTGCTCGCCCTTGCCAATGTTGATGTATTTCACCTCATAGGGCAGGCCGAGTTCTTCCAACAGAATGGAAATCTTCCAGCCATTCGGGGTGGGCCAGTAATAAAGCTCGATAGGTGCGGTCATGGACTCTCTCCTTTACGGCATCATTGCAGGGGCTGCCTGCCTCTGAGGTAAAGATCATGGCGCCAAGTTCAAGGGACAAACGCAAAAGCGCCAGTCGGAATTCCAGCCTCGGGATAGCTTGATCGTTTCATATCAAAACCATCAAGCTATCGGGGGATATCATGAGAGACATTACACTACGGCTGACGGCGGTAACGGTTATCATGGCGGTGTTCGCGGCGCTATTTTCCATACTGGTCATCAATTCTACCCGGATACCGCAAAACCTGCGCACGGGCCTGACAGGAGAGCGGCTCTATTCGCTGCAAGACAGGTCTGCCCCTTCAGCTCCCCGCATCGCGGCGCGCAGGGGATAAATTCAGCGGAAATGCACGCCTGTCGTTTGCTTGTTATTCAGACCGATATATAACGTCTCATGAGCAATAGAATCGTCAATTCCATACCTGGGCCTATCCCTGTCACCATCATCAGCCCACCCGCTTACGAGGCAAGGCTGTTTGCCGATGCCCGCGAGGCTGTCGATGCGATTACAGAGATTTATGAGCGCAATACGGCGTTTCTCATCGATGCGTTTACCGCCCTTGCCAATGGCGCGCCGATAGAGGGCCGTTACCGAGCCTTCTATCCACAGGTCAGTATTGAGACCAATAGTTTCGGCCATCTCGACACCCGGCTTTCCTACGGGCATGTCACTTCGCCTGGCATCTATACGACGACGCTGACCAATCCGAAATTGTTTCGCCACTATCTGAAGGAACAGCTGTCTCTGTTGATGCGCAATCATCAAGTGCCGGTGCGGGTGAGCGAGTCGACCACGCCGATCCCGCTGCATTTTGCTTTTGGTGAAGGCGCGCATGTCGAGGCTTCGGCCACCGGCTTTTCCGATATCCAGCTGCGCGATATTTTCGACACGCCTGATCTGTCGACCACGGACGACGAGATCGCCAATGGCGAATATGAGCCGCCAGCCGGTGAGCCGTTCCCCTTAGCACCGTTCACTGCGCAGCGGATCGATTATTCGCTGGCGCGGCTGTCGCATTATACCGCGACCAGCGCCAAGCATTTCCAGAACTTCGTGCTGTTCACCAACTACCAGTTCTATGTCGATGAATTCTGCGCCTATGCCCGCACCCTGATGGCCAATGGCGGCGAAGGCTATACGGCTTTTGTCGAACCGGGCAATATCACCACGCTGGCCGGCGAAAATGCGCCCTCCTCCGGCGCGCCGCTTGGCCGCCTGCCGCAAATGCCAGCCTATCATCTGAAAATGAAGGGGCATGCTGGCATTACCATGGTCAATATTGGCGTTGGCCCGTCCAACGCCAAGACAATCACCGACCACGTGGCCGTGCTGCGCCCCCATGCCTGGCTGATGCTTGGCCACTGCGCCGGTCTGCGCAACAGCCAGCGGCTGGGCGATTATGTGCTGGCTCATGCCTATATGCGCGAAGACCACGTGCTGGACGACGACCTGCCCGTCTGGGTGCCGATCCCGGCGCTGGCCGAAGTGCAACTGGCACTGGAAGATGCCGTCGAGGAAATCACCGGTTATGAAGGCTTCGAGCTGAAGCGCATCATGCGCACCGGCACGGTGGCCACCATCGACAATCGCAACTGGGAACTGCGCGACCAGCGCGGTCCGGTGAAACGCCTGTCGCAATCGCGCGCCATTGCGCTCGATATGGAATCGGCGACGATTGCCGCCAATGGCTTCCGCTTCCGCGTTCCCTACGGCACCTTGCTCTGCGTGTCCGACAAGCCGCTGCATGGCGAATTGAAACTACCGGGCATGGCGACTGCTTTCTACAAGACCCAGGTCAGCCAGCATTTGCAGATCGGTATCCGCGCCTTGCAGAAGCTGGGTGCGATGCCGACGGAAAAACTGCATTCACGCAAGCTGAGAAGCTTTTTCGAAACCGCCTTCCAGTAAGCATCTTCGATGCCTTGCGGTTTCAGAGCTTTCGCGCAGGTGAAGGGAAAACCGCGTGCAGCGCCAGCGAGAGCGCTGCACTGAGCAAGGCCGAGACAATGACGATCAAATGCAGGTTGACGGCGGCCTTGGCCAAGCCGTCCATATCCTGCACTCCCGCTCCAAGAGCCGCCGCACCGGCAACGATGCCAGCCGGATAGGTGCCGACGCCAGCAGGCGCATGAAACGGCAGGACGGAGGAAAGCTCCCCGCCCAATGCTCCGCCAAAAGCCGCCGATAGTGGTGTCACCTGCATCAGGCTTAACACCCAGGCAAACACCAGAACCTTGGTCCCCCAGGTGACGATGGTCATGGCCCAGGCCCGGAAAAAGGCCGCCTTATGCGCAGGCAGGCCTGCCTCCACCCCTTCGACCATCTTGAGCACCCTGCCGGAAAACCGCGCCCTTGCGAAAACTAAAGCAGGGCGTTTCAACGCAAAGCCGATCAGCGGCAGGATCAGAAACAGCAGCCAAGCCATTCCCCATACTTGGGGCTGCGGCTTTCCCACCACCAGGCCAAGACCGGCAGCGGCCAGAAGCGCATGCAGATCCAGGAGCCGCATCACCAGCAGCGCCGAGGTCCCCGACAACAGCGGCACGGAAAATTCCGAGCGCATCAGCAGCGGAAAGCTGGTTTCCCCGCTTCGAAACGGCAAAAGGATATTGAGGAGATTATGAACCTGCGCCAGATGAAACAGCGCGGTAAACCGGCCCGCGGTTTGGCGCGGGAAATAATCGTAAATCCGCCAGGCCCGCACCAGAGAGGTGGACACCAACAGGCTCAACGCCAGCAGCACTGTTGAAAGGCCCAGTGCCTGCCACTCTCGCAGCACCATGCCCCAGCCCCAGACGGCCTCGACAAAAACCACATAGGCGGCAATAGCGATAAAGGCGATGAGTGAAACGCCATGGCGCTTTATCCACGATTTGCGGTGACTTTGATCGATTGAGGTCATTGCCCTGTCAGTTCCGAATTGCGTGGCCGCGCCGGTTCCTATAACACCCGGACTTATAAAGGCCAGCAATTTTCGGAGTTCCTCCCTTGCCGACAGACCGTTTCGCCGCCGTAACCGGCCCTGCCTCCTCCGATAATGCCGCATCCGCGATCGAACTGTCGGTCGTTGTGCCCTTCATGAACGAGGAAGACAATATTGGTCGGATGATCGAGCGGGTGATGGAAGCGCTGAAGGATTTCGGCAAGCCCTGGGAACTGATTGTCATCGATGACGGCTCCACCGACCGGACATTGAGCCGGGCGCAGACCTATCTCGGCCGTGAAGGCCTCGACCTGAAAATCATCGAGTTCCAGCGCAATTTCGGCCAGGCGGCAGGCCTTCAGGCCGGTTTCGACGCCGCACGCGGACGGCTGATCGCCTCGCTGGACGGCGACCTGCAAAACGACCCGCACGATATTCCCGGGATGATCGCCGAGTTGGAAAGCCGCGATCTCGACCTGCTTTGCGGCTGGCGCAAGGCCAGGCAGGATGCACTGGTGCTGCGCAAGATCCCCTCCTGGTGTGCCAACCGGCTGATCGGCAAGGTCACAGGCGTACGCATCCACGATTATGGCTGCGGCCTGAAACTCTACCGCGCCCAGATCATCAAGCAGATCAGCATCATGGGCGGCATGCACCGCTTCATCCCGGCCTGGGTCGCCAGCGTCATTCCATCGTCGCGGATCGGCGAGACCGTTGTCAATCACCATGCCCGCCAGTTCGGCACCTCGAAATACGGTATTTCGCGCACCGCACGCGTCGTGCTCGATCTGCTGGCCGTGCTGTTTTTCATGCGCTTTCGCCAAAGGCCTGGCCATTTCTTCGGGATGATCGGCTTTTTCATCGGCACGCTCAGCGCGCTGATCCTGTTCTATCTGTTCGTCATCAAGCTGATGGGCGAGGATATCGGCACGCGGCCGCTGCTGCTGGTCGGCGTTATGCTGTTCCTGGCCTCGATCCAGATGATCACCACTGGCATTGTCGCGGAAATGCTGACCCGTTCCTACGATACACCGCGTGCCTATGTGATCCGCAAGACCTACGACCAAGCACCGGATACCAGGGACATCTGAGATGATTTCGACGCTCCGGCAGAAGCCCGCTTCCCTCTTCCTTCTCCTGGGCGTCTATTTTCTCGTTCAGGTGCTGGTGCGTCTGGCCTTACCCGCGTCGCTCGAACTAGACGAAGGCCAGCAGCTTTATTATGCGCAATGGCTGTCGATCGGCTACGACAGCCAGCCGCCGTTCTACAACTGGATCCAGTATGGGGTGGTGGAACTGCTCGGCCCTAACCGGCTGGCGCTGGCGCTATTGAAAAACCTGATGCTGTTTGCCAGCTACGCGCTGATCGCGCTGGCTGCGGCGCAGGTGCTGAAAAGCCGGGATCTCGTCATCATCGCCTGCCTGAGCCTGTTGACCATGCCGCAGATCAGCTTTGAGGCACAGCGAGACCTGACCCATACCGTCGCGCTGATTTTCTGCACCGCGCTGTTGTTGTTCGGGGTGTTGCGGACTCTGAAATCGCCCAGCATCTGGAGCTATGCCCTGACCGGGGCTGCCATTGGCTGTGGGTTTATTTCCAAATACAACTTCGTTCTATTGGTCAGCGCCGCCTTCCTCGCCATCCTGGCGGAGCCGAAGTTTCGCAGGCGCGTGCTGGACTGGCGCATCCTGCTGACGGCTGGCGTGGCACTGGCCATCGCGCTGCCGCATGCCCTGTGGTTTTTCCAGCATATGCAGGAAGCGACCCGCAATACGCTGGGTAAAATGACCGATGACAACATTACCAGCCTGCCACAGCAGATCTTCAAGGGGCTGACATCGCTCAGCACTGCCGTTCTGGCCAGCGCCGCCCCCACCATGGCGCTGCTATTGATACCCTTCGCCCGTACCTTGCCCTTCCCTCATCTGCCGCGTCCAGCCGCCTCCGTTTTGTCCGCCAGCAATGAATGGACCCGGCTGCTGGGCCGGATGATGCTGCTGGTGGTCGCGGTTCTGGCGCTGATGGTAATCTTCGGCGGAGTGAGCGCCATCAAGGACCGTTGGCTTGCGCCCTGTTTCCTGATGCTGCCGCTTTATCTTTGCCTGAAAGTCGAAGCGGCGGGCCTGGGCGAAGAAGGACAGTTGCGTCGCTTTCTGGTCGTCGCGCTTGCTATCATGGTGCTGGTGCCGATGATCCTCTATGGTCGCGTAGTAGGCGCCGGCATTATCGGCCATTACCAGAAGCAGAATGTCCCCTATGGCCAGGCCGTTTCCACAGCACTGGCCTCTGCGCCAAGCCGTCCGGTTCTGGTGCTGACCAGCGATCAGCAAATGGCTGGCAACATCCGCCTGCATGCACCCGATATTGCCGTTACCGTCCCCCCGACCAGCGGCGTACCTGTACCGGCGCGTTTCGATGCACAGCATCCGCTGCTGGTGATTTGGCGCAATTTCGGCAGGCCCAATCCGGAAATGCCAAAGGCCATGAAGGATTGGATCGCCACCTATCCAGGCCTACAGGCACAATCGGTCGGCGAAATCGCCCTGCCCTTCCTGCATGGACGGCCGCATTCGCTCTATTCCTTCGGCTACGCCCTCTATTATTCCGCTACGCCCTGACATTTCGATCTGGCAAAAAAATCGCAACGCCTCTTGATAGATTTTATCTAAGATATATCTTAGACCTATAAAAACGTATCGGAGATACACAATGCGATTTTCTCATTCACATGACTATCAAGGCGAACATGGTGGCCGAGGGGGAGGCAGAGGTGGTCATCCGCTTGCCGACCTGATGCACGCGATGCGCGGCGGCCCCTTTGGGCATAAAGGGCCGGACGGCAAGCATGGGCGCGGACGCGATGGCGAACGCCGCCGGATGTTTGAGACCGGCGAATTGCGGCTGGTGCTGCTGAAGCTGATTTCGGAACTGCCGCGCCATGGCTATGACCTGATCCGCGAAATCGAGCGGCTCTCGGGCGGTGCCTATGCGCCCAGCCCCGGCGTGATCTATCCGACCATGACCCTGTTGCTGGATATGGGCCTGGCCGAAGAACAGCAGACCGAGGGTGCCCGCAAATTACTGGGCATTACCGAGGCCGGAAAAATCCACCTCGACGACAATGCCGAGGCGGTAGAGATCGCCATCGCCCGGCTGACCGCCCTTGCCAAATTGACCGAACGCACCGATGCCGGGCCGGTGCGCCGGGCAATCCATAATCTACGGGCCGTGATCCATGACCGGCTCGCCCAGGACGACGTATCGCGCGAGACGCAATTGGATGTCGCCCGCATTCTCGATGAAGCAGCCAGCAAGATTGAAAGGCTTTGACCATGACCAAAACCATTGCCATCGTCCCCACTGAACACGGTTGGAAATATGTCCAGCAGCTCTGCAAGCACTGGAGCCATAAACTGACCGTCGAGCTTGGCGAAAACCAAGGCACAGTGACGTTCGACACGGCCACCGCCGTGATGACCTGCGACGAGGCAGGACTGACCGTCACTATCGAAGCGGAAAACGACGAGTTGCTGGAGCGCTACAAAGGCGTGGTCTCCAGCCATCTCGACCGCTTCGCCTTCCGCGAAGCGCCCCTGCCCTTTGATTGGAAACCCGCCTGATACCAAGGTCATTGAAAATGACCTTGGTATAACGTGACCTATTCGCGATAAGTGTCGCGCAGCCAGTCCAGCGCCTTGCCTAAAACCTCCACCGCCTCATCGACCTCGGCGCGGGAGATAATAAACGGCGGCGAAAACAGCATGCGGTCGCCGGTGGCGCGGACAATCACGCCATTGGCAACGCACTGATTGCGCACTTGCGCGCCGACATCGTCGGGCTTGGCAAAACGACGGCGCGACGCCTTGTCAGCCGTCAGTTGCACTGCGCCGATCAGCCCAAGGCTGACGACCTCGCCCACGCAAGGATGATCGGCAAGCGAAGCCAGCGCTTTGGCGAAATACGGGCCGATATCGTCGCGTACCCGTTCCACCAATTTTTCTTCTTCCAGAATGCGGATATTTTCCAATGCCGCTGCTGCGCAGACCGGATGGCCGGAATAGGTATAGCCATGATTGAAATCGCCGACCTCATTGATCAGCACCTCGGCCACCCGATCCGAGACCAGCACGCCACCGACCGGCAGATAGCCTGATGATAGGCCCTTAGCAATCGGAGCCAGATCTGGCTCGAAACCGAAATGCTGATAGCCGAACCAGCTGCCCAACCGGCCAAAGCCGCAGATCACTTCATCCGAGACCAGCAGAACGTCATAGTGCTTGCAGATCCGGACGATCTCCGGCCAATAGGTCTGCGGCGGAATGATAACCCCGCCCGCCCCTTGCACGGGTTCGGCCACGAAAGCCGCAACGTTTTCCGCGCCAAGTTCCAGAATTTTCGCTTCCAGCTCCTGCGCGGCCTTCAGGCCAAACTCGTCAGGTGACAGGGTGCCGCTCTCGCCATACCAATAGGGCTGATTGATGTGATGAATGCCCTCAATCGGCAGATTGCCCTGTTCATGCATATATTTCATACCGCCCAGCGAAGCGCCCGCCACAGTCGAGCCGTGATAGCCATTCTTGCGGGCAATAACCTGGGTCTTGGTGGGATGACCGAGTGCCTTCCAATAAACCCGCGCCAGGCGAAACCAGGTATCCGTGGCCTCGGAACCCGAATTGGTGAAGAACACATGGTTCATCTGCGGCCCGGCCAGGCTGGTAACCTTCTGCGCCAGCAACGTCGCTGGTGGCGTGGTGGAGCCGAAAAACGTGTTGTAATAGGGTAATTCCTGCATTTGCGCATAGGCCGCATCGGCAATCGACTTGCGGCCATAGCCGACATTGACGCACCACAGCCCGCCAAACGCATCCAGATATTTCTTGCCCGTCGCATCCCAGATATGGACGCCTTCGGCGCGCTCGATAATACGGACACCCGCCTCGTTCAGCTTTTTTGTGTCGTTGAACGGGTGCAGATGATGGGCGGCATCGATGGCGGCAAGATTGGAAAGGGTGGCAGGTTTCTCGTTCATGGCAGGCATCCTTAGGCGGCGGTGTCGCATTGAAAGGCGACAATTTATCCGCTACGACCATGACGATATGCCCCAGCTTTGGCAAGAACCGCCAAGGGCTGGCAGACCTCTTTCGAAAGCCCGCCATGACCCAGATCGACGCCTCCACCAGCACCGCTCCCGACCCGCAGGCCCGGATCGAAATCCTGCTGGTGGGCATGAACGGCGATCTGCGCGGCAAGATGATCCCGCTCAGTGCCGAGGATAAGGTCTGGAAAAACAGCGTCCGCCTGCCCGCTTCCACCCAGTCGCTGGATATCTGGGGCGATGATAATGACGACCTGACCGGCATTTCGCTGACCTTGGGCGATCCCGATGGCCTGTGCATTCCCGACAAGCGTTCGCTTAGCCCCATGCCCTGGGCACCATCAGGCTCCAGACAGGTGCTTGCCACTATGCATACCCTGGAGGGCCAGCCGCACTTCGTCTGCCCGCGCGCCATTTTGGCCCGGGTGCTGGAGCGGTTTTCGACCTTGGGTCTGACCCCGGTCGTAGCGACCGAGCTGGAATTTTACGTGATGGAGGATGATTGGCGCGAAACCGGGCGGCCCATGCCGCCCAAGGCGCTGACCTATCGCGGCGAGCCGAACGGCTTTCAGCTGTATGACATGCGGGCAACCGGAGCGATGGAGGATTATCTCGCCACCGTGCGTGCCTATGCCGATGCCATGGGCCTGCCCGCCGATGCGACGACGGCAGAATTCGGCCCCGGCCAGTTCGAGGTCAATCTTCTGCACCGGCCCGACGCCATGGCGGCGGCGGATGACTGTATCTATCTGAAGCGCGTCGCCGAATTTGCCGCCCGTCGCCACGGGTTGAAATCCACCTGCATGGCCAAGCCCTATGGCGACCAGGCAGGCTCCGGCCTGCATGTGCATGTCAGCATTATTGATGCCGAGGGTCGCAATATTCTCGACGCCAAGGGTGGCGAACCGGTCAAGCTGAAATCGGTGACGGCGGGCCTGTTGCAGACCATGCGGGAAGCACAGCTGATTTTTGCGCCTTTTGCCAATTCCTACCGCCGTTTCCAGCCCGGCTCCTTTGCGCCCGACCGGATCGACTGGGGTTTTGGCCATCGCGGCACCGCGATTCGCATTCCAGATAAAGACGGTCCGGCAGCACGGATCGAGCACCGGGTGGCAGGCGCCGACGCCAATCCGCATCTGCTGCTCGCCGCCATTCTCGGCGGCATGTTGAAGGGGCTGGAGGCCGATCTCGATCCCGGCCCAGTCACCATGCCTGATGCGCCAGCCACCAGCCCGGACCTGCTAACCCATGACTTCCTGACCGCAGTCGATGCCTTCCGCACGTCTGATTTCATCGCGGATATGTTTGGTCGTGAGTATCGCCAGCTCTATGGTGACACCAAGCGCAAGGAAGCGATCACATACCTGCGCACCGTGTCGGATTTCGATTACCGGACCTATCTGCCGCGCCTGTAAAAGGCGCGGCCCGTCCTCTTTGGACCTCGCGTCAGCAGAATCGCTCAGCGAAATGTGATCCCACTGAGATCGCAATCCCTATAATAAAATACTAAAATACTGCTAACACACAGAATGGAGCACCAACTTCCCCTGAAATCCTGGGGAGGCCGGGCTAGACTGTGGAAAACATTTTGCCTTTTGAGCACAAAGTGCCTGTTGTCAGAAACCGACAATGTTTTTTTGAAGGCAGGGCTTGTTTTTTGGGCAATTTTACCATTTGGTCAACAACCGAACGAATTCCCCACGGGCGCGGAGACAACAAGAATGACCCAGATGAAAATCAGATTGGCAACGGCAGTGCTGGCAGGTTCCCTGCTGTTTGGTGCAAGCAGTGCATTGGCGGAAGCGGTGCTTCGGCGCGGCAATGGTGCCGAACCCAAGTCGCTCGATCCGGCCCATATCTCGATAGACATCGAAGGTCACATCATGCAGGACCTCTACGAAGGTCTCGTTGTGTTTGACAATGCGGGCAAAATCCAGCCAGGCGTGGCCGAAAGCTGGAAAATCTCGACGGATGGCACGGTCTATACATTCAACCTCCGCAAGGATGCCAAGTGGTCTGACGGCTCTGCGCTAACGGCTGGCGATTTCGTCTTCTCGCTTCAGCGTGAGGAAAATCCGAAGACAGCCGCCGAATATGCCAATATTCTCTATCCGATCAAAAATGCCCAGAAGGTCAACAAGGGTGAATTGCCGCCCGAACATCTCGGCGTCAAAGCCGTCGACGATCACACGCTGGAAATCACGCTGGAACAGTCGACCCCCTTCTTCCTGCAGCTGATGACGCACTACACCTCGCTGCCGATCAGCAAGGCCAATTACGAAAAGTTCGGCGAGCAGTTCGTCAAGCCCGGCAACATGGTTTCGAACGGCGCCTTCAAGCTGCAAGCCCATGTGCCGAATGACAGCCTGACCGTCGTCAAGAATGAAAATTACTGGGATGCGAAAAACGTCAAGCTCGACAAGGTGATCTTTTACCCGATCGACGACCAGGCCGCAGCGCAGCGTCGCTATGAAGCCAAGGAACTGGATGTCAGCTATGGCCTGCCACTCGACCAGTTGAAACGCCTCAAGGCGTCCTTCGGCTCTCAGGTTCATGCAACGCCGTCGCTCGCGACAGAATACTATGCTTTCGACACCCGCGAAGCCCCCTATAGCGACGTGCGGGTCCGCCAGGCTCTGTCCATGGCCGTTGATCGTGATTTCGTTGCCAATGACATTCGCTCTGGCGCCGTGATCCCGGCCTATAGCTTTGTGCCGCCGGGCATGGAAGGCTATGGTGCCGGCCCACAGCCTGAATTTGCCAAGCTTTCGCAGATCGACCGCGAGGACAAGGCCGTTGAATTGATGAAAGAGGCCGGTTACGGCAAGGGCGGCAAGCCCCTCAACATCGAAATTCGCTATAACACCAATGCGGACCACGAACGGCTGGCAACCGCCATTGCCGATATGTGGAAGACCACCTTTGGCGCCACGGTCAAGCTGACCAATCTCGATGTGGCCTCGCATTACTCCTACTTGCAGGAAGGCGGCAAGTTCAACGTTGCCCGTGCGGCCTGGGCTGCCGACTACGCCGACCCGGAAAACTTCCTGGCGCTGCAAATCAGCGACAACAAGACCTTCAATTATCCGCATTGGAACAACCCGGAATTCGACGCGCTGATGGCGAAATCCTATAAGGAAACAGATCCGGCCAAGCGCATGGAGCTGATGAAACAGGCTGAAGCCATTCAGGTGAAGGACCAGCCGATCATGCCGCTTTATTTCCGGTCCAATCTGTGGATGGTTTCTGAAAAGGTACAGGGCTGGGGCGACAGCGGTGTTGATTGGCACCTCTCCAAGTATCTGAGCCTGTCCAAGTAACCTCAAAGGAGAGCGACGCGCGGGGACCGAAAGGTCTGGCCGCGCGTCTGCTATTTGACCATGATCAACTTTGTTCTGCGCCGACTGATGAGCGCGATACCGACGATCTTTATCGTCGTGACCATTTCATTTTTCCTGATGCGCTTTGCGCCGGGTGGACCGTTCAGCCTTGAACGGCCATTGCCGCCGCAAACCATGGAAAATATCATCGCGACATTCCACCTCAACGATCCCTTGTGGAAGCAATATCTGCATTATCTCGCCAATGCCTTCCAAGGGGATTTTGGTCCGAGCTTCGTCTACAAGGACAATACCGTTGCCCAGTTGATTTCGCAGGCGCTTCCCTATTCTATCAAGCTTGGCGGCACCGCGCTGATTATCGCGCTGATTTTAGGCGTCATTCTGGGAACAATCGCCGCGCTTCGCCAAAACGGCTGGATCGATTTTACGGTCATGTCCTTTGCGACGATTGGCATTACCGTGCCGAATTTCGTGGTCGGGCCAGTGTTGACGCTGATTTTCGCCCTCATGCTGTCATGGCTTCCCGCCGGTGGCTGGGGTGATGGCTCGCTCTATTATCTGGCGCTGCCGATTACCGTACTGGCCCTGCCACAAGTCGCCATTATCGCCCGCCTTACCCGCGGCTCGATGATCGAAGCCTTGCATACCGACCATATCCGCACGGCCCGCGCCTACGGCCTGCCATCGCGCACGGTCATCATAACCCATGCCATGCGCGGCGCGCTGCTGCCGGTTATTTCCTATCTCGCGCCGGCAGCCGCGGCTCTTTTAACCGGCTCAGCCGTGGTCGAGAGCATTTTCACCATCCCGGGCGTCGGACGTTTCTTTGTCATCGGCGCCCTGAACCGGGACTATCCGCTGGTGATGGCAACCGTTCTGCTGGTTTCGATCTTCGTGATCGTCTTCAATCTGCTTGTTGACATCGCCTACGGCCTGCTCGATCCGAGGGTCCGCCATGACTGATACTACCATCACCTCCCCTTCGATTGAAGGCCGCAGCCTGGGCCAGTTGGCACTCCTGCGGTTCCGCCGCAACAAAGCAGCCATGGGCGGCTGTGTGATCCTGTTGCTCATTGCCCTGTTCTCTTTTGCCGGGCCTTTGTTCAGCAGCCACAGCTATGACCAGGTGTTTTCCTCCTATGTTTCGGTGCCTCCGAGCCTAAAACCCTTTCCCGACCCTGCTTCTCTTCAACAGGTAGCGGAAAGTGCTGCGACACGGGCGCGGCTGAAACTGGACAGTTTTACGGTGGAAAGCGGCACGTTTACTGCCAAAATCTCCTCTGACAAGCCCGTCGATCCACGGACAATCCGCTATTTCGACCGGGTCAACGAATTTCATGACACCCGCGTCACTGAGACCACGCCCGACCAGCTTTCCATGACGTTAAGCGGACGTGTCAGCCAAGAATATTTCTTCTTCGGCACCGACAGCAATGGCCGCGATCTGATGGTTCGTGTCATGCTGGGCGGACAGATCTCGATTGCCGTCGGTATTGCCGCCAGCCTCGTTTCCCTCGGTATCGGGGTGATCTATGGGGCAACCTCCGGCTATCTTGGCGGACGAGTTGACAATGTGATGATGCGCATCGTCGAAATCCTTTACTCGCTGCCCTTCGTGTTTCTCGTCGTGGTGATGGTGGTGTTTTTCGGCCGCTCCATCCTGCTGATGTTCCTGGTGATCGGCGCCGTACAATGGCTGGAAATGGCCCGGATCGTCCGCGGTCAGACCCTGTCGTTGAAACGGCGTGAATTCGTCGGCGCGGCAGAGGCTCTGGGCTTGACGGATTGGCAGATCATTCGCCGCCATATCATTCCCAACACCATTGGCCCGGTTATCGTCTTCGTCACCGTGGTGGTGCCGCAGGTGATCCTCACCGAAAGCTTCCTTTCCTTCCTCGGCCTTGGTGTACAGGCCCCATTGGCCAGCTGGGGAACCTTGATTTCGGATGGCGCGCAAAACATTCAAAACACGCCATGGCTGCTGATATTCCCGGCCACTTTCTTCGTCGTCACCCTGTTTTCGCTCAATTTCGTAGGCGACGGGCTGCGCGATGCGCTTGATCCCAAGGACCGATAAGCATGGACAAGACCGAAAACCAGACGGTACTGACCGTCAAGGACCTGAAGGTCACCTTCACCACGCCCGATGGCGAGGTGAATGCCGTC
This sequence comes from Gillisella vitis, assembly GCF_001541345.2. GTDB lineage: Bacteria > Pseudomonadota > Alphaproteobacteria > Rhizobiales > Rhizobiaceae > Allorhizobium > Allorhizobium vitis. Next base: position 69,119 of record NZ_LMVL02000003.1, on the reverse strand, counting down.
AAAGGCATCTCCTTCGATGTCAAGAAAGGCGAGACGCTGGCCATCGTCGGTGAATCCGGCTCCGGCAAAAGCCAGACGATGATGGGCATTATGGGACTGCTGGCCTCGAATGGACAGGTCGCCGGTTCAGCCCGCTACGGCGAAACAGAGCTGGCAGGCGCCAGCATCTCGACGCTGAACGACGTGCGCGGCTCGAAGATCACCATGATCTTTCAGGAACCGATGACCTCGCTCGATCCGCTCTACACGGTCGGCAAGCAGATTTCCGAGCCGTTGATTTTTCACCGCCGCATGAGCCGGTCGAAGGCGCGCGCCCGCGTGCTGGAACTGCTGAAGCTGGTCGGCATCCCGGAACCGGAGCGGCGGATCGACAGCTATCCGCATGAATTGTCCGGTGGCCAGCGCCAGCGCGTGATGATCGCCATGGCGCTCGCCAACGAGCCGGACCTGCTGATCGCCGACGAGCCAACCACGGCGCTGGACGTAACGATCCAGGCGCAGATCCTCGATCTTCTCGCCGATCTGCAAAAACGCTTCGGCATGGCCATCGTGCTGATCACCCACGACCTCGGTGTGGTCAAGCATGTTGCCGACCGAGTGGCGGTGATGCGGCGCGGCGAAATTGTCGAACAGGGCAGCCGTGACGATATTTTTGAGCGCCCCCAGGCTGATTACACCAAGATGCTGCTGGCCGCCGAGCCCTCAGGCTCCAAAGTGGCACCGCCCTCCGATGCGCCGGTCATTCTCGAAGGCCGCAATGTCGTGGTGGATTTCAACATCAGCTCCGGCATCCTATTCAAGGGCAATCGAAAGTTCCGCGCCGTCGATCATGTCAATCTGAAGCTTCGTCAGGGCCAGACCATCGGCATCGTCGGTGAATCCGGTTCGGGCAAATCAACGTTGGGTCGGGCGCTGCTGAAGCTGCTCTCCGCCGATGGCCGGTTCAGCTTCGAAACAACGGATATTTCCGGCCTCGACCGCGCCGGGATGCGTCCCTTCCGCCGACAATTGCAGTTGGTTTTCCAAGACCCCTACGGCTCGCTCTCGCCACGCCAGACGGTTGGCGAGATCATCACCGAAGGGCTTTACGTGCACGAGCCTGATCTTAGCAAGGCGGAGCGCGACAAGCGCGCCATTGCCGCCTTGAAGGAAGTTGGCCTCGATCCGGCCTCGCGCAACCGCTATCCGCATGAATTTTCCGGCGGCCAGCGTCAGCGCATCGCCATCGCCCGCTCGATGATCCTCAAGCCGAAAGTGGTGATCCTAGATGAACCGACCTCGGCGCTGGACCGCTCCGTGCAGCGGCAAGTGATTGAGCTATTGCGCGACCTGCAACAGAAGCATGACCTGTCCTACGTGTTCATCAGCCACGATCTGTCGGTGATCAAGGCGATTTCCGACCATGTGATCGTGATGAAAAACGGCAAAATCGTTGAGGAAGGGCCGACGGACGACATTTTCGAAAGCCCGGCGGAAGATTACACCAAGGCCCTGATTGCGGCTGCGTTTACGCATTAAAGCTTTGATAAAAGTATGACAGTTTCAACGCCCGGCTCGTCCGGGGGTTTCTATGAGGTGCACTAGGCCGGAAGGGCTGGTGCCAAGACCTTCAGTTCGCCTGGATGGATTTTGATCTCCACGTCTCGGGGCATGTGCAGCAGTTCTCCATCAATCACGCAGGCGACACCGTGGCGATGTTTTGGGAAATGCAACTTGACGATTTGTGAGGTGGCCGACGTGACGGCCTGGTTTTCCGTGAGCTTGCCGCGCAGAATATCAATCGCCAACCCCACCAATCCGACCGAATCGAGTGGGGCAGCAAGATAAATGCCGAGTTGCCCGGTGGTGATATCATCGGCATAAAACAATGGATTTGTTCCAACCGGGTTGTTGCAGACCGAAACGGCGGACACTTCCTTGCTATCCTGGCGTCCATCGGCGTCGATATCGAAGACGACGTCGAAGCGAGGCGGATTGAACATCACGCTGATCGCCGCACTGGTACTGGCCCGCATTTTGCCAAAGCGCGAGGCATAGTCCATCCGGTTGCGAAGGCGGACCATGCGGGCGTGCAGACCAGCGGAGAACTGGTGGACATACGGCTGCCCATTGGCGGTGGCGATGTCAACGGATTGAACCTGCGCCGATGCCAGCACCTCCAGAACCTGCCAGATATCGAGTGGCAGTTTCAGCGAGCGTGCAAACAGGTTCATCGTTCCAGCGGGCACGACGCCGAGCGGCAGACCGGCTTTCCAAGCAATGCCGGCGGCCGCCGATATGGTCCCGTCGCCGCCACCGGCGATCAGCGCGTCATACCCCTGCTGTGCAGCGGCCTCGAGGGTTTTGACGATATCACGGCCATCAACGGCCATGGTTTCGATCTCATGACCGGCATCGCGAAAGATTTGCTCAGCGCGCGTGCAGTAGGCATCCATGTCGGTGGTGCGAAAGGTCCCACCCTCCCGATTGAAAACGGCCTTGATTTTCATTCCCGCGCTGCTCCTTTTGACCGACGCCCAGTTTCAGACTGGTGTGCCTTACGTTGAAACCGCACGACAACGCATTTTAACGGTCCGCCGCCGATTATGTTGCATGCGTGTGTTGCAAATCGGGTGTGCACCCGAAAAGATCAAGATGATCATTATCATTCTACCGCAATGCACACATGCATGTTAAAGGTAAGGTCATAACGTTTGACTATCCCGTCCGCAGGTTTGCGACCTTCGCCGTCTTGCTTCGCGCATGAACGCCACAAGGTTAGCAACTTCATGATGGGTACGCCAAATGCGTTACTTCGCGACTCAGCTGCTTCGAGCAGTCTTCCCTGCTGCCTTTTCTATTGAACAGCACCAGCCTTGCTCCGGTGCCGGGATGATTTTATGAACGATACGATCCGCTTTGCCCCCTCGCCTGTCAGGCCAAGTCCGGTCCGGACCGAAGCTGCCCTGTCGCCGCGCACCGTCCTGTTGATTGAATTTGCGCTGGCCGTTGGTGGGTTTGGCATCGGCACCGGCGAGTTCGCCATCATGGGCCTCCTGCCTGAAGTGGCGCAGACCTATTCCGTCAGCGTACCCGAGGCGGGACGCGTGATCAGCGCCTATGCATTGGGCGTGGTCGTCGGAGCGCCGATCATTGCCGCGCTGGCGGCAAAGCTGCCACGCAAGACATTGCTACTGATGCTGATGGGCCTGTTTGCTCTTGGCAATATCACCAGTGCAATGGCCCCGGGCTTTCTGAGTTTCACTGTCCTGCGTTTCATCACCGGCCTGCCGCATGGCGCCTATTTCGGCGTTGCCGCCCTGGTGGCCGCATCGATGGTCGAGCCGCACAAGCGGGCGCGCGCCGTTGGCCGCGTCATGCTGGGCCTGACCATTGCGACGCTGATCGGCACGCCATTTGCCACCTTCCTTGGCCAGATGATGAGCTGGCGGGCCGCCTTCATGCTGGTCGGGGCAATTGCCGCGCTGACGGCGGTGCTGATCGCGTTCAACCTGCGTAAGGACACGGTAGCAGAAGGTGCCAGCATTCGCCGCGAACTCGGCGCTTTCGGTCGGTTGCAAGTCTGGTTGTCGCTTGCTGTCGCCGCGGTCGGCTTTGGTGGCATGTTCTCGATCTTCAGCTATATCGCCAAGACCACCACCGACACCGCCGGGATGCCCGCATCGATGATTGCCGTCGTGCTGGCGCTGTTCGGCATCGGCATGAATGTCGGCAATGTCGTCGGCTCACGCATGGCCGATTACTCGCTGAACGGCACAATCGGCGGCATGCTGGCCTTCAACGTCGTGCTGATGACGATCTTTTCGCTGACAGCCGCCAATCCGGTTATGCTGTGCATCTGCGTCTTCCTGACCGGCTGCGGTTTCGCCGCCTGTCCCGCCGTGCAGACGAGACTGATGGATGTCGCAGCCGACGCCCAGACGCTGGCGGCGGCATCGAACCACTCGGCCTTCAATATTGCCAATGCGCTGGGCGCCTGGCTGGGTGGCATGGTGATTTCCGCCGGTTATGGCTATGGCGCAACGGGCTATGTCGGCGCAGTCCTGTCGCTCCTCGGCCTCGTGGTCTTCCTGATCTCGGTTGCGCTACAGCGCCGATCAGCGTCCTGACCGCTCCTTAAACAAGCACAGAAAGCACGTTACCGGCCCGTGCCAGCAGCGGGTCTTGAGTGTGTTTTGTATGCATGGTTAACTGAGCGTGAGTGCTGCGCCCACCGGTTTTCCCCTTCGAAAGCCACGGTGAAATTTATTGAGCAAGTCCTTGCATCACCTCAGAAATTTCTGCACGCGCCGGACAACGGGATAGCGAAATAAACATCGAGATGACGCCTATATCCAGACAGAGCCGGCAATCACCGATTTGTGTAGTACGTCGCACGCTTTCGCCCCGGTTTGAGCCACCATCCCCCTCTTGACTTTGCGCAGGCAGAGGCGCAGCTAATATCAACGGGCGGGAGCTTTCCGCACGGATTTCAACGGAGTCATCGATAAGATGCCAAGCGACAGTAGCAGTCGATTGTCCATGCCGTACGCGGTCGCCCTGCTCTGACGGTTCCGTCAGCTTGCCGGTCGGTTGCGCTACGGCGGATCGACGGAAAGGCAAGCACAATGAATATCCAACGCCTTCCTCTGCGGGCCGGTCATGCTGCCCGCCACCTTCTCAACGACAGCCTTAATGTCGTGACCGTTACGGACCGGATTGAACAGCTCAACGCGCTCGACAATTCCGAAGCCGCCGCCATGCTGGCAAGCCTGCCGCAGCCAAAGGCGCTGCGCGTCATTGCCCGCCCCGAACTGGTGCATGCTGCCGACATCATTGCGGCCCTGCCGGTCGATACCGCCGTGCGCCTGCTGAAAGCCACTGCCCACGACCGGGTCGCCGACATTTTCCAGGCGATGGACGACCGCTGCCGCATGGTGATCTTCTCGCGGCTTGATGCGGCCACGGCCCATGCCGTCGAACATCTGATGGCCTATCCGCAGCGCACCGCTGGATCGATCATGACAACGGAATTCGTCAGCGTTCCCGATGATTTCACGGTGGCCGAAACACTGGCGCATGTAAGGATGGTCGAAAATGCTAGCGAGACCGTCTATGCGATTTATGTGCTGGACCGTATCACCCGGACGCTTATTGCCGTGGTCACGCTGCGGCGGCTGATCACCGTAGAGCCAGAAGCCTCCATTCTGTCGGTCGCCCAATGTCATGGCGTTGTGCATGCAGGCCCGTTGATGACGCAGGAAGAAGTGGCTCGCCTGATCCGCCGCAACAATCTGCTGGCCCTGCCCGTCACCAACGATACAGGTCAGATGCTGGGCATTGTCACCGTCGATGACGTGATCGATACGATGATTGCCGACACGACCGAAGACGCCCAGAAATTCGGCGGCATGGAAGCACTCGGCAAGCCCTATATGCAGATCGGCTTTGCCGGGATGATCAAGAAGCGGGCCGGCTGGCTCGCTGCCCTGTTCCTCGGCGAAATGCTGACGGCCAGCGCCATGCAATATTTTGAAGGCGAGCTGGAAAAGGCCGTGGTGCTGACCCTGTTCATCCCGCTGATCATGAGCTCAGGCGGCAATTCCGGTTCACAAGCAACGTCGCTGATTATCCGGGCGCTGGCGGTGGGCGAATTGAAGCTTTCCGACTGGTGGCGGGTTGCCATCCGGGAATTGCCCACGGGCATGACGCTGGGGGCCATTCTCGGTCTGGTTGGTTTCGTTCGCATTGCGCTGTGGCAGCACATGGGTCTCTATAATTACGGCGATCACTGGCTGCTGGTCGGCTTCACCGTGTTTTCAGCCCTGATCGGCATCGTCACGTTCGGCTCGATGGCGGGCTCGATGCTTCCCTTCCTGCTGCAACGCCTGCGCCTCGACCCTGCCAGCGCCTCGGCTCCTGCCGTGGCGACGCTGGTGGATGTCAGCGGACTGGTGATTTATTTCACCGTCGCGTTGGTGATCTTGAGCGGGACGCTGTTGTAAGCAATCAAGTGTCGCCCATACCCACGATGGGCGACGCCCTTATCTTTCCGTCAGAATATAATCCCGGGTCAGCGGCAGGACGTTGTTTTTCTTGGTTATCTGGATCTGGAAGACAACGAGATCCTCGTGATAGAAGGCGGCTTCGGCGGTTGATAGATAATAGTCCCACATCCGGCAGAAGCGGTCGTCGTAGAGAGCGGCTGCGTCTGCCCATCGGGCGGTGAAGCGGTCGCGCCAATGGCGCAAGGTTTTGGCATAGTGGATGCGCAGCACCTCGACATCGGTGATCGTCAGGCCAGCCTTTTCAATTTCAGGAACAATCTCTGACAGTGCCGGAATATAGCCGCCGGGGAAGATATATTTGTCGAGCCATGGCGTGGTAAAGCCTGGCGTTGCGGAACAGCCGATCGTGTGCAGCACCATCACGCCGTCATTGGCCAGCAGCGCGCTGCATTTGCTGAAAAACGTCCTGTAAGCCGCAAGGCCGACATGCTCGAACATGCCGACCGAGACGATGCGGTCGAACGACCCTTCCAGGCTGCGATAATCCATCAGCCGGAAATCGACATTGGCCGCTTCTGTGGCAGGCTTGCGGGGCCGCTTCACCGCATAGGCTAGCTGCTCTTCGGACAAGGTGACGCCCACGACCTCTCCGCCGACAGCCCTATCGGCCAAATGCAGGGCGAGACCACCCCAGCCGCAGCCGATATCGAGCACACGGTTTCCCGGCTTGAGGCGCAGCTTGGCGGCAAGATGGTCTTTCTTGGCGCGCTGGGCGTCGTCCAGGCTCTGGGTATCATGCTCGAAATAGGCGCAGGAATACTGGCGGTCTTCATCTAGGAAGAGTTCGTAAAGCCGTGCATCCAGATCGTAATGGTGCGCGACATTCTGTTTGGATCTGGCTGGAAGATTGCGATGGCGAAAGATCCTGAACCGGGTCCTCACATCGTCGATAATCCGGGCGATCAGTGGATGGGTAGCGTTTTGCGCCTCCCGCAACACCATGGATACGAAATCGAACATGGTTCCCTGATCGACAAAGAACCGCTCATCCATATAGAACTCGCCCAGCCGCATATCAGCATCGATCAAAAAAGCCCATTGGGCAGCCGTATCGGCGAAGCGAACGGTGACAGGGTCACCCGTACGGTCACCAAATGATAGCGTCTTGCCACTAGCCGTCACAATATCAAGACACCCAATGGTGACAATGCGCGACAGCGCCGAGGCCAAGGCCCAATCCGAAATGGCGTTAAAAATGGATCTTGGTGGTTGTTTCAAGCGGTCTGCATTTCCGGGATGCACTGCCATGATCTTCAACAGCCTTTAAGGTCTGTCGGGGAAAAGTGAATGCGATTTTCCCGAAAGACAAACGAGAACAAAGGAAGCGTGAGTTTGTTTGGCTTGCAAGGGAAACCTGCGTACCTAACCAAGTAAACCATAAAAACAAATTATGCGCAAAATGTGAAAAGCTACAGACAACCGTAGAATGCGTAGCGATTTATATTACACGTCACGCAGTAAATCATGCCAAAGCATAGAAAAGAAAATCATATTTACTATTGAGAATATAATTAAAAAGACCGGGATCACTCCCGGCCTTTTGTATCAGACGCCTTCGATCCGCCGCACCCATCCATGCGGATCGTTGCTCTTGCCGCGCTGGATATTGACCAGTTGCTCGCGGATTTTCAGGGTGGTCGGACCAGTCTCGCCATTGCCGATCACAAAGCCACCGTCGGTGAATTTGACTTCGCCGATGCCGGCCACCACAGCCGCCGTGCCGCAAGCGAAGGCTTCCTTCAGCTTGCCACTTTTGGCATCCGCCTGCCACTCATCGAAGGAATACGGGCGTTCATGCACTGTCATGCCCTGGTCTTTGAGGAGAGAGATCAATGAATTGCGGGTAATCCCCGGCAGGATCGTGCCCCCCAGAGGCGGCGTCACCAGCGAACCATCGTCCATAACGAAAAACACGTTCATGCCACCCAGTTCTTCCAGCCACTTGTGCTCGGCAGCATCCAGGAAGGCCACCTGATCGCAGCCATGCTCGACCGCTTCCTGCTGGGCAATCAGGCTTGCGGCATAATTGCCGCCGCATTTGGCGGCACCGGTGCCGCCGGGCGCGGCGCGGGTGTAGTTTTCCGAAACCCAGATCTTCACCGCCTTGGCGCCGCCCTTGAAATAGGGACCAACCGGCGAAGCGATGACGCAGAAAATATAGTCACGTGCCGGGCGCACGCCCAGAAACGCTTCGCTGGCGAACATGAAAGGCCGCAGGTAGAGGCTACCCTCACCCTCCGGAATCCACTTCGCATCGGCCTTGACCAGTTTATCAATGGCTTCGAGAAACAGCTCCTCAGGAATTTCCGGCATCGCCATGCGCCGTGCAGACTCGTTAAAACGGCGGGCATTTTCGTCCGGGCGAAACAGCACGACACGACCTTCAGCCGTCCGATACGCCTTCATGCCCTCGAAAATTTCCTGGGCGTAATGCAGCACCGCGGCTGCCGGATCGATGGCAAATGGCCCGCGCGCGGTAATCTCCGCCGAATGCCAGCCCTTCACCACATTCCACTGGATCACCGCCATATGGTCGCTGAACAGCGTTCCAAAGCCCAGGCTCTGGAACGCCTCAAGGCGCTCTGCTTCCGGCATGGGGTTCGCATTCGGCTTGACGATGAATTCCGGCTTTGCGGTTGCGGCAGACATGACAGGTGATCTCCTCAAATCAGTCAATAGGTCAATATTGCTGACCTATTGACGTTTCGTATAGACGATCACCAGCTTTCGCAAGTCATTTCAAGTGCAAACCGGTACGGTTGAAAAAAATATCCAACCAACGGCCTGATCAGGATATCACGGACGCGCAGACTGCCCCACCAAACATTACATGTTTGGATAAACCGGTCCTTCGCTTCCTTGTGGCGGCACCCAGGTGATGTTCTGGTTCGGGTCCTTGATGTCGCAGGTCTTGCAGTGGACGCAGTTCTGGGCATTGATGACGAAGCTCGGCTCGCCCTCCTTCTCCACCCATTCATAAACCCCGGCGGGACAGTAGCGGCTGGACGGACCGGCATAAACGCCAAGCTCGGAGCTCTTCTGCAGGGCCATGTCCTTGACCTTCAGATGCACCGGCTGGTCTTCCTCGTGATTGGTGTTCGACAGGAACACCGAGGACAGGCGGTCGAAGGTCAATACACCATCGGGCCTGGGGTAGTCGATCTTCTTATGCTGTGCAGCCGGTTCAAGGCTCTCAGCATCGGTCTTGCCATGTTTCAGCGTGCCGAAGACAGAAAAGCCGAGGAGCTGGTTGGTCCACATATCCAGCCCGCCCAGCGCCACGCCGAGTACCGTGCCGAGTTTCGACCACAGTGGCTTGACGTTTCGCACCCGTCGCAAATCCGTGCCGATTTCGCTGCCACGCCAGCTGTTTTCAATCTCGACCGGTTCATCATTGGCGCGACCTGCGGCAATTGCCTCGGCAATCTTTTCCGCCGCCATCATCCCCGACAGCACAGCATTATGGCTACCCTTGATGCGCGGTACATTGACCATGCCCGCCGAACAGCCCAGCAGCGCCCCACCGGGGAAGGACAATTTCGGCACCGATTGATAGCCGCCTTCAGTAATCGCCCGTGCGCCATAGGAAATCCGCTTGGCGCCCTCAAAAGTGTTGCGGATGGCGGGATGGGTCTTGAAGCGCTGGAACTCCTCGAACGGATAGAGATAGGGATTCTTGTAGTTCAGATGCACGACGAAGCCGACCGCGACCAGATTGTCCTCCAGATGATAGAGGAAAGAGCCGCCACCGGTTTTCATGTCCAGTGGCCAGCCGAACGAGTGCTGCACCAGACCGGGCTTATGGTGCTCAGGCTTGACCTGCCACAGTTCCTTGATGCCAAGGCCGAACTTCTGCACATCGCTATCGCGTGACAGATCAAACTTGGCGATCAACTGCTTAGCAAGCGAGCCCCGAACCCCTTCGCCGATCAGCACATATTTGCCCAGCAATTCCATGCCGCGCGTGTAACTGGATCCGGGTTCGCCGTTCTTTTCGATCCCCATATCGCCTGTGGCAACACCAATCACCGCACCAGCCTCATTATAAAGCAGTTCGGTGGCGGCAAAGCCCGGATAGATCTCGACGCCGAGCGCCTCGGCATGGCCCGCGAGCCAGCGACAGACATTACCAAGCGAGACGATGTAATTGCCGTGATTGTTCATCAGCGGCGGCATCAGCGCGTTTGGCAGGCGTATAGAGCCTGCGGGACCGAGAAACAGGAAATGATCGGCGGTGACTTCGGTCTTGAACGGATGATCGGCTTCCTTGCGCCAATCGGGAAGAAGCTTATCGACTCCAACCGGATCGACCACGGCCCCGGAGAGGATATGGGCGCCGACTTCCGCACCCTTTTCCAGCACAACAACCGTCAGATCGGGATTGACCTGTTTAAGGCGAATGGCAGCCGAAAGACCCGCAGGCCCCGCACCGACAATCACCACGTCGAATTCCATGCTCTCGCGCTCGGGCAGCTCTTGTTCGCTCATCGTTTTTCTCCGCTCGGCTTTTTCCCCATATGGACCTCTTCCTTGTCAAATCAAACCGGGCTTGTCGAGCCAGGTTGCGACAGGGCAAGGCGTGAAATCCCTGCGAGGTGCTATGAGGCTCAAGAATATCTTCCGTTTACGTACACGTCAATTACTGTGACGTCAGGAAATGCATGATGCACTGGGCATCTGACCTTATCGCTTTCTGTGCCTTTGATTTTGCAGCCCTCCTTGTTAGGTTCGCGTGAAAATCGCATCTTCATTCACAAAAAGGAATTCACAATGGATCTCGGCATTTCCGGCAAGCGGGCGGTTGTTCTCGCCGCATCCCGCGGACTTGGGCAAGGCATCGCCAATGCACTGGCCGCCGAAGGCGCGCATGTGCTGATCTGCGGACGCACAAAAGACAAGCTTGAGGCCAATTGCGCTGCCATCGTCAAAGCTGGTGGCAAAGCGGATTATGTGGTGGCGGATCTCTCGGATACTGATTTCGTCGCCACGCTCGTTGAAGCCATCGCCGCAAAACTTGGCGGCATCGATATCCTCGTCAACAATACGGGCGGGCCGACCCCGGGCACGGTGGAAGACATGGACGATGAAAAGCTCCACACCTTCTTTCAGTCCATGGTGGTGCGGATCATTACGCTGACCAACGCTCTGGTTCCCCAGATGAAGGCGCAGGGCTTCGGGCGCATTCTCACCGTTGCTTCGTCTGGCGTTATTGAGCCGATTGCCAATCTGGCACTGTCCAATACGTTGCGCGGCGCGTTGGTCGGCTGGAACAAGACGCTGTCTTCCGAAATTGCCTCCTTCGGCATCACCACCAATCTTCTCCTGCCCGGAAGAATTCACACCGACCGGATCGACGAGCTGGACGGTGCCAATGCCAAACGCCAAGGTAAAACACTGGAAGAAGTTCGCGAGAGCTCGATCAAAACTATCCCCATAGGACGGCTTGGCAAGGTGGAAGAATTTGCCGCCGCAGGTGCTTTTCTCTGCTCCGTCCCTGCCGCATACATCACCGGCACGATGCTGCGGGTCGATGGCGGCGCCGCCAAATCTCTTTGAACACAACAGCCGAAATCGTCGTATTTAGTGACGAACCAATACTACTGTCACTAAATACGACTTTATTACAAGAATTTAAGGATAACTCACTGCGAGTTGATCGATAGTGTGCGTCGCTGTTATTTTCGCGGTGCATTAATTCAATAATGATAGGATGAACGACCAGCTCAAGCTTCATCAGGCCCTGACACATGAAAAAATTCTGGACCGCCTCCAGCATCATCGCAATCCTTGCCGTCGGCGGGTGGATATATCGCGACCATATTCCTTATCTCGACAAGGTTCCGTTTCTGAGCCAAGCCAGCCAGACGGCGGGCCACAAACCAGGTACCGAACAGGCAACGGCCCAGACCAATGGGCAATCGTCAGGGCAGGAAGCCGGTAAACCGGCAGGCCAAGGGAGCGGAAAAAGTGGCGGCCGGCGCAATGGCGGGCCAGCATCGGTCAAGACCGTTGCGGTCAGCATGGGCAATCTGCCAATGGATGCTACGGCAACTGGCTGGGCCGAAGCGGAGGATACCACGACACTGGCAGCCCTCAAGAGCGGTTTGCTTCAGGACGTGATCGCCAAGGACGGACAGGAAGTAAAGGCTGGAGATCTGATTGCCCGGCTGGATGACCGGATCGCAAAAGCGACTGTGGACAAGGACCAGGCCAATATCGTTTCCGACCAGGCCAGCCTGGCCGAATACGAGGCTGCCTTGACGCGTGCAGAAAGCTTGCTCAAGCAGAATGCGCAATCACAGCAGGCCTACGAGCAGGCCAAGGCATCGCGGGATTCGGCTGCCGCCAAGGTTGACGCCGATAAGGCCACGCTGGCCTCCGATATGGTCGACCTGGAGCACATGAAAATCCGGGCGCCCTTCGATGGCCGGCTCGGAAGTATCCAGCTCAGCATCGGCGCCTATGTCAGCGCCGGAACCGCCATCGTCAGCATCACCCGCTACAATCCGATCTATGTGAAATTCCAGATGCCGGAACGCTACCTGCCGCAATTGCATCAGGCGTTTGCCGGCAAGGATGTGGTTGTCGATGTCGATCCCGCATCGACCGGCGGCATACCGGTTCAAGGCAAGCTGTCCTTCTTCGACAATAGCGTGGACACCTCCTCGGGGACTATTCTCGTCAAAGCAGAGTTTCAAAACGACAAGGGCGTTCTTTGGCCCGGTCAGAGCGCCAATGTCACCGTTCGCTTCCAGACCGAAGACCGCAACATCCTCGTACCGACCGTTGCGGTTCGCCCCGGCGCTGAAGGCTTCTTCGTCTATACGGTCAACAGCGACAGCAAGGTCAAGGCAACCAAGGTTTCCGTCCTGCGCGCCAATGGCGATATGACGGCGATTGCCTCGGGTCTTAAGGAAGGCGATCACGTCGTGGTTGAAGGCCAGGTGCAGCTTGCCGATGGCCAGACTGTTCTGGAACAGTTTGCCGGCCAGAAAGTGGCTGAAAACGAGCCGAAGGATATCACCCGATGATCCCTGCTTTTTGCATCAATCGGCCTGTTGCCACCATTCTGCTTGCCATCGGCCTGGTTCTGGCCGGATTGGCCGGTTATCGGCTTCTGCCGGTGGCCGCTCTGCCCAAGGTGGATTTTCCAACCATCAACGTGACGGCGACCCTGTCAGGCGCCTCGCCGGAAACGATGGCGACGTCCGTTTCCACCCCGTTGATCAAACAGTTCGAAACCATACCAGGAATCAGCGAAATCAGCGCAACCAACTCGTTGGGCAATTCCTCCGTCGTTCTCCAGTTCGACCTGAACCGTGATATCGATGCCGCTGCCGCTGACGTTCAGGCGGCAATTTCCCGCGCCAGCCGTCAATTGCCCAGCAACATGACGTCTGACCCGAGCTACCGCAAGACCAATCCAGCCGATTCGCCAGTGCTGCTCCTGGCCATCAACAGCGATGAGATGCCGCGCAGCCAGGTGGATTCGATTGCCGAAAATATCATTTCCCCGCTGCTGTCGACGCTGAACGGCGTGGCGCAGGTCAGCATCTATGGTTCCCAGACCTACGCGGTGCGGATCGGCGTCGATCCCGCCAAGCTGCAAGCGCGCGGGCTTGGCGTCGACACGCTGACCTCGGCGATTTCCGGGGCCAATAGCCAGGTGCCAATCGGCACCTTGCAGATGGCAAATCAGTCGCTCACCATCAATGCCAATACCCAGCGCACCAATGCCGAGGAATTCAAGTCGCTGGTAATCTCCACCACCAGCAATGGCGCGCCAATCCACCTTTCCGATGTCGCCAATGTGCGCGACAGTGTCGATAATCTCGACGCGGGCAGTTGGTTCGATGGGAAGCAGGCGATCATCCTCGCCATCCAGCGCCAGCCGGACGCCAATACGGTCGAGGTGGTCGATGAGGTGTTGGCCAAGCTGCCTGCCCTGCAAAAGCAGCTGCCTCCCTCCTTGAAGATCAATGTGATGAACGATTCATCGACCGCGATCCGCGAGGCGATCCATGACGTTCAGTTCACGCTGTTCCTCACCATCGCCCTTGTCATCCTGGTCATCTATCTGTTCACCGGCCATCTGACCGCGACCCTCATTCCCGGTCTTGCCGTGCCGCTATCGCTGATTGCCACCTTTGGCGGCATGTATGTGCTTGGCTACAGTATCGACAATATCTCATTGCTCGGCCTGACGCTGGCGGTGGGTCTGGTGGTGGATGACGCCATCGTCATGCTGGAAAATATCCTGCGCCATGTCGAAGAAGGCATGCCGCCGATGCAGGCGGCCCTGAAAGGCGCCGGTGAGGTCAGCTACACGATTATTTCCATGTCGATTTCACTGGTGGCGGTGTTCATTCCCATCCTGTTGATGGGCGGTGTCGTCGGACGCCTGTTCAATGAGTTTGGCATGGTCGTCACCATGGCGATCCTGTCTTCCGCCTTGGTGTCCCTGACGGTTACACCCATGCTGGCAGCGCGCATTTCCTCTCACAGCAGCCGCCCACCGCTGATCGTACGCTGGTTCGACGCCGGTTTTGCCAAGACGCAGAGCGGCTATGACAAGTCTGTCCGCTGGTGTCTCAGCCACCGTTTTGTGGTGATGATGGTGTTTGTCGCCTCCATCGCAGGCTCCGGCTGGCTGTTCCACACGCTGCCATCCAGCTTCTTCCCGCAGGAAGATATCGGCCGGTTGACGGTCAGCACCCAGGCGCGTGAGGATATTTCCTACGCGGCCATGCGCGATCTTCAGTCAAAGGTCGCCGAAGAGTTGAAGACCAATCCGGCTGTCGATCATGTCACCTCCATCGTCGGTGGCTCAAGCCGCAGCCCGCTCAACAACGGCACGATCTTCGTGCAGCTGAAACCGAAGGACAACCGTCCGCCTCTCGCTCAAACCCTCAATGAGATGCGGCAGAAGCTGTCCAAGATCGCCGGCATCCGCAGCTATATCACCCCACAGCAGAATCTGCGCTTCGGTGGCCGCAGCACCGCCAGCCAGTATCAGTTGGTCGTCCAGGCGCTGAGCACGACGGCAACCGACGAATGGTCGTCGAAAATGCAGGCCGCAATGCGCCAGGACCCGTTGTTTACCGATGTGACCAGCGATGCGCAGAACAATGCCATTGCCGCCGATATCAACATCGACAATGGCAAGGCCGCTGCTTTCGGCATTACCAACGACCAGCTTCGAAAGACCCTGGAAATGGCGTTCAGCGGTTATAATGCTGCCCAGATCCAGTCGACCGGCGACAGCTACGATGTCATCGTCGAGTTCGACCGGAACAAGCCATGGGACGACGAGTTCCTGCGTGATATTCTGGTGCGTTCGTCGTCCACGGGAACGCTGGTGCCTTTGTCGAACTTCGCCACCGTCAAGCGTCATACTGCGCCGGTCACCGTCAACCAGACCGGCCAGTTGGTTTCGACCACGGTGTCGTTCAACCTGCCTGACGGCATATCGCTGAGCGACGCCACCGCCCGGATCGATCAGATCAAGACCGAAATCGGTATGCCCAACGACGTCTTCACCTCCTATGGCGGTACGGCGGCGATTTTCCAGCAGTCGCAAAGCAATACCGGTCTGCTGATCCTGGCCGCCGTGCTGACGATCTATGTGGTGCTGGGCGTGTTGTATGAGAGCTTCATCCATCCGCTCACCATTCTCTCCGGCCTGCCGGCGGCGGCTTTCGGGGCGCTTCTGGCCTTGAAACTGCTAAATTTCGACATGTCGGTCATCGCTCTGATCGGGCTGCTGATGCTGATCGGCATCGTCAAGAAAAACGCGATCATGATGATCGACGTGGCGGTGGAATTGATCCGCGAGCATGGCGAGACACCGGCAAAGGCCATTCACGAGGCCTGTGTGCGGCGTTTCCGGCCAATCATGATGACCACTTTCTGCGCCCTTCTCGGAGCACTGCCCATTGCGCTTGGCCATGGCGCCAGTTCCGAACTGCGTCAGCCGCTCGGGATCGCCGTTGTCGGCGGCCTGATCGTCTCACAATTGCTCACACTGTTCATCACACCTGTCATCTTCGTGGAAATGGACCGTTTCGGCAAATTCCTGACCCGGCTCGTTCGCCGCGACAAGGGTCACCATGCGGCAAACAGCGAAGATGGGCCATCCAAACCAGCCATGGCGGCTGAATAGCGGGAGCAAGTCAAATGATTGTCGTGCGTTGGGCTTTAACAATTGTCGGCGTGCTGGCCATTGCCATGGGCATTCTGTGGATGGCGCAGGGCGCCGGGATTTTCCCCTACCCGCAATCCAGCTTCATGATCAACCAAAGCCCCTGGATCATCTGGGGCGGCTTGCTGGCCCTGTTCGGCCTTGTCCTGACCTGGGGCTCGGGCCGGATTTTGCGATAACCTCGCGCAGTTGATGATTGTCGCTTCAAAGCGCCGCGTTTGACCGAACGCGGCGTTTTCATCTGTTAAGTCATAGGCGTTTGTCAGGGAAAAGTGGAAACCGGTTTTCCCAATAAGACAAACGAAAACAAGAACAGCGAGAGTTTGTCTGGTTCAATCTGAACCTGACAACCTGTCGCGTGCAGGCAGTGGCTGTTTCTGGAAATCGATCCTTGCATCCTGCCCCAGCCTGTGTCATCAGGCCCGCTCGTTAAGCAAAGCCCCTCTCAGGCAGAGGCGCGCCCGCAACCGTCCAATCATTCACGCCAATAGACAGGCATCAGGGAGCAGCAGCCATGGCAAACGCGCTTGGGCTTGATTTCGGCACGACCAACACGGTCCTGGCACAGAGCATCGACGAGACCACCACCCATTCGGTGCAGTTCACCTCCATGGCCGGAACCACCGACAGCATGCGCACGGCACTGTCCTTCATGAAGGATGCCCAGCTTGGGGCGCGCGCCCTGAAGGTGGAAGCCGGACAAGCCGCCATTCGCCAGTTCATCGACAATCCCGGCGATTGCCGTTTCCTGCAATCAATCAAGACCTTTGCGGCTTCGGCGCTGTTTCAGGGTACGCTGGTCCATGCACGGCGGTTTCAGTTCGAAGACCTGATGGAAGTGTTCCTGAAACGGCTGGAAGCCTATGCTGGCGATGGCTGGCCTGCGAATGCCAGCCGCATCGTCGCGGGCAGGCCCGTGCATTTCGCAGGCGCCTCCCCTGATCCAGAGCTTGCCATGCGCCGCTATAACGAGGCGTTGACCCGGCTCGGCTTTCCGGAAATCCATTATGTCTATGAGCCAGTGGCTGCGGCCTTTTATTTTGCCCAGCACCTGACGGCGGATGCAACGGTGCTGGTCGCCGACTTCGGCGGCGGCACCACCGACTATTCGCTGATACGGTTCGAGCGCAAGGCGGGAGTGCTGTCGGCAGTACCCGTCGGCTATTCCGGCGTCGGATTGGCCGGTGACCAGTTCGATGCGCGGATTATCGAGCATCTGGTGGCGCCGGAAATCGGCAAGGGCAGCCAGTTCAAGAGTTTCGACAAGATCCTGGATATTCCAAGCAATTATTACACCAGCTTTTCGCGTTGGAACCAGTTGTCGGTGTTCAAGTCCTCAAAGGAATTCGCCGATCTGAAACAATTGGTACGCCAAAGCCTTTCCCCGGACAAGCTGGAGCTGTTTATCGACCTGGTCGAGCATGACGAAGGCTATCCGCTCTACCAGGCGGTGTCCTCCACCAAGATGGCGCTCTCTTCTGCGGATGAAGCGGAATTCAATTTCTCGCCCCTGGGCGCGGCTGGCCGCAAGACCGTCAAGCGTCAGGATTTCGAGAGCTGGATTGCCGACGATCTCACACGCATCGAATCGGCACTCGATGATGTCCTCACCCAGACAAACACCGAGGCAGGCGCCGTGGACAAGGTGTTTCTGACCGGCGGCACATCCTTCGTTCCGGCGGTGCGACGGATCTTCACTGAGCGCTTCAGCCAGGACCGCATCGAGAGCGGCGGTGAAATGGTATCGATTGCCCATGGACTGGCGCTGATTGGCGACCGCGACGATATCGCTCTTTGGACAGCATGACCGGGGGGACAGCATAACCGGAAGCAAATACGGTTTTCTGTTCCTTTCTGCGAATAGCTTGTCTAAAACAGAGCAATGATTGCCGCTCAGGACATGACTGCCGCCGAACTTGCCGCCCTTCTGGCTTTTCACGCCGAAGCCGGGGTGGACTGGCTTGTGGAAGATGCGCCTGTTGACCGGATCGCACAATTTGCAGCAGAACGGCAGGCGCGGACCAGGGCCGCGCCACAACAGGCCCCAGTTCAGGGCCAGGATCAACGGACCGCGACCGCCCCTGTCGGTTCACAGAACGGCCCTGCCCTCAACCGCGACCGCCCGGCGCCTCGGCCTGCTGCATCGACACCGCTGGCCATTCCCGATGAAACAGCAATCAACGACGCCCGGTTTGCCGCCGAAAGCGCTCGTTCGCTGGCTGAGTTGAAAGCGGCTCTGGAAGGATTTTCCAGCTGCAATCTGAAGACCAGCGCCCGCTCCACCATCTTTGCCGAAGGCCCCGCTGAGGCAGGCATCATGGTGATCGGCCCCATTCCCTCAGCCGATGACGATCGCGAAGGTCTGGCCTTTTCCGGCCGGACCGGCGCACTGCTCGACCGGATGCTCGCTGCCATTGGCCTTGGTCGCGACGCGCTGCTGCTGACCACCGCCATTCCCTGGCGCGGCCCTGGTGACCGCATGCCGACCCCGGCCGAAGCCGCCATCTGCCGGCCCTTCATCGAGAGACAGATCGCACTGGCTGAACCGAAGGCCGTTCTCCTGCTCGGCAATTTCACCGCCCGGTTTTTCTTCGGTGGAACGTCGACAATCCATTCAATGCGCGGAGAGTGGCGTGACGTGGCCGCAGGCGGTCATGGCGTTGCTGCCATGGCAACCTTTCATCCGCAGGAATTGCTTCAAGCCCCGGCCACCAAAGCCCTGGCCTGGCGAGATCTCCTCGCCTTCCGCCAAAGGCTGGTTTGACACCTGCCTTGTGATGATTGCCGATTGTTCGCTTTCGCAACGAACCCATGCGCAATCCGCATGGCAGTCATCATTTTAGAGCCATTGAATTTTCTATATTGCAGTGCAATATGTTCATCGTTGCAGGTGTTTGTCGGCCATGTATGGCCAGCAATCGCCGCACAGTCTTGGGAGGACCCTTTACAGGAACCAGGACGATGAACCGGAAACGCATTACACGGCCAATCCATAGCAAGTTCGAAACGGTGCGCGGGCAAATCCGTTCGCTTAAGGGCCTGCATAGCTATTACCGCATGGGCTATGTCGCCTGCGAACAATTGGCCTCAACGGCCTGGATACGATTGGAAAGAGACATTCGATGACCCACGGTTTCGACGGGACAAAAGCCAGACGCCTCGCCATCCGCCCGATGCGGGCTTTTCAACAGATCCACGCGGCGGTTAGCGCATCGCGCGATTTCAGCCGTTCCGCCCGCGCCGACGGGGAAGACACGTTGCAGGCCGCCATTCCATTCTAAAATGATACCGCTTTAAAACGTGACGGCGGTCTTCATCTGGAATGGATTTTGACTGCAACATCCTTGCTTGCGGCATCAAGTTCAGCACCCTCTGTTCGATGCCGAACGCGCTACCGTGACAGGTTCGCTTTGCGGATGCGCTTGCTGCGTTTCTCCTGCCAGCATCATCTCTTTTTCAAAGACCGCGTCGAGAATAGCTGATTTGTGCGCCAGCCAGTCGCGATATTCCTGATAGAAGTCTGCCGACAGCCAAATATGGCTGGCCCGGCCCGATCCGTCACGGCGAATGCAGCCGTGCTGCTCGGCCTTTCTCAAGGCCCTCTGCAGATGAGTTCGTGACATGACGAAACGTTCTGCCATGGCCGGAATGTCAATCGTCCCCAAATCGTAGAAGTCATCCTCAAGGACCGCATTGGGCGTGAGAGATATGAACCTATCCATCACCAGGGCACCACTTTCCGTCCACAGAAACAAGCCGATACGCTCACCTGGCTCACGCCATTGCTGGTCATCAAGGCAAAGGCGCGCAAATTCCGGCTGAACCAGGAAAAGCAATTCTGGACGCTGCCGAAAGTGCTGTAATCGCTCACCACCATCGACATGATCGAGCACGGCGAGATTGACGCCAAGCCATCGCTGCATTGCATCGATACTGGCCTCACTCGCCTCAAAACTGCGCGGACGCTTGGCGCTGGCGGGATGAAGGCGAATGAAGCGATAGGACAGAAGTTGGTCGACATAGGTCAGAACCGTATTGCGACTGGCAATCCCGGTCTGGCAGATCCAGTCCGCCAAGCCGCTAGCCGTCAATCCCGGACCGCTGCTACGTCCCGCCAGATGATCCGCGTAGAGCGCAAAGGCGGCCTGAGTCATCATCCAACGCTGGTGCGAAACAAGCGCACGCGCCAATCTTGGCGTCTCATCGAACTGATCGCCGAACCGTGCCGCCATGACAGCTATCGCTTCGGCGAATCGCCAGGAAGATGCAAGCGTTGCAACAGAGAGCGACATGGACAATCCCAAGTTCAGCAATACATGAATAAGGAAAGCAGCAAGAGCCTATACCCAGCGAGCCATCGCCACCTACATCGTTAATTTTTTATTGACCATAACAACAAAACCCGTCGTATTGCCAATAAATTCTTGTGAGCCCTATCACAATGGATAGGAATACAAGGAGATGCTTAACCTAAAAATGATTCATACGGTCACCCCGCATGAATTAATGTCATTTGTGCAAAATCAACATTATCCAAACTACGCCATCCTAAGCCAGGCCGCGCGTATCCGCTATATAAAGCGGCAGGTCGATATTATACCATGCCACAGTCGACTTTGGAGCATGTTTTCACTACAGCGTCCGTTAAGATCCCTATCGCATGTGTTCCCACGTTCGGAGCGAGGACTTTTCCAGGATGCAGAATACGAAGAATATTGAAAATGACCCTTCGTATTCGATTTTTGAATATCTCAAGCCTTCTGTGCGTTTGAGATATTCAAAATTCGTGCAAGGCCAGGATGCGTCAGTATCTTCGCCTTGATCTCTAAAACCTGCTGTCGCCTGTCATATCTGCGGCATAATTTTCGCCGTAAGTGGGTCCGGGTTACAGTCGCCCCAGTCGCAGCCTCATTCCTGTTCGGACCAAACCATGATTGCCAGTCTCACCTCCATCGGCGCCCTCATGCTCTCAACCCTGCTGATGATGGCTGGATTCGGGCTGATGAATTACATGCTGCCAATCCGGGCGATTGCCGAGGGGTGGTCGACGTTCACCATTTCCATCATTGCTACCGGTTATACCTTTGGCTTCACCACATCCTGCGTCATCACGCCTCGCCTGGTGCAGAAGGTGGGACATGTCCGGGTATTTTCCGCCCTGATCACCCTCCTGACCATGTCCGTCCTGCTCTGCGCCATCGTTGTCGACTGGCGGGCCTGGACCCTGTTCCGGGGCATTGCCGGCTTTGCCATTGCCGGCAGCTACCTGATCATCGAAAGCTGGCTGAATGAGCGCAGCAACAATGAAAACCGTGGCGGATTGTTTTCCGTCTATATGATCTCCTGTCTGGTCGGCTCGATTGGCGGCCAGTATATCGTGCCGCTTGGCGATCCAAGCCAGGTGACCCTGTTCGTCGTCTGCGGGTTGATTTTTTCCGCAGCGCTCTTTCCAACCGCCCTGTCCACCGCACAATCGCCCGCGCCGCTCGCCCAGGCAAGGTTCGACCTGAAAAAACTCTATATCCGCTCGCCCATTGCTTTTGTCGGCTCGCTGCTATCAGGCGCCTTATCGGGAACCTGGAGCAGTCTCGGCGCGGTTTACAGTCAGCGGGTCGGTCTTTCGACGGCGGAAGGTGCGACTTTTCTGGCAGCCGTTCTGGCTGGAGGCGCGATCGCGCAGATGCCCCTCGGGCGGCTGTCCGATCGCATGGATCGCCGCCGCGTTATGGTCGGCGCAGGCTTGTTCGGGGTGTTTTGCTGCGCGGTGATGATCGTGCTGGGCGGAATTTCGCCATTGGCGCTCTATATCTGCGGCTTCTTTGTCGGCACCGTGCTTTATCCGGTCTATTCGCTCAATGTCGCTCATGCCAATGATATGGCCGACCCCGATGAATATGTGACGATCTCCAGCGCCATCATGATTCTCTACGGCTTCGGCACCGTCACCGGCCCGCTGGTGACAGGCGCCATCATGCAGGGCGTCGGCCCCAACGGACTGCTGTTCAGCCTCGCCATCAGCTTTCTTCTCTATGCTGGCTATGCTGCGTGGCGGATGCGGCAGCGCAGCGCCGTCCCTGACCAGCCCGGCAAGACCGAGTTTCAGGCCTCCTCCATCCCGCTCCAGGGCACGGAAGCCGTCTCCAGCAAGATCACCGACCTTTGATCCAAGACACTCATACCAAGCCTCGAAGATGCTGACGCATCCTCGTCTTGAAGGCATTGCAAATATCTCAAATGCATCAGAGGCTTGAGATATTTGCAGAGGGAATACCAAGGGCCATTGAAAATGACCTTTGGTTATCAGGCACCAGGGGTGGATGCCTTGCGCGCCGCACGGCGCTCCAGCCCCAATTGATGCTCGCGCAGGATGATGAAAATTCCCGCACCCGCCACGATCAGCGTGCCAACCAGGGTGTGAATGCTCGGAAGATCGTCAAACAGCAGATAGCCGATCAACGAGCCAAACAGGATGGAGCTGTATTCGAAAGGCGCAATCGTCGAAATATCGGCATGGCGATAGCTTTCCGTCAGTAAAATCTGGGCGAGACCGCCGCAAATCCCCGCAAACGCCAGAAGACCAAGCTGACCGACGGAGAGATCGTTCCAGCCGAATGGCAGACTGACAAGAGATATCAGCGCCGCGATAATCGAGAAATACAATACGATCGTAGCGGTTTTTTCTTCACGAACGAGTTGGCGGACCTGCAACATCGCCGCCGCTCCAAGCGTAGCGGAGGCGAGCACTGCAAGCGTCCCCATGCCAGCCTCTGAACCATAAAATCCGTCCTGCAAGAGGGTCAACTTCGGCCAGGAAATAATCACCACACCGACCAGGCCGATGGCAACCGCAGACCAGCGATAGAGCCTGACGGTCTCGCCCAGGAAAACCGCAGCAAACACCACGGCAATCAGCGGCATGGCATAACCGATGGCAATAGCATCCGGCATCGGCAGATGCACGAGGCCGTAAAAGCCACAGACCATGGCGGCAATACCGATCAACCCGCGTTTGACATGCCCAAACACATTGGCCGTCCTCAAGCCGGTCCTGATCTGCCCCAGATAGGCGAGATAAGCCAGAATGGGGATGAGCGCGAAGGCTGAACGATAGAAGGTAATTTGCCCCGCCGGCACGTCATCGCCTGCCAGTTTGATCGCTGTCTGCATGGCAACGAAGACCGTAACAGAGGCGATCTTGAACACAATACCTCTGATCGGGCCTCGGATCGGACCCGCCGATACTTCACTGTTCATGACGCTGAACTCACAAGACCGGCTGATATGCGGGCCAGGACATTTGGGGGATAACCGGCCATAGGTTCCAGCCAGCATATCGTATAGGCCGACCATTGCCGATTCGGGCCGACCGCGCAAGAACAAGGTCAGCATTCACGAACATACCGTGTCGCAAACAGGCGATGCGCAATGTGTTTCGACAATCAAAAATACTGTCGCAACCCTAAATAAATAATTACAAAATTACTATCTTTAAATCATACACTTATCCCCAAATCTCAAAAATCCTTGAGCTATCCTCGATAAACAAATCGCATCCAAAAACAATAGATTTGAATTTATACTTACTTAACCAAGTCATGCATTAATTTACTGCAAAGCAATATATATTTTTCTTCCCACTTTGGGTCATCGCGCCCCTGGATTCAGGATTTATCGCCATGTCGAATTCTCCAGCACCGCTCCGCCAGAACCGGGTCGTGACCGCAACGCCTCGCTCCATGCGACTGATAACGGAAAGCATTGGTGGGGATCTCGAAACATTCAGCATGAACAACACATTGGTGGTCAAGCAGATCCGTCTGCTGGCGATCAATGCCCTGATTGAAGCGGCTCGCGCCGGTGATACGGGCAAAGGCTTTGCAGTCGTGGCCAATGAAGTCCAGCGCCTGGCTCAAAGTGCTGCCGACATCTCCAAACAGTTCGAAGATAATGTGCTGAGCCGCATAAAGCTTGGCCGGGCCATGGCCGATGGTCTGGTTCAAGAAATGGAAGGCGTGCGGCTGACCGATCTCTGCCTGACCCTGGTGCAATTCATCGTTCGCAATCTGTTCGAACGCACCGCCGATGTCCGGTGGTGGGCAACGGACAATGCCCTGTGGTCGGCGCTGCAAAATCCGAACACCGACAGTTTCAACCATGCCTCCGAACGGTTGGGAGTCATCAACCGGTTCTATACGGTCTATCTCGACCTAGTGATGACAGATGCCAGTGGCCGTGTCGTCGCCTCCGCCAATCCACGCTACCGAAACAATCTTCAGAACAAGAATTTTGCCCAGGAAACATGGGTCAAGGCTGCCGGTCAAACGACAAGCGGCGATGACTATATCGTTGACGAGGTGAAGAAAAGCCCTCTGCATGACAACCGTGACACGCTGGTCTATGCGACAGGCATTCGGGCGGGAGGCCATTCGGACGGCGACCTGCTGGGAATGCTTGGCGTCTATTTCGACTGGCAGGCCCAGGGTCAGGCCATTGTCGAAAAAGAGGCCAATCTGCCGCCGCATCTCGTCGACAAGACCCAGGTGATGTTACTTGATGGCTCGATGCGGGTGATTGCCAGCTCCCATCCGAGCCGGATCTACACCCATTTCCCGCTGCACAATAGCCAAGCAAATCAAAAAGGCAGTTACTATGATGACAGCGGAAACATCATCGCCTTTGCCAAAACGCTTGGTTACGAAGACTATGACGGTCTTGGTTGGTACGGTGTGATTATTCAACAAACCGAGGCGGATCAGGACATTCGCGCAAAGCTTGATATCGGTCTGTGACCCAAGTCTACAGACCATCCGCTCCCACTGAGACCTGCTGGCACCCCCAAAGCCGGACCTCCAGCCAGAATATTTCCAACAAACATACAAAGCAGTTTTGGCAATCGAAAGTCTTTGGAAACAAAGAGATAGCTCATTTCCATAATCTCGTGAAACAAGGAAATGATCTGGCGCCATCAAGAATAAACAATAATAGATCGGATTTTAGCAATCGTTCAGAAATTGATGTCATCATACCCATGAATTGCGCTGGCCAGTTCCATCGAAACGCTCGCGTGTAGTCGATTTGCAATAGGACGATCAGGATATTTTGATGCGTACAGAAACGGGCCAGGTTGTCAGCCTGGCGGATTATCGCCCGACCGAGTTTGTCCTGGAGCGAGTGGACCTGACTTTCGAGCTTGATCCAACAGACACCAAGGTCGAGGCCCGCCTGATCTTCCATCGTCGTGAAGGTGCTGATGTCACCGCACCGCTGATACTGGACGGCGACGATCTGGTTCTCTCCAGCGTGCTGTTCGACCAGATCGAACTGGAGCCGGAGCGCTATAGCGCCACTGCGCGCTCACTGACGATCCGCGATCTTCCTGCTGCCGAGCCCTTTGAGATCACCATTACTACGCTGATCAATCCTGAAGCCAATACCCAGTTGATGGGGCTTTACCGCTCGAACGGCATTTATTGCACCCAGTGCGAGGCCGAAGGCTTCCGCCGCATCACCTATTTCCCAGATCGACCAGACGTATTGTCGGTCTATACCGTCAATATCATCGCTGACAAGCAAGCCAATCCGCTGCTGTTGTCGAACGGTAATTTCCTGGGTGGTGCGGGCTATGGTGAGGGCAAGCATTTTGCCGCCTGGTTCGATCCCCATCCCAAGCCCAGCTACCTGTTTGCACTGGTGGCAGGTGATCTCGGCCTGATCGAGGACACGTTCACCACGGTGTCGGGCCGCGAGGTCGCGTTGAAAATCTATGTGGAGCACGGCAAGGAACCCCGCGCCGCCTACGCGATGGATGCCCTGAAGCGTTCGATGAAATGGGATGAGGATGTGTTCGGACGCGAATACGATCTGGATATTTTCATGATCGTCGCCGTGTCGGATTTCAACATGGGGGCCATGGAAAACAAGGGCCTGAATGTCTTCAACGACAAATATGTGCTGGCCGATCCGCAAACCGCCACCGATGCCGACTATGCCAATATCGAGGCGATCATCGCCCACGAATATTTCCATAACTGGACCGGCAACCGCATCACCTGCCGCGACTGGTTCCAGCTCTGCCTGAAGGAAGGGCTGACAGTCTATCGCGATCACCAGTTTTCCGCCGATCAGCGCTCACGCGCTGTCAAGCGCATCGCCGAAGTCCGGCATTTGCGCGCCGAACAGTTCGTTGAGGATTCCGGGCCGCTCGCGCATCCGGTACGCCCGAATACCTACAAGGAAATCAATAACTTCTACACGACTACAGTCTATGAAAAAGGCTCTGAAGTCACCGGGATGATCGCCACCATCCTCGGCCCGGACCTGTTCAAGGCCGGTATGGATCTCTATTTCGAACGTCACGACGGCGACGCGGCAACGGTCGAGGATTTCGTTGTCTGCTTCGCGGAAGTGTCCGGGCGCGATCTTACCCAGTTCTCTCTCTGGTATAATCAGGCTGGTACGCCGAATGTGACGGTATCCTGCGACTACGATACCGGCTCGAGCCTGTTTACTGTCGAGCTGGAACAGGTGATCCCGCCGACACCCGGCCAGCCGAACAAGCAGCCGATGCATATTCCGCTGCGCTTTGGGCTTCTGGCGGCAGATGGCACGCCGCTTGACACAGCAACCGTGGACGGCGGCGAAATCAGCGGCGACGTGCTGCATCTGACAGAACGCCGGCAAGTATTCCAATTTTCAGGCGTGAAGGAACGTCCGGTCCTGTCGCTCAATCGGGGTTTTTCGGCACCCGTCATCCTGCATTTCAGCCAGGCAAGTGCGGATCTGGCGCTGATCGCCCGCCACGATAGCGACCTGTTCTCCCGCTGGCAGGCGCTGACCGACCTTGCCTTGCCGGTTCTATGCGACAACGCGCGCCAGCTCTCCACCAAAAACGACACGGCCAAGGACGCAACCGATAAAGCATCCATCAAGGCAAACGATGCCCTGAAACAAAGTCTGCTTGCCATCATCGCAGACG
Source organism: Gillisella vitis (assembly GCF_001541345.2). Taxonomy (GTDB): domain Bacteria; phylum Pseudomonadota; class Alphaproteobacteria; order Rhizobiales; family Rhizobiaceae; genus Allorhizobium; species Allorhizobium vitis. The sequence goes on along the minus strand of NZ_LMVL02000003.1, from coordinate 41,896 downwards.
ATGCGCTTGAGCCCGCCTTCCGCGCCCAGGCGTTGGCGCTACCGAGCGAAGCCGATATCGCCCGCGAACTGGGCAGCGACATCGACCCGGACGCCATCCATCAAGCACGCCAAGCGGTGCTCGCCGATATTGCTATTGATGGCGCTGATCTGTTTGCTCGCCTCTACGACGATATGGCAACAGAGACCCCCTATAGCCCAGATGCCGCCGCAGCAGGCAAACGAGCGTTGAAAAATGCAGCACTCGGCTATCTCGTTCAGGCAAAAGGCGACCCGTCCAAGGCCGCCGAGGCCTATGACAAAGCCGATAACATGACAGATCTCTCCCATTCCCTGGGCATTCTCGCCTATCACTTTGGTGCCACGGAAGAGGCGCAGGCAGCGCTGGCCAATTTCCAGACACGGTTTGCCCAGAATGCATTGGTTCTGGACAAGTGGTTTTCCATTCAAGCCACCATTCCCGGAGATGGCGCACTGGAGAGGATTCAGTCCCTCATGCACAATCCGCTGTTCAACGCCAGCAATCCGAACCGCGTTCGCGCGCTGATCGGCAGCTTTGCCTTTTCTAATCCGACCGGGTTCCACCGCGCCGATGGCAAGGCCTATGATTTCCTTGCTGAGCAAATTCTGGCCATCGACAAGCGCAATCCGCAGCTTGCCGCCCGCCTGCTGACCTCGATGCGCACCTGGCAAAAGCTTGAGCCGATCCGCGCGGCCAAGGCCAAGGCAGCGCTCGCCCTTATCGAAAGCTCAAACGGGCTTTCCAACGATGTCCGTGACATCGTCGAGCGGATGCTGAAAGGCTGAATGCCTCCAGTTCTGGTCTTCCAAAAGGGGTGGTCGCACATGCGTCCGCCCCTTTTTTCTGCGCACGCCTGGAGTGAATGCATATGCGCTGTCGATGCAGGCCTGATTCGAGGCCTGATATGTGCGGCTGCAACAGTCACGCGATCATGAAAAGCTGATTCTTCGCAAGAGGTTAACAAGTGGTTAGTTTTTTCGACTGGACAGGAAGAATCCCTGATGATTCATTAGGTTAGATTTGGAGCGAGCGGCGCGCCGAATCAGGACGAGGGATCAAGGCAGGGACAATGGCAAACGTGCAGCGGGCGACCGCAGCCGATGATCGGTTGCGACCGGAATTTCCCGGATATCTGTCATTTCTGGATGCGGTCAAGAACCACGGAGGCGTTGCATACGTCGTCCGAAGCCTTTCAATTTCCAATACTGATGCGGCCCTTCGCCAAGTCATTCCTATTCTGGTGGTCGCTTTTCTGATCGTCATCGCCATGGCGCGCGGCATGGGGCTTGTCTCGGAATATGCGCGAATGGAAAGCGCCATCCGTCACTCCACCGCGATGATGGCCTCTGCGGCGGCCGCCGCCTTATCATCCGGCCCTGAGCTTCCTGCGGAACTTGGCCGAGACAAAGCAGAGGCGCTGATCAAGCGTTTTCTGCCGCCCAATCTTCTCGATGACGAGAGCTTCGTTCTCTTGCTCGATCCTGAAGGCCGGGTGGTCGCCAGTTCTGGCAACGGCCGCAGTTTTGTCGGCATGCAGATCATGGCGCTGTTTCCACAGGTCGCGGTGCTCCGCAATTTCGGAGACCAGACCGGCGCGGTAGAAACCGACATCAACGGCTTTCGCCATATCGCCGTGCTGACCCCAACCGGCACGGACGGCGCGCTGGTGCTGGCCGCCCATTCGCTGAAATCCGCTGCCGATTACTGGCGGGCGGAACTCGCTCTCAACGTCACACTATTTTCGGCCATCTCGCTGATCCTGATGGGCATTCTCTATGCCTATTTCGCCCAGGCAAAGCGGGCGCGCGAGACGTCGGATGTGTTCGTCGATTCCAATCGCCGGGTCGAAACTGCCCTGTCTCGCGGTCGCTGCGGCTTATGGGATTTCGATCTCGCCAGCCGAAAACTGGTCTGGTCGCGCTCGATGTTCGACATTCTCGGCCTGCCACCGTCCAGCGAACCGCTTGGCTTTGCCGACGCTGCCCAGTTGATGCACCCCGATGACGGCAATCTTTATGCGCTGGCCCGCACCATTGGCCGGGACGGCGACCGCCATATCGACCAAGTGTTTCGCATGCGTCACGCCAATGGCCATTATGTCTGGCTGCGCGCCCGCGCCCAGGTGATCCGCACCAGTTCCGGCAGCCCGCACGTAATCGGCATCGCCATGGACGTGACGGAGCAGCACCGGCTGGCACAGCGCTATGCCGAGGCCGACCAGCGACTGGCCGATGCCATCGAATGCACCTCAGAAGCCTTCGTGCTCTGGGACAAGAACGACCGACTGGTGATGTGCAACGCCCATTTTCAGCATGTCTACGGCCTGCCCGACAGCGTGCTGGTGCCTGGCGTAGAGCGCGCCGTGGTCGATGCGGCAGCTGCCCGCCCCATCATTCAACGGCGCATTGCCGATCCCTCGGCCAAGGGAAGCTCGCGGACTACCGAGTTACAACTGGCCGACGAGCGTTGGCTGCAAATCAACGAGCGACGCACCCGCGATGGCGGCCTGGTCTCTGTTGGCACCGATATTACTCTGCTGAAGCGCCATCAGGAGCGGCTACGCGAGCAAGAGCGTCGGCTGATGGCGACCATTGGCGACCTGTCTTCGTCGCAGAAAAAGCTGGAACGGCAAAAGGCGGAACTGTCGGAAGCCAACGAGAAATACCTGGCAGAAAAGCAACGCGCCGAAGCGGCCAACAAGGCAAAGTCAGAATTTCTCGCCAATATGTCGCATGAGTTGCGCACACCGCTCAACGCCATCCTCGGCTTTTCCGAAATACTTTCCACCGGCATGTTCGGGCCCATCGGCTCGCCGAAATACGGCGAATATGCGCGCGATATCCACGATAGCGGCAAGCACCTTCTCAACGTCATCAACGACATTCTCGACATGTCGAAGATTGAGGCAGGCCATATGCTGCTGAAATGCGAAAATGTAGATTTCGCCTCGCTGATCGACGAAACTCTACGGTTGACGACGATTTCCGCCAAGGACAAGAATATCGCCATCGAACAACGCATCGCCTCAGGTCTGGCCATGACCGCCGACCGGCGCGCCCTGAAGCAAATCCTGCTCAACATCCTGTCGAACGCAGTGAAATTCACCAATGAAGGCGGACGGATTTCCGTGCGCGCCCACAAGATCGATGGTGCCGTGCGGCTTCTGGTGTCAGATACCGGCATCGGCATTCCCAAACAGGCCATCAGCAAGATCGGCCAGCCCTTCGAACAGGTGCAGAGCCAATATGCCAAGAGCAAGGGCGGATCCGGCCTGGGCCTGGCGATTTCCCGCTCGCTGATCATGCTGCATGGCGGCAGCCTGCGGATCCGCTCACGCGAGGGCAAGGGGACGGTCGTTTCGATCAACGTGCCGGATAGCCCCTCGCCACTTCCCCCCTGCCGCAAATCCGCCGCTCAGGGCCGGGTGCTGACAACAGTCTGAAAAATCCGCCGAACCGCCTTGGACAGTCGTTTCAACTCGGCCTCCAGCACTTTCAGGTCCGGGCAATCGGCAACCCGCAGGACGACATCGATCAGCCCCGCTGGCGCATCCTGCGGCCGGAAACCTCCTTCGACACAGGCCCTTATTGCTTGCGACAGTTCTGTATAGAGCGTGAGGGCCGCAAGGCAGAGATCGAGATCACCGGCATCCATCGCCCGCTCACCACCCTGCTTCAAACGCTGGGCAGTGGTGATATCCCTCTGTGAAAATTCCGGCCCGGCCTGTGTCTTCAGTCCATGACCCGGTTCTACCAGGATCAGATATTGGGCGAGAAATTCCAGATCCACCAATCCGCCCGGCATGAGCTTCAAGTCCCATCCGTCCTTCGGCGGTTTTTCGCTATCGATCATGCCACGCATCTCGCTGACATCGGCAGCAATAGCGGCGCGATCGCGTTTCAGCGCCAGGATATCGGCAATGATCGTTTCAGCCCGTGCAACCAGCGGGACGTCGCCGGTGATCAGCCGGGCGCGGGTCAGTGCCATATGCTCCCAGGTCCAGGCCTCCTCACGCTGATAGCGCTCGAAGGCTCTCAGCCGGGTTGCTACGGGCCCCTTGTTGCCGGAAGGACGAAGCCGCATATCCACCTCATAGAGTACGCCTTCGGCAGTCGGTGCGGACAAGGCGGCAATCAACCGCTGGGTCAGACGGGTATAATAGCGCACAGCATCGAGCGGCTTTACGCCATCCCCCTCACTGACACTGTCTCCGGCGTCCTCGTCATATTCATAGAGCACGATCAGATCAACGTCGGAGCCGGCTGTCAGCTCCCGTGAACCGAGCTTGCCCATGCCCACCAGAGCCAATTGCCCACCCTTGATCCGACCATGGACCCGTTCCATTTCGCGGCGCACGGCGTGGAAGGCCTGCTCGATCACCAGATCGGCCAGATCGGTAAAGGCATGACCTGCCACCGTCCCGGAAATCGCCCCGGTCATCAGGCGAATGCCGATCAGGAAACGCTGCTCGGCGGCAAAGATCCGCAGGCGGTCCAGCAATTCCTCGTAATTCGAAACACCGCCAATAAAAGCATCGAGGCGCATGGCAAGATAATCACGCGTCGGCAGATCGGCCATCAGACCGGGGTCGAGCATGCCATCGAAAACATGCGGACGGCTGGCAATGGTGGCGGCAAGCCGGGGTGCCGCCGCCATGATGGTAACGATCAGTTCCAGCAGTGCCGGGTTGTTGCCAAGCAGCGAAAACAGCTGGATACCGGCGGGAAGGCCCGACAGGAACGCATCGAACCGCAACAGCGCCTCATCGGCGCGACGGCTTTCGCCAAATTCCTTCAGCAGGCGCGGCGTCAGTTCCGTCAATCGTTCGCGGGCCTCCACCGATTGCGTAGCGCGATAGCGTCCGTAATGCCAAGTGCGGATCACCCTGGAAATGTCTTCAGGACGGTGAAACCCGAGCTTTTCCAGCGTTTTCAACGTATCGGGATCGTCCTTTTGACCGGTAAACACCAGATTGCCGCCGACAGACAGATCGTCTTCCTGTTCAAACAACTGACCGTAACGCCGCTCCACCAACCGCAACCGCTTTTCCAGGGCCTGCGAAAAGCCTGCCGGGGTGTCGAAACCGCACATCAGCGCGATGCGCTTCAACTCGGCCTCGGTGGTCGGCAGCGTATGGCTCTGCTCGTCATGCACCATCTGAATGCGGTGCTCCACATCGCGCAGGAACCAATAGGCCTCGCTCAGGTCATCGCGGGTGGCGGCATCGATCCAGCGAGCCTGTTCCAACGCCGCCAGCGCCGCCTCGGTGCCGCGCACCCGCAGATCCGGCATCCGTCCACCAGCGATCAATTGCTGGGTCTGAGCGAAGAACTCGATCTCTCGAATGCCGCCACGCCCAAGCTTGACGTTATGGCCCTTGACAGCAATGGTGCCGTGGCCCCGGTGGCTATGAATCTGCCGTTTGATCGAGTGAATATCGGCAATCGCCGCATAGTCGAGATACTTTCGAAACACGAAGGGTGCCAATTCCTTGAGAAAGGCCTGACCTGCGACAAGATCCCCCGCCAGCGCCCGGGCCTTGATAAAGGCGGCCCGCTCCCAGTTCTGCCCGCGTCCCTCATAATAGATCAGCGCTGCCTCAACCGGCATGGCAAGCGGCGTGGCCCCCGGATCGGGACGCAGCCTGAGATCGGTGCGAAACACATAACCATCACCGGTGCGTTCCTGCAAAATGCGGATTAACCGGCGCATCATCCGCCCATAGGTCTCGGTTGCCTCGTCGGGCGCAATCAGCATCGCCGCATCCGGCTCGAAAAACACCACGAGATCGATGTCCGACGAGTAATTGAGCTCAAACGCCCCAAGCTTGCCCATGCCCAGTACGATCAGGCCGCTGTCTTTCGATGGCGCGTCGCGGTCTGCAAGCCGCAACTTGCCCGCCTCATGGCCCGCCAACAGAAGATGGTCGATGGCGCAGGCGATTGCCGCATCCGCCATCCGCGACAGCCATAGCGTCGTCTGGCGGGGATGAAACAATCGGCCCAGATCGGCCATTGCCAGCAGGAAGGACAAGCTCCGCTTGGCCTGACGCAACCTGGTCATCACCATGGCCTCGGTTGGCGACACTCCTTCCTGCTCCGGTCGCCAGGCATGGCGCGCGTGCTCCACCAACCCATTCAGGCTCTCCTCCAAAGGGGCATGCAGCGCGCGCACAAGCAAATCAGGACGCAGCGCCGCCGTCTCACGCAGATAGGGCGACAGCGTCAGGGCAGCGATAATGAAGGATTTGAGCGGCGTCTCATCCGAAAGCAGGGCTGCGATCTCAGGCGTGTCCCTGCCAAGCTCCTTCAGCACAGCAAAGACAGCCTTGGTCTCCACTTTGTTCAGCGGTTTGACGACATCTTCGGCGACATCGCGCAGAAACACGGTTTCCGGCAAAACGGGCTGGTCCTTGGGCATGCAAATCCTCCATCCCGCCTGTTTTCGTTCGGTCCTGCCTTTTACAAAGCGGCCATAGCGGGTTGGGAGAAGTTTATGCGGTTACACGCGGAAAGACCATGGTGGCCGTCAGTCCGGGACACTCGGAATTGGCGGTATCGGTATCGCTCAGTTCCAGCCGCCCGCCATGTAGCGCCATCACCGCTTCAACCAGCGACAGGCCAAGACCAGTGCCGGGTTTGCTTCGGCTTTCATCCAGCCGCACGAAACGCTTGACCACATCTTCCCGGCGCTCCGCCGCAATGCCTGGACCATGGTCGCAGACGCTGAGACGCGCCTCACCGCCCGGCGTCTTTACCAGCACCATGCGGATTTCGCTGCCACCTTCACCCGCATATTTGATGGCATTGTCGAGCAGGTTGAAAATCGCCTGGCCAATCAGTTCGCGATTGCCCCGAACGGTAATGCCGGGGACAATATCACTTGCCAGCACATAGCCCGCCTCCTCGGCCACCGGCTCGTAAAGCTCAGCGGTATCGGCAGCAATGCCGGAGGCATCGAGATCGGAAAGCTCGGCGGCAATCGAGCCCGCCTCGACACGGGAAATCATCAGCAACGCGTTGAACGTGCGGATCAACTGATCCGATTCACCGATAATCCCTTCCAGCGCCTGACGGCGCAGCAGGTCATCATCCTCGGCCAGCGCATCGGCGGCCTTGTTGCGCAGCCGCGTCAGCGGCGTCTTCAGGTCATGGGCGATATTGTCGGAGACCTGGCGAAGACCCTCATTGAGCTTTTCGATCCGCTCCAGCATATCGTTCAGCGAGCGCGACAGCCGGTCAAATTCATCGCCGGAACCGGAGACCGGCAGACGCTGACCAAGATCGCCCGCCATGATCTTCTTGCTCGCGGCAGAGACCCGGTCGATGCGCTTCAGGGCATTGCGGCCAATGGCAAACCAGATCACCAAAGCCCCTGCCCCCATGATCGCGAGCGCCACCATCAGCGCTTTGCGCACCAGAATGCGGAATTTGGTCGGTTCGCCCAGATCCCGCCCGACCAGAATGCGCAGCCCATTGTCCAGCGCCAGCACATTGGCAATCGCCAGATGCGGACGGGCAGGCCCTGTTTCGGCATAGCGGTTATACGCGAAGGGAAAATTCGTCCAGCCCTCGCGGTCCAGCATGCCCGGCTCGACAGAGCTGACATTGCCCGCCAGAAATTCGCCGTTTGGCCCAGCAATGACATAGAGATTGGCACCGGGCTGGCGCATGCGCCGCTCCATCAGCCGCAGCAGATTTTCGACCCCGCCCTTTTCATAGGCGCGCTCGATTTCGGTCACCTCCTGTTGCAGGCTATCGCGGGTCTGCTGATTGAGCAGACGTTCCGAAAGCGCCGTGACATAGATCACCAGAAAAGCGGCGCAAAGCGCAAACAGAATGATGTAAAGCGCCGAAAGCCTGACGGCGGTAGACTTGAACAGAAATCCGGCACGCGACATCGGGGCTCGTCAGCTTTCGTCTTTGATCATATAGCCCGCACCGCGCACCGTCTTCAGCAGCGGCCGGTCGAAATCCTTTTCGATCTTGGAGCGCAGCCGCGACACGTGCACGTCGATGACATTGGTCTGCGGATCGAAATGATAGTCCCAGACATGTTCCAGCAGCATGGTGCGGGTCACCACCTGCCCGGCATTCTTCATCAGATATTCCAGCAGGCGGAATTCGCGCGGCTGGAGCAGGATTTCCTTGCCCGCCCGGCGCACTTCGTGGGAAAGCCGGTCAAGCTCTAGATCGCCGACCCGGTAAATCATGTCCTGTTCCGGCGTACCCTTGCGTCGCCCCAGCACTTCGACCCGGGCCAGAAGCTCGGAAAAAGCATAGGGCTTGGGCAGATAATCGTCGCCACCGGCGCGAAGGCCGGTCACCCGGTCATCCACCTGGCCAAGCGCCGACAGGATCAGCACCGGCGTGTTGATGCTGCGCTTGCGCAATTCAGAAATCACCGACAAGCCATCGCGGCGCGGCAGCATCCGGTCGATAATCATCACATCGTAGGTATTTTCGCAGCCCATGAATAGACCCGCCTCGCCATCACTGGCGTGGTCAGCCATGATGCCTGCCTCGCGGAAGGCCTTGGTCATATAGGCGGCGGCTTCAAGATCGTCTTCGATCACAAGTATTTTCATGCGGGTGACATTAATGCCCGCATTGCCCGATGCACAGCCTGTTTTACCGGTTTCCATGCTTTGTCCCGTCCCGAATGCCATGATCTGTGCCTCTTCGTTCACGAAAACACATCTTCTGCCGGAAGATTGACGGCGACTGGAAAATTCCAGCCGCCGTCAAAGGCCTGATCATCAGCCCTGGTTGATCGGCAGGGCGATGAAACGGCTGCCATTGTCGGTTTCCACCTGGAAGAGCGCCTTGGTGCGGCCATCCTTCTTAGCCTGTTCAAGGATCTTCTTGACATCGGCGGCGCTGGAGACCTGCTGGTTATTGACCGAGGTGATCTTCTGGCCGGTCTTCAGCCCCTTGTCGGCAGCATCGGAATCCGGATCGACATTGGTGATCGTGAGGCCTTTGCCGTCATCGGCACGCTGGACAGTGACCCCAAGATTGGCAAGCGCCTGCTCGGTGGCCGGTGCGTTCTGCTCGGGCGCGCCCTGGTCCTCATCACCGCTGGCCGCATCCTTTTCAGCAGGCAGGGTGCCGAGATCGACCTTGACGGCAGTCGGCTTGCCATTGCGCCAGATCGAAATATCGACCTTGGTGTTCGGCGGGAAAGATGCAATGCGCTTGGCGAGATCACGTGGATCCTTAACCGGATCGCCGTTGACCGCGGTAATCACGTCGCCCTGCTTGATACCGGCCTTTTCACCGGGAGAGCCGGTTTGCGGCTCAGCCACCAGCGCACCCTTGGCATCGGCCAGACCGAGCGATTCGGCAATATCCTTGGTGACGGGCTGGATCTGCACGCCAAGCCAGCCGCGCTGCACCGAGCCATGCTTGATCAATTCAGCAACGACATCCTTGGCAGTCGCCGCCGGAATAGCGAAGGCGATGCCGACGCTGCCGCCCGATGGCGAGAAGATCGCCGTGTTGATCCCGACCACCTTGCCGCTAAGGTTGAAGTCCGGCCCACCCGAATTGCCCCGGTTTACCGGCGCGTCGATCTGGATGTAATCGTCATAAGGACCGGAGCCGATATCGCGGCCAAAAGCCGAGACGATACCCGAAGTGACGGTTCCGCCGAGACCGAAAGGATTGCCGACGGCAACGACCCAGTCACCAACGCGGATCTTCTCGTCCTGCGCCCATTCGACATAGGTGAATTTCTTGGTCGGCTGATCGACCTTCAAAACGGCGAGATCGGTGCGCGGGTCCTTACCGACCAGCTTGGCATCATATTCGGTGCCGTCGTTCATCACCACCGTATAGGCCTGACCATCGGAGACCACGTGATTGTTGGTCACGACATAGCCGTCCTCGGAAATGAAGAAGCCCGAGCCTTGGGCAATCGGACGCAGCTTGCCGTGACGCTCGGCATGCGGTCCGCCCTTGGGGCCTCCTGGACCACCCGGACCGCCGGGGCCTGGCATGCCCCATTCCTTGAAGAAGCGCTTCAGCGGATCGGGAAGCTGGTCAAAGTCACGGCCATTGAAGGAGAAATTGCTGCCGTCCTCGGAGGCCTGCTGCACATCCGATTTGACGCGGATGGAGACGACGGCGGGAGAAACGGCACTGACCAGATCGGCAAAGCTTGGCACCTGCGGCGCCTGAACCTCGACGGGCGCGGCCAGCGCAGGCGTTACCGTCACAGCACCCGCCAGCATCAGGGCCGCCAGCCCTGCCGCGGTGCCTGCCCGCAGCCTGGAAGTAACGGAGCGATTATGGAAGGATTTCGACATGGATCTCTACCTTATCTTGTTCTGGTTGGCATCGTATCGTGCGAAGACCGGAGCGACCCGGCTTCAGGCGGTGGATGACAAAGATATAGGATGGATCACGTTACAACGAACTGTCCAGAACATGAAAAGTTGGTAATGCGGAAATTTACGCGCCGGAAAGGTTTTTCAATAGGTTCGACGCCGGTCGTTTGATAAAGTTTGGACGGCCTTTACACATCCTGAGCCGATCCGGGGATTTCTATGCATCGTATTCCACTCTGTTTATTCGCGGCGATACTGACCGGCTGCGCAGCCGCCCCGCACAAGGAGATCGGCGCCATTCGTTTGATAACCGACGCCAAAGGACGCCCCGCAAAGATCTATATGGAAAAATCAACCGGTAACGCGATAACAGATCGTCGTGTCATGCTTTTCATGCGCACAACTTTCGCCAAGCGCGTGCCCCACCCGCTTCCCAACCGTGTCTATCGTCAAGGCGTGAGTGGCGTGGCGAGCGATCACCCCACAACGATCGAGATCCCGCTTTTCTGACAGGGACATATCCTTGCGTTCTGCGGCTAAACCCTGCCGGTTTTCGTGGGGGCCGCCCCTACTCTTCCAGGAGCCGCTTCAACCGCGCCTCTTCATCTGCACTCAACGGCTGCGCCGCAGCCACGCTCCTACGTCGGCGGCTGTAGGCAAAGGCGGCTCCTACGCCAATCACCAGCAACAGGCCGGGGGCGCCCCACAGAAGCAAGGTCTCCGAGGTCAATCGCGGCTTCAGCAGCACGAATTCACCGTAGCGCGACACCAGATAGCGGATGACATCGTCATCGCTATCGCCCTTGACGATCCGTTCGCGTACCAGAAGCCGCAGATCGCGGGCCAGTTCGGCATTGCTGTCATCGATGGATTGGTTCTGGCAGACCATGCAGCGCAATTGCGCCGACAGGTGACGGGCGCGGGCCTCCAACGCCGGGTCTTTCAACATTTCATCGGGATTGACGGCAAAGGCGGATTGAACCAGCAACAGCCAGAAGCCGAGGAAGACGGCAAAAAGCGTCCTCATTCCGCCGCCTCCAGCCCCTTGATGGCCCCCTTGGCCGCCGCGGCCTTTGCCTTGCGGTTTGGAGCACCAACACGCAAACGCCGGTCGGAAAGCGAAACGAAGCCGCCGATCATCATCACCAACGCCCCGCCCCAGATGCAGAGAATCCACGGCTTCCACCAGATCCGCACCACCATGCCGCCGTCGGCCATGGCGTCGCCAAGCGAGACGTAAAGCTGGCTGAAGCCAAAGCTGCGGATACCCGCCTCGGTGGTCGGCATGCGTCTTGCCGTATAAAGCCGTTTCGACGACCAGACATCGCCCTCGGAGACCCCACCGCGCCGGATGGTGAAATGGCCACGATCCTCGGTATAATTCGGTCCCTTGGCAGAACGCAGCCCGTCATAGGTCAGGGAAAAGCCCCCGGCTTCCACGGTCTGGCCGGGCTTCATTTCCACCACCATTTCGCTCTGAAACGTGGTGACCGCGACAATGCCCAGCACGGTGACGCCGAGGCCAAAATGCGCAAACGCCGTGCCGAAGGCCGAGCGCGGCAGGCCGATCAACCGGCGAAAGGCGACGCTTGCCTTCTGCTTGCCGAAAGCCGAGCGATAAGCAAGATCGGCCAGCGCCCCGAACATCAGGAAAAAGCCTGCGGCAAGCCCCAGCACGGACAGAACCGGGCCACCATTCTGGAGATAATAGAACACAAGCCCAACCAGAAAAGCCAGCGCTGCTGCCAGATAGAGCCGTTGCAGCGCGCCCAGCAGATCGCCGCGCTTCCAGGCCAGCATCGGCCCGAACGGAACGGCGACGAGGAGCGGGATCATCAACAGGCCGAAGGTTAGGTTAAAGAAAGGTGCGCCAACCGAGATCTTTTCACCGGTCAAGGTTTCCAGCAGCAGCGGGTAGAGCGTGCCGATCAGCACCGTCGCGGTCGATACCGTCAGGATCAGATTGTTCAGCACCAGCGCGCCTTCGCGTGAGATCGGCTGGAATAGCCCGCCCGCCTTCAAATGCGGAGCCCGCAGCATGAACAGGAACAACGCACCGCCGATGAACAGGATGAGGATGGCGAGAATGAAAATCCCCCGGCTGGGATCGGTGGCAAAGGCATGCACCGAGGTCAACACGCCGGAGCGCACCAGGAATGTGCCAAGCAGCGACAGCGAGAAGGTAAGGATGGCGAGCAGCACCGTCCAGATCTTCAGCGCATCGCGCTTTTCCATCACCAGCGCCGAATGCAACAGCGCAGTACCCGCCAGCCAAGGCACGAAGGAAGCGTTTTCGACCGGGTCCCAGAACCACCAGCCGCCCCAACCCAGCTCGTAATAGGCCCAGTAGGAGCCCATGGCGATGCCCGCCGTCAGGAAGGTCCAGGCCGCCAGCGTCCAGGGCCTGACCCAGCGCGCCCAGGCGGCATCGATCCGCCCGTCGATCAGGGCGGCGATGGCAAAAGAAAAACAGACGGAAAAGCCGACATAGCCGAGATACAGCAGCGGCGGATGGATGGCGAGGCCAGGGTCCTGCAAGACCGGATTGAGGTCCTGCCCCTCGGCAGGGGCCGGATTGAGGCGAATGAAGGGATTGGAGGTGATCAGGATGAACAGAATGAAGGCCGTGGAAATCCAGGCCTGAACGCCGAGCACATTGGCTTTCAACCGGTCGGGCAGATTGCTGCCGAACAGCGCCACCAGCGCCGAAAACAGCGTCAGGATCAACAGCCACAGCATCATCGATCCCTCGTGATTGCCCCAGACCGCCGAGAAACGATAGATGGCGGGCATCAGCGAATGGGAATTCTGATAGGCATTCAGCAGCGAGAAATCCGAGACCAGATAGGCATAAGCCAACACCCCGAACGCAAACAGCACCAGCGCAAACAGCGCATAGGTGCCGGTGACTGCGGTCTGCATCATGGCGGTATCGCCCCTGCGGGCGCCCAGCATCGGCAGGACCGAAAGCAGGAGTGCAGCGGCCAGCGCCAGCACCAGCGCGTAATGGCCGATCTCGATGATCATTTTGCCTCTCCCTCGCCCTTCCAGACGCCATCCTTCTTCATCCGGTCGGCAACTTCCTTCGGCATGTAATTCTCGTCGTGCTTGGCCAGAACCGTATCGGCATCGAACAGCGTGCCGCCAGCGCCAAACACGCCTTCCGTCACCACGCCCTGCCCTTCGCGAAACAGATCCGGCAGAATGCCGGTATAGGTCACCGGCACCGTGGCCGTACCATCGGTCACGGCAAAACTGACGGTGGAGCCGGTGTCGCGTTTGACCGAGCCTTCCGCCACCAGCCCGCCTAGCCGGATGCGGGTGCCAGGACCAACAGGCGTCTTGGCGAGATCGGAGGGCATGTAGAAATAGGCGATGGACTGGCCGAAAGCGAACAGAACCAGCAACACGGCCACCATGATGAAACCGACGCCCCCGGCGATGACGGCCAGACGTTTCTGTTTGCGGGTCATTTCAGCGCCTCCTCGACCGGCAATCCCAATTGCTGCGCCATGGCGATCAGCTGCTTGCCTTGCTCCCCCTCGGCCGGGAAGGTCTTCAATCCGGTTTTCAAGGCTTCGAGCGCCCGGTGGTTGTCCTTCAACACTACATAGGAGCGCATCAGCCGCACCCAGCCTTCGAAATTGTTCGGATCGGCTTTCAGCTTGGCATCCAGGCTTTCGACCATGCCCTTTATCATCGCCTGACGGTCGCTGTCCGGCAAGCCCTGGGCTGCGGCGACAGCGGCGGCATCAGGATTTCCAAGGGGTGCCGCCGTTGCAGCAGCCTGAGGATCATTGCGGGTAATATGGCGAGCGACCAGCGGCTGCCACGGTGCATTGGGCGGCGATTGGGCAGCAATCGCCTTGAAGGCCGCCAAGGCTTCCTCGCGCTTGCCGGACTGTTCCAGCGCCAGCGCCAGATAATAGGCGCCGCGCGGATTGTCGCGATTTAGCGCCACGGATTGCGAAAACAGATCGCGAGCAGCATCCGTCACCACGCCGTCGCTCTGAGCAATCAGCGCTTCGCCAAGCCCGTTCAGCCGCTCGGGGCTGGCACCTTTCAGCCGGATGGCGTTGCGAAAGGCCAGTTCCGCTTCGCCCATGCGGTTTTGTTGCAGATAAATGGGAGCAAGAACATCCCAACCCGCGCCGTCTTCGGGCTTTTGCATCAGATGGCGTTCAGCCTGGGCAATCAACAGGCTCATGTCATTGCCGGGATTTTCCAGCCGGGCCTGCAAGGGCTGCGATGGCAGGCCGGGACTGCCGAGAGCAAGATAAAGCCCAAGACCGACCGCAGGCACCAGCAGGACGACAAAGGCCTGCGCCAGACCGTTGCCGGAGGCTTTGCGAGGTGGTTTAACAGCCTGACCTGTTTCATCGCCTTTATCGGCGGCCAGAAGGCGGCGGGCAATTTCGGCCCGGGCATAATCAACCTGCTCGGAGGAAATCAGCCCGCCCGCGCGATCACGGTCGAGTTCCTGCAACTGATCGCGATAGACGGCCATCGCACCATCACGGGTTTCGCGCTCGCCACGCTGCTGCGCCCGCGTCAATGGCACCAGAAAGGCTGCCGCAACGGCAAAGGTCAGAACAGCAATTTCAACCCAGAACAGCATAAGGCTCCCTGAACCCGGAGGGTTCTATGACGTCGCGAAAGGCCGTGCAGACCGCTTGGCACAGCTGATTGTGTCTTAAGGAGCGGAGCTTCCATCAGCCTTGACTTAAGTCAAGAGCAAGACACATCAAAATGCGCAGATGTGATTCAGGTCAGCGGCGTCCATGTCCCGTCTTCATTGCGGCAGGCAACGCCGCGTGCCTCCACCGTCTTGCCATCGACCGTCACCTTGTGGCGATATTGGCGGCAGTTCTGATTGCCGACCTGATAAGGGGCTGCGGCCACCACTTCGCCGGAAACATCGTCATCGCGCCAGGTCACGGTCTGTCCGCCGGGAGCCACTTCCAGGGCCTGATATTCGGCCGCCAGCGCCCGCTGCTTCTGGCTGTTGTCCAGTTCCGCACCGGTCCGCGACACAATGCCGCCCTGCAGCGCGTTGAGATAGAGCGAGCTTGAGGTGGTGGATTTGGCAAGCAGGCCGGTGCTGCCACCGGTCGTCTTGCAGGAGGTCAGTGCCAGGGCGCAGCCCAGCAGGGCAAATGCAAAACCGGTGCTGATCTTCCTCATAGCCTGTAATTCCAAATTCTGTTTTTCATGACATTTTGTGGTCAAACCACACGTTGCTGTAGTCTCTTATGATAAGCCCGACACCGCACGAGTTTGCAAGCCGCCATTTCGATCCGTGCCTTAGAGTTTGCCAACTTGACATTTGTTAAACTGGAGCGTGTCAGAAAAATCCGAATTCGGCTTTTCAATTCGACATCCGCTGGCAGGCATCATCTGGCGCCAAAGCCGCATCACGCCCCGTCCCGCGACAGGGCGGGTAAAACCAGCCTGGCCAGCAGCCCCCCGTTTATACCGCGCGACAGGCCAAGCTTGCCCTGGTATTCCGAGGTTATTTCCTTGACAATCGACAGGCCCAGCCCGGTGCCGGGCTTGCTTTCATCCAGCCGGCGACCGCGTTTCAGCGCCTCGCCGATCTGGTCGGGGTCAAGACCCGGGCCGTCATCCTCGACGATGATTTCCAGCCAAGCCCTACGCCCCGGATCCAGCCCGACCTCGCCGGTCGGCGCGATCCGTGCCGTCACCGCAACAGTGGTTTCTGAGTGACGAGCAGCATTTTCCAGGAGATTGCCCAGGATTTCCTCGAGATCCTGGCTTTCCATCGCCAGAACCAGGCCTTGGCCTGAGGCTTGACTCTCCAGTTGAACCTCGAACTGCTTGTCAGGGTTAAGCTTGCGCATAACCCGCACCAGCCGTTCCAGAACCGGCTCAACTTCGGCGCGCGACAGCACCGATTCGCGCTGGGCAGCAATGCGGGCACGGTTGAGATAGGTGCCGACCTGGCTCTGCATGGCGGATGCCTGGGCCTTGATCACCTCGCCATGCGGCGGATCAAGCACCCGCGCCTCGTTGAGCAGTACGGCAATCGGGGTCTTCAGCGAATGGGCGAGATTGCCGACCTGCATGCGGGCGCGCTCGACAATGCGGTGGTTACTATCGATCAGGGCGTTGATTTCATTGGCCAGCGGCTCGATCTCACGGGGGAATTCACCCTCAATTCGTTCGGCCTCGCCGCCTCTGATCCGCTCCAGAGCCCGTCGCGCCCGATCCAGCGGCTTCAGGCCGAAGATAATGGTAACGGCGTTGACCAGCAGGCCACCGACCCCGAACATCGCCAGAACGGCGTAAAGCCGATGGGAAAATCCGGTGATTTCGTCTTCCACCACTTTCAGATTGCCCGATACCCGGAACCGTGCTGCCCGACCCGATTCGTCGAGGATGACTTCGGTCTCGGCGATCCGCAGCCGGTTGCCGAAACTGTCGGTCATGCCGTAAAACCGCTCGTAATTCTGGTCGAACGGGCTTTCCTCAAAGCTTGGCACCGGCAGATTGGTCAGCCCCAGCGAGGTGGAGGCCAGCGGCGCGGCATTGAAGGAACCGAGCGGCTCGACCAGCCAGTACCAGCCGGTTCCGGGCTGCGAAAACCTGAGATCACCCAGCGCCGGACTGCCGGACAGGCTTTCGCCATCGCCAACCGTGACGGAATTGACGACATTATAGAGTTGGGCGCGCAACAGATCGTTGAAGGAGCGCTCGGCCCCTTGCCGATAAAGCGCCGAAATCACCACGGCCATGGTGACCAGCGCGATGATATACCAGAGAGTGGCGGAGAGCAGGACGCGAAGGGTGAGAGACTTGACCCGAAACACCTAGCCCTCGACACTGTCAGGCGCTTTGATCCGGTAGCCGAGACCGCGCACGGTCTCGATCATGTCCAGACCGATCTTCTTGCGCAGCCGCCCGACAAACACTTCGATCGTGTTGGAATCGCGGTCGAAATCCTGGTCATACATATGCTCGACCAGCTCGGTGCGCGACACGACCTCCCCCATGTGATGCATGAGATAGGACAGCAGCCGGAATTCATGGGACGTGAGTTTCAGCGCCTTGCCCGAAACCGTGACCTTGGAACTCTTGGTATCGAGCCGCACCGGCCCGCAGGCGATTTCCGAGGAGGCATGGCCGGCGGCGCGGCGAATCAGCGCCCGGATGCGCGCCAGCACCTCTTCGACGTGGAACGGCTTGGTGACATAGTCGTCAGCCCCGGCGTCGATACCGGACACCTTGTCGCTCCAGCGGTCGCGGGCCGTCAGAATCAGGACCGGCATCACACGCCCAGCAGAGCGCCATTTTTCCAGAACGGTAATGCCGTCCATGGTCGGCAGACCGATATCGAGGATCACGGCATCATAGGGTTCGGTATCACCGAGATAATGCCCCTCCTCGCCATCCATGGCCTGGTCGACCACATAGCCTGCCTCCTGAAGCGCCTCGACCAGCTGGCGGTTCAGGTTGACATCGTCCTCGACGACGAGAATGCGCATTCTTCACTTCTCCGTTTTGCCATGCTGGCACCAGCCGGGCGATCTTGCGCGCAGGTCCAGTAAAACCAGCCGCATGAGAAAAAATATCCAACAGATAGAAAGTCTTACACTACTCCTTGGCCCAAAACCAGCCTCAACGCGAAACCTGGACCGTCATCTTGCGGGGCCTTGCGTTGTCGCCGGTGCCCGGCACGAGAATGGTGATCACGCATTGGCCGCCCGACAGCCGCACGGAAAGCAATTGCCCGCCCGCCTGCTCCACGGCCCTGAGCGCTGCCGAACGGCAATCAACTCTGCCGTTGGACTTGCTGTCGTTACTGTCGGAATTGTCACTGTTCTGATTCTGGTTCTGCGCCTGGACGATGACAGGTGAAGACGAAGCGCTCTGGCCAGGCACCATCTGCGACATAGGCACGGCATCGGGGACCGGCGCTGTGGTCACCGGTACCGTCCAGGCAATAAGCCCGGCCGCGATACTGCCTATGATCGATTTGGATGCCATCAACTGCCACTCTGCCGCATTCGGTTATCGTGGCGTAAGTGTTACCGAAGAACGGCTGAATGGCAAATGAATGCCTGGTAATCTTGGCCCACTGTTCAGCAGGCATGACAATTCTGCGACAGCCCAAGCATTTCAATTTATTAAAGTATCGGCCTTATTGGCGGTAATGCGGGCATTTGGCTGCGCCAACCTCAAGTTTTCTCCGGGGGAAGCATATCCGATTTGGACACGATGGCGTGGCTTGCCACCAGTCGGCCATAGAGCGCCACAAGCCCGCCAACCGATCCGGCCAGCGCCACCAATGCGTCGGTCAATTGTCCCTGTTCCAACAGGCCGAGCTCGAACCCGCCGAGTTGCAGGCCTGACGCCAGGATGGCGACAAGCGCACCCCAGACAGCTTTGGACAGATACCATGGTTTGCCGTCATTCATATCGATTTCCCTTGTTTTCAGTGGAGATTTTCGGATTGAAGATCAGAACGTGAATGCCGCTTCAGCGGCGATGCCGCTGGCATGGCGGCCAATCTGGCGGACCCGGATGGCGAGCGTCGAGGGTGTTGCGCCAAAGTCTGCGGCCTGCAAATCGGCGCTATAGGCATAACCCGCAGATGTCAGGGTGACGCTGCGCAGGGTCGCCTGCCCGGCGTCGAGAATATCGAGTTGGTAGCGCTCGCTTTCCTCGTCCAGCGCAATATCGGATGGTGTCCAATTGTCGGCATCCGTGCGGCCGCGCCGGACCCAGGTCAACGCAATATCGCCGCTGGGCGCGCGGCTGGCGCGCAGATGCACCGGGGAAAGCGGGGTCAGCGCCCGCAATCTGCCGGAAAAACTGACCGGGCCCTTGGCCGCAAGGCTGGTGCCGGCCGCCTCGGCAATCCAGTTCAGCGTCAGGTCGATTTCGCTGTCGGCAAGATCAAGCGCGGTGACCGCGCTGTTGAGCAGAACCACCTGCGCGCCCGCAACGGCACCGGCCACCATGGCATCCTCCGTGCCATAGAGACCGCGCAGCAGGCCGGACAATTGCCAGACGCCACTTTCCACCTCCTCCGCCGTCTGGAAACCGATCACCTCCCAGACATCGTTGGCGGCCTTGATCGCAAGACGGTTGTCGCCATTCAGCACCGACAGCCGCGAACCGGAGGAAAAACTGCCATGCGATAGAGTAACGGTCAGACGATTGGCCCTGTCGAACCGGCCCGACACACCCGCAGCCAATGCCGATGACAGGCTGCCGAGGGTTGCCGGGCCATCCACCACGACACGGGTCGCATAGTTCTCGGTCTCGGCGGATGACGACAGTACGATCTTGCGCCAGGGGCTGGCATAGGCCGCCGCGCGGGCAAAACTGCCGTCCGCGCCATCATCAAGGCGCGGCAGGTCCATCAGCCGCCACAGCGGCGCAAACCCGTCCGAGGCCCGCCCGCTCTGCACCCGCCCGCTGCTGGCAACGGTAATCGCGCTGGACACCGGCGCTGCCACTTCGGTCAATTCCAACGACAGCGTGCTGCTGTCCTCAATACGCGTTATCAGGAACCGGCCGGATGGCCCCTCCGGCAAGGTCAGCACGTCGCCGGGCTGAAGCGCCAGCTGCGAGGGAGACAGCGACAGGGTCAGGCTGCGCCGCCCGATCCGGTGATCGCGCAATTGCGTTTCAACCACGGCCAAAGCGCTTGCCTCATCCAGCACCGCAGGCAGATCGCTGGACAAAAGCTTGGCTGAGGTTCCCACCACGCGGCGCGAGCGGACGCTGGCATCCTCATAATCATTGGCGGGATCGTAAAAATCCAATACGGCCTGCCCAGCATAATCGGTGCTATCGCCCCGGGTCTCGGTCCAGAACGGCTCATCTTCGGTATCGACGAAAACCCGGGTCTCGACGGCCTTCAGGCTGGCGGCCTGGCGTGAGCGGAACCGCAGCACAGTACCGTCCTCGATCACGTCGATCAGGAAGGCCTCGGTCAGCGGCTCGATCAGGCTGCGGGCCGAGGAGACATCGCCCTGCACATAGCCCGAGAGATCGCCGGTGACAGCAGACACATCGTAATCGCTAAAGCCGCAATCTTCCAATATCGCGGCGATCACCTCGGCCAGCGTGCCGCCGCCCAGCCGTCCGTTCAGCCAATGGCCACTGCGCCAATTGTCGCCATCGGCAAACAGATCGGTATCATAGGGAAAGGCTGGAAAGGGCCGGCTGTCCCAGGTCCAGAGAAAGATATGGTCGGCATCAACCATGCCAGCGGGTGCCGCCTCTTCCTGCCAATAGCCCAGATGCGCCTCCAGAAACCGGCGCTGCATGGCATCCGAGCGCATACCGGAGGAAAAATACGGCAGCGCATTTTCCGAGGATTTTGGATCGGGAAACACGTTCGGCTGGTTGGCACCACGCTCCACCGCCGGGCAACCCAGTTCGGTAAACCAGATCGGTTTCTGCTTCGGCACCCAGGCACTGGGCGTAGAAAGCTCAACACCGCCGACCCTGTTGTAATGGTGGTTTTCCCACCAGGATTGAATGTCCTTGTAGCGATAGACCCAGGGCTTGCCCGCCAGCCCGTCGGTAATCGCGGCGCGTTCACGGCGCTTGCGGGCGGCAAGGTCTGGATAATACCAGTCATAGCCCTCACCAGCGGCGATCTGCGCCTGCATGGCGGCACGGTCATCGGCAATGGTAAACCCATCAGGATTATCCGCAGTAAAATCCGCGTCGTTCCAGTCCGAAAGCGGCATGTAATTGTCGATGCCAACCGCATCGATTGCCGCGCTGGCCCAAAGCGGATCGAGATGGAAAAACACATTCCCGGACCCATCTCCAGGATGGTAGCCGAAATATTCGCTCCAATCGGCACCGTAGGTCAGCTTGGTCTGGCTCCCCAGAATGGCACGCACATCCTCAGCCAACCGCATCAAGGCGGCAACGAAGGGAAAGCTGTTGTCCGCACCGCGCAGGGTCGTCAGGCCCTTCAGCTCCGAGCCGATCACGAAACTGTCCACCCCGCCTGCGGCTTTCGCCAGCAGCGCAGAATGCAGCACCAGCCGCCGATAGCCGCTATCGCAACCGTTCTTGTTGCCGGTATAAAGGATCGTGGTGCCGAGTACGAAGAAATCATCGACGGTAGTCTTGCCAATGAAGGCCTCGACAATGGCGTCCATCGCGTCCGTGCCGTCAGGCGAACCCGCAAGACCAGGGGCCGGTGAACAGGTGATGCGACCCCGCCAGGGATAGGCCGCCTGTTCGGTTCCACCATAGGGATCGGCCAAGCCGTTACCGGAGGGAATGTCCATCATCACGAAAGGATAGAGGCAGGTGGCAATGCCCCGGCTGTTGAGATCCTTGATGGCCTCGATGACGCTTTTATCGCTCGGCGTGCCACCATAGGCGGGACCGCCGCCGTTCTGGCTGACCAGCCGGGCCGACGCGCGCCCGATGCCCGCAACACTCCAGGCACGGCTCTCCTCGTCGCGCCGCGCCACTTCGACCCCCGGCACAACGTCACATTGATCGGCCCGCAGATCGGTTCCGAACCAGCTGACAACAAGGGCGGCGCGGACGAGATTGGGACACACCGCCTGCAACTCATCCAGCGAGGCCTGCCAGTCGGTGGCGGCCACCAGCGTGTTGCGGTTGATGATCCGCTCTTCGCCATCTCCTGTTTCCTCGGTAATGGCTTTCGTCGCATAGCCATGTTCGGTGGCACCGGGAATGATGGTCACAGCCCTGACCTGGCTTTCCAGCGCGCCCAACGGGCGGATCACTTCAAATTGCAGCACGGGGAGACGGTTGCCGTAATCGTCAAGCGGCAAGCGCTCGAACACCACATAGGCGACGCCGCGATAGGCGGGCGCATTGCCCTCGCCCTGCTTGGCGGCAATCAGCGGATCGACGCCCTGATCCTCACTGCCAGGATAAAAGCGCATCTCGACCTCAGTCAGATCCACTTCCTCGCCATCCGCCCAGACCCGTCGAATGGCCGCCACCGGGCCTTCGCACAAAGCCAGCGCCAGATTGCCGTAATAATCGTAACTCTTGGTCTTGCTGCCGGTGGATTTGCTTCCAGAGGTTTCGGTGGTGGTCTTTTCCTCAAACCGCGTCGCCCAGATCAGCGTGCCGCCAATGCGCACCGTGCCATAGGCCCGGTTCAGCGCCGTGCCTTCGCTGGCCCCGCCGATCCGCGCCGACGACAGATGCGAGCCTGTGGTGGTGGAGCTACCGTTGATCAGCGCCTGATCGACCATATTGCCAGCCAGCGACCCCACGGCACGGCCCAGCATGGTGCCAACAGGCCCGAATATGCTGCCAATGGCCGCACCGGCTGCCTGGAAAACAAGAGTTGCCATCGATCACTTCTCCGGAAAACGATAGACGCCCGCGACACGCCGCTGCCAGGCGGGCACCAGAGCGGAGCGAACCACCGCCGCCTGCTCATAGGCGTGAATGAAATGCTGGTCTGCCGCCAAAAGCCCCAGATGCTTGGCGGCGTAATGGGCGCGAAACCGGAAGACCAGGAGATCGCCAGGCAAGGCCTCGCCAAGGCTGTCGATCAGGGTGAAATGCCGCCCCGCCGCCTCAATCAACCGGTCCTCTCCCGACCGCTCCGCCCAGTCAGGCGCATAGGCAGGTGTTACTTCCGGCTCCTGCCCATAAAGCTCCCGCCAGATGCCCCGGACCAAGCCAAGACAATCACAACCAACACCCTTGGTGGAGGCCTGATGGCGATAGGGCGTGCCAATCCAGCCCTCGGCAAGGGTGAGGACATGGGTGTTGATGGAGGACATACAATCCTCCTCACTCAAACAGCACCGACCCGTCATGGGTCGTCTGGCCGCTGACATAGGAATAAGCGAAATCGCTGCCCGGCATATGCGGGAAGCCACGGAAATTGGCGGCATTGGCGAAGCTGTCGCGGCAGGTGGCGAAGCGTTTGTCGCAACCGATGGTGATGCTTAGTGCGTCGCCCGGTGACAATGTTACCTCCAAGGGCAGCCACATTGTCAGCTCCGTGCCGTCCTCTCCGGCGCGGCTGGTTTCAATCTCGGCGGTCAGGCCAGTCTCGACCCCTGATGTCACGGTGATCCGGCCATAGCGGAAATGGTCGTCGCTATAGGCATCCAGCCCCGAAACGATGAGCCGGTCGGATGCGCTCATGGTCACCAACACAGCGCTGACGGTGCGGCTCTCAGCACTCAAGTCGATACCGCAGCGGCTGTCGCCCAGGCTGGCATCGCAGCGGCGGCCAAGTGTGCGGCCCTGGTCCTGGGAGAGCTTGGCGGCGAAGCTGCGCAATTCGGCGGTAAACTGCCCCGTTTGGCGCTTGACCTCGCCAACATCCTGCACCTTGAGCAGAACATGCTGGTCCGGCACCTGCCAGTTGACACGGTAGACCTCGATGCGCGCGCCGTCATAGCGCCCGGCAATCAGATCGGCTTCGGTAATCACCTCGCTGGAAAAACCACCGGCAACTTCGGAGGTCGGCGCCGATAGGCTGTTTTCCGCCTCACCATCGCTGGCGGAAAAACCGCTGGCGGCATGAAACAGCGTGCCAAGCAGGGTGAGATCCCGGTCATGATCGGTAAAGCCCAACACCAACCCGTCGCTGCGGGTCACCCGCCAGCAGGTGCAGAGCGTGGTGGCATCGCCCGCCAGATGGCGCGCCAAAGCGGCATCGATTGTCCTCATGGAATGATCTCCGTCAGCGAAATGGAGGGAATGCTGCCCGCATTGAAGGCTTCGAGATTGATCTCGATCCGGTCCGTGTCGAAACGCACCGGCACATCGAACTGAAAGCCCGCCCGGATGACGGCACCGGACACAGGAATAAAATCCTGATTGAAGGACACCAGCCCGGTGCTGCTATCGCAGTTGAACCCATTGACCGGCACGCCATCGACCGAAATCAGCACGCTACCATCGACCGGCTTGGCAATGGTGCGGCTCCAGCCGCCACCGGCATCGCCATAGGTCTTGACCAGTTGGAAGCTGGCTGTGGTGCCATCACCGATGCCGATCTTCTGGTCTTCACCACTCACCGCCCGACCCGGCCCGGCAGAATTGGAATCCAGAGGATCGCGAAACCGGAACCCGGCCATCTGGCCGCCACGCGCCTCGAAAAACTCCAGGATCGCATAGAGATCGGCGAGCGATTTCACCCCCGATCCGGCATCATAACTGCGGCGCGAATTGGCCCAGCGCTGGTTGCGCACTTCGCGCCCATTCGACAGGTTGACAATATCCGTGCGCCGCACCGGCCCGCCGCTGGTCGACAGCGACACGCGCAGCGGAAAGCGCACCTCGTGAAAGGCTTCGGTCATGTCATCAACACCTTCGATAACTGAATTATGTTGGAAGGAATGAAGTCGTGATAAAAAGGCTGCCGCGCGGCATCGTGTGATGCCGCGCGGCTTTGGATGTCAGGTGATGCTGATCGTGCCCGCCTTATACCGGACTCCGGCATCAGCCGTCATCAACAGGGCCGTATTCCCGAGAATGGTCTGATAATTCTGGTCCTGGGAATTGGGATCGAAGACGCCGATATAGTGGTTGTTGTTGTATTCATTCGCGGCTCCGCCACCGGCAAGGCTGATCATGCGCCTGCCGTTGGCCTCGAATTGAGGATTGGCCAGCGTGTCGGAAACGCAGTAGCACAACCCATCGCCTTCCAGGCCGGTGAAGCCGAACAGGATCCACTTCTGCGACGGAACATGATAGCGAATGGCTTGCGCCATGCGCCCGTTCCGCTCGGATGTGGTATAGGAATCCCACCCGGTGACCTTGAAAAAGACCTTGGGCTGTTGGGGAGCCAAATTGCCCTGATAGTAGCTGTGGTCGACAGTCTCCCACTGGTTGGAGTTGCTATAGAACTGCCATCCCGTCGATGCATCGAGATTGCTGGTGCGGATCATTGCAAAGCCGCTGTCGAGAACGGTCGTGTTGCCCGGCAGATTGCGGACTTCAACGAAGGCATAGTAATAATTGCCTTCCTTGACGATGTTCGACGGATGGAAAAAGCCGTAGGCCGTATTGATGGATTGCGTGTTCCAGGGCTCCGGAATAAGGACGCATCGGACATTGTGATGGTTTTGTCCAAAATCGCCAGGATTGGGAACGGACCACGACTGCCCGTCATTGGTGGATTTCACATAGGTGATGGAATTCACCCAGCGCGTATTGAAGCCATATTTGTTGGAATTAAAACCGGCGACCCCGCCGATGGTAGTCGGCGCCTGATAGAATTCATGATGGGCCAAGGCAACGACCGTCGAGCCGCGCGCAAAACCTGCAAACACCCAATAACGGTTGGCATAGTGCCCTTCGACCGTATCCCGGGGCGAGTTCCAGTTCATGCCTTGACCCCAATTGGTCCAGGTCGCGCCGTTCTGCCAGTCGGATACAACGTTGAACCGGTAGCCTTCCGAATGGGCGGTAATGAAGGTTGGCGTTCCGTTTGCGTCTCGCCATGGATGGATCGGCCCATCTGCCCACAGACCATACGGTGTGCTACTGCCGACATAGCCGTGCGATCCACTGGTGCTGAAGTCCATTACGGTGTTGTTGGCCGAAGTTGTTACGATACTGGTAACCATTTTAGGTCCTTTCTGAGTTTAAAAAATGCCTAAGCAATTGAACTATTTAGTTTTTTTAACCTCCACTCTTTTCGGAACACACATGTAAGGACAGGGCGTTGCCCCACCTCACAAATTACGCTGACCGCGCTTGACGCTGCGGGCCAGCAAGCTGGAAATCTGGGACTGGCTCTTGGTGAAGCTCGACGCATCCTGGGTGGTGA
The DNA here is from genome assembly GCF_001541345.2 of Gillisella vitis. Classification (GTDB taxonomy): domain Bacteria; phylum Pseudomonadota; class Alphaproteobacteria; order Rhizobiales; family Rhizobiaceae; genus Allorhizobium; species Allorhizobium vitis. The sequence goes on along the minus strand of NZ_LMVL02000003.1, from coordinate 15,761 downwards.
CGTTGACATTGACCTGCGTGCCGGAGGAGCCGCCGCCCTGGGTGGCAACCCCAAGCGAGCCATCCGAACCGCGTTTCAGCGGCAGGATCGCCTCGCTGCCCGCCTCACCCATCAGCCCGGTATTGCCGCCATCCATGCCGAAATAGGTGGGGCTGGACACCACCCCACCGGACGCAAAAGGCGTGATCGAGCCGGGCACGCCGCCCTTCTCGAAGGCAAACAGCGAGCTGATCCCCGATGAAAGGCTGGATGTGGCGCTGGAGGCCAGCGACGACAGACTGCTTTGCAGCGGCTGCAGCCCGGACGACAGGGTGATGTTGGACAATTGGTTCGCCAGCGATTTCAGCGTGTCTTCCAGATCACCACCGCCGCTCGTGGCTGATTTCAGCGCCGATGTCAGCGCGCTGCCAAAACTTTTCGAGCGGCTTTCCAGATCGTCGAGGGTCTTGGTCGCCCCGGACGCGTCGAGATCGATCCCAAAGGACAGGGTTTCGTCATCGGCCATGATCTACCTCTTAGATGTTGCGGTCAGGATAGCGGGCCATCAGCGCCTCCAGGTCGGCACGGGCAAGCTCAGCGCGGGCTGTGGCAACGGGGCGAAACGCCCCGCTCATGGCGGCGAATTCGCGCGGGGTCAGCGCCCAGAAGGCCTGCGGGGTCAGCCGCAGCAGGTGAAATCCAGCATGCATCACCGCCTCCCATGGAAAGGGAGGCGGCTTTGCCGTGTCGGATCGACCCGCTGCGGCCCTCAAGGGCGGGCGGGATCGCCTTCACTGATCGAGGCGGATTGGCCTGCGGTTCCAAACGTGACGAGCAGCAATTCGCGGACGATGGCGACGCAGGCGGCAAGCCCGCCCTCGACGCACATGTCGGCGACATCCTCATCGGCGCAGCAATTGCCGCCGCCCCGCAAACCGACGGCCAGAATGCGGATCAGATCGCGGCTGGAAAGCTTGCCACTGGAAAACCGCAGGGCAAGATCCGCCAGACTGTCGGCGGCAAAGGCCGTTTCCAGTTCGGCCAGCGCACCCAGCGTCAGGCACAGAATCCGCCGCTCGCCATCGATCACCGCTTCCACTTCGCCGCGCCTGCGGTTGGCGCGCATGCCCGTCCCCCCGTTTATGGTCCCGCTCATGCCGTCACCTCAAAGGCAATCACCCCTGCCGATTCCAGCGCGATGTCGAATTTCAACTCGCCATCGTGCTCGCCGGAATAGTCAAGCGCCGTCACCTGAAACAGCCCGGTCACCGTGCCAAACGCCGGGATCACCACCTGCCAGCTCAAGACCGATCCGGCAAAAAACGCCGCCCGGACCAGTTCATCGGAGGACTGGTCCTTGAACAGCCCGGCCCCCGACAAGGAAGCGCGTTTGGCACCGGCACCGGCCAAAAGCTCACGCCAGCGCCCGGCGCTGTCGGCATCGGTCACATCGACGGTTTCGGTATTGAAGGCCAGCTTGCGCGAACGCAGTCCTGCAACGGTTACATAATCGCTGCCGCTGATAATCTTCAGCAGCAGGTCCTTACCCCTCTGGGCCACCATAAAAAATCTCCTTGAAAATAACTAGAAATCCGCAAACCGGCCGCCAACCACGCCAGGGCGACATCCACCCCCTCACCTTCCCTCGAAGGTCTCTCCCCAGGGCGGGACCGGACAAAACCGGCACATCCGCCCATCCCTTTTCAGGAAGAAGACCCAGGACAAAGGTAAGGAGACCAAGAGGCCCGCAGGGGAAGCACCAAAACTGGTGCAACCGCGAAAAATACACGCGAAACGAAGGGAACGGTTGCACTCGACGGTGCTGCATGCGCTATGAGACGGTCGTCAGGCTATGACAGCGCGAAATTGCAGCTCGGCCAGATAAAGGCCGGTCTTTGCCTCACGGCGACTGACGGTCTTGATATGGCGCAACGCAATCAGGCGGGCATGGGCGAGCGGCAGTGCCGCATCCTGCAACACAGCGCGCACCATCGCCGCCAGGCTTTCCGCCTCGCGACGGCTGAGCGAGGACCAGGCCTGCAAACTGACCAGCGCTTCAACCAGCCCGTCATCGTCGGTGGAAAGATCCGTCACCGTCACCTCACCCACCATCAGGTAAGGCTGGGCGGAGCGCAGCAGCCGCCGATCCTTCATCCCATCGGCACCGATAATCGCTGCAATGCCAGTATCGGCGAGCGCCGCCGCTGTCATCGCCGTCAGCAGGTCATTGACCGGACTGTGCGTGGTCATCGGACGTCTCTCCAATTTTCTCGCCCTTCGGCTCTTCGCTCGCGCTTTGCCTTTTGGCAGCCGCCCGGCTTGCGGCCTCTTCCACCCTGCGCCGCAGCGCAGCGGTAAAATCCGTCACGGCACCCTGCTGCCCGTTTGCTGAAAATTGCAGGCTCATCTGATCTCCTCCTCACAATCCAGCAGCAGAAACCGCTTGGTCTCATCCGGGTCGCGCAGCGCCCGGATCGCCAGAATGCGCGTTCCCTTCACCAGCCGATGACCGCGCGCCACATCGGTGCGAAAGCGAATGGTCATCCAGCAACGACTGGGTGGCGGCGGGCATGGCGTAAATCTCCATGGTCGGAAAGCTGAGTTCCGTCAGCTGCGGCGTATCGGTCTGGGTGCGGGCCGTGGTTTCGGCCACCCAGCCGGAGGCCATGCCCGTTGGCGCAAACGGCTTTTTCAGCACCGCGCCCGATACCTGCCGGACGCTGGCCAATTGCCGGATCGGCGAGATGGAGGCGAGCCTGCGGCCAATCTCGCTATCGGTCTCGTCGGTGACCAGATAACCGCCATCCGCATCCGAACCAATCGCCATGGATTTGGCATCGAGATCGCGCAGCGCCGTCTCATCACCGCGCCGGATATAGGCCTCGAAAGCCGCCTTGCGCTCCGACGCTTCAAGGCTGGCGGACCCGCCGCGATTGCCATTCGACCCCAACGCCGGGCGCAGCTTTTTCAGCGCCAGTTGGTCCAACAACCGGGATTGTTCGTCCATCGCCTTGTTGATCCGCTCCACCTTGTCACGGGTGACGACATCGGCGGTCAGCTTCTGCTCGATTTCGCCAAGCCGCTGGTCATTGGCCTGCTTGAAACCCTCGAAGGCTTCCATAAAGTCGTCAAAGGCGGCGGCCATGGTTTCCGGGATCGCCTTGATTTCGGGGGCTGTCATCTGATGATCGCTCATAAATCCATCCTTTATTTGAAATTGCTGTTGGCCATCGTCCGGGCTGCCCGGCGCATCGCCCGGATCAGCTCGGTATCCTTGTCGCGGAAAAACCGCTGATGCTTGACATTGGAAACCCTGGCCGAAGGGGCCATGGGAAAAGTGACGACGGAAATTTCCCAGAGATCGGCCTCCAGAATACGGCGAATGCCGGTTTTGGCGTCCTGACGGGATTTCACCGTCTGGAAACCGATCGACAGCCCGTCCAGCGCGCCTGATTTCATAAGGGCGCGCACCTCCTCGGCGCGCTTGACACCGGGGGAAAGCCGTCCCTCGACATAAAGACCGCGCGCATCCTCCTTCAGCAGTGTCCAGCTACCAATCGGCTGGTTGGGATCGTGCTGGTAAAGCATGCGAATTCCGCCTGCGCCGCGCCCCTGCAAGCTGGTGCGAAACGCCCCCGGCTCGATCATGTCGCGCCCCAGATCCACTTCGCCGAACACGCTGGCATAGCCGCTGAACGTGCCGTCGCCGCTGAGATCCGACAGGGTCAGATCGGCAAATTTGCGCACAAGTTTTCTCGGCCCGCGATAAGCGTGCATGAATTCCTCCTTTAATCTGGCCTTTAAACTGGAATGAGATCGACGACTTCAGCCGTCCTTGCGCCCGTAGCGGCCCGCAAACCGCGCCAAAGCACCCAGCGCCCACCAGGCCGAAAGGCTGGCAAGCGTCGCCCCCGCCAGCATGATTTCGGCACCGGACAGGCTTTGCAGAATGTCCAACTTGCGGGCCAGCCATTGGCCGGTGGCGCCGCCGAAAATCAGCCCGATGGCCAGCCCGGTGAAAAACCGGGTCGCCGCCTCGCGCCGCCCTCTTGGCAGAAGATAGACCAGCGAGATGGCGGACCCCGCCAATGCCCCCGCCAGCCGCGCACCCCATAAGGGGGTGTCGGGTGTAAAATCGGTCATTTTGTTAATCTTTTCGTCTTATGATTGCGGAGATGGACACAAATCCGCCCTGGTTTATCCGAGAATTCTAATCTTTAGAATCGCTTAAGCGCGTCTGCTCACAAACAGGGTGCGGACGTTCACACTCTGAATCACCCTCCTGCGGAACAGAGTCCGGATCAGGCATCAACCTCTTGAAACTTCGAGGCTTTACGCGTCATACCCAACCGCCTGGCGCTTTTCCTCTTCGGTGAGGAAGCTGGCAGACCCGACCCGTGACCACAGCGCGTCACGCTCGCTGGACAGGCCCTCGACCTGATCGAGATCGGGCTTCAGGCACAAGACCTCGCCAAACCCATCGGACAGAAACCCCGACAGGCTGGCGGCGGTGCGGCGGATCAGCGGCAAGACCGTCAGTCGGTAGAAGGCGCGGTTGGCCTCCTGGTAATTGGCATAGGTATTGTCGCCGGGAATGCCCAGCAGCATCGGCGGCACGCCGAGCGAGAGCGCGATATCGCGGGCCGCGCCATTGCGGGCATCGGTAAAATCCATGTCCCGTGGGGTCAGGCTCATCGCCTTCCAGTCCAGCCCACCCTCCAGCAGCATCGGTCGGCCCGCCTGCATCGGCCCGGAATAGCCCTGTTCCAGCTCGTCTTTCAGCCGCTGATATTGTTCCGGCGGCAGGTTGCCGCCCTCCTTGGGCTGATAGACCAGCGCCCCGGAGGGACGGGCGGAATTGTCAAGCAACGCCTTGTTCCAGGTGGCGGCGGCATTGTGCAGGTCCAGCGCGTTATGGGCGGAAGCCAAGGGAGCATAGCCGCTGATGTCATCGAGCGGATGAAACAGCTTGAAATGCAGGATCGGCTGCGGCTCGCCTTCAGCGGCAACCCGGCGCGTCACCCCAGCGGCGCGATAATCATAGGCGACCGGCCAGCCATCGGCCCCTTCGACGACGCTGACTCGGTCGGGGCGCAACAGATGCAGTTCCATCAGCCGCCCACCAAGCCACAGCGGCTCCAGATAGGCATTGCCTGACAGCAGCAGATGGCCATAAAGCATTTCGAAAAAATCCGCCCCCGTCGCCCGCCCATTGGGCCGGGCCAGAAGCGCCAGCGCCGGATGCTCGCTCAATTCCCCGGCCCCGTCCTGTGGCAGACCCTGATAGAGAAGAAGTGGCACAGCGGCAGCCGCCTCCGACACCAGCCGCACCGCCCGATGCGCCACCGGATTGCCAAGAAAGCCCGCGCGTGACAACGCCGCATAAGACCGCCCCGTGCCGCGCCCGGCACCGGTGGAGAGCAGCATTTCCAACCCCGCACGGGGTCGTATCGCCGCTTTTGTCTGTGTTGGCGTCGCCGACGACACAACAGCACGATTGGCCCGCCGAAACGGCAGGCGAAAGGAAGACAGCATGATGTTCTCCTGAAGTTGCGATATTTGCGCCGGTGACGTGGTAAGACCTGCCCATTGAGGGGCCTGACGACGCGGGTCTGCATTTTCGTGAAACACGGAAATCGTGTCAGTAAATCTCACCCCAAGCCCGCCAAAATAGCGCGCCCATACCCAGCCACCAGGTCCGCCCGGTCCTGCCCGTTGACAATGCGCCGCGCGCCGACCCAATCGCTTGCCGTGGCAGTAAACACGTCGCCAAGCCCGACACCCGAAAACAGCCCATCGCGCATGCCCACGACCAGAATATCCGCCGCCGTCGCCATATTCAGCGCGCGGCCCGGATCCGCAACGAGATCGACGCCCAATGCCACTGACAAAGCCTGATAATTACGCTTATGGGTAAGTTGCACAAAGCCCCGGCCAAACCAGCTATGCCCCGCCTCATCCAGCCGCCAATACGGCGCGCTTACCTGGGGCAAGCGGCCCGCCGCATAGGCGCGCTCCAGCCGGTCGATGGCGTCGGCATCGGTTTTCGCCAGTGTTTCCCGCACGGGCTGGAAGCGACCCGCCGTTTCATGAAAGGCGGTGGCCAGCACATAGGCGATATGGCGGTGGTCGGTCAGACCATGGCGCGCACAGCCCGCCAGAATGGCGTTGATGCCCTGCACCTGAGCCGTGCCGAGCCGCCCGCCGCACAAGTCACCGCGGATCCGGTTGAAGAGCGATTGCAGCGCCATGGTGTTCATCAACGTTCAATTCCTCTTAAAATAGCAGGGTCTAACCGAACGCGGGTAGATTGAACCCAAAAAATGCTGGGATTTAAATCGGTTAAACAAAATTCAATCGGTTCAGGCCCTGTCACGAGATATTTACAAAGATTTAAGCTTGTGGAACTTTCCGCTCCACCGCTGGTTATGAGCGGCACAGAGCAACAAGCCCTGCCGCGCCATGACAGGCGCCGGGCGGTTAACAGAGGAGTAATGTGATGGACGCCAAGAGCAGCAGCCAGATCAGCAAGACGATTGCAGAGGCCAGCCGGACCATTCCTGCCCATATCGTTGAGCGCCTTGAATCCGAATGGCGCCAGATGCGCCAGCCTTCGACGCAGCCAGCCCCTGCCAGCAAGTAAATTACAGCGTGCGAATGCGCGGCTCGCCCGCGCATTCCAGAAGCAGCGCGGTCAAGGCCCAGACCAGCGCATCGAGTCTATCCGGCGACCGGCCATTCGACAGGCCCTCCGGGCCAAAATCACACATCTGATCTTCCAGATCTGAAAACCGGGCCGCATGCAAAACGCGGCCTTGCTCATAAAGCGCTGCCACCGGCTCGGCCCGCAGATACTTACCGCGTGTCGCTCGCACCATCCGCACCGGCAGATTGGCATCGACGCTTTTCAACAGCGCGCCAACCATTTCTCCGCCCTGATTGACCTCCGCTACTACCCGGTCCGCCTCAAACCGGCGAAACGCCCGCACCACGGCGGTCGCCCAGCTGGCCGGACTTTCTCCCGTCACCGAACAATCAGCCAGCACCACCGCCCGGCCCAGCCGGTCGAGACCGGCAACGACAATGCCGCAAACCGATTGCGCCCCTGCCCCGGAGGGCGGATCGACGCCGACCACAATGCGATGCAGCGGCTCGCTGAGCCGAACTGTCAATTGCTCCAGCCGGTCGCGCCGCCAGAGCGCATCCTCACGATCCTCGATCAACTCGCCATCCAGTTCCTGACGGCCCAGCCGCGTGCCGCCATAGCGGGCCTGCAGGGCCTCGATAAAGCCGGGGGCGAGATTGCCAGCATTCCCGAAGGTGGAAAGCCGGGTCAGCCTTGTGCCGGGGTCCGCCAACAATCGTTTGAGGATCGGCACCGGACGCGGCGTGGTTGTTATCACCTGGCGGGGATCATTCCCAAGCCGCAGGGAAAATTGCAGCATATCGAAGGTCTCCTCGCCATGCTTCCATTTGGCAATCTCATCGCACCAGGCATAGTGAAACTGCGGACCACGCAGGCTTTCCGGGTCTTCGGCCGAAAACAGTTGCGCCATCGCCCCATTCGGCCAAACCAGCCTGCGTCGGGAAATTTCCACCTCAGGGCGTTTGTGGCGGGCAATACGCGCAATGCCGGACAGACCATCCACCATCACCTCGCGGGCATCGCCCAGGGTTTCGCCCACCAGCGCGATCCGCACAGCGGATTTATCGCCAGCCGAAGCGATCTCATGCACCCATTCGGCCCCGGCCCGGGTCTTGCCGGAACCGCGACCGCCCATCAGCAACCAGTTGCGCCACGCCCCCTGGGGCGGCGCCTGCAAGGGATGCCGCAGCAAGGCCCAGCTGCGCGCCAGCCGCTGCAAGGCTGCAAGCTCCAGCCCCTGCATCACGTCACCGCCGTTGTTTCCATCCGCCTGAAGGGCTGAGATAACAGAATCATCGCCCTGCCGTTCGCTGATTGCCTGCGCCAGCAGCGATCCCTCATCTCCCAGTGCCGAAACCGTGTCACGCAGATTTTGCATCTCCCGGCGCAGGGCGGATAAACCATTGTTTTCGGCCTGCGATGCCGCCAGAAGGGCGGCAACCGATATGCCCGCCGACAGCCGATCCGAACGTCCTGTCACCTGCGATCCTCACGCTGTTGTCTGGATTAGCTGCTCGCTTGTCGCGCCCGGCGGGCCAGTTGCAGCAAGACTTTCAGCTTTCCACCGCTCAAATAGCAGCGCCGCCTTGGCATCCGCCTGGGTCTCCACCAGCGCCAACAGCCGGGCCTGGGCAACATCCAGCGTCTCGGTCTCGCCCGCCCGCTCTTCCTCGGCTTCGCGGTCACGGACCAGTTGGCGTTGCAGCGCATCGATTTTTTCCAGCGTGCGGACAATCACCGACATGGCTTCGGTCGCCGCCTTTAGATCGGCACGGGCGAGCTTTGCAGCCGCCTCATCGCCCCCCTCCATCAACGCCGCCGCCCCTTCGCGCAACAGCCGGAACTGCTCGAATTGCGCTGACATTTCCCGCGTTAGCTCATTGAGCAACCCGGCATAATGATCGCTCAAGGCCGCGAGATCGGCAGCCTTGATTTCCAGCCCGTCACTGAGGATTAACCCATGCCGGTCGCGGGCAAAGGACAGAGCCGGTAAAGGCCAGCAGCCGTAAAGCGATATGTCGAAATCATCCACGATGAATATCCTCCCGGCAGACGAGGCTCCCATCACAATAAGATGGGGGCTGCCACAACCAGAGTTAAAGCGCTGTAAGTATATGAAATTGAGCGTAAAAACCGAGCCGGGAGGACCGAAGCCGCAGATTTCCGACCGTAGACAAAACCTAACAAAACACCGTCACGGTGTCAATGACTATTTTCCTATTTAGGTTTTTTTTCTTATTTTTAATTTTGACGAAGACAACCGTCTTCCATGAAGCGGAGCATCACTCAACGCCCAATCAGCAGATGATAGAAGAGTGTCGAGACCATATCCGGTTTAATTTCACAATTGCCGGTTATAGCACCCTGCATTTTATAAAATGCCAAAGGACACGGTAACTCTTTAAAACTGCTGTGTTTATAGGCTAAGGCTGTTGAATCCGCCCCTCGTGAAGACATCACGAACCGCGCCACCAAGACTATTGAGATCCGAACGACAGAGACGCACGGATCTGTCTGGTTCAGCATACAACCGACTGAGGCTGTCTCTTATACACACCTGACGCTGCCGACGATAAGGCTCGCGCAGCACACAGGCTGTTATACGCACATGCGGCAACAACTAAACAACACGCCTGATGCGCGTCCTGCCGCCAGTAAAAAACACTGCGGCAGATATAAAGCAGACAGTCATAGCGGATGAGGCTTTCGCCTGACCCGTTATCCCGAGGCTCAGGCCTCTTCCATTTCCACCTTGCGGTTATTGTGCGTGGAAGAACCACCAAGCTTTTCCAAGATCGGGCAATCCGGGCGGTCGCCCTGCTCGCAGTGATCAACCAGGTTTTTCAACGTGTCGACCATGGCCTGCATGGCTTCCATCTTGTCTTCGAGTTCGCGCAGGTGGTTCATGGCCACCTGACGCACATCGTCATGTCTGCGGCCAGAGTCGCTCCACAGCGCCAGCAACCGCTCCGTTTCCTCCAGGGAAAACCCGAGGGTCCGCGCCCGCCGCACAAAGCGCAGACGATGGACTTCATTTTCGCCATAGACCCGATAATTGCTTGAGGTGCGCCGTGCCGGCAAAACCAGCCCGATTTCCTCATAGTAGCGGATCATCTTCGCAGAAACGCCGGAGGCTGCGGCGGCTTCTCCGATATTCATGAGCTTGTCCTTCCTGGTTGCAAGCAGAAATAGCAAAATATCCAGCTCGCGACGTTTTCAAAATTGCATTCTAGCTTTTAACTATCAATATCGACAGAAGTAAATAACCAAAAAAAGTTACATTGGATTGACTCATTTTTACGTGAACGACAGCAAGAGCCCGGCTTCTCCGGCTCGAATTGCCAAACACTCCTCATGCCTGCAATTTCACCGAAAGCGTATCGCGATCCGATACATTCACGTCTCGAAACGATACAGGAAATAAATCGGCAAATTCGAGATTATGATAGTACAGCCTGCAATACACGAAGCCGCTATATAACCAATCACAACCTAAGGTGCAATCCTCAACCGGCGCGATGGTGCAAAAATCCAGCGGGCGTGCCGAAGCTGAAGGGCCAGCAGAAGCAAGGCATCAATCGGGCAGTATTTCAGAGAAGTCAAAATCATCGCGATAGAGATCGAAACTCGCCCTGATCCGATCCTTGACGCGCTGAGGCAATTGGCTGCCCCGCCCGCTGACACCCTTGTTGAACCGAGCATGGCCCGTCTGGATCGTCTCGGAAAACACCTCGGACAACTTTGCGGAATCGACGAATTCCGGCCCGACAAAGGCGGCGATCCTCTCGGCCAGACGCTGCTTGTTGCCGAGAAAATCCTCCTCGTAGGAGACCCAGAGCGGCTTGACCAGACCAAGCGCTTCGCAGCGTTTCCAGCTCATGAAGAATTGCAGATACCAGGCACATTGGCGATCCACCAGGATCAGATAGCGCGCCTCATCGTCCAGCTCACAATAATTGGATGGCAGGCCATCGCTGAAATAGATCGCGTCCTTGTCACGGGTTGCCGCCCATTCCTGGTGCTGTTTGCGCATCATGTCGTCCAGGCTGACCAGGCTGTCATAGACATTGCGGTAGGTTACGATCGGGCGAATATTATAAAGCTCAAGCTGCTGGCAAAGATAGGGCGTACAGCGCAAATGATGCTGCGCCACATAGCCAAGGCCATTATTGCCATATTGGATCAACGCCAATTCATCCGTTTCCTGCTCACGCAGGGTAATGCCCATAGAAAAAGGCGTCTGTGGCGACAAGGCCGAGGACATCAGCACCGCCATCGGCACATTCAAAACTTTCATCAAGCTCTGACCGATGAAGGTCGAAGCCGATTTCGGCAGGCACGCCACCAGAACATTCGGCTGATGCGCTCGCGAGGCCGTCAACCGTGCCCGCATGAGAGCCTCGCCAAGTTCCGGCACGGAAATCGCCAGGCTGTCGGCTGCGGCATCGCTCATCTTCGGCACATAGAAAGGATGCGCCAGCGAAAACACACCCGAAATCGCGAAAGCATCGGCAGGATCGGTCCGCCGGAGAAATTCATCGAATTTCCGCGATACCCATTCCGCGTCGGGTACCGGGGCCGCTTCGCGAACAAAGCTTTTGACAAGGGACCAGTCCAGTCTCGACATAGGCTCTCCATTGCACCGAAATGGTTTCAATCGTGATGAAATTATAGTGTAGAACTTGTACGAGACTTACCTTAAGGATAAGCTTGCAGGCGATTGTCAGGGCGCGTCCCCGGCCACCTTCAATGGCCACCGTCAGTTGCCAGTCACAAAGACAATCCTCACAGGCACTTGCTCTTCGCTGACCGTGCGGCCCGGGCGGAAATCCCGGCCTGATGAACGGTTTCGGGGTCGCCAGAAACCAGCGGATGCCACCAGTAAAGGTCGCGGCCCTCATGGACGAGGTTGCAAGCTCCTGCCTGGCGCAAGCTTCTTCAGTCAGCTTTACACCATAACGTTTTCACCCGTTGCAAATAGCCCTTTTGGCACAGACACACCCCGGTGCATCGACGCATTCACTTCGGTCATGCTCTCATCACCAAGCTTTTGTTTATGCGTCGATATCTCCAATTCGGCCAAAGCCTCCGTTTGGATAGACGCAGCAGGATAAGGACAGGTTGCAGCATGGAACATGCGGTCGGCATCCGGACGAATGACAAGGCAGGCTCGAACCTGGAAGACACGCTGGGCCAGACGCTAGCAGACATATCCACCCTGGCGCCGCGCGAAGCGCTAAGCCTGGGAATGGATTATCTGTCCTCCGTGCCGCAAAACCGGGCTCTGGAAGTCGCCGCGGCCCTTTGCCATGCCAATCCGTTCTTTCTGCCTGCGGTAAGCGATGGCGATGCCCAGGGTCTGAAGCTGTCGACTTCCCAACTTGCCGAATTGACATTTCGGGCGAGATTGACGGCAAACCGGGCCAGACAGCCGAATGTTCTGGTGGCCTGTGCGCCCAAATCGGCCTCGACTTTCATTTCGATGGCGTTGGTGCAGGCGCTGGATATCCCCCTGGCCAACCTGGCACTTCCCAGCCTCACACCCGGCAGCGGCTCTGCACTGGGAGGCAATCTGCGCTCGCAGGAAACCGATGAGCTTGCACTTATGCGGCATGGATTGAACGGCCGTGGCTATGTCGCCCAGCATCACATTCGATGCACGCCCTATCTGGCCCGCCAGATGGCGCTTTACAACATCCGCCCTATCGTCACTGTCCGTAATTTCTTCGACACGCTGATCAGCCTCGATGATATGTTCCAATCCTGGCGCGCTTCCAATCGTCCGGTCGATACCATTTTTTTTGATGACGGCCTGCCAATCAATTACCACCACCTGCCCTTCGAGGAGCGGCTTGACATGCTGGTTGCGGCTCAAGCGGTCTGGTATGCGCAGTTTCTGCTGAGTTGGCAGCGATGCGAAATGCTCAATCTGGTCAAGCCGCTATGGGTTTCCTATGAAACGGATTTCCTCGGTGACAAGGCGGTTCTGGCCGATCGGATCGCCACCTTCACCGGAGCGGACAGCCAGGCGGCTCAGAAAATCACCGAGGCGCTGGCCGACAAGCGTGACGGTGAACGCAAGCGGATCAATCAGGGCATCGCGGGCCGCGGAGCCGAGGTGCCGGACAATATTCGTCGGCAGGCCATGGCCATTTTCGACCGCTATGCTGGCTATGGCGACCTGACGCTTCTAACCGGACCGGTGGCAGCCAAGACAGCAGCCTAGGTGGTTTGGACACTCGACCTCGATGATCAAATGTTAAATTCTAAAATTCTTTAGAAACAGTAGATATAAAGAGCTACAGCGCCGTGCGCCATATATGGTGCACGGCGCTGTAGTGGTCTTCAAGATTTTTGACATTTGCTCTCGAGGGTGCTGCGAACAGTAGAAAATGTCAAAATCATACTACGAGTGCATCGATCCAAACGAAAGCTTCAGCCGAGTTTGGAAAAAACCCGTCTGCTTCTGTCGTCATTTCATGCCCCTATTGGTCGCCAGATTCTTCGGCCTGCAAGAGCACCGTCAAAGGCCAGTCACAGAGATAATCCTCGAAATCCTCCACAGAAACATGCTCTTCGCTGACCGTGCGGCCCCGGGCGGAAATCCCGGCCTGATGGACGGTTTCGGGGTCGCCCGACACCAGCGGATGCCACCAGTAAAGGTCGCGTCCTTCATGCACCAGCCGGTAGCCGCAGCTGGGCGGCAGCCAGGCGATGTCCTCAACCTGATCTGGCGTCAGCTGGATACAATCGGGCACGGTGGCCTGCCGGTTGGGATAGTCCTTGCACCGACAGCTTTCCCCATCCAGCAGACGACAGGCAACGGAGGTGAAGACCACCTCACCGCTCTCCCAGTCCTCCAGCTTGTTGAGACAGCACAGGCCGCAGCCATCGCACAGCGCTTCCCACTCCGCAGTGTTCATCTCGTCGAGGCTCTTGGTTTTCCAATAGGGTTCGCTGGTCATCATGCCCTTGGCCATCGGTCGGATGCGAGCACCCAATCGGCGGCAATCTTATAGATTCGTTAAAAGTTAAGTCGCATATGATCCATTGGCTGGGATATATCGCGATCAACGCAGACATGGGCGCAAGCTTGGCGCCTGTCAAGCGTTGCATGTGAAGCGTTGCATATGCCTACAGCATCCCCGGCACCCTATGCCTGTGATATTGTAGCAGATCATCTTAAGGCTCGGCCCCGGAACCGCCATGCAGAAGAAAAAGCGGCATATCTTTCTCAAACTCGACGCCTGGCTGGATTCCACCCTGTGGAATACCGGCTTCCAGGCCGCCGAATTCTGGGAGGAAACCACGATCTTCTTTCGCCGCTTCCGGATGCGCGGCTGGAAGAAATGGCTGTTCGAGGCGCTGGGCGAAGCGATGACGCTGGGCACCGTGGGTGCCGTCGCCATGCTGGCGCTGGCCATGCCCGCCTTTCAGGAAACGGTCAAGGATTGGCGCAATCGGGGCGATTTTGCCGTGACCTTTCTGGATCGCTACGGCAATGTCATCGGCCATCGCGGCATTATCCATGAAAATTCCGTGCCCTTCGAGGACCTTCCCGACAATCTGATCAAGGCGGTGCTGGCCACCGAAGACCGGCGGTTTTTCGACCATTTCGGCATCGATTTCATCGGCCTTGGCCGGGCGCTCAGCGAAAATGCCAGGGCTGGCGGCGTGGTGCAGGGCGGCTCGACGCTAACCCAGCAGCTCGCCAAAAACCTGTTTCTCACCAATGAGCGCTCCATCGAGCGCAAGATCAAGGAAGCCTTCCTGTCGCTGTGGCTGGAGGCCAATCTGTCGAAACAGGAAATCCTGTCGCTCTATCTCGACCGTGCCTATATGGGCGGCGGCACATTCGGCGCGGCGGCGGCCTCGCAATTCTATTTCGGCAAGAGCGTGCGCGACGTCAATCTGGCCGAGGCTGCCATGCTGGCGGGTCTGTTCAAGGCACCGGCCAAATATGCGCCGCATGTCAACCTGCCCGCCGCCCGTGGCCGCGCCAATGAAGTGTTGAGCAATCTGGTGCAAAGCGGCTTCATGAGCGAGGGCCAGGTGATTGCCGCCCGGCGCAATCCGGCCACCGTGGTCGATCGGGCCGAGCGCGAGGCACCGGACTTTTTCCTGGATTGGGCATTTGACGAGGTGCAGCGCGTCGCCGCCCGTTTTCCAGAACATTCGCTGATCGTGCGCACCACTATCGATCCCGGCCTGCAAAAAGTCGCCGAAACCGCTGTTAGCAATACGCTGCGCGAATATGGCGAACAATATAATGTCAAACAGGCGGCCCTCGTGACGCTGGAAAACGGCGGCGCGGTGCGCGCCATGGTCGGCGGGCGCGATTACGGCGAGAGCCAGTTCAACCGCGCCACGCGCGGCCTGCGCCAACCCGGCTCTTCCTTCAAGATCTATACCTATGCCGTGGCGATGGAAGCGGGCCTGACACCGGAGACCACCATTGTCGATGGTCCGGTCAATTGGGGCAATTGGAGCCCGCATAATTATGGCAACAGCTATGCCGGGCGCATTACGCTGACGACGGCGCTGGCCAAATCGATCAACACCGTGCCGGTCCGCCTCGTCAAGGACCGGCTGGGCGTCGTTTCCGTCATCCGCATGGCCAAAGCCATGGGCGTGGAAACGCCGATCCGTAAAGATGTCACCATTCCGCTCGGCACCTCGGAAGTGACCGTCATGGACCAGGCGACGGCCTATGCCGTGCTGCCATCGGGTGGCCTGCAATCACGCCGCCACGGCATTGTCGATATCAGAGATTATCGCGGCCATGTGCTCTACGACTTCGACCGCGACGAACCGGCCCCGCGCCGGGTGCTGACCGAGCAGGCCGATAACTACATGAACCAAATGCTGACCAAGGTTCCCTATATCGGCACGGGCCGCAAAGCCGCCCTGGACGGCATTCTCACCGCCGGCAAGAGCGGCACGACGCAAGCCTACCGCGATGCCTGGTTCGTCGGCTTTACCGGCAATTTCACAACCGCCGTCTGGTTCGGCAATGATGACTATACTTCAACCAACAACATGACCGGCGGCTCACTTCCGGCCATGACCTTCAAGACCATCATGGACTACGCCCACCAGGGCGTCGCCGTCCGGCCAATTCCAGGCGTGCTGGAAC
>NZ_LMVL02000022.1 GCF_001541345.2 Gillisella vitis | reverse complement strand
CATATGTGGACACCCCCTCGGTCAAGCCTTTCTTCTGATCTTTTTGAACCCGGCTGGCTGCTCGCATATGTCCGGCCTCTCTGATGATCGGCCGAACGGCCGCGGGCCTTGATGAAATCCGCGGATCATGGTCCCAATCAAAAAAGCGCATTCTGCAGATGCAGTCTCGCGAACGGGTTGTCCTGATCCCCGGCGGAACCGGTATTCATCACGATCGTCTGGCAGGCCCTCCGAACTCGGTGACGCTGGTGCGTCGGTTTCTATGCGATGGCGTTTGTGTATACCGTCTGCCGAGTCATCACGGCCCATGCGATCCGCGCCATCTTGTTCGCCAGCGCCACGGTCGTCAGGCGCGGGGGCTTCGTTAACAACAATTTCCTGACCCACTCGATGAGCGGCCCGTGCATCTTATGCCTGACATGCCTGAGGACGGCTGTCGCGCCGACGATCAGCAGCGTTCGCAGATATCGGTTCCCGGCCTTCGTGATCCTGCCGAGGCGCTCTTTTCCTCCAGACGAATTCGATCGTGGCGTCAGCCCGAGCCATGCGGCAAATTCTCGCCCCGACCTGAAGACTGACGCATCAGGCACCGTCGCCGCCAGTGCTGTGGCAGTGATGACGCCGACGCCCGGGATCGTCGCAAGCCTGCGGCCTGCTTCGCTCGTTCGTTGCCATTCGCGTATCTTGGCTTCAAGTGTCCTGACCTCGGCGGTCAGGGAGTCGATTTGCCTGGCCAAGGATACGACAATGTCAGTCACGAGCGGCGGAACGTCCAGCTCTGTCGGCTCGTGTGCGAGCACCCGCTCGACGAGCTCTGCCGTTCTTTCGATCCCGACCGGCGCCACGATGCCGATCTCGGTGAGATGGCCTCGTAAGGCGTTCACCAGCATGGTCCTCTGCCGGATGAGGAGAGCACGCGACTTGTGCACCATCAGGATCGACTGCTGCGACGCGGTTTTGATTGGAACGAACCGCATGGTCGGCCGGGTCACAGCCTCGCAGATCGCCTCGGCATCCACCATGTCGTTCTTCCCCCGCTTCACGTACGGCTTCACATAAGCCGGCGCCATCAGCTTGACCTCATGGCCCATGCCTGTCAGTTCGCGAGCCCAGTGATGCGCGGAGCCGCACGCCTCCATGCCGATCAGACTCGGCTCCAGCTTGGCAAAGAATGCAAGAAGGTGTGTGCGCCGGAGTTTCTGAGCGATCACGACACGACTGCTGTCATCAATGCCGTGAACCTGGAAGACATTCTTTGCAAGGTCGATTCCGATTGTCAGCCTGGACATCCCGTTTCCTTTCCAACGTTTGATTGGTCCCTGCCGATATTCTCGGCGGTAGTGGTGGGGGTGTCCACATCATCAAAAATCGTGAGATTTGCCTTCGTTCATGAGCACCGCGATCGCTGGCCTGTCGAAGGACTATGCCGCGTCTTGCAGGTGTCCACGCGCGGCTATCGGGCCTGGGCGTCGCGCCCCACCTGCCAGCGTGCTCGCACAGATCTGAAGCTGCTGGCGCATATCCGCGAGCAATATGCCTTGAGCCGTGGCACCTATGGCAAGCCTCGGATGACCATGGAACTCAAAGAGGTGGGGCTTGAAGTGGGCGAGCGTCGTGTGGGACGGCTGATGAAGATCAATGGGATACGGCCTATTCGCACTCGCCGCCACAAGGTCATCACCGATAGCCAGTACCACCTTGGCGTTGCTCCCAATCTGCTGGACGGGGATTTTCTGGCTGCTGCGCCTAACCAGAAATGGGCGGGCGACATCAGCTATATCTGGACCACTGAGGGTTGGATCTACCTTGCGGTCGTCATCGATCTGTTCAGTCGTCGCGTGGTTGGTTGGGCTGTCAGCGACCGGATGAAGAAGGACCTGGCGATCCGAGCCTTGGAAATGGCCATAAACCTGCGTCAGCCACCCAAGGGATGTATTTTCCATTCCGATCGCGGCAGCCAATATTGCTCCTACGACTTCCAGAAAAAGCTGCAGGTCCACGGCGTGCGGCCATCGATGTCAGGCAAGGGCAACTGCTATGATAATGCTGCAGCCGAGACCTTTTTCAAAAGCCTGAAGGCAGAGGTGCTCTGGCGTCAGACTTGGCCAACCAGACGGCAGGCAGAGACCGCCATCTTCCAGTACATCAACGGCGTCTACAATCCACGTAGGCGCCATTCATATCTGGGCGGCATCAGCCCCCTCGCTTTCGAAGCAAAGGTGGCACAGTGAGATAGGTGACCGGCACAATTCCGTGAGAAGTCCGACCCTCCGATCAAGCGGCTGACAGCCTTCGACCGTTTCCGAGACTGAAGGCTGGTCGCCCACTTGCAGTACCCATGCTCTGAGTGCATGGCAGGCGTCATGCCTTGTGTCTTATCGATCGAGTGCCAAGAGCCTATATTCCAATCATC
>NZ_LMVL02000021.1 GCF_001541345.2 Gillisella vitis | reverse complement strand
GTATGCGCCGCCTCCATCCCATTGATTCCGCGTGTTTGTGAACATTGAGGTTTGTGCCAGAAGGTTTTCGGCAAGAGCTGGAGATTTGGCATGGCGGATGGTGAGGGATTTGTCGGGCGATGCGAAGTTGTCGAGCCTCGTCGTGGAAACCGGCGATGGCCCAATGATCTGAAGGCGCGGATTGTAGCGGAAAGCCTTCAGCCCGGTGCGCGGGTTGTTGATGTTGCGCTGACTTATGATCTTGCTGCGCATCAGCTTTCGGACTGGCGACGGCAGGCGCGTCAGGGTCTTCTGGCGTTGCCTGCCGAACTGATGCCATCCATGCCGGCCGTGCCTTGCGACAATAGCGGCTCACTCGAGCCAGCCTTTGTGCCCCTGGCGATTACGACGGAGCCGCAGGAGGCTGCCGATGTATCGCCAGTTCCGGAGCCGGTCGCGGCCCCTTCGGGGATCGTGACTATAGAAATAGATGCAGACCTCGTTGTGAGGGTTCCCGGCGACGTGCCGGTTGGTCGGGTTGCAGCCTTGGTGCGGGCGATGCGAGGGACTGTATGATCGTCGCGGGCCAACGATTACCGATCCTGATCGCGACGCGGCCGGTGGACTTTCGCTGTGGTCATCAGGCGCTGGCATTGATGGTGCAGACCGAGTTGAAGCTTGATCCGCATTCCGGGGTCACCGTGATCTTCCGGTCGAAGCGCGGGGATCGCCTAAAAATCCTGGTATGGGATGGCACCGGAATGGTGCTGATCTACAAGGTTCTGGAGCAGGGCAATTTTGCCTGGCCGAAGGTGCAGGATGGAACGATGCGTCTTTCTCGGGCTCAATACGAAGCCTTGTTCGAAGGTCTCGACTGGCGACGAGTTATGGCGCAGCGGGTAACGGCGCCGAGTGCGGCAGGATGACTCACCGGCTTGATTTTAGCATTGTTTTATTGGGCTTTTCTGCTTCGGTTTGCTATGAAGACATATGTCGCAGCCGATCGATCTCAGCCAGTTCCCGGACCTTCCTGTCGAGGTATTGAACGCCTTTGCGGCGGTGCAGTTCGAGCTGTCGGTTGAGCGCGCGGCCCGTCAGCATGAGCAGGCGGTGGTGGCCGAAAAGGACGCCTTCATCACCGCGCTGAAGGAATTGATCGAGAAGCTGGAGAGCCAGGTTCAGGACTATCGCCGCACGAAGTTCGGGCCAAAATCGGAAAAGCTCGATCCGGCGCAGATGGAACTGGCACTGGAAGATCTGGAGACCGCGATTGCCGAAACGCAGGCGCAGATCGCCTTCGTCGAGGAAAAGATCGCGGCCAGCGGACCCGATCCCGAAAAGGCCGCCCCTCGCAAAGCGCGCAAGGCACGCGCGCTGCCCCAGAGCCTACCGCGCGTCGAACAAGTGATCGAGCCCGATAGCATTGCCTGTCCCTGTGGTTGCGGCAACATGGTCCGGATCGGCGAAGACCGGACGGAACGGCTCGATCAAATTCCTGCGCGCTATCAGGTGATCGTGACAATTCGCCCGAAATACGCTTGCCCGAAGGGCCGCACGGGCGTGGTGCAGGCGAAGGCGCCGGCGCATTTGCTGGAAGGTAGCTGGCCGACCGAAGCCCTATTGGCGCAGATTGCCGTGTCCAAACATTCCGAACATATGCCGCTGAACCGGCAGGCGGCTGTCATGGCCCGACACGGAGTGCCGATCGACCGCACGGTCCTGGCGGATTGGATGGGGCGGACGGGCGCTGCGATCGCGCCGGTGGTAGACCATATGGCCAAACGCCTGATGTCGGAAAGCACGCGACTGTATGTCGACGAGACTACGGCCCCGGTGTTGGATCCGGGGCGCGGCAAGACGAAAACCGGTTATCTCTGGGCTATTCTGCGCGACGACCGCGGCTGGAACGGATCTGCGCCGCCGGGCGTGGTGTTCCATTATCGGCCCGGACGTAACGGCGAATATGCCGCAGAAATCCTCGATGGCTTCAACGGCACGATCCAGGTCGATGCCTATGGCGGCTACTCCCACCTCGCCACGCCAAAACGCACGGGCGGCGATCCGTTGAGTCTGGCCTTCTGCTGGGCACACGGCCGCAGAAAGCTGATCAAGGCCAAGCCAAAGAAGGGCTCGCCCATCGTTGACGAGGCGCTGTTGCGTATCGCCGCTCTCTACAAGATCGAAGACAGCATCCGAGGTTGTGATCCTGAACATCGCCGGGCTGTCCGCCAGAACCTGTCCCGCCCTCTGGTGGACGAGTTCTTCACATGGCTGACAGCTCAGGCCGCGCGCGTCTCGCGCAAGTCCGACCTCGGCAAGGCCATGGCTTATATGCTCAAACGTCAGGACGGCTTCCGGCTGTTCCTGGACGACGGCCGCGTCGACATCGACTCCAACCTCGTCGAAAACGCGATCCGTAGCCCGGCCATGAACCGCCGCAATGCTCTCTTTGCCGGCCATGATGAAGGCGGCCGTAATTGGGCCCGTTTCGCCAGCCTGATTGGCACATGCAAGATGAACGGTGTTGAACCATACGCCTACCTGCGCGATCTCTTCATCAGTCTCGCAAATGGCCACCTCGCCAAAGACATCGACGCCCTCATGCCCTGGGCCTATGCGCAACGGATCAGCGCCTCACAATGAGCTCGTCCGGGACTCCCCGACGTGCTCATAGGACCATCTCCAAGCGCTAGACCCGACCTTTGCAACAGGGAAATCAATGGGACGGAGACGCCGCATAC
>NZ_LMVL02000020.1 GCF_001541345.2 Gillisella vitis | reverse complement strand
GTAAGCGCGGTCTCCGCCCCATTGGATTGGGTGTATTTTGAGGCTTGCTGCGTATGCGAGAAGGTTTCCAGTTTTATCTGGAGATTTGCATGGCAGATGATGGATTTGTTGGTCGCTACGAAGTTGTCGAGCCGCGCCGCGGTAACCGGCGTTGGCCGGATGATGTGAAGGCGCGGATCGTGGCGGAAAGCTTTGAGCCTGGTGTTCGTGTTGTGGATGTCGCGCGCCGTCACGGCGTTATAGCAAACCAGCTTTCCGATTGGCGACGTCAAGTGCGTGACGGCATTCTGGTGCTGCCGTTTGCGGCGGCAACGACGCCGTCGGAGCACGATGGTGTCGAGCCGTCATTTGTTCCTCTGGCAATCGCTGCGGAGCCGCCTGAGCCTGTCAATCGTTTGCCGCTGCCGAAGCTGGCCTCCGACGGGCCGAGTGTGCAGGTTTTGACGTTGGAGATTGGCTCAGACGTTGTGATGCGGGTTCCTAATAATGTGCCCGTTGAACGGGTCGCCGCTCTGGTTCACGCTGTGCGAGGAGCGTCATGATCGTCGCGGGCCAACGACTGCCGATCCTGATCGCAACCCGTCCGGTTGACTTCCGCTGTGGGCATCAGGCGCTGGCTTTGATGGTGCAGACCGAGTTGAAGCTGGACCCGCATTCCGGGGTGACGGTGATCTTCCGGTCGAAGCGCGGGGATCGTCTGAAGATCCTGGTGTGGGATGGCACAGGAATGGTGCTAACTTACAAAATTCTTGAACATGGAAGCTTTGCCTGGCCCAAGGTTCAGGATGGGACGATGCGTCTTTCCAGGGGTCAATATGAGGCTTTGTTCGAAGGTCTTGACTGGCGGCGGGTGATGGCGCAACGGGTGACCGCGCCGTCGGCGGCAGGATGATTGTTCGGCCGTCTTTCTATTGTTTTATTTGGATTTTTTGAGCTGCTTTGCTATAAAGCGGCATGTCGCAACCTATTGATCTCAGCCTGTTTCCGGACCTTCCGCCAGAGGTAGTCAAAGCCTTTGCGGCGATGCAGTTCGAACTGTCGGTCGAGCGTGCGGCACGCCAGCATGAGCAGGCGGTCGTTGCCGAAAAGGACGCGTTCATCACTGAGCTGAAGGAACTGATCGAGAAGCTTGAGGGGCAGGTTCACGACTACAGGCGCACGAAGTTCGGGCCAAAATCGGAAAAGCTCGATCCGGCGCAGATGGAACTGGCACTGGAAGACCTTGAAACGGCGATTGCCGAAACACAGGCGCGGATCGCCGCCGTCGAGAAGAAGATCGAAGCCAGCGCAGATGATCCCGAAAAGGCTGGCAATTCTGGAGAGGTTGGCGATCCGGACAAGGCCGTTTCTCGCAAGGAGCGCAAGGCCCGTGCACTGCCCGAACACCTGCCGCGGGTCGAGCGCGTGATCGAGCCCGATAGCATCGTTTGTCCCTGCGGTTGCGGCAACATGGTCCGGATCGGCGAGGACCGGACGGAACGGCTCGACCGGATCCCGGCGCGCTACGAGGTGATCGTCACGATCCGCCCGAAATACGCATGCCCCAAGGGTCGAACCGGCGTCGTCCAGGCCAGAGCGCCGGCGCATCTTCTGGAAGGGAGCTGGCCGACGGAGGCCCTTCTGGCGGAGATTGCCGTCTCCAAGCATTCCGAACACATGCCCCTCAACCGTCAGGCCGAGGTCATGGCGCGACACGGCGTGCCAATCGACCGCACGGTGCTGGCCGATTGGATGGGGCGCACGGGTAGCGAAATCGCACCGGTGGTCGACCACATGGCCAAACGGCTGCTGTGGGAAAGCACGCGCCTCTATGTCGACGAAACGACCGCCCCGGTGCTGGATCCTGGGCGAGGCAAGACAAAGACCGGCTATCTCTGGGCCGTGCTGCGTGACGACCGCGGCTGGAATGGTTCTGCTCCGTCAGGTGTGGTGTTCCATTATCGGCCCGGGCGTAAAGGAGAATATGCCGCTGAGATCCTTGACGGGTTCAACGGCACAATCCAAGTGGATGCCTACGGCGGTTACTCTCATCTCGCTACGTCCGATCGTATCGGCGGCGCTCCGCTGAAGTTGGCTTTCTGTTGGGCACACGGGCGCAGAAAGCTGATCAAGGCCACGCCAAAGAGCGGATCGCCCATCGTCGACGAGGCGTTGGTGCGGATCGCCGCGCTCTACAAGATCGAAGACAGTATCCGAGGCTCAGACCCCGAACATCGCCGGGCAGTTCGACAGGACCTGTCCCTCCCGCTGGTGGAGGAGTTCTTCACCTGGCTGGCAGCCCAGGCCGCGCGCGTCTCACGCAAATCTGACCTCGGAAAAGCCCTGGCCTATATGCTGACGCGACAGGACGGATTCCGGCTGTTCCTGGACGATGGCCATGTCGATATCGACTCCAACCTGGTGGAAAACGCGATCCGCCGCCCGGCCATGAACCGCCGCAATGCGCTCTTTGCGGGGCACGATGAAGGGGGCCGCAATTGGGCTCGGTTTGCCAGTCTTATCGGCACTTGCAAAATGAACGGCGTTGAACCTTACGCCTATCTTTGCGACCTCTTCACCCGCCTCGCAAACGGCCACCTCGTGAAAGACATCGATGCCCTGATGCCTTGGGCCTATGCCACCCGCATCAAGGCCTCACAATGAGCTCGTCAGATACTCATCGGTGAGCTCACATCCGGCCCCCAGGCAAAACTATCAAGCCGCTGCAACTGAAAAATCAATGGGGCGTGGACGCCGCATAC
>NZ_LMVL02000002.1 GCF_001541345.2 Gillisella vitis | reverse complement strand
TCCGCCAGATCAGCACAATGCTGACCGATGCCGAGCCGCTGGCACCGGGATTGCGGGCGGCGCTGGATTGAGGGGAGGTGAGCACGATTGGCAAAATCAGAAAGATGCGCAGTATTGACAAAACTCTTAAACCATCAAAAGTGATCGGACTTTCTTACATTCTGTATCGGCTAGAGGCTTCAATATGAGATTTTTGGGGAATGGATGCGCTACCAGGATTCTAATTTCCCTGATGATCATTTGCACGTCATGTATAACATATGCGTCAAACGCACATGCGCGGTTCATTTCACCAGACGATTGGGATCCTACAAAGCCAGGAGTAGGAACTAACCGATATGCATACGCTCTTAATGATCCCATTAACAATAGCGATGCTAATGGCCACATTACGGGTCCAGAAGACGTTGCAGGTGGCGTCGTTGTCGGCGGTACAATCGCCGCTTATGCTCTTGCGTATACGGTTGCGGACTATAGGGATGACGGAAAGCTCAACAACTCCGCTGGCAACGGACTTAGAGATGCCATCGCCACCGGTCTGCAGCAAACTGCCGCTAACGTTAAAAGTGTTATCAATGAAGGCTTAACAATAGTTGGAGTCTCGATCGGCGACGACACTCTGGCAAAATCTGAGCAAAGGCGTTTTGGTGATCTAGAGACAATACAGGGATCGGCGCACGCAGCACCAAGACCGGAATTGCAAGATCTCTCCAATGACGATCTTAAAGATTCAATAATGAATCCGAAGAACGACGACCCGATTAAAGTGCGAAAGGGTGAGAACACCGTTCTAGACGGCAACGGTCGCGTTAACGAGGCTAAGCGAAGAGGAATATTTTCGAACGACGAGCTGGTCCCCGTTGACGAACTTTCAGAAAAAGAAGATCTCGCCCCATGGGAGAGCAAAGAAGCAGGTGATCATAATGACCAACAGGACGTTACAAATAATAAAGATATGGGGCGCGTGAACGAAAATGAATGAAAAAAATAAATTTAGTAACGATTATAAAGATATACTCTATGTCATATCTATTTCATTAATAGAAATACGAGCTTGTGATGATATAAAATTTGCTCAATGTCTTGCAGATATATTTCACAATGCGCCTACTGCGATCGGCAAAGGCGTTCCATCAGAAGAAATAAAAAAGACGATATATGTGAAGGCAGAACGACTCGGATACGAGGTGTACATTAGGTCGTTATTTGAAACCGCTAGACGTAAAAGTATTTCTGAATGAAAAATAGCGGCTAACGTAAGACGTCAGGTCACTGCGGTTAAAAACATCAGCAAACATCCTCATCACCCTGGTCCTCGGCCTGTTGTCGGCCCGCTTCGTCAGCGCATTGCCTTATGAGTTCCCCTGGTTCGCCTCCGTCATGCGCTTAGCCGGGAGGATACGGTCGAGAATGTTGACTATATTGAGACGATCGGTCTTCTGGTCATCATCGTCGTTTACGTCCTGCTTGCCGCCATAGCGGTCACGCTCGCCAACCTTCTGTTGCGGCGTCGGCGGCATTCCGCCTAAGCCGTCCACACCGCCATTTCCCTGCCCTGAATTGAGTGCTACCGCTTCTCCAACAATCAACAGGGTTCGAATCATCGCGTGTTCCGGGTTCCGCTTCTTGTCGCCATTGCGCTTGCCATTGCTTTCGGGCTTGGCATCCAGTCCACGCTGATGGCGCTGAATGCCACGGTGGGCTTTGGCGAGATTGAGATTGATGGCTGGCGGGCGTTTCCGCAGGCGCAGACCGCCGATGCCGATCCTTATGCGCGCTCACACCGGGCAAAAGCCGGGCGGTTGCTGCTGGGCAGCGCCGAAGGTCTGAGTTTTATCGCCACGACCGATATGAGCGGGCGCAAGCTGAATACACGCTGCCGCTACCGGCTGGCGGGTACGGTGCCGATGGCCCGCTACTGGACGCTCTCAGCCAGCCGACCGGATGGCACGCCCCTACCCGTCTCGGCCGACCTGCCGGGGGCGCTGAACTCGGTTACGACGCTAAAAAATCGTGATGCCAGCATGGAGATCACCATCGGTTCGCAAGCAGCGCCCGGCAATTGGCTGGCCATTCCCGCAGGAAGCGAAGATCTGATGCTCAACCTCACTCTGCTGGACACGCCGGTCGCGGGCAATTCGGGACTGGTGAAACTGGCCATGCCGCATGTCGAACAAATCGGGTGCGGCAATGCGTAAGCTGATCTATGCCATCGTGATTGGCCTGGTCGGGGCCGTGGTTCTGCATATCGTCATCATCCTGGCGCTGCCGCATTTCACCGGCAAGGACGCCTATACCCGCGTGACGATGGAAGGCCCGCTGTTCAAGTTCTATAGTCTCGACAGCCGGGCGGACCGGGCGGGGCTTGCCAATGGCGATCCATTCCTCAAACTCGCCGCTTGCGCTTTCGATGTCAGCGAGGCGCCGGTGCATCTGACAGCAGAGGGCAGCGTTCCCTTTTGGTCGGTGGGCATTTTCGACCGTGATGCCAATGAAGTCTACAGTATGAACGACGCTACATCCGTTGAGGGCAAACTGGATATTATCGCGGCCACCCCGGCTCAACTCGCCCGGCTGCGCGCCACGGCACCCGATGCACTTTCCCAGACCATATTGGTGGAAATGCCGGAAACCCAGGGCTATGCCGTGTTGCGCACGCTTGTGCCTCAAGCCAGCTTCGCGCCCGATGCACAGGCTTTCCTTACAAACGCTGGTTGCGATCAGACAGCGATAGATCCATAAAGTATTTTCACAATCACACAAAGTGCGGCGATAATTAGGCGTGCATGTTTGCTTTGCCACATTCAATTAAATCTAAAATTTTATTTTTTTGAAGTGATAAAAAATTAAAGTATTCGATTATTTTGTTTTTCGACTTAAGATCTGATAATGTTATTCAGCAAATGAACTGGCATTGCTTCGGAAAGTGATGTTTGCTAAACATAGCAATATTAATATGTGAGATTGCTATGCCGGATACCATCATCGATTGCATTTACGAGGCGGCCGCTGAACCGGCTGCCTGGGAAAATGCGTTGGACCGCTTGGCGCATCTTGTTGGCGCGGAAGGTGCCCTGCTTGTCAATATTTCCGACGAGCTCATGCCCTTGATCACGACGCCAGGAGTGCGCGAGCTTTATTCTGATTTTTTCAAGCAGGGCTGGACGGCAGACAATATCCGCACCAAAGCGCTGCTGAGCGCCAGCAAGTCAAAATTCATCAGCGACGTCGATCAGTTTTCACACGAGCAGATGCGCGATGAGCCACTTTACCGGGATTTTCTCTGGCCGCGCGGGTTCGGCTTTGCCGCTGGCGTCAGCTTCGATCTTCCGCAGGAGAAAATCATTGCCATCTCGATTGAACGAAAGCGCGATAGCGGCCCCATCGAAGACAAACATCTCGATCTTCTCAACAGCGTCGGCCGGGACCTGCGTCGCAGCCTGATCCTTGCCTCCCAGCTTGAATTCAAGGCGGTCGATAACAGTCTGCGAGCATTGCAGTTGGCGCGGCTGCCCACCGCCGCTCTTACCGCCAAAGGCAAGATCCTGGGCTGCAATACAGTGTTTGAAGCAGGCAATCCAAGATACGTCATTTCGGCCTTCGACCAGTTGCGCTTTGTTCATCCCGCAGCACAGGCAAGTTTTGAAGCAAGTCTTGCCGCAGGAATGGCAGCCGGTGGTAGTCGGGATGAGATGCAGGGTGCTCAATTCGCCTGCCCCGGCCAGCCGGGCCTACCGCCAGCGGTCGTCTATCTCATTCCCGCTGCCCGTTTGAATGTCGGATTGTTCAGCCCGGTCAGCTTTTTCATCATTCTGGTCCCCCTCAGCCGTAGCAATGGCCTGACCTCGGAGATGATCCAATCCCTGATGAATTTAACGCGAGCCGAGGCGCGGTTGACGAAACTGCTTCTTGATGGAGAGCCTCTCCGCGATGCCGCCCAAACCCTTGGGATTCAGCTGGAAACCGCCAGAAGCCAGATAAAAACCGTGCTCGCCAAAACCGATATGGCCCGGCAAACCGACCTCATTGCCGCTCTGACTTCGCTTCATTCACTGGAAGCGGATTAATGGTTGCTACACCAAACCTTGTACGGTTTCGACACTGTGAGCATCAGGCATTGTCCACCCTCTCGGCAAGCGTCAGGTCGCACCCTGCACACTCGTCCATTCGTGTACCACCAACACGGGAGGCTTGACTGTTTTGAAGCGCGGCAAGGCGCGCCCTCACCCGACGCATGACAAGATAGACAATCGCGATGAAATAGACGCTTTGAAGAATGATCGCCGCAACAACCGTCCTGATGATCGCGGCCGCAAGCAGCCCAGTCGATTGGTAATTATAGATGGCAAAACCCAGCAGGACGACACCCATTCCGGCAAACACCCGTGGTGCATACATCATGCTGTCACGATCGGGCGCGCCCGCCAATTCCTCATCGTAGGGATCTCGCCGATTGTTTCGAGACAATTCTGCCTTCTTCTGGTCCATTTGCTCTTCGTGACTATATCCAAGCGCAGACTCTGTATCTTTATGCATCAAACGCCCCCACTTGAAATAATGTTGTTTATTCACAACAACGTTTATCAACCATTTTTGGGTGCTTCAAACATCCCCCAAATGGGGGTGGGCATAATTATTAATCAAAGACTAAAATCGCATGTAAATCAATCTTTGGTAGAGTTGTAAAATACAATACAGACTTTAAATTTTCTGAGCACAATTAAATAAAGCATATATGTGAATCTCAGGGGAAAAATGGTTGCAAAATTATTGCCCATCATCTTAATGATGCGTCCGGTCCAAGAGCAAATTATACAACCGAATAGACGGCTTTACCGCGTCTTTTGCACAGTGGATAACGTGAAGGATGCCATAGAGCATTCCGACGAATGCCTGGAAAAACGTCCCGGATCTCCTGAACGCCCCCGTGGATCGCTTGATAGAAAAGCAACCGGGCTCAACCAATGACAGTGAACCGATGCGCTTGCCTCAGTGGTTGCAACAGCCAACGGCCAGTCGATCCCACTTCCCGCAGGGGAAGAGCCGCATCACCGTAACACACGCCTTACCCTTCGTAGGGATGCATGTCCTGCACTGGCCGTTTGCCGGTGAGCGAGGCGGCGCCGATCAGCAGAGGTTCGGTGCGGGTATAGCGCACGCCGGTAAACAGCAGGATACGGGCCTGTGTCGGCGCGGGGGGGCGGTTGACGGGCTTTTGATCCAGCCGGTCTTTCAGTTTCACGATGTCAGCCATGCTCGTCTCCATTTGGGGTAGATGAGACGGATGAAGAGATCGATTTCATCCTGCCCCGGCAAAGGGGCCAGCACATCCAGCCTTGCCGTTTTGGACAGCAAAGACAGGCATTCTGCGCTTTTCTCCAGACATGAGGGGTAAACAGCCATCCTCATGAAAAGTTGCTTTTATACTGAATAGTGTCCCGTTTTGCCGGGAAGCCTTGCTGCTATTTCCGAGTAAAAGCTATGACACTGCAACGCTCACACAAGGATATGCTGATTTATCAAGGTTTCCTTATTAAACACCGTCAATGGTTAACAGCTTGCTAACGATTACCGTCTATTTTGACCGAATTGGTATTGCGTTGGGACGGGTAATGTCGTGGATCATCAATTTCGGGCGTTGGAAAATCCGAGGATCGGCCGCAAGAAGGACGTGGTTTTAATGGCCACCGTTTCCAGTTTCGAAAGCCTCGAACATCCCCGCAAGGCCGATCTGCGGCAGTTTGCCCTGCTGTTCCAGCCCCTGTTTCAATACTCCTCCGAAGAGGCCCGGCGCGATGCCGTGGCGGCGCTATCGCAATCGCCCAACGTGCCGGAAGCCGTAGCATTTTTCATTGCCAGCCAGCCGCTCGCCATTGCCGCGCCATTCCTGATCGCCTCGCCCTGTCTGTCGGATGAATTGCTCATCACCATCGCCCGCACCCAGGGCATACACCACGCCCGCACGATCGTGCGCCGCGAGGCTTTGTCGCCCGCCGTCATCGATGCACTGGCAGGCCTGCGCTTCATCGACCCGCTGCCCGAGCACGCCCAGCAGGTGGACAACGAGGATATTGTCCAGGACATGATGGAAGCACCGCCGCGCGCCATTCGCCTGAGGCCCGACGCGGTTGGCGAACCCGAAGATGCGACGGAAAAACAGACGGCGGCGCAGGAGCCAGATCAGCCCCCTGTAGAGAAGCAGGAGCAGGATCCGACACAAAATCCAACATACAATCCGACGAGGGCACAACGCGAGGAAGCCTTGCGCCAGACCTTGAAGGCGCTGGATCGTCATCTCAACCGCCAGGACCACGACCGTCTGGGTCGGCTCAACCTCAGCTCTGTGCAGGCGGCCCTGTTGGTGCGTTTTGCCCGTGAAAACGAAGCAGGCAGTTTTGCCACGGCCTTGGCCGATGCGCTGTCTTCGAGCCGCTGGCTGGCCGAGCGTATCCTGCTCGACACCTCCGGCCAGCAACTGGCCACGACGCTGACCGGCCTTGCCATGGCCATTCCCGACATGATTTTCATATTGACCCGTCTCTATCCGCATCTCAGCCAATTGCAGCAGGGCGAACCGCGCGTCGCCAGGCTAATCGCCGCACTCGACGGCAAGGACTGCGAAAAGCGCATTGATGCCTGGTTGAGGGCCGACCGCTATACCTATCAAAGCAGTCAGAGCGACTCCCAGCCATTGGCGGTGTCGGCTTCTCGTTGAGACTATGTCCGTGAAAAATGGAACCCGATTTTCCTGAAAAGACAGAGGGCAGCGATTAAGCGTGGCGGCCCTTCAGCCTCCCTCGCCAACCAGCGAGAAAAGACCGTCCAACTGGTCAATCTCGATTTCCACCAGCCATAGATCCGGATCGAAACGGTATTCGCGCTCCATCAAAGCTGCGACCTCGCAGGCATCGACCTTGTCCAGGCGACGCTCGAAACGGCGGTCGCCTGACATCTCGGCATCATCGTCTTCAATCAGGCTTTGGGGAGCCGGAGCATAAAGACTTTCCAAGCCATCGCGAAACCGCTGGCGCAGAAAGATGGCGCCAGCCTGATCCATGCCCTTCCGCTCCACAGCGGCAAAGCCGCCAGCGGAAAACACGCTACGGATGATGGCGGCGACGAAAATATCGGAGCGAAGACGCATCCCGCTTTTCTATAGACAGGATTGACGGAAAGAAAGGCATTCATCGACGCGGTCGGGATTATTCGCCCTTGCCACGCATCAAGGTCCGCATCACCATATCGATATGGGCTTCCATATAGGCCTTTTGGTCAAGTGGTCTGCGTTGCGCAAACAGGATTGACCAGAGATTGAAGTGGATGATCGGTCCAATCAGAACATCGGGAGCGGAAGCGGCCGGACCTGGCAAAAATTCGCCTGCCGCGACGCCTCCTTCCACCAGTGTGCAGACCGTTTTCAACAGGGGCGCAACGAATTCGTCGTAATGCCTGTCTACAATATGGGGAAAGCGGGTTCCCTCGCTCACCGTCAAACGCAGGAGTTCGCTACACTTGCAATCGCCGGAGATCATCTCATAGGCCATGCCGATCATTTGCTTCAATCGTTCGGCATGGCTGCCCTCCAATATTTCAGCAGAAGCACGCAACTGGGACAAAGGCAGCGACATCTGCCGGATGGTCTCCTCGAACAAGACCTCCTTTGACGGAAAATAAAGATAAACTGTGCCCTTTGTAATGCCGAGCCGCAAAGCTACATCTTCCACACGCGTCGCAGCAAACCCTTTGTCCAGAAACTCTTCAAACGCCGCTTCTAATATTTCCTGCGGGCGCCTCGCTTTCTGCTCGGCCCGGCTGATCGTTTTCAATCCCTTTGCCATGACCATTTCCTTGAGGTTTGAGCGAGCGGACTTGCGTGAGGCGCCGGAGCAAAAGCACCCGGCATTACGCTTTCAATTCCTATACCAGCAACTGACATACCGGCAACTATATTGACTAACCATACAGTCATTGATATCTACTCGCAACGACCCGTGAATGCAATGGTGGGGACCTCACAGTGCGGTTACAAACGACTTTATCCGGACTGGCTTGCGTCCTGCTCGCCCTGTGTCTGGCAGGCTGTAATGAAAAGACCGAGAGCCAGTCTTTACCGCGCAGCGTTACGGTGACCAAGGCCCAAACCGCGCAATACCAGCCCTCGGTGGAAATCTCAGGGTCGGTGAAGGCGCGGGTGCAATCGGACTTGTCATTCCGTACCGCAGGCCGGGTCATCGAGCGGCATGTCGATGTCGGCGACCGGGTCAAGGCGGGTGATGTTCTGGCCCTGCTCGACAATACCGAGCAGAAGGCGGATATCGCCGTGGCCCAGGCCGGGTTGGAATCGGCCGAGGCGACGATGCGCCAGAAGACATTGGCCTTCGACCGCTATAAGGTGCTGATCCAGACCAACACCATTGCTCAATCCACCTTCGATCAGGCCCGCGAGGATCTCGCCACGGCTCAAGGCTCGCTGCAGACCGCGCAGGCCAATCTGGCCACCGCCCAGGATGCGATGACCTATACGCAGTTGAAGGCCGATGCCGATGGCATTATCACCTCGCGCAGCATCGAGGTGGGACAGGTGGTTTCGGCGGCACAGGCGGCCCTGACGCTTGCCCATGACGGACCACGCGATGCCGTGTTCGACATGTTCGAAGCTTTCTTCCTGGAAGGTGCGCCCTCCGATACCGTCGAGGTGTCACCGATCGGCGACCGCGCCCATGCCAAGGATGGCAAGATCCGCGAAGTCTCTCCGGCCATCGACACCAGCGCCGGCACCATCCGCATCAAGGTCGCCCTGCCCGCCGACACGCAATGGTCGCTCGGCACGACTGTCGTCGGGCGGTTCCGCGCCCAGCCGCAACAGGGCATCGTGCTCCCCTGGAGCGCCATGGCCTCGGCCAATGGCCAGCCCGCCGTCTGGGCGGTCAACGCCGCAGACAGCTCCGTCAAGCTGCGCAAGATCGACATTGCCCGCTACCGCGTCGGCGATTTCGTGGTGGCATCCGGTGTCGCGCCCGGCGACATCATCGTCACTGACGGCGGCAAATTTCTGACGGACGGCCAGGTCGTGGCCTTTAAGGAAAAGTGACATGCGCCTCTACCGTCCAATCATCACCCTTCCCTTTCTACTTGCCCTGGCGCTTGCCGCCGGTTGCAGCCAGGAGGACGACCAGCAGGCCACCGGGCCACGTCCAGTACGCTCGATGACCGTCAAGGCCGAGCGTCTGTCAGGGGTCAGCTTTGCCGGCGTCGTCCAGGCGCGGGTCGAAACCGATCTCGCCTTCCGCACGCTTGGCCGGGTGATCCTGCGCAAGGCCGAAGTCGGCGATCTCGTCCACAAGGGCGACGTGGTTGCCGAAATCGATCCGCTGGCGCTGCAATTTGCCGTCAACAGCGCCGAGGCCGACCTGCGCAATGCCCAGGCGGCCTATGAGAATGCCCAGATCACCGAAAAGCGCCGGCGCACGCTCGCCACCATCAATGCCGGCAGCGTCGCCGATTTCGAAGTGGCCGAACAGGGCCTGAAATCGGCCCAGGCAAGTCTTGACCAGGCAAATGCCAAGCTGGACAAAGCCCGCGAGCAATTGGGCTATGCGCGGCTTCAGGCGGAATTCGACGGCGTCGTCACGTCAGTGTCCGTCGAAGTCGGCCAGACGGTAACCGCCGGACAGACGGTGATGAAAGTCGCGCGGCTCGACCAGCGCGACGTGATCGTCGATGTCCCGGAAGGACGGATCGGTGCGCTGAAGGAAGGCACGAAGTTCAGCGTGGCGCTCCAGCTCGATCCCACCAAGCAGGCCATTGGCACGCTGCGTGAGATCGGCCCGGAAGCCGATGCGGAAACTCGTACCCACCGGCTGAAGATCGCCATCAACGACGCCCCCGAGGTGTTCCGTCTTGGCGCCGTGGTGACCGCGACCGCAAGCCGTGATGAAGAGGACGGCGTCATCCTGCTGCCGTTAACCGCCATCCTCAGGAAAGACGGTGCGACCGGCGTCTGGGTAATCGATCGGGCCAACGCCACGGTCACCCTGCGCAAGGTCGTCCTTGATGACGCCACCACCGACGGCGCCCGCGTGAAGGTCCTGTCCGGATTGAAGGAGGGCGAGCAGGTTGCCGTCGCCGGCGCCAACCAGCTTGCCGAGGGACAAAAGATCAAGACCGATGAGGAGCCGCGCCCGTGAAGAAATTTAACCTGTCGGACTGGGCGCTCGAA
The DNA here is from genome assembly GCF_001541345.2 of Gillisella vitis. Taxonomy (GTDB): domain Bacteria; phylum Pseudomonadota; class Alphaproteobacteria; order Rhizobiales; family Rhizobiaceae; genus Allorhizobium; species Allorhizobium vitis. The sequence continues at coordinate 1,108,208 of NZ_LMVL02000002.1, read as the reverse complement.
CATCGTTCCCTCGTCTGGTATTTCATGATGGTGTTTTCGCTGGCCGGCGTGCTCGCCTATATCGGCCTTGGACGTGAGGAAGACCCGTCCTTTACCATCAAGACCATGGTGATTCAGGCACAATGGCCCGGCGCCTCCGCCCAGGAAGTCACACAGCAGATCACCGACCGGATCGAGAAGAAGCTGCAGGAACTGGAATCGCTCGACTATACCAGGTCGATCACCACAGCGGGCCAGACCATCGTCTTCGTCAACCTGCTCGATACCACCAAGGCCCGTGATGTACCCGCCACGTGGCTGCGCGTGCGCAACATGGTCCAGGACGTCCAGGGCGACTTTCCCTCCGGCGTCGTCGGCCCGTTCTATAACGACCGTTTTGGCGACGTTTACGGCAATATCTACGCCTTCACCAGCGATGGCCTGACCCATCGGCAATTGCGCGACCTAGTCGAGAGCGCGCGCACCAAGCTGCTGACCGTTCCCAATATCGGCAAGGTCGACATTGTCGGCACCCAGGACGAGGCGATCTATCTCGAATTTTCCACCCGCAAGATTGCTGCCCTCGGCATCGACCAATCGGCGATCATCGCCACGCTTCAGGCACAGAACGCCGTCACCCAGTCGGGCTTCATCGATGCCGGGCCGGAGCGGATCGCGCTTCGGGTCGGCGGGCGCTTCATTTCGGAAGACAGCCTGCGGTCGATCAATCTCAAGGTCAATGACCGGTTCTTTCCCCTCACCGATGTCGCCACCATCAGCCGTGGCTATGCCGACCCACCGACCAGCATGTTCCGGGTCAATGGCAAGCCCGCGATTGGCCTTGCCATCGGCATGAAAGCGGGCGCCAATCTGGTGAATTTCGGCAAGGCGCTGGACAAGACCATGGCTGGCGTCATCCAAGATCTACCGGTCGGCGTTTCCGTCGATCGGGTCGCCGATCAGCCGGCGGTGGTGGAGGAAGCGGTTTCCAGCTTCACCCATGCGCTGTTCGAGGCAATCGTCATCGTGCTGGCCATCAGCTTCATCAGCCTTGGCCTGCGCGCCGGACTGGTGGTGGCGATCTCGATCCCGCTGGTTTTGGCGATCACCTTCCTGTTCATGCAATATGCCGGCATATCGCTACAACGTATCTCGCTCGGCGCCCTGATCATCGCGCTCGGGCTTCTGGTCGACGATGCAATGATTGCCGTGGAAATGATGGTGGCGCGGCTGGAAGTGGGCGATAGCCTGCGCAAGGCCGCCACCCATGTCTATACGTCAACCGCCTTTCCGATGCTGACGGGAACGCTGGTCACCGTCGCCAGCTTCATCCCGGTCGGGTTGAACAACAGCAATGCGGGCGAATTCACCTTCTCGCTGTTCGTCGTCATCGCCGTGTCGCTGGTGGTATCCTGGGTGGTGGCGGTGCTGTTCACGCCGCTTCTGGGCGTCACCATGCTGCCGAAGACCATGAAGAAGCATGCCGATCACAAGGGCTGGTTTGCCCGGCTGTTCGCCAGCATGCTCCACTTTTGCCTGCGCTGGCGCTGGCTGACCATCTTTGCGACGATCGGTGCCTTCGCCCTGTCGCTCTATGGCATGACCCATGTGCAGCAGCAGTTCTTCCCCAGCTCCGACCGCCCGGAACTGATCGTCGACTGGAACCTGCCGCAAAACAGCTCCATCGACGAAACCAACCGGCAGATGGCCAAGTTCGAACAGGAGCAATTGGCCAATAACCCTGATATCGACCATTGGTCGACCTATGTCGGCCGCGGTGCGCCGCGCTTCATCCTGTCGTTCGACGTGCAGCCTGATGATATCACCTTCGGTCAGATGGTCATCGTCACCAAGGGGCTGGACGTGCGCGACAAGCTGCGCCAGAAGTTCCAGGCCTATCTGAGCCAGACCTTCCCCGGCACCGATGCCTATGTGAAGCTGCTGGATATCGGACCTCCGGTCGGCAAGCCGGTACAATACCGCGTGTCCGGTCCCGACATCCAGAAGGTGCGCGATTATGCGGGCAAGCTGGCCGCCATTGTCGGCACCCACCCACTGCTCACCAATATCGCTTTCAACTGGTATGAGCCGGCCCGAGTGCTGAAGGTGGATGTCCTGCAGGACAAGGCCCGCCAGCTGGGTGTCACCTCCGAAGACATCGCCCAGACCCTCAACAGAGTGGTCGAGGGATCGACGGTCACCAAGGTCAGGGACGACATCTACCTGATCGATGTCGTCAGCCGTGCCGAAAAGAAGGATCGCGGCTCCGTCGAAACGCTGGTGGACCTGCAATTGCCGAGCAGCAACGGCCAGTCTATCCCGCTGTCGTCGGTTGCCACCTTCCATTACGAGCTGGAGCAGCCGACCATCTGGCGACGCGACCGTACGCCGACGATCACCATCGAAGCCGCCGTCAACGGCCCCACCCAGCCCGCGACCATCGTCAACGCGCTGAGCGGCAAGATTGGGGAATTCGCCAAGGCGCTTCCGGCAGGCTATGCCGTCAATATCGGCGGCGCCGTCGAGGAGAGTAGCAAGTCGCAGGGGCCGATTGCCCAGGTCGCACCGCTGATGCTGTTCATCATGGCAACGCTGCTGATGATCCAGTTGCAGAGCTTCCACCGGCTGTTCCTGGTGTTTTCCGTCGCACCACTTGCCCTGGTCGGCGTGGTAATCGCGCTTCTCACCAGCAACGCCCCCCTTGGCTTCGTGGCGCTGCTGGGCGTGCTAGCCCTGATCGGCATCCTGATCCGAAACTCTGTCATCCTGGTGGTGCAGATCGAGGACCTGCGAAAATCGGGCGTCGCGGCTTTTGCGGCGGTGGTCGAGGCCACCGAACACCGAATGCGCCCGATCATGTTGACCGCCGCCGCCGCCACGCTGGCGCTGATCCCGATCTCGCGGCAGATCTTCTGGGGACCGATGGCCTTTGCCATGATGGGCGGCATCGTCGTCGGAACGGTGCTGACCCTGCTGTTCCTGCCTGCGCTGTACATCACCTGGTTCAGGATCAAGCCGGAGAAAAACCATGGCTCGGACAATCATGCCCCCAATACCCATGGTCCCGACAGCAATGCTATCGGAGCCGAGAAATAGGATGCCGACCCTCGGCTGGTTCAAGAGCGGGAAGCGGGAACACGCCCGCTCTCCGTTGAACCGTGTTTATGCTCTCCCGCCCTCCCCTTCCGCATCTAGGCCGGCCGCATCTGGGTCGTCCGCATGCGGGCCAGCAAGATCCAGTCCTGCTTTTGCGGGACATGCCGTCATTCCCTTAGTGATCGTCCTCGTGCTGGGTGGCTGCGCGGGCAGGCCGGAAAGCGTGCTGAAGCCTGTGCCGGTTGCCAGCGACGCCAGCCAGGTGAATATGCTGGTGTTTACCACCCGCAAACCGGCGGACGATCCCGGCCTGCTGTATTCCGGCGATCGCGGCACGGCGATCTCGGTGAACAATGTTGTCGTATCCATTCCGCCGGAGCGCAATCGCAAGGTGGGCGAAGTGCAATGGCCGTCCCGTGTGCCCCCCAACCCGGAACATGATTTCGCGGTGCTGAAGGCCGATAAGGTCCCGACGGAATCCGCAGCTTTGCAGTGGTTCAACGCGACCCGTAACAAAAAGCGTCAGGCCGTGATCTTCGTTCATGGCTTTAACAATACCTATTCGGATGCGGTTTTCCGCTTTGCCCAGATCATCCATGATTCCGGCACGGACGCCTCACCGATTCTGTTCACGTGGCCGTCGCGCGGCAGCGTGTTCGACTATCTCTACGACAAGGAAAGCACCACCTATTCCCGAAGGGCGCTGGAAGACCTGATCCTACAAGCCTCGAAGAACCCTAATGTCGGCGAGGTGACGATCATTTCCCATTCCATGGGCACGTGGCTGACCATGGAAGCGTTGCGTGGTGTTGCGATGCGCACCGGCGCGGTACCGGCCAAGGTCGGGAATGTCATTCTCGCCTCGCCGGATATCGATGTCGATGTGTTCCGTCGCCAGTTGATCGAAATGGGGCAAAAACGGCCGCATTTCACCATCTTCACCTCCAACAAGGACAAGGCGCTGTTCGTATCCCGATGGCTGTCGGGCGGCGTGAGCCGGGTCGGAGGCATGAGTCAGGCCGATCTGCAGCCGCTGGCCGCCGACATGAAAGTGCTCGGCATCACCGCCATCGACACCAGCAGCGTCGATAGTCACGATCCGCTGGGCCATACGGCCTTTGCCGACAGTCCGGAGATCATCCGCAATCTGGGCAAGAGCATCGCCGGTCAATCCATGGAAGGCGGCGAAACCACTCTGGGCGATCGGGTCGGGTTGGTGGCGATCGGTACGGCCAATCTGGCCGGTTCCGCGGCCCGCACCGTGGTCACGGCTCCCATGGCGGTGATCAGCAGCGATGCGCGTCAATCGCTCAAGCAGGAATTCTCGTCGGAGAAGAAACCGCTGATCAACGGACAGATCGCCTATTAGAATTTGTCAGGAAAATACGGAAAAGCTGTCGACGGTGGCTTACAAAGCACCGATGGATTTCAGCTTTTTCAGCACCGCCATATTCGGTTCGCCGGTTTCCGGCAGGCGATAATGGCGCTCGAAATGGCGGATGGCGGCCTTGGTCTTGTCGCCAGCCACGCCATCGACGCTGATATCGGTATAAGCGATATTGATCAGGCCGCGTTGGATATCCATGATCAGGCTTGCTTCCCCGCTTGCACCCGTTCCATTGGCACCCGTTCCATTGGCGCCGGTCGTGACAAGGCTGGCAGAGGCAACAGGCGCTTGCGGCACCGGCGCATTTGCTGTCGTCGCGGATTTGGCCAACGTACCGGACTGGGTTTTGCCGGTGGAGACGGCGGCGGTCGATACCGGAGTTGCCGTAGGCAACCGGGCGGGGTTGGGCCGCACAGGCACGGACTGGGCGGTGGTGACGGTCTTTTCCGCATTGCGAATGGCAGCGGCTACGGGATCGATGGCATCATCCGCTGTCGCCGTGACTTGAACCGGCCGTTCCATAGGACGCACTGGAGGCGTACTCCCCTTGGGGGCAGCACCGGCGGGAGATTTCTGATCGACGCTCAGCGCTGCCAGCAGGTCATCGCTGGGCGCACCGGTAACGGGCATACCAATCCGCCGCTGATAAGCGCTGATCGCCGCATCGGTTCGGGGTCCCCGTTTGCCATCGGCCACGCCATCGTAAAGCCCAAGCCGAATGAGTTGCGCCTGGATACCGGCGGTCAGCTGGTCGGTGCCAGGCTCCGCTGCCTGCAATACACCTGTTGCTGAACCACCGCTGCCGGGCGCTGTGCTAGCGGGTGTGTTTTCCGCTGTCTGGCGCTGAATACGGAACGTGGTGACGTCATCAGGGTCGGGTTTCAGGGAATGGTTGCTGTTCAGCCCCAGCATGGCGGTAAAATCATGCGGATCGCGGGTGCGCAGGAAGGGGGACGGATGCCGCCCCGGCTGGTACCAGAAAGCATTGGCCGCAACGAAACCCATGACCACGACAAAGCCGACCGTGCTGGTGAACCGGGCTGGATTGCGCGCGCAGAGGCGCATGGACGCTCGAGCGGCCATCATCAGAAAACCCGGCTCCTTGCGGGCCGGTTTTCTTTTATCAGGCGATTTTCGCTTTCGCGTCGTCATTCACATCCTTTTGCTGGCCCATCCTTTGGCCCGGCTGCCCGCTACCCTGCCGTTCGTGCGTTTGTTCTGCGCCCTCTTCAAAAGAGACCTCATCCATCTGGTGCTGCCGCAACGATTGGGCAAGCCCCATCCTGTCGTCCGCCAAGTTCTCACCCATCGGCCCATCGAGCTTCTCGCGAGCAGGCTGCCTGTCACTGACGGGCAAGCGTGGCGGAAATTCGATCTGACGGCTTTCGCCTGTGGATTGAACCCGGGCAATGCCCGATCCGTCGATTGGCAGGGTGATGGAAACCACCGTCCCCTCCCCCACACGGCTCGTCAACAGGAATGTGCCACCATGCAGCGCAACGAGGCCCTTGACCAGCGACAGGCCCAGGCCAACGCCGTCGAATTTCCTGTTATAATCACTGTCGACCTGGACGAAAGGCTGGCCAAGCAGAAGGATGCGATCCTGGGCGATACCGATACCCGTATCGCTGACAGAGATCACCAGATCCTTGCCGAAACGTGCCGCATCCACGGTCACAACACCACCCGGCTGCGTGAATTTAATGGCGTTACCAACAAGATTGATCAGGATCTGCCGCACGGCGCGCGGATCGGCGGTCAGTTCACTCACATCGCGGCCAATGCGGCTGGTAAGCTTCACGCCCTTTTCCTGGGCCTGCAAGGCCAGCATGTTTTCACAATCGTGAATGGTCTGCGAAATGCAGAACGGCTCCACCAGCAATTCGTAGCGCCCGGCCTCGATGCGGCACATGTCGAGCATGGTATTGACCACAGACAGAAGATGGCCGCCGGATTGGCGGATCAACCGCACATATTCCCGGTGACGCTCATCTTCCATCCGGCCGAAATAATCGCCCATCAGAATATCGGAAAAGCCGAGTATGGCATTCAGCGGCGTGCGCAATTCATGGCTGACGGCAGCGAGAAAGCGCGATTTGGCTTCGTTGGCCGTCTGGAGATCGGCATCGAGCTTGACCAGCCGCTGCGCCATCTGCTGTTGCTCACGGCAATCGAGCATCTGTACGAAAATCCCGGCAATGCCACCGCGTTCGTCACGGCGCACGGCCATGTCGAGGCCAACCGCCATCAGCGTGCCATCGGCAGCCTCGTCGCTCGCAGTGTCACTATACTGACCTTCGCCGGTCTCACCCTTGACGCCTTCAGGATGACCGGTCGGGCGGGCAAGCCGCAACTGCACACGGCCAACATCCTCGCCCTGGCGCAGGGCGTCAAAGGCACGCACGAAGGCAATACGGTCGGTGACATGCACCTGATCGATGAAGGGACGGCCGAGCGGATTGCGCAGGAACGGCAGGAAGTCGCGGGCATCGCGCCCGCCGACGGTCTCGACCCGCGCCTGGGCGTCCAGGGTGAAAACCATGCCGGGAAACAGCGATAGATCGATGGAAGCGCTCGTGTCCAGGGAATGACGGATGGCGGGCTGACGACCCGACAGGCGCGCCAGCCACAGGGCGGCGACCACGGCGATCAGAAACAGGCCGACAACAATGGCAACGCCGAGCGGCAGGGCAACGGCGACACCTTGAAAGAAGGACAGGATGAACGGTACGAGGACCAAAGCGGGCAGACAGGCCAGGACCACGCAACGTGCCGCCGCAACTTCGGCGCGAGACGGTGAGGCTTCCGCGCCGATGCGCGTCACCACCAGGCTCACGGCTTCGTCGAGAAGGGTCTTTGCCCGATCAGCGATTTTACTCAATACCAACACGCCAAATTTCCGCGACTTGCGGTCCTCTTTACTGACCAAACAATAGAGGTCGCCGCCTTAAGGAAAAGATAAAGGGAAAGCTGCAAAACCCGCCTAAACCGGTGTTTCCGTCTCGGAAAGGGACAGGGGTCAGAAGCTTTCGAAAACATGGTTAACGCGGCGTAAGCAACGGATTTTGCATGTTTTTCCGCATCACGTTAATATCTGTGGCGTTTGGTGGAATGAAAAAGCCCGGGAACAGAAGGGTTCTGCCGCAATTATGCTTAACCTCAGTCGTTAAACTTTGACTAGAATGTGGTTCAAATGCGGAAAGAACGCATTTTATGAAAATACGCAGAAAATCCGATGGTGTTTTGCAAAGCGATATTTCCGCGCGAATCATAGTCTGTTTCGCAGCAGCCCGGCCATTAGACCGGCGCAACCGACGCGACAGACGAGAAACTGTCGCAGAACGAGACGGATAAGCGGTCATGTGGTTTCTGATCAAGGGAGCATTCTGGTTTACGCTGGTATTGGTCGCCCTGTCCTATCTGGGCGGCGCGCCGCGCGATGGATCGGCATCTGCACCGCAATTCGAGCTGGCAAACGCCGTTTCCGCCGCATCTGGCGCTTATGATTACGTGTCTGGCCTCTGCGGCGAAAAGCCCGATGTCTGCGTCAAGGGCGGCCAGACGCTTCAGGCCATCGGAATCCGGGCGCGTGAAGGTGCGCTGGTCGCTTATCAATTGCTTAACCGTCAGTTCGGCACCGGAGAGGATCATCAGGCCATCAGCGTCGATACCGCGCCAGCCCACGGCAGCGTCACGGAAGCGACAATCGCCACCCCTGCTGCTGCTACCAGCGAAGACCATATGGTCACCGGTACGGTCTCTGCGGCTGGCAATGGCGTGCCCCTGACCATCACCGTTCCGAGACCAAGGCCGAAACCCGCAGGTTGAGTGATTTTTACCGGCGCAGCCGGTTCATTTCCGCATGGGAAAGGCCTATATGGCCTCAAGCGGCTTCCAAAGCCCTCACCGGAAGCCACCTGAAACACCCGAAAAACCGCCTGGATGATCCTCCCATGACGCCCATCGACCAGATTATCGACGACTTCGCCTATCTCGACGATTGGGAAGACCGCTACCGCTACGTGATCGAACTGGGCAAGGCACTGCCGGACCTGCAGGAAGAACAGCGTGTCGCTGAAAACAAGGTCAAGGGCTGTGCCAGTCAGGTCTGGCTGGTGACGAAGGCGGACGAAGGTCCAGACCCGATCCTGAATTTCGAAGGCGATTCCGATGCCCATATCGTCAAGGGCCTGGTCGCCATCGTGCTATCAGCCTATTCCGGCAAGACCGCCTCGGAAGTCGCAGGCTTTAACGCCCTCGACCTGTTCGGCAAGCTCGGCCTGATCGAACACCTCTCCGCCCAACGCGCCAACGGCCTGCGTTCAATGGTGGAACGGATCAGGAGCGAGGCTGTGGCGCGGGTCTGAGAGGGCTGCCGGTGCCAGAAAGGCGATAAGAGCCACCCCGCCCGCTTGCGATTATCCTTGTTGCCGTATCATAAAACTTATGCGTCTGGATTGGCCGATGCCATCGCTTGTTCGAATTCGTCCGGCAGTACGCCAATGGCGGAACGGATGATCATTGCCAGAATATCTTTCATCGTCTGTTCCCTGCGGTCCTCAGGCTGGAGGAAAAATGCCATCGTACCCTGGCCTGCCAGAACATGCGAAATGGTAATGGAATGGGTGAAAAACAGCAGGGATGCATCCTGTCGGTGGACCAGTCCCAGGTCCATTCCTTCCAAGAGAAGCGGCACCGTCGCATCGTGAAAAGGATCGATCAGCGAGGCTTTCACCTGTTCCTGGCGCGGGCCTTCCTGAACCATCTCCTGGAGAATGAACAGGCCATAATCCGGCAGGTCGGCATTGAAGCGGATGAAGGCGGCATAGAAATCCGCCATTCTCTGAGAATAGGCTAAAGGGGCCACCGAAATGGCCTGCAAGGTGCTGATGCAGGGCGTGGCGCGCAGGTTCATGCGTTCGAGGCATGCCTCCCATAGGGCGGCTTTTGAGCCGAAGTGATAGTTTGCCAGCGCAATATTGACCCCGGCCTGCCTTGCCAGGTCCCGCAGATTAACCCCGTCAAAGCCTTGGCGGCCAAAAGCATGAATGGCTTTCGAGAGAATTGCCTCGCGGCCAACCTCCGCTCCCAACCGGGGCCTGCCGACGCGGGTCGGCTTTATCTTGGCTGGTTGTTCGTCGCTCATGGTCATGTCTGCTTCATCGATGAGGCCGTTGGTTGATCTTTTGCCCCGTGACCGAACAGGGCGTCAATGACAACAGCCAATAAAAAAATTAAACATACGTTGCATTTTTATGCAAACGGCGTAACGTTTGGGTGTTTCCTGTCGTAAGCAGATGAGCACGATGCAGGGCAGGAAATGGCGGTCACTGGGAGGATGCCGGTCCCTGAAGCCATGGCTTTTCATTGCCCGAAAATCGGGCCAGCAATGTGGGGCCAGCAACAGGAAGACCAGCGCAAGATGGAGGAAAACATGAATATTACCAAAGATTTAGACGGTATCGACGTTATTTTCAGAAAAGCGGTGGTTAATGAGAACTCCACCAATTATCGGGTGGATGAGCGCAGTTTCATTCTCAAAAAGGGCAGCACCCACCGCGAAGGCGGCATGCCGCTGCAATCGGATGTGCTGGTGGAACGGGATGTGGCCGTAACACTGCGCGACGGCGTGAAGATCCGGGCGGATCTGTATCGGCCTGTCGAAGAGGGACAGTATCCAGCCATTATCGGCTGGAGCCCCTACGGCAAGCGCGGTGGCATGTTGAACAACGATCTCTTCGGGCATCCGACGCGCATGGATGTGCCCGTCGCATGGGAGGATGGGCTCAACAAGTTCGAAGCCCCGACACCCGCCTATTGGGTGGCCCATGGCTATGTGGTGATCGCACCGGACAGCCGCGGTGCCGGTAATTCCGAAGGCGACATCCACGCCTGGGGACGGCAGGAGCCGGAAGACGAATACGACCTGATCGAGTGGGCCGGCGAGCAAGCCTGGTCCAATGGCAAGATCGGCCTGACCGGCAATTCCATGCTGGCGATGTCGCAATGGTTCGTCGCTGCCCTGCGTCCGCCGCATCTGGCTGCCATTGCCCCCTGGGAGGGGGCCTCCGATATCTACCGCGATACCGCCTGCCGCGGCGGCATTCCGGAATTCATCTTCTCGGAAGGCATATTCGGACGGCTGTGCGGTCCCGGCCTGGTGGAAGACATTCCTGCCATGACGGCCACGCATCCACTGCTCGACACCTATTGGAAAACCAAGATCGCCGAGCTCGAAAACATCGATGTTCCCGCCTATGTGGTGGCCTCCTGGACCAATCTGCTGCACACGGGCGGTACATTTCGTGGCTGGTCTTCGATTTCATCGACGGAAAAATGGTTGCGAGTCAACAATACCCATGAATGGACCGATTATTTCAACCCTGACAATGTCGATGATCTGCGCCGCTTCTTCGATCGTTACTTGAAAAATATCGATAATGGGTGGGAGACCACACCGCGTGTGCGCCTCACCGTAATGGACCCAGGCAACCGCGATACCGTGAACCGCAGCGAGGCCGCCTTCCCGCTCGAGCGTCAGGTCACCAAAGCGCTTCACCTTGGGCTGAAGGATGGCAAACCGGTGCTGTCTCACGAAAGCCAGACTGAGCCCGCCAGCCTTTCCTACGATGTCGCGGACAAGGAAGGCGTTTCCTTCTCCATCACCGTCAACGAGCTGACGGAACTGACCGGCTTCTTCAATCTGAAGCTCTGGGTGGAGGCGGACGGCCATGACGACATGGACCTGTTTGCCTTCGTCAGGAAACGCGACACGAATGGCGTGGTGCGGGAATGCAACGTGGTGACGGACCGCACCCATGTCGGCCCCAATGGCCGGTTGCGCGTCTCAATGCGCGCCACGGACCCGCAGCGCTCGAGCGAACTCGAGCCCTTCCTGCCCTTTGATAGCCCGGCCAAGCTGAAACCGGGAGAAATCGTGCCCGTCGAAATCGGCTTCTGGCCCTATGGCATCCGCTGGCAGCCGGGCGAAACACTGGAACTGGTGATAACAGGAACCGACCTGCTGATCAGGCCGGAATTTCCGCAATTGCCGCCTATTCCAACCCTCAACAAGGGCCGCCATATCATCCACTTCGGTGGAGACTACGGCTCGACGCTGCTCGTGCCCTACATTCCCGGGGCGTGAACCAAAAATAGCAGCGTGAAGAGTAGCAGGACGGCCCGCCAGCCGGTCCGGCAAGAAGGCGGGGCATTACTTTTGCCCCGCCTTCCCAATCTTGGCCCAACTTCCCAATCCTTGGCCCGATTTATCAGTCCTTGCTCAGCGCCGCCACCGGGTCGAGCCTTGAGGCATTGCGGGCGGGCATGAAGCCGAAGATGAGGCCGATCAGGCAGGAGCAACTGAAGGCCGCCACCATGGATGTGGTGGAATAGACCAGCTCAAAATCCTTGACCAGCATGCTGAAGACAAAGCCGATCGACAAGGCAAAGCCGATGCCGAGGCCGCCGCCGATCAGGCAGACCAATACCGCTTCGATCAGGAATTGCTGGAGAATATCCTGACGCCGCGCGCCCACCGCCATACGCACGCCAATCTCGCTGACCCGTTCGGACACCGAAACCAGCATGATATTCATCACCCCGATACCGCCGACGATCAGCGAAATCACCGCAATCGCCGCCACCAGCAGTGTCAGGGTCTGGGCGGTGCTGACAATGGTCTTGCGGATGTCGTCGGTGTTGAGGATGAAGAAGTCTTGTTCGCCATGGCGGCCAGCAAGAAAGGTGGTGACGGCACTCTCGGCCACGGAACTATCGACGCTGTCGTCGAGCCTGACAGTGATGCTGCGCAGCGACAGATCTCCCAGGAACCGCGCCTGGACACTGCTATAGGGCAGATAGGCCTGCAAGTTGGAGTTCGAGCCGAAGCCGCCCTGCTGGGCCTCAATGACGCCAACGATCCGCACCGGCACATCGGTCAGGAACACCGTATGGCCAAGCGCCATGGCCGGATCGTCGCCGAACAGCGCTTTTGCGGCATTCTGGTCGATCACCGCTTCCTGGGTCATGGCAACGACGCTTGCGTGGTCGAACAGCCGCCCGGCCAGCAGCTTGGAGCCCTTGGCGGTAAAATACTGATCACCAACGCCGTTGACCAAAACATTGGCCACGGTGGCGCCATAGCGCACCGTGCCTGAGGTGGAAACGGTCGGGGTTACGGCGGAGACATAAGAGAGCCGGGCCAGTGCATCGGCATCGCCGACCTTCAGCGTGGTGATCTTGCCCGAACGGGTATCTCCAAATCCTTTGCCGGGGAAAATCTCGAGCGTATTGGTGCCAAGCCCGTTGATATTGGAGAGCACTTTCTGCTGGGTGCCAGCCCCGAGCGCCACGACTGACACCACCGAGGCGATGCCGATGATAATGCCCAGCATGGTCAGGAAAGTCCGCAGCCGGTGCGAGGCCAGCGCCCTGACCGCCATCATGAAGGCTTCGCCGAGCCGGTCGAGACCCGGGAACCGATGAGGTCGGGCCGTGGATGGCAGGGTGTTTTCACGCACCAGCACCGGCTTGTCCTGGCGGCGGTCGGCAATGATCTCGCCATCGGCTATCTCGATCACCCGTTCAGCGCGCGCAGCAACGCCCGGATCGTGGGTGACGATGATGATGGTGCGTCCCTCGGCATGCAATTCGTCGAGAATGCGCAGCACTTCCTCGCCGCTATGCTTGTCGAGCGCGCCGGTCGGTTCATCGGCCAGGATCACCTCGCCGCCATTGATCAGCGCGCGTGCGATGGACACACGCTGCTGCTGACCGCCGGACAATTGCCCAGGCCGGTGACGCAGCCGTTCGCCCATTCCCAGCCTTTGCAGGATTTTGGTCGCCCGGCTACGTCGATCCGAGGGCGAAATTCCGGCATAGATTGCCGGCACTTCCACATTGCCAAGCGCCGTCAGATCCGACAGCAGGTTATAGCGCTGAAAGATGAAGCCGAAATGCTCGCGCCGGAGCGCCGAGAGCGCGTCGCTGTCCAGTTCGTCGGTGCGCTTGCCATCGATCTCATACGTGCCGCCACTCGGTCGGTCGAGCAAGCCGAGGATATTCATCAGCGTCGATTTTCCCGAACCGGATGGCCCGATGATCGAGACCATCTCGCCGCGGTTGATATTGAGATTGACGCCTTTGAGGACCGCAACATCCTCTTCCCCGGAGCGATAGATGCGGGTGAGGTTCTTCAGCTCGAGCAGGGCCATGGATCACATCCCTCCGGGCGGTGGCCCAAAGCCCCCCGGTGCCGATTTGGCGGAAGGATCGGCCTGGCCGATGACGATTTTCTCGCCTTCGTTCAAGCCCGATTTCACCTCGGCATTGACCCCGTCGTTCAGGCCGATTTCCACCGCTCGGGTGACAATCGCGTTGTCAGCACCCACCACCCGCAGGCTGGCCTTACCGGTCTTGACACCGGCACCAAGCGCCGAGGCTGGCACCGTCAGCACATTCTTCGCCGCGCCAAGCACGACATGCACTTCCGCCGTCATATAGGTGCGAAACCGTCCATCGGAATTATCGACGTCCAGGATGCCGTTATAATAAATAGCCGAGGACGATGTGCTGGAGGAACTGCTTGACGAACTCGAACTGGACGAGGTCGAAACGCTGCTGTCGCTGGTGATCGATTCCGGCGCGGGCTCGATGGATTTCAGCACCGCTTCGTTGCGAACGGAAGGCTGGCCAAGAATGTTGAAATAGACCGCCTGCCCCGGCCTGACATTGACCACATCGGCCTCCGAGATTTCAGCCCGCACGATCATCTGGTTCAGGTCGCCCAGAATAACGATTGTCGGTGCCGATTGCGTGGCATTGACCGTCTGGCCCTGCTGGTTGACCACGGCGAGAACCGTGCCATCCATGGGCGCGGTGATGCGGGTATAACCGAGATCGGCCTCGGAGGTTTCCACGGCGACTTCCGCCTTGACGATCTGGGCCTGAAGGCTGTCGATCTGCGCCTTTGTCTTGTCGCGGGTGGCCACCGCGCTTTCAAGATCCGCCTGGGTGCCGGAATTGCTGGCCCTCAAATTCTGCTGGCGCACCAGCGCCAGTTCGGCGCTGACCAGGGTCGCCTCGGCCTCTTCCTTCTGGGCCTTGATATCAGCCAGCGAAGCCTTTGACGTGCGCAGGTCGTTGACCTGGGTGACCGAGTCGATCTCGGCCACCAGGCTGTCCTTTTTGATGGTGTCGCCAACTTTTACGTGCAGGGCCGTGATCCGACCGGACACCTGGGCGCCGACAGCAACCAGCCGGGACGGCTTGAAGATGCCGGTGGCAAGCACGGTCTCTTCCACATCGCCGCGTTTGACCGCCGCCAGCAGCAGCCCATCGGTCGGATTGGCCTCGGAACGCTTGAACAGAGTGAAGCCAATGGCGCCAAGCACCAGAACGACGATGACACCGACTGCGAACAGTTTACGCGACACTGTGATCCTTCCTTCAGCGGTGCTGACCGCTGGAATTTCTGTCTCAGGTCAAAACGCCTCAACCTGATTTTATCCAAATCTTCCAAAACGTTAAAAAATGTAAATCCCGTTCTGGACGACGATAAACTTATAAGTGCTGTTAAGTACCGATAATCAGAGGGATCGAAAAGTGTCAATCAGTGCAAGGATTAAACTTCGGCAACAAATGGCGAACTCAAACGTGTCGGACAGGGCCCGTATCAAGGGCCGGTCGCGCCAGAGCCCAGAAGGGAGAGCCCTTCCCAAGCAAAGCGGAGGCAGGGTGAGAGGGAGCCCACGCTGAATCATCGCGTCCTGTGACATTGAACCCAGAGCTTCTCTCTTCCACAGTTTCCGATTGTATTTTATGGAAAATCGGCTTCCACGCCTCCTAAGGAAAGCTCTAAACCAGGGCAGATTTTCTCAACGCAGAGATGCGAATGATCAGCTTGGCGCAAGGCAACAGGTTATAAGTTATACCTATTCACTTGCACGGCATGACGCCGTCATGAATGCGACAGGGCTAACGCCCGCTGCGCTGCATTTTGGAATGCCACCGGTCCAGGATACGGCTTTTGCAGCAGGTGTGCCCAGTCTTTACTGATCATATCTTCACCGATCATGCGGCCAGCGCCGGCCATTATCTCCGGCCAAAGTCAGGCGGTCGCATTTTCAGTGGTTGCGTAACCGGCCATCGACCAGACCCGGTTTCAGGACAGACGCAGAATGGCACGGTCGCACACGGAGAGAGGTCCATGCAAGTTTCTAGCAGCAATGCATCGCAATCTACCTATACATCGAGTTCATCAAAGCAAAAATCCAGCAGCGGCAGCGGTGGTCTGTTCGATTCTTTGTCAGGCGGCGGCAGCAGCAGCGGCGGCAGTAGCGATGATACACTGCTCAACGCGCTCTTCGGTAGCGATAGCACCGAAGAGACGGATGAGAGCGATACAAGCGAAAGCGTATCGACCGATCCGTCCACGTCGTTCGAGGCATGGCTGTCTCAGCTAACCTCGGCAACAGCGGCCAACGGCGACACCACTTCGGACGAAGACAAGGACGCAGAAGTCACCGCCGGTTCTTCGGACTCGACAAGCACTGAAGCGCAATCGACCACAGCCAGCGCATCGGGCACGGATGCCGCCACCGTTGAAGACGATCTCCTGTCGCAAGTGTTCGCAGTGCCGTCCGCTGGCGCTTCGACGGGCGCTAGCTCGACGCAAACATCCACGTCATCGACAGAGGATACCGATAGCGCCACCGCATCGTCGTCAACGGACAGCACCGATGACAGCGACACCGACATGTCGGATGAAGATCTGCTGTCCCAGTTGAAGAACTATGATGGCAACCTCAGCTACTTTGCCGATCAGTTCATCAATCAACTCGATCTGCCCGGCGGCGGAGCCGCTTAATAGGCCTTGAAGATGCTGAGGCATCCTGGCTTTGAACACATTCCGGCTATCTCAAGTGTTTAAGATCTTCAGATAGCCGGAAAAGCGATCCGGCTTGGCGGTAGAGATGTTACAAATTCCGTCACCGGAAGCCTCACGCCGGAACGCCCGAGAGCGGCGGACGATAATCGCGTTCGCCCCAATGACGAAGGCCAGATCCAGAGCGGGCCGGTGGTGGCGCATAGTGACGGGCCAGCGCCATTAGGGCTGTGCGCAACATCAGTTTGGCCGAGCGGGCTGGCCATTGCCGCTCGCGCTCCACGGTTTCCAACCCTTTGGCAAAGCAGCAGATATCCAGAACGACGCCAGACAGATCCGGCCCCAAAGCCGTCAGCGCCTCACCAACCCGCAGCCGCGCGGCAAGCGCGCTGTCGGCCAGATCCGGCCCGGATGGCCGTGCGCCTTTGTGCTTTTGTGCCAGGCGCGGTTCAAAGGATGCGGTGATCCGTGGCTGCAAATGACCACGCTCGAAATCCGCCGCCAAGCGCTCCCCGGCGGCAACCGCTTCCGGTGGCAGATAGGGCTTGCCAGTCCGGTCCCGCAGCCGGGCCACCGTTGAAAACGGCTGGTCATCCAGATTGCGCCGTACGGTAGAGCGGCTGCCATCCGGCTCCACCAGGGTCTCGGTCGCCCTCTCCCCATGCTGGCCCGCAAAGATCTCGTCCTCGCGCTCAGCCATGGCCCGCTTCAGGAAGCTTTCCGCCTCGCCGGTCGCGGCCAGCCTATTGTCTTTCCGCCGGACCAGGCCGTCCGCCAGCGCCTGGTGCAACAGCGCGTCGGGTACGCGGCCCAGCAGCACCCCATCCTGAGGCCGCAGCAGCGCGGTTTCGCCGGGACCGGCTGGCTCTAGCAAAACACCCCGGCTTGCCAGCCGCAACAGCCGCAATAGGGGCTTGATGGCCGATGCCGGATTTTGCGATGTCTGATTTTCGAGCTTACGCATCGCGCCCATCCCTGGCCACCGTCGACAGCACTGCGACGACACGTTCAAGAACGCCGAGAAACTGGTCGAGGGCCGCATTTTCGCGCCGGTCCTCAATGACATGGCAGGCATGGGATACCGTGCTCCGGTCATAGCCGAAAGCGCGGGCGATTTCCTGTTGTGGCAGGCTGAGCACAACATGGCAGAGATACATGGCGATCTGGCGGATCTGGCAGCGCTGACGGCGGCGTCCGGCATGCATGAGAGCCGGGCTCTGAAAAACTACAAATATTTCTTCCGTCACCCTGGCAACGGAATGGCACAGAACCCGGCTGGAGGCTTTGACCGGGACAGGATGTTCAAGCGGCATTGCTGACATGATAACGTCTCCCTTTATAGGATTTTATTCATATCAATATTCGCAATCCCTGTGAACGTACTTTCACGCCGCCAAAACTCTATCCTTTGTTTTCATTATTATTTTTATTGAAATCCACAAGCGTATTCAGGATTATTTTCCACGCCGCCGTGAGTTTGTCCCAGCTAATTCAGGGGGTTTTTATAGAAACAAGTTCAATATGCCCACGCGCCGCGCATCCTGTTGATACGCGGCGCGGTCAAACATGGGCATTTCGGGGAAGCCACTTTTGCCCGACGGCAATGCACCTATGCGACATCAAACGCATGTCGCGACGGACTGTCAGGGCTTTTGCTCGAACACCATCGAATGACCATTGATGCAATAGCGCAGGCCGGTCGGCTTGGGGCCATCGGGAAACACGTGGCCGAGATGGCCACCACAGGTGGCGCAGCGGATTTCGGTGCGCACCATGCCATAAGCCGTATCGCGATGTTCGGTGACGGCGTCCGGCGTGACCGGCTCGAAATAGCTCGGCCAGCCGCAACCGGCATCGAATTTGGTATCGGAGTAAAACAACGGCGTGTCGCACCCGGCACAGCGGTAAAGGCCCGGCTCGAAATTATCCCAGTAAGGACCGGTAAAGGCCCGTTCTGTGCCATGTTCGCGCAGGATTCGATACTGATCCGGCGTCAATTGTTCGCGCCACTCGGCCTCGCTGCGCGCTGCTGCGGGCTTTTCACGGCTGTCGATGCTGTCCTCGCTCATGAGACCTCCTCGTTTCGCTATCCTGTTCGGAGTTGACCCTATAGATAGTGTTTCGTCCCGGTGCTGCAAGTCGGGCGGCCAAGAGAGACAGGCCGCGATCAGACAGGCGACAATCAGGCAAGGGCGAGCCGAACGGTAGAACGCGTCACAGGCTTTTCCAACGATGGTTCATCCTGTCGAATTTGTGAATATCAAGAGCCTCAATTGAATGGGAACGTTTTGCAAGGTCTTCACGCCAAGACTGCGTGAGCACCTTCCAGACCGGGTAGAAGATTGACGACACCGATTTGGGGTGGTCGTTCCGGCTGAAATCCTTATATTCGCCAAGCAACCGCCAAATCAGGCAGAAACCGGCCAAATCAGGACAGAATCAGCGCCGCACAAACCGGGAGGCTGCTCGTCGGTCGCAGACAACAGGAGACGAAATGATTGCTGATGCCGCCGGTATGACGCTGCTGGCTTTGGTCCTGCCATTTCTGGGCGCCTGTCTGGCGCCCTGGCTGGTACGGCGGCTGGGGCACCGGGCGGCGTGGGCCTTAGCGCTTCTTCCCCTGCTTTCCTTCATGCATTTTCTCGGCTTCCTGCCGGAAATCGCCCGCGGCGAGGAAGTGACGGGCGGCTATGCCTGGGTGCCGAGCTACAATGTCAGCTTTTCCTGGTTTCTCGATGGATTGTCCCTCACCTTCGCGCTGCTGATTACCGGCATCGGCACACTGATCGTGCTCTACGCGGGCGGCTATATGAAGGGCCATCCGCAGCAGGGCCGGTTTCTGTCCTTTCTGCTGTTGTTCATGGGCGCCATGCTGGGCGTGGTGATTTCAGACAGTTTCCTGATGCTGTTCATCTATTGGGAACTGACTTCGATCACCTCCTTCCTGCTGATCGGTTTCGACCATGAACGCCCGGCTGCCCGCCGCGCGGCGCTGCAAGCGCTGGTGATTACCGGCGGCGGCGGGCTTTTGCTGCTGGCCGGTTTGATCCTGCTGTGGAACGTGTCAGGCGTCACGCAATTGTCGATGCTGCTGCATAGCGACAATAGGGTCACCGCCAGCCCCTTCTATCTGATAATCCTGCTGCTGATTCTGGGGGGTGCCTTTACCAAATCGGCGCAATTTCCCTTCCATGTCTGGCTGCCCAACGCCATGGAAGCACCCACACCCGTTTCGGCCTATCTGCACTCGGCCACCATGGTCAAAGCCGGGGTCTACCTGCTGATGCGCGTGCAGCCTGTGCTGGGGTCCACACCCGCCTGGGAAATATTGCTGCCGTTTTTCGGTGGCGTCACGCTGATCGTCGGTTCGGTCATCGCCGTGCGCCAGACCGACCTCAAGCTGATGCTAGCCTATACCACCGTCGCCTCGCTGGGGTTGATGGTGATGCTGACCGGTTTCGGCTCCCCCCATGCGCTGTCGGCCGCCGTGCTTTATCTGGTCGCCCATTCGCTGTTCAAAGGCGCACTGTTCATGGTGGCCGGTGTTCTCGACCATGAAGCGGGCAGCCGTGACCTGACAAAGCTTGGCGGGCTGGCGCGGGCCATGCCGGTTACCTTCACGGCGGCGCTGCTGGCCGGGCTGTCCATGGCCGGACTGCCGCCGCTGTTCGGCTTTCTCGCCAAGGAAGAAATCTATGAGGCACTGGCGGGCGGCAATCTTCGCGCCCTGCTGTTTACCGCCATCGCCGTGATCGGCAATGCGCTGATGATGGTCGTCGGCTTGGCGCTGGCTTTCAAACCGTTTCTGGGGCGCGTTGCGACCAGTCCGAAACCCGCCCATGACGGCCCGGCTCTGCTGTGGCTGGGACCGCTGGTGCTGGCCTTGGTAGGGCTGGGTGCTGCGGTGTTTTCCGGGCCGTTTCACCAGGCGATTTCCTCGCCGATGGTCAGCGCTGTCACCGGCAGAACGGTGACCGTCTCCATCGGCCTTGTCCCGCATATCGGCGTGCCGCTCGCCCTGTCGCTGTTAACCATCGCCATCGGCCTGGTGCTGTTCATGATGCTCGACAGGCTGCGCCGCCTGGTGGCAACCCTCTTGGAGGGGCTCGGCCCCGGCCCGGACCAGGGCTTCGACCACATGATGGCCGGATTGGTACGGCTCTGCTTCCGCATCACCAATGTTCTGCACGGCGGGCGGTTGGATGTCTATGTCACCGTGACCCTGATCGCCATTGCCGCAGCTTTCCTGGTGCCGATGATGCTGTTTGGCGAGACGCCGTCCTGGCCGGTGCTGCCGGAGCGGATCGAGTTGCATGAAGCCGCCTTCCTGCTAATCGCCGTGGCCGGTCTCTACGGCGTGCTGCGGGCTGCCAACCGGCTGGATGCCATCGTCGCGCTCGGCATCCAGGGTTTTGCGATCTCGGTGATCTTCCTGTTGTTTGGCGCGCCGGACCTGTCCTTTACCCAGTTCATGATCGAAACGCTTTCGGTGGTGATCCTCGCGCTGGTGATGACGCGGCTGAAACTGCATCCCGCCGATCATCGGCCCCTACCCCAGATCCTGCTGGACGGCACGGTGGCGCTTGCCGCCGGGGCTGGCCTGACGCTGATGCTGCTGAAGGTGACGCAAGTGCCCTTCGACCCGACCCTGACGGAATTCTTCAACAGCTATTCCAAAGTCATCGCCCATGGGGCCAATGTGGTGAACGTCATCATCGTCGATTTCCGCGGCGTCGACACCATGGGCGAAATTGCCGTGGTGATGATCACCGGGCTTGCCATCCTGGCGCTGATCCGGCTGCGCGCGCCCAAGCCGAAGGCTTTGCCTTCAGGGGTGACGCACGAAGGCAATGAGGTGGGAGAGCCTCGATGAACAGTTTGATCTTTCGCACCGTTGCGCCCGTCGTCACTGCGCTGATGCTGCTGTTTTCGGTTTTCGTGCTGCTGCGCGGTCATAACGAGCCGGGCGGCGGCTTTATCGGCGGGCTGATCGCCGCCTCCGGCTTTGCCATCTACGGCATGGCCTTCGGCGTGCAGGCGGTGCGCCGCGCCCTTTATGTGCATCCGCTGTCGGTGGCGGGCTTCGGCCTGCTGATGGCCTGCCTGTCCGGCTTCGTCTCGGCCTTCGCAGGCGTGCCGTTCATGACCGGACTGTGGATCACCCCGCATATCTTCGGCGTCGATGTGCCGGTCGCCACCGTCACCAGCTTCGATATCGGCGTCTATCTGGTGGTAGTCGGGGCGATCACCTCGATTGCGCTGGCGCTGGGCGAAAGGGAGAATGACTGATGGAAGCGATTTTCTCCCTGTTGGTCGGGCTGTTTGCCACGACCGCCTTTTACCTGATCATGTCACGCCATATCGTGCGGGTGCTGCTCGGCATCGTATTGCTCAGCAATGCCGTCAATCTGGGCCTGTTCACTGCCGGGCGCCTGACCCGCGAAGTGCCGCCGATCATGATGAAGGGCGAGGACGTGCTGAGCATGGCCGCTGCCAATCCCCTGCCGCAGGCGCTGATCCTGACGGCCATCGTGATTTCCTTTTCGTTCTTCGCCTTCCTGCTGGTGCTGTCCTACCGTGCCTACCAGGATCTCGACACCGACGACACCGATGACATGCGGCTGGCCGAACCGAAAAATCCGCCCTTGCCGCCGCTTGATTACTAATACCAACGGTCATTGAAAATGACCGTTGGTATGCCTTTTGAAAATATCTCAGGCCTCTCATGCATCTGAGATATTTTCAATTTTTCAAGTCGAGGATGCGTCAGCATCTTCGAGGCTTGGTATAAATAAGTCCCGGCAACACCAATGCTCTAAACCGAAAGACCAGAACAACCGCATGGCCGTTTCAACCACCAATACTGAGGCTCTGAATGCCGCCCTGGCCGCTGCCACGGTGCAGACGCCGACCACGTTTGCCCAGTGGCTGCCCATCCTGCCGGTGGCCCTGTGTCTGGCCGGTGGGGCCGTGGCCTTGATGCTGCGTGACCGCACCCGCCTCCAGCCGATGATTGCCCTTCCCACCCTGGTCCTGCTGGTGCTGATCGATCTGGCGCTTCTGCTCGAGGTCATCAAGGACGGTCCGCTGACGGTGATGATGGGCCGCTGGATGCCGCCCTTCGGCATTGCCTTCACCGTCGATATCACCGGCGCGCTGTTTGCCCTGACGTCTGCCATCGTCGCCCTGGCCTGCGGCGTCTATGGGCTGACGGATATCAATACATCCGGTCGCCGCTATGGTTTCTATCCATTTCTTCTGGTGCTGATGGCCGGGGTTTCCGGCGCCTTTCTGACCGGCGATATCTTCAACCTCTATGTCTGGTTCGAAGTGCTGCTGATCGCGTCTTTCGGCATGTTGATCCTCGGTTCCGAGCGCGAACAGATCGACGGCGCGCTGAAATATGCGGTGCTGAACCTGATCGCCACCACGCTGTTTCTGATCACCATCGGTTTTCTCTATGCCAGCTTTGGCACGCTCAACATGGCCGATATCGCCCGCAAGGCCGATGGTTTGCGCGATACCGCCCCGCTGATGACGCTGACCACGCTGTTTGCCCTGGCCTTTGCCATGAAAGCCGCCGCCTTCCCGTTGAATTTCTGGTTGCCTGCCTCCTATCACACGCCGCGCATTGTGGTGTCGGCACTGTTTGCCGCCCTGCTGACCAAGGTCGGCATTTACAGCCTGTTGCGGGTCGTGGTGATGCTGTTTCCGATTGAGCGCGAGCAACTGAGCCTGGTTTTGGGGGTGATTGCCGCCGCCACCATGGTTCTGGGTGCGGTCGGCGCTCTCGGCCAGTCCGACATCCGCCGGCTGATGGGCTTTGTCGTCATTTCCGGCATCGGCATCATGCTGGCCGGTATCGCCATTGGCGCCGTACAGGGGCTGAGCGCGACGATCTTTTATGCCATGCACTCAATCCTGTTGATGGCGGCGCTTTATCTGGTAGTGGGCCAGGCTGGGCGGATAACTGGCAGTTTTGCATTACAGGACATGTCTGGTCTTTACCGCGCAGCACCGGGTTTTTCCTTCCTGGCGCTGGCGCTGTTTTTCGCTGCAAGTGGCCTGCCGCCGTTTTCCGGCTTCTGGCCAAAGGTGATGCTGTTGAAAGCAGCGCTCGATATCGGCGCCTGGTGGATGGCCGGCGCCATCCTGCTATCCGGCTTCCTGACCACGATTGCGCTGGCCCGGGTCTTCCTGCTGGCCTTCTGGCGGACACAACTGGCCAGGGACGAATCAGACGTGAATTCCAACCAAGCCAATCCAGGAATCCTTACCGCGCCAACACGTTCATCCCTTGCGCCCATCCTGCTGCTGGCGGGCTTGATCGTCTGGTTCGGGCTGTTTCCTGAAAAGCTGATCGCACTCTCGCAGGACGCCGCGGTCGGGCTTGTCGATCCGTCGGCCTATATCACCTCGGTCTTTCCCACGGAGGCGCGCCCATGAGGCTGTTGATCCTCAACCTGCTGATGGCCATCATTTGGGTGGCAGTCACCGGCAGTGCCAGCCTGCATAATCTTCTGTTTGGTTTCGTACTGTCGCTGGCGGTGGTCGGGTTGCTGCGCGAGCAGATTGGCGGCGTCTCCTATCTCAACAGAACGTGGCGCATCCTGTCTCTGCTGCTGCTGTTTCTCAGCGAGCTAGCCAAATCCGCTTGGAAGGTAACGATCATGGTCCTGTCGCCAGGACTCGATATCAAGCCCGGCATTTTCGCCTTTCCGCTCAGCGTCGAGCGCGACTTCGAAATCACCCTGTTGGCCAATCTCATCACGCTAACGCCCGGCACCCTGTCGGTGGATGTCTCTGAGGACCAAAAGATCCTCTATGTCCATGCGCTGGATTGCAGCGATCCGGATTCGGCCCGGCGCGACATTGCCGAGGGATTCGAGCGCAAGATCCGCGAGGCGTTCCAATGACCCATCCCGATATGACAGCCGCGCAACTCCTCGTCCACCATGCCTGCAATGCCGGGCTTCTATTGCTGGCCGTCGCCTTTTTCCTGACCGTCTACCGGGTGATGCGTGGCCCGACCCTGCCCGACCGGGTCATTGCGCTGGACATGCTGGTTGGCATTGTCATCGGCTTTATTGCCGTCTTCGCGATCAAGTCGGGCTATGTGCTCTACATGGACATTGCCATTTCGCTCGGCCTGGTCGGGTTTCTGACCACCATCGCCTTTGCGCGATTCATCCTTGTGCGCGGCGTGATTGGCGAAACACCGGAAACCGAGCCGGCAATTCGGGCGGCAGCCGAACAATTAGCTGTGGAAAAGTCTCGAATGGAGCGCAGGCGCAAGCGGAGCGGTACAAATAGGCACATGTCCCAAAAGGAAACAGATTAATGGAAATGGCGACGGCGATTTTAACATCTGTATTGATTTTGGGCGGTTCTTTTTTTGCGGTAATTGCTGCAATCGGTCTTAACCGCTTGCCGGACCTGTTCACCCGCATGCACGCAGCCTCCAAGGCCGGAACGGTGGGATCGGGCCTGCTGTTACTGGCAATTGGCGTCAATTCCGCAGATTTGTCGGTTTTTGCACGCGCCTTTTGCGGGTTTTTCTTCTTTGTACTGACAGCGCCGGTCTCCGCCCACTTGTTGGCAAAAGCGGCGCGGCATGTCGGATATCCCCTGGCCCAGGCGACCGTGCTCGATGAAATGAGCAACGGCATTGGCAACGGCAAGAAGGACTTAGTTAACAAATTATGAATGAGACCGTTCTAAAAGTATCATAAGAGCAGAGTGCCATTCATATTTGATCTGATCTACATTCTTTCACGCACAAGAATTAGGATAAATAGGAACTGGACATTTTTCCCGATGTTGATAATTCATTAAAAGGACTATTTGGATCACTGAACCGTTTTCAATTTCGATCTAGTTCAAAAGCAGCATGTATTCAGCCGATACAACCGTCCGGGTTGTAGATCTGGGACGGACAATGAATTTGGAGACTAGTTTTGGGTTAATGGCGTAAATATCTAATATAACACTGCCAACCTGGCTGGCTGGCAGTGGATTTTATGTGGGGGTATCACGCAAACCAGTCAAACTGGTTTGAATTCAGTGTCGACGGTGGGTGGCAAACGAACCGTCAGGCAGACATATGACAGGAGAAAAAAATGAGTGAAACGGCATTTGGATCGTCAGGAAACGATCTTCTGGTCGAACTGACGGCAGATATCGTTGCAGCGTATGTCAGCAACCATGTTGTACCAATCGGGGACATCAGCCACCTGATTTCGGATGTGCATACCGCATTGTCCAATACATCTTCACCGGTGCCAGTGGTATCTGTGGTCGAAAAGCAGAAGCCTGCCGTCGCCGTTCGCAAGTCGATTCAGGGCGACCAGATCATCTGCCTGGAATGTGGCGGCTCTTTCAAGTCGCTGAAGCGTCACTTGATGACCCATCACACCTTGAGCCCGGAAGAATATCGCGAGAAATGGGACCTTCCTGTCGATTACCCGATGGTTGCTCCCGCCTATGCGGAAGCCCGCTCGCGGCTCGCCAAGGAAATGGGCCTGGGCCAGCGCCGCCGCCGCGCCAAGTAATACCAAGTCTCGAAGATGCGTGAGCATCTTCGAATTGGCATTCATGCCATTCGATAGTCAGACCTCAATTCCGTGGGCCCCATAAGGCTTGCGGAATTTTGCTTTATGATTGCTGATATCAGCCCAATCCCGGCAAATCGTCTTTCGTTGGCTTTGCCAAGCGCGACTATGCACACGCTTGCGTGATCGTCTCCTGCCGCCGCCAGGCGCTGGGGCTTTGGCCCGTGACCCGCAGGAATTCCCGATTGAAATTGGACTTGGTCATGAAACCGGCCTCAAAGACGATGCTGGTAATCGGAGCATCGCTGTGCCGTAGCAGCCGGCAGGCCTCTGTCACGCGGTGATTGTTGACATACTGCGAAACACTCGTGCCATGTACCCGGTTGACGGCATTTGACACGGACCGTGCGGGAAGGCCCAGACGACGCGCCAGCCGGCCAAGGTTAAGGTCCACATCCTTGTAGAGCTGTTTTTCCACCATCATCGCCGCCAGCGCGCTGGCAATCCGCGCGTCCTCCTCGCTCGCGGGTCTCGGCACCGGCTTGTCGCCTGTGTCCCCTGCCCGTTCCTCTTCGCGTCCATTGCCATCTGAAGAGGCACCCTCATCTGAAGAGGCGCCGCTTTCGGCCAGCGACGCAGCAAAGCCGAGCGCCAGAAGGATCAGGGTCATGAAGGCCGAGACGACCGTTGCCGCATGGCGGCCACCGTCAAAGGCAAAGTCGAGGCTGATGACGACATCGGTAACCGCTGAGGCCAGCAGCGACGCTGCCATGCATTGCAGGGCGCGGTAAGAACGAAGCGCCCCATCCAGGCGCGATGCCGTTAGCCCGTCCGGCCCCAGCCGCGCCAGCCAGAACAGCGCCAGTCCATAGGCCAGGAAGGTGAGGATGATGATGGCGTCGATTGGCCCACCGCCCGCACCGTTCAGCACCAGCACGATGATGGCTGGCAAGGCATGTAGCCAATCGACATGCGACAAACCACGATCCTGCCGATCCGCATGGGTCGAGGTCAGACTGCGAAAGGCTAGAAAGCTCAAAGGTGGGATAAACGTCGCCAGAACTGACATGGCCGGCATGACCAGCATCATGCCGTAGCCCCAGCGCAAACCGACCAGAACCGATTGCGCCGCCATCACCGCCAACAGCAGCAGGAAAGGCCTCGCTCGAGCATCGGACCGAAAAGTGGAAACCGGTTTTCGGATAAATCCGATGCGCAACCAAAAATTTAGGGCATCGTCCTGCCGCAGCATACGGATCAACAGGGTTAGAAGCAGCAGGGCAACGAAAAAGGAAATTGGCAAAAAGATCATGTGACGGGAATCGTTGAGCGCGGTGAATTTTTGAGCGATTGCATGGGGCATTTCTTGCGACTGTTATACCCCCGATCATGATCGGCGACGACCAGAAACGTGTTTCAGGTCGCAGCATGACCTCCCTTGGCAAAGATTGGCGCATCGCAACCCATTGGAGTGAAGACCCATGAAAAAACGTGTGATCGTGCTTGCTATTGCCGCAGGACTAGTTTGCATCGCCGCCCTGGATCGGGCCATGGCGCTATGGCGGCACGATGTTCCGATTGGCGTGCCGCTTGATCTGTCGGCTATCTCCAAACTGCGCGTCGATGGTGCCGCCAGCCTGATTTCCGTAACCACCGATCCAAACACGCCGTTGACCGCCACCCTGACAGGCGAGCGTGACGGCTGGGGGTCGCTCTGGCAATCCGGCTGGCATGCTCGCGACTGCGCGGACAGTGGCCGGATGCATATCGATAACGATACCCTGATTGTCGATGTCGCCGATCTGTCGCGCTATTTCGACTGGTCGGATTGCACCATAAAGCTCAAGGCCAATCTGCGTCCGCAATCTGCCGTGCTGATCCGCCAGAAAGCCGCCCGCATCGGGCTTGACGGCGATTATTCCACCATCAATGTGCGGGCCGATGCTGGAGATTTCACCCTGGACGGCCATGCCAGCACGCTGGATGTTTCAGGCGCAGCGCTGCGAGTACAGGCGTTTTTCAAGACTATCAGCAAGGATGAAACCATTCTGCTGTCCGGCCGGATGATGGACGCCACCCTGCGCTTCCTCACCCCCACATCGATCAGCTATCTGGTCGAGGCCACCGCCTCCTATATCGACAGCGCCCTGCCCAATACGCCGGGCGCCCACCCCGCCATTACCATTCGCGGCGAGATGGTGCGGGCCCGGATAGAGTAATCAACGCGCAATCATCAGTTCCATCGCCGCCAGATCCAGCCAGCGGCCGAATTTGATGCCGACCTCGCGGTGGATGCCGACCAGGCGGAAGCCGAGCTTTTCGTGCAGAGCAATTGAGGCCGCGTTTCCGGCCTCGATGGCGGCGATCATCACATGCACATTTCCAGCCTTGGCGCGCTCGATCAACGCCTGCATCAACGCCTTGCCAAGCCCTGCGCCCCGGTGGTCCTTATCGATATAGACCGAGTGCTCGACCGTATGACGATAACCATCGAACGCCCGCCAATCGCCATAGGATGCATAGCCCGCAACGCGGCCATCCACTTCAGCCACAAGGACCGGAAAGCCTTTGGCCCGGCGCAGTTCCAGCCAGACACGGCGATTGTCTACATCGATCAACGCCTCGTTCCAGATGGCGGTCGTATGCTCGACGGCGTAATTGTAAATCTCGACAATAGCGGCAAGGTCCGCTTCGTTGGCGTCGCGGATGACGTGCTGTGTGGTCATGAGAAGCCCTGAAACAGACATAGGATACGCACAGTCCTAACGCAGAAAACCGTGCACGCAAATACGATTTGTCATCTTCAATGACCCCTCCTATGACCCTCCCGACAAGGGTCTTTCCGAAACTTGACAATGCAACAACTCTAAATGGCCGAAATGATAAAATCCAACTTAAGAGATATGACAGTCATTTGACTGAACCAAAAACAATAGCCCACCCTTGATGTAGCTTTTGCGGAGTAAACATCGTCCTTGCGATATGGGCGGACGCTGTTGTAAAGGATCTGAGCTCGGATCAAGGTTGATATCACAGCGCAAGGCCGATCTTGCGTCGAGATTTTCTGCAATGTGGTATCGAATTTTCGCTCTTGCTCCGAAAATGTAAAGAAACGTCAAGAAACTACTCGCATTATTTTCTTTGGAATAGTTTTTTCGGAAATGGTTAGTGTTGGCTTCCACAATAAAACGTTCCATCATACAGCGTCTTACCAGCGAAAATTATTCTTCAGACGTTCCTAAGCATTGATAAAAATCAGTTCTAATTTTCCTCCTTGCAAGACTGTAACCCATGAGCCTTTCTTCGCCCGCTAGCCGACCGCCACTCCAAATCAGAGCAACGCCTGTATGGTCGCCGCAGCGAGATGAGAACGCGGAGAATATCGTCCTAAGCCCAGATGAACAGTTCGAACTTGGGCGACTGGGAGAACTCATAGAGTATAGCACGGCGAAGTCAGAGATATTGTCGCAAGGCGAACCCGCAGATTTCCTCTATTTGCTTGTCGAGGGAGTCGTTCAGGCCTGTCACTCGCTGAAGGATGGTCAACGGCAGATCGTGGCGTTTTACTGGCCAGGCGATATCTTTGGTCTGGCAGAAAATGGACTGTACGTGAACTCGTCAGAGGCGGTAACACCCTGCTGCGTATATCGCTTTCCGTTCCGCAAGCTGGAGAAATTCCTTCTGGAAAATCCGAGGATTCAGCATGGTTTCTTCGTCAAGGCGGTCCACGAAATTCGGACCGCGCAACGACACACCATCACAATCGGACAATTGGAACTGCCACAACGCTTAGCTGCGTTTCTAGTAGATTGTTCGGATCATGATCGCTATTTCGACAGTGAAAGCTCGACCTTATCGCTTCCGATGTCGCGCTACGATATTGCGGACTATCTTGGGACGTCGGTAGAATCAGTGTCACGCACTTTTGCGTTGCTTGAAAAAAACGGCCTCGTCCAGCGAAAGGGGCCGAGGAAGCTCGAGATAAGCATGAAGAAATTGAACGACTTTTCAGGTATCGACTGACGGACTGGTGCATTGCCGAAGCGCGACGAAAGGGCTGATCTCCGGGAGGCCAGCATGATATCGCCAACTCTGACTTTCCCGGCTATACAGCCACGCCACTTCAAGACCCGATGGCGGTGACCACAGCGGAATAATGCACGGCGGCCGCCGCCACCACGAAACCGTGCCAGATGGCATTTTGAAACCGCAGCCGCTCCCAGACGTGGAAGATGACGCCTGCGGAATAAAGAATGCCGCCGATGAAGATCAGCACCATGGTAACGGATGGCAGACGTTCGGAAATCGGCTCCAGCGCCAGCACGCCGCTCCAGCCCATGGCCAGATAAAGCAGGATGGCCAACCGGTCGTAGCGGCCCGGATAGCGGCATTTCAGGAAGATCCCGGTGATTGCCGTCAGCCAGATACCGATCAACAGACAGAGGATGACCGGCTCATCGGCGCCGCGCTCTAAAAAGGGCGTATAGGTAGCCGCGATCAACACGAAAATCGCCGAATGATCCAGCCGCCGAAGATAGGTCTTGAATGTCGAGCGCGGCCACATATTGTAGGTGAAGGAACAGCCGAGAGCCAATACCAGGCCAAGGCCGTAGATCCAGCTGGCGGCAATCTCGCCAAAGCTGGTAAACACCGTGGCATAGAAAATCAGCGCCGTGACACCAACCAGCGCAAACACCACGCCGACACCATGCACAATGCCATCGGCCAGCAATTCGTGAAAATCATAGTGTCGCCCGAAGCGGAATTCTTCCATCATTCTGATCAACCCAAGAAATTAAAATACTTTCCGACATCATAAGCGATAATGATTGCCAGATGATGTCGCCCGTCTCATCGTCTTCATATAAGCCTGTTCAGCCTGACGATCCGGTCAAATTTATGTCTATGGCGGCCACACCTCGCAACCTTAAGTGACCATGATGCGTCAACTCTATCGTGTTGGCAAGACCGCCAATTGCCGCTCTTCGATCGATCATTGCAGTGTCAAGGCCTGGACTATCTGCGCCGAACACCCAGGCCTGAGCCGTCATCAACCGGGCTTAAACCGTTTGCGGATAAAGCTGTAGGACCGTTCCCGGCTCCGTCCGTGAAACTGCCGTCCTCCCACCATGACAGGAAGCATCCATGCGCTTTACAGTCCTTGCCACGTTCATGGCGCTGATCGCCTATAACTGGTTCTTCATCAAGGTCGCCCGGGCGCGCCAGCAATTTGGGGTCAAGGCACCGAAGATGACAGGCGATGAGAATTTCGAGCGGATTTATCGGGTTCAACAAAACACCGCCGAGCAATTGGTGTTCTTTCTGCCGTCGCTCTGGCTCTTCGGCTTTTACCTGTCCGACCAACTGGCCGGGCTGCTGGGCCTGTGCTGGACAGGCGCACGGGTGCTCTATGCGGCTGAATATTATGCGGATGCAAAAAAACGCGGCCCCGGCGCGCTGATTTCCTGGGTCATTGCCTTTGTGCTGCTGATGGGAGGCACGGTGGCGGCACTGCTGCAATAGCCGGACCACGTCCGTCTGCACGTCTGTTCAGGCTGGAGCGCAATCCTGGCAAAACGGCGTGGCCGGTAGCAGGGCGAGCCGTTCGGGTGCAATTGCCGCATCGCAGGTCACGCAGCGTCCGTAGGAACCGGCTTCCATGCGGGCCAGTGCCGCCTCGATGCCGCGCAACTCGTTTTCGCCCGCTTGCCCCAGGCTTTCCAGCACTTCGTCATTTTCCGATTCGATAGCACGCTCGGCGCTTTCCGCGCTGCGCTGCTCCGACAGATCTCCGGAAATTTTTCCTAACCGGCTGGAGAGCTCCAGCCGCCGTCCGAGCAGCGTCTGCCTATATCCATCCATGTCCATCATCGATCTCCTCAAAATGTGAAACGCCTCCCGGATACGATTACCGGTCGACAAGGACCGCGCATCGGGCGTGGCGCACGACGCGGTCAGCAGTCGCCCCGATCAAATAGTTGGAAAAATCCGGGATATGCGAAGCGATAATGATCAAGTCGGCCTTTTGCTCCGCTGCTACCGCCAGAATCTCATGGGCGGGCGAACCGACCCGCAATTGCGTCGTCACACCAGGGCCAACCGAAGCGGCCAGCGCGGCGAGTTTGGTTCGCCCTTCCTCCACCGCCCCATCGATGATGTCATGTGGAATATCGATGGCGAGATAGGACGGCAGATGCTCGACCACGGTCAGCAGCACGATCTCGCCGCCAACATCCAGCAGGCTCTGCGCCTTTGTCAGGATCTTGTCGCCCTTTTCCCATTGCGCGATGTCCACGGGAACAATGATCTTTCTGTACATGACCTCTCTCCTCTCGGCTGCTGAACGACTTCGCAGATAACAACCTGCGCGCGCCAAGCTCCGCCCGCATTGATCCCGATCAAGCCTGGAAATCGTTAGGATTGAACGATGACAGGGGCACTGTTCATCATTATCGAACGATCTTTCGCGTATATGCGCCCTACATGAAACGACCGGCAGGCTCTATCTAGAAACCAAGTCGTTCCCAGCGCTCTCGCGCTTCAACCTATCGGATCTGCCGCCATGGATACCCATCCTTCTCCAAGCTTTGCCCTGACCCGCCCGATCCATATTGGACGGGCGCATCTGGTGGTCGGCGATCTGGCCATGGTCTCCAGCTTTTACCAGAAAATCATTGGTCTTGCCGTGCTGGAGAGCACGGCCAGCGGCATGGTGCTGGGGGTTGGCGCAACGCCGCTGCTGACGCTGACCACGAGGCGCGATGCAGCCATGGCGCCGCGCACGGCAGCCGGGCTGTTCCACACCGCTTTTCTGTTGCCGAGCCGCAAGGCCCTGGCGCAATGGCTGCGCCATGTCGCCCATTCCGGCGTCCAATTGGACGGCGCCTCGGACCATCTGGTCAGCGAGGCAATCTACCTATCCGACCCGGAAGGCAATGGTATCGAGGTCTACCGCGACCGCAGCCCGCTGGAATGGACCTATCAATCCGATGGAACAGTTGGCATGGCCACCCTGCCCCTCAGCCTGCAAGAGCTTTACGACAGCGCCAGTGATGAGTCATGGACCGGACTGCCGGAAGGCTCCAGCATCGGCCATATGCATTTGCAGGTCGGCAATGTGCCGGAGGCGGACCGGTTCTATGAGGGCGTTCTGGGATTGAAGAAAATGGCCACCTATCCCGGCGCCAGCTTCTTCGGGTCCGGCCAGTACCATCACCATGTCGCCGCCAATATCTGGAACAGCCGGGGCGCTGGCCCTCGCCTCCCGGCAATGACCGGGCTTGCCGACTACTCCCTGACGTTTAACGATGGGGAAGCGCTGCAAAAGGCCCTGGCGACGCTGGAAGGATTGGAAATTCCGGTGACATTGGGGGCTGAAGGTCACAGGCTGACCGATCCCTGGGGAATTGGTCTAACTTTGAATTCGGTGCCATCAATATCCGGATAAATGTCAGTTGACCGGCGGGCCTTTGACCGCCTCAACCGGCCCCGCCTCGCTCAGATGCACAAACACCACGCCCCTTGCCTTCAGGGCCTTCAACCCTGCCACCACGCCTTCACCGGCGGCGTGGGTGGGCTGGTTGATATGGGCGATCAGCACGTCGCCATTTTTGGCGCGGGCAAATTGCTGCTCGGTCTGTTTGGCACCCAGCAGTGAGCCGGAATCGCCATTGATGGAAAAGCCGCCGATCTGATAGCCCATCGCCTTGATCTCGGCGATGGCGGAGGGGGAATATTTGGCCGTGGCATCCCGGTACCAGCGTGGCGGAGAAAACCCTGCGGCCCGCATGGCGTCCGCGCCGCCGGTGACTTCCTTGGCAACGGCTTCCGGCGATCCGGCGGCAGCGATGCCATAGACGGTGGTCGGATAATCCACCGCCGGGATGTGGCTTTCGCCGTGGTTTTCCACTTCGAACAAATCCGGCCTGGATTTCAACACCGCAACAGCCTGCGGATTGGACCGTATCCAGCGACCGGTGACGAAAATCGTCGCCTTGATATTGTCATCCAACAGGGTGGAGAGAATGCGCATATCGGTCTTGCCCATGCAGGCATCCAGCGTCACCGCCACCTGCACCGACCCTTTCGGCGCGGCATGGATATGCAGTTTCGGCTCGATCAAACCATCCGCAGCAGCAAAGGCGGGTGCTATGGCCCCATTCAGGAGCATCGACCCCAACAACAGCGATAACAGGGAAACACCAACCCGGCGGACATCCAAAACAACCATGACACTCTTCTCGCGCCTGCCAGCCAGATGGCCGTGATACCAAGGTCCGGGACGCACTATTCCGGCCTTGAAGAAAGCGTTTCGGGAGAAACGCCTCTATCGGGCCGCCGTCAAGGAAATTTTATCGACAGATGCGTCTGGCTGACCCTCTCTCATGACCTTTGCAGGTTGAAAGCCAGCGCCTGGCTGTTGGGGTCACGTGGCAGGACCGAGGGCTTGGCGCCCGGCGGCACATAGAGGCTGGAAATCAGCTCGTCATAGGACACGTCCTGAATGTCGGCCCGGCTGACGGCGACCAACGCCGCAGCGGCACCCGCCGACTGTCCCGTTTGCATCAGGCTCATTTCCATGCGGATTGCGCCGAAAGCCTCATGGGTGGCGCTGAGCGCAAAGATCGACATCAGATTGGTGCATTCCGCCCGGCGCGGCACGATAGCCGACAGCGGAATGGTGAAAATCCGGTCAGCACCGCCAGCCTCAGCCTCGAAATTACCCTCGTTCCAGACACTCAGCGTCGGCGTGCCGAGCATGTTGACCGTGGTGCGGACAATCCGCTGGGTATGGTGGCTGTCGCGCTTGTAGGACCCGGTGGAAATCGTGGTGTTGTCGCGCAATTCCTGGTCGTCGGCGGCGGTGACGTCATGGCCGGTCATCTGGTGGTCGGACACCATGCGCCGGGCTTCCCGCACATAGAGCTGATAGGGCCAGTGCGCCTCATCGTTTTCGTGCGGGTCCTGATAATGCTGGCCGTCCAGTCCATAATCAAGGAACACATCGCGCAGAGCACCCGGCATGCGCGGGTCCTTATGGTATTGCAGCGCGTAGAACAGGCCTCGTGTCCAGCGCTCGTGGGCCTTCCAGATCTTTTCACGCATGCCGTAATCGGCCTGGGGATAGCCCCAGGAACCGCCGATATAATCGGTGGAGACCGCACCGCGATTGTTGATGTCGAAAATACCGTTGCCAAGATCGTTATGCAAAAGGAACTGCATCTTGACGGCGTTTTCAGCATCCGCGAGCTGGCCGCGTTCGCCCAGCGCCTTGATCCAGCGGAACAGCAATTCGTAACGGGCCGGATCGAAGCCCGGCGGCGGTGTCGAGGGTAGATCCACCCGGCGGGCCGGATCGCGCGTCATGGTCATGCGGAAATTATAGGCCTGAACGGCCCGGTCGCCCGCACCGACTTCCGGAGAAGGATAATTGCGAATGCCCGGCAAAAGCCCGCTGGCGGGCACGCCCTCGGTAACGAAAGGATCGACGCCGACCTGACCGATCACCCGCTCGAAACGGCGATGCAGCTGGAAATTATGATTGTCGCCCCAGGAATCCGTCCGGGTTCCGCGAAAGCCGTTCAGCACATTGTCGCCGTCCTGCGGCTCCCGACCGACGGTCCAGGACACGCCGGAGGCGGCCAACAGGTCGCCCTCATAACTGGCGTCGATGAACACACGGCCATTGAACACCTGGCGGTCGACCGTTTCCAGCGCGTCGATGCGGGAACCGGTCTTGGCAACCCGCAGAACACCACGGCTTTGAAACACCGGAATATCATATTCGCGCAGCAGTTTTTCAAACACCACCTGGGCAAAGCGGGGCTCGAAGGAGAACCGGTCGTCGGCCACCTGGGCCTCTTGATTGATCCTGGAAATCACATGGCGCGCCAGACCGCCAAAGGCGCTGCCGGCTTCAACATCGGTGCCGCCGAGCCCACCCGCCATCATCCCACCGGGATGACGCTCACGCCAGCCGCCAACAATTGCCACGGTTCTTCCCATGACTTTTGCCTGTATGGCCGCTGCAATTCCGCCACTGGTCATACCATAGACAATAACATCATAGGTCGCTTGCTGTGCAAAACTTGGTCTCAACGCGAAAAGACTAGCCGCTCCAGCAACAAACACTCGACGACCCATAATGAAACGCATAGTCATCCGCCTTGTACATATTATTTACTCTATCAATGTATTGGAAATTGCGCCAAAAAACACATATTTTCAGTTGCAAATTTTGTTTTTCCAACCCTAATACAAATCTTGGTTTTTACACTTTTCAGACACTTTTATTGGGTGCATATCTATTTTTTTGGAGCAGTTACATGCCAGCGTGAGGGGTTTTTTGTTTCGGATAGTTACAAAAACCTCCATATCTCCATAGATGCAGGCTCAAAATGCCGATTTTTCGTAGACCCCTGTAATGATAGTGGATTTTGCGCAGAGAGATTAACGCTCGCGACCACAACCCTCGATTTAGCGCGCATGTCGTGCACAAACATGACCCGCCCGGATCACCTGACCCAAATTGACACAACCCTTAAACCCCGCCATTCGCACCAAAGTGGCGCAAGTAAGGCAAAATCTGGGCGGAACCACTGCCCGTTCTGCGCGTTAATTACCGATTGCTTGTCAAGTTGCCCCTCAGCGGCGCTCTCAGGCAGAGCGTCGAGCAACAGCGCCACATGGCGATGCGAAGGTCGCGCTGCTGGCAATCTGAAAAGATTATGTAGTAAATATAACATGTTGCGGTTTTGCACCCTGACGGTGCCAGCATGGCCGCAGACAATGATGGCACCGACGGGGGCGTAAACGGACATGATGGATGACACGGTGAAGCGGCGGATTTTGCAGCCGGCGGAAACGCGGCTGGGCCGGCACCGCAAGACGGCGCTGGACCTGGCGCAGGCCTGGGCGGTGATCGGGCTCTTCCTGATTGTGGCGATTGCGGCGCTGCATTATGCAGGCACGATCCTGATGCCCCTGACGCTTGCGGTTGTGGTCGGCCTCATTCTGGGCCTGGCTGCCGACCGGCTGGAGGCGCTGGGCGTTCCACCGATGTTGAGCGCTGTATTGCTAACCACGGCGCTTTTCGCGCTGGTGACAATCATTGCCAACACGCTGGCCGGACCGCTGATGGAACTGGCTCAGGACATCCCCAGCATTGGCCAGACCATGGTGGACCGGTTCACACCCTATTTCCAACGCTTTCACTGGCTGCATCTGGATCGGCTGGCCAGCGGTAACGGCCCTATCAACCTCGACAAGATGCTGGAAAACGGCGGCGGCATTCTGTCAACCGTGGCAAGCCAGGTAACCCCGGCGATCGTTCAAACGCTGATTTTCTTCGCTGGCCTGGTGTTGTTTCTGGCCGGGCGGGTTTCGATCCGCAAAACCCTGATCGTCTCTTTCCGCGACCGCGCCCGGCGGCTCTCGGCAATCCGCAGCATCAACGCGATCGAAACGGCGCTGGGCTTCTACTTTGCCACCGCTTCGGTGATCTATGCGGGTGTGGGCTGCTGCGCGCTGCTGATCGCCTGGGTTGGCGGGCTGACGCTGCCGGTGCTCTGGGGCTTTTTCGCCTTCCTCTCCAGCTTCGTGCCTTTTCTTGGCGTCACCGCCATGACCTTTGCGCTGGCCGTTGCCGGAATGCTGACCCATAGCAGCCTGCTGTTCGGCCTGCTTCCCGCCATCGCGTTCTTCACTGTCCATGCGCTGGTCGAAAATCTGGTAACGCCTGCGGTGATGGGGCGCCGCATGGAAATCAACGCCTTTGGCGTTTTTGTCGCCATCATCTTCTGGACCTGGGTTTGGGGCGCGGCAGGCGCCATGCTAGCCGTGCCACTTGCCCTAATCGGCAAGGCGATCTTTACCGAACTGGCGCCCCATGCGGCACCGAAGCCGAAACTGCCAGGGTGACAGGACGAAAAGGGTGACAGGCGTCACCCCACGGCTCATCACTCGTCAATTATACAGGTAGTATTTGCTCCAGCTTTCCTTAGGCACCTCGGCGCCGACCTGATAGCTGAAATTCTTCACGTCCAGACGCTGGTTGCCGGTCTCGCATTGGTACTTCAACCGATACCACTGCCCCTTGCTACGAAACACCGCGCCCGGCGCCTTTAGCCGGTTGCCGTCGGCCTTGGTCTGGGCAAATGTATAGGCGATCACCTTGTCGGGCGAATAGGTCTTGCTATCCTTGCCGATCCGGCTCATCGCCTCCATGTCGCAGCGCTGTTCCAGCCGCTCGGCCGGCGACAGCGACTTGAGCTGGCGGGTGGCAGCGGCATCAAGCGCAAAGGCCGATTGCGCAAAAACCATCGCCAAACCACCCACTAAAATCATCAGTCGCATAAGTAATTTCCTAACATATTCCGATTCGGCGGAATATATTGCCTGCGATCTGGGGAGGCCAGCACTTAGAACGTGCATCCCGCGTTTGTGATCGGCTTCCTCTGTCGCTGGCACCGGCCATGGCCCGGACCACGGATTTCTGCTTGATCGGTGGTGGGCGGGCGCCTATCTCTCATGCAACACATCCTACGTAACACCGGCCTTATACCAAACCCCGCCTATGCCAAAAAAGCGAGATTGCTCTTGTCTTCATCCTCAAAGTCCCTGTTTGCCAACCTGCCCACCGCCCCAACTGTTCAGAAAAAACCTCTGAGCGACACCCGCCACGGCATCACCCGCATAGATGACTATGCATGGCTCAGGGCCGACAACTGGCAGCAGATGTTCAAGGATACCTCGATCCTCGACCCTGAGATCCGCGCGGTTCTGGAGGCGGAAAACACCTATATGGACGCGGCCATGGCCGATACCAAGGTGCTGCAACAGCAGCTGTTTGCCGAAATGAAGGGCCGGATCAAGGAGGATGACAGTTCCATCCCGATGAAGGACGGCCCTTATGCTTACGGTTCGGCTTTCGTGACCGGTGGCGAGCAGCCGCGCTATTTCCGCATTCCACGCGACGGCGACCCGAAGGACGAGAGCCTGCGCGAATTGCTGCTGGATGGCGACAAGGAAGCGGCGGGCAAGGATTATTTCCGCCTGTCCGGCATCGACCATAGCAATGATCATGCCCGTGGCATCTGGGGCTATGACGACAAGGGGTCGGAATATTACACGCTGCGCATCCGCGATCTCAAAACCGGCGAGGATCTGGCCGATGTGCTGGACAATACCGCTGGTGGCGGCGTTTGGGCGCCCGATGGCAAGAGCTTTTTCTATACGCTTCAGGATGAAAACCACCGTCCATCCAAAGTCTTCCACCATATTATCGGCGAGCCACAATCCTCCGACCGGCTGGTTTATGAGGAAAAGGACCCCGGCTTCTTCATGGGCGTCGGCGGCTCGCTGCTGGATGACTTTATCTATATCGATATCCACGATCACGAGACTTCGGAATACCGGCTGCTGTCCACCAAGGATCTGACGGCAGAACCGATGCTGGTGGCCGAGCGCGAGGAAGGCGTCGAATATTCGATGACCGAGGGCGGCGATGTGTTCTACATCCTGACCAATGCCGATGGCGCCAAGGATTTCAAGATCATGCAAGCGCCGGTCAGCGCACCGGGCAAGGAGAACTGGAAAGACCTCGTTCCCCATGTGCCGGGCCGTCTTATCCTGTCGCATATGGCCTTTGCCGGACATCTGCTGTGGCTGGAACGCCGCGATGGCCTGCCGCGCATCATGATCCGCGACCGCAAGACCGGTGAAGAACACGCCATCGATTTTGCCGAGGAAGCCTATTCGCTTGGCCTGTCGGGTGCTGCCGAATATGATGCCACGGTCATCCGTTTCTCCTATTCGTCGATGACGACGCCCAGCCAGCTCTACGATTACGACATGGTGAGCCGTGAGCGGGTACTGCTGAAAACCCAGGAAGTCCCCTCGGGCCATAAGGCCGAGGATTATGTCACCCGACGGGTGTTTGCCAAGGCGCATGATGGTGTCGATGTGCCGGTCACGCTTCTCTATCGCAAGGATACCGCGCTGGACGGCTCCGCCCCCTGCCTGCTTTACGGCTACGGCGCTTACGGCGTGACCATTCCGGCTGGTTTCAACACCAATTGCCTGTCGCTGGCCGACCGGGGCTTCGTCTATGCCATCGCCCATATCCGCGGCGGCAAGGACAAGGGCTTTCAATGGTATGAAGACGGCAAGATGGAGAATAAGGTCAATACCTTCAAGGACTTCATCTCCGCCGCCGATCATCTGGTGAAAGAAGGCTACACCGCCTATGACAAGATCATCGCCGAAGGCGGATCGGCTGGCGGCATGCTGATGGGCGCCGTCGCCAATATGGCGCCGGAAAAATTCGCCGGCATCATTGCCGCCGTACCCTTTGTGGACGTGCTCAACACCATGCTGGATGATACCCTACCGCTGACCCCGCCGGAATGGCCGGAATGGGGCAACCCGATCGAGTCAGAAGAAGAATACCGCTGGATCGCCGCCTATAGCCCCTATGACAATGTAGGTAAAAAATCCTATCCGCCCATTCTGGCCCTCTCCGGCCTGACCGATCCTCGCGTCACCTATTGGGAACCAACCAAATGGGTGGCCAAACTGCGCGAAAACGCACCCGATGCCGGGCCGTATCTGCTGAAGACCAACATGTCAGCAGGCCACGGCGGCAAATCCGGGCGGTTCCAGCGGCTGGAAGAGGTCGCGTTTGAATATGCGTTTGCGGTGAAGGTGGCGGGGAAGATGTGAGAGAACTTCAGGAGCGGCGAAAGCCGCTCTTGATCCGCCCGATAGCTCAGATAAAACAATAAGCTGGATACCTCTCAACCAAGAGAAACGCCTTTCATGATCAAGCAGGCCACCCAACCCGGCCAGATTTCCCGGCTTACCCTGGAGGGCTACAAGTCCATTGAGACATGCGACATTGAGCTTGGGCGTATCAATATATTGATCGGTGCCAATGGAGCGGGCAAATCCAATTTCATTGGTTTTTTTGGTTTTCTGCGGAAGATTTTGGACAGGCAACTGCAAGTGACCGTTGGGCAGGCTGGCGGTCCGGATGCGATCTTGCATTTTGGGCGGAAGACGACGGAAAAACTCGCCGCGACAGTCGTTTTTTGTAAATCATATACCGGAAATGAAGTTTACAAATTTATTTTAGCACCCACTGGCGACAACCGGCTTCTATTTTTAGAAGAAACACAGATATTTCCCGATTTGTTTGGCGATTCTAAAACTGGCGATGGCCATTTCGAGACTATTTTTGACGCAACATCTGCACTTGGCAATGATTACGAGCTTTCGTTTCCAAATTTGAGGAAATGGCGAATTTTCCATTTCCATGACACCAGCTCTAGCGCCCGAGTCAAACTCGTCCACGGCATTAACGACAATGTATTCTTGCGCGAAGACGCCAATAATCTTGCAGCCTTCCTTTTGCGCATCTGCGACCACCACCCAGAGCATTACCAGCGTATCGTCAAGACCATTCGCCTGGTCGCGCCATTCTTTGGAGACTTCCACCTGCGCCCGACGGTACACAATCCGGACAAGATCCAGCTTGAATGGACCGAAGCAGGTCAGGACGAACCGTTTTTCGCCAGCGCTTTGTCCGATGGCACCTTACGGTTCATCTGCCTCGCTACGCTACTGCTTCAACCTGATGAATTCATGCCCGCCACAATTCTGATCGACGAGCCGGAGCTGGGCCTGCATCCCTACGCGATCAATGTGCTGGCCGGGCTGATGAAATCGGTGTCCGAGACCCATCAACTGATCGTCTCAACCCAATCCGTCGAACTGGTCGATTGCTTCGATGCCGAAGACCTGATTGTGGTGGATAAGCGTGACGGGGCCTCGACCTTCAAGCAGCCCGATCCAGACGAACTGAAAGACTGGCTGGAAGATTACAGTCTCGGCGAGCTTTGGAAAAAGAACCTGCTCGGCGGGAGGCCGGGCCTATGACGCGCATTAAACTGCTGGTCGAAGGGCAAACAGAGGCGACGTTTATCGACAAAATTCTTGCCCCACACTACGCACATTTAAATGTCTATTTCTTACCCATTCCGGTGCGAACAAGCATCAGCCAGAAAGGCGGCTTGACTAGATATTCAAAGGTGAAGCCGCAGATCGAAATACTATGCAAACAAGACGCGAACGCATGGGTAACGACCATGTTCGACCTGTATGCCTTGCCGAATGATTTTCCGGGTATGTCCGATAGCCACTTCAAAGCTCTTCGCAATGGCAGAGAAAAGGCGACTTATATTGAGAAGCAGATGTCTACCGACATCGGGCGCAGGAATTTCATTCCAAATATTACTGTTCACGAATTCGAGGCACTGCTTTTTAGCGACATCTCTGCCTTTCGGGACGAGGCTGATATGTCAACTTTCGATAGGTTAAAGAAGCAGATCCCCCATGACACAGCGCCAGAAGACATAAATGGCGGGTCTCAAACTGCTCCGTCCAAGCGTATTCTCGCTGGTTGGCCCGCTTACGACAAGGTTCGTAACGGTGCCAATATCGCGGAGCGGATCGGCCTCGCCACCATCCGCCAAAAATGCCCGCATTTCTCTACTTGGTTGAAAAGACTTGAAGGCTTGAAATGAAGATTGGCCTGCTTCAAAGCAAAGCCTCGGATATCAGGCCCGTCCCCCACGCGGCCAGTCTTCCCAAAGGCCACCATACATCCCCGGCGACCAAGAAAGTGAATGGCTCCTAAGCATCATCTCTGACCGCAAAGGAATTCCGCCATCCCGAAGGACGGCGGAAACAGTGTGTCGCATCAATTCCGGTTACCAGAGCAGGTCTACTTGGTCTCTGGCAAACCTCCATGATGATGCGCGTTTGCCAATCCTCCGGCACCGTCGGGCAAGCCGATGGAGACATTTTGCATCATGCCCTGGTCCTCGTGGTCGAGGATGTGGCAATGCAGGACGAATTCGCCGATATAGCGTTCATAGCGGGTGCGGATGAAGATGCGGTAGGTGGCGGGCGGCTGGGAGGCCTGCGGCGGGTTGGAAGGGGGGATCGACGATTTGCTGAGATCGCCGTTCAGCCACTCCGCATCGTTCGCTGTCAGCGGCTTGGTGATATTGCTCTTGACCCATAGCGTATCCTTCCACACGCCCTTCAGCCCGGCATATTGAGAGTCCCCATCGCCATCTTTGGCGCCCAAGTCGCTGACGTCATCACCATTAGAGTTAAGGATCTTCACGATCTGGAACGGATTGACGTGGATGTGGAAAGGATGGCTGACGAAATAGGATCGTAACTCCCATTCCTGCGCCGTCCCCAGCACCAGTTTGCGGTCGACCACATCAGGATCATAAGGCTTAGCGCCTGCCGGGACATAGACACCGACATCGTTTTGCACGACATTGAAATTATTACCAACCTGAAAGCCGTTAGGCCCGTTGCCACCCGGGCCGAGATTGATGAAGAACACCAGATCCTGCTTCGGCTGACCGGCAATTTCCGCATCGGTCACCGTTGGGTGGGGAATGAACTTCGTCAGCTTCAGCTTGTCTTGCAGATCGGCGACCACCGTATTGGCGACGTCAGGCGGGTAGAAGGCATTGGCATTGGCGATCAACTGCTGCTTGATCTCACCCACCGAGTCACCCACCACTGGCGCGCCCTTGCC
Source organism: Gillisella vitis (assembly GCF_001541345.2). Taxonomy (GTDB): domain Bacteria; phylum Pseudomonadota; class Alphaproteobacteria; order Rhizobiales; family Rhizobiaceae; genus Allorhizobium; species Allorhizobium vitis. Next base: position 1,064,688 of record NZ_LMVL02000002.1, on the reverse strand, counting down.
CGCCTTGACCCGCACGAAGCCGAGAACTGACCGTGCCCGCTGCGTGCGGGTGACGGAATCGGAAGCGGCAGTCGGCGGGCTGACGATGCAATAGATGCCGTCTTCAGGAAAATTGACCAGCAGGTCGTTGCGGTAGCCGGGTTGCAGCGTCACATTTTCTCGCGGCTGCCCCTGCTCCATGGTCAGCCCGTCGGCAGCCACCACGACATAGGACACCGGTTGGCCGGTGCAGAGGTCATTGGCGAACCGGTCGGCATCCTTGGCAGCGGTGCTGCGCTCGCGCTGGAAGAAATCCTTGGCATTCATCTTGCGGAACTGCACCTGGATCGTGTCACGCACGCCGGCGTGGATCAGGCGCCAGCGCTCGGTTTTGCCAACCTCTGCATTGGCGAAAATCGGCCGCACCCGGCCGTTGACCGTCGTGAACCGACCGGAGTCAGCCCAGCTCGATGGCGAGAACTGCTCGTAGGAAATGACTTCCCCTACCTCGTCCTTGTTGCAAGTCCAGTCGATCGCATAACTTCCCTTTGTCGGATCTTTGGGATCAGGCACATAGGTGTGCTTCAGCTTGCCGTCCTTCGTCAGGCAGGCATAGGGGATCTGTTCGAACACCAGCAGCCGTTCCGGAAATGGTTTGACCAAAGTGTCGAGGTCGCCATTGGTCTTGTCTGTCGGCGGGCGGTCGCCGCGAATGATCAGCGCGCCCGCCATGCCGCTGCCGACCTGCAAGGCGGTGGAGCCATGGCGATGCGGATGATACCAGAAGGTGCCCGCCGGATGATCGGCCGGGATATTATATTCATATTCAAACTTCATGCCCGGATTGATCGACAGCAGCACATTGTCGCTATTGCCGGTCGGGCTGACCCACAGGCCGTGGCTGTGAAGATTGGTGCCATTGAAGCAATGGGGCATGTCCACAGACGTATTGGCATCCGTGCAGGACGGATCGGGCGGCAGTTGGTTGTCCAGTCGAACCCGAATGCTATCGCCCGGCATGGCCTCGATGGTTGGCGCGACGAAGGGGTGGTTGGGATCGACGTTGGTGCCTTGGTAACTGCGCAGCCGCACGCGGTCGAAAGGATTATCCGGCGGCCCACCCGGCTTGCGGATCCTGCCTTCCGTATAGACGACCTTGAGGTCGAGCACCTGTTCGCGCCCGGCATGGGGCTGCGGCGTGGCGGATGGCGGCACCCGGTACAGCGTACCCTTGGGCGCGACGGGCGATTGCCCCAGAACCGGCGGATTGCCAAATGCTTCCTCTGCGGTCGTGGGGTTTGCAACCTGAGCGGCATCCTGCGCCAGGACTGGGCCTATCGGGCCAATGAAGACGGCGGCCAAAAGGCAACGCCAACGAGCGCTTTGCATAAAATCTCCTTAAGAAAAGCAAGGGAATCGCGAAAAGGCCACACTTTCCTTAAGTAGCAAAAAAATCAAATACAACTTTTCATGACAAAATGCCAAAACCATCGATGAACTCTGCTATCGCTGATCGCCATCCTATTGTATTCATAGAGAAATTTCAAAATTCACCCCGCATTTCCGAGACCATGATGGCCGATCGGCCATTTTTGGGGGCAAGTGCTACATGCCCTTTGCATTTTCTCCTTGACGTTGCGCAGCGCAGCGGTTCTCTTGCCGCCAAATACGATCTGGAGACTGAGAATGGCCGTCGATACCACCCCCCGCACCCCCACCTGGAACTATGTCGATGGCGAATGGCTGTCCGGCAATCCGCCGCTGATCGGGCCGACATCCCATGCCATGTGGCTGGGCTCGACGGTGTTTGACGGCGCCCGCTGGTTTGACGGAATCGCGCCCGACCTCGACCTGCATTGCCAACGGATCAACCGTTCGGCTCTGGCCATGCATATGCAGCCAACCATGAGCGCCGAGGAAATCGAGCGACTGGCGCGTGAAGGCGTTACCAAGTTCGATGGCAAGACCGCGATTTATATCAAGCCGATGTATTGGGCCGAACATGGCGCACCCGGCTCCGTCGTGGCGCCCGATGCCGCCTCCACCCGCTTTGCGCTCTGCCTGTTCGAAGCGCCGATGCACACGGCCACGCCGCACACGCTGACCGTGTCTCCCTTCCGTCGCCCCTCGCCGGAATGTGCGATGACCGACGCCAAGGCGGGCAGCCTCTACCCCAATTCCGGCCGGATGATTCTCGAGGCCCGCGCCCGCGGCTTCGACAATGCGCTGGCACTGGACATGAATGGCAATGTGGCGGAAACCGCCTCCTCCAATATCTTCATGGTCAAGGACGGCGTGGTGTTCACCCCGATCCCCAACCGCACGTTTCTGGCGGGCATCACCCGTTCGCGCGTCATAACCCTGCTGCGTCAGGCGGGCTTCGACGTGCAGGAGGTGACGCTGAGCGTCGCCGATTTCCTCGGTGCGGACGAAGTGTTCACCAGCGGCAATTATTCGAAGATTGCCCCGGTTTCCAGGCTGGACGGCAGCAATTATCAGGAAGGCCCCGTGACCCGCAAGGCACTGGATCTCTATATGGATTGGGCGCGGTCGGGCAGCGACATGTGAGCTACCGATAAAACGGCTTCATACGTTCTCCCCCTGGTCGAAGCGAACCAGGCGACCCCGGCCCTGGCTTTTGGCGCGGTAAAGGGCGATATCGGCGGCGCGTGTCAATTGCGCCGTCTGCGTTCCATCATCCGGAAACAGTCTATAACCAAGACTGATGCCGACGGGCAAGGACTTGCCTTCGAACAAGACCGGCTGGTCGGCGCAGGCGATCAGCTGCTGTGCAAGCCTTTCGGCATTGGTATCCGGCGCATCGTCATCATTGCAAAGAAACAGAAATTCGTCGCCGCCGAGCCGGGCGGCGAAATCGTTGCGGCCGAGGACGGCGCGGAAGCGGCAGGCCATTTCCTGCAACACGGCATCGCCAGCGGCGTGGCCATAGGTATCGTTGATGACCTTGAACAGATCGAGATCGCCAATCAGCACCGCAAACCGGCCCCTTCGCTCGCCCTTGATAGCCGTCAGCCGGTCGAGCTGGGCCTCAACGCTGGCGCGGTTGGCAAGGCCGGTGAGAATATCGTGGCTGGCAAGATAGGCCAGCCGACGCGCCGCGACGATCTGCTCGGTAATATCCTGCTGCACCGAAAGGATCATCCGCTCTTCGATCAGCCGGTCTTCCACCGCAATGATCTGATCGCCAATTTCGAGCTGATCCCGGCACAGACCACCATTATCGACAAGACGCTTGACCAGGGTTTGAAAATACCGAGCCGGGTCGGTATTCCAATGGGCGAGCGCCCCTGACTGGACAAGATCGCTGAAGCCACCCGCCGGGGCCAGATGCGCGGCATAATCGTGCAATGTCCGAAACGGCTTGTTAGCAAACAACAGGCTGCCATCCAACCGCATCAGGGCGACGGCCACCCCCATATTCTCCATGGCAAGCGTCATCGCCTCATAGTCTCCGATGTCGACCTGCGGCGCGGTGGCATTTTCTTCCATTAACGATCCTCAAGAGCAGGTTCGCATGGTAACCGCCATTTACTAACCTTTGGTTGTTTTAGCGTGCACGAATCCAACGAATACACACACGGTTTCCGTCTGTTTTTTGTCGCCAAACAATTCCGCTCTGGATGCTTTTGCGCTACAATGCCGTGCCCGATATATGCGCACAAAGGTTCGCTATAGCTCTTTATATCTGCTGCATAATTCCTGAAATCGATTCCGATTTCAGGAATTATGCAGTAAGACGAACCATGCTGGAAACCTCACCGCCCGAAATTTTCGATTGCCAGACCTGCGGCGCCTGTTGCGCCTATCAGGCGGATTGGCCACGCTTTTCGCTGGAAAGCGATGAGCAACTGGCGAAAATCCCTGAGAAATTCGTGGCGGCGGATCTGAGCGGCATGAAGTTCGAGGTCGATGCGGCTGGCAAAGGCCGCTGCGCGGCGCTGACCGGGGAACTGGGCAAACATGTCGGCTGCGGGGTCTACGACGTGCGCCCGCAGGTCTGTCGTGATTGCATGCCCGGCGATCCCGAATGCAAGATTGCCCGCAAAGCGCTGGGCTTGCCCGTCAACGACTTGCCGGAACCGGATATTTATGACTGATGACAGGCTTCGCCTGTTTGCTTTATTGTGTTGCGGTAACCGTTTGAAACTGTCGTCGTTCCGCTTGTAACGCGGGAAGAGTGGGCAGGAATCGCGGCTTGCCGGGAAGGTCCAGACAGGACTGGAACATTATACCATCCAAGGGATTAACCGAGGAAGGAAACTTCCCTAGGGAGCGCGAATTTACCATTTCGCAGGTTGCCTCTTGTGGCCCGCAATCCTATGGTCCGCTCGCTCACGATTTCCATACTCGATGCCAAGAGGAGATTTTATCATGGCTTTCGAACTTCCCGCACTTCCCTACGCTTACGATGCACTCGGCCCATTCATGTCGGCCGAAACGCTGGAATTCCACCACGACAAGCATCATCAGGCCTATGTCACCAACGGCAATAATCTGCTGAAGGATTCGGGTCTTGAAGGGCTTTCGCTTGAGGAAGTCGTCAAGCAGTCCTATGGCAAGAATGCCGGCCTGTTCAACAATGCCGGCCAGCACTACAACCACGTGCATTTCTGGAACTGGATGAAGAAAGACGGCGGCGGCACCAAGCTGCCTGGCAAGCTGGAAGCAGCGATTGCCTCCGATCTCGGCGGCTACGACAAGTTCAAGGCCGATTTCATCGCCGCTGGCACAACGCAGTTCGGCTCCGGCTGGGCTTGGCTCTCCGTCAAGGACGGCAAGCTGGAAATTTCCAAGACCCCGAATGGCGAAAACCCGCTGATCCATGGCGCATCGCCAATCCTCGGCGTCGATGTCTGGGAACATTCCTACTATATCGACTACCGCAACGCCCGCCCGAAATACCTGGAAGCCTTCGTGGATAGCCTAATCAACTGGGATTACGTGGCCGAGCTTTACGAAGCCGCCACCAAGTAATCGGCGATACCAGCCTACCGACGATAATAAGGCCCGGCGGCTTGATGCTCCGGGCCTTTTTCATTGAGCAGACCCTCAAGCCGTGCGGGGAAAAATGATTAAATTCACAGGGATGTCCGACGAGGACTACAGTCACTACCTGAATTATTTCATTGCGGATTACGCTGCCGAAATCGCCCTCAATTATAATGTCACTGAGGGCGAGGCGTTAAAACGCGCAGAACACGAGATCGCTCAAAGCCTGCCGCACGGCCCGAAAACTCCGGATCATGCGTTGCTTAACATTGTTGACAAGCAGCAGCAGACGATCGGCTATCTCTGGTATCGCCTCGACGAAACGGCGAAATCCGTGTTCATCCTCGATTTCTATGTCTTTCCGGCCCATCGCGGCACGGGCCAAGGCAAACAAGCCCTTGCCGCCCTGGAAACCCGGTTGTCGGAGCAAGGATACCGCGAAATCAAGCTGCGGGTCGCTGCCGACAACGACCGCGCCCGGCATATCTATGAATATGGTGGCTTTCGTGTCACCGGCGTCAACATGGCAAAGCAGATCAGGGCTTCCTGACGCCTTGCTTCTTTGCCGCCTTGTCGAAACTGTCGCGGGCCTTGGCAATACACGCGTAATTATCGAAGGCCCAGTGGCCAAGCGCCTCGATCGGCTGGCGCAGCGACTGGCCGAGATCGGTCAGTTCGTAATCCACCCGGGGCGGAATGGTGGGAAATACGGTGCGCTTTACCAACCCATCGCGCTCCAGTCCGCGCAGGGTCAATGTCAACATGCGTTGGGAAATGCTGCCGATCCGCCGCTTCAACTCATTGAAACGCTGTGGGCCATTGGCCAGCATCATCACGATCAACACGCTCCACTTGTCGCCGATGCGCGTCAGCACGCTATTGACTGCCTCGCAGCTGCTGCGCTGGTTGACGGCCGCCATGGATACCTCCGGCGCGGCTGTCGGTTCGGATGTGGTTACATTGATGTGCCCGAGTTCCAAGTCTGTGCCTCCTTGCGCCCGATTGGCAGTTACCATAAGTGTGTCGGTATTGATTTTATACCACAAGGAAAGGTCGATGACCATGAAACTTCTGCATCTCGATTCCAGCGTGCTTGGCCCCTATTCCGTCAGCCGCGATCTGTCCGCATCGATTGTAAAGACCCTCAGCGAAAAGACCGCTGGCCTCGACGTCACCTACCGCGATCTGGCGGCCAACCCGCTTCCGCATCTCTCCGGCCTGACGCTTGCGGCAGCCATGGGCAATTACGATGCCAGCAATGACGAAGCCACCAAGGCCGATCTGGCGCTGGGCGGCGAAGTGCTGGAACAGTTCCTCACGTCAGACGTGGTGGTCATTGGCGTTGGCTTCTACAATTTCGGCATTCCGAGCCAGTTGAAGGCCTGGATTGACCGCATCAGCGTTGCCGGCAAGACCTTCAAATACGGCGCTGCCGGTCCGGAAGGCCTGTGCGGCGGCAAGCGCGTCATCGTTGCCATCTCGCGCGGCGGCATCTACAGCCAGGGCCCTGCGGCTCCGCTTGAACATGCTGAAACCTATCTGAAGGGCGTTTTCACCTTCCTCGGCATCACCGATCTGGAATTCGTTGTCGCCGAAGGCGTCAACATGGGCGAAGAAGCCAAGGCTGCCGCCGTCAAGGGCGCCAAGGATTCGATCGCGACCCTGAAGGCCGCTTGATCCGCTTGACATAAGGTCAAATGAAAGGCGCAGCGGCATCCCCGCTGCGCCTTTGTTTATGATGCCACGCTTTATCCTGACACCTTGGCCCAGCGCTCATGATCGCGCCATTCCCCGCCGATTTTCAGATAGCGCCTGGAAAAACCTTCTTTTTCAAATCCGCAGCGGGCGACCAGCGCAATCGAGCGCAGATTTTCCGGCTGGATATTGGCCTCGATCCGGTTCAGGCCCACCTCCGTGAAGGCATGGGCAATAACCGCGTTCAGCGCCTGCGTCATCAATCCGCGCCCGGCAAAGGCAGCCATGCCGTAATAGCCGAGATAGCAGCTTCTGAAATTGCCCAGCACGATCTGACTCAAGGTAAAGACCCCGACCACAGCGTGACTGCCTGACTCTCGGGCAATCAGGCCGATATTGGCACCGCTGATCGTCTGGCTGAGATAGGCCTCGAAACCGTCGAGATCGGTGAAGGGCGCCGCCCAGGGCGCATGGTAATCGCGGCTGGCCAGATTGGCCGCCACCAGATCCGCCCCGTCGGCACGGCAGATGCGGGAGAGTGTGATCGATGACATAAGAGCACTCCAATGAAAGTGCGCCGATGTATTCTCCCGTCATCCACAGCGCAAGCCCGCCGCCGTCATGCTGCTGTTATGGCCGGGGCATAATTCGACGATAAATGAAACCGACCGCGATGCGTACTCCCATGCCCAAACTTCGTCTCGGGCTGATCGCCGATCCGCAATATGCCGATCTGCCGCCCAACCTGACCGCCAACCGCTATTATGCCCTGAGCCTCGCCAAGATGCAGGCGGCCATCGACATGTTCAACGAACAGGCGCTGGATGCCGTGGTATTGCTAGGCGACCTGATCGATCGGGATTTCCGTAATTTTGCCCCTGCTCTGAAAGTGCTGGAAGGTCTGCGCCATCCGCTGATCGCCCTGCCCGGCAATCACGATTTCGCGGTCTCAGACGCTCAAAAGCCGATGGTGCGCGACGCGCTGGGCATGCCCACCCCTTACTTCGACCGGGTGATCAACGGCATCAGGCTGATTTTCACCGATGGCTGTGAAATCTCCACCTTCTCGGTGGCGCGCGACGATCCTGCCAGGGAAGTGGCGGTGCGCCAGCTCCTCGCGCTGAAGGCACAGGGTGCGGCCAATGCCCAGGACTGGAACGCCGCCATCAGCCAGCCGCAGATCGACTGGCTGGAAAGCCGCCTGACGCTAGCGCATGCCGCAGGGGAAAAGGCCATCGTCTTCGGCCATTATCCGCTCCATCCCTTCACCGACCACGCCCTTTGGAATGCGCAACAGGTGGCAGACGTGATCGCCGCCGCGCCTGCTGCCATCGCCTATATCAACGGGCATGACCACCGTGGCGGCTATGGCCTGATCGGCGACACCCATTTCATCACTCTGAAAGGCATGGTGGATGGCGAGGACGAGACCGCCTTTGCAATTCTGACCCTTGAGACAGATAGGTTTGGGCTTCAAGGCTTTGGCCGCGAGGACGACAGGCTCTTGCCGCTCGGGCGGCACGGCGCTTGAAAATGTCACTGATATGATTGTTATATCAGATATTTAACCATCGCAAACATCACTCTCTTGTGACTTTATTTGCATTTTGATTTACCATCAAAATGCGGTGACCGAAATTGAAGAGAATATCACGTGTGAAAACCGCCGCAGGTTCGGCCATCAACAGGAGAATGACGATGATATCAGGGCTTGGCATGAGGAAGCTTGCAACAATGGCCGCCATAGGCCTCTGTCTTGGCGCCGGCCTCAGCAGCGCGGTCAGCGCCGCTGATGAGCCGCAGGTGGTGCGCGCCGGAATGATGAAGAAAGTCGGCGGCGCCATGGGCCAGCTGGCCGCGATCGCCAAGGGCGAAAAGCCCTATGACGCTGCTGTTGTTAAAGCGTCTTTGACCACGATGGAAGAAGTCGCCAAGGCCTTCCCGGAACAGTTCCCCAAGGGGTCCGAGACCGGCTTCAACACCGAGGCCAGCCCGAAGATCTGGGAAGACCCGGCCACCTTCAAGACCAAGGCCAAGGCGCTTGAAACCGCCGCCGCCACGCAGCTCGCCACCCTGCCCGCCGATCAGGCTGGCGTTGGCGCCGCGCTGAAGAGCATTGGCGGCACCTGTGGCGATTGCCACCAGACGTTCAGGCTGAAGAAATAATTTCATCCCATGAAGAGACCTGTCCGGGCAACCGGGCGGGTTTGATATATAAAGAAATTGGGGATGAGCATGGCTGGAACGGCAAAATTCGGCATCGCGGCGGCACTCGTCTTGGGTGTAGCACTGGTCGGCACCTATGTTTTTGCCGTCGCACCGCACCGCCAGCCCGCTGCCGTCTGGGCCGCGACGACGACACCCGACCTTACCAATGGCAAACGGATGTTTTTTGCTGGCGGCTGTTCCAGCTGCCATGCCGCCCCTGGGGCGACCGGCGATGCGCGCCTGCTGCTCACCGGTGGCGTGGCGCTGAAAACCCAGTTCGGCACGTTTCATGTTCCCAATATTTCGCCGGACCCGAAGGCCGGGATCGGCGAATGGACGCTGGCGGAATTTGGCGATGCCGTCACCCGTGGGATCGGTCCTTCCGGCGAAAACCTTTATCCGGCCTTTCCCTACACATCCTATGCGCGGATGAAGCCGCAGGATGTCGCCGATCTCTATGGCTATCTGAAAACCCTGCCCGTCAGCGGCAATGTCGCGCCGCCGCATGAGCTGGGCTTTCCCTTCAACCAGCGCCTTGCGCTGACCGGCTGGAAACTGCTGTTTCTAAACGATAAACCCCGCGTCACTTTGGCCTCTGCGGATGCGCAGATCCAGCGCGGCCAATATCTGGTCGAAGGCCCCGGCCATTGCGGCGAATGCCACACACCTCGCAACGTGATCGGCGGGCTGAAGGCGGATGAATGGCTGGCCGGTGGACCGAACCCCGAAGGCGAAGGCCGCATCCCCGATATCACCCCCGGCTCCGACAGCATGGGTAAATGGTCAAAAGACGAAATCGCCAGCTATCTGGAAACCGGATTCACCCCCGATTTCGACAGTGTGGGCGGCTCGATGGTCGAGGTGCAGAAAAACCTGGCCGAACTGCCAGCCGAAGACCGCGCAGCGATTGCCGCCTATCTGAAAGCCATTCCAGCGAAGTAAAATGGTTTTTTGACCCGCAGACGCCTGCAGTTTCAAAGTTGGGAACCCGAGGTCAGTGCTGCGAAACCGGGTTTCTCGACCATTCCTGCAATGTCGTCCTGATCAGCACCAGGGCCGCATGGCGGGCCTGGTCGCGCTCGTGCGGATCGACGATACCGGCCAGCCGCGCCTCAAATGCCCCCACGGTTTCGCGCACCCAGCGATGCAAGGCCGGGTCGGAATGCCGATCCAGCAGGCTGCGGATGGCGCTTTCGATCCGCCGGTTTTCCATGGCGAGTGTCTGAACCCTTATCTGGTCTGTTTTCTTGAGCATTGCCGAAGTCATGCGATATCGTCACTTTCACCTTCTTCAAGAAGGTCTAATATAGAAGGCCGGGCTTGCTCCAGGCATGCCGTTTTCGGCCTATGAATGTCGGGTAACGGCTGTCAGGCCAGCGCCTGAATGTAGCGCATGCCGGTTACAGGCCGGGCGGAGAAGTCCATCTGCTCGTAGAAGCGATGGGCGGCGAAATTGCCGGTGGCGGCGGACACCGAGAGGTAATCGCAGCCGGACTGGCGCGCCACGTCACGGGCGCGGGCTATCAGGTGTTGGCCGATGCCATTTCCCCGCTGGCCATCGCGCACGTAGAGATGCAGCAGTTCCATGCCCCGCTTGCCTTCATGAGCCCTGTAAAGCGGCATCAGAATGGCGTAGCCGATCAACTGTTCACCACCATCGGCCACCAGCGCTGTGATCCACGGCATCGGGCCGAACAGGTCGCGCTTCAGTGTTTGCGGAGTCATGTCCGAGGCATCGCCGTGATGGGCGGCCAACGCCGCAATCATCTCATTCAACTCCGGCAGGTCGCCGGGTTGAGCATTGCGAATGCTGACCATCGTTGGTCTTGGCAGGGTAATGTCGCTATCTTCAGTCATGGCTGCTTCCCTCTTGAAATACCGCCGTCAGGGAAGCTCGTTCAAACAACAAGGCCGCCTGACGGCGGCCTGTTGACATAGTGATCTGTCAGGCCGCCGGCTACCGGTAGGCCCAAAAATACGTGCAGGAAATGGTTGTGCGCGTGTTGATCATGTCCGCAATGATCCCTCCTTATAGAGGAAAAGTCAAGCGGTCATTATGGCATGTTCCTCCGACACAACCAGTACACAGCAGCACCGTTTCACCACATGAAGTAGGCCTTCCGATGTATTCCTATAGTAGATTTTTTCATTTTTACAACCATTGATACGCAATCCGTCAATCTACTTGCGTGAAAAATTGGAAGCTGTTTTGCATTGCACGGCTCTTTTGTTGCTCCGCACAATGATGTGACATGCCCTCAACCTTGGAGTTCAGATCTCTCAATATAAAGGGTATTTGATATGAGCGAAAATAAAAACGTTTTTCTTACAGGTGCAACTGGTTTCATAGGCGCATACCTTCTTACCGAAATGCTCAAAAGTTCTCATATCGGGAAAATTTATACATTGTGCCGCAGGTTTGATCCACAAAACGACCGAGACAGAATTCTGTCTTCATTCAAGAAATTCTCCATAGAGACGAATATCGATTGTTTCTATACTGACCAGATTCAAGTTGTAGAGGGCGACATAACGATGCCCCGGTTTGGACTATCTGACACCACTTACGAAATGATATGCCAGGAAGCAGATGTCATCCATCATGTCGCCGCGCGCGTGAATCACATCCAGCCCTATGAATTGCTCAGGAAACCCAACGTAGATAGCATGTCAGATGCTATTCTTATGGCTTCCCATGGAAAGCCAAAAATCGTGAATTTCGTGTCAACATTAGGCTCCGCTGTGACGCGCGATGACAACGGCAATTATCTAGAGGACTTCCCAGACAACACACCTCTAGAATCCGATATGGGATATCTGCTTTCGAAATGGGAAGGAGAAAAATTACAAGCGAAATTCATAGCCGAAGGGGGTAAAACAAACCTGTTTCGCCTCGGCTATATATCCGGACACAGTACGTCTGGCGTTTCTTTGTTTGAAAACAACCAGTTTATGCTTTTCATAAAAAGCTGCATTCAGCTTGGCTATGCGCCAGACCTGGATAGAACAATCAATTTCACGCCCGTTGACTACACAGTAAAAATTATGAATGCCCCAAAGTACACTATTGAGGGTGGACACGTCTTAAATCTATTCAATTTTACAGGTTTGATCGAGTGGAAAAATATCGTTCAGTGGCTAAATGCACGAGGATATGAAATATCGATGATTCCTTTCTATGAATGGCAGAAGTTACTTTTGTCTGATGGCGAAAGGAATCCACTTTATCGTCTGCTACCACTTTACGGCAGCGACAATGCTCACGAAAAAATCCTACGTTTTGGACGAGAGATACACAGATACCGCTACGACAATGTCTGCGCTGCAACGATCGAAAATGATGTCTGGCCCCCCAGACTCAAGTTCGAGTTACTAGATACCTATTTGAACTACTTGCAGAGGCAGGAATTTTTACCCGCACCAACCATGATGGAATCATGTGCGGCATAATGGAACTTCCAATCGGACCAACCCGTTGGTTATTTTAAGGCTTCTCGCCATGCTTGATTCAAACAGGAATCTCTTTTTTCTCGCCACAATCTGTGCCTTCTGCGTCGCAAATATCTACTACAGTCAACCTATGTTAGGGCTTATTGCCCGAGAGTTTGGCGGAGATGGAGGCTCAGTCAGTGTCATCGCCACCATCGTCCAACTCTCTTATGCTAGCGGCCTGGTGTTTTTTGTGCCTCTCGGTGATCGGCTCTCGCGGCGCAACCTGCTTGTTGGCCTTATCACGTTAAACGCAATAGGGTCACTTTGCGCAGCATTTGCAACCAGCCTTTTTGCTTTAGGCGTGTCGAACATCGTGATCGGTATGACCTCTGTTGGTGGGCAGATCATTATTCCCGCCGTTTCTCTCTATGCACGTGAAAACCGGCGTGGCCATGCGATGGGTATTGTCACCAGCGGCTTGCTTGCAGGTGTGCTGATTGCGCGTGCACTGTCGGGCATCATTGGCGAGTATGAAGGCTGGCGCGCAATGTATGTCGTCGCAACAGCGATCAACCTGGCACTCGTACCTTTCGCTATGACGATCATTCCGAAAAATGTCCCTGACGTCAAAGAGCCATATGCTACATTCATGAAATCCCTGTGGCATTTGGCCAAGCAGCCGGAGTTACACCTCCCCGCCCTCAGCGGCGCTTTGATGTTTGGCTCCTTCAGTGCGCTTTGGGGGAGCCTTGCCCTTCTGGCGGGCCAAGCCCCATACCATTTAAACAGCGCGCAGATCGGTGCGTTCGGCTTTGCTGGTATCATAGGAACACTTTCAGCCCCTTTCATCGGCAAATTGGCGGATAAAATTGGTGCACGCCGCGTTGTTTTATCCGGTGCAAGCCTCAATGTGCTGGCGTTCATTTTGATAGCCTTCACCACACATCAACTGTTGTTCCTGATTATCGGAATGATTATTCTTGATCTCGGCGGCAGAGCGGGTCTTGTCGGAAACCAAATCCGCGCACTTTCATTGGACCCGCGCGCGCGTAGCCGCCTCAACACCGTTTTCATGTCGATTTATTTCCTTGGAGGCGCTGTGGGAACCAATTTGGGTGCCAGTGTCGGTGCACAGTATGGCTGGTTCGGGATTGCCGGATTAGGCCTGATCGCATCGTTCAGCGTGATCGGACTGAACTTCGCCAGCCGGCCTAAGAGTGCACTCAGCCCAGCGCATGGACAGGATCAGAAATGATCCTGCTGTTTTAAAAGCATATCACTTTGTGCAACGCCCAGCTTCAGAAAAACTGCGCAAGTGGTCAAGGAGCGCATCATGAAAAATTTGGAGTCTGGCCGAAGGTTTGGAAGACGCCCGCAACAGATGGATAGGCTCGTCACCCCGTTTGCTATCGTCGAAAAGTTTCACCAGCCTTCCAGCCGTGATATCCGGCAACGCTACCCAATCCGGTAAATAGGCCAGACCGAGACCACCAAGCGCTGCCTGCCGCAACCCGTCAAAATCATTGCAACGAAAGCCATTGGACATGGCCGAATACCCTTGCGGATCAAGCGCTCCACGCCAACAAATTCCAGCAGGATCATGCAACTTGTCAACAATCGCATGTCCAGCAAGCTCGTTCCAACTCGCTGGTTTTCCATATCGATCAAGATAGGCGGGGCTTGCGCAAACAAGCCAACGCTGAACGCCAATGGTTTTCGCATAGAGCCCGCTGTCGTTCAAAGGACCGATACGCAAAACGGCATCAAGCCGTTCAATGGACGGATTGGCAATGCGCTCGGTCAAATCCAGCTCAACCGTCATGCGGGGAAAATTCTCACGCAGTTTTGGCAACCAAGGCAAAATATGCAGCTTGCCAAATGTGGGCAGGCAACTGATACGAAGCGGCCCATCGAGATTGTCCTTGATGGATTTGATCTCAACGCGCATGGCGTTCAGCTCGTTCAGGATAACCTCTGCGCGCGCCACGAGCACTTCGCCAACATCCGTCAGCATCAGCGCCCGTGTGGACCGCACGAAGAGTGCGGCTCCAAAATAGTCCTCAAGCATGTCAATCTTGCGGGCAATAGAAGAAGGCTTCATGCCTTGACGTCTTGCCACCGCCGAAAATGAACCCGCCCGCACGACATCAACAAAGGTGGAAAGATGGTGTGTGTAATTAACAGTGTCCATTTCTCCAACCTGAACGCTAAGGGTTGCACTATTGGACGTGATGATACCCTCATGCCGCTGCAAACGACGGAATGATGCAGACGACAACACGATCTCAACTAAATGTTATTCAACACAACAAAGATAATGACAAGGGTGCATAGATCCAACTGATCACCGCACCGCGCAGATCGCATACCTGTGCTGAGTTGCCCGTTCCAGACCCTTCAAAAATCCGAAATTGGCGCGTTGTGCCCGGTTGATGGCGCGCAGGTCCGTATCAACCGTTACGGAGGAAAAACCTGCCTGTTTCAGCAGGGCCACCACGGCGTCAGCCCTGGCGCCTTGGGAAAAATACACCCGTGAGAGAATGCTCCTGTGGGTTTCCACCAGCGACGATGCCGGGCCATGATGGGCAAGCGATTTGCCAATGCCAAGGCGTGACGCCAGCTTGGCCAGCAGGCCAGTGAGTTTGGCAAGCGGGCTGGGATTGACGAAATCACCATCGACGATCAGCAATTTGCCGCCGGGTTTCAGCACGCGGTGCCATTCCCTGAAGGCTGCGAGCGGATCGACCAGCGTCCACACCAGATGGCGATTGGTGATAGCGTCGTAACTTGCATCCGCCTCCATGGTGTTTTCGGCATCGCCGATCAGGAAGCGGATATCGCGGCCACGCGATTTGGCCTTGGCGCGGGCGCGTTCCAGCATCGGTTCAGCCCAGTCCATGCCGGTCACTGAAAACCCGAGATCATCCAGCAGATGCGAGACGACGCCGGTGCCCGAGGCGAGGTCCAGCACCTTGCGCCCTTCACCCTCACCCAGATGCTTCACAATCAGCGCATGCCAGGCAACGCGCTCCTCGTCTGAGAAGATCTCATGGCCCGGCTGGCTGTCGAAGGTTTCGGCACGGGCCGACCAATAGGCCTTGATCTCGTCTTTCAGGTTGTAATTCTGTTGCATTGCCGTCTGCGTCATACCCGCAAAACCCCTCAAAATCTCTGGAATTCTTCTAAAAGATATTTCTTGACTGTTAAAGTCATAAAAACATAAATCCACGACGAAACACTGCGCAGGTCGAGAAAGCGGGGACCGGTGGGGACGCCATCCCGCAATCGGACTTGTGCATGAGACTTGCGCAACAGCATATTATATTTGGAGGCAAACGTGTTCAACGTTCATGGGGTGGCTTGCGCCGCAGCACTTTCGCTGACGCTTTTTTCAAGCGTCGCAAACGCCGGAGATCTGGTGAAGATCAAGGATATCACCGGTCGTGAGGTCGAGGTCAGCGTGCCGGTGGAGCGGGTGATCCTCGGCGAAGGCCGCCAGATCTATTTCACCGCCGCCCTCGACACAGAAACACCGTTCAAGCGCATCGTTGGCTGGCGCGACGATTTTCAGAAGGCCGATCTGGACGGATACAACGCCTATCTGGAAAAATTCCCTGAGATGGCAAAAATCCCGACCTTTGGCGGCATGAAGGACGGCACGTTCGATATCGAACAGGCCGTGACGCTGAAGCCCGACGTGATCATCATGAATATTGATGCCAAATCGGCAACGGAAGAAAGCGGCTATATCGAAAAGCTTGCGAAGGTTGGCATTCCGCTCGTTTATGTCGACTTCCGCGAAAAGGCGATGGAAAACACCGATCCGTCGATGCGGCTGATCGGCAAGCTCTACGGCAAGGAAAAGCGCGCCGAAGAATTCGTTGAGTTCCACGATACGCAGATCAAGCGCGTCACCGAGACGCTGGCCAAGGCCAAGAATCTGAAAAAGCCTGTCGTGTTCATGGAACGGGCCGGCGGCTATAGCGACGATTGCTGCATGTCGTTCGGCAATGAGAATTTCGGCAAGATGGTCGAGCTGGCCGGTGGCGTCAACATGGCCGGAACCATCATTCCCGGCACGTTCGGCACCGTCAATCCGGAGCAGATCATCGCCTCCAACCCAGATCAGGTGATCGTGACAGGCGCCAATTGGGAACTGTATGTTCCAGGCGGCAAATGGGTTGGCGTCGGTCCCGGTGCCGACAAGGCATTGGCGACCAAGAAGCTGGCCGCCCTGATGCAGCGCCCCGCCTTTACCGATATCAAGGCGGTGAAGGATGGCAATGTCCACGCCATCTGGCACCAGTTCTACAACAATCCCTATCAGTTCGTCGCTGTGCAGCAGATCGCCAAATGGCTGCATCCAGAGCTGTTTGGAGATCTGGACCCGGAAGCGACTTTCAAGGAATTACATGAGCGTTTCCTGCCAGTTCCTTATCGCTCGGGCTACTTCGTCTCACTGAATACGGGGCTGTAATACTTTCAAAGGCTTCCGGCGGCTGGAACGTGCCGCCGGAATTTATATCAAGAGGCTTGTTGATGACTTTCAGGATGATCATGCGGGCGCTCGTCGCCCTTTTGCCGTTTATGACCGCACCTGCGCTAGCCGCCGAGATCACTGATGTCGCTGGCCGCACGGTGACGCTGGAGCTGCCCGCCAAGCGGGTTCTGGTCGGCGAAGCCCGGCAGATCCACACCATCGCAGCGCTGGCCGGGAACAAGACCTTCGATACCATTGTCGGCTGGCGCGATGACATGGTGAAAAAGGACCCCGACAGCTACGCCGCCTATGTCGAGCGCTTCCCGGAGATCGCCAAGCTGCCGCAATTCGGCTATCTGCCGCAAGGCGGTTTCAGCCTCGAAGCGGCTATTGCCCTGCATCCCGATGTGATGACGCTTAATCTGGAAGTGTTGCAGGCAGCGCGGGAAAGCGGGCTGGAAGAAAAGGCGGCAGCGGCGGGCATTCAGGTCGTCTATGTCGATTTCCGTCTCGACCCCGATAAGAATACCGAGAAATCCATTGAAATTCTCGGCCAGATTTTTGGCGCAGAGGACAAGGCCAAGGAGCTGATCGCCTATCGCCGTCAGCAGATCGCAGTTGTCACCGACCGGCTGGCCGCAGTGAAAGACCTGAAACGGCCCAACGTATTCATGGAACGCGCGCCGGGCAATGATGCGGAAGGCGGCTGCTGCCGCACGTTCGGCCCGGCCAATTTCGGCCAGATGATCGATATCGCCGGTGGGCATAATATTGCCTCCGACATCATCTCCACCACCTTTGGCGAAATCGGCATCGAACAGCTGATCGCCTCCGATCCGGCACAGATCATCGTCACCGGCTCCAACTGGCTGGCCGAATCCAAGACCAACCGTTTCGTGCATGTCGGGCGGGGCGCCGATCCCGAGAAGGCCCGCGCCAAGCTGCAAACCTTGATCGAGCGCACCGGCTTCGACGGGCTTGCCGCCGTGCGCAATCGCCAGGTTCATGCCGCATGGCATCAGTTCTACGGCGTGCCTTATGAATTTGTTCCTATCCAGCAATTTGCCAAATGGTTCCACCCGGAGCTGTTTGCCGATCTCGACCCCGACAGGACATTCCGGGAGTTTCACCAGAAATTCCTGCCGGTCGCCTATAAGCCGGGCTATTTCGTCTCAATGAACCCGTCGGATGACGAAAAAGGATCAAACTGATGACTGTTGCCATTGAGAGCGCCGCTGAGGTGCAGGATGAAGGAAAGGGGCGCAGCCAATACCGCGCGCTGACCGCCCGGCGCGTCACCATTCTCCTGTGCCTGCTGGCGGCTCTGGCCACAAGCGTTGCCGTTGATATGGCGCTTGGCCCGGCCCGCTACACGCTATCCCAGGTGCTTTCGGCCATTTTCACCCCTGATAGCGTCTCCAACCAGATCCGGGTGGTGATCTGGGATATCCGCATGCCGATTGCGCTGATGGCGGTCACTGTCGGTGCCTGTCTGTCGCTGGCGGGTGCGCAGATGCAGACCATTCTCGCCAATCCGCTGGCAAGCCCGTTTACCCTCGGTATTTCAGCCGCCGCCGGTTTCGGCGCGGCGCTGGCGCTGGTGGGTGGCGTCGCGGTGTTTCCCGCCGCCATCGAATTTATGGTGCCGATCAATGCCTTCCTGATGGCGATGCTCGCCTCGCTGTTCATCTACGGCGTATCGACCATGCGCGGCGTGACGGTGGAAACCATCGTGCTGCTGGGCATTGCGCTGGTTTTCACCTTCAACGCGCTGTTGTCGCTGCTCGAATATCTGGCCTCGGAACAGGCGCTGGCCGCCGTGGTGTTCTGGACCATGGGCAGCCTGACCAAGGCGACGTGGATGAAGGTTGGCGTAACGCTGGCCGTGCTGGTTATCTCGGTTCCGCTGTTTGCGCGCCGCGCCTGGGCGCTGACAGCGCTGCGGTTGGGCGATGACAAGGCTGCGAGCCTTGGTGTCAATGTCAGGGCGCTCAGGCTGGAAACCATGATGCTGGTCAGCCTACTGGCCGCCATTCCAGTGTCCTTTGTCGGCACCATCGGCTTTGTCGGTCTGGTCGGGCCGCATATCGCCCGCATGTTGGTTGGTGAAGACCAGCGGTTCTTCCTGCCCGGCTCGGTCATCTGCGGGGCCTTGCTGCTGTCCGTCACCTCAGTCGTGTCGAAAATGCTGATCCCCGGTGCCATTCTCCCCATCGGGGTGATCACCGCACTGGTCGGCGTTCCCTTCTTCTTCTCGCTGATTTTCACCAACAGGAGGCGCGCATGGTAAGCCTGAAACTTCAGGATGTCGGCGCCCGCTATGGCCGCGCCCAGGTCTTCCAGGATATCAGCACGGATTGGCTGACCGGCGGCGAAATGACCGCGCTGATCGGCCCGAATGCAGCGGGAAAATCCACCCTGTTCAAGCGCATTGCCGGGCTGATTTCCGGCCCCGGCGTGGTTGCCGTAGAAGACGTGCGCGAGGGCCACCGCCCGATCTGTTACATGCCACAGGATACCGGCGCCAATGCGGTGCTGACCGTCTACGAAAGCGTGCTGCTGGCCGCCAAGCAAGGCGGCGGCTGGCGGGTGGCCGATGGCGAACTCAACGATATCGACCGGATTCTGGCCGCTCTGCGCATCTCCGATCTCGCCTTCCGCGACCTCGGCGCGCTGTCGGGCGGCCAGCGGCAATTGGTGGCAATTGCCCAGGCGCTGGTGCGCAAACCCGAAGTGCTGCTGATGGACGAGCCGACCTCGGCGCTCGACCTGTTCCGGCAGATCGAAGTTCTGGAATTCATGCGCAAGATCGCCACCCGCGAAGGCATTGCCGTGCTGATCGCGCTGCACGACCTAAACCACGCCCTGCGCTATTGCAGCCGCACCCTTGTCATAGGCGGCGGCAAGCTGATCGCCTCCGGCCCCACCGAAGACGTCATCACCCCCACCCTCTTGCGCGACGTCTACCGCGTCGATGCCCGCATCGAAGCATGCAGCCAGGGGCGCTTGCAGGTGATTGTCGATGGGGCGTTGGTGTGAGATGTTTATGTAGACACATGACTGACTTGAGCTATTGACGACGAACGCGCTATGCGCGAACTATGCGACCATAGTTTGCGGGGGCATCATGAGCACAATCGAAGAAAGTTTGAGAGCGATTTCCGAAAGAGTGAAATCGCATTCCAGCAGTATGGCAACCGAAGAAGCCGTGAAGACAGCCGTCGTTCTGCCGTTTTTACGAGCCCTTGGCTATGATGTCTTCGACCCCGGCGAAGTTGTCCCCGAATTCACCGCCGACGCCGTTGGGAAAAAAGGCGAGAAGGTCGATTACGCGATCAATATCGACAATGAAATCCGCATACTGATCGAGTGCAAACCGATCTCGACATTGCTGGAGAAGAAACATCTCGATCAATTATATCGCTACTTCAGCGTTACGAACGCCAAGTTCGCAATTTTGACCAATGGGCGGACGTTTAATTTTTATACAGACCTCGACGCCCCGAACAAATTGGACACTCGACCGTTCCTTGTCTTCGATATCGCCGATTTCAATTCCAGCATTATCGCGGAACTGAAAAAATTCGAGAAAGCCTCTTTCGATGTAACAGCCATTCTCGCAACGGCAGAGAGGCTGAAATATACGTCGGGCATCAAGCAGGTCATCGCAAAGCTCATTGAAGATCCAAGCGAGGACTTCGTTCGGATCGTATCGAGTGGTATCTACGAAGGCCGGATAACGTCCCAGGTCCGGGAGATGCTAACTGGGGTCGTCCGGTCCGCCTTCCGCGAAGTCATTATGGATACGGTCAAGAACAGGTTGTCGAGCGCCCTTGCGGAAACCGAGCAGGTTATCGAGACCATCGATCAACCCGTTGAAGAGGCCCAGGACGTCATCACCACAGACGAAGAACGGGAGGGCTACATGATCGTGAAGGCGATTGCCCGGGAGGTTATCGGCCCCTCAAGAGTGGTTATGCGCGATCAAAAGACCTATTGCGGCATCTTGATCGACAACAACAATCGAAAACCTTTGGCACGCCTTTGGTTCAATCGGTCTGTCAAGTATATAGGCCTTTTTGACGGAGAGCAGGAAGAACGGGTCATCATCAATTCGCTGGATGAGATTTACGAATATAGTGAGCGCCTGCGTGTAACGGCGAAGCGTTACTGCGAAGCGTGAGTCTAACTATTCGGCGCCTGCTCAATAGAGAGACGGTCAAGCATTTGGTGAGGTGCGCGGAGCCAAGCCGCATCCGTTGACAAATTTGCGAAAATTACGTATTTTACGCAATTACTTCAGGAGTTCAACGATGGCCCATCAAGTTCCAGCCAGTGCATTTTCGCGGCAATTCGGCAAGATCCGCGAGGACGTCTACGAAGCCGGCGTGATCGAGGTCACCTCGCACGACCGCGTGGTCGGTGCCTATATCAGCCCGAAGGAGTTGGAGCACTTCAACAGATTGAAAAGTCAGGAAGTCCGAGTTCTGCATGCGAGCGAAATCGATGATGATCTCTTGAGCGACATCGAGAGCGCTGAATATGGCGTAATTTCCAAGTGAATCTGCCGGACCCTGTTCCGGGTCTTGTGATCCGTTTTGGCTACACTTGGCATAAAGACCGCTTCAGAAAGGATAGGCCCTGCGCGATCGTGCTGACGTCACAGGAGTCAGGCACGGTCACGGTGGTTCCAATCACCCATTCCTATCCAGAAGTCGGAGAAGAAGACCAATCCATTCTTATCCCAGAGGACATCTGCAAGGCTATCGGATTGGATCAGGAGGCTAATTACGTCCGCGTATCTGAAATCAACCAGTTCGTATGGCCCTCGGATCGGCTGGCCCCCTTACCGCACGATCAAACCCGTTGCGACTATGGCATGGTTCCAGAGAGCTTCTTTCTTGAGATTCGCAAGAAACTCGCTGCAATGGTCAGAGCAAAGCGAATGAACGCCCTCAAAGTCGATTGATCCATGATGGTTCGCATGACTGAACCGCAAAACGGCTGCATCATCCTCCACCCCCAAACAACCGCTCATCAATCGCCCTCAGTGCATGATCCACATGCCCCTCCTGCACCAGATCGGCCTCGTCACCAACGAGAGTAATCGGCGGCGCGCCATCGAGGCGCACTTGCAGGGATTGGACAAGCCCCTCCTCCATGCCCTGCGCCAGCAGGTCATAGTAGCGGGTGCCGGGGCCGGTGATGATGACGGGGAGCGTTTCGTGGAGGCTGAACACCCGTGACAGGCCCTGGCCAAGCGCCAGCCCCGCCTGGCGGAAGGCGTATTGGGCCATGCGATTGCCCTGGCGGGCCGAGAGCGCGATCTTGTCCATTTCGGTGATTGGCACAAATTTGGCTGGAATGGTATCGGGCCGCACTTCAAACGCCATGCGCAGGATGCCATAGAATCCGGCGGAAGCCTCGATACAGCCCCGCGCCCCGCAGCGGCACAATTTGCTGTCCGCGGTATTGAGCATATGGCCGAAATTCGGGGCGCTGACCGCCACCGTGCCATCCGGCACCGGCCTTGCAATGCCAAGGCCGATGCTGTGGCCGAGCGACAGCGCGATCAGGCCGCGAAACGTGCCATCCTGGGCATCCATGCGGCGGCTGAGACCGTGGGCCACCAGCAATGTCTCGTTGCTGAGCAGAGCCATCGCCCCATCAAAATCACCAAGGCCCGCCTTGAGGTCGAGCGGTTGCTGACCGAACACCGGTGTCCAGAGCAGTCTTGCGCCGCCTGCATCGACGATACCCTTGGAACTGACGGAGAGAACGGCGACCTTTTCCGGCGGCAATTTCGAGCGGACGGCCAGACGGGCAAGGTTGCGGCCAAGTCCGTCGATAAAGCCCGCCGCCGACACATCGAGCGGGCGTGGCTCCTCGAAACGGTCCATCAACGTGCCGCGATAATCCGACAGCGTGTAATTCAGCCGGTCGGAGGAAATCCTGACCGACATCACATAGGCGAAATCCCGGCGGCGCGATAGCAGTACCCGTGGCCTGCCCCGTGCGCCAGCGATCTGCTGTTCATGCCGCTCGATCACACCGGCCTGTTCCAGCTCACTGGTAATGGCGGTCACCGTTGCCGAGGCAAGACCGGTCACGGCGGCGATCTGGGTATGGGACATGGCCTGCTCCACCCGCAAAGCGGCGAGAGCCAGGGCTGAATTCTGGCGGCGGATCTGTTCGGTGCTGGATTTCATCAGCATCGATGCGCCGACCTGTTCCTATCTTCTGTTATCTCTGCCTGAACCACATGCCCCTCCCAAAGCATCTGTTTCACTGCAACGCCCCTGTTCTTCTGGGTCATCCTGAACCAGCAAGTGCTGATTTCTCTATGACCCATTTGTCATTTTGGGAAAAGCGCTCTTCCTTTCGCCCTGGGCAAACTCACAGGTGTTGCAGGTCCCGCGCCATGCACCCGTTTATGGTCCCCACAGGCATATTGACAGGGTGAATTTCTTCTGCCAGTTATTTTCTCGACTGTCGAGAAAAACAATCAGCTGGCTTCAAACAGCCTGGTGATTGGGGAACAGAGGCAGTTTTCTGGCAGCGTGGCGGCGGACGAGGAGGTCTGCCCGCGCTGCCTTCACCTGGGGAGGTTTACAATGAAATCCGTTTTGAAACTGATGGCAGTGGCTGCCGTCATGACGTCTGCCTATGGTCCCGTTCATGCCAAGGATCTGGTGGTTGGCGTGTCCTGGTCCAACTTCCAGGAAGAGCGCTGGAAGACCGATGAGGCCGCCATCAAGGAAGCGCTGAAAGCGCATGGTGCTAAGTATATTTCCGCCGACGCCCAGACATCCGCCGCCAAGCAGCTGACCGATATCGAAAGCCTGATTTCTCAAGGCGCCAATGCGCTGATCGTACTGGCGCAGGATTCGAGCGCCATCGGCCCGGCCATCGAAAAGGCTGCGGCGGAAGGCATTCCCGTAATCGGCTACGATCGCCTGATTGAGAACCCGAACACCTATTACATCACCTTCGACAACAAGGAAGTCGGTCGCTTGCAGGCTAAGGAAGTGATGAAGGTCAAGCCAACAGGCAATTACGTGTTCATCAAGGGCGGCTCCACCGACCCGAACGCCGATTTTGTATTTTCCGGCCAGATGGAAGTGCTGAAAGACGCCATGGCCAGCGGCAAGATCAAGAATGTCGGCGAAGCCTATACCGATGGCTGGAAGCCGGAAATTGCCCAGAAGAACATGGAGCAGTTTTTGACCGCCAACAACAACAAGGTCGATGCGGTCGTCTCGTCCAATGACGGCATGGCGGGCGGCGTTGTCGCCGCGCTGGAAGCACAGGGGCTTGCCGGTTCCGTGCCGGTTTCCGGTCAGGATGGCGACAAGGCAGCGCTGAACCGCGTGGCGCTTGGCACCCAGACGGTCTCGGTGTGGAAAGACAGCCGCATGCTGGGCAAGAAGGCCGGTGATGTGGCCGTGGCATTGGCTGGCGGCAAGAAGATGAGCGAAATCCCCGGCACCGCCAAGTTCAAGGGCGGCACCAAGGGTGTGGAAATGGAATCGCAATTCCTGATGCCGCAAGCCATCACCAAGGACAATCTCAACGTCGTTCTCGATGCCAAGTGGATCACCAAGAGCGAGTTGTGCCAGGGCGTGAAAGCCGGGGCCGTGGCGGTCTGCAAGTAAGGGCTGTTGGGGGGTCGCGCATTGGAAACATGCGCTGCGGTGTGTGGCTTACCCCCCTCTGCCCTGCCGGGCATCTCCCCCTCATGGGGGGAGATTGGATAGAGTTAAATGCTCCTTTTCCATCACCCGTCGCTGAACCCGAAACACTGAAATGAACTGCTAGGGATAACCCGCGAGTCGATCTCCCCCCCTTGAGGGGGAGATGTCCGGCAGGACAGAGGGGGGCAACCCCGCACACCGCCCCTCAAACGCATCCCATACGCGCCACCAACGCTGGCACGAAAGCGGCACTTAGCGGCAGATCTTTAAGATCATAGAGGAGTACCCGATCCATGGTGGATCACACACTTGGCGCAGCATCCAGCAGTGCGCGTCCGTCAACGGTCAGTCCCTGGCGGCGGTTTTTGAACGCCACCGAAATCGACACCCGGCTGATGGGCATGGTGGTCGCGCTGCTGCTCATCTGGTTCGGCTTTCATATTCTGTCGGATGGACTGTTTCTGACGCCGCGCAACCTGTGGAACCTGTCGGTCCAGGCCGCGTCGGTCTCTGTCATGGCCACGGGCATGGTGCTGGTTATCGTTACCCGTAATATCGATCTGTCCGTCGGATCGATCCTGGGCTTTGTCGGCATGATGATGGCGGTGACGCAGACCAAGTTTCTGCCGGTTCTGCTGGGCTACGATCATCCGCTGATGTGGGTTTTGGCGCTCTCGCTCGGCATTGTCATCGGCGCGGCAATCGGCGCGTTTCAGGGCGCGATCATCGCTTTTCTCAACGTGCCGTCCTTCATCGTCACGCTGGGCGGCCTGCTGGTCTGGCGCGGCTGCGCCTGGATGGTGACCAGCGGTGCGACCGTCGCGCCGATGGATACCCGCTTTCGCCTGATGGGCGGCGGCGCGGACGGCTCAATCGGGGCCACTGCCAGCTGGGTGGTGGGGATCATCGCCTGCGTGTTCATCGTGTTGTCGATCCTGCATTCCCGCCGTCAACGCAAGCGGTTCGGCTTTCCGCTGAAGCCCATCTGGGCCGAATATTTCATGGGGCTGATCGGCTGCGGCGCGGTGCTCGGCTCCGTCAGCGTGCTCAACAGCTATTACATGCCCGTCAATCTGGCCCGTAAATATGCCGAGGCAAACAACATCGCCTGGCCGGACGGCGGGCTGGAGATTTCATTGGGCATCGCCATTCCGGTGCTGATCGCGCTTGGCATTGCCATGGTCATGAACTTCATCACCAACCGCACCCGGTTTGGCCGCTATGTATTTGCCATTGGCGGCAATCCGGAAGCTGCCGTACTGGCGGGCATCAAGACCCGCTGGGTGACGGTGCGGATCTTTGCGCTGATGGGCGCGCTCTGCGCCATTGCCGCAGCAATTTCCACCGCCCGTCTCAATGCCGCCACCAATGCGCAAGGCACGCTGGATGAGCTTTACACCATTGCCGCAGCGGTGATTGGCGGCACATCGCTGGCCGGTGGGGCTGGCACCATTGCCGGTGCGGTGCTGGGGGCCATCGTCATGCAGTCGCTGAATTCTGGCATGGTGCTGCTGGGCATGGATACGCCGCTGCAAAGCATCGTCATCGGCATGGTGCTGGTCGTCGCGGTCTGGCTGGATACGGTTTACCGCGCCCGCACCCGATAAAACGCAGGAGAAACGTTATGACACAACAGAACACGCCTCTTGTGGAAATGAAGAATATTTCCATCTCCTTCGGCGGTATTCATGCCGTCGATGATGCCTCGGTGGATCTTCACGCAGGCGAGGTCGTCGCCCTGCTCGGCCATAATGGTGCAGGCAAATCGACGCTGATCAAGATCCTGTCGGGTGCCTATAAACGCGATACCGGCGAAATCCTGATCAATGGACAGCCAGCCGATATCAGCAATCCGCGTGATGCCAAGCGCCATGGCATCGAGACTATCTACCAGACGCTGGCCGTTGCCGACAATGTCGATGCCGCCGCCAATCTTTATCTTGGACGCGAGCTGCGCACCCCCTGGGGCACGCTTGATGACGTGGCCATGGAGGCCAAGGCGCGCGAGGTGATGGGGCGGCTCAATCCGAATTTCCAGCGCTTCAAGGAGCCGGTGAAAGCGCTGTCAGGCGGCCAGCGGCAATCGGTAGCCATTGCCCGCGCCATCCTGTTCGATGCCCGCATCCTGATCATGGATGAGCCGACAGCAGCGCTCGGCCCGCAGGAAACCGCTCAGGTAGGTGAGCTGATCCTGCAACTGAAAAAGGAAGGCATCGGCATTTTCCTGATCAGCCACGACATTCACGACGTCTTCGATCTCGCCGACCGGGTCTTCGTGATGAAAAACGGCAAAGTGGTCGGCCATGCCCGCACGCAGGATGTGACAAAGGATGAAGTGCTGGGCATGATCATCATGGGCAAGGTGCCGCCGGGTGCCGTGCCTGGCCCCGGCGCGATGCAGGTGGTGTGAGACCCAGGTTTAGGACGCCATGCCCGAGGCGGCAGCCGCCAGCAGGACCACGCCCAGAATGATCCGGTAGATCACGAAGGGCCAAGTGGAGAAGCGTTCCAGGAAGCGCATCAGGCCCCAGATGGCGATGAGCGAGGAGATACCACCCGCCACCAGGCCGACACCGAGCAGCGCCCAGCCATGGCTGTCCAGAGCCAGCTTGTGCAATTCCCAGACCTCCTTGAGACCGGCCAAAACAATGGCTGGCAAGCCAAGCAGGAAGGAAAAGCGCGCTGCTTCCTCACGCTTGAAGCCAAGGGCCAGCGCCGCCGTCATCGTCGCGCCGGAACGCGACACGCCGGGGATCAGCGCGCCAACCTGGGCGATGCCGACCAGAAGAATATCCAGCGGACGAATGCTGGGCAGGTCGCGGCGGTGTTTGGCCAGAAGCTCGGTAGCGGCCAGCAGCCCACCCATGACGAGACAGGCCAGCCCCACGGCCCAGAGGCTGCGCAGCGGCGAACCGCAGCTGTTCAGCGTATGCGACAGCGCCAGCCCGGCGACGATGATCGGCAGCGTGGCGATCAGAATCCACAAGACCAGCTGGAAATCGAAATTCTCAAAGTCGCGGCGTTTCACGGCGCTGATCGAACCACTGGCCAGTCCGTAAATGTCGCGCCAGAAATAGCTGATCACACCAACCAGTGCGGCCATCTGCATGGCAGCGGAAAAGGCGGCACCCGGATCGGGCCAGCCCAGCAGCGCTGGCACCACCCGCATATGGGCCGAGGAAGACACCGGCACCAGTTCCGTCACCCCCTGCACGACGCCTAGAAATGCGGTCTGGATAAAACTCAGATCGACAAAACCCGTTGCCGAACCCACCACGCACGCATCCGCCATCTTCTACCCCTTGCCTTGCCTGTTACGGCATCAAACGACAGGTGTTTTGAAACCGTGACCATGGCATAAGCAAGACAGTATATTGCGGGATCGTGACAGAATACCAAAAACAGTACAGCAAGTACGCGATTTGCGCTGACGCTGATCTCTCAAGACGAGCGCGCACCCTCCCCTTCTATTTTTGCGTGAAAATCAGTGTGTTGGCTGAGATTTCTTGATATTATTCAACATTATTAATGTTTAAACCTATTTGCCATTAAACTTAGGATTAGCCCACCATAATGGTAACTCTGAAAGAAAGCGGGCCGTGCGGCTCTGGAGATTAAAAAATGCGCATCTCGCTTGGTCAACTTCTCATATCACTGTTCGCAGTCATTCTTCTGGTGGTAGTTGGCCAGGGCATTTATGCGGTGACGTCGCTGAACACCATATCGGACGGGACCAACCAGATCGTTGATAAGCGGGTTCCCTCCTTCATCCTCATGGGGCAGATCAATGCCGACCTGGGCGATATCCGCGTTGCGCAGAGCAATTATCGCAGCGCCGCCACACCTGAGCAACGAGCCATCTTTCTGGGATCACTGAACAAGGCCTATGACGCACTCGCGCAGTCTAGAAAGCAGTATGAGCCGCTGATCGTCGACAAAGAAGACCAAGAGCTTTACGACACCTTCTCCAAGGACTGGGCCAAGGCCGAGCAATTGTGGCAGACGGTCAAGACATTGACGGACAGCGGCAGTGCCGATGAGGCAAAACAGCTGTTTCTGGGAGAATCCCTGGCGACCTATGCCAAGGCCGGTGACGATATCCAGGCTGCTGTTGACGATCTGGCCAGCAACGTTAAAGACGAGGGCGCCTCCAGCGCAGAGCAAATTTCCCTGGCCACGACCGTGACCTATATCGCTCTTGCTCTGGCGTTCAGCATCGGCATCGGTGCGGCACTGATCAGCAGTCTGCGGGTTGTGCGCCCCTTGAAGCGGATCACGGAGAATATGCGCACCCTGTCTTCCGGCGATACCAGCGGCAGCGTGCCTTACATGAGCCGCAAGGACGAAGTCGGCGCGATGGCCGCAGCGCTTCAGGTGTTTAAAGACGGAATATTGCGCAACCGCGCCCTGGAAGCCGAAGCCGCCAGCGCCCGCGAAAAGGCCGAATCCGAAAAGCTCCGCCTTCAGCAGGACGCCGAAGCCGCAGCGCAGAAGAAATTGCAGGAAGCCACGGCAGGTCTTGCCTCCGGCCTGAAGCGGCTGGCTGCTGGTGACCTCGGCTTTGAACTGAAAGAACCTTTCGCACCGGAATTCGAGGCTCTGCGCCTCGATCTGAATGCCGCTGTCGCCCAATTGGGCAGCACGATTGCAACCGTTGCCACCTCTGCCAACGCTATTAGCGACGGCTCACGCGAAGTCAGCCAGAGTGCGGACGATCTTTCCAAGCGCACGGAACAGCAGGCCGCATCCCTGGAAGAAACAGCCGCCGCCCTCGACCAGATCACCGTCAATGTCAGCAATTCCTCACGGCGTGTCGAAGAAGCGCGTGGCGTGGCGAAGGAAGCCAACAGCAGCGCGGTGCATTCCGGTCAGGTGGTGAGTGAAGCCATCAACGCCATGCAGCGGATCGAGCAGTCCTCCAACCAGATTTCCAACATCATCACCGTCATCGACGAGATTGCCTTCCAGACCAATCTTCTCGCCCTGAATGCCGGTGTCGAAGCCGCCCGTGCGGGCGAAGCGGGCCGTGGCTTTGCGGTGGTCGCCACAGAAGTGCGCGAACTGGCGCAACGCTCGGCCAAGGCCGCGCGCGAAATCAAGGAACTGATCAACAAATCCACCCAGGAAGTGGAAAACGGCGTGCGTCAGGTGCAGGAAACCGGCGACGTTCTGAAAGCCATCGAACATCACGTCACGACAATCAACGGCCTGATGGATGCGATTGCCACCTCCTCGCGCGAACAATCGGTCGGCCTGTCGGAGGTCAATACCGCAGTCAACCAGATGGACCAGGTCACCCAGCAAAACGCCGCCATGGTGGAAGAAACCAGCGCCGCCAGCGCCAACCTTGCGCAGGAAAGCGTGCGCTTGCAACAACTGGTCTCCCGCTTCATCGTTCCCGGCAATGCCCGAGGTTTCGACAACCGTTATTCGGCGTAAGCTGACGTGAGGGGGGTTGGCTGGTTGGTGAAGCGCGGACGACTCTCGTACCCTCCCTCCCTGCTTGAGAAATTGGGGGGAGGCGCAGCAGGCGGATGAGGAGGCGAAGCTGCATAGACGGTTGCGGTGGGCTGGATGTCTTTGGGAACTGAGGTGCGAGCGCCAATATCGCCGCTTTGGGGCCGCTTGCGGTCAGGCAGATTTCGGGCAGCCTGATGGGCTAAGCGGACATTCTTTCGGATGTTCACAAAGCTGCTTCACTCTGGAATCCGCCGTTCATCGCCTCCAAGTGCGCCTAGACCCCGGAGGCAGGTCCTTTTAGGCCGATGCCATGCCGCAGGTTTAGGGCTCAATCCTGATGGGCTGATCGACCGCCATGAGGGCGAATGCGGAAATGGATTCCGTTGCGGGGGGGCGGCCTGACAGCTTCCCGAACGCAAGAAGCGAGAACGTCTAGACCACCTTGCTTCTCCAGAGGCGGACGGCTGTATCCGTACGGTGGATTACGTGTGAAACTCTCGCCTAGCTACTTGGCGGGGAACTTTCGAAAGCTTATATTAGGCCCTTCATACAAACAGTATCCGTGAGGTCTGAGTTGGCTGTCACCGCTTTCATTTCTTACTCGCATGCCGACACGAAGCATCTGGAAAGACTTCACAAGCATATGGCCCAATTGCACAGGGATGGCGTCTTCGAGACCTGGACCGACCACGTAATTGTGCCTGGATCGAACCTCGACAGCGAGGTCTTCACGGCCTTGCATGCTAGCCAAGTTTTCATCGCATTGGTCAGCCCCGATTACCTTGCTTCGAATTACTGCTACGAGAAGGAATTCGAAGAGGCGCAAAAGCTTGAAGCCGAAGGCCGCCTACACATCGTGCCGGTAATTGTGGAACCCTGCGACTGGCTCTCGTCGCCCCTAAAGAGCCGCATGGCGCTGCCGAAGGACGGGAAACCGATCCCGGAGTGGACAAACGAGAATGTCGCATACCTAAACGTCATCCAGGGGCTTCGTGTAGTAGCGACATCCTCGTGCAAAAAGCCCTTGGGTCCGGCTGGCGAACGGGACGCAGCGGACGTTCGCGGTCGTCGCCTAAAGATCAAGCAGGAGTTCGACACCATCCAACGGCGAGACTTCGCGGACGAGGCCTTCCGTGTCATCCGGGATTACTTCAAGACTTCCTGCGAGGAACTGAACCAGGCCGAGGACCTCCGAGCCCGCTTTGAGAGCATGAGCGACAACTCTTTCACGTGTACTGTAGTAAATCGCGGCTACAAAGGCGGCCGTGACGCGCACATCACGGTCCACAACAGCAAGGGCAGCCGTCATCACTTCGGTGACATCAATTACTCATGGCAATCCCATAGCGAATCAAACACGTCAAATGGTCACGTTCGAGTCGACGCAGACGAGTACAACATGTTCCTCTCGCTGAACGATTTCATGAACAGCGAGGAGAAACGTTATGACGCGAAACAGGTCGCCGACGTCCTCTGGCTCGAATTCACCAATCAGGCAGGGATCGAATATGACTGAGGTGAAGCGCTTCCAATGCCTGAACTGCGGTCATCGCTTCGAGATTGACGTGTTAACGCCGGATGAGAAAAAGGAGGCGAGGAGGAAAGACGAGCCGGTCTACCCAGTGGCTTGCCCGCAATGCCAGCGCACTGACGTAAGGTCTGGCTGGGGCTAGGCGCCGTTCGGGCCTCGCCGATAAACTTGACTGTAGGTGTAGCTTTGGAACGGCATCGGTGCCGAGGAGGTCTCATTGTCGGAAGAAGCGGAAGCCGAAGGAATTGGCGCTATTGACCAACTCTACGACATCTTAGAGATGCTCGAAGAGGATATCAAGGATCTAGAGGGCGCGAGGCGAGAGCGAGTAAATGTCTTCTTGTACCAGGGCATCTTTGAGGCGATCAGTTTTTTGGATGAACTAGGGATGGCGGGTCGGTTAGGTTTATCTGCGATGGACCTCGACAAATTCCAACGCATGTCTGGCACAATCGACAACGCGGTCCTTCGTCAAATGACCGGACGCTTGAAGAGTTTACTGCGGGAGGCGGAGGGGGCCATTCGATCGATGGCTGCGCCACCGATACCGGCCGGCTCGCCCGATACACCGCAGGCAGTGTCGGCCGAGACAGCTGTGCAAGTTATAGGCATCGAATGGGTATGGAATGATCGCATAAAGAATTCCGAGCTCATCGCTACGCTAACTGCATTGCTGGATGAGGCTGCAACTCGCGCTAGCGGAACCAACTTGCCACCCGACAAGGCAGCGTTCACAGAGTTTCAGAGGAAGGCGCTGATCGATCTGCTTGAGACGGCCGTGCAGATGCTCAAGGGCCCACTGGTAGAAAAGGGCCTACTTAGGAAGCTTGGGGACGCGGCAGGTGAAGGCGCTGTCGCTACCGTAAAAAAAGGTGCCGAGATGGGGCTCGGCTTTGTGTTGAAGCGGCTATGGGAACAACTGGCTCAGTTCTTAGGGGGGCTCTAGATGTGGCCGTTGTCATCGCTGGTCGCTCGTGGCGAGACGGCGATGTAGCCATTGCCAACCGCTATCGGGTAGAGGCGACGACTGGCTATATGACCGATGAGAAGGCGCAAAGCTGACTCCCATTGATAGAACCTCGCCCGCTCCGGCCCCCCCCCCACCGAATACCTCACTCCCCTACCGTTTCAAACTCCCCAAAATCCCCCGCACCAGCGCCCGCCCGAGCTGGTTGGCGACTTGGCTGGCGAGAGAGCGGGCAGCACTTTTCATCGCTGCCTCAATCACCGTTTGGCGTTGGCGGCCGGGGGGTGCGGTGCGGTCAGGCGCTTGGCGGGTGGTGGTGGTTTTTTGCTCTGGTGCTTCATCGCCAAAGCCCGGCAATTTCCAGCGGCTGGCGGCGCTGCTGTCCTCGGTGCCGTCATCGGCTCTATCGTCGGCCCCGCTGCGCCCCGTGGCTTTTTCGGCCCGTTCCGCCAGGATTTCGAAGGCCGAGTGCCGGTCGATGGTGCGATCATAGAGGTTCGCCATGGGGCTGGCGCCGATGATTGTCGCCCGTTCGCTGTCGGTCAGCGGGCCAATGCGGGCGGAGGGCGGGCGGATCAGGGTGCGCTCGACCATCGAGGGTACGCCCTTGCCCTGAAGGGTCGAGACCAGGGCTTCACCGGTGCCAAGTGCCGTAATCGCCTCTTCGCAGGAAAAGGCCGGATTGGGCCGGAAGGTTTCGGCGGCGGTCTTCACCGCCTTCTGTTCGCGGGGCGTATAGGCGCGCAGGGCGTGCTGCACCCGGTTGCCCAATTGCGCCAGAATGGTTTCCGGCACATCCAGCGGATTTTGCGTGACAAAATAAACGCCGACGCCTTTGGAGCGGATCAACCGCACCACCTGCTCCACCCGCTCAACAAGAACGCTTGGCGCATCGCGAAACAGCAGATGCGCCTCATCGAAGAAGAACACCAGTTTGGGCTGCGCCAGATCGCCAACCTCAGGCAGTTCCTCGAACAGTTCCGACAGCAGCCAGAGCAGGAAAGTGGCATAAAGCCGTGGGTTCATCATCAGCCGGTCGGCGGCCAGCACCGAAATCGTCCCGCGCCCATCCGGCGCGACCCGCATGATATCCTGGATAGACAGCGCCGGTTCGCCAAAGAACTGATCAGCGCCCTGGCTTTCCAGCAGCAGCAGCGCCCGTTGCAGCGAGCCGACCGAGGACTTCGACACCAGCCCGAATTGGCCCGATAGTTCACTGGAATTTTCCGCCATATAGGTCAGCAGCGCCTGCAAATCCTTGAGATCCAGCAGCGCCAGCCCACCCTTATCGGCGATTTTGAAGGCAATGTTCAGCACGCCCTCCTGGGCTTCCGAGGCCTCCATCAGCCGGGCCAGCAGAAGCGGCCCCATTTCGGCGATGGTGGTGCGGACCCTATGACCCTTTTCGCCGTAGAGATCCCAGAAGGTGACCGGAAATTCCGCGAAGGGATAGGGTGAAAGCCCGATCTCCTCCGCGCGCTTGATCAGGAAATCCTTGGCCTCCCCCGGCGCGGCGATGCCCGACAGATCACCCTTGATGTCGGCGCAGAACACCGGTACGCCCGCACTAGCGAAACCTTCCGCCAGGATTTGCAGCGTCACGGTCTTGCCGGTCCCGGTAGCACCGGTGATCAGGCCATGCCGGTTGGCCAGTTTCAGATCCAGATATTCAGGTGCGTTGAACGCATCATCCGGCTTGCGGCTGGCACCGAGAAACAATTTTCCATCTTCAAGCATCGCATCACATCCCCTCGACACGCTCCCACGACGAAACAGCGCCGTGCGTTTAACCAAACACATAAGCTCTTCGTGGTCTTCGCCCTCAGCCGGTTTCGACTGAAGGGCGTGTGCAGGCGCCGAATGCCCCTTCGGTCATGCACTTGTTGTTCTTAGCAGAATATGGAACATCCTCAACTCCGTCAGCGTCTTCACACGGCTTTGAGCAGATTGAACGTGCTTGCCGCTTGAGTTTGCGGTCTGAGTCAATTACGTTGACGTGAACGTCAAAAAACCTTTGAGGAGCATCCCATGAGCGAATTGGTCACCCGCATTTCCGACAATGTCGGCATCGCCCCGGACACGGCGGAAAAGGCGCTTGGCATGATGCTGGGCTTTTTGCAGCGCGAAGCCGATGACGGCGCGGTTGCCCGGATGATCGAAGCCATGCCCGGCGCGCCTGAACTGGTGGCCCAGCACAATGGCGAAGGCAAAAGCGGCGGCCTGCTGGGTGGCCTGATGAGCGCCATCGGCGGTGGCGGCATCATGGGTCTCGGCCAGCAATTGATGAGCCTTGGGCTTGGCATGGGAGAGATTTCGGCCCTTGCCAAGGAAACCATGGCCATTGCCCGCGAACATGCTGGTGATGAAGTGGTGGACAAGGTCGTGGCATCCGTACCGGGCCTTAGCCAGTTCGTCTAAGACGGACCTGTCACGCTCTCCTTGCAAATATCTCAAACACCTGATGCATTTGAGATATTTGCAAATCCTTCAAGGCTGGGCGCAGGCGTATCCTTGCCATCCGTGACGCTATTTCGGCAGGCTATTTGGATTTGAACACCGAACATTAGCATTTATTTAGAAAATCAAAGATATGGTTCCGCAGGCCTTACAACCAGTCGGAGTCATTTGATGAAAATGCCAGTGCAATCGGTTTCAGCAAAGCTCCTGCTGGCAGCAGGGGTCGTGATAACGATCTCTCTGGGCGGATTCTCAATTGTCGGCATATTTGCCACCAAAACCCAACTGAACAACAATATCGTCGCCGTGGCCACGCAAAAGGCCGAGCTGGCTTCCAGGCAGGTGTCGGCAGATATTACCAATGTGGTTTCCGCTGGCACAAGCGCCGCGGCCAGCCTGTCGGGACTGATCGAAAACGGCGCAGGCAGCCGCGCCGATGTCATCGCCTCGCTGAAAAACATTCCGCCGCAGTATCCAAGCATGTTCGGTGCATGGATGACCGAATTGCCTGATGTCCCGGCGGATCTCAAACTGCAAGGCGCTGAGGGCACCAATA
Source organism: Gillisella vitis (assembly GCF_001541345.2). Taxonomy (GTDB): domain Bacteria; phylum Pseudomonadota; class Alphaproteobacteria; order Rhizobiales; family Rhizobiaceae; genus Allorhizobium; species Allorhizobium vitis. Next base: position 1,029,219 of record NZ_LMVL02000002.1, on the reverse strand, counting down.
AACAGGGTCGGTTCACGGCCTATTGGACCAAAGACGACAGCGGCAAGCTGGGATTTTCCACCTGGGACATCAAAACCAACGAGCAATGGTATGCCGAACCTCTGGCAACCGGCAAGAGCCTGATTACCCAGCCTTATATCTCGACCACCGGTCAGTTGCTGACATCGATATCCCTGCCGGTAAAGGTGAATGGCAAGATTGTCGGCCTGGCGGGCGTCGACATCAAGCTGGACGATCTCGCCGCGACAATCAGCGCTTTGCGGCCCTTCGAAGATGGCCGCATCATGCTGCTGGCCGATAACGGCAAATGGCTTGTCAATACCGACAAGTCCCTGATGATGAAGGACTATGCCGATACCGGGGCTGCCGAGGTCAAGGCGGCCCTTGCCGATGGCAAGACGCGCATCATCCATGGCCTGCCCGATGGCGCAACACGGATTGTCTTTCCCTTCACCAGCCCCGGTATGAACAAGACCTGGGCTACGGTTCTGGACATTCCGGAAAAGACCTTTACGGGGCCGATCAAGGAACAGATCATCGCCATATTCTCCAGTTGCCTGCTGATGCTGACGATCGGGCTTTGCCTGATTTACTTTGTCTCGACGCTGATCGTGCGCCGGCCATTGGCCAATGTGGTGGCAGGCGTGCGTGTGATGGCGGGTGGCGATTACGATAAACCAATTGTCGGAACGAAGCGTCAGGATGAATTTGGCACCTTGGCGACAGCGCTCGACCAGTTCCGCCGCGAACTCGCCAATGGCCTGCGCGTGCAGCAGGAGCAGGATTCCTTGCGCAAAAGTGTGGAACAGGACCGGGAACGCCAGAGCGCGCTGGAAAAAGCCAAGGCTGACGATTTGCTGCGGTTTGTGCAGCAGGTCCAGGCTGGCTTCAATGCCCTGGCTGCAGGCGATCTGACCGTGCGCATGCAAGACAGTGTCGCCCCGGAATTTGAAGCAATCCGCCAGAATTTCAACACCTCGGTGTCAAGCCTTGAAGAGGCAATCGGCGCCGTTGTCCACGCAATTGGCACGATCCGGTCTGGTCTTGGCGAAATCTCGGCTGCCTCCAACGATCTGGCCCGGCGCACCGAACAGCAGGCCGCATCGCTGGAAGAAACCATTGCAGCGCTCGGCGATGTGTCGCGCGCCATCGACGGCACGGCCGACGGGGCTGGCCGGGCGCAGACGGTTGTGACCGCCACCCGCGACAATGCCGCCAAGGGTGGAGATATTGTCTCCCGCGCCATCGAAGCGATGACCGCCATCCAGGGCTCATCCGAAAAGATCGGCAATATCATCGGCGTGATCGACGAGATCGCCTTCCAGACCAATCTCCTGGCGCTAAACGCCGGGGTGGAAGCGGCCCGCGCCGGGGAATCCGGCAAGGGGTTTGCCGTGGTGGCGCAGGAAGTTCGCGAACTCGCCCAGCGCTCCGCCAATGCAGCCCGCGAAATCAAGGCGCTGATCTCCACTTCCAGCGCCCAGGTGGAAACGGGGGTCGATCTTGTCAGCGCCTCGGGGACCTCGCTGCAACAGATCGTCGATCAGGTCGCCAATATGAGCTCGACAATAACAGACATTGCCAATTCGGCCCGCGAACAGGCCACATCGCTGCGCGAAGTGACGAATGCGGGCGATGTGATGGACAAGGTCACCCAGCAGAATGCTGCCATGGTGGAGGAAACCACCGCCGCAGCCCAGAACCTTGCCCAGGAAACCGAAAATCTCGCCCATATGGTCCGGCGTTTCCGGACCAATTCCACCAATTCCACCAATTCCGGCCAGCCCCAGCGCTACGCCAAGGCGTCGTGAGATTGGCATCGGGTTTTCGATCATCTGCATGCAGATAAATGCCGCCTGATGACTTGGCGGCATTTATCTGCGCGGTTTCGCCCGTGGAATATTTTTTTCACAGAAAAGGTTGGTGCGGTGCGGTAATACAGGTCCGGCCTTAGACTTTCGTTAGAACCTCTATGCAACCCTAGCTTAAATTCGGCAAACCGAGGGGGTTGGTTGCAATGAGTATGCAGGTAAGGACTGTTTCAGGAAAACTTATGCTGGCGGCAGGCGCCGCGATGGCGGCGCTGATTGCGTCCTATACAGCATTTAGCGGCTGGGAAACCAGCAAGCGCGTCAATGAACAAGTGGTGGCGCTCGCCTCCGAAAAGGCGGCATCGGTCGCCAATCAGGTGGCCGTGCAGATCACCGATGTCGTGTCTGCCGGAACCAGTGTGGCCGGCAGCCTGTCCGGCCTGATCGAAAACGGCTCCCGCAACCGCACCGATGTGATTGCGCTGTTGAAGGGCGTTCCCACCCATTACAAAACCATGTTCGGCGCCTGGATGACCGAAGTGCCGGAAGCCCCGCAGGAGCTGAAACTGCAAGGCACCGAAGGCAGCAACAAGGTCGGGATTTTCGCCGCTTACTGGACCAAGGATGATAGCGGTAACCTGGAATTTTCCACCTGGGTCACCAAGACCGCCGACCAATGGTATGCGGAACCCTTGTCAACCGGCAAGGGGTTGATCACCCAGCCCTATATTTCCACCACGGGCAAGCTGTTGACCTCGGTTTCAACTCCTGTCGTTGTCAAGGGCAAGATCATCGGTCTTGCCGGTGTGGACGTGCAACTGGGCGATCTTTCCGCGTCGATCAGCGCCATGACCCCGTTTGACGGCGGGCGGGTGATGCTGGTGGCCGATAACGGCAACTGGCTGGTGCATCCTGACAAGGACACGCTGATGAAGCCCTATGGCGACACCGGTGCCGCCGATGTCAAAGCCGCGCTTGCCGATGGCAGGATGCGCATCCTCCACGGCCTGCCGGATGGTGCGACGCGGCTGGTCTTTCCTTTCACGGCGCCGGGCATGAACAAGACCTGGGCCGCTGTTCTCGATGTTCCCGCCAAAACCTTTTCTGAACCGGTCGTCGCGCAGGTGACATCCACGGCCATCAGCGGGCTGATCCTGCTGGTCATTGCCCTGGTGATGATCTACGGCGTGTCCATCCTCATCGTGCGCCGCCCGCTGGGTGACGTGGTGGAAGCCGTGCGCCGCATGGGCAGTGGCGATTACCAGACCGAAGTGACCGGCAAGACCCGCAGCGACGAATTCGGCATGCTGGCTTCGGCACTCGACAGTTTCCGCCTTGATCTCGCCAATGGCCGGTCCATGCAGGCGGAACAGGAAAAACTCAGAGCCAGCGTCGAGAGCGACCGCGAGCACCAGACCGCGTTGGAACTGGCCAAGGCGGAAGATCTTCGCCATTTCGTCCAGCAGGTCCAGGCGGGCTTCGACGCGCTGGCCGCAGGCGACCTGACCGTGCGGATGAACACCCATGTCGCACCGGAATTCGAGGCGATCCGTCAGAATTTCAACACCTCGGTCGCAGCGCTTGAGGACGCGATGGGCTCGGTGGTTTCCACCGTCAGCACGATCCGTTCCGGCCTTGGCGAAATCTCGGCCGCCTCCAACGACCTGGCACGCCGCACCGAACAGCAGGCCGCCTCGCTGGAAGAAACCATTGCTGCACTGGGCGATGTGTCGCGCGGCGTCAACGGCACCGCCGAAGGCGCAGGCCGCGCCCAACACGCCGTTACCGCCGCCCGTGACAATGCCGCCAAGGGCGGCGACATCGTCGCCCGGGCCGTGGAAGCGATGACCGCCATCCAGGGCTCCTCGGAAAAGATCGGCAACATAATCGGCGTCATTGATGAGATTGCCTTCCAGACCAATCTCCTGGCCCTGAATGCCGGTGTGGAAGCCGCCCGCGCTGGTGAAGCTGGCAAGGGATTTGCGGTGGTTGCCCAGGAAGTGCGCGAACTCGCCCAGCGATCCGCCAATGCCGCCAAGGAGATCAAGGCCTTGATTTCCACCTCCAGCGCCCAAGTCGAGACCGGCGTCGGCCTCGTCACCGCATCCGGCGCCTCGCTGAAGGAAATCGTCGAGCAGGTGGTCGAGATGAGCACCACCATCACCGACATCGCCAACGCCGCCCGCGAACAGGCGACCTCGCTGCGCGAAGTCACCGCCGCTGGCGACCAGATGGACAAGGTCACCCAGCAGAACGCCGCCATGGTGGAGCAAACCACCGCAGCGGCCCAAAGCCTGACCCAGGAAACCGAGCACCTCGCCCAGATGGTCCAGCGCTTCCGCACCAATGCCGGAAGCTATGGCCAACAGCAGCGATATGCGATGGCGTCTTGAGATTAAACAAGGGGGCGGCAATGCTGCCCCCTCCCTGCCTCGCACACAATATTCAGTTGATAAAGGGCGCACACGTCTATCAACTTCCGCTTGTTGCATGCGCATAATCGGTGTAGCCATCCGGCATTTGCGACAGGTTTAGAGAGGCCGAAAATGACCGGAAATGCGCCCTCCCCATTGGCGGAACTCGCCAGACAAATAGCAGCCACGGCGAGCCTTGAGGGCGAATTCGTGTTGCGCTCCGGCCTGGTCTCCAAACGTTACTTCGATAAATATCGCTTCGAGGGAAACCCGGTTCTCTTAAGAGAGCTGGCGAAGGCCATGGCCTCTCTTATTCCGCCAACAACCGAAATCCTTGCTGGCCTGGAACTCGGTGGCATTCCGCTTGTCACCGCATTGTCTTTGGAAACAGGACTTCCCGCCGCCTTTGTTCGTAAGGAGGCAAAAACCTATGGAACCTGCCGCGCCATCGAAGGACAGGACATCAGGGGACGCCGGATCACCTTCATAGAAGACGTGATCACCACAGGCGGCGCCGTCGCCGATGCCCACCAATTGGCCTTAGCGGAACAAGCAGACATTCTTGCTGTGGTGTGCGCAATCTGGCGTGGGAACGGCAATCCTCATATCACAAACGCGCCCGACCTTCCGGTCTTCCCGGTTTTCACCGCCGCCGATCTGGAGAAGTGACCCCGAACCTTGGACCGGTCAAGGGCCCGGCTCAGGGGCCGACGAAGATCGAGGCGTTGAAATCGCTCAAGATCACCTCGCCCGAGGCGACCGGGTTGCTGTCGTAAAACCGCTCGATTGCGGCATCGTCCATCATCTCTAGAATATACGCCTGGATGATCTGGTAGTAGTGGTCCCGCAGCACGGTTGAATCCGGATCGAGATTGGTGACACAAACGGTGCCAGTCGGCTGAGTATCGACGAGGGTGATATGCAGGTCTGGCCGGTAGGTCTTGAGGATCGGAATGATTTTCCAGACATCGCCGGTCCAGGACGGGGCATTGTCGCGATCAAGCCGGCCAGCCATGTTAAAGACGCGCTCGGTCATTTCCGCGTTGATCGGCAGGCAATCGTCCAGCATGACAACCGTGTCGCGGTGGGCGATCCGCTCGCTGTTGATGAAATCGCGCAGCAGATATTCGAACTGGTGCAGGCCATCGAGGAAAATCACGTCCGGCGACCGGCCCAGGATCACGCGCGGATCGTGATCGCGGAAAAACACGTCGCTGGTCATGCTGTAGAGATGAACCGCATTCTTGTTGGCGAGTATGTCGTAGCGGATCTTGAATTCCGGATCGACGCCGATGGCCTCGCATCCAACCCCTGACAGCGTGCCGCCATCCCGGACCCCGACTTCGAGATAGCCGCGCGCCTGTTTCTTGGCAGCAATCGCGGCAATGAAGTCACGGTAACCAGGGCCTTGATGATTGCGTCTGAACATGTTTTCAATTTCCTCGCCTGGATATGGCCCGATCCAGGCCAAGACTGACCCTCTCCGCTTTGCTGTCATGGAGGAGCCAATAAATTGCACAACCTGATGTGCCAGCTCTGGCTTGTATGAAACTGAACCGAAGCAGTAGCCGGGTGATGTTTCGAAACAATCACCGCCGGACGGATGAATGAAGGGAAGCAAGCATGGGCCTACGCAATATTCTGATCGAAGGCGTTTCAGGAGCCGGTAAAACCTCCGTTGCTACCGAACTGCAACGGCGCGGCTACCACGTCATCCACGGTGACCGTGAACTGGCCTACCAGGGCGACCCGCAAACCGGAGAACCGCTGGATGCGTCCACACGGGCGCAGGGTCTTCTGGATGTAACCTTCGGTCACAGACACCACCTGTGGGATGTCGGCAAGGTCAAAGCGCTGATCGCCGACCACAGCCAGCCGATCACCTTCTTTTCCGGCGGCTCCCGCAATTTCCTCCGGTTTATCGATCTGTTTGACGGAGTGTTCGTTCTCGACGTCGATCAACATACCCTGAAAAACCGGCTGGCCAGCAGACCCGAAGACGAGTTCGGCGGAAAACAAGCCGAGCGGGATCTGATTATGCGGCTGCATGCGACGAAGGAAGACATTCCCGCGAATGCGACGATTATTGATGCGACGGTGCCGGTTGCCGAGGTTGTAGAATTGATTTTGCTGGGGCTAAAGAACAGCGTCACGTGATACGGGCGTGCGGATTCTCGCTCGAAAGCAGATGTGCCATTGCCTCGGTAATGGTGAGTTCGTCGTAGGGCTTCGAGAAGAAGCGACTTCCGCCAGGCAGCATGCTTTCCTCGAGAACGGCAGCACCGGATGCGACGATCAGCTTTACCGGCGGCCACCGATCACGGATATAATGAGACAATTTGATACCGTCCATCGTCCCCGGCATCTGAACATCGGTGAACACAAGGTCAATGTCGTCTCGCGATTCGAGGATGCGGATTGCCTCGTCCGCGTCGCCAGCCTCCAGCGCTTCGTAGCCCGCCGATAGGACAAGATCGATGGCACCCATTCTTATCAATGGACTGTCTTCTACGACCAGGATAACCGGTCTGCCGTTTTTCATTGTTCACTCGATCTATGAAGCTATCCACAATACTGCGGCCTTTACAGCGCCGTGCATTTTATAAAACGCACAAAGGACGCTGCAACACGTTATATCTGCTGCGTAATTTTCTGCTTAAATCGGGTCCGGTTTAAGCAGAAAATTACGCAGCAGAGTTTATTTTTGGAAAAGTGGAAAGCAGTTTTCGAAAAATACGATGCGAAAGTAAAACTATATGCATCCTACAAGGTCGTTTTTCTGCACAACATCTATAGCGTTTAGAGAGCATTTTTGTTCCTTAAGCCGCTGGAAAAAAGTCGGCCTGAAGGTCCGAGCTTTCCCGATGACTGATTGTGACAATCGTCCCTGGCTCCGCGCTGCTTAACGTAATCTCGCCGTTCATGTTTCTCACCAGCGCCTCGACAATACCCGTTCCCAATCCCGCCTTGGGTGCATCGTTGCCCACCGGCATTCCTATCCCGTTGTCGGCAATGGTAAGCGTCCAGTCCTTGCCCGCCGACCGATAGTCAATGACGATTGTCCCGGCCCGCCCGTCGGTGAAGGCATGTTTGAGGGCATTGATCACCAGTTCGGTTACGACCAGACCCAGACTTATCGATACGTCCGCCTCTACGGCGCTATCATCGACCTTCACCTGGATCGATAGCCTCTCGGGGTCGGCGATCATCGATGCGCCGAGGCTTTGGCAGAGTTGCGTGAAGTAGGCTCTGAGTTCAACGCTGCCGCCGGGGGATGCGGAAAGCTGCCGTTGCAGCGCCGCAATAGACATGATGCGCTGACGAGCATCGTGCAGATGTCCGCGCGCCTCCTCCGACTGAACCCGACGGGCGCTCTGCATCAGCACGCTGGCGATGATTTGCAGACTGTTGGCGACCCTATGCTGGACCTCCTGCAACAGGATAGCCTTGTCACGCACCAGATCGTCTTTCAGGCGCGCTTCGGCACGCATCTCGGTCACGTCGGTTATGGCCAGAAGCAGACGAATATGGTCGAGGTCGCCATCGTCGAGCGTGCGTGCATTGACGACCAAACGCCGCGTTTTCTGGTTTGGTCGCTTCAGGTCGAGCTCATAGGCATCGATGCTCGCACTGCCGGTCGCAGTCGCCGTTAACAGCGACAAAAGCCTGGGCATCGCCCATTCCCCGCTTCCAAGCTCGCCGAGGTGCCTACCGGGGACGGATGTAGGGTCGATCTCGAATGCCCGGCAAAATGATGTGCTCGCCGCAATAATTCTAAGATCGTCAGACAGAAACAACAACGGTTCGTTGGAAGACATCACCACGGCAAGCGTGCTCGCCGCTTCAAAATGGATTGTCGGTATTTGTGGCATAAAACAGGCCCTCTAGGGCCGAAGACTTGCGGAGCAAGCCATGACTCGGCAGGCAGCGTCGGAAAATCGATGACGTCAAGTCCAACGCTGTCACTGTAACACGCCTGACGCGTGATTGTTGCATCAAATCGCCCAACTTGAGCGCAGCCCTGTCAAAGGGTTCAGGGCAAGCGCGCTTTTCGGTGATACGATGTTGGCTGGTCCGTTGATAGGAGCCGGGCTGCACCGGGCGTGCCAGGGTACCAGTTATCAGCCTGCTGCGGTCATGCATCACTAGTTACAATCACGAAGTAGGCATCATCGTCAGGATAATTCCTCACATAGCTGCTTGCCTTCAAAGCGCTGGCTAATACTGCGTCACTGTCGATACACGAAGTCGAAGGTTCGAAGTACCAGTTTGCATAAGTGTCACGAAAGCACTTGTCGGGTCCGCTCAGGACGTCTCCGCCCAGAATGACAATGTCGGCGTCACGCAGCTCGCCAATCGCATTGAGAACCTGCTCTTTGGTGAGAGCCCAGTTACTACGTTCCGGCCCCAGCCAGACCCCAACCGCCAGTATTCGATCTGCTTTATCGGACCAGATGATCTGCACGCTGTTCCTCCTGGCGAACCTAACACAACTCTACAATGGCTGTAGCCAATTTATCAGTACCCGGACTTGGCAAAGCTGCCGAAGCAGCCGGCCTGCCTGTGACCCAAAGCAATTACCGCCCTACTTCCCTGCTGACTATGCCTCACTTTGATTACCATTTTTCATTTGTGCATGTAGGCAGCATAGATCTCAGCGACACGCTCGATGCTCATTCCGTTCCGCTGCTCAATAGAAAGGGGATGATTGCTTGGTTCCAGTACAATACTGGGCCTGACACCATTATTCCTGAGATGAACTTCTACCGCCAAGTTTATCGTGTCCGGGTAAATCGAGAGCTGCGACGATAGCCAACCGAAGTAGGGACCATATATATCGCGCGCTGACGTTTCGTAGAGATACGAAAACTCGGCGAAACTCTTGTTGCTCAGCGACACCCAAACGCCCCAGGTAAAGGGTTCCGAACTCCCCTGTACAGGTATCTCGATAAGTCCACGTGCGAAGAAATATTCGCCATCTATGACGCACAGATCGGTGGTCAACTCACACCGAGCACTGCGTTGCTCTTCAGGCATTCCAAGGTAATAACATGGCGCGTCGATGGAAAAACTCGGCATGCCTTCATGCCATTCGTCACAAGCTGCACACTTAAAACGAAACATGCCGTCTCCACCCCTCAATTCACATGCACACGCCAACCTTTTAAGTAAGGCATAATGTCCCTGCCCTAGCTGTCCAGTGTTTTTACCGTCCCATCAATTTCGAAAGACACTTCCTTTTGCTGAACCGTGAGTACTCAGCACGCACCTTCGAGGCCCGCTTCTGGCGTAAAGTTGACATCAAGGAACACCCCAAAACCTCCTTGGTCCCAAACGACGAAAGGCCGGTCCCGCCAGACCGGCCTTTCGCATATCCGTTACCTCAGCCTCAGGCCAGCGTAGCGGATACTTCTGTTGCCGTGCGCATGGCGTGGCTGTAGGGGCAGACGATGTGGGCGGCGGCGACGAGTTTTTCGCCGGTTTCGCGGTCGATGCCTGGCAGGTCGACGCTGATGGAGACTTCGATGCCGAAGCCGGTGCCGTCTTCGCGGGGGCCGATGCCAACCGTGGCGGTGACCTTGGCGTCTTCAGGCACCTTCACCTTCTGCTGGCCAGCGGCAAACTTCAGCGCGCCGAGGAAGCAGGCGGAATAGCCAGCGGCAAACAGCTGCTCGGGATTGGTGCCGGTGGCGCCATTGCCGCCCAATTCCTTCGGCGTCGTCAGCGTTACATCCAGAACGCCGTTGTCGCTGACAGCGCGGCCTTCACGACCACCGGTTGCGGATGCCTTGGTTGTGTAGAGAATAGCCATGAGAGAGTCTCCTTTTTGAAAACTGGGCGTTTTGGTTGGTTGAAGGCCGGAACAGTGTGCCAGCCGCTGCGTCTGCATTGTTAGTATCACGCAATTCAATTGCGCGCAATTGTTTTTTGCACATTGCATTTTTATGACAAGACTGGGAGAATGTGCCCTCACCTGCATGAAGGATAAGGCCGATGGACAAGACGAATCTGGTGCTGGACAAGCAGCTCTGCTTTGCACTTTACGGCGCATCGCTGGCGCTGACGCGCACTTACAAGCCGCTGCTGGAGCCGCTGGGCCTGACCTATCCGCAATATCTTGTGATGATGGTGCTGTGGGAAACCGACCATCTGGCGGTCAAGGCACTGGGTGAGCGCCTGGGGCTGGACAGTGGCACGCTATCGCCGCTTTTGAAGCGGCTGGAACAGGCCGGCTTCGTCACCCGCCAGCGCCAAAGCCAGGATGAGCGGCAAGTGACCGTCTCGCTGACAAATAAGGGCGCTGCATTACAGGAAAATGCGTTGGAGGTGATGGCTGCAATTGGCACGGCCACTGGCTGTAGCCTGGAAGAGATCGCGGCGCTGCGCGATCAATTGCAGGATTTGCGCGGCAAGCTGAATGCCGCCGCGCAGGACTGCTGATCCCTATTGCAGGACGATGATCCGCGCCTTGTTCGGCACCCGGTCATAGAGGTCGATAATGTCCTGGTTCATCAACCGCACGCAGCCCGAGGACATCGCCTTGCCGATGGAGTTCCATTCCGGCGAGCCGTGCAGGCGGTAAAGCGTGTCCTGACCGTTCTGGAAGATGTAGAGAGCGCGCGCGCCCAGCGGGTTCATCAGGCCCGGTCCCATGCCGCCATTGGCGGAGGAATATTTGGCCAGTTGCGGCTGGCGGGCGACCATTTCATCCGGCGGCGTCCATTTTGGCCATTTCTGACGCCATTGTATCACGCCTTCGCCCTGCCAGGCAAAGCCCTCCCGGCCAATGCCGACGCCGTAGCGCATGGCCGTGCCGCCCTGTTCCACCAGATAGAGGAAGCGGTTGGGCGTATCGACGACGATGGAGCCTGCCGGATAGCCGGTCGGATCGCTGACGCGCTGGCGATAGTAGCGCGGCGGGATCTGCTGGTAGGGAATGGCCGGGATGACGAAGCCGCCATCGACCACTTCGCCATACATGGCGTCCAGCTCCGGCGTAGATGGCGCCATCGACCCCATGGGCTGCACCATGCCACCCAGCGACCCCTGGTCATAAACCGGAGGGCGATAGGAAGAGGCGCAACTGGAGAGAAGAGCTGCCGCTCCAAGGCCGGAAAAAGAGAGAAAGGCACGGCGGGAAAAATCGGGGCTTGTCATAAACGATGGTACATCCTGCTGGTCAGCAGCGCACAAACGCACGCTGTACGGTTTTGTTCCGCAAGATCCAGTCTATAACGCATCGCATGAATTTCACTGCCAATAGCGCACACACATGTTCACATTTGCGCCATAGCGTGTCGTTCCGGCAACAGGCTGATAGGCGAACCTCGACCGTGGCGGCCCACAGCCTTACATAACCACGATTTCGGCCTTGTCGCGCACGCGGGAATAAAGATCAATCACATCCTGATTGAACATCCGCACGCAACCTGACGAAACGGCCTTGCCGACGGATTGCCAATCGGGCGTGCCATGGATGCGGTAAAGCGTGTCGCGGCCATTCTGGAAGATATACAGCGCGCGCGCACCGAGCGGATTGCGCAGGCCCGGCTCCAGCCCGCCTTGCGCGGCGGCAAACTGGCGCATGTCGGGCTGGCGCTCGACCATGTCGTCGCTTGGGGTCCAGCGCGGCCAGGTCTTCTTGAATTGAATGACGCCCCGGCCCTGCCAGGCAAAGCCCTGCTTGCCGAGGCCAACGCCATAGCGCATCGCCCGGCCATTGGCCTCAACCAGATAGAGATAATGCGCCTTGGTATCGACCACGATGGTGCCGGGCCGTTCCGTGGTCGGATAATCAACCTCCTGCCGCAGGAAGCGCTTGTCCACCCGGTCGAGCGGAATGGCAGTCAGCGTGTGGCCGTCATCGCTCATCTGCCCATAAATCGCCTTCTGCATCGGCGTGGCAAACGGCGAAACATAGGGCTCGGCTGCTGGCATCCCATAGGTCTGGTGGAAAGGCGTGGTGAACAGGCCCATGAATTTATTAGGCTTTTCCGTCGGCGGCGCAGCCATCGGCTGGTTCCAGGTCGGCGCGGTCTGGGCCGCAAACACTTCCGTATTCATCCGCTGCGTATCCGTGACGAAATAGCAGCCGCCGAGCACAGACAGCGACAGGCAGCCAAGCCCTGCCAACAGGGCGCGAGCGACACGGGAAAACGGGCGGATAAAAACAGTGGACGACATTGCGCAACCTGGCCTGGTTCGAGATTGCCACAAGACTGACAGACGCGGCTGGCGCGAAGCTGGTGAAGGGGTGAGCTTTGAGCGCAACGAAAACGATGAGGCCGCAGCCCCAATCACCATGGAGAAACATCGGAACACAATCAAAGATAGAATATTACACGCAAGTTTTGATTGATAATTCGGTTAAAAATTGAAGTCGGAGGTCGAGTTGAGCACAACGATTTCATCCACCACCACGACATCGCCCAGCAGCGTTTATCAATCAAAGCAGACGCCACGGCTGCCCGACGATTTTTACGAAACCGAATACACAAAGCTGGAAGATCTTCCCGCTGAAGATACCAACAGCGAACCAGCCACCGTATAGGGCGTATTGCGTCTCAGCACGGGAACTGTAACGCTCTATAATGAAGGCGGCTCCAGATACAATCCGTACGAACAGGGAACCGACTTTTCGCAATGGGGTGAGGGTATCGATTGGGAAAACCTTGACACCCCGGAAGAACGCGCCGCCGCCATCATGGAAAAACACGGCGGCAAATTCACCGCAAGCTCTGTCGAAAGCGGCGACAAGAGCCTGACCAGCGAACTGATGAGCAAGATGCTCAGCAGCGATGCGCTGGTGGACCGGATGTTGATTACCAGTTCCGGTGAAAGCCTGGAAGAGGGCTTACTGCCCTCAGACGAAGAGGCGGATGGGGCGCAAGCGAGTGCCTCGGTCGCGTCAGCCACCAGCACATCGCAAGTGCAATCCACAGCCGCCTGATTACCCTTCTCTGTCTCACCCATGACACAGATCTGCGGTTTGCTCCTTCCCAACCATTGATGGCAAAGGAGGATCGCCCATGGCCTTGCAGAATTATCGCTACGTTCCCGGCACGATCATCATCATCGGCAAGCAGCCGGATGGCGATTCGGTGCGGTTTCGCCCGGATGATGAAAGCCTGCTGGCCGATATCTACCGCGCCCATCTGCTGCGCCCCGCCAAGGATGGCAGCCATCAACTGCGGCTGGAAGGCATCGATACGCCCGAAACCCATTACGAGAGCAAGGCGCAGCCGCGCGGCGGGGTGGCGCGGGATTATCTGCTGCGCGATCTCATCGGCTTTTCCTCCTTTTCGCTGTCGAAAGAAACCGTCACCGCCGCCGAGCCGCAAACCATCCAGGCCGGTATTCTGACGGCCTCCGCCGATGTTCATGGGCGGCCAATTTCCTATCTGACGTTTGACGGCAATCCGTTTTCCTCCGGCGATACGGGCGCGATTTCAACCAAGACCCTGGAGGCCAGCGCCAATTACCGGCTGATCTCCAGCGGCATGGCCTATCCCATGCTCTATAGTTCCGCGCCGGTGGACCAGCGCCAGACGATTTCCGAGGCCGCAAGACAGGCGCGGGATGCGGGCCTCGGCGTCTGGGCGGTGGACAAGACGGAACGGTTTGCCCTCACCGACCTCACCGATCTTGGCTGGGCGAGCGGCAGCAAGCCGGGCGAAGAAGAGGAAGACGGCACCGGCAAGGCCCAACTGATTTTCCCGAAACTATTTCGGCGTGGCTGCGATTTTCTCAAATCTGGTGAGACCGATCTGGTGGAATGGTTGCGCAAGACGGAGAGCGAAAACGACAAGGTGATTATCGACAACCGCACCGAAGTGCCGCTGTCGCAATTGCTGCGCCGGGAAAACGACCGCTACCGTTTCGATGCCGACCTGACCCAGGCGGTTTTCGTCGAAAAGTAGCTTTGTTCCGCCATGAAAAACCCTCGGTAATCCCTAGAGGGTGAACGCTGTATTCATCATCCCGCCGGTTGCCGAAGCCCGCCTGCCCGCCTACATCGGGCAGGCAATTGTACTTCCATAATACGAACTGCCATCGAAGACGGCAGTTCGTATTTCCTTTTCGAATATCTCAAGCCTTTGCTGCATTTGAGATATTCGAAATTCTTCAAGGCGAGGATGCGTGAGCATCTTCAAGCCTTCGCATAAGGATATTATCGTGCTGCTTGATAAATTGAACTGGCGTTATGCCGCCAAGAAAATGGACCCGTCGAAAACTGTTGCTGAAGACAAGGTCGAGCGTATTGTCGAGGCGGCCCGGCTGGCGCCAACCTCCAGCGGCTTGCAGCCGTTTTCCGTGCTTGTCGTGACCAACAAGGAGATCCGCGAGCGCATCAAGCCAATCGCCTGGAACCAGGGCCAGATCACCGATTGCTCGCATCTGCTGGTGTTTGCCGCCTGGGACAATTACACGGCGGAACGGATCAACACGATGTTCGATCTCACCAATGCCGAGCGCAATTTCACCAATGAAGGCTGGGAAAACTATCGCAAGATGCTGCTGGATACCTATCCGCCGCGCGACCCCCAGGTAAACTTCGAACATGCGGCCCGCCAGGCCTATATTGCGCTGGGGCTGGCCCTAACGGCTGCTGCCTTCGAAGAGGTGGATTCAACACCGATGGAAGGTTTCGACCCGGCAGCGCTGGATGAAATCCTCGACCTGCGCGCCAAGGGATTGCGCTCCGTCGCCATCCTGCCGCTCGGCTATCGCCAGCCGGACGGTGACTGGCTGGTCAACCTGAAAAAGGTCCGCCGCGCCCGTGAAGACTTCGTTATCGAGGTGAAGTGAGAGGATCTTTCCTCCTCATTCCCGGCAATCGGCCAGCGCCGTGACCGGCGCGTTGACGATCAACACTCCGAACGAGGGATAGAGCCGGCTGAGAACCGCCGTCACTTCGGGACTGACAACCCAAACTTCCCGGCCCTCGCCACTGCATTGCGCATGGCGGGGGCCAAGGGCGGCTTCCAGCGATTGTTCCGTCTTGCGAAAACCGAACAGATCGTTTTCACCGGCGTAAAGAAACAGGCTAGACGGCTTGCCAAACCTGGAGACGATGCAAAGGCGCAGGCTGGCCGAAAACGTGCCGATGCCGCCAAGCTGCTGCTGCGGTTTGGCGATATCCAGTTGTGCCGAGCAATTGTCCGGCCTTTCAACGGCGACTTCACCATAAGACTTCAGCCAGGCCTCCATGGCATTCGCATCACTCCATGGCGGCGGCTCAGTCTTCAGCCGGGTGAGCAATCCCGTCAATGCCACCTTGTCCACCAGCGCATTGGGCGGCGCGGAATTGATCTTGCAATTGGCATCCGGAGGTGCCGACGCAAACAATGTCAGTTGCGCGGTGGCTTCCGTCTCGTAGACATCGACCCGCAAGGCCAGCGAACGGTCCTTACGAACCGCCCAATAGGCGTGAGTATCATCGCTGCAGGTGGGATCGGATGGGCCGAAGGTTTGATCGAGCTTTTGGCGAAAACCATCCGCTGCCGCCTTGCCCGTAAACCGCATGTCGATCAGCGTGCCGCGCACCTCGTCATGAGCGACTGGCAGGACATAGACCAGACCCGGCACATTGCCGGTCAACTGGTGCAGGCTGGCGGTTTCTTCCGGCGGGGAGACCAGACCGGCGAAATGCGCGGCCAGAACCGCTTCATCCCCCAGCGCCTTTTCCAGATCGCCGACCTTCTCGACGATCCGTGCTGCATCCCCATCACCCAGAAAGCCGGGATCGCGGGCGGTGAAAGGTTCCGCCGCCATGGTGGAGACGGCAGCAAACAGGCCAGACAAGGCAGCCGCCGCAAGGGCGAAAATGATACGGTATACCGGGGCCATGCTTGCCTTCAACCAAAGAGAACTTTGATCCTTGGTTAGCACAGCCCCACTATACCGGGCAAATCACTCCGCCACGGCCTCGACCGGTTTCGGCGTTCCGCCGGTCGGCAAACGGACATTTTTCAAGCAGCAGGACGCGATAAAGCCGCAGCCGATAATCAGCGCCATGCTGATAAACACCGGCCCGAACGCATGGGCATAGCTGGCCGACACCGCCGCGCGGGCAGCCGGGTCCAGCGCCGCTATGGCCGCCGGTGTCAGGCTTTCAATATTACCGACGCCGGGGATCACTGCGCCGCCGGTCATGAAAGCTGATAGCACAGCGCCATAGATGGAAATGGCGATGGAGGCGCCGCCCATCCGGGTCAATGTCACAGTGCCGGTCGCCGCTCCGACATCCTTCTGCGCCACCGCATTCTGCACGCCAATCACCGGGATCTGCTGGCCGATACCGACGCTGATGCCATGCATCAGCATCAGCGCACCGATGACCGCAATCGGCGTGCCAACAGGCAATTGGCTGAACAGGGTAAAGGCAATGCAGCTGCCCGCGCCGCCGATGATACCGAAGATCTTGTAGCGTCCAGTCGAGGAAATCAGCCGTCCGCTGCTGAGTGATCCGATGGCGATGCCGCCCGTCACAGCAATGAACAACAGACCAGCCAGCGTCGGCGACAGCCCGGTGGTGGTTTGCAGATAGAGCGCAACATAATTGACAGAGCCGATACCGACAGCACCGCTGGCCAGCGATATGATCCACAGCAGCCGGGCAGTGGAATTACGCATCAGGCTGATCGGCACCATGGGTTCTGCAGCCCGCTTTTCCACTTGCACGAACAGCACGGCGCAGACCAAGCCGAAGGCAACGACGCCGAGGCTTCCCGGAGCCACCAGCGAACCGAAAATCTGGCCGCTATCGGCCCAGAACACCACGCTGGTCACAGCACAGGCCAACAGCAGCGCGCCGGCATAGTCGATCTTTGGACGGCGATGCGGCTTGCGATAGGGCAGATAGAGGCCAAGCCCGACCAGCACCAGAATGCCGATGGGCAAATTGACGAGAAAGATCGACCGCCAGCCGAACAGGTCGCTCATCGTGCCGCCCAATGTGGGGCCAACCGCGCCTGATGCCATCAGCACCAGGCTGGAATAGCTCTGGTAACGGGCCCGCACCCGCGGCTCGAACAGATCGGCATTGATGGAAAAGATCGACACCATGATGCCGCCGCCGCCAAGCCCTTGCAGCACCCGCGCCGCAATCAGCGTGTTCATCGAGACCGCCGAGCCGCAGATCAGCGAGCCGACGGTAAAAATCGCGATGGCCGTCATCATTACATATTTGCGGCCAAACAGATCGCCCAGCTTGCCATAGAGCGGCATGACCGCGCTGGTGGCCAGAAGATAGGCGGACCCCACCCAGCCGAATCGCTCCAACTGGCCGAACTCGCCCACAATAGTCGGCAATGCCGTGGAAACAATCTGATTGTCCAGCGTCGCCATGAACAGCGCCGTCATCAGGAACAGAAACAACATCATCCGCAGGCGCGGGTCCGGCACCAGTGACTGGAAGGGTGGCGGCTCCACCGTCTTGGGAGCGACGGCCGGATCGGACAGGGCAGTATCCATGCAGAAATCTCTTTGGTTGCAAGGCAGAAGGAGCTGGAAAGGCGCGATTGTCTGGGGTGCTATGGCCTGAACGAGCGGAGAACGAAAGGTTCGTTGCTCTTGTCATATATATGATAAAAGCATATATTGCATTTTATTGTCAACGTGCACATATGTGATAAAAGCACATATTTTCGTGAACTCCGATCTGCACTGGCTTGCGCATGACCCAACCTCAAGACCGCGCCGAACATGTCACAGCCCAAGGCGCCGATCTTGCTGGTGATCAAGCCCCTGCGGGCGTCGAAAATGCTTTGGACGGCATTTCCCAGACCATGGCCCGGCTGCGCATGATGATGGGTCGCCGCTTCATGTCGCGCATCGCGCTCAGCCGGATGGGCGAGGGCCACGGCATGGAGCTTTCCCATTTCGATGTGGTGAAGGTCGTTTCCCATGCCGCGCGTGGCCAGGAAGTAACCGTCGGGGTGATTGCCGAGCAGATGCGCATCGATCCGTCGCGGGCCAGTCGTGTCGTGGCCGATCTCGTCCGGCGCGGCGCCCTGCGGCGCGAGGCTTCCCAGGCCGATGCGCGGCGCACCATCGTGGCCCTGACGCCAATCGGCGAGGAATTGCTGCACCACTTCGACAGTGTGCGCCGCGAGGTGATCGGCCAGACCGTGGAAGACTGGAGCACCGAGGACATCATCACATTCGAAACCCTGTTCGACCGCTTCATCTGCGGGCTGGAATGCCGGGGAACGATACTGGCCAAAGAGGCCGGGGATAAGATTTAATACGAAGGGCGTCTTCCATTCTACCGCAGATCGCCGCCGGTTTTGCATGACATCGGGTGCGCATGAAACGATCGATCTGAAAATCGGTCCGATCTTGCCGCTGCCGTGGTTGCAAGATCCGTTATGGGTGATACCTTTCGACCTCGCTGGATGACCGTATTCTCTTCCGGCCAATGATTGTCCCGGAAAAGGGAAATCCGATTTTTCCGAAAAGACAAACGAAAACCTGTTGTGCTCCAGAGGTCGTTTTCATGATTATGTTCCGCTCCAGATCTTGGTTGTTCCCATCATCGGGCCTATTGACGGCGCTGGCACTGGTGCTTGCGCCGATGACATCGCTTCATGCCGCCTCGCCTGCTCCGGTCGAAGGCCGCAATGGCATGGTGGTCACGGCCCAGCATCTGGCCACCGATATCGGCGTTGCGGTGCTGAAATCCGGCGGCAATGCCGTCGATGCCGCCGTGGCCGTCGGATACGCGCTGGCTGTGACCTATCCGACCGCCGGCAATATCGGCGGCGGCGGCTTCATGACCATTCGCCTCAAAGATGGCAGCACCGATTTCATCGATTTCCGTGAAAAGGCGCCGCTGGCCGCCAAGAAGGATATGTATCTCGACGACAAGGGCGAGATCGTGCCGCGTGCCAGCCTGGATGGCTATCTGGCCGTCGGCGTACCCGGCACCGTCAAGGGGCTGGAACTGGCGCGGGAAAAATACGGCGCCAAGGACCGTACCGCCCTGCTTGCCCCGGCGATTGCGCTGGCCCGCGACGGGTTTACGCTCAACCAGGGCGATGCCGCCATTCTGGCCGGTGGCGCCAAGCGGCTGGCCAAAGACCCGGCGGCGGCAAAAATCTTCCTGAAAGCCGATGGCGCGCCCTATGGCGCAGGCGAAGTGCTGAAACAGCCGGATCTTGCCCAAGTGCTGGCCAGCATTGCCGAAAAAGGCCCCGACGCTTTCTACAAGGGCATGCCCGCCCAGGCGATTGCCAAGGCCAGCGCCGATGGCAAGGGCATATTGACCGCCGCCGATTTCGAAACCTATGCGGTGCGAGAGCTAAAGCCGGTCGAGTGCGACTATCGCGGCTACCACATCATCTCCTCGCCACCGCCATCCTCGGGTGGGGTGATCATCTGCGAAATCCTCAACATTCTAGAGGCCTATCCGCTCGCCGAGCAGGGCTATGGCGCGGCCACCACCGTGCACCAGATGGTTGAGGCGATGCGCTATGCCTATGTCGACCGCAATGCGGCGCTGGGCGATCCTGATTTCGTCAACAATCCGCTGCCAAAAATGCTGGACAAGGCCTATGCCGCCGAGATCCGCGCCAAGATCACTCCTGGTAAAGCCGGTCAATCCGCCAATCTGAAGCCGTTCGGCGGCAAGGAAAGCACCGAGACCACGCAATATTCGATCATCGACGGTCAGGGCAACGCGGTCTCCGTCACCTATACGCTGAACGGCTCGTTCGGCGCGGGCGTGGTCGCCCCCGGCACCGGTATTCTGCTCAACAACGAGATGGACGATTTCACCTCCAAGCCCGGTGTGGCCAATCTCTACGGCCTGGTGCAGGGCGAGGCCAATGCGATTGCCCCGAAGAAAACCCCGCTGTCCTCGATGAGCCCGACCATCGTTACCAAGGATGGTAAGCCGTTCATGGTGATCGGCAGCCCCGGCGGCTCGCGCATCATCACCATCACGCTGGAATCAATCCTCAACGTGGTGGATTTCGGCATGGACATTTCCGCCGCCGTCAACGCACCACGCATTCACCATCAATGGCAGCCGGACAAGATCTATTACGAGCCCTACGCGCTATCGCCCGATACGCTCCAGAAGCTGAAGGACATGGGCTATACGCTTGATGGCGGCAATGACGGCCCGGTCTGGGGCCAGGCCGCCGGCATTCTGGTCGGCGGCAAAAGCGTAGCCGACATTGCCAAGGCCGGGGACAAGGCATCCGGCTATTTTGGCGCCATCGACACCCGGGCCGTGGCCGGTTCCGCCAAGGGCTATTGACGGGGCTTGCCGACGATGACGGTGGCCGGAGCCGCCGTCACAGTCCGATCAAGGCCAGAGCATCCGGCGGCGGGCGGCTTTCCATCCGCCGGTAGAAACGGCAATCGGGAGTGCGCGATAACAGCCTGTTGTTGACCATTTCCCGGCGCAGCAGGACATGATCGCCAAAGCCGTTCAAGCTTTTAAGCAAGGCATTGACCGCCGCTTCGGGCATGTCCCTATCGGCGGGAAAGACCGCCCAAAGCTTCCAGAGGCTCAGCCGCTGGTGGCTGGTTTTCGATGGCCAGCGGATCAGCGCGCCCTTGCCATCAAAGCAGCGCGCCACTGCCTCGACAAGCCGGTAATCAACCGGCGGGTCGGCAGCCTTTGGCAAAGCCAGCCTCGCCTGGGCCGCACGCGACGCTTTCCAGTGCTGGAAGTTGGTGTGGCCCGAGGCACGGGCAAGCATATTGAGAAGCTCGACATGGCCGGGTGCTCCCTCATGCTTTTGAAGTTCGCGGCCAAGACGGCGGGCAAGATCGGAAACATCTGCAATTTCATAAGAGTAAGTCAGACGCGACATCGCTTTATCCTTCGATACATGCGCCCATGCCATGCCGGTAGCCACCGTCCTGCCAGCGGGCGCAATAAAGCGTGCCGTGGATCTTGGATGATGCAGGTTTAGCTCTCCTTTCCAGGAGCGGTGACGTCTGGGTGAACTGCGGACCCTGTTAAGATTGATAGGAGCAAACTGTTTTCAGTGTCAATCCCGTGCTTCCCAAGGTGGCATTTCAAGGATAGCCTCTGCGCCAACATCATCTAGGGAGCCCATCCATGTTGAAAGTCTATGGCTGCTATAAATCCCGCGCCACGCGCGTCATATGGCTTGCGGAAGAGCTTGAGCTGGCCTTCGATCATATCCCGGTGTTGCAGGCGGTGAAGGTGGACAATCCGCTGGCACCGGATGCGCCGATCAATACGCAATCTCCGGCCTTTCTGGCGATCAATCCGTTCGGGGCTATCCCCGCCATTGAAGATGACGGGTTGGTTCTGTTCGAATCGCTTGCCATCACCCTCTATCTTGCCAAGCAATATGGCGGCGAGATCGGTCCGAGGGATCTGGAGGAAGATGCGCTGATGATGCAGTGGTCGCTGTTTGCTGCCACCGAAATCGAAGGCAATGCGCTGAAAATCTCCCGGATCTCCATGGATGGCCGGTTGGACAGCGAAGCGGGCCAATCGGAAGCTGCGGCTGCCGCCCGGTTGTTGAAACGGCCGATGGCCGTGCTGGAAAAGCATTTCTCGGCCAAGGAATTCGCCGTTTCCGACCGTTTCACCGTAGCCGACATCAATCTCGCCGAAATCGTTCGCTACGCCCAGCCTTATACGCCGGTGATGGACGCCCATCCGAGCGTCAGTGCCTGGCTTGGCCGCTGCCAGAGCCGCCCGGCCTTCAAGGCCATGTGGGAAAGGCGGGCTGCGGAGTAAGCGATGCGCCCGGCTCTGACCCTGGCGCCGCTGGCGCGCGACGACCGCGCCCTGCATCTATCCTTGCCGCTAGAGCAGCAGATCTTTGCTGGGCCCATCGAAAACGTTATCGACGATAACGATCAAACGGTGGATTTTCACATCGGCAGTGTCAGCGATGACCCTATCTGCTTCTTCAAGATCGACCGGGACTATCATGCCCGCCTTTCCGGTTTTGACTTGGCGGAGCACGGTTTCCAGCCCGGCGATCTCGGCCTGCGGGCGCTGATTGTCGGCAGCCAATTTCAGGGAAAAGGCTATGGCACGGCAGCCATGGCCGCCCTGCCCGCCTATCTCGCCCGCCATTATCCGGCCAGACACTGTTTTCTCACCGTCAACCTGCGCAATCCGGCGGCGATAAGCCTTTACACAAAAAGCGGCTGGCAGGATACCGGCCAAACCTATCTCGGCGGCAAGGCCGGGCCGCAGATCCTGATGCGGCTGGAGCTTTGATCTGTCCGATAGTGGCTCACCAGCAGGTTGGGCCAGCCTACACCCCTAAAAACAACCTGAAATTGCTTTTACCGCCGATACATTCTGTGGAAAGGTCAGTTTCTAGCGCCTGAATTCGTTATTTAGTATTTTCCAATGTTCAGCTTCCTGTCAGGACTGCGTGCCATGCGACCGACATAAAACGGTCATGTGGAGGACGTTGCTTGAATTATCGTGCCGGAAAAACCAGCGTCTTCCCGTTCAGACCGCAGATCGGCAGCGTGACGCTGTGTATTCTGACCACTGCCTATCTGCTGGCGGTGACCAACGCCACCTTTTGGATCAAGGCGCATGGCTATCTGGCCGATACCTCACCATTGGCCTTCGGTCTGTTTGCGCTCGGCATTTCCGCCATGTGCCTGGCGATCCTCACGCTGTTCTCGGCAAAATATCTGGTAAAGCCGGTGCTGATCTTCCTGGTGATCACCGCCTCGTTATCATCCTGGTTTACCGACCAGTTCGGCACGATCATCGACCGCGAAATGATCCGCAATGCCGCCGTTTCGACCGGGGCGGAGACGGCCCATCTGCTCACGCCCCGTTTTCTGATGCATGTGGTTCTGACCGGTCTTTTGCCCTCGCTGCTGATTGTCTGGCTGCGGGTCCGCCACCGGCCCTTCCTCAGCAAGCTTGCCCATAATGCTGGCATCATCATCGCCTGCGTCGCGGTGTTTGCCGCCGCCGGCTTCAGCGATTACCGAACCTTTGCAGGCGTCGGACGCGCCCATAATGATATTCTCGACCGACTGAACCCGTTCCTGCCGATTGCCAATGCGGCGCGCTATACCATCGACGCCAACCGGGACCGCAATATCGTCGCTCAACCGATCGGCACCGACGCCCACCGGATCAATACCGCCGCCATCACCAAGCCGCGCGTCACGGTCATCGTTGCCGGGGAAACCGCACGGGCGGCAAATTTCTCGCTGGGCGGCTATGACCGCGACACCAATCCGCAACTGAAAGCCCGGGGCGTGACCTATTTCAGCGACACGACCAGCTGCGGCACGGCAACGGCGGTGTCCATCCCCTGCATGTTCTCCGACCTGACGCGGGCAAGCTATAGCCACCGCAAGGCCGCCGAACGGCAAAACCTGCTGGATGTGCTGGGCTATGCCAAGGTCTCCGTGACCTGGCTGGACAATGACACCGGCCATTACAATGTCGCCGACCGGGTGCCTTATACGTTTCTGCCTCCGTCTGCCGATCCGCGCTTTTGCAAGGATGGTGAATGTCTGGATGGTATCCTGACCGACAAGCTGAATGGCTGGCTGGACGGGATCAAGGGCGACAGCGTGCTGGTGCTGCATCAGTTGGGCAGCCATGGGCCTGCCTATTACGCGCGCTATCCGGAGGAGTTTCGCCGGTTCAAGCCGGATTGCCGGGCCAATGATTTTGGCAAATGCAGCGCGCAGGAAATCCGCAATGCCTATGACAACACTATTCTCTACACCGATCATATCGTTGCCGAGGTGATCGACGCGCTGAAACAGCGGTCCGCCACGCTGGCTGGCGCCGTTGTCTATCTGTCCGATCATGGCGAGTCGCTGGGCGAAAACGGCATTTACCTGCACGGCATGCCGTATATGGTCGCTCCAACGGAGCAAACTCATGTGCCGCTGCTGTTCTGGCTGGCCGACGATCTCGCCCAGGATGCCGGTTATGATCGGGCCTGTCTGGCAAAGACCACAGCCGAACCGCGCTCCCACGACAATCTATTCCACAGCGTGCTGGGCCTGATGGATGTGGCGACCAAGGTCTATAATCCCGCCCTCGACGTGTTTTCCGGCTGCCGGCGCGCACCAGGAACCGTGGCAACGGCTGAGCCGGTCAAGTAACCGACACCAACGTCTGTGCTCTCAACTATTCGTGTCCGCGCCTTGAAAGAGCAGCGGCAGAGGTCAGATCTGTTAGGATTATGGCGACAGGTTCAACAGAAAGAGCAGCACCATGCTACGCACAAAGATGGTACGATCGAAAACCACCCTCTCCCTTTTAGCAGGCACCCTGCTGGCACTGGGTATCGGCATGAGTGCAGAGGCGGCGGAAGCGCTGCGCATTCGCGGCACGGTTGAAAACTTTGAGGGCAAGGTGCTGACGGTCAAGACCCGCGAGGGCGAGACCGCGAAGATTGCCCTGAAGGACGGCTGGAAAATCTCCAGCGTCGCCAAGGCCTCCGCCGATGCCATCAAGCCCGGCGATTTTGTCGGCATTGCCTCGGCCCCCAAATCGGATGGCGGCAACAATGCGCTGGAAGTGGTGATCTTCCCCGCCGCCATGAAAGGCACCGGCGAAGGCAGCCGCCCCTGGGATCTTCAGCCCGGCAGCACGATGACCAATGCCACCGTGGCCAATGCCGTCAAAGCTGTCGATGGCCCGACCCTGACCCTGACCTATAAGGGCGGTGAAAAAACCATCTCCATTCCCGAAGGCACGCCCATCGTCACCTTCGCCCCTGCCGTCGAAGCCGACCTGAAGAGCGGCGCCACCGTGTTCGTGAATGCCGAAAAAGCCGAGGATGGCACAATCGCCTCGAGCCGCGTGGTTGTCGGTACCAAGGGCGTCGTGCCACCGATGTAAGACAATGACCCGTTGGAAAGCATCGCCCGCATTCTGCGTTTAAATACCTCAGACTTTTGAAGAGTTTGAGGTATTTGAAATGATCGGAAGGCAGGTATGGTCTGCATCTTCGCCCTGGCATCAGCGTCGTCTTGCCGATGCCAGGACCACTTAGCCCCTATGCTCAATAGCAGCCCCAAGGCCCGCAGCGATGGTAGTAACGGTGCCGGTCGAGGCTTGCGCCAATAACCGCGCCTCCGAGGACGCCGATCGCCGCCCCGGCAGCCACATTGCTTTCAGCCTGCTTGGCCTGCATGCGATTGCTTTGATAGGTCGCCCCGACGCACTTGCGATAGCGCGCTGTTCCCGGCTTCAAGCCTTGAGCGCTACAGGTCATTTCCGCGCTATTGGCCGATTCCTGCGGCGTCTGGCATGAAACCAGACCGGACAAAATCACCAGAATAAAAAGCCCGTGCAACACTCTTCTCATCAACATCTGTCCCCTACTCTCTCCACAATCCTGGCCACAATCCTGGCAGAAACGACGATTTGATCGCTCCTGCCGCTCACCGCCGCAATCTTGCGGGGTCATCCCGGATCATCCAGTGGCATGGGAGATAGAGGGAATCCATTAGCTCATGTGTTCTATTGGATTTGCAACCGCGCCTCCTTTATGATCTCCGGCCAAAACCGGGCAAATGCCCGGCTTCGGCTCGTCTGTTCTACGAAGGTTCGCTATCGCGCATCCTCATATTACACACCCACACCTGGCACATCCTCCAGCCGGGTCCACACGGGAATGCCGCGTTCGTTGGCAATCCGCACGTCGTTGTCTGCGCCTTTGGACGCGCCGGGCAAGCGCAAGACACCATCGCAAAGCGCCAGCAGCCGACCCGCGACCGGGTGGAAAATCTCCTCATAAAGCGCATCGCCGACAGCCGTACCACCCGCTGCGTGCCAGATTGGCAACGCCACCCATTCCCCGATCATCGGCACATGTCCGGCCTGAAACAACGCGTGGGACGGGGCCTCCAGTGCTTTGAGATTGGCCGCCATTTTTACCGGGTCGTCACCGGTACCCGAGCGATAAGGGCCTGCAATCAAAATCAGCATTTCTCTCTCCATAAATCTGCACGAACGTCCATAAATCTGCACGATTTTACTTGAGAGTCGAGTCAAAATCGTCAATATATGTGATTATGTAAATTTTCAGGTAATTTCGTGCAATGCTGACTCACCAACGCAAGGCTCTCATTCTCTCCCGTTTGCAACGCGATGGGCGGGTGATCGCCAAGGATTTCGCCGCTGAACTCGACCTGTCGGAGGACACCATTCGCCGTGATATGCGCGACATGGCGGCGGCAGGATTGCTCACCCGCGTGCATGGCGGTGTGCTGCCGCTTTCGCCTGATCTGCCGGATTTTTCGACCCGGAAAAGCCGGGCGGGCAGTGAGAAACAGGCTTTGGCGACCCGAGCCGTGGAACTGGTCCAGCCGGGACAGATGATCTTTCTGGATGGCGGCACGACCAATGCCGAAATTGCCCGGCTGCTGCCACAAAATCTCGGCCTGACGGTAATGACCCATAGCCCGACCATTGCCATCGAGCTGGAAAGGCGCAGCGATATCGAGGTCATCCTGATTGGCGGGCGGCTCTATCGGCATTCGATGGTGGCGGTGGGTGCGGTGGCCGCGGAGGCGATTGCAAGGCTGCGCCCGCATCTGTTCTTCCTAGGTGCGACATCCGTCCACCCTCAGCACGGCGTCACCACCGGCGACGCCGAGGAAGCGGCAATCAAACGGCTGATCGCCTCGGTTAGCGCCGAAACCTATCTCTGCCTGACGGCGGAAAAGCTCGATACGCTGTCGCCCTGTCAGATCCTGCCGCTCTCGGCTCTAGCGGGATTGATCGTCGGGCCCAGCGTGGAGGCGGCGCGCCTTACTCCCTATCAGGCAACAGGGATCGCGCTTTTTCAGGCGTGATCAGTCTTCAGAATATGTCAGTCTTCAGAGCATGAAGATGCGTCGGATCAGGAAAACAGCACGTCCGTCACCCTCACGTCACCGACATGGCGACCTGTCCAATTGTGCATCGGCTTGTTGGCTATGGCCATCAGGGCCAGTCGCTCGCAACTGTCCTTTTCGAAATAGCGGGCCAGCAGCGCCGTTACCATCGCCTCGGCGGCGCGCGTCGTGCCGTCATCCGCCTTGACTGCAATCGACAGGCCTTGTTGCGGCAGAACGGCGCAAAACACCCCTTCGGCCCCGGTCTTGGCGAAGATCTGCCCCGGGGCGACCTGCATCATCTTCGTGCAGGCGCGTGCAGTCCCCGCCACGTAATAGGGCTCCGCCATGCAGGCATCGATCAACCGTCTGGAGGCCTTGGCGCGCAGCGGTTCCAGACCCTGCCCCGTTGCCATCCTGGCAAAACCATGGGCCAGCGCCTTCAACGGCACCGCATAGGTCGGGATCGAACAACCATCAGTGCCGCAATGGTCGCGGTCGAGCACGGCGCCTGTCAGGCTTTCCATGGTCGCCCGGATATCGCGTTGCAGGGGATGGTCGTATTCCACATAGCCCTCGACCTGATAGCCAGCATGCACGCAGGCGCACACGAAACCGGCATGTTTACCGGAGCAATTGTTATGCAGCGCCTGCGGCTTTTCCAATGTGCGGGCCTGATGGATCAGGGTTTTCTGGTCGAAAGACCAATGGGCGCCGCACTCCAGCGCATCCACATCCAGCCCGGCCCTGGCCAGCATCAGCGCCGCCAGAACCACATGTTCATCCTCGCCGGAGTGGGAGGAACAGGCCAGCGCCAGTTCCTTGTCACCAAACCCATAGGCATCCGCCGCACCACTTTCCACCAGAGGCAGGGCCTGCATGGCCTTGCAGGCCGAGCGGGGAAACACGCCAGCCTCGATATCTCCGGCGGAAAACACTACCTGTCCATCGCTATCCACCACCACGGCCACGCCATGATGGCGGCTTTCGACGCGGTTTCCTCGGGTGACTTCAACGGTAATGGGATTGGTCATAACAGGGGCCTTGGATCTTGGGAACGTCACAGGATAAATTTGATTGACTGACCTCGGTTGCTTCACAATGCGATGCCGCGCATTGCGAAACAAGCCCGCACGCGGATTACAGCGCCGTGCACCATATATGGCGCACTCAGGTTCACGGTAGCGCTTTATATCTGCTGCACAATTTTCTGCTTAAATCCATGCCGATTTAAGGAATTATGCAGTATCCTTCAACAGGAAGGGCGTCTGCCGCTTCGCCAGGGCTGGCACATCCATATGGTCGGGAACAAGCCCCGCCTTGGCCCGTGCCACCATCATCTCGAAAGCGCGTTCCAGATGCCGGGTGAAGCGCTCGGTGTCGAAAAGCGGCGCCGTCATGCGATTGGCGACAAGCTTATGCCGCAACCCGGCCAAGGCCTCCGGCGTATTGGCAAGACGCACGGCCATTTCGACATATGCCTGCGGCGTTTCAGCCACCAGTTCCGCAAGTCCCACAGCGTTCAGCAGGCTTTGCGAAACACGCGAGGCGAAGTGCGTCCCCTTAATGGTCAGCACCGGCAATCCGGCCCACAGCATGTCGGAAGTGGTGGCATGCCCATTGTAAGGCGTACTGTCGAGACCAAGATCGGTGGCCGCGATACGCGACAAATGGCTGGCATAGTCAAGCCTTCCGCCAAAGACGATCCTCTCGCCCGCAATGCCGTTTTTGGTAAAGGCGGCGATAATATTGTGCTCTTGTATCGGATTGGTGCGGATCAGTAGCATCTTGGATTGAGGAACCCGGGCCAGGACCTGCGACCAGAGATCAATGCTTTCCGGCGTCACCTTGCGAATATCGTTGAAAGAGGAAAATAGAAACCCCTGATCGAGGCCGAGATCTGCCCGGCGGACGGGCTCAGGCTGCGGGCGATCGCGATTGTCGTTAGCCTGATAACTTTCCGGCAGACGGCAAAATTTCTCATGATAATAAGGTGAGCTTCTATCGGGAGTAACGAAGCGATCGCCGATGACATAATCACAATCGATGCCAAGGCTGCTGCCGGGAAACCCGATGTAGGCAACCTGAATGGGCGCTGGGCCGCTATTGATAAGGTCCGGCCAACCGCCCGCCGTCGGGCCGTTGAGATCGACGAGAACATCGATAGCCGCCGAGCGGATGGCCTGATGTGCGGCATCAAGTGACAAATGTCCAAGGTGGATTATCGAGCCAAGATTCTCACGAAAAGCCGTTTCTTCAGCATTGAAGCTGTTACGGGCAATGCAGAAAAAGGAAAGATCGAAACGCGACGTGTCATGACTGGCAAAGACGCCGCGCATTACCCGCATTACCGGATGGCCGGGATGGAAATCGGAAAACACATAGCCCAATCTTATTTTTTGGCCATAA
Organism: Gillisella vitis; assembly: GCF_001541345.2. Taxonomy (GTDB): domain Bacteria; phylum Pseudomonadota; class Alphaproteobacteria; order Rhizobiales; family Rhizobiaceae; genus Allorhizobium; species Allorhizobium vitis. Next base: position 999,758 of record NZ_LMVL02000002.1, on the reverse strand, counting down.
ATATGCGGACGGGTACGGCGTGCCTGACGCATGTCCTCGTTAAAAGGCCGATAGATGCCGCTGACATCGATCATGGCGTTGACAGCCTCGTCACCACACCAGGTCACGTGATCAAACAGGATTTCATTGCGGCGGAAAAATGCATCGCCTGCCCGGATTTTGTCCAGCGCCAAGGCATTGGCAGGTCTCAGATCTTCAATCGCCGCCATTTGATGCATGGCATGTCGAAAATAAAGATAAGCAACCGGGTGACGAGGCACAATCTCCAGGAGACGGCGTGACACGTCATAACCGGCTAAATGGATGATTTTCCTGTCAGCCAGCAGACCATTATAAAGCAGCATCGCCTTTTCAAGAAGAAGCCGGCAAGTGTCTGCCCATCCCTTGCCGATTCCCGACGCCATGCCGGCTATCGCATAGAGCGCCGCCGCCTTTTCGGCATGGCCTGTATTTTCATAAGCCTCGGCAATCATCCCAGCCAGAACGCCGGGCATGTTGTCTGCCTGACCGTTTGCGTCGAGAACATCGACAAGACCGAGGATCGTCCTATGATCACCACGGCGATAGGCTGCGACAACGCAAGCGAAGGCTGACGCCTTGTCGTGCTCAAAACCCGCCGCCATGGCAAGCAGCAGTTCCGGCAGGCTTTCGTTCCGGAACGGCGTCTGCCGCTTCGCCAGGGCCGGCACGTCGATATGGTCGGGCGCAAGCCCTGCCCGGGCGCGCGCGGCCATCATGTCATAGGCGCTTTCCAAATGGCGGGTGAAGCGTTCGGTGTCAAACAGCGGCGCGATGCGGCGGTTCGCCTCGAGCTTCTGTTTCAATGCAATGATCTTTTCCGGGTGACTGGCGAAATCTATAGCCCTTTCGACGAAATCCTCATCATCCAGGGCCACCAGTTCGGGCAGGCCGATGGCCGTCAGCAGGCTTTCCGACACCCTGGCGGCAAAGCTACGGCCCTTTTTCGTCAGCACCGGCAGGCCGCCCCACAGCAGATCGGATGTCGTGGTATGGCCGTTATAGGGGAAGGTGTCGAGCGCCAGATCAGCCAGACCCACCCGGCTGAGATGATCGGGATAGTCCGCCCCTTCGGCAAAGACGATGCGCTCACGGCCAATGCCGAGCCGGGCGAATTCATCAGCGAAATTAGCCTGCAATTGCGGCCCGCTGCACAATATCCACAGCAGGCTGTCCGGCACGGCTTTCATAATGCTAGCCCATAAATCGACAGTTTGCGGGCTGATTTTGGCAGGAGAATTGAAGGACGCAAACACCAAAGCTCCTTCCGGCAGCCTGTGATCGGCTCGCGTCAATGGCTTGGGGCGCGGCTTGGTCAGGCTGCAATTACCCTGATAGGTTTCCGGCAGGCGGCAGAGCTTTTCCTCAAACCAGGACTTGGCATCGTCAGGTGTGACGATGGGGTCGGTAATGTGATAATCGAGCCCCGCACCACGCACCGAGCCGGGATAGCCGATCCAGGTCGCCTTGACCGGCGCATCCGAAAGAGCAACGGCAGCGAGCCGGTTGCCCGCCGTGTGCCCCTTCAAGTCGATGAGAATGTCGATGCCGCGCCGGCTGATGTCCTGGGCGATCCCGTCATTGTCCATCTGGCCGACAGCGATGATTTCCGATTGCAGCACCGGGTCCCAGGTCTTTTGGATGGCGGCCTGACCAGGCGGCGTATGGCAAAAGAAAGTAATGTCGAAACGGCTGCGATCATGCGCCAGAAAGACATCGTAAAGAAGATACATGGTGGCGTGGATGGTCAGATCCGAAGAGAGATACCCGATCTTGAGTTTTTCGCCCAAAGGACGAATGGTGCGCCGGGGCATCGCAGCGCTCACATTACGCTGAAGCAGGTCAGTGCCGCCGCAAGGACCGTTGATCACCGCCTGATCGTCACTCCAGTAGCAGCGCGACAGAGGCTGGTCGCGATAGAGAATTTCCGCCGTCAATGGATCATCAGGCGTCTTCATCATCTCAAGCCATTGCCTTTCCACCGGAAAGACCAGGCTGGAGCGGCAGAACTTGAAATAATTCACCGCGATAAAACTGTCCTCGGGGCTTTCCGCATAGCGCTTTTCGATGATCGGCTTCAGTTTTTCCGGTTTGCGGGTCAATTGGTAGTGGTTGACGATGATCTGCAAATGCCAATTATTGGCCGGATCGAGAAGCGACACCAGTTCATCCAGTGGCGGATGCATGCCTGCCCCCAGCAGCATGTTGGCGATCTCGCCGACAAAACCCGCATCGTCTGCATTGGCGTGCGCTGCTGCAGCAGCAATGCCTTTCAGAAGATCGGCCCGCCGCTCGGCCAGATAGAGCTTGGCGGCGAATTTCAGAAACTCGGCGCGCTTTTCCGGCAAAGCCGCTGCCGACCGGGCAAAGGCTTGCGCCGCCTCGATCTTCTGGCCGAGCTTCAGATAGATATTGGCGGCCAACATTTCGGCCTGTCCGGCTCGCGCCAATTGCCTGGCTGCCGCCTGCGCATGACTGAGAGCCTTTTCGAACGCGCCCTGCCGGTAGGCAGTGAGCGCCAAATCCATATCTTGAGCCATGATCCGCCAAGCCACCTGCATGTTAAATCCATGCGACGGCAGAAAATTGCCGTAGCGTCATGTCGGATAGAGGAAAACCATTGCCCGAGGCTTGCCCGGCGGCAGCGTTAAACACTTACCCCGGCAAAGCCGGAACGTCGATGCGGGCGGGCGCAAGGCCAGCACGGGCGCGCTCCGCCATCATCTCATAGGCTCGCTCCAGATGCCGGGTAAAGCGAAGCGTATCAAACAGCGGCGCGGCATGGCGGCTGGCGGCAAGGTGGTTTTTCAGCGCCGCGATCTTGTCCGGTTTCCGGGCCAGCTCTGCGGCCAGACTGACGAACGCCTCCTCATCATCAGCCACCAGTTGATCGAGGCCGACAGCCTTCAACAGGCTTTCCGACACCCGCCCGGCAAAACAATGCCCACGTTTGGTCAAGACCGGCAGCCCACCCCAAAGCATATCGGAGGTCGTCGTGTGGCCGTTGCAAGGGAAGGTATCGAGCGCCAGATCGGCCAGCGGCAGCCGGTGGACGTGGTCGCCATAATCTCGCTTGGCGGCAAACAGGATGCGGGCCGGATCAATGCCTTCCGCCACAAAGCCCGCCTCCAGGTTGGTTCTTGCAACGGCATCCGGGCAAAGCATCCACAACAGGCTATCGGGTACGGCCCGCAATACTCTAGCCCACAGGGACATGGTCTGCGGCGTGATCTTGTGGACGCCGTTGAAGGACGCAAAAACGAAGGCATGCTCCGGCACCCCATGATCAGCACGCCGCGACGGCCTTGGTTGCGGACGGCTGGCAGCGCTGTTGGCCTGATAGCACTCCGGCAGGCGGCAGAATTTTTCCTGGTAAAAAGCCTCGGCACTATCAGGTGTCACCACCGGATCGGTGATGGCATAATCCAGATCGACGCCGGATACCGGGCCGGGGAAGCCGAGATAGGTTGCTTTAACTGGCGCCGACGACAGATTGACGATGCCGAGCCTGGCACCCGGCGTATGGCCTTTCAGATCGACCAGAATATCGACTTGCCGACGGTCGATTTCGCCAGCCGCCGCCTCGTCGGAAAGATCGCGCAGGCTGACAAGTTCGCGGCGCAACTGCTCCGGCATCGCCTGCTGATCGGCGCTGTAGGTCTTTGCGGTATAGCAAAACAGCGTGATCCTGAACCGGCTGCGATCATGGGCCAGCAGGCTGTCGAGAAACAGGGTCATAGTTGCATGGGCGTGAAAATCGCTGGAGAGATAGCCGATATGCAGGGGTTGTTCGGCCATTCCGATTTTCCGCCGCGGCTGGCGGGCGGCAAAGCTTTTCGCCAGCGCCAGATGCTCGCGCACGGGCTTGGCCTGCAAACTCTGGTCTTCGCACCAGAGCACACGGGACAGCGCCTGCTCGACCTGCAAGACAGCGCGCGCGTAAGGCTCGTCCGGGGTAGTCATCAACGCCTGATGACGGGCGATGGTGGCGAGATCGACCAGGTCATGGGCGCTGGCAAAGCGCAGGCCTTCGATGGAGACATCGTCAGGCACGCCGCCACGGGCCTCGTCCAGCAGCGTTTTCAACTCAGGCAATTGCCAATTGGCGCGGTAGAAACTGGCCGCAAAAAACATCGCCGGACCACTCGTCCGGTCAAGATAAGGGATCAGTTGTGTCACCGCCTGACGGGCCGGGTCATCCCAGGGCGCCAGCAGGGTTTGAGCCATAACCAGTACGAAGGCCGGATCGGCGCGATTGAGAAGGGCTGCCTCCAAGCCGATCCGGCGGACATCGTCCGCCTGTCCGGCCTGAAGAAACAGAGTCGCCGCCAGTTTCAGAAAGGCGGGGGCCTCGGCGCGATTGGCCTGTGCCGCCTGGACAAAAGCGGTGGCGGCGGCTGGCTTGTCACCGCGTTTCAGCAGGATATTGCCAATCAGGGCCTGCGCCATCGCATGGTTGGGCGCTTTTTTGGCAATCACAAAACGCGCCGCACCCAGCGCCGCGTCGAAATCCCCGGCCTGATAGGCCTTTACCGCCGCATCAAACGTCGCCATGGACTGACTCTTGCGGCGTGAAAAACGGTTCGTTGCGCGCAGGCAAAGCTGGAACATCGATATGATCGGGCGCAAGGCCCGCCCGCGCCCGCTCCGCCATCATCTCGTAGCCGCGCTCCAGATGACGCGTGAAGCGCTCGGCATCAAACAGCGGCGCGATTAAAATCTGGGTGCGCAGACGAACCCGAAGCGCTTCCAGCCGGTCCGGATGCTCGGCGAACTCCACAGCGCGGGCGACAAAATCATCCGCATCCTGCGCCACCAGTTCCGGCAGGCCGACAGCCTTCAGCAGGCTTTCGGAGACACGGCCCGCGAATGCCCTGCCCTTCTTCGTCAAGACAGGAACGCCTGCCCACAGCGCATCGGATGTCGTTGTGTGCCCGTTGTAGATAAAGGTGTCGAGCACCAGATCGGTTGCCGACATGCGGGCCAGAAACTCCGCAAGCGGGCTATTATCGAAGAAGATCAATCGCCCGGCATCGATGCCCTGCTGCGCAAAGGCGACGCGAAGATTGTCGGCCACCGTAGGTCGAGCGCAGCTTATGGAAAGGACGGCTTCAGGCACACGCTTCAGAATCTGCGACCAGATACGGATCGCCTGGCGGTCGATCTTCTGCGACCCGTTGAACGAGCCGAACACGAACCGACCGGATGGCAAGCCAACCACCTCGCGGCTTGCCTTCTTTTGCCAGGTCCGGCCTGATATGCTGTTGGCCATATAGGTTTCCGGCAAACGGCAGAGCTTTTCCTGATAATGGAGCTTGCTGCTATCGGGCGTGATGATCGGATCGGTGATCGCATAGTCCAGATCGACCCCAACCACCGCACCGGGAAATCCCATATAGGTAACTTTGATCGGTGCATCGCAAAGGTCGGTGACATCAAGCCTTGCCCGCGCCGTATGCCCATTCAGATCCACCAGGATATCCACCTCATTTTGGCGTATCCATTCGATGATGGCCGCGCTGGACAGGTCGCGAACCCGGACGACTTCGCCGCGCAATTGCTCCGGCCACGTCGATTGATAAGCCTCTGAACCGGCAGGAGAATTGCACAACAGGATAATATCGAACCGCGACCGATCATGCTGCAACAGGGCGTCATAGATCAGCGTCATCATCGGATGAAGGCGAAAATCGCTGGAAAAATAGGCGATGCGAAGCCGGCCTTGCGGGCGAATCATCCGACGCGAAAGAGGTTCTGCCACTTGCGCGCGGTGACGCATGACTTCGAGCGCTCCGAAAAACGGCTTTGCCGCCTCACGCTCGTCATCGGTGCGGATGATCCTTGCCAAACCCAGCTCAAAAGCCGCCAGACGCTCCCCGAAACCTGGTTCTTGCAACCGGGCCGCAAAATGATCCGTCACAGCGAAATCGCAGCGCTCCTGGGCGCGTTGCGCCAGGGCGGCGAGCAGAAAAGCATTATCGGGGTAGCGCGCGGCATTGGCCAGCAGAACGACATAGAGCCCGTCCCTGTCCGTCGATGTGGCAAGGAAAGCAATGAGAAGATTGAGATGTGGGCGCTTTTGGCAATCCAGGCCGCCGATAATCGCATGGGCTTCGGCGAGCCGCCCAAGCGTGGACAAGGCGGTCACGACCTTGAACACCGCCGTCTGATGATCGGCAAGCCGTTTTGCAACGAGATCTGCAAGCCCGGCCAGCGCCTCGAACTGGCCCTCGGCAAAAAGCAGATCGATGGCAATCACCAGGCAGTCACTCGCCTTGAGCGATGTGCTCTGCGCCACTTTCAGGAAAGCCTTGGCCGCCCCGGCCCTGTCGCCCACCTTCAGCCGGATGCCGCCGGTGAGGAAATCCAGATCGGCGATCCGATCCGGCTCCGTCTCCTGCGTCGCATCGGCCCGCGCCAGCGCCTCGGCCAGATCGCCGCTTTGATAGGCCGAAAGTACCAGTTCCAGGGTGGCCACGCGATGCTCCAACAACAAACACCCGTGTCACCGGAATTATCGAATTCGCAAGGCAACACCGGGTTCCAACGCCGGATACAGAAGGCCCGACCCTCTCATCCATAAAAACAAGAGTTTGCGCGGGGCTGGAGAGACATCATGGAATGAAGCGGAACGATCAGCCGAACAGCAAAAAGGGCCGCTTTCGCGACCCTTTCCTCCTGGCCTTGCGGCCATGAATTTTGCATGAGTTTGGCCTGACTTAAGACCCGGCGGCATAGATGCCGCCGAAGGAAGATGGGATCAAATCGAGGGCTGCCCCTTTCCGACCATCACCTTCCCAAAGCCTTTAACGCAGACCGAAATCTCATTAGACATTGGATCACCTTCCTTTCTTTCTGTTGACGTTGATAAGAAGGTAGGTGACGAATCGCAGATCGACAAGGCACATAAAGTAAAAAGCTGCATTACTGAGTGATTGATCAACTTAACGTTGGCGGGGACTTATTCCAGCGTCAGCACGATCTTGCCGATATGCGTGCTGTCTTCCATCAGCCGATGCGCATCCGCCACCTTGTCGAACGCCAGAACGGTATGAATGACCGGGGCGACGGTGCCCTGCTCCAGAAGCGGCCAGGCGCTCGTCAACAGGTCGTCGCGGATGGCGCGTTTTTCTTCCGCCGTGCGCGGGCGCATCGTTGATCCCGTCACCGTCAGGCGCTTGACCATGATCGGGCCGAGATTGACCTTTTCGGCCACGGCACCGCCCAGAAAAGCAATGATCGACAGGCAGCCGTCCTTGGCCAGCGAGGCAATATTCTTTTCGAAATAGGAGGCGCCAATCATGTCGAGGATGATATCGACACCCTTACCATCCGTTTCGGACTTCACCACCTCGGCGAAATCCTCCGTCTTATAATTGATCGCCCGGCGGGCGCCGAGCTTCAGGCAAGCCTCGGCCTTTTCAGCCGAGCCAACCGTGGTCAGAACATCGGCACCGAAAGCGCGGGCAAGCTGGATGGCCGTGGTGCCGATGCCTGACGAGCCACCGTGGATCAGCACGGTTTCGCCTTCGGTCAGCCCCGCCATCTGGAACAGGTTGGCCCAAACGGTGAAGAAGGTTTCCGGTACCGCCGCCGCTTTCACCGCATCGAACCCCTTAGGCCATGGCAGGCTTTGCCCTTCCGGCAGTATGCAGAACTCGGCATAACCGCCGCCATTGGCCAGCCCGCAGACCTTGTCACCAATGGCAAAATCGTTCACCCCTTCGCCCAGCGCCACCACTGTACCGGCCACTTCCAGGCCGAGAACAGGGCTTGCATCCTTCGGCGGCGGATAGCTGCCCTGGCGCTGCGCCACATCGGGACGGTTGACGCCTGCCGCCTCGACTTTGACAAGCAATTCACCCGGTTTCGGGGTCGGGACCGGACCGGTTGCGATGCTCATTACGTCAGGTCCGCCGGGGGATACGACATCGATATAGCGCATGTGAGTGGGAAGCGTCATAAGACCGGATCTCCGCGTTATCTTCGTTGGTTACGGAGATAGGCTTCCATCCGGCGTTTGAAAAGGAGGCCCATTGACGCGGACGCTCATTCAGGGCGCAGTTCAAACCGGCTGACGAAGCTCGCCGACATGCAGACCGCTATCGCTATCCTTGGCGCTTTTCTTGACGCTGGCGATTTCCGAGGACAGGCGGCTGACATCGTCGACAACCAGCCCCTGCGGCAATTCCAGAACGCCAATGGAGCAGCGCATCAGCGGAAAATCGCGGTCGATACCGTGACGGTCGGTGCCACGAATACGGCCTTCGGCACGATCTTCCGGCGAATAGAGAGCGGCGACATCGCCGTGGAAATCCGAGAGCAACCGGTTGAGGATTTCCAGCACTTCCTCGCTCGTCCAGCCGATCAGACCGATGAAGAAATCATCGCCGCCGACATGGCCGAGAAACACGCCATCGGCGAAAAAATACCGGCGCATCAGCGCGGCAAACAGCGAAATGGCGTGATCGCCCAGATGAAAGCCATAGTGATCGTTGAAGGGTTTGAAACTGTCGAAATCGCAATAGCAGAAATGGCGGAGGTCATCGCTGTCACGACCGCTGTCCTGCATGAAATCGCGAATGGCGCGATTGCCCGGCAGGCCGGTCAGCGGGTTCTGCTCCTGAGCGGTCTTCAACTGTTTTTCATTGATGATACGCACCAGCGAAGCCGCCGAGACCACGCCCGCATAGCGCAGGTTTTCGGTCAGCAGCACGCAATCACTGCCCTCGGTATTGGAGAAGATCGCCATCAGCCGGTCGGCATCGGCATCGAGCCCGACGACTGGCGCATGATCGACGAATTGCGAAATCGTCCGCTCGTAGACCTTGTTCTTCAGAAGATCGCGCCCGAAGGGCTGATAGATATATTCCTTCAAATGCACTTCGTGGATAATACCGCGCGGCTCGCCATTGGCGTTCAAAACCGGAAAGAACGACTGGCGCGGGTTGCGGCGAAACAGGTCGAACACGCTATCGACACTGTCATTTTCATAGACTGTCGGCAGGCGCTCGATCTGTTTGCGGATCAGGATTTCGTCGAGCGACTGGCTGGAGCGCCGTGACTGGCCGATATCCTTCAGATGCCGATAGTGGGATTTCAGCTCGGCCAGATGGGTGGTGGGCCGGGCAATGTACCAGCCCTGGACGAGATCCACGCCAAGCTCGCGACAGGCGATGAACTCGGCTTCTGTTTCGATCCCCTCGGCAATCACCCGCACGCCGAGCACATGGGCGGTCTGGACGATGTTCTTCACCAGATGGCGTTTGCGTGAATGACCGTCCAAGCCTGCAATGAAATGCCGGTCGATCTTCAGATAGTCGATCGGGAAATCGCAGAGCAGCTTCATTTCGGCATGGCCAACACCGAAATCGTCGATGGCGATCTTGAAGCCGGCGCTGCGCAGACGCACCATCAGACCGGCAAATTCCGGCACTTCGGTATTGTTGAACCGCTCCGATAATTCAAAACACACAGACGACGGCGCAATCCCCGCGGCGCGCAAATGCGCCAAAAGCCCGTCGATAATCGTCTCTCCTTGTGCAATCAACCGCACATCGAGATTGAGAAACAGCGTATAAGCGGCATGATCGGGCAGGCTGGCAAATTTGGCCAGCGCCCTGCTGGCCACCATCTGCTCCAGCGCCAGCAATTGCCCCGTTTCATGGGCTTGGTCGAGAATATCCAGCGGGGTCTCGAAACCGATCCGTTCCTGACCGCGCATCAGCGTTTCATAGCCGAAGACCGCCCCGGTCTGCACCTCGACAATCGGCTGCATGGCATTTTCCATTACGACTTTCGCCAGCGTCAGCAATTGATCGCTGGCATAGCGGCGCAATACTCCGCGTTCCGTCGCAATCGCTACCATTGAAAATATCCCTGCGCCCAAATTGTTTAAGTTTACGGCACGGTGACGGCAAAGCCTGAAGGAAATCTTTATCGGGGATGAAAGTTTTGTGACAGTCCCCGGACTGATCCATCGCTGGCAATGCAGATCTCTCGATGGCTGATTTTTATTGATTGATCAGTCAATCAAGAATAGATTGATGATTATCAGAAAGGATAGGCCATGCCGAAACTGGGAATGGAGCCGGTCAGACGAAAAGCCCTTGTGGATGCCGCCTTGAAAGCCATCGGCACACATGGCTCCCTGGCTGTCACCATGTCTGAAATTGCCCGCACCGCCGGGGTTTCTCCCGCTTTGGCCCATCATTATTTCGGTTCCAAGCAGCAATTGCTGATCGAAACGATCCGCTCGCTGTTGAGGCAATTGCAGGCCGATACAGCAAGCGCGCTTGCCACGGCAAACACCCCGCGCCAGCGGATTAGCGCCGTGATCCGCATCAGCTTCCAGGCCGACCAGTTTGCACCCGATACCGTGGCGGCCTGGCTTGCCTTCTATTCCGAAGCGCAACGCTCGGAAGCAACTCGGCACTTGCTGCTGATCTATGCGCGGCGGCTGCGCTCCAATCTGCTGGATGCGCTGGTGGTCCTTTGCCCAAGGGTGGATGCCGAGCGCATAGCCGAAGGCACAGCGGCGATGATTGACGGGCTTTACATTCGCCAGAGCCTGCGGGCGGCACCGCTGTCCATTGATGCCTCTGTCACACTGGTGGAGGACTATGTCAGCGGGCAGTTACATGCCATCAACCTTGGGGAGCCCAGACCGTGACCAGAGCCAATATTCTCATCATCATGGTCGATCAGCTCAACGGCACGCTGTTTCCCGATGGCCCAGCAGACTGGCTGCATGCACCGCATTTGAAAGCCTTGACGGCCCGCTCCGCCCGGTTTCAAAACAACTACACATCCTCGCCGCTCTGCGCCCCTGCCCGTGCCTCTTTTATGGCTGGACAATTGCCCAGCCGCACGCAGGTTTATGACAATGCGGCGGAATATGTGTCGTCCATACCCACTTACGCCCATCATCTTCGCCGCGCGGGTTATTACACAGCACTTTCGGGCAAGATGCATTTTGTCGGGCCGGACCAATTGCACGGCTTTGAAGAACGGCTGACCACCGACATTTACCCCGCCGATTTCGGCTGGACGCCGGATTATCGCAAGCCCGGTGAGCGGATCGACTGGTGGTATCACAATCTCGGCTCGGTGACGGGTGCGGGCGTGGCCGAAATTACCAACCAGATGGAATATGATGACGAAGTGGCGTTTCTGGCCAATCAGAAGCTCTATCATCTGAGCCGTGAGAATGATGATGCAGATCGTCGTCCATGGTGTCTGACTGTGTCCTTCACCCACCCGCATGACCCTTACGTGGCCCGCAAACAATACTGGGATCTTTATGAGGATTGCACCCATCTTCTGCCAGACGTCGATGCGCTGGCGGATCAGGACCCACATTCCAAACGGCTGATCCATGCCTGTGATTATGACAATTTCAACGTCACAGAAGAAGACATCCGCCGCTCGCGCCGCGCCTATTTCGCCAATATCTCCTATATTGATGATAAAGTGGGCGAGTTGATCGACACGCTGACCCGCACAAGGATGCTGGACAACACCTTCATCCTGTTCTGCTCCGACCACGGCGATATGCTGGGCGAGCGGGGCCTGTGGTTCAAGATGAATTTCTATGAAGGTTCGGCCCGTGTGCCGCTGATGATGGCAGGCCCCGGCATTGCCCCCGGTCTACATCAGGCACCCACTTCCAATCTGGATCTGACGCCAACGCTGTGTGATCTGGCTGGAATTTCGATGGATGAGGTCATGCCTTGGACCGATGGCATGAGCCTGAAAGGCATGATCAGTGGCGAGGCCCGCACCGCACCCGTGCTGATGGAATATGCCGCCGAAGGCTCCTATGCGCCGATGGTGTGTATCCGTGAGGGGCAATGGAAATATGTGCATTGTGTGCTCGATCCAGATCAATTGTTTGATCTTGAAAACGATCCGCAGGAGCTGACCAATCTGGCCGCCGATCCGGCTTATGCCGATGTACTGGCCGATTTCACCGCCAAACGCCAAGCCCGGTGGGACATGGCCCGCTTTGATGCGAGCGTGCGCGAAAGTCAGGCCCGCCGTTGGGTGGTTTATGAGGCGCTGCGCAACGGAGCCTATTACCCGTGGGATCACCAACCGCTGCAAAAAGCGTCCGAGCGCTATATGCGCAACCACATGGACCTCAATGTGCTGGAAGAGAGTAAACGCTATCCGAGGGGAGAGTAACGATGCTGACCATCTGGGGCCGAAAATCCTCCTCAAACGTGCAAGCGCTGATGTGGTGCGTTGGCGAACTTGGTCTCGACTATGTGCGCCATGATGTTGGCCATCGCTATGGCGGTAATGACACGCCGGAGTTTCTGGCGATGAACCCGAATGGCACCGTCCCGGTTCTGCAAGATGGCGATAGTGACCCTCTATTTGAGACAGGAGCGATCCTTCGCTACCTCGCCAGCCGTTATGCATCGTCGCCATTCTGGCCAGATGATCTGGCCGGGCGCACCCGTGTTGATATGTGGGCGGAATGGTCCAAAGTGAATATTGCGCAGGAGTTTACCTCGCCGATTTTCTGGCGTGTGGTACGCACCGCGCCGAAAGATCGTGATCCCGCCGCCATTGCAAAAGCCATGGGCGTTCTGGGCGCAAAGCTGGATATTGCCGAGCAGCGGTTGGCAAACCACGCCTATCTTGGGGGTGATGCGCTGACCTTGGCTGACATTCAATTCGGCCATGTGCTGTTTCGCTATTTCGATATCGACATCACGCGCCCAGAGCGCCCCGCTCTTCACCGCTATTATCAAAACCTGACCACGCGCCCTGCGTTTCGCGAGCATGTGATGGTGTCTTACGAAGAATTGCGAGTTTTATGATGAAAGCCCAACCCAAAGCCTCCCACTTCATTGATGGCGAATACGTTGAAGACGCAAGCGGCACCGTGATTGACAGCATCTACCCCGCCACGGGTGAGGTGATTGCGCGGCTGCATGCGGCCACGCCTGCGATTGTGGAGCGGGCAATTGCAGCGGCCAAGCGGGCGCAGAAGGAATGGGCAGCCCTTAGCCCGACTGCGCGTGGCCGCGTGTTGAAAAAGGCCGCCGAAATCATGCGCGAGCGCAACCGCGAACTCTCCGAGCTGGAAACGCTGGACACGGGCAAGCCTATACAGGAAACCATTGTAGCAGACCCGACATCAGGCGCGGATAGTTTTGAGTTTTTTGGCGGAATTGCCGCCGTCGGACTCAACGGCAGCCATATTCCGCTGGGCAATGATTTTGCCTATACCAAACGGGTTCCCCTTGGCGTCTGTGTGGGCATTGGCGCGTGGAACTATCCGCAGCAGATCGCCTGCTGGAAATCGGCCCCGGCCTTGGCCGCTGGCAATGCCATGGTGTTCAAGCCATCGGAAATGACGCCGCTGGGGGCGTTGAAGATTGCCGAGATTTTGATGGAAGCGGGTGCGCCGAAGGGCGTGTTCAACGTCATTCAGGGTGATCGGGAGACAGGGCCTTTGCTGGTCAATCATCCTGATGTGGCCAAGGTGTCTTTGACAGGATCGGTGCCAACGGGGCGGAAAGTTGCCGCAGCCGCGGCAGGACATTTGAAGCATGTGACCATGGAGCTTGGCGGCAAATCGCCTCTGATCGTGTTTGATGATGCTGACGTGGACAGCGCCATTTCCGGCGCGATGCTGGCGAATTTCTACTCCACCGGACAGGTCTGCTCCAACGGCACGCGGGTGTTTGTGCATACCGCCATCAAGGCCACCTTCCTTGAGCGCTTGAAAGCCCGAGCTGAGGCCATTGTGATTGGTGATCCGCAAGATGAGGCCACCCAGATGGGGCCTTTGGTGTCGATGGCGCAGCGGGAAAAAGTGCTGTCCTATATCGACAAGGGTAAGGCCGAGGGCGCAACGCTGATCACGGGCGGCGGCATCCCTAACAGTGCATCCGGAGCTGGTGCATTTATTCAGCCCACGGTGTTTGCCGGTGTGACGGATAGCATGACCATCGCCCGGGAAGAGATTTTTGGCCCCGTGATGTGTGTGCTGGATTTTGACGACGAGACGGACGTGATTACTCGCGCCAATGCATCAGAATTCGGCCTCGCGGGCGGCGTGTTTACCGCAGACATCACCCGCGCCCATCGCGTGGTGGATCAGTTGGAAGCCGGAACGCTGTGGATCAACACTTATAACCTCTGCCCGGTGGAAATGCCGTTTGGTGGCTCCAAACAGTCAGGCTTTGGTCGCGAAAACTCGCTGGCGGCGCTGGAGCATTATTCGGAGTTGAAGACGGTTTATGTGGGCATGGGCAAGTGTGAAGCGCCGTATTGAGGTGAATTTAGTCTTTATTACGCGCCGATCGCCATGACCGCCGTACGCGCTGATGATTAAAGAACTCTAGCAAGGGCCTGTCTGAACTTTTCCTTTTCCGAGGATGCAATGCAAAATGCTCAGCGATCGCAAGTTTGTTCATTTCATCGACGGAGTCATCATCAAGGAGAGAGACGATGGCAACCTTGGCCGCGTGACGGCCGCGACGATTGGAACGGGCTTTGAAAAGGGGAATGGCTTTGCGCTTGGACTTATTGTTTTCGCCGTAGCAATCACGGCAATCTCGCTCAAGCGAATGCTTTTTGTCATCCGGTGGAGACCGGGTCTCCCGTGTTTGCTGATCGCCCATCGCCGCACCCTTTTGGACAGATTTTATAGCGTCATTCAGCCAAGGCTTCAATAACCGGTGCTCCGGTCTTTTGCGGGATTAAAAATGGAAAACCAGGCAGATTTCATCATCATCGGTTCCGGCTCGGCAGGCGCGGCCATGGCTTACCGCCTGTCGGAGGATGGCAAGCATACGGTGATCGTGCTGGAATTCGGCGGCTCGGACATCGGCCCCTTTGTGCAAATGCCCGCCGCCCTTGCCTTTCCGATGAATATGGAGCGCTACAATTGGGGCTATGTGACCGAACCCGAGCCGCACCTCAACAATCGCCGGATGATTGCGCCGCGCGGCAAGGTGGTGGGTGGCTCATCCTCCATCAATGGCATGGTCTATGTGCGCGGCCATGCGGAGGATTTTAACCGCTGGGATGAGTTGGGAGCTACTGGTTGGTCCTATGCGGATGTGCTGCCCTATTTCAAACGCATGGAACATTCCCATGGCGGAGAAGACGGCTGGCGCGGCACCTATGGTCCGCTGCATGTACGCCGGGGCGAGGTGAAAAACCCGCTGTATCAGGCTTTTATGGATGCCGGAGCGCAGGCCGGATTCCCCGTCACCGAGGATTACAACGGCTCCAAACAGGAAGGCTTTGGCCTGATGGAACAGACCAGTTGGCAAGGCCGCCGCTGGTCCACCGCCAATGCCTATCTGAAGCCGGCGCTGAAGCGCCCCAATTGCCGGCTCATCCGTTGTTTTGCCCGCAAGATTGTGCTGGAAGGCCGCCGCGCTGTGGGCGTGGAGGTGGATATTGGCGGCAAGATCGAGGTGATCCGCGCCAACCGCGAGGTGATTGTTGCCGCTTCCGCTTTCAACTCACCGAAAATTCTGCTGCTCTCCGGCATCGGTCCGGCGGCGCATTTGCGCGAGATGGGCATTGATGTGGTGGCGGATCGGCCCGGTGTGGGCCAGAACCTGCAAGACCATCTGGAATATTACCACCAGTTCAAATCGAAACTTCCCATCACCCTGCATTCGAAAAACAACTGGTTCTGGAAGGGTGTTGTTGGCGCGCAATGGCTGTTTTTCAAGAAGGGTCTCGGCACCTCGAACCAGTTTGAAGCGGCGGCCTTTATCCGCTCAGGCGCGGGCGTAAAATGGCCAGACCTGCAATATCACTTCCTGCCGATTGCGGTGTCGTATGATGGCAAATCCTCGGCGGAAGGTCATGGTTTTCAAGCCCATGTCGGCTATAACATGTCGAAATCGCGTGGCTCCGTAACCTTGCGCTCATCCGATGCGAAGGACGCGCCGGTGCTGCGCTTCAACTATATGAGCGACCCCGAAGACTGGGTGAAATTCCGCCACGCCGTGCGGATCACCCGAGAGATTTTTGCACAAAAGGCCTTTGATCCTTATCGGGAATCCGAAATCGCACCGGGATCGAAAGTGCAAACCAACGACGAAATCGACGCCTTCCTGCGCGAACATCTGGAAGGCGCCTATCACCCCTGCGGCACCGCCAAAATGGGGCGTGTTGATGATCCGATGGCCGTGGTCGATCCGACCTGCAAGGTGATTGGCGTCGAAGGCCTGCGGGTGGCGGATTCATCGATCTTCCCGCATGTCACCTATGGCAATCTCAATGGCCCATCGATTATGACCGGCGAAAAGGCGTCCGATCATATTCTGGGCCGTGACCCCCTGCCCCGCAGCAATCAGGAGCCATGGATCAATCCGAATTGGCAGATGAGCGATCGGTAAGACGACACAGCCGATAGGGAATTCGGATGCGCCAACCATGACCTCCATCCAAATCACCATGCTGATCGCCTTTCCCTCTTAAAGCGAAACTATTGCCTGGCTGGTTCCTTACTGTTCAGAAAATCGATCAGGATATCGGTATCGAAGAGCGCTTTTACCATTCGCCGCGCAGGGACTGCTGATAGGTAAGGCCATCCGGCTGGTTTTTCCAGAGACCAAAACCATGGTCCAAATCAGGTTGCGGCCGTTCTGCCAGTAAAGATGCCACGGCCTGGCGGATCAACGCTGTCCGTGAAATTTTTTTCTGGCGGGCAACCCGATCCAGTTCAACAACGGTATCGTCATCAAGCTCGATCAATATTCTCATCACGGACCTATCATATATCGCTATATGATATCTATCGACCTATGGGTTACGATCAAGCAGACGCACGCCAGCGCTATCGCCGCACCAGCCGCCTTACCCCGCCGCTGATCAACAGCGCGGTATCGACTACGGCGGGCAAGGCTTCTCGTTTGCCGCTAACGGCGAGGTAGCGGGGTTGCCAGTCGGGGTCGAACTTGGCCTTGAAAGCGTGGACGCCCTTGAAATTATAGAGCCGCTCGCCGTTCTCATAGACAAGGCGGCCAAGGCGGTGCCAGAGCGGGGCGGTGGGCCGGGCCGACAGGCCGGAGAGCGGTGCCATGCCCATGTCGAGCTGGCGATAGCCTTCCGCTTTCAGATGCAGCATGATCTTGACGAACAGCAGGTCCATCATGCCGCGATGCGTGCCGGGCAAATGCCGCATCAGGTCGATAAAGGCGTCCTGTTTTGTCTCGGTGGTCAAAATGTTGGCAAAGGCGACAATCCGGCCTTCAAGGCGAATGATGGCAACCGGATGGGCACAGAGATAGCAGCGCTGAAACGTGCCGAGCGAAAAGCCTTTTTCTCCGGCCTTGTGATGGGCCAGCCAGACATCCGACACGTAAGCCAGTTCATCCAGCAGTCCCGCCACCTCGGCTGGCGGCACGATGGAAAATTCCAGTCCGTCGCGCTCGGCGCGGTTGATCGAGCGGCGCAGTTTCAGCCAGTCGCCACCCTTCAGGTCGAAACGGTGCAGATCGACAATCGCCTGATCGCCCAGCTTGAACAGCCGTAGGCCCGCATCCGCCGCAACAGGCAGAAAGTCTGGGGAGACCTGGTAGAAGGCAACGCGGCAGCCGCAAGCCTTTGCCTCTTTCAGCAATTTCGTCACCAGCTGCGGCCAGGCGGCCCGTGGTCCGACCGGGTCGAACAGCACGACGAACCGACGACCGCGGCGCGCATACATCAGGAAAGCATCACCCGCATCGGAAAACAGCACCTGCTTGTCACCCAGGGCCACCAGACCTGCCGCCGCCCGGGAATTTTCCCGCACAATGCGCCCAGCCAATTGTGTATGAGCAGGTGATGCACCCGCCCGCACTGGCCTGATCTGCTGCTGAACAACACGGCCAGCCGCGATGGCACCCAGCAATGACAGTGTCGCTAAGCTCGCGCCGCCAATATCCTGATGCAGTTTGTAAACGAGGCCAAGCTCCGCCAGGGGTTCCAGCAGGAATTCAATCGACAGCAGCGACAAAGCCGCAAGGCCAAGCGCCAACATCAGGCGCAAAAGCTTGCTGGCTGCATGCCAGCCAAGACCTATCCCGGCAGCCAGAACAAATCGTCCGGGTTTGCTTGAAACGCCGGTTTCCAATGCATTCACCATCAGCCCCGACGTCCTTCGCCCGATAAAGGTTAGCGATTATTCACTCCGCCATGCTTATGGCAGCGCCCGGTAAACATGTCGTGAAGCGGATACATGAACAATCGGTAAAATACCAGACCTGCTCTGGCGTAAAGGCCATTGCCGCCCTTATGGTCAAGTGACGATTTTTGAAAACCCGTCGCCAATGGTGGTCCCAAATCTCTAAATCCCCAAACCTCTAAATCTCTTGGGATTTCATCGATTTCGATTTAAGGAATGATGCAGTATCCATCTGGGAGTTGCCTCATGCCGCGTTCCACGCCCTCGAAAATGCTGCGGCGCTCACGCGCGCTCAGCGGTTCCTGGCGGATGTGGAAGATGCGGCTGGTCTTCTGGGCCGGTGCTGGGGCCATCGGCGTGGTCAGCGTCGGCTTTGCCTGGCTGGCGGACCGCGCTCAGGGGCTGTTCCACACCATCACCCACGCCACGCAATGGAGCTTTCTCCTGCCGCTTCTGCTGACGCCGGCAGGCTTTGCGCTGTGCGCGCTTCTGGCGGCGAAGGTTTTTCCGGCCTCGCAAGGCTCCGGCATTCCCCAGGCGATTGCGGCCCGCCATATCGATGACCCGGCTGGGCGCAGCCGGTTGCTGTCGATGCGGATCGCTATTGGCAAGGTGCTTTTGACCGCAATTGGTCTGCTCTGCGGCGGATCGATCGGGCGGGAAGGACCAACCGTGCAGGTCGGAGCTTCGATCATGCTGTTTTGCGCCCGCATTGGCGGGATGGCGCGGGCAGATGGGCTGATCCTGGCCGGATCGGCAGCAGGCATTGCCGCCGCCTTCAATACGCCCCTCGCCGGAATCGTCTTTGCCATCGAGGAAATGAGCAAGACCTACCACTCCCGCGTCAACAGCCTGGTTTTGATCGCTGTGATCGTTTCCGGCCTTGCAGCCCTTGGTCTCGTTGGCAGCTATACCTATTTCGGCACCGCCAATCCGACCGTCTCAGGCTTGCGCGATTGGATGCTGGTCGGCCTGTGCGGCATTGGCGGCGGCGCGTTAGGCGCGCTGTTCAGTGCGGGGGCGCTGACCTTGATGCGCCGGATACGCCGCTGGACCCAGCTGTCGGCAATGCCCTTGCGGCGCGCCGTTCTGCTCGCCGCCATTTGCGGACTGGGCGTGGCGCTGATCGGCATCCTGACAGGAGGCGCCACCTATGGCACCGGCTATGAACAGGCCCGCGGCGCGGTGGAGGGCCAAGCCCTGCCGCTGCTGTTTTTCGTGCAAAAGCTGGCGGCCTCGTTCCTGACGATGATTTCCGGCATTCCGGGCGGAATTTTCGCACCCTCCTTGTCGGTGGGAGCCGGGCTTGGCAGCACCGCCGCCAGCCTGACCGGCTCCAGCATTGCGCTTGGCGCCATTCTCGGCATGGCCGGCTATTTCGCCGGTGTCGTGCAGGCGCCGATGACCGCCTTCGTGATCATCATGGAAATGACCGCCAGCCATGACAGCGCCATCGCCATCATGACCGCCGCCATGCTCGGCTATGCGACGTCGCGGCTTCTGTCCCGCGAGCCGCTCTATCACGGACTGTCCCGCCCGTTCCTCGCCGAAGCGATCCGCGCCAGCCGAGCGGCGGAGCGCGGCCACACCTGACGGCTACAAAAGCTGCGATAGAGATTGTACGCTGGTATTGACGATCGACAGGGATTTGACGCCGAGTTGCTCTCTCGCCTGTAGTGCTTTCAGCCGGCTGGATTCCAGGTTCATGTCGGTATCGACCATGTTGCCAACGCCCTTGCTGATCGAGCCTTGCAGATCCTTGGAGAATTCATACTGCATCTCCACCCGGTTGCTCATCGCGCCCAGCGTGCTCGCCACGCCGTTCATCCGTTCGGCCATGGCATCGACCACCTTGATCATGTCATCAATATCGGCATTCGTGGTGCTATCTTCCAACCTGATCTCGTCATAGGTCGTCGACGCCTTGGCGCCATTGAACATCACCCAGGTCTTGGCGGTGCCAAGTTCGGTCGCAAAACCGGACCCAGTGAGGATGCCCCCTTCCCCATCGACATCGTCGATCAGGTAATTGACCTTGGACGTGCCGGGCTCGCCTGCGACATGGTAATCGATGGTGTTGATGCTGATCACACCAGCGCTATCGCGCACGAAGGAGCCGACCAGATTGCGATTGTCCTTGTCACTGGCGGCGGAGTGCAACAGCCAGTTTTCCTTGGAAAAGGAGGAGGATTCGGCAATGGAGCGGAATTGATCGCGGATCTCGTCCAGTTCGGTATTGATCTTGTCGCGTGAGGTGCCGCCTTCACGCGCCAGCACCAGACGCGCCTTCACATCCATCATCAGGTCTGTCGATGTGCTCATACCACTTTCAGCCGTGTCCAGCACGCCAGCGGCCATGGACAAGGCGTCCTGCACCGAAGACAAGGAGCGATTGTCGGAGCGCATCGTCGTGGCAATCGACCAATAGGCGGCATCGTCCGCCGCGGTGGCGACCCGGTAACCAGTCGTCACCCGCGCCTGACTGTCATCGCGGCTGGACACCGTATGGCGCAGGCTTTGAAGCGCGGTATACGCCGCAACATTGGTGTTTTTACTCGTCATACGCTCACTCACATACTCAGTACAAAACAGGCCCAGTACAAAACAGTCAAAACACAAGCCGTCCGCAACACTGGACAGCTTGTCACCTCGCTGTCGCGAGGGCTGGAAACATCCAATCACCAAACGACAACAGGAAACCATTCGTGGATGCGCAGGCAACCACGTTCAACGGCTCCAAAGTCCGATTTTCCCCAAACAGATGCCTCCGCCAGACATCCCCAAAAGACCGATTTTCGCAAAAGCGGATGGATGATTTATAGGGCCGTTAAGGTTAAGTCCTGCCCAAGGAAGATGGTGAACGGAGAATAAAGAGCGGGCTTTTGGGATTAACTTTCTGGATTTTGCCCTTCGTCGCACACACCGCAGCGCCTGTTGCGACGAGAGCATCGCGCGGCAAAACGGAAACAGAACCATGCGATAATATTTTGTTTTTAAATACTATTTTCCAAGAACTGGGCACCCGCATTTCAGTACGGCGCCCTCTTGAAGAGGCTATCAACGATGAAAAAAATGTGCCCTCCTTTCTGCCCCCATTGACTTTCATGGGTGTCAATCGATATTCGAAGGTAACGGCAATGGATTCTGCCGGGCATGATGCCGAACCGCTTCCCTGATGAAGCCGATGACTCCTACTCAACACGCCAAGGCGAAGGAGTAGAGTCATGTCCAGAATTTCCAGGCTGTTTTATCCAATTGAATTTGCTGTTTCGGGAGCGTCAAAATGAGGACGGTCCCAGCATTTCCTGACCTTCGTTTATTTCTTGGTCTTCGTTTGCGCCAGATCCGCAGCCTGGCGAAATGGATCGTCGTCACGGTGCCGATGGCCGTCATGGTGGGTTCGATTGTCGCCCTGTTTCTGTGGAGCCTGGATGAAGCGACGCGGCTGCGGTTTGCATTTCCTGATCTGATCTACGCCATGCCAATTGCCGGGTTTACCATGGTCTGGGCTTATCAGCGCTTTGGCAAATCGGCCGAGGGAGGCAATAACCTGATCGTCGAGCAGATCCACGAGCCGGGCGGCGGCGTGCCGTTGCGTATGGCGCCGTTCATTCTGGTGAGCACGGTCTTGACCCATCTGGTCGGCGGATCTGCCGGGCGGGAAGGCACGGCGGTACAGCTCGGCGGCAGCCTTGCCAGCGCCTTTGCAAAGCTCTTCCGGCTGGCGCCCGGCGATGTCCGCATCCTGCTGATGGCCGGGATTGCCGCTGGCTTTGGCGCTGTCTTCGGCACGCCGATTGCCGGCGCGGTGTTTGCCCTGGAAGTGCTGACCATTGGCCGGATGCAATATGAGGCCCTGCTCCCGGCTCTACTGGCCGCCGTGGTGGCCGACTGGACCTGCCAGGCCTTGGGGGCGAGCCATACCCATTACGTCATCGCCTATCTCAAGAGCATGCAGGATAGCGGCGGATTTCACCTCGATGCACTGATCATGCTCAAGGTGGTGTTTGCCGGAGCGGTGTTCGGGCTGGCGGCGCATGGGTTTGCTGAGATGTCCCATCTGGCAGGTGCCGCTTACAAAGCCTTGATTCCTTCTGCACCCCTGCGCCCGGTGGCGGCCAGCGCCATCCTGCTTGCCCTGGTCTGGCTGCTAGGCACTCGTGATTATCTGGGATTAGGCGTCTGGTCGCCCAATCCGGGCGATGTGACCATTCTCAGTTTTTTCCGTCCGGATCATGTGGATGCCTGGAGCTGGGCCTGGAAGGCGCTGTTTACGGTCATCACTCTCAGCGCCGGTTTCAAGGGCGGTGAAGTCACGCCGCTGTTTTTCATCGGGGCGGGCCTTGGCAATGCACTGGCTGGCCTGACTGGCGCGCCGACCGACCTGTTTGCCGGTCTCGGCTTCGTCGCCGTGTTTGCCGGGGCCACCAACACGCCGCTTGCCTGCATGATCATGGGCCTGGAACTGTTCGGCGCCACCCATGCCGTCTATATCGCCGTCGCCTGTTTCACCGCCTATCTCACCAGCGGCCATTCCAGCATCTACCTTTCACAGCGTATCGGTGTGCCAAAACATGCCGCCGGTCAAATCCCCGTGGGCATCGCGGTGCGCCATCTGCGGCTACAGAGACCAGAGCTAAGCCCGGAAAAACCAAAGCTGTAGCGATGGTTGAAACTGCGATCTCTCATTAAATTTTCCAGGCAGCGGCGGTGGCCGTTGCGCATTAGCTGGCTCGGATTGGAACTGAAATCAGCCAGAATCGTTGAGAGAACTGGAGCAAACGGTCGCGGATTGCATCTCTATCGGTTGCTCACAATTGAAGGAGTAGAAAAATGCTGAAATTCATTGGTGGCACGATCGGGGCCATTTTTCTGATCGGTCTGATCGTCGTCGTCTTGCTGCTCAAGCTTATATTTTGAGAGGGCGGGCTTACAAAAGCCCGACCCAGGCGCTCCGACAGAAAAAGTCTCACCCGCTTGCGAAAACAATCCATTATCGTTTTCGACCATCAATCGTCCGACGTCGTTCTCAAATACACGGATTGGCAAGAGTGGCTGGGGCGCCTGGATTCGAACCAGGGATGGCGGTACCAAAAACCACTGCCTTACCGCTTGGCTACGCCCCATCACACTGCACGCGGATCAATGATGCCGCGCGTTTGACATGCCGGTCATTAGCAAAAGCGCGCACCGGCTGCAATCGTTGATTTGATATTTTCCGTGGAAAGCGTCGAGGACCATCATCACTCAAAGGTTAAGAAATTGCGGAACGATCCCCGGCTCCATCTGTTGTGATGATGAACCACCACGAAACAGAAAAGGACTTAGAGATGACAAAGATTAATGAAGCAAAGATCCTTATTCTTGCCACTGATGGCTATGAGCGTTCGGAATTGCGGGTTCCGCTGGATCAGTTGAAGGCAAAGGGCGCGTCAGTGACCATTGCCTCCTTGAAGAAAGAGCCGATCAAAAGCTGGGACGACAAGAACTGGGGTGACACGGTCGATGTCGACCTCACTGTCGAGGAGGCCTCTGCCAATAATTATGATGCGCTGGTCATTCCCGGTGGCCAGATCAACCCCGATATCCTGCGGGCCGATGCCAAGGCAGTTCAGCTGGTGCGCGATTTCGTCGCTTCCGGCAAGGTCGTCGCTGCTGTCTGCCATGGGCCTTGGCTGCTGGTCGAAGCCGATGCGTTGCGCGGCCGTCAGGCAACGTCTTATGCCTCGATCCGCACCGATGTAAAAAATGCGGGCGGCCGCTGGGTTGACCAGACGGTGGTTACCGATCAGGGCATCATCACCTCCCGTAATCCTGGCGATCTCAATGCGTTCGTCGCCAAAATCGTTGAGGAGGTCGAAGAGGGCCGCCATGAGCGGCGCGCCGCCTGATCTCTTTTTCCATCTGAAAAATGGAGCACCCCTTCCCCTGGAACGGGGTGCTTTCTTTTGGCGCCACAGCAGCTTTACTCCGCAACCAGCATGCTTATCATAGGATTTCTTCGAGACGCGCTTGCATGACAAGGACCTCACATGCCCGGATATTCCGCCCGCCCGCCTGCCATTTCCACGCTTTTGATCGACGATGCCGTGGTGCGGGTGACGCGCTGGGATTTCGAACCGGGTGCCGCCACCGGCCATCATGTCCATGGACTTGGCTATGTCGTGGTGCCGATGACGGATTGCGACTTCCTGATCGAGGACACAGCCGGCGAACGACGCGTCACCAGCCGGGCTGGCGAGGCTTACCGGCGCGAGGCAGGTGTGGAGCATAATGTCGTCAATGGCGGCACGCTACCGATGAGCTTTATCGAAATCGAATATAAATGAGCGGCCTGCCATGTCTGTTCCTGGCACCGTTCGCCCTTGAGTTCTGATAGAAGATCATGACAATCCAGCCAAACATCAGCACCGATTATCGTGCCGACCATGGACGCCGCGTGCCGATTATCAGCGGCGTCGAACGGGTTACGGCCAATAATCCTTCTGCCATGACCTATATGGGTACGAATACCTATATCATCGGCGGAAAATCTGTCTGTGTGATCGATCCCGGCCCCGATAACCCTGCGCATTTCCATGCTTTGCAATTGGCGCTGCGCGGTCGTGAGGTCAGCCACATCATCGTCACCCACACCCACCGCGACCATTCCGGCCTTGCCCTTCGGCTGCAAGAGCGGACCGGGGCAAAGCTGGTGGCAGAGGGCCGACACCGGTTGGCGCGCCCCTTGCACCCCGGCGAAACGGCGGCCTTTACCGAAAGCGGCGACCGCGATTTTGCTCCTGACATCACCCTTGGCGATACCGAGCGTCTGGAGGGGGATGGCTGGGCACTGGAAACCGTACTGACCCCCGGCCATGCCGCCAACCATGCCGCCTTCGCACTTGATGGAACCGGCATCCTGTTTTCTGGCGATCATGTCATGGCCTGGGCGTCAACGGTGATTGCTCCCCCCGACGGATCGATGCGCGATTACATGGCCTCGCTGGATGTCGTGCTGGCGCGTGACGATCTTGCCTATCTGCCCGGCCATGGCGGGCCGGTTCTGTCGCCCCGCGATCACGTCTCCCGGCTGAAAGCTCATCGATTGAACCGCGAAGGAACCATTCTGGCCCGCGTTCAGGCCGGAGACAGAACGATAGACGAGATGTTGGCCGCCATTTACCACAATATCGGCCCGGATCTCTATAAGCCCGCCGCCCTGTCTATTCTGGCGCATCTGGAAGATCTGGTGGCAAGGGGCGCCGTTCAATGCGAGGGGCCAGCCTTGGCGGACAGCCGGTTTCATCCGACTTGATTGGCCCATGAGCTGACAATATCACCGGTCCGATCAGCTATCACTGGCTGGCGATACCCAGCAATTCACCATCCAGTGCCGTCAGGTAGCCATTGGCTATGGCGGCGGCAAAACCGAGATCGTGGGGACCGTAGCGGCTGGAGACCCGGATATCGACCAGCACCGTCTCCTCTTCTTCCCTAAGCCGAATGAGAATATCGAAGGGGAAGCCAAGAATGAAATTGCGGGTGGTGGCCTGAATGCGGATCACCCCGGGTGGTTCGTTATCGGGAATGAGATCCTGAGCCTGCGGCTGGGGACGCGGGGTTGGCACCGGCACGGGTGCAGGCCCAGCAGGCGTCCCGGAGACCGCCGTCGGGGCCTGGAAATCCGGGCGGGCATAAGCGGCACCGCGCGTCGCAGTTACGCTCCAGCGCTGATCGGACGCCACTTTGCGCACCGCCTGATAGACCCGGTCCAACGCTCCGTCATAGCGGCGCACGGTCAAGGTTGGATAGGCCTCGGCCTGTAGGCGGGCTTGAACAACGGCATCGCTCAGGGGGCGCGGCAACCAGCTGGATTTTGACGCTGGGGGCAAGATCCAGCCGGGCGGATCGGCGACGTCGCTGACCACTTCGTAAAGTTCCGGTCGTGTCTGGTAACGCTCAGCAGCCAGCGCCAGCACCGAAAGCGGCAGAGCCGCAATCACCAGCGCGCGGCTGGCCGCCAGGCCACCCTTGGCGCCAACCGACCAGAGCCGCCACAGGCCCCAGAAAGCAAACGGCACCGAAAGCGCCGCCAGCCCGCCGCAGAGCAGAACCGCAAGCACGAAACTCGGCATGGACAGCGGACCGAAACGGAACCCCAGCCAGGCCGCCACCAGCAGCAGCAGGGACAAAAACGCCAGCCGCCAAGCCCAGCGGGCGGCAATGGAAACGGGACGAGTGAAACGGATGGTCATGCGGAATGCGCCGTCTCCAGATCTTCCGCTGAACAATGTCTGAAACCGATGGCGAGGTCTGGAATTGTGCAGCAGGTATAAAAATTTCGACTATCTCAAAGGCATCAAAAGCCCCATTCGATGACCGGACGGTGCCAGCTTTCAATGCATCTACAGCCTTGCAGCCGGAAACCGTAGTCTCCCTCACCCCTTACCGCATAAATCCCTCGGTCGGAATCGATTTCAGGAACCATGTCGCAAAACATCCTTGCCCACTTGATAAAACGCAAGGCGCCTTGCCAGGACTTGCGGCATATATGTTCCATGAAGAGCCGCTACAATAGCTTATTTCTATTGTATAATTTCATCCGTGGCGCCAACAGGAACCGAGCAACCATGCAATGAAGAAGCGGTACGATCAGGCTAGCCTGTCGATCTTTTCTGACTGCCATATCCACACCTTTGATGTAAAGGACCAGAAATTCAGCAATTTTCAGTTGCTTTACTCTTAAGTTCAGGTTGTCCTGTTCTCAAGGCTTATTAGAATGCACAAATATTGCCTTCGGATTATATTTCGGACAAAACCGGTGGGGAGAGCCTTGGGAGGGGTGCATGACATGAACCGACATAAAAGCCTTGGGCTCATAGGTGTCCAGCTTTATCAACGACTTGAGACATCTTCAAAGTAACCATCAGGGCTCGTTTTCAATGATTTCCGATAGGAAATCAAAAGCGGAGGGCACAGTCGGCGATAACGGCCTGCATGATCCTTGCCGATCCCGATAGACGGATCGTTCAGCCAAGTGAATATCCGCAGTGCTGGCAAATGAGTGGGCAAGCAAATGACCGGGGGCAGAGTGGGGAAGAAAATCAGGACGTCGGGCAATCGCCTGACATTGAACGAAGTTGCGGAGAAAGTCGGCGTTAGCCCGATTACAATTTCAAGGGCGCTGAACAAGCCGGAAAAAGTCTCTCCGGGACTGCGCGAAACGATTTTGAAAATTGTCGAAGAGCTTGGCTATGTGCCCGACTACGCCGCGCGGGCCTTGGCCAGCCGAAACAGCAATACAATCGGCGTCCTGTCCTCGCTGCTCGGCACCAATATTTTCCCCAGGGTCATGAAGGGCATTGAGGATAGGGCACGGGGTACGGGCCTACGCATCCAATATGTCAATACGCGCTACGACCCCGATGAAGAGCTTTACCAGCTCAGACAGTTTTTCGCCCAGAAGCCGAATGGTATCATTATCGGCGGTGTGCAGGTCGATCCACGGGTGACGGAAATGCTGCATGAGGCACCCTGCCCTGTCGTGCAGTTTATCGATATCAGCTATCCGCCTGTCGATATGGCCATCGGCATCAACAATGCTGCCGCAGCCGATGTCGCCATCCGGCATTTGCTGGATGTGGGCTATCGCCGGATCGGCTTTTGCGCGACCGGCACGGATATTCCGGTCCGGATGAGGCTGGAGAGCTATCGCAACCGGCTTAAGGAAGCGGGGCTTTATAACCCTGATCTGGAAATCAGTGTGGATGCCAGCGATCCCATCGGGTCCGCGGGCAAAACGCTCGATGCGCTGTTTGCCGCCGACCCCGATGTCGATGCCATCTTGTGTTGTCACGACGACCTGGCACTTGGCCTGCTGTTTGAATGCCAGCGGCGCGGTATCGGTATCCCCGACCAGCTCGGACTCTGCAGCTTCACCGACCTCGATTATTGCGCCCACACCGTGCCTGGCCTGACCACGGTACGCACCCCGCTCTATCAGCTCGGCTACCGCGCCACCGACATGATCATCCGCTCCCAGGACAAAAGTCGCCAGAAACACACGACGGATCTCGGTTTCGAACTGATCGTCCGAGGCTCCACCCGCCGTCCCAAACCATGAACGATACGGCGGCTCACCAGCCGTCAGCCGGGGCTTGAATATCAGCCCAAAACCTGTAGACAGACCCCGAACGCGACCGCCGTTATCTATAGAACGGGGTCGGGCGGCCGATTGACGTCACGCTGCTGCCACGAGATCACGTGGCCGTTCTGTTTGGTTTTCAATTGGAAAATTTGCCACAGCTTGACGAATCGACACATGGTCGGCAGTCTTGCTTTGGCGTGGCCTGCGCCTAACCTCCCAGACCTTCCCCAGCACGGTCTTGAACGGAGGCAAAGGGACTTCTGTCTCAGGTCATTGTCTTGGTCCGATCCGTTTCGGGCGGGTTGCTGGGGAACTGCGTCCGCGACGTGAAAGGCCTGACCAATGACGCAAAACGGAAATTTTAAACGCCGTGTACGTGCTCGTGCAGCCAAAACCGGCGAATCTTACACCGCAGCTCTTCAACATGTCCGCCAACCACCGGACGAATCCATTATCCCGGTCAGTGCGGCTTGCTGTAGCGCAAACATCGTTGTGTAGCGATCCACGTGACATTGCGGCGCTTCATGCCAGAGGGGCGGAAATACGCAGCCTCATGGGAGAGGCCCATAAAGCAGGCGCTCGCCTTATACACTTCCCGGAAGGCGCCACTTGCTGGCCTAACAAGCGGATCATGTCCGAAATCGGACCGAAAGAAATCGGCCCCTCCGATTGGACCCGCTTCGAATGGAGCGTTTTGCGCAAAGAACTGGAAGCGATTCAAAGATGTGCGAAACAGCTAAAACTTTGGACGGTTTTCGGTTCCGTGCATCAACTGACGTTACCGCACCGGCCACATAACAGCCTTTATGTCGTCTCCGATCACGGTGAACTGGTGACGCGCTACGATGAGCGCCTGCTATCGAATACCAAAATCTCCTTTATGTACTCACCGGGAAAGCTCCCCGTGACTTTCGAAGTGGATGGTCTCCGTTTCGGCTGCGCGATCGGCATGGAAGCGCACTATCCCGAGATATTCATCGAATATGAGAAGCTCGATGTTGATTGCGTCCTATTCTCGACAGCAGGAGACAGCCCATCTGGTGCTCTAGCATTTGGCGCTGAAGTTTTGGGACATGCCGCAAGCAATACTTATTGGGTGAGCTATTCTACCCTTGCGCCTCAGAGCACGGCCGTTCCCTCAGGTATAGCTTCGCCGGACGGGCTATGGGCCGTGCAGTGCCCGACAAACGGTTTACCCGCTATCGCTGTCGCGGACATCAAAACGAATCCGGAAAGTCTTGCACGACCGTGGCGAAGAAAGGCTCGCAGCGGCCTTTATACACCTCTTCACATAGAAGGTGACCCGAGAAGTGATAGTAGAAACCTATTTTAGGGAATGAATGATCGGGGCCGACCTTCAGACCCGATCACATATTCATATCGCGAAATCATGATTTTACGTCACGGTCGATGAAAGTCTCGAACCAAAAACAAAAGCCGTCATGCGTTTCAACGCATGACGGCTTCAATTCATCGGCTCACCGGCCAATACAGCCGATGAAAATTACCCCTCAATCCCGTCCAGCAAGTCCCGCGCCTTGGCGGTCGTCACGCGGCGCAGTTCCACTTCGTCGCGGCGGGCGGCAAGCAGTTCGGTGGCCATGAGCTGGTCGGCGAGATCGGCGGGGAGCGAGAGAAGGACGCGGGCTTCGCCGGTGTTCAGGCCATCGACATCCGAGCGCTTGGCAGTGATCATGCCGCCAGCCACCGTGTTGTTGGTGTCGGGGTCGATCAGGATGAAGGCGCCGGTCGAGCGGTTCTGCTCGTAAGGGTCAAACACCGCCTTTTCGTCGAAGGCCAGATGCACCTTGCCGATGGCGTTCATGGCCAGGCTTTCCGCCGGACCCCATTTGCCGTTTTTCAGATCCAGTTGCTGAACCGGCTTGACCTGGACGCGCTGGCGGCGCGAGCCGCTTTTTAGCCAATAGCGCTTGTTGGGCAGAATGCCATCCGGCTGCAAGGCGACGAGCTGCGCATCAAACGCAAGGCCAACCTGTGGCTCAGCATCGAGCGAGACAATCATGTCGCCGCGCGACACATCCACCTGCCGGTCAAGCACCAGGGTAATGGCATCGCCAGCCACAGCCGCATTGCGCACCAGGTCGAAGGTGACGATCTGCTTGACATTGGCAATGGCGCCCGAAGGCAGGATGGCAACGCTGTCGCCAGGCTTGACCGCACCACCGGCCACCGTCCCCTGGTAGCCGCGAAAGCTTTCACCCGGACGCGACACGCGCTGCACCGGCAGGCGGAAGCCCGTCGATTGCGCCGAGCGCGAGGTGGCGCGTTCCAGTGCTTCCACCAGCGTCGGGCCGTCATACCACGGCATTGGCTCCTTGCCGGAATAGACGACATTTTCGCCCTTCAGCGCCGACATCGGAATGGCGGTGGTCTGGCGCACGCCGAGCGTCAGGGCGATCTCCTTGAACTCGTTGACGATGGCGTCAAAACCTGCCTTGTCATAATTGGTCAAGTCGATCTTGTTGACGGCCAGCACGAATTGCTTGATGCCCATTAGCGAGGCAATCGTCGCATGGCGACGGGTCTGTTCCAGAATACCGGCGCGGGCATCGACCAGAAGCACCGCGAGATCGGCAGTCGAGGCGCCGGTTGCCATGT
Organism: Gillisella vitis; assembly: GCF_001541345.2. Classification (GTDB taxonomy): domain Bacteria; phylum Pseudomonadota; class Alphaproteobacteria; order Rhizobiales; family Rhizobiaceae; genus Allorhizobium; species Allorhizobium vitis. Next base: position 968,841 of record NZ_LMVL02000002.1, on the reverse strand, counting down.
TGCGGGTATATTGCTCGTGGCCGGGGGTGTCGGCGACGATGAAGGAGCGCTTGTCGGTGGCGAAATAACGATAGGCGACATCGATGGTGATGCCCTGTTCGCGTTCCGCCTGAAGACCGTCGAGCAGCAGGGCGAAATCCGGCAGGCCAAGATCGTTCTGCTTGCCGCTATCGCGGCGAAGTGTTGCGGCCTGGTCTTCCTTGACAGCCTTGGTATCCCACAGCAACCGGCCGATCAGCGTCGATTTGCCGTCATCGACCGAACCACAGGTGATGAGACGCAAGGGGCGGGAATCGCGGCCGCTATAGGCGGCCTCGGACTGAGGGACTACATTTGCCAAGGAAAGCCCCTGCGACGAGTCTTTGGAGAAAAAATCCGATGTGGACGCCAGGTTGGCGGCGAGTGCGGTGGCGCTTGCGGTCATCTCAGAAATATCCTTCGCGTTTCTTCTTTTCCATCGATCCGGACTGGTCACGGTCGATAGCGCGACCCTGACGCTCGGAGACGGTCGCAATTTCCAGTTCGGCAATCACTTCATCCAGGGTCCGGGCTTCAGACCGGAGCGCGCCGGTCAGCGGGAAGCAGCCCAGTGTGCGGAAACGGATCGAGCCATGCTGCACCTGTTCGCCCGGCAGCAGTTCCAGCCGCTCGTCTTCGGCCAAGATCATCATGCCATCACGCTCGATATAAGGGCGCTTTTCGGCAAAATACAGCGGCACCAGCGGAATGTTTTCAGCCTGAATATAGCGCCAGATATCAACCTCCGTCCAATTGGACAGCGGGAAGGCCCGCACGCTTTCACCCCGGCGGATCATGCCGTTATAGACATTCCACAGTTCCGGGCGCTGGTTGCGCGGGTCCCATTTATGGTCGGGCGTGCGGAAGGAATAGATCCGCTCCTTGGCCCGCGAGGCCTCTTCATCGCGACGCGCACCGCCAAAGGCAGCATCATATTTGCCAGCGTCCAGCGCTTGGCGCAGCGCCTCGGTTTTCATGATGTCGGTATAGAGCGCCGAACCGTGGGAAAAAGGCGTAACGCCTTCGGTCTTGCCACGCGGATTGGTATGGACGACCAGATCCAGATCATAACGCTTCGCCATTTCATCGCGGAAGGCGATCATTTCCTTGAACTTCCAGCCGGTATCGATATGCAGCAGCGGAAATGGCACCCGGCCCGGATAGAAGGCCTTGCGCGCCAGATGCAGCAGCACGGACGAATCCTTGCCGATCGAATAGAGCATCACCGGATTGTCGAACTCGCCGGCCACTTCACGGAAAATATGGATTGCCTCGTTTTCCAGCGCCTTCAAATGCGGATCGAGCGGCGCACGGGCCACGACCTCCTTCGAATGCGGATCAAACTCGGACTGGTGCAGATGCATGACTTGATTTCCAGATGCGTGCGGCCCAGATGCGGGCTGCGATGACGGCTGCGGGGGCAGGCTCTGTACGGACATAAAACATATTCCTAGTTGCCGATGACGGGTCTTGGCTAGTCTTGAACGGGAAAATCCTCGCCAAAAGCCCAGAAACGGCTGATTAAAGGGAACTGGAATTCAGCGATGGGATGGCCGCGTCCGGCACATGCAGGCCGCATTCGCGCTTCTCGTCGTTTTCCCACCACCAGCGGCCAGCCCGTTCAGGCTCGCCCGGCTTGATCGCGCGGGTGCAGGGTTCACAGCCAATCGAGGGATAGCCGCGCCCATGCAGCGGATTGATCGGCACCGCCTCGCTCTCCACATAGGCATTGATATCATCCAGCGACCAATCGGCCAGCGGGTTGACCTTGATCAGGTTGCGCTCCGCGTCATATTCAGCGAACGGCGTGGCGGCGCGATTGCCGGACTGGCTGCGGCGCAGGCCCGTAACCCAGACAGAAGCGCCTTGCAGCGCCCGCGCCAGAGGAACAAGCTTGCGCACATGACAGCAGGCATGGCGCGCTTCGACACTTTCGTAAAAGCCATTCAAGCCATATTTTGCCGCATAGGCGTCGATATCGTCCTGGTCGGGCGCATATTGCGTGATCGAAATGCCGAACCGCTCTTCGGTTTCGGCAATCAGATCGAGGGTTTCCTTGAACAGGCGACCGGTCTGCAAGGTTGCAACTTCGATGGAGAGACCGGCAAGACCGATGGCCGCCGTAATCACCTGATCCTCAAGACCGAGGCTCGTGGTGAACACCGACCGACCGCCAAGCTCCTGTACAAGACGCAGGCGTGCGGTGAAATCAAGATCAGCGAGAGCCGCGTCCAGGGTGGCAACGGCCTGAAGATTGGATTGCGATGTCATTCGTTCTACTTCCTAGCGGGCCTACTCAATGTCCGACCAAGGCCCACTCCCAGTGGCTGCGCTTGGCATAAACTGGCTGCGCCCGGCATAAGCCTGTCATCTGACCAAGTATCGATGTTTTTATCGCCAAAAGACAGGAATTGCCTTTTATGCTGCCGCCAATGCGGAGCAAATATCACTCAAAGCCAAAGATATGGCGCAATTCCTGCCGCCTCGGCCCTATCAGCCCCCGTGCTCTTGTGGCTATACATCCGGTTCATTCCAAACGAAAACGCCGGAAAGCAAGGCTTTCCGGCGTAATATCCTTGATTACAAGGGGTGTCCCCTTTGAGCGTTGCAGCTAGTGGACCAGCCTCAGAACTCTTCCCAGGACTGATCGGCAGCAGCAGCAGCCGGTGCTGACGATTTGCCGGAAAAGGCACTGGCGATCTTGCGGCCAAGCGCGCGGGCGGGCGAAGCCACCGGCGCCTGTGCCGGATGAGCGGCACGAGCTGGCGCGGCATAGGTCGATCCAGCATTGAACCCACTTTGCCCGCCGCCAGACAGCTTGAATTGCGACAGAAGCTGGTTCAGCGAGGCGACTTCTCTTGCCAGGCCGTGGCTTGCAGCCGTGGATTCCTCCACCATTGCCGCGTTCTTCTGGGTATCCTGGTCCATCTGGTTCACAGCGGTATTGATCTGCTGGAGGCCGGAAGACTGTTCGTGGGCCGCCTCGACGATAGCGCTGACATGCCGGTTAATTTCCTGCACTTCGGCCACCATGGCTTCCAGTGCCGTGCCGGTTTCGCCCACCAGCTGCACACCGGACTGGACCTGGCTGTTGGAGGTGGTGATCAGCGCCTTGATGTCCTTTGCCGCATTGGCGGAACGCTGGGCAAGCTCGCGCACTTCCTGGGCAACGACTGCAAAGCCCTTGCCTGCTTCACCGGCGCGCGCCGCCTCGACACCGGCATTCAGCGCCAGAAGATTGGTCTGGAAGGCGATTTCATCGATGACGCTGATGATGTTGGAAATCTCAGCCGATGACTTTTCGATCTGTTCCATGGCGATCACGGCGCGGCGCACCACCTCACCGGATTGCTCTGCTCCAGCCTTGGTGCGCGAAACCAGGGTTCCCGCTTCCTGGGCACGGCGGGTCGAATCCTTCACCGTGGTGGTGATCTGCTCGAGAGCCGCCGCGGTTTCCTCGACGGAGGCCGCCTGCTGCTCGGTGCGCTTGGCCAGATCATCGGCTGCCGACTTTATTTCATTGGCGCCCGCATCGATTGCCCGGGCATTCTGAGCAACATGGGTCAGCGCTTCCTGCAATTTTTCAGCCGAGCTGTTGAAGCTGGCGCGCACGCCATCCAGATGGGCGACGAAAGGTTGGCCGATACGATAGGAGACATCGCCATCGGACAGATGCGAAAGACCGTTTGCCAGATTGTCGACCGCGAATTGGATATCCGCCGCTTCCCTGGCCTTTTGCTCTTCGCGCTCCAACCGCTCTTTTTCCGAGAGGCTGCGATTGGCCGCGGTTTCCTGCTCCAGACGGACGCGCTCGACGGCATTGTCGCGGAACACGCCGACAGCGGCGGCCATCTGACCAACCTCATCCTTGCGCGCCAGGCCGGGCACATCCTGCTGCGTTTCGCCGTTTGCCAGCGCTATCATCCGGCTGCGAAGCTTGTCGATCGGACCGATGATGCCACGCGAAGTCACGAACAGCGCCAAAAGAACGGCCATCAGCATGACACCGCCAAGAACCGACAGCGAGGTCAGGATCGTCGAATTGGTCTGATCGGTGAGATCATCGCTTTTCTTGAGAAGAGCGACGGAATTCGCATTGTTCCAATCACGCAAGTCATCCCGCCATTTGGCAATCAACGGATCCGCCTTGAGCAGCACAAGTCTTGCTTCTGGACGCTTTCCATCAGCAACGAGTTGAACCGCCTGGTCGGTCAGAGCCTGAATGTCGCGGGCGCGGCTGGCAAATCTATCGATATCTCCGCTCAACTCCGGCGTCAGCGTCTTAGCCGTCTCCAGGCGCTTAAAGACGGTCGCAATCGCGTCCGTATAAGCCGCACTGACGCTTGCGACATCGACCGACCCGGCATCATAGGAGATCATCTGGTAAGCGCCATATCCCATTGCCACAAGCGAGGTCGTGGCGCGGAACATCTGGCTTGCCGCAACGGTATCCGTCGTCATGAAGTCGGAATACTTCGTATCCGTCGATTTATAACTGCTGGCCATATAGCCCAGGCCACCGATACTGATTACGCAGACCGGAACGATCAGCGACAAAATTTTCGTGCGAATGCTCGCATTGGCCAAAAAAGACATTATGCCTCGCCTCTTAAAACGGATGGGGTGGGGAAGGAACAGAGGGAGAGGCAAGCTCTCACGAACCTGACGCTGCTTTCTTGGCTTGGCAAGAGTGCGACAGGCCACCCATCATGGGTATTTTTACGATAGATTTCATATAGCACAATTAAGATTTAATATTTCCCTAAAATAGGTTAGGTAAATTCGAAGGGCGAGATCATACCGCGACCGAAAAGCTCCGCCCGCACCCAGGCCTTGGAAATATCCGACAAACAGGTCTGCGCGTGAAAGCATAAATCTCTGAACGAGGCACAGAACAAAAAAGGCGAGGTCGCCTGGCAACCTCGCCTTGATCAATCTTCGTGCCCTTTACGCGTTTTCGAAAACCATGCACCGTCACCTGACGTTTTCACGGCCTCTCATCACGCGGATCTCGACATTATGCGCCGCCCAGAAACTCTTCGCACCAGGTCTTGCCGCTTTCGACGGGCCTGTCAATGACCGGCTTGATCGCACGGATGACATAATCCGGAGACACCGTAACGCGCACTTCGCAGCGCAGATATTCGGTGCGCCCGGCCTTGGTAACCTTGCCGCGCTTGCCATCGGGTGTTTGCGCATAGGTCGGAGCGACCGAGCGGGTCCTGAAGCCACCGCGCCAGCTATAGACGGTGGCACCGCCAGCCTGTTCGTCGTTGATCGGTGGTCCGAACTTGGCAAAGAAGGCGCCCGCCGGCTGGCCGACCCAGCGCTCTTCCACCAGGTTTTTCTTCTGTACAGGTATGACACCCGATGTCGTTGTACATCCAGCCAGCGCCAGCGCCAGGCCAGCCGTCAGCATGATCCGAAAATTCATAATTCTGTCCCTTGGTAACCCGCTTCAAGCAGCCCGGCCTGGCAGAGCCCTGCCCCGGCCACACCTGTGCCACTTTGTCTTTCGCCTTTATCCCCAAAACCTTAAATTGGAAATCACCAAGTTTGTCGCTCACGTCAACTTGTTTCAAAACGGCATCAGTGAAATACGGCGAACCGACATTGGCAAAAAATAATATTATTATTTAAATACAATATATTAACTCTATTTTTCCGCAACCATTCGAGGCACACGGCACCCTCTACGTGCAGCATTCTCACCCCTGTTGAAAAGCCATGATTTTTTTGAAGCCACCCGCTTGTCTATTGTGAAACCCTGGTTTATACGGGCGCCACTGGTCACGGAGTGTAGCGCAGTCTGGTAGCGCACCACGTTCGGGACGTGGGGGTCGAGTGTTCGAATCACTCCACTCCGACCAGGTCAAAGGCTTTTCCCGAAGGCTGTTTCTTCCTCAATATTGAAAGCCCCTGCTCCTTGTCGTATCATGCTATACGACGCCATTTCATGGCCGTTTTTAACGGGCTGCGCAGTCAAGGGCCTGAAGTTCCTGTATCTGGGACTAGCCAAAAAATCATAATATTGAGAGATTTTTTTAGATCCTGCATGACGGAGGGAATTGTACCTTAACGAGAAGATTGTCATAAAGACATAAAAGGCTGAGTTGCAGACTGTGACCTCGGGAAGGTTTACCAACTGTCGTCATAATAATTTGTTTTTTCTGCATTATTTCTAAAAACCACTCCCATTTAAGGGCGTGGCACAGAGGCCGGACAGGTCTCAGCCAGGGGTGGCTGTTCTGTCGGGCTCCGATCCAGGGGTTTTCAATGATCAAGAACTATTCATGAGCCGGTATCAGGCAACGCGCGGCGGCGTCGAGGAGTTGCGGGCGGCGCTGGCGCGCAGCAAGGCGGGTTTCCTGTCCATTGCCCTGTTCAGTTTCTTCGTCAACCTTCTGGTCCTGACCGGACCCTTGTTCATGCTTCAGGTCTATGACCGGGTGCTGGCGGCGCGCTCGGAGGCGACGCTTCTGGTCCTGTTTCTGTTGGTCATTCTGCTCTATGCGATCATGGGCATTCTCGATCATGTCCGTTCACGCATCGCCGCCCGGATCGGGGCACGGCTCCAGAGCGAATTCGACATCAGGGTATTTCGCGCCCTGCTCGATCGATCCGCACTGGCATCGAAGGGTGTTGCCGGTCCACGCGGCATGCGCGATCTGGACGCCCTGCAAAAAATGCTGGCGTCCTCGGCCATTTTTGCGGTTTTCGATATTCCCTGGACGCCGGTATTCCTGTTCGTGATCTTCGTTTTCCATCCATGGATGGGCTATCTGGCGCTGGCGGGCGGGCTGGTGCTGATCGCGCTGACGCTGCTGAACCAGCGCGGGACGAAGCGCATCCAGGCAAAAGCTGCGGATGCCAGCCGGATCAGCGACGAGATGACCATGGCGCTGGCCCGAGACGCTGAAACGGTGAAGGCCCTTGGCATGCGCAAGAGTGCGGCAACGCGCTGGCAAACGACGCGCCATACGGCGCTCGCCGCCAGCATTGCCTATTCGGATGCCAATGGCTTTTACACCGCCGTGTCCAAAACTTTCCGGATCTTCCTGCAATCGGCCATTCTGGCGCTGGGCGCCTGGCTGGTGCTGCGCGGCGAAATCAAGGCTGGCGCGATGATAGCAGGATCGATCCTGATCGGCCGGGCGCTGGCACCGATTGAGACGGCTATTTCCCAATGGGGATTGATGCAGCGGGCGCAGGAAGGCTGGCGCAATCTCTCGACCCTGCTGGAGCAGATCCCCGAAGAAGACACCCGCACCACGCTACCGAGGCCTCGTGCGCTGTTGCAGGTCCAGCAGGTTACTGCCGTGCCGCCCGGCGAAAGCGTGGCGACACTGCGGATGATGAGTTTCGAGCTTGGCCCCGGCCATGCGCTGGGCGTGATCGGCCCCAGCGGTTCCGGCAAATCGACCCTTGCCCGGCTGCTGACCGGTGTCTGGCAGCCGATGGCAGGAAAGGTCCGGCTGGACGGTGCCGCTCTGGACCAATATGGCCCGGACGGGCTGGCCGACCATGTCGGCTACCTGCCGCAGGACGTGGTGCTGTTTGAAGGGACCATTGCCGAAAACATCGCCCGCCTCACCGCCGATCCCGACCCGGACAAGGTAATTGCCGCCGCCCGCAAGGCTGCGGCCCATGAGATGATCCTGAAACTGCCACAGGGATACGACACCCCCCTACCCGCGACGGGCCAGCGACTTTCCGGTGGGCAGAAGCAGCGCATCGGCCTTGCCCGCGCGCTCTACGGCGATCCGGTCCTACTCATTCTGGACGAGCCGAATTCCAATCTGGATGCCGAAGGCTCAATGGCACTGAACATGGCGATCCGCGCCCTCAAGGCCAGTGGCGGCGCTGCCGTCATCATGGCGCATCGCCCGGCGGCGATTGAGGAATGCGACCTTGTGCTGATCATGGACCATGGCACCCGCACCGCTTTTGGCCCGCGCGACGAGGTGCTGCGCGCCCATCTGCGCAATGCCCAGCAAGTCGTTGGCGCGAAGACCAATACCACATGGGGGAATACCAAACAGGAAACCACCATGACCGGTTTCGTACCCGGCGCCCCACGCAAGCCATAGGAGAGCGACGATGAGCCTGTTTTCCCCGACATTGACGCCAGCCTCCTCTTCCCCGGCCAATATGCCCTCATCTCCCTCGGCAAAGCGGTTGTCGTCCAGCCCGGAAAGCCGCGTCTGGCAGGCCCGCGGTCACACGGCGCTTGGCTATGGCGCGCTGGCGGTCTTGGTGTTGGGGCTGGGCGCCTGGAGCACACTGACCACCATCAAGGGCGCCGTGGTCGGCAGCGGCACGGTGGAGGTCGAAACCAACCGTCAGGTGGTGCAGCATCAGGCCGGTGGCATTGTGCAGGACTTGCTGGTCAAGGAGGGCGATGTCGTCCAGCCCGGCCAGGTTCTGCTCAGGATGGATGAAAAGCTCGACCAATCCGAGCTGACGATCATTGAAAACCAGTTGTTTTCGCTGCTTGGCAATGCCGGGCGGCTGACCGCGGAACAGGATGGGAAGAGCGAGATCAGCTTCGATCCCGAACTTGTCGAACGGGCAAAGACCGACAGCCATGTACGCGAGATTGTCGAAGGCCAGCGTAATCTGTTGCAGGCGCGACAGGAAAACCGTGACAAACAGGTCGGGCAATTGCAGGAGCGCAAGCACCAGACCGCCCAGCAAATCGAGGGCCTGAACGCCAAGCTCAATGCGCTGCGCCAGCAAAGGCAATTGATCAGCGAGGAACTGGCCGTGCAGCAGAAATTGCTGCGCGACGGCCTGACCCAGACCAGCAAGGTCATGACGCTGCAACGGTCCGAGGTCGAGGCAGATGGCGAGATCGCCTCGTCCATGGCCAGCATTGCCGAAAGCCGCGCCAAGATCGCCGAGATCGAAATTGCTATTCTGAACGTCAGTGGCGAGCTACGCGAACAATCGATTACCGATCTGCGCAATGCCGAAGCGCAGATTGCCGAATTGCGTCAGAAACGAGTCTCTTCCCTGGAAACCCTTGGCCGCACCGAAGTGACCGCGCCGACCGGCGGCGTGGTGTTCGGCCTGACCGTGCATGCCTTGCGCACCGTGGTCAAAGCAGCAGAACCGATCCTCTATATCATCCCGCAGAATGTCGGGCTGGTGATCACCACCAATTTGCCGCCCAATGAAATCGATCAGGTGCATGTCGGCCAGAAGGCCGATCTGGTGTTTGCCGCCTTTGATCGCCGCCAGACGCCGGATATCCACGGTACAGTGATCGAGGTCTCCGCCGACGTGTTCAACGATGAAAAAACCGGCAACAGCTTCTATAAGGCGAAAATCAGACCTGATGAACAGGAAATTGCTCGGCTGGGCGATGTCCAGGTCCTGCCGGGGATGCCGGTTGAAACCTTTATCCAGACCACAGAACGCTCACCCTTCACCTACCTCACCAAACCGCTGGCCAGTTATTTCAACAAGGCCTTCCGGGAGCGGTAATGCTGATGCATATGTAAAATGTTACAGCACCCTGCGTTTTATAAAACGCAGGGTGCTGCAAGGAAAACTCTAGCTTTACGTGTGGCCGTATACGCCGTCAGCCGAATGCACTTCCGAGGAAAGTCGTGGCCCTCTTTGAGGCCGATCTGCTATTGATATAAATGGCTTCATCGAGGACATCGAGGACTTCGCTATAGGATGATGTAGCCCGCAGATCCGGCGCGGCCAGCAGCGTCGCCATCGAGGGTTGAAACAGCACCCCGTAGGTCGCCGCACGGATCATTGAAATGTCGTTCAAAGCGTCGCCCATTGCAAAATGGGCGCTCCCCTCGGTATCGACGGCGTCGAAACAGAGATGTTTACCGGCCAGTCCATTCCAGAAGTCGAAGCCGGTGACGATATCCTCGTCATTGGTCTGAAAATTGTGACAGAGGACCTGATCGGCAGCGATCTGTTCGATAAAATGCCGATTCATCGGGCTAAAAGAGTCCGAGACGATCACCACCCGCCCGCGCAGCTTGAGCGCGGCGAGGAATTCCACCGCCCCATTGAACAGATCGAGTTCCGCCACACTGGCGCATATTTCGGCCAGGGTCACGTGGTGATCGGACAGGTGCTTGATCCGCTGGTCCAGCAATTGACGGTAATCGGGAATTTCCCGCGTGGTCGCCTGGAGTTCGGGAATACCGAATGATTTGGCGAGATGCGGCCACATTTCCGGCGCGAGCACGCCTTCGAGATCGATGAAGGAACAGATGGATGCGGTCATTGCGCGCCACTCCCCAAGGTGCCCGCGGTGAAGAGAATGGCCCCCAGCGAGGCGAGCACGACCCCGATCAGGATATTGAACAGGCGCTGGCGACGCAGCACGACGGTTCGAATGGCCGGGTTGGACAGAAAGGTCGAAACGGATGCGAACCACAGCAAATGCGACAGGGAGATGAACAGGCCCCAAAGCAATTGGTGAGACAGCGGCGTGTCCTTGCCAATGAATTGCGTGTAGAGACTGATCACGAAAATCGACGTCTTCGGATTGAGACCATTGGTCAGAATACCGGTCATCATTTCCCGGCCCATGGATCTGTCGCTGGGAACCAGACTGCCTTCGATATCGCGTATCTTGCTGAAGGCCGTGGCCAGGCCCGCATAGACCAGATAGGCCGCGCCGACGAATTTGATGATATCCAGAATATTGGGGAAAATATGCTGGATGATCGCAATGCCGAACATGGCATAGATCACATGAAACCAGCAGGCGATGGCAATGCCCATCGAGGCCGCCAGCCCGGATTTGCGGCCATAGAGAAAACTATTGCGCGACACCATGGCAAAATCCGCGCCGGGGCTGAGAACGGCCAGCCAGGTTATCGAAGCAATCAGAAGTATTTGTTCCATAAATATGTGGGCTCCGGATCCGGCAACAGCAGCGCGGTTCCGCGCGGCTGACATCTGCGTTTATTTGCGGCGGAAGGTCAGGACCAGAACATCGCGCAGGCCCTGCTGGTCGGGATCGAGCTTGGTGATCGGCGTTACGCCATGGGCAACGCGTTCATCATTGACGATGGCAGCATCGAAGGGGTCCGTCAGCGTAAATTCCGCCAGCTTGATGCCGTCCCGATCCAGGATGGAGGTTTCGCCACCAACAATATTCTGCCGATTGATGAGAACCATCAGCACGAAATCCACACCGTCGCGGTGAACGCCTTCAGGTGTTGGCTTTCCACCGGTCTGCACAGCTTCAATGCGGAACTGATGCAACTCCATGTGCCAGGTCGAAAAAGGCGACAGAGCGCCGAAGGTGGAAGAGGCGAAGGAGAAAATCGCCTGCATCACCGGATTTTCAATGGTCGATGCCAATACCGGCTCGAAATGGCGCTCAATGCCGCCATTCAGAGGATTGTAGGAGGTCGTCTGGAAATGTGGCTGATGCTTTTCGAGACTGACGGGCCCGCCCTTAGGCGCGCCCGTCAGGGTTGCGTGCCGGCGAAGGCGATATTTGCCGCCGTCGGCCATATAGGTATCCGGCTTAAGATCGTCCCAGGACGCCTGAAAATCAGCAATGTCCTGGCTGCTAAAATGGCTTTGATGAATGACATCGAGAAAATTGTTGCTTTCAAGAAACACAAAATCGAAGTCATGCAACTGTTGGCAGACATCGATATTGGTCACATTGGCCGGATCGCTGTGCTTTAAGACTGAAATATTGCCTTGCATTGAAAATGGCTCCGATTTCATCGGCGTAACCCGCCGATACCGATTATCAATCATATGTTGTGTTTCGTGAAAACCGATATATTTTCGAGCAAAAGCGTGAGGTAAATTCACACATATGCCCGACAGTTCCGAATTCCGATCGAGGATGGCGCGCATGCCGCAATTGGGGGCTTTGAAGGCCTTTGCGGTGGCGGCGCGGTATGAAAGTTTTGTGTTGGCGGCCCAGGAATTGCACGTCACGCATGGAGCGATCAGCAAGCAGGTCAAGAATCTGGAGGAGAGTCTGGGCGAGCCGCTGTTCCTGCGTCGCAACCGGGCTGTCTTCCTGACGGAGCGCGGTCGTCAATTGGCTGCCAGGCTTGCCTCGGTGTTCCAGGATCTGGAAAATGTCGTCACGGATTTTCGCAGCAATGCCTATGCCCAACCGCTGATCGTTTCCTGTGAACCGACGCTCTGCCTGAAATTCCTTATACCAAACCTTGGCGATCTGAAAGAAAGCACCGGACTGGATGTCAAGGTTCTTGCAGCGGGCGGAAAAATCGACTTTCGCCGCGATCACGTCGATCTTGCCGTGCGGCGCAACGATTTTGCCATCGACCCTCGCCTGCATGTGAGGGAGCTGGCGCCGGAAGCGATGGGCATGGTCTGCACGCCACAGGTGGCGGCTGACCTCAACACAGAGCCTCGCTCCAGCGTGCCTGCCCTGCATACCCGCTCGCGCCCCGATGCCTGGCTGAATTGGCGCAAAACCCAGCCGGGGACCCGCAAGTTCAACTCGGACATTTTTTACGAGCATTTCTATCTGGCCCTTGAGGCGGCGATGGCCGGCCAGGGTGTCGCACTGGCATCGATCCATATGGTGACGACGGATATGGCAGCCGGACGACTGGCCGCACTCGGTGCGTTTCATGAGGATGGCACCCATTATCTTGCCGTCTCCAATAGCGATTTTGCCGCCGATGAAAGACGGCTGGTGTTTACCGACTGGCTGTCACGACGCATGCGCGCCCGTCTGGCCCAGGCATCCACTGCCCGTCCGGCCGCAGAAACCCGGCATCTGCCATAGGCATTCTCATCCACCAATTTTCGGCGTTTTCAGCCCCTCAAACACGGAGGGCGCATTGGGGTCGGGCTTTGGCTCCTCTTCCAGGAAATCGGGCACCTGCGTACCATTGGAATTCATTGAGCCGTAAGCCCCCTTATCCTGCAAGGCAGAGGGGTCGCTCGGAGCTGTACCGGGGTCCTCGCCATCGATCGACAGGTCCGGCTGACCGAGATCGACGGGCGGCTGGGTCTTGATTGGCAGCGGCACATAGAGCGAGACGGTGACGATAATGGCGATGACCAGCAGCCAGCTGCCGAGGATGCGCGAGGGAATGTTCAGCCAGGGGCCCTTGAAGCAGCGCAACAGAAAGGCCGGGGTGAGGATGATCCACAGGGCCGAAAGCACCGAGGCAATCGCAAAGGACGGAATGCCGACGCCGAAATCGTCCAGGCCGAGAAACAACGAGAAAGAAAAGGCAACAACGGCAGCGGATGCCAGCATGGCCCGATCCCGCCAGCGCCCCGAAAGCCAGAGACTGGCGCCGGTGATGGCGACGGCCACCGGCGCGATCAGGTACAGCACCTGCCCCAGCGCACTCTCGCGAATGGCGACGAAGATCGGGTCGAAAAACAGCAGCATGATCGATAGCACGGCGAGAAACACGCCGATGGTGATGGCAAATTGCCGGGCGCTGGGCATCATCGCGCAGGCGACCGCGATGCCCAGCATGGCCAGAACAAGATCATACACCGAGAAGGTGAACAGCGCGCCCAGTTCGGTAAAGCCATAATCATGCGGCAGGCTTTGCGACACCGCCAGAAGGAACAGGCCGAAACCAGCCAGCAGCGCACTGGCGCGAAAACCATCCGTCTTCATAACGCGACGGGCTTGCACCCATCTGTCAGTACCGGACGCAGCCGCAGGACTGGCCTTGCCCTGCCCCTCGCGTTGCGGCTTGGCAGATTGTGAGCCAGGCGGCGGCGTGTCGCGGCCCTTCTGACGGCGTTTGCGGGAGGTGGGCGCCGTGGAGGATGTCCGGTGGGTGTCGTTCATCGTGCCTGGCCTTTGCGAGTGTGACGACCCGGCCTATCTCATAATCAAGGCGATTTGTCACCCACACCACGATTCATCTCACCTGTCACCCTCCGGTTCACTGCGTCAGCCGCACCGTACTGCCGATAATGTTCTTGGAGATCGCCGTATAGACATCCTTGATATTGGTGGTGGAGGCGCTGAAGTAATATTTGGCGCCGCTGGAGCAAGTCTGCAAATTTTTGACATCCGCTTCCGAACTGTAGGAAATCGCATAGATGTCGATATTGTTGGACTTGATTGAATTGCAGGTGGTCAGAAGCGCATTGGTGGCGATATCATTACAGGCGCTTGTGCGGGTCTTGTTGCAAATCCAGTCCAGCTTGTCGGTGTCACTGGGTCCGTATTTTACATTCATCTCGCCATCGGTCATGAAGACGATGACTTTTTTGACCTTTTCGGAATAGTCGGCGGGCGCGGTCCCGCCACCCCATGCCGAGCGCCATTTTGGCGACAGCGTGTACCAGCCCGCCAGCATTCCGGCATCAAGCCGCGTGGAGCCTTCCGAGGTCATATTGGCGATAGCGCTCTGCAATGTACTAAAACTCGACGTCAGCGGAACGATGGGCGGCGGGCAGAAGCTGGTGGACGAGCCGCTGTTGGAATCTTGCGCCACGAAGGCCTCGGTGCTGGGTGGCGCGTCGCTCAGGCCATTGGTACCGATGGCGCCATTGTCTTTCATTTCCACGTCAGCGCGCGGCTCGACGCAGCCGATCCAATAGTAATTTTTCGAGGTATAGGCGAGCGGTGTCACGTTATCGATCCACTGGGTGAAACTGTAGCTCGAAGACGAGTAATAGGACTTGGGATCGGTCCAGCGGCTGGGCAACGCAGCATTGCCACCATAAGCCTTCAACCAGTCCTTATGGGTAAGGCCAATGTTGAAACGGCTTGAAAACGGCGCAATGGCGATCTTGCTGCGCTTGGCGACCGTGGCATCATTGGCAAACGAGGTCAAAAAGCTCTTCACTGCCGTCTGCATCGGCACAAAACGACCTTCCTCGATCATCGAGCTGGAAACGTCGAGCACCAGGGACACTTCCAGGTCAATATTGCCCGGCAGCGCCGCGCAGGATTTGGCGGAGACCTCTACGGTCTTGACCCCGGCCAGCTGCATGAAACTGGTCGGCACACCCTCGCCGACAACAATGCAGATTTCCTTGCCATCCGCCGATAAGGTCGGCCCACTCAACCGTTTGGGCACTGCGGCGGTGTCGACGTCATTAGAACCCTGATCCGCCAATTTGGACTCGAGATAGCTGTCGATACCCGATGCCAGGGCATCGACGCCGGAAGACGAGGAATAGCTCGACGCCGCCGCCAGGATAGCCGAATCAGCTGTCACCTGAATATCGTTGCGATGATCGCGCGCCGAACTGTAGTCCACCGCCGCACCGACAGCCAGAAGCAACGGCATCATCAGAATGGCCGACATGACAGCGAAGTTGCCCTTGTCATCGGCGAGGAGCTTTGAAAGTGTGTCTTTAAGGCGCATTTTACCCAACCATGTGTTGAAGCGTCCGGGACACCAGTCCTGCTCTTCAATCCTTGTTGGGTAGCTGTTTTATAAAACCATTTGAAACAAAGCCGAAATTCAATTGATAAAATGCAACTCAATAGAGCATTTTGTGCCGAAACGGCGAATAAACATACGGTGGCTTCAAACTTCCTTCGCTATGAGGCGCCGTTGCTTGATGCTTGCCTGGGCGGCGGACAGCCGGGCGATCGGCACCCGGAAGGGTGAGCAGGAGACGTAATCCAGCCCGACATCCTCGCAGAAATGGATCGAGGCCGGGTCACCACCATGTTCGCCGCAAATGCCGAGCTTCATATCTGGCCGGGTCTGGCGACCGCGCTCGGCGGCCATGCGGATCAACTCGCCGACCCCATCGAAATCCAGCGAGATGAACGGATCGCGCTCGATAATCCCCTTGCGCTGATAGGTGGGAATGAAGGCCGCGGCATCATCGCGTGACATGCCGAACGTGGTCTGGGTCAGGTCATTGGTGCCGAAGGAGAAGAATTCGGCAGCCTCGGCAATCACATGGGCGCGGATGGCGGCGCGCGGCAGCTCGATCATCGTGCCGACCAGATAGGAGATTTCCAGCTTGCCTTCACGCATCACTTCGGAGGCAATCCGGTCGATCACACCCTTCACATAATCCAGCTCGGAGCGCAGCCCGACCAGCGGCACCATGATTTCAGGCACGACCGGCGCGCCGGTCTCAAGGCCTGCGGCGACGGCAGCTTCGAAAATCGCCCGTGCCTGCATCTCGGCGATTTCAGGATAGGAGATCGCCAACCGGCAGCCGCGATGGCCGAGCATGGGGTTGAACTCGTGCAAAGCCTCGACCCGCTGCGCCAGCGCGCGGGGCTCCATGCCCATCGCCACGGCCACCTCGGTGATTTCCTTGGCCGTCTTCGGCAGGAACTCATGCAACGGTGGATCGAGCAGGCGGATCGTCACCGGCAGGCCATGCATGATGGTGAATAGTTCGGTGAAGTCCGAGCGTTGCATCGGCAACAGCTTGTCGAGCGCGGCGCGCCGTCCGGCCTCGTCCTCGGCCAGGATCATTTCGCGCATCACATGGATGCGCTCGCCTTCGAAAAACATGTGTTCTGTGCGGCAAAGACCGATGCCCTCGGCACCGAAGGAACGGGCAGCGCGGGCATCGCCCGGCGTATCCGCATTGGTGCGCACCGTCATGCGGCGCGTGCGGTCGGCCCATTGCATCAGCTGGGCAAAATCCCCCGACAGTTCCGGTTGCAGCATCGGCACGGCGCCCTGCAAAACCTGGCCGGAAGAACCGTCTATGGTGATGATATCGCCCTTCTTCAGCTTGACGCCAACGCCTAGCAGCACACCATTGCGGATATCGACCCGCATGCTGCCGGCACCGGCCACGCAGGGAATGCCCATGCCGCGCGCCACCACCGCCGCATGGCTGGTCATGCCGCCACGGGTGGTCAGGATCGCTTCAGCGGCATGCATGCCGTGAATGTCTTCCGGGCTGGTTTCCATGCGCACCAGAATAACCTTGCGGCCTTCTTCCTTGGCGCTGACAGCATCTTCGGCGGTAAAGACGATTTCGCCGGTGGCCGCCCCAGGCGACGCCGGCAGGCCAGAGCCGATCACATCCCGCGCCACGCGCGGATCGATGGTGGGGTGCAAAAGCTGGTCCAGCGACGCCGGCTCGATGCGCGACACCGCCTCGTCCTCGTCGATCAGCCCTTCCGCCACCATATCGACAGCGATCTTCATGGCTGCCTTGGTGGTGCGCTTGCCGGAGCGGGTCTGCAACATCCAAAGCTTGCCGCGCTCAATGGTGAATTCCACATCCTGCATGTCGCGGTAATGGGTTTCAAGCTGCGCGCAGACCGCCGTAAACTCCGCAAAGGCCTTGGGCATCAGCTTTTCCATCGACGGCTTGTCGGAGCCGCTTTCCAGCCGCGCCCGCTCACTGAGGGATTGCGGGGTGCGGATGCCCGCCACCACGTCCTCACCTTGGGCATTGACCAGAAACTCGCCGTAAAGCTGGTTTTCTCCTGTCGACGGATTGCGGGTAAACGCCACGCCGGTGGCCGAACTGGAGCCGAGATTGCCAAACACCATGGCCTGGATATTAACCGCCGTGCCCCAATGGCCGGGAATATTGTGCAACTGCCGATAGGTAATGGCACGGGCGTTCATCCAGCTGGCAAACACCGCTGCCACCGCCCCCCAAAGCTGAACCTCAGGGTCCTGCGGAAAGGGTTCGCCCAGTTCATCCTCAATCAATTGCTTGTAGAGGTCAGTCACATGCTGCCATTCATCGGCGCTCAGTTCGGTGTCGAACTCGTGGCCAAACCGGCCTTTTTCATGCTCAAGGATTTCCTCGAACACTTCATGATCCAGCCCCAGAACGACATCGCCATACATCTGGATGAAGCGGCGGTAACTGTCCCAGGCGAAGCGAGCGTCTCCGGCGCGATGAGCAAGGCCAACCACCGTCTCATCGTTCAGGCCGAGATTGAGAACCGTATCCATCATGCCGGGCATGGAAGTGCGCGCACCCGAGCGCACCGACAAAAGCAGAGGATTTTTGGCATTGCCAAACGTGCGTCCGGTCTCGGCTTCGATCACGTCGATACCGGCCAGCACCTCTGCCTTCATGTCATCAGCCAGACTGCGGCCATGGGCGTAGAAATGCGTGCAGGCATCCGTGACAATCGTCAGACCCGGCGGCACGGGCAGGCCGAGACCCGCCATTTCGGCAAGATTGGCACCTTTACCGCCCAAATGTTCGACATCGCCAGCGCCGCCCTCAGCCTTGCCGCCGCCGAAGCTGTAGACCCACTTCCCCATGGTCGTTTTTCTTTCTCCGCCCGACTGTTCTTGTTTTCGCATCGGATGATCCGAAAACCGGTATCCACTTTTCGGTCCGATGCTTTTATCCCTCAAAAGACTTAGCGCATTCGTGATCCGTTGAAAATCTCATAATATCAATCGTATCCCGCATTGCAGCATAATTGCGGCATCCCAGTGTAAAGATCAATGTGTCGAGGCTCGACTTGGCATTGAGCGATGGTTGGGACGGGAAAGTGGCCAACGCCTGTTTCGAGGGCGATTTTCTCGCTCAACCAATTGATATTTCAAAAATTTGTGACGGAATGTCGCAAATTGGCTCAACCAATTGTGAAGAGAAATTAACGTGTCGGTAACCTCATGGCCGGCTGATTGGGGTAGAGAACGAACAGAGACCCACTCAACCAAAGGAGATTGCCAGATATGTCATCACTACAAACCGTTGCATTGATGCTTGCCATTCTTGGCTTTTCGGCGAGCTTTGCATCGGCAGCCCCTCGGATGGTCAAGCAGTTCGATCACTGGGGGCTGTTTTCCTACAAGGATGGCGGCAAGACCGTTTGCTACGTGCTGTCCGTGCCTTCAAAGGAAGATCCTGTTGGCATTGACCATGGCAAGAATTTCTTCCTGATCGCCCCGAAAAAAACTGGCGGCGTCAATTATTATCCCCAGGCCGTGATGGGCTACAATGTCGCTCAGGGCTCGACCATCGACGTGAACGTCGATGACAAGACGTTCCAGATGGCGCCGAAAGCCAATGTCGGCTGGACCCGGCTGGAAGCGGATGACGCAAAGGTGATTGCCGCCATGAAACAAGGTCGCCGCATGACTGTGAAAACCACCTCGAAGCGCGGCACCCACACGACCTATACCTATTCGCTACAAGGCGTTTCTGCCGCGCTGAAACAGGCCCAGGCCTGCCGCTGACATGTCCAAAACCGACAATGCCTGAGAAACGCCCCCTGATCGCCAAAGGCGGTTTCACACAAAGGCTCCAGGAGGATGACGCATCCTCGCCGTCAACAGATTTCGACGACCTCAAATGCATCAATGCCTTGAGACATCAGAAAACTGAATACGGTCCGTCATTTTCGATGGCTCCCCGTGTGAACCGCCGCGCCCTGCTGGCCGCCCTGTTGCTGGCCCCGTTGATCGGGGCGGCAAGCCTGCTTGCGCCCAGCACGGCTGCGGCCATGCCAATGCTGCGGCAGAAGGGACGCGTTACCGGCTATCCGCTGCCGCGCTTTGCCTCGCTAAAGGCCGATAGGGTGCGGATGCGGGCTGGCCCTTCCACCGACTACCCGGTTCGCTTTATCTACGAGGCCCGAGGCCTGCCGGTGGAAATCATTGAGGAATACGACAATTGGCGGCAGGTTCGCGATAGCGACGGCACCAGCGGCTGGATGTCCGCTGTCATGCTCAGCGGTGCCCGCACCGGTCTTGTCGCCCCCTGGCGCGGCTCGAAAGGCGATCTCGTCATGCTGCGCGACCGCCCGCTTGCCACGGCTGCCGTCACCGCCCAACTCCAGCCACGGGTACGGCTAAAAATCGGTGGCTGCGATGGGCATTGGTGTTCCGTTTCGGTAGAACGAGGTGGCCCTTCCGGCTTTGTCCGGCAGGGCCTGGTCTGGGGCGTTTATCCCGGTGAAACCATCGGCAATTGAGGTTTTACAACCAGAATGCCGGACGGCTTCCCAAGCAAGATCCCCAACCGGTCAAGGCTTGACCATGGATGGCGTTGCATGTCCAGGCACATCCTTCGCGGTGCTATCCTGCGGCAGGTCGCGCAGCCGCGACAACAGCAGAACGGTTGCGATACCAGCAACCACCCCCACCGGCACGATCGCCATCAACACCTCGGTCGGCGAGCGTCCAGCAGCAATCAAACCACCGGCAAACAGCGGCCCGACCACCGAACCGAACCGGCCAACCGCAACGGCAAGTCCCACGCCGGTGCCACGAACATCGGGCGCGTAGCATTGCGGCGCAATGCCGTAGAGCAGTGACTGGGCAGCCATGACGCTCACCCCGATCAAGGCACCAGCGATGGCATTGGCGGCGAAATTGGCCGGTGCCAGTCCGAGCAGCACGAGCGAGACGACCAGAAGCAGGAAGCAGAGCGAGCCGTTGAGGACCTTACGTTTCCCATCAAGGAACCATCCGCCTGTCAAGCCGCCCACGGCCCCGGCAATATTGAAGATCACCTGAATGAGGCCCGCCTGCTGGCGATCCAGTCCGCGCGTGACCAGAAGGGTCGGCAACCAGTTGAGCAGAAGATAGAGCACCATGATGCCGAAGAAGAAACCCGTCCAGAGTAGGATGCTGCGCAGTGCCGTATCGGCGGAAAACACCTGACGCCAGGCGCCCTCCTTCTTGGTCTTTTCCGACTTTTCGACCTTGAGCTGCGGCAGCATCATAAACAGTGGCAGCACGAGCAGCATCGGCATGATGCCGCCGGCAATGAAGATGGTGCGCCAGTCGTCATGCAGGCCAGCCATGGCCACCACGCTGGCAATCGCCCCGCCAAATGGAATACCGGCATACATGATCGACACGGCCCGGCCGCGGCGCTCCGGCGTGGTCGACTCGACAGCTATGGCCACCAGGTTCGGCAACGCTCCGCCCAGGCCGACACCGGTGAGAAAGCGCATAGCGATCAAGCCTTCTACGGATGTGACTGCTGCCGTGGCAAGCGAGAAGATCCCGAAGATGAAAAGCGCCAGGCTAAGGCCCAAACGGCGTCCAAACCGGTCCGAGATCATGCCGCCGGAAACGGCGCCAAAGATCAGGCCAAATGTCGCAGAGGAAAAGAACAGTCCCATCTGGGCGGGTGTCAGCCCGAAGACCGGCGCCAGTTTCGGCGCCGCCACGCCCGCAGCCTGAAGGTCGAAACCTTCAATCATCGCCGCCAGAAAAACCAGAAAAATGATCCGGGACGAGCCCGGTCGCGATGTTGTCGACAGCATAATGCCTCCCATTGATGCCGATAACGGTTCAACCGCTCGCCTCCTCGCGCCCGGTCAGACCTTTTGGATAATCCCTCAGCCATCCTGACCACGCTATCTGCGCGGCAAGATGCCGTAAAGTATGTTGAGCATACTATTGGAATTGGCATTTAGCAATCGTGGCTTGCTGGAGAGGAGAAAATCTCTCCAATCAAAGCAAGATCTCTATTTCCTATTTAAATACAAGGGATTGCGACCTATCATCCGTTGCAGGCAGCATGATTTAAAATCGCTATTTCTCAGACTATCAGCCCGGAGCACGCGCCAATGCGGTCTTTTCCGCCTCGCTTGGCGTGCCGAGAAAGATCTCGCCTTCAGCCTGGTCCTGAATACGCATCACCGCATGCTTGCCATCGGCGGAAAACAGCACACGAACGGCGCTTTGCTCGCAACGCTTCGGCTGGCAGGCGTAGAACAATTGCATGGGCTTGTCGTCTACAGGCATTTCAACGGAAGCGAGCCCGATATAATCATCCTTGCCGACCATGTTCAGCACCCAGAGCGGAATCCCCTGACGGCCACGCACCAGCCCCGTCAGCGCATCGCGATGCGGCTTGGAGGTTTTCACGGTCTGCGCAAGGAAATTGCCGGAGAGATTTTCAGCTGCTGCCGGAATCGCAAAAAGGCAGACAAGAGCGGTCAGCAGCAGTATCCAGCGGGCCATGCAAATCTCCTGTCAAATATCTGGCCGCGCCCGCCGGTAAGGCCAATTGGGCAATGCCAGCCCATCACGCAGTCTGCTTCACATAAATGTCCGGGTCGAAATCGACACGCTTCGCTTTCCCGTCTGGCATTTTCAACACGAGTTCGACACCGCCCCCAATGGAATGCATGTAGCGCACGATGGACGATATCAGCACATCATCAGCATTTTCCATTTTCGAAACGGTATTCTGCGTCATGGCGGCTCCTGATGCGACCTCCTGCTGCGTGGCCTGCATAGCCTTGCGCACTTCCGCCAAAGCCTTACCCAGGCGACGATCTTGACGTTTTGCGTCAAGCCGAACACGAACATCGTCGGGGAGTTCCGCGCGTAACGTCTTCCACTCAGTGCTCATTGCGCTTGGTCCTTTAGCCAGGAAGAAAATCGTGCGTCAGCTTTGCCGATCAATTGTTTGTAAAACAGCGTTTTGCTCATGCCTTGCTTGTCGCCTCCACAAAGAATGATCGCACTTTGGGCCGGGTCGAAGGCAAAAGCAAAACGCCAGACCTGCTTTCCAAATTTGACCCTGATCTCCTTCATATTGGCATGATCCGAACCAGAAAGCGTACCCACCTCAGGACGACCCAAAAACGGGCCATCGTCTTCGAGATGATCCAATACCTCACCCACCAATTCCTTCAAACCCAAGTCCAATGCCTTCCACTCAGGAATGAAGTCGGAATGGAACCGCACGATGTATATCATCAATCATCCAAAAAATATATATTTAAAGATATAAAAACAAGAACCGTCGAAGACGGTCAGACAGCCTCGCGCAATTGCTCCGCCGTCTGTAAATCCACGGACACCAGCTGGGAGACACCCTGTTCGGCCATGGTGACGCCGAACAGCCGATTCATGCGGGCCATGGTGATCGGATTGTGGGTGATGATCACGAAACGGGTCTGGGTCGAGGCCGCCATTTCGTCCATCAGGTTGCAATAGCGCTCGACATTGTGGTCGTCGAGCGGCGCATCGACCTCGTCCAGCACGCAAATCGGCGCCGGATTGGTGAGGAAGACCGCGAAAATCAGCGCCATCGCTGTCAAGGCCTGCTCACCGCCGGACAGCAGCGTCATGGTTTGCGGCTTTTTGCCAGGCGGTCGGGCGAGGATTTCCAGGCCAGCATCCAGCGGATCGTCGCTTTCGATCAACTGCAATTCCGCCGTGCCACCGTTGAACAAGTGGGTGAACAGCCGCTGGAACTGCGCATTGACCACGTCGAAAGCCGCCACCAGCCGTTCCCGGCCCTCGCGGTTCAGGCTCTGGATCGCGCCCCGCAGTTTGCGGATCGCGTCGATCACATCGTCGCGCTCCTTGATCAGGGCTGCGAGCTTATCGGACAATTCCTTCTGCTCTTCATCAGCGCGCAGGTTGACGGCGCCCAGCCGTTCGCGCTCGATTTTCAGGCGGTCCAGATCACGCTCGACCTCGCGCAGGTCAGGGATCGCGTCATCGGGTTTCAACCCGGTCAGGCGGAAGGCTTCGTGCGGGCCGACATTGAGCGCTTCCTGAATACGGGCCTCGGCATCCTTGCGCCGCTCGCGTCCAGACAGCAATCGTTCTTCCGCCCTGCCCCGGCGCTCGCGCGCTTCGGCCAGCGCCGACAAGGCGCTAGCAGCGACCTGATCGGCCTGACGCTGGCGGGCCTCGGCCTCCACCAGCCGGTCGGCGGCAGCACGCCGTGCGGCTTCGGCCTTGTCCAGCTCGCCCATCAGCAGACGGCGCTTTTCATCGAATTCGTCGGGGGCCGCTTCCAGCTCGGCCATTTCGTCGCGGGCTTCCGCCTCGCGCTCCCTCAGCGTGGCGATATGCTGGCTAGCACTAGCCGCCCGTTGCGCCCAGCTTTGCCGCTCCTGACGGATCGCCATGATCCGGCGCTGGCGCTGGTCGTTTTCTCGGGCAAACCCTTCATGGCGGGCACGGGCTTCGGCCACCAGTCCGCGACCGGTAGCGACCTCCATCTGCAATTGCCGCAATTGGTCGTCCAGCGACGTCAGGTCGGCCTGATCGGCAAGGGCAATCTGCGCCTCTTCGGCCAGGCTTTCGGCCTCTTCGATCTGGGCGCGAAGCCCGTTGACCGCCTCTTCCACCACGGCGCGACGGCGCAGCAGATCACCGCTGGCACGCTCGGCAACGGTCAGCGCCTCGCGGGCTTCCGACAGCTGACGCAGGATCAACCGTTGACGCTCACGCCCTTCTGCAAGCCCAGCCTCGCTTCGTGTCACCGTCTCGCGCGCTGCCGTCAATTGTTCTTCAGCGTCTTCCAGCCCGATGCGAGCCTCGTCAACCTCTTCTTCCAATGCCTTCAGGCGGTTCTTCTGGGCAAGGCGAAGGGCTGCCGCACTCGGCGCTTCAGAGCCTGTGACATGGCCATCCCAACGATAGACGGCCCCCTCCCGCGTCACCAGCCGCTGGCCGGGTTTCAGGTCCGGTTGCAGGCGTTGCGCGGTGGCCGCATCGGTGATGCCAATCTGTTTTAGCCTACGCAACAAAGCTTGCGGTGCGGACACATGCGTGGCGAGAGCGACGATGCCAGCGGGCAAAGCCGGGTCATCGCCATCCGGCCCGGGCATGGCCCAATGGGCGGGCGCACGCGCATCAAGCGGGCTTTCCAGATCGTCGCCAAGCGCGGCACCAAGCGCAGTTTCAAAGCCGCGCTCGACGGTTAGTGCATCGGCCACAGGCGAAAATTCTCCGGCGCTGGCCGAAGAGGCCAGCATTTTGGCAATAGTTTTCGCCTCGGTTTCCAACGCCGCCAAGGTAGAGCGTGCCGCGTCCACCGGGCCACGGGCCAGTGCCTCGGCGCGACGTGCGGCACTTAAAGCCTCTTCCGCTTGCGCAACCGTGCTTTCAGCCTCTTCCACGGCATATTCACCGGCTTCCACCGCCTCGCGCTTTTCCTCCGGGTCCGGCAGGGCCGCGAGCTTTTCGGCCACGGCATCCAGTTCGCGGCCTGCCTCGTCGGCCTGACGCTCCAGCCGCAATCGCTTGTCGGCAAGGTCGCGCAGCGCCCGTTCCAACTGGTTGCGCCCGGCTGCCGCCTCGGCGCGTTCGGCGGTGATTGCGGCAAAGCGGGATTCGCTGTCGGCAAGGCTGGCAGAGGCGTCTTCCAGGGCGATGCGCAGATCGTCGGCCTCCTGGCCGCTTTCCGTCAGCACCTCTTCCAGTTCGGCTTCCTCGGCAGCCAGCCGCTCAAGAATTTCGGCATTGTCATCAACCAACCGCTGCTCGCGGGTAATATCCTCTTCCAGCTGCAACAGCCGCCGGGTCAGTTCGTCACGACGCTTGAACAGCCGTCCGGCATCCTCCTCCAGCTGGCTGCGGGCAATCTGCAAGCGTTGCAGGCTGGCTGCGGCCTTGACCTCTTCGTCACGCAACGCAGGCAATTGCAGGCTGGCAATAGCTTGGGCCTTGGCCGCCTCCATCTGCTCCTGCGCCCGTTCGGCCACCAGCGAGGTCGTCTCGTTGAGCGACGCTTCCGCCTCGGCCTCGGCCTGCCGCGCTTCCGTCCAGCGGATGTGCAGCAGCATGGCATCGCGGGCGCGGATATCGGCGGATAGCATCTTGAAGCGATTGGCCTGACGGGCCTGGCGCTTCAGGCTCTCGATCTGGCTTTCCAGCTGGGCGACAATATCCTCCAGCCGCTCCAGATTGGTTTCGGCGGCACGCAGCCGCAGTTCCGCCTCATGACGGCGCGAATGCAGGCCGGAAATACCGGCGGCCTCTTCCAACAATTGCCGGCGTGCCTGCGGCTTGGCCTGGATCAACTCGCCAATCCGCCCCTGGCCAACCATCGACGGCGAACGCGCCCCGGTCGAGGCATCGGCAAACAGCAATTGCACATCCTTGGCGCGGGCTTCCTTGCCATTGATGCGATAGACAGAACCGTTTTCCCGTTCGATACGGCGGCTGACCTGAATTTCGTCGCTGTCATTGAAGGCGGCGGGCGCGGTGCGATCAGAATTGTCGAGATATAGCCCAACCTCCGCCGAATTGCGGGCCGGGCGATTGCCGGAGCCGGAAAAGATCACGTCATCCATGCCGGAAGCGCGCATGTTCTTATAGGAGTTTTCCCCCATCACCCAGCGCAGCGCCTCAACCAGATTGGACTTGCCGCAGCCGTTTGGCCCGACAACACCGGTCAGTCCGCGCTCGATGATGAATTCGGTGGGCTCGACAAAGGATTTGAAGCCGACGACCCGAAGCTTGGTGAACTTCATGGGCCTATCCCAACAAAGAGATCCTCAGGAGCAGCAGCCTCTGAAGCGTATTGTCTGCCAGATTGAGAAGGTTTTTGAAAGGAACAGTCAAAAGGAAGACCGTGTGGCTCCCCCTCACCCCGCCTCCGCTGCGCTCGGCGGACCTCTCCCCGCTGGGGAGAGGAGAACCGAGACGCTGCGGTTCCTGACTCTTCTCCCCAGCGGGGAGAAGGTGGCGGCAGCCGGATGAGGGGGGCGAAGCCCAACACTGACACCGGCCACAAAAAAACGGGCGCATGGCTTTCGCCACCGCCCGTCTTGATCGGATGCGCAGTGTCAGAGAAGGCTGTCGATGAGCGCCGACATGGATTCAACCGACATATCTCCAGAATAGCTTTTGCCGTTGATCAGGAAGGTCGGGGTTGCGTTGACGCCAAATTGCTTGGCGCCGCGGTCCCGCTCTGCGGTTACATCACCGGCAAGCTTGGTGTTCGTCAAGCAAGCCTGGAAGCTTTCCTGTGTGAAACCGGCCATTTTCGACATTTGCAGCATGGCACCGCGCACATCGCCATTGTCAGGCGCGGCCCAGGAGCGCTGCTGCTTCAGGAACATGGTGATGAACGGATAATATTGATCCTTCGGGGCGCAACGCGCCAGCATGAAAGCAGCGGTGGCAGCAGGGTCGAAGGGAAATTCGCGGAACACGAAATAGACCTTGCCGGTATCGATGTATTTTTCCTTGATCGTATCGAAGGTCGTGGCGTGGAAATGAGCGCAATGCGGGCAGGTCATCGAGAAATATTCGACGATCTTGACCGGCGCATCGGGCTTGCCAAGCGCCATGTCCGGCAGGGCGCCGGGTTTCATCACCTCTGCCATATCGACATCATGGTCGGGCTTGGGCATTTCGGCGGCGGCAAAGGCCGGGCTTACCATGCCGGAGACGGCGAGGCCTGTGGCCGCCGTGGCGATACCGGCCAGAAGATGGCGCTTGGTCAGGGTCAGTTCTGAATTCGACATTATTTCACCCGCATAGAGTAACGATCGTGCTGTAAACCTGCGCCCGGTTATACCTGTCTCTCACAACCTGACAATACATCATCTGGCAAGACATCGCTCGCAAGACTGAGTTGTCGCGAGACAGGCACACCACCGCCCCACAGCACGGTTCAGACTGTATGTGAGGGTTTTGGCCTGCCAATTCAAATTACAAAGCTGTCATTTCGGCTTTTTTTGCGACAACACCGCCCGGCCCAGCCGCTCGACTGCTTTTTTGAGCTTGTCGCTTTCAATCCCCTCAGTCATTTCCGAGAGCTTTTTCGCCTGCACCGCATCCAGACGGCCCGGCCCGCGCCGGTGCTTGGCGGTGTTGGAGACCGGTTTTTGCACGATCCGAATCTGCCCGATGGCCGGATAGCCGAAAAACCCGTTGATGCGAGCAATCAACTCGCCCTGCGCATGGTTGAGAAACAGCGCCCGCGCCCCTTCGCAGGCAATGGTCAGCACGCCCGCCTTATAGCCGCCGGATTGACCGGCAGGCGCACTCGACTTCGGGCCGGATTTCTGGCCCGAATCCTGTCCGGCATAGTCGCGCCTCGGCCAGACGATCTTTTCAGGCCGTGTGCAATCGGCAAAATCGGCCCCGGCAATCTCGTCCCAGGACGACAGCAGCGCCGTCGAAATCCCGGCACGCCGCGCAATCACCGGATCGATGATACCGTTGGCCAGTTCCGAAATCTGGGCAGCGCCGCGTTTTTTGAAGGCCATGGCTGGATGGTGCCTCGTCATTGCAATCCGGAACGCTTGATATGCGCCGTGATTCGTCACCATATATATAGTATGAGCATGAAAACCCGAAAACTTGCCGAACATACCTCTCACGAAGACGGGCCAAGCACTGACGACCTTCTCGCCTGGTATGACCGCCATCACCGTGATCTGCCCTGGCGGATCTCGCCGCCAATGGCAGCGCGTGGTGTCAGGCCTGATCCCTATCACATCTGGCTTTCGGAAGTGATGCTGCAACAAACCACGGTGCAGGCGGTCAAACCCTATTTCCTGAAATTCCTGGCCCGCTGGCCGAAAGTCACCGATCTTGCCAGCGCGCCCACCGAGGACGTGATGGCGGCCTGGGCGGGCCTGGGCTATTACGCCCGCGCCCGCAACCTGAAAAAATGCGCCGAGGCTGTCGCCGATCTGCATGGCGGCGTGTTTCCCGACACCCAGGAAGGCCTGCAATCACTGCCCGGCATCGGCGATTATACCTCCGCCGCCATTGCCGCCATTGCGTTTAACCGGCAGGCGGCTGTGATGGATGGCAATGTCGAGCGAGTGATTTCGAGGCTCTATGCGATATCCGATCCCCTGCCTGGCGCCAAACCGGCGATCAAGGCACAGGTCGCGGCGCTGACGCCCACTGAGCGGCCCGGCGACTTCGCGCAAGCGATGATGGATCTGGGAGCGACGATCTGTACGCCAAAACGGCCTGCCTGTTCGCTCTGTCCGTTCAACACCCACTGTCTGGCGCTGAAAGCCCATGACCCCGAGCATTTTCCGGTCAAGGCAGCGAAAAAGGCCAAGCCGATACGGCTTGGTGCCGCCTTCATCGCTCTTGATGACCGCAACCGCATCCTGCTGCGCAAGCGCGCCGACAAGGGGCTTCTGGGTGGCATGACGGAAGTGCCGACCACCGAATGGACGGCTCGCATCGACGGCGACGACAGCGAGGCCAGCGCGCCGATGGATGCCAATTGGCGGCCCTGCGGCGTCATCACCCATGTGTTTACCCATTTCGAGCTACGGCTGACGATCTTCCGGGCCGATGCGGTCAAGGTTCGGCCCGATGATTACCATTGGGCCGATCACGGATGGTGGGAGCCGCTCATCAATCTTGAAGCCCAGGCCTTGCCGACGGTGATGAAAAAGGCGATCACCCAGGCTATACCCGAGGCCTTCGCAGTCAGAAAAATGGAATAGAGCATGGCAGAGATCCGGCATATCGTTTTCGACATCGGCAAGGTACTGATCCATTACGACCCCAATCTACCGTTCAGCCGGATCATCCCGGATGCAAAGGAGCGGCAATGGTTTTTCGACAATGTCTGCACCCACGAATGGAACCTTGAGCAGGACCGGGGCCGTACATGGGCCGATGCCGAAGCGCTGCTGATTGCCGAACATCCCGACCGCGAAGCGCATATCCGCGCCTTTCGCCAGCACTGGCGCGAAATGGTGCCGCATGCCTATGATGGCACCGTCGAGATCTTCAATGCCCTGATCGATGAGGGCCGCGATGTGACGATGCTGACCAATTTCGCCGCCGACACCTTTGTTGAAGCCCGCGAGATGTTTCCCTTCCTCAACCGCCCGCGCGGCGTCACAGTGTCGGGCGAAATCGGCCTGATCAAGCCGGATGTGGCGATTTATCAGCGCCATGCCACGGATTTTGGTCTCGATCCCGCCCATTCGATTTTCATTGATGACAGCCTGCCCAATGTGGTCGGTGCCAAGGCTGCTGGTTGGCAGGCGGTGCATTTCGAGAACCCGGAAAAACTCAAGGCCGATCTCAAAAACGGCGGCGTGCTCTGATGGCTAAAGTGTTTCTCGACGGCCATATCGACGTCACAGAGGATCGGCTGGAAGCCGTAAAGGCGGCTCTGCCTGAGCATATCGCCCTGACGCGGGCCGAGCCGGGGTGCCTGTCTTTCAACGTCGAAGCCTGCCCTACTATCACCGGGCGTTTTCTTGTTTCGGAAGTCTTTGTTGATAAGGCCGCTTTCGACGCGCATCAGCAGCGCACGAAAGCATCGAACTGGTTCACAGTGACACAGGGCATTGCCAGGGATTATACGATCAGGGCTTGATAGCCCTGGTCTCCAGCCTATTTCCTCAAAACCTCGTCACAGGGACGGCCGAGCCGGGACATCGATATGATCCGGCTCCAGCCCGGCCTTGGCGCGCGCCACCATCATCTCGTAGGCATCTTCGAGATGCTGAGTAAAACGGTTGGTGTCAAACAGCGGCGTGGTGTGCCTGTTGGCGGCGATCCGCTCGCGCAGCGGCAAAAGGCGAGATGGGTTGCGGGCGAAATCCAATGCCTGCGCAATATAGGCCTCGACCGTTGGCGCCACGAGTTCGGGGATGTCGAGCGCGCTCAGGAGACTTTCCGAAACCCGGGATGCGAAATTATGGCCCTTGAGCGCCAGAACCGGCACACCGGCCCAGAGACAATCGGACGTGGTGGTGTGACCGCAATAGGGAAAGCTATCGAGCACGAGGTCGACGGCCTGCACACGCGCAAGATGCGATGCATAAGCCAGTGGCGGCGCGAAAATCAGCCGGTCCGCCGAGAGCCCCTGCCGGGTGAAATAGGCACGCAGATTGTCCCTGACCTGTTCTTGCCCGCAGAGCAAACACATCACGCTATCCGGCACCTCTCGGAAGATGGAGAGCCAGGCATCGGCGGTCTGCGGGCTGATTTTCTTGACATTGTTGAACGAGGCAAAGATAAATTTGTGCTCCGGCAACCCCAGGACCGTTCTCGGTGCAGGTGGCGGCAAGGGCCGATTGATATTGTCATTCGGCTCATAGGTCTCCGGCAGGCGGCAGAGTTTCTCATGATAGAACGGCTTGCTGCTATCCGGCGTCACGATCGGGTCGCCGATGACGTAATCGCAGTCAATGCCGGTGCCGGTGGAGGGAAAGCCCAGCCAGGCCACCTGGATCGGCGCCAGACCGGAATTGACCAGATCGATCCGGGCATCCTGGGTATGGCCTTGCAGATCGATGAGAATATCGATGCCATCGCTCCTGATCAGATCACTCGCTGCCTGCGTTGAGAGGTCGGCAATTTGCTTGATCGTCCCCATGCGAGCCCGCGATCCGTTGTCACGGTCGATCTTGGCCTGTTTTGTATAGCAATAAAGAATGATCTCGAACCGGCTTCGGTCATGACGTTCGAGGACGCCCTGCAAGTTGACCATCACGGCATGATTGCTGGTGAAATCGCCAGAGAGATAGCCGATGCGGATTTTGTCACCATAGACATGCGGCTTCGTGCGGCGAGCCAATCTGATCTGCGGCGAGATGACCGATTTTTCCTGGTTCGGTAGGCGGGCAAGCGTGCTCTCATCATCGCACCAGTAAAGGGCGCTCAGCGGCAGTTCGCAGGACGTCGCAAATTCATCGGCAGCCGCGATGGCGCGCGCAGCCTCGTCGTTGGCCAGCTTTAGCTCATCCAGCATTGCGAGTTCGAAAAGACGATTGCGGCGCAGGAGAGCCGCTTCAAGATGGCGTGGGTCATCCTGCAAGATATGCTCGGCAAGGGCGACAGCTTTTTCTCTATTTCCCAAGTTTTTATAGAGATCGTAAGCCAGTTTGCGCAGCTGCGCGCCTTCCCCCCCAAGACGCTCCGCCGCCCGCACGTAATGATCCGCCGCCGCTTCGGCATAGCCGAGCTTGTAGAGACATTGTCCGCCGATGATCGCCATCCTGGGGTCATCGGCAAGGCCCGGCGGCAAAGCCTTCACCTCATCAAGGGCAGCCTGGAACAGGCCCTGTGAATAAAGCGACAGGATCGTATTGGTAAGGTCAGCGGTCATGATGGTCCGGAAATTCTACCAAGGATCAATACAGGCTCTTCCTCGACCGCTCGGGCAGTTCCTTGTCATAGGCTTCGCCATCAAAGCCGCTCACAATGTTCTTCAGCATCTGGCCAGCCGACGGCAGGGTGGAGCGCTCGACATGGCGGGAGGCGTCCCAGAGATTTGAGCGGAGAATAGCCTTGGCGCAGTGGAAATAGACGCTTTCAATTGCCAGAAGGATCACGCTTTTCGGCAGTTTTCCATCAACAGTGAAGCGGGCGAGCAGGCCCGGATCGGCGCTGATCGTGGCACGGCCATTGACCCTCAGTGTTTCACCAACACCGGGGATGAGAAACAGCACAGATGTCCGACCGTCTGCGATGATGTTCTTCAGGTTATCGATCCGGTTGTTGCCAGGGCGATCGGGAATGGCCAGCGTCTTGCGGTCAAGAATTGCCACGAAGCCCGGCGCATCACCCTTGGGCGAGCAATCGGTGCCGTCAGCGCCGACAGTGGCGAGCAGGATGAAAGGCGAAGCGCTAACGAAGGCGGCGTAATCATCGTTCAGATGGTCGATTTCCTTGGCAAGCGATGTCTCCTTCACCGTGCCATAGAGGGCTTCCAGCTGTTGCAGCGTAGTAATGGTCATCATCCGCCTCCCGCGTTATCGCGTCTTATACCACGCCAGATTGCGCGCCATAATCATCGTTTACCTTGATGATTTACCCGGATCAACCCTTGGCGGCATCCGCGCAGATCGCTTCCAACGCCGCCTCGAAATCGCGGGTGAAGCGGGGCGTATCAAACAGGGGTGCGGTATCGCGGGCTTGAAGGAGGTTCTGGCGCAGGTGAGATTGGCGGACCTCATCCTGCGCCAGTTCGACCGCCAGGCGGCCGAATTCGGTGAGATCGTCGGCGACCAGCTCGGTCAAGCCAACGGCACTCAAAAGACTTTCGCTGACGCGGCCGGCAAAATTCGTGCCTTTCCAGGTCAGAACAGGCACACCAGCCCAAAGGGCATCCGCCGTTGTCGTATGGCCGTTACAAGGCCCCGTATCAAGGGCGATATCAGCATAAGGCACCCGGCGCAAATGCTCCGAGAGCGGTTTTTTCGGCGCAAAGATCAATCTCTCCGGCGCCACTCCCAGCCGGACAGCTGCGGCGCGAAGATTGTCTCGCGTCACTGGTAGCATATCAATCAGCCAAAGCACCGACCCATCAACCGATTTCAGGATTTCCATCCAGGTTTTGAACACCTGATATCGAATCTTCACCGCCTGATTGAAAGAACAGAACACCACACCCTTTTCCGGCAGGCCATGGAGGCTGCGCGGGCCATCGCGCATCACCTTTTCGCGGGTATTGTCATTGCATTGGTAGCTATTGGGCAGCCGGAAGATTCTCTCGGCATAGAACTGCTCTGATGATGGCGGGGCGACAATGGCATCGGCAATGGCATAATCGATGCCAACACCCACCACGCTGCCTGGAAAACCGAGATAGGCCACCTGCACGGGGGCCGGACGGCGGCAAAAAATCCCCAGCCGGTTCTCGAAAGTAAATCCCTTGAGGTCGATCAGGATGTCGAGATCAAGCTGCCGTATGGCGGCAGCAGCCTGATCGTCATCCAAGTCGATGATGTCGACATAGTGATCGATGGCCTCAAGGAAACGGTGACGTAGCGCGCCCTTGCGGTTCTTCGCTGCGGTATGGCAAATGCCAAAAATCTCAAAACGGTCGCGATCATGGTTTTCGATCACGCCGGTCAAAAGCGACAGCGTCGCATGCTGGTATAGGTCTGCCGAGACATAGCCGACCCTCAGCCTTTGCCCGGACCGGGCTTTATAAGGCCGCCGCGGAGCAACCGTGCCGCGATGCTTCTCTCCCGTCCGGATCGCACTCAGCACATGATAGGCCTCATCGCCAGACCATTGCAGCGCGCGAAAGACGTTTTCGCGGATGTCCAGCACCGCGCCATCCGCAGCATAGGCAGCCTCAAGCTCACCCTGTAGCCGCGTGGCCAGGTCGAAATCGCAGAGGTTCATCGCGCACCAGAACAATTCCGTCAGCGCCAGCCGTTCCGTCGGGCGGGCCTCATAGGCTGCCTTCAGCACGACAAAGGCTTTCTCCGCCTGACCGGCCCCCAACAGAACCATGCCTGCATTCAGCCAATTGTCGAAATCGCGGCCAATCGTCACCAGCTTAAGCGCATAGGGCAGCGCATCCGGATAACAGCCCGCCTCGCGGTAAAGGCTGCAAATCGAATGATTGGCATCGACATCATCAGGCATATAACGGTGCAGCGCCAGCAACGCGCGCAGAGCCAGATCGTCGTGACCGGATTCAAGGTAATGAGAGCAGGCACGAAAGGCGACGTCGCGTTTGCGCGATGGCGTAAGCGCGATCACCCGCTCGAACAGGTCGGCAGCCTCCAGCCGGTTACCAAGACGCTCATGCACGGTGGCGGCGAGAATATAAGCCTCGGCATTGCTTCGTTCAGCTTGCAACAGGCGCGAAACGGTCGTCAGCGCCGCCTCATAGGCGCCCTCCCCGTATTGCTCCAGTGCCTGCCTGTATAAAGCCGCCAAAACCCGTCTCCCATCTGTTGAAAATGGGAAATAAAGCGGCAGACTTGTCCGAACCTGTTTAAGGCTTCGAGAATAGCCGTTAAGTGCTTATAATTAGATATCTAATTTATCTTAAACGCACATCTGCAACTTGAAGATATTGCAAAATAAATCTATCGCAAAAGTTACTATATAAGCGCTTGACCTAGGACCGAAATGCCCGGCGCGGAAACCGGGCCGGGCATTGTCACTTTCATCGGGACTGAATACAAAAACCGACGAAGATAGTCAGCATCGGCGCCGATGATTAAGAAATCGTAAGGACAGCAAAGTCTGCGCCGACCCGGCACGATAAGCTTATCCCGCCAACTTGCCCATGCCGGCGCGCACCAGGCTGCGCAGGTCGTCGATCGGCTTCAGCTTGCCTGCGTCCTCATAGTGCCAGAAGGTCCAGCCATTGCAGGCATCCAGTCCACGCACCTGGGCGCCGACGCGGTGGATGGAACCGGCTTGCGTGCCGGAAACCAGCGTGCCATCGGCGCGGATGATGGCGCTATGGCGACGTTTTTCACAGGTCAGCACTTGGCCGGGCTGCAAAAGACCGCTGTCGAGAAGCGTATTGAAGGCGACGCGCGGCTCGGATTTCTTGCCGGTCAACACGGTCAGTTCCACCTTGCCCAGTGCCTCGACAGCGTCGATGCGGGCGGAAGCGGCGTCGATATAGTCCTGCTCACGCTCGATGCCGACGAAATTGCGGCCCAGACGCTTGGCAACGGCACCCGTCGTGCCAGAGCCGAAGAACGGGTCGAGCACCACATCACCGGGCTTGGTCGAGGCCAGGATGACCCGGGCCAGCAGGGCTTCCGGCTTCTGGGTCGGATGGATCTTCTTGCCGTCCTCGCCCTTCAGACGCTCGCCGCCGGAGCAGATCGGAAACAGCCAGTCGGAACGCATCTGCACGTCGTCGTTGGAGGCCTTCAGCGCATCGTAATTGAAGGTATAGCTCTTGGCCTTGGCATCGCGCGAGGCCCAGATCATCGTTTCATGGGCGTTCTGAAACCGACGACCCTTGAAATTTGGCATCGGGTTGGTCTTGCGCCAGACGATATCATTCAGGATCCAGAAATTCAGGTCCTGAAGCGTCGCGCCAACCCGGAAAATATTGTGATAGGAGCCGATAACCCAGATGGTGCCATGCGGCTTCAACACGCGCCGGCAGGCAAGCAGCCAGGCGCGTGTGAAGGCATCGTAAGCCTCGAATGAGGCGAACTGGTCCCATGCATCGTCCACGGCGTCGACAACAGACTGGTCCGGCCGGTGGAGCATGCCCCCCAACTGCAGATTATACGGCGGATCCGCAAAGATCGCATCCACCGATTGATCCGGCAGAGCCTCCAAAGCCGCAACACAGTCGCCCTTGATGATACTGTTCATCCAGGCGAAGGGATCGTTGGAGCGACGAAGGTCGGCGAGCGGGAAAACAGAGGCCATGGAATACTCACTGGTTACGCTGACGCAGCACATATTGAACAGTGCCTATGGTTACCGAACTTGGTTACCAAATGCTGAACGGTGAGCTTAAATTTCCATGCAATTTCAGGTCGACAGCCAGATTGCCTCTTGTCAGGTCTCAACGGCCAGGGAATTCGAAGACGGATGATCCCGAGGTGAGCGATCAAGCCGCGGGCGGATTCACCAGCGCTCCGCTATAACCCTCAGCCGCGATGCCATCGCAGAGCGACGACCATTCGCAGTCATGACAGGCAGACCGCACCGACCCCGTGGCAAAGGCGGCGCGCAACCGCGCCAAAAGAGAGGCATCCGGGGTGATGATTGTGCCGGTCTCCACCGGGCGAGACAAAAGCTCGGCCACGGCATCCCTGGCTTTCCGGTCGCGTTCCAGCACGCTGTCACGAAAACAATGAGCCGTTTGCGAATGGGTTAAGGGCTGACAGAGATCATCGGGGCCATCGACGATCTCAATAGATTCACCGTCGGTCAACCGCGCAGCGACGCGGCGATAATTGGCGACGAAGTCGGCAGTATAGCCTTCACCGACAAAGGTCAGCATGCAGAGCAGATGATGACCGCGCAGCCGCACCGTCATGGCATTAATCCTTCATTCGTTGGGCTTTATAGGTTGCGCTGGGCTTTTCAGCCTGCTCAACACGTTTGTCGTTTTACCGATCGTTTTTGCAGGCTCACGCATCATCATCCGACAATCGCAAACCGCTCCGGCTGCGGCTCACCGCGACGTGGCGCGGGCGCCCGGCCAATCCACTGCACATGCCGCTCCAGGATGGCCGTCGCTTCCCCGACGGCGTTGCGGCGCAAGGCATCCAGGATGGCGCGGTGATCGTGATCGGTGCGGCGCTCCCAACCACTTTGCCAGCCTGCCAGCAGGAAATGAGCGCTGACCGCATGCAAGTCATCGATGGCAGTCAGCAGGCGCGGCATATCGCAGGTGGAAACGATCAGGCGGTGAAAGCGTCGATTGGCCGCCTCCCAGTCCTCGACATTGTCGGCGCGGTCGCAGGCGCAGGTCGCGGCTTCCGCTTCGTCCAGCAGCGCGGGTGTCAGATGCGGAGCGGCATGCTTCAGCGCCAGCACTTCAAGGGCGGCGCGCATTTCCGCCACTTCGCGCACCTGTTTCAAATCGAAACTCGCCACCCGGACCCCGCGGCGCGGCAGACTGACGACCAGGCCCTGCGCCTCCAGACGCCGGAACGCCTCCCGCACCGGCACCTGGCTTACCGAAAATTCCTCGGCAATATGGTCCTGTGCCAGCCGAATGCCGGGCTGTAGTTCTCCATGCACGATGCGTTGCGCCAATACGCGGGCAATCCTCGCGGCTATAGTGTCGTCCTTGGCTTTGCTCATGTCTCCTGATTAGGCTGAAGGGGAAAATTTGTCGAGAGAGACGCAGATCTGCCCTGAACATCTGGACCATGAACATTCGGCAGATCTGCGCAATTGTTCTTTACCTCCGTATCGTGTAGTCAGGCATTTCCCCCGACAACAGGATATGATGAGCATGGCTGGCTTCGACCTCACCCTTTTCGATTGTGACGGCGTGCTCGTCGATTCCGAAATCATTGCCGCCAAGGTGGAATCCAAGCTGCTGACCGAGGCCGGTTATCCGATTTCCGTCGAGGAAATGGGCGAGCGATTTTCCGGCATGACCTGGAAAAACATCCTGATGACCATTGAGAAGGAAGTGGATATTCCGCTCTCGGCCAGCCTTATCGACAAGTCGGAAGCCCTGTTGGACCAGCGGCTGGCCCGCGAGGTCAAGCTGGTGGAAGGAGTCACCTACGCCCTGTCACGTCTGCAAGGGCCGCGCTGCATCTGCTCCAATTCGTCGTCCCAGCGGCTGGACATGATGCTGACCAAGGTCGGCCTCAAGGAATTTTTCGCACCCCATGTCTATTCCGCCAAGGATCTCGGCGCTGACCGGGTCAAGCCGAAGCCGGATATCTATCTGCATGGCGCCGCCCAGTTCAACGTCAAGCCGCAAAATTGCGTGGTGGTGGAAGACAGCGTGCACGGCGTCCATGCCGCCCGCGCCGCAGGCATGCGGGTCGTCGGCTTTACCGGCGCGTCCCACACCTATCCCTCCCATGCCGACCGCCTGACCGAAGCCGGTGCGGAAACCGTCATCGCCCGGATGATGGACCTGCCAGCAGTGATTGCCGCCATGGCCGAATGGGACCATGTGATCTAGAGTTTGTTTCCAGGTTTTTGAAAGCGTCAGCGCTCATTCACCCAGGCGCCACAGCGGGTGGGAGGCGAACGGTGAGCGCCTGCGGCAGAATGCTGAAGCGCAATGCGCCGGGCCTGATCACTTCGCCATCGGCCTCGGCCATGGGGATCTTGCCGTGCGGCTCAATGTCGATCACCTGGCCGCGATGGGTTTTGATCGCGGACAAATTCGCGTGACTGCCATTCGCGAAAGCCGCAAAGATCTTCAGATTGCCAATGGCCCCGCAATGGCGCGCAAAGACCAGATCGAGTTGGCCATCGTCCAGCAAAGCCTGCGGCGCGGCGCGCACACCGGCGCCAAACCAGCCGCCATTGGTAACGGCGGCCACAAGAACCGCGCCGTCATAAACGCGCTTTCCATCCACTGAGATACGCAGGGATGCGCCCCTGTAGCGGGCGATGCGCACCAATGACATCAGCCGATAGCGCAGAAAAGCCGGCAGACGCGAGGGGCCACGGTTTGCCTCGATCGCCGCGACGATCTCGCCCGAGACGCCGGTACTGGCGACATTGATGAAATGCGTGGTCTTCACCTCGCCACCGCCCACATGGCTTTGCAGAACCCCGACATCGATACGGCGCGGGGCGGCCGTAGCAATCGCCTGCAATTGGCGCTCGGTCGTCGCGGGCCAATCAAAATTGCGGGAAAAATCCGCGCCCGTGCCGCCCGGCAGGAAGGCAAAGGCGGTTTGTGGATAAAGCGACGTCAGCAGACCGTCCACAGCCTGGCCAACCGTGCCATCGCCACCCACCGCCAGGACCAGATCGGTTTCCGGCGCGACAGCGGCGCGCACCTGGGGACCCGTCATACCCCTGACGGTTTCGACCAGCGAATAGCCGGGAAAAATCTCCGCAAGGGCACGGGCCGTGGCAGGCCATCTATGAGCACCGCCCGCCACAGGATTGCGAATGACCGTGACCCTCATGCCGGACCTACCATTGCCGCGCCGCTATTCATGAAAACATCAAGAGCGTGCGGCGTCCTTGTTTTTACGTATTTGCGAACACAAAACCGTTTCGCGCTTCTGCTGAAATGCTCAACACACAGAAAGAGCGACAGCGCCGAGCACCATAGGTGACGCGGCGCTGTCGTGCCTGACAGGCTTATTTATGCTTTTTGCCGGATGGCTTGCCCGTGGTCTTGGCCGGACCTTCATCGAAGCCGACAAAGATCTGCGTCGCCGCCGTGGCATTGGCAGCCATGGTGATATCGCGGCTAAACAGGAACTGGGCCGGCTGATCGGCACTGGCGAGGTTGGCGGTAAACGGCACCAGTTCCGAGGACACTACCGTATCGCCATCGACAACGGCAACCCGGATCGGCATGTTGATCGATCCGGCATGACCCTGCGGACCCGCCACCAACCGACCCGCCACCTGGACCTTGACGGTCAGCGTGGTGTCGGACTGGGTGCAGGCGCGGGTGGTTTCGGCAAGCGAGGCCTGGAACACCACGTCCTGCGGGTCCTTGGACCCCGACTTGGCATAGGTGCGGTAGAAGGAGGTACCGTCACGCAGCGAGATTTTCGGGCAGACGGCCTGAACCA
Source organism: Gillisella vitis (assembly GCF_001541345.2). Taxonomy (GTDB): domain Bacteria; phylum Pseudomonadota; class Alphaproteobacteria; order Rhizobiales; family Rhizobiaceae; genus Allorhizobium; species Allorhizobium vitis. The sequence goes on along the minus strand of NZ_LMVL02000002.1, from coordinate 929,270 downwards.
CAGCGCCAGAAGACGCTGCCGGGGCGCCCGCCGTGGCGGCACCGGAGACCGATGTCGTGGCATTAGAGCTGAACAGGCCGCCGCCACTGGCGCCGGAACTGGAGCTGGCCCCGGAGCCGCTGGTATTGCAACCGGCCAGAAAAACGGCCAGGACCGGAACAATAACCAGAGCCGACTTATTAACCTGAGCCAAATTATTAACCTGAGATGGGGCGGACGAGCCGCGCATTATAGATTGAAACACCGGGTCACACCTTCTGCATCATGACTTCGTCTCACCGCGTGGAGGATGCGGCTGGAAACAGGAAAATCTCCCGTAATCAGCCTTTCCTTATCGGTTGGCGATGGTCTATACCAGCGACGTGGCAAAAAATCGATCAGCTAGCGCGTGCTTTGTTGCAATTTTCGGCAAAGCATCGGCAAGACTCTGAATCATTGTGGCGGCCATCAAACTTTAGACCGGGCATGACCTTTAGACCGAGGATACTGGCATGGACTTTATTTCCACTCGCGGCGAGGCGCCCGCTCTCAATTTTTGCGACGCGCTTCTGGCAGGCCTTGCCCGTGACGGTGGCCTTTACCTGCCCCGCGAATGGCCGAAAATGCGCAAGCGCGACATCCGGGCGCTGCGTGGCAAGACCTATCAGGAGGTCGCATTCGCCGTGCTGAAACCCTTCGTGGACGGCGAAATCAAGGATGATGCCCTTCAGGCGATGATCCATGACGCCTATGCCACCTTCCGCCATCCTGCTGTCGCGCCTTTGGTGCAGACCGGGCCGAATTCCTATATTCTTGAACTGTTCCACGGCACGACGCTGGCCTTTAAGGATGTCGCCATGCAATTGCTTGGCCGGCTGATGGATCACGTTCTGCGCGAGCGCGGACAGCGCGCCACCATTGTCGGGGCCACCTCGGGCGACACCGGCGGGGCGGCCATCGATGCCTTTGCCGGACTTGATAATATCGACATGTTCATCCTGTTTCCCAAGGGCAAGGTCTCGCCCGTGCAACAGCGGCAGATGACCACATCCAAGGCCGGGAATGTCCGGGCGGTGGCCATCGAAGGCAATTTCGACGATTGCCAGGACCTAGTCAAAGCCATGTTCAACCATGTCGCTTTTCGCGACAAGGTGCAGCTATCCGGCGTCAATTCGATCAACTGGGCACGGATCATGGCCCAGGTGGTCTATTATTTTACCGCGGCCCTTTCTCTGGGGGGACCGGACCGCAAAATATCCTTCACCGTGCCAACCGGCAATTTCGGCGATATTTTCGCGGGCTATGTGGCGCGCGAAATGGGCCTGCCCATCGACAAGCTGGTGATTGCCACCAATGACAACGACATCCTGGCCCGCACGCTGAAAACCGGTCGCTACGAGATGCGCGGCGTGATGGCCACCAGCTCGCCATCAATGGATATCCAGATATCGTCGAATTTCGAGCGCCTGCTGTTTGAAGCCAGCGACCGCAATGCTGGCGAGATCCGTTCGCAGATGGCGTCCCTCAAGCAATCCGGCGCTTTCGAGATCAAGCCGGACACGCTCAAAACCATCCGAAAACTGTTCCGGGCCGGACGCGCCACGGAAAAGGAGGTCGCCAAGACCATCGCCACCACTTTGGCTGAAACCGGCTATCTGCTTGATCCCCATACGGCTTGCGGCGTGGTGGTCGCATCGAAATTCGAAAAGCCGCAAAGCCCGATGGTGACGCTGGCCACCGCCCATCCCGCCAAATTTCCGGCGGCGGTAAAATCGGCATCGGGTATTGACCCCGCGCTTCCGACGTGGCTTGCTGATCTCATGGATAGGGAGGAGCGTTTCGACGTCCTTGCTGGCGAGCTCGATGTGGTGGAGGCATTCATCTCCGCTCACTCGCGCGCCGGTGCTTAAGAAACGCGGAAAGATAGACCATGAATGTTGAGTGCACCCGCCTGCCTTCGGGGCTGACGGTCGTTACCGAGAAAATGCCGCATCTGGAAAGCGTCGCGCTGGGCGTCTGGGTCAAATCCGGTTCGCGCGATGAAACCGCCGAGGAACATGGCATTGCCCATCTTCTCGAACACATGGCTTTCAAGGGCACCAAACGGCGTAGCGCCCGCCAGATCGCCGAGGAAATCGAGAATGTCGGCGGCGAATTGAATGCCGCGACATCGACCGAAACAACCTCCTATTATGCCCGGGTTCTGAAGGACGATGTGCCGCTGGCCGTCGATATTCTTGCTGACATCCTCACTGATTCGGCCTTCGATGACGAAGAGTTGATCCGTGAAAAGCATGTGATCCTGCAGGAAATCGGCGCGGCCTTCGATACGCCCGATGATGTCGTCTTCGACCGTTTTGCCGAAACTGCTTTCCGTGACCAGATCGTCGGGCGCGGCATTCTCGGTACCCCGCAGACCGTGGATGGCTTCACCAGCGATCAGATCCGCACCTATCTTGCCCGCAACTATACCACCGACCGGATGTTCGTGGTGGCGGCTGGCGCCGTCGACCATGAAAGCTTCGTGCGCCAGGTGGAAGACCGTTTCAGCACGCTGCGCACCAAGCCTGCCGTCTCGCCGCTGATCACCCCTGCCCGCTATACCGGCGGCGAGGTGCGCGAAAGCCGCGACCTGATGGACACCCAGCTTTTGCTTGGTTTCGAGGGCCGCGCCTATCATGCGCGCGATTTCTACGCCTCGCAGATTCTGGCCAATATCCTCGGCGGCGGCATGTCCTCGCGGCTGTTTCAGGAAGTACGCGAATTTCGCGGTCTCTGTTATTCGGTCTATGCCTTTCACTGGGGCTTTTCCGATACCGGCATTTTCGGCATTCATGCCGCGACCGGCGGCGAAAACCTGCCGGAACTGGTGCCTGTCATCATCGAAGAGCTGCGCAAATCGGCAGAGCGGATCGAGCAGCAGGAAATCGACCGGTCCCGCACCCAGATCCGGGCGCAATTGCTGATGGGTCAGGAAAGCCCTGCGGCCCGCGCCGGACAGATCGCCCGGCAGATGATGCTTTATGGTCGGCCGATTTCCAATCCGGAACTGATGGAACGGCTGGAAAGCATTACCGTCGACCGGTTGACGGATCTTGCCGGACGGTTGTTCTTCGATGGCAACCCGCCGACATTGTCAGCCATCGGTCCGCTCGAACAATTGGCGCCCATGGAAGACATTCTTTCCGCCCTGTCGGGATCGCGCGACACGGTGTTGAAGGCGGCGCGTGGCTGAGGCGATTGCTCAATCCGGCTGATGGACTGGCAGCTGGGCTAGCCCTTCGGCTTGAGCCATATCTTTCAGCAGGTTCCCGCAATTCCTCCTGCATTCGGTGGAGTGGGAACCGTAACTGTTTGGGTGGGGGTATGACAAATGACGCGGTCTGTGTTCGGGTTTCTGTCGCGCCAGCCGGAACGGCCTGAACTGCGTGACGGAACACGTCTGCTGCGGCTGCCGCGCAATGGCGATTATAATCAATGGTACAGGTTGCGGTCTGAAAGCCGGGCCTTTCTTCAGCCCTGGGAGCCGCTCTGGCGTCCGGACGAGCTGACCGAAAGCGCCTTTCGATCGCGTGTCATGCGCAATGCCCAGGAATATGCCTGTGGATTGGCCGTGCCGTTTTTTCTGTTTCGCGAAAGCGACGCTGTGCTGATGGGCGGGCTGACCATCGGCCTGATCCGGCGTGGCGTCTCCCAGGCCTGTATGATCGGATATTGGATGGGCGAACGTTTCGCTGGCCAAGGCCATATGTTTGCCGCACTTCAATTGGCAAAACCGTATATCTTCAAGGAACTTGAGTTGCATCGTATCGAAGCCGCCTGTATTCCTGACAATGATAAAAGCATCCGGCTGCTGGAGCGGGCCGGTTTTGAACGGGAAGGTCTGTTGCGCGGATATTTGAACATCAACGGACAGTGGAGAGATCATGCGATCTACTCGCTTCTGGCGGAACCTGGTGCCGTTTCCGGCAAAAAACTCTATTCATGAATATATTCAGATACTCATCAGGGGCCAATTCCCAGCGTTTTTTTGAGCGGAAACAGGCCTTATCCAATCCGGGCCTGTTGCGGCTTGCTGCTGGCCTCCTCGTCCTGGTCCTGGCGCTGACGGGGTTTGGCGCGGGCGTGAGCCATGCCGCCGAACCGGTGAAAATCTCGCGTGACGATACCGCGCTCGACCTGACCGCGACGACGGAAATCCATCTTAACCAAGGCGAGGCGTTTCAGGTCTCCACGGCCGCTGGCGCCGATGGTATCCGGCGCCGCATCGAAGTGCGCGCCTCTTCGCCGCAGCACCAGGGCGATTGGGCGGTGTTCGCGCTCGCCAATGTGTCCGACGAGCAGTTGGAGCGAGTGATTGTCGCGCCGCACTATCGTCTCGTCAATTCCAAGGTGTTCTGGCCTGATCTCGGCTCGCAGCGGATCATTTCCATTACCCCCAGCGAAGGATTTTCGCTGGACCGGGTGCCGAGCGACGATGCGGACGTGTTTCGCATCACTCTCAATCCGGGCGCGGTGGTGACGTTCGTTGCCGAACTGGCCACGCCAAACCTGCCGCAGATTTACCTGTGGGAGCCGGATGCCTATAAGGATACGATCAACTCGTTCACGCTCTATCGCGGCATCGTGCTGGGCATTTCCGGCCTGCTGGCGGTGTTCCTGACCATTCTGTTCGTGGTGCGTGGCACATCCATGCTGCCCGCTGCGGCCTCGCTGGCCTGGGCAGTGCTTGCCTATATCTGCGTCGATTTCGGTTTCCTTGGCAAACTGATCAGCATCACCACCCATAGCGAGCAGATCTGGCGAGCCGGGGCTGAAGTGGGTCTGGCGTCCGGCTTCGTGATCTTTCTCTTTACCTATCTCAACCTCAATCGCTGGCATGTGAACCTCGGCTACGCGACCTTTGCCTGGATCTTGGGCCTGGTGCTGCTGTTTGGCGTGGCAATCTACGATCCGTCGATTGCCGCCGGCATTGCCCGCCTGTCCTTTGCGCTGACGGCCACGGCGGGGATCGCGCTGATCGTCTATCTCGGCTTCAACCGCTATGACCGCGCCATCTTGCTGGTGCCGACCTGGACGCTGATCATCGTCTGGCTGATTGCCGGCTGGATGACGGTGACCGGGCGGCTATCCAATGACATCATCCAACCTGCCCATGGCGGCGCGCTGGTGCTGATCGTACTGCTGATCGGCTTTACCGTCATGCAGCACGCCTTTGCGGGCGGCGGCTATAACCAGGGTCTGTTTTCCGATCTGGAGCGGCAATCCCTGGCGCTGACCGGGGCTGGCGACATTGTCTGGGACTGGGATGTGGCCCGCGACCGGGTGGTGACCATTCCCGATATTTCCACCCGGCTGGGTCTTAGCCACGGCGCGCTGCACGGGGCTGCCCGCAACTGGATCCCCAGCCTGCACCCCGATGACCGCGACCGGTTTCGCGCCACGCTGGATGTGCTGCTGGAACACAAGCGCGGGCGGCTGAACCACGAATTCCGCATCCGCGCCGATGACGGGCATTTCCACTGGCTGCATATTCGCGCCAGACCCGTATTAGGAGCCAACGGCGAAATCATCCGCTGCATCGGCACGATTGCCGATGTCACCGAACAGAAAAACACCGTCGACCGGCTGTTGCAGGATGCGATCAACGACAATCTCACCGGATTACCAAACCGGGAAGTGTTTCTGGACCGTTTGCAGACGCTTTTGACCGTGACCGCCACCGCCGATACGGTGCGACCGACTGTGATGATCGTCGACATCGACAATTTCGGTCGGGTCAACGATATGCTCGGCATTTCCGCCGGAGACAATATTCTGATCGCGCTGACCCGGCGGCTACGCCGCCTGTTGAAGCCGCAGGATACGCTGGCCCGGCTTTCGGGTGACCAGTTCGGCCTGATCCTGATTTCCGAGCGCGACCCGGCCAAGGTCGCTGATTTCGCCGATGCGGTCAGCAAGGCGATCATGGTGCCGATCAGTTTCGCCAATCGCGAAATCAACCTGACGGCCTCCATCGGCCTGGTGTCCTGGGTGGACCAGCAGGAGAGCGCCGCCGGACTACTGTCGGATGCCGAGCTTGCCATGTACCGCGCCAAGCGCGGCGGCGGCAACAAGGTAGAGCCGTTCCGCCCGGCCTTCCGGGGCACTGTCTCGGAAAAGCTGCAACTGGAAACTGAACTTGCCCGCGCCGTCGAGCGTGGTGAGCTAACCATGGTCTATCAGCCGATTGTGCGGCTGGAGGACGAGGAACTGGCCGGTTTCGAAGCGCTGATGCGCTGGGAGCATCCCAAGCGCGGCACGATCTCCCCTTCCGAATTCATCCCCCTGGCGGAAAGCTGCGACCTTATCATGCCACTCGGCATGTTCGCGCTGGAGCGGGCAGCAACGGATCTGGTCGAATGGGAGAAACAGACGGGCGAAATGCCGATTTTCGTCTCCGTCAACCTGTCCAGCGCCCAGCTGATCAACAACACGCTCTATACCGATATCCGCAGCCTGCTCAGCCGAGTCAATTGCAATCCGGCCCGGCTGAAACTGGAACTGACCGAATCCGTCGTGGTCGAAAATCCCGAACAGGCACGGCTGGTGCTGGAAAAGCTGAAGGATATCGGGCTCAGTCTCGCCTTGGATGATTTCGGCACCGGCTATTCCTCACTGTCCTATCTGACCCGCTTTCCCTTCGATACGCTCAAACTCGACCGGGAACTGGTGACCGACACCAGCGAGCGCCGCAATATCCTGTTGCGCTCGGTGATCGGGATGGCCAAGGACATGGGCATGGATGTCGTGGCGGAAGGCATAGCCAGCGAGGATGACGGCGACGAACTGGCGCAGATGGGCTGCCATTACGGCCAGAGCTTCCTTTACGGCGCTCCGGTCGGCCCGGAAGCGGTCATGCGTCTTTTGAAAGACCAGCAACAGCGGGCAAAGCGGGCTTGATTATACCGGAGGGCGGTGCTGTTCAGACCCTGGTTTTCTTCACGCCATCCAGTCTTCCGTAACCCCGAATTGCGCCCGAAAGCCCTGCTGTCCGGCCTGCGTGATCCGCAGCGCCCTGCCCTGTGGCTGGCGTGCCACCCAGCCCATTTCCAGCATCCTGTCCAGTATGGCCGCGCCCAGCCGTCCGGCCAGATGCGGGCGACGCTCGCTCCAGTCGAGGCAGGTGCGGCAGAACGGCCGTCCGCGGGGGGCGGATGGAGAAAGGTCGATGCCGAAATCGCAGAAAAACTGCTGGCCAGGTGGCGTCAGCGTCACAGCCTCCTCCCCCAGCTCGATATAGGCCTTGGTTTGCAAGGCATCGGCCAGCGCCACGCCGAGACGACCGGCGATGTGATCGTAACAGCTGCGCGCCGAGCGTAGCGCCAAGTCCTTCGGGCCGACCGGATGCAGGCGCCGTGGCCCATCGGCGGCAAGCGACATCAGCGTCTCCATGGTCGCAGCGACAGCGCGTCCCGCCAAACGATAATAACGGTGACGGCCCTGTTTTTCGACCGACAGCAGACGGCCTTCGACCATTCTGGACAGATGGCCGCTGGCGGTCTGGGCGCTGACACCACCATGCAACGCCAGCTCGCCCGCAGTCAAAGCCTGCCCGCCCATCAGGGCGATCAGCATATTGGCGCGGGCTGGATCGCCCATCAGGGCGGCAATTTCAGCCAGCATGTTTCCAGATGCGATGTTCGACATGGCCTCACTATAGGCCGCTGAAGACAGACTGTCATCATGCAACACTTCGGCTATGGCCGAAGCATTGTCGCCAGAGATTGGGCTACCAAGGCGCATCAAACCGTCCCGATAGAAAGTGATAGTCCATGGAAAAACCGGTCCTTTTGAAAGAACTCGCCCTGCTTTTGGCTTTGGCAACCGTGTGGGGCGCTGCCTATAGTTTCATCCGCATCGGGGTGGAGACCATTCCACCGATCACGCTGATTGCCGCCCGCACCCTGCTGGCCGGTGGGTTGTTGCTTGCCATTTTGCGGATACGGGGGATGAAGCTTCCTCGCGATAGCGCCACCTGGCGGCGGTTCCTCATCCAGTCCTGCCTCAACAGCGCCCTGCCCTTCACCCTGATTGCCTGGGCGGAACTGCATGTCGAGGCCGGGCTTGCGGTGATCCTCAATGCCCTGACGCCAATCTTCACTTTCCTGATCACCGTCACCTTCACGCGGCATGAACCTGTCGGCCTACGCAAGCTGCTTGGCGTTCTGCTGGGAATTTCCGGCACCTGCCTGATCGTCGGCGTCAACGCCTTTCATTCCGCCGGAACCGATCTCGTCGCGCAATGCGCCGTCATCCTGGCATCGGCCTGCTATGCGATGGCGGCCATTTTCGGACGGAATTTCAAAGAGCTAGATCCGATGATGCCCGCCGCAGGCTCGCTTTTGTGCGGGGCGGCCATGCTCATTCCGCTCAGTCTGATCGTGGACAAGCCCTGGACGCTGGCGGTCTCCGGCTCTTCGCTCGCGGCCTTGCTGGCGCTCGCGGTCTTTTCCACCGCGCTTGCTTTTGTGATCTATTTCAGGCTTGTCCATACGCTTGGCTCGGTCGCCACCACATCCCAAGCCTATCTGCGGGTACCGATCGGGGTCGGAATCGGCGCGATTTTTCTTGGGGAGCGCTATAGCCCGACCGTGCTCACCGGTCTCGTCCTGGTGGTGGCCGGTGTCGCCGTCATGACCTTGCCAAGCTCGGCTTTTCTGTCACGCACATTTTCGCGGCGCAGACACGCCAAGCCAGAACCGCAAAAGCCTTGATCAGGCGTGGCCAGCCTCGGCCGACAGCGTGGCGGGGCTGATACCAATCAGGGCCAGCGCTCGGTCATATTTGTTGTCGAGGACCGGATCAAAGATCAGGTCTTCGGAGGCCGGGCAGTTCAGCCAGCCATTATTGGCGATCTCCGCCTCCAACTGGCCCGGCCCCCAACCGGCATAGCCAAGCAGCATGGTGGCGCGGGCCGGACCACGGCCATCGGAAATGGCGCGGACGATGTCGAGGGTCGCGGTCAGCGAGATATCGTCGCTGACCGGAATGCTGCTGTCGCTGATATAATCGTCGGAATGCAACACGAAACCGCGACCGGTTTCCACCGGGCCGCCGCATTGAATGGGGAAGTTGCGAGCATGGTCGGGCAGCATGATCGCATCATGCTGATCGATCAGGTCGAGATGCAGCAGGATGTCGGCGAATTTGACCGGCTGGGTGCGGTTGATGATGAAGCCCATGGCACCAGCCGTCGTATGGGCGCAGACATAGACGACACTGCGGGCGAAATTGCCGTCCGCCATGCTGGGCATGGCGATCAGGAAATGGCCGTCGAGAAACCCACGTTCACGATCGGACTTCAAAGTGGAAAAAGCCATGCTGCCTCCGGTTTGTTCGGAACGCCGATCTATCGGAAAAGAACATCATACGCCGTCGTGCCGGGCATTCCCCTCGCATCTGCCAGGCGCCGCCCGGCATTCATATTTGCTTCTGGCGCAAGTCATATCCTTAAGCCGTGGTCTTCAAGATGGGGCATAGTTGCCAATCAATCAACCGAAAATGATAAAACCGTAAAAAGCGTGATTGGCAGCGGTGATAGGGCTGGTCTAAATAGCCGCATGGTCCTTCCTTTGTTTTCCAACCGTCCGGTTTTTCCTGCGCTGCTCGGCCTGCTCTTTGCGGGTCTCCTGGCGCTGACACCCCTTGGCGACGCCTGCGCCGCCACCTCCGACTGGGCAACCAGCGACGGCGGCCGGATGCGGCTGATCGTTCTGCCACCGGCTCCGGATGGAACCCGGCAGGCGGGCCTGCAGATCGAGCCGAATGACGGCTGGTTTACCTATTGGCGCGAGCCCGGCGACAGCGGTATTCCACCGCAGCTGACCGCCGCGCCGGAGGCGAAGGTCACGCCCTCGCCGCTGAGCTTTCCGGTGCCCAAGCGCATGGATATCGGCAGCGTACGCGATGTCGGCTATGACCATGCCGTGGTGTTTCCCTTTACGCTGAAGAGCAGCGGCGAGGATTGGCAGAGCCCCCTCAAGCTGACGGCCTTCATCGGCATGTGCCGCAATATCTGTATTCCGTTTCAAGCCGACCTCAGCATCGATCTCAGCCACGAGGAAACCACCGATGTCGGCGAGGTTAAGCTGATCGACAAGGCCAAATCCAAACTGCCTGCGGCGGCTGCGGAGGATTTTTACGTCTCGGACTTCGAGATGGCCCACGATCTCTCCAGCCTCGACGTGTCACTGGTCCTGCCCGATGGCTCCAAGGACGAGCCGCGCATTCTGGTGACCGGACCGGAAGGCTATCTGTTTACCGAATACAAGGCGGTGCAAAGCAAAGGCAATAGCCGCACCCTGCGTATCGCCCTGCCTAAATTTCCGCGCAATTATTCGGTGAGCGGCAAGACCTGGCACATTCTGGTGGCAGCCGGCAACAAACGGACCATGGAAGCCCCGCTTGCCTTCGCAACAACCCGCCCTATAGTGCAGCCCTGACAGTCAATGGCCGCTGGCGGGCTGCGCTTTTGGAACAGACTGAGACATCAAGCACAATGAGGAGAGATTTCATGACGATTGCAATTGGCGATACGGTTCCAGCAGCAACATTCAAGGAAAAGACCGCAGACGGTCCAGTCGAGATCAGCACCGAAGACCTGTTCAAGGGCAAGAAGGTCGTGCTGTTTGCCGTGCCCGGCGCCTTTACCCCGACCTGCACGCTGAACCATCTGCCCGGCTATCTGGAGCAACGCGAAGCGCTGCTGGCCAAGGGCGTCGATGAAATCGCCGTTCTCTCGGTCAATGACTGGCATGTCATGGGCGCCTGGGCGCAGCACAGCGGCGGCATGGGCAAGATCCATTTCCTTGCCGATTGGGATGCGAGCTTCTCCAAGGCGCTCGGCCTCGACATGGACCTGTCGGCGGGCGGGCTCGGCGTGCGTTCCAAGCGCTATTCCATGCTGGTGGAAAATGGCGTGGTGAAAAGCCTCGATATCGAGGAAAATCCCGGCCAGGCCACGGTTTCCTCGGCTGAAGCCATGCTGGAACGGCTGTAAGCTTTCTACTTACCGGTTTTCTGGAAAGCTGTCTTTCAGCGTTCCGACAAGACAAAGACCCCGCAAGCGCAGGCTTTCGGGGTCTTTTCATGAGGCTTATATGGCCTGGGATAAGGCCTCCCCATCCGGGAAGAAAGGCTTGCCATCGATTTGCCATTATTGTTATATCGTTACACGTAACGTTATTACATATAATCCATGATCGGAGTGCGAGCCTTGCAGGACGAAGATCCTATCTTTCCCAGTTTACTGGCACGGTCCGCCGTCATGCGGCTGGGCTTTGCGCTGGCGTTGATTGGCCTCACCTGGCTTGCCATCCAATGGGCGGTGGCCCTGCCATGAGCAATCCTGTGATCCGGCTTACCAATCTGACCGTCGCCTATGACCGGCATCCGGCTGTGCATCACGTCAACGGCGTGATCGAGACCGGCAGCCTGACGGCGATTGCCGGGCCGAACGGGGCGGGAAAATCCACCCTGCTGAAGGCAATCATTGGCGAATTGCGCCCCGCCGAAGGGGCGGTGGAGCATAGTCTGAAGCGCACGGATTTCGGCTATCTGCCGCAGGCCGCCGACATCAACCGCCGATTTCCAATCAGCGTATTGGACACCGTGTTGCTCGGCGCCTGGCGCAATAGCGGCGCCTTTGGCCGCATCGCCCGATCCGACATGGACAAAGCTGGCCAAGCACTGGCAATGGTTAGGCTGGAGGGCTTCGAGAAGCGCCATATCGGCGCGCTATCCGCCGGCCAGTTCCAGCGGGTGCTGTTTGCCCGGTTGCTGTTGCAGGATGCCAAAGTGATCCTGCTGGACGAGCCTTTCACCGCCATCGATGCCCGCACCACCCGCGACCTGATCGACATTATCCGTGGCTGGCACGGTGATGGCCGCACGGTGATTGCGGTCCTGCATGATTTCGACCAGGTGCGCAGCCATTTCCCCCAGACCCTGCTGCTGGCCCGCGAGTTGGTCAGCTGGGGGCCGACCCAGGACGCCCTGTCATCGGCCAATCTGCTCAAGGCCCGCGCCATGGCCGAACGCTGGGACGAGGATGCCGAGGTCTGCCGCCCGGCGGATCTGAAAAGCACAAGGCCCGCCGCATGACCGCCTACGATCTGCTGATCGCACCCTTTGCCGATTACGGCTTCATGCGCCGGGCGCTGGTGGCCTCGCTTTGCCTCGGCCTCGGCTCCGGCCCGATCGGCGTGTTTCTGATGCTGCGGCGCATGAGCCTGGTCGGCGATGCCATGAGCCATGCGGTGTTGCCGGGGGCAGCCATTGGCTACCTGATCGCCGGGTCCCTGTCGCTGACCGCCATGGGGCTGGGCGGGCTGGTGGCCGGTCTTTCCGTCGCGCTGCTGTCGGGCTTTGTCACCCGGTCGACTGTGTTGCAGGAGGATGCCAGCTTTGCCAGTTTCTACCTGACATCCCTGGCGCTGGGCGTGCTGATCGTGTCGCTGCGCGGTTCCAATATCGATCTTTTGCATGTGCTGTTCGGGACTATCCTGGCCATCGACAATGATGCGCTGGTGCAGATCGGTGCCATTGCCTCCTTCTCGCTGCTGGCACTGGCCGTCATCTACCGGCCATTGGTGACCGAATGCCTTGACCCAGGCTTCTTGCGGGCCGTCGGCGGGCGCGGGCCGGTCTATCATTTCCTGTTCCTGTTTCTCGTCGTGCTCAATCTGGTCGCCAGTTTCCAGGCGCTCGGCACGTTGATGGCCGTCGGATTGATGATGCTTCCTGCCGCCATTGCCCAGCTCTGGTGCCGCAGCCTGCCCGGCATGATGGTGGTGGCGGCGGCAAGCGGCATCACCGCCAGCTATCTCGGCTTGATCGCCTCCTACCATCTGGAACTGGCCTCCGGGCCGACGATCATCCTGGTCGCGGCGCTGTTTTACGGCCTGTCCATTCTTTTTGCGCCCTCCGGTGTTTTCCGGCGGTTTCTTCCCAGTCCTCACCTGAAAGCCTGATCACAGGAGATCATCATGAACCGTAAACTGTTATTGTCCGCAGCCCTGCCACTGTTGATGGCGCTTTCCGCCGCACCAGCCTTTGCCGACACACTGAAGGTTGTCGCGTCCTTCACTGTTCTGGCCGATGTCGTGAAACAGGTTGGCGGCGACCATGTCACCGTCTCCAGCCTGGTCGGTCCCGACGGCGACCCCCATGAATTCGAGCCGTCGCCAGCCAATGCCAAGGCTCTGAAGGTCGCCGATGTGACGTTCGTCTCCGGCGAAGGCCTGGAAGGCTGGATGGACCGGCTGATCACCGCGTCGGGTTACAAGGGCAAGCCGGTCGTCGCCTCCGAAGGCATCAACACCCGCACCATGGAAGAGGACGGCAAAACCGTGACCGATCCGCATGTGTGGAACAGCCCGGTCAATGTGAAGGCCTGGGTCGCCAATATCGAAAAGGCGCTGACCGCTGCCGATCCAGCCGATGCCGAAGCCTTCAAGGCCAATGCCAGCGCCTATACGAAAAAGCTTGAAGACATGAATGCCTATGCTCATGCCAAGTTCGACACCATCCCTGAATCAGAGCGCAAGATCCTGACCAGCCACGACGCTTTCGGGTATCTCGGCCGCGAATACAAAATCAGTTTCCTGTCGCCACTCGGTCTTTCCACCGAAAGCGAAGCCTCGGCCGCTGACGTCGCCAAGCTGATCGAGCAGATCAAGACCGAGCATGTGAAGAGCTATTTCTTCGAAAACTCCAACGATCCGCGTCTCGTCAAGCAAATCGCCAAGGCAACCGGCGCGACATCGGGCGGCGAGCTTTATGTGGAAGCCCTGTCCAAGCCCAAAGGCCCGGCTTCGACCTATGAGAAAATGTTCCGCTACAATGTCGACAAGCTGGCGGATGCCATGCGCAAATCAAGCTGACCTTCCTACAGTCAGCCTGATAGGGCCGTCCCGATGAACCCTACAGCTGCCGGGACGGCCGCTATTTTTATGCCTCGAGATCGAAGACCAGGATGCCGGACAAACCGCCATCTGTCGCAGCGATGATACGGTCGCCGACCGCGATATGATCCGGGTGTTTCAGGTAATAATCGCGCACCGTGGCGTCTTCGAAACGGACGACGAACCCATCGACAAAGCCACCGTTCAGCCCTTCCGGAGAGACATTCGGACCGGCGCGGACCTCCAGCATACCCGGCACCACTTCCTTCAAAGCAGCGACAGCATCGTAAATCGACTGTTTCTCAGCGTCAGAGACCGCCGACTTGAACCGCAGAAAAACGCAGTGATAGATCATCGGGTAACTCCTTGTGGGATTGTGCGATTATAAGATTGGCTTCGAGCCTGCACCGCCCTTTTTGAAGGGCTCCATGCCCTTGCGGGCCAGTTCGTCGGCCCGTTCGTTTTCGGGATGACCGGCATGCCCCTTGACCCAGTGCCAGGTCACCTTGTGACGCTGGTTGGCCGCATCGAGCTGCTGCCAAAGCTCGCCGTTTTTCACTGGCTTCTTGTCGGCGGTTTTCCAGCCGTTTTTCTTCCAACCGAAGATCCACTTGGAAATGCCGTCCATTACATATTTGCTGTCGGTGTGCAGATCAACTTCGCACGGGGTCTTCAGCGTGTTCAGCGCGGTGATCGCTGCCAGCAATTCCATGCGGTTGTTGGTGGTATCCGCCTCGCCGCCGCAGAGATCCTTTTCCACCTCGCCGTAGCGCAGCACCGCGCCCCAGCCGCCCGGACCGGGATTGCCGGAACAGGCGCCATCCGTGAAGATTTCGACATGTTTCATTGCGGCCACCCGTATTCGGCTGCGGTCTTAACCGCCTGGTGGAAGCGCAGCTTGCGCAGATATTCGAGCGGCTCCTTCTTCACCACCATGGCGCCTTCCGGCGTGGTCAGCCAGTCGTAAAGCCGGGTCAGCAGGAAGCGCAGCGCCGAGCCTCGGCACAGAACCGGCATGGCCGCCACCTCCGCCGGAGACAGCGGGCGAACCGACAGATAACCGTCGATCATCGCCTTGCCCTTGGTGATATTATAGCTGCCGTCCTTTTCGAAGCACCAGGCATTCAGGCCGATCGACAGGTCATAGGCGAGAAAGTCGTTGCAGGCGAAATAGAAGTCGATCAACCCCGACAATTGGTCGCCAAGGAAGAAGACATTGTCGGGAAACAGATCGGCATGGATAACGCCCGTGGGAAGATCCTTCGGCCATTGCCCGGCCAGATGCGCCAGCTCAGCATCGATTTCCGCCTGGAGACCGGGAGAGACCTCATCGGCGCGGTCGCGCGCCTTCGGCCACAGCGCCTGCCAGCCGGCAAGGTCCAGGGCATTGGCGCGTGTCAGGGCAAACCCTTCTGCCGCAAGATGCATGGTCGCCAAGGCCTCGCCCACCGCGCGGCAATGCTGGGTTTCCGGCTTGCGAAGCCACATGCCTTCCAAAAAGGAAATCAACGCCGCCGGGCGCCCGGACAATTCGCCCAGCAGCGCGCCATCCTTGCGCGGCAGCGGCAGCGGGCAGTTGAGGCCCTTGGCCGACAGATGATGCATCAGGCCTAGGAAAAACGGCAGGTCGTTTTTCTCGACGCGCTTTTCATAGAGCGTAAGGATCAACGCACCCTTGGTCGTATGCAGCAGGAAATTGGAATTTTCCACACCTTCGGCAATGCCCTTGAAGGACAGCAGCTCGCCGGTTTCATAGTGTGCGAGGAAGTCTTTGAGATCGACCTCGTTAATGTCGGTATAAACTGCCACAGGGATGATCCGCAATTCGGGTTTGTGTTCGGCAGGGATACTGCATAATTGCCGAAATCCAAATCAAATTCAGGGGCAATCATGCTGTGCCCCATAGGTGCTACAGCGCGATGGCATGGCATGCCAGCCCTTGACCGAATAGGCCACAAGAAATTGGGGTCGCGCGAACAATGTCCGTTTCCCTCCCACAATAATGGCAGAATTTTCGTGTTGCCTGACCTTCCATTGACCCTGGTGGATAATCGACCCGCTATAGCAAAGCTTTAGGCACCATAGGCGAGAAAGAGCAGGCACATGACAACATCGCATGCCGCATTGACGATTATTTCAGCCGTGATGATGACCGCCATCTTCTTGGCGTCCACGGCGCAGGCCGGAACGATTTGCACGGTCATTGCCGATAGCAGCACCGGAAAGACCCTGATCCAGGACGGCAATTGCGCGGAGCGGGTCACACCGGCGTCCACATTCAAGGTTGCCCTCAGCGTCATGGGCTATGATGCCGATGACCTGAAGGACGAGCATAATCCAACCCTGCCGTTTAAACAGGGGTATGTGGATTGGGGCGGCGACAATTGGAAACAGCCGACCGATCCGGTGCGCTGGATGAAATACTCCGTCGTCTGGTATTCCCAGCAGATCACCAGGACGCTTGGGCAAGACAAGCTTCATGCTTATGCGACGAAATTTGCCTATGGCAATGCCGATTTTTCCGGCGATCCTGGCAAAAACAATGGCCTGGAGCGGGCATGGATCGCCTCCTCCTTAAAGATTTCACCGCTGGAACAGGTCGCGTTCCTGCGAAAACTGGTCCAGCATCAACTGCCCGTTCGCCCCGAGGCCATGGACAAGACAATGGCCATCGTTGAGCAACGCGAGATCGCCGATGGCTGGACCGTGCATGGCAAGACCGGTGCAGCCTTCCCTCGTCTGTCGGACACCGCGTTCGATTATAGCCGTGGATGGGGCTGGTATGTCGGCTGGGCCAGCAAAGGCAAACAGACCTATGTGTTTGCCCGTCTCATTCAGGATGAGAAAAAAGACCAGATTACCCCAGGGGTTCGCGCCCGCGACGCTTTGCTGCAAGAACTGCCAGAGTTGCTGGCGAGCAAGTGAACAGAACCTTTCCGACTTAGCCTTGCGTCACCCGTTAACGAAAGCCATGTCGTCCTGGGTCAATTCGATGGAGCGCAATTCGCGGTTCACCAGGAAGTTTTCGTTTTCGATGGAGAATTCAGCCAGCTCGATTGTCGCGTCGAAGCGGGCTTTGAAGGCTTCGATGATTTCGTTGACCACCACTTCCGGCGCCGAGGCCCCTGCCGACAGGCCCAGGCTGCGGATCTCACCGATGGCGTCCCAATCCAGCTCACTGGCGCGTTGCACGAGGATGGAGCGCTTGGCACCAGCCTTCAGCGCCACTTCCACCAGCCGCTTGGAGTTGGAGGAGTTGGGGGCGCCGACGGTGACGAACAGATCGCAGCCGGGCGCTGCCTGCTTCACCGCTTCCTGCCGGTTGGTGGTGGCATAGCAGATACTGTCGGCAGCAGGTGCCTTCAGCTCTGGAAAGCGCTCCTGCAATTTGGCAATCACGCCTGCGGTATCGTCCACTGACAGCGTGGTCTGGGTGACAAAGCCGAGGTTTTCCGGATCGATTGGCTGATAGACGGCGGCATCCTCAACGGTTTCCACCAGGGACACGGTGCCTTCAGGCAATTGCCCCATGGTGCCGATCACTTCCGGGTGGCCTGCATGGCCAATCAAAATGACGTGGCGGCCAAGCCGCTGGTGGCGCATCGCCTGCTTATGCACTTTCGAGACCAGCGGACAGGTGGCATCGAGATAGAAAAGATTGCGCTTCTGCGCATCTTCGGGCACGGATTTCGGCACACCATGGGCGGAAAACACCACGGGCTGCTGGCGATGCTCGGCTGGAATTTCATCCAATTCCTCGACGAAGACCGCACCCTTGGCCTCCAGCCCCTCGACCACATAGCGGTTGTGGACGATTTCATGACGGACATAGACCGGCGCGCCATAACCCTTCAGTGCCAGCACGACGATCTGGATCGCCCGGTCGACACCGGCGCAAAAACCACGCGGACCGCACAGCCGGATCGTCAATGGCGACCGGGTCACCGAGCCGGTTTCCAGAAGCGTTTTGTCCATTGCAGTCGTCATTGTTATCCAGCCAGTAAAACCAAAAACAGGGCAATCGCTGCCGGCGCGGCCTGGACGAAGAAGATCCGCCGCGACACGGTCCTCCCCCCATATAGGCCAGCAACCACCACAGCGCCAAGAAAAAATACCTTGAGCTGGAGGCCCATGGCTGGCAGCGGATGCAAAAGCGCCCAGAACAGACCCGCAGCCAGAAACCCATTGTAAAGCCCCTGATTGGCCGCCATCACCCGTGTGGTTTCGGCGCCCTGCAAGCTTTTACGGAAGATTTTCCGGGCCCGCGGTGTCGTCCAGAGAAACATTTCCAGCACCATGATGTAGATATGTTCCAGCATGACAAGAACGACCAAAACTGTCGCAATTAAGAATATCGTCATATCTCTCACCCCCGTTCGAGATTGTTGAAAGCAGCAAAATTCCTGCAATCCATGTCGAAGAAAACAAAGTAAAATGCAGATGGATTGCGTATCTATGCTTGAACCAATTCAGTTCAAGCATTTTGACAATATCCACATTATTATTGATTCTGGAAATAACTTCAGGTTTTCTTTCTGAAAACTGAAATAACCGCGATAACGGCCAGCGCAAGAGCCAGACCGTACCAGGTCAAGGCATATTGCAAGTGGCTATTGGGGAGGTCGATCATCGTGACGCCGCCGATCGGCAGGCCGCCGGGGACCGGCGACGGCCCTGCATCCAGAAAGAACGGCAGGACCTTGGCCGCATCGATCCCGGTGCTGGCGGCCATGGCATCGAGATCTTTCCAATAAAACACATTCTTGGCGATATCGTTATCAGGTACCAACCGGGAGGGCTTTTCCGCCAGTTTCGCCCGCGCCAGGCCGGTCACGCGCTGGAGGCCCAGCAATTGCCCACCCATGCGGGTCGAAGGCTCCTTCTTCTGCTCCGGCACGAAGCCGCGATTGACGAAGAGAATATGTCCATCGGCCAGCTGAAGCGGCGTGTAAATGTAAAAACCGGCATCGCCGTCATAGGTCGCCAGGAAACGGCGTTCCTTGTCGTTGAGATAGGTGCCGGAGACAGTCATGGCCCGGTAATCGACATCCCCGCCAGTGCGTGCAAGCGCATCGATGTCCTCGACGCTGGCAGGGGGCTGGTGACGGCGCGCTTCGATATCGGCAATCAGGCCTTCTTTCCAGGCCAGACGATGCATTTGCCATGTGCCAAGCGAGACCAGCAGCGCCAGAGCGACCAGCACCAGAAAGCCGCTTGCGGCAAGCCTTACACGCGTCATCGCGGCCATCCTACTCCCGGTCGATCTGCCCCGGATGGGCATTGTGCCTGTATTGCAGGGCAATCAGCAGCGCCTTGATGGTGCGCAGCAGCCAGAGCGACAATCCGATTGCCAAAGGTCCAAACACCAGAAAATGCACCCACAATCCCGGCGAATACGTGACCTCTGTATAAAGCGCCAGGCCAACAACCAGAAAATCGGCGATCAGAATAACAAAAATCGACGCGCCATCGCCGGGATCGATGCTGCTGTAATCGAAGCCGCAGGCGCTACAGGCGGGCTTCAGCTTGGTCAGCCCTTGAAAAAGCTTGCCGCGTCCGCAACGCGGGCAGGAAACCGAAAGAGCGGCCTGGACCGGTTCGACCGGCGGGAAATCGCTATTGCTGGCCATGATGTCGAGGTTCCCTATTGCTTCCTAGAATCTGACAGATTCAAACTGAACCAGACAGACTTCCAATTTTTCTGACAAACACTCAGCACAGCTGCAAACAAGAAGGCGGCGCTCTTGACGCCGCCCTTGTTAAAATCCTACCAAATTAGCCGTTACCCATGGGCCAGCGGCGCGCCCCAACCACCCCAGATGTAGATCGAGAAGAACAGGAACAGCCAGACCACGTCGACGAAGTGCCAGTACCAGGCCGCCGCCTCGAAGCCGAAGTGCTGCTTCGGGGTAAAATCGCCCTTCAGCGCCCGAAACAGGCAAACGAGCAGGAAGATCGTGCCGACCAGCACGTGGAAGCCGTGGAAGCCGGTGGCCATGAAGAAGGTTGCGCCGTAAATCGAGCTTTTGAACGCAAACGGTGCGTGCATATATTCATAGACTTGCACAAAGGAGAACAGCGCGCCGAGCACCACGGTCAGCGTCAGGCCGCTGATCATGCCCTTGCGGTCATTGTGCAGCAAAGCATGGTGCGCCCAGGTAACACAGGTGCCTGACAGCAGCAGGATGACAGTGTTGTAAAGCGGCAGATGCCAGGGGTCGAGCACTTCGACACCCTTTGGCGGCCATTGCCCGCCGGTAAACTCAACCCGAGACGCTTGGATGGCTTCATGGGGAAACAGGCTGGCATCAAAAAACGCCCAGAACCACGCGACGAAGAACATCACTTCCGAAGCGATGAACATGATCATCCCATAGCGCAAATGCAGCGACACCACCCGCGTATGGTTGCCCTCATGGGCTTCCTTGATCGTATCGGCCCACCAGCCGAACATGGTGAACAGGATGATGGCAAGGCCGATGTAGAACAGCCAGGGGTGCGCCAGTTCCATGCCGAACAGCTTGAACGAGCCGCCATGCAGGTAGCGCATATAGCCGACCCCACCAAAGGTCAGGATGAAAGCCCCGAGCGAGGCCAGGATCGGCCATGGGCTCGGATCGATGATGTGATAGTCATGATGTTTCTGATGGGCGTCGGCCATGTCAGCAATCCCCGCTTGAAAACTCTCCTCAAGTGACCCGCCGCCTCTCGCCGCCAATCACTTCATCCCTTAATTCCGGCCCTGGCTCCAATATGCCTCCACCGCTTTGATACGGCAGAAAGCTTACTAAAGCTTAGGCTGAACGGTCGCTTTGTCCTGCGCAATCCCAGCCACCGGCTTTTCGCCGCCATGCGGATAGAATGTATAGGACAAGGTTACCGTTCCGATATTTTTGGTTTCCGGCTGCGCCATGATGTCGGGGTCGATATAGAAGACCACCGGCATGTCCAGCGTCTGGCCGGGCTGTAGCACCGTCTCGGTAAAGCAGAAGCACTCGATCTTGTTGAAATAGACCGCTGCCTCCATTGGAGTCACGTTGAACACCGCCTGCCCCTTGGTTGGATAGGGCGAGCGATTGGTGACAGAATAATTGGCCTGAATGGTCTCACCAATCCTAGGGGCAACAGAGGCCTGCATCGGTTTGAAATCCCAGTTCAGCCCGGGCGAGACATTGGCATCGAACGTGACAGTCATCTTGCGGTCGAGAATGACCGATGACGGCTGTTCGGCACGCTGGGTCGTACCGTTATAGCCGGTCAACTGGCAATACATCCGGTAGAAAGGGGCCGCTGCAAAGCTCATGGCAGTCACGCCACCGACAAACGCCAGGCACGCGAAAAACACGGTCAGGTCCTTGCCGCGCCGTTCTCCCGCTTGTGTGCCTCCCGGTTCTGCCATGGCTCGTTCCTCCCGTGCCGCTGATTGAATGGTATGCGTATGTCAACAGTCTGTATTTCAAAACCCGGCTATCGGCTTCTCTCACGGTGAGCATTACCGGCTGCGCATCGCCAAATGACGAGCCATGCGCAATCAGACCATGCTCATTGTCCCATGCCGCTGATTTTCACCAACGTCACGAGGTAAAACAACACCACAAGCCCGGCCAAGACCAGGCCCAGCGCTATATTGCGACCGCGTCTTGATTTTCTCTGGGCTTCCGTCAACTTGACCGTTTCCATCACAGCACTCCCGACGCATGAGCGATAAGGCTCGCCGCGTAGTGATCGACCAGCAGGGCTGAAAACACCGCAAAAAGATAGAAAATCGAATAGGCGAACATTTTGCGGGCTGGCGCCATGCGCTCATCGCCCTCTGGCATCCGCCAAACGGCAACGGAGCAGGCGACGAAGACGGCACTCAGCACGCCAGCCACCAGCCCGTACCAGAGCGAAGCAAGCCCGGTGAAAGCCGGTGCCACGGCAAAGATACCGGTCAGTACGGCATAGACGAACATCTGCCGCTTGGTCGAGGTTTCACCCGCCACATTCGGCATCATCGGCACACCGACCGAGCCGTAATCGCGCATCTTGTAGAGCGCCAAGGCCCAGAAATGCGCTGGCGTCCACAGAAAGATCACCATGAACAGAATGACGCTGTCCAGCGACACGCCACCGGTGACACAGGCCCAGCCGATCATTGGCGGAAAGGCCCCGGATGCGCCGCCAATCACAATATTCTGCGGCGTCGAGCGTTTCAGCCACATCGTATAGACGACGGCATAAAACAGGATGGTGAAGGCCAGAAAGGCGGCGGCGAACCAATTGACCGCGAGGCCAAGAATCGAGACCGAAAAGACCGACAGCGTGATGCCAAAGGCCAGCGCCTCCTGCGGACGAATACGGCCTGCCGGAATGGGACGGCGCGCCGTGCGGGTCATCACCGCATCGATATCAGCATCATACCACATATTGAGAGCGCCGGAGGCACCAGCCCCAACCGCAATGCACAGGATGGCAATGACGCCCAGAATCGGGTTGATCGTACCCGGTGCCAGCACCAAGCCAGCAAAGGCGGTGAACACCACAAGCGACATCACCCGCGGCTTTAACAGCGCGAAGAAATCCTTCGCGCCCGCTTCGGACAGACAGATCTCACTGTCCAGACCGATGATGTTGCTGTTGTCTATGGCTGCCATTATGCTGTCCTGACCTGTCATGTTCTCAACGCCGCAGCGGCTTCATCCACGGCGTTGATAGCTTTTTTTATGTCTATTTTATGCGGGGCAACTGTTCCCACTGATGGTATGGCGGCGGCGAAGACAGCTGCCACTCCAGTGTGGTTGCACCTTCACCCCAGGGGTTGTCGCCTGCCACCCGCTTCCTGGCAAAAGCCTCGAACACGCCGAACAGGAAGATCAGCACTGCGACGCCCGAAAGATAGGAGCCGTAGGATGAAATCCGGTTCCAGTCGGCAAAGGCATCCGGGTAATCGATATAGCGGCGCGGCATGCCGGCCAACCCAAGGAAGTGCTGCGGGAAGAACACCATGTTGACGCCGATGAACATCACCCAGAAATGCAGCTTGCCGATGAACTCGCTATACATATAGCCCGACATTTTCGGGAACCAATAATACCAGCCCGCGAAAATTGCAAATACGGCACCCAGCGACAGAACGTAGTGGAAATGAGCCACCACGTAATAGGTATCGTGCAGCGAACGGTCGAGACCGGCATTGGCCAGCTGCACGCCTGTTACACCACCAACGGTGAACAGGAAAATGAAGCCGATGGCCCAGACCATGGGAGTGCGGAAGGACAGCGAGCCACCCCACATGGTGGCAATCCACGAGAAGATCTTGATGCCGGTTGGCACCGCGATCACCATGGTTGCGAAGACGAAGTAGCGTTGGGCTGCCAGCGACAGGCCAACCGTATACATGTGATGCGCCCAGACCACGAAACCGACCGCGCCGATGGCGACCATGGCATAGGCCATGCCGAGATAGCCGAAAACCGGCTTTTTCGAGAAGGTCGAGATGATGTGGCTGACGATGCCGAAGCCGGGCAGGATCAGGATATAGACTTCCGGATGCCCGAAGAACCAGAACAGGTGCTGGTAGAGTATCGGGTCACCACCGCCTTCGGGGGCAAAGAATGTCGTGCCGAAATTACGGTCGGTCAACAGCATGGTGATGCCACCAGCCAGAACCGGCAGAGACAGAAGCAGCAGGAAAGCCGTGACCAGCACCGACCAGGCAAACAGCGGCATCTTGTGCAGAGTCATGCCTGGCGCGCGCATGTTGAGGATGGTGGTGATGAAGTTTATGGCACCAAGGATCGACGAGGCACCCGACACATGCAGCGCAAAGATCGCCAGATCCACCGCCGGGCCAGGCTGGCCGGAGGTCGACAAGGGTGGATACATCGTCCAGCCGCCGCCGACACCGTAGGCGCCTGCCGGGCCTTCGACAAACATCGACAGCAGCAGCAGCACGAAAGCCGGAACGATCAGCCAGAAGGAGATATTGTTGAGACGCGGAAACGCCATATCCGGCGCACCGATCATGATCGGGATCATCCAGTTGGCAAAGCCACCGATCAGCGCTGGCATAACCATGAAGAAGATCATGATCAGCGCATGTGCGGTGGTGAAGACGTTATACATGTGCTTGCCGCCATCGATGGCCGCATCGCCCTCGAAGCCGTAAACCATGGCAGCGAGACCGTGGAAGATCTGAATGCCAGGCTCCTGCAATTCCATGCGCATGGCCACCGACAGCGCGCCGCCGATCACGCCAGCGATAATGGCGAAGATCAGATAGAGCGTACCGATGTCTTTATGATTGGTCGAAAACAGCCAGCGGGCGGCAAAGCCCGGCTTGTGATCATGTGAATGTCCGGGTGCATGAGCGCCCTCGGCGGTAGGTCCAGCCATTGTCCTCGCTCCCCTCTATCAGTTCGAAACGGTCATTGTGGAAACGTTCTGAGCCAGCTGATTGGTGGCCTTCGGGCCATCCGTCGCTGCCATCAGAGCCTTGTTGGCCGCGCCAAGATCACTTGCGGCTGCCGTCATCCACGCATTGTACTTGTCAGCCGAAACGACGCGGATGGCGATCGGCATGAAAGCGTGGTCCTTGCCGCAAAGTTCCGAGCACTGACCGTAGAACAGACCTTCTCGGTCGACGCGGAACCATGTCTCGTTCAACCGGCCCGGCACGGCGTCGATCTTGACGCCAAAAGACGGCATGGCGAAGGAATGGATCACGTCAGAAGGCGCTGCCGTCACCAGCATGCGAACCGTCTTGCCGACAGGCAAGACCATTTCATTGTCGACAGCCAGAAGACGCGGATAGATCTTGTGATCCTCCTTGCCGGCGCTGGCGCGGTCCTGGTCCTTCAGCAGGTAGCTGTCGAAAGCCAGTTGCTTTTCACCCTGATATTCATAGTTCCACTGCCATTGGGTGGCCGTGGCCTTGATGGTCAGGTCGGGCTTTTCCGGAATCGTCAATTCATAGGTGAGCAAATTGAAGGACGGGATGGCGAGAAAGAAAAGAATAAGAACCGGCCCGAGTGTCCAGACAATCTCGATCACGGTATTGTGGCTGGTGCGGGACGGCACCGGATTGGCGCTGGCCCTGAACCGCACGACCACGATGATCAAAAGAGCAAGAACCAGCAGCGTTACCGGAACGATGAACCACAAGGTGTAATGGTTGAACCAGCGGATCTGCTCCATCACCGGGCTGGCATGGGGTTGCAGGTCGAGCTGCCAATCAACCGGCTGGTCTGCCATCGCACCGACGGCACTCATCAGACAGAGAACCATGGCTCCCGCCAGACCTGCCATCCGACGCGCCGTCCCCGTGACCAGACCCGTGGCCAAACTGACCATCACTTTTAAAAGAGTTTTTATCACGGTTGCCTCTCCCTCCCGCGTTTGACCCAAATCAATGGCAAACGCACAATCCCTGATATGATACTAATTTAAAATCACAATTTTGCCAATTTCGCAACAACCGTACGTCCATGCCGCTGCGGCATTTTTGCTCATCCCATAAAGATCTCCATAAAGATCCAGGCGGAAGTTGCGCAATTCCCGGCCCTGCGCCGCGAATGTCAGTACGCGCTTTGCGGGCAATGCCGAAGATGATTCGCCTGAAATCTCGCCATCGCATGGACCTGAACTGGATCAGTCCCTGATCGTAACACAGGCAGACACCCCAATTATGCCGCACTCGGCTGGAAAGGAGACTGTCAATAGTCAGCCCATCTCCGGTGTTCGTCTTGTCCAGTCTGGGCTAGGCCTTTTATCGGTCGGGCCAATAACCGCAGATTGGATTTGTTTCGACGATCATCGCAGGTTACAGGAAGATACAGCGCGCAAAGCGCAAGGATGTCGAAGGCCTTGGCCCTTGATCCTTTGTGCGGCGCAGGCGAGAATGACAAAATTGAACAGAATTCCAGAGGTATCCATGGGTTTCCAGAGAATGTTGCGGGCTAGACTTGGCGCGGCGGGGCTCGTTGCGGCAGGGTTTGCAACAGCATTGCAGGCGGGCGCGGCGCTGGCACAGCAGCCGCAGGCAGGCACGGTGCGCTCCAATCACGGCGCCTGGTCGATCATTTGCGATACGCCCGCCGGTACCTCGCAGGAACAATGCGCGCTGATGCAGAATGTGATTGCCGAGGACCGCCCCGAAGTGGGACTGTCCGTGGTGGTGTTGAAGACCGCCGACCGCAAGGCCCGCATCCTGCGCATTCTGGCGCCGCTTGGCGTGCTGTTGAAGGACGGCATGGAGCTTTACGTCGACAATAACAATGTCGGCCGGGCTTTCTTCACCCGCTGCTTTGCCGAGGGCTGCTATGTTGAAGTGGAAATCGACGATCAACTGATGAAAGTGCTGCGTTCGGGCAAAAGCGCCGTGTTTGCAGTGCGCGAATCCTCTGATCAGGACCGGGTCGGTATTCCCGTCGAGCTGAACGGCTTTGGCGAAGGCTACGACGCCCTGCCCTGAGTAAGGAGCTGTCTGGCATCGGCCCTTGCCCCATCGGTCCAGTGCAATTACATGGGGCCGATGAAATGGGAACCACAAGCCAAGGAGATCCCGATGACCACCGACCTCATCAGCCTGTTCGATTGCGACGAGCGCAGCCTGTCGAAAGCCGTCGCCTCGGCGCTGGAGGGATCGGATGACGGCGAATTGTATATTGAACATGCCCAGGCCGAATCACTGTCCTTCGACAATGGACGCCTGAAGGGCGGCAGTTTCAACACCGACCAGGGGTTTGGCCTGCGCTCGGTGGCAGGCGAAGCAGTGGGCTATGCCCATTCCGGCGAATTGTCGCTATCTGCGCTGACCCGGGCCGCCGACGCCGTCAAGGCCGTTACCCACGGCTATAGTGGCTCCTATGCCAGCGCCCCGCAGCGCACCAATGTCCGGCTCTATGGCGACGAGAATCCGATCGGCAGCCCGATCTTCGAGGAAAAAGTAGCGCTTCTTTCGGAAATCGATGCCTATCTGCGCGCCAAAGACCCTAAAGTGCGCCAGGTCTCCGCCTCGATTGCCGCCAGCTGGCAGGTGGTGGAAATCCTGCGCGCCGATGGCCATCGGGTCCGCGATGTGCGCCCGATGACTCGCATGAATATTTCCGTAGTGACTGGCCAGGGCGAGCGGCAGGAATCCGGCTCCTTCGGCACAGGCGGGCGGATGTCCTTCGCCGATTTCCTGAATGATGAAAGCTGGAAGGCAGGCGCCGATGACGCGCTGCGTCAGGCGCTGGTCAATCTGGAGGCCATCGAGGCACCGGCTGGCAGCATGGACGTCGTACTGGGCAATGGCTGGCCAGGCGTGATGCTGCACGAAGCCGTCGGCCACGGGCTGGAAGGCGATTTCAACCGCAAGAAGACCTCGGCCTTTGCTGGACTGCTGGGCGAAATGGTCGCCGCCCCAGGGGTGACCGTGGTCGACGATGGCACAATCAACAACCGGCGCGGCTCGATCACTGTCGATGACGAAGGCACACCGTCTGCCTATAACGTACTGATCGAAAACGGTCGGCTGGTCGGCTATATGCAGGACCGCCAGAATGCCCGGTTGATGGGCATGACACCAACCGGCAATGGCCGCCGCCAGGGCTATGCCCACCAGCCGATGCCGCGCATGACCAATACCTACATGCTGTCAGGCGACAAGAGCCCGGAAGAAATCATCGCATCGGTCAAGAAGGGCATCTATGCCGTGTCCTTCGGCGGCGGTCAGGTGGATATCACCTCGGGCAAATTCGTGTTCGGCTGCACCGAAGCCTATATGATCGAGGATGGCAAGATCGGCGCGCCGGTCAAGGGCGCCATGCTGATCGGCAATGGGCCGGAAGCGATGAAGCGGGTGTCGATGATCGGCAACGACATGAAACTCGACACCGGCATCGGCAATTGCGGCAAGGCTGGACAGTGGGTCCCGGTCGGCGTTGGCCAGCCGCATCTGCGGATGGACCAGATCACGGTGGGTGGTACGCGGGCGTAATGTCGAACGCGCTGGTTCCAGAATTTGCAGTCACGGACTGGCATAAGAGCCGGGAGTTCTACACTCGGCTGCTTGGCTTTTCGGTGCGTTACGAGCGGCCGGAAGAAGGGTTCAGCTACCTTGAACTGGATGGCGCACAGTTGATGATCGATCAGATCGGGCTTGGTCGGACGTTCGAGATTGACGACGCACCGCTGACAAGACCATTCGGACGCGGGCTGAATGTTCAGATCCGCGTCGATAACGTGCAGACCATTCTCGACCGGCTCGAAGCAGCCGCCATTGCCCTTTATCTGCCGCTGGAAGACAAATGGTATCGCACAGGCAATATGGAGGGCGGCAACAGACAATTCGTCGTTGCCGATCCAGACGGTTATCTGCTGCGCTTTTACCAGGATCTCGGCGAACGAGAACTCTCATTGGATCTATAGCGACACATGCTGCCCCGCACTCCCAAAGCCGTTATCTTCGACATGGATGGCCTCATCCTCGACAGCGAAATCCTCTATCGTAAATCGGTGATTTCGGCAGGTGAGCAAGCGGGGCTGCTTGTCGGGCCATCGGTCTATGAAGGCATGCTGGGCCGCCCCTGGGACGGGATCGTGCATTTACTGAAGGACCATTATGGGCCGGATTTTGACGCGGAAGCCTTTCGGGCGGTATGGCTGGAGCATTTCGACCGATTGATCGCCCTGGAACTGAAGCTGAAAGCCGGCGTGGTGGCACTCCTCGATACGCTGGACGCCCATGCAATTCCACGGGCGATCTGCACATCCTCAGCCCATTTTCAGGTCGAACATCACCTGGCCGGCTTCGGTATCCGGGAACGCTTCAATCACGTCATTGCCCAGGGAGATTACGCCATAGGCAAGCCAGCGCCGGACCCTTATCTGACCGCAGCCGAACGACTTGGCATCGCACCAGCCGATTGTCTGGCATTGGAAGATTCCCACAACGGCATTCGCTCGGCAGCTTCAGCGGGCATGATGGCGGTGATGGTGCCCGATCTCCTGCCACCGACCGATGAAATTCGGGCGCTTGCAACATTGGTCATCGATGATCTGCACCAATGCTGCGGCTTTTTTGCATAACGCGCTTTCGGAACGCCAAATACTATAACTTTGGTAGCGTTCCGCACCTCAGATACTCCGCATAAGCTTCAAGCCACAGACAAGCTTCTGGCCTTAGACCTACGGCATACCATCGGGTTATCGCGCGGTGCAAACTGCGTCCGTATCTTGCCAGGAGTTTACAGGTGCACACACTCGTCATTGCCCGTTATGCGGAAGAGTTGGAATGGATTGCGCAGGTCCCCAGCAATTTCGAGATTTTCGTTTACAACAAGGGCGAAGAAATCACATCGCCACAGGTGCTTGAGCGTGCCAATCATATCATTGCACGTCCCAATGTTGGGCGGGAATCTGAGACCTACCTCCATCACATGATGGGTCAGCGTCAGCGCGATCACCATTTCACGGTCTTTGCGCAGGGAGACCCCTTCACGCACAGTCCTGACTTCATCCAATTGCTCAACAATTGGACCGATTGGGAGAAAATCCAGACGCTCTCCTGGGCATGGGTCGAAGAGAAAAACGTACCGCCGCAGAAGTTTCTGGATGCGTATCGCCCGAAGCTGCGGGGCGGCCCGCGGGTCCGCGAAGAATATTTCTCGCTCTACACTTGGGGTCCGGTTGACTTTATCGACAATGGCGCACTGGGAATGGGCACGGTCTATCGCCTGCTGAACGGCGGGATGGAAGCCTACATCAATATCGCCGCGCACATGTTGCGCCGCTGCCGCATGGATCACATTGCTGACGAAGCCGACAAACATCTGCTCGGGACGTTTTCCTATGGTGCGATCTTCGCAGTTCGCAACGATCTGGTCACCGCCGTTTCACCCGACAGCTATGCAAGGCTCTACGATTTCGCCACAGCACCTGTGGTGGCGCATGGCTATATCCTGGAGCGCATGTGGCTGCATTTCTTCGGTGCGCCCTTTACGCTTCGCAGGCTCTGACCTCCCAAGGCGAAGATCTCAAATACAGTGAAGCTTTGAGATCTTCGCAACTGGCAAGGTAAGAGCAGACGCATTCTCATCCCGCCGAGCCCGTTGGATCGAACCGCCATTTCCGCCGGATCGCACTTTCCAGATCCAGTCGGTGATGACGGGCAAAAAGCAGAATATGCCCGAAAAGATCGGCAGTTTCATCGGCAAGCAGTTGGCGCAATTCGTCTTCGCTCATGCCCTTTTGGCGACTGCGGCCACTGACGCGGTTTGCCGCTTGCACCAGTTCCCCCGCTTCCTCCAGTAATTTCAGCAGGAACCAGGTCTCGTCCCGCTCGACACCATTGGCCGCTGCATAGGTAGCCGACGCCTTGTCAAAGCGCTCCATCAGATCAGACAGCATATTGTTCTCCATTTGTTCTTGACTTTATCGCGCGATTCCGCAAGATTGTCGAGACTGAAAACCAGCGCGGCAAGAGAGATTGAACAGCCCAGGATGTGCAGCGAAATCCGACGGAAACTTGGGCGCACTTCATCTTATAGCGAGGCATAGAAAATGCTGATGGAAGACGAAGCGAAAACTATCCATTGGCTGCAAAATGAGAATGCCGCCTATCGATAAGATAGACGGCAAGAAGGAGACGGATAGGAGTTCAAGGCAGGGTCGCCGGAAAGGCTTAGCCTCGGGCTGGCATCAGCACGCAATCATAGCTGCTTTTCACCAGTCGCTCACAGGCGCTTTGAGCATCGTCCTTGTTGGGAAAGCCGGTAAAGCGGGCGCGGTAAACAGTGGCACCATTGCGGGTGACGGCTTCGGTATAGATATCGCGGTCAGCCAGCGGACCACCGATCTTGTCGCGGACCATTTGCAGCAGGCTCATGGCTTCCTCGGCACTGGCGGCAGCCGCGATCTGGATCTGCCAGGTTCCATCGCGATGCAGCGGAATTGGCTTCAGGGGACGCGGATGGGCGCCCGCAATCAGGGCCTCGGTGGCTGCGGCGGCATTGTTGGCGCCACCACCGGCGTAAGCGTTGCCAAAGCGGGAACCGAGAACGGGCGGATCGGCCTGCGCGCTGACGGAGGCGACCTCTCTACGGTCGATTGGGGCGCTCCGGTCGAGCGGCATGGGAATGCTGCCGGTGGTCTGGGCAACGACAATAGGAGCGGTCGGAGCGGCGCTGGCGATCAGCGAATTGCCGTCGGATGCCTTGCCGATATTCTTGGTGATCAACTGCGCCATCAGATTGTCACGGCTGGCGCCGCTACGGCCGCCCATGATCACGCCGATCACCCGGCGCTTGCCATCGGCCACGGCGCTGACCAGGTTATAGCCGGATGCGTTGGTGTAACCGGTCTTGATGCCGTCCATGCCCTTGTAGCGGTACATGAGATTGTTATGGCCATTGATGGTGCGGCCACGAAAGGCAAAGCTGCGGGTGGAAAACAGCGCGTAATCGCGGGGAAAGTCGCGCAGCAGTGCTACGCCGAGGGTGGACATGTCGCGGGCGGTGGTGATCTGCCGATCGTCGGGCAGGCCGGAGGCATTGACGAATGTGGTATTGGGCATGCCGAGTTGGCGGGCCTTAGCGGTCATCATCGCCGCAAAATTCTCTTCCGTCCCGCCGAGCTTTTCGGCCATTGCGGCGGCCGCGTCATTAGCCGACAGGGTCACCATGCCCAGCACCGCCTCGCGCACGGTAATTTCTTCACCTGGCTTGAGGCGAAGCTTGGTGGGCGGACGTGATGAGGCGTATTTGGAAAACGGCACGGGGCTATCCCAGCTCAACGTGCCACGGCGGATCGCATCGAAAACCATATAGATGGTCATCATCTTAGTCAGCGATGCCGGATGGTTGGGCATATCCGCATTTTCCGAGGCGATCACCCGACCGGTGCGCGCATCCAGCAAAAGCTGGGCGCTGCCTGCAAAAACCGGGCTTGCCATCATGCTGATCGACACAAACAACGATAGCGCGATCAGGGTCCTGCTCATTCGGCCTCCAGACTGGTTACACTGCAAATACTTGGGCAATTTCATCGGCAAATTCACGAAAACGACCTCGAACACTTCACGGAACCGGCACGAGGACGGGCCGGCATTAGACCCAAAATGGGGCAGGAAATTGTGCAACGCCTTCATCTTGCCCAATATTGTTAATGAAGAGTTGCCCAATTATGGCAACTCTGTGGAATCTGCAGGGTTTCCCCCTTCGTTCCTATCAGAATCGAGAAGAAATACAGCCCCCTCGCCGCGCTCACCCGCCATATCCTGGGGATTGAAGATATTGCAATGCGTCATCGAGAGGCAACCGCAGCCGATACAGCCGTCGAGATCGTCACGCAATTTGCTGAGCATGGCGATGCGCCGGTCCAAAGTATGCGCCCAACGTGTCGCAATCGCGCGCCAGTCCTCCCGGCCCGGCGTCTGGCCTTGCGGCAGATCCGCCATGATCGTCGCAACCTCCTTCAAGGGGATGCCGAGCGCCAGTGCGGCCCGGATAATCGCCACGCGGCGCAGCACGTCCCGGTCGTAGCGCCGTTGGTTGCCGCTGGTGCGCCGGGCGCGAATCAAACCTTTGCGCTCGTAAAAATGCAAAGCCGAAACCGCAACGCCGCTGCGTTCAGCCAATTCACCGACGCTCAAACCCTGCATCCGCATTTTTCCTCTTTACCTCAACTTAAGTTGAGGTTGTAGCGTGCAGACCATTACATGACCAGAGCAGATGTCTAGGACAGAAAAACAATGGAAATTCAGCAAATTAACACAGAGCCTGCAAAGGCCGATGCGACGATGCCGGAAAATGGGCATTGGCGCGATCTGTTCGCCCCCGGTCTCGGGGCAGCAACCGTCATGGTCAGCCTTGGCGTTGGCCTGCATGCCTTCAACGCTTTCCTTGTCTCGACCGCCCTGCCCTCAGCCATTGCCGAACTTGGTGGCGCGCAGTGGTTGCCCTGGACCAGCACACTCTATCTGGCAGCATCGATTATCGCTGGTGCAAGTTGCGCCAGCCTGAAGGCCCGGGTCGGCACCCGGGGTGCATTGGCTATCGTCACCCTGGTTTTCCTGTCGGGGACCCTGACCGCCGGTCTGGCGGGATCGATGGCAGGCATCATTATCGGACGTGTCTTGCAGGGGCTTGGAGAGGGCGCGGTCCTGGCGCTGTGCTATATGCTGATCTCGACGCTCTTCCCGCGCAGGTTGATCGCCCGCATTTTCGGTATCGAAGCCGCGGTCTGGGCGGTGTCGGCCTTTGGCGGGCCGGTGCTGGCCGGGCTGTTGACTGAGGCGATTTCGTGGCGCGCGGCCTTCCTTGTCAACGTTCCCGCCGGTATCGTCTTTCTGGTTTTGGCCAGGATCGCCGTCCCAAAAGGGGAAAAAAATGGCAAAAACTCGGCCAATCAAGGTGGCTTGCCGATAGGGCGACTAAGCCTGCTGCTGGTCGGGCTGGTATTGCTGCTGGCGGCAAATCTGACGGCGCTGGACATCTCCCGAAACACCATGATCGGTATGGCGCTTGCCGCATTCATGCTGTTTGTCGCGCTCGACAGAAACAGTCTTCAGCCGATCCTGCCCGCCGGCGCCTTTGTGGCGTCAACACCCGTCGGGCTTGGCCTGTGGATCGTGTTGCTCATGCCCCTTTCCGAAGCGGCTCTTGGCGTCTATCTCGTCTATACGCTGCAACATCTCTGGTCGATGGGACCAATGGCAGCGGGTGCGTTGAGCGCGCTGATGGCGGTCAGTTGGAGCCTCACGGCGGTCATCACCGCCAATATCTCCACCCAAAAAGCCAGAGAAAGACTGATCTTGCTGGGGGTTGTCACCGAGGCTGGCGGCCTTGCTGGCACCACGCTTGGCATTGCAACAGGTTATTTGCCGGGACTGATCCTATCGCTGATCGCCGTCGGCATGGCCTTTGGCATGGCGTGGGCGGCGCTCAGCCAGACAATGATGGAGGCGAGCCCAGCTGACGACCGCGACCGGACCTCGGCGCTTTTGCCCACATTGCAAACCGCAGGCTATGCCATGGGAGCCGCACTGGCCGGTCT
The DNA here is from genome assembly GCF_001541345.2 of Gillisella vitis. Lineage (GTDB taxonomy): Bacteria > Pseudomonadota > Alphaproteobacteria > Rhizobiales > Rhizobiaceae > Allorhizobium > Allorhizobium vitis. The sequence continues at coordinate 895,326 of NZ_LMVL02000002.1, read as the reverse complement.
CATTGCCAATCGCTCCGGCTTTTCCGGCACGGCATCGCCGGAGGTGCTGCGCCATGCGGTCGGCAATAGCGTCCTGTTTGGCCTCGTCTGCCTTGCTCCGGCGATCCTGCTGGCGCCCTGGATGGTGAGAAGCCTGCGGAAAACCCGGTGAGGTCCAGGCTCTTCCATAGATTTTATTCTGAGAACAACAGCTTCATCGCCGGAGTCGGGCTTAAAACTGGAGCCGATGCACAATTCCTTAAATCCGTACCATTAATCTGGCAGGTATTGAGACGATAACCCTTTGGGTCGGATGGGATGCCCTTTCGATGACACGATCCGGTCCATTCCGGGCACCTGTTATAAATTAGCTTTTTTCAAAGACAGCGCAGCCGAGACTGCTGGAAAACCACTTATGGATGGCACTATCTTCAAGCAGGGGCTGATCGCGGGCGGACTGGTCGTGGCGGGGATAACGCGCAGGCTCGGTGCGTTAAAGGATGCCCGCGGGCTCGGTGCAATCTTCACCCTTCATCAGGTGCGCCCCTATCTTCCTTTCAGACCCGATCCCAACCGGCATCTGGAAATCACCCCCAAATTCCTCGATACCGCCCTTCGCGCCCTGTGGCGGGAAAATTACGAATTCATCCGCCTGGAAGATGTCCCCGCACGGCTTGCCGCAGGGCCCGGTCAAAGGCCCTTTGCGGCCTTTACCCTTGATGATGCCTATTATAACAGCCGTGATATCGCCCTGCCGATATTTGCGCGGTTCGATGCGCCCTTCACGGTTTTCGTCTGCCAGGGCCTCAGCGAGCGCAGCCATGGCCTCTGGTGGGAAACCCTTGCTGCCCTGACGCGCAAAGCCAACCGGCTGGAATGGGACTTCGAGGGCAGGACACGCATCCTTTCCACCGACACGCCATTGCGCAAAGCCGCAGCATTCCAGCAGATCGCCAGCCAAATCACGGCGGTAGACGAGGCAGAAAGGATCGCCAGGCTAAACCGGATGGCGGCAGAGGCTGGTATAGACAGCCGCGACATCGTTGCAAAAGCCATCCTGCCCTCTGAGACGCTGGCTGATTTTGCCGCCCATCCGCTGGTCAGCCTGGGGGCGCATACGGTCAGTCATCGAGGCTTGACCGGGCTTGACGATGAAACGGTGCGGCTGGAATTAAAGAACTCCGCCGATTATCTTGAAACCCTGACCGGAACTCGTCCGGTCAGTTTCGCTTATCCCTATGGGGATGGCCGCAGTGTCGATCAGCGAACCGTCGCACTGGTGCGCGAAGCCGGCTATAGACTGGCCGTCACCACCCGGCCCGCAACCCTGTTTGCAAACGACGGCCAGCGCCTCCACGCCCTGCCACGCATTTCACTCAATGGCCGTTTCCAGACACCCGCCACGGTCCGCACACTGGCATCGGGCATTCCTTTCCGCCTGATGTCACGCAAACCAGCTGCGTGACACAGGAGAAAGCACAGCCCTTGCGATTCAAGGATACATCCGCACCTTGCTCCAGGGTTGGTCCAGCGCCTCGCGGCGAAATTCGATCCGGTCATGCAGACGGAATTTACCGTCGCGCCAGAATTCGATGGTCAATGGCTTAATCCGGAAACCCGACCAATGGGCTGGACGCGGAATAGACCCCAGGGCATAGCGTGCCGTATATTCGGCAACCGCTTTTTCCAGCGCAAACCGGCTCTCCAGCGGCCGCGACTGTTTCGAGGCCCAGGCGCCGATGCGGCTGCCAATCGGTCTTGTCTGGTAATAGGCATCAGCCTCGGCGTCGGTGACGACCTCCACTTCGCCGCGCAAACGCACCTGGCGTCGCAGGGATTTCCAATGAAAGCACATCGCGGCTTTCTTTTGGGAGAGAATCTCCGTACCCTTCTGGCTCTCGAAATTGGTATAGAAGACAAATCCCGCTTGATCGAAATCCTTCAACAGCACCATACGCACATTTGGCAGGCCGCTTTCATCGACTGTCGCCAATGCGACAGCGTTGGGATCGTTAATCTCCGAGGCCTTTGCCTCAGTGAGCCACGTTTCGAACAAGCCAAAAGGTTCATGCTCCTCGGTAAAGTCACCGGTTGTTAACTCATTTTGCGACATATTATGTTAAATGCTCCGCATATGCCCGCGCCGCAAACGACGCATGAAGGACAGGACAGGTCTTGAGAGACATAGCAAAGCCGGATCGATGCAGAAAGGGACGCTGGGCCACCAGCGGTCGTTTTATGGCCATGGCGGCGCTTTGCCTCATGTTGGGCGGCTGTGTCGGCGGCGTCATGGACTTTGGGGGCGATACGCCAAAGGTGGATCGGTCGATTTCGACAGGCACCATTCCAAACGAACCGGAAAAACGCTCCGACCAGGATACAGTGCGCAATGCGGTCTCGTCCGCCGATCTTGAAAAGCTGGGACCAAGCCCGGTTCCCTGGGCCAATACCACAACGGGAAGCGCCGGTGTGATCAACTCGATTTCCGAGGATCGCAGCAATGGCGTGATCTGCCGGGTGTTCGTCACCAGCCGCCATGCCTATGACGGTATTGCCAAATTCTATGGCCGCACCTGCCTGGCTGGCGATGGCCAGTGGCAATTGGTGAATTTCGACAAACAGTCCTGAGATCGGCAATTACGAGCTAAAAAACCCCAACGGAACGGCGCATTGCGCCCGTTTTCTATGATTTGACAATGATCATATCCGGCTGAGACAGCGCCCATGTTATAAATTTCTCTGGGATCAAGCATCATCCCAGGAATTATTCCCCAGCCGTAACCACTGGTTAGCATCTGCTTCCTAATATAACTGTGTCCCGTGGCGAAGCAAATAGAGACAATGCTTGCCACGTATGAGCGTGAATGATTCACCTTTCTGCGGAATTGCTGAGCGAAAAGCCTTTTGTTCTGGAATTTCCGCAACAGATTGAAAGTGTTACGGTCCATCTTATTTTCCCTCACGGGTGCGATGTCGTGACCCGGACAGATCTCAATTGAACCGCTCTTGTATTTGGTTGGTGGTAAAATGCGTGATCCCTACTCCATTCTCGGCGTGCAGCGCGATGCGGGTACTGACGAGATCAAGGCTGCCTGGCGCTCGAAAGCCAAAACCTCTCATCCCGATCAAAACAGGGAGGATCCGACGGCAACCCAACGGTTTGCGGAGATCGGGCAGGCCTATGATGTTCTCAAGGACCCCGCCAAACGAAGCCGCTACGACCAGCAACGCTCGAAGATGGACGCCATGAAACGCGAACAGACGATCATGCAACAACGCGAGGAAGCCCGGGCCGCCGCTGAGCGCGCCCGCCAGGCCAAGGCCAATGCGGAGCGCATCATGGCCGATCTGGCACGCATCGAGGCGGAAAATGCCAAGGCTGAAAAAGCCGCCGAAATGCTGAATGTCAAGGTCGAGGCCGCCCGCGCCCGCGCGCAATCCGCCGAAGCCCAAGCCGCCAATGCCTCGGCGGACGCAGCGGCAAGCGCCAACGCCTCGGCCAAGGCCAAGGCCCAAACACAGGCTCAAGCCCAACCCCAGTCCGCAAGCAAACCGGAGACCGCGAAAGCAGGTCCAGACGCCGCAGATACAGCAACAGCCAGCCGCCCCGCCAGCCCGGATGCGGCAGAGGATGCCGTCTCGAAGATTTTTGGCGCCACCCAGACCGAGCAGCGCCAGACCGAGCAGCGAAGGGGCGAAGACGAGCCAAGCGAAGACGGCAACCGGTCACGCGGCTTCGCACTTCCCGTTCTTGGCCTGATTTCGTCGCTGGTGCGCCGCATTCGCAAACCAGCGCCGCCGGTTCTCGAAAAGGCTCCCGACATTATGGTCGAGGCCACCATCGCCATTGACGACCTTTTGCAACACAACACCATTTCCGTCCAGCTCAGCGATGGGCGCGAGGTAAGGCTGCCGCTGGAAGCAGGGTATACCGATGGCAGCATTGCAAGGCTGTCCGGCAAGGGGCTGAAAGTGCCGGGCATGTTAACCGGCGATGTGCTGGTCACGCTGCGGGTGTTGAAAAGCCCTGCCTTCAGCGTCGATGGCTATGACATTCACTGCATGGTGCCAATCAAGCTTGAGGATGCGGTGCTGGGATGCGACACGGTGATCGAAGGGCCGAAAGGACCGCTCGACATTACCGTACCGGCCTGGAGCGGCTCAGACCAGAGCATCCGCATCGAGGGCGAAGGCCTGCCCAGCGGCCCGGACGAACGGGGCGCATTGGTCGTCGAAATCAGGGTCGTGCTCTGGGAAAAACCGGACGAAAAAGTCACGGATCTGATGAAAGTGATGAAGCACGGGCTTTTCCTGTAGTTTCCGCCCCCCGGAAAAATGACGGGGTAAACCGAATTTCGCTGTAATCACACAGTGATAGCCACACCCTTTGTTACCGCTCCTTACAGTATTTGTTGCCCCTCTCCCATCAAGAGAGGTGCAGCACAGCTTGAACCACGCATCGGCCTATGCGATAGGCAGGTTCGATAGAAGTCTTAGGGAGCAACGAATGGCTCAAATTTCGGGCCTCATGGCAGGCAAACGTGGCATCATCATGGGTGTTGCCAATAATCGTTCCATCGCATGGGGCATAGCGAAGGCCTGCCGGGATGCAGGCGCGGAGATCGCGCTGACATGGCAGGGCGATGCGTTGAAGAAGCGTGTCGAGCCGCTGGCCCAGGAGCTTGAGGGCTTCATGGCAGGCGATTGCGACGTGACCGATCTGGAAAGCGTTGATGCCGTCTTCAAGAATGTCGAGGACAAGTGGGGCAAGATCGACTTCGTCGTGCATGCCATCGCCTTTTCCGACAAGGACGAGCTGACCGGTCGCTATCTGGATACCAGCCGCGAAAACTTCGCCCGCACCATGGATATCTCGGTCTATTCCTTCACCGCTGTCGCCAAGCGCGCCGAAGCTCTCCTTAAGGATGGCGGCTCGCTGTTGACGCTGACCTATTATGGTGCGGAAAAAGTCATGCCGCATTATAATGTCATGGGCGTGGCCAAGGCGGCTCTGGAAGCCAGTGTTCGCTATCTCGCCGTTGACATGGGCAAGCGCGGCATTCGCGTCAACGCCATTTCAGCCGGTCCGATCAAGACTTTGGCAGCATCCGGCATTGGCGATTTCCGCTATATCCTGAAGTGGAACGAATATAATTCGCCACTGAAGCGCAATGTCACCACCGACGAAGTCGGCACATCCGGCCTCTATCTGCTGTCGGACCTGTCCAGCGGTGTGACCGGCGAAGTCCATCACGTCGATTGCGGGTATCACACCGTCGGCATGAAGGCCGTGGACGCGCCGGATATGTCAGTCGTCAAGGATTAAGTCCCGGATACAAGGCCGGGAACAAGGCCGGGAACAAGGCTTGGAAGGTTCGTCTGCCGTGCTGCTTTACGTCATTCGCCACGGACAGACGGACTGGAACGCCGAAGGCCGGTTTCAGGGTCAGACGGATATTCCGCTGAATTCTACAGGCCGCGGCCAGGCGATGCGCAATGGCGAAACGCTGCGCCATGTGCTGGGCGATACAGTCGATGTCTTCGATTTCGTCGCCTCCCCTCTTGGGCGAACCCGCGAGACCATGCAGCGGGTCCGCACCGAAATGGGGCTCGACCCTGAGCGTTACCGGCTCGACGATCGCCTGAAGGAAATCTGTTTTGGCGACTGGGAAGGTCATACGACCCGCGAATTGAAAGAACTGTACCCGGAACGGGTCAAACAGCGGTCCCAGGGCAAATGGGACTTCATTGCCCCTGGCCAACGGGCTGAAAGCTATGAGATCCTATCCTGGCGCACCGGTGCCTGGCTTGCCTCGGTCCGCCAGCCAACGGTTGCCGTGACCCATGGCGGCGTTATCCGCAGCCTGTTCCGCCTGATTGGCAATGTCGATGCCAACGAGGCCTGCGCCATGCCAATCCCCCAGGACAGGATTCTGCTGATCAACCTTGAAAACAATAGCCTGAATTGGCTGTGACAGATCGGCGTTAGTTGACGACCTGCAAATCGTCCACCACCCGCTTGCCATCGACCATGGTGTAATAAACCACAACCTTGACGCCGGTCGTCAGGCCGTCAAAATTGAATTCCGCTGGCACCGAATAGGTTTTGCCATCCTCCAGCGTCAGGGTCAGCTTTTCGGTGCTAATCGACTTGATCGTCGATTCCACGTCATCGCTTTGCGCAAGCGCGCCCATTGGCGAAAACAGGCTGCCGGCCAGCAACAGCATAGCGATAAGGAAGCGCATAGTTTTTGCCCCTGCTTTCGTTCGAGAATCGTCACGTACTTGCAAATAAGCCTCCGAATGTGGCGGAATTTTCCCCTCGACGGCACTTATCCCCGGCACTCCTCAGAGGAGTCATTGAGGATGGCAGCTCGGATTCCGGTTTCGAATATCTCAAGCCGTTGCCGCATTTGGGATATTCGAAATTCTTGTCAGGTGAGGATGCACGGGCATCTTCGATAACTTGGTATTAAAGCGTGGCGCGATAGTCGAGGATAGCGTCACGCCTAGAATTTTCATTGCATCGCAAGGCTCTACAGCATCGGGTAGAAAACCGGTATCCACTTTTCCCCACGCAAATTCTACTGCATACTTTTTTCGAAAAGACAAATGGCAAACAACAGATCAAGAGCCATCCAGAAAGGCCGACGCAAGCATTACCACCATTAACGCAGCAGACTGTCCTGCACCAATGTTCCAGTCATGAACAGGACTATCCCTTCACTCATGCTTTATTGACGATATCTTTTAAATCCTACTGAATTCAAATAATATAAATGCTAAATTAACAACCATTACAATATCGTATTTCCTAAGATCAAAGCATAGCATCAGGTTTTCCCGGCAGAATATACGGGCAACTCCAGCGCCTCTGCTGCCAATGCCTCAGATGCCAATGCCTCTGATGTATGTGAGATATCAGAAATTCTTATCAGCCGAAGATGCGTAAGCACCTTCGATGACCCGGTATAATGTGTATGGCAGGATAATGACAGAATTCGCGAATCCCGCCGATCTCCCAACTCGCCGTTCCGGCAATGTGGCGATGCTGTTATTGGCCCTGGCGTTTGTCCTGCTGACAAGCCTGCTTGCCTATATCGGCTATCTCAATATCACCGACTACCGCAGCCAATTGCGCGGGCAAGTCCAAGCCGACCTACAGCGGGTCCGCGGGATGATGACCCAAAGAACCGAGGAGAATTTCTTCGCGCTTCGGCATCTTGTCCATGCATTGTCACCGCGTGAAGGCGCCCTGGCCTCGCCGCAAACGGAGGGGCTTGTTCGCGGTATTCTAAGGGAACGCCCGGAATTTCGGGCTTTGGCGCTGGCCCGAGGCACTGTCGTAGAACAGGTGTGGACGCAGAAAGGGCTCTCCCCCAGCAGTAATATGACAATCGGCCCGGATTCGGACACGGATATGCAATTGCAGGATGACGGGCAATTGCAACTGAATATCACCGCCGCCGATGCGACGCCCTCCCCTATCCATGTCCGTGCCATCCTGGATACCGCCAAATTCATCCAGTCCGCCATCGCCGATGGCACCACCGCTCCGGTCGGCAACGGGCCGGCTATCGAGATTGCCGTCATGGTGCAGACCGCATCCGGTATACGCACTGTTTTTGGTAGCCCGTCGCTCGCGGCTCAGGATTTGATCAGCCCGGATTTGGCAAAGCAGAACATGACCGGGGAAAACCCGGAAATACTGACCATGGCGCTTCAAGGCGGGACGCTGCAAGTGTATGGCCGCCCCCGGGCAGGCTGGCAGCAGAAACCGCAGGATCACAGTCATTTCGTCATGGCGCTGGTTGCCGTGGATCTGGCTTTTGCAGCACCCCTTTGCGGCATAGCAATGCTTGTCATCTCCCGCGCAAAACGCCGGCGCGCGCTCCAACAGATGGAAGACAAATACCGGGCCTTGACCCGGCGTTTCGAACTGGCAATGGACAGTTCCAATATCGGCATGTGGGAACTTGCAACCGACAATCCGACCCTCCATCAGGACAGCCGTGCCGCACAATTGCATGGAGCAGGCAGCGGTGGCGACCTCGATCAGGACATGGCCTGCTGGTTGGAAACCGTGCATCCCGAAGACCGCGCCAAGGCGCAAGCCCATGTTATGGCCTGCCAGCAAGGCGAAAACAGCCAGGATTACCGGGTCGTGCTGGAGAGCGGCGTGATCCGCACCTTGCGCTCCGTCGGCAGCCATGCAGATGCCTCCGGGCATAACCGTGTGACCGGTCTCGTCTGGGACATTACTGCCGATGTCGCCATGCAAAATGATCTACGGGCTGCCAAGGAGAGTTCCGATATCAAGAATGCGGAACTGGAACTGGCCCTGGACGAATTGTCCATCCGAGAGCAGCAATTGGAAAGCCTGTCCTATCGGTTTGAACTGGCGCTGGATTCCTATGGTTGCGGCGTCTGGGAACATGATTTTTCCACAGGCCACACCGTCTGGGACGAACGCATGTGCTATCTCTATAATATTCCAGCCACCACCAGTCATGTCACCGACGCCATGTGGCTGAGCAAGATCCATAAAGACGACCACGAGATGTTGATGGAAGCCGCACGCAACGTGGCAAAGCAGCATACGCGCCTCAACACCAGCCAAAGGGTGTTGTTGGACCAGGGTGGTACACGCTGGGTGCGCTCGGTTGGTCAGGTGCATGTCGACCGCAACGGACGCAAGAAGCTGATCGGCATCAGCTTCGATGTGACGGCCGATGTGTTGCTGACCGAAGAACTGCGCACGGCGAAGGCCGAGGCCGAAGCCCGCAACATCGAGCTAGAACTGACCAAAAATCGAATTGAATTCAACGCCTTGCATGACCCGTTGACCGGCCTTGCCAATCGTCGCAAGCTGGATATCGCCCTCGACAGCCTGACGCGGCAGTCGCAGGCAAACAGAAGCCGTTTCACTATCCTGCATCTCGACCTGGATCGGTTCAAGGAAATCAACGACACGCTGGGCCATGCCGCTGGCGATGCCATGCTGGTCAATGCGGCACGGGTTCTGTCACGCCACATGAACAGCGGCGATCTGGTGGCCCGGATTGGCGGAGACGAATTCGTGGTGCTGCTGCATGGGCCAATCGATGCCAAGGCCGCCGCCGAGCTTGCCGAACGCATCATCCAGGACATCAACGTTCCCGTGGATTTCGAAGGCTTCATCTGTCGCTGCGGCGTTTCCATCGGCATTGCCGAGGCCAAGGGACTGCGAACCGATGCCCGCAAGATCCTGATCAATGCCGATCTGGCGCTTTATGAAGCCAAGCGGCAGGGGCGCAACTGTTTCCAATTCTTCACGGACAATCTCCAGGCCAATATTGTCAGCTCGAAGCGCATTGCCGACGAATTGCTGCACGCGCTGGAAAATGACGAGATCACCGCCTGGTATCAGCCGCAATTCTGCGCCAACAGCATGCAACTGGTCGGCGCCGAGGCGCTGGTCCGCTGGCAGCATCCGACCCGCGGCATCCTGCCCAGCAATAGCTTCCTGAAAGTGGCGGAAGACCTGAATGTCATGGCACGTATCGACCAGATCGTGCTGGAACTGGCCCTGAAGGACAAAATGCGCTGGGCGGCCATGGGCGTGAAACTTCCGAAGATTTCCGTCAATGTCTCGTCTCGCCGCCTGCATGATGCCGGGCTGATCGAGACGCTGGAAAGTCTCAGTATTTCGCCCGGTGAAATTTCCTTCGAACTGGTCGAATCGATCTTTCTCGATGAAAGCGAGGATATTGCCACCACCAATATCGAGCGGATCAAGGCGCTGGGCATCGACATCGAGATCGACGATTTCGGCACCGGCCATACCTCGATCATCAGCCTTTTGAAACTGCAACCCAAGCGGCTGAAAATCGACCGGCAATTGGTCATGCCCCTGCTCAATTCCAGCCGGGAACGGGCCATGGTGCGCTCGATCATCGACATTGCCCGCTCTCTGGGAGTGGCAACCGTGGCCGAGGGCGTCGAAAGCATTGCCCATGCCCAGATCCTGCGCGAACTGGGCTGCGATCTCCTGCAAGGCTACGCTTTTGCGAAACCGCTGCCCTTCGAGGAATTCGGCCGTTTCGCCTTGCAGACAGACCGTCAGATGGCATCATAAGCCCCATCTCGCGCAAAGCTTTTCCGGTTTTTGCGCCATTGCCGCAAAGAAAGGCTTTTCACGCTTGCGGCTTTTCTACTAAGAGTGGGGCCTTGTAAAAGGCAGGGCTTATCCCCTGGCAAAGCGGACCCGGTTTCAGCATATGTCGCATAATAGTTTCGGTCACCTTTTCCGTGTCACCACCTGGGGCGAAAGCCATGGTCCAGCCCTTGGCGCGGTGGTGGATGGTTGCCCTCCCGGCTTGAAATTCACCCTGGAAGACCTTCAGGTTTGGCTCGACAAGCGCAAACCCGGCCAGTCGCGGTTCGTGACCCAGCGGCGCGAGGACGACCTCGTTAAGGTCCTCTCCGGCGTCATGCCGCAGGACGATGGCTCGATGATCACCACCGGCACGCCGATTTCGCTGATGATCGAAAATACCGACCAGCGGTCCAAGGATTACGGCGACATCGCTCAGCAATATCGCCCCGGCCATGCCGATTATACCTATGACCTGAAATATGGCATTCGTGATTATCGCGGCGGCGGACGCTCCTCGGCGCGCGAAACGGCAGCGCGGGTGGCGGCGGGCGGCATTGCCCGTCTGGTTCTGCCCGGCGTTACCATTCGCGGCGCGCTGGTGCAGATCGGCACCCACAAGATCGATCGCGCCAATTGGGATTGGGCCGAGGTTGGTAATAATCCGTTCTTTGCACCGGACCCGAAGATCGTCCCCGTTTGGGAAGAGTATCTGGACGGCATCCGCAAGCAGGGTTCCTCGGTCGGTGCCGTGGTGGAGGTGGTGGCCGAAGGCGTGCCGGCCGGGCTGGGCGCGCCGATCTATGCCAAGCTGGACCAGGATATTACCGCGCTGCTGATGTCGATCAATGCGGTCAAGGGTGTTGAAATCGGCAATGGCTTTCGTGCCGCCGAAATCACCGGCGAGGAAAACGCCGATCAGATGCGCATGGGCAATGACGGGCAGCCGATTTTCCTGTCCAACCATGCCGGCGGCATTCTCGGCGGGATTTCCACCGGCGAGCCGATTGTGGCGCGGTTTGCCATCAAGCCGACCTCGTCCATCCTCACAGAACGCCAGTCGATCGATTCGCAAGGCCGCAATGTCGATATTCGCACCAAAGGCCGCCACGACCCCTGCGTTGGCATCCGTGCCGTGCCGGTTGGCGAGGCAATGGTGGCTTGCGCGCTGGCGGATCATTATCTGCGCGACCGTGGCCAGACCGGTCGTTTGAAGTAAGGAAATCGATCATGACCTATGAGCAGACCCGTGTCGTTGACGCTATCCGGGCTTTTGAGGCCGGTGAAATCGTGATTGTCACCGATGACGACGACCGCGAGAACGAAGGTGACCTGATCGTTGCCGCCGTACATTGCACGTCGGAGAAAATGGCCTTCATCATCCGCCATACGTCAGGCATCGTCTGCACCCCAATGCCGAAGGAGGAAGCTAAGCGGCTGAACCTCTCGGCCATGGTCGCCGAAAACGACAGCGCCCATACGACAGCCTTTACGGTCAGCGTCGATTTCAAGCATGGCACCACGACCGGGATATCCTCTGATGACCGGACGCTGACGGTACGCAATCTCGCCAATCCCAATGTCGGTCCCGCCGATTTCGTCCGCCCCGGCCATATTTTCCCGCTGGTGGCGCGCGAAGGTGGGGTGTTGATGCGGTCCGGCCATACGGAAGCAGCTGTCGATCTCTGCCGGCTGGCCAACCTGCCGCCAATCGGCGTGATCTCGGAAATGGTCAATGACGACGGCACGGTCATGCGCGGTCCGCAGGTCTCAGCCTTTGCCGAAAAGCACAAGCTGAAACAGATCTCGGTCGCCGACCTGATTGCCTATCGCCAGCGCAAGGAAACCCTGATCCAGCTGATGTCGACCTTCGAGATCCAGACGGCTTATGGCCCGGCCAAGGCCCATGCCTATTCCCTGCCCTGGGATCCGATGCAGCATCTGGCGGTGGTATTTGGTGACATCCGCGACGGCGTCGATATTCCCGTGCGTCTGCATCTGGAAAATGTCGGTGCCGATGTGTTCGGCGGTGCCCGCCAGATCGATAGCATGTTGAAACGGATCGCAGAAAAAGGCCGTGGCATTATCGTTTATCTACGCGAAGGCTCCGTCGGGGTTGGCGCCTCCACTACGGCCAGGGCAGGCATGCACGACCGCGAGGCCCATCAGGAAGCCCAGACGCGCGAAAGCGAATGGCTGGAAATCGGCCTCGGCGCCCAGATCCTCAGGGATCTCGGCGTCACCTCGATCCGGCTGATGGCCTCGCGTGAACGCCATTACGTCGGCCTGGAGGGTTTTGGCATCAAGATCTCGGAAACCGAAATTGCGTAAATCATATGTCGCTGCGGACATTTCCTGATGCCTGCCCGAGAGAATGCCATTGACCTTGCTTTTCGGGCAAGACATGTTTGATGTCATGTTCGAAAGCAATCCCAAGGCCAGAGCCGACATGAAAGCTGGAACCCTCTACGCCATAGCTGGCGGGCAGGAGTGGATTTATTACGGGCAAGTCAATGCGGATAAGGAAATCGCATTTTTTCGTCGCAGGGATCGAACGATCACGACAATAGACGACATTATCAATTCGCCCGTCATGGCGGTGATAATGGTTTTTCCTTCCTCGATAACTCGGGCGCTCCGTTCCGGCGCATGGAAAAAGCTGGGGCGCTTTCCAGTTTCCGAACTGGCTGCCCCAAGGCCTACCGTCCAATGGCCTGCCTTTACATTGAAGGTCACCGTCTGGCGAGATGGCGTTCCAAGCTATGACACGACAATCGATGATCCGGCAATCCAAATGCTGGAGGTGATAGCTGCGTGGGATGCTGAGTATCACATTCCTGCAAGATTGACTGCCGACTTTTCCCCGGATGAGGCCTTGTGGCACGTTGGAGGGCCTGTTTGGCGGGAACGAAAAATCAAAGAAGAGACTGCAAAACGTTTTCCAGGAAACCCTGTGAATGCATTGCCGGAAAACTGGGTTGCGACCAATAAGCAGGATATTCCTGGGGTGGATACAGGACCAGGACCGACGACCATCCGCCTCGAAAGCCCTGGATAGGCAGAAAAAGTGCTACCCTTTCGGCAGACTCAGTGGCAGGTAAGAGTCTGTTCCGCGCAAAATTCGCGCGACAACTACAATTCTCCAGGAACCCAATCCATGTCACTCAAGCTTTATCTCGCCGGTCCCGAAGTGTTTCTCGCTGATGCCCGCGAGGTGCTCGATGCCAAGGCTGAGATGACACGGACCTATGGGTTCGAGCCGATCTGCCCCGGCGATATTTCCATCGAACCGGCCCCGACCTTGCATGAGTTCGGATTGAAAATCAGTGCCGTCGATGAGGATATGATGAACCGGGCCGATGGGGTGATTGCCAATCTCACCCCGTTCCGTGGCATTGCCGCCGATCCCGGCACGGCTTTCGAGCTGGGCTATATGTGCGCACAGGGCAAGCTTGTGGCTGCCTACACCAATGTCATTGACAATCACTATGCCCGCACCGCCGGTTTTTATCAGGACAAGGTGACGCTCGGCCCTGATCAGCGCAAGCGCGGACCGGATGGCCTGTCATTAGAGGATTTCGATATGATCGAAAATCTTATGCTGCACGGCGGGGTCGAACGCCGGGGCGGGCCGATTTTTACTCATCAGGCGCCAGCAGACCGGCTCTATAGCGATCTGACCGCTTTCGAACTCTGCCTGAAGGCATTGTCGGCGAAGCTTCCCGCTGTAGTATAGTTTAATTCTTGCAGTTTTTGAGCACCGACCATCTGTATAATTCGCATAGACATTTACAATTTTTAACAAAATTGGAGGGAAATTCGTATTTTCTTCAGTAGAAATTGTTGATAAAACTAGATCTAGTAAAAATCCGTTCCCGCTGCACAATTTCTCGGAAAAATCGGATGTGACGCAAGCCTCGCGCAAGCTTCGATCGTTAACAAAGGGTTAACGAAGCGAACAGAAAGGGCCTGCGATGAGGATCGACAGCAGCCTTGGCAATTCACAGTATCAGAGCCGCTACATTCATGGCGCGTCAAGCGTTGAGGATGTTGCCGTAGAGTCTGCGACCACGCCCCGCTCGCGCTCTGCCGGTGGAAACTCCACCAGCACCCTGCTGTCCGCCTCCCTGGCCAACGCGCTCTGGAGCCTGGATTCAAGCAAGAAAACGGCTGGATTGAAAACCAGCGACTCGTCGGCCATCGACGAGTCAAAAGCAGCGTCTCCGATCCAACAGATCGAAGCGCATTATCTGGAATATATGGATACGGACGAGGAGTAGCCACGGCTCTGCTATGGCTATGCGAAAGAGGGGTGTGTGGCGGCACACCCCTTTTTGCGTTATCTGCTGCAAAACCGTTGAGAAAACCATGCCTGTTATCAAAACTGAAAACGCAGCCTTGGACATTGGAACCGCCGAGGGCATCAACGCCGAGCTTGGTCCCTATAGCGCCCGGCGCTTGAGCGATGCAGGCGGCTTGACGCAATTTGGCGTCCTCCTGGAAACATTGCCGCCCGGCTCCCGTTCGTCTCACAAGCACTGGCATGAACAGGAAGACGAATTCCTCTATATGCTCACGGGGACTGCCACCTTGCTTGAGGGCGATGTGGTCACCGAGATGAACCCGGGCGATGCCGCGACGTTCAAGGCCGGTGTTCCCCTTGGCCATTGCCTGGAAAACCGCTCCAATGCGGATTGTGTCTATCTGGTGGTTGGCACTCGCTCCGCCAACGAAATTGTCCATTACGACGACAAAGACATGGTCATGACCAAGGTCAATTTCGTCAAAACCCTCACGGATCGCGTCGGCACGCCAATCAAAAGCTGAGCCAGCCATCACCATAAACGACCGCCTCCACCCCGGTAAATCGTGCAAGCCGGTTCAATTCCTGGTCGAGCGTTTCCAGCAGCAGGTCGCAGGGGCTCAGCACCGGATGCAGCCGGGCAGTTTCCGCAGTGTCACAAGCATCGGCAGGCTGATCTGATAGCAACAAGCATGGCCTGTCGCCATCGCCTCATTCTCCTGACAGACCCATATCTTTCACGCTCAAATTTCAAATTCAGCCCGCGCGATCATCTTTGGAGGTTTCCATCACGATATAGGAGGTAATTGCATTTACATGGCTCTGAGTGCCGAGGACTTCGGTGTGAAAGCGCTTATAACCAGCGAGATCGGCACTCTCCACCCGCAGCAGATATTCGAATGCCCCGGCAATGTTGTGACATTCCACGACTTCTGGAGCGATTGCCATTGCCCTCTCAAAGCCCTCCAAGGCTGCCTTGGTATGAGAAGAAAGGCCAATCATGACATACGCTGCAAAGCCACGCCCCATGCTTTCGGGGTCGGTGACGACACGATAGCCGCGGATCACACCATTCCGTTCCAGCTCTTGGACACGTCTAAGACAAGCTGAGGGCGAGAGGCTGACCGCCTCCGCAAGTGCCACATTGCTGATCCGACCATCACGCCTAAGCGCACGCAATATTTTCGTGTCTATTGCATCTATATTCGTCATTCATTGTCCATTTTGTCACAATATAGAATATTTAGGTCAAAAATTGCGACATTGTCCATCTATTATTGCACAAACCAATAGAGGGACAAATCTCATGAACTTTGCTGTCTTAACGGCGCTTATCGGCTTCGCATTCGCCGCCACGATCACCCCGGGCCCGAATAATCTGATGTTGATGGCCTCCGGTGCTAACTTCGGCTTTCGCCGGACCATGCCGCATATGCTCGGAATCGTCGGAGGCGTATCGGCCATGGCATTCCTCGTTGGAATGAGTCTAATGGCCGTGTTTGATGCTGTGCCCGCATTAAACCTGGTGCTGACAATCCTATCCGTCGCGTATCTGATCTGGCTAGCCGCTAAAATTGCCATCGCAGCCCCCATCGAAGAGCAGGATGCTGGCAGCAACCCAATGACCTTTCTTGAGGCTGCACTATTCCAGTGGGTCAATCCCAAAGCATGGGCAATGTGTCTTTCGGCAGTTACACTCTATGCACCCGACCGCTCATTGCAGTCGGTCGTCATGGTGGCAGGCTCATTTGCGTCCGTTTGCTTCCCTGCAATCGCGGTTTGGGCGTTGCTCGGGACGGTGGTTCGGCGGTGGCTATCGAACAACACTCGACTGCGAATTTTCAATTGCACCATGGCCGCTTTGTTAGTCGCGTCGCTCTACCCAATTCTCGGTCTCGGAGCTTGAGCAGAACGACCTGCCTCCTAAAGGTTCAGCTACTGAGCCAGCCATCACCATAAACGACCGCCTCCACCCCGGTAAATCGTGCAAGCCGGTTCAATTCCTGGTCGAGCTTCTCCAACCGTCCGGTCGAGGGCCTGATGCCCGGCTCCAGCCATAACCGCTTCACGTCCAGCGTGCCTGCCTTGCGGTTGGCTTTCATGTCGATCCGGCCAATCAGCCGATCATTTTCCAGCAGCGGAAAGACATAATAGCCATATTGCCGTTTCGGCTCCGGCACGAACACTTCGATCCGGTAGAAGAAGCCGAACAGCCGCTCGGTGCGGGCCCGGTCACGGATCAGCGGGTCGAAAGGGCTGAGTACCCGGATACGGGCGGGTGGCTCCGGGGCCGCTAGCAAGGTGGGCAGACGGTCTGCCAGGGCCAGCGACGGGCGCGGCTTTCCGCCATCGGCGGGGGCGATCTCGATCTCTTCCAGCTCAGCGCGATGGGTCTCCAGCCAGAGCTTTGCCTCCTGCGGGCTGACCAGATTCCAGAAGGCGGCGATTTCGCCCGATGTGGCAAAACCCAGCCGGATCAGCGCTTCCCGGCAGGCCCAATCGATGAAGGCGTCATGCGTCACCTCGGCCTGCAAATGTTCATCCAGAAAGCAGCGCTCCGTCAGATCATAGATCTTCTGAAAGTTCTCCCGACCGGAAATCGACAGTTTGCCGGTGCGCCAGAGAAATTCCAGCGCGGTTTTCGACGGATGCCAGTTCCACCAGCCGCCGGATTTATGGTCGCCTTCCTTCATGTGCCGCGACAAGGCCGGGCCGCCCTCGGTAATCCGCCGGTAGGTTTCCTCGAAAGCCGCCTCAAAGCCCGGCTCGCGCCACGTGCGCCAGCGCTCCAGAATCAGGCTTTCTTCGCGCCGGAACCGATGCTTCCAATAGGGAAAGAAAGCTGAAGGCAGGATTGAAGCATCATGGGTCCAATGCTCGAACAGGAGCCTGTCCTGCTCCAGCAAAGCGGTCAGATCTTCGCGCCTGTACGTCTGGTGGCGCGAAAACAGGATCTGGTGATGCGCCCGCTCCACCGTGCCGATACTATCCACCTGCACGAAACCGAGATCGGTGATCAGCGCCAGCAGGCCCTGACGGCTCAACGCTCGCCCCGGTGGCCGGGAAAGCCCCTGCCGCTCCAGAAAAATCCGCCGTGCTGTCCTGTTGTCTATCCCTATCGCCATTGGGCGACGATAGAGTATGTTCTCTTTTTGTTCAAGGTGATTTCCTCCAGAAACCCGGCTTTCAACGCCGATCCGCCACCGCCTTGGCCATGATGCAGAGCAGTTCAAACATCATGGTTGCACCGGCCAGCGCCGTCATGCCGCCGACATCGAAGGGGGGCGCGACCTCCACCACATCGGCACCGACAATATTGACGCCCTCCAGCAGCCGCACCATGGCCTGCACTTCGCGGGTCAGGAAGCCGCCGATTTCCGGTGTGCCGGTTCCCGGTGCCATCGATGGGTCGATGCAGTCAATATCGAAGCTGACATAGGTCGGGCCATCACCGGCAATGGCGCGGGCTTCCGCCATCACGTCTGCCACGCTGCGGGCGACGAATTCCTCCATATAGATGATGCGGATGCCCTGGTCCTTGGCCCATTGATGTTCATCGACTTCGTAATTGGAGCTGCGAATGCCGATCTGCACCATGCGTTTCGGATCAAGCAGCCCCTCCTCGATGGCCCGGCGAAAGGGCGTGCCATGGGTAAAGCGCTGGCCACCGAAATAGCTGTCATTGGTGTCGGAATGCGCATCGAAATGAATAAGCCCGACCGGCCGCGATTTCGCCACCGCCCGCAGCACCGGCAGTGTAGTCAGATGGTCGCCCCCGGCGCAGAGCGGCAGAGCACCGGCAGCGACAACCGCTGCCACGCCCTCTTCTATCTGTTGCAGTGCCAGCATCAGGTCGATGGGGTTGACGGTCACATCCCCAACATCGGCAATATTGGCAAGGCTGAAGGGCTCGATTTTAGAGACGTGATGCACCCGGCGCATCAGGCTGGACTGGTTGCGGACCTCGCGCGGCCCATGGCGCGCACCGGCCCGGTTGGTGGTGCCGCCATCCCAGGGAATGCCGATCAGCGCGATATCAAGCCCTTCTGCCGAGGTGACGGCAGGCAGACGCATGAACGTGGCATGCCCTGCAAAGCGCGGCACTTCAGCGGCATCGACAGGCTGGTGAAAGGAGGAGGTCACGTGGCAATTCCTTCGGGAATGGATCGGATAACCCATCCGAGCAAATCTCAAAGCGGCTGTAAATGGGAAAAACCCGGATTTGCCTTTGCCGGTCTGCGGGCTATAGAACAGGGCAGCAATGATAGGGTATCGACATCGTGCAGATCCATTTCGATCAGGCCAGCGCCAGTTTTGATGGCCATGTGGCGCTGGAGCCGCTGACCATCACTTTCGACGAACAACGGATCGGGGTCATTGGCCTGAATGGATCGGGTAAATCCACCTTTGCCCGGCTGGTCAACGGACTGGTCAAGCCGAGCAGCGGTCGTGTGACGCTGGACGGGCTGGACACAGTCAAGGACGCCAAGGCCGTGCAGGCGCGCACCGGCTTTATCTTCCAGAACCCGGCCAACCAGATCATCCTGCCGTTGATCGGCGAGGATATCGCCATGGGGCCAAAGGCGCGCGGGCTGAAGGGCAAGGTACTGGATGAGGCCGTGGACAGCGTTGCCGCAAGGCTCGGCATAACCCATCTGCTGCGCCGCCGCCCGCATGAACTGTCCGGTGGCGAGCTGCAATTGGCGGCGCTGGCCGCCGTTCTGGTCAACCGGCCCGATCTGGTGATTTTCGATGAACCGACCAATCAGCTCGATTTGAAAAACCGTGCGCTGGTGGCTGGCACCATCGAGGCGCTGGAGGAACAGGCGCTGGTGATCAGCCATGATCTCGATCTGATTGCCGGGTTTTCGCGGGTGCTGGTGTTTCACCGCGCCAAGCTTGCCTTCGATGGTCCGGCCAGCGACGCCATTGCCCGTTACCGCGAGATCGCCGCATGTTGAACAGCCTGCATGTCGACGGCAATAGCTGGCTGCACCGAATGCCGGTCGGGGCGAAACTGGCCACTCTGCTGGTATTTGGCCTTAGCCTTGCCTTCAGCCTGTCCATGCCGCTCCAGGCCACGGCAGCCTTCGCCACCGGCGCGCTCTATTTCAGCCTCGGGCTTGGGGCGCGGGCGGCCTTGCGGCGCATCCGCCCGATGCTGATCAGCATTGCTGTGCTTGGCCTGTTCAACATCTATGCGCTTGATCTCATCACCTCGGCAACGCTGACGTTGAGGCTGCTCGCCATCCTGTTTCTCGCCTCCGCCATTACCGCGACGACCTCGCTTGGCGCCTTCATGGAAACGCTCGACCGGCTGCTGGCCCCGCTCGACCGATTGGGTCTGGTCCGGGCCGCCGATATCAGCCTGGCCCTGGGGCTGACGCTGCGCTTCGTGCCTGACATCGCAGATCGATATGAGGCGCTGAAGGCGGCACATCAGGCGCGTGGCATACCCGTGCGGCTGCACCGGATGCTGGGGCCGCTGTTTATTCTGGCCTTGAAAGAGGCCGATTCCATCGCCGAGGCCATTGACGCCCGCGGCATTCGCCGTCACGAAAAGAGAACAGACTGATGAGGAGATCACCATGACCACGCGAGACCTGGTTCTGATTGCGCTGTTTGCCGCCATCGTCGTTGTCCTCGGGCTTATTCCGCCAGTGCCACTCGGCTTCATTCCCGTGCCGATCACCGCCCAGTCGATGGGCGTGATGCTGGCCGGCTGCATTCTCGGTGCCAAGCGCGGGGCCTTGGCCTATGCGCTGTTCGTGCTGCTGGTCGCCATGGGCCTGCCGGTGCTGTCGGGCGGCCACGGCGGCCTGAACGCGCTGTTTGGTGCCACCGGCGGCTATATTTTCGGCTGGATTCTCGGCGCTTTCGTCACCGGTCTTGCCGCCGAACGTTTTGCCCGCGCCTCCTCCACCGCCAGCGGCCAGACAATCGGCTTCTTTGCCGCCAGCATCATCGGTGGCATCGGCGTGGTCTATGCCTGTGGCATGCCCTGGTGGAGCTTTGTGGCGGGCACCCCGATCGACAAGGTGCTGATCGGCTCGCTGGCCTTCCTGCCCGGCGACCTGATCAAGGCCGCCATCGCAGCGCTAGCCGCCCGCGCCGTGATGGTCGGCTATCCGCTGCTGCCGAAGCGGGTGTAAACGTCTGTCATCATTCCCGCGTATAGCATCCGCAAAGCAAAACGGCGGTTCCGGTTATGGATGACAGGCTGACAATTTCAGTGGAACTGGTGCAGCGTTTGATCGCTGACCAGTTTCCGCAATTTTCATCGCTGTCCATCGAACCTGTCGTGCCGGGCGGCTGGAACAATCGCAGTTTCCGCCTTGGCTCTGAAATGATCATTCGCCTGCCGAGCGCTCAGCGCTATGAACAGCAGGTGGAAAAGGAGCAACGCTTTTTACCGATGCTTGCGCCACATCTGCCACTTCCCATTACCGAACCGGTTGGAATGGGCGGTGCGGACCATGGCTATCCTTTCGCCTGGGGCATCTATCGATGGATCGACGGTGAGACAGCCTTGTCGGCGAAGGTCGTCGATAGCGAACAATTTGCCATCGATCTCGGTAATTTCCTAAAGACCCTTCATGGTCTTGACGGCACCGACGGCCCAACAGCAGGACCTCATAATTTTTATCGCGGCGGCTTGCTCGCAACCTATGATGAAGAAACCCGCACGGCCATAGACATGCTTGGCAAGAGCATTGATACGCATCGCGCGACCACGCTATGGGATCAGGCCCTTGCCAGTCATTGGCAGAAACCGCCGGTCTGGCTGCACGGCGATATCGCTCCGGGAAACCTCCTGTTCAAACACGGACGCCTCTCCGCCGTGATCGATTTCGGCGGCTGCGGCACCGGTGATCCCGCCTGCGATCTCGCTATCGCCTGGACCTTTATGGATGCCGTAACCGCTACCGTGTTTCGCGCAACCGTTGCCCATGATGAGGCGACATGGGACCGAGCGCGTGGTTGGGCTTTATGGAAGACGCTGATTACCCTGCAAAAGCAGGTAGACGCCCGCGAGCCGGAAGCAGCGGAAACCAGAACCATACTCGACCGTATCCTCAGATAATTTCACGGCAACCACTGATACAGCCAATCCCTCAGCGCTTCCGATAGCGCCACCGGTTCGGCACTGTCTTTGTTCACAGCCGTCCAGGTGATCTCGACATCAGCGGCGCGGGTCTTGCCGCTTTCGACGGCGATGGCGAAGCCGACGGATTTGCCGCCGATCTTGTCCACCTGCACGGTGAAGCGCAGTGCGTCGCCCGGTCCCAGCATTTCAAAGAGCCGCGCCTCGAACTTGGTGGCGCGAAACTCCGGCTCCTGCTCTTCTGCGGGCCGAGCCTGCCAGAAGCGGTGGAGCGCTTCTTCGCACAGCGCCAGCAGCGCACTGTTGTTCAGCCGCCCGCTGATGCCGACATCGCGCAGGCCGATGATCGTTTCGGTCACGTCCAGCCGTTCTCTTTTCGCCATTGCCCTTGCCCTCCACGCCGTGATCGCTCATGTAATGGAAAAGAGATTGGTCGCGCAAGTTTGGTGCGGCAGGAGGATGCGTGATGACAACCCGGCTCTATGAAAACCCGATCTTTCTGGAACACAACACGCCAGAGGGCCATCCTGAACGGGCAGACCGGCTGCGCTCGCTCAATATCGCTCTGGAGCATCCGAATTTTTCCGCCCTGGAACGGCATCAGGCCCAGCAGGCCAATGAGGATGCTGTCATGCTGGCCCATCCCGAAGAGCATTTCATCGCCGTCATGCGGCAGGTGCCGGAGGAAGAAGATCGGATCAACCAGATGGAGGCCGATACCTATGCCTCGCAGAAAAGTCTGCAATGTGCCTTGACCGCCATCGGCGGGGCGATGGCCGCCGTGGACGACGTGATGACCGGTGCTGCCGACAATGTGTTCGTGGCGGGCCGTCCGCCCGGCCATCATGCGGAAAAAACCAAGGCGATGGGCTTTTGTCTGTTCAACACGGTGGCGATTGCTGCCCGCCATGCCCAGCAGGTCTATGGTGTGGAACGGGTCGCCATCGTCGATTGGGATGTGCATCATGGCAACGGCACCCAGGATATTTTCTGGGACGATCCATCCGTGCTGTTCTGTTCCACCCACCAGATGCCGCTTTATCCCTGGACGGGCAAGAAGGACGAGGTTGGACCGCACAACACCATCGTCAACGCACCGCTGTCGGCCAATAGCGGCTCGGACCATTTCCGCGAGGCATTCAAATCGCGGGTGCTGACCGCGCTCAACGATTTTTCCCCGGATCTCATCCTGATTTCCGCCGGGTTTGATGCCCATCACCGCGACCCGCTGGCGCAGATCAATCTGGTTGGCGAGGATTTTGACTGGGCAACCGGGCGGCTGATGGAAGTGGCCGACCGCTTTGCCAAAAACCGGGTCGTCAGCCTGCTGGAAGGTGGCTATGATCTGGAAGGTCTGGCTGAGTCGGCTGGCATGCATATTTCGAGATTGATGAAGGGTTGAGTATGACCGACACCGCCGCCACCGATATTGCCACTTATTCCTTTGAAAAGGCCGTGGCCGAGCTGGAAAGCATCGTGGCCCGGCTGGAGCGCGGTGATGTGGCGCTCGACGAATCCATCTCGATTTACGAGCGCGGCGAGTTGCTGAAGAAACATTGCGAGGCACTGCTGTCGGCGGCTGAAAACCGCATCGAGAAAATCCGGCTGGACCGCGCTGGCAAGCCTGTTGGTGCCGAGCCGCTGGACAAGGACTAGGTCTGATCCTGGCAGGACCGCCGCAAGGAAGATGCGTTTGTCCCTTTGCCGAAGGGCATTTAAGTCCTATATGCATCAACAGGGCAGTTTTACTGGATCTGCCCTATCATTGACCTGAATTTCCTGATTGACCGTGGCGCCTTGCGCCTGGGAAGCAAACAGGGGTCGCGGGCAAATGACATTGAATACTGTATGATTTCCCCCGTTCATGGACCATTCAGGCCGTGCAATGCATTCGGGAGGAAACTTGTGCAGCCGATAGACCGAGTGATGAGAAAAAGAGGCTGGAGCCTGTGACATCGAAGCCAAACACGCCGTTGCTGGATCAGGTCGTGTTTCCGTCCGACCTTCGCAAGATCGAAGACAAGGACATGCCGCAAGTAGCGCGTGAACTGCGCGACGAGATGATCGATGCTGTGTCGGTGACCGGCGGACATCTGGGCGCCGGGCTTGGCGTGGTGGAACTGACGCTCGCCATCCACAAGGTTTTCAACACCCCGGAAGACCGGCTGATCTTCGATGTCGGACACCAATGCTATCCGCACAAGATCCTGACCGGGCGGCGGGAGCGCATCCGCACGCTGCGCCAGGAACATGGGCTTTCCGGCTTTACCAAGCGCACTGAGAGCGAATACGATCCATTTGGCGCGGCGCATTCCTCCACATCGATTTCCGCAGGTCTTGGCATGGCCGTGGCAGCCGAGCTTGGCCAGACAGACCGCAAGGTCATCGCTGTGATCGGCGACGGGGCGATGTCGGCGGGCATGGCGTTTGAGGCGCTGAACAATGCTGGCGCGCTGGATGCGCGGCTGATCGTCATTCTCAACGACAATGACATGTCGATTGCCCCGCCAACCGGCGCGATGAGCGCCTATCTGGCAAGGCTTGCCTCCGGGCGCACTTATATGGGCATGCGTGAGATCGGCAAGAAACTCACTGCCTATCTCGGCAAGAATATCGACCGGGCCATCACCCGCGCCGTCGAACATGCGCGCGGATATGTGACCGGCGGCACGATGTTCGAGGAAATGGGCTTTTACCATATCGGCCCGATCGACGGCCATTCCTTCGATCACCTCCTGCCGGTGCTGCGCAATGTGCGCGACAATGCCAAGGGGCCGGTGCTGATCCATGTGGTGACCCAGAAGGGCAAGGGTTATGCGCCCGCCGAGGCCGCCGCCGACAAATACCACGGCGTCAACACGTTCGATGTCATCACCGGTACCCAGGCCAAGGCCAAGCCGAATGCCCCGAGCTATACCGCCGTATTTGCCGACGCGCTGGTGGAAGAAGCTCGCCATGACGAGAAGATCGTCGGCATTACCGCCGCCATGCCCTCCGGCACCGGGCTGGATAAGCTACAAAACCTGTTCCCGGAACGGACCTTTGATGTCGGCATTGCCGAACAGCATGCCGTGACCTTTGCCGCAGGCCTTGCCGCTGAGGGCTACAAACCATTCTGCGCGCTCTATTCAACCTTCCTGCAACGCGGCTATGATCAGGTGGTCCACGACGTCGCTATTCAAGGTCTGCCGGTGCGCTTTCCCATCGACCGCGCCGGTTTCGTCGGCGCCGATGGTCCGACCCATGCAGGGGCTTTCGATACCGGTTTTCTCGCCAGCCTGCCCGGTTTCGTGGTGATGGCGGCAGCGGACGAAGCAGAGCTGAAACATATGGTGCGCACCGCCGCCGCCTATGATGAGGGTCCGATTTCCTTCCGCTATCCGCGCGGTGAAGGCGTTGGCATCCAGATGCCGGAGCGCGGCGAGATCCTTGAAATTGGCAAAGGCCGGATCATCAAGGAAGGCTCGAAAGTGGCGCTGCTGTCCTTCGGGACGCGGCTCGCTGAATGTCTTGTCGCAGCAGAAGATCTCGATGCCGCCGGCCTGCCGACCACAGTTGCCGATGCCCGGTTTGCCAAACCGCTCGACCTCGACCTGATCCGCCAGCTTGCCCGCCACCATGCCGTGCTGATCACGGTCGAGGAAGGTGCGGTTGGCGGTTTCGGCTCTCAGGTCCTGCATATGCTGGCCAATGAGGGCCTGCTTGACCACGGCCTGAAAGTTCGCAGTCTGGTTCTGCCCGATCTGTGGATGGATCAGGCCAAGCCTGACGTTATGTATGAAAAGGCAGGCCTCGACGCCAAGGGCATCGTTTCAACGGTGTTCACCGCGCTCTCGCGCGATGCCTTGCCCCAGGATAGCCTGGCGTAAAGATAGGCTCGGCGGCCCTTCAGCGGACGACAAACCAGACAGCCTTAAACAACAAAACGCCGCTGGCTTCATAAGCCAGCGGCGTTTTGTTGACTTACATCCACCGATGATGGTGGACAGTTCGATCAGAATTCCGCCCATTCCTGTTTGACGGCGGCGGACGATGCACCTCCACCGAAGGCCTTGCCGATCTTGGAGGCAAGAGCACGAGCGGGGGAGACAGCCGGACGGTGCGATGCGCTGGCAACTGCCGGATGTCCGGCAAATGACCTGCGACCCGCAAGCTGGAACTGGCTGACAAGCGTCTTCAGACGGTTGGCTTCAGTGGCAAGAGCGGCAGCGGCAGCGGTCGATTGCTCGACCATGGCGGCATTTTGCTGCGTCGTCTGGTCCATCTGGTTGACCGCCGAATTGACTTCGGCAAGACCGGTGGACTGTTCCCGTGCCGATGTAGCGATTGCTTCCATCAGCTGGTTGATCTGGACCACATGATCGCCGATCGATTTCAGGGCAACACCGGTTTCCCGCACCAGCTTAACGCCGCTATCGACTTCCGAAGAGGAGTTCTGGATCAGACCCTTGATTTCCTTGGCAGCCTGGGCAGACCGTTGCGCCAATTCACGCACTTCCTGGGCAACCACCGCAAAGCCCTTACCGGCTTCACCGGCGCGCGCTGCTTCGACACCGGCATTCAGTGCCAGAAGATTGGTCTGGAAGGCGATTTCATCGATCACGCCGATGATGTTGGAAATCTGCTGCGAGCTTTCCTCGATCCGCTTCATGGCGTTTTCGGCCTGATTGACGACTTCCGACGACCGCACGGCGTTCTGGTTGGCTGTAATCGCCACAGAGCGGGCTTCTTCCGTGCGCTGCGAGGAATTGGTCACATTGACGGTGATCTGGTCGAGGGCCGCCGCTGTTTCTTCCAGGGCCGCGGCCTGCTGCTCGGTCCGCTTGGACAGATCATTGGTGCCATCGGCAATTTCACGGGTGCCGTTTTCCATGCCTTCAACGGTCTGGAGGACGGAGCCGAGTGTCGTTCCAAGCTGCTCAAGCGAGGCGTTGAAATCCTGGCGCAGCGATTCATATTCAGCCGCAAAAGCATCGTTGAGCTGGAAGGATACGTCGCCCTGCGCCAGGCGCTTCAAGCCCTCGCCAAGGGTCTGCGTTGCAAATCGTAGATTGGCCGCTTCCTGTTCTGCGCGCTGTTGATGGGCAGCCTGGGTCTGCGCCGTTTCCTGGCGATTGGCCGCGGCCTGCTCTTCCAGCTGGCGATTGGCAATGGCATTCTTGCGGAACACTTCAACCGCATCAGCCATATGACCGACTTCGTCGCGGCGGCCAATGCCGGGGATGTCGATGGCCGTTTCGCCGGTCGCCAATGCTCGCATCGACGCCGTGATCCGGGTCAGCGGCGCAATCATGCCCTTGTTGAGAAGCAGAAGCGAGAAACCGATCAGTACGACAAGCAACCCGCTGCCGATCAGGATATTGCGGCGCGCATCATAGGCGGCTTCCGCGGCAACTTTCTGGCGCACGGTCAGAAGTGCGTTTTCCTCGTCGGCAATTTCCTTGGCCTTGGCGCGAATGCCATCCATATAGGTCTTGCCCGCGCCGGAGATTTCCAGCTGGCGGCCCTGATCCCGGGTGGCCGGGTCTTTCGCAAGGGAAATTTCCTTGGCAACGACTTTCGTCTGCCAATCCTGAACGATCGCATCAAGATCAGCGAGACGCTTCTGCTGGACCTGATTGTCGGATGTCAGGCTGCGAACAGCTGCATAAGCATCGGCATAGCCCTTCAAACCAGCCTTCTGTGGATCGAGAAATTTCTCATCGGCTTCCGACAGAAGATAGGCGCGAACACCGGTTTCCTGATTGACCATGGCTGCGACGATTGCATCCATTTTCTGCAAAACTTGATAGGTATGCACGGTCCAACCCGACGATTGCTCCTGATTTGTGAGCGAACGCCAGCTAACAATATTTACAACAAGGCTGACAGCAAGAAGGATTGCAAAGGTCAGACCAATTTTTGCTACGACCCGTATATTATCCAGAATTTTCATCGTCCAGTTCCCTAATTCGCGAACTTGAAGAGATGAATTCTTTCAAGAGGCGAGCCGTTGCTATCTCAAAACATGATTAAATTGGCGACAATCCAGCATCATGCCGGGATAAACACAATCTTGCGGACTCGCAGTCCTTGATTGCAACTCGTCACTCAGATTGTTCTTTTATCGTATATGCATTAAAAAATCTATAATAACATAAATACATTCGCCTCCTCTAGAAGCACAACCTTTAAACATTGAAGAAAATACAAGTGAATGTGGCTAGTATATAATCTACCCTTGCGCGAATAATGATTTTTATTTTAATTTTTAGATATGTCGTATTCCTTATACATGAAACATATTTTTCGCATCCCCAAGTTGAAATATAAAATATTATTTATGATGCAATATTTCTTCATGCTCATTTATTTGCTTTCGCTTTATGGTCGACGTTTGACAAACGTCAATTTTATCGCAGCGTGTGTCAATGCATATTAAGCCACTTATAATTTGCATTTTTGACCAGCAAATAATTGGAATCGTTTTAAAAACTCGCTGGCAAATGAGAGAGTGATCCTACCTCCTACAAAATTGACGCCTATCAAAAGATGCGTGTTACAAGTATCGATGCAAAAAATGCTTACACTCCTGGACGACAGGCAAAGGCTTTTCATTGTCGAAGCCAAGGGGAAACCCTTTCCCCCTGGCGATCAACTCTCGACTGTAAAATGATAGCGACGATTTCAAACCTTTAATGCTGGTGATTTTCTCGGTGGCATTTGCGGTGGCTCGGCCGCATCGGCTGCGCCGTTCAACGCTGCGTTGAACCAAGTTGAAAGGAGGAAGACGTCCTTTACATTTCAGCGCTTCCTGAAGACACAGCACGCGACGCAATGGTTTTGCGGCTGAGCCTGCCTTCTTGCCGCTAGCCCACCTTCTCCTCCCCAAGACGTGCAAGCAGAGAGAGAGAGAAAGACCCGCAGCGTTTCGGGCTTCCCCTCCACTTTCTAATATCAAGGGCCATTTTCAATGACTCTTCATATAAGAGTGGCGGGGAAGTTGAACTCGTCATCCTCTATCTTTTGGGTTCAGTTTGTCTCTTCGGGAAAGGTGGGGCCCATTTTTCCTAAGACAAATTCTAGAATTCCGACCATTCCTGTTTGACGGCAGTTGACGCAGCGCCCCCGCCAAAGGCCTTGCCGAGCTTGGAAACAAGCGAGCGGGCGGGAGAGGAAACCGGACGCTGCGATGCAGCGCTGGAGACAGGATGAGCCGGGGCCACTGACGCGGTATATTGCGCCATGCCCGGGCCATCCTCCAGCTTGAACTGGTGCAACAGATCCATCAGCGCATCGGCTTCCGAGGCGAGTGTATGGCTGGCTGCGGTCTGCTCTTCCACCATGGCAGCGTTTTGCTGCGTCCCCTTGTCCATGTCGGTGACAGCCACGTTGATCTCCGAGAGACCCGTCGATTGCTCCCGCGAAGCGGTGACGATGGCGGCGACATTTTCGCTGATCTGCTGGACGGCCGTGACGATCTGCTCCAGTTCACGGCCCGTCTCGCCGACCAATGACACGCCCGCCCCAACCTGGGTTGAGGATGCACTGATCAGCACCTTGATTTCCTTGGCGGCCTTGGCCGAGCGCTCGGCCAAGGCCCGCACTTCCTGGGCCACCACGGCAAAACCCTTACCTGCCTCGCCAGCACGGGCCGCTTCCACCCCGGCATTGAGCGCCAGCAGGTTGGTCTGGAAGGCAATATCCTCGATGACGCCGATGATATTGCCGATTTCGCCGGAGGATTTCTCGATCTCGGTCATGGCAGCCACGGCGTTTCTCACCACTTGGCCGGAGCGTTCGGCACCAGTGCGGGTGGTGGCCACCAGTTGGCCGACATCTTCGGCGCGGCGTGCGCTGTCTTTCACCGTGCGGGTTACCTGCTCGAGGGCGGCTGCGGTTTCCTCGACAGAGGCCGCCTGCTGTTCTGTCCGCTTGGCGAGATCGTCTGCCGACGCGCGAATTTCCGCCGCCCCGGCGTTGATTGCCTGGGCATTGGCGCCCACCGTTTTCAATGCGGCCTGCAACTTGGCAAGGGAGTCGTTGAAATTCACCCGTAGCCCATCCAGCCGCTCGACAAAGGGCATGGTCAGGCGATGGGCGACATTGCCGTTGGCGAGTGCCGACAGCCCTTCCGCCAATTGCACGACAACGAAGGAAATCTCGTCGGCTTCCTGCTGTTTCTGGGCCTGGGCGGCCTGCTGCTCCTCCTCGGAGCGGCGGCGCATCGCATCGGTCTCCTGGGTCAGGCGCAGTTTTTCAATTGCTGCATCCTTGAAGACCAAAACGGCCTTTGCCATCCGGCCCACTTCATCACCGCGGTTGATAGCGGGAACATCGACGCTGTGATCGCCGGACGCCAGTTTGCTCATCGCGACTGTCATACCGGTGATCGGGTTGACGATAGAACGCGCCAGAAGCCAGATCAGCATGACAGCCAAGCCACCGGCCAGCGCGCAGCCGGCCAACAGCGCCAGTTCAAGACGTGACTGCGCATCGCGCTGGATTCCCCTTTGCTCGTCGCCCATCGCCACCACCACGGTCTTTGCCTTGGCAGCGGCATCGCGGAACGCATCCAGTTCGCCTTTCGACGCATAGACACGCGTAATCTCTTCCACCGTCTTCCCGCTCTTGCGGGCGTCCAGCTGCGGCAAGACCAATTGCGTGTGAAATCTGTCGGCCGCCGTCTTGATATCGTCCAGCATGGACTGAACGGCCTGATGACCGGCAGCGGCAGTGCGGGCATCGTCCAGGGATTTCAACATTTTGTCGCGGCTGTCGAAGACGGCCTTATAGGTGCTATCGGACCCCAATAGCAGATAGCCGCGTTGATTGACCGCCTCTTCCAGCATCGCCTGAAGCGTCAAATCCAAGGCATAACCGACTTGTTCGATCTGAGCGTGTTCCTCAAGCGCCGCCTTGACCTGTCTGCCCTGAAGAAAAACAACCGCAGAAGCAACGAAGGTCAGATAAAGTTTTTTGCTGAGGGACAAATCCTGAAACGACATGGGGCGTGCTTTCTATTCTCACTGCATTTGGGCGGCGGCGATTGCCACGCGCCATGTGAAAGCCCGGCACTCAGGTGGGAAACGTCACAAAGCCGCAAAAAAGGTATCCAAACCCATCGGGCGTGGATGTCACGATCCGGCTATTCGACGTCATCCTTGCCAAGACCTTTTCAGGCCCGGAGACCATCCCTGGCTTTCATTCGAGGCGAGTATTGCCGCAGTGGGTCTAAAAAAGTGTTACATCTGTACCGTGAATAAGCACATGTACACATTTGACCGCCAATTCCGAACCGAGGGCTTGTGTAGATTTGACGAGTGTCAAAACCACCTGTCCGAAAGTATGAGAGTGAGCCTTCCGCCCCTGTTCGAGCCTTGCCCAATCGCCGCAATTTTTCTCTTATGAAACCCGCAAAGCGATGGCGGCGATCCTACGACCTAGCCTGACAAGGGTAAGAGGCTTGCAAGTCGCAGCATAAACCGGCATTGACGGGGTATGACCCAATCGCCAAGCCCCCAATCGCCAAACCCCCAATCGTTGGAACCCCAACGTCTAGACCAGTTGCTGGTTGCTCTCAATCTGTTCGCCAGCCGCTCGCGCGCTCGCGACGCCGTGCAGCGTGGTGGCGTCAAGGTGAATGGCCGCACTGTGACAAAGCCGAGCCTGACCTTCTCCCCTGATGTGACGATCGAAATCGACGATCCGGCCCAGGACTATGTGTCGCGTGCTGCGCTGAAGCTGGTTGCGGGCCTTGATCACTTCAAGCTCGACCCAAAGGACCATGTCTGTCTCGATGTCGGTGCATCCACCGGCGGCTTTACCGAAGTGCTGTTGCATCGCGGCGCCGCCCATGTGATTGCCATTGATGTCGGCCATGAACAGTTTCATCCCCGGCTGGAAAGCGATCCCCGCACCACCAATATCGAAGGGCTGAATGCCCGCTATCTGGAGCCGGAGGATATTGGCAATCAGGAATTTAGCTTCCTGGTCTCGGACGTCTCCTTCATTTCGTTGAAACTGGCGCTTGTGCCTGCTCTCGAAATGGCCGAGCCCGGCAGCCATTGCCTGCTGCTGGTCAAGCCGCAATTTGAGGCGGGCCGCGAGGCTATCAGCAAGGCAGGTCTCCTCAAGGAGCCGGAAACCGCACCGCTGGTGGCCGCCGAGCTGGAGCGCTGGCTGAGCGAAGACATGGGCTGGACAAGTCTTGGCCTGATCCCCTCGCCGATTGCCGGTGGCGATGGCAATGTGGAATTCCTGCTGGCAGGGCGAAAGCCTGAAGAACAGCCTGAGGATGCAGAATGAGTACCGAAACATTGACGATCAACAGCCTCGGCGCCCAGGGCGATGGCATTGCCAATGGCGTGGACGGCCCGGTCTATGTGCCGTTTTCCCTGCCCGGCGAGCGGGTGGCTATCGCCCGCGTCAAGGACCAGGGCACGATCATGTCGATTGCGTCGGCCTCACCGGAGCGGATCGAACCGGTCTGTCGGCATTTCGGCCCTGACGGGGTCGGCGGAACCTGCGGCGGCTGTTCGCTCCAGCACATGGAAAAATCCGCCTATAATGAATTCAAACGCTCGACGCTGATCGCGGCGCTGAAATCCAAGGGTATCGAGACCGAGGTGAACCCTTTGGTCGAGGCCTTTCCCGGCGAACGGCGGCGGCTGGTGTTCACGGCCCGCAAGCGGGAAAAAGGCCTATTGATCGGCTTCAACCAAGCCGCGTCCCGCCATATTGTCGAGTTGGAGGAATGTCCTGTCACATCCGCGGGCATTCTCGCCCGGCTGGATGACCTGCGCGCCATCGGAGCGGCGATTGCCACCGGATCGGATCATTTCCGCATGACGGTGACGGAAACCACCACAGGGCTGGACGTGTCGCTTGACGGTGTGCGCGGCGGCCTGCCGGACCGCGAGCGCCGGGCCATTACCGAAGTGGTGTTAAAAATGCGCGGCGTGGCCCGCGTTTCCGTCAATGGTGAAATCGTCATCGAGCCGCATAAGCCGATGTTGGATTTCGGCGGAGCGCTGGTCGCCATGCCGCCCGGCATTTTCACCCAGGCAACCCGCCAGGCCGAAGAGGCCATGACCGCCTTGGTCCTCGACCATGTCGGCAAGGCCAAGCGGGTGGCGGATCTGTTTTGCGGGATCGGCACATTTGCCCTGAGACTGGCCCGCCAGGCCCAGGTTCTTGCGGTCGAATCTGACGAAAAGGCGGTGAAGGCGCTGGATCTGGCCGCCCGTAACACCAAGGGCTTAAAACCGATCAAGGCCGAAAAGCGCGACTTGTTCCGCCGCCCGCTGATGGTTTCGGAACTGAAGGGGCTGGACGCCGTGGTCTTCGACCCGCCACGGGCTGGTGCCGAGGAACAGTGTGCGGAACTCGCCCGCTCGCAGGTGAAAACTGTCGTCGCCGTCAGTTGCAATGCGCTGACCTTAGCCCGCGACCTGTCGATCCTGATGGCTGGCGGCTACCGCATTACCGCGGTCACACCCATCGACCAATTCCTCTGGTCGCCGCATGTCGAGGTGGTGGTGGCCCTCACGAAAGCCTGAGATGAGGGCCTGAAACGAACGGCTGGATCAATACTGCCGCAGCTTGCCGCTACCAACCGCATTGGCGCAGCGGCAGCTTTCCCCGACCCGACCGGGACCGGCGGGGCAGGAATACCGCCCCGCACCAGCATCGCTGGCCGGAGGCTTGATGATGCAGACATAGCGCGGCGGACGCACATTGCCGCCCTGCTGGGGGCCGCCCTGCTGTGGAATATTGCGGTTGATCGTATCCGGCTGCGCCTGGGCAAGCTGGAGGAGAGGTGCCATGGTGGAAGGCACCGGGCCGGGCCGATCTGCCGCAAGGGCCGCTGGCACCGACACGATCATCGCCGTGGCAATCAATAAGCCTCGCATCTCTCCCTCCCGAATAGATAGGCCGCAAAACAGTGACGGTCTTTAAAGTTTGTCGGGAACAAGTGTAAACAGGCTTTCCCCAACAAACCCTAGCAGAAAACTATGAATATCCACTGAACAACACGATGGCTTGCGGCCATACTGACAAAACAAGAGCATCCTCTCCTGAAAACATAAAACGAATACTATATTTAAATAATAATTTAAAAAATCTAAAATTAACTGCAAATAGAATGTCTTAATAGAATTCCATTTAAATATTCATTGGAATGTCATATTCGATTAAGAAATTTTTATATCCTTCACGACAGTTTCGAGACCAATTTGACACGCTGACATTGCCAATCAGTCAGGGCGTATGATGGCGTGGGTTTATGTAGCGCCGGGCCGCATAGTGGAAACCGGTTCTTGAAATAACGATGCAGAAACGACCGCGAGAGCGCAGTGCCGATTCGGTGTTTCGCATCATGCTATAAACTCAATTTAAACTGCCGACCGCGTGGGGCGATGGGGTGTCTTCACATGCGCAGTTTCGGTGTCAGGATATATTTCATATGGCCAGAAATTTGAACCTGATGTCCAAGATTCTGATCGCCGCATGTGCGGCTGTTGTCTTGGTCCTCTGTGGATTTTCGCTCTATATTGATCGTCTTCAGCGCTCGACCATTGGCAAGACTGTGGCGGACGAAATCAATTCTTCCGGCCTGCAAGCCTCCGAAAGCATTGCCAATTGGCTGAATGCCCGCGTGATGCTGACGGAATTTGCCGGTCAGGCTGCTGGCAAGATCGGCACGCCAGAGGGGATTTTGACCGAATTTGACAATCCGGTGCTGCTGCGCGAGTTCATGTCCACCTATGTCGGCCATCAGGCAGATGGCAAGTTTACCTCGGTTCCGTTCCAGCCTCTGCCGGAAGGCTATGATCCCCGCATTCGTCCCTGGTATCAAGGCGCGGTGAAGGCCAATAAGGTCGTGCTGACAGAACCTTATACCGACGCATCGACCGGTCAGTTGATCCTAAGTGCGGCGGTGCCGGTGAAAAGAGAGGGCAAATTATATGGCGTCGCTGCCAGCGATTTCTCCTTGAAAACACTGGTTGGCCTGATCAAGGCCGTTGATATTGGCGGCAAGGGCTCGGCTTTTCTCGTCAACGGCAATGGTACGATTCTGGTTCATCCAGATCAGGCACTGGTAACAAAGACGCTTTCAGATGTCTTTCCGGCTGAAACACCGAAAATCGGTGGTGGCTTGGTGGAAAGCCAGTTCGCCGGTAAGCCGGTGCTGGTCAACTTCATGCCGATCAAGGGCCTGCCGGTCGATGGCTGGTATCTGGCGCTGGTGGTGGATGAGGCAAAGGCCTATGCCGCGATTGGCGAGTTCCGTCTTGCCGCCGTCATTGCTACGGTGATTGGCGTGATCGCCATGGTCGGCATTCTCGCACTGGTGCTTTCGACCCTGGTGGTGCGTCCTGTGGTGCAGATGACCACGGCAATGAGCAAGCTGGCCGGCGGCGATGTGTCCGCCGCCATTCCCGGCGTGCAACGCAGGGATGAGATTGGCCAGATGGGTGCGGCGGTCGCTGTATTCCGTGACAACGCTATCGAGCGGGCTCGTCTGGAACGCGAGGCCGACTCCACCCGCACGATGAGTGAACAGGAACGGCGCGACCGGGAAGCCGTAAAGGCACGTGAAGCGGAACAGGTGTCCTTTGCGGTACATGCGCTGGCTGATGGACTTGGCAGGCTTGCCGATGGTGATCTCGCCCATAGCATCGAGACACCTTTTGCCGGTGATCTTGAGCGGCTGCGCTTCGACTTCAATGCAGCAGTGGCAAAGCTGCACGACGCCATGGCTGCCGTTGGCCAAAACGCCAGACAGATTGATGGCGGCGCCACGGAAATCCGCGCCTCGGCTGATAATCTTGCACGCCGTACAGAACAGCAGGCCGCCTCGGTTGAGCAAACCGCAGCGGCGCTGGAAGAAGTAACAACCACCGTCAGAGATAGTGCCCATCGCGCCGAAGAGGTGGGCCAGATCGTGACCCGCGCCCGCAGCGGGGCGGAAAAATCCGGCGAGATTGTCCAGAATGCGGTTAATGCGATGGAAGCCATCGAGACATCCGCCAACCAGATTTCCAACATTATCGGGGTGATCGACGAAATCGCCTTCCAGACCAATCTTCTCGCTCTCAACGCGGGCGTGGAAGCAGCCCGCGCCGGTGAGGCGGGCAAGGGATTTGCCGTTGTCGCCCAGGAAGTGCGTGAATTGGCCCAACGTTCGGCAACAGCTGCCAAGGAAATCAAGCAATTGATCCGGGTATCGGGCGAGCAGGTGGCAAACGGCGTATCGCTGGTAAGCCAGACCGGTGCGGCCCTGGACGGCATTATCAATGAGGTTCAGGAAATCAACAAGCATATCAATGCTATTGTTGTTGCCTCCCGTGAACAGTCACAGGGATTGCAGGAAATCAATGCCGCTGTGAATGTCATGGATCAAGGCACGCAACAAAATGCCGCCATGGTCGAAGAGCAAACAGCGGCAAGCCATGGACTGGCTCAAGAAGCTGCGGCTCTGACTGAATTGCTGGCGCAATTCAGACTGGCCCGGGACGCGGCAAACCTTACGCAACGGCGCGCCGCCTGACGGGTCTTATAACCCAGATACCAAGATGCTTATTTATCTCAGCCTGGGTTGATGGCTATGCGATAGGCACGGCCGCGTGCCGTGTCTGCAATAGAATGTCAGGCAATCACTTCCTGGCCAGAAACGCTTCGAAGGCCGCCCGTGCCTCGGCACTTTTCAGTTGGGCGGCAAAATGCGCCAGCTCTTCGTCAAGGCGGGCCAAAACCAGGCTGCGGTCACCGCGCAACAGATCCCGGGCGATCTTCAGGGCCTGGGGCGGCTTTTTGGCAAGGTTTGCGGCGAGCGCCAGGGTTTCGCGCTCAACCGCATCCGGCTCGACCACTTTCCAGATCAACCCGGCCTCGCGCGCTTGCTCGGCTGAAAATCCTTCCCCCAGCGCCAGAAGCGCGAAGGCGCGCTGGTGGCCCATGGCAAGCGGCGCAAGCAGGCTGGAGGCCGCTTCCGGTACCAGTGCCAGATCCACGAACGGCGTCTTGAACAGGCTGCGGCTGGAGGCAATCGTCAGGTCGCAATGCATGTTGAGGGTCGTGCCGATGCCGATGGCAAGACCATCGACGCCGGAGACCAGCGGCTTTTCCGTCGCCACCAAGGCCCGCAGCACGAGAGCCGCCGCCGGAAGTTTGCTTCCGTCAGACAGGGCATAGGCGAGAAAATCACCCATGTCATTGCCTGCGGTAAAACAGCCTTCGGTGCCGAGGAACGCGACGGCGCGCACCGCGTCATCACCTTGCGCCTCATTCAGGGCGGCGGTGATGCGGTGATACATCGCCTCGGTAATCGCATTTTTCTTATCCGGCCGATTGAAGCGGATGACCAGCACGCCGGGATGGGTTTCAGGCCGCTCGACAAGGATATGCTCGCTCATGATTTAAGCCTCCAGCACGGCGCGGGCAGCGGCAAGGCTTTCCGCACCGCCGACCACCGCCTGTTTCAGGCCGGAACTTTCGCCCAAGAGGTTTTCGGCCACAAACCGGCAAAGCGCCACGCGCTTGTCGTCTTCCCCCTGCGCCAACGCCCCCTTGGCCAGATAGGCCCCCGTCAGGGTCAGGCCGAACAACCGCTGATAGGGCGTTGCACCGGCAAGGGCTTCGGCTTGGGCGCCCTCGCCTAGCCGGGCCAACAGGTATTCCGTCGCATCTTCCAGATCGCGGATCGCGGCAAGCAGCCGGGTCGCCGTTTCGCCGAAGCCGGGGCGGTTGCTGGCATCGACAGCCACGGCAAGGGCTTTCAACTCGCTGAGGAAGCCACGCACATGCGCGCCCTCAGTTAGCGGCAGCTTGCGCACCACGAGATCGATGGCCTGGATACCGTTGGTGCCCTCATAGATCGGCGCGATACGCGCGTCGCGCAGCAGGCGGGCGGCACCCGTCTCTTCGATAAAGCCCATGCCGCCATGCACCTGAATGCCCATGGAGGCAACATCGACGCCGATATCGGTGGCGAAGCTCTTGGCAATCGGCGTTAAAAACGCGGCGCGCGCCTGCCAGTGGCTGGCCTCATCGCCTTCGCTATGATGGCTCATGTCAATGGCATGGGCACAGGAATAGCAGATGGCCCGCGCCCCTTGGGTCAGCGCCTTCATGGTCAAAAGCGTGCGCGCCACATCCGGATGCTCGATGATCGGGCTCATGCCCGCACCGGCCCAACCGGGCGCCTTGCCCTGAGTGCGCTCCCTGGCATAGGCGGTGGCCAGCTGGGTGGCGGCTTCGGCAATCGCCACGCCCTGCATGCCAACGGCCAGCCGCGCATTGTTCATCATCGTGAACATGCAGGCCAAACCCTTGTTTTCCTCGCCGATCAGATAGCCGATAGCGCCGGCTTCAGAGCCGAACTTGCCATCGCCATAGATCATCGTGCAGGTCGGCGAGCCGTGAATACCGAGCTTATGCTCCAGCGAATGGCAATGGAGATCGTTGCGGGCGCCAAGCGACCCATCATCGCCCACCAGAAATTTCGGCACCAGGAACAGGGAAATGCCGCGCGTGCCCGCCGGTGCATCCGGCAGACGGGCCAGAACCAGGTGAATGATATTGCCCGTCGCCTCGTGCTCGCCCCAGGTAATGTAGATTTTCTGGCCGAAAATCCGGTAGCTGCCGTCATCGCGGCGCTCAGCGCGGGTTTTCATCACCCCCAGATCCGAACCGGCATGTGGCTCGGTCAGGTTCATGGTCGCCATCCATTCGCCGGAGACGACCCGGTGCAGGAATTTCTCCTTCAGCGCATCACTGCCATGCGCTGTCAGCGACTCGGCGGCGCCCATGGTCAAGGTCGGCCCCAGCGCAAAGCCCATGGAGCCGGAATTCCACATTTCCAGCGCCGCGACATTGAGAAGATGCGGAAGGCCCTGGCCGCCATAGCGCTCCTCGGCCACCAGCCCGTTCCAGCCACCTTCGGCCCAGCGGCGATAAAGATCGGCCCAACCGTCCGGCAATTGCACCTTGCCATCAACAAGTTTCGCGCCCTGCCGGTCGCCATTTGCGGCCAGCGGTGCAATCTCGTTGGCGGCAAAACGGCCAGCCTCTTCGAGAATGGCATCGGTCAAATCCTCGGAAAGATCGCCGAAGCGGCCTTCCTCCAACGCCTGCGCCATGCCGGCAACCTGTTTCAGGGTAAAGGCAATTTCCTCCACGGGGGCCTTGTACATCGCATTCTCCTCCGCCAAATCCCGGCTTGCAGCGGGCCACTCCCGACCCGGACAGTTCCTAACACTCCAGCTAATTGATTTTTACGTAAACGTCAATAAATCGCAAGCTCATTCGGGCATTCCCGCCAGTTGATCCGGGCGTCACAATCAGAGCATATAGGGAGCCCACCAGCCTTGGAATAACCGCGACGCGAGGAAGTTCAATACCCATGCTGACAGCGACCACCCCCATTCCCGGCTTAGTATGGGCCTATCATATCGACGCCCGCCATCAGAGTGCCATCCGCCTGCCGATGGATGCGACACTGACGGGCCTGATGCCGGAACAGGGGTTTCTCTGGCTGCACCTCAATCTTGCCGATGTGCGGGTACCCGGCTTTATCGAACAGTTTCCGGGCCTCAGCGAAGCGGCACGTGCCGCGCTGATCAATCATGAACATCACGCAGCACTCTCGGTGGACGAGCAGCTGATCTATGGGACGCTGGTGGATTTTCAGCGCGAATTTGCCGCCGCCACCCGGGACATCGGCTGGCTGCATTTTGCGCTGTCCGACCGGTTCATCATCACCACACGGCTGCAACCGATCCGCTCGGTGGATATTTTGCGCGGTGCGATTGAGAAAAACCCGGCGAAATTCGCCTCCCCCATGCAGGTCTATGAAGTACTGGTGGCGGAGTTTCAGCGCGGCATCATGGCGCTGGTGCTGGAGCTGATGGAAGAGATCAACCGCATTGAGGATGTCGTCTATGACGAGGACATGCGCGACGAGCGCACCCAGCTTGCGCCGCTACGCCGGGTGATCGTGCGGCTGCATCGGCATTTGCGGGGCATGCTGAGTATGATGCGGCGCGCCAATGCCGTGGACGAGGATGAAATGCCCGCCGGTTTCGAAGATGTGGCGAGCCGCCTGACCAACCGGCTGGAAGCCGCCGACCACGATGTCTACGCCCTGCATGAGCGCGCCCGGCTGCTGCATGAAGAAATCGACAGCAAGCTCTCCTCCGAGACCAACCGCCACCTTTACATCTTGTCGCTGATGACGGCCTTTTTGCTGCCGCCCTCGCTGGTCACAGGCTTTTTCGGAATGAACACCTCGCATCTGCCCTTTACCAGCGGGCCGGAAGGATCGGCCTATGCGATTGCCTTTATCCTCGGGTCGATTTTTCTCGCCTGGTTTATTCTGAAACGCGCCAGAATTCTCTGAAACGCAAAACGCCCGGTGCAATCAACACCGGGCGTTTTAGCAATGAACAATTGCGCTTAATAGTAAGGCGAATAGCACTGCTGACGCGCACCGCTATAGGTCACGAACGTATTGCTGTAGGAATCATAGCTGCGGTAGCGGCCGGAGCACCATTCGTAATGGCGCGGATTGATGCCATTGCTATAGGCGGGCGCTGCGGGCGCCGGGCGTGGCTGCGAGGCGATGGCGCCACCAATCAGAGCACCGGCGGCAAAGGCTGCCAGCGGATACCAATGCCCATCATGATGACGGCGATATCCAGGGCGCGGGCCATCATAACCCCGGTAGCCACGGTAGTAGCCGGGGCCTGGGCGGTAGCCATCGTCATAGCCGCGCCACTGAACCTGTTCCACAGGCACCGCAGATTGCGCCGCTGGCTGCAAAATGTTCAGAGGCATGGCATCTGCGGATATAAAAGATGTTGCCAGAACAGCTAATGCCGTGCCGGCCACTGCAATGCGCTTGGTAAGGGTCATGATCGTCGTCTCCATATGATCAATAGAGATAGGGAGGGTAGGCTCGCCTGTCCAGATCACGCCTCATCACAGTTGTTAGACGCATGATACGGAACGGCAATACTTGCCCTTATTGCCCTCACCCTAGCCAGGTACGGATGAACCGGCGATTAATACATTTATACCAGCACCTGCCCTCGCGAGATTGGCCGACAGAATGTCGATGCCAGACAAGCCTCGCGAAACGCAGCCGGCCTAAAGCTTGGGAAAGTTTCTTTTAACAAGCATCCGGTAATTTACGTGTACCCGGTCATTCACTTGGACGACAGCCAATGCGGCAGCTCGTCATCCTTTGTGTGGAGAGTGCGTTCGATGTCCAAACTGCGATATTATGCGGCCCCAAAAACTCCGGCTCTCGAAAACAAGCGGCCCAAGGCCGCCCACAGCGAATTCCTGCGGACCGGCAAGATCATCCGCGACGAGGATGACTGGCTGGCCGACGAAAAGCGCTATCTGACCCACGAGGAAGTGGCAGTGCGCACGGCCAAGCGGCTGGAAGCAGCGGCAGAGACCACCCATCAGCGCATCAACGGCTTTCACAAGTCTATCCGCTTTCCCAAACTGCTGTTCCATCAGACACTTCAGGATATTCCGCACCTGGGTTACTGTCATGTCACGGCCTCACGGTCGAATTTCGCCCAATATGCCGATGTGAAATGGGCTTTCTACTTCGCCAATTTCAATGCCGAGGTCGGCGGCGAGGACAGTTTCTTCCAAAAGATCACCCCGCAATATGGCCGGATGTATTTTGCCGTGGCGCTGAAACCCGACAAGGCCAAACGCGAAATGACCGTCGATCGCTCGATCCGTGAAGACGGCCTGCTGTTTCGCACCAGCGATCCGAAAGTGGCGCTGAAAAACGTGCTGCTCTTGGGCGCGCGCACCTCCGCACTGCGAAAAATCATTGCCAGCATGTGACAGTCTATCCAATAATCGCCGCTGGCCATCTGCAAATGGCAATTTCTGCGCTTCCGGTACTCACGTACATTAAGTACGCTCCGTTCCGGTTCTCGAAATCACCATTTTCGCCAGGCCAGCAGCAATTCTTGAACAGACTGTAAGACAAGCCAGGTCTGATCCAAAAGATTAGACCTCGATTTCGACATCGCCTGTCGGACGGGAGCAGCAGGCGAGGATATAGCCTTCCTCGATTTCGTCATCGAGAATGCCGCCATTGTGGTTCATCTCCACCTCGCCCGACAGCTTCATCACACGGCAGGTGCCGCAGAGACCGGATTCACAGGCAGCGCCGATGCGCACACCAATGGAGCGGGCGGCTTGCAGCACGGTAAAGCCCGGCTCGCACAGCGCTTCCTTGCCCGCCAGCGTAAAGGCAACCTTATGCGGCTTCACCTCGCCCGTAGGATCAGCCACCACCACCATCGGCTCGGGCGCCACCGGCTGGAAGGTTTCCTCGTGGTAGCGGCTCATGTCAAAACCGGCACCGGCCAGCGATTCCCGCACTGTGGCCATGAACGGCTCCGGCCCGCAGCAAAACACCGTACGATCCAGAAAATCCGGTGCCAACAGGCCGATTTTCGCCTTGTCGATAAAGCCACGCAGACCCGACCAAAGCTGGGAGCGCTGCAATTGCTCAACAATGAAGCCAAGCTGGAAGAAGGGCAGATAACGGGCCTTATATTCCAGTTCCCAGCGGAAAATGATGTCGTCAGGCGAGCGGGCGCAGTGGATGAAGGCGATGTCGCTATCGGGCTGGCGGTCGGCCATGTCGCGGGTCATCGACATCATCGGGGTAATGCCGGAGCCCGCCGAGATGAACAAGTATTTCTCGCCCGGATGCTTCACATAGGAAAAATCGCCGAGCGGCCCGAACGCCTTGATCTTCATGCCCGGCTTGAGATTGTCAAACATCCAGCGGGTGCCGATACTGTCCTTCTGCGCCTTGACCGTCACCGCCACCGTATAGGGCCGCGACGGGCTGGAGGATAGCGTATAGGTGCGCATCACAGGTTCTGGCCCGACAGGCAGTTCCAGC
The DNA here is from genome assembly GCF_001541345.2 of Gillisella vitis. Lineage (GTDB taxonomy): Bacteria > Pseudomonadota > Alphaproteobacteria > Rhizobiales > Rhizobiaceae > Allorhizobium > Allorhizobium vitis. The sequence continues at coordinate 852,869 of NZ_LMVL02000002.1, read as the reverse complement.
GTCACGAACTGGCCGGGCAGATAGCGGAACCAATGGCCCGGCCTGTCCGACTTGAACGTGAAGGTCATGACATCGGGGGCTTCAGGCGTCCAGGCGACGCATTCCAGCAGATGCTCCCGGTCCGACCAAGGCCGCATTTCATCGACATGCCGATAGATCTTGTCCACCATGGTCACGCGACGACCGACAAGGGGGATTTGCTCGAGGCAGCTTCGCCGTCCAGACGGTCGACCATGAAATTCGCATACCATTCGACGAACTGCATCACGCCGCCTTCATGATCGGGCGAATAAGGGCCGGGCTCATAAGCGGGAGAGCGGATGCCGAAGGCATTTTCCTCGACAATCGAGCGGTCCTGATCGTTGGTCATGTTCCAGACATGGGTGAGGTCGTGGAGATTGTAATCCACGCCCTCCACCGCATCCTTATGCACCAGCCAAGTGGTGGTGACGGCGGTTTCCTCGGCGCTCAGTGGCAGCACGCGAAAGGTGATGGCGTGGTCGCCAAGCAGATGGTTCCAAGTGGTGGGATAGTGGAACATCAGCATCGTGCCGATATGGGAGATGGTCACATCATCCGACAGCGGGCGCTTGACGGCCCGTTTGCCATCCATCGTATAGCTTTCGGCATCCTGAATCAGCGGCATGCGGGCGACGCGGAACTGGCCGCTCTGATGCATGGTGAAGGCGCTGGGCAGATTTGCCGCCTCGCAGCGTTGCCAATGCTCGGTAATCACTGGATCGTCACCCGCGCCCTGCACGCCGGTGGCACTTGGCGCTTCCGGATAGGTGCGGCACAGTTCCGGGTGATTGCCAGCGCAATGGTAGCATTCGCGGTTGTTTTCCCAGACCAGCTTCCAATTGCCCTTTTCGACAATGGTGTTGCGATGGGCAATCTTGGCTTCGGTGAGCCTATGCGGCTGAAGATAGGGCAAGGCTGTGGCGCGGAAGCTGGCGAAATCCTCCGGCACCTCTGCCAGACAGATGAAGATATAGCCGCCAAAGCTTTCGCAAGCGACCGGCTTCATGCCATGCTGGCTCTTGTCAAAATCCTCGCCCATCTGGCGGGCAAACACCAGCGAGCCATCCAGATCATAGGTCCACTGGTGATAGGGACAGACCAGCTTGGCCGACGCCCCGCGCTCCTGCGTGCAAACCCGGTGGCCACGATGGCGACAGGTATTGTGGAACGCACGGATCACACCATCGCGCCCACGAACGACGACGACAGGATAATCGCCGATCTGCACGGTAAAATAATTGCCGGCGCGCGGAATTTCGCAATCATGGCCCATGAACAGCCAGTCACGATACCAGATCAATTCCATATCGAGCTTGAAGTAATCCCTGTCGATATAGAAGGGCTGTTCCAGACTATAGCCTTCGCGGCGATTTTTCAGCTGGCGCAGAACGGTGCTGTTGATATCCATGATACCCTCGTTTTCCAACCGGCGCGGGAGCATCGAAAGAAAGGGGACACATCCGCCTACCTGCGACAGCACAGCGCGACCTATGCCTCATAACCCGCCCATACCTCCAAACCTCGATTCTAACCCATCACTCGGATCAGAACCATTGTTTTTCAGAGGATTTGAGCTTTTTCCCATCTAGCCACAAGCGCACCACCCACGCCGCCTTGGCCTACGACATCGCAGATATGGATTGCGACATGGAATGATTTCAGCATTCGGCCCATTCCGGACACGATTAGCTCAATCAAATAACGGTTGCGGTCTATCTTGAACGACAGCTTGAGCAGAGCCAAATTAAGTTAATACTTTTTATGGAGCCGGAAGGCGCATCGGGAGGATCGCATATGTTAACGCCTGTTAGACGCCCCATCCAGCAGTTCGAGTATATTGTAGAGACGAACCGCGTTAACGGAGACAACATCGCGCGAGCGGTTAGCTACTTTGAGAGACAGGGCATACCTGCCGAGCGAATTCCCCATAAGACGACTTTAAGGTTATTCAGACCTGCAAATATGACATTCCCTACGTTCGCGCGTATTGTTAGGGGCGTTATTCAACGACGCATCGGCAGTCTGCTTATGTTTAGCACCTCTACAGGGAATGCTTTTCTGTGCTCCAACCGAGGCAACAGACCAGGTAGATTTGTGCGTATAAACGGAAATTGAAACGGGAAAGCCGCCCAACCTTTCGGTGAGCGGCTTTCAAAAAGGTCGGCGTTTTCCCACTAAACTAACAGCCCATAAATGGCGGACCGTACCGGACTTGAACCGGTGACTCACGACTTATCTCTAAGTTAACTATACAATATACAAAACCTGTAAATAAGTCAACAACTATTTTTCCACGTCCGTTCTTTTTATTTTAAAAATCACATCAATTTCACGGCGCTAAGTAAATACCAAGACTAAACATACGTCCCGCGCGCATTATTGATCCGCTTATTTGCTGGAAGCGGTATGCTTACAGGCATCCTATCATGACGCTTGGCCGTTGCATCGCCGCTGCTTTTTTTCACGGGATAACGATGACGTACCCCTCGAATCTTTGCAACTATTTCTAGTATGTACAAATAACCAGCCGCAGGGGGAAAGTATGGCCAAAAATTCCGAGGACGAGGACGTCACCGAGCATCTGGAAACGGCCAGCTTTTGGGTAAGATTTCAGGCCCTGTTTACTCAAAGCAGCATGAGGCTCCTGATGGCCATGTCGATTGCTGCAATCGTCTTCACCTTCCAGATGGCCTTTCCGCCACCGAAACCGAACACGCTGACCGTGAACCGGGTGCCATTCGAGGAAGCGCTTGCTCGTCTCGATGCCGAGCAGGCGAAAGTCAAATCCTACGCGGCGGAGGATATACCGGCAGACAAGCTACGGCCTTTGCTGGAGCAGTCATCAGTTGAGCTTGAAGAATCAATCGCCGCAGTACGGGGTTCGTTGCGTGGCCAAGACCCCGAGCTTGGCTTCTCTCTCCCTTCTCTCGTAACGGAAGCCTTTGCCGCTACTGAGGACGCCGAGCAGATTTACAGCACCGACCAGCGCACGATGTTGGTCACGGGCATCATCGGCGCGATATTCGTGTTCTGGATTTTCTGCTTCGTCCTGTATTTCGTCAGCAAAGACAAGGAGAAGGTGAAATTTGCTGGGACGATGATTCAGACCGTCCTTGGCTTCTACATAGGCATAGTGACTGGCATGATGGGCGCACCGCGCCGTTGATGGGGGGGAGAACTTTTGAACGAACAGACGCGGTTTTACGCCCAGTACATGGATGTACTCAACTCCATCATATCGCCGGCACTCACCATCTTCGCAATAATGATCGCCGTAGTGTTCGCGTGGCGTTTTCTCCGGAATTATGAACGCAACCAAGCTTTCGCTCGCGAAGAGCAAGCAATGCTTCGTGAAGAAATGGCGCTTGCGCGATCATATCAGGGCGGCAAGGCCAATTCGCAAACCAGCATCACTATAGCCGGAGACCCCACAGCAGGCGGCGGGTACGACTTCGTTCAGGTGCCGGACGAATTCAAACCAATGTTTGCAGATGCAATGAATGGTTTCTGTGACTACGCAAAGCTGAAAGGCTATAGCGTCGAGCTATCCATGGAGACCAGCCAGCCCGGCAAGGTCGGGATGAAGATTACCATTGCGGATATCGGTGTAACTGTCAGCACGGCGACCGTCCGGAAGGACGTAAACGAATACATGCAGAAGCTGAAGGACGACGACGACTTCAGCGACTTTCCCATGCCTGAGAACGCTGCCGAACACATGATCATTGTCTCGGCGCTGCGGGCGCGGTTCAGCTATGTGAAGACACAGCTTGAAATGCACAAAATCAAAGCGGATTTACTTGAAGGGCTTTTGATGGGTGTGAAGAACAGCGGACTTGGCGCTATCAGTTACACCCCGCCCCAGTCACAATACCTGCAAGTCACCGTGCAGAACGACGGAGGAAAGAACATGGGCGACAGCTACAAGGCGACCAATTCCCAGAATATCGCGCAGGGTATGGGTGCGTCGGCAACAACTACCAACAGCACGATCCAGATTGGCAACAATCACAATGAGCGGGCCGAACGGATCAAAGCGCTCAAAGACTTCGTGATCGACGCGCAGGCCAGCGACGTGCCGGAAACGACCAAAGCAGAGGTGGTCCGCTATATCGAGAACGCGCGCGAGGAGCTGGAGCAGTCGTCGGAACCGGACTCTGGGTTCATCGAAAAGTGGCTTGACCGCGCAGATAAGACGCTTTCGGCAGCCGATGCGGGATCAAACCTCTACGTGAAGCTGCTTCCGCTGCTCGCGCTGTTTGGCCTGTCGTGAGCATGGCGGGAACGCGGACGCGGTGCGAACTAATCAATCAATACGCAACACCTAAGGTGTCGGTGCTGGTTCGTGACAATGCGATTGCACTCGGTATCACCAATGTGCGCGTCATCCGGAAACTAAATGCCTTGGTAAAAGACTTGGTGTCGATGATCGACAAGTACGCCGAGATCGTATCCAATGGGCATCCGCTCGGAACGTCGGCTCTGTGAAGAGGTCCACTTTAATCGTGCATATCACTGGTTCTGCCGCCCGGAAAAACAAAATGGGCGGATGAGCAGTCAATATAGCGAGTTCAATGTCCGCTTTTGACGCAAAGCGGACATTCCTTAAGCCATTAAAATCAGAGAACCATCAGCCGAATAAAGCGCTTCTCCGAGGTTACATTAGCGCCTCCACCCTCACGCCGCATAGGACATCCCCGAATTCCCCGCACCCCGGCCAATCTGGAACTGTCCCAGCAATTGGCGAAGCTTGTTGACCTCACCGGCCAATGATGCGCTGGCGGCGGTGGTTTCTTCGACCATGGCGGCGTTTTGCTGGGTCATCTGGTCCATGTGGTTGACGGCGCTGTTGACCTGAGTGAGGCCTACGGATTGCTCCTGTGCCGAGGTGGCAATTGCGTCCATATGGCCGTTGGCAGTCGAGACGTAATCCTCAATGGTTTTGAGCACGCTGCCCGTATCGCGCACGAGGTTGACGCCATTGCCCACTTCATCGGAGGAATTGCGGATCAGTTCCTTGATTTCCTTGGCGGCTTGCGCCGAGCGTTGGGCCAGTTCACGCACTTCCTGGGCAACCACGGCAAAGCCCTTGCCCGCTTCGCCTGCACGGGCGGCTTCAACGCCTGCATTCAGGGCCAGAAGGTTGGTCTGGAAGGCAATTTCGTCGATCACCCCGATAATGTTGGAGATCTGACTGGAAGATGCCTCGATGCGCTGCATGGCATCGACGGCGTTGGCCACCACTTGGCCAGATTGGCGCGCGGCTTTGTTGGCCTCAATCACCACGGCACGCGCCTCCTGGGTGCGCTTGGCCGAGTTGGACACGTTGACGGTAATTTCATCCAGCGCGGCGGAGGTTTCTTCAAGTGCTGCCGCCTGCTGTTCGGTGCGTTTAGAAAGATCACCTGCGCCAGACGCAATCTCAGTGGAACCGTTATTGATGTTGCTGACAGAGTCGAGGATAGCGCCCATGGTTTCACCAAGCGTGCGCACCGATTGATTAAAGTCCTGCCGCAGGCTTTCAAACTCTTCCGAAAAAGCTTCGCGCAGCTCAACCGTCAGATCGCCACTGGCCAAACGCCGCAGCCCTGCGGCCAGACCGGAGGTCGCAATCATCAAGCGTTCTCGGGCATCTTCCTCGGCCTTCAGCTGCGTCTGGATACGCTCCTGTTCAGCAAGGCGGCGGTTCGTTTCCGCCTCTGACTCCAGTTGGCGCTTGGCAACGGCATCTTCCCGGAAAACCTCAACGGCATCGCACATCAAGCCAATTTCATCGCCCCGTGGGCCAAAGTCCGCCCTACGGCTGGTATCGCCAGAGGAGAGCCTGTTCATGGCTTCAACCAGCAACTTGATCGGTATCACCACGGTGCTTCGCAATACAAAAGCCGTTGCGATCAATACCAGCACAATCAAAATCTGGATCGTACCATTGATCGTCGCGGAGCGCGCTTCCGTCGCTTGAAGAGAGTTGCGGGCATCTGTCGTGACCTTGCGGGACGCCGCAACCGCGCTTTGAATGGACTCGTTGAGTTTCGAAGTGATCGGTCTGGTATATTGATCACGTCGTGCAGTCAGCGCGACGAGGTCCTGACTTTGTTGGGCCCGCTGCTCTTTGACGAAATCCTTGATCTTGATGGAAGCGGTTGCGTAATCGCCGAGACCTGTCGAAATGGCCTGCAACGCATCCGCGTTCACTGCAACGCGCATCGCCTCTTTCAGACTGTTCTGACCATTGAGGGCTGATTTATTCACCGCCGCCAGCTCGGCATCAACCTCCTTGACGGTGGGTGCGAGCATGATATTGCGTACGCCGCTCTTCATCTCCACAAACGCTTTTTCGCTGGCCGAGATACCATCGAGAACCGTTTGCTCACGGGCGACAATGTCCTGCGCTGCCTTGATCGTGCTGTTCGTCCATTGCTGATTGGCAACCATGCCCACTACCATGGCCACCCCAAGCCCCGAGGCAATGTAGATCTTCTTTGCGATGGTGATATTTGATAAAAACGACATTGTCTCTCCCCGTATAGGGCTTTACGCCCCCACCCATGATGACAAAAGCTACCCCCCGCGGCTGCGACCACAGACGAGCGGTGCGATGTGTGAAAGACCCGCAAAATCAGAAAAATCACAGCATAGAGATATCCGCTGGCCCCCAGCCAAACGGATCATCAAACGCACATGATGGTTCAAGGCCGATAGAGCCTCGTTGCCGATTTGTTGTTGCGGGCTGGCTATCATTCCATCCGGACAACAGGGTGCCTGCATTGTCATAAAGCAGACCACTCAATTTCATGAAACGCTCAAAACGTGCAGATGCATCTGCAACAACCCAATATTGGAAACATTAACTTAAGCATCCCTTAATTTAATGCACCCAAAACAGGAGATGCTAAATTATTTTGCACTTATAGCGTTATTTGCTGCGGGAGCGGTGCGCAGCAAACTGAATACCCCCTGAAAGGGACGGATCGCTATACAGAAGAAACATGCCGCGAATATGCGGGCCAATAGAGTTTCGCCAGGAAAAATTGGCAACCGGTCTTCTCGAAAAGACAACCGAAAACAAAGAAACCTAAAGTCTGTCTGGTTCAATCTGAACCTGACAGACTTTAGGTTGGCACATCGACTTTTCAGCCTGATGCTATAGGCAATTGCTCTGTCACCCGTCGTTTAAGCGGGGGTTTTACAGTCTGTTCAAGAATTGCTGTTGGCCTGGCGAAAATGGTGATTTCGAGAACCGGAACGGAGCGTACTTAATGTACGTGAGTACAAGCATTTCAGAAAAAGTGCGAAGCGGTTTTTCGTTCGAAAATGCGAATGCATCAGGCAAGCGCAGAAATTGCCATTTGCAGACGGCCAGCGGCGATTATTGGATAGACTGTTACATCACACCACATGCGGCTTGTAGATCAGCCAATCCTTCGGCACATAGCTGTTTTCTGTCACGCCATAGAGCGTCACTGTATCGCCACCGGAAGATTTTGAGGCTGTGAGGGCGCGTTCAGAATAGGTCATCAGGTCGAAGGCATTGGGGGCCTGTTCGGAAAGGCAGATGCCAAAGGACATGGTGAGTGCGGCAAGTGAGCCGTTGGAGCCGGCATTGACCACTGCGGTGGCCTTCAGCTTGACGCGCACAGCGTTGACGATGCGGCTGATTTCGTCCTGGTCTGACGTGTAGAACAACAGGCCGAAGCGGCTGCCGTCGAAGCGGCAGGCGAGATCGTCCTTGCCTGCCACGGCCTTCACCACCTTGGCGATCTGCTTGATGAAGCGTTCGGTTACCGTCGGGCCAAGATGATCGGCGAGCTTGGCGAAATCGTCGATTTCACCGACCGCCAGACCGCAGAGCGTTGGCAGGGCCGGATTGGCATAGACTTTTGCCAAGGCCTTGTTGAAGGCGCGGCGGCTGCCCATGCCGGTCAGCGGATCGACGAATTTCGCCTGTTCCACCTGATCGGCCTCGCGCTGCACATCGGCGAGCTGCTCGGTCTTTTCCACCACGGTTTTCACGACATTGCTGTTTTCGGCGACGCGCTGGTCGGTGGCGGCCTTCAGCGCCTGGATGGAGCGGCTCAGTTCCGGGTTGCCAAGGTCGGTGTCGGTCAGGATGCCCTTGGTGGCATCGCCGATCAGACGGCCATAATCGGTCAGCGACAGTTTTTCCTGGTTGAGCAAGCTGATGAAGCTGCTCATTTCGGCGCGCACCTTGTTGTTGTGGCGGGCCAAAAGACCGTCTTCATGGTGATGGGGCAGGTATTTGCGACCAAGTGCATCCAGCGCGTCCTGGGTCTTGACCTTGCCGAGCGCGATGAACTCGCGCACCAGATCCGGGTTGCTGCCGGAATAGGCTTCATAGACCAGTTCGTAATTGCGTGGCAGACCCTCGATCCCCATCTGATGCATGGCTGTCGCTACACGCAGCGCAATGCTGGAGGCCGGATTTTTCATAGGCTGCATCGGATGCTTCCCCACATCGAATCATTGATTGGTGGCACAGTAGCGCGACACTTCTTTCTTTCGGTTACGGCTGTATTTAAAATTTTATGGATTGGTGAAGAGACTGTGAAAAGCCATGGATGAAGACGGTGGTGCATTGGTAAAAGTCGTTTGCGCCACGGGCGACGTCAGGCTATTTCACCAGGGAAACAGCGGCAATCAGGCAGGCATGGCACAGCTCCTCTCAGTCATCACATCCCCGGAACCGGCCATCCGCGCCGCGCTGCCTTTGCTTGAGGCTGGCGAGGTGATCGCCATGCCGACCGAGACCGTCTATGGGCTGGCGGCGGATGCCACCAATCCGCAGGCCATTACCCGGATTTACGAGACCAAAGGCCGCCCGCAATTCAATCCGCTGATCTGCCATGTCGCCGATCTTGCCATGGCCGAGCGCTACGGCGTCTTCGATCCCCTGTCGCGGCAACTGGCGGAGCGGTTCTGGCCGGGGCCGTTGACACTGATTGTGCCGCTCGCCCCAGGCTGCGCCATTCACCCCTTGGCAACGGCCGGGCTGGACACGGTTGGCCTGCGCATGCCTCTAGGCTTTGCCGCCACGCTGATCGCCGCCTTCGGCAAGCCGCTGGCCGCCCCAAGCGCCAATACCTCGGGTAAGATCAGTCCGACAACCGCTGCCCATGTCGAAGAGGATCTCGGGGCGAAAATCCCGCTGATCCTCGATGCCGAGGCGGCAGGCGTCGGGGTTGAATCCACCATCCTGAAGGTGGAAGACGGCCAGGTCCGGCTGCTGCGCCCCGGCGGGCTTTCGGTGGAGGCGGTGGAAGACGCGACCGGTTTGCGGGTGATCCGCCCGCAAAAATCGGGTGCAATCATCGAGGCGCCGGGCATGTTGGCCTCCCATTATGCCCCGGAGGCGGCGGTGCGGCTGAATGCGACCTCGGTTTTTGCCGATGAGGCCGTGATCACTTTTGGCTCTGCCGTCCCTCAAGGGCTTGAAAAGGCTGCCCTCGTGCTCAATTTGAGTGCGGATGGCGACCTCGCCGAGGCCGCCGCCAATCTGTTCAGCTTCATGAAGCGGGCCGATGCCAGCGGTGCTGCCCGCATCGCCTTCACCGCCATTCCCACCCATGGGCTGGGAGATGCAATCAACGACCGGCTGGAGCGGGCCGCTGCGCCACGGTGATGGTGTGCGGCGATAGAATACAAGGACGAAACGCCATGACTGACATGCCCCTTTCCGCCGCCCTGCTCGAGCGGTTCATCGCCATTGTCGGCCCCGCAAATGCCTTGACCGATCAGGCTGATATCACACCCTATCTCACCGAAAACCGCGGCCTTTACCACGGCGCTTCGCCGTTGGTGCTGAAGCCCGGCTCGACCGAAGAGGTTTCCAGAATCCTCGCGCTGGCCAGCGAAACGAAAAGCCCGATCGTGCCGGTCAGCGGCGGTACCGGCCTGGTCGGCGGCCAGGTGCCACGCGACAATTCCAGCGATATCCTGCTATCGCTGGAGCGGATGAACACGGTGCGCGAGGTCGATCCAGTCGGCAATGTGATCGTCGCCGACGCGGGCTGCATTCTGGCCGACATCCAGAAGGCGGCGAATGATGTCAACCGGCTGTTTCCGCTGTCGCTCGGTTCGGAAGGCTCCTGCCGGATCGGCGGCAATCTCGCCACCAATGCCGGTGGCACCGCCGTGCTGGTCTATGGCAATATGCGCCAACTGTGCCTCGGCCTTGAAGTGGTGCTGCCGACCGGCGAGATCTGGAATGGCTTGCGGCGGTTGAAAAAGGACAATAGCGGCTATGACCTACGCGACCTGTTCATCGGCGCGGAAGGCACGCTTGGGGTCATAACCGGAGCCGTGCTGAAGCTTTATCCGCAGCCGCTTGGCCATGAAGTCGCCTTCGTCGGGCTTAAATCGCCGGTGGAAGCTTTGGCGCTGTTTGAAAAGGCCGGTGCGCTCTGCGGTCCGGCGCTGACCGGTTTCGAGCTGATGCCACGCATCGGCGTCGATTTCACCAGCCGCCATATTCCCAATGTCCGTGATCCGCTGGCCTCCGTTCACGACTGGTATGTGCTGGTCGATATTGCCACATCCGATGCCGTTGAAACGGCAAGAACCATGATGCATGACGTGCTGGAACAGGGCGTAGAGGCCGGGCTGATCGAGGATGCCGTGGTCGCCGGTTCGGTGGCGCAGCAAAAGGCGCTCTGGCACATGCGTGAAAGCATGTCGGATGCGCAAAAGCCGGAAGGCGGTTCAATCAAGCACGATGTTTCGGTGCCAATTGCCCAGGTCCCGGCCTTCATGCGGCAAGCGGAAGAGGCGGTGCTCGCCGCCATGCCGGGTGCGCGGGTCTGCGCGTTCGGCCATCTGGGCGATGGCAATATCCATTACAACATCAGCCAGCCCATCGGTGCCGACAAGGCGCAGTTCATTGGCCGCTGGCGCGAAATCAACAAGGTCGTGCATGATATCGTCCGCGCCCATGGCGGCTCGATTTCCGCCGAACATGGGGTCGGCCAATTGAAGCGCCAGGAACTGGCCGAGACAAGGCCGGACATTGAAACCGTGCTGATGACCCGCATCAAACAGGCCTTCGACCCCGCCGGCATCATGAACCCCGGCAAGGTGGTGCCCGGCTGATGGCAGACACAGTGCCTTCCCACGACAATTCGCATCCCGCACCGGACAAGGTGCTGTTCCGGATCGATCTGGAGAATGGGGCGCGGCTTGGACCGGGCAAGGTGCAATTGCTACAGCTGATCGGCCAGCATGGCTCGATCCGGGCGGCGGGCGCTGCCCTGGGCATGTCCTATCGCCGCGCCTGGCTTCTGGCCGATGAAATCAACCGGATGTTCAGGGAACCATCGATCACCACCCGCCATGGCGGCAAAAGCGGCGGTGGCGCTGTCCTGACACCCTTCGGCGAGGCCCTGCTGATACGGGCGCAAATGATGGACGTAAAGATCCGCTCAACGCTGGCCGAGGATCTCACCTGGCTGGAGGCAATGGCGGCCGACCGGATCATGCCACCTGAGTGATACAGCAGGCCATCATACCAAGGCCCGTGGTTCACCGCAAAGGCTCAGTCCGCAGCCGATAAACACCTGCCTCGGCCACCGAGACCGCCTTGAACAGCACCGAAACCGGCTTGCCGGGCGCCAGATCCAAGGCGCTCAGCGAGCGGCGGGTGATTTCGGCGTCGATGACCTGACCGGAGCAATCAACCCTGACGACGATGCCGGGGCCTGTCTCGAAAATAGCCGTCACCTTGCCTGACAGGCGATTGAGGGTGGAAAGCTGACCCGTCTCGCCTGTCGCCAGCACCAGATCGCTGGCGGCGACGAACAGGCGGATCGGGGTGCCAATGGGTAGATCGGCATATTTCAGGTAGAGCGGACCCGCAGGGCTTGTCGCCAGCGTCAAACCTTCCTCACGGGCATGGCCGGTGACATGGGCATGCAGGAAGCTGCCGGGGCGGCTGTCGCCGAGCCTTGGCAGATGAAGCAAAGCCCCCTCGCCCGCGTCCACCCTTAAGGCGTGGCCTTTGCTCATCGTGACCACCCGGCTGGCCAACCGGGTGACTTCCTCGACAGCATGGCTGACATAGAGGATCGGCACTCCCGCTTCATCCCGAATCCGCTCGATATAGGGCAAGATCTGCGCTTTGAGGGCGCCGTCCAGCGCCGACAGTGGTTCGTCCATCAGCAGAAGTTTCGGGCTGGCCATCAGGGCACGGGCAATGGCAACCCGCTGCTTTTCTCCACCCGACAATCCATTGGGGGCGCGGTCCAGCAAATCGGTGATCCCGAGCAGATCGCAGATTCGGGACAGGTCTTCGCGCCGTTCGGCTTTCGGGGTAAAATACCGGCCATAGGTGAGATTGGCCCGCACGCTCAAATGTGGAAAAAGCCGCGCCTCCTGGAACACATAGCCGATCCGGCGGCGATGCGGCGGCAGGAAAGTGCCGTTCTGCGCATCGCTCCAGACCCGACCCTCGAAGGTGATCCTTCCCTGGTCGGGGCGGATCAACCCGGCCACGGCATTGATCATCGTGGTCTTGCCCGATCCGGATGGGCCAAACAGTGCCGTCAACCCTGGCCCCAGTTGAAGATCGGCTTCAAGATCGAAACTGCCTTGGCGGTGAAGAATATCGATTTCCAGCATCAGCCCGCCATTCGCACGGTCAGGCGCCGGGTCAGCAGCTCGGAGGCAAGCAACGCCAGCAGCGATAGGACAACAGAAACCAGTGTCAGCCGCAGCGCACCGGCATCGCCGCCCGGCACCTGGGTATAGGTGTAGATGGCGGCGGACAGGGTCTGGGTTTCACCGGGAATATTCGACACGAAGGTAATGGTCGCGCCAAACTCGCCCATCGCCTTGGCAAAGGCCAGCACGGCACCGGCCGCGATGCCGGGCAGGATCAGCGGTAGGGTAACCGTGAAGAACACCATGATCGGCGATGCGCCGAGCGTGGCCGCTGCGGTTTCCAGCTTGCGGTCCACCCCGTCCAGCGACAGGCGGATGGCGCGCACCATCAAGGGAAAGCCCATAATGCCGGAGGCAAGCGCCGCCCCCGTCCAGCGGAAGGAAAACACCAGGCCGAACCATTGATCCAGAAAACCGCCAACCACGCCGCGCCGACCGAAGGTGATCAACAGCAGATATCCGGTGACAACAGGCGGCAGAATCAACGGCAGATGCACCAGCCCGTCCAGCAGGCTGCGCCCTAAGAAGGAGGTGCGCGACAGCAGCCAGGCCATGCCGATGCCAAGCGGCAGCGAGACGGCAACAGCCGTCAGCGCCACTTTCAGGCTGAGCAGGATCGCGGTGATTTCGTCAGCGGAGAGCGCGTCAATCATGGCTCAACGGGCCATAGGTCGACAGCGTTTGTCAATTGATCTTCGTCAACACTGTAAACCCGGCGGCGCGGAACACATTCGAAGCTGTCACCGATTGCAGATAGGCGAGAAACGCCTGGGCATCGGGATTGTTGGAAGCCTTCAGCACCGCTGCCGGATAGACAATAGCCGGATGGGAATTTTCCGGGAACCGGTCAAGGATTTTCACGCCTGGATCAACCCTGGCATCGGTTTCATAGACGATGCCGAGCGGCGCTTCCTGACGCGACACCAGCAGCAATGCGGCGCGGACATTGTCCGCCTGCGCGACCTTGTCCTTGACGCTCGCCCATACGCCGAGATTTTCCAGCGCCGCCTTGCCATAGACACCGGCGGGCACCGAGGAAACATTGGCCATAGCCAGCCGCTCATCCCCCAAAAGCCCAGCCAGATCGAAGCTGGGGGCAATTTTTGTCGTCACCGTGGATGAAGACGCCGCCACCAGCACGATCCGGTTGCCCAGCAGGTTGACACGGCTGCCCGGCACAAGTTCACCACCCTTGTCGAGATGGTCCATCCAGTTGAGGTCAGCGGAGATGAACAGGTCGGCGGGGGCGCCTTCATCAATCTGTTTTGCCAGCGCCGAGGAGGCGGCGAAGGACAGCTTAACCTCCCGACCGGTCTCAGCCTTCCAATCATCGGCAATCTTACTGATGGTCTCTTTCAGGCTGGCGGCAGCAAACACCGTCAGGCTCTGGTCGGCGGCAACCGCCTGGGGGGCGCCGAAGAGCATCAAAGCCGTCAGGATTGCTGGCAGCCGATCCACGATAGTTGTTCTGGCTTTGGCTATCATTTCCCAACCCGCTTTCATCTCATGCTCCCTTTGATCGATATATCTGATGGGATATATCGACTGCCACAGACGAGAGCAAGCGGGAACGACTGTATAAATCCCCTAAACCGGAAGGATCTAGGGGATTTACATAACAGATAGCGTAGTCTTTACAGGCTGTTGACAGATTCCAGCAGGCTGGCGCTGATACCGCTGGTCGAAGAGCTGCCGCCGAGAATGGTCAGCGCGGCATTGGCAGAGGAGCCTGTATTGTTCTCCAGATCGTACATGGCCGTAAAGCGTTGCAGGAATTTCTTCTGCTTTTCAGGATCACTCAGATCCTTCAGGTCCATCTTCTTCTCGATGACCTTTTTCTGCTGCTCGATATCCATATTGCTCATGTCGCTGGGCAGGCTATAGGCGGTGCGGAACACTTCTAGCAGCGCCGTATCGCCGAGAATGTCATAGGCCGAGGTAATGGTCGACGACATGCGATCCCAGTAAAGGGCAAGACGCACACCCTGGTCGCTTTCGCCCTGTTCGTTTTCCAGGGTCTGGTGCAGATAGAGATTTTCGGTGTTAAAGGTCTCACTGCGGTTCTGCACACCATCGGCATTTTCCTGGGAAATCTTGCCGCTACTGTCAAAATTATAGGAGGCGACGAATTTCGCATAGTCCTCGTCTGATTGGGTATTGGCGAAACTTTTCGGATCGGTGAGATCGGACGAAAACAACTGCTTGAGCATATCGTCGCTGACATCTTCCGGGTCGAGCCCGTGCGCCGTCAGGCCGAAATCCACCAGCTTGCGATCCTTGAGCAGATCCGTGACAGATGTAACCTTGACGATATTCTCCTGGTAATATTTGGAGTCCTCCTCCGCCTTCGTCTTGGCCTCAGTCTGTTCCGTGCCCTCCAGAAACCGGGTTTTCTGAACGATATAGTCCTTGGCCACCTCGGTGATGGTGCGCTCCGATTGGGCCAGAAGCGGCACGTCAGCGGTTCCATCCTCCTTGAAATTGAAGGCGGAAGCCAGGCTGATCAGCCGCTCGTCCCTGGTCTTGTTGGCATAGCTCTTGGGATCATTCATATCGCTGGTCAGAACCTTTTTCAGGTCCGCCTTGGAAAACTCGTCGGTCTCGATGCCATAGGCCTTCATCACCATATCGTAGATTTTCTCATTGCCGAGCAGGTCATCAACCTTGGCAATGGATTTCATCTGAGTGGAATAATAGGTGGTCAGCGAATCGAGATCGGCTTGGTCCTGATCATCGTAATTGGTCATATAGCCGCTGGCGGTCTGAGCCAGTTGGGTCTCGCTCTGGGCGTTTCCAGCCGTGGCATTACCGCTGGTGTCGAAGTTGAACATAGCGGCGATCTTCGCATATTCTCCCTTCACCTTGCCCTGGGTATTGGCATAGCTGTTGGCGTCGTTGAGATCGCTGGTGACGATGTTCTCAAAGGTCGATTTCAGCGTGTTCTTGTCCATGCCCAGCGCCGTCTTCACATAGCTGAACAGCCGCGAATCCCCAGTGATATCAGAGGCCTTGGTGACAGTGGCGATCTTTTCCTTGTAGTAGGCGGCTTCGCGCTCGGCCTGGTAGGCGGTCTCGGTGCTGGGGACTTCCTCCAGATAGAGATCTTCCATCTCCGTTTTCTGCTCGGAGGTCTGGGCCGTGGCATTTTTAAGCGAACCGTCGGTATTGAAGGAAAATGCTTTGGCGATATTCAGGTAATCCGACTTGTTGGTGGTCAGCGTATTGACGTAACTGGTGCTGTCGTTGACATCGCTGGTCAGAATCTTTTTCAAATGGTCGGTGGAATAATATTTGGTGTCGAGCCCATAGGATTCGAGCACGAATTTGGTCAGGCGACTGTTTTTCAAGAGGTCATCGACATTGGTGACCTTGTCGATGGCGGAATCGTAATATTGCACCTCTTCCTTGGCATCGTCGCCTTCGGTGACAAGCGATTGCTTGTAAAGGCCAATCACATCCTCTTCCTGCTTGTCGGTCTGGATATCAGCGGTCTCGGCGGAAAAATTGAAAGACCGGGCAAAATCGCGGTAACGGTCGTCGGACAGTTTGTTGGCATAGCTGTTTTCGTCGGACAGATCGCTTTCCAGCACCTTTTTCATGAAGGCCTTGGCGTAGGTCATGTCTTCCAGGCCGTTGGCCTTCATCGTATATTGGTAGAGCCGGTCGTCGTTCATGAAGTCGTCGACGGTTTTGACCTTGCCGATATTCTCCTGGTAATATTTCTGCTCGCGGGCCACCTCAGGCTCCTGAGACACGCGTTTCAGGCTCGCTTTCATATCGCGATTGACAAGATCATAACCGATATAAGTAGACACCATGGCACTGCGTTCCTCGATAAGCTCCAAAAGCGTCGCCCGCCACGTCCCTGGCTGCAACGCCCTCAATCACCGCATAACCCTGCCCCTAACCACCCCTGGCCGGTTGCGTCATGCGGATGTCGGGTAACCCATCATGGCCTACCTGCCTTGCTCCTGGCTTTTGCCGCAAGGCAGAATGGCGTCAAGCGAGAGATACTCACAAGCCTGTCGCCCGCCGCGTTCCATTCGCGGCATTCACACGACAACCTGCCAAACACAACCAAAAAGCAATTTTCCGGAAGTTCTACACGTATTGTAACATTCACCGATCATACCAATAAAGGTTGGTGACTGACGCAGGTTGTCGTAGCATTATCATCCAAACATAGTAGAATACTCTTAACTAATCCTTCGCAATTTTACAAAAGCCGTTCACCAAATCGAAACCGTTAGCGCTGGCAATTCGATAACCATCTGGAACGGCAAAGTTTTCTTAACCGCGATTTTTAAGCGGTCCGGAACCCGGCAAGGCTATCTTTGGCCTCAGAGGACGAAAAGTCCCAGTGAAAAGAGCAGAAGCAATAACGGCTCTCAGGTAAAACAAGGGTAGTAAGATGACGAACACGGTTATGAAGCCCGTCTGGGCCGGAGCAACGTTTCGATTGGAACCATCACGGTTCCCGCAACATGTAACTTACACGCTGCGCGATGCTTCCGGTAATGTCTCCGTTACACTCGACGAGCGCGGTGCCGTGCTGCGCAAGATCCTTCCGGCCAGCGGCTTGCCGATGTCCTTTGCCCTTCCAGCCCGGGCTTTCAAAGGCATTGCCGCCCGTGCCATCGACCATGGCAATGGCGAAGTGACCGTGACGCTGGAACTGCATCACGCCGATCCGGACCTGTGCATTCCGCTGCTGGTTGCCCATGATCTCTGCGATATCGCCGCCGACTGGCGCAGCTGGGCTGAAACCTTCCGCATTCCGATGCTGATGGTCGAGGCTGATGGTGTTGCCCGGCCGTTGGAAGAGCATCTGGGCGAATTGCGCGCCGAGCCGCCGCGCAGCCGCCGTCGCCATTCCTATTTCGCAGAGCGTCGCCCGCGCTTTCTGGTCCGCCGCACCACCGGTTCGCTGGGCGTTGCGATGAAAATTTCCGGCAAGGAAATCATCGCCCGCCGTTAACAGAGCGGTTGTCGATACGCGAATATTTTTAACATGGCTCGCAGGAAAAGGCGGGCCATGTGTCGTTTCGATGCGTCGTATCCCGGAAAATGTGCTCGATCACGTCTGATCGTTGGCGACAATTATGCCGCTTCGGCGCGCTCAACCTCGACAGTCACATGGGACAGAGCGGCAATCTGGGACAATTTTTCGCGGTACCAGGCTGGAGATTGCGGCTCATGTGCCACCAGCGAAACGATGGCACCGTGATGACCGGGCCCCAATTGCCAAACGTGGAGATCGGCAATATCAGCGCCCTCCGCTTCGATCACCCGGCGAATAGTGCCGGAGAGGTCTTCACCCTCCGAGACATGATCAAGCAGAACCATGCCGCTATCGCGCATCAGGCCGAAGGCCCAGCTGCCGATGACCAGCGCGCCGACCACGCCGATCAGCGGATCGAGCCAGAGCCAGCCGAAAAAACTGCCAAGCAGCAGGGCCGCAATCGCCATGACAGATGTCAGTGCATCCGCCAGCACATGGATATAGGCGGCGCGCAAATTACGGTCGCGCCCGCCATGGCTGCCGGACGCTTCTGAATGGGCGTGATGGCCGTGTTCGTGATGCCCATGGTCATGGGCATGTTTGTGGCCGTGATGATGATCTTCCTGAAGCAGCAGGGCGCAAACGAGATTAACGGCCAGACCGATAATTGCGATGACGATGGCCTCGCTAAAGTTGATGGCGACCGGCTGAAACACCCGCCAAAGGCTTTCCCAGGCAATGATAACAGCCACAAGGCCGAGAAAGATCGCGCTGGAAAAGGCGGCCAGATCACCAAATTTGCCGGTTCCGAAGGTAAAACCACTGTTATCAGCATGGCGCCGCGCCAAGCTATAAGCCAGCGCCGAAACAAAAATCGCCCCGGCATGGGTGGCCATATGCCAGCCATCCGCCGTCAACGCCATGGACCCAAACAGATTGCCCGCGACGATTTCCACCACCATCATCACCGTGGTGACGCCGATCACCGCCCAGGTGCGACGCTCATTGCGCTGATGGTCTCTGCCAAGAAAGACATGGCTGTGGCGATTGCCCAGCGGATGCGGATGATCGCCATGCCCATGAGAATCGTGGCCGTGAGACGTCGGGTCGTGGGTCATTTCAGGTAGCTCCTGATCACGTCGATGAGTTCGTCGGCGCCTTGATGACGCTCGGATGCGCCGAGATCTTCGGCAACGATATGCTCGCGGATATGCTCTTCGACCAATTCGGTCATCAGCCCGGTCAGGGCTCCCCGCACCGAGGCCGTCAGGTTCATGATATCGCCGCAAGGCTTTTCAGCCAGTAGCGCGGTTTCGATGGCCTCCATCTGTCCCTTCATCCGGCGGATGCGGGCGAGAAGCTTGGCCTGGTGTTTGATTGTATGGCTCATAGTATAGGGGGGTACCCTATTTTGAAAGTAAATACAAGAAGTCTCTTATATTCTCTAGCCGTCGGGCCGAGCGATCAGGCGAAGGGAATGGCGACAACAAGACCGATAAACAGGATCAGCCCAACCTTGCCATTCAGCTTGAACAGCGCATGGCATTGCAAGGGATTATGGATATCCAGCACCTTAATCTGGTAGCCGAGCAGAACCAGCGCCACCAGCAGGCCGAGATAGGCGGGGAAACCGGCACCGGCTAGCACGAAGGACAGGGCCAGCAACAGGCCCATCGCTCCGTAAAATCCGGTGAGCCAGATCTTGGTGTCCTCGGCAAACAACCTTGCGGTGGAACGTACGCCGATCAGGGCGTCATCCTCCTTGTCCTGATGGGCATAGATCGTGTCATAACCGATGGTCCAAACCACGGCGGCGACATAGAGCAGCACGGCCGCCAAAGACAGCGCCCCCGTCAGCCCGGCCCAGCCCATCAACCCGCCCCAGGAAAAGGCCAGACCAAGGAAAAACTGCGGCCAATCGGTAAACCGCTTGGCGAAGGGATAGATCACCACGATGGCCAGCGACGCCAAGCCAAGCAGGATGGAAAAGCCGTTGAAGCAGAACAGCACCGCCGCACCAACCACCGCCTGGGCGATGATGAATAGTTTGGCTTGGCGGCGAGTTACCCGCCCCGAAGGCAAGGGGCGCGAGCGAGTGCGGGCCACTTCCATATCGATCTTCTCATCGACCAGATCATTATAGGTGCAACCGGCACCGCGCATGGCGACGGAGCCGACGAAAAACAGAAGAAGATGGGCGATGAAGGTAAGGACCGGCAAGGCTCCGCTGGATGCCAGAAAATTAGCCGCTAGCGCCGAGGACCAGAAGCACGGCCACATCAGCAATTCCCAGCCAATTGGCCGGTCCCAACGGGCCAATTGCGCATAGGGCCAGACCGCCCGTGGCAACAGGCGGTAGACCCAATTATCGGAAAGCGCGTCCTGGACGCGGGCGGTGGTGTCGCTGGCGGTGCTCATGCTGACGTGATAGCCCAAATCCGCGCCTAAGAAAACTGTCCTTAAGCCTTGGCCAACAGGCACCGGCTCATTCAGAACAACACCTTTTCCAAGGGTGCGCGCAACGCTTCCGCCACCTTCAGCGCCTCTTCACGCCCGGCGATATAATCGCGATTGTCAGGCACACTCATCCGCTTCTTGGTGATTTGCAGTTGGAAAATGAAGAAATCCTCGTGGGTGAAGGCCATTTCTGAGCCTGCGAGATAAAACTCCCACATCCGCACGAAGCGTTCGTCATAGAGCCGCGCCGCCTCATCGCGGCGTGCCATAAACCGGTTTCGCCAATGGCGCAGGGTATGGGCGTAATGCATCGGCAGGATTTCGCAATCGGCCACCAGCAGGCCGGATTTTTCGATGGCCGGCAGGACTTCGGCGAGCGAAGGAATATAGCCGCCGGGGAAGATATATTTCTCGAAAAACGGATTGTTGTAGAGCGCCGGATAAGGCTGGCCGATGGAATGCAGGATCATCACCCCATCATCCTGCATCAGCTCATGCACCTTGCGGAAATAATGCCGGTAATGGGTTGGGCCGACATGCTCGAACATGCCGACCGACACCAGCCGATCAAAAGGCTGGGACTTCAGGGTCCGGTAATCCTGCAAATCGAAACGCAATTTGTCGCCGAGACCGCGCTTGCCCGCCCGTTCGCGCGACACCTTCAGCTGTTCTTCGCTGAGCGTGATACCGCTGACATCGACCCCGCAGGTTTCCGCCAGATAGATCGCCATACCACCCCAGCCCGAGCCGATTTCCAGCACCCGCTGGCCTGGCTCCGCCATCAGCTTTGCGGCAATATGGCGCTTCTTCGCCAATTGCGCCTCCTCCAGCGAAATGCCCGGCGGATTGAAATAGGCGCAGGAATATTGCCAGTCCTCGTCCAGAAACAGGTCGAACAGCTTGGCGCTGAGATCGTAGTGATGGGCGACATTGCGACGATTGCGGTTAACAGGCAAAGCCCCCCGCGCTTTTGCCGACACCACCCGCAACAGCCCGCGCCAGAGCATCGGAAAGGTCAGGTCGGACACCAGCGTATTGGTTTTCACCAGTGCCAGCAGGTCGTAGATATCGCCTTTTTCGAAGGCCATCCGGCCCTGCATGTAGATCTCACCCAGCTTTAGCTGTGCATCGCGATAGATCTCGTCTTCCGCCTGGTCATCGAAGAAATGGATCGCAATCGGCGGCCCTGAACCATCTCCGAAACGCTGCATCTGGCCATCGGCCCCGATGACATCCAGCGTGCCTTTTCGGATGATCCTCATCAACATGCCACGAAGAGACGATGCCATTGACACCTCCTGAAAGGAAAGAGATTGCCTGTCCGCTGACCGCAACCCTATCCTCTCCAATGACGCTGACAAGTATGCTTTTGTCACATAACCTTCAAAAACCCAGGGAACTTTTCCGAAAAACAAAACACGCGCTCACCTCAGGGTGTGCGCGTGTTTTGTGTTCTCGCAATGATTTGCAGTGCATCGGATCGAAAAACGGACACCGGTTTGCGGGCTGATGCTGGTGAGGCGTTATTTCTTACGCATCGCCTCGGCCAGTGCCGCCCCCAGGCCACCCATCGCCGGCTTTTCATCACGGGCCGGTTTCGGGTTGGCATTGCGCATCACCGCCGGGCCGCGATTGTCGCGGGCGGATGGCGGCGGCGCCTCTCCACCATCCTTGCGCATGGTGAGCGCAATGCGCTTGCGCTTCACATCCACCTCAACCACCCGGACTTTCACCACATCACCGGCTTTCACCACCTCATGCGGGTCTTTGACGAATTTGTCGGCCAATTGCGAGACATGCACCAACCCATCCTGATGCACGCCGATATCGACAAAGGCTCCGAAGGCCGCGACATTGGTGACTGTGCCTTCCAGCAACATGCCGGGCTTCAGGTCGGTGATTTCTTCCACACCATCAGCAAAGGTGGCAGTCTTAAAACTCGGGCGCGGGTCACGGCCCGGCTTTTCCAGCTCGGCCAGAATGTCCTTCACCGTGGGCAGACCAAACTGCTCATCGACGAACTGGCGCGGGTCCAGCCCTTTCAACAGGCTGCTGTCGCCCATCAGGGTGCGCAGATCGCGCCCGCAGGCAGCGACGATTTTCTTGGCAACGCCATAGGCTTCCGGGTGAACAGACGAAGCATCCAGCGGCTCCTTGCCATCGGGAATGCGCAGAAATCCGGCGCATTGCTCGAAGGTGCGTGCACCAAGCCGCGCCACTTTCAACAGATCCTTGCGACTGGAAAACGGACCGGTCTGGTCACGATGCGCAACGATTGCTTCGGCAATCGATCCGCCCAAACCCGACACCCGCGCCAGAAGCGGAGCCGATGCCGTGTTGAGATCGACACCCACCGCATTCACCGCATCTTCCACCACGGCATCCAGCGAACGGCCTAGACGGCCCTGATCGACATCATGCTGATACTGGCCAACGCCGATGGATTTTGGGTCGATTTTCACCAGTTCCGCCAATGGATCCTGCAAGCGGCGGGCAATGGACACGGCCCCGCGCAAGGACACATCGAGATTGGGGAATTCCTTGGCCGCCAGTTCCGACGCCGAATAGACCGAGGCGCCTGCTTCCGAAACGATGACCTTGGTAGGTTTCTTGCCGGTCGCGGGCAATTGCGCCAGCATATCGGCCACCAGCTTTTCCGTCTCGCGGCTGCCAGTGCCATTGCCGATAGAGATCAGATCGACGCCGTGCTTGCGGATCAGGCCCGCCAGCTCGGCCTGCGTGCCGCGAATGTCGTTTTTCGGCGGGAAAGGATAGACCGTTGTCGTCTCCAGCACCTTGCCGGTGCCATCGACCACGGCCACTTTCACGCCGGTGCGGATGCCCGGATCAAGACCCATGGTGGGACGCGAACCGGCAGGCGCTGCCAACAGCAAATCCTTGAGATTGCGGGCAAAAACGTGGATGGCCTCTTCCTCGGCCCGCTCCCGCAGGTCGCGCATCAAATCCAGCGATAGTGACATGGAGAGCTTCACCCGCCAGGTCCAGCCCGCCACCTCCATCAGCCATTGATCGGCAGGACCTTTCTGGCCGATCTGATAGGCGGACGCGATCATCCGATGAGTTGGCTTGATCAGCGAGGTATCGTCCTTGTCGGCCTCGATGGTCAGCGTCAAAATCTCTTCATTCCAGCCGCGCAGCATGGCGAGCGCCCGGTGGCCCGGCACCGTTGCCCAGCGCTCGAAATGGTCGAAATAATCGGCAAATTTCTCGCCAGACGCCTGTTTGCCATCCTGTACTTTGGAATAGAGGATTGCCTTGTCTTTCAGGTAATTACGCAGGCTCTTCAACAGGTCGGCATTTTCCGCCATGGCTTCGGCAACAATATCGCGCGCACCTTCCAGAGCCGCTTTGACGTCCGCCACTTCACCCTTCACATAGGCCTCTGCCAGCTTGGCCGGATCGCTGCTGCGGTCTTCCCAAATCGCATTGGCCAGCGGCTCCAGCCCCTTTTCACGGGCAATTTCGGCGCGGGTTCGACGCTTGGGCTTGTAGGGCAGATAGATGTCTTCCAGCTCCGCCTTGGTGGCGGTGCGGGCAATCTTGATGGCCAGTTCATCGGTCATCTTGTCTTGTGACGTGATGCTATCGACAATTGCCTTGCGGCGCGCGCCAAGCTCCCGCAGATAGGTCAGGCGCTCGGCCAGATTGCGCAATTGCGTATCATCCAGCCCGCCGGTCACTTCCTTGCGGTAGCGGGCGATGAAGGGAACCGTGGCGCCGCCATCCAACAAATCCACCGCAGAGATCACCTGATCGGCTCGGGCATTGATCTCGCTCGCAATCAGTGCGGCAATGGATTTGATATCGTCGGCCATGAAACTTCCTTCTTGATCGTGCGGCGCGCACTGTAGCCAGCCAATCGGGCAACACAACAGCCAAGCAGCGCGACTCCACAGGAAACCCGCCAGAATATCAACCTGCGGGTTAACCATCCTGCAAGGAAACCGCCTACCGAACAAGGTTAACCATTTATGACCATTCACTTTTTCTCCGCTATCCCTATAGTTCGAAATGGAACAGGCATACCCTGCCAGAACTGGGCCAGAGATGAATAAAAGCCAATATATCCAGAGTCTTGACGGATTACGCGGCCTTGCGGCCTTTGCCGTGGTGCTCTCGCATATGCCCTTGCTGCTCGGTATCAGCCTTTCGGCCCTGCTGGTCGGCGATCCCTCGGTGGCGCTGTTTTTTTCGCTCAGCGGTTTCCTGATGGCCCATCTGTACGGCACAAAGCCCTTCACCCGCGCCAGCGTCGCCGATTATCTCGTGCATCGCTTCGTGCGGATCTATCCGGTCTATCTGGTCGCGGTGCTGCTGGTCGTCCTATTGTCGGCCATTACGGCCTTGCACTATATCCAGCCGGTCGTCGGTCTGGTGGAGATCGTCCGCCATATCGCCATGCTCGGCTCCAGCGGCGTGTTCTGGTCAGTGCCACCGGAAATCCAGTTCTATCTGTTTTTCCTGCTGCTCTGGCTGTGTTTTGAAAATCCGGCCAAGCGCCCCGGCCTTTGCGCGGCCATCGCTGGCGGGTTTGCCATCGCCATGTATCTCGGCTTCCCCGGTCCTGGCATCGTGCTGCTGTCGAAAATTCCCTATTTTCTATTCGGCGCTCTGTCAGGCCGGGTGTTTTCCGCTGGCTATTGCCGACCCACAACGGCGCTGTCCGGTCTCGTGGTCCTTGGGCTGATCGCCCTGTTCTTTCTCGGCCAAAGCTTTTATGCCGCTGCCAATGTCTTCTGGGGAACGTCAACGGCGCTGATCGCCACCATCATCGTCTATCTCGCCGCCTGCGAAGCGCCAATATCCAAGGCGGTGCTGGCCTCGGCTCCGCTGCGCTTTGCAGGACGGATCAGCTTTTCGCTCTATCTCTTCCACATGCCGGTCAGCTTCCTGACACTCACGGCGCTACGCAATGCATTTGACACCGCCCTTCCCGGCTGGCTTGCCGCCCTTATCATGATTGTCGCCAGCCTTGCAGCGGCAACGCTCAGCTATAGCGTGATTGAAAAACCCTCGCGCCGCTTCTTTCTCGGCCTGTGGAAAGCCCGTTTTCCAGCCTCGGCATCCGAAGGCAAACCAGCCATTCCAGCGACGACGCACCTTTCCTCTTGACCTTTTCGGCTGCCCGCCTTAACCGCCGGGCAGGTTTTCCAGAGGGCTTTGCCATGAATATTCTGCTGATCGGTTCGGGTGGACGTGAACATGCGCTGGTCTGGAAGCTTGCCCAATCGCCGCTGATCGGCGCCTTCTACGCCGCCCCAGGCAATCCCGGCATTGCCGAACATGCCGAACTGGTCGACATCAACATCGACGACCACGCCGCCGTCATCGCCTTCTGCAAGGACAAGGCCGTGGATTTCGTGGTGGTCGGGCCGGAAGCGCCGCTGGTGGCCGGGCTTGCCGATGCACTGCGCGATGCAGGCCTGACTGTTTTCGGTCCATCGGCGGCAGCCGCGCAGCTGGAAGGCTCCAAGGGCTTTACCAAGGATGTCTGCGCTCGCTTCAATATCCCGACAGGTGCCTATCAGCGCTTCAACAATGCGCCGAAAGCCAAGGCCTATGTGCGCCAGCAGGGCGCGCCAATCGTTATCAAGGCCGATGGTCTGGCGGCTGGCAAGGGCGTGACCGTGGCGATGACGCTGGACGAGGCGCTATCGGCTATCGATGATTGTTTCGAAGGCGCTTTCGGGGCCGCCGGTGCCGAAGTGGTGGTGGAAGCGTTTCTGGATGGTGAGGAAGCCAGCTTCTTCTGCCTGTGTGACGGCAAGACGCTGCTGCCGCTGGCCACCGCCCAGGACCATAAGCGGGTCGGCGATGGCGATACCGGCCCCAATACCGGCGGCATGGGTGCCTATTCCCCTGCCCCCGTGATGACGCCTGACATGGTGGAGCGCACCTTGCGCGAGATCATCGAGCCGACCATGCGCGGCATGGCGGAACTGGGCATGCCGTTTTCCGGGGTGTTCTTTGCGGGGCTGATGATCACCGAAAAAGGCCCCGAACTGATCGAATACAATGTCCGCTTTGGCGACCCAGAATGCCAGGTGCTGATGATGCGGCTGAAAAGCGATCTTCTGCCGCTGCTGCATGCCTGCGCCACCGGCACGCTAGATAAGGTTTCAGCCGAGTGGCACGATGACCCAGCGCTGACTGTGGTGCTGGCCTCCAAGGGTTATCCCGGCACCTTCACAAAGAACACCCCCATCGCCGCCGTCCCTGCCGCCAGCGATGAGGCAAAGGTTTTCCATGCTGGCACCGCCCTGAAGGATGGCCAGTTGATTGCCACCGGGGGGCGCGTGCTGAACGCAACGGCCCGCGGCAAGACGGTGGCTGAAGCCCAGGCAAAGGCCTATGCGCTGGCCCGGCAAGTCGAGTGGGACAATGGTTTCAGCCGCAGCGATATCGGCTGGCAGGCGATTGCCCGCGAAAAGTCGTTGGAATCCTGATCCAAAACGAGCAATCGATAAAATTTGAACATTCCAGATTACGGCGCGACAACATCCTTTGGCTAATCTCTCCCTATGAATTTGAGGAGTTAGCCTTTGATGAGCCAGTCAATGCGTGTCGTGATCGCCACTCTTGCCACCCTGTTGCTGGTGCAGACGGCGCAGGCCTCGTCCATCGAAATAATCGGTGGCGGCGACGTGGCGACGCCCAGCATTTCGGCTATGTCCTGCACAACCTGCCCGCCCAGCGCCCCGATAAAAGCACCGGAACAGGCCCAGGAAATCCTGGCGGAAGGCACCCAGCGGATCGAGCTTCGCGATACCAACGGCCATAAACAGCTGCTGCGCACCGAAGCCTGGCTGGGCGGTTCGCCCGTCACTTACGTTCAGAAGGCGGATGGTTGGCTGGACCATGACAATCAATTGGTGGGGCTGGCCGGAGACGGGCTGGACACGGCAACGACCACCGCAGCCGTCGGCGATGATTATCACCCTCTCGATGCAGATAGAATGCAACTGCGCCTGAAATAATCCCTCCACTATCGGCCCCATGGTGTTGATGAGGCGACAATCTGAGACTGTGCCAATGCATTTGCCATTTGCCATTTGCGACATAACGCAGATTCACAACCCATTCGTCAATTATTGATAAAATACAACCGAAAACTGCCAAGGGACTGTCTTTAGGCTTTTTTTAGCAAATGCCACTATACTCCTTGAAAATTGATCGGGGCTGGAAGACACCTATGAAAAATCTCAGGATTTCGCTGCAACTGTTCCTTCTGGTCGGCGGATTGATGGCGGCTTTCGCAATCGCGACATTCTTCCAGATCCGCTCCTCAGAGCAAACCATCTATACCCAACGCTATGAAATGCTGCGCACCGAGGTGGAAACCGCCATTTCGGTGATGAAGCTTTACAATGCCAAGGAAGTGGCGGGCACCCTGTCTCGGGCAGATGCACAAAAGCAGGCCTATGAGACGATCAACGCGCTGAAATTCGATCCCGACGGCTATTTCTTCGGCTACGACTATGATGTGAACATGCTGTTTCATCCCGATCCGAAGCGCGTCGGGCAGAATTTCAAGGGCAAGGCCGATAGCAAGGGCTTTGCCTATCGTGAC
Source organism: Gillisella vitis (assembly GCF_001541345.2). Taxonomy (GTDB): domain Bacteria; phylum Pseudomonadota; class Alphaproteobacteria; order Rhizobiales; family Rhizobiaceae; genus Allorhizobium; species Allorhizobium vitis. Next base: position 825,126 of record NZ_LMVL02000002.1, on the reverse strand, counting down.
GAATTGGTCAAGCTTGGCCGCGAAGGCGGCGGGCGCACCGACTTCTACGGTCCAAAGCCAGGCCAGGAAGGCAATGATTTCCGCAAGAGTTCCTACGCCAAGGCCTTCGAGCCATGGGGCGTCGTGGTCGTGACCGGCCTCTACATGGACGATCTCGATGCCGAGGTGAATGCGGCAATCTTCAAAGCCATTTCCATGGGCCTGATCGTCTTCGTCATCGGTCTTGCCGCTGCTTATGTGGTGATCCGTGGCATTTCGCGACCGCTGACGGCCATTCACGATGCGCTGCGGGCCGTGGCCGATGAAAATGTTACGCTGACCATTCCCCACACGAATATGAGCAATGAAGTCGGCATGATGGCCAAGGCCACCAAATCCTTGCAGGAAAAGGTGCGCGAACGCCATGCCATGGTGGCCCGCCAGGAGGAACAGCAGCGCGAGTTGGACAGCGAGCGTCAGCAGAATGCCGACCGGCAGGCTGAAGAGGCCCGCGCCCAGGCGCATGTGGTGGCGACCATCGGCGCCTCGCTGGAGAAGCTGGCAACCGGCGATCTGACCGTGCGCTGTGCCGATCTCGGTGCAAAGTATGAGAATCTGCGCGATAATTTCAACGATGCCCTGACCCGGCTGGAGCAGGCCATGGCCCGCGTCAACCTGAAGGGCAACGATATCAGCATCAGCAAGGAAGAAATTCGCCGCGCCTCCGGCGAGCTTGCGACCCGCACCGAACGCCAGGCCGCCAATCTGGAAGAAACTTCGGCAGCCTTGGACGAGTTGACCGTGGCAATTCGCCAGACCGCCGATGGCGCTCGCGAGGCGGCAAGCCGGGTGAAATCGGTCAGCCAGGAAGCCCAGCAGAGCGACGGCATTGTCGGCCACGCCATTGAGGCGATGAGCGGCATCGAAAAATCCTCCGAGGAAATCACCAAGATCATCGGGGTGATCGACGAGATTGCCTTCCAGACCAACCTTCTGGCGCTGAATGCCGGTGTGGAAGCGGCGCGTGCCGGTGAAAGCGGCAAGGGGTTTGCGGTCGTCGCTCAGGAAGTGCGCGAACTGGCACAACGCTCGGCGGCAGCCGCCAAGGAAATCAAGGCGCAGATCGCGCGCTCCTCGGCTCAGGTCACGGAAGGCGTGCAGCTGGTGGGCCGCACCGGCGAAGCCCTGAAGCGGATCTCCACCCAGATCACCGAGGCCAACGACGTGGTGGCGCGCATTGCCGCCAGCGCCCAGGAACAGGATACCACGCTCCGCTCGATCTCGTCCGCGCTCAACGTGCTCGACACCACCACCCAGCAGAATGCCGCCATGGCCGAGGAAACCACCGCCTCAGCCGAGGTTCTCGCCAACGACACCGGCGACCTTCTCAACCTGATCCAGGGTTTCCGCGTCAACCAGCAGGGTGATGGCGCGGCGCTCAGTGGCATGGCCCAGCAGATGCGCCGGGCTGGCTAAACCATCCGTCTCCCAAGACGAAAGCCGCCGGCGCAATCCGGCGGCTTTTCTGTTAAGAGCCACTTGAAACCGCTGCCTCAAGCGCTTCGATGGTCCTATCTGAAAACACTGCAACACCCGCCTGTTTCAACAGGGCCGCTGTCACGCCGAAGCCCGGATGGCGGGCGCCTGAAAACGAGCCGTCATAGATAAAGCCGGAGCCGCAGGACGGGCTGCCGTCAATCAACAGAGCATAGCGACAGCCCTGTTCCAGGGCCACATCCACCGCGTTGCGGCCACCGGCGATAAATTCTGCGGTGACATCGCCGCCGGTCACTTCCAGAACGCGGGCGCGGCCTTGCAGCACATCCTCGCCATTGCCGCCCTGCTCGATTTCCGCTGGCGGACGCGGCGTCGGCAGGCCTCCGGCCTGTTCCGGGCAAAACACCATCAGCCGCCCCTCGTCTTGCCAGCGGGCAATAGCGGGATGATACAGGGGCTTGCCCTTGCCATCATAGCGCACCGGACGGCCCATGAGGCAGGCGCTGATCAGGATTTTATCCATGTCTGCGCCTGCTTTCCTTACCCGGCGATCTTGGAGAAATCCGCCACCGTGCCGGTTGCTTCGCGGATCGCCTTCAGCAGTGCCAGGCGATTGGCGCGGATGGCGGCGTCTTCGTCATTGACCAACACATCCTCGAAGAACCGATCGACCGGGGCGCGCAGGGTGGACAGTGCCTGCATGGCGGATCGGAAATCTTCCTTAGCCACGGCCTCGGCTGCGGATTGGGTGGCCTGGATGATGGCGGCATAAAGCGCCTTTTCGGCGTCGAGTGTCAGCAGCGCCTCGGACACGCCATCGGCCACCACCGTCCCCTTCTTTTCCTCCGCCGCCAGCAGCTGCGTGGCGCGCTTGGTGCCCGCCAACAGGTTCTTGCCGTCTTCGGAGGTGATGAAAGCGGTGAGTGCTTCGGCGCGGCGGGCGACCATCAACAGATCGTCGGCATCGGGAGTCAGGACCGCATCGATAATGTCGTGGCGAGCGCCCTGGTCGCGGAGGTAGACTTTCAGGCGGTCGTGGAAAAATTCTAAGACAGTGAATGCTACAAAGGTACGCCGAATATTTTCAACCCCCATTATAGCCGACAGTCTCTCATTGAGACCAGTTAGTACTTGTGCATATTCAGCAACGTTATCAGCTGTAATGTCCTCAGCAATCGAACCAAATGAATGGCTAATATTTTCAAAAGTGGAGGCGGCTATGCCAACAACGTATCTTAAGCGTAGCCGAATCCCCTTCTCCAGCAAAATCCGCACCACGCCCAACGCCGCCCGCCGCAGTGCAAACGGGTCCTTCGATCCTGTCGGCTTCTCGTCAATGGCCCAGAATCCAACCAGCGTATCCAGCTTATCGGCCAGTGCCACCGTAATCGCCACCTTGTCTTCCGGCAGGCGATCCGATGGGCCTTGCGGCTTGTAATGATCCTCGATGGCCGCAGCGACGCTTTCAGGCTCACCCTGAAGCGTCGCATATTTGCGGCCCATCAGGCCTTGCAGTTCCGGGAATTCGCCGACCGCTTCGGTGCGCAGATCGGCTTTGGCCAGCACCACGGCGCGGTCCACCAGTGCTTCATCAGCACCGACGACAGGAGCCAGAACCTTGGCCAAGGCACGGATGCGGGCGACCCGCTCGCCTTGCATGCCGAGCTTGGCGTGGAACGTGACGTTCAGCGCATCCAGCTTGGCCATCCGCTGGTCGAGCGGTTTTTTAAGGTCGAGGTCGAATTTCGCGGCAGAGGCTTCAAGCGTTTCCAGATCCGGCAGGTTGCCCTGGTCGCGTTTCCAGAAATGCAGGGCATCGGACAGACGGGCGCGGACCACCTTGCCATTACCATGGATGATTTCCGCACCGCCATCATGGGCGGCGATGTTGGAGATCAGGATGAAATGGTTGGAGAGCGCGTCACTCTCGCCAATTGGCCGGGTGACGAAGCATTTCTGGTTGGTCTTGATGGTCAGCCGGATAATTTCCGCCGGGATTGACAGGTAATCGGCCTCAAACGTACCCAGCAGGACCTGCGGATATTCCACCAAGCCCGAGACCTCTTCCAGCAGGCCCTCGTCTTCCACCAGATCCAGCCCGTTGGCAAAGGCGATGTCGCGGGCGTCGTGCAGGATGATGTCCTTGCGCCGCTCGGCATCAAGGATCACCTTGGCCTTTTCGAGGCTCGACACATAATCGTCGAAGCGCCGCACGGTGATGGCATCCGGCGCGTGGAACCGATGGCCATAGGTGATGTTGGAGGCGGTGATCCCGTCGATGTCGAAGGGAATGATCGCCACTTCGTCATGCTCGGAGCCGAAAGTACAGAGAATGGATTGCAGCGGCCGCACCCAGCGCAGGCTTTCCGACCCCTTGCCCTCGATGCCGCCATAGCTTGAGCCCCTTGGCATGGAAGCCGCACCGGAGCGCATGCTCTTCGGCCAGGGAAAACTGCGGATAATGCCCGGCATCACCTCGGTGATGATCTCTTCCGCCGAGCGGCCCGGCTTGTCGATCATCGCGACGTAGAAATCGCCCTTCTTGGGATCGGTCTTGACCACGGCCTGATCGATGGAGGCAAGCCCGGCGCCGCGCAAAAAGCCCTCAATGGCCTTTTCCGGCGCCGAGACGCTCGGCCCCTTGCGCTCTTCCTTCACATCGGCGGAGCGGGCCGTCAGGCCGCGAATGTCCAGCACCAACCGGCGCGGCGTCCAGTATTCCCGCGCACCTTCATAGGTCAGGCCCGCATCGACAAGTGCATCGGTGACCAGCTTTTTCAGATCGCCCGCCGCCTTGCGCTGCATGCGTGCGGGGATTTCCTCGGAGCGAAGTTCAAGCAGAAGATCGGGCATGGGACTGACTTTACGGTTGGCTTTATCGTGAAGCGGACTTAGCAAGCCCGAAGCGAAAAGTCATCCATGCAATGGCGGCAAAATGCCATCTGACCGATGGCATTTTGCGCTTTCCCCCTAGTGAGCCGACAACAATGCTTGTTGAAGCAGATCGCTGCGCACCTTGTTTTTATGCTCCGCAACCATGCCCGGAATAAGGAATGCATCGATCAGCAACCATAGCCCAACGATTGCAAGCAAAATCAATCCCACGCCAACAACCGCAAGCAGCCAACCAGCAATAGTCATGAGCAGAATCGCAATCGCAGAACCTTTTCGACCAAGATAGAAGCGATGTCCACCGAGATAACCGACAAAGAACCAAAGCGCATAGCTTGCGCCCATCGACTTCGCTTCGTTGGTTACACGTTGTTCTATTAGAATTTGTTGTTCAGTTGATATAGCCATAAATGCCCCCAGGTTACCGAGGGAATTTATTGAAGGCTTCCGATTTACGCAACCCAAGACTGTATATTGCCAAAATACTCCCCATCAAGATGAAGAGATTGGGTAATTTCAGTCGCGCTGATACTCCACACCAAGCGTCGCCAGCGCGTCCCAATAGCCGGGATAGGTTTTCGCCACGCAGCCGGGATCGAGAATGGTGATGCCCCCCACTTTCAGGCCCGCCAGTGCAAAGCTCATGGCAATGCGGTGGTCGGCGAAGGTGTCGATGCTGGCTGGCAGGGTCTGTCCCACCAGCGTCGGATCGGAGGCGATGATCAGGTCGTCGCCCTCTTCCATGGCAAGGCCAAGGCGGATGGCGTTGAGGCCGGTCGAGAGCGCCCGGATGCGGTCGCATTCCTTGACGCGCAGATTGGCGATGCCGACGAAACGCACCGGCGTTTCGTTGAAGGCCGCCAGCACGGCGATGGTCGGGATGGCGTCCTGCATCTGGCTGCCGTCGATCACCTCGGGCATCTGCGGGAAAGCGGAAATCACCGCATGGGCCTTGGCATCGGGCTGGGTAAACTGACCGGCTGGCGTGCCGATATCGACCTTCCCACCGGTCAATACTTCCGCAGCCCAGAGATAGGTGGCGGCGGAGGCATCCGGCTCAATGTGGAAATCGCTTGCCTTGTAGCCGGTCGGGTCAACCCGCCAGATCGTCTCGGACGGTTGCTCAATACGGGCGCCGAAGGCGCGCATGGCCGCAAGCGTTAGATCGATATAGCCGCGTGCGCCGATCTCGCTACCGGCCAGTTCCACCTCGAATGCTTCACCCGCCATCGGGGCGGCCATCAGCAGGGCCGAGACATATTGGCTGGAGAGACCGGCATCGATCACCACCCGGTTTTTGGCAAATGCACCCTTGGCATCGATGGCAACCGGCGGGCAGCCGCTTGGGGCGGCAATCGCCACGCCCAGCGATTGCAGGGCATTGACCAGCGGCTGGATCGGCCGTTTGCGCATATGCTCGTCGCCATCGATGGTGAAACGGCCATTGGCCAGCGCCACCGCCGCCGTCAGGAAGCGGGTAGCGGTACCGGCGTTGCCCAGAAACAACGCTTCATCCGGTGCGCGCCACAGGCCCGTGCCGGTGACGACGAAGGTGGTCTCATCCGGCTCCTCGACGGTGACGCCCATGGCTCTCAGCGCATCCGCCATATAGCGGGTGTCATCGCTTTTCAGCGCGCCGGTCAACCGGCTGGTGCCATTGGCCAGACCCGCCAGCAATAATACCCGGTTGGTGATCGACTTCGAACCGGGCGGGCTGACATGGCCGGTTAGCGGCTTTCCGGGCGGCAGGATGGTGAGGGCGTCGGCGGTCTGGGCGGTAAGGGTCATGAGCATGTCCGTGGGTTAACCGGGCTTTTGCCTGCTGCATAATTCCTTAAATCGTTTCCGGCTTAAGGGCTTATGCAAGTAGCGCGCCGCCGTTTCCATTGCAATCTTCAATGTGCCACCCCTTCAAGGTTCAGGCTTCAAGCTTCAGGCAGATCGCGATCAAGGAACAACCGTGCCAGCCTGGTTTCCTGGGCTTTCGCCATCGTACGGGCATAGGCATCCATGGCCAAAAGCGAAAGCAGGCTCGCAACACCCCCAGCGGCAGCAAGATGCAGGATGTGTTGACTATGGGCCGAGAACTGCAACTGGTCGGCCACTGCCTGCGATACGACATTCATCACCGTCAGGCTCACCAGATTGCAGACCAGAATGGATGGGACGAGCCAGTACAAGTCTCGAACATTCAGGGCGGGCAAATCATGATCCGGCGCTTGTCCTTCCGGCGGAGCGTGGTCATCGCGCATGGTGATGCGGGCAATTTCCATCATCACCACCTGGGGAAATATATATTTGATGATCGGCACGAACCAGCAGATCACCGAGACCCAGGGGCCAAGTCGTGGCGGCGCATCAGGTGAAAGACGGGCGGCGAAGTGAACGGCAAACCACAGCCAGGCCAACCAGAAACAGGCGCTGGCAACCCGAAACACGACAGCGCCAATCTCAATGAAAGCCGCCCAGCGACCAACACCCTGCGCCAGCCAGCTGGTGACGCCGGTATAGGTGGCAAAGCCGGTGGCCGCCACCACATATTGAACCCAGGCGGTGTAGAGAAAAAACGGCACCAGAATGAAATAAAACACCCCGCAGAGAGCCGCGAGAATCAGCCAGCCGCGCCGCATCCATGTCATTCGCCGGAGAAGGGTGTCCAGCGTCATGCCCTTGCCCTCTCCCCAGCCGTTTCCAAGCTCTTAGGCGGCCTTGCCGAAATTCGCGCCACCGGCATCGGTCTGCAAAAAGGCCTCGCCGCAGGCCTTGGCCAGCGTGCGCACCCGCAGGATATAGCTCTGGCGCTCGGTGACGGAAATCACCCCGCGCGCATCCAGCAGGTTGAAGACGTGGCTTGCCTTGATGCATTGATCGTAGGCCGGAAAAACGCATTTATGCAGCACCTGATTGGCGCTTTCGCCCGGCGCACCGGCATCCAGCAGCGCCTGACATTCCTTCTCGGCATCGGTAAAATGCCGCAGCAGCATTTCGGTATTGGCATATTCGAAATTATGGCGGGAATATTCCTGCTCGGCTTGAAGGAAAACATCGCCGTAGGAGATCTTTTCCTCGCCGTCGCGGCCATTGAAGTTCAGGTCATAGACATTATCGACGCCCTGCACATACATGGCCAAACGCTCCAGACCATAGGTCAACTCACCCGCCACCGGCGAGCATTCGATGCCGCAGACCTGCTGGAAATAGGTGAATTGCGAGACTTCCATCCCGTCGCACCAGCATTCCCAGCCGAGACCCCAGGCGCCCAGCGTCGGGCTTTCCCAATCGTCTTCCACAAAGCGCACGTCATGCAACAGCGGATCGAGACCGATGGCCTTCAATGAGCCGAGATAAAGCTCCTGCAGGTTGGACGGGTTGGGCTTCAGGATCACCTGATACTGGTAGTAATGCTGCAAGCGATTGGGATTTTCACCATAGCGGCCATCGGAAGGACGGCGCGAGGGCTGAACGTAAGCGGCTTTCCAGGGCTTGGGGCCAAGCGCGCGTAGCGTTGTTGCCGGGTGAAACGTACCGGCGCCGACCTCCATGTCATAGGGTTGCAACACGGCGCAGCCCTTGTCGGCCCAGTAAGTGTGCAGCGTCAGGATCAGCGCCTGAAAGGAGCGCTTCGGGTCCATATGCGGGGCGGAGGCCGAAGGAGCGAGAGGAAGCGTCATGGGAACCTGCATTTATCATCGAAGTCAAAAGGTCAGTCTGACCTGCCATGCGCGGCCTTTGCGGTCAAGAGTGGCGTCGCTTGCGAGAGAGCTACTCGGCAGTCCTTGGTCTCTCAGTGACAGCAACCTGGTCCAATTGCCCGCGCAGCACAAACACCACGCCATCGGGGGCAAAATCAATCTTCGCCTCGCCGCGAAACAGATCCGCCACGACGCGCTCGGTCAGCTTGGAGCCGAAGCCGCGACGCTGCGGTTCAGACACGGGCGGCCCACCGCGCTCGCTCCAGCGCAGGAAAAAACGGCCATCCTCCTCATTGCCCCATTCCACCTCCACCTGACCGGCCGTTACCGACAGCGATCCATATTTCGTGGCATTGGTGGCAAGCTCATGCAAGGCAAGCGACAGGCCAAGCGCCTGGCGCGACGAGGCCTGCATGGATGTGGGGCCAATGATCAGGAAGCGTTCTGGACTGTCACGATGCGGGTCGATGGCGTTTTCGACCACTTCGGCGATATCCGCGGAGGCCACGCTCTTGCCGGTCAACAAATCCTGCGCCTTGGACAAGGCCTGAATGCGGGCCGAAACCTGGCTAGCCGCCTGCGGCAGCGATTGAGCGCTGCGCATGGTCTGGCCGACAATGGATTGCACCATGGCCAGCATGTTTTTTACCCGATGCGCGAGTTCACCGTTCAGCAGGCGCAATTCCTGCTCATAGGCTTCTTTTTGGCGAAGATGCTGGCGGGTTTCCTCATGGCGCGTCTCCAGCACCTGGCGGTCAAGCACGGCCTGCGTCGTCTCCGTGACGATGTTCAGCAGCCCATGCACCGCGCCATCGTCGCCGTAAAGCGGACTATAGGAAAAGGTCCAGTAGGTCTGCTCCGCAAAACCATTGCGGGTCATCACCAGCGGCATATTTTCTTCCCATGTTGCCGTGCCGGCCAGGGCGCTGCGCACATAGGGCAGAACCCCGTCCCAGACATCCGCCCAGATCTCGGCAAAGGGCCTGCCCAGGGCCTTGTCCTTGCGCAGGCCCAGTATCGGCTCATAGGCCTCGTTATAGAATTTCAGCAGGTCCGGCCCCCACCAGAAGCACATCGGCTGGCGCGAGGCCAACACCATCCGCATGGTGATTTTCAGCGACAGTGGCCAGCTCTTGATTGGACCCAGCGATGTCGCTGCCCAGTCGAAATGGCGGATCATCTCACCAATCCGGCCGCCGCCTGCCAGGAAATCATCGGTGCTGATAGAGACATGAGAGGATGGCCAGGCCTGTTTGGCCTCCGGAAAAGACAATGCCAAGATCCCCCAGGTTCACAATATCACTTCAAATGTCGCAGCACTGAGCGCCCTTCGGGCGCATTCAGGCTCGCTTCAACAGTTTATACGCTTTGCATAATCTCTGCCCTGAACCATAGGCGCCCAGGCAGCATTGCCGTCGTTTCAGTGAAACAGGTTTCACTGCGGCTTGTTCCCGTTCATAAGATCATAATTTTCACGGGATGCAAGCAAAGCGATACAACCGGGCTGTTTTTAGCACTTTGTTTTGGCAGGCTATTCTTTGGCCGAAGACGCCACTGTCTATCAGTCGTCCTGCTTCACCCGGTATTCGCCAGTCTTCGGGTCCTTGACCAGAGTGGTGACCGCATCGCTCTCGCGCCCGCTGCGGCCACGGGCATTCACAGTCTTACGCTGCGCTACCGATGCGGTCCAGCGCCGGTAATACCAGACGGCAAGGCCGATCAGGATGATAAAAAAGAGAATGCGTGTCATGCTGCCTGCTCGCCAACGGATCGACATGCCCGCTGGAAAACCGACAGGACATCACCCTCTTTTATCAGGTCGCCCGCATCTCCGAAAGCCCCGCTCTTGCCAAAACCCAGATGACATCAAGCATATCTTAAAGCCCGTAGCGCGCCCACAGCGCCCGGTCTTCCAGCGTCTCGACAAGACCGGCGGCGGCGGCACTGCCGATATCCCCGGACGCCGAGATGCCCGAAGCCGATAGCGCCGTATCAACGCCTGACAGACGTCGGCCGAACAGGCCCCGCGCGCCGGAGATCAATTCCAGCCGGGCTGTCTTGCCATACCGCGCCTTGATGTCTTCGCGCATGCTGCCAAGGCCATCCACCAGACCAAGCTCGAAACCCTTGCGCCCGGTCCAGAACAGGCCGGAAAACAGCTCCGGATTGTCGTTAAGCCGGATGCCGCGCCGCGTCTTGACCATATCGATGAACACGTCGTGAATATCCAGCTGAAGGGTCTTCAGATACTCGATATCGCTTTGCTTTTCCGGCTGGAACGGATCGAGCATCACTTTGTTTTCGCCCGCCGTATAGACGCGCCGCTCGATGCCGATCTTCTTCAGCAGGTCGGGAAAGCCGAACCCGCCGGAGACCACGCCGATCGAGCCGACAATCGAGGTCGGGTCGGCAATGATTTCATCACCGGCCAAGGCGATCATATATCCACCGGAGGCTGCCACATCTTCCACGAACACCAGCACGGTCTTGCTGTGTTCATCGGCCAGGGTGCGAATGCGTTGGTAGATCATCCGCGATTGCACCGGCGAACCGCCCGGCGAATTGATCGACAGAACCACAGCCGGGCTGTCCTTCAACTTGAAGGCTTTTTCCAGAAGTGGTGCGACAGCGGCGAGGTTCAGCGCCGGGCGAAACCGGCTGCCACCACTCATGATCGCGCCATGCAGCCGCACGACCGGAATGACGATTTCCTGCTTGCGAAACCGCTTGGGCACCCACCGCTTCCATAGACCCGCCATGCGTCATATCCTTTGCTGCTTCAAACCGAACAGTCATGTAAGTCCTGAAGGCGTAAACGCAATGGCAGGGCTGATTTTTGCCGGATGACCTAGCCGCAGCAACCGATCACATCGCCTTGATGTCCAGCCGCGGATAGGCCCCTCGACCATTGTTGAGCGCATCGACCTGCGGCAGGAAGGCATGGCCTTCAGGCCCATGCATGATCAGCGGGCTGCGAAAGGCGAGCCGGGCGCGCGAGCCTTTAATCGCCGTCAGCAACAGGCGGATAGCATTTTCGCCCTCCCTTGGATGGATGAGGGTGATCTCGATGCCGCCGAACCTTTTGCCGCAGGCGGCGATGATCTCGGCTACCGATTGCGGTCGGGCAATCAGCGACAATTGCCCGCCGGGTTTCATGATGGCACCAGCGGTGCGCAGCCAGCGTTCAAACAGATCCCCGTCCATGGCATGCGCCTCGGCCTTCAGGCTGTCAGGCGTCGCGCGGTCGCGGCCGTCATTGAAGGGCGGGTTCATGATCACATGATCGAAAGCATCGTCCGGCAATCCCGCCGCCCGGCGCGCCCGCCCCGTCAGCGTCACATCCGCCGCTACCAGGTTTACCCGGTTGGCCAGATGGGCATTCTCAGTCAGGTCGAGGGTCTTTTGCGCATAGGACAACATCTCAGGGGAACGCTCAACCAGCGTCACCGTGGCCGTCGGAAGACGCGAGGCGACAGCCAGACCCGCGCCACCGGCGCCAGCGCCCAGATCCGCGACAGCCCCACCCTCCCCCACCAGCGCCGCCAAGAGCATGGCATCCATGCCAGCGCGATGACCACGGCCTTTTGGCTGCACGAGGAAAAAGCCGCCGCGATGAAAGGCATCGACGGTTTCGTTGATGATATCGGAGGCAGTCCCCTCAAAAGCCATGGCCTTCTATCCCGATCTCGCTTATGCCGCGCCGTCGCGCAATTCTGCGCCAAGGCCAGCATCGATCAGGATGCGCCGCGCTTCCTCTGCCCGGCCCGGCTCGACCAGAAAACGGCGCGGCAAAAGGCCAAGCGATCCTTCCAGAATGCTCATCGACTGGTCGGCGATCAGGCTCTCGATACCGGCATCCTTCATCAGGCTCTGGGCAAAGGACAGTAAAACGGCGTCATTGGTGCGAATGAGTTCATGCATGCGATGATGAGTCCTATCAAATCTGCGGGATAGCGAAATTCCGCTCTTGCCGGGCCGCCAACGGCTTTTTATGTTCGTTTCAACATTCTGTCTCGATTTTTTGCGCAAACACCGCTTGATTGCGCGACAGTCAGGCAAAAACACCGTAAGTTGGGTCGCAACTGCGATATAATTGCCAGATCAAGTTGGGATTGAGATAGCATTGAGCCTTGGATATAAGGGACCAACTCGGTCTTGTGGTGTGATAATCCACACGCTATCGCAGTCCTGATACAGGAATAAACAGGAGTCCGGACAGTTGGGCGCAGTGATACCGCTTGGTGACAAGAAAAACAAACAGGCCTCGGTGCAACCTCTGGTGGACCTGACCCGCAGCGGCATGGAGCGGGTCAATCAGTTGATCCTGTCCAAGGCAGGCTCCGATGTCCAGATGATTCCGGAAGTCGCCAATCACCTGATTTCCTCCGGCGGCAAGCGTCTGCGACCGATGCTGACGCTGGCCTCCGCCGCGATGTTTGGCTATGAGGGCGAAGGCCATATCAAGCTCGCCACCAGCGTCGAATTCATGCACACTGCCACGCTGCTACATGACGACGTGGTCGATGAGAGCGACCTGAGGCGCGGCAAATCCACAGCCCGGATGATCTGGGGCAACCAGGCCAGCGTGTTGGTCGGCGATTTCCTGCTTGGCCAGGCATTTCGCATGATGGTCGAGGTCGGCTCGCTGGAAGCGCTGGACGTGCTGTCAACCGCAGCCTCGGTGATTGCCGAGGGCGAAGTGCTTCAGCTTTCGGTGGCCAAGAACATGGAAACCACCGAGGACGATTATCAGGCGGTCATTCGCGCCAAGACAGCGGCGCTGTTTGCCGCCGCCGCCGAAGTTGGTCCCATTGTGGCCGGAACGGACAAGGCAGCGCGCAATGCGCTGAAATCCTATGGCATGAATTTGGGCCTGGCCTTCCAACTGGTCGATGATGCCCTGGATTATGGCGGCAAGGTCGCCGATCTCGGCAAAAATACCGGAGACGATTTCCGCGAGGGCAAGATCACCCTGCCAGTCATTCTTGCCTACCGGCGCGGCAACGAAACCGAGCGGGGCTTTTGGCGCGAAGCGCTCGAAGGCGGCAGGCATGACGATGCCAATCTGGAAAAGGCCATGGGGCTGATTACCAAATACAACGGTCTTTCCGATACGGTGGCGCGGGCCATTCACTATGGCGACGTCGCGCGCGATGCCCTGGCGCCGGTGCCTGACGGCGTCTGGAAAGATGCTTTGATGGACGTGATCGATTTCTGCATCGAACGGGTCAGTTAAAACATTCCAGCCAGAACATGTTGCGGTTTGGTATCTGGAAATACATCCACCAAAGACACCCGGTTTTCTTGAAACGCTGAAATGCTCCGACGTTCCGGCGGAAAACCTGGAGCCATTGCCGCTAACACGTTCCGGGAGGTTTTTATGTCACTTACGCAAAAAAGCCATTCTGTTGCCATCACATTGACTGGTCACGTGGGGGCAAGGCTCTTACATATCATGTTCCGGTCTCAGCGAACTGGCTGGCAGCGAGCCTCGCGGCCTTCTGATTCGCTGGCCTGATGTTGAATTTTCCGATCCGGCCAACATGGCCGGTGACCCTGGTTGCCCGATCCGGTCGAATGACCGGTGATCTTGGTTGAAAGGCTTCTTCATGCGGCAGATCTTTGCCAAACGCTTCCTCTCGGGCACAGCGCTCCTGCTTCTGGTGTCCTTCAGCGGGGGCGTCCTCCCGTCCTTCCTGGCTCCGCCGGTAGCGATGGCGGCAGAAACGGCGAAACAGCCAGTCGATGGCTTCGATCTCGATGAGGTTGATACTCTCTCCGGCGCCTATCTGGCGGCCCGCACGGCCAACACCGACCGCGATTTCACCACCGCCGTCGCCCTCTACGAGAAGGCCCTGCGTTTCGAACCGCAGGACCTGGAAATCCGCGAAAGCCTAATGCTGTCACTGCTGATGGCCGGTCGCTTCGAGGAAGGCGCAAAATATGCCAACGAGCTGCGCAAGGATCAGGCCGTTGAACGCATTACCGCCATTGTTCGCGGTCTGGAGGCTATCAAAGGCAAGAAATACCGCACAGCGGAAAAAGTCCTTGCCTATAAAGGGCCGAACGACCTCGACCGGCTGACCAATGCGCTTCTGACCGCCTGGGCGAAAATGGGCGCCGGGCGTGGCAAGGAAGCCCTTGCCGATCTCGACAAGATGAAAGGCCCGGACTGGTACGGCATTTTCAAGAACTACAATGCTGGCGTGATGGCTGCCGCGATTGGCGACGAGACCAAAGCCCGCAGCTATTTGAGCGGCGTTATCACCGACCGCGAAGGCGGCGCGACCGCGCCCGACACGTTCCTGCGTGCCGTCATGGCCCTGGCAACGCTGGAAGCCAAGACTGGCAACAAGCAGAAGGCACTCGATGCGCTGGCGGCTGGCGATGAAGTGTTGAACAATTATCCGCCCTTCAAGGCGATGCGCGAGCGGATCGAAAAGGGCGAGGTTCCCAAGCCGCAGGTGGCCACCGCCGATGAAGGAGCAGCCTCGGTGCTGTTTTCGATCGGCGGCGCCCTGAACCGTCAGGGAACTCAGGACACGGTTGCGCTCTATCTGCAATTGTCACGGGCGCTCGATCCCGACAGTGCCGATACGCTGATCATGCTGGGTGGCATTGCCGAGGGCAACAAGCAGACTGATCTCGCCATTTCCTTATACAAGCAGGTTCCCGCCGAATCGCCGATGCGGCGGATTTCCGAAATGCAACTGGGTCTGGCACTGGCCGAAACCGGTAAGGTCGAGGAATCCAAGGCGCATCTCAAATCACTGATCGCGTCTGATCCGCAGGATATTCGCTCCTATCTGGCCTATGGCAGCGTGTTGTCGGATGCCAAGGACTACACCGAGATGGCTGCCAATTACGACAAGGCGGCGGAGATTCTCGGTTCTGCCCCCGGAAAGAACCAGTGGCCGGTGTTTTTCCAACGCGGCATTGCCTATGAACGTTTGAAAAAATGGGACCAGGCCGAACCAAACTTCCGCAAGGCGCTGGAGCTCAACCCCCAGCAGCCGCAGGTTCTCAACTATCTCGGTTATTCCTGGGTGGATATGAACCGCAATCTCCAGGAAGGTCTGGAGATGATCAAGAAAGCTGTCGAGCTGAAGCCGGATGATGGCTATATCGTCGATTCGCTCGGCTGGGCTTATTATCGGCTGGGCCGATATGACGAGGCGGTCGAGGAATTGGAGCGCGCCGTGCAGTTGAAGGCCGGTGACGCGACCATCAACGACCATCTGGGCGACGCCTATTGGCGGGTTGGCCGCAAGCTGGAAGCCACCTTCCAGTGGCGTCAGGTTCTGGCCTTCAAGCCGGAACCGGAACTGATCGCTACGGTGCAGGAAAAGCTGGAAAAAGGATTGCCTGACCTGCCCGCCGGGCCGGGGGCAGCCGAAGCCACGCCGCCGGTCGCCCCGGCGCCCGCACCCACGCCGCAGACACCGGATCAACCTGAAAAGAAATCCTAGGCATCGTCGATGCCTTGGTTTTCAAACAGGGCGAGGCAGGAACCCGAATGACCGTATTTCGTGAAATTGCAGCGGCAAAGATTAATCTTGCCCTGCATGTCACGGGCAGACGGGATGATGGCTACCACCTTCTCGATACGCTCGTGACATTTGCCGAACATGGCGACGTGATCACCGTTGAAACGGCCCGACAGGATGAATTTACCCTGTCGGGCCGCTTCGCAGGCCCCCTTCAGTCGGAAGATCCGGCTGGAAACCTGATTATTCGGGCGCGGGATCTGTTGCGGACAACCACTCTGGCCAAGGGCCTGCCCGCCCCGCCCGTTGCCATCGCCCTTCAGAAAAATCTGCCGATCGCATCCGGCATCGGTGGTGGGTCAGCCGATGCCGCAGCCACGCTGCGCGCTTTGCAGCGCCTATGGGACAGCCATCTTGAGCCAGCTGCCCTGGAAGATCTGGCCCTAAAGCTGGGGGCGGATGTGCCGATGTGTCTTGCAAGCACATCATTGCGCGCCACAGGCATTGGCGAGGAATTGACACGCCTGCCGACCTTGCCGAGCTTCGGCATTCTGCTCGGCAATCCGTTGCAGGCGGTGTCGACACCGGCAATCTTCAAGGCGATGACACGGCGCGACAACCCGCCGATTGGCCCACTGCCAACCCTAGCGGAGCAAGACCCGTGGACAGAAACGCTCTGCCAATTGCGCAATGATCTGCAACCCGCAGCCGAAATCTTGTGTCCGCATATAGCCGAGCTTTGCCGGATGATTGCGGCAACCGGCGCACTTGTAACCCGGATGTCCGGCTCCGGCGCCACGTGTTTCGGCCTTTATCCCACCTATGAAGCCGCTGTCGCCGCTGAAAAACTGCTTCTCACGGAGAGGCCTGATTGGTATTTTCAAGCGAGCCGGACTCTATAAACTATCGCGTGGTTCGGGATTGACCGGACATGCTATAGACTTGTGTTTTCGCATGTATTTTCCCAAAACGGCTGCACACGTTCGGGAAACATGCTGTATCGGAGACATGACATGCCTGGATTAGACGAAACACGCGCCTTTATTCCGCTCGGTATTGCCGTTCTGACCGTTTCCGACAGCCGTATTTTGGCCGACGACCGCTCCGGCGACGTGTTGGCCGAACGGATCGAATCAGCTGGTCACCGGCTCATCGACCGCGCCATCGTCACCGACGATGCCGACCGGATCGCCAACCAGGTGCGCGCCTGGAGCCAATCGCAGGATGTCGATGTGATCATCACCACCGGTGGCACCGGCTTTACCGGTCGGGATGTGACGCCGGAAGCGGTGGAGCCGCTGTTTGATAAGCGGATGGACGGATTTTCCGCCGTGTTTCACCGGATTTCCTATGACAAGATCGGCACCTCGACCATCCAGTCGCGCGCCACAGCCGGGCTCGCCAATGGCACCTTCGTTTTCGTCCTGCCCGGCTCACCCGGCGCCTGCAAGGATGGGTGGGACGGCATTCTCGCACAACAGCTGGACTATCGCTACCGGCCCTGCAATTTCGTGGAAATCATGCCACGGCTGGCCGAGCATCTGAAGCGGGACAAGGCGTAAAACAAAAACACTGGCTGGGCCGATATGGGGGCAAGCCCAGCACCAAGAATTGAAGCCTGAGGGCCTTAACCGGCAATGTTAAGCCCGTGCCTGACGGACCGCCCAGGCTGGCACCATTTCACTCGACAGCGCCCGGCCCCTCAGGCCAACGACCAGATCGGCTAGCTTCATGCCCGTCTTGACCAGGGATTGGGCCTGACTCTTTCGCAACAGAAATCCATGTTCCAACGGCGGACCGCGTCGGGTGAAGCGTCGGAAAAACGGACGCTTATGATGTCTTGAGGGTGAAAACCGGGCTGGCGCGCTGTTCAGCGCCACATATTCAGCGACTTCCTCGATCCATCCTGACGATGGCCGGGCGCCTGGCTCAACCAGGAGCAACCATTCGCCCCTGGCGGCCGCGACCACATCTCGCAAATCCCAAATCATGTGAAATCGGCAGCCCGCTGCGTCGGCCAACCGCGACGTCCCATCGCTGGACCCATGATCCAGAACAACCACGTCACAAATAATACCCTGCACCGCCCCGGCGACAAGGGTGGTCAAGGTTTGTGCCAATTCGCTTTCCTGATCGCGGCATTCGATAATAACAGTCAACATCCGTTACTCATACCGCAATGCATCATGCTTTACCACGGGTGAACCGTGCTTGACTGGAATTTGATCGAGGACAGATTGGCAAGTGGATAGAGCAGGACATGCTGTTTTTTACTTCTCATTGCGACCATTGAATATATTTTTTGGTGTGTTTTTTGATTTTGCGCAATCCATGATTGGGTTTTCACGATCGGCATTTTGTTCTTGCATTGTTCTCTTTTTAGCGTTAGATCTGTGCTCATGAAAGGGCCGGTTGGCCCGTCAGGAGTTCCAAATGACCGTACTGTCTGATGTCAGGCAGGCTGCTTTTCAGCCTGCCAATACGGCGGATATTGCCGACGCGCTGCTGGTCGCCTCAGGGCTTCGGGTGGATGGCGCACGCAGGCGCGGACGCGGCGCGGGGCTCAATCCCTCCGGGCGTTTTGAAACGCTGGAGCGGCAGCTGGAAGACGATGGCTGGGCAAGTCTCGAAGACATGCCGCCGTTCCGCACCGAAGTCCAGGTGGAGCGGCCAAAGACGGTGATTACCCGCAATGATTCGCCGGACATTCCCTTCGATCGTTCGGTCAATCCGTATCGTGGCTGTGAGCATGGTTGCATCTATTGTTTTGCCCGGCCCAGCCACAGTTATATGGGCCTGTCTCCAGGGCTTGATTTCGAAGCCCGGCTGTTTGCCAAGCCGGATGCGCCAAAACTATTGGAGCGCGAACTGTCCAAGCCAGGCTACAAGCCTCGCACCATCGCCATCGGCACCAATACCGATCCTTACCAGCCCATCGAGCGGGAATGGCGGATCATGCGGCAATTGCTTGAGGTCTTGAAGGAGGCCAATCATCCGGTTGCCATCGTCACCAAGTCGGCAATGGTGCTGCGCGACATCGATCTTCTGGCCGACATGGCCGAAAAGGGCCTGGCCAAGGTTGGTATTTCAGTCACCACGCTGGATCGCAAGCTGGCCCGGACGATGGAACCTCGCGCTTCAACCCCAAGCCGTCGGCTGGAGGCGATCAAGGCCCTGAGCGAGGCTGGCATCTCGACAAGTGTCTTGGTGTCGCCGATCATTCCCGCCCTGAATGATCATGAAATTGAGCGTATCCTCGATGCTGCCAAGGCAGCCGGGGCCTCGGAGGCAAGCTATGTCCTGTTGCGCCTGCCACTGGAGGTCAGCCCGCTGTTTCGTGACTGGCTTCTGCAACATTATCCTGACCGCTACCGCCATGTCATGTCGCTGGTGCGCTCAATGCGCGATGGCAAGGATTACGATGCGGAATTCGGCAAGCGGATGAAAGGCACTGGCCCCTATGCCTGGCAGATCAGCCGCCGTTTCGAGATTGCCACCAAGCGGCTCCAAATGGGCCGTCGGAGCATGCAATTGCGCGACAATCTGTTCATCCCGCCGATGGGCAATGGTGTGCAACTGTCCCTGCTGTAGCAAACCATTGTTCGACCTGGCAGCCCGGGTGGAAGAGAGTGATCACTCTGGTACCTCCGCCCCGGGCCTCGGACTATCCATCCAACCCGGCAGCATGCAGATAAATTTCAACCTTCTCTTTCCGAGGCCACACCGCCTACCGCAAGGGCGGCCCTCGGAAATGCCGGAAGCGGTTTCCTTGACCGCTTGTCCGGCGCGGCGTCGCGGTCTTGGGTAGAGGGATCGACCCCTTTTGATCCTTCTGCATCAAAGCGACGCCGAAGCCTTTTACCAACAGCATGACAGCGTCGTGCGTTTGACAAAACGCCAAAGTACACGACGCAAACGTCTCTCGGCTTTGCCGCCCCCTCTTGCCTTTGCCTCTGCCTTCTCCCGGATGGGGAGTAGGTGGCGGCGGCTTCTTGTGCCTTCTACGCGCAAGCAAAAGCCGATAAACGCCTTTGCTAGCAGCCTCAGGATGAGGCTCGGTGTTGTCGTGTTGACCTCTTCTCCCCAGCGGGGAGAAGTCCCCGGCAGGGGGATGAGGGGGGCGAAGCCAATTCATCAAGGTGCGTCGTGTACTCTAATAAAACGCACAAAGGACGTTGTAACACTCTAACTCCCCGCATAATTCTCCCCTCAAACCGATTCCGGTTTAAAGAGGTATGCAACGGGCTTGCAAGCCACGCGGATGATGTGCGACGTCTGCCACATGCCAAAACGTTCTCCATCCGACATGCCCGATCTTTTCACCCTGCCCCTGACCGGGCCGGATTTTTCGCTGGAAGAGAGTTTTCGGGCCAAAGGGTGCTGGCCGGTGGCTGGCACGGATGAGGCCGGGCGCGGACCCTTGGCCGGGCCGGTGGTGGCCGCAGCCGTCATTCTCGACCCAGAGGCCATTCCTGACGGTCTCAACGACTCGAAAAAGCTTACGGCGGCCAGACGCGAGGCGCTTTTCATTCAGATTCTGGCAACGGCAACGGTCTCCATCGCCTCTTCAGGCTCCGACCATATCGACCGGCGGGATATTCGCAAAGCCAGCCTCGACGCCATGCGCCGGGCAGCAGCTGGGCTTTCACTCGCCCCCGCCCATCTGCTTTGCGATGGCAAGGACGTTCCTCCTGGGCTGATCTGTGGCGGGACAGCCGTGATCAAAGGCGATGCAAGATCGCTCTCCATTGCCGCCGCATCGATTGTCGCCAAGGTCATGCGAGACCGGATGATGACGCGCGCCGCCCTGGTCTTTCCTCAATACGGCTTTGATGCGCATGCGGGCTACGGCACCAAGGCCCACCAGCAGGCTATCGCCGACCATGGTCCCTGCCCCCTTCACCGGATGAGTTTCAGTCCTCTGCGCATATCGGATGAACGGACACGAAATGAGAGTGTGTCAGGTTCAGAGTGAACCACACGGACTGTCATTTCTCTCGTTTTCCTATGTATCTTTGGAAAATTCGGCTTCCATTTTTCTTCCGCATAATTCCTTAAATCCCAGTGAGTTTAAGTGGGACATTACGCAGCCGATATAAAGTCTCACCGTGCCATGCCAACAGCCGAACATAAAAAAGCCGGGCTGAGCCCGGCTTTCAATTTATCACTGATAAACAATCTCAGTTCAGACGGTTTTTCACTTCGCTTACAGACGAATTAAATAGGCCTGACTGCAATTGCGCATCGACTTTCTGCTTCAACAAGGTCTCGGCAGCCGAGATAGCAAGATCGACAGCCGCTGAGCGAACCGCATTGATGGCGTCGGTTTCGGCCTGCTTGATCTTCTGTTCCGACAGCGCATTGCGGCGCTGAACGAATTCCTCGGTCTTCTGGCGGGCTTCTTCCGTCAGGGCCGCAGCTTCACGCTCGGCGGCGGCAACGATGGCCTGGGCTTCCGCTTCAGCCTGCTTGCGCTTGGCACGATACTCAGCCAGCAATTGCTGGGCTTCTTCCCGCAAGCGCTTGGCTTCCGCCAATTCCTCACGGATATTGTCTGCCCGCGCATCCAGCGACTTCGCCATCATGCCCGGGACTTTGAGATAGGCAATCAGTGCCAGAAACAGCACCAGGCCGACAAAGGCGAAGAAAGTTGCATCATATTGCATCGGTTCAGCCCCTCTTGCCAGCGGCAACAGCCGATTGCGCATCTGCTGCGGTGACATTTGCACCGGTCAGTTGCTCAACGATGGCGGCAACGGTTTCCGTCGCAATCGTATCGACCTCGGCAAAAGCCTTGGTCTTGATTGCTGCAATGCTGGCTTCCGCCGCAGCAACCTTGCTGGACAGCTCAGCCTCGACAGCAGCGCGGTCGGCAGCAGCCTTGGCCTTGGCGGCTTCCCGCGCGGCAGAGGCGATCTGGTTGCCCTTCGCCTTGGCGGCGGTCAATTCTTTTTCATAGGTCTCGACTTCGGCATCTGCTTCCGCCTTCAGGCGGCTGGCCTCATCGATATCCTTGGCGATACGGTCGTGACGATTTTCGAGGATACCGCCGACGCGTGGCACGATGACCCGCTGCATCAGAATGTAGAACAGGCCAAAGGTGATGACCAGCCACAACAGCTGCGATGGGAACGTAGAATGGTCGAAGGGCGGAAATACGCCTCGTCCATGTCCGGCTTCCGCGGGAACGCCGGTTTCCGTGTGGGTCTCAGCCGCTGCCGGGACTTCCTCGGCATAGGCGGGGGTAACGAACATACTCGCCTCCAGTATCCTGCTAATACAAAAGATCACGGCCGACGTCGAAGGCCGGCCGTGATCCTGAATTCCGCTGAAATCAGACAGCGAACAGGAGCAGGAGGGCTACGAGCAGCGAGAAGATGCCCAGAGCTTCCGTAACGGCGAAGCCGAATACCAGACGGCCAAACTGGCTGTCAGCGGCAGACGGATTGCGCAGTGCGCCCGACAGGTAGCTGCCGAAAATGTTGCCAAGGCCGAGAGCCGTGCCGGCCATGCCAAAGCAAGCCAGACCTGCGCCGATGAACTTTGCTGCTTCCGCTTCCATGAGAGTACTCCTTTGAAATGGTTATTGCGGCGAATGACTGACGCTTGTTACGCCAATGTCGATATCCTTAGTGCCCACCGGGATGGATTGCGTCGTTCAGGTACATGCAAGTCAGTACCGCGAAGACGTAAGCCTGAAGGAAGGCAACCAGGAACTCCAGACCGGTCAGTGCGACGGTCATAGCGAGAGGAAGGAGCGCGCCACCGACGCCAAGGGCGCCAAGGCTGCCAAGCGAGGCAACGAAGCCCGCAAACACCTTCAATGTGATGTGGCCTGCCAGCATATTGGCAAACAACCGGATCGACAGAGAAATCGGGCGCGACAAGAACGAGATCACCTCGATCGGCACCACGAGTAACAAGAGAGCGCCAGGGACGCCAGAGGGCACGAACAAATTGAGGAAGCCAAGGCCGTGCTTATAGAAACCATAGACCAACACCGTGCCGATTACAAAAATCGCCAACGCAAAGGTGACGACGATCTGGCTGGTGATGGTGAAGAAATAGGGCATCATGCCGAGAAGGTTCGCGGTCAACACGAACATGAACAGCGAGAACACCATTGGGAAGAATTTCATCCCGTGGCTGCCCGCCCCTTCCCGCAGCATCGACGCCACGAATTCATAGGACATTTCCGCGACCGACTGCGCCCGACCGGGAATCAGGCCGCGATTGGATGTGGCGAAATAGAGGAAGCCAGCTGCGCAGGCCACCGTCGCCACCATGAACAGCGAGGCATTGGTGAACGAAAAATCAATGCCACCAATCTCGATCGGAACAATCTTGTGGATCTGGAACTGATGGGTCGGATCGTTTGACACCTGGTGATCTCTCTCGCTTTTGCCACCCTCAGGCAGCGTTCCTTACCTCGTCCGCCGGATGCCAGGCATCCGCCGTGTTATTTCCCTTTGCCGTCCGAGCTTCGATCCGCAGGATGGGGCGACGCCACCTTTCCTGCCGCACGCAGCACGTTCAGCACACCGGCGCAAAACCCCAGCAACAGGAGGACGATAAGCCCCCAAGGCGAAGTTCCGGCAAAATGATCGATCAGGAAGCCCAGAATGATACCGACGATGATGGCGGAAAGGAATTCGCTGGAGAGCTTCATGGCCTGAGCATAGCCTTTTCGGCTTGCCTGCGCCCGCTCGTCCTGTGCGGCCTCTTCCCCCGTCCGCAGATCTTTCGCAGCCAGCTTGGCTCCGAGATGGCTGCGACGCCGTTCCAATTCTCTTTCCTGATCGTCCATGCGCCCTCCCCGTCCGAACCCGGTCCGGCTGCTAAAGCCTTGTCCGAGTATGCAAACAGCTCGGATTTACACATTGTCCGACCGGTTCTGAATTTGGCCGCACCATAATTTTGCGAGCTTTGATAGTCAAGGCATTGCCGAGGGTTGCTTCACGACAAATTAACCGAATAAAATCAGCTCCTTAGTCGAAATTTTCGAATTCCCCACAGAAAGTGGCATGAAAAAGCCGCGTTCCAGGCGGTGAATTCCCGGAATCGGTGCGGCTTTGTGGCGATGCCCGTCGCGTGAAACACCGCCACACATAACCCTCAGATGATCACATGCGAGCCAAGTTCAACGACGCGATTGGCCGGAAGCCGGAAGTAATCCGAAGGGTCGGTTGCCGAATTGGCAAGCGCGATGAACAGCCTGTCCTGCCAGTTTGGCATGCCTGCCTTGGCGTCCGGCACAAGCTTGCGGCGGCCGAGATAGAAGGAGGTGGACATGATGTCGAATTTCAGCCCACCCTTGCGCAGCTTGGCCAGAGCCTGCGACACATTCTGCTGTTCCATATAGCCGAAACGGATCTCCACCCGGCTGAACCGCTCCGACAGGCTTTCGGCCACGAAGCGTTCCGCTTCGCTGGCGCGGGGCCGGTTGACGGTCTTGATGGTCAGGATGATGTTCTTCTCATGCAGAACGTGGTTGTGCTTGAGATTATGCAGCAGGGCCGCAGGCGCCGTTTCCGGGTCGCTGGTCAAAAAGATGGCCGTGCCCGGCACGCAGACCGGCGCATGCTCGCTCTTGCGCTCCACCGAGGAAATGAACGAGGACAGCGGAATATCGGCATGGCGGGTCTTGGCAAACAGGATGGCCGTGCCGCGCCGCCACGTCCACATGACGATGGTAAAGCCAGCCGCAAACAGCACCGGAATATAGCCGCCATCGTGGATCTTCAGCAGGTTGGCGCCGAGGAATACCGTTTCCAGTGCCAGAAGCGGCACGATCACCAGCAGCGCCACGAAAACCGACCATTTCCACTTCTTACGCACGAATTCGAACGCCATGATGGTCGTGACGACCATGGCGCCAGTCACGGAAATACCATAGGCGGTGGCCAGCGCATCCGAGCTTTCAAACAATAGCACCAGGCTGAGAACGCCAAGCAGCAGCAGCGTGTTGACGGCAGGAAGATAGATCTGTCCGGTATTGGTTTCCGAGGTGAACAGGATCTCCATGCGCGGCAGGAAGCCGAGATGGATGGCCTGACGCACCATGGAAAACGCCCCTGTTATCACCGCCTGGCTGGCAATGACGGTGGCCGCCGTCGCCAGGATGATGACCGGCAGGATGGCCCAGCTTGGAAACATCAAATAGAAAGGGTCCGATGCCATGGCCGAGTCCTTCAGCACCAGCGCGCCCTGGCCGAGATAGTTCAGCACCAAGGCCGGAAACACCAGCACGAACCACGCCCACTGGATCGGGCGACGGCCAAAGTGGCCAAGGTCGGCATAGAGTGCTTCGGCACCGGTGACGGTCAGGAAAACCGCGCCCAACACGACGAAACCGAGAAATTTCTCCTGAAACAGGAAGGTCACGGCGTGGATCGGGTTGAAGGCCCGAAAAATTGCCGGGTCATCGAAAATATGACCGATACCGCCTGCCGCCATCACCAGGAACCAGACCACGGTGATCGGCCCGAAGAAATTGGCGACCGCGCCCGTGCCGCGCGACTGCACGGCAAACAGCACGATCAGGATCACCACCGAGATCGGCACGATAAAGCCGGAGGATTGCGGCGCCACCAGTTTCAACCCTTCCACCGCCGACAGAACCGACAGCGCAGGCGTGATCATGGCATCACCCAGAAACAGCGCCGCCCCGACCAGGCCCAACACCATCAGCACGACGGTATGACGCCCCGCCGATTTGCTGAGCAAGGCCAGCAGCGACAGGGTGCCGCCTTCGCCGTCATTGTCGGCGCGCAGCAGAAACAGCACATATTTCAGCGTGACGATGATCGTCAGCGTCCAGACGATCAGCGAAGTCAGGCCGATCACCTCGAAACGGGTAATGCCGTCATGGGCAATCGGCTTCAGCGCCTCGCGAAACGCATAGAGCGGGCTTGTGCCGATATCGCCGTAGACGACGCCGACCGAACCGAGCGCCAGCAGCATCAGGCTGCGCACGTCTTTCTTTTCGGCCGGTGCTGCGTGGGTGTTTTCCTGGGACATCAATCTTACAGGCTCTCAGAGCCAGCCTTTCGAGCGGAAGAACAGGAAGGGAATGATCGCGGACAGAACCATGACGATCAGAGCAAATGGGTAGCCAAGCAGCCACGTCAACTCCGGCATGACCTGAAAGTTCATTCCATAGATGGAAGCGACCAGCGTCGGCGGCAAAAACACCACCGATGCAATCGAGAAAATCTTGATGATCGAATTCTGTTCGACATTGATCAGGCCAAGCGAGGCATCAAGCATGAAACTGATATTGCTGGCGATGAAACCGGCATGTTCGGACAGGGATTGGATATCGTGAGAAATGACCTTGCACAGATCACGCGGCTCACCACTCGTCTTGAACGGTTCCACCGACAGCAAAAAGGACGACAGCCGCGACAGGGATGCCAGGCTGTCGCGCGTCTTGCTGACCAACCGGTGATGGCTGGCGATATCGAACAGACGATCTTCCAGGAACCGCGCCGCGCGGCGCTTGGTCCGGCTGCGGTCAACGAATACATCGCCGGACAGCGCATCGACCCGCATGCCGGCAATTTCCAGGATTTCGGCGGTGCGATCGACCACCGTTTCCAAAAGTCGCGCCAGCATGACGGCGTTGGAGGTACAATGGGCATGATTGCGGCTGAGGGCTGCGGTAAACAGGCCAAAGGCGCGGGGCTCGGCGTAGCGCACGGTGACCAGCCGGCCCCCACCCAGAATGAAGGCGACATCGGCCAGATGCGGCAGGTCCGATTCGGCCTTACAGAGCAGCGATGCGGTCATGTAAACGCCATGATCGTCCATATACAATCGGCTGGACGGCTCGATATCCTTGAGGTCGTCACGGGTGGGAAGCGGCAGGCCCAGCAAGCGCTCGGCCAAAGCCTCCTCTGTCCTGTCAGGATTGAGAAGATCGAGCCATAGAACATCTTTGTCCAGCACCGCTGGCGCATCGCTGGGCAGGATCATATCTGCCGTCCCGTCACACCTGTAAGCTTTGATCAAACGTTCGACACCTTTGCCCGATGACGGACATCGCCGCCAGCCGCAGCATTTCCATGGACATCCATGAAAACCTGCGATGATTTATCCTTGCCCATACGCATGACTATCATTTCCCATAGCGGGAAGACGTGTTCCTGCCCATGATCCATGCTCAGCGGGCAAGCAATAGCACCTGCCGTCAGGATGGCAAGGGCAATTGCGCGCAGGCATTTGATCCTGATCAATGCAACCTGAAGAAATTTCCCCTACAAAGCATCCGCCAGGGTAGCGAGATCCTGTTGCATTTCCGCCGGAACCCTACAACCGTGCGGTCCGCCGTTGCAGTATCAATCTGCAACGGCGGCTCTATCCTGAGCTGATCTCATTCAAAAGTAATCGTCGGCGCCTGCCGTGTTGAATGCCGTTCGACCTCGCGCCAGACGCGGGTGGCGATCTCACGATACACCAGCGCCTGGGGGCTCTGCGGCTCGGAAACCACGACAGGGGTGCCTGCATCGGAATGTTCGCGGATGGAAATGGTCAACGGCACTTCCCCCAGGAATGGCGCACCAATGGCTTCGGCTTCGGCCTTCGCACCGCCATGACCGAAAATATCGTAACGGGCACCGGTATCGGGAGCGATGAAATAGCTCATGTTCTCGATGACGCCGAGCACCGGCACTTCGACCTTCTTGAACATGTTGATACCCTTGCGGGCATCGATCAGCGCCAGGTCCTGTGGGGTCGAGACGATGACCGCACCACTCAATGGCACCTGCTGGGCCATGGTCAATTGCGCATCGCCGGTGCCCGGCGGCATATCGACCACCAGCACGTCCAGCTCGCCCCAGGCCACTTCGCGCAACATCTGCATCAGCGCCGATTGCACCATCGGGCCGCGCCAGATCATCGCGGTACCCTCATCCACCAGAAAGCCGATGGACATCGCCTTCAGACCATAATTTTCCATAGGCACGATAATGCGCCCGTCGATCTGCTGCGGCCGCCCGGAAATGCCAAGTAGGCGCGGCATGGACGGACCATAGACGTCGGCATCGAGAATGCCGACCTTCAGGCCATTGGCCAGCATGGCCAGTGCCAGATTGACCGCCGTGGTGGATTTGCCGACGCCGCCCTTGCCGGAAGCCACCGCGATGATGGCGCCGATACCGGGAATACCGGCCTTGGCCGGGCGGGCCGGCTGGCTTGGGGCCGGTGCATGAGAATGCCCGTGTGAATGAGAATGCGAGTGGGAAGGATTGGGTGCCGAGGGCGCAGGCGGTGTTGACGGCGATCCGGCCTTGCGCTCGGCGGTGAGGCTGACAAGCGCTCCCTTGACGCCGGCAAGCGCCTTGACGCTGCGCTCCGCGGCCTGGCGCAAAGGCTCCAGCTCCCGAGCGCGCTCAGCCGGAACATTAATGGAGAGATAGACCTTGGCATCGGAAATGAACACGTCCGATACCATGCCCAGATCGACAATATTGCCCTCGAGATCGGGGCCGCGCACGGTCTTCAAGGCTTCAAGAACAGTGTTTTTATCGAGCGTCATGGATCCGCTTCCTTGGTGAAGGCCGGGACACTCGACTGGAAATTGCCCGCGCCCGACGAAACGTGTGAGTGACGCTCAAATAGGGTTTTATCACCCGCAACGGAAGAGCCAAAAACAAACGCCGCCAAAACCATTGCCCTCAGGCACGGTTAAGGCGGCGTTTTGTGAGGGCGATTTCAAGACCGCCCTTCTCCAAGTCCCCTCTGGACCCTGTTGCTAGATTGGAAGCACAAACCGTGCCAACTCGAAAAATCGGAGTTTTTAGCCAGTAAATGCTGTCAAATGACCGGAGCCGCTACCAATCGGCTGAAGAAATCGTCACAATCCAGCCGTGCCATTCCGGTAATTGCTTAAAAAAACAGCCGCGCCACCGCTTGGGGCGCTCACCTCATAGGTTTTCTGTGCTGCAATCTCAATTCCTCGGAACAGGTGGCGAAGCGGCAATATAATCGTCAAGCCGGTCAGGGTCGAAGACCCGTCCATCGAAAAATCCGTCCGGCCCAAGCAGCAAACGGCCATTGCTGGCACCGACATAATCGGCTGCTGCCATTGCGCCCTCCACCTTGATATTGGCGCCTGGCATGGCGGCGAAGACCGGCCTGAGGGCGCGGCGATAAAGATCCGGGCGATAGGTTTCGAGCACCGTGGCAATCCGCTCGCGGGAATGGACAATGTGACCGCCAAGCACCATCTGGCTATAAAACCACAGGGCATGGCTGGCCCAGGGGAAATTGGCAGCCTTGCGCTCCAGCACCAGAAAATCCGCAATCGGTTGGACCTCTCCCGGCATAGTTACGAGATCGCCGGTCAGGCCGGGCAACAAGAGCCGGCCCTCGACACCGAGATAGCGGGGTGCTGCCATGATACCGGCCAGTTCCTCGGTATTACCGGGATTGCCGCACCATTGCGCGGCGCGGTAAAGCGCACGGATCAGCGCATCAAGCGCGGTGGGATTGTCCTCGCCCCATTGCCTGCCAATGCCGAGAACCTTGTCCGGACCACCGCGCCAGATCGCAGTGGTCGCAGTCACAATGCGTCCGACCTGCTTGTCCACCGATACACTGTTCCAGGGTTCCGCTGCGCAAAATCCGTCGAGTACGCCTGCACCAAGTCCATCCGCCATCAGCGGCGATGGCAATAAGACGATTTCGATTTCACTGCCACGGTCCAGATTGCAGGCAGCAAGCCAGTAACGCAGATAATAGGCCTGGCTGGAATGAGCATCGCTAATGGCAATCCGCAGGGGCGGCAGGGACTTCACGCGGCGATCCGCCGCCACCTTTTTCAGGGCAGTTCCTGCAGCCATCGGCTCCAGGGTGTAGCTTTCCCAGCCTGCCTGTTGCATGGCTGTTGCAAGGGCATTCGACACAGTGAGCGCGCCGCCGCCCAAATTAAGGGCCATGGGAACGAAGAGAGCGGGAGCAAGCGGCGAAAAACCGAGACTGGCGGCCAGCGCAAAGGGGGCCGGCAGATGCGCACCATCGAAATGGCCGACCGTCAGGCGGTCGCGGATCTGAGCCCAGGACGTTTCGCGCACCAGGCGCAGGGTCAGCCCCTCGTCGGAGGCAAAGCCTTTTTCCACCGCCACAACCAGTGGGGCGCTATCGAGACATGGCATGTAGCCAAGAGTGACATGCAAAGAAATCTGCTGACCCATTGCAGCATACATGCCGCAAACCGCTGCCTCAGGCAAGTTGAACCTGCAAGAGAAGGCCGTCCTTCGGATGCACTATATCAAGACATCGAAGATGTCTTACGCATCCTTACTTGATCAGACTCAACCGTAGCGCCTTCGCGACTGCCTGCGTGCGGTTCACGGTATCCAGCTTGCGGGTGGCGCGGTTGAGATAATGATTGATCGTATGCTCCGACAGGCCCATGATCTCAGCGATTTCAACCGAGGTCTTGCCCGCCGCCGTCCAGGTCAGACATTCAATCTCGCGCTCCGTCAGCGTTTCGGTCACCCGGGCATCCAGTTCGCGAATTTCGGCAAGCCGGTTGAACACATGCCCCGCCAGATAGTGCAGCAGCACCATGTCGACGAAGGAAAAGGCTGGCATTTCACCGCAAATATTGACAGCGCCCCGGTTGCCATGGGCATCATGAACCGGAAAACAGGCGCCGCGCGGCATGCCGAACCGCAAAAACAGGTCCGTCGCCAGTCCGACAGTCTTGGGATCGCGTTCGCGGGCGACCACATTGATATCGAACACAACGGGTATCGAGGTGTTGCGCAACCGGTTGAACATCGGGCTGGACGACAGCAGGGACGCCATGTCGTATTCGCTGAGAAAATCAGCAGGCCAGTTGGTGATGACCGAGTTGCCGGTCAAAGTTTTTGCACCGGCCGAAGGCACATTCATGACCATGAAGCCCTTGGCGCCGAAAAAGTCGGTAACCCGCTTCATCAGCCTGAAAACGTCAAACTGGGTCTTATAGCCGCTTAATTCGCGCACATAGCGTTCTGCCGTCGCAAATTTCGAGGCCGTATCTTCGGCAACCATTGCCATATGGACCAGATCGTCACCCATCGATAAAAAGCCTTGTTCTCTTCTCTATCGCGACCGCGTCGCAACCCGCTGCAGACCTGCTACTGCATAATTCCTTAAATCAGACTCGATTTAAGGAGAAAATTATGCAGCAGATTTAAAGTGTTACAGCGTCTTTTGTGTGTTTTATAAAACCCACGGCGCCGTAGCGCCGGACACTGCGAAAACTTTATGCCGCCTGTATTCCGGTAATTACAGCCAAAAACATTGATAACTAAAAAAGCCAGTCCTGAATAATTTAACGAAGCCCTCTATCCATCACTCGATTCCGGCCATTCCGTAAGTCCCGCCGCAACCGGAAAACGCCGCTGCTTTTTCCGGTCGGCGATAACGATACACAACCGAACACAATTCCCCATCCTATAGATCGACCATCCTGCCAATACCAAGGACTGAACCCGTGTTTTTAGAAAATTCTATCGTCTAAGCCGCGAAATAGGCCCACGCCACAAAACAGGTTAGCAAATCAAGTATTCCCTGTTTTGCTTGCGCGACGTTGACCAATACGACGGCCATGTCGGCCTGGATGTGAAACCGCCGTCGTCGCGCGCAATTTATTTTGTGTGGCGCTGTCATTCGTGCCAAATCGGCTGTTGTGGAACCATCCGAGTGGCTCGAATCGCGTTCTCTTCGGTCTAGATGAAACGCGATTGTCATGCTGAGCGCATACTCACTGAGAGCGGCCTTGCTGTTCATGGAATCGCAGCACCGCTCTCGATGTTTGTTTTTATGCATTTCCGATTGGCAAACCGGTGTCCATTTTTCCTGGACATGCTCTACAGCGCCGTGCGCCCTATATGGCGCGCAAAGCTTCACTGTAGTGCTTTATATCTGCTGCATAATTTCTCCTTAAATCGATTCCGATTTCAGGAATTATGCAGTAGACAAGAGTGCCACAGCGATTGGATGAAGGAGACCATCTTGCAAACAGCGTATTCCGGCACCGTCCTGGTCGATACCCGCCTGCATCTGGGTGAAGGCCCGACCTATGACGTCGCGCGTGACACCGCCTGGTGGTTCGACATTCTCGGCAAGGGGCTGATCGAGCATCGGTTTGCCACGGGTGAGACGATCCGCCACGATCTGCCAATGATGGCCAGCGCTTTGGCGACAATCGATGCTGAACGCCAGATGCTGGCGACGGAGCAGGGTATTTTCATCCGTACCGTTGTCAGCGGCGAGTTGAGCTTGCTGACCACGCTCGAACCGGAACGGCCCGGCAATCGCTCCAACGACGGGCGGGTCCATCCTTGCGGCGCGCTATGGATTGGCACGATGGGCAAGACGGCAGCGGATGGGGCTGGCGCGATCTATCATGTGGCGGGCGACAAGGTGACCCGTCTTTATGATAGTATCAGCATTCCCAACGCCATCTGTTTTTCGCCGGACGGTAGCATCGGTTATTATGTCGACACCCGGGTCAATACGCTGATGAAGGTCAGCCTTGATCCGGCAACCGGTCTTCCGACCGGGGCGCCAGCCGTCCATATCGACGGACGTGGCAAGGATGGCGGCATCGACGGTGCGGTCTGCGATGCCGAGGGCGGCTTGTGGAATGCCCGTTGGGGCGTTGGTGCCGTCGATCATTACGATAGCACCGGACAGCATCTGGCGCGCTACCGGCTTCCCGCCGCCCAGACCACCTGCCCGGCCTTTATCGGCCCGAACGCGGACCGCCTGCTGGTCACGTCAGCCACCGAAGGGCTTGACGCGGATGGCCTGGCCGCCGATCCACATGGTGGTAAGACCTTCGTCCTCGATATCACCGTCAAGGGCAGGCACGAGCCAAGCTTTCGCTTGTAAAGCCTAGCCTTACATTCCTCAACCCCTGGTCTTTGAACGAGGCGCGCCCCAACTCATTTTTATGCCTAAAGTTCCGTCAATTTGCAAAAATAAAATGCAGACAATTATCGGAACTCCTGCCTCTTTCGGGCATTTCACTACCGAGCCGAGCAGAGAGCAAGTCATCTAACTCTCATGAAAACACTCTTTCATGAGGCGACTTGCTCTCCCTCAGTCCGACACGAAACAAAGACCGAAAGGCAGGTTTAAGATGAACAAGACCCTTAATTTTGTAGCAGCAACCGTACTCATGGGTTCTACCGTTGTCGCGCCAATGGCCTTTGCGCAGAGTGCAACGACACCAGCAACGCCCGGCACCACCACGACCGCTCCAAGCACCACCCCTGCCATGCCTGGCGCAGCGGCTGCCATGGACACCTATCTGACCCAGCAGGGCAGCGACCAGTTGGCCGCATCCAACTATATCGGCCAGAACGTCTATGCCGGTGACAAGAGCATCGGTGAGATCAAGGATCTGATCATGCAGCAGAACGGCGGCCTTGTCGCAGCTGTGATCGGCGTTGGTGGCTTCGTAGGCATCGGCGAAAAGAATGTTGCCGTTCCCGTTAGCAAGATCACTGTAACCCGTGATGCGCAGAATGCAGACAAGCTGCGTCTGACCACGACGGAAACAGCTGAAACCTTGAAGGCCGCTCCGGAATTCAAGACGCTGGAAGAGCAGAAGGCCGATGCAGGCACCACTGCTTCCACGTCGGCAACTGTTACCAAGTAAGCATCTGACAGCGGCCTTGTAGGCCAGCGTCAATCGATAGAAGGCGGGACCGCAAGGCTCCCGCCTTTTTTATTGCTTCCTGCATAATTCTTTAAACCGGAATCGGTTTAAAGAGAAAATTATGCAGCAGATATAAAGCGCTACAGCGAACCTTTGTGCACCATATAGGGCGCACGGCGCTGTAGATTTTATTTGGCCGGAAGATTTTCCGCAGCGGCGGACCCGCCTGACAAGGGTTGTCGGTGGCCGGACACGTCGGCACCGGCGTTCTTGTCCATGAAGATATAGGGAATGACGGCGGCCAGCGACAAAAACGCCACGACGGCGAAGGCCACATGAAAATCGGCAAGATCCAGATGCCCGCCGGTCAGCATGGTGCTGATTTCCAGAACGAAGGCTGCGCAAGCAACGCCGAGCGCCAGACTGACCTGTTGCAACACCGAAGCAATCGAGGTTGCCTGACTGGCTTCTTTATTGTCGATATTGGCATAGCCCAGCGCATTGGTCCCGGTGAAAAAGAACGAGCGGCAGAACCCGGCCAGCAGCAGGAAGAACATCAGCAGCGCATGCGGGGTCTGCGGCGTGAAAAATGCATTGAGAAAGGTGGTTGCGGCGCCGCAGACGCCAGCCACAATCAACACACTGCGAAAACCGGCGGCGGCAAACACCCGACGCGCCAGGAATTTGGTGCTGATCGCCCCAATGGCGCCGACAAAAGTCGTCAATCCGGATTCGAACGGTGTCATGCCGAAGCCGAGTTGCAGCATCAGCGGCATCAGAAAGGGAATGGCACCCGCCGAAATCCGAAACAGTGTTCCACCGATCTGGGCGGCGCGAAAGGCCGGTTTGCGAAACAGGGTGAGATCCAGAAGCGGTGCTGGATGGCGTCTGGCATGCATGACATAAAGAACGCCGCAGAACAGGCCGATAATCGTCGCCGCAATACCGACAATAGGCGGCAAGGCTGGCAGGCTCATGACCGACAGGCCGAAGACGATGCCCGCCGCCGACAGTGAGGTCAGGGCAAAGCCGGTCCAATCGATCGGCGCAGTCTTCAGCCGCTCGATGTCCGGCAGGAAGATCGTTGACAGGATCACGCCAAGCACGCTGATCGGCACATTGATCAGGAAAATCCAGTGCCAGGTGAAATAGGTGGTGATGAAACCACCAACCGGCGGCCCGGCCAGTGGGCCGACAAGGCCGGGAATGGTCAGTAGCGCCATGGCCGAGACCAGTTCCTCGCGCTTGGTGGTGCGCAATAAAACCAGACGTCCGACCGGCGTCATCATCGCCCCGCCCATGCCCTGCAAAAACCGGGCAGCGACGAATTCTACCAGCGAACCGGACATGGCGCAGCAGACGGAGCCGACAATGAAAACCCCCATCGCCGCCCGAAAGATCTGCTTGGCCCCGAATTTATCCGCCATCCAGCCGCTGACCGGAATGAAAATGGCGAGCGCCACCATATAAGAGGTCAGTGCCAGTTTCAGCGTGATCGGCCCGACGCCGAGATCGTTGGCAATGGCGGGCAGCGCGGTCGCAATCACCGTGGAATCCATGTTTTCCATGAACAGGGCCACGGCCAGGATGAGCGGAACGATGCGATTCATGAGCAGCACTCTTTGAAAATCAGGGCGAAAATCAAGGCCCGACGAAAAACGACGGCTGGCGCGTCCTTCTAGTCCCCTCATCCCATACCTGACAATCGTTATCGTCCCGATAAGCCTGCCGATCACGTACACGTTACGCATTCCCGATCATCCGTTTCAGGCGATCAATTTAGCCTCAACCTATTCTGTTTACTGGATATTTTCTCATCGAAAATCCGGATGGCCGGAGAAATCATGCCCACCGCCATTGAAACGCTACAGACCCGCCGCTACCTGTGGAAGCTGTAAGCGATGAAAATGGGGACGAGGAGGTTGTAATGGTTTCAATCAATAGACGAACAATGATCGCGGGAGCTGCTTTGGGCGCCTTGTCGGCCCCGGCGCTGATAACGCGGGCAGCCTTTGCGCAAGCGGAGACATCGATGGATATCAATCATGCCATGCCCCCGGAAACCCACAGGTTCCAACTCGGCGGGTTTGAAGTCGTGGTCATCAAGGACGGCACACGGGTTTCCGACAAGCCGGGCGAGACCTTTGGCACCAACCAGAGCCCGGAAACGGTTTCGGCACTGCTGGAAAAGAATTTCCTACCGACTGACAAATTCGTCAACGGCTTTTCGCCGGTGCTGATCAATACCGGCTCTGATGTCATCCTGTTCGATACCGGCATGGGCGAACAGGGTCGCGCCAACGGCATGGGACGGCTGAACGAAGGCATGATCGCTGCGGGCTACTCGCCTGAAGATGTGACCATCGTCGTCCTTACCCATATGCATGGTGACCACATTGGCGGGCTGATGGAAAAGGGCAAGCCAGCCTTTGCCAAGGCGCGCTATATCGCTGGTCAGCGCGAATATGATTTCTGGACCAATTCCGCCCGGGCTGGAACACCAGCCGAAGGCGGACAGAAAGCGGTTCTGGCCAATGTGAAGCCATTGGCCGAGAAAATCACCTTCCTCGGCGATCAAGGCGGCGATGTGGTCTCCGGCATTCGCGGCGAGGCCGCTTTCGGCCACTCTCCCGGCCATATGATTTTCCATGTCGAATCCAAGGGCAAACGCCTGCTGCTGACCGCAGACACTGCCAACCATTTCGTGCTGTCGCTGCAACGTCCCGATTGGGAAGTGAAATTCGACATGGACAAGGCTCAGGCCGCCGCCACCCGAAAAAGGGTGTTCGACATGGCAGCAACCGACAAGCTTGCCTTCCTGGGCTATCACATGCCCTTCCCTTCGGTTGGCTATGTCGAAACGCTCGATACCGGCTACCGATTCGTGCCAAAGAGCTACCAGTTCGATCTCTGATCGCTTGAGCCGCGCCGCCCATTGGGGGCGCGGCAATACTCCCTCACCGTTTGGCGGTGAAAAAATCCTTTAGCAGAGCGGCGGCCTCAGTCTCGCCGATCCCGGCATAGACATCCGGCGCGTGATGGCAGGTGGGCTGGCTGTAAAAGCGCGCCCCATGGTCGACGCCCCCGCCCTTCTCGTCGCGCGCGCCATAATAAAGTCGGCGGATGCGGGCAAAGGATATTGCCGCCGCGCACATCGTACAGGGTTCCAGCGTCACATAGAGATCGGCGCCCGCCAGCCGCTCGTCATCCAGACTGGCGCAGGCGCGGCGGATCGCCAGGATTTCCGCATGGGCCGTGACGTCCTGCAAGGCACGGGTTTCATTGCCAGCCCGGGCCACAATGACCCCGTCCTTGACCAGCACGGCGCCAATTGGCACCTCGCCGCGCGCGCCAGCCAGCCGCGCCTCTTCCAGGGCAACATCCATGAAACGGATTGTCGGCATCATGATGGGTGAACTTTCCACTTAACCAAGCCTTCGCGAACTGATAGGACACAGCAAACGACAGGCAAGCAAAAAATGACCGATAAAGAAAAGTTCAAGCGACCGGGCAGCAAGCCCGCTGGTCGCCCCTTCAAGACATCTGCCGAAAAACCCGGCAAATCCGGCCCAAAAAGCTTTGGCGAAAAGGCCGATCCGGCACCGCGCCCTAGAGGCGATGCCGCTCCGCGCAAAAGCGCAACACCTGCTGCAAAGACAGGCAGCGAGGACACGCTGAAGCCCGAGCGGATTTCCAAGCTGCTGGCCCGCGCCGGTATCGCTTCGCGCCGTGACGTGGAACGCATGATCATGGAAGGCCGCGTGGCCGTCAATGGCAAGGTGCTGGACAGCCCGGTGCTGAACGCCACGCTGGCCGACCGGATCGAAGTGGATGGCGAGCCCATTCGCGGCATCGAGCGGACCCGGCTCTGGCTCTATCATAAGCCGTCCGGCCTGGTGACCACCAATTCCGACCCGGAAGGACGCCCGACCGTATTCGACAACCTGCCAGAGGAATTGCCTCGGGTGATGTCGATTGGCCGTCTCGATATCAATACCGAAGGCCTGCTGCTCTTAACCAATGACGGCGGCTTGGCACGGGTACTGGAGCTGCCGACCACCGGCTGGCTGCGCCGCTACCGCGTGCGCGCCTATGGCGAAATTGACCAGGCCAAGCTGGATACGCTGAAGGACGGCATCGCCGTCGACGGCGTTCTCTACGGCGCCATCGACGCGGTTCTGGACCGCAGCCAGGGCCACAACGTCTGGATCACCATGGGTCTGCGCGAAGGCAAGAACCGGGAAATCAAGAATGTGCTCGGCGCGCTTGGCCTTGAGGTCAACCGGCTGATTCGCATTTCCTACGGTCCGTTCCAGCTGGGCGACCTGCCGGAATCCCAGGTGCAGGAAGTGCGTGGCCGCATGTTGCGCGACCAGCTCGGTCCGCGCCTGATCGAGGAATCCAAGGCCAATTTCGACGCACCGCTCTATTCCAACGCACCCGCCGAGGAAGACGATGCGCCTGCGCCAAAAGCC
Source organism: Gillisella vitis (assembly GCF_001541345.2). Classification (GTDB taxonomy): domain Bacteria; phylum Pseudomonadota; class Alphaproteobacteria; order Rhizobiales; family Rhizobiaceae; genus Allorhizobium; species Allorhizobium vitis. Next base: position 787,439 of record NZ_LMVL02000002.1, on the reverse strand, counting down.
AAGGCGAAAGCCGAGGAAGGCAATTGGAAGAAGGAAACACGGGCACCCAAGCCACGCGGCTTCGACAATCGTGAGGACGCCCGCGAAAAGGCGCTCAGCCGGCTCGACACCCGCCGCGACGGTGCAAAGCCTGCCTTTGGCAGCAAGCCTGGATTTGGTGGCAAGCCTGGCTTCAAGGGAAACCCTGCTGCCGGTCGTGACGGCGACGATGCCAGCCGCGATGGCAAGCCGAAGCGCATGCCGCTTGGCCAGAGCCGCACCGCCAATGTCTGGATGGCGCCGGGCGCACGTCCGGTGTCTGAAAAGAAGGCGGCAAGTGACGAGGCTCGCAAAAGCGGGCCGCGGTCGCGCCCGGACGGCGCGCCGCAGACCAAGCGTTATGGCCGCACCATGGATGGTGCGCCAACCAAGAGCCTTTCGCGTCACGACCCTGATCGTGGACAGTATGCTGGCAGCGACGATAAAGATTTGCGCGTCAAGGTCAGCCGTGCCCGCGATGCCGAGGGCGAATGGATTCGCGCCGAAGGCCCAGACAGCAAGCCAGCCGGACGTGGCGGACGTGCTGGCGAAGGCTTTGGCGGCAAGCGGGATGGCGCAGATCGTGGTGCGCGGCCAGCATATGGTGATCGGCCAGCGCGTGGCGACCGTCAAGCACCCAGCGACCGGCCGTCGCGGGGCCAGTGGCCCGCACGTGGAGATCGCCCGGACCGGGGCGAAAGACCTGCTCGCAGCGAGGCTCCGGCCCGGGGTGATCGCCCCTATTCTGGCCGACCTGCTGGCGAAAGAGCCGAACGGCCAACCGGCGAAAGGCCTTATGACGGACGGCCAAAATCCCGTTCCGCTTCCGGCGACAAGCCGTCCTTTGGTGGCAAGCCTTCCTTTGGTGGAAAACCGGCGGGCAAATCCTCATTCGGTGGCAAGCCGTCTTCCGGCGGCAAGCCTGGCTTTGGTGGCAAGCCTGGTGGCAAGCCCGGCTCGTCCAGACCCGGCTCGACCAGATCAGATGCAGGGCGTGGCCCATCGCGTGGCCCTTCCTCTGGCCCCAAAGGCAAGAGGTAAGCCGACATGCGGATCGTTGGTGGAGAATTTCGGGGGCGTAGCCTTGCCGCGCCCAAAACCGACGCCATCCGGCCGACCATCGACCGGACACGCGAAAGCCTGTTCAACATCCTGATGCACGCCCATCCCGAATGTCTTGATGGCACGCGGGTTCTCGACCTGTTCGCCGGCACCGGCGCCATCGGGCTGGAAGCCCTGTCGCGCGGGTGCCGCTCGGCCCTGTTTGTCGAAAACAGTGTCGAGGGTCGTGGCCTGCTGTGGGAAAATATCGACAATCTCGGCCTGCATGGCCGTGCCAAGATCCTGCGCCGCGATGCCACCGACCTCGGTTCGGTCAGCACAATGGAACCCTTCCATCTGCTGTTTGCCGATCCGCCCTATGGCAAGGGCCTGGGCGAAAAGGCCTTCGCCGCTGCTGACAAGGGCGGCTGGCTGGTGCCCGGCGCCTTAGCGCTTCTCGAAGAGCGCGCCGATGTCCTGGTCCAGGCGCCCGAAACCTTCACTCTGCTGGAAGAGCGGATCTTTGGCGATACAAGAATTTCATTCTTTGCCTATAGACCGGGTTGAAACGGCAGCGCGATTTCTTAAATCCGCTGCGGTATAGAGTTTGTCAGAGAAAAGCAGCCTCCGATTTTACAGGACGCTTCGGCTGCTTTCTCGCGTTTTTCTTGCATATCTGACGGAAAGCCAATCGGCACTTTTGTTGGACATGCTCCACAAGGTCCGTTTGAAATCATGCCGCAGGATGTCCAAGCCCATAAATCCCTTGCCGAGGTAAAACCTGGCACGCCCACGGTTGCCGTGGCGCTGGGGGCTGGTGGCGCGCGGGGCCTTGCCCATATTCATGTGCTGGAAGCCCTTGAGGAAATGGGGATCGAGCCCGTGGCGATTGCCGGTTCCTCCATTGGCGCGATTATCGGGGCTGGCAAGGCGGCAGGCTTGTCTGCAGCCGAAATGCGCGATCATGCGCTGGAAACCGTCGGCAAGCGCAATGAAGTGTTCAAGCGGATCTGGGGCCTGCGCCCGCCGACCATGCGCCACGCCATCGGCGGATTCCGGCTCGGACAGTTCAATCTGGAACGTATTCTGCGCGCCTTTTTACCATCCCGGATTCCCGATGATTTTTCCGGCCTTGGCATTCCGCTGAAAGTGATCTCCACCGATTATTACGGCCATTGCGAACAGGTCAGCGAAGACGGCGATCTCTATCAGGCGCTGGCGGCTTCCGCCGCTATTCCCGCCCTGTTCATGCCTGTCATGCTGAACGGGCGGCTGATGATCGATGGCGGCATCTTCAATCCCGTGCCCTATGAACATCTGATGGGCCTTGCCGATATCGTCATCGGTATCGACATCGTCGGCGGACCGGTTGGAGTGGACGATGTCCCCAACCGCATCGACAGCCTGTTCGGCGCTTCTCAGCTGATGATGCAATCGCATCTGGCCCTGAAACTGAAGCTTGGCCCACCGGCAATTTTCCTTCGCCCGCCGGTCAATGGGTTTGGCGTGATGGATTTCATGAAGGCCAAGCAGATCTTCGAGGTGTCAGCCCCCGTCAAAGACGAGGTCAAGCGGGCCTTGGAGGCGCAATTTGCGCTTCTCGCCCAGCGCTAGAGTCTGCCTTTTTCGGGAAAACCGGGTTCCACTTTTCCTAAGGCAAACTCTAAGCAGCCGTATCCCTCTCTTTGTCTTTCCCCTGATCTTTCTCCGCGTCATGTCCCCGCTTGGGTTTGATCAACGGTTCCGGCTGGACAGGCCGGTTATACAGCATATGCGAGCCGCCCTTGATGCCTTCCACTGCCTGAATGCGCAGGCGCTCATCGTCGCGGCGGCGGATATCGGCCTCGATGGCCTCGGCCATATCCTCATCGACACCCAGCGCCTCGATGGTCTTGCGGCCAAATTTCAAGCCTGATTCCACCGTTTCGCGCAGTTCATATTCGACATTGCGGGCGCGCAGCCACAGACTGTGAACACGGTCATAGGAGCGCACGAACAGCCGCGCCTGGGGAAACTCGGAGGCGACCAGCTCGACGATCCGATCCGTAACCTCGCGCTTTTGAGTGCAGACTGCCACCACTTTGGCCTTTTCGATGCCGGCGGCCCTCAACATGTCCAGCCGCGTGCCATCCCCGAAATAAATGCGAAACCCGAAGGAAGCGGCCTGGCGAATACGGTCGGCGGAATCGTCGATGATCGTCACGTCCCGGCCACTGGCCAGCAGCACCTGGGCGGCGATCTGACCAAAACGCGAAAAGCCGATCATCAGCACATCCGAACCGGCACCATCGAAATCCTCGTCCAGTTCCTCGTGCTGGTCGCGCGACAGCAGCCGTGAGGAGAGCGCCGCGACCACCGGCGTCAGCGCCATGGTCAGCGTGACGATGGAAATCAGCAGCGAGGACGTTGCACTGGAAAACACGCCCGCAGAGACGGCGGTGGTAAACAGCACGAAACCGAATTCACCGCCCTGCGGCAGGATGGCGGCAATACTAATGGCGTCATCATGGCGCGATCCTGCCAACCGGCACAAAGCATAAATACTCATCGCCTTGATCAACATCACCACCGGCACGGCCACAGCCAACAGCCAGAGATTGGCAAAAATCACGTTGAACTGGACGGACAGGCCCACCGCCATGAAAAACAACGCTTGGAGAATGCCGCGAAACGGCTCGATATCGGCTTCCAATTCATGGCGATAGGAGGATTCGGCCAGCATGACACCGGCCAGAAAGGCCCCCATGGCCATGGAAAGGCCGACCGCCTGCATCAGCATGGCCGATCCGAGTACGATGAACAGAGCCGCAGCAATCATCACCTCACGGGCGCCGGTACGGGCCATCACCTGAAACAGCGGATTGAGCAAATAACGCCCGGCGAGAATCATCGCCAGCGTCGCGGTGACGGCGACGCCGATATCAATCCACAGCGATCCAGGCGCAGGCGCCGCCTGGGCACCGAGAATGGAAATCAGCGCCAGCAGCGGCACGATGGCGAGATCCTGAAAGAGCAGGACGGAAAAGGTGCGCTGGCCGTATTGGCTATTGAGGTCACTGCGATCATTGAGGATCTGCAACGCAAACGCCGTAGAGGACAGCGACAGGCCAAACCCGGCAATCACCGCGCCACGCCAATCGAGAAGACCGAAAGCCAGCGCCACGCCCGTCAGCAGCGCTCCGCCCAGCACCACCTGGGCAGTGCCCAGACCGAAAATATCGGCGCGCATTTTCCATAGGGTCGAGGGCTTCAGCTCAAGCCCGATGACGAACAGCAGGAAGACGATGCCAAGCTCGGCAACCGAAAGGATTTCCTCCGCCCCGGTGATCACATGGGCGACAGGACCGATAACGGCACCTGCCGCCAGATAGCCGAGCACCGTGCCAAGGCCAAGCTTGCGGAAAATCGGTGCGGCGACCACGGCGCCGCCCAACAATACGAGAGCCTCGGTAAACAACAGGGTGGGTGCAGTGCTCATGCTCAGCCTTTCCGGTGCAAGTCTTCCAGAGCAGGGTTCGACTGAACTGCTCTTGATACGGAAGGGAATGCAAACTATAGCGACCTCATCGCACCCTATCGAGTGCAATCAGGTCGCTATAGCACTTTATCCCTGCTGCATAATTTTCTCTTCAAACCGATTCCGGTTTACGGAATTATGCAGTAAATGAAGGTGACGAGAAAGGCCAAGCCATGTCATCTGAAAATTCCCCCGAACATCTTTTGTCGCGCGCCCATCAACTGGTCGATCTGGCCCGCAAGGCCGGAGCCGAGCGGGCCGATGCCGTCGTGGTGCGCTCCCGCGCCCATTCGGTCAGCGTGCGGCTGGGCAAGGTCGAGCAGACCGAATCTTCGGAAAGCGACGATTTTTCGCTGCGGGTGTTTATCGGCAACCGCGTCGCCTCCGTCTCGGCCAATCCGGGCTTTGACCTGACGGCGCTGGCCGAACGCGCCGTTGCCATGGCGAGAGTTTCGCCGGAAGATCCCTATACCGGCCTTGCCGATGAAGAGGATTTGGCCCGGACCTATCCGGATCTGCACCTTTACGATCCAACCGAGGTGTCGAGCGATGCGTTGCGCGACGCCGCCCTTGCCATGGAAGAGGCCGCTCTTGCCGTCAAAGGCGTCAGCAATTCGCTGGGAGCCAGCGCATCGGCAGGCATGGGCGGATTGGTCCTTGTCACCTCGCACGGCTTTTCCGGCCACTACCAGGCCTCGCGGTTTTCCCGCTCGACCGGGGTGATCGCGGGGGAAGGCACGTCGATGGAGCGTGACCACGATTATGACAGCCGCCTCTATTTCGCCGAGCTGGACAGTCCTGAAGAGATTGGCAGGCGCGCAGGCGCGCGCACGGTGCGCCGGATCAATCCGCGCAAGGCCGACACCGCCAAGAACCTGACGGTTGTGCTCGATCCGCGCGTGGCACGCGGCTTTGTCGGCCATATCGCCGGCGCCATCAATGGCGCAGCCGTGGCCCGCAAGACGTCGTTCCTGCGTGACCGGATGGGCCAGCAGGTGCTGAAATCCGGTCTCAACATCACCGACGATCCGACCCGGGTGCGCGGCTCTTCCTCGCGTCCATTCGATGGCGAAGGGGTGATGGGCAAGCCGCTGACAATGATCGAGGATGGCGTTTTGCGCCATTGGTTCCTGTCGACGTCGGCGGCGCGCGAACTGGGCTTGAAAACCAATGGGCGCGGCGCGCGTGGCGGCACGTCCGTCTCGCCCTCCTCCTCCAATCTGGCGCTGGAGCCGGGCGACATCACGCCGGAGGCGCTGGTATCAGGCATTTCCAGTGGATTTTACATTACCGACATGATCGGCCATGGGGTTGACATGATCACCGGCGATTACAGCCGGGGAGCATCCGGTTTCTGGATCGAGAATGGCGAACTGACTTATCCGGTGTCGGAAGTGACCATCGCTTCCAACCTGAAGCACATGTTCATGGCGATGACGCCAGCCAATGACATCGACCGCAAATTCGGCGTCGCGGCTCCGACCCTTGCCATCGAAGGCCTGACGATTGCAGGGAAATAACCACATCGACAAGGACCGCAAAGGGTGAGCAGCACAAGTCAAATGCCAGATCTTCAAGCCGATCTCGACCTCATTGCCGAGGCAGCGCGACAGGCTGGCGAGGTGGCGCTGACCTATTTCGGGGCCGATCCGGATGTCTGGTGGAAAAACGAGGGCCAATCACCGGTCAGCGCGGCGGACTATGCCGCCAACAGCCTGCTGGAAAAGCTCCTGCGCGGCGCGCGCCCCTCCTATGGCTGGCTTTCGGAGGAAAATGACGACGATGAAAGCCGGTTGAGCCGCGACAGTGTCTTCGTGATCGACCCGATCGACGGCACCCGCGCCTTCCTGGCCGGGGAAAAGACCTGGTGCGTGTCCGTTGCGGTCGTGCATCGTGGCCGTCCAGTGGCCGCTGCCTTGGTCGCCCCTGCCCTTGGCGAAACCTTTCTGGCAACAGCCGAGGGGCAAGCAAGCCTAAACGGCGAAGCGATCACCGTTGCCAACCGCCTGCCCCATCAAAGCCTGCGGGTCGCGACACCCGCCGAATTGATCAAGGCTTTTCGGGACGGCGTGCGCGAGCGGCTGGAACGGGTCGCCCATATTCCTTCGCTCGCCTACCGGCTGGCACTGGTGGCGGACGGCCGGATCGATGCGACGCTGGTGATGAAAAACTCCCATGACTGGGACCTGGCCGCAGCCGATCTTATTCTGGAACGGGCCGGTGGAGCGCTGACCGACATCCACGGCAAACCGCTGCTCTACAACCGGCCACAGGTGCGCCATGGGCATCTGCTGGCCGGATCGAACGCCGTCCTGCCCGAACTGCTGGCCGCCTTTTCGGCAGGACCGGAAACCGGGCCGGATAAGAAGCGATAAAATTTCAAATATATACACTCATAAATTGCATCCAGAGAATAAAGAGGTCACGCGGCACCGGTTGACCTTGCTGTAAAAATCAAGCAGATGACATCTGCGGGAGAATGATGATGGGAAAGATGAGATGACCGAAAAAAACGACAGGAAACAGCTTCTGCATCTGGTGTTCGGTGGAGAGCTGAGCAATCTGGCTGAAGTTCAATTCCGGGATCTGAAAGAATTGGACATCGTCGGGATCTTCCCCGACTATGCATCGGCCCTGACAGCCTGGAAAAGCAAGGCGCAGCAGACAGTCGATAACGCCCATATGCGGTATTTTATTGTGCATATGCATCGATTATTGACCCCTGGCGACCAATAACGCGTAGAATAGACTGACATTCGGTGCCGCCTTGAACCATGATGGTTTGCGGAAAAAACACGCTTGATGACGGATCAAGGCCTCGCAGCCATGACCCTTTGGCGTATTGAGGGTTGGAGAAGGATGAGCGCATTGGCACGCATCGCACTGACCGCCTATCGCTGGGCAGGGATCGTCGCCTTTCCGTGTGCAGGACTGTTCCTGTCCATTCGCGCCGCCAAAGGCAAGGAAGACCGCACCCGTCGGCTGGAACGGGTCGGCTATGCTGCCGCAAACCGTCCGCGCGGACCGCTGGTCTGGGTTCATGCCGCCAGTGTCGGAGAGATGATGGCAGTGACGGCGCTGATGCGGGAACTGCGTCGCTGCGAGATCAATGTTCTCCTGACCACGGGTACGACAACCTCGGCCCAGATTGCCAGCGACCGTCTGCAGGACGGTATTATCCACCAATATGTGCCAATCGATGCCCTGCCCGCTGTGCGACGGTTTCTGGACTATTGGCAGCCGGACATGATGATCGGCGTGGAATCGGAGATCTGGCCGACCATGCTTCAGGATCTGCATGACCGGCAGATCCCGCAGATCCTGGTCAATGCCCGGATTTCTGATCGCTCCTTTGCCCGCTGGCAGCGCCACCCCGCCGTGGCCGCCTCGCTGTTTTCCAAGCTTGCCATGGTCGTGGCGCAATCGGATGTCGATGCAGAGCGGTTCCGCGATCTCGGCGCCTGGCCGGTCAGCGTCTCCGGGAATATCAAGGTGGACACCGATGCTCCACCCTGCGACAGCAGCCTACTGACCAGCTATGAGCGACAGATTGGCCATCGCAAGACCTGGGCGGCGATTTCCACCGCCGAGGGCGAGGAAAAGATCGCCGCCATGGTTCACCGGGCTTTGAAAGCCCATATGGGCCAACTCAGCATCGTCGTGCCGCGCCACCCCGAACGGGCCGATGCCATCGAGGCGATGATGATCGAGCAGGGGCTGACGGTTGCCCGCCGCAGCCGCAACGATACGATCACACCGCAGACCGATGTGTTTCTGGGCGATACGATCGGCGAAATGGGGCTTTATCTCCGGCTGACGGATATCGCCTTCGTTGGTCGCTCCATGATGAAGGATGGCGGCGGCGGCAACCCGATGGAGCCTGCCGTGCTGGGCTGCGCAGTGCTAAGCGGCCCGCATGTTGAAAATTTCCGCGAAAGCTACCAGCGCTTGGTGCGCCATGGCGCCGCCCGCGTGGTGCGCGATGCCGAAACCCTGGCGAAAGCGGTGCATTTCTTGATGAACAACCATCTGGCACGGCACAAAATGGCCGATTCCGGTATGGAAGCGGTGCAAGACATGCGCGGCGCGCTGACGGCGACCATCAAGGCGATGGAACCCTATATCAATCCCTTGACCGTCAAAGCCCGCCTCGAACCGAAGACGGCAGCGGGCGAATGACAGGGAGCGGCATTGTGACCGATGATCTTGCACGAACGCACCCGAAAATTCGTGGCATCCTGTTCGACAAGGACGGCACGTTGCTGGATTACGACGCCAGTTGGGCGCCGGTGAACCGGCAACTGGCGCTGATGGCAGCTGATGGCGACCAGACGCTGGCCGATCAATTGCTCTCCGCCTGCGGCATGGACCCCGAAAACGGCTATATGGTCCCCGATAGCCTGCTGGCGGCGGGGAATGCCCGTGAGATCGCCGAGGGACTGGCCAAGGCGGGGTCACCCTTCGATGCCGACTACCTCACCGAAGCCCTGGATGCGATTTTCGCCAATGCCGCAGCACTTTCCGTGCCGGTGACCGATCTTAGCGCGCTGTTTGCCAAGCTCAAGGCACGCGGCCTGAAGCTCGGCATCGCCTCCTCCGACAACGAGCGCTCGATCCGTGCCATCGTGGCGCGGTTCGGGCTTGAGTCTCATGTGGATTTTATTGCCGGTTACGATAGCGGCTTCGGCTGCAAGCCGGAACCGGGCATGGTGCATGGGTTTTGCCATGCAACAGGCCTGACCCCTGAACATGTAGCCGTGGTCGGCGACAATAATCACGACCTGTTGATGGGCCGCAATGCCAAAGCCGGGCTTTCCATCGCCGTGCTGACCGGCACCGGATCACGCCTGACGCTGGAAGCGGGTAGCGATTTTTGCCTGAACGATATTACCGAACTTGAACAGGTTCTGGGTTGAGGGGCAGCCGATGAAGCTGCATGCACCCTCTTTTTGGTGGGGGAAAACAGGTGTGCTTGCCATGGCGCTGTGGCCACTGTCTTTCCTCTATGGCCGAATTGCCGCCCGGCGTATGCGCGGGTCTTCAGCCTATGCTCCCGCTGTGCCGGTGATCTGTATCGGCAATGTCACGCTGGGCGGCGCCGGCAAGACGCCAACGGCCCTGGCGCTGGCCAAGGCCGCACTTGCCATGGGCCTGAAGCCTGGCTTTCTCAGCCGTGGCTATGGCGGATCGGTCCGCCGCCCGACAGTGGTCGATCCAGCCCAGCACACCGCCAATGATGTCGGCGACGAACCGCTGCTGTTGGCGCGCGTGGCGCCGACAGTGGTCGCATCGCGCCGCCGTGAAGGGGCGAGGGAGCTGGAACGCCAAGGCATCGACCTGATCATCATGGATGACGGGTTTCAAAGCGCGCAAATCCGCATCGATTGCGCCGTGGTGGTCACCGACAGTTACAAAGGCAACGGCAATGGTTTGGTCTTTCCCGCCGGGCCATTGCGGGCGCCGCTGGCAATCCAGTTTCAAAAGCTGGACATGCTGCTGGTGGTTGGCAAGGGTGACGCCGCCATTCCGCTGGTGCGGCGGGCGGCCCGGATGGGCAAGCCGGTATTGACCGGGCACCTCCATCCCCTGCCCGGCCCCAACCTTAGGGGTCAGCGGCTGCTGGCCTATGCAGGCATTGCCGATCCGGAAAAATTCTACCGAACCGTCCGCGAACTGGGTGGAGACATCGTCGTGGCCAAGGGGTTTGGCGATCATCAGGCCTTGTCGGCTGCGGCAATTGCCGAGCTGATCGAAGAGGCTGAGGCCAACGATCTTCTGCTGGTCACGACCGCCAAGGATCAGGCCCGGCTACGGGGTTCACGTCGGGGGGTAGCAGGACAAGACCGGGCAGAGGAACTTCTGGCTAAATCCACCGTGATCGAGATCGAGATGATCTTCGATGATCCGGCTGTGCCATCACGGATAATAGACCGGGCGCGGGATCGGTTTCGCAGGTCTCGTTAGCCCAAGCCGCATTGCCCGCGCACCGGGTCGGGCCGCTTACCGCTTCTGGTTTGGAAGGTTACCGGCGCGCTTTTCCGCTTCGAGCGAGGCCGCCGCATCGACATAGGCTTCCTGACGGTCAACGCTCCAGTATTTCAGCTCATCGATGGTGATCGGTCGGCCGGTGATGGCGCAGACCACGTAGGAGCCGGGAAAAGTAATCTGGAAATCCGCATCCAGATATTTCACCGTGGCCTCGCGATTTCCACGGCTTTCGAAGCGATTCATGGAGTGGTCCTAACTCTCTTCTTGTTCTTGTCGTTTTGTACTGCTTGCCGTTGCGTGCCAAACCGGCAGTAGCATGCCGTCTATAAATGCACACAAACTGCCCTTGCAATCAACCGTCAACTGCGACCGAACAGTCGCTCTATATCCGACAGTTTCAGTTCAATATAGGTTGGGCGCCCGTGATTGCATTGGCCGGAACCGGGCGTTTCCTCCATTTTTCGCAGCAGCGCGTTCATTTCCTCGACCCGCAGCAGCCGACCGGAGCGCACCGATCCGTGGCAGGCCATGGTAGCGGCCACATGTTCCAGCCGGGCAAACAGGCTGCCCGCCGTTTCCCATTCGGCAATTTCATCGGCCAATTGCCGCACCAGTCCCGGCACATCCACTTCACCCAGCATGGCAGGCGTTTCGCGCACGGCAATCGCTCCCGGCCCGAACCGTTCGATCGCAAGGCCCAGCTTATCGAGGTTTTCGGCATGTTCCATCAGCCGGTCACAGTCTTCTTCCGGCAGGCCGATGATTTCGGGAATGAGTAGGCCCTGGCTGGGCAATCTGCGACCCGATAGAGCCTTGCGCATATCTTCAAACACCAGCCGCTCGTGGGCGGCATGCTGATCGACGATCACCAGTCCATCCTGCGTCTGGGCAACGATATAATTGGCGTGAACCTGCGCCCGCGCCGCGCCGAGGCGAAACGAGCCACTTTCCATCGCCATCGCCACCGGCTCGGAGATCTGTGAGGGCGAAACATGCCCATCCGCCCGGGCCGCTGGCATCGCCAGACCGTCAAACCGGTTCTGACCACCATCGAGCGGCCTATGGGGGGATGTATCGACGCTCCATGCTGAAGGCTGCGCCGGTCGTGCGCCATAGGCGGGCGCATAGGAATTGTTCGCAGCCGCCTGCGCGCCTTCGGCAAAACCGCCATTTGCACCAGGACGAAAGGCCCGCAGCATGGCATCGGCCCCTGCCGTCGATGACCGGTCGCCTTCGCGCGTCAAGGCCTGACGGATTGCCCCGACAATCAGGCCGCGCACCAGGCCGGGATCTCGAAACCGCACATCCGACTTGGCCGGATGGACATTGACATCCACCAGAGCCGGATCAACCGTCAACGCCAGCACTGCTACCGGATAGCGGCCATGCGGCACGGTTTCGGCATAGGCACCGCGAATGGCCGACAGGATCAGCTTGTCCTGCACCGGACGGCCATTGACGAAGGCATATTGATGGGCGGAATTGCCACGGTTGAAGGTCGGCACACCGGCAAAGCCGCCCAGATGCACGTCCTCTCGCTCGGCATCGAGCGCAATGGCATTATCCCGGAAATCGGGGCCGAGCACCTGGGCAATTCGGGCAAGATGATCGTCGCCGGTCGACGGTAGTTCCAGCGTTGAACGATCCGAGCCAGACAGGACGAAGCGGATCTTCGGAAAGGCGATGGCCATGCGCTTGACCATTTCGGTAATCGCCGCAGCCTCGGCTCTCTCGGTTTTCAGGAATTTCAGCCGGGCTGGCGTGGCAAAAAACAGGTCACGCACCTCGACCACCGTGCCGGGATTGCCGGGTGCGGGGCGCACCTCTCCAACCTTGCCGCCTTCCACCGCGATCTGGAAAGCACTGGCGCTGTCTGCCCTGCGGCTGGCAATGGTCAGGCGCGCCACCGAACCGATGGACGGCAGCGCCTCACCGCGAAAACCGAGGCTCTTGATATCCATCAACGACTCATTGAGCTTGGAGGTGCAATGGCGGCGAACCGCCAGCGCCAGATCCTGCCCATCCATGCCGCAGCCATTGTCGGTGATGCGCAACAGGGCCTTGCCGCCACCCGCCGTGGCGATCTCGATGCGGCTTGCTCCGGCATCGATGGCGTTTTCGATCAATTCCTTGGCGGCACTGGCCGGACGCTCAATCACTTCGCCAGCGGCGATCTGGTTGATCAGGGTTTCCGAAAGCTGTTTGATGCTCATACGCTTATTGTCGCCAATTGTCGGCCAAGAAGAAAGCCCGGCAAGGGGGCAATTCACCGCGATCTTTCCCGACTGCTCGCCCCCGTCATTAAGGGGGCATTAATCGAATACCAATAGGCTTAATTCAACTTTAATCGTTTTTGATCGCGGTCGCCGAAGAAAAACCCGCTGCTCTGGTTGGCGTGACCCACTCCTGCACTGTTTGGTATCATCGAGGCACGACGAAAGCGCAAATAAGTTATATATGCTGCATGTTTCTACCGGGAGTCGATTCCGATCCGGCTGGCCATGCAGTAAACATGGGTTGGTAGGATAATGCGGCCGATGCTTATCTTGAACGAGATGCAACGCCTTGGAGGCGAAGATGCATAAGCAACCGGGCGACAGGCAGACAACGGACCGGACATGGGCAAGCGCCCTGGTTCTGGAGCATAGTCTTCTCGATGCCGTCTGCGACGCGCAAGGCAGTGCGCTTCTGGTGGTCGATAGCGACGATATTATCGTCTATGCAAGCCCGCAATTGCTGAACTTCTTCGAAATTCCGGAATTCTACCTGCAAGCGGGCACCAGGCTACGGGATTGCCTGGGCGCGATTTACGATCACTGCATCCGCGCCATCCTGTCCCCCAACCCTCCCTCAAGAGAAGAGTGGCTGGCCGAGCGGGTTGCCTCTCACTGGCGCGAACGTTTCGAAACACTCGACAGAACCGTCAAGAAGCGCACAGTGCGCCAGCTCAATAGACGGCTCGCCAATGGCTTTGGCATTTGCGCGATTTCCGATATTACCGAACAGAAAAAGCGCGAAGAACAATGGCGCACCGATCTGGAACGGGTCGAAGTCACGGAAAATATTCTCGACAGCCTGCCGCAACCGGTCATGGTCTGGGATCGCCAGCACATCGTGGTTGGCATCAACAAGGCATTCGTCGCCATGATGGGGACAAGTGAAGACGCCATTCTGGGCCGCCCTGCCGCAGATCTGCTTGAAAGCCGCTTCCTCGCCAGCTTGCAGCAGGCTGAGCAGCAGGTCGGTGTTCGCGAGCGCTTCATCCGGATTGCCGACCCCGGCTCTTCGCAAGCCGCACCCGCCGCTTATATCAACCGGATCGGCAAGACCGACCGCAGCTTTTGCGTGGTGACTTTTGCAAGCGTCGACGGCGCCGCCCATCTGCTCCGCCCGACGATCCGGGCGGAAAGCAGAAACGCACCAGGCCCGGCAGCCCACATCACCTCGCCGCTATCTCCGCCGCAAAGACAACCGCAACCGGCAACCGAGCCTCCGCGAGAAGACAGCCTGCGGCAACGTGTGGTGATTGCCAGCAGCGATCCGATTTTCCTCGCAAATGCCGTGGGCGTACTGCCGCAACAGGCAAGCGATCGCTGCATCGTTCATAGCCCTTACGAATTACGCGCCGTCATTGAACTCGCCAGATCGATGGCCATGTCCATTGACCTGATCATTACCGACAGAGCCATGTCTGTCAGCCGGGAGCAGCTTGCACTTGATGATACGACGCGAACCCTCGTCGCTGACCGCAACAGCGTCGCAGAGCGCCTGACCCAGCATCTTCAGCCACGGGCCGCGACGATTGCGCAGACAAGGTCTCACCCGGAAGGCATCGTTCGCGCACCAAAGAAGACGGTGGAAATCCTTGTTGTCGAGGACAATGAAGTCAACCAGATCGTGTTTTCGCAAATCCTCGAAGGACTTGGCCGCAGCTACAAGCTTGCGGTCAACGGTGCGGATGCCTTAGCGATCTGGCAGGCCGAACGTCCCGCCATCGTGCTCATGGACATTTCGCTACCGGATATCAATGGCATGGATCTCTGCCGTCTGATGCGGCAAAGGCAACGAGCCGGAGAGCGCCGCACAGCCATTATCGGCGTGCTGGTGCCAGCCTTCGACCATGACCGTGGACGGTGCCTCGACGCGGGCATGGACGATGTCATCGTCAAGCCGCTCAGCCCCGACATGATCGAACAGCTTCTGGATCGTCATCTCGAAACACACCGTCATGCCACGGCATGATGGCCTAAAGCATCGGGCAGAAACTCAAAATCAGCACAATGCTCTCTTTTTGTTTGGGCTCTCTTTTTGTTTGGGCGTCTGAGTTTTTCGAAAACCGTTTCTTAACATTCGGTCCGATGCTGTCTTCGACACCAATGCGGGTTACGCCGGAAAGTCAAACCGCATCAAAGATAACAACCGTCTGACTGGTTGAATGTGAACATGACGGTTTCAAGTTGTATGCAGTAAATCACGGGTAAGAATCCACAGTCCCCCTCGGCTAAACGCTAGAATTTTATTAATTTTTTATGCGCATGGTAGTTCCGTGATCTATGACTTTTTTTGGGATAATGAATGGGTGCGGCCAACACCATAGTGCCAGACATCGATCAGGGAGAGGCCAAGGCTTTTACCGATCCGCTGACGGGGCTTGGCAATCACCATAGGCTGCAGGAGCGAATCCGCAGCCTATCGGCGGAGCGCGCCGCCGATCCCGCACCCTTTACAGTGGCTTTGGTCAATCTCGACGGTTTCAAGCCAATTAACGACCTGTTCGGGTCGCTGGCGGGCGATGAGATCCTGTGTCAGGTCGCCCATCGTCTCAAGGCCTGTATTCCCGATGGCGCCATTGTTACCCGTCACGATGGTGACGAGTTTGCCGTGGTGCTGCCGCTGATTTTCGAACAGATCAGCGCCGAGCGGATCGGCAATCTGATCAAGGACGTACTATCGGCGCCCTATGACCTCGGCGACCGCAATGTCCGGCTTTCGGCATCGCTGGGCTTTGCAATCTTTCCCTTTGCCGGCGACGATGTCGAAACGCTGATGAAAAGCGCCGAGACGGCTCTTTATCGCTCAAAACGGCGCGGACGCGGCCAGATAACCGTTTATTCGCGAGAAATTGCCCAGGAAATGCGTCGCTCCACCCAGTTGGAGCAGGCGCTGCGCAATGCGATCATCAACGATGCCGTCGATACGCATTTCCAGCCGATCGTCTCGCTTGTCGATGGCAAGGTTCTGGGTTTCGAAGCGCTGGCCCGCTGGATCGACCCAGATCTCGGCTTTGTTTCGCCAGCGATCTTCGTGCCGCTGGCCGAGGATAGGGGCTTTATCGACACGCTGTCGGAAACCCTGTTGCGCAAGGCTGCGGAAGCGGCACTGACATGGCCGCGAGAACTGTTTTTGTCCTTCAACCTTTCCTCGGTGCAATTAACCGATTCCGGCACGGCCTCACGCACGCTGTCGATCATCAACAGTGTCGGCCTCGACCCGTCGCGGCTGGAACTGGAAATTACCGAGACCGCTGTGATGAGTTCCGCCGACATGGCCGGGCGGATCATCGCCGAACTGCGCGCGGCAGGCGTGCGTATCTCGCTCGACGATTTCGGCACCGGCCAATCCAGCCTTGGCCGCCTGCGAGAATTCACCTTCGACAAGGTCAAGATCGATCGGGCCTTCGTCTCGGCGATCACGACTGACACCACCTCCGAACATATCGTCCGGGCGATCATCACCATGTGCGAAGGCCTGAAGCTGCAAGTGGTGGCGGAAGGCATCGAAACCCTTGGCGAAGCCACCAGGCTCCTGGCCCTCGGCTGCACCATGGGCCAAGGCTATTATTTCGGCAGGCCAGCCGATGCGATGGCCACGCTGCGCTATCTATCGCGCCAATATTCCGACTTCACCGCTCGCAGGCAGACGGGGCCGTTTTCAGGCTATTGAGTATAAGCAATCGCCCATTATTCCGGCTGCTCGCAGACCGCCGATAATTTATTGCCATCGGGATCACGGACATAGCAGGCATAGAAATGCGCATGAAAGGGCCGCAGACCCGGCGCTCCTTCATCTGAACCGCCATTTGCCAATGCTGCCGCATAAAAAGCCTCTACATCCGACCGGCTAGCGGCTGCCAGCGCCACCATGGAACCATTGCCGAAGCTGGCGGCCCTGCCATCATAAGGACTGACGAGCCAAAGACGGCACCGCACATCTGAGGATGCACCGTATCCGATTTCGTCTTCTTCCGTTACCCGGCGGATGAAGCCAAGCGCGCCGAGGCAGGCATCATAAAACCGTCCGGATCGCTCCAAATCGTTGGAGCCAAGTGTGATATAGAGCAACATTGGCGTCCCCGCTCAATCCTGATCCTCGTCAGCCGTTGCATCCTCACGCGGATCATGCGGCATGGGACCATCGTCCTCCACTTCATGACCCAGCGCATTGCCGGACCGCCTGCCCTTGAAACCCTTGGCAAGCAGGAACATTTCAACCGATTCTTGACGTGATGACGCGGGCTTGATGTGGATGACCTGCTTGAAATTCTGCTTGAGCATATTGAGCAGATCTTTTTCCGTACCACCCTGAAAGGTTTTCGCCAGGAAATGCCCGCCCTCGGCCAGCACTTCCACGGCGAAATAGGCGGCCACTTCGCAGAGATGCATGGTGCGAATGTGGTCGGTCTTCTGGTGGCCGGTGGTGGGTGCCGCCATGTCGGAAATCACCACATCCGGCACGCCGCCCACCGCTTCCATCAACAGCGCGGGCGCCTGGGGGTCGAGAAAGTCGAGTTGCAGGATCTTCACGCCCGGCAATTGGGTCATTTCCAGAAAGTCGATGGCTGCAACCCGGATGTCACTATCGGTGGACCCGGTAACATTGGCAGCAATCTGCGACCAGCTGCCGGGTGCAGCACCCAGATCGATAATACGTCGGGCGCCTTTGAGAATATTGTGCTTCTCATCGATTTCCAGCAGCTTGAAAGCCGCGCGGGCGCGATAACCCTCCAGCTTGGCCCGCTGCACATAGGGATCGTTGATATGCCGCTCCAGCCAGCGCCGCGAAGACGCTTTCAGCTTGCCCTTCTTGACCTTCTGGCCCAGTTTTCGTCCGGTGCGATTGCCGCCAATAGGTGGTTTGGTCATGCTTGCTGCTCAACTCCTGACAGCGCCCTGTGCAAATCCGCACTTCGATCCGCTGTAACACTTTTATGTCTCAATATGACTTCCGGTCACAAATGCGGGACACGATCCCGGCTGCCCGGCGGGCGTCGCGTGCGATTGCGTCGCCAGACACCGTCATCGGCCATCATGTCGGTCAACAGCCCTTCTCTCAAGCCCCGATCCGCCACGCGCATGCGGCTGGAGGGCCAACGCCTGCGGATCGCTTCCAGAATGGCGCAACCGGCCAGAACCAGATCCGCCCGATCCGGGCCGATACAGGGATTGGCGGCGCGGCTCTGATAATCCCAGGACAGCAGCTTGGCCTGCATGGCTGAGACCTCGTCATCGCTCAACCATAACCCATCCACCCGGCGGCGATCATAGCGCGGCAGATCGAGATGCACGCCAGCCAGTGTCGTCACCGTGCCGGACGTGCCGATCAGGTGGAAATCGACGTCGGCCGCAGAATGACCAAGCGCCTCGACCGAGGGGCAATCGAATTGATCGAGCATGCCCGCCACTTCGGTAATCATCGCTTCGAACACCGTGGGCGAAACATCACGCCCGCCATGGCGCTCCGACAGCGTGACCACGCCAACCGGCAGTGAGGTCCAGTGGGTGATGTGATTGGCGAGACGGCTGGAGCGATTGTCGCCAATGCGGATCACCGCGATTTCCGAGGAACCGCCGCCGATATCAAACAGCACGACCGAACGGGTTTCGCGTCCCACCAGCGAGGAACAACCTGATACCGCCAGCCGCGCCTCCGTCTCGCGGTTGATGATTTCCAGCTCAAGCCCGGTCTCCGCCCGCACCCGCTCCAGAAATGCCTCACCGTTCTCCGCGGCCCGGCAGGCCTCTGTGGCGATCAACCGCTTGCCGCGCAGTTCCACACCATGCAGTTTGGAGGCGCAGACCTTCAAGGCCTCAATGGCGCGGTCCATGGCCTCCTGTGAGAGCCGCCCCGTCGCAGCCAGCCCCTCGCCCAGACGCACGATGCGCGAAAAGGCATCCACCACCCGGAATTGGCCAGGCCGGGTCGGCTGGGCAATCAACAACCGGCAATTATTGGTGCCGAGATCAAGCGCCGCGTAGAAATCGGCGGGATGGTCGTCGGAAGGTCCATGGCTGGAATGATGCCCTTTATGCTGTCCGTGATGTGGGTGATGGCTCTGTCCACCATGCGCATGTCCACTATGGGCATGCCCATGTCCACCATGGCCATGGCGGCTGCGGCCATGTGGAGCCTCGCCGGAGCCGGCAACTGACTTCTGGCTCTCCACGGCAGGCGGGCAATAGCTGGCAGAGGCGGGCTTGGCTTCCACACTGCGGCCAGGCTGCAAGGGACGCACCTGGGCGTTCTGCCGGCCCCGGTTCTTACGCCGCTTCCTGGTGGATTTTTTGGCCGCACCGCCGGTTTCGCCAGCAAGGGCATTTCCCTGGATAGGAGGTTCTTTGGTATGATGCCCCTGAGTATTGGATAAACCTGCCTCGCGAGACACATGCCCTGCAGAGCCCTGATCGCGGTGAGAGTGCTCTGCCTGCCGTTCAGCCGGGGCCGCTGCGCCTTGCGTTTCCACGCCCTGATGCGGTGCTGCATGGCACTGCCCCGGCAAGGTATTGCCACGGCCTTTCCTGCGACGCTTACGCTTTCGGCCCGGCGCCTGCTGGGCCGCCTGCTGATCTTGTTGTATGGGACGTCGATCCGGCTCGGCCAAAGCCGTCCGGTCTTGCGTCACGGGGCTGGCTGGCGGCCCGGATTTCCGGCCTTTCCGCTTACCCCTACCGCGTCTCGAAGGCTTGCCCTCGGTACGGTTTGACGTTGACGCCCCGTTTTCTGGCGGAAATCCGCCATTGCCAGGGTCTACCACTGATGTCTTCCATAGCGCCGCGCAAAGTCTGATCGGGAAAATCCAAGAGGAAAGTCCGTTTCAAATATGCCGCTGGCGATCCTTAGATTTTCGTTGGTAAAATTGTAGCAGGCCCGGCAAGCTTCTCCAAATGCTTTTTAAGCCCCTCCCTCTCCGGTCAGTGAAGACCGAAACCAACGCCACTCAAGGGGCGGAACCGCTACAAAGCCGATTTGTTTGAACAGGTTCACTTTTTTGCAAAAAGACAGTTGCAATCAACCAGCTTTTGTTTATAAGCCGCATCCATCAGACGGCAACGCCGCCCCTGCTGGGGAATAGTTCAACGGTAGAACGACGGACTCTGACTCCGTTAATCTTGGTTCGAATCCAGGTTCCCCAGCCAATTGTTTTTACAGCGTATTCCCTCGTTTTCTCTCAGAACATTTATGGTCAGTTGGAAACTCAGTTGGGAAACTTTGTTCTCCCTTCGAGCTTCCGAATAGCGTTTTCGCCAAGCTCTGGGTCTCTGTTCAGGTAATTGGAATCAAGGATTGAGCGAACGTCGCGCAGGCTGTGGCCGCTGATAGTCGCGATTTCAGCTTCTGTGCATCCGGCAAGCGCAAGGCGCGTGACGGCTGTTCCTCGTAGGTCGTTGAACGTTACACCGACGACGCCAGCCGCCGCGCAGGCTTTGCGCCATGAGGATGAAAAGCCGCCCGAAGTCCATGGCGTACCATCAAGCGTAAGAAGCACATGGCCCACCTTTTGCCGGATCGGGTCAAGCATTGCCTTAAGCGGCCCGCCGACAGGTATCACCACCCGCGCCCCGGTCTTTCCTTGCTTCAGTCGAATCCGCTCACCATCGTATTGCGGCCACGTCAGGGCCAATAGGTCGCCCTGCCTTTGCCCAGTCCAAAGAGCAAGTATTAGCGCCAAATGAAGGTGCGGCGGTGCAGATGCAAGGAAATTGGCTTCATCGTCACCCGTCCAAACAAATTCGGCCCGCGAACCCTGATAGAGCCGCCCACCCTTTTCACAGGGGTTCGCTTCGATGAGACCGCGACCAATCGCCCATGAGAGAATACGCGCCAGAACTTGCCAACCATAATCAGCTTGACGACGAGACGCCCTTGCCCGCTCATCCCGCCATGAGAGAAAGATTGACTTTGCACGTCTGTTCTTGAGGCCGGAAATTGGAAATGTACCGAACTCTTTTTCGATCACCTTGATCAGCTTCACATAGTCGGACTTTGTGCGCGGTGCCAAATCATCCCAATCGGAACTCACCTGGAATGCATTCAGTATCGATTGCAACGTTCCTGCTTGCGGCTCGACCTTGCGAGAAATGGCCGCATTATATGCGGCCATAAATTCGGGATCACCCGGCTTTCCGGGCAGTGGCGGGCCACCTTTCCAGGCGTAGAAGTATGTAACGGGCGTTCCGTCTGCCAGCTTCTTTTTGACCTTATTCAGCCCCTTAAGCTTTACGCGCACGATCCCGCTCCCATACGTCCAATTCAGTCTCAGCAGCTTGAACCGCTTGCGTTGAAATCAGAATGATCCTTCCGTTTTCAACCTCCACCCGGCCCACATTCAGGCCACCGGCTCTTGCCCCATCGATAGCGCGCTTAATATCAACCGTGCGCCAAGTTGCTTGAAGTTTCGCCATCATCTTTTACCCCTCTTTTTCTGGAGAAGGCGCAGGTTGACGCGGCTCATTTTGATCGGGCTGGTGCTGGAGCCAGCTTTGAATGTCGCGATCTGGCCCTTTGCGTGGTAACGGCGTACGGTGCGAGTGGAGCAGCCCAGCTCTGCGGCGATTTCCTTGATACCCAGGGTATCGTCATTTTCGTTTTTCATGGAAAGATCCAGTTCAATGAGATCAAACAGAAGAGTCGCCACTGGGGCGACTCTGCGAAACGAATTGTGGACTAGTTTTCCACCGGCTCACCTATGGCGAACTCGTAGTTCATCACGAGAGTTTCGACCGGAATCAACCGGTCTCGCACCGTGCGCAGCAAGACAGGCAGACTGAAAATAGCTTCATTTCGAAGCCTTCTCGTTTTTCTGCATTCGCTGTTAGGGTCATTGTTCACGACGAACTCGGATACGATCTCCGCCGCCGTAATCAATGCGTCCGTGTCGAGCCATGCGTCTACGCTTCGCCACGACGCCCGGATGATGTTGCAAGGCACGCATCTCAGGATCGTCGGCCGGGACGACGTAGGCATGAACGTGGTAGTGGGACTCGTCCTCGTGACGGACGACCGACTTCAGATCGTCTCCGTACTGTGAACGAAGCCAGGCGATCGTTCGCTTTTCCCACACCTCGACCTCGGCGCGTTTCGCCGGGTCCGCACGGACTTCATCCATGGTGTAGGGGTGGCTCGCGATGACCGTGTGCAGGGTCTTGTGGTCCTGCCGGAGCTTGCGGGGCGTACCTGCCTTGGGAACTGTCCTGGCCGCCTCGGCAGCGGCATCGTGCAGAGCTTCGACCTCGGGCACTCCGACGCCGTAAATGACGACCGGCGGCGCAGCATGCGCGACGTGGACGGAGGCTGCAGGATCGCGACGGGCCTCGGCGAAGATGAAGGACGTCGAGCGCCCCTTGTCGTCCCCCTTCCGGGAGAAGCTTTCGAGATGGACGAACTGATAGCCCATGCGTCCCTCACTTCACCACGACGATCCGGGCAACCGCCGTCGTCATGGCCCCCGTCGCGCTGTCCCAGACGAGAATCGAGAACTGGAAATCGCCGGCGACTTGGACGTGGCCGGAGAAGACGCCCGTCGCGCTGTTGAAGGACAGGCCAGCCGGGAGCGGCGTCGCCGTCGCGAGTGCATAGACGTACCGCCCGGAGCCACCGGCGACGTCCGGCATGACCAGCACGGATTCCCTCGTGCTCCAGGCGAACCGGTTGCCGCCGTATGTGACGGCGAACGGTGTCACGGGGGGTGTCGCAGGTGCCTCGCTGGCCGGAGCCGGGGCAGCAAGCAAGCCCGACGCCGACGACCGCCACACGACGGACGGCTCGGACGCTGATGCCGCACTCGACAGGAGAAGCGCGGCAAGGACGAGGGGAGCCCCACGCATCACTGCTCCCTCCACTCGAAATCGATGCCGAACGAGAAGGATGCTACAAGCCGAACACGTGCAAGGAAGGCCTCGTCGCTCATATGCTCGTGACCGCCGTTCTTCTCGGTCCTGTCTTGGGAGAACGTCGCGTACCGTTCCGGCCGCTCCCATACGACGGCGTACCACGAGGCCGGCAGCCGGATGACCTTGAGCCTCGCAGGAAACTCCGGGCCTTCGCTGGTTACGAGTATCTGACGTTCGTATTCTTGCATGATGATTCTCCGCCGGGGAAAGTCCCAGTTCAAAAATCGTGTGCGCCGGCGCAGAGAGGGACAAGTCCAACGGTAGTAACCGGCTACTGCTAACTGGCGTTAGCACCGGCCCTTCCGGGGGACACTGCCGTGGGCCTCTCCCGAGGGGCGCTCGCGCGGCGCCTGGCAGGGCCTCGTCGCCGTCCGGGAGGACGACGAGACATAACGTGAAATCACGTTATGTCGTGGTGACGACGGTTACCCGACGTCACGCCGCTGCGCGGCAACCGTGCTCCGAGGACCGGCCCGAAGCATGGGCGAGCGACGCCCGCCGTTCGAGCAGCCTGACGGCGCTCACGGCGAGGTCCGCCCGCATCTTCGCCCACCGCGCCGCGACGCCGGGCGCTTCGAACGGGATTTCGTCGTGTTCATCTCCGAATTTCACGATCCTCGCGCCGGGGAAGAGCTGGACGACCTCTCGAATCTCGTCGTCCAGCTCTTCAAGCGGCACTTCGGAATCGTCGGGCGGCGGTTCTTCCGATGCGTCTCGGACAGTTGAGCTACATGTGTGAACGATATAGCAGGCCGCTTCGGCGGCCTCGCATATCTCGTTCGACGACATGGAGGCATCAAGCGCCATCCTCGCCACGCGCAGCGCCTCCTCCGGTGGCGGAGCGAACGCGTCGTCCCACCACTGCCGCGCCTGCCGCTGCCACGCCTGGATATCCCCGCCGTCCTCTCCGAACGCCGCTGCCGGGTCATAGTTCTGGATCATGATCATCGGTTCTGCCAACGGCGAATGCCGCCACTGAGGCAGGCTCAGGCCGATGACGAGATTCGACGGCGGAACGGCGGCGCCCGTCCGCTCCCGCGCTTTTGGAACCTCATGGGCGTCCTCGGCGTCGTCGCCATGGCCATCCTCGTTCGCCTCGTCGTCTTCGATGAGGTTGCCGTCCTCGTCGGCGGCCTCTTCCTGGTTTCCACCGCGCCTGCCCTTCTTGACGCGCATGAGCTTGCCGTCTCCGCGTCCGTAATGGACTCGGGCGATCTTCTTCCGCTGCGTCTTGAGCTCCCGGAGCCAGCGCCGGAACTCACCCATCGGCTGGCAGATCTTCAGCCGCTGCGTCTGCCGATACAGCCAGACGAGTTCGTCGTCCGACGCCGCGAGCGTGTCCGCTGGTTTGCTACAATACTTGACGATCTCCTCGACATTTCCGAGACGCTCGTTGTCACGCCAATGCGCGCCCATGAACTGCTTCGTGTACCGGAGAAAGTCCAGCCACAACTTATCGATGTTGCGCTTCGGCCAGTACAACACGTTCGCATGCACGTGATACAACACTGTGTCCGCACCGTACCGCGCCGACAGGTCAGACTCTTGCCCCCGTTCGGCTGCGGCGGCGTCGCGCTCGCGGGCCGTCGAGCGAGTGAACTCAATGCCCCGGTACAGGACTTCGATGTCGTAGCACTTGCCGATCTCGTGTCCCCACTTCGATATCCGCCGCGACAGCTCTTGAACGGCGCCCCGGAGGTCTCCGAAGGCGGGGACCGGCTCGGCGCAGGTCATGACCGCGTAACGGAAATAACGCGAATTCGGGTGCTCGTGGATGAACAGCTTCAAGCCGTTCACCGTCGGCCTCCTGTCGCGGGCGGCGACGACTGGCAGGAATCGAACGGCGCGGAAGGTGCGTTGCGTTTCGACAATATTCGTGACGGCTGAAATCAGCGTCAGACCGCCAGGCCGGATCACGTCTTCACCCGCTCGCTGGAGGGCGTCGGCGAGCCGATCATTCTGCTGCATCAGCCTCGACGTCGCCATCGTGCGCCGTGCCCAGGAGTCGGCGGGCAGCATCCACCCCGTGTTCGCTTCCATGACATGGTTATGGGTCTTCACGACGGGACGCCGCGAGGCAGCAGCACGTTCGCCTATGCCCTGCGGGACTTCGTCAACATTTTTGGCTGGCTGGGTAAAGTTCGGCTCGACGTCGAAGGGGTCATATCCGACCCCCCGGCTCAAACGCCCGTGAAACGGGGCTTTACAATCTCGGTGCTTATGTTCAACATTCTTGAACAGTCTCCAAAAAAGCCGCCGAGGGTTCCAGCCCAGTGACAGCGGCTTTTTCCATGCTTGATCGGCGGCGTGATCCGGTCAAGCTCCAGCCCGAGGCAAGTATAAAGGCCCATTCTGAACTTCTCTGTGGAAGTTCTATCGCGGCAGTAGGCATTGGGCGCTCGCTAGTTCAGGGTCACAAGGCGGTTTGACGTCGGCGCGACAGTCTGATATCCGCAGCGTGTTCTCTAAATGTTCTCGATATAAGGAACTCCAAATGTCATCGCGATACACATCCTTGGAAGTCTGCGCCGGCGCAGGTGGGCAGGCCAGAGGGCTGGAACGCGCTGGCTTTGGTCACGCGGGCGTCGTGGAGATCGACGCCGACTGCTGCAAGACCCTTCGCTTGAATCGCCCGGAATGGACTGTCCACGAGGATGATCTCAACGTGTTCTCTGGCTCCGCCTACAAGGGTGTCGACGTCCTTGCCGGCGGGCTGCCATGCCCCCCATTTTCCGTAGCTGGCAAGCAACTCGGGAAGGACGACGAAAGGAATCTGTTCCCGGCGGCAATTCGCCTCGTGGACGAGATCCGTCCTCAGGCGATCATGATCGAGAACGTCCGTGGTTTCCTTGACGCCGTGTTCGAGGACTACAGGGGGTTCATCAAGGGCGAGCTTCACAAGCTCGGTTACGAAGCCCAGTGGCGTCTTCTCAACGCTTCTGATTACGGGGTGCCGCAGCTCCGGCCGAGGGTCGTCATCGTTGCCTTGCGTCACGCGATCAAGGATTCGTTCGATTGGCCGGCACCCAATCCACACAATGCCCCGACGGTCGGACAGACCTTAGTAGACCTAATGGCGGCAAATGGTTGGAGAGGTGCACGCAAGTGGGCAGAACATGCAGACGAGATCGCCCCTACTCTCGTCGGCGGCTCCAAGAAGCATGGCGGTCCTGATCTCGGTCCGACGAGGGCTAAGAAGGCTTGGGCATCGCTCGGCGTCGATGGCCGGACTATCGCCGACGCGGCGCCCGATAAGGACTACGTCGGGATGCCTCGGCTCACGGTCCGTATGGCGGCCAGGATTCAAGGATTCGATGACGCGTGGCAGTTTCACGGACGCAAGACCGCTGCCTACCGTCAAGTTGGAAACGCCTTCCCACCACCAGTCGCGCAGGCCGTCGCGGAGCAGATCGCGGTCTGCCTAGAGCGCCGTACCTCCGTCTCTGTGTCAGCGTTGTCCGCGTAGTCAGTCTGATTCAGCCTGATCACGTTGCTTCCGTGTCATCCTCTCGTGCTCCTTGATCATGAACTTGTGGTCCGCCGGCAGATCTTTCCATTCATCGAGCGTGTAGGCCGACGTCCATCGGCCCGCTTCGTTGCGCATCCTTGAAGCTCTTATCTTCAGGCCGATCGGCGGATACCGAAGCTCCCGGAGCCGCTTCTGCCAATCTTCTTGCCAGTCGTCGGCATTCGCGATGAACTCCAGCAGCCACGACGGCGTCGGCGATCCTAAATGAAGGCGGAGAGTTTCGGCGATACGTTCGTAGACACTCTCCTTCGCCATAATCGCCTTCATCACGTCGTCGTCGAACGTCGCGAAGAAGTCACGCTTGCCGCTGTTGCAGAGCTCACATAGAGCCCAGAGGTTGTCGATGTCATCGGTGCCGCCCCAGTTCCGAGGAATCCGGTGATCGACCTGGAGCTTGATTCCGTCATCGGCTACCGTGCGTCCGCACATCTGGCACCGGCCATGAGCTTTATGGAGAACGGCCGCCCGGACCTTCGACGTGATTCGTCCCGTTTCAGAAGCATTATCGGCCCGCGCGGCGCCGAGGACGTACACCGACTTGCCTCTTCGGGAGACTAGCGGGACTTCGTAGTAATACCGAAGGTCGCGGACACGCTTGTCGAGATGCTGCTGGATACCAATATTGGGTATTGCATCCCGTATTTCATGGATGGTGAGTCCTTCGGGATGTTCCCTCAGGACCCCCAGAATCTGTTCGTGGATGGCCGTGAGGCCCGGTATCTTGGCCATGCCTGCTCCCGCTGTTCGGGAACATGGTTAGCGAAATGAAGTGAGTCGCGATAGATCCGATATGGCAGACAAGATTTCGCGAGACGCCCGGAGTGCCAACATGGCCAAGATCCGGAGCACGAATACGAAGCCGGAGATAGCAGTGCGGCGCATGTTGCACGCGGCCGGCTACAGGTTCCGGGTTCACCGGAAGGATCTGCCGGGCAAGCCAGACATTGTGTTTCCGTCACGAATGGCCATCGTCCAGGTCCATGGCTGCTTCTGGCATCGCCACCCCGACCCCGACTGCAAAGACGCCGCGATGCCGAAGTCGCGGCTGGAGTACTGGGTGCCCAAGCTTGCCCGGAACGTTGAACGGGATACTGAAAGCACCGAGGCCCTGGAGGCACTCGGATGGCGAGTTATGGTTGTGTGGGATTGTGAGACACGGCGGCCGGCCGAGGTGCTTGAACGGCTTCAAGAGTTCCTGGGTCCTAGCGGGCCGGCAACTTCCGAACACCCGCCGACAACTTAGTCGGGCAGTGCCTTTCGGTTCCAAGGATAACTGTGTGGAACGAACGCTCCCCGGACGAAAGTTGTAAGAGCATTGTCCGTCTCGATAGCGCAGCGGGTCACCTGAACTTTATAAGTGTCCCTGAGAACATTCATATGGATGTTCCCAGCGTCAGACCCACGATGCGCAACATCGCCCCGTGCTTCGACGAAATTGTTGATTGCAGCCGGACCAAGCGTCCAACAGTTCGACAGGTCTGCAATTCCGACAATTGAATGGAAGCCCTGATCAATGTTGTGCTTCTTAGGAGTATTCAGAGCGACGACCCATTCACGCGCAATTTCCAGGTAGATAGTCTTCCAGCCATCCCCCGCCATGGCCAGAGGTTTCAGGTTATGCTTCGAAGATCGTACATAGTCCGAAATCGTTCTCTGGACGGGAGCTGGAAGATTGTCAGGCGACGGGCTTCTTTCAATGCATCGTTCGACAGTCTCTATAAGTACTTCCTCGATATACAGTTCCCATGCCGCACACAGCAACAATACCCCTCCTCTGGTGAGATGGCCCAGTCCCATGTTGCCTGGTCCACCGTTCTGAATTGACGCATGGGTGGCGATGATCCGGTCGACGTCTTTCATCATGGGACCCTCGAACTTACGAAACGCTGCTGACGGCATTTTCCCTCTCTGTTTCTCACCGCCGACTGCCCAATACGGCTTCAGCGACCTTCGCAATTCCAAGTTACACGGCTTGGATTATTAAACTCCTTCCGCGTCACGAATGACGATCGTTCGGACCGCCCACCTAATTGTTGACAACCCCACAAACCACCCCCACATTGTTGACGTGACATTGAGCAACAGATTGAAAGTAAACATGTTTTAGGGACGGTCGTCCGGCTCCAGGTTCCCCAGCCAATTCTCCCTAAAAGCCCTTAATTCCTTGATTTTCCAGTCGCGCCAGATATCGTTTTGGCATCATTGGCGACCTGATGCCCAGAACTGTAGCCCACAGGTGATGCCCACGCGCGACAAGCGCTGCGACATCGCCGGTGGCAGGCAAGGGCAACTATCCCATGGCGGTCCGCCACGACGTCGAAAACCTTATTCGCCGCGGCAACATCTTTTACTGGCGCGCACGTGTTCCCGCTTCTTTCGCGCGGTGCCAACCGGGCAGCCGGCTTTCACTGAGCCTTCACTGTTCCGATCATAAAAAGGCTGAAGTCATCGGCAGAAAGCTCAACACGCTGATGGCCGAACTGAAGATGAAATCGAAGGAACCGATGTCGAAGGCGCAGCTCCAAAAGCTTTGCGAACATGAACGGGACGTGATGCTCTTGCATCTCGAAGACGTCTCGATCGTCGCCAGACGCTATGGCCGCCCGGCTGACGTCGAGGAACTGGAACTCGATCTGGAGAATGGCTGGGCATACAAGCTGCTCGCCATGTTTGGCATCCGCCACAAACTGACGTTGGAGCAAGGCTGCAGCGGATACAGATACCTGCTCGAAAACGGTGTCCCTGCCTCACATGTCTTCGCCGTCAGATCGAACTATCTCGAACTGCTTCATGAGGCCAACACCCGTGGCTTCCAGGATGGAATTCGAATGCTGATGCATCAGTTCGATATCAGCCCAAATGCCCTCAACCACGAAAAGGCAATGAAGGCCTATTTCAGCGGCCGGGCAGAAGCGCTGTTCGACGTTGCAGAGATGGCATGCGACGTATGCGGAGCAGTCAGTTTGATAGGTTTGAGGAAGCCTTTGATGATGTTTTTCACGTCGTCGTCGTCCGACGTGACCTTGTCCCATGTCGACTTCGTCCAGGCGACCCAATCCGCGACCGAACCGGACGTCCGTTGCTGCCAGACCTTGCCACGACGCTTTGCTCCACCCCAAAGGACTCGGTCGCCGTCCTCGTACCCGACACAGGCGATGTTGTTGAGCTCGGCCTCGGACTTGTCGATGTGCCCAAGGCCTTCGGTAACGTTTGTCCCGAAGTATGTCGTGAAGCTGATCGCGCCAACACGGCGTGAACCGAGATTCTTTACGAGGGGCAGCTCCACTCCGTTCAGAATGTTGAAGATGGCGTCGCCGCTGAAAAGCTCGACGTCATCGCCCGCAATAACTTTCGCCATGCGCTCAGTGCGCATCCGATCGTAATCGCTGGCGTAAATGGACAGCACGCCCTCGTCCTTTTCCCAACGCGCGATTACGAGGTCATAGAGGGTGTTCACGACGTTCTGGTAATCGCCCCACTTGACCTCTTCCGTCTGTGCGACCACCGCAACGAGGAGTCTATCCTTATCGTCGAGGGCATACCAGGTCTCGGCAGCGGCCGGCAGGACGCCAGCGTATTCGAGCGGAGTCCAATCTTTGCACTTCGTTCTGTAGAACTGAGTCGAGATGGCTGGGCGGAGGTTCCAGAGCGAGAGCTCCGCTGCAAGCGTACCGTTCAGTTTCAATTGTTCGATGACGTTCTGCAGACGGAGTTCATCGTCGATGCGCTCCTCACTGAGACGGCGGATCAACAGGTCCCAATCCGCGCCCTCCGCGTAGAGCGAGGCGAGCTTCTTCTCCGCGCCGGGGTCCGCGATATTCGTGACGACGGTCGCGTCGCCCACGTCCTTAGGCCCTTTGCGCGTGAAGCGACCGATGAACTGGAGCGTGATAGCGAGCGACTTGTGCGTGTCATGCAGCGCCGCAAGCTTGAGCTGCGAGAAATCGAAGCCCTCGCCGAGCATATTGACGCAAATTACGATGCGCGAGCCGGTGTTCTTGCGGTCGCGGAGCGCTGCCAACGCCGCGCGGTTCTGGCTGTCCGGCCGGTCGGAATAGACCTTCACCGGAGCAAATTCGGGGGCGAGCCGTTCGTAGATTTTGGCGAGAGCGTCAGCCCGTGCCTGCGTTTCGGTGCGCGCCATCAGAATGTGGTCAAGCTTCTGCTCATTGACATCCCGTCGCAGGGCCTCAATGGCCGCGCGGGCGACGACTTCGTCGCGCGCTTCTTGGTCGCCATACTCCTCAACGGTCCTGAGGTTGATCTTCTTGTAGTAGTCGGCGCGCTGGGCGTCCCCGAGTTTGTAGTTAAAGATGATCTTGCCATCTACGCGCTGGTCGTCCCGGCGGAACGGCGTCGCCGTAAATTGAATGACCTTCCCGCCACTGAAGCGGTCGCGGACCGAGCGCCAAGTCCGCGCGGTTATGTGGTGCGCCTCATCGACGAAGAGGTGCGAGCACCCAGCGGCGAGTGTCGCAACGGCGTCGGTGTCGGACGCCGCCAGTGAGTTCGGCAGCGCGATGATGATGTTCGCGCTCCTTAAAAGCTCTTCGGCCTCATTGACGCTTCGGATGCCGCCGGAGATCAGCGCCACCCGCGGTCCGAACAACTCGACTGGAATCGCTTGCGCCGTCGGCAGATAGCCGAGGGTTGCGAACTTATCCTCTATCTGGTCACGAAGGGGCACGCCCGACACCAGCACCAGCGTACGGGCCGGTCGAAGATAGACCTGGGCGGCAAGCATGGTCTCGGTCTTGCCGGTCCCCGTCGGCAAGACGACCGTCGCCGGCTCGAACGTGTCGCCCACGGCGAAGTGGGCGGCAATGGCATGAAGCGCGCCGATCTGCGGAAGGCGCAGGCCGGGCTCGTCGTTTGGACCTTCCAGCCGGAAGAAGAACTGGTTCTCCCACGTGGTCAGCAGCTTTTCTGGTGTGTCGACACGCTGGGTAAGCGCTTCCACCACGTCCCACTGCACGGTCAACGTCTCGGGGATGGCTGCGTCACGTGCCAGGTCGGCCGTGAGCACAGGCAGATCCGTCTTACGGTGCTTCGCGCCTTTGCGGCGGATATAGAGCTGGTCGTAGGGCGGTTTTAGTTCGGTCTTGACGAGGTCGTGACCTGGCATGTCGTTGAGGAAGATGCGGGCGCGTGTTGTGGCCCCGCGGAACACGACCTGCCGGACGGCATTGCGCCCGATCTTCACCCGAAGCGCCGACAAGGGCGGCAGCGTGAGTCTGCCCCTCCAGTCCTCGAACATGCTCATCATACCCCCCCCGTGTGACGGCAGCCATTTCGTGCGCTGCATCTTGTAGGACTAAGAGAATCTAAGCGCTTGCGGTCAAGGTTTCAACCAGAGCGAGAGACGGCGAATAATCTACTGCCAAGCCCGGCGCGCTTCACTCTCGGTTGTAGTCGCAAGACAGGTTGTAATTTCGGTGATCGAGCACCATATCGCTCGCCAGCGTCGCGAAGCTTCGGGCGAGAAGCATGCGGGACGCGAATTGGGGTTTTAACGGGGGCATCCATGCCAATTCCTGCCGAGCACGCGCATCGCTACGTGTATCATTTTTCCCATATTGATAATTTGCCCGGATTACTGCAGCACGGCTTCCTGGCGAACAATCATGCGCAGTTTCCCATAAAGCATCGCTCGATCGCGGCGGAGGGTATCCAGGGCCGCCGAGCGCAGATGAAGGTGTCATGCGGGCCAAAGGGCTGCGTCCATGACTATGTGCCCTTCTATTTCGGCTCGGTAAGCCCGATGCTGCTGGGCGTCGTGAATGCCAAGAATGTCGATCAATACGACATTCTCTATTTTGAGTTTCCCATCGCCTTAATCGAACGTGCGGATGCAATCTTCACCGGCGCGTCTGCGAATACGACGGTCGCACCGAATTTCTACCACGATCCGGCGGATCTCGCACAACTTGACTGGGCCGCGATCGACAGCAAAAAGTGGGGGAATCCTGACGAGGACTATCGCCACAGGCGCATGGCGGAGCTGCTCATCCACGGCCAATTGCCCGTGACTGCCGCGGCGCGCTGCATCGTGTGGAGCAAAGAGACCAAGAAGCGTGTCGAAGCTATTGTGGGCACCAAGCCGTTTCCGCCCATCGAGTTTCAAGACCCATGGAACCGACCTCACTGGTTTACGAATTTCGCGAGCGGTGGAAAGAGCAGCGTCGTGAAGGGACCCGGCGAGATCGCAAACATTTTCGAGGCTGCGTGCGCCTATGTCGAGGAGCATGGCGGCGATCATGTAGATACTGCGGAGTTCAAAAACTTGAGGCGCCTGCGCGAAGGTCTCCGGGCCGATTTCGGATGTCTACCGCATACTGCCGAACTGGTTGAACTGCGCTCGGAGAACGGCGTGCATAAACGCACGGTTGATGTCCACACGAAGGAGGTGGTCGCCCGGCTTCTGGCACTCGATGAATATAATTCGCTCGACGAGAAAAAGCAGATGCTGATCGAGATCGCGGCCTATTTGCACGATATCGGCAAGGGGCCGCGCTCGCGTTGGGACGGCAATGGCGGACTGCAGAAGGTCGACCCCGACCATCCTGTTGGCGCGATGCCGATGATGGCCGAGATCCTGACCAAGCATGTTGGCAGCGTCAGCTTGCCGTCTGCGAGAAGATTGATGAAGCTTGTATGCTATCATGACCTCGTAGGCGATGTCCTCGGGCAAGGACGCGACGAACAGCAGATCCTTGATGTCGTGGACGACGTGGCGGAACTGGATATGCTGTTCGCGATCGCTAAGGCGGACGTCAGCGCCTTAGTCCCGCATTGGTGGGACGAGGACAAGGCGGATATGTTATATCGACGCTGCGTAAAGGCGATAGAAGAGTAGGTCATGCTTGAGTTTGTTAAAGGCGACATGTTCGATTCTCCCGCGGATATACGCGTCAACACGGTCAACTGCGTTGGCGTGATGGGAGCTGGTGTCGCTCTGGCGTTCAAGCAGCGCTATCCAGAAATGTTCAAGGAGTATCAACGCGACTGCAAGGATGGTCGCGTTATCCCTGGGAAAATGCACGTCTGGAAGTCCCTGACGGGGGACTGGATCATCAATTTTCCGACCAAGCGCGACTGGCGCGAACCATCGCGCTACGAAGACATTGCCGCTGGCCTGGACGATCTGCGCTGCTATCTGGACGGGTTCGGTCCGGTGACTGTCGCGCTCCCCGCATTGGGCTGCGGACATGGCGGTCTGGACTGGGATCGCGTGTCGCGTATGATCGGCGACAAGCTTGATGGCGTCGATGCCCATGTGCTTGTCTTCGAACCTGCAGCGTCGCGTCAGGCTGGCCGCACAGCGACTGAGCAGCCGAACGAGGACGAACGGAAGAGTGCCGAACAGCTCGGCTACGAGCTTGTCCAACGCGGCAGCCTGCCAGCCTTGGAGGCGCCCGGCCCGCTTTATGTTCTGGGAGGTACGGAAGCGCTGTCGCGGCGTTGGATCGGGATGCTGCCCTCACGCAGTCCCGGTGAGCGTGAATTGCAGGCCCTGGAGGCGATCGCGGCTGAACTGAAGCGTTCGGCCGCCGGCAAGACCGTCGCGCTGGTTTATGGTACTCGCGTCAGCGAAGACTTAGCAAGGATTTTCCTAAGGCAAGGCGTCGACGTCGTGATGTTGCTGCCTTTCGGCGTCCTCACTCGCAAAGTTTTGGCGAAGCAGGCCGGCCGGAATGGAGCCGGGTCGCTGAGCCTTGCATCCGCGGCGCCGGCCAACGGGAAGTGGAGCCGGCAGCTTTTTGCGCAGACGATGAATATGCTGCGGCAGAACGCTGAAGCGCTCCTTTTGTCCGATCCGGAACCTGAATGGCTTGCAAGCAACGGGCTCGCTAAGTGGGGGCAAACGACGATTTCCTATGTCCGCTACGAGACGACGCCGGCCGCTATGCGCGATGCACTGGGACGCGCGGGAGCACGCCCCATCGGCAGACGCAGCGAGGAAGGCGCACCCAATATCGATTTCCTCATCGGAAAGGACAGCGCGGCATCAGCGTCAGGCAATGACGCCGTCGTTAGGCTGTCGAGTGCGCTTGCCGAAACTCCAAAGATATCCACAAGCGATGACGCATTGTTACCCAGTGACATCCTTACGCTGACGCTTCACCAAGGCACTGAGACGAGACGATTCGAGATTTTTGATCTCTTGGCACAGCTTTCTTCTATCCAGGTGGATCTGACAGTCAGATTATCTCCTAATGTCAGCGATGCTGACCGGCAACATTTGATTGAGCTGGGTTTCACGACATACAAGATTAGCGACGCGATTGAGCCAACGGCAGGTTTCAGGGATCGCGAGCTCGATCCCGAATGACCGCAATGGAGGCGCAAAACTGCCGTGAGCCTTTTGGCCGCCTCGCCGCAAACATGAGGCCCGAAAGCGGAGATTATTGCCGTTAGACCGTCCAGTTGACTGATGCCCAAAGCCAGGGCACAAAGGTGGCATCCACGGTCGCTCGCAATTGGAAAACAGAGGGAATTTCAATGCTTTTACACTAAGCCATTGAAATCATGTGAGAATCCAAGGTCCCCAGGCAAGCCATTTTTGGACATATTCCGTTCGCTCAATATCCGGCATTCCTCGCCAGAAAAAGTGACGTCTTTGCAGCCACTTGGCGCAATCTTGAGTCAGAAACTACGTGACGTTCTCCCGATTCCTTGAGCGTCCAGAGGTCTGTAGAAGATGGCTGGGGACCCTGTTCAGCTCCCTCAAAAAGCGCCGCGACCAACTAAAGTGTTGGGGCCGACAGCAGGCTGAGGATTTCCAGTGTACCGCGCGGGAAGAAGACGTTTTGCTGTAAACGCGAAGGCCTCAACCGGGGTCAAGCATGATGCTTTGTCATTGTCCACGAATTGTGGGATGACACGCATCGCGCAATGTCAAAATAATCACGTTTGTGACGAGCAAGCTATCAGCCGAACACAAGCTCAGGCACAACCACTTCCCAAACATCTCGATGAAGGTGCACCCGGAACTCTTCCTGACTGTCTGCCTTGCGCCAGCGCACGATGGCGCCAACCTCGCCGCGGAGGAAATTGTGTCCCTCGGGAGGTAACCAACTTTTGGCCATGCGTCCGAGAATTTGTCCCCGAGCGTCCTGCATCTTCCAGATGGGGCCGTCGCGCACGATCTGAATCGGATCTCCTACTTTTGCCGTCGAGATTGCGACAAGCGAGGGATGATCCGGCTTGAGACGCCCGGCCCACGACAAGTCTACGGTCTTGAGGTTAGGCACTTGGTATAGCGCAGACGGAAAATCGGCCGCAGCAGAGATGGTTGGCGCGGCGCGGCGCAGCACATGCTCTTCGCCGTGCGGGACGAACGGATGCTGTCCTTCGGCAAGGATGGCAAGGCTACGTCGCGCTCTGGTCATGGCGACATAAAAGAGTCGGCGCGGCGCATCGGGATCCTCACCCTTAGAGGGCCTGTCCCAACCGCCATTCAGGATGACAACAGCGTCGAACTCCAGGCCTTTCGATCGATGCGCCGTCAGCAGCAGCAACGCGCGCTGATCCCCGCGCGCATCATGGGTCCACTCAGCGAACCACTCGACGAGGTCAGGTACGGGCATGGTTTTGTTCGCGAGCTCTTTGGCCAGCGCGGCGATGCCTTCGGCGATCAGGTCCGTCCAGCGGTTGGCCGGTATCGCGTTCAGCACATCCACCAGATCGCGGACGCCCAACAGGCGTGTAGTATCGCGGCGCAGGACGTCGATGAACTGCTGCATTTCGCGCAAACGCCAGATGCTCGGCAGGCTCTCATTTGCCATCTCCACCGGAATGCCCAGCGTTTCGGCATAGGCTCGCACCGGAGCCAAACGCCGCCAGTCGCGAGCAATGACCGCGGCGCGCGACCAACTCCACTCCGGATCAAGGTTCGATAGTCGCACGAGTTCATCGATCGCTGTTATCGCCTGTGCCACATCACCCGATGGGCAGTCCAGCACTTGCACACGCCCACGGGCCACCGGATCGAGCGCCTCCATCTCTCCGCCGGGCGGCGCCTTGCTGCGCTTGCGATCGATGGCGATGTCGTGGCCGGCCTTCATACGGGCGGCGGCTGGCGCGATGACTGCATTGGCCGCCGCAACGATGTGTCCAGTCGAGCGATAGTTCTCGACTAGGAACATCGGTCGAGCGCTATAGTCGACCTCGAACTGGCGGATGAAGCGGATGGATGCCCCGGCGAATGCGTAGATGTTCTGATCGTCGTCGCCCACCGCAAACAGGCTGAGCCGAAGCTCCTTATCGTCCAACGAGCGTCCCGCGACGGCGGAAATCAGCGCATACTCCTCCGGGCCAATGTCCTGATACTCGTCCACCAGAATCCAGCGATAGCCTTGAATCAGGGTATCACGTTGTGCCTCTGCCTCCGGTTTGCTCAGTCCTTCGCCGTTCAACTGGCGCACGGCTTCCAAAACGATCCCGTCGAAGTCGTGGGACGTCTCGCTCGCAGTTCCGGCAAAGCTCGCACCGACCAAACGCATCGCAAGCGCGTGGCAAGTGGATATGGTCACGGCAGCCGCATCATCGCCGATCAGGTGCCGCAGCCGGATACGTATCTCGGCGGCGGCATGGCGGTTGTAGGTCAGCACCAGGATGCCGCGGGGATCCTCGCGGCGAACACGGATCAGGTAGGCGATGCGATGCACCAGAACGCGCGTCTTGCCCGAACCCGGTCCGGCCAGGACGAGGACATTTGTCTGGTCCCGGTCGTCAGCGACGATTTCCTGCTGAACCGGGTTCTTCAACGCCTCAACGATTGCTTTCCAGGAGGTGCCGGTGGTTCGACGCCGGATCTCACCGCCCTTGCCGGGCATCCAGCGGCGCAGAAAGGCGTCGCCGTCTAGCACAAAGTAATCCTCGGACAGCCGCAGCGCCTGCTCCATCGCGGCAAGGCCCTTTTCTGCATAGGCCGCCATCACATGGGTCTGGATGGTCTGCTCCGTGTAGTGATCCTCCAGGGGTGTGAAATCCTTTACGGTGAACTGGCCGCCCGAAGGGTTCAAATGAACCGTCATCGCCTGCCGGAAAATAGTCAGTCCCTTGCCGAGGGTCACAACCTCCTGCTCGTGCAGCCACAGGAGTGCGCGCTCCATCAGTCTTGTCATGTCCTGAATGCCGCTGCCGCGCAGCAGCGCGTCTCCTGTCAGGGTGGCGAGCAGGTCACCCATCGTGGTCTCGACCTGGAGGTCCTTGCCGCGGCTACCCTTCGGCAACTTGCCCAGAAGGTGCCCTAGCAATCGTTCTGCCCCCTGCTGCCGCAGGATTGCTGTCTGTTCCAACGCCTGCCAAGACCGTTGCAGCGTGACCAT
Organism: Gillisella vitis; assembly: GCF_001541345.2. GTDB lineage: Bacteria > Pseudomonadota > Alphaproteobacteria > Rhizobiales > Rhizobiaceae > Allorhizobium > Allorhizobium vitis. The sequence continues at coordinate 749,846 of NZ_LMVL02000002.1, read as the reverse complement.
CAACGTGTTGCGCGAAGCCTTGCGCAGCCGCAGATTTCCCTTACCACCATCCTGATCGCGCCCGTCGCGGCCCATGCTACGCAAGAGCTTCTCCACGATGTCGGGCCGCACTGCGCTGTGCCCCTGATTGCGGAGCGCCTGGCAGGTTTCAGCCAGATGCAAGGGAATGTCTCCGGCGCCTTCAGCATCCGGGGCGGCCTCCCGCATCAGGGCAATCAGCGCCGTTTCAAGCCGCGCGGCCTGCGCCAGACGCTGCTGCGAATGACCATCCACCGCAACATGGACAAATATCGTGACCACAACGTCGTTGCGGGCGATCCCGAGCGCCTCAAGATCGGCCAGCGCCTTGTTCAGCATACCACCTGTGAATCCACTGATCCCGGCCAGCTCGTCGGTGGAAATGCCCTGATCGGGCGGCGCATTCATCAAATGGCGCGTGATATCCAGGAGCTGCTTGCGACGGGTGCCGGTGATCGCGGCCCTGGCCAAAATCGCCTCGGCTTCCTCCAGATTGCGGATCCTGAGCGATGAAGGGAAGACCTGAACCTTGTTCTCCTCGCGGCTCAGCAGCGTGGCTTCCTCCAGCCATGACACCGCGGTCTTCACCCTGGTGTCGTCGGTGTTGGTGTCGCGCTCGAATTCCTGATCGCGTTCAGCTCGCACGACTTCGCCCGACGTGGCAACGACTGTGCCGGTCTTTTTGGACCGCTCGTCAAGCCGCCGCAGGGCCTTCAGGATCGCGCCGATTTCGTGCCGGGCCAGACGCGAGCGTGCCGAAAGCGAAAACTGGCGCTCGACGTCCTCCTCAGTGAAGAGCAGCACGCAATTGGCATGGGCACGGTCACGGCCCGCTCGCCCCGCTTCCTGAAGATAGTTCTCCAGTGATCCGGGAATGTCGCCATGGACCACCAATCGGATATCGGGCTTGTCGATCCCCATGCCGAAAGCGTTGGTCGCAGCAATAATTCGCAGCTCGCCGACGCGAAATCGCTCCTGAATGTCACGCTTTTCCTCAGACGTCAGCCCGGCATGGAACCGTTCCGCGGACAGACCCTGCTGCTTGAGGAACTCGGCTACTCGCTGTGTCTCACTTCGGGTGGCGCAGTAGACCACGGCACCGGAAGCGCCCTCCTGTGGTAGCTTGGTCTCGATCACATCGAGGATGTCCGCCAACTTGGTGCCGCGCTGCGTTGCCCGGACCTCGAAACTGAGATTGGTGCGCACTGCGCCACCGTCCAGCAGCAAAAGTTCGCGTCCAAGCCGTGACTTGAAATGATCTCGTATGTCCCGCACCACTTCTGGCTTGGCGGTGGCAGTCAGGCAGAGCACCTGAGCGGGCGTTTCATCGCCAGAAGATTCCTTGATGAAGCGGCTAACATATCGGTAGTCAGGTCGGAAATCGTGGCCCCACTTCGACACGCAATGCGCTTCGTCCAACACCCAGAGTCCGATCTCGCGCTGTGCCAGGACCGATCTCACCGAGTTGCTGCGCAACTGCTCAGGTGAGATCAGCAGCATCGCAGCCTCTCCCATGCGGACACGATCCAGTGCATCCTGACGCTCGGGCATCGAAAGCATGCCATTAACGGTCACGGCAGAGGATATCCCTGCCCGTGCCATGCCCTGAACCTGATCGGCCATCAATGCGACCAGCGGCGAGATCACCACCGTCAGTGCGCCGGTCTTGTCGAACTTCGAGAGGGCGGGAATCTGATAGCAGACCGATTTGCCGGTGCCGGTCGGCAGAATGCCGAGAACACTTGCCCCGCGCATCGTCTCATCGACGATCCGCTCCTGGAGGGGGCGACCCATGTCATCGACGGGTTCGGCGCGGAAAGCATAGAACCCGAACCAGCGCGACAGCGCGCGCACCGGGTCGTTCCTCTCGCTACACCAGGTGCAATCCGGGCTTTTGCAATTGGCGTCGCGCAAGTACCGCACGATTAGGGAAGCCTCGCGGAACTGCGCCCGCACCCAGGGCGGCATAACGGAATCCCCGCCCGCGACCAGGATCCAGGACAAAGCATAGGCCATCGGCCAACCGAGCTGAGGATTAGAAAGGCGGTCCAGCGTCTGCTCAAGCCTTCTCTCGCAGGCGCGACCCACCAGAAGCCGGAAAATCGCTTCTTGTGCCGCAAGAGGATCGGGCGCGGGAGCCCCGCGAACCTCCCGAAACACTGCGTCGAACCCACCTGAATTCTCCATTCTCGTCGCAAGGAAATGAAAGGCTGCAACGGCATCGGGCTCGTCGGCGTTCTGCTGCGTCAAAGCCGCCAGTTGATTGCGCAGCACCTGAAACACCAGTCGCGCATCCAGTTCAGGATCGTTGACATGACCCGCCTGCAGACGCCCGTCATGGTAATGCTTGACCAGGTGATGATAGGGATTGCGCGGAAATGCGAGGGGATTGAGCCATAAAGTGTCTATCGGTGATCGCAGGACATTCGCCAGCCCAGGCCGCACGGCAAACAAATGAGGCAAGTCATGCCGAAGTATGTTGTGGCCGAGCAGATGCACGCCCTCGGTTGCTTCTGCCTCCAGGCGGTCGAGGGCTTTCACGAGATCGCGCTTTTTTGCCAAGATGGCGGGACGAGTATCATCTCGCACTGCTGCAAAAGCGAAGATGCTTGCGGTTGCAGGATCAACTTCCAAGTCGATCGAAACGCAACTCTGCAGCAGGAGTTGGAAAGGCTCAGCCATATGCATCAAGTTTTATTCACGTCATGAAACGATAAGCGATCATGATCGTGTGTTTGGCGAAAGGTCAACGTTCAAGTTGTAGCACACAAGAACTTTGCCGGATGGCCACGTGTACAAGTCAGTTCCGTAATGTGACCTGACAAAATCTGCGTTGAAGGCCCGAAGTCGCCGGGCGTGTTATGACCACCTGACCACAATCATCAGGCCCGCACGCGGAAATTATTGCCGCTCACCTAGCCCGTTGACTGATGCCCAAAGCCAGGGCACAAAGGTGGCATCCACGGTCGCTCGCGATGGGAAAACAGAGGGGATTTCAAGGACCTTCCATTAAGTCATTGAAATCACGTGAGAATCCAGGGTCCCTAGGCAAGTCGTTTTTTGACTGATTTTTTGATCCAAACTGGCTACTATCTCCGCACGGAAAAGTGAAGTCTTCTCAATGAGTTGGGCGATCTCCGCCGGAGTTCCGTTGGCTATCCGTCGTGCTCGAAGGCGGCTAGGAAAATTGGCTGGGGACCCCGTTTGGTATCTAGGGACATCCTTGTTTAACCGTGGCTTATTCTGCGGCCACTTTCCGGCCTTCCCACTCCTGTGGCGTCAGCGTCTTGACGTCGAACTGGTCGCGCGTACGGGTGTAGGTGTGGCCACCCATGCGGCCGACGGCGTCCATCATTTGCTGGTCGATGTGCAGATTTGACGCATTAATCGCGTCGCTGCGGACGAAGACGCCGACGACCTCGCCGAGGATGATCTCACGGGCGGGGCCGACTTGCAGAGTGGTGTGGCGGCGGCATTCCAAGGCTGCCGGCGCCGCAAGGATTCGCGGGCTGCGGACCATCTGTCCGGGCACGGTAGCGAGGCCCGCCTCCTCCATCTCATCAACCTCGGGGCCGAATTTGATGGCGCAGACCTCCATCTGGTCGACGAGGGCATTATCGCAGATGTGGACTGTGAACTCGCCAGTCTCCCGGATGTTGCGGGCGGTATCCTTGAAGCGCATGTCGGCGTAGTTCTCGACGCCGATGGCGACGATGGCCGGATCGTGGGTGAGCACATTGAAAAAGCTGAAGGGGCCGGCGTTCGGCTGGCCGTCCTTGTTGACGGTCGTCACCAGCGCGATCGGCCGCGGGATCACGGTGCCGATCAGGATCTTGTAGCGCTCGCGCTCGTTGAGGCTGGAAAAGTCGAAATGGGTATGATCGTACATATCAGGCCTCGGCTGCGATGCGGTGGGTTTCAAGCGGGGTATGGCGGGAAAGGTTCTCGAAGCCATCCTTGGTGACGACATACATGTCGCCGACATTGCACCCGGCCGACAACGGTTCCAGCCATTGGGTATGGAGCACGAAGACCATCCCCTCCTCCATCCGGTCGTAATTGTGCGAGGAGATGTTGAAGCTGTTCTGACCACCCGCCATGCCGACGGAATGGCCAAGATTGGGGTTATGCGGCCCGTGGGTTGCCGGGTAGACGTGCATGAGTTTGCGACCCTGCGCCTCCCAGTCGATGTTCTTCACATATTGGCGCGGGATGAGGCGGGCGCTGCCGTCGTCCATCGGCGCCCAGTTGTATGGCATAGTCCTCGCCTCGAGCGAAGCCAGCATGCCGCGCTCGATCATCGGCTCAAAGGCTGCGTTGTTGACGTCACGCATCAGGGCACCGGGGCGGATCAGCTTTTCGGCCCGCTTGACGCCCTCAGTGCAGGCATCAAGCACCTCTTCCTGCCGTTTGGTGATCTCGCCGACCGCGATCATGCGCGCGGTCTGGGCGGTGTAGCCGCGATAGGTCACGTTGGAGACATATAGATTGATCAGGTCGCCCGGCCGTACGACGTGGCCGTAGGGTTTGCCGCAATGGGTGCCGAACTCGTTGATGCCAATCTGGTAACCATCGCCGGTCTCGCCGCCATAAGTGAGCTGCGCCTGCGTGAAGGCGGCGTAAATCTCATGGTCGGTCACACCGGGCTTGGCGACATGACAGGCCGCCTGCGTGGCGATGCTGATGAGCTGGGCTGCGGCGCGGAACATGGTGATCTCGCGCGGCGAGCGGACCTTCTGCATCCGGTCGAGAATGGCGTTGTCGGCGACGAATTTGGTCTTCGGCATCAATTCATCGAGCGCCGCCCAGAAGGTCAGCGACGTCCGATCGCCGATGCGGCCGATCTGGGCCTTGGCGAGCCCCATGCCCGCCAGGAGTTCGGCACATTTCTCCGCCGTCTTAACGACGCTGTCGCCCGGACGGTCGGCATATTCGCGGCCGATCGGGCCGATCTGCCAGATGTCCTCGACCAGAACCGGCTCGCCGCCGGGTGGCAGTAGCACCGACTGGGTGAAGAAGGACAGAAGCGTCAACGGCTTGTCGCTGTCGGTCGGGATAATCAGCACACCCTCGCGCATCCAGTCGCAGATATAGCGCAGATAGTGATTTGAGGTATGGAACCAGCCGACGCCCCCAGTGTGGACGATCAGCGCATCGTGCCCGGCTTCCACAGCGTGACGGCGGATGCGGCGCAGGCGATCCTCGAACTCCTCGACCGGCAGCGGCAGAGGTGCATCGAAATCGAAGTCCGGCTGGAAATCGGCGAGCAGTGAACCGACGCGATAGGAGCCTGACTTGGTTGCGCTAGGGGTCATGGGTGTTTCCTTCCAGATTATTATTGGAGTTTGATCAGGCCTGCCGCGGCGCGAGAACGCGCCTTGCGACGAGCATGACGATCAGGGTGAGGCCGATGAGGATGCCCGAGATCGCGGCGACGCGAACGTCGAGTGACTCCTCGATCAGCGCGAACATCCGGAGCGGCAGGACCGTGGTCTCGGCATCCGCAAGGAAAAGCGAGATCGAGACATTGTCCAGCGACTGGATGAAGACGAGAAACGCGCCGGCGAGAATGCCCGGCATCAGCAGCGGCAGCGTCACACGGCGAAGCGTGGTGAACCAGGATGCGCCCATGACGGTCGATGCTTCCGCGAGCGAAGGATTGAGTCCTTGCGCGACGACGGAGGCCGCGCGGTACATCAGCGGGCCGAAGACCACGACATGGCCGGCAACGGTCAGCCAGAGCGACGGCTGGAAGCCGATGAAATTGGCGACGATCAGCGCCGCCAGACCGTAGACGAGGCTGGGCAGGACGAGTGGCGACAGAAGCAGAGGCTCGATGGCGCCGACGGTGCCCTTGCGCATCCGGCTCATGCCGATGGTGGCCGGCACCGCGAAGAGCAGCGATCCCAGAACCGCAAGGCCTGCGATCTTCAGCGAGTTGAAGGCAGCCGCATGTTCCGTCGCCGAGCGAACGGGATCGAGCAGCGCCTCGTACCAGCGAAGCGAGAAGCCCTCGGGGGGATATTTCAAAGTCTGACCCGAGGTGAAGGACATCATCAGGGCGATGACGATCGGCGCCACAAGATAGATCACGGCGAAGGTCCCGAAACCGAAGACGAAGAACTTGTAGAGCAGGCCTGGGATGGGGTTTTCGCGTCTGTTAGCCATGGCCGACAAGTCTCCTGTGACGGGAAATCATGGTCATTGCAACGAGCAGGCAACCGGTGGACAGCAACAGCACGACGGCGATCGCCGATGCCAGCGGCCAGTCGAACAGCGTGCCGACCTCGCGATAGATCAGTTGCGGAACATAGACATTGCGCGCACCGCCGATGACGGCCTGCGTGACGAACGAACTGCTGGTGCTGGCAAAGACCAGGATCCAGCCTGCCAGCAGACCCGGCAGCATCAGCGGGATGAGCACCGTGACGAAGATGCGCCAGGGACCGGCACCGGACACCTGCGCCGCCTCGGTATATTGAACCGGCGTGCGGGACAGGATGGCGACGAGAGGCAGGATGATTAGCGGTAGATCGATCTGGCACATGGCCATGACGAGACCTAGTTCGGTGAACATCAATGATATAGGTCGGCCGATGAGTCCGAGCCCGAGCAGTGATTCACTAATCGGCCCCTGCCGTCCGAGGATGACGATCCAGGCGAAGGTGCGCACTACATTGCTGGTCAGCATCGGAATGAGCGTCAGGAAGATGATGACCTGACGCGCCGTCCTGCCACTGTGCCAGTAAAGAAGCGCTATCGGGACGCCGAGCAGCGTGGTGGCCGCAACGGTTAGCAGACCGAGCCGTGCCGTGTTGAGAAGGACGCGGAAATTGAACGCGTCCCCGAAGAACCTGATATAATTGGCCAGCGTTGCCCCATCAGGCCCAGTGAAGCTGAAAGCGACGAGAACGGCGAGCGGCGTCGCAAAGAACGCCACCGACAGCAGCAGCATCGGGATAACGTATGGAAAACCGCCCGCCTTCATCTTGCTCTCCTCAGCCTGCGACGAGGGCGTCGAACTGGCGGATCCAGTCGGCGCGGTTCTTGTTGATGGCGACCCAGTCCGGATAGACCATGTTGCCAAGCTGCTCGCGCGTCACATAGGCCTCGATCTCAGGGGTGAGCGCGACGTCCTTGTTGGTCGGGAACATCTCGGTCGGCGGCAGCTTCAGCTTGTCCTGCGCAGCCTTCGAGATGGCGGCATCCATATAGGCGTAAGCGGCGTCGAGGTTCTTCGCGCCCTTGGTCAGGTGGATGTTGACAGGGGCTGCCGGCGCGCCGCTTTCCGGGGCGACATATTCAGCCTTGAGCCCCATTGACTTCAGGCGGGCGACGTTGCCGGTCGAGCACATAAACACGGCGATCTCGCCCTGCTGGAACAGGGTCATCTGGTGGTTGGTGCTGTCGACGACGCCCTTCAGTTGATCCGGATGCTCCTTGAACAGCTTGAAGACCGCATCCATGTCATCAGGGCCGGTGCCGAAGATCTTTGCCATCTCCGTATAAGCCATAACGGCTGTGTTCGAGCCGAAGCCGGTCCAGGAGACAAGGCCGCTATAGGCCGGGTTTTCGAACAGGTCACGATAGCCCTTCGGGCGCGGCACGAGGTCGGGATTGTAGGCAATGCCGTTGACCTCGATGGTCACGGTGGGGCCGTATTCCCCCTGGAAGGCAGGATCCAGCATGTTCCAGTTCTTTAGACGGCTTGGATCGATCTTCTGGATGATGTCGTTCTCGATGGCGACTGCCATCTGGCCCGGCGACATCAGCAGCGTGTCGTAAGGCGGGTTGCCGGGGCTCGCCATGACCTTGGCGAGCTGATCCTGCGCCATCGACGGGGCGATGGTCAGGCCATAGCCGGCTTCCTTGACAAGCGGGCCCAGAACGCTGCGATAGCCGTCTTCCCAGTTGCCAGGAAAGGTCGCGGCGATTGCGGTTTCGCCCGCTGCAGCACGAGCCGCGAAGGGCATTGCGGAGGCTGTGGCGACGCCGGCAGCGAGAAGGCCGAAATGGCGGCGGGTCATTTTGAAGTCGTTCATGCTGTCACCTCTGTTGGTTGTTGTTGATGTCATTCCGTTGTTGGCATTCACTGGATGCTTTCCGGTTCGGCCGGAAATGCGTGACACCTGCGGGTGTCGATCTCTGCGAAAAGCTGGGCACCGATATCGGGAATGGCGGTGCCGGGACCGCGAACCTCGGAGGCGCGCAGGCCCGTGCCGTCGGCAAGCACAAGGTCGTGGATCAGCGTCGGGCCGAGCGGCACGGAAACTGTGACGCGCGCGGCAAGTGCGTTCACGCCCGGCTGCGTCATCAGGCGGACCTCTTCGGGCCGGAAGGTGATGGCGACGTCCGAGCCTGTGGTGAAGCTCAGGCGGCGCGGCAGGACGAGGCTTTCGCCGCTCTTCAGGGCGATGACCGTGCCGCCTTCCCGAAGCTCGGCAACCCTGCCATGGAGAACGTTGGTCTGGCCGATGAAGGTGTTGACGAACAGGGTCTTCGGCCGGTCGTAGACTGCCATCGGCGTGTCGATCTGCTCGACATTGCCCTTGTTCATCAGCACCAGACGGCTGGCGAGGCTCTGAGCCTCCTCCTGGTCGTGGGTGACGATCAGCGTGGTGATGCCGAGCGTCTTCTGCAGATGGAGGAGCTCGACCTGCAGGTCGAAGCGCAGCGCCCGGTCGAGCGCGCCGAAGGGTTCGTCGAGAAGCAGCAGCGACGGACGGCCCGCGATGGCGCGGGCGACGGCGACACGCTGCTGTTGTCCACCCGAGAGCTCGCGCGGCAGGCGGTTGCCATAGCCATCAAGCCGGACAAGTGAGAGCATCTCTTCGACCCGTGCGTTCCGCTCTGTGCGCGGCACCTTCTGGCAGGCGAGCGGATAGGCGATGTTTTCCGCGACAGTCAGATGCGGAAAGAGCGCATAGTTTTGAAAGACCATGCCGATGCCGCGTGCGCGGGCCGAGACATCGGCAAGGTCGTCGTCGCCGAGCACGATCCGGCCCGCCTTGGGCTGGATGAGGCCGGCGATCGCCCTCAGCACCGTCGACTTACCGCAGCCGCTCGGCCCCAGAAGCGCGACGATCTCACCGGCTGCTATATCGAAGGATATGTCGCTGACGGCATTCTGTCCGCCATAGCTATGGGTAACGCCCCGAACACTGAGCCGCTTGCGATCGGTAGTCTTTGCGATGTCCAGCATGTGGCTTCCCTGATCTTGCGTGGTGGCAACGAGCGCTCCGGCGCCGGAGCATGTCCATGAAAAGCGAACTGCAAGGGCCGTGCCAGATTCGGAATTTGCTGATCGAGGAGAATTCAAGTCACTGATTACAAATCGATTTTTATGATTTATAAACTTTCGAAACTTTCTTATCATAAATTTCCTACATTTGTTTTGGAAATTTATTTGTCTAAAGTTTTGCCATTAATGTTCAATGCAGTGCAGAGTTCTGCACATTTATCGGCCGGATATCTGCAGCACCTGGGAAGAAACAGGCAACTTTTCCGGCCAACAGCATCGTGAGACGAATAGACATGAGGGAAACGGCGAGACTTGAGGCGGCTCTCGCCCAGAAAATCGACGCATAGGCGATTTTTTAATCATTGTCATTTCGAAAACTTGTGCGAAATAATGTGCGAAACTTTATTCGGAAAACAATGAGGAATATTTATTCATTCATATTCAATTACTTGATGCCATTAACGCAGAACTGGCACGGTGATTGCTTGGTATCTCCTGAAAATTCGCACAGCAAAAACCAAAAAGGGGATTCAATGAAAAACGTGCAGACAGTTTTGATGACCGGCATCGCTACGGCATTCATCACCCTCATGTCACTTTCCACCCATGCAGCGGAGAGCGAGGCCGAGAAGATGGAAGCGGCTGACATCAGCAAGCTTCCAGGCGTGGTGCTGACCCAAAAGCTGGCGGATGGCCTTCCCGCGTCCATCAAGGCATCCGGCACGCTGAAGGTCGCGACGGATCTGACACCGCCGATCAGCTTCCACGGTGACGACGGCAAGCTTGTCGGTATCGACGCCGATATCGCCGCGGCGCTCGGCGTGATCCTCGGCCTCAATGTCCAGATGACGGATGTCGGCGCCGGGGCCGCCATCGTTCCCGCCATCCTGTCCAAGCGGTTCGACATGACGATCTCCGGCATCAACGACGACGTCGAACTGGAAAAGCAGGTCGATGTTATCGACTATATGTATGACGCTACCACGATCATGACGATCAAGGACAACCCGCTCGGCATCAAGAGCATGGAAGACCTCTGCGGCAAGAAGGTCGCCGTTCCCGTCGGTACCTTCCAGGGCAAGATGGTCGAAGCAGCGTCGGCAAAGTGCAAGACACCGATCGACATCATGGCGATCCCGAAGATGCCTGATGTGCTGCAGGCCGTGCGCACTGGTCGCGCCGATGCCACCGTCAACGGCTACGCGACCAGCGTCTATACGACCGAGCACCAGACCGGCAACGGCAAGGGCTTGCAGGCGCTTCCCGATATCCGTCTCGCCGTAGGCTATCTCGGCATGCTGATATCGAAGGATAATCCGGAACTCCGCGACACCGTCGTCGCCGCCCTGCAGCAGATGGTCGATAGCGGCGCCTACGAGACGATCATGAAGAAGTGGAGCCTCGGCCCACTCGCAGTCAAGACCGTCAAGGTCAACGACGCCGCCAGCATGCCCGCGGAGTGAACCCCATGACACTGTTCACCACGCCGACAACGACAATGAGCCTGCCGCCACCGGCCATGCGGTCGATCAAGTGGGGACAGTTCGCAACCGGTGCCAGCGCGATCCTCGCGCTGGTGCTTCTCGCCGCCACCGTGGCACAGAGCCAAAGTGTGCAATGGACGGAGATTCCGCGCTATCTCGTGAATCCCTCGATCCTGCGCGGCGTCCTGCTGACGCTGGAATTGACGGCCGGCGCCATGGTCTTTGGCATCGGCCTCGGCTGCCTTCTCGCCGTGATGGCAACTTCAACGAACATCGTTCTGAAGGCGATTGCCGCAGGCTTCGTCTGGTGGTTTCGCGGCGTGCCGCTGATCGTCCAGATCTTCCTCTGGTTCAATATCGCGCTCTTCATTCCGCAGGTCGGGGTCGGGCACTACAGCATCTCGATCAACGATCTCGTCACACCGGCGCTCGCTGGCTTCCTGGCGCTCGGCTTGCACGAGGCCGCCAACATGTCGGAAATCATTCGCAGCGGCCTGCTTGCCATCGACCGCGGTCAGCGCGAGGCGGCGACGGCACTCGGATTGAAGCCCCGGCAGACATTCCGCACCGTCATTCTGCCGCAGGCGGCGCGCCTCATCGTACCCCCGACCGGCAACCAGGCGATCGGCATGCTGAAGGCGAGCGCGATTGTCTCCGTCATCGGCATGCAGGATCTGCTGACACAGGCGCAGGTCATCTATGCCCGCAACTTCCTGGTGATCGAACTGCTGTTCGTCGCCTCCATCTGGTACCTCGCGATCACCACGGTGGCGTCGATCGGCCAGCACTATCTCGAAAAGAGCCTCCAGCCGAAATTTCGCAACGGCGCCGACAAGTCCCGCACCGCGAAACGCGCCTGAGCGCCAGCCAATAACCAAGGGCCTCGCCAGAGCAGTGAGGCCTGTCAGGAAACGACAAGGAGTACATCATGAAGCTTGGCATCGACAACATCAAACTGCCTGAATCGAAGAAGCGCGGCCCACTCGGCAGCCTCGACCACGTCAAGGAACTCGGACTTTCCGGCATCTTCTTTTCAACGGCGCTGGACATGAGCCCGACGCTGGACATAGGCGAACTGCGCGACATCCGGGCGAAGGCTGACGAACTCGGCCTCTACCTGGAAAGCGGCGTCGGCAAGATCAATCCCTATTGCAGCGCCGAGGAGCCAGCCCTTCGCGCTGTCGGCGACGGCGACATCATTGCTGGCTTCACGCGTATGATCGAGGCGAGCGCCGCCATCGGCTGCTTCGAGCTCTGGGTCGCCCCCGGCAACTTCAAGTCCGAATATCGCGGCCGCCTTGCTAACGACCGCTTCCGCACCGACATCACCTGGGAGGACCAGTTGACCGGCATCGAGAAGGTGCTGCAGAAGCTTGCGCCCGTTGCCCGTGCGCATGGCGCACACCTGAATATCGAGACCCATGACGAGATCACCTCCTTCGAAATCTTGCGCCTGATCGAGAAGGTCGGCGCCGATTGCGCCGGCGCCGTCTTCGACACCGCCAATGGCCTGCAGCGCGCCGAGCATCCGGTCTTTGCGGCCAAGCGCCTCGCCCCCTTCGTCCGACAGACGCATATCAAGGACGCCTATGTCGGTCGCGCGCCCGGCGGCCTCGATTTCCAAACCCGCCCCGTCGGCGGCGGCATCGTCGATTTCGGAACGATCCTGCCGATCCTCAACGAAGCCAACCCCGCGCTCAACCTCTCGCTGGAAGTCGCAGCCTCCGTCGCCGACAAGCCGCGGAAGGCCAATCCGCGCCAGTGCATCCAGATCGACGATCCGATCTGGCGCGCCGGCCATCCCGACCTGACAGTTGAAGAGCTCGACGCCTATATGGCGCTGGTCGATACCTACGAGACGCGCGTCGCATCCGGCGAGGTCCCCAACTGGGAGGCCTACGAATCCAGCCAGTACGGCTATCCGACCTACGAGCATCAACCTTACGGCTTCAACGAGGCGATCGCCTTTATCAGGCAGTCGGCGTTTCATGTGGAGACGATCTGCAAGGACAAGGGGATTGCCCTGAACGCGGCGGCGGCAAACCGGAAGGCAGCCTGAGGGCCGGGATGGTGTTGGCGGCCTTGGTCGCCAGCACCACGCGCCAATTATATGGCACTATCGAGTTGCGCATGAACATTCTTATGGAAATAATTAAAGCATACCGATATCGAGTCGATTGTTGCTGTTTGCGCAGGCCCGAACTCATGGATGGGTCCGGAGAGGAAACATGAAGAAGACGCGTCGCCAAAACCTTAAAGCCGTCCCCGCCACGACGAATGGCACGACAGATACCGTCGACAATGACGACGTCTCCGAGCGCATCCGCAACACGTTGGCGGCGGCGATCGGCGAAGGCGCGCTGAAACCGGGCACCAAGATTCTCGAAGAGGCGATCGCCGAGCATTTCGGCGTCAGCCGGACCGTCGTTCGCGGCGCTCTCGGCGTGCTCGAAAGCGACCATCTCCTAGAGCGCAAGAGGAACCGCGGCACCTTCGTCGCAGAGCCAAGCATTGAGCAGGCGAAGAACCTGTTCGAGGCGCGACGCAAGCTGGAGCGGATGCTACTCGAACTCGTCATCCTGCGCGCAACGACAGACCAACTCGATGCGCTGCAGAAGCTGACGGACGAGGAGGAACACATCCATCATCACGGCGACGAGAAGTCGAAGACAGTTCTCTCGGGGAAATTCCATATCGTCCTTGCCGACCTCGCCGCCAACCCGGTGCTGACGGAGATGCTCTCCAAGGTCGTCGCGCGCCTCTCGCTCGTCATGTCGCTTTACGAAGAAGACCGCACTGACGACTGTGGTGCCGACCACCACCGCATGATCGTCGCGGCACTAAAAGCGAAGGACCTTGGCAAGGCGCAGGACTTGATGGATCACCATCTCGCAGACATCGAAGGCCGGGTGCGGTTGACGGAGGGACAAGGCGATCGGCACACGTTTATGGCGGTTCTGGAGAACTTTTCCTGAGGTGCTCCAACGAGATCAGCAGCGGAAATAATTACCGCTGGGGCTCTCATGTTGACTGAGGCCCAAAGCCAGGGCACAAAGGTGGCATCCACGGTCGCTCGCGGCGGGAAAACAAAGGGAATTTCAAGGGACTTCTTCTAAGCCATTGAAATTACGTGAGAATCCAGGTTCCCCAGCCAATATCTTCGTATTCTCAAAAAATCGCTCCATCTGAAACATTAGAAAACTAAATATAACAGTTTTCCGGTGCATATTTCCGTAACTTTGCCATCGATTGCGGATTCCATGTTCATGCGTCAAGCTAGGCCTGTCGCAGGGGGATTTGGCATGGATGAAGAGCGCTTACGGGAAGTGTGGCGTCAGAAGAAGATCCCTGTCGTCATTCGGCGAGACGAAAGGGGCCGAAAGCTCCGGGTGCGCCTCCCATACGCCGACAACAACCGGCAATGGCTCAACACGGTCGGCAAATCGACGGTGAAATGGATCGATAGCAAAAGCTATTGGGAGCTTCCGAAGAACTGGTTCAACGATTTCGTTAATCGAGCCTTGAAGCGCTATGGAAAGCTCTATGTGATCCAACCCTACCGTGAGCAAGAGAAGTGCGCGCCTGCCTGCATGAATGCTGAAGGACATGAATGTCAATGTTCGTGCATGGGGGCAAACCATGGAAACCGTAACAACGGAAGCTGGCTCGAAGTGTCCGAGACATTCGCCACGCGATGGGGCGAGAAGGAAATTGCCTGCCGGTTGATGGTATCGAAAGGTCAAAAGACGCAATGCGATGAAATTTAGACATCCCTAAAGCATTCGAGGACCTTCAGCGCTGACAGTAACTGTTCGAGGCATAGCGACGTAACTTTCGGGCGACAACCTCCTAAATACCTTCTCGAATTGGTCAAGCTGTTGCACAATCTGTCCAGAAAGCGCGTTCAGTTCGGTGATGCGTGCGGAAGTCTCCGGTCCGAACCGATCCTGCGCCCGCTCATGGTCGAGCGGAACAGCGAAATACCCCTCTGGCGCTCTTATCGGCCCGGCGTATTCGGCGAGCTTCTTGTAAAGCTCATCCGAAAGCCGGACAATTTCCGAACTAACGTTGTCCAGTTCTTGATTCTCGAACTCGTATTCAGCCCCCTCCCAATAACTTACGTCTCTAACTGAGTGCAACCGTGCGTGCGGATAGGCTTGACCGAATGAATGCTCACGCAAAAATATCTTGGTGGGCTCATTGAATAGCTGCCGCAGCTTTAGGCCAAGCTTGATATCATGCGGATGAAGCTTTGCCGCTAAGGGTGCATGTGCGTCAGCTTTATACTCAGCAAACGCCCATGCGATGAAGGACGATATAAATAAGGCGATTCCGTCCCACGGCACATTGCCGCCTTTGATGGACGAAACTACCCACGCCACGGCAAGCATCGAAAGAATGCCTGCACCTATTCTTGTCGCTCGCCACATCGTTACACCACCTCACTAATTTCAACTTTCGCGACAATATTACGTCGGCGCCACCTCAAGCAAGAAGCCCGCCGGAGAAACTCGGCGGGCCGTGAATGACTGGCGAAGTTGGCGCTTCGCCAGTCATGCAGCTTGGCTTTGGCGAATAGCGCTAAAAGGCTCCAAATCTACAGACGATGGTCTCGCGGAGGTCTGATGGCACGGCGTTTGCGGCGGACCCTGCCGGGCGGCAGGATTTCGACCACCTTCGGCACAGTGCCGAAATGCTGTGCTGCCTTAATGTAGTGCCATGCTGTGGCCTTGGGCACATCAAATTCGACCTTCAGTCACTTGTCGAAGTAAACAGACATGCGGCTCTTGGTTGCGATAATATCATTACCATTATCGATGATGCCAGCACGCTTGCGGCCTCCGCGCTTGGCAGGCGGAATTAAAGGCTCCACTAGCGCCTATTCGGCGTAGGTCAAATCGCTGGGATAGTGCAAACCATCGCGATGGTATTTTCACGGTTTGCCTTCGTCCACATAGCTTCCATACCTTTGTCGAATCAAATCAACCGTATGGAAACACAACCGATTCATATCATTCAATTTTTTTGTGGATCGGCACTTGCTCCTCATCCCTCATGGTCTCTTTTTGAGTAATCAAGCGGGCGCTGTGCTGGCCGCTCAGGTAAATCCACAGCCAGCTCCATGCGACAGCAAGTCTTGAGCGCGTGCCGATGAGAAAATAGATATGCGCGAGGCCCCATATCCACCATGCGAGACTGCCCGTTAGCTTTACCTTACCAAAGTCAACGATGGCCGCGCTCTGGCCGATGGTGGCAAGACTACCTTGATGCCGGTAATGGAATGGTGCGGGAGCGGGTTTGCCTTTCAGTCTTGCCTTGATCACTTTGGCGACATAGGCGCCCTGTTGTTTGGCGGCAGGCGCAATACCCGGTACGGGCGTGTTATTGCCTTGGATGACCGACGCCGTGTCTCCGATCACAAAAACATCGGGCATTCCCGGGGAAGTCAGATCTTTTTCAACGACGACGCGACCCGCCCTGTCGGCGGGAACACTAAGCCAACGCGCGGCGGCTGAAGCCTGCACACCAGCCGCCCAGACGATCGTCCGGCTTGGAGTGAACTGTTCACCAATCTGAACGCCATCGCTTGAGCACTGTGTGACAGGCTGTCCAAGACGAACCTCAACGCCGAGTTTTTCCAACACGCCTTGTGCATAGGCAGACAGTTCAGGCGCAAAGCTTGGCAGCACGCGCTGACCAGCCTCGACCAGGATCACCTTTGTCCTGCGGGTATCGATGACGCGAAATTCCTTGGGGAGAGTCTTGTGCGCCAGCTCGGCGATAATACCGGCAAGCTCGACGCCTGTCGGACCGGCTCCGACAATGGTAAATGTCAGAAGCGCCTCACGCATCGCCGGGTCAGAGGTGGTTTCTGCCTGCTCGAAGGCAAGAAGGAGGCGGCGGCGAATTGTCGTGGCATCCTCAAGCGTCTTCAGCCCCGGTGCCACAGGCTCCCATTCATCGCGTCCGAAATAGGCATGGGTCGCTCCGGTGGCCAGAACCAGCGTGTCGTAGGATATGGATGCCCCACTGCGCAACATGACCTGCTTTGCAGCGACATCGACGCCGCCGACTTCACCCAGCAATGTCGAAACCTCCTGCCGGTCGCTATAGAGATGGCGAATGGGCCAGGCGATTTCCGACGTAGACAGAATGGTTGTTGCAACCTGATAGAGAAGAGGTTGGAAAAGGTGATGGTTTCGCCGATCGATCAGCGTTATCCGTGCTCCGCTGCCTTTGAGATCATGGACAAGCTGAAGCCCGCCAAAGCCGCCACCAACAACCACGACGTGATGATCACTCATGATCGATCTTTCTCTTTTTATACCGGGTGAAATTCAGCTCAATGTAAACGCAGACCATGTGCAGAAAATTACAGTTGAAATTCTCGCCTGTGATCTCGCACGCAACTCATCGGCATTGCGCTGATGCTACAGTATTGTGCGCTTCATAAAACACACAATACTGCATTCAGTGACATGTATTTTTGCCAGAATCCGCCGAATGCACGCCACGGCGCGCATTCATTCTCGCGTAAGGCCAGAATTTACAGCGCCATGTCCGGCACACGTTTGATGTCCGCCGCCGGTGCGCTGACGCCTGGCTTTGTTATTGCGGACATGTCGATTGCTGGTGGTGCGAGCGTCAGTTGAAGGCGCTCTGCCGTCGCTGCCCATTCCTTGGCCAGCATGTCGGGGTTCTCATTGAGGTTGACGCCATAGCTTGGCACCATGGTGCGCACCTTCTCCTGCCATTCCGGTGTCGCCAATTTCTCGGCAAACACTTTCTGGAGCAGATCCAGCATAATCGGTGCCGCCGTCGACGCGCCCGGCGAAGCGCCGAGCAGGGCGGCAATGCTGCCATCCTTGGCCGCAACAATTTCTGTTCCGAGCTTGAGAATGCCGCCCTTTTTGGCGTCTCTTTTGATGATCTGAACGCGCTGGCCTGCCTGCCAAAGGCGCCAATCCTCGGCCTTGGCATTGGGAAAATAGGCACGCAGAGCCTCTAGCCGATCTGCGTCTGACAGCAAGAGCTGCCCGGCCAGATATTCGACCAGATCAAACTCATCATAGCCAACTTTAAGCATTGGCCAGATGTTTTCGAGCGTGATTGTCGCAGGCAGATCGAACAGCGATCCTTCCTTCAGGAATTTTGTCGAGAAGGTTGCGAAGGGGCCAAACAACAGGTGGCGCTTGCCTTCAAACACGCGGGTGTCGAGATGCGGAACCGACATTGGCGGCGCACCGGTGGAAGCCTGCCCATAGGCCTTGGCAAAATGCTTGTTTGCGATCTCCGGCTTGTCGCAGACGAGGAACGAACCGCCGACGGGGAAGCCTGCGTAATCATCGCCTTCAGGAATGCCGGCCATCTGCAGAAGGTGCAACGCACCACCGCCCGCACCGATGAACACGAACTTCGCCTTGACGGAGGTTGACGATCCATCCTTACGGTTTGAATAGCTGACGTTCCAGGATCCGTCGCTGGTCTTTTCAATAGCCTCCACTTCGCTGGAGGTGCGTAGCGCAAAGTTTGGATGGCTCTTCAGATGCGTGACGTACTGGCGGGTCACCTCGCCCCAATCGGCGTCGGTGCCAAGGGGGCTCCAGGTGGCGGCAAGCTTCTGGGCGCGATCACGCCCGTCCATCATCAGCGGCACCCATTCGGCAATCTTGTCATGATCGGTCGAAAACTGCATGCCGGAAAACAGCGGGCTTGCTTTCAACGCGTCAAACCGCTTGGCAAGAAACGCCGTATTCTCATCGCCCCAGACGAAACTCATATGCGGTGTCGAGTTGAGGAACGAGCGCGGATTTTTCAACACGCCAACATCGACCTGATGGGCAAGGAACTGGCGGGTGATCTGGAAGGCCGAATTGATCTCAATCGCCTTTTCGATATGCACATTGCCTTTCGCATCCATCGGCGAATAATTCAGCTCGGCCAGGGCCGAATGCCCAGTGCCGGCATTGTTCCAGCCGTTGGAGCTTTCCATGGCCACGGTGTCGAGCCGCTCGAGCATTTCAATCGTCCAGTTCGGCTCAAGCTGGCTGAGCAAAACACCCAGCGTCGCACTCATAATGCCGCCACCGATCAACAGGACATCCACGGTTTTTTCCGGCGCTTGCGCCCAGCTGGGCACAGAGGTCGCACCGAGGACGACCGCCCCGGTGGCCGCCGATCCCAAAAGCTGACGGCGGCTCAAAACCGGGCCTTGGACGCCTGCGGCAATGGATGGATTGTCTTTACGATGAACGGACATCTTGCACCTAATTGAGTTTAAGGGCGACTGTGATTGCCGTGGGCTTTGACGATCGCACCATATAGTCACAAGTCAGCACGCGACTTTCTGTCGCGCAGGTGCTGGGGTTTGACGCAGTGAAATGACAAAAGCCATTAAATAGAAATTTAAGAACGGCCATCCCGCCCCGGACGGCAAGTCTGGTTATGTGCATCCGCGCGTTGAATCACACACCGCACAATTGCGCTATTTTTTGAAAAACCGTAGGAGTGAAACAGCAAACCGGTATTTGAAACGCGCGTGTGCTCTGGCAATAATGGATGACCTGCAACATCTATGGAGGTACCGACGCATCAAGGAATAGGCCATGGCGAAAGTTATCCTTATCGAGGATGATGAAGATACGGCACAAGATATCTGCGCTGAGCTGAAAGATTACGGATACACCGTTGACTGGGAATCCGATGGTGCCAGGGGCCTTGAACGCGCAAGGAATGGCGGGGCTGATATCCTGATCGTTGACCGTATGCTGCCTGGTATGGATGGCCTTGCTGTGATTGATACATTGCGGCGCGAACAGGTTCGCACGCCTGTGCTTGTCATCAGCGCCCTCAGTGCCGTCAACGACCGTGTGCGCGGCTTGCGGGCCGGTGGCGACGACTATCTCACCAAGCCCTTTGCGATCCTCGAACTTGTAGCGCGCGTGGAAGCCCTTCTTCGCCGCCCCGCTGACATGTCGGCAAAAGTGCTGCGGGTTGGACCGCTTGAGCTTGACCTTCTGGAGCGCAGCGCTTGCCGCGGCGAAAGAGAGATTGAGCTTCTCCCCCGTGAATTCAAGCTGCTCGAATATATGATGCGCCATTGCGAACAGCTTCTGACGCGAGGAATGCTGTTTGAGGAAGTCTGGAAATATAAATTCGTTCCCGATTCAAACCTCATCGATGTGCATATGGGGCGGCTCAGGCGAAAAATTGATCATCCGGGAGATCATCCCATGATCTCCAATGTTCGTGGAGAAGGTTTTGTACTTCGCGCGCCCGATTGAATGGGTTCGGCAATCCCGTTTCCGCTATGTGGTGGTGCTGGTGGCGGCGATAACGGTCACCATGGTGCTGAGCTTTTGCTTTGCTTATTTCCAAACCACTGGCCGCGAGTTGATCAACCAGCTGGATGAGCTGGTGTTGCAAGAAGCAAGCGTCATCACGCAAGGTGCTCTTCTGGGGCGGATGGATGCCTATGAGGAACGCGTGCGGCAAGACCCGCGACGGGTGAAGCCAACGGGTATCTTCGCAGCCGATGGTCACCGCGTATCGGGAAATGTCCAGGAATTTCCAAGGGGACTGGCGCTGGATATGCCGCCCAGACAGGTTTCCATTGTGCGCACGGACCAAACACCACCGCGACAACAGCGGGCGCGTGCGGTTGCGCGACGCCTGCCAGATGGCAATATTCTGTTCGTTGGCTGGAGTACGGCCGATAATGAGCAGGCCGCCTCCATGGTGGAAAGAGGTCTGCTGTTTGGCCTGGTTCCGGTGCTGACGTTTGGGCTGGCGGCGGCGGTGTTCTTTGGCTTGAACGCCCACAGGCGCGTCAACGAAATGCAAATCCGGATCGCACAGATTGTTGCAGGCGATTTGAAACAACGCCTGCCCTACCGCAATGTGCAGGACCCACTCGACAACCTTGCGCAAATCGTCAACGGCATGCTCGACGAGATGCAGACCTTGATCGAAGACCTCGCCGCCGTCGGTGACGATATAGCCCACGATTTGAGAACACCTCTGGCCAGAGTGCGCCTCGGCCTGGAAAGGGCTCGGCGCAATGCGACCTCCGTTGAGGACATGCATCTCGCTACGGATCGGGCGATTTCAGGAATTGACCACGCGATCTCTATCGTCACAGCCATTTTGCGTGTTCGAGAGATTGAACAAGCGCGCCGACTTCAGGCATTTGACAAAGTGGAACTCGCGGAGCTCGTGCTGGAAGTCGGGGACCTCTACGAGCCCATTGCCGAAGAGAAGCAGCTGACACTGACAGTGAGGGCAGATGCCGACATTGTCGTTCATGGAGATCGGGATCTGATTTTCGAGGCCGTCGCCAATCTCGTTGATAATGCTATAAAATTCACGCCCGAAGGCGGCAGGATCGATGTTTGCCTTACCGTGGAAGACGAGCGAAAGGCGCTGCGTGTGAGTGACACCGGCCCTGGTGTGCCAGAGAGCGAGAGAAATCTCCTTATTCAGCGCTTTTACCGCTCAGACCGAAGCCGCCACACAAGAGGGTTGGGGTTGGGATTGACCTTGGTGGCGGCAATTACCAAATTGCATGGCTTCCGGTTCGATGTGCTGCCAACCAAGGGCTTCACGACGGAGATCACGTTTCCACAAAATGCAACCGACTAGGACTGATGACTTCGCCGTCACAGGCGTGCGGTCTAGCACAGGTATGCGCCCGGGCGTCTCGAATGCGGCGCATTGTCGTGGCGGAGCGTAAACCCGATCACACGGATCGATATTGCTCGTCCGTCACCTGCTCCAGCCAGTCGACCACCTTTCCATCCAGCTGCTCCTGAATGGCGATATGGGTCATGGCTGTGGTCGCGGAGGCACCGTGCCAGTGCTTTTCGCCGGGCTCGAACCAGACGACATCACCCGGATTGATGGTTTCGATCGGGCCACCCTCGCGCTGCACGAGGCCAAAGCCGACTGTGACGATCAACGTCTGGCCGAGGGGATGCGTGTGCCAGGCGGTGCGTGCGCCGGGCTCGAATGTCACGCTGGCTGCGGCGGCGCGGCGGGCATTGTTGGACGAAAACAACGGATCGATGCGGACCGTGCCGGAAAACCAGTCCGATGGACCTTTGGTAGACGGCTGGGTGCCGTTTCTTTTGATGTCCATGGACATGAGCCTTTCGATTTTCCGTTACTGCAAATTAAATGGTGTACGAACGTCAGTATAGCAATGATAATAGCGCGGTCTGTTTAGGGTCAGTACTCTCAAGCCACCAATCTCCCCAACCCTTGCAATCCCCTCCCGTCTATGCTCCCTTCACGCCGACGCTGTGGAGGGCGTCACAGGAGGAGTGACCATGACCATGCATCCCTTGCTGGCGCAGCCGGAGCGTTTTGTGACGCGCAACGAGGTTATCGGGCTGATCGGCCGATTGACTGACAATCTGATCAACATCGAGGACAAGACAGGGGAATTCCTGCTGCGGCTGGATGATGGGCGGGTGATCGACACCAAGGGCTGGGCCGGGTGGGAATGGACCCATGGCATCGGGCTTTACGGCCTGTTCAAATATTGGCAGCAGACCGGCGACGCCAAGGCGATGGCCGTTATCACCGACTGGTTTTCGGCACGGCTTGCCGAGGGAACCCCGACCAAGAATATCAATACGGTCTGCCCGTTCCTGACGCTGGCCTGCCTTTATGAACACGCGCCCAACCCGGCCTTCGTGCCCTATCTGGAAACCTGGGCCGAATGGGTGATGCATGAGATGCCGCGCACGCGCGAAGGCGGTTTGCAGCATATCGTCTACAACAGCGTCAACGACCAGCAGATGTGGGACGATACGCTGATGATGAGCGTGATGCCGCTCGCCAAGATCGGCCTGCTGCTCAACCGCCCGGACTATGTGGAGGAAGCGAAGTATCAGTTTCTGATCCACAGCCAATATCTCGCCGACCGCGCCTCCGGGCTGTGGTTCCATGGCTGGACCTTCGATGGCAATCATAATTTTGCGCAGGCGCTCTGGGCGCGCGGCAATTCCTGGGTCACGATCGCCATTCCGGAATTTATCGATCTCTTGCAACTGCCGGAAGGCGACGCGCTGCGGCGTCATCTCCTCTCGACGCTGGACCGTCAGGCCGCAGCCCTTGCCAAATATCAGGACCCTTCCGGCCTATGGCACACGCTGGTCGATGATGAGGGCAGCTATCTGGAAGCCTCGGCCACCGCCGGTTTTGCCTATGGGTTGATGAAGGCGGTGCGCAAGCGGTATATCAGCGCGGACTATCGACCTGTGGCGGAACGGGCGGTGCGCGGCGTCATTGCCAATATCGACGCCAAGGGCGAATTGAATCAGGTGTCCTTCGGCACGGCCATGGGGTCGGATCTCGATTTCTATCGCAATATCAAGCTGACCTCGATGCCCTATGGGCAGGCGATGGCCATTCTCTGCCTGTCCGAATATCTGAGATCCTACATTTAAAACCGGCAGTAGAGAAAGCTCCGAACACAGCAATGGCGGGATAAAAATCCTGCCATTTCAGAAAGTTTTCATTTGCGCATTTCCCAGCGCTTTTGCATGGTCATGGCAGTAATTCCTTGACCGTGGGTCTTTTCATGTCTGTCGATGCAATTGTTCTTGGCGCCGGTATCATCGGCGTGTCCACCGCTGTTCAGCTAGCGCGGCGCGGCAAATCGGTGGTGCTAGTGGACAGGCGGGGCGCGGGCGAGGAAACCTCCTATGGCAATGCCGGGCTGATCCAGCGCGAAGGGGTTGTACCCTATGGTTTTCCGCAGGATCTTGGCTTGATCCTACGCTACGGTCTCAACAACCGGATCGATGCACATTATCATCTCAAGGCCCTGCCGAAGCTGACGGCCTTTCTCTCCTCCTATTGGTGGCATTCCAACAAGCCGCGCCATGAGGTGATCGCCAGAGCCTATGCGCCGCTGATCGAGCATTCAATCACCGAACATAAAGAGCTGATCGAGGCATCGGGGGCCGAAGCCCTGATCCGCAAGGACGGTTGGGTCGAGGCGTTTCGCACCCAGGCGGTGCGCGACAAGGAAGTGGCGGAAGCCGAGCGGCTGGGGCGTGAATATGGCATTCAGTTTCAAACCCTGTCCGCAGCGGATCTCGCCCGTGAAGAGCCGCATCTGAGCCAGGATTTCATCGGCGGACTGAAATGGAACGACCCCTGGTCGGTGCTTGATCCGCATGGACTGACCAAGGCCTATCTCAGCTATTTCGAAAGTCTCGGCGGACGCTTCGTGCATGGCGATGCCCTGAGCCTGAAGCAGGTGGGTGGTAACTGGCAGGTCACCACTGACGACGGCGTGATCGACGGAAAACAGGTCGTGGTGGCGCTTGGCCCCTGGTCGGATGAGGTGACGGCCAAACTCGGCTACCGCTTCCTGCTTGGCGTCAAGCGCGGCTACCACATGCATTATGCCAGCACCGGCAATGCAGTGCTGAACAATTGGATGATGGACAAGGAGCGCGGCTATTTCCTGGCGCCGATGACCCAGGGCATCCGGCTGACGACCGGGGCGGAATTTGCCCTGCGCGATGCGCCGAAAACCCCGGTGCAATTGGCGCGGGCCGAAAAAGTCGCCCGCACGGTGTTTCCACTGGCCGAACGCCTGGACGCTGAGCCCTGGATGGGCGCGCGGCCCTGCACCCCGGACATGATGCCGGTGATCGGTCAAGCGCCACGCCACAAAGGGCTGTGGCTGGCTTTTGGCCACGCTCACCACGGCCTGACGCTGGGGCCGGTCACGGGGCGTTTGCTGGCGGAGGCGATGAACGGCGAAACGCCGTTCCTGGATATCTCGGCCTTTCGCCCGGAGCGGTTCCGGGCCTAAACGAGATCCAAGCTGGCGGCAACTGGCAAGGCAGCAAGGCCCTGCCAGAGGGAGCCTTTGCTTCAGGGACCAGGTTTAGGAACATACAGCGGCACGTTGAACGACAACCGCACGGCATCGGATTTGGTGGCGTTCTCGGCATGGACGGAGAACTGATAGCTCAGCGTCGCATCGACAGGACCCATTGCATAAGTGATTGAGGGGCCGAGATTAATCGCTTTGAACCGGCTGTCGGCCAGACTGACGGACCCAGCCTTGTCATCTTCGATCTGGGCCAGATAGCCGCCATAGGCACCGATTCTGATCTTGTCATTCAAGGCATAGGTCAGCTTGAAATCCAGGGCGAACAGGTCGCCTGACCGGTAATCGGTGGTCGGATTTCGGTTATTGTAGTGATAACCCGCCATGACGCCAAAATCGAGACCGGTAGGATCGAAGTAGTTGTAGTGCGCGCCCGCACTCACTGTGGAATAGCCATTCTGAGTATTGATCGACCGCGAACTATCGTAATTCGAGGTGCGTCCTGTAAAGGATACCGACGCGCCAACATTGTGAAACCGGGCAAAATTATAGTTGGTCAACTGCACGACAGACATATTCCCGAGGCCGCCAGCATGGCCTTGAACCGGGATATTGTCGAAATCGGTATCGCTATAGACAACGGGAATGACCACCTGGGTGGCAAACCGCCAGCCATTGAGGTCGACAGGCCAGACGCCCATGATCCTTGAGACCGAGACCACCCCTTTCTGGTCGAGATCGAGAACCGAATTGCGTTTGCCATTGGCGCCATGGAATTCACTGCTGGAAAAATAGGCCGTCGTATTGGTGAAAAACAGGCCCGGAACCGGCGGCAGGGCACCGAAGGTCAGACCGGGCGCTCCCGGCCCCCAGTTCAAGGCCCCAGCTTCCGCCGCAACGGCATGGTCAGCCGCGCTAACAGCGACGGCAAGGCAGCAGAAAAGGCCTGCGGCAAGTCGACGGATGCCAGACACAGGCCGGGTGCCCCGCCCCGTGCTTTTGGCTGCCTGTCTCGATTGAATTGATGGATCTTGTTCCATGAAACACCTTGAAAGAGTTATGGCGATGGATGCAGGCGCGCCAAGACGGACGAGGACGGCAACGTCATCGCAATCCATCTGGTTTTGAGGAGAACCGTGGCCAGCATCGGGAAAACAGCCAGTTACAGACGGCTTGAAGCGTGGTAGCGCACGGGCGACCCCCAAGATTTTCCACCCTCTTTGTCCTGAGACAGGTCCATGACAGTTACCCCGGCTGCATACCCAGGGCAAAAATAAGTGGCGAAACTTGCGCAAAACTGCCTAATTTATGTTTTTCTAATTCTCTTTAAAGTTTTATTTAAGTGATAGCGCTCGCAAATAACATTTCTCTTTGGTCCCTGGTATCTCGCCATTCTGGAGATAATCCCTGATCTCCTCCACCGATCACGCGATGGTGAGCTGCATCGTGGCGGACTGTCATGCGAGTGAAATCGGCGGTGACGATAGTATGGTGTAGAAAGCTGGAGCCGGCACAATGCTGTGGCTTGTTCTCAGATCGGATTTCCGAGGACCGGTTTCTACGCTTGCGCCCAACGAGGTCGCGTCTGCCCGGCCACATTGAAACCATTTTGGGGCACGACGCGGTGCGCAAGACCTAATATCAAGTCTCGAAGATGCGTTAGAGGCATGAGATATTTTCAAAGGGAATACGAGGAGTCATTTTCAATTTATCGTCGGAGAAGGCCCTTCATTTTCCAGAGGTTTACATGACGCCAGGATTCACCAGACTGTTTTTGCCCTCAACCCCATTCTTTTCGGGTTCATCGTTCTGGCGTGTAAAAACCCGGCGTCGGATGGGCTGCCTGGTGCTTGGCCTAATCAGTCTTATCGCCACGGCATCGCTCGCCCATGCCGATCCCGATGCGCTGTGGAAGATCGTCCATGACAAATGTGTGGTCGCCACTGCGCCTTGCGTCCGCGTCAATAGCGGCGAACATTACGCGCTGTTGAAGGATCAGCGCGGCGTGGCGCAGCATCTGCTGATCCCAACCGACAAGATCACCGGCATCGAAAGCCCTGCCCTGCTGGATGCCAAGACGCCGAATTTCTTTGCCGATGCCTGGAATGAACGGGCCGCCGTCAATGCCAAGCTGCCGCATCCCCTAGCACGCGATGCGCTCAGCCTGGCTGTCAACGCGCAGGATGCCCGCTCACAGAATCAGCTGCATATCCATATCGATTGCCTCAGCCCGGATGCCCTTTCGGTTTTGACCAAGATCGCCAATGAAATCGGCACCGACTGGGCGCCCCTGCCGGCCACAGTGGCCGGACACCAATTCATCGCCATGAAAGTCGAGGGCGATACGCTGGCGGGTTACAATCCGTTTCTGGCGCTGGCGAAGACCCTGAAAGACCCGTCAACGGAGATGGCAAGCCATAATCTGGTTGTGGTTGGCGCCAGCTTCGCCAGCGGCGCAGGCTTCATTATTCTCACCGATGTCGCGCCTGCCGCGACCATCGGTTTTTCCGGCGGTGAAGATGTGCAGGATCACAGCTGCCAGATCGATCCGGCCTGATCACTGCAAATCGTTGTTATTCCAGCTCCAACAGCCCGGCAGCTGCCGCCTCGATAATGTCGTCGATGCTGCGATCTATATCGACCGTCACCACACAAGGCTCACCACTCGGGCTTTCCAGTGTTGCAAGCTGGCTTTCCAGCAGGCTGACCGGCATGAAATGTCCGGTGCGTTCACCCATGCGGCGGGTCAGTAGCTCTTTCGAGCCTTCCAGATAAATGAAGGCGGTGCGGTTTCCCGTCGCCTCGCGCAGCAGGTCGCGATAGCTTTTCTTCAACGACGAGCAGGAGACGATGATGGTCTGGCCCTCCAGCAAGGCGGTGGCCATTTTATCGCCGATGACTTGCAACCAGGGCCACCGGTCTTCATCGGTCAGCGGCGTGCCCTTGGCCATTTTCTCGACATTGGCAGCGGGATGCAGGCTGTCTCCTTCCAGGAAGGGGACGTCAAGCTTTTTCGCCAGGCCCTCGCCAATCGAACTTTTGCCGCAGCCGCTGACCCCCATGACGATGATCGCCCAAGGTCTGGTAGGAACGGTGTCGGCTGTCTGATGGGCGGTCATGCTGATCTCTCCGGGTGGCTACATTACTTACCTTCAAGTAGCGTGTTGCCGTCCCTGGTCAACCGCTTCGCCCATGCCTCTCCACAAACGAAAAACGCCCGGACCGGAGGTCAGGGCGCTCACCATCATCACTTTTAAAACAAACAGGCTCAGGCAGCCGGTGCAGCTGCCAGACGGGGCAAATCCTCGATACCCAGCAGAAAGTTGATCTGCGGGCGGGCCTTGACCAGGTCGTCGATGGAATATTCCGCCAGCACCGCGAAGAAAGCGTTGAGCGCCTTGCGCAGCGCCGAATTCAGACCGCAGCTGTCAATCAACGGGCAATCGACCTCGCCGTCGTCCTCGAAGCATTCGGCCATGGCAAAACTGTCTTCGGTGACCTTGACCACGTCGAAGAGGCTGATCTTTTCAGGCGCACGGCCCAGACGCACGCCGCCATTGCGGCCACGCACGGTTTCCACCAGACCCGCCTTGTTGAGCGGCTGAAGAATCTTGAACAGGAACAGTTCGGAAACTCCATAGGCCTTGGCAATTTCCGGGATACGGCTCAAGTGGTCCTTGTTCGCCGCGCAATACATCAGAATGCGTACCGCGTAATTGGTCTGCTTCGTCAAGCGCATGCGCCACTCCTTAAGCTGGTCCAGCGAACTTTAGCCGCTTGGCGGTCCTTGGCAAAGCGCCAATTTTGTCCGTCCATATCGGCATATATAATGGCTTTTGTACTTTTGAACAATTCCAAATTAACATTTTCTGAGCGTGTTTCTCCAGAAAAGATTTTCATGCTTGGAGTGTCGATTTTGGCTTTTTATCACGAAAAAAGGCGGGTCGCTGAAGACCCGCCTTGGTGATAATTTTTGGTGCGACGTCTTACGGCATCACTTCATCGTTGGCATGACGAACTCGGCACCGTCTTTAATGCCTGAAGGCCAGCGGCTGGTGACGGTCTTGGTGCGGGTCCAGAATTTGATCGAGTCCGTGCCATGCTGGTTGAGGTCGCCGAAGGAAGACGCCTTCCAGCCGCCGAAGGAATGATAGGCCAGCGGCACCGGAATGGGAACGTTGATACCGACCATGCCGATATTGATGCGGCTGGCGAAATCACGCGCCGCATCGCCGTCGCGGGTGTAAATGGCAACGCCATTGCCATATTCATGTTTCATCGGCAGATCGAGGGCTTCCTCATAGTTCTTGGCGCGTACCACCGAGAGAACCGGTCCGAAGATTTCGGTCTTGTAGATGTCCATATCAGGGGTAACGTTGTCGAACAGGCAGCCGCCGACGAAATTGCCGTTTTCATAGCCCTGAAGCTTGAAGTCGCGACCATCGACCACCAGCTTGGCACCGGCTTCGACGCCACTATCGATCAGGCCCAGAATGCGGTCGCGGGCTTCCTTGGTGATGACAGGCCCCATATCCGCCTTGTCATCGGTATAAGGGCCGATGCGCAGGCTCTCGATCATCGGGGTCAGCTTGGCGATCAACCGGTCGGCGGTTTCATCACCAACAGGAACGGCAACCGAAATGGCCATGCAACGCTCGCCAGCCGAGCCATAGCCTGCGCCCATCAGGGCGTTTGCGGCCTGATCCAGATCGGCATCGGGCATGATGATCATGTGGTTCTTGGCGCCGCCAAAGCACTGGGCGCGCTTGCCGTTGGCCGCTGCCGTCCCGTAGACGTAACGGGCAATTGGCGTGGAGCCGACGAAGGAGATTGCGCCGATATCGGGATGGGTCAGCAGGCCATCAACAGCTGATTTGTCACCATTGACGACGTTGAGAATGCCAGCAGGCAGGCCCGCTTCAATCATCAGTTCGGCCAAGCGCATCGGCACGGACGGATCGCGCTCGGAAGGCTTGAGGATAAAGGCATTGCCGCAGGCAATCGCCGGGGCAAACATCCACATCGGGATCATCGCCGGGAAATTGAACGGCGTAATGCCAGCGCCAACGCCGACAGCCTGGCGGATGGAATACATATCAATATTCGGGCCAGCGCCTTCGGTAAACTCGCTCTTCGACAGATGCGGAATGCCGATGACAAATTCGCAGACTTCCAGACCCCGGACGATATCGCCCTTGGCATCTTCAATGGTCTTGCCATGCTCGCGCGACAGCATTTCGGCCAGCTCATCCATATGGGTGTTGAGCAATTCCACGAACTTCATGAACACGCGAGCGCGACGCTGCGGATTGGTGGCAGCCCATTTCGGCTGGGCAGCCTTGGCGTTTTCCACCGCTGCATTCAGCTCGTCTGCGCTGGCCAGCGAGATTTCGCCCTGCACTTCACCCGTGGCAGGGTTGAAAATCGGCTGCTTGCGGCCAGAGGTGCCAGCCACGGCCTTGCCGCCGATGAAATGCCCGATCTGATACATGGGTTTCCTCCTGAGTGTTTTTGATAGGCCACTATCGCGCTTTAATTTGCACAACGCAACGCGATGATTTACGCATCCGTTGTGCATAAATGGATGCTACTATGAACTGGGATGACGTTCGGATTTTTCTGGCCATTGCCCGCACAGGGCAAATTCTGGCCGCTTCAAAGCGGTTAGGACTGAACCACGCCACCCTGTCGCGGCGCTTGACGGCGCTGGAAGATGCCCTGAAGACACGGCTGTTCATTCGCCGCACCAATGGCTGCGAGCTGACGGCTGAAGGTGAGACGTTCCTCACCTCCGCCGAGCGGATGGAAACCGAGATGCTGGAAGTTCAGGCCCGTCTGGGGCGCACCGATGCCAAAGTGGCAGGCACGGTGCGCATTGGCGCGCCGGATGGGTTTGGCGTGTTTTTTCTGGCGTCAAAGCTGGGGGATTTGATTGAGCGGCACCCGGAATTGAAAATCCAGCTGGTGCCCGTGCCGCGCTCGTTTTCGCTGTCACAACGCGAGGCTGATATTGCGGTGACGCTGGAGCGGCCTGATCAGGGCCGCCTCGTCTCGGCCCATCTGACCGATTACAGCTTGGCGCTTTACGCCTCGCGCCGGTATATTGAACGCCATGGCCTGCCACAAACGGTGGAGGCCCTCAAGGACCATCACCGCATTGGCTATGTGGAAGATCTGATCTTCACGCCATCGCTGAATTTTACCGGCGAAATCATGCGCAACTGGAATGCCAGCTTTGAGATTTCCTCCGCCATCGGCCAGACGGAAGCGGTGCTGGCAGGCGCTGGCATTGGCATCCTACACAGCTATATCGCGCGACAGCATCGTGACCTGGTCCGCATTCTGCCCGACATCACCTTGCACCGCGCCTATTGGACCACCTATCATGAGAGCCTGCGCGATCTGGCCCGTATTCGAACCGTGGTGGATTACCTACGCGAGCGGGTCGATCAGGACCGCAGTATTTTTCTATAGGCAGGGCAAAGACATGGCAGAAATCAAAATGAAAACCCGTAAGATGGGCGCCACTGCCGTGATTGGTCGCACCGGCTTCCCGCAGATCACCTCGGAAACGGGGGGCGAACTGGCCATCGTCACCGGCCCTTCGCAGCCGGGCTTCAACCCGCTGGACCTGCTCTACGCCTCACTGGCCGGATGCCTGACCATCAGCGCCCGCCTGGCCGCCAGCGAGATGGGGGTGATGGACAAGATCACCGCCATTACCGCCAAAGTGACGGGTGAAAAGGCCAAGGAAGGTCTGTCGCGGGTCGAGCGTTTTGACATCACCTTGACCATTACGGGCGAGATCGACGCCCAGACCCGCAAGGCGATTGCCGACAAGGCCGAGCATGAAATCTGCACCGTCAGCAACACCCTTTCCGGCAGCCCGGAATTTGTAACCACAGTGCTTGCGTAAACTGGTCATTTATAAGGGAGGACCGCAGGTCAGGGTTATCCGCTCCGGCACAACCAGACCGGCAAAATAAGCATGGGCAGGGTTCGGCGCGCGGCTGGTCCGGCATTGACCACCATCGCCGCGAATCTGTAGCCCATCGGCCTCGGCCAGGCGGAAAGCGGCGACATAATCCTTGTCCTTGACCTCCAGATCGAGGCTTTTGCCGCGCAGGTCCACCGGTCCGGCCAGGCTGAAAGCAAAGGTGACAGTCACGACATTCCCATGGATCTCAGCGGTAAAGCCCACCGGCTGCAACCGCGCCGCCTGCCTGCCATCCACCGACAATTCCGTGAAAAACCGCTTGCGGCCAAGATCGGCAATCAGCTTGTCGCGCAGGGCCGAGGCCTCCTCGACGGTAAACTGGCTGTTGCGGTCGCGGTCATAGCGATCCAGCAGAACCCGGCTATAGGCCGCATCGAAGGACCAGCTTTCGCCGACCCCCGTCAACACCCCATGATGCATATCGAACAGAACCCTGAGCGTGATGGCGATGTCGGGATGCGCCATCACGGGAGAAGCAGGCCCCAGACAGAGCGCCAGCGTAGCTGCAAGCGCGGTCTTCCGGCGAAAGGCCAGTGGTAAACGGCTCATGGTACCCTCCCCTCACCCGATTCCGGCCCCAATACCGGTCTCTGGGGACCATAGCGGTCCAGGGATTTGAACAGGGGCTCAAAACCTGAAAAATCATCGCTGGCAGCCGGAGGCTCCACGAAGGGCGGCGGTATCAGCGTGGTCTGTTTCGAGGCCATGTAGGCCCCGCCATACAGCATGCCGATGGCAAGCAACCAACTGCCATAAACCCGCGAGGCAATCCGGGTCCAGGCGGCGGTGACGATACCAGCGACAAGACCGGACACCAGCAGCAGCCAGAGCGCGGCAGACAGCGCCAAGGGCAGATAGAGCCGGTCATGCAGGCTTGGATCGGAAAAAGAGATCGCCAGTGAGAGAGCGATCCCAAGCACAGGCAAAAGCGCCAGACCGGACCAGAACCGCAGCGGCAATGGCAAAACCAGCATTACCCCCGCCAACAGGCAGGCCAAGGGGCCAACCAGAAAGAAATGGCTGGGCGCTGCGGGCAAAGGCGCCAGAAGCCGCATCCACATATCGCGCCAGACAAAACCGGCGACAAAGCCTGCCGCCAGCACCAGTAGAGCCAGCGGCAATCGTCGTCTCGGCAATTGCCCCAGAATGAAGCCGGTGCCGAGCAAGGGCAGCAAGCGTTCAATAGTAAACGTGGTCGATAGCAGCCAATGATCCAGCGTCTCCTGGTCAAGCCAGGTCCACAATGCCGAGGCGCAGATCCCGATTGCCCCAAGCAGGGCTGCAAGGGCTAGACCCACAGTCAGATGACCAGCAAGGGGCATGCCCGGCTTTGCCATCAGGTCACAAGGAAATAAAGTCCGCCGATGGCGATCAGGCCGCCGGGAATACGAACCATGCGCTCGCCCAAGGCCCGCGACACACCAAGCCCGACGGCAATACCAGCCAGATGGATCAGCCCGGTCGCAATCACGAAGCCGATGGCAAAATCAGCGGGATCGGCAGCAATGGGTAATTCGGCGCCGTGGGCATAGCCGTGGCAAATGGCAAACAGGCCGATGACCGTCAGCGCCAGCCATTCCGGCGGACGCCAGACCAGCGCAATCGCTGCGCCCAGCACGACGATGGAGAGCGCGATGCCGGTTTCAATCGCCGGCAGTGGCACACCGGCAATGCCGAGAATGCCACCCAGCACCATGATCAGCGGAAAGGTGATTGGCAGCGCCCAGACATTGCGGCCGCCCAGTTGCGCGCCCCATAGACCGACGGAAAACATCGCCAGAAGATGATCGGCACCCGACAATGGATGCTCGAAGCCTTGCAGGAACCCACCGGCACCGCCCTGGACGATATGTGCCTCGGCCATGCCCGGCATCAAGGCCACAATCAGTGCGACAGAGGCAAGCCGCCCGGCCCCGACGATCTGACGTTTAAAGTTTTCCCGCATATCCGATCTCCCGAATTGAATGCCTGCCCTGCGTCTCTGTCCTGCTCTGGCTTGGCTGCCACCTTATGCAGACTGTTTCTGCGACCAAATTGTGGTCACGAAATGCATGAAATCTGTTTGCACCTGATCAAACCAGAAAGAAAGCGTCGACGATAACAGCAGAACGTTGTCAGCGCTCTGGCCGTCACTTATACCCCATATTTTACAGCTATAGGGCAATCTTCCAAAAACGGGCTTCCAAAAAACAGGCCTCCAAAAAAGTCTTTGAGAAAACGGCAAGGGCAAAGCGATAATGACCCCATTTCATCCCAGGAAAATCCCCGGCCATTTCCAAGCGCATTTTCTGAGACGTTTCAGGGCGATCAACGGATTGCCCTTGCGCCTATCTATCGCCTTGCTGGGCTTTGCAGGCAATGCCGCGCCAGCCTTTGCCCATGTTCTGGGTGGCCCGATGGGCGGCTTCGGGAGCGGGTTCGAGCATCCACTGCTGGGCGCCGATCACTTCCTGGCCATGCTGGCTGTCGGTCTCTGGGGCGCGCAGATGGGTGGCCGCTCCGTCTGGACCCTGCCCGCCACCTTCCCGCTGATCATGTGCATCGGCGGCGTGATTGGTATGTTGGCCGACATTCCCGATCCGGTCATTTCTGGCGGCATTGCACTCTCGCTACTGGCACTGGGTGCTGCCATCGCCGCTAACTGGAGAGCTCCCGAATTCGCCTCCCT
Organism: Gillisella vitis; assembly: GCF_001541345.2. Taxonomy (GTDB): domain Bacteria; phylum Pseudomonadota; class Alphaproteobacteria; order Rhizobiales; family Rhizobiaceae; genus Allorhizobium; species Allorhizobium vitis. The sequence continues at coordinate 715,583 of NZ_LMVL02000002.1, read as the reverse complement.
GGCGATCATCGCGCTGTTTGCGCTGTTCCATGGCTATCCCCATGGCAAAATGGCCCCCAACGCCACCGACCCCGCCGCCTACACCGTCGGCTTCGTCGTCGCTACCGGCATGATCCACATCCTCGGCATCGCCATCGGCTACGGACTGGGGCGGCTGTATAACGGCCTGGTGGTGCGGGCGCTGGGCGGATTGATTGTGATTGCGGGGATGTATTATCTGGTGACGGGACAGATGTAATGTCACAGCCGAAACCGACTTAACGGTCCGTGAGCAGATGATCTGAAAACATTGTGGAAGAAATGGTACGGTTGGGGGGTCTCGAACCTCCGACCTCAGGTGCCACAAACCTGCGCTCTAACCAACTGAGCTACAACCGCACATCAAGCGCTAGCGCTTTCGAGGGGTCACATACGGGGCGTGGGAGAATTTTTCAAGCCCCTTTTTGCGCTTCCCCATTTATTTACAGATCACTGGCGGCGACGGCAATAAAAAGGGCCGGACGAACCGACCCTCTCATCTTCATCAATATGTGACCGAAAAGATCAGGAGACCTTGAAGCTGGACATTGCCTTTTCAGCGGCTTCCTTGCCGGGCTTTGCCACGGTTTCGGCAACCTTCTTGACGGTTTCCTGCATGGCCTTGGCCTGCTCGACGGTGACTTCAGCCTGCTTGCGGATGAAGGCGGTCTGCAATTCGACCAGCTCGGCAACAGACTTGACGCCCATCAGGGCTTCCATGTGCGACAGGGACAGTTCGGCATTGGTGCGCAGGGCATCGATAGCCTTGAGGCCAAGTTCCATGCCGCCGCTCTGGGCGCTCTGCAAGGTGGCTTCAACCGTCTTGGTGGCGTCTTCAGCAGCCGTCTTCATCTTGGCATAGGCTTCCTTGGACTGGGCAGCACCCTTCTCGGTGAAGTCGCGCAGGCTGTCGGAAATCTTTGCAGGGTCGAAAGCAGCAGCGGAGAAAGGGGTGGATTTCGAATTGGTAGCCATGATGAACTCCTTGGAAGGGGCTGTCTCTGGTCGCCTTAAGCTTGCAGCCCGGTGTTTTTCGATAGAGGCTCTATAGCAGGACTTATTGTGCGTTGCAATATTATGTTGCAGTGCACAATAAAATAATTGTCGAGATTAACCCTGTTTGGCGATAGAGGCGCTCTTCGCTGGACCCGGAGGGGGTGCGAAGTTATTAAAAATCTGTTAATTCAGAACAGTGCCGGCGAAAAGCTCGACAGGTAGACCATGCCCGCTATCCAATACCCTTTCATTGATATCGCCGTGCACAGCGCGGTCAGGGCCAAGTTTGCGCGTGGGGATGCGCTTGCGCTGTTTTCGCCGGATCTGGAACGGGTGCTTTGGGCCAATGGCGCCGGGGCTGGTTTCTTCGGAACGGCCTCGGTTTACGATTTCCTCGACCAGGGCCCACCACGCCAGGATGTCACCTTCCGGCAGATCGCCGCCATGGCACGGCAATTGAAAACGACGGGCGAAGCGCGCCGGTTGGTGGTACGGGCTGGTTCGGGCTTTCGCCTCGTGCCGGTCGAAGCCCAGCTGGAACGGCTGGAGATCCGCCCCGGCGAAGTGGTCATCCTGTTTTCCATGCCGGTCAGCTACCGGGCCGCCTCGGCCCGCAGCGAAGCATTGCTGCGCGGCTTCGAAGATCCCGATACCCATATGGCTCTTCTGGACAGCAAGGGCGCGGTGATCCGGGCATCCGGCAATTTCGACCGGCTCGGCATTACCCCACGCACCATCGAAACCATCGTGCAGATGGCGCAAGTCCAGCCCGGCGGCCTGATGAAGCGGCCTATCCCGACAGCACGCGGCAACCTGCCCGCAGCGCTTGGCAGAATTGCCGACGACCCCGCGATGTTCCTGCTGTTTGCAGTGGAAACCCTGCTGGGAACGCTGGATGCGTCGGACGGGTTTACTGAGGAGCAGCCCACCCCGATTTCCGTAACGGCTCCACAGGTCCACGAACTGCAGGTTTCGATAGAGCCCGCCGTGGCCGCTGCTGAATCTTCCCCATCCGAGACTTTTCCAGCCGCAGATACAATCGCTGTCGAGGTTGAAGAGGCCAAACCTGAGGAAACCAAGTCCGAAGAAACCAGATCTACGGAGACTTTCGAAGATGTGGTCGAAGCCCTGGGCAGTATCCACGAGTTGGAACCTGAGCCGGAAGATCTGTCTCAGGCGGATGCGTTGAGCCCGCAACCGGACGATCATGCTGGTGGCGAGCCCCTGCCTGAAGACGAGCCCGCGCCTGAAGAACGATCAGTTCCTGAGGAAAGCCCCGTTGAAGCGGAACAGCCTGCCACGTCCGACGCGACGTTGACCGAGGATCATCACACCAGCACGGATCTGCCGGATTCCGATGTCGGACAGGATGAGGTCGAAGCCGAGGACGATGCCCGGCTGGAGGAAACCGCAGAGCCCGCGGTCATCACTGACCCCGCTGACCAGCCTGACGAGAGCGAAGCCGAGACAACCGCATCCTCTGCGGACGCTTTTGAGCAGGACGATGAGGGCGAGACGGAGCCCGCGCCGCATTCTGCGGAAGAAACGCCCGAATTGCCAGATACCGCCAGCGGACAGGCTGCGCGGCAAGAGGAAACCACCCAGCAGGATTTCTCCTTCACTCCCACCATGCGGGCGGCGCGGTTCGTGTGGAAGGTCGATGCACTCGGCTGTTTCAGTGAAGTCTCGCCGGAATTTGCCAAGGCGGTCGGCCCGCGGTCGGCGGCAATCGAAGGCCAGACCTTTGCCGATCTTGCTGCCCTGTTCAATCTCGATCCCGATGGCAAGATCGTCGAATTGCTGAAAAAGCGCGATACCTGGTCCGGCAAGACGATCTACTGGCCGATTGAAGGCACCAGCTTGAAAGTGCCGGTCGATCTGGCCGCCTTGCCGACCTATACCCGCAATCGCGATTTTGATGGCTTCAGGGGCTTTGGCGTCGTGCGGCTGGCCGATTGCATCGAAGATATCGACAAGGTCGGACTGACCTTAAGTGCCCCGCTTGAGCAGAGCAGCACGACCGAGCAAGCGGCGCCAGCCGATCCACAGCAAGACATGCCTGGCGATGCCCCCGCCGCTCCGGCAGAGGTCGAAAGCGCTGATACCATCCCTGTGCCAGAACAGTTGGAAGAACGGGAGGAAGTGCCGGCCTTGGTCATCAGCGCTCCAGCCCCCCTTCCCCAGGCGGAAAATATCGTTCAACTCAAGCCTCGCCATTTCGGCCGCGAAGGCTTGAGCCCGGCTGAACATGCGACCTTTCAGGAAATTGCCCGCAGACTGGACGCACTCGGTGCAAAATCCGCTGACGGCAGCCGCGATCTATCGTCCAAGAAGAGACATAACGACACTGGGCGTGACGACAAACCCGCCCTAGAAGACCAAAACCCATCCCCTGTTGACTCAGCAGATGCCGAAAAGCAGAGGACTGATGCCGATGCCGCTGGTGCGACACCCGAAGCGGCGGATACAACAGTGCCTTCGCCACGTGCCGAGCGCGACAGCCTGCCTGAGAATGACAACACAAAACCAGATCCAGACACCGATCTATCGGCATCGCAGGCCAGTGAAGAGGTCGATGACGAGGTAATTGACGAGTCAACAAGCGCCGAAGACGGCGACGATCTGGCTGACGTCGTTTCTGACCAGGAAGAGGACTTTTCGGCTGAAACCGTCGTCGAATTCCCCGCCGCCTCCGCTGGTGACGAAGTTTCCGCCCATACAAACGATGACGCGGAGGATGGAAAAAACGCTGCGGACGAGATGATCCTGCCGGTCACATCCGGACCTGGCGCTCTCCTGCCACGTCCGCCGCGCGATGTGGTGTTTTCGCCTGACGTGCTGGACATGCTGCCCGTGGCATTGCTCGCGCATCGCGGTGATACCCTGATCCATGCCAATCCGGAATTTCTGGCGCTGACCGGCTATGCCGATCTCGGCGCATTGGCTCAGTCAGGCGGGCTGGACGCGCTTTTGCAGCGTGACGATGTGGTGCAAGGCGACAATCCGCAAGACGATCAGCCTGGAACGGACGCGCGTCGTGATGGCAGGCTCGTCGTGGTCAGGGCCGATGATACGCTGGTGCCAGTCTCGGCACGGTTGCAATCGATCCGCTGGGAAGAGGCCAGCGCCTTGCTGCTGGCGCTGGTGCCGCAGGCTCCGGCAAAGCCTGCCGAGATGCCCGTTGCAGACCATACGCCTCTTCCGATTTCCGATGCCGGTGACGGTTCACAGCCTGGATTGGACCATCCGACCCGGCTCGATGCAGTGGAGTATACCGGCCTGCGCATTGAGGTGGAGGAACTGCGCTCCATCCTGGAAACGGCAACCGACGGCGTGGTGACCATCAGCACCGATGGCGAAATCCGCTCGGTCAACGGCGCGGCCAGCGCGCTGTTCAACTATGACGAAGACGATATTCGCGGTAAGCCGTTCGTGACGCTGTTTGCCCATGAAAGCCAGAGAGCGATCCTCGATTATCTGGGCGGGCTCACTGGCCACGGCGTTGCCAGCGTGCTCAACGACGGACGCGAAGTGATCGGCCGGGAATCCTCCGGCGGCTTCATTCCGCTGTTTATGACCATTGGTCGCCTCTCCTCTTCCAACGGTTTTTGCGCTGTCATCCGCGACATTACCCAGTGGAAGCGCACCGAAGAGGAATTGCGCAGCGCCAAACGTGCCGCAGAAACCGCCAATGCCCATAAGACTGACTTCCTGGCACGGGTCAGCCATGAAGTCCGCACGCCGCTGAATGCCATTATCGGCTTTGCCGATATCATGGCGGATGAGCGCTTCGGGCCGATCGGCCATGGACGCTACGCTGAATATGCCGCCGATATCGGCCGTTCCGGCCGGCATGTGCTGGATATCGTCAACGATCTCCTGGATATTTCCAAGATCGAGGCGGGCGAAATGGATCTCGATTTCATCGCGGTCGGCTTGAACGAGACGGTGTCGGAAGCCGTGGCTATCGTTCAGCCGCAGGCAAACGGCCAGCGGGTGATCATCCGCACGGCGCTGTCGCAATCGGTGCCGAATGTTGTGGCTGACATGCGGTCGATCAAGCAGATCGTGCTCAATATCCTGTCGAATGCCATCCGGTTCACGCCTTCAGGTGGGCAGATCATCGTTTCCACCAATTACGAGCCGAATGGCAGCGTGACGCTGCGCATCCGCGATACCGGCATCGGCATGACGCGGGCAGAACTGGAACAGGCCATGAAACCATTCCGGCAAGTGTCTCCGGGCGGCGCCCGGCTGCGCGGCGACGGCACCGGTCTTGGACTGCCGCTGACCAAGGCCATGGTGGATGCCAACCGCGCCAGCTTTGCTATTCAATCGACACCGAACGAAGGTACGCTCGTGGAAATCACCTTCCCTTCTCCAAGGGTTCTGGCGGGATGACCGGCAAGGCAACCCAGCCTGGATATTTTCTGTGATGCGGTGCGGCTCGCAGTCCCCAGCTTTGTTACCCATTGATCTCCTTGATGACATGATCGTGGAGCACCGCTCTCCAAAGGGCATGATTGCCGACGAAAATTGCCAGACAAAAGCCTTTGCTGTATCGGAACATCGGCAGTGGACATACTCTTTGCACCGAATGTGAAAGGCCAGATGTGACGCTCGGTTCAAATCGGAAAAGGTCGGTATCCGGGCGTTGGCGCGGTCCCCGGTTGGCCCGCGTGGTGATTGCCGTCATCGCGGTTGCACTATGCGTTTTTGTCGCCTCCCGGCTGGCTGCCCCTTATATCGTGTCCAGCAGCCTGGTGCGCGGCAGTATCGAAAAGGCCATCAGCCGCTGGAGCGGCCATGATGTCGAGATATCGGGAACACCCAGCCTGCAATTCTGGCCGGAACCCCGCATCACCCTACCCAATGTGACGATTACCGAGCGTGATCCCGCTCAAGCCGCTGGAGCGGCTGCCAATGTCAAGCGCGTCCTTGCCCATATCGACGTCCTGTCGGCTTCGTTCGGGCTGGTGAATGCGGCGATGGGCAACCCGGTCTTTGACGATTTCCATCTCAGCCGACCCCGCATCTACATGCGACGTGATCCGCAAGGCCATCTCGATTGGGCGGGAAAAGGCCTGCTCTCCGATGCCATTTCTCATGTCCAGGGCAGCGCCAAGGACCGACAGAGTCTCGACAGGGCCTATGATGCCCGGATCGGATCGGTCACCATTGAAAATGGTCGGATTGATATCGAGGATCAGTCGCTGCGGCGCCGTGTGGTGATCGACAGCATCTTTTCTCATCTGTTCTGGCCGGTCATGTCAGCCCCCGCGATCGGCAACGCCAATATGATCATCGGCGGCGTGGCTACCCAGCTGGATTTTGCCTCCCCCCAACCATTAATCCTGCTTGGCGGCGGCGTTGGTCAGGCGGAATTTTCCCTGACCGCACCGACCCTGAAGGGTAGTTTCAGCGGCAAGACCGGACTTGCGCCTGCGCGCTTCGCCTCAGGCCAACTCAGCCTGACGATTTCCAATGTTCCGGGACTTCTCGCCTGGACCGGCGCGACTTTGCCCGGCACGGAAGCGCTGCACACGGTCTCCGTCAACGCCACGGTGACGGCGGAGACGGACAAGATCAGGCTGGACAGTCTATCCTTTACCGCCAACGACACCCGCGCCACCGGCCTGATGGAAATGGCCCAGGCGAAAAGCGGCAAGCCGAAGCTGAGCGGCACGCTGGCCTTCGAGCAGATGGATATTCCAACTTTTCTCGGGGCATTTTCTCTCTCGGCCCCCGACGCCGGAACAAATGAGGGAAAAAGCGGTCTGCTGGACTGGCTGGAATTCGATCTCACCCTGTCGGCCCGCAAGGCGACCTATTCGCCCTTCACACTGACCGACATGGGTGCCAGCATTTTGGCGACCGATGGCACCGTGGTATTCGACATTGCCGATAGCACGCTGGCCGATGGAACATTGATTGCCCATCTCGAAGGCCGCAATGGCGGCTTCGACCAAGGCGGCCATCTGGACCTGTCGCTGACCAATGCTGATCTTTCCGATATCGAGGGCAAACTGGCGCTCAATGGCCCTCTGCCGCTGGGGCCTGGCTCCTTGACGGTCTCGGCCGCGACCAACCGGGCGCTGTGGGAGACCCGTGCAGGGGATATTACCGGCACGCTGGAACTCAACGCCGGGCCGGGACGGATCACCGGCGTCAACCCGGATGGCATCCGCAGCAAGGCCGCAGAGCAGCGGTTTTTCCGCTTGCAGGATGCTGGCACGGGTGAACTGCCATTTGACAGTCTGACCGTGTCTGCCACACTTGGCGGTGGCAGCATCAACATCGGCAAGGGCGCGTTACTGGGCACCGTTCAATCAACGTCTTTTTCCGGCGTGGTTCCCTATGATTTCAAGGGACTGGCTCTCTCGACGGAAGTCCGTCCCGGCACCGCCTATGCCAGCAGTACCAGTGATGACGCTGGCAATTTTGCGCCGCTGCGGCTTTTCATCGGCGGCTCCTGGCCGGATTTGATCCTGTCACCCGCCCGGCCTTGACCCTTGGCTTTCACCGCCCGGCGGCGGCAATGTGCTCATCGCGCTGGCGCTGCAATTCCCGGCGCTTCGTGCCGATGGAGGCAATGATAACGCCAAGCGTTACGACGGCGATCAATATGGTGCAGACCGCGTTGATTTCCGGCGTCACACCCAACCGCACCTGCGAATAGATCTTGATCGGCAGGGTCGTCGCGCCCGGCCCGGTGGTAAAGCTGGCAATCACCAGATCGTCCAGCGACAGGGTAAAGGCCAGCATCCAGCCGGAAACGACGGCTGGCAGGATTAGCGGCAGGGTGATGCGGAAGAAGGTCTTGACCGGCGGGCAACCGAGATCGAGCGCCGCCTCCTCCAGGCTGCGGTCGAACGTCACCAGCCGCGATTGCACGACGATGGCCACATAGCACATGGTAAAGCTGGTATGGGCCAGCGTAATGGTCATCAAGCCGCGATCGACATTCAGCGCAACAAACAGCAAAAGCAGCGACAGGCCAGTGATGACATCAGGCATGACCAGCGGCGCATAGACCATGCCGGAAAACAGCATGCGGCCACGAAACCGCCCGAAGCGCACCAGCGCCAGCGCCGCCATGGTGCCAAGTACGGTGCCGAGGCTGGCCGAGATGACGCCAACCCGGAGCGTCACCCAGGCGGCATCCATCAGGCTGTCATTCTGCCAGATCTCCTGGTACCAGCGCAAGGAGAACCCGCCCCAGACCGTCACCAGCTTCGATGCGTTGAACGAGAAGATCACCAGGATCAGGATCGGCACATAGAGAAAGGCGAAACCGAAAGTGAGAAAAACGGGATCGAAACGGCCAGATTTCATCACGGTCCCTCACACTTTGCTTTGTTGATTCTGGAAAATCATGATCGGCACCACCAGCAAAAGCAGCAGGACGATGGCGACGGCGGAGGCGACGGGCCAGTCCCGATTGCCGAAAAACTCCGTCCACATGGTTTTGCCGATCATCAGCGTGTCGGCGCCACCCAGCAGGTCGGGAATGACGAACTCCCCTGTGATCGGAATGAAGCAGATCATCGATCCGGCAATCACCCCTGGCATGGACAGCGGAAAGGTAATCCGCCAAAAGGCCGTCATCGGCGGGCAACCGAGATCGCTTGCCGCTTCCAGCAGGCTGCCATCCATCTTCTCCAGAGCCGAATAGAGCGGCAGGACCATGAAGGGCAGGTAGGAATAGACGATGCCGATGAATACGGCGATATCGGTCTGGTAGATATGCACCTGCTGGTCGGGACCGTAGATATGCAGGCTTTGCAGCAGCAGCGTCAAAAGCCCTTCCGGCTTCAGAATGCCAATCCACGCATAGACACGGATCAGGAACGAGGTCCAGAACGGCAGGATGACCATCATCACAAGGGTTGGGCGCAGTTCCGCCTTGGCGCGTGCCATGGCCAGCGCCATCGGGTAACCGATCAACAGCAGCAGCAGGGTGGAGATCGCCGCGATCCTCAGCGACGACAGATAGGATTCGATATAGAGCGGATCTTCACCAAGGATCTGGAAATTCTCGAAATCCAGCTGCGACAGGAAATCGCCCAGCTGTGAAAAGCCTTGGAAAACCGGGGTATAGGGCGGCATGGCGATGGCCGTATCCGACAGCGAGATCTTCACGATGATGAAGAACGGTGCCAGGAAGAACAAAGCCAGCCAGAGGTAGGGCAGGACGACAATCAACCAGCGGGCCCGGCTTGCCTGGCGAAGGACCGGAGGAACGGCTTGTGGAAGGGTTGCGGGCTCGGCCATGGCGCTACCTCGTCAACAACAGGCCGGCATCCGGCGTCCAGGAAAACCAGACCTGATCACCGAAGGTAATCGGCCGGTCTACCAGACGCGCGACATTGGCCTGCGCCGCCCGGAAGGTGAAACCATCCTCGCGCCGGATGATGAATACCGAAAAATCGCCGAGATAGCCGATATCCCAGACCTCGCCGGAAAGCGCATTGACGCTGGTATCGGCGGGCGGGTCGATGGAGATACGAACCTTTTCCGGGCGGATGGCAAAGGCAACCTCGGCACCGTCAGCGAGATCGCAGGGCTGATCGACCAGGCTGGTGAAGCCGTCACAGGCAATGGCCACAGGGCCGCCAGCACTATCGCTTCGCAGCAACCGTCCCTCGACGATATTGATGTCACCGATGAAATCCGCCACGTAACGGCAATTCGGCGCCTCATAGATTTCGGCGGGCGTCGCCACCTGGACGATTTCGCCCTTGTCCATGACAGCAATCCGGTCAGATACCGTCATCGCCTCTTCCTGGTCATGGGTGACGATCAGGAAGGTCAGACCAAGCTCGGTCTGGATATCCATCAGCTCGAACTGGGTTTCCTCGCGCAGCTTGCGGTCCAGCGCGCCGAGCGGCTCGTCCAGCAACAGCACTTTCGGACGTTTGGCCAGTGAGCGCGCCAAGGCGACGCGCTGGCGCTGGCCGCCGGAAAGCTGGCCTGGCTTGCGCCTGGCGAACTCCTCCAGCTTGACCAGTTTCAGCATTTCCTCGACCCGCGCCTTGATTTCACCCTTGGGCAGATTGTCCTGCTCCAGGCCGAAGGCGATGTTCTTTTCCACCGACATATGCGGAAACAGCGCGTAGGACTGGAACATCATATTGGTCGGGCGACGATAGGGCGGCACGCCGGCGAGATCGCGGCCCTGCAACAGGATGCGCCCCTCGGTCGGTTCCTCGAAACCGGCCAGCATCCGCATCAGCGTGGTCTTGCCGCAGCCGGAAGGCCCAAGCAGCGAGAAAAACTCCCGCTCGTAGATGTTCAGGGTAAGGTTATCGACCGCCGTAAACGGCCCAAACCGCTTGGTAACATTTTCAAACCGGATGAAGGGCATTTGCCCCCGCTCCGTCCATGGTGCGAATTTGCGTTTCACCGGCCCCAGAGTCTTCGCCATCGATCCCCTTCCCCGCCTGCCTTGTTTGCCAAGGCCTGAACGGTCTTTTCTGCGCGTCTCAAATAGAAAACGGGGCATTCCTGCCCCGCTTCATCTCGTTTACTTGCCGGTCTTGACCTGGGTCCAGAGCCGGTTCAGGACGCGCTGCGATTTGGGATCGTAAGGCGAGATGGTGAACAGCCGCTTCATGGTCGCCTCGTCGGGATAGACGGAGGGATTGTTGAGCACATCGGCGCTGACCATTTTTTGCGAGGCCAGATTGCCATTGGCATAGGAGACGAAATCAGACGCCTTGGCGATCACCTCGGGCTTCATCAGGTAATTGATGAAGGCATGGGCTTCCTCGACATTCTTGGCATCGGCCGGGATCGCCAGGTTGTCGAACCACATATAGGTTCCTTCCTTGGGGATCACATAGGCGATTTCCACGCCGTTCTTGGCCTCTTCCGCCCGCTTCTTGGCCTGGATCACATCGCCGGACCAGCCGATGGTGGCGCAGATATCGCCATTGGCGAGATCATTCAGGTAGGAGGAGGAGTTGAAGGTCTTGGCGTTGGGCCGGATCGCCTGGTAGACCTTGGCGCCTGCTTCCAGGTCGGCTGTTTTCTTGCTGTCAGCCGGCTTGCCGATATAGTTCATGGCAATCGCGAAGGTTTCATCCGAGGCATCAAGGATGTTCAAACCGCATTGCTTGAGCTTCTTGGCGTTTTCCGGCTTGAAGATGAAGTCCCAGCTATCGACCTTGACGTCATCGCCGAAGATCGCCTTGATCTTCTTGACATTGTAGCCAATGCCGGTCGTACCCCACATATAGTTGACGGCATATTGGTTGCCGGGGTCGTAATTGGCGAGACGCTCCATAACCATCGGCCACATATTGGCAAGGTTCGGCAGTTTCGACTTGTCGAGCTTCTGGAACACGCCCGCCTGGATCTGCCGCGCCAGGAACGGACCGGTCGGCACCACCACATCATAACCGGAGCCACCAGCCAAAAGCTTGGTCTCCAACAGGTCGTTGTTGTCGAAGACGTCATAGACGACCTTGATGCCGGTTTCCTTGGTGAAGTCCTCCAGAATCTGCGGATCGATATAATCCGACCAATTGTAGACATGCACTTCCCGGTCAGCGGCACCGGCAGGCAGCGCGCCAGCCGATACGGTGATGGACATGGCCGCGAAAGCGGCGGCGGCAAAGCGAATCCCGGTGGATGTCATCACGTCTCCTGTATCCAGGCCATTGGGGGATAAGGCCCGTCGTTCCCATTATTTTTTACCAGACTAGAAAGGAAATATGCGCTCGACAAGCGTAATTTTCCGCACCACAGCAAAGCAGCGCACAATGTACCGGCGGGGCACCGGCTGGTTGAAGTGGCAGGACCATCTTCCTTATGACATTCGGTGCGGTGAGCTCCCCCTCAATAACCAACCGTCAATCTTTTTAATACATCTTATGGTTATATTATATTAAATATCAATCAAAAGTAGGTAAAATGAGCGACGTCAGTGTGACATACCAGACTATTCTTTCCACAAACCAATTCGTGACCGGTGTACGCCAGGATACCGGCACCGACCACCCGGTCGTCCTGACCGGCAATTACCAGCCAACCCAAGGTGCGCAACCGCAGGCGCTTCTCTATCGCGGGCCGCTGGTTCCCACCGACACCTCGGGCTATGCCTATCTGCCCCCCGTTTTCAAAGGCCAGACGGTGACGACATCGACCTTCTACGGTCCGAATACACCTTTGTTCAATCCGGGCATCGGCAAGGGAAATGTGCGCGCCGTCGGCAGCTATAAATATGCTGAGGCCTCCGATCCGACTGCCGATCACGGCATGATGTATGAAGGTACCTTCGACGGTTCAGGCAAATGGACAGCGCTCGACATCCCCAAGGATGTTGCCGGTGGGATAGTGTTTTATACCATTGCCCATTCCACCATGGGCGACCTGGTGGTCGGCAATTTCGATCTCACCGAGCCGCATGGCTCGGCAGCCGCCTTCATTTACGATATCCGCACGCAAAGCTTCTCCAAGCTCAGCCTCGGGCCACTCACCACCGCTTATGGCATCTGGCAAAATGGCGGCGACGGCAGCAATGCCTATACGATTGTCGGCGGCTACAAGGGCGAGACCGGCATCAATGTCGGCTTCGTGCTCGATTACGATGCTACGACGAAAAAGATCAGCAATGTCACGAATTACAGCTATCAGGGCAAGCCAGGGATTGTGACTCATTTCGAAGGCATCAGCGCCATAGAAAGTGGTTATTGCCTTGCCGCGATGGCGGACCCGGGCACCGCCTTCGTCACCATCGGCCGCAATAGCGACGGAACCTTTACCGACGCCAAATGGGTTCCGGCCGCCTATCCGACCAGCGATGGACCATCAACCGGCAATACGGTGATCGACAATAATCTGATGGGCATCATGACCACGGACAGCGGCGTGCAGTCCTATCTGGCCGTGATTAAAGCCTAGAGATTGGGATTAAAGCCTAGAGTTTTTTGGGAAAAGTGGACTCCAGTTTTCCCGCAAACAAACGACAACAAGAACAGTGAGGGCCTGTCTGGTTCCACCTGCACCGGACAGACTCCAAAGCTTGTCAGCTCCCTCACTGGGAGCCGTCACTGGAAATCGAAGGCGCTTAATCCCGCCGTCATTTCGTCCAATCCGAGTGGCCGCGTCATCGGCGGTTCGGCCCTGGAAAGACAGGCCTGCCGCTCGCAGATCCGGCAGGCCTGGCCGATCTCCACCAACGCCATCCGTGCCTCGCCGTAGACGGTGTCCTGTGCGTGAGAGAGATCGCAGCCAATCAGCAGGGCTGTGCGGCGGACCCGCTGCTGAAAGCCCGCCTGTGGCCCTTCCAACGTGCGCGACACGGTGAGAAAACCCACGCCATCCGGGGCAATAACCGGCTCGACCAGAACCTGTCCCGGCTCTGAAAAAGCCGCATGAATGTTCAGCTTCGGACATTGGCCGCCGAATGTGGCGCGGGGGAAACCCTGCCCGCCAGCCCGGCGGATGATATTGCCGGCATGATCGATCTCCATCAGGAAGAACCCAATGCCCGCAGCGCCCGCCCGTTGCAGCGTGACCAGCCGCGAGGCTGCCTGCTCGAATGACACCCGGAACCGGGCGCGCAGCACGTCCACGTCATAACGCGCCCGCTGCGCCGCTGCCAGAAAAGCGCCGTAGGGCATGATCAGCGCGTGGGCGGCGTAGCGCGCCAGTTCAAACCGGGCGATGCGGCGTGCTTCGTTCGAGGTCAGAGCCAAGGTTTCCAGCTCGGCGCGGATTTCCTCGCCCATGACAAGCAGGCAGGCTTCCATGGCCATTTCCCGGACCTGGTCGAACGGCGACAGCCGTTCCGACAAGAACAGCCGCATGGAATGGCGGTCGTAACGCCGCCCAAGATGCGGCATGACATGCACGGGCAGTGCCCGCACGACGATACCGTGCTGGGTGCGCAGCCAGGTTTTCAGCGCCGCCTCCAGCCCATCGCCCGGGTCGAGCGCCGCGTGAAAGGCTTCCGCCGCCGCCTCAATCAGGGGAAAATGCAGGCTGCGGCGCTCCAGCACGTCACGCACTTCATCCATCGGCAGCCGCGCCCCGGCCAGCGCCGTTTCATGTCCCTCGCGGGCCAGCAATTCGGCAAGATCCGACAGGCGCTTGGCCTGCTCCCGGTAGGCCCGGTAAAGCTTGACCACGCCGCTGGCGGCATTGGGGGCCGCCTCGGCAAATTCGATCAATTCCTGATCGCCGGGAATTTCTCCAGCCAGCAGCGGATCGGCAAACACTTCGCGCAGCGGCACCGAGCCGCCGCCCGCATCGCCCTGCAATTCCTCCAGATCGACCTTGTAGACCGAGGCCAGTTTCAGCAGCAATTGCACGGTCAGCGGTCGCTGGTTGCGCTCGATCAGATTGAGGTAGGAGGGCGAAATACCCAGCGCCTCGGCCATCGCCGTCTGGGTCAGGCCCAGGCCATTGCGCACCCGTCGCACCCGCGGCCCGGCAAAGATCTTGTGGTCGGCCATGTCAGCCCCTCCGACAGGAATTTACAAAATTTACGCCTCGACGCATCACGCCGGTAATTTACAATTTTTACAATATTACATCGCTCATTTGTAAACAACAAGACATCCTAACCTCTTTCAAGCCGTTGTTTTATCGTTTTTTCTTGGGAAATTTTGCAGCGCATTGTAAAACAAGTCACACCAGACCAGCAGGAAAGCAGCAAGAGGAGCGCGCTATTCCTGCATGAAAACGACAAGAGGAGACTGCCATGACTGATTTTTACAAACTCGTTCCCTCCGCATCGCAGGGCCGTTTCGATGGCGTCGAGCGCACCTATTCGGCAGAGGATGTCAAGCGGCTGCGCGGCTCCGTGGAGATCCGCTATTCGCTGGCGGAAATGGGGGCGAACCGGTTGTGGCAGCTGATCGGCCAGGAGGATTTCGTCAATGCGCTGGGGGCGCTGTCGGGCAATCAGGCCATGCAGATGGTCCGCGCCGGGTTGAAGGCGATCTACCTTTCCGGCTGGCAAGTTGCGGCGGACGCCAATACCGCGTCCTCCATGTATCCCGACCAGTCGCTCTACCCCGCCAATGCGGCCCCGGAACTGGCCAAGCGGATCAACAAGACCCTGCAACGGGCCGACCAGATCGAAACCCAGGAAGGCAAGGGCCTGTCAGTCGAGACCTGGTTTGCGCCGATTGTTGCCGATGCCGAGGCAGGCTTTGGCGGGCCGCTCAACGCTTTCGAGATCATGAAGGCCTTTATCGAAGCGGGCGCGGCGGGGGTTCATTATGAGGACCAGCTGGCATCTGAAAAGAAGTGCGGCCATTTGGGCGGCAAGGTGCTGATCCCGACCGCTGCGCATATCCGCAACCTGACCGCCGCCCGGCTTGCCGCCGACGTGATGGGGACGCCAACGCTGATCATTGCCCGCACCGATGCGGAGGCCGCCAAGCTGTTGACCTCTGATATCGATGAGCGCGACCAGCCATTTGTAGACTATGATGCAGGCCGCACCGCCGAAGGTTTCTACCAAGTGCGCAATGGCATCGAGCCCTGCATTGCCCGCGCCATTTCCTATGCGCCCTATTGCGATCTGATCTGGATGGAGACCTCCAAGCCGGATCTGGAACAGGCCCGCAAATTCGCGGAGGCCGTGCATAAAGTGCATCCGGGCAAGAAGCTGGCCTATAATTGCTCGCCATCGTTCAACTGGAAGAAGAACCTCGATGACGCAACCATTGCCAAGTACCAAAAGGAACTCGGCGCCATGGGCTACAAGTTCCAGTTCATCACGCTGGCGGGCTTCCATCAGTTGAACTACGGCATGTTCGAACTGGCGCGCGGCTACAAGGACCGACAGATGTCCGCCTATTCTGAGCTGCAACAGGCGGAATTTGCCGCCGAAGCCAATGGCTACACCGCCACCAAGCATCAGCGCGAAGTTGGCACCGGTTATTTCGACGCGGTTTCGATGGCGATTTCGGGCGGCACGTCCTCAACCACGGCCATGAAGGAGTCGACCGAACATGACCAGTTCCGCCCTGCTGCTGAATGAGTTCTGGGCCGTTGCCCTGCTGATATCCACCGCCTTGGCCAGTCGAAAACTGACCTCTGCCTTTATCGCAATTCCCGCCCGGTGTCGGGCGGGGAATCCCTTTCAAAAACCCCAGACATAAGAGGAGCAATGCCATGACACCCCAGACCCGCGTTAAAGAACGTGCCGAAGAACAGGCAACCGCCATGAATGCCGACCAGCAGGCGCTGATCCGGATGCTGGCCAATGATCTGCACCGGCTGAACCATTCCGTCATGAAAGCTGTTGAGGCCGGTGTTTCCGTCGAGCTGGTCCGCTCCGCCCGCCACCATGGCGGAGATGGAAACTGGGGCGACCTGCTGATCCCGGTCGTGGTCACGCAAGGGATTGCGGCTCAGGGCATCAAGGCTGCCTGAGATACACATAACGAGCGTGTTTAGCCCGGCTGGAAGGCCGGGCTAAACCGTTTTTCCGCTGGTTTTAGTCTTGAGACGCAGGCCCATAACCAAAGGCACGCTGATCGCATAAACGGCAATGACCGACATCCAGATGCCGCCGGGCCAATAATCCCGGATGAGGAAGTAAACACTTGAAAACGCCAGGGGACCGATAATGGCGGCGAGGCTGAGGGCGGAGGCGAGCACTCCCTGAAATTGACCTTGCTTATCCGCATCGACCTGGGCAGTCGCCAGCGATTGCAGGGCCGGAACGCCGATGCCGCTGAGGGAAAAAACCGGCATGATCGCAAACACCATCCAGCTTTCCGTTGCAAAGGCAATGACGGCGAGCGAAATGCAGGCACTGGAAACACCGATCAGAATGGCGATCCGCTCGCCAAACAGCTTGACCGCCGGGCCGGGAAGAAAGGTCTGAGCAAGCGCCTGACAGATGCCGAAGGCGCCAAGCGACAGGCCGATCCACAGCCCGCTCCACTGAAACGCATCGCCGCCCCACAGCGCCCAGCAGGTCGCATAGGCCTCACCTGTCAGGCTGAAGATGAAAAACAGGATCACCATGGGCAACAGGTTTTTCAGCGACAACGCCCATTTCAAAGGCCGCAGCGGGTTGATGGCCGCCAGATCGAGTTTCTCACGCGTCGGCGTGCGGGACTCCGGCAGGACGAAAAACGCCAGTAGCAGATTGCCGCCATTCAGCACGGCGGCAGCAATGAAGGGCAGCCGCAGCCAATAATCCCCCAGCGCCCCGCCGATAATCGGGCCGAAGATGAAGCCCAGGCCAAACATCGCATTAAACAGACCAAAGCGCCGCGCCCGCTGATTTTCCTGCGAAATATCCGTCACATAGGCCGTCGCCACCGACATATTGGCGCTGGTCAACCCAGTAATGGCACGCCCCAGCAGCAGCAACCAGAGACTGTCGGCAAAGGCGAGAAACAGATAATTGACCGCCGCCCCCGCTAGCGAAATCAACAGGATGGGCCGACGACCGAGCCGATCACTGAGCGATCCCAGGATCGGCGCAAAGATAAACGTATGCGCCGCCTCCATCCCATTGATTCCGCGTGTTTGTGAACATTGAGGTTTGTGCCAGAAGGTTTTCGGCAAGAGCTGGAGATTTGGCATGGCGGATGGTGAGGGATTTGTCGGGCGATGCGAAGTTGTCGAGCCTCGTCGTGGAAACCGGCGATGGCCCAATGATCTGAAGGCGCGGATTGTAGCGGAAAGCCTTCAGCCCGGTGCGCGGGTTGTTGATGTTGCGCTGACTTATGATCTTGCTGCGCATCAGCTTTCGGACTGGCGACGGCAGGCGCGTCAGGGTCTTCTGGCGTTGCCTGCCGAACTGATGCCATCCATGCCGGCCGTGCCTTGCGACAATAGCGGCTCACTCGAGCCAGCCTTTGTGCCCCTGGCGATTACGACGGAGCCGCAGGAGGCTGCCGATGTATCGCCAGTTCCGGAGCCGGTCGCGGCCCCTTCGGGGATCGTGACTATAGAAATAGATGCAGACCTCGTTGTGAGGGTTCCCGGCGACGTGCCGGTTGGTCGGGTTGCAGCCTTGGTGCGGGCGATGCGAGGGACTGTATGATCGTCGCGGGCCAACGATTACCGATCCTGATCGCGACGCGGCCGGTGGACTTTCGCTGTGGTCATCAGGCGCTGGCATTGATGGTGCAGACCGAGTTGAAGCTTGATCCGCATTCCGGGGTCACCGTGATCTTCCGGTCGAAGCGCGGGGATCGCCTAAAAATCCTGGTATGGGATGGCACCGGAATGGTGCTGATCTACAAGGTTCTGGAGCAGGGCAATTTTGCCTGGCCGAAGGTGCAGGATGGAACGATGCGTCTTTCTCGGGCTCAATACGAAGCCTTGTTCGAAGGTCTCGACTGGCGACGAGTTATGGCGCAGCGGGTAACGGCGCCGAGTGCGGCAGGATGACTCACCGGCTTGATTTTAGCATTGTTTTATTGGGCTTTTCTGCTTCGGTTTGCTATGAAGACATATGTCGCAGCCGATCGATCTCAGCCAGTTCCCGGACCTTCCTGTCGAGGTATTGAACGCCTTTGCGGCGGTGCAGTTCGAGCTGTCGGTTGAGCGCGCGGCCCGTCAGCATGAGCAGGCGGTGGTGGCCGAAAAGGACGCCTTCATCACCGCGCTGAAGGAATTGATCGAGAAGCTGGAGAGCCAGGTTCAGGACTATCGCCGCACGAAGTTCGGGCCAAAATCGGAAAAGCTCGATCCGGCGCAGATGGAACTGGCACTGGAAGATCTGGAGACCGCGATTGCCGAAACGCAGGCGCAGATCGCCTTCGTCGAGGAAAAGATCGCGGCCAGCGGACCCGATCCCGAAAAGGCCGCCCCTCGCAAAGCGCGCAAGGCACGCGCGCTGCCCCAGAGCCTACCGCGCGTCGAACAAGTGATCGAGCCCGATAGCATTGCCTGTCCCTGTGGTTGCGGCAACATGGTCCGGATCGGCGAAGACCGGACGGAACGGCTCGATCAAATTCCTGCGCGCTATCAGGTGATCGTGACAATTCGCCCGAAATACGCTTGCCCGAAGGGCCGCACGGGCGTGGTGCAGGCGAAGGCGCCGGCGCATTTGCTGGAAGGTAGCTGGCCGACCGAAGCCCTATTGGCGCAGATTGCCGTGTCCAAACATTCCGAACATATGCCGCTGAACCGGCAGGCGGCTGTCATGGCCCGACACGGAGTGCCGATCGACCGCACGGTCCTGGCGGATTGGATGGGGCGGACGGGCGCTGCGATCGCGCCGGTGGTAGACCATATGGCCAAACGCCTGATGTCGGAAAGCACGCGACTGTATGTCGACGAGACTACGGCCCCGGTGTTGGATCCGGGGCGCGGCAAGACGAAAACCGGTTATCTCTGGGCTATTCTGCGCGACGACCGCGGCTGGAACGGATCTGCGCCGCCGGGCGTGGTGTTCCATTATCGGCCCGGACGTAACGGCGAATATGCCGCAGAAATCCTCGATGGCTTCAACGGCACGATCCAGGTCGATGCCTATGGCGGCTACTCCCACCTCGCCACGCCAAAACGCACGGGCGGCGATCCGTTGAGTCTGGCCTTCTGCTGGGCACACGGCCGCAGAAAGCTGATCAAGGCCAAGCCAAAGAAGGGCTCGCCCATCGTTGACGAGGCGCTGTTGCGTATCGCCGCTCTCTACAAGATCGAAGACAGCATCCGAGGTTGTGATCCTGAACATCGCCGGGCTGTCCGCCAGAACCTGTCCCGCCCTCTGGTGGACGAGTTCTTCACATGGCTGACAGCTCAGGCCGCGCGCGTCTCGCGCAAGTCCGACCTCGGCAAGGCCATGGCTTATATGCTCAAACGTCAGGACGGCTTCCGGCTGTTCCTGGACGACGGCCGCGTCGACATCGACTCCAACCTCGTCGAAAACGCGATCCGTAGCCCGGCCATGAACCGCCGCAATGCTCTCTTTGCCGGCCATGATGAAGGCGGCCGTAATTGGGCCCGTTTCGCCAGCCTGATTGGCACATGCAAGATGAACGGTGTTGAACCATACGCCTACCTGCGCGATCTCTTCATCAGTCTCGCAAATGGCCACCTCGCCAAAGACATCGACGCCCTCATGCCCTGGGCCTATGCGCAACGGATCAGCGCCTCACAATGAGCTCGTCCGGGACTCCCCGACGTGCTCATAGGACCATCTCCAAGCGCTAGACCCGACCTTTGCAACAGGGAAATCAATGGGACGGAGACGCCGCATACAGATAAACTGAATGACCGCATGAAGAGCCACCAACATACCAATATAGGGCGCCACATTCTGAATATGCGTCACCTCCCGCAACAAAGCCGGCAGAATGGGAAAGATAAGGCCAAACCCGACCGCATCGAGAGCGACAGTGGCGAAGATGACAATGAGAGCTTTGTTCATAACGCATTCCGGTTACAGCATTTTCAGCAGAAGTGCGATGCGGTTTTGTGATCGGGAATGCGCGCAAGCAAAGAGCGGTTAAGTTGCTGGCACAGATAAAGACGTCGCTGGCTTGCGGCTGTTTAATGAGGCGGGCATGCCTCTTCTGCGGAAACACTGATCTAACTCGCCGTTAAAGCAGATGAACCGCGGATGCTTGACCGTTCGTAGTCCTATTGTACAGCCGCTTGTCCCTATATTATAGAGAACGAAACCCGGCTATTTTACGTGAGGAGAGCTTATTTAAGCAAAAGGCGGCTTGTTCGTACAGAAAGTATATAGGACGTCAAATTGTTTTGGTGTCTCGTATGCCTTTAGACCAGACACTAAAATTATCGCGTAAAAACGCCAAACTAAAATGGACCGGGTTTTTTGCAGATCAAGCCTCATCAAAGAGTTGATTACAAAACCAGTCATCCGCCGCAAGAGCATTAAACATAACTCTCCGCCAATTATTGATAGGCAAGGCTGTATTTCGACCTTTTTCAGCGAGGTAACGTGAGAACTCCGCCGGAGTATTAAGGAACATCGTCGTTCGCCGGGTCTGAATTGTTTCCGGCAGATCAGCGGCGGCTTCGATCGAGAACTTATCTGCCAGGCCGTACTCACTGAAATGAGCATGTACACGGGCCTTCTCATTTTCATGCCAATGGTCTGGTGGCATGACGAAATACTCAACCACGGGTGGCATTGTCTGTATAACTCTAGCACCTACCCACCTTTCGAGGAAAAATTTATCGTGGTCAAAATAAGGATGAAGGGTCTGTTTCTCTTGCACCACTGCGAATGCATTGAGCTTTTCCGAATTGCAGTCCCTGCAACAAGGAACCAAGTTTACAGGCATAACTGAGTATAGCGGAAAATTCGCCTTCGGAAGATAATGGTCTAATGTATGAACGTGGCCAACACCTCCGCACAAAGGACATTTTCCATTGGCAGATACCTTTATGGCTTCATACAAACGCCTAGCCGGCTTATTCTCAGGGACGAAATACTGAGTGTAAAGCTTCGTCAATTGCGATTTGCTAAGCCCATTATAAACGACTGGATCACCTACTGCAGCTATCTTGGGCTCGGCGTATAGGGTGGCGGCCTTAGCACAGCTCGCATAATTTTCTTCGATAGCCACGGGGTCTGCAAATGCATTTATGTGTGAAATACGGACGGCCTCGCTTCCTATTCCGGAGATTGCGGAGGCAAGAGCAGTAGCAAAATCGACGTTCGGTGGAGTTAGCTTTTTCATCGGCTTAGTTTTTTCCGTCACGATGCATTATTGACCGCAAGATTGCCCGTCCTTCTAAGCCTAATTGGCCCTGGAATACCGTTAGAACCTCCTCATAAGTTTGTGCTCGAGCGGCTTCGGTCGAAAGCAGAGCGCTGAATCCGGATTTCGAGACCTCCAAGCCGAAAACCTCTCTCGTAAGGAGCCCCACATTCTCACCAAAGGTTTCGGTTTCAGGCCTTTGCAGCTCTGACGCGAGGCCGGAGCGTGCAATCTTCCAAACACATGACTTTGGAATTTCTTGAAGGACTACCGGAGAATGGGTGGCAATTATTGCAATTGCGTTTCTATTTGAAAGCAACCTGCTCAAACTACGGATCAAAGCCGATAGCAACGGCGGATGCAAATGACTTTCCGGTTCATCGAACAACACAAGGGTCTTTTCATCAACTCTTGCAACTAACTTGGTGATCGTCAGCAAAACAATCGCATGTCCCGAACTCATCCGCCTCAGAAGCTCTCGGGCGCGCTTGTCCAGCGCTTTCTCCCGCAACTCCAAGAGCTGACCAAGCTTCATTTCAGCGAAATTGTCGTCGGACTCCAAATTTTGAATAGCTTCCAGCCACCTAGCGCTCCGGGACTGCTCGCTGAGACAGAGACTTAAACTTTCGACAAGTTCATCCGCTAGGTCATTTTGAGACTTCAGCAGAGCACCACCTTCATCCGCATAGCTCTTCAATCCAACATAAAAATAGCAAGTCCCTTTCGAAGGGTCCGACTGCTCTTCTGGTGGATTGAATGGATCAAATGCACTGAACGATACCGAAACTACGCTACTGAAGTAGTCCCTATCTATGGATTTATATTCGTACCATTCATAACTCTCGAAACGACTATCAGGATAATCCGTATTTGTGACGGCCATCGTCATACTGTTCAGCAGTGTCGTCTTGCCGACGCCGTTACGACCGATTATTGCATGAATATTAGTTGTTGGCGTGGAATTTGCTTTAACGACAAAAGCTAGCTGATATCCGGCACGCCGTTCACTCGCGTCTTGTGTGAAGCGAAAGCTATAGTCGGTAAGAGGAATTCCACCTTCAAGTACGCGCCGGAACTGGTCAATCACGGTGTTAATGTTCAAGCTACGGAGATGCGACGTTTGGAATACGGGTTCCTCGAGTGCGAAATTTAGGATTTTCTGATCATACGCCACATCGCGCAATCCCTCGAGGTACGTCGCTCTAAATTCGCTTGAAACACTACGATACAGAGCTAAATAATAATCGACATCCACGCCAACTGAAAAGTAATCCGTATCCAGTTTATTAAATTGTGAATTAAGTGTTGAATAGGTTGGCGTTTCTTTTTTCTGACCACGGAAGCCAATTTTTATGCTACCAAGTTCATGTTTAATTGATTTATTATCGAAAATAATTACATGAAACATTGTAACGAAAGAATAATCGTTCCAATTGTCGATACAAAGAAATGCGGCATTTCGTCCTTCTGACGGGACCTTACCGTTCCTCGGTATAATAAAAAATTGAATCATCAGAGTATCGCCCCCTCCCAACGGGTAATCCATATAAATGACCCACATAAAGATACATTTTCTGGCTGTTCTAATTTCTCTCTAGGGCCAACCATAGATCCAATTTGATCGCCTGATTTAAGCGAAGCATATACTCCTCATAGTGTTAAAAATAAACCACAACAACCGTTAAGTCACAAAACGTCAGATCTAGCTCCCCCCACCTCTTTCTACCATGCCGGGCATCTCCTCTCAGGTGCGTAGTAGATTGAATGGGGTGACCTATCACACCTTCGGCTAGGTTGTGGTTTTCGATCTCTGTGTGGCAGATAAGGAGTGAGAGGCGGACTGCGGGCCGATCTCCTCCTTGTGGGGTAGGTGTCCGCCTGGTCAGATAGGTATCCTCGCAACAGCAAACGCAAGTACCGGATGCTCCCTCTCTCCACTGGGGCGAGAAAACAACAGGCGCTGCGGCTCCTTCCAACTTCTTGGATAATAAAATGTGAGATATTGGTTTTGCCGGGCGGTTGCCTCCCACCCGGCAGCAGGATGAGGGGGCGGAGCCATAAACGGCGAACTTACATCATGGCGGCTCTTGCTCTCAGATATGCCGCTTATAATTTCATATCAAACGCTCATAAAAAACGCCCGGTCTCTCGACCGGGCGCCCATCACCTCATACCATATCTATCAAGCCGCCCGGTCCCACCGCCCGGCCTGAACACCGCTTTCCAGCTTGAACTGCTGCAACAGCCCCACCAATTGATCGGCCTCGTCGGCCAGCTGGCGGCTGGCGGCGGAGGTTTCTTCGACCATGGCGGCGTTTTGCTGGGTCAGGCTGTCCATCTGGCCAACAGCGCTGTTGACTTCGCCAAGGGCAGCCGATTGGTCGCGGCTGGCGGCGGCTATGCCTTCAACATGGGTACTGATCGTGGCGATCTGCTGGCTGATGACGGTCAGCGCCGCACCGGTTTCCTGCACCAGCCTCGCCCCGGCATTGACCTCTTCGGTGGAGGTATTGATCAGTGTCTTGATATCTTTTGCGGCGCGGCCAGAGCGTTGTGCCAGCTCGCGCACTTCCTGGGCAACGACGGCAAAGCCCTTGCCCGCCTCGCCAGCACGGGCCGCCTCGACACCGGCATTCAGCGCCAACAGGTTGGTCTGGAAGGCGATTTCCTCGATGACGCTGATGATCTGCTCGATCTTCTTTGAGGCATCCTCGATCCGGCCCATGGCAGAGACGGCATTACCGACCACCACGGCCGATTTCTCGGCATTCCCTCGGGTTTCGCCAACGATGTCATTGACCTCACGCGCTTTGTTGGCGGCCTGGCGGACATTGGAGGTGACTTCGTTGACGGCGGCGGCGGTTTCTTCCAGCGAGGCAGCCTGGGTTTCCGTGCGGCGCGACAGGTCGTCGGTGGAATGGGCCATTTGCTGCACATTGCCCTGAATGGCGGTGACATTGCCCTGGATCAGGCCGATGGTTTCCTTCAGCCGGGTCAGCGAGCGATTGAAGTCGCTGCGCAACTGTTCCATGCGCCCGGCAAAGGGATGATCCAGCGTGGCGGAGACATCGCCATTGGCGAGACGCTCCAGCCCGGCCGCCAGTTCTGTCACCGCAAATTGCACGTCCTGGTCGGCCTGCTGCTTTTCCGCGTCGTTGCGGGCACGCTCAGCCTCGCTTTCAGCCCTAACCCGCGCACCCTCGGTCTCGGCGCGGATCTTCGCCTCGGCATTGTCCTTGAACACGCCAAGGGCGCGGGCCATATCGCCAATTTCATCGGGACGCGCGCCGCCAGCAATCTCGATCTCGAGATCGCCGGATGCCAGGCGCCGCATGGCAGCGGTGATCTGGTTGATCGGCCCCTTGAAGGTGGCGATCAAACCAATGCCAGCGACAATGGCGATAACGACGCCCGCCAGCAGAGCCAGAGCTGACATGGTATCGGCAGCGTCGCTCTGCTGATCGGCCACCTGGCGCTGGGAGGCAGCAAAATCGCTGAGTTGCGACCAGATGGTGTCGATATCGCGGGCAGCGGCAAGGAAAGCGGCTGTTCTCTGGCCATCCATGGCCACCAGCTGAGTGGCCTTTTCGGCCATAACCTCTGTCAACGGCGCGATTTGCGCCAGCTTCGCCTTGATGTCGGCGCTAACATTGGGGTCCTTGGCCATGGCCGCGGCACGACGCTTCAGGGTGCCAAGCGAGGCCTGCAATTTTTGCAGGCCATCCGCCGATGCTGCCGCCATGAAGCGTGAACTGCGCAGTTCAACCCCATTACCGATATCCACCAGCTGGCGTGTGGCAGTGAGCAAAGCGGTCGCTTCGGCAATCGGCTGGTCGAGCGTTCCAAACACCGCCGTTGCCTGTCGGGATTTCAAGGTAGACGCGCCCTGCAAGCGGATGGACACCGGCCGCATCAGGTTGATCGCCTGTTCGGCTGCGCCAACCGTTGTGTCATTGGTCACGCCGATTTCGACCTGGGAGGCCAATTGCTGAATATTGTCAGTCAGCGATGTGCCGAGCACGGTCTGTTCCACAGGCAGGGCGGCGGCGATATCGGTGGCGGCCTTTTTCAGTCCCGGCATCTGCGCCTTGACCAGGCTCATCTTCGCCTCAGGGTCTGTGGCACTGTTGAAGTCTGTGACCAGATCGGCAATCAGATTGGCGCCGCGCGTCAGCCGGTCGGAATCACGCAACATGGTCTTGGCCTGATTTTCATCCTTGGCCAGCGCCTCGCGGACACTGGTGGAATAGGAAAGCAGATCGCTCTGCTGGCTGGACAATTGCTGGGTGTCAGCCTCCAGGGCCGCACGCAGATCCGCCGCGCCCTGGTTCAGTTCCCACAGGCGCTTGACCTGACCGGCAATCGATTCTGTTCCGGCAATCGCCGCATCGACCTGCGCCGCCCCGCCCAGACCGTCAATCGACGTGCGCATGGTCTTCAAACTGGTCAACTGCTTATCCAGCTCCTGATCCAGCGCCGTTTTCGACGCATCCGTGGTCTTTTGCAGGAAAGCGGTCATCGCCGCATAGACATTCTTAAAGCCACTCAATGTGTTGACCACATTATTGGTGACTTCCATCTGCCCTTGCAGGATACGCGATGCGTAGTAGCCGGTCAGACCAACGGCAGAAATACTGAGAACGAACGGAACGATGAAGACCAGAACCTTAGTCTGAATCTTGCACCGAGAAAGTAGACGATCAAATACCATAGCCAAACCCCCGAAAACAAAGGGCGAAATTAATTAATTCGAATAAACGAATAAAAATGCCGCCTTTCTTTTCTTGCATGGTGGTCTGAAGAAATTCTGAATATTCTATATCGACTTATAGTGATCCACGACCACTTCGTTCTAAAAAGCAACGCACTCTGCATAAGTTTCTATTTTCGGCACACGAAAATAAACCTTGAGTTGCTTTTATTAAGCAGAAATACCCAAGCGTTTATTCGAAGCATCTGGTTTCACCTCTATCGCCGCCCGGCGAAGGCATCCGCAAAGTCTCTCATCAGGGCAGTCAAACGCTCGGCGCAATCGCGGATCTCACGTCTGTGGCGGTCGTCATTATTGGTGACCAACCATTGCCGATGGCGCAATTCGGTAATCTCATCACCAACCCGCTGAAGCTGGGGATGGCTATCACCGACAAAACACGGCAGGACCGCAAGGCCCATGCCCGAAACCGCCATATCCTTGAGGGAGCGCGGGCGGTTGACGGTGATCAGGATCTGTTCGGCCTTATGCTGATGCGGCCACTTCAAATAGGCCGAGATTGCCGCATCCTGCGGGACCGCGATCCAGGGCTGCACTTGCAATTCGTCGGCAAGGCGGTGGCGATAGGCCGCGTAGGCAACTTCGCCAAGCGGGACCCTGGCGAGATTGCTCTCCTGCGGCTCAAAAGCCCGGATACCAATATCGGTTTCGCGATGCGCAAGGGCTGCGCGCTCTTCGGTAATGTGCAAATCGAGGCGAAAGCGATCAGTGCTCCGGCAAAGCTTCGGCAGGTTTTGAGCGATTAGCCAGGAAATCCATGTTCCCGCCGTCACCCGCACCAGTGCTGGCTGCGACGCCTGTTGGCGCCAGAGGTCTATGCCGCGCTCCGCCGCCTCGAAAGATTTCAGATGATCAAGCAGGGCGCGACCGTCCGCTGTTAACGTATACCCCGTCTGGGCGCGGTGAAACAGGACCCTGCCTAGCTTTTGCTCCAGCTCCACCATCCGCCGGCCAAGGGTGGCCGCACTAAGGCCGGTGGATTGCACAGCCCCAGTCAGTCCGCCATTGCGCGCCACCTCGATGAACAACTGGTAGGTATCCCAGGGCAGGTTTTTCATGAGTGAACGATATAGCGCAAACTCGGCGATATATCCATCATCCATGAAACGCTAGCCTTCTCCAGAACACTGGAGATGACGGCCATGGACTTTATAGGATTGCTTGCCTTTCAGGAGACCATACGACGAGAGGCGATGAACCGTCATGCCTTGACGCCCGCCCAGCAAGAGGATGCGTTTTACAGGTTTTACAGTGAGCCATCCTGGCCGCGCCTAAGCCGGATCGTTTCCAGAGTTTTCGGCATGCGAAAGTGCCGCAGTTGTGCGCCGGAGGATGTGGACACGCACGCGGAAGCGACAGTCGCCGCTTTGCCGCAGGCGCCAAGTTCTGATCAGCCGATAACGCCGATCAGCATCAGGCCATAGACCATGAAGCAGGCCATCAGGCCGAGGCCAGCGCTGCGCAGGATAAGCTTGTTCTGATCGTCGCGCGCCTTGGCGATAGCAATGGCACGGGCCTTCCGGATGGGTCTGTTCATTGGCAGCACTTTCCAAAAGTTAAGCGGGGAATCACCCCGACCTTGATCGTAACCCTAACCCGTCCCGAAAAACAGCAAAACAACGAGGCGGAAGATCACGATGACTGAGGTATATTAACAACTATTGAAAGATGGTGGCGGGAATGCGGCATGAATCAAGACTTGCCCATGCAGGACACAATTGCGGTAAACAAATCGTATCGTCTCGCCTAGAAGGGAAAGACTATGCCGAAAGGCCCGCTGCATGGCCCGACGCCCAGGCCCACTGGAAATTATAGCCACCCAGCCATCCCGTGACATCCACGGCTTCGCCGATGAAATAAAGACCCGGCACCGCCTTGGCTTGCATGGTTTTGGAGTCCAGCGCCTGGGTATCGACGCCGCCCAAAGTCACCTCGGCGGTGCGATAGCCTTCCGATCCCGCCGGTTTGATCTGCCAGTGCCGAAGGCCGTCCGCGACACGTCCCAGAACCTTGTCGGACAGATCGGCCAACGGCTTTTCCAGTCCATGGCGTTCAGTCCAGTATTGCGCCAAGCGCTTCGGCAGATATTGGCCTAAAACCGTCTGCACCGCCTGACGGCCATTGTCGCGGCGGGCGGTTTTCAGCAGGTCCAAAAAGTCCAGCTCCGGTTGCAGCAAAAGGGTAATGGCCTCACCTTCGCGCCAATAAGAGGAAATTTGCAGAATGGCCGGGCCGCTTAGACCGCGATGGGTAAACAGCAGCGCCTCACGAAATTCGGTCTTGCCATGGCGCACCAGCGCATCGACGGCCATGCCGGACAGTGGCGCCAACTCCTCCAGCAGCCCCGGTTCCAGTGTCAGTGGCACAAGCGCCGGGCGTGTTTCGACCAGGCCAAGCCCAAACTGCTCGGCAAGGCGATAGGCAAAACCGGTCGCGCCCATTTTCGGGATGGATTTGCCACCGGTGGCGATGATCAGCGATTGGCAGGTGATGGTGCCTTCAGAGGTCTCGACGCGGAAACCGTCCAGCACCTTTTCCACGGCGCGGATGTCGGTCTGCACATGCAGTCTGGCACCGGCGGCGCGCATCTCTTCCAGCAGCATGCGGATAATATCCTTGGCGCTGTCATCGCAGAACAATTGCCCAAGGGTTTTTTCATGCCAGCCGATCCGGTGGCGCTCGACCATGGCGATGAAATCGGCAGGCGTGAAGCGGGCCAGCGCCGATTTGGCAAAATGCGGATTGGCGCTGATGTAATTCTTTGGTCCGGCATGGATATTGGTGAAATTGCAGCGCCCACCGCCGGAAATGCGGATCTTTTCGCCCGGTGCCTTGGCATGATCGAGCACGGCCACAGACCGGCCCCGCTGGCCAGCCCGGATCGCCGCCATCATGCCGGCGGCCCCTGCCCCAATCACCACCACATCCACCCGTTTTTCCAATGTCATGTCCTCGTCATCATCGCCATGTCTGTTGTGTTTTCGATCGGCAAAGCGATGTCAATTGCATATTCACCCTCGCCAATTCCAGCGAGGCGGATATGATGGCATCATTATCAACACAGATCCGGTGAGACATGCCTGCAAAAAAGACAATGCTCAGACCCAAGGGCGCAGCGTCCAAAAAAGCAGGCATCCCCCCAGATATCAGCCCGACGCGCGGGGTCAAGACCTGGAAAGAAGCAGCCTCCTGGCTGCGCTCCCGCGGCATTGAGGATATCGAATGTATCACGCCGGATCTGGCCGGTGTGCCGCGCGGCAAGATGATGCCGAGCTCAAAATTCACCAGCAATACCTCGCTCGCCCTGCCATCAGCGCTCTATCGCCACACGATCTCAGGCGAATATCCCGATGAAACCGGCAATTTTCGCTATGACAGCCGCGACAGTGACATCAAGCTGCTGCCGGATCTCTCGACACTCTCGGTCGTGCCTTGGGAGACCGATCCGACCGCGCAGGTGATCTGCGACATCGTCGGCACCGAAGGCGAGGATGTCAGCTATACGCCGCGCAATGTGCTGAAAAACGTCCTCAGCCTCTATGAGAAAAAGGGCTGGAAGGCGGTCGTCGCCCCGGAAATCGAATTTTACCTTGTCGCCAAGAACGAGGACCCGGATTACCCGCTGCATCCGCCGAAAGGCCGGTCGGGCCGCTCGATCATCGGCGGCCAGGGCTATTCCATCGCCGGGATTAATGAATTCGACGAGTTGATCGACGATATCTATCACTTCTCGGCCAAGCAGGGCCTGGAAATTGACACGCTGATTCATGAGGAAGGCCCAGCCCAGCTGGAAATCAACCTGCGGCACGGCGATCCGATTGAGTTGGCCGACCAGGTCTTCCTGTTCAAGCGCACCATTCGCGAAGCCGCCCTGAAACACGGGATATTTGCGACTTTCATGGCCAAGCCGATGCAGGGCCAGCCGGGGTCTGCCATGCATATCCATCAGTCGGTGGTCGATATCGAAACCGGCCGCAATATCTTTTCCAAGGCCGATGGTTCGCCGTCGTCAGAATTCTTCCACTTCATCGGCGGCATGCAGAAATATGTGCCGAATTCGCTTGTGATGATGGCGCCCTATGTGAATTCCTATCGCCGCCTGACGCCCGATATGGCCTGCCCGGTCAACAATGCCTGGGGCTATGACAATCGCACCACGGCCTTCCGGGTGCCGATTTCCGATGCGGCGGCGCGGCGGGTGGAAAACCGGCTGCCAAGTTCGGATTCCAACCCCTATCTGGCGCTGGCCGCCTCGCTCGGCTGCGGCTATCTCGGCATCTGCAAGGCGATCGAGCCGACAGCGCCGACGGCAGATACCGCCAATGAGGGCTCCATCGAGCTGCCACGCGGCCTGCTGGAAGCCGTCGCCCTCTTGGAAAGCGAGCCGGATTTCGAAACCGTGTTCGGCCGCGCCTTCATCGATATCTATGCGGGCGTCAAGCGCGGCGAATTCGAGACCTTCATGCAGGTGATCAGCCCTTGGGAGCGAGAATTCCTGCTGCTGAACGTCTGATCCATACTGCTGTCATGGCACCCGCTGTCCCAGGCGGGTTGCCTTGCAGCATTCAAAAAGGAGCTTCGCATGTGGCAAAGCCCGATTGCACCCGGCCTTTCCTGGTATCAAGCCACCGTGGGCGAACGCCCTGAATACGAACCGCTGGATGGTTCGACCACGACAGATGTCGCCATTGTCGGCGGCGGCTATACCGGCTTGCAGGCGGCTTATACGCTGGCACGCGCCGGGGTCAGCGTGGTGTTGATCGAAGGCGGGCGGTTCGGTGATGGCGGCTCGGGGCGCAATGGCGGCCAGTTCGGCACCGGCCAGCGGGCCTGGCCGGAGGAGCTTGAAGCCGAGTTTGGCTTCGAGCGCGCCAAGGCGCTGTTCGATATGGCTGAACACGCCAAGCGCTATATTCTGGATTTTGCCCGCGAGCACCAGATCGACATGGAATTCATGCCCGGCCAGCTGAATGTCGAGCACAAGCGCGGCAAGGACAAGGAGTATCGCAAAAGCGTCGAGATCGCCGCGACCCGGTTCGATTACCCGCATATGAGCTTCATGGACCGCGAGGAAACGGCAGCCCGGTTGGGCTCCAGCGCCTATTACTGCGGTATCCGCGACATCGGCACCGGCCATATCCACCCGCTGAAACTGCTGGTGGGGCTGGCGAAAGTGGCGAAAAACGCCGGTGCCCGCCTGCATGAAATGACCAAGGCCACATCGATTGCCCAAAGCGGCGGCAAAACGATGATCGAAACGCCGAAGGGTACGATTACCGCCCGCCATGTGCTGATCGCTACCAATGCCTATATCGGCAATCTGGAACCGGTGACGGCGTCCCATGTCAT
This sequence comes from Gillisella vitis, assembly GCF_001541345.2. Lineage (GTDB taxonomy): Bacteria > Pseudomonadota > Alphaproteobacteria > Rhizobiales > Rhizobiaceae > Allorhizobium > Allorhizobium vitis. Next base: position 683,786 of record NZ_LMVL02000002.1, on the reverse strand, counting down.
GCCGATCCGCTCCTTCATTGGCGCTACCGTGCCGCTCAAGGATTTTCCGGACATCCTGCCCGGCTCGGAAGCGGTCGCCGATAGCCGGTTCGTGGTGCGCTATTTCCGCAAGACCCGCGACGGGCAATTGCTGTTTGGCGGACGCGAAGCCTATACAGCCGACAGCCCGCGCGATATTTCCGACCATATCCGCCGCCAGATCACCGAGATCTATCCGGCCCTTGATGGCATCGAGATGACCCATGCCTGGGGCGGCTCGGTCGGCATCACCATGAACCGCCAGCCCTTTGCCCGCGAGGTCATGCCCGGGGTGATTTCCGTCGCTGGTTATTCCGGCCATGGCGTGATGTTGTCAAACTATTGCGGTACGCTGTTTGCCAAATCGGTTCTGGGAAAAACCAGCGAGTTGGACCTGTTGAAGGAGTTAAAGGTTCCGGCTTTTCCAGGCGGGTCCCGGCTGCGCTCGCCGCTTCTGTTCCTGGCGCTCAGCTGGTATGCCCTGCGCGACCGTTTTTGAGGCCGAGGAAGAAAAGTATGAGAGAGGCTCCCGATCGCCCTGTCTGCGTTGCGACAGTCTATAGCGAAGACGAATTTCTAGTGACGCGCTCTTACCTGGAGGCCTATGGCATTATCGTCGGCGAGCGCGGCAATCCAAGCAACTATCGGGGTGTTCACTTGTCCAGGGGATTGGGTGGATTGGCTATTCTCGTGCCACAATCACAAGCAGAAATGGCGTTCGATTTGCTGGCCGAAACGGAAGGGGCACCTGACGACCCAGAGCCGAAGCCTGCACCGCCCCCTGATGAAAGGCCGGTGACCCGCACCAGTATCCTGGCACGGGCTCTGGGATCGGTCTCGAAGCTGTTTTTCGGCCAAAGCGAAGGCAAAGCGCATGATCACGACCAACACAGCGATCCAAAAAGGATCCTTCACGATCCTCGGCAATCCGAAGCGCCAGAGCCGCCATCAGGAAATTAACCACACAGGGTGTGGCTTTTTTAAATCGATTGAATTATAACCTGAGCCATCAGCCTAGCCGATGGCCATGAATGAGAGATGCCCGTATGAGCAGCCAGATTATTCCTGTCGAACCCTTTGACTATGTCGTCTTTGGCGGCACCGGGGATCTTGCCGAGCGCAAGCTTCTGCCGGCCCTTTATCACCGCCAGTTGGCCGGCCAGCTCACCGAGCCGACCCGGATCATCGGGGCGTCCCGCTCACCGATGACGGATGCGGAATACCGCGAATTCGCCCATAAGGCCCTGAAGGAATTTCTGAAGCCCGATGAATTGGAAGAGAGCCAGGTCAAGCGCTTTCTCGACCGGCTGCATTACGTGTCGGTCGATGCCAAGGACGACAAGGGTTGGGATACGCTGAAAAAACTGCTGGATAGCGGCAAGGACATCGTGCGCGCCTTCTATCTGGCGGTTTCCCCATCGATTTTCGGCGATATTGCCGACAAGATCCGCGACCACAAGCTGATCACCAAATCCACCCGCATCGTGGTGGAAAAGCCGATTGGCCGCGATCTCGCCTCGGCGCAGGCGCTGAATGATACGATCGGCAAGGTTTTCAAGGAAGAGCAGATCTTCCGCATCGACCATTATCTCGGCAAGGAAACCGTGCAGAACCTTATGGCGCTGCGCTTTGCCAATGCGCTCTATGAGCCGCTGTGGAATTCCGCCCATATCGACCATGTGCAGATCACCGTTGCCGAATCCGTCGGGCTGGAAGGCCGTGTCACCTATTACGACAAGGCAGGCGCGTTGCGCGATATGGTGCAGAATCATATCCTGCAATTGCTGTGCCTCGTTGCCATGGAAGCCCCGTCCTCGATGAACTCAGAGGCGCTGCGCGACGAAAAGCTGAAAGTGCTGCGGGCGCTGAAGCCAATCGACGCCTCCAATGTCGAGAAAATGACCGTTCGCGGCCAGTACAAGGCCGGTGCTTCGGCAGGCGGTGCGGTCAAGGGTTACACGGAGGAGCTGGGCGACAGTTCCGACACGGAAACCTTCGTCGCCATCAAGGCCGAGATCAACAATTGGCGCTGGGCGGGCGTACCGTTCTACCTGCGAACCGGCAAGCGTCTGGCAGGCCGCGTTTCGGAAATCGTCATCCAGTTCAAGCCGATTCCCCATTCGATTTTCGGCGATGTCGGTCGTATCGAGGCCAACCAGCTGGTCATTCGCCTGCAACCGGACGAAGGCGTCAAGCAATGGCTGATGATCAAGGACCCAGGCCCGGGTGGCATGCGCCTGCGCCATGTGCCGCTGGACATGAGCTTTGCCGAATCCTTCGGCGTGCGCAATCCCGACGCCTATGAACGGCTGCTGATGGACGTGATCCGCTCCAACCAGACGCTGTTCATGCGCCGCGACGAAGTGGAAGCGGCCTGGAACTGGGTCGATCCGATCCTGAAGAGCTGGGAAGAGGTTGGCCAGAAGGCACAGGGTTATACTTCCGGCACCTGGGGACCAAGCCAGGCCATCGCGCTGATCGAGCGTGACGGTCGTACCTGGCACGAGAATGACTGAGGGCAACGGCATCATGGCGCATACACTGCATAGCTTTGACAATGGCGCGGCGCTGGCGACAGCGTTGGCCGACCGGGTGGCCGCAGCCCTGACGGAGGCGATTGCCGCCTCCGGTGCTGCTTCGTTGGCCGTGTCAGGCGGCTCCACGCCCAAGGCCTTCTTCGAGGCCCTGTCGCAAAAGGCGCTGGACTGGGACAAGGTCTCGGTAACACTGGTCGATGAGCGCTTCGTGCCTGAGGACAATCCCCGCTCCAACCATTTGCTGGTTGCCACGCACCTGTTGAAAAACCAGGCCGCCGAGGCCGAATTCGTGCCGCTCTATTCGCCGGAAGAGACCATCGAGGCTGCTGCCGCAGTGGCGAGCGACGCGGTGTCCGACCTTGGCACGCCGCTCGACGTGGTTATCCTCGGCATGGGAACCGATGGCCACACCGCCTCGTTCTTCCCGGGTGGCGACAATCTTGAAGACGCGCTTGACCTGACGCTGCCGCCCCGGGTGATCACTATGGAGGCGCCGGGTGCTGGCGAACCGCGCCTGACCCTGTCTTTCTCCAGCCTTGCCGATGCCGGTCTGTTGATCGTTCACATTGAGGGTGCGGAAAAGCAGGCGGTGCTGGACAAGGCGCTTTCAGGCACAGACGAGACCGAAATGCCTGTTCGCGCCGTACTGACCCGGGCTGAGACGCCTGTCGATATTTATTGGGCGCCCTGATCTCGATCAGAACGCCCTGAGAGCCAGGCTGGTATCAAAAGCGATGCGGGCCTTGAAGAACGAGGCCCAATAGCGCGGGCGACCGCAGCGCTTTAACAAGTGCCAAGGTCGCCTCCCCTGCCCTTTTCAGGAAGGATGCTTTCCATGAGTGCCGATCACCGTATCGAAGCCATCACCAAGCGCATTGTCGAGCGCTCCAAGCCGACCCGCGAGGCCTATCTGGATCGCGTTCGCCGGGCCGCTGGCAAGGGTGTGAACCGGGGTTCGCTGGCCTGTGGCAATCTTGCCCATGGTTTTGCGGTCTGTTCCCCCGGGGACAAGGCGGCGCTGGCTGGCGACACCGTCCCCAATCTCGGCATCATCACCGCCTATAACGATATGCTCTCGGCACATCAGCCGTTCGAGACCTATCCGGCCCTGATCCGCCAGGCGGCCAGCGAAGTGGGTGGCGTCGCCCAGGTGGCAGGCGGCGTGCCGGCGATGTGTGATGGCGTTACCCAGGGCCAGCCCGGCATGGAGCTGTCGCTGTTTTCCCGCGATGTTATCGCCATGGCGGCTGGCATCGGTCTCAGCCACAACATGTTCGATGCGGCGGTGTTTCTCGGCGTCTGCGACAAGATCGTCCCCGGCCTGATGATTGCCGCACTGACCTTCGGTCATCTCCCCTCCGTGTTCATTCCGGCTGGACCGATGACTACGGGCTTGCCGAATGACGAAAAGACCCGCATTCGCCAGCTCTATGCCGAGGGCAAGGTGGGCCGGGCCGAACTGCTGGAAGCGGAATCCAAATCCTATCACGGCCCCGGCACCTGCACATTCTACGGCACCGCCAATTCCAACCAGATGCTGATGGAAATCATGGGCTTTCACATGCCCGGCGCCTCCTTCATCAATCCCGGCACGCCGCTGCGCGATGCGCTGACCCGCGAAGCAACCAAGCGGGCGCTGGCGATTACCGCGCTTGGCAATCAATACACACCGTCAGGCGAGATGATCGACGAGCGCTCCATCGTCAATGGCGTGGTCGGCCTGCATGCCACCGGCGGCTCCACCAACCATACCATGCACCTGATCGCCATGGCCCGTGCGGCAGGCATTTTGCTCAGCTGGCAGGATATTTCCGACCTGTCCGACATTGTGCCGCTCTTGGCCCGCGTCTATCCAAACGGCTCTGCGGACGTGAACCATTTTCACGCCGCCGGCGGCATGGGCTTCCTGATCAAGCAATTGCTGCGCGCCGGTTTCGTCCACGACGACGTTCGCACCGTCTATGGCCAGGGGCTTGCCGCCTACACCATCGAGCCGCATCTGAACGCCGACGGCACCGTAGACCGCCAGCCCTCGCCCGAAGACAGTGCCGATCCAAAAGTGCTGTCGCGGATCGAAGCGCCGTTTCAGGCGAATGGCGGCTTGAAAATGCTGACTGGCAATATGGGCAAGGCGGTGATCAAGATCTCCGCCGTCAAGCCGGAGCGCCATATCGTTGAGGCGCCTGCCATGGTGTTCCACAGTCAGCAGGACATGCAGGATGCCTTCAAGGCCGGCAAGATGAACCGCGACTTCATTGCCGTGGTGCGCTTCCAGGGGCCGAAGGCCAATGGCATGCCGGAACTGCACAAGCTGACTCCGTCGCTTGGCGTGCTTCAGGACCGTGGCCTCAAGGTGGCGCTGGTGACGGACGGACGGATGTCCGGCGCCTCTGGCAAGGTGCCTGCCGCTATCCACGTCACGCCGGAAGCCGTCGACGGCGGACCGATTGCCAAGATCCGCGATGGCGACATGATCCGCCTCGATGCCGTGGCGGGAACGCTGGAAGTGCTTGTCGATGCAGCGGAATTTGCCAGCCGCAGCCCTGAAGTCATCGACTTGGCGGATAATGACTTCGGCATGGGACGTGAACTGTTTGCCCCTCTGCGCCGGATTGCAGGCCCAGCAGACCAAGGCGCCAGCGTGCTGTTCTAGAATTTGCCTGGTTCAGAATGCGCGGGACAGGTCTGTCGAATGACAAATCGAATCAGGAATCCGTCGATTTGAGGCGGAAACATAGTTTTATATTCTCGGTTATAGCCTCGTGCCGAAGAACTGGAATCGGCACGGCGCTGTAGCACTTTATATCGGCTGGATAATGGTCGCTTTAAACCTAAAGTTGTTTAAGGCATTATGCGGTAGAAGTGTCTCGAATATTTCAAGCCCATGGGAGGTTTGCACCACCCTGGGCTTTATCAAACGCGCCGTGGCATTGACCATTCCATTCACTGCATCATTCAAGCTCATCCAAGATATGAGAGCATCACCGTATTTCGTGTCGTTGCGAATGGTTTAATCCATCTGTTTCACGCATCCGCGCTTTGGAGGATTTTCGGCGCTTTAATACCAAGTCTCGACGATGCTGACAGCGCGATTTGTATCTCCAAGGTCGCTTTCAATCCGTCTTGATATGCGTAAAAACCCGGGGCATCGATCTTTTTACCACTGTACTCTTTTGGGATTTACTGCCTCTATCAGAACAACCCGTCACAATCTCCCGGATTTCTCTTTCATACAAAATCATTCCTCAGCCATTTGTATTTTTTGATAAATTGAAATTTTACAAAATTTGTTTTTTGCACAAAATATACAACCAAAAATTGCTTCATCTTGTGCATATGAAAAAATATATGTATTTATCTTTTTATTCTAATAAATATTTATTAAATAATTTTGTTATTTATTGAAATAAGTAATGCGTTGAAACCGTATTACATCAGCGGTTTTCAGATTCATTTCGGTCAGCAAAATTTCTGCTCCAACTGGAACGGGTTTTCTGAAAGTCGCCGTTATCACAATGCGTTTTTTTGACGCACCGATCTATAAAGTCCACGCATTTTACATTTTTTAATTTATGTCTATCTACATTAGATTTTAATCATCTATCTGGCGAGAGACGACACCAAAGAGGAAATCAATCCAATGCTCGACAATGTAAAACTCAGTTACAAGATATATGGTGGTTTCGGCGTCATTATCGCCATTCTCATCACCATTGCCGGCATGTCAGTCTATTCCAACACCAGTAATCAGTCCAACTTTACTGATTATCGCGCCATTGCCCGGCTGACCAATGAAGCAGGCCGCGTGCAGGCAAACATGCTGGAAGCTCGCCTGGCCTTTCTGAGATATCAAGCCGACCATTCCGCCGATAATCTTGCTGCTTTTGATAAGCGTCTGGCCACCGTCAAGGAAAGCACCGCCAATCTCTTGTCTATGGCCCGCTCCGATGCGGAGAAATCCGCTTCAGCCGGGTTCACGGCTGCCGTTGCAGATTATGAAAATGGCTTCAAGGCCGTCGTCGCCGCCCAATCGGAACGCGACAAACTGGTCGATACAAGCCTCGACCGGCTAGGCCCTGGAATTGAAAAATCCACCTCACAATTGCTCGGTGATTTCGACAGCAGTGGTAATAATATTGCGGCTTACAAAGCCACTCAGTTCCTGGCCTCGACCTTCGTCATGCGGCTGGCTGCCACCAGATACCTGTTGAACAACGAGACCGCGGATTACCAAGCGGCGATGGCAGCAGCACAGGATGCGCTGGCCCGCTCCACCGAGGTTACCGCAGCCATTGTCATTCCCGAACGCGCGCAGCGGTTCAAAGCCACCCTGGATGATCTCAACACCTATATCAGCGACCTGACCAAGACACAGGCTGTTATCACCAAGCGCAATTCCGTCATCACCAATGTCATGAATACCGTCGGCCCGAAATTGGCCAAGGACACCGAAGAACTGAAACTGGTCCTGAAGAAAGAACAGGATGCGCTCGGCCCTCGCATCGAGGAGACAATGCGCGCTTCGATCACAACAGCCATTATAGTCGCCGCACTTGGCCTTCTCCTCGCCACCGTATTGGCGGTGTTGATCGCCCGCAGCATCAGCCGTCCGATCCTGGCGATCACCTCCGCCATGAGCAAGCTGGCCGACAACCAGTTGGAGACCGAGATTCCGGGCCTCACCTATGATAACGAGGTCGGGCTGATGGCCAAGGCCGTCAATGTCTTCAAGCAGAATGCCATCAAAATTCGCCAGCTGACTGCACAAGAAGCCGCTTTGCAGCAGAAAAATGCCGATCTGCAATCCGATATTGCCACAGTCGTCTCGGCAGCGGTCGCCGGTGATTTCACCAGCCGCATTACCAAGCACTACGACAATCCAGATCTGGACGCCTTTGCCAACAACGTCAACACGCTGGTGGACTCCGTAGACAAGGGTATCGCGGAAACCAGGCGGGTGGTTTCCGCTCTCTCCAATGGCGACCTGACGGAATCCATGAGCGGTAGATATCAAGGCGTGTTTGCCGAATTGCAGACCAATGTCAACGAAACCATGACCAAGCTACGGCTGCTGATGGAACAGGTGCGCCAATCCGCAGATGTCATCAATGGCGGTGCCGACGAAATCCGCCAGGCCTCCAACGATCTGTCTCGCCGGACGGAAACCCAGGCGGCCTCGCTTGAAGAGACCTCGTCGGCCTTGGAAGAAATCACCGTTGCGGTCAAAACCTCGACCGAACGAGCACAGGAATCCAGCAAGATGGTCTCTGAAGCCCGTCGGTTTGCCGAGCAATCCGCCGATGTCGTCCAGGACGCAACAGCCGCCATGAGCCGCATCGAGCAAGCCTCAAACGAAATCACCCAGATCATCAATGTGATTGATGAGATTGCGTTCCAGACCAACCTTCTGGCGCTCAATGCCGGGGTCGAGGCCGCCCGCGCTGGCGAGGCCGGCAAAGGCTTTGCCGTTGTCGCCCAGGAAGTCCGCGAACTGGCGCAGCGGTCGGCCACCGCCGCCAAGGACATCAAGGCGCTGATTACCAAATCGTCGAATGAAGTGGAGACGGGCGTGAGGCTGGTCACCGGCACCGGGGAAGCGCTGAGGGAAATCCAGCAAAAGGTCATCGGCATTTCCAGTCAGGTCACTTCAATTGCCACGGCTGCAAACGAGCAATCGACCGGTCTCAGCGAGGTCAATACTGCCGTCAACCAGATGGACCAGATGACCCAGCAAAATGCCGCCATGGTCGAGGAGGCCGCCGCCAGCACCTCGAAACTGGCCGAGGAAACCGTCAACCTGCTCAATCTGATCTCGCAGTTCAAGGTCCACAAGGCCGACCACGGCATGCGCCGCGCCGCCTGATCGGGATCAGCTTACAAACCACGCGACACGGCAGGGCAGACGCCCTGCCGTGTCATTTAAGGAATTATGAAGCAGTCATCCGTTGAACAATGTCCTGCCGTTGCTTCAGCGTTGCTGCTAAGTTTTCGCGCACCCTGGCGACGATGGCAGCCGGTGCTGTTTCCGGTGTTCCCGCCTGAAAGGGGGGATCGGGTGCATATTCCAGAGCCAGCTGAACCGTTTGGGCCACATCCTCACCAATCAGGGCCGCAAGAACGGTCAGGCCAAAATCAATCCCAGCCGTGACCCCGCCTGCCGTTATAACATTGCCATCGGTAACGATCCGGCCCTGCGTCGGAATTGCTCCCAATGGAGCCAGCAGGTGTTTTGACGCCCAATGGCTGGTGGCTTTCTTATCCTTCAGCAACCCCGCCGCCGCCAGCACGAGCGATCCCGTGCAAACAGAGGTGACAAAAGCTGCATCTAGCGCCTTTTCCCGGAGGAATGTCAGCACATCCTCATCTTCCATCAAGGCATCAATGCCTTTCCCGCCCGGCACGCAAATGACATCCAATGGTGGGCAATCGGTAAAAGTCACTGTTGGTGACAATGATAAACCCGTCGCAGACATGATCTGCGCCAGGTCTTTCCAGATCAGATGCACGACAACATCCGGCGCAGAGGCAAATACCTCAAATGGACCCGTCAGATCCAGTTGCTGAACATTCGGAAAGACGAGAATTCCGACATGAAAGGTCACTTTTCACTCCTTGTGGAAAGCCGCCCACACGGGCATGGGCAGGGTGAACGCAGCGCATTTTCGGCTTTGACACAAACGCGCTCGTGAAGGGTCAACGCCGCGAGAGTGTCGCTCGAGGATTGACAAAGACACCCTAGCTGAAAGACACTTGGCAGAATTGCCAACAATCCCTCGAATTCTGCCAATCTATGCGTATCATCGATATCCTCGGCTTCGAGAATGCCCAATTGCTCGACATCACTGGCCCGTTTCAGGTTTTCGCCACCGCCAATGACGAATTGCGCCTGTTGGGAAAGCCCCCTGCCTATCAGCTCCGCCTGGTTGCAAAGACGGGGCAAGTGATCACCAATTCGGGCCTTGCCCTTGCCAGCCAGGAACTTCCGAAGGCAGATCAAGCAATCGACACGCTGATGATTGCCGGTGGTCGGGGCGTTAATGCCGCCTGCTGTGATGAGGACATTCTGGCCTGGATTCGCACCAGGGCCGCCCATGCCCGCCGTGTTTGCTCGGTCTGTAGTGGCGCATTTTTGCTGGCTGAGGTTGGCTTGCTGGACGGGCGTAAAGCCGTCACCCATTGGAACCGCTGTGCGGAGTTTTCCGAACGCTTTCCGCAGGTCAAACTCGACCCGGACCCGATCTTTCTTCAGGATGGACATATCTGGACATCCGCAGGCGTCACTGCGGGAATTGATCTGGCGCTGGCGCTGGTGGAAGCCGATCTTGGCCGAAGCCTTGCTCTCGCTGTTGCACGCGAATTGGTGGTCTTTCTCAAACGCCCCGGCGGACAGTCGCAGTTCAGCACTATGCTGGCTTTACAGCAAGAGAGCGACAGGTTTGACGCTTTGCACAGCTGGATTCTGGATAATCTGCGTCGTGATCTATCGGTGGAAACGCTCGCCAGCCATGTTCATATGAGCACGCGCAGCTTTTGTCGCCATTACCTCAAATTCACCGGACGAACGCCAGCGCGGGCCGTGGAAGAAATAAGGGTGGAAGCAGCAAGACGTCTGCTGGAACAGGGTGTCAGTGTTGCTCAAACACGGCTGCGCTGTGGGTTCGGCGCGGATGAAACCATGCGCAGAAGCTTTTTGCGTATCCTCTCCACGACCCCCCAGGCTTATCGCGAGCGGTTTTGAAGCCGCGGCAGGGCGTATTCACTGGGGAAATATGCCCCATGCCATCAGGACTTTTTTAATTTACCTTTGCGGAGGCTCCTATAAAACGAAGCCCAGACGTTAGACAGGAGTTTATAGTGCCATCAATTTTCGATAGCGATCAACATTCAGCTGCTCCCCAGGCCGATAAAACATTCGAACGACTGCAAGGTAACACTCCCACTCAGCACGATGACGGCCCCCCCAACGCAACACCGGCTGGCGCAATAAATGGCTGGCGTGAACAATGGTGGCGGATCGTCGATATGAAGATCGGCGTCGTTCCCGTTCCTATTTATGTTCTTCTCTTCGTATTGATTGCCGCCTTCGCCGCCACCGGCAAGGTGCCCTCCGACCTGACCATGTCGATTGCCATTCTGTCCTTTGGCGGCTTCTTCTTCATGCAGCTCGGTCGCTGGCTGCCATGGCTGGGCATGATGGGGGGAGCGGCGATCCTGTGTTTCGTGGTGCCGTCCGCCATGGTGTTTTACGGCCTCATCCCGCCGCCGGTCGCCGAAGCGATCGACAGTTTCGTCAAGAGCTCCAATTTCCTCTATATGTATATTGCCGCCATCATTGTCGGCAGCATCCTCAGCATGGATCGCAGCGTGCTGATTGCCGGTTTTTTCAAGATTTTCGTGCCTTTGGCGATCAGCTCGATAACTGCCATGCTGGTTGGTACCCTGGTCGGCGTGATCATGGGGATGACCGTCGAGCATAGCCTGTTTTTCGTCGTCCTGCCCATCATGGCCGGCGGCCTGGGCGAAGGCGCAATCCCGCTGTCCATGGGCTATTCCGGCGTTCTGTCTCAGCCGCAGAACGAGATTTTCGCGCAGATTATTCCCGTCGTCATGCTGGGCAGCTTCACAGCCGTGGTGATCTGCGGCCTGCTGAATGTGCTCGGCAAACGCTATCCTCACCTCACCGGCGAAGGCCGATTGCAGGCGGGCCTGTTGAATATCGACATCAACGGCAAAAAGCCGGGTGAACAGCCGGTGGACCGCGCGATGATTGCCACGGCAGGCGTCACCATCGTCACCTTCTATCTGGTGGGTGTTCTGGCCCAGCGGCTTCTGGATTTTCCAGCCCCGATCACCATGCTGTTTCTGGTGGTGATTGCCAAACTGGGTCAATTGGTCTCGCCAAGCCTTGAAGATGGCGGACGAGAAGTCTACGCGTTTTTCTCGCGCATCGTGACCTGGCCCCTGCTGTTTGCCATGGGCATTTCCTATACGCCGTGGCAGTCGTTCATCAGCGCCTTTACCCTGCAAACGGTGGTCACGGTGGTCAGCACCGTACTCACATTGATCGGCACAGGATTTCTGTCCGCCCGCCTCGTCAAGATGTTTCCCATCGATGTCGCCGTTGTGGTCGGCTGTCACAGCGGCCAGGGCGGCACCGGCGATATCGCCATTCTGACCGCCGCCAACCGGATGAGCCTGATGCCATTTTCGCAGATCGCCACCCGCATCGGCGGTGCCATCACGGTCACCTGCGCCATCCTGGCTTTTCAGCATCTGGTTTGAACACGAAAACGCCGCGCTGGTGCCAGCGCGGCGTGGTCATATCGAGATTTCTTCGTGTTACAGCTTTGCCATGTATTTCGGCAATTCAGCCACGGTCGGCACAACGATCAGCGTCTTGATGTCGCCGCGCTTGTAGGCGGCCAGGAAGCGCGGATATTCCTGGAACACCACGCAGCCACTGGAATCGCCGCGCACCCGCAGCAGGAACGTATGGGTCAGGAAGCCATCGCGGCCATACATATTGTTGCCGCCGACCGGTGTCATGCGCAAGGCCTCAACACCATGGAACAGGCTTTCGCGCAGCGTCAGCCGATAGATATTCGGCGGGGTCGCACCACGGTTCTTGATGTGGACGGAGCGCGGATTGTCTCGATTCTCGCCACGACCGGAATGGGCCACCAGCTTTTCACCATTCGGCATATAGACCGTGGCGCTGGAAATGTCATAGACGGCGACACCGCTGCCGCGACCGGGCAATGAGGCGCGCTTGCGGAAGATCGACGGGCTTTCATCATCGTCCATCACCTCCTGCGAGCGGGCATAGGCCATCACTGTCTTTGGCGCGGTTTTTTCAGGCGCAGATTTCAGCGGAATGGTCTTCGGTTGCGGCCGGGCGGAAGTGTCGGCGTCTGTTTCAGGCTTGGGTGCAACCAGAACTTCACGGAAAGGGTCACTCTTGGGCCGGTTGATCGGCGCTGGCACCACATCCGGTAGCATGGCCACCTGCATCGGCTTGGCGGCAGGTGGTTCAGCCGAGGCAATGGTGGTCGGGCCAGCTTGTGAAGGAGCGACGGGATCGCGGCCGCGGTCGGCGACCAATGCGGTTGCGACCGGCTGCAATTGCGCGGACAAGGGCTGGTTTATCTGGCCAAGGGGCGGCGCTGTCTTCAGGATCGCCTCAGCAACCTGCTGTGGCGGCATAGCGGTCGGTTGAACTGGCTGCGGCTTTGCCGCCACGGCCTGGGCAACCTGGCTGCCCGTATCATTGCTCCAGCGCTGCGCCAATGCCCGCTCGGCGATGGAGACGGCTAGCGCCTGCTCCAGAATTGCGCGTCCGGCGAGGTCGAGTGGCTTGGAAACCGGCGTGGAAAGCGCTGCGATTTCGTGGCGAACCTGCGCCATCTTCTCCTTTACCGCCTGGGCCGACCGAACTTCGTCCCGCCGTGCCACCGCGACAGGCGGCTTTGGCAGGACCAGGCTATTGCGGAATTCCGCCGCCATATCCCTCGAAAAGGGAGAGGAGACAGGGGCTTGTGAAAAACCGACACCATGCAGCGTGCTAAATGTCACGGCGACCCAAAGACCAGCGGCAAGGCTACCGCCGACAAGCGCCGCGCCGGACATCAGCCTGGGAACCAGGACGGACTTTGCGCGCCCGGACCGACCAGTAACGGTTCTGCCAGTGCTGGGAAAGAAATCGACCGCGAACGCCATACTCACAACTCGTACCCAAACAGCCGGTCAGCGGCTGGCGGCTCAACGCCGCAACTTTTACCAAGGCTGGAGGATGTCCAAGCATCCCCGCCTTCAAGAGAGTGCAACTGTCTCAAATGCATGTCCGCCTGAGACCATCGCCCTGAAGATCCGGTCCAGAAGACCCAGTCCATCGGCAACACGAGCCGACTGTCTTTAAAGGATGAAGAAACTTGGTAACCAAAGGGTTTACAAAACCCGGTTTTTATCATCGCAATGTCTCATATTCACGCGAATAGAGGAAACGCCACGGATTTGCGGCATTTTTAGCGCTTCCCGCAGGAGCGTGCCTTTCGGACGAAATTGCCCGAAACTTCCGGATGAGGCCTAGGATAGGAACGTCAGGACGCCCAGCGCATCAACATGGATGTGCTCCTGATCTTCAATGATATCAATCACTTGAAATCTAAGGAAATGGATAGATGCATCATCCAGCGGCCCGAAACCGCTTGCGCACAAACAGCAAAACGGGGAGCTTGATGCTCCCCGCCAACGCCTCTGATATTTAATTTTTGGTACGCTACCGTACAAAGAACGAGCTGGCCAAAATTGCCTCACCTGTTGTCATTACCAGGTGCGGACATCCAGAACGCGGTCACGATGGGCTGGATGGGTGCTGAACACGAAAATTCGATCCAGCTCTTTCTGCGTCAACAACCGCAGAAAACGAATCTCGGCGGTATTGTTTGGGAAGGTCTTCATCAACAACCCGCCCACCTTGTTGATGCGGGCATCGGGAATGTCCAGATAGAATTGCTTGGGAAGATTGAATTGCGTCAGCAGGGAAATGACGGCGCCGCTTTGAGAAATACGGATGATGTCACAACGGCGCGACGCCATATGGCTCATGCCTTTCTCGGTATATTCCAGGCGCCCGGAATTCATGGTGTCTTCCATGCGAAACCGGCCTTCCCGGTCATACATGAAGGACTCTTCCCTGCGCAGGTAATTTGAATGACCAGCTGCTGTATTCATAATGTGTACCCCACTCACACCCTTACTGGTCACAGGCTAGGGGAACGAACTTAACAGAAAATGGATAAACCGCCTTGCCCGCCCCCTTGGCGAGCCTGCCTTTTTTACCATAGTTAATGCATGGGAAATCATACACGTTCAACGCTTGTAGCTTTGCCCCTGCGCATCAAAAAGATGTAGCTTTTCACCCTCTGCGGCAAAGCGCAGCCGCTCGCCCCTGGCAACCTTGGCAATGCCCGGCAGTTTTATCACCACCGGCTGACCCTCGACCGGGCCGTCGACATAGAGCATTGTCACCTCGCCAAGGGCCTCGACCAGGGAAACGGTACCTTCAAACAGCGCCGGACCTTCGGCGGCAATGGTCAAATCCTCCGGCCTTACCCCGAAACTGGCCGGTTTGCCTGCGTCCTCGGGGGGGACGGCAATCGGCACCGACAGGGTTGAGCGATCCTTGAGCGCGATGCGCGTTTCAGACCCTGCCTCGACGATGGCGGCCGGCAGGATGTTCATGGCGGGCGAACCGATGAACTGCGCAACGAACAGATTGGCGGGCCGCTCGTAAAGCTCCAGCGGCGCACCGACCTGTTCGATCCGGCCCGCCGACAACACGACAATCCGATCGGCCAGCGTCATCGCCTCGACCTGGTCATGGGTGACGTAGATCATCGTGGTATCGGACATCTGCTCATGCAGACGGGCGATTTCAATCCGGGTTGCGACGCGAAGGGCTGCATCGAGATTGGAGAGCGGTTCGTCGAACAGAAAGACTTTCGGATCTCGGCAGATCGCCCGGCCAATGGCCACACGCTGGCGCTGCCCGCCCGACAAAGCCTTGGGCAGGCGGTCGAGATAGGGCTCCAATTGCAGGATGGCGGCGGCGGCGCGCACCCGCCGCTCGATTTCCTGTTTGCTTTCACCGGCGATGCGCATGCCGAAAGCCATGTTGTCGTAGACACTCATATGCGGGTACAGCGCATAGGACTGGAAGACCATGGCGATACCACGCTTGGAGGGTGGCACGTCATTGACGATCTGGTCGTCGATCCGCATCTCGCCGCTGGTAATATCCTCCAGCCCGGCAATCATCCGCAAAAGCGTGGATTTGCCGCAGCCAGACGGGCCGACAAAGACGACGAACTCACCCTTGGCGATCTCTAGGTCGATGCCGTGCAGCACCTTGACCTGTCCATAGGCCTTGCGAATGTCTTTCAGGACCAAGCTTGCCATTGTCCTCCCCCTCCTCGTTTTTGGATCTGTCCGGCTCGCCATGAGCCGGACAGATGTCCATTTGTTAGTCTCAACGTTTAACCGCGACCGAACCAGGCGCCCCAGGCTGGAAGGCTGATCTTGCCACCTGCGACACTCCCGGCAAAACCGTGGCCATCCAGAGCCTGCCAATTTCCATCCGGTAGAGACAGTTCGGCCGGTTCGGCAGACATGTTAAAGCCGCACAAGACCGTCTCTCCATCCAGGCTGCGGGAATAGACGAGGCCTGTCTCCGTCACCGTATGGAAGGCGATCTCGCCCTTGATCAGCGCTGGCTGCGTCCGGCGGAAATGCAGGAAACGCCGATAGTGTTCCAGCACGCTGTCATCATGCCCTTCCTGGACATGGACGGCATTCAGGTTGTGCTCGACCGGGATCGGCAGCCATGTCTTGTCGGCGGCGCTGAAACCGGATTGTTTGGCCAGTGCATCCCAGACCATTGGTGTGCGGCAACCGTCGCGTCCCTTGAATTCCGGCCAGAACTGGATGCCGTAAGGGTCCTGCAGGTCCTCAAAGGAGATATCGGCCTCGGTTAGCCCCAGTTCCTCGCCCTGATAGATGCAGACCGAGCCACGCTGGGTCATCAGCAGTGCGGCCATCTGCTTGGCGAAGGCGGCACGGTCGGCGACATTGGCACCCCAGCGGCTGACATGGCGCACAACATCATGGTTGGAAAAGGCCCAGCAAGCCCAGCCCTCAGGCGCGGCATCTTGGAAGGCCTTCTGGGTATTGGCGACCAGCGCTGGTGTCACAGGGTCGGGCGCGAGGAATTCGAAGGCATAGCACATCTGCATCTTGTCGCCGCCGGACGTGTACTGCCCGGCGATTTGCAGCCCGTATTGGCTGTCCCCGACTTCGCCAACGGCGGCAATCGCTGGAAACTCATCCAGCACGGAGCGAAAGCGCTTGAGGAATTCCAGGTTTTCCGCCTGGTTCTTGTCGTAGATATGCTCCTGGAAATTATATGGATTGACCGCCGGTGCCGTCGCCGCATTGCGCCGTTCGGGGTCGAGCGCCGGATTGTCACGCAAGGCCAGGTCATGAAAGTAGAAATTGATGGTGTCCAGACGGAACCCGTCCACGCCACGCTTCAGCCAGAACCGCACCGCATCCAGCACCGCCTCCTGCACATGCGGATTATGCATGTTGAGATCGGGCTGCGAGGTCAGGAAGTTGTGCAGGTAATACTGCATCCGGCTCGGGTCCCATTGCCAGGCGGACCCGCCGAAAATCGACAGCCAATTGTTTGGCGGCGTGCCATCCGGCTTCGGATCGGACCAGACATACCAATCGGACCGGGCATTGATGCGGCTGGACCGGCTTTCGACAAACCACGCATGCTGGTCTGACGTGTGGGAGATCACCAGGTCGATCATCACCTTGATGCCGAGGCGATGAGCTTCGGCAATCAGCGCGTCGAAATCGTTGAGCGTGCCGAACATCGGATCGACATCGACGTAATTGGACACGTCATAACCAAAGTCCTTCATCGGCGAGGTGAAGAAGGGCGATATCCAGATCGCATCGGCACCGAGGCCTGCCACATGCGGCAGGCGGGCGGTGATGCCCTTCAGGTCGCCAATGCCATCGCCGTTGGAATCCTGGAAAGAACGGGGATAAATCTGGTAGATGACCGCGCCGCGCCACCAGTCCTTGTCCGGCATTGCGACACTATCGGAAGCAGCAGTCATGAATATCTGTCCTCTTGGAAATTTTGGCCTGTTGGAGATTTAGGGAGGGAGGAAAAACAAGCCGTCGAAAACGCGATCAGCCACCCTTGACGGAACCGGCCAGCAGACCGCGCACCAGATAGCGTTGCAGCACGAAAAACACCAAAAGCGGCACGATAATGGTAATGAAGGCGGATGCCGTCAGAATTTCCCAATTGGCGCCACGCGAGCCGAGCAGGTTGACGAGGCGGCCGGTCAGCACCAGTTCCTCATTGCCAGTCCCCAGAAATACCATGGCGACCAGCAGGTCATTCCAGGTCCATAGAAACTGGAAGATCGCGAAAGACGCCAGCGCCGGATAAGACAGCGGCAGCACGATCTTGGTGAAGATCTCGAAATCGCTGGCGCCGTCGACCCGCGCCGATTCCATGATTTCACGAGGCAGGCCAGCGATGTAATTGCGCAACAGATAGATGGCGAGCGGCAGGCCGAACCCCATATGCGCCAGCCAGATGCCAAGATAAGTCTTGGACGGCACCCCGAAAAACTCTCCTACATTATTATAAAGCTGCAATAGCGGGATCAGCGACATTTGCAGCGGCACGACCAGCAGGCCGACAATACCCGCAAGCAAGAGAGAGCGTCCGGGAAAGGGCATCCAGGCCAGCGCATAGGCGGCAAAGGCAGCCACAAGAATGGGAATAATGGTGGCGGGAATGGAAACCGTCAGTGAATTGATGAAGGATTTGCCGATGCCCTCGGCATTCAGCACCGTGCGGTAATTGTCGAGGCTGAAGCGTGGCGGCAGTTTGGCGGTGAAGAAAATACGCTGGCCGCGCGACCCGTCAAAGGAGGTCGTCGACGTCAACTTGAATGTGCCATCTTCGGCGACCGTCAACGTCTGACCATCCTTCAGGCTCGCGGTAGTACCCGCTTCAAACTCTTCCGCCTTGAGGCTGGATGTGCCGAAGGCGCTGACCTTGCCTTGAGGCTCATCAAGCACATTGCCTGATATCACGTAGAGCGCGCCCTCCTGCTTTTGCGCTTCCGGTCCCGGCGCCCGGTAGATCCCCTTCTGGCGTGAACTGGTCAAGGCTGTCCACCAGCCGGAAGCGACAATCTGGTTCTTGTCGCGCACAGACGTCACCAACAGACCCACCGTTGGGATCGTCCATATCACGACCAGCAGCAGCACCGTCAGATTGACCGCGATATTCAGTGGCGAGAGAGCCCGTGTGCGCATCTCAATGACCTCCCATTTCGCGGCGTGTATTGCGGATATTCCAAATCATGATCGGCACCACCATCAGCATGATCACCACAGCAATGGCAGCGCCTCGGCCGTAATCCTCACCGCCTCGGAACATCCAGTTGAACATTAGATTGGCTAAAACCTGGGTCTGCCATTGGCCATTGGTCATGGCCAGCACGATATCGAAAACCTTCAAAACCAGGATGGTAATCGTCGTCCAGACCACGGCAATCGTGCTCCAAATCTGCGGCACCTTGATCTTCATGAAAATCTGCCAGGGATTGGCGCCATCGATCACCGCAGCCTCGATGGTTTCCTCGGGAATACCCCGCAGTGCCGCCGACAAAAGCACCATGGCAAAGCCGGTCTGAATCCATATCAGGATGACCATCAGGAAGAAATTGTTCCAGAACGGCAGGGAAATCCACACCTGCGGCGTACCGCCGAACCAGACGACAATGGCGTTGAGAAGGCCGATTTGTTCGGCATTGGCATCGCGATAATCATAGACGAATTTCCAGATCACCGAGGCGCCGACAAAAGAAATCGCCATCGGCATGAATATCAGCGACTTGGCGATATTGCCCCACCAGATCCGGTCGGTCAGCGCCGCGATGATCAACCCAAACAGAGTGGCACCGGTCGGGACCACGATCAGCCAGAGGATATTGTTGAAAATCGACAGATGAAACTCCCCGTCGAAAATCATCCAGCGGTAATTGTCCAGACCGACGAACTGAGTGCCGGTACGGTCGTAGAACGAATAGGCAATCGAGGAAAACAGCGGATAGACTAGGTAAATACCAAGAGACAGCAGCGCCGGACCTAAAAACAGCCAGGGCCTGATCTGGCCTGTAATCCGCAGATTGTGCGAGGCGCGGGAGAGATCCGGGATATTGGAGGGAAACAGCCGGTCGAGAATGAAGTTCGACCCGAAGAAATAGGCCAGCGCCGCACCCACGCCGATAACGATTGTAATCAGTGCGTATAAAAGCTGTTCCACGGACCCGGCCTCCCAACCCGTCTTATCGATATGGATGCCCAAGTATCGCAGCTGATTGAGGCTGCGATACTTGGAGCTAGTGCGGTGTTATTTCAGGCCGTCCCAGGATTTCTGGACTCCTTTGGCGACTTCGTCGGCGGATTTGCCGCCAGCATAATCGACCATAGCTGTCCAGAAGGCACCCGCACCGATCTTGCCCGGCATCAGGTCGGAACCGTCAAACCGGAACGTCGTGGCGTCGAGCAGGATCTTGCCCTGTTTCTTCAAGGGGTCGTTGGCATAAGTGTCCTGGTTGGCCGCCTTGAAGGCGGTCAGGAAGCCGGATTGCGCCATCCAGACTTCATGGGCGATCGGGGTCTTGATGAAGTCGATAAAGGCACGCGCACCGGGCGAATCCTTGGTGATCATCGCCAGGGTGCCCGCTCCTTCCACGGGATTGCCGAGTTCAGGCTTGCTGGCATAATTCGGGGTCGGGAAGAAATCGACATCCTGGCCAACCACCGTACCCTGCGGGAAGAAGGACGGAATGAAAGATGCCTGATGATGCAGGTAGCATTTCGGCGGGGAGGTAAACAGGCCCTTGGGGCTATCGCGGAAATCGGTGGATGCCACGCCCGCTGCGCCGCCATCAACGAATTTCGGATTGCGCGAGAACCAGCCATAATCCTCGATGGCCTTGACCACTTGCGGATCGTCAAACTTGATCTCGTTCTTCACCCACTTATCGTAGACATCAGCCGGATAGAGCCGCAGCATCATGTCCTCGACCCAGTCGGTCGCGGGCCAGCCGGTCGCACCACCGGAGCCAAGCCCGATGCACCACGGCGTGCCGCCATCGGCCGCGATCTTTTCGGTCAGCGCCTTCAGTTCTTCCATCGACTTGGGCACATCATAGCCCGCATCCTCGAAATTCTCAGGCACATACCAGATCAGCGACTTGATATCGATCTTGTAGGGGAAGCCATAGATCTGCGGCTTGCCGTCCTTGCCCTTGAAGGTGGAAAGATCGACCCAGGACTGACCGGCGGAGAAATTGTCTTTCAGCCACTGTCCATTCTCCTCACCCAATGGCGTCAAAGCACCCTTGGAGGCGAGATCGGCAACCAGACCGGGCTGGGCGAGAATGGCGACATTGGGCGGGCTGCCCGCCTGGGTATCGATAACGATCTGCTGCTCGTAATTTTCCGAGGAGGAGTATTTCACATCGGCGCCGGTGGCCTGGCGGAAATAGTCGAGTACGCTTTCAAACAGCGCCTGATCTTCGCCACGCCAGGGGCCGAAAATCGTAATGGTCTGGCCCTTCAATTGGTGAGACTTGGAAAACTCCTCATAGCTCTTCCAATTAAACCGCGCATCTTCGCCCGGCTTGAACTTCAGCTCGGCGCTGTTTGCTCCGCCTGCAACCAGGCATAAAGCCGCAATCCCCATAAGCAGATGTTTTTTCACGAAAGTCCTCCCTTTATTCAACATCCCAATGTCTGTTTCCATGGCCTGTTTCCCAAGCTGGGACGATCCTGCCATCGCCATCATCCAGCTTCCAAAGCGCTTTGGTGGGCAAACATCTCTATTGCTCGTGGCAGAGTCAAGCCTTTTCAAAAAGTCGAAACCATTCTGTCTCGTTAAAAATGGAGCAGCGACCGGTTTGGGAAAGGGATCGGCTTTAAAAATAGATTTTCGATTTGCAGCACCCGTCTCTGCTGATAATTTGCAAGCGCTTTGGGCGCGGGAGACCCGAGCGAAGGGAGAAGCAAGCCTCGTGAATTTGAAGCAATTGTCGCAGATGCTCGGCCTGTCGCAAACCACGATCAGCCGGGCGCTGAACGGCTATCCGGAGGTTAACGAAGAGACGCGACAGCGCGTTGCCAAGGCCGCTGCCGAGACCGGCTATCGGCCAAATCGCGCAGCTCTGCGTCTGGCAACCGGCAAGGCCGGTTCGCTCGGACTGGTCATGCCGATTTCCCCGGATCGCAGCTCCGACATCCACTTCGCGGAATTCCAGAGCGGGCTTGCCGAGACCTGTCTTCAGCATGAATTTCACTTCGTCATCATTCCCGCCCATCCTCAGGCGGAAGAGCAGGCCATTCGCGGCCTCGTCGGCAGCGGCGCGGTGGATGCGTTCTATCTTGCCTATCTCCGGGCCAGCGACCCCCGCATCGCCATGGCGAAATCGCTGTCGGTGCCCTTCATCGTGCATGGCCGTTCCCAAGGCATTGCCGAGGACTATCCCTATCTGGATATCGACAATGAAGGGGCTTTCCGACAGGCGACAGACCTGATGATCGGGCTTGGCCATCGCCGCTTTGCGGTTTTAAACGGTCCGGCAGACCTCGATTTCGCCTATCGTCGGCTGCAAGGCACCCAAAAGGCGCTGACAGCCGCAGGCCTTGCGCTTCCACCTGAGGCAATCAGCCATACGCTGATGACCGACGAATGGGGCTACCGAAAGATGAGCGCCCTGCTCCATCAGCCAGAGCGTCCGACCGCTGTCCTCTGCGCCAGTACGGTGCTGGCGCTGGGGGCGGTACGGGCCATCAACGACGCAGGGCTGACGGTGGGTCAGGATATTTCGCTGGTCGCCCATGACGACGATCTGCCGCTGCTAAAGCCGGAACATTTCCGGGTGCCGCTCACCACGACACGCTCATCGCTGAGAGACGCCGGCCGGCGCGTGGCGCAACGGCTGATCGCCGACATCGCCCAGCCCCCGGAGGGTTCTCCCCTCCAGGAAATCTGGCAGGCTGAACTGGTCATCCGGGCCTCGACCGGCCCGGCGCCTGCTGGATAGTCAGAATTTCGGCGGCTGCTTGCCTGCGCTACGATAGGCCGCGATCACCGTATTGGCCATCAACATGGCGATGGTCATCGGGCCGACGCCACCGGGAACGGGGGTGATCGCACCCGCCTTTTGCGCGCAATCCGTAAAGGCCACATCGCCGACCAGTTTGGTCTTGCCCTCGCCTTTTTCAGGGGCGGCGACGCGGTTGATGCCGACGTCGATCACGGTCGCGCCGTCTTTCACCCAATCGGCCTTGACCATTTCAGCCCGACCGACCGCCGCCACCAGAATATCGGCCTGGCGGGCCAGAGAAGCCAAATCGCGGCTACGGGAATGGGCCATGGTAACGGTAGCATTGGCGTTGAGCAGCAATTGGCCCATCGGCTTGCCGAACAGGTTGGAACGACCGATCACCAGCGCGTTCAGACCGGAGAGATCAGCCCCGTGGATCTGGCGCACCAGCAGCATTGCACCCGCAGGCGTACAGGAAATCAGCCCGGTTTCGAGATCGCCAGTCGCCAGCTTACCGGCATTGACCACATGCAGGCCATCCACGTCTTTTTCCGGCAGGATGGACTGGATGACCGCCTCGCTGTCGAAATGCCTGGGCAGCGGCAATTGGACGAGGATGCCATGAATGGCGGGGTCGGCATTGAGGCTCGCCACCAGATCCAGCAATTGCTGCTGGCTGGTCTCCTCCGGCAAGGTATGCTGAACCGAATTAAAGCCGCATTGCTTGGCCATCCGGCCCTTGGAACCGACATAGGCGTGACTGGCCGGATCATCGCCGACGATGATCACGGCAAGACCGACCTTCTGGCCGCTGTCTCTTTCGAATGCCTCGGAACTGATCCTGACGGCCTCAATTACCGATGCCGCGACCTGCTTTCCGTCAATCACCATTGCCACGTTGGGTTTCCTCTCGCTGAAAGGCTTAAGAGCCATCTGAAATCTGGCTCATGGGACAACGGTAGCTACCACTGCCATCGGCGCTTTCAAACGCAAAAACACGGTCTGGCATTAAAAAATCATCGTGATCCGTGAAGGTGGGTTGAGTGGCAATTATTGTTGCGCGGCCGCCTTGTCGCGGCGGGCCGACAGCTTGAAGCGCAGCACATGCAAGAGAAAGACCGGAATGCCGATCAAATAGCGCCGCCACAATCGGCTCGGCTCCCGTGTCAGCCGGTAGAGCCATTCACAGCGGATCTTGCGCATCCAGGCAGGTGCGCGTGGCATGGTACCGGAAACAAAATCGAACAACGCGCCGACGCCGAACACCACGCGCGCATGCTGTGGCTTGATATGCTGGGCAATCCATTTTTCCTGCAAGGGGGTGCCCATGCCGACCAGCAGCACGTCGATCTTGGCATCTTCAAGCCGCTCGAGAATGATCGGCAGTTCCTCATTGTCGAAAAAGCCGTCGGCCACCGGCACGAACTCGTGCCATGGCGCATGCTTGCGGAAACGGGCAACCGCACCGGCCAGCACACCGGGCTTTGCGCCAATCAGGCCGATGCGGCGCGGCTCTTCCATATAGGTAAACAGGGCAGGCACGAAATCCGTGCCGTTCAGATTGGCGGCAAAGGGTTCGCCATCGATGATGCTCGCCGCCAGGTCCATGCCTATCCCATCAGGCAGAACGATATGTCCTTTAAGGACATCGCGATAGGCGGCATCCCTCAGCATGATGTTGATATTGTTGGCATTCAGGAAAGAAACCTGCGCATGCGCGCCAGGCGTTGCCGCATATTGCGCGATCAGGCTAAGGCCGGAAACCCAGGAGAGATCGAAGATCGGCATGCCGAACAGGATCTTTTTCGGGGCAATCTGCTGTGCGGTTGAAATCAGGTTCATCGGGTGGAACTCATCATCATGATGGAGGCGACCCCAGTCTCCGGCCAGATCCTGGCGAACCCTATGAATAAGGCGCGCCGTGCTGATCTGTTCATCAGCATCTGCGACAGGGGCTTTGCGCGTGGTAACGGTGTTCATAAACATGACGAGCCAGATTGAAACCACACCCAGAATAACAGGCAGGCATAAAATCCGACTTAAGTAGCCCGCTAGAAATACAGGCTTTTCGTTTATACTTCGTTTACCGCGATCGCTCCAGCCATGCCTCTCATAAGGAAGCGCGAAGATGTGAACCGCATCCTCGTCCTTCAAAGGATTTCGCATATTTCAAATGTATCAATGGCTTGAAATATTCGAAACCGGAGTACCAACGGCCTCTTCAATAGCCGTTCATATCAATGTGCAGGCGCCGCACCTTCCGGGGCCTTCTCTCCTTCAACGATCTTGACCGCTGGCAGCAGTTTCGGCTTGCCGCCACCACCTTCGCGAATATCGTCCTTGCCGAGGAAGTCCAGCTGCTCGATCAGCACGTCATTGATGACATCGCTGCCGAGGCGTTTGTTGATGCCGGTCTTGATGGCCTGCTTGAAACCATCGATGTCGAGTTTGGTCGATTTCGACAGGTCAACCATTGAGTTGCCGACCAGCAGGGTAAACAATTGGTCTGTCATCAGTTCCGTCATCGGCATTTGCATGGCCCCAGCTTTTTCCTTGTCGACCATGAAGGAGAACCGGCCGATGAAATAGCCTTTCACCTTGCCGTTCTCGAGAAACGGCACAGTGATAGCTTCGCCGCGCACCACTTCAGTCGGTGGCGCCTTGGCCACTTCGACCGGAGGCGGCGCGGTAGCAACCTGGATGGAAAAGTAGACGGCGACGAGAGCGACGATGCAGGCCCATACGCCGGCAATGACAATCTTGACCATTAATTTTCTCTGTAGAGAAACTGTTCCTGGGAATAGGTGCCATCACCATCGGCATCCTGAACGGCACTGCGCAGAATATCGGCCACAGCACGCACGGCATCCAGATGTGCCTCGACCCGTCTTGCGTTCAAGGCCAGCTTTTTCTTCAGTCCATGCATCTGCTCGACATAATTGATAGCAATTTCCTTTGGATCGGTATCGCGAAACAACATTGTCAGTTCGTAGAGGCAGCGGCTTTTGTGGGCGTTCGAAACCTTGAAATCAAACTGCGGATCCTTGCCGATTCGATGATTCTCGTTGTCGACAATCATTTCGAGGCGACCGAGAACGGTCTTGATCCGGTAGTCGTTGGACACATGTTCCATGAAAAATCTGTTCCTTGAATTCCGACAGCCAAGCGCCTACGCTGTGGCGCCGGGGCTGATGTCACTTTTTAATCTGCGCATATTTTTATGTTGAGCCCCGTCGCAAGGCAGGCATCCCAGGGCATGGGGGATAATCATGCCCTGCTACAAACTGCGTACCCTACCGCGACAAGATCAAACTGTGGTGGCAGCGCCAGAAAAGGGCGCCTTGACCGTGTCGGTTGCCTCTTCGGAACCCGCAAGGCCAAGTGACTTGCGCTCGATCTCGTCAAGCCGCATCTGCGCCATGTTCTGCTGAGCGGGGTCTGTCGTGGCGTTCTGGGCGCCCTTGTTGCGCAGTTTTGCCATTTCATCGGCATACATCTGCTTGGCAATGCCAACGCCGCCACGCTCGGAAATGGTATTGCCGATCTGCTCGGCCATCATGCTTTTCCAGATTTCACCGGCATTGCCCTTGCCAAAAACAGCTTCACTATCTTTGGGCAGCATGTTGGAAATGAAATTCTGCAACACGATACCTTCATATTGCCGGTAAGGCTTGGGAATATCGCTCGCCTTGATCGTATTGGTGGCGCGATTGGCCAGCCCCGCCTTGGTGGAAGCGCCATCGTTCAAAGTGTTCATCGCCACTTCGAAGCCGGCGCTTTTTTCGTTCAGGCTGGCGGCCTGGACACTGGCGCGTGCCGATTGCAGCCTTTGCTGGGCCTCTGCCATGGCAGACGGTTCGGCCGCCCGCACAACATCCATAACAAGATCGCTTGGAGGAGAAATAGCCACGGTGTTCGTTCCCTGAAAATCAACTGGAACCACTATCTCTCGTGAAGCTTGCTGGAGGCTGGTGTGGCAAATGTCAGGTCGATCAGATCCTGAAGCATTTCATCCTCGGCTTCGCGGTCCTCGTGTCCGCGCGCCTCGAGCATCTTGTCTTGCAGCCGTTCAGCCTTGGTGCGCTGGCGTAAAACCTTGTTTTCCTGCACCCGCTGCACATCGGCCATGCGCCGGTCATCGCCCGAAAGCCGGTCGAAGCGATCCGCATAGGATTGGGCAAACAGTCTATGCACCGGGTCCATCGACCCCAGTGCCTCGATTACCCGTTCGAGGCCAGCCGCAATTTCCTGGCGCTGGCGCGCGGTCTCGACGAGATCGTACTCAGCGATCTTTTCCAAATGCCGCTGCACGGCCACCAGCCGCTTCAATTTCTTGGATTTCTTATCGGGTCCCATAACACGGCCTCATCGAGAGCATTTCAGTCACCTCTGGCCCTATCATGTCAGTTGCCCCTCATATCAATGCCCCAGGAAGATCGGGATGAAAGCGTCGGCAAACTGGCGCATCATCACCCCGATCGACCAATAAACCAGCAGCATTCCCCCTGTTATAAGATAGGGGGTGGAGATGTAGTAGACCGGGATCTGCGGTGCCAGCTTGTTGACCAGGCCGACCCCGAGATTGAACATCAGGCCATAGATGATGAAGGGACTGGAAAGCCGCAGCATCAGCATATAGGTCCGCGAGGCGGTATCCGTCAGCGTTATCAGCATTTTCTGGGTATCGGGCACGCCGCCCATCGGCATGACCGTATAGCTGTCGATCAGCGCCCGGAAGATAACATGATGAAAATCCATCATGAACAACATCATCAGCCCGCAAAAGCTGATCATGTTGGTCATCTGGTTTTCGGCACCGTCTTCCAGAACATCCGCCGTGGCCGTGCTGTTGAAACCGATCATCATCGTCAGAATCGCGCCGGCAAATTGCAGGCCCAGCGTGAAAAATCGGGTAATCAACCCGAAGACCGCGCCGATCAGCGTTTCCGTAAAGATCAGCGCGACGAAAATCGAACCGCCGCTGCTCACCTTGGGATACACGGAATCCCAAACGAGCGGCGTGCAGGCCATGGAAACCGCGACCGCGACCAACAGGCGGATCTGGGTGGGAATGCGCGAAGACGCAAAACCCGGCATGGTCATGAAACAGGAACCGATACGGCAAAAAACCAGGAACACCGCCAGTACCGATCCTTGCGGATCAGTGATCATGAAATCGATCCCAGGATCTTGATTTCGATGCCTTTGGCCAATTCGACATGTGACAGCACCGGCAGGGTTGCAAACAAGCGTTCAATAATCATGCGCACATAAGACCGTGTTTCCGGCGACGTGACAAGCACGAAAGGCAGGCCGCGGTCCATGAATTCACGAATAACCCGGCTGGCCTGCTCGCTGAACTCTTCCAGCGAACGCGGGTCGATATCGAATTCGACAACCTCGCCCTTGTTGTCGCGCTTCAGGGCCTGATGGAAGACCAGATCCCATTTGCTGCCCAATCGCAGGACCCGCAGCACGCCATTGTCGGTCAGGTCGCCGCACAGTTGCTGCGCCATGCGCACACGCACATGTTCAACGATCTGCTCGGTTTTGCGCACATGCGGCGCCAGTTCGGCCACGGCCTCGAGGATCAGATGCAGGTTACGGATCGACACCCGTTCGGCCAACAACAGTTTCAACACGGCTTGCAAGCCGGAATAGGACATATGCGAGGAGCAGATCTCGTCTGCCAGCTTCTTATATTCAGGATCGAGCCGATCGATCAGGATTTTCACGTCCTTATAGGACAAGAGCTGCGGCAGATTGTTGCGGATAACCTCGCTCAAATGGGTCAGCACGACAGAGACATTGTCGATCGGATGAAAACCTTCGCGCTTCAAGTCTTCGGTAAAGGCTTCCATGATCGAGACGGCTGGCATGCCAAACGCGGGTTCGCGAATTTCGTCACCGGGAATGCGCGGCTTGCGGCCATTGCCGGTGACAACAAGCACTTCGCCAACCCGCAACAGGTTCGAGGCGATGGTCGTGCCATGGACCCGAATATGGTAGGACTTGTCCGGGATGGCGATATCATCCGTCACCTTGATTTCGGGCACGACGAAACCGTATTGGCTGGCGAATTTCTTGCGCATCTTGCCGACGCGGAAAGCCAGTTCCTGATGCGAGCCAAGCAGGCGGGTCGAAACCAGCTTGCCGAGCGCCAGCTCGATCTCGGAGGTTTTCAGCACGCTCTTGACCGAATCCTTTTCGGCTTCCTTGTTCTGAATAACCTTCTTTTCCTCGACCTGGCGCTTCGCAAGGTTCACGGCTTCCACCTGGCGGGGAATGTACCAGCTGCCGAACGCCATGATACCGCCGAGGGTCACGAAGGGCAGCAAGGGCAGGCCCGGAATGATCGCCAGAAGGAACATCAGACCGGAGGCGACCGACAATGCACGCGGATAGCCGCTCAGCTGGTTGATGACCGCTTCGTCCGTGGACCCGGCATTGCCGCCACGGGTGACGAGCAGGCCGGCGGCGAGCGAGACGATCAGAGCGGGGATCTGCGAGACCAGACCATCGCCCACCGAGAGCTTGACGAACACGTCGGCTGCTTCGCTGATGGGCATGCCATGGCGGAAGTAACCGATGATAATGCCACCGACGATATTGATGGCGGTGATGATCAGACCAGCGACCGCATCGCCGCGCACGAATTTCGAGGCACCGTCCATGGCGCCGAAGAAGGAGCTTTCCTGCTCCAGTTCCTTGCGCCGGCGTTGAGCTTCGCTTTCCTCGATAATTCCCGCCGAGAGATCGGCATCGATCGCCATCTGCTTGCCGGGAATGGCATCCAGGGTGAAGCGGGCGCCGACTTCCGCGATACGGGTAGCACCCTTGGTGATGACGATAAAGTTGACCGTGACCAGAATGGCAAAGACGATCAGACCGATCACGAAATCGCCGGACATGACCAGGTTGGCAAACCCGGCGATGACACTGCCGGCCGCATCATGGCCCTGATGACCATGCGACAGGATAACACGGGTCGTCGCGATATTCAGCGACAGGCGCACCATGGTCGAAATCAGCAGAATGGTCGGGAAAGATGAGAAATCCAGCGGCCGTTGTATCCAGAGCGACACCATCAGGATCAGAACGGAAAGGGCAATGGAAAACGCCAGCCCCATATCGATCAGGAAGGGTGGGATCGGCAGAAAGAGAATGCAGAGAATAGCGACAATGCCCATGGCAAAGCCGATTTCTCGGCTGCGATTATTGGCAACTGTCGGAAGTGAGGTCGTCGGTGCTTGCGCCATGTCCTGTTCCATCTCTTCATGAGAAGGCTGGCGGAACGAGAATCCGCCATGATGGCGACAGGACTAGCGGACAAAGCTTGCGCGAGGATGCCCTTATCTCAAGGCGAATGCGTCACGACGAACGGCTGCGTATTGGTTTAAAACCCCGATTGGACCCGGGAAAACACCAGATTGGCAAAAATCGAAATTTGAGAGCCGACAAAGGGAGCGGAAATACCGATCGTCACCATGATCGCAACGATTTTCGGGACGAATGTCAGGGTCATTTCCTGGATCTGGGTCAATGCCTGGATCAAGGCGACCACGACGCCGACGATCATCGCGGCCAGAACGGCTGGCCCCGAGGCAATCAGCACGGTCCATACAGCGGCGCGCATGATATCGAGGGCATCTGCTTCATTCATCGGCATTCCTCCAGCGACATCATGCCGCCCGACACGACTCAATTGATAAAGCAAAATTCCTCAAATCCCAATCGATTTGAGGAATTTCACAGTCGTTAAAGCCTTTTGCATTTTCCATCCCGACCGGTTACGGCGGAATGGAAATGACCGGTCAGGAGCCGCTCGAGAAGTTGACGCCGGTCTGCAGCTCTACTGTGCCACCGCTGCTGGTGGTGAGTGTCACGGCGTCGTCGGCGACCTTGACGTTGGAGACAACACCCGTCGTTTCGCCGTCCGAGCTTGTCACCGTCTTGCCGACGATATCGCCGGCCCGTGTCAAGGCTTCCGCCTGCAACATGCTGCGCAGCAGGGTATTGGTCTTGATGGACTGCTCGACCTGCGAATAAGTTGCAAGCTGAGACACCTGTTCCGTGGCAGACATCGGATCCGTCGGGTCCTGGTTCTGCAACTGGGCGATCAGAAGCTGAAGGAAGCTGTTATAATCCATGGATGCGTCTGCCGCATCCGAGTTGGCCGATGCGTTGGCGAACGGATTGGTATAAGTCGCCGAACTCGAAGAGGACGAGGAACTCGTAGACGTCGCAGAGGTCGTTGCATCTACCGCCATGGTGCGATCTCCTTGCGGATCTGCTCGATGGTTGCCGGTGCCATTTCCTGGTTGTTCAGGATTCTATCCTCGACAGGATAAAGACCGCGAATGGCCTTCAATGCATCGAAGGCGCGCCCTGAGACGACCTGAGCGTCGATCCGCTTCAATTCAGCCAGGATCTCGTCATCCTGGAAGCAGGACAGCAACATCACGATCGACTTGCGGAACATGGTCAGCGTCTGTTCCTTGCCTTCCGGATTGATGAGAATCATCTGGGCGATGAAATAGAGCTGGCGTAGCGGGGTATTGGCGTCTTCCGGCTGGAGCACGTGGTTTTCCAGCAGAAATGTCACATCGTTCAAGAATTCAAGGGCAACCTTCCGATCGACGCGCAAAACGGCACCATTGATAAAGATTCGTTCCCCGGATTTCAGCGAGATTCGCAAGGTGCTCTTCATTTAAGTCCATCCCTGATGATGGTGGTTACATCGATTATGCCTTGGTAATTGTCGGATTCCCGCTTTCTGATGCGGTCACATTCCTTCAATATCCAAAGGGCAATTGAAATGAGATTGGCTCGAAGTTCCGTGCCAAGCTGGTTGTCCGGCTGCTTGAGATCCTCAATAAAGCGGATCCAGACGCGGCGCGTATAGTAAAGAGCCTCAATGCCTTCACGGCCGTATTTTCCGGCAGTCCTGGCCTGGCTCAGCAAGTCTATCGATCTGTCGAGAACCTGGCGCTCACGCTCCTTAGCGTCGGCAACCCCATCCTCCATAATCTCATTGTAGGAAAACTGGTACATCTAGATTTCCTCTACTCCACCCCACCCTTGATCATCAAAGGTAATCCACAAGGCTGAGCTTCTGCAAGCGTGCGGTCAAGGTGTATGACGTCTCGACCAAAGATTGCAGGTTGTTCAAACGGGTCGATGCTTCATAGGCATCCACACCGGTCAAATTGCTTAACTGGTTTTCAATAATGTCCTTCTGGGACGTTAAGGAATCGTTTGCGTTGGTGACACGTTCCTGGGACAGGCCCAATTGTGTACGCTCGTCATTGATACCGGAAACGGCAAGACCGGAATATTCGATGGCCTTGGAGATCATCGCATTGCGGGTTTCGGTCGAGTAATTGCCGTTCAGCATTTCGCTGCCGATCACCGAAACAAGGCCTGTATAGCGGAAGCCATCGGAGTTGGCGCTGGATGAGCTTTGAATAACTTCGTTTTTGCTGATCCGGCTCGTCATTGTCTCATCGGTGGCCGCCGACCAATTGTCCGTCCAGTCCGCCCCGTCAAAGGATGGCTCAAGGACGTTCTCCATGAAATCGTCCATCTGGTCAGCGCTGATACCACTGACGCCATCATCGTCAGGCGACATGCCGAAATATCCGGAAAACAGATTGTCGAAATTCTGCTTGGCGTCCGTTTCATTGCCGTCGTCATCGATATAATAGTAATCAGTAATCGGCTTCACGTCGGTATTAATACCAGAAAACAGATATTCACCGTTCACAGAGGTATTTGCGGCGTCAATGAAGCTGTCCATTGCGCTTTTCATGGTCTTTTGCGCGGAGTCCAGCGTCGTACTGTCAGTGCTGGTACCAAGACCAACCAGCGTCGACTGCATTGTCGTTGCTGCCGATGCAATCGTATCCAACGCCGTCTGAGAGGCATCGAGACGGGTCGAGACGATGGAATTGGTGTCCATCAGTGACTGCAAGCGCAGGGAATCTCGGTTGAGATCCACGGCCGAAGATGTCTTGGCGCCCAGTTCTGTTCCGACATCTGCGTATTTGCCGGTCGTCACTTCTGTCTGAGCATCCGACATCTGCTTTTGCGCATCACTGATCGTGAGACGCATGGCGTTCTGGATGGTAAGACTGGATATGCTCGATGTCTTCATGGCTTATGCGATCTCCAAGAGGGATTTCAGCATCTCATCGACAGCGTTCATCAGCTTGGTCGAAGCCTTATAGGATTGCTCGATATCGAGCATCTTCGACAATTCTTCATCGAGATTGACGCCTGTTTTGTTCTGATAGGCTTCCGTGGCCCGCTGCGACAAGGCGGATTTGGTTTCATTGGCCGAATCAGCCGTCGAACGATAGCTTTCGAGCCAGCCGACGGAGTTCGAGGCATAGTCGAGGACATTGGAGGTGTCACCGAGACCTGCCGATGAATCGAAGTCCCTTTCATCTTCGAAACCTGTGACAAGGTCGTCGAGCAATTCCGAATAGCTGACACCTTCCGTTGTATTCCAGGTGTAATTCGAGCCATTGGCGCCACCGTCCCGCAAAAGGGTTGGATCGCCATCTTCCGCGGTCACGTAAGCACTGTTGACCTTGAATGATTCCGAGATACCGGAAACAAGCGTTCCATCTTCCGGCGTCGTTCCATCTTCCCATGTGAAGAGGCCCGGCATGTCATTGTCTTTAGTCGATGGTTCCGTTTCCGAAAACATCTTGATCAGCGACCGTGAGGTCTCGTCCAACTGCTGCTGCATCTGCGGCGCAATCGAATCGCGGATCTGCAGATTGGCGGCGATCGATCCTTCCGCCGTGGTGTTCCCCCCCGTACCAGCCTTGACGGGAACGCCATCGATATAGACCGAGTTGCCCTCGGTTGAAGCACCATAAGCACCGGTCGAGTCGAATGTCACCGTCCTCGGCTGCTTATCGAACAGCACGGTGCCATCATTGGTGTAGAGCGCCATGTCGTTGTTATCGCGCTTGACCGACGATACACCGACAATCTTCGAAATATCCGAGACAAGTTTGTCGCGCTGGTCGAGGGCGTCGTTGGGATCGTTGCCTGTCGCTGTCGCCTTGACGACGGACTGATTGACGGTCTCAAACTGCGACAGAAGATCGTTGAGCTTGTTGACGTCGTCCTTGATGGCGTCGTCGGCCTGGGCCCGGACGTTACTGATGCCCTCGGCAGTATTGTTAATCGAGGTCGCCACATCCTGGGCTGCGCTGACCGCCGTTTCCGCCAGGGACAACTCGCTGGGCTGCGCCGCATAGGATTGCATCGCATCCCGCAGCTTGTTGATATAGGTCGACGGCGACGACTCGTAATCATTGCCGCCGAGAAGGGCCTTCAACTGGTCCAGACCGGTATTGAGCGTATCCTGCCCTTCCGCCTGGGACTGCCCTGACAGCATCTGCTTTTGCAAGACAGCATCTTCGTTGCGGGTCGTAACGACCTGCGCCCCTCCGGTGCTGGTCGAAATAGTGGCAGCGTCACGCTTGACGTAACCTTCCGTCTGGGAGTTGGCAATATTCTTCGACAGAACCTGCGACTGGACGCCGGTATTGCCGAGAGAAGTTGTTGCCGTATTCATCGTTGACGAAAGAGACATGACACTGCCTTTTAAAAAATAGGATTACCGCTTCAGACTGATCAGCGTATCCAGCATATCCGCCGCCGTCTGGAACACCTTGGAATTGGCGCTATAGCTGCGTTGGGACTGGATCATGTTGGTCAGTTCCGTCGCGAGATCGACATTGGAACTTTCAAGCGTCTTGGAATTGATGCTGCCGAAACTGCCGGTATTGGCAAAACCAACCACGACCGTGCCTGCATCCGCCGTGACCTGATAGGCTGTGCCGTTGACCGATTTCATATTGTCGGGGCTGGCAACCGTGGCCAGCGCCACCTTGTAGAGATTGGCGGTCGAGCCATCCTGATAGGTCGCAACGATATTGCCGCTGCTGTTGACCGTGACGGAGGATGCCGCGCTGGCGCCATTGCCATCGACGTCGCCAGTCGAGGAATTGGCGCTGTTCAACTGGGTCATGTCCGACATATCCACATCGATCGTCTGAGGCGAACTGGTCGTGCTGTCGGTAAAGGTAAATGTCCCGCCGCTGGAGACTGCGCCATCGGAATCGAAGGTCAGGGTCGTGCTGCCGAGAACACCATTGGTATAAGGGAAATTGGTCTCGTCAGTTGCCTCGCTAGTGCGGAAGATATCCGCCTGCCATTCGTTGTCGGCGGTCTTGGTATAGTAGATGTCATACTGGTTGGCATTGCCAAGGCTGTCATAAGCAACCATGGAACTCTTGAAGGTCCATGTGGCGCTGGCGCTGTTGCTGGAAGGCAGATCGCTGGTCACGATATCAGAACCGGACTTCAGATTACCGTCGATCACTGCATTGGTCGTGGCATTGGCCGAAATGCTGCTGTCCTGGATCTTGACGGGTTCGAGACCTTCAAAACCATTGATAACCGAGGCCGGTTCGCCATTTTCATAGGAGTAGCCCAGCAAGGTGTAGCCGGCCGAATTGACCATATACCCATTGTCATCGGCCTTGAAATCGCCAGCTCGCGTCAGGAAAACGCTGCCGGCTTCGTCCTGAACGACGAAATAGCCATCGCCCTTGATCGCCAGATCGGTTTCCGACGTGCTCGACTGATAAGAGCCTTCCTCGGAAATGCTGTTGACCGTCGTCGTTTGCACGCCGCCGGAGTTATAGGTTCCACTGCCCGAGGAACCGACAACCAGGCTGGAAAATGCGGTTGATACCCGCTTGTAGCCTGTCGTATCCGAGTTTGCGACGTTGTCGCCGACCGTGCTCAGCTTGCTGGCCTGGGCCTGCAAACCGGATACGGCTGTATTCATGCTGCCTGAAAGGCTCATACCACGTCCCCATTCGATCGTCGTGTGAGAAGATTATGAAGTGGGCCTTGCGTGAAGCTGTTTGAAAAAACGCTTAAGAGCACATTTGGCTGCAAGGCCCTGAGAATCTGGCGGCATGGCCGCCAGATTGTTATTTCCAATCAATACAATATCCAAGGAACCGCTTGGAATCGACAGGATCGACACCAAGCTTCTTGCGCAGTTTCTTGCGCAGCTTGCTGATATGGCTTTCGACCACGTTCTCTTCGACTTCCTCGTCGAAGATGCCGTAGATCGCATTGAAGATCTGAGACTTGGACACGCGCCGGCCGCGATTGGCGACTAGATATTCCAGAATGCGGCGCTCGCGGCGCGGCAAGGGGAAAATCTCTCCACCGATCTCAGGATCGCGGCCATCCGAATAGACGCGGATTGCGCCGATTTCGGTATAGTTGGCCACAGCCTTCAGGCGCCGCCGAATGGCCGCAGCTCTCGCCAGGATTTCCCGCGGGTGGACCGGCTTGCGCACCACGTCATCCACGCCACTGTCAAACAGGGCAAGTGTTGCTTCCAACGATGGCTGGTCACTGACCGCAATCACCGGAGCCGTCGTACGATCCCGGATGGCCCGTGGCAGATCGCCTGTGCGATCTCCCTGACCAAGCAGAAACGCTTCCACGGCTGCAACATCGCTATCGGCCGCCGAGGCAACCCATTCACCAAATTCGATCGGGTCAAACCCGGTCGAAGGTATTCCTTCACGTCCAAATAAAGACGTGTATCCATTCTTAACGAGCTCGCGCTCATCAACCACTACGATCATTCGTCCGCCTCCGAATCAGTGTGGTGTTTCAACACAACAATGGGTACGAATCGGGGGGTAAAACGACAACTGTAGAAAGTTAATGATAGTTATTAATAGTTGATTAAGATTTTAGGGGTGATTTGACCTACATCTTGTGTCGTCGCCGTTAACCACACACTATTTTCCTGTGAAAAAGGTTAACAAAACGCTTGCAAAGCCGCGAGCACATGAAAAAATTATTCGATACTAATGTGGGCAAGATCAGGGCAGGCAATCAACTAAAGATTGTTTTTGCTGACAGAATGGCATTGTGATCTCTGACAGAGAAGCCATCATTTCCGGCGTGTCAGGTTGTTATTGCTGACAAAATTGCCGCGCATTCACGGTCCAGTTGCCGTATCCGGTTGCAACGAGATTGGCAATCACCCTGCAAACATAGCGTTTTTGGGCTGGATCGTTGTTTGGGCCGGCATGATAACGCGCAACTGCCATTGTCCAGGTTTCGTGTCTTCCATGCAACGCGACCAGGAATTTTGCGGCATATTCGACGTTCCGTTTCGGGTCGAACATCTCTTCGAGCGAGTGGAAATTCTCGTGATGGAAATAATGGTTGATCTGCATGCAACCAATATCGATCAATTTCGCGCCCTGCTGCTTGGCGAGCGCGAAGGTTTGCATGGCATCCGTCATGGAATCGGGAAACAGCGCCTTGCCCTCGACATTGAGAGCGTAAGGCTGAAGTGACCCTTTGCGCCCGGTTTCCGTCAGGCCGACCGAATAGAGGATCCCTTCGGGTATCCCATATTTGGCCGCAGCATTGCTAATTTCGCGCTCGCATAATCCTGCTGAAGCAGAAGCATGGCCCTCGTTACAGGTAAAGCTGACCGCTGCCACCAGAAGCATTACCGCCGGTGCCCACCGTCCCAGAACGTGCCGCATCATCGACTGGACCTCCGGATGTCTGTCCATACACATCAAAAATCGGCTGCGCTTGTGAACGATTACCGCCCTGGCTGGAACTGCCGCCGCCCTGCTGCATGCTCTGCTGATTGCTGCTCTGGCTCTGGGAATTGGTCTGGTTGTCATTATTGGGCTTTTCAGTGCTGGCTATGCTGATCTGGACGTTATCAACCGAGAAGCCATGGCTTTTCAGCGCCGCGACAAGACCGTTCTGGTCTTCGTTCAGCTTTCGATATGCAGCGCTGTTTTCAACAACCAGGCTGACCGTCAATTCGCCATTCGTCAGCTTCAGAGTTGCCGTGACGCTTCCCAGATTTTCCGGCGTCATCTTCAGTTTGAGCGTGTTCATCGTGCGATCGGTGCTGATCTGTTCGCTGGTGCCGAGCTTATCGGAAGCATGAGTGTGCATGGCCTGCGCCCAGGAACTGTCACCAGCCATGGATGCGGCAATATTGGCGCCATTGCTGGTATTGACCGGGGCAATAATGCGTCGGCTGTCAAGCACGCTGACATTCTGCAATGGATCGATACCGGTCGTTGCCGGCTGGCTCGCGGTGTCATCGGCATGCGACGCCGAGGCATCGCTGCTGGTGACCAGATGGAGGGCATCCGCAGCACTGCTATCCTTGACCGTTTCCTTGGTCGCCGGTGAGACGGCATCCTGCGGCCCCGACTGGGCGGCCTTGGCCTGCTTGGCTAAATCAACCTCTGAAGTCCCTTGGCCGATCTTACCCATCTTGCCGTCCTGCGACGCAACCTGGCCAGCGACAGCGGTCAATGCCGTATCGCCATTACCGGTCGTGGCCTCTGCTGTTGTCTGGCTGCCTGCCTGGCGGGCAACTTGCTGCAATTGTCCGGCGCTCAAATCGCCTAATAATGTCAAGGCATCCTGCGCGCCCGTCGCTACCTTTGGCTCTACAGCCGTTTCTTTGGTATCGTCGGCGGCAGGCTTTGCCGTCTTGGAGCCGTCCTTGGTCTGGGTTTTCGTAACCCCGGGCATGTCTGACTGAGCCGCCGCCGTAGCGGCTTCCTCATCGGTCGTGGTCGACTTGAGAGCTGCCAGGGCCGCGAGCAAAGGCGTACCATTTTCCTGTCGGCCTTTGACGGCGATCTTGCCGGTCTCATCTCCAGCGCCTTCAGTCTCGGCAGCGAGTGCCTCGTCCGCATTTGCGCCAGCAGTAGCAGCCTCAGTCGCGGCATCACCCTGCTGGGTCAGGGCCGCAACAAGCTTTGCAAGCATCCGGCTCTCATCGGTCTTCTCCCCGGAGGAAGATGCGGTCTCTGTTTGCCCTTGTGTCTGGACCTCAGTTTGGGTTTGGGTTTGGGTTTGGGCTTGGGTTTGAGTCTTGGTCTGGCTCGCCAAAGCCTTGGCAATCAGTGCAGCAGCCCTGGTATCGCCAGCAGCTATCGGTGCATTGCCGACGGTTTGCGACGGTGCTTTGCCGTCATCGCTGGCGACAATGGCTTCATCATCAGCGACATCACCTTGCTCCGCCTGGGCCGAATTCTTCTGATCTGCTGTAGCAGATGTCACTGTGGACGTGGTTGATTTGGTCGATGACGACGAAATTGCAGTCGAATGGGTCTTTGTCTGGTCCTGATTCACCGGAGCATCGTCATCGTCTGCGTTTTGCTCCTGCGCTTGGCTACGGTCAGCCGTATCGGCCAAAGCGTCCAGAAAACCCTTGCCCGCGCCCTTGCCTTGATCGGAACGGCTGCTGCTATAGGCTGGCGAAGCGGCAGAACCTGCTGTGATAGTGGCATCGATCATTTCGTTACGCCCTCCCCCTTCAACATTTTGTCTATTTCTTCAAGCTTAGATCGGCCGCCGCTCATGAATGTCTGGAATTCCGGATCAGGCTTTTGCTTTGCATCTGCCGAGGCCGGACTGACCGGCGCCGTGCCAATCCCAGCATCGGGCACTACATTCGCCTTGGCATTGGCCGGCGCACCCGGGTCCTGCTGATCGGACACATTGGCCGGTGCATCCGGGGCAGTATCGTCCCCGGATGGCGGCGGCGTGCTTGGCGAGGCCGATGGGCTTTGCGGCGCGGTTGGCAAGGTGATGATCTCCTGCGCGACGGCCCGGGCTGCTTCCAGCAAGGCGTTGTCGGAGGCCGACAGCTGATCTTTTGGCAATTGTGAGATCGTGCTCAGCGCGTTTTTGACGTCGGTGGTCGAAATCAACGCCGCGCCGCCATAAAGCAGCGCCTGAGGATCATTCTTATCTGGCAGGCCCGCCAGGCTTTGCGCCTGACTGGAGGCAAGACTGGCCAAAGCCTGATTGCCGTTGATCGTCGCGCGGCGCGCAATGCGCAGATAGACTTCGCGCTGACGATCCGGATCCATGGTCGCCAATGTCGCCAGAATATCGTTCTTATCCAGCTCCGAGAAATGATCGACAACCAATTGCACCAGGAGATCGGCAAATTGGCTGGCATAGGGCGAATAGAGAAAGCGCCGGGCATAGCGATTGGCATAGGCCATGGCGCGACCATTCTGGCCGGTATCCATGGCAATCTGGAAGGACCGCCGCAGGGCCGCTTCCTCGACAATGGTGCCGGGCGCCACAAGGCGGGCGATATCGAAGAATTTAAGAGCCGCAGCCGGATCTTTCACCAGGGTGACATTCCCGGCCACCAACGCGATATAAGGCCCGACCCGACCGTTCTGATAGAGCGGTACCATCTCGCCAAGCGAGCTTGCCACCAGCACGCCTTTACCACTCAAGTATTTTCTCAACATATCGCTGACGCGGTTGTCGAAATGTCCATCAACGTCGCGGGCAACGAGATAGTCCAACGTCGCCGGATTTCCGCCGCTCATCGTGTAGATCAGCGCCGCATCGACATTGCGGGGGTCTTCGAAATCTGAAGACACAGCCGTCCGCAGCCGCTTGTCGATCCGGGTCAGAAGAAAACGCTGCATATCCGCAGCCGAATGGTCACCGCGGACAACCGAATCCTGCACAAATTGCAGAGAGCGCAACATCAGATAAGGCGGCAGGTTATCACTGTCGCCGCCTGCGGGAAGACTTTTGGCAGGCCCGGTTGTGCCAGCAACAGGGGTGGTGCTCGGTCCATTGCTTGCAGGAGTATTTGGTCCTGCCGCATATGCCTGACCCGCACAGGCAACAGGGCCGCCGACAGCCAGGGTCAGCAGCACGCCATAGAAAGCGAAGCTGGAAAATCCAGATCTGGCACCCAGGGATCTGCGCGCGGTCATCACCTTACTTCTGGTCTCCCTGAACAAGGATCTCGATCCGCCGGTTTGCTGCGGCCAACGGGTCCTCCGGCTTCAACAGCCGGCGATCGGCAAAGCCGGACACCTGGGTAATACGGTTTTGTGCGAGCCCGCCGCGCACCAGCATGTAATAGGCCGAATGGGCGCGTGACATCGAGAGGCCCCAATTGTCGTTATCAGGGCCTTTATATTGGCGTGCGTCGGTGTGGCCCCTGATAACCACGGCACCCTGGCGATCGGCCAACAACTTGCCGATCTTTTCCATCGCCAACACCATTTCCTTGCGCGGCACGGCAGAGCCGACATCGAACATCGGGGCCTGGGACTGGTCGGTCAGTGTTATCAGCAGTCCACCTTCAGCCGGCTGCACAATCAACCCCTCGGCCAATTTACCCGCTACACCACCGATTTCGGAGGCGATCTGCTGCTTAAGTTGATCCGCCTGCTGTGTCTGGTCGCTACCAGCCGATGCATTCTGCTCTTCACGGGCAACTTGCTTGGGATCAGGTCGCGCCTTGGGAACGGCAATGGCTACCTGCTGACCGTCGATTTCGACCTGCGGCTTTGCCTCAGGCTGAGACTTCGACGGGGGATTGCCCTGCGCTCCATCCGGTGCGGTTGCCGACGCTGCGGTAGCAGCCTGCTGATCGACCGGCTTTTGCGCGAACGGATCGAGCTTTGCCTCCGCCTCGGCCACGGTTTGCTGTTCGTCAGGCTTGGCTTTGCCAGGCTTGCCCTGAGCCGTCTGCATCTGCTGGCTCCAGAAATCCGGATCGAACGGGTCGCGGTAAGCCTCGCCGCCCGACGCGCCGGTGGACGGGCCGGATTCGCTTGCTCCGCCTTCACCCTTGGCGCTGACATTGGCTTGCTGACCAACTTCCTGGGCAATTTCGGCCAGAACGGAATAGGGATTTTCGAACAGATCCGCTTCCGAATAGACGGGCTTATCGCCCGAGGTCGAGGTCATGTCCTCGCCGGTTGCCGCCGCCTTGCCGAGCGTCTCCTCTTCGGCCTTGATTTTCGAGCGCTCCTTGCTCTCCTCGCCCTCAGCCTGATCGACCGGCTTTTTCACGCCCTTCTCGGTTGGCTTTTCATCGGCCAGCTTGATCGGATTGAAATAGCTGGCAACCGAAGCGGTCGTCTTCTCATTGGCGGCGTTGACCAGCCACATGACCAGGAAGAAGGCCATCATCGCGGTCATGAAGTCGGCATAGGCAATTTTCCAGGCGCCGCCATGGGCGCCGTCGTGATCGCCGCCGCCATGCCGCTTGATAACGATGATCTCGTTCTTGCCGTGGTGGTGATTTTCAGCGTCGCTCATGCCAGAACTTTCTTCAGACTGGCCGTCCAGGCGGAAATGCGGGTGACCAATGCCGCGCCACCGACATCGACCGTCAGGTCGAGATCATCGGCCTCGACATGTTTCAGCAACAGGTCTTGGCCTTCCATCCGGTCGGCAAGTTGCTTGAACAGCGCGGCAGGCCCGGTCACGGTGATCTGACCTGCGGCTCCCTCCAGGACAGCAGCCTTCAACAGGCCTGAAATGTCATCCAGGGCCTTGTCGACAAGCATATCCGATAGCAGGGGCGCCAATGTCTCGACCGTCTGGCTGCCGACAATGCGCGACAGGTCGGTCGCAATCTGCTGAAGCCCTTCGGCGATCACGCGCGCCAGCTCCGCCTGATGCTTTTCCGTCAGTTCCTGAAGTGCTTCGGCATGGGCCTTTTCGAGAATGCTGAGCGCTTCGGCGTGACGTTCATCCGCTTCCTTGACCGCCGCGTCATGGCCATCCGCATAGGCATTCTGCCGCTCTTTTTCCACATCCACCGGATCGGGCTGAGGAAGCTCAAGCACCGGCATATCCGGGAACATCAGCGCATCATCGTTGAAACTCATGGCCTCCGCAGCCATCGGCGCTGGCGGCGGCGCAGAGAAATCCTTCAAATAATGAGCGAGCGGCATCGTCATGTCATTTTCTCCCGGGCCTTACGGCCCTTATCGTCGAGACCGCGCCTATGGCGTTATCGACGCACAATACCTTCGGCCGGGTAAGGCCCAAAGCTTAAATCATCAACCTGATACCCAGGATCATTTCCAGGGCCCCTTTCAGGACATGCAGGATGTCACAGACGGCCCGATCTCCCGCATGACGGCAAACGCAAACACCTGTTTCATGATGTCGAAGCTAGGCGGCCAAACTTGCGCGAGGATTTTCTCAAGGCGGTCAGGCGTGCCGATTGGCACTCACCCTGCATAATTTACTGAAATTGGACAGATTAGGACGAAAATGCCCCGGCGGATTTTGCAGTTGTATCGGCTGCATCCCCTGAAAATATGTTGGACCGCGCCAGGGCAGTTGCGCGGTCCAACGATTCCACCAGATGCCGATGACCGGCGGCACGGCAGAAAGCGAAAATTGTAACTCCGGCCCGTTGTCGAAAAACTACTTGAAGAGCGTCAGGATGTTTTCGGCATTGGTATTGGCAATCGACAGCGCCTGGATGCCAAGTTGCTGCTGCGTTTGCAGTGCCTTGATCTTGGTGGATTCCTCGTTCATATCCGCGTCGACCAGACGCCCGACGCCCTTGTCGATCGTATCGCTGAGGTTTTTCACGAACGTATCCTGGGAATCGATACGGCTGCTGATCGCACCCAAGGTCGAAGCAGAATCGGTCAGATCCTGAAGCATTTTATCGACAGCTGAAATCATGCCATCGAGATCGTCGTTGGACATGTCGGTGGTCAGGGTGATTTCGGTGCCGGTGGCAGGCGTCACCGACTCCGCGTCCAGCAGGTAATAAGTGCCTGTCGTGGTGGTCGTACCGTAGGCCCAGGTCGCAACCGTGGTCCGTGTCAGGATGCCGTTTTCAGCATCCTGGGTATCGATCAGGGTCGATTCGGACGTGTTGAACTTCAATGTGGTAACCGACACCGTACCGTCGCTGGCGCGGTTGAAGGAGGCGACCATTTCCTTGGTGGTGGGAGGATTGGTCGATTCGTTATACAACCAGTTTTCGCCGGAGAATGAAGCGGATTCGGCAATGGAGGCGAGCTGGTTCTTCAGCTCGTTGATTTCCTGGTTGATCTTGTCCTTGTCCACGCCCGGTTCGCGCGCCGCAACCAGTTTGGACTTGATGGAGCTGAGCACGTCAATACTGGAATCCAGACCAGTATAAGCGGTATCTGCTTTGGACGCAGCTAGCCCCAGAGCATCCTGAACCGTGGAAAGCGCCTTGTTATCGGAGCGCATCGTGGTCGCAATCGACCAATAGGCGGCATTGTCTTTGGCGCTGTCGACTTTATAGCCGGACGAGATTCTGTTCTGCGTCGTCTCCATGTTCTGGTCGATGCCACGGAGGGTCTGCAAAGCCGCCATAGCGGAGGTATTGGTCATAATGCTGGTCATAGAGTGCCCCATGAAGGTGAAGGGACATGCCGGATTTATGGAAGACACCGGCAACGCTGGTCTGCTTCATGCACGTCGGCTACGCTCTTGCCCTGGTAGCCAACCCAACGTTGTTCATAGATTATTAACCTTGAATTAGTTAACAAATGGTTAACCAGGTTAGCAAACTTTTAATAGACGTAAACGAATTCCTAATTTTTTCAAGACCAAAGAAAAGCGCGCATGAAAAAAGCCGCAGCGGGTGCTGCGGCTTTGATAAACATCGTGGGGCCAACACACCGGGCAAGCACCATTTCGGGCATCCCAACGGTAGTCGCCTCTGGCTTTGTGAAACCACCAAGCCATTGTTGCGGCTTGGAGTTTTGTACTTTTTGAGAATAAAAGCGTAAGCGCCTTCAAGCCCCGTATTATTTGAACAGCGACAACACGTTTTCGGAGTTGGAGTTGGCAATCGACAGGGACTGGATGCCCAACTGCTGCTGCGTCTGCAACGCCTTCAGCTTGGTCGATTCCTCGTTCATGTCCGCATCCACCAGACGGCCCACACCCGTGTCGATCGTGTCGCTCAGGTCCTTGATGAAGCTATCCTGCAACTTCAGGCGTGAAGTCGTCGCACCGATGGTGGCAGCAGCATCCGTCATGTTCGAGAGCATCTTATCGACCGTGGCAACCATGCCGTCAATCTCGTCGTCCGTGGTGGACGAGGTCAGCGTCACTTCGTTGCTGGTCGCATCCCCTGCAACCGAGGAAATCAGGTAATAGGAAGCGGTTGTCGTCGTTGTACCATAGGCGTAAGTCGCAACGGTGTCCTTGGTCAGCAGACCACCAGCAGCCGCCTCGTCATTGATCAGCATCGAGTTGGTCGTATCAAAGGAGATCGTCTTGATCGACACGTTGCCATCGGAACCACGAACGAAAGAGCCGACCATTTCCTGGGTCGTGCCAGTGGTTTCGCTGTTGTCATACAGCCAGTTCTCGCCATTGAACGACGCGGACTTGGCAACAGAACCCAGTTGGTTCTTCAACTCGACCAATTCCTTGTTGATCTTTT
The DNA here is from genome assembly GCF_001541345.2 of Gillisella vitis. GTDB lineage: Bacteria > Pseudomonadota > Alphaproteobacteria > Rhizobiales > Rhizobiaceae > Allorhizobium > Allorhizobium vitis. The sequence goes on along the minus strand of NZ_LMVL02000002.1, from coordinate 639,183 downwards.
CCTTGTCCACGCCTGGTTCGCGGGCAGCAACCAGCTTGGCCTTGATATCGGTAACCACATCGATCGCCGATTCCATGCCGGTATAGGCCGTATCCGTCTTGGCCGCACCAAGGCCGATGGCGTCCTCAACAGCACCAAGCGCCTTGTTATCCGAGCGCATCGTTGTGGCAATCGACCAATAGGCCGCGTTGTCAGATGCATTTTCAACCTTGTAGCCGGACGAAACTCTGTTCTGTGTCGAGTTCATGTCGTCGGAGATCGACCGCAGGGTCGAAAGTGCTGAAATTGCGGCAGTATTTGTCATCAAGCTCGTCATAAAGGTGCCCCTTGAGGTGATTGCTTTGGAAAGGGACAGGCCGGATTAAGACCGGCAACATTGGTCGGCTTCATGCCCGCCGGATCTCTATCTGCTGGTCCGGCCCAGTGCTTTCGTGAACACAGAAAACACCACCATGGTTAACGAAACATAAATTTGAAAAAATATTAACCATACAGCGAGGAAGCGTGCAGGCATGCACCTGCCATTCCCATCATAGAGAAATTTAATTTTCCTTATTTATCAATCACTTGAAATACCGTTTGGATTATTGCCACGATGAATGAAACTTCGTCATTCCCTGAACCAGCATAATCGATAAGACGTCCGCCAAGGCGCTTTTTGCTAACAGGATAAAAAAATAGCCGGGCTTTCGCCCGGCTATGTATTTGGTGATTCTCGACGTCCCTAGGCTTAACGGAACAGCGACAGCACGTTTTCGGAGCTGGAATTGGCAATCGACAGGGACTGGATGCCCAATTGCTGCTGCGTCTGCAACGCCTTCAGCTTGGTCGATTCCTCGTTCATGTCCGCATCCACCAGACGACCCACACCCGTGTCGATCGTGTCGCTCAGGTCCTTGATGAAGCTATCCTGCAACTTCAGACGCGAAGTCGTCGCACCGATGGTGGCAGCAGCATCCGTCATGCTGGACAACATCTTATCGACCGAGGCAACCATGCCGTCAATCTCGTCGTCGCTGGTCGTTGAGGTCAGCGTCACTTCGTTGCTGGTCGCATCCCCTGCAACCGAGGAAATCAGGTAATAGGAAGCGGTTGTCGTCGTTGTACCATAGGCGTAAGTCGCAAGGGTGTCCTTGGTCAGCAGACCACCAGCAGCAGCCTCGTCATTGATCAGCATCGAGTTGGTCGTATCGAAGGAGATCGTCTTGATCGACACGTTGCCATCGGAACCACGAACGAAAGAGCCGACCATTTCCTGGGTCGTGCCAGTGGTTTCGCTATTGTCATACAGCCAGTTCTCGCCATTGAACGACGCGGACTTGGCAACAGAACCCAGCTGGTTCTTCAGCTCGGTCAGTTCCTTGTTGATCTTGTCCTTGTCCACGCCCGGTTCGCGGGCAGCAACCAGCTTGGCCTTGATGTCGGAGACGACATCGATAGCGGCTTCCATGCCGGTATAGGCCGTATCCGTCTTGGCGGCACCAAGGCCGATGGCGTCCTCAACAGCACCAAGCGCCTTGTTATCCGAACGCATTGTCGTGGCAATCGACCAATAGGCCGCGTTGTCCGACGCGCTCTCGACCTTATAACCGGATGAAATCCGGCTCTGGGTGGTCTCCATATCGGAGCTGATCGACCGCAGCGTGGAAAGTGCTGAAATCGCAGCGTTGTTCGTCATAATACTTGTCATAGGCGTTGCCCCTTATGGAACTGGAAACGGAAGGGACATCCCGGGCTCCTTCCCGGCGAACGACGGCTCCGCTTCATGCCATTAATCCTTTTTAAACAAAAGATTAATCCGTCGTTTTGATGTTTCTATTTAAAACGAGTTAGGTTAATTCTTGCTAAATCACGAGAAAAAATTATTCAAAAAATTTTATGAAATGATGATTCGTTTAACGATAGCCAGCGACCGGAATTCTATTCACAAGTACGGCCATGGCCGAGGGCTTCATATGGCTGTTTGATCGGAAACAGGTGCAATCCAAAATCGTACAGCGGCACATTGCGGATCAGGAAAACAAAATAGCCGGGCTCATCACCCGGCTATAAAAGTGTCCATGCTGTGGAATTGGATCCTTAACGGAACAGCGACATAACATTCTCGGAGCTGGAGTTGGCAATCGACAGGGACTGGATGCCCAATTGCTGCTGCGTCTGCAACGCCTTCAGCTTGGTCGATTCCTCGTTCATGTCCGCATCCACCAGACGACCCACACCCGTGTCGATCGTGTCGCTCAGGTCCTTGATGAAGCTATCCTGCAACTTCAGACGCGAAGTCGTCGCACCGATGGTGGCAGCAGCATCCGTCATGCTGGACAACATCTTATCGACCGAGGCAACCATGCCGTCAATCTCGTCGTCGCTGGTCGTTGAGGTCAGCGTCACTTCGTTGCTGGTCGCATCCCCTGCAATCGAGGAAATCAGGTAATAGGAAGCGGTTGTCGTCGTTGTACCATAGGCGTAAGTCGCAACGGTGTCCTTGGTCAGCAGACCACCAGCAGCCGCCTCGTCATTGATCAGGATCGAGTTGGTCGTATCAAAGGAGATCGTCTTGATCGACACGTTGCCATCGGAACCACGAACGAAAGAGCCGACCATTTCCTGGGTCGTGCCAGTGGTTTCGCTGTTGTCATACAGCCAGTTCTCGCCATTGAACGACGCGGACTTGGCAACAGAACCCAGTTGGTTCTTCAACTCGACCAATTCCTTGTTGATCTTTTCCTTGTCCACGCCTGGTTCGCGGGCAGCAACCAGCTTGGCCTTGATATCGGTAACCACATCGATCGCCGATTCCATGCCGGTATAGGCCGTATCCGTCTTGGCCGCACCAAGGCCGATGGCGTCCTCAACAGCACCAAGCGCCTTGTTATCCGAGCGCATCGTTGTGGCAATCGACCAATAGGCCGCGTTGTCAGATGCGCTCTCGACCTTATAACCGGAGGAAATCCGACTCTGGGTGGTGTCCATATCGGAGCTGATCGACCGCAGCGTGGAAAGTGCTGAAATCGCAGCGTTGTTCGTCATAATACTCGTCATAGGCCTTGCCCCTTAGATGACACATAGGAAGGGACATTCCGGGCTATCCCCGGTGAAATTCGGCTCGCCTCATGCGATTAACATTCAATTAACAGGTTAACCCGCCGATTTCGATAGCCTGTTTTAAAACATATATAGTTAAAAATACCCTAATAACGGATTTATTTATTAACTTAAATAAATTTACTCCGAAACTACTTGGTTAATACATCGTTAAATTAACGAAAAATTAAAAAAAGGCCGGACTTGCAGTCCGGCCTCTTGGATTGAAATGACTATATCGTCTCTTAGCGGAAGAGCGACAAGACGTTTTCTGTGCTGGAGTTGGCGATCGACAGCGCCTGGATACCCAGCTGCTGCTGCGTCTGCAACGCCTTCAGCTTGGTCGATTCCTCGTTCATGTCCGCATCCACCAGCTTGCCGATACCGACATCAATCGTGTCGCTGAGGTCTTTTGCAAAGCTGGACTGTGACTCGATCCGGCTCTTTGTCGCACCGATGGTGGCAGCAGCATCCGTCATGCTGGACAACATCTTATCGACCGAGGCAACCATGCCGTCAATCTCGTCGTCGCTGGTCGTTGAGGTCAGCGTCACTTCGTTGCTGGTCGCATCCCCTGCAATCGAGGAAATCAGGTAATAGGAAGCGGTTGTCGTCGTTGTACCATAGGCGTAAGTCGCAAGGGTGTCCTTGGTCAGCAGACCACCAGCAGCAGCCTCGTCATTGATCAGCATCGAGTTGGTCGTATCGAAGGAGATCGTCTTGATCGACACGTTGCCATCGGAACCACGAACGAAAGAGCCGACCATTTCCTGGGTCGTGCCAGTGGTATCGCTGTTGTCATACAGCCAGTTCTCGCCATTGAACGACGCGGACTTGGCAACAGAACCCAGCTGGTTCTTCAGCTCGGTCAGTTCCTTGTTGATCTTGTCCTTGTCCACGCCTGGTTCGCGGGCGGCAACCAGCTTGGCCTTGATGTCGGAGACGACATCGATAGCGGCTTCCATGCCGGTATAGGCCGTATCCGTCTTGGCGGCACCAACGCCGAGTGCGTCCTGCACCGCAGACATAGCCTTGTTGTCCGAACGCATCGTCGTGGCGATTGACCAATAGGCCGCGTTGTCGGATGCGTCCTTGACCTTGTAGCCGGAAGAAATTGCGCTCTGTGTGTCTTCCATCTGCGTGCTGATCGAGCGCAGCGTGGAAAGTGCCGAAATGGCCGAATTGTTGGTCATGATGCTTGTCATCAGATCTGTCCCTGTGGTTACACAATACAAAAGAGGGACATGCCGGACTATATACCGGCAGAAGCGATCGACATCATGTCAATTAACTAGAGTTTGTTTAACTCGCCTCTAATCAGCACATAACCACGCACGGCTTTAAGGTTAGCTCAACAGGATTGGTAAAAGAAACATTAACAACGCAAAAAACGCCCACGGTGGGGCGCAATGCGCAAACACGCTGTTCTATGGTTTATAAACCCTCTATTTTTAGGGGTGCTGTGGCTTCAGGAAAAAGAGCGCACCAGGCTGCCGACCAGAAGGTTCCAGCCATCGATAAGCACGAAGAACAGGATCTTGAACGGCAGGGAAATCGACGTCGGTGGCAACATCATCATGCCCATGGCCATGGTGATGGTCGAGACGATCATGTCGATGACCAGAAAAGGAAGGATGATAAGAAAGCCGATTTCAAAGCCGCGCCGGATCTCTGACAACATGAAAGCCGGGATCAATACCCGATAATCGACCTTGCCCTCAACGACCGCCGTCTGCCCGCGCTCATTGGCCAGGTCGATGAACAGCCGGAGGTCTTTTTCGCGGGTATTGTTGGACATGAAGCCCCGGAAAGGCTCAGCAATCCTTGGCACGGCCTCGGCTTCGGTAATCTGGTTGTCCAGAAGTGGGCGCACACCGTCGCGCCAGGCCTGGTCCATGACCGGCGTCATCACATAAAAGGTCATGAACAGGGCGAGACTGGTCAGGATCATGTTGGATGGCGTGCTGGACAGGCCCATGCCGGAACGCAGAATGGAAAAAGCGATCACGAAGCGCGGAAAGCTCGTCACCATGATCAGGATGCCGGGAGCAACCGAAAGAACGGTCAGCAGACCGAAGGTGCGGATAATCCAGGCCGCGACGGATCCGTCGACCGGCGCCGTCAGGAAGTTTGACGGAAGCTGCTGCGCCTGAGCCAGTTCCGGGGCCGCTATCATCGCGGCGATCAAGATAAGGGTTCGAATCATTCGATGACAAACGTCCTAAACAAAAGCTTCGATACCCGCCCTTCAGACCGCACGTCAACTCGCTCGCGCAGATCGTCCTTCAAATAATCGAAACCGCGTGGGCCTTCGATCTGTTGCAGGGACACCGTGCGCATATAGGCCATCAGATCCTGATGAATGTCTTCGGCCAGTTTCGCATCGACCGGACCGTTGAAGACCAGAGCCACTTCCAGCCGGACCCAGCTTTCGGAGGGATAGGCAAGGTTGGTGGTGACGGGGTCGAGCTGGACGATGCCATTGGCTTCCGCCGGCAATTTCGGCAGGCCAGTCTCTTCTTTTTCGCCTTCTTTTTTTTTGCCCCCGGCCTCTTCAGCAGCCTTTTGTTCTTCCTTCGCCACCTTCACCTTGGGCGCAACCATGGTGCCGACCAGCCAGCCGGCACCCGCGCCGACAACGGTCAGTCCCGCAAGTGCAGCAATGAGCAGAATGGGGGAAGCCTTTTTCGAAGGGCCTTCCAGCGCCGGTGTATCTGCCATGGTGGTCTCCATCCTGCAGCATCGCCCTTCGATCGCCTTGGATCTGAAGGGTCATGCAAAAAACAAATCTGCATATTTCGCCGGCCAATCGCAATCAGCCGGAACGCATCATACCAACGGCCAAAAAAACAGGCCGTTGGTAAAAGACAGCACCTTTGTCACGTCGTCAGAACGGCGAGAACATGTCGACGACCTGCTGGCCGACCGGCGGTTGCTGAACTTCGGTCAGACGTCCCTTGCCGCCGTAGGAAATGCGCGCCTCGGCAATCTTCTCATAGGAAATGGTGTTCTTGGCATCCACATCCTGCGGACGCACGATACCCGCGACATTCAGGATGCGAACTTCGTGGTTGACGCGCACTTCCTGGGAACCGCTGATCAGCAGATTGCCGTTTTCAAGAATGCTGGTCACCACAGCCGCCACCATCAAGGTCAGCGTTTCAGACCGATCCACCGATCCCTTGCCATCGGAACTCGAATTCGAATCGGTGCTCATGTCGCCGGACGAATCTGGCGGTGTGATGCCGAACAGGTTGATCACCGTCGACCATGTCAACGAGGTCGAGTTCTTGCGGCTGCGCGATGTGTCGTTCTTGAATTTCGCCTTGTCGGCAATCGAGATATTGACCGTCAACAGGTCGCCGACATTGATGGCGCGCGAATCCTTGAAAAGCGCCGCCTGGCTGTCGTTCCAGAGGGAGTAGCCGTTGCTGACAGCCTTGGTCTGTTTCGGATAGCTGGCAAGCTGCGGGGCCTGATTGTAACGCAAGCCGCTGCCCACCGGGCTCATGGCCGGCGCATTGCCGACTTCTTCCAATGTCTTGTTCCCACAGCCGGTGAGGATAACGGCCATGAGAACCACAGCGCTACGCTTTATCATGTGGGTTCCTTCGAGGTATTGGGATCAGCGGCATTGGACATGATGCCGGCGACGAGCGCGGCTTTTTCGGGGTCCATCTCGCTGAGAATCAAACTGGATTGCTTGGCCGGAAGCTTCATGATGATCGCTGCGGCCAACAGAGGATTGACCTTCTCCAGCTGCGGGGCAGCGGCATCGGGCTTCATATTCTTGTAGACATCGGTCAAGCCGGCTTCCGCCTTTTGCAGAAAGTCGTTTCGGCGCGCCAACCAGTCCTGATATTCGCTCTTTCGCGCTTCAAGCACGGCAATGCGGTCATTGACATCCGATTGCAGTTTTTCCAGATCCTGCTTTTGCAGCAGATAGCGCTGGTCGCGGGCCGGATCGGCAATGTTGGTGCAAAAACGCTGGATGTCATCGGCGCTGGTCGTGCCGGTGGAGCCGGTATTCGCGGTACGCGCCGGGGCCGCCTGCTGTGCGCTGCCTGGCAGGGCCGAAACAGCAAGAACAGAGCAAGCCAGAACCAAAGCGCCAAGACCAGAATATCTTGAAGCGGCATAGTTTGCGAGGGAGGCTGTTGATCTCATTGCAGGACAAGCTCCGCTTGAAGGGCCCCTGCCGACTTAATGCCTTGCAGGATGGCGATGATACCGTCCGGCTTCACGCCGATATTATTCAGGCCAGCCACCAGTGTGCGTAGGTCGGGTCCATCGACGATGGCAACCTTGTCACCGGTTTTCTGCGCGGAGATATCCGTCTGCGGCTGCGTCGCCGTCGTGCCGCTGGAAAAGGGTTGAGGTTGAATGACCTGAGGGGTCTCGTTGACCTGCACCGTCAGCGTGCCGTAGCTGACAGCAACCTTGGAGACACGCACGTCAGCGCCAATGACGATGGTTCCTGTGCGCTCATTGATCACCACCTTGGCCGGTGTGTCGGTCTCCACGACAAGGTTTTCGATATCGGCCATCAATTGCGCCAGATCCGCCGTGCGCGGTTTCTGGATCACCACTTCCTGGCTGTCGCGTGCCTCGGCAATCGGAGCGCCGTAGGTGGCAGTGGCATAATTGTTGATACGCCGGGCCATGCCGAGCGACGTCGAAAAATCCGGATTGCGCAATTGCAGCACAAGATTGACCGAATCCTTGAATTTGGACGGAAGTTCGCGCTCGATGATCGCGCCGTTCGGGACACGGCCGGACGTGGTGACGCCTTCGGTCACCGTGGCGGCCTGACCCTGGGCGGTAAAGCCGGAAACAACCACAGACCCTTGGGCAACGGCGTAGATCTGGCCATCGGCGCCCGAAAGCGAGGTCATGATCAGCGTACCGCCGCGCAGTGAGGTAGCATCTCCCAGCGAACTGACTGTGGCGTCGATACGACTGCCAGGACTGCCGAAGGGCGGAAGGGTGGCCGTGACCATGACGGCGGCGACATTCTTGGCCGAAGACTGACCGCCCTGGGTGGAAATCCCCAGGTTCTGGAGCATGGCGCGCATGGACTGGTCGGTGAAAGGCGAGGAACGAAGACTGTCGCCGGTGCTTTGCAGACCGACGACGAGACCGTAACCGATCAATTGGTTATCACGACCGGCCTGGAGGGAGGCGACATCCTTGATGCGTGAGCCCTGCGCCAGCGCAGGACCGGCAACCACCAGAAGCAAACTGGTGAAAATCGAGAAAAGCAGAACCCGGATACTCATTTTGCCATCACCTGCACAGTGCCATCGCCCATGACCGTTCCGCTGACGATCTGGCCGGAATCAAGATTGCGGACGCGGATGACGTCGCCGATATTGGCATCATCCATCGGGCTGCCCGACGCAGAAATGGTGAGGTTGCCGATATTGAAGATCAGCCGCAGTTGCGACCCACGAATCACCGCATAGGGGCGTTTCAGCGTCGCCAATGGGATTGTACGCCCGGGCAGCAGCGTCTTGGTCGAGAGCATGCCAACCACATCCGTCATCTCGGAGGCAAAGCCGCCGGCAAGATTGGGATTGGTCACCTGAACCCGATCCAGTTTGCTGGACGAAATCGCTTCGCCTGGATAGATGGTGTCCGTCGGAACGATCGCATAACGATCCCGCGCCGCTGACGGGACGGCGGCGAAAGCCACCAAGACCATGACGGCCACCCCTGTCAGCCTGAACATTCTCTTCATATGGCGAAACATCATGTTTGCCCCTTTGATGTTTACTTTAGGTTTTTGCTGACGATCTGCGCCATTTCGTCGGCGGTGGTGATGACCTTGGAATTCATCTCGTAGGCGCGCTGGGCAGAAATCAGGCTGGTGATTTCGGTAACCGAGTCGACATTGGATGACTCCAGATAGCCCTGCTTCAAATAGCCATAGCCCGCGTCGCCGGGCACACCGTTGATCGGATTACCGGAGGACGCCGTTTCCTGGAACAGATTGTCGCCGATAGCCTTCAAACCAGCCGGATTGACGAAAGCCGATGTTTCCAGCTGACCCAGCGTTGTATAGGTGGAGGAATCGCCCTGCAAAACCGAGACCTCACCGGATTCGCTGATCTTCACTTCGGTCGCATCCGTCGGGATGGTGATATTTGGAATGATCTTATAGCCTTCGGTCGTCACCAGATTGCCGTCGGAATCCTTGTTAAGGGCGCCGGCACGCGTGTAGAACGTGGTGGCGCCATCCGGGCTCTGCACCTGGAGGTAACCGCGTCCAACGATGGCCACGTCCAGTTCGTTCGAGGTTTCCGACAGCTCGCCCTGCTCGTTCATCGTCCGCACAGCTGCCGTCTGCACACCGAGACCGATATTGGCACCTTCCGGCACCGTCGATTGGTTGGCGCGGTTTGCGACGCCCACAGCCTTTTCGGTTTGATAAAGAAGGTCCGAAAACTCGGCGCGCGACTTCTTGAAACCGGTCGTATTGATATTGGCAATATTGTTGGAAATGACCTCGAGGTTGGTCTGCTGGGCATTCATGCCGGTGGAGGCAATTGCGAGAGCTCTCATGTGCTGCTATCCCTGAGGTTAAATCTGCATTTTTGTGATGTCGAGGAAGGCCGAAACCAGCTTGTCGCGCAGCGCAATCGCCGTTTGCAGGGATTTCTGCGCAGACATGACGGAATCGACCACTTCCCGGGTGCTGACCTTGCCGAGCATACCGTCGAGGGAGTTGCTTTCAGCGGTCTTCAGATTCTGCATCGCATCGTTCATCACGCCGCCGACGACATCGCTGAAGCTCATGCCGGTCGAGGTACCCGGTGTCGCATTCTGCGCCGTGACGCCTGTCTGCGTACTGAAGAGCGAATGGGTGCCGCCGAGCGAGGCCGTGCTTGTAGCGTCGGTGCCCTCAGTCATGCCCGATGGAACGAGAGAGCCAATTTTGCTAATAGAATCAATCATTGTGAGCTCTTCAGCAGGTCAAGGGTCGAGGTAATCAGGTCACGTGTCTGCTTGACGGACTGAAGATTGGCTTCATAGGTGCGGTTGGCTTCGCGCATGTCGGCCATTTCGATCAGCACGTTCACATTCGGCATTTTCACGTAGCCCTTGGCATCGGCAGCCGGATTGCTGGGATCGTATTCTTCCGTGAAATTCGACTTGTCGAAGCCAAGCTTCTTGACCTTGACGAGTTCCGTGCCTGTGGCGCGGTCCATTTCGGACCCGAAAGTGATCGTCTTGCGCCGGTAGGGATTGGCGCCGGGCGTGTCGCCCGTGCTCTGGGCGTTGGCAATATTTTCCGAAACGATCCTGAGCCGGGTGGACTGTACATCCAGTCCGCTGCCGGCAATTTTCAGGGCCGAGGTGAGAGGATCTGTCGCGGTGACGGAATCCATGGTTTACCCCTTTACAGTCATCAGCATCATGCGATTAAAACTACTGACGAGGTTAGTGTTGAGCGAGTGCTGCCGCTGGATCTCGCCCATCTTGGTCATCTCATCGGCCAGCGCGACCGAATTTCCCGAGACCTGAACGCCGATTTCGCCATTCAGAGGCGCCTCGCGGATATCGACATCCAGATCGGTGTTCAGATCGCTCGAGGCCATATGCTTCGAGTTGGTCCGCGCCATACCAAACTGACGCACGTCCAGAATGGCATTGAAGGGCGTGATGTCCTTCGCCATGAATTTCGGTGTATTGGCATTGGCTATGTTGCCGGCGATCACTTCCTGGCGCAGGGAAAGCCACTCGGCCTGCCGTGATGCCACATCAAAAAGCTTTATCGGTTCCATAGAGTTTTCTCCAATTTACACCCTGGAGATTAGGCCGGTAATCTTGCGTGGGACTGACCGCAAAACCGGCCTTTCCTACAATCGTTAACTTTTCCTAAGATCCAATTTAAGATTTTGAAACAATTGTATATTTATCGAGGATTGATCGCCGGGCGAGTACAATTTCAGCCCTGGCCGCCAATGCAAAAAGCCGCCCTTAGGCGGCTTTGAAAAACACACTGAACGTGGGATGAAAGCGATGGTCGGCCAAGCCTTATGCCCGCCCCCCGCCCGCACGCGCAAGGCCGGGCTACTGATTTTCGTAGATCGCGCCGGTGCTGGTGATAATCACCCATTTTCCATTGCGTTGTTCCAGTGTCGCCACCCGGCTATTGTCGGGCAGGACGGAGCCGATCTTGACCATGAACATGCCGGAGGCATCCTCGATCATGGCGCGACCGTTGGAGACATGCAGCAGCCGGAAACCGCCACCGGGAAAGGGCTGTTCGATCTTCACCGGCTCACCATCAGGATCTTTCCGCCCGATATCGGACGCCGTCGCCGTGGTCAGCGGGTCGAGATTATCAGGAATTTTCTGTTCGCGGTCTTCACGCGACACCAGCGCCATGGGAGACACGCTGAATACATTTCGTGCATCGACCTGCGGCAGGTCACGGGTCCGGTCCATCGGCTCGACATGAATACCGAATTTATCGGGATTGAAAAACACATACCACGGAAACATCGCCGCGCTGCACGCCAGCACGACACCAGCCGCCGCCAACATCCTATCCACCGATGACGCGCCCGACCGGCGTGGCGCGCGAGGGCGAACCACCTCGTCGGCATCGCTGTCTAATGGATCATGCTCTTGATCTTGCATTGCTGTTTCCAGAATTATTGGCCGCCTTCAGGGCATGGGCGAGGTCGGCATAGGCATCGACGACAGCCCTGTCGGAGGGGGTTTGCTTCAGCACTTCGTAAAGGATCGGAACCTGCTTGATCGCCATATCGAGATCGGGGTCGCTGCCAGCGCGATAACCGCCGATCAACCGCAGGTCGCGCGTCTCCTCGAAACGGTGGATCAAGGTCTTCAGGCGCGACACGAGCTTTTCCTGGTCCGGTGTCCAGGCCTTGCGCGCCAAACGCGAAATCGACGCCAGCGGATTGATCGGCGGATAGCGTCCTTCTTCGGCCAGGCTGCGGTCCAGGACGATATGACCGTCAAGAATGCCGCGCGTACAGTCGGCAATCGGGTCGTTGTGATTGTCACCATCGACGAGGATCGAAATGATCGCCGTGATCGTGCCTGTTCCCTCTTCGCCGGGACCGGCGCGTTCCAACAACTTGGGCAACTCGGTAAAGACAGAGGCCGGAAATCCACGGGCAATCGGCGGTTCGCCAGCTGCTGTCGCCACTTCGCGAATGGCGTGGGCGAAACGGGTAATGCTGTCGGCGATGAACAGGACATTGTCGCCCTGATCGCGAAAATGCTCGGCAACGGTAATCGCGGTCAAAGGCGCCATCTTGCGCAGCATCGGGCTCTCGTCGCTGGTCGCGACGATCGCCACGGTCTTGGCCATATTATCGCCCAGCGTATCTTCGATGAATTCGCGCACTTCGCGGCCACGTTCGCCGACCAGCGCAATCACCACTTTGTCGAAGGCATCTGCCTTGGCGAGCATGGAGAGCAAGGTCGATTTGCCCACGCCTGAGCCAGCGAAAATCCCAAGGCGCTGGCCAAGGCAAAGCGGTGAGAAAATATCGACCGCCTTCACGCCGGTGCGAAAACCGGTCTCTACCCGCTTGCGCCCCATGGAAGAGGGTGCGGTATTGGCAATTGAGCGGCGCACCAGACCCGGCATGACTGGCCCCAGCCCGTCGATCGGATCACCCAGCGCATTCAGCGTGCGGCCACACCAGCTATCCTGGGCGGCGACCCGGAAGGCACCCTTGCGGATCACCGTGTCACCAATGGCAATCGGCTCGCCTGGCTCGATGGGGCAAACATAGGCAAGGTCCGGCTCGACCCGCACCACTTCGCCCAGATGAATGCCGGTTGGACTGCGATGGGCAACAAAATCGCCCAGATGCAAATGGCGCGACAGACCCGTAACCGTGTAATGGCCAGCGGCAATGGTGCGGACATGCCCGCCATGGGCAACGGAATAGTCCGATGTGGCATATCGCTTGGCAATGGCTGCCATGGCATCCAGCTGGGTATTCCTGTCGATCCGGGGGGTGAATTCAACGGTCATGGGAAGACGATCCAGTCACCGGTCATTTGCTACCGCCCAGCGTCTTGATCGTTTCGCTCATGCTGTTTTCAGTCTGGCTCATCGATGCCGAAATGCTTTCGAAAGCGCGGCTGACCTGGATAAGCTGGGTCATCTGGCTGATGCCATTGACGTTGGATTGCTCGACATAACCCTGCATGACGCCGATTGTCGCATCGTCGACGACGGCCTGCGGTCGATCGGTGGTGATAACGCCACTATTTTCAGTGCGCAGATAGCCCTTGGAAATATCCGCCGTGAACAGGCCGATCTGGCTGATCTGGCGACCATTCTGGTTGATCGTGCCGTCGGCACCAACATGCGGCTCACCGCCATTGGGATCGAGCTGAATAGGTCCGCCACCGGCATCCAGAACAGGATAGCCGCGCACCGAGACCAACTGACCGGTGGATGTCATGGTAAACCGACCGTCCCGGGTCAAGGCCGGGCCGGCTGGCGTATCGATGCTGAACCAGGCGTCGCCCTTAACGGCAAAATCCAGGCTACCGCCGGTTTGCAGCATTTCGCCGGATTGGGTATTCAGATAATCGTTGCCCTGAGAAACAAATGCGATCTTGGCATTCTGATCGTTGCCGGTGCGGCTAACCACTTCGTCAAATTTCACCTCGGTGCCGCGAAAGCCGACCGTATTCACATTCGCCATATTGTCGGCGATGGTGGTGAGACGTTTGTCGAGCGCCCGTTGCGACGACAGGGATACATACATGCCGGATTGCATTAAGAGTTACCTCCAAGCCTTGAGTTCGTAACCAAGACCAGCAGGCCTGACGTCCACCGCCATTGTTCCGTCACGCAGGATCATTCTGCTTCGGGGTACAGCGTGTTTTTTGCGGTCCGTCACGGTTGCTCGCCTTCCATCATGGAACGTGGTTTACCGTTCATTGACCCTATTCATGCGCGCAAATGCTTGCGCGAAACTGTCTGGATGCAAACCCATCCGCAATACGTACACTCGCCTCAGACAAACATGATGGGCAGCAATCAAATCCGGTGATGGCGGCAGGGCCCTGATACGCAACCAAGATCATCTTCCTCATACCCATCAGCCTCACGCAAGGCAGGCTGCCTATCGGTTGAAGTGAAGAGAAACGTGCGGATGCAGGCGCAATATGAATATTATCATCGGATTCGTTATTACCGTGGGCTGTATCCTTGGCGGCTTCATGGCCATGGGCGGCCATCTGAACGTGCTGATACAGCCTTTCGAATTGCTGATCATCGGTGGCGCCGGCCTGGGTGGTTTCGTGATGGCCAACCCGATGAAAATCGTCAAGGATTCCGGCAAGGCGCTGGGTGAAGCGTTCAAGCACGCCGTCCCCAAGGAGCGGGCCTATCTGGATGTTCTCGGTGTTCTCTACTCGCTGATGCGCGACCTGCGTACCAAGTCACGTAACGAGATTGAGGCCCATATCGATAACCCTGAGGAATCCTCGATCTTCCAGACCGCGCCCAATCTGCTGAAAAACAAGGAACTTACATCCTTCATCTGCGACTATGTCCGTCTGATCATCATCGGCAATGCCCGCAGCCATGAGATCGAGGCCTTGATGGACGAGGAAATCAACACCATCCTGCATGATAAGATGAAACCCTACCACGCCATTACCGCGATGGGAGACAGCTTCCCAGCCATCGGTATCGTCGCGGCGGTTCTCGGGGTTATCAAGGCCATGGGCAAGATCAACGAGTCGCCGGAAGTTCTTGGCGGCCTGATCGGCGCTGCCCTGGTGGGCACGATGTTGGGTATCTTCTTGTCCTACTCGGTCTGCAATCCGCTGACCTCGCAAATCAAGATCGTCCGCACCAAGCAGCACCGCCTGTATATCATCGTCAAGCAGACACTGCTTGCCTATATGAACGGTTCGGTTCCGCAGGTTGCCCTTGAATATGGCCGCAAGACCATTTCCTCCTATGAGCGTCCATCCATCGATGCGGTAGAGCAGGAAATGATGAATCCGGGCGGCGGTAACGAGAAGGCTGCATGACCATGAGCGAGACCGCCCAACCCCAATCCCTTGCAAAACCAATGGATCATGCCTTGCTTGCTCGTCTTACCGGCGGCCTTGGCGATATGAAATCCGTCGAAAAGCTTTGCCAGGATTTCGGCCAACTCTATAGCGAGTTCCTGCCGGACGTTTTTCACAGCGAAACCAACCTGACCATTGAAGTCGGTTATCTCGGCTTTAAAAGCGGCTTGATGCGGGATCTGGTCGTCGGCCTCGGCGATAATTTCGTGCTGGCCGATACCTCTCTGCGCAACTGGTCACCGAATTTCGTCATGGCCTGCGGCAACGGTTTCGTCATCACCCTGATGGAAACCCTTCTCGGCGGCATGCAGGAATTCATCGGCGAGCCGATCAAAAGGCCGCTGTCGAATATCGAACTCGACCTGGCAGTGATGGTCTTTGAACGAATCGCAAATGTGCTGCGCTCCGGCGTCAATGCAACCGGGGGCTTTGAACCGATTTTCGAGCGGCCGCACAATTGGGAAAACCGTCTGCGCCAAGATGGCGAACAGATCGAGGAGTTCGGCGCCCTGGTGCATATGAGCATCAAGCTGGGCAAGATCACCTCCGATTTCGCCCTGATCATTCCGCAGAAGACCCTTTTGAAGACCAATGTCACCGCGCCGAAATCGAAAAACCAGGCCTCCAAAGCCCGCAAGGAATGGGCTGAGCAGTTGGCGGAACAGGTGCGCAAGAGCCAGGTCACTCTGGAAGGCCGCATCAGCCTGCAATCGCTGAGCCTGTTAACGGTTTCCAAGCTTGCGGTCGGCGATGTCATTCCCTTTCTCGAAAAGGGCGATGTAACGGTCGACGTCAGTGCCAACGGGCGCGACCTTTATACCTGCGAATTCGGACGCGCTGGCGATCACTACACTGTTCGGGTGAAGTCGATGCACAGTACGGATGGTGAGCTTTTACGCCATCTCATGAGATGACGATTTTCCCTGCTGCATCCATGGCAGCAGGTTGAGGCAAGTTTCAAAGGGAATAGTATTTGCATGGCTACGAAAAAAACACCCGTAAAAGATGATGATGCCCTGGCGATGCCATTGGGCGATGCCGATCTCGATCAGGCAATCGACGACCTTCGCGGCGTCTTGAAAAGCGATAGCGATGGCGGTCTGCCGGATATCGGCGCCGACTTCGGGGGAACGGATTTCGCAGCCGCTGGCGACAGCGACTTCGGCGCTGCAGCTGGCGGCCTTTCCGATTTCGAAAGCGATTTCGGTGGCGGCGCAGCCACCGGAGCCAGTGATTTCGGTACCAGCGACTTTGGCGGCAGCGATCTCGGCGGTGGAGATTTCGGTGGCGGCGACTTCGGGGGGGGCGACTTTGGCGGCGGGAGCAGCTTCGATGCCGCACCGGCCCATCAGGCGCCGGGCAGCGCTCTGGACTCCAATCTCGACTTGATCATGGACATCCCGATCGATGTGCAGATCGTGCTGGGCTCCAGCCGTATGCCGGTTTCGGGCTTGATGAATCTTGAAGAGGGCGCAATCATAGCGTTAGATAAAAAGATCGGTGAACCTGTGGAGATCATGGTTAACGGTCGACGGATTGCCCGCGGAGAGATTACAGTTCTTGAGAATGACGATACGCGATTCGGTGTGAAATTGATCGAAGTTATGAGCACCAAGACGTCCTGACCCCATGAACGGGCCAGAGAGGAAAGACCATGATGGACTTTGACGATTTCGGCGGACCGGTAGCGGGCAAGCCACTGAGCCAGGCCGACAAGGCAGCCGCCGTGCTGTTGGCCATGGGCAAAGGTGTGGCGGGAAAGCTGCTGAAATATTTCACGCAGGCCGAGCTGCAAATGATCATCAATTCGGCCCAGACGCTCAGAACCATTCCACCGGACGAACTGGCCGAACTGGTCGGCGAATTCGAGGACCTGTTCACCGAAGGCGCAGGCCTGATGGACAACGCGAAGGCCATCGAGGAAATCCTCGAGGAAGGCCTGACACCGGAAGAAGTGGACGGCCTGCTTGGCCGGCGCACCGCCTTCCAGGCGTTCGAGACCTCGATCTGGGACCGTTTGCAGGACGCGGACCCCGATTTCATCGCTCAGTTCCTCTTGCGCGAGCATCCGCAGACGGTTGCCTATATCCTGTCTATGCTGCCCTCCTCCTTCGGTGCCAAGGTGCTGATCAAGTTGCCGGACAGCCGCCGCGCCGATATCATGAACCGTACGGTCAACCTGAAGAATGTCAGCCCGCAGGCCGCTCAGATCATCGAGAACCGGGTGGTGGAGCTGATCAGCGAGATCGACGCGGAACGCAATTCGGTGGGCACCGCCAAGGTGGCCGAACTGATGAACGAGTTGGAAAAGCCGCAGGTCGACACACTGCTGGAATCGCTCGAATCGATCAGCAAGGAATCCGCCACCAAGGTCCGTCCGAAGATCTTCCTGTTCGAGGATCTGCTGGTCATGCCACAGCGCAGCCGGGTCATGCTGCTCAACGATATTTCCGGCGACATTCTCACCATGGCGCTGCGCGGCGCCTCGAACGAGATCCGCGAATGCGTGCTGTCGGCCATCAGCCCGCGCTCGCGCCGCATGATCGAATCGGATCTGCAAGCCGGAACGGTCGGAATCAACCCGCGGGAAATCGCTATTGCCAGACGGGCTGTCGCGCAGGAAGCTATCCGTCTTGCCAATTCCGGCCAGATCCAGCTCAAGGAACCGGAAGGCGACAAGGATACGGCCGCCGCCTGACGCTGAGGCTGGCATGGAGGCGGCGTGACCATGTTTCATGGCGCAGCCTGCACGCCACTGTTGACAATACCGCGACCCAGCGATCCGAATGGACTGAAAGAGTTGAAGGCCGGAATAGAGAGCGTTAAGCTTTCCGCTCCGGCCCTTGCGCGTTTGATAAAATACGCAATCGCTACAGCGCCGGACATTGGCATGCACACTTCCATTATAACTCTTTGTTGCATCGCATAGGGTGCTTGAAGCTGTAATCAACCGACCGAGGTCCCGACATGGCAGATGATGAGGACCAGGAAAGTAAAACCGAGAGCCCGTCCGAGAAAAAAATGCGGGACGCGGCTGAGCACGGCAATTTGCCGATCTCGCGCGAAGCGCCGTTGTTTGCGACGACTCTGGCCTTCTATATTTATTTCGTGTTTTTCATGCCACAGGGTGTCGCCACACTGTACCAGACCCTGCGCGACCTGATGGAAAAACCGGATCAGTGGATCATCGGCACCGGCACAGACGTGATTTCCCTGTTCGTACATCTCGGCTGGTCGATGGCGGGCATGCTTGGCCCTGCCCTGTTGCTGTTCATGCTGTTTGGCCTCACCCAGTCCTTTGCCCAGCATCTGCCAAGCTTCGTTCTTGATCGCATTACCCCCAAGATGGAACGGTTATCGCTCATCGGTGGAATAGGCCGGATGTTTTCGGTCATGGGCTTCGTGGAATTCGGCAAGTCGCTGTTCAAGATCATCGTCGTCGCGATCATTATGTTCGTGTCGATGCGCGGCCAGTATTTCGGCGCTTTGGATGCCATGCTGTCCGATCCGCAAATCATTTTCGTCAAGCTTTCCGATATCGTCCAGGAAATGCTGATTATCGTGCTATTTGCCACCGGCCTGCTGACGGTAATGGACCTCGGATGGCAGCGATACAACTGGTATCAAAAGCTGCGCATGACCCGACAGGAAGTGAAGGACGAACACAAGCAATCCCAGGGCGACCCGGTCGTCAAGGCACGCCAGCGTTCCGCCCAGCGCGACCAGGCCCGCAGGCGGATGATGAACAACGTGCCGCGCGCCACGATGATCATCACCAATCCCACCCACTTCGCCGTGGCCCTGCGCTATGTGCGCACCGAAATGGAAGCACCGATCGTGCTTGCCAAGGGTCAGGATCTAATTGCATTGAAGATTCGCGAGATCGCCGAGGAAAACAATATCCCGATTTTCGAGGATCCGCCGCTCGCCCGCTCCATGTTTGCGCAAGTCTCGGTGGATAGTGTCATCCCACCGATATTTTACAAGGCCGTCGCGGAGATAGTACAAAGACTATACGCTGCCGACAGCAAGAACAAGAGGCGGTTACGCTAAAGAACATGAAAAAATGCAAATATACGACTGAACGCGAAAAAATAGTTGCGCAAGCTATTAGCCCTGTCGCCTCAGAACTACGGTTACTGGATGCAGCGGACCTGATATCGCTGATCCGTCTGGAGTTTTTCGGTAATATTGCTGATCTCGTGTCTTCTGCTGCTGAGCTTTACTTTCATCCTGGCACAGTCAATTTTGGTGCCGGAGGCGAATACAAGCTGGACTGGGGCGAAACGCCTGAAGTGGTCTTGGACCTCGAAATCAAACCGCGCGACATCACCATCTATGCGCAACTGACGTTGAGCCACAACCATGCCGGGCTGGAGATCAACCATATCTCCTTCAAGAACCCATCGGCTGACCCGCATGAAAACACCGCCCTTCTGGCGGAATGCATGAACGAAGCCCGCTTCGTGCCAAATCTCCCGGCACCAAGTTTTGTCATGTAAGGGATTATACCCAGAGTCATCACTGATGACCCTGGGTATTCTATATATCAATATCTACAGTGCCGTGCGCCTTATATGGCACACGGCACTGAGCCAAGCAGTACTTCATTTTG
The DNA here is from genome assembly GCF_001541345.2 of Gillisella vitis. Lineage (GTDB taxonomy): Bacteria > Pseudomonadota > Alphaproteobacteria > Rhizobiales > Rhizobiaceae > Allorhizobium > Allorhizobium vitis. Next base: position 619,397 of record NZ_LMVL02000002.1, on the reverse strand, counting down.
ACCCAACGCGCTGTCAGCGCCTTGCATCCAAACCTTTCCCGGTTTTCAAAGCTTATCGCCCTCCCAAAACCTGCCTGGGCCAGAAACTGGCTGTCAGAGGCGCCGTCTTCAGGCTTGGCTGCGCATTCAGCGCGGCTCTCGTGCGCCGCTCCAGCTCTCCATCATCCTCGGGCATGAAGATAATGTTATAGCGCTCCGGCCCCATGAATTCCTTGGTTAATTTCAACGATATCCCGAAGTGGTTGGCCTCGAAGGGTTCAAGCGAGCGCATACGGTCGAAATCACCGGCAAAATCCGGCCAACGACTGGCGTTGAGAATGAGATCGAGGGCAGCATCATAACGCTGCCAGATCTGCTGACTGGATTTGACCTCGATGACCTTGATCCGGATCTGGGTGACCTGGCCATCCGGTGTCCCCCGCACCACCATGAAGAATGAGGGGGCGTCGCCGTCAGGCTTTGCGGCGGGCAGGCTGGTTTCAGCAATACAATTGAAAATGCCCGGCGAAAAAGGGTTCTGGACCCAATCGGCCGTCCCCAGCCCCGCCGCCTTGATCTGCTCACACAGCGTCTTGCCGGAAATACGAAACTTGCGCACCGGCGCTGCAATGTCGAGCAGCGGCGGCATGTCGAAAAATCGGGCGGGTACCATTACCTGCTCGGAGGGCATCTGCGCGGAGGCGAGGCGTTTTCCCCGCAACACGGTGGGTTCCGGCTCCTCTCGGCTTTGCCAGGGCAGGACATCTTTAACGCTCTCGATCAGTTGATTGAGCCGGCGCTGATCGTCAGCCGTCAACACCGCGATAGCGATGCTGCAACAGAATAACAGGAAAATCACGGCAAACAGCCTCAGCCCTCGCCGCCGCATGCGGTGGGCTTCCAGGCTTCCGTCCGGCCTTTTATGGCCCGAAGGGATGACGCGCTGCTGCATGCATAGGTCCGGTCTTCTTCACAATAGGCTTATGCCACAAAATTCCTTGCAAAGAACTATATGATGACGCGAACCATCACAGGAAGATTTTACCCGGAAAACCGGTGTTCAATTTTCCCTACCAAATTCTAAAATTTAACGCTGGCCCTCACCGTGACATTGAAGGGTTCACCGATCTGGTTGGCGTAATTGGTCGAGCCGATCGACGAGGTATAATAGGTCTTGTCGAAAATATTCTTCAAATTCACCTGGAGCGTCAGTGGTCGCTCGAAGTTGAATGTGTAGGCGGCGAACAGATCGACGACCGCATAGCCGGGCAGGAAATAACTATTGCTGTTGATGCCTGCCCGCTTGCCCACGGCGCGGATGCCGCCGCCAACCTTCAGCCTGTTCCCATCGCCGCCGATGTCACCGACATCATAGGCCACGGACAGGGCGCCGGTATGGCGGGCAACATTGGGCAATTGCTTGCCGGCATAATCCGGGTCCTCCAGCACCTTGGCATCGGTATAGCCATAGCTCGCAATTACCTGCCAATGATCCGTCAACTGGCCAGCCACATCGACCTCGAGGCCTCGCGAGCGCACCAGCCCCGCTGTCTTGACCACGCTTTCGCCACCAATCGTCTCGGAATAGGCGACATTCTTCTTGCGGGCGGAAAACAGCGCGACATTGGCACTCACCCCGTCCAGCAGTTCGAATTTGCTGCCGATCTCGTAGGATGTCCCCTCCTCCGGGTCGAGATTGCCATAATAGCTGGAGATCGACGATTGGGGCCGGAAAGTCCGGGCCGCATTGGCGTAGAGCGAGATTTCAGGCGTCAGCTTGTAGACGATACCGCCATTGGGGATGAGCGCATCGCCGTTGCTGTCGGTATTGGCATTGAAGGGGCGCCCCTTGCCTGCATAGAGATCGTAATATTGGTAGCGCAGACCGCCGACCAATATCCATTGGTCGGTCAGGTGCAGGCTGTCCTGCATATAGACCGAGGCCGTCGACAATTGCTCCGTCTGGTCGCTGTCGGAGGCCGAAACCTTGGTGCATTGCGCCAGATTGCCGTAGACCGGATTGTTGATGTTGAAATTGCTGGAATTGGCGCACCGCAGCATGTCGGTGCGCAGCGTGTCGCTGTAATCGTAGGACACGCCAAATAGCAGGTCGTTCTGCAAACCGCCGATTTCGACTTCACCGGTCAGGTCGGCCCTGGCTGCATGATTATAGCTGGTGGAATATTGCGTGGCATCGGCGCGGCGCGTCACGGCACCTGTTGTGGAGTTATAGCCGGTGACGCGGGCCTGGTTATCGGAATATTCGTTGCGGCTATAGGCGTAGTTCAGGGACAGTTTCCAGTCGTCGCTCACCTGCCGGTCAATCGACACCTTGGCCAGATCCGATGTGCCATCGGTAATGTTATATGTCTCATCCAGCCGGGTGCGGCGGCTGAGTTCTACCGCATGGCCGGTGGTCAGATCGAAGATCGTGCCACGGTCGAAGGGCACGCTGTAATCGTCGTGCATATAGGAGACGGTAACCTCGGTATCCTCGCCACTCCAGCTCAAGGATGGCGCGACCATCCACTTTTTGGTCTCACCGAAATTGCGCCAGTAATCACTCTTCTGGCCTTCCGCGATGAAACGATAGGAAAAGTCAGTCCCGGCAATCGGTCCAGTCACATCCAGACCCGAGGTCGATCCATATTTGCCAGCGCCATAACCGGTTACACTGCTATAGACCTCACCGGAAAACACGTCCTCCGGCTTTTTGGTGACCACATTGACCATGCCGCCGGGATCGAGAATGCCGTAAAGCGTCGAAGCCGGGCCCTTCAGCACCTCAACCTGGTCGGTCGTGGCGTTGAAGGAAAATGGCAGCGCGGTTTTCAGCCCATCGGTCAGGATCGAACCGTCCCGATTGTCGCCGAAGCCGCGGCGGATGATGGCGTCCTGCGTGCCGCCCAACGTATTGGCCTGGGTAATGCCGCTGATATTGGCAAGCGCATCGTCCAGCGATCGGGCGCCCTGGTCCTTCAGGACCTCGCCGCTTACCACATTGACCGCCTGCGGCACATCCAGCAGCGGCGTATCGGTGCGAGTCGCGGTGCTGGTGGATAGGGGCTGATAACCGCGCGTCGTTTTTTTGTCCGTGACTGTAATGGTCTGAAGCGCCGTCGTGCCAGCCGTATCCCCGGCCTGACTGGCGACATCTTCAGCCCTGGCTGGCAAAGCAACGGATGCCAGCAACAGCGCCGCTATCATCGGACCACGGCTTTTGCCGTTGTCACGCATCTGTCTGGTGCCACGCATCAGTCTCGCCGTTCGCCCCACAGCTTTACCCCCAAAATTACAGTGTCATCCGCTTGTACTCTGGGCTTTTCCAATTGATGAATGTAGTAGTCAACTTTAAAACCCCATAGCTGTCAGGCAAAAAGGTCGCTAAAGCGGCGTATGGATGGAAAACCGGGTGGAAAGCCTGCCGTTTGCGGCTGGTATTCAACGGTTTTCGAAGAGAAATACCCGGCCTGGACACTGAATGCGGGCGACTACTACAGGATCAGGAGCAGAGCCAGGAATGGGCAGGCAGGGTGAACGGACCGGCAGATCACGGCGCATCGACCGGTATGGCGAGCGGCTGAAAAAGCGCCGCGATCAGCTGTCGCCTGGTCTGCTGACCGTCGCCGATTATATCGATGGGCATCGCCATACGGTGTTGAGCAAATCGGCGCTGGAAATCGCCTTCGAGACCGGCACATCCGACGCAACGGTGATCCGCGCCATTCAGGCGCTGGGCTTTCGCGGCCTGGTCGACCTGAAGGAAACGTTGAAAGCCTATCTGGGCGAAACCGATTCCCCCATTGAAAAAATGGCCGCTACCACCGATGGCATCAGCGGCAATAGCGATGCTGCCGTGGATTTCGTGCTGGAAAACCAGCAGACTGCACTGGCGGCGCTGGCAAGCCCAGAAAACCGAGCCGCCCTTTCCAAGGCAGCCCTGCTGATGGCCGAGGCCCGCGCCATCGGGGTTTTCGGCATCGGCGCATCCGGCATTATCGCCAGTTACGGTGCAAGGCTATTTTCCCGCTCCGGTTTTCCCTCTTACGCCCTCAACACCACAGGAATTTCGCTGGCCGAACAATTGCTCGGGCTTGGCACCGGCCATGTGCTGGTCATGCTGCTGCATGGCCGTCCGCATCGCGAAGCCATGACGGTGATTTCCGAGGCCAAACGGCTCGACATACCGCTGATCCTGGTGCTGGGACAGGCCGAAAGCGTGCTACGCCAGCACGCCAGCGTCAGCCTCGTCGTTCCGCGCGCCAAAAGCGAGCAGGTGGCGTTGCATGCCCCCTCGCTGGTGGTGATCGAAACTCTGGCGCTGGCGCTTTCGGCTCTTAAACCGGAACGGACGCTGGAAACGTTGAACCGGCTGGTGGAATTGCGCAGCACCATTCGCCCCGACAAGCGAGGGTGACGACTTGATTATGCGGCGTGCAGACCGGGCGCTTCCTGGCCGGTGCGCGCCACGTATTCGGTATAACCACCGCCATATTGATGGATGCCATCCGGGGTCAGTTCCAGGACACGGTTGGACAAGGCAGCCAGAAAATGCCGGTCATGGCTGACAAACAGCATGGTGCCTTCATAGGCCGACAGCGCCTTGATCAACATTTCCTTGGTGTCGAGATCCAGATGGTTGGTCGGTTCGTCCAGAACGAGAAGATTTGGTGGGTCGAACAACATGGCCGCCATCACCAACCGGGCCTTCTCACCGCCCGACAGTACCCGGCAGCGCTTTTCGACATCGTCGCCGGAAAAGCCGAAGCACCCGGCCAATGCCCTGAGCGGCGACTGCCCTGCCTTTGGAAAGCTTTCCTCCAGCCATTGCAATACAGTGCTGTCTCCATCCAGCACATCCATGGCATGCTGGGCGAAATAGCCGAGCTTAACGCTGGCACCAATGCTGACCGTGCCTTGATCCGGCTCGGTCGTGCCAGCAACCAGCTTCAGCAGCGTCGATTTTCCAGCGCCATTGATGCCCATGATGCACCAGCGTTCGCGCCGGCGAACCATGAAATCCAGACCCTGATAAATCGTCCGGCTGCCATAGGCCTTGTGAACATTCTTGATATTGATGACATCATCGCCGGAGCGTGGCGCAGGCAGGAAGTCAAACGCCACCGTCTGACGGCGGCGCGGCGGCTCAACCCGATCGATCTTATCAAGTTTTTTCACCCGGCTCTGCACCTGTGCCGCATGGGACGCGCGCGCCTTGAAACGCTCGATGAACTTGATTTCCTTTGCCAGCATCGCCTGCTGACGCTCGAATTGCGCCTGCTGCTGCTTTTCATTCTGGGCGCGCTGGCCCTCGTAAAAGCAATAGTCGCCGGAATAGCTGGTCAGCGAGCCGCCATCAATCTCGATGATCTTGGTGACGATCCGGTTCATGAATTCGCGGTCATGCGAGGTCATCAGCAGGGCGCCGTCGTAATTTTTCAGGAAGCTTTCCAGCCAGATCAGGCTTTCGAGATCGAGATGGTTGCTCGGTTCGTCAAGCAGCATCACATCGGGCCGCATCAGCAGAATACGGGCCAGTGCCACGCGCATCTTCCAACCACCCGACAGCTTGCCAACGTCGCCATCCATCATCTCCTGGGAAAAGCTCAGCCCATCCAGCACCTCGCGCGCCCGGCCCTCCAGCGCATAGCCATCCAGCTCTTCGTAGCGGGCCTGTACCTCGCCGTAGCGCTCGATGATCGCATCCATCTCATCCATCCGGTCTGGGTCCGACATGGCGCCTTCCAATTCCCGCAGTTCTGCCGCCACCGTGCTGACAGGCCCTGCCCCGTCCATCACTTCGGCGACCGCCGAACGCCCGGACATTTCGCCGACATCCTGATTGAAATAGCCGATGGTGACGCCTTTTTCGGTGGAGACCTGGCCTTCATCGGGCAATTCCTCGCCAGTGATCATCCGAAACAGCGTTGTCTTGCCAGCACCGTTCGGCCCGACCAAGCCGATCTTCTCCCCCTTGTTCAGCGCGGCGGAGGCCTCGATGAACAACAGACGATGGCTGTTCTGCTTGGAGATATTTTCAATGCGGATCATGTCGCTTCAGCCCGGAAAAGATGATTTTGCGCGCCTTATGGCATGACTTGCGCGCCCTGTCGCCTTTTCATGCCGAAGAATGCCTTGAAATATGACGCAGTCCGAGCAGATAAGGAGTTTACGCCAGAAATTCAGATTCACCGCGTCGTGCGCAGGCAAAAGAACCGAGTTAACCGAGGCGGCGTATACGAGCCGCCTCAAAAAATACATTTTTCCTTACGCGTCGCCTCACTAAATTCCCGGACTTGAGAGAATTAAATCGGCTGCATCATCTAAGGTGGCAGCGGTCATGTAGCCGTGTTCACGTGCCCATTCAAGATGAAGTCGACCTGCACCAGATAAAACAAGAATACTTTCCATGCCGCAATTCCTACCAAGCATAACATCGGCATCCTTATCACCAATTACGAAAGACCGGCTGTAATCGATGGAAACAATTGCCTCAGCCTGCTCAACAAGCCCTGAGCGAGGTTTACGACAGTTGCAATCCTCTTCAGGTCTGTGAGGGCAAATATACCAAGCAGACACATAAATTCCGTGAGGCGAAAGCAAACTTTCAACCCTATTATTACACTGATCTACATCGGCCAAACCAAAGAAACCACGCCCCACACCAGATTGATTTGTAACTCCAATTAATAGATAACCAGCTTTCGAAAACTTCGTAAGCCCCTCCACACACCCTATTTCAAGTTCAACATCTTCAGGCCTACTCAAGTAATTTTTGTCGACGATAATTGTACCATCTCTGTCTAAAAAGATCACCTTTTGGGGCGTCTCAAATTTACTGGACGTCACCCGGTGTAAATTCATAGGTTAGCCCCTTATCAACAAATTGCTTAACAGCCGTTATCCCGAAATAAATATGATATAAAGTGCTGGCCGGAATGTTTGGCCTAACACTTACATCATCCTCATTCAATTGATCATACCAACCACCCTTCAAATCATCTGGACAGTAGTTATTCTTTAATCTTTGGAGGATGTTAGCTACTAGCTGATTTTGAACTGAAGGTTTTATTATACTAATTGACGTAAGCGCCTTCAGAGCCTCGGTATGCGGCCATGATCGACTAGTTTTCAGCAATGATCTACCTTGTTCGTCGATCTGGTCAATGATACGTCCCTCATCATTGCTAAAGCCACTTTTCAGAGCGCGCATCATCATTGACCGTATCGGCAAAGACTGATCTTCGCCACTCAAACTCCAAAATCGTGACAGCAACCAAGACCACTCAAACAAGTGGCCAGGCTCGACAATTCCTTTGTCAAGCGAAGGGTAGACAGTCCAGTCATCCGTAAAATATTCGCACAACGACCCGGTTTCTAAATTTAAAAACTTTGTCACGGCAAGGTCACGCAACTGCCGGCTAAGATCAAGAAACCGCCTTTCACCCGTCGTTTCATACAAGGCAATAAATGCCTCCAACAAATGCATGTGAGGGTTTTGACTGCGCTTATTATCAAGTCGAGGCATACTATCCCAATAGCCTCCGCGTACGGAATCGCTTAAATGTAACTCTAGAAACGACAGCGTTCGCTCTATCGCGTCCTTAAAGGACTGACGATTTTCTAGCCTCAAAACCCACGCAAGAGAAAACAAAACAAAGGCGTGAGCGTAAAGATCACGACGATCATCCAACTGCCCTGTCCTCGGGTCAATTGAAAATACGAAGCCGCCACGGCCCTCACAGTCTTCATAATTTTGCAGCATCGATTCAACTGCGCAAAGTGCCAGCTCTTTGCCCGCATGACAGTCGCCGTTTAAATATGCCGCGGAAAAAACCACGATTTGACGCGCTTGGACCATCACTCGTCGTTGACTTGCAAGCGGCGAAAGAGAAAAATCTAATTGCTCGTGGAAAGATTGCTTATCCCTGTCGAAGCCTATGCCAGACCACAATGGCAACGCACAGCATCTCAACCAATCATTAGCTATATCAGCTTCGCGATTGATATCTGACAAATTTTTAGCCTTCGATGATATATCATCACATGAATACATCAGGTTGCCCCAGGAAGTTTTCGACATATCGCTTCATTCCAACCTCAAGCGTAGTCAGGGGTTTTTCATAACCAGCAGCTCTTAGCTTTTCCAGAGAAGCCTCCGTAAAGTACTGATATTTTCCCTTCAATTTCGGAGGAAGATCAACATAGTCGATATGTATTGGTTTTCCTAAAGTGGAAAATATAATTTCGGCTTTCTCACGGAAACTACGCGCAGATCCAGATCCAACATTATAGATTCCTGACGATTTTGATTGTCCGCTCATTAGCCACAATGCAACATCCACGCAGTCACCAACCCAGACAAAATCCCGCAACTGGCCGCCATCAGCATAATCAGGATGATCAGAACGAAACAACTTGGCAGAGCCCTCGCGTACGATTTGCTCATAAAGCTGAACGGCTACACTTCTTTGCGGCCCTTTATGATATTCGTTTGGCCCATAGACGTTAAAGAATTTCAGCCCCGCCCACACAGGAGGAACTTTTTCTTTTCTCGCGATCGCGCCCTGAACCATGCGATCAAAAAGATGCTTACTCCAACCATAGGCATTTAGCGGACGTAAAGAAGATAAGTAGGCATCTTCTTCATTATCTACGAATCCCAGCGACCCGTCTCCGTAAGTTGCCGCCGACGACGCATAGACAAAAGGTATTTGATGTTCTGAACAAATATTCCAAAGCTCTTGAGAAAAATTTATATTGTTCTCGACTATTAAATCAATATCAGTTTCTGTCGTCGCTGATATCGCCCCCATATGGAAAATACCAGATATCAATTGTGCGTTGCGCTCGATGAAAGCGGAACCTTCTTTGGGATTAACGATCGATTTGATACGGCGTTTAGCGATATTACGCCACTTGAAGTCATCCGAACCAAAATGATCGATTATCACAATATCATCGCCACGCTGATCGAGCGCTGCAGCAATATTTGAGCCAATAAATCCAGCCCCCCCGGTTACGACATACATTCCATTCTCTCCATTTCGATATGTAAGTTTTCAACGAGTTCCGCTTCAAACGGCAAACACACCACAACGTTGAAAAAATCCGACCTTTACCAAAGATCAAATTTCCCAAATCTCTTCAGCGACATCGGATATCCCGTACCCATCATCTCCACTAGGTTCAGAATGAGGAGATTGTTCGGCAAAATAAAACCACTCCCAAAGAGCATCACACCGCTGCGCCACCTTCTGACACTTACAACGCATCACAGCTTATAGCAGATTCAATTGGATACGACGGCCCAGCTTCATAAGCTTAGCCACCCGCATGAGCGCGCTCAATTATCGATGTTGTACTATGCCCCTGCTCAAGTGGCACCAGAACGACCTTACCGCCGCGCCCGATAATCAGATCAGCACCAACTACCGTGTTCACCGAATAGTCTGCTCCCTTAATCAACACATCAGGATCAAGAAGATCAATGATTGATAGAGGGGTATCTTCATCAAAAAGGACGACCAAATCAACGCTGTCGATCGAAGACATGACAACCGCACGAGCGTTCTCAGATTGAACCGGCCTCGAGTCGCCTTTCAATCTACGGACAGAATTGTCTGTATTAAGACCAACGACGAGACGATCACAGGTAGCTCGAGCTTGTTTGAGGAGCGCAACATGTCCTGGATGAATCAAATCGTAGCAACCATTTGTAAAACCAACTTTTAGCCCAGCCTTCTTCCACTCATTTACAATCAACGCCGCCTCATTAATCGGAAATATGTTGTGGCTCAATTTATCACTTTGAACGCGAACCGCCCGGCGTAGTTCATGAGGCAAAACCACAGAAGTACCGGGCTTGGATACCGACACTCCCGCCGCCAAATTAGCAATCCTCGCAGAAGCCACAACGCTTTCACCCGCACTCAAGGCGAGAGCCAACGCGGCTACAACAGTATCTCCGGCTCCAGAAACATCAAAAACCTCAGAGGCTGTAGTTGGAATATGAGTGGTTATATACTCACCAACATCAGAAGCAAAAACGGTCATTCCTTGAGCGCTTCTCGTCAGAAGAACTGCAGAAACATCAGCTTTCTCCATAATCAAGCGCGCAGCTCGTTCTGCTGATTCATCAGTGGAACACTGAACACCTGAAATAGCCGCAGCTTCAAGCGCATTTGGTGTAATAACGCTAGCCCCTGAGTAGCGGGAAACGTCGCTGACCTTAGGATCGACAACGACTAGCTTTCCAGTCTTTTTTACCATAGAGATCAGGCGCTTAACCGTACCTTCTGAAAGCGTACCTTTTGCATAATCGGAAAGAACAACGATTTCCGCGTCTTCAAGCTGCTTAGCGACCGACGCGCATATCATATCTTCAATTTCTAAATCGTGCTGAAGGCGAACCTCAACATCGAGACGCATAATCTGCTGCCCGTTGGCGACAAATCGTGTTTTTACAGTCGTTGGAATTTTCGACGACTTTACAATATGAGTTTCGACGCCGTCGCGCATTGCCAGTTCGCCGCAAATAGCTCGTCCAGCTTCATCATCTCCGACGACACCAATTAAAACCGATTGCCCTCCAAGAGAAACAACGTTTCTTGCTACGTTAGCAGCCCCACCCAACATTTCCATTTGCGACTTGAAATGCAAAACAGGAACAGGAGCTTCTGGGGAGACCCTCTCAACATTTCCATAAACAAATCTATCAAGCATCACATCCCCGACGACCAACACTTTTCGCCCTTGCCAGTTGTCGAGAGTACTCACATTCAACATGCTGTAATTTCCATATCTAGTTTCACGTCGACTGCTGATGGTCATTTTTTCCCTTATTATAAGGGGAACGTTGCCGGACAGCAATCCCCTGATCAAGGGGATCATTCGAAGAAAAATAATAAATACAACATCTTGAAAGATATTGTTTAATAATGCGGCACAATACGCAACTCACGCCTTTTTGATGCGGGTTGGAGATGGCGATGCTGAACTGAACCCCATATCCTTCTCAAAATTTTGGTAGAGTAAGACCTATTATGCACTCAGTCCGAAGGCTGGACCGCCGAAAACTGGAGTTTTCCTGCCGTGATCACGATGGCTTGCTGGTTGCGCCACCGGGATTTTGCAAGGGCGATCGAGACATTATATCCAATCACCGCATGAGGACGTTCCTCGTCGTCGTATCGATGCCAAGTCTCCAACTTTTCGCGGGAATCGACAAAGGGCAGAACGCATTGGGCGTTCAAGCACTCCGACCATAGCTTGCTGTCGGAGGCCTCGATGAAGCCGTTGCCGGTCGGCTTGTCAGGCTGCTAGAAATCCAGCATGACATTATTGGCATAGGCCCACAGATCTGGATCATCGGAGATGCCATTCCCCTGCCATTGTCCACCCTGATCGTCTTCGGATAGACTCGAAGCACGCAGCGACTTTTCTGCTACGTTCGCCATACAAAACGCTCCCGAAGATCATTCGATAATAGTGCGATCATGATAAGCAATGTGCCAATCACACATCACTAAAAATACATTGCTCGCCTTTAAAACTGGTGTTGTTCAACGCCATGCGAATGAGCTGTCATCGCAGTCAATCTGCAATTCACATAGCGTCGAAAAAATGTCGTTGAATTCGAACCCACTCGTCCGGGTATGGCTCGTGATCCTGTCGGTGCTCCGTATTATACTTGCCCCAGCCCTGAAGCTTCCAGTATTTCGTCATGACATCGAAATGGCTTTGCCCAGTTACTTCACCCGCCTTCACAGCCCCCTCATTAAGGAGCGCTCTAAAACCGTCTCCCATGGGACCAGCCAGACAAAGGCCGGGGAGCAATTGACCATCTGGCTCGGGATCGAGCCAGATTTCATGAACCAGTTCGTTTTTCATGCAAGTGTTTTACGACAAGTACGATCCTCTCGAAAGAGGTGTGTTTAACGAAAAAGTTAGAAGAACTCCAAGGAAGCCGCTCCTCAATCAAGCTCGGTTCGTGGCCATTGACGATGGTAGTGAGCGTGGCGGTCAGATAAGCCATTGGTCTTGCGTGAGCCAGGATCGAGAACCGGAGCAAGGTCAGGTCTCATCCATGAACAGCCTGGTCGAGCGCTTCAGGTCGGCGATAAGCGCATCGAAGACCGGACGCAATTCGAATGCTGCCCTGCCGACCAAATCGGCAAGATGAGAGCGGTCGAGAACGGCGCCCTGGCGGCTTACGATGCGGGCCTGCCGATACATAAGATACCGGCCTCCATTCAGCAAATATCACTGAATCACAACGGAGGTCACGGGGGGAATCCGATTCGATTCACAAAATGACGAAAAAGATCTAAAGTCTGTTATGTTCAAATTGAACTAGACAGACTCCAGATTATCTTGTTTTCATTTATTTTTTAGGGAAAATCGATTTTCACTTTTCCCTGGCAACCTCTAGAAGCCCTGGCAGGAGAACAGAAGCTTATCACCAGCCTGCGGCAGGTTTTGTCCGGAGAATGTCGCGGTGTTGACCGTGTAAGCAGATTGGATAGGCTGATAGGTAGGATCAGTTGGATGGTTGGTGTTCGTTACGTGACAAGCCCAACCTGTTGAAGACCCAACGGAGAAGTTAAGGACAATCGTTTGTCCAGTGGTGCACGTCGAAGCGGTGGTGAACCCTCCCGCGGTTGCCCCGCCGATGAATGAGCCGGCCACGCATGTTCCGCTTGATGTCGGTTTGACCCCGGAGGAAATCGTGGCAGGCGCGATAGCGCTGCCCGCAACGGAAAGCTCACCAGACGAGTTCAGAGTCATCTGCTTGATCGGCGTCCCAGCGGAAGTTGAAGTAGACCAGGTATGGCCTTTCGGACCCGTCGCATCCGACGAAACTTCGTAAGCGTCTGTGTAAGTAGTACCTGCATCATTGCCAGTCTGCAGATGGAACGTGCCACGCGCTTGGGTGAGGCGGAACCGTTTCGTATCGGTGCCGCCCGATGTGTCATAGAACATAACTTGTGGCGACGATCTATTGACCACCAATTGCTGAGCGTTTATTCCGCCGCCGCCATCCACACAAAAGTTCAAGCTGGCGAAAGAACAACTGGCGAAGGTGACTTGGCGGAAGTCTACGCCATATCCTGCATTGACGGCGCCGCTATTTTTCTCGGCCCCGATAAGCGTGCCTGTCGCCGTAATTGGCCACTCATTTACGGTGTCAGGCGTTCCAAACAGAATGCCGACACGGTGGTTCGGATTTGTCGCGGATGATTGATCATAGAGCCACAACATCGTGTCGACTGCGGAGCCCGCCACGGCATCATCTGGCTTGGACGAAAACTGCGAAAGCGATTTATACTTGACGGTGGCGCCAGCATTTACCGCCACACCGAATTCGGCCGCCGTACAATTCATGACGTTGACAGCGCCTCCCAGGAGAACACACTCTGGACCAATACCGAAGTATGCGCCGCGAGCGCTAGTCGTGAGGTTCGCTCCACCATCACCTGTCGCAGTGCGGACGATTGCCGTGCGCGCAACATAGTTGGCATTGGTATTTCCCGAGGCGGTAGGAGCGTTTTGATATAGGAGGTCGTACCCAGCAGAGTGCCCGCCATAAGAGTTGGCGCCTCCAAATGTCATTTGATCCGCCCATCCGACGCAGAAGGATGTCCCGCAATTGGCATTGAAACTGCCGATATAGTTGTTGTTGGCGAGCATTTGCGTGCCGGGACCACCAGTGACCACCGTTTGCTCTGTGTTAACAGGACCCTTCAGGGTGCTGGATCCTGTTATGCTCAGATCTTTGAATGTCGTTGCTGTCTGCGCCGCAGCCATATTGGTAGCGAGCGGGAGTCCAAGGAATATTGCAAGAAAGCGCTTCATCTGTTTTCCTTATTCCTCGATGGTGAAGCAGACCACTTCGTAGTTCAGCCAAACCTTATTCGGTTCCGAGGGTCTTGTTATGGGGAAATATTGCATTGCAGCCTCTATGGCGGCAACGAGAAGGTTGCCCATCTGCCCGAAGGCACTGATATTCTGACCGGCGACCGAACCGAGAATAGGTCGGGTTTATTTTGAACCAAATACAGCACGCCTGAGATAATTTTTCACCCTCTCGTATGGTGGGGTGAGTGCCGTGAAGAGTTGTGCGAGGCGCCTCCATATGGTTTCAGCCGTCCGATCTTCTGCCTTTCTGACAAAAATCATAAGCTTTGCAAACATCATTTCGATCGGATTAGGATCGAGACGGTAGGTCGGATCAACATTCAGGATTCCCAAAACGGTTAATCGCTGATTCACAGGCTGCCGTTTTCAGCACGATTGCTGGTCATGGCAATCGAGCGGCACCAACAATAATAAAATCTCTAACCATTTTATTGGGATATAATGGTGCTGCTAGAGAGATTTGAACTCTCGGCCTCTCCCTTACCAAGGGAGTGCTCTACCCCTGAGCTATAGCAGCATCTGGCGAAGCGGACTGTGCCGCTGCGGAACGAGGGGGCTATTGCCACAGGATGGCGGGGTGCGCAAGCGGCAAAACGTGGTTGGACGAATAAAATAGCAAAACCTTGCCTATCTTCCGGTTTATCCACATTTGCGCTATGACGCCGCCATGACAGACGAGACCGATACATCCAAGGCCGAGCGCGTGGCAGAAGCCAAGCGGATTGCCGCGCTGAACACCCAGGCACAGGCAGAGCGCCGGCGTGAGCGGGCGGCTCAGAAATTGCGGGAAAACCTGATGCGCCGCAAAAGCCAGGCGCGGGCGCGCCGGGCTGGCGGTGCCGATGAAACAGATGGACTGCCCGCCGCACATTTGCCCCAACCGGATGACACTGAAACGTGAAACAGCGAAACCTGAAACGGCGAATTGAACGGCTGGCAGTTTTCCTCTAAACACCGCGTGCATTGCAGTGCCACTCATTGCTGTCATGGCGCGACACACTCTTCAAACCAAGAAAGGCGGGGGCAGGCCTTGCCCCCTGATCACTCTTTATGGATCGTATCAGGATTGTCGGCGGCAACGCCCTTAACGGCATCATTCCCATTTCCGGTGCAAAAAACGCCGCCCTGCCCTTGATGATCGCCTCGCTCCTGACCAGCGACACGCTGACGCTGGAAAATGTGCCGCATCTGGCCGATGTCGAGCTGCTGCTGCGAATTCTGGGGAATCACGGCGTCGATATTGCCGTCAATGGGCGGCGCGAGCGCCAGTCCGGCAGCTATTCCCGCACCATCCATTTCACCTGCCGCACCATTGTCGATACCAATGCGCCCTATGAGCTGGTCTCCAAGATGCGCGCCAGCTTCTGGGTGATCGGCCCGCTTCTCGCGCGTGAGGGCAAGGCCCGCGTCTCGCTGCCCGGCGGCTGCGCCATCGGCACCCGCCCGGTGGATCTGTTCATCGACGGTCTGCGCGCGCTGGGCGCTACCCTGGAGATCGACAGCGGCTATATCGAAGCCACAGCGCCAAAGGGCGGCTTGATTGGCGCGAGCTATACATTCCCCAAGGTTTCCGTTGGCGCCACCCACGTTATGCTAATGGCAGCATCGCTGGCACGCGGCACAACGGTGATCCACAATGCCGCACGCGAGCCTGAAGTGGTGGATCTTGCCAATTGCCTGAACGCCATGGGCGCGAAAATCACCGGCCAAGGCACGGCCACCATCACCATCGAGGGCGTCACCAGCCTGTCCGGCGCTCGGCACCGCGTGCTGCCGGACCGGATCGAGACCGGCACCTATGCCATGGCCGTCGCCATGACCGGCGGTGACGTCACGCTGGAAGGCACCGATATCACCCTGCTCGACACCGCTGTCGAGGCTCTGCGCCGGGCTGGGGCCGAGGTTTCCGCCATTGAGGACGGTATTCGCGTCATCGGCCATGGCGACGCCATTCGCCCGGTCGATATCGTCACCGAGCCGTTTCCGGGCTTCCCGACTGACTTGCAGGCCCAGTTCATGGGCCTGATGACCCGCGCCCAGGGCGTAGCCCATGTGACGGAAA
Source organism: Gillisella vitis (assembly GCF_001541345.2). Classification (GTDB taxonomy): domain Bacteria; phylum Pseudomonadota; class Alphaproteobacteria; order Rhizobiales; family Rhizobiaceae; genus Allorhizobium; species Allorhizobium vitis. The sequence goes on along the minus strand of NZ_LMVL02000002.1, from coordinate 603,436 downwards.
CGATTTTCGAAAACCGCTTCATGCATGTACAGGAACTGGCCCGGCTCGGCGCCAAGATCACCCTGAGTGGCCAGACAGCCCGCATCGAAGGCGTGCAACGACTACGCGGCGCGCCTGTTATGGCGACCGATCTGCGCGCCTCCGTCTCGCTGGTCATCGCCGGCCTTGCCGCTGAGGGCGAGACATTGGTCAACCGAGTCTATCATCTGGACCGCGGCTTCGAGCGGTTGGAAGAAAAGCTGACCCGTTGCGGCGCGATTGTGGAACGAATCAGCGACTGACCACGCCTATATTTCAAGCTCTTCAAGCAAGGCTGCCCGTTGCTTAATGACGGCGGGCAACCTATCTGCAAGAGCAATTGCAATAGCGGGGCCATGCTGATGACTGATCTCAAGCTTCTATCGCTGGACGAGGAAGATCTCTCCATTCTGTCTGCCCATATGCAGGATGCGGTGTTCAAGCCAGCCGATGTGGATTATGCGGCAAAGTCCGGGGTGTTTTCCGTCGCCGTCAACCGTTTCGTCTGGGAAAAAGCCGGAAAAGGCGGCGGAATTTTTCGCCGCGCCAAGAGCTTCGAGCGCCGCCGGGCCTTGCTCACCATCAAGCGGGTGCAGGCCGTGCGCTCCATCGGCATAAGCCAGACGGACAAGGACCAGGTGATCAACCTGCTGGCTGTGACCTTCACCCCCAAGAGCGACGACAAGGGCGATGGCCCGGAAGGCCGGGTGGAGCTGGTGTGCGCGGCAGGCGCCACCATTGCTTTGGATGTTGAATGCATTGAAGTACAGCTTGCAGATACCGGCGGCGCGTGGGAAACCACATCAAGGCCCCGGCATCCCGGAGCCTGAGGAATAGGCGGGCCGGAAGAAGGAATTAGGCACAGTGGCAGTTTGGCTTGAGCAGGCATCGGATGATTTCGAGGCGCGGTTTGCCGCATTTCTCACCACCAAGCGGGAAGTGTCCGAGGATGTAAACGCAATCGTCAAAACCATTATCGACGATGTGCGGGCGCGCGGCGATGCCGCCTTGGCAGAATATTCGCATCGGTTCGATGGGCTGGATTTCGCCGTTACACCGATGCGCGTCACCGAAGCTGAAATCGACGCCGCCTTTGCCGAGGTCTCGCCTGAGCTGATCGATGCGTTGCACCTTGCCGCTGAGCGCATTGAGCGCCACCACGCGCGCCAGATGCCAAAGGACGATATCTACGAAGACGCCATCGGTGTCGGCCTCGGCTCCCGCTGGACAGCCATCGATGCGGTTGGCCTCTATGTACCGGGCGGCACGGCAAGCTATCCCAGTTCCGTGCTGATGAATGCCGTTCCGGCCCGGGTTGCTGGCGTGCCGCGCGTCGTCATGGTCGTGCCTGCCTCCGGCGGCGCCATCAATCCCACGGTGCTGGCTGCGGCGAAAATTGCCGGCGTGACGGAAATCTACCGGATCGGTGGCGCTCAAGCCGTTGCAGCACTGGCCTATGGCACGCAAACCATCGAACCGGTCGCCAAGATCGTCGGCCCCGGCAATGCCTATGTGGCTGCGGCCAAGCGCCATGTGTTCGGCACTGTTGGCATCGATATGATCGCTGGTCCTTCGGAAGTGCTTGTCATCGCCGACAGTGATAATGACCCCGACTGGATCGCCGCCGATCTGCTGGCGCAGGCCGAACACGACCGGGGCGCTCAATCGATCCTGATCACCGACAGTCCGGATTTTGCCAAAGCGGTTGAAGCTGCTGTTGAGCGGCAATTGAAAACATTGAGCCGAGCCGAGACTGCTAGCGCCAGCTGGCAGGATTTTGGCGCGCTGGTCATTGTACCAAACCTTGGCGCTTCCGTGCCGCTTGCAAACCGGATTGCCGCCGAGCATCTGGAACTGGCAGTCGCCGATCCCGAGACGTTGATGGCGGGCATTCGCAATGCTGGCGCGATCTTCATCGGTCGCCATACGCCGGAAGTGATCGGCGATTATGTCGGCGGCTCCAACCACGTCCTGCCCACGGCCCGTTCGGCACGGTTTTCCTCCGGCCTGTCGGTGCTGGATTTCGTCAAGCGCACCTCGATCCTACGGCTCGGCCCGCAACAGCTTAGGCAATTGGCCCCAGCAGCAATTGCTTTGGCCAAGAGCGAGGGGCTGGATGCCCATGCACGATCCGTCGCCATCCGGCTCAATCTTGAGGAATAGCTGATGGCGAAGGGCGACTTCAAGCTTTTCGATGTCGTTCTCGATGAGACGATCGGGCGCTCGACGCCCGATGTCGAGCATGAGCGGGCGGTGGCGATTTTCGATCTGATCGAGGAAAATTCCTTCGAGCCGGTCGGTCATCCCGGCGGGCCTTATCGTCTCAGCCTGTCCCTGGTGAATGCCCGGCTGGTCTTCACCATCACCACCCAGGAGGGCGAGGCTGTCGCCACCCACATCCTGTCACTGACACCACTCAGGCGGATCATCAAAGACTATTTCATGATCTGCGAAAGCTATTATGAGGCGATCCGCTCCTCCACGCCCAGCCAGATCGAGGCCATCGATATGGGGCGGCGCGGTATTCACAACGATGGCTCGCAAACTCTGAAAGACCGGTTGAAAGACAAGATCAATCTCGATTTTGACAGTGCTCGGCGGCTCTTCACGCTGGTCTGCGTGCTGTATTGGCGCGGCTGAGGCGTCCGGCATGAGTGATCCGACCGAAGATACCCCCGGCCTCAGCGCCGATCATCGCCAAGAGAGAGCCATACCCCACTCCGTATTGTTCCTCTGCGGTATGAATGCCGTGCGCTCGCCCATGGCCGAGGCCCTGGCCAAGAGGTTACTGCCGTCAGGTGTCTATGTTGCCTCGGCGGGCGTGCGGCATGGCGAGCGCGATCCTTTCGTTGATGTGGTACTGGATGAAATCGGGCTTTCGCTTGGCAAGCGTCAGCCGCAGACCCTGGACGAGCTGGAGGATGACTTTTTCGACCTGGTCGTCACTCTGGCTCCCGAAGCGCATCATGCCGCCCTGGAACTGACACGCTCCTCTTCCGTTGAGGTGGTGTATTGGCCTATGCATGACCCAACCATCGAGGCCGATACCCGCGACCAGCAATTGGCCGCCTATCGCGAGGTGCGAGACCGGCTAGCGGTGCTGATCGAGCAGCGCTTCAGACGGCCGGGAACAAGCCCGCTTGGCGGCGTTTGAAACAAATTCGAAAAGCCCGATCTACAAGGTTCACAAAAGCCCAGTGATTGTGTAGGTTCCGGCCACATTTTGACCGGGGCGGTAGCCGCCTCGACGAAACACACAGAAAGACAAGGCATCAATGGCTAAAGAAGAAGTCCTCGAATTCCCCGGTGTCGTTACGGAACTGCTGCCGAACGCCACATTCCGGGTGAAGCTCGAAAACGAACATGAAATTATCGCCCATACGGCTGGCCGTATGCGCAAGAACCGCATCCGCGTGCTGGCTGGCGACAAGGTCCTGGTGGAAATGACACCCTACGACCTGACCAAGGGCCGTATCACCTATCGCTTCAAGTAACGGCGAGGAGCCGCCTATGGCCGGCAAACGCAAGCTGATCCTGGCTTCAGGCTCCCCCCGCCGCGTCGAACTGCTGCGGCAGGTGGGCCTGGAAGCCGATCGGCTGATGCCGATGGATCTCGACGAAAGCCCCTTGAAGAACGAGCAGCCGCGCTCGCTGGCGCGCCGTTTGGCAACCGACAAGGCCAAAGCAGCCCTTGAGGCCAGCGCGGACGAGGCGGATTGGAAAGGCGCTTTCATCCTGGCGGCCGATACGGTGGTTGCCGTTGGCCGTCGGGTGCTGCCGAAAACCGAATACAGCGACGAGGCCATTGCCGCGCTCAATCTGGTTTCAGGCCGCAATCACTGGGTGTTTACCGGTGTCTGCCTGATTACGCCGGATCGCAAGATCCGCCAGAAGGTGGTGGAAAGCAAGGTGCGCTTCAAGCGTCTGTCGGAAGCTGAAATCAACGCCTATATTCTGTCCGGTGAATGGCGTGGCAAGGCTGGCGCCTATGCCATCCAGGGCATTGCCGGCAGTTTCGTACAGAAACTGGTTGGCTCCTATTCCAATGTCGTCGGCCTGCCCCTGTATGAAACTGTGCAATTGCTGGCAGGCGAAGGCATGGATGTGCAGGCCCGCTGGTCGGAAGGATAAGCAGCCCAGCAGGCAGGGCCCAGCGCGTGAAGGCTGATGCCAAGCAAAGGATGACACATGAGTGACGAACCAGAACATACTGCCAAGGTTGCACCCTTGCGCAAACCCCTCCCCTGCCCGGAATGCGGCCATCCATCCCACCGCGAACACTATCCCTTCTGCTCCGACCGCTGCCGCACCCAGGATCTGTCGCGCTGGCTGAAAGGCTCCTATGCCATTCCCGTGGCCGAAGACGAATCCAACCCGGATGACGACGGTCGATTCTGAACCGAGACAGCCATTGCAATTTCAGCGTAAGTTTCTGTTTTAAAATGGCTTTCAATCTTTTTACATCCATCGTCAAAAAAGTGTCTTTTGGCGCTGGACATGAAAAATTTAGATGCTATAACCGCGCTGCTTCCGGGGGAAAGTTTTCCCCTAACGGCAAACAGCCCTCAAATAGTGCTTGTTTGGCCAGGATGCCCGGATAGCTCAGTTGGTAGAGCAGCGGATTGAAAATCCGCGTGTCGGTGGTTCAAATCCGCCTCCGGGCACCATTTTTGCAAATAAAATCGTTGGTATTGTTTGGTTGATGTGTCCATGAACGGGCTGCACCAAGGCTCGCACCAGTTTGTTCTCCTAGAGCATTTCCAGGAAAAGTGGAAACCAGTTTTGCCGAAAATGGTGCCAAAAATCGTGAGATGCCAATGCCGAAGCTTTCTGTCTGTATTCCGGTAGAACCGGGCCATATCCTGCCGGTCTATCTGGTCACGGAACTCCTGAAGAATGAGACCGCTGATCTGGAAATCATTCTCTCCGGCTTTGGCGACAAAGTGCATCGCGATGGGCAGTTCGCGGATATAGCGGCGCGCGATAGACGCTTGCGCCTTCTGCCACCTGCACCGGAAACCCTTTCGGCAGCGCAGCTCTGGATCGGCACCTTGGCTGCGGCCGAGGGCGATTGGGTGTCGCTTGTCCATCCCGAAGACATGATCGAGCCCGATCTTCCCGATCTGCTCTCCTCTCTGGAAAATAAACATCCACATGTGGATGCGTTGGGATGGAGTGCATTTCAGATCTCGGCGGATGCACCGCGCCATATCAAGACCAATGTGGCGATCCCGGTGCTGCATAATATCACCGAATTTGAGAAGGCTCCGATGCTCGAGGCTTTCTTTCACTGGAAAGAGGCAAGGCAAGTGCCGCGCATGCCCTTCGGTCTTTATCATGGGGCCATCAAGCGCAGCCTGATCGACAGTGTCCTTTCGGCTTGCGGCGCACTGAGTTGGCTAACCCTGGTGCCGCAATATGAGTGGGCGGCCCGCGTGCTGCTGTTTGCCAATGCACTGGCCTTTTGCAATCGCCCGCTGTCCGCCGTGCATGCACACCCGTTCCAGCCACGTCCCGTGCCATCCGCACTCAAGGATTTTCCGTTGCATGCCGGAATAGGCCTGACGGCTGCCATTGCCGAAGTTCAGGCCCGAGTGCTGATGGAGCTTGGCAGCGAATGGGCAGGCTTTGGGGAGGATTTCGTCCGCGCCTGCATGTATGATTGCGCTTTCGAACATTCCACTGGCCCGTTTCGGACAAAATACGAAGCCTATTCCCGAGCGTTCCTGTCCATGCCGGGCGGTCAGGCATGGGTCCAGGCGTTCGCACCGCCCTTTTCCGCCACACCCCATGAAGACAGACAGCAGGGCCTGCATGGCAAGGTTCTGTTGGTAGACCGCTTCATTGGCAATGCCGTCAACGCCCAGCAGTTCTATGCCGTGGCGCGCAGCATGATGACGCCAATCAGGGTCATCGCGGAGCCAAACGCCCGCGCAAGTGCCTGACGCCAAGGTCCGGATACATTGGCGTCTTCAATGCGATGCGCTAAACTTTGGCTGGCAGCATCAACCGGGAGCCATTTCTCCTGAGTCAGGCTTGATCACCGCAACATTGCACACACCGACCACCGCCAGGGGATCGGCAGGATGGATCTCTGCCGTGCCGAATTCCAGCAGGTCGCGGCGGCCATAGTCATCGGCAATGCGTTCGGCCAGCGTCCGAATGGTGACCGCCTTGCCGGAGCATATATTGATCGCGCCGCTCTGTCCGGTATCAACCACGCCGGCAATCATCTTTCCCGCCTCTTTCACATCCAGAAAATCGCGCCATTGCGTGCCTTTGGACAGCTTGGCAACGAGCCCTTGCGAAAGTTGTTGCCTCAGATAAGGCACAAGACGGGCCGGATGCTCGCCTTCCCCATAGAGATAAAAGATCCGGCACCAGGAAAACACAAGACCAAGACCTGAGAAATACCGGTCCAGCATCTGGTAGGTGGAAAGCTTGGCAGCGGCATAAAGTGTCTTCGGCTCAAGGGGCGAATCCACCGTCAAATGGTCCGACGGCAAGCGATATTCGACACAGGTGCCAAGGCCGATGAAATGAGTGACGCCAGCGCGTGTAGCTCCTTGCGCTAGGGCCAAACTGCCGATAACGCAGTGAAAATTCAGCGGCGAATCCAGGTATTTCCCCGCCTCCACATACCAGGCAGCGTGGATGACCGCGTCGCAGCCCTCGCACTGGGCCGCCCACCAATCGACCGATTGCGCGAACACATCCTCAGTCTCGATCACTCTCGCGGCACGGCCTTCTACCGCAAGAATGCTTGCGGAGTGAGGACGGACGACAGCCACCACGCTATGCCCGGCGTCCAGCAGAGCACGGTGGATCTGCCTCCCGACAAAGCCCGTCGCTCCCGTCAACAGAATAGTCTTGCCCATCCCTTGTCACTCCAATCTTTCATCTGCGGCAAACCCCAGACCAAGGAGATTTCAGGTCGATCCCGCCGATACAACGCATTGCGCGCCATATGACGCCAACCGATTTACGTCTTCAAGGGACACCCTGGCTTATTCAACCATCATTACACCACAGACACGTCAGGCTCACGCAGGTAAGGCGGCTTAGCGTCTGCGCAGGCAGGCAATAACTGAACGGACCCGCAATGAATACTGTCGAAGATTTCAAGGCTTTGGTAAGCCGTAACATCCAGTCGATCGGCGAGAGCAAGGAATTCCTCGACCTGTCCAATCGCTGGATCGAGACATGCATACCGCTGGGCTATATGTATAATTTCAGCTGGCTCGGCCGGCCCATCATCCAGATCCCGCAGGACAGCTATGCTATCCAGGAGATGATCTGGTCGGTCAAACCGGATCTGGTGATCGAAACCGGCATAGCCCATGGCGGCTCACTGGTGATGAGCGCCTCCATGCTGGCAATGATCGATTATTGCGAGGCTGTAGAAAAAGGCGAAATGCTGGACCCCAAGTCCAGCCGCCGCAAGGTGCTCGGCATCGACATCGACATCCGCGCCCATAACCGTGCCGCCATCGAGGCCCATCCGATGAGCCACAAGATCAGCATGATCGAGGGCTCTTCCGTCGCTGCGGATATCATTGCCAAGGTCAAGGACGCAGCCAAAGGCTACGAAAAGGTCATGGTTTTCCTCGATTCCAACCATACCCATGCGCATGTCTTGCAGGAACTGGAGCTTTATGCGCCGCTTGTCTCCAAGGGCTCCTATTGCGCTGTCTGGGATACGCTGGTGGAAGACATGCCGCAAAGCATGTATCCCGAACGGCCCTGGGGTCCAGGCGACAACCCCAGAACCGCGGTCTGGGAATATATGCGACGCCTGGAGCAGGAAGGCCGTAAGGCTGCCGATGGCACGCCGCTGCACCTTGAATACGACCACGCGCTGGAGCACAAAATCGCCATCACCGTTTCACGCGATGGATTTCTGCGGCGGGTGTGACGGCTGGAAGATCTTTGATAAGCGACAACACCATGCGTTTTATAAAATGCATGGTGTTGTCGCTTTCTATATTTGCTGCATAAATTTCTCCTCAAATCGATGCCGATGTAAGGAAACGAGCAATAAATTACCTCACCGTCAGGATGGCTGAAAAGTCGCTACGACTGTGAGGTAGCACGGTAGATAACTTGGTCGATCTCTGAAGAAAGGGAGGCGATTAAGGTCAGCGCCGCCGGCCTCTGGTGTGTCGGTCATTGCGCATGGCAACCGGCTTGCCGGGAGCTGCTTTTTCAGAACTGGCAACACGCATATTTCCTTCGAGCCGCATAAGTTCGTTGGTGGCAAACTCCTCTTCGTTCTGCAGACGCAAGCCTGTCGGACGGACGAGAATATCGTCGGGAGCCACAATCATCGCCGAGACGACATCCCAAAGCTCGGCAGGGGACGTTGCCCCAGCGATATCGGCAAGCACCATCACCCCGGCAGAGGTCGCACCGCTCATGGGCGTCACGGGTATATCGCCGCGCCAGACCGGTTGGTAATGTGAAAGAAACCTTCCACCCTGCCAATTGCGGAAGGCCGTCTCGTAACCTGCGCGAATGATGTCAAAGGCCTCCCTGTCTCGATAGGCTTCGGTATTGAGTGCGCAGGCGCTTGCATAGCCTTTTTCCCACCCCGTATAGCTGACATTATAAGTCTTCCGGAACCATTGCTGGGTGACGCCAATGGTCGCCGTACAGCCTAAAAAGGAGCTGAATGGGAAATCCCGCAGTGTCGGGTCTTCTTCAAAATTCTTGCCGAATTCGTCCATGAAAATTTTGGCCCGCATCTTGGTGTCTTCCAAGCGGCCGATGGAAAAAGAATTGCTCTGGGGGCAGGCTCCGAGCACTGAGAATGGCCGTTGGCACACGACGAAGTCCTGCGCTTCACAGATCACTTTCATCGCAATATCGTAGTCGACCACCGGATGCTCAAAGTAACGGTGATGATATTTGGCATAGATCCGATCCAGCAGCCTTCGCCTGATAGCGGAATGGTAAATGGAAAAGCCCGACGTTGGAACGGATGTCGACTCGTGCCAGCCAAACATCCGGCGCATCAGCTCTGCCCTGGGTAAACGCATGACGGTTCGGTCAAACGGCACAACCACGGTACAGACCGCTTCTCCTTCAACCGGCCAGGAATAATTCAAAACTCCCCAGGATAATGCCTCCATATCCGGATTGATCTCGTCAATCCGCAGGATCAGTCCGGCAACATCAGGCTCGATGAAATCGTCGTCGCCGATGAACACCACCCACTCGCCTCGGCTGGCATGAATCGTCCGCTCCCAATTGTCCATCATCGACAGGACACGATCGGTTGTAGGAAGATAGACAATACGCTTATCCGTCGCGAGGTCCGCCATAAAATCGTTCATCACGGTGGGATCGTCAGAATTGTCGGTAAAAATGAACTCGACATCGGTACGCGTGTTGCGCAACAGTCCCGCAATGGTCTTCTGGAAATAGATTTGCCGGTTGCGCGAAGGCACGCAAATCGAAAGGGTTGGCTTGTCGGTCATCGAGGGTCTCCTGGATCTACGCTTTGTGCCAGCCACTATTTGGCGCTGATTGTATCGCCGGGACGTGGCAGCGTGTCTCTCGGCAGGATCTGCTGGCTCTCCTGCGTTATGGTGGCGTCCGCCGTTATGGATGGACTGTCAGGTTCGGCACCGCGGTCACGAATTTCCCACCCCAATCGGCGATATAGGAAAGCTGTTGTTTGATTTCTGCCGTCAGATTCCATGGGAGGATCACCAGTCTGTCAGGTTTGCGGGTTTTCAGGATCTCTTCCGAAACAATCGGCACGCGGCTTCCGGGTAGGAACAGGTCTTGCTTGGCCGGATTTTTGTCCACAACGAAACCGATCTGACCAGCCTTGATGCCGGCGAAGTTCAACAGCGTATTGCCCTTGGCTGCTGCACCGTAGGCGGCAACAGACAGGCCTTTCCGGTTACAGTCGATCAGGAAGGACAGGAAATCATCGCGCACGGCTTCCGCCTCTGCCTGGAAACCGTCATAGCCGGTCACGGCGTCAAGACCGGCCGCCCTTTCACGCGCCAGCATCGCCTCGACAGCCGGTGTGCGGACATGAGCCTTGCTGTCGGCCCGGCAGGCCAGCACCCTTAGGCTGCCACCATGCCAGGGCGTGGTTTCCACATCGAACACGACAAGGCCATTGGCGGCAAAAATCCGATCAACAGCCAGCAGCGACAGATAGGAATAATGCTCGTGATAGGCCGTGTCGAACTGACGTTCCGCGATCATATTCATCAGATGTGGAAATTCGAAGGTTGCAACCCCCGCCGGTTTCAGCAGATGGGCAAAGCCTGCGACGAAATCATTGATGTCAGGCACATGTGCCAGCACATTGTTGGCGGCGGTCAGATCGGCGGCCCAGCCGTCGGCCACCAGCTTTTTCGCCAGTTCCACGCCGAAAAACTCTTCGACGATATCAATACCCCTGTCGCGAGCGGCCCGGGCCGTGCTGGCTGTTGGCTCCACACCCAGGCAGGCAATGCCGCGCTCACGCACATATTGCAGCAGGTAGCCGTCATTAGCAGCCACTTCCACCACTTTCGCGCCTTCGCCAAGCCCGAAGCGATCCGTCATCGCCTCGACATAGGATTTGGCATGCGCCAGCCAGGACGAGGAAAACGAGGAAAAATAGGCATAATCATGGGAAAAGAAGGTTTCACGGGCGGCGAAATCCTCGGTCTGTACCAGCAGGCAGTCCTCGCAGACCCGGATGACCAGCGGATACCAAAGCTCCGGCTTTGCCAGTTCCTCGGCCTTCACATAGGAATTGGAGGGCGGCGCGGTGCCAAGGTCGAGAAAGGGTCGCATCCGAAGCGATCCGCAATGACGGCAATTCATGCAATCAGTCCTTCGAAATCAGCCTCTATCAGCGGATGGCTCTGGTCTCGCGCAGACAGGCGCTCAACCGGCAAGGGCCAGGCGATGGCGAGCCGTGGATCCTGCGGGTGAAGCCCACCCTCGGCCTCCGCACGGTAAGGCGCAGAATGGGTGTAGATCATCCGCACCGTATCGCTCAGCGCCTGGAAACCATGCGCAAAGCCCGGCGGGATCAGCAGCGAGCGACAATTGTCGCCCGACAGTTCGACACTGACATGCTGGAGAAAGCTCGGTGAACCCTGGCGCAGATCCACGGCCACGTCGAGGATTGTCCCTTCAACACAAGTCACCAGTTTCCATTCGGCAAAAGGCGCATGTTGAAAATGCAGGCCGCGCACGGTGCCTTTTTGTGCCGTTCCGGTTTCATTGACCTGCAAGACCGGGCCCGGCCAGCCAAAGGCCGCAAGCTCTTCACCGCAAAACAACCGGCTGAGAAAACCACGCTCGTCGCCAAACCGGCTGCGGGTCAGCAGCGTCAGGCCGGGGATCGCGGTGTCTTCGGGCTGGAAACGTTGGCTCATACCGCCTGCCTCACATCCATGCCGAGACCATGGGTGTAATCGGCGATATCCGCAAGGCACAACTCTCTGGCCGATGCGCCGGCGGCGAGCCGTCGATACCAGTTCATGGTGCGCGCCACCGTTTCCTCCAGCGCCCAGAGCGGCCTGTAGCCGAGTGTCATGCAAGCTTTGGAACTGTCGAGCATCAGATAGCCGGCTTCATGAGGACCATCGCTGCCATCGCCCAGCACCACCTCGCCGCTGCCGAAATGCCTGACGGCCAGAGCCAGAACATCCGCAACGGAGGCAGCACCCGCATGGTCAGGGCCAAAATTCAACGCTGTCAGCGAAGCCGGATCATGCCAAAGATGGTGCGCCATGGCGATGTAACCTGCCAAGGGTTCTAGCACATGCTGCCAGGGGCGGACCGCGTTAGGGCGGCGCACATCGAGCGGCGCACCGAGGCTCCAGGCGCGCACCGCATCCGGGATCAACCGGTCCTCAGCCCAATCGCCACCGCCGATGACATTGCCGGCCCGCGCCGTGGCAAGACCGACGCCGCGTGCTGCAAAAAACGAAGACCGGTAGCTGGAGACGATGATCTCCGCCGCCGCCTTGCTGGCGCTATAGGGATCATGACCGCCAAGCGGATCGGTCTCGACAAAAGCCTTGCCGGTCTCGGCATTCTCATAGACCTTGTCGGTTGTGATGACGACGATGGACTTCACATCCTGCGACACCCGAAGCGCTTCCAGCACATGCACCGTGCCTTGCACATTGGTCTCAAAAGTCGCCACGGGATCGCGGTAGCCAAGCCGCACCAGCGGCTGGGCGGCCAGATGAAAGACGATCTGCGGCTTTATCCGGGCAACAACAGCCGCCACGGCAATACGATCCCGCAGATCGCAAATGCCGTCTCTCGCGTGAGCATCATGATCGGTCAGCAGGTCGCAGAGGTTGGGTGTTGTTTGTGGCGCAAGTGCCAGACCGCTGACGTGGGCGCCCATTTGCGTCAGCCAAAGCGCCAGCCAGCTGCCCTTGAAGCCGGTATGACCGGTCAGCAGCACCCGTTTTCCGGCCCAGAACTGTCGGTCGATCATCATCACCAGCTCTTCCATGGCGGGCTGCCACCGGCCCACAGATCTTCCAGATGGTTCTTGTCGCGCAACGTATCCATTGGCTGCCAGAAACCGTTGTGCAGATAAGCGCAAAGCTCGCCGTCTTCGGCAAGGCTGGTCAGTGGTTCGGCTTCCCACGGCATGTCATCGCCAGCGATCCGGTCGATGCATTTGGGTGACAGCACGAAGAAACCGCCATTGATATAGCCCGCCTCGCCCACCGGCTTTTCCACGAAGCCACGCACCATCGGTCCGTCCATTTTCAGGGCGCCGTAGCGGGCTGGCGGCTGCACGGCGGTCACTGTCGCCAGCTTGCCATGCTCCTTGTGAAACCGCAGCGTGGCGGAAATATCCAGATCGGAAAGGCCGTCGCCATAGGTAAAGCAGAACGCTTCCTCATCCTTGAGGTAGGAAGCAACCCGCTTCAGCCGTCCCCCGGTCATTGAGCTTTCACCGGTATCGATCAGGGTCACGCGCCAGTTTTCGGCGCTCTTGCGGTGAAATTCCAGCCGGTTATCGGAGAGATCGAAGGTGATATCCGACATATGCAACCCGTAATTGGCGAAATATTCCTTGATAATGTAGCCCTTGAACCCGCAGCAGATGATGAATTCGCGGATGCCATGAGCGTAATAGAGCTTCATGATGTGCCAGAGAATCGGCCGCCCGCCGATCTCGATCATCGGCTTTGGCCGCAAATGGGTCTCTTCGGAAATCCGCGTGCCGAGACCGCCAGCCAGGATAACCGCCTTCATCGCCCAATCTCCGTGCCGACCATTGCCTACCCTACCCATTCCCCGCCTGTCCGGTTTCAAGCGGATGACGGCCGGATGCCTTTGTTTTCATACGCAGAATTCCCACGCAAGCGGGCAGGATGCGCAAACTGGAGAACTTGCGGAAAAGATCATGCCCGATCACGATACGGAAGGGCCGCCGATCCTGAACAGAACGACGGTCTACCTACCGGGCAACCCTAGCGAGGGAAACTGTCGTCAAACTGGAGCGTGTTTGCTGTTCTTTGGTTGGGGGTTTCGGTTAAAAAGCTCCTGCAAGCCTTTGCGCGGCGTGGCCTAGAGTCTGTCAGGTTCATATTGAACCAGACAGACTCTAGATTCCTTTGTTTTCGTTTGTCTTATCGGGAAAACCGGTTTCCACTTTTCCCTGACAAACTCTAGTGGCGTTGCGCGCGTGCTCAGGCAGCGTCTCTCCCATTCGAGGGAGGTGCGCACAATCGCATCCAGTCCCGGGTTTTCAGCCATCCAGCCCAGACGCTGGCGCGCAAGGCCTGGATCGGCAATCACGCAGGCGGCATCACCAGGGCGCGGCGCATCAAAGACAGTCGGCAGTCTTTGGCCCGCAACCCGCTCCACCGCCGCGATGACCTCTTTCACCGAAGCGCCGTCACCATAGCCGCAATTAGCCACCAGCGACGGGCCACCATCTTGCAGATAGGCAAGCGCCTGTTGATGGGCAGAGACCAGATCGTCGACATGAATATAGTCGCGAATCCCCGTGCCATCCCGCGTCGGATAATCCGTTCCGAACACCGTGATATGGGAGCGAAGACCACGTGCCGTCTCGCAAGCGACCTTGATCAGGTGGGTGGCGCCCTTTGTGGACTGGCCTATGCGCCCTTTAGCATCACAGCCTGCGACGTTGAAGTAACGCAGGGCGACGAAACGAAAATCCGGATGGGCGCGGGCCGTATCGGCCAGCATCAGTTCGGTCATCAGCTTGGATTGACCATAAGGGCTTTGCGGTTTCAGCGGATCGGTTTCGCGCACCGGGCGATCCTCGACGGGCGCGCCATAGACCGCAGCCGTGGACGAAAAAACCAGTTTGCCAATACCGGCCCGCACCGCTTCCTCGATCAGGATCGAGGAATTGACGGTGTTGTTTGTGTAATAGTCCATCGGATTGGCGATGGACTCGGAGACAACCACCGAGCCTGCAAAATGAAAGATCGCCTCAATGGCATGATGCGCGAAGATCTGGCGCAACAGGTCGCGGTCGCCAATATCGCCGAGATAAAAGCGCGCGCCGGGCGCAACGGCACAGCGAAAGCCGGTGGACAGCCGGTCCAGCACCACGATCTCGTGGCCAGCCTCCACCAGCGCCCAGACCATATGGCTGCCGATATAACCGGCGCCACCCGTCACCAAGATTGCCATGACCGCCCCACTACAGCCTCGTCTCTGGCTACAGCTAATCTCCTCGGGTTTTTCAACCCGTTAAAATCGCCAGGCCTGGCCGCAAAGCGGCCCAGACTTCTATAGAAAGGGCTAAAATGGCCTTAATGCAACCCTTCGATGTTGAATAAAAAAAACCGTCATAGCCGGGCAATGTAATCGCTCAACCGTGCAGCTGCATCCTCGATCTGGCGTGGATCGCGCAGGAAGCAGGCGCGCAGGAACGAACTACCCCCTGCCCCGAACGCCGATCCAGGGGCCAGCGCCACGCCGGTTTTATCAACGATATCCATGGCCGCCGCCCGGCTGTCGGTGACGCCATCGATTTCCATGAAGGCATAAAGCGCGCCATCCG
This sequence comes from Gillisella vitis, assembly GCF_001541345.2. Classification (GTDB taxonomy): domain Bacteria; phylum Pseudomonadota; class Alphaproteobacteria; order Rhizobiales; family Rhizobiaceae; genus Allorhizobium; species Allorhizobium vitis. Next base: position 588,384 of record NZ_LMVL02000002.1, on the reverse strand, counting down.
GCTTGACGGAACGAACCCGGTTGGTGGCGATCAGCGCATCCAGCAGGATATCGCGCGAGGTGCGCGCCCGCTGGATGTTTTCGGCGACGAATTGATCGCCGTGGTCCAAGGCTGCCACCGCCCCGCGCTGCATGAACTGCGCCACGCCAGAAGTGGAATATTGAATGAGGTTTTCCAGCACCTGACCGATTTCCGGTGGCGCCACCAGCCAGCCGACCCGCCAGCCGGTCATCGACCAGTTCTTGGAAAAGGAATTGCCAAACATCACCCGGTCACCCTCTTCCATCACATCCAGGAAGGACGGAGCACGGGATGGGCCAGCGAAATAGTAAAGCGCGTAGATTTCATCCGCCAGAATCCAAAGACCATGCTTGCGGGCAAGCGCCAGAATAGCGCGCAGATCATCGAGGCTGGCCGTCCAGCCGGTCGGGTTGGACGGCGTATTGATGAACAGCGCCCTGGTTTTAGGCGTAATCGCCTTTTCGATCTGCCCGAGATCCAGCTGCCAGGCACCATGCTCATAGCCGATCTCCACACCGACAGCCTTCGCGCCACTGATTTCGATGGCGGCGACGATGTTGGGCCAGCAGGGGGAAAGGTAGATCATCTCGTCGCCCGGCCCGGTCATTGCCTGTACGGCGAGCTGGATGGCCTGCATGCCGGAGCCAGTCACATAGAAATGCTCGCTCGGCAGGCTGACGGCGAAATGCCGCCGATAGTAATCAGAGAGCGCCTGACGCAGCTCGGGAATGCCGCGTTGCCAGGTATAGAATGTCTCACCGCCCAGAAGTGCGTCGCTTGCGGCCCGATTGATGAAATCCGGGCTCGGCAGATCGCCTTCCCCGGCCCAGAGCGGCAGGAGATTATCGCGCCCACGGGCATAATTGATGATCTCGACAATACCGCTTTCGGGCGCGGACGTGGCGCGATGGCTAAGGCTGGAAATCAGGGATGGACCGGCAGGCAAAGACATGGACAAACTCCTTTAGTAACAACGTTCATAACCGAAGCTCCGGAGAAAATCCTATGAGAAAGAGTGGCTGACCAATCGATTCTGGTGATGGCCTCGGCCCGTGGAAACCCCTGTACCAAGGACCGAGGCCATCTCTACCTCATTGCAAATGCAACGCAATTTATCAGTTTCACTGCTTTTCGGTCAGCCTCATTTTCTATCAGCGCAGCAGGCAGCGAAACATCAAGGCTTGCCTGGTTCAATACGTGCTGAAGACGCCTCAGCCCCGTTGCTCTGCTGTGCCTTCAGCAAATCACGAATCTCTGTCAGCAGCAGGACGTCTGCCGGGGGCGGCGGTGTGGGCTTGCCCTGTTTTTCATCATGTTCCAGCTGTTTGCGCAGAACATTGACCCCCTTGACCATCAGGAAAATGATCCAGGCCAGAATGACGAAATTGATGGCGACAGTGAGGAAATTGCCGTAGGCGAACACGGCGCCCTGCTTGCGCGCTTCCGCCAGCGTCTGCGCCGTGACCTTGTCACTGAGCGGCAGGAAATAATTGGAAAAATCGAACCCGCCGAACACTACGCCAACCACCGGCATGACGATATCATTGACCAGCGAGGTAACGATCAACCCGAAGGCGCCACCAATGATGACACCAACGGCCAGATCCATGACATTGCCTCTGGCAATGAACGACTTGAATTCTTTGAACACGCCTGTCCCCTTCATGATTTGCCTACCTCCATTCACCTGGATGATTTCATAGATGCCTCATAAAGACTTGCCTTAGAAGCCCAAATTGCCGGTTTCAGCGGAAATGCCAAAATCCAACAGTCTTTTTAACGCGCAAATTCCGTTTCGGTTTCGACTTATTGCCAACAAGCCCCCCGATTTTAAAAGGCGACGGCATGGCTTAAAGTGACAGTGCTCTATAAGAGGCACGTGAATGGGAGGGGCAAGCGATGCTTCCGGCATGGCTGATCATCACGGCATCGATTGCCTATCTGCTGCTGCTGTTTGCGGTGGCAAGCTATGGCGACAGGCGAAGCCGCCGCAATGGCGTACCGGTGGGCGGGCGTCCGCTTGTGTACGGGCTGTCGTTGGCGGTCTATTGCACCTCCTGGACCTATTTCGGCGGCGTCGGCTTGGCGGCGGACCGCGGCCTCGAATTCATGGGCATCTATATCGGCCCGATCCTGATGCTGACGTTGGGCTTACCGCTGATCCGCCGGATGATCGAGATCGCCAAGGTCGAAAAGCTGACCTCCGGCGCTGATTTCGTCGCCGCCCGCTATGGTAAGAACCCAATTGTCGGCATGCTGGTAACGGTGATTTCGCTGGCCGGCTCCATTCCTTATATCGCACTTCAACTGAAGGCCGTCTCCAATTCAGTCGGCGTCATGGTCGATCCGGCCAGCTACGGCATCGGCACCGGCAATCTCTATTTCGTCGATTTGGCGCTGATCGTTGCCCTGACGCTCGCCTGCTTTTCCGCCATTTTCGGCACACGCCATACGGACGCCACCGAGCATCAGGATGGGCTGATCCTGGCGATCTCGATGGAATCGGTGGTCAAACTGCTGGCCTTCTGCACGCTGGGCATCACTGTCGTGTTCTTCCTGTTCGATGGACCGGCGGATCTCTGGCGCGCGGCCACCGAAAGCCCGAGGGTGATGGAAGCGCTGGCCTATCAGACGCCGCTCAGCCGCTGGCTGCTGCTGATTGCACTCTCTGCCTTCGCCATCCTGATGCTGCCGCGCCAATTCCATGTCAGCGTGGTCGAAAACCGCACGGATCGGGAACTGCGCCGGGCCGGGTGGATGCTGCCGCTTTATCTGATCGCCATCAATCTCTTCGTGTTGCCAGCCGCCATTGGCGGGCTTCTGGCCTTCAATGGCACCGGCAATGCCGATCTCTATGTGCTTTCCCTGCCGCTTACCCATGATTTGCCCTTCGTCACGCTCGTCACCTTCATCGGCGGTTTTTCCGCCGCCACCGCCATGGTGATCGTCGAAACGGTGGCGCTGGCCATCATGATTTCCAACGACATCGTCTTGCCGGTTCTGCTGCGCCGCGGGTTCCGGCACGGACCTGAGGCCTCACAAAGCCTGGCCAAGACCGTGCTTCTCATTCGCCGCCTGGCGATTTTTGGCGTGCTGCTGCTCGGCTATGCCTATTTCCGGCTGGCCAGCGATGACCGAGGCCTTGCCTCTATCGGCCTGCTGGCCTTTGCCGCCATTGCCCAGATCGCCCCTTGTCTGCTGGGCGGGCTCATCTGGCGCAGGGCCAATGCTAGGGGCGCAATCCTTGGCCTTTCGCTGGGCTTTCTCACCTGGATCTACACGCTGCTTTTGCCGAGCTTCGGGCTTGATGCCCATAAGGATCTGGCCCCGGATATCCTGTCCTTCCTGTTTCCGGGTGTCGATGCCTTCAGCCGCGCCGGGGCCGATCCGCTGCTGACGGCGACCGTACTGTCCTTGCTGATCAACCTATTGGCCTTCGTGCTTGGCAGTCTCAGTCGCAACCCCCGCCCGGTCGAGCGCATCCAGTCGGGCATATTCGTGCGTCGGCACCAACGTTCGCAATTTGCCACCAAGGGCTGGAAAACCCGGGTCAGCATCGGCGACCTGAAGACGGCGATTGCCCGTTATCTCGGTCAGGAGCGGATGGAACGCTCGCTGAAAAGCTATGAGCGCGATGCTGGTCGCCGGCTGGAAGACGATAGCCCCGCGGACATGGCCTTCATCCATTTCACAGAGCAATTGCTGGGCAGCGCCATCGGCTCGGCCTCGGCCCGCCTGGTCCTGTCGCTAGTGCTGCAAAAGGCCGAGGATACCTCCGCCGATACCGCCTGGCTGCTCGATCAGGCAAGCGAGGCCCTGCATTATAACCAGGATATGTTGCAAACCGCGCTCTCTCAAATGGACCAGGGCATAGCGGTCTTCGACAGCAGCAGCCGATTGACCATCTGGAACCGGCGGTTTCGAAGCCTGCTCGATCTGCCCGACGAAATGGGACAGGTCGGTGTACCACTCAGCACGATTGTCCATCGGCTGACGGAGCGCGGCGCCATTGCGGCCAAGGAGGAGGCGGGCGTTCTTGCCAATTTCCACCATCTCGATGAACCCTTCCAACTGGTGTTGAGCGAGGGGTCCCAGATCATCGAAGTGCGCTGCAACGCCCTGCCCGACAAGGGATTGGTGGCAACCTTCACCGACATCACCCCGCAAGTGGCGGCGGACCGGGCCTTGAAACAAGCCAATGAAACGCTGGAACAGCGGGTGGGCGAGCGCACGGCGGAACTGATGCGGGTCAATACCGCACTTGCCGAAGCCCGAGCCAGCGCCGACGAGGCCAATATCGGCAAGACCCGGTTCTTTGCCGCCGCCGGTCACGACATTCTCCAGCCGCTCAATGCCGCAAGGCTCTATTCCTCGGCCCTGGTGGAACGGCTGGGCCAATCGGAAAATGCCGGGCTGGTGCGCAATATCGATTCTGCCCTTGAATCGGTCGAACAGATCCTTGGCGCGGTGCTGGATCTCTCCCGGCTGGATACAGGCGCAATGAAGCCGCGCTTTGCCACCGTCCCCCTGCAAGGCCTGCTGGAGCGGATCAGGACCGATTTCGAGCCGATGGCCCTGGAGAAAAACCTGAAACTGGTGGTGTTGCCGACCACGCTCAGCGTGCGCTCCGATGCCAATCTCCTGCGCCGACTGGTGCAAAATCTAGTCTCCAATGCCATCAAATACACGCCCTCGGGAAAGGTTCTGGTCGGTGTGCGCCGCCGTGGCGGCCAGGTGATCATCCAGGTGACGGATTCGGGCATCGGCATTCCGACATCGAAATTCCGCACCGTGTTCAAGGAATTCGCCCGGCTGGATGAAGGCATCAAAACCGCCAGCGGGCTTGGGCTCGGTCTGTCGATTGTCGATCGTATCGCCCGGGTTCTCAAAGCGACGGTGGCGTTGGAATCCCGGCCTGGCCGAGGCACCAGTTTTCGCGTCACGGTGCCGATCGAAAAGAGCGCCAAGGCTCCGTTGCCCGCTGAGGATTTGGCGACCGCGACCGCGCTGCGGAGCAGTCTTACCGGTCTACGCATCCTGTGCATCGACAATGAACCGGATATTCTGGATGGCATGCGGCTGCTGATCAGCGGTTGGGGCTGTACAGTGATAACCGCAGGCTCGGTCACCGATCTCGACACGACCTTCAGCGACAATCCTGTGGCACCGGATGTGATCATCGCAGACTATCATCTGGGCGATGGTAGTGGTATCGGCGCAATCCTGCGCCTGCGCGCGCTCTACGGTCAGCCGGTACCCGGCCTGCTGATTACCGCCGACCGCACCGCCGACGTGCGGGCGGAGGCTGAACGGCAGGGCATTGCCGTGCAGCATAAGCCCGTCCGTCCAGCGGCTTTGCGGGCCTATATTACCCAGGTCTCCAGCCCCCGCCGGAGCGCTGCGGAATAGAAAATCCAGGTTTTATGCCGGTTTTTACCTCGCTGCCGTTGATCTGCCGCGTTTCAGGCCTACCTTTGTTAAGGCTTGCACCTTTGGGTGTGAACACTCCGATAGTCGTCATGCAACTCACGAATTTTCCGTGTGTCGGCTGAATCGCTTCCGCTAAAGCCATCCGGGACGTCCCGGACATGGCCTGGCGAAAAGGAAGCTTCAAGGAGGCAATAGCGTGCCATTGCACCTGTGCCTCCCTTGAGACGAAAGGACATTACCATGACGCAAGCGAAAAATGGCGATACCGTACGCATCCACTATACCGGCCTGCTGCCGGATGGCACGCAATTTGACACGTCGCGCGACCGCGATCCGCTTCAGTTTGAAATCGGCTCCGGCCAGATCATTTCAGGGCTGGAACGGCAGGTCGACGGCATGGAGGTCGGGCGCAGCCAGCGGGTGACGGTGCCTGCCGAGGAAGCTTATGGCCCGCATGATCCGCAGAAAATTCAGCAGGTGGCGCGCGACCTGATCCCCGCCAATGTCAATGTGGCACCCGGCACACGGCTTCAAGCCCAGAGCGGCAATGGCACACCTCTGATTGTCACTGTGACCGATGTGGCAGGCGATGTGGTGACGATCGATGCCAATCACCCGCTCGCCGGGCAGGATCTGATTTTCGAAGTCGAACTGATCGATATCGTTCGCGCTGCCTAACAGCCTATCCAAGAATCGCCGCTGACCGTCTGCAAATGGCAATTTCTGCGCTTCCGGTACTCACGTACGTAAAGTACGCTCCGTTCCGGTTCTCGAAATTACCATTTTCGCCAGGTTAGCAGCAATTCTTGAACAGACCGGAATAGACCTGCGCACAGCCTCACCAAATCACCCCTCCGCACATCTTGCCGGAGGGGTTTTTCATGCTCTCCACCTTCAGTTCAATGGTGCGGCCTCAACAAACTGCTTATGGTTGGCCGTACTGATGATGCGATGCCAGGGGAGGGTCGATGCGCATTGCTCTTTTGTCCGACATCCACGGCAATGCCCAGGCCCTTGATGCAGTCTTGCAGGCAACGGCGCAGGCCGGTGCCGAGCGCATCGTCATTCTAGGCGATATCGTCGGCTATGGCGGCGATCCTGGCCACTGCGTCGACAAGGTCCGCGCTTTGCAGCAGCAAGGTGCCTTGGTGGTGCGGGGCAATCACGATCAGGCAGTGAGCGATCCCGCCATTTCCCTCAATGACACGGCCCGCGCCGCCATTCACTGGACGCGGCAGGTCCTGAGCGAAGAACAGCGGACCTTTCTCGCCAATCTACCGATGATGCTGCGGGATGAAGACCGGCTTTATGTCCATGCCGAAGCCACCTCTCCCTCGGCCTTTCACTATGTGACTGATACGGACGCAGCAGCGCAGCATTTTGCCGCCTGCACAGCAAGGCTCAGTTTTTGCGGCCATGTCCATCGCCCGACGCTTTATGCGCTGGCGTCTTACAATCAAGCATCCCATGGCACCCCTCCTCAAAACAAGATCACTACCTTCGTTCCCCATTCGCAAACGGACATTCCGCTTCTGGCGCAGCGGCGCTGGCTCGGCGTGATCGGCTCGGTCGGACAGCCGCGTGATGGCGATCCGGCGGCGGCCTTCGGCCTGCTCGACACGACAAAGAGCACGCTGACCTTCCTCAGGGTCAACTATGACATCGATGGCGCAGCAACGGCCATCCGCGCTGCGGGCCTGACTGAGACGCTCGCCACACGGCTTTACAGGGGACGATGACATGGCTCGTAACCGCCTTGAACCCGGCAGCGTGATCGATGGTTTTACCGTGGTTGAGCAGGCGCATAAGGGTGGCATGGCGCGGCTTTATGCCGTGACCCACCCGGATTATTTTTTCCCGCTGCTGATGAAAGTGCCGGAAATGGGCGGTGGTATCGACCCGGCAATGATCGTCGGCTTTGAAATGGAGCAGATGATCCTACCGCGCATATCCGGCCCGCATGTGCCACGGTTTGTTGCCAATGGTGATTTCACCCGGCTGCCTTACATGGTGGTCGAAAGACTGCCGGGCAAATCGCTCTATCCGCTGCTGGACAGCCTGCCGCTCAGTGTAGATGAAGTGGCAAGAATGGGTGAACGGATCGCCACGGCACTAGCGGACCTGCATCGCCAGCACGTGGTTCACCTCGACATCAAGCCCTCGAATATCCTGTTTCGTGACAGCGGCGAAGCGGTGCTGGTGGATTTCGGCCTGGCGCGCCATCTGGACCTGCCAGATCTGGTGAACGAGGAATTTCGCCTGCCCTATGGCACCGCACCTTATATGGCGCCTGAACAGATCCTGGGCATTCGCTCGGATTTTCGCTCCGATCTGTTTGCGCTGGGCGTGCTGATGTATTTCTTTGCCACTGGAAAACGACCCTTTGGCGATCCGCAACGGCTGAAGGGATTGAAACGCCGGCTGTGGCGCGATCCGGTGCCGCCACGGGCGCTGAACCCGGCGATCTCTCCAGCATTTCAGGAAGTCATCTTGCGCTGCCTGGAGGTGAACCCGGCAAGACGGACGCCGACCGCGGCCCAACTGGCGCTGGACCTGAAGGATCTGCCAGCGGTTCCTCTGACAGCCCGGGCTGACAAGCTGAAGCAGGACGGACTGGCGGAGGTTTTGAAACGCCGCTTCAACCCCGACCCGATCGAATTGCTGAAACCGCAAACCGCCACGGCGGCCCTGGCCAATGCGCCGATCATTGTCGTCGCCCTCGACCTTGGCGAAACCTCGACGGAGTTGACGGAAGCCATGCGGCTGACGGTATCGCGCATCATGGCGCGCTCACCCGGCGCACGGCTTGCTTGCCTGAATATTTTGAAAATCGCCCGGCTCAACCTCGACAACGATCTGGACGACGAGGGCAATAACAAGCATGTCGCCCGCCTTGGCAAGCTGCGGCAATGGGCAGCGCCGTTGAAGGACCAGCCGCAAATTACCTGCCACGTGCTGGAAAGCACCTCACCCGCCAACGCCATCCTGGATTATGCCCGCGACAACAGTGTCGACCATATCGTCATGGGCGCCCGAGCCAATTCACCAAAGCGCGCTCTGCTCGGCAGCGTATCGGCGGAAGTTGCCTCGAAAGCGCCGTGTACGGTCACGGTGGTGCGCGTGCGGGAGATGGCTCATCAAAGTAAGTAATAACTTACATTTATGCGTTTTCAGGCGAACAGGCCACTGAAGCGCACCGAATAGATCCGCTCCCGGCCAAGAAGATGCGCGACCAGCGTCTCCCTTGCGAAAAGCCCTTTGAAAGCCTTGTGCTTCAAATCCAACCCACCCGTCGTCACCCCGAAAGCAGGCATGATCAGCCGGTCGCCATCGGCGGCAAAACAGGCGCGGCGCACGGATTTCTCCCGCCGGCGCACGGTGGCTGACGGGTGGAGATGGCCGGCAATCTCGCCCCTGACGCTTTCACCGATTTGCGGTTCATGGCGAAACACCAATCCGCCATAGGAAATTTCATCGGCCACCATGCCAGCCAGGTTTTCGACCCCATCAGGATCATGATTGCCGGTAATCCAGATCCATTCGCGACCGTGTGACATCTGGTCAATTGTCTGCCGGAAGGGTTCCGGCATCAGGGCAGACCCCAGCCGGTCATGAAATGTGTCACCCAGGCTAACGACGATGGCCGGATCGAAACGAGCAATCACCGATTGCAGTTTTTTCAATGTCGCAACGGTATCATAGGGAGGCAGGAGCTGACCGCGCCGCGCAAAGGCTGCACCCTTTTCCAAATGCAGGTCGGAGACGACGAGCAGTCGCAATGCTGGCAGATACAGCGTGCCGGACAGGTCGCAGATGGCCTCAGCACCGCAGATCTCGATCTCGGCGCTGAGGTCGGTCTTCTCCGGGCGCATTATAGAAGCCGTCGTCAATCCCGTCATATCCGGACCATTCCTTCTTATCCCATTGCTTCAGCAATGAGGTCTTCCGCCGCTTCCGCCAGCACATCTTCCTGCGCTTCGCCGACCACCGTTTCCCGACCGATTTCCAGCATAACAGGCACGGCCAGCGGCGAGACATGGTCCAGTGCCTTGTGGAGAATATGGCCTTTGATTCGCTTTAGCATATCGCCAAGCCGGGCAATGTCCAAAAGACCGTTTGCCGCATCGGCGCGGGTTGCCTGCAACAGGATATGGTCAGGCTCATGGGCGCGCAGCACATCATAGATCAGGTCTGCGGAAACCGTCACCTGCCTACCGGATTTTTCCTTGCCGGGGTGACGCTTTTCAATCAACCCAGCAATCACCGCGCAGGTGCGGAAAGTTCGCTTCAACATATAGGAGGAGTCCAGCCACGCCTCCAGATCGTCGCCCAGCATATCTTCCTCGAACAGGTCAGCCAGCGAAAGCTTGCCCGTGGACACCATCCAGCTGAGATCCTCCAGCCCCCAGATCGCCAGGGCGTAATCCGTCGCCACGAAGCCAAGCGGCTTGGCCCGCCACCGTTCCAGCCGCCGCGTCAGCAGCATGCCCAGCGTCTGATGGGCCAGCCGCCCCTCAAACGGATAGAGCACCATGTAGAAGCGCTTGCCGCGTGGAAAAGTCTCGACCAGCAGGTCGCCCCGCTTCGGCAGCACGGATTTGACTTTCTGGATTTCCAGCCAGTCGCGCACCTGATCCGGCAGGCTGGCGCGGCGGGCGGGATCGTCCAGCATGGCTCGCACCTGATCGGCAAGATAGGTCGACAGCGGAAATTTCCCGCCCGCATAGGCGGGAATTTTCGGGTCCTGCGAAAACGCATTGGACACCAGGCATTCACTTTCGCGCAGGCCTTCAAACCGCAAGACCTTGCCAGAAAACAGGAATGTATCGCCTGACGCCAATTGCTCGACGAAATATTCCTCGACCTTGCCAAGGGTCATGCCACCTCGCCCGATGGAGCCGAGGTGATTGCGCTTGACGAGCCGGACATTCAGCATCGGCTCCTCGACAATGGTGCCGAGATTGAGCCGATATTGCTGCGCCACCGCCGGATTGGAAATCCGCCAACGCCCTTCTGCCGTCTTGCGAATGCGGGCATAACGGTCATAGGTCTTTAGCGCATAGCCACCGGCGGCGACAAAATCGACAATCCGCCCGAACGTGTCTCGCGACAACGAAGTGTAAGGCATGGCTGACGTTACTTCATGATAAAGATCGTCCGCATCAAAAGGTGCGGCACAGGCCATGCCCAACACATGCTGGGCCAGCACATCCAGCGGCCCCTCACCCACCGATTGGGTGTCCTGCGCACCGAGATAGTTGGCATCCAGCGCCGCCTGGCATTCCATCACCTCGAAGCGGTTGGCGGGAACCAGAATGGCGCGGCTCGGCTCATCCATGCGGTGGTTGGCCCGGCCAATCCGCTGGGCCAATCGGCTGGCGCCCTTCGGCGCGCCGACATGGATGACGAGATCGACCTCGCCCCAGTCAATGCCGAGATCCAGCGTCGAGGTGGCGACCACGGCACGCAGCCGGTTGGCGGCCATCGCCTCTTCCACCTTGCGGCGCTGGCCGACATCCAGCGAGCCGTGATGCAGGGCAATCGGCAGGCTGTCATAATTAACAGTCCACAATTCCTGAAACAGCATTTCCGCCTGGGAGCGGGTGTTGACGAAAATGATCGTCATCGCAAACTGTTTCAGCACCGCGTAGATATCGGGAATGGCGTAGCGGGCCGAATGGCCGGACCAGGGAATGCGCTCCTGCGTGTTCAAAATGGTAATATTGGGTCTCGCCCCGCCAGCCACTGTCACCAGTCCGGCCAAGGTCGCTTCCCCCGGTCTCTGCGCCACCAGCCAGCGTTGCAGCTCCGGCGGATCGGCGACGGTGGCAGAAAGTCCGATGGTTTGAAGTCCGGGTGCCAGGATCCGCAGCCGGGCCAGCCCCAGCGCCAGAAGATGGCCGCGCTTGGAGGTGACGAGCGAATGCAACTCGTCGAAGATCACATAGCGCAGATCCCGGAAAAAGCGGGGCGCTTCGCCATTGGCGATCAGCAGTGCCAGTTGTTCCGGCGTGGTCAGTAGAATATCCGGCGGATTGAGCTTCTGGCGCGCCCGCTTGGCCTGCGGCGTATCGCCGGTGCGGGTCTCGATGCTGACAGGCAGGCCCATTTCCTCGACCGGTTTGACCAGATTGCGCTCAATATCGACCGCCAGCGCTTTCAACGGCGAGATATAGAGCGTGTGAATGCCGGTAAAGGCCTCGCCCGTCCGCTTTCGCCCGCGCCGGGTCAAATCGACCAGCGAGGGCAGGAACCCGGCAAGGGTCTTGCCAGCCCCAGTCGGGGCAATCAGAAGCGTGCTTTCCCACTGCCCGGCCCGCGCCAGCAGCTCCAACTGATGCGCACGCGGCTGCCATCCCTTCTGCGCAAACCAGCGCTCGAAGGGGAGAGGTAGTAAGGAAAGCGTGGATTCCGGCTCAGACACAGAGATAAAATAGGTGAAACTGGACTAAATAAAAGCAGTCCCTGACTATTTTACCAGCATAAAACCGGCCTCACTGCATGGCGGCATCCAGCTTGGCCTTCCAGTCACCGTTCTCCAGCGCCTTTGCCATGAAGCTGTCCACCGCAGCCTTGAGGCCCGAGTCCTTGCGCAGCAGATAGGCGTTTTCAAAATGGGTGAAGGGTTCCTTGACGGCAGCCGGGCAAAGCACGCCGGGATGCAGCTTGGATTGCAGGTCCACTTCCACGCCGTCGGTCACCATCACATCCGCCTTGTTGGCGGCAATCTGATCGAAAATCACCTTATTGTCGGGAAATACCTCGATAGGCGCCTTGGTGAAATGCTCATGAGCAAATTTATCGTTGGTGCCGCCGGGATTGACGATGACGCGCACCGATGGCTGATCGATCGCCTCCAGCGTCACCAACCGGTCCTTGTCCTCGCAGCGGACGATCGGCCGTTTGCCGTCCTTGACATTCGAAAGCGAGAAATCACCGACTTCGGCGCGGGCCGGATTAACGGTAATGCCGCCCAGCACCATGTCGAACTTTCCGGCCTTGAAATCCTCCAGCATGGTTTTCCAGGTGGTCATCACGAATTCCGGCTTGACGCCGAGATCGGTGGCCAGCGCCTTGCCCATGGAAATATCGGCTCCAACCAATTCACCATCGCCACCCTTGTAGCTGAAGGGCTTATAGTCCCCTGTCGTGCCGATGCGGATCACGCCCGCCTGCTTGATCGTCGCCAGCGTGCCATCCTCGGCGTGGGCAAGAGAGGTCGTCAACAGCAGGGCTGTGACCAGAGCAGTGCGGAAAAACGTCATCATTTGTCTCTTTCTTGAGCATCAATCAGGGCGAGGGTCGAATTCAGCCCATTGCCGTCTGAGCAGCAATTTTCATTCCAAACTACAAGACGCTCCAGTTTACATGGCGATATAGCGGTCCTTGCGGTGATTGATCGCCAACGTCAGATTGACGACCACTGCGCCGATGATCGAGCAGGCAATGATGCCGGGCGTCGCCACGAAGAACGAGCCGATCAGCACCATGCCGTCAAAGCAAAGCTGCACAAGCCCGGCCCGCCAGCCGTAGCGATCCTGAAGATACAGCGCCAATATGCCGAAGCCGCCAAGGCTTGCCTGATGGCGAAACAGCACCAGCATGCCGGTTCCCACCAGAAGCCCGCCAAACACGGCCGCCACCAGCGGGTCCAGTAGGGAAAAGCCGATGAATTTCGGCAGGATAGCGCTCAGCACCGAGGTCAGCAGCACCGCGATGAAGGTTTTAGCCGTGAAGGCCAGGCCCATCCGCCGGAAAGCGAAATAGTAGAAGGGCAGGTTAATGGCAAAGAAGATCAGGCCAAACCCGACAGCCGAAACGTAATGCAGCAGAAAGGCGACCCCTGCGGTGCCGCCGGAGAGCAATTTGGCATTGGACAGCAAAACCACGCCCAGCGCCGCCAACATGCTGCCCGCCAGCAGGCCCTGCACATCATCCAGCATCGAGTGCTGTTCAGGATTTGAGGCGATGGGCTTGCGGGAATTACCTGCCTGTTTTTCTGCTGCCGCCATGAATCTGTCCTGTCTTTGCCACCACCTGGGGATGTTTATCCGTAGACCTGCGGGCCGGGGTCCTCAAGCGCCGAGGCGCGACATCGCCAAAGTTATCCCCGGTCGCCGGCGACCGAGGCCCAGATCGATGCGTTAATATAAATACGTTAGAAATTACAAATTAACGATCATCTTCTAGGTTGTACCCTATCACACAGGCTCGGCAAAATTTCTTGCTTTTCCTGCAATGCATTGAAAACCAAGTCTCGAAGATGCTGACGCATCCTTCGACTTAAATACATTGAAAATATCTCAAATGCGTCAAAGGCTTGAGATATTTTCAAAAGGAATACGAACTGCCATTTTCAATGACACTTCGTATAAAGGCCGTGGAGGAGACGCCGGAACAGATGAACACGACCATGACGCTTATTCTGGTCAATAGTGCCCTTGTCACGCTGTTTTCCATCGTTTCGAGCAGGCTGGCCGGTTGGTTGGAACAGCAGAACCCTGCTTATAAGCCAATCGGGCTTGGCATTGCCGGCGGCGTCACGGCCATCGTCGCCATGCAATTTCCAATAACGATCGTACCGGGTCTTTTCATGGACCTTCGCAGCAGTGCCATTGCAGTTTGCGGACTGATGGGCGGCCCGGTTTGTGCCATTTTTGCAGCGGGCATTGCCATAACCTGGCGCGTTCTGGAAGGTGGGATCGGCGCTGGAGCCGGGGCCCTGTCTATTTTACTGGCTGCAGGCGCGGGTGTTTGGGCAGGCTGGCGCGATGAACAGGCAATCTTGAGCCTAAGGCGCATCGCGGCCATGGGCCTTGGTCTTATCATTCTGCCACAGGTGACACTCTTGGTCATTCCACCTGAAACATGGCCAGCGGTGATTGCCGTCCTGCCACTGCTTTTGCCAATGCAATGTCTGGCTGCTCTGCTTGCAGCGGCTGTGATCAGAAGCGAGACATTGCAACGCGCTCGGCTACAGGAAGCAAAACTTTACCGGACCGTTATCGAGAGCATGCCGGAAATCCTGACGACCAAGGATCGCGAAGGCCGCTTCATCTTAACCAATCCCGCCACGGCCAAAGCTTTAGGTCTGGATGACCCCGCGCAGATGATTGGCAAGACCGATACGGATTTTCATTCGCCTGAGCTTGCGGCCTGCTACCGCGCTGACGAAGAGGCTGTCTTTGCCGAAGGCAAGCCTGTCCATATCGAGCAGAGCTATGAAACGCCTTTGGGGGCCAAGGGCTGGTATTCGACCTTGAAATACCCGATCCGCGACCAGAAGACCGGAGACATCATCGCTCTTGCCACCCATAGCCGTGACATCAGCAAGCAGAAGGAACTGGAGCAGCAACTGGCCGAGAGCCGTCAGCAATTGGCCGATGCCCTGGCCAATATGGCCGATGGGCTTGTGATGTTCGACCGGCAGGGAAAGCTGGTCTATTGCAATGAACGCTATCGCTCCATGTTCTCCAAAACCGCCGATATCAGGGTGCCTGGCGCCGATCTACACGACATCATCATCGCGTCGCGCGCCCGTGGCGAGGAGACGACGCCTCGCGACAGCGAGCCCATTCTGGCAGAACAAACGTTGGATAGTCTGCCTGTTTTGCCGCTGACACCGGGCAAGCGCGAAATCGCCCTCTGGGACGGACGAACCCTCGAAGCTCAAACACGAAGTGTCGGCGGCGGCGGTTCGCTGATCGTCTTCACGGATATTACCAGGGCAAAACAGGCGGAGGGCTTACTGCGCCATACCAATCGCGCCCTGGAAAAAGCAGCCTTTACCGACGGCCTTACCGGGCTTTACAACCGGCGCGCGTTTGATGTGCATCTCCGGCAGGAATTTGCACGGTCCCAGCGCACTGGGGCGGGCGTCAGCCTTTTGATGATCGATATCGACCATTTCAAACTGTTCAACGACCGCTACGGACATCAGGCGGGGGACCAATGCCTGCGCCAGATCGCCACGACTTTACGTTCGGTCGCAAAACGCAGTACCGATATCGCTGCCCGCTACGGCGGTGAGGAAATGGCACTCATTCTCTCCGACACCGATCTTGCCGGAGGCTCCACTGTTGCAGAATACTATTGTCAGGCAGTCCGCGACCTGCATATTCCCCATGGTGATAGCGAAAAGGGTATCGTCACCGTCAGCATCGGCGTGGCAGCCGTTCCGTCCGACCATATCCACTCCAGCGACGATCTGGTGGCGAGCGCTGACGCAGCCCTTTACCAGGCAAAACACAGCGGTCGCGACCAGTATTTCACCACCAGCCATGCTCCCGCCCTGGACACGGTCCCGCAAAACCGCAAACCGGCTTTGGCGATCAGCAATGTATTAAAATAATCGACAACGTGTCTCTGCGCTCCGGGAAAAGGCCCAGGCGCCATTCTGCATCGGTCCCCGCTTAAACGTCATGGCGGATGTCCGTTTCAGTTTGAACCCGACTGGCTCTCAATGCCCACTGGCCAAATAGATTTGCGGTGCCACCGCCGTCATGTCCAGCTTGGGGCGGGCAATGGCAAGAAAGCGGTCCAGCGGGCAGGCGCCGTCAACCTGTTGCTGTTCACAGCCTGGCAGGGGAATGGTCGCCTGCAGTGGCGGGTTTTTGTCATCCAGAACCGATGCCTTGCGGATCTGGTCCAGCGACGGCGCGATGAACTGCATGCGCACGAACACCTTGCCCGTGGCATCGTGAAGGCGCTCGAAAGCCATTGTGCCGGTGGGAGGGGTCTCATCATCGAGATAAGGCGGGATATGCCAATGCAGGCCGAGCATGGCGCCGATTTCCGCCTGTTGCGTGTCGGAACCGGTAAACAGCAGATATTTTGCATTTGGCGGGCCATCGCTGGGCGCAGGATTATTGGCCAGACCCGTTGCCGGATCGGCGGCCACCGCCAGCAATAGCTGGTTGAGAAGATTGGAGCCATCGCGGGCAGCAAGATAAGGAACACGATTGCCGAGATCATATTTGATCTGACGCAGCTGCGACAGGCGGATAATGTCCGCTTCTGTTGGCGTCTTGCCAAATCCCACCTGATCGGCAGGAAAACCATTGGCATATTGCAGCAGGAAGACCTGCACGACGGTGCCTGCATCCTTCAACGGCCCAACAACTTCGACGCTGGCAGGCTTTTCCCCCTTGGCCTGCTTGACCTTGATCGACCAGGGGCGCTGCGACAACGTGCAGGCAGACGACGCATCGGCCTTTTCGCAAAGCGAAGCCGCGCAGCAGTCGAGAATGCCGTCGAGTTCCTTCATCAGGCTGGCAGCGCGCGCCCGAGGCTTTTCAAGATCGCCACCCGCCGCCTCCAAAATAGCAGCCTTGGCCTTGTCGGGATCGACAGCGCCAAGCCGGGTATCGGAAGGGGCATACAGCACATCGACGCCATCCGTGGCCTCGGTGTTGTTGAAACCAACCGTCAGACCGCAGCCGGGAAACAGGGTGGAAAGCATCACATTGCCGGTATCGATGGTGCGTTTAACCGAACCATTCGCCCAACCAAACACCGTGCCGGTCGCGGGGCAGCCATCCTGCGGCAGAAGCCCCCGGCCCCGGAGCATAGCGCCCTCCCACCGTGCCAATTGTGCCGTTGCCTCAGCGCCATGCGGCGTCAATTGACCATCGGCGGTATCCCATTGCAGCCAGGGCTTGGATGACAGCGGGGCGATTTCCTTGGCGCTGGTTTGCGGGCGCACGCCATGGCGCATCAGCACCACATATTTATCGAGTACCAAGCCGCTATCGGCAAAGGCTGGCGGGACAAAGCCCGCGATCGCCATGCCAATCGCGGAGAAAACCATTGTTCGAACCGATATGCCCATTACCATGCTCCCGAAGCACCAGTCTTGAACCCAAAATGGAACAAGGACTTTAACGGCCCACTTATCTCTGGGCAGTGACCGTTATATGACAGACCATAAAGCAGGCCATGCCATGATCCGTCAGGAGCGCAGCGCCGCCACCGGCGATTGGCGATAGGCAAGCCAGGCCGGCAGCGCCGAAAGCAGTCCGGCAAAGACCAGCATGAGACAAATCTGCCAGCCGTCCTGGCTTGCGAATTCCACCGGCAGGTTAAAGCCATTGCTGGTCTTGACGGTTTGCGAAATGACCTTTGCCGCCGCATATCCCATAGCCACGCCAAACCCGATGCCGCCCAGGAACAGGCTGAAAAGCTCACACCAGACGATCAGGAAGACCGACGACCTGGGAGCGCCGAAGGCTCTGAGGGCGCCAATCTGCTTGCGGCGTTGGCCGATATGGACGACCGTCACCAGCAAGAGCGCACCCGCCACCAGCGCCTGCGCGCCGATGGCCACGAAGGACAACACCAGTTTCGCGTCCCCCAGCGTCGCGTAAAGTCTGGTCAGAACCTCGCCGGGGAAAACACCAAGCGTCCGGTCGTTGCGATAATCCTGCCGCAGCTTATAAGCGGCGGCAATGGTTTTCGGCTTGACCAGAATGGCTGGCACGCCGGGGTCTGCGGCTGAGAACTGCTCGGAGAGAGCCGCGTCGGGGTCGATATGGCCATGATGATCATGCTCGTCATGATCCTCACCGTGACCGGCTTCCCCCTTGTCCGCCGCTTTGTCCGCCGCTGCCTCGTCCGCATCATGCTCCTCATGCTCTTCCCCGAGGCCGTGAATATGCCAGACGGCCTGGACTGGAACGAGAATAGCGCGATCCCAGGCCGTGCCGGTGGCTTTCAGCCTGCCGACGACATGATAGGCCAGTTCGCCATGGGTATGGCCGCCTTCGGCAGCCGTGCCATGCATCGGCTTGACCGTATCGCCGGTCTTCAGCGTCACATCGGCCCCCACCACCGCCTCGCCTTCGCGCTGAAACATCTGCCCCTCGGCAAAGCCCGGTGTGGTCGCAGCAATCAGCCGTGTCGTCGTACCGACAATCGGATAACCGGAAAAACTATCGCCGAATGCCACAGGTGCGGCCCATTCCACGCGGGGATCGGCCTGCAATGTCGCCAGAACCGCACCCGGCACCAGCGGCAAAGGCGAAGGCTGCAAAAACACCGAGGACAGGACCAACTGGGTTTCCGACCCGGCTGCACCGATCACCAGATCGAATTTATCCGCAGCCCGGGCGCTGCCCAGCCGCAAGGCCCGTTCCTGCAAGGTCACCGTCACGCCAAGCGCAGTCGACAGCGCCACCAACAGGCAGACAACCAGCGCACCGGCCCAGAGGCGGCGCAGATCAGCAAGGATGAAGCGGATCATGCGTCATCTCCCCGAGGTCCGACAATGCCTCCAACAAAGTCACCTGTATCATGGACGATTTCACCGTTTTTCAACTCGATCCTGCGTGGCAGACGCTCCACCAGACGGGCATCGTGGGAAACGACGATCAAGGTGCTGCCCTCACTTTTCGCCAGATCCAGAAGAAGATCGGCGACCGCAGCCCCCGCCTCGGCATCGAGGCTTGCGGTCGGTTCGTCAGCGATGATCACGCCGGGTTTTCGCAGCAGCGCGCGGGCCACCGCGACCCGCTGCATTTCGCCACGCGACATGGTTTCAATAGCCTGATCAGGTCGCCCAAGGCCGAAACGTTGCATCAAGTCGTGGGCGCGCGTGACGCAAGCAGGCGTCACCACCCGCGCCAGCCGGGCTGGCAGCAGGATATTGTCGATGGCCGACAGACCGGAAAACAAATGAAATTCCTGCATGACCAGGCCGATATACGCCGCACGGAACCGGTCACGCGCGCCTTCCGACAGGCCCGACAGATCAGTGCTGTTCCAGAGGGCGCGGCCTTGGCGCAGGCGCTCCAGCCCGGTCATCACATTGACGAGCGTGCTTTTGCCCGAACCGGAACCGCCGGTGATCGCCAGTTGAGCCCCGGCAGCAACCTCAAGCCGACCAATGCTTAAAACCGGCTTTGGCAGGCCCGCATAGCGGACCGCCACATCTTCGAGAACAAGCGACATCATGGGCGATCACACCGTGCCATAGGTGGCATTTCTCAGCCGCAACAGACTGACGAAACCGGTTTCGGGATCGGTCCAGGACCCCATTTCCAGGGTTCCAACCACTTCGATGCGGGTTCCCGGCTGCACGAATGTCTGTTTTTGATCCAGATAAACCACGACGATATTGTCCGGCCAGTCCGCGTCCGAGGAGCAGAACGGGCAGAGCGCCATCGGAATTTCCGTCAGCACGAAAAACGCCGCTTCCGCCTTCAGCGGCGGCGCCATGAAACCGCGCATCGCCACCGGTTTTCCGGCAGCCTGTTTAACCATGTCGGAAAATTCCAGCCCGAGCACGCCAACCTTGCCATAGAGCTGGTCGAAATCGATCAGCTGCGGCGCAGCTTTTGCCGGTTTTGAGAACAGCCCAAGGGCGGCAAACCCGAAAAGGGCCAAACTGTCTCGCCGCCGAAAAGCAACCTGGTTGAGATCTGTCATCGTAACGCCTCGGCCCTGAACGCGGCATCGCACCACGCCATGCACCCTCAAAAATAGAGCATTTCCAGGAAATACGTAGAAACCCAGGAAATACATAAAAACAAAGAGTGGAAGTCTCAATAGAATAGGCTCCGGATGCGATATCCGCACCCGGAGCCGAGTATCATAGCAGGCTTAGTTGGCCTTTGGCGCACCAAGGGCAAAAGCGTCGGCCAATACCTTGTAGACGTCGCTTTCTTCCAAATAGCCCTTGAAGCCTTCCGAACCGGCACCCGTGGCCTGAAGCACGACATCGTCAACAGCGTGAACGGCGGTGTCGGCCGAACGGGGCAGATTGCCTTCGCGGAAAACCGCACCCGGCACCGACTTATAGGCCTCGTTGGCGACGTATTGCTTCTTCTCGTTCTGGATTGCCGGTTCAAACGGACCGTCCATCTTGGGGCGGAAGGTCTCGTAATAGTCCGGGAAGTTGGACGAGAACACAGCCAGGCGACGCGATACGTCGACCTTGTCCGGGAAGCCGTCGCCGTCCTTGTCTTCATAGTTCGGGAAGCCAGCATCGGCATAGACGCCGACCTTTTCGCGCATCTCGGTGCCGGGCTTGTCGTCATCAATGGTTCCGATGATGGAAACGCCATGGGTATGATCGCCGGTGACGACGATCAGCGTATCCGGATGGGTCTTCAGGAATTCGAGGCCAAGCCCGATCGCCTGATCGAATTCGATGGTTTCATACATCGCCCGATCCCAATCCATCGGATGGGACATTTTATCGATGGAAGCGCCTTCGACCATCAGGAAGAAGCCGTCCTGGTTCTTGGAGAGCTGATCAAGAGCAACCTTGGTCATGTCGACCAGGCCCGGCTGATCCGGGAATTTATCGACAGTGCCCTTCTTCAGGAACTTACGATCCAGAAGCGTGTCCATGTTGCCGGTATGAAACAGACCGAGCAGCTTGCCGCTATTGGTGCCAGCGGCGGCGTCCAGTTCGGTCTTTGAGGTCGCCAGCGTATAGCCGGCATTCTTGAACTCGGCGATATAGTCCTTGTCGTCCTTGCGCTTCGAGCCGGGGATGGACTTGGACAGGAAATAGGCCGAACCGCCACCCAGGATGACATCCGGCTTGACGTTGAACATCATGCCGACGATCTCGGCCTTGTCAGCGCGGGCGCGGGTGTGGGAAACGACGGCTGCGGGCGTTGCGTCTTCGATTTCAGCCGGAGAAACAATACCAATCGACTTTTTCGTGGTGCGGCGCAGCGCCTCGGCAATGGTTTCGACCTTCGGGTCGTCCAACGTGTTCGGGGTGCGGTCGGCATAAACGCCAAGCGCGTTCACGGCGGTCTTATGGCCGGTCATATAGGCCGACATGGTGTTGGCGCTATCGGTGGCGATGGCATTGGTCGAGGACGTACCGATAAAGGCCATCCGGTCGAGGCTGTCCATGTTGAGGTGGCCGTTGGCCTTGCCCTCGGTCATGCCCTTGGACATGATGCGGGCGCCGGTGCGGTGGGCAACCGACAGACCATCGCCGAGGAAGAAAATGATATTCTTGGCAACAGGCTTTTGCTGGGTCGCATAGACATCCCAGGTGACGGATTTCTTTTCATCGCCAGCCGAAACCTCGACCTTGTAGGAGCCAGCCGGAAGCTTGACATCGCGCAGGATCAGGGCCGAGCCGAGTACCTTGTCTTCCTTGCCTTTTTCTTCGGCGGTGAACTGTGCCTGGCTGCCGAACACGGCTTTGTAGTCCTGGCCGTTGACGGTGATTTTTACGTCTTCCGGCTTGACGACAGATTTCAGCTCGACCTTGAAATCAAAGGGAGAACCGGTGAGGATCGTGGCGCGATCAAGCGGATAGACCGTGGCGGCTTGAGCGCCGCCTGCCAGAACCGTCGTGGTAAAAAGAGCTGCGAGAATGGTGCGCATAATGTTTCCCCCAATATGTGCCAGATGATTGCAGGGCGGTCTTAGGGCGCAGAGATGACAGGCAGATGACAACGCCCGATTGCGTGTCGATTGTCTAAATGCCTCTTAATCCTTGCGGAAGACAATGCTGGCTGTCCACCCGGTGATGACAGCCACCAGCACGGCGAAGATGCCGTAGGACAAGGGCTGGTTATGGGCAGCATCGGTGATTGCCTGTTCGACGCCGGTCTTCACCACCCGCAGGCGAAGATCCTTCTGGGCCAGGAAGACGCCACTCTTGAACAGATAGGCATGCACGACATGCACGCCATCGGGAATACTGGCGGGCAGCCGCAGGCTGGCCCGAAACAGGTTGGTGCTGACGAAGCGGATACCGGTATCGCCCTCCTGGTAAAGGCCGCTCGTCTGTTGCAGGCGGCGATAGGCAGCCCGGAACTCACCCATATTGATATCGCCGATGAAATGGCCGGTCGGGGTCAGCGGCAGATAATCGACGCCAAGCCCCAGATCGTTCAAAACCTCGCGCGGGGCAATCGCCTGCACAGGCCTGGTGCTGGCAACCGAATAGGAGGTCGGCACCCGCTCGAAGGTCAGGGACTTCCGGTTGACCCAGATGCCCAGGAACCGCTCCTTGCGCCGCACGGTCGCCGCTTCCCTCGGGCCTTCCAGCGTCACCACGACATCATATTGGCCGATGGCCAGCAGCAATTGATCGACATTGTTCAACGCACCAAACACGGTGAGATCGGCGCCGCGAAAATCCGAGGTAATGGCGATTTCATTGGTGGACGTGCCGATTTCCAACGTTTCCTTGCCGGTACTATCAGGGGTCAGAAAAGGGATCTGGGCGCTCGCGTTGCCTGCGAACACGATTGCACCAGAAAGTGCGATCAGCGCCAGAAGGAGGAACCGGCCCATAATCATCGGCCCGTACTCCCCACCACGATCGAATAGGCATCGTCAGGGGTCATCACCAGTTCGATGGCAAGGCGCAGACCGACAGCCATCACCAGCAGGCCCAACAGGGCGCGCAATTGTTCGCCGCGCAGCTTCTGACCGACCCGCACCCCATATTGCGCGCCGATCACGCCAGCGATCATCAGCATGAAGGCCAGAACGATATCGACCGAATAATTGGCCTTGGCCTGGGCAATGGTGGTGAAGGCGCTGACGAAGATGATCTGGAACAGCGAGGTGCCAACCACGACATTGGTGGGGATGCGCAACAGATAAATCATCGCCGGCACCAGAATGAAGCCGCCGCCGATACCCATCGGCGTCAAGACACCGACGAGGAAACCCAGCACCAGAATAGGAATGGCGCTGAGATAAATCTTCGATTTCTTGAAGCGCATCTTGAAGGGCAGCCGATGCACCCAATTGTGATGGCCAGGACGACGCACCGGCGCTGGCTGCTTGCGGGCCGAACGGCGCAGCGCGCCAATGCTTTCCCAGAGCATCAGCGTACCGATGGAGCCCAGCAACACGACATAGAGGATGGAAATGAACAGGTCGATCTGGCCGAGTTTGCGCAGGGCAACGAAGATCCACATGCCGAGCGACGCGCCGAACAACCCGCCGACCAGCAGTACGCTGCCAAGCTTCAAATCCAGCGAGCCACGCCGAAAATGGCTCATGGCGCCGGAAACCGAAGAGGCCACCACCTGATTAGCGCCGGTGGCAACAGCAACGACGGGCGGAATATTATAGAAGATTAGCAAGGGGGTGATCAGGAAACCGCCGCCGACGCCGAACATGCCCGAGAGAAAGCCGACAGCCGCGCCCATGCCGAGGATGATGAAAATATTCACCGACAGTTCCGCAATCGGCAGATAAAGTGTCACGGCTGTCCTCGAAATGCGCCCGAAATGCCAAATTCCGCCGTCATGGCCGGAATGCCCATGACGATGCCCGTCAATCCTTACGATATCATTCCTTAAATCCCGGTAGATTTAGGGGCAGTTACCCAAAAAACCTCAAGCGTCACGCATTCCAAAATCGTGACGCTCGCCCGGCACCCGGCAATAGTGATCCATTCCTTAGGTGTGTTTAGGCGATTGTAGGAGGATTTCGTTCGCCTGCAAGGCAAAACGGCAGACGCAAAATATTTCGGCGCGCCCTCTCGGTTGAGTTTGCCGCAGGAAAAGTGACGTCTGTCTGGTTCACTCTGAGCCTCACAGATTGAAGGCGCATCGCTGCTGACGCCCAAACGCCCTCAGCCCCGACCCCGCATCAACCGTTATGGGCCAGCAACGCCTTGACCAACTCGTTGGAAACCTTGCCGCTTGGCTCCTGGCCCACCGAGGTCTGGAAGGCCTTGATGGCGGCGACAGTGCGGGCGCCGAGTTTGCCGTCCGGCTCTCCGGCATTGAAACCGTTCTTGTTGAGAATGGCCTGGATGTTGCGAACCGCCTTTTCCATGTCGACGCTACCGGTCTTCAGGCTCTTGCCGATCCACTCGTCCGGCAGGTTGACCGTGTTGGCATCGGCATTCACAGGCATTGCCTGCCATTGCTGGACGCTCGCCTTGGCGCGGGCAAGGGCAGCAGGCTGCAAGGATCTTGCTACTTCTTCCTGCTTGGCGGCGGCGTCCTTGTCACCCTGGCTGGCGGCCAGCGCGAACCATTTATAGGAGGCTTCCAGATCCTGCTTCACGCCCGTACCGCGCGCATAGAGCACAGCAAGATTGAATTGGCTGTCCGTCACGCCGAGGTCGGCGGCCCTGGCAAACCATTTGGCAGCGGCGTCCATATCCGGCTTGCCATCGCCACCGGAGGCATAGAGCACGGCGAGGTTATGCATGGCGCTGGCATTGCCCGCGTCGGCGGCCTGGCTGTAAAGCCCTTTCGCCCGTGTCAGATCGCGCTGAACGCCAGTGCCTTTTTCATAAAGCCCGGCCAGACGATATTGAGCAGGTGCCAGCCCCAGATCGGCGGCGCGCTGGAACCAGACCGCGGCCTGCGAGACATCACCCGGCAGGCCGCGTGCTTCCATATAGCGCGAACCGATTTCAAACAGGGCAGCAGGCTCGCCCGCCTTGGCAGCCGTCACCAGGGAAGCGGGAGACAGATCGGCGGGCACCTCGAACAGCGGCTTGGCAGCCTCAGTCTTCGGAGCGGCAAATCCGGCCTGAGCCGCATCCGGCATCGGCGGTTGAGCCGAGAGACCGGCGACCGTCTGGCTGCCATCCATCGGGGCGGATGAAAGGCTGGCCTGGCCTGTCGGTGACGTCACCGGAATGACCGGCGCGGAAGATGGCTCCGTCTCGGTGCTTTCCACGGCGGACTGGGATTGCGGCGCTTCGGCCTTGATCTCGACCGCCCGAACCGGTTGTTGGGGCGCCTGCTGGATTGAGGGTGACTCGATAGCCGCAGAAGGCGCCAGTTTGGCAGGTGCCGATGTGGTTGGCGCTTGCTCAGCAGGCGCCGGGGCATTGCCGCTACCAAGCGTCTTTACCGCAGATACAGCCAGGGCCGCCAGCAAAAGCGCGCCAACCGCCATCAGGATCGGGCGGCGATAGCGGGAAAAGGCCGAGCCACCGGCAACTTCGTCGGCAAGGGCTGTCCGGCTAGGGCGGCTGCCCCGTTCCGTTTCCTGGGCTGCTGCCTGCGCCGCCCGGCGCGCGGCGGCAATGAAATCCATCCGGTCATCCGCTGATGCCGGTTTTACGCTGGCCGCGCCAAGCACAGGTTCAGCAGGCACAGTACCGGCCTGCTGGCGCGCCCGGACCTTTTCCAGGATCTTGCGCACATCCGGCTTGCCGGAACCGGGTTCCAGCAATTCATTGGCCTCTTCCGGCGGTAGGATATCGACAGGATCGATGGAAGGCGCATCCTCGATCATCTGACGCGGCTGCGGAGCCGCAGCCTTTGCCGGTGTCGCGGTCTCGGCCTGCGCTTTCTTAATCTTCGGCTTCAGGCGTCGGCTCAAACCGGCGATCAGGCTGGGTTTTCCCACCTTCTCATCATCGCTCTGCGGACGAGCGTCGGCATTATTGTCTTCAGCCGGAAGGACGACAGCCGATTCCACCTCGGTCTCAACGGACTGGGTCAGCGGTGCGGCGGCGGCAGCCGTATCGGTGCGGTCTTCCTCACGGCTGGCCGTTGCCGTCCGACGGTCCATCTGGTCCAGTTTTTCAGCAATCTGCACCAGTGTCTGGTGCAAAGCCTCGACGGTACGGTGGCTGCGTTCCTCCCCGCCCCGGCTGATCTCTTCCAGGTGGCGCAGATGATCGGCCAGCACACCAAGCGTTTCGGCAATCTGGTCCTGTCCCGCCACCTGAACGGAGGCCGGGCTTTGGCGGGCATAATTGTCCATCACCGCTTCGGCGGCCTGGCGGGCAGCCTCGACGATATACTCGTCGCTGGTCGCCAGATAATCCTCAAGGGCAGCCATCCGGCCTTCGATGCGTTCGCCCTGGCCATTGTCCGTCAAGGGCGAGGCACTGATCAGCGCCGAGAGATGGGCGATCTGCTGTTCCAGCCCGGCAATGGCCGAGCCATCGCCGGATGGCGAGGCACTCGTCTCATCCAGGCGGGCAGCGATGGAGTACAGCCGGTCGTCCAGGCTGCGCAGCAGGCTTTCATCCACCGATGATGCCGCTGGCTGAGCATCGATCTGATCGATTCGCCTGCCGATCACGGCGATCTGCTCTGCCAGCTTGTCGCTCAGCGAAGCATGGTCCAGCGCGTCGATCTTGCGGGAGATATCGGAGAGATAGCCGGTCAGTTCTGGTTGCAGGCTTTCGCGCTGCGACATTTCCAGCATCCGGGTCAGATCGTCCAGCCGCTCTTCCAGCCGCTGGGCAGCCTGCTGGTGGGCCAAATCCTCGATTTTTAGCGACAGCGCTTCAAGACGGCGGTCAAGATCGCCAGCCGGAAACCCTGCGGTCTGCTCGGAAATCAGTTCCAGATGATGGGCAATGGTGGCGATCCGGTCTTCCAGACGCTCGATCAGGCGCGGGTCGGTGGCTTGGCCCCCATGACGGCCAGCAACGGAAATGGCGCGGGAAATCTCGTCCAGACGGTGATCGAGCTGGCCGAACTGCTCCAGCATCGCCTGGCTGTTGGGCTCCAGATGCTGGCCGATATGCTCAAGCGCCTTGGCAATGGCCACCAGCTTGTCTTCCAAGAGCCGCACGGAGCGCACATCACCGATCGTTCCCAATTGCTGCTTGATCTCATCCAGCCGGTAGGCCAGCTGCAACAGGTCCTGCTGAATGCGCTCAGGCGCGATGGTATCGAGCCGGGCTTCAAGCGCGCTCCAACGGGTTTCCATGGTCTGCGTGCCGCTATCACGGGCAAGTCCGTCCATCAAAGAGCGCAATTCCTCGAAATCGGCCCGCAAAGCTTCGGTTTCGGGCGCAGCGGGATGGCCGATCCGCTCCAGGCTGTCGGCCATGCGCATGAAATCTTCACGCAGGCCAGCGGCTTCGCGGCTTTCTTCAGCTATCACCCTGATATCCTGGATATCGGAGCGCAAAGCACCGATTTCGCCAGCAAGGCTCTCGCTGATATCCTGGCGCAGATCGGCGCGCAGGGTAGACAGGGCCTTGTAGAAATCCGGCAAGGGCGCAGTGCTCCCGCCAGCCATCAGTTGCGGGGCCAGTTCCAACACCTGCGGCGGGCGTACTGAAACGCTCTCAGGCGCTTGATGTTTTGGATCGCTGTCGCGCAGCGGCGTCCGTCCCGGAGCGGGTGGGCGTGCCGCTTCCAATGCCCGTTGCCGGGCGCGAATTTCGGCCAACGGATCGAGCCGGTCGCCAGAAAAAGAAGAGGTCTCGCCAAGTGGCAGCTCTGCGGCAGCCTGCAATGGCTTATCGGAAAAAGCACTGGCTGCGGGGCGAACATCCCTGGCGACACCCCCGGATATGCCATTCATCAGCCCTTCGATCCGCGCCTCCAGCCCCTCGATCGTGCGGCTCAGCGCATCCAGCGACGAGGCACCGACGGGCCGTGGGTCGGCCTGACGGGTCTCCGCCTGGTGAGGCGGCATCTGGCCGGGAGCTCTATAGCTCTGCGATGGAGACCGCTGTCCGTTCATATTCCAAACTCGCTTCGCGTTTCGGGCCTGCCCCAAGACCTGCTCCCCTCCCCCAACCCGGGATTGGAGGTTGCAATTCTCATCTTGAGGCGGCGCAAATCATTCCGCAGCAGAATCGGGGAAACGTGGTAAACAACCCGTTAAGAATGGCTGAGATTTTTAACCTTTTCGATATGGGCCTCCTATTGTGTCGCCAAACGGGAACTGCGGCGTGATATATGCACGACTGTCCTCGCCCCTTTCGTCTCTACTGCACAAATTCCTTGTTCGTCTGGCCTATCCTTTGGCAGGCCGCATTCTTCAAATTCACATTTTTGCGTATTGACGTTTACGCGCACGTCAATATTTTGTAAGACAGAACATCGCCGGGGAGGACGCCGGCCGCAATCTGGAGGACATTGACCATGCCCGTCTATAAGGCACCTGTCGCGGACACGCTTTTCATCCTGAACACAGTGCTGGGCCTGGAGCGCTATAACAACCTGCCCGGTTTTGAAGACGCGACGCCCGACATGATCGAGGCGATTGTCGGCGAAGCTGCCAAGCTTGCCGAAGAGCAACTGTTTCCGCTCAATCTTTCCGGCGACCAGGAAGGCTGTACCCGCAATGCGGATGGCTCCGTGGCCGTGCCGAAGGGTTTCAAGGAAGCCTATGACGCCTATTGCGCCGGTGGCTGGAGCGGCCTCGCCGTCCCACCGGAATATGGCGGCCAGGGCCTGCCTTACGTGCTGCATGCTGCCGTTGGTGAATATATGTCGTCTGCCAATATGGCGCTGATGATGTATCCAGGCCTGACGCAAGGGGCGATTGCCGCCATTCTGGTGCATGGGTCTGACGCGCAAAAGGCCACTTATCTGCCGAAAATGGTGGAAGGCACCTGGTCCGGCACCATGAACCTGACTGAGCCCCATTGCGGCACCGATCTTGGCCTGCTGCGCACCAAAGCCGTGCCGAACGGCGATGGCACTTATAAAATTTCCGGCCAGAAGATCTTCATCTCGGCTGGTGAACACGGGATGACCGACAATATCATCCATCTGGTTCTCGCCCGTATCGAAGGCGCGCCGGAGGGTACCAAGGGCATATCGCTGTTCATCGTGCCCAAAGTCATCGTCGGTGAAGACGGCGCGCTGGGTGCCAAAAATGGCGTGTCCTGCGGTGCCATCGAGCACAAAATGGGCATTCACGGCAACGCCACCTGCGTGATGAACTATGACGAGGCAACCGGCTATTTGATCGGTGCAGAAAACAAAGGCCTGTCGGCGATGTTTGTGATGATGAACGAGGCCCGGTTGGGCGTCGGCCTGCAAGGCCTGTCGATTGCCGAAGTCGCCTATCAGAACGCCGTGACCTATGCGCGGGAGCGTATTCAGGGCCGCTCGCTGTCTGGCGCCAAGGCACCGGACAAAAAGGCCGACCCGATCATCGTCCATCCCGATATTCGCCGCGCTCTGATGACCATCAAGGCCTTCAACGAAGCAGGCCGCGCCTTCACCCTGTGGACGGCGTTGAAATCCGACATTGCCCATCGCGCCGGTGATGCAGCTGAAAAACAGACCGCCGATGACATTCTCGGACTGATGACGCCGATCCTCAAGGGCGTCCTGACCGACAAGGGCTTTGACCATGCTGTCATGGCGCAGCAGGTCTATGGCGGCCATGGCTATATCGAAGAATGGGGCATGAGCCAGTATGTGCGCGATGCCCGTATTGCGATGATCTATGAAGGGGCCAACGGCATTCAGGCACTGGATCTGGTCGGCCGCAAACTGGGGCTGAACGGTGGGCGGGCCGTGATGGCGCTGTTCAACGAAATCGGTGCCTTCTGCGAAGAAAACCGCTCGGACGAAAAGCTGTCCTTCTTCACCAAGCAGTTGAAGAAGGGCCTGAACGACGCGCAAGCCTCGACCATGTGGTTCATGCAAAACGCCATGGCCAAGCCCGACAATGCCGGTGCAGGCTCGACTGATTACATGCATCTCTTCGGTCTGGTGGTGCTGGGCTATATGTGGGCCAAAATGGCCAAGGCCGCCCATGAAGCGCTTGAAAGTGGCGCTAGTGATGCTGATTATCACAACAACAAGCTGTTGACCGGTCGCTTCTTCATGGAAAAGATCATGCCGGAAACCGCCTTGCGCAAGTCGCGCATCGAAGCGGGTGCTGACAGCGTGATGGCGATGGCCGCCGAGGCATTTTGATTGAATCTGGCTTCTCCCCACCGGGGATAAACCATTGAAAAAAATCAGGAGCTTTGCGCTCCGGGGAGAGAGACGATGACTGACGTATACGTTTACGACCACGTGCGCACGCCGCGCGGCCGCGGCAAGAAGGATGGTGCGCTGCATGAAGTGCCATCGGTGCGGCTAGCCGCCAAGGCGCTGGAAGCCATCCGCGACCGCAATGGCCTCGACACATCCACCGTCGATGACATCATCATGGGGTGCGTCGATCCTGTCATGGATGCGGGCGCGGTGATTCCCAAGGCTGCCGCCTTCGAGGCTGGCTATTCCACCAAGGCTCCGGGCATACAGATTTCGCGTTTCTGCGCGTCTGGTCTTGATGCCATCAATCTGGCCGCAGGCAAGATTGCCACGGGTGCGGATGACATTGTCATTGCCGGTGGCGTGGAGAGCATGTCACGTGTTGGCCTTGGCATGTCGGGCGGCGCGTGGTTCATGGACCCTTCCGTTAACTTCCCGGCCTTTTTCATGCCGCAGGGCGTGTCCGCCGATCTGATCGCCACCAAATATGGTTTCTCCCGCGATGACGTGGATGCCTATGCGGTGGAGAGCCAGAAACGCTCCGCCCATTCCTGGGCAAATGGCTATTTCGACAAATCGGTCGTCGCCGTGAAGGACCAGAATGGCCTGACCATTCTGGACCGCGACGAACATATGCGCCCTGGCACCGACATGCAGTCGCTGGCAGGCCTTAACCCCTCCTTCCAGATGCCGGGTGAAATGGGCGGCTTTGAAGCCGTCGGCATTCAGGCGCATCCGGAAATCGAGAAGATCAATTACGTCCACCACGCGGGCAATTCGTCCGGCATCGTCGATGGCTCCGGTGTTGTGCTTCTTGGCTCCAAGACCGGCGGCGAGAGCATGGGCTTGAAGCCCCGCGCCCGCATTCGCGCCTTTGCCAATATCGGCTCCGATCCGGCCTTGATGCTGACCGGCCCTGTCGATGTGACGGAAAAGCTGTTGAAGAAAACCGGCATGACGCTGGCCGACATCGATCTGTTCGAGCTGAACGAAGCCTTTGCCGCCGTGGTTCTGCGCTTCATGCAGCATTTTGACGTCTCCCATGATGTGATGAACGTCAATGGCGGCGCGATTGCCATGGGCCACCCGCTGGGGGCCACAGGCGCGATGATCCTCGGCACCGTGCTGGATGAGTTGGAGCGGCGCGATTTAAACACCGCGCTTGTCACACTCTGCATCGGAGCGGGCATGGGCACCGCAACCGTTATTGAACGAGTCTGATCGGGAGGGATGACAATGACCTATAAGAATTTCACCGTTGAGACCGATGCAGACGGCATTGCCCTTGTCACCTGGGACATGCCCGACAAGAGCATGAATGTCTTCACCATGGAGGTGATGGACGAAATCGAAGCGATTGTGGATGCCACTGTCGCGGATGCCGCCGTCAAGGGCGTGGTGTTCACATCAGGCAAATCCGCATTTTCTGGAGGTGCCGATCTCAGCATGATCCGTGGCATGTTCTCCATGGTGGAGGAAGAGCGCGCCAAGGACCCGGCCAATGCCGTGCAAAAGCTGTTCGATTCCGCTGGCCGGATGAGCTGGCTGTGGCGCAAGATTGAGACCAATGGCAAGCCTTGGGTCTCCGCCATCAACGGCACCTGCATGGGCGGCGCGTTTGAGCTATCGCTCTCCTGCCATGGCCGCGTAGTCTCGAATGGCAAATCGGTGAAGCTGGCCCTGCCGGAAGTCAAGGTTGGCATTTTCCCCGGCGCGGGTGGCACGCAGCGTGTGCCGCGCCTGGCCAATGCCCAGGACGCCCTGCAAATGATGACCACCGGCCAGACCCTGACGCCGCAACGCGCCAAGGCGATGAATCTCGTGCATCAGGTGGTGGAGCCGGATCAGCTTATTACAGCCGCAAAGCAGATGATCAAGGATGGCTTGAAGCCGGTTGCCCCCTGGGATGAAAAGGGCTTCAAGGCGCCCGGCGGTGGCATCTGGACACCGGCATCGGCCCAGCTTTGGCCAGCGGCACCGGCTGTGCTGCGTCGTGAAACCTCCGGCAATTATCCAGCCGCTCTGGCGATTCTGAAATGCGTCTATGAAGGCTTGCAGGTGCCGTTCGACACCGGCCTTCGCATTGAGCAGCGTTATTTTACCGAAATCGTCCAGACCACCGAAGCCTTCTCGATGATCCGCTCGCTGTTCATCTCGCTTCAGGAGCTTGGCAAGGGCGCGCGCCGCCCGGCAGGCCAGCCGAAAAGCACCCTCAAGAAGGTTGGCGTGGTTGGCGCTGGTTTCATGGGCGCATCGATTGCCTATGTCACTGCCGCCGCCGGTCTGCCCGTGGTGCTGATCGACCGCGACATGGAGGCTGCCAACAAGGGCAGGTCCGTGGCTGAAGGCCTTGTGTCGGGTGCAATCGGCAAGGGCAAGATGAGCAAGGAAGACGGCGAAAAGCTGCTGTCTTTGATCACGCCAAGTGACGATTATTCTGCCCTGTCGGATGCCGATCTGGTGATCGAAGCGGTGTTTGAAGACCGCGACGTCAAGAAGGCCGTGATCGAAAAGGTTGAGGCCGTTCTGCCGGAAGGGGCAATTTTTGCCTCCAACACCTCGACCCTGCCAATCACGGGTCTGGCCAAGAACTCCAAACGCCCGGTAGATTTCATCGGCGTGCATTTCTTCTCGCCGGTCGAAAAGATGATGCTGACGGAAGTCATCCTCGGCAAGGAGACTGGCGACAAGGCGCTGGCAGTGGCCCTGGACTATGTGGCGGCGATCAAGAAGACGCCGATTGTCGTCAATGACACCCGTGGTTTCTTCGTCAATCGCTGCGTGCTGCGCTATATGGCGGAAAGCTACGACATGCTGCTGGAAGGCGTGCCGCCGGTGATGATCGAAAATGCCGCTAAATTCGCTGGCATGCCGGTTGGTCCGCTGTCCCTCAACGATGAAGTGGCCATTGATCTCTCCTACAAGATCCTCAAGGCCACCATCGCCGATCTCGGTGAGAAGGCCGTGGACCCGCGCCATATGGAGCTGGTGGCCCGCATGGTCGAGAAGGAAGAACGCTTTGGCCGCAAGAACGGCAAGGGCTTTTACGATTACCCCGCCAAGCCTGCCAAAAAGCATGTCTGGCCGGGCCTGAAGGACTTTTATCCGCAAAAGAAGCCGGATGACGTCAACGTCAAGACCCTGCAAGAGCGCTTCCTGGCAACCATCGCCCTGGAAGCCGCCCGCACCATGGAAGAAGGCATCGTGGTTGACCCCCGCGAAGCCGATGTTGGCTCCATCCTTGGCTTCGGCTTTGCCCCCTATACCGGTGGCGCGCTGTCCTACATCGACGGCATGGGCGTGAAAACCTTCGTGGCACTCTGCGAACGGCTGGCCAAGGACTACGGCCCGCATTTTGCACCCACGCCGCTGCTGAAGGAGATGGCACAGAAGGGCGAGACCTTCTACGGGCGGTTTGATCCCTATGGCGCGGTGAGGGCTGCGGCTTAAGCGGAAAAAGGCGGTTCAGAGGCCCGACCTTTGACCAAAATGTGGAGCACTGCCTGTCGCAAATATCTGTCGCGAAACTAAAACTTTCGCGAGCAGGTTTTGCGACAGATTTTCCTTTGAATTTTCAGTGCCGCCGATCTTTGCGCGAATCTTAGGCAGACCGTCTGAAAACCCCGGAGGATCATCCAGCCATTCGTTCGAATAGGAACACTGGGTTGCCTCGATAGACGGCGTTCCTAAACTGGTGGAAGCTAAATTGCTCAGCGATCCGTAGCGATGCAATGTTCTGCGGATCGATCATGCATACTGTACGCTTCGCAAACCGTTGTTCGTCAAACCAGTCTATGGCCGTTTGGACTGCCTCGGAGGCGAATCCTCTTCCCTGGTAACGGCGGTCTATTTTCCACATTGCTTCAGGTGAATTATCATAGGGCTCACCGTGACCGCGATAGAAGTGTGCGAACCCCACTTCGCCCACGGTGGTATCAGTGGCTTTATCAACGACAATGAATGGTCCGAAGCCAAAGATGGTCCAGTGTCCGATGAACCGTAAGAGGCGCGCCCAAATCTCCTCCTGGCTTAGCGGCGGAATATTTGGGACACCTGCAATCTCCGGTGCTGTGGTCGACCAGAGCTCGGTATATCCGCCCAGCTCATCAAGAGAGTGCTGGCGCAGCAGCAAACGAGTTGTTTCGATTATTCTCACAATAATAAGGCTCATAACGGTTGTCTGATTCCCCATAATATTCGTCCGTGGTAAGATTTTCCATGGCCCATCTTTCAGGAACAGATCGCTCTCAATTGCTGCTTCTGCCGGAAGCGGTGGATGATTACGTAGGGCCGGACAATCCGGTCCGCTTCATAGAGGCCTTCGTGGACGGCCTCGATCTAGCTGCCGCAGGCTTTGTGCGGGTGGCTGCAAAGGAGACCGGCCGTCCGGGTTACGATCCGGCCGACCTTTTGAAGCTGTATATTTACGGCTACATCAACCGGGTGCGATCCAGCCGGCGGCTGGAGGCCGAGGCCAATCGCAATATCGAGGTGATCTGGCTGCTGCGACACCTGAAGCCGGACTTCCGCACCATCGCCGATTTCCGCCGCGTGAACCGGTCGGCCTTCAAGCAGGTGTTCCGGGAATTTGTCATCCTGTGCCGGCAGCTTGATCTGTTCGGGCGAGAGCTTCTGGCGGTCGATGGCACGCGCATCAAGGCGGTGAACAACAAGGATCGTAACTTCACGCGGGGTGCGCTGACCAAGTTCATCAACGAAGCCGACGAGAAGCTGGCCGACTACATGAAGCGGCTCAATGAGGGTGATGCGCAAGAGGCGAAAGCCGGTGGCAATGGCGGCGGCTCCGGTCGCGGCGATGGCAAACTCGCGGAAAAGATTGCGGCAATCAAAGGCAAGCGGGATCGCCACAAGGCTCTGCTGGACGAGTTGGATAAGACGGGCGAGGACCAGATCTCGCTCACCGATCCGGATGCTCGCGCCATGTCGCGTATGACCAAGGTCGGCGTCGGCTACAACATCCAGCTCGCCGTTGACGTGAAGCACAAGCTGATCGCAGAGCAGGAGGTCTGCAACCAGGTGCTGGACATGGGGCTTCTCGCGCTGACGGTTGAGGCGGCGATGGACACGCTCGGCGTTGACAGGATCGAGGCGGTGGCGGACCGGGGCTACTTCAAGATCGAGGACATCGAAGCCTGCGAAACTGCCGGTATCACCGCCTATGTTCCCAAGCCGATCCGCGGTCCGGCCGTGGCCGAGGGGTTCTTCTCCAAGAAGGAATTCCGCTATGACCCCGACAAGGACATTTACCTTTGCCCCGCAGACCAGGTGCTCTCACCCCGTCACTTTGGCAAGTCCCGCGACAATGTGAAGATCGACTATGTCAACCGCGACGCTTGCAAGGCGTGCAGCCTTCGCGAACGCTGCACCAGAAGCTTCCGTCGCGTCTCGCGCCTGGAGAACGAAGCGGTGCTCGACCGCATGGCGGCGCGTCTTGCCGCCCGGCCCGACGTTCTGGACCAAAGGCGCGAAAGCGTCGAGCACCCGTTCGGCACCATAAAACAGTGGATGTATCAGAGCGCTTTCCTGATGCGCAGGCTGGAAAACGTCAAAGGGGAGTTCAGCCTGACGGCTCTGGCTTACAATATCAAACGAGCCATCACCCTTGTCGGCGTTGCGGGCCTGATTGCCGCCGTCAGGGCCTGACAGGCCGCCCTATGCACTTTTTGAACCAGACAAGGGCGAAAAGGCATCCAATCATGCCTTCTCAGGCTCGTTGGACATCGAAATCCGGAAAATCTCGTCGCCGACAGAGTTCCGGCACTGAACAGCGCAGGCCATCATTCCCCCGGAACGTTTTTGGACGCTCTGTAGGACTTTTGCGAAAACTTGGACGGCACATCTTTGAAAGCCTCGGTGACCAATTCCCTCACCTGCATGACGGGCACATTGCGGATAGCATCGAAGCGCCAGCTTAACCCGAAGGCATAGCGCGGGAAATTAAGCGGGCAAGCCGACACCGCGAATGGTCCGAGATCTCGCAACGCCTGTGCGGCATGAGCTGGAATCGTCGCTATTGCATCGGTTCCCCGCAACAGGAAAGGTAAGGCCGAAAAGTGCGTTGTTGCTGCCCGGACCGTCCGGCGCAATCCGTGTTCCGCAAGCACATCGTCGGTTATCCCCGTGAGCCCGGAATAGGAAACGAGAATGTGGTCGCGTGCGACATATTCTTCGATTTCAAGCGGAGCCACCGATCCTCTGATGAGAGAGTCATACACGACCAGATAGTCCGAGCTGCCGAGGGCAAGGTGTTTCAGCCGCCCGTCGCTGAATCCTCCCGACGTGATTGCAAGGTCGATTTCGCGGTCGTTCAGCGCCTGAACCGCCACGAGGCTGTTGGTCTGCCGCAGCACGATTCTGACATGCGGTATCGCCTCTTTTGCCAGGGCGAGGATTCGCGCGCCAAACGCCATTTCAAAATCATCCGATAAGCCGATCCGAACGACGACCATGCGTGCCCGATCATCCGCCTCAGAATTGGCTGCATCCAGCGTTCCGGCAATGATCCGGAGCGCTTCCTCGATTGAAGGCTGCAAGAATACCGCACGAGGGGTCGGCCGAAATCCGCGCTGTGTCCGTTCAAACAGCGGATCGCCATAGAGCGTGCGCAGACGCCGCAACGCTGCGCTCACCGCGGCCTGGCTAACGCCTAGCCGCG
Source organism: Gillisella vitis (assembly GCF_001541345.2). Lineage (GTDB taxonomy): Bacteria > Pseudomonadota > Alphaproteobacteria > Rhizobiales > Rhizobiaceae > Allorhizobium > Allorhizobium vitis. Next base: position 551,601 of record NZ_LMVL02000002.1, on the reverse strand, counting down.
TAGCTGCCTTCGTCGCATTCATTTCGCTCATGAGCGTGCGGAACACGACAAGAAGGTTGAGGTCGATATCGCTGTCTTTCGTTTTGGTTATATCTGTATTCCAGTGCAGTTGTTTCACTTATGGCTTATAGCCCGTTAAGCTGCGCGGACGAAAGGCAAATCCGCCGTCTTCGCTCAAGCAGGTATTCCCAATATGAAACCTCAGCACATTCTTCTTGCCCTGTTGGTCGCCGCGATATGGGGAATCAATTTCACGGTGATCAGCGTCGGGCTCGGCAGCTTCCCGCCATTGCTGCTCGCCGCCCTGCGATTTGCAATCGCCGCCACTCCAGCCCTGCTCCTGCCGCGTCCGAACATCAGATGGCCTCTTTTCATATGGATCGGTGCAACGTTGTTCCTCGGGCAATTCGCCCTGCTTTTCACAGGGATGGCAGTTGGAATCACCGCCGGGCTGGCCTCTGTCGTCCTGCAATCTCAAGCATTTCTGACAATCCTGATCGCATCAACATTTCTCCGGGAAAGGCCGACATTCAGGCAGATTACCGGAACCCTCGTGGCATTCGCGGGCCTTGTAGTTATCGCCGATACGGCTGGTGGCACGGACTTCACAATGACTGGCCTTGGCCTGTGCCTTGCAGCCGCTTTGTGCTGGGCCGTGGGCAATGTGCTTCTCAGACGCGCAGGCACTGCAGTAGACATGTTCGCATTGATGGCGTGGCTCAGCCTGATACCCCCGATCCCGCTGCTTGGTATGTCGTTGATTGTGGATGGTCCGGCAACGCTCGGCCATGCGATGCAGGCAATGAGTTGGGGCGGTGTCGGCACGGTCCTCTACATTGCCGTGCTTTCGACCACTTTATGCTTCGCGATCTGGGGACAGTTACTCAAGAAATACCCGGCCAGCGCCGTTGCACCATTCTCCCTGCTCGTGCCAATTTTCGGGGCTGCATCCGCCGCACTGTTTCTTGGCGAGAAATTTGAAACAACGCGCATAGTCGGCATGATCATGGTCACTACTGGCCTTGTTGTCATAGTCATACCCACGAAACGATTTTGGCGACCCCAACGAACCTGATGCCGGAGTTTTCGAGCAAGGATTCGCAGCTTCAACCCTCTACAATCTGACCGCCGTAGTCGTCAGCCTTGTCTTCTTTTGCCGGCTTGGTCGTCGCGGGTAAATGGGCGTCCAATATAGGCGTCTCTGCTACTGGGCCAATTGGCAGCCCTTCCATTCGTTCTCCATTGTCGCTCTCATCCCAATTAAAGCGACAGTTTTGCCACCGCATCTTTCCGCGTCGCAAAATTCAGTGTTCCGCGACAAGTGAGTGCACAAAATAGTTCACGAACACTCTGGCAGCACGATTAAGGGCCGACACGGCCAGACACAAGGCAGCCCGGCACCGGTATCTATTTGGATTCCGAATTTCAGTTAGGGGCTGGGCTCACAAGCCGCCTTTTCTATTCGCCGGACCGGCAGATCACCGCAAAGCGATATACCGGTCCGAGCGGTGGTTGATCAGCACGAAGAGATTGAGCACCACGGCGCCGATGATCGAGCAGCCGACCACCCAGGGGCTGACGACGGTGAAGGCCAGCGCCATGACCACGACGTCGAAGGCCAGTTGCACCAAGCCCGCCTGGATACCGAAACGGTCCTGGACGAAGACCGCGAGGATACCGATACCCCCAAGGCTGGCGCGGTGGCGGTAGAGGGCCAGTAGGCCAAAGCCAAGCAGCAGACCCGCGAGGATGGCGCCCCAGACCGGATTGATGCTCTCGATGACGATGAAGCGGCTTTCGATTTCGACGAGAAACGAGGTCAGCGCCACAGCCACGAAGGTTTTCAGGGTAAAGTCCCAGCCGACGCGTTTGATGGAGAGAATGTAGAAAGGCATGTTCAGCATGAAGAACACCAGGCCGAAGCTCCAGCCGGTCCAGTAATGGATCACGAAGGCAAGTCCCGCCATACCGCTGGTGACAAGGCCGATCTTGGCAATCAGATAAAGGCCGAGCGCCGAAATCATCGTTCCGCAGATAATGCCCTGAATATCCTCGGCCCGGTTGTGACGGGCGGGATTGTCGTTCCAGATGCCGAACAGATTGCTCATTAATGCCATCACCATTCTCCATCTGGACAGGCGGATTTTCCGCAGCTTTATCCATCAGGATGCCTGAAAATCGGCAGGTTTCAAGCGGGTTGCGTCAGCAAGACTGACCTATCGGCAAGATCGCAATATTCGGTCTTTCAGCCTCTCTTGGCCGCAATAAACAGAATGCCTTGGATGGGTTTTCCGCCATCCATGCGAATGACGTCCTGCTGGCTTTCAAGCAGAGTAAAGCCCTTGGCCTCCAGTTCGCAAACCACATAAGCCTCACTGTGCTGGTAGCGCAGCGATTGCGCCAGGCTGAAGCTCTCCTCACCCAGCTGTTTTTCGACGGAAAAGGCGAAATAGCCGCCCCGTTCCAGAAGATCCGCCGCCAGCGAAAAGACGCCGGATAGAGCGCCAAGATACATCAGCACATCGGCTGCCGTCACCAGATCCGCCCGCCCCCTGCCCTCACCCTTTCCGGGTCCAAACAGACCGCAGGCGTCCGCATCAAGCGACAAATCCGCGATCGCCAGATCATCGTAAATCTGTTTTTCCCGTGCCTTGGCCAGCATGGCCGAGGACAGATCGTAACCTTCGAGGTAATCGACCCTTGGCCGCAATTCCATGCCCAGCAGGCCGGTGCCACAGCCAAAATCCACAGTGCGGCGATAGCGTCGGTCCACACCACCGATCCGTGAAATCATCGCCGCCAGCTTTTTCGGAACCCGGTAGTCCAGCTTGTCCAGGAGGGCTGTGTCGAAGCGGTCGGCATAATCATCAAACAGCGCCGCCACATAGCGGCTCGGCGGCTTTTCCGGCATGGCTTGCGCACCGATCAGCACCAATTTCAGCCCGGCGGCAAAAATATCCTCGGGGTCGAGTGCCAGCACCTGCCGATAGGCATCGGCTGCCGCATCGATCAAGTCCGCCTTGGCCCGGTATTCCCCCAGTAGAAACCACCCCGCCACCCAGGTCGGGGCAAGTTCCAGCGCCTGTTCCATCAACTCTGCGGCAGCGGCGTGATCGCCGCTTTCCGAGAGCATGCGGGCATAATCGGCGCGGCGATCAGCGGTTATATCGCCGGAAGAGCGCTGTCCTGAAGGGAGATGACCAAAGGCGGGCTGGATGCCGTGCATGGATGTCGAACGATCCTCAAAATACGATTTCGGAGCAATGGAGCAAGCCTTGAAAAACGCAAGCGGAATCTTGTCACCGCCAACAACAGCCTTCATCGTGCTTGCACCGCCATAATCCAATGCTTATGTGGGCCTATGCTCAACGGAGCGGGAAACAGGAGACTAGGCCATGACCGATGGCGTGAACAGATTTCTGGGCGATTCGATTGGCCGAACGATCATCAAGCTGCTCGTCGTTTCGGTGATCGTCGGCTTTGTCATGCGGATATTCGGCATTTACCCCTATGATATCATCGAGGGTATCCGGCATTTCGTCCTGGATATCTGGCACAAGGGGTTTGCGGCCTTAGGCCAGTTCGGAGACTATCTGCTGCTGGGCGCCAGTATCGTCATTCCGGTTTTCATCCTGATCCGGCTTCTCAATCTGCGGAAATAACATGCGATCCAAATCCCTCTTGATGCCGCAACCTGTCTCAGCACCAAGGACTGGCCGCCGCGAGCTTTTGGCGCTGGGCGGCCTTGGGCTTGCGGCCCTGCTGAGCGGTTGCGCCACGCCTGCGCTCAAACCATCTGCCCCCTCCGATGTTGAGGACGAGACAGCCGCTTTCCTGCCGATGGTCAACGCATTGCGCCAGAAGAACGGCAAGTCGGCGCTGGTTAGCGATCCGCAGGCCGCCAAGGCCGCCATGTTCCAGGCCAATCGCATGGCCCAGGCAGAAAAAATGGCGCACCTGATCGGTATGGGCGACAGTTTCGGGGCGCGGATGCGCGCGGGCAATGTCCAGCTTCCAGCGGCTGAAAATGTCGCCATGTTGCAGCAGACGGCAGAAGCCGCCATGCAGGCCTGGATCAACTCGTCCCATCATCTGGAAAATATGCTCGGCCCCTATCACGGGCTGGGCGTCGCCGTGGCGCGCATACCGTCACGCGGCAACAAGCCCTATTGGGCGATGGTTCTGTCCGGCACACCGCGCCCGGAGAGCGAAATGGGACCGCCGCCAACTGGCATTCGCTTGAGAATCGGGTGATAAAGGGCTTCGGCGGGCCGTTCCTCGCCTGCTGGAGCCTTTCATGACCATCGCCAATCCCCCCGACCGCGCTTTTCGTGTGACCCATCGCGGCGTGCTAGCCATCGCCCTTCCGATGACCATCGGCTACATCACCACACCGCTTCTGGGCATCACCGATACCGCCGTCATTGGCCGAACCGGCGAAGCCGCAGCGCTTGCGGGCCTGGCAATTGGCGCCGTGCTGTTCGATCTGGTGTTCGCAAGCCTCAATTTCCTGCGCGCCTCCACCACCGCCCTGGTGGCCCAGGCCCATGGCCGTCAGGATGCGCGCGATCAGGTCGCGGTGTTCTGTCGCTCCATGATCCTGTCGCTGGCGATCGGGCTGCTGCTGTTGCTGCTGTCTCCCTTGCTGCTCAAGGCCGGGCTGGCGCTGATGGGGCCACAGGGCCGGGTGGCTGAAGTGACGTCGATCTACTTTTCCACCCGCATCCTGGCCGGGCCGCTGACGCTCGCCAACTTCACCATCATGGGTTTCATCCTGGGGCGCGGCAAAGGCTCACTGGCGCTTGGCCTGCAAATTGCGCTGAACGGCGTCAATATCCTGCTTTCGATCTATCTTGGTCTGCACCTTGGCTGGGGCGTGTCCGGCGTCGCCTGGGGGGCCGTGGCCGGGGAAGCCACCGCCACGCTGGCGGGGCTGGCGATCATTCTGGCCCGCACCGACAAGGCGCTGTTTCCATCCCTCACCGAATTGCTCGACCGCAACAAGCTCGCACAACTGTTCGCGCTTAACCGTGATATCCTGATCCGTAGCTTCGTGCTGCTGGCGGCCTTCACAATATTGACCCGGATCGGCACCGGCTTTGGCGCCGTGACCCTTGCGGCCAATGCGCTGCTGATGAATTTCTTCATGATTGCCTCCTTCTATCTGGATGGCATTGCCAATGCTGCCGAGCAGATTGTTGGTCGAGCCGTCGGCGCCCGCTACCGCCCGGCCTTCGACCAAGCCGTAAAGCTCACCAGCGTCTGGTCCTTCGGACTGGCGCTCACCAGCCTGCTGTTTTTCCTGGGCGCAGGTGGGGCAATCATCGACATGATGACGACGGCTGAAGAAGTCCGCCGCGTGGCGCGCGAGTTTCTGCCCTGGGCAGCGATCACATCGCTAACGGGAGCACTGGCCTTCCAGATGGACGGGGTCTTTATCGGAGCCGCCTGGTCCAGCGATATGCGCAACATGATGCTGGCGGCCTTTGCCGGTTATCTTATTGCGCTGGCGCTGTTCGTGCCGCTGCTTGGCAATCACGGACTATGGCTGGCGCTCAACCTGTTTCTAGCGTTTCGCGGCCTTTTCCTGGCACTGCGGCTCAAAAGCCGCCGCGATCAGACCTTCAGCGCCCGCCAGTAATCAACCCTGCTGTCACGCAGCTGCGCAATCGAGGCAATGCCATCACGGTCCAGCGCCTGTGACAGGCCCTTGACGATGGCGGCGGGCAGGCCCGGCCCCTCATAAACCATGCAGGAATAGAGCTGCACCAGATCGGCACCGGCCTTGATTTTCTCCAGCGCCGTCTGCGCCGAGGAAACACCACCAACGCCAATGATCGGCAGGGCCGGTCCAACCCGGTGGCGCATACGCGCCAGCACCGCCGTCGATTTCTCGAACAAGGGCTTACCCGATAAGCCGCCCGCCTCGCCCGCCTGCCTTGTATCCGTCAGGCCATCACGCGACAGCGTGGTGTTAGAGACGATCAACCCATCCAGGTCGCGCGCCAGAACCACTTCGGCAATGTCATCCATGCCTTCCTCGGTCAGATCAGGGGCGATCTTCAGGAAGACAGGCACCCGGCGGCCCGCCTTGGCCGCTTCATCGGCGCGGGCGGAAAGCACCGCGTCCAGCAAGTGACTGAGACTATCCTTTGCCTGCAAATCGCGCAGGCCCGGCGTGTTGGGCGAGGAAATATTGGCGGTGAAATAGCTGGCCAGCGGATAAAAGCGCCGAATGCCCGTGACATAATCGGCAATTCGGTCCTCGGCATCCTTGTTGGCGCCAATATTGATGCCGACCACGCCCGGCCTGCCTGATCGCGCCGACAGCCTTGCAAAGGCAGCCTCATGACCTTGATTGTTGAACCCGAGCCGATTGATGACGGCCTCATCGCGGACCAACCGGAAAATCCGGGGTTTGGAATTACCGTCTTGTGGCTTTGGCGTCAGTGTTCCCACTTCAGCAAAGCCGAAGCCGAGACCCAGCAATTCGTCCGGCACTTCGGCGTTTTTGTCATAGCCTGCCGCCATGCCGAGCGGATTGGGAAAATGCAGGCCAGCGACGGTCTGCGCCAGGCGGAGATCGTCCGGCAGGCGGCATTTCGGCATCAGGCTGGTTTTCAACCCGGCAATCGACAGGCCATGGGCGGTTTCGGCATCGAACAGAAACAGGCCCGGGCGGGCAAAGCGCTTGAACGGATCGATCATGCCATGTCCTCCGGAAACTGGTGCAGGCCGTCTTCTCCAAGCGGCAGCGGCTTTTCCCATAAAACAGCGGAGAGCGGCAAGGGTGCATAAAGATGCGGAAACAGCGCCCCGCCGCGTGAGGGTTCAAAGATCAGGGCCTCGCCCAACACCTCCTCATCGACTGCGACCAGCAACAGGTCTTGTTGTCCGGCAAAATGCAACCTTGCAGTATCTTTCGCCTGAGCCGCAGTGGAAAAATGGATGAAACCGTCCTGGAGATCGATTGGCGCACCGGCAAACACACCACCGGCACGGGCCTTTTGCCAGAGGCCGTCGGGCACGATCTTGTAGATTGCATTTGCCATGATGTCATCCTTATCGCGATCTTTGGGACACGAGCGCTCAGCCGGTTTGCCCCAACAGCAACGACTTGTCCACGCCAGACAGCATCAGACGGCGGAAATGAACCGAATTCGTCCCCCTATGGCGCTGGCCATCACATAGCCCTGGAGCGGCTGGCATCAATATATCAAAGCACACTCCAGACATGATCATTTTCGTAACCGCCATTTTCGGCTAGATGTATTGTTCATCTAAAGCAATCTATGGTATTATTTAATTCCTGACCCAACCCTATGAATAGAATGCTATCTTGCATCCCTTCAGCACAGGATTAGAGCCGGGAATTGGGCGATCGGAGGCCGCCTCGGTGTTCCCGCTTGCACAAACAGCAGAACAAACGTTAAACTAACATCCCGACGCGACAGACGCGAGCGGTGCTGCACAACGAAAGCTCTTGGGAGGGGGCAGACGATGGCTGAGCAAACAATCATTATCGCGGACGATCATCCCTTGTTTCGCGGCGCGCTTCGGCAAGCTGTGAGCGGCATGGATGGTAGGCAGGACATTGTCGAAGCTGGCGATTTCGAGGCGGCCCGAATGGCGGCGGATCAGCATCCGGATGCCGATGTCCTGCTGCTCGATCTGGCCATGCCAGGCGTCAGCGGCTTTTCCGGCCTGATGGCCTTGCGTGCGGAGTTTTCCAGCCTGCCGATCATCATCTGTTCGGCCACCGACGATTGCGCCACGATCCGGCGCTCGCTGGAGCTTGGCGCTTCGGGTTTCATTTCCAAATCCTCCGGCATCGATGACATTCGCTCCGCGATCCAGACCGTGTTGAGCGGCGATATTTTTACGCCTTCATCCTATGTCGAGGATCAGGAACAGGACCCTGAACTGGCCGATATCATGGCACGGCTGCGGACACTGACCCCTCAGCAGAACCGGGTGCTCGGCATGTTGTGCGAAGGTTTGCTGAACAAGCAGATCGCCTATGAACTCAGCGTTTCGGAAGCCACGATCAAGGCGCATGTCTCCGCCATTCTGCTCAAGCTCAAGGTCGATAGCCGAACCCAGGCGGTCATCCAACTGGGGCGGCTCAATATGGCCATGGTCGCTTGAGGGTAGGACTGGCTTTCATCTTCCTCGCCTGATGCCGATCTGTCCGCTCTCCTCAATCCGCATCGTCGTGGCATGAGGCGAGTTGAGCTTTGTGCGCAGAAACAGGAACAATCGAGGATTTTATTCCTCCAAGATCTTTACTCTCGACCACATTTGGCCGATATATGGCGAGGTGGGTCGAAGCCGTTTGTCGACGGCTGATAAATGCCGGGGTTTGGCGGGATATGCTTTCACACGAGACAATCTGGAATGCGATTGACCGGCTTGCCGAGCAGTATCATTTGACGCCGTCCGGGCTGGCACGAAAAGCCGGGCTGGATCCAACCTCGTTCAACAAGTCCAAGCGGGTCGGGCCGGATGGACGCATGCGCTGGCCATCGACCGAATCCATCGCCAAGGTGCTGGAAGCAACAGGTGCGCGGATCGATCAATTCGTCACGCTGATCGGCAATGACAACCATCAGGGCCATGCCATTCACGACATATTGCCGGATGGCAATTTTCCGCCGCAGATCGGCACTATTCCACTGCTTGGCTTGGCCCAGGCGGGCTCGGGCGGGTTCTTCGACGATGGCGGTTTTCCAGCCGGACAAGGCTGGGATCTGGTGGATTTACCGACCTCTGCCAAGCCAGGCGTGTATGCCCTGGAAATTCAGGGCGACAGTATGAAGCCACTTTATCGCGATGGCGACATTCTGATCGTCGAGCCAGGTGCACCTGTGCGCCGAGGCGACCGGGTCGTCGTCAAAACCTGCGATGGCGAGGTTATGGCGAAGGTGCTAGGCCGCCAGACGGCGCGGACCGTCGATCTCATTTCGATCAATCCAGACCATCCGAACCGGGTATTGGATATGCAGGATGTCGAATGGATCGCCCGAATCATCTGGGTCAGCCAGTAGGAATTATTTGCCATTCATCGATTTTTTGCAGGGGTCTGCTGAGGCAGAATGCCAGCCTCTTGAAACGGCAGATGGCAATCGCCATTCTTCAAGATGAACCGGTCTTCGGCCATATCCAGATGGCCCATAAGATAAGCCCAATACGATAAAGCAAATGACAGGAACAGAATTTCCATGACCCCCCAGGTGACCCTTCAGGATGCCCTGATTTTCGCAATGGTGATGACCTCGGCCGTCGACAATGCCATGGATGACCGGGAACTTGAGCGGATCGGCAATCTGGTCTCCAGCACGCCGGTCTTTGAAGGCTTCGATAAAAGCACCGTGTTGGATGTGGCCAGACGCTGCGGTGCCATGCTGGCTGGGCCGGAAGGACTGGATATCACCCTGGAAACCATCCGCGACGCGCTGCCGGAGCGGCTTTACGATACGGCCTATGCGCTGGCCGTCGAAGTTGCCGCCGTTGATCATACCGTCCTGCCGGAGGAAATCCGCCTGCTGCAATTGCTGCGTGATCGACTTGGCCTGGACAAGCTGACCTGCGCGGCCATCGAGCGCAGCGCCATTGCGCGCTATCGCAAACCGTAAAACACCTGCGTGAGATATTTCAGTAAAATCCCTCGGCAAAATACCGGCGGGACAATTCGTCCAGCCTGCCCTTGCGCGACAGGGAGACCAGCGCATAGTCAAAGGCGGCGGCCAGAAAACCGTCTTCCTTGCGCACCATGATGGTCATGCCTTCGCCGAGAAACTGCTGCGACAGAAAAGGGCCTCCCAGGAAAACGCAGCATTGAGCGGACACGTTGCTGGCCAGCCAGAAGGAGAGCTGCAATCCATCAGCGAAAGCCGCCTGGATTTTTTTCTGTTTCAGCGCATCCATCAAGGCGGCCTGATCGGCAAAACCCACCGGCACGATCGCTGGGAAAAATGCCTTCAGCATGGCTTCCTGCGCCGTGCCGGTGACGATACCAACAGGCTTTCCGGCCAATGCCGCAGGCGTATCGGCCTTGCCGAGAGTGTCACGCAGCACTATGAAACGGGCGGGCAACATCAGATAAGGTCTGGAAAAGGCAAAATCCCGCCGCAACCCTGCCGTCACCGCCATGCCCGCCACCGCAGCATCGCCATGCTTGCTGAGCAGCGCGATCTCCATATCGGAAAAGGGCACGGCCTGAACCTCGCATTTCGCCTCGACATCCAGTTCGCGGCAGATCTCCCGTACCAGATCGATATTATAGCCGGTCAAATGGCCGGTCTGATCGAGAAAGCTGAAAGGTGGAAAATCCACCGTGGTCAAAAATCGCAACCTCAGCAGCACCGATAGATCCGGCTTCGGCAACCGCGCCCGCGCATCGAACAGGACCGGCACCGATTGCTGGGATGGAAGCGCCTGTGCCTGAACGGGCAAGGGTGCGAGCCCCAGGGATAGAAAAGGCACCACACCACAGGCAAAAGCAGCCAATACAGTGATTGCCGTCATGCGCCCCTTGGTTTTCAGGGATGTAACTTTCAACCGGCTCATTATCATCGCTTTCGGGCAGGCAAATGGGGTGTGAGGTACGGTTATTGTTTAGCAAAGGAATCGCGGCGAGGAAACGCGCCGCGGCATTTTCACATATATCCTCTTTTTCATTTTCCCTTTCCGCGCCTGAACCGCCACTCCTGCGATCCTCCGTCGATCTGGTCGAACGGTTCGGTGAGGAAGTGGTGGTGCTAAAGCAACTCGGGCTTCCAAAGCCGCTCCTGTCGCGTCTCATTCATCAGGCGCTTACTCATGGCACGTCCATAGAGCAGGAATTGCTGGCCACTGGCGACATGGAGGCACAGGACTATTACGCCGCCCTCGCCCGGCATCTCGACCTGCCCTTTCTGCCCGTGCTTCCGGTGGAGCAGGTCCTCTATTCCGACCACATGGACAGCCAATTGCGCAAACCGGGCCTGTTGCGGCTGCATGACAAGGTCCGCGCGCCGATAACCGTCATCGTTCCCGAGGCACGGCAATTCCACGCCTTGAAAGAACGACTCGAGCATGCTCCGGATTTGCGCGGATCGCTTGCCATCACCACGCCGAGAGCCCTTACCGGTGCGATCTGGCAGGCTGGTGCCCGGCACCGCGTGGAAAAAGCCACGGCACATCTGTTCGATACGGCACCACTGTCCTCGGCGCGCATGGTCTTGACCGGCAAACAAGGCTTCTGGCTGGGATCTCTGTTGACGGCGACACTCGCCGCCTGTTCCATCTTTGGCTATGACGCGCTGGCGGTGATGCATATTCTGACATCGCTGCTTTATCTTTGCATGCTCGCTTTTCGAGCCGCGACGCTCGCCTATCGAATCGGAGTGGCCGACCCTCCGCCCGTCTTGCCCGCCTCGGTGGAGCTTCCGGTCTATACCGTTCTTGTCGCGCTTTACCGGGAAAGCAGCATGATCCCGCAGTTGATAGACGGGCTGCGGCGGCTGGACTGGCCGGTTTCCAGGCTGGATATCAAGCTTGTCTGCGAAGCCGACGATCTGGACACGCTGGGCGCGCTGGCAGACGCCGACATCCCAGCCCATATCGAGATCGTCCCGACCCCGCCGATTGGGCCGCGGACCAAGCCGAAGGCGCTCAGCTATGCGCTGTCAGGCGCACGTGGCGATTTTCTGGTGCTTTATGACGCCGAGGATCGCCCGCATCCCGCCCAACTCAAGGAGGCCTATGCTCATTTCCTGGCCCGCCCACCCGAAGTGGCTTGCCTGCAAGCACCGCTGATCATCGCCAATGGCGATGAAAGTTGGATCAGCGCCTTGTTTGCGCTCGAATATGCGGCTTTGTTTCGGGGTACCCTGCCGATGCTTGCCTATCATGGCATGCCCTTGCCGCTCGGCGGGACGTCCAACCATTTCCGTATCGAGGCCTTGAAAAATGTCGGTGCCTGGGACCCCTATAATGTCACAGAGGACGCCGATCTCGGGCTGCGGCTGTTCCGGGCCGGCTATCGCTGTGAAACGATCACCCGACAAACCCTTGAAGATGCACCCGTCAGCAGCCGCATCTGGATGGGCCAGCGCAGCCGCTGGTTCAAGGGCTGGCTACAGACTTGGTTGATCGTCATGCGCGAACCGCGGATCGCCTGCAAGGAAATGGGGGGATCGGCCTTTGCCGTCTTTCATCTGATGATTGGCGGCATGCTGCTATCATCGCTGAGCCACCCCGCCCTTCTGCTGTTCCTGACCATGACCGTCTACAGCATGGCCAACCCACCCGCCGAGGGCATTCCGCTGCGCGACCTGACGGTTTTCTGGATCGACCTGGTGAATATTCTCGGCAGTTACTTGATTTTCCTGGCACTCGGCCGTGCCGCCATGACCGAATTCGAGCGCCGCCGCATCGGCAAACGCTACCTGTTCATCCCGCTCTATTGGCTGATGACATCCATTGCCGCCTGGCGGGCGATGATCGAGCTGAAAACCAAACCGTTCTTCTGGAACAAGACCCCGCATGCACCAAGAGGCGGCGGGCGAAACTGAAAAGTGCAATCAAAGAAGGATATTATTTAGCCGGCACCTGGATCGACTGTGAAGCCTGCCGCAATGAACCACCGCAGACAATTCGAAAAAGAGAGAGTGAAGGAAATCATAACCCTCATCCAATAATTTGAAATTTAGTTCAATGTTGCAATGCCGTAAAACAAGGACCGAGTTCGAACTCTTCACCCTTTTTATGAACTAAGATTGATGGATAATCCGTACACCAATTAACATGCTTGCACAAAAGAAGACGAGCAGATTTAGGGAACTACGAATCCTTTCCATCCTTTGACCTTGGCCAAGCGGAAGGCGATGTACCTACATGTACCTGAGCTTTGCCGGGAACAGGGAATGATCACGGCGTCATTTACAAATGGCGATCCAGACATGGCGGCATGGACGTGTCGATGATCAACCAGGTGAAGACTCCTAGATGTGAAGCTTTCAGGAGGTTGTCCATTCGGAGCGGATTTAAGAGACTGGAATACCACACCTCAGTTTTCCTGGATTGCTCCGAATGAACATCCATGAGAATGTCCGACTGACACCTTTTCGTCGAGAGAAAAGGGCCATCACCGTTCTCGGTAGCAAGCTCACGAAGTCGCAAGCCGCTTGTGTCTATGCTGTTTCGGCCAAGATCGTATCGCGGTGGGTTGAACGCTTCAGGCAGGGCGGACGCGCTGCGATGGCCGACAGTTCTTCACGGCCCAATTATAGTCCCCGGCAGACAAACACAGTGTTAAGCATCGTATTGCCGTGAACAGTTTCGGGGAGGTTGCTAAGTGGATTTCCACCTCGATTATGCCGCCACCATCATTGTTGTCAAAAAGGGGTTTGTCACGTGGCGTGCAGTGTTTGGACATCAACGGTTGGACCCGCCGGTTCTGCCTTCGCTTCATCACCGAAAAAGCCTGTCGCCTCCTCAAGGGAGTTGGTCTTTCCATTGCTTGATTTAGTTGGCATACACATCGAACTGCTGGAATAATTCCACCAACGTCTGCTCGCCTCTTATGGCGGTAAGTGCCACTTTCGCCTTGAAAGCCGGACTGTGGCGCCTTGCGCAGTCATCTCGTCATGGTATCTCCTGTTCCCGGCATCTAATACCAAGGCTCGAAGATGCTGACGCATCCTCGCCTTGAAGGGATTGCAAATATCTCAAATGCATCAGTGGCTTGAGATATTCGCAAACGGAATACGAAGAGTCATCTTCAATGACTCTTCGTATAAGCCGAAGTCAGAAAGAAATTCCACTTATACTGGCTGTGCAGATTTCCCGAGCCTACTCTAGGCTTCAAGCGCTCCAGAGTTTCTGTCGCCCGCAAACTCAAGGCCATCATGCATGCGATGCTGCGCACCAGTGAGTTCTTCAACAGGACACAGCCACCATCTAACTCTCAAGTTCTGTAACGCCCACAGCGTGACGAGGCGTCCCTGCGGGGACGGAGGCTGGTCCATTGCGTTAAGACCGTTTCACCACTCATTTGCTCGGAGCGTGCGAGACATACATTGGAAGGACCACCACGCGAAACGCCATAAAGCGGCTCCCCGTGTCGTGCGCATAGACGACCGATGCAATCGGCAACCATCCTATCACAACTAAAAAGGCGCTTGCAAATTTGCTATTTAACGACGTTATTACGTTCAATGGCATTTTCCGCGACGAATGCCTCCACGAACCATTGTTCTCATCGCTGGCATGATTGCCGACGGACATCACAGTATGGAAGGAGAACTACAATCGAAACAGACCGCACTCATCGTTGGGAACATCACGCCCAGCGAATTCGCAATGAAGATAGCTATGGGAAAACAGGCCATAAGAGGCCAGATTAAAACCAAAGCCTCACCTGAAAAATAAAGGGAAGATGATTTTCAGTTCAATTCTGCAAGACATCGGGCATTTGACATAATTGAGATTTCAAATGTAAGGGCTGCTTAAGCGTGTTTAATCGCTAGCATTAGGGGGATTAATTTCGGGATGTCTGAGGGTTCAAGTTATAGAATAGGTGATATGCTCGTCCAAGCGAGGATTGATACACCACAAGAGGCACTGGTTTGGCCGGTTGTGGAATTTCATGGGTGGGTGGCATTTCTCGGCGAAAGGGATAATTTCGATATCTATCTTAACGATGATAGAGTCGATGACATACATTTGGTCACTCGGTCGGATGTAGAGCAGGCCCTTGGGGCTGGCTGGAGCGCGATTGGCTGGCATGTGGTCTGTGATATCGGGCAAAGCGCCAGAGATAATGGTCATGCTATCGTTTTTGATGTCCGGGTCAGAACGCAAACAATCGCTCAAGGTCACTTCCGGTATAAGGATCGGCTGGAAACCACAACACAGCCTCTGAAGATCGTATTGCATATGCCAAAAACTGGCGGGACCAGTCTTCGCCAGGCACTTGAAGAGCATCGACAGAACCTATTTCTACTGCCGCTTTATCATCGCGATTTTTCGCAAATCAAAAACTTGTCTTCACTCTCAATGGATAGGTTTGATGTTGCTTATGGTCATGTTCGTTACGGAATTCATGATCAGATTGCGCGGCCTGTCACCTATATGACGGTTCTCCGCAATCCCTATGATTTCGTAATTTCATTGTATTTCTTCGCCAAATACGTGCAGCGCGATCATAATATGTTGGTAGCGGAAAATATTGTCGATGCAGTGAATACTGTGAAGAGACTGGAATTTGATAACTTTTATACACGGACAATCGCTGGCGTCAGCCCTGAAGCGCCTGTAACGGAAGAAAATTTGCAAACGGCCATTGAGAATATTGATAAGCATTTCTCCTTCATTGGGTTGGCGGAACGGTCGCGTCAAAGTTTTCAAATGTTCAGCAAAATTTTCGGACTTCCACTGAGGTACCGTGAAGAAAACGTCACTCCGGATTTGATTGAGCGTGAGTTCATGAATTTTAGCGAGGTCAACCACGAAATCAGAAAATGCATCAATCTTGATTTGATTTTATACAAATATGCCATCAAGAAATTTTGGCAAATGGATCTTGCATGATGCGCTGACGTGCCCTCAATAAAGGAGAACACCAAGCTGAAACGGATTGTTGCCGACTTGCCCCTGGACAAGGCCATGCTGCAGGATGTTCTGTCAAAAAAGCTATGAGGCCTGCCCGCAAGCGCAAGCTTGTCGACACGATTCAAGTCAGACTAGAAGGTTTCGATCCGGCGTGCATGTGCCGTGTTGAAAGTCGACCGGTCCCTTATGTCTACACGTCCAAGCGGGGCGAATATGCTGAGCTGAAGATCAAGGATATCTGCCAGACGCGCGTGCGCTATGGCTATCGTCGTGTACATGTCCTGATAAGGCGTGATGGTTGGGCGGTCAATCCGAAGAAAACCTATCGTCTTTACAAGGCGATGGACCTTCAATTGCGCAACAAGGTTCCCAAGCGTCGGGTCAAGGCGACGCTGCGGGCTAACCGTACGGAACCGACCCATTCCAATCATGTTTGGGTGATGGACTGCGCACACGACCAGTTGGCTACCGGCCGCAAAATCAGGGTTCTGACCGTTGTCGATACCTTCTCGCGCTTTTCGCCGGCACCGGAGGCCTATCTCCGTGGGGTGCAGACCCGCATTACCGACCATCCGATCAACAGGATCGATGAACTATTGCCGTGAAATCTCGATAAAGGGAGCAAGAATGGTAAGCGGAGTGAACCGCCCCGGGTTTTGCCGGAACCGTTTGGTTTAAGTTATGCGGCCAATGCTGGTTCGTCCAGCATAGCATAGTATTGCTCCTCGGCTTCGGCTGGCGGAATGTTTCCGATGGGCTCCAGCAGCCTTCGGTGGTTGAGCCAGTCGACCCATTCAAGTGTGGCGAATTCGACTGCTCCGAAGTTTCGCTACGGCCCTCGGCGATGAATGACCTCGGCCTTGTAAAGACCATTGATCGTTTCCGCGAGAGCGTTGTCGTAAGAATCGCCGACGCTGCCAACGGAGGGTTCTATTCCGGCTTCCGCCAGCCGCTCTGAGTATTTTATGGAGACATATTGCACGCCGCGATCCGAGTGGTGGACGAGCCCGCCACGATGGACGGGCCGCCGGTCATGGAGCGCATGGTCCAGAGCATCAAGGACGAAACTCGCATGAGCGGTCCGGCTCACTCGCCAACCGACGATGCGGCGGGCGAAGGCATCGATGACGAAAGCGACGTAAACGAAGCCCTGCCAAGTGGCGACATACGTGAACCGAAGGACCGCGTAGCGAAATCGGAAAACCACAGCATGTCCGGCCTCGGTGCACGAAACTGACGATTGACCCGGTCGAGCGGGCATGGAGCAGCCTTGTCCGATACGGTGGTCTTAATGGGCTTGCCGCAAATGATGCCCTGAAGACCCATCGTTCTCATGAGACCGGCAATGGTGCAGCGGGCAACATCGAAACCCTCCCGCTGCAACTGCCGCCAGACTTTCCGCACGCCATAAACCTGGAAGTTCTCATTGAACACCCGGCGTATCTCTATCTTCAAGGACATGTCGCAACGGGCGCGACAGGAGATCCACGTCCAGCCGCTTGGCCTGGGTCTCATAATAAGTGGACGGGGCAATCGGCAAAAGCTTGCAGATCGGCTCGAGCCCGAGCACGGAACGATGTTCGTCGATGAAGGAAATCATCGCTTCAGTGGGCGGTCGAGCTCCGCCTGGGCGAAATAAGCGGACGCTTTGCGCAAAATCTCGTTGGCCTGACGAAGCTCCCGGTTCTCACGCTCCAGAGCCTTCATCTTCTCGGCCACCTCGCTCGGCAATCCAGCGCGCTTACCAGTATCCACCTCAGTCTTCTTGACCCACTCATGCAGTGTATGCGCCGAGCAGCCAATCTTGGCCGCTATCGACGAGACTGCAGCCCACCGAGACGGATGTTCGGCTTCATGATCGAAAACAAGCCGCACGGCTCGGGCACGGACTTCAGGTGAAAATTTGTTCGTCGTTTTACTTGTCATAGACCCTACTTCTCACGAGTTAAGGTCTCCAGCAAACCCGGGGCGGTTCAATGACGGAATCCGTCGAGGCGATGCCATCGGTGCAAGTTACCTACAGTGTTTCTGTAACCTCTACGGTGACAAAGACACGACAGGTCAAGAAGCCTGTTCTCGATGAAGATGGTACGCAAAAAAGCATAGTGGGCATCCGATATGACCAATTCTTAGTCATGCGCCAAGCATGGTTGGAACGCGAGCTTTCCAAATCTCTGGCCCGCATTGAGGCCCTGGAACAAGGAGCATCGAAATGATGCAACAAGCCACTGGCATCAAGTAGACGATGAAAGCACCCGCTGATGTTGAGGGGTGCTAAGCGGCCCAACCGGCATCAAGCATACGTTGGAACAACACCTTCATGTTGACGTTACGCCATACAAGTTCAGGCAATTTTATGACATATCCGGAACAATTTGTACCAGTGACGAACGGCTGATGGCAATCAAACCATCAGCCGACCAGGATGATTAGACCTTCGAGTTGCGGTAGACGCCGAACATAAAGTCGCTCGGAATGACGCCGTTCGCTTGGAGCTGGTTTTCCATTTCGATCAACATTTTGACGACGGTGTCGGAGTCCTCCGACCCGTCGTTGATTTTTTCGGCGTTGAGCAAGTCGAATATCGGATGGAGCAAAGCGCCACCAAAAGGTCGATGAATCTCCTTGTCGAAATAAAACTCGAGAAATGGAAGAATTAACGACGACCTGACGGACTCGGATGGATCTACGGCAAAGACATGCTCGATGCTATGGTTGACCCACTTGGCATCGGGGTGCCTTTTATAGGGCACAGAAATCGAGCGAATAACGCTGTTAAGCAGGTCGACTCTCTTCTTGTCGTAGATGTTGTAGCACGGCCCGCAATACTCGTTGATTATGAGGTGGCCGTTCGGAACGAGTGATTTCCTGACGGCTCCCAGCATGCCTTCGAGATCGGTTACATGGTGCAACGATCCAATGAAAATCGCCGCGTCGTAGTCTCCGCCGGGATTCTGGATAAAGTCATTGAAATCGCGCACAAAGAAGTTGGCGTTTATGCCTTCTTCCTTCGCTGTTTCTGCGGCTTGCCTTATGCCAATTGGCGACAAATCGAAGGCGTCGACGGATTCAGCCCAGTGGTTGCGAGCGATAATTAGCTCATGGGCTCCATCGCCGCATCCAATGGAAATAATTCGCTTTGGCTTTTCCTGGAGGTATTCATTGAAGACCCACCAGAGCCAAAACTTATCGGAACCAGTGATGCGTCGGTTCAACTCAGATCCGACAGCCTTACTGGAAAACCAAGACGACCTAACCCCTGTTTCGTATCGATCATCCCAATGAGATGAAACTATCCCCTTTTCCATGCCCACCTCCGTTTTTAACGTAAAAATCGGTATCACCCTTAATGGGTGTGGACAAGGTCGTCTTTGTAACATTCTAAACCTGATATCCAAGTATCGGGGCGACCTGATCTTCAGCAAATAGGTAAAACAATGAATTTTATCGGAACCGCGCGGCGCTTGTCGCTCGATGATTTCGTTCGCGGTGCGCGCCGCATCGGGTGTGAGGTGGCGGCACTGCGCAGCGTCGCTGCCGTCGAGGCAAGGGGGAGGGGCTTCGACGCTCAGAACCGCCCGATCGTTCTGCCCGAGGTCATGTCTTCTTTCGCAACCTCAAGGAGCCCAAGCGCTCGGAAGCGGTGAAGGCTGGGCTGGCTTGGCCAAAATGGGGTGATGTCAAGTACCCGCTGACGCAGTCAGATCGATATGCCCGGATCGAACAGATGTGTTCTATCAATCAAGCAGCCGGCCTCATGGCTGTCAGTTGGGGCCTTTTCCAAGTCTGTCAATCCGCGCGGAAAGTTGACCCCATATCGGCGTCCAATGTTGGCTCTGACGCAATTTTGGTGGCCGAAAGCCTATCCGGCTCCGATGACGCGCGCCTGGAGGAGGTCGATTTTTCCTCGACCGTACATCTGGCGTTTTACAAGCTTCAGCTTGGTGATCTGCCCCTCTGTCTGTCCATTTGACCACGTCGAACTGATCGCGGCACTTACGGCTGCCCGGTCTTTGGCGACACCATTGGCGAAGGCCGCGACCAAGCTTGATCGGGCGCGCTCCAACCACGGCTCGAGATCGGCAAGAGATTTCTTGCGGATCATGGCTTGGAAAGCGGCGACGATTGTATGCGGCGTCTCCGTCCCATTGATTTCCCTGTTGCAAAGGTCGGGTCTAGCGCTTGGAGATGGTCCTATGAGCACGTCGGGGAGTCCCGGACGAGCTCATTGTGAGGCGCTGATCCGTTGCGCATAGGCCCAGGGCATGAGGGCGTCGATGTCTTTGGCGAGGTGGCCATTTGCGAGACTGATGAAGAGATCGCGCAGGTAGGCGTATGGTTCAACACCGTTCATCTTGCATGTGCCAATCAGGCTGGCGAAACGGGCCCAATTACGGCCGCCTTCATCATGGCCGGCAAAGAGAGCATTGCGGCGGTTCATGGCCGGGCTACGGATCGCGTTTTCGACGAGGTTGGAGTCGATGTCGACGCGGCCGTCGTCCAGGAACAGCCGGAAGCCGTCCTGACGTTTGAGCATATAAGCCATGGCCTTGCCGAGGTCGGACTTGCGCGAGACGCGCGCGGCCTGAGCTGTCAGCCATGTGAAGAACTCGTCCACCAGAGGGCGGGACAGGTTCTGGCGGACAGCCCGGCGATGTTCAGGATCACAACCTCGGATGCTGTCTTCGATCTTGTAGAGAGCGGCGATACGCAACAGCGCCTCGTCAACGATGGGCGAGCCCTTCTTTGGCTTGGCCTTGATCAGCTTTCTGCGGCCGTGTGCCCAGCAGAAGGCCAGACTCAACGGATCGCCGCCCGTGCGTTTTGGCGTGGCGAGGTGGGAGTAGCCGCCATAGGCATCGACCTGGATCGTGCCGTTGAAGCCATCGAGGATTTCTGCGGCATATTCGCCGTTACGTCCGGGCCGATAATGGAACACCACGCCCGGCGGCGCAGATCCGTTCCAGCCGCGGTCGTCGCGCAGAATAGCCCAGAGATAACCGGTTTTCGTCTTGCCGCGCCCCGGATCCAACACCGGGGCCGTAGTCTCGTCGACATACAGTCGCGTGCTTTCCGACATCAGGCGTTTGGCCATATGGTCTACCACCGGCGCGATCGCAGCGCCCGTCCGCCCCATCCAATCCGCCAGGACCGTGCGGTCGATCGGCACTCCGTGTCGGGCCATGACAGCCGCCTGCCGGTTCAGCGGCATATGTTCGGAATGTTTGGACACGGCAATCTGCGCCAATAGGGCTTCGGTCGGCCAGCTACCTTCCAGCAAATGCGCCGGCGCCTTCGCCTGCACCACGCCCGTGCGGCCCTTCGGGCAAGCGTATTTCGGGCGAATTGTCACGATCACCTGATAGCGCGCAGGAATTTGATCGAGCCGTTCCGTCCGGTCTTCGCCGATCCGGACCATGTTGCCGCAACCACAGGGACAGGCAATGCTATCGGGCTCGATCACTTGTTCGACGCGCGGTAGGCTCTGGGGCAGCGCGCGTGCCTTGCGCGCTTTGCGAGGGGCGGCCTTTTCGGGATCGGGTCCGCTGGCCGCGATCTTTTCCTCGACGAAGGCGATCTGCGCCTGCGTTTCGGCAATCGCGGTCTCCAGATCTTCCAGTGCCAGTTCCATCTGCGCCGGATCGAGCTTTTCCGATTTTGGCCCGAACTTCGTGCGGCGATAGTCCTGAACCTGGCTCTCCAGCTTCTCGATCAATTCCTTCAGCGCGGTGATGAAGGCGTCCTTTTCGGCCACCACCGCCTGCTCATGCTGACGGGCCGCGCGCTCAACCGACAGCTCGAACTGCACCGCCGCAAAGGCGTTCAATACCTCGACAGGAAGGTCCGGGAACTGGCTGAGATCGATCGGCTGCGACATATGTCTTCATAGCAAACCGAAGCAGAAAAGCCCAATAAAACAATGCTAAAATCAAGCCGGTGAGTCATCCTGCCGCACTCGGCGCCGTTACCCGCTGCGCCATAACTCGTCGCCAGTCGAGACCTTCGAACAAGGCTTCGTATTGAGCCCGAGAAAGACGCATCGTTCCATCCTGCACCTTCGGCCAGGCAAAATTGCCCTGCTCCAGAACCTTGTAGATCAGCACCATTCCGGTGCCATCCCATACCAGGATTTTTAGGCGATCCCCGCGCTTCGACCGGAAGATCACGGTGACCCCGGAATGCGGATCAAGCTTCAACTCGGTCTGCACCATCAATGCCAGCGCCTGATGACCACAGCGAAAGTCCACCGGCCGCGTCGCGATCAGGATCGGTAATCGTTGGCCCGCGACGATCATACAGTCCCTCGCATCGCCCGCACCAAGGCTGCAACCCGACCAACCGGCACGTCGCCGGGAACCCTCACAACGAGGTCTGCATCTATTTCTATAGTCACGATCCCCGAAGGGGCCGCGACCGGCTCCGGAACTGGCGATACATCGGCAGCCTCCTGCGGCTCCGTCGTAATCGCCAGGGGCACAAAGGCTGGCTCGAGTGAGCCGCTATTGTCGCAAGGCACGGCCGGCATGGATGGCATCAGTTCGGCAGGCAACGCCAGAAGACCCTGACGCGCCTGCCGTCGCCAGTCCGAAAGCTGATGCGCAGCAAGATCATAAGTCAGCGCAACATCAACAACCCGCGCACCGGGCTGAAGGCTTTCCGCTACAATCCGCGCCTTCAGATCATTGGGCCATCGCCGGTTTCCACGACGAGGCTCGACAACTTCGCATCGCCCGACAAATCCCTCACCATCCGCCATGCCAAATCTCCAGCTCTTGCCGAAAACCTTCTGGCACAAACCTCAATGTTCACAAACACGCGGAATCAATGGGATGGAGGCGGCGCATACCGACGATTTCCCGCGCTTCGACGAGTCGTGGCACTCCGCCTTCAATCGCGGCAATCGTAACGGTCTGAGACTTGGAGAGATCGTCGCGACCGATGGTCATGAGGCGTGCGACAGTCCGTGCCGATGGCGTACGACTCAACGCATCGCAGTTCATCTTTTCCGCCCGTCGTCTTCGCGTCGCCCACTCGGTTACGACGCGAAGGCAGCCACGGAACCCCTGGCGCGTTAACTCTCGCCACAACTGTGTGCCATTGCGGTGACCGGCACTCCACTGGGCGTCGAGCCATGGCAGATAAACCTCAAGCGAGTTCTCTCGTACGCGGAACACGTCGGATCGCTGACCGCGTAACACCCGCCTGACGAGGCCACGACTATGCCCTGTGCGACGAACGACTTCTTTGATTGCAACACCGGACTTGGCTAAGTCCAAAATCGCGGCGTTTGTATCTTCTCGATGAAGATATCCCTGATATTGGATCCGCTCAGCGGCCGTCAGCAGGTCCGGGTTGATCGTTGCGGACCCAATTGCCGTTCTGATCTGCCGCATGGATTTGCGCACGGCGTCGAGGAATGCCCGACTGGCGTTCTCCATCAAGTGCCACCGATCGGCCACTTGGGTTGCCTCAGGCACCGCTTTGGCTGCTGCAAGGGCGTAGGCGCCACCGCGGTCGCGGGCGACGATACTGATCTGTTGTTGATCCGAAAGCCAGGCCTGAGCGGTTGCTGGCTCTCGGTCCGGCAGAAGCGCAATGGTTTTGCGCCGTTCGAGATCGCAGATGATCGTCCCGTAGCGTTGGTTGCGCCGCCACGCCCAGTCGTCGATGCCGATTACCGTCGGCGGAACGAAACGCGGGGTGCCACGCCGTCGGACGACACGCAGCAAGGTGTCGTTGCTGACCGGCACCATTAGTCTACAGGCGATAGTCGCCGCCGGTCGCCCACCCAAAGCAAGCCCGAGATGATGGACCATATGATCAAGCCGCGCAGTACGCCGCGCCCACGGCGCCAGGACATCTGTTTCGAAGCGCTCGGTAAAAATCCTTCGGCCACACAGCACTGCGTCGCAGTAGAACCGGCGTGCGGCAATAACCAATCGCACGGACTTTCCCGCGATAGGAAGATCCGTCAGGCGTCGATGATAACGACTGTGTATCCGCTCCGATCTTGTTCCGCAGCCTGGACAACGGCTGAACATATCCGCCGATCGGACAGCGAGTATTATTGCGTCGCCAGCAGAAGCTGTCTTATCGATAACAAAGCCTCGAGGCACAAGTGCGGAGGGGCGAAGCGAATGAACCATGGCGCTGATTCCTTTTGCAAAACCAACGCCGGCCAACGCCCAGAATTCATCAAAAGTGAGTCAGAGCCAAAATTGGACGCCGATCACCCCGCTAATGGGTCAATTTTTGCACGCCGAAACACACATGGTCATGGTCTCCCAGATCAAACGTTAGTATAACCTTATTCACTATCTTTTATAGCAGCTATTGCCAACGACATAATAGACCAAGTTATAAAACAAGCGAAAAAGACGAGGGCCATATTTATAAATGGCTGCGGATAAAGCGCCTCTTCAGGCAATAATGGCGGCACCACGACCACTACATAAAGTTGTTGTTTGCTAAGTTTACGACGTGCTTCTTCGAAGCTAGTATGAGCCAGAGTGTACATTTGCTCGGCAAAAGTTTGGCGTAGCTTAAGGATTTCGAACTCTTTAAGCTGTTGAGACACTGATAAGGGTTGATCCGGAGCCGTTAACAGTCCCTTTAGGTTTTCGATTTGTGAATTGATGACCTCCAACTGGGTTTTAGCATATCGATCACCCGGACGATCAGTCGCTCCAGAAAGACTTGAAGAGGCTATACCTGTTTCAAGCTCTATTCTTTTTAGAGATAAAGAAGATGTCAGCGACATAATCTGCTTTGCCGTTTCCACCGGATCAAGAGAATTGATTTTCTGTTGGAAAGCCAGCATTTCAGAGCGGGCGTCTGCCAACTGGCCGATGCTTCTATCTACTTCTTCTTTTGCACGGTTGAGAGCGTCCTGACGGTTCCTCGACGAAATCCGATTAATTAAATTTTCGCTACTTTGGAGAATAGAAGACGACAAATCATAAGCATCCTGTGGAGTATACGCTTCCACCTTCAGTGTTAAAATATTAGATTGCGTATCAACAGAAGCTTGTACGTGGCTGCGCCAATAGGACCAAAGTGCTTCAAGATCAATTTCAGAGCCTAATTTTGACAACCAATCCAGCGCCGGGCGGTTGTAGAACTTCTCCATCGTATCTCGCCCGCCAACATCTAAAATTACCGCGCGGCTCTTGAGATAGTCTAAAACAATCAACGTGTCTTGAGCCGTTCCAGATGATTGAGAAAGACCAAAACTGCTGAGAATTGACGATGCAGTACCACTCAAAGAGGTGCCATTAGTTTCCGGATCGATCGCTTGGCGGACCGTCATCTTGGTCTCAACCACGTAAATATTTGATGCCCAAAAAGCAGAAAAAATCAAAGTAGCAAAAGACGGAATCACAACAAATAAAAGGAATGAATAGTAAAAAAATCCTCCACGCCCCGTTGACGGTACAGATGGATAGACGATACGAGGAACATTGCTATCGCTGATAGGTCGCCGCATTAACCGAGCAGGCAATATGGCGAGAACCCGTCCAATAATTTCGTTCGACTGAATTTCCTTTTGATCGTGCTCTTGGTCTGACACATCGGGTGCACGAGAACTTAGATATGTGATCCTGTTACGAAACCTGTCTACGATTTTCATTTTTCAGGCTATCCCGCCACGAATTACATCTTCGCTTGGTTGAACATTAAAATTATTTTCAATGGCAGCTTCAACCGCTTCTCGGACAAACGAATATAAAGCAATATCCTCATCCAAAAGATCGCAGGCAATGCCAATGCCAGCTAGTGTGGCAGCCAAATCTCCAGTAAAAGGCAAAAATTTCAACTCGACCCCCGCAAAGATTGGGGCTCCAAGCAAATATGAAGCAGATGCAACATATTGCTCAAATCTCGGCCGAATACCTACTAGATTAAGCTTCGCCAGATTATCCAACGCAATACTTACATTGCGACGTTGGAGCTCTTCATCTGGCGATGCCCCAAAGGCGTAGGTTACAGGAGACCGCAACAATCGCCGTTGCTCGCGTGTTAAACCCCGTAATGAAGATAGAACCGACTTCGGGTTTCCGAAATCCATATCCTTAACCAACGGAAGTAGAACGTTATATTTCTCAATCAACGGCATTGACGATGCGCTCGGAGGATGATCGGCGATTCTTTTAAGAAAAATAAATTTTTCCGCCATTTCCTCAAACGGATCTCGAAGCAATGTTATTGCTTTAAACCCAGATTTTTCAATTGTATCCGATAATCTTATCCAATTTACATCTCCAGACACGACAACAGATTGAAAAAAATTCCGCCCTAGAACAGAAGAGACGGTTTCAAGAGAAAACCGTTCAATCATTGGATAACGAATTGCAAAAAAATCCATAAGAAGATGCATGGACCTCATTTGCGGCAAAAGCCCGGTGTCAATTATAATTAGTTTCTGCGCTAGATGCCGATCTGGATTATATCTAGCGTAGAGCGGCAGCCCAGTTGTTGCCTCCCTTAAAACGAATTCGCTTAGACTAGACAAATCTGGAACAATTTGCTCGTCAATGTGAAAACCGGCCATACCCGTTGTATGTATTCCGATATCCTGTAGATCTCTCCGAAAAACATTTGATTTGAAAATTAGATCTTGACGACCGGCCACGGAGAAACGAAAGACGGGGATGTCACTTGGATTATCAAGAACCAACCAACCACCGACTGTATTTCCCATATCAGTGTCTATATTGAAAAGCATGATTATCCGCCTATGCCATATGGTCCCGTACGAGTGTCGCAAGACCGGCAAACGCGGACCAGATCAACAGAGAAATTGCAACGGTTATGGAGAGAACCAAGCCTCTTTTAGGATAGTTTGATTCCTCTACCAAATTCGGAGTAATGTAAGGCACAAGATAGGCCTGCTGTTGCTGTGATGTAAGGCGTACTTTTTCAAACTCAGCAACAGCCGAGGCATATTCCTCTTGTGCAATTTTGAGCTCTAGTTCCTTTTGGTTAAGTTCCAAAGCACGTTGAGCAAGATTTTGATTTGGGTCTTTTATGTTGATTGCCCCACCGGCAATGCTGTTTTCGTATTGCTGAATCTGATCCTTGAGTGCCGAGGCGCGATTCCTCAATGCTATTACCT
This sequence comes from Gillisella vitis, assembly GCF_001541345.2. Classification (GTDB taxonomy): domain Bacteria; phylum Pseudomonadota; class Alphaproteobacteria; order Rhizobiales; family Rhizobiaceae; genus Allorhizobium; species Allorhizobium vitis. The sequence goes on along the minus strand of NZ_LMVL02000002.1, from coordinate 524,888 downwards.
GAGGAGCTGTTGCGCTGCCAACTTTCGTCATCGCCGCAATATCTTGTTCTATCTTTGAGAGATTTAAGCGCAGTTGCGAAACAACGTCCGCATAGGCCTTAGCGGTTATGGTGACATCGAGCACACCAGCCGAATTGCGTGCATCGCGCAAACTGGCTGTCGCGCGCTCCAATTTCTCTCTGCTTAAATGCATCTCGTCTTCAGCCCGCCCGAAAGCGTCGACCTCATTGCGATGCGTCAATTTATTAACCATACCCTCTGACAGCTCGAGAATCGCATTGGAAAGTGCAAGGCTATCATTCGGTGAAAAGGTTCTAATTTTCATTGTCACCAAACCAGACGTTCGGTTGACCGACACGGAAACGTGACTTTCCCAGAATTTGAGGACCTTTTCGCGTGAACTGTCAGTTGGTAACTCTGCAATAAAATCGCGCGTCCCAGGGGAGAACATCTTTCGTACATCGAATTTAGAATTGAGAGCGTCCAACATTGCGCCACTACTGACGTAGTCGGCAACGATTAAACCGTCTTGTCCTTTTGTGCCACTCAGAATGCTTGAGATGCTAGCCATTCCCTCCAGACTTGACTGCTGAGAGGAACTAACCACAAAGCGAGATTCTGCCACATATTGATCTGCAGCAAAAAAATAAAGATAAACTCCCATTATAAACGACGGTATTATAAAAATGAAAACGCAAGATCCTACCAACAAAGCTTTGAATATTTTTTCAGAGCGTCGAGCTCGAAATCCACCACCGCCTGAACTTATAGGCTTCGGAACACGTGCACGCCGAGCAACTCGCCGCAATTCAATAGAAATTGCTGCCGCAAAGACCTCGCCATTGATGACTTCTGATGTGTCATTGGCATGTGGATGGGTGAGTTCGCTCATATCTCTCAGTTTTGTTTAATGACAGGTTCCAGTAGGTTTGCATAACTGCGGAACTTTACGTTTGCCAAACCAGCTTCGCTACTGTCCACTAAAGTCCGTCGATTGACCTAATTGGTGATATTTAATGCGGCAAAACGACAGTGATACCACAGGTTACTGATTGAGCTTTTTATATATCTCAATAGCGTCATCGACATTCGTGAACTCATGCATCACACCATGCGCGAGCACAATAGCCCTGCTACAATAATCCCGAACAGTATCCATAGAATGTGATATCATGATGATATCAGACCTTGCGCGCCGTTTAGCAAACTCCTCGTGGCACCTGGCTTGAAACCGCGCATCCCCCACCGCCGTGACCTCATCTATAAGGTAGCATTCGAAATCAATCGCCATTGACAAACCGAACGCCAAACGCTGAGCCATGCCTGATGAGTAATTTTTATAGGGCTCATTAATGTAAGCCCCAATCTCCGCAAAGTCCTCCACAAACTCGACTGCCCGTCTCGGCTCTTGGCCATATATTTGAGCAACAAAACGGATATTTTCCTTTCCGGTCATCTCTGGATGCAATCCAGCCCCAAATCCGAGTGGCCAAGATATACGCGACGTACGCCGAATGGTGCCTGAGTTTGGAAGCTCGGTACCAGCAAGCAAACGCATTGTTGTTGATTTACCAGCACCATTTATCCCCAATATGCCGTAGGATATACCCGGCCTCAAATCGAGAGATACATGATCAAGTATGATCTTCATTCCTCCTTTTATTCGATAAAATTTGAAAACATTCGACAACTTGATCATGACGACATCAATTTCCCTCGCAAAAATCGTTCGCCCGTCAATCCTAAAAACAGCAGGAAAGTGGAGAACCATAAAAGATATGTTTTAGATAGCATATCATCACCGTAACCCTCATAGTAAGCCGACCTCAGCCATTCAACGCAGTGCAAAAGAGGATTAAACCAGATAATTGCACGCACCTCAGGCGAAAACGTCTGGGGCAACGCAAACGTTCCAGAAGATGCGTACATTATTAAAATGCAACCGATAAAAATCGCATTCCACATCTTAAATAAAGTAAAGCAAACAGTATTCAAAACACCAAAACATATAGAAAAATAAACAGTTGCTAAGAGAGAACTTGCCCATAATGCGACGTTAGGAGGCATTATATCAACTCCAAACGCATACAACGTTATACAAAAAATGAAAACAACAGTAAAAGCTGTCAGAAATTCAACGACTGCCCGAGCGACAATCATATCAATCGGCCTTATTACTGGAAAAAGAAAAAGAGATTTATTGCTGTCAATTGCAAAACACATCATACGGGCTGGATAGAGACACAAGATGTAAGGAATTACTCCTGTCGCAACGAAAACTGATGGTTCCGTTCCAAGAGGCATCACCCGGTTTGCCAAAGAAACCATGCAGACGATTACAGTCAGATGAACGAGTGGCCACGCGATTGCGATAAGGTATCCTAAATGGGATCTACCGAAACGCGTCCGCATATCCCGCAGAATAAGGGCCCCTATAACTTTGCAGCGCGATTTGATTTTTTCAACGCCTAGGCGGCGCTTCGTCTCGTTCAGTTCGTCTGCTATCATCAGAATCACTTTGCCCGTTCAGTCAAGCTTCAACATTGCCTAATACTCCTCTTCAATTCAGCATTTCATAATGCAATACCCTTGTGTCAAAAATCTGGTCCAGAGCTAATTTCTAGAAATTTTCCGATTTTTGATTTTGAGATATTATAGCCTCTACAGAACGGGTCTGGAGCGATGAGACATGTTAGCGAGTTGCATGGAGAGCATGCGACTGTTGGGCTTACCATCAACGCAGGTGCATTATTTTTTTTGAAGAACGGTTTTGAAGCGACATGCCTGGGCTGAGTTGACCCATAGAATGTAACTTGTGGAACGTCGAGAATAGCGGCCATATGCGCGGACCAACTGTCTACACCGAAAACTGCGGCCACCTTCTTAAAGAGAGCCGCCCAATGGCCGGCGGATAGGTTTTGAGCAATGATACCGTCGGCCTGCGCGCATTTAGCATCGCCCGGTCCACCGATCTGGACGAGTTTAAATCCTTTATCTTTAACAACTTCGGCCAACTCCTGCAGAATGGTATCAGGTATCGTTTTCAGGCCCCACCCCCCAGAACGGTGGAGTAAGATAACCTTGTTGCCAAAAGGTGCCAGCAGCTTATCAATGTCTTGTTGTTGCTCGACGCTGGGAACTGGGAGAAGGCTTTCGATGGGCGTATCTGGGGCTAAGCCCACAGACCCCAGCATTGCTTTAACCAAATTGTTATCCATTGCATCCAGACCGCGGAAGGGATGCGAACGAGCAATCATAGGACTGCTATCACCTCTCTTGAGAAGATGCTCATAGGATCGGAGCAAATACAGAGATGTTTCCTGGGCGGAAGGAACTGGAACTGGCAAGCCCTCGACAGGGAAAGGCGGATGGAAATCCTGAACCCAGCTCAGCAAGCTTTCGGCAACGTGAAAACGCAGATTTTTACCTGCCTTGTATGCGGTAAAAGCGACTTGCAATCCGATCAACACGTCGCCCCGATGGAATGGGCAAACAAATTCGATACGACCAGTGTCTGGGACACCATGGGCCTTTTGATTCAGCCACAAATAATCATGCCAATATTGCCAGACATGGACAATATCCAAGGGGCGAGGAGCAGCGAAAACACTGAGCGCTGCTGTTGTCGCGTAAATATCAGCGCCACGTACCTTCAACTTTCGCCCAACATCCTCAAGTCGCGCTGGCTGCGTTAAAAACAATACATCATACAACGCAGATGAAGAGTTGTCGCCCTCTGTGTTCGGTTGCTCCTGGGCCTGTGGGATTAAGAGGCTTCGTTGTGCGAAAAGAATGCCACCTGCCATGAGATCCGTTGTCTCTATAGCTGGACGTTTGACGACATCATTCGGCGCAAGTCGATCAGCCAGTTGTAGGCCCTCCATATCCGAGCGTACCGGAGACATCGTGTCGAGACTGGGAGCAATCTGCGACAAAGGCATATCGATATAGCCGTCAGTGAAGACACCATCACGTGCTTCATTCTCACGCACGAAAACACGTGGCACGATGACTGCCTGAGGATTGCTTGCTGCCCGATATGACGCAAGCACAGCCGAGAGGAAACTGCTGGAAAGGCTGCAATTCTCGGTCATGATGAGAAAATAAGGCGTGGCGGTTATGGCTGAAAGCGCAAGATTCACTGTGCGTGACGCATTAAAATCCTGCTCTGTATCTGTGATGAGAATAACAGGTATATCTGGGTGCCTTATTTTAAATCGGGCCAGGCTTCCTTCCTTCACAAATCGCTCTTTTGCACCCGTATTATCAACAACGGCTATACAGGCCGGCGAAAGACCGCTTTGTTCAAAATCGTCGCTGAGTGTGTCGAGAACGGCAAAGGGTTGAGCCGCGGCTATAATGACACTGGTCTGAGCAGCCAATATCGCCAGTTCGCGAACATCGAAGAGATCGATATCTGATGCGGCAGCAAGTTTGCTCTGCGCATCTCTTACGATCTGCTCAACGACATCTGCCTCCTGACGCCAAGGCTTGACGGCGCGAGAAGGAAACGCAAGTCGATAGTCCTCATTGTCAAGGGAAAGATTAAGGCTGTAGTGCGGATCCTTGTTTAGCAGGGCACCCCAGCGAGCTTGCATGTAACCTCGCTCGATGCGTTGCAGTTCTTTCTGCTCTGGAGTTACATCTGGACCTCGGCTAACGGACTCAAGATGGCGTAGCGGGGCAAATGGCGTATAGACAACTTTGTAACCAGCCTCTCGAACACGCAGGCATAGGTCGACATCATTGTAACTGACGGCAAGATTGGCGCTATCAAAGCCTCCGATTGCCGTGAATAAATCCTTGCGCATAACGAGTGCTGCTGCAGTGACGGCAGAGGTCTCTCGTACCAGCTGAGGATGACCAAAATACCCTATAGAATTGCCAGGGAAGTGGCGGTGACCATGGGCTGCGACACCATATATACCTAAAGTGACGCCCGCATGCTGAAGCGTGCCATTACCATAGAGCAAGCGCGTTCCGACCGCACCGACCTTGTCGCGAACCGCCTGGCTCATCATCTCACTCAGCCAACCAGCTTCAATGACCTCGATGTCATTGTTGAGAAAGCAAATATAATCGCCTTTGGCCATCGCTACGGCAGTATTGTTCAATCTCGAATAATTGAACGGCCCATCGTCACGCAAGACCGTGACGCGTGGATCCCTGCCAATCAGTTCGAAATAGGCAAGACTATCATCCTCTGTGCTTCCATTATCAATGATAATCACATCCAAATTGGAATAGTCGGTGCCATCGAGAACACCACTAACACAATTGCGCACAAGGGAAACTCTGTCACGAGTCGGAATTACAATCGTCACCGAAGGTAAATCCTGCGGCAGAGGCCGCTTGATCCGCCACCAACTCGGGAAGGCTTCTATCGGAAGAACAGTACTGTCGGGCTCTACATCGGCGAAATATTCCTCCATTGCCCGCCGTGCCGTGTCGATTGAACGAGAAGGATTGTTGCTTGAGAAGGTACGGACGCCCTCAAAAATACGCCAGTGGTATAAAACGAAAGGAATATGGCGAATCCGTTCAGGTGACGTCAGCTTGAGAAGCCGCAGAGTGAAATCATAATCTTGGCTTCCTTCGAAGCCAGCTCTGAAACCGTTTACAGCTTTGACAAGGCTGGTACGGTAGACACCAAGATGGGCAACCATGTTCTGCGAATAGAACAGCTCCTGATTCCAGTCCGTTTTAAAATGAGGATCGTGTCTGCGGCCTGAGGCATCGATCTTATCTTCATCCGTATAGATGATATCGGCTTCAGGGTGACGATTTAGTTCGTGAGCAACCATGTAGAGGGCGTGCGCTGGGATCTCGTCGTCATGATCCATGAGGGCCACAAACTCACCAGTCACATGCTCAATTGCAGAGTTGGATGCACGAGAAATGTGACCATTCTCGGAGCGATAAATGACCTTTATACGTTCATCGCGCGCTGCATATTCTGAAAGAATGGACCGGATTGCCGGATTGGGAGAGCAATCATCCGCGACACACAACTCCCAATGCGGATAGAGTTGATCAAGAATCGTATCAAGGCAACGACGCAAAAACCGAGGTTCCGGATTGTAAACCGGCATAACTATCGAAATCAGCGGGCGGTACGAAAGGCGTGCAACAGACGAAACAATCAAAGATCGATCCGTGGCGGTCAGAGTATCAAAACGCTCACTCCACAACGCATAATCAACTCCACGATCTCCTCCCCGTATGCTGCGTAAATTTACTCCTCGGTCCAAAGCCCTACCCAAATATACAATTAATGTCGTAGCCGCAGCTTTTCTTCCGTACTCCTTGTAAGCACGCAGTACATTTTTCCACCAAGGGGCTTCGGTTGCCCTGTTAGCAGCAGACCCGTCTATGGACCGAGCAAGCTCTTTAAGGCCTGCGCCAGCAACTGCGGCCAGACCACTTTGTTTATAAATACGCCGACCATGCCGAATTAAATCTTTTTGGTGTTCAGTTAGCAAAGAAATTTCCTTCGGCAATGACGGCATGACTACTACCAAGCGTCACTTTCAACGACCCTTGATATCAGGTAAAACTCGTATTCCTATATTATATAGGACGTTACTCTTGGTTGTTTAATTACCAATTTTATTCACCACCTATCTCCTCTAAGAAGCTTCCGATTTTTGATTTTGAGATATTATAGCCTCTACAGAACGGGTCTGGAGCGATGAGACATGTTAGCGAGTTGCATGGAGAGCATGCGACTGTTGGGCTTACCATCAACGCAGGTGCATTATTTTTTTTGAAGAACGGTTTTGAAGCGACATGCCTGGGCTGAGTTGACCCATAGAATGTAACTTGTGGAACGTCGAGAATAGCGGCCATATGCGCGGACCAACTGTCTACACCGAAAACTGCGGCCACCTTCTTAAAGAGAGCCGCCCAATGGCCGGCGGATAGGTTTTGAGCAATGATACCGTCGGCCTGCGCGCATTTAGCATCGCCCGGTCCACCGATCTGGACGAGTTTAAATCCTTTATCTTTAACAACTTCGGCCAACTCCTGCAGAATGGTATCAGGTATCGTTTTCAGGCCCCACCCCCCAGAACGGTGGAGTAAGATAACCTTGTTGCCAAAAGGTGCCAGCAGCTTATCAATGTCTTGTTGTTGCTCGACGCTGGGAACTGGGAGAAGGCTTTCGATGGGCGTATCTGGGGCTAAGCCCACAGACCCCAGCATTGCTTTAACCAAATTGTTATCCATTGCATCCAGACCGCGGAAGGGATGCGAACGAGCAATCATAGGACTGCTATCACCTCTCTTGAGAAGATGCTCATAGGATCGGAGCAAATACAGAGATGTTTCCTGGGCGGAAGGAACTGGAACTGGCAAGCCCTCGACAGGGAAAGGCGGATGGAAATCCTGAACCCAGCTCAGCAAGCTTTCGGCAACGTGAAAACGCAGATTTTTACCTGCCTTGTATGCGGTAAAAGCGACTTGCAATCCGATCAACACGTCGCCCCGATGGAATGGGCAAACAAATTCGATACGACCAGTGTCTGGGACACCATGGGCCTTTTGATTCAGCCACAAATAATCATGCCAATATTGCCAGACATGGACAATATCCAAGGGGCGAGGAGCAGCGAAAACACTGAGCGCTGCTGTTGTCGCGTAAATATCAGCGCCACGTACCTTCAACTTTCGCCCAACATCCTCAAGTCGCGCTGGCTGCGTTAAAAACAATACATCATACAACGCAGATGAAGAGTTGTCGCCCTCTGTGTTCGGTTGCTCCTGGGCCTGTGGGATTAAGAGGCTTCGTTGTGCGAAAAGAATGCCACCTGCCATGAGATCCGTTGTCTCTATAGCTGGACGTTTGACGACATCATTCGGCGCAAGTCGATCAGCCAGTTGTAGGCCCTCCATATCCGAGCGTACCGGAGACATCGTGTCGAGACTGGGAGCAATCTGCGACAAAGGCATATCGATATAGCCGTCAGTGAAGACACCATCACGTGCTTCATTCTCACGCACGAAAACACGTGGCACGATGACTGCCTGAGGATTGCTTGCTGCCCGATATGACGCAAGCACAGCCGAGAGGAAACTGCTGGAAAGGCTGCAATTCTCGGTCATGATGAGAAAATAAGGCGTGGCGGTTATGGCTGAAAGCGCAAGATTCACTGTGCGTGACGCATTAAAATCCTGCTCTGTATCTGTGATGAGAATAACAGGTATATCTGGGTGCCTTATTTTAAATCGGGCCAGGCTTCCTTCCTTCACAAATCGCTCTTTTGCACCCGTATTATCAACAACGGCTATACAGGCCGGCGAAAGACCGCTTTGTTCAAAATCGTCGCTGAGTGTGTCGAGAACGGCAAAGGGTTGAGCCGCGGCTATAATGACACTGGTCTGAGCAGCCAATATCGCCAGTTCGCGAACATCGAAGAGATCGATATCTGATGCGGCAGCAAGTTTGCTCTGCGCATCTCTTACGATCTGCTCAACGACATCTGCCTCCTGACGCCAAGGCTTGACGGCGCGAGAAGGAAACGCAAGTCGATAGTCCTCATTGTCAAGGGAAAGATTAAGGCTGTAGTGCGGATCCTTGTTTAGCAGGGCACCCCAGCGAGCTTGCATGTAACCTCGCTCGATGCGTTGCAGTTCTTTCTGCTCTGGAGTTACATCTGGACCTCGGCTAACGGACTCAAGATGGCGTAGCGGGGCAAATGGCGTATAGACAACTTTGTAACCAGCCTCTCGAACACGCAGGCATAGGTCGACATCATTGTAACTGACGGCAAGATTGGCGCTATCAAAGCCTCCGATTGCCGTGAATAAATCCTTGCGCATAACGAGTGCTGCTGCAGTGACGGCAGAGGTCTCTCGTACCAGCTGAGGATGACCAAAATACCCTATAGAATTGCCAGGGAAGTGGCGGTGACCATGGGCTGCGACACCATATATACCTAAAGTGACGCCCGCATGCTGAAGCGTGCCATTACCATAGAGCAAGCGCGTTCCGACCGCACCGACCTTGTCGCGAACCGCCTGGCTCATCATCTCACTCAGCCAACCAGCTTCAATGACCTCGATGTCATTGTTGAGAAAGCAAATATAATCGCCTTTGGCCATCGCTACGGCAGTATTGTTCAATCTCGAATAATTGAACGGCCCATCGTCACGCAAGACCGTGACGCGTGGATCCCTGCCAATCAGTTCGAAATAGGCAAGACTATCATCCTCTGTGCTTCCATTATCAATGATAATCACATCCAAATTGGAATAGTCGGTGCCATCGAGAACACCACTAACACAATTGCGCACAAGGGAAACTCTGTCACGAGTCGGAATTACAATCGTCACCGAAGGTAAATCCTGCGGCAGAGGCCGCTTGATCCGCCACCAACTCGGGAAGGCTTCTATCGGAAGAACAGTACTGTCGGGCTCTACATCGGCGAAATATTCCTCCATTGCCCGCCGTGCCGTGTCGATTGAACGAGAAGGATTGTTGCTTGAGAAGGTACGGACGCCCTCAAAAATACGCCAGTGGTATAAAACGAAAGGAATATGGCGAATCCGTTCAGGTGACGTCAGCTTGAGAAGCCGCAGAGTGAAATCATAATCTTGGCTTCCTTCGAAGCCAGCTCTGAAACCGTTTACAGCTTTGACAAGGCTGGTACGGTAGACACCAAGATGGGCAACCATGTTCTGCGAATAGAACAGCTCCTGATTCCAGTCCGTTTTAAAATGAGGATCGTGTCTGCGGCCTGAGGCATCGATCTTATCTTCATCCGTATAGATGATATCGGCTTCAGGGTGACGATTTAGTTCGTGAGCAACCATGTAGAGGGCGTGCGCTGGGATCTCGTCGTCATGATCCATGAGGGCCACAAACTCACCAGTCACATGCTCAATTGCAGAGTTGGATGCACGAGAAATGTGACCATTCTCGGAGCGATAAATGACCTTTATACGTTCATCGCGCGCTGCATATTCTGAAAGAATGGACCGGATTGCCGGATTGGGAGAGCAATCATCCGCGACACACAACTCCCAATGCGGATAGAGTTGATCAAGAATCGTATCAAGGCAACGACGCAAAAACCGAGGTTCCGGATTGTAAACCGGCATAACTATCGAAATCAGCGGGCGGTACGAAAGGCGTGCAACAGACGAAACAATCAAAGATCGATCCGTGGCGGTCAGAGTATCAAAACGCTCACTCCACAACGCATAATCAACTCCACGATCTCCTCCCCGTATGCGATACACATCGGCGCCAGCGACATCGACAACGGGTACGAAACTCAGTCTGTTAACAGAAAACCTTACATTTTCCGCATCAGTAGGATCAAAACGGATAGCCGTTATCTGGTCTGGCATCCGGATTAATTGTTCTACAACCATAGTACCATCAATGGGTGCCAATGGGATGGTATGGATATTTTCCCCTTGCCATATGTACAAATATGGTCGTGCTACGACACCTTGGACACTCATGTCGATAGATACAAGAGTCCAGCCCGAAGGCATTCCCTTGTCAAGCGACACAGAAAACTGAGGATCACTTCCTGTCGTCCAATAACCGTCTGATATTTTTTCCAAATGTTGAAGAGGCACTAATTCAGCATGCTGCTCCAATATTGAATTGTCGGCAACACCGTTTCTTGCGACTTGGTAACTGTCGCTTTCATCTATATCATTTGTCAAAGTTATCTTCGGCAATGCCATCGTGATACCGGCCATATCAGCAGGATCAAAGCGCAAAGATGTCGTGTTTTTGGGCAAAATAATTAAATATTCATATTGCCGATTAGCTTCGAGATGATCGAAATAGTATTCAACTGGTTTGTCCGCGGCACCGGACCAAGCATAAAGCGATGAGTTTAAAACCTTGTCGCTGCTTCCCGTTTCGATTGTGATCTTTAACAAGCCCTCAATCTTGTGCAACTCTACGATTTCTAAAATGCATTGCGGATCGTCATTGACGGTCTCAAATATCGTCTCGTTTATCCGGTTCAAACCCGTGCTTGGCTTTAGCTGCAAATCAATAGAAAAAGGTAGCAATCCAAGCTGAGGCTTGGAATCCACTATATTAGCCTCATCAATTTCGCTCGTCAGAGGCAGAAAAACTGCTGAACTACGCTGAAATTCACGCCACGAAAGCTTACCGAGCCTAAATTCGATACCGCTATGAAACGTTGGATCAAGTCGCATCTGGCTTATATTATTCGGAAGGTGCACCAACACAGCCGACCCGCCATCGCAGATCGACAGCGGCACGGGAATTTCAACAATCTCGCCCTCAGTCCAAATATAAAGTATCGGATCGATTTGGCGGTTCACAGCAGACATTTCCAAATCAAGCCAAACCCAGCCAGATGGAAGTTCCGATTTGTGACCAAGGTCAAATTGCGGATCTATATCTGTACTAATCCAAAAACTGTCTCTCACGGACTGCAGGTCGTTTTTCGGAGTGGCCGTTAAGATGCGCTCTGATTGAGGAGGAGCTACTTCCTGCTGACTTGGATTTCCGTCACCCATAAAGCAGTAGCTAGGGGGGGCGAGCTTAAAGAAACGCCCTTCCAACGACGGGCCTGAAAGCCAACCCATTCTTCCAATTAAAAATTTGGCTCCGACAGACGCATCCGGGTCAAAACGAATTCCTGTTATATGGTCAGGAAGGGGAATAAGGATATCCAGGTTTACGTCCCCTCTCATTACGGGCAACGTAAATGCCGACACCTCTTCACCATTTTCCCCATGCCAAACGTAGACGACAGGACGTATTTCCTGAGACAACACTTGAATAGAAAAAGAAAAAAGTGTGGGTCCGGATGGTAAAATTCGATGATCGGGATCAAAAATCAATTGAGGATCATCAGATACACTCGTAAATACGCCGTCATCGTCCCGAACAATGCCCGCCTTTATATAAGGCTTGAAACCGAAATTCTCGTGCTTGACGTCAAGCGCTCGCCGCCGCGCCAAGGGAAGTTCCGGTGCTATTGCGCAAGCCTGAAGATAAAAGGTCGAAGCTGCCCGCAGCCCTCTATTTCTCGCGACCGCATCACCGTGGCGAATAAGCGCCTCAACGTCTTTGGAATATAAAAGGGCAAGCTCGCTATAATACTTCGCGGCAATTTTGTTGCGCCCATTTCTCTCTGCTTTTTTTGCAAGTTGCGTTATGACAAACGGACGAATACCCTTCGGAGCTTCCTTCATATTAAAGTGCGATGACGGCTGATCTGAATTTAATACGATATCTGCCTTTCCAACCAGATCAATATCCTCGTCATCCAATTGTTTCTCAATTGCTGGAGAAGCAGGATTGAGGGCAAAGGCCTTCATAGCCATGATCTTGGCTTCTTCGAGATTTCCGAGAGCCTTAAGCGTACCAGATAGACCACTAAGAGCGGACGCGCTGGCAGGGGCCAGGAAAACCGCACGATTCCAAGCTCCAAGTGCCGCTTGATACCGTGCATTTCGGTGGAGCGCTCGCGCGTATTCTTCCCAGCGTTCAGACGCATCGGGCTTTACAATGACCCCTATACGGCAATTACTTTCTAAAGTGAGGGCGCTTCCAGAATTTTGTGGGACGTTTAACAACCTAGCGGTCATCTCCACAAGTCTGGCATCTCCAGGTGCGCCCGCCGCCATACAGTCAAAAAGAGCAATGTCAGCCTCACGCCGCTTCAAGGCGTGAAATTCCACTTTAAGTTTATCGTAATCGACTGCTAGCTTAGAAAGCCTTTCGCGCTCAACATGTAGACAGCACTCCAACTCGGTAAGCTGCCTTTTATAATCATCCTCCTTTTTTTGATGTTCTTGACGGATATTCTCACTATTAATTCTATAATTTTCCTCCAACTGTTCTATGCTATTTTGGAAGAATTCTATCTCAGTAACGATTTTCTCGAGCTCTATTTTTTCAGAAATTATGGCGTCTCTTTGCTGACTCGTCAGTTCCAAGGAGTTTTTTAGATACTGAACTTGCTCTTCTAACTCCCGCAAATATAGACTTAATTTACCAGCATCTTGACGTTGGTCAGCAACCGCCGCCTCAAGTGCGGGAACAACATTCTGTAACTGGTGACTCAATTCACCTTCGACACGCTTTAAATTGTTGGTCAGGTTGGCATTTTCGACCTTACTTGCTTCAAGCCTCCCTGCAATAGTCTCAATGTCCACACGCCACCGTGCCTCTGATCCAAGACTTTCGGCAAGTGCCGTTTTGGCATCCGCCAATTCCTTTCTCACATCCACACATGCATTCAACGCCCGATCGATCTCACTAGTCGAAACGAATACGCTTTCTTCAATGTCAAGGAGTTTGATGGGATCGTCCGACGCAAGCGCAATGAGATATTTGGCTCTCGCCAAGCCCTTTGATCGTTCGAAAGCATTGCCTGGGCGCTGGTCATAAGTGTAAAAAGTGCGTCCTGCGTCTGCTAGGTTGACTTCATCTAGAGCTACAATTGACCCTATCAAAGTGCGCTGTCCCAACAGGGCCAAATGTGCAAATGACCCTGATACAAGGTCAACGAATTCAGTACGCGACATTTCATGAACGTGATAGGGATTTGCCGGCTCGCTCTCAGGCGAGTAAACGGCCTGATCCGGCGTTGAGACTATCAGGAGACCTCCCGGCTTGAGGACCCTCTTGATCTCATCAAGAAAACGCTGATGGCCGGTGAAATGTTCTATGGTCTCAAAAGAGACGACAACATCTACCGAGTGATCGTCAACAGGAATATCCAGGGCGCTACCGCATTTATAAACAAGGTTCTCCCGTGCGTATTCACGATTCGCATAATCAACCGCCTCAGAGGAAATATCGACACCAGTCACACTCTGCGCAACCTGAGCTAGGATCGCGGAACAATATCCTTCGCCGGACGCGATATCCAATACGGCTTTACCCTTGCAAAAGTTCCGGGCGATAACCGTGCGGTGCAGATGCTCAATTGCTGTCTGCCCCGTGACAGCAGAAGTGAACCTTTCCCCTGTGAAGTCCAGGTTGCCCTTCGGAAATTCACGTTTAAATAATTCACCCATGCTGCGATCACTCTTTTTAGGACTGCTGGTTTGAAGAAAAAAGCTTACTATCAAGCGTATGCCTTTAAACCAGAAAGGTCAGAGGGGGTCAATTTGAGTTGGCCCATAGAGTGATCTGCCACTGCGAATTCCGTTAGAATGAATTAAAGTCCGGCCTATTATCCTCTGAACCCATAGCCTGGACCGCCGGACACTGGAGTTTTTGTGATCACGATAGCTGGCTGGCTACGTCACCGGGATATGCGAGGGGCAGGAACCAGTGAAGGTTCAGGCACTCTGATCGCAGCTTGCTGTTGAAGGCCTCGATGAAGCCCGGTCGGCTTGCCAGGCCGCGAGAAGTCCAGAGTGACATTATTGACATAGGACCACAGATCGGGATCACCGGAGATACCACTCCCCTGCCATTGTCGACCCTCATCGTCTTCGAATAGCTAGCTTTCCTGCAGATGCCCTCGCTGTGGATGAATTCCCAAATCGTGCTGTGGGAGACGGCAATGCTTCGTGACGCAAGTTCAGCCTCTAGACCATGCGGCGTCAGATGCAGGTTCTGATCGAACCACCCAACAATGAAGCCACCATAGAATTCCAGAATATGTTTGCGGTCGCCAGCTATTTTGCCGGCATGAACCGATCCAGTCGCGCGATAGCGCTGCGACCACTCCACCGCTGAGGGGACATCAACCTCGAAGCGCGCAACCTTCAACTCGCGCGGCGATGATCCCGACATAGCCTGCCAGGATCTGATATCCGAGCGATGAGTGCCGTCGGAAACGGTTGTAACCTCCGGCACATTTGGCGATGACGGTGCGGGCATGATCCAGACTGGAAGAACAAGCTTTCGTTCAAGAGTTCGTCACGCATACGCCTGTTAAAAGACTCGGTATAGCCGCTCTGCATCGGCTTTCCCGGTACGATGTAGTGCCAGTCGATCCAGGTGTTTAGTCCCGGTAATTCCCACACTAAAATAGAAATATATTAAATACCCCAAATGTCACCGCTATCCCCAGCAATGACAGGTAAACCGTAAGCGTCCTGTGAGCCTGCCTTTGAGATTTCCATCGAACACCTGAAGTTACGTCCCTAATTCCGTCATCAGGGATGAACTATGGGCCGTATGGAGATTTTGACGGGTGTCAAGCGTCGGCGTGACTGGTCCGATGACGACAAGCTGTCGATATTGGAAGGAGTTGCCGTCGACGGCGCAAGGATCGTCGATGTCGCCCGTCGGCATGATATCCATCCTCAGCAGATTTACAGCTGGCGCAGGAAGTTCGCGGCCGCCCAGACCAACCCGGTGGTGTCGTTCCTGCCAGTCGCACGGAGCGCGGCGGACAAGCCTGCCGCTTTGAGGCGGTCGGTAAAGCCAATGCGGATCGAGATCGGCTGCAAGGGCGGTCGTGTTTTGAAGGTCGAGGCTGATATCGCACCTGACGTGCTGAAGGCGCTGATCCGCTCGGTGGAGGAGGCATGATGGTGCCAGGCGCAAATGTCCGGGTCTATCTTGCCTGCGGCGCGACCGACATGCGCAAGGGGATCGATGGCCTGATGGCGCTGGTGCAGTCGTCATTACGCCAGAAGCCTGCATACGGTTCGGTGTTCGCGTTTCGTGGACGGCGGGGTGATCGCATCAAGCTGTTGTTCTGGGACGGACAGGGCTTCTGTCTGTATTACAAGGTTCTGGAGAAGGGCCGCTTTCCCTGGCCATCGGCAACCGATGGCACGGCGCGGCTGACGGCAGCGCAATTGGCGATGTTGTGGGAAGGGATCGATTGGCGACGACCCGCCTGGACCTCCGCCCCGACACGCGTCGCATGACATAAAGCGCAACATTTACAGCGACATATATGGCGATCCGGCATCAAATCAGCTATAAATCCGGCCATGGAACAGAGCCATTCCAACCTGCCGGATGACGTGGATGCGTTGCGAGCCATCATCGCATCGCAGGCTCTGCAATTGGCCAAACGCGACACCCTGATCGACAAACTGAAGGCGCAGCTCGCCGTTCTCAAACGGGCACGGTTCGGTGCGTCTTCGGAGAAGATCGAACGGGTTATCGAGCAACTCGAATTGGCACTGGAGGATATCGAGGCGACGGAGGCGGAGATAACGCTACCGCTGTCCGCGTCGAATGCTGGCACGGCGAAAGCCAGGCCAAGCCGCCAGCCATTGCCCGATCATCTGCCGCGCCATGATGTCGTACATCAGGCGGCCTGTTCATGCCCGGTCTGTGGTGGCTCCGACTTCATCCGCAGCGGCGAGACGGTCAGTGAAGTGCTGGACTATGTCCCGGCCTCTTTCCGCGTCGTGCGCCATGTCCAGCCGCGCTTTACCTGCAAGGGCTGCGACACGCAGGTCAGGGCCGAGATGCCATCACTGCCCATCGAGCGCGGCAAGCCGGGACCGGGCCTCGTTGCCCATGTGCTGGTCGCCAAATATTGTGATCACCTGCCGCTCTATCGCCAGTCTGAGATTTACAGCCGGGAAGGCGTCGATCTCAGCCGTTCGACCATGGCCGACTGGATCGGTAAGGCCAGCAAATTGCTGGACCCGCTGCTTGCAAAGCTCCGGGATCATGTGTTTGCAGGCTACCGTCTTCACGGTGATGACACGCCGGTTCCAGTGCTGGAGCCAGGAAAGGGCAAGACCAGAACCGGGCGATTGTGGACCTATGTTCGCGACGTCCGCCCCTGGGGAGACAAGACGCCACCTGCGACCTGCTACTTCTTCAGCCCGGATCGCAAGGGCCAGCATCCGAAAGAGCATCTGGCCGCGTTCTCCGGCGTGTTGCATGCCGATGGCTATGCAGGCTTTCGTGATCTCTATCTACCACGCAAGCCCGATGAAGCACCGACCATTCTGGAAGCCTCCTGCTGGGCACATGTGCGGCGCAAGTTCTTCGATCTGACCACGTCCAATCCGGCACCGATTGCCGAGGAAGCCCTGCGCCGGATCGGCGAACTCTACGATATCGAGAAAGCCATTCGAAGCGAGCCGCCGGATATGCGCAAAGCTGCGCGGCAACAAACCAGCAAGCCCAGGATCGAAGCTTTGCGATTATGGCTGGATGACAATCTCAAGCGCCTGCCCCACAAATCCGGGACGGCAGAAGCGATCCGCTACGCGCTTTCCCGCTGGGCATCCCTCTCGCGCTTCGTTGATGACGGCAGCATTGAGATCGACAACAATGCCGCCGAACGGGCCATCCGGCCAATCGCGCTCGGCAGAAAGAACTGGCTGTTTGCCGGATCGGACAAAGGTGGTGAACGCGCCGCCGCGATCCTGTCGCTGATCGAAACTGCCAAGCTCAACAGTCTTGATCCGGAGGCCTATCTCCGTGAGGTCCTGACCCGCATTGCCGACCATCCGATCAACAGGATCGATGAACTATTGCCGTGGAATCTCAATAAAGGGAGCAACAATGTCCGATAGTATTCTGCGCTACGTTCCAACCGATCCACTCTGGCAACCGTCTCCAGCTGATGCACGAAAGGCGATTTCCCTGCTGAAATCAATTGCGCCGGAGGCCGACGACGTGGGGCCGATCTTCGAAGACAAGGTCACGTTTTATGATCCCGGCCAAAACTGGTTGGGGGTGGAATGCAGTTCTTGTGGTGCTGATGCAGAGAAATGGTGGGGAGATGCCATGGACATAGCTTACGCCAGTGAGTTTACAAGCCTCACTGTGGAGGCTCCCTGCTGCGGCACCACCGTATCCTTGAACAATCTCCGGTACCTCTGGCCAGCCGCGTTTGGCCGCTTCGCTATTGAGGCCCGAAATCCAAATATTGCCGACACATCAGAAGAACAGGACCAGCAGATCGCTGATTGCCTTGGAACTACGCTACGGAAGATGTGGGTCCGAGTTTAACCGGTTACCGGACGCTTACGGTAAACCTGTATTCAGGATTTTGGAGATGTAAAGAGGGAGCCTGAAATTAATAGTTGAATTTTCTAGAGTAGTTACGTTGCATCGATATTAAATTCTAATAAAAACATAAAGCGATATACAGCGCCTGCGTCAGTCATTTACCGTCTTCAGGCGTCCAACCTAATGCTTCAGCCTTCGCAAAAGCCTCCTGGTTAAGCTGGTACCAGGTGTCGAATTTGGTACGATCCGGCTCGGAAATCTGATCCATCTGCGTATAACGGCCAGCAGTTTCCCGGCGTAGAAGACCCGCATAAGCACTACCTCTCATGACAAGAGCGAACACAAACTTGGGATGAAGTTGCAGTAGGTCATCCGCAATGACGATCGCCTCCTCATAGGATTTTTGTTCCATCATGTATTCAAGTAGCGTCGATGAAATCAAAGCCACAGCTTCATCGTGATCGAGCGCTCGCAGATATACACCATGGGCAATCGCTGCATCCGACATAGATAATTTCTGTCGGTACCAAACATCGCGCGTAAATCCGCCACCACTTGTGGCCTCCAGATTCCATGTCCTGCCATCATCATCCGTATATTTGATCAACATGTGGGATGGTGCTTCGGCCAGAGTCATCTTCAAGCCGATTTCCTGACCTGCAAACAGCATCAGCAATGGCATTGTCACGCAATTACCGCGGCGGGTAGTGAGATAGGTGGAGAGGAGTTGGTTACGGAGGTTGCGCCCGAGTGGATCGCTCTGATCGTATTCGTATGGGCGGAAATCGTTCCAGGAACCGCTTTCATACAAATATTTTTTCAACGCCGTTAGCTTCTGAGTTGATGTTGCGTCTTCGCCAGCCATGCCACGCACGATTTGAGCGATCTTTTTTACCTCGTGAGCTGCATCGACGTCCTGCGGTGCTATGTCGTTATCGATGCGGAGCTTTGCCTCAAGAAAGGAGATATGTGCATTTGGCAGTGGCACGAGATGGATAGGGCTGTCTTCGGCGACAGAATGCGCCGTCATTATCAAAAATGAGGCTAAAGCAATCGAAATGGGCTTAATCACTATTTGAGCCTCGACCCGAAGTTTGTGACGCAGCGCGCGTCATTGATGGTTTCGTTGTCACGCGCACGCACCGACCCAGGACCATAAGAGGGAAGGACAAACGACCTCATGGACCTTTATTGACAATAAGACGAATAAAACACTGTCTGCAATCCACAGTGATCTAGATCTGGCAAAATCATGGAGAGAGAGACATGGGGCAACCAAATTTGCCGTGTTGCCGCAGCTTTGATCTTCTCTTCCTCAAGGATCAAACTAAACCGCAAGCCTGCAGGAAGTTGGTTCGCAGCATCCCAGTTCGTTCGCCAAACAGTTTCTTTGTCGCCAAGGTATTGAAACTGAATCATATCAATATGAGTTGAAACCACGTCGCTGGCCTCGCTTCCTACTACGGGACGGTAGGGCATCAACCTTCGCCGCAAAGAAAGCCGTCCACCGTTGTCGATGATATCGTACCTCACCTGCCGAACTCCAAGGCTTTTGAAGCCGGTCCGGACGGCTGCGACAAACTCGATTGCATCACCAGATCCGCGAAAAACAACTTGCTTTCCAGCGCTCGTTGCGACAAGCAAAGGCCTACGGAACGGCGTTTGTAGGTCGAAAACGATTTGATCAGCAAGTGTGTCTGCTTCCTGCTGCAATACCAGCTTCTGATTAACCTCACCGATTTTTCGAAGTTGGCCGATGGCTGACGTCAAGATCGAAGTCATCATTGCGATAAGGACGAGAGCGATAAGAACTTCAATCAAACTGAAGCCTGCGTCGCGGTCTCCGTCACTTGCCAATTGTCCTGTTTGGCGTTCCATTCACTTCATTGCCTCAGGCATGAATGTTCTGTAGTGGCCAATGATCTGATGTGTCCGGCCCGAGAATACGTCCAGATCCAGTTGCAAGATCCTAACCCCGCTGTCCCTGTTTTCTGAGACTATGCTGCGGTGTAGCTGCCAAGACGGCTCATCGTCGTTGTCTTTCGACCAATGACTTTCGTCGGTTCGCTCGAGCACGTTCGGATCGTCCAAAATGCGTTGCGCGACCAATACCGCTTTATGATGATCAACAATCAGAATTTGGCTCCGCGCAACCACTTGGAGCGTCTTGTTTAATCCGATGAGCGCAAGCGACACGATGAGAAATGCGACAAGAACCTCCAACAACGAAAACCCGTCATCGGTGACGGTATTGTCAATGTGTTTCGTCATAGGTGCTCAATCCGGTAAGCCAAAGTGTTTCAACGGATACAGCGGCGCTGCCGTTTTGAAGCCGAATCCGGCCACCAGATGACGTACCATCCGGCAAAAACAAAATTATGCGCCGGCTGTTTCCGTGCTTGAACTCGTCTGCGGTTCTTACCTCCAACGCCACGTTATCTGGAATTTGCACCTGCCAGGAGGCCTGTCCTTTTTTACTCACCGTCCTTGTTTGAAGGTCCACTTCGACATTGACCTCTGTTTTACGCATCACAGCGTCCATCCGCGCATTATTTAGCACCGAGACAATTGCCCGAGCGGTGTCAGCGACAGACTGAGTTTTGCGACTTTTCTGGAACGAAACCAAGCCGACAGCCAACGAGACAATCACCATGACGACAAGCATTTCTAGCAGAGAAAACCCGTCGTTCTCTGATCGTGCTAAACGACTGCCGACCGAAAAACTCATTGAAGTGCCAGATCATTAATGCTGAGCAGAGAGTCCATGATGGAAACGACAAGGGTTCCAATGGTGAGCCCCATAAAGATAGTAATTGCAGGACTAAGTAGTGTCATGAAGCGGTCGATTTTCTGCTTCGTAACCGCGTCTACAGCGCGAGCTGCATCCGCGAGCGCCTTTGGCAATCGGTTCGCCTCTTCACCTGCCTGAACAAATGAAACGCTAATACGGTCGAGCGTCCCGGAACTTGCAATCGCTTTCGAAAGCGATTGCCCAGTCAAGACGTCATCTCTGACTTGAATGAGCGCAGTCCGAAGAGCGGGATGGGTAACAACCTGCGCCGCTAAATTCAGGGACAAGTCCATATTGACCTTGTTCTCGAGCAGCAGCGACAACGTTTGCATATACCGCGACCGCGCAATACTTAACAAGACCGGCCCCAATCCTGGAGATTTGAGTCCGACAGATTTAATCCAAGCTCGACCGCCAGCGGTCATCAACAAACATCCACATGATGCTAAGCTTGAAAACAGCGTGAGCAGGCTAAGGACGGGACTATCTGTCAGCATCCTGTGGACATGGGCCAATAAGGCCAACAATACAGGTGGCGTTGTGCCCGTTCCTTCGAACAGAGGCTGAAGAGTGGGTACCAACGTGAACGTAATAACTAAAAGCGCGCCGATCAAAACGGTCAGAAGGAGAGCCGGATATACAAGCGCACTTTGAAATTCCGACCGTTGAAGGCGCAAGTCAGCGTACATGGTTGAGATCGCCCCAACCGTTTCATGCATTCGTCCGCTCGCCTCCCCAGCCATCAGCAACGCGGTGACCGTAGAATCGACATCAAGCCGTTCCGAAAGAGCTTTCGATAGGTTTTGGCCGCTGGCTACAGCATTGTAAATTTCGGCGTATATGGCCCGATATCGATTCTTGGGCTCTGTTTCGGCAGCCAGTTTGAATGCTGCGTTGACGGTCAAACCTGCGCCAAGCAGCAGGTGTATGGACGCGAAAAGCCGTTCCACGTCCATTGCGCGTGCTGATGCCCCTCGCCTTGGGCCAGAATGTGCCTTTTCCGCATCTCCCGCCGGTTCGAGAAGATAGGGCTGCAGCCCTTTCGTCGACAGCAGGCGTGCGGCATCAGCACGATCAACAGCATCTATATAACCGCGTTCTTCTCGTCCTTCAGATGTAATCGATACATATCGAAACCGTGAACCCGTCATGGTAAACCTATCTGCGATATGATTGACCATCCCGACCTGATGTCATCCTTCCGCACCCGGCCAAAAATTCTAGCCATCAGTTGGATCCTGTTGAATGACACGCAACACCTCGTCTCGTGTTGTCACATTCTGCTCGACAAGATCGTTCGCGAAAGCATTCAGCGACTTGGTACCCGAGGCTTGAACTGCGGTCCGCAGGGCCTGCTCTGTTGCACGTCGGTCGATCATAGATTTCAACTCAGCATCGATTTCGACAATTTCATAGGCGACGGTGCGACCAGAATATCCGGTTCCTCCGCATCTGTCACAGCTCTCGCCCGAAACAACATTTAGATGTTTGCAAGATCGTCTTAGAAGGCGTTGCGCAATGACCAATTTAGTCGTTGCAGAAATGAGATACGGATCGACGCCAATATCTTGTAAGCGTGTGACCGCGCCGACAGCGTCGTTGGTATGAAGGGTCGTCAAAACCAGATGGCCTGTCAAAGCAGCCTGTAGGGCGATTTGCGCCGTCTCTCGATCTCGAATTTCACCCACAAGGATAATATCTGGATCTTGTCGTAGCACCGATCGCAGAGCCTTTGGAAAGTCCAGTCCAATGTCTTGGTTGACCTGAAGTTGCGTAATCCCCTCCATCCGATATTCAACCGGGTCTTCGATGGTAAAGATTTTAACGCCCGGCCGGTTCAAAGTAGCGATGAGCGCATAAAGTGTCGTTGTCTTACCGCTACCGGTTGGACCAGTAACGATAATCAGACCATTCGGCGACTGACTAGCCTTCCTAAGCCTGTCGATGTCAGCCGTTCGATAACCGAGGCCTTCTAGCGTCGTGACGCCAGCAGAGTGGCGCAAAAGCCTGAGCACAATAGTTTCTCCGTGCACGGAGGGAACAGTAGACACACGAAAATCCACCTCCTGCCCACGAATTGATAGCCGCATGCGCCCATCTTGAGGAATGCGCCGCTCGGCAATGTTGAGAGAAGACAGAATTTTTATTCGCGTCGTCAAGCCGGCTAGCATCGGTTTGGGCAATGTCTGAACGATATGAAGGACCCCATCCACTCGGTTGCGGATTCTGATCTGATCGCTCAGGGGTTCAATGTGAATATCAGTCGAGCCGGTCTCGTAAGCGAGCTGAGCCATCTGTATCACGAGATTTACAATTGGTGCCTCCAGCGCAAGATCTTTCAAGCGGGCGACATCATCGCTCTCCATCGCTTGGCTTTCTATCGTCGGAGCTGCAGGGGGCATCTCGGTCTCACGTTTCAAGACCTCCACAGCATCTTGGATAGCTTTGCGGGTAGCGGCTCTGACATCGATGGGCTTTTCAAAATACAGTTCGTTGAGAGATATTGCGCCTTGATCCAGAGGATCGGCCATAGCCATCACCACACGGTTATCCACGACCTCCACCGGCAGAAGACCAGTCGAACGAGCATAGTCCAGATTGTAGTCTGCGAGCAGTGCTTCATTTGCGCTTGCGAGCGATATACCGGGCTTACGAAGATAGGCGGACAGCAGTTCCACCAGCCTGACATCCGTTGCCACACCCAGTTCAGTGATGATGACATCGAGAGGTAGTCGGCTTGTCCTTACAACCGTCTTAAGACGACTGATTGACTCGTTTCCCAGTCCCCCCTCCGCTTCAAGAAACTTGAAAAAGCTGTCGTATCCAGCCTGTGCGGCCATTCAGCCCGTTCCTTTCAGCAAAGTTTGAAGGTCGCGGGGGCATGAAGCGACGCTCAGGGTCAATTGATCTCGAGCCACCTTTGTAATTGGACGCTGAACGTTCTGCTTCATGAAGGGAACACGGGCTTTGCCAGAAGGCAAGGACAAGACAAATGTATACTGGGTCCCAAAGTCGCGACCTGGAGAAAATTCGATGATGTTAACTGTCGCGCTTTCCGCATTAAATACGGAAACCAAATCCGTGTTGCTTTGGGATAAAGCGTGAGCCAAACGTCCATCCAATGAAGCGGGGCTTATGCCACCAGTTTTATTGTCGACCGTGAAAATCAATGGAACCAAGGATTTCTCGAAGTCGCTCATCATGATAATGTCCTCGAGCTCGACGACCGACAGGAATTCTTTGGAGGGAGTGCCCTGTTGGATGGATTGTCCCGCGCCCCCGCCTGATGCGTCGGTCATGCCAGCCAGTCGCTGTGCTGCCGCATTCGCCAAATCTTCACTTCTGCCCAAAGCAGTAAAGGCCCTGGTGATTTGTTGCGGTTGACCGGCGTTCAAGTCAACAAGGCTCGCTGTTTGTTGAAAGGAGACGAGAAGGTCGGACATTTGCAATTTGCACTGCCACCACACCTGACCAGGCCTGCGCTTGTCTTCAAAGAGATAGGCGACCCGTGCTACGCCGATGATCTGTTGCCTCATCTCAAATCGTTCCTGTGCAGATATCGCAGCTGAAACGGAGACCCTGTTCGTCTGCGAAAGGATTGCCAGGACCGAAGCGATTAATAAGACAAACAACAGAACGGCGACGAGTGCAAACCCCTCATCACGGCTCTTTGCGCCAATTTTCCAGGCTCGTGATGGAACAAGAAACCTCGCCACGTTCAGGGACAACCTTCGCACTTGATGAGGTCGGGATAGAGGTAAAGAGTAACGGTCGAAGTGGACAGATTGACCGGCTGAAGCTCAACGGCGTTCCTATTAATGCGGACGATTTTTGCCCCCGCAAATTCGTCCCCGACCTGCAACCATCGCAGCTCACCATTTGCCGACGCCAATAGAGCCATCCAAATCCGATCGTCACCGGATATTCCGAGAACCTTCACGTTTTGCTCAAAATTGATGTCGGGTGCCATGCGTTGAGGTGGGTTCAAGACAGCATTGTTGGCGCCGGTGTCGAGGAGCGGCGCCATAACGACCATCGGCGGTGGTTGTGGTTTTACAAACGGCCGGCGCGTGGGAGACATCAAAGGACGAGCCGTTACTTCAAGGAGATTGAGTTCCTGATCGACAGGGCCGGCGGCAGATGTCAGTGAAGTCGTTTCTCGTTTTGATACTGGTTGAAGCGGAGATATGGTGATCGGAAAGGCGATCGCTGTGAGGAGCGATGGAATTGCGAGGCCGAAAGCACCTATCATGAGAATCTGACGCTGGTGCATTCTATCTATCCCCAGGCGGAAAGGCATTTGCCGCACCGAAGAGATCCAGTGTGACATTGATATTCAAATCACCTTCCACACCGCCGGGTGTATAACTCGAGCCCAGCGTCAACGAGCCGATGAACACGGGAGGGATTGTTTGCTCAAGCTCAAGCAAAACGGATTGTATAGGTTCGAACGAACCGTAAGCGTTGACCCTTAGTCCAACCAACTTGACGTTCGGCAACCCCTTGGACGGAATGTCATTGATCGTGTTGATCTGCAAACCGTGCCGCACTGCCGACGCTTTCAAGATGCCATTGATCTCCGCACGAATGATTTCATCGGTTTCCCCGCGAAACACAAACCCGCTGATCTGATCTGTCGGCTCGGTCGGCGTCAGTTTCAGCTGCTCTGCGGATGCGACAATCGTCTGGTAGAGACCCAGACGGCGGCGAGCGTCGTCGATTTGCGAAAGACCTGAAATTGCACTCTCAACCGCACCAAGAACCATCGATAGAGCGCATATAGCGGCGGCGAGGCCACATATCAGGAGGATCAAACGCCTCTGTCTTATATCGAGACTGAGAACCAACGCCGTGAACCGTTGCCGCATCGTTTAACGCCTCATGTTCATCGAAAAACGATCCGCATCAAATCCGACTGCGCGAGCGATACCGGAGGAAAACGTCACATCGAAGAATAAGCCGGTCTTTTGCAGTCGTCCGGGAAGCGACGCTGCCGATTTCGAAAGGCCGGCAATCTCAACCTTGGCGTCGGCAATTTTTAGTTCGGTCAAAAAGGTATCATCTGGCAATGTACGTGTCAGCGCTTCGACTGTTTTCAACACATCGCCATTGGTAACGCTGCGTGCCCGAAGCGCGACGACGAGGTTTCTCCTCTCTTGGCTTGTGTCGATTATCTTGCGCGCCGCTTTCGCCTTCGGTTCAATCTCCGTTATCGCAGACTGCAATTCGTAAAGACGGGCATTTACACGAATGCCAAAGGTAAATACTGCGGCGGCGATTGTAAGACAGATGAAGGCTGGCATGAGAAACCGTCGCGACATCTGCATCATGTCACCGACAACAGATGGTTTGTTCGGGAGGCCTGCGGTCGCCTTTACCCGATAAATTTGCGAACCATGCTTCACAAATATGCGGCGAACTTTCAGCTTGTTCTCGGAAAGAAACGTGTCGAGTCTCTCAAAAACTCGTCTTTTTGCGAGGAAATAGCCTTTCCCTGCACTCTTGGAGGAAAACCGCTCCAAAATAATAACAACCGCTTCGGGCCGAAAAGGCGTGTTGTTGCAAATGTCCAGTTCGGCCATCGGCAGCAAAATCGACGATGGCAGCCTGTGCTCAAGAAGATCGCGCCTGACAACGACGTCTTCATCCAGAACGACATCGACCATCGTTTCCGAAATCGCCCGAATGTGCCCTCGCCAACCGAGTGCCGAGCGCCCTTCTTGATGTCGCGCGCCCGTCTTAGTGATGGCGGTATGTGTCACTAAGACAACCAGATCGCCTTCGCTTTGCAAAGATTGATCCGTTCGACGCAAAGCTGCGCTGAAGTATGCTAGTCCGTCGCACAAATCAGACCAAAGCCCTGAGCCAGACGTCATCCAATCAGGGAAGATCGTGATCTTCACCATCGCCCCCTTCTTTTCCGTCGCGTCCAAAAGAAATCACAAGAGGTCCCTGGCCTGCTTCTGCAGGCTTATAAACGTAGACATGCCCCCAAGGATCCTTGAGACTATCAGCGCCTTTCAGATACGGGCCGTTCCAGACTTTCGCACTGGCAGGCGCTACGGAAAGTGCTGAGAGTCCCTCGCTCTGCGAAGGATAGGTTCCGGTATCGAGATAATAGAGCTCCAGGGCCGATTGAATGTTGTGTATCTGTGTCTTTGCGCTCTCGACTTTTGCTGTGTCGAGATAACGTAGCACCCGAGGCGCAACAAGGCCGATCAACAGCCCCATAATCGCGACGACAACAAGCAATTCGACGAGGGAAAATCCTGCGTCCGAATAACTTTCATCCTGGTTGGATCTGTTCGTCTTGATGTCGGCTGATATCGCTTGCATGAATGCCACCTGGTAAAAAAGGCTAGTCGATAGCCATCTATTGCGTAAACCATACACTGGCTGCGGAAGCACAGAGGAAGGGACCAAAAGGAAGCCGAAACGTCCGCAGATTTAAGGCTGGTCGTCTGACCTTTGCTGCTAAGACCACGAAAAGTCCCGAACAACTGGCAATTGCCAGGAACATTGCAAGTGCGTCCAATTTAATCCAGCAACCGATTGCCGCTGCAAGTTTAACGTCCCCCATCCCTAGGCCAACACGCGCCGTCAATCTGCTGTGAACAAGTCGGATGATCAAAAACAGTCCGCCGAAGACCAACATCGACAATCCGATATCGATATATGTCCTAAATCCCTGCTCAAAAGAAATCGTAGCACCAGTCAACCCGAGGCAAAGACTCAACACCTGGGGGATGCGCAGCGTCTTTATGTCAATCGCGCTGATGACGAGCAATTGCCCCACGAACAAAACGCTTATCCAATCAAAAGCTGTCATTGTGCGATCCGTTTGATGTCCTGACGCATTCGCTGACCATTGGTTTGCAATTGCCCCCGTTCGAATTGACCACGGAATTCAGCGGTGATGTCTCGGGCCTGTTGGACATCCTGTACAATCCTCGGTCTTATAAAGATGACGAGTTCTGTGCGGGAAATCGTGTCGGTTTTGGACTTGAATGCCGAACCTAATACAGGAATGTCCCCGAACACCGGAACCTTTTTATCGGCAATGCTTTTCCGCTCCTGAATAAGTCCGCCGAGGGCAATGCTTTCACCGTCACTCACGACTACGCGGGTGGAAATCTTACGCTGCTGGATCGTCGGGCTGTCGATGCCTGACGTCGTTGTTTGCGTGACGTTGCTTGCTTCCTGTTTGATATCGAGCGTCACGCGCCCCGACGTGTTGATACGCGGCGTGACGGCGAGAATGATACCTGTATCTTTTAACTCGACCGAATTGACGATAGCGGAGTTGGCAGACGTCGTGCTGGCGCTCGACTGCGTGATGGTCGGCACCTGATCGCCGACCTGGAGTGTCGCTGCCTGGTTGTTAATCACCATGAGGCTCGGAGAAGATATCACTTTGACTTTCGTCACCGTGGACAGTGCATTCAAGGCTGTCTGTACGTCTCCGGAAATATGTGTCCAGGCAAAGCCAGGATAGGCTGCGGATGCCGCGCCTGAAGCAAGATCGGAAAAGCCAACGCCGTTTGGACCGTGATCGAGATACCACCGTATCCCGAATTGAAGTT
Source organism: Gillisella vitis (assembly GCF_001541345.2). GTDB lineage: Bacteria > Pseudomonadota > Alphaproteobacteria > Rhizobiales > Rhizobiaceae > Allorhizobium > Allorhizobium vitis. The sequence goes on along the minus strand of NZ_LMVL02000002.1, from coordinate 496,615 downwards.
GATCATTCAGAGTGACCTCGGCAATGATGGCCTCAAGGAAAACCTGCACAGGCATCACATCGACCTGACGGAGAATTTGCTCTATCCGCTTATATTGGCGTGGAGTCGTTGAAATCAGCAAAGAGTTGTTCTGATTGTCGGCGACGATTTTCGGGACGCTTTCGGTGCTCATGCCAGCGACCTCAGCCAGCATGTCGCCGCTTGTCGTCGCCAAAGATGTTGCAGTGTCAGTCGTGGCTGCAAGATTCGGCGCTACGTTGCTTGTTGATGCCGCTCCCTTGCCTTTCTGGCTTATGACGTTCTGCAAGACCTCCGCTAATTCAGAGGCGGACCGATTTTGGATTTGGTAGACGAAAAGTTGTTCGTCATTGTTTTGAGCAACAGCGTCGAGTTTGGCGATCCATGCCTGAATTTTGCTGAGGTAAGCCGGTCTTGAGGTAATAACCAGAACGGCATTCAATCTGGAATTCGGGATAAATCTTATCACCTTTCCATTTGGCCCGTCCCCCGCCCCAAAAACAGAGGTGAGTTCCTTGGCTACGTCCTGAGGCTTTGATGTCTTTAAAGGATAGATCGCCGTCGACATTCCCTTCATCCAATCGACGTCAAATACCCCAATCGTGTCGCGAAGAGCCGAGAGCTCACTGCCGTCACCGGCGACAATAATGTAATTTCTTTCTGGATCCGTTCTCAGGACCGCATTCGGGCGCCCGGTTTTTTCGATGATGTCCTTCATATCATCCGCCGAAATGTATTTCAGCTGAATGACTTCCATTTTGGTTCCGGGCCCCTTGGTCGATGCAGAGCCAGACATAACGGACGTGTTGGAGAGGGCGCTACTGGAGGGAACGATGGCGTATTGACCATTTTTTTGAACAAGAGCAGCGTTGTTCATCGACAAAGCCACTTCAAAGATGTTCAGAAGGCTTTTTTTATCGACGGGTTCACTGGTTTGAACGGTTACGTTGCCCGACACATTTGGGTCGATAACATAGGTATAGCCCATGATGTCGCCCAGAACCCGTTTTGAGGCCTGAGCAACGGGAGCATTTACCAAATTGATTGTGTAGCTTTGTCCGCCACCTGATGTGGCCTCTTCCACGACACCAGGCTGCTGTGCTGCGGTAAACTGACCCGTTCCGGGAACGGCGAAGCCTGAAACGGATTGTCCACCGTTAGAAGGCAGGATAGGAGCAGATTTTGAGGCGATGACCGTGTGTTGACGCCCATCCGTGCCCACACCTTCCATCAACGAGTCCCAGCGGTCGTTGCTGTTTTCAGACGCGCAGCCAAACAACAAAACAGCCGTTAAGCTGAAAACAACGCTTTTGATATCCACCGCATGATCCCACCCTATGCCCCTGCAACCCTATCGTTATGATTGTGGAATAAGGAGTCTGAATCCTTGCTGCCGTGCATTTGGTCCACAGTTTAATTTTAGTTTTTTCCTTGGAAAATAGTTATATTTAATAACTATAAGCTATTTTTGAAATAATATTTCAGCTTGCCTCTTTACATCTTCAAAATCCTGAATACAGGTTTATATGTCATTGCCGGGGATAGCGGTGACATTTTGGGTATTTCATATATTTCTATTTTAGTGTGGGGACACTTAAATGATGACCGGACGGACCGTTGCTTTGGCCGTGGCTTCTGCATGCCTTTCTTTATTTATAAGTAATTGCGCATATGCCGATACAGCGCTTGGTGATCCCCAGCAGATTGCCGTCGCCCCCAAGGCTAGCGATGTCTCCAGTTCCGGTGCCTTCGTCCAGGAATACCCGATCGATGTACCCACGAGTTTTGGTGTAGAGCCTAAACTGTCCTTCAAGTACGATAGCTCCCGCCGCACCAAGGTTAATGGCCTTTATCAAGGCTGGCTCGGCTATGGCTGGGGCCTCGAAGGCGTAGCCGTTATCGAGCGGGCGCGGCCAGCGCGCGGTATTCCGGCCTATGACGCCAACGACGTCTACATGCTTAACGGCGAGCCGCTTGCCAGCTGCACCTCGACCAACAATGCCGGTGTCTCCTGCCAGGTTGGCGGCAACTGGGTTGGCGAGACCGAGAACTATCTGCGGATCCTTTACGTATCCTCCTCCAACACCTGGGAGATCACGGCACGCGACGGCACCAAGACGGTGCTGGCCTCCACCGCATCGTTGATGGGCTCGACCAGCACAGCTGTCGAGGCGACCAATTATCGCTGGCTAGTCAAAAGTGTCACCGATACCCATGGCAACACGGCCAGTTACAGCTACACCTGCGATACGCTTCCGGTCTGCTATCCCTCGGTGATCAGCTACAACAACAGGACGGTCAATTTCTTTTATGAGGCGCGGCCCGATCCGCTGATCATGGCAACCGGCAATTCGTTGGCGCAGACGACGCGCCGCCTGAAGACCATCGTCGTCAAGACCGGTAGCAGCACCATCAGCGGCTACGCTCTCAATTACGATCAGGCGCCGGAGAACGATGCATCGCGTTTGACATCGGTGCAGAAGTACGGCTCCGATCTCACCTTGAGCAGTGTCAATGCCATTACCGGCGGCACCTCTCTGCCGGCCACCACATTCTCTTATGCAAACGGAACCGACTTTAGCCAGACCGTGTCAACAAGCGCGATCGCCGCGAAGGCAATGGCAGAGGATTTGTCTCCCAATTATATTCCAGTCGATGTCGATGATGACGGAGTTTCCGAAATCCTGACGAGCGATTGCGGAATGGTATTCAGTCAGGCCGGCTCTACGAGCTTTGCCATTGCTGACATGTCAGCGGTTAAATGCACGAAGGTTGCGCCTAAATTCCACGTTGGACGGTTTCGGACCGGGGAAACCGGCAAGCAAATGTTGCTTAGGGGGGACAATTCAAAAATTCGCGATGAAGTCGTCCTGACCAGGAACAGCGCAGGCTTTAGCGTTGAGGTAAATACCTGCAGCGCCACATCTGGCGACGCTATGATCACCAATAGCGCAACCAAGGCAATGTGCGGCCTTGGCGCTGATTACAAAACCCCGGTTGACTACGATGGAAGTGGTACGGACAAGCTTGTGAAGGTGACGGATCAGACGGTCGGCATGGCTGAACTGTTCGGCGATGGACGTATCCAGAGAATGTACACAGGTGACACCTCTTTGCGAGCCGACTCGTTTGAAAACGGTGTTTGGGTCAAGCGCAAGCTGCTCAGTTCCCCTTGCGTCAGAAACTGCCTGTTCATCGACCTAAACGGCGATGGCCTGGACGACCTGGTTCAATATTCGGTTGTCTACGACGCTGGCAATACAAGTGACAATAATTACAGAAATCCGTCCTATAGCGTTTCCGTTTCCGGGTACCTCTTCAATGGCAAGACGTATCAGGCATGGACTGGGAGCTATGGCAAAACTTATACGCCAGCAAGCGCAGACAATACATATTACAGCGCTATCAGCATTTTCGCGTCAGATGTTGACGGCGATCAGAAAGCAGAGGTTGGGGTTGGGGTTAAAAGCACTGAAGATTATGATGCTTATGGCGCGAGAAACTGGTTGCTCATGCGGATACGGAATAAGACCAATAAATCTTATATTGCGTTCGATAGTCTTAAATTGAACAGTAGTTTTGCGACCATCGGCGATTTCGATGGCGATGGTCTTTCTGATCTGTTAAGCGCGCCGGATATAGCCTGCGGAGGTCGCACATACAATCAGCGAGATGGTAGCTATACGTATCACGGTCCAGATTGCACCAAGGCCTTTAAAGGAAAGCCTCATTATGTCAGTTACGGTCGATCGACGGGTGACTTCCCGAACCTGATGACGGGGATGACGACGCCAGAGGGGGCGAAGGTCTCGGTGCGCTATACGCCTTCGACCAAATGGCAGAATACCTATCTTCCCTTCGCGCTCCAGACCGTCAGCTCGATCTCGCTCAACGACGCTCATGGTACGGCGGCCACCACCGATTATTCCTATCCCAAGGGCCTTTATCTGTCAGCAAAGCGCAAGTTCATGGGCTTTGGCGAGGTCACAAAGACCCTGCCGCTCGCCAACGGTCAATCCGCACGCAACACCGTCAAGACGACATACCTTCAGGATATGGCAACCGTCGGATTGCCAGCAACCGTCGCCTATACTGGTGATGATGCCAATGCCGGTAAAGTGGTTTCCAATAACTACACAGCCAACAACGCCTCCATACCCTACACCGCACTGAAACAAGCGACAGAGACGCAATATACAGAAAAGGCAGCGGCACTGCGCCTCAGAACCGAATGGACCTACGACACCTATGGGAATGTTGCTCAGGAAACCAACTTCGGCAGGCCAGCCATCAACGGTGACGAAACAACAACAGTTTCTCACAGAGCATACAACCCTGGAAGCTATATCGTCTCGACTCTCAGTGGGAAGGCGAGTTACAAGGGCGCAACAACCAGTGGCACGCTTCTCAGCTATCAGACTTACGCATATGACGGTCTGGATTTTGGGGCCTCGCCAACCAAAGGCGATCTAACCACACGCCGTGATTACGTCGATTTAAATAACTACCAGACAAACACCTTCACCTATGACAGCTATGGCAACAAGGTCTCTGAAACCAATGGGGCCGGCGACAAAATTACTTACAGTTACGACGACACCTATCACCAGTTCCTCACCGGAACCGGCTATCAGAATGGCCTGTTGAAGACCGCGAACTATAATGGAATTTGCTCGGCTCCTGCCAATACCTATGACTTTAACGGTGTTGGGACCGGCTACACCTATGACGCGTTGTGCAGGCAGACCCAGTCGATTAACGCGGTCACTGGCGCCTATGAACGCACGGCCTATTACAATTGGGGAACATCGTCGCAGCACATCGCTAAGATGACCAGCATGCCGAATGGTGCCAGCGATTCACAGGTCGATTCCTATTTTGATGGCCTCGGCCGCATTCGCCGAACCTATACGTTCGGTGATTCCATCAATCCATCAACGATCGTCGACACGGATTACGACGCCCGCGGTAACGTTTCCCGCGTCACCCGACCCTTCGCAGAAGGCACGACAGCCTACTCAACCACGACCACCTATGACTGGAATGGACGCCCACTCAGGGCGACAAATCCAGATGGAACAGCAAAAATCTACGACTATGCCCTTGTCGGCTCAATCGACCGATCCTCGAATGTCACGATCTTCGGAACTTATGTCACCGATGAGATCGGCATCCAGACCCAGACGTTCACGTCAACGGCGGGCGATACGGTCGGCATTGTCCAGCGTTCGGCCCCCGCCACGGACGGAGGTATCGTTGCGCGCTGGATCCATGCCGCAACCTTCGATGATGCCCATAGAATGATCCAGGTTCAGGATAATAATGGTGCCACATGGTGGTATGGCTACGATCTGCTGGGTAATCGCCTCTCTGTCACCGATCCGGATATGGGCACCTGGTACTATGCGTATGACAATGCGAACCGACTGACTAGTCAGCTGGATGCCCGCGGCGCCAGGATTACCATCAGCTATGATTCGATCGGGAGGATCGTTCAGAAAAAGGCCTATAATGTAAACATTGCCGGTGATGCCGGAAGTTTGCTCGCTCAAAACAGCTATGATGAGCAAAGAGTTGGCGTTTATAACCTCGGCCAACTGACGACTGCACAAAGCCCGACCATGGTGCAGAAGTTTAACTATAATGCTGATGGCCTGGAGGTTCAGAAGTTCCATGCCGTTGACACAATCGCCCACGACGATTCGACTGCCTACGACCAAGGCAAGCGGCCGATCTATAAGATCTACAATGATCGGCCAAGCTTGACGATTGGCTCCTCGTCTTCCCACTGGATCTACGACCGCAAGGGTCAGTTGCTGACGATCCCGGGCTACATCAACAGCACGACCTATATGCCGGATGGGCAGACGGCCTCGATCAGCTATGCCAATGGCGTGACAACGACCTTCAGCTATTCGCCCGAGCGTGGCTGGCTGACGGGTATCGTCACCCAGAATTCCGCCGGCACCCGGCTGTTGGGCGCGAGCTACAGCCGCGATGCCGCCGGTCGTATCACGAGCATTGATGAAGACGGCACGGCCAATGACTGGACTTACAGCTACGACCGTTTCGGTCGGGTCGCGACAGCCATCCGGGCCAACAATCCCGCCTATAGCGAAACCTTCACCTACGCTGACAATGACAATCTGATCAGCCGCTCACGTCTGGCCGGCAGTTTTGCCTATCCGTCAGCCGGTTCCTCCCGACCGCATGCACCGACATCGCTCAACGGTGTCGCCTTTAGCTATGATGCCAACGGCAATATGATCAATGACGGTAGCCGCCAGCTGAACTACGACCTCGCCAATCGTGTCGCCTCGGTCACAGCCAACGGCTCCACGACCAGCTTTGCTTATGGCCCCGACGGAGCGCGCGCCAAGAAGATTGGCAGCAACGGCACGACCTTATACTACAGTGCGGATGTCGAGTTCGACATGGCCGCCAACACCTTCACGCGCTATCCGCATATGGACATCAAGCTGGTCGGCAACAATGCCTACTTCCTGCACCGTGACCATCTGTCTTCGGTCCGCTTCGTGACCAACATAGCGGGCGAGGTCGTCGAAAGCACCGACTATGCCGCCTATGGCGAGACCAGCAACAAGGCGATGACCACCCAGAAAAACTATATCGGCGAGCGCTTCGATCCCGAAACAGGCCTTATGTATCTCAATGCCAGATATATGGATCCACGGTTCGGTCGCTTTATTTCGCCAGATGACTGGGATCCGACAAAGGAAGGGGTCGGCACTAACCGATATGCATATGCGTCAAATGACCCGGTCAACAAGAGCGACCCGAATGGGCACATGGGAAATGGATCTTGGAACACGGGTTTTCAACCTCCCTCAATTGAAGACACTTTGAATGACATTCAAACTGCGTTGGACATTGGGGGGATGGCGCCAGTCGTAGGCGCTCCTATCGACGCTGTTAATGCAGCCGTTAGTTTGGCGAGGGGTGATTTGGTTGGTGCTGGCCTTTCGTTATTCGGTGCAATGCCTGGCCCAGGTGATTATGCAACGGCCGCAAAGCTTGCCAAGAGAGCTGAGGATGGAATATCCGTTGAGCGCAAAGTTGCTAGAGAGATGTGGGGTGTAGCATGCAGTCTAGCACCTGAAACTCCTGTAGTTACTAAATTTGGCCTAGTTCCTATTTCCGAAATTAAGGTTGGCGATTTTGTCCTTGCCCGCAATGAGGGGTCTGGCAAGGAGAATTTTCAGAGAGTTCTCAAAACTTATGAGAACGTCGATCCAGACACCACCATTTTGACCGTGACGAAAAAGAAAAATGGAACAGATGTCACGGAGACAATTCTTTCCGATGGTCGCCATCCGTTTTTTGTAGATGGCGTAGGTTTTGTCCGTGCGAGAAGTCTTTCCGTTGGGCAGCTTCTGGTGGTATCTGGCGGAAAAACTGCAAGGATTAGTGCACATAAATATTTATCTTCTAAGCCTTTGCATGCCTTTAATCTTGAGATTGAAAAAGACCATACTTTTTTCGCAGGCAAAACAGCGCTTTGGGTACATAATGGCAACTGCTATGATAATGCTCAAGATTTTGAAAAAAGCATTCAGGGTTATAGTACGGGTGAAAGGGTAGCTAGAATTAAGGATACTCTAAAAGATGTTGCCTCTAAAAATGGATGGCAGAGAGATGCAAAAATAAGTAAAGTAAATGGTAGAGATGTATATAAAGATAAGAAGAAAGATTATTGGTCAATAGATACTGAAAAGGGTAGATTCGAAAAAGCAGACAAAAGGGGTAAACATTTAGGAGAGTTTGACATTGACGGTAATCAAACAGGAAAGCCGGACACAAAAGGCAGACACGATCTGAAGATTTAGATGCAGAAACTTATAGAGCTCAATTTTGAAGCGATCGCCCGTGGTGCGATTTTTCGGGTACGCGGACAATATCCATATGAGAATGTCGTGGATTTTATGGTCGTAGAGACTTCCGTATCTGAACGACCTCTGGGGATCATGGTAGCGACCGGATATAGTGCTGGCCATACCTTTGTCAGGCCACCACCTGAAGCAATTTTGACAGGCACAAAAATGCTTTCGACTGCGTGGCTTAAGGAAAATTGGGCCGAATGGATTTATCCAGCATGCCCAGTTGGTGAGGTGTTTTTTCTTGAGCACTATCCAGCACCGGAATTATAAGATTGTGAGTTCACGCTGAAGCGCGACTTGCGGGGCTTTCAAGCTACCTGTCATGTCGAATCTGAGCGATTAGTTTCTTGCGGAATACGTCAGCCGGCGTTCGATAGCCAAGGCATTTGCGCGGCGTGGTGTTGAGCCGATTGCAGATCTCCATCAGATCGGCGTCGGCTAAGGACAAGGGGTCGACGTCTCTCTAAAGCCATTTCCGCGCTCGCCGGGCGAGGTGAGGGAGCCCCTTCAGTGCCCGGATGATGCCATCCATGACCGGACGAGACTGCCGATCATTGTTGCTTAGCAAAACCGTAAAGCGGCTCACCCGCTCAACGAGCGATGTCACGTTGGCCTTGCCGTACTTTTTATACGGCTCCACGACCAGCTTTGCTTATGGCCCCGACGGAGCGTCGCGCCAAGAAGATCGGCAGCAACGGCACAACTCTATATTACAATGCGGATGTCGAGTTCGACATGGCCGCGAACGCCTTCACGCGCTATCCTCATATGGACATCAAGCTGGTCGGCAACAATGCCTACTTCCTGCACCGTGACCATCTGTCTTCGGTCCGCTTCGTGACCAACATAGCGGGCGAGGTCGTCGAAAGCACCGACTATGCCGCCTATGGCGAGACCAGCAACAAGGCGATGACCACCCAGAAAAACTATATCGGCGAGCGCTTCGATCCCGAAACCGGCCTCATGTATCTCAATGCAAGATATATGGATCCACGGTTTGGAAAATACGTGCCTGCCGATGATGGAGCCTTGATCGACCCGTCCGCCAAGGTAGAGGAGGTGCGTCATGCGCAGTAATCCATCCTCGCAAACGCCTTCCGCTATGCCTGCGGCAAACTCCGGACCAATCGCAATCATCGCCCCCACCGCACCGGGATCGACGGCATTGAACTGACGTGCCCCCCATAAATTGGGCCATTTTGAACTGGAATTTTCCACTTATGATCCCTTTTGGGAAGAAGAGGAGAATTTGATGAAGGCCTCGAAGTTTACGGAAGCGCAAATCGCGTTTGTGTTGAAGCAGGCGGAAGATGGAACGCCCATTGGCGAGGTCTGCCGCAAGGCAGGAATTTCCGATGTGACGTTCTACAATTGGCGCAAAAGATACGCCGGCATGATGCCCTCGGAGATGAAGCGCCTGCGTCAACTCGAAGAAGAGAATGCCAAGCTGAAGCGGATCGTCGCCGACCTTTCGCTGGACAAGGCCATGCTCCAGGATGTGCTGTCAAAAAAGCTCTGAGGCCTGACGGCAAGCGTAATCTTGTCGACAGGATCAAGACGGACTGGAAGGTTTCGATCCGACGCGCATGCGCCGTGTTGAAGATCGACCGGTCCCTTTATGTCTACAAGTCCAAGCGCGGCGATCAGGCCGAACTGAAGCTGAAGATCAAGGATACCTGCCAGACGCGTGTGCGCTATGGCTATCGTCGTGTGCATGTCTTGATCAGGCGTGACGGCTGGGTGGTGAATCCGAAGAGAATCTATCGTCTTTACAAGGAGATGGACCTGCAACTGCGCAACAAGGTGCCAAAACGGCGCGTCAAAGCAAAGCTGCGATCGGACCGCACCGCAGCCACCCGTTCGAACGACGTCTGGGCCATGGATTTCGTGCATGACCAACTGGCCACTGGTCGCAAGATCAGGGTTCTCACGGTTGTCGATACCTTCTCGCGCTTCTCTCCGGCGGTAGATGCCCGCTTCAACTATAAAGGGAAGGACGTCGTGCAGACCCTCGAACGCATATGCCGGCAGGTCGGTTACCCGGCCACCATTCGGGTGGACAACGGCAGCGAATTCATCTCTCGTGACCTCGATCTCTGGGCCTATCATAGAGGCGTCGTGCTTGACTTCTCGCGGCCGGGCAAGCCGACGGACAATAGCTACATCGAGAGTTTTAATGGCAAGTTGCGGGCAGAGTGCCTGAACGCCCACTGGCTTATGAGCCTTGACGACGCAAGAGCAAAGATGGAGGATTGGCGTAGAGACTATAACGAGTTCCGGCCACACAGCGCGATCGGCAACAAGGTGCCGATTTCGCTCATGAACGGCTCATCGGCACCTGCGCCAACATGAGCCTTAACCCCGGAAAATTCCAGCTCCCGCTGGCCCAAAATCGGGGTGCACGTCAGCTCTTGGGAGAACGTGGCTGGAAATCCAACGTCAGGCCAAACTCTCTTTCATAAGTTTCCGGCGACCGCCCGGAGACCTTAGCGTAGGTATTGATGCAGTACAGAGTAAAGCACGACCACCATCACCGATAGCGCTATTGCCAAAATTATACGCCTGTTTTGGGCACGTATCTCATGCGGTTCCGGCTGCTTTGCCCCGCAGCGCGGGCATATAACGCCGACAGGAACCGGCGCTTCGCATTTGACACACGCAACATAAACCACTCTGCCTCCTCGGGGCCTAAACGTGCGCCACTCGCCATTTCGAAAACCGTGTTAAAAACACTTCCGGAGCCGACAGATCGAGTCAGGGGATTGATCCTTGGGAAATTATCCGGAATCCGGTCTGCCCCACCTATCGGTAGACATTCAACCCATACGCGCTGCATCAACAAAAACCACCGTCGAGACCTTGACCTTTTGGGAGGCTGACCTATTGTCGTCATCAATGGCGCGATTGAAACAGTGGGCTCGCGCCACCGGGCTGTTTTGACGATTTTCGATGACGTTATATGGGGGCATCCATGGACGACGTTCTGTCGCCGACCGACTTCATCCAGGCTAGCCGTGTGTTGAGACTATCCTCTCCCTTGGGCGAAGACCAGCTTCTGCCGGAGCGGATGACGGTGGACGAAGGCGTCAATCGCCTGTTCGAGATCACTATATCTGTGCGCGCCAAGCGTGAGGCCGTCAAGCCAGAAGAGTTGATCGGCAAGCTGGTCGATGTGTCACTGGAGATCCGTCAGGGCGAATTCGATGAGGGCGGCGTGCGCCGGCCGTTCAACGGCCTGGTCACCAATCTGTCCGAAGGGCCGCCGGTCACACGAGGGTTGCGGTCTTATACGTTGACCATCCAGCCGCAGTTCTGGCTGCTGTCGCGTCGCTCCGACTGCCGCATCTGGCAGAACATGACCTCCATGCAGGTGCTGGAGACGCTGCTATCGGAACATGGGCTTCCCGCGGCTGCCTATGCCCCTTTACACAAAGTGCCGCCTGCGCGTGAGTACAGCGTGCAATGGAACGAGACAGACCTCGATTACCTGCTGCGCCGGTTCGAAGAGGACGGGTTGTTCTACTGGTTCGAACATGAGGTGGGTGTCCACCGCATCAAAGTCAGCGACAGCAAGGTCGCCTGGAGTCAGCCTTCGCCCTCCGCAGAAGGCGTCGACAAGGTGAGATTAGCGCAAGGCTCATCGGATCGCAACCATATCAACGAGTGGATGCGGCAGTTTGCCTTCATCCCCGGCCAGCGCGCCGGCGCCGACTGGAATTTCGAGACGCCGAGCACCGTGCCTTTGAACGTCACGCCGTCGCTGATCCAGATGCCTGGGGCCGCCAAGCGCGAGCTTTACGAATATCCCGCCCGCATCAGCGATGTGAAGGAAGCCGAACAGGCCGAGACCTTCCGCATGCAGGCGGTGGAGGCCGATCATGAGCGGGTGACGGGCAAGTCCAATGTCCGCTTTCTCGAAGCCGGCCGGCGCTTCACGGCCTATGAGGAGCCGCATCCCGAACATCAATACGAAGAGCATGTGATCACCAGGATCACCCACTGGGTGGTCGACCGCTCCTATGAGACGACGGAGAACGATCCGGAATACCGCAACGAATTCGAAGCCATTCCCTCGCGCGTGCCGCTAACCCCGCATCGTGACACCAAACGTCCGCGCATCGAAGGCGCGCAGGTGGCGATCGTGGCCGGTCCCTCCGGCGAAGAGATACACACGGATCAGTATGGCCGCATCAAGGTCTGGTATCCCTGGGATCGGCGAGCCAAGAAGGATGGTTCCGACACCTGCTGGATCCGCGTCAACCAGGCCTGGGGTGGTGGCACCTGGGGCGCGCAGGTCATTCCCCGCATCGGCATGGAGGTGATGGTCTCCTTCGTCGACGGCGATCCAGACCGGCCTCTGGTCATTGGGGTCGTGCCCAATCCGAAGAATCCCGTCCCCTACGATCTGCCGGCCAACAAGACCCGGATGGTGCTGCGCTCCAACACCCACAAAGGCAGCGGCTTCAACGAAATGACATTCGAGGACGAGAACGGCAAGGAGAACATGTTCTTCCATGCCCAGAAGGATCAGACGACCCGAGTGCTCAATGACCGCACCAAGCGCGTCGACCGGCATGAGGTCGCCTCCATCGGCGGCAACCGCGCCGTGGAAGTCGCGGGCAACCAGAAGCACGAAATCGGCGGCTCTGTGAACACCGTCGTTGGCGGCACGGGGCCGATGGCGATGTTGGCCATGGCAGGCGTGCAGGCGCTGTCAGGCCAGACCGCCGGCTTGCTAGCACAGGCCGCCCAGATCGCGGGTGGTGGTCCCGGCATTGCCAGCTTTGCCACGTCACTCGCCTCCTCCGCCCTTGGCTTTCTCGGCGCCGGTGGTCTTTCCGCCCGCGAAGGCGTCGTCTCTGGCCCGAGCCCACGCGCGGACGCCGGTACGGCGCTGGCTGGATCCGGAACAGGCGTCGGTTCAGACGCCTCCAACCTGTTCCCGCTGCCCGGCATCATGAACACCATCGTCAGCAGCTTTAAGTCCGACAGCGTCGGTATTGCTCGCGCCGAGCAGATCGGGGTGAGCAAGGTGACGAATGTCGGGCAGATCTCGATCGAAAATGTCGGCGAGGCTAAAAAGACACTTGTTGGTAAAGAGTACCAGGAGAAGACCGGTGTCTATCGTCTAATGCAGTCCGATAAAGATATAGATATACACGCTAAGCGCGTTGTCCAAATAACTGCTGCAAAGAATATAATTGTTTCAGAAGAAAAGGTAGTCATATCAACTCCGGGCGGAATGATAGAGATAAATGATAAGGGAGTGATAATCTCAGGAAAAACAGTCCGCATCATCACGAATTCACTCGATATTGAAAGCGGATTGAAAAGTGAAAGTTGTATGAAAACCTCTAGGGGGATTGTGTTCGGTGAGTAAGCTCCAACAGTTTTTAAGGCTGACTGATCAGAAGCAATCACATGCGCTAATCGACGCAATAAACGTACCTAATTTGTATGCTCGATTGGAAGCGCTCGACAGTCCATTCGTAAGTTTGCTCAACGGTTGGTCATCAACATCATATTTGCGTGTTGCACCTTTTCTGGTGAAGATTGACGGTGTCTGTCCTCGTCTTGAGCTCTTGATAGAAGATGCGGCTTCCGCCGGCGCTATGGTCTGGTTGGAATCGAACCATACGATCGAGCGGATTAGGTCCCGCCTATTCAAATTCTACTACTGGCGTCATGGAAGGCACCATGTGTACGCGCGAATTGCGGACGCAATGTATTTTTCCTCGTTTATGAAAGTTCTGAACGAAGATCAGGCTAAACTGTTGGGCACTGTTGCGCCTCGTTTTCTGGTGCCGTCCGGTGATAACAGTATCGAATTCTTTCAGTACGATGATGCGCTTTGCCGATTTGTCAACAAAGAAGCGGAGATAGTTTGAATGGCCGCGGCCGCCTCTAGCAAGTTCTGTCCGAACTGCCCTCCCGAAGATGTATGTGAAGAGCTAAGAAAAATCGTTCGCCGACTGGTTTTTCAAAAAAAGGCGGAAACAGGGACGCGCGGATTAGCAGAGCGGATTATGGATCAGTTGAACGGGACCCGGGCTGGCTGGGCCGGGCACGACGAGGCTATAACCAATTTAAAAAATCAAATCGCGAAAGTCATGAAGGATTTTTCCGATAACAATTGTGGTGACAAGGCCCCGATCGGAAACGATGCCAAAGCGTGGATCAACCATCCGAATCCTACTATTGATCAGCTGAAAATGGATGCCGTCGAGGAGCCGGGTCTGTTCGATATGAAGCGTTGGGAGCAGATCACTGGCCTTACCGGAGCTGCACTGATCACGTACCTAGTGATTTCCGAAGGATCCCGGCTCTTTCCACCACGAAACGCTATTCCAGTGCCATGAGGAAGACGAATTATGAGACGCTCAGAACAGTCTTGGATATGGGAAAAAATAATTGTCGTTCTCAGCATGGACGTCATAGATAATGGAATTATATCAAAAATTGGCCTGACAGATTTCAATGTCACGCAGTTAAGGCCGTCGTTACGCTTCGCGATCGAACGGACCGGGTTCAGCGCTGATAAATCATTGTCATTGTGGGATCTCGCTATTGATGATCTGCAGAAGAAACTTGGCGTCGGACAATCGGGTGCTTTTGTTGAATGGGCAGAGAAATTCCCGTGCGATCCCGATTCTGTTCTCCCAGAACTGAACGCATGGGAGCGTACCTGGCCAGACCTTGCGAACGCCTTAAAAACCTCGGTGTCCGCTAAATCCTGGGGTGAAGACGTCGCAAGCCGCTATTGGCAGATGGTAAGACATCCGATTGTCGAGGATATGCTTACGCAACGACTAACTGCGCCCCTAACAGAATGGGACAAGAGGTGCTTCGGACATTATTCGAATGAAGATATGATATTTGAGATCGAATTTTTCACGTTACTAACTCTGGGATCCGAACGCCGAGAACTTGCGCGGTTTTGGGGTGACGTTTCTGCGGAACTCGACCAGCATGCCAAGGAAGTTGTGTGGGATTTAGGAAAACGTGTGTGGGCCAGCATGCATCAACCGATGGACGAGAGCGCTATACGTTCAATGCGTGGTGAATATGAGAGCGAAATCGAATTCGAGCAGGCAATAGCGGTTATCGGTCATCAAAAGCCGCCGATCGATTTGCCGCATCCTGACACGCTGCTAACCTATGCCTGAGGTTGTGACATGCTATCTGCGGATCAAATGCAGCAAATAGAATTGATATATTTGGAGAGAAATTACATCCCTAGAATGGTCAAGTATCTGCAGGAGGAAGGGTTTTTGGGAGATCCTGATCGGTGGAAAAGACACATCAAGAAGATGCATGAAGGTCTCTCGCTTTTACGGATCAACAGCCCGAGAAATACGTTCCGTTTCTACCGATTTGATTTAGTTTCATCATCCATGAACGCTTCAGACAGACAGTATTTTTATTCAATATTGTTGAAGACGGGTCTTAACGAGACCACCAGAATGGATCTGGTTGAGAAAAATGTCCTCGGTGAAGACAATAGACAGCGCTGGATAGATCTAGAGTGAGAAAACCAACGCGAGAGGTTTGAAATGGGTAATCCGATAGCTGTTATAGGTAGCATGCATTCATGTCCTAAGGTTGAGCCAGGGCCGACGCGCCATATGGGGGGGCCTGTAATCACCGGACAAGGATTTGTCCGCCTCAATGGTGTCCCGATCGCCGTTGTTGGAGATGATGCCATTTGCACTGGCAGCGGACATGTCGATAAGATTACGTCTGGCTCCAGTATTGCACGAATTAACGGTCGTGCCATTGCCCGTGTAGCGGATGCAACCGCTCATGGCGGTTTAATTGCCGAGGGAGTCGGTGAAGTCCGTGTCGATTGACGGAGCATTTTCAAACCAGTTTCGCTATAACACTGAAGATCTCTCGAGAGCGCCGATTTTCCGATGCTGAAATTGATGAAGAGAGGTCGCGAGCGAACGTTACACACTATGTGGATATTATTGCGGGGACGATTCTAGAGCACTGAACGTAGGCGCGCCCTGATACTCAAGGTATAAGACCGATGTGTGGTCCGCTAAATCGCTCTGAATCTATGGAGAAAATGGCAAAAACAACGCGGGCAGAAGGGATGGCCGTTAATTGTTAAAGTCGGACTATTGGATAACTGTAGATGAATTGGGACGTGATACCTTTCGAAAGGATGGGGCCGATCCGTTTCGGTATGACAGCCGAAGAGGTCTCAGCAATAGTAGGCGCACCCGACCGATCAAGTCGAGGCCTACGACCCGGAAGCTTCAATGAGCAACGAGGCACCAAGGCTCCGATCGTTCGTTATCGCGAAAACCGCGTGAGAGAAATTGAAGCCTTTTACGATCTCGAGAATGTTACTCTCAGGGGCGTTCAGATTTTCCAAGGGAACGGGATTGATGTCCTTCGACAACTAGAGGAAATGAATGGGGGAGCCAGCCTATCAGTTGGTATAGTGCTGTTCGGAAACATCGGGGTCACTACAGGACGATTAGATGAAGAACCACGCACAGGGCACTCGATCACTGCTTTTGCGACTGGTACGTGGGATGGTCTAACAGACGACTTCACGACCATCACGTTCAGATAGGGCTAAATCTAATGACTTCTTTGCATAAGGCCCCAGTCTCTGATGATGGCAGATCTAGTCACTGTCGCAGCATCAGCCATGGCAGAAAGAAATCCAGTCGATGACTGGCCCGCTTCGAATTTAATTGGCCTAGTGTCTGAGAATAGACGATGACCAGAGTAGGACCAAAAATTTCTCCAGAAACCCGCTTCCACGATGAGGCAATGTACGCGATCCATCGGGTGGATACGAACCGCCATCGTCAAAATGCATGGTTGGTCCATCTAACCCGCGGTGGAAAAACGATCCAGATGACGTTTAGCGATAGAACCTATGGCGGCAAGGAACAGGCGCTGGAGGTGGCACAAGCTTACCGCGATGCAGTTCTGAGGGTCGTGCCTCCTTTGACCAACAAGGATATGCGCATGCTGGTGCGCAAGAACAGGTCCGAAGGCAGCAGCGTGCCGGGCGTCTATTATATCGAACGCGCCGGGGCGCATAGATCCGACATCTGGATGGCCCGTATCGAGATCGCCGTTGATGATAACACACCGGTCCCTGCGGGAAAGCGCCGTCGCCGGCAGTTCACGCGCTCGTTCAATGTCGCCAAATATGGTTACGAAGAAGCGCGGCGCATGGCCGAGGAGGAGCGCATCCGCATGGTGCTGGCCGTCAAAACGGCGAAGATCCTGCCCTGCGCAGTCCGCAGGCCGTGACGCTGCACCAAAAACTTACCTGTGACGATAGCGGTGATTAGAGACTTCTTCTTCCCGGCATCCGTGAGGACCGACATTGGCACTGTTTGCAGCAATTTCTCATCGCCTCCCGTTCCGGCTGACTGAGAGTGTCGTGATCAGTCTGATTGCAGCGATCGAAGCCCCGGCGAATGAGGTGACCGTCGCGCAGGCCCTCGATGTCTGCCGATCAGCAACTGTCCAAGAAGCAATGCAAAAGGGAGATCTGCTTGGCTGGCCTCGGATGCCGGAAGATAAGAATTGGAAGTCGTCTTACGAGACCTATAACAAGGTCACCGTCGAGGTCGTCGGATGGCGCGACGAGACCGCAGGAAGCAGCTTAAGTTTCTGGATCGCCAAAGGCGTTAATCCCGGCAAAGCGTGCAATTACAGCCTCACCAACAAAGATACCCTGTTCGCAGAGATGAAAGCCGTCCTTGGCCCACCTCAGGACGAGGATCATAACGAGATAACCAATACCGCCTATTGGCGGCTATCCAATACCGAAATCTATTATACCAAGGTCGGCTCAACATCTGGCTTCACCATGGGCAGGAAAATATGACTAAGAGAACGTGGATCGCCTTGATCGTCGCCCCGCTGTGGTTGCCCATATGCGTTGTCGGAACCATCGTCCTCACGGCATCTTCGGATCCGATTTTATCGACCATGTCGAGGACAGAAGCTGTTACTTTGAGTTTGGCAGTTGGCGCACCAGCGGCCTATCTCATCATGTTGATAGTTGGCGTTCCAATTGGCCTGGCGCTTAACGCCCGAGGGCTGAGACGTGTAACGCCTTACATCGTCAGTGGGTTTTGTTCGGGCGTCATACTTCGATGCACTGGGATCGCCACAGTTTGGTTCTCGTTTGCATATCGAAATAACCTTGAAATAAACATTGTCGGAAGAGAGCTCAGCGATGCGTTCCTCCACGAGCCAATGCGCCTACTGGCACCGGGGTTAATCGGCCTATTGGTTGGAGCGACCTACTGGCTGATCGCCCGTCCAGATTTACACCAACCCATTTCTGAATAATGGCTTTTTGCCTCCAATTTCCACTCGCTACACACGAATGACTGACGCCGGTGCGGGAAGCGGATCGGGTTCAAGGCTAACCTACCCCCCTGCCCCCGAGGCCCCGGGCTATCTGACCATCGGCCAAGGGAGCTTCACCTTGCAAGCGATGACCTCAGGTCGCGATGGCATCAATACCCATGGTGATCTCACTCATGCCGCCAAACAGCGGCACGTCAACCACCACCTGACCACGCTTCGACAGCACCTTGCGCACCGTCACCACGAAGTCGGCAAACGGGCCAGAGCGGATCGCCACCTGCTTGCCCAGTACATCCGGCATCGGTGGTACGTCGCCCGCTTCTATATGCTTTCTCTCCGCAGTCTTGGCCGATAGGAGCAGCTGACGCATCAAGGATTCCGGCATCAGGTAGGGCTTACCATCCTGGCCCATCAGGCTCCGCAGCTTGGAGGCCAGCATGCCCCCGACATAGGCTTCATTGTCCGAGATCACCTGCACGAACACGTATCCCCGAAATAGCGCCCGCTGGACGACGATCGCTGGCTTGCCGCGTCTGGGTGGTAGTCTCAGCCGCTCGCAGGGGCACCAGCATTCAATTGCCTGCTGTCCAAGGCTATCGCGGATAACCTGCTCCATGCCGATCTTGCAGCTCGCCACCACCCATCGAGCCAGTTGGTCGAAGTCAGGCCGGTCACGCCTGGCCATGGCGATCTGGCGCTGGCGCTTGACCTCAAGGGCTTTGGCGTCCGTCAGCTTCGCAAGCCTTTCGTTCGAGACGCTATTCAGAAGTTTGCCGTTATGCTGCATCATGGATGCGTCCCTCGCTGAGGCTGATTTTGAAGTGCTGAAGGGCGGCCTCGACCGCCGCATCGAGATCGGGCTCTGCGGGGTCGACAGGCGGGAAGTAATTCCACTCGCACCGACCATCGATAAACATCCATCCCCGCCGCTCATGGAGACGCCGCCAAGCGGCAAACAGGTCGCTGTCCGGCTTGACCCCGACAAAGCCTGCCACCAGCGGCAACAGATCCGCCGAGGTGACAAACGGTTCGCCGCGAAGGGCGCGGTCCTGCATTTTGACCACCAACGGCCAGCCGTGCTCCCGGCGCTTTTCCCAGATCAGCGCTTCCCGGCTGATCGCACCGGTGGCAATCCGCCGCTCATCGAAAGCCGTGATGAAGAACGGGCCGGTCGGGTCTGACAGCAGGGCCTCCAAGCGACGTCCCATCCAAAGCTTGCCGCACGGCTTGGCGACAACGCGCGCTGGCTCCTGTGTGGCAGCCAGATGGTCTGGCAGGTCTGTCCATGTCCGTGCTTTGAGGTAAACGGCGGGCGCTGTCAGGTCGTCGCGCTTTGCCCAGGCCAGATAGGCTGGTGTTCGCTCACTGCAGGCGTCCCGCTCCTCAGCCGACAGCGCAAACCAGGCATTGCGGGCAAATTCGGGACTGCCGGGCTTGGGCCAGAGTTTGTACCAGGCTGTTGGTTTCCACGCGGAACTGAGCCGGTTAGGCGGATAATTTCCATTGAGAATTGAGCCATGTGAACCTTCCCCCAACGCGGTGAGCGACGGGGGCAACGGAGTGATCCACATGGGACTTTTAAATATTATTCGTCGGATGGCGCTGCGCGAGAAGCAGTTGATCCGCGAGATCAGCCGGCGCACTGGGCTGTCACGCAACACGATCGCGAAGTATTTGAGCGCTGGTGCGATTGAGCCGACGTTCACGGTACCGGAACGACCGAGCAAGCTTGATCCTTTTGCCGACAAACTTTCTGGCTGGCTGAAGACCGAGGCAGGGCGGTCGCGCAAGCAGCGCCGAACGCTGAAGCAGCTTCATGCGGATCTGGTGGTTCTCGGTTTTACCGGCTCTTATGGCCGGGTCGCTGCTTTCGCGCGTGAGTGGCGGGCTGACCAGCAGACGGCGGGGCGGGGTATATTTGTTCCGCTGTCTTTCCGTCCCGGTGAAGCGTTCCAGTTCGATTGGAGTGAAGACTATGCCGTCATTGGTGGCGAGCGAGTGAAGCTACAGGTGGCGCATATGAAACTGTCGCACAGTCGGGCTTTTCTGGTCAGGGCCTACCTGCTGCAAACGCACGAGATGCTCTTCGACGCCCACTGGCACGGCTTCCGGGTCTTCGGCGGCGTACCAGGTCGCGGCATCTACGATAACATGAAAACGGCGGTCGATCGTGTCGGTCGGGGCAAGGAGCGGCAGGTCAACGTCCGCTTCCTGGCGATGACGAACCACTACGTCTTTGCACCTGAGTTTTGCAATCCGGCGGCCGGCTGGGAGAAAGGTCAGGTCGAAAAGAACGTTCAAGATGCTCGTCCCCGACTGTGGCAACAGATGCCGGACTTTGCGGACCTTGCGGCATTGAACACCTGGCTGGAACAGCATTGCCACGACCTGTGGCGGGAGACGCCGCACGGTGCCTTGCCCGGCACGATTGCCGATGTTTGGGCTGGTGAGCGGGCATCCTTGATGGCGCTTCCAACCGCATTTGACGGCTTCGTCGAACAAAGCAAGCGTGTGTCGCCAACGTGCCTGGTCACCTTCGAGCGTCATCGCTACAGCGTGCCAGCATCTTTTGCCAACCGCCCGGTTAGCCTGCGGATTTATCCCGAACGGCTGGTCGTTGTGGCGGAGGGCAATGTGTTATGCGAACACGTGCGGATCATTGAGCGCGATCATCACAAGCCACCGAGAACGATTTACGACTGGCGGCACTACCTTGCCGTCATCCAGCGCAAACCTGGTGCACTGCGCAATGGCGCCCCTTTCCTGGAATTGCCGCTGGCCTTTCGACAGTTGCAGGCGCAGATGCTGCGCCGCCCCGGCGGTGATCGAGAAATGGCCGATATCCTTGCTCTTGTCCTTCAGCACGACGAACAGGTGGTCGTCAGGGCTGTGGAAATGGCCTTGGATGCAGGTGTGGCGACCAAGACGCATGTGCTGAACCTGCTGCATCGGCTGATCGACGGTAAGACGACTGACGGCCCTGACATCGATACGCCACAGGCGCTGACCTTGCTTTGCGAACCTAAAGCCAATGTAGAGCGCTACGATGGTCTGCGCGTCCAAATCGCGGGAGGTCGCCATGCGTCATGATCCCGCAAGCGCTGCCGTCGTCATCATGCTGCGTAGCCTGAAGATGTATGGCATGGCTCAGGCCGTCACGGACCTGATCGAGCAAGGGGCTCCAGCCTTTGATGCGGCCGTGCCGATCTTGTCCCAGTTACTGAAGGCTGAATTGGCTGAACGTGAGGTCCGCTCCATCGCATATCACATGAAGGCTGCTCGCTTTCCTGCGTACAAAGACATCTCCGGCTTCGACTTCGCCGCCAGCGAGATCAACGAAGCGACGGTGCGCCAATTGCATCGGTGCGAGTTCATGGACGAAGCCCAGAATATCGTGCTCGTCGGCGGACCGGGCACAGGCAAAACACATGTTGCGACCGCTCTCGGTGTCCAGGCAATCGAGCATCATCGCCGGAAGGTCCGCTTTTTCTCGACGATCGAACTGGTCAACGCACTCGAACAGGAGAAGGCCAAGGGCAAGGCAGGTCAGATTGCCGAGACGCTGGTTCGCCTCGATCTGCTGATCCTGGATGAGCTCGGATACCTTCCGTTCAGCGCTTCAGGCGGAGCGCTGCTGTTCCACCTGTTAAGCAAGCTTTATGAGCGCACCAGCGTCATCATCACCACCAACCTCAGCTTCAGCGAATGGGCAACTGTCTTCGGCGACGCCAAAATGACGACCGCTTTGCTCGACCGCCTGACCCATCGTTGCCACATCCTGGAAACCGGTAACGACAGCTTCCGATTCAAGGCCAGTTCGGCCGCAGCGGCACAGAAGAGAGGAGAAAAGGCAAGCCTCTTGACCAAAGCCTGATCAGAAAACCATACTTAGAGCTGGCTCACTTCTCGGTGGAAAAACCGGCTCAGTTCCGCGCGAAAACCAACAGTCGCGCTCAGAAACCGGTGAAAGGCAGCATGGAACAGCAGAATGGAGGCTTGCGCCGCGTGGTTCGGCTTGTGCTATCGGCCCGCTGGCTGGCTATTGTTCTGCGCCTCCAGCTCACCACGCAGATCGCGCACCGCAATCGCTGCCCGATCAAACAGACGGAGGAACAGGCGCAAATGATCGAGCGCCCAGAAGATAAGGTCACGTTCGTCATGCAAGGCGGCCGGATGAATGGTGGCAATATGCACCTGCTCGCCCATCAGCCGATGCACGATCAGGCGCAACCCGCCGCGATCGGCTTCCAGCGTCCAGACATAATTATTCAGACGCTCAGCCGACCCCTTGAGCCGATTCACCGTCGAGGCTTCGCGCTGGCGGTTCACATCTTGCATGATGCGGCCACCGTGTTCACTGCGAGAATAAGGGAAAGCCCGGCAGAGCCGGGCTTGGGAAACTTGACTGACGCATAACCGGCCATCAGTTCGCCCTCATCAGACGATCAAGATAGGCCTGCCCGAGACCGGTCAGAAGCACCGTCTTCTGATCCTCGCGGATCAACACATAGCCGCAGGCACGGCAGTCGTTCGCCAACTGCCGCTCAGGACCATCAGGCACGATCAGCTGACCCCCATGGATTTTGAGCTTGCGCAGGAAGGCCCGTGCCCGCGCACTCAAGGGCCGCTCGAACAGCGGGGTCAAGGTTGCGTCGATCATGGCTGATCTCCCACGATCCGCAGGCCAAGCTTATCGCCGCCCCTCGCCTTCACACCGGCCAGCGCCTTGCGAAGCGCAGCAAGACCGACTTCCAATTCCGCTGCATCCCGATCCATCTTGGTGGCTTCGGCAGGTGTCACCACCATGTCGGAGATCGCCACCGCGCCACCGGAAATCAGATCACCAGCCCGGCGCACCATCTCCGAATAGGCAACGACGACACCCTGCTCTACGGCCTTGTCGCTTGCCGGGTCTGTCAACCGGCGACCGTTCAATTCCGCCATAGCCGAGGTCACGACCGGCACCCCGCATTCGCTCTCCAGGGCATAGACAACCGAAATCGGCATCAGGTCCGTATCACGCGGGTTGTTCATCCGTCCGATATGGCTGGCAGACACCGACGAGATCTCCGACGCCCGCTCGATACCGCCAACCAACCTAATCAGGTCGCGTTGCGCCGCTTTGATGCAATGAAACCAAGCGCTTGTGTGCATAAGACAAAACCTTTCCCGCGCCGGGAAATCTCCGGCGTTTTTCCCGTGGTGGGAATTGATCAAAAATGTGAGGAATGGGCCGTCAGATACTCAGGGAGGCCCGCATGCAAACCGAAACTTGCCCGCACCAGGCACGGCGCCAACATCACCCCGGGTGCGGGCTGCGCGCGGCCGAGAGGAGAGCCTGCGCGATTGGAAGCTCAAGGGATGACCTAACGACAACATCATCGCGTGGCCTCCGCATATTGAGGTAAGGGCGATAAATGACAAGGCTAGATAGTATCCAAAAAATAGCACACGTCCTGAATGTATCAGCGGGCTGGCTGGCTTTCGGAGAGAAAAATTCTGATATTGGACAGGAGCCGATCCAGATTCCGCTCATAAGCTGGGTCGCAGCTAGCCCTTTTGCTGAGAGGGGCTTCATAGAACATCAAGCCAGCGCAGAGCGAATTTCAGTTCATGGCCGAAAGCCACCGGCATATTTCGCACTTACCGTACAAGGTGATTCCATGAATCAGCGTTGCACCGGAAGGTACTACGATTATTGTCAATGCATCTGCGAAAGAACTGCTGCCCCGCAAATTTTATATCTTTCAAAAAGATGAAACAGCTACCTTCAAGCGGTTTATGTCAAATCTTGATAGGTTAGAACCATATTCAACCAATCCCCAACACGAGGCAATGAGCATTGATGCGGAAACCTTTGTGCTCGGCCAAGTGATCCGTTTTATAACAGACTTATCCTAAAGCTAGGAAAGCGGATTTAAGGTGGATATTTTGTAATTGGTCCGCCAGTGACACCAAAGCAACCTTATTTTTAGATAAGCATCAAATAAAAACTAAAGGAATTCTATAGCCACGAATCATTACCAGAAGTTGTTATTGCAAGGTAACAAGAATTTATTATTATCAACCGCATTCTTGGTCAGGACAATGACGTTGAAAAGATTGATTGTAACCGGTCCGAACGGAGCCGGCAAAAGCTATCTTGCGGCACAACTGGCAGCAGCACGACCAGATGTGCCAGTTATTTCGTTTGACGCAATCAAGTTAACTAACAATTGGAAACAGCGTCCCAAATCGCAGATCGATGCAGAGTTACTGCTAGTGCACTGACGCATTCACGCAGCCGAAGTTGGCGAGCCCAGCGATCCTTTTGCCGCCTGGGAAAGCGTTGCCGCACTCAAGGCGGAAAACGAGCGGCTAAAGACCCTCGTCACTGCTCACAAAACCGCCGCCGTTCTATCATCATCGAGCTACAAATCACCGGAGGCAACCTCCGATGCCTGATGCAAGCCGCCGCGACGAGATCCGCGAACGAATTATGTCTCGTGTGATTGAAAACCCGCGAACGGGTTGCTGGATCTGGTCAGGTCCGACCTCCGGCAACGAAGGACGCGGCGCGGGTTATCCGCGCATGTCGCTCAGTGGGCAGACGGTTGCCGTCCATCTTGTCATGTGGAGCAACGAGTTCGGTTTCATTCCCGGCAAAAAAGAGATCGACCACGTATGCCGCAACCGGCTTTGTGTCCGCCCGCATCCCGATCACCTGGAGCTAGTCAGCAGAAAAACGAAGCCCGCCGCCGTGAGTAGGCAAAGCGGGCATTTACATGCGAGGACGTTAGGACATGACCAGACGCCAGTCGTTCCGAGCCAGCGACATCAAAACAATTCTCTGCGCGCTGCAGAAGAGCGGACTGTTACCCACCGCAATGGACACCATGCCCGATGGCACGGTTCGCTGGCACTTTACACCTACTTCTCAAAATGAGCAGAATGATCTGGACAGGGAACTTGCGGAGTTTGAACGAAGGCATGGTCATAGTTGAATTGAAGGGAATTCACCACGTAAAGTCCAAAGGAAAGATCTATTATTATGCTTGGCGCGGCGGCCCCAAACTGACAGGCGAGCCAGGCACCCACGAATTTATGGCCTCATATAACGAGGTCGTCGCGACACGCGCCGCGCCGGAAAGCGGCAAATTCCGGTCCATCATTACCAACTACAAAGCGTCTGAATTCAACAAGCTGGCAGCCTCAACCAGACGCGTTTGGACGCCATGGATCGATCGCATATCCGAATATTTCGGTGATCTCAGCATCGCCCAGTTCAACCGTCACGAGCGTATCCGCCCCATCATCCGTCGGTGGCGCGGCCAATATAGCGAGACACCCAGAAGCGCAGACACAGGCTTGCAAGTGCTATCGCGCATCCTGTCCCATGGCGTTGATCCCATGGGCAAGATTGCATCAAATCCCTGCGAAGGCATCAAGCATCTTTACAGCAACGACCGCGCCGAGATCATCTGGACCGATTCCGACATCGAGCAGCTGAAAACTGAATGCTCGAATGAAGTCGCTTGGGCAGTCGATCTTGCGGCGCATACCGGCCTGCGCGTCGGCACCTCGTCAAGTTATGCTAGTCGCATGTCCGCGAAGATGCCATCATCATTTCCACCGGCAAAAGCCGACACAAGCGCGAAGCCATCATCCCGCGCTACGATACCGTTAATGAGATCCTGGCCAGCATCCCAAAGCGGTCGCCGATCATCCTTACCAACTCATTCAAGAAGCCATGGACGCAGGACGGCCGTGCAAGCTCGTTCTGGACTGCAAAGGTAAAATCCGGCCTCCAGGAACGCGATCTACACTTCCACGACTTGCGCGGAACAGCAGCCACCAAAGAGATGATCAGGCAAATCAACGAGGCCAGATCGAGAACAGAGTTTGTAAAACCATCTGTAAAACCGTCAGGAAATTGACCGCGAAAAACGGACGTAAGTCATTGAAAAAACGTTTGGAGCGGGTGAAGGGAATCGAACCCTCGTATTCAGCTTGGGAAGCTGCTGCTCTACCATTGAGCTACACCCGCCTGATGCCCGAGAGTTCCTACACTTGGGCGTTGATGTCAAGCATGAAAGCGCAGATCAGGCGGCACGGAAATGCTTGGAGAGCTTCAGTCCCTGGGCCTGATAGTTGGAGCCGAGGCCCGTGCCGTAGAGGCCTGCGGGATGCTCGAGCATATGCTCATAGACCAGGCGCCCGATGATCTGGCCGTGCTCAAGGATATAGGGCACTTCGTGGCTGCGCACTTCCAGCACAGCGCGGCTACCAGTGCCACCGGCCCCGGCATGGCCGAAGCCGGGATCGAAAAAGCCAGCATAATGAACGCGGAATTCGCCGACCAGCGGATCGTACGGGGTCATTTCGGCGGCGTAGAGTGGCGGGACATGGACGGCCTCGCGTGAAACGAGAATGTAGAACTCGTCGGGATCGAGGATTAATTCGTCACGTCCACGGCTGTAGAGCGGTTCCCAGAAGTCAAGCACATCATGGGCAGCCTTGCGGTCGACGTCGATCACCGCCGTATGATGCTTGCCGCGATAGCCAACCAGCCCGTCCGGCCCCGTCCCTTTCAGGTCGATGGACAGCGCGATGCCGCCACCCGAGACATTGGGCGTCTCGCTGGCCACCAGCGTCTCAGTCTTGTGCAGATCCAGAAGTTCGCTATCGCTCAGAATCGCATGGCCGATGCGGAAGCGGATCTGCGACAGGCGAGAGCCACGCCGCACGATGATCGGAAAGGTCCGAGGGCTGATTTCCAGATAAAGCTGGCCCTTATAGCCTGCCGGAATCTTGTCGAATTCCTGAGCGTAATCGACCATCACCCGCGTAAAGATGTCGAGGCGACCGGTCGAGCTTTTCGGATTGGTGGAGGCTGACAGATCCGCTGGCAGATCCAGGCTCTCCATCAGCGGCACGATATAGACACAGCCGGTTTCCAAGACAGCGCCATGGTCGAGGTCGATTTCGTGCAGGGTCAACCGTTGCAGTTTATCCGCCACGGTGCTGTTGGGGCCGGGCATGAAGCTGGCGCGCACCCTGAGCGCTTTGGAGCCCAGCCTCAGATCGAGGCTCGCCGGCTGGATCTGGTCCTGATCGAGCATGGTTTCGCTCAAAAGTGAGCCCGAGCCAAACAAGTCGCCGATGGCGCGATCCGCCAATATGCCCGCATTCCGCTTCATTATGTCTTCCTTGCAGCGCCGACGCCGAACAATGCGCGCGCAACATGCCGCAGCCTGTAAAACCTCGGCATATAGTATATGACAAAACCAAACTCCGGGAATTGACGCAAGCAAAAGAACGGCGTAAGCAAATCTTATCCCGTGGTGATTTGGCCGGTCGGCTTGCAGCCACGTTAAACAATTGGCTAAAAAGATCGGACACGTGCAAACCGGTCCGTATTTCGCGACCGGTTTTTTTGTGTTCGAAAGGCTCATACAGCATGGCTAACAACTGGCGCCCAGCAACCAAACTCGTTCATGGCGGCACGCTGCGTTCACCTTATGGCGAAACATCCGAAGCCATCTATCTCACCCAGGGCTTCGTCTACGACAGCTCGGAAGCGGCTGAAGCCCGTTTCAAGGGTGAGACAGAAGGCTATATTTACGC
Source organism: Gillisella vitis (assembly GCF_001541345.2). Lineage (GTDB taxonomy): Bacteria > Pseudomonadota > Alphaproteobacteria > Rhizobiales > Rhizobiaceae > Allorhizobium > Allorhizobium vitis. Next base: position 468,737 of record NZ_LMVL02000002.1, on the reverse strand, counting down.
CCGCTACGGCAGCCCGACCAATGACATGTTCGAAAAGCGCATGTGCCTGTTGGAAGGCGCTGAAGATGCCCGCGCCATGGCCTCCGGCATGGCTGCCGTTGCAGCCTCCATTCTCTGCCAGGTTCAGGCTGGCGACCATATTGTCGCCGCCCGCGCTCTGTTCGGCTCCTGCCGCTGGGTAATCGAAACCTTGGCACCCAAATATGGCGTGGATTTCACCCTGGTCGATGGCCGCGACCTGAAGAATTGGGAAGACGCCATCCGCCCGAATACCAAGGTATTCTTCCTGGAAAGCCCGACCAATCCTACCCTGGAAGTGGTGGATATTGCCGGCGTCGCCAAGCTTGCCAACCAGGTCGGCGCGACCGTGGTGGTCGACAATGTTTTCGCCACCCCGCTCTTTCAAAACCCGCTGGAACTTGGCGCCCATGTCGTCGTCTATTCGGCAACCAAGCATATCGACGGCCAGGGGCGCTGCCTGGGCGGCATCGTGCTGTCGTCCAAGCAATGGATTGAGGAAAAGCTCCAGGATTACTTCCGCCATACCGGTCCGGCCATGTCCCCCTTCAACGCCTGGACCCTGTTGAAGGGTGTGGAAACCCTGCCGCTGCGCGTCAAGCAACAGACGGAAAATGCCGGTCGTATCGCCGATTTTCTGGCTGACAACAGCAAGATTGCCCGCGTCATCTATCCAGGCCGCGCCGACCATCCGCAGGCTGACATCGTTGCCAAGCAGATGAAGGGCGGCTCCACCCTGGTGGCTTTCGAGATGAAGGGCGGCAAGGCGGCGGCCTTTGCCCTCCAGAATGCTCTGCAAGTGGTGAAGATCTCCAACAACCTCGGCGATGCCAAGAGCCTGATCACGCACCCGGCCACGACCACCCACAAGAACCTGACGGACGAGGCCCGTGCAACGCTCGGCATGTCCGGCGGCACTTTGCGCCTGTCCTGCGGCATTGAAGACGCCGAAGACCTGGTAGAGGACTTCGCTCAGGCACTGGAGGCCGTTTCCGCGTGATGGGCGCGAATACCGAGGACGGAAAGGCTTGAGATGTTCTCAAGCTGTAAGATTTCAGGTGGCGTGACGCGCCACCTGAACCGCATAAGATGCAGCAGTTATGAAGTGCAACAGCGTCCTTTGTGCATTTTATAAAACGGGCCGCGCCGTAGCCCGATCTGAAACACCCATATCCTTCATGGAGAAACCTGATATAGTGGTGCCAGTCTTTCCCTAATTTTGCCGCAGCAGTTTTTTTAAACTCTAAAAAATTTTCTAATACCCTTATTTTTTACTGGAAATTAAGTCTGTTAATGGTCTTTATTAACGCAGGATTATTTCCATGCAACGACACTGCTACAAACCATAACCTTATCGGCTTTTGCAAATGTATGCTTACCAAAGCGTCAAGAAGTCTCTTTTCATGTATCGCGCGCTGACACAAGATATAGAGGTCACAGTCGAGCCATTTTATCTGGCGGAACAGTCCGACCCGGAAGACAGTCGCTATGTCTGGGGCTACAAGGTCGTCATCGTCAATCAGTCGAATGTGGCCGTGCGGCTTATCAACCGTTACTGGCATATTACAGATCAGAATGGCCAGGTGGACGAGGTGAGCGGTCCGGGCGTGATCGGCGAACAGCCACGCCTGGCGCCGGGTGAAAGTTTTGAATATTCGTCAGGCTGTCCACTGGACACGCCATCCGGCATCATGTTCGGTCGCTACGAAATGGAAACCGACGATGCCGAAACATTCGACGTCGCCATTCCCGCCTTTTCTCTGGACACCCCGGATCTGCGCCGAGTCCTGAACTGATCAACCACGCACTCCAGTCAAAGGCATGGCTTTTACCGCATTTTTTTGATTTCCTTGAAAACCGGGATGGTTTATGGGGAGATTCATGACGACAAAGCCGATTATCATTTTGCCTGACCCGCTGCTGCGCGAGGTCTCCCAACCCATTGAGCGGATCGATGCCGACCTTGAGCGGCTGATCGATGACATGCTCGAGACCATGTATGATGCGCCCGGCATCGGCCTCGCTGCCGTTCAGATTGCCGTACCTCGTCGTCTTCTGGTCATCGATGTCTCGAAGGAAGGCGAAGACAAGCAACCGCTGGTCTTTATCAATCCGGAAATCATTGGCAGTTCTGAGGCCCGCTCCACCTATGAGGAAGGCTGCCTTTCCATTCCCGATTACTATGCGGAGGTGGAGCGCCCGGCAGCCGTCACGGTGAAATCACTGGATCGCCACGGCAAGGAACAGCTGATCGAGGCCGATGGCCTGCTTGCCACCTGTCTGCAACATGAAATCGACCATCTGAACGGCACCCTGTTCATCGACCATATTTCGCGGCTGAAACGTGAGATGGTGATCAAGAAATTCTCCAAGGCGGCAAAGTCAAAGGTGACGGTCTAGAATCGATAGGGTTCATCTTGAATCCGGCAGGTTGCAGGCCTTATCGTCTTGGCTCGTGTTTTTTGGAAAATCCAGTTTCGACGTCCTCCCCGATAACCTCTAGAAGATCGGTCTTGATCCATGGCTCTTCGCATGATTTTCATGGGGACTCCGGAATTTTCGGTGCCGATCCTGAATGCGCTCCACGACGCGGGCCATCAGATTGTTGCGGTCTATAGCCAGCCGCCGCGCCCGGCCGGACGCAGGGGGCTGGATCTGACCAAATCGCCCGTCCATCAGCAGGCCGAAAAGCTCGGACTGCCGGTGCTGACCCCGCTAAATTTCAAAGCGCAGGACGATCGTGATGCCTTCTCCGCTCATCAGGCCGATGTCGCCGTGGTCGTAGCCTACGGCCTGCTGCTGCCGGAAGCCATCCTGACCGGCACGCGGCTGGGCTGCTATAATGGCCACGCCTCGCTACTGCCCCGCTGGCGGGGTGCAGCGCCGATCCAGCGCGCCATCATGGCCGGAGATACGCAAACCGGCATGATGGTGATGAAGATGGACAAGGGGCTGGACACCGGCCCAATAGCGCTGACGTGCCGCCTGACCATTCCCCCCGACATGACCGCCGGTGAACTGCACGACGCCCTGAGCCAGATCGGTGCGGAGGCGATGGTTGAAGCCATGGCCAAACTGGAGGCAGGCGACCTGCCGCTGACAGCCCAGCCAGAAGACGGCACCGTCTACGCCGCCAAGATCGACAAGGCCGAAACCCGCATCGACTTTTCAAAGCCCGCCACGCAGGTTCACAACGGCATTCGCGGCCTGTCGCCCTTTCCGGGCGCCTGGTTCGAGGCGGACATCAACGGCAAGCCGGAACGTATCAAGGTTCTAGCCAGCCAGATGGCAGAGGTCACGGACACCGCAAACGTGCCGGGCACCGTGCTGGACGACGCCCTGACCATTGCCTGTGGCATGGGTGCAGTCCGTCTTGTCCGACTGCAAAAAGCTGGCGGCAAACCGCTAGATGCCGTGGAATTCCTGCGCGGCACGCCCATAAGCGCAGGCGCGGTATTTACCTCGGCAAAGGCCGGAACCTGATGCCACGCTATAAGCTGACCGTGGAATATGACGGCACGCCCTATGTCGGCTGGCAGCGGCAGGACAATGGTCCCTCCGTGCAGGGTGCGCTGGAAGTGGCAGTGCTTGGCCTGACGGGGGAAACGGTTGCGATCCGGGGTGCGGGCCGCACCGATTCCGGCGTTCATGCCAGCGGTCAGGTGGCGCATGTCGATCTTTCGCGTCAATGGCTGCCGTACAAGTTGCGCAATGCCTTGAACGCGCATCTGGCACAGGCTGGCGAAGCAATCTCAATTCTGGCTTGCGAAGCCGTTCCTGACGCCTTCGACGCGCGTTTTTCGGCGTTGAAACGGCATTATCTCTATCGGATCATCTCACGCCCGTCCCGGCTGGCGCTAGAGGCCAATCGCGCCTGGTGGGTATCAAAGCCGCTGGACCACGAAGCCATGCATGCGGCGGCGCAAATGCTGGTTGGCAATCACGATTTCACCACCTTCCGCTCGGTTCATTGTCAGGCCATCAGCCCGGTGCGCACGCTGGACCGTCTGGATGTCAGCCGCAACGGCGATCTCATCGAGATTCGCGCTTCCGCCCAGAGTTTTCTGCACAACCAGATTAGATCTTTTGCTGGCACCTTGAAAAGGGCGGGAGAAGGCAAGATGACGCCGCAGGATGTGCGCGCCGCGCTGGAGGCCCGCGACCGCAAGGCCTGTGGCCCGGTGGCGCCGCCACAGGGCCTGTATTTTTTGCAGGTCGACTACGCGACCGATGGCAATTGGCGGCCTTATTCGAAAACCTGATCTATGACTTTGTTTCGGGAAAACCGATATTAATAGCTGGTTGCCCGCAGTGCCGACCACGGACGCTCTCGCACCAGTTGGACCATGACATTCACATAATCCGCCGGCTTGGCGATAATCCGGTCGGCGGGAATGCCGCAGGCGACGATTTCCTGAAGCGGCGAACCTGATACGACCCGGTAGGGAATGCCGGAGCGACATAGTCTTTCCACCACCGGCGTTATCTTTCCGTCCAGCACCTGGAAATCAAGGATCGCGGCGGTAATCCTGTTGGCTTCGAGACAGAGAAGCGCGTCGCTGACCGTTTCCGTGGTCACGACATTGGCCCCCGCATGGGCAACGCTATCGGCCGCATCCATCGAAATGAATGCATCGTCTTCCACAATCAGGATCGTTTCAGGCTCTGGCTTCATGACATTGTCTCCTTGTCTGAGCCGGTAACGCGCCAACCCGGTCTTTGTTCAACTTTGGATCAAAAAGAGTAGTTCATGCTTAACAAATGATTAAAATACGCAAATCTTAACGACAGTTAAAACAGTTGCATCATCAAACTCCACTTTTACTTATTTCGACTAAAATAAACCAATAGCATTCTATCGTATCAGACTTTGCGCCCCATCGATCCAGACGGGTGTACCACTGATATGGCGGGCCGCATCGGACGTCAGAAAGCCGATCAGATCGGCAACCTCTTGGGCGGTGCCTGGCACACCATGCGTCAGAGGAATGGCCTGATGTGGTGGCGGCTGTGGGATGTCGAGACGTTCGGTAGAGCGTTTGTTTGTGTTGTCATCGATCTCAGTCTCAATGGCGCCTGGGCAAACCGCATTGACGCGGATGCGGTCGGGGCCCAATTCCACCGCCAATTGCTGTACCATGGCCAATTGTCCGGCCTTGGTGGCACTATAAGCTGTGGCACCAGGAGACGTGAACGTGCGCGTGCCATTGATAGAGGAGACAACGACAATGCTGCCGCCGCCATTGCGGCGCAGATGCGGCACGGTCAGATGCATAGTCAGGTAGGTGCCACGCAGATTGATGGCCATCGTCTGGTCCCATTCCTGCGGCTGCAATTCATCAATCGGCGCCCAGACGCCATTGACCCCCGCATTGGCCACCACGATATCGAGCCGGCCACGCCATGCGATCAGTGTTTCGACCCCTGCCCGCAGAGAGTCAGTTTCAGCGACATCTGCGACAAGAACTATGGCCTTGCCATCCAAGTGCGCAATGTCTTCGGCCACACGCTCCAATTCATCCTTGGTGCGCCCCAGCAGCCCGACGGCGCAACCATCCTGGGCAAGTCTGATCGCGGCTGCCCGCCCAATGCCGGAGCCCGCGCCTGTGACCAGCGCCACACGTTTATCGTTGTCGATTTTATTCTGATGCATGCAACCTCCTCTGCCATTGCACCCGGATTGGCGCCCTGCAAGCGTTGAGCGCCGCCGCAAGCCGATGGCCGTCTGCGCAATGACCAACAGATCAAGCTGCCAAATGTTCCTGAAGACCTTAAGGAACAAAGCCATGGCGAGGGAATTACTGTTGCACCGCAGCGACAAGCCCTGAGAGCGACCATGGACATCCAAACGAGTAACTTCAAAATTCTTCCCGGCGAGTGGCAACGACTGGGTGCCCGCTACACTGGCGAAGGGGTTAATTTCGCCCTGTTTTCCGCCCATGCTGATCGCGTCGAGCTATGTCTCTATGATCCCAGCGGCAGCATCGAGATCGCCCGGATGGATTTGCCTGATTACACCAATGAGATCTGGCATGGATTTGTGCCAGGGCTGAAGCCCGGAGCGCTCTATGGTTTCCGCGTCCATGGGCCTTTTGAGCCTGAAAACGGCCATCGCTTCAATCATAACAAGCTGCTGCTCGATCCCTATGCCCGCGAACTGGTGGGCGATATCCGTTGGTCGCCCGAAGTCTTTGGCTATCATTTCGACGATCCTGACAAGGATCTGTCCTTCAACGATCTCGACAGCGCGGCTTTCATGCCAAAATGCCGGGTCGTGGATCCCAATCAGATCGATTGGGGCAATGATCGCCGTCCTCAGGTTTCCTGGGCTGACACCATCGTCTATGAAACGCATGTCAAAGGCTTCACACAGCTCAATCCCGCCATTCCGCAGGAACTGCGCGGTACGTTCGAAGGCCTCGGCCACAAGGCGGCGGTTGACTATATCAAGAGCCTTGGCATTACCTCTGTCGAACTGCTGCCGATCCACGCCTTCCCGGATGACGGACCACTGCTGGACAAGGGCTTGAAAAATTACTGGGGCTATAACACCATTGGCTTCTTTGCCCCTGCGCATCGCTATTACGGCGCCAACGGCATCCAGGGCTTCCGCGACATGGTTCGCGCCTTCCATGATGGTGGCATCGAGGTCATTCTCGACGTGGTCTACAATCACACGGCGGAAGGCAATGAACTTGGCTCGACCCTGTCCTTCAAGGGCATCGACAACTTTTCCTACTACCGCACCCTGCCGGACAATCACCGCTATTACATCAATGATACCGGCACCGGCAACACGGTGAACACCTCCCATCCGCGGGTTCTCCAGATGGTGATGGACTCGCTGCGTTACTGGGCCGATGACATGCATGTCGATGGTTTCCGCTTCGATCTTGGCACGATTCTGGGCCGGGAACCTGAGGGCTTCGATGAGCGTGGTGGCTTCTTCGATGCCGTCACCCAGGACCCGACCCTTGCCGGGGTCAAGCTGATCGGCGAGCCCTGGGATATCGGTCCAGGTGGCTACCAGGTTGGCGGCTTTCCCCCGGGTTGGGCGGAGTGGAACGACAAATACCGTGACAGTTGCCGCGAGTATTGGCTGAACGGCGACAATTGCGCTCCGGATTTCGCGGCGCGACTGCTGGGCTCCGGCGATCTCTATGACCAGCGCGGTCGCCGTCCCTGGGCCAGCGTCAATTTCATCACCGCCCATGATGGCTTTACGCTGAACGACCTCGTTTCCTATGATGGCAAGCACAACGAAGACAATGGCGAGGATAATAACGACGGTCACAACGACAATCGCAGCCATAATTATGGCCATGAGGGTCCGACCGATGACGAAGGCACCAATGCGGTGCGCGAGCGCCAGAAACGCAATTTCCTGGCCACTCTGCTGTTTTCCCATGGCACGCCGATGCTGCTGGCCGGTGATGAATTCGGTCGTTCGCAGATGGGCAATAACAACGGCTATTGCCAGGATAGCGAAATCAGTTGGCTGCATTGGGAAAATCTGCCCGACAGCGCCGATGCCCTGCGTGATTTCACTAAGCGGGTCATCTCCCTTCGCAAGGAGCAGCCCTTGCTGCGGCGGGAGAACTGGCGCGATGGCATGATGATTGATTGGTACAGCGTCAGCGGCGGCCGTCAAACCTCGGAAAACTGGGAAAACAGCAATGCGCTGATCACCCGCCTTCACCGCGAAGACCTCCAGGTCGAAGAAGGCATCTGGTCGGATATCATGATGCTGTTCAATCCGCTCGATGAAGACACCATCTTCACCATTCCCAAGGAAAGCGGCGGAGAACGGGTGCTTGAACTGATCACCGGCGATCCGGAGCGTCAGGGCGAAAAGGTCAAGCAAGGCGAAAAATTCAAACTGCTGCCGCGCAGCATGGCGCTTTTGCGGACGATTCAAACCTGATCTGCGATAGCGCATCACAACTGAAATAATAAAGGCCCGGGGTTTTCCCGGGCCTTTATATGTATGGGATGGTGCCACATGTCCACGTGCTACGTATGGCGATCCGCGTCAGTGGATCGTGCGGTCGACAATCTCAAGATCGACGGAGACCTTGAAAACACCGGGAACCGAAAGAGCCACTTCAACGGCACGGTCGACCTCACTCTCGGAATAGACAAGGCCTCGCAAGCAAATCTCATTGCCGATCGCTATCACCTCGATATCAGAGGCATCGATACCGTCTGAACCCGCAAGCTGGGAGGCAACGGCCGTTTCCAGCTCCGCCAGAGGCGGATTTTCCTCAACGATCTCAGGGGTCTCTCCGAAAGTTTTAGCGGGTTTGAAAACCATGGCACTTTCCTCCTTGTTTGCGTGAAGTCTCATAGGAGCTAACGCATCACCGGGAGGTTGGTTCAATGCGAAACTGGTCGCCAATCGGTTGTTGTCGAACATGCCTATGCGTGAGCATCTTCGATGCCATGGAACAAAATGATTTCACATTATTTTCGCTGGGGATTAATTGACGTTTACGTCAAAGTTACTATAACGTTGGACTTGCATTCCTGGAGCTCAAAGTTCCATATTTGGAGTGCGTGGTCAGGCGCACTGTCATCACCTTGAGGAGGGAGGGGCAGGAAGTCGAAAAAGGGAGTGAGGAATGAATACTCTGTCCAGGCCTGAAAGCAATTTTGCGGCGCGCCGAATCTGGCTTGCATACTATCCCGCCTCGGTGCCTGCGGAACTGCCGCCCCTCGATCACGAATCGCTACCCGAACTGTTCGATGAAAACTGCGTGACCTACGCGTCCCGCAAGGCCTTCACCAGCATGGGCCGCTCCATGACCTTTCAGGAGCTTGGCGAGCAGGCGACGAAAATTGCCGCCTGGCTGCAAGCCGAAGGGTTCAGCAAAGGCGACCGGATCGCTGTGATGATGCCCAACGTCTTGCAAAATCCGGTGATTGTGTTTGGCATCCTCAAGGCCGGAATGATCGTCGTCAATGTCAATCCGCTCTATACACCGCGCGAACTGGCGCATCAACTGAAGGATTCCGGCGCGGTTGCGATTTTCGTGCTGGAGAATTTTGCCCACACGGTACAGGCGGTGATGGACAAGGTGTCCCTACGCCGCGTGGTCGTGACCAGCATGGGCGACATGCTTGGCCTGAAAGGCCATCTGGTGAATTTCATCGTTCGCAAGGTGAAGAAGCTCGTGCCGGCCTGGTCGATTGCCAATTCCCGAAGCTTCGCATCGGTGCTGGCGGCAGGTGGGAACGCCAGATTTCGGCCAGAACCCCTTTCCCGCAATGACATCGCCTTTCTGCAATATACCGGCGGCACGACAGGGGTTTCGAAGGGAGCGGTGCTGACCCATGGCAACCTCATCGCCAATACCATGCAGATGTCGCTGTGGTTGGGGTCCGCTTTCGATACCCGCCCAAGACCCGAAACGCTGACCTTTATCTGCGCTTTGCCGCTCTATCATATCTTTGCGCTGACCGTGAACGCCCTGATGGGCATTGCCTGCGGTGGCCACAATATCCTGATCGCCAATCCGCGTGACATTCCAGGCTTTGCCAAGGAATTGTCCCGCTATGATTTCAACATCATCATCGGCTTGAATACGCTGTTCAACGCCCTGATGAACAATGAGGCCTTCCGCAAGCTGGACTTTTCCCATCTGCAACTGACCTTTGCCGGTGGCATGTCGGTACAGCGACCGATCGCTGAGCGGTGGCACCAAATTACCGGCTGCCCGATCACCGAAGGCTACGGCCTGTCGGAAACCTCGCCGGTGGCAACCGCCAATCGCATGAACGACAAGGACTTCAGCGGCTGCATCGGCATGCCAATCTCCTCCACCGATGTCGATATCCGTGATGAACAGGGCCAAAGCCTGGCTTTGGGAGAGGTCGGGGAAATCTGCATTCGCGGACCGCAGGTCATGGCAGGCTATTGGCAACGACCGGAAGAAACGGCGCGGGCGATGACCGAGGATGGGTTTTTCCGCACCGGCGACATGGGCTTTATGGACGCGCGCGGCTATACCAAGATCGTTGACCGCAAGAAGGATATGATCCTGGTCTCCGGCTTCAATGTCTACCCCAACGAGATCGAGGAAGTCGCGGTCATGCATCCCGGCGTGCTGGAGGCCGCGGCTATCGGTGTGCCGGACCCGCATTCCGGTGAAGCCGTCAAACTGTTTGTGGTGCGCAAGGACCCGAGCTTGACGGAGCAGCAGGTTAAGGACCATTGCGCTGCAAACCTGACCAATTACAAGCGCCCCCGCCATGTGGCCTTTCTTGAAGAATTGCCAAAATCCAATGTCGGCAAGATTCTGCGTAAGGATCTGAGACCTTAAAGACACCACACAGACAGGGACGAGATGGGGCATTCTGCCCCCCTCGTCGGTCTTCTCTGCCTTGCGAGGGAGAGAGCGTAATCCCCCCTCATTTCTATCGGATTATTTTTCTCCTTAAAACATTCCGGTTTTGGGAATTATGCAGTAGGTTCCCGTCCGTGATTGGATTGGAGTATGCGAATGTACGCTATCGTCGAACAGCTGAAGTCCACCGTCGCGGCCACCGCCGCCACTGATATTCGCGGCGCTTTTGCAAGCGATCCCAAACGTTTCGAGCGGTTTTCCAGTCGCTTTGACGACCTGCTGATGGATTACTCCAAATGCGCGGTCAATGACGAGATCATGGCCCTGCTGGAAAAGCTCTGCACGCAAGGTGGCGTGGCTGAAAAGCGCGAAGCGATGTTTAACGGCGAAGCGATCAACTTTACAGAAGGCCGCGCCGTCTTGCATACGGCACTGCGCAACAGGGCCAACACGCCTGTCGTGGTCGATGGCAAGAATGTCATGCCGGATGTCAATGCCGTGCTGCACGCCATGTCGGCGTTTGCGGAAGGCCTGCGCCAAGGCACGATTACCGGTTCGACCGGCCTCCAGATCACCGATGTGGTCAATATCGGCATTGGTGGCTCAGATCTCGGCCCGGCCATGGCAACGCTGGCGCTGGCACCGTTTCACGACGGCCCGCGCCTGCATTTCGTCTCCAATGTCGATGGCGCCCATATCGCCGATACGCTGAAACTGCTGGAGCCGGAAACCACGCTGTTCATCGTCGCCTCCAAGACCTTCACCACTATCGAAACCATGACCAATGCCGCAACGGCCCGGGCCTTCATTGCCTCGGCGCTGGGTGAAAACGCCGTTGGTGATCACTTTGCCGCCGTCTCGACCGCGCTCGATAAGGTCGCTGCCTTCGGCATCGGTTCCGACCGGGTCTTCGGCTTCTGGGATTGGGTCGGCGGACGTTATTCCATCTGGTCGGCCATCGGCCTGCCGCTGATGATTGCTGTCGGTGCCGATAATTTCGTGGAATTCCTGGCTGGCGCCCATGCCATGGATATGCACTTCCGCACCGCGCCGTTCCGGGAAAACCTGCCGATGCTGCTCGGCGCTATTGGCTATCACCATCGCAACGTGCTGGATTACCCGACCCGCGCTATCCTGCCCTACGATCAGCGCCTGTCCCGCTTCCCGGCCTACCTCCAGCAGCTCGACATGGAATCGAACGGCAAGGGCGTGACCATCGATGGCAGCCCGGTCAAGGGCAATTCCGGTCCGGTGGTCTGGGGCGAACCCGGCACCAATGGCCAGCACGCCTTCTACCAGCTGATCCACCAGGGCACGAGCGTGATCCCGGCTGAGTTTATGATTGCCGCCAAGGGGTTCGAGCCGGAACTGCGCCATCAGCACGATTTGCTGATCGCCAATTGCCTGGCTCAATCGGCAGCCCTGATGAAGGGCCGCACGCTGGATGAGGCCAAGGGCCAGTTGCTGAAGTCCGGCATGGACCAGGCCAAGGCCGATCATATCGCCCCGCACCGGGTCTTTACCGGCAATCGCCCATCGATCACCTTTGTCTATGAACAGTTGACCCCTTTCGCGCTCGGTCGCCTGATTGCGCTCTACGAACACCGGGTATTTGTCGAAGGCGTGCTGTTCGGCATCAATTCCTTCGATCAATGGGGCGTGGAGCTGGGCAAGGAACTGGCAACCGGCCTGCTGCCGGTGGTGCAGGGCAAGGCCGGAACCGATGGGCAAGATGCATCCACGGCAGGTCTGGTGGCTGTGTTGAGCCATCTGGATCGATAATCATGTCCGCCCCAATTTTGCGGGTGGCGCGACCGACTGACAGCATAGAAGGGCTTCGGCCCTTCTATCAATCTGGCATGGGCTTTGAGGAAATTGCCTCGTTCCGCGACCATAATGGCTTTAACGGCGTGATGTTCGGCCATAAGCGCTGGCCATATCACCTGGAATTCACCCATCATATCGGGCACTCAGTCGGACGGGCACCAACGCAGGACAATCTGCTGGTCTTTTATCTGCCGGAGGAGGATGCGTGGCAGGCGGTTGTCAACCGAATGCGGAAGGCCGGTTTCCCACCTGTCACATCCTACAATCCCTATTGGGATAACCTCGGCCGGACATTCGAAGACCCGGATGGTTACCGGGTCGTTCTCCAGAATTCTGCATGGGCGTTATAGAGTCCGTCAGGTTCAGATTGAACCTGACAAATCCTAGAAATACCCGTTGAAATCAAAGCCCGATTTCATGAGCAAAGGGCGGATTTGCCCCGGCTCGCGATACCGTCACCGCTGCGGCCTTGGAGCCGAGCGCCAAGGCCTTGGCGATCTGGTCTTCCGTCAGTTTTGCGACTTGTTGCTTGGTCAGCAGGTTCTGCATTTTCAGCGAGGCGAGAACACCTGCATCGAATGTGTCACCAGCGCCGACCGTATCGACCACTGTGACCTTTTCACTCGGCACTTCGACCTTGTGATCGGCTGTATAGCCGACCGCACCATCAGCACCGCGGGTGACGACAACCAGTTTGGCCCCGTGATGCAGCCAGTGCCGGGCAAGCGTGTCTTCGTCGCCTTCCAGGCCGAACCAGGCGAGATCCTCATCGGAAAACTTGACGATGTCGGAAAGTGCCGCCATGCGGCGGATGCGGGCCATATGAGCGGCCTTGTCCTTGATAAAGCCGGGGCGGATATTGGGATCAAGCGAGATCACCCGGGTCTCGTGCTCGCGGGTGAGCAGCGCTTCATAGGTCGAGCCGCAGGGCTCGGGGATCAGGCTGATTGCACCGAAATGCAGCGCTTCGCAGTCTTCGCCCAGGGCTGGCAGGTCGGCCTCGGTAATCATCCGTCCAGCAGTGTTTTCATCGTAGAAAGCGTAGGTGGCGTGGCCATCGACCAGCTTGACAAAGGCAATGGTCGTCGGTCGCGACAAGGTGGCACAATAGCTGAAATCCACATGGCTGGCCCGCAGGGTGTCGCGCAGGATATCACCCATCATGTCATCGGAAAGGCCAGTAAAAAAGCCTGAGGCCACGCCCAGGCGTCCAAGCGCAATGCCGGTGTTGAAGACGGCACCGCCTGCATAGGGCGAAAAGCCTTTTTCGCCCAACGTCGTTTCGCGTGGCAACATGTCAATCAGGGCTTCACCGCAACACAGGATCATTCTGGCCTCCCAAACCGGGCTTTTGAATAGGTTTCAATCGATTTAGAGCAGAAAGCGAAGAAATGCCAGCCTTGTCGGCAAATCTTCGCCGCCGGTTTCAGCCCAGCGTACTGACCCCGCCATTACGACCGGACCATTGCAGCGGAGCATCCAGGAAGGATTCCACTTCCGACAAGGTTTTGTCATCAAACAGTTTCTGGTCGCGGGCCACGGCCAGGACATTACGCCAGGTGGCGATATAATGAAGTTTGACGTTGCCGTTTTCGAAACGCTGATGAGCTTCCGGGAAGATGCCGTAGAAGAACAGAGCGATGCCATGATCAACCACACCACCTGCGGCCCGCACGGCATCGATAAAGGTAAACATGCTGCCGCCCGCCGTCGTCAGGTCTTCAATAACAAGCACCCTGGCACCGTCAGGCATATGACCCTCGATCTGGGCGTTGCGGCCATGGCCCTTGGGCTGCTTGCGCACATAGATCATTGGCAGCGCCAGGCGATCGGCCAGCAGAGCGGCAAAAGGAATACCCGCCGTCTCGCCGCCGGCAATACAGTCGAATTGCTCAAAACCGGCATTGCGCAGCAGCGTGGCGACAGCGAAATCCATCACGGCAGAACGGACACGCGGATAGGAGAGAAGCTTGCGGCAATCGATATAGACGGGGCTGCGCATGCCGGAAGCCAGCTTGTAAGGCTCAGCGGCATTGAAATGCACGGCCTTGATTTCCCAGAGCATTTTTGCCAGCAATTCCGCCATGACGGCCGGATCGGAAAAGGAAGTCTGGGTCATCGGTGCTCCTGTCTTCTGCGCAAATGGCTCAGCCGGGATGACCGCAGTCGCTCCGGCAATCACATGGCGAGGGCTGCGACGGAATAGACAGCTTGCCTTTAACCGCGCGGCTTTAACGCATCCCATGCCCATAGCAGGAAGCTGGAAGGCAGGCCAGAGGATATATCCGGGGATAAGCGGGCTTGTTTTAGGACCGAACCGCCCTTTGTTTTCGGCGGCATTTTGTCGTTTCGGGAAACCGGTTCCGCTTTTTCTGGACAACCTCTAGGCACTGTCGGCTTCCACCGACGGGCCACTCTCCCAGTTTGCCACTGCCGTTTCCACCCGGTTGCGACCGAGCCTTTTGGCGTTATAGAGAGCATTGTCCGCCAGGTTGAGAATCTCATCGAAGGTCAGGCCGGATGCCGTGCCATAGGCAATGCCGACACTGGTCGTTGCCACGAAACGGTCTCCATCCACCACGACTTCGCGATCCTGAAGCTGGCGCCGGATTCGCTCGCCGATCCACTCGGCCCGCCCTGGCGCAGCATTTTCCAGCACAGCGGCAAATTCTTCGCCTCCCAGGCGGGTGACGCTGGAAAGACCGATGGCTGCTTTCAGTTCGGCAGCAATATTACGAATGACCTCGTCACCCACAGCATGACCGTAGCGGTCATTGATCGTTTTGAAACGGTCGATGTCGAAGACCAACATCGCCATATCCTCGTGGAAGGTTTTTGTACCATGTGCATTGAACAGGGCCCGACGATTGCAAAGGCCTGTCAACGCATCGGTCATTGCCTCTAGCCGGTGCCGGGCCGTGATCCGGGTCTGGTGCAGGGTCAGAGACAGGGCGCCGATACCACTCATGCCAGCAATGCAGACCGCCATATTGATATCTTCTACCCATCCGCTCGGTGCAACTTCCAGCTGCCACTGGCCACGCTGGATCAAAGCCAGGGCGCAGGCGAGGAAAGAGAGGCTGGTGGCGCCATAAAGCGCGGCCATGCCGGAAAGCACGCCCGGCGATTCGGCCCGTCCAAGCCAGTATTGATGGGCAATTGCCAACATCACGATGGAGGTGCCGGTGTTGAACAGCATAAAACCGATGCCGCCATATCCCGACAAGAAGGTCATACTCAGCACGATGACGGCGCTGCAGGAGACACCGATCAGCATCTTGAAGGGTATAATCCCTGTGCGAAACTGCCTGGCGGCGGCATAAAGGATGAAGAAGCCGGTGATGATTGAGGACATAGCGAGCGCCCCCAGACCTCTGGAGGGGGTCGAGGTGAAAAGGCCGTAGGTCAGAATTCCCACCATGGTGAGGGCAAGTCCGATAACCCAACTGAGCAAGAAGGAGTTTTCCCGCCGGGCCATCCATGTTCCCATAAAGGTGAAAAGAAGACACAGTGTGGAAACGCCCAGGGCGAGAAGTAAAGAACTGAAATCCACCATCATGTCTGCCCTGAAACGCGTGAGTATGAGGGGATAAGGTGGAACCTGGCGCCCCCAAGAAAAAATGAAATACCCCAGATCGCGTTTCTGCCCGGACCCAGTCCAGGAATAGGTCTCTATGCCAATATTCGTCTTAAAAAGCTTCGCTGAGGATAAATTTCAGTTTGTCCTTACTTCATCATGACCATCAACTTGATGGATGATCCGCATCGGGTCAAGCCTATCGTGTGGCCTCGACGTCCCAATGGATTGGAAACATCGGGTCGAAGACGGTGACTGGTCCAGCACCCGTTTCGATCTTTGCCGGAAAGGCGACCGGTGCGTCACGTTTCACCAGGGTTATTGTCTCGTCGTTTGGTTTAAGCCCATACCAGGCTGGACCGTTGAGCGAGGCAAAGGCTTCCAACCGCTCCAGGGCCTCGTCCTCTTCAAACACATGGGCAAGGCAGCTCATCGTGTTGATGGATGTATAAATGCCAGCACAGCCACAACCGCATTCCTTCAAAGGATCGACATGCGGGGCCGAATCCGTGCCAAGGAAAAACCGGCTGTCACCGGAGGTCGCAGCGCGGCGCAAGGCAAGCCGATGGCTTTCGCGCTTGGCAACCGGCAGGCAATAATAATGCGGCCTGATGCCACCAACCAGAATGGCATTGCGGTTGATGATCAGGTGGTGGGTGGTAATCGAGCCAGCCAGATTGCTATCGGCACTAAGGATATAGTCGATCCCGTCGGATGTGGTGACATGCTCCATCGTCACCTTCAGCTCTGGCAGACGACGGCGTAGCGGATCGAGAACCGTGTCGATGAACACGGCCTCACGGTCGAAAATATCCACCTCCGGCGTCGTGACCTCGCCATGAACACAGAGCGGCAATCCGATTTTCGCCATCCGCTCCAGAACCGGCATCGCCTTGTCGAGATCGCGCACACCGCCATGGGAATTGGTCGTGGCACCGGCTGGATAGAGCTTCACTGCCGTGATCAGTCCGGTTGTCTTGCCCTCTTCGACATCATCAGGGTTGGTCTGCTCGGTCAGATACAGGGTCATCAGCGGCTCAAAACGATCGCCCTTCGGCACGGCAGCCAGAATGCGCTGCCGATAAGCCTCTGCATCCACAGTCGTCACCACCGGCGGCACGAGATTGGGCATAATGATGGCGCGGGCGAAGTGCCGGCTGGTATCGCCGATCACACCTTCCAGCATGGCGCCATCGCGGAGATGCAGGTGCCAGTCATCGGGGCGGCGAATGGTAAGCGAGCGCATGGCAGATCTCCGGCAAGTATCAGGCTGTGCGGCGCCGCAAACTGCTTGCGCCCTCTATCCATGCTGGAAATACCATGTTCAGCGTTGGAGGCAAGCGCAGCAATGCCGTCAGGCGATTTTGTCCAACGGCAGGGCAGAGGCCTTTCGAGCTGCTTCTTCGGCCTGTTCACGCCGGTCTGTCTCAATGATCTCGCGGATTGCCGGTAAGGCCCGTTCGAAAGCGGCAACACAAGCCGGATCGAACTGACTTCCAGCCCGTGCCAACACATGTTCCACAGTCCGTTCATAGGACCAGGCAGGTTTATAGGGGCGCTCGGTGGTCAGGGCGTCGAAATTGTCGGCAATACAAACGATCCGGCCGGACAGGGGAATGGCGTCGCCTGCCAGGCGGTTGGGGTAGCCTTGCCCATCCCAGCGCTCATGGTGGCTGGCGGCGATTTCAGCGGCAAGCTGGAGCAGCGAGGAATGAGACTGGGCGAGAATGTCGCTGCCGATCTGGGCATGAGACTGCATCTGGCGATATTCGGATTCGGTCAAACGGCCCTGCTTGAGCAAGACCGTATCAGGCATGGCGACCTTGCCGATATCATGCATCGGCGCTGCCAGCTTCAGATCGGTGCAGAACTGTTCCGGCAATCCCATTTCGCGGGCGATTGCCTGCGCATAAGCGGCAACCCGCAGCGTGTGACGGGATGTATCGGGGTCCTTGTAGCCCGCTGCCAGCGTCAGGCGCTCAATGATTTCCTGTTCGCGCTGCCGCAGCTCGCCCACCGCCCTGTCCACTTCGCGTCGCAGCCATTCGGCCTGATCGGCCAGCTGGCGGCGAGCGATCGACAGGCTGACAATATTATGGATCCGGGCCTGGAACTCGATCGGGTTGACCGGCTTGGTCAGAAAGTCGATAGCCCCGGCATTCAACGCCTCCATGCGCGTTGTCATATCCTTGTCGGCGGTGATGAACACGACCGGCACCTGGGCATATTTCTCGAACCGTACGATCTCTGTGTAAAGCTCGACGCCATTATACACCGGCATCTGGTAATCGATGATGGCAATATCGAAATCCAGCTCCGGCAGCGCAGAGAGCACCTCTTCCGGAGTTGAAAAGGCCACGGGCTCGCAACGGTCGATTTTCTTGACCAGGCGGGTCAGCAGTTTCAAATTGGTATTGTTATCATCAACCAGCAATATACGCATTATAGCCTCCGCGACCGTCAGGCCACTTGTTTCAATTGTCTGCGGGGTTCAATGCGCCCCGTAGGTTTCCCCAAGCGCTCCCTCAGGGGTTGGAATGGTCCTGCCGTTTCAGGCTCCTACCAATTTGAGCTTCATCAAATCCACCTCTTGCGTCAACCTGTGAACGGCATCCGGCGTTGGCTGCTGCACTCTTAACGCATGGGCAAAGCCTGCAATATCGTTCAAACCGACATTGACGGCAGCCCCCTTGATCGTGTGGAGTACGCGGTCAATTTCCCGGGGATTGCGCTGGGCCATGGCCTTGTGCAATTCGCCAAGCAGCTGGGCGGCATCATCAAAAAACGATTCAATCAATTCCTGGTAGATCTCTTCGCCCAGGGCCTCGACCAGTTCGTCGTGGCGCGCCTCATCAAGCCCGTTGATCTCGTCAAGATGCTGTTGCAGGGTCAATGGGCTATGGTCCAACACATTGTCTTGCTGAGGCTTGGTCTCAACCGGCCCCTCAACCGAGGCCTGTTCGCGTTCCACCGGTGCAAAGCTGAGAATGAGGTCGCGCAGGCGGTTCATGGTCACCGGTTTGGATTCAAATCCCACCATGCCGGCAGCCCGGCACCGACGGCGATCGTCGTCAGAAGCATTTGCGGTCATCGCAACAATCGGCGTCAAGGCGGAAGCCCCGCCGCGCTCGATGATATGGCGGGTTGCCTCGATACCATCCATGACCGGCATTTGCATATCCATCAGGATCATGTCGAAGACTTCCCGCTCGGTGCGAGCCACCGCCTGGGCGCCATCGCCAGCCACAACCACATCCTGGCCGAGTTTCGACAGGAAGCGGCTGGCTACCTGCTGGTTGACCCGGTTATCCTCGACCAGAAGGATCTTCAGACGGGGCAAATCCGCGCTGCTGTGGCGGGCATTCTGGCGGACATCATCCTTTCCGGCTGCCATGACCGGCAGTTCGAACCAGAAGATGCTGCCAACCCCAACCGTGCTGCTCATGCCCAATTCGCCGCCCAGCTTCTCGACGATCTGCTTGCAGATTGTCAGCCCAAGCCCGGTGCCGCCGTATTTACGGCTGATACTGGCATCCACCTGCGAAAATGGCTTGAACAATTTGGCAAGCCCGGTCTCATCGATACCAATGCCGGTGTCCTCCACCTCGAACCGCAACATCAATGCGCTCCCGCGATAGAATTCGCGCAGCCGTAGTGTCACCACGCCGTTCTGAGTGAATTTGATAGCATTGCTAAGCAGATTGAGCAGAACCTGGCGCAGGCGGGTGGGGTCGGTGCGCACGTAAAGTGCATCGAGAGACACCGGAATATCCAGCACCAGCTGATTATCCTGATCGTCGGAGCGACCCTGCATGATGCTGATGGTGTTTTCCGCCAGACTGGAAATATCGACGGCCCGCTCTTCCAGCTCCAGCTTGCCATGCTCGATCTTGGAGTAATCCAGGATCTCGTTGATCACTTCCAGCAGCGCTTCGCCAGATGAGCGGATGGTCTTGACGCTTTGCAGGGCATCAGACGGCAGCTGCGAATATTCCAGCAATTCGGCCATGCCCAGAATGGCATTGAGCGGTGTGCGGATTTCGTGGCCCATGGTCGCCATGAACTGGGATTTGGCCCGGTTGCCGGAATCGGCGGCCTCATAGGCATCCGACAGTTCCCTGGCCATGGTTTCCAGGCGGCGGCTGGTCTCGCGGACCGACTTGAGCTGGCGGTGCAACGTGACGACGAGAAAGATCACAGATGCCATCAACAGACCGAGCATAATGGCCGAGGTCTTTTCCATCTCGAACATGGCGCTGCGGATGGTGGAGCGCTGGTTGCCAACGTAGGAATTGGTGTAAATCAACAGGTCGTTGGTTTGCGCGCACAGGACATCCAGGTCCCGCTTCACCTGTTCAATCTGTTGAGCGTCCCGCGCGACGCCGGTCTCAAATCCATTCAAAGCCGGTTCTATTTTCCGGACGATGTCGCCGATGCTTTGCAAATGGCCTGATATCGTCGTGTCGCTGTTGAAATAGCTACCGAATTTGGAATTATTGACCAGGTTGATCCGGGACACAAGAATATCGTAGCGCATAGAGACTTGCGCGATCGTCTTCTCGTCGCTGGCATCCTCGTTGCTGACTTCCAGCAAGACATAATCAAGGGCGCGCGCCTCCCGGTCCAATTGGTAGATCGACCAGACTGCGTTTTCCCGGATGTCGTCAAACAGCAGGCGGTAGCGGTCGGATACGTCCTTGAACAGCAGAAGAAATGTCAGCAACAAGACACCCGACAGGATCAACAGGATCATGGTCGTCTTTGGCTGCGTTTGACGTTTTTGCGCCGTGGCGGGAGCGAGCAGCATCACCGAACCTCGAGCGATTTGATCTGCCAAACAGAGCGCGCAAAATAGGTTTCCGTATAGAGATTGCTGTCCTCGTCGAACGGATAGATCACCATCATCGGGCCCTTGTCGCGCACCGGCATGGTTTCGCCGTCCATGCGTGTGGCGAGGATAATGTTGAGCCCGGTTACATCCTCCAGGGGAATAACCGCCGAATAGTCATTGAGCGCCCGGATGGTCACAGCTCCCCGTCCAGCACCGGCGGCATCCAGAACGGCGCGCAGCAAGGGGCCAGAATAGGTTGCTGGCTTTTTCGTCCAGGGGGTCTCAAGCGTCACGGTCCGCCCTGGCAAGGCCTCCAGCATGGCGAGGTCGAAAATGGCCTTCTCGCCGCTATTGGAGTGGGAAAGCTTGCCTTCGACAGTCAGGATGACTGCGCCCTTCGGCGTATCGAGCGCATGGGCGCGCGGTGCCAAGGCAAAAAGCAGGGCGATGGCGAGGACATATCCTTTCATCGGACCACAGCGCCCCGCGCCTCACCTGCAACGCTGCCGCCACGGTAATTGGCGATCAATTGGCGGAAGGCCAGGGCTTCAACCGGCTTTGTCAAAAAGTCGGTAATGCCGACCTGACGGGCGGCCTGGCGCAGTCCTGGCTCATTGTCGGCGGTGACCATGATGATCGGCACCTGGTCGTAACGGCCGAGTTGGCGGAGCATGGTGACAAATTGCAAACCGCTCATACCCGGCAGGATCTGATCGACGATCAACAGATCGAATAGCGTTTGATGACACAGAACCAGCGCCTCATTGGCATCGGCCTGCACGATGATTTCATCATCGGCGACCTTGCGCGCCAGATGTTTCAGGATCATCGCGTTGGTGGCGTTGTCTTCAACGATCAGAATGCTCATGGTTTCCTCCGTTGACGGTTGTCGCTGGGACAGCAGACCTGATGACAACACATCCGCAACGGTCGGGCGGACTGTCGCATTCGGGCAGCATCATGTCAGGATTGCATTTTCCATGCTGGACCTTGCAGGGAGCAGTCTGCATCATGCAGAACCAAGTCAGCGCTCCAAATCTCAGCGATTACCCTTGCTTGTATCAGGGGCACACTGAAATTGGCTAAAGCAATCAGCTAAAATTTTAGTTTTTCTTGTTTTAGGGCAACTGGCGAGATCCATGAGAGACCGTCGCCTTGAGTTTCAATCTAAGCCATTGGAAAAAATAATAATTCATGCAAAATCGAATTGCGACAGGCGCCGCAATAACTCGTGGGGCTGGCGGATGACAATCGCATTGCGGGTGCGTTCGATCACGCCATCCTGCACCAGACGCGACATTTCGCGTGAGACGGTTTCGCGGCGGGCACCAACATGTTCGGCTAAAGCCGCATGAATGATCACCGGAGAGATCGCCCGCTGCTGGGGCTTGTCCTCACAGGGCTTCGACAATCGTAGCAAGGTTGTGTAAAGGCGGTGCCGGACATCGAGATAGGAAAACTCGCATATTCTGGCATGCAGGACGTGCATGCGCTGGACCAAGATGGACAGCAGGCTCAGACAGACTGTGTGTTTTTTCGCGATAATGTCATTGAAGACGTCCACTGGCATTCGAACCAGCGTCGCATCGGTGGTGGTCATCAGACAAAGATTATAACCTTCAGGGCGTATCGCATCCATTTCTGCCATGGTGCCGCCGGGGCCGATCATATCCAGAAATAGCTCCTTTCCGGCTGAAACACGCAACGTGGCACGCAGAGCGCCAGACAGGACGACGAGTACAATTTCGGGTCTGATGCCATAATCGAGGACAATCGTGCCACCCGAAACGCTCTCAACGGTGCAGAGCTGCGACCATGCCCTATCTTCTTCCGGCGTCAGGCTGGTGAAAATATCCGCCTGGGCCAGAAACATGCCAGTATCCACCAAGCCATTACCTGCCAAGCCAGTATCAGCAGTGTTTTCCGATGTCATTGCGTCCCCTTGCCGAAAGCACCATGCGCTTTGTCAATCGTCCGAAATTCGCTTTGTCACGGTGTGGCATCGTGTCCAAAACCGGTTGCTACTGCTCTGCCCAAAACCCTGGACTTAAAAGGCTTGCCTTAGGGAAATTGCAACCCGGCTTTCCTGAAAAGACAAACGAAAACAAAAGAAGTGACGCGATAGCCAGTTCAGTATGAAGCTGACAGACTGTAGTACGGTGTATTCAACACAGTTGACAACCTTAAGAATAGATGGGTTTTCGACACTCCCTCACGTTTTAAGATTCCGGATGTCGGGAGGCCCCCAGCTGGGCGCCATCACAGCTCTTAAATCTTGATGGTTTCGGCCGCAGCACCCCAGACATCCGTCAACACAAACCCACCCCCGAGTGGATCGAAGGCATCCAGGGCAACCTGGTGGATGCCATAGGTAAAGCCGCGTCCGGTAATGGTGGGAATGACCGCAGAGCGACCGGCAACGGTGGTCAGGCCTTGCAGACCGACCGTGAACTGCGAACCGATGATCGAGCGCGACAGAAAGCTGTCACCCGGCTTGACCCGGCCACGCGCATGCAATGTGGCGAGATTGGCCGAATTTCCTGTACCGCAAGGCGAACGGTCTACCCGACCCGGCCACATAGTGGTGCAGGTCCGCACGGCACCGTCCGGGTCCTCATCGCGAAACATCACATAGGCGACGCCGGAAATGGCCGGAATATCCGGATGCACGACCTGTATGCGCTGATTAATGTCGCCCTTCAACAGCATGCCCGCCTCCACCAGACGGCGCGCATTGCCCGGCTCGATGGACAGTCCGAGTTGGCGGACATCCACCAGCGCATAGAAAACCCCGCCATAAGCGAGATCGAAGCGAATCTCGCCCCAACTTTCCGTGGCAATCTGCGCGTCCAGTTCGTGAACGAAGGATGGCACCATAGTCAAGGTGACGCTGTCGCAATGCCCCTCTTTGCATTGAGCCACAGCCTTGACCAGCCCGGCGGCGGTTTCCAGCATCACCACCGTTTCCGGTTCCTGCATCTCGATCATGCCGCTTTCAAGCAGGGCCGTGGTGACGCAGATCGAATTGGAGCCGGAACTGGCATGGGCCTGATCGGGCTGAAGGATGATGAAGGCGGCATCCGCTCGGCTGTCCTTGGCCGGTAGCAGCAGATTGACCGAGCCGATTGGTGCTCCGCGTGGCTCCAACACTAGAAAATGCCGCAGCTCCCGGCCTTTCGGGTCCGTATTCAACCAATGCAACTGATCCGCCACCGTATCGCCGGGAATTTTCGGAACCCCGCCAATCGCCACTTTGCCGATTTCGCCTTCGCAATGCACATCGAGCAATTGCATCATGCGCTTCCATCTCATCGCGGCATCCTCCGGTTCGTGGCTGATCAGTCCCTCAAGCAACAGGCGATCTATTGCATAATTCCTGAAACCGAAATCGATTCAAGGTGGTAATTATTCAGCAGCATCACCGTGGCACAGTGTCACCGACGGAGGTGACCGTCGAGCCAGCACTTTCGCCAAGCTTTTTCAGCTGGTCCCCATAGTTTCGACGGGTCCGGGGGTCGAAGATCATGATCGGTGCGCTGATTGCGGTGCTGGCGGCCTGACCGATCGTGTTGGTCGCGCCGATGGTGACGGCACCGAGAGCTTCGCCGACGCCGACCTGCGAATCCGTGACGGTCTGCCCGGCAATCAGCCGTCCGCCGATCAGCCGCACGACATCAGGGCTTTCGGCGAACTTGCCGTGGTTCAGCCTATCGCCAGTTTTCAGCTTGGTCAGGTCGAGAACGGTGATGCCAGCCTTTTCGAGCACGCTTCGATAGGGTTCATTGGCCGGATTGATCTGTCCCAACCGGTCGACATTGCCGGAAATGCGCCGGGAAATACTCAGCGCCCGGTCATCCTGCGAAACGAACAGGGTGAAATGCGGCGGCTTTGGCCCCAAGGCCTGAAACTGCTTGCCGAACACATCGACATCCAGATCCGGAGAGGCAAGAATGACATTGGTAATCTTGGCATTGACGCCGCCATGGCGGATAGCCATTTGCCGCAGCGCTTCGACGGCAAGCCACGATCCCATCGAATGCGCCATGACGGTCACATCTGAAACCTGCGGGTCGCTGGTCATGCGGGTCAGCATTTCTTCCAGGGCATCGCGGGAGTAATTGGTGCTTTCCTTGTCGTAATTATAATCGAAAATACTGGCGCGAGACGGCCAGGTAAACACCATCGGCACCACATCCGTGCCTGAATCGTGAACGATCTGGGCAAAGCGATAGACGGAATCCTCGTAGGTATTATTGAACCCATGCACGAACAACAGCACGCGGTGCTTGCCCTTTGCATGGGTGTTCAGCCAGGCCCGGCGCTGCTGGTCGTTCTGAATGGGCTGGACGGCAACTGTCGCGAACTCCTTACGCGGATCCGGCGGCAGCTTCTTTGGCCATTGAACCTCACCGATCTTGCGGGTTGCGTCGGGAGGGATCGAAATGGTGACGGCATCGATCATAAGACCCGTTCCACGCTCACCGCTGAACAGGATAGATTTATCCTCCGACGGCGCACGGGTCGTTGCGGCCAGCACGTTGACCTCGCTGGCATTGGCAGCCTTAACCGCACCAACCGGCTTCATCACGCCCACCGCCCGCGATGCGCAGCCCACCAACAGCACGCCGAGCATGATAATAGCGAGCGGCCGAGTGGCCGAGCGCATGGACATGGTCAAGCCGCGCCGCCTTGAGCGGCGGGGTGGAGCTGTGATGGTCTGCTTTTCAGAAAGAGATAGGGCGGATCGGTCGGCATGCGGTTTAATCATTGTCGGGTCCGGTCTGTATCCGCCCCGGGTCAGCATCATGCCGCCCGGCTCTGGTGTCGAAACCGGTTTATCGTCATTAGACGCTTGATACCAGTCAAATCTTATCGGCGCATGGTTCCTGTCTCACGCATCGATTGATGCCAGGAAAACGCCTCTTCGAGAATGTGAGGCGTATGCCCCCCACGCACGAGCGCCCTCTGATAATAATCGGCAAGCTGGTCGCGGTAATCGGGATGCACGCAGTTGTCGAGAACCAGCCGCGCCCTTTCGCGCGGCGCCAGACCGCGTAGATCGGCAAGCCCCTGTTCGGTAATGAGAATATCGACGTCGTGTTCGGTGTGATCGACATGACTGACCATAGGAACGACAGAGGAAATCGCACCATTCTTGGCAATAGACTTGGTAACGAAAATCGACAGATAGGCATTGCGGGCAAAATCACCAGATCCGCCGATGCCGTTCATCATCTGCGTGCCGCCGACATGAGTGGAATTCACATTGCCGTAGAGGTCGAATTCAAGCGCCGTATTGATGCAGATCAGCCCCAGCCGCCGAATGACTTCAGGATGATTGCTGATTTCCTGCGGACGCAGCACGAGGTGATGCTTGTATTCAGCCAGTTTTGGCAGGACTTTCTGATACATCTCCGCCGACAGGGTAATCGACGAGGCAGAGGCAAAAGTCATCTTGCCGGCATCGATCAATTCGAAGGTCGAATCCTGTAAGACCTCCGAATACATCTTCAAGTCATGGAACGGTGTATCGATAAAGCCATGCAAGACGGCATTGGCAATGGTGCCAATCCCGGCCTGCAACGGCTGGAGATCGTAGCCCATCCGGCCTTGGCGCACTTCGTTGAGCAAAAGCTCAATCAGATGGCTGGCAATGGCCTTGGTATCGTCGTCCGGCGGCTGAATAGGGGCCGAGCTGTCCTGTTTCTCCGAGACGACAATGGCGGCAATTTTTTCCGGAGGAATAGAAATATAGGGCAGCCCGACACGGCTTTCCGGCGTCACAACGGGGATCGGCATACGAGCCGGGCGCCGCGACGGGATATAGATGTCGTGCAGGCCTTCCAGCGTGATCGGCTGCGATAGGTTCAGCTCGATAATCACTTTCTTGGCGAGAATGGCAAAGCTGGCGGAATTGCCAACCGATGTGGTCGGCACAATGCCACCATGCTCGGTAATGGCCACCGCCTCAATGATGGCAATATCGACCGGCGCGATCTGACCGGTGCGCAACTGTTCAACCGTTTCTGAAAGATGCTGGTCGATGAACATCACCTCGCCGGCATTGATCGCCTTGCGCAGCGCCGGATCGGCCTGAAACGGCATGCGCCGTGACACGACATGGGCTTCGACAAGCGTCTTGTCGAGATCATTGCCCAGCGACGCACCGGTCATCAGCGTGATTTTCAAAGGATGCTTACGGGCGCGCTCCGCCAGCGCCATCGGCACCGCCTTGGCTTCCCCGGCGCGGGTAAAGCCGCTCATGCCGATGGTCATGCCGTCTTCGATCATGGCGGCGGCCTCGTCGGCTGTGACCAGCTTGTCCATCAGAGGTCTGTAGCGAATACGATCACGCAGCATCGGAAATCCATCTCCTCTATCGTCAGGCCTGTCCGGAAGGGATACTTCGGCCCGCACCAACGCTTTTCGCCCGGTCAGGCATAATCACGTCAATTGTAACATCTTGTGTTATTTTCATAATTTACCCCCATGGCACCAAACTCACCGGTGAATACTGGAGTAATGTCGGCGCGATAAAACGCGATTGCCGGGTGGTCGGCATTGACATATCTCAAGTGGGGAAATTGCGCGCGGCGCGGTGCTTGCGCTATCAAACGTTGCCGTCCATGCAAGATGGCGAGCGTCCGGACGGACGATTTAGCGTACAGGGTTAAGACCTGAAAACACTCTTAAGGGCACACTTTAACGTTAGGGCGCACGGTCTTAAGTCGGACCTGTGGGATCAGGCGGTAATCGACGGTGCCGAGGTCGAGATGGTCGATGATGCGGACGAAGTCCCAGCAGCAATGGGCGAGGATATTGTATTGCTTCCACTGTCGGCGAAGCCGCTGTCAGTCTTGGCGGGTTTGGCTCCCGGTTGGTTTTTCGAGCTATCGCCGACATCAGGCACCTCGATCTCCGTGGTATCAGCCATGCGATCATACGCATCCTGCGCCTGGGGCAGAGGCACATCCGGGAAGACCCGGCCCGCGTCCAGAAGGGCAAACAACACGAGAGCGGGAGGCTGCACGACGTTCAGGATGACCTTATCCAGAACATTGTCACCATTTTGCGCATCCAGGGCCAGATTATAGGTCTCGCGCTCGGCAAGACTTAAGGTCTCCGGCAAAACGGCTCCCTCTTGAAAAGGACTGGCGGTATCTTCTTTTGGCGCACCCGCAGAAGGAACCGAGGTGTTAAGTTGAACAATCATACTTGATCCTCACACTCTATCCGGGAGGAATTTATCATGGCCAAGTATGCATTCAGCTAAATCAATGATTCGATTTTTATGGACCGGCCTATTTGAAACGAAGAGCCTCTGGATCTTTTTGTTGCCATTTGTCCTTTCAGGAAAACAGCCTCTCCTTTTCCCTGACAATGGCTCCTCGTCTCAATGGGCTGCCGAGGGCACTGAACGACCGGTTTTCTCCAAGGTAATCGCCAGAATCGAGGCCAGCAGGCAGAAAGCTCCGGCGATGAAGAAAGCGGGTAAATAGCTCTGCAACTCCGTGCGAGACAGACCGGCGCCATAGGCCGCAGTCGCAGCGCCGAGTTGGTGACCGGTAAAGACCCAGCCGAAAACGATCCCTGCTTTTTCACGACCGAAGCGGTCAGCGGCGATCTTGACGGTTGGGGGCACGGTGGCGATCCAGTCCAGGCCGTAGAAGACAGCAAAGATCGACAGTCCGTAAAAGCTGAAATCGCTGAACGGCAGGAAGAGCAACGACAGGCCACGCAGACCGTAATACCAGAAAAGTAGCCAGCGATTGTCGAAGCGGTCGGAGAGCCAACCGGAGCCGATCGTTCCAAAGAAGTCGAAAATGCCCATCACCGCAAGCACACTGGCAGCGGCCACCGGCAGAATGCCGAAATCGCCGCAGAGCGTGACGAAATGCGTCTGGATCAGTCCGTTGGTGCTGAGCCCGCAGATGAAGAACGTCGCAAAAAGAATCCAGAAGGTGGATGTCTTTGACACCTCCCTGAGCACGGAAACGGGTGTTGCCAACATTGTCAGCAGGCCACCGGTCTGTGGCAATGGCGTTATCACCTGCTCCTCCCCAAAAGAGGGCAGGTTGAGATCGGAGGGACGGTCACGCATCACGGCCAGCACAATGAGTGCAGCCAGCAGGATCATGCCGCAGACGAAAAACACTGTCATTCGCCAGCCGTAGCTTTCCGTCAATTGCGCCATCAGTGGCAGGAAAACCAGTTGACCGGTGGCCGAGCTTGCCGAGAGCATGCCGACGACGAGGCCGCGATGCCTGGTAAACCAGCGGGCCGAAACGGTGGCCGCGAGCACCATGGCTGTCAGGCCTGTACCGAGGCCGACGACCACGCCCCAAAGCAGCAGAAGCTGCCAGATCTCCGTCATGAACAATGACCCAACAAAGCCGCTGGAAATCAGGATCATTGCGAAGACGATGACTTTCCGGACGCCGAAATAATTCATGAACGCCGCCGAGAACGGCCCCATCAGGCCAAACAGCACCAGTCGCACGGCAAGCGCCGAAGAAATCTGCGAGGTCTCCCAGCCAAACTCATCCTGAAGCGGCTTGATGAGCACACCTGGGGCGCCCATGGCACCTGCCGTGACCAGCATGGTGAGGAAGGTTGCCGCGACGACGATCCAGCCATAATGGATGTTACGCCGTGCCAGCATAGAGGCAAGTGCATTGGAGATCATGAGACTATTCCAGGGTGACACTGGTTGAGGTGTTATGCGGTAGAAAGAGAATGCTGGAATTCTGCACGCAGGAACGTCGCCAATTGCCTGACCGGCAGACGCGGTTGCTGGGGCAGAACCATTGCCAACCGCAAGATCGGCAGTTCCGGCAGGCCATCATCCATTCCCAGCTTGCGCCAGTTCGCAGGCACTG
Source organism: Gillisella vitis (assembly GCF_001541345.2). Lineage (GTDB taxonomy): Bacteria > Pseudomonadota > Alphaproteobacteria > Rhizobiales > Rhizobiaceae > Allorhizobium > Allorhizobium vitis. The sequence goes on along the minus strand of NZ_LMVL02000002.1, from coordinate 439,259 downwards.
CCGTCTCCGGCAGAACCGTCAACAAGTCTCCCGAATGAACCGCCAGCTGAATTCCAGCAATGTCCGATGACGAATAGACAATGCGCCAACGGCGATCTGCACGGTCGAGCGCTGCCAGAACCTGTGGCCGGGACCGGCAGCCGTCAGGAAAAAGCGCCAGTTGAACGGTACTGCTTTGTTCCGGGTAACGGTTTGGCGCCGCGCACCAAACCTGCCGTTCCAGGCGGATCAACTCCCCCTTAGGCTCCGCCGGACTTTGCGTTATGATGGCAATATCCAGCTCCCGACTTTCAACCATGCCTTCCAGATGGTGAGAGAAATCATATTGCAGGTCCAGATTGACCTTGGGATGCTGTGGCGCAAAACGCTGCATCAGCGCCGTGCCAAACAGTGTCAGGTAGTCATCGGGCATGCCGAGCCGAACGCGGCTTTCGTTGCGGCCCTCCAGCAGCGTGGCCAAGGCTTCATCCTCGATGGCTCGTATGCGCCGCGCATAGCCGAGCAATCTTTCCCCGATCGGCGTCAAGGTGACCCGGCGATGCCCACGATCGAACAATCGCAGATCAAGACGCTCTTCCCATTTGCCGATCGCCATGCTGACCGCGGCCTGCGTGCGTCCCAGCCGTTCTGCCGCCGCCGTGAAACTGCCCGTCTCGGCAACAGCTACAAAGCTTGCCAGTGCGTCGCTATCGAGATTGCGCATTCTGCTCCGCCATTGACCAATCGACCGTCGAAACGCTTCCTATCTCCCAAGGCGCAACCGTTTCAGAAAACGGCTGCTATCAGCGGCGCTTATGCATCAATAATAAAATTGTCATTTTCAGCCGCGCAATGACAATTATTCTCATGCTGCGTCAACACAAGAAGAACGTAAAGGGGAATTCATGTTCACTCTCAACAAAAGCAGCCGGCTGCCTGCCATCATGCTCGGCACCGTACTTGGTCTTTCCAGCCTTTGGTCCAGCACAGCCAATGCCGAAACAACATTGCGGCTGGCGCATGCTTCGGCGCCTGAAAGCCTGATCAATGAAGCGGTTCAAAAATTCGCAACGGAAGTTGGTGAGAACACCAAGGGATCGGTGAAGGTTCAGATCTTCCCGAATGCCCAGCTTGGCGACGAAGGCCCGATTGCCGATGGCGTCGGTGCAGGTTCAATCGACATCGGTCTTGGCGGTGCGGTCGACGCCATCGATCCGCGTCTCAACGTGCTGTCGCTGCCGTTCCTGTTCAAGGACGCATCGAACGTTCACGCATTTCTCGATGGCGAACAAGGCCAGAAGATCCAACGCCTCGGCGAGGAGCGCGGCTATGTGATGCTCGGCGTGCTCGACTCCGGCTTTCGCCAGTTCGCCACCAGCAAGCCCATTGAAAAGCCTGCGGATCTGGCCGGCGTAAAAATTCGCACGCCTCCCAATCCCGTTATTCTCGCCACCATGAAGCAGCTTGGCGCCTTGGCGGAATCCATTCCTTTTGGTCAAGTCTATACCGCGCTGCAATCGCATGTCGTTGCTGCCGTAGAGCCTGAAATGCGCGATTACTGGGACTCAAAATGGTATGAAGTCGCCAAGGACCTGTCGATCTCCAATTATATCTGGACCGCCAACTGGTGGTATATGAACAAGGACAAGCTGGAGTCGCTGACGCCTGACGAACAGGCCGCCGTGAAGAAAGCCGCGACAGACACCGTCATCTGGTATCGCAGCGCCTTGGACAAGGCCTATGCCGACACCCAGAAGAAGCTCGAGGGCAAGGGCGTCAAGGTGACGAAAGTCGATACCACACCGTTTGTCGCGCTAGTCTCGCCGGTCTACGACCAATTCTCGAAAGAATGGGGCAGTGATCTCGTTTCGGCGGTAAAACAAGCCGCAAGCGCGAACTGAGGCCCATCCATGGATCAGTTTTCAGAAAACCCCTCACCCGGCGGGTGGGGGTGGTTGAAGCGCATCTTCGAGTTTGCGGGTGTACTGGCCTTCATCGTCATGTTCGGATCAACGCTGCTTGGCGTGATTGCCCGCTATTTCGGTTTGGGCGGGTTCGAATGGTCCTTCGAAGTCGCCGGGATCGCCTTCATCTGGATCATCTTCATCGGATTGATCAATGCCGAAGTCCGGGGTGAAAACGTCGCTTTCGAAGCCCTCAAGCACAGCGCCCCGCCCCGTCTGCGGGCCGCCTTCGATGCCATCGCCAACCTGGCGCTTCTGACCATGGGGCTGGCTTTCGTCATCAGCGGCTGGGCGGTCTGGCAGCGCTCGTGGAAGGTGCCGACATCCGTCTTGCGCATGCCGACCGGCGTGATCACCGCGACAATCCTCATTCTTGGTGTCGCAGCCGTCTGCATTGCGCTCTACCGCCTTTCCCACAAGGTTCGTCCATTGCCGGAAAAGCCCCAGGAAGGATCACTGCGATGACCGTTGCCATCCTTATCCTCAGCTTTTCCTTTCTGCTGCTGATCGGCGTTCCCATTGCCTGGTGCATGGGCGTGGCCAGCCTGCTGACAATCTATGTCGGCCATCTCGGCCTGCCCTTCGCCTGGTTTGCACAGCAGACGATCCGCGGTGCCGATGCCATTACTCTTGCGGCCATTCCTCTGTTTCTCTTTGCCGGGGAATTGATGAACCGTGGCGGCCTGACCACCCGGATCATGCGGGTCGCGGAACATGTCTTCGGCCGCATTACCGGCGGCCTTGGCCTCGTCAATGTTGCAACGGCCCTCGTCTATGGGGGCATCAGCGGCTCGGCGACCGCCGATACCGGTGCCGTCGGATCGATCATGATCCCTGCCATGGCCGAGCGTGGCTATCCGAAAGCCTTTGCCGCCGCCGTAACAGCCGCCTCCGGCACCCTTGGCATTATCGGTCCACAGAGCGTCATTCTGATCCTCTATGGCGTGCTGACCAACACCTCGATCGGCGGCCTGCTGGTGGCAGCCCTGCTGCCAGGCCTGTTCATCGCAGTGACATTTATGGTCACATCCTACATCGTCGCTAAACGCCATAATTTTCCGCGCAACGAAACACCCGCGCAATGGGGTGAAATTGGCAGGGATGCGCTTGGCGCCCTCCCTGCCCTGCTGATGCCAGTGCTGGTGCTGGGCTCGATCATTGGCGGCATCGCAACGGCCACGGAAGCCTCGGCGCTCGCCGTCGTCTATTCCTTCCTGGTGGGAATCTTCGTCTATCGTGAGCTTCCGCTGCGGTCGCTCTATTCGGCAGCGTCGGCTGCCGTGGCAACAACCGGCGTGATCATGATGATCATGGCGCTCGCCACACCGTTCGGCTGGATTCTGACGGTCGAACAGGTGCCGGCCAATGCCGCCGCCTGGATTACCGGCCTGCATACGACACCGCTTGTCACCATCATCCTGGTGCTGGTGTTGTTGAAAGTCGTCGGCTTCTGGCTCGATCTTGGGCCAGCGCTGATCATTCTGGCGCCGATACTGGTACCGATCGCCCTGGCGGCGGGCATGACGCCCTACCAGACCGGCATCGTCTTCACCATGACGCTCGGCATTGGTCTGTTTACCCCGCCGATTGGCACGAACATCTTTGTCGTCTGCAATGTCGCAAAAATCGACATGTGGTCGGTCTCGAAGTGGCTGGTTCCCTATTGGATTGCCAGCGTGGTTTGTGTTGCGGCCCTCGTCGCTTTCCCCATCCTGACCGAATGGCTTCCAAGCCTGTTTGGAGTTTAATGATGCAACATCTGGTTTGCGGTATATCCAGCGGCGGACGTGAAGTTCCCGATCTGGACGGGAAGAGATTTCTCGTCGCCAATGCACAGGGGCCTTATGTCTGGGACGAAGACGGTCGGCGATATGTCGATACGGCCCTTGGCTTCGGTGCCACGTTCCTCGGACATACCGATCCTGTCGTCACCGAAGCCATCCGCGAAGCCTTGAGCAAGGGCTCGATGCCCGCCTATGCCCACGCGCTTGAAGAGGAAGCGGCAGCCGCTCTTGCTGCCCATAGCGGGGATCTGACCAAGGTCATTTTTCTCAACTCCGGCAGCGAGGCGGTGCATCTGGCCTGCCGGACGGCGCGCGCGCTGACCGGGCGGCAGAAAATCGTCAAGATGGCTGCCGGTTATGACGGCTGGTTCGATGACGTGGCTTTCGGCAATGCCGGAGCGCCGGAAGCGAAAATGGCGACAAATGAGCGTCCAGCGAATGGTAATACCTTACTGCTTCGCTTCAACGATCGGCAGGATGTCGAACTGCTGTTTGAAGAATGCGATGATATCGCCGCCATCGTCCTGGAGCCGATGATGGCCAATGCAGGATGTATTCTCGCCGATCCCGGATATCTGCAACACGTCGCCTCGATTGCCCACCAGCATGGCGCGCTGGTGATTATGGATGAAGTGCTGATGGGCTTTCGGCTGCATGGTGGCCTGGCAAGCCATCTGATGGGTATCCGTCCGGATCTTGCGACGGTTGGCAAGGCCATTGGCAACGGCGTTGCCGTTGCGGCTTTGCTCGGCACGCCAGAGGTCATGGCAGCCTTTGAGGACCGTCGTGTCAACCGCGCCGGCACCTACAATGGCAACCCGGTCGCCTGCGCCGCCGTGAAGGCGGCGATGAGTGTCATTGATACTGTCAATTACGGCGCGCTCGAAAAGGTGGGAACCGACCTCCAGGCGCATGCGATCCATGCCTTCAACAATGCAGGCATCGACATCTGTGCGAGCGGCTATGGCACCGTCTTTACACTCTGGCGCGGCAAGACGCCGCCCTCTAACTACCGCGAAGCAGCACAGCTGTCCGACAAGGATTTTACCACCAGACTTCATACCGAACTGCGGCGCAACGGCGTGATGTCGATGTATAACCAGTTCGGTCGCTACTATCTTTCCGCCCGGCATGATGAGGAAGCGCTTGGCCTCTGGGCCGAAGCTTTTGAAAAGACTGCAAGATCGATCGCAGCCTGACAGGCTCTGTTTGTTACAGCGCCATGCCTTTCATGAAACGCATGGCGCTGTAACGGTCAATGATGGGCGTGCTGCTCATTATGTTTACGGGTCGCTGCGGCCTTCTTTGCGGAGGCAGATCGCTCTTCCCTAGTTCTTGCCGCAGAGGTCCTGCCGCCCTTGCGTCCACCCTTTTGCGAGGATGCGTGGCTTTCGGGGTGGCCGCGACCGGACCCTGACTTGTTGCCGCCACCGCTTTCTTTGTTCACCGTCGCCCAGGCGCGGCTTTGCGCTTCCTTTTCGGGTACGCCACGATTTTCGTAACTCTCTTCGATGTGTTCAGCCTTGCGTTTTTGCTTGTCGGTATAAGCGGATTTGTCACCACGGGGCATGAAACATCTCCCTTTGCTGATTTAAAGAGAAATAACCGCGCTGGAAGTCGTAAAGTTCCGAATAAAGGGGAAGCCGTGATAGACACTCTCATAGACAGTCCGATCAAAGGCACCATCCCTTTAAAGGCTGGCTTGGACAAAAATCCGTTCGGCATGGACCGTCGCAGGCCACAGAGGAGCAGTTTCACCCATTCAACATTCGAAGGTTGCTTGTCGGCTATCTGGCTTGCCAAACAATCTGTTAGTCTGGGTCGCATAGGGTGGCCACTCAAAATGGCTCTCTCACCCAGCAAATGGCTGGCGGTAAAAAAACCTGCTATACCAGTGGTTAAATGGTGCCGCTTGCAGGACTCGAACCTGCGACCCCATCATTACGAATGATGTGCTCTACCACCTGAGCTAAAGCGGCACGCGAGGCCGAAGACCGACCTGCGATGTGTGCGGGTGGATACAGGCAAACATCGCAGATTTCAAGATGCCTTTTGGTATCCGTTACACTTTTCCGCAGATCCTGTCCCGGGCGGCGCGATATTCCGTGTCCAGTCGATCGACCAGCGCAGCCACGGGTTCCACGGCCTTGATGGCCCCGATGCCTTGGCCACAGCCCCAGATGTCCTTCCAGGCCTTGGCGCCAGTGACGGCGCTGCCGAAATCCATCTTGCTGGGATCGGCTTCCGGCAGTTTGTCAGGGTCCAGGCCCGAGGCAACGATGGAGGAGCGCAGATAATTGCCGTGAATACCGGTAAAATAGTTAGAGTAGACGATATCAGTGGCGCTGGCCTCAACGAGAGCCTGCTTATAGGCGTCCGGCGCCCGCGCCTCTTGCGTGGCAATAAAGGGCGAACCGATATAGGCCATGTCGGCACCTGCCGCTTGCGCGGCAAGAATGGCGCCGCCGGTCGAAATCGAACCGGCAAGCAACAACGGCCCATCGAACCATTCCCGGATTTCCTGGATAAGCGCGAAGGGGGACAGAGTTCCCGCATGGCCGCCTGCGCCCGCGGCAACAGCGATCAGGCCATCGGCACCCTTGCGGATCGCCGAATGGGCATGGCGATTGTTGATCACGTCATGCAGCACGATGCCGCCATAGGAATGGATGGCAGCATTCACTTCAGGCACGGCACCCAGCGAAGAGATGACGATCGGCACCTTGTATTTGACGCACATGCCCAGGTCGTGCTCCAGCCGTTTGTTGGAGCCGTGGACGATCTGGTTGACGGCGAACGGCGCAGCCGGACGCTCGGGATTTGCGCGATCATGGGCTGCAAGCTCCTGGGTGATCTCATCCAGCCATTCGTCCAGTTGCGATTCCGGCCGGGCGTTCAACGCCGGGAAGGCACCGACCACACCCGCCTTGCACTGCGCCACCGTCAGACGCGGATGCGAAATGATGAACAAAGGCGATGCAATCACCGGAAGTCTGAGGTGACGGGAGAGGATATCTGGAAGAGCCATTTGGGCCTCAAAAAATTGACGTTCGCGTAAACGTCAAAAGCCTAGCAGACCTGTTGCCGGTTGAAAAGAGTAGCACTCACGGTCCGCCGCATTGACAAGACCTCGATGTGCGCCCGAGCGACCGGGGTGGACAGAACGTGACCCAGAACCGTCACAAGCCACTCGGTAGAGTTTATAATGACGTTTTTCCACTATCGATCTGTCGCGGAATGGGCTGCGGGCTTGCGGTTTGCCTAGTCTCCGATTACCGATTCAAGGGAAGAAGAGTGCCCGATACATTTCGTCGCGGGCCATGAATGTGGAAAGGTCTCGCGTGAGCGGATTGGAAACGGCCATCAGAAGCGCCCTCGACCGGTCGGAACGATCGCGGGCTGAAGTTCGGGCCAGAATTTACCAGTCTGCGCGTCAGGCTCTGGAAGCAGGTCTCAAGAAGCAGAATGTCAACGATCCTGAGACCGTGGCCGAGCAGCGCCATCGGTTGGAAGCGACTATTCATGCAATCGAGCAGCAGGAGCGGGCGCGGCTGAAAGCCGAAGCCGCAATTGAACCCGTGACACGCGCTCCGGCTTCGCCACCCATGTCGCCCTCGCATTCGGCGCCAATGCCGCCAAGAGGGCCCGCGCCATCTGCTCCAGCCGATGCGCACGCTGCTGGCGACGATTCGGCTTCCCTGTCCTTCGGTGTCGACCGTGATCACGGACAGCCTGCCGAGCCAAGCCTTGACCTTGATGATGTCCGGGCTGAGCGGCATGACCGCGCTGATCCGGCGGGCATGGCAAGTTTTGCGTCGTTTTCGGCTCGGCCAATGAGTGGGGAGCCAGAGAGCGCAGAGGAAGAATATGACGAAGAGCCTGCCCGTCGTATGCGCGCGGAGCCCGTTGCAAAGCCACGCCGTCGCCGGGGCGTGCTGTCTCGCCTGTTGATTTCCGTCACCCTCCTGTCTTCCCTCGGCATTGCTGCCTGGTGGGTCTATTCCACCGGCCTGTTGCTTTCGCCTGCCCAGCGGCAGACGGGTGCGCCCTCGCCGACGCCGACTGTGTCGTCGGAAGATTTCAACGGCGACCAGCCCACCGATCAATCCGGTGGAGAAGCGGCAAACGAGCCAAAGACAATCGATCCGCAACGCGGTTTTTCCAATGATTGGATAGAGGCCTTCCAGCCTGACGACGCCTCGAAAATCAAGGTGAGGCCAAACGCCACGGCAGAAGTGGTCGGCGCCAGCGATGGCCAGGCTGTCCATATCGTTTCACGCAGCACCGACATGGATGGGACGGCCGCCATCGAAATTGCGCCTGACCTGTTGCGACAAATGGCTGGAGGAACCTCGACCATCGCCCTGACGGTGCAGTCTTCTGGTGAAAAACCGGTTCAGTTCTCGCTGAGCTGCGCATTTGATCGCCTGGGCGATTGCGCCCGTCACCGCTTCACCGCCAATCCCGAAAAAGCCGACCTGTTGTTTCGGGTGAACCTGTCAAATGGTGTCGCTCCCAATGCTCCTGGGCAGCTTCTGATCAACGCCGATATCAGCGGTCAGGGCAACGGCATCAATCTTTATGCTGTGCGCGTTCTTCCCGGCAAGTGATTGCTGCGACAGTATCGTTGCCCTGAACGAAACCCGAGAAGATGCTGTCGCAAGCCAAATCTGCTGAGTGTTTGCTTCAAAACACCCTTCGGACAGTGTCCGTCGTCAGAGTATATCTGGCGCCTCTGCGACGATCTTTTTGTCGATCTCACCGATCGCCTTTATGTCGCGGCCCTCGTAGTCAAGGGAAAGCAGCATGTGCCTTATGACATTGAGATGAGCCCGGCGCTTGTCATTCGCCTTGGCCACAATCCAGGGCGCGTGCTTGGTATGGGTTTCCTTCAGCATCCGGTCGCGTTTTTCGGTGTAATCGCCCCATTTATCCAGGGCGGCAATGTCCATCGGCGATAGTTTCCAGACCTTCAGCGGATCGTGACGGCGGTCGTGAAAGCGCTTGATCTGCATTTCCTGACCGATATCGAGCCAGAATTTGAAGAAATAAATGCCTTCCTGCCGGATCAGCTTTTCGAACCGTGGCGCCTGTTCCAGAAAATGCTCGTATTGGTCGGGCGTGCAAAAGCCCATAACCGGCTCGACCACAGCGCGGTTATACCAGGATCTATCGAACAGCGACATGTCGCCCCCGCCCGGAAAATGGGTGATATAGCGCTGAAAATACCATTGACCGAGTTCGGTTTCCGTCGGTTTGGTCAAGGCGACATTGTGGACCGAGCGGGGATTCATATATTCGAGAATGGAGTGAATCGTGCCGCCCTTGCCCGCTGCATCCCGTCCCTCGAACAGGGCCATCACCCGTTTGCGGGTCGATTGCAACCAGTACTGCACCTTGACCAGTTCGATCTGGAGTTTCTTCAACTCCTCGTCATAGACCTCTCGTTTCAACTTTTTGTCATAGGGATGACCGCCAGAGCTCAGCGCTTCCTTTTCAACCCAGTCCGGCAGAACCGGATCGTCGATATCAAAGGCGCGCAATTCACCTCTGATCCGCAAGGTTACGCCACGACTGCCTGCCTGCTGCTCGTCATCCATTCCATTCTCCCTGTCGCCAGTACCGTCTGATTTGAGTATATTGACCATGAAACTGTCAAAATCTTCAACAACCTGTTCGAAACGTGGGAGTGCGACGCTTCGTTCCCATCCGTGCGTTGACATTCATTCGTGCGTAGGCGGTAAAATCCTGTCATGCAACAGGAATAGGGTATCTCTCCAACCCACCCATACCGCCGCCGGAGGTTTTCATTGAAGCAGTACTTTCCATCCTGGCGGCGCTTTGGCGAGCGATTGCGCGACCGTTGGGATTTTATCCTAATGACACTCCTGGTCTCCGGCTCAGCAGTGCTGGCCGGTGCCGATAGCGAGTTCGGCGTCGTCTTGCTGCTGTTTTCGCTGATCGTCATCCTGCTCTATAAAGGCACCGAAGACAAAGATCCGCCAGAACAGTTACCTGTGGCACCCTCGCCTATCCTGCCGCACGGAGAAGAGGTCGAGGGACTTGTGCAGGCGACAATCGCGGCTATCGATCTGCCCTGCGTGGTGTTCGGCTCGGATGGTGGGGTCGTCTTCCAGAACGGCGCCGCCGAAAAGGCCTTTGGCAAACTGGAAACCGGCATGCATATTTCCGCCCGCTGGCGCTCACCCGGCATTCTCGACATGGTGCGCGAGACCGTCGGCAACGGCTTGCCCAACCAGATCGAACATTCAGAAGTGTTGCCCTCCGAAAGGGTCTTCGCGGTGCGGGTCGCGCCCCTGTCCCTGCCGCAACTGAAGAGGGATTCGGCCCTTTTCGTCATGACCTTTCGCGATATTTCGGAACTGCGCCGCATCGACAGAATGCGTTCGGATTTCGTCGCCAATGCCAGCCACGAACTGCGCACGCCGCTCGCCTCCTTGCGCGGTTTCATCGAAACCCTGCTCGGCCCCGCCCGCAACGACCTGAAGGCGCAGGAGCGCTTTCTGGGCATCATGCTGGATCAGGCCAACCGGATGAGCCGGCTGGTGGATGATCTGCTGTCCCTGTCCCGGCTGGAGCTGAAAGCCCATCTGGCGCCCGACCAGAAAGTGGCACTCCAGCCCGTTCTGACCCATGTGCGTGACAGCCTGACCCCACTCGCCGCAGAGCTGGATGTGGACCTGCGCCTGCATTTGCCACAGGAGAGCGTTGAGGTCACGGGCGACCGCGATGAACTGATCCAGGTTTTCGAAAACCTGATCGAAAATGCCTGTAAATATGGCCAGGAGGGCAAGCAGGTGGACGTTTTTCTACGCCAGAAGGCCAGCGGCGTGGAAGTCAGCGTGGTGGACAAGGGGCCTGGCGTGCCCGCCGAGGATGTACCGCGCCTGACGGAACGCTTTTACCGTGTCAGTGTGGCCGATAGCCGCTCCAAGAAAGGAACCGGGCTGGGGCTTGCCATCGTCAAGCATATCCTGACCCGCCACCGGGCGCGGCTGATCATCCGCTCCGAACTTGGTCAAGGAACGGATTTTACCGTCCGTTTTTGACAGATCTCGCGCATCTTCCCGGCCCTTATAATTTTTGCCGATATAAATCAATAGGTTGAACTGTCACAAATGTTTCACCTAACTGACATAAAAGCAGAGCCTGTCGGGGCTTAAGAACAAGCCGCCGGAGCACGGCGATTGTAAGCGACAGACGCTTGCATCCCACACGAAAGCTCATTCTCGGGAGAGATAAATGAATATGCTGAAACTGTCCGTAGCGGCTCTGGTCGCCTCAGTCGCCTTTGCTGGCGCCGCCGCTGCGCGTGATCAGGTCCAGATCGCTGGTTCCTCCACCGTTCTTCCCTATGCCAAGATCGTTGCTGAAACATTTGGCGAGACCTTTACCAAGTTCAAGACCCCGGTCGTTGAATCCGGCGGCACTGGCGCTGGCCTGAAGGAATTCTGCAAGGGCGTTGGTCCGGAAACCATCGATATCGCCAATGCCTCGCGTCCGATCAACAAGTCCGAAGCCGAAGCCTGTAAGGCTGCTGGCGTAACCGACATCCAGGAGGTCAAGTTCGGCTATGACGGCATTGTTTTCGCCGTCGACAGCTCCAACAAGGACCTCGCACTCGTGCCGACCGACCTTTACAAGGGTCTGGCTGCGGAAGTCGTGGTTGACGGCAAGCTTGTTGCCAACCCCTACAAGAAGTGGTCGGAAGTCAATAAGGACCTGCCGGACACCGACATCATGGCATTCATTCCGGGCGAAAAGCACGGCACGCGCGAAGTCTTCGAAGAGAAGATCATGACGCAGGGCTGCAAGGACACCAAATCGCTGGACGCGATCAAGGCTGCCTTGAATGATGAAAAGGCCGCTGCCAAGAAGTGCATCGCCGTACGTAAGGATGGCAAGGCTGTCGATATCGATGGCGATTACAGCGAAACGCTGGCCCGCATCTCTGCCAACAAGACCGCCATCGGCGTGTTTGGCCTGTCCTTCTATGAAAACAATGCCGACAAGCTGAAGGTCGCTACCGTTTCCGGCGTCAAGCCTTCGGTTGAAACCGTTGCCACCGGCAAATACCCGGTTTCGCGTCCGCTGTTCTTCTACGTCAAGAAGGCCCATCTCGGCGTCATTCCTGGCATGAAGGAATATGTCGACTTCTTCCTTTCCGAGCAGATGATCGGCCCTGACGGCCCGCTGGCCAATTACGGCCTGGTTCCGGCTCCCGACAAGGAACGCGAAGAGTTCCGCGCCAAGTTCACCGCTGGCAAGTAAGACTTTGAGGCTGGCGCGGACACTGTCCGCGCCAGTCTCATCATGATGTTGCGGTTGATGTTTATTGATGACGTAACATACGGCCCAGCCCTTGGCGGCAGGGCGTGGAGAGGCCGGGGATGGTAGAATGAGTACGTCAATCCTAATTTTTATCGTCATTGCTATCGGGATCATCGGCTACCTGCTGGGCTCGTCACGGGCGCAGTCGCTCGCACAAGGCCGCGCGTCTGCCTTGCATTCCCGCTATGGCTATCACGGCAGTTTTGTTTCTATTCTGGCAGTTGTGCCTGCCTTCCTGGTGCTGGGCCTCTGGATGGCGATTGCGCCATCGCTGATCGAAACGCGGGTACGCGACGCGATGCCCGATGAGGTCAAGGCGCAAGCCGGAGCCACACAGAACCTCAATTACGGCACCATTGGTGCGATCGCGCGTGGCCTGAAGAGCCTTGACGACGAGCAATTGGCCAAGCTGAAAAGCGCCGATGCCACGACGGCCCGCACCATGCTGGCCGAACAGGGCGTGCCGCTGGCTGGCGAGCCTGAGCCTTACATGATCGTCGCGGCTGAGGCCTTGAACGGCATGCGCGCCATCAACGACATGGCCCTGACCATCGTGGTGATCGCCACCTCGCTCGCAGGCGCTCTGTTTGCGCTGCGGTTGATCGCGCCGCGTTTTCGTGCGCGCAACAGGGTCGAGCAGGCCATTCAGGCGGCCCTGGTGATCTGCTCTTCCATCGCCATTCTGACAACGGTCGGCATTATCCTGTCGATGTTGACGGAAGCCACCCACTTTTTCCGGGAGGTTTCAGCCTGGCGGTTCTTCTTTGGCACAGTCTGGGACCCTCGTTTTGCCGCTGCTGGCGCCACCGATACCGGCGGCCAGTTCGGATTGATCCCGCTTCTGCTCGGCACTTTGTATATTGGCGTTGTCGCCATGCTGTTTGCCGTGCCCGTCGGTCTGTTTGCTGCCATCTACATGGCTGAATATGCTTCACCACGGCTGCGCGCCATCACCAAGCCGCTGCTGGAAGTGCTGGCGGGCATTCCGACCATCGTCTACGGCTTTTTCGCGCTGACATCGGTCGGTCCGTTCCTGCGTGATATCTCCGCCAAGATCAATGGCATCGCCACCGGCGATTTCGCCAGCTTCATCCAGGCCCAAAGCGTATTGACGGCAGGCTTCGTCATGGGGATCATGTTGATCCCCTACGTCTCCTCCCTGTCGGACGACATCATCACCGCCGTACCGCGCTCGCTTCGTGACGGCTCGCTCGGCCTTGGTGCCACAAGGTCGGAAACCGTCAAGCGGGTAATCCTGCCTGCAGCGCTTCCTGGCATCGTTGGAGCCTTGCTCATGACGGCCTCGCGCGCCATCGGCGAAACCATGATCGTGGTGCTGGCCGCAGGCGTTGCGGCGCGTATCCAGCTTAATCCTTTCGAGCCGATGACAACGGTCACCGTCAAGATCGTCAATCAGTTGACCGGCGACCTTGAATTCACCTCGCCGCAAACGCTGGTGGCCTTCGCCCTGGGTATTACCCTGTTTGCCATCACGCTTTGCCTTAATATCTATGCGCTTTACATCGTGCGCAAATACCGGGAGCAGTACGAATGAGCGAGACCCTCTCCCCCGCTGCGGCAGGCCACAGCGCTGGCGCCCTTGCCCCTGTATCACGTCCTCGCCGGGACATCGGCATCAAGCGCCGCTATGCCGCCGAGCGCCGTTTCCGGGCCTATGGCATCATCGCAATCAGCTTCGGCTTGCTGTTCTTGTTCCTGCTGCTCGCGTCGGTGATTTCCAAAGGCTACACGGCCTTCTTGCAGACAACGATCACCGTACCGGTTGAATTCAGCGAAAAGCTGATCGATCCGAGCAACCAGCGCGCGACAAACCCAGACGTGTTGGTTGCGGCCAACTATCCGGTTCTGGTGCGCAATGCGCTTGCAGAAAAACTGAAGATCGACACTTCGAACCGTCCGGCCATGAAGCAATTGACCGAGATGGTGTCCGACAATGTCCGCGTCCAGTTGCGCAACATGGTCGTTGCCGATCCATCGATCATCGGCAAGACGGTTCCGGTCTCGGTTCTGGCCAGTGCCACGGTCGATACGGCCTTCAAGGGACAATTCGACCTGACGGTCGATGAGAGCAGCCGAAAGATTTCCGACCAGCAGATCGGCTGGATGAATGCGCTGGCTGAAAGCGGCGCGTTGGCCAAGTCCTTTAATACCGGTATTTTCGTCAATGGCGCATCGAGCCGTCCGGAAGCGGCAGGCGTTGGTGTGGCTTTGATCGGTACCGCCTATATGATGCTGACCGTGCTGGTCCTGTCTCTGCCGATCGGGGTTGCCGCCTCGATCTATCTGGAAGAATTTGCCCCGAAGAACCGTTGGACCGACCTGATCGAGGTCAATATCAACAATCTCGCGGCCGTTCCCTCTATCGTCTTCGGCCTGCTGGGTCTGGCGGTGTTCATCAACTTCGCCGGTCTGCCGCGCTCGGCCTCGCTGGTCGGCGGACTGGTGCTCACCCTGATGACACTGCCGACGATCATTATCGCCACCCGCGCAGCCTTGAAGGCCGTGCCGCCGTCGATCCGCGCTGCGGCACTGGGTCTGGGCGCTTCCAAGATGCAGACGGTCTTCCACCATGTGTTGCCGCTGGCCATGCCTGGCGTGTTGACCGGCACGATTATCGGCCTTGCCCATGCGCTGGGCGAGACCGCGCCGCTGCTTCTGATCGGCATGGTGGCTTTCGTGGCGGATTATCCAGGCACCCCGCTCGATCCGTCAACGGCACTGCCGGTACAGATCTATATGTGGGCCAATGAAGCTGAACGCGCTTTCGTAGAGCGGACGTCCGGTGCCATCATCATTCTGCTGATCTTCCTGCTGATCATGAATGTCGGCGCCATCCTGCTTCGCAGGCGGTTTGAGCGGCGGTGGTAGAAACCAGCCGAAGCATGGTCCTGGGCGATGACGTCCAGGAAAGTTCATCGGGCCTACGTCAAGCGATTGCGAAAAGACAGGCCGGAGGGTTAAGAACATGAACATGATGTCTGAAGCAGCAGTTGAAAAGGCCTTGGATCAGAAGATGACCGAAGTGAACACCAAGATGGTCGGCAAGGATGTGTCCGTTTACTACGGCGAAAAGCGCGCCTTGTTCGACGTGAACCTGAATGTCCGCGAGAATACCGTTACGGCGCTGATCGGTCCTTCGGGTTGCGGTAAGTCTACCTTCTTGCGGACGCTGAACCGCATGAACGACACCATCGATCATTGCCGGGTCACCGGCCTGATCACCCTCGACAATATGGATATCTACGATCCATCCATCGACGTGGTGGAACTTCGCGCCCGCGTCGGCATGGTGTTCCAGAAGCCGAACCCGTTCCCCAAGTCGATCTACGAAAACATTGCTTACGGCCCGCGCATCCATGGCCTCGCCCGCAACAAGGCGGACATGGACCAGATCGTTGAAAAGAGCCTTCAGCGCGCCGGTCTTTGGAACGAAGCGAAGGATCGCCTTCAGGAGCCGGGAACGGGCCTGTCCGGCGGACAGCAGCAGCGTCTGTGCATTGCCCGCGCCATTGCCGTCAGCCCCGAAGTGATCCTGATGGACGAGCCCTGCTCGGCCCTGGACCCGATTGCCACGGCCAAGGTGGAAGAGCTGATCCACGAATTGCGGGCTAATTTTACCATCGTCATCGTCACGCATTCGATGCAGCAGGCCGCCCGCGTGTCCCAACGCACGGCGATGTTCCATCTCGGCCAGCTGGTCGAGGAAAACGATACCGACAAGATGTTCACCAACCCGGACGACCAGCGGACCCAGGACTATATCATGGGCCGGTTCGGCTGATCCGAAAAGCGGTTGAAACCTACATCTTTTTAAAGGATCAGAACATGACAGCGCATATCTACACCGCCTTTGACGAGGAACTGAAATATCTGATGCGCCGCATTTCGGAAATGGGCGGTCTGGCCGAGCAGATGGTGGGTGAATCCGTCCGCGCGCTGGTCAATTCCGATGCCGCCCTCGCCCAGAAGGTGATCTCGGACGACGTGATCATGGATAATGCCGAGCGTGAAGTGGGTGACAAAGCGATCGTCACCATCGCAAAACGCCAGCCCATGGCCGCCGATCTGCGCGAAATCATCGGTGCGCTCAGGATCGCCTCAGATCTGGAACGGGTCGGCGATCTTGGCAAAAACAATGCCAAGCGGGTCATGGCCGTCCAAGGCACCGGCGTGCCGCGCAAGCTGGCCCGCGGCATTGAGCATCTTTCGGAACTGGCGATGACCCAGCTTAAGGAAGTGCTGGATGTCTACACCACCCGCTCAGCGGAAAAAGCCAAGTCGATCCGCGACCGCGATGAAGAGATCGATGCGATCTACACATCGCTGTTTCGCGAATTGCTGACCTATATGATGGAAGATCCGCGCAACATCACCACCTGCACGCACCTTCTGTTCTGCGCCAAGAATATCGAGCGCATCGGCGACCATGCCACCAATATCGCCGAGACCATCTATTACATGGCCACTGGCGCACAGCCCGAGGGTGAACGCCCGAAGGACGATACGACGACCGCTTTCGGGGTTGCCGATTGAGATGACAGTGCGAGGATGCTGACCCATCCTCGTGTTGAATGACATGCTGATATCTCAAGGCATCAAGACCTTGAGATATCACAGAAAAGCATACCAACAGCCATGGTCTATGGTTGCGGGTATGAAACCATGACGGAGATTGGCATCGGACAGCTCAGCGTCTGACGCCAAATGGGGTGGGGGCTTCACCCGAAGGTTCGACCTGTGGCGACAGGCCAGCCTTCCAGTCACAGTAGAGCGCCATCATAAAGCGCAAACATGCTGTAAACATCGAAATTCTCGTATTGCCGTGTTCTTTTTCGCCAGAGCGGACAAGGAAAGGCTTGCGGGAAGACTCTCTCATTGAAGGTATGGGATCGAATGCTGCCGAAAATTGCCGTCGTTGAAGACGAAGAAGCCCTGAGCGTCCTTTTGCGTTATAATCTGGAATCGGAAGGCTATGAGGTCGAAACCATTCTGCGGGGAGACGAAGCCGAGCTTCGCCTGCAGGAACGAGTGCCGGATCTGCTGATCCTCGATTGGATGTTGCCGGGTGTTTCCGGCATCGAACTGTGTCGTCGCCTGCGGATGCGGCCCGATACCGAGCGGCTGCCAATCATCATGCTGACGGCGCGTGGCGAAGAGAGCGAGCGGGTGCGCGGACTTGCCACCGGCGCCGACGATTATGTCGTCAAGCCTTTCTCGACACCGGAACTGATGGCCCGCGTCAAGGCTATGCTGCGCCGCGCCAAGCCGGAAGTTCTGTCCAGCCTGCTGCGGTGCGGCGATATCGAACTTGATCGCGAAACCCACCGGGTCCATCGCAAGAGCCGTGAAGTGCGCCTCGGGCCGACCGAGTTCCGGCTGCTGGAATTCCTGATGACCTCACCCGGCCGGGTGTTTTCCCGCTCTCAACTGCTGGATGGCGTCTGGGGCCATGACATTTATGTGGACGAGCGCACGGTCGATGTCCATGTCGGACGGCTGCGCAAGGCGCTCAACTTTTCCAATATGCAGGACGTGATCCGCACGGTGCGCGGCGCCGGCTATTCGATGGAAGCTTAAGCCTCTACACGATTTAAGCAGCCGAAGCCTTGAATAACAAAAAAGCGAGCCGGGCGGCTCGCTTTTTTTATGATATGCGATCGGAGATCACGGGCAGAGATCAGCGCGCGTTCGCAGCAGCTCGGCGCCGCTCGTTTACTGGCTGGTAGGCGAGCTTCGCATGATATTTGCAATAGGGAGAATTGTCCTGGCTGTCGCAGCCACAGAAGTGAAACTCGTCGGCCATTGGGTCGCCAACCGGCCATTTGCAGGTCCGCTCGGTCAGGTCCGTCAGCGACAAGCGGCGCGAGGCTGGCAGGATGGTCGTGTTGAGAACCGGCAAGGCAGCCATGTTCTCGGTGACATCCATGTCGAGATCGTCGTTCAGCGCGGTCGCCCCAGTGGTGCGTGCGGCAGGACGCGGCGCGCTGGAAGGCGTGCGTGCAGCAAAATTCGGTGCGCGGGGCGTGGACGGTGCTGGCCGCTTGGGTGTGCGCGCTGGCGTGGCAGCAGGACCGCCTGCCTTGGCACGGCCCGGAAGGCACAGCCGATGAACCTTGCCAATCACGGCATTCCGGCTGACGCCGCCAAGCTGTGTCGCAATCTGACTTGCGCTCAGGCCTTCGGCCCATAATTTCGTGAGTCTTTCAACTCGCTCGTCCGTCCAGTTCATGCCGCAATCTCCGCCTGGTGCACGCGCTTGACGCGGAATCCATCATCCATGTCCCGGAAGGTTCCGGAACCCAACTTTCCTCGTGTTGTCGGTGACTGTTTCCGCCGCATGCAGTGTAGTAATTCGTCATTAACCTAGTGTGAGCCTGACTCCGTGACAAGAGTCGCCGAATCATCGTGAATCGAATTTCAGGCTTTTCCCCAACTTGCTATCCACCGATTTTTTATCGATGCGTCCTCATCAAGAGAGTTTCCGAGCGCATCTCAGTGCGATCCAGTTCCAATCCCTTTGCCCCGATGTTTTGTTGACAACGCTGGCGGAAGCCGGAATAGTGCAAATGCCGCCGAAAGGCGGCATTTTTGATTTTTCCACCGGTTTTTCGGTGGTTGCCACGCAACATTGTTCAGAGTTCAAAAAGCCGCTCGAAAGGATTTTCCGTCATGGCTCAGACATCAACGCCGCTGTTCAACACGTTTTCACGTGCGCCGCTGCGTTTCGAGCGAGGCGAGGGCCCGTGGCTTTACACTGAAACAGGCGAGCAATATCTCGACTTTGCCGGCGGCGTTGCCGTGACCTCCTGCGGCCATTCGCATCCGCATCTCGTCGAGGCCTTGAAAAGCCAGGCGGAGAAAGTCTGGCATCTGTCAAACCTTTATGAAGTTCCCGGCCAGGAACGCCTGGCCGCACGGCTGGTCGAGGCAACATTTGCCGACAAGGTATTCTTCACCAATTCCGGTGCCGAAGCCCTGGAATGCGCCATCAAGACGGCTCGCCGCTATCACTATAGCAAGGGCCATCCTGAAAAATTCCATATCATCACCTTCGAAGGTGCTTTCCATGGCCGCACCATCGCCACCATCGCGGCGGGCGGCCAGGAAAAATATCTTGAAGGCTTCGGCCCCAAGGCGCCCGGCTTCGACCAGGTGCCGTTCGGCGACCTTGACGCCTTGAAGGCGGCGATTACCGACAGCACGGCTGCATTGCTGATCGAACCGATCCAGGGCGAAGGCGGTATTCGCGTCGTTGGGACCGAGTTCCTGCGCGAATTGCGGGCAATCTGCGACGAAAAGGGCCTGCTGCTCATTCTTGACGAAGTGCAGTCGGGCGTTGGCCGGACAGGCAAGTTCTTTGCCCATGAATGGGCTGGCATCACACCCGATATCATGGCGGTGGCCAAGGGTATCGGCGGCGGCTTTCCGTTCGGTGCCTGCCTTGCCACAGAAGAAGCTGCGTCCGGCATGACGGCTGGCGTGCATGGCACGACCTATGGCGGCAACCCGCTGGCCATGGCGGTCGGCAATGCCGTTCTCGATCTGGTTTTGGCCGATGACTTCCTGCAAAATGTCCGGGATGTGGCGCTGGTCTTCCGCCAGGGTCTGGCCGGTCTGAAAGACCGTTTTCCGGGCGTCATCGAAGACGTGCGCGGCGAAGGCCTGATGCTCGGCATCAAGGCGGCGGTGCCGTCCTCGGACCTGCTGCATGCGATGCGCCACGAGCATATTCTGGGCGTTCCGGCTGGCGATAACGTCATCCGCCTGCTTCCGCCTTTGACGCTGACTGCCGAGCAGGCCCGAGAAGGCCTCAAGCGCATCGAACAGGCCGCCGAGGCGCTGTCCGCGCAGGCCGCCCTCAAAATCGCTCAGGCATGAACGACAGGTAACACCATGGCATCCCCGAAACACTTCCTCGACCTCTCGGCCATGACGTCCGAGGACCTTCACTCTATTCTGTCCGACGCCCATCAGCGCAAGACCAGAACCCGCGCCGGAACAGCGGATAAGCCGCTGGCCGGCAAGATGCTGGCGATGATTTTCGAAAAGCCATCGACCCGCACCCGCGTCTCCTTCGATGTCGGCATGCGCCAACTGGGCGGCGAGACGCTGTTTTTGTCCGGTACGGAAATGCAGCTTGGCCGCGCCGAGACGATTGGCGATACGGCCAAAGTCCTGTCGCGCTATGTCGATGCGATCATGATCCGCACCACTGATCACAACCGCCTGCTGGAACTAGCCGAACACGCCACCGTTCCGGTGATCAATGCGTTGACCGACCTGACCCATCCCTGCCAGATCATGGCTGACATCATGACCATCGAGGAACATCGCGGCCCAATCCGGGGCAAGACGCTGGCCTGGACGGGTGATGGCAACAATGTCCTGCATTCGCTGGTCGAAGGGGCGGCCCGCTTCGGCTATAAGATGAATATGGCCGTGCCAATGGGCTCTGAGCCGGAAGACCAGATCCTCAACTGGGCGCGCAACAATGGCGGCGAAATCATGCTGTGCCACGATGCCGACCGGGCCGTGACCGGTGCCGATGCTGTGATCACCGATACCTGGGTATCGATGAACCTGGAGCACAAGGCGCGCGGCCATAACGTATTCCAGCCCTTCCAGGTCAATCCCGCCTTGATGAAACAAGCAAAGCCAGATGCATTGTTCATGCACTGCCTGCCCGCGCATCGCGGTGAGGAAGTGACCGATGAAGTAATCGACGGGCCGCAATCGGTCGTGTTCGATGAGGCGGAAAACCGGTTGCATGCCCAGAAGTCCATTCTCGCCTGGTGCTTTGGCGCGGTTTGACGGTTTCAGGCTGTTGAAAGCCTTAAATAGCGGGGTTGTAGGATGCGCTGCCCCGCGAGATTGCGAGAGCATGGCTGATGCGCAATTTTACCGCTTGATCTTGACGCGGTAAGATACCATTTGTCCGTCTTGTTTCGAGGCATGGGCTTTTCCTCGGTTCGGACAGGTCGCTGTGAACCTACCTTGACCAAATAATCGTCATGCAGTCATTTTAGATTGCAACGCCGTGCGGTAGATGCATGGCGTTGCCCTGCATTCATCCAGGGATGCATTCGTGCCAGGAGTTGTGCCATGACAGACAAATTGAGCGCGTTGGGTGAGTTCGGCTTTGCCGGTGACGACCGGGTCGTACCCTTCCAGGTCGATGGTCTGGATGTGCGGGGCCGTGCGGTCCAGCTCGGGCCTTTGCTCAACACGATCCTGGATCGGCATGACTATCCACCGGCTGTTGCCCGCCTGCTGGCCGAGGCGATTGCGCTGACGGTGCTGATCGGCACCTCGCTGAAATTCGAGGGCAAGTTCATCGTCCAGACCAAGAGCGATGGCCCGGTCGATTTGCTGGTCTGTGATTTTGCCACGCCGGAAAATGTCCGTGCCTATGCACGCTTTGACGAAGAGCGACTGGCGCAGGCACTGGCGGACGGCAAATCGACTCCGACCGACCTGCTTGGCGCGGGCATCCTGGCCTTTACCATCGATCAGGGCAATTACATGCAGCCCTATCAGGGCATCGTGCCGCTGGATGGCTCCTCGCTGGAAGACATTGCCGGTTTCTATTTTCGCCAGTCGGAGCAAATCCCGACGCGGGTGCGTCTGGCCGTGGCCGAGCTGTTTGATCGCGACAGCTCCGGCAAGCCGCGCCATAGCTGGCGGGCTGGCGGGCTGATCGCCCAATTCCTGCCGGAGGCGCCGGAGCGTATGCATCAGGGCGACCTACCAGGCGGCGATGGCGACGACAATCAATATGACGGTCCCGAAGATGACAATTGGGCGGAAGCCCGGATGCTGGTGGAAACCATCGATGGCGACGAATTGACCGACCCGCAGATCGGCACCGAACGGTTGCTGTTCCGGCTTTTTCATGAGCGCGGTGTGCGCGTTTATGAACCGCAGGCCGTCCATGATCGGTGCAGCTGTTCCCGCGACAAGATCAAGGGCGTGCTCAAGGGCTTTACCGCCGAGGAAATCGCCGCCAGCGAAGAAGAAGGCGAGATTTCCGTGACCTGCGAATTCTGCTCGACCACGTATAAATACGAGGCCGATGAAGTGACGCCCGCATGATTGCGGGCGCTCAACGGATCAGGATTGCCCTGAAATCATTGACATTGGTGCCAGTCGGGCCGGTCTCGAACAGGTCGCCAAGCGCTTCAAAGGCGCTGTAGCTGTCATGGGCGTCAAGCAGGCCCGCACCATCCAGCCCCAGTTGTTTCAACCTGATAATGCTAGTGCCATCGGCAAAGGCACCGGCATTGTTTTCCGTGCCATCAATGCCATCGGTGTCGGCAGCAAGCACCTCGATATCGTGGCCAGCAATGCCCAGCGCCATGGCCAGCGCGAAAGCGCCGTTGCGCCCACCGCGCCCTGCGGTCTGCGCTCCTTGGTTTTTGATGGTGACCGTGGTTTCGCCGCCGGACAGCAGCACCACCGGCTTGGGAAATGGCCGGTCCTTGGCAGCGATTTCACGGGCCAGCGCGGCATGAACGCCAGCCACATCGCGCGCTTCCCCCTCGATACTGTCGGACAGGATTGCCGCGCGCACGCCAGCCGCTTCTGCGGCAAGCGCTGCCGCCTCCAAGGAGACGCTGGCTGACGCGATGACATGATGCCGGTTTCGCGCAAAGGCTGGATCATCTGGATGAGGCGCATCGGCGGCTGGAGAATTCAGGTGATCCAATGCCGCCTGTGGCAGGCGCAAACCATAGGTGCGGATGATCTCCAGCGCCTGATGACGGGTCGAGACATCCGGCACGGTCGGGCCGGAGGCAACATGGGCAGGGTTGTCGCCGGGAATATCGGAAACGATCAGGCTGACGATTGGTGCTCTGGTCAAGGCCGCCAACCTTCCGCCCTTGATCGTCGACAGATGTTTGCGCACCACGTTCATCGCGCTGATCGGCGCACCGCAGGCCAGCAATTGCCTGTTGAGGTCGATCTCGTCTTCCAGTGTCATCCCGGCGGGCGGAGCGGGCAACAGTGCCGAGCCGCCACCGCAGATCAAGGCAATCACCAGATCATCAGGGCCAAGCGGGGCAATGGCTTGTTTCAGCCGCTCAGCTGCGGCGAGACCATTGGCATCGGGCACCGGATGCGCCGCTTCGAGCAATTCCAGCCGGGCAAGCGGGCAGCCATAACCGTATCGGGTAACGATAACGCCTTCCAGTGGGCCGTCCCACAGCGTCTCCAGAGCTGCGGCCATCTGGGCAGCGCCTTTGCCCGCACCAACCACGACGGTTCGGCCTTTCGGCTTCGGAGGCAAATGGGTTCGGATACCATTCAGCGGATCGGCAGCAGCAACGGCGGCAGCAAACAGTGAGGCCAGAAAGGATCGGGGGGCAAGCGTCAAAGGAGCCATGACCAAACTTATGCAGCCCTCGCCTTGGCAATCGCCTCCTTCAGGGCTTTTTCATCCAGCGCGCCAGGATAGAGTGTCGTTCCGATCACGAAGGATGGCGTACCTTGAAAATTCAGCGCTTGCGCCTGGAGCCAGTTGCGGTCAAGCAAGCGGGAAATCTTGTCGCTGTTCTTGTTGGCGGCAGCCTTGACGGCGGTCATATTGACACCAACGCTTTCAAGCGCCTGGGAAACGGAATCCTGCGTTAATCCGCCCTTGAGATCCAGCAGGGCATCCTGCGCCGCCTGGTATTGACCAAGATTTGCAATCGCCAGAACGGCCTGCGCGGCAAAAACCGATGCCGGCCCGAAAACCGGCCAATCCTTCATCACCAGCCGCACATGACCGTCGTCTTTCACCACTTTGCTGACGATAGGGTGATAGGTTTTGCAGTAGCCGCATTGATAATCGAAGAATTCGGCAATGGTGACATCACCCTTTGGATTGCCCAGCACGGGGATATCCTTATCGAAGAAAATCTCCTGCGGACTGAGCTCCTTGGCCCTCAGCAAACCGGGCGTGGCGAGGCAGGCAAC
This sequence comes from Gillisella vitis, assembly GCF_001541345.2. GTDB lineage: Bacteria > Pseudomonadota > Alphaproteobacteria > Rhizobiales > Rhizobiaceae > Allorhizobium > Allorhizobium vitis. The sequence goes on along the minus strand of NZ_LMVL02000002.1, from coordinate 415,201 downwards.
AGCAGCGGCAACCAGTGTCCGGCGTTTAATCATGATAGAGTCCCCATTGTGAGTGCAAACTATCATGGGTCTTGCAGGTCGGAATAAAATTTTTCGTGTCCGGCGAAGAGTGATCAGGCGAGCGCTGGTATCTATAGCGGTGCCACGTCCAGATAGCGTTCCAGGAATTCCGACAGCAGGGTTGTCGGCACCAGCATGACCACAGTGATGGTCGAGACCAGCAGGGTCTGACCATCCAATACTGCTGATGTCAGCCGGAATACGCCACCAACCAGGCCAAGCAGGAGCAACAGCCAGAGCAAGATCACCACCTGCCCTAACCCCGGCATCAGCACGGATATGGCAATCAGCAGCGCATTGGCATAGGCAATCGGCAGCGCCAGCCAATTGGATGTCACCACCAAAGCGTTGAAACGGTCGTCAATCGAGAAGAAACGGCAGATGAAGCCAACCAAAATCAGCGGCAGCATCCAGCTGGCCAGATCGATCATTGTCATGCGCAGAAAAAACAGGGTCCGCATTTGCTGATAGACCGGAATATCCTCCAGCAAAGCCTGATACCAGAACACCCATGAAAATATCATGGCCGGCAGAGACCAGGCGATGGACCAGAAGGAGCGGTTGACGCCCCGGTCGGACAGGTCGAGATAGCTGAACCCCTGGCGGTCGCCTTTCAGCAACAGCCAGATCCCGGTCAGGTAGATTTCGACCTCTTTAAGCCCCGGCATGGGCAAACCAGCTGCTGATGAAGGCGCCATATATGCCGGTCAACGCCTCCAGATCCGAGACGGCAACCCGCTCATCGACCATATGCATGGTCTGGCCGACAAGGCCGAATTCCACCACCGGGCAGTAATCCTTGATGAAGCGGGCGTCGGACGTGCCACCTGTTGTCGACAGGGCTGGCGTTTTGCCGGTCATTTTTTCGATGGCAGCACTCAAGGAGGAAATTAGCGCGTTATTGCGGGTCAGGAACACCTGGCTTGGCCGGTCGGCCCAGACCAGCTCATAGGCAATCGGCGGGCGACCAGGTCGCAGCAACGGGTCGGCGCTGGCCGCATCAAGCCGGCCAATGATGTCTGCCCTGAGCGTCTCTGCGGTCCAGCTATCGTTGAAGCGGATATTGAATTTGGCGCGGGCGCGGGCCGGAATGACATTGGTGGCGGCGTTGCCGACATCAATCGTCGTGACCTCCAGATTGGAAGGCTGAAAATTCTCGGTACCTGCATCGAAGGCCGGATGCATCAGCGCTTCCGCAAGCTTGATCACGCCCCGCACCGGATTGTCAGCCAGATGCGGATAGGCGGCATGACCCTGGACGCCCTTGACGATGATCTCGCCTGACAGCGAACCGCGCCGGCCAATCTTGATCATGTCGCCAAGCTGGTCGGGATTGGTCGGTTCGCCTACCAGGCAGGCATCCCAGCGCTCGCCTTTGGCGGCAGCCCATTCCAGCAATTTGGTGGTGCCGTTGATGGACGGGCCTTCCTCATCCCCGGTGATCAGAAAGGAGATCGAGCCTTTTGGCGCCCCATGGCTTTCGATATGGCGGGCAATGGCTGCGACAAAGCAGGCGATACCACCCTTCATATCGACCGCCCCACGCCCATAAAGCTCGCCTCCAGCGATCTCGGCGGAAAACGGCGGATAGGTCCAGTCCGCCTCATTACCAACGGGTACGACATCGGTATGCCCGGCAAACATCAGATGCGGCCCCTCCGTTCCCAGCCGCGCATAGAGGTTCTCGACATCGGGCGTGCCCTCTTCGCGCGCCACCATCCGCTCCACGGTAAAGCCCAGTGGCTCCAGCATGGCGGCCAGCGCCGACAGCGCCCCGCCCTCGGCAGGCGTCACGGATGGGCAGCGGATCAGGGTCTGAAGATTGTCGACGGGATCGGTGGCGGATGAATTGGCTGGATGCTTTGACATATCGATCTTGAGAACGAGACAAGGGAAAAGGATGGACGCAATCAAGGCTGAAAGGGGCAGGAACGACCAAGGATCGCCGTGTTCCTGCCCGGAGTGTCAGCCGCAGATCAGTCGCGCAGCAGCTCGTTGATACCGGTCTTGGAGCGGGTCTGGGCATCGACGCGCTTGACGATCACGGCGCAATAGAGGCTGGGCGCCGGCAAGCCGTTCGGCATGGTGTTGGGCGATGGCATGGAGCCTGCAACAACCACGGAATAAGGCGGCACTTCACCATACATTACCTCGCCGGTGGCGCGGTCGATGATCTTGGTGGATTTGCCGATATAAACGCCCATGCCAAGCACCGCGCCTTCACGAATGATGCAGCCTTCGACGACTTCGGAGCGCGCACCGATGAAGCAATTGTCCTCGATAATGGTCGGCCCGGCCTGCATTGGCTCCAGCACGCCACCAATGCCAACGCCGCCCGACAGATGCACATGGCGACCGATCTGGGCGCAGGAGCCCACCGTCGCCCAGGTATCGACCATGGTTCCCTCGCCGACATAAGCGCCGAGATTGACAAAGGACGGCATCAGGATGGCATTGGGGGCAATGAAGGCCGAATGACGCACCACCGCATTGGGCACGGCGCGGAAACCGGCGGCCCGGAACTGGTTTTCACCCCAGCCTTCAAATTTCGACGGCACCTTGTCCCACCAGGTCGAAGCCCCCGGCCCGCCCTTGACGACTTCCATGTCATTGAGGCGGAAGGAGAGCAGTACAGCCTTTTTCAGCCATTGATGCACGGTCCATTGGCCATCCTCTCCACGGGTGGCAACCCGTACCTTGCCCTGGTCGAGCAGGGCAAGCGATTGCTCGACAGCATCGCGCACTTCGCCCTTGGTCGAGAGGGTAATGGTGTCGCGATTGTCGAAAGCAGTCTCGATGACGGTCTGTAATGAGGAGAGGTCCGTGGCGCTCATGAGGATTCCTTAAACTTCATTGGCTAACGTCAAGTCCCGATGCCATCGGTCCTGCGTTGATAAACTGGTGATTTCCTCTAACGCATTGGCTTGCCCTTGGGAACCATTCAGCGTCCTTTCGCGCGCATGTTTTCCAAGGCGGTGCCGCAGCTTTGATCACCACATAGATGCGAGAAGTCCGTCGGCAGAAAGCGGCGCCGCCGTCATAAATCCCACTCGATTGACGGGATCATGCAGTAGTACGGCAAGAGATGAAAGGTGCGAAGATGGCGAAGATGCGCAATGGAAAACGGCGAAAGACGGATGGCAGCTGGGCGCCGCTGAAGGATAACCAGACGGACCGCCGGAATGCCAGGATCGTTCCGCAGACGCCGCAAACCTTGTCGCCTTCCTATCGTCTCGCCTATGCCGATGACGATTTTCTGTGCCGGGAAGAATTGCGCCCGGTGCGTTTGCAACTGGAATTGCTGAAAACCGAAATGGTGCTCTCCGAACGGGGCATCAAGTCCACCGTGGTGATGTTCGGCGGTGCGCGCATTCCGGCACCCGGCCAATCCGCCTGGGCGGCGCGCAACGACATACAGCGGCGCAATCTCGAAGCCGCATCGGTATTTTATGACGAGGCCCGCGCCTTTGCCCGGCAATGCAGCCAATACGCGGCACGGTTCGACTATCAGGAATATGTGATCGTCACCGGCGGCGGGCCAGGCGTGATGGAAGCGGGAAATCGCGGCGCCGCCGACGTTGGCGCGCCGTCGATCGGCTTGAATATCGTGTTGCCGCATGAGCAGGCGCCCAATGCGTTCGTGACGCCGGATCTGTCCTTCAACTTTCACTATTTCGCTATCCGCAAGATGCATTTTTTGATGCGGGCCAAGGCAATCGTCGTCTTTCCCGGCGGCTTCGGCACGCTGGACGAAATGTTCGAGGCGGTGACGCTGATCCAGACCAAGCGCATGGCGCCAATCCCGCTCATCCTGTTCGGGCGGGAGTTCTGGCACAGGATTATTGATTTCGACAGCCTGGCGGAATTCGGAACGATTGCGCCCGACGATGTCAAGCTGTTGAGCTTTGTCGAAACCGCTGACGAGGCCTGGGATATTATCGCCCAGCGGTATGAAATCGAAATGGCTGAAACCGTGTGATCGTATGGGATGGCCGATCCGGCAAAAATGAAAAACCTGCCGTGCGGGCACACGGCAGGTTTTCCGGGACTCGCCATCGGAATGAGCGATGGCGATCAAGCGTGGCGCGCTGGTAAAGGAATGGGCCTTCCCTTTGCTCCCCTTGCAGCGCCATGCGCCATATAGGGCGACGACGCTGTAACGCTTTATATCTGCTGCATAATCTTTCCATGAGCTCAGAGAGATGACAGCCGATAGATCTGCGATCCGTTACCGGACCATGTTGATGACGGTGTCGAGCATGTCGGCTGCCGTCTGGAACACCTTGGAGTTAGCGCTATAGGCGCGCTGGGCGGCGATCATGTCCGACAGTTCAGACGCAAGGTCGACGTTTGAACTTTCCAGCGTGCTGGATTCGATCGTGCCGAAGCTGCCTGTGCCGGCAAAGCCGACGACGACGGTACCGGAATCTGCATCCACCTGATAGGCAGTGCCGTCGACTTCCTCAAGGTTGTCAGGGCTGGCGACGGTCGCCAGAGCGATCTTATAGGTATCTGTCGTGGTTCCGTCGGAAGAGACGGTACTGATAACGCCATCGCTGCCGATCGTGTAGTCGGACGAGCTGCTGGCAGCACTGCCGTTTGCGCTACCCGATATGCTGGTGGAGGTGGCCGTCTGAGTGATATCCGAAAAATCCAGATCAATCGTAAGGCCTGTCTCGGAATCGGTGAAGGACAGGGTGCTCGTGCTGCCGTCTTCCAAGTCCCCTGCGCTATCGAAGGTCAATGTTGTCGAGCCTAGCTCACCATTATCATAGGGGAAGCTGGTTCCGTCATCATCGTCATTAGCCTCGTCATTGCGGTAGATCGAAACCTCCCACTCATCGTCATCGGTCTTGGTGAAATAGATGTCGTATTGGGTGGAGGCACCCTGCTCGTCATAAGTGACGATCGAAGACTTCGCCGTGTAGGTGGCATCCGCCGAGTTCGAAGACGGTGTATCCCCAGAAACTATTTCTGCATCGCTTTCCAGATTGCCGCTGACTTCGCCGGTGGTCGTGGCCGACGCCGTGACTTCGTTGGTGTCGATTTTCACCGGTTCAAGACCGTCGAAACCATTGATGACAGAAGCCGGTTCGCCATTGTCATAGGAATAGCCCAGCAACGTGTAACCGGATGAGTTCACAAGGTAACCATCCTCGTCGATTTCGAAGTCTCCCTGCCGGGTCAGGAAAACATCACCCTCATCGTTCTGGACAACGAAATATCCGTCACCGTCGATCGCAAGATCCGTCTCCGACGAGGTCGATTCCAGATCGCCCGACTGGCTCACTGTTTGGGTGGTCGTCGACGTCGTTCCGCCATTCACCAAACTCGAAAAAGCAGTCTCCGTGCCTTTGTAGCCGGTCGTGCTCGTATTGGAAATATTATCCCCGATGGAGGTGAGTTTATTGGACTGCGCCGTCAGCCCTGATACCGATGAGTTCATTGCAGATGCAAGAGACATATAACGGTCTTTCTGTATAATTGTTGTCGTAGCGAATTGATGTCTATAAAAACTTGTGCGAGGCTTGCGGCTTTTCTATCAATTTGATTTTATTTCCATATTTTAAATTCAGCCGCGAATTCACGTGGGTTGAAACGACCTTGGAGAACGCTTGGCCATGCAGCTGCGCGCCCGGCGAATCGAGAAGATGAAATGGAGACGGCAAGATGGGCGATGGCTGGCAGCCCTGCCCTTACTTGGGGGCATCTGAAACAGGCGAAACCGCTGGCGTTAACGGGCTGGGGAAGGCTTGCTCACTCTCATCAATGAAGGCCTGACACCTCCAGTCATTTCGATTTCTTAATATTTGATAGAATTCCTGCCGATGTCCTTTCCGAAAAACTGGCAGGAATCACAGAATTTGTTCATGATTTGATCTAGTCTTCGTCAATAGACCTGCTAGATTGCGCCTATGAACCAATTGCTTTCCGCCCTCAGCAGACCCGCATTCTCCTATGGTGAAAACCAGTTTAGTTTCGGTGCCTTGGCGCTGATCCTGGCCGTGACTGTGCTCGCTGCCCTCTGGCTGCGTCTGCGTTTAAAACTTCGGAAAAAGGATGATTTCGACCTCGAAGCCGCGATTGCCGCCGAGCGGCAGGCAAGCGAGGATCGCCGTCTGGAAGCGCTCATGCAGGCGCAAGCCGAAATGCAGGGCCGGCTTGCAACCATGGCGGATCTGTTCGGCGCCCGCCAATCGGAATTCAACCGCAGCATCAACGAGCGACTGGACGGCATGACCCATCGCTTGGGAAGCACGATTACCGAACAGACGAAATCCACCCATGACAATCTGCGTATCCTGCAGGAACGGCTGGCGGTGATTGATGCTGCGCAAAACAACATCCAGTCGCTGGCAAAGGATGTGGTCGGCTTGCAGGCCATTTTGTCCAACAAGCAGACGCGCGGCGCCTTCGGTCAGGCCCGGATGGAAACCATTATTGCCGATGGTCTTCCGATGGGTGCCTATGCCTTTCAGGATACGCTTTCCAACGGATCAAGACCCGACTGCACCATCCGGATGCCGAACGGCCAGCCACCGCTGGTGATCGACGCCAAATTTCCGCTCGAAGCCTGGAACGCCATCCGCGATGGGACGACGCCGGAACAGAAAAAGCTGGCAGGCCAGCAGTTTCGACGCGACATGGAGGTGCATCTCAAGGATATTTCCGAGAAATATCTGATGCACGGGGAAACGCAGGATACCGCTTTCCTGTTTGTCCCATCCGAATCGATCTTTGCGGAGATCCACGAGAATTTCGAGGGGATCGTCCAGCGCGCCCATAAGCTGCGGGTGGTGATCGTTTCACCCTCCCTGCTGATGCTGTCGATCCAGGTCATCCAGGCCGTGCTGAAGGATCAGCGGATGCGTGAACAGGCCCACCTGATCCAGGGCGAGGTTATCCATCTCATGGAGGACCTCGGGCGGCTCGACGAGCGGACACGTAAGCTGCAAAGCCATTTCCTGGCCGCCCAGAAAGATGTCGAGATGATCCTGACCTCGACCGATAAGCTCAATCGGCGCAGTGCCAAGATTGAGGCAATGGATTTTACCGCCGCGCCGGACCCGGTGGCAAAGCTAGCACCGCAATCAGATGCTAGCGTCGAGAGTCGGACGGGTCTTCTCAAGCTGCGCCTTGTTGACGAAGACTGATCACTGCCGCAAAACAGTGCCCGAATCAGTCGGACCGGTTTCCTTCAGGCCCGCATCGTTCAAGCAGCATCGTCAGGAGTGCGCCCATGATTACCGTTTTCGGCTCCATCAATATGGATCTCATTGCGACCACAAGCCGCCTGCCCAAGCCAGGTGAGACGGTGGCTGGCAATGGTTTTGCCACCGCAGCCGGCGGCAAGGGTGCCAATCAGGCGCTTGCCGCGCGCCGCGCAGGCGCGCCAGTGCGGATGGCCGGTGCGGTCGGCAAGGACGGGTTCGCCGCCCCTGCACTGGCACTTCTGGAGGAAAGCGGAACAGATCTCGACAGCGTCAAGACTGTAGCGGAAGCAACCGGAACCGCACTCATTCTCGTCGGCGGTGACGGCGAAAACATGATTGCGGTCGTTCCCGGCGCCAATGGCAGCCTGACCAGCGCCGATGCAAGCGCCGCAATCAAGACCATGACCCGCAATGACAGTCTGGTGCTCCAGCTCGAAATTCCCGCCGCTGCCGTGGAAACCGCCCTGCATGAGGCCAAGGCCGCCGGAATCCGCACCATCCTCAATATTGCGCCACTGACGGATGAGGCCGCGCGCCTGGGACGAATGGCCGATATCGTCATCGCCAATGAAACAGAGTTCGAGCGGCTGGCCGGAGAGACAAATATGGGATCTGCTGAACGCGAGGCCGCCCTTGTCCGCCTACACAGCGAAACCGGCCAAATCCTGATCGTAACGCTTGGGGCCGAAGGCGTCATCGCCATCCGCGATGGCAAGATTGAGCGCGCATCCGGACTAACCATTGAGCCGGTCGATACGGTCGGTGCCGGGGATACGTTCTGCGGCTATCTGGCCGCTGGTCTCGACGCGGGTCTTGCCTTCGAGGAGGCGCTACACCGCGCTGCCGTCGCCGGATCGCTGGCCTGTCTGAAAGCTGGTGCGCAGCCCGCTATTCCGCTGGCAGACGCCGTCACGGAAAGACTCTGATGCCGGATCGGCGCCGTGCTTACTTCAGCGCGGCGCCGAAGGCCTGACTGCATAGCTTCAGGGCACGATCAGCGTGCCCGCGCCATGTTCCGTGAAGATTTCCAACAGCACGGAATGCGCCGTCTTGCCGTTCAGGATGACAACGCCATGTACACCAGCATTGATCGCATCGATGCAGGTTTCGACCTTGGGGATCATGCCGCCTGAAATCGTGCCATCCTTGATCAGTGCGCGGGCCTGGGCCACTGACAATTCCTTGAACAGTTCGCCATTCTTGTCCAATACGCCGGGGACATCGGTCAGAAACAGCAGGCGGTCGGCTCTGAGCGCCCCGGCAATGGCGCCGGCAAAGGTATCGGCATTGATATTATAGGTATGGCCGTCCCGACCAGGGGCGACAGGGGCGATGACCGGGATCATTTCCGACTTCGCCAGGAGATCGAGAAGCGTGCGGTCGACCTCGACCACTTCACCGACAAAACCAAGGTCCAGAACGCGCTCGATATGGGAATCCGGATCAATCACGGTTTTCTTGGCTTTTTCGGCAAATACCATGTTGCCGTCCTTGCCGCAGAGCCCGATCGCCCATTCGCCGGTCTGGTTGATCAGCGCGACGATTTCCTTGTTGATCGATCCGGCCAGGACCATTTCGACAATTTCGACGGTTTTCTGATCGGTGACGCGCAGGCCGCCCTCGAATTTCGATTCGATCCCCATCTTGGTCAGCATCGCGCCGATCTGCGGGCCACCGCCATGCACGACAATCGGATTGACGCCGGACTGTTTCAGCAGCGCGATATCGGCGGCAAAAGCCCGGCCCAATTCGGCGTCGCCCATGGCATGGCCACCATATTTCACGACAATCGTCTTGTTTTCATAGCGCTGCATGAAGGGCAGCGCCTGCGCAAGAAGGCGGGCCTGGGTCTGGCTTTCGGAGGCGCTCATTGAGGATCCCTTCAGTTGGTTCGGCGCCTTTTACCTCAAGAATACGGCAGATGGAATAATCCAGACGGCACTGTTGATCGAAATGATACGGGGAAACTGCAATGGGCGCAGCTATTCCTGAACCATTACGCGAAGTGGATGCATGGATGAGCGATGAGATCGGGATATTGCTGGGCAAAATAGCACTCAGGGATCGGATGGCCCTGTCGGAGCTCTATCGGCGCACCAGCCCGAAACTTTTTGGCATCTGCCTCCGTCTGCTCAAAGACAGGGGCGAGGCGGAAGACGCGATGCAGGAAATCTTCGTAAAAATCTGGCAGAGGGCTCAAAGCTTTGCTGCCACGGGTCGTAACGCCATGGGCTGGCTTGGAACGATCGCCCGTTACCATTGCATCGACCGTCTGCGCATGAGGACGCCGGTTGCCGAAGAACTGGATGAGGCCTGGCATGTTGCCGACAGCGCACCAGACCCGGAACAGGCCGCCAGCATACGCAGTGAAGGAAAGCGGATTGACAGCTGCATGGAAGCGTTGGAAGCTGATCGCGCCGCCGCTGTGCGGCAGGCCTATGTGGAGGGGCTTAGCTATCAGGAGTTGGCGGAGCAGTTCAATGTACCGTTGAACACGATGAGGACATGGCTGCGACGCAGCCTTTTGGCATTGAGAGAGTGCTTGGAAAGATGACGACACCGGATCAGAGCAAGGGGGACCGCTCCAGAGACGAGGTTCTGGCGGGGGAATATGTGCTGGGCGTGCTTTCGGCCAAAGGCCGCGTTGAGGTAGAAGCTCGGCTGAAGCGGGATAGGCCCTTCGCCGCCATCGTCCAGCGCTGGGAGGAAAACCTTTCACAGTTCAATGACGATTATGGCGTGGAATTGCCACGGCCGGAAAGTTTCCAGAAGTTGGAAGCCCAGTTGTTTACCGACCGGAGCACCGGCCAGGCTGGTCCCTGGGTGAGACTTTGGCATTCCGTCCCCTTCTGGCGTGGCCTGTCGTTAACCAGTCTGATCGCAGTCGCCAGCCTGGTCGGCGTCGAGCTTGGCATGTGGGAAAGCCGCTACGCTGCGCGTCCGCTGGTGGCGGATCTGGAAACTCAAAATGCAGATTTGTCGCTGGTTGCCAGCTATGACCGGCAAAGCGGACGGCTGCGCGTTACGCCGGTCGCGTCGCGTGCCGAGGGCCAGAAATCGCTGGAATTATGGATGGTCGAGGCGAATAAGCCACCACGCTCGCTTGGCGTGCTCCCGCAATCGGGCGAGGGTGAATTCCTGGTTCCCTACAGCATGCGTCCGCGTCTGAAGGATGGCGTCACGCTCGCCGTCAGCATCGAGCCTTTCGGCGGCTCGCCGACGGGAACTGCCACGGGACCGGTGATCGCTTCCGGCAAAACTCATATTCCTTAAGAGAAATAGCGTTTTAAAATCAAAATATTAAAAGTCATTTTTACTTTTCTGCGCAGACCCTGAAACTCTTTTTCCCGAACCTCCGTCTTTACCATTGTCCCCGCCATTGCGCGGGGACGTTATAACGGCCTGCGTCTGACGACGCCATCCAAGGCTGCTGTAACGGTTTTCAATCTGCTGCATGGTTTCTGGCCGATCCGGCCAGCGGCCATGCGAGCCAAAGACATAATCAACCGGGAAGAGGACCTAGACCCATGACCAAGACCACCCTTCGCCTGCTGGCCGCCGTTTCCATCATTGCGGCCGGAAGCGCCGTGGCCTTTGCCAAGAACCCGATGGTCGGTGGCGCCGCCATGTATGAAAACAAGAATATCGTTGAAAATGCCGTGAATTCCAAGGATCACACGACCCTTGTCGCCGCGGTCAAGGCGGCTGGCTTGGTCGAAACACTGGAGGGCAAAGGCCCCTTCACGGTCTTTGCGCCCACCAACGAAGCCTTTGACAAATTGCCGAAGGGCACGGTGGAAACCCTGTTGAAGCCGGAAAACAAGGAAAAGTTGACGAAGGTGCTGACATGCCACGTGGTTGCCGCTGATGCGATGTCCACGGCCATCGAAAAAATGATCAAGGACGATGGTGGCGAGCATGACGTCAAGACGGTTGGCGGCTGCGTGCTGAAGGCCAAGGAATCCAAGGGCAAGATCACCCTGACGGATGAGACCGGTGGCGTTGCCCATGTAACCATCGCCGATGTGAAACAGTCGAATGGCGTTATCCACGTCATCGACAAGGTCTTGCTGCCGAAGATGTAACCCCCTCACAGTCCGACCTGGAAGAGCGGCTGGCGGGCCAATTTTCTGGTAAAGACTGGCAGTTTCGGCAGTGCCCGGCGGTAGAGTGCCACCTACCGCCGGGCTTTTTTTGCCATTTCGCCAGCCAAATACAAGAAGACAAAGCCTCCACCCGCAAGCCCGGCGGTTACGCCAAGGCCGGGAGGCTCATGACATCAGCCGAAATGCCCGACGGCTTCGCAAATCGCCGCACGCAATTCTTTCAATCCGTTGTCCTTTTCCGAGGACGTCGATAGGACGAAGGGATAGGCCGCCGGACGCTTGCGGATTTTCTCGAGCGTTTCCTCGACCAGGCGCGGCACGCCCGCCTCCTTGATCTTATCGGTCTTGGTCAGCACGATCTGGTAGGACATCGCCGCCTTGTCGAGCAAGGTCAGCACATCCTCATCATTTTTCTTGATGCCATGGCGACTGTCGATCAGCAGATAGACCCGCTTCAACGTCGCCCGTCCGCGCAGATAGTCGAAGACCAGCTTGGTCCACGCATCCACATGGTCTTTGGGCGCCTTGGCATAGCCATAGCCCGGCATGTCGACCAGCGCCATCGGCGGCAGGTCATCGCCCTCGCCGCTATAGCCCTCGGGAACGAAATAGTTCAACTCCTGGGTTCGGCCAGGCGTGTTCGACGTGCGCGCCAGCCCCTTCTGGCCGACGAGCGCGTTGATCAGCGATGATTTCCCCACATTGGAGCGCCCCGCGAAGGCAATCTCCAGCGGGCCTTCCGGCGGCAGAAATTTCATCGATGGCACGCCGCGGATAAAAATCCATGGCCGGCCGAACAGCGGCTGGTCGCTCGTTGCCTTTGTTACAGTCATCGTCTTCTCTCCTGCGGCAGATCCTGATCCACCGATCAAACAAAAACCCCGGCGCGAGGCCGGGGCTTTGCTGTCATCTGGCCTGATTATTTCGTCTTAGCGGATTTTCGCTGGAAAAGCCCCTTGAGATTATCAAACAGTTCGATCTTCACACCGTGACGTTTCATGATGATCGATTGCTGCAAGACCGACAGGGTATTGTTCCATGCCCAGTAAATCACCAGACCAGCCGGGAAAGACCCGAGCATGAAGGTGAAGACCAGCGGCATCCAGTTGAACAGCATGGCCTGGGTCGGGTCCGGCGGCGTCGGGTTCATACGCATCTGCACGAACATGGTGATGCCCATGATGATCGGCCAGATGCCGAGATGGAGCATGGCGGGCGACTCGAACGGCAGCAGGCCGAACAGGTTGACAAAGCTGGTTGGATCTGGAGCCGACAAGTCATGAATCCAGCCAAAGAACGGCGCGTGGCGCATTTCAATAGTGATATAAATCACTTTGTAGAGCGCGAAAAACACCGGGATCTGTAACAGCAGCGGCCAGCAACCAGCGACCGGATTGATCTTCTCGGTCTTGTAGAGCTCCATCATCGCCTGTTGCAGGGCCATACGGTCATCGCCGTGCTTGGCCTTCAACTCTTCCATCTTCGGCTGCATGCGCTTCATATTGGCCATGGACGCATATTGCTTGCTGGCCAGCGGGAAGAACAACAGCTTGACGACAATCGTTGTCAGCAGGATAGCCACGCCGAAATTGCCAACCTGACGGAAGAAGAAGTCCATCAGTTTGAACATCGGCTTGGTGAGGAAATAGAACCAACCCCAATCGATCAAAAGATCGAAGCGTGGAATGTCATATTGCTGCACCGTGTCTTTGGCACCGGCAAACAGATTGGTAAACGCCTGTCCGAACCAGGACTTGTCGAGCGCATAGCCATCAACGACCGGCACTTCCTTGGCGCCGGCAAACAGCAGCGTCTTCAGCGTGGTCGATTGGCCCGGTGCAATCGTCACCGGATCGTTCTTGTAATCCGCCTGGAAGCGAGCCTGGCCATCGGTAAAATGGGAGAACCGGGAATCATAGGCCAATGACTGGGGCGGCACGAGGGTCGCGGCCCAATATTTATCGGTAATCCCGAGCCAGCCACCGGTTGCCTTGGCATTGGTCTCGTTTTCTTTTTCAATAGCCGCATATTTTGCTTCGACCGAGGCAAACTTACCATCGCCCGAACCCATCACGCCGATGAAGCCCTCATGCAGCACATAGGTAGAGGCAACGGCGGGCTTGTTGTAGCGGGTAACACGGCCATAGGGGGCGAGGCTGATGTCAGCGCCCCCGGCATTGGCAACCGTGTCTTCGATCGTGAACATGTAATGTTTGTCGACCGAAATCTTCCGGCTGAACGTCAGACCAGCGTCATTGGTATAGGTCAGCGTCACCGGGGTGGTTTCGGTCAGCGTCTGGCCATCCTTGACCGTCCAGACCGTCGATGGCCCTGGAACGCTGCCGGATTTCTCGCCGCCGATAAAGCCGATTTCGGCGAAATAGCCGTCCTTGGTATCAGCCGGATTGAGCAGGGTAATGATCGGGCTCGTCTTGTCGACGGTCTCGTGATAGCCCTTCAGGCGAAGATCGTCGAGCCGTGCACCCGTGAGATTGATGGAGCCGGACAGCGCTTCGGTATTGATTTCAACCCGAGCAGACTTGGCGACAGCGTCTTCGCGGCTGGTCGTGGCGCTGGCCTGGGTCTGACCCGGCAGGGCACCATTGACGGCCGCGCCCGGCGTTGCCTGAGCGGCCGGTGTCTTTGCCTGTTGGGCCTGCTGGGCCTGTTCAGCCTGTCTTTGCGCCTCGATCCGCGGGTTCATGTAGAAGAACTGCCAGCCCAGGACGACCATCACCGACAGTGCAATCGCGATGAGATAATTGCGGTTGTTTTCCATCATACTTTCCTGGAACGGGCCGTATCTTGACGCCGAACATTGGATTTTTCTTGAATACGGCGCTGCAACACGTTCTGAAGCTCGCCAAAAGGAGCCGCAAGCACGTCGCGTCGCGCAACGATCACATAGTCATGTCCGGGCTGCATTGCAAAGCCCGCGCCAGTCCGCACAGCTTCTTTTAACCGGCGTCGCATACGATTGCGCTCGACAGCATTGCCATGCTTTTTCGTGACGGTGAAACCGACGCGCGGTGGCGTATCGGGTTCGGCCCGATCCAGCACTTCGAGGAGGATGTAGCGCCCCTTGCGCTTTTCGCCGGCGCGAACAGCAAGAAACTGCGGGCGGCTTTTCAGCCGCCCGACAGTTTTGGATGTCTTAAGTGACGTCATAAGCCCGGCGCTTTCATCGGGCCAACCCGGCCTTAAGCCGAAAGACGTGCGCGGCCGCGAGCGCGACGAGCACACAGAACCTTACGGCCACCCTTGGTTGCCATGCGAGCGCGAAAGCCGTGACGACGTGCGCGAACGAGCTTGGACGGTTGATAGGTACGCTTCATTTTTTTAAATACCGCGGTGTGCGGCCCTTCTTGGGTTTGCAACGAATTGCAAGAGCGTTAGGATTAAGGCAAGCATTACGGGCCCGCAGAACGGGAAACCTATGCAAGCCGCGCGGCTTATACGGAGGATAGAGGCGAGAGTCAATCTTGCCAGGGCTTTCCCGGGCTCAGAACTCTGGCAAAATCCACCGGAACCAGGCGTTTTTTTCGCTTGTCGCCATTCAAGCATACCCCTGTCAGACCCATCAATCATCCCACGCATAAAAAAGCTACACCGAGCCTGATTCACCATATTTGATGTATCGCGCTGGAGCCAAAATCTTTGCTGCACCGCATTTTACCGGATGCACGAGGCATGGTATGCTGTGGTCGACATGATGCGGCACAGCTGGCAAATGGTACAGAAAACCAAAGTACCACCCGGCAAAATGAGGCTAGTCGATGGGCAGGCGAAAGGCACAGGACGCAAAGCAGGCGCAGGCAGCGTCGATGCCCAGCCGGTTGCGCGGCCTTTCCGGCAAGCTGCTGGTATTGACCGTCGTTTTCGTCCTTGCGGCGCAGGTGCTGATTTTCGCGCCGTCGATTGCCACGATGCGCCTCAATTGGCTGAAAAACCATATCAACAAGGCAGCCGCCGCCGCAGTGGTGATCGATGGACTACAGTCTCCTGAACTACCCAAGGACGTCCAGGCCGACACCCTGCTTGCTACCGGGACCAAGGCGATTGCGCTCACCAAGGATGGCACGACGCGGCTGCTGGCCATGGCGGACATGCCACAGGAAGTGGATGGTCAATATGACATTTCCGATGTGGGGACATTGACGGCCATCAAGGACGCAGTCGACACCCTGTTATTCGGCGGCAATAGGCTGATCAGCGTTTCCGGCCCGATCGGCGATACGTCGATGCGGGTGGAAGTGGTGATGTCCGATGCGCCTCTTCACCGCGGATTATTGGCCTATGCAACGCGCATTGCCGTCGTGTCGTTGATCATTTCGGTGATCACCGGCCTCCTGCTGTTCGTGACGCTGAACCGGATGCTCATCAATCCGATTCGTCGGCTGAGCCGCAATATACAGGGATTTGCCAGCGACCCGGAAAATCCTGATAGGGTCATGGAAGTGGTCAACGGTCGCGACGAATTGGCCTTTGTCGCCCGCCATCTGGCCACGATGCAGGAGGATCTGCAAAAGACCCTGAGGCAGCAGAAAAGCCTGGCCGATCTCGGCCTTGCCGTTTCCAAGATCAATCATGACATGCGCAATATCCTTGCCTCTGCCCAGTTGATGTCCGACCGGTTGGTGGATGTCGACGATCCGATGGTGAAGAGCTTTGCGCCTAAACTGGTGCGCACGATCGACCGTGCCGTGGGCTATACGAGTGAAGTGCTGGCCTATGGACAGGCTTCGGAAGCCGAGCCACGCCGGCGCAGGTTTGTGCTCTCCACGCTCAGCCAGGAAGTTCAGGATATTCTTGCTCTGGACAAGGGCATCGACTTTGTCGATCAGATTTCACCTGACATAGAAATCGACGCCGACAGCGAACAATTGTTCCGTGTCATTCATAATCTCTGCCGCAATGCCGCCCAGGCGCTTTCATCCGCCATGACGGAAATGACTACCGCAACACCCCGCATCTTGCTATCGGCTCACCGCATCGGCAGCGTCGTTGCAATCACCGTTGACGACAACGGCCCCGGCCTGCCGCGCAAAGCGCGCGAAAACCTGTTCACACCGTTTCGCGGCTCGGCAAGATCTGGCGGCACAGGCCTCGGCCTCGCCATCGCCCGCGAAATCGTGCTGGCGCATGGGGGAACGATCGCGCTTATGGAAAAACCATCCTCTGGCACACAGTTCCGGATCGAAATTCCAGACAGGCCGGTGGCGCTCGACACCTTCCGGCTTCGGGCATAATGAAGCCGGCTTCAAGAATGACGGCGAAAAGACAAATTTCTTCAGACCGTTAGAGACAAACTGGAAATCAAACCGGATTTTTTTACCGATTCTGCTTGCAATCAAACACGTCTCGCTTTAGAGGATCGGCACGCCAACGGAAACGACGGCGTCAGACGCACCCGTAGCTCAGCTGGATAGAGCACCAGACTACGAATCTGGGGGTCAGGAGTTCGAATCTCTTCGGGTGCGCCATTTCTCCTTTAAAATGATTAGTCGCCTGAATGACAGTGCGTTTATGAACGCTGAACGCGCATGTCTAGATGGTCACTCATCTGGACAACAGGTAACCGGGCTTTCCGAAGCTGTTACTCAGTCTGGCGATGGATCGCTGAGGCTTTAAAATCAGCCCATCGCATTTTTGCTTTCAGTGACAATATGTCTCTCGTTGCGGCACAATCATAAGGCGTAAATTACGCCTTATATTATCGATACTTTCATTTTTAATTTATCAATTTGGGTCAATCCTCAGGCAACCAAATATTGGATGCCAGCCTGGGGGGCATAGTGATGAGTTTGAGGATTTCAACGCGATTAATGGTCATGGCAGGGGCGGCACTTATGCTTGTCATCCTCCTTGGCCTGTTCAGCTACAAGCAGACGTCCGTGGTCTTTTCAGCAGCCTCCGATACCCGGCAGGTGTGGATGCCACGGATGGCGAAACTGGATGGCATTCAGTTTACCATGTTGCGCTATCACACGACGACGATCCGCAAGACCATTGCCGTCGATCCAGCCGAGATCAAAGGGCTGGATGACGAGTTCGTGGAAATGGATGCATCCATTCCGAAATCCTATGCGGACTTCCGCGCAACCCTGCGCAACGATGCTGAGAAGAAATTGTGGGGCGATTTCGAAGCCAAGTGGACCCGCTATCTCGAATTTCAAAAGAAGATCATCAGCGCCGTCGCCGCCAAGGATCAGGTTGCAGCAACCGCCGCAATCGCCCCAGCCCGTCAGCCGCTGGTCGACAGCTTCATTGCGCTTGGTGAAATCATCAAGCTCAACGATAGCGGTGCGGCAGCGTCGAGCACAGCTGCCGAGGCAGCCTATACGCAGTCCTCCTATGTCACCATTGGTGTCATTCTGTTCGGCGTGCTGTTGATGAGCATCCTGACCGGCTGGATTATCCTGGGGGTATCACGCCCTGTGACCCGAATGGCAAAGGTGATGCTGCATATCGCCGATGGCAAGCTGGATGTCACCGTACCCGACGCCGACCGCAAGGACGAAATCGGGGAAATGGCTGGCGCCGTCGAAGTCATGCGCCAGTCGGCCCTGGCGAAAGTTCAGCTGGAAGCACAAACCGAACAGAACCGGCTCAATGCGGAGCAGGAACGCAAGGATGTCCAGCGCCGCGCCGAGGAAGATGCCGAACGCCGCCTGAACGAAGCAACGGGCGCACTGGCCGCCGGCCTGAAGCGGCTGGCCTCCTGCGACCTTCTCTGCGAAATTGATCAGCAGTTTGCCGCCCAGTTCGAACCGCTTCGCCACGACTTCAATGCCTCGGTCAACCAGTTGCGTTCCGCGCTCGTGGCCGTTGGGCAAGTCGGCAAGGGTGTAACCAATGGCAGCGGTGAAATTTCGCAAGCCTCCGACACACTGGCCAAGCGCACTGAACAGCAGGCCGCCTCGCTAGAGGAGACTGCCGCCGCGCTGGAGCAGATCACTTCCAACGTACAAGCAACATCCAAGCGGACTGGTGAAGCGCGAAATCTGGTGCGCAATGCCCGCCAGCATGCCGAACATTCGGCGACCGTGGTCAACAATGCCGTCTCCGCCATGGAGAGGATCGAGGATGCCTCGCGCAAGATCACCCAGATCATCAGCGTGATCGACGAGATCGCCTTCCAGACCAACCTTCTGGCCTTGAATGCGGGGGTCGAGGCCGCCCGCGCTGGTGAAGCAGGCAAGGGCTTTGCGGTCGTTGCCCAGGAAGTGCGCGAACTGGCGCAACGTTCCGCCAATGCCGCCAAGGAAATCAAGTCGCTGATCGGCAATTCGGAAGCGGCTGTCAGCGAAGGCGTTAAGCTGGTCAACGATACCGGCGAAGGCCTGACGACCATTTCCAAGGTGGTCGAGGACATGAACCAGCATATGGATGCCATTGCGACGGCAGCCCAGGAACAGGCCAGCGGTCTGGCGGAGGTCAATACCGCCGTCAACCATATGGACCAGGCCACTCAGCAGAATGCCGCCATGGTGGAAGAAATGAATGCCGCCGGGGCTGGCCTCAATCAGGAAAGCCGTCGCCTTTCGGATCTGCTCGCACAATTTAGAACCGGAAACGATGTCGCCCAGCCAGTACGCTCAGCACAGGTCTCGCCTGCGCCTGCTCCAAGAGCACAGGCGCCGCGCAGAGCCCAGCAGTCTGTTCCGGTCAGCCATGGCAATGCCGCCGTCAGCCGTGACAATTGGGAGGAATTCTGATTTTCGCCGGTGATGTCGGGCTCTCTTCTGCCTGATCGGTAGAGCAAAAAGCGCCGTGCGTCCCTGACGCACGGCGCTTCTCATTTAAGATCTCTTGCATATCCGCACTTGGCTATCGAAACACAAGCAATCAGGCTCGGGTAATCATTGCCAAACAATCAAGGCAGGAGCGATGGGCCCTTCGGGAAGTCATCGGCCGAAATGAACCCATCCTTATTGGTATCCAGACGGGTGAACAGCTTATCCAGAGCCGCATCGGCTTCGGCCTTGCTGATCTGGCCATTTTCATCGGTATCGACCTTCTCCAGCAGGCGCATCGCACCCATTGGACCGCCCATTGGCCCCATCGCCATCATCGGGCGATGGCCATGCGGACCCTTGGGTCCACCCATTCGCTCGCCCTCCGGACCGCGTTCCTTCGCCCAGCGTTCAGGCCCTGGACGGTTCGGACCGCAATCGGCCATACCGTCATTGGGCGCTCCCATCGCGTCGTCTTCAGCACCGGGGCCACCTGGCGGCGGCGGGGTCGCCTTATCCGTGGCCTCGTCAGGCTTTGGCCCGTTCGGATCGGCTGGCGCAGCACCCTCAGGCGCCGGAGGTTTCGGCATCTCGGCACGCATGGCCTCCATGCGTGCTTCATGGAACTTGCGCAATTCACCCGGCGTCAGAACGCCGTCCTTGTCAGTATCGATGGCCGTGAACAGCTTGTCTTCAGCGTCCTTGGCCTCTTCCTTGGAAATCTTGCCATCCTTGTTGGTGTCGAATTGCTGGAGGGCAAAGATGAACATCGCTGCCGGTCCATGCATCATCATCGGACGGGGACCGCAGGCGTCGCGCATCTCTTCAGGCCGTGGTGGAGGTGGCGGTGGAGCCTTAACGTCTTTTGCAAATACGGCACCGGATGACGCGCTGACCAGCAGGGTAGCCGCCAGGGCCGCAATGGTCGTTTTCTTCGCACTCATGGAGTTTCCTTTCCTCGGTGCCACATCGTTTCAAGACCGGAAATCGGTTCTGTGAGCAAACGATGCAGCCGTATAACCGTTGCAGAACACCGTCGGCCTGAGACAGGCTGTGATCTGCAATATCGAGAGGATAGGCACTCGCCCCTGCGGCGGCCACTTAAGGTTCTGTAATGCTGGTTACTTTTTCGTAATGTTGTATTCAATAACTATCTAGCGCATCGGACCGATGCTCTAAGGCCTGTCTGGCTCACTCTGAACCTGAAACTCTCCACCTGCCAAAAGAGAGGCAAGGAAGCCAGCCAGATCGTCGGTCGCGTAATCGACATGCGCATGGCCTTCGTCACTATCCATCCGTTCCCAGCTTTCCAGCACCACGGCTTCCAGATTGCGCGGCACGAGCAGCACGGTTTTCATGCCCAGCGCCTTCGGCACGACAAGATTGCGCGGCAGATCCTCGAACATCGCTGCCTGCCCGGCATCGATCTGCTTCAGCCGGGTGAATGTGTCATAGGTCTGGCTGGCCGGTTTCGGCAGATAGGCCGCAGCAACGATATCGAAAATGTCGTCGAAATGATCGAGAATGCCGAGCGCCCTCGCTGCCGCCTCCGCATGCTCCACCGTGCCATTGGTGAAAATAAACTTCCGTCCCGGCAGAGCCTTGATCGCTTCTCCCAGCGCCGTATCCGGCAACAGGGCGGAATAATCGATGGCATGGGCCTTTTCCAGGAAATCGTTCGGGTCGACGCCGTGATGGGCCATCAGGCCTGCCAATGTCGTACCATGCTCATGATAGTAGCGCTTTTGCAGGACGCGCGCGTCATCGGGCTCCATCTGCAACAGATCCGCGACATAGGCGGTCATGTTGCGATCGATCTGGGCAAACAGATTGATGTGATGCGGATAAAGCGTGTTGTCGAGGTCGAAGACCCAATCACGGATATGGGTAAAATCGGCGGGCTCTGGTGACGTTTTCGGTGTGCTCATCCCTCAGATGTGCCACAGGCCCGGCCAAAAGAAAATGGCCGGATCAGGACACCAGGAAGGATAAGGAGGATTTGCACCAGGTTTAAAGGCGTGCCAACCGTTCCGTCAGCAAGGCAAAGAACCCGTCAGCATCGACATCGCGCATCACCTTGGCATTGGGCGTGCGACCGGTCACGCGCCACCAATCCACCACCGTCATGCCAACCGTCAGGTCTGATGCGGTTTCGATTTCCACATTGCAATCACGCCCGGAAAACAGCTCTGGCTGGAGAAGATAGGCGATCACGCTTGGATCATGCAACGGTCCACCATCCGAGCCGTATTTCTCGATATCGAAACGCTCGAAAAACTCCAGCCAGGCAACCATGACCTCGGCCACCCGTGTACCGATGGCGCCAATGCGGGCAACGCGGGCCTTGGTGGTCAAAAGCTGGTGGGTGACGTCCAGCGGCATCATCACGATCGGTATTCCCGAATCAAACACTATCTTGGATGCCTGCGGATCGACATAGACATTGAACTCCGCCGCAGGGGTAATATTGCCGCCCTCGAAAAAGCCACCGCCCATCATCACCAGTTCGCGAATGCGCGGTGCAATATCCGGGGCCTTTTGCAGGGCCAGGGCAATATTGGTCTGCGGTCCGAGCGTGCAGAGCGTAATGGTGCCTGCTGGTTCGCGGCGAATGGTGTCGATGATAAAGTCGACCGCATGCTGGTCTTGAACCGGCATAACTGGCTCATCGAGCTCTGCCCCGTCCAGCCCGGTCTTGCCATGCACATGTTCCGCTGTCACCTGGGGCCGTTCTAGGGGCTTTAACGCGCCTTCATAGACCGGCAGATCTGATCGGCCCGACAGTTCGCACACGATACGGGCATTGCGGCTGGTCATCGACAGGGGAACATTTCCTGCAACCACCGTCAGGCCGAGGACGTCCAACTGATCGGGACTGGCAAGCGCCAGCATGATGGCTGCGGCATCGTCCTGACCAGGATCGGTATCGATGATGATTTTTCTGGGCTTTTCCATGCGGGCCTATCCTTGGATTGATAGGGTTTGATGGACGGGCAGCCGGGCTATTGTCAAGATCTATCGTACCGGTCAAACGCTTGTTTACCGCCCTCGGGACTCCCATATCTTAACCAAAGTACAGACATGCCGACCACCGGAAACACAATCCCGCAACGACTGGCAGGCAAGGACCGACTTGTCGGCCAGCGGAGGGGCAAGACGAGGACAGAATGCGACGGACAAAATCCATCACCACACCCCTGCTGCTGGGTTTCGACATTACCGATGCCGTGTTGAGCCAGTTGGCCCGGACCAGCGACGGCTATCCGCCCTATAATATCGAGCTTGTTCGCCGCACGAGCGACCAGGAAGGCGACCGGTTACGGATTACCCTTGCCGTGGCGGGCTTTTCCGAGAGCGATCTGGAGGTTCTGGTCGAGGGAAACCAACTGATCATTCGAGGTTCTCAGAACGAACGGCCGGATGCCGATTATTTGTTTCGCGGCATAGCTGCACGGAACTTTCAACGCAGTTTCCTGTTAACGGACGGAATGGACGTTTCGCGCGCACGGATGCGAAACGGCCTACTGGTGGTCGAACTAATTCGTCCTGATACGCAGCAAATGGTAAGGAAAATTAATATTTCCGCCTCAGACTAGGATCATGGCGCTTTTGCACAAGTCCCTTGAACCCGGTCGGTTTCAGGAACAGATCATGCAAAAGATATAAGGTGTTACAGCAGATTTCGCGCGTCCTGGTGAAGGCTGTTGTGCCGCCCCTCCCTCAATGACGGAGATCCGGAATGTTGATTAAAGAAGCCACCTCCAAGCTCTCGAAAAATGAGCTGGCACATCTTGGCTCCGGCGAAGTGGGCTATATCCGCAAGATCCGTTACGACGAAGTGTCCCGCTGTTTTCCAGATGCTCCGGAAATTGATCCGCGCACGGATCTCTGGGCACTGTTTGCCGCTGACGGCACACCCATCCTGCTCACCGATAACCGCTCCTCCACCTTCTTCAAGGCGGCAGAAGACGAGTTGAAAACCGTCAGCCTGCACTGAGCCTCGATCGATGATGATTAACTGAAAACACCCTGCGCCATGCATGGCGCAGGGTGTTTTGATTCGCGTTTTGGATGAAAAATGAGGCCGCCTTCGCGGAAGCCTCGAGTCTCTTCAAGGCCTTGGATTATGTCCTGCGGAAGGTCAAATAGGCAGATGAGCGCCCCTCGCGGCGGGCTTTGGCCTCATAGCGCGTGCCTGGCCAGCCCTCGTAGGGCGTCAACCAATCGGCGGAGCTTTCGGCCAGCCAATCGAACCCGCCATGATTGCGGCAATGCAGCAGCGTCCAGTTCACATAGGTATCGATATCGGAGGCGAAGCAGAAACGCGCGCCCGGTTTCAGCACCCGGTGAAACCGCTCCAGATTGACCTGCGATACGAAACGGCGCTTCCAATGCTTGCGCTTTGGCCAGGGGTCAGCGTAGAGGAGATCGATCTGATCAATGGATGACGCTGGCAGCCAGTCCAGCAATTGCGTCGCGTCATCGTCATAGACCCGGATATTGGGCAGACCCTCATCCTCGATCACGGCCAGCAACTTGGCCATGGAATTGACGAAGGGCTCGACGCCGATGAAACCGGTCGTGGCATCGTGTCTGGCACGATGGGCCAGATGTTCGCCCCCACCGAAGCCGATTTCCAGGCGGATACGCTCAATCGATAGGGGAAACAGTGTCTTCAAATCGCCCGGCGCAGCCGTCCCCAAGTCCAACTTGCGTTCAGGCAGGAGATGGGTCATCCGCTCGACCTGCTGGTCGCGGAGCGGCTTTCCCTTGCGGCGACCGAAAAAGGCTTCGGTCGCCCGGCTACGGCGGTCTGTGGTCATCGTATTCAGCCTTTCAAGGCCTCCTTGAGCGGCTTGACCAGATCAAGCTTCTCCCATGCGAAGGAGCCGTCGCGGCCAGCCTTGCGGCCAAAATGGCCATAAGCGGACGTCTTGGCATAGATTGGCTTGTTGAGATCGAGATGGCGGCGAATGCCGGTCGGGGACAGATCCATCACGCTGCGGATTGCCGCCTCGATCTGGTCCTCGGTATATTTACCGGTGCCATGCAGATCAACATAGATGGACAAAGGCTGGGCAATGCCGATCGCATAAGCGATCTGAATGGTGCAGCGCTCTGCTAAGCCAGCGGCAACCACGTTCTTGGCTAGATAGCGCGCCGCATAGGCGGCGGAACGGTCAACCTTGGTGGTGTCCTTACCGGAGAAAGCGCCACCGCCATGGGGGGCTGCGCCACCATAGGTATCGACGATGATCTTGCGACCGGTCAGGCCTGCATCACCATCAGGACCGCCGATCACGAACTTGCCAGTTGGATTGATATACCACTTGCAGTCATCGGCAACCTTCAGATCGCCAAATGCTTCGAGAATATAGGGTTCAACGACCGAACGGACCTTGGCCGAATCCCAGCTTTCGTCGAGATGCTGCGTGGAAAGCACGATGGAAGCGACATCCGAAGGCTTGCCATCGACATAACGGACAGTGACCTGGCTCTTGGCGTCAGGGCCAAGCTTGCCCACATCGCCCTCGCCCTTTTTACGGGCTGCCGAGAGAAGCTGGAGGATCTTGTGGGAGTAATAGATCGGTGCCGGCATCAGGTCCGGCGTTTCGCCGCAGGCATAGCCGAACATAATGCCCTGGTCACCTGCGCCTTCGCCGCCTTCATGGTCGGCGGCCTTGTCGACGCCTTGGGCGATATGAGCCGACTGGGAATGCAGGAGAACGTCGATCTTGGCGGTCTTCCAATGGAAGCCATCCTGTTCATAGCCAATGTCGCGGATAGCCTTACGCGCCGCAGCCTTGAACTTGGCAGGGTTGATCACCTCATTGCCATTCTTGTCGGTCTTCATCAGGCTCGGTGGCAGGCGAACCTCACCGGCGATAACGACCCGATTGGTGGTCGCCAGCGTCTCGCAGGCAATGCGCACTGTCCAGGGATCGACCCCGGTCCGTGCCGCTTCACGATAGACGAGATCGACGATTTCGTCTGAAATTCGGTCGCAGACCTTGTCCGGATGACCTTCCGAAACGGACTCACTCGTAAACAGATAGTTTGAGCGCATGCGGGATTCCCCTCAATGAACCAGATGCCCCTTTGATAAAGGCACGACGCCTTAAAAACAAGGACACAACGACATAAATATATCTTTATGTCAGCAAGCCTTTCCCAAAAGTGACCAGGACATAAAAAAAGCGGCCTAATCGCCGCTTTTTTTTCGAGCCCTGAAGGGTCCCGGTTATTCCGCGTCTGCGTCGGCGGCAAGCGCCTTGACCAGATCGACGACTTTACGGCGCACTTTCGGATCGTTGATCTTCACGAAAGCGCGGTTGAGCTGCAATCCCTCGGAAGACGAGAGGAAGTCGACGACGTAGTTGGAGCTGGCCGCCTCGGAAAAGCCATTGGCACCTGCAACAACCTGCTCACCTGGCGCATCCTCGAAAAAGAACGAGACGGGTACGTTCAGAATGCTTGAAATATTCTGCAGGCGGCTGGCGCCGACACGATTTGTGCCTTTTTCGTACTTCTGAATTTGTTGAAACGTAATGCCGAGGCTTTCGCCCAACTTCTCCTGGCTCATTCCGAGCATGGTACGGCGAAGACGAATCCGGCTACCGACATGAATGTCGATGGGGTTAGGCTTCTTTTTGTTTTCGAGCATGTGACGATCCTAAAGACAGTTGAAATTGATCTTAACCCGTAGCGCTTGCAACTTCATATAACGTTACGTTGCACACGCCAGCGCTTCAAGCGCTGGATTACAAGCACTACCAAGCTACAGCACTATGCATTTTTAGGGGTTTTTCGTCAATTCACTCTCGATATTAAACCTAAACGAGAAATTACAGCCACAGATAATAACAAAGCAGTTACCGCCCAAAAGTTGTATTTATTATGATTTACATTGGTTTCAGACGCAGCAGATAGCGCAAAAGTTGCATTTTCCACGCCTTCAGCGTTTAATAGCAAACCCGAAAACACGCGGCCCCGTCCGTCAATTAAGGCAGAAATGCCATTATTGGCGGCACGAATAATTGGCAGTCCAGTCTCGACGGCGCGTAATCTGGCCTGTTGAAAATGCTGAAACGGACCTGGCGTATCTCCAAACCAGGCATCGTTGGTGACATTGATAATGGCATTAGCCCCGGATAATCCCTTAACCATTTCGTCAGGAAAAATGACCTCGTAACAGATCAACGGATAGAGCTTCAGTCCCCCCGGAAGGGTCATCAGGGAGCGAGATGCCCCTGGAGAAAAGCCTCCCGGGAGGTCGATAATGTTGGTAATACCGAGCCTCGACAGGATGTCCTGCCATGGGACATATTCCCCAAATGGCACAAGATGAACCTTATCGGCAGCAGCAAGGATCTGCCCATGACTGTCGATTGCATAGATTGAATTATAATAGCGGGGGGCAATGCCGGCGCCCTGATCTTCCGAGCGCACTGTGCCGGTGATCAGCACTTGGCCGTCTTGCAACGTCCCGGCAATCTGTCGCAAGGCATCGGGATTTTCGGTGAGGATGAAGGGAATGGTGGTTTCCGGCCACACAATCACATCCGGGCGCGGCTGATCGGGTGGCGTTGGCACAGCCGTCAGGCGAAGATGTTTCTCGAAAATTGCAACACGGTCGGTATCGTCCATCTTCGCTGCCTGGTCTATATTCGGCTGGACCAGGCGCACTGTCACCTTGCGCCCTTCCGGCTCCGGCAGAGACAGCCGGTAGGCGCCATAGCCGAGATGGCCGCAGATCAATAATCCCGCCAGCGCGAGACCGGGTTTTGCCCCACGGCGCGTGCCTAAAAGAGCTGGGGCGGCGAAAACGAAGACGGCAAGGGCCGAGACCCCGAAAAGGCCCAGCACCGCAGCCGATTGCATCATCAGGGGAACGGGCATAGCGCCATAGCCGATGGCATTCCAGGGAAAGCCCGTGGCAACAAAGCTGCGCAGCCATTCGGTAATGCCGAACATCGCCGCCAGCGCGGCAATCCGGCCAAGGCCTTCGGACCAGAGCAGACGGGCAGCAAGGCAGGCCAAGCCATAAAACACCGCCAACACCGCCGGCAGACCGAGCACTGCAAGCGGCAGAGCCCAGGCAAATTCGTCGGCCTCCACCATCAATGCATTGCCCAACCACCAGAGTCCGGCAACGAAATAACCGAAGCCGAACAGCCAGCCGATCCAGAAGGCGGACCGCAGTCCCCGCGACCAGCTCCGGTCAGGATTGCCGCTTACACCATCGAGCAGCCAGACAAGGATGGAGAAGGAGAGAAACAGAGCCGCAAAAAAACCTACCGGGGGCAACGCCAGCGCCCCGACCGCACCTGAGGCAATGGCAAGAAGGGCACGCCGCCATCCCGCCAGAAGCATGATCCTTGCCGCCAACCGTTCCATCTTCGCCCCCAAGACCTTGCTCATGCATAATTTCAAAGACCTCAAATGCATCAAAGACTTGAGATATTTGAAAACGGAATACGGGCTGCCCTTTTCAAGGACAGTTCGTATAGCACTTCAAATTTACGACAAAGGGCAAGACGCTGCCACAACCCTGCCTGCAAGAATCGAAGAGGCGGCAGTTCTTTTTAAAGACTGCCGCCCCGTCTTAAATCAAAGGTGTTGGACTACAGGCCCGCTACTTACCCTGCCCTGATCCGACTGTCTGCAAATCGGCGCCTTCCTGCAGGCGCTTGGCAATAGGTGCCATGCGGGTAATGCGGACTTTTTTCACCCTTCGCGGATCGGCGTCGAGAATATGCAGCTCGAAGCCCGCCACCGCCTGCACCACTTCACCACGCTGCGGCACCCGGCCAATCGCGGTGGAGAGCAATCCGCCCAGCGTATCGACTTCATCGATTTCCGCACTGATATCGAAATCAGGGCCGATCACCTCTGCGATTTCCTCCAGTTCGATGCGGGCATCGGCCAGATAGACATCCTGGGAGACGCGGGTGACAAGAGCCTCTTCCTTGTCATGCTCGTCCTCGATATCGCCAACCACCATTTCGACGATGTCTTCATGCGAAACCAGGCCATCGGTGCCACCATATTCGTCAATCACAAGCGCCATCTGGGTGCGGGCAGCCTGCATACGGGCCAGAAGGTCGGAGGCCTGCATGGACGGTGGCACGAACAGGATGGAGCGGATGATGCCCGCCTCCTCCAGTGTCACACCAAGATCGACGCAGGCGAGGTCGAGGCCGTTGCCATTCAACGCCTTGAGGGTGATATAAGAAAGAAGATCGCGGATATGCACCATGCCGCGCGGATCGTCCAGCGTGTCGCAATAGACCGGCATGCGCGAATGGCCGGTTTCCTGGAACAGGGTCATCAATTCGCCGATGCTGGTCTCGACATCGACAGCATGGATATCGGAGCGCGGCACCATGACGTCTTCGACGCGAACCTCGCGAAAGCGCAGAATATTGTGCAGCATCGCCCGTTCTTCGGCGGAAAAGGCCTCTTCAGCGGCCCTGTCGGACATCAGCGCATCGGTGATATCCTCACGCAGGCTAGCGCCAGCAGGTCTCAATATCCGGGCGGCCCGCGCCCAGAAAGATGAATGCGGCTTGTGGGCCGCGGAACTTCGCTGTGGACTTGACCCCTCTTCAGAGGAGGAGCTGTCCTGCTCCTTCGTGGCCTCACTGGCCGATCGTGTCGAAAAATCGCTCATTTTACCGTTCTATCAAACCGGGACTTGACCCGCATAAGGATCAGATAAGCCAAGACCGGCCAAAATGCGAGTCTCCAGTCCCTCCATCTCCTCCGCCTCATCCTCGGTCATGTGATCATAACCGAAAAGGTGGAGGAATCCATGGACCATCAAATGCGTCAGATGGTCCGTAAATGTTTTTTCCAGCTCCGCCGCTTCCCGCTCCACCGTCTGGCGGGCAATGACGATATCGCCCAGCATCGGTCCCGGCTTATCGCCGGGCTCTATCGGATAGGCCGGAAAGGACAGGACATTGGTCGGCTTGTCCTGTCCTCGCCATTCGCTGTTGATCGCCTGGATCTCGGCGTCGCCGGTAAAGACCAGAGAGACCTCCGCAGGCATTGGCGCAAAAGGCTGGCCTTCAGCAGCAATGAAATCCGCCGCGTGATCCAAAATCCGTGTGCTCAACGCCTCGAGTTCCGCCTCATCCGGCCAGCCATCGGCTTCGATAGCAATCTGAACGTCAAGTTTCTTCATCAATGACACGCACTCAACCAAGGACACAGCAACAGGTTATTCCGGCTTCTCGCCTTCGGGAGGCTGCGTATAGTGAGGCTCAGGCTGCGCATATTGGGCATCATAGGCCCTGACGATCCGCCCGACAAGCGGGTGACGCACAACATCGACATCCTTGAAGCGCACAAAGGACACCCCTTCCACGCCTGCCAGAATATCCAAGGCCTCAACCAGGCCGGATTTGACGCCGCGCGGCAGGTCCACCTGGCTCGGGTCGCCGGTAATGATCATCCGCGAATTTTCGCCCAGACGCGTCAGAAACATCTTCATCTGCATGGATGTGGTGTTCTGCGCTTCGTCAAGGATGATGGCCGCATTGGCCAGTGTGCGTCCGCGCATGAAGGCCAGCGGAGCGATTTCGATCACGCCAGCCGTGATCGCGCGCTCCACCTTGTCGCCCAGCATCATGTCATAGAGCGCGTCGTAGAGCGGCCGCAGGTAAGGATCGACCTTTTCCTTCATATCGCCGGGCAGGAAGCCCAGCCGTTCGCCCGCCTCGACAGCCGGGCGCGACAGGATGATCTTGTCGACGGCGCCGCGTTCCAACAATTGCGCGGCCTGCGCCACGGCCAGATAGGTCTTGCCGGTGCCCGCCGGGCCAGTGCCGAACACCAGTTCGGACCGTTCCAGCGCCCGCATATAGGCGTCCTGGGTGGGCGTGCGGGCAACAATGGTCTTCTTGCGGGTGGAGATCTGCGCCATGCTGAGCTTGGCCTTGCGCTCCAGTGTCGGCAAGGTCAGCTGGTCATCAGCGGCCACCGCCATGCGGATCGCGCCTTCCACGTCGGAGGCCTCGACGCTGCCGCCGCTTTGCAGCCTGGCATAGAGGAAATCGAGCGCCCGGCGCGCCTGGTTGGTGGCCATGATATCGCCGGAGATGGAGACGGAATTGCCGCGCGCGCTGGCTTTGATATTCAGCCGCTGCTCCAGCAACTTCAGGTTTTGTTCGAACTGGCCGAAAAGCTCGCTGGCATGCCGGTTGTTCTCGAACGTCAAGATGAAGTGATTGGCGTCGGTCGCGGCGGTTTTGGTGTTGCGCGAGGGTGAGGTTACCACTTCTGGTGCGTTCAAGCGATCAGGCTCCCTATCGGAATTCAGTCCCTGCCCTCACTCTAACTCTCTGCCACCTCGGCAAACAAGCTGTTTGGGCCGATATCCGTGATTCGTACCTGAATAATGTCGCCTATTTGCGAAGGTTTTGCATCAACATTCACAGACTGCAACCAAGGAGACCGGCCGATAATCTGCCCCGGCATCCGGCCCGGCTTTTCCAAAAGCAGGTCCATGGTCTGGCCCACCAGCGAGCGGGCAAAGTCATGTTGTTGTTTTAACAACAATTCCTGCAACCGGGCCAGCCGTTCAGTCTTCACGTCCTCCGCCACATGATCGGGCATGTCGGCGCCGGGCGTGCCTGGACGCGGCGAATATTTGAACGAAAAGGCCTGTGCATAGCCGACTCGCTCGACCAGTTTGATGGTGTCTTCAAAATCCGCATCCGTTTCACCGGGAAAACCAACGATGAAATCGCCTGATATGGCAATGTCGGGACGCGCCTCGCGGATGCGATCAATGAGGGCAATATAATCGGCAGCCTTGTGCCGGCGGTTCATCGCTTTCAGGATCCGGTCGGAACCAGACTGTACCGGAAGATGCAGATAGGGCATCAACATGCGCAGATCGCGATGTGCCTCAATCAGCCGCTCGTCCATGTCACGCGGATGGCTGGTGGTATAGCGCAGCCGGGCAAGGCCCGGAATTTCGGCAAGTTTGTAAAGAAGATCGCCAAGGCCCATGTCGCGCCCGTCCGGTCCTTTGCCGTGCCAGGCATTGACATTCTGGCCCAGCAGCGTGATTTCGCGCACACCGCTTTCCACCAGCCTCTGGGCTTCACCCAGCAATTGGGCAAGCGGCCGGGAGACCTCGGACCCACGGGTATAGGGTACCACGCAGAAGGTGCAGAACTTGTCGCAGCCTTCCTGCACGGTCAGAAAAGCCGTGATCATCCGGCGCTTGCCAGCGATCTTGGTTGGATCGGGCAGGTGCTCGAACTTGTCTTCCACCGCATAATCGGTATCGACGACCCGCTCCCCGCTTCGCGCCCGTCTCAAGGCCTGCGGCAGCCGGTGATAGGTCTGCGGGCCGACAACGACATCGACGCCCGGCTCGCGGCGGACGATTTCCTCGCCCTCGGCCTGGGCGACGCAACCGGCCACGCCAATCATGAATTCCTCGCCTCTCGCAGCGCGCACCTTTTTCATTTCGCGCAGCCGGCCCAGCGCCGAATAGACCTTGTCGGCGGCCTTTTCGCGGATATGACAGGTATTGAGCAACACGAGGCTGGCTTCTTCCATATCCTCGGTCGATTGATAGCCTTCAGCCACCAGCGCATCGGCCATGCGGCTGCTGTCATAGACATTCATCTGACAGCCATAGGTCTTGATGAACACCTTCTTCTGCGGCGCAGGCTTTTGCTGGGCAGAGGTATTGTCAACCATGGCGGACACCGGCTCTACCGATGCTGAAAGGCTTGAAATTTCCTGGGTCATGGCGCGCTTTTATACCAATGATCGGCATTAGCAAAGAGTGCCGCATCATCCCAATGAAAAGCGGCGAAACGAAAAGTGGTAGACAGTTCGTTTTCTATCGTCTGCTATTCGATCGTCCGACCCAGCAGCTTTGACAGCAGCATGCGGCGGATCTCCGCTTCCACCGTGGCACTCACCCGCTTGCGGTTGCTGTCCTTGGTATAGGCAACCGGCGTACCGAAGCAGACATCGACATCCACCGCCGCCACCTTGAGCAGACCGGCCAGATGCGGTCCAAGCGTGACATCGCCCGGCCAACTGACCAATGGCCGATGGAAGCGGCCCATCGGCATGCCATGGATGCCGGTATAGGCGATGGCAACCGGCTGCACATAGACCACGCCCTCAGGAGCAAGCGGCACCGCCATGGAGGCAGCGCCAAACAACGAGGATTTGACTGGCAGCAGCCGATTACCGTCCGACGTCGTACCTTCGGGAAACAGCACAACGATTTCACCATCGGCCATCCGGGCCGCAATATCGTTGACCTGCTCACCGGACGAACGCTTTTCCTCGCGGCGAATGAAAATGCTTTTTTGCAGCTTGGCCAGCGTCCCGAAAATCGGCCATTCGGACACTTCCATCTTGGCGATGAACACCACATCGGCAATGGAACTCAGCACCAGAATATCGGTCCAGGAACAGTGATTGACGGCCAGCATCAACGGCCTTTGCCGTTCCGGCAGGCCATGCACCCGCACCCGGATACCGAGAACCAGACAGGCAAACCTGTGCCAGTAGCGCGGCAACAGTCGTCGTATTTTCAGATCGAACGCCAGGCCAAGCAATTGCAGCGGCAGCATAATCAGCGTGACGGCGACAAGTAGCGCCAGCATGAAGACAGTTCGGATGGTGATGATCATGGCTGCCACGAACAGCCAAAGCTTGCCCTGCTCACGGCTCTTCCTTCGCCAATGGCACGCCATAGAGTTCCAGCCGGTGATCCACCAGCCGGAAACCATGTTCTCGAGCGATTCGCTCCTGAAGCGCCTCGATCTCGGGTGAGCGGAACTCGATGACCACGCCCGTCTTCAAATCGATCAGATGATCGTGGTGTTCTTCCGGCACCGTTTCGTAACGGGAGCGCCCATCGCGAAAATCGTGACGGGCGATGATCCCGGCATCCTCAAACAGCTTGACGGTGCGATAGACGGTCGAGATCGAAATTTTAGCGTCTATCACTGAAGAGCGGCGGTACAGCTCCTCGACGTCAGGATGGTCATCGCAGCCTTCAAGGATGCGCGCGATGATCCGCCGCTGTTCGGTCATGCGCATACCACGCTCCGCGCAGAGCTCTTCCAGCGTTTTCGGCGTCTCCGTCATGATGGTCCGGTTGCTCGTGAATTTCGATAATCACGAGTTAGCGAAGATCGCGCCGCATGACAAGCGCCGCACTGCGGCGACCGTTGGCATCGGCATAATAAGCGGGCCTTTCGCCAGCTTTTTCAAAGCCGAGCTTGCGGTAGAGATTGATGGCGGGCTGATTGCCGTCATCCACTTCAAGGAACATGATTTCGCCGCCGCGCACTCTTGCTTCGCGCATCGCGCCCTGCATCAGCCGCCAGCCAAGGCCGTTTCGCGCGCCCTTCTCATGCACGGCAATCGTCAGGATTTCCGCCTCACCCGCCGCTTCGCGGGCCAGCACGAAACCGCTCAGTTGCGGCTTGAACATCAGCGTATTGGTCTGGCGAATCACGAAACCGAAAACATTGGGCTGCAACAGCAGGCTTTCGAATGCACCATCGTTCCATGGCTGCGAAAACCGCTGGCCATGCAATTCCGACACGTCATGGCAATCGTCCAGCTCCATGGCGACGATTTCAAACTCGGCTTTACGGGCAAAAATTGTTTCAAGCATAAGACCCTCCCCAGAGTCAGGATAAAATATGTTTATTCCGACATGCTCACGGCACAGATTACCCGATAATTCCTAAAATCACCTGGAATTTATGGTGAAAATACGCAGCAGATTTAACTTTATTGCGTTTATCGCCTATAAACCCACCAGCCCTTCCTGCTCTAAAACAGGATCATGCCCGCGCCACGGCAAAACCTGCCTGCGGCTTGACATCCGGCCCCCGCAAGTAGAGCGGCTTAGGCTTGCCCGAGGCCTGCGCCACCGCTCCAAGCTTGGCGAGATCCTCCATCGGAAAGTGATCTACCTCCACTGTGGCGGCCTCTTCACTCTCCCCTGCCACGTCTTTCTCCAGCAGCTGGCATGCCGAACCGGTGACGCGTCCTGCGCCATGCCTGGCAATCTCAGCCGCCATCGTCCGAAATTCGTCCACCGACAGCAATCGAGCGTCATCCAGCGCTACAGCATCAGGACTGAAACCCTGGACATAGACCTCATCACGCTTGGCATCCATCGCAGCAAGCACCGCAACCGCGCCACCACGCCTGCGTTCTGCCGCCGCCAGAACGGCAAGTGTTGAAATGCCGACAATATCGACACCCAGCGCCAGAGCTAGCCCCCGCGCCGCCGACAGGCCGACGCGTATTCCGGTAAAGGAACCGGGACCAATGGTGACCGCGACCCGCTCAACGCTGGGAAGCGCGATTGAGGCCTCGTCCAGAACCGCGTCGATCATGCCCATCAGCTTTTCGGCATGGCCACGGCCGATCGTCTCGCTTCTGGCTGCCAGCATCCGGTCGAGATCGCTGTCATACAGGCCAACGGCGCAATCAACGCCGGCGGTGTCGATTGCCAAAAGGATCATGCCTGCTCGCTTTTCATTGCGTGACGTTTCACATCTCTCGAAAGCGCGGCAACCTAAGGGACGCCGCGCCCAAACCGCATCAAACGGCTTCGACTTCCTGCACTTCGGGAATGAAATGGCGCAGCAGATTTTGCACGCCATGCTTCAGCGTCGCGGTGGAGGATGGGCAACCCGCACAGGAACCCTTCATGTTGAGAAATACCTTGCCATCGCGAAAACCACGGAAAGTGATATCGCCGCCATCCTGGGCGACCGCCGGACGCACCCGGGTTTCCAGCAGCTCCTTGATGGTGGCGACGATGGTCTCATCACCCTCGTTGAAGAACTCTTCGTCCGACGCCTCATCTCCAGCGACAGCGCTGCCCATGATCGGCGCACCGCTCATGAAATGCTCCATGATCGAACCGAGGATGGCCGGCTTCAGATGCGGCCATTCGGCGGTATCCTTGGTCACGGTCACAAAGTCATAGCCAAAGAACACGGAGGTGACGCCGGGTATGGCAAACAGCTTTTCAGCCAGTGGCGAGGCCATGGCCGCTTCCCGGTCGCGGAATTCAGCCGTGCCATTGTCCATCACCACCTTGCCCGGCAGGAATTTCAAAGTCGCCGGATTGGGGGTGGATTCCGTCTGAATGAACATCACAAACTCCTTGCGAACCGGTCAAGCCGGGTCCGATTTAGAATGCTTCAAAAATAAACCTTCGCAGGTCCTGCTTCAAGCACTGGCTGCAAATAAAGACAGATCGCCTGGTAACGTTTTCAATCAGCAAAGCGCATCGATTTCTTCATTGCTCAGCGTATCCGGCAGCACGGTCACCGGAATGGGAAAAGCCTGTGCCCGCCCGGCGATCATCGAGACCAGAGGGCCAGGCCCGTCCTTGGCCGAGCCTGCGGCCAGAACGAGGATGGCGATATCGCGATCTTCCTCAATCACCGCCTGGATCTGCTCGGCGGCACTGCCCTCGCGGATGACGATTTCCGGCTCAAGCCCAATGGTTTCACGCACCGTCTGGGCGGATTTTGCCATGACCGCATCGGCGGCTTCCCGGGCCTCGGCCCGCATGATTTCCTCGACACCCAGCCATTGCTGGAAATCGCCCTCGGGAATCACATAGAGCAGAACCAGTCCGCCGTTGGAATTCTTGGCGCGCCTCCCGGCATAATGGACGGCGCGGGAGCATTCCGGCGTATCGTCGATGACCGTCAGAAATTTCCGTCGGTGCCCGTCAAGACGCGATAGACGTTTCGATACCATGGCCTGCCCTGTTCGTCGGGCCGGATCGACCGGCCCCGATAACCGTTACCTGATGACGCGTGACACCTGCCACGCATCATCATCAAAGCTTAGCGCACGAAACCAATAATGTCGCGGATTTCCGTCATGGTTTTTTCAGCCCGCACCCGCGCCCGCTCGCCACCGTCCCGCAACACAGCATCGATATGGGCGGGATCTCCCGTCAACCGGCGCATTTCACCGGTAATCGGGGACAGAACCTCGACAGCGAGTTCGATAAGAGCAGGCTTGAACACCGAGAACTGCTGCCCGCCGAATTCCGCCAGCACCTCGGCTTTGGTCTTGTCGGCAAGGGCTGCATAAATGCCCACCAGATTATCGGCCTCCGGCCGTCCGGCCAGTCCATCCGTTTCGCTTGGCAGGGCGTCCGGATCGGTCTTGGCCTTGCGGATCTTCTTGGCAATCGCCTCGGCATCGTCCATCAGGTTGATGCGCGACAGATCCGACGGATCGGACTTCGACATTTTCTTGGTGCCATCCTTCAGGCTCATCACCCTGGGGGCCGGACCGTCGATCAGCGGTTCGACCATCGGGAAATAGGCATGCACCGGCTCGTTGCCGACGGTGATATCGATGCCGAGTCCGGTCGGGCGGATCTGCTGTGCAAAATCCAGATTGAACTTCATGGCGATATCGCGGGTCAGTTCCAGATGCTGCTTCTGGTCATCGCCCACAGGCACATGGGTGGCGCGGTAGACCAGAATGTCGGCAGCCATCAGGCTCGGATAGGCAAACAGGCCAAGCGAGGCCTGCTCGCGGTCCTTGCCGGCCTTGTCCTTGAACTGGGTCATCCGGTTCATCCAGCCGATGCGGGCGACACAGTTGAAGATCCAGGCCAGTTCGGCATGTTGCGGCACCTGGCTCTGGTTGAAAACGATATGCTTGACGGGGTCGATACCCGCCGCGAGAAAAGCCGCCGTGATCGAGCGGATCTGGCCGCGCATATCTTCGTGCACCAGTTGCGCCGTCAGCGCATGCAGATCGACGACGCAATACATGCAGTCGTTATTCTCCTGGAGCGCGACGAATTTGCGGATCGCGCCGAGGTAATTGCCAAGATGGAGATTGCCCGTGGGCTGAACGCCGGAAAAAACCAGCGGCTGAAATTCGCTCATGATTGACCTCAGCAGGCTTGTGGAGGGCCTGATACCTCGTGTGGATTTACAGCGCTTATGCACAGGCAGACGTTTTCGATCAAGCACGGAAAGACGGAGGAGCGATTATAATTTTGGCTCGATCAGATCCCAGAGATTGCCGTAGAGATCTTCGAACACGGCGACCGTGCCGTAGGGCTCGTAACGAGGCTCTTCCTGAAAGGCGATGCCATCAGCGATAAACGCCGCATGATCGCGGGCAAAGTCATCCGTTTCCAGAAAGAAGGCAACCCGACCGCCCGCCTGATTGCCGATTGTCGCCACCTGTTGTTCTCCATCTGCCTGCGCCAGAAGCAGCCCGGCACCGTCTTCAGCGGGAGAGACCACCACCCAGCGCTTGCCATCGCCCAGGTCGATATCTGCTTTGCAGGCAAAGCCCAGCTTGCCGCAATAAAAGGCCAGCGCCCGGTCATAATCGTCCACAACAAGCGTTACGGTGGCAATGCGTTTTACCGGCCTATTTTGCGTCATCGGCGGCCTCGCTTGTCGTCGCGCGCGCCTTGCGCTTCAGATTGCGTCTCAGCATGCCGATATCCGCACCGCCGATCAGGAAGGCCAGCGAGAAATAGATCAGCATCGCCAGACCGATCTGGATGAACAGCACCAGCACCTTGTGCAGGAAGGGCGAACCGGTACCGATATAAGGCGCGAAAAAGCCTGAAAACGCCATCAGCGCCGCGCCCATGGCCAGCGCCGCCAGCAAAAGCCGCAGCGCCCGTGACACCAGCGCCCATTCCACCTGCAAATGTCCGCGCCGTACCAGCATGGTGAACAGCAGAACCGTGTTGATCGCGCCCGCCGTCGCTTCTGCAATGGCGATGCCCCGCTCCTGCAACAGCGGAAACAGCGAAATGGCCAGCGCCGAATTGACCACCACCGAAATGCCGGTGAACCGCATCGGGGTTTTGGTATCCTCGCGGGCGTAAAAACCTGGCTGCAGGGCCTTAATCATCACGAAACCGGGCAGGCCCAAGCCGTAATAGGCAAGGATTGCCCCGACAATGGCGGTATTATGCGCGGTAAACGCGCCGCGCTCGTAAAGCACCCGGATGATATCATCAGACAGGACCCAAAGCCCGACCGCCGCAGGCAGAGTCAGGAACAACACGAATTCGATCGACCTGTTCTGGATGGTCGAGGCTTCGCGCTGATGATCGGATTTCAGCGCCCGCGCCAGCTCTGGCAAGAGCACGACGCCCACAGCAACGCCCACCACGCCCAAGGGCAATTGATAGATACGGTCGGCATATTGCAGGGCGGCAATCGCGCCATCCTTGGAGGAGGCAATCGCCTGTCCGATCAGCTGGTTGATCTGGGTAATGCCGCCGGTCACCGCCGCAGGGACGGCGAGCACCAGCAGCCGTTTCACATTGGGGGTGATCTTCGGCCATTTGAAGCCGAGCCTGATCCCCGCATGGCGCACGCCGATATAGACCACCAGCAACTGCAAAATCCCCGCCACCAGCACCGACCAGGAGAGATACCAGGCCGTCACGACCGGCTCGACACCATAATAAAGCGCATAAAACAGTGCGCTGATCATCACCAGATTGAGAAAGATCGGCGCGACGGCGGCGGCGAAAAAGTGATGCAGCGAATTGAGCATGCCGCTCAGCATCGCCGTCAGCGACATGCACATTAGATAGGGAAACATCACCACGGCGAGACGCACCGTCAGCGAAAACTTCTCGGCGTCATCGGCAAAACCCGGTGCGATGACAAACCGCACCAGGAGCGGCATGGAAAGCTCCATGGCGATGGTGATCAGCAGCAGGACGGTAAAGAGAACGCCGAAGACTTCCTCGGAAAAACGCTTGGCGCCGTCCAGTCCGTTTGCCTCGATCTCCTTGGAAAACAGTGGCACGAAAGCAGCGTTGAAAGCGCCTTCAGCAAACAACCGGCGAAACAGGTTGGGAAAACGGAAAGCCGCATAAAACACATCGGCCATCGGCCCGGTGCCCAGCGCCGCCGCCATCAGGGTTTCGCGGGCAAAACCGAACAATCGGCTGCCAAGCGTGGCACCGCCGACGGTCATGAATTTCTTGACGAGGGACATATCAGACGCGGGCTTTCTTTTCAGCAGCCGGGGATTTCGTCGCGGCGGGCGCGATAATGCCTGATGGCATCTGTTCGCGCAATTCGTCGGGTTGCTCGCTCATCACCGCTTTCAGCCGGACCGAAATCGACCCCTGCCGGTTTTCATTGGTGATCTTCTGGCCAACCAGATCGATGACGTAAAACGTATCGATGACCTTTTCGCCAAAGGTGGTGATACGGGCCGAGTGAATATCGAGCGACAGATCAGCCAGGACCGCCGTGACCTCGGCCAGCAGACCGATGCGGTCGAGGCATTCGATCTCGATCACCGTAAACTTATTGGAAAGGCTGTTGGAAATCGTCACATGCGGTTTGACGGTGAAGGTCTTGTTGCGTTTGCGGCCCTTGGTGCGGGTGGCAATCACTTCCGGCAGGCGTTTCTTGCCCGCCAGCACGTCTTCGATCATCTTGCTGATCGTATTGCCCCGGCGCATCTCATCCTCATCGATGGGAAACTCCCTGTTGATGAGAATGGTATCGAGCGCCCGGCCATCCGAGGTGGTGAAAATCTGCGCATCGGCAATATTGGCGCCCGCCGCCGCACAGGCACCGGCGATGATCGACAACAGGCGCGGATGGTCAGGGGCAAGCACCGTAATCTCGGTGATTGCGTGGAAGGAATGGGTGCGGACCATGGTTGCCAACGCCTGATCGGCCTTGTCGGCCTGGCGGATGAAATGGGCATGACGCACCTGATCTTCCAACGGCACCGTCAGCAGATAGGGCTGGTAATGCAGCTTGGTATAGGTTTTCTGGTCCTTCTGGCTCCAGTCCGACAGGGCCTCTGCCAATTGCTCGGCAGCCTGTTTGGCGCGTTCCTTGCGGGGGCTTTCGGAAAACCCGCCTGATAGCAGCAATTCGGTTTCATAGTAGAGCGTGCGCAGCAATTGGCCTTTCCAGCCGTTCCACACACCAGGACCGACAGCGCGGATATCGCAGACTGTCAGAACCAGCAGCATGCGCAGCCTGTCAAGCGACTGCACCTTCTCGGCGAAATCGGTAATGGTCTTGCGGTCGTGCAGATCGCGGGTCTGGGCGACCATCGACATCAGCAGATGCTGATCGATCAGCCAGACGACCAGATTGGTCTGCTTCTCATTCAGGCCAAGACGCGGGCAGAGACGCCGGGCAACCTTGGCACCGGCAATCGAATGATCCTCCTGACGACCCTTGGCGATATCATGCAGCAGCACCGCGACGAACAGCACAGTGCGCTCTTCTATATTCGGCATCAGCTTGACGGCCAACGGATGGATATCGGCATGCTGCCCCTGATCGACCTCGGCCAGAATGCCGACTGAGCGGATCAAATGCTCGTCCACGGTATAATGATGATACATGTTGAACTGCATCATCGAAACGATCCGCCCGAAATCCGGGATAAACTTGCCCAGCACGCCCGCTTCGTTCATCCGAGTCAGCATCAGAGCCGGGTCACGTTTGGAGGTCAGGATGGAGAGGAACAGCCGGTTGGCCTCCTCGTTCTCGCGGAAATCATGATCGATCAGCGGCAGGCAGCGGGTAATCGCCTTGAGCGCATCGGGATGGAATTCCAGCCCATGCAGGTCGGCCACATGAAAAAAGCGCATGATATTGATCGGATCACGCTTGAAAATATCCGGACCGGACAGAGCGATCCGGCCCCTGTCCTCGATGAACTCAGGCGTGCCGGGAATGCGCCGGGGCCGATGGGCAAAACGCCCAATGGCCGCGGTCAGTCCTGGAGCGGCCTTCGCCTGCTTGTCCTCCAGGCTGGCACAGACGATCCGGGTCAGGTCGCCGACATTCTTGGCGACATGGAAATAATGCTTCATGAAACGTTCGACCTCCGAGAGGCCGGGACGGGCATTATAGCCGAGATTGCGGGCGATTTCCGGCTGGAGATCGAAGGAGAGACGCTCCTCCGGCTTGCCGGTGGCGAAATGCATATGGCAGCGCACCGCCCAGAGAAAATCGTCGGATTTCTGAAACATCCGCCATTCCTGGCGCGACAGAACACCCAGCTTGACCAGGTCGGCCGGATCGGAAATCCGGTAATAATATTTGGCGATCCAGAACAGCGTGTGCAGGTCTCGCAAGCCGCCCTTGCCTTCCTTCACATTCGGCTCGACCAGATAACGGGTATCGCCCGCCTTGCGGTGCCGTTCATCACGTTCGGCCAGTTTGGCGGCAATGAATTCAGGCGCGGTCTTTTCAACCACCTCCGCATCGAACCGTTTCTGCAATTCGCCAACCAGCAGCGCTTCGCCGCAGATGAACCGGGTTTCGAGAATGGCGGTCCTGATGGTCATATCGGTGCGTGACAGCCGGATGCATTCCTCAACGAGGCGGGTGGCATGACCGACCTTGAAACCCAGATCCCACAGAATATAGAGCAGGAATTCCACCGCCTTGCGGGCATCCGCCCCAGCCTTGACCGATAGCAGGAACAAGAGATCGATGTCGGACCCGGGAGCCAGAGTGCTGCGTCCATAACCGCCGACAGCAGCCACGGCAAATTCATGCTGGGTGGTGGGATAAACCGCCTGGGTGACCATGCGATGCACCAGCGCGATCAGATTATCCTGGAGATTGGAAATCATCCCGGCGCATTCCAAGCCGCTGCCATTGGCGGTCAGATGGCGCAGGGCCGCCTCCCGGCCATCAATGCTTGCTTTTTTCAGCAAGGGGAGAATGGCGGCCCGCGTTTCCGGCACCTTGCCATTCTGGAGCACGATGGACATGCATTCCGCCTCCAATGCCTTGAAATCGGGGGGCGTTGCGTCTGATGGATCGTGCTTTGCCATAATCGTCCGGTTATCTGTTCCCTGCCGCTTGGAATGAGGCGGCTTTTGTCTGTAACGGGTTTAGCGTTTTTAAGGCGCTGCGGGCAACAGGATAGCCGATAATTCCTAAAATCCGTTGACTGCACCAGAACAGGGAACCCAAACCCCAAAAGCAATGCGCGCCTGGATCGGGATTTGGCCGATCAGGATTTCGCCAGGGTGGTTTTCAGACCGTAAAGCGCATCCAGTGCTTGCCTTGGCGTCAAATCATCCAGATTGAGGCCTCGCAATGCCTCTTCCACCGCCGACACCTGCGCCCCTGCACCCGTTTTGCTCTCCCGCCTCTGACTGACCTGGAACAGCGGCAGGTC
This sequence comes from Gillisella vitis, assembly GCF_001541345.2. Taxonomy (GTDB): domain Bacteria; phylum Pseudomonadota; class Alphaproteobacteria; order Rhizobiales; family Rhizobiaceae; genus Allorhizobium; species Allorhizobium vitis. Next base: position 372,871 of record NZ_LMVL02000002.1, on the reverse strand, counting down.
GTCTATCAACTGGCTGGCCGGATTTTTACGGTCTGCATCTTCAAGCTGCGACAGCACAGCGCGGGCGCGCTCCACCACCATGCTCGGCAGCCCGGCCAATCGCGCCACCTGAATGCCGTAGGAGCGGTCGGCGGCGCCAGCCCCAACCTCATGTAGGAAAATCACCTCGCCATGCCATTCCTTGACCTTCATGGTGACGTTCGACAACCGGACAAGCTTTTCAGACAGCGCTGTCAGCTCATGAAAATGCGTGGCAAACAGCGAACGGCAGCGATTGACCTCATGCAGATGCTCGACAGTCGCCCAGGCAATCGACAGGCCGTCGAATGTTGCCGTACCACGGCCGATCTCATCGAGAATGACCAGAGACCGTTCCCCCGCCTGATTGAGAATGGCCGCCGTTTCCACCATCTCGACCATGAATGTCGAGCGGCCCCGCGCCAGATCGTCGGAGGCGCCAACCCGGGAAAACAGCCGGTCAACAATGCCGATATGCGCGGAACCAGCAGGCACGAATGACCCCATCTGGGCGAGAATGGCGATCAGCGCATTCTGGCGCAAAAAGGTGGATTTACCGCCCATGTTCGGACCGGTCAGCATCCAGATTGCACCGTGCTTCTGGTCGCCTACTGGTGAAAGATCGCAATTATTGGCGATGAAAGGGCTGGCCGCCTGTTTGCGCAAGGCCTGCTCGACCACCGGATGGCGCCCGGCGACAATGGAAAACATTCTGCTGTCATCGACCAGGGGTCTGCAATAGCCCTGTTCCTCAGCCAGGACGGCAAGACCGGCGGCCACATCGATCACCGCCAGCGCCCGCGCCGCTTTCTTGATGGCCTCGGCCTCGGTCACCACGGCCTGACGCATTCGCTCAAACGCCGCAAGCTCGATGTCCAGCGCCTGTCCCGCCGCATTGGCGATCCGGCTTTCGAGATCGGCCAGTTCGGTCGTGGTAAAGCGCATGGCATTCGCCATCGACTGACGATGGATAAAGCGGGCCTTGGCCTCACCCTCGATCAGCGGTCCGGCATTGCCTGCGGTCACTTCGATGAAATAGCCCAGCACATTGTTATGCTTGATCTTCAAAGACTTGACGCCGGTTTCCTCGGCATATTGCAATTGCAGCCCGGCAATCACCCGGCGCGACTGGTCACGCAGCGCCCGTACCTCGTCCAGCCCCTCATCGGCGCCTTCTCTCAAAAATCCGCCATCGCGTTTCAACAGCGGCAGATCTTCCGCCAGTTGCGAGGCCAGCAGATTTTCCAGCGATGGCGACAGCATTTCGAGATCGGTGAGCGCCGAGGCAAGCTCATCCGGCAGGACAGCCCCCCGCAGCAACCCAGCCACATCGCCTGATGTGGACAACCCATACCGGATCGCCGCCAGATCTCTTGGCCCGCCCCGGTCCAGCGCCAACCGCGACAGGGCACGCGGCATATCCGGGGCGCGTTTCAAAAGGTCGCGCAGCCGTTCACACAGAAAACCGTCCGTCAACAAATAGGCAACCGCATCCTGCCGCTGCGCAATCGCCACAACCTCCGTCAAGGGCGACATCAGCCGCTCGGCCATCAGCCGCGCGCCGCCGCCAGTTACGGTTCGGTCAATGGTGTTGAGCAGGGAACCCTGTTTCTGGCCGGAAAGGGTCTTCACCAATTCCAGATTGGCGCGGGTGGCCGCGTCAATAAACAGCGTCGAGGACGAGGATTGCCGCTCAGGCAACCCAAGCGGCGGACGCTCGGACATCTGGGTTTTTTCCACATAGGCAATCGCCGCTGAAGCAGCAGCCATTTCCGGCCGTGAAAACCCACCGAAACCATCGAGCGTCTTGACGTTGAAATAGCGCGTGATGCGCCCCTCCGCCGAAGCGCTATCGAACAGCACCGATGGCTGCGGCACGACCACGCGGCCCAGCACATCGAAGGCCGGCTTCAACTCCGGGTCCTGCATCAGCGTTTCGGCGACGATCACTTCACGCGGATCGATGCGGAAAATATCGGCCAGCAGCCGTGTGGGATTGGTTTCGGCCAGACGGAAGACGCCAGTGGAAATATCGATCCAGGCCAGCGCCAGTTCATCGCCGCTGCCGCGCACCCGTGCCAGCGCCATCAGATAATTGGTCTCCGACGGTGACAGCAGCTTTTCCTCCGTCAGCGTGCCGGGCGTGACCAGACGCACCACGTCACGCTTGACCACGGATTTGGAGCCGCGCTTCTTTGCCTCAGCCGGGTCTTCCACCTGTTCGCAAACGGCGACACGGAAACCCAGCGTGATCAGCTTTTGCAGATAATCGTCAGAGGCATGTACAGGGACACCGCACATCGGAATGTCTTGGCCCAGATGCTGACCGCGCTTGGTCAGGGTGATGCCGAGCGCCCGCGAGGCCTCTACGGCATCCTCGAAAAACAACTCATAGAAATCACCCATCCGGTAAAAAAGCAGCGAACCGGGATTATTCGCCTTGATTTCAATATACTGTTCCATCATCGGGGTCGCCGTTGCGCGGCTTTCTTGCGACGTCAGGGCGGCGGTGTTGAGCACATCCGGTTCGGCAGCTTTGTCGATGATCACAGGTTCACGCTTTGCAAAATTGAGGGTATCGGGACACGACCGCATCCAGAAGACATCTAACGATGTTCAGGCGACAATGACAACCAATGCAGCGACAAGCCACCCGCCTGCCCACAAAAAGCTGCGATCACACAAAGATCAACCGCACTCGCCTTCGAGAAAAGGGATTACCTTTGTGAGGGGCGTATTCCCGTAGACCTTACCATTCAGCCACCGCCCGAAGGACGACACCAACCGCCCCTGCTGTCATTGGATCGAGCGCGAACGCCCTACGCTTATCTTAAAGCGGGCTTGTTTTTGGACAGTGATCTTTTCGAGAAAACCGGGCCTCAGTTTTCCTGATATAGCCTAGCTCGCAAACCGCCCGGCATCGGCACCGTAATAATTCACGTAGCGATCGGAAATGCTGGTAATTGGCAAGACGATCAGCACATCGGTGGTGTTGAAGGCATGGTCGACCACGGCACCGGTGCCGATCATCGCGCCGAGACGCAGATAACCTTTGACCAAAGGCGGCATGGCGGACAGCGCCTTGCGGGCATTGACGATTTCGGATGGCATCAGATCCATGGGGCAGAACAGTTCCGGACGGGCGCGAACCGCCCATTCGCCGCGGGCTTCGGCATTCTGCGCCAGAAAGGACAAAGCAAGCGCGTGCTGTTCCGGCTGCACGCCCGGGAAAGAGGCGCAGCCGATCATGGCGCTCATATTGTGGCGCAGCGCATAGGCCCAGTTTCCTTGCCAGAGCAATTCTACCGTCCGCTTGGTGCGATAATTCGGCAGGACACAGGAACGGCCAAGCTCCATGAAGCGCTTATCGGGATGTCGGGCGATGAGATCGTCCAGAGCAAATTCAGAGGCAGAATAAAAACCGAAATTGGCCAGCGCCACTTCATGGCGCAGCAGCCGATAGGTGCCGACGATCTGATCTTCCGGATCACCCTCAATAGCGTGGTCCAGCACCAGAAGATGATCGCAGATTTCATCGAACGCATCGACGTCGCGCTTCTGTCGCATGGCATCCGGCGGCAACATGGCATTCATCTCTTCAACGAACACCCGGTAGCGCACCGCCTGGGCCGCATCGATCTCACGTGCATTGCGGGCGAGCCTGGTTTCCAGCGTACCGATCCGGCCAAGGACATCGCCAGCAGGGCCGGACACCGCACCGGAGGAACGCTCCGTTTCAGGTGTGACTGCACGATCAAGGAGTTCGACTGTCATGGCGGTTCATCCGGCTTTGTTCAAACAAGACCTGTTAAACACGGATATGCGACAAGATGTTGACACAGGCTACGCTGATTGCGATTTTTTACGGCGGTTTTCCCCGTAAAATCAACGCAAGCTGCTAGATTATAAAAGAAAAACGGCCTGGGATCTAGCCGTACAGTCTTGTACGATGTGTTTTCATCAGCGAGGCAATTTCATTCAGCAGGCGCTCGGGATTGACAGGCTTTTGTAAGACCAGATCCGCGCCGCTGGTCAGCGCCTCCGCCCGGGCGGCGTCCCTGAGATCGCCGGTCAAGACCAGGATGGGGCAGCGCGGACGGCGTTTCAATTGCTCGATCATCCGCACATAGCGCAGAACTGAGCTACCATCGCCGCCGGGCATGCCGAGATCGGTAATGATCAGGTCCAGTTTGACCGCCTCTTCCAAAGCCACTTCACGGCGTAGGGCATCGAAATCATTGACCACGCCGACCATATGACCGGCTTTCTGCAAGACGGCCCGCAACAGGGTCGCATTGACGAAATCGTCCTCTCCGACCAGAACATTCAGTACGTCAGGCGTCTGTTTGCCCGGCGCCATGACGTCACCCGGCTGCAGGACCTCTGCATGGGACACACCGACATCCTGCGCATCGACATGGGCCGCATCCACACCACTCATCAACCCCCGCAGCACGTCACTCAAGGTCTGCTCACGCAGCGGTCGGATCAACCAGGCATCGAAACCGGTCAGCGGCCGTACCGGGCGCTCTTCCGGATTGACCAGATAGATGCGCCGAATTTTCCCCAGACCGGACAGCCGTCTGGCGAGATTGGCATCGTAATCGGAAATGCAGCGATGATCGACGATCAGGTCCGTCAGCGTCGCTTCCTGCCTCTCGACCTGATCCAGCAGCTCTAGCGCCTCTTCGGTTTTCTTTGCCCAATGGCAAAAACCGCCAAGCGTGCGAATGGTCATGGACGCGCCTTCTGCCGCCGGGCCATCGGGAGCCAGCAGCAGGACACTGGACCCTGACAGCAGCGACTGCCGCTGGGAAACGGTGCGATCCTGCGCAATCGCCTTGGTTGGCAAGCGGATCTCGAAGGACGTTCCCCGTCCACGCACGGTTTCAATAATCGACAGAGAGCCGCCTAGCGCCATCATCAGCCGCTGGGAGATGAACAGGCCGAGGCCTGTGCCGCCACTGCGCTGCACCGGGTCTCCGCCTTGCGAAAACTCAACGAACAGCCGGGTGCGCTCCTCTTCCGTCATGCCAGGACCGGTATCGCGGACCCGCACCACCAATTCGTCGCCAATGCAGCTAGCCGAGACCAGCACACCACCTTCGACGGTGAATTTCACCGCATTGCCGATGACATTGAACAGCACCTGCCGCAGCCGAGCGACATCGATATCGACTTCCTCGGGAACCCCGGACTGTGTCGTCGCGGCGATCTCGATGCCCTTGGCATGAGCGCGCGGCGACAACATCTCGACCACACCTTCGATCAGACGTCTGGGCGAAACACGTTGATTGTGAAGTTCGAAATGACCGGTTTCAAGCGTCGTATAATCGAGAAGGTCGGCGATCAATTGTTGCAGGGATTCGCCCGCTTGCACGATGCCGGACAGATAATTGCGCTGCTCCGGCGACAGATCGGTACGGCCCAGCAGATGGCTCATGCCGAGAATGCCGTTCAGCGGCGTGCGCATTTCATGGCTGACGGTGGCAAGCAGACGCGTGCGAACCAGTTCCGCACTCGCGATGGATGGGGGGACAGGGCTCTGCGTCTTCGATAGCATCTGCGCCTACTCCGGCAGCTGTCCGGCAAAGCCTTTCGGAAGAGGAGAATGAAACCCACCTGTTTCGGTGTTTTTTCCATCGTCCGGTATCCGGCGCGCCTACCCAGATCACGACATTTATCTGGCCGCACCACCAGCACCCTGCAAAAGACCTCAGGTGCGCTGTGGTGCTTCAAATCCGCTGCATAACTCTCTCATGAAACCAAGACCGATTTGATGAATTATGCAGTAGCAAAACCCCGTCAATGTTTTGTTACGGTCGGCAGACCACGTTCAATCTCGGTAAACCGACCCTCAATGCCGTGTGAAAAACCGCTTGGGGCGAGCGGCTCACAGCATGTGAGAAATCCTGTTTCATGCCATGCTACACCTTTTGGGGAAAATTTCCATCACTAGTTCGACGGGGCAGAACGGGAAATTTCGCCTCTACCCTTTTGAGCGGCGCAGAACCAGCAGTTCTTCCAGCAGAATGAAGCCCGCCCCTATTGTAATCAGGCTATCGGCCAGGTTGAAGACCGCAAACGACCATGTCTCAGTATGAAACAGAATATAGTCCACCACATAGCCATAGGTGAAGCGGTCGATGATATTACCGAAAGCGCCGGCAATGATCAGGCAATAGCCCAGATGCGCAAACTGGTGATCGCGGCTGGTCTGGCGCCAAAGCCAGGCGACAAAAGCGACGATGGCAAGCCGCATGACGACGATGACCCAGGCATCGAGATGCGACAGCATGGAAAAGGCCACGCCGAGATTGTGGGTGCGAAACAGGCCGAGCATCGGCACAACAGGCACAAGTTCATGCATGGGCAAGCTGACCTCGACCGCATATTTGATCGCCTGGTCCAGAATCAGCAGTGCCAGGATGAACAGGATTGCCGGAATCGGGCGACAAAACAAGGCATCAGAACGGGTCATTTGGCCTCGTCGAGGGTAAGGAGATGGCGACGAGCTTCAAACAGCATGACGCCGGTTGCAACAGCCAGATTAAGGGAATCAGCCAATCCGGCCTGAGGAATGCGCGCCAGCATATCGGCGCGGCTGGCCAATTCCTCCGGCAGGCCCGATTGCTCGTTGCCCATCAGCACCACGACGGGGCGGCGCTTGTAATCCACGGTACGGTAATCCACCGCACCGGCCAGATGAGTGGCGACGACGCTGACACCCGCCTTCGACTTCCAGCCGAGAAAATCGGCCACCGTGGTCTTGACCAGCGGCAGCGCGAAAATAGAGCCCATCGTGGCGCGGACCGTCTCCATGGCAAAGGGATCGGTGCTGTCGCCAATCAGCATGACGCCGGAGGCGCCCGCCGCATCGGCGGTACGGATAATTGTGCCGAGATTGCCTGGATCGCGCACCCGGTCAAGCGCCACCCAGGTCTCGCCCTCGGTCAGGCTGACGTCCTTCAGCGCCCTCCAGCGCTGGTCGAACACGCCCGCCACCATTTGCGGATTATCCTTGCGGGTGATGGACGCCATGATTTTTTCGCTGACCTCCAGCACCATGCCGCCATGGGCAACAGTGCGCGCTGCAATCCGCTCTACCTGCGGCTTGCCCTTGGCGGCCTTGGAATAGATCAGGTAGCGCAGGCTCCAACCGAGCTCCACCGCATCGATCACCAGCTTCAGACCTTCAGCCAGAAAGGTCCGCGTCTCGTCACGGGTCTTTTTCTGGGAAAGCGCCTTGATATCCTTGACGATCGGGTTGGCGAGACTGGTGACTTCCTTCACCTGCCCGACCTTGCCCTGCATCCCCTTGTCGGCGAAGCTGGTGGCGCCGTCCTTGAAACCGTTACTCATTTTGGAACCCATCTGCTAAACAGCGATGTGGACAAGGCCCGACCAGGTGTCTTGCCATCCAGCTCTGCCTCACGCAGGACCAGTTCGCCGGACTCGACCAGACCGCCCTTGCCGCGCATGGTCTCGCGCATCAATTCATGGATAGCGTAGAAGCTGGCGCGGATCGAATAGGCCGTTAGCACCAAGCCTTCGGCCTTGGGCGACAGGATTTCCCGGCACAGCGACAGCATCAGCGGCAAATGCTCGAACAGGTGCCAGACCTCGCCGTTCGGACCTCGGCCAAATTTTGGCGGGTCGGTGAGGATGATGTCATACTGGCTGCCACGTCGCTCTTCGCGCTGGATAAACTTCATTGCGTCATCGCATATCCAGCGGATCGGAGCGCGGTCGAGACGGCTGAGCGTCTGGTTTTCCCGCGCCCAACCGATTGCTTTCTTCGATGCATCCACATGGGTGACTTCGGCACCCGCCGCCGCCGCAACCAGTGAAGCCACGCCGGTATAGCCGAAAAGATTGAGCACCCTCAAAGGCCGGTCTGCGTTCGCGATCCTGGCTTTCTCAACCCGGTCTTTCATCCAGGTCCAATGGGCGATCTGTTCGGGAAAGACGCCAACATGGCGGAAAGACGTGAAGCGCCCGAGAAAATCGACGCCCAACAGCGACAGCGGCCAGGTTTCACCCAGCGCCTCGCGGGGAAAGCGCCAGCGGCCCATGCCATCCTCATCGGTATCGCCGGAAAACACCGCATCGGCCTTTTCCCATACATGCGGAGCGAGGCCAGGCGGCCACAGGGCCTGCGCTTCGGGGCGAATGATCCGATAGGGTCCGTATTGCTCGAGTTTCAGACCATGGCCGCTGTCGATCAGATGAAAATCGCCCGCCCCCATCGACTCCAGAATGAGCGGCAGCTTCTCGCGGGGCAGCGGGCCTGGGCGAAGCGCCAACGACGCATTGGCGGGTACTGCCGAATCCTGCGCAGGATCTTTTTCCACGCGGGGCGATGGTGCGGCAACCCTTGCCGTGTCCCTCGCATCCGTTCCCGGCTGATTGCGCACCGACTTTTGCCCGGTGCCACGATAAGGGCTTCCCCCATTGCGATCGGGGTGAGACTTGGTTGGGACAGATGCGGCGGGGCGAGATGAGGAACGCCCCTTGCCGGCGGAAGCCGTGCCGGGAGCACTCTTGCTGGGTGGTCGGCGGGATTTGTCTTTCACAATCGGCTCAGCTTTCCGATGACAGCGCCCTAAACCCACGACGAGCTTATAATTGCACGCCCGGTTCTATGGTAACGCTTCATAACGACGGCATGGTCTCCTGGCCGTCTCCGGTTCAGGCATGGTGTTGGCTATAGTCATAATTCCTCACATCGGGTCCGATCTAAGGAATTATGCGGTAGGCTGCCCGCGCAGATTATGCTCGAAATCGAAAACATACATCCTGCGTGGCCAAGGCTGCGGGCCTTATCATTCAAACGCCGCAGAGAAAAGAGTGGCGAGCAGGTTAAGTTCCGGCAGCCATTAGAACTCTGGCGTCAAGGCGATGGCAATTGGTTCAAGTGACCGGATGCCGCGATCTGCTCGGCTCGCTTCTTCTGCTGATCGGCCTCGCCACGCCATTTTACCGCAGCACGTGCCTCATGCCGGGCGCGCTTGCGGTGCTTGCCCTGGGTCAGCCAGGTGGCAAAACTGCCTGCCAAAGCGCCAAGCAAAAAAGTGATCAGCAGGAAGACGAAGAAGGGCGCGCCAGCCGACAGCATCTGATCATCGGGGCGGAATGGATTAAGCGCCAGCGTCACCCATTGCCGATTGGCGACACACAGCACGATCAGCACCACCGCCAGCGGCACCAGAATGACGATATTGAAAATCTTTTTGACCACCATCACGCATCTCCTGCCGGATCTTGCCGCCGCCGGGTTTTATCGTTGCCGATTACTGTCATCACGACAAAAAACCGACAAGCCTGCAACTCACAGTCCGACGGCCTCTTCACCACGAATTGCGTCATCATATGGAAAGGGCACAGGCTCATGCAAGGCCGGCCCGGATAATTCGCCCGATATCATTTGCAGGGTCACGACACGCCGGAATGCAACACCGAACGGCTGAAGATCCGATCAGTCGGCGTCGCCGTCATCCTCGTCGTCCATGCCGGGATTGAGGCGCTCGCGCAATTCCTTGCCGGTCTTGAAAAACGGCACCCATTTTTCTTCAACGAAAACCGTATCACCCGTACGGGGATTGCGTCCGGTCCGCGAAGGGCGGTTTTTCACCGAAAAAGCGCCGAAACCACGCAATTCGACACGATTGCCGGACGCGAGCGCATCGGTGATTTCATCCAGAACGGCGTTGACGATGTTTTCCACGTCGCGGTGATAAAGATGCGGATTGCGGGCCGCAACGATTTGCACCAGCTCGGATTTGATCACGTTAACCCCCTGTTCGGTCTAGACAGTTCACTGAAAATCAGTTCGCGGGCCCCAGCCCGCCGCAAAAGCGGCAGAGCAATGACCGCCAGCTTGTTCGGGGTGTAAAACACCATAAAAAATTGGATTAATCAATCGCTTAAGCCCACATGTCGCTGATGATTTCATATCCGTTGCTCAATGCCTGCCAATTCTGACGGCAAAATTGACCGGCACAGCTGAAATATCACCTGTCCTCACAGCATCCATCACGCACGAGACCGACCCTCGCAAGGAGACTGTTGCGGGTCCAGCGCTGGCAAAAGCCATGGGAGCGCGCCCTTCGCCAACAAAAAGCCGCAGGCGGAAAGCTTGTAACAGACTTGAAAAAATCCATATTTCCAGCCAGTAACTGTCTTGAATGGTAGCTGGAAGCGGTTCACCCGGCAGACGGGTGACACAATAACCGATCGGCTCTACGGATTATCGAGCATGCTCAAGCGTTTAGATAAAGGTGCCCTAGAGCCGCGCCCCCCTTCCCCCGATACCTCCTATCGCAAGGCGGTCGGTCACTCACATCGCGTCAGGCGGCTGCGCATCGCGTTGCCGGCTTTGGCCGTCGCGCTCTCACTCGGCTTTATTGCCGTCTCCGTCGTCAGGGCTTACCTGCCCGACAACATCAAGATCGAGGGCGCCAAGATCGAGGATGGCAAGGTCGTCATGGCCAAGCCGGCCATCTCCGGACGCAATTCAAACGGCGCGCCCTATTCTATGAATGCCGTGCGGGCGCTGCAAGATATCAAGAACCCCAACCTCATCACGCTGGAAACGATTACAGCGACCATGCCGGTCAACGACGACACCTCCGCCGATATCAAGGCACAAAGAGGCACCTATGACCGCTCTTCTGACAAGATGGTGCTGGACAGACCCTTCACGATCCACCTCTCCAGCGGGGTGGACGCAGAGTTTCAATCCGCCGATCTTGACGTGAAAGCGGGAAAGCTTAAGACAAATCAACCGGTCTCCATTCAGACGAAAGATTCATCAATCGTTGCACAGTCGATGGATATGACCGATAAGGGACAGACAATCACGCTGACGGGCGCGGTCCGATTGAATATCGCACCGACCGCCCTGCAGAAACCGGGCAACTGAGAACAGATCATGACGCAAAGCCACCGTCGCCTTTCCTTCCGCGTTGCTTGCGCCACGCTGACCGCAGGCCTTGTCGCGACCGCAGCCGCAACCGGCGCGTTTGCCCAGTCCGCCACCAGCAACATGAACAGCCTGAAACTGTCCGGCGACAAGCCGATCCAGATCGAAAGCGATGCATTGGAAGTGCATCAGCAAGAGAACAAAGCCAATTTCAACGGCAATGTGAAGGTGGTTCAGGGAACCACCACGATGCGTTCCGGCACGATGGTGGTGAAATACAAGGGCCAGGGCGCCGCTGTGACCAGCGGCGACGCCAAGATCGACACGATCGATGTGGCCGACAATGTCGTTCTCAACACCGAAACCCAGCAGGCCACTGCCGACAGGGGCCATTTCGACATGAACACCCAGATCTTTACGCTGGATGGCGACAAGGTCGTGCTGTCGGAAGGCGGCAATGTGTTCGTTGGCTGCAAGCTCACCGTCCACATGACGACGGGCGAAGCCAAGCTCGACAGCTGTGGCAAGCGCGTGCAAATCCAGCTGGATCCCAAGTCCAAGCAGAAACCCTGATTGCGAACGCAAACGTGAAAGTTCCCGGTTTGACATCCAAGCATCAGGACGCGAGCGCCGCCGCGCCATCAGACGCAGCGCGCGAGAAGAACAGGTACGAAGGTACGCTGATCGCCCATGGGCTGACGAAAACCTATAACACCCGCCGCGTGGTCAATGGCGCATCGCTCGTCGTGCGCAGGGGTGAGGCTGTCGGCCTTCTGGGTCCCAATGGCGCAGGCAAGACCACCTGTTTCTACATGATCACCGGCCTTGTGCCGGTCGACATGGGCACGATCGCCATCAACGGCAATGACGTAACCTCGATGCCAATGTACCGCCGCTCCCGGCTGGGCGTCGGCTATCTGCCGCAGGAAGCCTCGATTTTCCGCGGCCTGTCGGTCGAGGACAATATCCGCGCCGTTCTGGAACTGCACGAGAGCGACAAGACCAAGCGCGAGCAGAAACTGAACGAGCTTCTCGCCGAATTCAACATCGAGAAACTGCGCAAGGCCGCAGCCGTTTCCCTGTCGGGCGGCGAACGGCGGCGCCTGGAAATCGCCCGGGCACTGGCAACCGACCCGACCTTCATGCTTCTGGATGAGCCTTTCGCCGGCGTTGACCCGATCTCCGTGTCTGATATCCAAAACTTGGTGCGACATCTGACGGCTCGCGGGATCGGCGTGCTGATCACCGATCATAATGTTCGCGAAACGCTGGGCCTGATCGACCGTGCCTATATCATCCACGCCGGTGAGGTGCTGACTCATGGGCGGGCCGACGATATCGTCAACAATCCCGATGTGCGCCGCCTCTATCTTGGCGAGAAGTTTAGCCTCTAGTACCCGCAATTTGATGGGGCGCCGTAGTAAAAGCGGCATCTACGACGCAAAGAGCCTCGCGTTTTCAGGTTATTTGCGTCGGAAGCCCCTCTGCGGCTTGACCAAACCTTATAAAAAAGCAATTTTTGGGCCACTTGGAACTTCGGAAAATCCAAAACAGGAACAAAAGGGGTCCGAGAGGGAATAGTAGGGGAGTTTTTCGTCCGCCATGGCCCTATCCGCCAATCTTTTCCTTCGCCAAAACCAGTCGCTGGTGATGACGCCGCAGCTGATGCAATCGATTCAGCTGCTTCAAATGACCCATTTCGAGCTTGTGCAATTCATTGCGCAAGAGGTCGAGAAGAATCCACTGCTTGAATTTGCGCCAAATGACGAAGGAACAGGCAGCAGCGAGCCAGGCGCAGAGAGCGAAGCCCCGCCAGCACCAGCCTCCTCCGAGACATTGCAGAGTGACTGGTACGAACATGGCGGCGATGGCGATCTGAACGAGCGGCTGGACGCCAATTTCGGCACGGCCTTTTCCGATGATGGCGCCAATCCGAAGACCGACGTACCCGAAATGCTCGGCCAGTGGAAGTCGATGCCCGGCGCCCAGGGAGATGGCGAGGGCTACGACCTGGACGATTTTGTGGCCGGCAAGGTCTCGCTACGCGAGCATCTCGGCCAGCAATTGCCTTTTGTATTGTCCTCCGCATCGGATCGGATGATTGCGCTGGCCCTGATCGACCAGCTGGACGAGGCCGGATATCTGCGCGCCGACCTAGATGAGGTCGCCACCCAGATGGGGACGTCCCGAGACGATATGGAACGGATTCTGGCTGCCCTTCAGACCATGGAGCCCGCTGGCCTGTTTGCGCGCAATCTCGGCGAATGCCTGGCCATTCAACTGCGCCAGCGCGACCGGCTGGATCCAGCCATGGCCGCACTGATCGACAATCTGGATTATCTGGCCAAGCGTGATTTTGCGAGCTTGAAGCGGCTATGCGGCGTGGATGAGGAAGACCTTCTCGATATGCTGGCCGAAATCCGCAAGCTCAATCCCAAGCCGGGCGCCGGTTTCGAAACCGATGCACTGGAAACAGTCGTGCCCGATATTCTGGTGGCGCCCTCGATCGAGGGTGGCTGGCTGGTGGAGTTAAACGCGGAAACCCTGCCGCGTGTGCTGGTCAACAATGCCTATTTTACCGAGATCCGCCGCAGCAGCCTGCGGGAAGGCGCCATGAAGAATGCCAATGGCCAAAGTGGCAATGGCAAAACCGGCCAGAGCAAGGCCGAGGGCGAGCAGGCTTTCTTGACGGATTGCCTGCAAACCGCCAATTGGCTGACCCGCAGCCTGGACCAGCGCGCCAAGACCATCATGAAGGTGGCGACTGAAATCATTCGCCAGCAGGATGCCTTCCTGCGCCACGGGGTCGATCACCTGCGCCCGCTGAACCTGAAGACGGTGGCCGATGCCATTAAGATGCACGAATCCACCGTCAGCCGTGTCACATCCAACAAGTACATGCTGACACCGCGTGGCCTCTTCGAGTTGAAATATTTCTTCAGCGTCTCCATCGGCTCGGCGGAGGGCGGCGACAGCCATTCGGCTGAGGCCGTTCGCCATCGCATCCGCATGTTGATTGCCCAGGAAAGCCCGGAGAATATCCTCTCCGATGACGACATTGTCGAAAGCCTGAAAAACGGCGGTGTCGAGCTTGCCCGCCGCACAGTTGCCAAATATCGCGAAGCGATGAACATCGCCTCCTCCGTCCAGAGGCGTCGGGAAAAACGCGCCCTGGCCCGGAACCCGAGTTGAGATCAGCTCTTTGCAATAATCCTTAACAAAACATTGACATTACCGCCTGCGCCAATTAGACGATAGCGCCAAAACACGGGAACGATTTTGGGATAGTGACATGTACAAAATCAGAGACTTAGTCTTATCCTGTGTGTGTTTTTCACGCCAGTCCGCCCTTGACACGCGGGTTGACCAGGGTCGGAACGGAGAGATGCTCCGCTTTGGCCCGACCCGATAGGATAAATTGTCCCGGCATTCCGACCGAGCTTTTATCTTCAACTATGGAAACGCTTGGATGCGCCCCGCGCTTGGCGTAAACTCCCCCTGCAAATCACGATAAGAAGGGAAACTCCATGAGTGTACGCGTAACCGGCAAACATATGGAAATCGGCGAATCTTTCCGGCAACGGATAGAGGTCCAGATCACTGACGCCGTAAGCAAATACTTTGACGGAGGGTATTCCAGTCAGGTCACGGTGACAAAATCAGCCTCGCGGTTTTCCGCAGACTGCGCCCTTCACCTCGATACCGGTATCAACCTGCATGCAACCGGCACGGCCGTCGATCCGCAAGTCGCCTTCGACACCGCCGCAGAGCGGATCGAAAAGCGCCTGCGGCGCTACAAGCGCAAGCTGAAGGATCACCATATCCCAACCAACAACTTCGAAATCAGCTACACGGTCATGGACCCGGTTTCTGAAGAAGACGAGGATGTGCCAGAGGATTTTGCCCCGACCATCGTGGCCGAAAGCACCAAGAAGGTCAAAACCATGTCCGTCGCCACTGCCGTCATGGCCCTGGATATGACGGATGAGCCGATCGTTCTGTTCCGCAGCCCTGGCAAGGACGAGCTGAACATTGTCTATCGCCGCAATGACGGTAATATTGGCTGGATCGATTCCGCCGCAATCAAGGGCTGACACGCCCTCGGAAAGCGGTGGCCGACCACCGCTTTCCCTTTCATGTGTCGGCGGGTATAAGGATTTTTCGAAATGGCCTTGGCAGATTTGCTACAGCAAGATGCGATATTGCCCGTCCTCAGGGTCAATTCCAAGAAACAACTTCTCCAGGAACTGGCTGCCAAAGCCTCGAAACTGATCGGTATTCCCGAACGCGAGATCTTCGACGTCATCCTGCAACGGGAAAAGCTCGGGTCCACCGGCGTCGGCAATGGCATTGCCATTCCTCATGGCAAGCTGACGAGTATTTCCACCATTCAAGGCGTTTTCGCCCGCCTGGAAACCCCGATTGATTTCGAGGCGTTGGATGAGCAGCCCGTGGATCTGGTCTTTCTGCTTTTGGCACCCGAAGGCGCCGGCGCCGATCATCTGAAAGCCCTGTCACGCATTGCCCGCGTGCTTCGTGATCAGGATCTGGTCGCCAAGCTGCGCGCCAGCGACAGCGCCACCGCCATCTATACCTTCCTGAACCAGGACCAGGCCTCGAACGCAGCCTGACCGCCTTACATTGACTTTACACCACATACAAAAAGCGCCGCGCATCACTGCGCAGCGCTTTTTTGTTTTCGTTTGTCTTTTCGGGAAAACCGGACACCACTTTTCCCTGACAAACTTTAGGCATCGGCAGACTGCGTCGCTTCTGCCTTCGGGCCACCCTTGGCAACGCCAACCATAGCCGGACGCAGCACCCGGTCGCCAATGGTGTAGCCGGGCTGCACAATCTGCACAACCGTGTTGTTGGGAACTTGCGGATTGGGAATTTCGAACATCGCCTGATGGAAATTCGGATCGAATTTCTGGCCTTCCGGCTCGATCTTGCGCACACCATGACGCTCAAGCGTCGAGAGCATCGCCCGTTCGGTCATCTCGACACCTTCGATCAGCGCCGTCAGGCCGGCTTGCGCCTCTTCCTTGGCTTCAGCAGGGACGGCATCGATGGCCCGGCGCAGATTGTCGGACACAGCCAGCATATCACGCGCAAAAGCGGTTACCGCATAGGACTTAGCATCCTTGACGTCGCGTTCGGTGCGGCGGCGCAGATTGTCCATTTCAGCCGCAAGACGCAGAAAGCGGTCACGCAATTCCGCATTTTCAGCCTGAAGAGCCGCCGTCGGGTCATTCTCCTGCCCGGCATCCTCGACAGTCGAATGGGTTTCTTCCTGTACCTGGGGTTCAATCTGCGCGTCTGCGGCAGCGTCAGGTCCGTTTTTAGCTGTTTCGTCGGTCATGACGTTCTCCGAAATACTGTTTCTCGTCCGGCCCCGATATCAGGGTTCGGCGGCAAAAAATCAAGGGTCGAGTGATGATCTCATGTGGTGTTGTAGAGGTCAGTGGCCGCTGCGGGTCATCTTCGCCATCACTTGGGCGGTATAATCCACCATCGGCACGATACGGGAATAGTTGAGCCGCGTCGGACCGATCACGCCGACGGCGCCGACAATCCGGTCGTCGCCGTCGCGATAGGGCGCGACAATCAGCGATGACCCGGAGAGCGAAAACAGCTTGTTCTCCGAACCAATAAAAATTCTGACTCCTGGCCCGCTTTCCGCCAGATTAAGGATCTCGATCAGGCTTTCCTTGCGCTCCAGATCGTCAAACAACAGCCGCAGTCGGTCGACATCCTCGACACCAGCCAGACCTTCCAGCAGATTGGCGCGACCACGCACGATCAGCCGGGTTGGCTTATCGCCCTCGCCACCGGACCAGACCGCCAGCCCACGCTGCACGAGATCCTGCGACAGCACATCCAGCTCACTGGCCACCTGATCCTTCAACTGCACCAACTGGCCACGCACTTCATGCAGCGTCTGGCCGGACAGATGCGCATTGAGGAAATTGGCCGCCTCGGTCAGTTGCGACGCGGTGATGCCCGCCGGGAGTTCGATGATCCGGTTTTCGACCTGGTTAAACTCGCCAACCAGCACTGCCAGTGCCTTGGTCGGTTCAAGCCGGATGAATTCGACATGCTTCAGCACCGGATCGGATTTCGCTGCCACCACCAGGCCCGCACCACGCGACAGGCCAGACAGCATACGGCTGGCTTCGTTGTAGAGCGTCTCCATCGGCTGGTCTTCCGAGGAGCGCATCTGCCGCTCGATCGAGCCGCGATCTTGCTCCGACAGGCGACCGACCTGCATGAAGGCATCGACGAAGAACCGCAGCCCCGTCTGGGTCGGCAAGCGCCCGGCGCTGATATGGGGTGAGTAGATCAGACCCAGCTCTTCCAGGTCGCTCATCACATTGCGCACAGAGGCGGGCGACAGCGACATCGGCAAAATACGCGACAGATTGCGCGAGCCAAGCGGTTCACCGGATTCCAGATAGGTCTCGACAATGCGGCGAAAGATCTCCCTGGATCGCTCATCCAGTGCCATTGACACATCGCCTGCGGTAATTGGGTTTTTCCCCATTTCGCTCATGTTTGCTGCTGCACCTGTTCTTAATATAGCCGCTGATTGACCAATCACAACGGCTTTTGGTGAGGAAGCGCCGGTTTGAGCACCCCATACCGGCTTTTCCTTTGCAAAACCGTCAAACCACTCGTAGAAGGCAGCCAGGACGCCAAGCAGGACTGGAAATGTCCCGGACAGATTTCCGGGCCAGATCTGCCCAGAACGGCCCAGACGGGCATTGAAACAAAAAAAGCGGACAAAGGTTGGTATGCCAACCAAGTGGCTGCTCGACCGAGGAGACGGGAATGCGACCTTCAGGCAGAAAAACCGACCAGATGCGCAAGATATCGTTCGAGCGCAATTTTTCCAAACACGCCGAAGGCTCCTGTCTCGTCAAGTTTGGCGATACTCATGTCCTGTGCACGGCAAGCCTTGAGGACCGCACTCCGCCCTGGCTGCGTAACACCGGCAAGGGCTGGGTGACGGCAGAATACGGCATGTTGCCGCGCGCCACCGGCGAGCGGATGAAGCGCGAAGCATCCTCCGGCAAGCAAAGCGGCCGCACCCAGGAAATCCAGCGGCTGATCGGTCGTTCGCTGCGCGCCGTGGTCGATCTGGAAGCCTTGGGCGAACGGCAGATCTCGCTCGATTGCGATGTGATCCAGGCTGATGGCGGCACCCGCACAGCCTCGATTACCGGCGCATGGATTGCCTTGCACGATTGCCTGAAATGGATGGAATCGCGCAATATCATCAAGGTAGACCGGGTGCTGAAGGATCATGTCGCGGCGATTTCCTGCGGTATTTTCGCCGCCCAGCCCGTGATCGACCTGGATTACCTGGAGGACTCTGCCGCCGAAACCGATGCCAATTTCGTCATGACCGGCACAGGCGGCATTGTCGAGATCCAGGGCACCGCCGAAGGCAAACCGTTCAGCCAGGAGGAATTCCTGACCCTGCTTGGCCTTGCCCAGACCGGCATTGCCGAATTGGTCGACCTGCAAAAACAGGCGATTGCCGGATAAAGAGAGCATCACATGGCCACAAGCATTGAAGGCATTCTGGAAACCTCACTGTATGTCGATGATCTCGACGCGGCAGAGCGTTTCTATGCCGGGCTGCTCGGCCTTGAGGTGATTGTCAGCCAGCCGGGGCGTCATGTGTTCCTGCGCTGTGGGCCGGGCGTTCTGCTGCTGTTTAATGCAGTAGAAACCGTCAAACCCGCAGAACCTGGCGCCCTGCCGGTGCCAGCCCATGGTGCCGTCGGGCCAGGTCATGCCTGCTTTCGGATGGACGGTGCGGCAATGGATGGCATGGCGTCACGGCTGCTAAGCCATGGCGTCGCCATTGAGGCCGATTTTCTCTGGCCGAATGGTGCGCGTTCGATTTATTTCCGCGATCCAGCGGGCAATAGTCTGGAATGCGCCGAAGCCCGGCTTTGGCAGATTGAATAGGATCGGATGATGCGCAAACTCGAGACCAGAACCATTGTCGTCGCCAGCCATAATGCCGGCAAGATCGCTGAAATTGCCGACCTGATCGGTCCCTTCGGCTTTGCTGCCAAATCGGCCAAGGAACTCGGCTTTATCGAGCCGGACGAAACCGGCACGACATTCGAAGAAAACGCTGCCATCAAGGCCCTGGCTTCGGCCAAAGCCTCCGGCCTGCCGGCGCTGTCGGACGATTCCGGTCTGGTCATCGATGCCTTGGATGGCGCGCCGGGCGTCTATACCGCCAATTGGGCCGAGCGCGAGGATGGCAGCCGCGATTTTGCCATGGCGATGGAAAAGGTCGAGCATGCCTTGCACGAAAAAGGCGCGGTGACGCCGGAGAGCCGGACGGCTCGTTTTGTCAGCGTGCTGTGTCTGGGCTGGCCCGATGGCCATACCGAGTTTTTCCGAGGTGAAGTAGAAGGTGTGGTCGCCTGGCCGCCCCGCGGCACATCCGGCTTCGGATACGATCCGGTCTTCCAGCCAGAAGGATTCTCGACCACGTTCGGCGAAATGACCTCGGAAGAAAAACACGGATGGAAGCCGGGCGATGTGCAAGCGCTGTCGCACCGGGCACGCGCTTTCAAGCTTTTCGTCGAAACCTGCCTGAACGCCTGAGGATTTATGGCCGAGCCAACGTCGCTTCTCCTTCCAGACACCGGCGAACCGGGCTTTGGCATCTATATTCACTGGCCGTTCTGCGCGGCCAAATGCCCCTATTGTGACTTCAACAGCCATGTTCGCCACCAGAAGATCGACCAGCCTCGCTTCACGGCAGCCTTCCTGAAGGAAATGGAGACGATGCGGGCCATGAGCGGCCCGAAGACCGTCACCAGCGTCTTCCTCGGCGGCGGTACGCCGTCGCTGATGGATCCAGCTACGGTCGGCGCCATCCTGGATGGAATCGCCCGCCATTGGACCGTGCCGCGCGGCATCGAGATCACCATGGAAGCCAACCCGACCAGCGTCGAAGCCGAACGGTTTCGGGGCTACCGGTCGGCTGGCGTCAACCGGGTGTCGCTTGGCGTGCAGGCGCTCAACGATGCCGATCTGAAATTTCTGGGCCGGATGCATTCAGTCGAGGATGCGCTGAAAGCCGTCCGGCTGGCGCGCGAGATTTTCCCGCGCATGTCCTTCGACCTGATTTATGCCCGTCCCAATCAGACGATTGCCGATTGGGATGCCGAACTGAAGCTGGCGATCTCCTATGCGGTCGACCATCTGTCACTCTATCAGTTGACCATCGAGGAAGGCACGCCGTTCTTCGGCCTGCACAAGGCCGGCAAGATCATTACCCCGGATGAAGAACACGCGGCCCAACTCTACGAGGCAACGCAGGAGATCACCGAGCGCGAAGGCCTGCCCGCCTATGAGGTTTCCAACCATGCGCGGCCCGGCGCCGAGAGCCGTCACAACCTGACCTATTGGCGTTATGGCGATTATGCCGGTATTGGCCCCGGCGCCCATGGACGGCTGACACAGGGCCATGAAAAACTGGCGACTGCGACTGAAAAGCACCCGGAAACCTGGCTTTCGGCGGTCGAACAGACCGGCCACGGCATGGTCGTCCAGGACGCGCTGGGTTCGGAAGAACAGGCCGACGAATTGCTGCTGATGGGTCTCAGGCTGCGCGAAGGCGTCGATCTCGCCCGCTGGCAGCAATTGTCCGGCCGCGATCCAGACCCGGTCCGCGAACAGTTTTTACTGGAACACGGATTTATCGAACGTCTCGGCAATTCCCGGCTGCGCTGCACCCCAAAAGGCATGCTGGTTCTGGATGCCGTCGTGGCGGATCTCGCCTGTTGAGGGACCATAAACAGACGCAAGGATAGAGGGAGAAGCGTCAATGCCCGTAGATGATGCCTTTGCGCTGCATGACATGGCCGTTTTCTATGACAGCTTCAACAGTCATGGCGAAGACGGGGATTTCTACGCTGCCTATCCTAAACGCCCTGCCGAATTCTCGATATCGGCTGCGGCACAGGCTCGGTGACGCTCCGGCTGGCAAAACGTGGCCATCAGGTGACAGGAATCGATCCCGCACCAGGCATGTTGGCTCTCGCAAAAGCCAAAGACAAGGAAGGGTTGGTGCGCTGGATTGCCGCCAATGTCTTCGATCTCGATCTCGATCGAGAGCAATTCGACCTGATCATCATGACCGGCCATGTCTTTCAGGTCTTTCTCGATGATCAAGAAACCCTCCTGGCGCTCACCAATGCCCTTCGCCATCTCGCGCCAGGTGGACAGATGATCATCGAGAGCCGCAATCCGCTGCTGCGCGCCTGGGAAGGATGGACCAAAGCCAAAACCCACAACACAGCGCAGGTGCCTGGTATCGGCCCGGTCGAGGTTTTCTATCAGGTCGACAGGATCGAAGGGGAGCATGTTACCTTTGACGCGACCTTCACGCTGCTGGAGACAGGTGAACAGCGGATCAGTCGCAGTTGCCTGCGCTTCCCCAGCAGCAGCAAGATCGAACAGCTCTTCAAGGCCGCCGGGTTCAAGACCATCGAGATGCTCGGCTGGTGGGATGGCCGCAGCTTTGAGCCGACCAGCCCGGAAATCATTGCGATCGCCAGCGTCTGAGGCGAGGCAGGGCCCAGCGGTCAGGCGACCGCCCGCCGGCGAAGCCGACGCCATAGCCTGCCATCGATGGCGGCAAGGCCGAGCGCGATGAAGACCATGCCGGCCAGATGGCGTGGGGCGACCTGATCTCCCAGCACCAACGCGCCCAGCAGGATGGCGCTGGGGGGAATGAGGATGGTGACCAGCATCAGGTTGGTCGCACCGGCTGTCGACAATATCCGGAAAAACAGCACATAACCGACAGCGGTGGATAGCAATGCCAGCCCCAGTAGAGCCGCAATGCTGTCGAGACCGGGAACGGGCAAGGTCCAGGGGGCATCGACCATCAGCGTGATCGGCAGAAGGACAACCATAGCCGCCGTCACCTGCCCAGCGGCGGGCAAAAGAGGGGCTAGTCCCATCGCCTTGAAGCGCCGCCCGAACAGACCAGCAAAGGCATAGGAAAGTGCCGCCAGCATCACGGCCAATTCGCCCCAGAGATCGGCGCCGAGATGTCCAAGCACGGCAGGACCGATCATAACCGCCACACCGGCAACCCCGATGAGCACACCGGCCAGCCGGTTGGCCGTGAGCTTTTCATCGGCGGTTAGAAAATGCGCGATGATCACGCCGAACAGCGGCGTCGTCGCGTTGAAAATTGCCGCCAGCCCGACCGGAATATGAGTCTGGCCCCAGACGATCAGGGTGAAGGGAATAACATTGTTGAGAAGGCCCATGCCAAGGAAGGCAAGCCAGACCTTACCGCTGCGCGGCACCGGCTGGCCCGACAGACGAACAATAATCCACAGCGCTGCGGCGGCAAGCGCCACACGGGCGGTGACGATGGTCAGCGGCGGCCAGACCTTCACCAGAATGCCGATGAACAGAAAGGAGCCACCCCATAGCACCGAAAGCACCAGCAGCATCGCCCATTCCTGGGCACCCATCTGTTTTTGCATAACCGGCCTCTCACCATGTCTCTTTATCGGAAATGGTTATTGCTCGTTTGGAACAGAGCCGCCACCCGTTTCTTGCGGATTTCCAACCGCGTCCGCTCTGTCAAGAACACGAAAACAGCGCCATTCGTCGGTGATGACAAATGGCGCTGCGATCTACAAAACTGTGGCGGGCCGAACAAGGAGAGGCGACGGTCCGATTACTCGTTGATAAGGCGGCGCAGCAGCTCGATCTCCTGCGACAATTTCTGGTCGCCGGAAATCAGTTCCTCGATCTTGCGCACGGCATGCAGCACCGTGGTGTGATCGCGGCCACCGAAACGACGGCCGATTTCCGGGAACGACCGGGGCGTCAGGGTCTTGGACAGATACATGGCGATCTGGCGCGGCTTGACGATGACCCGGGTGCGGCGGTTGGACACCAGTTCCTGGCGCGAGACATTGTAATGGCGGGCAACAACGCGCTGAATGTCTTCGATACGCACCCGCTTCTGCTCGGCAGCACCGACCAGATGGGCCAGCAGCTCATCGACGCGCTCGATGGTCATATTGGCTTCGAACGAGCGGCGGAACAGCAGCTGGTTGAACGCGCCTTCCAGATCGCGGCCGGAGCTGGCGACATTGCGGGCGACATGGGCGATGATCTCGGCTGGAATTTCCAGGCTCGGATCTTCTTTCTTGGCCAGTGCCAATCTTGTCTTCAGCATGTCCAGGCGCATGTCGTAATCAGGTGCTTCCATCTCGATGGCAACGCCACCTTGCAGACGCGAGCGAACGCGCTGATCAAGCGATTCCAGCTCCCACGGAGCCCGGTCGGCGGCCACGACAACCTGCTTGGCGCTGTCGAGCAGCATGTTCAGCAAATGGCAGAATTCGTGCTGAATGGTCTTGCCCTGCAGGAACTGCATGTCGTCGATGATCAGCAGGTCGATATTGCGCAGCGAGTCCTTCAGGGTCAGGGCATCGTTGTCGCGGATGGCCGTGGCAAAGCGCCACATGAAATATTCCGCCGTCAGATAGACGACGCGCGGCGCCCGAGGGCTATGGATGGCGGCATTGGCGATCGCCTGGAGCAAATGCGTCTTGCCCAGACCGACCGACGAATGGATGAACAACGGATTGAAGCGCACGGCGCCTGCACCGGCTTCGGCAATGGTCTTGGCGGCGGCAACGGCAACCCGGTTGGAGGCGCCTTCAACAAAACCGTCAAACGTGTAGCGGCTGTCGAGCGGCGAACCGAACAACGGTCCCTGTACGGGAGCGCGCTGCGGCGCTGCGGCATTGGCGATAGCAGGAGCCATCTGGCCAATGCTCTGTGGCACCTGACGCTTCTGGGAGGACGACAGGGAAGGCTCGACGGTCCGCTCTTCGACAACCGGTGTCCGGCTATTGCGGCTGGCGCTGCGCACCAGGATTTCGATCTTCAGGATGCTGGCATCTTCCGCCTGGAAAATCGAGGTAATCAGATCGAGGTAACGATTGTTGATCCAGGACTTCAGAAAGGTCGTCGGTACGCTGAGCCGAATAACGCTCTTCGAGGAAGAATGCAGTTTCAGCCGACCAAACCAGCTGGCAAACACATCCGGGCCGACCTGGGCCCTCAGCCGGGCACTGAACCGCTCGAATAGCGCATCGTATCGAACTTCATCGCCTGCCACCGTATCGTCTACCACCGCATTTGGGCCGCCTGTCGCGTCAGGGCTAACGGCCTGATCGATCGTGCGCGCCTCGTCCCCACTGGCTGCCGCACTTGCCGTTACCATCTTCATCTGCATCTCGCCGCCTTCCAATTGTCCACATGTGCCGGCCAGTTGCCATTGCTGGCCGACGCTTCAAGTTCTTGCATTTGACTGCCTGAGACTTCCAACACCGACGTCCCCTCGTAAGGACACCGGTCTCGTCAGGCATTCACCATCATGCATTCTCACAGCAGCCTGCGTCTTAAAGAACGCAAACCATGCTGATCATCATATCTGCCAAATGGAGCTCCTCAATCCGCATTGCCTAATTTAATGCAGCAGGGAATGAGCATATGCCGTTATGACACAGGTATTTCGTTCAAGGCCCTTCATCCTCGTTTATGTCGGGCCAGTCTTTCCCTCTCTTATTCCGAAATTTAAATAGGATGCTTCCAACTTAAGCCGGACACACAAACTCCAACTCCCGTTTCCTGAAATGGAAACGAGTTCCGTATGAGAACCAATGTATGATGAAACGAAACTGAGCCGTTCCGCCCCGAGAGGATTTTCAGAAAAACCAGCTTTTGCAGCTTGTGTCTTTCCGACAGGAGCCAAGATCCGCACCTCTCTTGAAATGCATTTAGGCAGGATCGAATGCCGAGATCAACAATGAATTTTACCTAAAATTAACAGCACGCCATTGACTCCGTCCCGGAAGTTTCTCGCAGCACAAAAGCCAAAAAAGAATCGCTTTTGAATCAAGGAGTTTGGTGGGCTCCATCATTGCAAGCCCTGATATTGCCTGAAAATAAAAAAATCACTTGACTCAAAATCGCACAGTCCTGCCGTAAAGGAAAGATCATCCAAGACGGAGAACCTCCGGCAAGTCATTGATCTAAAAAGGAATATCGTGTCACTGGAGTGACATGAAACCGTAACGTGCAATAGTGATGAAGTGAGAAAAATATCAAAACACGAAAAGCCCGGCTAAAAAGCCAGGCTGATCAAAATGTTAATTTTCGACGAAAATTAGGCGGCGAGCGCCTTAACGCGGCTGGCAAGACGCGAAATCTTGCGCGACGCGGTGTTGGCGTGAACAACGCCCTTGGAAGCAGCGCGGTGCAGTTCAGGCTGGGCAGCCTTCAATGCAGCTGCGGCCAGTGCCTGATCGCCAGAAGCGATGGCTTCTTCAACCTTGCGGACAAAGTTGCGAACGCGCGTACGGCGGCTCTTGTTGATTGCGGTGCGGCGAGCGATCTTGCGGGTCGCCTTCTTCGCCGATGTAGTATTGGCCATGGATGCCTCTCTCGAATACGAACCAAAACTCCACCTTCGCCGCCAAGTCGTTGCGACCTGCAATACCAGCAATTCGGGAGCAATCGTGGAAAGCGATAAGCTTTCCTAACTGTGGCCGGGCATATAGCGGGAAAGAACGGCGTCGTCAACGCGCTTTCTCAACCTTTGTGCCGGCAGGCGCCCGTTCGAAGCGTCACACCATTTTGGACCAAGGCATGAAGGCGCTTCATCTCTGGCACTGTGGGCAATGGAAAGTCGATCGCCCCGCCTGGGTCATGCGCTCAACCGTCCCTGCGCAGCCGGGCGTGCGGCAGGCTTCGCCTTCGCGATCATAGACATTGAAACTGTGCTGGAAATAGCCGAGCGAGCCATCCGCCTGGATATGATCGCGCAGCGAGGAACCGCCAGCCTCGATCGCCTCGGCAATGACCGTGCGAATAGCCTGCGTCAGGTCTTCCAGCGCCGCCGTAGGCTTTCCCTCCCCGTTTACCAGCGCGCGAGCCGGTATTTCCGGCGACAGATGCGCCCGCCATAAGGCTTCGCAGACATAGATATTGCCAAGACCGGCAATCACCTTCTGATCGAGAAGGGCGGTTTTCAAAGGCTGCGCCTTGCCCTTGAACCGGAAGGCCAGATACTCGGCATCGAGGGCATTGCCGACCGGCTCCGGTCCCAGCCCGGCAAAGGCGGCATGACGATCCATGTCAAGGCGCTCAACCATATCCATGAAGCCGAAGCGGCGCGGATCATTATAAATCACCCTCAGAGGACGGCCCTCCGGTCCGCTCAGATGGAAGATCACGTGGTCATGCTTTTCATCGCGGGAGCGCGCCATATGGAACTGGCCGGGCAGGCCAGTCTCATTTTCAGCTTCGATCCGGTAGGAGCCGGACATGCCGAGATGGGAGATAATCGACACACCGTCATCAAGATCGATCAGCAGGTATTTCGCTCGCCGCGACAGGGAGATGATCAGCCGGCCTTGCGTCCTCGCCGCAAAATCAGCTGGCAAAGGGAAGCGCAGATCCGGCCTCCGAAGTTCAAGGCGGGTCAGCCGCCGCCCCTCCATGGATGGCGCCAGTCCCCGTTTTACGGTTTCCACCTCTGGTAATTCCGGCATGAAGGCTCCATGTTTCTATTCCAGTGGCACGCATCATGGTTTAAGGACGAGACAGCCTGCCATGGCATTGCCCTGCCAATATCCCGACGGGCAATTGCAATCGTGCCGCAGACATAGTGCAAGGGACCGGGCTTCGCCAAGGTCGCTGATATAGTTTTAGAGAGAATGGAGTTGAGCCGATGGTCGCAAGCCGCACCTCCGCCGATGGCGGCATGGAAACCTCCTACGGCTTCCGCGATGTGGCGGAAGGCGAAAAGCAAGGTCTCGTCAACGACGTGTTCCACAAGGTTGCCAAGCGCTACGACATCATGAACGACGTGATGTCGGCCGGCATGCACCGGGTTTGGAAGGATGCGCTGATTGCCGCTCTCAACCCGCGCAAGGATGCCAACTACAAGGTACTAGACGTGGCAGGCGGCACGGGCGATATCGCCTTTCGCATCGTCGAGGCCTCGCGCAGGCTTGCCCATGCCACCGTGCTCGACATCAATGGCTCCATGCTGGGTGTCGGACAGGAGCGGGCCCAGAAAAAAGGCCTCTCCGACAATCTCACCTTCGTCGAGGCCAATGCCGAGGCCCTGCCCTTCGAGGCCAATCAATTCGACGCCTATACGATCGCCTTCGGTATTCGCAACGTGCCCCGCATCGATGTGGCGCTGAGCGAGGCCTACCGCGTGCTGAAGCGCGGCGGGCGGCTTCTGGTGCTGGAATTTTCCGAGGTGCAGATGCCGCTGCTCGACCGTTTTTACGATCAATGGTCGTTCAAGGCGATCCCACGGTTCGGCAAGATGATCACCGGCGAGGCCGAGCCCTATCAATATCTGGTCGAGTCGATCCGCAAATTCCCCAATCAGCAGGACTTTGCCGCGATGATCACCAAGGCAGGCTTTTCCAAGGTGTCCTTCACCAACTATACCGGCGGCATTGCCGCCCTTCATTCCGGCTGGAAGATCTGACCGATGCATGACCGAAAGACCGCCGGATTGAAGATCGATTGATGAGCACAGTCAGCGCTTATTTCAGGTTGGCCCGTGTCGGCTGGATTCTCGTTCGCGAAGGTGTCGTCTCGGCGCTGCCATCCGAGGGACTGCCGCCGAGCGTCGGCTTTGCAAAGAAAGTCGCCGCTGTCTTCGAGCGCAAGCGCGCCCGAGGCACGTTGCGATCCGACCGCCTGTCGCAAGCCGTCGAGCGGCTGGGGCCGTCCTATGCCAAAATCGGTCAGTTCCTGGCGACCCGGCCTGATGTGGTCGGCGCCGAACTTGCTTATGACCTGACCGGATTGCAGGACCGCATGGCCTTCTTTCCGACGGGGGAAGCCAAGGCATCGATTGAATTGTCGCTCGGGCGTCCGGTCGAGGAGCTTTATGCCCGTTTCAGCGAGCCGATTGCCGCGGCCTCTATCGCCCAGGTGCATCCCTGCATGGTGGAAACGCCTGTCGGCCTGAAACAGGTTGCCGTCAAGGTGATCCGTCCCGGCGTCCGCCGCCGTTTCGCCGCCGATCTCGAAGTCATGTATCTCGTGTCGCATTTGCAGGAAATGCTGCTGCCGCAGACCCGCAGATTGCGCCCCGTCGAGGTGACGAAAACCCTCGAGCAGACCACGAAAGTGGAAATGGACCTGCGGCTCGAGGCTGCCGCTCTGTCGGAACTGGGCGAAAACACCGCCAGTGATCCCGGCTTCAGGGTGCCGCAGGTCGATTGGGAACGCACGGGCCGCGACGTCATCACCATGGAATGGATTGACGGCGTCAAGATGTCCGATGTCGAGGCGCTGAAAGCCGCTGGCCACGACCTCGATGCGCTAGCCGATACGCTGATCCAGTCCTTTCTGCGCCATACGCTGCGCGACGGCTTCTTCCATGCCGACATGCATCCGGGCAATCTGTTCGTCGATCCCGCAGGCATGATCGTTGCCGTGGACATGGGCATTTGCGGGCGGCTCGGCAAGAAAGAGCGGCGGTTTCTGGCGGAAATTCTCTATGGCTTCATCACCCGCGATTACATGCGGGTGGCGGAAGTGCATTTCGAGGCCGGCTATGTGCCATCCCATCACAATATGGCCAGCTTTGCCCAGGCGATCCGCGCCATCGGCGAGCCCATTCACGGCCAGCCCGCTGAAACCATTTCCATGGCGCGGTTGCTGACGCTGCTGTTTGAAGTCACCGAACTGTTCGACATGCAGACCCGGCCGGAACTGGTGATGCTGCAAAAAACCATGGTCGTGGTCGAAGGTGTCTCACGGATGCTCAATCCACGGTTCAACATGTGGAAGGCATCGGAGCCCGTCGTTGCGGACTGGATCAAAGCCAACCTCGGTCCAAAGCGCATCGTCACCGACATGAAGGACGGCATTCGTGCCGCAGTGCGGGTGGCGGAAGCCCTGCCGGAAATTGCTGCCAAAACCGAGAGATTCCATAGTGAATTGATGCAGATGAGCGAGCATGGACTGCGGTTTGACGAGAGCACGACCGATGCCATAGGCAAGGCGCAGGCGCGGCATAGCCGCTCAGGCCGGCTGGCGCTTTGGGTGATTGCGCTCTGCCTGCTGTTCATCGCGTTTCAACTGGGTCATGGCGGGTAGGATTGCATGTCGGCAACAAACGCAGGTTTCATCCGCTCCAGTCTGTTTGTGCTTGGCCTGGGCTGCCTTCTCCTGGTCAGCTTGATCGGCTCGACCCTGTGGCTGACCGGCAAGACTCGCGTCACCTTCGGAACTGTTGTCGAGGAGCGGGTCATTCGGCGCGCCAGCGCTGACCTGATGCAGACGCTGACCGATGCGGAAACAGGGCAGAGAGGCTATCTGATTACCCGCGATATCGCTTTCCTGACCCCATACAGCCAGGCCATCGGCGAAGTGACCACGGAAATGGACAGTCTCGTCCATCTGCTGGAGCCGCGCCCTGAGCACGCCCCGGATGTCGAGAAGCTGCGCGAATTGGTAAAGGCCAAGCTTGAAGAATTGGCCAGGACCGTCGAGTTGACCCGCAGCGGCGACATCCGCCAGGCCTACGAACTTGTCCGGGCCGGTTACGGCAAGCAGTTGATGGACCAGATCCGCACCGTGCTTGACGAGGTCCGCGACGAATCCGACAACAGGATCGACCAAGGAATTGCCAGTCAGCTCCTGGCGATCGGCTGGTTGCAGGTCTTTACCATTGGTGGGGCCGTCGCCATCGTGATCGTGATCGGCGGCGCAATCCTGATTATCATCCAGCATGTGCGCGATCTGTTGAAGGCCCGCCAGGAGGTGGAGGTTCTGAATGCGGGGCTAGAAGAGCGCGTGCAGGAGAGAACCGAAGACCTGATGCAAGCCAATCAGGAAATCCAGCGCTTCGCCTATATCATCACCCACGACCTGCGCGCCCCCCTCGTCAATATCATGGGATTTACCGCCGAACTGGACAGCGCGCTCCAGACATTGAAGGCCTATGTTCTGGCGGATGGGCAGCCCCTGACGACGCAGCAGATCGAGGATGCGCGGCTTGCCGCCTCCGAAGACCTGCCGGAAGCGATTTCCTTCATCCGCTCATCGACCCGCAAGATGGACGGGCTGATCAACGCCATCCTGAAAATCTCGCGCGATGGACGCCGCCAACTCAAGCCGGAACCACTGGATCTCAAACCGCTGATCGAGACGACGGCTGCCAGCGTTCACCACCAGATCGGCGAAAGCGGCGGACATACAGAAATTTCAACCGAAGTTGCCAGCATCATCTCCGACAGGTTGTCCCTGGAGCAAATTCTCGGTAACCTTTTTGACAACGCTATCAAATATAAGTCACCCGATCGCCCGGTCGTCCTTTCTATACGGGCGGTCTCGGATGGACGGCACTTCATTCGCCTGGAAATAGAGGATAATGGCCGCGGCATCGCTGAACAGGATCATGAACGGATTTTCGAGCTTTTCCGCCGTTCGGGACAGCAGAACCAGGTGGGAGAAGGCATCGGCCTTGCCCATGTGCGCTCATTGACGCGCAACCTGGGAGGTGAAATTACCGTACGCTCCAAGATCGGCGTCGGCTCGACATTTATTTTGCGCTTGCCGCGCGACCTTTCGAAACTGGTAGGGACCTGAGCATGAAAGCAGTGGCCAAGGAAGTGACCATCGTCATGGTCGAAGACGACGAAGGCCATGCGCGCCTGATCGAAAAAAATGTCCGTCGGGCCGGCGTCAACAATGAGATCGTGCCGTTTACCAACGGCACCGACGCGCTGGATTATATCCTGGGCACGGATCGTTCCGGCGAAACCTCCGCAGATCGATATCTGCTAATTTTACTCGATCTTAACTTGCCGGATATGTCGGGCACCGATATACTCGAACAAGTTAAGACCAATCAGCACACACGTCGGCTGCCGGTCGTCATCCTCACCACAACGGACGATCAACGGGAAATACAGCGCTGCTACGATCTTGGTGCCAATGTCTACATCACCAAGCCGGTGGATTATGACAATTTCGCCAATGCCATTCGTCAGCTCGGTCTGTTTTTTTCCGTGATGCAGATCCCGTAACGAGCCGACCGCCCCATGAATGTCCGAATTCTTTATCTCGATGACGACCCGGCCATCGTGCGGCTGGTGCAGAAAGCGCTTGGGCGCAACGGACATGCTGTCACCCATGCCGAGGATCTGGAGCGGGCGCTTGGCTTTCTGGCGTCTGAAAACTTCGACGTTATTGTTCTCGATCATTATCTCAGCAATATGACCGGTCACGATGTGCTGGCGCATTTGCGTGGACGGCATATCATGACGCCGGTTGTCTATGTGACCGGTTCCAACGAAGCCCGTATCGCCATCGAAGCGATCAAGGCAGGCGCCTCCGATTACGTCATCAAGACGACCAGCGAGGATTTCCTGTCGCTGCTGGAAAGCGCCATCCGCCAATCGGTCGAAAATGCCCGGCTGCGCGAAGCCAAGGTCAAGGCGGACGAGGAAATCCGCCTTGCCAAGGAAAGGGCGGAAGCACTGCTCAGCGAGGTCAACCACCGCGTTGCCAACAGTCTGGCATTGGTGGCAAGCCTACTGCGGCTTCAGATCGCCAATGCCCGCAGCGATGAGGTCAAGGCCGAGCTGACCGAAACCCAGGCCCGCATTACCGCCATTGCCGGCATGCATCGCAGCCTCTACACATCAGACGATGTCAGCCGGGTCGATATGGACATTTATATCGCCAATCTGGTGCGGGAAATCGGCGGTTCGCTTGCCAATCCCGACAAGCCGATCACCCTGACAGTCGATGCCGAGCCGATTTCACTGACCGCTGACCGCGCCGTCTCCATCGGCATGATCGTCACCGAATTGGTGACCAATGCGATCAAATATGCCTATCCCGACCGCAAGGACGGCGAAATCCGCGTGCGGCTGTGCCATGCCCAGCCCGGCCATGCGCTGTTGACGGTGGAGGATGACGGCATCGGCATCAGCCCTGGCGCTGCCCCGAAGGGCACTGGCCTCGGCAGCCGGATCATCAAATCCATGGCCGCAACGCTGGGCGAAGGTCTCGCCTACCAAGAGATCGCAGCGGGAACGATTGCCTGCGTGCCGATAGACCTTGCCCGATAGAGGATCGGATCGATTCCGTTTTCCGCGCCAGCCTATAGCAGGCGTCATCTTATCGTTTCCTCTTTCAGGCGCTTATGCGCTACAGCGCCGTGCATTCTACAAAATGCACAAAGGACGCTGTAACTCTTTAAATCTGCTGCATAATTTTTTCCTTAAATCGATTCCGATTTAAGGAATTATGCAGTAGTGTCCGGTTCGCACCGATAATTTCATGGCAGGCTTTTCATGGCGCTGACGGACAAGCGTATTCTCCTGATCATCAGCGGCGGCATAGCCGCCTACAAGAGCCTGGACCTGATCCGGCGGCTGCGCGAGCGGGGTGCCTCGGTGCGCCCGATCATGACGCGGGCCGCTCAGGAATTCATCACGCCGCTCGCGGTCGGCGCGCTTTCGGCCTCCCATGTCTACACGGATCTGTTCTCGCGCGAAGACGAACAGGATGTCGGCCATATCCGACTGGCCCGCGACTGCGACCTGATCCTCGTTGCCCCCGTCACCGCCGATCTGATGGCGAAAATGGCCCATGGCATGGCCGATGACCTGGCTTCGGCGGTGCTGCTTGCCGCCGACCGGCCCGTGCTGGTCGCACCGGCGATGAACCCGAAAATGTGGGCGCATCCCGCCACCCTGCGCAATGTCGCGCAGCTCAAGGCCGATGGCATTCAGTTTATCGGGCCGATGGCTGGCGAAATGGCCGAAAGTGGGGAAGCCGGTCTGGGCCGCATGGCCGAGCCGCTGGAGATCGTTGCCAAGGTCGAAGCCTGCCTTGACACCTCGTTCAAGCCGTTGGCAGGCAAGACGGCCATTGTCACCTCCGGCCCAACCCATGAGCCGATTGATCCCGTGCGCTATATCGCCAACCGCTCCTCCGGCAAGCAGGGCCATGCTATTGCCAGCGCACTTGCCCGGCTGGGCGCCGAGGTGACGCTGGTATCCGGCCCGGTCAGCCTTGCGGACCCCACAGACGTCAAAACGATCCATGTGGA
Organism: Gillisella vitis; assembly: GCF_001541345.2. Taxonomy (GTDB): domain Bacteria; phylum Pseudomonadota; class Alphaproteobacteria; order Rhizobiales; family Rhizobiaceae; genus Allorhizobium; species Allorhizobium vitis. The sequence continues at coordinate 339,746 of NZ_LMVL02000002.1, read as the reverse complement.
GCGAGCCGAGGAGATGCGCGACGCCGTGCTCACCCACCTGCCCGCCGATATCGCTGTGATGGTCGCTGCCGTGGCCGATTGGCGGGTCGAGACGGCATCAGAGCACAAGATCAAGAAACAGCCAGGCGACGCCGCACCGATGCTGGCACTGACCGAAAATCCGGACATTCTGAAGACTGTTGGCCATCATGAAAAACGCCCGGCACTGGTCGTTGGCTTTGCGGCGGAAACCCGCGATGTCGCACACAATGGCCGTACCAAGCTGGAACGGAAAGGCGCTGACCTGATTGTCGCCAACGACGTTTCACCACAAACCGGCATCATGGGCGGCGATCGAAATCGGGTAACCCTGATTTACAAGGATCGCACCGAGGACTGGCCGGATATGGGCAAGGATGCCGTTGCCGAACGGCTTGCCCAAACCATCGCCGGGATGCTCGGCGTCAAATCTCTCTAAATAAAGATCAGGCCGATCAACGCGCCGCTGCCCAGCGCGATCAGCGGGTGAACCTTGGTCACGGCGGTCAGCACCGCACAGCCAGCCGCAATGCCGATCAGAATTGGGCTGGTTGCCGAGGCCTTGGTGATAACAGCGGCGCTGGAGGTGACGAGGCCAGCCGTCATTGGTGCAAGCCCGGCTTGGACGATCCGCCGCCAGGGCCGGTCCTTGAAGCGCTCCCAGAGCGTCACGGCTCCAGCAGTGATCAGCGAAGACGGGCCGAATTTGGCGATGGAGGTGACGACCACCCCGGCAAAGCCCGCCACATGCCAGCCGACCAGCGGCACCACCATCATATTCGGTCCGGGAGCCGCCTGGGCCAGCGCAAACAGCGCGCTGAATTCGCTGGCGCTCATCCAATGCTGGACCTCCACCACCCGGCGCTGCATTTCCGGCAGGATGGCATTGCCGCCACCAAAGGCGATCAGCGACAGTTCCGTAAAAATCAGCGCAAGAGAAATCAGGGTGGCAATCATTTCGACAATTTCCAGCTCAGAACAATGGAGACCGGCGCCAGAACCAGCATGGTGGCGAACAGCGGCAGGCGGAAAACTGCAATGGCGATGAAACACAGAGCGACGATGGCCAGCGCCCAGAGCTTGTGTTTCAGCGGTTGCAGGACTTTCCAGGCCAGCGAGATCAACAGGCCCGACGCCGCCGCCGCCAGACCCGCAAACAGATGCTCGACCTGCGGGTTGTCGCGGTAACGGTCGTAAATGTAACCGAGGCAGATGACGATGGCCGTCGGCGCGGCAATCAGGCCGAAAGCGGCGGCCAGCGCACCCCTCCAACCCTGAAACTTCAACCCAACCGCCACCGACATATTGATGATATTGCCACCCGGCAGGAACTGACAGAGGCCAAGCAGATCCATGAATTCGCCAGGTGAGAGCCAGCGCCGATCCTCCACCATCATCCGCCGCGCCATCGGCAACACACCGCCGAACCCCATCAGGCCAAGGCCTAGAAAGCCAGTAAACAACTCGGCGATGCCGGGATGATGTTGCGGGGGATCGGCCTTACCTGTCTTGGTCTGACCTGTCTCGGGCCGAATTGTCTCCGGTTGAACTGTCTTCGTCATGACTATCGTCCGTTTCGTCTTTTCTCTTCCATACGCCGCTCGAATTCTGATGTCCAATATATGGATACCCCACACTTCATATGTTAAAGATATGTCATGATTGAACTGCGCCACCTTCGCTATGCCGTGACCGTCGCCGAAGAGGGCCATCTGACCCGTGCGGCAGAGCGGCTTGGCCTGCAACAGCCACCTCTCAGCCAGCAGATCAAGGCTCTGGAAACATTGGTCGGGGTGACGCTGTTTATCCGCCAGCCCCGCGGCATGGCCTTGACCGAGGCGGGGCTGGCGTTTATCGCCCGCGCCCGACAGATCCTTGCCGATGTGGATATGGCCGTTGAGGCCGCACAACGGGCGGCGCGTGGCGAAATCGGCGAGCTTGCCATCGGCTTTACCACCTCGGCAGTCTTTCATCCGCTGGTACCCAGCATCGTGCGGGCCATGCGGCTCTCCTCACCATCGCTGAAACTGCGGCTGGATGAAGGCTCTACCACGGAACTTCTGGGTGAATTGTCCGCCGGTCGGCTTGATGCCGCCTTCATCCGCGCCACCGCCGGTGCTTTGCCTGGATCGGGGCCAACGCTCAGCATCGAGACCGTCGATATCGAGGACATGGTGCTGGCTTTGCCCGACACCCATCCTTTAGCCCTGCACAGTCAAAACCGTGACAGCGATACCGTCGCGCTTGCCGCGCTGGCCGCAGAAACATTCGTGCTCTATCGCCGTCCCCTGGCGCAAGGGCTGTATGACCGGATCATCGCGGCCTGCCAGGCTGCCGGTTTCAGCCCGCATGTCGCACAGGAAGCGCCGAAACTGGTCTCCACCCTCAGCCTGGTGGCGGCGGGTCTTGGTCTGTCGATCATTCCGCAATCTATGGCGCGACTGGAAACCTCCGGCGTCGCCTATCGCCGTTTTGCGCCCGGCTCCGGCCTCGATGCGCCGCTTTCGCTTGCCTATCGCCGCGATTCCTATCGTGGCGCGCTGAAGACCTTCGTTGAGGAAGTGAGGCGGCACGTCGGCACACCATGATGCCGCAGCCCTATTGGCATCCGGGGCAAACCCAGATCAGCCAGCCATTTCCGTCACCCGAGCAGGCGCGTTGCCGATTTCCGGCTCGAAACCCATGACGTTCAGACCCTCATCATTGAGGATCACGGCGCTGCCCGGTGGGATCTCAACCCAGGTTTCCGTGTCATCGTTCAGCGGTTCGGACACCAGACAATGCCCGCCCTTGCTCCCCATCGGCCCGGCATACAGCGTCGGTGCAAAGGCGTCGGTGGAATAGCGCACGGCATACAGCGCCTGGCCATCGGAAAAGGCGGAGGTAAAGCGGACACGGGTGGTGCCAATGATCTCGGCACTCAGTCTTTCGGCAAAACCGATGGCCTCAGCCATGGCGGCAATCGGCCGATGTTTCATGCCGAATTGCATGGCCAGCAAGAACAGAAGTTCGGAATCCGTCGAGCCGGTGCGGGCGTTGAAATATTCATCGTCCAACATGCTTTCCATGGCGCGGCGGATACGATCGAAATGATCGATCTGGCCGTTATGCATGAAAGACCAGTTGCCATACACAAAAGGATGGCAATTGTCGCGCCGGGTCGCGCCATGGGTTGCAGCGCGCACATGCGCCAGAAAGAGCGGGGAGCGGATCTGCCGGGCAATGCTTTTCAGGTTACAGTCCGACCAGGCGGGCAGAACATCGCGAAACCGGCCCGGCTCCGGTCGGTCGCCGTACCAGGCCAGGCCAAAACCGTCCGCGTTGGTGGATGTCTTGGCGCGGGTGGCGCAGACGGATTGCTCGATCAGCGAATGGGCGGGCGACGATACCAGCTCCTCGATAAAGAGCGGTTCTCCCCGATAGGCTGCCCAACGACACATGGCATTCATGCTCCGGCAAGACCGGTTCTCAGCGGAGCCGGCAGAGCCAATCTTGAAGGAAGGTGTATAACGAAGCGTAAAGCTCAGCTTTCTTCATGTCAGATTCGTGACGAAAGCGGTAATCACATTTCGCAGTGCGGCATTGTGTTTTGTGAAGAGCGGAGGGGTTTCCTTGAAGAGCCGCTTCTGTGAACACTGCGTTGCGTCCAGTGCTCTTCGCCTGCTTTTGAAAAGCCTTATATTGGCTACAAATCATATTCGCTCGAAAGGAGCCCGACCGATGTCCATCCGCCCCGTCAAACATGAAAGCCGCGCCATGCCCACCACGGAAGGCGCCGGTGTCAAGCTGCACCGCGTCTTCGGCTTCGGCGACACGTCGATGACTGATCCGTTCCTGATGATGGATGATTTCCGTAATGACGATCCGAGGGATTATATCCGCGGCTTTCCCTGGCATCCGCATCGCGGCATTGAAACCATCACCTATGTTCTGGCCGGAACGGTGGACCATGGCGACAGCCTCGGCAATCAGGGTCAGCTTGGCGCCGGTGATCTTCAGTGGATGACGGCGGGTAGCGGCATCATGCACCAGGAAATGCCGAAAGGCGATTTTTCCGGTAAGATGCACGGATTCCAGCTCTGGGCCAACCTGCCCTCCTCGCTGAAAATGACCGCACCGCGCTATCAGGACATCAAGTCCGCCGACATTCCTGTCGTGGTCGATGACGACGGCACGGCGGTGCGGGTCATCAGCGGCGATTTCTGGGGCAAATCCGGCCCGGTCGATGGCATTGCCGCAGAGCCAGTCTATCTCGATATCTCGGTACCATCAGGTAAGACCAAGCGCTTTCCAGTCGATACCTATCGTTCGGCCTTCGCCTATATTTTTGCAGGTTCCGGCTCGTTCCGCGATGCCTCCAAGCCGTTCGGCGTCAAGGTGGAGAAGGAATTTCAGGGCGAAGAACTGAATATCCGCGACCTCTCCGGCAACCGCACGCTGGTGGTTTTCGATACCGGCGATGAAATCACCGTCCAGGCTGGCGAAAAGGGCATTCGCTTTCTGCTGGTGACCGGTAAGCCGATCAAGGAGCCGGTCGCCTGGCATGGACCGATCGTCATGAACAGCCGGGAAGAGCTGATGGAGGCCATGCGCGAATTGAAGAACGGCACCTTCATCAAAGCCGATCATTGATCGCTGCGTATTGACGAAATAGTGATAATAGGACGCGGGGGATGGGCCGCGTCTTTCAGTTCGATGTCAGGTTCAGCTTTTACAGGGTGGATGGTTATTTGATCCGACCCTGTGTGAGCCCATGTCCATCCTGCTGGCGAAAGCCATCCGCTATACCACCCTTGCCTGTTTGACTGGTCTGCTGTCTTGCGGCGCCTACCTCGGCTATCTCCGGATGTCGGGCAATTTCCACGAGGTCATTCCAGGCGAATTCTACCGCTCTGCCCAACCCACCGCCGCCGATATCAAGGATTATGCCGGGCGCTACGGTATCAGGACCATCGTCAATCTGCGCGGATCATCCCCCTCGCCCTGGTATGCGCAGGAAGTCGCAACCGCCCGGGAACTTGGCATCGACCACATCGATTTTCGCATGTCGGCTGCCAAGGGCCTGACCATCGACAAGGCCGAGCAACTGGTCGCTCTGCTGAAATCCGCGCCAAAGCCCATCCTTATCCATTGCGAGGGCGGTGCAGACCGCAGCGGTCTCGCCTCCGTGCTCTACCTGCAACAGATTGCCGGCGTGCAAGAGGACACAGCAGAGCAACAACTCTGGCCGGTGATCTATGGCCATGTCGGCATCCCCTATGTCACCAAGGCCTATGCCATGGACCGCAGCTGGCTGGAATTTGAAAAAGCCATGGGGATCGAAAGCTGAGCCTTATGCATTATAGTCCCGCAGAATGCAGCGCGGGAGGCTCAAGACATGCAGATCGAAGGACAGTGCCATTGTGGCAAGGTGACCTATCGTGCCGAAATCGACCCTGAGAATGTCGGCATTTGCCATTGCACCGATTGTCAGCGCCTGACCGGTTCACCCTTCCGGGTCACGGTTTCAACCCCGCGCGACAAACTGCATCTAACGGGAAGTCCACCTAAATCCTATATGAAATACGGCGACAACGGTCGGCCGCGCTATCAGTTTTTCTGCCCAGATTGCGGCACGCCCTTGCTCACCACCGGCGAGGGCATGGATGCCGAAACCTGGGGCATCCGCTGGGGTAGCATCAACCAACGGGAAGTCCTGCTGCCAAAACACCAAAGCTGGCGGCGGTCCTCTGTCCTTTGGCTGGACAGTATCGGCGCACTTCCCGGGTCAGAGACGGAATAAGCTGCCGTCGGCTATTTCGGCCATGCTTGGTAAAAATGATGAACGGGTCCGTGGCCGGAGCCAACAGTCAGCTGCCCTGCCGACCGAACCGCGCCAGCCAGCCAGGCCTTTGCCACCGTGACCGCCTTCGCCAAGGCGTCGTCTGTTCCACTATCCTTCGCCTCATGGTCCATGGCCTTGGCAAGCTCGGCGGCAATGGCGCTGGACAGTGAGCAACCGGTGCCATGGGTATTGGCGGTGGCAATCCTTTTGCCTTCCAGCCACAGGGTCAGCGTTGGCGTGACCAGCAGATCGGGACTCTGGTCGCCCGGCAGATGCCCACCTTTCAGAAGCACGGCTCTGGCGCCGAGCGCCAACAAGGCCCTGGCCTGCGCCTCCATACCGGTGTGGTCCACCGCCTCGGGAACGCGCAGAAGTGCAGCGGCTTCCGGCAGGTTGGGGGTGATCAGGCGGACCCGCGGCAAGAGTTGCCCAACCAGCGCGCCCACCGCCTTGTCATCCAGCAGCGCGGCCCCACCCTTGGCAACCATGACCGGATCAAGAATGACCGGCACTTCCCCATGACCGGCCAGTACAGCGGCTACAGCGCCGACGATATCGGCATTGGCCAACATGCCGATTTTCACCGCATCGACCCGGATATCGGCAAAAACCGTCTCAACCTGCCTTGCGACGAACGCGGGAGCGAGCAGCTCAACAGCCGCCACCCCTTGGGTATTCTGGGCTGTCAGCGCCGTCAACGCCGCCATGCCATAGACACCCAAAGCCGAAAATACTTTCAGATCGGCTTGGATACCTGCGCCTCCGGACGGATCGGAACCGGCAATCGACAAGACATTGGCGACACGAGGCAAAGGCATTTCAACGCTTGTTTGAACGGTCATGATTGCCCCTGCCGAAGTCAATATTCTCCCGACACCTCGTCTCCTGTTGGTGGAAGAGCTGGACGTCTGGGCAGATCTATCGCAGTTTTCCATGCTCCTGTCACGGTCCCGCCCATTATGCTGCATTGCGCAATTAACTGCATTTTTCGGGAACCAAACTGGACACCCATCGTTACCTAGGCGTCGACAGGTCGTGTGAAACGAGGCGGGATATGGAAAACCAGCAATCGGCAATCAAGCGATCGCCAGCGCGAATCGAACAAAAAGACGCGGGAGCGCTGTTGTTTGATCTTCTCCACGCCGAGCCTCACCGCTACGCATTGTTTCTCGATATTGATGGTACATTGCTGGATCTTGCCGAAAGCCCGGACGGAATCCGTGTGCCGGTCGGGCTGGCAGACGACCTAGATAAGCTGTCAACACGCATGGGCGGGGCGCTTGCGCTGGTAACGGGGCGGGCCCTGGCCTATGCTGACCGGCTGTTTGCGCCAAAGCATTTCCCGATTGCCGGATTGCACGGTACCGAACGGCGAACTGTGGAAGGCACGGTCATCCGCAGTGAGCCGAGTTCGGCTTTCCTGGCGGTCAAGCAAGACCTTCCAAAGCTCGAACAGGCCTGGCCGGGCGTGCTGGTCGAGGACAAGGGCGCCGCCATCGCCGTTCACTATCGCCAGGCTCCCGCCTGTGCCGACGTGGTGGAAAAAGCCTTGGCGGATGCCTTTAAGGCGGCAGGTCCCGGCTATGAACTGCAACGCGGCAAGATGGTCATCGAAATCCGCCCTGACAGTGCCGACAAAGGCCGGGCCTTGCAGGCCTATCTGGCCGAGCTGCCTTTCACCGACCGCGTTGCCATCGCCATTGGTGACGACGTGACCGATGAGGCGATGTTTGAATGCGTCAACCGCTTGGGCGGCTTGTCGATCCGGGTTGGCGATCTCGATGGCAGTATGGCCAGCCAGTCTTTGGCAAACCCGCAGGTACTGCGGGACATTCTCGCCAAGCTGGCTCGTCCAAGCTGACGTTCTGGGCTGAAAAACGATAAGAAGGACAATGATATGAGCAGACTTGTTGTGGTTTCCAACCGTGTTCCCGTACCCGACAAGACCAATAAAGCGCCGGCGGGAGGTTTGGCCGTCGCGTTACGGGCTGCCCTTGAGGACAAGGGCGGCATCTGGATGGGCTGGTCGGGCGTCTCCAGCGGCGAGGAAGAGGCCGGTGAGCTTGCGATGATCGAGGATGGCAAGATCACCTACGCGCTGACTGATCTCACCGACCGCGATGTCGATGAATATTATCACGGCTTTGCCAACCGCGTGCTGTGGCCCACCTTTCACTACCGTCTCGACCTGACCGATTATGCCCGCAAGGATATGACCGGCTATTTCCGGGTTAACCGGTTTTTCGCAGAACGGCTGGTGCCGCTGCTGAAGCCTGACGACACGATCTGGGTTCAGGATTATCATCTGATCCCGCTCGCCAAGGAATTGCGGCAGATGGGGGTGAAGAACCGGATCGGCTTCTTCCTGCATATCCCGCTTCCACCCGCCGATGTGCTGTTTGCCATGCCGGTCTATGAAACGCTGATTGAAAGCCTGGCCCATTACGATCTGGTCGGTTTCCAGACCGATTTCGACCATGCCAATTTCGTCGGAGCCCTGGTGCGCGAGGGGATTGGCGAGGCGATCTCCGGCAACAAGATCAAATCCCATGATCGGACGTTCAAAGCGGGTCATTATCCGATTGGCATTGAGACGGCGGCCTTCGCCGCCTATGCCCGCAGGGCGGTGCGCAACGTGATGGTGAAGCGCGCTGCGCAAAGCATTGAAGGCAAGGCACTGGTGATCGGTGTCGACCGGCTGGATTATTCCAAGGGCCTGACCCAGCGTCTGGATGCCTATGAGCATTTCATCAATGCCAATCCGAACTATCAGGGCAAGGTGACCTATTTGCAGATCACCCCGAAATCCCGCTCTGAAGTGCCGGAATATGAGGCCATGCAGCGCACCGTGGCCGAACAGGCCGGGCGCGTGAACGGCGCGCTGGGTACTGTCGATTGGGTACCGATCCGCTACATGACCCGCTCGGTGGCGCGTCCGGTCTTGGCCGGGCTCTACCGGCTGGCCAAGGTCGGGCTGGTGACGCCGATGCGCGACGGCATGAACCTGGTGGCCAAGGAATATGTTGCCGCCCAGGACCCCGATGATCCCGGCGTTCTGGTTCTATCGCGTTTTGCCGGAGCGGCACGCGAGTTGAAAGGCGCCTTGCTGGTCAATCCATACGATACGGAAGGCACGGCCCAGGCCATTGCCCGCGCCCTCGACATGCCACTTGCCGAGCGCCAAGACCGCTGGAAAGGCATGATGGACCATCTGCTGGTCAACGATGTCAACCATTGGTGCGACACGTTCCTGTCGGATCTGATGGAAATGCCGAGGGAAAAGTCCGCCGAAGCGGCTTAAAACAGGGTGATGCCGCATCAGGATTTAAAATCCTGATGCGGTCTTACTCTTTTCCATCAGTGATCACGCCGCCTTGGCGACGTGATATTCCTTGATGGCCACCATCTTGATTGCCGGATAGCGCTCCGCCTCATAGCGCAGCGAAAATGCATCCTGCGCCATGAACACCGGATCTCCATCCAGATCCCGGCAGATATCGCCGCGCCGGGCCGCCATGAACTTGTCGAGTTCGCCGGGCTGTTCGGCAGAAATCCAGCGGCAGACGGAAAAGCGCGACATTTCAAACGACACAGGCAGGGTATATTCGCCCGAAAGCCGCTCCTTCAACACATCGAGCTGCAAGGCCCCGACCACGCCGACAATGGCGGGCGAACCGTCTTCTGGCGAAAACAGCTGTACGACGCCCTCTTCCGCCATCTGCTGCAAGGCTTCCTTCAGCTTCTTGGCCTTCATCGCATCTTCAAGCCGCACGCGGCGCAGGATTTCCGGCGAAAAGTTCGGCACACCCTGAAACACAAGCGCTTCACCTTCGGTCAACGTATCGCCGATGCGCAAAGTGCCGTGGTTGGGAATGCCCACCACGTCACCGGCAAAGGCGGTATCGGCCAATTGCCGCTGCGAAGCGAAGAAGAATTGCGGCGCCGTCAGGCCCATCAGCTTGCCGGTGCGGGCCAGCCGCGCCTTCATGCCACGCTCCAGCTTGCCGGAGCAAATCCGCGCAAAGGCGATGCGGTCGCGGTGGTTGGGGTCCATATTGGCTTGGATCTTGAAGACAAAGGCCGTCATCTTGTCTTCCGCCGCATGCACCTTGCGGATATCGGCCATCTGGTCGCGTGGCGGCGGGGCAAAATCACCCAGCGCATTGATCAGGTCGCGCACACCAAAATTTCGGAGCGCCGAGCCGAAGAACACCGGGGTCATATGGCCTTCGAGAAAGGCCTGACGGTCGAAGGGGCGGCAGGCTTCCTGCGCCAGCTCCAGCTCGTCGATAAAGGTCTGACGCTCGTTTTCCGGCAGGTTTTCAGCGACATTCTTCGGGCTGTTGACAGCTAAGGCTTCAACCTGCTTGTCGGAACCACGGAAGGTATTATCGACCAGATTATAGGAGCCGCAAAAGCTTTTCGAGCGCCCGACCGGCCAGGTGATCGGGGCCGTGTCCAGCGCCAGCTTTTCTTCTACCTCATCCAGAACCTCGAAAATATCCCGGCTTTCGCGGTCCATCTTGTTGACGAAGGTGATGATCGGAATATCACGCATCCGGCAGACTTCGAACAGTTTCAGTGTGCGTGGCTCGATACCCTTGGCCGAATCGATGACCATGACAGCGGCATCGACCGCCGTCAGCGTGCGATACGTATCGTCGGCGAAATCTTCATGGCCGGGCGTATCGAGAATATTGAAGACATTGCCTTCATACTCAAAGGTCATCACCGAGGTGACGACGGAAATGCCGCGCTCCCGCTCGATCTTCATCCAGTCCGAACGGGTCTGGATACGGTCTTTCTTGGCTTTCACCTCACCGGCCAGCTGGATCGCGCCGCCGAACAGCAGCAGCTTTTCGGTCAGCGTGGTTTTACCAGCATCCGGGTGAGCGATAATAGCGAAGGTGCGGCGGCGGGAGACCGCCTCTGCGAGCGTTTCGGCCATGTGAGGAATTCCTTTTAACTGGCCGGTTATCTAGCGTTTTGGCGTTCAATATGCAATTGACCCCGGCAAACAAAGGATATCCCCATGCACGATACGTCCGCGCCATGCCTTCATCTCAAACGTCTATCCCATGGTGAAGGGCTGGAATTGCCCGCTTATGAGACGGCGGGTGCGGCTGGCATGGACCTGCGCGCAGCCGTGACCGAGGCCGAACCGCTGACCCTTACCCCCGGAAAACGCGCTCTGGTGCCAACCGGGCTGATTATGGAAATCCCCCAGGGCTTTGAAGCGCAGATCCGCCCCCGCTCCGGCCTCGCCTTCAAAAACGGCATCACCTGCCTCAACACGCCCGGCACCATCGACAGCGATTACCGCGGCGAAGTAAAAGTGTTGCTCATCAATCTCGGCACCGAGGATTTCACCATCACCCGCGGCATGCGCATCGCCCAGATGGTAATTGCGCCGGTGACGCAAGTACAGGTGATAGAGGTGAGCGAAACATCGAACACCGTGCGTGGTGCAGGCGGGTTCGGCTCGACGGGGGTCTGAAGGACACCATGAAGCCGGACGGGCTAACATTGCGCCAAGGATATTTCAATGATCCCTTGGCTTTTCAAGGGCTTGTCGATCTGCTGCATGACATTTTCGGCATCGATATCAGTGCGCAGGATCAACTTGGCGGCCCCGACCGCACATGCATGCCGTTTGGGTATTTTGATCGTTCCGGCCGCTGTGTCGCCAATTTTTCGGTCTTCGCCATGCCCCTTATGATCAACGGGACGATGGTGACTGCTGCGGGCTATCAGTCCGGTGCAGTCCGCCCGGAATTCCGAGGACGTGGCCTTTATCGCGACCTCATGCAGCGCGCCTATACCTGGGCAGAGCAAGCAGGATATCGAACCGGAATTCTACTGACCGACAAGCCCGCGCTTTACCAGCCTTATGGCTTTCGTGTTGTAACGCATTGTAAATTTGGCGGCTCAGTTCCGGCTTTTCAGCCAATTATCGGCGGCAACGCAAGACAACTTGATTTAGGAATGACGGCGGATCTGACCCTTTTGCGTGACATGCTTGCCTGTCGCCAGCCGGTCTCCCGCCACTTCGCCGTTGTCAGCCAGACAGAGATGTTTCTTCTCAATGCTCATTTCGATGCATCGATTACGTTGAGCCTATTGCCTTCTCTCAAAGCCGTTGTTGCATGGAAATGCGCCGACGACGGTAGTTTAAAACTTCTGGATATTGTCGCTCAAGACATTCCGCCGTTAAGTGCCATCCTGCCGCATCTCGACGTTCGAGCCGACTCTGTGGAAACCTATTTCCCACCCGACCGTCTCTCTTGGAAGGGCGAACCTGTACCTTACGAAGGCTCCTGCTCCTTGATGATGTCGGGCTTCGGGCTGGAGGCCGCAGCAGGGCCGCTCATGCTGTCGCCTATGGCCGATTTTTAACCTCAGCGCTGCGCCTGCGTTGCCATTCTCACCGCCAGCACAGCCAGTACCGTGCCCATCAGCCAGCGCTGCACCATGATCCAGAGCGGACGGCGGCTGAGAAACAGGGCGATGGAGCCGGCAGTCAGCGCGATCACTCCGTTGATCGTGGTGCCGATGGCGATCTGGGTGAGGCCGAGCAATAGTGATTGTAGAAACACGCTGCCGCTGGCGGGATCGATGAATTGCGGCAGCAGCGACAGATAGAGAACGGCCACCTTCGGATTGAGGAGATTGGTCACGAGGCCCATGGAAAACAGCCGTCTGGGGCTGTCCTTCGGCAGCTCGCGCACCTGAAACGGCGAACGACCGCCCGGCCTGACCGCCTGCCAGGCCAGATAAGCGAGATAGGCTGCACCAGCCAGTTTCAGCGCCTCATAGGCATAAGGCACAGCCATCAGCAGAACCGTAATTCCCAAGACCGACATCAGCATATAGATCAGGAAGCCCAACGCGACACCACCCAGCGAGACCAGTCCGGCCATCGGCCCCTGACAGATGGAGCGTGACACGAGATAGACCATATTCGGGCCGGGGGTCAGCGCCATGCCAAGGCAGATCAGGGCGAAAGCAAGAAGTGAGGCAGTGGTGGGCATGATGTCTCCTTGGCGGAAGGCTGTACCCACTGAAAGAGCAGAAAGTGCCGTACCGGGCAATTTCAATCGTGTCACCGTTGCAAGTTGCAGCCGGGCGGATTAGCACTGCTTGTATCGATGGAGACCTATCATGACCCTTGCCAGCCTGCTTGCCTATGCCGGAGCCTTGTTCATCGCCGCCGCCATTCCCGGCCCCGGCATGACGGCAATTGTGGCGCGGGCGCTTGGCTCCGGTTTTCGCCCGACCTTTTTCATGGGACTGGGCCTGATCCTGGGCGATCTCTGCTATCTGACCGCCGTTATTCTCGGCCTTGCCTATATTGCCCAGACATTCGTGACGCCGTTCCTGATCATCAAATTCGCAGGCACGCTCTATCTGGCCTATATCGCCTGGAAGCTTTGGACGGCAGGGCTTTTGCCGCAGAATATCGAAGCGCGCAAAAGTGCGGGCGTGATGGCGTCCTTCCTGTCCGGCCTGTTCGTGACGCTTGGCAATCCGAAAACCATGCTGTTTTACGTGGCTCTGGTCCCGACCCTCATTCCGCTCGAGGCCATCGGCCCGTCGGATTACGGGTTACTGGTTGGCACGACATTTGTGGTGCTCATGGCCGTGCTCATTCCCTATATTCTTCTGGCTGCCAAAGCCCGGCTGCTGCTGAAACAGCCATCGGCGCTGAAACTTCTCAACCGGGCCGCCGCCAGCATTCTGGCCGGAACCGCCGCCTATATCGCCACAAAGGCGGCGTGAAATAAACATTTGTTTCCGCTGGCTTTGCAGCGGTTTTTTTCTCCCCGGAACCACGGCGATAGGCAAAGGGTTCTGGTCGCTTGGGTGATTTGATCCTATTGTCCCTGCAAAGCGCGTTATTCTGGAGGACCGCACATGTCTGAAGCAAAGAAGCCCGGTCGTGGCCGTATCTATGGTTCGATCACCGAGACCATCGGCGATACGCCCATCGTCCGGCTGGACAAGCTGGCGAAGGAAAAGGGCGTCAAGGCTCATCTTCTGGCCAAGCTGGAATTCTTCAACCCGATTGCCTCCGTCAAGGACCGTATCGGTGTGGCGATGATCGAAAGCTTGGAGACGCAAGGGACGATCACACCGGGCAAAACCGTTCTGGTTGAGCCAACCTCCGGCAATACCGGCATTGCGCTGGCCTTCGCCGCCGCCGCCAAAGGCTATCGCCTGATCCTGACCATGCCGGAAACCATGTCCATCGAGCGTCGCAAGATGCTGGCGCTGCTGGGCGCCGAACTGGTGCTGACCGAAGGCCCCAAGGGCATGAAGGGCGCGATTGCCAAGGCCGAGGAACTGGCCGCAACCATTCCCGACGCGATCATCCCGCAGCAGTTTGAAAACCCGGCCAATCCGGAAATCCACCGCAAGACCACTGCGGAAGAGATCTGGAACGACACCAATGGCGAGGTTGACATCTTCGTCTCCGGCATTGGCACCGGCGGCACGATTACCGGCACCGGCCAGGTGCTGAAGGCCAAGAAACCGTCTGTTCAGGTGATCGCCGTGGAACCCGCCGACAGCCCGGTTCTGTCGGGCGGAAACCCCGGCCCCCACAAGATCCAGGGCATCGGCGCCGGTTTTGCACCGAAGATCCTCGATACCGGGATCTACGATGAAGTTGTCACCGTTACCAATGACGAGGCGTTTGAACTGGCCCGGTTGGTCGCGCGGCTTGAAGGCGTGCCGGTCGGCATTTCATCAGGTGCCGCCCTCACCGCAGCCATCAAGGTCGGCCAACGCCCCGAAAACGCTGGCAAAACCATTGTGGTGATCATCCCGTCCTTTGCCGAACGGTATCTGTCGACGGCGCTGTTTGCCGGGCTTGGCGAATAATCGCATTCAATGCGCTGATCCATACGATTGGCGGCATCAAACAATGAAGACGAGGGCTACAGCATAAGGTGTAGCCCTCAGTTTGTTGACAACCCCGATCTCGGCATTTCGTCATCCTCGGGCTTGTCCCGAGGATCTGTCGTGGCTGATTAAGCCATTGACGTTGTTACTTAAATTGACGTGCGTAAATACTCGGTACAAGGCCGAGCATGACGTCGAGGATAAATGCAGCCTTTGTCAGCAGTCTGAGGGCTACAGCAGCAGGCGCAGTCCTGTTTCGTTATGCAGCAGCCGTCAGGCGTTCCGAGGGAATGCGGTAGGAAATTGCCTCGGCCAGATGAATCCGACCAAGTGCCTCTGAGCCATCCAGATCGGCCAATGTTCTCGCCACTTTCAACACCCGATGATAGGCGCGGGCCGAAAACTTGAACTTCTCCGCTGCATCCCGCAATAACTGCAAACCGGCAGCGTCAGGTGCGGCCAGTTTTTCGATCAGCGCAGTCGAGCACCGCGCATTCATGCGGATTTCAGGCACGCCCGCCTCGATAAACCGTTCCGTTTGCCGCTGTCGGGCTATGGCGACCCGGCGGGCGACATCGGCGCTTTTTTCGGCGGCCATCGGCTTGATCAGGTCCATGGCCGAAACGGCGGGGACATCGATGCGAATATCGATCCGGTCCAGCAGCGGACCGGAAATCCGGCCCTGATATTCGGTCAGGCAGCGAATGCCGCGCGCGCAGGTATGGCCCGGCTCACCCGCCATGCCGCAACGGCAAGGGTTCATCGCGGCAATCAGCTGGAAGCTGGCCGGATAGGTGACGCGGTGATTGGCGCGGGCGATAACGCATTCGCCGCTTTCCAGCGGCTGGCGCAAGGCATCCAGCACCTGCGGCGAAAACTCCGGAAATTCATCGAGAAACAACACGCCATTATGGGCAAGCGAAGCCTCGCCCGGCCGGGCGCGCAAGCCGCCGCCAACCAGCGCCGCCATGGTGGCGGAATGATGCGGCGTGCGAAATGGTCGGCGGTCCGACAGTTTTCCGCCCGCCAATTGCCCGGCGATGGAATGGATCATCGACACATCCAGAAGCTCCGGCGCCGAAAGGACCGGCAGGATGGACGGCAACCGGGCCGCCAGCATGGATTTCCCCGATCCCGGCGGGCCAACCATCAGCAGGTTGTGGCCTCCGGCAGCGGCTACTTCCAACGCCCGTTTGGCGCTTTCCTGACCACGAATATCGGCGAGGTCAGGCAGATTACCCGGCAGCGCCCGGCTGGCCGGATTCGGGCGCGTCAGGACCTGGGTACCACGAAAATGGTTGGCCAAAGCGATCAGGCTGCGGGGAGCTAAAATATCCATGTCCGACCCCGCCCAGGCCGCCTCCGGGCCGCTATCCGCCGGACAAATCAGCCCTTTGCCGAGCGCATTGGCTGCCATGGCCGCTGGCAGAGCACCGGCAACGGCAGCAATCGTGCCATCCAGGTTCAACTCACCAACCACAAGATAATCGCCCAGCACATCGGCGGGAATGGCGCCCAGCGCCGCCATCAGGCCAAGAGCGATGGCCAGATCGAAATGTGAGCCTTCCTTGGGCAGATCCGCCGGTGCCAGATTGATGGTGACCCGCTTGGGCGGCAGCGCCAGCCCGGAAGCATGCAAAGCCGCTTGGACCCGTTCCCGGCTTTCGGCCACCGCCTTGTCCGGCAGGCCGACGATCTGCACCCCAATCTTGCCGGGCGCGACCATGACCTGCACATCGACAGGCACGCCATCAATGCCCTGAAACGCAACCGTGCCCACCCGTGCAACCATATCCCAGCCCCCTTGCCGGCAGCGGTCCATCCGCCCCTACGCAATTTCATGGATTTCGCCGGACGAAAAAGAGAAAATGCGTTTAAAATCAATTTTTTAAATCAAGTCATCGAGCGAAACCCGTAACGGGCAAGCTACAATTTCTTGCAACCATAGTTTTGCATGAAAAACAAAGGACGACAAGAACAATAAATGAACAAAGACCCATTTCGAGGGCAAAATGGTTGTGTCAGGTTGTGCTTTCAGAACAAAAGGGAACGCTTCCAGCACCCCGCAACGCCAGAAGGTTTTATCAAACCTAACCTGGCGGGGCGCTGGAAACCCTCTCCGATCTAGTGTCGAACAGGGATCAGGGCCGCTTTTTCTCGATGGCGTCCCAGAGCAGGCTGGCGATATCGGCGCCGCCGAAATTCTTCACCTCGCGGATACCAGTCGGCGACGTGACGTTGATCTCGGTCATGTAATCGCCGATCACGTCAATGCCGACCAGCAGGAAGCCGCGTTCACGCAGGGCTGGTCCAATGCGGGCGCAGATTTCTCTTTCGCGTGCGGTCAGTTCCGTGGGTTCCGGCTTGCCACCGGCATGCATGTTGGAGCGCGCATCGTGTTCGGCGGGAACCCGGTTAATCGCCCCGACGGGTTCACCGTCCACCAGAATGATCCGCTTGTCGCCCTTGCGCACGGCAGGCAAATAGCCCTGGGCGATGAAAGGTTCGCGGAACATCTGGCCGAACATTTCCATCAGCGAGGAGAAATTGCGGTCGTCGCGGGTGGAGTGGAACACCCCTGCTCCGCCATTGCCGTAGAGCGGCTTCAGGATGATATCGCCCTGTTCGGCCCGGAAAGCGGCAATTTCCGCCGGGTCGCGGGTGATCAGCGTCGGCGGCATCAGGTCGGCATATTCAGTGACGAAGATCTTTTCCGGCGAATTGCGCACCCAGGCCGGATCGTTGACAACAATCGTCTTCGGGTGAATGCGCTCCAGCATATGGGTAGCGGTGATATAGGCCATATCGAAAGGCGGGTCCTGGCGCAGCAGCACCACATCCATCGTCGACAGATCGACGCGCTCCGGGCTGCCGAGAGTGAAATGATCGCCCTTCACATCGCGCAGCTCCATCGGCTCCACAGTCGCATAGACGCGACCATCGCGCATGGTCAGCCGGTCGGGTGTATAGTGGAACAGCTTATAGCCACGGGCCTGAGCCTCCAGGCTCATGGCGAAGGTGGAATCCCCTGAAATATTGATGGAGGATACATGGTCCATCTGGACGGCGACATTGCGGATCTGGGCCATAATCTTTCTCGCGTTGCATTTGGAGGAAGATTTAGGACGCGGCGACCGCGAACGCAACGTCCGGCAGAGGCCAAATTTTCACCCGCTCAAAGCGGGGCGCGCGATCCGCTCCGCAGGGCATTTCGAAGCCGGTAAAGCGTCGCGATTGGCTCCGGAAAAGGCTTACGCAGAAAGGCAATCTTGCGCACATAGGTCTCGATGCGCCAGGTGGCCCAGGTTCCGCCCTTGAAATAGGCGATGTCTCCAGCCGTCAGCAACCGCTCGGTGCCATCCTGCGCGGTCACATGCACTTCGCCCTCCTGGATCACCACCGTCTCGTCCCAGCCGAAATACCAGCGGAAACTGCCGGCGGTACAATCCCAGACGGCTGTCGAGCTTGCTTCATCAGGACTTTGCGAGTGATTGGCCAACCGGGCCTGCGGATCGCCCTCAAGAATCCAGTCCGGATTGATTGGCGCTGGTTGCAGGCTCAGATGGTCGGCATTGGCGGCCACCAGCGGTGGCGTGTCTTCCGCTCTAAAGCGCGGCAAAGCCATGGCTGCCCCGGTCATGGCTGCGAACAAAAGCTTGACTGGCATAGACGTCCCCCGTGAAGTCCCAGAATTTTATGAGACTCCTATCAAATTCGGGTTAATCCAGTCACATGCATTTTAGCGTTTGCCAGGGAAAGCACAATGAGCGACCGGCTTTTCAGGCCTCCACCGTCTCAGCCTGAGCGCCGAAGGTCATCTTTGCCGTAGCGAAGGGCAGAGCAAGGCGGCGACCTTCCCGGTCGAAGAAATGGAATTTCTCTGGATCGACCCCCAGCCGCATCTCGTTCGACAGGACGGTCGAAACCGGCAACGAAGCGCAAATCACTTGGTCGCCGACAAAACCGTGCACGAGACGGACGGCACCCAGTTCTTCCACATAATCGACCCGGAACGGCAGATAAGGCTGACCGGGAGTTGCAACCGTCAGATCCTCGGCCCGAAGGCCGATCGTCACTTCGCCGCGATAGTCGGTCTCGTCCTCGAAGGTGAAGCTGACCGGCCAGAGCGACAGACGATTGCCATCCAGGCGGCCGGTAACCAGGTTCATGGCGGGAGAGCCGATGAAGCTAGCGACAAAGGTCGAGGCGGGCGCGTGATAGACTTCAAGCGGCGTGCCGATCTGCTCGATCCGGCCACCGTTCAGCACAACCAGCCGATCGGCCAGCGTCATGGCTTCCAGCTGGTCATGCGTCACATAGATTGATGTCGTACCAAGCCGGCGTTGCAGCTTGCGGATCTCAACGCGCATGGAAACACGCAGCTTGGCATCGAGATTGGAGAGCGGCTCGTCAAACAAAAAGACCGCAGGCTTGCGCACGATGGCACGGCCCATGGCAACGCGCTGGCGCTGGCCACCGGACAGCGCCTTGGGCTTGCGATCCAGATAGGGTTGCAGTTCCAGCATCCGGGCGGCCTCAGCCACCCGGGCTTCGATTTCCGCCTTTGGCGTCTTCCGATTTTTCAGGCCATAGGCCAGGTTCTGCCGCACGGTCATATGCGGGTAGAGCGCGTAATTCTGGAAAACCATGGCAATGTCGCGGTCCGCCGGTTCAACCGTGTTGACCACTCGATCACCAATGCGCACCACGCCCTCGGATATGCTTTCCAGCCCAGCCACCATGCGCAGCAGAGTGGATTTGCCACAGCCGGAAGGGCCAACCAGCACGATGAATTCGCCGTCATTGATCTGAATGTCGACGCTGTTGACCGCACGCACACCGCCGTCATAGATTTTCGAGACCTGATTGATATCGATGGAAGCCATGGGACTGTCCTTTACTTGTCGGTTTCGGTGAGGCCCTTGATGAACCAGCTCTGGAACACAACCACGATAATAATCGGGGGCAGCATAGCGAGCACGGCCATGGCAAAGGCTTCGTTGTAATCGGGAATTTGTGCGCCCACCCAGACCTGAAGGATCTGCTTGATACCGCGCATCAGCGTGTAGAAGCTCTCATCGGTGGTCATCAGCATTGGCCAGAGATATTGGTTCCAGCCGTAGACGAACATGATGATAAACACCGCCGCAATCATGGTGCGCGACAGTGGGATCAAAATATCGATCAGGAATTTGAACGGACCAGCACCGTCGATGCGGGCCGCTTCCAGCAATTCTTCCGGTACAGATTTAAAGAATTGCCGGAAAAAGAAAGTGCCCGTGGCAGAGGCCAGCAGCGGTAGAATGAGGCCGGTATAGGAATTCAAAAGGCCCAGATCACTCGCCACCTTGTAGGACGGCATGATGCGCACTTCCAGCGGCAACAGCAGCGTGGTGAAGATGATCCAGAAGGCCAGTGTGGCAAAGCGGAACCGGAAATAGACAATGGCGTAAGCCGCCATCATCGACAGAACGATCTTGCCGATGGCAAAGCCAAGGCCGAGGATCAGCGAATTGAGCAGCATGCTGAGACCCGTGACCTTGCCGTTAAAGCCAGTCTGGGCAAACAACACCTTGTTATAGGTCTCGCCAAGATGCCCACCCATGGAGAGCATCAGGCCCTTTTGGTGGATTTCGGCTGCCGTATGCGATGAGGTGGTGAAGGCCACAACCAGCGGGCCAAGCATCACAATAACACCGAGGAGTAAGATCACATGGTCGAAGAGTTTGGTTTTATACATGGTCTTCTCCTCAACCGTAATGGACGCGCCGCTCGATGAAGCGGAACTGAATCATTGTCAAAACCAGCACGACGACCATCAGGATCACCGACTGCGCGGAAGAAGAGCCAATGTCATTGCCTCGGAAGCCATCGGTATAGACCTTGTAGACCAGGGTGATCGGGTTATCGGCGGGCTTGTCCTTGACGATCACGTCGATCACACCGAACGTATCAAACAGCGAATAGGTCATGTTGACGACCAGCAGGAAAAACGCCGTTGGCGTCAAAAGCGGCATGGTCACGGTCCAGAACCGGCGTGTGCCGGAGCGGCAATCCAGTGTGGCAGCTTCGCGCACGGAGGCCGGAATGCCCTGAAGGCCGGAAAGAATGAAGATGAAATTGTAGGGGATTTGGTTCCACACAGCGATTGTCACCATGGCAAAGGCGGTGTCGAAATAGTTCAGGCCCACCTTCATGTCCCAGCCAAACAGGGCAACGAATTTCACAAAGGGACCGATGTGCTGATCAAAGAACATCATGCCGATCAGGCCAGCAACAGGCGGCGCGATGGCATAGACGACGATCAGCAGGGTCTTATAGGCCGATTGTCCGCGGATCACGGCATCAGCCTTCACGGCGAGCACGGTTCCGATGGACAGCACCAAAAACGTCACCACCACGCTGAAACACAGCGTAAACAGCGCGATTTTGCGATATTCTGACGAGCTGAACATATCGACATAATTGGCCAGTCCCACAAAGGTTGAGCCAAAGCCGAACGGGTCTTCAATATAAAACGACGACTGGATGGCCTGCACGGCGGGCCAATAGAAGAAGATGGCCACGATGCAAAATTGCGGAGCCAAGAAGAAATAGGGCAGAAATCGCGAGTTGAACTGAACACGCTTCATCGCGGCAACCTTTCAAAGCAAGTCCCGGAGGCGATGGATCGCCTCCGGGTGACATCATCTCTGGATTTTTAAGGTATCAGCCTGCGGTCTTGGCGAAGCGTGCCAGGATTTCGTCCGCTTCCTTCTTGATGGTTTCCATCGCCGCCTTTGGCGTGACTTCGCCTGAGAAGATCTTGTTGTATTCGCGCTCCATCACCGAGCGGATCTGCGGGTAGAAGCCGAGGCGATAGCCCTTGTCCCACTCAGCGCCCGGCAGCGAAAGCTGCTGAATACCAACTTCGGCGACCGGGTTCTTCTCGTAGTAGCCTTCCTTCTTGGTCAGCTCGTAAGCCGCCGTGGTGATGGCAACATAACCCGTGGACTGGTGGTAGAATTTCTGGATGTCAGGCGAGGTCAGGAAGTTGAAGAAAGCCGCTGTGCACTTGTTTTCAGCTTCCGTCTTGCCAGACATGGCATAAAGGGCAGCGCCGCCGATGAAGCTATGCACGCCTGCACCCTTGATGGAGCCCCAGTAGGGCAGGAAGGTTGCCGAAAACGGCATGGAGGCGGTCTTCTGCAAGCCACCGAACGAGCCGGAAGAGCCAACCCAAAGCGCAACCTTGCCTTCTTCAAAAGGCTTCTGGTTGTCGTTCCAGCCTGCGCCGTAATAGGCGAAGTAACCTTCGTCCTTCCAGGCCTTCAGCTTGTCATACATCATCACATGGTTTGGATCGGTAACATTGATGGTGGTGCCGGCAAGACCGTCATAACCATTGTTGTTCGAAGCAAACTGGATGTTGTTGCGCGAGAAGAAGTTCTCGGTGAATTCCCATGTCAACTGCGACTGAACCAGCGGAATATAACCGGCAGCCTTCAGCTTTGGTGCAATGGCTTCAAACTCTTCCCAGGTCTTTGGTGCTTCAACACCAGCCTTTTTCAGGGCTTCGGTGTTGATATAGAGAATAGGTGCCGAGGAATTGAACGGCATGCCAACAAACTTGCCGGTCTTGTCGGCGTAGAAGTAACGCACACCTTCGATGAAAGCGCTGCGGTCAAACTTGTAACCGGCCTTCAGCAGCAGATCTTCTGCTGGAATAGTGGCACCCTTGGCATTGATGATCGTCGCAGAACCGGCATCGAACACCTGAAGAATGTTGGGCTGATCGTGCGAACGGAAAGCAGCGATGCCAGCAGCAAGCGCTTCTTCGTAGGAGCCCTTCGACACCGGCGTCAGAACGCATTCGCCTTGGGCAGCGTTGAACTTCTGCGACAGTTCATTGATGACTTCGCCGTTGCGGCCACCCATGCCGTGCCACCAGCTGATATTGGTTGCGGCAAATGATGATGTGGTCGATACGGTCACGGCCAGCGCCGCCATCGAAAGCTTTTTGAACATGGTAGATCCTCTCCGCCAATCTGGGGTGAGCATGCCCTTAGTGAGCCAAGATGACAGAGAATTGAATATTTTGTGACAGCACAGTCATATTGGCAGTGAAAATGAATTCCTCACAAAATATCCCATGTAAATGCTTACTATAAATACTCGGTATACTCTGGGGTAGTGGATTATCAAAAAGCACCAGAAAAGTGCCGGGGCCAGCGCCAGGGCAAGACCGCGACAATGTCGCAGCGGATCGACAGTCGGCTGGCATCCGGCTGGCGGCACAGCCAGAGATCTCCGGCAGCGCGAATGCGGCGCTGGCTCTCAAAACTCACTGCATCGATAGCGGATTGCTGCGTCGCCCGCGCCTTGACCTCAATCAGTACGACCAGATCCCCGCGCCGAACGATAAGGTCGATTTCACCTGAGCGGGTTTTGTAACGCAAGGCGACGATCCGATAGCCTTTCGATAGAAGATAGGCAGCCGCCAGATATTCCGACCAACGGCCACGCCGCTCAGCCCGCTTGCGCGCTGCGCCGGATGTGTCTTTCGGCCTTTTTTCCTGAGCCCTCACCCGGCCTTCAACTCCAGCAGGCGCTGATAGAGATCCTTGCGCGGCAGGCCGGTCTGGCGGGCGGCCTCAGTTGCCGCCCCCGCCGTCGGCAGGGTTTGCGCGAGCTGCACCAGCAACCGGTCGACATCGGCGGCATCCGGCGGACCGGAGGGAAGCGGCGGCCCGACCACCAGCACGATCTCACCCTTGACCTGGCGCTCGTCATCATACCAGTCGGATAGTTCCGCCAGAGTGCCGCGTCGGAATTCCTCAAATGTCTTGGTCAGTTCGCGGCAGACGCAGGCGCTGCGCTCCGCGCCCAATACCTCGGCAGCTGCGGCAAGAGTCGCGCCGATGCGATGCGGCGATTCAAAGAAAATCAACGTGGCCGGTGTTGCCGCCCATTGCGCCAGCCGGTCGCGGCGCGCCTTGTCCTTGGTGGGCAGGAAACCTGCAAACAGAAAGGCATCATTGGGCAGGCCGGAGCCGACCAGGGCTGCAAGCGGCGCTGATGGCCCCGGCAAAGGCACGACCCGCAGCCCGGCCTCAATGGCAAGCTTTGCCAGCCGATACCCCGGATCGGACACCAGCGGCGTCCCCGCATCGGAAACCAGCGCCACGGATTTACCGGACGACAGCGCCTCGATCAGCTTCGGTCCGACCTCCTCGGCATTATATTCGTGATAGGCATAGGGACGGGTGGTGATACCATAGCGGTCCAGAAGCACACGGGTGACGCGGGTATCCTCGCAGGCGAGAACATCGGCCCCGGCCAGCACTTCCAGAGCCCGCAGCGTGATGTCGGAGAGATTACCGATCGGGGTTGCCACCAGATAGAGCGCAGGCTCGATTGGCCGGGCCGTGACCGGGCGATCATGCAGCCGGAAACTTTTCTGCCCGTCATCCGGCGTGTTCACAGTCTCTGCCACGGCACTCATCCCATTCTCTCTTCATTCGGACAGTCCTTGCCGGACCTGTCCACACAGGCGCATGACATGCATGGCCTGCCCTTGTTATGGGCGAGCCGAGCCGCCCCCGCAAGCGTCCCTGCACGCCAAGGAGCGTGATCTGTGGTGGAAAGCCTCAGTGTAGGCGTGTCAAAAGACGGCAGGCCCTTGCATTTTGATCGTCTTTGCTGCCATTTTGCCCGTCCGAATAAAGCCGGGCAGCGTTGCCCGGATCAAGGCAAGCCGATCCCGAATGCCGGATCGCACAGGTCGAAAGTGGCAGCGTCGATGCGTATTACTCTTGAACGGTCCAATCTTCTGAAGTCCCTGAACCATGTTCACCGGGTGGTCGAACGGCGCAATACCATTCCGATCCTGTCCAACGTGCTGCTGCGCGCCGAAGGCCAGAGCCTGTCGATGAAGGCAACCGACCTCGATCTGGAAGTGACCGAAGCCACCCCGGCCAATATCGAGCAGGCCGGTGCCACCACGGTTCCGGCGCATCTGCTGTATGAAATCGTCCGCAAATTGTCTGACGGTGCTGAAGTGCTGCTCTCGACCAATCCCGATGGCGCCAGCATGACGGTGGCCTCCGGTCGTTCGAAATTCTCGTTGCAATGCCTGCCGGAGCAGGATTTTCCCGATCTGACCACCGGCAGCTTCAGCCATTCCTTCAAGCTGAAGGCCTCGGACCTCAAAATGCTGATCGATCGCACCCAGTTCGCGATCTCGACGGAAGAAACCCGTTATTACCTGAACGGCATTTACCTCCACACCATTGAAGCCGATGGCAAGCTGAAGCTGCGCGCCGTCGCCACCGATGGCCACCGCCTGGCCCGCGCTGACGTGGAAGCGCCGTCCGGTTCGGAAGGCATGCCGGGGATCATCATTCCGCGCAAGACGGTTGGCGAGTTGCAGAAGCTGGTCGATAATCCCGATCTGACCGTGTCGCTCGAAGTGTCGGATGCCAAGATCCGCTTCAATATCGGCGAAATCGTCATGACCTCGAAGCTGATCGACGGCACCTTCCCCGATTACCAGCGGGTCATCCCCCAGGCCAATGACAAGGAAATGCGGGTCGATTGCCAGACCTTCGCCCGCGCCGTTGACCGTGTTTCCACCATTTCGTCGGAACGTGGCCGGGCGGTGAAGCTGGCCATCGGCGACGGCCATCTGATGCTGACGGTCAACAACCCGGATTCAGGCAGCGCCACCGAGGAAGTCGCCGTCGGCTACGAAAGCGATGCGATGGAAATCGGCTTCAACGCCAAATATCTGCTCGACATCACCGCGCAACTGTCCGGTGAAGAGGCGATTTTCCTTCTGGCGGATGCGGGATCTCCCACGCTGATCCGTGATACGGCTGGTGACGATGCGCTCTACGTGCTGATGCCTATGCGCGTTTAAAAATCGATCCTCTCATCAATCCATAACGCCGTCCCGTCTGCCATGCGGGACGGCGTTTCTGTTACATACTGCCCCGAAAAGAGCTGGCTGGGCTGCGTCTTTTGCAACACCATCCGGCTTGCGCCAGACACAAAATTTTCACATGCGCGCCATTTTGTCTTGTTTTCGCGACAAATCGCATCAACATGCCGATTATGCGCCCATGATCGGCGCAGCATATCTTTTTGGGAGATGACGGCGAATGAAGCTCAACCTGAAGCAGCGGCTGGAAAAGAAGTTCGATGAGGAAATCCGTTTCTTCAAGGGCATGATGCAAGGGCCGAAGCTGGTGGGCGCCATCGTGCCGACCTCCACCATTACCGCCCGGCGCATGGCCAGCATCATCACGCCGGAAAGCGGGTTGCCCGTGCTGGAACTGGGACCGGGAACGGGCGTGATCACCAAGGCGATCCTGGCGCGTGGCATCAAGCCGGAGAAACTGGTGTCGGTTGAATATTCCGCCGATTTCCATCGGCATCTGACCCAAACGATCCCCGGCGTGAATTTCGTCCATGGTGACGCCTTCAACCTGGAAAAGACATTGGGTCCGCTGTCCGGCCTGTCCTTCGACTGCGTGATTTCCGCCATGCCGCTCCTGAACTTCCCGATGCAGGAGCGCATCCGGCTGCTGGAGGACCTTTTGGACCGCATGCCGCATGGACGGCCCGTCATGCAGATTTCCTACGGGCCGATGTCGCCGATCATCGCCAAGGGCGGCAGCTATTTCATTCAGCATTTCGATTTCGTCGTCCGCAATATCCCGCCAGCCCAGCTGTGGATCTACCGCCGCCGCTGAAGAGAACCAAGACATGTTTGCCGTCTACATCACCCATCCGCAGGTCCGGATCGATCCGGACGTGCCGGTGCCGCAATGGGGACTGTCCGACCTGGGCCAGGAACGGATCCGCAGAACGGCTGAGGCCCCCTGGGTGCGCCAGCTTGGCCGCATCGTCAGCAGTGCCGAGACCAAAGCCGTGGAAACAGCCGCGATCCTGGCGGGAGCGGCCAATATTGGTGTCGAACAGATCGAGACCATGCATGAAAACGACCGCTCCGCGACCGGCTTTCTGACCCCGCCGGAGTTTGAAAAGGCGGCGGACTGGTTCTTCGCCCATCCTGAGGAGAGTTTCTACGGCTGGGAACGAGCCATCGATGCGCAAGCCCGGATTGTCGGGGCAATCCAGGATGTTCTTGGCCAGCATAATCCGACCGTTCCTATCGCCTTCATCGGTCATGGCGGCGTCGGAACCCTGCTGAAATGCTATCTGCAAAGCCAGCCGATTAGCCGAAGCGGCGATCAGCCACCGGGTGGTGGGAATCTCTTCTGCTTCACCCTTGCGGATCTGACCGTCACATGCGACTGGACCGCCATGGAAACTTGGCAGGGAGATCGTTGATGGATGCGCGCAATCGTTTGATCGTGGGGCTTGACGTTGCC
Source organism: Gillisella vitis (assembly GCF_001541345.2). GTDB lineage: Bacteria > Pseudomonadota > Alphaproteobacteria > Rhizobiales > Rhizobiaceae > Allorhizobium > Allorhizobium vitis. Next base: position 312,623 of record NZ_LMVL02000002.1, on the reverse strand, counting down.
ACCGTCGCTGACGCGGAAAAACTGGTCTCGACGCTGGCCGAAGACGTGACCTTCTACAAGATCGGCTATCAACTGGCCTTCGCAGGCGGGCTGGAATTTGCCAAGGACCTCGCCCAAAGCGGCAAGAAGGTCTTTCTGGATATGAAACTGCTCGATATCGACAATACCGTCGCCTCGGCGGTGGAAAATATCGTCCGGATGGGCATGACCATGCTGACGCTGCATGCCTATCCGAAGGCGATGCAGGCAGCCGTGGAAGCAGCCCAGGGATCGGGTCTTTGCCTGCTTGGCGTAACCGTCTTAACCTCGATGGATGACCACGATCTCATTGATGCCGGTTATCAAGGTGATGCGCGGTCGCTCGTCCTGAAACGAGCTGCCCAGGCAAAAGAAAAAGGCATGGGCGGCATCGTCTGCTCGGCGCAGGAAGCTGAGGCGGTGCGCGCCATTATCGGTCCCGATATGGCCCTTGTCACACCCGGCATACGTCCCGCTGGCACCGATGCCGGTGACCAGAAGCGGGTGATGACGCCAGCAGACGCCATCCATGCTGGCTCCAGCCATCTGGTTGTCGGTCGCCCGATCGTCAAGGCAGACGATCCGAGAGCCGCAACCCAGATCATTCTCGCCGAAATGCAGGCCGCTTTCACCTGATGTCCAATGAGGACCGGTTCAGACAAGGTGGTTTGACCGGTTCCCTCAGTGCTTGGTGCTATTGTCGCTCAACACATTGTTTTGGCCATTGTCGCGGATCAGGTCGGCATCTCCACCGATGATCTGGTTGCCGCTGACGGTGTTGAAATCGGCAAAGCTGTGGTTGTCGGCACCGCTGCCGAAGGGGGCTGGCGGGTCTTGGTAGCAATAGAGATTGCGCCAGGCCTCGCGGGCATTCAGCCAGATGGCCGGGCGCGGGCGAAAAGCGTCTTGGTAGGTAAATTTATTATCGGCAATCCGGTTATGCTGCGGGGTCTGGTGACGGATCGTGCCGCCCTCGCCGCAATTGCGATAGAGAAAAATACCGCCATGCTGCGCGTTGGCAAAACTATTGGCTTCAATGACATTATGCGCCGACCCGTCCACCGCGATCATTTCCCGGCTGCGCGTCGCCAGGTCGAAACTATTGCCTGAAATGGTGTTATGCGCGGTCTCCGCGTCGAGATAGATCGCCGATCCCTTGGTCTGCCCCTGGAGCGTCGAGTGCGACAGGGTCACATGAGTGACGCCGGGTGCAACATAGAGCGGGATCGGGCCATCGGCGACAATCGACAGATTATCCAGCACGATGCCGGACGGTGCGACCGACTGGGCATATTCGGTATGATTGCGATTGAGCGAGGATTGCCGCACCAGCTCGGCCTCGCCATTGGCACCAAGACCCATGATGTGAATGGCACCATAAATCTTGCAATTGCGTATAACGATGTCGTGCGGAACGCTCCAGCTCCCATCATCCTTGCGCAGCGAGGCAATGCGGATGGTCGGAGGCGCGCCCTTCGGCACACTTCCCGGAAGGCCGATAACGCCGCCATGGCAATCGATGCTGACACCGCTGGCATCGGCCCCCAGCAATTCCAGGTTTTGCATCACCAGATCGTCACGGGTCAGGTCAACCTTGCAGGCCAACCGCAAGACGCTCTCGGCCTCAAGTGGTGTGTCGCGCAGCGCGTCATAGACCGAGGGAGCGCAGGGCTTGGCAACCACGCCATGGCTGGCAGCAGGCGCTGGTGCCGCTACCGCACTGCCTCCCGTCAGCGAGACATTGGCAAAGGGGACCGGCAGCAAAGGGACGGACAACAGAAAAAACAACAGGACCAGCGTGCGCTTTGGAAGCCTGTTCATCTCATAGCTTATCAGGTTGCGGATATTGCCCACCTTGACCCCGTCTCCGATTGGCGACCCAGACGGGCTGGCCGTCGCGCTGGATTTGACAATGCCTCACTCTTGCGGCCAAAGCCAAGGCCTCAAAACATCGCACAAGCACCCTTTCCATCCTGCCAGCCCAAACTGGCCGCCCATCCTGGCCTTGACCTTGCGGCAAAATTCACCGATCACCAAAGAGAAACCGAAAGAGGTGATTTGATGGCAAAAGGATATTGGATCGCGCGCGTCGATGTACGGGATGCGGAACGCTACAAGGATTACGTCTCGACGGCAAAGCCAGCTTTTGAGCGTTTCGGCGCTGTCTTTCTGGCCCGTGGCGGCAAGACGGATGCCGTGGAAGGCCAAAGTCGGGCCCGCAACGTGGTCATCGAGTTTCCCTCCTTCCAGGCCGCTTACGATTGCTATCACTCACCGGAATATCAGGCCGCCGTCAAGATCCGCCAGGAAGTCGCCGATGGCGAGATTGTTCTGGTCGAAGGCAACCTTTGATTCCGGTTTCAAAGCGGTTCTATTAACTCTGGTCCCAGACATCGAACAGCATGATTCTGCTTCACCTCGCAGCGCATTAGCGATATGAGACAGCAGATGAATTGGTCTGATATTCCGATCCGCAGGAGCTCTCTATGACGTTCGCAAATCTTCCGCCGCTCGTTACCGTTTTCGGAGGCTCCGGATTCGTGGGCAGGCATGTGGTGCGGGTGCTGGCCCAACGCGGTTACCGGGTGCGCGTCGCCGTGCGCCGCCCCGATCTCGCAGGTTTCGTGCTGCCGTTCGGCAATGTCGGACAGATTTCGCTCTGTCAGGCCAATCTGCGCTACCGCGACAGCGTCGCAAAAGCCGTTGAAGGCGCCTCGGTTGTCGTCAATTGCGTCGGCATCCTGCTGGAATCAGGCCGCAACAAGTTCGACGCCGTGCAGGATTTCGGTGCCCGTGCCGTGGCCGAAGCAGCAACCGCTGCCGGTGCCAGGCTGGTGCATGTCTCGGCCATCGGCGCCGATGCGAAATCCGCCTCCAGCTACGCAGCCAGCAAGGGCCGGGGCGAAGATGCCATCCGCCAAGTCGCGCCGGGCGCGGTCATCCTTCGGCCATCCATCGTTTTCGGCCCTGAGGACAGCTTCTTCAACAAGTTTGCTGCAATGGCCCGTCTTTCGCCCGTCCTGCCCTTGATCGGCGGCGGCAAGACGAAATTCCAGCCGGTCTTCGTTGAAGACGTGGCCGAAGCCGTGGCCAAAGCGGTCGATGGCAAGGCATCTGCCGGTGTCTATGAACTCGGCGGACCGGAAGTTCTGACCTTCCGGCAATGTCTTGAGGAAATGCTGCGGGTTATCGACCGCACTAATCCGCTGGTGTCGCTGCCCTTCGGTATCGCTTCGCTGCTTGCCTCCGTCGCCTCGGCTATTCCGCTGATCACACCGCCGCTGACCAACGATCAGCTGACGCTGCTGAAAAGTGATAACGTGGTCTCCGAAGTCGCCAAGAAGGAAGGCCGGACGCTCGCAGCCCTTGGCATTACGCCGACAGCTGTTGCCGCCGTTCTGCCCTCCTATCTCATCCATTTCCGCCCGCATGGACAATATAGCCGCTCCGGCAAGGCAGCCTGATCGGCATCGGATTGAGAATCACCCTTAGGAATTGTTCATGCGCTCCATCCGGCGCATGAACGGCGGGTTGGGGTTGGTCAGGGGGAAGCTGAATCCAGCTTTCAAGGGACGACAAACTCTGTCTCCAGAACGGCTTTGGCTTTGTGTCGGCGTTGCACAAAAGACGCAGAAATTAATTAGTTTCATTAACTGCCAATTCAGCACATTCCGCTATTGATGTTGAGGTGGGCCATGCGTAAAGACGGATCAACGCATGGGGCCAGCGTTCTTCGCACCCGCCATTTCACATTCTTCTGAGGTTCTGATTTCATGGGCAAATCTATCGCACTGTTTTTTGCGTGTGCGGCATTGGTTGTCATCGCAGGTTCTTTCGTCGCTCCCTCGACGGTCGCAGCTCGTAAGGGCAATTGCGCACCCGCCTACGGTGTTGACCCTTGCAGCACGGGCTCGATTTCCCGCTGAGACCTGCGGGTCATCCTGTTCCCCGTCACAGAACCTTTCCAGGAACCGTAAAAAAGCGGTTCCCATCAGGTATGCGTAAAACCAAGAGATAGTTTCTCTCGTTTACGTTTCCGGAAGCGCGTTTCCATTTTTCTCTGAAAAACTCTACAGCGCCGTGCGTTCATAAAACGCGCGGCGCTTTAGGAATTCATGTGCTTCACGCCGCCAATTCTTTGGCGGCGTGAAACAGGATTTTCAGGTCCTCAGCCAAGGCCCTTCGGCTGCCTTATCCCCAGACCAGAAGGCCTGTCAGGCCCGCAACGCCGACGGCAATCCGCCACCAGGCAAAAGGCGCATAGCCGCGGCGGGAAACGAAATCGAGCAGTCCACGCACCACGACCAAGGCCGAAATGAATGCCGCAAGGAAGCCGACGCCGATCAGCAGGCCGTCATCCATGCTGAGCGCATTGCGGTTCTTGTAGAGATCCAGCACGAAGGCCCCCAACATGGTCGGCATCGCCAGGAAAAACGAAAACTCGGCGGCCGAACGCTTGTCTGTCCCCATCAGCAGCGAGCCGACAATGGTTGCGCCCGAACGTGATGTGCCGGGAATCATCGCCAGGCACTGGAACAGGCCGATCTTCAGCGCCAGTGACAGCGGATAATCCATCACGTCGGTGTAGCGGGGCTTGAACGTCATCCGGTCAACCCACAGAAGAATTACCCCGCCCAGGATCAGCATCACGCAGATCAGCATCGGGGTTTCGAACAGCACTGCCTTGATGAAGTCGTGGGCCAGCGCGCCGATAATGGCGGCAGGCAGGAAAGCCACCAGCACGGCCAGGACGAAATGGCGACTTTTGGGATTGCTGGGTAAAGACAGCGCAATCCCCAGCAATTTCTGGATATAGACAGCCAAAATAGCAAGAATGGCACCGAGCTGAATCAGCACTGCAAAGGTGTTTCCGGGCGATTTGAAGCCGAGAAAATGACCGGCCAACAGCACATGCGCCGTCGAAGACACCGGGATGAATTCCGTTAGGCCCTCGATAAGACCGAGAAGAAGGGCGCTGACGATCGATTGATCTTCCATGGATTGTCCTTTGATAGGCGTGACAAGGAAAGCGATTCGCTTGTATGACGGAATGAAATTCCTATAGACGCAAGGTTGGCCCCCTGGCCAGATGTTATGGCCAGATGGAATGGCCAGCCAAGAGAAACCAGACAGCCCCGATCATCGCCCCCAACCGGAACAGTGCCCCATCAATGCCCACTTTGTATCACCATCCGATGTCAACCACGTCCCGCTTTGTCCGATTGATCCTGTCGGAATACGGTTTTCAGGCAGATCTGGTCGAAGAACAGACCTGGGAAAAGCGTCGGGAATTTCTCACCCTCAATCCCGCTGGCACCCTGCCCGTCTATGTCGATGACAATATGCGCACGCTGTGTGGCTGTACGGTCATATCGGAATTCCTGGACGAAACCCACGGCGTGTTGAAGCGGGATCGGCGGCTTTTGGCCGAAGACCCCTTCCAGCGCGCCGAAATCCGCCGGCTGGTGGACTGGTTCCTGCAAAAGATGGAACAGGACGTCACCCGGCCACTGGCCCGCGAGCGGGTATTCAAATTGCAGATCCCCAACGGTCTTGGCGGCGGCGCACCCGACTCCAAGGTGCTGCGCACCGCCCGTGGCAATATTCGCCAGCACATGAAATATCTGAGTTGGCTGGCTGGCTCGCGGACCTGGCTGGCGGGCGACCGGCTCAGCTATGGCGATCTGGCTGCTGGTGCGGCGATATCGGTGCTCGATTACCTCGGCGAGATCGATTGGGCGGAATCACCGATTGCCAAGGATTGGTATCAGCGGCTGAAATCACGCCCTTCGTTCCGACCGCTGCTGGCCGAGCGGGTGCGCGGCCTCACCCCGGTTTCCCACTATGCGGATCTGGATTTCTGACGGAAAAAACCATGATCAAGGAAGGCAGCCCCGAGCGGACGGCGGAAAAGGCCATGGCGCGGGCCGTAAAGCTTTCCGCCTTCATCCGCCAGGAAGCGGCGGACAAGGGCTTCGATCTCTGTCGGATCACCGGGCCGGAGAGCGTTCCTCAGGCCCCTGCCCGGTTGCTGGAGTTCGTCGACGCTGGCTATCACGGCACCATGGCCTGGATGGAGGAGACGCGCGAGCGGCGCGGCGATCCGAAAGTGCTGTGGCCGCAGGTCCGCTCCATCGTGATGTTCGGCCTGAATTACGGCCCTGAGACCGATCCGCGCGCTCTACAGGCGCAACCGGACAAGGCGGCGATTTCCGTCTATGCCCGCAATCGTGATTATCACGACATCATCAAGGGCAAGCTGAAGGACATCGCCACGCGCTTTGCCGCCCGGGCCGGTGAGGATGTAAAAGTCTTCGTCGATACCGCCCCTGTCATGGAAAAGCCGCTGGCGGCCGCCGCCGGGCTTGGCTGGCAGGGCAAGCATACCAATCTGGTCAGCCGCGATTACGGTTCCTGGCTGTTTCTCGGCAGCCTGTTCACCACAGCCGAACTGGAACTGGACGCAGCGGAGCGCGACCATTGCGGCTCCTGCCGCGCCTGTCTCGACGCCTGCCCGACAGCGGCCTTTCCGGCCCCCTACCAGATCGATGCCCGCCGCTGCATCTCTTATCTGACCATCGAGCATAAGGGCGTGATCGACCGTAATCTGCGCCCAGCATTCGGCAACCGGATCTATGGCTGTGACGATTGCCTGGCTGCCTGTCCCTGGAATAAATTTGCGGCGCAGACGCGGGAGATCAAGCTTCAGGCCCGCGAAGACCTGACGGCACCGGACATCGCCTTCTTCCTGACCCTTGACGATCCTGGCTTCCGCAGCCATTTCAGTGGCTCGCCGGTCAAGCGGATCGGACGTGACAGGTTTGTGCGCAATGTGCTGATCGCGGCAGGCAATTCGGGACTGTCAACGCTGATCACGCCCTGCGTGAACCTGCTCGCCGATGCCTCACCGGATGTGCGTGGCATGGCGGTCTGGGCGCTGTCGCGCCTGATGGAGCCACAGGCCTTTGGCGCTCTCGCACATTATAGAGAGAATGAGCCCGATAGCGATGTCAGGGCGGAATGGATAGCAGCCGGAGTGACCCCATGAGACTGATGATTTTTGGTGCCGGATATTCCGGCAAGGCGATTGGCCAGCATTTTATCCAGCAGGGCATTCCCGTCAGTGGCACGACGCGCTCACCGGCCAAGGCCACGGCTTTGAGCGATCTCGGCATCGAACCACTGGTTTTTGATGGCCAGCATCTTTCAGGCGAGATCATCCAGGCCATGGCCTGCGCCACCCATGTCGTCCAGTCGATTGCTCCGGGCAGCGACGGCGACCCGCTGCTGCGGCTGACGGAAGGCCAGCTGAAGACATGGATGCCGCAATTGCAATGGCTGGCCTATCTGTCGACCGTCGGCGTCTATGGCGACCATCAGGGCGCCTGGGTGGATGAAGACACGGCCTGCAAACCAGTCTCGGTACGCTCCGTGGAGAGAGTGGAAGCCGAACAGGCCTGGGAGAGCGCCGCGCTTACAGCAAGCGTGCCGCTCTCGACGCTGCGGCTGTCAGGCATTTACGGGCCGGGTCGCAATGGTCTTGTCAATATGGCCGAAGGCACTGCCCGGCGTCTGGTAAAAAAGGATCAGGTGTTCAACCGGATCCGGGTCGAAGATATTGCAGCCGCGACCTGGTTTCTGGCCGGGCGAAACGAGCAGGGGATCTTCAATATCACCGACCACGAACCCGCCCCGCCACAGGATGTGGTGGCAGAGGCTGCCCGGCTGATGGGGGTCGAGCCGCCGCCGGAACAGGCCTTCGAAACAGCAGAACTGTCGCCCATGGCGCGGTCCTTTTACGGTGAGAACAAGCGGGTGATGAACGCCAAAATCAGGGCGCTGGGCTTTGCCTTTGCCCATCCCGATTACCGGGTTTCTCTCAGCCAACTCTGGTCTTCCGGCAGCTGGCGAGGATAGATCAGCACATTCATTTCTGAATGACCCGCTATTTCGCTCAAAAATTGCGCCAATTTCGCCATATTCCACCAACCGCCCCAGCATTTAGAGCGTATTTTTTCGGTACAACGGAAAAATATTTCGTGATCGATTGAGATTTCCATAGCGCGCAATATTTTTGCGTTTTTAGGCTGTTTTTAAACAGTTTTTCTAAATTCCTTCCAAAACGTTAATTTGACCCCATGATCACAAATATATCTTAACGTAATATTCCGTGATCACCTAAGGCACTTTTTTGCCATTTTTGCCTACCTTTAAGCCTCCCTACGCAAATTTCATCTCAGAAATAGCAACGGGAAACGAAAACTTGGCGCCTTTAAGTCGGTCAGTCCTCATCGCAGCAGCTATTACCTCTTTTGTTGCTTTCAGCCCTATCCAGGCCTTTGCAGCAAATGGCTGCGGTGGCGCTTCCTGGTATGCCCTATACTCGCGCACTGCTTCCGGCGAACGCATGAACCCCACCACATTGACCGCCGCTCACAAGTCTCTGCCCTTCGGCTCCAAGGTCAAGGTTACCAACCGCAACAATGGCAAGACGGTCGTGGTGCGGATCAATGATCGTGGTCCATTCATCAAGGGCCGGGTGCTGGATCTCTCGAAGGCCGCAGCCGCCGATATCGGCATGGTCGGCAGCGGCACCGCCAAGGTCTGCTACGAGTTGATCGGCTAGGGTTTGTCGATATTCAGGCCTGGTTGAGCTGCAAACGGCAATTTTCTGCGCTTCCGGTGCTCATGTACTCAAGTACACTGCGCTCCGGTTCTCGAAAATCACCGTTTTCGCCACACCCAGACCTAAATCTCAACAAACCCTAAGCACGTAAGATGAATTAAGCCACGCAAAGGCGTTCTGTTATCCTGATGCGTATTGCTTCTATCGAAATTCTACCCCCGCTTTTTGGTAGTCTTCAGTAACGCAGCTTGCTCCAACGGCATTTCATCGCTACCACGCAAGGTCTGATGGATCACCAAGGAGAAGACCATGCGTTTGGGCGGACGGCTAGCCGGGGCAATAGAAGTTCTGAGCGATATCGAGACACGCCGCAGGCCAGTGGCCGACGCCCTGAAGGATTGGGGCCTGGCACATCGCTTCGCCGGATCCGGTGACCGCGCCGCCATCGGCAATATCGTCTACGACGCGCTGCGCATGAAGCTTTCCCACGCTTATATCATGGATGACGACAGCCCCGCCGCCCTCGGCTATGCCGTATTGTTGCGGCAATGGGGAATGGCCCCCGAAAGCCTTGCTGCGGACCTTGATGGCGACAGTTTTGCCCCGGTTCCCTTGACGCAGGCACAGACGGCGGCCTTTTCCAGCCGCACGCTGGAGGACGCACCGCAATTCGTCCAGGGCGATATTCCAGAATGGGTGGTGCCTAGCTTCGAAGCCGTGTTCGGTGAAAACTGGCTGCGCGAGGCACAGGCGCTCGCCGTGCGCCCCAGCCTTGACCTGCGCGCCAACACGCTGAAGGCCAATCGCGACAAGGTCCTCAAGGCGCTATCCCATACGCAGGCAAGACCTGCCACCATTTCCCCCATCGGCATCCGCATCGAGCCGGGCGAAGGCCCGTCGCGCCTGCCGAATGTTACCGCCGAGCTTGGCTTCCAGAAGGGCTGGTTCGAGGTTCAGGACGAAGGTTCGCAGATCGTCTCGGCGCTGGTCGAACCGTCAGAGGGTCATCAGGTGCTGGATTTCTGTGCAGGCGGCGGTGGCAAGACGCTGGCCATGGCAGCCGCCATGGGCAACAAGGGCCAGGTGCATGCCTATGATAGCGACCGCAAACGGCTGGCGCCGATCATCGAGCGGCTGAAACGGGCAGGCACCCATAATATCCAGGTCCATGACCGGGTTGCCGCCCTGCAATCTTTAATCGGGCGGTTCGACAAGGTGCTGGTCGATGCTCCCTGCACCGGCACCGGCACTTGGCGCCGCCGGCCCGACACCAAATGGCGGCTGACCGACCGCAATTTGCAGGAGCGGATCGAACAGCAGAGCCAAGCCCTTGCCGAAGCGGCCACCTATGTCCGGTCCGGCGGTGAGTTGATCTACGTCACCTGCTCGGTACTGCCGGAGGAAAACGACCGGCAGATCGAAGCCTTTACCGCCGCCCATCCGCAATTTTCACCAATGCCGATGCTGGAGCGCTGGACGGCGCTGTTTGGCGCTTCGGTCGCAAAGCCCATCTCCGCCAATGGCAAAAGCCTGACCTTGAGCCCTGCCGCAACCGACACGGACGGGTTTTACTTCTGCCGGATGGTGAAGGCTTGAAATCAGGATGCACCCTAAATATTGAGGGCTATTCCTGATTGTTTGACACTAGTTTAATTTTGTTCCATGACATGCCCACAGACCACAAGCGGCGCTAAAGGCGCCAGAGGAGAGGGCATGTCTCGACCATTCATGATCGGCGCCGGACTGGCGCTTTTCATCGCTTCGACCAGCTTTGCAGCCCCGGCAGCGAAAGCGCCGGAAGCAGATGCGGTGCTGAAGCATTATGCAGAGCTGGCGGAGGCGAAATACCAGGATTCGCTCACCACAGCCAAGACGCTGGATGCCGCCGTTGACGCGCTGCTTGCCAAGCCCAGCAAATCGACGCTCAACAAGGCCCGCTCCGCCTGGATCAAGGCGCGTGTGCCCTACCAGCAGTCGGAAGTCTATCGCTTCGGCAACAAGATCGTCGATGACTGGGAAGGCAAGGTCAATGCCTGGCCGCTGGACGAAGGCCTGATCGATTATGTCGATAAATCCTACGGCACTGAAAGCGATACCAATGCGCTGTACACCGCCAATGTGATTGCCAATACCAAAATCAAGATCAATGGCGAAGAGGTGGATGCCACCAATCTGACACCGGATTTCCTGGCCAACAAGCTCCAGGAAGCCGGTGGCGTCGAAGCCAATGTGGCAACCGGTTATCATGCCATCGAATTCCTGCTCTGGGGCCAGGACCTGAACGGCACTGGCCCAGGTGCCGGCAACCGTCCGTTTACCGATTACGACCTGAAGAATTGCACCGGCGGTCATTGCGACCGGCGCGCCCAATATCTGAAGTCGGCCTCGACCCTGCTGGTTTCCGATCTTCAGGAAATGGTCGATGCCTGGAAGCCGGAAGGCGAAGCAACCAAGACCTTGCTGGCCGATCCGACCTCCGGCCTCAAAGCTATTTTGACCGGCATGGGTTCGCTGTCCTACGGCGAACTGGCTGGCGAGCGGATGAAGCTCGGGCTGCTGCTGCACGATCCGGAAGAAGAGCATGACTGCTTCTCTGACAACACCCATAACTCGCATTATTACGACGCACTCGGCATCCGCTCGGCCTATACTGGCAAATATACCCGCGTCGACGGCACCAAGATGACCGGCCCGTCCCTGTCGGACCTGGTTGCTGCCAAGGACAAGGCGCTGGACAAGGAAATGAAGTCCAAGCTGAACACCACCATGAAGGCGATGACCGCTCTCGTGAAGCGTGCCAAATCCGTCGAGCATTACGACCAGATGATTGCCGAGAACAACAAAGAAGGCAATGCCACCGTTCAGGCTGGCATCGACGGCCTGATCGACCAGACCAAGTCGATCCAGCGCGTCGTGGCTGCCCTCGATCTCGGCGAAGTCAAGCTGGAAGGCTCCGACAGCCTCGACAACCCCAGCGCCGTCTTCAAGTAAGAACGGATTGAAAATCAGATGGCCGCTGCCCACACACTGGCGGCGGCCATTATCACGGGGATGCCGAATGTGCGGCTGAAGACAGCGACGATAATCCTGCTTGGCGGCACCCTGCTGATGGGAAGCCTGCTCGAAAGCAGCCTGATAGCAGGCGCCTTTGCAGCGGAGCTGCGCCCGGATCTCACACCGGCCGATCGTACCAAGGTCAATGCCGTTACAGTCCCCACCAACGACTTTTCGAAAGCCGAAGCCTTCGAGGCGATGACGGCAGGCGCTGCCACCTTTACCGGTCCCGCCGATGCCAAGGCCTTTACCCACCCTCTCGCCACCCTGAGTTTCGAGCAGCAGCAGCAATTTTCCCTCGGCGAAGCGCTTTTTCAGAAATTCTGGGTCTCCTCCCCCTCCTCCACCCAGGCCTCGGACGGGTTGGGGCCGCTGTTCAACGCTCGCTCCTGCGAAAGCTGCCATCAGCGCGGCGGGCGTGGCCATCCACCCGGACCGGATGGCGATGCCACCTCGATGTTTCTAAGGTTGGCTCGACCCGCGCATACCGGCGAGGAAAAGGCCGCGATTGCCACTTTGAAGGCGCTGAATTTTGGCGATGACACCTATGGCCGGCAATTGCAGGACCGCGCCGTACCCGGTCTTGCCGCCGAAGGGCGGCTGGCCGTGACCTATCAACCGAAGACCGTGACGCTTGCCGGTGGTGAAACGGTAACGCTGCGGGTTCCCACCTACACTATCGACGCGCTCGGGTATGGTCCGATGGGAGCAGACACCACGCTATCGCCCCGCATCGCCAATCCGATGATCGGCATGGGCCTGATCGAGGCGATTGCCGACGAGGATATTCTGGCCAATGCCGAGCGACAGACCCAAGAGGGCAACGGCATTTCGGGCACTGTTGCCAGGGTGCGCGATCACCTGAGCGGCGACATCAAGATCGGACGCTTCGGCTGGAAGGCGGAAAATGCCACGGTCCGCGATCAGGCAGCCAGCGCCTTGGCCGGTGACATCGGCATTTCCTCTCCCGACGATCCGCGCCATGCAGGCGATTGCACGGTAAACCAGCCGCAATGCCTGACAATGCCGAACGGCGTGCAGGCAAGGCTTGGCCCGGTCGAGGCACCGCCGCCGGTGCTGGATCTGATGACCTTCTATAGCGAAACGCTGGCCCCTCCCAAGCGCCGCGACGTGACCAAACCCGAAGTTTTGGCCGGCAAGGCGCTGTTTTATGCATCCGGTTGCGCCAGCTGCCACCAGCCGAAATATGTAACGCGGCGCAATGCCGCCTACCCGGCCCTTTCCTTCCAGCTGATCTGGCCCTATTCCGATTTCCTGCTGCATGATATGGGTCCCGATCTGGCCGATGGGCAACAGGTGGGATTGGCCAGCGGCCAGCAATGGCGCACGCCGCCGCTCTGGGGCCTCGGTCTCACAGCCAAAGTGGGCGGTCGCCAGGCCTATCTGCATGACGGGCGCGCCACCTCCCTGCCAGAAGCTATTCTCTGGCACGACGGCGAGGCGGAAAAAGCTCGCAACGCCTTTGCTTCCATGACGCCGGGCGACCGCAAGGCGTTGATTACATTTCTGGAGTCACTCTGATGTCGCTTGCAAACCGCTCGGGCTTTCTTCTCACCCTCACGCTCTGCCTCTCGGCCATCCAGCCGCTTGCCTTGCGGGCGCAGGATGCCGCACCCCATGCCAGCGCCCTGCAAACCGAAGCGGTTGCGGGCGTGATGGAAAAGACCGTGGATGGTTTCATCCGCCCCGGCTATCGCACCTTTCTTGACAAGGCCAAGGCCCTACATGCCGGGATGAACACCCTTTGCACCACCCCGTCCGACACCTCCGTCAAAGCGGCGAAGGATGGCTTTGAGCAGGCCGTGCGCGCCTGGGCGCGGATCGAGATTGTCCGGGTCGGGCCGGTGATCGAGGAAAACCGCTTTGAGCACATCCTGTTTTACCCGGACCGCAAGGGGCTGGCGCTGAAGCAGATCCAGGGCGCCATCGCCTCCAATGACGACAGTTTCACCAAGCCCGAAGCCCTGCATGAGAAAAGCGTGGCGATCCAGGGCCTTGGCGCACTGGAATATGTCCTCTACGGCACCGGCTCCGAGACTTTGAACCAGGCAGATGGTGCGTTCCGCTGCCGCTATGGCGCGGCAATTGCTGGCAATATCGAAAACATGGCAGGCGAACTTTCCAGCCTTTGGGAAGCGCCCGGCGGCATCCAGGCCGCCTGGAAGCAGCCCGGCCCGGACAATGATGTCTTCCGCACCCCGTCGGAGGCCGTCACCGGCCTGCTCGGCATTCTCGTCCATGGAACCGAGACCGTGCGCGACGAGCGGATCGAGACATTTTTCAAGGGTGCAGGCGGGCGGATCGCTCCCAAGCAGGCGATTTTCTGGCGCTCCGGCCTGACCTTTGTCAGCATGCAGGAAAACCTGACCGGCCTGAAACAGCTTCTCAACGACACAGGGGCTGCAAACTTGTTGCCGGAGGGCAAGCGGGGCGTGATCGTCACCATCAATACGCTGGCCGACCGGCTGATCCAGACCACCCAATCCATCACACCGGATATCGAGGCGGCAGTCGGCCAACCCGACAACCGCAAGAAGCTGGTCAGCCTGCTGGATGACAGCCGCAGCATGATCACCGATCTCAGCGACGGGCTGGGCGGCGGCGTCGGCCTCAGCGCCGGTTTTTCCTTCGCGGACGGGGATTGATCCCTATGCGCGGCGCGTTGATGGACCGGCGACACTTTCTGAAAGCCGCAGGCGCCGTTTATCTGGCCGGGCTGACAGCGGCGCAGGCGGAAACGCTGACGGCAACCGATGCCGTCTATGCCTCCGCCTTTCGCGCCGAAGATGGAGCATTTGGCGCCGCCCTGCTCAGCGAAGACGGTCGGATCGTTGCGCGTGTAGCCCTGCCAGGCCGCGCCCATGGGCTTGCGGCCAGCGCCAATAAGGTGGCCGCCTTTGCGAGGCGTCCCGGCACATTCATCTTCATCTTTGATCGGCAACAGCAGGTGGCACCTGTGGTCGTCAACGCCCCGGCGGGTCGCCATTTCTACGGCCACGGGCATTTTTCGCCCGATGGCAAGCTGCTCTATGCCAGCGAGAACGATTTTGACAACAATCGCGGCATGATCGGGCTTTACGATGCAACAGACGGATTTCGCCGGATTGGCGAATTTTCCGCCCATGGCATCGGCACCCATGACATGAGTGTCAGCGATGACGGCAACCTGCTGATCATCGCCAATGGCGGCATTGAGACCAATCCCGATTTCGGCCGCACCAAGCTCAATCTCGACCATATGCAGCCATCTCTGGTGCTGGCCGATGCCCGGACCGGCGCATTGATTGAAAAACACGCGCTGCCCGAAGCCCTGCGCCAGCTTTCGACCCGGCATATTGATCTCGATGCGCGTGGCCGGATCTGGTTTGCCTGCCAGTATGAAGGCCCACGCCGCGACCTGCCGCCACTGGTCGGCCATTTCAGGCGCGGCGAAGCGCTACACTGGCTCGACCTGCCTCCCGATATCACCCGTGGGCTTGCAAATTATGTCGGGGCGATTGCGGTTAACCGTCGCGAGGGATTGATCGGCATCACCTCACCGAATGGCGGTCTCTCGGTAACGCTGGATGCCGACAGCGGCAAGGTGCTGAACACCGCCAGCCTGAGCGAGGCAGCCGGCATTGCGCCTGCCGCCCACGGCTTTGCCACGTCTTCCTATGATGGCCGGTTCCTGGACAGGTCCGAGTCTGTAAACTGGGACCAGCACATCATTCGCATCGGATGATGGCTTATCCCCTTCCATCCAGGGCTTGATGCTATAGATAATTAGGTCATGCGTAACGCTCTCAACAATCTCATCTTCATGGCCGCCGTCACCGGTATCGGCACAATGATCGGGCTGACCAATCTGCCGGGCGACTGGTATGACGGGTTGGAAAAGCCATTCTTCAATCCGCCGAGCTGGATCTTCGGACCGGTCTGGACCGTGCTTTACGTGCTGATTGGCCTTGCGGGTGCTCGGATCTGGCAGCGGACGCGGCAATCGCGAGGCGCATCGCGCGCCATGGCACTGTGGTTTGGCCAGATGTTGCTGAATTTCCTGTGGTCTCCGGCGTTCTTCGGCGCACAGAGCACCGGTCTCGCCCTGATCGTCATTCTGCCAATGCTGGCGCTGATCCTCGCCTTCGTCTGGCAGGTCCGGCGTTTGGACCGGGTGGCGATGCTGTGTTTCATCCCCTATGCCGCCTGGGTTGCTTTCGCCACAGTGCTGAACGCGGCGCTTTTCCTGCTGAATTAACCACCGCAGCAAAACCGTCGCGCCCAAAGCCCATCAACAGGCCAAAGCCCATCAACAGGCTTGCCGAACCGGTTCTGTCATGCCAAATGGCAGGCAGACGAGAGGGAAAGAGGCGGCAGCCACATGGACGCGGACATCCAGCAGCGGATCACGGCAAGCTTTGCGCGGCAGGGTGCCATGCAGACCATCGGCGCGGAACTGACCCGCATCAGCCATAAAATGGTGGAAATCGAACTGGCGTTTCACGACAAGCTCACCCAGCAGCATGGTTTCCTGCATGCAGGCGTGATTTCCGCCGCCCTCGACGCAGCTTGCAGCTACGCCGCCTATACGGTGATCGCGCCGGAAACCTCGCTGCTGACCATTGAATTCAAGGTCAACATGATGTCGCCGGGGCGCGGCGACCGTTTTCTATTCCGGGGCGAAATCACCAAGCCCGGCTCCACCATTATCGTCGCCGATGGTCGTGGCTATGCCATCTCCGACGGCCCAGCCAAATTGATTGCCTCGATGACCAGCACACTGATGGTGATGCGAGGCCGTGAGGATATCAGAGAATGACATTTGAACTGAAATCGGTTTGCAGCAAGTCTATTCTATTCATCATGGCAGTCGATGCCGAATATGGCCCGCTCCTACGCCTGCGCATCCAACCGCTGATGACCGGGGTCGGCCCGGTGGAAAGCGCCATCGCCACCACCAATGCCCTAAGAGACCTTCAGGCGGCAGGCACGCTTCCCGATCTCGTCGTCTCGCTGGGTTCGGCAGGCTCGGCACGGCTGGAACAGACTGCGGTCTACCAGGTCTCCTCAGTCGCCTACCGGGATATGGACGCCTCGCCGCTTGGTTTCGAGAAAGGCTGTACGCCGTTCCTGGATCTGCCTGCTACGGTGGACCTGCCGCTGCGCATTCCCGGCATCGCCACGGCCAGCTTGTCGACCGGCGGCAATATCGTCTCAGGCCCGCTGTATGACAGCATCGCCGCTGACATGGTCGATATGGAAACCTATGCGGTGCTGCGCGCCTGTCAGGCCTTCAACCTGCCGCTGATCGGCCTTCGCGGCATTTCCGATGGCAAGGCGGAGCTGAAACATGTCGGCGACTGGACGGAATATCTGCATGTCGTTGACCGCAACCTGGCCCAGGCGGTGGACGCGCTGGTCAAGGCGGTGGAAGACGGCACCTTCTGGTTCTGATCCGGCCCAGCCGAACACGAGATTTTTTGCCATGCCGGCATTTCCCGGATTGCCACGGACACTGCTTTTCATTAAAGGCTCGACATGACCCAGACAGCACATCCCGACAGCGTTCTCATCATCGATTTCGGCAGCCAGGTAACGCAGCTGATTGCGCGGCGCGTTCGTGAAACCGGCGTGTACTGCGAAATCGTCCCTTTCCAGTCATCCGAAGAGGGCTTCGCGCGGTTGAAGCCGAAAGCGGTTATCCTGTCTGGAAGCCCGGCCTCGGCACTCGATGAAGGCAGCCCCCGCGTTCCCCAGGTGATTTTCGATAGCGGCTTGCCGATCTTCGGTATCTGCTATGGCCAGCAAACCATCTGCGCCCAGCTGGGCGGCAAGGTGGAAGCCGGTCATCACCGTGAATTCGGCCGCGCTTTCCTCGAAATCGAGCAGGATTGCAAGCTGTTCGAAGGTCTCTGGTCGGTTGGCTCACGTCATCAGGTCTGGATGTCGCATGGCGACCGCGTCACCGCGATCCCGCCAGGCTTTCGGGTTCTGGCCACCTCGTCCAATGCGCCCTTCGCGTTCATTGCCGATGAGGCCCGCAAATATTACGCCGTGCAGTTCCACCCGGAAGTGGTGCATACGCCTGACGGCGCCAAGCTGATCCAGAATTTCGTCCACAATATCGCTGGCATTACCGGCGACTGGAGCATGTCGGCCTACCGCGCCAAGGCCGTCGAGCAGATCCGTGCCCAGGTCGGTGACAAGCGGGTGATCTGCGCCTTGTCCGGCGGCGTCGACAGTTCGGTCGCAGCCCTGCTGATCCATGAGGCGGTCGGCGACCAGCTGACCTGCATCCTGGTTGACCATGGGTTGATGCGCAAGAACGAGGCGGCGGATGTCGTTGCCATGTTCAAGGAACATTACAATCTCCACCTGATCCATGTCGATGCCATCGACCGCTTCGTTGGCGAGCTGGAAGGCGTGTCCGACCCGGAAACCAAGCGCAAGATCATTGGCCGCCTGTTCATCGAGACCTTCGAGGAAGAAGCCAAGAAGCTCGGCGGCGCAGACTTCCTCGGCCAGGGCACGCTCTATCCAGACGTCATCGAAAGCGTTTCCTTCTCCGGCGGCCCGTCTGTCACCATCAAGAGCCACCACAATGTCGGTGGCCTGCCAGACCGGATGAACATGAAGCTGGTGGAACCGCTGCGTGAATTGTTCAAGGACGAAGTGCGCGTTCTGGGCAAGGAGCTTGGTCTGCCCGACTCTTTCATTGGCCGTCACCCCTTCCCCGGCCCCGGCCTTGCCATTCGCTGCCCCGGCGGCGTGACCCGCGAAAAGCTCGACATCCTGCGCGAAGCCGACGCCATCTATCTGGACGAAATCCGCAAGGCTGGCCTTTATGACGCCATCTGGCAGGCCTTCGCCGTGCTGCTGCCGGTCCAGACCGTCGGCGTGATGGGCGATGGCCGCACCTACGAATTCGTCTGTGCACTGCGCGCCGTCACCTCCGTCGATGGCATGACCGCCGACTTCTACCACTATGACATGGAATTCCTCGGTCGCGCCGCCACCCGCATTATCAACGAAGTGCGTGGCATCAACCGGGTGGTCTATGACGTGACATCCAAGCCGCCCGGCACGATTGAGTGGGAATGATTCAGGCCCATCCGAACGCCGCCGAATCTACGCTGCGACACAGTTTAACACACTGAAAACAAAAATAAATTCCTCCTATTCCTATCGACATCTATCGGTGGGCATAGATGGCGTTTGGCGGCCTCGCCGACGGGCCTCGGCCCTATTGATCAACCGGAAAAACGAAGGTACCGTCAGGTCAACCGAGGCCAATGACGGTACTTTTTTCGAACTAATGCGCTGAAATACAAGCATTTTCTGCGCCATCGGCCTCCAAAAACCACGTGACGGTACTTTTCCGCAAGGAGGCCCGAAATGTTGACCGATGCAGCACTCAAGTGTTTGAAACCAAAAGCCAAAATGTACAAGGTTTCCGATCGTGACGGCATGTATGTGCGCGTCGCGCCGTCGGGCGCCATTTCATTCAGGCTCGACTATCGGCTGAATGGCAGACGGGAGACCGTCTATCTCGGTAGGTATGCTCGTGACGGAATATCGCTCGCGAGGGCTCGCGAGCTATGCATCGACGCGCGGCGTGCGATCGCCGAGGGGCGGTCCCCCGCCATCGAGAAGCAGCGGGAGAAGCGCCAAATCAAGGAAGCAAGGAGTTTCGGCCAGTTCGGCGAGAAATGGCTGACCCACGCGGCCATGGCCGACAGCACGCGTGCTATGCGCCGCTCCATCTTCGAACGCGAACTCATGCCCGTCTGGCGAAATCGTCTCCTGACGGAAATCACACCGGATGATCTACGCGCTCACTGCGGCAAGATCGTCGAACGGGGTGCGCCTGCAACTGCTATCCATGTGCGGGATATCCTGAAGCAGATCTACGGCTATGCCATTCTGCACGGCGAGAAGGTCGCCAATCCGGCCGATGGCGTCGGTCCAGCCTCGATCGCTACCTTTACGCCGAAGGACCGCGCGCTTTCGCCCACCGAGATCCGTATCATGTTCAGGCAACTCGAGCATGTCGCGACATTGCCGACGATCCGCCTCGGCATGAAGCTCTACCTCCTCACCATGGTTCGGAAGAGCGAGCTGCAGGATGCGGTGTGGGACGAGATCGATTTCGACAACGCCGTCTGGACCATCCCGAAGGAGCGCATGAAGCGGTCGAAGCCACACAACGTCTACCTGTGCCGACAGACGTTGGACATCATGATCGCGCTCAAGACCTGCGCCGGCAACTCCCGATACTTGCTGCCGTCTCGGTACGACGCGGACGCGCCCATGTCCCGCGCGACCTTCAATCGGATCACCTATGCCGTCGTCGAACAGGCGAAGAAGGAGGGGCTGCCGCTGGAGCCTTTCACCGTCCATGATTTGCGGCGAACGGGCTCGACGCTGTTAAACGAGCTGGGCTTTAATAGCGACTGGATCGAAAAGTGCCTGGCGCACGAGGACGGGCGCTCATCGCGCGGCGTCTACAACAAGGCCGAGTATGAAGTGCAGCGCCGGCATATGATGCAGCAGTGGGCGGATACCGTTGATGCCTGGGTCGACGGCCGGAAGTATGCCCCCGCGCTTTTGCCGCAAGCTATGCCCTTGATGGAGCTTGATCCTGCCCTTTGACGGGGCGGGCTTTACGCTTGGTGACATCAGGGTGTTGGGCACGCCGGATCGGCGCAGCCCGCCGTGCCATCAGCCAAGCCTCGACCTCGGCCAGGTCCCAAACGATACAACGTGGCGAGAGCGCGAACCGGCGGGGAAACTCGCCACGCTGCTCCATTTCATAAATAGTACTGTCGGCCATCGGCACCATCTCCCGCAACTGCTGTCGCCGGATTGTTCTCCGAATTTGCGTAGTTTCGATCTTTGCCATACTCAATCTCCCGCGTTGCTGAGGCGATTGAGACTGATAGATGCTGATATTGGAAGCCCCTTCGAAATTCCATGCGGAAATTTCGGGCTCTAGCGTACACATCGGCGGGTTCTTCCTGACTGCTAGTGGATTGATCGAGACAAAAGATTCCTTCTTGAGATTCCCAACGGTGGTGGAATGTGCGACGATTTCGTATGCGCACAGGGATTACTTTCGACGTTACCGCTGCCGACCGGGTTCGGCTTGAGACAATCGTTGCGACCCGCAGTTCGCCGCAGAAGCATGTGTGGCGGGCGATGATCATCCTGATGAGCGGCGATGGCCTGGAACCGTTGCAATCATGGAGGCGACCGGCAAATCCAAGCCTTGCGTCTGGCGCTGGCAAGAGCGGTTCATGTCCGAGGGTGTCGATGGCCTGTTGCGCGACAAGAGCCGGCCGCCCGGCATCGCGCCTCTTGATGGCGAACTGGTAGAGCAGGTTGTTGCGCTGACGCTGGAACCGCCTCGACAGGAGGCGACGCACTGGACCGTGCGTGCCATGGCAAAAGCGGTTGGGATCGCGGCCTCTTCCGTCGTCAAGATCTGGCATGAACATGGCTTGGTACCGCATCGATGGCGCAGCTTCAAGCTCTCCAACGACAAAGCTTTTGCCGAGAAACTCCATGATGTGGTGGGTCTCTACGTCTCACCACCGGCCCATGCCATTGTCTTGTCCGTCGATGAAAAGAGCCAGATCCAGGCGCTCGACCGGACACAGCCGGGTCTGCCCCTGAAGAAGGGGCGCGGCGGCACGATGACGCATGACTACAAACGCCACGGCACGACGACATTGTTTGCCGCTCTCAACATTCTCGACGGATCGGTCATCGGTCGCAACATGCAGCGCCACCGGCATCAGGAGTTCATCCGCTTCCTCAACGCCATAGAGGCAGACCTGCCGAAGGATAAGGCCGTTCACGTCATCCTCGACAATTACGCGACCCACAAGCAACCAAAGGTTCGCGCCTGGCTTTCAAGGCATCCGCGATGGACATTCCACTTCGTTCCAACATCCTGCTCATGGTTGAACGCCGTCGAGGGCTTCTTCGCCAAACTGACACGAAGACGGCTGAAGCATGGCGTCTTTCATTCCGTCGTCGACCTGCAGGCGGCCATCAACCGCTTCGTCAAAGAGCACAATCAGGAACCGAAACCATTCATCTGGAAAGCAGACCCGGATGAGATCATCGCCGCCGTCAAACGGGGGCACCAAGCGTTGGAATCAGTCCACTAGGTGCAGCATTAGGGGCGAACAGGTGGTGATGGACAAGCTTGAACGGCGTGGGGGGCCTTAGGGGGATGCATTCAGTAACGCGCCTCCCTTCAAAATCCGCCGAAGCAATACGTGTCGGTTCGAGTCCGACCGCCCGCACCATCTATTCCTTGCTAAGGTTGGGGTCGAGGGTTAGAATCCCTTCGCCGGCTCCTATTTTAATCAAGGAAATCAACCTCTTGCAAAGCGCATTTAAGAGCGCTTTCTGCTTACACAACCACCTAGGCTGTTGCGTGTAAGCATGATACCATCTTTGGATGTCCTACTGTGCTTTTGGCGCAGGACCACAGCGCCTCGGGCGAGATGGGCTCATTCTTCACTCCTATTCCTCACAAAAAATATGCTTTATCGCATATAAATTAGATTGTTTCACGTCGGTGTAAACCGGGCTTCGAGCAGATCGAGTTCGCGCACCAGCTTTCGGCTCATGGCATGGGAGATGTGGTGCGAGCGGCTGAGCCGATAGAACGTTTCGAGTTCTGCCCCGATGCCGGCGAGGCGGAGGTCACTCGACCGATCCATTTTCCGCAACATTTCGGCTTCGTTCTCGGTCTTCGCGCCGCCGTCGATACGTTGACAATAGAGCCCGACGACGTGAGCGGCGGCTTCGGCATAGATCCCGGCGTCGTCACGACCCTGGCAGAGATCGCCCAGCACGCGCTCGATGGCCTTGATCGCGGCTTGCGCCGCAGCGATCCGCGCAAGATCCTCTTCCTTTCGGCGGGAAGGCTCGGGCGGCAGCATCAGACCCTTGAGCAGGAAGGGAAGACCAAATCCCTCTGCGTTTCAGGACGTTCGTTCTATTATCGTCCATTCCTCCGGCCCGAGCGCGATGCCCATAGCCTCGGAATGCGCGCGCTGCCGGTATCGTTGTTCACCGGGAAACCGGGAAACGCCCGAGGCGCGAAGTTCGCTAAGCAGTATTTCGATACGTGAGCCGAAGGCCTCGTTGCTGCGGGTCGCGTCAATAGCTATCACGCATTGGCCGGCATTGCCGGAAATCACGCCGGGATAGCGTGCTGACCTGTCTTCGAAGCCGAATCGTCCGCCCGTCAGCCCCGCCGCCAGCACCTCAACCATGAGTGCGATCGACGCGCCCTTGTGGCCGCCGAATGGGTTGAGCGTCCCGCCGTCGAGGACCTTCGCGGGGTCAGTGGCCGGACGGCCAGCGGAATCGTTGCCGATACCCGGGGCGAGTTTTTCGTTCCGCCGCGCCGCGAGAAGCACCTCGCCCTGGCTGGCAGCGCTGGACGCTTGGTCCCAGACGATAGGCGGGCCGTCGCGGCGAGGGAAGGCGAAGCACATTGGATTTGTACCGAGCACTTTCCTTCCAGCGCCCCAGACGAGTATCCGGCTGCGGGCGTTCACCGTGGACAGCGCGACGAGGCCGGCCTCGGCCAGCGGCTCGACATCCGGCCAAAGCGCGCCGAGATGATGAGAATTGCGGATCGCCAGAAGCGCGATACCGTACTCCCTTGCGTTGGAGATGAGCAGCGGACGCGCCGCGGCCAGCGCCGCGGTCGCAAAGCCATTGCCGGCATCAATCGAGAGAAAGGCCGGCCCCACCTCAGTGATCTTTGGCACAGCCCGACCGTCAATCCAGCCGGTTCGGACGCTCGCGAGATAGCCAGGCAGCCGCAGCAAGCCGTGGCCTCTCGCGCCGTCCCTTTCTGCGGCGGTGATGACACCGGCGAGGATATCGGCATGGTTCCCGTCTACCCCCGCCTCAATGAGAATGGCCAGAACTCGTCGATGGAGGTCGGCAATAGCGATCCTGCGTTCCGTCTCCAAGGGCATCATCCGGCGAGCCGGGAAGCGGCGATATGCTGCATCACCTCCTCCTCGACATGTTCCCAGATGCGCGTCTTGAGCGCTGCATAGGGGACGGAAGTCTGGACTGCCACGCCGCGCGGACGCGGCAGCTCGTTGTCAAAGATCGTCTTGATGCGCCCCGGCCGGGCTGACATGACGACGATACGGTGACCAAGGATCAGCGCCTCGTCGAGATTGTGGGTGATGAAGACGATAGTCTTGCCGCTCGCTTCCTGGATCCTCAGGAGTTCGGTCTGCATGACCTGCCGCGTCATGGCATCGAGTGCCGCGAAGGGCTCGTCCATCAGCAGCACCTCGGGATCAGCCGCGAGACTTCTGGCGATTGTGACGCGCTGCTGCATGCCCCCCGAAAGCTCGGCAGGGTAGTGATCCGCAAAGCCGGTGAGTTGCACCATGTCGATGAGTTGCTCGGCGAGCTCCCGCCTTTCCCTGCGCCGCGCTCCGCGCATGCGCAACGGAAACTCCACGTTTTGCCGAACCGTCTTCCACGGAAACAGGGCATAGGATTGGAACACCATGCCGCAGCGCGGATCGATGCCGGTAATGGGCTCGCCACGCAGCAGGATCTTTCCGCTTGTCGGCGCGGAAAATCCCGCAAAAAGGCTGAGCAGGGTAGACTTCCCGCAGCCTGAGGCACCGAGGATGCATAGCAGCTCATTGGATTGCACCTCCAGCGAGAGGTTCTGGACGGCAACGAGTTCGCTGTCCTTTAGCCGGTAGGATTTGGTGATGTGTTCAGCCGTGAGAATGGCAGTCATGACACAATTCTCCTTCTTTTTATCGCCTATGGCGTTCCCATGGCAGCAGCAACCGTTCGACCTTATTGGCTACCAAATCGGCCACCAAAACCGTCAGCGAAATGCACACCATGCCGACTAGCACCATGGTCATGTCGCCCCATTCCTTGGCTTCCCAAATGATCGCGCCCAGGCCGTTGCGGGCGGCGACCATCTCAGCCGACAGAACGCAGGACCAAGCGATCGCTAAGGTGACCTTCAGCCCACCAAGGATACCCGGGAGCGCCCCCGGGAAAATGACTTCCCGCATCACCGTAAAGTCGGAGGCACCAAGATTACGCGCCGCCCGGATCAGGATTGGATCGACGCGACGCGTTGCCTCGTATGTAGAAAGGAGAACGTAGATCCACGAGCCCAAGAAGACGATCAGCACTTTCTGTCCCTCGCCGATGCCAAGCCACAAGATTGTTAGCGGAATCCAGGTGATCGAAGGCAAAGGACGCAACAGTGAGATGAAAGGCGCGAACACTGCCCTAATTGTTTCGTTGACGGCCATGGCAACGCCGAGCGGCACGGCAATGACTATAGCGAGTAGGAAGCCCAAGAAGACCCGGACTGAAGAGGACAGGATCGCCACCCAGAGGCCTCCCGAGGCGACTAGCTTCATCGCAGCCTGAGCCACCTCGCCTGGAGAGGGAAGGAAGAGCTTTGATACTAGGCCCGTTCCGGTCACCACCGCCCAAAGAAGAAGGAACGCTAGAACCGATGCCAAGCTGATCATCGTCGTACGGCTTGGTTTGACCATTGAGATATAGCTTGCAGTTCGGGAAGGAGACAGTGTCTGTTGAGAAAACTCAGCCATCATTAGTTTCCCTTGGGTACGAAACTTGTGTCGAGCCACTTGGCTGTGTCAGGGCGCTCCGGAATCTTGCCAGCCTCATGCAGCATGTCGGCGAGATACTGCATCTGCTCTGTATGTTTTTTGAGATGGTTCTCCCAATCCTTACTCCCGAAATACTGGAAACTTTGGATGGCCTTCAGCATCTCCTCTGGGGACTGCTTGAAATATTCGGCGACCATTGCGGCAGCCTCCTGAGGGTTCTCGATAGTGAGATCGGCGCCTTTGAGCACACCAGCGGCAATGGCTCGGGCCTGATTGGGATATTTTTCGACCACTTCGCGGGAGACGATGACAATATCACCTGCGGCCATGGTGCCGAAACGGCGGAACATTTCGGTTTCGCGATCGGTGCCGAGCAGCTTACCTTGGGGAACGGCCTCCTTCAGCCGCGTTAGGAGAGGCTGCCAGACGCAGGCTGCCTCGATATCGCCATGGCTGAGTGCCGCGGCCATCTCGGTTGCCGGGAGGTTGCGATAGTCAAGATCGCCGAGTTTCAGTCCGGCATCGGCTAAAAGACCGGCGAGTGTGATCTCGGCAGAGGAATTGGCGGCAACCGCCTTGCCCTTCAGGTCAGCCACTGAGGTAATGCCGGGACGAGCCCAGCAACCTTCCTGACCAGGGGAATCGTCAACATTGGCAAAGAAGGAAAAACTCTCGTTTCCGCGCGCCATTTCGCTGATAACCGCGACGCGGCCGAGATTGCTGAACGCCGCATCGCCTGCGGTTAGCGCTCTGATGCGATCGGAAGAGTTGACGATTACCTGCACGTCGACATCGATGCCCTGCTCTTTGAAAAAGCCCTTCTTGATTGCGACTAGGATCGGTACTTGGCCAATCCAGGTTACCGAACCGGCGAAATCGAGACGTGGCCTGTCTTGCGCATAGCCGGCAAGCGGCATGGCGAAACAGGCGGTGATGACGGCGAATGCATGAATAAGATTGCGAACGGTCACGAGAAGGCCCTTTCAGTAGAGGGAGACGAACTTTTGCAATGCAGCAAGTTAAACACACGTCTAAACATTATGCAATGAACCGGTTCATAATTTATGTGCTTAAAAAATAATCAATTGCTCCTCTTTATGGCGAGTTCGCCTGCTTAGTGGGAAGATCAAGGGCCTTTTGGCCATTTTTATGCGGAGACCGCCTGCTCTTAGCGAACTCACAAGCTATGGAAGCTTTCACATCTGCCATGAGCACCAAGGCAGCAGCATGGTGAACCGGTTCATTGACCTAACTCTGATTGGATGTTAGGCGTAACTGATAATGTCGCCGAATTCTTCTCAACCTGATCAAACGCTATGGGCTGCCATGATAAATTTACCTGAGAGGGATTTACTTGCTCGCACTCTGCCACGCACTTATACCGATGCCGGTGAGCCGCCGCTTTCCGCCTCCTCTCTCGATAGGGAAATGGAGACTGATATCGTCGTTATCGGCGGCGGTATCATGGGCGCCTCGGCGGCTCTCCATCTGGCGGCAGGCGGCGCTTCAGTCTGCCTTGTCGAGGCCGAGACGATTGGCTCCGGTGGAAGCGGTCGCAGCTTCGGCCAAGTCGTTCCCTACCTCCGCACCGAGCCGGACGTGGCACTTGCAAACCTAGGCAAGGAGGCCGGCACAAGGCTAATCAACGTGGCCGCCCGCTCGCCCGACCTGGTTTTCGATCTCATCGCACACTACGGCATCGATTGCGACGCAGTGCGCAACGGCCTGCTTTTCGCCGCTCATGCGCCTGCCGGCGAGGTGTCTTTGCGGAGCCGGCGAGATTGGTGGGCTGCCCGCGGCGTCGATCTTCCTCTGCTCGACAGGGAAGAGGCGGCAACTGCGATCGGTGGCGGATTCTACCCTTGCGTCCTTGTCGAGCCACGCGGCGGTACGCTAAATCCCCTTGCCTATGCCCGCGGGCTTGCCCGCAGTTGTGCAAGCCTCGGGGGCCTCGTCTTCGAGCAAAGCCCCGTTAGCGGTATTGTGCAATCCGGTAATGGCTTCTTCGTGACTGCCGGGCGCGGCGCGATCCGCTGCCGGACCGTCGTCGTCACTGCCGGCCTCGGACTCCGGCGGCTACTGCCAGCCTATCGTCGAACGCTCCTGCCGGTGCGCGTGCACGAAGCCGCGACCGAACCTCTTTCTGTGGAACAGATTGAGGGCATCCTGCCCTCCGCCACCGCAGTCACCGAGACCCGCAAGCTCCCGTCGGGAATCCGCCGCACCAGCGGGGGGCAAATCGTCGTCACACTTTCCGGTCCGGCAGCGGGAGAGCGTGGCGCCGATCCGGACGCGGCGGCACGGCGGCTGACTGAGGTTTTCCCGCAGCTTTCCTCTGCGCCGGTTTTCGAACGATGGAGCGGGTGGGTCGATCTCACCCGTGACCAATATCCTCGTATCGAGGAACCGCAGCCGGGTTTTTTGGTCGGCTTTGGGCTCAGCGGCCGCGGTCTTGGGCTTGGCACCACGCTCGGCAAGCATCTCGCATGCCGCGCTCTCGGTGCACCCTGGGCAAATATCCCCTTTCCCGGACGCGGGCAAACGTCGGCGCGGAAGTGGTGGCCGGGATCGTCTTTCGCCGCATCACTAGCGATGGCAGCGATACGCATGTCCGAGGAGCATCGGTTTTGAAGGAGCCTTCAGTCTTCAGCGTCCTGCACGGGCCAGCAGGATTGCCGTATCACGAGAGTCGTCGGAAGCGTCACCACTCGGCCGATACCCGACGCTTTGCCTTCAATTCGGTCAAGCAGCATGGCGGAAGCATGCCGGGCGAGTTCCGCGAGATCGGACTTCAGGGCGGTGATCGGAGGCGTATAGAGTTCCGCAAGGTCCGAATCGTTGCCTGCCACGACCGATACCTCTTTGCCGACCTCGCGCCGCAGCGCCCTGAGCGCCTTCAGGCAACCAGGCAGGGCTCCCATCGATGCGGCGACGATGGCGGTTGGCGGCACCGACGAGCTAAACAGCGCCATGGTTTCGCGGAACGCGTCCTCCTGTTCGATAACTCGGTCGCGGATGGTTCCCATTGCCGGATCGACGCCGTGGATCTGGTATGCCTCCCGGAAGCCGGCGACACGGCTGTAAGAGGGAAAGGCGCGGGTATCCCCAACCAGCAGTGCGATGTGCCGGTGCCCGCGCTCGATCAAATGCGATATCGCTGTGCGGGTACCATTGAGGTGATCCACAGTGACCCGGTCCAGGGTCTTGATATGGTCGCGATCGATGAGCAGAACCGGACATGGCGCGCGCATCAACGCCTCATTGACGCTGGCATTTGCCTCATCGCTGACGGTCATCATGATACCATCCACTTTTCGTCGCTCGAAGGCTTTCAGAAGCGACACCTCTACTTCCGGCTTGTTGGTGGTGGCCGAGAGGATGAATGTATAGCCGCGCTCGCGGAAGACCTGCTCCGCTTCCTTAATGTACTGGGCGAACTGGGGAATGTCGAAATCCCGAATGGCGCAAGCGATCAGTTTTGTGGTGCTGCCGCGCAGGCTCTGAGCGACGATATTCGCCTCGTATCCGAGCGCCTTCATAACCGCTTCGACTTTCCGGCGAACCTCTTCCGAAACTGTCGGATTATTGTTCAGGACCCGCGACACGGTGCCAACCGATACACCGGCAGTTTGCGCAACATCCCGCAGTCGCACGGTCTGCCGCTTCTCGTTCTTGCGCATAATCCCCCCTGGACAGCCCATATGATGAACCGGTTCACATGCAAATTGAAGAAATTTTACAATAGCATCGAAGATTGCGATGACTAGATCAAGGCGAAAAAAGCACAATATTATTCTCGTAGCACTGCTTGGACTGATCGCATTCACAAATGCGCTCGGATCGGTCATCGTGTTTCCGCTCGGCCCTTTCATGGCTGCCGATCTCGGAATTCCTGTTCACCGCGTGGCGCTAACCAGCGTCTGTTTCAACGGCGCGGCAGGGCTCGGCGGCATAGTGGGCGCCTTCTTCCTGGGTACAGTCGATCGACGCCGATCCCTTATGCTTGCGCTTCTGGCCATAGCTGTGGCCACCGGCGTAATCGGCGTGTTTCCGCATGCGAGCTTTACCACGGTGTTGACGGCCCGGGTAGCGGCAGGCTTTTGTTCCGGTCCCTTGCTTGCCTTGGTAATCGCCACAGCGTCTGACCTGACGAGCGACGCGGCCCGAGGTCGGGCCGTGAGCGCGATCATCGGAGCTTACGGCTTCGCGCTCCTGCTCGGTGCGCCGATCTCGTTGACCGTTCAGACTCTTTCGGGTTCCTGGCAATCTGCATTTGGCTTACTCGCGTGCCTTTATGTCGTGTTGTCTCTGCCTGTCTTGTTCGGCGTGTTCGGGTCGACGCAGGCTGGGTTGGCCGGTGTTCGTCTGACCGTCGACAATGTCTTCAATGCTGTCGCCAAGCCCGGCGGAAAAACTGGCCTCATGCTGACGGCCGGCGCTTCTTACGCGACTTTCCTGATTTCGCCGCATATCAGCGCCTATGCTCTCACGAACCTCAGCTTCTCGACAGCGGAACTGGGTTACATCTATCTTGTAGGAGGTGTGCTTTCCTTTGTTGCCACCGGCGGTACCGGTTGGGTCATCGACCGGATCGGCACGGTGGCGGCCTCATTGGCGGCGGGCCTCGTTCTCACTGCATTGCTTTCTTATGCCTTCTTTCTGCATCAACCGATGCCGGCCATGGCTTTTGTGCTTGGAATGCTGCTGGCGGCCCAGCTTGCCCGCAGCACGGTGGCCCAGACAACAGCAAGCCGCATCGCGGAACCGGAAGACCGGATCGCGTATCAGTGCCTCGTATCGGCAATAACGAGCATCGCTTCGGCTGCGGGCGCAGCGAGTTCGGCCGCCTTGCTGCGTGAGCGCCTCGACGGGCAAGTGACGGGCATGCCGGTTCTCGCCCTTATCAGCATTCTTCTGTGCTGGCTCTCTTTTGGGCTCGTTATGCGCATGGAGCGTATACTCACGACGAACGAACTAAAAAAATGACCGATTGATGAACCGGTTCATTGAAGTGATTCTGGATCGGTGTTAAGAGTCGAACAGATGCCGGTTTCGCAGTGACAAAAAGGGAACAGCATGGCAGATAAACGAAAGATGCGCCTCGTGGCATTTCTGAAGGCAGGGCCTACCAGTCATCATCACGGCATGTGGCGCC
Source organism: Gillisella vitis (assembly GCF_001541345.2). Lineage (GTDB taxonomy): Bacteria > Pseudomonadota > Alphaproteobacteria > Rhizobiales > Rhizobiaceae > Allorhizobium > Allorhizobium vitis. Next base: position 282,103 of record NZ_LMVL02000002.1, on the reverse strand, counting down.
ATCCAGAAACCGACAACGGCTTTCTCGACCCGGCTTGGTATGAGCAACTTGCCCAAACGCTCGAAAGGGGCTTCTTCGATTGCCTGTTCTTCGCCGACGTGATGGGCCTGTACGACTATTATAACGGCAACTTCAACACTTTCGTGTCCAAGGGTGGGGCGCTCAGTCTGCTCGATCCCATTCCCATCCTGGCGATGATGTCGCGGGTCACAAAGCATATCGGTCTCGGCGCGACGCTTTCGACGACGTTTGTCAATCCCTACCAGATCGCCCGCGTCCTCGGCACGCTCGACGTATTGAGTGGCGGCCGTATGGCATGGAATGTCGTGACTTCCGCCAGCAGCACCGAAGCGCGCAATTTCGGGCTTGAGGCGATGCCCGGCCGCAGTGAGCGATACGAAAAAGCCCACGAGGTGGTGGATGCATGCATGCATCTCTGGGACAGCTGGCAAGACGGCGCGTTGGTGATGGACAAGGAAAACGGTGTCTTCGCCGATCCTTCCAAGGTCCGCTACGTCGACTACAAAGGCAAGTGGGTGAAAACACGCGGACCGCTCACCGTTCCACGCTCGCCGCAAGGGCATCCTGTTATCATGCAGGCTGGCTCTTCCGGACCTGGCCGCGCTTTTGCCGCCCGCTGGGCTGAAATGATCTTCACGCTGCAGCATAGCACCCGCGAAATGGTCGCCTTCCGCGCCGAGATGCGTGAAGCCCTTGCCGCTGCCGGGCGCAATCCGGACGATTGCGCCGTCTTGCCGTCCGTCGACCCGATCATCGGCGAGACGGAATCGATTGCGCGGGAGAAGCAGGCCTATGTCAACAGCCTAGTCGATCCGGAACTCGGCATGTCGTTGATGTCCTCGCATGTTGGCAGCGATCTTTCGAAATACACGCCCGACCAGTCTCTTCTGGACTTGCAACTGGAGGAAGGTTCACGCGGCTCGCTCGACGTTATCCTCCAGGGCACCAAGGCCGAGGGCCTTACTATCGGGGAAGCGGCCAAGCGCTTCGCGACCAGCGAGCTTGCTCCTCAGGTCGTTGGTACGCCCGAGCAGGTGGCCGATCAGTTGGAGATGATGTTCACCGCTGGCGGCTGCGACGGTTTCATCCTGACGCCCACAGTGTCTCCCGGGACTTGGGAGCAGTTCGCTCGCTCGGTGGTGCCAATCCTGCAAAAACGCGGGCTGATGCGGACTTCCTACGAGGGCCCCACGCTACGTCAGAACTTGAGGTGATAGCATCATGTCGGATCTTACTGTCGGATTCATCGGCTTCGGCGAGGCGGCCTCCTGCTTCTCAAAGCATCTGAAGGAGCAGCCCTCAATGCGGCTGCTGGTATTCTGCAACGGCCGCACCAACCGACCGCCCTATTCGGATGCATTTCTTCGCTTCGCCGGAGAGGCTGGTGCGACGACCATGGATACGCTGGCGGAGCTTTGCGGCGCAAGTGACGTGATCTTTTCCGCCGTCCTGGTCGCCAATGCGCTTGAGGTCGCGCGCGAGGCCACCTCCTTTCTGAAGCCCGGCACTCTCTATGTGGACATCTCCGCCTCGACACCGTCGAAGAAGAGGCAGATCGCAGCAGCAATCGAGGCTGGGGGCGGCCTCTATGTCGACGCCAACCTAATGGGATCCGTGGCGATCTACGGCGCGCCGGTGACACTCTACTGCTCCGGTTCCGGGGTTAGCCGCTTTGCCGAGCTGTTCATACCGCGCGGGATGACGATAGATGTGGCGAATGACCGAGCCGGCGACGCCGCCATGGTCAAGATGCTGCGCAGCGTGGTGACCAAGGGAATAGAGGCGCTGGTGGTTGAGGCATTCACCATCGCGACGCTGCAGGGCGTGCGCGGCGAGGTGATGACCGGGCTCTTCGGCTCGATGGACAAGACCAAGTTCAGCGATTTCGTCGGCATGTGCATCCTGACCGACGTCCTTCATTCGGAACGCCGTGCCGTTGAGATGGATGAGATCGCCACAGACATCCGCGCCATGGAGCTCGATCCTATCATGACTGAGGCCGCAGGCCGCAGGCTCTGGGCCTCGGCAAGACTCGGGCTGCGCGAAGCTTTCGTCGGCCGGAAGGATGCCACCCTGGAACAAGTCCTCGATGCCTATGCGGCCGCCATCAAGACAGGACCGCCGGAAGCGGGGACATCCAGGCGGCGAAAAGGCTGAACGAGAAGGGACGGAGGTTTCGAATTCAATGCCGAAATACGTTACGCGACCAGCCGCAGAATCCTACGGTTACGCGATCGGAATTCTCGCCATTGATGGCGGCGAGCCTGGCGACGTCGGCAATCCTTCGAGCTATTCCTATCCGGTCCTTTACCGGTCGCTGCATCCAGGGGATGTAGCGGAGGAGGATCTGGTCATCGGGTTGGCGCGAGAGCTTTTCGCTTGCGGTGTCCGCGCGATTGGCGGAACAGGTGGCAGCTTGTTCCGCCATCAGCGAGCGGTTGCAGCCGCCGTTGACATTCCGGTCTGCCTTTCCCCGGTCGCCTGCATGCCGATGGTAGCCGCGACGTTTCTTCCCAGCGTCCAATAAAAACCCGAGATAGGGGTTCGACCAGCAAGAAAATGAAAGAAATCATCATGAAAGACCAAGAGCAGACTCAACTTGACCCCCTCACTTTGCGCAATGCCTTTGGGTACTTCCCGAGCGGCGTAACCGCGTTATGTGCATTAATAGAGGGCAAACCGGCCGGCATGGCCGTAGCATCCTTCACCACCGTTTCTCTCGACCCGCCCCTGGTTTCGGTCTGCATCCAGAACAACTCTTCAACCTGGCCAGTGCTGAAAACCGCTGAACGGCTCGGATTGAGCGTACTCGGCTCAGAACAGCATGGCATTTGCAGCAGCCTCGCCGCCAAAGGAATTGATCGGTTCCGGGACATAAGCTGGGAAACAAGTCGTGCGGGCGCAATTTTCGTTTCCGACGCAGCAATGGTCATAGAATGCTCGATCCACGAAACGATTGAAGCCGGTGATCATCAGATCATACTTCTACGCCTACACCTCTTCAGCATCAATCCGCATGTCGAACCCCTGGTGTTCCATCGCAGCACGTTTCGGCGCTTAGATACGTCACTCAATTGATTTCCTTAATTTTTTAGCAATCCCATTGCTTGCTGATGGGGGTACTAGAGCGATCTGACCGCCATTCGCTACCATCACTTGGCCGTCGGATTTTTAGCGGATCCGACTTAAATAATCCGAGGCCCTGCCGGTCAGAATAGTTAGGCTCACTCTTTCAGTTAAAAGGATGTTTCGTGCCGGATCTTGCGCTTGACCTGCGATACTTACGGTATGCGTTGCTCGTCGCCGAACACGGCAGTTTTCGTCGTGCTGCGGAGGCCATTGACATGTCCCAATCTACTGTCAGCCGCCGGATTCAACTGCTTGAGCGGCGACTCGGAGGGCCTCTTTTTGTTCGCAGCCTTAGCGGAGCGAAGTTGACCGAAGCAGGGGCTAGATTCCTGGAAGAAGCCGCCTTGGGTGCGTCTTACATCCATGAAGCTGTAAAGGACATGAAGGCAACCCATCGTGAAGGCTCCGGTAAGATACGGATAGGTTTGATGACATCCTTGGCAAGTGGATTCCTCCCCAATCTTGTAGGGGAATATCATTCTCGCTTTCGCAAAGTCGATGTGAAGATAGCGGAAGCGACCTTCGAAGAAGCCACGGCTGGCGTTCTTAGCGGCCGCATAGATGTTGCCTTTCTGCCAGGAAAGCCGCAACTGCCGAGATGCCAGTCAGTTCAACTCTGGAACGAACAACTTTTCCTTGCATTGCCAAGACGACATTTTCTTGCATCGGCTGATAGCGTCGTTTGGGAAAATGTACGCAATGAGACATTTCTAATCCCGGCGGGTATCGCTGGCGCGGAACTCGATCATCATCTGCTAAGACAACTTTCCGATTCCAATTTTCAGCCGAGAATGTCTCTACAAGGCGTTGGCCGAGATAACCTGTTGAACATGGTGGGCAAAGGATTCGGTGTCTCGCTGGCCTTATCATCAACGTCCGGCAGCGCACACAGAGAAGTAGTGTTCGTGCCTATCTCTGATGGTCCGAAGATCATCTATTTCAGTGCTGTTTGGTCGCTACGAAACCAGAACCCGGCCCTAAAGCAATTTCTCGAATTGGCGACCGAAAAATCACACCGAAATATGGACGTCAATTAGACCTACTGGTGCCGGTAGTTGTTCCTGGTTCGCGCCCTCGCTGGCAATCGAAACCAGACTACATCCGATACAGAAATATTTTTGCGTCATTGTAAAGCTTGCTGCATGTAGCGGAGACCGTTGCTGGGATTATCTGCAGCAAACCTACATGCTATTCGTCGACCTTGGGCATTCGAGGTTGTAGGTTGGTAACGCCTTGCGTAGTAGGCTTTTTTTTACAAAGCCGCGATCTGTCGCGATGAACCGCTCGAGCATCGGTACAATCAGCTTGGCGGGATCTGCCGACGATTGAGCCTGTTGACGGTTTAGCAGCTCGGCATTCCCAGACTCTCTCGTCAAAGCGTGAATTCAGTAAAGGCAAATGCTCGGCGGCGAATGCACTCACGTCATCCCCGCCCCGGCCGACGTCGGCGAGTAGCACGCCGGCCGGGTCGAACATATCCTCCCTCGCATCACCGTCCGGGCTGACCATTCTTGCGCCGAACAGCGGAGTGGTCGTGAGAGCTCCGAAGGAATGCCCGGCAGCCGCTATCCGGCCGCGGTCAAGCTGACCGGCAAGACGGGACGGACTCCCAACACCAGATCGAGATTGTCGAGAATACGCTTCATGTCCTTCGGGCGAAGTCGCCAGATCAAGGGGCGCCGAGGGTCGTCGGTGCAAAGGCCAAGCCGCTTCGAATCCAGTGGGTCGGCTGGATCACGAGGGATCCTTGCGCTGCCCAAAAATCGGTTAAGGGGGCGTAGCTGTCTATGGAGGAACCATGACCATGCGAGAAGACAATGATCGGCTGGTCCCGGCCGATAACGGGTGCCGAGACCTGTATCCACAGACAAGTGGACGATGGAGGTGGTGGTCGCGCTGCATGATCGTCCCCGGCGGTTCAACGATATCAAGCGGCAGGTTGGCTATAGCGGCATCTCACAGCAGATGCTCACCCAAACTCTCAAAATGCTCAAGCAGGACGGCATGGTCGAATAGACCGTTCGGGCGACCACGCCACCACGAGTGGACCATGCATTGTCGAAACTTGGCTACTCGGTTGCAGAGCAGGTGCGACAAACGGCAGAATGGGCCGACGCACATCGCGCTGTAATTCACGCAAACCATCTGCGATACGTCGCGAACCGCTAAGATCGGGTCAGTCGCACCCTGCGGCGGGGTTGCCGTGAATCTAGGGCAATGTCTCGTCGCCACGGGTCGTACTGCTCGCCGGCGGAGACAAACCGCGCTGCCGCGCGCCGCCGGCCTTGGCCCTGCGGCTGCGCCAGCCGCGATCGGAGCGGATGAACGCTTCCAGCATATGCGGGATCAACGCAGCCGTTTCTATCGGCTCGTAGAGGCGACCATGCTCGGCCGAATATAGGTCGAGCTCTTCCTTGAGGGATTCCGGCAACGTGATCTCCAGCCGAAAAACACCGACCTTTGGCAGAGGCCCAAGTCTTAATTGCGGCATGTATCATCTCCTGTAAGTGAGACAAAGACATGTCGACTGTTCAGATAATCGGCGTACGCAGTAGTATCTCGATACAGTGGTCCGGGATGTTCAATGCTGATCTTGACGGCCTTGTCTTCGATAAGCGGTCCGAGCTTTAATTTGGCCATTGGGTCAACCTCTGTAGGGCTCCATCACAAGGTCGCGCGTGACAACGATCCTGACCGGGAAACCCGGCCGGATGGTCAGCGTCGGCGCGACATTGAGCTGGCGGCGGATGATCTGTTGTCCGGCATCATTGATCGTATCCTGGCCACCGTTGCGGATGGCCTGGATCAGCCGGTCCTCGTCGTCCATGGCGAGTTCTGCACCAACCGAGAGCAGCGTCGAGAGACCGGCTGCCTTCGCCAGATCCCACCAGTGGTAGTCGACCCCATCCTCGAGACCGGCGTAGCCCTGCGTATCGGCGCCAAGCTGTCGTTCAAGAACGATGGATCGTCCATTCGGGAATATCAGCCGGTTCCAGACCAGGAGGACACGCCTCTGGCCGAAGCCGACATTGTTGTCATATTGGCCAATAATGCGGGTGCCCTGCGGCACAAGCAGAATGCGGCCGGTCGGGCTGTCGTACATGTTCTCGGTGACCTGGGCGGTAATCTGGCCGGGGAGATCGGAGCGAATGCCGGTGATAAGTGCTCCGGATATCACCGAACCGGCCTGCAGCACATAGGGCGACGCCGGCGGCATCACGCGATCGGCTGCAACGGTGCGGCGGTCGACGGCAGCGTTGAGGAAGGCGGCCTGCCGGTCCTGTGCCGTGGGAGCGCCGGCCTGATCGAGACCGGCAAGATTCGGCGTCGTATTCGCGTTGGGCGTTATCGCGTTTGCCGTCGTCCGTGTTTCTGTCTGGAAGAACACGCGGCTGGTTCGGGCAGCTTCCGCTTCGGCGAGGCGTCGTTGCTCGGCCGGATCGACATTCGGAGTCGCCATCGTCGGCACGACGACAGGCTGACCACGATCCCGTGCACTGAGGATTGGACGGCCGAGATCACCCGGCAAAGCCGGCCCCAGGATGGGACCGGTATAGTCTCGCGGCAAACCTGCCAGGCCGTCGGCAGTGGTCCGGTTCTCGGTCGAGTAGAGCTCTTCCCCACCATTGCCGCGATCTCGAGTCTGAAGCGCATAGATCAATGCGCCGCCGATACCGAGCGACGCGACCAGGCCAAGGCCGGCGAGCACCTTGCGCGATAGCCGGGTGACGCGCGGCGGTTCTGCGCGCAAGCGCATCGGTGGAACAAGACCGCGGGCGTGGGTTGCATCTTCGCGGTTGTTGGCCTCGCTCATGACGACCGCCCTCCTTCCCTGGTTTGGACTGTCGGCGCCTGCACGACTCCGCTTGTTCGGACGATCCTCACAGTCTGCTGATGCTTGCCGCTGCCTAGGCGCAATTCCGCCGCACCGAAGAGGCGATCCACGATCAGGATGTTTCGATAGATACGGGTATTGGCGATCTGCGCCTCGCCTTCCGGCCCGATGACGAAGAGCGGCGGAAATTCCCCCTGTACGATGCCGCGCGGAAATTCGACATAGACCTTGCGACCATCGTCATAGACGGAGACTGGCCGCCAGGGTGGCGTATCGCCGGTGAGGCCGTAGCGGTAGTTTCGCGCCGCTATGGCCGGAATAGCCGGCGTGTCAGGAATGGACTGCCGCGAGCCCGGCACCTGCGGGTAAGACCATGAAACCGATGGCATATAGGGTTTCTCACCGGAGCGTACTTCGATCAGGTAGGTGCGGCGATCGGTGGAAATCACCAGATTGGTGGTGATGTCGGGACGTGAGGGTTTCACCAGCACATGCACGCGCCGGGTCGTGCCGCTGCCGCTCTCGGTATCGCCGATAATCCAGCGCGTGGTGTCGCCCGCGGCGATCGGCCCGGCTCCGGTCAGGCTTTCGCCGGGTTCGAGCGCGATGTCTGTGATCTGGCCGGGTGCGGCATAGATCTGATAGAGGGCACCTTCGCTCCAGGGATAGATCTGGATGGCGTTGTAGTAGCCTTCCCGGCGCGGCTCGACACGGGCCGCGTCATTGGCATTCTGAATTCGCCCGGTCGGGGTGGTTGCCGTGGCTCCTCCGCGCGCCGGCGTCCAGCCAGGCGGAATATGCAGCGGCTTCGGACGATCATCGGTCAGCGCGGCAGGAACGGCCGGCAGTGCCGGTACATCGGCGTCATAGCGGATCTGTGGCGGCTTCTGCGGCGTGGCGCAGCCTGCAAGGGAGGCGGCGGACAAAAGCACGGCAGCGAATGCGGGTTTACGGAAAGACGGATTTCCGGCTTTGCGGATTGGCGGCTTATTCATTCGCCCATCTCCCTCGACCATGAAATCGCGTTGACGTAGATGCCGAGGGGATTGGACTTGAGCCGTTCGGCATCGCGGGGCGGCTGGATCACGATGGTCAGGATCGCGGTCCATCGTTCGGTAGTGGAAAGCTGGCCGTTCTCGTAGCGTCGCTCGATCCAGGCGACACGGAAGCTGTCGGGAGACGCACGAATAACGCTCGACACCTCGACGGCAACCTGCTGCTTGCCGACCTTGGTGAATGGGTCGTTGCTGCGCGCATAGTCGTTCAGCGCTGTCGCGCCGCGATCCGTCGTCCAGTCATAGGCGCGGAGCCAGTTCTGTCTGACGATGATGGGATCGGCGGGAATGCTCCTGACCTGCTCGATGAATCGCGCCAGATGCCATGCCACCTGCGGATCGGTGGGACGATAGTCGGCCGTGGCGGCGGCGACGGTCTGCGCCTGGCCGAGCTTGTCGACCTGTACGACCCACGGCACGACGGTGCCACGCGTGGACTGCCAGACGAGTGCTGTGGCAAAGCCTGCTGACAGGATCAGGCTTCCGAACGCCATGAACCTCCAGTTTTTCGCCTGCACGCGGGCCGAGCCAATACGCTCGTCCCAAACCTGTGCGGCCTTCTGATAGGGTGTTTCGGGTTGCGGCGTCTTGCCGTAATGGGCTGCCGGTCGTTTGAACAAGCTCATGAGCGGTCACTTTCGGAGAGATTGACGGAAGAGCCGCTGCCATGGCTGTCGCCGGATCGAACTGCATGGGCGGCGGCGGAAACGCCGTGGCTGAAGTGCTGGCTGCGCTTCATGCGCCTGGCCCAAGGGGGGGCACCGTCGCGCGGGGCCGCCGGGTTGGCGGCAAAGGAATCATCATTGGCGGCATCGGCACCGCCAACGGTGCCGAGCGTGGAAGAGCCGCCGGTCGCGCTGAAGCCGCCCTTCACACCTTCGGAGAAATTCGATTTGACGCTTTCGGCCGCTCGTCCGGCTGCGCGCTTGAGCGGCGAGAGGGCGGCGGAGCTTGCGCCGCGGGCGACACCGCCGAGACCGGACGCAACGCCTCCGGCGCCAGTCTGCCCCATCGATCCAAGATTATACCCGGTCGATGCGGCACCCGCCGCCGCCGCTCCACCCCGAACAGCCGCCGCGCCACCAGACACTGCCGCGGCGCCACCCCGCAAGGCCAGGCCGGCAGCGCCGCCTGCGGCAAGCGCTGCACCACCTACAGCAAGGCCGGTGCCGACGGCAGCACCCGCGCCGAGCTGCGGGCCGCCGGAAACGAGACCGTTGGCGATGCCGGGACCGAATATCCCGAGGCCCAGCAATGAAAGCGCGGCCAGCACAACGGCCATGGCATCGTCGATCGTCGGTGTGGCGCCGCCGAAACCGGCAGTGAACTGGCTGAACAGGGTGGAGCCGATGCCGATGATGACGGCGAGCACCAGGACCTTGATGCCGGAAGAGACGACATTGCCAAGAACCCTTTCGGCCATGAAGGCCGTCTTTCCGAACAGTCCGAACGGGATGAGGACGAACCCCGCCAAGGTCGTCAGCTTGAATTCGATCAGCGTGACGAACAGCTGGATGGCCAGAATGAAGAACGCCAGCAGGACGAGTGCCCAGGCAAACAGCAGGCACGCGATCTGAATGAAATTCTCGAAGAATGCGACCCAGCCCATGAGGTCGGAAATGGATTCCAGCAGCGGGCGGGCCGCATCGAGACCGACTTGCGCCACCCGTCCGGGGCGAAGGAGGTCCGCCGTCGAAAAGCCGGTGCCCGACCCTTTGAGACCGAGGCCGGCAAAGCTCTCGAAGATGATGCGGGCGAGATTGTTCCAGTTCGAGATCAGGTAGGCGAAGACGCCCACGAACAGGGTCTTCTTCACCAGGCGGGCGATGATGTCATCGTCGGCGCCCCAGCTCCAGAACAGGGCAGCGAGCGTCACGTCGATGACGATCAAGGTGGTGGCGATGAAGGCGACCTCGCCGCCGAGAAGACCGAACCCGCTGTCGATATAGGAGGTGAAGACCCCAAGGAAATTGTCGATGACGCCGCTGCCGCCCATGAATCACTGTCCTTCGATGGTCTGTGGGGCGGCCGGCCCAGATGTTCTGCCGAGGAAGCGGTCTCGCGTTTCCGACCAGACGCGCAGGCATTCGGGATCGCTCGTGGCAGCTTGCCCAAGCTGCTGGCACCGGCGCTGGCCGAGCCGGAGGGGATCTGCCGGCGGATCGGCGTCGGCTGTGGATCGTGTCCATGGCGCGGGGGCCTCTCTCTTTCTGATCATCTCGGTCGCCGTCGCGGTGATCGCGACCGCGACAAAGACGACGGCGCCCAGACGGGCCAGCATCCTGCCGTCCATGGCCAGCGCCCTCAGTTGAACATCTTGGCGCTGCCGGCCTGATAGTCGGAGCCTGGCGTCAGGAAGCGCTGGCGCTGCACGCGTCCCTGTTCAGCCGCAGCCGCGCGTTCGGCCTCGGTGAGTGCAGTAGATCGGCCATTGGCGGCAAGCAGTGCTGTGAGGTCGGAAAGCTGCTGAGACTGAAGGGCGAGGAGCTGGTTGCCCGCCTGCGCGGCCTGAAGCGCGCCGGTCGCGCTCTGGCTCTGACCGACCAGTTGCGACATCTCGGTGCGGTTGGTGTCGATATTGCCGACGACGGTGGCCTGCACGCGCATGGCGTCCTGAAGGCCGCCGACGCTGTTCTTCCAACGCTCCTTTGCATCGGCAACGAGCTGCGCATCGGTGGCCGAAAGCGAGACATTGGCGTATTTCGACTGAAACGCCTGGTCGATCTGGCCGACGTCGAACGCGATGTTCTGCGCCTGGGACAGAAGCTGCTGCGTGCGGCTCACCGATTGCTGAATCTGCTGAAGCGACGAGTACGGCAGGCTGGCGAGATTACGTGCCTGGTTGATCAGCATCTGCGCTTCGTTTTGCAGGCTGGTGATCTGGTTGTTGATCTGCTCCAGCGCGCGTGCGGCGGACAGAAGATTCTGGGAATAATTCGTCGGGTCGTAGACGATCCAGGCGGCGGACGCCGGCGGCGCCAGAACGATCGATGCCGGGCCTGAAACGGTAAGAATGGATGCGGCAAGCAGTGCCGCGCGGAAACGGTAGGTCTTCATGATTGAGCCTCCTTGTCGGGCTGGGGGATGAGATTGGCGAGGTCGGGAATGAAGTCCGCAGCCCAATCGACGCCGCGCAGGCGCAGCCAGGCGGCAAGGAAGCCGTCCCGGCCGTGCTCGGCGAAGACGCGGGCGATGGCGGACTGGTCGGATTTCGAGGAGGCGGCCGTCAGCGCCAGTCCCACTTCGGACAGGCCCAGATCGAACAGGCGGTTCCCCCTGCGGCTTTGGCAGTAGTAGTCCTTTTTCGGCGTAGCCCGCGCGAGGATCTCGATCTGGCGCGCGTTCAACCCAAATCGCTGATAGATCGCGGTGATCTGCGGTTCGACGGCGCGCTCATTCGGAAGAAGCAGGCGCGTCGGGCAACTTTCGATGATCGCGGGGGCGATCGCTGAATTGTCGATGTCGGACAGCGACTGCGTGGCGAAGATCACGCTGGCGTTCTTCTTGCGCAGGGTTTTCAACCATTCCCGCAACTGCCCGGAAAAGGCTTCATCATCGAGCGCCAGCCAGCCCTCATCGATGATGAGCAAGGTGGGCGAGCCATCTAGCCGGTCACCGATGCGGTGGAATAGATAGGACAGGACGGCCGGAGCGGCGCCGGTGCCGACCAGCCCCTCGATCTCGAAGGCCTGCACCGACGCGCTGCCGAGGTGCTCGGTTTCGGCATCGAGCAGCCGGCCATAAGGACCGCCGACGCAATACGGCCTGAGCGCCTGCTTCAGGTCGTTCGATTGCAGCAGCACCGTCAGGCCGGTGATGGTGCGTTCCTCGACCGGCGCCGAAGCGAGAGAGGTCAGCGCCGTCCAGATATGCTCCTTGACATCAGGCGTGATCGCGATGCTCTCGCGCGTCAGGATGGCAACGATCCAGTCGGCCGCCCAGGCGCGTTCGGGCACATCATGGATGCGCGCAAGTGGCTGGAGTGAGACGGAAAACGCATCCCCTTCGGTCAGATCACCGCCCAGATCATGCCAGTCGCCACCCATGGCGAGGGCTGCGGCCCGGATCGAGCCCCCGAAATCGAAGGCGAAGACCTGAGCTTGGGCGTAGCGGCGGAACTGGAGCGCCATACAGGCGAGCAACACGCTCTTGCCCGAGCCGGTCGGCCCGACGACGAGCGTATGCCCGACATCGCCGACGTGAATGGATAGCCGGAACGGGGTGCTTCCCTCGGTCTTGCCGAACAGCAAGGGGGCGCTACCCAGGTGGTCATCCCGTTCCGGCCCCGCCCACACGGCGCTGAGGGGAATCATGTGGGCGAGATTGAGCGTCGAGACCGGAGGCTGGCGCACGTTGGCGTAAGCATGCCCCGGCAGCGAGCCGAGCCAGGCATCGACGGCATTGATGGATTCCGGCATCGCCGTGAAGTCGCGGCCCTGGACAACCTTTTCGACAAGCCGGAGCTTTTCGTCGGCAAGGCGGGGATCGGCGTCCCATACGGCGATGGTCGCCGTGACATAGGCCGTGCCGGCATAGTCGGCGCCGAGTTCCTGAAGCGCGATGTCCGCATCGGTCGCTTTGTTCGCGGCATCGGTATCGACCAGGACCGAAGCCTCGTTGGTCATCACTTCTTTCAAAATGGCGGCGATCGACTTGCGTTTCGCAAACCACTGGCGGCGGATTCGGGTGAGCAGCCTGATGGCGTCTGTCTTGTCCAGCAGGATCGCGCGTGTCGACCAGCGATAGGGAAAGGCGAGCCTGTTCAGTTCGTCGAGAATTCCGGGCGTGGTCGCGGTCGGGAAACCGACGATGGTGAGGATGCGCAGATGAGCGTCGCCAAGGCGCGGCTCCAGCCCGCCGGTCAGAGATTGATCGGCCAGCAGCGCGTCCAGGTACATTGGCGTTTCGGGAACGCGGACACGGTGCGGTTTGGTCGAGACGGTCGAGTGCAGGTAGGTCAGCGTCTCGGTGTCATCGAGCCAGTGGCATTCGGGCATAAAGCCGTCGAGCAACGCCAGCACACGATCGGTACGATCGACGAAGCCGCGCAGGATCTCGTTCGGATCGACACCGGATCGTTCGCGCCCCTCATAGAGCCACGTCTCCGCGCGCGCCGCATCTTCGGCAGGCGAGAGATAGGTGAAGGTGAGGAAGTAGCCGGAAATATAATGGCTCCCCTGCTCCTCGAAATCGGCCTTGCGCTCGGCGTCAAGCAGGGCCGAGGCCGGATCGGGAAAGCGATCGTCGGGATAGGTCGCGGCTCCCTGGCGCTGCGCCTCCACGAAAATTGCCCAGCCGGAACCGAGACGCCTGAAGGCATTGTTCAGCCGGGCGGCGACGGCGACCAGTTCGGCAGCAACAGAAGATTCCAGATCCGGACCGCGAAATTGCGCGGTCCTTTGCAGCGATCCGTCCTTGTTCAGAACGACACCTTCGCCGACAAGCGCGGCCCAGGGCAGGAAATCCGCGAGGCGGCTGGCGGTGCGGCGGTATTCGGCAAGGTTCATCATGGCCGCGCCCTCACACCGACAGATGTCCGGGGATACGAAGGTGACGACGGCCAACTTCCACGAAAAGCGGATCGCGTTTCGCCGCCCAGACCGCCGCGAAATGCCCGACCGCCCATATGGCGAGGCCGACCAGCCAGAGACGGAGGCCGAGGCCGACGGCTCCGGCGAGCGTCCCGTTCATTATGGCGATGCTTCTCGGAGCGCCGCCGAGCAGGATGTGCTCGGTCAGCGCCCGATGTACGGTGACGGTGAAGCCCGGCAGGTCGTTGGTGTGTTCCAGAACACCCGCCATCAGACGAGCGCCCCGCCGCCGAAGCTGAAGAAGCTGAGGAAGAAGGAACTGGCCGCGAAGGCGATCGACAGGCCGAAGACGATCTGGATCAGCCTCCTGAAGCCGCCGCTCGTATCGCCGAAAGCCAGTGCCAGGCCGGTTGCAATGATGATGATGACGGCGACGATCTTTGCGACTGGCCCCTCGATGGATTCGAGGATCGACTGAAGCGGCGCCTCCCACGGCATGGAAGACCCGGAAGCATGAGCCGGCGCAGCCGCCATTACCATGATCGTGGCGACGGTCGTCGGGCTCATGAGGTGGCGACGCAAGCCGCGCAGAGACGGCGTGCGCGAACTCGCCTGAACCGGCACCATGGACAGGGTGATGCGCGGGCTGAAGAGCTTCGGCAGAACAGGCGGGAACCGGAGGGGCATGACTATTCTCCTTTCGGGAGCGGTTGGCGGTCGGGGGAAAAGCGTGCGGGGGCGACGCGGTAGTCGCCGTCCGGGCCGAGTCCTTCGACACGGGCAAGTTCAGAGAGGCGGCGCGCGGAGCCGCGGCCGGAAAGCACCGCCACGATGTCGATGGTCTCGGCGATCAGTGCCTTGGGGACAGTCACGACGGCTTCCTGAATGAGCTGTTCGAGCCGGCGAAGCGCGCCGATGCTGGTGCCGGCGTGGATGGTGCCGATGCCGCCGGGATGCCCCGTTCCCCAAAGTTTCAGGAGATCAAGTGCTTCAGGGCCTCGCACCTCGCCGACGATGATGCGATCGGGCCGGAAGCGCATGGCCGAGCGCGCCAGATCGGTCAGACTGGCGATGAAATCCTTGGTGCGCATCGGCACCTTGTTCTCGGACTGGCTTTGAAGCTCGCGCGTGTCCTCGATGATGAGAAGCCGGTCCTGCGCCTTCGCGACTTCGGCCAGCAGTGCATTGGTAAGCGTCGTCTTGCCGGTGCCGGTGCCGCCTGCGACCAGCACGTTGGCGTGCGAGGCGACGGCCTCGCGCAGCAACGCCGCCTGATCGGCGGTCATCGTTCCTGCCGAAACATAGTCGTCGAGGGTGAACACCGAGATCGCCGGCTTGCGGATGGCGAAGGCCGGACCTGTGACGATCGGAGGCAGGAGACCTTCGAAGCGTTCGCCGCTGTCGGGCAATTCGGCCGAAACACGCGGAGCGCCGGCATGAACCTCCGCGCCGACATGGTGAGCAACCAGTCGGATGATGCGTTCGCCATCCGGGGGCAAGATGCGCTCGCCGGTGTCGGACATGCCCTCAGAGAGCCGGTCGATCCACAAGCGCCCATCGGGATTGAGCATCACTTCGACAACGCCGGGATCTTCCAGAAAGCGGGCGATGGCAGCACCCAGCGCGGTGCGCAACATCCGAGCGCCACGCGCAAAGCCCTCCGAATTTCGATGCGAGACTGCCATCCGATCCCCGTTTCTCGCCGGGGAAATCAGACTGTCCCCGGACGGGGATTATTAAAAGAGCCGGAAGTTCATGCGATTCAACAAGGAAATGGCGTCGTAGTAGTATAGCGTGCAAATACAGGAAAACGGCGATGGAGCTGTCTTCTTGAACCAACCGAGGCGACGACTATTCGCGGTACGTACCCGCGTGTGGAGAGACCTATCCCTCGGATGAGTCGGTGATGTCCTCGGAGATTTCCTGCCTGAGTTTCGGCCCCTGTGCCAGACGTCGGCCGAGTGCCGTGACGAACGCCTCGTATCGTTCGCCGGCCTTGGCCCGCGCCGCCTGTGCGGCCGGTTCAGGCAAGGCTGGCGTGGTGGCGAGCCAGAAGCGGACGAAGACGGCTAGCGTTTCGACCGAGATACCGACATCGCGCTCCAGCCGCGTCATGCGGCGGTCGATCTGATCGAGGCGCTTGGCGATCAATGCCTCCCGCCGTTCGGCGTCGTCCGGCGACAGGAAGGAAGCGACGGCCGCCTCCGCAATCAAAGACATCGGCTGCTCCCGGCGCGCTGCATAATCCGAGAGCATCGTCATGACGTCAGGTTCGAGATAGACGGAGATCTGCGCTTTCTTTTTTCTGCCAGTCATTGGGGTCACAGCTCCATCCCGTCATTCGGATCAAGCGAGACCTGTCGCGCCACACCTTGCATGAGGCGGGCCATTCGGCGGTTCCGGGTGGCTTCCTCCTCCATCTCATCGGGAAGATCGATCTCGAATTCGTTTTCGATGGGCTCCTTCTTCTCGACAGGTTTCACGCGGCTCAGTTCGGGTTGACGCCGGCGCTCGGATTCGGTCGGATCCTCATCCTCCTCGGCGGCGCCCGCCGCAGCTTCGTTGAACGGGAGACGAGCTGGGATCGGCAGGCGGCTCCAGTCGTCCGGATGCGGTTCGCCGGTACGGACCAGCTTCGGCGGCGGCAGTATCCGCTCCTGAAACCTTGCATCGTCGAAGTATCGCGCCTTCTTCGCCCGGATCGGCGGCGTTCCTGCGACCATGACGATTTCGTCGGCCGGCGGAAGCTGCATGATCTCGCCAGGGGTGAGCAGCGGCCGCGCGGTTTCCGAGCGCGAGACCATCAAATGCCCGAGCCAGGGCGACAGCCGATGCCCGGCATAGTTTTTCATCGCCTTCATCTCGGTGGCGGTGCCGAGCGCGTCGCTCACCCTCTTCGCGGTCCTCTCGTCATTCGTGGCGAACGACACCCTCACATGGCAGTTGTCGAGGATCGAATTGTTCGGCCCATAGGCTTTCTCGATCTGGTTCAGCGATTGGGCGATCAGGAATGATTTGAGGCCGTAGCCCGCCATGAAGGCCAAGGCGCTCTCGAAAAAATCCAGCCTGCCCAATGCCGGAAACTCGTCCAGCATCAGCAGTAGCCGGTGACGCCCGCCCCTCGCCTGCAAATCCTCGGTCAAACGGCGGCCAATCTGGTTGAGGATGAGGCGGATCAGCGGCTTGGTGCGGTTGATGTCGGACGGCGGAACGACGAGGTAAAGCGTCGTCAGGCGCTTGCTGCCGACGATGTCGGTAATGCGCCAGTCGCAGCGCCGCGTCACTTCGGCAACGACAGGATCGCGGTACAGGCCCAGAAACGACATGGCCGTCGAAAGTACGCCTGATCGCTCGTTGTCGGATTTGTTCAGCAGCTCACGCGCGGCCGACGCGATAACCGGGTGCGGACCTGCGTCACCGAGATGCGCGGTCTTCATCATGGCGGCGAGCGTCGATTCAATCGGCCGCTTCGGATCGGACAGAAATGCCGCGACGCCGGCCAGCGTTTTGTCCTTCTCGGCATAAAGGACGTGCAGGATCGCTCCGACCAGCAGCGCGTGGCTGGTCTTCTCCCAATGGTTCCTTTTGTCCAGCGACCCTTCCGGATCGACCAGGATGTCGGCTATGTTCTGGACGTCGCGGACTTCCCATTCACCCCGCCGCACCTCGAGTAGCGGATTGTAGGCTGCCGATCGTGCATCGGTCGGGTCAAACAGCAGCACTCGGCCGTGCCGGGATCGGAAGCCGGCGGTAAGTGTCCAGTTCTCCCCCTTGATGTCGTGGACGATGGCCGAACCTGGCCAGGTGAGCAGCGAGGGCACGACCAGGCCGACGCCCTTGCCCGATCTCGTGGGCGCAAAACATAAGACGTGCTCCGGGCCATCATGCCGCAGATAGGCCCGATCAAGCCTGCCGAGAACAACACCGTCCTGGTCGAGCAGACCGGCGGCCTTCACTTCTTCCGGCTCGGCCCAGCGCGCCGATCCGTAGGTCGCAACATTCTTTGCCTCGCGTGCCCGCCAGACCGACATGCCGATCGCAACCGCGATGGCGATGAAGCCGCCAGACGCCGCGATCATACCGCCTTCGACGAAGATCGGTGGCGCATAGGCATCGTAGAAATACCACCACCAGAAGAAGGCCGGAGGATAATAGATCGGCCAGCCGGCCAGCTCGAACCAGGGCTGGCCGAGCTGAGGCTGGAAGCCGAGGCGCCACGCCGTCCACTGTGTCGCGCCCCAGGTCGTCATCAGCACGATCAGGAAGACGGTGAGGATCTGGCCCCAGAGAATTTTCGTCGCGGACATGGCGTTGGTCCTTTCATGTATTGAGGTTTAAAGGCCGAGCCCCCGCTTGCGGCCAAAACTCCAGTCGATGCCGCCGTCGTTGCGGGCGACGCCGGAGACGTGGCGGCCGAGCTGTTTTTCCAGGGATGGCGACCACGGTACGAGCCGGAAGCCAAGTCCGTCGTCGATCATCGCGTAGCGGCCGGAGGCGAGCGCGAAGCGTTGGCGATAGGTGCCGGCGACATATTCGCCGCCTGCGGCCACGTTGAATGGCTGACCGGTCTCGGTAGCGAGTTTCTCACCAAGCGCATCGAGTTCGCGGCGGCGCAAGGTGTCGACCAGTCTGCGGGCGAACACCACGCTACGTCCCTGACACTCGGCCAGACCCTGCTCGACAAGATGGTCAGCACGCCGGTCCATGGCCTGCTGCACCTCGGTGCCGAAGCCGCCATCGGACAGTGACATCGGCTCTCTTGCCACCGCCTGCCGGTCGAGCCAGGTCGCGCCCGATGCCGTGACCTGTCGCTCGATGTCGAGATCGGAGCGAACGGCGAGCGCAACACGGCGCTCACCGCGCGCGTCATCAAACTTGCGCAGCTCGACAATCGAGCCGGGAGCGCTGTCACCGGCCGCATCGAGATCGGGCAGCTTGATATGATGGGTGCGGCCATCGACGCCGTCGACCACGGCGTAGGCCGTGCCTTTCAGCTCGTCGTCGAGACCGCGATCGACCAGGCGGCCGATGATCGGCTCATCGAGGCTCTCACCGGCCAGCACGTAGTTGGCCGAGCCGCGTTCGATACCGCGGTCCGTCAGCGCCTTGTGCATGCGTTTGATGATGTCGCCACGCTCGCCGAGTTCGCGCAGTACCGCCTCGGCTTCCGGCTTGACGAACCATTGCGAGTGGCCGACCTGTCCGGCCAGGCCAAGGACTTCCAGCTTGCGCAGGCGTCCGACCTTCAGGGCATGAAACTCGTCTGGCTGGCGATCCGATTGCGGCGCAAGATCGATGATACCGGTTTCCTTACCATCCCGGACAAGCTGACGGTCGAGCTGGGTCCATCGTTCCGATTCAATCTGGCGCTCCAGCGTGCGGCGGATGTCGAGGTCGGTGCGCGGCCCCAGCTCCTGGGTGATGAGATCGCGCGCCCGGTCACGCATCCCCTCCTTGATGTAGTCGCGCGAGATGACGAGATCCTGGCCGTCGTCACGGACGCCGCGCACGATCAGATGGACATGGGGATGCTCGGTGTTCCAGTGATCGACGGCCACCCAGTCGAGCCGGGTGCCGAGGTCCTTCTCCATCTGTCCGACGAGATCACGGGTGAAGGACTTGAGATCGGACATTTCCAGCGCGTCGTCTGGGGAGACGATGAACCGGAAATGATGCCGGTCATCCTGGCTCCGCTCGGCGAAGGCGCGGGCGTCAGCATTCTCGGTGTCCGGCCCGAACAGGCGGGCCTTTTCCCCGTCACGGGTCACGCCCTCGCGGCGCAGATAGTTGAGGTGGGTGCCGAGTGGCGCTGTCCGTCCCGAATGCCGCACGACGCGCGCCTTGACGACAGCGCCGCGCGAGCGCGACGAGATCAGGCGATTGGCCTGGATGCTGGCGCGCTGACCATGTCCGAAACGTGAGCGATTACCGGGAACAACGCGGCCGGAGCGCGATACGCCGCCGCCGGCCCTCTTCGCCGCGGCGAGCGCCTGCGCGATAAAGGGCCGCGCCGATTGCCCCCGGCTGGACCGGATGCGCCCCGGACGGACGCGGAACTCGCGCTCATCGGCCATGGCGTAGCCCCGCAATGTTCAGAAAATCTCGTAGAGACAGGGTGTTGGGTCGTTGGCGAACATTGCGGCAGAGCCGGGAAATGTGCGCAACGGGGCAGAAACCCCAGCAAAAACAACCACTCGACCGCCACGCAATGTGCGTCCTTTTATCCTGCCATCCTCCGGTTGCTTCTCCTGCCTCCACCCCCGGCACCCTCCATGATGCGCCAGAGCCCGACAGGATGCGAAAGAGCCGGTTGAGGGTCATTGCGGACCGTCCCCCTCGCGCCGGGTGAGGAAAATGGTGTCTGGCTGTGATCGGGCGGCGCGATCGTCCTGCGCCGGAACGGAAGGTTGCTGGCCGCTCGACGGATGACCGGCGGCTCGATCATCGGCAGGCCGGCGGTTGTCGTCGCGCGCCACGAAGAGCGGCGCCTCTCGCCAATCGGCCGGTGGCTGGAGCGCGGTTCGCGGCCTGTCCGAGGGGGCTGCGCTGCCCAGAGCGGGTGCAAGCAAGGCGACATAGGCACGCGTTTCGGCCGGCAGGGAACGGCCGGTTGCGAGGTATTCGTCGTAGAGCGCCGGTCCCGCATTGTAAGCCGCGAGCATGGCCGGAACCGTGCGGTAGCGATCGAGCATCTCGCGCAGATAGGCCGTGCCGGCGATGATGTTGTCGCGCGGATCGAAAGGATCGTGCCCAAGCCGGTAACGGGTGCGCAGTTCGGCCCATGTGCCGGGCATGATCTGCATGAGGCCGAGCGCACCGGCAGGCGACACGGCGCGCACGTCGTCATGGCTTTCGGCACGCTTCACCGCGACGATCCATGTCTGCGGGATGCCGAAGCGCTGCGATGCCTCGGCGATGTGCGCAGCATAAGGATCGGCAGTCGCCGTGCGTGTCGCTGGCAGCGTTTGCGCGCATACCGAGACCGTGGCAGGCGCGGCGAAGGCCAGGCCGGAAAGGAGAAAAAGGACAGCCCTATGCCGGACGGCTGACCGACCGGCATAGGAGCTACTGCAAGGAGCCGGCACCGCTCAATCCTCCTTGCGTGATTTGGCGGGCCGGTTCATGTGCAGCCCCCAGACCGTGCTGTCGCCGCCGGACTGGAACAGGTTGGCGCGTAGCGGTTTGGCAAAGAGAGGGCTGTCGATCTCGATGGAGACATATTCGCCGGCGCGTTCACCGACATGCTTCCAGCCCGCGCCGATATCGGAACCCTCGTCACCTGCGAGCAGGACGCGATAGTCCGGAGCGTTCTCGGAGCCCGAGTGCTCGGCGGGAACAAGTGTGATGTCTTCCTTGATGCCGAGTGCTCTGAACTCTCCTTCAAAGCCAGTTTCCGTCCGGGTGAATTGACCAATCTGGGTCATGCTTGCCTCCTTGGATCTGCGGTGGGAATGGGCATGGGCACGCCGTCACCGCGTCGGCGCGCGCCAAACGAAGTGGCCGTGGCCGTCTTCATCGGTGTAGAGGGGGATTGCCCGGCCAATCACGGCGGAAGCTGGAAGCGGCCCGAAGTAGCGGCCGTCGAGACTATCCGCGACTTCCCAGTTCATCAGGAAAAGCTCGTCGTCGGCGACAGTGCGGCAGCCCTGCCAGACCAGCAGGTCGCGGCCCATCTTGTCTCGGCTGAGGGCGGAACCGATGGCAATGCCATCGATCATGATGTCGCGCCTGATCCGGCAAACCTGCTGTCCCGGCAGGCCGAGCACACGCTTCAGGAGCGGCACACCGTGACCGACATAGCCACGCCCGACCATGAAGTTGGCGAGCGGCTCGGGCGGCATGATGGCGACCAGTTCGGGCACCTCCAGCCGGTCGGCCGGCGCGATGGTGTAGAGCCCGAGCGGCGCGCTGGCGGTGGCGTTCCAGACGAGCCTGGTCGGCGTCGGAATGAACGCAGCAACGGCAGCGCCCATTGCCGCGAAATACGTCACCATGACATAGCCGAGGCGGGTCACCGTCCGATCCCCTGCCGCTTGAGCCATGCCTGATGGCGTTCGACAGTGTAGGGACGCGGCAGGTGACCGGCCTGCATCCGGTGGGCGACATGGCGCCAGTGATCGGGCGCGACGTCGCAGGCGTCGATGCCGGCGCGCTCCACGGCGTCGATGTGGCGCAGCACGTCCTCGACCTTGGGCCAGCCCTCGATCTTCAGGAGGATTTCGCCGCCGGGGCGCACGAAGGGCAGCGTCTGATAAGCTTCGCCCGGTTCGATGGCGCGCACGATATCGATGCGCGATATGATCGTGCCGAAATCGTTGGCTGCCCACCGGACGAACGCGAAGATGCTGTTCGGCCGGAACGACACGACGCGCCGGCGGCGATCGAGGATCAGCTCGTGCGCTTGCTCGCCGAACCTGATCCAGTATTCGACCTTATTCTCGATCCATGTCAGCTCGACATGGGTCATGTCGTCGGTGGAGCGTGCGGACGGCAACAGGCCGCCGCGCAAGCGGGGAGCCGCGTTGCCGGTCATGAGGGATCTCCTTCGGTCGGGGGGAATTCGCGCGCGAGCATCTCGCGCAGCATGTCGGCGACGGTGACGCTGCGCCGGAAGGCGGCGATCTTGATCCGTCCGCGCAGCTCGGGTGTTACGTCGATGGTGAGCCGTGCGGTGAACCCGCCGGCGTCAGCATTGCGTGGCGGCGCCTCGGCGGCCTTGATCCAGTGATCCGGGTCGGCAGGCCGAGCGGCGAAACCTTTGCGGGACGGACGCTCGGTCACGATGCCCCCCTACCGATTCCGAGACGATCGATCTCGACGGCCAGCGCCGCGATCTCGCGTGCAGCCGGCATGTCATCATCAAGTTCGCAGACAAGGCGGCCAGACTGCGCAGCCGCGGCGAAGGCGATGCGCTGGCCGATCGTGCTGGAAAGCGCTGGCGGATCGTGATCGGCCAGGGTCTCGGCTGTCTCACGCGCCAGTACGGTGCGCGCGCCGCAGCGGTTCAGGACGAAGCGCGCGGCGAGATCCGGTCGATAGACGCGCGCTTCGCGCAGAAGCGCGAGCATCTCGGCCGACGCCCAGCCGTCGAGCGGCGAAGGCTGCACCGGGATCAGCACGAGATCGGCGGCGAGCAGCGCCGAGCGCATCAACCCGGCGACCCGAGGCGGGCCGTCGATGACGACATGATCGCCGTTCCGTGCGAGCTCAGGCGCCTCGCGATGGAGCGTGTCGCGCGCCAGGCCGACGACGCCGAACAGGCGCGGAAGCCCTTCATGCTCGCGCTGCTGCGACCAGTCGAGCGCCGAGCCCTGCGGGTCGGCATCGACCAGGGTGACTCGGAGCCCCCGCCGTGCCCATTCACCGGCGAGATTGAGCGCCAGCGTCGTCTTGCCGGCACCGCCCTTCTGATTGAGGAAGGCCACGATCATCGCGTGCCTCCCGAACGGTCGTCGAGAGGAAGTTCCGGCGTCTCTGCCGTGGCTTGCGTCGTTTCGTCTTTACGGGAAACCAATCCGCAGCCGCTCTTTTTTGCGGTTACGCTAAGGCCGCTTGCGGTCTCCCGGATGAGCTTTTGCACATCGCGCGCGCGCTCTTCAAAGTTAGATTCTGGGTTAGATTCTAAGTTAAGAGCGCGATTTCCGGTTTTATTGCCGTGGGTTAAGCCCTGTTTGCGTTCCCGATAGCACGATACCGGCGTTCCTGATGGCACGATATTGGGCGTTCCCGATAGCACGAGGCCGTCCACAGGTTGTCCACAGGGCGCGAAGGCAAGCAGCATCCGGCCACCGACCCCCACTTCCATGAACAGCGTGTAGCCGGGCAACGGCTGGCGGCGGATGATGTCGCGCATTTCGAAGACAAAGCGCCGGAAGGGAGACAGGCTGCCGGATTTCTGATGAAGGTGCCGGAAGTCAAAGCGCCACCCATCGCGTTGGCGGCCACCGTGCTTGCGGACGATCCGGTAAAGCCAGCGATCAAGCCCGCCCGTCAGATCGAAATAGGCGCGATCGATGGTGAGCACGAGCGCGTCATCGAGGACGGCCTGGTAGAACCAGTCTGGAAGGATCATCTCGATGCCGTCCGGCCTGCCGTGCCGGTCCGTCCGTTCCTTCCACTCATTGATCCACGAGAAGCGATGACGGCGCCCCTCGGCGGGCTGGCGGATGGTGGTGGCGACGGTGGTGGACTGGAGCCGGTCGAGTGCCGCCTTCAGGCGCTGATAATCCCGAAGCGAGGTGCCGCGACCGACGAACTTCAGGATTTCGTAGGGGGTGGCGGCCATGAGACGCGAGGTGCGCAGCCCCGCGTCGCGCGCCTCGACGATCTGGCTTGCCGCCCAGATCAGGATGTCGGCGTCCCAGATCGTGGCCATGCCGTGATCGGGAACGGCTTCGACCCGGATCGTCACATTGCCGGCGATGAAGTCGATCGGCGTGACACGATGGGTTTTCGAGAGGGAGAAAAATGGGAAAGCCATGAGATCCTGCGCGTCTCTTGGCGCGAAGTCGCCTGGAAGCGCCCGGAACAGATCGAGCTGCCCACGCTCCGAGGAGGACCGATGCCGCGCCGCCATTCGGGAAACAGGCCGCGATCAGCGTGCGTAGCGGCCGGGCTGCGGCACGGCGGGGAGCGTCTGGCGCTTCGCCGGCAGCACCTGGCCACGCGGATCGGAGGTGGAAGTGACGGCGCCGCGTTCGGCCCAGGCTTCGAGGTCATCGACGGCATAGACGACGCGGCCGCCGAGCTTGCGATAGGACGGGCCGGTCCCATAGGTCCGGTGCTTCTCAAGGGTTCGGGCGGAGAGGCTCAGGAATTCCGCGGCTTCCTTGGTGCGCAGGTAGCGCGGCGGCAAAACGGCAAGATCGGGTCGCATGGATCGGGCCTCCGTGGGGTTGCTGGTGGCCGCTGCGGTTCAGCGGTGGATGACGACCACGGTGGCGGAGAAGAGTCGTCAGGGGGGATGGGGAATTTAAAGGGGCTAAAATCCCCACCCCATGGCTGGAACGGAAACTGCTAGGATCGGCGGCGGCGACGTAGCAACTGGAGATAGCCGCCATCGACCATCGTAAAGCCGCCCTCGACGAGGCCAATGACCGCGTCTCGCAAGGAGGATGTTTTCCAGGGCTCGGAGGCGACGCGCGAGCGCCCGTAGATCGCGATGGCGATGTCACGGTAGGTCGCGCCGGCCAAGCGGGCATCGAAGACGCGCAGCATCTGGCGAGTGCGCTGCCGACGCTGCGGCGTCAGGCGATTATCGGTCGGGACGCGCTGGCCGGTCAGCATGGCCGAAAAGCGGATTAGCGCGTGAAGCCGATCCGGTGTGTCATCGTCGAGGATGATGATGGCGACCAGAATGCCGCCGGAATCGGAATCGATCCGGGTGACCTCGAGATGTTCTTCATTGACGCTGAGCCGCAGGCACCCGTCGCCAGAGCTGTCGATCGCGTGTGCTCGGATGAATTCTTCAGCAGTCCCAGTATCGCTTGAAGCGAATAAGACCCTGTGGAGCAGAATGGCTCCGGGGTCGGCAATCGGGGTCCAGAAGACGGGCTGGTCGAGTGCTGTGCGCTGAGGATCTGCAACAAAAACACAATCCCCATTTTTCAGCGACCTCGCGCGCCTGGTCGCTATGAAGCTGTCCACGAGCGGAAAGATCGCGGTAGGCTTGGCGGTAATCCTGGTTCCGGCGAAGGAATTCCCAGGCAAGTTCGGACGTCGTCAATTGATCAACAAAGTCATAATTGGCATTCGATCGCCAGTCTTGGTCTTGCGGCATTCCTCCAAACCTCCACGCACGTTACGACTGTGGGTTACGGAGGGGGAACAATCTCAACTCGGTCGGCTTTTGGGAACAACGAAGGTCGCGTAACGTGATGCAGGTTTTGCATCATGCGCGACAGTGATCAATGAAGACTTGAGCGCATAAGGTCGGCAAAGCCGTGTTCGGCCATCCATTTCGCTCGCGCAAGGTGAGCTGCATAGATCCGGTGAGCGCGCTCGGCGTCGCGCTTGGGATCGAGGCGAAGCACGACTTCGGCAACCTCCCTCCAATCGGCGCCTTCCGCCTCCGCATCGAGAAGACGCAGGTAAAGTTTGAGGTGTTCGCGGTCGTAGGCCGTGAGTTCGGCGTTGGTCGGCGGACAGTCCGCGAGTTTAACCTTGGTCATGCAGTCCTCCCCTTCCGCTTTTGCCCAAATTGCTGGCGATCGATAGCGGAATTTTAATGGTATAGTAAAATTTGGGCTCGGGAATATGCGCACTTCCAATGATCGGTTCTGAATTAGCGCTTTTCGCTGACAAGCATCACTCCCACATCAGGGCCGGAGTTAAGGAAGACGATCCCGTTGTCTTCAAAAGCCCGTCGGACCTGATCGCGCGTGCTCTCATACACCTCGAGACCGCTTTCGGATTCGAGGCGCTTGAGCGCGGTCAGTGATACCCGGGCCTTGTCAGCGAGCGTCTCCTGTGTCCAAGCCAGTAACGCACGCGCGGCCCGAAATTGTCGGGCGGTGATCATGCATGATCACCTCCCACATAGACCTGCGCGCATTCCAAAACTACGGCTATTTTAGTCGTTCTTGGCTGCGAATGCCAGCGGGAACGTGCTGAAAAGACGTGAACCATGGCATTCGCCCTCATCTGATTCGGTTGCAGCCCGGCGGCTGCAACGCCGAGGCCCGACGGCGGAGCCGAAGCTCTACCGTCAGGCGAATGGATCGATCTCCCTGATGACGGTCTCGTCATCACCGTCATACTCGGTGGCGGGCATCACGCTGACGGTTCCGTCGCCGGCACGGAAGATGACGATCGAGACCATCAGGGTGGCGGCGAGGCTGAGGGCGTAGGCATGAGCGTCTGCAAGGGACATTTTCCGGCTCCTGTTTGGAGGCGGGGACCATCCCCCGCTCGACAGGCGCCCGAAGTGTTTTGGTCCCGACCGGGGTCATCGCGGAGGCAAGGCCGACGCGACCGCACGCTCGCGTAGCGGACCCTGCAAGGGTTGACCCTGAAAGGCCGGGATTGAAATCAAGGTTGCGTCTCAAAGAGCGGGGAATGGTGAGCGTAGGCAAGAACCGGAAAACCTTGCAGCACCCATCGTTGCAACTGTTCGATGCGCCACCCTGTTGGTCTCGATCCTTGGCGTGCCCCAGAGATGGAACGTGATGCCCGCCTCCAGATATGACCGGATGGGACTGGGCGAGATTTGTTCGCCTGAGCCGGACAGGGCTTCAGTCGTCGCCGGACGAGATTGGCCTGAACCCGATGGTCGTGATCAACGCGAACACGAAAATCCCGGCGGCTTGCGCCGCCGGGCTCCTGGCATCCCGCTCAGAACGGGATGTCGCTGTCGTCAGTGAACTGACCATCTTCGTTATCGGTCTGCTTCGCCCGGTTCAGGAAATCGACCGTCTCGGCGATGATCTCGCAGCCGTAGCGGTCGTTTCCTTGCTGGTCGGTCCACTTGGTGTAGTGGATACGGCCGCGAACCAGAACCTTCATGCCTTTCTCGCAATGTTCCTGGATCGTCTTGCCGAGGCCGTTGAAGGCGGTGATGCGGTGCCATTCGGTGTCCTGGACCCGGTAGCCGTTATTGTCCCGGACCACCTTGCCTTCCGAGTAGCGTGGGCGCGAGGTCGCCAGGGTAAAGTGGGTGATGCTAGTGCCGCTCTGGGTATTGCGGGTTTCGGGATCCTGGCCGATGTTGCCGGCGAGAATGACGATGTTCTGCATTGTGAGTCTCCGTTGCTCCTCGGAGGGACCATCCCTTCGATGAGACCCGGCCAAGGCCGTCAGGAGACGCCTGCACTGACGCCTCGGCGGCAGCTTGACCCCCAAGGTCGGAGTGGTGTGGGCAGGCGCTTTGCGCCAACTCGGTCCGAAACCGCGGGGGTTGCGGTCGGAAACTGAACGGACTTAGGGGATCAGTCAGTCGGAGGGATGGTCTCTTTGAGAGCCCAAACGGGGCCGCACAGCAGGATCTTCGTCCCCGCCGGCAGCACCGTTCTGACAGGATGCCGCTGCAATCCCATTATCGGGGCAGCAGCAAGCCCCCCCTTTACCGGCAACCTTGTCTCCAGCCGGACCGGCGGGCTGGGACAATAACGGCTACCGAGCTTCAGGCAGATGGCATCGCTCCGCGTCCCAATGGCAGAAAGCTCGATCCAGGAACATTGGGGGACATGGGGAAATGAAGGTGCTCGCGGTTGCCCACTGCGCCAAGCAGGCCGACCGGCAGGGCGCCGACTGCATGCGCCCGCGGTGTTGGGATTCGATGATCCGCTTTCCGAACCGAGCGAGGCAAAATAGAAAATCGTGGCGGACACGACGCTGACACAACGGCCCGTTTTGATCGGGGAGCCGGAGGCACCGAGCCGCAAGCCGCCGGGATTTTCTCAGGAAGCGGCAGATCGCGACGGCCGTATCAACGCGAGACGACGGAGGTACCGAGCGCGTTGAGATTGAGCATCGCAGAGATGCCGATGAACAGGCCGCCAACACCGCCGAGCAGGTTCAACGCGATCGTGGAGTCGACGAAATTCTTCGTCACGCCATGAACGAGCGCATAGCCGGCGATCATGGCAGGTACAGCGAAGACGGCGAGCGCTATCAGGTGCAAACCCGGATTTTTGGCAAAGCCGATAACGGCGATTACCAGTGCCACCGAAAGCAGAGCCGCAACGACGGCGGCAAGGCCTGACATGAGGAAACCTGCCTCCAGGCCGTGGACATATTGGAAGGCGGTCAGCCCGGCCATGAAGGGCTAGGCATAGATCGCGAAGTTATAGGCGATGACGCAAAGCGTGATCGTCAAGGAAATGGCTAACAGAATCAGCGTCACGGAAACCTCCAGATGAACGGTTGAGGATCACGACAGGCTGCCGGCTGATACGTTCCACCTGCGACTATGCTGTTTCACCGTTGCTGCAAGGATGCTTTATTTGACCCAGAATCGGGACTTCCGTCAAGTAAAGGCGGCTGAAACAGCCGCCGGGCGGCGGCGCTTTACGCGCCACCGTCGAACTTTATGACGGGAATGCCGAGCTTGCGGGCCTTGTCCGCGAGGTTCTCCTGAATACCGGTGCCGGGGAAAACGAGGACGCCGACCGGCAGGACATTGAGCATGGCATCGTTTCGCTTGAAGGGCGCGGCCTTGCCGTGTTTCGTCCAGTCTGGCTTGAAGCTGACCTGCTGGACCTTACGGTGATCGGCCCAGCGGGAAGCGATCAATTCGGCGCCCTTCGGCGTGCCGCCATGCAGCAGCACCATGTCGGGGTGCTTTGCATGGACCTGATCGAGTTTCGCCCAGATCAGGCGATGGTCGTTGAAGTCAGCGCCGCCGGTCACGGCAACCTTGGGTCCAGCAGGCACCATCACCTCGGTCTCGGCCCGGCGCTTCGCTGCAAGGAAGTCGCGGCTGTCGATCATCGCCGAGGTCAGATGGCGATGGTTGACGATCGAGCCGGTGCGCGGCCGCCAGGGCGCGCCGGTGTGGTGCTCGAAGGCTTCCGCCGAGAGATCGCGGAAGAGTTCCATGCTGTTGCGCCGCTCGATCAGGGTCTGCCCCTCTGCCGTCAGGCGCTCCAGCTCGACCGACTTCACCTCGCTGCCGTCCTGTTCCCTCTGAAGGCGGCGCTGCGCCTGCTCGTTGTCGTCGAGTTCGCGTTCCACCCGGCCGCTGGCTCGGTGGAAGAGGTTGACGGTCCCCCAGAGCAGGTCGTCGAGGTCGGGTTCGAGGCGGGTTTCCCCGAGCGTCGAGACGAGGGCGTCGAAGATGTCTGCGACCGCGGCGGCGACGGCATTGCCCTCCGGAAGCGGCCTCAGATCGGGTTCGTCCTGAAACGGGCGCCAGCCATAGAGCTGGAGTTCGGTGAGGAGGTGATCGGTGGGGGATGAGGTGTGGACCGGCTCGAAGCCTGCATCCTCGTCTTCGTTCATCATCGGGAGCGTCCTTTGTCTGGAGACCGCGCCCATCGCGGCCTTCGCAGGCGTCGAAAGCCCACGGGCGGCACGGCCTGGCAGCACTCGCGCTCCCGCGAGGGCCTTGATGGCCAAGCCCGGCTATTTTGTTTCGCGCTGCAAAGGCGGGGCTCGTCCCCGCCGGCGGAAAATAGCCGGAGCGCCGCCATTGCCCGGCCGTGCCGTTTGTGGGCCGATCGCCCTCTCAGAAGGCCGTGGGCGCCTCTCTCCGACAGGGAGGATGTTTCCGGGGATGGGCGGAGGCGGCAGGCGGAGGTGCCTGGGGCCGCGCCTCGTTCCCCACCAATCTTCTCACCCCTCCATGAACCGGCTGACGTCTTCGGGACGAAGCTGATCCATCAAGGTCGCCCGCAGGGCGTAGACACCGCGCCAGCGCAGATCGTCGTTGAAGTCCTCGCCGACCGGCGACAGCGCAATCGCCTCGATCCCGACGCTCTCTGCTCTGGCAATCAGGCTGTCCCTTGCACCGTCGCCTGCCGGATCGCGATCGCGAAGGACATAGAGCCGGCGCAGCGTTGCCGGGAACAGGATGGCAGCGAGGTGCGCGGCCGAGAGCGCCGCCAGCATCGGCATGTGGGGCAGGACCTGGCGGGGTGACAGTACGGTCTCGATCCCTTCGCCAGCCGCCAGCACCTCACCGGCAATCCCGAAGCGGACGCCGTACCCGAGAAGGTCGCCCATCGCCCGCCTCGGTGTTTCGACAAGAGCCTTGCCCGAACCGTCCGGGGCGAGCCAGGTGCGGTGCGCGCCGGTCTGCCGTCCGGCGAGGTCGGTGACGGAAGCGATGATCGCCGGCCAGATCTCGGTGGGCGAATGCTCGTCGGGCCTGTAGTAGCAGCGCGGATGGTAGCGCAGCGCGGTGGTGCCTTCGAGCGACCTGATCGCTCGCCCGTCGAGGTAGATTTCCGCAAGCGTGCCGCCGATCGGCTGCGACATGGCGAACAACCGCCGTGACGCTTCGGGCGAGCCGACCGCCACGCTCGATGTCCTGCCGGTCGGCGTCCTCGTCCTTTCCGGTTCGGGATGCGGGAGCGAGAGAAAACGGCGTGCTTCCTCGGCCACGTCCCTGAAGTCGACCAGGCCAAGCGCCTCGCGGATGACGTCGAGAAGATCGCCATGTTCGCGTGTTGCGCCGTCCGTCCATTTCCCTGCGGCTCCCTTGCCGGTTTCCGGCCCGGTCAGGCGCACGAACATCGACCGGCCGGGATTGTTCTGCGGATCGCCGACGAGCCAGTATCGTCCGGCACGATGGCCGGACGAGAGATAGTGGCGGCAGACCGCCTCGGCGTTGCGGCCGAGACGGATTGCCAGATCCGAGGCATCGTGACGGGACATCAAGCTGCCTCCCGTTCAACGATGCGCTCGACCGGATAGGTTTCGAGCAGCTTGCCGAGCACCGTGACACCTGTGGCATCGACGGGCACGAAGAAGCGGAGCTTCCACGAGATGATCTCCGTGAAGAGACCATAGGCGCGCAGCCTCTCGCGCATGGCTTCGCTGAAGCGGGAAAGCTCGATGCGGTTCGCCCCCATGACGCGGACGCGGCGAAGCTGCAGGCCCTCGGCGAGATCCAGGATCGTGCGGCCGTCCATCAGCGCGGCGAAGGCGTCGTCCGCCGCAAGCGCGGTCCTGCCGGCCGCGGTCGCATTGGCGGCCCAGGCCGGAGAGACGCGGCGACCGATGATGCGCTCGCCGTCATCGGTCTGGAGCCGATAGACGCGCGTCGATTCATTCGGAAGGCGTTTCCACACCGGCAGTAGAAGTCCGGCGACCACATGAATGGCGCTGTCGGAGAAAGCCGGAACTTCCGAGACCTCCCGGTTCCAGACGGCGGCGAAGGTTTTGCGGTCGGTTCTCTCCCAATGGCTTTCGGCCATCATTTTCAGCGAAGCGTGGTGATGCTCCATCGGCCGGATCAGCCGCACGCGCCGTTCGATCTCGCCATCGTCCAGCATCAGCGAAGGCGCCGGAACCTGCACGGCGGCACGACCTGACTTGGCATTGACCAGCAGCTTGCCGTTGCCGTCGGCGATCCAGCCGAAGGCATCGTCCAGCGTCATCGGCCGGTTGCGCCGCCGTTCGGTGATGGCGAGCAGCCGTGTTTCGGCGCCCGTCGCCGGGTGGGTGTAGATCGTCTTGCGGTCTGTGACGACGAAGCTCTCGGCCGTCAGCGTCTCCAGCCCGACATCGTACACGCCGCTGGCGATGGCTCCCTGAACCTTGGCGTCGAGCAATTGCTCGAAGGCGGTGAAGAGGATGGCCTGAAGCTCAATGGTGAGCGCCAGAAGCCGGTTCAGGAAGGTCGTGATGGGCGGCAATTCATCCTTGATGCCATTGCTGTCCATCAGCTTCAGGCCGGTGGCTGCCTCGAAGCGGTCGAGCGAGCATCCCTCGATCTTGCCCCGCACGAGCAGCAGGTAGAGTTGGCGCAGCGCGTCGCGTGCGTAGGGCGACTCCAGATTGTCTTCGGCCCTGAACAAGCCCTGCCCGCCGGTCTGGCGCTGGCCGCGCGTGATCGCGCCGAGCGTGTCGAGACGCCGTGCGATGGTGCTGAGAAAGCGCTTTTCCGCCTTCACGTCGGTCGCGATCGGACGGAACAAGGGCGGCTGCGCCTGGTTCGTCCGGTTGGTGCGCCCGAGCCCCTGAATGGCCGCGTCGGCTTTCCAGCCGGGCTCCAGCAAATAATGGACGCGCAGGCGGCGGTTCCGCGCCGACAGCTCGGCATGGTAGCTGCGCCCGGTCCCACCCGCGTCCGAGAAGATCAGCACGCGCTTCAGATCGTCCATGAAGGCGGCCGTCTCCGCCAGATTGGCCGATGGCGCGCGGTTCTCGACGACAAGGCGATCCCCCATGGGCTCGGCGCCCGACATGGAGGCGGCACCCGCTTTGCGGACAATGCGGCGGGAGCGGCCCGTCACCTCCGCCACCATGTCCGTGCCGAAGCGCTGGACGATCTGGTCGAGCGCACCGGGAACGGGCGGGAGCGAAGCAAGCCGCTCGATCAGCTCGTCACGGCGAGCAACGGCTTCGCGGCTCTCGACGGGCTGACCGTCGCGATAGACGGGACGCGACGACAGGTTGCCATCCGAGTCCATGAACGGCTCATAGAGCTGGACCGGAAAGGAATGGGCAAGGTAATCGAGAACGTACTCGCGCGGCGTGATGTCAACGCGGACGTCGTTCCATTCCTCGGTCGGGATCTCGGCCAGCCGGCGTTCCATCAGCGCTTCGCCAGTCGACACGATCTGGATAACGGCGGCGTGCCCCGCCTCGAGATCGCGTTCGATCGAGCGGAGCAACGTTGGGGTTTTCATGCTGGTCAGGAGGTGCCCGAAGAACCGCTGCTTGGCCGATTCGAAGGCGCTGCGGGCGGCTGACTTGGCCTGCCTGTTCAGCGTGCCGTCGCTGCCGGTGATGTTGGCCGCCTCCATCGCCGCGTCGAGATTGCGGTGGATGATCGAGAATGCCCCGGCATAGTCGTCATAGATACGACGCTGCTCTTCCGTGAGCCGATGTTCGACCAGCTCGTATTCCACACCGTCATAGGACAGCGCGCGCGCGGTATAGAGGCCGAGCGAGCGGAGGTCGCGGGCCAGAACCTCCATGGCCGCGACACCGCCGTCCTCGATCGCTTCCACGAACTCGGCGCGCGTGGCGAAGGGGAAATCCTCAGCCCCCCAGAGGCCAAGCCGTTGCGCATAGGCGAGATTGTGGACGGTGGTGGCGCCGGTGGCGGAGACATAGACGACACGCGCGTCGGGAAGCGCGTGCTGCAGCCGCAGCCCTGCGCGTCCTTGCTGTGAGGCGGCGACATCGCCGCGTTCTCCATTGCCTCCGCCGGCGTTCTGCATTGCGTGGCTCTCGTCGAAAATGATCACTCCATCGAAGTCGGAGCCCAACCATTCGACGATCTGCCTGACCCTGGAAACCCTCTCTCCACGGTCGTCGGAGCGTAGCGTAGCATAGGTTGTAAATAGGATGCCTTCCGACAGGGTGATCCTTGCGCCTTGAGGAAAGCGCGAGAGCGGCGTAACCAAAAGGCGCTCCATGCCGAGCGCCGACCAGTCACGTTGCGCGTCCTCGATCAGCTTGTCGGATTTCGAGACCCAGACGGCCTTGCGGCGACCGCGCAACCAATTGTCCAGAATAATGCCGGCCGACTGGCGTCCCTTGCCCGCGCCGGTCCCATCGCCGAGCATGAAGCCGCGGCGAAAACGCACCGCCTTCGCGGCGTCGGCCGGTGCGGCCTGAATGACGTCGAAGGTGTCATCGACCGTCCACGATCCGGCGAGATAGTCGGAGTGGGCCTCACCGGCATAGACCACGGTTTCCAACTGGGCGTCGGACAGGAGGCCGAGGATGTTGGCTGGCAGCATCGGCCGATAGCTCGGCTTCGGCGGCGCGACGCTCGCCATCGCGGCGGACAGGACCAGCTTGGTCGGGTGGGCCTGAGAGCCGGGAATGCGGATCGACTGCAATCCGTATTCTTCATAGATGGCGTCGGTTAGATGCGCGCCCTCAGGCGGCGTCCAATCCACCCTCTCATAAGCCAGTTCCACGCCTTCGGGATCGGCGACGGCCGCAGCCGGACGCGAAACGGCCGAGCGGGTGAGATAGCCGCGCTCGCTGCGGGGCACCGTGGCCGGGCGCTGCGCCGGGATTTCCGGCAACGCGACAGGCCGACGTGGCGGAACCTGAGCCTCGATCCAGCCGAGCAGCGTGGTGACGTCCGGCGCCACGCCCGGCGAGGCCGGGACGATGGCGGGATCCTCGGCAGGCACCTTGTCGATGACCGTGAGCCTTGTCGGGAAGGTCGTGCCGTGCTTGGCATAGACCGAGCCGGCGATACCGGCGGAAAAGACGATCGTGCTCCGGTCCTGCAAGCGGACGAAGGCGTCGCGCCAGTCGGGAATATCCGGGCCAACATTGGCGCCGGTGATCGCCACCAGCCGTCCGCCGGGCGCGAGGCGGTTCAACGCCGAGGCGATATGGCGGAAGCCGGCATCGGCCACGCGGCCGGAGACATTCGCCAGGGCGGAGAACGGTGGGTTCATCAGTACGACGGATGGCACCGCGCCTGGTGCAAGATGATCGTCGATTTGCGCGGCGTCGACGCGGGTGACGGCGATGGCCGGAAAGAGAGAGGCGAGCAGATCGGCGCGGACCTCAGCCAACTCGTTCAGGACGAGCGTGCCGCCGCTGATCTCGGCCAGGATGGCGAGAAGCCCGGTCCCCGCGGAAGGTTCGAGCACGATGTCGTTCGCGGTGACGGCCGCCGCCGTCACCGCCGCCAAGGCCAACGGAACCGGCGTCGAGAACTGCTGGAATGCCTGGCTCTCTTCCGAGCGGCGGGTTTGGGTCGGTAGGAGGCCGGCGATTTTCGACAGGGCGGAAAGCCGCGAAACCGGAGAGACGGCTTTACGGAAAAGCGCACGTCCGTATTTGCGCAGAAACAGGACCGTGGCGACTTCGCAAGCGTCGTAGGCCGCTTTCCAATTCCAGACTCCGCTGGAATCGGACACACCGAAGGCGGTTTCCATGGCCGAGCGCAGGACAGTCGTGTCGACGCGCTCACCGCGTTCGAGATAGTCGAGAAGATGATTAGCGGCCGCGAGAATGGCGGGCGCATGGGCAACAGGGGCGACCGGAGCGGCCACGGGCAAGGCGATGTTCATGAGAGGAAGCCTCAGGAGAGCGGGAACGGGAAGCCCGCGCAGCGCTCTCTCTCGACCGCCCGGGCTCAAACCCGTCCCACGGTCCTCTTCCTTTCCGACAACCGCCGTTACATGCAGATTTGCATATTGCGGCTTCCCTCCGCGTCATGAACATGCGTGGCAACCGTCCCATCAAATCGGGGACGGCGACATGAACGACAAGCGACATGAGAGAACATATGGAAGAACAGTTTTTCGACACATCACACGGCAGAATAGCTTTTTACGATAATCGCGCCGATGGCCTTGCGATTGTAATGTTGCACGCCAACTCTATTTGCAAGGAGAGCTTTGCGCCCCAGATTGCGGCATTCGGGAACACATACCGAACCATTGCCATCGACCTGCCCGGTCACGGAGGCTCCTCCGACGCGACAGACCCACGTCGAAGCTACAGCATGAGCGGCTATGCGAATGCCGTTTCCGAATTGCTGACCGGGATCGGCATGACACGATACGCGGTGCTCGGCCATTCACTCGGCGGTCATGTCGCGCTGGAACTGCTCGCGCGCCACGAAGCGTCGATTGCCGGCGCCGCCATTTTCGGCACGCCGCCGATCGAAAACAGCATCGAGG
The DNA here is from genome assembly GCF_001541345.2 of Gillisella vitis. GTDB lineage: Bacteria > Pseudomonadota > Alphaproteobacteria > Rhizobiales > Rhizobiaceae > Allorhizobium > Allorhizobium vitis. The sequence goes on along the minus strand of NZ_LMVL02000002.1, from coordinate 246,261 downwards.
GACTGATCGCCGGTTTCGTGCCCAGCCCGGACATGGGCTATACCGGCAGCCTCGTCATTACCGAAGAACAGGTTGGGATGATCGCCAGGATGGCGCTCGGGGAAAAGGACGAAGGCAATGAAACGTTCCTCGCCGCGATCCGGCGCACCGACGGCCGGGCGCGGCAATATATGATGGAAGACGCACAGGCCGGCAAAACCAGCGACCAGCGCAAGGTGGCCGAAACGACGGCGATCCCCCTGCTGATCATCAACGGCGCTGACGATCCCGTCGTCAATCTGGACTATGTCGACAGCCTCTCTTACCGGAACGTCTGGACGGGCAAGCCGATCCGGCTCGCCGGGACAGGTCATGCCGTCCATCGCGAGGAGGCGCAGGCGTTTAACAGGCTGCTGGCCGAATTCCTAAAACGATCACCTGATCAGGCCGGCGCATCCTCGCTTGCGTAAAAACGCCTGCATCGCTTCCGAGATCGGCGGCTCGATGTCGAAGACACCGAACCGCTGACGAAAGCGATCCCACTGGCGCCCCAACAGACCCCGGCGCCGCGCATCGGGGCACATCCATATCCAGTCGAGCCGCCAAGGGTTGTCACCGCGTCCAGCCGGCTGGGGGCGAAACGCACAGGCACCGACGATCCGGTCCTCGTCATCGGAAAACAGAAACCCGACCGCTTCACTGTCGTGATCGGGGTCGGTCTGCCATTGCACGAAATCGTAGCTCAGCTCGCGCTTGAACTCGAGCGCTCGATCATAAACCGCCTTGCGTTTCCATTTCGGTGACGACGCATCCACCCAGGGAGCGTCGAGATCGCGGGACAATGCATCTGCGAATTGCCAGTTCGGCTTCGGGTCGATGATGGCAAAACGCTTGCGGTGGAACGACCGGTGCACCTGTTCGTCGGTCCGCAGGCCCTTGACGTAGAGCATTCCGCAATCGGGGCAGGTCACGGATTGCGTCTCTGGGCGCTTGCGATATTTCGGAGCGACGATCTTCAGCCACAAGGGCTCGCCATTGTCATCAATCACATATTCCAGTCGGTAGCCCGATCCCGTCTTGTGTCGCATCGTGCGCATTCCCCGCCATGGCCGATGAGGCGCCGAGAGGGTCACAGGCGGCATGCGATGACGGTTCTGATCATAGAAGAGAACCGAGATCTCGTCCTCGCTCAGATGGGAAACCGGCGGAATTGCCCCCTTGAGCCGAGCGCACAAGGTCGTCAGATCGATCCGGAAGCCCAGCCGTTCGATGAAGATGCAAAAGGCGGCGGCATCGATCGCGGAAAGCATGGAATGACCGAAACCGTCATCGAGCCGATGTTTCGGGCGCGAGAACACAGCGCGAAACGGCAGGTTGAGCGCGGCGGTGAACTTTTCGATATCGATGACCGCAGGCGGGTCCGATCTGCGGTCGAGCATCAGCAGCAAATCTTCGATATCAGCCGTCGATGCCCATCCGGTTTCCGCGATCCTTGTGGCCAACGAAACCGGGACAGGGCGATCGGACGGCTCCGGTCTTTGCAACGCATCCCATATCGCCTGGATCGTTTGTCCTTCGACTTCCATGCGATCCCCCAATGTAGCGGCGATATTGTTTCGTCGGATATTCAAACTATTGTCCAGAAGGAAATAAGCAGGAGAAGATCATAAATCGGAACCGTCCACCATGAGTTGAGATATTCTCCCTACACAGGATGATTCCTGGTGCGGACATGGCCCGTCTTGTCGATGACGCTATGGTGACGGCACGTGCATGGGTTATGGAGGCCGAAAAATGGTAACAGTTATCTGGGCGCCGCCCGAAATGCCGGACGAACGCCACATCGTTGTGCGCGTTCACAGGGACGGCGTTCCCGGCACCAGTGAAAAAGGTTATTTCCACATCAGCGACAAAGAGGACCGGAGAGGCTCCGGCCCCTTCGACATCCTTCTGAACGAGGTGATAGAGCGGGCGAAGGAACAGGCCATCGACCGGGGCCTGTCGCAGGTCGTCGTCGTGCAACGCGACTGATAGCCGTAACACCGAACCCGGAGGATCGGCGTGCCCGCAATCAGCACCGACCTGTTCAAGAAGAGCTATACGACGTCGCCGAATGAGATCAGCCCCGCCGTGGTGGAGTTCTGCGCCGGCATTAATGCCGACGCCAGGCCGTCCTATGTTGCAGTCCAGCCCGATGGCGATGCGCAACCATCAGAATGCTTCAACAATGTCTCGGCCAAGGTGGACCGTGACGGCGGATCGTTCGTCTATGGCTGGCTGATCTGGGAATGGCCGCGCGTGTTCATCGAGGCGGAACATCATGCAGTGTGGGAGAAGGACGGGGTATTGATCGATATCACCCCGCCGATAAACGGTGAGACGAGAATCCTGTTTCTCTCGGACCCTGTCCGCACATACGATTTCGTGGGACAAAAGCGGCTGATCAATATCAAGAAGAGCCTCGGTCGGTTTGCGAGCGTTTCGGACTGGATACGGGCTGCCGACACATTACAGCGAACGATCGAGCGGCATTCCGTGGGAAACCAGTTCACGATGGACCGTAACCATCTCGCAGCACTCGGACGAGACGTCCAGCAAAGGCTTGGTGCCGTCTTCGTCGACCTCGGTCGCCATACCGGACCGAATGATCGATGCTTTTGCCGGAGCGGCAAGAAATTCAAGAAGTGCTGCTCACCACTGATACAGCTCCATCCCTGGACAAGCAGGAAGGGATGACCGAGCTTGGCATGAGAAAAGGCGCTCCGCCGGACAGCGGAACGCCTTGTCTGAAGGGGACCAGAAATGCGGGGCCGACCACATCGGCCCTGCGTCGCGTCTATGCGGCCGCGATCGTCGCACCATGATCGTCGTCGTTGTCGGCATCGTCCATATCGTCCTCGTCGTCACCGGCGAGAAAATCGGGCAGCGCCTCCCCCGCGCCATCCGCTTCGGCCGCCGTGACCTCTGCGGCAGCCTCGCCATCGAGATCGGCAAGGCGCAGCGGTTCAGGCAGCCAGCCGCTATCCGCCAGAAGGCGCTCGGCCTCCACCGCCATGTCGCCTTTTTTCAGATGGACGATGAGCTGGGCCGCACGCTCGCCAGCACCTTCTCGGACGGCGGCGAGGATACGGGGCTTGGTCACGCGGCCGAGATAGTTCTCGACCGTCGGTCGGAAGCCTGCGTCCACCATGTCCAGCCCGGTGGAACGCGCCAGCCGATCCGCCTCAGCCATGCGGCGGTCCAGACCTGCCTGCGAAATGCCGGTAGCGCTGTGGGGATTCGGGCGCTCGTAGAGAGCATTGACCCCGAAAGCGACGCAATGGGCGAGCAGCGCCAGGCGGCTGGTGTCGTCGAGCGCGGCAAGCCAATCCCAGAGCGCGTCATCGTCGGCCGGAATATCCGTCTTCCAGTCTTCATGCCGTTGCGTGACGGATTTCGTATAGGATGCCTCAGCAAGATCCCTGCCCTGCTCACGGAAGAAGACGTGATTGACCGAAGCTTGCAGGCTTGCACCCGACGTACCGGTGCGCTGGAAGGTGTCGCGAACCAGCTTATGCAAAAGGGCCGTGAGCGCCACATGAGGATTGGCGCCGACCGCATCGCGAAGTGCCAGCGAGCGATGTGCGGTCAGCTCGATCACGAGCCGTTCCGGCAGCGGCTTGATGACGTCTTCTTCGTCATCATCCTCCGGCTCGGCCGGTTGGCCGCCGATGGTGATGACGGCCCGTTGGATGCTGGCGCGGGCACCGACTTCTGAAGCTATGTCATCGGCATCATTATTGATGATGTGGACACCCCCACCACTACCGCCGAGAATATCGGCAGGGACCAATCAAACGTTGGAAAGGAAACGGGATGTCCAGGCTGACAATCGGAATCGACCTTGCAAAGAATGTCTTCCAGGTTCACGGCATTGATGACAGCAGTCGTGTCGTGATCGCTCAGAAACTCCGGCGCACACACCTTCTTGCATTCTTTGCCAAGCTGGAGCCGAGTCTGATCGGCATGGAGGCGTGCGGCTCCGCGCATCACTGGGCTCGCGAACTGACAGGCATGGGCCATGAGGTCAAGCTGATGGCGCCGGCTTATGTGAAGCCGTACGTGAAGCGGGGGAAGAACGACATGGTGGATGCCGAGGCGATCTGCGAGGCTGTGACCCGGCCGACCATGCGGTTCGTTCCAATCAAAACCGCGTCGCAGCAGTCGATCCTGATGGTGCACAAGTCGCGTGCTCTCCTCATCCGGCAGAGGACCATGCTGGTGAACGCCTTACGAGGCCATCTCACCGAGATCGGCATCGTGGCGCCGGTCGGGATCGAAAGAACGGCAGAGCTCGTCGAGCGGGTGCTCGCACACGAGCCGACAGAGCTGGACGTTCCGCCGCTCGTGACTGACATTGTCGTATCCTTGGCCAGGCAAATCGACTCCCTGACCGCCGAGGTCAGGACACTTGAAGCCAAGATACGCGAATGGCAACGAACGAGCGAAGCAGGCCGCAGGCTTGCGACGATCCCGGGCGTCGGCGTCATCACTGCCACAGCACTGGCGGCGACGGTGCCTGATGCGTCAGTCTTCAGGTCGGGGCGAGAATTTGCCGCATGGCTCGGGCTGACGCCACGATCGAATTCGTCTGGAGGAAAAGAGCGCCTCGGCAGGATCACGAAGGCCGGGAACCGATATCTGCGAACGCTGCTGATCGTCGGCGCGACAGCCGTCCTCAGGCATGTCAGGCATAAGATGCACGGGCCGCTCATCGAGTGGGTCAGGAAATTGTTGTTAACGAAGCCCCCGCGCCTGACGACCGTGGCGCTGGCGAACAAGATGGCGCGGATCGCATGGGCCGTGATGACTCGGCAGACGGTATACACAAACGCCATCGCATAGAAACCGACGCACCAGCGTCACCGAGTTCGGAGGGCCTGCCAGACGATCGTGATGAATACCGGTTCCGCCGGGGATCAGGACAACCCGTTCGCGAGACTGCATCTGCAGAATGCGCTTTTTTGATTGGGACCATGATCCGCGGATTTCATCAAGGCCCGCGGCCGTTCGGCCGATCATCAGAGAGGCCGGACATATGCGAGCAGCCAGCCGGGTTCAAAAAGATCAGAAGAAAGGCTTGACCGAGGGGGTGTCCACATATGCTCGCTTGGCCATCGATAGCGACCGGAGCTTCATCCTCGGGGCGGACAAAGCCGCGATCGACGACCAGATCACCATCACGATCGATGCTGACGAAAACGCCGGCGCGGGCGATCTCAGCCGGATCGTAGATCACCGGGTGCTGCTCGAAGGTGTCGAGCGCCTGCTCGATCTCGCCAAGGCGCTGATCGATCTCATCGGGCACATCGTCGGTCTCAGCGTATTCGGCCTCCAGACGATCATGTTCGCCACGAAGCGCCTCGCGGGTAGCACGCTCTTCCTCCGTCAGGTCGACGGTCGTCCCGACAAGCCCGCGCAGGCCATCGTCATGGCCATAGGGGAAGTTGACGGCGATCTCGACCCATTTCCAGCCTTCGCCGGCAATTTCCTCGGCAATGGTCTTCAGCTTTTCGCCGACCAGTCGATCGAGCAGTACCGGGTCTTGCAGCCAGCCGCCATTGTCGTCCTCAAACAGATCGCGCAGGACGTAGCCGCCCGCCGCCTCGTAGGCGTCGATGCCGACGAACGCGGCGCGCTTGTCGGATGCGCGTACCGCAGTCTCGGTGAGCATGCGGCGGATTTGCCATGGCTCCTTCTGCCAGCCGTCCTTAATCGCTGCCCAGACCTGCTCCTGGCGCGCATGATCCTGCGAGACGGTGAAGGCCATAAGCTGCTTCAGCTCGATACCGTCTTCGGCATAGATATCGAGCAGCACTGGCGAGATGGAGGCCAGGCGCAGACGCTGCTTGACGACATTCACGTCAATGAGAAAGGCGGCGGCGATATCTTCCTCGGTCATTCCCTTGTCGCGCATGGTCTGGAAAGCGCGATACTGATCGAGAGGATGTGGCGGAACGCGTTCGTCATTCTCAGCGAACGAGATTTCCTCCATGAGGATGCCGCTGGCAGCGTCGCCGACAACGCAGGGAACCGGCGCGGTCTTGGCGAGGCGCTTTTGCTTCACCAGAATCGCGAGGGCCTGATAGCGGCGGCCACCGGCAGGAACCTCGAACATGCCGGTTTCCTGTCCGTCAGCGTCGAGGACTGGCCGGACGTGAAGGCTCTGGATCAGGCCGCGACGCGCGATCGAGACCGCAAGGTCTTCAATCGAAACGCCGGCCTTTATGCGGCGCACGTTCGCCTGGCTCAAAACGAGCTTGTTGAAGGGGATGTCGCGCGAGCACGACAGGGTGATTTTTTGAGTGGCAGTAGCCATCGGGATAATCTCCGCGACGGGCGGTCGGGAGCCTCTCTCTCGACCTCCAACCCGTCACGAAGCGAAGCGCCGCCCTCTCACTCTATGAGGGCAGCGCCACGGAACCGGACAAACGGGAAGGCACGAACGCGCAAAGCCGGAAATACGGACATCCATATCTCCGGCTTCACGATTTTCAGGCAGCTCGATCGAGCAGCTTCTTGGCCTTGCCCTCCATGTCGAGGCGGGCGTCCTGATGCGGCTTGTCGCGTGCGACGGCAGTGATGCCCTGCACGAAGTCGAAGATGGACTCCGGCGGGCGGCCTTCCTCGGCCAGAACCCTGTCGATGATCTTGCCGGTTTCGGCCTTGGAGAAGCCGCGACGACGCAGGAAGTCAGTGCGGTCTTCGTCCGTCCTGGCGACGATCCGCTCGCGGGCCGCCCTGATGCCGTTGACGAACGGCAGGGGCGAGGAGTTCGCGAAGTTCAGCAGCGCCGGGGCTGCCTCGTGCGCGAAGCGATTGGCGGCATATTTGGAGTGGCGGATGGTGATTTCCTCGAAATCCTCCACGCCCCACAAATTGCGATTCTGGCAGACCGCGCGCAGATAGAAGCTCGCCATGCCGAGCGTCTTGGCGCCGACCTCGGAATTCCAGCAATAGAAGCCCCGGAAATAGAGATCGGGCGCGCCGTCCGGCAGTCGGCCGGCCTCGATCGGATTCAGGTCGTCGACCAGGAACAGGAAGACGTCGCGATCAGAGGCGTAGAGCGTGGTCGTATCCTTGGTGATGTCGACGCGCGGATTGTAGATCCCGGTCGACCAGTCGAGCACGCCCGGGACCTTCCAGCGTGTGTCGCCTGTGCCGTTGCCGGCGATGCGCTGCACCGCCTCTACCAGTTCGTGATCGTAGATGCGGCCATAGTCCGGGCCAGTGACGGCGCGCAGCTCGACACGGCCAGTATCGGTTTCGAGCGTCTTGATCTGTTCGGCCCGATTGGAGGCCAGGCCGTATTGCAGGTTGATGCCGGCAAGTGCGGCCGGGAGCTGCCGCAAATAGGCGGCGGGCGCTCCGACCAGGCTGGCGAGTTGTCCGAAGGACCAGTGCGTCGGCGCGATTGGCGCATCCGTGCCCGGCAGGATCAGGGCCAACCGCTCCGGGTCGTTGCGGTTCGCCTCGACGTGTATAAGCGCGCTCTCCACCACCCGCGTCCGGCTGCGTTCGGTGCGGTCGCGGACCGTGTGGGCCAACTCGGACAAGGAAAGGTAGCGCTCGTCGGCCGGGCGCGAGAACCATTCGGACGAGACGCGGCCGACCCGCTCGCCCCGGCCGACATCGACCTTGTAACCGCCGCTGGTGTCACGGCGCGCATTGAGGACCTGCATATTCATGGGACCAATCTCCACGACGGGCGTCAGAGACCTCTTCTCCGACCTTCAACCCGTCACCGGAAACAAGTCCGCTCTCTCACTCTCAGCGGGGCGTTGCGGGGCAGCCGCCCCGCAGAAGGGGTCCGTCGAGACCAAGGCTCGGACGCAGGGGAAGGCCTTCCCCTCCCGGTGTGGATGCAGAAGGCGATCCGAAGATCAATCGTCGCTGTTTGCTCAAGTCCGTTTGAGGCGAACGCGTTTCGTAAAACGGCAGCCTCTTACCTCGCACCTTTCTTCACCATGCGAAAATGATACAAATCCTCGGACAGTAAGTCCTATGTTCCGGGTTTCCGTATCGTGCCGTCATCCATGTCCCAACGCCAGATTGCTTATACCGTGCTGACCGCGCGCGGAATGTCGCGCCTGGCAGAGCTGCGCGAGGCGGGCGTAACAGCCGCCACCATGAGCCGCATGGAACGTGACGGCGAGGTGCTTCGACTCGCGCGCGGGCTCTATCAGCTTTCCGACGCGCCCCTCGACATCCACCACAGTCTTGCAGAGGTCGCCAAGCGGGCCCCCAAGGGCGTGGTTTGCCTCGTTTCGGCCCTGGCGTTCCACGGGCTGACCGATCAACTGCCGAGGCAGGTTTGGCTCGCCGTGGGGCAGAAGGACTGGACCCCGAGACCCGAAGGCACGCCCATTCGGCTGGTGCGTTTCACAGATCGTCTCCTGACGGAGGGGGTTGAGACCCACCCTGTCGAGAGGGTGCCCGTGAAGGTTTTCTGTGTCGCAAAGACGATTGCCGATTGCTTCCGATATCGGAACAAGATCGGCCTGTCCGTGGCGATCGAAGGCCTGCAGGAAGCGCTGCGTCAGCGCAAGACGACGCCAAGCGAGATTGCCAGCCAAGCTGAACGAGGAACGGTCGCCACGGTCATTCGGCCCTATCTCGAGGCGCTGACCGCCAATGGCTAAGGAAATCGAGAATATCGGCGCATCAGTTCGCGCCCCGCCTGTCGCAGATCTGCAAAACGAGGCGATGGTGTTCTTGGAGGCACCAACTGAAATTCTTGACCTTGGAACTAATTGGTCATATATGATCGGTTTATCAGCGTTTTACATCATATATGGATGATTGAGATGGGCTCTCCTAAGGCGAAGCCAGCACTGGAACGGCTGGGCCAGGATATCCGCCACGCGCGGCTGCGGCGTGGTATTGCCGTGGCGGATCTCGCCGTGCGTGCGGGTACCTCGCCAAGTTCCATCGCCCGACTTGAACGGGGTGATCCGGGCGTTGCCATCGGAACGCTTGCCGACGTTCTCGTTGTGCTAGGCCTTCTGGAGCGGCTCGCTGACCTGGTCGATATCCGCAAGGACGATCTGGGGCTGGCGCTGGCAGCGGAGCACGGACCGCGCAGGGGCCGCTCCTTCGCGGCAAGGCTGAAAAAGCAGAAAGCTCAGACGGAGGAGACGCAGGATCGGCAGGACGTTGTGGACCCTGACGGGGCTTCCTTCTGATGGCCGATTTCGTCGCCCATGTCGCGCTTGGCGAAGGCCGGACATCGGTGGGCCAATTGCGATTTACCCATGCCGGGCCGCGGCAGTTCTCTACTTTCGCCTATGGTCCAGAATGGATCGAAAACCCGCGCTCCTTCGCCATACAGCCTGATTTCCCTCTTGAGGCTGGCCCATTCCATACGTCAGGACAGCTCGGCAACATGCGCGACGCGTTGGCGGGCGTTTTCGCCGATGCGGCGCCGGACAGTTGGGGGCGCAGGCTGCTCGAACGCGCCTATGGCAATGGTCTCAACGAATTCGAGTATCTGACGCTTTCCGACGATACCTGCCGGCAAGGCGCGTTGCGCTTTCTGGATGACAAGGGGGAAGTTATTCGCGGAAAGGCGGCCGACGCCGTTCCGCGTGTGGTCGATCTCGAAACCATCACGGCGATCGCGCGAGCCTATGAGCAAGGCAAGGAAATCACGCCCGAAGAGTTGCAGGCCCTGGCTGGTGCCGGCGGCTCCGGCGGCGCGCGCCCCAAAGCCAATGTCAGAGACGGCGATACACTATGGCTGGCGAAGTTCACCTCGGTCCACGATCAGCAGCCGATCGAGCGCGTCGAGGTCGCGACGCTGCGCTTGGCGGCCGCCTGCGGTATCCGCACGCCCGAGACACGGTTGGAGTTGGCCGACACGCCGTTTCCGGTGGCGCTGATCAAACGGTTCGACCGGCGCGGGTCCGCACGGATTCCCTACATCTCCGCGCGTACCGCGCTCGGCAAGACGGGCGCAGAACTGGGTTCCTATACAGAGATCGTCGATTTCATGCGGTCTTGTTCACCCGATCCCTCTGACGATTTCCGCGAGCTTTACAGGCGTCTGATTTTTACGATCCTCGTGTCAAACAAGGACGATCACCTGAAGAACCATGGCTTCCTCTATGTCGGGGCGGGTCGGTGGCGGTTATCGCCGGTGTTCGACGTCAATCCGGCGCCGGATCGCAACCCGCATCTCGAGACCGCGATCCTAGAGGGCGGAGCCCATGATCGGTCTATCAACCTCGCACTGGAAGCCTGCGCGTTTTTCGAGATCCCCGACGCCGAGGCACAGGAGATGATCCGGACAATGGCGCAGCGCGTTTCGGACGGATGGCGGGAGGCCTTCAGACAGGTTGGCGTCTCTGGCGCGCCGGCGCGGGACTATGAGGCTGCTTTCGTCGGTGATGAGATGCAAATGGCGCGCAGTCTTTAAGTCATATTTGGCCAACTATTGAACATTATCGATCAGATATGATTTTTTCCGATCACCGATCCGCCTCATAAAAAACGTCGCGCCGCTTAGATGGTTACGGGGACGAACCCGAGAACCATGAATCGGGGCACCGTAATCAAGGCTTCAAAAACGCGTGCGTTGATATCGCCATGGTTCTATCGGTCGCCCATGGCGGTCGGCCTTCTTCCGAACGATCTCCGCCGAAAGGACATCGTCGATCCGCGCGCGTGCTGCCTCCTCTTTCAAGCCCAACGCCTGCCGTTTTTCAAAGTCGTGCTCCCACAACAGCGCCTCCTGGCATTCGAGGACCGCGGCTCTTTCGGCGAGAACTTTGGGATGCGTGTGCAGCCAGCGTACAAAGGCGACAGCATCCGGTGTTCGCTGCCATAGGTCGCCGCACTGGTTCAGATAGTCGCGAGCGGTCTCCGGTTCGGCAAGGTTCGAGCCGTGCCAGATCGCAAGCGCCGCCGGCTCGGGGGTCCCGGACAACATCTCGGCGATATAGCCGTTCGCGACAAAACCATGGCGTAGCCTAGTCGCGGCAGAGATGGGGTCACCGGCCTTCAGGTGCAGCAGGGCATGCTCATAGTGATAAGGCGGGTAGTGTGGGGCTTCATCCGTGAAAAAGCGCTCGGCCTTTGCCGTTTCACCGGCGCGTAGATATTCCGGACCAATCAGGTAGCGGATGCCCTGATTGTCGTTCGGGTTCCAGGCAAGCATCCTCTCCATCAGCCGTAGAGCATCCTTGCGTTGGCCAAGCCGGAGCTGCGAAAGGACAACGCCATGCGCCGCGCGCAGAAAGGGGCGATTTTCCAGCAAGCCCCATTCGATCGAACCCGCGTAGCTGGCGGGGATCGCGCGCTCACCGACGTCCAGACCATGAAGGCAGGCTTGCAGTGCGAGCTTGGGCTTGCCTTCTTCCATGAGTGCATTGCCCAAGTGGGCATAGCCATCGATGAAGTGGGGGTGACGATCGACCAGCGCCTTCAGCGTCTTGAGGTACTTTGCAGGCGCGAGCGTCCCGCCGTCGCGCTGATCAAGCGCGTCATCCAGTTCCTCGACGATCTGTTCATAACCATCGCCATGACGGAAAACACCGCCGTCATCGAAGATTTCAAGCGTGAGCATGCCCTGTCTCCTGTCTTGCCCTTTCAGCGGGCACGCGACTGCCTTCAATCAATCTCGCGTCGTCACTGTCAGTGCGGACGCTCGCCGCTGGGGGCTGCAGGCGGAGCAGATGGGTGGGCAGGCTGCTCTGGATTCTCCGAGGCACAAGTCGCGGGCTCATCCCCATTGCTCTCATCGGGTTCCTCCACAATGACACCCTCCAGGTATTGGCTGTGCTTTTCCTGCAGATACTTGATCGCGGTGCCTTCATCGGCGGAATGTTGCAAATGCTCCTGGAAGAACTGCAGTCGAGCGCGATTGTCCTCGATCAATTCACCCCACGTCTTGATTCCCACAATATGTCTTGGCCCTTTCGCGATCAGACGCCTTTCGCGATCGGGTCCGCTTTCAATTTCGTGCTTGGCGAAATCGTCGTAGGCGTTCGAAACGAGCCAGAAATGCCAGCGGACCCCATCGACGGTCGAGAACCGCTCATCCGACGTGACGGCGATTGCATATTGTTTTGCCTGCGTGATTTCCTTGGCCCCGATCTTCACCCTAGGAGCTTTGAGCTCGACGATCATGTGTTCGATGTCGTTGGCACGATGCCGCCGGGTGGAGCGAGAGAACATCAGATCGATGATCCCACGCGCCTTGCCGATCACCTTGACTGGCTCGTCGATCGAGATGTCCGGATCGAGATAATCGCGATGCTTTTCAAGGACGCGACGGAGGTCCTTGTCGCTCACCCACAAATTATACTCTTCTCCGAAAATCCACGTATTCTCGGCAAGTATCTTGTGAAGTTGGGTTCGTTCTTTCAGTCGACCTTTGGTTTCAGGATCAAATACAATCGACTCTAGGGCAGATATGAACTTGAGCCGATCGGCAACTGTTTTCGCGGCGGTGATGATTGCTGAAAGTGTCGTCTCTTGCAGGAGTGTGGCGAGTTCTTTCTGTTTGCGCGCAGGTAGATCTAGCACTTCCTTCAAGATCAGTTGCAGCTCTTCGGGTCCGCGCTCGATTGCGCTCCGAAGCATACGAAGGTGCAGAGCTTTGGTCTTTGCAGAGCTGATCGCGAGGTCCGGCGCCAGCTCCTGAACCTGAACTGCGACGATATCAAAGACTTGACGCTCAACTTTTTCGACGGCGTTTTGCGGCTCGCCTCGGTATGGGTAGACATCCTCGGCGATCCATTCGTCGACGAGCGACCGAGCCTTTTCTGCGGCCTTTTCTCGGAAATAATCTTTAATCGCTGATCGTGCGTTTTCGACTGCCGCGGTGAGCAGAGGATCCATTTCCGAGAGGGCAACCCGCTCCTCGTTGTGAAGCTCCTCGACGTAGGTGGATTTCAAGTAGGCGGAGAAAGAGAAGCCGGGCACGTGAAACCGGGTCTCGACCTGATCGAACGGAAATCCGCTTGCGGAGCAGAGATATAGTACGCGGCGTGCATCGGTTCGCCATTCAATAACTTCCAGCTCAACGCTGTGCCGGGCACCTTCCGCGGTTTCGATCGGCGGCAGCGAAACCTTATGGTGGCTGGCGATCGCCTTTGCGGGATCGAGTCTCTGGTCGGCAATCGAGATGGATACACCCCGATAATTCATGAGATAGAGCGCGAAAATCTCGTTCATGTCCTGAACGCCTTCGTCGCTCTCGAAGGTTCTGAAATCGCGCCGGAGATCATTGATCTCTACGATGACCCCTGTCGAGCGGCTTGGCGCTGGCGCTTCCTCGGTGATGGTGACGTCCGTGAGATCAGCTTCGAGCAGCTTGACCTCAAATGCCTTACGGCCGGACGGTTCGTCGTAACACACCTTCCAAGTGGCGGACTGGCCGAGAGCAAATGCCTTGTAGCGGCCGCGTCCTTCTTGCCCATGAATCATACGATGATTGCGCTTCGTCTGGCGGATATGGCGTTTCCACGAGCCACCGAGATTGCCGAAAAGAGCCCGCGCGTCGTTTCGTGAGAACCCGTCGCCATTGTCATAGACGACGATCTTGGACATCCCGCCAGCCAAGTCTTCGTATACGAATTCCACTGAGACATCGGTGGCATCGCCATCGAGGCTGTTCCACAAGAGCTCCGCTAGAGCTGGTATTGGCTTCGCCTTGGTTTGCCGTGCCAGAAAGTCGTCTCTTACTGCAACGGAAACGTGTTCTTCGCCTGCCATGAGCCCCCTCCAGCCCCAGATTGGAGATATTTACTTTCGACCGGATAAGCTATGGCCCGCAGATCGGCAGCAATTCTTGGTATCAAACCCGCTCCCATGCCCTTCTGGCAAGAGGCGCAGGCGTTTTCTGCGACACTAGACCGGCACGTCAACGGAAAACAGGCGTTTTCACCTTGCTAGGATTGATGTCCAGGTCGCGGGCATCGAAGTCTCGGGTGCACGATTTTTTGTGGTGGGCCATAGGGATCGGCGTCGGCGAACCATGACAGCATTTGTCATGGCGTCCATGTGATAGCGCAAACGCGGCGTCGCGATTGCCAACGCTGCCTGGGTGATCTGCCGAGATGTCGTTAGGCGCGGCCCTAAGGTGGATGCGGTCACTTCTCTGAGCGCCTTGGTCACCTCGAATACTACGTGGACAAGATGATCCAGATCCTGCGTGGGCAATTGTCGAGTGTCGATTATCACTATAGGGTTCCGTGGTAGGGTTCGAGCGAATCGGTTGGGCGATGCATCCAGGATTAGTAGTTCGGCAGGAATGCCTCGAAAAGCACGGGCTGAGCGTGACCGACGCAGCGCGCGTTCTCGGCGTGGATCGGCAGACCCTCAGCAACCTGCTGAACGGGCGATCAGGCGTCTCCCCTGAAATGGCAATCCGATTGGAGAAGGCTTTCGGGTTGCCGGCCCGCGAGTGGTTGATCCGTCAACTCGATCACGAGCTGGCCGAGGCGATGCACAAGGCCGACGGCATCGACGTCCAATCGTTTGCTGGTACCCCCGACGACAAACAGGGCGCTCATGAACGCGGTTGAAATCGAAGAAGCCATCTCGGTGCTCGCGGAGCTGCCGTTCGACGCCGAAGAATTTCCCTACGCGTTCCTCGAGGCGTTTGGGAACAAGGAGACCACCCTCAAGCGCCTACGCAAGGGCGACTCCAACAAATCCGATCTAGGCGGCGTGCTTCAGACCAACAACATTCACATCGCTACCTGCAAGCCAGGTGAGGTCACGCACACGCTGCAAGCGTTGAAGGCAAGCTCGGCGACGGCGCGGGCGAAGGCGCGCTTCGTACTGGCGACCGACGGCGAGCTGTTCGAAGCCGAAGACCTCACGACCGACGACGCTCCGATCTCCTGCACTTATGCCGATTTCCCTAACCACTTCGGCTTTTTCCTGCCGTTGGCGGGCATCACGACAGTCAAGCAGGTCCGCGAAAGTTCGTTTGACATCCGCGCGACCAGTCGCCTGAACCGGCTCTATGTCGAGCTGCTGAAGGACAACCCCGAATGGGGCACCGCGCAGCGTCGGCATGACATGAACCATTTCATGGCGCGGCTGATCTTCTGCTTCTTTGCAGAGGACACCGAGATTTTCGATAGCGGTGCCGCGTTCACCTCGGCAATCGAAACAATGAGCGCCAAGGATTCGTCGAACACCCATGAGGTAATCAGCGAACTGTTCCGCGCCATGAACACCAAGGCGGAAGCGCATGCCGCCGCCGGGGTCCCGCGCTGGGCCAGCCGCTTTCCTTATGTGAATGGCGGTCTGTTTTCCGGAACCACGGATGTGCCTCGCTTCAGCCGCATCGCGAGGTCCTACCTACTACATATCGGAAGCCTCGACTGGAAGAAGATCAACCCGGACATTTTCGGGTCGATGATCCAGGCCGTGGCGGACGACGATGAGCGCGGTGCGCTTGGCATGCATTACACCAGCGTGCCCAACATCCTGAAAGTGCTGAACCCGCTTTTCCTCGATGATCTGCGCGAGAAGCTGGAAGAGGCTGGCGACAACGGGCGCATGTTGCTCAACCTGCGCAAGCGCATGTCGAAGATCCGCGTGTTCGATCCGGCTTGCGGCTCGGGCAATTTCCTTGTCATTGCCTACAAGGAAATGCGGGCCATCGAGGCGGAGGTCAACAAGCGCCGAGACGAGGCCGACCGGCGCACGGAAATTCCACTGACGAATTTTCGCGGTATCGAACTGCGTGACTTTCCGGCCGAGATCGCGCGACTGGCGCTTATCATCGCCGAGTATCAGTGCGACGTGCTTTATCGAGGCCAGAAGGAGGCACTACGCGATTTCCTCCCGCTCGATGCTCAGAATTGGATAACGTGTGGCAATGCGCTGCGGCTCGATTGGCTCAGCATTTGCCCGCCCACGGGAACCGGCGTGAAGTACCACGCCGACGATCTGTTCCACACGCCGCTCAATCAGGCACAGATCGACTTCGAGAACGACGGCGGAGAGACGTATATTTGTGGCAATCCACCGTATGTTTGGACGAATGATCAAACCAGCGAGCAAAAAGCCGATATAAAAGAGCTTTTTTCTGCTCTTACACGATCTTGGAAGTCACTAAATTACGTTTCAGGGTGGTTTCTGAAGCTTTGTGATTATAGCAAGTATTGCCCTTGCGATGGGGCGTTCGTTTCAATTAACACAGTGTGTCAAGGCCAGCATGCAATTTTTTTATGGCCGATTATTCTGAAGAACGAGTGCCGCATTCATTTCGCTCACACGGACTTCAAGTGGCAAAATCTTGCCCAGAATAATGCAGGCGTCACTGTCGTAATTGTCGGTCTAAGTCGGAAAAGCAGTGGCGGAGCACGCCTTTTTTACGAAGAAGGGAGCCGCGTACGCGCTATCGACTGTTCAGTCATTGGGCCGTACCTCGTGCCGAACATCGATGTACTTATTGATAAGCGCAATGACCCCCTTTCCGTTGTCGACGTAATGCCGAGAGGCAACATGCCCTACGAAGGAGGGAAATTGCTCCTGAGCATGTCCGAAAGAGACGCAATCCTTCGGCGTAGCCCAGAGTGTGAGACCTTCATTCGCAGGGCTAGCGGATCAAGCGAAATCATAGATGGAAAGCCAAAATACTGCCTTTGGATCGAAGACGGCCAATTGTCGGACGCAATGGCTATTCCAGAAATCGCCGCGAGAGTCGAGGCAGTAAGGACACTCAGGTCCCAAAACTCAGACGAGACTGTTAAGGCGATGGCGGCAACGGCTCATCGTTTCCGCGAAAACAATGCCCCTCGCCATCATCTTATTGCAATGCCCGCAGTGTCGTCCGAGAAGAGAGATTATCTTCCCGTCGATTTACTTGATGATCGTTTTACAATAACAAACCGCGCCTATGGAATATACGACGGAGATTTCTTTCAATTCGCAATTCTTGCATCAAAGCTACATATAGTTTGGGTTGGAACTGTTTGCGGCCGACTGGAGCGGCGTTACTCATACACAAACACGCTTGCTTGGAACACCTTCCCCGTTCCCATGCTTACCGAGAAGAACAAGGCCGACCTGACCCGCTGCGCCGAGGACATCCTGCTGGCGCGCGAGGCGCATTTTCCTGCGACGATCGCCGACCTCTACGATCCCGATGCTATGCCCGCCGACCTGCGCGCGGCACATGACCGCAACGACGAGGTACTGGAACGTATCTATATAGGCCGCCGGTTCAAAAACGACACCGAACGCTTGGAAAAGCTGTTCGAGCTTTACACCAAGATGAGCGCTGGAGCCGCGAACGGTAAGAAGCGAAAGGCCGGTGCGGCATGAGCGCGGCAATCATCGGACTTATGGGCGTTATCCTCGGCAGCTTACTCACCGGTTTCAAAGATTGGCTGACGCACCACTTTAAACGCAAGGGCAATGGCCGATATGCGGCTGTTCGGCTCATCGCTGTTCTTGATGAATATGCGCAGAGCTGCGTTTCTGTCGTCTCCCACGATGGAACATGCGAGGGTCGCCCAGCCGGAAGGACCGAACAAGGCGAAGAATATTACGTCCCACAGTCCACCAAACCGGAGCCACCGAGCTTTCCAGATGACATAGATTGGCGAAGCGTCAGCTTCAAACTCACGTACCGCATCTTGTCCTTGCCAAACGATGCTCGCGAAACGGATCGATATATTGCTGCCTCTGCAGAAAATTCATTTCCGCCTGACTACGACGAATTGTTTTCTGCGCGACAGGAGGGCTACGCGCACCTTGGCTTAGAATCAGTGAATTTGGTCAAAGATCTGAGGCACGAATTTAGGTTGCCCGATACCCCCAAGAAGTTCTGGGACTGGGGTTGGGATATGGAAAAATTCTTCCAAGACAAACTAGCTGAATTTCAAAAGCATCGTCAGATTAGCGGCAAGAATGAGGGACTTGACTTATGACAGGCGAAAAACAAGTCCCCTCTGTCTCGGTTCGCTACGCCACCAACGGCAGCTCGACCAAGGCCAACGAGTTCGGCATGCGGCAGATGCAGGAACGTGCATTCGACAAACGCGGCGAGCAATATCTGCTGATCAAGTCACCGCCAGCCTCGGGCAAAAGCCGTGCGTTGATGTTCATCGCGCTCGACAAACTCACCAATCAGGGCGTTAAGCAGGCTATCATCGTCGTGCCGGAAAAATCCATCGGCTCCAGCTTTCATGACGAGCCGCTGAGCAAGCATGGCTTCTGGTCCGACTGGCATGTCGAGCCGAAGTGGAACCTTTGCGATGCGCCGGGCAACGACAATGGTGGCAAGGTCAACGCCCTCGGCACCTTCCTCGAAAGCGATGACAAGGTGCTGGTCTGCACCCACGCGACCTTCCGTTTCGCTGTCGACAAGTTCGGGATCGAGGCCTTCGACGACCGGCTGATCGCAGTGGACGAATTCCACCATGTCTCGGCCAATCCCGACAACAAGCTCGGCCTGCATTTAGGCGAGTTCATCGCGCGCGACCACGTTCATGTCGTCGCCATGACGGGCTCCTATTTCCGTGGGGATGCCGAGGCTGTGCTGGCGCCGCAGGACGAAGGCAAGTTCGAGAGCGTCACCTACACCTATTATGAGCAGCTCAATGGCTACCAGTACCTGAAGCAGCTCGACATCGGCTATTTTTTCTATTCGGACTCCTATGCCGATGACATTCTAAAAGTGCTGAACCCAGCCGAAAAGACGATCATCCACATCCCGAACGTCAATTCGCGCGAAAGTACGAAGGACAAGATCAAGGAAGTCGAGCACATCATCGAGGAGCTGGGTGCCTGGCAGGGAACCGATCCCGCCACTGGCTTTCAGTTGGTGAAGACGGCGGAAGGCAGGATTCTGCGCATCGCCGATCTGGTCGATGACGATCCCACCAAGCGCGACCGCGTGTCCGCCGCGCTGAAAGACCCCTCGCAGAAGAATAACCGCGATCATGTCGACATCATCATAGCGCTCGGTATGGCGAAGGAAGGCTTCGACTGGATCTGGTGCGAGCACGCGCTGACCGTCGGTTATCGCTCCAGTCTGACCGAGATTGTGCAGATCATCGGCCGCGCCACCCGTGACGCGCCGGGCAAGACCCGCGCGCGCTTCTCGAACCTAATCGCCGAGCCTGCCGCCGCAGATGACATCGTGACCGAGGCTGTCAACGACACTCTGAAGGCCATCGCCGCCAGCTTGCTGATGGAACAGGTGCTTGCGCCCCGCTTCGAGTTCAAGCCAAAGAATCCCCAAAATGAGCCGACGCCGGGCTTCGACTATGGCGAGGGCGGCTTCGATCCGAACAAGTGTAACGTCGGCTTCAACGAGGAGTCCGGCAAGTTCCAGATCGAGATCAAAGGCCTGGCGACGCCCAAGAGCGAGGAAGCGACGCGGATTTGCCAAGAGGATCTGAACGAGGTGATCGCCGCCTTCGTGCAGGATAAGACCACGATCGAGCGCGGCCTTTTCGACGAGGAACTCGTCCCCGAGGAACTGACCCAGGTGCGTATGGGCAAGATCATCAAGGACAAGTTCCCGCAGCTCGACGCGGAGGACCAGGAGGCTGTCCGCCAGCATGCCGTGGCGGCGTTGAATCTGACCCAGAAGGCGAAAGAAGTCGCGGCGGGCAGCGCGCTCGGCGAGGAGAGTGCGAATACCGCCTTTGTCGATGGCGTGCGCAAGTTCGCGATGGACGTGCGCGAGTTGGACATCGACTTGATCGACCGGATCAATCCCTTCGGGGAAGCCTATGCCATCCTTGCCAAGACGATGAGCGAGGAGAGCCTGAAGCAGGTTGCCGCAGCGATTGCCGCCAAGCGCGCCACCCTGACGCCGGAGGAGGCGAAGGTGATCGCCAAGCGCGCCGTTGAGTTCAAGCGGGAGCGCGGGCGTCTGCCGTCGATCAGTTCGACCGACGCTTGGGAAAAGCATCTGGCAGAAGGTGCCGCCGCGTTTGTCCGCTTCAAGGATGAGGGCCGCTATGAGTGATCTCGACCTTGATGAACTGCGTGCGGAGCTCGACGATTTCGCGCAACCGGAAAAGAAGGGCGGCCGTTCGCCCAGGGCGGAGCGCATCATCGCGGGCTTTGAGGAGATTCAGCGCTTTGTCGAGAAAAACGGCCACGCTCCGCGCCATGGCGAGCATGGCGATATATTTGAACGGCTCTACGCCCTGCGGCTCGACCGACTGCGCGCGCTGGAAGAGTGCCGGTCCCTTCTCACACAGTTTGATCACCAGGGACTGCTTACAGGTGCGCCCATGGCGTCTGGCCCGCCCGCTGACTCGATGGATGAGGACGAACTGCTCGCCGAACTGGAGGGCGCGGCCGGTTCATCCGACATCACCGCGCTGCGCCATGTGCGCACTAGTGCAGAGAAGCGCGAGGCCGAAGAAATCGCGAGCCGCGAGAAGTGCGTGGATTTCGAGAGATTTAAACCCCTATTTCAGCAGGTACAGGTCGATCTTGAGAGCGGGCAGCGGACCACAAGACCTTTTGTCAAGGACGCGGGTTTCTTGAAAGCCGACATTCAGCCCGGGCAATTCTTCATCCTTGGGGGCCAGACCGCTTATGTGGCGGAGGTTGGTGAGCCGATAAAGGCGCCCAATGGCGAAACCGACGCGCGGCTCCGGGTGATCTATTCGAATGGCACCGAGAGCGACCTGCTATTGCGATCGCTGCAGCGCGCCCTCTACAAGGATGAGGCTGGTCGGCGTATTACCGAGCCCAGCGCCGGCCCGTTATTCGATGACCAGACTGGCGATGGTGATCAGGCCAGCGGCACGATCTATGTGTTGCGGAGCAAGTCCGACCACCCCTTGGTCGCAGCCAACCGTGAGATCCTGCACAAGATCGGCGTGACGGGCGGTAGCGTCGAGCGGCGTATCGCTAACGCTCGGCTTGATCCAACCTACCTCATGGCCGATGTCGAGATCGTCGCAACTTACGAACTCTACAACATTAACCGCGCTAAGCTCGAAACGCTGATCCACAAGGTCTTTGGCGCCGCTCGCTTGGATGTCGAGATCAAGGATCGTTTCGGCCAACCGATCGTGCCCAAGGAGTGGTTCTTAGTTCCGATATTCGCCGTTGATGAGGCCGTCAGTCGCATCAAGGATGGCACGATCACGGGCCATGTTTATGATCCGAAAACTGCAAATTTGGTGCGTTTTGACCGCTGACGTTCCCCAACACGGCTGCGATTCTTGTGAGTATGCAGACCCGAGGCGCGATCGCCCCTGTGGCATCACCGTGTGGTCGCCAAAAGAAGGTGTATTCCCGCAACAGTAAGATAGGGCTCGCGGGTCAGTCTGCTGGTTTCGGGCTGTTTACCCCCCAGGCATCAATGACATGATCTAAGGGGAAGAGCTTCGTTTCCTTTGACCACTCGTGGTAGGGCGCGGCGGTTTGGCTATATGGCCCGGGATCGGGGCGGTCGAACTGTACGCGCGCTGGAATATGGAAAGCGCTGCCAAATACGATGGCTTCGCCGGATGCCAATATTGTCACTTGGTCGAGCAGGCGCCGTGCTTGCATCGGAATGATGCGACGGAAGTGGTCGATATCATCGGGATTCTGCAGCCGATGGCTGATGAAATTGGCGCATTGGCTGATGATAGTCTGGCTGATTTCGCTGGGTCGCTGGCTGGCGATGATCAGCGACAGGCCAAACTTCCGACCTTCCTTGGCGATACGTTCATAGGTCAGACGCGCTTGACGATGGCCGCGATCCTCGTCCGAACGACCTGGCCGGGCATAATTATGCGCTTCTTCTAAGACCAAAACCCATGGATGCTTGTATCGGGACGCTGCTGGCAGTCGCTCGCGCGCCTCTAGCAAGATGCGGCCAATGACGGCGCAGGCATAGGGGAGGACTTCGTTGCTCAACATGGACAGGTCGAGCACTGACACCTTGGGGCCCGTCGCCTTGCCGAGACCGAAGCGGCCGAACCAGGACGAGAGGTCGGCGATCGCCACGGCCGCTTCCTCGTAGTTGAGAAACGAGCGCCAACGTTTGTCATCTAATCTGGTTTTCAGCCGGAGCTTCAGGGTCGTGAGATGCGCATCGACCCTGAACGTATCTTCCTTGGAGACCGCCCGATTGATCAACGATGGATCCGTCAATGTTGCCCGTGCGATCGGAAGTGGCGAATCCGCAGTGCGGACTCCAGCTTCGGCGGCACCACTGCCTCCGACGATTTGCTCGCGAATCTCGTCTTTCAGCTTTTCCGCTTCCGTCGCCACTGCGGCCTGGTTGTTCATTACCTCGGTGTTGTAATCGTTGGCCGTTCGGTGATGCGCGAATAGGGCTTCGAATGCCGTGGTATCGATCCCGGTGTCAGCGAGGTGGCCGATCGCGGCATCGCAGTAGGAGCCAGCCGCCTTCTTCTTGATGCGGGTGAGTTCGCTCAAAAGCTGATCCAAGGCGCTCATGGCATTCTGAAGGGAATTCAGGTTGGCGGCATCATCTGCACTTCCGCCCTTCGCAATGGCCCACCAGTCCTTGAGCACGGGCTCTTGGGTCTGCTCCGATGCGCTCAGCCAGGCACAGATTTCCTCGGCGTTGAGGAACCACAACGGAACGCCAAATTCCTCGCCGTTTAGGTAGACCCGATCAGGCTGGCGCACGGTCGTCTTGCCTGACGGAAAGGCCTTCTCATACTCGCCGTTGATGTCGAGTATGAAGATGTGCGGCTCCTGAGCAGCGCCGTCGAGTGCCTTCATCGCTTTTTGTATGAGGCTCGACACCGAATAGGACTTGCCGGAGCCGGTGTTGCCGACGATGGCCAACGGCCGAGAGAATAGGTCGTTGTACGAAGCGCGGACGACATTGCTCGATTGACCCGTCGGGTGACCGATCTTCAGCTCGCAATCAAAGTCCTTTGCGTTGTAATCTTCGGGCTGGTTCCGGCGCGGTGGTATCTCGAAGACGGCGCGAAGGATTTCGGGCGACCCGATCTCAGCGGGCGTGTCCAGTGTGGGCAGCACTGAAATGCCTGGACTGAACGAGGGCTCGTTGTCGATGCGCTCGATCGTCCCCAGCAATTGCACGCTCGCGACTCTTCTGGGCTTCATCAATTCGAGGCTGAGATCATCGCCGCTTGTGGGATCGAAGCTCTCGCGCGCTTCGAGGTCAGTGATGATGCCGATGACAGTTTCACCCGCGCCCAGCGAGAATGTCAGATAGGCATTGATAGCGATCGCTACTTGAACGCCGTCAAGCGTCGCCCGAAGCGCCGATCGAGTTTCGGGCAGAAGCTCGACTTTTATACGGAAGCCCTGAACTGCAACGATGTGGCCGACGAGGCGCGGGTTGTCCATGTCAGACTCCCGGGTCCAGATCTGGCGCAGGCGTCGAAGACGACGCGATTTGCTTTTCGAAGCGCCTCAATCGGAGAAAGTCGTCGAGCCACTGGACGTCGGGCATCACCGACCTAGCGAAGTCGTCGAATGTCGCATGCTTGAATGCCGCGGCGGTGAAAGCGGCGTCGGTCGGGCAAAGGACGAAGGCCCGCTTACCCAAATCCTTATAGCGCCGAATGCGGTCGATAACCGGGCTCTTCGGATTAGGCTCAACGACGAGCATAACCAGCGACGGATTCATGAGTGCGTTTTCGATGATGCGACTGACATGATCGTCGCCAAATCCATAGCCGAGGACGAGAAGGAAGGTTTGCGGAATGCCCAGACGCACCTGAAACGACCTGAAGAGATGCGCGTAGGGCATCGTTAGGGTCTGGGCGAACTTGTTGGCGGTGGGGAGGATGCCAACCGAGGGCGTGTCCGTGGCCAGCTTCGACAGAGCCGCGGCTTTGTCGGCCGTGTTGAGGCTTCCGTAAGCGCAAAACGGTGCCAGGCTTGGATGCCGAGCGCGCATCTCGCCGTCCTGCTCAAACCAATGGATTGAGCCGTGAAGCTTGTAGAAGTGCAGGAACTTATCGAACCGGCGAACGCGACCCTCGGCAACCTCGCCCGGGTAGTAGACGTCGAGACCATAGACCGACGGATCGAAGCGGGCGTCGGCACGGCCAGTGAAGCCGTCGAAGTACTGGATGCCGAGGATCTCAAGCGCCTGTTCGAAGAGGGTGTCGTAATTCAGCGTGAAGAGGTGAGTCCGACCGAGATTGCTGTCACGGGCGACAAGCTTCGAGAGAAACGCGAGCTGTGGTGCGATTCCGCCGGCTGTTTTGGCGGCTCCAGTGTCCGGTAGGGATAGGGCGCATTCAGCAAAGATCGCCATGCGAAGCCGATCGACGAACCATCGAAGCTCGGCGACGGTTGGGCCTGGGGCGATCGGCCAAATAACACCTTTGAACGGCGCATCGGTGGACTCGGTGACGACGAGTGCATTGGCGATGAAGGATAGCCAGCCTTCGAAGCCAATGACCGGTTCGTCCATCATGTTCGCGTAATCGACATCGGCCTTGCGGGCGGTGATGATCGGCGTAACGGAAGCGGGCAGATCGGCAAGCGCTTCGATTGTCGCAAAGACTGCAGTTTCGAGATTGGCCATCGTCTTGCCACCGGAACTGACCGATGTCCCGGAGCCGGTGAGGACAACTAGGTTCTCCATGCGCAGCCATTCTGCGATCAGGGCCTGCAGGCGGACGCGGCCTTGCTTCTGATCGAGCGCCGAAAGGATATCGCCGACATCGCCGCTCTCGGTTAGACCGATAAGCTGGTATTCTAACGGCGCTGCGGCTGGTCCTGTCATTTCTTTCCCCCGTCGCCGTCCCTGATCGGGTTGACGATCTCGATATCGAAGAAGTCTTTTTCGTTGTCGGTCACGACGATGCAGTCGTTGGCTTCGGCAACGGCGGCGATGATCGTGTCGAGGGCGCTTCGAGGGCGTCCGTTGGCTTTGCCGTCGGCCATGAGCCGCGCCCATATGAGGCCAGCCTTATCGTCAAACGATAGAACCCGGCCTGCAAAAAGCATCTGTGGACCGTCTGGGCCCATGAACCAGGTTTCGAGTTCGTCACGTCGCTTGCCTGCTGGCTTCTCAAGCACGCCACGGCGAATTTCAGCGACAGTGAGCGAGGCGATGAAAAGGTCATCGTCGTTTTGGTTTGCCATCCATACGAGCAGGGGCTCCGATGGGGTCGGTTTCGTGACGTTGCTGATGATGTTGGTATCGAGCAGATATCGCATCAGATCTCCACCTTGCGTCCTTCTTCGCGAGGACGACTAAGGTCGAGATCGGCTTCGACGAGCGGGGATCGGCGCAGTGCGGCAAGGATGCCGCCTTTCTTCGGAGGCTCACCGGCGATGGTCTGGCTGACAGCCGCGCGGAGGCGAGAGGCATCCGGGCCGTCTTCGGCAAGGCGGCGCGCCAATGATCGAATAAGGTCGCGGTCGGCATCGCGACCAAGCACCTCAAAGCGCGCCAGACCGCGCTCGCTAAGGCGAGATCGATAGTTTTGGATGGCGCGTTTTTGCGAGCTGCCCATAGTAACCTCTGACTTATTTCCAGTAATATAGCCAGAAAGTAGCGTTTTAGCAAGGTTCGGGTTAGGCTGTGCGCGGCTCGCCAGCGGCTGGGTGGCACCAGCCCACGATGCGTGATATGTATTAAGTGACGGTACTTTTTGACGCGAGTCGGATATGTTGCCGGGCGCCGCGAGTGCAAAAATCGCCCGACTGGTCCCGATAGTTGGCGAAACCTCAAAAATATTTTTTTGGCGATTTTCCCTTTAAAATCAAAAGCGTAACTTTTTGGCGGCCTACGCGTCGGAATTTCGTAGTGGCCGCAAAATATTTGCGAGCAATTTCAATTGGTTATATACTATTTATACAATCGAGTGGGAATGATCCTGCCGATCCAGGCGTGCATATAGGCCGCCGGATTTATGCGGCTCGTTCCCGTTGGACCTCGCATCCAGGATGCAGGCGAAGGCGGAACGAGTCGTGAAAAACATGTACGGCTGACGGACCGACCTTCGTGAGCCGCAATTTTCAGGCGCTGCCGACGTTTGTTTCTGGCTCGCCATCTCCTAGGCGCTGCAACGCAGGCATCAAGACCGTATCCAGCAATCGGTTGAGGAAAACCTCGTCAGCCGGCATGCGCCTGACCACCGCCTGATAGAAAATCATCGTTTGCGCCACATCGTCGAGCGGCTCCACCTCCAGGGCCTGCGCCCGCAATGCTCCCCTTTGCACCGCCCGATCAATCACACCGCGCCATCCTTCGTTGCGAATTGCTTCGAGTTTCTTGGAAAGCAGAGCAGCCAGTTCCGGATCATGGTGCATGGGCAATAGCAGGCCCGCAAGCATACGCGCCCGCTCTGGATTAAGCGCCTCGGCAAGCATTTTCAAAAACGCGAACAGGTCGGCACGCAACGAACCGTGATCTTCCAAATGCAATTGCAGCTTTGCCAGATCATCCTCGATTGCCGCCATGACCAGGCTCTTTGCATCCGGATAGCGCCTGTAAATGCTGGTCGCGGGAATACCGGACAGCCGTCCGACCTTGGCCATGGTCACACCCTCAAGACCCGTCTGGCTGAGAAGCTCCAACGTGATGCGAATAAGCGCGTCATCAAGGTTCTTGTCGCGTGGGCGGCCTTGCTGCGGTGAATTGGAATCGTCAGCGTTCAACACAATACTCATCTTAAAAACCGCCCCGTCGATATCGATGCGCATCGCCGCGATACTCGCTCTTGATAGCGGAGGCAATTGGGTTTATGAATTTCGCTATAGACCCATAGCGAAATTCATAAACGATGAACAACGTCAACACCTGGCTCCCTCCGCACTCACAAACAGCAAGCAGACGGTCGATCCGGTGGGGAGGTGCGTCACATCTGTGATGATAGAGCAGGAAATCGTCTCGCCAACGGAACCGAAATACGAGGACGTGGCGACGATATCCGGCACCTTCGACGAAGAAACCGTGACCGGCTTCACACGCATTGAAATGGTGGGAACTGGCGCGGCTGATCCCGTTGCGTAACGCCGCAACCGGCGCACGCCGTTAAGGGGGTATTGCTCCACAAGCACAACCAAAGCATCTCCCTTCGCTCCCCAATCATTCGCCAGCCACGCCAAATGCAAAATTGAAAGATAGCAAAATGAGCGATTTGAACACAAATTTTCCCCTTCTGTCGCAAAAGGCCCGCAGACGGGCGGTGCTCGGCGGGGGCTTGGCGCTTGGGGCCCTCAGCCTCACAGCGACCTCTAGCCTGGGTGCGGCCATCGCCACCGGCAAAGCCCGCTCCACATCGGGCACGCCGCTGTTTGTCGATACGGTCAAGGATCTGGCTTCTCATCCCTCGACCGTTCTGGAATCCTGGTATGTCAATGCAGCCTTCGAAAGTCGGGGCAAGATCGTCGGTTTCGAATGGCATCAAGGCGTCACCCCGCAGGGCAGCATGACCGAGTTCCTGCTGATGAATGGATCTGACGGCATCTGGCGTCCGCAAGTCGCTGCAGAAGCAGCATCGGATAAAGTTGGCACGGCGACGACGGAATGCCATGTCTATTCCAGCCTCGGCACGCTGAAGGGGAACCGGTCCCAGTTCCAGCTCAAGCTCGGATCGGGAGAGAACTCCGTCGACGTGGTGCTGACGCCGCAGCGAGAGGAACTCTATAACGGCACAACCGGCCTTCTTCGCTTTCTCGGCTCGGATTCCTATGAATTTGCCTTCCCCAACATGCAGGCAAAGGGATCGATGACCATTGATGGCGACGCGTTTCCAGTCGATGCGAAATCGGTGTGGTTTGATCGGCAATGGGCCAAGTCGGAAGCCGCCGATCCACAGGAGCAGGCGAAAAAGGCTGAGCAGATCAATCAGTCTCACTGGACATGGCTGGGACTGACGTTCGGTGCCTCAGACAAATGCGCGATTTCATTCTGGGATGTCATGGAACCCAACCAGCGTTCGACCTTCCTGACCTATTTGCGCGAGGATGGGGTGCAGATGAATGTCGATGCGCACGTGGACTACGATCGCATCTGGACAAGCAGCGATACCGGGCAGCGTTATCCTGCCGTTGCGCATATAACCGCGCCAGCAATCAATCTCGACATTGTGCTGACAGCTATGCTCGAGCGACCGGAATTTGTCTATCAGCCAGGACAAGGCCATAGCGGATGCCAGTCACTCTGCCTGGTGAAGGGTAAAATCGGCGCGAGCACCGTCAGCAAGCCGGCTATTCTGGAACTTATTGGCGGTATCGACCTTTGACACAGGCCCCAAGGCAGCGATAGCCGGTGCAGACCGCGATCATAATACCCTGCCGCTGGCCAGCAGTTCGGCCAGCATTGTATTGGGAAAGCGCCGTTTCTGGATGATTGCATAAAAGCTTTCGATGACTTCTGGAATGCGGCAGTGTTCGATGAGCACTCCCGCCTCCAGTTCGTCGCGCACGACGATCGGCGGCACCAGCGTGAGCCCTTCGCGCTCGCGTGCCAAAAGGCGCAGCATCGCCATATCGTCCACCTCGGCGAGAATGATGGGCCGTATACCGGCCATTTCGAGAATCCGGTCGAAGGCCACCCGGATATCGCTGTCGAGGCTGGGCAGTAGCAATGGCTCGGTGCGCAGATCGTCGGGGAATGTGAAACTCTGCCCAGCAGGCCGGGGGCGGCCAACCAGGCTGACCGGCTGCTCGTTCAGCAGATGATTGCGTAGCATTGAGCGTGCATCACGCGGGGCGGCGCTGTTTGCCAGCACCACATCGACGGCATGGGCTTCGAGTTGTGCCAGGAGATCGCGCATATTGCCGGACCGCACGATCAGTTCCACGTCGGAGCGACCGACCAGCGGGCGCAGGAATTCCAG
Source organism: Gillisella vitis (assembly GCF_001541345.2). GTDB lineage: Bacteria > Pseudomonadota > Alphaproteobacteria > Rhizobiales > Rhizobiaceae > Allorhizobium > Allorhizobium vitis. Next base: position 217,498 of record NZ_LMVL02000002.1, on the reverse strand, counting down.
CTGAAAGTTGCGCGACAGTGTCGTCAGCGCGCCAACCCGCAGCACTTGACGGCTGGAGGTCGGGCGGCCACTGAGCGTGCTCATCAATTCGTCACCGGCCTTGAACACCGTATCGGCATAATCGAGCGCGATCTGCCCGGCCTCTGTCAGCACGAGCTTCTTGCCAACGCGCTCAAACAGCGCATGCCCCATCTGATGTTCGAGCTTCTGGATCTGCACAGACAAAGCTGACTGCGACAGATTCATATGCTGTGCGGCCCGCGTCAGGCTGCCCTCATGCGCCACAGCCCAGAAATAGCGGAGATGATTGAAATTCAGGTCTCTCATATCGTTCTTTTAAAACGAACGATATCGACAAAACAATGAATTTTTCTTGGGCTCAGGGCTTGGATAAGAGTGGTCCCCGAAGCGATCCTGCCTGAAGGGAATACCACCCGTGTCCATTCATTTCCTGCCCTTGCTGGCGCCCCTTGCCCTGCTTGCAAGCGCCGCCATCAGCTTTACCCAAAAACAGCAAAGGCCCAGACATAGCCCTCGGCTTGCGCAAGCAGCCGCGCTGCTGGCACTTGCAATCGCACTTGCCTGCGTCATCGCGCTGATCATGCTTGGCCCCGGCAGCAGTCCGTTGATCGGTTTTGCCACCGCGGGTCTATCGGTTCGGCTGGATGCCGTCAGCGCCACCATGCTGGTTCTGGTGACATTTATCGGCTGGGTGGTCACACGCTATGCCGCCACCTATCTGGACGGCGAGGACCGGCAGGGGCCGTTTACCGGTTGGCTGTGCCTGACCCTCGCCTCGGTGCTATTGCTGGTCACGGCGGGCAATCTGCTGCAACTGGTGCTCGCCTGGATCGCCACCAGCCTGTTTCTCCACAAATTGCTGCTGTTTTATCCGGGCCGGGTGGCGGCCCAGCGCGCCGCACGCAAGAAATTCATCACCGCCCGCCTCGGCGATGCAGCGCTGGCCGCTGCGGCCGCTTTGCTGGCAATCGGCTATGGAACCGCCGATATCGGTGAAATTCTCAATGCGGCCCGCACCGGGCATGAGGCAGGACAAGGCGGAGGCCTCATTGTTGCCGCAGCAAGCCTGCTGGCGCTGGCAGCGGCGCTTAAATCCGCGCAGTTTCCCACCCATGGCTGGCTGACCGAGGTGATGGAAACACCAACCCCCGTCTCAGCGCTTTTGCATGCGGGGGTGATCAACGCCGGTGGCTTTCTGCTGATCCGCTTTGCAGATGTCATGCTGCTTGCCCCCGGCGTGCTGGCAGCGCTGGTCATACTGGGCGGTTTCACGGCCCTGTTCGGCAGCCTGGTGATGCTGACCCAACCTGCGGTCAAAACCTCGCTGGCCTGGTCCACCGTGGCGCAAATGGGCTTCATGATCTTCGAATGCGGCCTGGGGCTGTTTGCGCTGGCCCTGCTGCATATCGTGGCCCATTCGCTCTACAAGGCGCACTCCTTTCTCTCCTCCGGTGGCGCGGTGGAGCGGGTCGCCGCACTGCCCCGGCCCGGCCCGGTGGCCGTACCCGATGCGGGCGCGGTCGGGCGAGCCTTTCTGTCTGCCCTTGCCATCTACTGCGTTGTGGGCTTGTGTTTCGGGCTGACACATAAATCACCACAGGCCATTGCGCTCGGCGCCATTCTGATCTTCGGTGTCGCCTATATGCTCGCACAAGGCTTTGCCGATGCAGCCCCCAAGGCATTGACCCAACGCACGGCGGTCTATGCCATAGCGACCTCGGTCGGCTATTTCGCACTGCAAATGGCTGCCACCCTGATGACATCAGGGGTCCTGCCCGCCACGCCTGCACCGGAACCGCTGGAATGGGCGCTGATCGTGCTGGCCGTCGTCAGCTTCGGCCTGGTGGCCGTCGTGCAGGCCATGTTCCCGCTCTGGGCCTATCATCCGGCAGCGGCAGGCCTGCGCGTCCATCTTTCCAACGGCTTCTACGTCAATGCCATCTTCGACCGCCTGGTCGGTGGTTGGTCGATCCGCAGCCTGTCTTGATGAAATCGGAGTTTTGACCATGTTGCATAGCCCTATTCTGACCAAAGCCGATCCGGTGATCTTCGAGGCGGCGGCGGACCGTGCCGCGCGGGCCATTCCTCCCGTCTGGCCATTGATGTCGAGCGTCGCCGTCAATCCTTTTCTGGGGCAGGCTGGTGAACCCCTTGCGAAGGCGGGCGCCCGGCTGGCGCGCGTGGCAGGCGTCGCCATCACCATGCCGCGCCACTGGTACCAGCAGAAGATCGCCACGGGTGAGATTTCCGATGCGGACCTACTGGCCGCCTGGGCCTGCGCGCCTGCCGATCTGCGGCCAACCGATCTTGCCGCCCTAAAGGCCGCCGCCACTCTCAACCCACCAAGGCCACAGGCACTGGCCTCGGTGGCGGAGCTGGCGGCGCAGGCCTCCGGGGTGGATTGGCCGGGTCTGATAACCGAGCGGCTCGGTGCCTGGATGGCGGGCTATTTCGATGCGGGACAGGCGCTGTGGGCCGCGCCGCGTGGCAAGAGCGCCTATGGTGCCTGGCGGGCCGTGGCAACCCATGACCTGACACCGGAAATCGCCGGTCTGCACGGTTTTGCGCGGCATGTGTCGGAGGCACCGGAAACGGCGATGGCGGTTATCGCCCGTGTCTGCATGCGTCTCGGCCTGCCTGTCGAGGCGCTGGAGACCTATTTTCATCAGATGCTGATGTCACTGGGCGGCTGGGGGCAATATGCACGCTACCAGCTCTGGCAAGCGGAACTGGCCGGTGGCTCCGATCAAACGATAGCAGACCTTCTGGCAATCCGGCTGATCTGGGAAGAGGCGCTGTTTTTGCGCTATGGCGACCAAATCGGCGAAGCCTGGGCGCATGCGCGGGCTGCCCATGCGGCACCGGTCGTGGCGACGCCCGATCTGGTGATCGACGCCATCCTTCAGGATGCCGCCGACCGCGCGGCACAGCGGAAACTGGCTCGGACTTTGGCAAAAACCGCCCCGCAGAAACCCGAAACCCGGCCTCTGGTTCAGGCCGTCTTCTGTATCGATGTGCGCTCCGAAGTGTTTCGCCGCGCGCTTGAGAGCCTCGATCCACAGATCCAGACGCTTGGCTTTGCAGGCTTTTTCGGCCTGGGCACGGCGCATCGCCGGCTTGCCTCCGATGTCGAGGAATTGCGGCTTCCAGTCCTGCTCAATCCTGCACTCAACTCCCGCTCTGGCGGACCCTACAGGGCCGAGGATGCCGAGCCGCAGCGGGTCGAGCCACAACGGGTCAAGGCGCGGGCAAAGCGGGCCTGGGGCCGGTTCAAGCTGGCCGCCGTCTCCTCCTTCGCGTTCGTCGAGGCGACAGGGCCGATCTATGTCGGCAAGCTGCTGAGTGATGCACTCGGCCTCCCCCACGCTCCAGTTCCAAATGATCCTGCCCCGCAACTCGACCCAGCGCTTGATGTAGCGACCCGGATCAAGGCAGCCGGTGCGGTGCTGCGCGCCATGTCGCTGACCACGGGCTTTGCACGGCTGGTGCTTCTGGCAGGACACGGCGCCAATACCGTCAACAATCCCCATGCCAGCGGCCTGCATTGCGGTGCCTGCGGTGGCTATTCCGGCGAGGTCAATGCCCGCCTGCTGGCGGCTTTGCTGAATGACCCTGAGGTCCGGGCCGGACTAACCGAGATCGGCATCGAGATCCCGCAGGATACACTGTTCCTGGCGGCCCTGCATGACACGACCACCGACCGGGTGACGCTCTATGCCGATGACAACCCCTGCCAAACCCATGAGGCCGATATCGCACAGGCCAGAACCTGGCTGGCCGATGCAGGCAGGCTTGCAAGGGGCGAACGCGCCCTTCGCCTGCCGCGCGCCACAGATGAGGCATCCATCTCCAAACGCAGCAGAGACTGGGCCGAGACCCGGCCCGAATGGGCACTGGCTGGCTGCAAGGCGTTTATCGCCGCTCCCAGATCACGCACCGCCACTAAAAACCTAGAAGGACGAGCCTTCCTGCATGATTATGACTGGAAACAGGACAAAAGCTTTGGCACGCTGGAGCTGATCCTGACCGCGCCGGTCATCGTTGCGAGCTGGATCAGCCTGCAATATTACGGCTCGACCGTGGCACCCGAGGCTTTCGGCGGTGGCAACAAGCTCCTGCACAATGTCACCGGCGGTATCGGCGTGGTGGAAGGCAATGGCGGGCTTTTGCGGGCCGGTCTTCCCTGGCAATCGGTCCATGACGGACAGGATTATGTACATGAACCGCTGCGCTTGTCGGTCTGCCTTGAGGCGCCCGTCGAGGCAATCACCGAGGTGCTGGGCCGCCATGAGGGGGTGCGCGCCCTGTTCGACAATGGCTGGCTGCATCTCTTTACCATCAATGAAGAAGGCCGCATGGCATGGCGATACGATGGCGATCTGCAATGGGTGCAGATGGATGACACAGAGGAAGTCGAACAGAGGCCAAAGTTCAAGGTTGCCGTTTAATCGAGGCTGGCGGCTAAAACAGGAATTCAATGAGCGCGTTCTGGGGTGGGCATGCCATCGGTGATGATCCCAATCTGGCATCATAACTATGCCCATCACATCCGCGTATTTCATATTTAAGGAATATTTTTAACGCCTATTTCACAGTGAATGTGCTTTCGTCAGGACTGGCAAACCGTGTTGACCCGCGGCCGGGGAGATCGACAGCGTGAAGATGGCATCCATATTTCGAAACAAGCCTATAAAAGACGCTGCTGTATTGCTGAGTGTCGGGGCTATGATATGGGCGATTGCCATTCGTTTCAACTTCCATGAACATCTCGACGCCTTCCTGCATCGCAACGAAGCCTGGCAGCTCGACGAGCTTTTCAATGTTATCAGCATTACCGGTCTGCTTAGTCTGATCTTCGCGGCCAGGCGCATCGGCGAGCTGAAGGCCGAGATCCGCTTGAGAAACACCGCCGAAGACAATATGGACTGGCTGGCCCATCATGACCCCCTGACCGGGCTGCCCAATCGTCGGGCCTTGTCCGACCGGCAGGCGGAGATGGAAGCCTTACAGGATGGACGCCACTGGGTGATCTATTCCATAGATCTCGACGGGTTCAAGAAGGTCAACGACCTTGTGGGCCATCAGGGCGGCGACCTGCTTTTGCGGGAAGTGGCACAGCGCTTAACGCATGCCTTGCCGAATGCCGATGTCTACCGGATGGGCGGCGATGAATTCCTGCTGGTCAGCCCTCGATCGGCGAATATGGATTATCGCCATGCCGGCCAGCATATCGTCAGGCTTCTGTGCACCCCTTACGATGTGGGCGGCATGACCAGCGAAATCGGCGCCAGTGTCGGTTTTGCGCTGTTTCCGGAAGACAGCGACGACTTCAAGGATGCCACGCACTGCGCCGATGTGGCGATGTATGTCGCCAAGAAAGCCGGGCAGAACAGCGTCTATGGCTTCGAGCGGATCATGGAAGACCGGGTCATGCGGCGGGCTGAAACCGAAATGGCGCTGAAGCGTGCGATCCGCGACAATCTGATCGTTCCCTATTACCAGCCATTGATCGACCTCAAGTCCGGTGAATTGCGTGGATTCGAGGCTTTGGCACGATGGAAGACCGGCCCTAACCATTATGTTCCCCCCAGTGATTTCATCGAATTGGCGGAAACCGCCGGGCTGATCGTCGAGCTGTCGGATAGCCTGTTTCGCCAGGCTTGTGTTGACGCGCTGCAATGGCCCGACACGGTGCGGCTGGCCTTCAACATCTCGCCGACGCAATTCATTGACCGCCAGTTGAGCCTGCGGATCATGTCGATCCTGATGGAAACGGGATTTCCGCCCAGCAGGCTGGAGATCGAGATCACCGAGACGGCTCTGGTGCATGACATAGAACTGGCAACCCAGATTCTAGCCGACCTCAGGCAGAGCGGCATCCGCATTGCCTTGGACGATTTTGGCACCGGCTATTCCAGCCTGTCGCAATTGTCGAAATTCACCTTCGACAAGATCAAGATCGACCGGAGTTTCGTCATGAGCTATGACGTCGACAAGAAGCAGGAAGACATCATGCGCGCCATTCTGGGTCTTGGTCAGGGCCTTGGCATTGCCACCACTGCCGAGGGCATCGAGGACGAAAATCAGCTGGCCTTCCTAAAAAGCATCGGCTGCGATTTCGGTCAGGGCTTCTTGTTCAGCAAGGCGTTACCGGCAGAACAAGCCCTATCGCTAACGACAAAGGATGCCTCAATAAAGCCAGATGCAGCAAGAGTAGCGCGATAGAAACCAAGCCCGATAGCTGACGGATCCGTTGAGGGCGGCAATTTTGTCTTTCCTGGACGTCAAAATTCGCTAAGAGCTTATCGTAATATCAATGGACGGATTCAGCCTCCCATGACGCAATTTGACGTGCTCACCATCGGTAACGCTATCGTTGACATCATCTCCCGCTGTGAGGATCAATTCCTGGAAGAAAACGGCATCGTCAAAGGCGCCATGAACCTGATTGATGCGGAACGCGCCACACGGCTTTACAGCCTGATGGGACCAGCCATCGAAGCCTCCGGCGGCAGTGCGGGCAATACGGCGGCAGGTATTGCCAATTTCGGCGGCAAGGCTGCTTATTTCGGCAAGGTCGCCGAAGACCAGCTCGGGACGATTTTCGCCCATGACATTCGCGCCCAGGGCGTTCATTACCAGACCACGGCCAAGGGCCAGCATCCGCCAACCGCTCGCTGCATGATTTTCGTAACCGAGGACGGCGAGCGATCGATGAACACCTATCTCGGCGCCTGCGTGGAGTTCGGTCCTGAAGATGTCGAGCCGGAGGTGGTGAAACAGGCCAAGGTCACCTATTTCGAAGGCTATCTCTGGGACCCGCCACGCGCCAAGCAGGCGATCGTCGATTGCGCCCGAATTGCCCATGAGCATGGACGGGAAATGTCGATGACCCTGTCCGACAGCTTCTGTGTGCATCGCTACCGCGCCGAATTCCTCGACCTGATGCGCTCAGGCACCGTCGACATCGTGTTTGCCAATCGGCAGGAAGCACTCGCCCTCTATGAAACAGAGGATTTCGACGCAGCGCTGGACCAGATCGCCAAGGATTGCAAACTGGCTGCCGTGACCATGAGCGAAGACGGAGCGATGATCATCCGCGGCAGCGAGCGCATTCATGTGCCTGCCACTACCATCGCCGAACTGGTCGACACGACCGGTGCTGGCGATCTGTTCGCTTCCGGTTTTCTTTACGGCTATACGCAAGGGCGGTCTCTGGAAGAGTGTGGCAAGCTCGGTTGCCTGGCAGCCGGTCTGGTCATCCAGCAGATGGGACCGAGACCGCTGGCCTCGCTGCAAGAGGCAGCCGCCGAAGCAGCGCTTATTTAAAAGGCCCGATTATGGGAAGCCTTCCGTTATCTGGAGGCTTCCCTTATTTGAAGGCTTGTCTTACTTGAAGGCCTCTCCGGGATAGGCGCCCCAGACTTCCCCCTGAGCGACCCAGCCCTTGGTGCCGTCCACCTCGGCGCGGCACCAATTGCCGTTACATTCCAACAGCTTCATTAGCACGCCGGGTTGAAGCTTGGCGACCACGCCCGCACCGGCCTGCCCATCGCGGCGCATATTAACATAGATATCGTCGCCCTTGCCCTTCATCCACGGTGCCGCAAGCGCGCTGCGTTCACCGGACAGCAATGTCTGGTTCACCCAGCCCTCAGTGCCATCAGCGTCGCGAATGCGCCGCCAATTGTCATATTCCTGAATAATTTCAACCGGCAAACCTGCACGCGTATACATCCAGGACGTCGCATAATCCGTGCTAGGACCGATACGCAGATTGACCCGCGCCGATTTCAACGTCACGAAACGCGGCAGAGGCAGGCCGCTCATGCCCTTGGCTGGACCTTGCGCGACGGCGGCGCCTGCCCATATGAGACAGAGAGCGGCGATGAAAGGAATGAGACAGGAGCGTTTGAACCCGTTGGGCATGGCATTTCCGTTGATCGATCGATAAAACGAAACCCGAAGCCCCCGCCAGCGGTTCCGTCGCCTGTATGTGATCCTTGACGGCGAAGATGTAATTGTCTTCCCGAATAGGTTTGATAGAAATGAACCGGACTGCGCAATATTTCTTTCGACCATATGGCTCGAAAATAATAGTGCGGAGCTGGCGAAACCTCTTGAAACATCCGTCCCGCGCCAGCGACGCGCGACGACTGGCCGGAATCATCGCCTGTGTTGGTTAAGGACCTGTTTACAAAGCATCGAAAGTCTTCATGACCCAGCGGAAAAAGACCAAGGTTTACATCACGCGCAAACTGCCGGACGCAGTGGAAACCCGCATGCGGGAATTGTTCGAGGCAGAGTTGAACATTGACGACACGCCGCGCAGCCGGGACGCCCTGATGGATGCGGTAAAAACCTGTGATGTCCTGGTGCCGACCGTGACCGACCGAATCGATGCCGGATTGATTGAGGCGGCTGGCCCGCAACTGAAACTGATTGCCAGCTTTTCCAACGGCACCGACCATATCGATGTCGATGCTGCTGCCCGCAAGGGCATTACCGTGACCAATACGCCAAATGTGTTGAGCGAAGATACCGCCGACATGACCATGGCGCTGATTCTCGCCGGCCCACGCCGCCTGGCGGAAGGCTCGCGTATCTTGACTGACCAGCCCGGCGAATGGGCTGGATGGTCGCCGACCTGGATGCTGGGACGGCGGATCTGGGGCAAGCGAATCGGCATTGTCGGCATGGGTCGGATCGGCACCGCAGTCGCCCGGCGCGCCAAGGCTTTCGGCCTCGCCATCCACTATCACAACCGCAAACGGGTCAGCCCGCAGACAGAAGATGAGCTGGAGGCAACCTATTGGGACAGTCTCGACCAGATGCTGGCGCGGGTCGATATCGTCTCGGTCAATTGTCCATCCACACCGGCCACCTATCATCTGCTGTCGGCACGGCGCTTGGCGCTGATGCAGCCGACCAGCTATATCGTCAATACCGCCCGGGGCGGCATTATCGATGAAAGCGCCCTCATTCAATGCATCCGTGACGGCAAGATCGCGGGCGCAGGCCTTGATGTGTTCGAGAATGAACCGGCCGTCAACCCGAAACTGTTGAAGCTGGCGGAGGACGGCAAGGTCGTGTTGCTGCCGCATATGGGATCAGCAACCATCGAAGGCCGGATCGATATGGGGGACAAGGTAATCATCAATATCCGCACCTATTTCGATGGCCACAGGCCACCGAACCGGGTTTTGCCGGGGCGCGACTGATCACAGGTGCTTTCATAAAAGGCTTGAGATAGTCGAAACCGAAATACGAACAGCCATTTTCCATGGCTTTTCGCATCAATCAGGCGAGTGGCTTTTCCATCAGCACGAACGTTGCCCGGTCATAACCGGGATGGCTTTTTTCCCCGACAACATGGAAACCCCATTTTTCGAAGCGCTTGTGATTGTTATCAAGCTCGATACGGGTTTCCAATTGCAGATGCCTGACACCACAGGCATGAGCCACACCTTCTGCCGCTTTCAGCATGGCGCGGCCAATCCCTTGCCCCTGAAGGCCAGGAAGAACGGCGACCTTGCCGACATAGAGCCGATCCGCCTCACTCTGGCGGCAAAACAGACAGCCGACCAGCTTGCCATCGATCAGGGCGGCATAACCGATTTCCTCATGCGCCTTGGCTTTCAGGGCTTCGGGCGTCAGCTTCAACGCCGAAGACGGCGGATCGATCAGCGGATGCATATAGTCGAAGGCTTCCAGCACCAGGGCCAGAAGATCATCCCAATTTTCAAAATGCTCGTCGATCTGAATGATCTCGACCATGGTCAGCCTTTCCTGTTCCTGTCACGACGCCGGTAGCGCACCGTATCGAACCGGGCGGACAGGGCATCATACATTAGCAGACGCCCTACTAACGGTTCGCCAATGCCGGTAATAAGTTTGATCGCTTCCATCGCCATCAAAGTGCCGATCACCCCGGTCAGCGCACCGATAATGCCGGTCTCGGCGCAGGTGGGAATGAGACCGGCAGGCGGCTTTTCCGGAAAAAGATCGCGGTAACCAGGATAGAGCATTCCATCCGGCCCGGCCTCATAGGGTTTCAACACTGTCAGCGAGCCTTCAAAACGCCCCACAGCACCCGTCACCAATGGGCGGCAATGCCGTTGTCCGGCATCGGCAGCGGCATAGCGGCTGTCGAAATTATCCGAACCGTCGATCAACAGATCGAAACCAGGCAGATGGGTTGCGGCAAAATCCGCATCGAAACGCTGCTCAAACCGGGTCACGCGCACATGCGGGTTGAGCCTGGCAATGGCCTTTGCCGCGCTTTCCGTCTTCAGATCGTTCAGCGTGCCGCTGTCATGAATCACCTGCCGTTGCAGATTGGAGAGCGAGACGTGGTCGTCATCGGCAATCCCCAGCGTGCCGATACCGGCTGCGGCCAGATATTGCAGCACGGGCGCGCCAAGCCCGCCTGCGCCGATGACCAGCACGCGGGCGGCTTTCAGCTTCTGCTGGCCTGCCCCGCCGATTTCCGGCAGGAGGATGTGGCGTTGATAACGCTGGATTTCTTCGGGTGAAAGCGGCTCCATGGCCTGTTGTCGCATGTCTTTGGCTTTCCGAATAGTCACAATGACAGATGACCATCATCCACGGTGACGAATTGCGCCCGATCCCCCAGACTTGCAAACATCTGCGCATCGGTGCCGGTCATGAAGGCCTGGCCGCCGAGCACGTCGATCCGGTCGAACAGGGCAGCCCGGCGCCCCTCGTCGAGATGGGCGGCAATTTCATCCAAAAGCAGAATCGGCGCAAAGCCGGTCATGGTCGCCACCAGTTCGGCATGGGCAAGGATCAGGCCGATCAGCAGAGCCTTCTGCTCGCCGGTCGAACAGCGCTCGGCTTCCATGTCTTTTTCCCGGTGCCGCACAAGAAGATCGCTGCGATGCGGCCCCTCCAGCGTGCGGCCTGCCGCTGCATCCCTGCCCCTGGAGCCCGCCAGACTGTCGCGATAGGTGTCTTCGAGATCGATAGCCGCCGTGCCTTGATGGTCATCCATGAAGCCCGACAGCATCAGTTCTGCTCCCGGAAAAGTTTCAGGCTCGCGTCGCTGCTCGATAAGGGTGGCCAGCAACCGCATCATTTCCTGACGGGCGAGCGCCATGGCAATGCCAAGTGCTGCCATCTGCTGCTCGATCCCCGCCAGCCAGCTGGCATCGAAACGGCCTTCGGAGAGCAGCTTGTTGCGGCTGCGCATGGCGCGCTCAAAATCGCTGGCGCGGCGGCCATGTTGTGGGTCGATCGACAGGACCAGCCGATCCAGAAACCGGCGCCGCTCGGACGAGGAGCCGGTAAAGAGACCGTCCATGGCTGGCGTCAGCCACAGGACGCGCAGATGATCGGTCAAGTCGTCGACGGAGCGCACCGAGGCCCCATTGATGCGCAGACGCCGCACCGCCGTCTCCTCCTGAACCTCCGAGCCGGTGCCAAGTTCAACGTCCCCAGCCATGCCCTCCAGGCCGGCAAAAATCGAAAATCCACCTGCCGCACCGGCCCGCGCCACATCCGATAGCACCGCCCGGCGCAATCCGCGTCCCGGCGACAGAAAGGAAACCGCTTCCATCAAATTGGTCTTGCCGGAACCGTTATTGCCGGTCAGCACCACATGGCGACCATCGAGCCGCAAAGAAGCAGCGCCGTAATTGCGGAAATCTGTCAGCTGCAGCCGGTTGATGAAGGTTTTTTCAGCCATGCATTCCCATATCAAACCGTCTCGCGGGACAAAGCTGTAGCGTCATATGTAAGACACGAAAGAAGCTGTATCATTTTATTTTCTGCATCAAGCCCAAAGCAATTCCGTTTCAGGCAATTATGCAGTAGCTCGTCCTGACGAAGACAATGGCAGGAGTACAGCATGGCTAGCGCGAAAGACACCGACGCAGAAGACCGCCTGATCCGGCTTGAAGAAACGGTTGCCTATCAGGCCAAGACCATCGAAGAGCTTTCGGATCAGTTGACCGAGCAGTGGAAGGTGGTGGAGCAGACCCGCGCCAAGCTTGATCGACTGACGGAACGCTTTCTCAGTCTCGAAGAACAGGCAGCGGACAGCGTGCCGATCACCAAGCCTCCACATTATTGACCTTGGAAAAGGCCGATGCAAAGCGCACCGGCCTTTTTTCATCAACCCTCGAAGAACTCTTTCATCCGGGCGAAGAATCCAGTCGATTCCGGATTGTTCTCCTTGGATGAGATCTGATCGAATTCCTGCAGCAGCTCGCGTTGACGCTTGGTGAGCTTCTGCGGAGTCTCGATCTGGATCTGGATATAGAGATCACCCATCTGCGCCGAGCGCAGCACCGGCATGCCCTTGCCCTTCAAACGGAACTGCTTGCCGGGTTGCGTACCTTCCGGCACGGTGACACGAGACTTGGTTCCATCCAGCGTGGTCACATCGAAGGTGCCACCGAGGGCCGCTGTTGTCATCGAGATCGGCACTGAGCAGTAAAGATCGGCACCTTCGCGCTGGAAGAACTGGTGCGGCTTGACCGACAGGAAAATATAGAGATCGCCTGACGGCCCGCCTCGTAGGCCCGCTTCGCCCTCGCCTTGAAGACGAATGCGTGTCCCATCTTCGATACCGGACGGAATGGACACCGATAGCTGACGCTCTTCCGTAACACGGCCCTGGCCATGGCACTTGCCGCAGGGATCGCTGATCGTCTGGCCCCGGCCCTGGCAGGTCGGGCAGGTCCGCTCGATAGAAAAGAAGCCCTGGGCAGCCCGCACCCGGCCGGACCCCTGGCAGGTGGCGCAGGTGGTCGGCTTGGTTCCGGGCTTGGCACCCGAACCGGAACAGACTTCGCAGGTAATCGAGGTCGGAACCCGAATCTGCGCCGTCTTGCCAGTAAAGGCTTCCTCCAGCGAAATTTCCATATTGTAGCGCAGGTCGGCACCACGTTCGCGCCCGCTGGTGGAGCGTCCACGCGCATTGCCGCCACGCCCGCCGCCCATCATCTCGCCAAAGATGTCCTCGAAAATATCCGAGAAGCCGCCGCCGGCAAAACCGCCACCGCCGCCAGCGCTACCCATGCCACCCTGCTCAAAGGCAGCGTGGCCGAAACGGTCATAGGCAGCCCGTTTTTGCGGGTCCTTAAGCGTTTCATAGGCCTCATTGATTTCCTTGAACTTCCGCTCGGATTCGGCATCGCCCGGATTTTTGTCCGGGTGAAACTTCATCGCCAGCTTGCGGAAAGCGCTTTTCAGCTCTTTTTCATCTGCGGTTTTGGAGACACCGAGGGTCTCGTAGAAATCTGCTTTTGCCATCGTCCTACAAAGCTCTCAAAGCTTTTTCCACACCCGCGTGGTTGCTTGTCTTCTGTCCCACCTGCGCATCGCAGGCAGACATGTCCCTGTTAAAATCTGCCGCCGCCTGGCGGGCATCATCCATCAGCATTTTTCGCGCAGCGCCCTTTTGCGTGACCGCCTCCGACAGCGACATGCCAGCAAAGCCCAACGAATGAGCCGCCAGATCGCAGGAAGACACCTGTCCACCGGACTTCTTGCGCTTCAAGGCATCCTCGATCAGCGGACCGAGACCACCAACGGTTCGCCGCAAAAGCGCCGTATCCCGCTTGGCAATCGCCTGGAGGATAGACGCTTCGGCAGCACTGACTTTCTGGTGAACATCGGCACCCGCTGCCGCATGCGCGGCGAGGCACCCTGCCAAAGCAAACGCGGCTGGCCCAAAGGCCAGCCATCTCACAAAGGTATGACGCCGCGAAGTCCGCATCAAGCAGACTTCTTCGTGTTGTCGTCCTTCACTTCTTCATAGTCGGCATCGACGATGCCGTCATCATGGTGACCACTTGGCCCACCTTCAGCACCGCCTTCGGCCTGCTGGGACTCGTAAATCGCCTGACCAAGCTTCATGGACACTTCCATCAAGGTCTGGGTCTTGGCCTGGATGTCCTCGGCGTTCGGCTCCGAGGTTTCAACCGAAGACTTCAGGGCCGCAATGGCATCTTCAATCGCCTTGCGGTCGTCAGCGGAAACCTTGTCACCATAATCCTTCACCGACTTTTCGGTGGAATGGATCAAGCTTTCAGCCTGGTTCTTGGCTTCAACCACAGCGCGACGGTTCTTGTCGGCTTCGGCGTTGGCTTCAGCGTCCTTGACCATCTTTTCGATGTCAGCATCCGACAGACCACCAGAGGCCTGAATGCGGATCTGCTGTTCCTTGCCGGTGCCCTTGTCCTTGGCCGAGACCTGCACAATACCGTTGGCGTCGATATCGAAGGTCACTTCGATCTGCGGAACGCCGCGCGGTGCCGGTGGCAGACCAACCAGGTCGAACTGGCCAAGCAGCTTGTTGTCCTGGGCCATTTCGCGCTCGCCCTGCGATACGCGGATGGTGACAGCCTGCTGGTTATCGTCAGCGGTCGAGAACACCTGGCTCTTCTTGGTCGGGATCGTCGTGTTACGGTCGATCAGACGGGTGAAGACACCGCCAAGGGTTTCAATGCCGAGCGACAGCGGGGTGACGTCGAGCAGCAGAACGTCCTTGACGTCGCCCTGCAGAACGCCAGCCTGAATGGCAGCACCCATGGCAACCACTTCGTCCGGGTTCACACCCTTGTGTGGTTCTTTGCCGAACAGCTGCTTTACAACTTCCTGCACCTTCGGCATGCGGCTCATGCCGCCCACCAGAACAACTTCATCAATGTCAGCGGCGCTGACGCCAGCGTCCTTGAGGGCTGCCTTGCACGGTGCAACAGTGCGCTGAACCAGATCATCCACCAGGTTTTCAAACTTGGCGCGGGTCAGCTTCATGGTCAAATGCTTCGGACCAGAAGCGTCAGCCGTGATGAATGGCAGGTTGATTTCAGTCTGCTGCGACGAGGACAGTTCGATCTTGGCCTTTTCAGCGGCTTCCTTCAGGCGCTGGAGAGCGAGCTTGTCGTTCTTCAGCTCAATGCCCTGTTCCTTCTTGAACTCGGCAGCCAAATACTCGACCAGACGCATGTCGAAGTCTTCACCACCGAGGAAGGTGTCACCGTTGGTGGACTTCACTTCGAACACGCCATCGCCGATTTCCAGAACGGAAATATCGAACGTACCACCGCCCAAGTCGTAGACGGCAATGGTCTTGCCTTCGGTCTTGTCGAGGCCATAGGCCAAAGCAGCAGCGGTTGGCTCGTTGATGATGCGCAGAACTTCGAGACCCGCGATGCGGCCTGCATCCTTGGTGGCCTGACGCTGGGCGTCATTGAAGTAAGCGGGAACGGTGATAACGGCCTTTTCGACCTTTTCGCCGAGGTAAGCTTCTGCCGTTTCCTTCATCTTCTGCAAGATCATCGCAGAGATCTGGGCTGGCGAGTAGCCCTTGCCCTGGGCTTCGACCCAGGCATCACCATTGTCGCCCTTGATGATCGGGAAAGGCACCAGGCCCTTGTCCTTTTCAACGGTCGGATCTTCGTAGCGGCGGCCAATCAGGCGCTTGACAGCGAAGAGCGTGTTGGTGGGGTTTGTCACCGCCTGGCGCTTGGCCGGCTGGCCGACAAGGCGCTCACCATCGTCAGAAAAAGCCACCATGGACGGCGTGGTACGCGCGCCCTCTGAATTTTCAATGACCTTCGCATCCTTGCCGTCCATGACAGAAACGCAGGAATTGGTCGTTCCAAGGTCGATACCGATTACTTTTGCCATTTTATTCTCTCCTTGAAGCAGGCTGTCCGAACCCCGACAGGCATTCCAGTGACAGCCCCTCGACGTGGATTGTGGTCTACGGGATTGCGCAGCGACGCTGCCTTATGCGGGCTATATAAGAACCGAAATTTACGACTGCAAGGCACCAAATTCACGCCGACCACCAAGTTTACGCATTTCCCGCAAAACAAGGTATTGCGGATGGTACCAAGGTGAACAAGCCATACAACCGGGACCAAATCCCATCAGATGTCGCAGGCATTGCTTGCCTGGAGCCTGCGGCACGATCAAGGCGTCATAGCACATATAAAATCCAGCCGTTACCGTCCCATAATTACATCCAGCAATGTGGTCTTTCCATCGCCATGGCTTTGCGCGCGGGGCTGTTGTCCTTCACCGACATCGGCTGGAGGCGCATAGCCGCCATCGGCACCATAAGGATTGCTGTCCGGGTCTTCACCCGGATAGCCATCCTCAGGCATCGGATCGTTGCGGCGCAAAGCCCCCGGCGGCACCCGGCCTTCCAGAACGGCACCATCGCGTGGATTGACCGGCGGACGCGGCTGTAATGGGGCCTGGCCCGGGATTTGTCCCGTATTCTGGTTTGGTATCTGGCGCGCCTGAGGTGGATAGGCCTGGTTGGCATCGCCAGGCTGAGTCCCGGAAGCATTGCCGGACAGCGGACCCGGTGTATTGGCAGGCGCTGGTGGCGCTGGCGGATAGCTGTTTTCCTGATCGGCAGTGTTAGGCGTGGACGGCGTGCCGGACAGGACCTGCTGGATCATCGTCGTTAGCGACGGGCTTTCCTCGGTCTGTGGCGTAGGATCGCCAAACAATGGCACCGGTGTCAAACCTTTATGGGCAACCGTCATGAAATCCCTCCAGGTCTTAGCAGGAAGACCGCCGCCGGTCACCTTCTTCATCGGCGCCCCGTCGTCATTGCCGAACCAGACGCCGGTGGTGAGATTGCTGGTAAACCCAACAAACAGCGCATCGCGGAACGACTGCGTCGTTCCGGTCTTGCCAGCCGCCTGCCAGTTCTTGAGCTTGGCCGCCTTGCCGGTACCCTCGGTCATGACTGATTCCATCATTCGGGTCATCTGCCCGACAACCTGCTGATTGAGCACCCGAGGCGGCTCGCCATAATCGGCCGTATAAAGCACCTTGCCATCGGCATCGGCAATCTGGCTGATCACATGCGGGGTTGCCTTATAACCGCCGTTCATGAAGGGCGCATAGGCTGCCGTCAGCTCCAGCAGCGACACTTCCGAGGTGCCGAGCGCAATCGACGCATTGCTTTGCAGGTCCGATTCGACACCGAGCCGGTGCGTAAGCTTGATCACTTGATCGGGGCCAACCTCCATGACCAACTGGGCGGCAATGGTGTTGAGCGAATGGGCGAGCGCGTAGGAAAGCGTCACTGGTCCATTGTATTTCTGCTCGTAGTTTTCAGGGGTCCAATTGCCAATCTTCACCGGACCGTCATTGCGGACAGTGCTGGGCGTATCGCCGATTTCCATGGCAGCGGCATAAACGAAAGGCTTGAAAGCCGAACCCGGCTGCCGTTTGGCGGTTACGGCACGGTTGAACTGGCTGGTCGCATAATCCCGACCGCCGACCAAGGCGCGCACCGCGCCATTGCCATCAATGGCGACAAGAGCCGCTTGCGAGGCATTCGATTTCTTGCCGTCCTTGTCCAGCGTGGCGGCAATTGCGGCCTGCGCCGCATCTTCCAGCGTCGGATCGATGGTCGTGGTGACGACAATGTCCTGCTTGACCTCGCCGATCAGCCCTTTCAACTGGCCCGCCACCATATCGGCCACATATTGGCCCGCGCCATCGGCCTGCCGCTTGGCATGGTCCGGGGATTGTTTCATGGCGCGATCAAAGTCGCTGTCCGTGATGTAGCCCTGTTCGCGCATGGCGCCCAGCACGATCTTGGCCCGATCCTGGGCTGGCTTTGGATCATTGACCGGCGATAGCCGCGACGGCGCCTGAACCAACCCGGCCAAAAGCGCCGCTTCGCCCAGATTAACGTCACGCGCGGAGGTATTGAAATAGCGCCGCGATGCCGCTTCGACACCATAGGCATTGTCGCCAAAATAGACCCGGTTCAGATACATGGCCAGGATCTGATCCTTGGTATATTTTTGCTCCAGCCACAGCGACAGCAGCACTTCCTGCACTTTGCGCTCAAAGGTCTTCTTGGGCGACAGAAACAGGTTTCGGGCCAATTGCTGCGTGATGGTCGATCCGCCCTGGGCCTTATGGCCCAGCAGAATATTGGTGACGAAGGCGCGGCCAACCCCGATGAAGTCAACACCGAAATGGTGGTAAAACCGCTTATCCTCAATCGCCACGATCGCTTCGGGCAGATAGGGCGACATTTCATCGATGGACAAGGCTTCGCCACCGGTGACACCGCGATTGGCGATCAATGCGCCATCGACAGAGACAATCTTGATATTCGGCGCGCGGGCCGGCACGGTCCAGGAACTGGCACTCGGCATCTGGGCGGCAAAATAGATCACCAGACCGACAACACCGATCGTTCCCCATATACCCAGCACCACGCACCAGTAAAACAACCTGCGGATACCACCGAAGAAGCCGCCGGACCGGATTTTCTCACGTTTCGGGCGCAGATCGGCAGCCTCTCTCGACCGTTTGGAACTGGTGGCCGGCATTTTTTTCCCACCCGAAGCCGAGCGTCCGCCGAGCACGCGATCATTGCTGTCGAGCCTGATCTCGTCACCATCCTCATTCTCAGCGTCGCCAAGCCTGGGCTCAATGCGGTTTCGTGACTTTTTCATGCCTGCCATGGCGCGCGGGCCGTTCTCCGGAAGGGTAATTTATGGGCTGCTTCAATCCCTGCTTATAATGTCTTGGGCATGGATGGAAGACGGATGGGATCGGCAATGTCTATCCGTTGATTCCATCCCATTGCGGTCTTTTCGAGAACCGAATGGAACCAAAGCGGCATGGAACCGTTATTTTCCCGAAAACACAACAGGGAGTTACCCATGGCTGATACGACGCGTATGCAAGCTGAAATGCGTGAGCTTCAGGCTCAGATCGCGCAATTGAAGGACAAGTTGGCTGACCAGGGTCATTCTGTGGCCGATCAGGTTCGAGGCACCACATCCCATGCGCTGAGCAGTGCTGCCCGCAGTGCGCAGGACGTGGCGCGCTACGCCAAGGATGAGGCGACATCGGTTGCTGGCATCGTGCGCGAGCATCCAACGGCAACATCGACCGCTCTGCTCGGCATTGCACTGGTGGGTGGGCTCATTGGTTATCTGGTGGCAAGCCAGTCCACGCCAGAACCCCGCCGTCGCTGGTATTAAAGGACGGGTCCGAAACTGTAACACAGTTTCGGGGGATAGGCATTCGTCGTTTTATGGCGAGGAGGAAAGGCGGCGCATCTTGCGCCGCCTTTTTTGTATTCGATTACTGTTATCAGTGATTCTTCATCTTACTGGCACACATCGACCCATTCCGCACCCGTCAGATCGACGATGCGTTGCGGCGCGATCTTCACGGCAGAATTGGTGGCACCGGCGGCTGGGACAACAATGTCAAAGCGCTGCAACGACACATCGCAAAACACCGGAAGCGGCGTCGCCAGTCCGAAAGGACAAACGCCACCCACCGGATGGCCGGTCAGCGCCACGACCTCTTCCGCGCCCAGCATACGGGGCTTGCCCCCGAACCGCTCCTTGAATTTCTTATTGTCCAGCCTGCGCTCGCCTGCGGCAACCACCAGCATGGTGACATCCCCAACCCGCAAACACAGGGTCTTGGCGATCTGATCCGGCTCGACGCCATGCGCCAGGGCAGCCAAAGGCACGGTGGCCGAGCTTTGCTCGGTTTCAATGACGGTGATATCCGGCGCATGGGCCGAAAAGAAATCTCGGACGGATGTAAGGCTCATGTTCTATTTCATAAAAGGACGACCGTCGGGCTGCAAGGGCTCGCAGATCGGGAGGATCAAGAAAATCACCTCCAGCGCTATGCGCCCACTGCTCCATAATTCTTCAATCAATGCCGATTTAAAAATTATGCAGCAGAGCCCTTGAAAAACCGCAATGAGACGCCATTTATGATGAAGACGTGAAGGACGGGGCATTGCTGCCGAGGTCGCTGACGATGCTTAATACAAGTTTAGGCATTTGGCGCGATACTCATTCAAAGGCGGCAAACAGGGTGAGAACCCGGTCCTCCTTAAGGTTGAAGCCTCGCGCTTCGTTGACCACGGATGTACTGGCAACGATAAGAGCGAGTTTTGGAAAGGTCGGGCTTACTCCCCGGCCTTTTTGCTTTTTAGGCCCCTTATTATTTCCCCGCCGCGATACGCGATCCAAATGAAAACGCCCGGAATTCGTCCGGGCGTCGTCGCAATTGCGTGTTTGGTATCAATGCGCCAACGCGTCCAGAATGCGGATCCAGGACCGGATACCCTTGTGGAAGGATTCCAGCTCGTATTTTTCATTGGGCGAGTGGATGCGGTCATCCACCAGGCCAAAGCCGACCAGCAACGAATCCATTCCCAGCATGGTCTGAAAATCCCCGACAATCGGGATAGAGCCGCCCATGCCGATCACTTCAGCAGGCTTTGGCCATTCATCCGACAGAGCGGATTTCGCCTTGGTCAGGAAGGGCGAATCATAGGGAAGCTGAATAGCTGGCGACGCCCCGTGCTCGTGAAATTCAACCGAGCAGTCGCCGGGAATGCGTGCCTTGACGAAAGCCCGGAAGTTTTCGCGGATTTTCGCCGGGTCCTGCTCACCGACCAGACGGAAAGAAACCTTCGCCGAGGCTTTTGAGGCGATCACCGTCTTGAAACCTTCGCCGGTATAGCCACCGGTAATGCCGTTGACTTCGGCGGTCGGACGCGCCCAGGTCAATTCCAGGACGCTACGCCCCTTTTCGCCTGATGGGATCGACAGGCCGACATCATTGAGAAACGTATCGGCGGTGCGGCCCAGCTTTTCCCAGGAGGCCTTGATGTTGGCTGGGGTCTCCTCGACACCCTCGTAGAAACTATCAATGGTAACCCGACCGGTCTCGTCATGCAGGTCGGCCAGCACTTTGGCGAGAATATGAATCGGATTGGCCGCAGCTCCGCCGAACAGGCCGGAATGCAGGTCGCGGTCCGCAGCCGTCACGGTCACTTCCTCGCCAACCAGGCCGCGCAGGGCCGCCGCAATCGCCGGGGTTTCGCGGTCCCACATGCCGGTGTCGCAGACCAGGGCAAAATCGCATGTCAGCTCGTCTTCATTGGCCGCAAGAAATGGCTTCAGTGAAGGCGAACCGGATTCTTCTTCGCCCTCGAATAGAATAGTGATCTTGACGGGCAGGCCGCCATGCACGGCCTTATAGGCTCGGCAGGCCTCGACGAAGGTCATCAATTGGCCCTTGTCATCGGAGGTGCCGCGGCCGGTGATGACCTTGCGGCCCGGCTCGATTTCCTTGATGGCAGGCTCGAACGGATCATTTTCCCAAAGATTGAGCGGATCGACCGGCTGCACATCGTAATGGCCGTAAAACAGCACATGTGGCGCATCCGGGCGGTCAGCATCGTGATGGCCAACGACCATCGGATGACCGGGCGTGTCGCGCACGGAGGCATTGAAACCGAGACCCGTCAGCTCCTGCGCCAGCCATTCCGCTGCCTTACGGCAATCGGCCTTATAGGCCGGGTCGGTGGAAATGGAGGGGATACGAACAAGGTCGAAAAGCCGATCAAGGCTTTGCGGCAGCGCCTTGTCGGCCTCGGCGAGAATGGGGGCTAGATCGGTCATGGGCATGTCCTGGACTGTTCAAATCAGCGGGGACGATAGACCATGAGCCCGACAGTTTCGAGACAAGCAGCCTCAAATATTTGAGCCGAGATCGCCGTTGCGGGCATTTTCCAGGGCCTGACGAATGAATTCCAGCATCAATTCCCTCTCGAAACGCCGAAACCCTTGAAAAAGAGCCTCATCGGCCTCAAAGGCGGCGGAAATCGCCTGATCCCGCAGCCCCTCCCCCTTGGCGGTCAGGAACACCAGCTGGGCGCGTCGATCGCTAGGATGGGGCTTTCGCTCGATCAATCCGTCGCGCTCCATGCGCGACAGGGTATTGGCCATGGTCGCCTGTTCCACCGCCACCCGCTCCAGCAATTGCTTCTGGGTCAGGCCTTGCTCTTCCCAAAGCTCCAGCAGGATTGGAAACTGACCGGCGGAAAAGCCGAGCCCCTCGGCCCGAACCTGCAAGGCACGGGCAAATTCCTTGGCGAGCTGGCTCACGAGATAGGTTGGCGATTGCCGACGATCAAACAGCATGGTGGCGATGATAGGCCGGTTTCAAAGCAGAGGCAATGTGGCCACCTCTATAGCAGAAATGCCAGGCACAAACAAAAAAGTCGTCACGGCTGGAGGCGGCGCCGTGACGACTTTTCGTAACAGGGGACAAAGGCCCGGAGAGGGGGGATAAGGCCTTTGTCCTGAAGTCTGAAGCGGCGGGGGACGAGCCAACTTTCAGACTGCGGTGCTAATCATGCGCCGCTGACTAGTAAATGCGCGGCCAAATGTGTTTTTTCAAGGGAAGGAATGATTACAAAGCGGTAAGCTTTTCGTGATGACACAGAAAATTCGTCACTTCACTCTGTAAACGGTTTTGGCATGATGTGGCATGGACCTTTTTGAGCCGCCGCGCTATCCCTTGGCGCATGAAAAAAGGCGATCATCTCTTTCTTGTCGACGGCTCCGGCTTCATCTTCCGGGCCTTCCATGCGCTTCCGGCGCTGACCCGCAAATCGGACGGGCTGCCGGTCGGCGCGGTCTCGGGCTTCTGCAATATGATGTGGAAGTTGCTGACCGAAGCGCGCGACACATCGGTCGGGGTCACGCCCACCCATTTGGCGGTGATTTTCGACTATTCGTCGAAAACCTTCCGCAAGGATCTCTATCCGGACTATAAGGCCAATCGCTCGGCCCCGCCGGAAGATCTGGTGCCGCAATTCGGGCTGATTCGCCAGGCGACGCGAGCCTTCAACCTGCCGTGCATCGAGACCGAGGGTTTCGAGGCCGATGACATCATCGCCACCTATGCCCGGGCTGCCGAAGCCATTGGCGCGGATGTCACCATCGTCTCCTCCGACAAGGACCTGATGCAGTTGGTGACGGCCAATGTCCATATGTATGACAGCATGAAGGACAAGCAGATCGGCATTCCCGACGTTATCGAGAAATGGGGCGTGCCGCCGGAAAAGATGATCGACCTGCAATCGCTGACCGGCGACAGCACCGATAACATTCCAGGCATTCCCGGCATCGGCCCGAAAACGGCGGCGCAATTGCTGGAGGAATATGGCGACCTGGAAACGCTAATGGCCCGGGCCTCCGAAATCAAGCAGAACAAGCGGCGCGAAAACATTCTGGCCGGTGCCGAACTGGTCAAGCTGTCACGGCAATTGGTAACGCTGCGTACCGACGTGCCACTCGACATGCCGCTCGACGCGCTGATGCTGGAAAAACAGGATGGGCCAAAGTTGGTCGCCTTCCTGAAGGCCATGGAATTCACCTCGCTGACACGGCGCGTCGCCGACAATTGCGAGTGTGATGCAGGCGTCATCGAGCCCGCGACGATCTCAGTGGAATGGGGTGCTGCGGCCCGTGGCCCGGATCTCGATGCCGGTGCCGCAGCTCAAACGCCTGCCCCCGGCCAAGAAACACAACCCACGGCACAGTCTGCAAAGGCCGATGGCGCGACGCCTGCCGATCTCGCCGCTGCCCGGCAATCGGCCTTTGGTGGTCAACCCATCGACCGGTCCACCTATGTGACCATTCGCGATCTTCCCACCCTGGAAGGCTGGATCGCCTCGGCGCGGGAGGCCGGGTTTGTCGCCTTCGATACCGAAACCACCTCGCTTGACCCGATGCAGGCCGATCTGGTCGGTGTGTCACTCGCCCTTCAGGACAATGCGGCGTCGCCGGGCGCAGCAACCATTCGCGCCGCCTATGTGCCGCTTGGCCACAAGACCGGTCGTGACGACCTGTTCAGCGACGGACTGAAACTGGCGGAAAACCAGATCCCGATGGATGCGGCACTCGCGGCCTTGAAGGGCCTGCTGGAAGATCCATCGGTTCTGAAAGTGGCGCAGAACCTGAAATACGATTACCTGGTCATGAAGCGGCACGGCATTGTTATCAGGGGTTTCGACGACACGATGCTGCTGTCCTATGTGCTGGAAGCTGGCGTCGGCGCCCATGGCATGGACAGCCTGTCGGAGCGCTGGCTCGGACATACGCCCATCCCCTATAAGGAGGTCGCTGGCTCTGGAAAATCGCTTGTCACCTTCGATCTCGTCGATATCGACAAGGCGACCGCCTACGCCGCAGAAGATGCCGATGTCACGCTGCGTCTCTGGCTGGTGCTGAAGCCACGGCTTGCGGCTGTAGGCTTGGCGCGGGTCTACGAGCGGCTGGAACGGCCCCTGGTGCCGGTTCTGGCCGAGATGGAAGAGCGCGGCATCACCATCGACCGGCAAATCCTCTCGCGGCTATCAGGCGAGTTGGCGCAGAAGGCCGCCGCCTTCGAGGATGAAATTTACGAACTGGCTGGCGAGCGCTTCAATGTCGGTTCACCCAAACAGTTGGGCGATATCCTGTTTGGCAGGATGAATCTCCCCGGCGGTTCGAAAACCAAGACCGGCCAATGGTCCACATCTGCGCAGGTGCTGGAGGATCTGGCCGCCCAGGGCGAGCCCCTGCCCCGGAAGATTGTCGATTGGCGCCAGCTGACCAAGCTGAAATCCACCTATACTGACGCCCTGCCCGGCTATGTTCACCCGCAGACCAAGCGGGTCCACACATCCTATTCCATGGCGGCCACCACAACGGGTCGCCTGTCTTCCTCAGAGCCGAACCTGCAAAATATCCCGGTGCGCACGGCCGAAGGCCGCAAGATCCGCACCGCCTTCATTTCCACCCCAGGCCATAAGCTCTTGTCTGCCGATTACAGCCAGATCGAGCTGCGGGTGCTGGCCCATGTGGCGGATATTCCGCAATTGCGCCAGGCCTTTGCCGATGGTGTCGATATCCATGCGATGACGGCCTCTGAAATGTTCGGCGTGCCGGTGGACGGCATGCCGTCTGAAGTGCGCCGCCGCGCCAAGGCGATCAATTTCGGGATCATCTACGGCATTTCCGCCTTCGGCCTTGCCAACCAGCTCAGCATTGAGCGGTCGGAAGCAGGCGAGTACATCAAGAAATATTTCGAGCGCTTCCCCGGCATCAAGGACTATATGGAAAGCACCAAGGCCTTCGTGCGCGAGCATGGCTATGTCGAAACCATCTTTGGACGGCGCGCCCATTACCCGGAGATCAAATCCTCCAACCCATCGATGCGGGCCTTCAACGAGCGGGCGGCAATCAACGCACCCATCCAGGGTTCCGCCGCCGATGTCATCCGCCGCGCCATGGTGCAGGTGGAACCGGCGCTGGCCAAGGCCGGTCTCGGTGACAAAACCCGGATGCTGCTCCAGGTGCATGACGAACTGATCTTCGAAGTCGAAGACGAGGCCATCGACGCGGCCCTGCCAGTCATCGTCTCCACCATGGAAAATGCCGCCATGCCCGCCATCGCCATGCGCGTGCCGCTGAAGGTGGATGCCCGCGCCGCCAACAATTGGGACGAGGCGCATTGACAGGGTTTGCCTGATTGAATTGGCGAGAGCATTTCCGCGTTTCATAGAAACGCATAAATACTCTAACTCCTTGTTTTGACGCATTTCCGAACGCAAAACCGCTACACACTTTTGCTGGAAATGCTCTAAGCAATCCGTTCCGGGCGGCGATAGCCGGTCGGCTGCTGGTAGAGCCAGCCGATCCGGGCGATGGCGGCGTCTACGTCTTCGCAGGCGACGCTCATCGTGTGACCGTTGGCATGCAGCAAGGTGCGCTCGTCTTCCATGATGCCGGCATGGCCTTTCCAGAAGATCAGGTCGCCCCGGCGCAGATCGCTCCGGTCAATCGGGCTGCCGAGGCCTGCCGCCTGCATGTCGCTGTCGCGCGGGGCGCTCAGCCCGCACATCTGCATGGAGAGCTGGACGAGGCCGGAGCAATCGATGCCAAGCCCGCTGCGTCCGCCCCAGAGATAGGGCGTTTCCAGAAAACGGGCGGCGATGGCCACATAATCCTCTCCTGCCGGTGTACCCAGGGCGCGGCAATGATCGGCAATCACCGCATGACCGTCACTCAGCAGGAAGTAGCGGGTGCCACGGGTCTCGGCCTCGCCGGTGACCGTTACCCGGCTCCCCATCGAGATGGTCCGCGCATTGGGATAGCGCAGATCCGGACCGGTATAGAGAAAACTGCGTGGCACTGTTACCCAATGCGTGGGCGGCGCCTCGATGGCGGCAATCGCCGTTTCCGGCAGATAACCGACATAACCATCCAGTCCGGCCTTCACCCAGGCCCAGCCATCGGCCCGGTCGAAGACCGTAACCTCTTCGCCCAGCAGCACCTCCGTATCGATCCCGCAGGCAAAATCCGGGCGCGGACGCAGGGCGATAACCGGCACAGCAATACGCGCTGATGTGCCGCTGACATAGCGCTCCGCGTCCACCCGGTCGCGCAGGGCCGCATCGGCCAGATCATGTCGATAGGCATTCAGCCGACGGTCCAGTTGCATGTTCACGTCCTCATGCCACGCGCCTGCTCAATGATCAGGTCGCCAAATTTTTCCAGATAAAGCGCCCCTGCCACAGTGCGCTTGATGATGACATTGCGCTTGTCCATATCATCGCGCACGCGGTCAACAAACCCCATACCGCCCATGGTATCGAGCGCGCGGGTAATGACCGGCTTGGTGACCTTGAGGGTGGCGGCAAGCCCCCGAACGGTATGCGGCGGCGGAACCAGATAGATATGCAGCAGGATGGACAGCTGGCGCAGCGTCAGGTCACGGCCATCCTCCTGCACCTGGCGCAAGGTTACATGATGCCAAAGCCCCAGTGCCGCCGTTGCGGTCAGTTCCAGGCTCATCCTCGGCTCCGCTCTCGTTTCGCACCCGTTATATATCACATGACAAAGCCCGGCACTGCAAGAGGCCGGGCCTGTCATGGATGGATGCGATCAAGAGTCCGATTTTGTTGCGCTCACCGCAATCTTGACAGAGATGGTTTTCGACACCCATTCCGCCGACGGATCGGAAAACATTCCGAGATTGAGTGCGGCGCGATCCAGCTCCAACGCACCGTCCACCTGCGCCTTGTTGCCCTCCATTTTCAACGTAAAGGGCAGGACAACCGGCAGAGGCTTGTTCTTGATGCTCAGGGTGCCTTTCGCCTCATAGCGGTCGCCTCCCAAGGCGCGAAATTCCGTGGTTTCGAATTTGGCTTCCGGAAACCGAGTAGAATTGAGCCATTCACCGTTCTTCAACGAGCCCTCCTGGGTCGCATCGCCGGTCCTGGCGGAGGCCGTTTTCACCAGGATAACCGCTTTCGAACCAGGAAGATTGGCAGGATCGAAGCGAATATCGCCACTCCACTCTTCAAACCGGCCATTGAAGGCATTGCCTGCATGGGTGCCACCAAAGCCGATGCTGGACGATGCCATATCGATTACCCAGACAGGGGCGGTTGCCGCCTGGACTGGCGCGGTTTGGACATCGGTTTGCGCAGGGTTGGCCTGGCTGGCACTTGCCGGTGACTGGGGCGTAGTGGTGGTCGGCTCAGCTTGCGCCTCCACCGACGATGGCTGCTCGGCAAGCGGCGGCGGCAAATGCAGGACCCAGCCGATGGCGGCAGCCATCACGACAAGCGCCAAGCCGAAGCCATGCGACAGCCCACTGGTCTTCCCTTTGCCAGACGTACCGTGCGCGGCTTTACCGGCCCGCAGGAAAGGCACCATCTGCGCTAAGACACCATCCCGTTCGATAAATTGATGCTTCAAGGCTGCCGCGACATGCAAAGCGATCAGCACTGCACCGCCGTAAGCCATATAGCTATGGGCGCCCATCGCGCCGAAGGCGAGGCTGCGGTTTCCCTCAAGGCCCGGAAGATGCGGGATTGGAAACAGGCCAAACCAGGAGGTCGCCACGTCCAGCGGGCGATCCGTTGCAATCGCCCAGCCGGAAGACACGTAAATCCAGCCGGTCAAGGGTAGGATCAGCATCAGGCCGTAGAAAGCGATATGCGTGGCATTGGCCAGAAACCGTTCCCAGAGCTTCATGCCGGATGGCAGGGCGGGCGGCTTATGGGTTGCCCGCCAGACGATGCGCAGCACGGTCAAAGCCAGAATGGCAAAGCCGATGGATTTGTGGATCTGGAACAGTTGATAGGCCAGTTGCTGGGTCTCAGGCTTTTTCAAGGCCCGCACCATCCACCATCCCATCGGGATCATCGACAAGATCATCAGCGCGATCGCCCAATGCAACACGATGGCAACGCCGGTGTAGCGTACCGCAGCCCGCGATACTGTCTGGTGCTGAAACGCAGTGTTCATGGCTCTTAAAACCTATATTTATCAATGATAAAATTCGGAAAATTTTGCGAGCCGAATGCCCGCTACGGCGAAAGCTCTGGGCCGATTAAGGGTGCTGATATCGCGGCGAAACCCAATCGGCCCAAAGGCATTTTACGCAGAGGCCTGTGCCTCACGCGCTGCTTTCATCATCAGTTCGGGTCCACTATCACTTGGATGGAGACGCTGCCGGGTCCTGGATGAACTCACCATCAAAGCGGATCGTCACATCCTTGCCGACGAAACCGACAGGTTGGCCAAACGCTGTTCTGTCAAACGTACCTTCCGCGGCAAATCCAATGGCCGGAACACCTGCAAATGGATGGCTGTCAATGGCCCCGTTCAGCGTTGCATTCAACGTCACCGGCTTGGTGACACCCAGGAATGTCAAGTTACCGACGATTTCAGCCGTCTTGTCACCGGTTTTCTTCACACTGGTCGATGTGAAGGTGATCTTCGGGAAAGCGCCACTGTTGAGCTTTTTCGGATCCTTGCTGATCTCCTCAGGCCAAGTCGCATAGGGCGATTTGGCGTGGGTGGCTTTATAATCGGCGGGATAGGGCACATCCACCGAAGTCGGATCAATCGTTACCTCGATCTTGGAGGCTTCGATTTTTGCCGGATCAAGCGAAAGCGTCGCGTCCAGCTTGCCAAAGCGAGCCGTGTAATTGGAAATCGTATTGTGCTTGACCGTCCATGTCAGGTTCGCATGGGTCGGATCCAGCTTGTAGACCCCAGCGGGCGGGGCCGTCTGCGCATCCTGCGCCGAAGCCGTTGCCACGCCGCCAATAGTCAGGCCACCAAAACCCGTTGCCATTCCAATAAATGCTGAATTTATAACGATTTTTTTCATATTAAAATTCATTAAATCAATCTCCTTTTTTCCGTTCCATGCGCTGAAAACGTGTGGAGCGGAGATGCCAATGTAAAATAAAAAAAATTTGAATTTTCTAACTCTTGAAATTTAACACGCAAAAATTGAAATGCCGAATAATTATTTTAATTCAAATAAAAATCCCCCCAATCCGTATCTCGTCTGCGCTTTGGCGCAACGCAAACCATCTGCAAAAATCCAACAATTCATTGTAAATAAATAATTTTTTATCGTTAGACTACGTTTCCCTGGATGACAGCTCGGCGTCAACAGGAAGGAGATCTTACAGCCAACCTTAAGAAATATCCGGCTCCTGGAACTCAAAACACGACAATCATAGTCAAAATAAAAAATGAACGATAGCCTCCGTGTCGTCAACAGATGATGAACAGTCTGTCAAACGGCACGACAATGCCAAGGCCTGATAGCCCAAATCGGCATGAGTCCCTGCAAATGAGAAATGATGAGGACAGCGGCTTTAAGGAACGACCATTGAAGAGAGACTGCCGGATTTCAGATCTCGGCACACCTTTATCCTCGAGAGATTTTCAAACCTCTCGAGGATAAAGACAGCATCGTCAACGGCTTCGCTTATTTCAGCGCCGATATGTAACGATAAAGGGCGCGAATTGCCTGCGCCTCCCCACCAACCGGGCTATGGGGCCGCTCTTGAGACGCCCAGCCGAAAATGTCGAAATGCGCCCAGCTTGCCGTTCGGGTCACGAAGCGCTTCAGGAACAGGGCAGCGGTGATTGCCCCCGCCATGCCGCCCGCAGGTGCATTAGTGAGGTCGGCAATCTGCGAGCGGACCATTTTTTCGTAACCGGGGAAAAGCGGCAGGCGCCACATCGGGTCGTCCGTTTCCAGGCTTGAATCGGCCAGGTCATAGGCGAGTGCATCGTCATTGGAGAAAAATGCCGGCACATCCGGCCCGAGCGCCACCCGGGCAGCCCCCGTCAGCGTCGCCATATCGATCAGCAGGTCCGGCTCTTCTTCGTCGGCATAGGTCAGCGCATCAGCCAGGATCAACCGTCCCTCGGCATCGGTATTGTCGATCTGAACCGTCAGGCCCTGACGGCTTGTATAGATGTCACTGGGCCGGAATGCATTGCCGGCTATGGAGTTTTCCACGGCAGGCACGAGGACGCGCAGATCCACCTTCAGCTTGGCATCCATGATCATCAGGGCAAGGCCCAGCACATTGGCCGCACCGCCCATGTCCTTCTTCATCAACAGCATGGATGAAGACGGCTTGATATCCAGCCCGCCGGTATCGAAACAGACGCCCTTGCCGACCAGGGTAACCTTCTTGTGGCCCTTCTTGCCCCAGCGCATTTCGAGAAGCCTCGGCGCCTGGGCGCTGGCCCGGCCCACGGTGTGAACCAGAGGAAAATTCCGGTGCAGCAGTTCATCGCCGATCACCACGCTGACCTCTGCCTTATAATGGTCGGCCAGTGCCCGGAAGGCTTTTTCCAGATCTGCCGGTCCCATGTCATTGGTGGGCGTGTTGATCAGGTCGCGGGCCAGGAAAACGCCCGCCAGTTGGCGGGCAATGTCGCTGGCATCCGCATCCTGAGGCATCAGCAGTTTGGGATGATCCGAGCGGTCGGCCTTATAGCGCTCGAAACGATAGCTGCCCAGACCATAGCCCAGAACCAACCGGTTGGCCGTCAATGGCGCGGTCTCGATATGCCAGTCGCCAGCCGGCAATGCCCGCGCCAACTTGCCCGCCAGAAATGGATTTTCTCCTGGCGCCCTGCCCAGACCAAAGAGCGCTCCGCCCAATTGTCCATCGCTGGTGGGGATCAGCAGCAGCGAACCCACATCCGCCTTGTAGCCTGCCTTCTTCGCCCAATCGAGTGCAAGAGGATCAATCGCCCCGGTTTCGATATGGGCAGGCGTCACCGCGAAAATCGGCAGGGACTTACCGCCCTTGGTCAGAAACGGGGTGGGTCTTTCAATATATTGATAAGGTGCCATGATTGCCCTTTTGCTGTTCCATCACTTCAAGGTCAGCTTTACCGCAAAATTCCTTAGAATCAGTTCCTTCGCGGCAGTTTTCTCTGTCGAGAGGACCCGGTCCGATTTTTCCCGCACATATGCGGCTGACTTGAATGTCAAACGCCGAATGGTCGCGCAGACCAGAGGCATTTTAACACTCCATTAGGGTTAACAGATTATTGCTTTTCTATGGTTGCAGGATCGATGACGGTGATTCGTCCGCCTGTGAATTCAGGGGTATGGGGATAGAGTGATGGCTGTTTGGCGTTCATCCATTCAGATTTGCGGGGCACTGCCGGCTCTTTCGGTGTTTGCTCTGGCGCTGGCGCTAACAGGCTGCGCCACCACCTCCAATACCGACAAAATGTCGACCGGCTCTATCCCGAGCATGACCAAGCCCGTTGATCAGATGACGCCTGGCGAAATCGCCATGGCCACCGATAGCATGGGCCGGGCCTATGAGAAAAATCGCAAGAACGCCCAGGTTGGCGTAGCCTACGCCAACTTGTTGCAGATGGGCGGTCGCGCGCCGCAGGCTTTGTCTGTCATGCAGCAGGTGGTGATCGCCAATCCAAATGACCGCCAAGTGCTTGCTGCCTATGGCAAGGCACAGGCCGCAGCCGGCCAGCTGGAACAGGCATTGACGACGATTGGCCGCGCCCAGACCCCGGATCGGCCCGATTGGCGGCTTTATTCTGCCCAAGGCGCGGTTCTCGACCAGCTTGGCCGCACCCAGGAAGCGCGCGCCGCCTATCAGCAGGCCTTGCAGATTCAGCCCAACGAGCCTTCGATCCTGTCGAATATGGGCATGTCCTATCTGCTCGGCGGCGATCTGAAAACCGCTGAAACCTACCTGCGCAGCGCATCTCAGCAACCCGGCGCCGATAGCCGCGTTCGCCAGAACCTTGCCCTTGTCGTCGGCCTTCAAGGCCGCTTCGACGAGGCCGACAGGATTGCGCGCGCCGAACTTTCACCCGAACAGGCAGAGGCGAATGTTGCCTATCTGCGCACCATGCTGAACCAGCAGAATACCTGGAAACAATTGGCGTCCAAGGATACAGCCCAGAACCCCGTCAGGAAACCTGCCCAAACGCCCCTAAAGGATACGAGCCTGGCGGCAACCCCTCTTCGGTAAAAGGTGTCAGGGTCGCGCGCCCTCGAACACAAGGCGAAGGCCAAGCCCACCCAGAACCAAAGCCGCGCAGCGATCCAGCGGCTTCCTGGCTGCAAGATAAGCGCGCCGGGGTATTGGCGCGGAAAATACCAGTGCCACCAATGCATACCAGCCCGCTTCCACCAGAAAGACCACGGCTGGCAGCATGATGAAGAACAGGCTATCGGGCCGAGGCGGCAGCAAAGCCGCAAAAATACTGGCATAGACAATCGCGGTTTTGGGATTGCTGATCTGCGTCAAAAAGGCACTGAGATAAATCCTGCTGAAAGACTTGGGCGCACTCGCAGTCTGTTCCAGATCGACCGGTTGAGCAGCCCCGCGCCAAAGTTTCCATGCGATATAAGCGAGGTAGAGGCCACCCGCGACCTGCAAAACCTTATGGAGCCAGGCAAGCTGGGTTATCAGGGCAGCCAATCCGACAAGAGCCAGACTGGCGAAGATCAACCCGCCGGTCCCCATGCCGAGCGCCATCACCAAACCGGCTGCTCTGGAACGGGTCATGGATGTGTGGCTGACCAAAAGGAAACTTGGACCGGGACTGGCCGCCCCGATCAACAGAGCGAATGCTATGGCAAATAAAGTTGCAACCATCGTCATGCGGCATCTCCATAGTGAAAGGAAATTGCCCAGGCGCGCGGCGCGGATGATCCGCTGATCGCTTATCTCCAGAAAGATAAGCGCCGCGTTTCCCGATGGTGATCCATCTTCAAGAGCATAAGACAGTTGCCGCAATCTTTTGCATTGGCATCCTGCCTGCTTCACTCTTATCGCCAGTAACGCGGATAAGTTGCTTAACACATTTTATAGCGCGGCTTCAATCGTCTCAATGAAACGCCTGCCCGCCTCTTCCAGCGCACCGGAATTGTCGATGGTCACGACAGGATAGTCGCCGCGAATGTCCGGTGGGCTGCGTTGCAACCGTTGCAGGATGTCCCCGCGGCTTTCCCTGCCCCTTGCCTCCAGCCGGTCGGCCAGAACCTCGGGCCGGGCGGTGATATTGACCACCAGCATTCGCGGAAAGACCTGTGCAAACCGGGAAAGTACCGAGCGTGAGCCGTTGGCGATCACCACGCTGCCATTCGATAGCCAGCGATGCACATCGTCAGGAATGCCATAGCTTAGACCATGCGCATCCCAGTCGACAGCAAAACGGCCAGCGGCCTTGAGATCATCGAACTCGGAAGGACTGGCCGGGCGATGATCCTCCCCGCCCGCATCGGCGGCCCTTGTGATGACCCGCTGGACGAAATGCACAGGGCAGCGCTCAGCGTCAGTCTGTTCGGTAAAATACCGCTTGGCATAGGCAATCAGACTATCCTTGCCCGCTCCGCTTGGGCCGACCACGACAATCATCCGGCCCTTATCTTCAGCCTTGTCGCCCGGATGATCAGGCATGTTATCAGGCATGGCGGAACGCGGCACCATCACGCAACCCTTCTGCCCTGGCGCCAGACGGAGCGCACCACAGGCACGCCACCGTGATTTTCGCTGTAGCGCACCCGCACCAGATCGGCGCGCAGGCCAGGGGCAATCCGGCCCCGGTCTTCCAGCCCGACGGTGCGGGCCGGTGTCGAGGTCACCATGGCCAGCGCCTGCGGCAGGCTGATCGCCTCATAGCGATGGGCGAGCACGAAAGGCGCGTGCAGCAGGCTGAGGGGGATATAGTCGGATGACAGCACGTCGAGCACACCGCGCTCGGCCAGATCAGTGGCGGCAATATTGCCGGAATGGGAGCCACCGCGCACCACGTTCGGCGCGCCCATCAGCACGCTCATCCCCGCCTGGTGCGAGGCATCGGCGGCTTCAAGACTGGTCGGAAACTCGGCCAGACGCACACCATGGCCCTTGGCCTCTTCCACATGAGCCAAGGTTGCATCGTCATGGCTGGCAACAGTAATGCCGCGCTCGGCGCAGATGCGGGCCAGCGTATCGCGGTGCTGGGAAGAATAGGCCGCCGATGCCTCTAACCGCTTTTCGACGAAGCGGGCGAAAGCCTCCTCGCTCAAGCCCTTCTTCGTTTTATAATAGAGCGTGTACTGGTCCATGGTCTGGAACTGGCGCTGGCCCGGGGAATGGTCCATCAGCGATACCAGCCGCACATGCGGGTCTTGCGCGAAATCGGCGAAATGGTCGAGAACATTGTCGGATGCGACTTCACACCGCAGATGCAGCAGATGCTCGGCGCGGAGACGGTCATCCTTTTCGGCGGCTTGAATGGCATCGGCCATATCGCGCATTTCACCCTTCTCAAACCCGCCATCCTCGTCCGACCCCATCCGCAGACAATCGAACACGGTGGTAATGCCTGAGGTGACGACCTGCGCATCATGGGCCTGAATGGCCGCCGTCTTGTTCCAGCGCACGCCGGGGCGTGGCGAATAATGCGATTCCAGATGATCGGTGTGCAGCTCGACCAGCCCGGGGATCAGATAATCACCGCCGAAATCCTCGCCGACGCGGCTGTTGCCTTCCGAAATTTCAGCAATCAACCCATCACGAATGACCACGGCGCCCTTCAGAAGCAGCCCACTTTCCAGCACCACAGTCGCATTGGACAGCACGGTTTCATTCGACATCACAGACTTCCTTCAGGCCCGGCAAGGGGCAACCAGCGGTGAACGGTAAAGGGCGCATTGCGGCTCGGCTCAACAAACAGGCCAAGCCCGCCAATCGGCAGCGCCCGGTTGGTAAAATCAGCAAACCTGCTC
Source organism: Gillisella vitis (assembly GCF_001541345.2). GTDB lineage: Bacteria > Pseudomonadota > Alphaproteobacteria > Rhizobiales > Rhizobiaceae > Allorhizobium > Allorhizobium vitis. The sequence continues at coordinate 182,551 of NZ_LMVL02000002.1, read as the reverse complement.
TCCAGCACAGCGCGCATCGCATCGCCGCGCTCGGCATCAACAGGTCCGGTCAGGGTCATGTGAAACCGGAATTCCTCCATGACGTAGGGATAGCCCCAGGTGTCCAGCAGGGCGCGCTTGCGCTCAGACAGCTTTTCCGGCTTGCGCCTGATAATATCGGCCTCGCTCAAGGGCGCGCGAAACGGCTCGAAAGCCTCAACGACCGAAGCGGCAAAATCCTGCAAGGGTTGATGGGCCGAATCGGGAACCACGGCAAAGAACGGCCCGAGTTGATTGACCACGACTTTCGGGATCTCAAAGGCGGGCGTCGCCTTGCAAAACCGCGAAAACATCTCCAGCAGCGCTGCTTCGCTCTCGCCTTCCTTCAACGAAAACGGTGCTTTCAGCGTGGCATGAAAGCCATAGCGACGGGGATCGGCGGTCAGGGCGGTGATCTCATCGTCTGAAAACCCTTCCACCGGCTGGCGGTCAAGATCCTCGCCGGTGAAGGCATCACGGCCAAGCCAGCGCGCGGCGGCAAGGGACAAGGGATCGTCTTTGGGCGGTGTAAAATAAAGGGCGTAACGCACGGCAATCCTATCGCGGGAATCAGCTTGGAAGAGGCCGTATCTGACCCTTCTCAAGCGGTGGAAGCAAGCTTTGTCTGGCAGGCGGCGATGCCGAAACTGCACCAGAGGAGGATCATTTTTGCGCGCCGATCAGTTTTGAGCGCAGCAGGTTGGACACGGCATCGAAGATAAACACCACCATCAATATCAACAGAACCATATAGCAGACATTTTCCCAATTCTGGTTGGTGCGCATCGCTTCCCAAAGCTTCAGGCCAATGCCACCCGCCCCGACCGCGCCGATAATGGTGGCAGAACGGGTGTTGGATTCCCAGAAATACAAAGCCTGCGATGCAAAGACCGGCAAAACCTGCGGCAATACACCGAAGCGCTGCACGGCGAGCGGCGAAGCGCCAACCGATTTCACCCCTTCGCGCTGCTTGTCATCGATATTTTCAAGCGCTTCGGAATAGAGCTTACCGAGCGTGCCCGTGTCGGTGAAGAAAATCGCCGAAATCCCGGCCAGCGGCCCCGGCCCAAAGGCGCGGGTGAAAAACAACGCCCAAATCAGCATATCCACGGAGCGCAGGAAATCGAAGAACCGTTTGGTGAGCTGGTTGACCGGACGGTTGCGGGTAATGTTGCGCGCCGCGATGAAGGACAGCGGAAAGGCGACCAGCGATGCAAACACCGTACCGACAAAGGCCATGACCAGCGTCTGCGCCAGCTTGGTCCAGACATCCAGATGCTGCCAGGACGGATTGTAGAGAATGTCGTTCCAGGCCAGTGACAGGTTGGACCGGTCGGGATCGAGCCTTGCGCCGGTGGCGATCAGGCTGACCACTTCGGTTGCGGACCTGCCAAAAAATGCGGAATTGGTATCGAACAGGAAATTGGCCCAGCCGAAAAACCGGTTGCGCACCCTGACCCGGTCGGCGCTGATATCCGCCCAGCCCTGAAGGCCGAAATAGGCCATGACCCTGCCGCCATGTTCGCGCTGTTCGACCCAGGCTGGCAGGGTGCCATCGGCAAGCACGGTGCCAGCCTTGCGGTCAAGCATCAGTGTGACGCGCTCACCGCCCCGGTTCAGCACCACGCTTTCGGGGTTGACCAGCAGCGAGGCGCTGGGGCCGAGATTGACATCGGCCTCTCGGATCACCTCTTCCTGGCGCGTAACAGGTGCAGCTTGCGCCGCGACCGGCGCCTGTTGTGGGGCTGCCCCCATGAAGTTAAAGCTCGAGGCTTTTGGCGTGGGTGCCACTGGCACATCGGCAGCAGTACTCGTGCGCGTCATCATCTCTTTCTTGGTCACCAGCCAATCCGGTTTGGGGTTGGGACCAATCGGGTCAAAGCGCGAATAGGCGATGGAGATCGCGCCATCGGGCGCGATATTGATTTCGGGCCGGATCTCATAGGAAACCCAATCAGCCAGATAGTTGCCGGCAATGCCCCAGCTGGCGGTGGAGACCACTTTGCCAACCGCAAAGAACCACCAGGAAAAGGTGAAATACAGCGCAAGCAGGACAATGGTCAGCGGCACGCGGTAGCGCTGCCAAAAGCTTCGGCGGAAGATCTCCGGATGACGGGCGGCGATCATGTCCATTTGGGTGGTGTCGAGATGTGTCATGGCCGGACCTCAGGAGACAGCATGGAAGGCTTGCTCACCGACGAGTTTGCGGCGCAACCAAGCCGAAAACTGGTCGACGGCGATCACCGTCGTCAGAAGCAGGATGATGATGGCAACGGTTTTTGCCGCATGCCCCTGGCTGATCGACAGGCGCAAGGGTTCGCCAATGCCGCCGCCGCCGACAGCGCCGATAATCGTTGACGCGCGCACATTGATTTCCAGGCGCAACAGGGCGTAACTGATGAAATTCGGCATGACCTGCGGCACCATGCCGAACCATAGCCGCTCCAGCCAATTGCCGCCGACAGCACGCAGGCCCTCGTCCGGTTTCATATCCGCATTTTCCACCACTTCGAAAAACAGCTTGCCGAGTGCGCCGACCGTGTGGACCGAAACCGCAATCATCGCCGGGATCGGGCCGATGGAGAGAATGGCGAGGAAAAACCCGGCCAGCACCACTTCCGGAAAGGCCCGCAGCAACTCCATAAAACGGCGCACTGGCCAGCGGATGAACCGGTTTGGCATCATGTTGCGGGCCGCCATGAAGGAAAAACAAAAGCCCAACATGCCACCCAGCAGGGTCGAGACCAGCGCGATATTCAGCGTCTCGATCATCTTGTAGAAATATTCCGGGATATAAAGCGTCTGGGTGAGGTAGAAGCGCCCTTCCGGATAATTGTATTTCAGGCTACCATCGTCATAGGGCGACGGCAGGTCGAACATCGCCCGCCAGATCTCATTGCCATCGCGGGGGATAAGCGTTTCGACGAAATCGAACAGATGCGGCAGACGGTCGAAGAACTTGCCCGAATTGGTATCATTGGCAAACCACAGCGATCCTGCCAACGCCAGAAACAACACGGCAAGACCGATCAGCGTATAGAGGCGGCGGGTTTGCGCCAGGGCGTTCCAGTGGCTTTCGATCACGCGCCCCTGCTCGCTCAGCAAGGACAATCTGGCGGTATGGCTCATCTGGCACTTTCCAAAATGGACAAATGGGTAAGCCGCCGGTCGTTTATCCCGGCGGCTTTGATATCTCAGGCTGCGATCAGCCCCCGATGGTTGCCTTGCGGGCGTCGATGACCGGCTTGTAGAAATCGACATTCACAGCCGCAAAGCCCTTGAAATCGCCGCCTTCGATGGCGGAGAAGCAGGCGGCATCGGTCTTCGGCAGGTCCATCATGAAGGCCTTGACCTTGGTCTTCATGTCGTCGTTCATCGAGGAGCGGATGACGATCGGGCCGTTCGGGATCAGCGGCGACTTCCACAGTTCCACCAGGTCGTCCATGTTGAGGACGCCCTTGTCGACCATCTTGCGCAGGTTGCCTGACGTGTAGCCGTCCTTGAAATTACCAACGCCGGAGCCGAACGTGGTGCCAGCATCGAAGGTGCCCTTCAGCACTTCGAGAACCAGGTTTTCATGGCCGCCGCCAAAACCAGTGGAACCGACATATTCCTTGACCGGCTTGCCGCCAAGCGCGTCGGGCAGGGTCACGGTCGGGATCAGGTAGCCAGACGTGCTGTCAGGATCGGCAAAGCCGAGCTTCTTGCCCTTGATGTCGGTGACTTTGGTCATGCCGCTATCCTTGCGGGCCACCATGATCGAGTAATAGCCCATCGAGCCGTCGGTCTGTACCGTGGTCAGGATCGGCTCGACGGCCTTCGGGTTGGCCAAATAGGCCTTGGCATAGCCGGAAGCGCCAAGCTCGGCATAATCGAGCGTGCCGCCCAGAAGACCCTGGATAACGCCGTCATAATCCGACGCCGGGAACAGCGAGACCTTGGTGAAGCCGAATTCCTTCTTCAGGTGATCGGACAGGCAGTTGTAATTGCGCAACCGGTCAGCTTCGTTCTCGCCGCCGAGAATGCCGATGCGGAATTCCTTCAGGTCTTCGGCAGCAGCCACGCCGGCCAGCGACAGAAGCGTCACGGAGGCAAGCAGAATTTTCTTCAACATGGTCTCTCTCCTGGTTTTCCGGTCTGGTTTTCCCGATGGACCGGATCTGTCTCTTGAACGTAAGAAAGGTGCCTTTGACGCGGGCAAGCGAAGGCGCTGCCATCGGGCTGGATGCCACGATAGAAATGCTATTTTTCAGGTCACGAATTGCTGGCTCAGCTTGCCGTGGCCGCCACCATCGGCACAGACAGGGCAACCTCCGGCTTCGGCAGGCGGATCGCGGTCGATGTCATGCTCTCGTCAATGCCGTTGCCATCCTGGCCATTGCCATAGATCGCCTGCACCGCCTGTGCCGTCAGGGCATCCGGCGGACCGTCGAACACCACCTTGCCCGCCGCCATGCCGATGATCCGCTCGCAATAGGCCCGCGCCGTATCCAGCGTGTGCAGATTGGTGATCACGGTGATACCTTCGCGCTCGTTGATGTCGCGCAGCGCATCCATGACGATCTTGGCGTTCAGCGGATCGAGCGAGGCGATCGGCTCGTCGGCCAGCAGCATTTTCGGCGCCTGCATCAGCGCACGGGCAATGGCCACCCGCTGCTGCTGACCACCGGACAGCGTGCCAGCCGGCTGCAGGGCCGTCTGCTCGATGCCCAGCCGCTCCAAAGCCGCAATCGCCATGATCCGCTCTTCGCGCGTAAAAATATTGAGGATGCTCAGCGACGTGGAACGGTGGTTGAGACGCCCCAGCATGACATTGGTGAGAACATCCAGACGCGGAACCAGGTTGAACTGCTGGAAAATCATCGCGCAATCGCGCTGCCAGCTGCGCAAAGCCGATCCCTTTAGGCGCGTCACGTCCTGATCGCCGAACCGCATCGACCCGGATGTCGGATCGGCCAAGCGGTTGATCATTCGCAGCAAAGTGGACTTTCCCGCACCCGAACGACCGATAATGCCGACCATCTGCCCATGCGGAATAGACAGGGTCACGGCCTCCACGGCAATCTTCTTGCCAAAACGCCGCGTCACCTCGGTCAGTTCGAAATTCATGCGCTTGTTCCGATGTCATGTCCAAATCCAGAGCGAGCTATAGTTCAGGTCGGTGAAGCGGCCATGTCAGTTTCATGACATTTCTGTTAAAATCAGAGGGTAGAAAGGCCTATACTTCAGACTAAGACTTCATGTCGGGCCAGAAAATCTTCGGCGGAAAGTGTGCGGAAGTCGGCAAGGGCAGCGTGAAGCCGCTCATGCTGCCAATCCCACCAGGCAAGTCTGTCCATGCGCGCGCCGATACCTGGACCAAACCGGGGCTTGATCGGCTTGGCCGGGACGCCGCCGACGATGCTATAGGGCTCCACCGACTTGGACACGACCGCGCCTGCGCCGACGACCGCGCCATTGCCGATGGTGACGCCGGGCAGGATGGTGGCGCCATGGCCGATCCAGACATCATGGCCGATCACCACCCGGTTTTCCCGCCGCCAGTCGAAGAAATCCGTCTCCAGATCCGCCCCTTCGAAATAATCGACAGCGCGGTAGGTGAAATGGTGCAGCGTGGCGCGCCAGGTGGGATGGTTGGGGGCATTGATGCGGACACTGGCGGCGATATTGGCAAATTTGCCGATGGTGGCGCACCAGATGGAAACATCCTGCATCACATAGGAATAGTCGCCCATCTCAACCTCATCGAGACGGCTGCGCTCGGCGACTTCGGTGTAGCGACCGAGCGTGCTGTTCGTGACGCTGGCGGTCGGGTTGATTTGAGGCTCAAGCCCAAGACGGGTGCTCATGCGGCGATGCTCCTAGAGTTTGTCAGGGAAAAGTGGGTACCGGTTTTCCCGAAAAGACAAACGAAAACAAGAAAGCTAGAGGATGGCTGGTTCAATCTGAACCTGACGGCCTCTAGGTGAGAATTGCGACACATCGAGAATGGTATCAGCGACCGCTTCGCGCACTTCCTCGTCGTGGAAAATGCCGAGCATGGCGACGCCCTCGGCCTTTTTCCCAGCAATCAACTCGATGACCACGGCCCGGTTTTGCGCGTCGAGCGAGGCCGTCGGCTCATCCAGCAGCAGAATTTTATGGTCGGTGATGAAGCCGCGGGCGATGTTGACGCGCTGCTGCTCGCCTCCGGAAAAGGTGGCGGGCGGCAATTGCCAGAGTGCCTTGGGCAGGTTCAGCCTGGCCAAGAGATCACTTGCCACCGACCTTGCCTCGTCGATACCCACACCGCGCGCCGTCAGCGGTTGGGCGACAACATCCAGCGCCGACACCCTTGGAACCGTGCGCAGAAACTGGCTGACATAGCCCATCGTATCGCGGCGGATATCCAGCACCATGCGTGGCATGGCCGACGCCAGATCCACCACCACATCGTGATGGCGCACCAGGATCTGGCCGCTATCGACGGCATAATTGCCGTAGAGCATTTTCAGGATCGAGCTTTTGCCAATGCCGGATGGGCCGCCCAGCACGCTACAACTGCCACTGTTGACGGAAAAGCTGACATTGCGCACCACCGGCAACACCAGCCCGTCGCGCAGGTGCATGGTGAAGCTTTTGGCGACATCGGAAATGATGAGAGGTGTGGGCATGGGTCTATCCAATCACACTTGAAGTATAGAGGAGACGAGCAATTGCGTATAAGGCTCGCGCGGATCGTCCAGCACCCGGTCGGTCAGGCCCTGCTCGATCACATGGCCGTCCTTCATCACCATCATCCGGTGCGACAACAGCCTTGCGACGGCCAGATCATGAGTGACGACGATGACCGACAGACCAAGATCAGCCACAAGCCCACGCACCAGATCCAGCAGCCTTGCCTGGACGGACACATCCAGCCCGCCGGTCGGCTCGTCCATGAACACCAGACGCGGATTGGTGACGAGATTGCGGGCGATCTGCAAGCGCTGACGCATGCCACCGGAAAAAGCGCGCGGCTGGTCGTCGATCCGGTCAGCGGCGATTTCCACCCGGTCCAGCCAATCGGTGGCGGTGGCGCGGATATTGCCATAATGCCGTTCGCCGACCGCCATCAGCCGCTCGCCGACATTGGCCCCGGCTGAAACGGTCATGCGCAGGCCATCAGCGGGGTTCTGGTGAACGAAGCCCCAGTCGGTGCGCATCAGAAAGCGCCGCTCGGCCTCGCTCATGTGATAAAGCTCACGGTAAGCGCCGTCACGCATCCGGTAATCGACACTGCCGGTGGTCGGCATCAGCCGGGTGGACAGGCAGGACAATAGCGTCGTCTTGCCGGAACCGGATTCACCGACCACGGCCAGCACTTCGCCCGGCCAGAGATCGAAGGAGACATTGGCGCAGCCGATCCGCCGTCCGTAGAATTTCGACAGGTCACGGACCTTCAAAAGCGGTTGCTGGGTCATTGGGCAGCCTCCTCATGCTGTGTTTCGGCCAGCATCTCGCCCCGATGACCTTTGGCGCGGCGATCCTCGCAATGGTCGGTATCGGAGCAAACGAACATTCGCCCGCCCTTGTCGTCGAGGATCACTTCATCGAGATAGACGTGCTCGGCACCACAGAGTGCGCAGGGCTTGTCGAAGCTTTGCACCGTGAAGGGATGATCCTCGAAATCCAGGCTGACGACATCGGTATAGGGCGGCACGGCATAGATCCGCTTTTCTCGGCCCGCGCCGAACAATTGCAGGGCCTCTGACCGGTGCATTTTCGGATTGTCGAATTTCGGCGTCGGCGACGGGTCCATCACATAGCGGCCCGCCACCTTGACCGGATAGGCATAAGTGGTGGCAATCCGGCCATTGCGGGCAATGTCTTCATAGAGCTTCACATGCATCAACCCGTATTCTTCCAACGCATGCATCTTGCGGGTCTCTGTCTCGCGCGGTTCCAGGAAGCGCAGAGGTTCCGGGATCGGCACCTGATAGACCAGCACCTGGCCCGCCCGCAGCTTTTCCTCCGGAATCCGGTGGCGGGTCTGGATGATGGTGGCGTCGCCCGTATGGGTGGTGACTGCCACATTGGCGACCTTCTGAAAGAAGGCCCGGATCGACACCGCATTGGTGGTGTCGTCGGCGCCCTGGTCGATCACCTTCAACACGTCATCCGGCCCAAGGATCGCCGCCGTCACCTGGACGCCGCCGGTGCCCCAGCCATAGGGCATCGGCATTTCACGCGAGGCAAACGGCACCTGATAGCCGGGGATGGCGATGGCCTTCAGGATCGCCCGGCGGATCATCCGCTTGGTCTGCTCATCCAGATAGGCAAAATTATAAGTGGCAATTTCGCCCGCTAATGAAACTTCCGTAATCATTGTGCGTTACCCTTCCAGAAATTCGCAAACAGGGAGCAATGAGCATGGAAATCGAAATGATGTTCGCCGTCTTCGTGACCCTCATGCTGGGCGTCTCGACGCTTTGTGCCGCCTGGTATGCCGATCACGACTGATATCCCGGTCATTCCGCCGCCTCGCTCAGGTCTAGCCCTTGCTGGCGGGCCTGCTCGTGTTCAGATCGCATACGCCGCACCAGATCGAGTTCTGCCTGGAAATCCACGTAATGCGGCAGTTTTAGATGTTCGACGAACCCTGTTGCCTGCACATTGTCACAATGGGACAGGACGAACTCCTGGTCCTGGGCGGGTGCCGTGATATCCTCGCCGAGCTCTTCGGCGCGCAATGACCGATCCACCAGCGACATGGCCATCGCCTTTCGTTCGCTCTGACCAAACACGAGACCGTAGCCTCGTGTGAATTGCGGCGGGGCTTTCGACGATCCCTTGAACTGGTTGACCATCTGGCATTCTGTGACCTGGATACGCCCAAGCGATACGGCAAAGCCAAGCTCCGGCACATCCAGCTCCACCTCAACCTCGCCCAAGCGGATTTCGCCGGCAAACGGATGGCTGCGGCCATAGCCGCGCTGGGTGGAGTAGGCGAGCGCCAGAAGGAAACCTTCATCGCCACGGGCCAGCGATTGCAGCCGCAAATCGCGCGCCATCGGAAACTCGATAGGCTCGCGGGTAATATCGCCCGCCAGATGATCCTCTGGCATGTCACCGTCTGGTTCGATCAACCCTTCCTCGCGCAAGATATCGGAGACCCGCATGGCGGGTTCGCTGGATGGCATTTTCTGAACCGGAGGCTCCACCTCGCCTTCTTCCAGCAATGACGGATCGAGCAGACGGTGGGTATAGTCGAAGGTCGGGCCTAGCAGCTGGCCGCCGGGCAAATCCTTGTAGGTGGCGGAAATCCGCCGCTCGATTAACATCGCGCCGGTATCGACCGGCTCTGACAGACCAAACCGCGGCAGCGTGGTGCGATAGGCGCGCAGCAGGAAGATCGCCTCGATCATGTCGCCCCGCGCCTGTTTGATGGCCAGCGCCGCAAGCTTGCGATCATAAAGCGAGGCCTCGGCCATGACGCGGCCAACCGCCAGCGCCAATTGCTCGACAATCTGATCGACGGTCATTGTCGGCAGGCTTCGATCACCCCGGCGACGGTCGGCCAGCAGGCTGTGGGCATTGGCAATGGCGGTCTCGCCGCCCTTTACTGCAACATACATTCACGCCTCCTCGGATAGGATCGCGCAGCTGCGCGGCAGGCAGAGAAAATCCCGACCGGCAGTGACAATCACATCGACGCCGCGCGGAAACAGGGCATGATTGTCCTGCCAATGGCGCAGGAAACCGTCCGGCAGGCCAAGCGGAGCGATCATTGTCCGGTCTTGGATGCCGGGTCCCTTCAGAGTAAGCGGCTGGCCGCCTTCGAGGCTGGTGACTTCGTAGACAAGGGTCACCGAGCGGTCGGGATAGTCCTGCGTACCCGTGGAAAATTGCGCGAATGCCGCAAGCGGGCTGCCTGCTTCGAAAAACGCAAACTGTGCTTCGGTCTTGTCGGTTGTCGCCACCGCGCCAGTGTGAAAGCTCAGCCAGGCGGGCGTCGCATTTTTGGCAAGCCCGCCGCTGAGCCAGACGCGGGTATCGGCGTCACACAGCGTCAATGCGATGGCCGCCTGCGCCAGATTGAATGGGGCTGGCGGGTGCAACGACAGGGGAACAATCTGGTGGGTGCCGGGCCGGGCCATACCGTCCATAACAGCACGAAACACGCTTTGCGCTTCAAATACCGGCTGAGTAAAACCGCCGGTCAGGCTTTCCGCTTCGAGCATCAGTCTTCTCCTCTGACCATGGTGAAGAAATCCACCTTCGTTGCCGCCACCTGCTCCGCCTTGACGCGGTCGCCTTCATTCAGACGCCGCTCCACAGCCGCCAACAACGCCTCAATCCGGTCGCGATGCGCCTCATCCTGCCAAAGAGCGTCGAAAATTGCCGAAAGCCGCGCCTTTTCCTTTGACGTGCCAAGCGCCTGGGCATGCCCGACCTGGCCGGATGCCAGCCTGCATGTCGCCCGCGTCACCGTCACTTCACCCAGATTGAAGGACGCGCCACCGCCACCGATACGTCCGCGCACCATGACCAGACCAGTCTCTGGTCCGCGCAGGAAATGTGCTTCCGGCGCAAACGGCAGCGCGCTCCACAGCACCTTCAATTCGTCCACTTGGGCCGCGGCCAAAAGGTCAACAACTCTTTTTCGATGTACATCATCTGGATTTGCACTTTTTGCTCGTGCGCCCATTGCCAAACCTCCATTTGTCTATTAATATAGACAACCATACAACTTATCTTTACAAATATTCCTCCGGGATGACAAGCGTGTGACATGACGGTGCAGAAAGTGGCGGGACAAAAAGCAATCGAAAGACAGACCGGCGTGGCGCTCTGGCGCCAGATTGCCGATCGAATCCGGGTATCGATCAGCGATGGCACCTATGACACGACGGGCATGGTGCCGCCGGAAACGATTCTGGCTAGCGAATTTGGTGTCAACAGACATACGGTGCGCAGTGCGCTGGCGGCCCTTGCCCAGGAGGGGATCGTGCGCGCGGTTCAGGGACGCGGCACGCTGATCGAGCGACGGGATCGGATCAGTTTTCCGATTTCAAAGCGCACCCGTTTCACGCCCGGCATCGGCGGTCAGGCGCGGGCGCTGGAAGGTCTCTTACTGGAAAGCGCCGTCGAGACACCCAGCGCTGACCTGATGGACCATTTGCAATTGGCAGACGGCGTTCAGGTGATTCGGCTGGAAGTGCTGCGCAAAGCGGATGGCCGGGCGGTGTCACGCTCCACCATTTGGTTTCCCCTGCCCCGTTTCGAAGGGATCGATGTGGCATATCGGCAGAGCGGCTCAATCACCGCCGCCTTCGCAGCCTGTGGTCTTGCCGATTATCTGCGCGTGCGCACCGACATCAGTGCCGTCCATGCCGATCCTTCCGACCGGGATGAACTCGGCCTGTCACCCGGTGCCATCGTGATGATCACCAAAGCGCTGAACACCGATCTGGATGGCGTGCCGGTGCAATATGCCGTAACGCGCTTTCCCGCCGACAGAGTGCAGTTCACGATTGAGAGTTGAGCCATTCAACCACCGCAGGCCCCGGCACCAGCGCTTCATCGCCGATGGCAAAACTTGCCGCTATGACCTGCGCGGCGCGGGTGCCGCTGGCTTCATCGGCAGCATGAACGACAGCCAGAACGTCGCCTTTGGTAACAGCGGTTCCCACCGGCAGGAAGCCGCTGAAGCCAACCGAATGGTCAATCCTGTCTGAGGCACGGCGGCGGCCTCCGCCAAGGTCGATGACTGCAAGACCAATATCGCGCGTGGCGACCGTGGAAATGAAGCCGGATTGCGTGGCAAGAACCGGAATGTCGAGCACCGCCTTGGGGAGATATTGCCCAACCCTGTCGATGAAATCCACCGGCCCGCCCAGCCCATGCACCATGCGCCCGAAAATCTCGGCAGCCCGACCGCTGTCCAGGGCTTGGCGACACCTGATGTCAGCAGCGTCCCGATCCGGCTCAACCCCGCCATTGACCAGCATCTCGGCACCGAGAGCCAGTGTCACGGTTTCCAACCGGGTTCCCGCCTTCTCACCTCTCAGAAAGGCGACTGCATTGGCTATTTCCACGGCATTACCCGCACAATCCGCCAAGGGTTGGTTCATATCGGTCAGCAGCGCCGAGGTTCTGGTGCCTGCGCCATTGGCGACCGCCACCAGTGAACGCGCCAATACCCGTGCCTCTTCGATCTGGCCCATGAAGGCGCCATTGCCGAATTTGACATCCATCACCAGGCTTTCCAGCCCGCTGGCGAGTTTCTTGGAGAGAATGGAGGCGGTGATCAGTGGCACGGATTCCACCGTCGCCGTCACATCGCGAACCGCGTAAAGCCGTTTGTCGGCGGGGGCAAGGTCAGCGGTCTGGCCGATGATGGCGCAGCCAATCTCCTCCACCAATGTACGGAAGACCGAGGCATCCGGCGCAATATCATAGCCGGGTATCGATTCCAGCTTGTCCAGCGTCCCCCCGGTATGGCCAAGTCCCCGCCCGGAAATCATCGGCACCGCCAGCCCACAGGCGGCCATCATCGGGGCCAGCATCAGCGAGACATTGTCGCCGACGCCGCCGGTGGAATGCTTGTCGGCCACGGGACGACCAGCCGTCTTCCACGATAGAACCGTACCGCTGTCGCGCATCGCCAAGGTCAGCGCCACCGTCTCGGCATCGCTCATGCCCCGCAGGAAGACCGCCATGGCAAACGCGGCGATCTGCCCTTCCGACAATTCATCCCGGCTCAAGGCGCGGATGAAGGCCTGTAGATCAGCACTGGAAAGCTCCTCTCCGTCGCGCTTACGGCGAATGATCTCGACGGCCTGCATATCAATAGCCGCTGGCTGGGGCCGAGGATTTTTCGCCGGACAGGATCGCCAGGATATCATTCAACAGGCCGGATGCGCCGAAACGGAAGGTGGAGGGCATCACCCAATCCTCGCCCATGATCGCGCTGGCGTGGCGGAAATACAGGCTCGCATCCTTGACTGTGGAAATGCCACCCGCCGGCTTGAAGCCGACCTTGCGGCCACTGTCGCGGATTTCCTGGAGCATGATATCGGCTGCCTCAAGGGTGGCGTTGACCGCGACCTTGCCTGTCGACGTCTTGATGAAATCAGCACCTTCGGCAATCGCGATCTGCGAGGCGCGGCGGATAAGGGCGGCACTTTTCAACTCGCCGGTTTCCAGAATAACCTTGAGAATTGCGGGCGAGGCGATCACGGCTCTGACAGCCCGAATCATGTCCATCACGGCCGTTTCATCGCCTTCGATAAAAGCATGGTAGGGGATGACCAGATCGATCTCGTCGGCACCATCGGCCAGAGCTATCTCGGTTTCCGCGACAACCGCTGCAATATCAAGATTGCCCGAGGGGAAATTGACCACCGTTGCGATCTTCACCTGGCCGTCATGACCAAGCAAGCCGCGCGCCTGCGCTACGAAACGCGGCCAGATGCAGATCGCCGCCGTATGGCCGAATGACGTCACGGCACGGGCGCAAAGTTCATCGATTTCTTCCGGTCTGCAATCGTCTTTCAGATTGGTCAGATCCAGCACCGACAGGGCGACGGCAGCGCATTCGCGCAGTTCACGACTATCCAAGATCTGCTCCTCCATGAACGATCATTCGCTTGAGGATGGCGGCAAGCCGTCTCCCGCCAATCGGGGCCATATCCTTGGTCTCCTCGTGGCTGAGTTCGGCGCCCGTCATCCCTGCTCCATAATTGGTGATAACCGACGCGGCCGCAACCTTAAGGCCGAAAAACCGCGCCAGAATGACTTCCGGCACGGTGGACATGCCGACCGCATCGGCACCCAGCGTCCGCGCCATGCGGATTTCCGCTGGCGTCTCAAAACTTGGTCCAGAAAACCACATATAGACGCCGGATGACAGGGAAATGTCTTCAGCGTCTGCCGCACGGCGCATGGCCTCGGCCAATTCGCCGTCATAGGCCTGGGTCATGCCCACGAACCGGCCATCCCCCACCTCGCCAATCAGCGGGTTGCGACCGGAAAAATTGATGTGATCGGTAATCTGCATCACCGATCCGGGCGGCATGTCGGCCCGCAAGGAACCGGCTGCATTGGTGAGGATCAGCGTCGTCACGCCAAGCGCTGCCAGCGTCTCGATGGGCAACCGCATGGCTGCGGCATCGCCCGCTTCGTAATAATGCACCCTGCCCGCCAGCATGATAATCGGCTGACCGGCGAAAAGCCCGGCCACCAGTTCCTTGGCATGGCCGGAAACGCCGCCCTGCGGAAAACCCGGTATGTCGGCAAAGGGAATGCGAACCGCGTTCTCCACTTCGTCCACCAATCCGCCAAGGCCAGAACCCAGCACGATAGCGATGCGTGGCAGAAGCCCGTTCAGCCTGTCGATGAGGAGATCGACCGCGGGGGTCATCCGAGTGTATCCGTCTCGAAGCTGAAGGGCAGCAATTCGTCCATGCTCATCACCTTTTGCACGCCCACCTCATCGCAGAGATAGATTTTCGTCTCAGGCGAAGCAAATTCCCGGATTTTCTGACGGCAGCCGCCGCAAGGCGGGCAGAGCGCCAGCTTTTCAGCGATGACGGCAATCTCGACGATTTTCCGTCCGCCGCCCATAATCATGCAGCCGATGGCCGTCGGCTCGGCGCACCAGCCTTGAGGAAAAGACAGGTTCTCGATATTGGCGCCGGTATAGATCTTGCCGTCATCGGCGCGGATCGCAGCGCCGACCGGAAATTTCGAATAGGGCGCATGGGCATGGCGCATGGCATCGCGGGCCGCCTCGAACAGGTCGTGAGACATATTACCGTTCCTTCACATAGGGCACGCCGCCCGCCTTGGGACCATTGGCCGCTCCGATAAAGCCAGCCAGCAGGATACAGGTGAGAATATAGGGCAGGGCCTGGAAAATTTGCACCGGCACTTCACCAATGCCCGGTACCGCCTTGCCCTGCATGAAATTAGACATGGCATCGAGAAAGCCGAACAGCAGGCAGGCGAACATCACAGGCACCGGCTTCCATTTGGCAAAGATCAGCGCGGCAAGCGCGATATAGCCCTTGCCCGCCGACATGTCGCGGATGAAAGCCGCCGATTGGGCGATGGCGAGATAGGCTCCGGCAAAGCCGCAGAGAAAGCCAGCAACGATCACCGCCCGGTAGCGCAGCCAAGCCACGGAAATCCCTGCCGTATCGACAGCACCGGGATTTTCGCCCACGGCCCGCAGCCTGAGGCCAAAACGGGTGCGGTACAGCACCCACCAACTGAGTGGGACGGCCAGGAAGGCCAAATAGGTCAAGGCATTGTTGCCGGAAACCACATTGGCATAGAGAGGGCCAAGAAACGGCACGTCACGCAGGGCCTCAGCGCCCGGAAGCACGATCGGTTGAAAGCGGGCATCGCCCGGCAGTTGGGGCGTACGTCCGCCCTGGCTGAACCAGGCCTGACCCAAAACCGCAGTCAGGCCTGCTGCAACGAAATTCAGCGCCACGCCGGAAATGATCTGATTGCCGCGATTGGTGATCGAGGCAAAGCCGTGGATCAGCGAAAAGCCGATGGACACCGCAATGCCGCCTGCAAGCCCCGCCCAGGCCGAGCCGGTGAGATAGGCAACGCAGGCTGCCGCGAAAGCACCCGCCAGCATCTTGCCTTCCAACCCGATGTCGAACACCCCGGCCCGTTCGGAAAACAGCCCGGCCAGCGCCGTGAAAATCAGCGGGATCGACAGACGCACCGTGGAGCCCAGGATGCTGACGATCATATCGAAATTATCCATATCGTCAGATCCTCACTTGTTTGAAGGGGCGGGGCTTGACGGGGCGGGGCGGGCAGCCGGACGGGCAATCGTCTGGTAGAAACGCACCAGCGCCGGTCGGAACATGAATTCCAGCGCCCCTGCAAACAGGATCACCAGACCCTGGATGACCACGATCATGTCGCGGGTGATATTGGGCATATCGAAGGACAGTTCCGCACCGCCTTGGTAGAGCACGCCGAACAGGATGGCGGCAATGACGATGCCGAGCGGATGGCTGCGGCCCATCAGGCTGACGGCGATACCGACAAAGCCCGCGCCGCCGACAAATTCCACCTGGAGGCGAGCGGAAGCGCCCATCACCGTATTCAGCGACATCATACCGGCGAGGCCACCTGATATCAGCATGGTGATGATGACGATTTTCACATAGGGAATCCCGGCATAGGCCGCCGCAGACCGACTGATGCCGAGCGTGCGCATTTCATAGCCAAGCTTAGTGCGCCAGATCAGCACCCAGACCGCTGCCGCCATCACCAAAGCGATGATGAAGGAGACGTTGAAGGGAGCGGGGCCGAGCTTCAGGCCAAACAACGCCATCAGCCAATCCAGCTTCGGCAATTGACCGCCCTCAAGAAAGGTCCGGGTTTCCGGCGCCATCTTGCCGGGCACGATCAGCACATGCACCAGCAGATACACCATCAGCGCCGCGCCGATGAAGTTGAACATGATGGTGGTGATGACGATATGGCTACCGCGCTTTGCCTGTAGCCAAGCCGGAATCAACGCCCAGGCCGCCCCGAACACAGCCGCCCCGATCACCGCAAACGGCATGGTGACATACCACGGACAATAATGGTCCAATGCCAAGGCCACCAGCGCTGCGCCAAGACCACCGACATAGGCCTGGCCTTCGGAGCCGATGTTGAACAACCCGGCATGGTAGGCAACAGCCACCGACAGGCCGGTAAAAATGAAATTGGTCGCATAATAGAGCGTAAAACCAATGCCTTCACCGCGACCCAGCGCGCCCTGAAGCATGAGGACCAGGGCGTCCCAGGGATTTTCGCCAATGATCCACACGACCAGGCCGGAAATAAAAAAAGCCAGCAGCAGGTTGATCAACGGCAAAAGCCCGTAGGTGATCCAGTTCGGCAGCGGAATGGAAGCGGTACTCATCAAAACCTCAAGCGGCAATGCCGGCCATCATCAGGCCCAGCGTCTGTTCATCGGCATCTGCCGTCTTTTCGCCCACCACCTTGCCGGCAAACATCACCAGGATGCGGTCGGACAAGGAGCGGATTTCATCCAGTTCCACCGATACCAGCAGCAGCGCCTTACCCTTATCACGGGTTTCGACGATGCGCCGGTGGATGAATTCGATGGCGCCGATATCGACGCCACGGGTCGGCTGGCCGATGATCAGCACGTTCGGATCGCGCTCGATCTCGCGGGCAACGACGATCTTCTGCTGATTGCCGCCCGAAAAATTGGCCGTCTTCAATCGGGGATTGGGTGGTCGGATATCATATTTGGCAATCTCGACCTCGGCGGCAGCCCGGATCGCCTTCGGATCGAGAAACATGCCCTTTCCGTAGCGCTCGTCGCGGTGATAGCCGAGAATAGCGTTCTGGCTTTCCTCAAAGGGCAGGACAAGGCCCATGTGATGGCGATCTTCAGGGATATGGGCAAGCCCAAGATCTCGCAATCGAGCCGGATCATAACCGGTGACCGATTTGCCAGCGATGAGAATCTCGCCCGATACCGGCTTGCGAATGCCGGTGATCGCTTCCAGCAATTCGCTCTGGCCATTGCCCGCTACGCCAGCAATGCCGACAATCTCACCTTCGCGCACATCGAAGGACACATCATCGACCATGACGACGCCGCGACTGTCCTTAACGGTCAGGTTGCGCACCGACAGCAGAACGTCACGCGGCTGGGCAGGCTGCTTGTCGACCCGCAGCAGCACCCGGCGGCCAACCATCAGCTCCGCCAGTTCTTCGACTGTGGTCTCCGAGGTCTTGCGGGTGGCCACGATTTCGCCGCGACGCATGACAGAAACCATATCGGTAATCGCCATGATTTCCCGGAGTTTATGGGTAATCAGGATCACCGTCTTGCCCTGATCGCGCAGCACACGCAGGATCTTGAACAGATGATCGGCCTCGGCGGGCGTCAGCACTCCCGTCGGCTCGTCGAGAATGAGAATATCGGCACCGCGATACAGCGCTTTCAAAATTTCAACCCGCTGCTGGCGACCGACCGGCAATTCCTCGACTACAGCATCGGGATCGACATCCAGCCCGTAATCCGTTTCCAACTGTTTCAGGGAGGCGCGGGCCGCTGCCGTTCCCTTGGCCAGCAAAGCGCCACCTTCGGCGCCCAGCATGACATTTTCCAGCACGGTGAAATTCTCGACCAGCATGAAATGCTGATGCACCATGCCAATGCCGCTTGAAATGGCCGCCTGACTGTCCTTGATGACAGTTGTCTGGCCGCCGATTTTAATCTCGCCGCCATCTGCCTGGTAAAACCCATAGAGGATCGACATCAGCGTCGATTTCCCGGCACCGTTCTCACCGATAATGCCATGGATCGAGCCCTTGGCCACTGTCAGGTTGATATTCTTGTTGGCATGAACCGGACCGAATTTCTTATCGATCCCGATGAGTTCAATCGCAGGGGTTTGGGCCACGTGCAAAACTCCGGAGAGAGTATTTCCAGCAAAGATGCGAAGCAGGTTTGCGTCCGGAAATGCAAAAAGAGAGAGAATTTTCGCTGTTCGACGAAAAGCGGAAGCGCTCTAACGGACATGAAAAGGGCGCGAGGCGGAATACCGCTCGCGCCCTCGTTTCAGATCACTTCGGGCAGGAATTGTCTGCCATGTAATCATGAACCTTGACTGTGCCAGCAATGATATCGGCGCGGGCCTTTTCGACGGCCGCCTTCATTTCCGGTGTAATCAACGCCTTGTTGTTGTCGTCGAGCGCCGCCATGACGCCATCTTCCTTGACGCCAAGCACTTCAAGACCAGGCTTGAACTTGTCGGCCTTGGCATCGGCATAGGCGTTATAGACAGCAAGATCGACGCGCTTGACCATCGAGGTCAGCACTGAGCCGGGATGAAGATGGTTCTGGTTGGAATCGACGCCGATCGACAGTTTCTTGGCATCGGCTGCGGTCTGCAACACGCCCATGCCGGATGCACCGGCGGCCGCGTAGATCACGTCGGAGCCCTGGTCCATCTGGTTCTTGGTCAACTCGCCAGCGCGAACCGGATCGTTCCAGGCCGCACCTGTCGTGCCAACCATGTTCTGCAACACTTCGATCTTCGGATTGGCAGCGCGTGCGCCCTGCTCATAGCCGCATTCGAACTTGCGGATCAGCGGAATGTCCATGCCGCCGACAAAGCTGACTTTGCCGGTTTTGGAGGCCATGCCGGCCAGCAGACCAACCAGATAGGAGCCTTCTTCTTCCCGGAAGACGACGGAGCGAACATTCGGCTTATCCACGACCGAATCGACGATCACGAATTTGGTTTCGGGAAACTCGGTCGCGACCTTTTCCATGGCCGAGGTCCAGGCGAAGGATACGGCGACAATCGGGCTGAAGCCCTTGGAAGCAAAGTTGCGGATCGCCTGTTCGCCCTGGGTATCGCTGGTCGGTTCGAAATCCCGGAACTTGATGCCGGTTTCCTTCTCGAACTTGTCTGCGCCGTGGAATGCTGCCTCGTTGAAGGATTTGTCGAACTTGCCGCCGGTGCCATAGACGAGCGCCGGCTTGATGTCGGCAGCGAGCGCCGAGGCCGACATGGCGGCCATGGCAAACAGCGTGATAAGGGATTTCTTCATTGTGCAGCCCTGATGTTGCTTGTGTTGTTCTTTATAGGCTTTCCATGCGCGACGAAGAATTGCGTCGCGACGGCCAGCCCGCCCCCTCTTAGGTTCGGCTGGGCCGCATCCTTGCACGGCTTTCCAAAAAATTCACCAGATTTTTTTCAACTGGTAAATATTAACAGGGCTGCTGTTTTTTAAAGCTGAAAGTCGAAAAACAAGCCACATCAACGGCTTGTTTGCTGTATTTTTAGCCGACGGGCGACGCGCGCCTGTATAGCACAGCCTGCGTTAACCACAGGCGTTCTTGGCCAGAGAGTGTTGATGACCTTCCTCGGCGTCATAAAACGCACCCGCCCAAGGAGTTTTTACGGCAAACGTCTCTCCGCAACCAGCCTTTTACAGCTCTAAATCCACATGACGTCAGAATACACCTCAGAGCGATAGGTATTACCGACGTCATAGACCGGGAGCTTGCCTTAGATCGGAATATCAGGCTGCAAACCGCCCGGCAGACGACCGCCGTTTATAGCCAGCGATCCACAGCAAAAGAGCAACGGTCAGGAAAACTGCAAAAGCCGGCTGCTGCAATATGCCTTTATCCGCCAGCTGCAAAGCCTCCCTGCTGATATGGGCGGTGATTGCCTGCTTGACCACGGCAAGGCTTGCCGGGCCGATATCGGCCCAAAGCGAACCGAAACCCGTCGTCACGACATCCGAGGAGGCAACGGACTCTATGGCATCAGTCGTACCAGCCACGATGGCAAGGACCAGCATGATAAAACTGAGAATACGCAATAAAGCCCGGATCATCACCTTCCCCTTCCATCTCACCCGCGCCGCTTTTACAGGATTGCCCGTCTGCTGCATCATTCTTTAAACCGGAATCGGTTTAAAGAATGATGCAGCAGATTTAAACAGCGACAGCGAAGCTTTGCGCGCCATATAGGGCGCTCGGCGCTGTAAGCCCAAGCACGCAATCTGGGGCCTGACAAAAGATTTCCGAGGCTTTGTCGAAAAACTGTCAGATTTGGGTTGAT
The DNA here is from genome assembly GCF_001541345.2 of Gillisella vitis. Taxonomy (GTDB): domain Bacteria; phylum Pseudomonadota; class Alphaproteobacteria; order Rhizobiales; family Rhizobiaceae; genus Allorhizobium; species Allorhizobium vitis. The sequence goes on along the minus strand of NZ_LMVL02000002.1, from coordinate 161,930 downwards.
CGCCGCCGAATCCTTGATATATGTCCCGCCCGAACGGTCAAGCTGCCCCGCAGCAAGCTTTTCGAAAAACGGACAGGTGGCCGAGTGGTTTAAGGCGCACGCCTGGAACGCGTGTGTGCGTGAAAGCGTACCGAGGGTTCGAATCCCTCCCTGTCCGCCATTGTTTTCAACAACATGTTGATTTTCCATATTAATCGCCTTTCGTTTGTCCAACTTTTTCGACAGGTTGGACAGAATTTGTTCGCTTTTTCTTCCCCGCGATGGCCTTGAGGCCCTTCTCTGCGAGGATGGCTTGGTTTGCCGCTGCGGTGTAAACAGAGACCTGTTTTAGGTCGGTGTGGCCTGTTACGGCCTTGATGATGTCGCCGCTCATTCCGCCTTCTGCCATGCGCCGGGCCGCTGCTTTGCGCAGACCGTGAGCCGAACAGTTTTCAAGCCCCGCTTCATTGCAGCGCTCGCGGAACCAATTTCCGAAACCTGCGGGGGTGAAGGGCTTGCCGAATGCGGTGGTGAGGAATGTTGGCTTGTCGCGAGGCAAAGGGCGGATTGCGTCTGTCAGCGCCGGAAGCATGAACAGATCCAACTCGGCGTCGGTTTTCACCTGTTTGACAACAATGTGTTTGCCCTTGATCTTCTCCCAGCCCATGGCCACCACGTCGCTACGGCGTTGTGCGGTATAGAGAAGCAGTGCAAGCGCAAGGCGGGCCTGTGAGCCTTCCGGGTGGCGGGCTTCATAGGCGGCAATTTCCAATTCCGTCCACGTATGGAAACCTTTGGTCTTCTTTGAAAAGCCTTTGAGGCCTTGGGCCGGGTTGGCAGGTATCCAGCCAATATCAAGCGCGTGGCCCAACATGATCTTGAGAAGGGACAGCAAGCGGTTTGCCGCCTGTGGCTTATCCGCCATCGACCCCACCAGCGCCTTGATATGCTCGCGGCGCAAATCGCGGATCATGCGCTTGCCATGGGCCTCACGGAACCGCTCGATAATGCGGCGATAGGTTTGCTGTGTGCTGTCACGCAAGCCCGAAAATTCGGGCGAGCGGTAATAAGAAACAGTCAGGGCATCGAAAGAGCCGGGCTTGGTTTTGCTGATACCAACGTTTGCGCGCCATTCGGTCACACCCGCCAAGGCTTGCGCATAGGCGGCCTCAAACTCCGCACCAAGCGGCGGATAAGGCAAATAGGTGTCCACACCCTTTGCACGAAAGCGGATACGCCGCTTTTTATGGCGGTCAATCACCAGCGTGCAATGGTCAGGCAAACCGTTTCGGCGCTTCTTTTTCATTTCAGAACGTCATCCCATGAGTTTTTGGTGTCCGGGCTTGCAGCGCTCTCATTGAGCGATGCACTGGCTTCAATCCGCCCATCCGGGTGAACCGTGATCCGGGCGGCGGCAAAGCCCGCCTCAATCGCGGCTTTAAACAGGCGCTTTGCATCCACCTGTTTGATCATTGCGACTTTGCCCGCCATTACACGCCCTCCCCTTCCGGCTGGCGCTGGCCCAGCGTGGTCATGTTGAGCGGCGAGAGATATTCGTCGCCGCCTTCGATTGATGGCAGGTTTTCCCAGCCACGAATTTCGTTTGGAGACAGCCAGCCCCAATTGCGGCCAATCTGATATGCCTCATAACGGGCCTTCATATCGCCACGCAGCAGGCCCGCGAGATCGTGCTCAATGAACAGGGTCTTGCGGGTCTCGGTGGTCAGCAAGGCGGCATTCATAGCCTGCTCTACACGTTTGGCCATGGGGGCAAGGCAGCGCACAACAAGGGCGCGGCTTTCCTGATCGCTGTTGGAATAGGTGGCGTTATCGACAATGCCCACCGAGGTCGGCGGCACGTTCCAGATACGGCAAATGTCGAGATTGGCGAGCTTGCGGCTATCCAGAAACTCGGCATCCTTTGAGGAAAACGAGAAGGATTTAAAATCCGTGCCACCGTCCATGACGAGAATACCAGAGGTGGAAAGATCAGAATTCAGTTTGCTTTCCAGCCTATCCAAAACCGAATTGCGCTGTTCCTTGCCGAGGGCTTGCGGGAACATCAAAGCCCCCTCTTCCCGGAAGCTTTTACGCGCCTGCTTTCCGGCCTGTTCCTGTTGGGTCAGGGCGAGGTTGAAGGTTTCGCGGGCAATCTGAATAGGGGAGAGGCCCATAACCCCACACCGGCCCAGCCGATAGCGAAGGTGAAGCATCTCCTCTTGCAGATAGACGCGAGAGCCAACGCGATAGCGCAAGCGGCCACTGTCCAACCGCTCCACCGCCACTTGCGCGGCATCCAGCGGATAGAGCGCGGCCACCTGCCCACGGCCATTGTATTCGAGCCGGGCGAATGCATTGCCTGCTATCATCAGCGAGGCAATCAGCGCCTCGCGGGCTTCATAGGCTGTCATGGTCGGGTTGGCCATGTCATGCAACACGTTGTAGAGCGGGTGGTCTGTGGCCCGTTCGCGCCCGCCGTTGTCGGCGCGGCGGTAGAGGTTGAGCGGCATAGCGGCAAGGTTCTGGCTGACAATGGCAATGCAGGCATGAGCCACGGCAATGCCAGAGGCGCGGCCCGGATCGACATAACCGCCAATACCGCCGCGAAGACCGAAAAACTCGCCCAGATAAGGATCATCCGATTTAATGGCGGCGCGTTGCTCACGCCGTTTGAAGCGGTCAAACAGGCTCATTTGGAAATCTCCAGAAGGCGCAAGGCCCGCTCGGCATAGTCGCGAAACGGGCTTGGGAATGTGAAGGAACGGGCCTGAATGACAGTCCCGTCATAGGCGGGCCATGCCATGACCACGCTGATTTCGTGCAGCTCCACGGCGCGAAGTTCGCGGCGGTCGCCATCGCGTTGCTCGTCCAGGGCGGTGAAGCCGAAGGACATGCCGCCAAGATCGCCGCGTTCGGCCAAGGCCAGCACATCGCGGCCCGCCACTGTTTCCGGCAGGTCCAGATCGAAGGCCAAACCCCGGCTGTCTTCGGAGAGGCGTAGCGAGCCGGAACGAGTGCGGCCCAGAACCCGGCCCGGATCGTGATCCACCAGTGCCAAAACATCGGCCTTGGAACGCAACGAGCCGGAAAAAGCTCCCGGCGCGATGGTTTCCATAAACCGCCCGCCAATGTCGGCAGAACGGCCAAAAGTGGCGGCATAACCTTCAAGGCGGCGGCCCTTGGCGCGAAGCTCGATGGCCAGGCCGCGACGTTCAAACCCGCTCATATGCCTTGCTCCCGGTGTGGGGCAATCAGCCGATCCACGCCAAAATCAATGGCGGAGGTGGTGGTTGCGCCGGTTGCGTCCCGGTTATCAAAGAAATGGCCAACCAGCAGCAATTGTGCGAGTTCGACCGATGGCGGCAGGGGATCGGCGTCCATATTGACGCCAATCGATTTCAGGTGATTGCCCGCCGCCGCAATGAGGCGTTCAATCATCAAATCCTCGTCGTCATAATCAACGCGGATATAAGCCTTTGCGTCAGCGAGCGAGATCATAGGGTTCAAATCTCCGCGTAGGCGAATGCCTTGGGGTGGCGGGCGGCCACATCGGCATCAAGGAAAGCGTGGAGAAGTGCACCGCCATTGCTGGCAACATCCGGGTGATAGGGGTTGATCAGAATATCCACCGCCGACCAATAGCCCAGATAAAGCTCGCCCCACTGGCCATAGATCAGCGCCGATTTATCGTTGTTTGCGCCCAGCGTGGCGGGAACCTGCGTGGAGGTTTCCACCCGACCATTGTGGAACAGCTCGCCCACGGGCATCACATGTCCGTCATCATCCTTCATCTTGCGCACAGCTTTCATCACCGTGGGGTTGGTGAGGAATGCCGCCGTGCCGGTCACGTCATCCAGCTCCAGCTCGGCAATCAGGTTTGCCGTGGTGTCAGAGAAATCCGTATCCGTGGTGACTTTGGCAATGCCCGGCGTGGACAGTAGGCCCAGAGGTTCGGGCGCGGTACCCGTGCCGGTGATGGCGGCCAGGTCAAGCCCTTGCGCCAACAGAAAACCCAGATCGCGGCGAAGAATATCTTCAATCGCAGCGCTGGATTGCAGCATCAGGCGGCGCGAAAGGCGGTATTCACCCGTCACGGTCTTGGGGGCCATCGACACCTTTTCAAAAGAGGCGCTGGAACGGGTGGCGTTGCCATCTTCACCCACCCAACTTGCCGTGCCGCTGGTGGCAAGGTTTGGCAGGTCCAGAAAGCCAGTCAGACCGCGCAGCACCGTGGCCCCCATACCTTCCACCTTCAAAGCCGGGCGGAAACGATCCGCAACGGCTGCGAGGTTGGTGGCAACGGTATAACCGCCCGCCGCATTGGAGCCGACTGTCTGCGAGCGCTGTTCGGCCATGCCCAGCAAGATTTCGGAAGGAATGGCCAGATGAATGCCAGAAGCGCCAGAACGGCTTTCGCGTCCGCGCTTCAATTCCTGATCCACTTCCGCCTCCCGGCCTGTGAGGCGGCCCGTCAACGCGCCGTTGATGGCATTGGCAACGGAATAACCGCGCAGCTCGCGGGAAAAAGCGTTGTCACCAGAGACGCTTTCCGCCCGCTGCTCTTCACGCTCAAAAGCGGCCATGCGCTCCTCGCGGGCAATCTGGCCATCAATCTCGGTAACGTCACTTTCCAGCGCCTTGAAACGCTGTTCTTCGTTAGTCTCCAGCTTGTCCTTGGCGTGGAGGGCGCGCATCTCAGTTAGCTTGGCAGCCCGCTTTTCGCGCAGTTCAATAAGCTTTTTCATGGTTTGTTCCTTTAAGGAGGTTGAAAGCCTGTCAGGAACCAAGTTCATAAGTCGTGTTGTATGGTCTGTTGTTTGCCGTTTTCGGCGGAAATGGTACCAGCGCACAGCCCTTGTCCGGTGGTTCTTACTGTCCCGCGCCCCGGAGAGCTGCTTATCGATATTGGCCCGCTGGCAGGGCCTCATATGAACGGCGCGGGAAATTCTTCGCCTCAAGTCAACGGTACGGGCGCACCATACTCAATCGGAGACACCAGATTTCCCTCCCCATCGACGGGAAATTCAACGTGAACTAAGGCTCGCCCTGCGCGCTGACTGAGCGTCGTCGCAAGAGCCTCCAGATCAAGGACGATGACCGGCCCCGCGTAGCGAGCCTCACTGGAGTGGCTCGAAAATGCCTCAGCAAGATTATCATGCCAAAGATGTGAACCATCAGCCCACCAAATGAAGTATCTAGCGGGGATAATCTTGGGGTAGCCACGGAGACGGAAAATTTGTTTAGTCAACCACTGCGATTTTGAGTGCCACGTAAAATCGAAATCAACATTTTCGGGTATATTCCAGCCCGCGTCCTCACAGAGTTGTCTAAAATTAGCAGCTTCCTCAGGATCATTCTTGGGACGATGCTTCTCTGGATACCAATCAAACGTCTTATGATGATCGCCTTCATAGGCGTCTACATTCTTTAAAGCATGCCAAAGAATGCCGATTGCACACCAGTTCGCAACTTCCTTTGACGCTTGTGGCCCCACGCCACGATCAGAGAGCATTTTCATGACCCAGATTTCAGCCAATGCGAATGCATCAAAACGCGCGTGTCCATCCACAGTTGGAAGAAACTCTCTACGCCGCCAATCTCGTTGAGCGACAGTGCTTAGAGTTGTGATTTTTTCCGCTTCAGCGGGTGTGAAAGTCGTCAAGATATATTGGGGCTGCATAGTGGCTCTTCCCACGTTTCAATTAGTGTTAGATACCACGATAAATAAATCGCTGCAAGCACCACGGTTTAAAAAGGCTCATGAATTAACCAACACCCTGGAAATCGCCTTTTTCCATCTGCTCACAATCGGCAATCACCGCTTGAAGCTTATCCCCCGCGTTTTCAGCGAGTTGGCGTATGGCGCGACGATGGGGTTCGTCGTCAAGCGCCGCCGCCGCCATCCATAGAGCATGAATGAGGGCATCAACTTCATGGAGGGGGTCAATCAGCTCAAAGGCTTCCGGCATGTCAGGCCCCTTCCAATTCGCGCTCGTCATTGTCGAATGTCTGCCCCATATCGCCGTCATGGGTCCACCCTAGCGTCGGTTCATCATCGCCACCGTCTTCGTTGTCGGCGTCGTCCAACTCGCGGTCTTGAAAATCGAAACGCTCGGCCTCCGGGCCGCGTGCAGTCCAGCCCAATGATGGTTCGTTGTCCCCTCCGTCTTCCAAGTTTTCGTCGCCGTCGAACTGGTCGAGGATTGAAACCAAATACTCAATCGCCTGCTCGATCCGCTTTCGCAGTCTGGGGGTCAGTTCGACAATGCGGACATAGCTTTCCTGTTCACGAAAATGGTAGCCCATCACGTTGCTCCTGATATTCGTTTTTGATACAGTGTATCAATACCGATGAATTATCGGAGCGTCAAACCAAAATTATAACGGTGTATCGAAAATGTTACCAGTTCAATGCAAGATGGCTCGGGCCGCCCTTGGTTTGGGAGTGCGTGAACTTGCGCAGCTTGCCAAAGTTGCCCCTGGAACGGTCTCGAGATTTGAAGCTGGTGAGGAATTGAAGGATCGCACGGTAGATGCGCTAAAAGCCGCTCTTGAGGCGACAGGGGTAGTTTTTGTTGATGAAAATGGTGAGGGGGCGGGGGTCAGGCTAAAAAAAAGCAAATAAAAAACCCCGCAAAAGCGGGGTTGATATTTTACATTGCCGCGCACAATGCGGGTTCGGGCATTGGAGCCTCGTGAAGTCTGCGAAGCGCCTTGATAAGGTACCTATGGTTGTCTTTGATAAGCAAAAGATATGCGCGCATAGCCTGAACCGGACGCGCGCGACCTTGCTCCCACTGCTTCAATTGATCGAGGCCAAACCCGAACGTCGATGCAAAATCCTTTTGCGTCATGCCTGTGGCCGCGCGAATTTCCTTAACGTCAAGCTCTGCCGGCACATGAAGGTTAAAAGGCTCCGCCTCGCCACGGGCGACAGCCAGCGCTTCGGTCAGACCCTCATGGATCATGTCGAATGCTTGTTTGCTCATGCTGTTGCTCCTACTTTCAACCGAGTAACCCTATTGGAGTACTCTTTCACTATAAGTTCTGTAACGGACTTCAATGTGTTCTGTTCCGCTTTTGTCAGGCTGACCTTCACGTTTTTCGCAAATGCCGCTATCAAGAATACCGGCATATTTGACCCCGTGAAAAAAGTGATAACGCGAATGCCACCACTTTTACCCTTATTGTTTCCAGCAATTGCAAAGCGAAGCTTGCGACAGCCGCCCGTACCACGGATTTCGTCGCCAGCTTCCGGGTTCTTGGCAAGATAATTGACAAGCGAGATTATCTCGTCGTCTGTCATGCCAGCCGCGATTGCCGATTTACGGAATGAGTTTAGTTCTGAAACCGTTTGCATGGGGTTAATGTATGTAACTAACGCACTCAGTCAAGTGAATTTATTGTGCTCGACGCAATGGAAAGCGCAATTTCTCCCTCATACCATCGCATCCAACACCCAAGCCGGAAGCACCTCCGGCTCATGACGCCCGCTGACTTGCAATGCCATCGCCAAAGCCACCAGCCCGTCAATGCGGCCGGTGGCCTTGCTCTTGTCCAACTTACGGCTTCCGGCTGGGTCGCGGGTAACAACAGCGTTTGACGAACACATATTCAGCACAGGATTGCCGCCATGGCGCAAGAGCTGTTCGGCCACGTTGCGCTCCAGCGTATCCACAGCGGGCGACATATCCTTATAGCCCTGCCCGAACGGCTCCAGCGGCACAGTGCCGCCGAACAGGCCAAGCTCGCGCTTCAAATCCTCAATCCGCCAACGGTCATAAGCCACGGTGCGCAGATCATAGGTTTGCGCCGCCTGCATGATGGCTTGCGCCACAAAGCCGGGATCGATGGTGGAGCCGGAAATAAGCGTGATGAAGCCTTGCCGCGCCCAAAGCTCATACGGCACGCGGTCTTCATTGGAGCGCTCGGCAATATTCGCCTCTGGCATGAAGAACTGGCAGACCACATCGAACCGCCGCCCTTCCTGCGGAAACACCAGCACAAAGGCCGTGAGATCGCGTGAGCCGGACAGATCAAGGCCGCCATAGCATTCGCGGCCCGCAAGGCTGGCCAGATCAACCACACCATTACAGCGGTCCCATTCGGCCTTATGGATAAAGCGCGACACGGCGGACACCCGCTGATTGAGGATCAGGTTTCGAAACGCGCTTTCCTTGGACGGAACAAGCCGGGCCTGGGAGGCTTGCCGCTCCACGTCTTCCAGCGAGCGGAAATCGGCCAGCGCCGGGTTTGCGGCAATCCACGCCTCGCGGCTCCAGGGGTCGGCATCTGCGGGCGCTGCATAGAGCGTCAGGTGGAAACTTGGGTCTTGGATATCGCCGGAATTGACCCGGGTTCCGTAATCGATCAGCTCAGAAAATACATGATGGTCGGCGGCGGCCTGGGTGGAAATGCAGATCATCAGCGGGTTGTCGCGTGCGCCGGTGGCTGTATCCAGCGCGTCAAACAGATCGCGGTTTGGCGCACTGCCCAGCTCGTCATAGACCACGAAGGACGGCGACAGACCCATTTTCGAACCGGCATCAGCCGACAGCGCCGCATAGATCGAACCCGCGCCGTCGCCGGTCAGCACCTCGATTTGCTTGTTGAACTGGATGATATTGGCGCGGTCATCCAATTCCGGGTGCTCGTTAAGGATGGCGCGCATTTCCTGAAACAGCTTGGCGGCCTGATCCCGGGTCAGGGCTGCGGAATAGACCTCGCCGCGCGGCTCGGCTTCCGGCCCCATCAGGTGGCAAAGCGCAAGGCCCGCCGCAAGCTGCGTCTTGCCGTTCTTGCGGGCCATGGACAGCACCGCCGTGCGGATCGGGCGGCGGCCTTCGCCGTTCTCCGCATAGACCTCCTCGATAAATTCGCACTGCCAGGGCCGCAACGTCATTTTCGACCCGGCCAGTTTACCCGCCGTAATCGGCAAGTCTTCCAGAAAGGCAATCACCCGGCCCGCACGGGACAAGCCCGGCTCATTCCAGGGCAAGACCTCGCGCACTTCGACCTTGCCGCGTTGTGAAAGTGCCTTTGCACCAATGCCCCGAGTAGCCATTATGAAAATCCTGTTTCGTCATTTTCTTCAAAGGCTTGCCCCTCTGAAACTAAGTATATTCCTATCTGGGACATCGGTCCGCGCCCGGCCTCGTTCTGGTGATTTGACCCGCCCCCACCCCTATGCCAAGCGTCGGATTGGTCCGCCGGATTGCCCGATGCATCGAAACCTTTGACCTTCCGGGCGAATGGTTTCTTGTGCTTACGGTCATTCGCAGCCGTCTTCTCGTTGTGGCAACGCTCACACATCGAGGTCAGGCCATCGAGCGGCGGGAACGGATCGCCGCCCGCATTGATCGGCGTCATGTGGTCCACTGCCTTAGCAACGGTCACCTGCCCGCGCATCCTGCACGGCTCGCACAGTGGCGTGGCCGTCAGCTTCGCCAGTCGCAGCTTTTGCCATTGGATGGTGTTGTACGGCCATTTAGCCATTGCTGCGCCCTCGCTGGTCGTTGCTGCCCGCAACAGGGCTGCTCTCTCCCTCTCCCAAGCCCATGTAGCGGTTGCGGTAAGCGCCATCGGTGCGGTTCTGCCCTCTCGTATATTCTTTCTTGTATTTGTTTTTATCTTGGTTCTTCGTGGGGTGGAAATCTTTGAACCCTATCTGTCTGGCCAGCGAAGGCCCGCGCTTGAGCCATGCCAGCCATTCAGGCGAGACAATCCGCACAAGGTTGGTGAGGTTCTTCTGTCCCTTGCGCGGGCGGCTCTCTACAGACAGGTGGCCAAGGGCGCGGGCTTCACGGATAGCGTTCTGCACTGTGGTGCGGCTCAGGCCAGCAATAGCCGCGATACGATCCACCGCAAGATCACACAGGCCGTGGTGCTTCACCTCGCCAGCAATCACCGTCAGCACGGCGCGTTCGCCTTCCGTGTAGTGGTGACGGATGGTGTCGGGCATCCCGCTTGATCCGCCCAGCTTGCGCTTGCGAGCCATCGAGGCGGCACGATCCGGCGAGCGTTGCCACTTGCGGCCCGCAAGGCGCTGCATCCGGCGAAGGTGCGGGCTTAGGATGTTGAAGCTTGTCGGCTGTTTGCTCGCGGGCTGTGTCGGCATAGCGCCCGTCAGATAGCCATTCATGATGGCAACATCGGACGGCGACATGTTCGGGCGGTTGGCAAGATTGCGGGCAAGCGCCGCCGAGATCGGAAACGCTTCACCCATGGCGGCCACCATAGACCAGCGCATGGGCCTGCTTTGCCGCCTCTATCGCCTCAAGGTTGCTAAGAGAGAAGAGTTCTTTAAGGACGGCAATGACATTGCTTCCAACCGTGTCACGGTGCTGTGAAAGCCAGAGTGCGGCGGCCTGAACGCGGTTAGACGTTGCTCCATTTTCTTCAATTTTATCAATGGCACCGCTGGCAGGGGTGGACAGATTAGCGGATTGATTTTGTAGGGTATCTACATCACCTCCCTGTCCGCCATTATCACTCCATGTTAATTGCTAGGACGCTCGTCAATGAGCCTCTTTTGGCGAAACTGGATGATAGTCCCAATTAGGGATCGATCACTGGCTCTTCCTTCACGGCATCTGCAAACTTCCTCGTCAATCGCACGAGATCTTCGATATCGCGGTCTTCCCAGTTGGCGAAAATGGTGTGGCCTATTTTTTCGCGGGCAGTGTCGACAAGGTCGGTCATTGTCTTGCCTTTCGCAGTAATAACAGCCTCGCGTATGCGGCGATCGGCTGTACTGGCGCGGCGCTCCACAAGGCCGAGGCTTTCAAGCTTGGCCACCTGCCTGCTGACGGTCGTGTAATCGCGCCCATTGCGGTCGGCAAGCTCCACCACACCAATAGGGCCGAATCTCTCTATATTGACAAGCAATGGAAACAGCGCCCGATCCAGAGGGATGCCCGCTGCCTTGATCAGGATTTCATCGCGCTGAGGGCGGTTCATGACAGCAACGATATCGAGCAGGGACATATGAAGCGTACGAAGGCGCTCATCATTATGTGTATTTTGCACACTTTTCATTGACATCAACGCAATCTCCATTTATGTGCATATTACACATTAAATCTCCCATGAAAAGGAAAAGACCGTGAAAGCTGCTATTGTATACGGAGCCAAACAGACGCCTCTTTATGGCGACTTTGAAGAACCTGTTGCTCAGACAGGCGAAACCCTCATCACGGTCTCGGCTGCAGCGCTTAGCCATCTCGTTAAAAGTCGTGCTTCCGGCACGCATTACAGCTCATCGGGAAGCTTCCCCTTTGTTGTTGGAATAGATGGCGTCGGGCGCAAAGAGAATGGCGAGCGGGTTTATTTCGCCTTACCCAAGGCACCGTTTGGCAGCATGGCGGAGAGGACTGTCGTTGCCTCCGTCCAATGCCTCGCCGTACCCGACAATCTGGACGACATCACCGCCGCCGCGATCGTCAATCCAGGCATGTCGTCATGGATGGCTTATCGTGAACGGGCAAAGCTGATTGCTGGAGAGACCGTTCTGGTCAATGGCGCGACAGGCATTGCTGGACGGCTTGCCGTGCAGATTGCCAAGCATCTTGGTGCGAAGAAAGTCATTGCCACGGGGCGAAATCCGCAGGCTCTGCAATCACTGTCGGGGCTTGGTGCAGACGTGACAATTTCCCTGCTGCAAGATGAGGAGGCTCTGGCGGCAAGTTTCAAAGCGCAGTTTGCAGACGGAGTGAATGTCGTTCTGGATTATCTTTGGGGACAGAGCGCGGAATTACTGCTTGTCGAGGCTGCAAAGGCCAATGCCGTACCTCTTCGCTTTATTCAGGTTGGCGCTGTCAGCGGAGGTCAAATCTCATTGCCAGCTGCCGTATTACGATCCTCCGCCGTCGAGCTCATGGGAAGCGGTATCGGCAGTGTTCCGATGGATCGCATGATCCAGACGATTCGCGAATTGCTTCAAGCGGCAAGGCCCGCAGGATTAAAGATCGCGACGGCACCGGTGGCACTTTCAAAAGTGCAGGAGATTTGGGACGCTGACGACAGCACAGTACGCACAGTATTAACGATGGGTGCGCTATAAGTCGCCATGCTATCATACCAAGGCATCGAAGAAGCTAACGCATCCTCGTTTTGAAGGCGATTGAAAATATCTCAAATGCGTCAGAGGCTTGGGATATTTGCAAAAGGAATATGAAAAGTCATTGAAAATGACTCTTCGCATCAAACCTGCTTGCCCTGCACTGGTCCGAGTCAGCCGCGACTAGTCCTGTCATTCAATGACGGCAAACCCGCTTTCCAGCTCGCCTTGACGACTGAACCCGAGTACACCGCTTCGAAAAACAGCGGTGATCGGACGATGGCGAAAGCAGAAAAACAGATGAAAGCTGCGGAGGTAGAGCGTCTCCGCTCAATGTTTCCCGGCATTTACAGTGATTTTTTGGCGGGCCGCATTGGGTCTCTGCGGGTGGCGCTTGAATTGGCGGGGTTGCGGCCACAACGCAGCCGGTTGGAGAAGCTGAAAAACTCCTGGAAAAAGGCGAGTGTGGAAGAACAGCGGGCGTTTATCGCCTGGCTGGCAGTCGAGGAAAATGGCGAGGAGCTGGAAAGCGCTTTTCCCAGGTCAACCCTGTCCGTACAAAAATCTGCCTCTGGCCCAATTGCCAATGGCCGCTATCTGTTGCCGGAGACGATTATCCGCATTGAAGCCGTCATGGCGCGGCGGCGACTAAAGCCGGGCGAGGTGATGCAGGAACTCGGTTTTGGTGCCAATGACAGGAGCCTGTTGAAGGCACTGGCGCGTAAAGCCGCATTGAGGCTGAAAGCTATTGCGGCGCTCGAAAGCTGGCTTGCCGAAAACGAAACTTCCTGACTCCTCGACGCAGGCTTTATACCTTGACGGCGTGCTCCACACGGTCTTGCGAACCAAAGAATTTCAGGTAACGTTCGACTTCGGCGGGTTCTCCCGTTGCTTTCAGCGGATTGTCGGAGAGTTTGACAGCAGGACGGCCATTGGCTTCAGTGATCTTGCAGACGATGGAAATTGGCTTCAGTCCCGCAATATCATGGGGCGCGCAGCCGATGAAATCATTGGTTAGGTTGGTGCCCCAGCCAAAGCTCATTCGCACCCGGCCTTCGAAATGGCGGTAGGTGTCAATGATGGCGTCCACGTCCAGACCATCGGAAAAAATCAACAGTTTCTGTCGCGGATCGCGGCCCATTTTCTCCCACCAGGCAATGATCCTCTCGCCACCTTCAATCGGTGGGGCGCTGTCGGGACGAAAACCGGTCCAATCCGCCACCCAGGGCGGCGCATCGCGCAGGAAAGCCGAGGTGCCGAAGGCATCGGGCAAAACAATCAGCAAATTGCCGTTGTAGAGCGTGTTCCAGTCCTGAAGCACTTTATAGGGTGCGTTGGCCAGTTCGGCATCGGTCTTCGCTAGGGCTGCGGCTACCATCGGCAATTCATGGGCATTGGTGCCGACGGCTTCCAGGTCCGAATCCATAGCCAGCAATACATTGCTGGTGCCAGTAAAGGCTTCGCCAATGCCTTCCTTTAGGGCTTCCACACACCACCTTTGCCACAGGAAGCTGTGGCGACGACGGGTGCCGAAATCGGAAATCCGCAGGCCAGGCAATTGCTTCAGCCGCTCGACCTTTTCCCACATCTTCGCCTTGGCACGGGCGTAGATAACATCCAGCGTGAAATAACCGAGTGATTTCAGCGCAGCCCGCGACCGCAATTCATTGATAATTGCCAGAGCCGGGATTTCCCAGAGCGTGGTTTCCATCCATCGCCCCCGGAAGGTCAGCTCATATTGGCCGTCGCGCTTGGAAAGCTCATAGGCTGGCAGGCGGATTGCTGAGAGCCAGGCCAGAAATTCCGGTTCGAAAATCTGGGTGCGGCCATAAAAGCTATTGCCTGCCAGCCAGATCAGTTCTTTCTTGCTGATGCCAAGCGTGCGGACGTGGTCGAGCTGGGCGCGCAGTTCCGCCTCGTCGATCTCGTCGGCGATGCGTACCTTTGTCGTGCGGTTGATCAGCGTGAATGTCACATCGACATCCGGATAGAGTTTCCAGATCATCTGCAACATCAATAGCTTATAGAAATCGGTATCGAGCAGGCTGCGCACGATGGGGTCGAGCTTCCAGGCATGGTTATACACCCGCCGTGCAATATCCGCCTTTGCCATTCGTCCTCGCCGCGTGCCACCGGCCTGGTTTTGGCCGCACCATTACGACCATAGCCTTATGGCTCTGGTCTTTTCAGGGCCAACCTTATCGAAAAAACTGTGACCAAAGTCCAGTGCCCGGGAACTTCATTATTGTCCTACTACACCCGCCCCTCGCCATCACGGTGTGGTGCTTGGTTGGCTCGGTTGCTGCGGAGCGGTGGTCGGGCGCGTCGTTTCTGTGGCAGGGTCCGTTGCGGGTGCAATTTTCTGCCCCCACCATTCCGCCGGTATCCACGCAACCAGCGCCAGAACCAATCCTGCCAGCAAAACGATCAGGACAGGCTTGCCGCGAAAGCCCTGCCGTGCCTCAGTCGGCTCCAGCGGGCGCTCTGCTCCCGGCGCTTGGGACGTCGTATTCGGGTTTCTGTCAGCGGGGTCGAAATTGCCTGGTCCTGCCATGCGGAGAGCCTCCATCTGTTTTATACGCACCAGCGTAAATACTTATGAAGGCCAACGTATCGACACGGCAAAGGTTCCGGGATCAGTAGCCCGCAGACCGGTCCACGACATGATCAAGAGCGTCACCAGCTTCATATCGGGCAATCTGGTTCTCCACGTGGGCAAACAATGCCCGCACATCCGACGCTGCGGCGGCATGAGGGGTCAGGACGACATTCTCCATGGCCCAGAGTGGGCTATCCATCGCCAGCGGTTCTTTTTCAAACACATCCAGCGATGCGCCACCCAGCACGCCCTTCTGCAAAGCGGCAACGACATCCGCTTCCACCTGGCTTCCACCGCGACCCGCATTGAGAAACACCGGCTTGCCCAGCGCCCCGCCCTGTCGCAGCCGTGAAAACAGGCTGCTATCGTAGAGGCCCCGGGTTTCCGGGGTCAGCGGCAGAAGGCCGACAAGGATATCGGTGCGAGCCAGGAATTCATCGATCCGGGCCTCGTCAAAGGTGTCGATTCCGTCGATCTCGCGTTTGCGCCGAGACCAGCCGATGACGTCAAATCCCATCACCTTCAGTTTGCGCGCCGCATCCAGGCCCAGAACGCCCAAGCCCATGACGCCGACTGTAACATCGCGGGCTTCCGGCTGGAGATCCATCTCGTTCCAGACCTTATCGCGCTGCTGCCTGAGATATTGGCCCATATGGCGCAGGTGATAGAGACAGTTCAGCACCACCCATTCGCTCATCCGGTCCGTCAGGCTGCGGTCAACGAAGCGCACGATCGGCAAGTCGGGAAGACCCGGCAGTGTCAGGACATGATCGACACCCGCGCCGCCGGAAAACAACACTTTAAGGCCGGAGGCGCGGGTAAACAGCGACGGCTCCGGCTTCCACAGCACCGCATAGGCAGCGGCCGACAGGTCCCTTTGGGCGTTCTCGGGATCACCGAGATCGATCACCTCACGGTCCGGAAAGGCCCCGGCAAGTGCTGCCTGCATGGCGGCGCGTGAAAACTTGAGGTCAATCACCACGGGAGGCTTGGGGGACATGCGGGGGCATCCTTGCAGAAGGCTGAATTATTGGCTGACGCCACCGATATTCATAGCCTTGAGGTCGAACGCGGCAGCCAGAAGCGCCTTGGTATAATCCTGTTTCGGCGCGGTGAAAACCTCCTGCGCCGGTCCCTGCTCGACAACTTTTCCTGATCGCATGACGATAATGTCATTGGCCAGCGCCTTCACCACTTTCAGGTCGTGGCTGATGAACAGGTAGGCGAGGTCATGGCGACTCTGCAAATCGCGCAACAGGTCGACCACTTGCGCCTGCACGGTCATATCCAGCGCCGAGGTCGGCTCATCCAGCATGACGAAGCGCGGTTTCAGCACCATGGCACGGGCAATGGCGATCCGTTGCCGTTGGCCACCGGAAAACTCATGCGGATAACGCCAGCGGGTGGCGATATCCAACCCGACTTCCTCCAGCGCCCAGCAGACCCGCCTGTCGCGCTCGGCTGCCGTGAGGCCCCGCTCATGCACTCGCAATCCCTCGGCAATGATGTCACCCACCGACATGCGCGGACTGAGCGCGCCGAACGGGTCCTGGAACACCACCTGCAAACGGTCGCGCAGCGGGCGCATCTGCTTGAATGAATAGCCATCGATATTGCTGCCGAGAAAGCCGATCCGGCCCTCGGACGAGATCAGGCGGGCCAACGCCAGCCCCAGCGTGGTCTTGCCGGAGCCGGATTCGCCGACCACGCCAAGCGTCTGTCCGGCGCGCAGCGTCAGATCGACACCGTCCACGGCCTTCACATTGTCCACCACCCGGCGCAGAAACCCGGCCTTGATCGGGAACCAGACGCGGATCTCCTGCCCTTCCATCACCACAGGTTTTGCCAGATCGGTTTCCGGCGGCACACCGCGCGGCTCGGATGCCAGCAATTTCTGGGTATAAGCATGTTGCGGATTGGCAAAGATCGACTCGACCGGGCCGCTTTCAACGATTTTACCGCCGGTCATCACACAAACGCGGTCGGCGAATTTACGGACAATGCCGAGATCATGGGTGATGAACAGCATGGACATGCCATGCTCACGCTTCAGCCCGGCCAGAAGCTCCAGGATTTGCGCCTGCACCGTCACATCCAGCGCCGTGGTCGGCTCATCGGCCACCAGCAGCTTTGGCCGGTTGGCAAGCGCCATGGCAATCATCACCCGCTGACGCTGGCCGCCGGACAATTCATGCGGAAAGGCCGAGAGCCGTTTTTCCGGCTCGCGGATGCCGACCTGAAGCAGCAGTTCCAGCGTCCGCTTGCGGGCGGCGTCACCGGTCAGCGACTGATGAAGTTCCAGGATCTCGCCAATCTGTTGCTCAATGCTGTGCAGCGGGTTGAGCGAGGTCATCGGCTCCTGGAAAATCATCGTGATGTCATTGCCCCGCACCGCCCGCAAAGCCGGTTCCGACAGGGTCAGCAGATCGCGCCCGTCGAACAGGATCTGGCCGGAGGGATGGCTGGCAGCGGGATAAGGCAGGAGTTTGAGGATAGAGGCTGCCGAGACCGATTTGCCGGAGCCGGATTCGCCGACCAGCGCCAGGATTTCGCCCGGCGCGATGTCGAAGCTAATGTGATCGACGGCCAGGCTCTGGCTTTCGCCCTGATGAAAGGCGACCGACAGATCGCGAACGGACAGAAGAGGCGCGCTCATTTGAAAGTCTTCCTCGGATCGAAGGCATCGCGCACCGCCTCGCCGACGAAAATCAGCAGGGACAGCATGATCGCCATGGTGAAGAAGGCCGTCAGCCCCAGCCAGGGCGCTTGCAAATTGCGCTTGCCCTGGGCGATCAACTCACCCAGCGAGGGCGAACCGGGCGGCATCCCGAGACCGAGGAAATCCAGCGAAGTCAGGGTGGTGATCGATCCCGACAGGATGAAGGGCAGGAAGGTCAAGGTCGCCACCATGGCATTGGGCAGCAGATGGCGGCGCATGATGGTCCAATTGCCGACCCCAAGCGCCCGGGCGGCATTGACATATTCGAAATTTCTGGCCCGCAGAAACTCCGCCCGCACGATACCGACGAAATGCACCCAGGTGAACAACAGCATGATGCCCAACAGAATGAAAAAGCCCGGCGGCAGCAGCGAGGCGATGATCAGCAGGATGTAAAGCAGCGGGATCGATGACCAGATCTCGATGAACCGCTGCATCAGCAGATCGGTCTTGCCGCCAAAATAGCCTTGCACCGCACCGGCGGACACGCCGATCACGGCGGAAATCATCGTCAGCGCCAGACCGAACAGCACGGAAATGCGGAATCCGTAAATCATCCGCGCCATGACATCGCGGGCCTGATCGTCGGTGCCAAGCCAGTTCATGTTGCCGAGGATACAATTCGGATCATCCGCACCCTTCGGATAGGCCGAGCAGCGTTGCTTGGCGTCCATCAGCCAGAAGGGCGGCGTCGGGGCCGATTGCGGGATCTCCGAATTCACCGTGCGATAGGAATAGCGGATCGGCGGCCAGATCATCCAGCCATGGGCGTTGATCTCGTCCGAGACAAAGCTGGAGCGATAATCGGTGACAGCGAGAAAGCCACCGAATTTCTCTTCTGGATAGTTGATAGCGACCGGAAACAGGATCTCGCCCTTGTAGGAGGCGATGATTGGCCGGTCGTTGGCGATCAGCTCGGCGCAGAGGCTCAGCCCGAACAGCACCATGAAGATCCAGAAGGACCAGGAGCCGCGCCGGTTGGCCTTGAAGTTTTCCAGACGGCGGCGGTTGATCGGGGTCAGGAACGGCTTTTTTGGCGGCTTGGCCAAGTGTTCGGGAACGGCTGCCATCAGACATCCCTCCGGTCAAAATCAATGCGGGGATCAATCCAGGTATAGATCAAATCCGAGACAAGGCTGACCACGAGGCCCAGCAGCGAGAAGATATAAAGCGTGGCAAACACGATCGGATAATCGCGGTTGATGATCGACAGATAGCCGAGACGCCCCAGGCCATCCAGAGAGAAGATATTCTCGATCAGCAGCGAACCGGTGAAGAAGGCCGAAACGAAAGCGCCGGGAATACCAGCAATGACGATCAGCATGGCATTGCGAAACACATGGCCGTACAGCACCCGATGCTCACTGAGGCCCTTGGCGCGGGCCGTCACCACATATTGTTTCTTGATCTCGTCAATGAAGGAATTCTTGGTGAGCAGCGTCGTGGTGGCAAAGGCCGAAAGCAGCAATGCGGTCAGCGGCAGGGTCAGATGCCAGAAATAATCGAGGATCTTCTGCCACCAGCTGAGATCGGCGAAATTGTCAGAGGTCAGGCCACGCAGCGGAAACCAATTGTAGAAGGAGCCACCGGCAAACAGCACGATCAGCAGAATGCCGAACAGGAAGCCCGGCACGGCATAGCCGACCACAACGATGCCGGAGGTCCAGACATCAAAGGTCGAGCCGTCCTTGACCGCCTTGCGGATACCGAGCGGAATGGAAATCGCATAGGACAGCAACAGAACCCAGACGCCGAGCGAGATCGAGACCGGCATTTTCTCGACAATCAGGTCGATCACCGAGGTGTTTCGGAAAAAGCTCTCGCCGAAATCGAAGCGGATATAGTTCCACATCATGTCGAGAAACCGGGTGAGCGGCGGCTTGTCGAAGCCGAACTGCTTTTCCAGTTTCTTGATCAGATCCGGGTCCAGCCCCTGGGCGCCGCGATAGTTCGATCCGCCATCGCCCATGCCGCCCTGGCTGACGATATCGCCACCACCGGAAAGCCGCTGGTCGGCGCTGTCGCCCTGCCCGCTCAACTGCGCCACCACCTGTTCCACCGGACCGCCGGGGGCAAACTGGATGACCAGGAAGGAAATGCCCATAATCCCGACCATGGTCGGGATCATCAACAGCAGGCGGCGCAGGATATAGGCGCCCATCAGCAGAACGCTCCCGTGTTCACCATGCCATCACATTTTGCCAATCCATCCGTCCTTTATTGCTCTTGCCGTATGTTCGGGGCGCTGATTCGCCGTGCCTATTGGTAGCGGCTGAAATGCGGCCTGCAAAGCAGGCTGTGATCGCCCATCCCGCAGCAGGATCGCACATCGGGTTAGTTCGGGGCTTGCTTTGACCACCAGATGTCGGGGAAACCGGTTGAAAAGTGCGGAAACTCTGCCGGGTGAGCAAGCTTTGACCAATAGCCCATGCGTGCCGTGTTTCCGTAATACATCGGGATAACATAATGATGAGCCAAGAGGACACGGTCCAGCGCTCTTGTGGCAGTGATAAGGTCATCCCGGCTTTTTGCGAACACGACCTGATCGATCAGCTTGTCGATAGCGGGATCGGATATGCCGGCATAATTGCGGGAGCCGTTTTGATTGGCGGATGCCGAACCCCAATAATTGCGTTGTTCATTTCCAGGATTGCGGGTCTGGCCCCACACGGTCCACGTCATGTCATAATCGAAATTTCGTAAACGATTGATATATTGAGATGAATCAACGGTCCGTATACTAACCTCAATACCGATTTTTCGCAGCATTGTGACATAAGGAACTGCAACCACTTCCAGGATCGGGCTGCTCAAAAGAATTTCGAATTTCAGCGGCTCGCCCGTTGCCGCCTTGACCATTTTACTGCCACGGATTTCATATCCAGCCTGCTTCAACAGTGCCACGGCATTGCGAAGATTATCACGCTGCTTTTCAGGCGTCCCGCCAATCGGGTTTGCATAGGGCTTTGTGAAAACGTCAGAGGGAACCTCCCCTTTTAACGCCCCCAGAATGTCCAACTCCCTGCCCTGAGGCAGACCGGACGACGCGAGTTCAGTACCCCAGAAAAAGCTGTCGATGCGCTTGTAGCTGTTGAAAAATACGGTCCTGTTGAGCTCTTCGAAGTCGAATGCATAGCCCAAAGCTTCGCGGACCCGCTCATCTTTGAAAAGCTCCCGTCGCAGATTGGGAACCATGGCCTGCATAATGCCTGTTGCCCGAAAAGGATTCGGTGTCTCTTCTCTGACGATCCGCCCGTCCTTGACGGCTGGAAAATCAAAAGCCGTGGCCCAATGAGCGGCCTTGGTCTCATACCAATAATCGACGGTCCCGGCCCGAAAGGCTTCAAACTCCACATTTTCGTCGGTGAAAAACGTATAAATCACCGTCTTGAAATTGTTATAGCCGATGTTGACGTTCAGATCCTTGCCCCAGTAATCCTCCCGCAATTCGTAGCGCACGGACCCACCCGGCGAAAATCCGGCGATGCGATAGGGACCGGACCCCATGATCGGCTCTAACCTCGTCTTGGAAATGTCGCGTGGCTTGCCATCGGGTCCCTGGCCCTCCCACCAGTGTTTCGGAACGATATCCAGTTCACCGACGATCAAGGGCAATTCCTTGTTGCCCTTCTGATCGAACGTAAATGTCACTTCCCGTTCACCGGTCTTTTCGGCTTTCACTACATGGCTATAGTAAGAGGTGAAAAGCGGATTGAGCTCCTTGAATTTTTCCAGACTGAAAACAACGTCTTCCGGTGTTACCGGCTGACCATCGGCCCATTTTGCTTGCTGTCTCAGACGAAATTTGACGTAGGAAAAATCATCCGGATAAGCGAAAGCTTCGGCGAGCAATCCATAGCTCGTACCATCCTCATCCAAAGACGGCTTCAATAGCGTTTCCGTCACCATCGACAGACGTGGCAATAGTCCTGCCGCAAGTTGGCCTTTATCCAAAACAGGATTGAACGTATCAAACGTCCCATTGGCCGACAGTTTCAATTCCCCCGCCTTCGGCGCATCGGCATTGACATAGTCGAAGCGTTGAAAACCCTCGGGATATTTCGGCGCGTCGATCAAGCCGATGGCGTGGCGCCATTGGGGTTCCTCTGCGAAAGCCTGGGTGGCCAAGCTCTGTGCGGCACAAAGACCCAAGAACAATGGACCCATAAGCAATGCGCGTATTTTTGCCCCGGCGCGGATGACAGCCATGAATTACCCCTCGAATTTCAACAG
Source organism: Gillisella vitis (assembly GCF_001541345.2). Classification (GTDB taxonomy): domain Bacteria; phylum Pseudomonadota; class Alphaproteobacteria; order Rhizobiales; family Rhizobiaceae; genus Allorhizobium; species Allorhizobium vitis. The sequence continues at coordinate 140,342 of NZ_LMVL02000002.1, read as the reverse complement.
AAAGGCCGAAAATGCCTTTCCACCTGCATGACGTCCCTCATTCCCTTCGGAGAAAGAGAACCATGCAGTGGTGATTTGCCGTGCAAGATAAGACAAAACCGGGCGAAAGACAGGCTTTGGCACGCAAACCCACACAAACTCTTCGGTTTTGAGGAAAGCCTGGTTCCACTTTTGCCTGACAAACCCTAGTTTGATTGCCAAGTAGATGGATGATTCCGCAAGGATGAGGTGAAATTTGACGAGACGATCAATAGTGCTGCGGGCTATGACAGCCGGGCTGGCGGTTCTTTCACTCGGGATCGACATGGCCATGGCCGGGCCGGATCAGCCCGCAAAACTCGCCTTTCCCCAGGAAACCCTTCCCAATGCAGGGCCTGTCATGCCCTATGGTTCCTATGCCCGTGGCTGCATGAGCGGGGCGGTCGCCCTGCCGACGGATGGGCCGAATTGGCAAGCCATGCGGCTGTCGCGCAATCGCCGCTGGGGCAATCCGGCGATGATCCAGACCATCGAGCAATTGTCGCGGGATGCGCCGAAGATCGGTTGGCCTGGCCTGCTGGTTGGCGATATCGCCCAGCCGCGCGGCGGACCGATGGCCAATGGCCACGCCTCCCACCAGATCGGGTTGGACGCCGATATCTGGCTGACCCCGATGCCAGCAAAACGCCTGAGCGTGCAGCAGCGCGAGGATCTGCCCTTCACTTCGATGATCCTGAAGGACAAGTTCCTGACGATCAATCCGCAGACCTGGACACCGACCCATGCCCGGCTGTTGATGCTGGCGGCAAGCTATCCGCAGGTCGAGCGGTTGTTCGTCAATCCGACCATCAAGAAAAAACTCTGCGAAAGCTGGACGGGCGATCGGACCAATATGGGCAAGATCCGTCCGATCTATGGCCATGACGCGCATTTCCATATCCGGCTTTCCTGCCCGCCCGGTGCCGCCGGTTGCAAGCCGCAAGCACCTGTTGCCCCCGGCGATGGCTGCGACAAATCCCTGGCCTGGTGGTTTACCAAGGAACCGTGGGAACAGAAGAAACGCGACCCAAATGCCAAGCCCCCACCGCCACCTCGGCCCGTGATGGTTTCGGACCTGCCCAAGGCCTGTGCCACGGTGCTGGATGCTCCGTCTGTCGCCAGCGAGAAACAGGCGACCTTTGGCGGCGCCAAGGCCTATGTCAATCCGGGTGCGACCTCGGTCAAAGCCTCGTCGGCCACACCTGACGATGCTAACCTGCCGAGTGAGGACGTTCCATCACCGTCGCCCCGCCCCTAAGATCAGGCGGGGGCGGCTTTTCAATTCCCCGCCGCTTGGTATAAGAGATCCGCAAATCGATTTAAACGCTCAGGGGAGAACCAATGGCTGAGCGCCAGAAGATTGCGCTGATCGCGCATGACAAGATGAAGGACCAGATGGCGGCGTTTGCCCGCCATCATCAGAGTTTTCTTGAGCAATGGCAGATTGTCGCCACCGGCACGACCGGCGCACGGGTGCAGGATGCCTGTCCGAAACTCGACGTCCTCAGGATGAAAAGCGGCCCTCTGGGCGGTGATCAGCAGATCGGTGCGATGATCGCCCAGGAAGAGGTCGCCATGCTGATCTTCTTCGTCGATCCCCTCACCCCCATGCCCCATGATGTCGATGTCAAGGCGCTGATGCGGCTGGCTATTCTTTACGATACACCGATGGCGCTCAATCGGGCGACAGCCGACCGTCTGTTGCCCGTGATCACGGAATAATATCAAACCGCAAGGCCGAAGCCGCGTGACCAGAAATGGATTTTTCAATGCCAAAACCTCATGACAATGATCACATGCCCTTTCCGGTTCTTGTCGGCGATATCGGCGGCACCAATGCCCGCTTCTGGATCCTCATGGATGCCCATGCTGCGCCGCGAGAATTTGCCAATATTCACACGGCGGATTTCCCGACCATCGACCAGGCCATTCAGGATTGCATTCTCGACAAATCCGGCTTCCAGCCGCGCTCGGCCATTCTGGCTGTGGCCGGGCCGATCAAGGATGACGAAATCCCGCTGACCAATTGCCCCTGGGTCATTCGTCCCAAGGCAATGATTGCCGATCTCGGCTTTGACGACGTGCTTGTTGTCAATGATTTCGAGGCACAGGCGCTGGCCGCTGCATCACTGGGGCGCGACGACCGCGAACCGATCGGTCCCTTGAGCGAAACATCGCTGAACTCCCGCGTCATTCTGGGACCAGGCACCGGGCTTGGTGTTGGCGGGCTGCTTTATACCCATCAGACCTGGTTTCCGGTTCCCGGCGAAGGCGGCCATGTGGATATCGGGCCGCGCAGTGAACGCGACTGGCAGATTTTTCCGCATATCGAGCGGATCGAGGGCCGGATTTCCGGCGAGCAGATCCTGTGCGGGCGCGGCATCCTGCATCTCTACAATGCCATCTGCGCGGCCGATGGTATCGAGCCCGTATGGACCGATCCCGCCGATGTGACCCAGCATGCCCTGAAGGGCAATGATCCGGTCTGCGTGGAAACCATGACACTGTTCGTGACCTATCTCGGCCGGATTGCCGGCGACATGGCCCTGGTTTTCATGGCCCGTGGCGGCGTTTTCCTATCCGGCGGCATTTCGCAAAAGATTATCCCCTTGCTGAAGAGCCCGGTCTTCCGGGCGGCTTTCGAGGACAAGGCACCGCATACCGAGATGATGAAGACCATTCCCACCTTTGTCGCTATTCACCCGCAGGCCGCCCTTTCGGGATTGGCAGCCTATGCCCGCACGCCATCGAGCTATGGCGTGAAGCATGAAGGCCGTCGCTGGCAGCGTTGATTGCACCGCGCATTGCTCTATGGTCAAAAGCCGCCGGACTGGCTATAGACCGGCTGGCGCGGCCATGATGGTCGCTATGACCAATCGAATGGGAAAGACATTTCTTGCGCGACACCATCAAGACCTCCCTGCCAGAATCCTCGGAAAGCATCACGGCAGTTCTTAAGCGGGTCATCGCCGAAAACGGCCGCGATCATGTGCGCGGCTATGTCTTCGCCATCATCTGCCTGGCAACTGTGGCGCTGACGACGGCCTTTACCGCCTGGATCATGGAAACGGTCATCAACGAGGCGTTTGCCAACAAGCGTGCCGACCTGGTCTGGATCATCTGCGTCTCGATCTTCATTGCCTTTTCGCTACGTGGCCTTGCCAGCTATGGCCAGGCAGTGGCTTTGTCCAAGATCGGCAATAATATTGTCGCGCGCTATCAGAAGCGGTTGTTCAGCCATCTGATGACGCTGTCGATGGGCTATTTCAACGAGGCCCGCTCGGCGCATCTGGCCGCCCAGGTCAGCCAGAATGTCAATGGTATCAGAGATGTTTTGAACCTGACCGTCACCTCGACAGCACGGGATCTGCTCAGCCTCATCGGCTTGATCGCCGTCATGCTCGCCAAGGACTGGGTGCTGACGCTGATCGTTTTCGTGGTGGCGCCGCCGGTTCTCTATTCGCTGCGCTATATTTCCAAGCGGCTACGCAAGGCGACAACGGATTCCGTCATGCTCAACAGCCGGGTGCTCGGCGCCATGCAGGAAAGCGTCCAGGGCATTGCCGTCGTCAAGGCCTTCACCATGGAAGAAGAGCTTGGCCGCAAGGTGGAGGGCATTATCGACAGCGCCGAAAGCCGCGCCAACCGCATTGCCCGTTTGAGCGAACGCACGTCGCCGATTACCGAGAGTTTTGCCGGTCTCGCCATTGCCGCCGTCATTGCCTATGCCTCCTACCGCACCATCGCCGGTGGCATGTTGCCGGGCGCCTTCTTCTCCTTCATCGCCGCCCTGCTGATGGCCTATGAGCCTGCCAAGCGGCTGGCGAAACTGCAGATCCAGATGGAACGGGCCGTGGTCAATGCCCGGATGATCTATGCCATCCTCGACACTCAGCCGCATCAGCGCGACAAGCCCGGCGCTGGCGAATTGAAGGTCAGCGAGGCCCGTATCGAGTTCAAAAACATTCATTTCGCCTATGGCAACGGCCCTGAAATTCTGAAGGGCGTCGATATCACTGCCGAAGGCGGCAAGACCACCGCACTGGTCGGGCCATCGGGGGCCGGAAAATCCACGATCATCACGCTGATCCCGCGCTTCTACGATCCGCCGCAGGGCCAGATCCTGATCGACGGGCAGGACATTGCCGATGTGACCAAGGCCTCGCTGCGCAAGCATATCGCCTATGTGTCGCAGCATCCCTATCTGTTTGAAGGCACGATCCGCGACAATATCCGCTATGGCCGTCCAGAGGCCACCGATGCCGAAGTGGAAGAAGCCGCGCGTCTTGCCCATGCCCATGATTTCATTGTGGCGCAGCCCTATGGCTATGAAACCCCGGTGGGTGAAAACGGCCTGACGCTGTCTGGTGGCCAGCGACAGCGCCTGTCTATCGCCCGCGCTCTGGTGCGCAACGCGCCGATCCTGCTTCTGGACGAAGCGACATCCGCTCTCGACACCGAATCGGAAGCCGCCGTGCAGAAGGCATTGGACGAAGCCATGAACGGCCGGACCGTCGTGGTCATCGCGCACAGGCTGTCCACCGTGGTCAAGGCCGACAAGATCGTGGTGATGCAGGAGGGCCGCGTGGTCGAAGTGGGCAACCACAGGACACTGACGGAAAGACCGGAAGGGCTTTATGCCCGGCTGAACAACATGCAGGCAACCAATGGAAGTCCTTCGCTGTAAGCGCAAAGCCTGCGTGAAAGGATGGATAAGGACGGAGAGAGAGGCATGACAGTTGCGTTGAACACCGGACCGATGAAGCTGGTCGTGGTTGGTGCCAGCGGACGCATGGGCCAAGCTCTGGTGCGCATCATCTGCGAAACGCAAGGTGCTGTGCTGCATGCGGCGGTGGGCCGTCCGGGCTCCGCTTCGATTGGCCGGGATGCGGGCGATCTGGCTGGCGTCGGTCCACTGGGTGTTCCCGTCACCGACGATGCACTGGCCGCCTTCGTCAATGCCGATGGGGTGATCGACTTTACCAAGCAGGAAACCTCGGTGGAATTTGCAGCCCTCGCAGCCCAGGCGCGCATCGTGCATATCATCGGTACCACGGGATGTTCCGAAGCCGATGAGGCGAAGTTCGAAGCGGCAGCGCGCCATGCGCGGATCGTCAAATCCGGCAATATGAGCCTCGGCGTCAACCTTCTGTCGGTGCTGGTCGCCCAAGCCGCAAAGGCCTTGGAAGCGTCCGGCTGGGATATCGAAGTGCTGGAAATGCACCACAAACACAAGGTCGATGCGCCCTCAGGCACCGCCCTTCTTCTGGGTGAAGCCGCCGCCAAGGGGCGTGGCGTCGACCTCAAGGACATGGCCGTTAAAGTGCGCGACGGCCATACCGGCCCGCGGACGCCCGGCTCGATCGGCTTTGCAACGTTGCGCGGCGGCTCTGTCATCGGCGAACATTCCGTGCTGCTGGCTGGCGAAGGCGAGATCGTGACGCTTTCCCATAGCGCGGGCGACCGCTCAATCTTCGCACGCGGCGCGGTCAAGGCCGCGCTCTGGGCGCAGGACAAGAAGCCCGGCCTTTACTCCATGCTCGATGTTCTCGGGCTTTCATCTCCGCAATAATGTTTCCAGTAACGTCAATGAGAGGATTTTGTCGATGACCGGTACCCTCGTGCTCGTGCGCCATGGCCAGAGCGATTGGAATTTGAAGAACCTGTTCACCGGTTGGCGTGATCCCGACCTGACCGACCTTGGCGTGCAGGAAGCCAATGCTGGCGGCAAGGCGCTAAAGGATTACGGCATTCAGTTCGATATCGCCTTTACATCCGATCTTTCCCGCGCCCAGAAAACCTGCGGTATCATTCTCGACAATCTTGGTCAGTCCGGCCTTGAAACCATCCGCGATCAGGCCCTGAACGAGCGTGATTACGGCGATCTTTCCGGCCTCAACAAGGATGACGCGCGCGCCAAATGGGGCGAGGAACAGGTGCATATCTGGCGCCGCTCCTACGACATTCCGCCACCGGGCGGCGAAAGCCTGCGCGATACCGGCGCCCGCGTCTGGCCCTATTACCTCACCGAAATCCTGCCGCGCGTGCTGCGGGGCGAAAAGGTGCTGGTGGCGGCCCATGGCAATTCGCTGCGTTCGCTGGTGATGGTGCTGGACAAGCTGACCAAAGAGCAGATCCTCAGCGTCAATCTCGCCACCGGCGTGCCGATGGTCTACAAGCTGAACGCCGATTCCACCGTGGCCTCCAAGGACGTGCTGGGCGACATGTCCGGCGCGCATTGAGCGCAGGTTCAACAGTTTTAATGAATGATGTCAGGGCTCCTCCTAGAGGAGCCCTTATTTTTGACTGAGCTTCAACTGGCCATCTTCAACTTTGTAGCTGCCGAGTTGTTTCAGGAATGTCATACCGATCAGCGTGCCGGACAGGGCCTTGTCCTTTAGCACCAGGGCTTGAACCTTCGTGACGCGCACCCCGCCAACCTCCACCCGGTCCAACATCACCACCGCAGCCAAAGTGTCGCCATTGGCGGTATTGACCTTATATTTGAAGTTCAGATCGTTGCCGCCGAAGCCAAGCCTGCGGGCGGTGGTCTCGTTAATGGCAACCGTGCTTGCGCCGGTATCGATCATCGCATCAACGGTCTTACCGTTGATGCGGAAAGGCGCGATGAAATGGCCCCGGCCATCGGCTTTCAGGATCGCCTGACCTGAACCGGCGACCGACTGCGGCGCGACCGCGAGACGGGTTGCCTCAAGACTTGCCGCCTGGGATGGCTTTTCCGGTACGGTGTCCGTCCTGTCCTGCAAATAGGCAGGCAATTGCGTGGCGACGAGGACTGTCAGACCGGCAAAAACCACAACCCGCATGAACATCACATCTCTCTCCAGATCTATCGAAGATAGAAACGGTGGGCAGGATTTCACTTCGGTTAACATTACCGCTCAAAAGCAAACCCCGGCGCAGGAAGCACCGGGGTCGAAGCCGTTCGTCGTTAAGAAAGCTTTACTTCGTGCCGTACATCCGGTCGCCAGCATCGCCGAGACCTGGCACGATATAGCCCTGCTCGTTCAAATGGCTGTCGATCGACGCCGTAAAGATCGGCACGTCTGGATGGGCTTCGCGGAAATGTTTCAGGCCCTCAGGAGCTGCCAACAGGCAGACGAAACGCAGGTTCTTGGCGCCCCGCTCCTTCAGCTTATCGACGGCGGCAATCGAAGAATTGCCGGTGGCCAGCATCGGATCAACGACAATCACCAGCCGCTCCGACAGGTTTTCCGGTGCCTTGAAGTAATATTCGACCGGCTGCAAGGTCTCGTGATCGCGGTAGACCCCGACATGCGAGACACGGGCGGAGGGGACCAGATCCAGCATGCCTTCCAGCAGGCCGTTTCCGGCGCGCAGGATGGAGGCGAAGACCAGCTTCTTGCCTTCCAGCACCGGTGCTTCCATTTCCACCATCGGCGTTTCGATGGTTTCCACGGTCAGTTCCAGATCGCGGGTCACTTCATAGCAGAGCAGCGTCGAGATTTCCCGCAGCAGACGGCGAAAGCCCGCCGTCGAGGTTTCCTTGCGGCGCATGAAGGTCAGCTTATGCTGCACCAGGGGATGATTGATGACTGTGACGCCGTCCATGGGAAACCTCTTGTCTCTTCCGCTCTATTCCTGACTGTGATGTTTCTTCCAACGAATCGGTGGGATGAGCAAGGCTTGCAGCCGTTAAATCGCTGCCTCATCCCCAGAACCAGCCGCTTGCAGCCGCTGCAACAGGTTTTGGCGGGTCGTCTCATCCACGAAAGCCGCTTCGATGGCCGTCCGCGTCATGGCGTTGATCTCCGCGTTCGAAAAGCCCATCTCCGCGACGATGGCATAATCTCGTGCCAGTGATGTCTGAAAAAATGGCGGATCATCGGAGTTAATACACATTCGCACCCCGGCATCGGCCAGAGCCCGCATCGGATGACTGCCATAATCCTCAAACACCTTGAGCGCGATATTGGAAGCCGGACAGACCTCCAGGACCACACCTTCGTCCGCAAGCCGCTGCACCAGATCGGCATCCTCAATCGCGCGCACGCCATGGCCAATCCGGCTTGGGCGCACCAGATCCAGCGCATCCCGAACGCTGAAAGCTGCACAGAGCTCGCCCGCATGGATGGTAATGCCATAGCCTGCCTCGCGGGCGATGTCGAAAGCAGGCGCGTAATCCGCCACCCGGTTCATCCGCTCCTCACCCGCCATGTTGAAACCCGTGATCAGCGGATGCTGGTAATCGGCCAGCCATTTCGCCCGGCGCAAGACGTTTTCCGGCCCCAGATGCCGTTCACCGATAATCACCATCCGGCATTCAATACCGGTTTTGGCCCGGGCAGCGACAATACCCTCTGCCAGCCCTTCAATATAGGCTTCGGCAGACAATCCCACCGCCTCGCCATGGTCAGGCGAAACGAATAGCTCGCTATAGATCGTATTGACGCCCGCGAGTTCGCTCAGGTAGGCCTCGGCCAGGGCGGCAAAATCCTCCTCGCTGCGAAACACCGAGGCGACGAAATCATAGGCGGCTATGAAACTGGTGAAATCCTCCCAGACATAAGCGCCATTGCGGATGAAGCTGCTGGCGTCAATGCCATATTTCTCAGCTTGGGCCGCGACCAGAGCCGGAGGTGCTGCACCTTCAACATGGCAATGCAGTTCGGCCTTCAACAGCGATGCAGTCATAGGAAACTCCTGCCATGACGACCGGGAGCAATGCCGAGATGGGCCGCAATTGTCTCACCGATATCGGCATAGGTGTCGCGAATGCCGATAGAACGCGCCCGGATACCGGGACCGAACGCCATGATCGGCACCCGCTCACGCGTATGGTCGGTGCCGCGCCAGGTCGGATCGCAGCCATGATCGGCGGTCAGGATCACCATGTCGCCGGGGATAAGCTTGCGGTAGACATCCGGCAGCCAGAGATCAAAGGCTTCCAGCGCCGCGGCATAGCCCGGCACATCGCGGCGATGGCCGTACAGCATATCGAAGTCGACGAAATTGGTGAAAACCAGATCACCCTCGGCGGCCTCTTCCATCACCGCCAGCGTCGTCTCCATCAGCGCGGCATTGCCATTCGCCTTGATTTCGCGTCCAGTTCCCTGATGGGCGAAGATATCGCCGATCTTGCCAATGGCGTGCACCGTGCGGCCCGCTTCGCTCAACCGATCGAGCAGCGTCGGCTCCGGGGGCAGGACCGAATAATCCCTCCGATTGCCGGTGCGCTGGAAATTCGAAGCACTGTTGCCGATAAAGGGGCGGGCGATCACCCGGCCTATCTTGTAGGGGCTTAGCAATTCCCGAACAATTTCGCAGAGCCGCAGCAAACGCTCCAGCCCGAACACATGCTCATGGGCGGCAATCTGGAAGACACTATCAGAGGATGTGTAGCAGATTGGTTGTCCGGTGCGACAATGCTCCTCGCCCAATCGGCCCAGAATATCCGTGCCAGAGGCATGACAATTGCCGAGAATTCCGGGAAGATTGGCGCGTTTACAGATCTCGGCGACGAGATCGGCTGGAAAGGCATCGCCTTCTTGTGGGAAATAACCCCAGTCAAACATCACGGGTGTGCCGGCGATTTCCCAATGACCGGACGGTGTATCCTTGCCACGGGAAATCTCATTGGCCGCGCCGTGGAGACCAAAGACCCGCTCTGGCAGGGCCATGCCCGCAGGCACATTGCCACTGGCCAAACTGGCAATCTGCAACAAGCCCAGCGCCGACAGGTTCGGCAACATCAGCGGCCCGGTTCGCAGGCCATCGCGGTCTCCGGCACCGGCGGCGCAGAATTCTGCGATATGCCCCAGCGTATCGGCCCCCTCATCGCCATAGGTTGACGCATCAGGCGCGCCGCCGACGCCGAAGGAATCGAGAACAAACAGAAAGGCCCGCGCCATGCTTCACCCGTCACGCCCGGTCGTGCCTTGTATTTCACCTTGAATCACTTCGGGATTAAAATGAAACCAGGCAGCATCAGGCAGTTGAATATCAATCGGACGGATTGAATAGACATTTAGGCCGCCAATGGCAAATCCACATGCGGATCAGCAGTCCGAACAGGCAATCTCACCGTTTTCCCGCTGACGGAAGTAATAATCCCTGGCGATGGTAATGGTGTTGACGCTCGACCCCGAAAATCCCGGCAAATAGGTGACAAGCTCGTGCGGCACAGTCAGTTCCGCGTGAACGAAAAAGGCGTTGGCGGCGGCCATGCCTGATGGAAGCGTGACCGTTGCGCCTGTTGCATAGGGTTTGGATCCATCCTGCGCCCAGGACCAGGCAATCGTCGCCTTGACATTGCTGTCCACCTTGATGCCGGTGATCTTCAGTGCATAGCCCGTTGTCGCTGTCGGGGCGAACATGGCTTTCAGCACATCCGGCATGGTCGCCAGAAAGGTCTTGTTGACCGTTGTCTGCTGGCGCGCCACGATATCGGCAATGGCCCCGGCGCTGGTGGTGGCGCGCTGGGAAACGCTGAGCGCCATGGTGAGTTCGAACGCGCCCAGATACAGAACCAGCAGCAGGGGTACGATCAGGGCAAATTCCACCGCGCCCACCCCGGATCGATCCAGGGCCAATCGCCGGAATGGTCTGCACAGACGGAGCATCAATACCGATATCGATCTCATGGATAATTCTCGTTCTGAAACGCCATTGTCGACACGATGAGATAATCTGAGTTGCTGGAAACGCCGGGGCGATGGATCGTGGCGATATAGGGACGGACAAGATCCGTGGTCACCGGCCAGTAATAAAAGGCGCGCAGCATATTGATCGAACTTGCTCCACCCGGCGTGAAGGCAAAACTGGACGTATCGAGACTACCCGCCGTCGTGGCGATGGTGGTGGGCATGGAGGAAAAGGCCGAGAAGGTACGCACATCGAGCCAGAGCCGGTTGGGCGTTGCGACTTCATCCGCGTCGCAGGTGAGAAGAAAGGAAATCTCGTTGCAGAATAGCTGGCGGAATTCCGTGGCCGTCTTATCGGTGCTGCGGGTCTGGTTATAGGTGATATTGCCGGTGCGCAATTGCCTGCCGAGCGTATCGACCGCTGAATTGACGGTCTGTTCGGCAATGAAAGCCACGAATGTTTCCAGGATGGCAAAAATAATCAGAAAGTAAGGAATGGCCAGAATGGCGAATTCGATGGCCGCCGATCCGTCACGGGAGCGACGTAAACGCCTGGCCGCTAATGCCCATCTGCGCCATCGTCCGTTGCGTTTGTCACGGGTGCCATCTGGTAAGACCATCGTCTGAATGCCGGTTGTTGTGCCTGATAGCAAGCTAGGTCTGGATCTATTTAATTTTCGTTGCCGAATTCCTTCAGTTTGAACAGGATAATACGGAAACGACTTAAAACTTAATTTTAGGTATTTTGAATAAATTCATATTGTTACTGCATGACTTCTTATGCAGGCGCTCATTCAGGAACGATATAGCCGATAAAGCCGCCGTATCCGTTCAGTATCTTCGCGCTTCCCGCTATTGTGCGGTAACCATTGACGTACTTGTGCTGGAGGACGTGTCTCCAGTGGAATTTCCAGCCTGCGAATGCTGCTCACAGCTTGGCGTGCAGGACAGAACCGTGCGCTGCGTCTGTTTGTACAGCCGGACTGTATTGGCTTCATCAATAGAGACAAGAATACGCTGGTCGAAAATGGCATTGCCCTGACTGTCGAGCAGAACCAAATTCGTCGTTCCGAAGCTGCGCCCTGTCAACACGATGGTTTTCGGGTCGGCCACGGTGGCATCGGCGACTTTCTCATTGCCGATGATGACCTTGCTGACTGGCCGGTCGAGTTTAAGAATGCGGGCCTGGTTCATGACCACGCGCAAAAGTGGGTCTTCAGCACGAGCGGTACCGGAAACGAGCGCCATTGTGGCAAGCAACAGCGCAAAACAGCAGCGAAACGACATCGGCAGCGTCATGGAAAACATTCTCTCGTGCAGATAAGGACCATAGATTGAGGTAAAATGGTAAATGAACCATGAAACCACCGTCTCCTCTCAGAACACAATACGGTTCATCTCCCGATAAACATTGGCATGTCCGCGGCCATAACTGACACATACTTGCATAATTTTGCATGTACACATGCTTGAATGCTGGCCTTTTCCCGGAGTGAATACAATTTTTCCGACTATCTTTCGGCTTCATTTACCACACTCAAATCAAGCTGCCGTTCAGGGATAATTAACTTGTTTTCTTAAGGCGATAGCAATGCGGCGACCTGTAATTTCAGCTCAACCGGACAACAAAAAACAGTTGGCGGACCAGAGAAACCCTTATGGAGCAGGAGAAGAACATGACCAAGATTTTCGCACGTTTTATGAAGGATGAATCCGGCGCGACCGCCATTGAATACGGTCTGATTGCCGCTTTGATTTCCGTGGCCCTCGTCGCTGGTGCAACGACGCTCGGCAACAGCATCGGCAACACGTTTAACAATCTGACGACTCAGATGAATAAGGGTGTGTCGGCTTCAAACTAAGCTGCAGTGAGCGGCCTCAAGGCTACAAGAGCCGCCTCGCAAGGGCGGCTTTTCTCGTTGATCTCACAGGAGAGCCTGCCCTAAATATTCCCACCCCAAATATTCTGAGCGAGCAGTATTTTCAGTCCAGAGAATGATTCGGTAATGGCTTTACTGCATGGTCGATTCATCAAAATCACGTCGTCAAAGGTTTCATCCGCCATGCTGGCTGTTACGCTGTCACTGATCTTTCCCCTTTGTCTGGCAATGGCGGCCTTTACCGATTTGTTCGAGATGAAGATCCCCAATGCCATCCCCCTCGTACTGCTTATCGGCTTTGGCGCCCTTGCTTTCGTTCTTGGCCTACCTCTAGGTTTGACCGGCCTGCATCTCGCAGCGGGCCTGATCGTGTTTTTCGGTTGCTTCACGCTGTTTGCCGTCAATGTCATGGGCGGCGGCGACGCCAAGCTTTTGACGGCTGCTGCGGTTTGGTATGGCTTTAATATCAGCCTGGTGGAATTTCTGATTGAAGTCGCGGTATTCGGCGGCGTGCTGACCCTGATGATCCTGGCTTTGCGCAGCCAGGCCAATACGGTGATGGCCCTTGGGCTACGTCTTCCGCGCTCGCTGATTGTCGAGAAAAAAATTCCCTATGGCATTGCCATTGCCATTGGCGGTTTTTGCAGTTTTCTCAGTGCCCCAGTGGTGACATTGGCCTTGGCGACAGTTTCGCCGAAATAAATCCGGCAATATTTTGTTAACCACGCCAGTAAGGCGGTTGTTAACTATAATTACACCAATTTCTGTTCTTTTCGACCTTAAGAAAGCTTCCGCCGACTTAAGGACAGACCATGAAGCCCGCCCGCATTCTCATTCTCTTCGTCGCCGTGGTCGCGGCCGGTCTGGCCGGTCTGCTGGCCATGGGGTTGAGCGGGCAAAAGCGCGTGGTAGTACAGCAATCCGAGCCTGTGGTGACAAAAGAGCCGACCACCAAGGTGCTGATCGCCGCTGCCAGCCTGCCGGTCGGCGCCCGCCTGACCGATAAGGCCATGCGCTGGATGGACTGGCCGAAGACCGACCTGGTCGACGGCTTTGTAACGGAAGAAAACCGTCCCCAGGCCTTGAGCGACCTCGCCGGGCTTGTCGTGCGGCTGCCGATTTTCGAAGGTGAGCCGATCCGGATCGAAAAGATCGCCGACGCCTCCAGCCGCACCCTTTCAGCGCTGCTTCCAGCCGGAAAGCGGGCAATCTCCACGGAAATTTCCGTGGCAACCGGTGCTGGCGGTTTCATCCTGCCCAATGACCGCGTTGACGTGATCATGGTCCGCAAGGGCGATAATGACAATCATCTGACCGAAACCGTGCTGTCCAATGTCCGCGTTCTCGCCATCGACCAGCAGATCGAGGAAAAGAACGACGGCACCCGTTCGGTCATCGGCACCACCGCAACACTGGAACTGACACCGGAGCAAACCAAGGTGCTGACGGTGGCCCAGCAGATGGCCGAGCGCCTGTCACTGGCGCTGCGCTCCGTGGCGGATGCCCAGGAGCAGGACAATAGTTCCGCAAGCTACCTGCTGAGCGGCGACAGCGGCGGTCCACAGGTACAGGTCATTAAATCCGGGCAGATCGTCAAGAGCGCGGGAGCTGCAAAACAATGAACGGACGATTTTCCATGCGCGCTTCCTCTTCCCGCCTGTTGCGGACCATGATCGTCGCCACCCTTTCACTCGGCCTGTCGATAGCAGACCTGCCCATAGCGGCCTTTATCTGGCCGTCCGCAGCGCAGGCCGCAGGTGCCCAGAGCCTGGTGCGCATCGCCCAAACCGGCCCCGGTGTGCGGCGCGACCTGAAGCTTGGCCTTAACAAGGCCATCGTCGTCGATCTGCCTGAAGATGCGCACGATATCCTGGTGGCCGATCCGGAACTGGCCGATGCCGTTACCCGGACTTCGCGCCGGATTTATCTGTTCGGCAAGAAGGTCGGCCAGACCAATATTTTCATTTTCGGGGCGGATGGCCGTGAAATCGTCAGTCTCGACCTGCAAATCGAACGGGATATCGAGGGTCTGCAAACCAACCTGAGCCGGTTCATTCCTGAGTCCAATATCAAGGTCGAGATCATCTCTGACAACGTCGTGCTGAGCGGCACGGTGCGCACCCCGCAGGATTCGTCGCGCGCCGTCAGCCTTGCCAAGGCCTTCCTGCAGGGTGGTGAAGCCACCACCCGTGGGGAAACCGCAACCAGCAACAGCAGCGGCGACGGCGCGGTGGCCATCTATGCGGAAGATCGCCAGACCTCGCAGATCGTCAACATGCTGACCATCGAAGGCGAAGATCAGGTAACGTTGAAAGTCACCGTTGCCGAGGTCAGCCGCCAGGTGCTGAAACAGCTTGGTGTCAGCGCCAGCGCCACCGATGGCACCAGCGGCATCAGCTACGCCAATCCGTCCAACCTTGGCAATTCCGTCGACGTCGGCGGCACCGCCACAATTTCCAAGACATTCGGCAGCTTTGGCATCAGCGCCTATGTCAATGCCATGGAACAGGCGGGCGTGATGCGCACCCTGGCTGAGCCCAGCCTGACGGCCATTTCCGGCGAACAGGCGAAATTCTATGTCGGCGGCGAATATCGCCTGGCAGCCGGTCAGGAAATCAGCACCGACAGCACCACCGGCCAGAAAACCGTCTCTCGCACGACCTCGACTGTCGATTACGGTATTCAGCTGAACTTCCGGCCAGTCGTGCTCTCGCCCGGCCGAATCAGCCTGGCGATCGAAACCAATGTTTCCGAACCGACCTATGAAGGATCGGTGGTAGAGGGCAATTCGGATGCGTCCATCCCCGGTTCAACCTATCTGTCGATCCGCAAGCGCGAAGCCTCGACCACAGTCGAGCTGCCCTCCGGTGGATCGATTGTGATTGCCGGTCTGGTTCAGGACAATGTCCGTCAGGCCATGTCTGGACTGCCGGGTATTTCGAAAATCCCGATCTTCGGCACGCTGTTTCGCAGCAAGGATTTCGTGCGCAACGAAACCGAACTGGTGATCATCGCCACGCCCTATCTGGTCCGGCCCGTCACCCGCAATGCGCTGGCGCGTCCTGACGACAATTTCAATCCTGCCGGAGACGGTGCCATGTATTTCCTGAACCGTGTCAACAAGGTCTACGGCCGCAAGGAAACCACGGCAAACGGCGCCTATCACGGCACAGTCGGCTATATTTACAAATGAGGGCGGACGCGATGACACTTCACCCTACCCTGTCCCTGACCCGCGCTTCGATGCTGCTCCTCGGATTGATGGCCATCCTGCCGCTTAGCAGTTGCGGCGGTATGAAAGACGAGATGTCCACCGGCTCGATTCCCGACGATTACCGGACCCGCCACCCGATCATCGTCACCGATGTCGAGCATTCGCTGGATCTTCCGGTCGCGCAGGGCTCAAGCCGCCTGACGATCGGCATGAGCGATGCAGTGACGGGCTTTGCCCAGGATTACCGCAATGCGTCCACCGGCTATGTGCAGATCCTGGTGCCGCAAGGCTCTCCCAATACAACGGCGGCCTCCAGCATCGCTCGCCAGGTGCGCAGCCTGCTGGTGTCCAAGGGTATTGCCGCCCCCAAAATCGTTGAACGGCCTTACCGGGCCGGCGCAACAGGCGATGCCGCGCCGATCCGGTTGAGCTATGTCGCAACCACGGCGGTGGCCGGACCCTGTGGCCAATGGCCGGAGGACCTCTCCAACGACACAGCGCAGAACAAGAACTGGCAGAATTTCGGCTGCGCCTCCCAGGCCAATCTGGCTGCACAGGTTGCCAGCCCGACGGACCTGATCGCCCCGCGCGGTATGACGCCGATCGATGCCGAGCGGCGCTCGACGGTGATCGACAATTATCGCGACGGCAAGGACACCTCAACCACGACATCCACGGATTGATCGACAAGGATCGCGGGGCAGGCTGATGAATACCATCAAATACGATATCGCCGGATCGAACGAAGACGGCCTGGCCGCGGAACCGGTGAGAACCGGCAATCTTGAGCAACTCCGGCCCTTGCCGCGCATTTCCGTCCATGCATTCTGCATCTCGGACAATGTGCTGGCCGTGATGGAAGAAGCCGCCCGTGACCGGCGCATGACAAAGGTCAGCATGCGGGTGACCAGCGGCGGCATTTCGGCAGCGGTCAATATGTTTGCCGGGGCGCCGACCCCCAATCTGGTCATTCTGGAAACCGATGCGAAGCCCGAGAACCTGCTCTCCGAGCTGGCGCCGCTGGCCGATGTCTGTGATCCCTCGACCCGGGTCATCGTCGTCGGACGTTATAACGACATCGCTCTTTACCGCGAATTGATGCGCAATGGCGTCTCCGATTATATCGTCGCGCCGGTCAGCATGGCCGACGTCATCGGGGCCTTGTCATCGATCTTCATCGACCCCGATGCCGAGCCGCTGGGGCGCAACATCGCCTTCATAGGCGCAAAAGGCGGCGTCGGCTCCTCCACCATCGCCCATAATGCGGCCTTCATGATCGCCTCGCTGTTTTCCTCCGAAACCATCCTGGCCGATCTGGACCTGCCCTATGGCACAGCCAATATCGACTTCGACCAGGACCCGGCTCAAGGCGTAGCCGAAGCAGTCTTTGCCCCGGAGCGCCTGGACGAAGTGTTTCTCGACCGGCTGCTGACCTCGTGTTCGCAAAACCTGTCCCTGCTGGCCGCCCCCTCCCTGCTGGACCGGGCCTATGATTTTGAGCGCGGCGCCTTTCTGCCGCTGTTGGAAACCCTGCAACGCAGCGCTCCGGTTGCGGTGCTGGACCTGCCGCATAGCTGGAACGAATGGACGCTGGCGCTGCTGTCGGAAGTGGACGAGATCGTCCTGACCTGCGTGCCGGATCTTGCCAATTTGCGCAACGTCAAGAACCTGCTCGATGCCTTGAAGCGGTTGCGACCGAACGACAAGGCACCGCATCTGATCCTCAATCAGGCTGGCATGCCGAAACGACCGGAAATTTCGCCCAGCGATTTCTTCGAACCCCTGGACATGCAGCCAGCCGCGATCATTCCTTTCGATATTCAGCTGTTTGGCAATGCCGCCAATTCCGGCCGGATGATCGCCGAGATCGATGCGAAAAGTCCGACGGCGGAGACGTTCTCGCAACTCGCCCATCTCATCACCGGACGGGTCAGTATCAAAAAGCCAAAAAAAGCGGGTCTCAGCACGATATTCGCCATGCTGGGACGCAAGTAAACATGCAACCGAGGGCGTCTTTGCATAGCGCCCGACTGGAACGAAACAATGTTCGGTAAACGTGGAAATGAAGGGTCTGTAAAGTCCGGTTCCGGCATGGCGCCGCCGGTCTCGGCACTGTCATCGCCCGGCATGCCCGCGTCCGTTTCTGCCTCCGGACGGATCGAACCGGGCCGCGCCGAGCCACCCAGGCCAGCCGCTCCCGCCGATCCCGCTCAGCGTCGTCGCCAGAACCGGACCGAGGATTATTACGATACCAAGAGCCAGGTTTTTTCGGCACTGATCGACACGATCGACCTGTCGCAGCTTGCCAAGCTGGACGCGGAAAGTGCGCGCGAGGAAATCCGCGATATCGTCAACGATATCATTTCCATCAAGAATTTCGCCATGTCGATCTCCGAGCAGGAAGAACTGCTCGACGACATCTGCAATGACGTGCTGGGCTACGGCCCGTTGGAACCCTTGCTGGCCCGCGACGATATTTCCGACATCATGGTCAATGGCGCCGGCCAGACCTTTATCGAAGTCGGCGGCAAGACCATCGAATCCGAAATCCGGTTTCGCGACAATTCCCAGCTTCTCTCCATCTGCCAGCGCATCGTCAGCCAGGTTGGCCGCCGCGTCGATGAGAGCAGCCCGATCTGTGACGCCCGCCTGCCGGATGGCTCACGCGTCAACGTGATCGCTCCGCCGCTGTCCATCGACGGTCCGGCGCTGACGATCCGTAAATTCAAGAAGGACAAGCTCAATCTCGACCAGCTGGTCAAATTCGGCGCAATTACGCCGGAAGGCGCGCAAGTCCTGCAAATCATCGGGCGGGTACGCTGTAATGTGGTGATTTCCGGCGGTACCGGCTCGGGTAAAACCACCCTGCTCAATTGCCTGACCCGCTATATCGACGCCGACGAACGGGTGATTACCTGCGAAGATACCGCAGAATTGCAATTGCAGCAGCCGCATGTCGTCCGGCTGGAAACCCGCCCGCCGAATATCGAGGGCGAAGGCGAAATCACCATGCGCGATCTCGTCAAGAACTGCCTGCGCATGAGGCCGGAACGAATCATCGTCGGCGAGGTGCGCGGATCGGAAGTCTTCGACCTGTTGCAGGCGATGAATACCGGCCATGACGGCTCGATGGGCACCATCCACGCCAACACCCCACGCGAATGCCTGAGCCGCATGGAATCGATGATTGCCATGGGCGGCTATTCCCTACCAGCAAAGACCGTGCGCGAGATTATTTCCGGCTCGGTCGACATCATCATCCAGGCGGCCCGCCTGCGCGACGGGACACGCCGCATCACCCAGATTACCGAAGTGGTGGGGATGGAAGGCGATGTGATCATCACCCAGGACCTGATGCGCTTTGAAATGGAAGGCGAGGACCTGACCGGCAAGATCATTGGCCGCCATGTGTCCACTGGCATTGGCAAGCCGCATTTCTGGGAACGCGCCCGCTATTACAATGAGGAACGGCGCCTGGCGGCGGCGCTCGACGCCATGGAACAGAAAACCGGTGTAGTCTAAGCCATGACCATCAATGTCCTCGCCATTGTGCTTCTTGCAGCCCTCGCGGCGGGGTCGCTGGCTTATGTCCTGTTGTTTTCACGGGTGCAGGCCGACAAGAAAACCGCCACACGCCTCGCCCGTGTGAAAAATGCCGAAGCCGATACCGCCAAGAAACAGGTGGCGCGCGACCGGGTTCAGGAACTTTCCAAGCGGCGCAAGTCCGTACAGGACACGCTGAAGGAAATCGAACGCAAACAGAATGAGAAAAACAAGAAAATCTCCAGCCAGTCGCTGAAACAGCGGCTCGGCCAGACAGGCCTTGATGTCAGCCTGACCCAGTTCAGCATTGCCAGCACCACCCTTGGCCTGGTGTTCTTCTGCCTGTGCTTTGTCCTCGGCATGTCCCTGTTTGCGTCCTTGGGTATCGCCTTTACGGCTGGTGCAGGCCTGCCGCGCTGGATCGTCAATTTCCTGATCCGCCGACGCCAGGAAAAATTCCTGACCGAGTTTCCCAATGCGCTGGACGTGATGGTGCGGTCGATCAAATCCGGCTTGCCACTCAATGATTCTCTGCGAATGATCGCCGTCGATGCGCAGGAACCGGTCAAAACCGAGTTTCGCCGTGTGGTCGATGCCCAGCAACTGGGCATAACGGTGCCGGAAGCCTGTGCGCGCATGTTCAATTCCATGCCTCTGCAAGAGGTCAGCTTCTTTGCCATCGTCATCGCCATCCAATCGCAGGCGGGCGGTAATCTCTCCGAGGCACTGGCCAATCTGTCGAAAGTGCTGCGCGAGCGGCGCAAGATGAAAGCCAAGGTCAGCGCCCTGTCCATGGAGGCCAAGGCATCCGCGGTGATCATCGGCGCGCTGCCCTTCATCGTCGCCTTTCTCGTCTACATCTCCTCGCCCGCCTATATCATGGTGCTGTTTACCGACCCGCGTGGCCATATGATTCTGGGAGTGTCGGCGGTGTGGATGTCCATCGGTATTCTTGTCATGCGCAATATGATCAATTTTGACATTTGAGGACATGCGATGTCTGCCGATCTTGCCGCCACACTCACCAACCCGACCCTGCTGATCGCCGTATTGGTAGCCATCGCGGTTTTCGCCACCCTTTACACCCTGATTTCACCGCTGCTGGAGCGGGGCGACCTCAACAAGCGGATGAAGGCCGTGTCCTCCGAGCGCGAACTGATCCGCGCTCGTGAGCGGGCCAGGATGAACAGCGAGGGCGGACGCGGCAGCCTGCGCAATACCGATAACAGTTCGGCGCGCAAAATCGTCGAGCGTTTCAACCTGCGCAAGGCGCTGGTGGACGACAAGACCATGGACCGGCTGAAAACCGCTGGCTTGCGCTCCCAAAATGCCCTGAACATGTTTCTGACGGCCCGGTTCCTGCTGCCCTTCCTGTTCTTGGCGCTGGCAACCACCTGGATCTTCGGATTGCACAACATGCAGTCCAGGCCGTTTGCCGTGCGTTTCCTGGCGGCGGTTGTGGCGGGTTATGTCGGCTTTTACCTGCCCAATATCTATATTTCCAACCGCATTACCAAACGGCAGCATTCGATCCGCCGGGCCTGGCCCGATGCACTGGACCTGATGCTGATCTGCGTCGAATCCGGCATGTCGATGGAAGCGGCGATGCGGCGTGTTGCCGATGAAATGGCGTCTCAATCTCCGGCGCTGGCCGAGGAAATGGTGCTGACCACAGCGGAACTGTCTTTCCTTCAGGACCGCCGCACGGCCTATGAAAACCTTGGGAACCGGACCCAGCTGGAAATCGTCAAATCCGTCTGCCAGGCTTTGATCCAGGCGGAACGCTACGGAACACCGATCGGCCAGGCCCTGCGCGTTCTGGCCCAGGAGGGCCGCGACGAGCGTATGAACGCCGCAGAAAAGAAAGCCGCCGCCCTGCCCCCAAAGCTGACCGTGCCGATGATCCTGTTTTTCCTGCCGGTGCTGGTCGCCGTTATTCTTGGTCCGGCCGGTATTCGCGTTTCGGACCGGTTCTAGGTATTTTGGCAGGGGCAGGCTTTTGATGTAACATTGCCATTCGATGCCTGTTGGCGAAACCGTGATCGGCAAGGCCCGCCTTATGCCCTTTTGCCCACGCGGCGGCCTTCCTATATCAGAGATGAAAGGCCCAGCTTTGGGCAGGCGCGCAACGGGCCATCGATTGTTTGTCAGGGACACCGCTCACCGATTTTCCTGAACCGACAAGCTTGAAAAAGGGACTGGATATCCGGTCCTTCGGCACGGTGTCAGCAAATGGAGATCGAGATGCAGAACCGAGCAGCAAGATGGACGGCAGCGCTGATGGCAGCAGCCTTGACCATGGCCGGGCCGGTCATGGCGGACCAGAACAAAAAGCCCGCCCTGGATAATTGGTCGCAGCCCTTGAAAGGTTACAAGGACCTGCCCGGCGTGAAGACGCAGGCCGAAATCGACCAGCAAAACCTCCAGCCAAGTTATCGCTGCAAGACCGAGACTGTGCTGATGCAGGGGCGCGGCACGCGCGATTTTCATTTTCTCGGCTCCGGCATGCCGCGCACCGTCTATCGCTGCACCACGGATGAAGGCATTACCTACACGGGCAGCGAGCAACCGCGCACCGGCGCCTGGTTGCCGGGAATCAATCCGAGAGATGTCGGGGAATAAGACCTCAAGCAGAAAAACCGCATAAAAACAAAAAAGCCCGGCGAACCGGGCTTTTTTGTATTCATAAACCAAATCAAAGATTTGGCTTTGGAATTGGTGCCCAGAAGAGGACTCGAACCTCCACACCCTTTCGAGTACCAGCACCTGAAGCTGGCGCGTCTACCAATTCCGCCATCTGGGCGACGAGGAGGGATTTAGTAGGCCAGCCCGCGCCTGTCAACACGGTTTTTGAAGTTTTCATGTCAGGATCGATTTTTTTCCGAGAGCCTCTATCCCGTTCATTTTGCAGCATCATTCAACATTCGCCCAAGCGCCTGAATCTAGTGGTTTTAATAGGGACAATTCGCAATATAGAAAAAGCTGGCGCGAATAAATGATTTATCTAATATATAAAGTGATCCTGTCCAAGATCAGGGTTTTGGCAGGTGCAAGCACAGACTGATGGAATCATCCCGCCAGAAAAATTGCCTTGCATTGAAAATTTCCCAGACCTTGACCGTCGAGCAATGAGATTTATGTAAATCGGCAAGTCCGCCTTTATAGTGAGGAGATGTAGAATGCCCTTGTTCCGCAATGCCTTGGCTGGGGTTGCGTTCGTCCTTGTCGGCAGCCTGCCTGCTGTCGCATCGGCGACCATGCCATTTACTGTGGACCCGCCGAACGGCGGCTCATCCCAGGTCATAGATATCCGCTATGTCTGCGACGTCTATGGTTGCTATGACCGGCCCGATTACGGCAGGCCGCCACCGCCGCCGCCAGGTTATTACCGGCCAGTCCCACCACCGCCACCACCCGGCTACTATCGCCCAGCACCTCCGCCACCAGGTTACTACCGTCCAGCGCCACCGCCGCGTGTATCGAACCGCCATATACGCTGGTGCATGGACCGCTATCGGTCCTATGATCCACAAACCAACCGCTACATCGCCGGGGATGGCCGCATGCGGGTCTGCCGCTCACCATTCCGATGATTTATACGAAGGTTCATTGAAAATGACTCTTCGTATTCCATTTGAAAATATCTCAAGCCTCTGGCGCATTTGAGATATTTTCAATTTTTCAAGTCGAGGATGCGTGAGCATCTTCGAGACTTGGTATTAAGCGTCTGACTGTGTTGAAAACCTGAGAAACACAAAACCCCTCGAAATATTCGAGGGGTTTTGACAATCACGATAAAAACAGCGGGACAAAGTTGCCGCCGCCTTGCCCATAAGACAGATGTCAGGCGCGTAGCGTACCACCTGTGGTCTTCTCCACATTGCCGACGATCTTCTTGGTCAGCGCGTCAAAATCCTCATCCGTCAGGGTCTTGTCCGATGGCTGAATCAGCACTTCGATGGCAACGGACTTCTTGCCTTCGCCAACGCTTGCGCCTTCAAACACGTCAAACACGTTGACGCCCGTGATCAGCTTACGGTCGGCGCTGGTGGCGGCCTTGATGATCGCGCCCGCTTCCACGGAACGTTCGACCACAAAGGCGAAATCGCGCTTCACCATCTGCAAGGGCGAGAGATCCAGTGCTGGTTTGGTGCGGGTGGCCTTTTTCTTCGGCTCCTGCATGGCATCGAGATAGACCTCAAAGCCGCAGAGCGCACCGGACACATCGAGGGCTGCCAGCGTCTTGGGGTGGAACTCGCCGAAATAGCCAAGCACGACCTTTGGCCCCATCTTGATGGTGCCGGAGCGGCCCGGATGATACCATTCCGGCCCACCCTGCTCGATCTGCACATTGCCCATCGGCAAGCCACAGGCTTCCAGCACGGCCAGCGCATCGGCCTTGGCGTCATAGACATCCACCGGCTTGCCGCCGCCCTTGGCAGCATTCGACCACATGCGACCAGCACCTGCAAGCGATGCCGTGCCACGGCGCACGCCGCCAGCCACGCGGCGCTGGCCTTCCGGCGTATCGCCTTCATAGGTGCCGGAGACTTCGAAAATCGCCACATCGCCAAAGCCGCGGTCGGCATTGCGCTGGGCAGCAGTGAGCAGGCCCGGCAGCAGCGATGGGCGCATGTCCGACATGTCAGAGGCAATCGGGTTGACCAGTTTCAGCGCCGCGCTACCACCTCCAAACAGGGCAGCCTGTTCTGCCGAGATGAAGGACCACGTCACCGCTTCCATCATGCCACGGCTGGCCAGCGCCCGCTTGGCTGTGCGGGTACGGATCTGCAAGGTGGTGAGGATCTTGCTGTTGACCGCGCCTATGGAGGGCAGAGGCTCTGGCGTGATCTTATCCACGCCATGCATGCGCATGACCTCTTCCACCAGATCGGCCTTGCCGTCCACATCCGGCCGCCAGGATGGCACGGCCACCTTGACGGTTTCGCCCTCGCCAGACACCTCAAAGCCAAGGCCGGTGAGGATGGAGCGGGATTCGTCGGTGGAAACATTCAGCCCGGTGAGGCGCTTGACTTCCGAGAATGGGAAATCAACCACCTTTTTCGTGTGGCCCTGATAGCCAACCACCTTGGTGGTGGCAGCCACACCGCCACACATCTCCAGCACCAGTTCAGTGGTGCGCTCAAGGCCGGGCACCATATAGTCCGGGTCAACGCCGCGCTCAAACCGATAGCGGGCATCGGTGATGATGCCAAGCGAGCGGCCCGATTTGGCAATGTTGATCGGGTCCCACAGGGCCGATTCAATCAGCACATTACTGGTGTTTTCATCGCAGCCGGAATGCTCGCCGCCCATGATACCGCCAATGGATTCAACGCCATTGTCATCGACAATCACCACGGTATTGGGTGTCAGCTTATAGGTGCGCGTGTCGAGAGCGAGAATTTCCTCACCATCCTTGGCACGACGCACGGTGAGCGCGCCCTTGACCTTATCGGCATCAAACACATGCATAGGCCGACCTTGATCAAAGGTCATGTAATTGGTCACATCCACCAGCGCCGAGATCGGGCGCAGGCCAATGGCAATCAGCCGCTTTTGCATCCAGACCGGGCTTGGGCCATTTTTGACGCCGCGCACGAGGCGATAGGCAAAGCCGGGGCAAAGCTTTGCATCATCCAACTCCAGCTTGACTTCAACCGAAGTCTCGCCTTCCACCGCAAAGCTTGGAGTTTTGGGCTGCTTCAACGTGCCAAGGCCGGAGGCGGCCAGATCGCGGGCAATGCCGTAAATGCTGGTGCAATCGGGCCGGTTAGGCGTGAGATTGATCTCGATGACCGGATCATCAATGCCAGCATAGGCCGCGAAAGAGGTACCGACAGGCGCATCATCAGGCAGATCGATAATGCCATCGTGATTATCAGACATGTTGAGTTCTTTTTCAGAACACATCATGCCATGGCTCTCAACGCCACGAATATTGCCAACGGCCAGTGTCACATCCAGCCCCGGCACATACATGCCCGGACGGCCAAACGCGCCAATCAAGCCCGCCCGCGCATTTGGCGCGCCGCAAACCACTTGCACCGGTTTACCGTCGCCCGCATCCACCGAGAGAACTTTCAGACGATCGGCAGAGGGATGCTTTTCCGCGCTCAAAATCTTGGCAATCACAAACGGCTTATAGGCCGCCTTGTCATCAACATCTTCAACTTCAAGGCCAATGGCGGTAAGGCGCTCGCAGACCTGATCCAGCGTGGCATCGGTGTCCAGATGGTCTTTCAACCAGGAGAGTGTGAATTTCATGCGTATTGTCCATCCAATTGGAAGCCATATGCCCAAATGCTCGGTGTAATTTCAGCTAGTAGAACGATGCATTTCGGATTGCTTGCATGCCTGTAGACAGAAAGTGTTTTAGCCTCGTTGGGGTAAAGAGGGTCTTGGAACGTCACCGCTTCTGACCCGCTTTTATAATGTGAAAACGATCCAACTCGAGCTTGAATTTCAATATGAGGATCGAGAACTCCCCAAAACACTTCAAATTGCCCGAACAAAGTATTTTCTACCGTCTTCAATGTTCACTGGTCCTTAAACGCTCAAACCACCAAACAATGTCGGCACGTCCAATGGACGAAAACCGTAGTGGCTGATCCAGCGGACGTCGGCATTGAAGAAGTCGCGCAGGTCGGGCATGCCGTATTTCAGCATGGCGATGCGGTCCAGCCCCATGCCCCAGGCAAAGCCTTGATACTCATCGGGGTCAAGGCCGCTGGCGCGCAGCACGTTGGGGTGGACCATGCCGCAGCCGAGGATTTCCATCCAGTCCTTGCCTTCGCCGAATTTGACAATCGGGCCGCTGGAGCGGTCGCACTGGATATCCACCTCGAACGATGGTTCCGTGAACGGGAAGAAGGACGGGCGAAAGCGCATGGTGACGCTATCGACTTCAAAGAAGGCTTTGCAGAATTCTTCCAGAACCCAGCGCAGATGGCCAACATTGGCGGTCTTGTCGATCACCAGGCCTTCGACCTGATGGAACATCGGCGAATGGGTGGCGTCCGAATCCTGCCGATAGGTCTTGCCCGGAATGACGATGCGGATCGGCGGTTTTTGCACTTCCATGGTGCGCACCTGCACCGGAGATGTATGGGTGCGCAGCACTTTGCGCTCGCCATTGGCGTCGGGTTGCAGGAAAAATGTGTCGTGCATTTCGCGGGCCGGGTGGCCTTCGGGGAAGTTCAGCGCCGTGAAATTGTAATAGTCGGTCTCGATATCCGGGCCTTCGGCAATGGAAAAACCCATGTCAGCGAAAATGGCCGTAATTTCATCAACGATCTGGCTGATCGGGTGAATACGCCCACGCTCAGCCGGAGAAGAGCGCACCGGCAGCGACACATCCAGCGTTTCAGCCTTCAGGCGCGCATTGATGGCAGCATCCTTCAACTCGGTCTTCTTGGCGGTCAGATGTTCGGTGATCTCGTTTTTCAGCGCGTTGATGGCGGCGCCACGGGTCTGGCGCTCTTCCGGCGTCATCGAGCCCAGCGTTTTCAAAAGCTCAGAGACCGAGCCTTTTTTGCCCATGGCAGACAGACGCACGGCTTCAATGCCCGCCTCGTCAGAGGCGCCAGCAATATCGGCCAGAAGGGATGTTTTCAAACTCTCGAGATCGGACATTGTCGTCTTTCCTGCCCATGTTCGGCCAGCGGATGTATCGCCAGTATCAAATAAAAAAGAAAAAACCCGCGCCAGTTCTCCCAGCGCGGGTTTCCCAATACCAGATTTCAGTTTGGGACGCGCTGATAGCGCATGTCCCACGCGGGCGCAGCCCGCGTGAAAGGCACATGCGCCATCTAAGTTGGTTGAGCCAGCTTTGCGCATTCATAAGAATGCGCGCGGCTCAACGAACCGCGGTCTCAAACTCGTTCTTCGTGCCAGTGTCCTTGAGGTAGGACAGAGCCTTCTTGGAGGCTTCAACCAGCGCGCCGAAAGCTGCCGGCTCATGGATGGCCATGTCGGACAAAACCTTACGGTCAACTTCAATGCCAGCCTTATTCAGGCCGTCGATGAAGCGGCCATAGGTCAGGCCGGATTCGCGGACAGCTGCGTTGATACGCTGAATCCACAGGGCGCGGAAATTGCGCTTGTTGACCTTGCGGTCGCGGTAAGCGAACTGCTTGGAACGATCCACCGCAGCCTTTGCAGCGCGGATGGTGTTCTTGCGGCGGCCGTAAAAGCCCTTGGCGGCTTTCAGAACCTTCTTGTGCTTGGCATGAGCGGCAACGCCGCGTTTTACGCGTGACATGTCATGATCTCCTTAAATGATCCAAAAAGCGAAAGGGTCTCAGAGACCGTTAGGCAGGTAGTTCTTGATGACTTTCTTGCCGTCTGCTTCGGCAAGTACCATCGTTCCGCGTGCATTGCGGATGAACTTGTTGGACCGCTTGATCATGCCGTGACGCTTGCCAGCGGCAGCAGCCAGGACCTTGCCGGAGGCAGTGATCTTGAACCGCTTCTTGGCGGAGGACTTCGTCTTCATCTTGGGCATTTTGCTACTCCATTGTTCTTGTATCGAAACAGGCAGACGAGGCCTGTTTTCAAGCATAAAGAACGGCCACGGCATGCCCTGCCGGACCGTTCGGACGGGCGCTTATAACCGCAGGCCCGGTAAAGTGCAACGGGATTCAAGCGCACGAGACAAAAATCGGTTTTGCGGCCTGCCAACGCCAGAAAATCGACGACTTAAGCGCGCTATCCAGGCCAAGTGACCTGCCGTCAGATCGGATGAGCCGGAATCTGACGACCGCCATTGCGGGGAAATTGCAGGGTGACTAGCAAGCCGCCAATATCGGCCTGATCCAGGCTGAGATTGCCGCCATAAGCGGTCATGATATCGGCGCAGATCGCAAGGCCCAGACCGGAACCGCCCTGGTCTGAATCCAAAAATTCACCACGCCGCAGCACCTGCTGCCGGTCTTGCGGGCGCACACCCGGCCCATCATCGCCAATGACGATCATCGCCATATCCCGATCCGCAAAAGCGCGGAGGTGAATGATCGAGGAAGCCCATTTCGTTGCATTGTCGAGAATATTGCCGATTGCTTCGGCAAGATCGGCAGCGTCGGCCTCAATCGCCAGGCCTGGCTCCACGTCGACATCCCAGGCAAGATCCCGAGCCCGGGCAATCGGGTCGAGAACCTTGACCAGTTTTCCGATCAGGCTTTCCATGTCCGTGACCTGCATCTGCTCGACACCAAGGCGCGCGGCCTGCAATTGCCGGTCGGCCCGCTGGCGCACCAGGTTGATTTGCTCGAAAGCCGCTTCACGCTCGGCTGGAGGCAGATGCTGCACCATTTGCGCCAGCACCGTCAGCGGTGTTTTCAATCCATGCGCCAGATCACTAGCCCTGCTGCGCGCCTTCTCGATCGCGTATTGCCGTTCGGTGAGCAAAAGGTTGATTTCCTCGACGAGCGGCATCACTTCAATTGGCACGCCGTCATCCATGACCCGCAACTGACCGGCCCGAACCATCGACACCTGGTTTCGCACACGCGTCAGTGGCTGCAAAACGACCCGGGCCTGAAGCAACGCCGCGCCCAACAGAACCAGGGCGGTGATCAGCATGACAGAACGCGAGCGCTCCCGATGCTGATCGAGCGGCTCCATCAAATTAGCCAAAGGAAAGCCGGCATAGATGATAACCGGATAGTCTATGCCCTCATCCGAGATTTTGATTTCGCTGCGCAGCAGCAAAATATCCTCACCATCTGGCCCCTGCGCGCGACTGAAATCGAATGGACCTTCCTGATGCAGTCCAGTTCTGGGCAGTTCGACATCCCAGAGCGACCGCGACCGCAGGCTGCGGCCATCAGGCGTCCATACCTGCCAGTAACGCCCGCCGCTGACAGTGGAAAAGCGCGGATCTGCGGGTGGCGAGACGATATCAATCTTGCCATTTTCCACCTTGAGGCGGGAGGCAATGGTATTGATAGTGACATTCATCTCGGTTTTGAATTGTTGACCGACATAGTTGATGAACAAATAACCGACAGAGAACCAAAGGACCATCAGCGCCAGCCCGATTGCCAGGAAGGAGCCAATCGCGAGCCTGAGGCGCAGCGATCTCAGCATGAATTCTCGTCCGGCACGACGTAACCGAAGCCGCGCCGTGTTTCGATAGCACTGGCATCCGTTTTCTTACGGATCCGCGCCACCATGGCTTCGACTGCATTTTTTGAAGCATCGTCATCGCGCCCCTGGATCTGGGTGGCGATCTCATAGGCTGAAAAGACCCGCCCCTTGTTTTGGACGAGAATCTGGATCAACCGAAACTCCAGCGGGCTGACCTCCAACAGAGCGCCATTGAAAGTGACGGTCCGACCGGCCTCATCCACCTGGAAACGCCCGGCTGAAAATAGGGTATGGCTGGTTTTTCCAGCGCGCCGCAGCAATGCGCGAAGCCGGGCCAGCAATTCCTCTGTCCGGAACGGCTTCGGAAGATAGTCATCCGCTCCGGCATCGAAACCATCAACCCTTTCCATCCAGGATCCCCGCGCCGTCAGGACCAGAACGGGTGTCTGGATCCTATCCTTGCGCCATCGTCTCAAAATCGAAAGGCCATCCAGCCCAGGCAGGCCGAGATCGAGAATAATGGCGTCAAGGGACGTATCCTCTCCAGCTTCCCAGACATCCGGTCCCTTGTTGACCAAGGTTACCTCGTAGCCCTCGCCCCTTAACGTCTCCGCCACATGGCGACCGATATTGGCGTCGTCTTCAGCCAGTAAAATACGCAAGATTCAATGCTCTCCAAAAGATCGCCGTGGAAGAAGTTACAATCCGCGCAAGACTATATCATGCATGGCGCTATAGGATTTTGTTTTTGCATCATATTGCCCGAAAATCGGTTTCCAATTTTCAGTACGATGCCGTGTAGGCAGTCGCTGCCAGCTTTATCGTGCCAGTTTTCCGGTTCGCGCATCCACTTTCAAGGTGCGAAACCGGCCCGATATGTCCTTTATGGTCAGCAAGTAAAAATCACCGTTGGAGAGATAGCGTAAATCCACATCGATCAACCGCGAACCTTCAGGCAGCTTGAGATTGCCAAGCACCTCTCGTAACGAACGATAGCGGCCACTTTTGACGCCGTCCAGCACCTGTGGCCGGACGATGCTCGGATCGTCATCTGAATACGAGCCGTTCGGAGTTCCGCCTGGACCTCCCCCTCCGGGCCTGCTGCCAAAAGGCCCGGGACCGCCTGAAAATCCGGGAGGGCCGCCGCTCGGCGGGTCGTCGCCTCGCCCTCCACCTGGAGGGCTACCTGGAGGGCCACCTGGAGGGCCGCCGCCTGGAGGGCCACCGCGATTGTCAGAGGCCATGACGAGACTTGTAAAGAACAGGGATACCAGAAACAAAATTACGGCCACGCCGCGACCGTAAACTCGGCCACCCTCTGACCCTTCTTTCGCAAAACATCTCAGGCACGAACGTTGGCGCCGGATTGCTCTGGCGACCTCCATTTTTCCATCTTCCGTTGAGCTGCTTCTCATGGCCATTCCGGTATAGGCACAGGGCGCACTGGCTGACAAACTTTAATCGGCGCTCGATTGCCTGTATTCAGTCATAAAATCCCATTGGACCTCAGATAAATTATCCAGTCAACGCGACGTGTGATGCGCAAGGCTATTCGACGGCATCCTTAGGTTGATTCGCATAGCGCCATTTGAATACAGAGGCCGCCAACAGCTGTAAAGTTAAATGACAAACGACACAAAGGGTTTCACTAGTATTTTTTGACTTTTTTGAGATGTCTCCGATGGAAACTTGATAAACCTCAATTAAAATCAAATTTTATTTCCAATTGAACCCTCATTGAAAAATATAAATTAAATAATCTATTTGAATAGACCACAAAAGTGCATAAGTCTGCACGTTCCCCAACAAGGAACTCCGCCGTTCCATTTAGAGACGGCGGAGTTTCCAATAGGCTAATAGCCTTGGTTGTCACCCAGGGGCATAGGATGACATAACAGACAGGGAACGTTGTGGGGACGTGGGGTAAATCCCGTCTGTTGAAAATGACAATGCCAAAACACCGCTGACATCGCGCTGACGACATTGTCAGTATTTTGTCAGACTACACTTTCGAAGCGCGACAACGGCTTTATTGCAAAAAAGCGACCTGCGTTCGATAAAACGCATGTCGCTTTAAACTGGCAGATACTGTCGACTCCGACTGATAGGTCGCTGGCTTATTTAGGGGCCAGCACCATCATCATCTGACGACCTTCGAGCTTAGGTTCAGCCTCAACCTTGGCAACTTCGACTGTGTCTTCCTTCACCTGCATGAGCAATTTCATGCCCAGTTCCTGGTGGGCCATTTCGCGGCCGCGGAACTTCAGGGTGACTTTGACCTTGTCGCCGTCTTCAAAGAACCGCGACATCGACTTCATCTTCACCTCATAGTCATGGGTGTCGATGTTCGGGCGCATCTTGATTTCTTTGACTTCAACGATTTTCTGTTTCTTGCGCGCTTCTGCCGCCTTCTTCTGGTTGGCGTATTTCAGCTTACCAAGGTCCAGGATCTTGCAAACGGGCGGTTCAGCATTCGGCGAAATTTCGACCAGATCGAGACCGGCTTCTTCCGCCATGCGGAGCGCCTGGTCCGTCGGCACGGCGCCGAGATTCTGGCCTTCTGCGTCAATCAACTGGACCTTTGGAACCCGGATTTCCCGGTTGGAGCGCGGCCCGTCCTTAACGGGGGCATCGGCTTTGAACGGTCTGCGAATGGTCGTATTCTCCTCAATAATTTCGGATAGTCATATAGGTGATTTCGGAACGTCAGATAGGCCCGATTGTCCCGCCTTGCAAGGCTGAGCTCTCTATCGGACCGCTGTTCAAAGGGTGATAGCATAGTTTTTTAAAAAAATCACCAGCTGTCGTGAAGAGAAGAATCTGTTTTATACCTTATACGAAGGCCGGAAGGTGCTCACGCATCCCCGCTTTCAAGCGATTTCGAATACATCAAAGGATTGAAATATTCGAAACCGGAATACGAACTGCTCTCTTCAATCGCAGTTGGACCGCACCTGGAGACAATGATGACCGATGCCGGACGAACAATCGAAACCCATGCTATCACCGTTGGACAGGGGATCGATGCGCGCAGCATCGCCGCGCTGGTCCGGGCACCCACAGGAGAGAATCGCCCCACCTGCATCTGGCTTGGCGGCTACCGGTCCGACATGACAGGCACCAAGGCGCTGGAAATGGACGACCTTGCCGCGTCTCTTGGGATTGGCGCCATCCGATTCGATTATTCCGGGCATGGCGCCTCTGGTGGAGCCTTTCGCGACGGCACCATTTCCCGCTGGCTGGAAGAGGCTCTTGCAGTTCTCGATCACTTCAAACCGGAAAAACTCGTTCTGGTCGGTTCCTCCATGGGCGGTTGGATTGCATTGCGATTGATCCAGGAGTTGAAGGCGCGCCGTAACAATCCGACCCAGGTGTCAGGAATGGTGTTGATCGCACCGGCTCCCGACTTCACGTCGGACCTGATCGAGCCAATGCTTGGCGACCATGAGCGGAAAGACCTGGCCGAGAAAGGCTATTTCGAGGAAATCTCTGAGTACAGCCCGGAGCCGAATATCTTCACCCGCGCGCTGATGGAAGACGGGCGCACCAACCGGGTGATGACCGGTATGATAAACACCGGCTGCCCCATCCATATCCTGCAAGGCATGGCCGATCCTGATGTCCCCTACCAACATGCGCTGAAACTGGTTGAACACCTGCCCGCCGACGATGTTGTATTAACTTTGGTGCGTGACGGCGATCATCGGCTATCGCGTCCGCAGGACATTGACCGGATGCGCAACGCCATTCGCGCCATGATCGAACCAAGACCATAAGGCTAAACCTCTTGCGCCATTCGGCAAAAATGCGACAAAACTTCACACTCATTAACGGATTTTAACCATATTGGCCAATTGACCCGTCCCTCAGCCTTGAACCGATTGACTCTCTGCCCTTGGTAATCTTAACTCTTTGTTAAGAATTCAAGGGACGTCTCATGACCTTCAGGCTCTCAACTCTGGCAGCTTTTCTGGCAATTCCGCTGTTTTTCGCGGGCAATGCGGCTGCGGATATGACATCGGCTGTTCCAGCCTCGATGGTCACCGGCGGCATCACATCGCAGCCCATTGGCCATTACGAATTTTGCCTGCGCTACAAAGCCGAATGCCAGGTTCGCAGCAAGCCTGCCCCTGCGCGTCAGGTTACCGAACACGGCTGGGATATCGTTCGCGCCGTCAACATGGATGTCAACAAATCCATCACTCCGATGACCGATATGGACGTCTACGGTCGTGAAGAATGGTGGGAATATCCCGTTGACGCCGGCGATTGCGAAGACTTTGTTCTGTTGAAGCGCAAGCGCCTGCTCCAGGCCGGATTTTCGGAATCGGATCTGCTGATTACCGTTGTGCGCAAGCCCGATGGTGAAGGCCATGCAGTCTTGACGCTGCGCACATCCACAGGCGACTATATTCTCGACAACCTGGTTGACGATGTAAAACTCTGGAGCGAAACCTCCTATACCTATCTGAAACGGCAGGCGAGCTTCGATACCGGTCGCTGGGTCACGATTGAAAGCGGCAAGGATGTTCCGGTCGCGGCGTTGAAATAGGTTACCAAGACAATTGAAAAAGGGCCTGGATGCGGAATCGCTCCAGGCCTTTTTTATAGGCTGTTTCAACCGCTGCCGATCAGGATACCGGCGGCCAGCACCAACGAACCACCCAGCACCACCTGCATGGCCGCACGCCAGAACGGCGTTTCCATATATTTGTTCTGGATGAAGGCGATGGCCCATAATTCGATGAACACCACCACACCCGCCGTCGCCGTCGCCGTCCAGAAATGCGGAATGAGATAGGGCAGAGCATGACCCAGGCCACCCAGCGCTGTCATGATACCGCAGGCCAGGCCGCGCTTGATCGGTGAACCTCGGCCGGAAATCTTGCCATCGTCATGGGAGGCTTCGGTAAAGCCCATGGAAATGCCCGCCCCCACCGAGGCAGAGAGGCCGACCAGAAAGGTCTGCCAGGTATCGCCGGTGGCGAAAGCTGCGGCAAAGATCGGCGCAAGGGTCGAAACCGAACCATCCATCAAACCGGCAAGACCCGGCTGCACATAGGTGAGAACGAACTGCCGCTTGGCGGTTTCCTGTTCCAGTTTCTGGACATCCTCAGGCCGGTGCTTTTCACCCAGCATATGGGCCACGTCTTCGTGCCCCTGCTCTGCCATGGCCAGATCGCCGAGAAGCGTCCTTGTGCGGGCATCCGAGACATGTTTCTGGGCCTCCACATAAAAATTATACGCAGAGCGCTCCATGGCCTCGGCCTCTTCGCGCACCTGATCGACGGAAAGCTGAGCCTGAAGCCAATCGGGTTTTCGCGTCATGAACCCCTGAACATGCTCCCGGCGAATCAGCGGAATATGCTCACCAAACCGCTGGCGATGCATGTCGATCAGCATGTTGCGGTGAGCATGTTCAACCTCCGCCATATCAGCGAAAACCTTGGCGGACTGGGGATATTGCTCTTTCAACCGCTCCGCATAGGCCAGGTAGATCCGCGCATCGTCTTCCTCGGAAGAAATTGCCAGCGCGAGAACCTCCTGTTCGGTGAGACTATCCAGACGCCGCTTCGCAGGGGCGAATAAGGTGCGAAACATGATGGCCGATCTCCAATTTAGAATAATTCTAAACTTAGAGCATTGCTTGATGGGCGGCAAGGGCCGTTTTGGCAATCATCACGCCCGCAACCATCAAGCCATAAAAAAACCCGCCGGACATTGCTGCCCGGCGGGTTTTTAATCTTCTAAACCGCGACGATTAGTCGTTGCTGCGGTTCTTCAGGGCTGCGCCCAGGATGTCGCCGAGCGAAGCGCCACTATCGGACGAACCGAACTGAGCAACGGCTTCCTTCTCTTCAGCGATTTCCAGCGCCTTGATCGACAGCATGACCTTGCGATCCTTCTTGGAGAAGTTGGTGACGCGAGCGTCAAAAACCTGGCCAACGGAGAAACGCTCAGGGCGCTGGTCGTCACGGTCACGAGCGAGGTCGGCGCGGCGGATGAAGGACACGATGTCTTCATGGTTGACGAGCTTGACTTCGACGCCACCGTCATTGACCGCGATCACTTCGCAGGACACGACAGCATTCTTACGCAGATCGCCGGAAGCGGCGGCATCACCGACCGAGTCCTTGCCGAGCTGCTTGATGCCGAGCGAGATACGCTCCTTTTCGACATCCACATCGAGAACAACGGCGCGAACGACGTCGCCCTTGTTGTATTCTTCGATGACCTGCTCGCCCGGACGGTTCCAGTCGAGATCCGACAGGTGAACCATGCCGTCAACGTCGCCTTCGAGGCCGATGAACAGGCCGAATTCGGTCTTGTTCTTGACTTCGCCTTCAACTTCAGCGCCAGCCGGATGGCTGTAGGCAAATGCCTGCCATGGGTTTTCAAGGGTCTGCTTCAGGCCAAGCGAGATACGACGCTTGGACGGATCGACTTCGAGAACAACCACGTCGACTTCCTGGCTGGTGGACAGGATCTTGCCGGGGTGTACGTTCTTCTTGGTCCAGGACATTTCGGAAATGTGGATCAGGCCTTCGATGCCCGGCTCCAGCTCAACAAATGCACCGTAGTCGGTGATGTTGGTCACGGTACCGGAGATCTTCTTGCCAACTGGGTACTTGGCAGCAATGCCATCCCATGGATCCGACTCAAGCTGCTTCATACCGAGCGAGATGCGGTGGGTTTCCTGGTTGATACGGATGATCTGAACCTTGACCGACTGGCCGATGGACAGGATTTCCGAAGGATGGTTCACACGACGCCATGCCATGTCGGTGACATGCAGCAGGCCGTCGATGCCGCCGAGGTCAACGAACGCACCGTAATCGGTGATGTTCTTGACGACGCCTTCAACAACCTGGCCTTCTTCGAGGTTCTGAACGATTTCAGAACGCTGCTCGGCGCGGGACTCTTCGAGAACCGTACGGCGCGAAACCACGATGTTGCCGCGACGCTTGTCCATCTTGAGGATTTCGAAGGGCTGCGGGTTGTGCATCAGCGGGGTCACGTCGCGGATCGGGCGGATATCCACCTGGGAGCGCGGCAGGAAGGCAACGGCACCATCCAGATCGACGGTAAAGCCACCCTTGACCTGATTGAAGATAACGCCTTCAACGCGCTCGCCAGCTTCGAACTTGGCTTCGAGCTTGATCCAGCTTTCTTCGCGACGGGCCTTTTCGCGCGACAGAACAGCTTCGCCCAGCGCGTTTTCAATGCGCTCGACGTAAACTTCAACTTCGTCGCCAACCTTCAGCTGGCCATCCTTGGCGCGAGCGCCAAATTCCTTCAGCGGAACGCGGCCTTCGACCTT
The DNA here is from genome assembly GCF_001541345.2 of Gillisella vitis. Lineage (GTDB taxonomy): Bacteria > Pseudomonadota > Alphaproteobacteria > Rhizobiales > Rhizobiaceae > Allorhizobium > Allorhizobium vitis. The sequence continues at coordinate 103,652 of NZ_LMVL02000002.1, read as the reverse complement.
GAGGCCGACGTCAACGATCGCGACGTCCTTCTCGATGGCCGTCACGATGCCCTTGGCAACATAGCCTTCGGCCAGATCGGTCTTTGCGAAGGATTCTTCCAGCAGGGCCGCGAAATCGTCCCGTGTCGGGGTAGAAACAGACATGAAATCTCCTAATCGCATCCCCTTGGGAATGCGCAGTGCGCCGGTGGGTTGGTGTTGATAACGGCCGATCCCGCGTCCGCCCTTTAAAAGGACAACCCGGCGCAAGGACGCTGGTTTCGGCTGGTCCAGACAAAACCGGTGGTCGGTCCTGCCTGCTGAATGCATGCTAATTGTTTTTCAATGCCGCATCGATCAAGGAACGCGCAGCCTGAAACGCCGCCTCTATACTCATTTCGGACGTATCTAGCAAGTGCGCGTCTTCAGCAGGTTTCAACGGGCTGTCGGCGCGGCCCATGTCGCGGTCGTCGCGCCGCTTCACATCCTCAAACACAGCCGGATAGTCTGCCACACCGCCATGGGCGACAATCTCGTCATAGCGGCGCCGGGCGCGCACTTGCGGAGAGGCCGTCACATAGAGCTTGACCGCCGCATTCGGGCAAACAACCGTGCCGATATCGCGCCCGTCCAGCACCACACCAGGGGCTTTCAGCGAAAACCGCCGCTGCGCCTCAACCAGAGCGCGGCGCACGGCTGGCATGACGGCGATCTTAGAGGCTGCCTCGCCGATATCGTGCTTGGCCAGAACCTCCCGGTCCAGACCGGACAGATCGAGCCCCAGCGCCACCTGCTCGGCCACAGCCTCATTATCGAGCGGCAGGTCTTTCTCCAGAAGCGCCTTGGCCGTGGCCCGGTAGGTCAGACCGGTGTCCAGATGATGAAAGCCGTAACTGTCGGCGATACGGCGCGACAGCGTTCCCTTGCCAGCAGCCGCAGGACCATCGATGGCGATTACAAACCTGATTTCCGTCCCCTCAGTCAAACAGCCGTCCTCTTCCTGTCTGCATACCTCGTGTTGCACGGCCCCGTAGCACACCCGACGTCCAAGGTCATCCCCGCTCCGACGCTCTCCATTTCGGCTTTTAGCTGGCGCGAAAGCGGCAAGCCTGCGGATCGACCGGCCAGATTGCCTTTGACAGACGCCAGCACAACGATTAAGGGACCGTCGACAGTTGGACCGGCCTTCGGGTCCGGGTCCTTGGCGCATGCCCTCTTTTCCAACGATTTCATGAGGCTTTGACAGTGGCGAAGGCAGAACTTGGAACCAAACGCACTTGCCCCGACACCGGCAAGAAATTCTACGATCTGAACAATGATCCGGTCGTATCCCCCTATACGAAGAAATCCTGGCCGCTCTCTTACTTTGAAGAGACCTCGGTAGCCGCCATCATGGAAAAGGCTGAAGAGGAAGAGGTCGCGGAAGTCGATACCGAGAACACCGATGTCGAACTGGTTTCGCTGGAAGACGCGGATGATGCAGCCGGTGGCGACGACATTCCAGATATCGGCGATGACGATGTCGAAATCGGCGACGATGATGACGACACGTTCCTGGAAGCCGATGAAGACGACGAAGACGACGACATGTCCGGCATTATCGGCGTGACCGGCGACGACGACGAAGTCTGATTCAACAGCTCTGCGCCCTCGGATGACAAAAAAACATCCGGGTGCGCATTTTTTGGCTTGTCACGGGCAAAAGCAGCACGTATGAAGCCGCCACACCGAACGAAGCACTGCTTCACACGGTTCCCGGACCCGGCAAATGCCGGACCCTTATGGGGCTATAGCTCAGCTGGGAGAGCGCTTGCATGGCATGCAAGAGGTCAGCGGTTCGATCCCGCTTAGCTCCACCAAATTTCTCAGACTTACAGATTTGACAGATATATCAATTCCTTAGGAACGCGATCCGCAAAACTCTCCGACCAATTTCTACCAACATTTCCTACCAAGTTTTTTGAGGCTTATATTTTTGCCGCCTCAGAGGCTCTCCGCCGCTGATCGGCTGCCTTGATTTGCCCAACTTGAGCCAACCGGCCACGAAGCTGGCTTTCAAGTGCCTTCCTATGGTCAGCAGAGGCCGTACGCGTGAGTTCATCACGCACCTTGGCGATCTTCGCATGTTGACGATTGGGCGCCACCACACTGCCCCTCAAGAGGACGACGCCAGTCACCTCGACTGACTTGTCGCGGACTGAGCGCTCCTTGCTTCGTGCGTACCGATGGCCGTGACGATACAGGGTTTTCTTTATCTCCCATATCTGAGCCTCTGGGACCGACACACCGGAAATGGTAAGGTCGTCGGCGTAGACACTGAGTTTGCACCCACCATCCTCCACAAGCTTGGCAATCTCTCCCCACATGTCGAGATAGCAGAGGTACGCGAGAATAGGGCTACAAGGGCTTCCTTGGGGCAAAGCGCCCTTGAAGGTTACGATGTTCGCCAAAATCGCCGCGACGTCTTCCGAGCATTCCATGCGAGTGCGGAAGAACCAGATGGCTTTTTTCACGGTGCAGCTGGGGAAGAAGTCTTCAATATCGAGAAGTCGGACTGATCGCGCACCAACATGAAAGGCTGCATTATCTGCATATGACCGGCCAGGCACGGGTGCAAACAGATAGTCAGGTGGAGTAACTCGCCTCAACAAATCGGCAATCCGCGACTGAACCGCCTTGAGCGGGGCGTTAGGCGCACTAATCTTCCGCACGCCGCCCGATTTCTTAGGCTTGGTAAACTCGAAATACCGCTGCTCGCCCTCAGAGAGGGTCTGCAATTTTTCACGCGACACGTACAAGAGGCTTGCGAGCTTCGCTTTCGACCGAAGGCGGAAAAAGGGGCTGTCGCGAAGAGAGTACTTGCGTCGATCCGTCAATTACGTACGAGCCTCTACGAATTGGAGGAACTGCAAAACCTTACCGGCTATGGCTCCCTTTACTCTTGATGCCTTACTCGGGTCCTCAAGGTTCTCAGAGAAGAACAGGATGGACGACGCAGGTATGCCAAATTGGGAGGCATACTTCTCGATCAATTCGATTGTCGGAGTTTTCTTGCCGCTCTCGATCTCGGAGAGATACGATTTCGATATCTCAAGCTTCTCGGCAAGATCCTGCTGCTTGAGATCGTGGTAGACGCGGATAAGCCGCAACGCCTCGGATAACATGATACGGTCCTTTCCAGTGGGGATACATTGGAAGCGACTTAGCTGTCGGGATCACCGTTGAACCAGTTCCAAACACGCCAAAGGCGATACAGGAACGTCCCCAATCGGAAAGTCCATTTTAGCAGGGCAGCGCCGCGAACCCACTTGGGAAAGCTTTGCTTCCTTTTCAGTCGCTGTCGTCGTTCGTTAGTTTCTAAGACCATGTTGGCCTCCTCTCTGTCGCCCTCCCCACGGGATTGTGGCTTGGGGTCATCTCGACAGATCGGCGCGGAACACGACGACTTAACCAATATACCAAGAGACCCAAGGTCATCCTGGGTCTCGCTTCGCCCGCCATCGTCCTCCGGGGGTCCGGGGCCGTGGGCCGGATAAGCAGTAGAGGGCTACCCCTCCGCGAACTCCGAAGAGTTCAAGGTGTGATGAACTTCATTCCGCTCAACTAACATTGACGAAGATAATCATCACACACACGTGAGTCAATGAAAAAAGTTCTCTATTGGCGAACTTATTTCGTTTTAATTTCCCTCTTGTGAATAGGAAACTGGGAACCTCAAGAGTTCCGCCCGACTTACTGGACGCGCCAACCATCGACAATTCTGTCACCACCGACCAGGACGTCGGTAACGAGCGACCTGCAGAAGTCCACGCAGCGCTTGGCGGCTTCGTCCCGCTTCGTTCGGTAAAGTGCATTCGACGTGAGGCTCGATATTCTCCCGAAGGACATCGACGCTTTTGGGTTGTACATCAGGCCTGACATTATTATGGTCGGACTGATTTTTGATTGTAATTAATTTCTGCACTATCACTGGTGGAATAAAATGCGTTCCTTGGTTTGTCACCGGAGGATTGGCAACATGGTGTTTGCTTTTCCTTTCTCCACCAATGACATGCTTGTTGGGAGGGAACAGATATGTCCTTAGATCTTGAAAAGGCGCACAGACAATCTCGTGTCGCCACGGCCAGCGGCTGGATTGGCTCCGCGCTGGAATATTATGATTTCTTCATTTACGCCACAGCCGCGGCATTGGTCTTTCCTCAGCTGTTTTTTCCATCTGTAGATCCGACGACAGCGATTGTCGCATCATTGACAACCTACGGCGTGGGCTATGTCAGCCGCCCAATCGGTGCGTTTGTTCTGGGGCATATGGGCGACGTTTACGGTCGCAAGAAAATGATGCTGACCTGCCTGTTTCTCATGGGCTTTTCCACACTGATGGTCGGCCTGTTGCCCACGTATGCGCAAATTGGCATCTGGGCTCCGATTTTTCTGGTCGTGCTGCGCCTGATCCAGGGCTTTGCTGTCGCGGGTGAAATTTCGGGTGCGTCGTCAATGATTCTGGAACATGCACCAACCGGCCGACGGGGCTTTTTTGCCTCTTTCGCACTTCAGGGCGTACAGGCCGGACAAATTTTGGCTGCCGCCGTGTTTCTGCCGCTCGCCCACTATATGGAACCGGCGGCATTCAACAGCTGGGGCTGGCGTATTCCCTTCCTCCTGTCGATCTTCGTGGTAATCGTCGGCTTTATCATCCGCCGTCTGGTTGAGGAAACACCGACCTTCGTCAACGCCAGCGAAAGCGGTGCGGTCTCGAAAGCGCCCATTGTCGAGGCCTTCCGTCATGGCTGGGCCGATATCATCCGCGTCATGTGCATGTCGCTCATGAACGTCATTCCGACCGTAACAACAGTGTTCGGCGCGGCCTATGCCGTGCAGCCCGCTTACGGTGTGGGTTTCAGCAAGGACGTCTATCTGTGGATTCCGGTGCTAGGCAATATTGTTGCCGTTCTGGTCATTCCCTTTATCGGCGGACTGTCTGACCGTATTGGCCGCAAGCCACCGATTATCATCGGTTCATTGCTGTCTGGCGCTTTGTCGTTTGGCTATCTCTATGCGATCAGCATTCACAATGTCCCGATGGCCATCGTCATGTCGCTGTTGATGTGGGGCGTGATTTATCAGGGATATAACGCAGTCTTCCCGTCATTCTATCCGGAATTGTTCCAGAGCCGCATCCGCGTCTCCTCAATGGCCATCGCCCAGAATGTCGGCACGGCAATCACGGCTCTGTTCCCGGCCCTGTTCACCGCCGTTGCACCGCCCGGCTCGCTGAATATCCCTGTTGTCATCGGCTGCTGGACGCTGGCGATTACCGTGATTTCAGCGCTGGCCGCACTCTCGGCCCGGGAAACCTACCGAATCAGTATCGATGAGCTCGGCAACAAGACGGCAAAGCCGATCACCAAGGACGAGTATAATCGTATGCGTGCACAATCCATGGCGAAGGCCTAGTCTAAGCGCAATCGCGCTCAAACAACCGTTGCTACAGCATGATGCACCCTTCCGAATGCATCATGCTGTCGCCGTTTCAGATTATTTCTTGACGATCGTCACGAACATCACGCCGCGCACCCGCACCGTCATTTCGCATTGCGGACCATCGGTGCGGTCGCAGAAATGCGGCGGCATTTTCAGCACGAAAACCTTGTTGCCGTATCGCTGGATGAAGTCATAGCCAAAGATCTTGGCGGTGGCGATCATCAGATAGCCGCCTTCCTTGACCTGCACATAGAAATTATACGGGCAGCCTTCAGCATCGCAGTCGGGGCCGCGCTTGCCATCGCAGGTCAGCGCGCCTTCGTTGACGATCGCATCGACAATGCCATCATTGTTGATATCCAACCGGGTGACGTAGTTGTCATCGAACTCAGCTGTCTTGCAGACCTTACGGAAATGATCCTTCTCGTAGATTTCCGGGTCACTGACCAATTGCTGTTGCGCCAGGGCGAGCGAGGCAGACAGGGGCAACAACAGGCACAGGAGCAGGCGAAGAAGCAATTTCACGGCATGAACCTTCGATAGGATTGCAGCCCTATGGCGAGAACGAATATCTGGCACAGTACGGACCACCCGCAGCACCAAAGATCCCGATAGCGCAATCAGCTTGCGCCGCCCTTGCCATCAATCCGATTGGCGGCCCGGCTGGCGGTGGTTGGTTGGGGTATGCAAAGAGCGGCTGCTTATTTGAAACCGGAATCCTTATGTCTTGGGTAACGCATGATATTGTAAAATGGCCCGCATCCACCCCAGCGCCACACATTTCGCGTCCATTCATCGGCAGATCATCGCAACGTCAGGGCCACTATGTCGCTTCTTCTTTATCTGGATTATGCAGGCGTTGCGCTATTTGCCGCCACGGGGGCTTTGGCCGCCTCGCGCAAACAGCTGGATCTGATCGGCTTTCTGTTTTTTGCCACCGTCACCGGCACAGGCGGCGGCACGGTGCGCGACATCATTCTTGGGCGCCTACCGGTGTTTTGGGTGGTCAACCCGAGCTATATTCTGATCTGCTGCGCTGTCGGCGTGCTGGTGTTCTTCACCGCGCATCTGGTGGAATCACGCTACAAGCTGCTGATCTGGCTGGATGCCATCGGGCTTTCCGCCTATTGCGTGATGGGAGCGGCCAAGGGAATGGCAGCAACAGGCTCGCCCACCATCGCCGTCGTCACCGGCATGATGACAGCCACGCTGGGCGGCGTGTTGCGCGATCTGCTGGCCAATGAGCATTCGGTGCTGCTGCGTCCGGAAATTTACATCACCGCAGCCTTGATCGGCGCCTGTGTGTTTACCGGAGCTTTCATGCTGGCCGTGCCCTTATACTGGGCATCCGCAGGTGGGGTGCTGGCAGCATTTATGGTGCGCGGCGGCGCATTGTATTTCGGCTGGACATTTCCAAGATATGGCCATCAGGCTGGACGCCATCCCGATGACGTGATGTGAACCCGATATGGTCGGTAACAGGTTTTGAGATCAGGTCTTGGGACGCAGCCGGATCACCACGTCAACATGAGAAATTTCCATGCCTTCAGGCGGGGCAGGCAGGTTACCGATTTCGATATTGCTGACCGGAATATCCAAAACCTCGTTGCGGCCTTCCACAAAAAAGTGGTGGTGATCCGACACATTGGTATCGAAATAGGTCTTGTTGCTCTCAACCGCCAGAACCCGGATCATGCCGGCCTCGGTAAACTGATGAAGCGTGTTGTAGACGGTGGCGAGCGACACAGGCACGTCGGCGGCAACCGCTTCTTCGTGCAGTTCCTCGACGGTCAGATGCCGGTCTCCCTTGGCAAACAACAGCGAAGCCAAGGCAACCCTCTGCCGTGTCGGCCTCAGGCCCGACCGACGCAGTTTTGCTTCCACGTCCCTAGAGGCTTGCGCCATCATACCGGCGATCTCCGCATTGTCCCTTGAAATCTCACTGTCATCGTACTGATATACCTGCTGACGAGCCTGCTTTCAATAGTTTGGCGGCGGGTAAATCCAGTGAAAGCCCTTATATTGAGGCAGTTGACCGATTTTAGCACTGGTGGAGTATGGGCGCTTCCTGTATTCGGTCGGCGGAAAGCGGCCAGGACAGAGGCCATACGACACTGCGTAAAGCGTTGGAATGAATTGGCATCGGCTTCAATTCGTCGCCATCTTGCTTTAAGTCTCCTAAGCGGAACGCCTGAAGGGGGGAATTGAAAGACCGATGAACGAAAAACAAACAAGCTACAATTACGACGAGATTCTCGCCTGCGGTCGGGGTGAACTGTTCGGCCAGGGCAATGCGCAACTGCCGTTGCCGCCCATGCTGATGTTCAATCGCATCACCGATATTTCGGAAACCGGCGGCCCGCATGACAAGGGCTATATCCGCGCCGAGTTCGACATCACCTCCGACCTCTGGTTCTTTCCCTGCCATTTCCAGGGCGATCCGGTCATGCCGGGATGCCTTGGTCTGGATGCCATGTGGCAATTGACCGGCTTTTACCTCGGCTGGCTGGGCGAACCCGGTAAAGGCCGGGCGATTTCGACCGGTGAAGTGAAATTCACCGGCATGGTTACGCCCTCCACCAAGCTGGTGGAATATGGCATCGACTTCAAGCGCGTCATGCGCGGACGTCTGGTGCTGGGCATTGCCGACGGCTGGATGAAGGCCGATGGCGAGGTCATCTACAAGGCAACCGATCTGCGTGTCGGGCTTTTCAAGGAAAAGGCCGACTGAGCGCATCACACCTATCAAGCAAAAGGTCGATTACATGAGACGGGTAGTAGTTACGGGTCTGGGCATTGTGTCCTCTATCGGCAATAATGCCGCGGAAGTGACAGCATCTCTCCGCGACGCCAGGTCCGGCATTTCATTTTCTCCCGATTTTGCCGAGCATGGCTTCAAATGCCAGGTCTGGGGTCAGCCTACGCTGGATACGACCGACCTCGTTGACCGTCGTGCCATGCGCTTCCTGTCACAGGGCGGTGCGTGGAACCATGTGGCGATGAAACAGGCGATTGCCGATTCGGGATTGGAGGAAAAGGATTATTCCGCCAACGAGCGCACCGGCATCATCATGGGATCGGGCGGTCCTTCCACCCGGCAGATCGTCGAAGCGGCCGATATTACCCGCCAGAACAAAAGCCCGAAGCGCATCGGGCCGTTCGCCGTGCCGAAAGCCATGTCATCGACGGCATCTGCAACGCTTGCCACCTGGTTCAAGATCCACGGCGTCAACTACTCGATCTCGTCGGCCTGCTCGACCTCGGCCCATTGCATCGGCAATGCCGCTGAAATGATTCAATGGGGCAAGCAAGACATCATGTTCGCGGGCGGGCATGAAGATCTCGATTGGTCGATGTCCGACCTGTTCGATGCCATGGGCGCAATGTCTACCAAATACAACGAGACGCCAGCTCTGGCTTCGCGCGCCTATGACGTCAACCGCGATGGCTTCGTGATCGCCGGCGGTGCCGGTGTGCTGGTTCTGGAAGAACTGGAACACGCCAAGGCGCGTGGTGCCAAGATTTATGCCGAACTCACCGGCTATGGCGCGACCTCAGATGGTTACGACATGGTGGCACCTTCGGGCGAAGGCGCCATCCGCTGCATGCGTCAGGCACTGGCAACGGTGAAGGGCGACGTGGATTACATCAATACCCACGGCACATCGACACCGGTGGGCGACAGCAAGGAAATCGGCGCGATCCGCACCGTATTTGGCGACAAAATCCCGCCGATCCAGTCCACCAAGTCTCTAACCGGCCATTCGCTGGGAGCGGCAGGCGTACAGGAATCGATCTACGGCCTGCTGATGATGCAGGAAGGCTTTATTGGCGAAAGCGCCCATATTACCGAACTCGATCCAGAATTCGAAGGCGTGCCGGTCGTGCGCAAACGGATCGACAATGCCAAGATCGACACAGTGCTGTCCAATTCCTTTGGTTTTGGTGGAACGAATGCGACGCTGGTGTTCCAGCGTCATAATGGATGACAGCGATGATCGCTTCCATGCAAGGTAAACGCGGGCTCATCATGGGCGTTGCGAACAATCACTCGATTGCCTGGGGCATTTCCCAGGCTCTCGCCTCTGCTGGTGCCGAACTGGCCTTCACCTATCAGGGCGAAGCGCTTGGCAAGCGCGTCAAGCCGCTGGCCGCCCAGCTCGGCTCAGATTTTGTTCTCCCGTGTGATGTCGAGGACCTTGCCTCTGTTGATGCGACCTTCGCCGCGCTGAAAGAGCGCTGGGGCAAGCTTGATTTTGTCGTTCATGCCATCGGCTTTTCCGACAAGAACGAGCTGAAAGGCCTCTATGCCGACACATCGAGGGAAAATTTCACCCGCACCATGGTGATTTCCTGCTTCTCCTTCACAGAAATCGCCCGGCGCGCTGCTGACCTCATGCCAGACGGCGGATCGCTGCTGACGCTCACCTATGGCGGCTCCACACGGGTCATTCCCAATTACAACGTCATGGGCGTTGCCAAGGCGGCTCTGGAATCCTCGATGCGTTACCTGGCCAGCGATTACGGCCCGCGTGGCATTCGCGTCAACGCCCTTTCGGCTGGCCCAGTGCGCACCCTGGCCGGTGCAGGCATTTCCGATGCCCGCGCCATTTTCAGCTGGAACCAAAAGAATGCGCCGCTGCGCCGCACGCCCACAATCGAGGACATCGGCGGATCAGCGCTCTATCTGCTGTCGGATCTGTCCAGATGCGTGACGGGCGAAATCCATTACGTCGATGGTGGCTATAACATCACGTCACTGCCGGCTTTGGGTGTCCTGCGCAGCAATGACGCAGAATAGGCACTGTGAAATTCACGTTCAAATAAAAAAGGCGCCAGGATCTCTCCCGGCGCCTTTTTTTGTTCGTTCGGCTTATTTCTTTGCCCACAGCACCTTGTAGCGGGCATTGCGGCAGGTCTCGCCATGCTGACGAAAATTAGCGGCCAGAACCGGCTCATAGGCCAGACCGCGATTGGCCACCATCAGCAGGTCTCCGCCGCCGCGCAGGGCATCACTGGCGGCCTTGATCATTGCCTCGCCAATCGATGGCTCCGTTGCATGGCCTTCGTGGAAGGGAGGGTTCATGATGACCAGATCATATTTTTCCTTGGGCGGCTCAGCGCCCAGATCCTGCCAGAAGAAGCGCGCCGTCAGGTTAGGGCAGTTTCGGGCTAGGTTCTTCTTTGCCTGTTCCAGTGAATCGTAGTTGGCCTCGAACAGGTCGATACGGTTGGTGCGCCGCGCCTTCTCAGCCAGCATCACCGACAGATAGCCCCAACCAGCGCCAAAATCGGCGGCATTGCCGTCGAAATCCTCCGGCAACCGGCTGACGAGCAGTTCAGAGCCGGGATCGGCATGCATATGGGAAAACTGCCCGGCATAAGTTTCAAACCGGCCGTCGACCATGACCGGCTTGGAAGCGAGCGCGGCAATCGCGGCAACCTTATCGTCAGGCACGGTGAACCACACGGCAATGCCGTGATATTTCGGCAGGGATTGCGGCTCGAGGCCAAGGCGGTCGATCTGCTTGCGCAGCGGCTGAATACCGTCTTCCTTGGCACCTGCCACAATGATGACGCCACCGGCCCGGACACGCGCCAGCGCTTCCGCAACGCGGTTTTCGTTGAGACCCTTGTGCTTGCCAGCCAGAACCAGCGCGCCATCATAATCCTCACCAGCAACAACAGCAACCGGCGACTGACGGGCTGCCTCCAGGCGGCGAAAATCGGGTCGGAAACCTTGGACCACGGTCAATTCGGCACCAAAGCCTTCCGGCTTCACAAAGCCAGCCTCGGCGCCGAGAAACAGGAAGCGTTCGTCTTCGCCCGGAAGAGCAACAGCTTCGGTGACAAAGGGATGAAAAATGGTCTTCAGGGTTTCGCGGCTCATGGCTCGGCAATCTCGTGATTAGAATCTCTCGGTTTCGCGGCGAAACAGACAGTCTCTATTTTCTTTTGTTTTCGTTTGTCTTCGGGAAACCCAGTTTCCACGTTTTCTGACAAACTCCCGGATAAAAAAAGGCGCGGAAAATCTCCCGCGCCTCGTCATATAATCAAACCCGCTTATTCAGCGGCAGCGTCGCCTTCGGCCTTCTTGTCGCCAACGATTTCCTTGCCGGTTGCCTGATCGACAACCTTCATGGACAGGCGCACTTTGCCGCGCTCATCAAAGCCCATCAGCTTGACCCAAACCTTGTCGCCTTCCTTGACCACATCCTGGGTCTTGGCAACGCGGTCCACAGCCAGCTGGCTGATGTGGACGAGGCCGTCACGCGAACCGAAGAAATTGACGAAAGCGCCGAAGTCAGCAGTCTTGACGACCGTGCCTTCATAGACAACGCCGATTTCCGGTTCAGCAACGATCGAGTGAATCCACTTGCGGGCAGCTTCGATTTCCTTGCCGGAAGCAGATGCGATCTTGATCGTACCATCGTCTTCGATGTTGATCTTGGCACCGGTCTTTTCGACGATTTCGCGGATAACCTTGCCGCCGGAGCCGATGACTTCACGGATCTTGTCGACAGGGATGGTCATGACTTCGATGCGCGGTGCAAATTCGCCAAGCTGCGAGCGACCTTCGGTGATGGCATTGGCCATTTCGCCAAGAATGTGCTTGCGGCCGTTCTGGGCCTGCGCGAGGGCAACCTTCATGATCTCTTCGGTAATACCGGCGATCTTGATGTCCATCTGGAGCGAGGTGATACCGGCTTCCGTACCAGCCACCTTGAAGTCCATGTCACCGAGATGGTCTTCATCGCCGAGAATGTCGGACAGAACGGCAAAACGTTCGCCTTCCAGGATCAGGCCCATAGCGATACCAGCCACCGGCTTGGCCAGCGGAACGCCCGCATCCATCAGCGCCAGCGAGGTGCCGCAAACGGTCGCCATCGAAGACGAGCCGTTGGATTCGGTGATCTCGGAGACGACGCGCAGCGTGTAGGGGAACTGTTCAGGCGAAGGCAACATCGGGCGAATGGCGCGCCATGCCAGCTTGCCATGGCCGATTTCGCGGCGGCCCGGGGAGCCCATGCGGCCAGTTTCACCAACCGAATAGGGAGGGAAGTTGTAATGCAGAAGGAAGCGTTCCTTGTACATGCCCGTCAGACTATCGACATACTGTTCGTCTTCACCGGTGCCAAGCGTGGCAACCACGATGGCCTGGGTTTCGCCGCGGGTAAACAGCGCCGAACCGTGGGTGCGCGGCAGGATACCGACTTCCGAGACAATCGCACGGACCGTTTCGAGGTCACGGCCATCGATGCGGCTCTTGGTGTCGAGAATGTTCCAGCGAACGATCTTGGCTTGCAGGTGCTTGAAGACCGCGCCGATCACTTCATTGGTGTATTTAGGCTCTGCACCCTCTGGGAAGAAGTGTGCCTTGACCTTGGCCTTCACCGAATCGACGGCAGCATAACGATCAGCCTTCTGGGTGATCTTGTAGGCGTCGCGCAATTCGGCTTCGGCAATCGAGAGCATTTCGGCTTCGAGAGCGGAATGATCTTCCGGTTCGAATTCGCGCGGTTCCTTGGCAGCCACTTCAGCGAGCTTGATGATCGCGTCGATGACTGGCTGGAAGCCACGGTGACCGAACATCACAGCGCCGAGCATGATGTCTTCGTTCAGTTCCTTGGCTTCGGATTCGACCATCAGGACGGCGTCCTGCGTACCGGCAACCACGAGGTCGAGAACGGACTCATCCATCTCGTCGAGATGCGGGTTGAGAACGTATTCGCCATTGATATAGCCGACGCGCGCGCCGCCGACCGGACCCATGAACGGTACGCCAGACAGTGTCAGGGCAGCCGAAGCGGCAACCATCGACAAGACGTCCGGATCGTTTTCAAGGTCGTGCTGGATTACGGTCACGACAACCTGGGTGTCGTTCTTGTAGCCTTCCGGGAAAAGCGGGCGGATCGGGCGGTCGATCAGGCGGGAAACCAGGGTTTCCTTTTCGCTCGGACGGCCTTCGCGCTTGAAATAGCCGCCCGGGATCTTACCGGCGGCATAGGTCTTTTCCTGATAGTTGACGGTGAGCGGGAAGAAATCCTGACCCGGCTTCGGCGACTTGGCGGAAACGACGGTGGCCAGAACAACGGTTTCGCCGTAGCTGGCGAGAACGGCGCCGTCAGCCTGACGGGCGATCTTGCCGGTTTCCAGCTTCAGCGGCCGGCCGGCCCACTCGATTTCAACGCTGTGAACATTAAACATATCTTGTCCTTCATATGCGCTGGCGGCTTTTCTGCCAAAGACATCAAAGCCGCAGTCAGACGCATCGTGCTGAACCATCACGGGCAAGACAGTGGGAGGCTTCGCAATGATCCCTGCCGGAAACATCCGGCCAGAGATCAGCCTTGCGGCGTAAGCATCCAACAATCCTGCCCCATGACAGGCCATCGGTTGTCGTCGGCAGTACCGGCCCATCCGGACTGCCTGGTTTGCAACGCCTTGCGCTTTTCAAAGCCCAGGGAAGCTGCAACATCTCCATGCACTGCATGGCTTTTCCCGGGTCCATATGACCCAGGTTTCATTCAGTCTGTCGGCGGGCAGAATTGCCGCGCAAACCTTTCAAGCCGGAGCCTTTTCAGCGCCCCGGAAAAAGTACCGGCGGGTCCTTCCTTATCGGAAGCCCGCCGGTCCAGTCTTTAGCGGCGAATGCCGAGGCTCGCAATCAGCTTGCTGTAACGGCCTTCGTCCTTCTTCTTCAGATAATCAAGAAGCGAACGGCGGGTGGATACCAGCGTCAGAAGGCCACGACGGGAGTGGTTGTCCTTCTTGTGGCCCTTGAAATGCTCGGTCAGGTTGGTGATCCGCTCGGTCAGGATAGCAACCTGGACTTCCGGCGAACCAGTGTCGCCTTCGTTGGTTGCGTATTCCTTGATGAGGGCTGCCTTGCGCTCTGCGGTAATCGACATCGTATGTCCTTTCTTAAAAGGGAGGATTCGGACGCCTGCGGCCGGGATGTCGTCCAGCGGAGGCCATGAATGCACGCATAGTTCTGCAATGCTGGGGCCGCCTATATACTATTCCGGCAGCCAAGGGAAGAGGCGCGCTCAGCCAGCTGACCGCGCCGCAAGCATGGGCTTTCCCGTCCAAAAACGGAGGGAAAAGCTGAATTTCAGGCGAAAACTCGCTTCGGGCGGAACTCGCCTTCGCCGATCTCGCCGATCGCCACCAGCTTGCCACCGGCCAGTGCCACTGCTTCTGGTTCGGTTACCGGCGCATCCCGGCCCCGCAGGATAATCGGATTGCCCATCCGCAACCGATGGGCCTGATCGTCGCTGATCCAGATCTGCGGCAGGGCCATCAGCGCCTCGCCGGTATCGAACAAGAAGGCATCGAGGGCTGCCAGCCGCTCGTCTCGATCCTCGATCTTTTCCAGTTCCACCAGATCTTCGAGCGGCACCATCATATCCTCGGCAAACGGCGCGACGAATGAGCGTCGCAGCTCGGAAATATGACCGTAGCAGCCAAGATCCCGGCCCATATCACGCGCCAGCGAGCGCACATAGGTGCCCTTGCCGCATTCGACCTCGAAATAGGCGCAGTCGCGATCCGCCCTCAGCAGGGTCAGCCGATGGATTTCCACCTCGCGGGAGGGAATATCGACGACTTCGCCTTCACGGGCCAGATCATAAGCGCGCTCACCAGCAATCTTGATAGCCGAAAACTGCGGCGGGATCTGGTTGATCACTCCGGTATAATCCGGCAGCACGGCGCGGATCTGTTCTTCGCTCGGACGCTGGTCGGAGGTTTGGGTTGCCTCGCCTTCCAGATCGTCGGTCGAGCGCTCTTCGCCCCAGGTGACGGTGAATTCGTAGATCTTGCGGCCATCCATGACGTAGGGAACCGTCTTGGTGGCATCGCCCAGCGCAATCGGCAACATGCCGGAGGCCAGCGGATCGAGCGTTCCGGCGTGACCGGCCTTCTGGGCGTTGAACAGCCATTTGATCTTGCCGACGGCCTCGGTCGAGCCGTAATCCACCGGCTTGTCGAGGATCAGCCAGCCGGAAACCGGACGGCCCTTGGGTTTTCTGGGTTTGGACATCGTTTTATTCGTCTTCTTGCTTGTCTTCGTCTGGCCCCAGGTCGCGCGCCACTTCTGGCGAGCGCAGCAGCGCATCGATTTTCTGGTAATTGTCGAAGCTGGTATCGTCGCGGAACCGCACTTCCGGCATGTATTTCATCTGCCGCAACTGGCCACCGATCCGACCGCGAATATATTTCGCGTGGCGGTTCAACGCAGCGATCACCGTGTCATGGTCGCTGACGCCGAGCGGCGAGACATAGGCGGTGGCGACCTTCAAATCGGTCGACATCCGCACTTCGGAAATCGAGATGACGGTCTTCTCAATCAGGTCGTCACGCACTTCGCCGCGTTGCAGAACCTGGGTAATGGCGGCGCGGACCTGTTCGCCAACGCGCAACATGCGCTGCGATGGCGCGGAATTTGTTGGTTTGCTCATTATCGTTTCTCATTTGCCTTCAAACAGGCGGGTGGGGATCGAACCCTGGGACTGATCAACCTCATCTTCTTGAAGAAGACACGAGGTTCAAGCAGCTTTCGTTTTCACGCATGTGAACAGAAAGGCCGCTCGAAAAAAGCGGCCTTTCTGGATGGTAACCGCTGATTACAGCGTACGGGTGATATGCTCGACGCGGAAGCACTCGATGGTGTCGCCAGCGCGGATGTCTTCGTAGTTTTCGAAGGCCATGCCACATTCCTGGCCCATCGGCACATCTGCCACTTCGTCCTTGAAGCGCTTGAGCGTCTTGAGCTTGCCTTCGTGGATGACGACGTTGTCGCGCACCAGACGCACACCTGCACCACGCTCGACCTTGCCCTCGACAACACGGCAACCGGCAACCTTGCCCGTTTTCGTGATGTTGAACACTTCGAGGATCTCGGCATTGCCGAGGAAGGTTTCGCGCCGTTCCGGCGACAACAGACCCGACATCGCTGCCTTCACGTCATCCACCAGATCGTAGATGATGTTGTAGTAACGGATTTCGGTGCCTGTGCGCTCGGCCAAGGCCCGAGCCTGAACGTTTGCACGAACGTTGAAGCCGATGATCGCGGCGTTGGAGGCTTCGGCAAGCGAAATATCCGATTCCGTGATGGCACCGGCGCCCGAATGGACGATCCGAGCCCGCACTTCGTCGGTTCCGAGCTTGTCGAGCGCTGCGACGATGGCTTCGACAGAACCCTGAACGTCGGCCTTGATGACCAACGGGAATTCCTTGAAGCCAGTATCTTGCAGTTTGCTCATCATCTGCTCGAGCGAACCACGCTGACCGGACTGGCGGGCAGCGGCCTTGTCACGGGCCAGACGCTGACGGTATTCCGAGATTTCACGGGCCCGGGCTTCGCTTTCAACCACGGCGAACTTGTCACCAGCGGCAGGCGTACCCGACAGACCGAGAACCTCGACCGGCATAGCAGGTCCTGCTTCCTTGACGTGACCGCCCTTGTCATTGACGAGGGCGCGCACGCGGCCCCACTGGTCGCCAGCAACGATGATCTGACCCGGACGCAGAGTACCCTTCTGAATCAGAACCGTGGCAACGGCACCACGGCCCCGATCGAGCTGGGCTTCAATGACCAGGCCTTCGGCAGTCCGGCTTGGATCGGCCTTCAGGTCGAGAATTTCGGCCTGAAGAAGCACGGCTTCCAGCAGCTTGTCGAGATTGAGCTTGTTCTTTGCCGATACTTCGACATCGAGCACTTCACCGCCCATGGATTCGACGAAAACCTCGTGCTGCAGCAATTGCTGGCGCACTTTTTCCGGGTTGGCCTCATGCTTGTCGATCTTGTTGATCGCCACGATGA
The DNA here is from genome assembly GCF_001541345.2 of Gillisella vitis. Taxonomy (GTDB): domain Bacteria; phylum Pseudomonadota; class Alphaproteobacteria; order Rhizobiales; family Rhizobiaceae; genus Allorhizobium; species Allorhizobium vitis. The sequence goes on along the minus strand of NZ_LMVL02000002.1, from coordinate 86,365 downwards.
TCGGCACATTGGCCGCCTTGGCGTGGTGGATCGACTCGATCGTCTGCGGCATGACGCTGTCATCGGCGGCAACCACCAGGATGGCAATGTCGGTCGCCTGGGCACCACGGGCACGCATCGCCGTGAAGGCAGCGTGGCCGGGGGTGTCGATGAAGGTGATCTTGTGGCCGTTCTGCTCCACCTGATAAGCGCCGATATGCTGGGTAATACCACCGGCTTCACCCGAAACAACACTCGTCTGGCGGATGGCGTCGAGCAGCGAGGTCTTGCCGTGGTCGACGTGACCCATGATAGTCACGACCGGCGGACGCGACACCATTTCGCCGGCGTCGTCCTTGACGTCGAAAATGCCTTCTTCAACGTCGGATTCGGAAACGCGCTTGACGGTATGGCCGAATTCAGTGGCGATCAGTTCGGCCAGATCGGCGTCGATGACGTCGCCCGGCTTCATCATCTGACCTTCCTTCATCAGGTACTTGATCACATCGACGGCCCGTTCGGACATGCGCTGCGACAATTCCTGAATGGTGATGGTTTCCGGCAGAACCACTTCGCGCATGACCTTTTCACGCGGTTCCTGCATCTGGCTGCGGCGGAATTTCTCCTGACGACGGCGCATGGCCGACAGCGACCGGCCACGCGCATTGCCGTCTTCATCGACAGCGGCGGTGGTGACGGTCAGCTTGCCACGGCGGCGCTCATCTTCGGTTTTGGGGCGAGCCGGCACCTTGGCAGGCTCGGGACGCACGACCTTGCCGCGCACCGGACCGCCACGGGCTGGACCGCGATTTTCATCGTCTTCGCCTTCAGGCTTGCGACCGCGCACAAAGCTCGGAGCAGGCGCACTGGCAGCCGGTCTGGCACCAGCAGGTGACGGCGCACGGGCAGCAGGCTCGGCAGGACGCGGGGTTTCAGCGACAGGCGCGACTGGCTCTGCGACAGGCTCAGGCGCATTCTTGGCTTCAAGCGCGCGGGCCTTGTCCTCTTCGGCCTGGCGAATGGCTTCCAAAGCGGCAAGACGCTGACGCTCGACCTCTTCAGCCTGACGGCGAACTTCTTCCTCGGCGCGACGCTTCGCGTCTTCGACTTCGCGGACCTGGGCTTCTGCCAGAGCGCGGCGGCGAGCATCCATTTCGCTGGCGGACAGATCGTGCAGTACCGCGCCACGCGGCCGGTCGGGCTGGCGGCTCGGCTGGCTCGACGCCTGCGGACGGTTCTGCTGGCCAGGGTGGCGCTGCTGAGAATATTGATTTGTCTGTTGAACACGCTGCGGCGGAACGGCTTGGCGCGGTGCCTGCGGTGCGGCGGCGACGGGCGCCGGAGCCTGCACAGGTGCTGGCGTCTGCACGGGGGCAGCAGCAGCTGTTGTTGCCGGTGCATCGTCGCCAACGCGACCCTGTGGCTGGCCTGCACGTTCGTCTTCAGGACGGGTCGGGCGGCGCTTGCGCGTCTCGACCACAACGGCCTTCGTGCGACCGCGACCCATATCTTGGCGCACGGTACCCTGGTTCACTCCCGTCGGCTTGAGCGTGAGTGTCTTCTTGCCCGTAACGCTGAGTGTCTTGTCGTCTTTGCTGTCGGTCATTCCGTTCCCGTTCCTTCGAGCGAGGCCGGATGACTACCGCATCAGACCACGCCGTTCACATACTGTCCTACACCACGGAGGCCGGTTTTCACCGGTGACCGCGTCATTGTGGTTTACGGCCAGCGCTACTCGCCATCCGCGGCGAAAGGCCACGATAGGTTTCAAGCAGAGTTGCGCGTCTCACTACACCTTCACCCGCCTGTCCTGCAAGCGCGCAGGCATGGATAAAAGCGTTCTGGCCCATCAGTTCTTGCATTTCCGCCTCGGAAAAGAGCCGATAAGAGGCAATTTCCTCGTCCGTTTCCATTCCGAGATGCCAGGCCTTGCGGGCCTGGTCCAGTTTTCGAACGCCATCTGCGGCGGCATCGGTGGCGTGAAACACGCCAAGCGCGGCACCGCTGCGGATCGCGAGATCGACCTTGGCCGACCCAGTTACAAACTGGCCCGCCTTGCGCGCCAGGTTCATCATTCCCGCCACCTGCTGGACAAGCAGCCTGTCCACACGCGCTCCCATCTCGGGATCGACAGTGACATCCGTCTTCAAGGCACGGGCGAAAAGCTTTTTCGCCACAGCCTTGTCCACGGCCTCGCGGGAAACGGACACCCAGCAGCCACGGCCGGGCAATTCCCGTTTCAGATCCGGCACGAGCGTCCCATCGGGGCCTGCCACGAACCGGATCAGTGTGTCTGGCGTTCCCGGCTGCCGGGTGACGATGCAAGTCCGGTCGTTCTGACCATCCTTTACCGCCTTCACAGGCTTTGCCGGACGCCCTTCCTCCAAAGATGGATCGGAGGCCATCACGAGCCCTGCTCAGCCTCTTGCGCCTCATCTTCGACCAATTCGGCCTCAGCCTCGGCAGCGATATCCGCTTCGGTGATCCAGCCAGCCGCCAGACGAGCCTGAACAATCATCTGTTCCGCCTCGGTGCGCGAAATGTCGATTTTCGAGAACAGGCCCTCGAATTTCTTGGTCTCGCCGTCCTTGCGTTCGCTCCAGCCGATCAGATCGTCGGCAGCACAGCCGGCGAAATCCTCGACCGTCTTGATGCCGTCTCCGCCGAGCGCAACCAACATTTGCGTTGTCATGCCATCAATGCTGCGCAGCTCGTCGGACACGCCCAGCGCCTTGCGCTTGGCATCCAGTTCGGCTTCCAGCTTTTCGAGATATTCGCGGGCGCGGGTCTGGATTTCTTCTGCGGTATCGCCATCAAAGCCATCGATGGAGGCGATTTCCTCCAGATCGACATAGGCCAGCTCTTCAACCTGGGCAAAGCCTTCCGACGCCAGAACCTGGCCAACCATTTCATCAACATCGAGCGCATCCATGAACAGATTGGTACGTTCGTTGAATTCCTTCTGGCGGCGCTCGGACTCTTCCGCTTCCGTCATGATGTCGATATCCCAGCCGGTCAGCTGCGACGCCAAACGGACATTCTGGCCGCGGCGACCGATGGCCAGCGACAGCTGCTCATCGGGAACCACGACTTCGATGCGCTCGGCATCTTCGTCCAGCACCACCTTGGCAACTTCTGCCGGTTGAAGCGCGTTGACGATGAAGGATGCCGGGTCTGCCGACCACGGAATGATGTCGATCTTTTCGCCCTGCAATTCGCCGACCACGGCCTGAACGCGCGAACCGCGCATACCGACGCAGGCACCGACCGGATCGATCGAGCTATCGTTGGAAATCACCGCGATCTTGGCGCGCGAACCCGGATCACGAGCCACCGACTTGATCTGGATGACACCATCGTAAATTTCCGGCACTTCCATGGTGAACAGCTTCACCATGAATTGCGGATGGGTGCGCGACAGGAAAATCTGCGGACCGCGCTGTTCGCGGCGCACGTCATAGACATAGGCGCGAACGCGGTCACCGTAACGCATGGTTTCGCGCGGGATCATTTCATCGCGGCGGATAATGCCTTCACCACGACCGAGGTCGACGATGACATTGCCATATTCGACACGCTTGACCGTGCCATTGATGATTTCGCCGACGCGATCCTTGAACTCGTCAAACTGCCGATCACGCTCGGCTTCGCGCACTTTCTGCACGATGACCTGCTTGGCGGACTGGGCGGCGATACGGCCAAAATCCATCGGCGGCAGCGGATCGGCAATGTAATCGCCCAGCTTGGCGTCGACATTGCGGTCACGCGCCAGTTCGAGTGCGATCTGAGTGCCGTAATCCTCGACCTTTTCGACCACTTCGAGCAGGCGCTGCAGACGGATTTCGCCGGTCTTGGAGTTGATGTCGGCGCGAATATTGGTCTCGGAACCGTAACGCGAACGCGCGGCCTTCTGGATGGCGTCAGCCATCGCAGCAAGCACGATTTCGCGGTCGATGACTTTTTCGCGTGCGACCGCATCCGCGATCTGCAACAGCTCGAGCCGATTAGCACTGACTGCCATTGTTTAAAGTCTCCGTCTTCCTGCCTGGGGCATGTTCGCCTGCCAGGCGCGTTATCGGTTATTGGTCTTCGCCGGTTTCGTCATTCTGGTTTGCAGCTTCAGCCGCGGCCTTTGCCTGCTTGTCGGCGCGCAGCGCATCGCGCACCAGATCATCCGTCAGGATCAGCTTGGCCTCGGCCAAGGCCGTAAACGGGATGGTGAGCCGTGGCTCCTCCCCGTAGGCGACCTGATCGCGTTCCAGAATGAAACCGTCCTGGGTGACATCCGCAATCTTGCCACGAAAGCGCTTGCGGTTGTCGATCAAAATGGACGTTTCGCATTTCAGCAGGTTGCCCTGCCAGCGCGTGAAATCGGATGCGCGCACCATCGGACGGTCGATACCGGGCGATGAGACTTCCAAATGATACTCCTTATCGACCGGATCTTCCACATCCAGAACCGGAGAAATCGCCATCGACAGCTCTTCGCAATCTTCGACGGTCATCGTACCGTCCTTGCGCTCGGCCATGATTTGCAGCGTCATGCCGTTCTGGTTGAGGATCCGCACGCGAACGAGCTTGAAACCAAGTTCGACAATAACAGGCTCGATAATATCGGCGATGCGCCGGTCGAGGCCGGTTTCGGTAATCAGACGTGGCTCGGGCGCCTCATCGGCTGGCACGTGTTCGGACAAACCTGTCCTCCTCGGTATGGAGCTTCATGGTCCATCGCCAACAAAAAAGAGCGGGTCCTTGCGGGCCCACTCTTCATCTGGCGATCAAGAATTTGAACGCCGTATACGCCCTTACCACCAACAATGCAAGCATTTCAGAAAAGACGATCCAATCGCCCTCAAACGCAGACGTGAGCTGATTTTGCCCAAATAAGGACTGTTTTCTTGGCTTCAAGAGATTAGGTTGTGCAACGGGCGACTAGCCTTTCGGCCAGCTGCCTTTCATCGCCCATCCCAGCCTGCAACCGATCGAGCGGAAAACCGTGCCGGACAGAAAATCATCATTGGCGCCTTTCAAGAACCAGATCTTTCTGACGATCTGGCTGGCCAGCATCACCTCCAACTTCGGCGGCCTGATCCAGGATGTCGGGGCCGCCTGGATGATGACATCGATCTCCTCTTCGGAAAGCATGGTGGCGCTGGTCCAGGCCTCCAATACCGCGCCGATCATGCTGTTTTCGCTGGTGGCTGGGGCGCTGGCCGATGGGTTCGACCGCCGCCGGGTCATGCTGTTTGCGCAGGTCTTTCTGCTGACTGTCTCGGCACTTTTGTCGCTCTTCACGTGGTTTGGCCTGCTGACACCATGGTCGCTTCTGGCCTTCACCTTTTTGATCGGCTGCGGAACGGCCTTGAACAGCCCGGCCTGGCAAGCCTCGGTCGGCGATATCGTCGGGCGCGAAGACCTGCCCTCCGCCGTCTCGCTCAACAGCATGGGCTTCAACATCACCCGCAGCGTCGGCCCCGCCATTGGCGGCCTGATCGTCGCCGTGGCGGGCGCGGCGACGGCCTTTGCCATCAACGCTGTGAGCTACCTGGCGATGATCTATGCCTTGTTTCGCTGGAAGCCGGTCTATCCGAAAAACACCCTGCCGCGCGAAAATCTCGGCCACGCCATCGCCGCAGGCCTGCGCTACATGGCCATGTCTCCAAACCTGATGAAAGTGCTGTTTCGTGGCTTTTTCTTCGGTTTTTGCGCAACCGCAATTCTGTCCCTGCTGCCGCTGGTGGTAAAGGACAATCTCGGCGGCGGCCCGCTGGCCTATGGCGGATTGCTGGGCGCTTTCGGAATCGGTGCCATTGCCGGTGCGATTTCCAATGCCCGTATCCGGGAAAAACTCAGCAGCGAACAGATCGTCAGCTGTTCCTTCGCCGGCTTCGCGCTGGCCTCCGTTCTGACCGGCATCAGTCATCATTTCTGGCTGACGGCCCCTGCCCTGGTTCTGGCCGGAGCCTGCTGGGTGCTGTCCCTGTCGCTGTTCAACACGGTGGTGCAACTTTCCACACCACGCTGGGTGGTTGGCCGGGCGCTGTCGCTCTACCAGACCGCCACCTTCGGCGGCATGGCAGGCGGTGCCTGGATCTGGGGCCTGCTGGCCGAATCCGGCAGCGCAGGCCATGCCCTGGTGATGGCGGCGGGGCTGATGGCTCTCGGTGTCGGCATTGGTCTCGCCTTGCCGATGCCCGCCTTTGCGACACTCGATCTCAACCCGCTGAACCGTTTCAACGAACCGCCCCTGCGGCTGGATATCCGCCCGCGCAGCGGCCCGATCGTTATCCAGATCGATTTCGAGATCGACGACAAGGACGTGCCGGAATTTTTAGAGGTTATGGTCGAGCGACGCCGCATCCGTCTGCGAGATGGCGCGCAGAACTGGGCGCTGATGCGCGACCTGGAAAATCCGGATATCTGGACGGAAACCTACCACACCCCGACCTGGGTCGATTACGTCCGCCACAACCACCGCCGCACCAAGGCCGACGCCGAAATCACCGACCGGCTGGGAGACCTGCACAAAGGCTCAAAACCACCGCATGTCCACCGGATGATCGAACGCCAGACCATTCCGCCTGCCGACGACATATTCCACAAACCGCATATCGATCATCATTGAATTATTTTTAGTATGTAATTCTCACACTACACAACCAAATTTAAACGTGCAAACTACTTCTGTTTCAATCAGGGGCGGTTTAAATGGTATCTATTTTTGGTGGAAGTGGCAACGATACAATCACAGGCACGTCTGACTATGACTACCTGAGCGGAGGCCTGGGCGACGACACCATCAATGGTGGCGCAGATTACGATACGCTCTCCGGGGATGAGGGAAATGATGTGATTTCAGGAGAAGACGGCTCCGATTTCATGATGGGAGGCTCAGGCAACGACAGCCTCTCCGGCGGCGATGGAGTTGATACTCTTTATGGCGAAGCCGGTAATGACAGCCTTTCCGGCGATGCCGGTAACGATGTTCTGAATGGGGGAGCCGGGGCCGATATTCTGAACGGCGGCGATGGCACGGATACTGTCAACTATACGTCAAGCGATGCGATCAATATAAACCTCGCGACGGGAGTGGCGAGTGGAGGCGATGCGCAAGGCGATACCTTTGTCAGCATTGAGGTCATCAGTGCATCGAGCCAAGACGATGTTCTTGTCGGCGACGATGACGACAATGTCTTCAAGGGCGGCGATGGCAGTGATACCATTAGTGGTGGCGATGGCGATGACACGTTAGCCGGCGGCTTCGATGCGGATGTGATCAATGGCGGGAACGGCTCCGATACCGCAAGTTTCATCGACAACATGGCTGTGGTCGTCAATCTCAAAACCGGCGAGATGAGAGGCGATGCCCAAGGTGATGTCCTGATCGACATCGAAAACCTCATGGGCTCCTACTATGACGACACCCTTACCGGTGACGACGGCGATAACGTTATCGACGGATATTACGGTTGGGACCTTTTGGATGGCGGCTTGGGCGCCGACACACTCAAAGGTGGGGAGGGCGGCGGCGGCGGCGCCGCAGTCTACACCTACTCGAACGAAGCTGTGCAGATCAACATCGACACCGGCATTAACACCGGCGGTTATGCCGAAGGTGATGTTTTCGATAGAATACTTCAGGTCTATGGCTCTGCTTTCAATGACACATTCACCGCCTCGAAAGATGCCCGATTTGCAGGCGGCCTGGGTGATGATCACTACATTGTCAACAATTCCTCCGTTAATCTGACCGAACAGGAGGGCGAGGGCATAGACACCGTGACGACCGGGTTAACCAGCTATGATCTGCGCGCGAATTTTGAAAACCTCACTTACACCGGTACGGCCAATTTCACTGGATTTGGAACGGTGGCTGATAACGTGATGATCAGCGGGGCCGGCGCGGATTACCTGCATGGAAACAACGGTAATGATACGCTGATCGGTGGGGCCGGCGCAGACAAGTTAAGCGGTGGCGGTGACAATGATACATCCAGCTATCGTGACTCGACGTCAGCGGTTACTGTCAATCTGACTACGGAGCTTGCGCAAGGTGGATTTGCACAAGGAGATACGTTTATCTCTATAGAAAGCCTGGAAGGTTCTGCATACAACGATACACTGACCGGCGACAGAGAAGACAATACACTGCGCGGCGGCGATGGCGGCGATGTATTGGACGGCGCGGCGGGCAGCGATACGGCGAGTTACCTGGATTCGACCAGTGCGGTCACAGTTAATCTTCAAACCCGCACGCTATCCGGCGGATATGCGAATGGAGATACCATCATCTCCATCGAAAATCTGGAAGGCTCAACCTATGCTGACAGCCTGACGGGAGACGATCAGGCTAACGTTCTAACCGGCGGAACGGGTACAGACCTTCTGGATGGCGGAGCCGGTTCTGATACGGCAAACTATAGCGACTCCACCACAGGTGTAATCGTCAATCTCGTAACTAGCCAAACAGCCGGTGGCTCGGCAGAGGGCGACGTCCTCGTCTCGATAGAGAACGTCACGGGTTCCGGCGAATCGGATCACCTGACGGGCAATGATGGTAGCAATGTGCTTTCAGGTGGAGAAGGCGATGACCATCTGATCGGTGGCGGCGGCGACGATCTGCTGAACGCAGGCAGCGGCACGGACATTCTGGATGGCGGCGACGGTAACGATACCGCAAGTTACGCTGACTCTTCCGTTGGTATCAGCGCAAGCCTCTCCGGAGACGCTGGCGTCGGCGGTACGGCAGAAGGTGATGTGCTGATCTCGATAGAAGCGTTGGAAGGTTCCTTTTACGCCGACACTCTCACGGGAAGCAGATATGCTAACGTTCTTAAGGGTGGCGAGGACGCTGATACGCTCTTTGGTCTTGATGGTAACGATTCGCTTTACGGCGATGGCGGCGATGACGTCCTTTATGCGGACGCTGGCGATGACACGCTTGCCGGTGGTGAAGGCGACGATGCCCTCTACGGCGGTGAAGGCAGCGATGTGTTCGTGTACTGCTCAAACTATGGCAATGATGTGATTTTCGACTTCGACTCGTCGGCGGACACGATCGATCTGACCGACATGGGCTTTGCCAACGTCATCGACGCCGCCGCCTATGCAAGCGAAATCGAAGACGGCGTGCTGTTCACCTTCGGTAACTTGGATACGCTGACAGTGCATGGCTTGAACTATGCAAGCCTGACATACGACACATTGATGTAAAAATCGACTTGTTGCCGGGGTGCTTTCACCCCGGCCACATACTCCTGCGTCAATTTTGATTTCATTGGCCGATCATGCAGCCAAGACTTTTTGCAACAGGGCAAGATCGACGATCTGCCACATGTCATTTCTGACCTTGACCTCTTTTGCTGTTCCGTCTGCATTCTGGCCGGGCATGTCTGGATTGACGATTGCCGTATAATCCAGCCCTTTCGCCTGACAAATTCTGGCATAGCAGGCATTGACGCACCTCGCCTGGAACAGTTCGATAACTCTGGTTTTGACACCAGGCTGGCAATAGACAAGATTTGCCAGGCCCGCGCCATGCGGAGCAACAATGATCTCGGCATCGCGGAAAGCCACGACCTGTTCCTTTACGGAAAGCTCACCAGGTGTGATGATTTCAAATCCACGGCTTTCAAGCAACGTGCAGACGGCCTTCTCATTGACAACCCGACGCACATCGCCAGCATCCAGGCGCGAAACATAGATCTTGCGGCTGAACCGGCGCTCAATCGTGACACGTGCCGCAAGCGCTTCAAATTCAGCCATTACGGCGGGGTGTGGCGCGTGAGCAAAGTCGCCGCCTGTCAGATTACTCGTGATGCAGTCATCGACATGCAAAACATGGTGACTGTCCATCTCGAGCACTTGCCCACTGAATCCGGTGAGAGAAAGAGCTTCATTCCTCCACCCGTTCAGACGCGGCATTGCCAATAGAATATTACCATCATCACGGTGTCTTTTATAAATCAACAGACAGCCGATGGCCTGGAACGTCCAATGATAATAGTTTTTGTACCAACCATTACCAATGACAAGTGGAGATATCCCCTCTATTTGAGATATTTTCGCATTTTTAGGAACCAATTCATCGACTATATCTGGATATACGCCATAGAGCGTGTCCTTGATATCCCCGAAATTTTTCGATTTTATCGCACCGCACCAGCCCAGAACGAAGGATTCGCCAAGCCTGCGAAAGGTGATTTCCGGGCTACGGTAGCCGAGCGGAATTTCTTGGCGAAATGCATCCAGCTCGTCCTCACCCTCAGCATCGGCGGCAACATAGATTTCAGGTGTCCAGGCGCACACTTCAACAGCTGCGATGTTCAGCATTGTTTTTACATCTCTTTACTCAAAAAATGTCGGAAAGCTCCAATGGAAGACAACCGAGCATAGTCCACAACCCGGCTAGCTAGAAAGTGATAACGCTTTAGGATAGCCAAACAAAGAGGCAAATGAACAGGTTTATCGTAGCAAATGCCAAGCCGATTGACGCTCACGGCTGCGTTTTTTGAACGCACTACTGCGCTTATGACAGTTCAAGCTCCAAACTTTCAACTTATAATTTTATATTTCTAAATTAGCCAAATAAATTCCCTCTATGCGATTATATTTAGATATGCGAGCTATAGAATAGCACGCAATCGGGGGTAGATTACATGGCGACTTTAACGGGCGACTCTGGAAACAACACTTTAACAGGAACATCTTCGGCTGATACGATTTCAGGCTTGGCTGGCAATGATATCCTAAACGGTGGCGATGGGAATGATACGCTAAAAGGTGGGGCAGGTATCGATACCCTGAATGGCGACAGTGGTGATGATACGCTGATCGGTGGGGCGGGCGCGGACGTTCTAAAGGGGGGCGAAGGCTCCGACACAGCAAGTTATTCCGGAAGTGCCGCAGTCAATGTCAACCTCAAGACCGGTGTAACATCCGGTGGAGACGCCGTTGACGATACGTTCGACAGTATCGAAAACCTGACAGGATCGAGCAATGCCGACAAGCTGACCGGTGACGATGGGGACAATGTTATCAATGGTGGTGGAGGAAACGATACCCTGGACGGCGGCAAAGGTGCAGATACTTTGCAGGCGGGAGGCGGCTCTGACACCGTGACCTACGTCAATTCGGATGCTGCGGTTAACGTCAGCCTTTCAGTTGTCGATAGCCACACCACTGGGTCCGGCAGTGGGGGTGATGCTCAGGGGGACACTTATCTGGATATAGCCTATGTGGTTGGATCTCAATATGATGATCGCTTCTCTGGAAAGGGTTCGGCATATGATTTTGCCGGAGGCCTGGGCAACGATACATATGAGATCGCTACGGCTACCATCACTGTCACCGAAGCACAGAACGCAGGCAATGACACAGTCCTCGCGTCAGTGAATTACACGCTGTCGGACTATGTCGAAACGCTGAAATATACGGGAACCGGTGACTTCACCGGCACAGGTAGCGCCCAAGCCAACACCATCATCGGCGGCTCCGGCAACGACACGCTGATCGGCAAGGCGGGTGCCGATGCTTTGATTGGCGGGTCGGGCTCCGACACAGCGAGCTATGCCGGAAGTGCGGCGGTCAATGTCAATCTCAAGACCAATCTTGCGACCGGCGGCGAAGCGGAAGGGGATATATTCTCCAGTGTCGAGAACCTGACGGGGTCGAGCAACGCCGATACGCTAACAGGTAATGACAACAACAACGTTCTCAATGGTGGCGATGGCAATGATACGCTGGCAGGTGGCAAAGGCGCTGACACGCTGAACGGCGGTAACGGCTCCGACACCGCAAACTACGCCAATTCCTTTGCAGCCATCCAGATCAATCTCGTCACCGGCACACATACGGGCGGTGACGCCGCGGATGACACACTCAGCAGCATCGAAGGTGTGATCGGTTCTCAATATGATGATCGGTTCACCTCGGCATCAGCAGGAACGCTTTCCGGCGGCAGCGGCAATGACACCTATGTTGTCAGCCAGAGTGCCAGTACGACGGTTCTGGTCGAAGAGGCCAGCGCTGGCACGGATACGGTTGAAACAACCTTGACCAGCTACACGCTGAAAACCAATTTCGAAAACCTCACCCACACCGACTCGACCAATTTTCTCGGTTACGGCAATAGTGCCGACAATGTCATTGTCAGTCAGGGCGGTGTCGATAAGCTCTACGGCTATGCCGGCAACGATACAATCCGCGGCGGCAGTGGTGGCGATACCATTGATGGTGGCGATGGAAGCGATACCGCCAGCTACAGCGACTCGACCGCCGCGGTGACCATTAATCTCCTCACGAAAACGATCTCCGGCGGTTACGCAACAGGCGACGTGTTCACCAGCATCGAAAACGTTGAAGGATCGGCCTATGCCGATACGCTGACAGGCGATACAGGTGCCAACGTGCTATCGGGTGGAGCGGGCGATGACCTATTGATCGGCGGCGCGGGGGCTGACACGCTGAATGGCGGCGCAGGCCAAGACAAGATCACCTATGAAGCCTCGTCTGCGGCTGTCAAGGTTGATCTCAGCACTGGAACTGCAACAGGTGGCGATGCGCAAGGCGATAAATTCAGCAGCATCGAACGGGTCATCGGCTCCAGTTTCAATGATACGCTGATTGGAAGCAGCGCGGCGGAAATGTTAACCGGCGGCGCTGGCGACGATATTCTGATCGGCGGCGGTGGCAATGACGTCCTGAACGGTGGAGAGGGCGCCGATGTTCTCGATGGCGGCGCGGGGAATTACGACACGCTCAACTACTCTGCCGCAACATCGGCAGTGGTGCTGGATCTGACGACAGGAACCGGCTCCGGCTACGCGGCGGGCGATACATTTACCGGGATCGAGGCCTTCACCGGTAGCGCTTATGGTGACACCTATACCGGGAGCACCTATGTTGCCGAATATAATATCGGTGCTGGCAATGACACTGTGTTGGCAGGCTCCGGCGCCGAGAAAATCAATGGTGGCACGGGGACGGATACCGCAAGCTATGCACTGTCCACAGCGGGCGTTTCCGTCAACCTGGTGACGAATGCTGGCAGTGGCGGTTACGCCGAGGGCGACCAGTATAGCAGCATTGAGGTCGTTGCCGGTTCAGACTATAGCGACACGTTCACGACCAACGCCGACAAGACCCTGCTCGGCGGCCTTGGCGATGACACTTATGATATCGGCAGTTCGGCAAGCACGATTACGGAAAATGCCGATGGGGGGGTCGATCTCGTCAAGACCAGCAGTGCCAGCTATACACTAGGCGATAACCTCGAAAACCTCACCTATACCGGCACCGCCAACTTCACCGGCTCCGGCAACAGCGCCGATAATGTGCTGACCGGCGGCGCTGGCGATGATGTGCTGGATGGCAGCACCGGCAATGACGCCCTCTACGGTGGTGAAGGCAGCGATGTGTTCGTGTTCAACACCAGCTATGGCAATGATGTCGTTTTCGACTTCCAATCCTCGTCAGACACAATCGATCTGACCGGCATGGGCTTTGCCACCGTCAGCGACGCCGCCGCCTATGCAACCGAGATCGAAGACGGCGTGCTGTTCAACTTCGGCAACGGCGATACGCTGACGGTGCATGGCTTGAGTTATGCAAGCCTGACAAGCAGCGACACATTAATGTAACGCTCGAAATGCCGCCGAGATCCCTGTCTCGGCGGCATTTTCTTACTTCAATTTCACTTTCAGGCCCTCATCGGGAAAGCAGGTCGGTTTCAGCCCGTTTTTCGTCTGCCAGTCGCCCAGCGACCGTCGGGTCTTGAAGCCTGCGAGACCATCGGCCTTGCCGACATCATAACCCTTTTTGACCAGTGTCTGCTGCATGGACTGCACATCGGAGCGCAGCATATGACCGACATCGCCCCATGGTGCCGAAAAGCTGCCTGAACCATAAGCGATCCGGTCGGCGAGATTGCCGATGAACAGGGCATAGAGGTCGGAATTGTTATATTCCTTCAGCACATAGAAATTCGGCGTCACCAGAAATTCCGGCCCATGGGTTCCAGCGGGAACCAGCATCATCGTCGGGGCGGAAAGATCCTGTTTCGGGAAGGCTTTGCCGCCAATGCGGCTGATGCCGGTTGCCGCCCAGGCCGACATCGGCTTTGCCAGATCCGGCCCTTCCTGGGCGCAGGAGACGCCGGATGGTATCGTCACTTCGAACCCCCAGTCGCGGCCACGCTGCCAGCCTTTTTGCACCAGGAAATTGGCCATGGACGCCAGGCTATCCGGCACCGAGGTCCAGATATTGCGATGACCGTCACCGTCAAAATCCACCGCATATTGCAGGAAGCTGGAGGGCATGAATTGCGGCTGGCCCAGCGCCCCCGCACTCGAACTCAGCATGGCGTCGGCAGCGATATCCTTACCCTCGATGATACGCAGTGCATCGATCAGTTCGCGGGTGAAAAGCTCTTGCCGTGTGGACATAAAGGCGCTGGTGGCAAGAACATTAACCGCTTCATAGGGCAGCTTTGCCCGGCCATAGCCGGTTTCCCGGCCCCAAAGCGCCAGAAGAATTGGACCGGGAACGCCGTATTTGGCCTCTATCTTCTTTAGGGTCGAGGCATATTGGTTAGCCAGCGCCCTGCCGCTCGCGGCCAGCGCCTGCATGCGGGCCTCACGGAAATAGGGGCCGGGAGAGGAAAATTCCGCCTGGCTCTGGGGGCGCTGCTTTGGTGGCGGGAAACCGGGTGGCGCCAGATCGGGAAGCGACCAGTCGAGCTTCACCGTCTTCATCACCGAGGTAAAGGTCGCTTGCGAAATTCCGGCCTTTTTGGCTTGCGGCCAGAGATCCCGGCTGATCCACGACTGGAACTGGCTTTCCACCTGTGTTTTCGATGGTGCTGCCATAACGGTGTTGGCCGTCAAAAAGCACATGGTCGCCGCAGCAAGCGCAGCCATAAGGGGGCGGCGAAAATGGGTCATGTCGTCTCCCTGTCAAAATGCGCGATCAAGTGTCTATATCAATGTGCGGGCGCGAAGTGCCGCCGAGAGCGTACCCTCGTCCAGATAATCCAATTCGCCGCCCACTGGCACGCCATGGGCAAGCCGGGTGGTTTTCACCCCGAGCCCGGCCAGGTGATCGGTAATGTAATGGGCGGTGGTCTGGCCTTCCACCGTGGCATTGACGGCAATGATGATTTCCCGCACGCCACCTTTTGCCACCCGGTCGATCAGGCCCTTGATGTTAAGATCGTCAGGCCCGACGCCGTCGAGCGGCGATAGCGTGCCACCGAGCACATGATAGGCGACATTCATCGCACCTGCCCGTTCCAGCGCCCAGAGATCAGATACATCCTCCACAACGATGATCATCGACTGGTCGCGCCGCTCGTCGGTACAGACAGTGCAGGGATCAATCGTGTCGACATTGCCGCAACAGGAGCAGATTTTCACCTTCGCGTGGGCCTCGCCCATAGCCAGCGCCAACGGCCCCATCAATTGCTCTCGCTTCTTGATCAGATGCAGCGCTGCCCTTCGGGCCGAGCGGGGGCCGAGCCCCGGCACTTTCGCCAGGAGCTGGATCAGTTTTTCGATTTCGGGACCAGTGACTCGCTTTGCCATGGCGCGTTCTTAGCCCATATCTATCGGAAACGGAATCGTCGAAGGAGAACGGCCCCATGAAAATCCTCGCGGTCTGCCTTAGCCAACCACAAACCTTGCCCGGTAAAAGCTACAGGACAGGGATTTTCAAATCGGCGCGGACAGGTCCGGTGATGGTCGATGAACACGGTCTCGTCGGCGATGCGGTGCTGAATCGCAAGTATCATGGCGGGCCGGACCAAGCGATTTATCTGGAAGGCGCACTGACCTTGCAATGGTGGGAAGCACAACTGAACCGGCAAATTACGCCCGGCCTGTTTGGCGAAAATCTGGTTATCGACGGTCTCGACAACCGTGATCTGGCCGTTGGTGACAGGCTTTCCATCGGTGACGTGCTGTTGGAAGTGACTGCGCCGCGTACGCCCTGCGCGACATTCTCGGCCCGTATGGAGGATTCCGGTTTCGTGAAGCGCTATACGAAAGCCGCGCGACCCGGAGCCTATTGCCGGGTGTTACAAAGCGGCTTGGTAGAGGCAGGTATGATTGCCGAGTGGGCAGCGAGCGAAGGCGACAGGTTGATGCTGGCACAGATGATCGGCAAATCCTTCAAATCTCTCGATCCGCAACAAAGGGCCCGCTATCTCACCTTCCCTATCGCAGCACGGATCAGGGCTGAAATTACCGCGACACCTTAACTCGATATCGTTGTCTTGCTTTCCTTGGACAAAAACCGGCCTCAGTCAAAAATCAGTGACGGCCTTGACGAACGCCAAACGGGAACAAAAATTTACGGAAAGACTTCTAACGGCAGCACGATCCTGCCTGAATTATACGATTAGGCTCGATCACAGCATTTATCCATGAAGGAGAAACTCATGTCATCGCTCGCTCAATCATCGCTCGCAAAGCTGTCTGCGGTGGCGCTTATCACCGCCCTCGCGCTTCCGCTGGGCGCCACGGGCGCCAAAGCTGCGGTGCAGGTTGGCATGCTCACCTGCGAAATGAGCCCCGGGATCAGCGCGGTCGTCGGCTCCAGCCGCGATCTGACCTGCGAATTCAAGCCGACCACATCGGCACCAGTCGAATATTATCAGGGCACGCTCAGCAAGATCGGCATCGACCTTGGCTATGTGCAGGGCGGCAAAATGGCGTGGGCCGTCTATGCGCCGGGTCGTCTGGTGGAAGGCGCCTTGCAAGGTAGCTATGGCGGCACCAGCGCCAATGCCGCAGTTGGCTTTGGCGGTGCTGTCAACCTGCTGATGGGCGGCTTCCAAGGCTCGGTGGCCTTACAGCCTATCGCGCTGGAAAGCACGCTAGGCGTCAATCTCGGTGCGACACTTGCATCGCTGAAGCTCGCCTATATGCCACCGTCCACGCCTAAGTCGCTGGATAATGGCCCGCCGATCCGTCACGGCAAGCATTACAAGGGCTGATCAGCCCTTTTGCGGTCTTTATCTCCCCGGCAAAACCACCATGCCGGGGAGATTTTTTATATCACGATCTGATTGAATTACTTATTGGCCATCGCCGCCATTTTTTCGGGATAGCGTCCGCCAGCCACTTTCTGCGGTGACAACAGATCACCCAAGGTGCGCACCTCTTCCTCACTGAGGACGATATCGACGGCACCGATATTCTTTTCCAGATTGGCAATTTTCGTGGTCCCCGGGATAGGCACGATGAAATCACCTTGGGCCAACACCCAGGCGAGTGCCAATTGAGCGGCTGACACGCCCTTTGTCTTGGCCATATCTTCCAGCGCATTGATCAGCGCCAGATTGGCGTCGAAATTTTCCTGCTGGAAGCGTGGCAGACCCCGGCGGAAATCGGTGTCGGAGAGGCCATCGAGGTTCTTCAATGCACCGGTCAACGCGCCGCGTCCCAGAGGGCTGAAGGGTACGAAGCCGATACCCAGTTCACGGCAGGTGTCCAGCACGCCGTTTTCCTCCGGGTCACGGGTCCAGAGGGAATATTCGCTCTGAATGGCAGCGATCGGATGGACGGAATGGGCACGGCGCAAGGTCTCGGCGCTGGCTTCCGACAGACCAAGGGCGCGCACCTTGCCCTGTTTCACCAGATCGGCCATTGCCCCGACCGTCTCTTCAATCGGCACATCGGGATCGACGCGATGCTGGTAGAAAAGGTCGATGACATCGATGCCGAGGCGTTGCAACGAGGCTTCGGCCACCGCTTTCAAGTGTTCAGGCCGACTATCGAGCCCAACCATGGCATTCTGTGAGGATTGCGCCGGATCGATCTTGAAGCCGAACTTGGTGGCGATCACCACCTGGTCACGATAGGGCTTCAACCCCTTTCCGACCAAGATTTCATTTGTGAACGGCCCGTAGACTTCCGCCGTATCGAAGAACGTCACACCAAGCTTGACGGCCCGCGCCAACGTGGCAAGCGAAGCATTTTCATCAGCAGACGGACTATAGCCATGGCTCATCCCCATGCAGCCAAGGCCAATGGCGGAGACGGACAGGTCGGAGCCGAGTTTTCGGGTTTTCATGGTCTTCACCTTCTCAATCAGGATCAATACCAGCAAGATACCGCCTTTGCCGCGAAAGATAATGGATGCAAATGCGCAGGCACTGTTCTAACAAATAGAACAATGAACAGAATTCAATTATCCCAACTGGCGGTGCTGGCAACGGTGGCCGAAACATCGAGCTTCAGAAAAGCGGCAGAAGAACTGGGCATTGCGCCTTCCGCTGTCAGCCATGCGGTGTCGGCACTGGAGGCAAGCCTTGGCGTCCGGCTACTGGCGCGCACCACCCGCAGCGTCGCTCCGACCGAGGAGGGACGGCAATTGCTGCAAAAACTGGCCCCGGCGCTGGCCGAGATCGACACGGCACTGGAAGGGCTGGCAGAACACAAAACCCATCCGGCCGGACCGCTCAGGATCACCATGCCGCATCTGGCGGCAGAAGACCTGTTTGTACCGAGGCTTGGTGACTTTCTACGGTTATATCCCGATATTCAGCTGGAACTGAGCACCAACGACGTATTCGAGGATATCGTCGAGAAAGGTTTCGATGCCGGATTACGGCTGGGCGAACATCTGGAAGCGGACATGGTGGCAGTCAAGGCCAGCGACCCGATCCGCGGCACCATTGTCGGATCGCCGAATTACTTCGATCGATATCCCCTACCCCGGCATCCCCACGATCTGATGGAACACCGCTGTATTCGCCGCCGCTTTTCCAGCGGTCGGATCTATCGATGGGAACTGGAAAAGGACGGCAGACCGGTGGTGGTCGATGTTCCCGGCATCCTCACACTCGCCGATCAACGGCTGATCCGGTTGGCAGCACTGGGCGGCGCGGGGCTGGCCTTCGTCTTCGACCAGCGGGTGAAAGAGGATATCGCCGAGGGCAAGCTCATCCGCGTCCTCGAAGACTGGTGTCCACCCTTCGACGGGTTTTACATCTATTACCCAACCCGCCGCCAGATGCGCCCTGCCCTGCGCGCCTTCGTCGATTTCTTCCGGCACCGGAGTTGAGCAGGGAAGGCTACAGAACCTTCCCCTTATTGATCTCGCATGCCCTATTAGGCTGATGCAGCTTCGTTCAGGCTTTGCATCTGCGCCGACGACAGTTCCAATGTTCCAGCCCTGACCATCGCTTCAAGCTGCGACAGGCTGGTGGCTGAGGCGATGGGCGCGGTAATGCCGGGGCGAGCCGCGACCCAGGCAATGGCCACCGTGGCAGGGGTCGTGCCGGTTTCGGCGGCGATCGCGTCCAGGGCGTCGAGGATGCGGTGGCCCTTGTCGTTCAGATAGTTGGTGACGCGGTAGGAGCGCGCCTTGCCTTCGGCATCTTCCACTTGGCGATATTTTCCGGTGAGAAAGCCTGCCGCCAGGGCGTAATAGCTGATCACGCCGATCTCTTCACGGATGCAAAGCTCTGCCAGCGACCCCTCGAATTTCTCGCGGGTGTAGAGGTTATATTCGGGCTGGATCACATCATAGCGCGGCAGGCCCGCTTTGGCCGCCGCATCAAAGGATACCTGCAATTGAGCGGCATCGAAATTCGAGCAGCCGAAGGCGCGGATCTTGCCCGCATCCTTCAGCTTGGCATAGGCACCCAATGTTTCCTCATGCGGGGTATCGGGATCGAACGTATGGGACAGATAGAGATCGATATAATCGGTCTGAAGCCGCCTCAGGGAGTTTTCAACCGCCTCGACAATCCATTTGGCCGAAAGCGCGGGTTTGCCCTGGCCCATATCCATGCCGACCTTGGTGACGATCACCGCCTTGTCGCGCACGACATGTCCCTGTTTCAGCCATTTGCCAATCACGGTTTCCGATTCACCGCCGGAATGACCGTCTATCCAGCGCGAATACACATCCGCAGTATCGATGGCATTGTAGCCGGCATCGAAAAACGCATCGAGCAGTTTGAACGAGGTTTGCTCGTCTGCCGTCCAGCCGAACACATTGCCGCCGAACACGACGGGGGCGATCGCCAGACCGGAACGTCCGAGATTTCGTTTCTGCATGACAGGTCTCCATGAAAGTCCGAGAGGGAAAATTCGACAGGAAAGTAAAGCTTACTGCGTCGATGGCAACCAAGGCCTGTTCACAATCCGGGCATAGGCGTTATGTGTCGTCTACAGAAATACGGTTTGTGGAGGAAAAATCATGCTGCGGTTTGGAATTTTATCGACGGCGAAAATCGGCCGTGAACTGGTCGTACCGGCCATTCAGGATGCGGAAGGGGCCGTGGTCAGCGCCGTTGCCAGCCGCGACCTTGCCAAGGCCCGGGCGATGGCCGACCGCTTTTCCGTTCCGCATGCCTTCGGGTCCTATGAAGAGATGCTGGCCTCGGACCTGATCGATGCCGTTTATATCCCCCTGCCGACCGCCCAGCATGTGGAATGGACGATCAAGGCCGCCGATGCGGGCAAGCATGTGTTGTGCGAAAAGCCGATTGCCCTGAAAGCGGCAGAGATCGATAGCCTGATCGCCGCGCGCGACCGTAACAAGGTGCTGATTTCGGAAGCCTTCATGGTCACCTATGCGCCCGTCTGGCACAAGGTCCGCGCCCTTCTGGCCGATGGTGCCATTGGCAAGTTGCGGCATGTGCAGGGCTCTTTCACTTACTTCAACCGCGATCCCGGCAATATGCGCAATATCCCGGAACTCGGCGGTGGTGCGCTCCCGGATATTGGTGTCTATCCGACCATCACCACCCGCTTCGTGACAGGCCTTGAGCCGGTGCGGGTGCAGGCGGTGACAGAACGCGATCCAGAATTCGGCACCGACATCTATTCTAGCGTCAAAGCCGATTTTGGCAGTTTCGACATGAGCTTTTACATCGCCACCCAGATGGCCGCACGCCAGACCATGGTGTTTCATGGGAATGAAGGGTTTATCGAGGTGAAATCACCTTTCAATGCCGACCGCTGGGGGGCGGAAGAGCTGGAACTGACCAACCGCAACCACAGCGAATCGCAAATCTTCCGCTTTCCCGACAGCCGCCAATATCGTCTGGAGGCTGAGGCCTTTGCCAAGGCAGCCCGAGGTGAGGAAAGCAACGTTGTGACGCTGGAAAACTCCCGCGCCAACCAGCGTTTCATTGATGCGATTTACCGGGCCAGCGAAAAGGATGGTTGGGAGCCGGTTTGATCCAACCGATCTCAACGCTTCAACGGCGAAACACAAACCGCGAATAGCCGAAAAAGCTGAAAGCCATCGCGGCAAGCGATGCGAAAACCAGCGCTGCGAAAGGATTGAGTGCCGGGATGGCGATCAACAACCCGGCATAAAGACCGTAATTGACCAGCGCCGAAACCACCCCGACCGAGCCATAGCGAAAGCCCTCGACGGCGAGGCTTCGCCGGGACGCACCGAAGGTGAAGGCCCGGTTGAGCCACCAAGTGACGAGCAGGGCCGCCAGGATAGCAAAAGCGCGGGCCGGCAAGGGGCCGAGAGCGCTGAAAGACAGAAGCAGCCATAAAAGCCCGGCATCCACGGCAAAACCCGCACTGCCGACCAGAGCAAAACGGACCAGCTTTTTCATGCCGCATCCGCAGCCGACCGAGCCGGATCGATGGCGGGATCAGCCGCTGACAAGGCAGCGTTTTCAGGAGCGATAAAGGCGGGCAGAGCAATATAGGAAAGCCGTAAATGCTCGGCCCGCGCCCGCGACAGCGAATCCAGGATCAGCCCCGCCGTAAACAATAGTTGGCTCATCAACAGCAGAACCACCGATAGAACCCAGGTCGGAAGCCGCGAGACGAGGCCAGTGGTGAAATATTCGCCGAGAACCGGGGCCATAAAACCGAGGCTTATTGCCAGGACCAGCCCGGCCAGCGCCGAAAACGTCGCGAATGGCCGCGTCTCTTTGGACAGCATGGCGAACATCCAGAGGATTTTTGCGCCGTCGCGCAGGGTCGATAGCTTGGAATGGGAGCCCTCGGGCCGGCGCCCATAGTCTAGCTCCAGTTCCACCACCGGCAATTTCAGCCGCGAGGCATGGACGGACATTTCCGTCTCGATTTCAAAGCCTGCCGATACCGCCGGAAAGGTTTTGACATAGCGGCGCGAAAAGGCACGGTAGCCGGAGAAGATATCGGTAAAGCCCGGGCCAAACAGAAAGCGGTACAGCTCGTTAAACAGACGATTGCCAAGCGCATGCCCCTGGCGTCCGGCATCATTGTGGACATTGCGGCGCGTGGCGACCACCATGTCGGCGCGCTCTTGCATCAGCAGGTTGATCAACGCATTCGCGTCCTGCGGCGCATAGGTGCCATCGCCATCGGCCATCAGATAGATATCGGCATCGATATCGGCAAACATCCGGCGCACCACATGGCCCTTGCCCTGCCGCCGCTCGTACAACACCTCGGCACCGGCCAGCATGGCGGCCAACGCCGTACCATCGGTGGAATTGTTGTCATAGACATAGACCCGCGCCTGCGGCAGGGCGGTACGGAAACCGCGCACCACCGAGGCAATGGTGCCAGCCTCATTATAGCAGGGAATAAGGACCGCCACGTCCGGTACTGGTGTCTGGCCCATGAACTTACTCGATACAGATGTTCGGGCAGCCGAAATGCGGCTCCTTGAGATTTTACTATTTCTTGAGAAGGTTAAGGCTAGGTTTCGGATAAGCCGAACAATCGAAGAATCTTGGTCGCATCTCCCCGAAACGGGAGGCCCCGAACAACCGGAAATACCGATGACGCCCAAGTCTTCCCTTCCCGCATCCTCTACATCTTCTCTGGTGACGGCTCATGAGACCGTCCCGCGCCTCCTGCCGGTGATACTGGGCTATTGCCTTCTCGTCATCGTCGTCATCTGTGCGACGACGCTGCCTTTTGCCAAGGATTATGTCGGCGCTGACAATGACGATGCCATGCGGCTGGTCGAAGTCAGGGATTATCTTGCCGGTCAGAGCTGGTTCGACATGATGCAATACCGGCTGGGCCTGGCACCCGGAACGCTGATGCATTGGTCGCGGTTGATCGACTGGCCGATTGCCACCTTGATCCGGCTGGCCGGTGTCTGGTTTGCGCCGCGTACAGCCGAGGCCGTGGCCCTTGCCATCTGGCCGCTCCTCTGGACCGTGCCGGTCATGCTGTCGCTCGGTGCTGCCGGATGGGCGCTGGGCGGCAAAGTGACCATGCATCTGGCGCTTTGCCTGAGCGCCCTTTATCTTCTGACATCCAACCGTTTCCTGCCCGGTGCAATCGATCATCACAATGTCCAGATCGCCCTGATCGCTTTCCTAACCGCCGTGCTTTCCACCGCCGGGCCAAGCGCTCAGACTGGGGCTCGCTCATCGATATGGTTTACGCTGGCCGGTGCGGCAGCGGCTCTGGCGCTGGCCATCGGCGCAGAAACCACGCCGCTGATTGCCACGGCCTGCGCTACCGTCGCCCTGCTCTGGGCCTGGCATGGTAAAGCAATGCGGGCCTGTGCCATGGCCTATTCTCTTAGCCTGGCGCTGTCGGTCACGCTGCTGTTTGCCGCAACCGTGCCTGCGCAATCCTATCGCACGGTCACTTGCGACAACCTCTCCTTCGGCTTTTACGCCCTGACGGCGATTGGCGGCGGATTGCTGTTTTCCGCTGCCGCCTTTGCCAGCCGGTTTCCTGCCGGTGTTCGGCTGTTCCTGCTGCTGATGATCGGCGCCAGCGTCGGTTTCTCAGCCCTGATCGTCGCGCCACAATGCCTCGGCAATCCTCTCGCCAGCCTCGATCCGATGCTGGTGACGCTATGGCTGAACAATGTTGGCGAGGCTCGCTCGGTCTTTGCCATGGCGCAGCAGGAGCCGGGAACTCTCGGCGGCTTTTACGCTGTTGGCCTGTTCGGGCTGCTGTTCTGTCTTACCCAGGTCTGGCGAAAAAACCAGGTGGAGGCGCATCTGGCGCTGGCGCTCTTGCTGGCGGTCAGCCTCGGTGTCGCGCTGATCCAGGTGCGCGGCGCAATGTTTTCCAACCTGATCCCGATCCTGCCGCTCGCGCTGCTGGTTGCCGATCTGCGCGGGCGTGCGATGCTGCGACCAGCCCGCATTCTCTCAAGCCTCGCCTATATCGCCGCCATTCTTCTGTCAGTCCCTTCCGTGTGGGCGGTTGCAGGCACACTTGCTGTGGAAGGAACGGCGCGATTGAAACCACAGTTTCGGCCAGGCGCCGCATCCAAAGATGCCAGCCGCGATTGCTCATCCGAAAAAGCGCTTTCGCAATTGTCAGGCTTGGCACCAACGACAGTTGTCGCACCATCGGATAGCGGCACGTCCATCCTGCGATTCACCCCACATCGGATATTGACGGCACCCTATCATCGCAATCAGGCAGGCATGTTGACAGAACTGCATATCGGCCTGTCGACACCACCGGACGCCCATGCTTTTCTGGTGGGCGCCCATGTCGGCATTCTCGCCTTCTGCCCCTCCGATGCGCAAACCCGCCAGTTGATCGCCTTGAAGCCAGATGGGCTTTATGCGGATCTGAACCGCAACATCGTGCCTGATTATCTTGAGCCGCTTGCAGCCGACAGCCGGTCCGGCCTGCGGATCTTTTTGGTAAAGCCGCAGCCGTGAACGGATAGAGTTTAAAAACGAATATTGAGATCAGGCGAATAGTGAAATCAGGCAATCTTGCGCTGCGACAGGGCAAGCGAGACCACCAGGCAATCGATCAGCCCGACATTATAGGCGATCAGCGCCGTCAGCAGATCCATCGCCGTCATCGCAGGCGAAAGAGCCAGCATGACCAGCCCCGCCGTCAAAAGCATCAGCGAAACCGCAACAATTGCCAGGATGCTTCTGGTCGTTGCGGTGGCGATGCCAATTGCCATGGCGATGAGAAAGGTCATGGATGCGATCCCGTATGACAGACAAATCGTGATATCAGGCATATTGCCACCCGAGAGTTAACGATTGGCCCCACGAAAACGGCCCGAACAAAGCCTGTTTACTTCTTTCCAAAAAAAGATGCGTTTTTTTGGAAGCTTGGATAAAACACTGTCATGGCCTCTTTCTTTGACGACGACCAGCCCAGCAATCTGACCGAATTTTCCGTCTCGGAGCTTTCCGGATCGATCAAGCGCACCATCGAAACCGCCTTCGACCAGGTACGGGTGCGCGGCGAAATTTCCGGTTTTCGAGGCCAGCATTCCTCCGGTCATGCCTATTTTTCGCTGAAGGACGACAAGGCGCGGATCGACGCGGTGGTCTGGAAGGGATCGTTTTCCAAGCTGAAATACCGGCCAGAAGAAGGCATGGAAGTGATCGCCACTGGCCGTATCACCACCTTCCCTGGCTCGTCCAAATACCAGATCGTCATTGAGCAGATGGAACCAGCCGGTGCTGGTGCCCTGATGGCGCTGATTGAGGAGCGCAAGCGCCGGTTTACCGCAGAAGGCCTGTTCGATCCGGCTACCAAGCAATTGCTGCCATTCCTGCCGAAGGTGATCGGCGTCGTCACCTCGCCCACCGGTGCTGTAATCCGCGACATTCTTCACCGGATTTCAGACCGCTTTCCCGTGCATGTCCTGGTCTGGCCCGTCAAAGTGCAAGGCGAAGGCTCCGGCGACGACGTTGCTAACGCAATCAACGGCTTCAATGCCTTTCAGCCTGATGGTGCCATTCCGAGGCCGGACGTGCTGATCGTCGCGCGCGGTGGCGGCAGCCTGGAAGACTTGTGGAGCTTCAACGACGAAGCCGTGGTACGCGCCGCCGCCGCCAGCGCCATTCCGCTGATTTCGGCGGTTGGCCATGAAACAGACTGGACACTGATCGATTATGCAGCCGATGTCAGGGCGCCGACGCCGACAGGGGCGGCTGAAATGGCCGTGCCGGTCAAGGCGGATCTGGAAGCGCAACTGGCCGGGCTTGCTGCCCGACTGGCAGGTGCCGTCAACCGCCAGATGGATCATCGTCGCCAGAACCTGCGGGCGCTGGCCCGCGCCCTACCCTCCCTAGATCAATTGCTGGCGCTGCCGCGCCGCCGTTTCGACGAAGCGGCCAGCGGTCTTGGCCGCAGCCTGGAACTCAATACCATGACCAAGCGGCAAAGCTTCGAGCGGGCCGCCGCCAAATTGTCGCCGGATATGCTGGTGCGCCGGTTGGTGGAGCGTCGGCAGCGGGTCAGCGAGCGCGCCGCCCTTGCCGACCGGATTATCGAACGGCTGATCGAGCGGCAGAAAGCCAATCTTGGCCGGATCGATGCAACATTGACGGCGGTTCCGGCCCGGCTGAAGGCCCAAACGGGACGCTCGAGAGACCGGCTGGACAGCTTTTCGCGCCGGGCCGACAGTGCTGTTATCAACGATCTTCGCCGCGCCCGCTCCACGGTGTCGGCCCACGACCGGATGCTGCAATCGCTGTCCTACAAGAATGTCCTGATGCGCGGCTATGCCGTGATCCGTGGGGAGGACGACCGGCCCCTTTCGCGTGCGGCAGGTCTTGAGGATGGGCGCGCCATCGCCATCGAATTTGCCGATGGCCGGGTTTCCGCCGTGACCGGCGATGGCGATAAAGCGTCACCTTCACCGCAAGCCGCTCCTGCCACGACAACCCCAGTCCCGGTAAAACCGAATCCCTTGCCCAAATCGCCGAAAAAATCGGAGCCACCCGCCGGACAGGGTAGTCTTTTCTAACCAAAAGAGTGCAAACGGCACCGTGACGAGCGACAGAATGGACGTTTGAACGCGGTGCCGCACAGACAGAGATTACGGTGCGGATACAAGGCTTTGGACCCCTTCACCATAGCCCGGAATAAAGGCGGATCATAATAAATTCAAAGCTTTGGTTGACATGCATGCCTTGAGGGGGTATCTATTGGTCATCGATATTTGCTTGCTGAGCTTTGGTTACCGCGCAATTAGCACCGCGCCCTGAACGAACCTTCCTTTCAAAAATCGCTATCCTCATCCACGGCGTTTTGCGCTGTGGTCACTCAATATGCTATGAAAGGGTTCATCATGACCACTGGCACAGTTAAATGGTTTAATTCCACTAAGGGCTTCGGCTTCATTCAGCCTGACAACGGCGGCCCAGATGCATTCGTGCATATCTCTGCTGTTGAACGCGCTGGTATGCGTGAAATCGTCGAAGGCCAGAAGATCGCCTACGACATGGAACGCGACAACAAGTCCGGCAAAATGTCGGCCTGCAATCTCCAGGCTGCTTAATATAGGGTTCGGCTTTCCTTTGACCACGGATGTACTGGCATTGTTGAGAGCATGATCCAACCAAGGTCAGGCAGTTTGCCTGGCCTTTTTTATTGCCTGCCGCGCCGTCGCAGACCGCGCTCACACGATTTCCTGTTGCATACCATCTTGCGCCCGGTTTGGGTCGCACATGAAATATGCAGCAGATGGTATGCGAAGAGACCGTGAAGATGGCAATTTCTATGCCGTTTGCAAACATCTCAAGTCCTTGTTGTCTTTGAGATATCTGCATGTCTTCAGGGCGAGGATGTGAACCACATCTTTGAGCCTTCGTAATAAGTGTCACAGCGGCCTCACGTACACCTGAATGTACACGGCGCAGAATGTCGTAGCGTTTTTTGCGCGCCATGCCCGGCACGCGGCGCTGCCACCCAGAAAGGCGCGACCCCATGGCAGAAAATTATAGTAAATCACGTCAGCAGGCGGAAATCGCTTTTGACAAGGAGCAGTCGCAGTTCTTCGCGCGCGGTCGTGCCGTGGAAGAACAGGATTCGCTCGTGCTTGCCCGTGAAGAAAAAACCCTCAGGCTGCGTGAAGCGCGACTTGCCAAGGAATTGCAGGACCAGCAGATGGCTGACGCCGCAACTGCTGCCAAAACGACCCGAAAAGCCTGATTTGCAGGCCCTATCTACAACTGGAACATCTCTTTGAAAAATAGCCGGAAAAATGAAGTCGTCGACCGCCGTACCACCGCTGCCGACGCAAAGGCCGCCCTCCTTCAGGCCTATAAGGCCGCACAGGAAGCGTCGGAACCAACCCGTCTCGCCCGCCAGGCAGAGCGCCAGGCAATAGCCGAGGCCAGAGAAGCACGGCGCGCCGAGCGCGAACAGACAAAACTGCAGGAACAGCAACAGCTTGCAGCCGAGACAGCTGCACGTGAAGCCGCACTTGCCGCAGAAGCAACGGCCGAAGCCGATGCGCGCGAAGCCGCTGAAAAAGCCCGAATTTCCCGTTTGCTTGAAGACGAAGCCACCCGCAAGGCGCAACGCGATCAGCGTTATGCCAACCGTAAGGCCAGACAGGGCTGATCGGCCTTACTGCATAATTCTTTAGACCGGAATCGGCTTGAAGAGAAAATCATGCAACAAATTCAAAAATTATGACGACTTTCGCGCACCACATTTGGTGCGCGGGTCTCTATTCGATGAAATCGGCCTGCGTTTATCAAACGCGGGCCGTGTGCATGTTCAGGCCCATTCGCCCTTGCGCATCACGGGCACCGTTGTGCCATCCGCTTTCACCCCGTCGATATCGACCTTATCGGAACCGATCATCCAGTCGATATGAATCAACGACGAATTGCCGCCCTGAGCTTTGATCTGCTCCGGCGTCAGCGACGCTCCGTCCAGGAAGCATTTGGAATAGCACTGGCCAAGCGCGATATGGCACGAGGCGTTTTCGTCAAACAGCGTGTTGTAGAACAGGATGCCGGACGCCGAAATCGGCGATGAATGCGGTACCAGGGCCACTTCTCCCAGACGCCGGGCGCCCTCGTCGGTGTCCAAGACCTTATTGAGCACTTCTTCCCCGCGCGAAGCCTTGGCCTCGACGATCCGGCCCGCTTCAAACCGCACCTGGATATTGTCGATCAGCGTCCCCTGATGCGACAAGGGCTTGGTGGAAGAGACCACACCCTCCACTTTTAGCGCGTGCGGCGTGGTGAATACCTCTTCCGTCGGGATATTCGGATTGCAGGTAATGCCATTCTTGGCCGTGGAGGCGCCCCCGTGCCATTCGTGGCCATCGGCCAGGCCAACCCGCAGATCCGTGCCGGGGCCGGTGAAATGCAAACTGGAGAACCGCTCGCCATTCAACCAGGCCGACCGTTTGGCCAACTCGCCATTATGAGCCGCCCAGGCAGCGACCGGATCGGGTTGATCGACCCGGGACGCGGCAAAAATCGCATCCGCCAGCTTTTTCACCGCCTCATCCAGGGGCAGATCCGGAAACACCTGAGCGGCCCAAGATGGATTGGGATAGGACGAGATATTCCAGTTGATGTCGAAATTGGAAATCGGCTCCAAGGCAGGCTTATAGGCAATTGAATTGGCCTTGTTGGCCCGCGCCACCTTGGCCGGGTCCTGGCTGGCGAGCAGCATGGGATTGTCACCGGAAATCGCCAACCGCGCAGCACCCCCCGCATAAGCCTTGGCCATGCCCTCGTAAAGCCAACCGGAAGCCCGGTCGAAACTTGCATCCGTGCCATGCGCATAGCGGGCCAGCGTCGTCTCTTCATCCGAATAGAAGGTCGTCACAAGACCGGCACCGGCCATATAGGCATGGCGAGTAATGTTGCGCACCAGCGGCAGCGCGTTCAGCGGCGCGGTGATCACCAGATCCTGGCCCGGCACCAGCCGTAGGCCAACCTTGACGGCCACTTCGGCCAGTTTGTCGAGCTTTACCGGATCGATGGAATTTGAGACATCAGGCAGGGTCATACATTTTTTTCCTGGTTTTCGAAACGAAAGCACCTGCGCTTTTCTATCACGCAGAGGCGGCGGGCTTCCGGTTGCGCCATCCGGTCCCCATCGGTACCGGATCAGCGGTGAGCTGAAGACCCACGTGATCACGAGACAGAGATAGGTCATTTCATACAGAATTGAAGGCAAAAACACCGCCAACCAATCAAACGTCAGGCGATCACAGGCGCGGCAATGGCGTTGAGCGCGACTTGCGCCGCCTTTGGCTCCAAACGCACCTGCAAGCCGCGCTGGCCACCATTGAGATAGACATGCGGCTCGTCGAGTGCCGACAATTCGATCACGGTCGGCACCAATTTTTTCTGGCCGAAAGGGCTGATGCCACCGACGACAAAGCCGGTCAGCTTTTCGGCCGCGGCGGGCTTCATCATCGCGGCATGCTTTCCGCCGATGGCGGCGGCCAGTTTCTTCATGCTCACCTCCTGGTCGGAGGGCAGGACGACGCAGACAGGTTTGCCATCCACCT
The DNA here is from genome assembly GCF_001541345.2 of Gillisella vitis. Lineage (GTDB taxonomy): Bacteria > Pseudomonadota > Alphaproteobacteria > Rhizobiales > Rhizobiaceae > Allorhizobium > Allorhizobium vitis. Next base: position 56,191 of record NZ_LMVL02000002.1, on the reverse strand, counting down.
CCGCCATCAGGGTTTTCAGCACCCGGCGCGGCTCCTCGCCAATCGCTTCCGCCGCCTGCAAACCAATCCGCTCGGCGTTCGGATCGTAATCGTAGTGATGCACGGTAAAGGCAAGACCAGCCTTTTCCATTGCCAGTGTGGCGCGGGTCGATTTCGACATTGTTTGCCTCGTTACAGCGATGTAGACCCTGGAGCATCGGGCCGAAATTTAAGACCCGGCACCTGCGAAAACAACCTGATATTGCTCCGGTTTGAAGCCCACCGTCAGCGCCCCGTCCTTGTCCAGAACCGGGCGCTTGATCATAGACGGTTGGGCGAGCATCAGCTCCAGAGCCTTTTCCTCGGTCATATCGGCCTTGGCTTCCTCGGGAAGCTTTTTGAACGTGGTGCCCGCCCGGTTCAGCAATACCTCCCAGCCAAGCTTGGCACTCCAGGCCTGAAGGCTGGCGTAGTCGATGCCCTTGGCCTTGTAATCGTGGAAGACATAATCGATACCCGCCGTCTCCAGCCAGGTCCGCGCCTTTTTCATCGTGTCGCAATTCTTGATGCCATACAACGTGATCGTCATGGGTGCCACCTCATCCTTGTTGGCCCATGCCTATCAAAAACGGGCGCTGTTGCAAGCTCCGCAGCACCTGGATTTCATCACTCAAAGGGTGCGATCTCCACCAAAGCTGACGTCCGTCAAGGTAAAATATATCTTTCCGGTAATGTCGGTTTCATCAGTATTTCCTTAAAGATTTCGGCCTAGCTTTTGCCCTGGCAGCAAAACGGACGAAAGCTCGAGCCGATTGCCAAACATCGATGGGACAGGCTGGGCGCAACGATGTGTGCACACTCAAGCCATTGCCCGTTCAAGCTGAAGCCATAGCGACCATGGATGAAGCCATGTGCGCCTGACCTGTGTGACCATGATGGATACTGCATCAATTGCGAGAGACGGTGTTTTGCTTTCCTCGGCATCTTCCGCCCAGGCCTATCCTGTGGAACGGACTGTGCGGCTCGGAGCGGCACATGACGACAGCCAGCAGATCGGGTTCCTGTTCTCCACCCCTCAACGCCAGCTGCCGAGGGAGGAAATTCCACCACTGTCTGCGGAAATGATCGAGGAAATTGCCGAGATCAAGGCAGACGACGTCAAGGAAGAAGAGCGACTACCGGCCAATTGGCTCGATGCCATGTCCTCAAGCGAGGAGGACGGATCACCAGTCATCGAGCGTCCTTCGGGCTTCCTTGCCGACGACAATGGTCTCTATCGCATGTTCCTGCCCGACACCGTTTGAAGCAGAAACCCCAAACAGCACTTCAGAATTGACCGCCGATTCACGCCATCGCATCACATATCCATGCGATGCGGCGTCCGGGCTTTTGCTTTGATTTCGTCAAAGCTCCACTCTTTCAGCAGGCGGCCATTTTCCCAAACCGGCTGCAAATGATTGGTGCGACGGCCTAGATCCTCCAATGCAATGGAGGCGAACTCGTCTCCCTCCACGACGACGGCACGACGCCCAGGTTCCGGCATGCGTTCCTGCATGGTGACCGGACGGCGGGAAATGGGACGCCAACGCTCCTGCCCGTCCATGATGGCACTGCATTTCATCGTGAAGGAATAGGTCGAGCGGCTGACCTTCTGCAATTGCGATGCGCCGATGCCGAAGGAAATATTTTCCGCCGAAAAGCCCATGGCTTCCAGCCGACCGAGGATCATAGTGATATCGCGCAATGACACGCCGTCCGCCTGCAAGACCCGCACCTTGTCATCCAGAACCTTATAGCCTTTGGCATTCAAGCGCGTGCCGAACTGATAGGCGAGCTGGGCCACCGTCTGGACCGGAACATCGATCGGATCACCACTATCGGGCCGCACGATCAGCCTGCCGGGCTTGGAGCGCACTTTCTGTTGCAACGTTTTGCCCCAGATTTCCGACACCGCATTGTGAATGTCATAGCTGTCCGATACCACTGAATAGGCCGGATAATCGCCGAACCGGTCGATCATATTGGCGAAGGACTGCACTTCCTGGTCCTGGCCCCAGGCGATCATGGTCGTATGTTCCGAGGCCGGAATCGAGAGACCGGCCATCTCAGCGCCATAATAGCGGCGGGCATACAGCACGGCTTCCAGCGTGTCGGTGTGATCGAAATGCAGCAGATTGGCCACACCGCCCAGCCCGGCCTGCTCCAGGCTGGCTGCACCGCGCGCGCCGTATTCAAACAGCCGCGAACCAATAACGCCCGCCGGGTCATCACAGCTTTTATCGAGAAAGGGCTTCAAAGTCTGCTTCACATGGCGAAGCGAGCTGGCGACCGTGGACGGATACCACACCGCCCGTAACAGCGCCGTCTCAATATAGGAGGGCAACCAGAAACAGGCCGGATCGGTATTGACCACCTGCACCATCGGCACGCCGCGATGCAGGAAGCTGCCCTCTGGCAGCGCCTCGATGCGCAAGGGCAGGAAACCGCCATGGGCAGAGAGAATATAGTGCCAGCCAGCCTGGTCGAAAGGCTGGCCGTGCAGGGCGGCCAGCTCCCGCGCCTCATCAATATCGGCCTGGGTAATGGGCTGCGACAGATATTCCTTGAGGAACATCTGCAGGCCGAAAAACACCACTTCGGGTCGCAGGGATGCACCACGTGTTGTCACATAACCGCTCACAGCCCGGGTTCCGGGAGGATATTGCAGGAAATGCCCCAGTTTGTAGCTATCGGTGTTCAGGATCAGATTGATACGGCTCATCAGGCTCACCGGCATGTTGCAATCGGGCAGGGTTATGGTGTGGTGTATGCTACTTCATAATTCCCGAAACCGGAATCGATTTAAGGAGAAAATTAACCAGCAGATAGAACGGATTACGGTGAAACGCTCTCTCCGAGATGAGCAGATCAGAGCTTTAACATATTGTTAACCATGTGCGACCATTCTATCCTGATAAGGTGATTCGCAACTGCCTTGCACGGCGTCCGACGCAATCCCGCGTAGCTGGGGTGCATGGGTTTTCAGATCCGGTGCATAAGGTTCTGGGCCGGGGCAGCCGATATCAAAGCCGCATGAGCGGCTTTCCAGCACACTCTGCCCTTAAACTCCGGATTGCACGGCCGGGCCTTGGTTGACCAGGTCCTTCTGCAAAAAGGGATATGCTATGTTGCCTCCCGTTCAAGCTTTATCGCGCACTGCGCCAAATTTTCACGACAGCGCCACCGAGGCCGCCCTGTCCGACACGGCCATGAGCGGCTTGACGAGCGATAGCCTGATCCGGGTCGACCGGGAGGGCGGTTCGGCGATTGCCGGACGCATCAATAACCTCTTGCTCAACAGCCGGGAAAGTGTGCAAACGGATCTGGCGCAAATTGCCGATCTGGTTGGCCAATCGATCGGGCTGAAGCGTGATCCCGGCGAAACCGACGCAGCCTTTGCCCAGCGCTTCGCGACAGCCCTTGCCAATCTGGACGACGGCCAAAGAGCACGGCTTCAAACGCAGTTGACCCAAGCCCTGAAAGGATTGCAGATCGAGGTCCTGTTAAGGGTTCTCCAAAATACCGATGGTCCGGAAGCAGCCTTGCTATCCGCCTATATGGAAATCAAACGCAACAATAGCGGTGATCTGAAGGCGCTGAGTGTTGTTTCGTCCTATAGCCAAAATGGCGCGGGCCCCTCCAGCCCTCCACCGCCTCAATCCGCCGGGGCCCCGCCAGCATCGGGCCAGACAGCGGCACCGCAAATGGTAAATCCGGCAACAGCGCAACCCGTGCCAGCTGCCGGGTTAAGCGAACAGTCTCCAGGCCCGGTTGCGGAAAAACCCGTAACCACGGCACTCGCAGCGCAAGGCGCGGCGGTCTCTACCGCGCAACCACAAGCCGAGCAGGCGGCAGTCGTTGCTCAAACCGCGCAGATTGTGCCACAACCAGAAGACGTCACCACGAACCGCACGCCATCCACACCAATGCTTGATGGTACGCAGGGGGAGGAAACTCCGGTCGCTCGCAGCCCTTCGGCGCAAGCGCCCGCAAACCCTGAAGTGGCAGGGCGCCAGACGCCTTTGCAAGCTGTCCGCCCTGAAGCGCTTGCTGCCGCAATGGCGCTGGTGACAAACGAAACGACAACGACAACGACAACGACAACGACAGGCGCAGCACCAGCCACGGACAACAGGTCAATTGCTGGCAATATGGTAGAATCCGAAACGGTTATGACCCGCATGGATGACCTGCCGGAGGAAACAAGCACGGGACTTGCGGCCAAAGCTGCCACGGAGACAGGCTTGAAAGCGCCTGCTTTCGACCGCAATGGCCAGACTGGAACCTCTGGAATGACCGGAATGCCAGGAACAACCGGAACGCCCGTAGCCGTGGCGATGGGGAATAGCGCAGCACCGCCTCTTGCCACAGGCCTTGCACAGACAGGGCGGGAAGCCGCGATGGATGGCTTGGAGACACAAGCGACGAACCGAGCCTATGGAGCTTTCACCACATCTGCTCCATTGCAGGATAATCGCCAGGATGCGATCCCGCGCCGCAGCGATGATGACACTGGCGTCGATTCAATGGTCGCCACCGTGCTGTCTTTGAAGGGCTGGATGGATGTAACCGGAGCATCACTCCACCCCCCAACGACGCCGGAGGAGGATGCCGACACGGATTTGCTGCGCCAAATGTTTTTCCAGACGGAGGATATGCAGGAGAATGAACAGAACGATCTGCACCCTGCGATCAATGCTGATGCCCGCGCCAACCAGGCTACATTGCTGGAGATAAACCAAAGGCGTTTAAGCCAGATGCAAGCCGGCCAGATGCAGGCACATTCCTCGGCAAACCAGACACCAGCCAACGAAGCGCAGGCGGCATTGGTTTCCGTACGGCAAGAAGAGATTACCCGTGAGCAGGCCATTCTCTCCCTCGCCGGGGCACAGGCCATAGTGCATGCATCGGTTTTGCATGTACCGCCCTTCGTGCCGTTTCCAGTGGTAAGCTATCTCGCGGTTCAGGATGAACCCGGCCGCGGCAAGACTGAGAGTGTGGATGCCATCGAGGCCCTGGGCGACGACGACGCGCATCAGGACAACAATGGCCAGCACCAGCGGGACGGCTCTGCCGAGGATGAGGAAACGGCGGAAGAAGATGGCGGAAGCGCCGACGAAACCCTATCCGAAAACCAGCCTTATGCCCTGAGCGACGATGTCACACTTGAAACAGTCGACCACACCGACGTTCTGGAGCTTGAACCGGAGGATTATGCTGCCCCGACCTTGGCGCTAGCGGCGCCGCACGAAGACGCCCTACCCGCAGAAGCGCTTTATTGGCGGATCGCCGATCTGGCCTGAGCTTTTATAGCGCTCCCATTCTGGCTTTGTACGCAAAGCCTTCATATCACGCGCCCAGCAGCCATGCCCAGAACGTGACGGAAAACACCCCAAGCGCTGTTGTAATGGTGATGGTCGAGGCGGCCAGCGCATGGCCAACGCCAAAACGATTGGCGATCAGCCAGGCGTTGACGCCCGTCGGCACGGAAGACGTCAGCACCAGCGCCATGGTCCATTCATGCGGCAAATGCAGAAGGTGGCAGGCCATCCACACGGATGCGGGCATCAGGACCAATTTCAGGCCCGAGGTAACGCTGGCAATACCGACATTGCCGGTGACACGATATTTGGTAAGCGCCATGCCCAACGAAATCAGCGCCGCTGGCCCGGCCATGGCGGAGATCTGACTGAGCACGGTCTCGATTGTTGCAGGGATTGGCAGGCCGATTACATGCACCATAAGTCCGATGGCAAGGCCAATCACCAGCGGATTGGTGACAAGATTTCGCCCAACCTGGCGCAAGACGGCGAGCATTCCCCGCAATTGTACCCCGCTTTCCCGGCGCTCGGCATGTTCCATCAAGACCGTGCCGATCACCATCATCAAAGGCAGATGGACGGCCAGCAGAATGGACAAAGCAACGACACCGTCATTGCCAAGCATGCGGCTGACCAGGGGCAGGCCGATGAAGACATTATTGGCAAAGGCTGAGGACACTCCGGCCAGCACGCCAATCCGCTGGTCGCGGCCAAAAACCCGTGTCGCCACGAGATGACCGATGGTCCAGGTGACGCCCACTCCGGCAAAATAGGCAATCCACAACCGAAAAGGCGATGCGCCCTGAAAGTCAGCCTGGGTAATCGTATGCAACAGCAGAACTGGCACCGCGACCTTGAAAACAAATTCGCTCAAGGCGTCACCGATATCCACGTTCAGGAACCGGCTGCGCACCAGCGCCCAGCCGGAAAAGATCAGCAGGAAAATCGGCAGGACATTCAGGGTGATTTCGGTCATGTCATCGATCTGTTCCGGCGGGAGAGCATCTATGGGGCCGCAGAGAGCCGCAGGTCATAACGCAAAAAGGCGCCGGTTAGGGTTAAACGATCAAATCCCAAAGCATGATGTTTTAGTCCTGACCGGACAACTTGACCTGCTTGAAACGATGCTCGAATTCCTGACGCAGGGCGCGACGCTCACGGGCCGCCTTTTCCCGCCGAATTTTCGCCGGCGTCTCGGGACAGAAGGACGGAACGGTGGTTGGCTTGCCCTCGGCATCCACGGCAACCATAGTGAAATAACAGGAATTGGTGTGGCGACGTTCACCGGTGCGGATTTCCTCCGCCTCGACCCGAATGCCGATTTCCATCGATGTGCGCCCAGCATAATTGACGGAGGCGCGGAACGTCACCAGTTCACCGACATGGATCGGCTGACGAAACACCACCTGATCCACCGACAGCGTCACCGCATATTGCTGCGAAAAGCGCGAGGCACAGGAATAGGCGACCCGGTCGAGAATGTTCAGCAGCGCGCCGCCATGCACCTTGCCGGAAAAATTCGCCATATCCGGCGTCATCAATACCACCATTTCAAGTTCGCTGGGGTCGTGGCCGCGGTCCATCAGTCATCCTTTTTGCAATAAAATCATCCTGGAAATGGTGTAGCCGCAGTAGGCACGCGGCGGAAGAGAAAAGCGCATAATCGTCACTCGCGCTCCACGGACAGCACCCCGCCGGGAACTGCATCACGTTGTTTATTGGCCTTTTTATAGGGTTTTGGGTTTGTCAATCTGACCATTTTGCCAGCAAGCCGAGACCTTGGGCCAGCAGGCTGGCCGCCGATGCCTGGTCGCTTGCCTCGACATAGCAGCGCATTTCCGGGGCATTGCCGGAGGGGCGGAAATGGATGACCCTGTTATCGTCGAGCGTTACCCGTAAACCATCGATATCGCTGGTTTCCCGCACGGTCCCTATTGGTGCCAGAAAGGTGTTCAGGTTTTCGTCCAACACGCGCAGAAATGCCATCAGCGCGCTGCTTTTGTCCAAGGCGTAGTGTTCAAGACGGTCAGAAAGAGCAATCGGCAGGCGATAGTCTGACACCACGGCGGAGAGTGCGCGTTCGGTGCTCGCCGCTGCATAGAGCGCTGCCAGAATAGGTATAACACAATCGCGGGTCGGCAGAGCGGCAAGCCTTCCATCATGGACGGTGAAATCGGAGGCCAGCATCACGCCGCCATTCGCCTCAAAGCCGATCACACCGCTTTCACCCACTGAGAGCGCCGCATTCATGGCGGAAATCACATAAGGAGAGCCGACGCGGGTGCGTAGGACCGAAAACCCGCTTGCCGCTTCAATGCCGGAATTGGAGGTAACGGGTGTAGCAATCACCGTGGCACCCAGCAGGTTTGCCGTGATCAGGCCGAGCAGATCGCCGCGCAAGGGCACGCCTTTTTCATCGGCCACCAGCGGACGGTCGGCATCGCCATCGGTGGAGACGATGGCATCCAGGCCATGCTCGCGTGCCCAGGCGGCAAGCTTGCCGATTGTGTCCGGCGATACCGCCTCGGTATCCACAGGAACGAAGATCTCCGAGCGCCCCAGCGGCAGGACGGATGCGCCATAGCCCTCAAGCAGGGTCACCAGCATGTCACGCCCCACGCTGCTATGCTGATAGACGCCGATTTTCATGCCCTTAAAGGCGGCAGGGGGCAAGACAGCCATATTGCGTTTCAGAAACAGGTCGACGGCAACCGCGTATCGGTCTTCGCCTGCGCCATGCTCAACACGGTTAGCGGCCTCATCAGCCACCAACTCAGCGGCAAGTGCTGTGATGGCCTCTTCGTCAGCCTTGTCGATTTCTCCATCCGGCCGATAGAACTTGATGCCATTGCGGTCGGCAGGAATGTGAGAGCCTGTCACCATCAGCGAGGCAGCCCCGATCCTGCTGCCGTAAAAGGCCAGCGCTGGGGTGGGAATAGCTCCACAATCGACCGGCACCAACCCTTCCCGTTGCAGCGCACCCATGCAGGTGGCAGCGATTTCCGGGCTGGAGGGGCGAAAATCCTGGCCGATCAGCACGGTCGCGCCCGACTTGGCATAGCCTTTGGCAAGCAGCATTCTGGCAAATGCCGTTGCGTGCAGCGCCGAAATGCTACCGACCAGTTCTGTCGAGAGACCGCGCAGTCCGCTGGTGCCGAATTTTACCGCCATAGGGTCAAGCCTCGCTGTCATCAGATGATCGCCCACATTCTCTGCGCGGTCATCGCACTGAGGTGGTTCGATCAAGACTGTTTAAACCAATTCAAGGCAGACGAAAGCATCGTTTATGCATCGAACCGGATAAAACGGGGAACCGGATAAAACGGGATTGAAGAGAGAAGAGGCCGGAGCCAGAACGCAAAAGAGCCCGACGCGGGAGGAGGATGCGTCGGGCTCTTGAACTTGATCGGCAATTGGGAGGAGGAGTATCGCCGATCCCTTCAAAGCGACACTGGGAGGAGGAGTGCGTCGCTTCGATGATTTCAATATAGAGGATTTCCCGGAGATGAATATCGTTAATACCGCATTGCAGCAATGTATCCAGCGCATAGCGAAAGCATGAAAATACCGGCGTTTTGCGAAATCAATCAAGAAACGGTGGCTTTTCACCCTCCATCACCGCTCATCCGCTGGCGAGTGAGTAGAATTTGCGCACTTCCAATCGAGACGATTGCATAGCCCCCGGATCAAGCGCGGGCAGAGCTGGAAGATTGCCCACGAGCCCTAGCGGCGCAATGGGCTGAGAGACAAAGCCCCCTGCTGCAAGCCAGGCTCGCAAACCAAGCCCGCATGGACCTTAGAAAGACCCAAAAACCGTCCTAGGAAAACCAGATCCTCGCCGATATAAATTTTGCACATCCCGTCTGTGGCAAAACAAGCAAAGACCTCATCCATGCAGAAAAAGCCGAATATCCTGCTGATCACTGCAGACCAATGGCGGGGCGACTGCCTGTCAGCGGTCGGCCATCCTGTGGTGCAGACCCCCAATGTCGATCGGTTGGCGGCAGAAGGCCTGTTGTTTCACCGGCATTTTGCCGCAGCCGCCCCTTGCTCGCCAGCGCGGGCAGCGATCTATACCGGGCTTTATCAGATGAACAACCGGGTCTGTCGCAACGGCTCGCCGCTCGATGCCCGTTTCGACACGGTGGCGCTGGCGGCACGTCGGGGCGGTTACGATCCGACGCTATTCGGTTACACGGATGTTTCGCCCGATCCACGACGTCTGGCGCCCGCCGACCCGCATCTGACCAGTTACGAAGGTGTGTTGCCGGGCTTTACGGTTGGACAATTGCTGCTGGAAGACGACCGGCAATGGCTGAGCTGGCTGAAAAACCGGCGTGGCGGCGTGCGGCCCGGACGCGAACTCCATCAAACCGGACAGGATCGGCCAGTCCAGCCCAATCAGGAGCCACCGGCTTATAGTGACGAGGAAACCCCGACCGCGTTTCTGACTGAAGCTTTCCTGAACTGGCGCGAGGAGCAAACGCAGCCCTGGTTTGCACATATCTCCTTCCTGCGCCCACATCCACCCTTCTGCGTCCCTGAGCCGTATAACCGGATGTTTACCCCCGGCCTCGGCCCGAAACCGGTGCGCCATGCCACGTTGGAAGCGGAAATGGCCGTGCATCCGCTGGCAGAGCTGATGCTGCCGCACCTGTCGCAATCCTCTTTCATTGCCGGTGCAGAAGGCCGCGTCTGTGACTGGAGTTCAGAACAGATCGACGTGATCCGCGCCACCTATTACGGCATGATCGCCGAGGTCGATGCCCAGTTTGGCCGGATCGTCGATGCTCTGAAAGACAGCGGCACCTGGGACAACACAATCATCGTCTTCACCTCCGACCACGCCGAAATGCTGGGCGACCACTGGATGCTGGGCAAGGGCGGCGCCTATGACGGCAGCTATCATATTCCGCTGGTGATCCGCGATCCTGGCCGACCCGGCACTCATGGGCAGGTGGTGGAGGCCTTCACCAGTGCCGCCGACCTGATGCCGACGCTGCTGGACCGGATGGGCGTCAGCCCGCTCAATCATCAGGACGGCGGTTCCCTGCTGCCATTTCTTGCCGGCATCCAACCCGATGACTGGCGCGACCATGCGTTCTGGGAGTTCGATTTCCGGGAGGTGGTGACAAATTCCACGGAAAATGCCCTCGGTCTGAAATCCAGCCAGTGCAATCTCGCCGTGATTCGTGACGAAAAGTTCAAATATGTGCATTTTGCCGCAATGCCACCGCTGCTGTTCGACCTTCAGGCCGATCCGGGCGAGTTGACCAATCTGGCCGAAGACGCCGCATATGGTGCGGTAAGGCTGCATTATGCCGAAAAGCTGTTGTCGCTTCGCGCCGAGCATCTGGACCAGACCCTGGCCTATACCGAGCTTTGCGAAGACGGACCGGTGAGCAATCCGAAACTGTGAAATCATGATTTCAAGAACCGTGCTTGATATTCGGTATCGCTGCACGGCTGTTTCCGCTATACAGCGCCGTGCGCCATATATGGCGCACAAAGGTTCGCTGTAGCGCTTTATATCTGCTGCATAATTTTCTCCTTAAATCGATTCCGATTTAAGGAATTATGCAGTAGGCCGCACAAAGACCAAAGAGACAGCAGGAGACAGGCATGGCTTCCACCATTCGCTACCATGAAGGCGATATCAGCAGCGAAGATGCGGCGCGCTACACCCGCGCCATCGCCATCGACACCGAAACGCTGGGGCTTATCCCCCGCCGAGACCGGCTCTGCGTGGTGCAGCTTTCGCCGGGTGACGGCACTGCCGACGTCATCCGGATTGCAGCGGGCCAGCGCCAGGCCCCCAATCTGACCGCCCTGCTGGAAGACCCGACCCGGGAAAAAATCTTCCATTATGGCCGGTTCGACATCGCCGTGCTGTTTCATACGTTTGGCGTGACCACAACGCCGGTGTTCTGCACCAAGATCGCCTCGCGCCTGTCGCGCACCTATACCGACCGGCACGGACTGAAGGACAATCTCAAGGAAATGCTGGATGTGGATGTGTCCAAGGCCCAGCAATCCTCGGACTGGGCAGCGGAAACGCTTTCTCCGGCGCAGCTCGAATATGCCGCTTCCGACGTGCTCTATCTGCATGCGCTGCGTGACAAGCTGACCGCCCGTCTGGTGCGTGATGGCCGCATGGACCACGCCACCGCCTGCTTCGAGTTCCTGCCCACCCGCGCCAAGCTCGACCTGCTCGGCTGGGAAGAGACCGATATTTTCGCCCATAGCTGAACTGGCATCATCGTGATCGAAAAAGGCGGAAAACCTCCCGGTTTTCCGCCTTTTTATTGAACCCTGTCTATTTGACCGGTTATTCGTCGCTCATCTTCAGGGCAGCGATAAAGGCTTCCTGCGGGATTTCGACCTTGCCGAACTGGCGCATCCGCTTCTTACCGGCTTTCTGCTTGTCCAGCAGCTTGCGCTTGCGGCTGGCATCGCCGCCGTAGCACTTGGCGGTCACGTCCTTGCGCATTGCTGAAATGGTCTCGCGCGCGATCACATTGCCGCCGATGGCAGCCTGGATCGGGATCTTGAACATGTGCCGCGGGATAAGATCCTTCAGCTTTTCGCACATGTCGCGACCGCGCTTTTCCGCTGCCGAGCGATGCACCAGCATCGACAGAGCATCGACAGGCTCGCCGTTGACCATGATCGACATCTTGACCAAGTTGCCTTCGCGATAAGCGTCCAGGTGATAGTCGAACGAGGCATAGCCCTTGGAGATCGACTTCAATCGGTCGTAGAAATCAAACACCACTTCATTGAGCGGCAGTTCATAGGTCAGCATGGCGCGTTTGCCGACATAGGTCAGCTCGGTTTGCACACCACGACGGTCCTGGCAGAGCTTGAGGATGCCGCCGAGATAGTCATCCGGCGTCAAGATCGTCGCCTTGATCCACGGTTCGTGTATTTCCGAGATTCGCACCACATCCGGCATGTCCGCCGGGTTGTGCAATTCACGCTCGCTGCCATCGGTCATGAACAGCTTGTAGACAACCGAAGGCGCCGTGGCGATCAGGTCAAGGTCGAACTCACGCTCCAGCCGCTCCTGAATGATTTCCAGATGCAGCAAGCCCAGGAAGCCGCAGCGGAAACCGAAGCCCAGCGCTGCCGAACTTTCCATTTCAAACGAAAAGCTCGCGTCATTGAGACGAAGTTTGCCCATCGCTGAACGCAGATCTTCAAAATCTGCTGCATCGACTGGAAAGAGCCCACAGAACACCACAGGCTGGGCAGGCTTGAAACCGGGCAGCATGGTGGCTGTCGGGCGCTTGTCTTCCGTGATGGTATCGCCGACGCGGGTATCGGCCACTTCCTTGATCGAACCGGTGAAAAACCCGATTTCGCCGGGACCAAGACTGTCGACGGCCAGCATTTTCGGCGTCAAAACGCCGACACGCTCCACCTGATATTTCGCGTCCGTGCCCATCATCCTGATAGTCTGACCCTTGGTCAAAACACCGTCGATGACGCGCACCAGAACCATAACGCCCAGATAGGTATCATACCAGCTATCGACCAGTAGTGCTTTCAGCGGGCCTTTGTCGCCAAGCTCACTTTTCGGCGCTGGCAAATGTTTGACAATGGCTTCCAGCACATCGGGAATGCCAAGCCCGGTCTTGGCGGAAATCAGCACGGCCTCGGAGGCATCAATGCCGATGACTTCCTCGATCTGTTCCTTGATGCGGTCCGGTTCGGCGGCAGGCAGGTCGATCTTGTTGAGAACGGTGACGATCTCATGATTATTGTCGATGGCCTGATAGACATTGGCCAGCGTCTGCGCCTCGACGCCCTGGGACGCATCCACCACCAGCAGCGAACCTTCGCAGGCCGACAGCGACCGCGAAACTTCATAGGCGAAGTCGACATGGCCGGGGGTGTCGATCAGGTTCAGCACATAGGTTTCACCATCATTAGCCTTGTAGTGCAGGCGCACGGTCTGCGCCTTGATGGTGATACCGCGTTCACGTTCGATGTCCATGCTATCGAGCACCTGCTCCGACATATCACGCTCCGCCAGGCCACCGGTGGTCTGGATCAGGCGGTCGGCCAGCGTCGATTTTCCATGGTCGATATGGGCGACGATGGAAAAGTTGCGGATATGGTCGAGAGGCGTGCGGTTCTGTGTGCTCATGGCCTGCGCATATAGCAGCGCGCCCGCATGCCGCAAAGCGGAAATGCGGGGCATTTGAAGGATAATTTTGACAAAGCCGGGCTAAATCAGCGTGCTTGCTGATGGTCGCCCTCTTCGCCAAGCCCGGTTGCGACCACCGACACTCTGAACGTGCCGTCCAGTTCCTTGTCGAAGATCGCGCCGACGACGATATCGGCCTCGTCATAGACCTCGTCGCGGATGCGGGTGGCGGCTTCGTCGACCTCGAACAGCGTCATGTCCATGCCGCCGGAAATCGAGATCAGCACGCCGCGTGCGCCGCGCATCGACACTTCATCCAGCAGCGGATTGGCAATCGCCGCCTCCGCCGCCTTCATGGCGCGGCTGTCGCCGGTCGCCTCGCCGGTGCCCATCATCGCCCGGCCCATGCCCTTCATGACGGATTTCACGTCGGCGAAGTCCAGATTGATCAGGCCTTCCTTGACGATCAGATCGGTAATGCAGGACACGCCCGAAAACAGCACCTTATCGGCAATCACAAAAGCGTCGGCAAAGGTGGTCTTGGCATCGGCAATGCGAAACAGGTTCTGGTTGGGGATGACGATCACGGTATCGGCGGCTTCGCGCAGCCGCTCGATGCCTTCTTCGGCAGCCTGCATCCGGCGGCGGCCTTCAAAGCTGAAAGGCTTGGTGACAACGCCGACTGTCAGAATACCGGCCTCGCGGGCCGCACGCGCAATCACCGGCGCTGCACCTGTCCCCGTGCCGCCGCCCATACCGGCGGTGACGAAGCACATATGGGTGCCAGCCAGGTGATCCATCACTTCATGCAGGGATTCTTCGGCAGCCATCCGTCCGGTTTCCGGCACCGAACCGGCGCCGAGACCCTCGGTCATTTCAGCACCAAGCTGAATGAGGCGCGGGGCTCTCGACATGGTCAGCGCCTGGGCATCGGTATTGGCGGCAATGAAATCGACGCCTTGCAGGCCTTCGTTGATCATGTTGTTGACGGCATTGCCGCCCCCACCACCAACCCCGATGACGGTAATCTTCGGCCGCATTTCCTCGATTTGCGGTTTTCTGATCTCAATCACGTCTGTCTCCTTGGGGTTGTGCTCGACTCGTCCTGTCGTGCGAATCATACGCTCTCTTGGCACGCGAAAAAGGCCGGGAGTTGGGCGACATGCAAGAGGCTTGTTGATAAAAGGTGATTTTGCTGACGAGAGCTGTGCCAGAAAGGCTATTGACTCCACTATAAGATACTATATTTCTTATATCATGGAAAATACACCCGATAGTCTCACTCTCTCCATTGCCGCAAGGCTGAAAGCGATCCGCACCGAACGCGGTCTGACGCTCGACCAGTTAGCGGATGTCTCCGGCGTCAGCCGGGCCATGATTTCCCGTATCGAGCGCGCCGAAGCCAGCCCGACCGCCACCCTGTTGGCCCGGCTATGCTCGGCGCTGGGTCAATCGCTTTCAGTGTTTTTTGCCGAACCAGATCATGGCTCACCGCTGATGCGCCGCGCCGACCAGCCGGTGTGGCGCGACCCCGAAACCGGCTATATCCGCCGCGCCGTTTCAGCACCCGGCACCGGTGCGCGGGTCGATGTGGTGGAGGTGGAACTGCCGCCGGGCGCGCTTGTCCAATTTTCAGCCCAACCCCCCAGCCCCCATCCCAGCGGCAGGCAATGGCAACATGTCTGGCTGTTCGAAGGCAGCATCGAGTTGACCGTCTGCGATACCGTGCATCGGCTGGAGCCGGGCGACTGTCTTTATATGGATATCGGCGAGGTTCACGCCTTCCATAACCCCACGGACCGCCCTGCCCGCTACGGCGTGATCATCGATCTTGGCCACTGATTCAAAGGAAATGACCATGTCTGCAATTCGGCTGCTGAACGCCTCTGACGCCCGTGAAGCGATACCCGACCTCTGTGAAATTCTCTGCGATTGCGTCAATGGCGGCGCATCGGTGGGCTTCATGTTGCCCTTCGACCTTGAGAGCGCCCGGCCTTTCTGGGAAGGCGTTGCCAAAGCGGTCGAGGCAGGGGAGATCCTGCTGCTGGTGGCAGAACATCAGGGCCGTCTGGTGGGCACGGTACAGATCGGCCTCAAACAGCCGCCCAACCAGCCACATCGCGCCGATCTCAAGAAATTGCTGGTGCATCGCAGCGCCCGTGGACTTGGTCTCGCGCGCCAACTGATGGAGGCGGCACAGCTTCAGGCCACCCGTGCAGGTAAGACATTGATTGTACTGGATACAGCGACCGGCGAACCGGCAGAAGCTATTTACGAGAAGCTCGGCTGGACGCGGGCCGGTGTCCTGCCGGATTATGCATTGTTTCCCGACGGTCGTTTCTGCGATACGACGATCTTCTA
Source organism: Gillisella vitis (assembly GCF_001541345.2). Classification (GTDB taxonomy): domain Bacteria; phylum Pseudomonadota; class Alphaproteobacteria; order Rhizobiales; family Rhizobiaceae; genus Allorhizobium; species Allorhizobium vitis. The sequence goes on along the minus strand of NZ_LMVL02000002.1, from coordinate 40,339 downwards.
CAAGCGCGTGGGCTCTCTATAAAAGCCTGGGCAAATCGGCGAGGCAATTTGGCCACGCCGATCATGCCTTATCAGACAGTTGCCGTGGTCTGGTCTTCGATCTTTGCCTCAGGCGCATTTTTCTGAATGGAGGCAATCGCGTTCATCACCGAGGCTTTGGCCTTGTAGCCTTCAGAACTGAACATTGTTTCGCCATTCGACGCCTTGAACCGAAACCGGAATTCGCCTGCCTTGTCTTTATAGACTTCAAATTTGTACATTCTGCCCTCCCAAGCCAGTGCTGCACATTCCCCTAGGGCTTCCACTCTTGTTAATACAAACTCTAGGACTGTCACAGCCTAGCCTACACCGATAAACGTCCAAATTCAATTTCGCTTATATTGATCTTATACACTCCCGACCTGTGCCGAAAACTGAGACTTTGCCCCATGACCATTGAATCTGAGACCAATAAGCCGAAAATCACCATTCTCTACTGCACGCAATGCAATTGGCTGCTGCGCGCTGCCTGGATGGCGCAGGAGCTCTTGCAAACCTTTGCTGACAGCTTGGGCGAAGTGGGTCTGATTCCCGGCACCGGCGGCAATTTCGAGATCCGCGTCAATGGCGACCTGATCTGGGAGCGCAAGCGCGATGGCGGTTTTCCAGGGCCGAAGGAACTGAAACAGCGGGTCCGCGATATCATCGAACCCGGCAGAGATCTCGGCCATACAGACCGCGTTCATGGCAAGACGGAAAAAGGCGAGGAATGACCCCGCCCCTTTTCTCAGTACAGTTTTTCGAGCGGATTAAAACGGTAGCTTGAAACCGGGCGGGATCGGCAGACCGGCGGTCATGTCCTTGGTCTTTTCAGCAGCGATGGCCTCGGCCTTGTCCTTGGCGTCCTTATGAGCGGCGACGATCAGGTCTTCGAGGATTTCCACGTCGTCTTCCTTGAAAAGCGACGGATCGATCTTCAAGCCCTTCAACTCACCCTTGCCGGTCATCGTCACAGTCACCAATCCGCCACCGGATTTGCCTTCGACCTGAAGCGATGCAATCTCCTCCTGCATCTTCTCCATCTTGGCCTGCATTTCCTTGACCTTGCCCATCATGCCCATGATGTCGCGCATATGACCTGCCTCCTTTATATTGTCCGTTGTTCTTGGCTTCAATTGTCAGACGGCCGCGATTTCACGCCTCCTCGACAAATCATAAGCCGGCTAAACTCTAAAACTCGATATCATCTCCGGGAAGGATATCGCCCTCGGCGGATTCAGCCGCCGCTGGCGGCGGCAGGGCCTCGTCTTCTTCCTCGGCGACGGTGCGGATGCGCACGTCGGTGATTTTCGCGCCGGGAAAGCGCGACAGGATCGCCATCACATCCGGATCGGCGGCTGCATCGGTCATCCGCGCTTCGTGATCACTCTTTTCCTGCTCGGCCAGGGTCTTTGCCCCCGGCTCTCGGCTGAGGATCACCATCCAGCGGATATCAGTCCATTCCTCCAGCCGCTTTTGCAGATCGCCCACCAGCGATTTCGGCGCCTCCGGCGGCAGGTTGATTTCCAGCCGGCCATTTTCCAGCTTGACCAGCCGCACATAGGCGCGGGTCAAGGCTTTCAGCTTCGGATCGCGGTTTGCGGTACAGAGATTGACGATGTCATCCAGCGACCGAACGGGAACCTTGGGCTCTGGTACATCCGGCTGAATGTCAGGCTTTACGTCCGGGCGAGCGGCAATGTCCGGCGACGGCGATGCCTTGGGAACCACCTGCAAATGCGCGGTCGGCTGTGGTTGGCCTAATGCACGTGGGGCCGGATCGCCTGATGCCCGCGCCACCGCCTGCCCGCCATAGCTGGCCGATGCGCCCCCGCCACCATTACCGCCTCTGGGACTGGTCCCCTGCGGCGCACCACCGCCATCATGTGCCATGTCCAGCAGGCGGCGCGCCGCTTCTTCCGGCGACGGCAGATGGGCGGCATGGGCCAGCCGGATCAGCACCATTTCGGCTGCACCGGCCTGGCGGGAGGCGTTTTCCACCTCGGGAATGCCCTTGAGCAACATTTGCCAGATGCGCGACAGCGTGGTGACAGCAACGCTTTCGGCGTAATCCCCCCCTCGCACCCGCTCGACTTCACTCAGCGATGGGTCATTGGCGCCATTGGGCACATATTTTAGCCGTGTCACCAGATGGGTGAAATCGGCAAGATCGGTCAGCACCACGCTCGGGCTGGCACCCGCTTCATACTGGCTGTTGAATTCCGAAAGAGCCGCGGCGACATCGCCAAGCACGATATGGCCAAACAGATCGACGACACGGGCGCGGTCTGCCAGACCCAGCATCCCACGCACGGCATCTGCTTCGACCCGCCCTGCCCCATGGGCAATGGCCTGATCGAGCAAGGAAAGTCCGTCGCGGGCCGAGCCTTCGGCGGCACGGGCGATCATCGCCAGCGCCTCGTCTTCCGCCTCGATATTTTCCTTGGAGAGAATGGTGGAAAACAGCCCGACGAGATCCCCGGCGCTGATGCGGCGCAGATCGAAGCGCTGACAGCGTGACAGCACCGTGATCGGCACCTTGCGGATTTCAGTGGTGGCGAAGATAAACTTCACATGTTCCGGCGGCTCTTCCAGCGTCTTCAACAAACCGTTGAAGGCAGCGGTGGAGAGCATATGCACTTCGTCGATAATATAGACCTTGTAACGGGCCGATACCGGGCGGTAGCGCACCTGCTCGATAATTTCCCTGATGTCGTCGATACCGGTATGGGAGGCCGCATCCATCTCGATCACATCGACATGTCGGCCTTCCATGATCGCCTGACAATGCTCGCCGGGGATTTTCAGGTCGATGGTCGGGCGGTCGATCTCAGTGGTCTTGTAGTTCAAGGCACGGGCGAGAATGCGGGCGGTCGTGGTCTTGCCGACCCCGCGTACGCCGGTCAGCATATAGGCTTGGGCAATCCGGCCTGTTTCGAAGGCATTGGTGAGCGTGCGGACCATCGGCTCCTGGCCGACCATCAGGTCCGTAAAATCCTTGGGGCGATATTTGCGCGCCAGAACCCGGTAAGCACCGGAGGCTTGGCCGGACGCGGGAGCAGCTTGTGCTGTGGGTTCCAGATCGGACATCGCGCTGCCAGTCTCCCCGTTTCGGGCGGGATACGGCCACGCTTGAAAAGGACTGGCCATAAACATGAAGGGTGGGAGGCTGGCACGATGACCCGTGCCGCGCTCGTTAGGGCTGCTTCCTTCCGGACCTGACCCGGTTGGCGAGTGGCTCGTCCACCACCAACCTCCCGAGCGACATATCGGCAATTCCTGAGGCAATTGCAAGCCGAGGACCAAAAAAACTATTCGCCTTTCCGGTAAAAGTGGATATCGGCTTTACGGTCAGGCATGCGTAAAAACAAAATGACCTCGAGGAAACAATCAGGAGACCGATCTTGGAGCCTTTCCGTCTCGATGAACGGCTGGCGCGCGACAGCCAGTCGATCTTGCAGCTGCCGTTGAGCGATCTGCGCCTGTCCAGGGATAGCCGCTGGCCCTGGCTGATCCTGGTGCCGCGCCGCAATGATGTCGCTGAGATTTTCGAGCTTTCCAAGGACGACCAGATCCAGCTGCTGCACGAACAGGTGCAAGTGGGCGCCGCCTTAAAAACCGCGACCGGCGCCACCAAGATCAACATCGCCGCCATTGGCAATATGGTTCGACAGCTCCATGTTCATGTCGTCGCCCGCTTTGAAAACGACCCGAACTGGCCGGGGCCGATCTGGGGACATGGGGTGGCAGAGCCTTACTCGGACACAGCCCTTGCGGCGATGACAACGACAATTCTGGATGCGCTGACATGACCCCAATTTCCCTGTTTGAGACCGACACACCCCATCCCGAGGCAAGCGCCCTCACCGCTTTTGCCGGCAACGGACTGGAGCGCTACACAGAGCATCGCTCGGAAGAGAGCCTCTCGGAAGCCTTCAAGGCCGAGGGCATGCATGTGCTGGCTTTTGCTGGCAACCGGCTGGTGTTCAAGCATGAAGGACTGGTGCTGGACCCGCTATTTGCACCCTATGAGCTGACCGCCCTGCAACCGGACCTCGACAATGCCGTGCTTTTGGGTCGCCGACCCAGCGGCGAGCCGCGCATCGCCGTACCCGTGACAATCAGCGAGGAGCAGCTTGCAAGTGGGTACAAGGCTTTAACGGCGCGCGAACTGTTTCGTGATCCCAATCTTGAAGCCGAATTGGTCGGCGAAGCCGCGCAGGGTTTCAGCCTGTTGCACTGGAACAGTGAGAACCGCTTCTGCGGCACCTGCGGCAAACCGATGGAGCCGCGGCTTGGCGGCTACAAGCGCGAATGTCCGGCCTGCGGGCGCATGGCCTTTCCACGCACCGATCCGGTGGTGATCATGATGACCGTGGATGAGGACAACGACCGCTGCCTGCTCGGGCGCGGAGCGCATTTTCCAGAAGGCATGTATTCCTGCCTCGCCGGCTTTGTCGAACCAGCGGAAACCATTGAAAACGCCGTGCGGCGCGAGACCTATGAGGAGGCCGCCATCACCATCGGGCGTGTGCGCTACCACGCCTCACAGCCTTGGCCGATGCCGCACCAGTTGATGATCGGCTGCTATGCGCAGGCCCTGAGCTTCGAGATTTCCCGTGACGAGAACGAACTGGCCGATTGCCGCTGGTTCAGCCGGGCCGAGGTGCAGGCGATGATCGATCTTGAGACTGAAACGGTAAAGGCCCCCGTCAGTGGCACCATTGCCCATCGCCTGATGAGCGACTGGCTTGACTGGGGCAAGGCTGGTTAAGGTCGCGGACACAGCGCCTGGAACGGCCTTCAACACCATTTACGCGGAAAACGTGTGAGGCTATGGTAAGCGAATGTGATGTCATCGTCCGATGGGAGGGGTCAACGGACGATGAAGCAAAACATCACACGCGATAGAATTAGCCTATTTCGAGGGAGGATATATCTTTGCTTTCAAAACCCAACGCCACGGTGAAACGGCGAGCTGTGCCTCGATAGGCGTTCCACTCGGCCTTTCAGCAATCCGTTTTTGGCCCGTTTTTCGGCGAAAATTCATCAATTCAGGAAATCATCGATGAAAATGTTTAGCTTGGCGTCCTGCGCCATTCTGATGGCGTCTGTTGCCATCGCGCAAAACCATCCTATCGTCGTCGCCCGTTCCGCCGCGATCCTCACGGTCGATGGAAAGACCTTCAAGGACCTTAACCGCAACGGCCGCCTCGACCCTTATGAGGACTGGCGTCGCTCTCCGGCAGAGCGGGCAAGCGACCTGGTCAGCCAGATGAGTTTGATCGAAAAGGCCGGGTTGATGATGCATGGGACGGCACCGGCTTTGGCGTCCGGATCGGAGGCCGGACAGGGACGCGGCAGCGGGTATGATCTGGAGCGGATCAAGCCCCTGATCAACGATGCCAAGGTTGCCACCTATATTACCCGGCTATCCCTACCGCCCGAACAGCTGGCCGCAGAAAACAACAAGCTCCAAGAGATTGCCGAGGCAAGCCGGCTTGGCATTCCGCTGACGATCAGCACCGACCCGCGTAACCATTTCCAATATGTGCTGGGCGCTTCGGCCCAGAGCGGTGGTTTCTCCAAATGGCCGGAAAGCCTAGGTTTTGGCGCGCTCGACGATGCGAAACTGACGCGCCGGTTCGGCGATATCGCACGGCAGGAATATCTCGCCGTCGGCATCCAGCAGGCCCTGTCACCGCAAATCGATCTTGCCACGGAACCACGCTGGCCACGCTCGACCGGCACATTCGGGGAAGATCCGCAGATTTCCAGGCGCATGGCGGAAGCCTATGTCGCAGGTTTCCAGAACGGCACCAAGGGTCTGAAACCCGGCAGCGTCAGCGCCGTCGCCAAGCATTGGGTGGGCTATGGCGCAGCACCGCAAGGCTTTGATGGCCATAACTCCTATGGCCGCCATGTGGTTTTTAAGGCCAAGGACTTTGAAAAGCATGTCATACCCTTCAAGGGTGCCTTTGCCGCCAAGGTGGCGGGCATCATGCCGACCTATTCGATTGTCGATGGCGTCAAGCTTGATGGCAAACCCCTGGAGCCCGTGGCGGCAGGCTATAGCAAGCAATTGCTGACGGATCTGCTGCGCAAGCGCTACAAGTTCGATGGCGTCGTGGTCAGCGACTGGCTGATTACCAATGACTGCAAGGATGAATGCCTGAATGGCGAAAAGCCAGGCGACACCCCGATCATCCGGCCTGACACATTCGGCATGCCCTGGGGCGTTGAGGATCTCAGCCGCGAGGACCGTTTTGCCAAGGCGGTTAACGCCGGTATCGACCAATTCGGCGGCGTCGCCAATTCCGATATCCTGGTGAAAGCCGTCGAAGACAAGAAAGTCAGCGAAATCAGGATCGATCAGTCTGCCAAGGGGTTGCTGATCCAGAAATTCGAGCAGGGCTTGTTCGAAAACCCCTATGCCGACCCGCAAAAAGCCAAAGACATCGTTGGCAATGCGGATTTTGTCGCCGAGGGCGAAAAGGCCCAGGCCCGCGCCATGGTTGTTCTGCAAAACAAGGGGAAAATCCTTCCCGTCAAGCCTGGAAAGAAGGTCTATCTTTTCAATGTCGATGCCGCTATCGCCCAGAAGCGCGGTTATCAGGTGGTGACAAGACCGGAAGAGGCCGATTTTGCCCTTGTCCGTCTGATGGCACCGTTTGAGCGCCTGCACCCGAATTACTTCTTCGGAGCGCGGCACGAGGAAGGCGACCTGTCCTTCAAGCCCGGCAACCCCGATTACGACGCCGTGACCGCCATTGCCGGAAAGACACCGATTATTGCCACGGTGTTTCTGTCACGCCCGAGTATTCTCACCGATCTGAAGGACCAGACAAAGGCGTTGATCGGCAATTTCGGCGCAAGTGACGAAGCGCTGTTCAACGTCATCGAGGGCAAGCAGAAGGCACGGGGCAAGCTGCCGTTTGAACTGCCGTCTTCCATGCAGGCCGTCGAGGCACAGGCGCCAAGCACGCCGCATGATTCGAAAAAGCCGCTCTACAAGATCGGCTATTCGCTGAAATATTGAGTGCGCAGAGCAATGGCAGCACCCCGCCGCCATTGCTTTCATTCCATATTAAAATTTTCCGCGCATGGCGTGGGCCTTGTAGACGCCGAGAATGTGAACCTTCTCGGAGAAGAAGCGTAATTCCTCCAGCGCCCGCTTGACCGGTGCATCCTCCGGATGGCCTTCGATATCGGCATAAAACTGGGTGGCAATGAACTTGCCGCCAATCTGGTAGCTTTCCAGCTTGGTCATATTGACCCCATTGGTGGCAAAACCACCCATGGCTTTGTACAGCGCTGCCGGAATATTGCGGACATTGAAAACGAAGGTGGTGATGAAGCGCTCGTCCTCAGCTGTCCGCGTCAACGCCACCTCATCGCGCGACAGCACGACGAAACGGGTGATGTTGTTTTCTGAATCCTCGACATTTTCGGCGAGAATATCCAGACCATAGAGCGAGGCGGCAAGGCGCGGCGCCAATGCCGCCATGGAGCGGTCGCCCAGTTCCGCAACCTGCTTGGCGGCCCCTGCCGTATCGCCCGCCACCACGGCCTTCCAGCCATGGCTGCGGATGATCTTGCGGCATTGGCCGAGCGCATGGATGTGGCTGTGAACCGTGCGGATCTCCTCAGCCTTGACGCCCGGCAGCACCATGAGCTGGAAACGGATCGGCATGAAATATTCACCGATGATCTTCAAACGTGACAGCGGCAGCAGATAGTGAATATCGGCGACCCGCCCAGCCAGCGTGTTTTCAATCGGGATCATCGCCAGATCCGCCTCGCCATTTTCCAACGCCATGAAAGCGTCCTCAAACGTCGGGCATGGCAGCGGCTCCATATCCGGGAACATGTCACGGCAGGCCATGTCGGAATTGGCGCCATAATCGCCCTGAAAAGAGATCTTGTTGGTGAGCGTGACCACGAGTTTATCCTTATTTTGCAGCCAGAATGGCGCGGGCTTTTTCGAGATCCGCCGCTGTATCGACGCCAAGCGGCACAGTATCGACAATCTCGACATCAATGCGCATGCCTGCTTCCAGCGCCCGTAGCTGTTCCAGCGATTCGCGCTTTTCCAGCACCGAGGGAGACAGCGCCACGAACCGTTCCAGCGCGGCACGGCGATAGGCGTAGAGGCCGATATGATGATAAAGCGGCCCCTTGCCATGGGGGGCGGTGGCGCGGGTAAAATAGAGCGCCCGCAGGCGATTGTCCGACAGCGGCGAACCGACGACCTTCACCACGTTGGGATTGGTCTTTTCCGCCTCATCCTCGATCTCCACCGTCAGCGTGGCGATATCAACTGCGGGATCTTCCAGGGGCCGAAGGGCGGCACGGATCGTCTCCGGGTCAATGGTGGGCAGGTCGCCCTGCACGTTGATGATGATCTCGGCCTCGCCCTTCGGATCGACCGTCATCAGCGCTTCATGGATGCGGTCCGAACCGGATTGATGCTGCTCGCCGGTCATCACGGCTTCAAAACCGGCTGCCGTCACCGTGGCGAACACGTCAGGATGATCCACCGCCACGACGATACGTCCGACATTGGCTTCCGCTGCACGCTTTGCCACCTGGACGATCATCGGCAGACCAGCAATATCGGCCAGCGGCTTGCCAGGGAGCCTGGTGGAGGCCATGCGGGCAGGAATGAGAACCAGGGTCTTGAAGCGTGTATGGTCAGACATCGGTATTCGCCTTTGAAAGCAGCGGGGGAAAGCAACGAGGTAAGTGGCAAAACGTCTCAGGGCGGGGGAGCATAATCGGGTTGCAACTGTCAAGCAAAAGTCTTAGCCTTTTCTTAGATGGAGGCTTGTCCGATTTCTACTGCGCGGACTGCATGGGGAGCGATAACCAATGAATTCCTACATGAATATGGGAGCAGGCGCATTGCTTGGTACAATCTTCGTACTGATGTCAGTGTCCATTGCGTCGGAGGGGATTTTCCACGCGCCGAACCCCGAAAAGGAAGGCTATGCCATCGTGGCTGCCGAAGCGCCTGCCGCTGGCGGCGGCGAAGGTGCGGCACCAGCCGCAGCCGACAAGCCGATTGCCGAACTGCTGGCATCGGCAGACGTCAAGGCTGGCGAAGCGATTTTCAAGAAATGCACAGCCTGTCATAGCGTCGACAAGGGCGGAGCCAACAAGGTCGGACCAAACCTTTGGGGCGTTGTCGACCGGCCTGTCGCCAGTCATGAAGGTTTTGCCTATTCGGCCGGCATGAAGGATTTCTCCAAGGGCAGTTCGGAACACTGGACCTTTGAAAACCTCAACCACTTCCTGACCGCGCCAAAGAAATTCGTGGCAGGCACAGCGATGGGCTTTGCAGGACTTCCCAAGGAACAGGACCGCGCCAACCTGTTGGTGTATCTGCACAACCAGTCAGACAATCCGGTCGCGCTGCCGACCAATTGATCGCCCGCTGTCGTAAACGCGGCAGGGGAAAAGCATGATTTAGATAAAACGCCCGGCAACATTGCCGGGCGTTTTTTGTACCGTATTTTGCTGCTGTGAAGAAAGTTTTCGATGCCGCGCGTCATTATGCGCGGCATCGATCATTGATGTTTCTTACTTCTGCCAGCTCTTCACCAGTTCGTCGTAATTGATGGTGATCGGCTTTTCCTTTTCGTTGGCCAGCTTGGGCTGCGGCGCCAAGCTGCCGTGGTCCTTGGCATATTTTTCCCAATAGGCTGCGTCCTTCGGCTCGTTCAGCTTGGGGCCGAATTCGCCCTGCACCTTGGCGCGTTCCAGACGGGAGAGAATGCCCTCCTGGGCCTTGCACAGGGCATCCATGGCTTCCTGCGGGGTCTTGGCACCGGCTGCCGCATCGCCAATATTCTGCCACCACAATTGCGCCAGCTTCGGATAATCAGGCACATTGGTTCCGGTTGGCGTCCATTGGACGCGAGCCGGTGATCGGTAGAATTCCACCAGACCGCCGAGTTTCGGCGCGCGGTCGGTGAAGGTCTTGTCCATGATTGAGGATTGGCGGATGAAAGTCAGACCGGTCTGGCTTTTCTTCACGTCAACAGTTTTCGAGGTAACGAACTGGGCATAGAGCCAGGCAGCTTTGGCCCGGTCCGTTGGCGTGGACTTCATCAATGTCCAGGAGCCGACATCCTGATAGCCGAGTTTCTGGCCTTCATGCCAGTAGGAACCATGCGGCGACGGTGCGACGCGCCATTTCGGCGTACCATCGTCATTGACAACAGGCAGACCGGGCTTGGCCATATCGGCGGTAAAGGCCGTGTACCAGAAGATCTGCTGGGCGATATTGCCCTGGGCGGGAACCGGGCCGGATTCGGAGAAGGTCATGCCCTGCGCTTCTGGCGGTGTATATTTCTTCAACCATTCCAGATATTTGGTAACGGCATAGACCGAGGCCGCCCCGTTGGTGTCACCACCACGATCGACGCAGGAACCGGTCGGCTGGTCCTTGTCATTGACGCGAATGCCCCATTCATCGACGGGCTTGCCATTCGGCAGGCCCTTGTCGCCATTGCCGGCCATCGACAGCCAAGCATCGGTAAAGCGCCAGCCGAGCGAGGGGTCTTTCTTGCCATAGTCCATGCTGCCATAGACTTTCTTGCCGCCAATCTCGCGGCCGGTGAAGAATTTGGCGATGTCCTCATAGGCCGACCAATTGACCGGCACACCCAGCTCGTAGCCGTATTCCTTCTTGAACTCTTCCTTGATCTTCGGATCGTTGAACCAATCGTAGCGGAACCAATAGAGGTTGGCGAACTGCTGGTCGGGAAGCTGGTAGAGCTTGCCATCCGGCGCTGTCGTGAAGGACAGGCCGATATAATCCTTGAGGTCCAGCATCGGATCGGTGACATCCTTGCCCTCGCCCGTCATCCAGTCGGTCAGGTTGCGAACCTGGCCATAGCGCCAATGGGTGCCGATGAAGTCAGAATCGTTGACCCAGCCGTCATACAGGTTCTGACCGGTCTGCATCTGGGTCTGGATCTTCTCGACGACATCACCCTCCTGAATGACGTCGTGAATAAGCTTGATGCCGGTGATCTTGCTGAACCACGGCGCCAGGACCTTGGATTCGTAGGCATGGGTAGTCAGCGATTCGGAGACGACATGGATTTCCATGCCCGCAAAGGGCTTGGCCGCATCCACATACCATTGCATCTGCTTTTCCTGATCCGCCCGCGACAGCGAGGATTCCCCCTTGATCTCCTGATCGAGAAATTGCTTGGCCTCATCCATCCCGGCATAGGCGGCGCCGGTCATGGCCAACAGCATCGCCGCTGTTGTCGTCATTAAGTGCTTTCGCATCATGTCCTCCCAGAGTTTGCGATTGCAGGCGTATTTACTGAGCTTTTAAACCGTCCGGAACACGCCGATGGCGTAGATGACCGAAAGACCAAGAGCCCACCACAGGCTGAGACTGGATAGCCCCAACCATGCGAGATGAATGAAGGCGGAGCCGAGCAGCGACACAAATAGCCTGTCGCCGCGTGTCGTCTCGAACCGCAGTATGCCGACGCGGGGATTGCCGCCGGGCGAAAAATATTCCCAGACCGACAGGGCGATCAGCAACGCCAGAATGGTGATGAAGAACAGCGCCGTGGGCGTGGTCCAGGCCATCCATGACAGGTTCATCGTGTCCTCCTCCTCAGACGCGACCGAGGGCAAAGCCCTTGGCGATATAATTGCGGACGAAATAGATCACCACCGCACCGGGGATCAGCGTCAGCACACCGGCGGCGGCCAGCAGACCCCAATCCACACCAGAGGCAGACACAGTGCGGGTCATCACAGCGGCAATCGGCTTGGCATCAACCGTGGTCAGCGTGCGGGCGATCAGCAGTTCCACCCATGAAAACATGAAGCAGAAGAAGGCCGCGACCCCGATGCCGGAGGCAATCAGCGGTATGAAGATCTTCACGAAAAAGCGGGGAAATGAATAGCCATCGATATAAGCCGTTTCATCGATCTCCTTGGGGATACCGGACATGAAACCTTCCAGAATCCACACCGCCAGCGGCACGTTGAACAGGCAATGGGCCAGCGCCACCGCAATATGCGTGTCGATCATGTCAAAGGCCGAATAGAGCTGGAAGAACGGCAGGGCAAACACCGCAGGCGGCGCCATGCGGTTGGTCAACAGCCAGAAAAACAGGTGCTTGTCGCCCAAAAACCGGTAGCGCGAGAAGGCATAGGCAGCCGGTAGAGCGCAGACGACCGAAATCACCATGTTTTGCACCACATAGATGATCGAGTTGATATAGCCCGAATACCAGGACCGGTCGGTGAAAATGGTGATGTAATTCTTCAGCGTCGGCTCATGCGGATAGAGCGTCAGGGAGCTCAGGATTTCCTGGTTGGTCTTGAAGCTCATGTTGACGAGCCAGTAGATCGGCAGCAACAAAAACAAAATGTAGAGACTGACAATCAGCACCGGGCGAAGGGATCGGCTGTTGTTCATGGCTTAGTCTCCCTTCGGTGCTGACGCGTTCTGGGCGTCGCTATGGGTCATGACAGTGTAGAAGACCCAGGACAGCAGCAGAATGATCAGGAAGTAGATGATCGACATGGCCGCTGCGGGTCCGAGGTCGAACTGGCCGAGTGCCATTTTCACCAGATCGATCGACAGGAAAGTGGTGGAATTGCCCGGCCCGCCGCCGGTGACGACGAAAGGTTCGGTATAGATCATAAAACTGTCCATGAAGCGCAGCAGCACGGCAATTAGCAGCACCTGCTTCATCTTCGGCAGTTGGATGTAGCGAAACACCGACCAGCGCGAGGCGCCATCAATCCGCGCCGCCTGGTAATAGGCATCCGGGATCGACACCAAACCGGCATAGCACAGCAGCACGACAAGGCTGGTCCAATGCCAGACATCCATGACGACAATTGTCGCCCAGGCATCGAATGGATTGGCCACGTAATTATAATCGAGACCGATGGCGTTGAGGGTATAGCCGAGCAGGCCGATATCGCTGCGTCCGAACACCTGCCAGATGGTGCCGACCACATTCCACGGGATCAGCAGCGGCAAAGCCATCAGCACCAGGCAGACCGGCACACCAAGTCCGGTCTTCGGCATGTTCAGCGCGATCAGGATACCAAGCGGCACTTCGATGGCGAGAATGATCATCGAGAAGATCAGGTTGCGCCACAGCGCATCCCAGAACCGTTCCGATTGCAGGGTCTGGGTGAACCAGTCCGAACCGGCCCAGAAGAAGTCGTTATTGCCAAACGTGTCCTGCACCGAATAATTCACCACCGTCATCAGCGGAATGACAGCGGAAAAAGCCACCAGCAGCAGAACCGGCAACACCAGAAACCAGGCCTTGTTGTTCCAGGTCTTGTTCATGGCCGTACCCCTCCCAATCCGGCACCGGCGAAATCGACCCGCCAGGAATTTGCGTAGATATTGATGGCGGCCGGATCGAAGCTCACCTTCGGCTCAGTGGGAATATCGGCATCCTCCCGCAGCACGATAGAAATCGGCTGTTCGGCAAAACGGGCGCGCACGATTTTCTGGCGACCGATATCCTCGACTTTGGAAATCTGCACCGGCATGCCCTCGCGGCCAAGGCGAATGAATTCCGGGCGAATGCCAAGCTCGGTGAGCGCTTCTCCGGGAATGACCGGACGGCCCGGCAGAGCGACCCGCTCTCCACCGATCATCGCAGTATCGCCATCAATGCCGGCGGCTAGCACATTCATGCCCGGCGAGCCGATGAAATAGCCGACGAATGTATGTTTCGGGCGGTCGAACAATTCGGCTGGCGTACCGATCTGGACAATCTGTCCATCATACATCACCACCACCTTGTCGGCGAAGGTCAGGGCCTCCGTCTGGTCATGGGTGACATAGACCATGGTATAGGCGAATTCCCGATGCAATTGCTTGAGCTGGGCGCGCAGCATCCATTTCATATGCGGATCGATCACCGTCAACGGCTCGTCAAACAGGATGGCATTGACATCGGAGCGCACCAATCCGCGACCAAGCGAGATCTTCTGCTTCTGGTCGGCGGTCAGACCCTGCGCCTTGCGCTTGGCCCAGGCTTCGAGATCGATCATCTTCAGAATGGTGCGCACCCTGGCATCGACTTCCGCCTCCGGCACACGCCGATTTCTGAGCGGAAAGGCCAGATTGTCGTAAACCGTCATGGTGTCGTAGACGACGGGAAACTGGAACACCTGGGCAATGTTGCGCGCCTCGGTGGACAGTTGCGTCACATCCTTATCGCCGAACAGAATGCGCCCATCCGAAGGCTGCAACAGGCCGGACATGATGTTGAGCAGGGTGGTCTTGCCGCAGCCGGAGGGACCGAGCAAGGCATAGGCACCGCCATCGTCAAACTCGTGATGCACTTCCTTCAGCGCATAGAGCGGATTGGCCAGCCCCTTCGGGCCATAGGCGTGGCGGATATGATCGAGGGAAATTCGGGCCATCGTCTATTCCCCCTGTCCTTCAAGCTTTCCAGCAAGCGCCCGGCCATTGGCATCGAAGGCCATCAGGTGGCGGGTATCGAGATGAACCTGCACGTCGCGGCCCGGTTCGATATCGTGAATACCATGCTCCAGCATCACCCAGCGCTCCCCGGCATAGTCGAGATGAATGTAGCTTTCCGAGCCGGAAATTTCCGAGATCATCGAGCGGGCCGTGAGAGCACCTGTACCATCGCTCGCCAGCGACAAGTGATGCGGGTGAAAGCCCAGCGTCAACGGCTCCTCCGGCACATGCGAAAGGTGCCTCGGCACTGTCAGAACCGGAATGCCGCCGATCATGAAATGGCCCTCGCGGCGGATGGCCTGAACAGTGTTCAACGGCGGATCGGCAAAGGTTCGGGCAGTTTTCAGGTCTGCCGGGCGGCGATAGACGTCAATGGTCGGGCCGTATTGCGTGACGCGGCCTTCCGACAGCGTTGCGGTGTATCCACCCAGAAGCAGGGCTTCCGACGGCTCGGTCGTCGCATAGACGAAAATCGCCCCCAGTTCGGCAAAGATCTTCGGCAATTCCTCGCGCAATTCCTCACGCAGCTTGTAATCCAGATTGGCCAGCGGCTCATCCAGCAGTACCAGGCTTGCCTGCTTGACGATGGCGCGGGCCAGCGCCGTGCGCTGCTGCTGGCCGCCGGAGAGATTGAGCGGCGTGCGCTCCAGATAGGGCGTCAGCTTCAAAAGCTCGGCGGCTTTTTTCACTTCGCGATCAATGGTGGCCCTATCGACCTTGCGCACCCTGAGCGGCGAGGCGATGTTTTCGTAGACGCTGAGGGCCGGATAATTGATGAACTGCTGGTAGACCATGGCAACCGACCGGTCCTGCACCCGCACACCGGTGACGTCCTTGCCATCAAACAGCAGGGAACCGGATGTCGGCTTGTCCAGCCCGGCCATCAGCCGCATCAAGGATGTCTTGCCCGACAGGGTCGGCCCAAGCAGAACGTTCAGCGACCCGCGTTGCAGGGTCAGGTTGACGGGATGAATGTGAACATCCCCCGCCACCACCTTGGACAGGTTTCGCAATTCCAGCATTGTGCGTCAGGCCTCCTCCGCCCGCCGACAATGACAACGGTCTGCGTCGGAACCGACACATCCATCCGCTATCATTTTTGTATTTGCCGCCTTCGAACCCTTCGACCGATACGGTCCAGGTCCTCATGCAGCTCTCCCTCTTGCGCGCTTGGCCTGTCAGGCCGCCCGCGCCTCCTCGATATAGTCTTCCAGCACCTGTGCCTGTTCGGCACTCAGGAACAGGCCCTGTTTGGTGCGGCGCCAGAGAATATCCTCCGCTGTTGCCGCCCATTCACGGGCAATCAGCCAATCGACTTCAACCTGATACAGGGTTCCCCCGAAATAGCGCCCCAGCCCCTCCAGGCTTTTGGCGCCATTGATGATCGTCGTGGCAAAGGTTCCATAGCACCTTACAAGCCGGCGCGCGCACCGATCCTCCAGGAACGGAAAGGCCTTTTGCAGCCTCTCCACTTCCGTCAGATAGCCGGTTGCTGGAAAATCACCGCCCGGCAAATGGCTGGTCGCCGTCCAAGGCTTGCCCTTAACGCCGATCGCCTCGCCAATTTTTTCCAGTGCATGCTCACCCAGACGCCGATAGGTGGTGAGCTTGCCGCCGAACACGTTGAGCAGCGGCGCTGCCTTTTCCGGCGTTTCCAGTTTCAGCACGTAATCTCGGGTGGCCTCCTGCGCTTTGGAAGCGCCGTCATCATAGAGCGGCCGCACAGCCGAATAGGACCAGACAATGTCCTCGGGCCGGACCGGCTCGGCAAAATATTCGCTGGCGGCATCGCAAAGATAGGAGACCTCGCCTTTCGAAATCTTCACATCCTTCGGATCGCCCTGATAATCCTGATCGGTGGTGCCGATCAGGGTGAAATCCGTTTCATAGGGAATGGCGAAGATGATGCGATTGTCCGGATTTTGGAAGAAATAGGCACGAGGATCATCGAATTTCTTCTTTACCACGATATGGCTGCCCTGCACCAGCCGCACGTTGTGAACATTATTTCTGCCGACCGCATTGGATAGCACGCTATCGACCCATGGCCCGCCCGCATTGACCAGCATCCGCGCCTTGTAGGTGCTGCGCGCGCGGCTGGCGCGGTCTTCGACCTCGATGATCCAGAGATCGCCATCCCGGTGCGCGCCGATAACGCGGTTGCGGCTGAGGATCGTGGCACCACGATCCGCAGCGTCGCGGGCATTCAGCACGACAAAACGGGCATCATCGACCCAGCCATCCGAATATTCAAAGGCGCGAGTAAACAATGGCTTCAGCGGTTTGCCCGCCTTGTCCTTGCGCATGTTTAAGGTCTTGGTGGCGGGCAGCAATTTGCGGCCACCCAGATGATCGTAGAGAAACAGGCCCAGCCGGATCAACCAGGCGGGACGAATACCGCCCTTGTGGAACGGCAGCACGAAACGCATCGGCCAGATGATGTGCGGCGCCATGGCCCAGAGCACTTCGCGCTCCATCAGCGCTTCGCGCACCAGCCGAAATTCATAATGTTCAAGATAGCGCAACCCGCCGTGAATCAGCTTGGTGGCGCCGGAAGATGTGCCAGAGGCGAAATCGTTCATTTCCGCCAGCGCAACACTATAGCCACGCCCGACGGCGTCACGGGCAATGCCGCAGCCGTTAATACCACCACCAATAACAAATATGTCGAAGACAGGATCGCCGGACACGTTTCTCTCCCTTTCGCAATGCAGCATTATAGTGCGTATGCGAAACTGGATATAGCTAAAACGAACTTAAAACGAATGTCAAACGAAAGTTTAGCAATCTCTATTGATCAGGCGGCTATGGGCCCCGGAATGCTTCGATCAACCGCACGTCATGCTCACGGCAAATAGCAGCAAGACCCTCGATATCGCAGACATCAGTGATGAAGGTGTGAACCTGGCTGAGATGGCCAATGCGCACCGGGGCGGCGCGCTCGAATTTGGAGGAATCGGCCACGAGAATCACATGCCGGGCATTGGCGATAATCGCCTGCGCCACCTTCACCTCCCGGTAATCGTAGTCCAGCAAGGCGCCGTCAGGATCGATGGCCGAGGCGCCGATCACCGCATAATCCACCTTGAACTGGCGGATGAAATCCACCGCCGCCTCCCCAACGACCCCGCCATCGGAACCACGCACGACGCCGCCGGCGATTACCACCTCGATGCCTGGAAAGACCCGCAAGCGATTGGCAACATTGATATTATTGGTAATGACCATCAGGTCCTTGTGATCAAGCAATGCCTCGCCCACCGCCTCGGTCGTCGTGCCGATATTGATGAACAGTGATGCATTGCTGGGGATCAATTCGGCAGCAGCCCGGCCAATCGCCTGCTTTTCCGGCGCGGCCATCGAGCGGCGGGCTTCATAGCGAACGTTTTCGGCACCGCTTGGAAAGATTGCTCCTCCATGGACCCGCGTAAGCCGGCGCGTCTCGCAGAGATCGTTGAGATCCTTGCGGATGGTTTGCGGCGTCACCGAAAAGCGCAGCGCAAGGTCATCCACTTGCACCCGGCCCTCCGCCTTGGCGATGTCGAGAATGTCGGATTGCCGGGCAGACAAAAACATGCACCCCTCCCCGTTTTCGTTTTTCTTTCATCATAATCCAAAACGAAAGCGGTGCAATGCGCCTGACGTCTCACGTGAAACGTTTAGACGAACCGGCTGGTAATCAGATAGCCAATCCCGGCTGCGGTGGCCGTCAGCACCGTGCCCCAGGCCATGTCGACCAGACTGAGCGACAGGGACCAAGATTTCAAGGTGGCCAGATTGGTCATGTCATAGGTGCCATAGGCGATCAGCCCCAGAAGCGCGCCGCTGACCACAGCCGTAACCAGGCTGCCGCTTTGCAGGGCGGGACCGACCGCAAAATAAACAATGCCGACGATATAAAATAGATAGAACAGACCCGCAGCGGTAAAATTGGGCTGATCCCGCATCATATCGCCGATGCGGGACTTGTAAAAACCCAGAGCAATCTTGCTGAGCCATAGGAAATCCAAGGTGAAAAACACCGCAGCCGTGGCAAAATAGGCAATCGCATAGCTGCGCATATGATTTTCATTTCCTTTAGAGTGTCGGCTATATACCGAGGATCGGCTGAAACAGCCGGACAAGGCGGCTTTTAAACCGCAGAGGAGCGTCGGTCACGGCTAGGCAAATGCAGTCTTCGCCGTCTTCAGCAATAGGCTGATGTTCCAACTGCTCGTCGGCTTCCTCCAGGTCGCCACGGGCAAACCGCCCCTGTCCATCGTGGAAGCTGCCTTTCAGCACCAGCGTCAACTCGCGCCCGCCGTGGCTATGTTCCGGCACCGGCTTTCCGGCCGGAATGCGCAGCAGTCGCACGCTGGTTTCTCCATCGCGGGTCTTGATCGGAATGTGATAGGCACCCCGCCCGAGCGACTTCCATTTCAAACCATCGATATCCTGCCCCAGATAGGAGCGAAGCGGTTCCGGCAGGATCGCATCGCGCTGCCGGTGGGTGGCGTCCGGCGACGCCTCAACCCTGCTTACGGTGCTTTCTCTGGTCCGCTCGCCGGAGGCCGTCAGCCTTGCTCGCATATCTTGCCAGGAGCGGTCGACGCTACGATCGGCATCAACTGGCTTTTCCGTCTCCAACAACGCCCCGGCAGTGGCCTCCATGGTCGAAAGGCGCTGGCGACAATTAGGACACAAGGCGAGATGGGTGGCAATGGCAATACTCCAGCCTTCGGCAAGACTGCCATTGGCGTAATCGAGCAGCAATTCATCGCTGACATGATGGTGAACAGTCATCAGCGATCCTCCTCTGAGCGGTCTTCAAGCGCGGTACGAAGTTTGGCAAAGGCCATGCGGATTCTCGACTTCACCGTGCCGAGCGGCAGGTTAAATTCCTTGGCAAGCGCACTGTGCGGAATTTCGTGAAAGAACGACCGTTGCAACAGCTCCAACTGCTCCTGCGGCAATTGTCCCATGGCCTTGTGCAGCCTTTCTGCGTCCTGGCGGCTTTCCAGATCCTGATCGGCAGGCATCACATCGTCAGGCACGAAGGCCGGATCGTTTGGATCGAATTCCGGCCGGTTCTGCTTGCGATAGGCCGAAACCCGCAGATTTCTGGCGATGGTAAAAATCCAGGCGGAGACATTGCCCCGCGCCGGATCGAATAATGCGGCCTTGTTCCAGACCACCATCATGGTTTCCTGCATCAATTCCTCTGCCGCCTGCTGGTCACGCGCCTGACGAGCCATATAGGCCTTCACGCGCGGGCCGTAATGGCGGAACAATGTTTCGAATGCTTCCACATTCCGGTCGCGAGCAACTGCCGCGAGCATGGAAGACATATCTTCAGTTTCAGCCTTCATAATCATCCCGTTTGCGCCAGAAGGCACGGATCTCCCACCCAACCGGCTGCGCCTGAAAAGGCGCGGGGCCGTCACTGTCCTATTGTGGCATTCCAGAGCCGCTTGGGAAATGATTATTGTCATGGCGCTTTCTACGCCTTCTTGCGAAAACTGGATCACCGCCCGAAAAAAAATCCACTTCCGGCAATCCAGCCTCCGCTGGCATTCGTAAATGCTGTAAACAAACAACCGGGAGGCGACCGCTCTTATGAAGATCGGATTAGACAGCGAATTGACCACAGGCACAAAGCGCATTGCGGTTGTGGGATCGGGAATCTCCGGTTTGTCCTGCGCATGGCTGTTGTCCAAGGGTTTCGATGTCACGGTGTTCGAGGCTGAAAACCGGTTTGGTGGTCATGCCAATACTGTCAATGTCGCAGGACCAAACGGGCCAGTGGCTGTTGATACCGGGTTTATCGTCTATAACGACCGCAATTACCCAAATCTGGTTGCCCTGTTCGACCATCTTGGCGTGCCAAACCAACCCTCGGACATGTCCTTCGCAGCCTCGCTGGATGCGGGACGGTTCGAATATTCCGGCTGCGGGCTGGCGGGTCTGCTTGGCCAGCGCAGCAATGCGTTTCGTCCCCGCTTCTGGCGCATGGTGGTGGATATCATGCGTTTTTACCGGGAAGCGCCTTTGTTGCTCGAGCGCCAAGACCTGGCAGTGGCAACGCTTGGCGATTATCTCGATCTGGAAGCTTATAGCAGTGCCTTTATCGAGGATCACCTCCTGCCGATGGGTGCTGCCATCTGGTCAACGACGGCTGCCGACATGCGGGCCTATCCGCTGCATGCCTTTGTTCGGTTCTTCATCAATCACGGTCTCGTCACGTTGAAGAACCGGCCGCAATGGCGCACGGTGACGGGCGGCAGCCGTGAATATGTCCTGCGCATCAAGCAGGCGACCAAGGCCGACTTCCGGGCAAACGATCCGGTCAAGGCCATTATCCGCAGTGCACTGGGGGTGAAGATCGTCACGCAAAGCGGCTATCAGGATCGTTTCGACCAGGTTGTTATCGCCACCCATGCGGATGAAGCATTGGCGCTGCTGGACGATGCGCAAGGGCTGGAACGGGCGCTGCTTGGCTGCTTCGATTATACCAAAAATGTTGCCGTTCTGCATTCCGACACCAGACTGATGCCAAAACGCAAACAGGTCTGGGCCAGCTGGAATTATATGGGTGAAAAGCGCAAGGCTGGCGAAGGCCCGCTGTGCGTAACCTATTGGATGAACCGGTTACAGGGCCTCAAAGCCTCGCTTCCGCTGTTCGTAACCCTCAATCCTTCGCGCGACATCGACGAGTCCAAGGTGCATCAGGTCTTCAACTACGCCCATCCGCTTTTCGATGCCAAGGCAATCGCCGCCCAGCGCCAGCTCTGGCAATTGCAGGGTCGCAACAGGACCTGGTTCTGCGGTGCGCATTTCGGCAGCGGCTTCCATGAGGACGGCCTTCAGTCCGGTCTGGCTGTTGCCGAACAACTGTCTGGAATTGCCCGTCCGTGGTCGGTGGAAAACCAATCAGGCCGGATTTTTGTCGAACCGGCCCTGGCGGCTGCGCAATGAGCTGGTCATCGGCAATATTCACCGGTGCGGTTGTGCATCAACGCCATCGGCCTAAAAAACATAGCCTACGATATCAGGTGTTCTGCCTGCTGGTTGATCTCGATGAACTGCCAGCTATAGACAAATCGCTTTGGCTTCTCGGATATAACCGCCGGGCGGTCTTGAGGATTGACGACCGCGATCATGGCCTGGGCATTCCTGGAGGCTTGAAGGCCTGGGTTGCCAACCATGTCGAGCGGGCCGGTCTTAACACCGAGGGCATGAAAGTGACCATGCTCTGCTATCCGCGCATGTTCGGCTATGTTTTCAATCCCTTGACGCTTTATTATTGCTATGAGCCGTCCGGTACCCTGCTTGCCCTGCTTTACGAGGTTGAAAATACGTTTCACGAGCGGCATACCTATGTCATTCCGGCCAGCGTGGAAGAGGATGGCTCGATCCGCCACGCCTGCGCCAAGCAAATGTATGTTTCACCCTTCATGCCGATGGAATGCCTCTACCGGTTCAAAATCGTGCCGCCGGGCGACACTGTAACCGTCACTATCAACGAAGCCGATGAACAGGGGCCATTGCTCTATGCATCGTTTTGCGGAAAGCGCCGCACCCTGGATGATCGGGCCTTGGCAAAGGTTCTGGTGCGTTATCCACTGATGACACTGAAAGTCATGGGCGCCATCCATTGGGAAGCGCTTAAACTCTGGGTGAAAGGCGTGCCATTGCATCGGCATCGCAAGGCGCAGAACCCAATCGCCAGTTCCATCATTCCGCCTGAGGCTGCAAACGCAAGGAGCCCGTCATGACCCATGCCGACCAGCAAACCGCGACACTTTCTCTCACCTCCGCGCCGCTGTGGCAAAGGGTGCTGTGCGGCTGGGCGGGCCGCCTGACCCATGGCCATCTGACGCTGCTGTTTCCTGACGGCAAGGAACATCACGTTACCGGCCGCGAAGCCGGACCCTCCGCCGTCCTGAAGTTGAACAATGCCCGTCCGGTCTGGCGGGTGATGTCGGGGGGAACGCTCGGCTTTTCCAGGTGCTATATGGACGGCGACTGGGATAGTCCCGATATTGCCGGATTTCTGGAACTTGCCATTGTCAACGAGGGCAATTGGCATGGGCTGATGTCCCCCTCCGCGCTGCTGGGCAAGCTCGCCTTGCTGCGCCATAAGCTGAGGCGCAATTCCAAGGCCGGTAGCCGTCGCAACATCGCCTTCCATTACGATCTCGGCAACACCTTCTATCGCCATTGGCTGGATGAGACGATGACCTATTCATCGGCGCTCTACTCGCACGCCCATCAACCGCTTGGCGAGGCGCAGGCCGCCAAATACCAGCGCATCGTCGAGCAATTGGCCCTGGGGCCAGAGGATCATGTGCTGGAAATCGGCTGCGGCTGGGGTGGCTTTGCTGAACATGCCATTCGCGCCAGCGGGTGCCGGGTAACGGGCCTGACCCTCTCCACCGAACAGGCCGCCTATGCGCGTCAGCGAATGCAGGCCGCGGGATATGCCGACCGGTGCGATATAAGGCTGGAAGATTACCGGGATGTGCAGGGCCGGTTCACCAAGATCGTTTCCATCGAAATGTTCGAGGCGGTCGGTGAGGAAAACTGGCCGGTCTATTTCAACCGGGTACGCGATCTGCTGGCAGACGGCGGCAAGGCCGTGGTTCAGGTCATCACCCTGGATGAGGGCCGCTTTGAGCAATATCAGCGCGAAGCGGATTTCATCCAGACCTATATTTTTCCAGGCGGTATGCTTCCGTCCGTCGAGCGATTCGAAATCTCGGCGATGAAGGCCGGACTAAAAACCCGGGACACCTTCCGCTTTGGCCTTGATTATGAGCGCACTCTGCTCACCTGGGACAAGAGCTTTACTGCCCATTGGTCGAAAATTACACCACTGGGGTTTGACGAGCGCTTCTTCCGCATGTGGCGCTATTATCTGCATTACTGCGCCGCCGGCTTTCGAACCGGACGGCTCGATGTGGTGCAGTTCGAACTCGAGAAGTAGACGGTCGATCATCATTCAAAAAAGGGGGCAAAGGCCCCCTTTTTCACGTCATGACACTGTGGACATATTTCAGGTCTTCCGCAGCATTTTGCGCGTCAACGCGAAATACAACGGATAGGGCAAAAGCCTCAACAGCTTGAGCGACAACACCATTTGCCAGGGAAAGGCGATTTCAAACTTTCCGGCCTCCATCCCTTTTTCGATGTGATCGGCAGCCTGTTCAGCCGTCACCAGGAAGGGCATGGGAAAGTCATTCTTGTCGGTCAGCGGGGTTTTGACAAAGCCCGGATTGATGATGCTGATCGCCACGCCCTTTTCGGCAAGAGCCGGACGCAAGGCCTCGGCCAGGGTGATCACCGCTGATTTGGTTGCGCCGTAGATACCACCGCCCGGCAGGCCGCTATAGCCGGAGACCGACCCGACAAGGCCGATCCGGCCTTTGCCGCGGGCTACCATCACGGCGATCACCGCTTCCAGGCAATGGCCGGTGCCAATAAGATTGAGATCGACCATCCGGCGCAACTGCTCGGCCTCGAAACGCTCCGCAGTTTCGCGGATATAGGAGCCTGCGGAAAACACCGCCATATCAATCGGGCCAAGCCTGGATTCGATGTCTTCCACCACCTGTTTCACAGCATTCCCATCGGTGATATCCAGCGGAAAAGCATGGATGCGATCCGGATTTTCAGCCGCCAGCGCCAGCAGATCCTCGGTTCGCCGGGCGCTGACGCCAACGACATAGCCTTGGCGCGCCAGTTTCAGCGCAAGCGCGCGACCGATGCCGGAACTGGCGCCGGTGATCCAGGCGACCCTGGCGCGCGAAGAGGATGACATGACCATCACTGCGCAATCCTTTCGCGCTTTTGCGTCTTTATCTTGGTGGCATGGCCGACCTTATGGAAGGACACGGTGGTCTTGGCGACCGGGAAACCGAATTTCGTGACCCAGGCAGTGTTGAGCACCGTGCCATCCGGCTTCAACACCATCTTGTCGTAGAACCTGACCTTGTTGGACTGGGTCTCGGGCGAGAGATAGACGAGATAGTTGAAACGGGCGGTATCACCGCTCAGTCGCACCAGCGCATTGCCGACCACATCCTCACGGGTTCCGGTGTAAGTCGTCGGCCCGGTCTTGACGAAGCGCCAGGTTTTACGGTCGCGCGTGCCATCCTCGAAGCGGAAATCCTCCCGCAGCGTCAGAACATGACCATCCCATTTTCCGGTGAGATCGACGGTGAATTTGCGGCTGACCCCATTGATGGCGGCGAAGTGTCCCTCGGCCACGGTCTTGCCGACGAAATAGTCCTCGAAGGTAAAATCAGCTGCCGCTGTGGCGCCAACGGAAGAAAATAGCCCGACGCCCAGGCCAAAAAGCGCAGATTTCAGTCCCGACATGATCAAATCTCCGGTTCATTGCTATCGTACCCTAAACTACGCGCCAAACGGGCTGCCGGATTGGTTGCTACCACTCGATCACAGAACCATCATAGGCGAAAAACCCACCAGTCTGGGCGGGCGAAAGACTATCCAGCACCGACAGCAACAGGCCCGCGCTATGATCCGGGGCAAACCGCTCATGACCCACGGCGAAATTGGCAGAAAGCCCGGTATCGACACTGCCGGGATGCAGGCTGACTACCACCGCTTGCGGACGTGTCCGGCCAATCTCGATGGCGGCAGTGTGGACGATCTGGTTGAGTGCTGCCTTGGATGCACGATAGGAAATCCAGCCGCCAAGCCGATTATCACCAATCGAACCGACCCGGGCCGACAGAAAACCCATCAGCGATCGGCTATTTTTCGCCAGAAGCGGCGTGAAATATTTGAGCACCAGCGCTGGACCAATGGCATTCAGAGCAAATTGGGCCGCCATTGCTTCAGAAGTTACGGCTTTGATAGCTTTTTCTGGTCCAACGCCGTTAATGGCCAAAGCGCCCGTTGCACATAGGATCAGATCGAATCTGTGTTGCTGGCCAGCCAGACGCTCCGCACAAGCGGCGATGCTCGCCTCATCCGTCAGATCAAAGCCGTCCTCGCGGCGCGACAGCGTCACCACATCCTGGCAGGCACTATCCTGCCTCAAAACCTCGCAAAGAGCCGAACCAATACCGCCGGATGCGCCGATAACGAGTGCTCTATAGCCCGCCTGAAGCGATGTCATTGATATAAAACGACGCATTTTCCACCTCTTTGCGACATTTATAATGCTGCCAGTCATCCGAATGCTGATGGGCTGCGTAACACCTCTACGATTCTATTCAGAACGATGGATCACAGGAGGAATTGGAATCATGCCGTTTCGACGTTTATTGATCAGTATCGCCCTGCTCGCCTGTGCCGCCGGCACCGTGCAGGCCGCCAATGAAAGCCGCTACACCTCCACCGACATCAAAAGCGACATCATCGGCAAGCGCATTTATCTCGCCACGCCGATGGGCGGGGAGTTTCCGCTGAACTATCGCACAAGTGGGGTCGTTGATGGCTCGGGAGAGGCTCTGGGGCTCGGTCGCTTCGTGAAACCCAATGACACCGGCAAATGGTGGATCAATGGCGACCGCCTCTGCCAACGCTTTACCACCTGGTACAAAGGCACGCCGATGTGTTTCGAACTCTATAAAACCGGCGATAAAAGCCTCAACTGGATCAGAGACAACGGCCAGAAGGGAACAGCCCGGATCGGGCAATCCCTGTGATCTGAGGTGATAAATGGTGGAGCCCTTCGATCAATGGGACATTCAACCGTTTGGAAAATTGAAGCCGATTCCCTATACCGCACGGTTTTCACTGGCGGAATATGAAACGATCAAGAAAGGCTTCATTCCAAATTGCATGGAGGATAAGTGGGTTATTTTCTTCGCCGCTCACTCACTGTTTCTCCATCGGAGCTGGACGGGAGCGGCTGTCTATCGCGTGGATTTTTCTGAAAAATCGAACACGTTTAATGTCAAACATGCTTATGTCGACGCGTCTGTCTGTCAAAGAGACAATAACGCTTATGATGCGGCAATATTGTCCTTTTTAATAGACAATATTCTCCTCTCCAGACATTCACCGTTCCCTATGCTCGAAGCCAACAAGAATTTGCCGTCCGGTGCCTACCAGCATCATATTGCAGGCACCGGATACAGGGAAATATCTTTCAAACCTCCCCGGCCCTGGTGGAGGTTTTGGGAGAAGGACCATTAAGTTTTGGGTGGATTGTCGCGTTTGAAAATCCAGTCGTGATCCGGGTGGTTCTGAAAGCGCCACTTGCGCATCGGCCCGGCCATGACATTGAGATAATACATCTCATAGCCATAGGGAGCGCCACAGGGATGGTGGCCCTTGGGCACCAGAACAACATCTCCATCCGAGACGGCCATGGTTTCGTCGAGCGCGCCGTCTTCGGTAAACACCCGCTGGAAGCCAAAGCCTTGAGCCGGATTGAGGCGGTGATAATAGGTCTCTTCCAGATAGGTCATATCTGGAAAATTATCCTCATCATGCCGATGCGGCGGATAGGATGACCAATTGCCCTGCGGGGTAAACACTTCTGTTACCAGCAGACTATCGGCCACATCGCGCTCTTCCATGGCGATGGGGAAGATATAGCGGGTGTTGGCGCCCTTGCCGCGCTCGGTCAGCGCCACACCTGCCGGGCCAATCACTTGTGCTTCGCGACCGGGCTTTGCGGGGGCGGTGCAGACTGCCAGCGTCACATCCGTGGTGGCGGTGGCGCTCCAGTCACTGCCTGCCGGGATGTATATGCAATGGGGCGGCTTTTTCTCAAACACATTCATGCGGTCGCCAAGCTCGCCGAAGCTTTTGCCAGAGCTGCTAATCTCGGCCTTGCCCTCGACCAGCACCAGAATCACTTCCGTCTCGCCCGTCTGTTCAGCGGCTTTCTCGCCTGCTTTCAGCTTATAAAGGCCAAAGCCGACATAGCCCCAATTGGCGCTTTCCGGGGTGATGTCATGCACTTTGCCAGTGGTGGCTACGGGCTTGCGCAATAGATTGGTCATTTTTCATCTCCCTTTCCCGGTGTTTTGTAAAACACCCAGAACAGTTGCAGACCGGCATAAAACCCAAGTGCCAGCGAAATCATCGACCAGGTTTGAGACCCGTTATAAAGTTCGATCCCCGCCCAGATCAGCGGCACCAGTGTCACCAGAATGCGCACCCAGAGCGGCTTGAAAAACGGGTGATGGGGATCGAGAAATTGCATGGGCTTACCTTGTGTGTTCGGATCAGGGCTGGCCCTTTACCGTTGGAGGCTGTGGTGGGAGGGATATAGCATAGGTTTGCGCCAGTTCGCCCCCACCGATCTCTCCTCAAGCCGCCTTATCCAAACCCGCAGCCTTAGCCATGGCCTTCAACGAAGCAAGGCCCAAGCTCTGGTAATCGTAAGGATTGCGCACATCCGGGTCTTGCTCGGCCTCAATCACCAACCAGCCCTCATAGCCATGTTCACCAGCAATTTTCAGCACCGGTGGGAAATTCACGCCACCTTCGCTATCGCCCGGAACCGTGAACACCCCACGACGCACGCCCTCAAGGAAGGAGAGCTTTTCATCGCGCACCTGCTTGGCAATCACGGGGCGGATGTTCTTGGCATGGATGTGACCAACGCGGCTCATATAATTGGTTGCCACGCGCTCCGGGTTGCCGCCGCCAAACAGGCAATGGCCGGTATCCAGCAACAGCTTGGCGTGTGGGCCGGTGTTGGCCATCAGCTTGTCGATTTCCTCTTCACTCTCGACAATCGTGCCCATGTGGTGGTGATACACCAGAGCAATGCCTTGAGCCGCCGCAAATTCGGCCAAAGCTTCCACGCCTGCGCCAAAGCTGGCCCACTCAGAATCGGCCAGTTTCGGGCGATCATTCACCGGCTTGCTATCATCACCATGAATAGCATTCGATGTTTCGCAGACAATGATCACCTTGCTGCCCATGGCCTTCAGCAGATCGAGGGCAGGCTGCATCGCCGCCTTTTCGTCTTCAACGGAATTGGTCAGCAGGTTCAGCGAATGCCAGCCGGAGACGTAACGAAGGCCGCGTGGCTCCAACACAGCCTTCAGGGCTTCTGGTTCCTGCGGGAATTTGTGGCCCTTTTCAATGCCGTCGAAACCAATTTTCGACGTTTCATCAAGGCATTGGTCGAGGCTGATATGGGCACCCAGCGTGCGGTCATCGTCATTGGACCAGGCAATCGGGTTGGTTCCGTAGAGAATCATCTTAATGTCTTTCCTTGAGCGCTGCCTCGTAGCGGGCGCGAGCCTGTTGCACTTCATTGCGGTCTGATACTTCTGGCACCGCCACATCCCACCAATAGCCACCAGCCTCTGGCGTCGGATAAGGATCGGTGTCGATGACAATGACGGTGGGTCTTGTGGCCTCGCGGGCGCTATTGAGCGCGGCTTCCAGCTCGGCAATGGTGGTGACCTTGCGGCTATCTGCCCCCATGGCGCGAGCGTGGGCGGCAAAATCGATCTGCGGCGCGTGGATATGCGAGGTATGGGCGTAGAGATTGTTAAACTCGGCCCCGCCGGTGCCCATTTGCAGACGATTGATGCAGCCGTAACCCCGGTTATCGGTGATCACCACGGTGATTTTCACGCCCAGAGCGCAGGCGGTGACCAGCTCGGAATTCATCATCATATAGGAGCCATCGCCGACCATGACGATCACGTCACGCTCCGGCTCGGCCATCTTGATGCCCATGCCGCCGGCAATCTCATAGCCCATGCAGGAAAAGCCATATTCCATATGGTAGGAGAGCGGCAGTTTGGATTTCCAAAGCTGGTGCAATTCGCCCGGCATGGTGCCAGCGGCGCACATTACCACCGTATTGTCGCGGGAAGTGCGCTGAACGGCACCAATCACCTGCATGTCTGTGGGCAGGCTGTTGCCATCCTTCGGCGGGGCGGTGACGGCATCGGCTTTGGCAAACCAGTCAGCCTTCAAACCCGCTTCCGGTGCCGCAAAACGATGATCACCCAAAGCGGAAGAGATCAATTCCAGACCGATTTTAGCATCCGCCACCAGTGGCAGCGCATCATGCTTGGCACTATCGTAGGGCTGCACATTCAGCGCCAGAATCTTGCGGTTGGGGTTCTTGAACAGCGCCCACGACCCGGTGGTAAAATCCTGAAACCGTGTGCCAACACCGATCACGAGATCCGCACCCTCGCAAATCGTGTTGGCACTGGCCGCACCCGTCACTCCAACGGGTCCGAAATTCAGCGTATCATCCCATGGCAGAGCCGATTTTCCGGCCTGTGTTTCCACCACCGGAATCTGATGCTTTGTCGCAAAATCCAGCAAGGTTTGGGTGGCGCCGGAAAAATGCACGCCGCCGCCTGCGACAATTACCGGATTCTTTGCGGATTTGATGGCGGCAATCGCGCTTTCCAGCTCAAACGCATCTGGCTGCGGACGGCGGATGTGCCAGATTTTTGGAGCAAAGAAGCTCTCAGGATAATCGTAGGCTTCTGCCTGTGTATCCTGACAAAAGGCCAGCGTCACCGGGCCGCAATCGGCGGGATCGGTCATGGTGCGAAAGGCGCGGGGAAGGGCGGTCAACAAATGTTCAGGCCGGGAAATGCGGTCGAAATAACGGCTGACGGGGCGGAAGCAATCATTGGCCGACATCACGCCATCATTGAAATCTTCCACCTGCTGCAACACCGGATCAGGTCCGCGATTGGCAAACACGTCACCGGGCAGAAGCAAAACCGGCAGGCGGTTAACATGCGCCAAAGCCGCAGCCGTGACCATATTGAGCGCACCGGGGCCAATGGAGGAGGTGACAGCCATGGCGCGGCGGCGGCCAAGCTGTTTGGCATAGGCAATGGCGGCATGGGCCATGGATTGCTCATTCTGCCCGCGCCATGTGGTGATGCTGTCCTTGGCACCCTGCAAGGCCTCGCCCAGACCCGCCACATTACCGTGGCCAAAAATGGCCCAGACGCCTGCAATAAACGGCACGCCTTCCGGCGTCATCTGATTGGCAAGGTAGCGCACCAGAGCCTGAGCGGCTGTCAAACGCACCGTTTTCATGTGTCTCTCTCCCTGAAATCCTAGTGCACTGACGCATTCACTTCGTTCATGCTATAGTGCATTAGCCTTTTGTTTATGCATCGATTTTTCCAAACTCGGCTGTCGCCTCCGTTTGGATCGATGCAGGAGGATCAGGCGCTTGCGCGCGCCTTATCCCAGACCTGACACAGCGATGCGTATTTACCCACCATGTCAGCAATCGCATCGTCATCCGACAGTGTGCCAGCCAACCACTTGCGGGCCGCATCGCCAAAAATCGTGCGGCCAACGGCAAAGCCCTTGACCAGATCAAAGCTGGCTGCCGTCTTAAAGCTCTCCTCCAGCTCTGCGGCGGGCGCATCCAGACCCAGCACCACAACGCCCCGCGTATAGGGATCGTTGCGGGAAATGGCATCAACGGCCTTGGCCCAGGCACCTGAGGTTTTCATAGGCTCCAGCTTCCACCAATCGGGGTAGACGCCAATGTCGTAGAAGCGCTGGATAATTGTGGCCGCCGTGTCATCATCGGTGGAGCCAACCTTGGACGGAATAATCTCCAACAGCATTTCAAGCCGGTTACGGCGTGCAGCCGTGAAAAGCCGTTTTACCGTATTTTCTTGTTGTTCCTTCAAGGAGGCATCATCATCGGGATGATAAAAGCACAAAACCTTGACCACATTTTCCACGGGCCATTCGGTGAGGCCACCGAAATCCTCACCCAGTTCCGGCTCCAAGGTCAGCGGGCGAGAGCCGGGCCATTCCACGGGGCGGCCAATCCAAAGACCAGACCCGGAGGCTTGATACAGCGCATCACGACCCAAACGGCTATCACACAAAATGCCATAGCCGGGTTGACCATTGGCCACCTGCTGCGCCGCTTTCAGGCAAAGCTGCTTGAAAGCACCGATCCGCTCATGGGAAACGCCCGCCTCATCACACATGGCTTCCAGCTGCATACGGTGATCGAAGGCAAACACCCGCATTTGCGGCCATTCTCCATCGCGGTTAGTAGACCAATGCACCTGCTCCAGCGCCGCATCCTTGCGCAGTGCCTTGTTGCGAATGCCGGTTTTGAAGAAATAATCCAGCTCTTCAAGGCTGGGATAGGCAGGCGTGCAGCCGTGGCGCGACACAGCAAAGGCACCGCAGGCATTGGCATATTTCAAGGCCGTGGGCCAATCCTCGCCCGTCAGCCAGCCCTTGAGAAGGCCCGACATAAAACCATCACCAGCGCCCAGCACGTTGAAAACCTCGATGGGGAAGCCTTCCCCGGTCTGGCCATCGTCAAGGCTATCAGGGATTGCAC
Organism: Gillisella vitis; assembly: GCF_001541345.2. Classification (GTDB taxonomy): domain Bacteria; phylum Pseudomonadota; class Alphaproteobacteria; order Rhizobiales; family Rhizobiaceae; genus Allorhizobium; species Allorhizobium vitis. The sequence continues at coordinate 8,534 of NZ_LMVL02000002.1, read as the reverse complement.
CATCAAACACCACAGCGCCCAACGCGCCGCGCTTGCACACCAATGTTGCCGCAGACACGTTGCGCACAGCCCGCAGCGCTTCCACCGTGTTGGTAGAGCCGCCCGCAATGTGGAATTCTTCTTCCGTGCCGACAATCAGATCAAACCAATGCAGGGTCGATTGGAGTTTGGCGGTAACTGCCTGTGATTCGATAAAGCGGCTTTCACCATCGCCATGACCCGCCAAGCCCCAGAGGTTGGGGCGGTAATCAATATCCAGCGCCATCTTTGCACCATTCTCGCGCGCCAATCGCAGTGCCTTCAGCACCGCAGCTTCGGTATTGGGATGCGACAAATGCGTACCCGTGACGCAAACACACCCGGATTCGGCCACAAAAGCCGGATCAATATCATCCTCGCACAGCGCCATATCGGCGCAGTTTTCTCTGTAGAAAATCAAGGGAAACTGATGCTCATCGCGAATGCCGAGCAAAACCAGCGCTGTCAGTCGTTTGGGGTCTGTCTTGACGCCGCGTACATCCACGCCTTCGCGCACCAGCTGTTCGCGGATAAAGCGGCCCATATGCTCATCGCCCACGCGGGTGATGAGAGCCGACTTCAAACCCAGCCGGGCAGTGCCAGCCGCAATGTTGGTGGGGGAACCGCCGATATATTTGTTGAAGGAGGCCATGTCCTCTAAGCGGCCACCCACTTGCGCGCCGTAAAGATCAACGGACGAACGGCCGATGGTGATCAGGTCAAGTTTTGGCACGCTTTCCTCCTTGGACGCGACAGGGCTTGCTTTGCCTGCCGTCAATGACCTCACTCCCGGAAGGTCATTCTATTATCGCTTAAAAATGGACTATATATTCTATTTTTAAACCCATCAACACAAATGTTCAGTCCTGTTGCCGGGCCGTTCCCACCGCAACCGAGAGCGCAATGGCCAGACAGAGCGTGGCAGAGAGTGAGCGGAATGCGCCAAAATCGACCTCGGCAACCGACAGAGTTATCGCCCCCAGTTTGCGTAAGGGATTGACCACCGTATCGGTAATCGCCACCACGGAAATACCACGCGCTGAGACCTGCTCGACCAGATCCAGTGTCTCGGTCGAATAGGGCGCAAAGGTAATGGCCAGCACCACATCGCCATCGCGGATGGCGTGCTGGCTCTCCAGCTTGCCAACCCCACTGTGCAACATGGCCGGAACTGCCATTTTTTCAAAGGCATAGGCAATATAGCTTGCCACCGGAAAAGAGCGGCGTAAGCCGACAATATGGATCATGCCAGCCGTGCTGAGGCATTCCACGGCCTGTTCCAGCAGGTGCGGATCGACCGTTTGCAGCAACCCTTCCAGCGATACACGCCCCGCCTCGACAAATTCCGCCAAAAGCGCCGATGGGCTGCCGGATGCGGTTTCCCGCAAATGGTGCAGGCGGGTGGAATAATCCGGCCAGCCGCCGACGAAGGAATCCCGAAACAGCTTTTGCATCTCGGAAAAACCAGAAAAACCAAAGATTTGACAAAATCGCATAAAGGCAGAGGGCTGCACGCCCGCCCCTTCCGCCATTTCGGCCACAGTCGAGACGGCGATTCGGTCCTTATTGGCGGCCACATAGTCCGCGCATTGCTTCAGCCGCTTGGGCAAGGTGTCAGACACCTGCACCAGCCGCTCTTCAAACGCCTTGACGCTGTCTGGGGCCTTGATGCTGTCGGTATTGATGTCCTGCGGCATTGTGTCTGACATGGCGGATATAGGGCCTTAATTGTTGGCGCGGGGGTGAAACCTGTCTCGGTGGCATCACAGCCCGCCTTGACATAAACACGATCCCAATCTAGCAAAATAGAACGTATATTCCAAACGAGGAGTGACACAAGAGCTGACGAATTGTCATCGCTCGTGTCGTTTGGTTCGAGATTTTAACGTGTCGTGTGCTTTGCGCCCCATCGGGTGCAGGCCAGGGAGGAGAAGAACGATGGTAAAGAAACTGGCCCTTCTGGGCGCAGGCCGTATCGGCAAAGTACATGCCAAGGCCATTGGCGAGGATAAGCGCGCCCAATTGGCCGCTGTGGCGGATGCTTTCCCCGAGGCTGCCAAGGCGATTGCCGATGCCTACGGTGCCGAGGTCAAGACCATTGAAGAGATTGAGGCTGATGCCTCGATTGATGCCGTATTGATCTGCACCCCCACCAACACCCATTCAGACCTGATCGAACGGTTCACCGCCGCCGGCAAGGCGGTGTTCTGCGAAAAGCCGATTGATCTGGATGTGAAGCGGGCAGAAGCCTGCGCCGAAGTGGTGCGCGCCAACGGCGGCAAGGTGATGCTCGGCTTTAACCGCCGTTTCGATCCGCATTTTCAGGCGGTTCGCAAGGCGATTGATGATGGCAAGATCGGCAAGGTCGAAATGGTCACCATCACCAGTCGCGACCCCGGCGCGCCACCGCCAGAATATATCAAGGTCTCCGGCGGTATTTTCCGCGATATGACCATCCATGATTTCGACATTGCCCGCTTCCTGCTGGGCGAAGAAATCACCTCCGTCATGGCATCGGCTGCCGTGCTGGTAGACCCGAAGATTGGTGAGTTGGGCGATTATGACAGCGCCAGCTTGGTGCTGACCACGGCGTCTGGCCGTCAGGCGATTATCTCCAACTCCCGCCGCGCCACTTATGGCTATGACCAGCGCATTGAAGTGCATGGTTCGGAAGGCTCGGTGGCGGCAGAAAACCAGCGCCCGGTCTCGATTGAGATCGCCACCAAGGACGGCTACACCCGCCCGCCGCTGCATGATTTCTTCATGACCCGCTACACGGCGGCTTATGCGGCGGAAATCTCGGCGTTTCTCGATTTCATCGAGAGCGGCAAGGCACCATCGCCATCCATCGAAGACGGGTTGATCGCGCTGAAACTGGCGGATGCGGCAGTCAAGGCTGCGAAAGAAAAGATCGTTGTGACGCTATAATCGAGATTTTACCCCAGAGTTTGCGATGGCGCCCCCATGCAAACTCTGGGGCCAATAGCATCGGATCAAAGGTTGAGAACCGGGTTTTGAAAAAATCCGGTTATTTGCAACAATCTCGTTATACGCGGCCTATGCAAGGCATGTTGCCAATCATCAATGCCTGAACATTCTTGACTGCGTCATTCCTTAAATCTGACCCGATTTGAGGAGAGAATTATGCAGCAAATTTAAAGTGCTACCGCATCCTGCCAGTGGGTTTCATCCTGGGTAAGATTTGCAAAGCAACGGATGTTTCAGGAAGATGTGCATGACATTCACTCCCAATTTTTTCAAATTCATCAGGCTTCTCTCCCTCTTCGCTTTATCATCGGCCTCTTCCCTGGCTATGGCCGCAGAAGGACCATCACGCCTTCCAGACTGGCTGAAAGACCACGTGGGGGAAGGAACCGGCCAGATCGCCCCTGTGGTCTTGGATCGGGCGCGGGCACTTTATCTGGAGAGAGTGGCGGAAGGAAAAGTCAGGAACGCATGTTATTTCGCGATGGATGCCACACGGCCAAACGACCGTACTGACGGTGCCTCCGGAGGCCGCTTCTATGTCATCTGTGAAGCAGAGCGATCCTTTCGGGTCATCTCAGCGGGACACGGCGGCGGGCGCAATCTCGGAGGCGCCGCCAATTTTTCAAACGGGCGGGAATGCGCCAAGAACTTTGGTAACGCTCTGGATTCAAACCTGACGGCGGGCGGCGCTTACATGACGAGCGAGATCAAGACGTCCTTCAAAGGCTACTACCGCACCTCCGCCAACCAGGAATCTTTCCTGACGCGTTCTTTCGTCCAGTTCGATGGCACCGGTGAGACCGCCAATGCCCGCCAGCGGGCTATTGGCGGGCATGCGGCGGCATTGGTCTCCGGGATTTGCATGCTGAAAAAGCCTGAGAGCACCTATGCCAATCGAGACGGCTATGTCCCGCGCGGTAATCTCGTCACTTACCCCGCTGGTCGCAGTGACGGCTGCACAAGTTGGTCGCCTGACGACGCGCCTCAAGTCCTGTCGCTGGTCAAGGATAACCCCACCACCCTCTACATCTATCCTGAGTCGCGAGACATCAACGCAGTGTCCCGGGACTTGGCGGCAGGCCGATCCTCTTCAGCGAATAAGACCTATTGGAATAATGCCTGCCTGAAGGAAATTGGCGCCCCGACATTCTGGCCCAAGGAAAAGCTCGAGCCGATTATCGCTCAATACAAGATGGATCACCCCGCACCTCCACCCCGTCCCATTCCGATCTGCGACGTGCCGTCTCACTGATACGAAGAGTCATTTTCAATGAATCTTCGTATCATTCCCTCCATCGGTTGAAAGAGAAAATTATGCAACGGATATAACGTGCTACAGCGCCGGCTTCGACGTCGATTTGCGCGGGATAAGCGTTGGGGCCGAGATCCGTATCCTGTCTTCAGCCGCAACAGCCTCGCTCAACAGGAGATCCAAAGCATGCGATGCGATCTGGTCGAAGGGAACCCGAACCGTTGTCAGCGGAGTGGGGAGATGATTGACAATCGGAATATCATTATACCCGACCACTGAAACCTCTTTGGGTACGGAAATTCCAAGGCGCGAAAGGCCCGAGAGCGCACCGATAGCCGTATTGTCGTTGACGGCAAAGATTGCTGTCGGCCGATTGTCCAGCCGCATGAGATATTCAGCGGCTTCCGCGCCGGCGTCGATCCCGAAGGTCGATGGAACGATTGCCTCTGGAGAGACCGGAAGTCCTGCTTCTTGCATTGCTTGCCTGTAACCCTCCACCCTCCCGACCGCGCTGGAAGCATAGGATGGCCCTGCAATCACCCCAATATGACGATGCCCCAGGTCTATCAGGTGGCGTGTTGCCAAGTATCCCCCCAACCTGTCATCGCCAACGGAACAGAGGCTTGCCCCAGCCGTGCGCAGAGCGAAGACATGGGGTACTCCCCGAGCGATGAGGTCATCAGGAAAATCATCATCCAGCCGCGCTGTCGACAGGATGAGCCCATCCACTCCGCGATTCAAAAGTGATTCGGCAGCAAGCCTGTCGGCCCTTGGCTTGTCATCGGTGGTCGCGACAATTGCAAAGCGGCCGCTTCTGCTACAGGCCTTGGCCAGAGACTCGTAAAGCATGGCCATGACCGTATCGGTCAAGCGGGGCACGATGATGCCGACCGTCATCGTGCTGCCACGCCTCAAGCTCGCCGCCGATATATCCCGCACATACCCCATCTCTTCTGCAATCTTGCGGACGCGGCGAGCCGTATCGTTATCGGAACGGGGAAGACGCTCATCGAGAATGCGCGATACCGTCGATTTTGAGACACCGGCAGCCGACGCGACATCGAGAATTGTCACACGTCCCAGACGCCCGGCATCTTCGGTCCTTACGTTCATTCCACATTCTCCGCTGAAGCCCTGCGCAATTGCAGTTTCAACCATGCATTAAAAAAAATATTGACTCCAGTAAAATCAGAACCGATAGTGGGAACGTTCCCATTAACGATCCTATCGCCGGTCGCTAAAGCGGGCGGCGGCTATCTGAGGAGGAGATACCCGATGCAACCAATGGATATGAGAGGGCTCAGCCCGGCACCAGTCACCGCCTTCACCCGCGATGGTGAGGTGGATTATGCTGCCAATACCCGCATCGCCAAGTGGCTTGCAGGAATGGACGGCGTAAAAAGCCTTGTCATTCTTGGTCATGCCGGCGAAGGCACTTTCCTGACGGAAGAAGAGCGATTGAAGCTCATCCGCACCTATGTAGAGGCCGTCGACGGTCGGATTCCGATCATTGCTGGTATCACCGGTGAAGGCACCCGGGTCGCCGCTGAAGAAGCCAAGAAGTGCAAGGCAGCCGGGGCAACTGGCGCACTGGTCTATCCTAACCATGGTTGGCTCCGGTTCGGCTTCCAGAAGGGCGCCCCGCAGGATCGCTACAAGGCGATCTGGCAGGAATCCGGTCTGCAATGCATTCTCTTCCAGTATCCGGATGCGACCAAAGCGTCTTATGATCTGGACACCCAGCTCGCAATCGCGACCCAGGATGGCGTCGTTGCCACCAAGAATGGTGTGCGCAACATGAAGCGCTGGTACGTTGAGATCCCCGAACTCAAAAAGGCCAATCCCAACCTTCAAATCCTGAGCTGCCACGACGAATGGTTGCTGCCGACCATGTTCGATGTTGACGGGCTACTCGTCGGCTACGGAAATATCGCCCCTGAACTCCTGATCGACCTGATCAAGGCGGGCAAGGCACAGAACTATCCGGAAGCACGCAAGCTTTTCGAGCAACTTCTTCCGGTTACCCGAGCCGTGTACCATCGGGGTTCTCACATGGAAGGCACCGTGGCTCTCAAGCTCGGTCTCGTCCATCGTGGTGTTCTGGAGCACGCCACGATCCGCGAGCCCCTGAAGAATCTCGGTGAGAAGGCCGAAGCTGAAATCTTTGCGGCCTTCGATGCTGCCGGTATCGGCCGCGTTGAGCAACTGATGGCGGCTGAATAGTCCGCAACTCCCCGCTTCTCGCAAAAAGGTGTGACGATGCTCTCGCATCTTCGCCTTGAGGGCAAAAAAAGAATACGAACGGTCATTTCAATGATCGTTCGTATCAGGCGGGGGCATTCCAAAGGAGAGGACATTGCGGCCGCATCTGGGAGTGATGCACCGCATCCGCACCGACTGCTATGCTTGGTGCGTACCTCACCGTGAAGAGCCACGTCTTCCGGATTCTCGGTCATCCTGTGTCCAAATCCAGAAGTCGAGACGATCAACGCGTAGGTTCGACGCCGGCTGGGAGAATGAGCCAGGCAGAGGGAGGATATCATGAATATTGAACAACGGATCACAGCGGCGTCGCCGCTTGTTGACCCGCAAGCTGAAATCAGTGCGCGCCTTGAAAGGCTGCCGGTCACCAGGGAGGTTTTCTGGGCGCGGAACATTGTCGGCGCTGCAACCTTCTTTGACGGCTACACCGTCATCGCAATCGCCTATGCCATGCCGGTTCTGGTTCGCGAGTGGAACCTGACCCCGGGACAAACCGGCATGATCCTGTCCATGGGCTATCTCGGGCAGTTGATTGGCGCGGTCTGCTTCGGTTGGATGGCTGAGAAGATTGGTCGCTTGAAAGTCCTGCTGTTCACTATTCTGCTTTTTGTCAGCATGGATATTGCGTGCTTGTTTGCCGCAGGCGCCGGCATGATGATGGCATTCCGCTTCGTACAAGGCATTGGAACCGGCGGTGAAGTGCCGGTCGCCAGCGCTTATATCAATGAACTGATCGGCTCTAAAGGGCGCGGCCGGTTCTTTCTATTGTACGAGGTCATGTTTCTGCTTGGGCTGGTGGGCGCAGGCTTGATCGGATACTTCATGGTTCCGCTCTATGGGTGGAAAGCGATGTTCGTCGTCGGCCTGGTTCCTGCGATGCTGATGATCCCGCTACGCTGGTTCCTGCATGAATCGCCTCGCTGGCTGGTCGCCAACGGTCGGTATGAAGAAGCTGACCGTATCGTCACCAAGTTGGAAAACAGTGCCCGAGCCGCTGGCAACGAACTACCGGAACCAAAAATCGTCGCGGCCCCGATCCGTCGCAAATCCGACTGGCGTGAGCTATTTCAGGGCATTTATCTTAAGCGCACTTTATCGATATGGGCCATGTGGTTCTGCGCTTATATGGTGGCCAATGGCACGATCACCTGGCTGCCGACCCTTTATCGCCAAACATTCAATCTGCCGCTTGAAACAAGTATCTTCTACGGCTTTATCACCTCGGTCGGCGGTGTAATCGCTGCCATTATCTGCGCATTTCTCATCGACAAAGTGGGCCGTAAACGCTGGTACACCGGTGCCCTTCTAATCGCACCGATCCCACTGGTCATTCTCGCCTTGCTAGGAGCGACGTCAGCCGTTCAGGTCCTGGTGCTTGCCGGACTTGCCTATGCGATCGTCCAGACTGTCACGTTCTCGCTCTATCTTTATTCCTCGGAAATCTACCCGACACGCTTGCGTGCCATTGGCACGGGCACAGGTAGCGCCTGGTTACGGCTCGGATCATCAGCTGGCCCAATCGCTGTCGGCTGGGTGATGTCCTCAATGGGCATCCAATATGTTTTCGGGGCTTTCGCGGTAATTCTGCTAATTGGCGCTCTCGTAACGGCTCTCTTCGCAGTGGAGACCAAAGACCGCGTTCTTGAGGAACTCTCACCCTGACAATACGACTCTGGATGGCTTGGCGACCACCGCCAAGCCATCTGGCAAATGTTTCGCCTTCCTCGATAGCGCGGAGGAACCGCCTCCCCTGCTCCATCCCAATCTGTCCAAGTATTATCATGAGGAGATCGCGGCTCTCCACGACCAGTTGGACAATGAAGAAACGCGAGCACTGGCCGCAGACAAACTCCGCACGCTGGTCAGCCGCATCGATCTCGTGCCCGATGGGGCGGAACTGGTGAACGTGCTGCGGGGCGATCTTGCGGCGGTCCTGACCTTTGCATCTGGCAAGAGGAAGCCCGAGTTTCTCAACGAGCGGGCAATCCTAGACGATTTGATCGGCCGCGCTAGC
>NZ_LMVL02000019.1 GCF_001541345.2 Gillisella vitis | reverse complement strand
GTGTCGGCAAGCGTCTCCACTGTCACCGTCACCACGCCGGGGGAAGGTGTGTAGCGCCTCTTCGTCATGCTCGGCCCTGTGCCACTGCTGTCCGGTTTAAATTCACGCCCACTGGAACGCCAACTGGTTTGGGCTTTTGGGTTTGTTGGGCGGCTTGGTCAGAAGGCGGTCTGTGCGTCTGCGATGCATGAGGTTGACGCGGAACAGTCGTGCGAAGGCGAGCGGGCTTGGCACGGTCTTCTGATCGGCCTGCGCCAATCGCAGGAGCAGGTAGGCGATGAGGGCAACCGCGATCTGGATGCGAACGGCGTTCTCTGACGTGCCAAGGAAATGGCGGATCTTCAGCGTCTGCTTGACCCAGCGAAAGAACAGTTCGATCGCCCAGCGGCGCTTGTAGAGGTCGGCGATCTCCTGCGCCGGTGCGTCGAGATCATTGGACAGGATGCGCAGCACCTTTCCTGTCTCGGTCCTGACGGTAATCTCGCGAATCGGATCGCTGAACGGGTTCTTGCGGTTGGCGGCCTGGCGTGCAGGCAGAAGGCCGATGCGGTCGGACAGAACAGGGCCGTCTTCTGCAACCGTCTGCTCGCGCGTCACGGAAAGCGGCGTATGGGATTTGAACCGGGTCACAATCCGGCATCCGGCCTTGTCCATCTTGGCCCACCAGCCGAAATCATAGTAGCCGAGATCGAAGACATAAGTTGCACCCGGCTCGATCGGCATGGCCTTGGCGGCGGTGATGTCATTGATATTGGCAGGTGTGACGGCCGCATAGATGGGCTGCTCGGCGTCCGCATCATAGACAATGTGAACCTTGGCTCCACAGGCATGGTCGGAGAACCGCGCCCACTGCGATCCAGCACCGCTGAGCCTGACCCCTGTTGCATCAATCAGATAAGTCGCCTCGCCAACTGCCCGACGCAAGCCGCGCCCCGCCATGGCCGCCATCTGCGCAAACAGTCCGGCAAAGACAGCACTCGCACGCAAACGATTGGCATCGGCGAGCGTCGAGCGTGACACGGGCTTGGCACCGACATGATAGAGCCGCGCCGAATGGCTTTCCAGGCCACCGACGATCTCACGCAGGCTCACCGCTCCCGCCAGTTGCCCATAGAGCAGGGCGACGAACTGGCTTTTGGTCGATAGCCGGCGGATATGCTTGTCAGCACCATGTTCATCCACAAGCCGCTCGAACGACGCCCAGGGAATACGCTTCAAAAGATCATGGAAAACGCTATTCTCGTGCCGCACGGTGCTGCTCCTCTTTCGTGTCCGAGATCGTCGCCAAACGCTCGAATACGAGTAGAATCAACACCGTGCGCCATGTCCACAAAATTTAAACCGGACAGTAGTGGCCCTGTGCCGGGCATCTAACCACAGTGGGATATCCTATAGAGTCAACCATGGCTGGCGGCAGCAGACCCTTGGGACAAGCCCAAGGGTGACGGAAGAGGACACAGTCTTTCACCTCAGGATACACCTGCGATTGGCGCAAATCTCAAGTCGACCGCATAACGCTTCTGTTTCGAGCGCCCCAGCTTTTCAAGCGTAGTCCGTTCAACCGGATAAAGCCTTCGGCATCGTGGTGATCGTAGCCGCTCGATCCTTCTTCGAACGTCACCAAATCCATTGAATAGAGCGAACTCGGAGAGTTCCGGGCGATAACGCGCGCCTGTCCTTTGTAGAGGCTCACTGTCACCTCCCCGGCAACATAATCCTGGCTTCGGTCGATCAAGGCCTGCAACATCTCCCGTTCCGGCGCAAACCAGAAGCCATTGTAAACCAGTTCGGCATACCGGGGCATGATCTCATCCTTCAAATGTGCCGCTGCCCGGTCAAGCGTGATGGACTCGATGCCGCGATGCGCAGCAAGCAAGATCGTACCGCCAGGCGTCTCGTAGATCCCACGGGATTTCATGCCGATGAAGCGATTTTCAACAAGATCCAGCCTGCCAATTCCATGCCGCCCACCCAAATGATTCAACTTCGTCAGTAAGGCGGCTGGAGATAAATTCTCGCCGTTTAGAGAGATGGCATCACCCTTTTCAAAGCCGATTGTGATGATGTCAGGCACATCGGGAGCATGAATAGGATCAACCGTCCGCTGATAGACATGAGCGGGAGCAATGACGGACGGATCTTCCAAAGCCTTGCCTTCAGTGGAGGTATGCAACAGGTTCGCATCGGTGGAGAAAGGCGCCTCTCCGAGCTTGTCATGAGGGATCGTAATCTTATGCGCCTGCGCGTATTCGATCAACTGCGTGCGTGACTGGATGTTCCAAATGCGCCAAGGAGCGATGACACTGATCGACGGATCAAGCGCATTGGCGGCCAGTTCGAACCGGACCTGATCATTACCCTTGCCGGTCGCGCCATGGGCAATGGCATCGGCCCCGACGTCCTGAGCAATGCTGATAAGATGTTTGGCGATCAAGGGCCGGGCAATCGAACTGCCCAGAAGATACTGACCTTCATAGAGCGCATTGGCCCGCATCATTGGGAAGACGAAATCGCGAACGAATTCTTCTCGAAGATCAACAATGCGAATATCCTCAATGCCCAGCCTTTGCGCATTCTGACGCGCCGGTTCAAGCTCTTCGCCCTGCCCAAGATCAGCGGTAAAGGTGATGATCTCGCAGCCATAGGTCACCTGCAACCATTTCAGGACCACCGACGTATCGAGGCCGCCGGAATAAGCCAGCACTAGTTTTTTGATTTCCCTTGCCATCGTTCCAGTCTCCAGATTGATAACTGAAAGAATAGGCTAATCCCCGCGCAATGAGGTTGCGGAAAGGCTATCACGATTCAAAATATTAGCATATAATTTCAATATTATCCGACTGAAAGATAGAAAATGTCTCACACTTTGGACGATATAGATCGCCGCATTTTGCGGGCACTTCAAAAAAACGGACGTATTTCCAATGTCGATCTGGCCCAGCAGGTCGGGCTGTCTCCTTCTCCTTGCCTGCGGCGCGTGCGACTGCTGGAAGAGGCAGGCATTATCGACCGCTATGTCGCGGTTCTGAACCCGGCAAAGGTTGGTGCCGGTCTGACTGTGTTTGCGCGGGTATGGTTCAAGACACAGGACGCGCAGCTCACCCTGCAATTTGCCGAGGCGATCAGGAAATTTCCGGAAGTTATCGAATGCTATCTGACGACAGGCGAATGCGACGCCATTCTACGCATCGCCACCGCCGATCTGCATAGCTATTGGCGCTTCCAGGCCGACCACCTCACCCGAATACCAAGTGTTCTCAGCGTGAAAACTGACGTGCCGATGGAAACACTGAAGCAGAGCTACGAATTGCCATTGGGATGAGAAGGGTCGAACGCATGGCGAATGATCGCGGCTGGTTTTCTGAAGCCGGTACAGCAGCCGTATTGCTGATTTCCTCTACCTTTGTCGATGCGCTGCTGTGCGGGTGACAGGCAGCCTCCTGTCAGCTGGAGGATGACACCATGCTGTCCGTGGCACACTTGCTGGCGGTATTTTTCCGCTTTGGCTGAACCGCCCCTCACCCCGCTTTCGGCAACCGCACCACCACCTTCAACCCACCCTCCGCAGCACTCCCCAGTGTGACT
>NZ_LMVL02000018.1:0-2500 GCF_001541345.2 Gillisella vitis | reverse complement strand
AGCTGGTTCTCCGCGAAAACTATTTAGGTAGTGCGTCGATCGAATACCTCAGGGGGTAGAGCACTGGATGGGCTATGGGGACTCACCGTCTTACTGATCCTAACCAAACTCCGAATACCTGAGAGTACTAATCGGCAGACACACGGCGGGTGCTAACGTCCGTCGTGAAGAGGGCAACAACCCTGACCTCCAGCTAAGGTCCCCAAGTCATGGCTAAGTGGGAAAGGATGTGAGGATCCCAAAACAACCAGGATGTTGGCTTAGAAGCAGCCATCATTTAAAGAAAGCGTAACAGCTCACTGGTCTAAATAAGGGTCTTTGCGCCGAAAATGTAACGGGGCTAAAGCCATGCACCGAAGCTGAGGATGTGCAGTAATGCACGTGGTAGCGGAGCGTTCCGTAAGCCTGTGAAGGGACAGTCGTGAGACATCCTGGAGGTATCGGAAGTGCGAATGTTGACATGAGTAACGATAAAGGGGGTGAGAGACCCCCTCGCCGAAAGACCAAGGGTTCCTGCTTAAAGTTAATCTGAGCAGGGTTAGCCGGCCCCTAAGGCGAGGCAGAAATGCGTAGTCGATGGGAACCACGTTAATATTCGTGGGCCTGGTGGTAGTGACGGATCACACAAATTGTACAGTCTTACTGGATTGATTGTGCAGTGGAGTGGTTCCAGGAAATAGCTCCACCGTATAGACCGTACCCGAAACCGACACAGGTGGTCAGGTAGAGTATACCAAGGCGCTTGAGAGAACTATGTTGAAGGAACTCGGCAAATTGCACGCGTAACTTCGGAAGAAGCGTGACCCCTTTTTACGCAAGTGGAGAGGGGTGGCACAGACCAGGGGGTAGCGACTGTTTATCAAAAACACAGGGCTCTGCGAAGTCGCAAGACGACGTATAGGGTCTGACGCCTGCCCGGTGCTGGAAGGTTAAGAGGAGAGGTGCAAGCTTTGAATCGAAGCCCCAGTAAACGGCGGCCGTAACTATAACGGTCCTAAGGTAGCGAAATTCCTTGTCGGGTAAGTTCCGACCTGCACGAATGGCGTAACGACTTCCCCGCTGTCTCCAACATAGACTCAGTGAAATTGAATTCCCCGTGAAGATGCGGGGTTCCTGCGGTCAGACGGAAAGACCCCGTGCACCTTTACTATAGCTTTACACTGGCATTCGTGTCGGCATGTGTAGGATAGGTGGTAGGCTTTGAAGCTTGGACGCCAGTTCGAGTGGAGCCATCCTTGAAATACCACCCTTATCGTCATGGATGTCTAACCGCGGTCCGTTATCCGGATCCGGGACAGTGTATGGTGGGTAGTTTGACTGGGGCGGTCGCCTCCGAAAGAGTAACGGAGGCGCGCGATGGTGGGCTCAGACCGGTCGGAAATCGGTCGTCGAGTGCAATGGCATAAGCCCGCCTGACTGCGAGACTGACAAGTCGAGCAGAGACGAAAGTCGGTCATAGTGATCCGGTGGTCCCGCGTGGAAGGGCCATCGCTCAACGGATAAAAGGTACGCCGGGGATAACAGGCTGATGACCCCCAAGAGTCCATATCGACGGGGTTGTTTGGCACCTCGATGTCGGCTCATCGCATCCTGGGGCTGGAGCAGGTCCCAAGGGTTTGGCTGTTCGCCAATTAAAGCGGTACGTGAGCTGGGTTCAGAACGTCGTGAGACAGTTCGGTCCCTATCTGCCGTGGGTGTAGGAATATTGACAGGATCTGTCCCTAGTACGAGAGGACCGGGATGGACATATCTCTGGTGGACCTGTTGTCGTGCCAACGGCATAGCAGGGTAGCTATATATGGAATGGATAACCGCTGAAGGCATCTAAGCGGGAAACCAACCTGAAAACGAGTATTCCCTATCAGAGCCGTGGAAGACGACCACGTTGATAGGACGGGTGTGGAAGCAGGGTAACCTGCGAAGCTTACCGTTACTAATAGCTCGATTGGCTTAATCGTTCTCATTGACCATGCTCATCAAAGCCACAGGCTTTGATGATGCCATCTGTTTTGTTCTCACGCTGACGCGATCTTCAATCGCTACGCTGCGAACCACGCGCCGAACATTCGGCGACGCGCCTTGCGCTTGCGGACTTCGTCCGAGCCAGAGCAAGGGAAACTAAACAAGACGTGTTCACAAAACAAGAAAACGGGCATCGCCCGCCAGCTTCTCATCAACATTGCCCTTAGCTGACCTGGTGGTCATGGCGGGGCGGCCGCACCCGTTCCCATTCCGAACACGGCCGTGAAACGCCCCTGCGCCAATGGTACTTCGTCTTAAGACGCGGGAGAGTAGGTCGCTGCCAGGTCTGCTAAGCGCAATGTTGTAAAGACGTCAAAACACTCTTCTCTCACAAACTTCGGCCCCGCCGAAACAAAAGGGTCGCTCAAAGCGGCCCTTCTTACGTTAAAATAAAATATAACGCGGGGTGGAGCAGCCCGGTAGCTCGTCAGGCTCATAACCTGAAGGCCGCAGGTTCAAATCCTGCCCCCGCAACCAA
>NZ_LMVL02000017.1 GCF_001541345.2 Gillisella vitis | reverse complement strand
AATTTATCGACAATCCATTCGAGCGTGGGGGATGCGGATGAAAGTTCAGTGGCACGTCACACTTGGAATCGCTTCTACAAAACTCACAGAAACAATCAAACAAACATACACAGCGATTTATTCACACGAACCCGAATTACAACGGTATATATCCTGTCAGCCAGCACCAAAACATCAAAAAATAGTCCGTAATGCCATGAAACTTAAGCCTTCGCAATTGAGGTCTACGAGCCTAATTCGCCCTCAGCCGAACCATATCACTCTCGGGTGCGACGCACCCATAGTACGTTGAGGTGGAAATTAATGATCCGTATTGAGACCTACACGCCTACACCTGACTGTATGCTCAAAGGTCCACCAAAAACGTAAGCGCTTACGTATATGGTCCACAAGAAAAGGCAATTTGCAGATATAAACATCCAACGTCGCTTTCATGGATCGTTTTTCCAAATTTCGACAACCCATCCACATCGATGATGGGCAGAGAAGTCATGGGATTGTCGTAAGTCAATACTTGTCCATTCATTAATCTATTTAAAGGTGCGGGCTAAGTGATGATCACCAAACGGTTCAATTTAGAATCTACCAAATGGCTAAAGTGGCAATTTTGGGTGCCGGGAACTTAGCTCTCACTCTTGCAGGTGATCTCGCCCGGAGGCTCGGCCAGACACCCTCGATCTGGGCGCCAATCTCTAACAGGAGCAGCTTCAATGATGTGAGGTGCCTTGGCTCCTTGGAGCTAGTAGGGCCGGACTACGGAGGCGACTTCCAGCCGCGATTGGAGGATGATCTTGGAACCGCGATTTCGGGCGCGGCGTTCATTTTTCTTACGGTTCCAACCCTAGGCCAGCAAGGGATTCTGCGCGAGTTGGCGAAGTTCAATCTGAGCAACTCAGTGCTCGTGGCCTTGCCCGGTAGCGCAACGTCTCTGGCTTGCAAGCAAACTCTAGTTCCAACTTTCGCGCCGATCGCAGTCATCGAATCAACAACGTCTCCTTATGCATGCCGCCGTGTCAAGGCACGTGTGCTAATGCTCGGTGTGAAGGCAACGTTCGAAGTTGCGACAACTCAGCCTTTGAGCGAGGAGGTTAAGGGGCGCTTCGAGGTTCTCTTTCCAAATCCGCCTCAGTGGTATCAACATCCCGCGTCGATATTTTTTTCAAATACCAACCCTGTTGCTCATCCTGCTGGAATTCTAGCTGCAAGAGATTCCATCGAGCAAGGGATATTGCCGGTCCCAAAATTCTACCGGCAGTTTGTCCCACAAGCCATCACGCGTGTTATCGCAATAGACGAGGAACGTCTTTCGATTGTTGATGCGCTTGGACTCGAGTCCGAGACGGATTTCTCATATTCCAAAAAATGGTATGGTGGGCATGCCTGCAACGCAAGAGAATTCTATGAGACCTACGAAGGCTATGCTGAAATCGAAACTCCCAAGACCATGAACCATCGCTACCTTACTGAGGATGTGAAGCACATTCTGGTGCTCTGGGTTGAGATAGCTGAAGCGATCGGTGTGCAAGTTCCAGAAATGAAATCTGTAGTGCAGGAGGCAAGCGACGTGCTGAACGAGAACCTTCTTCGCACTGGTAGGGGGCTATCGTCCCTCAACCTAGGAGGCGCAAACGCGAATGCCATCGTCAGGGCTCTCAACGGGGTTTGAATCAAAACTCCGAGCTGCTTTAATGTAATATGCGAGACGCCTATGAGCGCACGATCTATGCTTTCACTTCTGTTGTGTACGTTTGAATAAACCTGAGCATGTATTTAGTGTAGCTCAGATCCTTACCGCTTGTTTCGGTTCATGCTAATGTATAATTCACCCCGTACCTTTTACGCAAATTAAGTATAATGTTCATCAATCGTATTTTTATTAACAGATAATCTTTGGTCAATTTATTGATTAGATATTAATAATTATATATACAATATTAACATCAAATAAATATATGGGTTTTAATATGTTAATAACGAATATTTATGTATGGCGCTACAATAACAAACCATTACGTTTTATTCTTACAAAATCCAAGCTTATAAACCAGCAGAACAGGTCAAACCTAAGAGACTGATTACAAAAATCTTATTCAAATGTCAAAAAGTGCCCCAGGGGGCTAGTATCTACCACACACCGAACAGCGAACCAACCACGCTCACTGAAGGGAACTCCAGTTCCCCGCCGGCGCGCATGGGTGAGATACCCCTGAAGTTGAGCAACATTGGCCGTTCGCTCTATCGAAAGTTACGGGCAACATTCAACCCGGTCCAGCGCGATGGCGGGGTAACCGATTTGCTGCCCCGAGAATTATGCAGCAGTTTTTCGGTGCGGGCCCACAAATGTGGTGCAGGTCAAAGCTTGACAAGTGACGACAAATAGTTAGGCGGGCCTAGAGGGACTTTTGCGACAGCGTGTCGTGGCTCAGCTGAAAATTCAAACACACTAATTAATGCTGTCAAATCCGCTGTGTATTCACATGGCATCAAATGGTCACCAATGACGTCATGGGCTTCCTTTTCTCCAGTATAAAACAAATGGCTCAGGCCTATCTGCGGCAGATATTTTGAAGTAAATACAAAGCTATCACTCTCTTAAGATGACGGTAGCCAATTGGCAGGTTCGAGATTTCACACGCATCCTGAACGCCGGCGAGCTCCAGGGCCGCTTGGAACAGGCGCGAACCGATTTCGGCGCTTTACTGGCCGAAATTGTTTACTTCCACCCTCCGGGGGCTACGCCTGAGGAGGGTGATGATGAGTACATCCTCACTGGTCAAGGGCTGGTTTATGTTTACCTTAGTGAACAAACTGCTCGCCAATGCGCCTTAAATCGGCTCCTACCGTCCAACTCCTCCAACTTTGGAACAGTGGTAACTGCAATACCGCCATGGTTGATGGATACACAAACGCTGAATCTCACTCTTCAGGAGCGGTGCGATCAAGGTGGGATCGTCAACTACTATCATGGCTCGCGTACGAATGAGTTCTTTTTAGCGATCATGCTGAGCAACTGCTTTGTTCGGTTTGGAACCGACGAGATCAACGGTGCAAGCTACGGATTCTATGCCCGGCGCGGAAATTACACCGAGGAAGGAGAAGATGACGACAATGAGATTGGCGATGAAGGCGAAGCTGGTGGAGCCGAAATAAGAGATTACCAGTTCGGAGACCTTGTCAATTATCCAATCGTTGCCCTAGGGTCAAGCCGTCTTTCGGCATAGTTCGCGTCGGCAGCAGCTAGTAAAGTCGGATAATCTATGAGAGCGGCCCATGGATCTTTGTTATTTTCACGTTTCCAATATCATCTAGTAACGAAATAAAAAAATTCCTTCTCGTCTAAAATTAGAGAACTTTTTCGGCAAACGCCATCACCCAACATGGGTGTTGCTCACAGTGCTCGAAGCTAGATTAGGAGCAAGCTACACGGCATTCTATTTCAAACCGCACCAATCGATTCTACGCTGCATTGTTTTGATAAACAACTTAACGATATTAATCTTGAACAAGAAAGAGGTATATATCTACGCTTACCAGCTAAAATTGAATATATTATGAGAGTTTCAAGTGCCAAACCAATAATTTAGAAATTAATACTAAATTTAAAAGTTTTAACAGATATTTGCTGAAATAATAATGAATTTTACAAGAACATCTTGTATCGCACAACTAAAATTACATAGATTTCGAAACACGACACCTTAAAACTACACAGAACTATCTGACTCCACGTCATCAAGAGCAGCTACCACAGACAGTAAAGGGCAATTAGCGAAGCGTAAAATATAAAGACACGATGAATTATCTCAAACACGCCCCCCTACCACAACAGGATAAACTTAATAACGATTGAGAACATCTTATTCAAATGAAGACAAGTGTGACGCAAGGCTGGTGTAAACTAGTACGCTCCGAATGGTGGGCCTTCAAATCCTTCGAAAGCTGCCGCGCTCACCGGCGGGAATTCGTGTTCCTGCCGACGCGCATGGATGAGATACTCCTGAGCGATCCCATGAATCAACTTACCCTCCATATCTGCGTCAAGCTGCAATAGCATATCGGGCGTGATCCGATTCTGGCTAGCAAACAACATGGCATATCGATATCCATCGATCTCTTTCAGTATGGGCCTCAGCCGAGGCTCATTCCAAAGATAAACCAACTCTTGAATAAGAGATGGGCCTATAGCGGGGCACAACATCTGCTTAACTCTGGCCTTGGCCGCTTTCATGAAGGTCTCCTCGTCTGCTAACTTGTGGCGAATAATATGCCAACGAAAATCGGCGCTCCAATAACCGCTTTGCGCCATGCACTTGAGCAACGAGATAGATCCTCCCTCAAGAATAAGTCCGCCGTGGGCCTCATAATTATACACCTCCGCGATCAGCCTCTCATGAGCTTGCTCGGCTGCGATGATACCCTTCACCAGGGGCCGATCATCAAGGTACAGACGGGTCGTTCCTTTCAGTTCTTCCACTGTTGGTCGTCCGCTTCCGGTTGACAGCTGAGGACAGCATTGGACCCGATCGAGCGAAAGGACTGGAAGCCCAGTCTGCTGGGCAAGAGCTATCGCCGTCGACGTCTTTCCTGTGCAAGTTGGACCGAAAATTAGACGCAGATCCATAATTGTTTGCGATATTGTGAATACAAATTGATTTATTGGATTAGAGAAAGTTTATTACCAGAGCCTGTTATATTGTCTTCCTCCGGGTTACTTATTGTAGAGCAAGTGGCTTTAGCGTCTCCCCAAGGGGCAACTTGTTTTTCAACAAAGTGTGGGCCATGGCTGTCTCCTTGAAAACAATTTTCACCAACGAAGGCGCATTCAAGTCAAGATAAGCCTGACTAACTCAGCACTAAGAGGCAACTATTCATGCCACTTGGGGGGACGTTTTTCCGCGGTTTACTGCCACTTTTCTGCGCTGATTATCATCATTACTGGTGAGAAAGTAAAATCGTTTTTAATAGTTGATTAGGTGAGACGCCAAAATAAGGGTGACGATTTCATGTTTGACCTCAATATATCCCCGATAGTGGGCACATAATATAATTATGACTTAAGAACGGCCTCTATTATTTACTTACTTCAATCATTGTCGTAGTGGAAAAATTAAATTTATTATATGTTTTACCTACTGAGGTTATTTCAACAAATGATATAGATAGTTAATCTTTTAATTATATATTATTATATCACACCATATCTCAAAATAATAAGAGACAGATACAATAACAAGCATACATCATCATCGTTACTAAAACGTCGATATAGTGTAAATATGCAATCTATAGAACGCCCAATACTTGCAACATGACCCTTAGATTAATTTCTATTGCGGTAGTTATATCTCTTCCAAGGGTGTTTAAGAGGATTGTCCTTCGCTAAAATGCCTCCACAATTGTGGATAATTGCGCAGACGGCGTTACACGCGGTCTGAATAGCGCCCTCCACCCATCCACCGGTGAAGGAACAACTGCAACCCGCCAAGTAAACTCCAGTATCATTAGTCGTGTCCAGCGCTTGAAAGAAAAGTTCTTCAGAATAAAAATCTTCGCCGCGTCGGTTAAGTTTGAAAGCTCCGCCGGCATTCTCGTCTGTAAGCCAATCATGTTGAACAACATTTTGGTCGTAATCAGCGCAGGCGGGAACTAGATGCTGGGCAAACACCGGGAAAGATTTTGAAATTGCGTCACGCAGCAGACATAATCTCTCTTTTTTGTCGGGGACCGCCAATAGCTTGTGGGAGTCGTCCTCCCATGTATAACTGATGAGCACCAGACCTTTACCGTTCGGATCCTGCGGCTCATAGTCCAGGCAATAGACTGCTTTTGCGAACCCGTCCATGAGGACACAGGACGGGAGCATATGGTCAAACCAAAATTTTCGTTCAGTCAGCAGGAAGAGTTTTGAAGAGCCTGTCATGTGGCTGTTATCAACCGCTTGGTTCACTGGTGCACGAAAAATGGTGGTATCGCATGTCAGACAATGCCTGAGTTGGATATTTGCGAGTCCAGATGTAACCACCACTTTATCATAAAGTTCTGATATCCCGCTCTTAAGCCTTATCTTTATTTTTGTCTTTTCCTTCTCGATCGCCCTGACTTGAACATGGCGTATACGCTGGCTTACAGACACACCGTTAACCACTTGAGAGGCTATTCGACGTGGAAGTTCTGAGATTCCTTCAGAGCACATCCGCTGATTTTCTTCATATCCGTTTATGACCAAGCGAAGGATCTCAGTAAACCCGCTTTCAAAAACTGGACCAAACCCGCCAGATCCTATTCCCATTAGCTTGAATAGGTCCCAATCATGAGGGAAACTCCATGTTTCTCCACCAGGAGGATGCGTGCCCAGAAAGATCCTCTCTATCGCTGAGGAGAACGACTCCCTCCCGAAACGGTTCAGCCAAATTTGCCAGGAGTCATGAGCCCGCCTAATGTCCCCTGATTTCAAGGCCTCAGTGATAGCATCAGGCGACGCCAACACAATATCTCCCTCAAGGAAACCGTCCTTCAAGAACGCATGCCACCCGCTGTAAACGCGATGGAACAACTTCGGTGGCTGCTGCCCGGCTTTCCACATGTATCGGCAACCCTCGTAGACCAAGTCAGTGTCGACTGTGCCGGGATTTGGGAACGGCCTCATCGAAGACAGACCGTATCGCTCGAGGAAGAAAAACAAGCACGATGCAGCAGGAGGAAATCGCATCGCCCCCATTTCGGCCACGACGCCCGGAGCGTCCTTGAAGGCATGTGACCAAAGCTTACCTCCAACCCGATCACCTGCTTCATATATTGTAACATCGTCTACGCCAGCATGAAGCAGTTCGCTTGCCACCACGAGCCCGGAAATGCCAGCCCCAATGACCGCTACTTTTGGCCTGGGAACATCTTCCGGAAAGAAGCCGATCCGCCCACTATCGGAACATTTGTCGAGAAACAATCTGTAGTCATAGAGCAAGTCGATCGTTGGAAAGGACCCTGCCGAGGCTTTCAGCATCAGGTTTCGACCATAAGCTACCATGTCAAATGGTACTGCCTCTTCAATGATTACGGTAAACCCGGTAACGCTTTTCAACGAGCCTTCTTCGTACGGCGCCATTTGCAGGGTTCGGGAGCGGGCAGTCTCAGAGATTGAAATGGCCACGAAATGACTAAGGTCGCTGGGTGCACATCTTTTACCACTCAGCAAATTCATGGTTTGGAGAAGTTGAGCTCTGGAAATATCCATGCAAGATGGTGCAAGGTCGATGGCAACGAGACCACTCACTCTTGTTCGCACCGAAGCTTCTGGTTCGAGTATCCACCTCAGAATTTCCTCGCCAACATAGATGTAAGCGGAGAGGACTGCGACCCTCTGACCGGCTGATATCTCCGGAAAGCGACCGTCGGCCAGCCTTTTGCAAGCTAACCCAGCGTTGCACTCGCCGGAAATTTGACTAATTCTTCTTTCCCTCGAAGCTTCTCGTTCTGAGAAGGCTGCGGCAACGCGGCGGTCCAACTCATCAGCCTTGTCGACCATTATCAGATCCACAATTTTGGTAGAGAAATGATCGCATTGTTTATCAAGAAGAGATGAGGCTGACATTGCTAGGGAAGATTGGTCTTTGTGTAGATAACTAAAGACATCAACCGTTTCTATTTAAGTTGAGAATCGGGGAATACTGTGCATTGACATCCCAATGGAAAGCGACAATTTTGGCGTTTTTCAATAGAATATTCACGCGGGTCCACCTCGCCGCTCAATCAGGTTGAATATTGATTGATACAATACTGTTTCCGTTTGAAAAAGTGCCCTTAATACCTCCAATAATTCGGATCATACGCCGTGATTGGGAAATTCCCTCCAATAATCGCGCAATTTGGGCCCAAGCGCGGTATATTTATTTGATCTGAAATGGGCTTAAAATCCCCAATCCAGAAAGATGGTGCCCATTACCTCGTTAGCACAAACCCTAGAACGCCTAAGACGGAAAGACTACTCATGCTTAGAACTAGTAGAAACTCTAATCGCGCGTTGTGAAGCTGCAAAAGCATTGAATGCCCTTCTGGCAACAGACTGGGGTGGCTTGCGGCGGAGGGCCAAAAAAATTGATCGCCATGGAAACGCCGGGGTAGGTCTTCGCGGCATTCCGCTCTGCTTCAAGGCGAACATCGCGACCGGCATATTTCCTACAAGCGCTGCTACGCCAGCGCTGATAAACCACTTGCCAAAGATACCATCCCGCATCGCAGAAAGACTTTTTTCAGCTGGAGCACTGCCGGGTGCCTCGGGAAACATGCATGAGTTATCGTTCGGAATTACGAGCAACAACTATGCCACCGGGGCGGTGCGGAACCCGTGGAATCCAAGTCTGATACCAGGAGGCTCAAGCGGTGGTGTGGCTGCTGCGGTGGCAAGCCGATTGATGTTAGGCGGCATAGGCACCGATACCGGGGCATCTGTTCGCCTACCCGCAGCCCTGTGTGGCGTAGTAGGATTTCGACCGACGCTTGGTCGATATCCAAGAGATCGGATAATACCGGTCAGCCCCACCCGGGACACCGCCGGAATCATAGCGCAGTGCGTAGCCGATGTTGTAATCCTCGACCAGGTTATTTCCGGAAGACCGGCGAGAATTCTACCCATACCGCTGAAGGGGCTTCGGATCGGCCTCCCCACTACCTACTTTTACGATGACCTTGATGCTGATGTGGCCTTCGCGGCTGAAACGACGATTCGCTTGCTGGCCAACAGAGGCGTAACGTTTGTTGAAGCCGATATCCCCCACCTAGAGGATCTGAACAGCGGTGCAAGTTTGCCAATTGCGCTTTATGAATTTCCGCACGCCCTAAAACAGTATCTCGACGATTTTGTGGGAACAGTTTCTTTTTC
>NZ_LMVL02000016.1 GCF_001541345.2 Gillisella vitis | reverse complement strand
GATAAATTTGCCGCACGGGCCTCATAGGATTGCGTCCTGCAGGATGCAAAAATGTGAATATTCCCTGGAGCTGATGAAAAAGAGGACTGCAATCACCACGTTTGTGATTGAAAACACATAGTCCCCAGCAGCACCGGGCTTGCTCTCCGCGTCGTTGATCGCCGCTCGGTCGTTCTGGATTTGCGTAGCCATATCGATATCCTCGCTGTCTCCGGCTCATGGGAACCAAGGGATAGACTCGACGAGCGCCGCTGCATGTGAATCAGATGGCTGGCGAAGCACTTCGGCCGTTGCCCCTGACCGCACGATTTGGCCGTTGTCCAGAACGGCAGTGCGACCGGCAATGGCGCTGACAATGTTCAAGTCATGGGTGATGAAGAGGCATGCGATGCCTTCGTCCGCCTGCAGGCGCATGAGAAGTCCGAGTACCTCGCGGGCCACCAGTGCATCCAGCGACGACGTCGGCTCGTCGCAAACAAGCATCAGAGGACGGGCGGCAAGCGCTCGCGCGATAGCGACGCGCTGTTTCTGTCCGCCAGATAGCTCAGCTGGGAAGCGCTCCGCCATATCGCGGCCAAGCTCCACCTGGTCGAGCATCTCCTCGACGCGACGATCGCGCTCCCGGCCGCGCAGACCCTCGTAGAGGGCAAAGGGTCGACCAATGATTTCTCCTACGCGGTGCCTCGGGTTAAGCGCGGTGTCGGGCGTCTGGTGAATGGTCTGGATGGACCTGCGGCTAGCAAGCGGACGGTCATGGATAGAGGCGGCGAGGGGTTTTCCTTCGAACAAGATCTGGCCGGAGGTTGGAAGGAGCAGCCCGTTTACGATCCGACCGAGCGTCGACTTCCCTGATCCCGATTTCCCGACGAGCGCAAGCGTTTCTCCCCGGCAGACACTGAGCGAAACGTCATTTACTACGGGCCGGTTTCTATCGTAGCCGGCGGTGACGCTCCCCATTTCCAGAACCGGCTCGCTGGTCTCGGGGGGCGCGGCAAAACTGAGAGTACCTGCTGAGAGTAAAGCCTGGGTGTAAGGGTCAGCCGGGTTGCGGATGAGGGTCGTCACCGGGCCTTCCTCGATACTTCGTCCTCGGCGAAGGACGAGCACGCTGTCGGCGATCTGTGCGACGAGCGGCAGGTCATGACTGATATAGATAGCCGCCGTCGACTCCAAGGCGATTGCCTTGCGGATCGCGCTCAGTACCTCTCGTTGCGTCGTGACGTCGAGGGCGGTGGTCGGTTCGTCGAATATGACAAGGTCGGGCTTCGCGCAAAGCGCCATTGCAGTCATGGCACGCTGCAACTGCCCCCCCGAGACTTCGTGGGGAAACCGGACCGCAATTGCCTTTGCATCGAGGCCGAGCACATCGAGCAGGGCAATGGCGCGGTCGGTCGCTGCCGCCTTGCTGAAACGGCCGCTACGCAGGCTCGATTCTATGATCTGGTCGATTAGCCGAAAGGCTGGGTTGAACGACGCCGCGGCCGACTGTGCAACATAGGCGATCCGCTGGCCGCGTAGCGCCCGGCACTGCGACTCAGGCAGGCGGAACAGGTCGATCCCGTCGAATTGTACCGATCCACCGATGCGTTCGGTTCCGGGTCTCACATATCCGAGAGCGGCAAGGCCGATGGTGGACTTTCCCGCGCCGGATTCGCCGATCAGGGCAAGAACGCTGCCGCGTTCGATGCGGAGCGAGACATCGTCCACGATCAACGACGATCCTGGGCTGCCGGTGGGGCGAATGGTGAGATTACGAATGTCGAGAAGGGTGGGGCTCATCTTTTCGGCCCACCATCGCGCCCGGCCGAGACCCAATCCACCACTGAGCTGACGGCAATGGCGAGCACTGCGATTGCCGCTCCCGGTACAAGGGCTGCCGTGACCCCGAACAGCAGCCCGTCCTTGTTCTCTTTGATCAGGCTTCCCCAGTCGGTTACCGGCGGTTGGACGCCCAGCCCCAAAAAGGACAGGGTGGACAGGAAGAGAACTGAGAAGACGAAGCGCAGGCCAAGCTCGGCCAGAAGTGGCGCCATGCCGTTGGGAAGGATCTCGCGCAGAATGATCCAGCTCGTTTTCTCGCCACGTAGATACGCTGCCTCGACATAGTCGAGAGCCGCTGTATCAGCCGCGATCAACCGTGCCAGGCGAAAGAAACGGGTCGCCTCCACGAGCGCTATGATCGCCACGATGAAGAAAACCGAACGCGGCAGGATGGTGAGAAGCACCATTGCCAGAATGAGTGTCGGCATCGCCATAACGAGATCGACGAATCGCGACAGCACCATGTCAAGCCAGCCCTTGCGCAGCCCCGCCAGAAGGCCGAAGCCGGTACCCGCCACAAAGGCGATGAGGACGGCGGCAGCTGCAGTCAGTACGGTGACGCGAGCGCCCCAGATGAAGCGTGACAAGAGGTCTCGGCCGATCATGTCAGTGCCGAACAGATGGGACGCGGACGGTGGCTCCCAGCCGGGTCCAACGATCTCGTTCACGCCGTGGGGCGCGATGAAGGGCGCGGTGAGGGTAACGAGGAGGCAAACCCCAATCGTCAGGAGTGACAGGATGACGGAAAGTGGAAGTTTGACGGCGCTCACGATTGAAACCCCAGACGGGGATTGGCGAGCACGGAGAGGACATCCGCGCAGAGATTGAGCCCGATATAGACACTGGCGAACAAAAGTGCGGTCGCCTGGACAACGGGCACGTCGCGATTGACGACGCTGTCGACCATGAACTGGCCCATGCCGGGATAGACAAATATGACCTCCACCACGACGACACCGGCGACGAGATACGCAAGATTGACCAGCACGACGTTGATGATTGGCGAAAGAGCGTTCGGTAACGCGTGGCGCCAGACCACCGTGCCGTGCGGCACCCCCTTCAGCACCGCCATTTCGATGAAGGGCTTCTCGAGAACATCCAGCACCGAGGCGCGCACCATTGCGGCGATATGGCCGGTGACAACGAGGACGAGCGTTAGGCTGGGCAGCGTAATCGCGGCGATACGGTTGCCAAGGCCCATGTTCGCGAACACCGTGCTGCTGCTCGCGAACCATCCGAGCGAGATCGAAAGCACATAGATAAGCAGGTATCCGATGAAAAATTCCGGGAGCGCCACGAAGGCGCGCGTCAGGAGCGAGATCGTCCTGTCGATGATGCTGCCACGATATCGAGCAGCCAGAAGTCCGAGGAGCACGGCGAGGGGCACGGACATGAAGGCTGCGGTCCCGGCGAGGAATAGCGTATTGCCCAGTCTTGCGGCGATGCTTGCGGCGACGCTCCTCCCGTTGAGGAGGCTTGTGCCGAGATCGCCGTGAACGAATGCGTTCAGCCAGGAGAGATAGCGGATGGGAAGAGGCTGATCGAGGCCAAGCCTTTGGCGTAGTTCTGCGACCGCTGCAGGCGTGGCCGAGCGTCCAAGAAGTGCGGTTGCCGCATCGCCAGGCAGAAGCTCGCTGCCGACGAACACCAGGCTCGACAGCACAAGCAACAGGCCGATCCCTGCGGCGAGGCGCCGCAAGATATAGGCGGCGAGCCCGCGTCGCCTTCTGTTTGTCTGCTCGGTCGCCAAGGCGTCGTTGGGCTCGGCAATGGTCATCAATCTGTCTCCATGAGGGGAGCCGGCAGGAAAGTCAGCCTGCCCGGAAGCTCTTGCCTATTCGTCGAACCAGACCTTTTCGGTGGTGCGCGGCCCGATCTGACCTGGGATTGCCTTGAACCCCTGGAGGTTGGAGACGGAGGCGCTGATCTGTGCGGCATAGGCCGGGATGACCGAGCTGTTTTCCTCGACGATCAGCACCTGGGCATCGTGGTAGAGCTTCTTGCGCTTGTCCTCATCAAGTTCGCCGCGGGCCGCAAGAACCAACTCGTCAAAAGCGCTGCTCTTCCAGCCGGACTCATTCCATGGGGCGTCAGACAGATAGATCAGCGACAGCATAGCGTCCGCGGTCGGCCGCGCGGCCCAGCCGGAAGCGACGAAGGGATGCTTCAGCCACACATCATTCCAGTAGCCGTCGGCTGGTACGCGATTGACCTCGAAAGGGATGCCGGCCTTTTCAGCCGACTGCTGGTAGAGCTGGGCTGCATCAACAGCGCCGGAGAAAGTCGCACCATCGGCCGCCGACAGGACGATCTTTCCGTCAAAACCCGCTTTTTTCCAATGGAACGCTGCCTGTTCCGGGTCGTAGGCGTGCTTCGGCACGTCGTTCGTAAAATAGCGATTGGAGGGGAAGATCGGATTGTCGTTTGAGGCCGTCCCGGCTCCATTGAGGATGGAGGATACGATCTGTTCACGGTCGATGGCGTATTTCAAAGCCAGCCTGACGTCGATATTCTTGAAGGGGTCGGCGTCGGCGCGACCGACAAACAGGACGATCGAGGAGTCCGCTTCTGTTTGGAGCGTGATGCCCTGGTGTCCCTTCAGGCGCTGTGCGACGCGGGACTCGACATTGTTCACTACATGCACCGACTTGCTGAGCAGTGCGGCGACACGCGCGGATTTGTCGTTGTAGGCGACAGTCTCAACGGAATCGACGTGTCCGCGTTCCGGATCCCAATAGTTCGGATTGCGCTTGGCCAGTGTGCGTACGCCGGGCTGGAAGTCCTCCAGAATGAAGGCTCCAGTACCTATGCCCTTGTCGAAATTCTCACCATCCGGCGTAATGCCGAAATGTACGTCTCCCAACAGATAGGGGAAGTCGGCGTTCGCGCCGTTGAGCTTGAAGGTGACTTCATTCGGTGCTGACTTTACGATGTCGGTTACGCTCAAAAGATAGCCTTTGCCAGCCGATTCCGATTTCTCGCCGCGGTGATGATTGAGCGAATAGATGACGTCCTCTGGCGTCAGTTCCTTGCCGTTGTGGAACTGCACGCCCTTGCGAAGCCGGAAGATCCATTCGCTACCGCCCTTCGCAGGCTCCCAGCTTTCGGCGAGACCAGCGCGCAAGCTGGAATCGTCGTTGAGGTCGGTCAACGTGTTGAAAAGCTGGAGGCCCACATTATAGGTATAGGCTTCGAAATAGTAGGCCGGGTCGAGGCGGTCGGAGGTCGAGGCGTTGTCGATCCCGAGGATCAGGTGGCCGCCTTTCTTCGGCCCGGCGGCGCGCGCCATGCCGGGAAGGAGCAATGTGCTGGCAGCGACGGCGGCGCTTGCCTTGAGAAAACGGCGGCGGCCCAGTTCCAGAGGGGCGCTAAGATGCGGGTGCTGTGTCATGATCGGCTCTCGAAGAGGGGGGTGAAGGTCAGGCGGCGACTGGCCGCGGATCGAAGGTTTGACGGAGTTCTGCGATATGTTCCGGGCCAATGCCGCAGCAGCCGCCGACGATCGTGGCGCCGGCCTCGACCCAGCGACGAGCAAACAGCAGGTAGCCGGGAGGATCGAGATCGTCGCGGAGACCGCTCAAGCCAGCATTGGCAGGCAATGTCGCGTCTGGTTCCGGTTTCGGCACGAAGGCGTTGGCATAGACGCCGATCGGCGTTGAGTAGCCGCTAGTATTGAGTGCCCTGCGCGCAGCTCTGATTGCTGCCTCCATGATTTCCGCCTGGCTGCAGTTGAACAGCAGCGCGCCGGCGCCAAGTTCCACTGCCTTTACCGCCGCATCGGCCACGGCTTCGCCAGATCGAAGCGTCGGTAGACTGCGCCCGGAAATTACATCCTCGACCCCCTTGCCATCCTCAAGGGTGAACGAGAGCCAGAGCGGACGGGTGTCGTTGCCCAGAACCGCGCGGATTGTTTCGACCTCGCGGAGTGAACCCTGGGTCTCCGCCAGCCAGAAATCCACGTAAGGGCCTAGCCCCTGGACGAGGACGCTGAGAATCTCTGGAGCCTTGCCCGGATCGAACAGATCGGGACGATAGGAGCCAAAGACCGGGGGCAGCGATCCGGCTACACGAACGTGGCCGCCAGACTTCGCGGCTGCTGCGCGAGCGAGCTTTCCAGAGAGGCTTACAAGCGCAAGGCCATCTTCGGCGAAGCGTTTGTCCCCGACGTGGAAGGGCACCACGGCATAGCTGTTCGTGGTAATGACATCCGCGCCTGCTGCGACGAAAGCGTCATGCGCCTTTTCGACGAACTCCGGGGCTTCAATCAGCGCAAGCGCGGACCATTCGGGCTGTCGAAACGGCGCGCCGCTGCGCAGCAATTCGCGACCCATACCCCCGTCTAGAATAGTGACTTTTGATGACATACAGGCGCCTTTCATGAGTTCATAATTGTAAGCTGCGTCGTTTCGCAATGGCGCTATATGACCTTGTGCCTTCAATAAAGAAAAGTGCATTTAGCCTATAGATTTGATGTATTTTAGAAAAAGACACCTCATTTAGATTTATGTGTCCAATATTCATTGTATATCCGTAAAATTTTCAGACGTTTATTCTAATTTGCATCGTTGTTATTAGACAAGCAGCAGCATTCGCTTGAAAAAACGGCGGGTCACTGTCCATGTGCAAGAAGAGTTTCTCATTCTCCTGTACAGCAGGGCTGATTTTCTGGACTCAATTGGGCCTATGCCAGCTCGAGCTTTTTCTCACAGCGCAGGAGCATGCCATAGAGGTCGCGAGGCTCGTCTGGATCTGCCAGCAAATCCAGCTCGGTAAACAAGGCGAATTCGGCAATCTTGCCGCGGACATAGCGCAAGGCCGAGAAGTCCTCGATTGCGAAGCCGACGCTATCGAACAAGGTGATCTGCTTATCATTGCTTCGGCCGATCGCATCGCCGGTCATAACCTGCCAAAGCTCAGTAACCGGATGCGACGCAGGAAGCTGCTGAATGTCGCCTTCGATCCAGGTCTGCGGTGGATACTCTATGAAGATGTCCGAGCGCAGTAGGACCTCTTTGCTGATCTCCGTCTTGCCGGGGCAATCGCCACCTACAGCGTTGATATGAACACCTGGTCCGACATGATTGTCAGACACGATTGTTGCGTACTGTTTGTCGGCGGTAACAGTGGTGATGATGTCTGCGCCCTCAACGGCGTCGGCGACCGATTTGCATTCAACGATGTTGAAGCCAAGCCCGGTAAGATTGCGTGTGCATTTCCGCGTCGCCGCTGGATCAATGTCGTAGAGACGCAGTTCCTGGATTCCGAGGAGCGCTCTGAAGGCGCGAGCCTGGAACTCACTCTGGGCACCGTTACCGATGATGGCCATCGTTCGTGAGTTCGGTCGCGCCAGATACTTCGCGGCAAGAGCGGATGTCGCAGCAGTGCGAAGCGCGGTCAGTATCGTCATCTCCGAAAAAAGCAGCGGATAGCCGTTTCCGACATCGGCAAGGACACCAAAAGCGGTGACCGTCTGGCGGCCATCCCGCGTATTTTTCGGATGGCCGTTGACGTACTTGAAGCCGTAGAGCGCACCATCGCTGGTTGGCATCAGCTCGATGACGCCCTCGTTGGAGTGGGAGCCCACCCTGGGGGTCTTGTCAAAAATGGGCCAACGGCGAAAGTCTTCCTCGATCGCCGCCGCCAGTTCAGTGAGAAAGGTATCGATACCCACCTTGAGCACCAGTTTCATCATGTGATCCACACTTACGAACGGAACCACGTTTAGCTTGCGATCGACGGTCATTATTCCTCCGGTCATTCGACGGTAGATTTCAGGCAGCGCGGGTTGGTCTATCCATGACCCGCTTGCCCATGAGACTTGCAACGAGATCTACGATGAGCCTTGCGGTCTTCCCGCGCTCATCGAGAAAGGGGTTCAATTCGACGAGATCCAGGCTGGTGACGAGACCGCTGTCGTGAAGCATTTCCATGATCAGGTGCGCTTCGCGGAACGTCGCGCCGCCGGGGACAGTCGTTCCAACGGCGGGTGCAATTTCCGGATCGAGAAAGTCGACGTCGAAGCTGACATGCAACATCCCGTTCGCGGCGCGGACGCGATCGAGGAACGTTCGAGTCACGCTGGCGACCCCGTGTTCATCGATGGCACGCATGTCATGCACGGTTATCGACGAGGACCGCAGCGCGTCCCGCTCTGCGGGATCAACGCTCCTGATGCCGATCATGCATAGGTTTTCGGTCGGGACGGCGTGGTTCAGCGCTGGATAGAAACCCTCGAATCCACGCCGGCCAGTATAGTAGGCCACAGGCGTGCCATGCAGGTTTCCGCTGACGGTGGTTTCCAGCGTATGGAAATCGGTGTGGGCGTCAAGCCAGAGAACAAAGAGTTGGCGACCGTTCTCCGAGGCGCGCCGTGCAATTCCCGGGATCGTTCCTGCGGAGATCGTGTGATCGCCGCCAAGAAAGATCGGCACACTGTTATTGCTGTGCTCGTAAGCTGCCGCCGAAAGCAGCTTGATCCATGCCACCGTTTCACCGAGGTGATGGACGGAAGCGTTGGCATGGGCGATCGCCGGAAAAGACTTCGGACCCAGATTGCCGACGTCCCGAACCCTGTGCCCCAATTCTTCAAGCGCGCCGGCAAGACCGGCGATCCTGAACGCGCTCGGACCCATCTCACAACCGAGATGTCCTGCCCCAATTTGCAGCGGTGCTCCGATCAGTATGCATTCCATAACAATCTCCAGCAACGACTGCGATCTTGCAGCCGCCTCCAAGGCTTCGCCAGGTTCAGTAGTGAGCGGTCGCGATGAGCTCGATAAGCGCCGTGTCGCCGAGATCAGCGACGCCGATGGTCGCGCGGGCGGGCAACTCCTCCGGCGCAAACCATTCCTTCCACACCGCATCCATTTGCGGCTTCACGTTCATGTCAGTGATAAAGATCGTGGCGGAGAGCAGGTTTGCGCGTTCTGAGCCTGCCTCTTTGAGATATGCATCGAGCTTGGTCAGGACCTGACGGGTCTGCCCTTCCATGTCGAGGCTTTCATCGTCAGCGACGATCCCGCCGATGTAGGCGATGCCGTTGTGCTTGACGACGCGATGCAATGTCGGCATCCGGATAAGTCGCTCTGTCATGAGAAATGTCCTGCTTCGTTGGTGTCGTGATCGACAGGATCCCTGCCGGTTACCGCCTTCAGCGCGTGGGGCGTGTGCGGGAGATGTGCAAGTTCAGCAAGCCGAACGGGTTTGACCGGCGAACGGAGGCGATAGGTTCCCACGTCGCCGGGGCTGACCTTTCTTTCCTCCGCCATGATTTCCGTAACGGTCGCGGCACAAAGACGGCCCTGGCATTGGCCCATTCCGCAGCGAACAAATGTTTTCAACTGGTTCGGACCGGGCGGCCCAAGCGCAATGGCCTCCCGCAGCTTGCGCACTGTGATTTCTTCACAGCGGCAGACGATCGTTTCGGGGTCCGCCGGTGCGAGGAAGCCCGAATGGGGTGTGTAGAGAGCATCCAGAAACGCCCTTCCGCGCAGGAAGCGGCGGGCTTTCTTGTGCAGAGATTTGATCTGCGTAGGCACTGCCGTCGTACTGCCAAGCCCCAAGTCAGAAAGTGCCGCAAGTGCAACTATGCGTCCGCTGACCTCCGCGGCTTGAGCACCTGCGATCCCGGCTCCGTCGCCGGCGACATAAATGCCTGCCTTGGTGGTCCGACCTTCATGATCTGCGACAGGCTCGAACGCACGCTGTTCGTCATTCCATTTCAACTCACAGTCTGCTGCATTGGTCAGGCTCGTCGACGGAATCACCCCCTGGTGCAAGAGCACCGAGCTGGCAGGGAGGACTTGTTCGTTACCCGTCGTGATGAAGCGCACGCCGTCAGCGCGCTCAATGCCGGTAATCGCGATGGATCTGACGCCGGAAACCACGCGTGCATGACGTTTTACCTTCGCCAGCAAGCCGATGCCTTTCAACACGTAAGGTGAAAGCATGAATTCGGGCATGTGTCGGAGCACGCCGACCCGGAAGGGAGATTGAGCAGTATCGAGCACGGTGAGATCGGATACGCCTGCATCGACGAGCTGGCTTGCGAGCAGATAGAGAAGTGGTCCGCAGCCGGCCATGACAACAGGTCCCGATGGCATCGCTCCGGCCGCCTTTAGCGCGATCTGAGCAGCGCCCGCGGTCATCACACCTGGCAAGGTCCAGCCGGGCACCGGCATGGGACGCTCCTGCGCGCCGGTGGCAAGAACAATGGCCTCAGCTTCAATCATCCGAGCCGAGCCGGCTATGGTTATGCCGACAACATTACACGTCTGACCAGCCGTCTGGTCCCGGCTCTCCAGGCTCCAGACCGTGGCGCGCGGCGCATAATCGATGTTGCTGAGACCGAACGCTTCTGCGAGCGGCTTTCCCTTCCAATAGTCAGTGCCGAGGTAGGTTTTTCTGTCGGGACTGTTTCTTGTGATCTCACGGTAGATCTGTCCGCCCGGACGGGGGTTCTCGTCGAGTACAGCAACGCGAGCGCCAGCCGCAGATGCTTCAACAGCGGCAGCCATACCTGCAGGTCCAGCGCCGATGACGATAAGATCGTAAAAATCCAGAAGGTCCGATGCTGTTGAAACTTCGCGAAGGCTCATTGGACTATCCCCTCTTGGCTTGCCGCGAGCTTCGGGAATGTGGGTGCGCCCCTCTGGCTCAAAACGGTCATCCCGTCTTCGACTTCGGTCAGACAAGCTTGACGATTCTGCACGCCATCCACGGTGACCAGACACTCGAAGCAAACGCCCATCAGGCAGTAGGGCGCTCGTGGGCTCTTGCTAACGACGGATTGCCGAACATGGTCGATCCCAGCGGCCAGCAAAGCGGTGGCGAGCATATCCCCCTCCTCGGCCTGAATGACCACGCCGTCGAAGGTGAATTGTACGGGTTGTTCTATCCTATGCAGCCTGTTGAGCATGGAACCTCCGGGCGGAAAAGGCTGACAGATCGTCTTCAAGCTTACCCGCGGCAATCTGCGGTGCCACGATCAGTGCGTGATTGGCAGCCAAGGTTACGCCAGAATGGCAGGCGACGAGGAATGCACCCGGGTGGCGCTCGGAATGATCGTAAATGGGTATTCCATCCGCCGTTTTGACCCTGAAACCCGTCCAGCTGCGCAGGACGTTCAGATCAGAAAGGGCGGGGAAAATTCTTAAGGCCCGGCTGGCCAGCACGGCGCTGATTTCGGATGACGATGAGATTTTGGCGCTGTCGGTCTCTTCGCTATCGCCGATCATGATACCACCTTCGTCGGCCTGCCGCATTCCGGCAGAGAGGCACGGCAGGGCGGTCTGGCTCTTTTCCGTGACGAGGATCTGGCCCTTGCTACGCTTGAGCGGGCAAGACAGCCCGACCATTGGCGCAAGCCTCTCGTTTTCCAAGCCGGCGGCGAGAACGACCCGGCGTGAAAATATGGAAAACCCACCACCCTTGAGAACGAAGCCTTCAGTCGTTGGTTCTATGGTTTGAACATGATGATTTGGACGATAAGTCGCCCCTTTCTTTTCCATCGCTGCGTGAAGCGCGTGGAAGAGGCGAAGCGCATTCACGTGCCCGTCCGCGGCACAATAGATCGAGCCTAGAACTTCCGCGCCGATACCCGGCACGCGGTCAAGCGTCTGCTGGCGATTCAAAACTTCAAATTGCGGAGCTCGCCCGTTTGTTTCGAGCGCAATGCTTTCCATATCCTCGCGATTGACCTCGAGTTCCTCTTCAGAGAGTGCGAAGGTATATGCTCCGTCCTGTTGAAGACCGACGTCGATGCCGCTGTCGTCGAACAGGGCTTTTGCCATCGTCGGCCATCTCTTGGCGGACGCATCTGACCAAAGAGCGTAATGGGGCGCATGCAGCCCTTTACCCTGCACCCAGACCAGCGCGAAATTGGCGCGCGATGCTCGCAGATCCAGATCCGCGCCATCGAGGACGAGTGGTTTCGTTCCTGAGCGTGCTAGACCCCAGGCAATGGAGGCGCCAACCAGGCCGCCCCCGATAATGGTCATATCAACTTCGTACATCGTATCTCGGCGTTCTTGTTTATTCGCAGCACCGGGATACGGCGCGAACGCCGTATCCCCTGGAAGCGACCGATCAATGGGGGGTGACGTCCACTTTGAACCACTTGAACGAGAGCGTCTTGATGGTGCCGTCGTCGCTTGCCGCCTTGATGGCTGCGTCAAAATCGGCCTTGAGTGCGGTGTCTTCCTTGCGAAGGCCAACAGCGACCACGCCGAACTCGCCACCGGAGAAAAGCGGCCCGATGAGCTTCGCGCCCTTCATTTCCGGCTTTTCGATTGCAGCGGCGAGTACGGTTGCGTTTGCCAGAACAGCATCCAGGCGACCGCTGGTCAGGTCGAGGTTGTGCTCCTCGACGGACTTGTATTCCTTGATATCCACGGAACCCTTGAAGTACTTGTCCAGGAATGTTGATGCTGTGGTCGATCCCTGCACGCCGACCGACGTGCCGTTCAGGAAGCTCGATATATCGGCAATGGCCTTTTTGGCGGCATCTGCCTGGCTGTCGAGCGAATAGGTTTCGCCCGTACCTGGCATGTCCGCCAGCTTGCTGTCACCCATGACGGCAAAACCGTTGATGCCTGCTGCGTACGGAGTCGAGAAGCCGATCACTTCCTGCCGTTTTGGGGTGATGCTCATGGCGGCCATGATCGCATCGTACTTTTTACCGGTCAGCGACGGGATAATGCCATCCCAGTTCTGCGCGACGATCTGGCATTTCGCCTTCATCTTCTCGCACAGGGCGTTGGCGAGATCGATCTCGAAGCCGTCGAGCTTGCCGCCTGGTCCCGAAAAGTTCCAGGGCGCATACCCGCCCTCGGTCGCGATTGTAATCGACTTTTCCTGGGCTGCTGCCTGACCGGCAACAAGGAGAAGCGCTGCGCACAGAATAGTTTTGAGTTTCATAAGTTCACCTCTGTTCATTTGTTTCCTGGACACGCGAGCCGTGACGAATTGATCGTCAGTGGGATGTACCGCCGTCGCGCCGCAGGAATTGCCGGAAGCGATCCGTGCGGGGGTGGGCGAACATTTCGGACGAAAGGCCTTCTTCGGCGATGACACCTTGGTGCAAGAAGACTGTGCGCGATGAAACATCGCGGGCAAAATCCATTTCGTGAGTGACGATCAGCATGGTTCGGCCCTCGGCCGCCAGATCACGCATAACCTTTAGAACTTCACCGACGAGTTCCGGATCAAGAGCCGACGTGGGCTCATCAAACAGCATGACATCCGGTCGCATCGCCAGGGCACGGGCAATTGCTGCACGTTGCTGCTGGCCGCCGGACAGCTCGGATGGGTAGGCATCGCGCTTGGAGCCAATACCAACGCGCTCAAGCAATGCCTCAGCCTCATCGCGGCACGACTTCCGGTCACGGCCCTGAACATGCAAGGGCGCTTCCATAACATTCTGGAGTATCGTCAGGTGTGACCAGAGATTGAAGCCCTGGAAGACCATTGCGGCCCGCTCCCGGAGCCTGTTGACCTGCTTGATATCCTTTGGACGAGCGGGCCGGCCGGCTCGATGCTCCAGGGCAATCTCTTCGCCCATGATCGCAACGCTTCCGGCATTCGGGACTTCGAGCATATTGACGCATCGCAGAAGCGTCGACTTGCCAGAGCCCGACGAGCCGAGGATCGAGATCACTTCTCCCTCGTTGGCCGTCAGCGATACACCGTGGAGGACCTCCAGGTTACCGAAGTTTTTCCTGATGTCTTTCAGCTGAACAGCTGGGCGAGCAAGGTTAGGCATGGAGTTCGCCTTTTCGATCGACGGGATCGGACGTGCGTCTCCCTTTGCGTCGCTCGGGCCACAAAGCCCATTCGAGCAACGTGAAGAGACGCGCGACGATGAAGTTGAGGATGAGGTAGATTGCGCCGGCACAGGCAAAAACCTCGACGGTGCGATAGCTTTCCGAGATCAGCTTCGCGGCAATTCCGGTGATTTCCATGATGGTGATGGTCGACGCGAGAGACGTCGACTTGACCATCAAGATCACTTCATTGCTGTAGCCTGGCAGCATCTGGCGTATCGCCTGCGGGACGACGATCCGCCGGAACAGTTTTACCCTGCCCATACCGCAGGCTTTGGCGGCTTCAATTTGACCTGCGGGCACGGAGAGCAGTCCGCCTCGCATGATTTCGGCACTGTAAGCAGCCGTATTCAATGCAAGCGCCGCCATCGCGCACCAGTAGGCATCGCGCAGGAATGGCCAGATAAAACTATGCCGAAGCTCCGGAAACTGGCTGAGGCCATAGTAGATTATGTAGATCTGGACGAGGAGCGGCGTGCCACGAAACGCGAAAATGTAGAACCGCGCTGGCAGATCAAGCCACCAGCGGCGCGACACACGCATCAGAGCCAATCCGAAAGCAAGGACCGTACCTGCCGCAACCGAAAAAACCGCGAGCTTGAGCGCGAGCGGAATACCGGCCAGCAAAGCAACGAAGGTCTGCCAGAGGAATGCGGGATCGAACGGCATCACACGCCCCTCCGCAATCCGCGCATTGAGCGCGCCTCAGCCAGGCGGAAAGCCTGTCCGGAGACAAAAGTAATAGACAGATAGAGTGCCGCGGCAGTGAGATAGAAGCTGAACGGCTGGCGCGTCGACCCCGAACCGACCTGCGCCTGGCGCATCAGTTCGACAAGGCCGATCACCGAGATAAGGGCGGATTCCTTGAGGACCAGCTGCCAGACGTTGCCGACGCCGGGCAGGGCATAGCGCGCCGCTTGGGGAAGAACGATCCGGCGGAACAACAGGAAAGAACCCATGCCGTACGCTCGACCTGCCTCGACCTCTCCCTTGTTGAGCGCCAGAACCGCGCCGCGCAGCACCTGGGTTTGATAAGCCCCGGAAACAACGCCGATCGCAAGCGCGCCGATCAGAAACGTCGGAGCCCCAACGAAACCGCTACTTCCGAAAAGTGAGGCAACACCGGTAATGACGGAGCTCGATCCGAAGTAAAACAGATAGATGATAAGCAAGTCCGGAATGCCACGAAGCGCTGTCGTGTAAGCGGATGCCGTTGCCTGAAGTGCGCGCGAGCTTGAAAAGCTTGCGGCGGCACCAAGGCAGCCGAAGACAAGGCCGATTGCGAAGCCGCTGAATGCCACGGCGACCGTCATCCCGGTCGCTTTGAGCATATCATAGCCCCAGCCATCAGGGCCGAAGCCCATGAGTTGAAAATAATCCATATCGTTCCCTGCGCGCGACCGATTAGCCGCACGTCTGACCCCGGTTGGTCCGGAAGAGTTGTCATTTATGAGTTCAGGTTTACATTCGACCCGCATTAGGTCAAATTCATAATGGATAGGCGAGAATAAGCAGATGTTATGGTGAGGCTATGAACCTAAGGCAGGTTGAGGCATTTCGGGCCGTCATGTTGACTGGGCAGATGACAGCGGCAGCAGAGCTGATGTTGGTGACCCAGCCAGCCGTCAGCCGGCTTATCAAGGACTTCGAGCATGCAACCGGGCTTCATTTGTTCGAAAGGCGCGGAAACCACATAATTCCCACACAGGAGGCGACGACCCTCTGGAAAGAGGTCGACAGGGCATTCGTCGGGCTCAATCACATTGCCAACCTTGCGGCCGATATCGGCAGACAGGCGGCCGGCACCCTTCGCATAGCTGCGATGCCTGCTCTGGCGAACGGCCTTCTGCCACGGTTTCTCGCTCAGTTCCTGCATGACAAACCAAACCTGCAAGCGTCATTGACAGGCCTTCCTTCCACCATGGTCATGGAGGCTGTCGCTTCCGGCCGGGCCGACATTGGCTATGCCGACGGCCCTTCGGATCGTCCCGGCTTTCTTCTGGAAACCCGTTCGCTTGCTGCAATCGTTGCTGTTCCGATGGGACACAGGCTCGCCGGTCTCGAGCGGATAACTCCTCCGGACCTGGCTGGCGAACGGATCATAAAGCAGGAAACTGGCACACTCTTCGCCATGCGAGTTGACGTCGCTCTTGGCGGCATCCAACGGCGACCCTCTCTCGAAGTGAGCCTGTCGCATACGGCACTCAGTCTGGTCCGAGAAGGGGCGGGAATTGCAATAATCGATCCCGCCGCAGCCATCGAGTTCAAAGACAGGATTGTGCTGCGGCCTTTCTCGATTTTCATCGATGCAGGGTTCCTATTGGTACGTTCAAACAACGCAGCACCTTCGACCA
Organism: Gillisella vitis; assembly: GCF_001541345.2. GTDB lineage: Bacteria > Pseudomonadota > Alphaproteobacteria > Rhizobiales > Rhizobiaceae > Allorhizobium > Allorhizobium vitis. Next base: position 2,394 of record NZ_LMVL02000016.1, on the reverse strand, counting down.
TAGTGGATCGTTTCGCGACCGAATTCTGGAGCTTCCACGATGACTTGATGTCACAAAACGGTCTGATGTGTTCGGCGTGAATCCCGCAAAGGGGACAAGTGTTCAAATCAGTTTTCTTTTGATCGCGAGCGCGGTGAGATGAGCTTTGCTGCGGACGTCGAAGCGCTTCATGGCCTCGCGAAGCTTGACGCGGACACTATTGTACTTGACCTCTTCCACGTCTGCGATCTCCTCCATCGTCTTGCCGACGGCAATCCATCTCAGATAGGTCGCCTCTTTCGGATCGAGCCATGCGGCATCTTCAGCGGTGGGCGTGATCCGAAGGAAGGAGATGCGGGCATGGAGCTGCCCGACGGCCGCCGCTGCTGCAACCGCATCGATCTCCCGATCAAGCGGGATTGCCGTCCTCTCCGACGCCAGCGTGAACATCGACATCGAACCGTTGGCGGTCCTGATGGGGATGGTGATGCCGGAGCGGATGCCAAAATCGGCCGCTTGTGCATAGAAGGCGCGTTCTTCCTCCGATAGCTTCGGCCTCTCCTGTTCGCCAGACCAGGCGAAGACCTGCTTCCTGGATCTTGCGCGTTTGACGACCGGGTCGAGAGCGTCGAATTTCTTGTCGAAGTAGAGCGACCGCCAATCGTGATGATAGTTGGTCACGGCGATGATGTGCTTGTGCTGGATGTGGAGATAAGCATAGCCGGTGAAGCCGAAATGGTCGGCGACGTCCGCCAGCCCTGTTTTGAGGATGCACCCATCGCCCTCAATTGCCGTAAGATCGGTCAGCTTGTCCAGCCAATGCTGCATTCTCTATCTCCTTCTAGGTGTCGCCAGTATCCTCGTCGTCGCTGTTCGTCCGACAGTATATCGAGGACATCGATGGCTGAACTTTAGATGGGATGTGGCTTCCCGGTCTCACCAGGTTGCTCATGCGATCGCTCCTGAGAATGTGAAATCGTAGCAGCCTGAAGCCGTGATCGTTGCCTTGCCTTGAGAGAACGAAACTACTAGTTGAGCAAACTCGGTGTTGAGATTCCAGCTTAAAACAAGGCTTCCGGTGTCATCGGTTGCTACCTCGAACGATCCATTGAAGGCCGGATGGGTGTTACGGAAGCGGATCAAGTCCGACAGTCGTTTGACGAGCGGCGATTCAAGAGCGAGATCAATTTCCCGGTCTTCGTAAAAGTGCCGATTGATGTCACGCCCGACGCCCGTCTTTCCCAGCAATTCCATGTCATTGATCCCGCCCAGGAGGCCGACGTAATAGACTTGCGGGATACCGGGTGCGAAAAACTGGATTGCGCGGGCGATGAGGTAGTCGTCGTCGTTACGGCCGAGCGCGTCGTAATAGGTGCAGTTCACCTGATAGAGGTCCAGGTTAGAGGCTGCAGCGCCTGTTGCCAAACGGCTCTGTCCCTCTGAGCGCCTGTGAATCTCCTCGACCAGATGGTCGATTGCCTGCGGTTCCAAAAGTCCGGGTCGGCCATCACTGTGCGCGCCGACATCGATGACGCCGATCCCGTCGTGAGTGTCGAGGACGGTGATTGCGTTGTGAGGGCTGATCTCCAGCCAACGCGCCAGCGCTGTCGCATCGCCCGTGAACAATGAATGCAATATCAGTGGCGGCAGCGCAAAATCGTATACGCGGTCAACCTTGCTGGCGATTTCGATCTGGTCACGATAGTAGCTGTGAATTTCGACAAGAACCTCCATCCCGCGATCCCGTGCCTTCTCGGCCAGCTTGGCAAGGAAGGCATAGGTCTCATCAATCATGAAGCAACTGGTTCCGGCCTTCTTGATCGCGTAGCCGGCGGCATCGAGGCGGATTGCCGTCACGTTGGCTTCAGCAAAGCGATCGAGGATAGTCTCCAGGTATAAAGCGCCATGGGCACTGTGGACATCGATGTCGATCTGTTGGGGGGTGAATGTGGTCCACAGCATCCGCTGGCTGCCATCTGCAAGCGTGGCCTTTGAAAACGGCAGCCCAGGGCGTGGCCGATAGATATTCAGGAGATCCTGCTCGCTGGCACCACGGGGAAAGGCCTTGCCAAATGTCATGAACATGTCTGCGAATTCTGAATCAGATCCTTTTGCGATGAAGTCCTGGAACCAGCTCGATTGCGCCGAGACATGGTTGACAATGAGATCGGCCATGATCTCCACGGAGCCGGCGAGGGCGCGAACATCATCCCAGCTACCGAGGCGAGGATCGACAATCGTGTGATCGGTGGGATCGAACCCGGCATCAGCGCCGTCGATCGGGTTGAAGAAAGGCAAGGCATGGACGCCGCCGAACAGGCCTTGTAGCCTCCCGTCGAGCAAAGCTCTCAACTCGGGGAAACCACCTCCGCTTAACCGGTCGACGTAGGTGATAAGTTGTACACTGTTTTTCAT
>NZ_LMVL02000015.1 GCF_001541345.2 Gillisella vitis | reverse complement strand
GCAACTTTTGACTTCTGCCCATAAAGTTTGCGATCATATCTCCCGCTGATTGCGCGGCGCTAAACATGCTCTTGAGCGCACGATAGACATGGTTCGGGACCTTTAGCAGCGTGGCAAGTCACGCAAACAGATCACGCGCACTGACCCTAAAGTCCGCATAATTCGGCCCATGATTGCGGTGCGCACTAGCTCATTATGATGGGCACCTCGGCCTTTCTCCAAACGCCACCGATCTCTTTGACAGCTCCTCGCGTCGCCCAATCTTCGACCCCACACGCTCTGAATTTCCACCAAAATGATCACGGTTACGATCTTAGGGCTAGAAGATGTGGCCTTAGCGCTAGCTGGTGATATTTTGGTTCGTCTTGGACGTGTCGTTGAGGTGAGAGTCTGGGTGCCGACAGGACAACGTGAGGTCTTAGATTCTATTGCTAAGCATAATCGCCTTTACCTAGTTGGTCCAAATATTAGAAGAGGCGAGTTCTTTCCCCACTTTGAAACGGTGTTGGGTGAAGCAGTTCACGACGCAAATTTCATTATCGTCACAGGTCCAGCTTCCAGACACTCAACGGTGCTCAAGATCCTTACTCCGCATGATCTGAGCAACTCAACTCTCGTTGCCCTGCCTGGCTGCGCGTTTGCTCTCGAAGCCCAGCGTTTCTTTACCCCCGAGCGAAGAGCTAAAGTCATAGTGGAGACCAACACGAAGCCATATGTGTGCAACCGGAAGGAGAATGTTGTCACTATTGAAATTCTGAAGTCCCGGATTGCCATAGCTGCATCTGGGAAAATTGACGCAAACGTTAAGGGTACGGTCGAGTTACTTTTTCCTCAGAGCGTCGAATGGTACCAGGACCTTGCCTCGATCTTCTTTTCCAATACTAATCCCGTTAGCCGTCCTGTTGGTCTAATCAAGGCGAGAGCGTACCTTGTCAGCGGAGGGTGCCCACCACCACTGTTCTACAAAACGCTAGTTGCGAGTGCGATAGATTGGGTTCTTGCCATCGATTACGAACGGCTCGTCATTGTTGAAGCACTTGGACTAGAGTCTGACACACATCTCGGTTTCTTTGAGAAGTGGTTTGAACTGAAAGCAGCCGACCTAACGACGGTTTTTCAAAATTATGAGGGGTGCACCAAGATTCACACCCCCAATCCGATCGATCTGCGCTATCTTGAGGACGATGTGAAATACAACATGGTTCTTTGGGTGGAGATCGCCTCGGCCTGCGGCATCAAAGTTCCCGTGATGGAAGCGATCCTTGTCCATGCGAGCGCAGCGTTTTGCTACGAATTTCGCAAGAATGGCAGGACCTTGAGCTCGCTCGGGCTTACCAATGCTAGCAAGGATGTCATCCTAGCACGATTAAACGGCGTTGTAGCCTAAATCAAATTAGGTTTTATGTATGAATGTATTTGCAAAGAAAGAAATAAAACCTGAAATCCGCTTATAGCAGATAAAATATCCATTCTACGATATATTACAACGTATATTGCACACGCCCATCCTTATTCATATTTCACATCCGGGTAAACGGCACGTATGTGGCTTAAGGCCACCGCAGCTGAAATGGATGTCCTTCATAAACTCCTCCAACTTGAGCGGGTATTGGAAGTTCCCGTTCCTGCAAGCGGGCATGGATAAGATATTCCCGAGCTATCCCATCCACCAATTTTTCCATCTGATCGGGCCCAAGATGAACCAGCTCATCCACTGCAAGATTGTTGAGCTTCGAGAAATGTATAGCATATCGATAGCCGTCAATCTTTTCCAGCTCAGACCTCACTGCTCGGTGCGTCCACAGGTATGCCAACTCCTGCAAAAGCGACTCACCCTCTTGCGGCCGCAACATATTTCGAACTCTTGTCTTGGCCGCAGTCAGGAATGCCTCCTCATCTCGAAGTTCGTGGCGAGTGATATGCCACCGAAAATGGTTATCCCAGTAGCGACTTCGAGCCATGCACTTCATTAACGAGATCGATCCGCCTTCAAGGATCAGCCCTCCTTGTGGCTCGTGTAAATAGACTTCCCCTATAAGATTGTCATGTGCACGTTTGGCGGTGATGATGCCTTCGGTTAACGGGAGTTCCGTCAGATAGATGCGCTTGGTTTCCCGAAGTTCGGCAACCGTTGGCCGACCGCTCCCGGTCGAAAGCTGAGGGCAGCACTGTACACGGTCCAACGCCACGACCGGGACGCCAGTCTGCTTACTGAGGGTTATCGCTGCTGCAGTTTTTCCCGTGCATGTTGGTCCGAAAATCAGGTACATGTCCATGATGCTTCTGATGGCGGTAGCACTTGATGAACCATTAGGTGGAGATTTATAAAAAATCCGTGGCACCAAAGGCAGTCCTTTTCCGGGACATAGCTAAAGTCGCCCACTGCCGGATAATTTGACATCACCCAGCACGCGTCTCAATTGTCTTTAGGGGCCACCGCAGGGCGAGATGCTTTCATTGACAGCTGATGAGCATCATTTCCACTCATATGACACACCGCACTCAATGCTTTTGATGCTTCAATTGGTCGTAGGGCTTATCATTTTGCAAAACTTTATCCACAACTTTTCGTAAAATATCTCGCAATTTATTTTCAAACGCCATTATGTTATTGACATCGTCAGTAACATAATTGATATTCTTCACCATTATAAAATTACAACAGCACACTATATCATAATAATAATTATAATACATGAAACTGATACTCTCCTTTCCTAAAGAGGAGACACATTACATAACTTATTATCGGAAATACATATATTGCAACACACCATCACACATAAAACTTCGATACAAATTTAAATGTTGCCACAGTAATGGAACAACTTCAAATCGGACCTTCTAGCTTCACTCCCGAAACACCGGTTTGATTTTTCAGGTAGCCGTAACCACCTTCAAGCGGCGCTATAACCGAGGCAACCGAGGACGTTCTTCACGATCCCTCTCGAGGAAACCGATTCCTCTAAGTCACCAGGGAAATACGCCCTGCCGAAAGACACAACTTCGCAACAAAACCTGGCCGTGGAAGACAAAGAGAAAAAGATATGCGCCTGTTCCTTGAGAACATCCAAGCGAAAGCGGATTGACCGCCAAAGTGACGTCGTTGGCAGGAATGCAATAAAGGCTTCCAGAGCATCCTCTCCGACGAATGACGCACTGCGCATTATCTTGTGGCACGAACGCATTTCTCCTCTTGTAATGGACTTCGAGTAGGGCGGGGTTGTGCAGACTACTGCTACACGTCCCGGACTTCCGTCATAGAAGCGTTTATGTGCATAGCCTTCCATCTTCGTGAGAGGGCCATACAGGTACATCAGAGGTGCATCGAAGATCGCGTTGAGCGGGCTCAGCGTCGGGCCATGAAGGCAAGGAGTGGTGGCAAATTCTGTCAGAATGTCCCCAATGACATCATAGGGAAAATCTTTATGGCCTATGAGGGTGCTGACCCATGAAGATTGGGCGCTGCCGACCACTTGTACGAACTCCAAGTACGCACCTCGCGCGTCGCTCAACACTAGCTCGGCCTTGTTCGGGTCTATTAAGTGCTGCAGATCGAACACATTGAATATGGGACGCACATAGCCCATGCCTTCTTGCATAAATTTGGCGAAGCAGCGAAAACCGCTCTCAGGGTGTGTAAAATGCAGCACCACGCCCTTTATTTATGGACTGAATTTGCGCTTTGAAGTATCCGAGGCACTTCACATGCATGAAGGCACTGTGCACGATGTGGCTGTAAGAGACTGTGTCACGTGAATGAAGATTTCACCATTTTTCCCGACACTATAACAAATGCATAGTCCCCTATATTATGAGTGCTTTAGATTATGACATAAAGCACTTTAGAAAAAGGCGTGAACAAGAAATCTGTAAAGGGTCAAAAAAAGTAGCGAGCGAATGATTCTAATTTAGTGTGTATTATTAGACTTTTTGTCAATAATGCTCGAAAGCGTTAAATCGACTCATCTTTTCAAATAATGGAGGCCTCTTTTTGGGGCGGCATGGGTTTTGATGGATCTCTATTGCGAAACACCAATAATCGCCACAATTCAATACATTTTTTAATTGTGTAAAAGAACACTAAAGCATTACCCAATTCTTACTAATCGTGCTTCCGAATGCGCAACTTGTTTTTCAACGGATGGCAAAATGGAGGTCGCAATCTTGAAAAAATCAACAAAAGTTAGGCACACATCCCCCTACTCGCCGCGAATGTGGAATTTCTCTTTCAATTAGTGCTGGGTATTATTGGAACCACGTTGGTTACTGTCGTCCGGTAATCCCCCCGCGAATTAACGGGCTTCAAAAGTAGAATTTTCTCGAGCTTTATGATCGAGGAGATTTTGATGAAGACGAGCAGATTTAGCGAACCCCAAATCCTTGCCATCCTTCGCCAGGCGGAAGGTGGTGTCCCTGTCCCCGAGCTTTGCCGGGAACATGGAATGAGCACGGCGTCATTTTACATGGCGATCCAAATACGGTGGCATGGATGCCTCGATGATCAGCCAGATGAAGGCTCTGGAAGACGAGAACCGTCGGCTGAAGAAGATGTATGCCGAGATGAGCATGCAGGCCGAGCTTCTGAAGGAGGCTCTTGCAAAAAAATGACGCGGCCATCTCAACGCCGAGAGATGGCTGCAAAAGCAGTGGCGTTGCGCGGGGTCAGTATTACGCTGGCCTGCCGCACCTTCGAGGTCAGCGAGACCTGTTATCGTTACAGTGCCAAGCTGAACGACGAGAACGAGCAGATTGCCGATCTCCTGATCGGACTGACACAGGCAAAGAAGACCTGGGGTTTCGGCCTGTGTTTCCTTTATCTACGCAACGTCCGGGGGCATCGCTGGAACCACAAGCGCGTATACCGCATCTACCGGGAGTTGGAATTGAACCTGAGGATCAAGCCACACAAGCGATTAAAGCGGGACAAGCCCGATGCACTAACCGTGCCGAATGCGCCGAACATGGTCTGGTCCATGGATTTCATGGCCGACCGGCTGGAGGACGGTAGGCAGTTCCGGCTGCTGAACGTCCTGGATGACTTCAACCGCGAGGGACTGGGCATCGAAGTGGATTTTTCTCTACCTGCCGAACGCGTCATCCGGAGCCTCAACCAGATCATCGAATGGCGCGGCAAACCGTTCGCAATTCGTGTTGATAATGGGCCGGAATATGTCAGTGGCAAACTGATGGAATGGGCTGCGAACCAAGGCATCGCCCTGAGCCATATCCAGCCCGGCAAGCCACAACAGAACGCTTATGTCGAACGCTACAACCGCACCGTTCGGCATGAATGGCTCGACCAATACATCATCGAAAACATCGAGGAAGCACAGGAATTCGCCACACAATGGCTCTGGACGTATAACAACGAACGGCCCAACATGGGCATCTGCGGCATAACGCCTGCACAGAAACTGAAAATGGCCGCGTGAATTCTACGAAAGAGCCCCGCTAAAAACGGGGGGATTACCGTCCCTCTTTGATTTCCCACCCAAAAAACTCGATGTTTCTCTACAATATTGCGCATGCAATAATTGCGAATTTATCTCAGCGTCAATTTTGAAATGGACAGTTTACCAGCTAGTGGTTTGATTCCAACACTTGGTGCCCACGCTTGACGGCTGCGATGATGTCGTCAGGGTCTGCTTTCCAGATGAACGGCTTCGGCTCTTCGTTGTGCTCTTTGATAAAGCGGTTGATGGCTGCCTGAAGATCAACGACCGAATGAAAGACACCGTTCTTCAGCCGTCGACGGGTGAGCTTTGCGAAGAACCCCTCGACGGCGTTCAACCAGGAACATGATGTCGGAACGAAGTGGAAGGTCCAGCGTGGATGCCGTGCCAACCAGGCCCGGACTTTGGGCTGTTTGTGTGTGGCGTAGTTGTCCAGGATGACGTGAACCGCCTTATCCTTCGGCAACTGAGCCTCAATCGTGTTGAGAAAGCGGATAAACTCCTGATGCCGGTGGCGCTGCATGTTGCGGCCGATGACGGAGCCGTCGAGAACATTCAGGGCAGCGAAAAGTGTGGTGGTGCCGTGGCGCTTGTAATCATGGGTCATTGTGCCGGCGCGCCCTTTCTTCATGGGAAGACCCGGCTGCGTCCTATCCAGCGCCTGGATCTGACTTTTCTCATCGACGGAAAGCACAATCGCATGGGCAGGCGGCGAGACGTAGAGACCGACCACATCGTGAAGCTTCTCGGCGAAAGCCTTGTCGTTCGATAGTTTAAAGCTGCGCCACCGATGGGGTGCGAGACCATGCTCATGCCAGATCTTGACGACTGAGGACGCCGCAATCCCCACAGCCTTTGCCATCGCGCGAACCGTCCAGTGAGTGGCTTCCTGCGTGGGCGGCTCCTGCGTCAGAGCAACAACCCGGTCGACAAGGTCAACCTCAAGCGGCGCAGTGCCGGGCGGCCGGCTCTTGTCGCGCAAAAGGCCGTCTACGCCTTCCGTCATGAAGCGCTCCTGCCATCGCCAGACGCAGGTCTTCGACTTAGCCGTCGCCTCCATGATCGCGACCGTTCCCAGCCCCTCGTCGGTCATCAAGATGATCTTCGCCCGCCACACATGCTTTTGCGGCGAGCTGCCTGCCGAAACGATTGCGTTCAGCCGAACCCGGTCGGCAGCGGAAACCTCAAATGTGACACCTGTGCGCATGCAGGACCGTCGCATATTCATGCAGAAATTGGAATCCAAAATCGGACTCTTTTGTCTCGATCAAACCACTAGGTCAGCAATAACTATTGAACTTAAATTGCGCTCATATCATTTTAATAATTTAAAACACGTGCATTATAAAGTAAAAATTCGATACAGTACCAACAGATTCACGTAACTAAATTATTCGTAAGTACGTATACCGACACTCCTGTACTCGACCCCATAATTATACTGTTTCCATGGGTGCGTGAGGGGGTTACCCTCTGCTAGAACCCCTCCTGAACTGTGGATAACTGCACAGGCAGCATTGCACGCGGTCTGAATAGCACCGTCCGCCCATCCTCCGGTGAATGAACAGCTACAGCCAGCCAAGTATAGCCCTTTATCTTTCAAGCTATTCATTACGTCAAATGGCTGAAAAAAAAGCCTTTGAGAATACACGTCCTCACCGCGACGATTGAGCTTGAAAGCACCGCCGGCGTTCGGGTCAGTCAGCCAATCATGCTGAACGACATTTCCGTCATAGTTCCCATTTGCAGGAACCAGGTGTTTAGCAAAGTCAGGGAGTGTTTTCCCAATATCTCGCCGTAGCAATGCCAACCTTTCTCTCTTATCCGGAACAGCCAGAAGCTTATGGGAATCATCCTCCCATGTGTAACTTATTAGCACTAGCCCTTTACCTCGGGGATCCTTCGGCTCATAGTCGAAGCAATAAACCGCTCTCGCCACCCCAGTGGTGAGAACACAGGGCGGTAGTTGATGTTCGAGCCAGAATTTTCCCTCAGTCAATACGAATAGCTTTGACGATCCGGTCATATGGCTATTCTCAACCGCTCCGTTTACTTCTGCTTGCAAAAAGGTGGCATCTAACGTCAAAAGGTGCCTAAGCTGAATATTTGTCAGTCCAGATGTAACAACTACCCTGTCATAAAGGTCAGAATTTCCACCTTTAACCCTTACCCTTATTTTTGTGTTTTCCTTCTCAATCGCCTTAACTTGAACATGGCGTATGCGCTCCCGGATTGAAACACCGTGAACCACCTGGGCCCCGATTCGACGAGGCAGTTCTGAAATCCCTTCATAGATCAACTGTGCATTATCTTCATATCCGTTAACGACTAGGCGAAGGATTTCAATAAAGCCGCTTTCAAAGACTGGACCAAACCCACCGGATCCGATCCCTAGTAGCTTGAAAAGATCCCAGTCATGAGGAAACGCCCATTTTTCACCACCTGGTGGATGTGAGCCGAGGAAAATTTTCTCTATACCGGAAGAGAAAGATTCTCTGCCGAAACATGTTAGCCAACTCTGCCAGAAGTCATGCGCCTGCTGTAAATGCCCTAACTTCAAGGCCTCACCGATAGCACAGGGCGAAGCCAACACCATGTCGTCATTAAGATATCCCTCTCGTATGAATGCTTGCCATCCGTGGTAAACGCGGCGAAACAGCTCCGGTGGCCCCTCTCCCGCCTTCCAGATATATTGGTGGCCGTCATAAATCAGTGTGGTGTCAACGCTTCCGGGATTAGGGAAGCGCCCCATGGAATCCAAGCCATACTTCTTGAGAAAGAAAAACAAACAGGATTCACTGGGAGGAAATCGCATCGCCCCCATTTCGGCGACGACGTTTGGAGCGTTGTCAAATCTGTATGACCACAATTTTCCTCCAATCCGATCGCTCGCCTCATACAGCGTGACATCGTCGATGCCGGCATGAAGCAGTTCACTCGCTACGACGAGACCTGAAAGCCCTGCTCCCACGATAGCAACTTTTGGCTTGCTAACACCCTCAGGAAAGTCGCCGATACGGCCGGTGGCCCTACAGCTCTCAAAAAAATTGCGATAGTCATATAGTAGATCGACCGACGGAAAGGATTCCGCGCAGGCCTTTGGCATCAAGTTGCGACCATAAGCTACCATCTCAAATGCTGCATCACCTTTTGAGGTGATGGGGAAGCCCATGAAGCTCCGTGCCAAGTCTCCCTCGAATGGTGCCATGGTTAGGGTTTTAGAGAAGGCGTCCTTGGAGATAGCAATTGCGATAAAGTGACTAATATCATCGAGGCCGCATCTGCCACTTCGCAGCAGGTTGATGGATTGAAGGAGTAGCGCTCTTGAGACATTGGTGCGAAACGGCGCAACATTGATGGCGACAAGACTGGCGGTCGTTGCCTGCGCAAGGGATCCCGAATCTATGATCAACTGCAATGTCGCGTCATTGATGTAGATGAACGCGACGGTAATTTTGGCCCTTTGATCAGCCGAGCTTTCCGGAAAGCCATCCTTGGCTGGCCCTTTGCATGCCAACCCTGTCTCGCACTGACAAGAAGCCTTAGTACTTATCTTTCTCGTAATTTGCCGCTGCAAGAATGTGTTGAAAAGGCTAGTTCGTAGCTCATCCACATCAACCAGATCCATCATATTGACGAGAAACTGATTGCCTTGGGGCTGCGAGCAAGATAATTTCTCCATTCATACAGTTGAAAAGAGTGTTCTTAGTTGGGAAGTTGGCTGAGTTGTAGCGATACACATCAACGCAATCTACCATCAATTTATGTTATAATTTCGGAGACAGAAATATAATTTGAAATATTAATTCAGGTCATTGTCACTTGATGGAGTGCACGCCATTCAATAGTAGAAAATAATTGAGATTTCCTCTGGCCAAAAGAATCTAACGTGATGATGATACTACACCATGTATTCAAATAAATACTATTAAATTTTTGAATTTAGCTAACGGTGGTTGACCGTTTTTTATACATTTATCATGGCGCATGCATTTTTGACAATTTGTCTCTACAATAATTACATGCTTTCATTGCAGCTACGATACATATATCCTATGTGATTATCTTATTACAAATGAGATCTCTGTTATCTCTGAACTTCCTCAATAACATTCAAGAATGGTGACCCTAGGTTCAATCAAGGAAACCCTGGAATGTCTCAGGCTGAAAAAATACTCCTGTTCCGAACTGGCTGAAACCATAATAGCCCGTTGCGAAGCCGCGAAATCTCTCAATGCTCTTCTGGCGACTGACTGGGATTACCTGCGGCGTAATGCCAAGAAAGTAGATGAAGATGGAAGCGCCGGCGAGGGTCTTGCCGGCATCCCGCTGTGTTTTAAAGCGAACATTGCAACAGGCATATTCCCAGCAAGCGCTGCCACGCCGGCCTTGATGAAGCATTTACCTACAACACCAGCCGGCGTCGTAAAACCGCTTCTAGACGCTGGGGCACTGATAGGCGCTTCGGGAAACATGCATGAGTTATCGTTTGGCATTACCAGTAACAACCACGCCACTGGTGCGGTGAAAAACCCCTGGGATCCAGCTTTAATACCAGGAGGCTCGAGCGGCGGCGTGGCTGCTGCTGTAGCAGGCCGGCTGATGCTCGCCGGTATTGGCACCGACACGGGGGCATCGGTCCGCCTACCTGCATCCCTATGTGGCGTAGTGGGATTCCGCCCGACGATCGGCAGATATCCTGGAGACCGAATCGTGCCGGTTAGCCCCACCCGCGATACAGCCGGAATTATCGCACAGAGCGTTCCTGATGTGATACTCCTTGACCAAATCATTTGCGGGAAGCTCACGACCCACCAACCTGTACCCCTGGAGGGATTACGTATCGGCTTGCCAACCACTTATTTTTACGACGATCTTGAGCCTGACGTCGCTGTGGCCTCGCAAACCATTATCACGCTGCTGGCCAGCAAGGGTGTAACCTTTGTTAAGGCGGAGATTCCAGATCTGCAGCGTCTGAACAACGGGGTTAGCTTTCCTATTGCCCTGTACGAGTTTCCGTTCGCCCTACAAAAGTATATCGATGACTTTGTGAAGGATGTGTCTTTTTCTGACGTTATCAAAGGGATAAGCAGCACGGATGTGGCGAAAATCGTCAATGCTCAAATTGAGGAACACCAAATTCCCGAAGCGTCATATCAATCGGCGCTGAAATGCTTGAGACCAAAGCTGCAAGCCGCCTACTATGATTACTTCAAGCTGCACCAGATAGACGCGATCCTTTTCCCGACAGCTCCCCTGACAGCCAAACCGATCGGCCAAGATTTATCGGTGATGCACAATGGCGTAATGGCCGACACGTTTAAAATCTTCGTGCGAAATGTGGATCCGGGGAGCAACGCAGGCCTGCCAGGATTAAGCCTTCCCGTTTCTCTTACTTCAAAGGGTTTGCCTATTGGAATGGAAATCGATGGATTAGCGGGCATGGACGACCGTTTGCTAGCAATCGGAGCGGCACTAGAGGAAGCGATAGCTTTTCAAAATTTACCTGACTTCCCGAAAGTCGAGACAAACTACTGATGTGAATTCTATATGTCGGATCGAATAATTTAATATTATTAGTGCAATAATATATTATAAGTAGAAATCGATTTTACTTTCCCTCTTTTTATAGCTGTATAAATAAAATTATTCCATTATAAATTAGAAAAGAGATGTTCGCCGAAATATCAATAGTTTATATTCATCGAATCGCATTTATATTGATAATATTCAACGAGTAGTTCTATCGAATATATTTATCAACATTAGGTGTATCTGTGTTGATATAAAGCGTAACGCAATATTGTCTCTCCCACAGGAAAAACGTTTTACTTTAAGAAAACAATTAAGTATTTTTTTGACCTGCACCGCTGTTTTGACTTATAGGCTGAAACAGGGCCGAGCCTTACGCGTTGTCTTTTATTCCATAGGTAAGAGAACAATTATAAAAGCGCTTTTGCATTCCTTGGATGCCCCAAGCCTGGGTAAATTAGCTGTGCCAAGTTATCAATGGAGAACCAGAGCACTGCGGGCGCGACGATAGATAGAAAGCTCAAAAGTAGCTGGCTTCACACCCTCCATTTCAGGAAAATTCTCCCTTCACCATTCTTGGGAGGACCTTACTCTTACATCACTGAGGAAACCGATGTCGGTCAGGAAGCGGACTGTATTCGAGGCTATTCCGTCAGTCCCCTACCAGAAGATGACCCCACGGTGTCACACCACATGCAGCTGATATTTGGTTCAACGGCCCAACCAGATCCTCATGGATGCGTAGACCCCCTTCCTTCAAGAGCAGCGCCGGAACCGGTCGGCTTACCATTTGAAGAAGGTATTACCGACAAATCTTATCATCCATTCACTAGCTCGAACGGCAGTTTGACGGATATGCTCACGAGCATGCCTCTATCTACACGAAACGCTTGTGCTGCTCGAGCACGCAAGGAAAGAGATGACGCCTTTCAAGTTATTGCTGAGCTCCCCTGCCTGCCCAAAGAAGTTAAGAAGTACTTGCATGAAAGCGCGCAATCCATTCATAGGCAGGAAATGAGGTGGCAACTAAAATCCCACATACCCATTCCGGAGAGAGTTCTGTTTTGGCTGTGGTTGGTCATCATGCAGGCAGCGGTTGTCGTACCCGACATAGTATCAGCATCTCTCGGGGCGGAAGTTGCCGTTCTGCGGTCTGGGCCCATCACTCTACAAACACAGCTCATGGTGCTAGCGATTCTTGATTTTCCTTGGGCGGACACGAGGCTCGCAGCTTTCCTGGCTTGCGAAGTTTTCCTCGGAGGATTGCCAGCTGTCATTTTTGGCTTATTGGCCATTTCTATGCCACATGCGCGAACCACATTCCACAGCGCCAAAGATGTTGCGTGGAAGGCGTCATTTTGTATTCTGTGGCAGATGTTGATGCAGAACAGAAAGAACATCAAAGATTTACTGAAATACTCTTCCTTGAGGATGAAAAGGATCGCTGTCGCTCAACGTCCCGATTTCACGTCTGAATACACGAGATTGAGGAATTCCAGCACCATCATCTATTCCTGGCTTGACACCTTTGATGTGAGCAATCGTCTCCGTGTCCAGATCGGTTACCACAAACAGGACCATGAAGATGTTCTGAGGGTTCTTCGGTGGGTTGGCCACATTACCGATGATAAAGGCGGCAATCCCCGAGGACGCAAAGTAGGCATACTAGTAGCAATCCTGGCGATGGCTGTACTGATATGTCTCTCCACGTTTCCAACCGATCCGTATTCAGGCCTTATTGCCGCGGCGAATCTTGTGCCGCTAGCTGCACGGGCCGCTGTTGACGTTATGGATAAATCACAAAGCTCGCACGATTTGCTGCGCCTTTTCACCGCAACCGCCGGCGTCAGTTTTCCAAGCACATTATTCGTGGTCGGCAATTCGTGTTATTGGCTTTTGAAGAAAAAATCTTTCCTGGATGGGTTTTCGAGCATTCAATTCTGGCTGTCCTTTGTATTGATCTTTTTCCTGAGCCTTTTTCCAAAAATTTGGGGCAAACTATTCATGTATCTTGGTTCAAGGTGCATGAATTATCGTTAGCATCCTAATAGTTCATTGAACCGGTTCGAAGAAAGTTGAAATAAATTGTTGGTCAGAAATACTCCATGGAGTTCATCTGCGCTTTCAGATGCCATTATCTCTACATAGGATTCCGGTAGTAAATACTATTACTACGGGATTTTCTTCAATTCGCATATGACATTATTCTCGCTAACCAATACATTGCATTTTTATTGCTAAAATATGAAATACCAAGCAAACTTAAGGAAATACATACATCAAAACAACATACTTCAGGAAATGTTCTTTTATCAGAAATGAGCGACAATCCAATCTCGCTAATTATACATAGTTAAAAAGATAGCATACGATGACTAGGGCACGAAGAAGCCTTAGATGATATGGTCAGGCTCTTCAAAGTCCCTTTCTTGCAGCCTCCGATACTGCGCCACGGGAACCGTGCGCCATTGGAGTGAGCTTTTGAGATAGTTCTTGACGAAATTCGACAACCATTTCTTAGATTTCTCTGCAAGGGTGCTGCCTGCAAAAAGAGCCCGCCCGACAGCAAATATTTCACAAGAAAAGGTATCCTTCTGCGACGGAGCCAAGAAGCTATAGGTACCATTGCTCATGTGCCAATAGTTCGAATTCAGCAGCGAATGGGTTGGCAAGAACGCAATATACGCAGCCAAATCCTTCTTGCCGCTGCAGGTGTTCGCGCAGGTCTGATTTTGCCACACACTCATGGCGCCCCTCGTTACCTCCTCAGCATAAGGCGGTACAGTACAGATCACCACGCCGCGGCTGGAAAAACCATCATAGGACCCTCTATTTGCATAACTTTTCATCTCTTCGACAGAACAATAAACATACATCGGAGAATCTTCGAGTATCAGATTGATCGGCCCGATTTCCGGACCAGGCGCGCGGGGTTTGTCAGCAAAGCCTTTCAGCATCTCACCGAGCCAAGGCAATTCAGAAGCAAAGAGCTCGACAACCGAGGCAACCCAGGAGCACTGAGCAGGGGCAACCGTATTCTGCAAGAAATTGCGATAGTCTTTTTCCGCCGCACTCAGAGCGCGTCTGAGTTTCTGCCTTTTTCTTATCTTCCAGGTATTGAATATGTTGAATGTCGGTCGGCGGTACTCCATGGCCTTGGTAGCGCTTCCAAGTTAGCTCGTGGGATTATCTGCACCTGCTGTGCATACCAGCTACCTAATAAATATCTTGGACATCTATTCAGTTCCGTAGCTCGTCAACATTGAAGACTGTAAGAGGCCCGGGCTGCAAATAAGTCAAATCGTCATGCTGTAGGATTTGAACATTATGGCATCCGATGCAATCGCAGCCGACACGGATCTATCTTTTCAAAAAAAGCGCCTGGATTCCCGGGCATGTCATTTCTGATGCAACCCAAGGCACATTTTCCTCGACGTCCAACTGGCAGCCCAGATGAGCATGATTTCACATCACTCACCTAGGTTTACTCAACTCACCGATAGATCGAACGATGTGGCTCCATCGCAGCAGCCCATGGCATCATTCGGTATAAAGAATGCGTGCCAGCGGAAACCTGCTGCTCACTTCGGCAACGCCTTATTTCAATTATGAATGCGTTTGACACTTCAAATTTTTAAATTGGAATAATACAGCAAACCGAACAATCGAGCGCGGCTATGATTTCCCTCTAGAAAGCAGGCGTGCATTGAAATTTTCAAACGCTTGGCCCCACGCTATTATTAGGCGGGTTCACCATCCGCTAAACTTCTGATATCTCTCTTTTATCCACTTGAAGGAAATAAAGTATTATTCTGAACATACACTGCGATTGAATGTTTATTATTTAATCGATATTTATCTGACACTCCTCTTCCTCCTGCCAACCTCGTTTCCGGAACAAATCCGTCACCGCAAAGCTCGCCATGGACGTAAGCTTTCAGTTTTTTCCCGGTATTCATTTGCAACCCTCACTAGAAGCCTTGACTTCTATTCTTGCAGGTCCTTTGTCAGCGCAAACCATTCTCCGTCGTAGGTACGTGTTGGCCCGGGTGGAGACTCCAATGGGATCTTCCGGAAGACGTTACTGCGGAGGAAGTCCTCGCGCGCCACTCCGTACCACATCTTCTCGAACACCTCGAAGAGCAACTGCCACTTCAAGTCATAGAACACAGGGGTATGTACAACTTGGGGAAAGGCATACAGGAGTGTACCGAAACTTCGTTGCTGTCTGCGGTCGACAAGTTAGGCAAGCGCAATCTTGTTGAGCTTGATGCGGCGCTTTGCGCCGATGAGGTGCCTATCGCGTCACATGATCTCAGTCTCTGGAGGATCGCAGATGTACCCCGTAAGCCCATCCGAGAGTTCCACTCCACTGAGGTCGTTGGAAAGACGGTAGTCATCCGAGAAGTGCTCAATGCTAACGTGTCGGATTCGTATGTTGCCACTGGTGACACAATTCAAACTGTGGACTATCTCTTAGAAAGGGTGTTTCAGGAGAACGACGGAGCAACGGTCTTTTTAGACTGTCGCGAGTTCGAAGCACACATTGTTGCCGCCCAACTAAGTCATCGGCCCAGATATCACCAAAAAGTTGTTATCACCTTCTACACCTTCAAATATGCAAGCGGTGAGCATCTGGTTGAATCGATCGAAAAGGCTAATCCTGCTACTGGATGGAGAACGACCGTTGCGCTTATGCCGATCCTGTTTCCAGAAGAACTATCACGATTAGCGAAAGGTTTGAATCTCAGCGAGGACAAGGAAGACGACCTTTTTGAAGCGGGAAAATTGTGGATCGATTCTATACTTCGGCAACCGATAAGAGTCGTGGCTGTTGAGATCGTGATGGCCATGGTCACTTGTGAACAACTTGGTGACAATACCGAATCAGACGTAATTAGGGCGTTCTTGGCAGATTTTGCTGCAGTACGGCTCGCCGCTTACTTAAAAAATGAAGTGGTGGTGAGGACAAAACCTCACCTCAAGCTGGCAACTCTCACGAGGTGCTATGACTTTTCCGTCGAGCTAGAAAATATGGAACGAGCGGAATTTAATTTTGACTTTCTGTCGGGAAGAGCGCGACGAAGGGAGACAGATGAACGTCGGCACATTCGCCGAGGATACGGCATACCAGGCAACGCGGCAGTTGGAGCAGATTGGGTAATTTCAGATAGACCTGAAGATGATATGGCTTATCTCGAATGGCTCGCAGTGGGGATTCGACGACAGGTCGATCACTGTGCCCCGCATCTCGATTTACTGAGCTTATAGGCTGATGTTGCGCCCAACTAATCTGTTGAATCTTCTTTAATAAGTTTGCATCTCAATTTATAGATTTGCAGACTTGAATTTATTATCTATCTTGCCCACAATTTATGCATTTATTCGATAATAACTATATATGCCTCGTAACAATAGAATAATATTTTTCTACCTGCATTATAAAATTATTTTTTGCATGACTTACATTAAATGCCTAGCCGATACCCACAAATCTAAATTTCTATTTCCCGCACGCGAGATAGACTTGCCCGTCTAAACAGATCCTATACAAATCGAACGTCAGGCAATTTCCTTAAGATTCCCTGGCTAACAAAACACCTTGCGCCAAAAGTGCATCCAATCAAAAGATTACATAACGATATATCCTGCCACTCATTTGGGTAAAGTCTTATGTTGAACTGCACCGAATTTGCCGGAGACGCAACTTCTGGGAGAGTGGAGCCGATATGAGCAAGACAACGAACAACTTTTTAACTGAAGTCCGTGAGCATGCGATCCGCATGGTTGTGAACATGAAGCAGAACATCAGTCAAGGTCGGCTACTCTGCGCTGCATGGAGGGTTGAAGAAGACCAAGGTCGATACCGGGAAATGAGCAGGCCTGCCGAGCGATCTGGCCGAGAAGATGAATGCCCTGGAGCGTGAGATCCGCGAGCTTCGTCAAGCCAACGAGATATTGCGCAAGGCGTCTGCCTATTTCAACCAGGCTGACCTCGACCGCCCCCTTCAAACGATGATTCGTTCATCGACGAACACCGTGGCGTATTCGGGGTAGAGCCGATCTGTAGACTATTGCCGATTGCCCCATTGTCGTCACCGGAGCAATACTTCCCCAATTGCGGAAGAGCCTGCTATAGGGGGGTATTGCTCCGGCACTCACACGCTATCGCCGGCTTATGAGGTCGATGAGCTGTAAGGCCTCATTCGAGGAAAGCCGGTTCGCACGACATTCTCCGACAAGACAAGACGGCCTCGACCCCGTTTGACCGGGTTAACCGGCAGTTCAAAGCCCCTGCACCAAACAGGCTATGGGTTTTTGACTTTATCTATGGTGCGCCTCGCCCCCATCGGGTATGGCATATGACTGGAATGCAAAGAGAAAGGAGGTTTCAAAGATTTGCCCGTCCCCTGCTGCGAAGGAGCAGGAACCCAAGCGGCGGTGACCTGCCGTCAACTGGTGATGACATAGCCCGCAGGCAAAGGGGATTGAGACGAAGTATCATCGCGGAACAACGGGCGGCTTGATCGGAATCGGCACTATAGGCAAGACGATGGAGGAGGTCGTCGGCGTGGGCGCCGTCAAGTACAAGAGCTTCCGCGTCCAACTTAGGGAAGCCCTGAAGCGCTCGACATCCTCACCAATCAGAAGATAGTTGATTTGAGATTTTAAATCCCCTGACCACAGATATCCGGTTAGTTGAAAAACAGCTCCTTGAGTGGAACAAGCGCCGCACCAATCACCGCGGGATCGCCTTCAATCTCGCTTAGAAGAATTCGCGGGTACTCTGGGGGGGTGTTCATTCGAACAAAGCGCGGAGTTGGTGGAACCTCTAGCAATAGGTCCCCCAGTCCCTTGGGCAATTCCCCGCCAAGGACAATCGCAGCCGGGTCGATGACAGCCCACATTGCGTCGATGGCGCGATTGAGGAATGGCGAAACCTCCTCAACCCACTCGCGTACACCCGGCCATTCGGGATCGAAGTTTCTACGAAGGTCTCTGATTCCTTCCACGACGACACCACGTTGCTGAAGCTGCGACAACAACCCTCCCAGTGCCGGCCGATGCACGCCTTCCTCCGTCGTGTAAATGCGGCTAATCTCGCCCGCGTTGCGGAAAGATCCGAATACGGGTTTCCCGTCAACGACCACGCCTGCCCCAAAACCATAGTTGAAAGAGAGATATCCGAACGTCGGATAGGTCAGGCCGGCACCCAAAATGGCTTCGCCCACCGCGCCTGTTGTGCAATTGTTCTCGGTCCAGATCGGCACCTCAAAAAGCGCGGCCAGTTCGCTTTGGAGATCGACCAGGGACCAATCAGCGAGCGGCTCCGGTGCATTGAAGTAGTGATCCCGGCCAACAAAAAAACCCGCCATCGCGAAGCCCGCTCCAACAAGCTTGTCACGTGGCACATCGTTAGACTTCATCGCCCGCCAGACACGCTCCTTAAGGAGCACCAGAGTTCGGGAACGATTAGTAGGAGGGATGTCGAGTATTTCTTCGTGGATGACATTGCAGCGCAGATCGCAGAGACAAAACGAGGCGCTGTCAGTGTTCACCGAAATACCGATCGAGTAAGCTGCCCTGGCGTTAAGCTGAAGCCCCTTGCTTGGCTTGCCTCGCCCTTCAATGACGGTGTCCCCGAAAATCAGATAGCTGCTCTCAATCAGGCTATCAATGATCCGGTGGACCGACGGTTGGGTAAGATTGGTCATCGACGCAATCGCCGATCTCTTTATCCCGTTATTTCGTCGGATGATCTCGAGGATCATTCTCTCATTTTGCGAGAGGGGCTTGCTGAAAGCCTTCTGCGGACTGACCGGAACCAAGGATGAGTTGTCCGCCATTCTCCAACTGCCTTCTTACGTTGCTCCAACTCGAATATTATAAGCAGCGTATGTGAAACATACCTAGGTTTCAAGTCGCCTTGGACACCGGTATCCTTTCAGAGATTTTTATCCAATGAATTTCGTAGCTTGCGCGAAATATCGGCAATATGATCGAAAATTCATTTGCATTTCAGGCGCTAATTTTTATTATACACAACGCATTATAAAGGAATTACCAGTCTGGGAGGACAAATGAGCGTACTCGATGTGGCCAATGCAAGGATCCGATTTGGGTCTTATGAAGCCCTGAAGGGGATAACGTTTGGAGCTCAGCAAGGGCAGTTCGTAACGCTGCTCGGACCTTCCGGCTGCGGGAAGACCACTCTACTGCGCGCCATTGCCGGCTTCATCGATCTTGACGATGGAAGGATCGGGATCGATGGCGACGATATGACCGGCGTTTCTCCGGAGAGGAGGAACACCGCGATGTGTTTCCAGTCTTACGCGTTGTTCCCGCATATGACGGTGTTTGAGAACATCGCTTTCGGGTTGAGACAAAAGCGGACACCAAAGGCCGAGATCGAGAAGCGCGTGGCCGAATCCGCTGCACAAGTGTCACTCCAAACTCAACTAAGCAAGCTACCCGGCCAACTGTCGGGCGGACAGCAGCAACGTGTCGCGCTCGCGCGTGCTTTGGCCGTGCGACCAGGCGTCATCCTTTTTGACGAACCGCTTTCCAATCTCGATGCCCGGCTTCGCGATCAGGTTCGTTTCGAGATCCGCCAACTTCAGAAAACCCATGGTTTCACTGCAGTCTATGTCACACATGATCAATCGGAGGCTTTGGCGATGTCCGATCTCGTGGTGGTCATGAACGGAGGAAAGATCGAACAGAGTGGCACACCGAACGAGGTCTACTATCAGCCGGTCAACCGCTTTGTCGCCGACTTCGTCGGGACGGCAAACATAATGGCTGCTCATGTCACCGGACGGGACGACGCGACCGGTCACTATCGAGCGACCACGCCGCTTGGCGAGACTTTGATCGCTTCGGAAACGCCGCCAGTGGCTAAAAGTGTCTACGCCAGTTGGCGACCGGAAGATGCCGTCAGTCGCCCGGACGATGGCCCGGGCGCCAATATCTATTCCTTCGAGGTGCGAACTCGCAGCTTCCTTGGCAACCTCACTGACCTCACAGTCGCTGCTCCGGAAAAACAGGAGAGCACTTTCCGAATTCAGGTGCTCGGACAGTCATCCATCAACGAAGCTTCCACATACCGCTTCGAGATTGCGCCGGAGAAGATCCGTTTCCTGAAGGAGGCCGTCGAATGACCCTCCGCAACAGTCTGCAGGCCTATCTTCTCCTTCTTCCCGGTCTTGGCGTCATCCTCGTATTCACCAGCGTCGTCATCGGAATGGCCGTCTCACAATCGTTCGGCTTCCTGAATTTTGCTGGTTCAAGCGGATTTTCCCTTCGGTTCTGGCAGACCATGCTGTCGGACGGCCAGGTCTGGCGCGCCTTCTGGTATTCCGCCCGGATTGCAATCATCAGTTCAGTCCTTGCAGTTGCGGTTGCCTATCCGCTTGCATTATGGCTTCGCAAACCGTTTCTCGGATCCGGAGTGATAAGTGCTGTTCTGAAAGCACCACTGCTCGTTCACGGGCTTGTCGCCGCTTTCCTGTTTATCAACTTTATCTCATTTCAGGGATTTTTGAATCTCGCGCTGGTGAAGCTCGGCATCGTCGCCCGGCCGATCCGAATGCAAAACGACAGTTATGGCATCGGCGTGATATTCCTTCAGGTTTGGA
Source organism: Gillisella vitis (assembly GCF_001541345.2). GTDB lineage: Bacteria > Pseudomonadota > Alphaproteobacteria > Rhizobiales > Rhizobiaceae > Allorhizobium > Allorhizobium vitis. The sequence goes on along the minus strand of NZ_LMVL02000015.1, from coordinate 5,873 downwards.
AGCAGATGCCATTTGCACTGCTTCTTCTCACCGGTGCGGTTCAGGCCATCGGGGATGACATTCTCAATGCTGCCCGAGATCTGGGCGCAGGCGCTATGGACCGGTTCCGAAAGATCATCGTGCCACTCACAATACGCTCTTTGCAGGCGGCTCTTGTCCTCATCTTCATCGGAGCTGCCGGTGACTTTTCCTTCCAGGTCGTTGCCGGACCGACCACCATCAACTCGCTGGCGCAGCTGATGCTTCGGACACAGGACGCAAGCGCTGACGGATGGAACCTTGCGGCAGTCGTCGCGATGCTTTTGATGGCCCTTTCTCTTTTCGGGGCAATCCTGCTGGCTGGTGTTGCGCAGCTTCTATCCCGTCTTGGGAGGGCATGACGATGGCGAGCATGTACCTCAAGAACCATCACTGGCTTAACCGCCTTCTTGTTGCAACCGTCATTATCGTCGGGGCAGTTTGGCTTCTCCTGCCCTTTGCAATGGCGGCCCTGTGGTCGCTTGTCGATGTCAATCATCCATGGGCCTATCCTGACGTTTTGCCGCCGGTACTTTCCTTCTCACGCTGGATTGAGGTCTGGAACACCACGGCGCTGCCGGAGGCGCTGAGAAACAGTTATACGCTGGCCCCTTGCGTTGCCGCGATTACTCTCGTCCTTGCTCTACCCACGGCCTACGCCTTCGGCAGGCTGGAATTTCCGGGAAAGCCGGTGTTGCAGGCGCTGACGCTACTGCCGCTCGTCCTGCCGGGTTTTGTGGTCGCAATTTTCTTCTCGTCGCTGCTTATAAATCTCGGGCTCTATTCGAGGTTCCTGGGTATTCTGATCGGACACACGGTTGTTCTGCTGCCTTATGCGATCCGCATTCTGACGGTGTCGTTGTCGCTTATTCGACAGGACCTCATCGATGCTGCACGCGACATGGGCGCATCTCGCATTGCAGTATTCCGCATAGCTTATATGCCAATTATTAAACCTGGCCTGATCGCTGCATTTATTATCGTTTTCATCCTCTCAATCGAAGAATTCGGCATCGCCTATATTGTTGGCGCACCGGATTTCACGACAGTCCCGACGATTCTTTACTCTTATCTTGGCTACAACTTCATTCGACCCAATGCCGCGGTCGTTTCCCTGATCCTCGTGGTCCCCAACGTCCTTCTGATGCTGCTCGTCGAACGCTTCCTCGCAAGCAATAACCCAGCGGCAATCACCGGCAAGGGATGACGAGGGTGTCCAACAGCAAGTCAATCCAAACGGGAGGTAAAGTGCGATGCTGAAGAAACTCGCCGCAATAAGTGTAGCGGTACTGACGATGAGCGTGCCGGTCCAGGCACAGGACTTGAAGTCGATGTCGTGGGATGAAATCGTCACGCAGGCAAAGAAGGAGGGTGAACTCACCTGGTTCAACTGGTTCAATCAAGCAAAGTTTCGCGAACAGGTGAAGCAATTCGAGTCTGAATACGGGATCAAAGTGACGATCCCCGATGGAGATTCGAAAGCCAACATGAACAAATTCCTTGCCGAAAGGGGACGCGCCGAGGGCGATATCGACGTCCTTTCCACCGCCGGCAAGGAAATCAAGAAACTCCCTGAAGACAGCTTCTATGGGCCGCTGAGCAAGCAACTGCCCGAGGCCGCCAAACTTCGCTATTCCATCGAGGGCACCGATAGCAAGGGATATGCAGTGGCGTTCTGGGGCAACCAGACGGTCATTGCCTATGATTCCGCCAGGACCCAGGAAGCCGATCTTCCGCGTACGCTCGACCAATTCTCGGCGTTTTTGCAAAATCATCCCGGAGAACTCGGATTCAACGTTGAAAACGGGGGCGCAGGACCAGCGTTCATTGAGGGTGTCGTGCGCCAATTTGCGCCTGATGTGGATTATACCGCCGGAACGACCAACTCAGAGATACAGAAAAAGTTCGCGCCGGCGTGGGACTGGTTCAACAAGAGAAAAGACCAGTTCGTGATAACCGCGTCTTATGCAGACAGCGTGACCCGGCTCACCTCGGGGGAATTCACGATCGTCGCGGGATGGGAGGACTATATCGCTGCGCTCCAGAAGAGGGGTGAAGTGCCAAAGACTATTAAAGTTTACGTCCCTGATTTCGGCATGCCCGGCGGAGGCAACGTCGTGTTCATACCGGCCAATGCAAAGCACAAGGCTGCAGCCCTTGTCTTCATCAACTGGCTGACCAGTGCGAAGACCCAAACTCAATTCACTCAGGAATTTGGCTCGGTCCCGCAAAATACGGATGCAGACAGCAGCGCAGCGCTCGTTCCTGCCGCGCAGCGAAAGGCCAGCTTCACCTGGGCAGCCCAGCCGCTGAGTGACGATATCAAAAACGAATTCATCAAGAACGTCACCCTTCAGTAACCGATGAGCGAAGGGCGGTTCAGCCGCTCTTCGCGTCCTTTTTTCGTATAAGCAAGGATCTTCCATGTCTCAGAGCTCGGCGCTCAAACGCGCAACAGACACTGGCCGCCATTTCGTTGTTCCCGAACCCATCATCGCCCATCGCGGCGCACCTCGCCTTGCGCCTGAGAATACGCTTGCAGGGATCAGAGCTGCTGTTGAAAAAGGCGCCAGATGGGTTGAGGTCGACGTTAAACTGACGCGTGATCAGAAGCCGATCATCATCCATGATGATACTGTCGACCGCACAACGAATGGCAAGGGTTTTGTCGCAGGCATGACGTTTGAAGAGATCCGACGTCTCGATGCCCGCGCGTCATTTGGCGAGGAATTCTCGGGCATTCAGGTTCCAACGCTCGAGGAGTTGATCGAGACCGTTCTCGACCTTGACGTCGGCTTGCAGCTTGAATTGAAGCCCACACCGGGCGACGACATCGAAACTGCGGAGATTGCGCTCAATGTGCTAAAAGCCTTGTGGCCGAAAGATCGCGAACGACTCTTTGTCGGAAGTTTCTCCATTCGCTCGATCCACGCTGCCGCCCGCATCCTGCCTGACGTGCCACGGGCATACTTTGTATGCATTCCTCCAAAGGATCCGGTTGCGCTACTCAACGAGACAAAATGCCAGTTGCTTCACGTCACGAAAGACGTGCTGGACGACGAAGCAATGAAGGTGCTGGCGGACAGCGGCATTGAATTTGCGGTTTCTGTCGTTAACGATCCGCCCGTTGCCAGGAGATTGCTTAATCTTGGAGCACAAACCATTTCGACTGATATCCCTGACCTTCTTGACGCGCATTGAAGGTCAAACCATGGATTATCTCAAACGCCTGGATGCGGCAAACACGATCATGACCGAGGCTGCGGCGTTGGCTCTACAGCTCTTTCACGAGCGTGGCCAATTCGTTGCGGAGGAGAAGACGGCAAGCGAGTTTGTCTCGGAAGCGGATCGGCGCGTCGAGGCACTTATTCGAGAGACGCTTGTTACATGGTTTCCCGACGACCACGTGATGGGAGAAGAGATGGGCGGAGGCGGATCGGACGCATTCTGGTCTATCGATCCCATAGATGGCACGGTGAACTTCCTGCGCGGCTCCCCGCTCTGGGGAGTTTCAATCGGCTTCGTGGAGAACGGATTATCCCGTGTCGGCGTTATCGCTTATCCGTGCCTTGGATTACGACTTGGTGCCGCGACAGGGGCGGGCATCTTTAAAAATGGCGCTCCCTACCAAAGAAGGGTCGACTTCCCTTCCGTCCGTCTCGCCTCTGTCGGTGAAAGTGTTCGCTGGCCCGCCAGAGAAGTTGCCGAGGTCGAGCTCGCACTGAGAGAGGCAGGATGGGGAGTGACGGAATATCGGTGTGGAACGGTCGGTCTTGGGTTCGCGGCACTTGGAATGACCGATGGCTATGTCGAAAAGAACACGAGTATCTGGGACATCGCCGCAGGATCCGTCATCTGCGAAGAAGCAGGCCTTCTTGTGGTAACCAGCGGATCGCACGAGGTAGCCGGCCAGAATATCGTCGCGGCTACCGAGGACATTCACCGCGTCGTCGCCCCTTGTTTCTAGCCGGCTGACTGCCGGTCTCAAGGCAGAATGACAACCGTGCATGATATGTCGGGTAACCTGCCCGCGCGGCGGTGTGGGCGGGCCGCCGGTGGGCAGCATTCCTCCCGGTTTGCCCACCGGCACTTTGATTTGACTGCATTGAAGGCCCACGGACTGGCCTGTTTTCAGTTGCGGAGTCAGAATTGGAATCACTGATCGTCATCATAAACCTGTCCGGCGCCGTGGCATTGCTACTGTTCGGCCTCGCCCAGGTGAAAGACGGGGCATCGCGCGCACTTGGGTCAAAGTTGCGAACCGGCCTCGCCACTGGGACGAGAAGCAGCACCCGGTCGTTCCTCTCCGGTCTTGTTGCGACCGTGGCGCTCCAAAGCTCCACGGCGACGGCATTGATGGTCTCATCATTCGTCGAGCGGGAGCTGATCAAGCCGCGCATGGCGCAGGTCGTTTTGCTTGGGGCCAATGTCGGGACAGCCGTCACAGCCTGGATCGTTGCCACTGGCATTGAGTGGGTCTCGCCGTTCCTGCTGCTTGTGGGCATCGTTCTTTATCGCGGGGGCTCGACCACGCGCCAGGGCGCCGGCACGGCAATCATAGGTATCGCGCTGATGCTGCTCTCGTTGCATCTTCTCAGCGCAGCGACCGAACCCTTACGCCATTCTCAGGCGCTTGGAGCATTCATCGGGCTGCTCAACAACGCGTGGCCTGTCGCGATGATCTTTGCCGCAGTGATCGCATTTGTGTCATCCTCAAGCCTTGCCGCGGTCGTCCTCATCCTGTCATTGGCTTCTACCGACCTTCTGTCTGGTGGCCTTGTTGTCGCGCTGGTTCTGGGGGCTAATCTGGGAGGCGCGATCCCGCCGGTGATTGCCGCTCTGTCGGGGCCGGCAGCCTCCAGACGCGTCACGTTGGGCAATCTGATCGTTCGGGCGATAGGCTGCGTGCTCACTCTGCCTGCGGCCGACATTTTGGCCGACTGGCTTTCGATGTTGCCCCTCCCCTACGCCAAGCTACCAGTCGATGCGCATCTGGCCTTCAACATCGCCCTGGCACTGCTTGCATGGCCCTTTTCGCGATTGCTAGCGCGCTGGATGACTATCCTCATTCCGGAACAAACGCAGAATGAGAGCGCGCCCAAATTCCTTGATCACGAGGCACTTTCGACACCGCTGGTCGCCCTGACCAGCGCGACCCGTGAGGTGCTCGGGGTTGGAGACCTGATCGAAAGGATGCTTTTGAAGGTCTCCGATGCGTTCGACCAGAACAATGCCGCCAGACTCAAGGAAATTCCTCTGCTCGAACGCCAGGTCGATCGGCTGCAGCAGGAGGTCAAGGTCTACCTTTCCAAGCTCGGGCGGACCGGACTGTCCGAGGAGGAGGGACGCCGCTCCATTGTCATTATCGACTATGCCATCAACCTCGAACACATCGGCGACATCATCGAGAGGGGTCTTCTGACTGAAGTCACCAAGAAGATCGGGCACGGCCTCAAGTTCTCCGAAGATGGCTTTGCCGAGCTCCAGCAACTTTTCCAGCTGACCATCGACAATCTCAGAATCGCGCAAACGATCCTCATCACGCGCGACGTCAACCTCGCGAGACAACTGATGGAGAGGAAGATCGAGGTCCGCAACATGGAGAAACGGTCTTCGGAGCGACACCTCGAACGATTGCGTGACGGACGGACCGAAAGCCTGCAGACCAGCTCCCTTCATCTCGACATCCTGCGTGATCTCAAACGCATCAACGCCCATATCGTTTCCGTTGCGCATCCGATCATGGACGAACAGGGTCTGCTTGGAGAAAGCCGTCTCATCACCGGCAGTTCAACTGAAAGACCCCAATGACCCATGCGCCCTCCTCAGTGGAGGGCCCCAGACGAAGAGACCGT
>NZ_LMVL02000014.1 GCF_001541345.2 Gillisella vitis | reverse complement strand
GCTGCCCTTCACGTCAAATGGCGTATCCTCGACAAGAGTATATAGATGGGTTTCTGCGCTTGAGGTGAACAACTTCATCCAAAGCATCCGGTAGCGTGTAACCGAGCCATCAGCGAAATATAATCTCGTTCCAATTCTTACTGCAACGAAAGTGTGTCGTCGCATTTTCCCTGAGATCATCGCTTTAGTTTTGGATGGGACATTGAAGCGGGTTCATATGAATGGGTCCGCTTTCGGGCTGTGTAATATCACAGTCGATCCGGACGAAATTGATGGTCTCTCAGATGCAGGTGTCGAGGAAGATTATCTTGGCCGCAAGGACGCCGCCGCTTTCCTGAGCACGAGCGTTGAGACGATCAAAGACCTTATCGACCTTGGTGTGTTTTCCGCGACGATTGTTCGTCATAAGAAAACAAATTTGCCTATGGACATGGTGCGGCTCGAAGAACTGAACGAGTTCCGCAATAAATATGTTGTGTTGGACGATCTGTCAAAAACCCGTCAAGTGCGGTCGATTAAGGTGAGGTTTGACCTGGAAAAGCTCGGTGTGCTGCCTGCGTATGAGGGGAGCCGTAATGCGAGCAAGGTATACCATCGAAGCGACATCAAACGCGTCGGTTTCTAAAAAGGCAATTTCCGCTTTCTATCTCAAGGCCCGCTTCGGCGGGCCTTTTTTGTGCTGTATTTTCCTCAGAGCATTTTCACAAGGCCGCAAGAGGACACGAATCCGAAATCATTCAATCTTTACAGTCGCTATGGTCCTGAAGGGAAATTCGTTAGGGGCCGCACCAAGAGTTTAAGGTGTTTTTGTCACGCCTCTTGTCGACGCTGGAATGCGTGGGATCAAACAGTTAATCCTTTAGATAACCATGATGGCCAGTGTTGTCGCAACGCGGCCATGATTGCGCCCGAACTCTAGCGGAAATCACTTCTGCTTTGCGCCCCCATGCCGTTCGTTCACACCACCAGAATTGGTTCGTGGGAGCTGTCGGTATGCTGTTCGAGCGGTCACGCCCGGAATGCGGCCGATAGGTGACTTCGGCAATGATAGAACGTGCCAATATTGAGCCTCAGACAGCGCCAATAGCCTCGCAAGCATCTGCGGGACGACCGTTTCGGGCGAACTTGTTCCGGTATCGTCACGCGATCTCCAACCGCCTCGGCATTTCGCCGCATTGTCGGAACAGCAGAGATCGAGTTCACGTTTTGAAATGAACGGTCACCGAAAATGAGTTCCCATTTGGTGCCAGTGCGGGCATGTGTTTGTGAAAGCCCGTATGAGCCACTGCTCGACGACACACGAATCAAAGAGCTGACAGATGGAAAATCCGGTTGCACTGAATCGTCTTTCCGAAAACACGGTCTTCCGTAAGGGCGATGTTTTCGTCCTCTTCGGCGAACTGTTCGGCCGCGGATACGCCACCGGCTTGCTTGATGAAGCCAGGCGGGCAGGAATGGAGATTGTGGGGATCACCGTTGGGCGGCGCGACGAGAACAACGCGCTGCGGCCGCTCGACGCCGAGGAACTGTCTTCGGCGGAGGCCCGGCTGGGCGGCAAGATCATCAACATACCTCTTATGGCGGGTTTCGATCTTGATGCGCCCGAAGACGGGCCAACTCCCACCGATCTCCTGGCAAAGATGACGCTTGAGAGCTGGGAACACGACAAGCTCGACTGGGACTATATCGGGCAGTGCCGCGACATCGCCACGGCGCGTTTTACGGAGTCGCTTTCAAAAGTCATGACCGTTCTCGACGGAATGATCGCCGCTGGCCGCAATGTGTTCTTTGCCCACACAATGGCCGGGGGCATCCCGAAGGCGAAGGTATTCTTGGTCGTCGCCAATCGAATCTACAAGGGGACCGGAGCTCGCCACATGTCGTCGCAGACCTTGCTCGACAGTGACATGGGAAAACTCATCCTGCAGAATTTTGACGAGGTCTCCGCAAACACATTTCGCCATCTCATTGATTTCAGCGCAGCGATCCGCGAGCGCGTGGAAGCTTCGGGCGGTCAAATACGATATACGGCCTATGGTTACCATGGATCGTCGGTTCTCATTGACGGAAGCTATCGTTGGCAGACCTATACCAACTACACCCAGGGTTATGCGAAAATGCGGCTCGAAGGCATTGCAGAGGAAGCCTGGGCGAAAGGGATCAAGGCAACTGTCTATAACTGCCCCGAAATCCGGACCAATTCCTCCGATGTGTTCACGGGTATCGAATTGCCCCTGATACCGCTGCTGCTTGCCTTGAAGAAAGAAAACGGTGGCAAATGGGCAGACGAACAGTGGCAGGCCTGCGAGCAGCTTCTGGCGGATGGCTTAACCATGAAGGACGTGTTCCAGAAGATCGCCGACATGCAGGCCAGCGAAGTCATGCGTCCGTTCTATGACTTTTCGGCATGGCCCATGGCAAACAGTCAGGCACAGGCCGATCTGACCATCGGCACGTCCAATGGGATCGCCCAGATGCATCGCAATAGCAAGGTGATGATCAGTGACCTCCTGAGCGGTCTCGTTGTGAAGGCAACCGGGCAGCTCATTTTTGGCGAATCTTCAGACCCCTCCGGTCCCGTCCTGTGGCTCAACCACGATATCGTGGCTCGGCGACTGAACGCTTCCCACCCGCATTCGAAGTCTCCCGCGCCGGGAATGGAATCTTCGTCCCTTGAGATGGCGTGACGGTTTCCCAGCTTTAGAGTATCGGATTTATCCGGAAACCGGTTTCCACTTTTCGGTTTGATGTTCTACAGCGCCGTGTGCCGTATATGGCGCACGGCGCTGTAGCGCTTTATATCTGCAGCATAATTCTTTAAACCGATTCCGGTTTAAAGAATTATGCAGTAGCGGCTGGCTTTTTCCTCACAAATAGCTGAGGGCGTTTTGAGGTTCGCAGTGGATGCGGTTGCGGCCATGTTGTTTGGCGCGGTAGAGCGCCATATCGGTGGCGGCCATGAATTTCTGGAAATTTGAAAAATGATCGGCGGATTGGGCAAGACCAAAGCTGGCGGTGATTCTGCCAGGTGCCAGGGGTTCGAGACAAATATTTTCCAGGCAGGTGCGTAGACGTTCGGCAATCGCTTGGGCTTGAACCAGATTGGTGCCCGGCAGAAGAACGCAGAACTCTTCGCCGCCGATCCGGCCTGCCAGATCGTTTGGCCGCAAATTACTGCGGATCGCCTGTGCTGCTGCGATCAATGCTTTATCGCCGGTTTCATGGCCGAATGCGTCATTGATGCCCTTGAAATGATCCAGATCGAAGAGGAGAAGGCACATGGGGTCGCCGCTGCGGATGGTCTCTTCAAGGGCTTCGGTCCCTTTTGTCAGAATGAACCGGCGGTTTGCCAATCCGGTCAGGGGATCGGTATTGGCTTGAAGGGTCAAGGTTTTGAGAGAACTGTCCAATTCCGTTACCAGGGAGGAAACCGCCTGGGCGACAGTGCCGATTTCATCTTTCGTCTTGACCGCGATTGCAACAGGTGACCCTTCCTGCCGGTATCGGGTTATGGACTGGTTGAGCTGGCGTAGCGGTTTAATGATCCGCCAGAGCGACAGCAGGCAGCCCGCCGTTCCAGCCAAGGTCGATATCAGCAGGACCAGCAAAATGCTTGCTTCACTCAGCGCGCCGCCACCAAGGACATGTGCGACCACCGCCAGAAGTGGCACGTGAATGGAGATAAAGCAGATTACAAAAATCTTTGTTATCAGCGACGAACGTATCGCCCGAGCCGTCATATGCGGCCATCCAGCCATCCAATTTCTCTTGAGCATCCCTGTAAACTTCAATTCCTTTTACAACCGGCAGGATAGATAGGGATGATCGTGGCTTAAAAAAGCAATATCTAGATATTTTTAGGGTTTTTTGGAGTTTCGGTCATGCAAGTCGCCAGTGAATGACAGTCAAATTTGTTGTTTTTTAAAACTATTTTATGGTTTAACAAGATGGTCATTCATCAACAAAGGATATTGCCCGCGCATTGAACGGGCAATATCCACCTTGTATCAAGACAAAACCGGTAGGCTTATGGGGTACCCGTGCTGGTGCCTGTACCTGAACTATTGCCTGTGCTGCTTCCAGGCGTTGCAGGTGTCGTTGTCGTGCTGCCTGTTCCACCAGTGCCACCAGTCGAGGAACTGGTGCCGGGGGTTGATGTCGAGCTGCCACTCTTGGAGCTGCTGTCATCTCCGCAGGAGGCCAGAAGCCCGAGAAGAGCAACGACCGGTACGATTTTCTTCAGCATGTGTATCCTCCTTTTATGCTCCGCACGTTTTGAAGTGCGTCAGCTTTTAAACCAGGAAAATGCCGCAGATCTTGGTCGCAAACACGGCATGTCCGCGACGTTTTCGTGGTCTGGCATGGCGCTTTCACGCGCTCGTTACCGCCTTTCAACCCTTTTGGCTCAGGATTGTTCCAGCAAAAGGGAACCGGTTTTGTGAGCTTAAAAATCGAAGGGTGAACGATAGTGGATTTCGTCCATCCGGCAAATTTCAAGACATCAAGGCCTGACGCCCTCTTTCCATTGCGCCATTGCGCATGGGCCTACAGTATTTCCCCGGGCTACTGCATAATTTTAGCGTTATACCGGTTGGAGTTTAAGGTGAAAATTATGCAGCATATTTAAAGCGCTACAGCAAACCTGAATGCGCCATAGGCGGTGCATGGTGCTGTCGTGTGCGCTTGCGAGATGGATTGTGCGACTGCGAAAGGAATGATAGGTTTTCCAAGTGACGTTTTTCTCTATGTGACAAGAACGCTGATCCTGGATCTGCGACAAACTCTCTGAATGTTTGGCCAGTGCAGGGGAATGCGACAGGGAACTCATTCAGGACAAGATCGATGTTTCTACCTGCCGGCGCTTCCTATGAGGCTCTCTGTCATGCGTTTTCCTGGTCCATACCAGCTCAGTTCAACATGGGACGGGCCGTTTGCGATGAATGGGCGGTCCGCGAACCGGACCGGGTCTGTCTTGAGCATTTTTCACCTGATGGTGCGCATCGGACCTTAACCTATGGGGCGCTTGCTGTACGATCCAACGCCTTCGCGGATGCTCTGAGCCAGCTCGGCATTGGTGCTGGGGAGCGGGTTGCCTTGCTGCTGCCGCAGGGGTTTGAGACAGTCATCGCGCATGTGGCGATTTACAAGCTTGGAGCGATCGCCCTGCCGCTGGCCTTGCTGTTTGGTGCCGATGCATTGGAATACCGGCTGAAGACGGCAGGCGCCTGCGCGGTCATCACCAATGATTTCGGTCTATCGCGCCTGGAGCCGATCCGGGCCAGCCTGCCGGACCTCCGGGAGGTTATTTCCATTGGCAAGCCTTCTCCCGACGTTCTGTCCTTTGATCATTTATGGCAGAGCGGTTCGGCGTCTTTTGAGGGGCCGCAGACCGGACCGGATGATCCGGCGCTGATGATCTTCACCTCCGGCACGACAGGCGCGCCAAAGGGCGCTCTGCACGGCCATCGGGTGCTTGCCGGTCACATTCCAGGCTTCCAGCTTGCCCATGACGGTCTACCGCAACCGGGCGACAGAATCTGGACGCCTTCGGACTGGGCCTGGGCTGGAGGGCTTTTGAATGTGCTGATGCCAGCCCTGATGCTGGGTGTGCCGGTCGTGTCGTCGCCGGCCCAGAAATTCGATCCGGCCATGGCCTTTCGCATCATGGCGGAGATGAAGGTGCGCAATGCCTTCATTCCGCCCACCGCCTTGCGGCTGCTCAAAACGGTGAACAATCCGCGCCAGCATTATGATCTTGTGCTGCGTTCCATCGGTTCGGCAGGGGAATCGCTGGGGCGGGAAACCTATCAATGGGTCAAGACGGCGCTTGGTATCACGCCCAATGAATTCTATGGGCAGACCGAATGCAATTTCGTACTGTCATCGGCAGCAGGTCTGGGCGTCAGCAAGGCCGGTGCCATTGGTAAGCCGGTGCCGGGCCATCGCGTCGCAATTATCGATGACAAGGGCAGGGAGCTGCCGGTGGGCAAGGTCGGACAGGTGGCGATTGCCCGGCCCGATCCGGTGATGTTCCTGGAATATTGGAATGATCCGCAGGCGACCCGCCAGAAATTCATTGGTGACTGGATGCTGACCGGGGATCTCGGACGCCAGGATAGCGAGGGCTATGTGGAGTTTTTCGGTCGCGACGATGATGTCATTACGTCATCCGGCTACCGTATCGGCCCGGCGGAAATCGAGGATTGTCTGGTTGGTCATCCGGCTGTGCGTCTGGCGGCGGCGGTCGGCAAACCCGATCCGATACGAACCGAAATCGTCAAGGCCTATGTGGTGCTCGCGCCAGGTTTTCAGGCTGGACCGGCCCTGGCCCGTGACATTGCCGATTGGGTCAAGCAACGGCTGTCCATGCATGAATATCCGCGTGAAGTGGAGTTCATCGCCGATATGCCGCTGACCACCAGCGGCAAGGTGATCCGCCGTCTGCTGCGTGAGCGCGATGAACCGCAACAGGCACAGCCGGGTGTGATGACCGGCTGATTTCTCGCAATGATCAGCTGTCTTTTTGCCGCCTGCCCAGCACTTTGTCGCGCAGGATGCGGGCGATATTGCGGGTGTTGCGATAGAGATGCAATTGCGCCGCCACCTGGCGGACATCGCGGTCGGCATTGCGCTTCAGGCCGATGACCATGGTTCCCATCTCTTCCCGCTCCCGCCAAAGCCGGCTCATCACCGGGTGATCGGGTACGGCGCAGGAATCGGTGCGCAGAATATTGGCATCGTCCAGATGCCATTCCGTCAATCGAGCCACCAGAAGCTTGCCGGGTGAATATCGGGCATAGCGCTCGTCATAGGCAGTCTTCCACGTATAGGCTTCGGCACCCATAATGAAGACGACCATGGAGGCAATGGCTTTTCCATCGAGATCGAGCGTATGGATGCGGACTGCATCACACTCTGCCAGGTTTGTCATCGCTTCGCGGGCAAAGGCGGCACGCAGACGGTCCATGACCAGGGCGCTGCGCTTGCGGCCTTTCCAGCCGCTGGCTTCGAGCGCCAGGAATTCCTCCATGCGCACATGCAGATCCTGCGGCTGGCGGGCGACAGAGTAGGTCAATTCGCCCTGTTGCCCCAGTAGGCGCATCTGTCGGCGCATGTCGCGCCAGTGAGACTTGCCGATGGCTTGGCGAAGATAGGTTTCTCCATCCTCCAGGCTCTCGAGCATTGGGCGCTGGTAGGGATTGGTCACAGTCAGCGGCAGGTCACGGCTGATCGCCACGGCCCGTAGTAGTTTTGTGACCGGCCCATCCATTCGCAGATCCGGCAGGACCAGCACAGAAGGCAATTTGGCTTTTGGATCGCTCAGTCCCTCGAAAAGGTTGTCCAGCGTTTCCACCGCATCCTCAGCATCGACCAGAGGCGTGCCAAGCGGGCCGAAGGGGTTGGACCAGACGCGAACAATGGATGGGCCGACCGCAAATCCGGGTTTTTCCACGGAGAAAGGCATCAGCAACCGGATCCGGCTACGGCCCTGCCGCTCGTCGCGGATCAGTGCCATGCGCACTTCACGCTCGTCCAGACGGGGGATGGCGGGGGCCAGAAACCGGGCCGAGAAGAAGACATTCTGCTCCAGCGCCCGGTTTGTCAGGTAGTCCATTTCCTGTTCAAGGTCGTAGCTGGTCTGGCGCGGATAGAGCCAAAGATCGCGACCGGGGCGCCCGACGGCAATCTGGCCATCGGCAGGGGGACGGTTGACCGGCGCGGACACGGTATGCAGAACCGGGCGCTCGGTGCTTGTGTCCCGGCTGGTCTCTTCGGTTACCGGTAATGTGTTCATATCCTACAACCTGGTTCGCTTCATGCGGACCTGTCTTGCTTCATGCGAGACAATGGGTCAGCAAAGGCAAATAAAACAATGCCAAGCGCGTAGCGCACGGCAATGTGTAACAAGATCGCTTCCACCAACATTGCCGAGGCGGCGGCCGTCGCCGCGCCCGTGAGGCCATAAAGCGGAATGAGAGTCACATTCAGCCCGATATTAGATGCTAAAGCAATCACATATAGGAGCACACACAATTTTTGTCGCCCGGCCATGGTCAGAAGCATCTCACCGGGGCCGATCAGCGCCTTTGTCAGGGCACCGGCAAACAGAATGGCCATCAATGGATAGCCTGCCGTGAAATTCGGGCCGAACAGACCAAGCAGCACTTCGCCTGCCGCCAGCACCAGAAGACCGATGATCAGCGACGGCCAGAAGCACCAGCGGGCCATTCTGCCCGCAAACATCGCCAGCGGTCTGATATCATCTTCGTTCATCAGCGCTGAAAAGCGCGGTCCCGCGGCGGCCTTGACCGCGAAATAGACGAATTGCACCAGGGCCATAGTTTTTGCCGCGGCAAAATAGATCCCGACCTGGTCGGGCGGCAGGTAAAGCCCGACCACCATGACGTCGGAATTGGTCAGCAGGAACAGAAAGCCCTCGATCAGGAAAATCGGGATGGCAACGCGAAACCAGACCATGAAATCGATCCGCCGAGGCCCTCGTAGATATTTACGCCGCAGACGCCAGTGAATGGTGGCGAACTGGCTGAGGGTCGTGACATAGGTGGCGGCAAGAGCCGCCTGCATGGCTGTGGTGGCGGTGCGTGGCGCTCCCAGCACGACAGCCAGCAGCATGAAGGCCAGGATCAGCACTGGCCGGATGATATAGGTGGGGCTGAGGGCTGCGACAGGCCAGCTATTGGCTCGCGCCGTACCATCGAGCACATCGCCCAGCGCAATCATCGGCAGTGCGAACAAGCCGAGAAACAGCGGCGTCAGATAGTAGCCGGCAATGCGATCTCCCAATAGATTCAACAGGATAAGGCCGGTTAGTGTCAGGCAGCTGGCAAGGCCAAGAGCGAAGATCCGGATGGTGACGGTGATGCCACGGATTTCAGGAATTTCATCCCTTGCGTGATATTGCGGCAGAAAGCGGATGACAGTCGAATGAAAGCCCAGGCAGGATAGATTGCCGAACAGCACGGCCAAGACCCAGACGAAAACGAAAATACCATATTCGAAATCGCCCATCAGCCGGGCCTGGACGATCTGCGAGAAAAATGCAATCGCAGCGCTGATGATGCGGATGGCAAAGGCGATCAGCGCCATGCGCTGGGCGCGGGCCACATCGTCGTGAGCGGACAAAGCGGCGAATATCCTGCGCAGCGGGCCATGCAGCCGGGCTGGCAGAAATGGTTCCAGCTTCTGGATAACCGCCATGATAAACACGCAAAACTCACAGGCATGAAGCGACAGGCGATCAGTCTTGGCAGCTTACGGTTAACAAAAGCCTGCCTCCCAGTATTTCAATCGTTTATGCCTGTGCGAAATCGGCCAACGCATCCGGCTGGCCGATTGTGTTTGTCTTACGCCAGCAGGGCGCCGTGGCAATGCTTGAAGCGCTTGCCGGAGCCGCAAGGACACATTTCATTGCGTCCAACCTTGCCCCAGGTCGAGGGATCGACGGGATTGCGGTTCTCAGGGGCGACCACGCCATCAGCGGCGGCAAATTCATCCTGGCCGGTCTGCGGATCTTCGTGGTGACCATGCATGATTGGCAGGGTCGGCTCCGGGGGAGCTTCACGGACGATTTCCACCCGCATCATCTGGGCGGTGACGCCCTCGCGCATGTTGGCGAGCAGGGCCTGGAACAGTTCGAACGCTTCCGCCTTGTATTCCTGCAAGGGATCGCGCTGGGCATAGCCACGGAAGCCCACCACCGAACGCAGGTGGTCGAGGTTGACGATATGCTCGCGCCACAGGTTGTCGATGGTCTGCAACAGCACCGACCGTTCGATATAAGCCATGATTTCCGGGCCGAAGCGCTCGGTCTTCTCAGCCATCACCTCATCGGCGGCTTTCTTGACCCGTTCGACGATATCGTCTTCAGCAATGCCTTCTTCCTGCGCCCAGTCTTCGATAGGAAGGTCGAGGTTGAGGATTCCGGTCATTGCCGTCTTCAGGCCTGCGACATCCCATTGTTCGGCATAGGCCTTTTCCGGGATATGCGTGCGCACGATGGTGTCGATCAGCTCGTGGCGCATGTCGTCGATGGTTTCAGTCAGGTCTTCGGCATCCATCAGCTCGACGCGCTGTTCGAAAATCACCTTGCGCTGGTCGTTCAGCACGTCGTCATATTTCAACAGGTTCTTGCGGATGTCGAAATTGCGTGCCTCGACCTTTTTCTGGGCCCGTTCCAGCGCCTTGTTGATCCAGGGGTGGACGATGGCTTCGCCATCCTTCAGGCCCAGCTTCTGGAGCATGCTGTCCATGCGGTCGGAGCCGAAAATCCGCATCAGGTCGTCCTGAAGCGACAGGTAGAATTTCGAACGGCCCGGGTCGCCCTGGCGGCCGGAACGGCCACGCAGTTGGTTATCGATGCGCCGGCTTTCATGGCGCTCGGTAGCGATCACGTAGAGGCCACCCGCGGCCAGTGCCTTTTCCTTCAGGGCTTTGACTTCCTCGCGGATTGCCTGTTCCTTGGCGTCGCGCTCGGGGCCAGGCTCCATGCCTTCCAGATCGCGCTCAAGTCGCATGTCGATATTGCCGCCGAGCTGAATGTCGGTACCGCGACCGGCCATGTTGGTGGCGATGGTGACGGCGCCCGGCACACCGGCCTGGGAGACGATATAGGCTTCCTGCTCGTGGTAGCGGGCATTCAGCACGCTGAAATCGGTAAATCCGCTCTGGCGCAGCATGGTGGCCAGCAGTTCGGACTTTTCAATCGAGGTTGTCCCGACCAGGACCGGCTGATTGCGCGATGCGGAGGCCTTGATTTCCTCGATGATTGCCTTGAACTTTTCTTCAAACGTCCGGTAGACTTCGTCGTCCTCGTCGATACGCAGGATCGGCAGGTTGGTCGGCACTTCGATGACGCTGAGGCCGTAGATGTCCTGGAATTCCTCGGCTTCGGTATTGGCCGTACCGGTCATCCCGGCAAGCTTGGAATACATCCGGAAATAGTTCTGGAAGGTAATCGAGGCGAGCGTCTGGTTTTCCGGCTGGATCGTTACCTTTTCCTTGGCTTCCAGCGCCTGGTGCTGGCCTTCCGAATAACGGCGGCCTGGCATCATCCGGCCTGTGAACTCGTCGATAATGACGATTTCGTCATTGCGGACGATATAGTCCTTGTCGCGCTGGAACAGCTTGTGGGCCTTCAGCGCATTGTTAATATGATGGACGATGGCGACATTTTCGACGTCATACAGCGAAACGCCTTTGAGCAGGCCAGCGTCTTTCAGCAGGTTTTCCAGCTTTTCGGTGCCGACTTCGGAGAAATTGGCCGATTTCTGCTTTTCATCGATCTCGTAGTCTTCGGCGCTCAGCATCGGAATGAAAGCGTCGATGGTGGTGTAGAGATCAGAGCGGTCGTCGAGCGGCCCGGAAATGATCAGCGGCGTCCGCGCTTCATCGACCAGGATCGAGTCCACTTCATCGACGATCGCGTAATTATGGCCGCGCTGCACCATCTGGCCGCGCTCATACTTCATGTTGTCGCGCAGGTAGTCGAAGCCAAGCTCGTTATTGGTGGCATAGGTGATGTCGCAGGCATAGGCCTCGCGGCGCTCATCGTCGTTCATGCCGTGGACGATCACGCCGGTGGTCAGCCCGAGGAAGCTGTAAAGCTTGGCCATGATGGCGGCATCGCGGCTGGCGAGATAATCATTGACCGTCACCACATGCACGCCCTTGCCAGACAGTGCGTTGAGATAGACAGCCAGCGTTGCCACCAGTGTCTTGCCTTCGCCGGTCTTCATTTCGGCAATGGCGTTTTCGTGCAGAATCATGCCGCCGATCAGCTGCACATCGAAGGGCCGCATGCCGAGCGCCCGGCGCGATGCTTCGCGCGCCACGGCAAAGGCCGGGATCAGGATGTCGTCGAGCGTCTTGCCCTTGGCAAGCTCACCCTTGAATTCCTCGGTCTTTGCGGCCAGCTCGGCATCGCTCAATGCCTTTATGCTGTCCTCCAGCGCGTTGATGGCGGCCACGCGAGGCTTGTTCCCCCGGATGCGGCGTTCATTCGAGGAGCCGAAAATTTTGCGGGCGATCCCACCAAGACTGACCATGTCCATGGTCCTTTCTGAATTCCGTCACGAGGTTGAAACCGAAGCCCCGGGTCTACTCCCGGTCGCTCACGGCCACATGACAGTGGAGATTGGCGTACCGCCTCCGGAAACTGCTCTGGACGCGGAGTTGCGTGACAGATAAGAGGGGGGTCGAATTATGTCAACGGGACAGCATGCACCACAAGTGCCACAATCGCGTGGTTTAGGGTGTTTTTGCCCCGATTGACAGTCGCAATCGGCCTCTTTACCGAAGGGTTATTACATGCTGCGTTCTCACAAACTCGTCCTGGCGGCCTGTGCCGCCCTTGTGGCGCTGTCTTCCTACGCCTATGCCGACGATGCTGTCGTCGCCAAGGTCGGCACTCTGGAAATCCATCAGTCCGAGCTGGATCTGGCGATTGCCAACCTCGATCCTCAGTTTGCCCAGATGCCAGATGACCAGAAAAAGGTTGCGGCTCTGTCTGGCGCTATCGATGTCAAGCTGCTGGCTGGCAGCGCCATCGGCGAAAAAATGCAGGACGATCCGGCCTACAAGCAGCGCATGGCTTTCATTGCCGACCGCGAATTGCACAATGCCTATTTCAAGAAGCATGTCGTTGATGTGACGACCGATGAGGAAGTCAAGGCGCGCTATGAGAAGGAAATTGCTGCTCTGCCGAAGGAGCAGGAAATTCACGCCCGTCACATTCTGGTGAAGACCGAGGATGAAGCCAAGGATGTGATCAAGCAACTGGATGCCGGCAAGGACTTTGCCGAACTGGCCAAGGAAAAATCGACCGATTCCAGCGGATCGGACGGCGGTGACCTCGGCTTCTTCTCCAAGGGCCGTATGGTGCCTGAATTCGAAGCGGCAGCGTTCGAGCTGAAGCCCGGCACCTATACCAAGACCCCTGTCAAGAGCCAGTTCGGCTTCCACGTCATCAAGGTCGAAGAGATCCGCGACGCGGCTCCGCCGAAATTCGAAGATGTGCAGCAGCAGGTTCGCCAGCTTGTGATGCGTGACAAGTATCTGGCCCTGCTGGAAAAGGCCAAGACCTCTGAAAAGGTCGAGATCGTCGATCCGGCTCTGAAGAAGGGCTATGAGGACATCAGCAAGCAGCAGGCCGATCCGGACGCAGCTGCCGCGCCGAAGCCATAAGCAAGCGCTCATTCCGCCGCATCGCGCATAGGACGCGATGCGGCGGTTTCCTTTTGTCGTTTCGTCTTTTCCGGGGCCGTTTCCAGCTATGTCAGCCAGTGTTTCTCCTCTCGCGCCAAAGAGTTTTGCCGACATGCCCGCCATTCGCGGCGTCTCCATGGCGACTGCTGCGGCGGGCATCAAATACAAGAACCGCACGGACGTGCTGCTAATGGTGTTCGACCAGCCTGCCAGCGTTGCGGGCGTGTTTACCCGGTCCAAATGCCCATCCGCACCGGTGGATTTCTGCCGGAAAAACCTCGCCCATGGCGTGGCGCGCGGCGTGGTGGTCAATTCCGGCAATGCCAATGCCTTTACCGGCACCAAAGGCCGCGCCGCGACCGAGCTGACGGCCAAATCGGCGGCATCGGCGCTCAATTGCAAAGAACATGAAATTTATCTGGCTTCGACCGGCGTGATCGGCGAGCCTTTGGACGCGACGAAATTTGCTGGCGTGCTTGATGATATGGCCCGTGATGCCAAGGGCGATTTCTGGCTGGAAGCCGCCAAGGCGATCATGACCACGGATACCTATCCGAAGGTCGCGACCCGCAGCGCTGAGATCGGCGGCGTCACTGTCACCATCAATGGCATTGCCAAGGGTGCAGGCATGATCGCGCCTGACATGGCGACCATGCTGTCCTTCGTGGTCACCGATGCCGATATCGCGCCCGCCGCCTTGCAGGCATTGCTGTCGGCGGGTGTCGGCCCAAGCTTTAATTCCGTCACGGTCGATAGCGACACCTCGACCTCCGATACGTTGATGCTGTTTGCGACCGGGGCTGCGGCCAGCGACGGTCAGTCGCGTGTTGAGACTGCCGACGACACACGTCTTGACGGGTTCCGGGCAGCGCTCAACGATCTCTTGAAGGATCTGGCCCTGCAGGTGGTGCGCGATGGCGAAGGCGCGCGCAAGATGGTGGAAGTCACCGTCAAGGGTGCTGAAAGCGATGCGGCTGCCAAGGTCATCGCGCTTTCCATCGCCAATTCGCCCTTGGTGAAGACGGCTGTTGCTGGCGAAGACGCCAATTGGGGTCGCGTGGTCATGGCGGTCGGCAAGGCCGGCGAACTGGCCGACCGGGATCGTCTGGCCATCTGGTTCGGTGACGTCCGCGTTGCTGTTAACGGTGAGCGCGACCCGGATTATTCTGAAGCGGCAGCCACAGCCGTGATGCAGGGCGAAGACATTCCGGTCACGGTCGAACTCGGGCTTGGGACGGGGACAGCCACGGTCTGGACCTGCGATCTCACCAAGGAATATGTGGCCATCAACGGGGATTATCGGAGCTGATGGCGGTGGATCAGTCACCGCACGCGCCGAACCTGCCGCAGGTCCGCAGGCTGGAAGCCGTCAGCTTTCGCGCCTGGCCCGCGGCCTCGGTTCAGTATGACGGCAGCTGGCAGGTCCGGCTGACGGGCGGACATCCGTCGAAACGGGTCAATTGCGTGGTGGCGCTGGACCGCTCCGATATCCGCGACATCCGTCTGCGACTGGAAAAGGCGGAGCGCAAATTCGAATCCTACGGCCGACCCATGGTGTTTCGCGAAACGCCATTGGCGCCGCCGCAAGTGATCGATGTGCTGCGTGAGGATGGTTGGACCCGCTTCGACGAAAGCCTTGTCATGGCGCTCGATCTGGCCGAGCTTTGCGACCTCGATGTGATGGATCACTTGCCGACCCAGGATATCGGTCGTTTCGTCGATGCCAGTCTGGCGCTGCGCAATGAGGATGCCGCGTCGAAGCCAGCGCTTGCCGAATTGATCAGCAATATCAAGCCACCGCTTGGCTTGTTTCTGATCGAGGTGCCTGACAATGGTCCGGTAGCGGCCGCCATTTGCGTGCAGGACAATGATCTCGCGGGTCTGTTGCAGCTTGCCGTGGGTGAAGCTCACCGTGGCAAGGGAACCGGTCTCGAACTGACCTATGCGGCCCTGCGCTGGGCGCGGATAAGGGGAGCCAAGAGCGCCTGGCTCCAGGTCCAGGCCGATAACGGTCCGGCTCTCTCGCTCTATCAAAAGCTCGGCTTCAAGGAAGCCTATCGCTATTGCTACTGGCGTCACGAGTCCGCAGCTAAGGCAGAGGGCGAAGAATGACAGTACCAGGGCCTCGGCCTATTCTGCTGGTTGCCGCCTGCGCTCTGTTGGACAGCGACGGACGCATTCTGCTGGCGCAAAGGCCGGAAGGAAAATCGCTGGCCGGGCTCTGGGAATTTCCCGGCGGCAAGGTGGAACCCGGCGAAACACCAGAGGAAACCCTGGTTCGCGAGCTGGAGGAAGAGCTTGGTATCGCCACGAAAATTCCCTGTCTGGCACCGCTGACCTTTGCCAGCCATACCTATGAAACGTTCCATCTGCTGATGCCGCTCTATGTTTGCCGTCGCTATGAAGGCATGCCACAGGGGCGGGAAGGCCAGGCGATCAAATGGGTCAAGGCCCGGGATCTGCGATCCTATCCGATGCCGCCAGCCGATGAGCCGCTGATCCCATTCCTGCTGGATTTGCTATAAAATTTGCCGTTTAAGAAAAATCGGAATCCGCTTCCGATTTCAGGAATTATGCAACAGGTTTGTCCTGTTGAGCGGTGTGGAATGCCGGGATAAGCCCAGCAGATGAGCCTTTGCTCACCGGTTTTTATCGTCAATTAATAGAAAGTTAATCCTCAAACCGGCATTATTACCTCATCATGCACTGGCGCTTCGTGCATCGTTTGTGTGCGTTGGGCGTCGGATGGCATGATCGCATGGGGCGCGGTATCGTTCGATAAAAAATAACGCAGTGATTTCAGGGCTTTATGGTTCTGCCGCGCAGGATTTCGTCTGCTGCGGTGTGTTGATGTCGAGACCCTCTTGGGCGCGATATCAAGAATCGAATCGGGTCTTGGGGTGAACAGCAGGGGTTTTGCATTCTCGGTGATGCAAGGTTTCCTGATTTATCTGGACGATTGTGGGGCAATCGTCCGGCGGGCTGTGGTCCGGGAAGAAGCCCTTTGGATTTTGTGAGGTTTGCGATGACGCAGAAGGATTTCGGAAAGGGCGGACGGCAGTCGCGACGTGCGACTTCCAGGTCCGGCAGAGTTGGCGTTGTCAATCTTGCCTTGCTGTTCGCCGTCACGGCCGTGGCGGTATCGCTGGTTCTGACGCCGATGCTTGCAGACAAGACCACCTCCGGCCAGTTTGCGGCGCGACCGTCTGATGTCGATCGCATGAGCACGGGCTCCATTCCCGGTGAACATGATGCCGGAAAGCGCTATACGATCCGGCGCAGCGTCTTGCAGGAGACGCCCGGTTCTGTCTGTATCGTCAATCCCGGCAATGGGGATGCATGCTGATAACCCGTGATGGTATGGGTTAGGCCGGTCAATCCTCGAAATATTTGAAAACAAAGAGGCCAAGTGTTTTGCTATGGCAAAACGCTTGCTTCGATCACTCATGCGGGGGCGCATGGTTTTAGGCTAGGGGCATGATGGGGCTTTTACGCCGGTTTTCCGGCTCGTCGGCGATTTTTCGCCAAACGTCTGGTGCAACTGCAATCGAGTATAGCCTGATCGCCGGGTTGATCGCGGTAACGCTTTATCTGGCGCTTGGCGTCTATTACGACGCGCTGGACAGGCTGTTTGATTCCATCATTGCTGCCATACCGCAAGCCTGATCGGCGGCGCTTTCAGGCTTACGGAAAACACTTGAGTGATCCTTTACGGCTTGCCGCCCAGTGCGTCGGCGAGGCGGATTTTCGCAGATCCAGGCTTGAGCGGTTTGGGCTGGCTTTCATGCGGTGCCCAGCCTGACATGTAGATGATCGAGAAACTGGCGCGAATGCGGCCATCGGCATCGCTATAGCGTTCGGCATACAGCTCGGCGGCGCGCAGGAAAAACTGCCGGGTCAGCGGTTTGCGGCTGCGGGCGGCCAGCGGATTGGCCATGCCCATCGCCTTGAGATCGCGCATCAGCGCCAGAATTCCATCATATCGCACCGTATAGGTCTCGACATCGACAACCGGAAGGGCAAAACCCGCCCGTTGCAACAATGCGCCCATGTCGCGCACATCGGCAAAGGGCATGACGCGGGGACTTGCTCCGCCGCTGATTTCGATCTCGGTCGTCAACAGCACATCGCGCAATTCGCCAAGCGTTCCCGCCCCGGGTAGCGCTGCCAGCAACAGACCGTCAGGCTGCAGCGACCGTCGCATCTGGATCAGCAGGCCCGGCATGTCATTGGCCAGATGCAGGGCAAGCGGCGACAACAGAAGATTGGCGCTCTGCTCGCCAAGTGGCAGATGCTCGATAGGGCCGGGGATCAGCGTGTCCCCCTGCCGGGCAAAGCGACTGCTGGTTTCCACCCGCTGCAATTGGTCGATCCGCCCGGTTTCCAGACAGGCCCTCCCGACCCTGCCATCCATGCCATGCAATTCGACGGCGGTTTCAAACTGGCGCTCGACCACAGCCAGCCGCTCGGTCAGTTCCTGCGCGACGATATCCAGCAGGAAACCGGCTCCGGTATCCCCTGCGTCGAAAGCACGTTCGCGGTTGCGGACGATGAGATCAGGATCGAATAGCGGCTCCACGGAAACCTCCCGGTGTTGTTTTTCGAGAAACCAAGTGCCTACTGCATAATTGCGTCAATCGGAATCGATTTGCGCAGGAAACCGCGTAATTGGGCTCGAACACTCCCGTGTTTACCCCATAGGGATTCTGGGCAGGTCTGTCCCCTTAAAGGTTCCAAGCGGCTTGAAACCGCTTGAGTGTTGAGTGCAGTATATCGCAGCTTCGCCTTTATGGTGCATTCATGGGCTTTGGGCGAGATCGGGTAGGGCATATCGGGATGATGCAGGCGAATGGAGGCAGGGTGGACCATATCCGGCAGGCCAGGGACGGAATGGTGGCCTTGGCGCATCGCGGTTTTCGGGGGACGCAAACGCTTGGTCGGTCGCTGCGCGATCTGGTCTATCCCCCCGGCTGCGCCACATGCGGCCTGCCGGTTGCCAAGGCTGGCAGCCTGTGTTCCGATTGCTGGTGCTCGGTGCGGTTCATCGAGCGGCCCTATTGTGAAATTCTCGGTCTGCCTTTCGGTTTCGATCCAGGCCAGGGCATGGTTTGCGCCGAGGCAATTGCCAATCCTCCGGTTTTCGACCGGCTGCGGGCGGCGGCTGTGCATGACGGTGCGGCGCGTGATCTGGTCCACCGGCTGAAATATGGCGACAGGACTGATCTGGCACCGATGATGGCCAATTGGATGATCCGGGCCGGTGGCCAGGAACTGCTCCGGGCCGATGCGATCCTGCCGGTGCCGCTGCATCGCTGGCGGTTGTTTTCACGGCAATATAACCAATCGGCGGAACTGGGGCGGGCCTTGGCCGGGCTTTCGAACAAGCCATTCCTGCCGGGAGTTTTGACGAGGGTGAAACGGACGCAAAAGCAAGTCGGGCTGACGGAGAAGGCGCGGGCAGACAATGTTCGTGGCGCTTTCAAAGTGGCGGAAAACCGCCGCGATCAGGTATTTGGCCGTCATCTGGTGCTGGTCGATGATGTCTATACGACAGGGGCCACGGTCAGTGCGGCGACCCGCGCGCTGAAGCGGGCGGGGGCTGTGGAGGTCACGGTCTTGACCTTTGCAATGGCACTTGTAACACCTATATGAGCTTGCAACACTGATATGACATTATCAACAATGAACCGGAGACGAGCATGGCGTCCGTGATCATCTACACGCGGAAATACTGTGAATATTGCGCCCGCGCCAAAGCGCTTCTGACCACCAAGGCTGTGGCCTTTACCGAGGTCGATGCGACGGGCAATGCGGCGCTGCGCCAGGAAATGATCGATAAATCCGGTCGCAACACCTTTCCGCAGATCTTCATCGACGGCACCCATGTCGGCGGCTGCGATGATCTGCATGCGCTGGAACGGGCCGGCAAGCTCGATCCGATGCTGGCGGCCTGAGGACATGTCATGACCATTGCGGTTGCGGCCCTGCAAATGTGCTCCGGCACCGATCTTGAAAAGAATGCGGCCACCATGGCGCGTCTGGTGCGCGAGGCGGCAGCAGCAGGGGCGATCTATGTCCAGACCCCGGAAATGACCGGGGCCTTGCAGCGTAACCGTGAAGCTTTACGGGCCATGCTGCGTGATGACGACAATGACTTGATTGCCGTGACGGCGGCCCAGCTGGCTGCGGAACTGAAGATCCATGTCCATGTCGGTTCAACAGCGATTGCCCGTGCCGATGGGATGATTGCCAATCGCGGCCTATTGTTCGGGCCGAATGGTCGCCGGATCTGCACCTATGACAAGATCCATATGTTCGATGTGGATCTGGACAATGGTGAAAGCTGGCGGGAAAGTGCCGCCTATGCCCCCGGCAAGAACGCTTGCGTGGCAGATCTGTCCTTCGCCAAGCTGGGCTTTGCGATTTGCTACGATGTGCGGTTTCCCTCGCTGTTTCGCACCGAAGCCATGGCGGGTGCCGACATTCTGACGGTGCCAGCAGCCTTCACCCGGCAGACCGGCGAGGCGCATTGGCATATCCTGCTCAGGGCGCGGGCCATCGAGAATGGCGCTTTCGTGATCGCCGCCGCCCAGGGCGGCACCCACGAGGACGGACGCGAAACCTATGGCCATTCGCTGATCATCGATCCCTGGGGGAAAATCCTGGCGGAAGGCCCGGCGGCGGGCGAGGCCGTGGTGATGGCCGAGATCGATCTCGAGTCCGTCAAGGCGGCACGGATGAAGATCCCCAACCTCAAGAATGGCCGCGACTTCAATCTCGACATGGTTCCAACGCTCGCCAAGGGAGGGCAGACGGTTTGATCCGCTATTCCCTCATCTGCGACCAGGCCCATGAATTCGAGGGCTGGTTTGCGCAAAGCGACGATTTCGACCGCCAGAAAGCCAGCGGCTTTTTGACCTGCCCGGTTTGTTCTTCCGCCTCGATTTCCAAAAGCCTGATGGCGCCGATGGTGTCGACGGCGCGCGGCAAGGAAGAGCGGCAGAAGGTAGCCTATGACGCTGCCCAGCGTGAAGCTTTCATGAAATTGAAGGAGGCGGTTGCGACCGTCAGGGCCAATAGCGAAGATGTTGGCGAGCGGTTTCCCGAAGAGGCCCGTAAGATCCATTACGGCGAGGCCGATGCCCGCGGGATTATCGGCAATGCCAGCCCAGACGAGGCGCGCGCCCTGATCGAGGAAGGCATCGAAATAGCGCCCCTGCCGGTTCTGCCTGACGATGTGAATTGAGCATGCCGTCCACCCATTATCTCGCACTTTATAATTTCGGCTTGCATGTCGCGCCATCCGGAGATCCGGCCATTCAGGGTTTTGTCGATCGCGAGCCCCTTAATTTTGAGGCCGCTAGGCGCTCCCTGGGGTTTATCGACCGTTCGGGTTATGAGGGCGAACCGGGACCGGAGAGCTGGGGCGTGCAGGTGTTTCCGCGTTTTATGGAAGGCAGCGGCTTTACCTCCGGTCCATCATCTCTTTCGCTCTGGCAAGACCCGGAGACGCTGATGGCCTTCTCCTATAATGGGGTCCATGCTGACGCCTTGAAACACGCGCGCCACTGGAATGTGAAGCAGACTTGGCCTTCTTTGGTGCTCTGGTGGGTGCCAGTTGGCAGCAGGCCGCAATGGTCGGATGGTGTGGAAAGGCTCGAGCATCTCGCCGATCACGGCCCGACGCCCTTCGGCTTCACGTTCAAGCAGGCTTTCGCTTGGGATGGTACATCCTATCATCTTGACCGAGCGCGAATAAAGCGGCTTGCCACCGACAATTGCGCCCGCCAGCAGGACTTGCTGGAACGCCTTGCCTCAATGCCGGTATGAGATGGTTCACTCTGGGGTGGACGTCGGCCTGCGGGTCAGCATCATGTAATTGACATCGGTGTCGGTGGACAGGTTCCACTGGTTCTGGAATGGGTTGAAAAATACGCCGACGGTCTCGGTCACGTCCATGCCTGCGCCCAGGATCGGCTTTTCCAACTCTTCCGGGCGCACCAGTTTTTCATATTGATGGGTGCCACGCGGCAGCCAGCGCAGCACATATTCGCAGGCGCCGATGGCGAGTGCCGCAGCCTTCAAGGTGCGGTTGATGGTCGAAATTAGCATGATTCCGCCAGGGCGCACCATGGAGGCGCAGGTGGAGATGAAATACTCGACATCGGCGACATGTTCGACCACTTCCATATTCAGCACGATATCGAAGCTTTCGCCAGCAGCGGCCAGGGCCTCGGCGGTGACGGCGCGGTAATCCACGCTCACGCCGGTCTGGGCGGCATGAGTCTGGGCAATGCCGATATTCTTGGCCGAGGCATCAGCGCCTAATACATTGGCGCCCATGCGAGCAATGGGTTCCGACAGCAAGCCGCCGCCACAGCCGATGTCGAGAACCCGCAGGCCCGATAGCGGCTGATTGGAGCGTGGATCGCGCTGATAATTTTCGCAGGCTTTGTCGCGGATATAGGCAAGACGCACCGGATTGATCTTGTGCAGCGGCTTGAATTTGCCGGTGGGGTCCCACCATTCGGCAGCCATGGCGGAAAAGCGGTCGACCTCGGCCTGATCGATGGTGCTCTTGGCGGTCTCGCTCATCGGGTTCTCCTGACTGTGCTGCATTCCATAGCTTTGTTGATTCGGGGCCTTGTTGATCCGGGCGGATATCTCAAGGCTCACTACCGTGTTTTGCGCTGCCGCGCCATCCTTGAGGTGCAGCCGCTGCGACCTCTCTTGCGTGAGGTCGGACGATCCGGGCTTAAAGTCAAGGGTGAGCGACACTTTGTCATCTCTATAAAAATGGGGTCATCTTGAAATGGCCCGCTCCTAAAAACATGCCGCCTCAAAAAAGCCGGAGGACATTGCTTGACATAAGCGGGTCAAGTGCGGGTGGGGGCGCTGGGTGGAACAAATTGCTCCTGATGGCGTTACCATGCCGCATGAACCCAATTCCAATTGGCGGGACAAGCCAAGGTCAGGGACGGCCAAGGAGATCAGATCGATGAAACCACTTTACCTGTCGGCCTTTGCAGGGCTGATGGCAGTTGCCTTGCCGGCTGCCGCTGAGGCGGCCCAGGCATTTGCAACCGCGAATGTTAACTTGCGGGCTGGGCCCAGCACACAATATCCACCTGTTCTGGTCGTTCCAGCCGGTAATTCCGTACGGATCTTTGGCTGCCTGTCTTCGGCCAATTGGTGCGATGTCGGATACGCGGGCTATCGCGGCTGGATTTCTGGCAGCTATTTGCAGACCCAATATTCCAACCGCCGGGTCTATGTCGATCCGGATTATTATCAGCCGCTCGGCATTCCGACCGTGACCTTCCAGGTCGACAATTATTGGGATCGTTATTATCGCGGCCGCGATTTCTATCGCGAGCGGGATCGCTGGCGCCGTGCGCCGCCACCGCCGCCGGTCTGGCGCCGCGATGGTCCCCCGCCGCGCTTCATGGGTGGTGATGCTCCCCCGCCGCCTCCGGGCGGACCGGACATGGATCGCCGTCGTGGACCCGACCCAAGGATGCAGGATCCGAGAATGGACGGCGACCGTGACCGGATGATGCGCGACGATCGGCAGAGGCCCCGCCCGGATGATCGTCGTCCAGATGATCGCAGGCAAGATGACAGGCGGCCAGACGACCGGCGCCCGGATGACAGGCGTCCTGACAACAGAGGCCCGGATAACATGCGCCCCGGTGATATGCGTCCAGGCGATCAGCGTCGTGACCAGATGCAGCCGCCACAAGGCCAGCGTCCTGATCGGCCAGACCGCAACGCGCCGGATGGAAACCGTCCACCACCGCCGCCGCCGCCAGCGCCAGGTCAGGCTGCCCCGCCTCCTCCGCCGCCACCGGGTGCAGCCTGTGCGCCAAACACACCGAATTGCCCGCCACGGTAATCGGCACGGACACAGGATACAGATATTGAAAAGGGCCGCTTTATGCGGCCCTTTTTCATGCGGTTAATTTAAAATCTTGTTGCGTACCCTATACCGCGCAAAGGTCGAGTAGGGTGTGAGCAACGCTCCTTGCTGTATCAATCCAGCTTGCGGGTTTTCAGTCGATCAAGAAGCAGTTTGGCCAGGGCTTCATAGTCGCCATCGAAATGGTGACCACCCTCCAGTTTGACGACATCGACCTTCTTGGGGTCGAGCTTGTGGCAACCATCGTCTTCTTCGTCATCGGCCCCGTAAAGGCATTGCACCAGGCCCGCTGGCATTTTGGCGACTTCCTTGGTCGGGTCACCGCCAGCGCCGCTGCTTTTCGCACCCAGCCAGCCGGTTACGGAAATCTCGAAATCGGATGCCTGTGACATGGACAGGAGCGAGACCTGGTTGATTTTCTGGCGGATATTGTCTGGCAGGAGATTATAGACCGGCGGGCTAATGTCCGCGCCGAAGGAGAAGCCGACCAGCATCACATGCTTGACTTTCCAGCGTTTGGTAAAGGCGGTGATGATGCGAGCGAGATCGTCTGCGGTTTCCTGCGGTTTGCGCTCCGACCAGAAATAGCGCAGCGAATCGACGCCGACGACCGGCAGGCCTTCACTCTGGAAATAAGAGGCCATTTCGCTATCGATATCGCGCCAGCCACCGTCGCCGGAATAGATGATCGCCATCGTATCGAAGGCGGGCTTGTCGACCTCCATCAGCGTCAGCGGCAAGCCAAGTGGTGAGGCCTCCTTGGCGGTGGCCGCGATCATCACGTCGATGCCATCCGAAAGGGTCTGGTCGGCGGGCTTCTGACTGTCGGCCACGTCGATGTCGGAATGGTCCTTCAGGAGATCAGTCACATGGGCACGCCCGGCAGGATCGGCCGAGGGCGAAAAACGGACGCTGGCCGGATCGGGAAGCGCGCCATCGGTCAGGCCATAGACAATGCCGCCGTTCTTTTCAGTCTTGACCGCCGGGGTGCAGAATTGGTCGGGCAGGGGAATGACCTCGCCGGGATCGACCGCCAGCGTTTCGCCGATGGTCGCGTTGGGGGTCTGGGCCAGGATCGCCAGGGCCAATGTGCCGCCTTCACCGATGCCCGCCACCAGCGGCGGCAGGTAATCCGCACCGCCGACATGCCGCTGGATCTGATGGGACAGGTCCTCGATATCGGACACAGTATAGATGCAATCGTCCTCATCGGATGACTTCAGGTCGGCTTGCAGGGATTGCAGATAGCGCGGTGTATCGATGCCGACGACAATCGAGCCGTTGCTGCGCAATCTTTCGGCTTCGGTCTTCATCTTGTCGCTCCAGCCGTCCTTGTCGGACAGTAGGAAAACGATGGATTTCGGTTTGTCGTCCGGCATGGCAATGACCGGATCAGGTATCGTGCCTGTTTCGTATTTTGGATCATCGGCCAGGGCTGGCTGCACGAAAACGGCCGTGGACGATGCCCATGCCAGAACGCTGGCGGCCAGACAATTGCGGGCCAGACTGCCCTTGGTGAGACGAGAAGTTGACGATTTCATTTCTTTACCACGCCTTTCAGACCGCCACCGATCAGGAGAGTTGCGTCCAGGAGCGCGATGACCGGACTGAGGCCGCCTGACACGGCGAGATAGCGGGGTTGCCATTCGGGATGAAACTTTGTCTTGAAAGCCCGAAGCCCCTTGAAGTTGTAGAAGCGCTCACCATGCTCATAGAATGTGTTGGCAATGCGATCCCAGACCGGGGCCACATCGCGTCTCGACAGGCCCGATAGCGGCGCCATGCCAAGGTTGAAATGTTCATATCCTTCGCTGCGCAGATGGGTCAGCAGGCTGACGAACAGATAGTCCATCGATCCCTTCGGCGCCTCCGGCGAAAAGCGCATCAGGTCGATGGAGGATTCGGCCTTGGTTTCCGTCACCAGGATATTGGCAAAAGCGACGATCCGGCCTTCGAAGCGGAGCACGATCACCGGCTGGCTCAGGATATAGTCATTGGTGAATGCGCCGAGGGAAAAGCCCTTTTCCTTGGCGCGGTGCTGGGCAAGCCAGCCGTCCGACACACTACGCAGATCCTCGAGAATGCTTGGTACGTCGGTGAGTGGGATGATGTCATAACTCAGCCCGTCGCGCTCGGCCTTGGCGGCGCTCTGGCGCAGATTGGCCCATTTTCCGCCCTTCAGGTCGAAGCGAGAGAGATCGACGACCGCCAGTTCTCCCAGTTTGAACGCCTGCATGCCGGCATCGGCAATGGCGGGCAACAGTACGGGGGAGGCCTGGTAGAAGACGGCCCGGCAGCCAGCCAGACGAGCCGATTCGACAAATTGCCAAACCAGTTCGTCGCGGGACTTTTTCGGACCGACCGGATCGAGAAAAGCGATCCACGAGCGGCCCTGCTTGCCATACATCAGGAAAGCCTGGCCATCGGGTGAAAACATCACGGCCTTGTCGCCAGTGCGCACCAGATTGCTATCGGCCACATCCGACTTGCTGAGAATGGCGACAGCCTTCTCGATATCTTCCGGGCTTGACGGTGTCACCGCGGGCGCTGCGGGGCGCAACAGGCTGAAGACCGCCAGCGCCGACGAGAAGATCGTCAGGCCCAGCATGGCGCGCAGCGAGCGCGGCGCTTCTTCTGAAAACTCGAATTCCCACCAGAGCGATCGGGTGTAATCGACATCGCGGTAGACGAAGAACAGAATGAAGCAGGCAAAAATGCAGATCAGGGCGATGGCAGTCAGCCAGGACGAGGTCAGCACCTGGCGAAACAGCGAGGCGGGGCGAATGAACAGCCGCTTGCTGGCGAACAGGCCGATCAGCAGGATAGCCAGCGCCGAGGCTTCCAGCACCGCAAAGGCTTTCAGCAGTGACAGGACCAGGGCGGTTGAGGCTCCGACCATGGCCGCCCACCACGCGCCGTCCAGCCGCTGGGCAAGGCCGCGCGCCGCGATGACCAGAAACAGCCCGAGCAAGCTGGTGAAGAAATGCGCGCCTTCCACCACGGGCAGCGGCACGATGTTTTGCAGGAATTCCAGATTGCTTTCCGGCGTCGGTGTGACGCTGGAGAAAATCAGCATGACGCCGAGAATGAAGGTCAGGGCACCCAGAAGTGCCGGTGATATTCGGGCCGCGGTGCGCCCAACCCCCGCCAGCGCCGGGGTTTTGGAATAATGGCGCAGCTCGGTGATCGTCACCAATACGATGGCCAGAATCAGCGGCAAAACATAATAGATCAGGCGGTAGACCACCAGCGAGGCGAGCACCGCGTCAATGTTGGTGGTCGGGCCAAGGGCGGCGATGATGACGGTTTCAAATACGCCGATACCGGCAGGCACATGGCTCAGCACACCGATGCCGATGGCAATGGAATAGATCGCAAAGAAGGCCGGCCAGGAAATGGCGGCCTGTTCCGGCAAGAGCGCATAGACGACTGAGGCGGAAAAGGCCAGATCGGCCACGGTGACCAGAAACTGCCGCGACAGGGTCGGGGTATCGGCCATCCGCAGCGTCACGCCGGCAAAGGTCAGGCTGCGGCGCTGGCCGATGACGATCAACACAGCAAAGCCCAGGACGATGGCAATCGCCAGGCCACGCAGCCAGAGCGGGCTGATATTCAGCAGCGGCGCGATTTCTGACGACATTGGAATAAGCGACAGGGCGGTGACGGCGGCAAGTCCCAGGCTGAAGGACAGGGTAACGAAGGCGATGACCCGGCCGATTTCATCCGGGGCAAGGCCTGCCCGCGAATAGGCCCTGTAGCGGATCGCGCCGCCCGACAGCATGCCGAAGCCTGCCGCGTTGCCAACCGCATAGGCACTGAACGCGGTTAGGGCCACTTCCGCCATCGGGCGTTTGCGGCCAATGAATTCCATGGCGTTCCAGTCGTAGAGACACAGCGACAGGAAGCTGAGCGCGGTAAACACCACTGCCAGCAGGATCTGGTCATAGCCGGTGGTGGCCATGGCCGAGACGACGTCGTCATAGCTGACTTCCTCCGTCAGCCGGTAGATCGCCAGCGCCACGGCGGCGAAAATGACCAGCGTGAACACGGCGGCAATCGCCCTGCCGTAATCGGCAAGGGCTGCCCGCCATCCGGACCTGGTCGGCGGCTCCGCGCTTTCCTGGCTCTCGGATTGTATTTCGGCTGCCATGCGATCGTCCCTTTCATTGACTGCTTTTGCCTGCCGCGACCGGTTCGCGGCAGCACTTTATATGTAGCGCCTATGCCCAGTTGGCATCCGCCGCATGAATTTCGCCTGAAACCCTGACAGGTTTAAGGAAATATGCGGTAAATCTTATATCAACTGCTATTAAAAATGGCAGTTGATATTCCTTTTTCGAATATCTCAAGCCTTTGGTGCATTTGAGATATTCGAAACTCGCTTAAGGCGAGGATGCGTTAGCATCTTCGAGCCTTGGTATTAACCGTATCGGACATGTTGCCGTTCTCTACTGAATTATCGCTGAATGGGGTATCCCAAATTCATGACAAAAACGTTTGCATAGAGAGCGGTACCGATGCCGCCTCAATGCGGTGAACTTGCCGTTGCACCTTGGCCCCGAATTGTCTAAAAGCCCGCCAGCCGCATTGTGAAATGCAGAGATTGGTTTCAGCCGGACATGTCCGGCACAGGTTTGAGGTCGAGACGGTCGGGCCATGGCGCGCATTGTGATGAAATTCGGCGGTACATCCGTCGCCAATCTTGAACGCATTCACAACGTGGCGCGGCATGTGAAACGTGAAGTGGATGCCGGCCACGAAGTTGCCGTGGTGGTTTCGGCCATGTCCGGCAAGACCAACGAATTGGTGGACTGGGTCCAGACCATGCCCAAGGTCGCCGGTGCTGCTTCGCCTTTCTATGATGCGCGTGAATATGACGCTATCGTGGCCTCCGGTGAACAGGTGACATCCGGTTTGCTGGCCATCGCCCTGCAATCGCTCGGTATCAATGCCCGCTCCTGGCAGGGGTGGCAGATCGCCATCAAAACCGACAATGCCCATGGCGCGGCCCGCATCCAGGAGATCGACGGTTCCGATATTATCCGCCGCATGGGCGAGGGCCAGGTCGCCGTGGTGGCCGGTTTCCAGGGCATTGGCCCGGACAATCGCATTGCCACGCTAGGCCGCGGCGGGTCCGATACCTCGGCGGTGGCAATCGCGGCAGCCGTCAAGGCCGACCGTTGCGATATCTATACCGATGTCGATGGTGTCTATACGACCGATCCGCGCATTGAACCCAAGGCGCGCCGCCTGAAAAAGGTGGCGTTTGAGGAAATGCTGGAAATGGCGTCGCTTGGCGCCAAGGTGTTGCAGGTGCGCTCCGTCGAGCTGGCCATGGTACACAAGGTGCGCACGTTTGTGCGCTCGAGCTTTGAAGATCCCGATGCTCCGGGCATGGGTGACGTGCTGAACCCGCCCGGAACGTTGATTTGCGATGAGGAAGAGATCGTGGAACAGGAAGTTGTGACCGGCATTGCCTATGCCAAGGATGAAGCCCAGATATCCCTGCGCCGGCTGGCCGACCGTCCCGGCGTGTCGGCGGCGATTTTCGGGCCTTTGTCCGAATCGCATATCAATGTCGATATGATCGTCCAGAATATTTCCGAGGATGGTTCCAAGACCGATATGACCTTCACCGTCCCCTCCGGCGATGTGGATAAAGCGCTGCAAGTGCTCTCCGACAACCAGGAAAAAATTGGTTTCGATGTGGTGCAGAGCGAAAAGGGCCTGGTCAAGGTCTCGGTGATCGGCATCGGCATGCGCAGCCATGCAGGGGTTGCGGCGACCGCTTTCCGCGCACTTGCCGATAAAGGCATCAATATCAAGGCGATCACCACGTCCGAGATCAAGATTTCCATCCTGATTGACGGCCCTTACGCCGAATTGGCTGTTCGCACTTTGCATTCCTGCTACGGTCTCGATAAGGCTTGATCAACAGGTGGGAATTTGCCACCTTTGATCACTACCTCCGGGCGCATTTTGCGCCTGGATTGTCATTATCGGGAGCATGCACGCGATGAGAGACCTTTCTGCAGGTCCGCGCGTCCTCCTCAAGCGTCTTCGCGAATTGATGGCGGAGCCCCTTGAGCCTCAGGAGCGTCTTGACCGTATCACTCGCCAGATTGCGAGCAATATGGTTGCCGAAGTTTGCTCCGTTTATGTTTTGCGCTCCGATGGTGTGCTGGAGCTCTACGCGACCGAAGGTCTCAATCCCGACGCGGTGCATCTGGCCCAGCTGAAAATGGGGCAGGGTCTGGTCGGTACCATCGCGGCATCGGCCCAACCGCTCAATCTTTCCGATGCGCAGGCGCATCCCGCTTTCCGCTATCTGCCTGAAACCGGTGAGGAAATTTATCATTCTTTCCTCGGTGTGCCGATTTTGCGGGCTGGCCGCAGTCTTGGCGTTCTTGTCGTCCAGAACAAGGCGCAACGGAATTATCGGGAAGACGAGCTTGAAGCGCTTGAAACCACGGCCATGGTGCTGGCCGAAATGATTGCCACTGGCGATTTGAAGAAGATTACCCGGCCTGGCCTCGAACTGGACCTGACGCGGGCCGTGACCATCGATGGCGACAGCTATAGCGAGGGCATCGGCCTTGGCCATGTCGTGCTGCACGAGCCGCGCATCGTCGTCACCAATCTGTTGAATGAGGATACAGATACCGAGCTGAAGCGGATGGCCGAATCACTCGGTTCTCTGCGCATTTCCATCGATGACATGCTGTCGCGCCGCGAAGTGGCGATGGAAGGCGAGCATCGTGAGGTTTTGGAAACCTATCGGATGTTTGCTCATGACCAGGGCTGGGTGCGGCGTATGGAAGAGGCGATCCGCAATGGCCTGACGGCGGAAGCGGCGGTCGAAAAGGTCCAGAGCGATACCAAGGCGCGGATGATGCGCCTGACCGATCCCTATATGCGTGAGCGCATGCATGATTTCGACGATCTTGCCAACCGGCTGCTGCGCCAGCTGACCGGATTTTCAGGGAGCAGTGCGGAAAGTTTCCCCGCCGACGCGGTGATTTTCGCCCGTGCCATGGGCGCTGCCGAATTGCTCGACTACCCACGCCAGAACATTCGCGGACTGGTGCTCGAAGACGGTGCGGTCACCAGCCATGTGGTGATCGTTGCCCGCGCCATGGGCATTGCCGTGGTTGGACAGGCAGCCGGTGCCGTGGCGCTGGCTGAAAACGGTGATGCCGTCATCATCGACGGCGATGACGGCAAGGTGCATGTGCGCCCGATGGTCGATTTGCAGACGGCCTATGAGGAAAAGGTCAAGCTGCGCGCCCGTCGTCAGGAACAGTTCAAGGCGTTGCGTGATGTCGAGCCGCTCAGCAAGGACGGACAGCGAATCAAATTGCAGATGAATGCCGGATTGATGGTCGATCTGCCGCAATTGGCTGAATCGGGGGCCGAAGGCATCGGCTTGTTCCGTACCGAATTGCAATTCATGATCGCTTCGACCATGCCCAAGGCCGATGAGCAGGAAGCGCTCTATCGCAATGTGCTGAAACAGGCGAAGGGCCGACCGGTCACCTTCCGCACGCTGGATATCGGCGGCGACAAGGTTCTGCCCTATTTCCGCAGCCATGAGGAAGAAAATCCAGCTCTCGGCTGGCGTGCCATCCGGCTGTCGCTGGACCGGCCCGGCCTGTTGCGCACCCAGATGCGGGCACTGCTGAAGGCTGCTGCTGGCGGTGAGCTGAAGATGATGCTGCCAATGGTCACGGAAGTGTCGGAAATCCGAGCCGCCCGTGAATTGCTGCAAAAGGAAGTGCATCACATCTCCAAATTCGGCCATGGCCTGCCAAAGCGGCTGCAATTCGGCGTGATGCTGGAGGTTCCGGCCCTGATGTGGCAACTCGACGAGTTGATGCAGGAAGTGGATTTCGTCTCGGTCGGCTCCAATGACTTGTTCCAGTTTTCCATGGCGGTCGACCGGGGCAATGCCCGGGTGTCCGACCGGTTCGACAATCTGGGCCGGCCTTTCCTGCGCATTCTGCGCGATATCGTCCGCGCTGCCGACCGGCATGATACGCCGGTGACGCTGTGCGGCGAGATGGCGGGAAAGCCGTTGTCATCCATGGCGCTGTTTGCTATCGGCTTCCGCTCGGTGTCGATGTCGCCGACGGCCATCGGTCCGATCAAGGCCATGCTGTTGCAATTGGATATCGGCAGGCTTTCCGCCGAGTTGAATGCGTTGCTGGACGACAACAGGCCAAGTGAGCCGATCCGGGCTTTCCTGACACGGTTTGCCGAACAGAACGGCGTTCCGGTCTGATTTCTGAAGAAAAACAAGAGGTAAAGGGTGGCGAAGCTTCCTGTCGATAAAATGCGCGAGCTTGAGCGCCGGTTTGGCGAAATCGAGGCGCGCATGTCCGCCGGGCCTGCTGCCGATGTCTATGTCAAGCTTGCCTCGGAATATTCCGAATTGCAGCCGGTGGTCAAAGCCATCCGCGAACTGGGGCTGGCGGAAAAGGAAGTCGCCGATCTGAAGGCGCTGCTGGCCGACAAGGGCACGGACCGCGAGATGCGCGATCTGGCGGAAATGGAGCTGCCGGAGGTGGAGGCACGGCTGGAGGGGCTAGAAAAGGAAATCCAGATTCAGCTTTTGCCCAAGGATGCCGCTGACGAAAAAAGTGCGATCCTGGAAATCCGCGCCGGGACGGGCGGGTCAGAAGCTGCGCTGTTTGCCGGTGACCTGTTTCGGATGTATGAGCGTTTTGCGGCCGGCAAGGGCTGGAAAGTCGAGGTCCTGTCTTCCAGCGAGGGCGATGCTGGGGGCTTTAAGGAAATCATCGCCACCGTGACCGGACGCGGGGTGTTTTCCAAGCTGAAATTCGAATCCGGTGTTCACCGGGTGCAGCGCGTTCCCGATACGGAGACGCAAGGACGTATCCATACGTCGGCTGCCACCGTTGCGGTTCTGCCCGAGGCGGAAGAGATCGATATCGAGGTTCGGGCTGAAGACATTCGTATCGATACGATGCGTTCCTCCGGGGCAGGCGGCCAGCACGTCAACACCACGGACTCTGCGGTGCGCATCACCCATCTGCCGACCGGTCTGGTGGTGACCAGCTCGGAGAAATCCCAGCATCAGAACCGGGCGAAGGCCATGCAGGTGCTGCGTTCGCGTCTGTTCGACATGGAGCGCCAGCGGGCCGACAGCGAACGGTCGGCGGATCGCAAGAGCCAGGTCGGCTCCGGCGATCGGTCCGAGCGGATACGCACCTATAATTTCCCGCAGGGCCGAGTGACCGACCACCGGATCAACCTGACCCTCTACAAGCTCGACCGGATGATGATTGGTGAAATCGATGAAGTGGTCGATGCCCTGATCGCCGATTATCAGGCTGGGCAATTGGCGCAACTCGGCGAACAGGCATGACAGGCGCACCGGTGACGCTGAAGCAGGCGATCACCGCCGCCCGTCTCCGTTTTGCGCAAGCGGCTATCGCCGATGCGCCAGGCGATGCGCGGATCTTGATCGCCGGTCTTCTTGGATTGACGTCGACCGATCTTATCGTGCAGGACAACCGGGTTTTGAGCGCCGATGAGACGAGCCTGATTGAGGCGGCAGTTGCGCGGCGGCTGATGTTTGAGCCTGTCCACCGGATTTTGGGACGGCGGGCCTTTTACGGCCTGGAACTGGCCTTGTCGCCAGCGACATTGGAACCGCGACCCGATACGGAAATCCTGATCGAGCGTGTTTTGCCGCATCTTCATGCCATGGTGGCGAAGAATGGCAGCGTCCGCCTGCTGGATATGGGGACGGGTACCGGCGCGATTGCCCTGGCGCTTTTGCAGGAATGTCCGGGGGCGACAGCATTGGCGACCGATATTTCCGCCGAAGCGCTGGCCACGGCGCGGCAGAACGCCGCAGCCAATAACCTTGCAGACCGGTTCGAGACGCTACAAAGCCATTGGTACGAGGCTCTGTCAGACCGTTTTGACATCATTCTGTCGAATCCGCCCTATATTGTCAGCGATGTGATTAAAGATCTGGCCCCCGATGTTCGTCTTTACGATCCTGCCGTAGCACTTGACGGCGGCGCCGATGGATTGGATGCTTACCGGGCAATTGCAGATGGTGCTGCCGATTTTCTGAAGCCGAGCGGTCTTGTTGGGGTGGAAATCGGTTACGACCAGGTGATGGCGGTGACGCAACTTTTCGAGAATAATGGTTTCGTTCTTGTGGAAAGCGCAAAGGATCACGGCGATAATGATCGGATTCTGTTGTTTGCTCAGACCGCACCGCAACTATAGTGGTATTCACCAAGGAACTTTCTGCAATGCAAAGAAAGGGCTTGGTTTTCGAAAGGAAGCGGGATAGGTTGCAGACACGCACCGGGCAGCGGGGAATGAACAAGGATTCGTTTGGCTCTGGGTCGACCGCAAACATGCCTCCTTAAGGAGACGGTAGCGGCGCGAATGTTCCTGGTGTGTGGATCAAATAATTTACTGCTTGATTCCTTAAGCCGAGGTCGGGTTAAGGGCAAAAATTATGCAGAATGTTAACGTGTTACAGTCGACCCTCACGCATTTGATAGAATGCAAGGAGCTGTGATAGTCACCAGCGGCCGTATGTTGCATTGGCGCAGTATGCCCCGCAGCGCGTGGAGCCCCGGTTCGATTGAGCGAACGGGCCGCGTCGCCCTCATATCAGCAAGACAGAAATCAGGTGAGTAATCGATGAGGCCAGGACAGCAAAACAAGCGCAGTCGGGGGCGTAGCAGTGGCGGTAGCAATAATAATAACGGCAACAATTTCAACCGCAAGGGCTCCAACCCGCTGACCCGCACCTATGACAGTTCGGGTCCTGACGTGAAGATCCGCGGCACGGCGCAGCATATCGCTGAAAAATATATGGCGCTGGCGCGCGATTCGCATAGTTCAGGCGACCGGGTCATGGCCGAGAACTATTTGCAGCATGCCGAACATTATAACCGCATCATTGCCGCCGCCCAGGCGCAGATGCAGGAGCGGGTCCATCGCGACGATCGCGACTATAATGACCGCGACGGTTCCGACATGGATGGCGACGAGGGCGATAACGGTTTGGACCGTGGCTACCAGCCGCAGCCCGAAATGCCGGTTCAGCAGCCCCGCATCCAGCAGGAACGGGTTCAGCCAGAGCGCGCCCAGCAGGAGCGTCCAGAGCGCACCGAACGGCAGGACCGTCCAGAACGGGCCGAGCGGCCAGAACGCACTGAGCGTCCGGATCGCCGCGAGCGCACGCATCAGGACCGCCGGCCGCAGCCAATTGCCCAGCCGCAGCCTGAGCTGGACATTGCCGGAAGCGGACCGCAGCCGGTGATCGAGCAGACCCCGGTCGAAGCTGAATTTGCCGCTGAGGAAAGCGCACAGCAGGCCAGCGCGAAGTCGGATCGGCCCCAGACCCGCCGCCGC
This sequence comes from Gillisella vitis, assembly GCF_001541345.2. Classification (GTDB taxonomy): domain Bacteria; phylum Pseudomonadota; class Alphaproteobacteria; order Rhizobiales; family Rhizobiaceae; genus Allorhizobium; species Allorhizobium vitis. Next base: position 5,584 of record NZ_LMVL02000014.1, on the reverse strand, counting down.
ACGCCTTCTGCCCGTCCGCGCCGTCCGCGTCGCACTGCTGAAGAAATCGCTGCCGAAGCGAATGGTGAAGCCAGTGCCGAAGGCAAGCCACCGGCCAAGGGTCGCGACAAGGCCAATAATGGCGATGCTCCGGCTCTTGCCGATATCGTTTCGGAATAATATCCATCGGTGATTGAACCAGACAGACTCTGGCCAGACAGACTCTGGAATGACCGGTGACCAAAATTAGCCCCTTCTCTTTTTATGGAGCGGGGGCTTTTTTATGTTTTGTTTTCGGTTGCTTGCCTTTCATCAAGAGCGTTTGATTTTTTGTACGAAGCCGCTCTTTAAAGGGCAAAATCGCCTCCCCATATCAGCTTTGACGAATTGAACGGAATCCCTTTAAAGGATCGGATTCAATCACCGGGCCTGCCGATTGGGGGCCTGATCCTCAAAACCCATGCCGTGCCTTGACGGGCGGCCTGGAGACTGGAGAGCGAAGATGAACGTTGAAAAATATTCCGAACGGGTGCGCGGCTTTTTGCAGTCTGCCCAGACGCATGCGCTGTCGGAAGGCCACCAGCAATTTACCCCTGAACATGTGTTGAAAGTGCTTCTGGATGATGAGCAGGGCATGGCCTCCTCGCTGATAAGCCGCGCAGGCGGCGATCCGAAGGAAGTCAGGATCGCCAATGATGCAGCGCTTGCCAAGCTGCCGAAAGTGTCTGGTGGCAATGGTCAGGTCTATCTTGCCCAGCCCCTGGCCCGGGTGTTTTCCACCGCGGAAGACGCAGCCAAGAAGACGGGCGACAGTTTCGTTACCGTCGAGCGGCTGTTGCTGGCCCTGGCGGTTGAAACCTCGGCATCCACATCCGCCAGCCTGAAAAAGGGCGGGGTTACGGCTGCGGCGCTGAACCAGGTGATCAATGATGTCCGCAAGGGGCGTACCGCCGACACCGCCAATGCTGAACAGGGCTTCGATGCCCTGAAGAAATATGCCCGCGACCTGACGGCAGAGGCGCGAGAAGGCCGGCTCGATCCGGTGATCGGTCGCGACGATGAAATTCGCCGCACGATGCAGGTCCTGTCACGCCGCACCAAGAACAATCCGGTCCTGATCGGTGAGCCCGGCGTCGGCAAGACGGCGATTGCCGAAGGCTTGGCTATTCGTATCGTCAATGGCGATGTGCCCGAAAGCTTGAAAGACAAGAAACTGATGGCGCTGGATATGGGCTCCCTGATTGCTGGGGCCAAATATCGCGGCGAATTCGAGGAACGCTTGAAGGCGGTGTTGAACGAAGTTCAGGCCGATAACGGCGAAATCATCCTGTTTATCGACGAAATGCACACGCTGGTCGGCGCGGGCAAGAGCGATGGCGCCATGGATGCGTCCAACTTGCTGAAACCTGCACTGGCGCGTGGCGAATTGCATTGCGTTGGCGCGACGACGCTGGACGAGTATCGCAAGCATGTGGAAAAAGACCCGGCGCTTGCACGGCGTTTCCAGCCGGTGATGGTGGATGAGCCGACGGTGGAAGACACGATTTCCATCCTGCGCGGCCTCAAGGAAAAATATGAGCAGCATCACAAGGTCCGGATCGCTGATTCGGCCATCGTCGCAGCTGCGACTTTGTCGAACCGTTATATCACCGACCGTTTCTTGCCGGACAAAGCCATCGACTTGATGGACGAAGCTGCCTCGCGCCTGCGCATGCAGGTGGATTCCAAGCCGGAAGAACTGGATGAGTTGGACCGTCGTATCATTCAGCTGAAAATCGAGCGGGAAGCCCTGAAGAAGGAAACCGACATCGCCTCCGCCGACCGCTTGAAGCGGCTGGAAAGCGAATTGGCCTCGCTGGAAGAAGAAGCCGATGCGCTGACGGCCCGTTGGCAATCGGAAAAGCAGAAGCTTGGTCTTGCTGCCGATCTCAAGCGCCAGCTGGATGAGGCACGCAACGACCTGGCCGTCGCCCAGCGCAAGGGCGAATTCCAGCGTGCCGGCGAACTGGCCTATGGCGTTATTCCAGGCCTCGAAAAGCAGTTGACCGATGCCGAGGCAAAGGATGCCTCTGGCGCGGCCAGCATGGTGCAGGAAGTGGTGACGCCTGACAATATCGCTCATATCGTCTCGCGTTGGACCGGCATTCCGGTGGACCGGATGTTGCAGGGCGAACGGGAAAAGCTGCTGCGCATGGAAGACGAATTGGCAAAATCGGTGGTCGGGCAGGGCGATGCGGTGCAGGCCGTATCGCGGGCTGTGCGCCGCTCGCGGGCCGGACTGCAGGACCCCAACCGGCCGATTGGCTCCTTCATCTTCCTCGGTCCGACTGGCGTCGGCAAAACCGAGTTGACCAAGTCCCTGGCCCGTTTCCTGTTCGATGATGAAACGGCCATGGTGCGCCTCGACATGTCCGAATATATGGAGAAACACTCCGTATCCCGGCTGATTGGCGCGCCTCCGGGCTATGTCGGCTATGAGGAAGGCGGGGCTCTGACGGAATCGGTGCGGCGCAAGCCCTATCAGGTCGTGCTGTTCGATGAGATCGAGAAGGCGCATCCCGATGTCTTCAACGTGCTCTTGCAGGTTCTGGATGATGGTCGCCTGACCGATGGCCAAGGCCGCACGGTGGATTTCAAGAACACGATCATCATCATGACCTCCAATCTGGGGGCCGAATATCTGACAGCTCTTGGTGAGGACGAGGATGTCGATAGTGTTCGCGATCAGGTGATGAGCGTCGTCCGGGCCTCTTTCCGTCCCGAATTTCTCAACCGAGTCGATGAGATCATCCTGTTCCATCGTCTGCGGCGCAGTGAAATGGGTGCGATTGTCGAGATCCAGATGCAGCGGCTTCTGGCTCTATTGGCAGAACGCAAGATCACTGTCGATCTTGGCGGAGATGCTCGCGATTGGATGGCCAATAAGGGTTATGACCCGGTTTATGGTGCAAGGCCATTGAAGCGGGTGATCCAGAAATACTTGCAGGACCCGCTCGCCGAGCAGATCCTGTCAGGCGAAGTGCTTGACGGTAGCGAGGTGAAAATCACCGCCGGTTCGGATCGGCTGCTGATCAAGCCGGTCAAGCCGATGGATCAGGTCGCAGCCTAAGACCTTCCAGCATCACCCTTTATTCGAACATCAGTGGTGGCGGCTTTCGGGCCGCCATTTCCATGTAATATTACTGGCTGTATTCAATTATTGGCAGCAAGCTGCCGATTTTTCTCGGCACTGCTCAAGAGGTCGTCGATGCGCTGCCGTTCCTGCTCGAATTTTGCCAATGTGCCGCCGTTCAGCGACTTGCCGTCCGGCAAGCGGACCTTCATCGGATCAACCTTGGTGCCGTTGACGATGATTTCGTAATGCAGATGCGGTCCGGTGGATTCGCCTGTCGTCCCCACCCAGCCGATGACCTGACCCTGGCGGATCTTTGCCCCGGCAACCACACCCTTGGCGATGGCGCTTTGGTGGTTATAGGAGCTTTCATAGCCGTTCGGATGACGAATGATTGTCTGGTTGCCATAGCCGCCGGAATCCCAGCCGGCTTTTTCAACCGTTCCGCTGCCGGCAGCAATGATCGGCGAACCGGACGGTGCGCCCCAATCGACGCCGGTATGCATGCGCGAATAGCCAAGGATCGGATGTCTGCGCATGCCGAAGCCCGAGCGGAACACACCATTCGGAACCGGATTGCGAATCAGGAACTGGCGATTGGTCTTACCGTTTTCGTCAAAGTAATCGACGGAATTATCGGATGGATCCTGGAAGCGATAAAGCGACGTTGTCGTGTCGCCAAACCGCGCCCGCAGGAAAAGCAGTTCTGAATCTGCTGCGGCCTTGCCGCTTTCATCCGCAGCGGAATAGAAAACCTCCAACCCGTCAGTCGGCCTTAGCGGCGCCTGCAAATCCACGCTGCTGGCCAGCAGCCGGACCATTTGCCCTGTCAGTTCCTTGCTAAGTCCATAGGAAAGAGAAGCCCGGTAAATCCCATCATAAATACTGGGTAAGTCACGGCTTGCCATGACCGGAGGGCTATTCTCATCAAATGCCGTTGCAATGGCATCCAGCATGGGTGGCTCAGACCCTTCAACGAGATGGCTTTGGTCATCGACGGCCATCGTCACCAGGTGCTTGCCACCACGGTAAGCGCTAAACCGGACCACGCGGGCCTGTTCCCCGCGCTGAATAATGCCCAGGCGCAGAACATCACCGGATTGCAGCGAGGGGCTTCCCAATTTTTCGCTAAGGCTGTCGGAAATCGCCTTGGCTTTTGCTTCGGGATAGCCTGCTCCGGTCAAGGCAGCAATGATGGTCTGCTCGCGGCGAACCGGAATAATATCGTCGGCATATTCGTCGGTATCCGGCGTGACGGGGTCCGGTGTCGAGACGCTCAGATTTTGCTCAACGACGCGGGCCGAAAGGCCGGGATTTATGTCGAGATCGGCATCGGGATCAGCAAACCGCTCTGGGTCTATATAATAGAGACCGGAAACCTGTTGCGTTCCTTCCGTCAATACGGAGCCATTGGATCGCACATTCTCTTCTACCTCATCTGAAGTCATGCCCGGCGCCGCTTTGAAAGGCGTACCGTTTACAGGAAAGGCGACGGTCTTCAGGCTGATTTCGGAATCGACGTTCGAACCGTAGATCGTCCCGGTGCGCGGGGTTACTGTCTGTTCGTCGCCGGCAAAAATACTCAAGGGATCAAAAGGCGGATAGTTTTCCTGGGTGGAAAGACTTGTCGACACCAGCATTTTCAAATGGGTGAATGGCTGGCGACGCACCACATCCTTGTCGCCGCTGCGGATCACGGTTGACACATCCAGAACCGACCGGCTCGCGGTTTTCGCCGAAATGACGGTATTGATCAACCGTCCACCGCGGCGCACGCCATCGGCACTATCATTGTGTTGCTTGAGATCAGCGAGCGCAAAGGCCTCAGCCGGTATCGCCAATTGCTGGCGGCCATCCAGTGCTGCAAAAAGTGCCACGCCCATCAGGACTGACGAGGTGATGCCGGTGAGAAATGTGCCTGTTAGCCACCGTAGCGAAATTTCCCGTCGATCAGGCGCACGCCGCCCATCCGCGAGGATCGGAGGTTCCATGCCAAGGGATCGCAACAGGTTTTTATCCAAGCTCATATCTACCTGTTACCACTCTATCTCCCGACACTCCTGATATTTTGACCGCCGTCAAGCAGATCATATCAGCCTGGCACCTCCAGACCGATCCTTTGGGAGCCGTTGTATACCATCTGCCCGCTTGCCGCTTGACTGTCAAACCCTGCGGCAATTGCCGCGCCGCAAACACTAAACACTATAGGGCTTATTCCACGGACGTCTTTCAAAACCGAAGGCAGAAGCGCGGTTTGCAAAGTTCCACGGTTTATTGGTCAAAACATCGGATTGTGTAAATCTAAGGGCGCGAATGGGAAAATGCGCCGTTTATGTACCCAAATGTGGAATAGGCGCTGAATGTAGACCATTCCACACCCTAGATCTGGTTTGACATGGCGAAATTTGGAAAAGACCGAAAGTATGTCACACGACACGAACATCATTTTTGTTCATTTTTTCAGCTACTTGCACGTTTTTTGGCGTCATCGGC
>NZ_LMVL02000013.1 GCF_001541345.2 Gillisella vitis | reverse complement strand
AACACTCTCTTTGCCACCGCGCCCTCGCCCGCTGTCCCATCAAGACGTGACACGGGCATGAGTTTGCGCGAGAGTATCCTGAAGAAGCCGCTGGGTGGGTTGAAGGATTGAGGAGCCTGCACAACTATTCTGCCAATTCATATCGAGTCAGGGGTTGCTTCAATCTCTTAGAATGACCCTCTCGTGGAGCGCTTGGCTCTTAGGGAAAACCGGTTCGGCTGTTACCCTATCACCCACCCACATCCCGCTTCGCCGCATCAGCCAACACGCTCAAATGCCGCTCGATCAGCGTCAGGAAGGCAATCGTGCCGCAGACCAGGGCGGCCACCAGAACGCCGCCCAAGCCGCCAATCACCGCGCCGGGAATGGACAATTCACCGGTATAATAGATGCCGCGCGTGGCGCCGGATGCAGCGGCGATGGTGATGATCAGCAGCGCAAACAGGATGTTGAGGGCGGACAGTGTTCTGGCGAGAAAGCGGTTCATGGAAACTCCAGAGATCGATATTTTCGAAAGAATGAAATCACGGTTTGGTGCGCTCGACAAGGTTTTGGCAAAAGCGAGGATTGTGTCAGGATAACCGGTCAGCGGCAGGATCGACCCTCTCCCAACTCTCATCCATCTGATTGCGAAACCAGGTCATCTGGCGCTTGGCATATTGGCGCGTGGCGGCGGAGGCCTTTTCGATGACGTCCGCGCGGCTCATCTCACCTCGCAGCATGGCGGCGATCTGGGAGACACCGATGGCCTTCATGGCGGGCATGTCCGGGGAGAGGTTTTGCGCCAGCAGCGCCTCGACCTCTTCCACCGCGCCCTCATTCATCATCATCGCAAAGCGACGGTTGATGCGGTCGTGCAGCAGTTTGCGATCCGGCAGCACGACCAGTTTTCTGGCCCGTTGCGGATCGATGATCATTGGCCCGGAGCGGGTTTGAAATTCGGAAATCGACTGGCCGGTGACCTCAAGGACCTCCAGCGCCCGGATGATCCGCTGGCCGTCGCGGGGGTCGAGCCTTGCCGCAACGGCAGGATCACGCAGAGTCAGGTCGCGATGCAGGCTTTCCGCCCCTTCCACTCTTTCACGCTGGCGCAGGGCTGCGCGCACCCCCTCGGGTATAACAGGCATGTCGGAGAGGCCGCCGGTCAGCGCCTTGAAATACAATCCCGTGCCGCCAACGACCACCGGCAACCGGTTCTGCGCCCGCAGGTCTTGCAGTAACACTGTCACGTCGCGCAACCAGTCGCCGGTCGAATAGGTGGCACCAGCCGCCACGTGACCGTAGAGGCGATGCGGCACGCCCTGCATCTCGTCTTCGCTCGGGCGAGCCGTCACCACCCGCAGCGTGTCATAGACCTGCATGCTATCGGCATTGATCACCACGCCGCCCGCCTCGGCCGCAAGCGTCAGCGCCAACGCGGACTTGCCGCTGGCGGTCGGTCCGGTTATCAGGATGGCATCAAAATTGTCATCAAGGTTGTTCATCATGGCTTTCGTTGCCACGCTTATTGCCAATCCGTCAAATCCTGTTCTGACCCCGGCCCTTGCCGAGCGAGCCGCAGCCGCGGTTTCGGCCTCTGACCTCTATTGGTTGGCAGATGGCGTAGCCTGCGATATTGCGCTGAAGGATGGCAGCAATCTTGACGTTGTGGAAGAGACCTTGCGCAAGGTGATAGAAGGTCACCCCATTGATCTCGCCATCCAACAGGCCGACACACGCCGCAAGGCCTTCCTGATTGCCGATATGGATTCAACCATGATCAGCCAGGAATGCATTGACGAATTGGCCGCCGAAGTCGGCTTGAAGGACGAGGTCTCGCTGATCACCGCCCGCGCCATGAATGGCGAGATCGCTTTCGAACCGGCGCTGCGCGAGCGCGTCGCTCTGTTGAAAGGCCTGCCCATTACCGTCGTGGACGAAGTGATCGCCAAGCGGATCACGCTCACCCCCGGCGGGCTGGAACTGATCGCCACCATGAAGGCCAAGGGCTATTATACCGCTCTGGTCTCCGGCGGGTTTACCGTCTTCACCTCGAAAATAGCAGCCACCCTGGGCTTTGACGAAAATCGCGCCAATATCCTGCTGGAACAAGATGGCCTGCTGACCGGCGAAGTGGCTGAACCCATCCTCGGCAAGCAAGCCAAGGTAGACGCATTGCAGGACATTGTCACCCGTCTCGGGATTTCGCCAGAAGATGCGATTGCTGTCGGCGACGGCGCCAATGATCTCGGCATGCTCGGCGTCGCTGGCTCCGGCGTGGCGCTACATGCCAAGCCCACGGTGGCGGCTCAGGCGAAAATTCGCATCGACTATGGTGATTTAACGGCTTTGCTTTATCTTCAGGGCTACCGCAAGACGGATTTCGTCGCTCCTTAAACCACGGGCATCATGATTATTCTCGAAACAGACCGGCTGCTGTTGCGCCGATGGAAAGAGAGCGACCGCAATCTGTTTCGGGAAATCAACGCCGACCCGAAAGTCATGCAGTTCTTCCCCTTTCGCCGGACCTATGAAGAAGCGGACCTGATGATGGAGCGCGTCAACAGGCTGATCGATGAGACCGGCCTGTGCTTTTACGCGGTCGAACTGAAGGAAACCGAAGAGCCCATTGGCTTTTGCGGATTGTCGGACGCGATGATGCCGGGCATTCTGGGCGAGGGCACAATAGAAATCGGCTGGCGGCTCGCCACCCGGTTCTGGGGGCATGGCTATGCGACGGAAGCGGCACGCGGTCTTCTCGGCTACGGTTTCGAGACCAAAGGCTTGACCGAAATCGTCTCCTTTGCGGTCGCAACCAACCACCGCTCCACCGCTGTCATGCAGCGGCTTGGCATGATCCGGGATCTGAGCGGCGATTTCGACCATCCGCGCGTCCCTGACACCCATCCGCAGCTGAAACCACATGTGCTTTACCGGATGACAAAACAGCGTTGGGCGTCCCAACAAATCACTTGAAGCAGCGGATTCAAACTCTGAACCCGCCGCCGTAGACCACTGAATCGACTCTCGAAAACGCCCTATTCCAGCGGCACCGCGACAAACCGCAGATCGCCCTCGCTATTGGCGACCATCAGGTGAATGGCACGGCGGCCATCGGATTTCAGCTTGTCGATTTTCTCAGCCAAGGCTTCCGGCGTGGCGACGAATTCCTGCGCCACTTCCACAATGACCTCACCCGCTTTCAAGCCCTTCTGGTCAGCGGCGGAGCCCTGCTGCACATCTGTTATCAGCAAGCCCTCGACGCTCTTGGCAATCGAATTGGCGGTCCGCTTCTCATCGTCCAGCGCCTCGACACTCATGCCAAGCACCATGCCGCTGGCCGCTTCATCCGTGTCTTCGCTATCGCTGGCCTTCGGATCGGCCTGCTCACTGTCCTTGGCTTCCATCGCCTTATCGTCGGGCAATTGCGCCAATTTCACTTTCAGGGTCTCTCGCTTGCCGTCACGAAACACCACGACATCGATATCCTGATTGATCGGGCTTTCGGCCACGGTGCGCACCAGATCCCGGCTTTCGGCAATATCTTTGCCGCCGAAAGAAATGATCACGTCACCGGTTTTGAGCGGACCCTTGGCCACCGGACCGCCTTCAATAATGCTGCTGACCAGCGCACCCCGGCCGACTTTAATGCCTGCCGACTTGGCCAGATCATCCGGCACTGGCTGAATGCGCACGCCCAGCCAGCCGCGCCGCGTCTCGCCAAAGTCGCGGAGTTGCTTGATAACATTTTCAGCCAGTTCCGATGGCACGGCAAAGCCAATGCCGATGGAGCCGCCACTCGGCGAAATGATCGCCGTATTGATGCCGATCACTTCACCGCGCATGTTGAACAGTGGACCACCGGAATTGCCCTTGTTGATCGCCGCATCGGTCTGGATGAAATTGTCATAGGGACCGGCATTGATATTGCGGCCCCGGGCCGAAACGATGCCGAGGGTCACCGATCCGCCAAGCCCGAAGGGATTGCCGATCGCCATCACCCAATCGCCGATCCGCATCACTTTCGAATCGCCGAATTTTACCGCCGTCAGCGGTTCCGTCGGCTCAACCTTGAGCAACGAAAGATCGGTTTTGGTATCGGTGCCGATCAGCTTGGCCTGCAATTTCGACCCGTCGGAGAAAATGACTTCGATATCATCGGCATTCTCGATGACATGGTTGTTGGTGACGATATAGCCAGCGGGATCGATGACAAAGCCGGAGCCGAGCGAATTGACCTTGTGGTTGCTGCCCTTGCCCTCGCGATTCTTGTAGAAATCCTCAAACAGATCCTCAAAAGGCGACCCTTTCGGCACCTGTGGCAGGGGCGCAGACTCGTCATCATCGACATTCTGCGATGTCGCGATATTGACCACCGCACCGAGAAGCCCCTCGGCGAGATCAGCGACGGGTGCCGGGCCGCCCTGCGCGGGTCCGGGTGTTGGGGACGCACTAGACCCGGAAGCAGGCGGTGACGGGGGAATCGGCGCTGCGGTCTTGACCTGCGCGAAGGCTGCCGTGCTCGTGGCCACAGGCCCAAAGCTGACCATGCCCCCGACAACAACAGAGGTCAGAAGGCGGGTGGCCGGTCCGCAACACTTGATCATAAGCTTCCTCATCGTGAGTTTCATTCCTGCTCGCATCCGACCGATCATAGGACGCATGGCTACAAACCGAAACCGCCTTGCGGGGTTTGTTCACGCTATCTTGAGTATAGGGCGGCGTCATGGCGCGGAGTGCTGTTTATACCCGCCGCCCAAAATGCGCAGGCATCGTCGTTTCGAAGGATTTCGTCGATCTCAAATGCATCAGGCGGTTGAGATATTTGCAAATGGCATACCCATAGAAAAAGGGGCCGGAATAACCCGGCCCCTTTTGGCTTTAAAGATGTGTCTATCAGTTGGCGGCAGGTGCTGCGGGCGTTGCCGCCCCAGTGCCAGCCTGCGAACGGAAGAACTTGAAGAATTCCGAATTCGGCGACAGCACCATGGACGTCCCGGTCGTGCCGAGCGATGCCTCATAGGCTGCCATCGAACGGTAGAATTCGAAGAAGGACGGATCGCGCTGATAGGCATCCGCGAACACCCGGTTGCGCTCTGCATCACCCTGACCGCGCAGGATTTCCGAATCGCGCTGCGCATCGGCCTGCAACTCGACAACCTGACGGTCGGCGATGGCCCGGCGACGCTGGCCCTCTTCATTACCGCGAGCCCGAATCAGTTCGGCTTCGGCCAGACGCTCGGAACGCATCCGGGCATAGGTCTGTTGCGAAATCTCCTGGGTCAGGTCGGTGCGGCGAATGCGTACGTCCTCAATGGTGATACCAAGGTTTTCCGCATCCGATTTCAGATCGTCGGCAACCTCCTGCATCATCTGCGAACGGGCATCCGACAGGGCGGCCTCGAAGCCGCGCAAACCGTAGACCCGACGCAAGGATGCATCGAGACGGGTACGAAGCCGCGCTTCCGCCAGATCTCGGTCACCACCCGAAACGATCCCGATAAAGCGGCGGGCATCGGTGATCTTGTAGATCAGGAAGGCATCGACCTCATAGAATTTACCGCCAGAAACCTGGACACGGATATTGTCGAGGTCAAATCGCAGGGACTGATCCGAAATGATCTGCACCTTGTCGGCGCCGGCAAAGGCGAAGGGCATTTTGAAATAAAGGCCAGGCTCGCTATAGACCGCCTTGATCTGGCCGAAGCGCACGACGACCGCCTGCTGGCGCTGGTTGATGACGAAAACCGAAGAGTAGATCAGCAGAAGCACGATGGCTAAGCCGATCAGCACGGCAGGAAGACGATTGGTCATCTTACTTGCCTCCCTGTGCTGGCTGGCTGCCCATGCGGCCGATTTCGTTCAACGGCAGATAGGGAACGACACCCTGGCCCTGCTCATCAACGATCACCTTGTTGGATTTCTTCAGGACCTGCTCCATGGTTTCAATGTAAAGCCGCGTGCGGGTCACGTCCGGCGCCTTGGTATACTGGTCGTAGATCGAGATGAAGCGCTGCGCCTCACCCTCGGCTTCCTTCACGACGCGATCCTTGTAGGCAGCAGCCTCTTCCCGCATCTGCGCGGACTGGCCACGGGCCTGACCAAGCTTCTGGTTGGAATATTGGTTGGCTTCCTCGACGAACCGGTCTTCGTCCTGTTCGGCACGCTGCACTTCATCGAACGCATCGGCCACTTCACGCGGCGGCGCCGCATCCTCGATAGCTACAGAATTGATGGAAATGCCGGAACCGTAGTTGTCCATCGTGCCCTGGATGATGTTGCGCACGTCGACAGAGATAGACTGACGAGCATCACGGAAAATTTCCTGGGCCGGGCGACGTCCGACGACTTCGCGCATGGCGCTCTCCGCCACCTGCTGCAAAGTCTGCGGCGGGCTTTCGAGATTGAACAGATAGGCCTTCGGATCGCTGACCGTGTACAACACGGAAAACTGCACGTTGACGATATTCTGGTCGCCGGTCAGCATCAGGCCAGCCGTGGAATTGGAGGCAACCTTGGCACCGATATTCTGTTGCTGCTCGGTCACTTTGACCTTCTCCACCGTTTCAAACGGCCAAAGATGGAAATGCAGACCGGGGGCGGAAATTTCGTCCTTCGGCTTGCCGAAACGCATTTCCACGCCACGCTCGTCCGGCTGCACGGTATAGACCGCCTGGGTCAACCAGAGACCGGCCACGGCGAGCACGACGATCAGGCCCATGCCTCCGCCCAGACCACCGGGAACAAGGTTCTTGAACTGATCCTGCCCGCGCTTGATAATGTCTTCCAGATCCGGCGGCTGTTTGCCACCGCCGCCACCGCCATTGCCGCGAGGCCGATTCGGTCCCTGCCCCCACGGTCCTCCATTGTTGTTATTACCACCGCCGCCGCCCCACGGGCCGCCGCCGTTCTGATTACTCCAAGGCATCAAAACCTCTTTTTCTGAGAATGCTCCCAACAGCGCCATGGAGCTCGTAAACCCGGCACGACGCTGCAAAACCTCTAGTCTCCTGCACAATCCACGCCAAAGACTATTTCAGTCCATAACTGTTGTGCAAAGGCCCGCAACGGCGCCATCAAAAAGGCATCCACCCGGATTAATCCCGTTATAGGGATCGCGGCGGCGCCTTTCAACGAAAAGGCCCTAACTTCTTCGATTTCTATGGAAATAAACGGTTATAAAGCCGCTTTTCGCCGATAGATCGCGTAGCGCGTCGCGAAACTGTCGCGTTCGCCGGCTGGCACGGCCTCTTCATGCAGTTTTTCAAACTGTGACGGATCGATTGCCGGAAAAACCGTATCGCCATCGGCAATATCCGTCTCCACATGGGTGACATGCAGGATATCAGCCAGCGGCAAAGCCTGCCGGTAGATTTCGCCACCGCCGATCACGCAGATCTCCTCTATCCCCAAATCCCCGGCAATCTGCCCTGCCCGCTCAAGCCCCGCCTCAAGGCTGCGCACGGTTTCCACCGAGGGCATGGCGATATCGGCATGACGGCTGACGATCACATGCGGGCGACCGGGAAGCGGTCGGGAGCCGAAACTCTCGAAGGTCTTGCGGCCCATTATCAGCGGCTTGCCAAGCGTCAGCGCCTTGAACCGCTTGAGATCGGTGGTCAGCTTCCAGGGCATGTCACCATCTCGACCGATCACGCCGTTGTTTGAGACGGCAACAACAATGGAGATTTTCGGCATGATCTGCTCTCTTCATTTACCGAGCGGAGTGGTGTCATAAACCACCGTAGACTTCCATGAAAAAGGCCGCCGTCAACACGACGGCGGCCCGAAATACATCCCTTGCAGACAAACTATTCCTTGCGCATCGCCGCATCGACGCTGAGCGGGCCAGGGCCAGCAAAGACGATGTAGAAAAACACGAAGCAGAACAGGATCGCCGGCTCGCCGTGATTGTTCATCGGGTAAAAGCCCATCTGAGCATGCACGAGAAAATAGGCGAAAGCGCACATGCCGGATGCGATGAAGGCGGCTGGACGCGTGAACAGGCCGATGGTGATCAGCGCGCCGCCAACCAGTTCGATGCAACCGGCAATCCAGGGCAGCGACATCACAGCCGGGTTCATATCCGAGGGCGGGAAGCCCAGAAGCTTGCTCATGCCATGTTCAAGAAACAGCAGGCCCGCAATAATACGCAGGATGCTGAGGACGGTCGGAGCCCACGGGCTCAGTCGAGTGAAGATCATGAAACCTAAACCTTTTTAGGAAGAAACGATGTGAGACCGAAACCACAGCTGCGGCATTCTGTCACTGAAATTCTTGATAACGTTGTCGTGACCAACACCGAAAAATTGTATTACACGGCAATCGGGGCCTTGATAGCAGGTTCGGCGACATAGCCTTCCAGGCTGAAATGACTGAATTCAAAGCCGAAAACATCCTTCACGTCTGGATTGATCCGCATCACCGGCAAGGGTTTTGGCTGCCGGCTCAATTGCAGCCGCGCCTGCTCGAAGTGATTGGCGTAGAGGTGCGCATCCCCCAGCGTATGAACGAAATCGCCGGCTTTCAGCCCCGTCACCTGGGCCACCATCATGGTCAGCAGCGCATAGGAAGCGATGTTAAATGGCACGCCGAGGAAAATATCGGCGGAGCGCTGGTAGAGCTGGCACGAGAGCTTGCCATCGGCCACATAGAACTGGAACAGGCAATGGCAGGGCGGCAGCGCCATCTCGTCCACCTCGGCCGGATTCCAGGCCGACACGATATGGCGACGGGAATTGGGGTTAGTCTTGATGCTCTCGACGAGATTGGCAATCTGGTCGATATGGCCACCGCCGGGCTTTGGCCAGGAGCGCCACTGCGCACCGTAGACCGGTCCGAGATCGCCATTTTCATCGGCCCACTCGTCCCAGATGGAAACGCCGTTTTCCTTCAGATAGGCAATATTGGTATCGCCCTTCAAAAACCACAGGAGTTCATGGATGATTGAGCGCAGATGCAGCTTCTTGGTGGTCAGGACAGGGAAGCCCTCCGCCAGATCAAACCGCATCTGATACCCAAAGACCGAGCGCGTGCCGGTACCGGTGCGGTCGCCGCGGTCGCTGCCACTTTCCATCACATGCTGCAGGAGATCGAGATATTGCTTCATGGTCGGTGCCTGCCGTTTGTCGTTTGAAACAAGCTTTACCTCCGAAACCCGTCCCAGCGAAAGTCGAAACAGCATCAAACACCGTCATATCCCGGCATTTCCAAGGGTATTATCCGCATTTGTCACGAACCCGTTAAATTCAGGTGATGCCGGTCTTTTCATCCGTGCGGAAAACACCTATATCCCCCTTGCCGGTGCTTGCATCGGCTATGGCAATAAACGGTCGGTGAAATAAACCTATTGGACCCGGGGGCGGTACCCGGCGCCTCCACCAAAAACCGGTCGGTCTTTGTGACCGGCTTTTGATGGGGGCGAAATAGGATCGACAAGGGCGTAAAGATCGAACTTTTGCTCGGCATGATACCACCGTCATCGGGTCACAAGTGTAGTTGCAAATGACAACAACGCTCAGGGTTACGCTGTCGCTGCTTAATCGCGGTGCCAGAAACCCAAACTAAGTCCTTACGGGTAGCACTGTAAGGCGGGGTTCGGAGGTACCTGGCAACAGAAACCTCCACTTCTCTACTCCTTGATATCACTTTGCCTTGCGCTGATAGATGCCGTGGTGGCCGCTGAGTGGCTTCTCCTGCGATGCCTTTTGCGCATCCAGCCACCGGCACGTCCTCCTCTGGCTCCTTGTCCCGTCCTGAGCCGCGCCCCTACCCTCACCCTTGAGTTTGATTTATAGTGATATAGATAGAAGCGGAATCGGGCTTTGCGCCAAAGCCGTGCATGGCTTATAAACAACAGACACGCGCATCACTTGTGATGCACATGACCGGACGCAGAAGAAAGACAGGACCATATGGGGCAGGACCACATCCGTTACGACATTCTGGCTCAGGACGCATTGCGCGGCGTTATCCGCAAGGTGCTGACCGAAGTCGCCGCAACGGGCCGGCTGCCGGGGGAACATCACTTTTTCATCACCTTCCTGACGGGTGCTCCGGGTGTGCGCATCTCCCAGCACCTCAAGGCCAAATATGCTGAGCAGATGACCATTGTCATCCAGCACCAGTTCTGGGACCTGAAGGTCACCGATAGCTTGTTCGAAGTGGGCTTGTCCTTCTCCGACACGCCGGAAAAACTGGTCATTCCTTTCAACGCCATTCGCGGCTTCTACGATCCTTCTGTGAATTTCGAACTGGAATTCGATGTGCCGCAGGTTGAAGAAGACGAAACCTCTGCCGAAATCACCGCCTATCCGCTGGCCGCCGAATCGGAAAAATCAGAGGATGGCGCTGCCGATAAGCCGGAAGGCGAAAAGAAGGAAGGCTCAGTCGTCTCCCTGGATGCGTTCCGAAAGAAACAGTAAGGCGGTACAGCCAAGGAAAGCAGCGCATGTCGGGCGAAGTCGTTAATCTACGTCAGGTCAGGAAAGCCAAAGCGCGTACCGAAAAGGAAAAGATCGCGGATCAGAACCGCGTGAGTTTCGGACGAAGCAAGGCTGAGAAAAACCTGACCAGCGCCCTGAACGACAAGGCCCGGGCTGCTCTCGACAATTCCAAACTGGAACCGAAACCGGCCAGTCCTGCGCCAGACGAGCTCGGTTGAGAGCGGACGTTTGTTCCTATTGCTCCTGACAGGATTTCCCATGGCAGGACGGGGACATACCAAGCCACTCGCTTGCCTTTTGATGTCCCTTGAACGGCCTCCTCTATGCCGCTGATCCGCAAACATTCTATTTCCCTCCATGGACATCGCACCAGTTTTTCTCTGGAAGATGCATTCTGGCAGGAAATTCGCGGGATTGCCGAACGCCGTAATATCCCGATTGCGGCATTGATTGCGGATATTGACGGCAAACGCCCGGCGGATTGCAATCTCTCGTCGGCTCTGCGGCTCTATGTGCTGGAATGGCTCAAACAGTCTGGCTCCGATCCGCATTGAAATGCGTATCCCTGTAAATGGTCCAGTGATTCGAAAACACGACAATTTGGGCCTGTGATCAACCTCACCAGAGGCCTTTCGTATTCCAGCGTCCCGTCTGACGAGACAAATCGTCCGTTTCAGGGGCCCATGAAGTAAAGTTATGTTAATCTGACCGACATCCCCGGACAAAGGTTATGTTAAATAACGTTTCATTAGGGAACGACTATTATGGTCGGGCTGCGCTGAAAGCTGCAGGACGCCCGGGAATGGTGCAGGATTTCTCCACCCGATACGCCCCCTCCAACAGCGCCAACTTCATTTGAAAAGGATTTCAAATATGACAAGCGCAGTTTCTTCCCAGTCGTTCATGCCAATGATGCCGCCAATGGGCCGCATGCAAAAGCCAAGCGAAGAGCAGACCACCACCGACGCGACAGCATCGACCAGCACAACAGCAGCATCCACCAGCACCTCCTCCGAGACATCGTCATCCGCCGAAGGTTCCGCACCTGAGGGTTTCGAAGGCTTTGAAGGCAAGTTCCCGAATTTCGGTGGCGGCAATATGGGTGGCGGCGCCATGCCTCCGTTTGGCCAGCGCGAAGCCTTTCTCTGAAATTTTCTGATCGATCTCTATCGAGACGCAGCACCGCTCTGCCATGATGGCATAGCGGTACTTTTTTGTCTTTTCGCCAGGCGGCAAGTTCATAAGGCCGCAAGCTCATCATGCAGTAGCCGACGTTATTGCGCTTTCGTTATTGAACGTAAATTATTGCACGTAAATTATTGCACTCCGGGCAAATCCTGCAACTCAAGTTTGAAACCGTTATTCGACCCATCGCGCGGTGTTGATGGCGCAGCATTGCCAGCACCACGATCCGCCGCTCTCGCCGCCGCCTCCGCAGCCCGTGCCGCGGCATCGGCTGCCGCCGCAGCCTTGGCCTGCACCGCCGCACGCTCCGCTGCAAGGGCGGTATAATAGGCCACTTCGCGCCGCAGCCTTTGCTTTTCCAACACAGCGGCTTGCAATGTTTCCACCCGGCGACGCTCACGTTCGAAAGCCTGGAGCGATAGATAGCTTGCCATTTCACGAACATCCAGCTGCCGCTTGGGCGCAGCGAGAGGGCCGCTCAACAGCAGGTGGACGGTCGGCGCTGCATCTCCCGCCGTTCCCTGTCCAGCATCCGTCTGCGCTGCAACAGCCTCCCCCGGCGCAGAGACCGCTGTAGCCGGATCGAAGGCGATCTGGACATTGGCATCGACGTCACCAGAGGCAACCGTCACAACGGCCTGCGTCTCGATAGCGGCATCCTTGGCTGGCAGTTTCACACCTTGCATCCGGGCTTTGCCGTCACTCAGCGTAAACGGCATAGTCACGTCGCCCAGCCGTGCAGGCGCGCGGGCCAGCAGTGGCGTCAGCGCTGCGGAAACCTGCCCAGGCGTCACCTCACTGGTCGCAGCCCCAAACGACGCCGAGAGCGCGGGAAAGCTGGACAGGTCCAGGTCCGGGATAACCAGGGCGGAGACATCGACCTGACCGGAACCGTTCACCGATCCCAGCAGGCCTATGGCGCTACCGCCACTGCCCTCTGCCATCACTTGCAGCCTGGCTTGACCGGACAGGCCGCTATCAGGCCAGATCTTGCCCAAGTCGGCATTGGCAAGGGACAGTCTGCTGCGCAAAAAAGCCGTTCCCTGGTTGTTGGCGAGCGACATGCGCCCGGAGAGATCGCCGCCGAACAGAGTGCCGGATAGATCTTCCAGCGCCATGCCGCCATCCACCAGCGTCAGGCGCGCTGCAACATCACGGGCGGCCGGCAGCGGGCCAAGATCGAGTGTGCCAGCCTTGAGGGCGATGTCCATCTGCATGTCGCCCCAGACAGGGAGCTGCACCTTCGCCGCCGATAACGTATTGGATGCAACATCTTTGACCGGGCCGATCACGGTCGATGCCAACCACTCGAGATCAACGGTCTCCAGGCCAACCACACCGCCGATTTTAACCGCTGAAGCCGTCGGCTCCAGCACCAGCGTGCCGGACAAATCATCGCCCGCAACCTCGCCTTTTATATCGTGCAATTGCGTCTTTTCGCCCTGCCGCTCGATGTCGCCGGTCAGGGTGATTGGCAGACCAGTGTCGATGTCGGGGAGACTGACTGCATTCATGATCAGCAAGGGGGCAATATCGTCGCTGGCCAGCTCCACCTTGCCCTTGCCCTGCAAGAACAGGTCGGCACCGAGATTGACCGTGCCGCTCACCCCAAGCCGGGTCGCACCCGCCGTCAATGACATCTGGCCATCCGCTGGCGCGGTTCCCTGCTGTTTCAGTTGCAGGGTCAGTTTCGCACCGCCATCCATCGGCACCGGCAGTGGATCGAAGCCAAGCTGACCCAACAGCGCCGAAGGTTCTTCATTGGCAGCGGTCAGCGAAAAGCTCTTCTCTGAATCATCGAACACATCGAACAGGCTGTCCTGTCGATAGGCGGCATCGACCGCCGTGCCATTGGCCTTGCCCTGTAGGTCAACCTGCAAGCCGCCATACTGAGCGTCACCAAAACGGGCATTCACCACAATGTCGGCATCGGAGTACCATTGCCCGCTGGACGCCAGCCGGGCCAGCAGCGGGTGCTGCGGCAATTGCTGATGCAGCATGGCCAGAAATCCGCTCATGTCGTCAGCATGCAGCATGACCTGCGCTTTGCCACTATAATCGGCAAGCGAGCCAGTGGCCTCGCCCGTCGCCTTGATACTGGCGCCGGCAAGATTGCCAATATCCAGCTTGCGCACCGAAAACCCGCCATCCTTGTAGGTAAACAGCCCATCCACATCACGAGCCGTGATGCCGAATGCCGAAAACGCATCGACCTTGATGTTCCCGGCAATCTGGTGCTTCAGCAGAGCATCGTCGCTGGTATCGCCGGACACCAGCGAAGCCAGCGCTTTCGTTGCATCGAAGTCGAAGGCATTGCCGGAGAGATCAAAGGACAGGCTGGGCATGACGCCATCGGCTGATCGCCGCTCAAGACGCCCATGCAGGCTGGCTGGCCCGATCGCCAATTCCAGCTTGTCGAACCGTTGCAGGTCGGAGGTCAGGTTGACATTGGCGGAAAAGCCCGCTGTGCGCAATTGCCGGATGGCCGGATCAACATCGCCCGATAGCCAGGAAGCCAGCCCGGAGGGTTGGCTGGACGCAACCAGCAGCGAACCGTTAAAGGAGGCCTGACCTTTCAGTTGTAGCCGTCCCGAGGCTTCCGCCTGGGTGCGGCCCGGCAGGGTGGCAACCGCCTTATCGACCTGCCAACCGGTTCCGGCAGGCCGCAGATCCAGGGTGATGTCCCTGATAACGGTATCGCCTGCGACAATCGCCGGAAGTTTCAGGCTGGCGCGACCCGGCATATCTGGAATGGGGATCCGGTCTGCGAGCGCGATCAGCGACTGGATACGCTGGCGAGCGGAATTCTGCATCTGCCGACCGGTCTTGCCCTTGGGCAGGGTGGGCGTCAGCTTATCGACGTCGATCTGCTGGCCCTCAGCTGTCAGCAGAAATTCCGGCGCCTTGCCGCTGTCCAGCGTCGCCTCGCCGGTGATGATATAGGGCTGGTCGCTGGCACCGATTTCCATCCGGTATTCCGGAATCCGCACCCGGTCATTGGCCAGTTCGAACTTGCCCTTGATGCGTGGCGGCAGCACCGGATTACCCATCGGCGCGCTCACCTGACCGTCCTCGGCATTGGCAGTGGCGCGCAAGGCCGCCAGGAAACTTCCCTGCAAGGTCGGGCGCTTGTCGACAAGCGTGAGATCGCCGGACAGGTCGATATCGACGGGCGTTGCATCCGGGGCGATATGGATTTTCACCGGCACAGCGCCCTTGGCCGGATCCGGTTGCAGGCTGGACAGCGAGAAATTGCCGGACTGGCCATCAAGCGCGCCCTGCCCCGTCACCGTCCAGGGACCGGCCAGCGAGCGGGCCGTCATATCGGCATTGAGTCCGCTGATCTGGCGGGTGCGACCTGTCTGCTGATCGACCAGGGTCAGAGCGCCATCGACAACCGTCACCTTTTCCAGCACGACATTGCGACCCGGCAGGCTTGGCTGACTGCCCTGCAACCAGTCCAGCGAACCGTCCGGCAACACGCGCAACCGCACATTCGGCTGCTCGATCCGCATGGCGAAAATCCGCGCTTCGCCAGACAGGAACGGCGCAAGCTCGGCATCCATGGAAAACCGCGCGACATGCGCCAGCGTCTTGCCATCAGTACCCGGCCCGACCGTGACGTCATTCATCGTGATCGACGGAAACGGCAGGATACGCGCCTCGACAGCGCCGTGGACCACCACCTTTTTACCGAGAAGACGGCTGGCCTGATCCTCGAAATCCTTGCGGAAGTCCGTCCAGTTGACGAAAAGCGGCGCTAGAAGCGCGGCAAACAGCGCCACCACGACCAATCCGCCAAACGCGATGAACAGTCTGCCTAGCACTGCGACTCCCTAAGTTGTTTCATGTTGTTGTTTCATGCCCGTTATCAAACCGGCCTACTCATTATGGTAACGGCTTTAAGCCTGCGGATCAAAGCCGGAAGATCTTGCCTGGATTAAACAGATTGTCGGGGTCCAGTCCACGCTTTACCTGGCGCATCACATCCAGCGCTCCGCCAAGCTCAGCTTCCAGATAGGACATCTTGCCCTGGCCGACCCCATGTTCGCCGGTGCAGGTGCCATCCATGGCCAGCGCACGGTCGTTCAACCGCGCCATGAACGCCTCTACCTTATCGACATTCTCAGCGTCCTTGTCGTCGAACAGGATCAGCAGATGGAAATTACCATCACCGACATGGCCGACAATCGGTGCCAGAAGCCCGGTCTCGGCAATATCGGCCTGGGTTTCCGCCACGCATTCCGCCAGTTTGGAGATCGGCACGCAGACATCGGTCGACAAGCCCGCCAGTTCCGGGGCCAGCGCCCGGCCTGCCCAATAGGCGTTGTGACGTGCTTTCCACAATTGGGCGCGCTCCTGCGGATCGGAGGTGAAGCGCAGGTCTTCGGCGCCATACTCCTCGGCAATGGCTGCAAACTGTTCCGCCTGCAAGGCCACCGTCTGCTCCGTGCCGTGAAACTCCAGAAACAGCGTCGGCCTTTCCGGCAGGCTAAGGTTGGAATAGGCATTGCAGGCCCGGACCTGCATAGCGTCGAGCAGCTCGATCCGCGCCACGGGAATGCCCATCTGGATGGTCATGATGACAGCATCGCAGGCCGATTTTACATCGGCAAAAGCGCAGACCCCGCCACCAATCTTTTCCGGAATGCCCTGAAGTTTGAGGGTGATCGAGGTGATCACCCCCAGCGTACCTTCGGCACCGACAAACAGCCGTGTCAGGTCATAGCCCGCCGAGGATTTACGGGCGCGGTGGGCGGTGCGGATCTCTTCTCCATTGGCGGTCACCACCGTCAGGGCCATGACATTGTCCTTCATCGTGCCATAGCGTACCGCATTGGTGCCGGAAGCCCTTGTCGAGGCCATGCCGCCAATGGAGGCATTGGCGCCGGGATCGATGGGGAAGAACAGGCCGGTATCACGCAGATAGGTGTTCAGCGCCTCGCGCGTCACGCCGGGCTGCACGGCGCAGTCGAGATCCTCGGCATTGACCTCAAGAACCTTGTCCATCCGGGTGAAATCGATGGAAATACCGCCATGCGCCGCATTGACCTGCCCCTCCAGCGACGAGCCAACCCCGAACGGCACCATCGGCACCTTATGCTGGGCGCAGATCCGCACCACTGTCTTCACATCCTCGGCGCTTTCGACGAAAACCACCCCATCGGGCAATTGCGCCGGCAGATAGGTGGTGGTGTGGGCATGTTGCTCACGAAAGGACTGGCCGGTCTGGAACCGCTCGCCGAAGGACTGCTTGAGCAGGCCTAGAACGGTTGCGATCCCTTCCTCGTTGCGCATTCCCGCCACGACATCCTTCCTGCTCATGCCCGTCTCCCTGCATCTCGAACCATTTTGTCAATTGGTTGCAGGTATGGCCAGACCAGACAGGCTTGTCCAGTCATTGCGGCAGGAATTGCTGATATCCCGTCCTCGGCATCGCGGAACGATCAGCCGAACCGGCCGGTCACATAATCGCTGGTACGCTGGTCGCTTGGGGCACTGAAAATCGCTTCGGTGCGGTCGAATTCCACCAGTTCGCCCAGGTACATGAAGGCGGTATATTGCGAGATGCGCGCCGCCTGATGCAAATTATGGGTGACGATGGCGATGCAATAGGTGGACCGTAGGGTTTCAATCAATTCTTCCAACTTGCTGGTCGAGATCGGATCGAGCGCCGAGGCCGGTTCGTCCAGCAGCAGCACGGACGGCTTGACGGCAATGGCGCGGGCAATGCACAGGCGCTGCTGCTGACCACCGGAAAGCCCAAGCCCGCTCTGGTGCAGCTTGTCCTTCACCTCACCCCAAAGGGCTGCTTCCTGAAGTGCTGCTTCAACGCGATTATCCATATCCGGCTTGGAAAGCTTTTCATAAAGACGGATGCCGAAAGCGATATTCTCGTAGATCGACATCGGAAACGGCGTCGGCTTTTGAAAGACCATGCCGATCTTGGCGCGCAGCCGGTTCAGGTCTTCCGATGGGTTGAGAATATTGCGTCCATCGAGCAAAACCTCGCCCGTCACCTTCTGGCCCGGATAGAGATCGTACATCCGGTTGAAAATTCGCAGCAGGGTCGATTTCCCACAGCCGGACGGGCCGATAAAGGCGGTGACCGTGCGGTCACGCAGGCCGAGATCGACATTTTTGATCGCCTGATAGCCGTTCTGGTAATAAAATGACAGCTGCTTGGCCTCGACCTTGATAGGGCGGCCAATATCGGACGGATTGAAGGCTTGCAGGGGCGCGCGCATCAGAGGCGTCCTGGTACCCGTGTCAGACATTTGCATCTATCTATCCTTCTTTCCAAACAACAAGCCCGCCGACAGGCTTCGTGCGACGATATTCAAAACCAGGATCGTCACCGTGATCAGCAATGCCCCGCCCCAGGCCAGCCGCTGCCAATCCTCATAGGGGCTCATGGCGAACTGGAAGATCACCACCGGCAGATTGGCAATCGGCTGGCTGAGATCGGCGGTCCAGTATTGATTGTTGAGCGCGGTAAACAGCAAAGGTGCGGTCTCGCCGCTGATCCGGGCGACAGCCAGCAGCACACCGGTCAACATGCCGGAGCGGGCGCTGCGCCAGATCACCGAGGTCATGATTTTCCAGCGTGGCGCGCCAAGCGCCGCCGCCGCCTCACGCATTGCATCCGGCACCAGCGCCAGCATATCCTGGGTGGTGCGGTTGATGACCGGAATGGCAATCAGCGCCAGCGAGGCAGCCCCGGCATAGCCGGAGAAATGCCGGAACGGCACGACCAGCAGCGTATAGACAAACAGGCCAATGACGATGGACGGTGCGGCCAGCAGGATATCATTGACGAAGATCGCCACCATGCCAAGCTTCGTGCCGCGCCCATATTCCGAAAGATAGGTGCCAGCCAGAATACCGATTGGCGTTGCCACCACAGTTGCCAGCAGCGTCATCATGAAGGAACCATAGATGGCATTGGCAAGACCGCCATCCGAGCCGGGCGGCGGTGTCATCTTGGTGAAGAGGTCAAGCGTGATCGCTTGCAGACCATTGCTGAACAGCGTCCACAGGATCGCCGCCAGAACGGCGAGACCAAGCATGGCCGAGGCCAGTGACAGGCCAAGGGCGATACGGTTGACGAGATAGCGGCGAGAAACAATCGACATCGGCTGGCCTCAAAAACTTTCGCTGCGCCCGATCAGCCACTTGGCAAGCGCCAGAACTGCAAAGGTAATGAAGAACAGGATGAGACCAAGCGCCACCAGACTGGACGTATAGAGATCCGATGTCGCCTCGGAAAACTCATTGGCAATCGAGGCGGAAATCGTCGTGGCGGGCGATAGCAGCGAGGTGGCGATCCGGTGTGAATTCCCGATCACGAAGGTGACCGCCATGGTTTCGCCCAACGCCCGGCCAAGCCCCAGCATGACGCCGCCGATCAAGCCGCGCCGCGTATAGGGAATGATGATGTGGAAGACGACTTCCCAGGTGGCCATGCCCATGCCATAGGCCGATTCTCTGAGCAGCACCGGCACCGTACCGAACACATCGCGGGTGACAGAGGTGATGAATGGAATGACCATGATGGCCAGCACGATCCCCGCTGTCAGAAGACCGATGCCATAGGGTGCGCCGCTGAACAGCAGGCCGAGAACAGGCACATTGCCGAATGTGGCGATCAAAGCGGGCTGCACCACGGATTGCATGATCGGCGCCAGCACAAAGAAGCCCCAGAGCCCGTAAATAATGCTGGGAATGCCAGCCAGAAGCTCAATGGCAGTGCCGATGGGCCGTTGCAGCAGCGGTGGACACATTTCAGTCAGGAAAATAGCGATGCCGAAGCTGACGGGAACGCCGATCACCAGGCCGATAACCGAGGTAATCAACGTGCCGTAAATCGGTGCGGCGGCCCCGTAAATGTCCTTGGCCGGGCTCCAGCGTTCGTTCCACAGGAAGGATAGGCCGAATTCTCGCCAGGTCGGCAGGGATTCGATCAGCAGCGACAGGAACACCCCGAGCAATGCGACCATCACCAGCATGGCGCAAAGCCAGGTGGCGCGGATGAACACTGCATCGGCAAAGCGCACCCGCTTGGCGGCAGCGGTTCTTGCCTCGTCCTCGCTTATGGTCGACGGATGAATGGCGGTCATGCAGAGCTTTCCGAAGGGACAAGGCAGCGGCGTGTTTCAGATATGAAAACAGCGGGCGATGACCGTCCGCTGTTTTTGGCGAGGAAAGACGAACGGCGATTACATCGCCTTGAAGACCGGCTTGCCGTCCTTCTGGATGTTGTCCCAGGAGTTTTCGATCAGCTTCACCACCGGCTTTGGAATAGCGACATATTCCAACGCCTTGGCTTCACCGGTGCCATCCTTGTAGGCCCAGGCGAAGAACTTCAGCGCGGCTTCGGTCGCGTCCTTGTCGACAGGGTCCTTATGGATCAGCACCCAGGTGGAAGCAGCAATCGGCCAGCTCTTTTCGCCGGGCTGATTGGTGATGACGACGTTGAAATTCTTGGCACCGGCCCAATCGGCATTGGCAGCGGCGGCAGCAAAGCTGTCCAGTGAAGGCTCGACCACCTTACCGGCGTCGTTCTTCATCTTGGCATAGCCAAGCTTGTTCTGGATCACATAGGCATATTCGTTATAGCCGATAGCGCCAGCGGTCTGCTTGACCGTATTGGCAACGCCTTCAGACCCCTTGGCACCGATACCAACCGGCCATTCAACAGCAGTGTCGGAACCGATCTTGCTCTTCCACTCGGCGGAAACCTTGCTGAGGTAATCGGTGAAATTGAAGGTCGTGCCGGAGCCATCGGCACGATGAACGACAACGATGGCCTGGTCGGGCAGCTTAACGCCCTTGTTGAGGGCTGCAATCGCCGGGTCGTTCCACTTGGTGATCGTGCCCATGTAAATGGCTTCGAGCGCCTTGCCGTCCAGCACCAGTTCGCCCGGCTTGACGCCTTCGATATTATACATCGGCACGATGCCGCCCATCACCATCGGAAACTGGGTCAGGCCGTTCTTGGTGAGTTCCTCGTCGCTCAGCGGCTTGTCGGTAGCGCCGAAGGTCACGGTCTTGGCTTCAACCTGCTTGATGCCGCCGCCGGAGCCGATGGACTGGTAATTCAGGCTGATGCCAGTCTTGGCCTTATAGGCTTCACCCCATTTGGAAAACACAGGGTAGATGAAGCTGGAACCGGCACCGGAAATATCGGCGGCAAAAGCCGCACCGGTAAAGGCGACCGAAAAGGCGGCAAGCGCCGCACCCGTGGCGATCTTTTTCATGAAAGTCATCGGAATAATCCCCGTGTTCGTCGAGCAATCTCTCAAAGCCCCAGCGGCTTTTCGAGCGACACTGGAATTGGCGTAAGTCGCTTCCATGAAGCTTTCGTGACAGGAATCCGCGCAGCAAGTCTTCTCACGCGCCTGTGATTGAAAGAGAATAATCTCAGGCATCCACCCCGTGCCGCGACCTCCCACCCCCAACTTTTAAGGGAGCTATCTTCGCCAGGCTTTTCTGCCCGATTTTCCAGAATTTGGATTGCGCTTTGCCGGAATTGGAATGAAACAAGAACGTTTTCACTGGCCTTTCGGAGTAGAATCACTACATTGAGGGGCATGAGCAACGGTTTTGACGATATTCCCTTCTTCGACGAAGAGCCTGCACCCCGCACCTCCGCAAAAGGAGCGAAAGGCACGGCTACGCCGGAAAAGGAAACCACGACGCCTGCGGGCGGCGGATTGGGCATCGCTGCGCGGGCCATGGCGGCGCGCGACCAGAACCGCAATCCGGATTATCTCTCCGGCCTTAACCCGGAACAGCGTGAAGCGGTGGAAACCCTTGACGGTCCCGTTCTGGTGCTGGCGGGTGCCGGCACCGGCAAGACACGGGTATTGACCACTCGTATCGCCCATATTCTGGCCACTGGCCGCGCTTTCCCCAGCCAGATCCTCTCCGTCACCTTCACCAACAAGGCGGCCCGCGAGATGAAGGAGCGCGTTGGCGTTCTGGTTGGTGGCGCTGTCGAGGGCATGCCGTGGCTTGGCACGTTCCACTCCATCGGTGTCAAGCTTTTGCGCCGTCATGCCGAACTGGTCGGCCTGACATCGGATTTCACCATTCTCGATACCGATGACGTGGTGCGGCTGATCAAGCAGATCATCCAGGCCGAAGGGCTGGACGACAAGCGCTGGCCCGCCAAGATGTTTGCCGGAATGATCGACGGCTGGAAAAACAAGGGTCTCGACCCGGCGCAGATTCCCGAGGGGGATGCCCGCGCCTTTGGCAATGGCAAGGGCCGCGAGCTTTACGCCGCCTACCAGGCCCGGCTGAAAAGCCTGAATGCCTGCGATTTCGGTGATCTTCTGCTGCACCCGATCCGCATGTTCCGCGCCAATCCGGATGTGCTGAAGGACTATCACCAGCGCTTCCGCTATATTCTTGTCGATGAGTATCAGGACACCAACACGGCGCAATATATGTGGCTGCGGCTGTTGGCGCAGCGGCCCAGCAGCAGAACCGCTGATGGCAAGGTCACAAACGGCACGGTGAATATTTGCTGCGTTGGTGATGATGACCAGTCGATCTATGGCTGGCGTGGGGCCGAAGTGGACAACATCCTGCGTTTTGAAAAAGATTTTCCGGGCGCCAAAGTCATCAAGCTGGAGCGCAATTACCGCTCGACGGAGCATATTCTCGGTGCCGCCGGGTTCCTGATTGCCCATAACGAGGGGCGTCTGGGTAAGACGCTGTTTACCGACCGGGTTGATCCGAACGACGAGAAAGTCGTGGTGCATGCCGCATGGGATTCGGAGGAGGAAGCGCGTGCCGTTGGCGAGGAAATCGAGCAGCTGCAACGCAACCAGCATAAGCTCAACGACATGGCCATTCTGGTGCGCGCTTCCTTCCAGATGCGCGAGTTTGAAGACCGGTTCGTGACGCTTGGGCTGAATTACCGGGTCATCGGCGGTCCGCGCTTTTACGAGCGGTTGGAAATCCGCGATGCCATGGCCTATTTCCGCATGGTCTGCCAGCCCGCCGACGATCTGGCCTTCGAGCGGATCGTTAATACGCCAAAGCGTGGGTTAGGCGACACCACCGTGCGCACCCTGCATGACTATGCCCGTACACGCGATATTCCGATGCTGGCGGCGGCCTCCGACATTATCGAGACCGACGAACTGAAGCCGAAGGCGCGCAAGGCGCTGTTTGATGTGGTGACGGATTTCCGCCGCTGGCAGGATCTGCTGGAAAACACGCCGCATACCGAACTTGCCGAGCAGATCCTCGACGAAAGCGGCTATACGGCCATGTGGCAGAACGACAAATCGACGGAAGCGCCGGGGCGGCTGGAAAACCTGAAGGAACTGATCCGCTCGATGGAAGCCTTCGAGAGCATGCGCAGCTTCATGGAGCATGTCTCGCTGGTGATGGATGCCGAGACCAACGAAAATCTCGACGCCGTTTCAATCATGACGCTGCATTCCGCCAAGGGGCTGGAATTCGAAACGGTGTTCCTGCCCGGCTGGGAAGAAGGCCTGTTTCCGCATCAGCGCGCTCTTGATGAAGGCGGACGCGCCGCGCTGGAGGAAGAACGGCGGCTGGCCTATGTCGGCCTGACGCGCGCCAAGCGCCGCTGCCACCTGTGGTTCGTCTCCAACCGGCGCATTCATGGCCTGTGGCAATCGACCATGCCGTCGCGCTTCCTGGATGAACTACCGCCCGCCCATGTGGAAGTGGCAGAAGTGGAAACCAGCTATGGCGGCTATGGACGCGGCGGCTACGGCCAGTCCCGCTTTGACAAACAGGAACCGTTTGCCAATTCCTATTCCACCCCCGGCTGGAAACGCGCCCAGGCCAACAAAACCGACGCCACCCGCGAAAACTGGGGCAGCCGCTCCGGCCACGCGGTCGAACGCATCGGCTACGGCGAAAGCGGCCCCCGCGGCCAAACCATCGACGGCCAGTTGGTCGCCAAATCCACCAGCACCGAACCATCAAAATTCACCGTCGGCGACCGGGTTTTTCATATCAAGTTCGGCAACGGCAATGTGTCTGTCGTCGAGGGGAATAAGCTGACGATTGATTTTGATCGAGCTGGGCAAAAGCGGGTGCTCGATGGGTTTGTGGAGCGGGCTTGAGCCATGAAGCATGTTGCTGTTACAGATACCGGCGCGCGGATCGGCTATGTCGAACTGGCAGGACGAGAGCCAGTGCGGATCTTCATCCATGGCCTTGGAAGCTCCTCGCTCGCCTATTTCACGGCAAGTGCGGCAGATCCGTTGCTCGTCGGCCAAAGAAGCCTGCTCATTGATCTGCTCAGCTTCGGCATCAGCGATCGGCCCCAAGATTACGACTATACCATTGATCGTCAGGCACAAAGCCTGGCACGGTTGCTCGACGACCTTGGCTTGTCGAATGTTGACATCGTCGCCCATAGCATGGGCGGCTCTATTGCCGTTGCGCTCGCGTCGTCAAGGCCGGATCTTGTCGGTTCTCTGGTTCTATGCGAGCCAAGCCTGACGCCCACTCCCCGGCTCCGTGCCGAGGCTTATACCGAACACGCCTTTATTGAGCAGGGCTTTGCCAATGCTTTGACCTCCGTTGGCGATGTATGGCCAGCAACGATGCGGAACGCCGACCCGGTTGCCATGTATCGCAGCGAGCATTCGCTTGGAAAGAACATGCCGGACGATCTTTGCGAGCGGCTGCTTGGGCTGACCATGCCACGGCTGATTATCGTCGGAGCCAAAACACCCAATCCGCATTGCCAGGACCAAATCCGCGCCGCCAGCCTGCCGGTCGTTACAATTCCAGAGGCTGGCCATAACATGATGCTCGACAATCACGCAGCCTTCGTTGCCGCCTTACGCGATTTCTTTTTAAAGACAAGCTAAGTGATCCGATGTGAGGCAAAGCATCTGATTGACGTTTCATTGCCTTTGGACTGATCGAGCTTACGACCCGTGATGTCGATTTTTCCTAAACCAGCGGTTAGAATTTTTGGACTGGGCGTAATCCCTGTCAACCCATGGCAGGCGTCAACTTAAAACCCCGCCGCCAGTGCAAGCTCAGCCCCGCGCTTCCTCATTCCGATGCAGCCACATCAGTTCCATTTGCACGGCGTCCTGGAAATTCATGATCTCGCCACGCATCACGTCTTCGGGGCAGCCGAGATCGAGGAGTTCGGCACCGAGCTGGCGGCAGGTGGCGCGCCAGTAGATGGTGGCATCGTTGCCTTGCAGGCGGTCCAGCGTCACGGCGGCACCACGCACCATGTCACGGCGGCTGGCCAGCGGGAAGAAAGCCAGCGTCGAGACGACGGGTTCAAGCTTGGCGGCAGTGTTGGGCATCCGAACCATCCTTTATACTGATGATTCGTTTTACGGCTTCATGGTTAAGGTTTGGTTGCCGTAGCGGAAGGACATTTGAATCAATTGTTCCAAAAGAAGACCCCTCCCGGTGAAAACCGGCAGGGGTGAGATTTTATAATATTTTGTATTTGCGGAATGCGAGGTGCCGGTTCGTTCCAGAATTGCCGATGACGTGGCGAAAATGGTGATGTCGAGAACCGGAGCCGAGCGTACTCATGTACGTGAGCCTAGGTAAGCACAGACATCGCCATTTACAGCCAGTCAGCGGCGATTATGGGGCGGAGCGGCTAGGGCAGCGTATAGGCGATCACATAATCCCCCGGCTTGGTGCCGATTGAACCATGACCGCCTGCGACCATCACAACATACTGCTTGCCGTTCAGCTCGTAGCTCATCGGGGTCGCCTGGCCGCCAGCCGGAAGCCGGCCTTCCCAGAGAACCTTGCCTGTGGCGAGGTCATAGGCGCGAAGATAATTATCGACGGCAGCACCGAGGAAAGCCACGCCGCCCTTGGTAATCATCGGCCCGCCGATGCCGGGTACGCCGACCTTGAAGGGCAGCGGCAGCGGCGTCATGTCATGCACAGTGCCATTGCGATGCTGATAGGCGATCTTGCCGGTCTTCAGATCGACGGCGGCAACCGTACCCCATGGCGGCGCCTGGCAGGGAACGCCGATGGGCGACAGGAATGGACCCATTTTCACGGCATAAGGCGCGCCATCATTGCGGTTCAGCCCCTGTTCCGAGCCTTTTTCGCCTTGCCCCTTGGCCGGAACCTGATCACGCGGCACAAGCTGTGAGGTGAAGGCCAGATAGGTCGGCATGCCGAACATAACCTGTTTTTCCGGATCGACAGCAACCGAACCCCAGTTGAACGTACCGAAATTGCCGGGATAGATGATCGAGCCCTGCAACGATGGCGGGGTATATTGGCCGTCATAGCGCAACTGGTGGAACTTGATTCGGCAGGCCAGCTGATCGAGCAGCGTCACGCCCCACATATTGCGCTCTTCGAGCTTCGGTGGGCGGAAGCTTAAGGCGGAAATCGGCTGGGTTGGTGATGCATGATCTTCGGGGATGGTGCCGCCGGGGGCTGGAAGTTCCTTGATCGGAATGATCGGCTGGCCAGTGCGCCGGTCCAGCACATAGACATCGCCCTGCTTGGTGGAGGCAACGAGCGCGGGAACGGTGGTGCCATCGCGGGTAATATCCAGCAGCACGGGCTGGGCAGGAACATCCATGTCCCAGAGATCGTGATGGACGAATTGCTGCACCCAGCGGTCGGCGCCGGTATTGAGGTCCAGCGCCACGACGGAGGAGGAATATTTTTCCACATTGGCGCTGCGGTTCATGCCCAACTGGTCCGGCACCTGATTGCCAAGCGGGATATAGACGAGCCCCAGCTGTTCATCGACCGAGAATACCGACCAGCTGTTCGGCGAATTGGCGGTGTATGTCTGGCCTTCTGGCAGCGGCTGGGTCTGGCCCGGATTGCCACTATCCCAGTTCCACACCAGCGCCCCGGTCTGGACGTCAAAGGCACGGATCACACCGGATTGCTCCTTGGTGGAATAGTTGTCGTTGACTGCCCCACCAATAATGATCTTGCCAGCGGCAATCACCGGCGGCGAGGTGGAATAGTAATAGCCAGCCGGATTATAGGGCATGCCCTGTTCCAGATGCAGCGTCCCCTTGTCGGCGAAGCTCTCACAGACCTTGCCATTGGCGGCATCGAGCGCAATCAGCCGCGCATCCGAGGTCGGAAGATAGACGCGGGTAGCGCAGGGTGCCCCTGCTGTAGCGGCGGGGTCGGCATAATAGGTGACGCCACGGCAGGTCTGGTGCTGGCGATCCGGGTTCAGGCCGACATTGGGGTCATACTTCCATTTCTGCTTGCCGGTCGCCGCATCCACGGCGATGGCCCAATTGTGCGGCGTGCAGAGATAGAGTGTGTCGCCCACTTTCAGCGGCGTCACCTGATAGGTGGTCTCGCCGACATCGCCGGGCTGTTTCACGTCGCCGGTCTGGTAGGTCCAGGCGGTCTTCAGTGTCTTGACGTTATCGGTGGTGATCTGGGTGAGCGGCGAGTAGCGCTGGCCATAGGGTGTGCGGCCATATTGATGCCATTCGCCATCGGCCATGTCGCCGCCATAGGACGGCGTGGCGCTGGCCACATCCATCGGCAGCGTACCCGGCTTGTCGTAAGGGTCCTGCGTCATCGAATAGCCAGCGACAACAAGCGCGACCAGCACCGGCAGAGCCACCGGCCAGGCACTGGCGGCAATGCCGCCTTCGCGGCGATGCAGCGGTCCGAGCCTGCGGCGGACGGCAGGCAGAAGCAGCACGAAGCCAAGTACGATGACCAGCCCGCCGCGTGTGCCAAGCTGCCACCAGTCAAAGCCGACCTCCCAGATCGCCCAGCCCAGGCAGCCGAGAATGAACAGCCCATAGATCCACAGCGCCGCCGCCTTGCGCATCGCCAGAAGCAGCGCAACGAGGATGAAGGCAAGACCGGCGATGAGGTAAAACGGGCTACCGCCGAGCGACAGGAGATAGCCGCCTCCGCCGCCGAGCGCGAGCCCGATGACGGCGAAAACGACCGCTGTAACGATTAGGATCATAGGACAAATCCGATGCATGTTGAAAATAAGCGGGGGTGCGTCAAAAATTTGCGCATAGGTGAACTGCAAACGCGGGAGCGACCGTTAGGTTCCTACCGATCTTACCGGCAAATCAAATTTTGAGACCAAATACTCTTACCCATACCCTTGCGCGCATCGATCGGCCTTGCCATGGTCTGGCGCAAAATCAGCAGGAGGGATCATGACCAAGGCGCTGCTTCTCATCGATATCCAGAATGGCTTTTGCCCGGGCGGCAATCTGCCGGTGGCAGAGGGCGATCAGATCGTCCCCATCGCCAATGCCCTGATGGCCAGCGGGGCCTATGACCTGATCGTCGCCTCGCAGGATTGGCATCCAGCCAATCATGGCAGCTTTGCCTCCCAGCATCCCGGCGCCAAGGTTTTCGAACTGGGCGAGCTTTCCGGCAAGCCGCAGATGATGTGGCCGGACCATTGCGTACAGGGGACAGTGGATGCCGAGTTTCACCCCGGCCTCGACCTCCCCCGGGTCGATCATGTGCAGAAAAAGGGACTGAACCCGTTGGTGGACAGCTATTCGGCCTTGCGCGACAACGATCAGACCGCCCTGACGGGCCTTAGCACCTGGCTGATCGACAAGGGCATCACCGAGCTGGATGTCATGGGCCTTGCCACCGATTATTGCGTCAAGTTCTCCGTGCTGGATGCGCTCGACATGCTACCGGGTGTTACCGTGCGATTGATTATCGATGGCAGCCGGGGCATTGATCCGCAGACGGTGGAGGCGGCGATTGCCGAGATGCAGGCCCATGGCGCACGGCTGATCACCAGTGCGGATGTCCTCGTCTAAAAGCATCAGCTGCTGCAAAAAGAATCGGTTCGGGAGGGCCGCCATGGAGATTATCAACACGATTGCAGCCCTGCGCCAAAGGCTCGATGCCTGCCGCAAGGCTGGAAAATCCATCGGCTTCGTGCCGACCATGGGCTATCTGCATCAGGGTCACCTGACGCTGGTCGCGCAGGCCAGGGCTGAAAACGCCGTGACCGTTGTGTCGATCTTCGTCAACCCACTGCAATTCGGCAAGGGCGAAGATCTGGAGAAATATCCCCGCGATCTCGCCCGTGACAGTGAAATGCTGGAGGCGGCGGGCGTCGATTTTCTGTTTGCGCCTGGCGTGGCCGACATGTATCCGCGCCCGATGGAGACCGTCGTTGATCTGCCGAGGCTGGGCAGTGAGCTGGAGGGCAAGGCCCGTCCCGGCCATTTCGCGGGCGTGGCAACCGTCGTCACCAAGCTGTTCAACATCGTCCAGCCGGATGCCGCCTATTTTGGCGAGAAGGATTATCAGCAAGTGGCGATCATCCGCCGCATGGTCGAGGATCTGGCCATGCCGGTGCGCGTCGTGCCGGTAGCAACCGTCCGCGAGGCGGATGGGCTGGCCTGCTCGTCACGCAATGTCTATCTGACCGAGGAGCAGCGCGCCGCCGCCGTCATCGTGCCGAAAGCGCTGGAGGAGGCGGAACGGTTATACCGGGCAGGCGTAACCGATGCGGCGGAGATGGAAGCCACCCTTGCCGCATTCATTGCCCGCGAGCCGTTGGCAAAGCCCGATGTGGTCGCCGTGCGTCACCCCGATACGCTGGCCACCCTGCCCCATCTGGACCAGCCGTTTCTGGTGCTACTTTACGTAGAGATCGGCACGACCAAGCTGCTGGATAACCGGGTCATCGAGACCAGAAGCAAGAAGGAAGCCGCCGAGTGAGCGCCCCGCCCCGCCAGAAACGCCTGACGCCCACCACCATTGCCGCGCTGAAGCATCAGCGCCCGATTGTGTCCCTCACCGCCTATACCACGCCAATGGCGCGGCTGATGGATACGCATTGCGATCTGCTGCTGGTCGGCGACAGCCTTGGCATGGTGCTCTACGGGCTGGACACCACGGTTGGCGTCACCCTGGAGATGATGATTGCCCATGGGCAAGCGGTGTTACGCGGAGTCAGTCACGCCTGCGTCATCGTCGATATGCCGTTCGGCTCCTATCAGGAATCCAGGGAACAGGCCTTCCGCAATGCGGCACGGATCATGAAGGAAACCGGCTGTGACGGCATCAAGCTGGAAGGCGGCACGGAAATGGCCGAGACCGTCGCCTTTCTGGTGGAGCGCGGCATTCCAGTGCTGGGCCATGTCGGGCTAATGCCGCAGCAGGTCAACACGTCAGGCGGCTACCGCTCCAAAGGCCATGACGAGGCGGAAGCCGACAAGATCCGGGCCGACGCCACCGCCATAGCCAAGGCAGGCGCTTTCGCGCTGGTCATTGAAGGCACCGTGGAGCCGTTGGCGCGGGACATAACCGAAACTCTTGCCATCCCCACCATCGGCATCGGCGCCTCGCCTGCCTGCGATGGCCAGATCCTGGTCTCAGACGACATGCTGGGCCTGTTCAACGATTTCAAGCCGCGCTTCGTCAAGCATTATGCCGAGCTGGCCGGGGTGATTTCAAAGGCCGTGGAAGACTATGCAACCGAGGTCAAAGCGCGGCAATTTCCCGGGCCGGAGCATACGTTTCAGCCGCGTAAATCGTAACCACCAAAGAGAAGGTAGCGCCTCGCGCCTTCATCCGGCGTGAGGCGCTACGGCTATTTGACGACAACAAGCAGGCCCGCGGCAATCAGCAATGTGCAAAATGACAGACCCAGGGTGCGTTCATCGACCTTGTGGGCCAAATGGACGCCCGCTGGCACGCCCAAAAGCCCGCCGATGGCCAGCATCGAGCCAAGCACCCAATCGACATGGCCGTAATAGCCATATTGCATCAGACTAATGCTGCAACCGGGCAGCGCCAGCGCCAGTCCGAGGCCTTGCGCCCGAACCTGGGAATGCCCGTAGAACATTACAAGCAAGGGAACGGCCAGCATGGCGCCTCCAACCCCAAACAAGCCGAGCGATATGCCGCCAATTGCCCCCGGCAGAAAAGCCCAACGATAATCAAGGCCATGCGAGACGAATTTTATGTTGCGCGTGACGGCGACGAAGGCCGCAAGCAGCATCAAAAACACACCGTACCAGAGCTTCAATGTCTCGCTCGACAGCGATAAGGCCCAGAGAGAGCTGGTCGCAGACGTGACGCTGCCACTGACGGCCAACACAAGGGCCGTCTTGAGATCGAAGCTACCCTTATTGCGGTATTTCACCAGGGCATAGAGGACATTGGTGACCACCATGACCAAAGCTGTCCCTTGGGCCAGCTTCTGATCATAGGCCGCAAACAAAACCAAAAGCGGGATTGCAAATGTCCCGCCTCCGGTTCCCAGGAAGCCTCCGGCTGTTCCCAGAAGCGCACCAAAGGGAAGTCCAAGCATATTAATCAGCATCGAATGTGGACCCAGAATATTTCCAGGAAAAGCGTGAAACGGTTTTCGTCCAGAAATTCATAAAATAAAGGCTTAGAGAGCTGATGCATTTCAACGAAACGCGGACGTGCTCTAAACCGCAATACTAGCTTGTGCGTCTGCCAATCAGAGGATGGTCGGCGCGGCCTCCCCAGCAAAACAGCAGATCGGGCGTCTTGTTAATCGCCATGCGTCAATTGCTCTCAAAGGTTGCTTTGTCAATAGATGCGCTTTAAGTTCTGGCTAGCGTCAAGTCAACGGAGAACACAGTCCACCATGGCGCAAACCTCAAGACGCCATCGTCCGCTCCAATTGATAGATCCCGTCATTGAAGCGGTCGATCTGCTCGGCCAGCAGGGTTTGGGCGTCGGTAAGACCTCTGTTGTAGAAATGCACACCGACCGTTCCAGCCAGAAAATCGATCAGACTTTCGACCTCGAACCGTCCAAGCTCGACCTCATGCTCACTCGCCAGGTGTTTTTGCAGCCGTGAGACCAGCAGGGCCAGTTCCTCTTTTGAAAAATCCGCTTTCACATCATCTGTCTTGGGCATTCACAATGTTCCTTTTCGACAAGAAGGATCGGGTGGAATAGGACATGACTATGAGCACGCATCAATGGAAATCAACGCAGGATCACTCCTATTGATTTGCTCGTTTCGCAATGATGTTCTAGTCCACCCCTCATTCTTGGGAGGGGAAATAAGGGCTGGCGTGAAAGACAGGCCATCCCAAGGCATATACCCATTTAGAGCATTTCTACGTTTCATAGAAACGCATAAATACTCTAACTATTTGTTTCAACACATTTCCGGACGCAAAACCGCTACACACTTTTGCTGGAAATGCTCTAGGAAAAGACGATGTCAGACTTTACCGATGGCGCGCGCCAAAGCACCGCCATCACCCTTTCCACATTGCCCTTCGCCGCCTTGTTTGGTGCAGTCGCTGCCGCCCATGGCCAATCGGTGGCTGAGGCGACGCTGATGAGTGCGACGATTTTTGCAGGCGCCAGCCAATTGGTTGGCATCGATCTATTCGGCAATAACGTTCCGGCCTGGCTGATCGTGCTCTCGGTGTTTGCCGTCAATTTCCGCCATATCCTCTATTCGGCGGCCATTGGCCCGTATTTCCAACGGCTGAGCGGACTGCAAAAGGCCGTCGCCTTCTTCTTCATGACCGATCCACAATTTGCCGAAACCGTCAAACATTCCGAAGGTGGCAAGTCCGTTTCCTTCGGCTGGTATATGGGCTTTGCGCTGGCCATCTATCTTCCCTGGGTCGGATTTTCGGCGATTGGGGCAGTGTTCAGCAGCCTGATCGGCGATCCGAAAGCGGTCGGCCTCGACGTGTTGCTGCCTGTCTATTTCATGGGCAGCGTGCTTGGCTTTCGCAAGCGTCCGAACTTCCTGATCGTGGTTGCCGTCAGTGCCGTGGCGGCGGTTTTCGCCATGCATGCAGTTGGCTCACCCTGGCATGTCAGCCTCGGCGCACTGGCCGGCATTGTTACCGCAGCCCTTCTGCCACCCAAGACCCAGGCGACCCTAGAGGATAGACCAGAGGTGGCACAATGATGGATCTCGACCCCTCTATGGTGGCGATCATTCTGGCTGCCGCCCTTGCCACCTACCTTACCCGCGCCGGCGGCTATCTGGTGATCAGCCGTTTCAAGACCCTGCCACCCCGGGTCGATGCAGCGCTGAACGCCGTTCCTGCCGCCGTGTTGACCACACTGGTCGCCCCGGCCTTTTACGCCGGTGGTATGGAGGTGAAATTCGCCATGCTGCTTGGTCTCGTCGTTGGCCTGCGCTTTTCGCTGATCCCCATGCTGCTCACCGGTTGGGGCGCCGCCGTGCTGATCCGCCAGTTCATGGCCTGATCCCTCTCGGCTCCACCCTGCGGCAATCACCTCTCCAAAACCGCCGAAACTGGGGTGAGGCTTGTTTTACAGTTAGTATCCCTTATTCAGCTATATTTAATATAAATAACCTATGGTAGAACTCTGTCGTCGCAACCGTTTGCCTTGCCGATTCGTCTCGTCACAACGTGAGGGCAGTCTGATTGGCAATATTATTGATAGCGCCATGCGGCAAAAAGGCGGAATGAATTGAGAGGGTTTTTTAAATGGGTCATCAACGTCATCGACTGGAGCTGATTGCCGGCGGCAAGGAACCGGCAGCGAACGCCCATTCCATCCATCAGATTGCCGAGGACCTGCAAAAGCTGATCAAAGCGTCGGAAGCGGCTCATTGCGAGATGTTGAGCTATCTGCTGGAAGTGGCACTGGATGAGGCCATCCGCGAAAGCGAGGAAAGAGGGCGCTGAACACCCTCCTTCCACCTCTATCATTTTTCAAAACAAACATGCCCAAAGCGAAGATGCCTCTGCATCCTCGCTTTTTTAAATAGCAGACCGCGCCAGTGGCTCCGTCGCCCGGATCAGCCAGCTTCGGGCATCATCTCCCTCCACCAGCGGCAAAAGCTGCTCTCGTGTGCGGGCGTGATAATCGTCCAGCCAGCGCAGTTCCTCACGGGTCAGCATGTCCTCAACGATCAGGTAGCGATCGATGGGCGCGAAAGTCAGCGTCTCGAAACTCATCATATCAAGGTCGCCGCCGTTCACCGGCTCCAGATCGCGCACATAGATCAGGTTTTCGATCCGGATGCCGAAATGACCGGGCCGGTAGTAGCCAGGCTCATTGGAGAGAATCATGCCTGGCAGCAATTCCTGGGTGGAAAGCCGGGAAATCCGCTGCGGTCCCTCATGCACCGACAGAAACGAGCCGACGCCGTGGCCAGTGCCGTGGGCGAAATCCGCCCCGGCCTTCCACAGGTTGATGCGTGCCAGCGGGTCGATGTCGCAGCCGCGCGTCCCCTTGGGAAAACGCGCCGTGCTGATGGCGATCATGCCCTTCAACACCAGCGTGAAAAACCGTTTCTGATCGTCCGGCACCGCGCCGACGGCAAGCGTGCGAGTAATGTCCGTGGTGCCATTGACATATTGCGCGCCTGAATCGACCAGGAACATTTCGCCTGCCCGTATCGGTCGGTCGCTTTCCGTCGTCACCCGGTAATGCATGATCGCGGCATGTTCGCCTGCCCCGGCAATCGTATCGAAGGACACATCCTTCAGCGGGTTCTGCATCCGCTCGCCCACTTTGGCGCGGATGGTTTCCAAAGCCCGAGTCGCACTGATCTCAGTCGCGCTGCCCGCAGGTTGACGGTCGAGCCAGCTGAGGAATTCGACCACGGCCACGCCATCCTGGACATGGGCGACAGCCGAGCCATTCAATTCAACGAGGTTTTTCACCGCCCGGCCAAGCTTGGCCGGATCGGCACCATCAACGACCTTGCCGCCCCGGCTGGCCACCAGACGTGCCAATGCCGCTGGCGAGAGATCCGGGTCCATCAGAATGCGGGCGCCGGTCTGCGCCAGCATCGCCAATTGCAAAACGAAATTCTGCGGATCAAGCCGGGTGGCAAGACCATCGAGATAGGTCTCGACCTCGGGATTCGTCTTGCGCCGGTCCAGAAACAGCTCGGCCTTGCCATCGGCATGGATGATTGCGCGCGACAGCGGATGCGGCGTGTGAGGCACATCCTGGCCACGAATATTAAAGATCCAGGCCACCGACGATGGATCGGTGATCACCACCGCCGCTGCGTCTTTTGCTGCGAGGCCATCGGCGATTTTGGCAATCTTCTCACCAGCCTCGACCCCGGCGGCAGACATCGGCTGGATCGATACGGCACCCAAGGGCTCGGCAGGACGGTCGGTCCAGACCGCATCGAGCGGATTTTCATCGACCAGCACCAGCGTGCCGCCGATCTCGTTCAGCGCCTTTTCCAGCAGCGACACCTGCGCCACCGTATGCATCCATGGATCGATGCCCAGACGGAAACCCTTCGGTGCATGAGTTGGTATCCACTTGGTCGGAGGCTCGTCGATCAGGTCGCCTGGTGTGAACACCTCGAGGTCCACCTGCTGGCGCACCTGCGTGACATAGCGGCCATCGACAAAGACCACGGCCTGGCTCTGCGTTACCAGAACTTCGCCCGCCGAGCCGGTAAAGCCGGTCAGCCAGGACAGGCGTTCGGCTGAGGCTGGGACATATTCACCCTGATATTCATCGGCCCGCGGGATCAGAAAACCATCGATACCCAGCCCCGAAAACCGGTCGCGCAGCGCCGCGACACGGTCGCGGCCGAATTGAGGAGTAGAGGTAACGTCAAAACTTTGGAACATGAGACCTGTCCGAGACTGTCAAAAACTGCTGCCAACCTATAACAGCGGCGCCGAAATGACACCCTTTCCATCACCTTTGCCCCGCTTTTCGCCCTTCCCCGTCCGCCCGGGGCAGATTGTGACGGTTTTTTGACCACAAAGAGTCTGACAGCATCATAATCGATGCGCTGAGCGCATGGCTCCCATGCCAGCAAAACGCTGTCGCAAATCAGCTAAACCGATTAGAAGCACCGCAACGCAACATGCTAAACAAAACCGAAGAGACCTCCGATGACCAGCCCGATCCGCACCTCTGCTCCGACCCGCGCCATGCCGCTCGGCCGTCAGATTGGCCGCAACGGTCTGACCGGCGCTTCTTCCCTGTCGCGTGACATTCTGGCTGGCGAAACCCGCACTGGCACCGTCCGCAACGGCTCGGTTCGCGCTGCAATCTAATACCATGCTGAAATGGCCTATGCGACGCTGCCGCTGTGGAAGCGTGTCGAGCGGCCATTTTACCTATCGAATACAGTCCCGGCTACGGGACCCGCTTGAGCCTCTCCTCCCAGGGTTCGCGGGTTGATCAGGGAAACCTGATCTAGAAAAGGCGGCATGGCGGTGCCGCCTTTTTTGTTTTTGTGAAAAGCGACATTTCTGAAAACGCCAGCCTGCTGGCACAAGTCTGACGGCAATTGTCCCGCTCCAGCCATGCGCGTTATTCACTGCTGCACCGCACACAATCATCGCAAGCTGAAAACATATCAAAGATCGGCCTATTGCAGATGAATGGTGACCCAGCCATTGCGCCAGATGGTGCGCACATGCTTCACCCCCGCACCATTATAGGCGGCGATCACTTTCCAGCGTTGCGATGCCAGAATCCCGGAGAGGATGACGGAACCGCCCGGCGCCAGATGAGTGACGAGCTGCGGCGCCATCTTCATCAATGGGCGAGCAAGAATATTGGCGATGATCAGGTCGAAAGGCCCGAATTCACCAAAAGCCGTTGAATGAAAACCCGGCGCAGTGCGCCATTCGATTCCGTTGGGGACGCCGTTGCGAGTGCCGTTTTCCTTGGCCACCCGCACCGCGATCGGATCGATATCGGTGGCCAGTACCGGTACATTCACCAGCTTGCGCACAGCGATGGCCAGAACGCCGCTGCCGGTGCCCAGATCCAGCGCATTGCGGGGCCTGCGGGCGCGCACCACGCTGTCGATCATTTCCAGGCAGCCAGCGGTCGTGCCATGGTGGCCGGTGCCGAAAGCCTGACCGGCATCAATCTCGATGGCCAGATCATGGGGACGCACCTTGTCGCGGTCATGGGACCCATGAACCAGAAACCGCCCTGCCCGGACAGGCGTCAGGCCTTCCAGCGATTTGGCGATCCAGTCGATATCGGGGATCACTTCACGCTCGACCGGCAGATCCGGAAATTCCGCGACCAGCGCCGTCTTCACCCTCGCCAGTATATCGTCTTCCTCATCGAACATCAGGTAGATCGAGGTCTGCCAGATATCGCGTTTTTCATCGACTTCCGTGGTGGCAATCGCATAATCCTCTTCGCCGAACTCCAGGCTCAGGAGGTCGAGAATGTGATTGGCCTGCACTTCGGTGGTGCTGGTGAAAAAACGAAGTTCGCTCACGGTCGATATTCCCTATGGGGCGGGCTGATTGAACGCCCACGTTCCTGCCGCTTCCGGTACAATGCCTGACGCGCCGTTGCAACATCAAAGCGGGAAAGGCATGGCATCCGCGCCCCGCCCGCGAGCGGGTCAGCCCTTCATCAGCTTTTGTAGCTTCTGGACGGCGGTTTCCGGGTTTTCACCATAGGCAATCGTGCCTTTGAACCGTCCCTCGGCATCCAGCAGAAACACCGAGGCTGTATGGTCCATGGTGTAATCGCCGTTCGGATTGGCCTCGTCCACCGGCACTTTCTTGGCATAGACGCGGAAGCCCTTGACCATCTCCATGACCTTGTCGGGTGCGCCGGTAATGCCGGTGATCCGATCGGAAACATTCGAAACATAGGTATTCAGGATCTCGGTCGTATCGCGTTCGGGATCGACGGAAACGAAATAGGCATTCAGATGGCCGCCCTGCGGGTCCACCTGTTTCAGCCAGCCATCCAATTCAAACAGGGTGGTCGGGCAGACTTCGGGGCAATGGGTGAAGCCGAAGAACACCGCGCTCGGCTTGCCGCGCAGCACCTGCTCGCTGACAGCCTGTCCCCGCTGGTCGACCAATTGAAAAGGTACGCCATAGGCCGCCTCGCCCACCGTGCGGCTCGATTGGCCAATTTCAAGCGTCAGATACCCCAACAAAGCCGCCGAGGCCGCCACCAATATCCAAAGCCCGATCCGCAGTTTCTTCATCGCTTCACTCAATTTTCAACGCCCGGCATTTTCAAAGCGCACGGCATGATTGATCACCGCAAATACCGTCTGCCCCACGTCCTTCCATACAAGCCGATGGATAGACAAGGCAAATCAAACAAACCGCAAAGCTGGAAAATCCAATGCCATTCCCCCGAGACATATCGTCGCCCGTAGCCGTCCTGTGGGGTTATGGTGATGACCCAACCACAGGTGTTGCGTGGTACCGGATAGAATTAAATCACCAATCGGGAATAGTATTAGTAGAAGCTTAACAGTCTTGAGAGACAGTCAACCTGCATGTCGGCCTTACGCCGTCAGGACATGATGTCCTTGGAGGATTGCTGCAAAGATCGTGACCGGCAAGGGCTGGACGTGAAAGATGCGGCGGTTTCAGCAATGACAGCAGCCCCCCATAGGGGAGAGCGCAGTCCTTCTAACTCCGCACAGCATGTTCCATTGGACCAACCCGGTCACGTCAACTGAGCCATGCGGGGATATTCATGAGCAACGCAATTTCCGGCCGAAGCATTTCCGTCGGCCAGCGCCTGATGACCTTGGGCGGTGCTGCCATCTGCGCCATCGCGGCCATGCTGGCCGTCGGCTATTATAAGAGCAGCCAACTGGATCACTCGTTGAACCGGGCGATTGAGCTCAAGAACAAACTGGAAACGATCAACGATTTGCGGCTTGCCAATGGCGAGATCACTCTTGCGGCCATGGATACGATCATCGACCGCGAGGAGGGCAAGATCCAGCCGGACCGCCAGGGCATTTTCGACAAGAGCGGCCTGGCGCTGGCCAATGGGTCTGCCATCGTCAAGCAGGTGGCCGCAGATGTCGGCCTGTCCGCAAACGTTGCAAGCTATGACAGCGATGTTCAGAAAATCCGCCAGGAAGTCACCGTGGAACTGAAGAAACTGGTGGAAACCCAGGCTCCGGAAGAGGATTATGCGCGAATTGACGATGTCATCGATGGCGCGGGCGGCAAACTGAGCGACACTCTGGCCAATCTCTCAGCCGCCGCTGGCAAATTGGTCGAAAGCCGCGTGGCTGCCGCGACTGAGGCGTCCAGAAGCGCCATCAACATGCAGATCACCATCGGACTGATTGCGTTTTTCCTGGTTCTCGGATTGCAGATCATCCATGCCCGTTCGGTCGTCAACGGCATCCGCAATGTCCGCACCAGCCTCAAGGATATTATCGAGGGCAATTACGACCGCGAAATCCTCGGTCTGGAGCGTGGCGATGAAATCGGCGACATTGCCCGATCCGCTGATATTTTCCGTCAGGCCGTCATCGACAAACGCACGCTGGAAGCTGAGGCTGAAGACAGCCGAAAGAGCCGCGAAACCGAGACGCGCG
Source organism: Gillisella vitis (assembly GCF_001541345.2). Classification (GTDB taxonomy): domain Bacteria; phylum Pseudomonadota; class Alphaproteobacteria; order Rhizobiales; family Rhizobiaceae; genus Allorhizobium; species Allorhizobium vitis. The sequence continues at coordinate 15,261 of NZ_LMVL02000013.1, read as the reverse complement.
AGAGCGAGGCCGCAGCCGCTGCCGAGCGCGACCGGATGAAAGCCGCCGTCGATGCCTTGGGCAAGGGCCTGAACCGACTGGCCGAGGGCGATTTGCAGGTAGCGGTCGATGAAGCTTTCCCGCAGGAAGTCGAACGCCTGCGCACCGATTTCAACCTTGTCACCACCCATCTGCGCAATGTCATGGGCGAGATCTCCATCAATTCCAGCTCCATCCAGGCCAATGCCAATCAGATGCGCTCCGCCGCCGACGACCTGGCACGCCGCACCGAACAGCAGGCCGCATCGCTGGAAGAAACATCGGCGGCACTGGCCGAGATTACCGAAACGGTCCGCACCAGCACGCAGCGCGCTGAAGATGCCAGCCACATGGTCGACAATGCCAAGACCTATGCCGAACAATCCGGTGCCGTCGTCTCCGACGCCATGGCGGCCATGGAGCGGATTGAAAGTGCCACCGGCGAAATCGGCAAGATCATCAACGTCGTTGATGAGATCGCCTTCCAGACCAACCTACTGGCGCTAAACGCAGGCGTCGAAGCCGCCCGCGCTGGGGATGCGGGCAAGGGATTTGCCGTCGTCGCCCAGGAAGTCCGCGCCCTGGCAGGACGGGCCGCCGACGCGGCCCGCACCATCAAGGATCTGGTCACCAAATCCAGCGACGAAGTGCGCACCGGGGTCGAGCTTGTGACCGCCACCGGCGAGGCTTTGCATAAAATAGGCGAAGATGTGCTGCGAATTAACGATCACGTTAAGTCGATTGTAACCTCGGCGCGCGAACAATCAGTTGGCCTGAGTGAAATCAATTCCGCCGTCGGACAGATGGACCAGGTCACGCAGCAAAATGCCGCGATGGTTGAAGAAACCAATGCGGCAAGTCATACGCTTGCCAGCGATGCAGACAATCTTGGACAGCTCGTTGGGCAGTTCAAGATCGGCGGCGCGGGCGAGACGCGGCCAGGATCACACCAGGCGCGACCGACATCAAGCAGACCTGAGCCGGCAAGACCGAGCTCAGCACCAACGCAGTCTCCCGCAAAGCAGCTCATGAGCAAGGTTGCGGGGGCTTTCACCAAAGGCAGCGGCTCCACGCCAGCCCGTGCAACGGCAGCCGCCCCATCAACCGACCAATGGGAAGAGTTCTGAACCATGTCTAATGCCATCAAGCAGTCCGGCGCCTATCTTGAAATCGTTTCCTTCCATCTTGGCGATCAGGAATTCTGTATCGACATCATGGCGATCCGTGAAATTCGTGGTTGGGCACCCGTCACCCCGATGCCCCATACTCCCCCATACGTCTTGGGCCTGATCAACCTGCGCGGTGCCGTCATCCCGGTCATCGACATGGCCTGCCGGCTGGGCATGAGCATGACAGAACCGTCCGAGCGCTCGGCCATCATCGTCACCGACATCGCCGGCAAGCTGGTTGGCCTGTTGGTCGAACAGGTCTCCGACATGATGACCATTCGCGGTGAAGACTTGCAGCCCGCCCCGGAAATTATCCCGGAAATGCAGCGCGCCTTCTGCCGCGGTATCGTGGCGCTCGAAAAATCCATGGTCTGCTTCCTCAATCTCGATACGGTTATCGCCGACGAGCTGGCCAACGCCGCCTGATCGGCAAAGCTCAAGCCAGATTGAAAAGCAGGAAGAACAAGAAACCGCCGGTTCGGACGTGATGGCACCGAACCGGTGGTTTCGTGCGTTTAAAATTATGATGGTGGTAGGGCTGAAATTGCCGCTATCGGCTCTCTATATGTCTTAAGAGGTCGGCGCGCTGGTCGCAGTCATGACACGCGGGGTTCCGCCGTAAAACGGCCTTGGAGTTTTGCGTGACGTGGCTTGGTTGGGCATATCGTGATCGCAAAACCGCTACACACTTTTGCGATCACGATATGCCAGCATGGAGAATGATAATGAAAAAGCAGATTTCGGCCCTTCTAATCGCAGCAAGCCTGACGATAGGCTTTACATTGCCAGCAATGGCGGGCGAGCTTACCCTCCCCGATATCCTGTTTGGCAAGCGCTACAATGACGGCGTGTCGGTGGAGCGTATCTACCAGCATCCGCCCGGCCACGGCAATGACCTGCCGCTTCTGGTCCGTTATCCCTCGCGCCAGATGATCGAGACATCGCAGGCCGAAATCAATGGCAGTCCTGCGTTGCGCGAAGCCATGAAGGTCCGCGGCATTCTAGTGAAAAACGTCATCTGGGTGCAGACCGCTGCCAATGGCGGCAAGATCGTTTACGTCAAGTAGGTCACATAAGGTTGGCACGTCATGAGACGCCACACCGACTGGCAAACCTGCCTGCCCGGATGGAGCAGACAACTCGGAGCTCACCTCAAGAAAAGCGGGGCCTGATTTTCGATAGAGAGAGAACCGAGAACAAAACAATCGAGAGTGTGTCCGGTTCAATCTGAACTGGACACACTCTCGAATATAGAAGTCCACCCCGGTGGCATGGAGGCGACTTTCAACATCTCCAGACTGGTGATCCCAGGAGAAGGATCAACGGCCTTGGCAGACAAGCGGTAGATCACGAGCTTCGTAACAACCGTCACGTTATCGGAAACGCTCACAAGCCGGTAACGGCTTAAGGAACAGACGATCCGCAGACAAAAGCGTTACAACAAACCCATGACGCTGCAACTCCCCAGCGCCCCCGCTGTGGAGTAATCTGCACCATAAGGCCGCGCCAATAAAGCCGCGACACGCCCGAATTCGCGGCCCATCCGGTGCGAATCCTGACCTTTTTTGGTATTTGCCAAATCAAGCCATACAATCAGGGCTTGCCATTTTTCCAGGTTACGCTCTGATTGAACAGCGGCACGGTCGAAATCGCCATCTTGGCGGAACCATCGACCACCTGCCGGGAGTGGATGAGATAGACCAGCGTGTCATTGTCCTTGTCATAGATCCGGTTGACGACCAGCGTCTTCCAGATCAGCGACCGGCCCTGGCGAAACACTTCCTCGCCGCCTTTGGAAAGATTGATATCGCCTATCTCGATCGGCCCGGTCTGGCGGCAGGCGATGGAATTGTTGGACGGGTCCTCAAACCAATTGCCCTTATGCAGCCGATCGATCAGCGAACGGTCGAAATAGGTGACATGGCAGGTAATGCCTTTCACCTGCGGATCGGCCACCGCCTCAACAACGATATCGTTGCCCACCCAATCGACACCGACCTTGCCGACCACATCGGCCATGGCCGGCGCACCAAGAAGCGCGGCAAAAGCCGCAGCCAACAGCAGCTTGGGTGATTTGAACATGAAAGCCTCCGAGAAACATCTTAAGCAGAGATATGCTTCCATAACCGCGTTACAAGATGCGCGGCCACGCCATGACAAAAACCGTCAAGCAGGCACCCGCGCAGGCTTGCGAACCGAGCAGGATTGATAGCCGCCCGGAAACAGTCGCCCAATGGAAAGCCCCATCATGCCAGCAAGCTCGCCCAGATCCTGCGTACCCCGGCGCTCCATCATCGCGATCACCGCTTGCGCGCAAACGGACGCATCTTCGGCGGCATTGTGATGCCGAAAGGATAATTGCAGATGCGCTGCCAGAATATTCAGCCGATGGGAGGGCAATTGCGGCCAGACCTTCTGGGCCAGCTTGACGCTGCACACGTAAGACAGGCTTGGATAGGGTTGGCGATAGAGATCACAACATGCCCGCCAGACCGACAGATCGAAGGCGGCATTATGCGCCACCACCATCGCGCCAGCGAAATCATCGGCGAATTCGTCCATCACTTCGGGAAACTCGCCCGCATCCTCGACATGATCAGGCCTTATGCCGTGAATGGCGATGTTGAAGGAGGAAAACCGCATGGTCTTCGGGCGGATCAGGCGCTCTTCTACCCGCACCACCTCTCCGTTTTCGACAAAGGCCAGCCCGACCGAACAGGCACTGCCCCGCTCTTCATTGGCGGTCTCGAAATCGATTGCGATGATTTTGGGCTGCAATGGCACTGACATCCAACTGGCATAAAGTGCAGCAGCGATTCGGGCAATGTGGAGGACTGGCCATGCCGAAAATCTCCGGGTTCTGGTGCGAGATCGATCATATTGAAAAAAGCGGCCCGCCGCTCGTTCTACTGCATGGCTCCGGTCAGGATGAAACCTGCTGGGACGATAACGTAGCAAAGATTGCCCCAACCTCCCCGATCGTGCGCGTTCGCGGCAATATTGTCTGGGAAGGCAAATATGCCTTTTTCCGACGCAGGCCCGACAGGTCGCTGGATATGCCCGATCTGACGCGCTCCGCCACGGAAATCAGCTTTCTAATCGAAGCCGTGACGCAACAGTTCGGCGGACGCAGGCCGTTTCTCCTCGGCTATTCGAATGGTGCCATCGTTGCCGCCGCCGTAATCCGCGACCACGCACCGGAGATTGAAGGCGCCATCCTGTTGCGCGGCCTTTCGCTGGACCCGGACACGCCGTTCCCACAGACGATAACCTGTCCGGTTCTGATCCTGTCAGGCGAAACCGATAGCCGCCGCGATCAGCAGGACGGGGCGCGATTGGCGGCGCAATTAACCGCTGCCGGTGCAGATACAGCCTATCACCTTCTGCCCTGCGGCCATGGTTGGGACCCAGAAGGCCAAGACGGGACGATTATAAAGGACTGGCTGGCGAAACTTGTTATCGCAGGCCGATCCGCAGCATGAACCGGACTCATAAGACATTGACAAATTACATCCCTTCCCGGACATTATCCTGATGATCGCCAATCGCTCGACCCATCTGATGACCGTCCTCACCACCGTTCCGCAGGGAACGTGGGGCCGTCGTCACATCGTCACGATGTAGAAGCGATCATCCCACAAACCCTGCCGAGTAGAGCAGGGTTTTGAAAGCACCGCTGCTCCCTCGCCTCACCTGGAGATCAGCCGTGCCGGACAATTCTTCTCTTTCTGCGCCACCCGTTTCACCCGTTGCTGCAAATGCCCCTGTGGCCATAAATGCCCCTCTTGCTACAAATGCAAGATGGCCGGATGGACTGCTTATTCGCGCCCAAGCGCCTGATGATGCCGCTGGCATCGCCGCCATGCAAAGCCTGCCTGGCGTGCGCGCCGGTACGCTGCGCCTGCCCTATCCGGCGGAACAGGATGTCCGAAAATATATCGAAACCCGCCACGCAAACGGCGTATCGCTGGTCGCCGTCATGGATGGTATCGTTGTTGGTAATGCTGGCTTCATGCAGGGCCAAGGACGCCGCAGCCACACGGCCAGCCTCGGTATCGGCGTTCACGATGCCTATCAGGGGCGCGGCATTGGCCGGGCGCTGGTGAGCGAGTTGGTGGCGATTGCCGAGGACTGGCTGAACATTCGTCGTCTGGAGCTGACAGTGTTTACCGACAATGCCGCCGCCATTGCTCTTTATGAAAGTCTCGGCTTCATCCGTGAAGGCACTCATCGCGCCTTTGCCTTCCGGGCTGGCGCCTTTGTCGATGCCTATGCCATGGCGCGGGTACGGGTTTGAAACAGTAGGTGGCAGGGGGATAGTCTGTCGCTCTTCACCATTTCACCCCTTTTTCCACCGTCCCCCTGTACTTTCCGTGGTTTGGAGGGTAGGAACAGCCCAAACATGCCCGCAATCGGCGGGCGTCGTGCTTTTTGCGCGACCTGAAGACAGACATTTCGAGAGATGACCCCCATGACCGATTATGACGGCATCGTTCCGGCGATTGCCGAGGCCTTGCGCAAACGTGGCTATGCCACCCTCACCCCCGTTCAGCAGGCGATGATCGATACCGATCTCGAAGGTAGGGATGCGCTGGTTTCGGCCCAGACGGGCTCCGGCAAGACAGTGGCTTTCGGCCTGGCGCTGGCCCCGACCCTGTTGGGTAGCGAGAACCGTTTCGGTCGGGCCGTCAAGCCTTTGGCGCTGTGCATTGCGCCGACCCGCGAGCTGGCCTTGCAGGTGCAACGCGAGTTGGAATGGCTCTATGAAAACACCGGCGCGATTTTTGCCACCTGCGTCGGCGGTATGGACATCCGCAACGAGCGCCGGGCGCTGGAGCGTGGCGCCCATATCATCGTTGGTACGCCCGGTCGGTTGCGCGACCATATTACCCGCCGTGCGCTCGACCTCTCCGGCCTGCGCGCCGTGGTGATGGATGAGGCCGACGAAATGCTGGACCTCGGCTTCCGCGAAGATCTGGAATTCATCCTGAAGGAATCGCCGGACGAGCGCCGCACCCTGATGTTCTCGGCCACCGTGCCGCGCTCCATCGCCGATCTGGCCCGCAGCTACCAGCGCAATGCCAAGCGTATCGAGACGGTTTCCGAACAGAAGCAGCATATCGATATCGAATATCGCGCCATGCTGACCGTGCCTGCCGACAAGGAAAATGCGATCATCAACGCGCTGCGCTTTTATGAAGCCCGCAATGCAATCGTGTTCTGTTCTACCCGCGCCAATGTCAACCATCTGACCGCCCGCCTGCATAATCGCGGCTTTTCGGTCGTGGCGCTGTCGGGCGAGCTTTCGCAGAGCGAGCGCACCCATGCGCTGCAAGCCATGCGCGATGGCCGCGCCCGTGTGTGCGTCGCCACCGACGTTGCGGCACGCGGCATCGACCTGCCCGGCCTGGAGCTTGTCATCCATGCCGATCTGCCGACCAATTCCGAAACCTTGCTGCACCGTTCGGGCCGTACAGGCCGCGCTGGCAACAAGGGTGTTTCGGCGCTGATCGTACCAATGAGCCAGCGCCGCAAGGCTGAACGCATCCTTGGCGGTGCCAATGTCCAGGCTGCCTGGGTCAAGCCACCTTCCGCCGATGAAGTCATTGCCCGCGACGATGAACGCCTGCTGGCCGATCCGGTGTTTAGCGAGGCGATCAGCGAGGAAGAAGCCGCCACCATCGCCCGGCTGCTGGAGGCCCACGGTGCTGACAAGATCGCTGCCGCCTATCTGCGCGCCTATCGCAGCACCCGGTCCGCTCCGGAAGACCTGATGGAGGTCAAGATCCAGGCGGAACGTCCGCGCCGCGAGAATGACACCTATGAGCCCAACACCCCGCCGCGCCCGCGCAGCGAGTTTGGCCCCAGCGTCTGGTTCTCGCTGTCGGTCGGCCGCCGCCAGAGTGCCGAGCCGCGCTGGCTGATCCCGATGCTGTGCCGCAACGGCAATATCACCAAGAACGAAATCGGCGCGATCAAGATGCAGCCGGAAGAGACCTTTGTGGAGATCGCCCAGGCCAATCTCGACCAGTTCTTGACCGCACTTGGCCCCAACAAGACGCTGGAACGCGGCATTATCGTCAAGCAATTGCCCGGCATGCCGGATTTCAACGCCCCGCCGAAGGAGCGTGCAGCCCGTCCGCCACGCGACGATAGCGACTTTTCTGAACGCAAGCCGCGCGCCCCCCAGGGCGACAAGAAGCCTTACGCCGCTAAGGCCGAAGCCACCGAGCGCCGCCCCTACAAGGACGACATGGCCAAGGCCGATGACGATGTCTGGGGCAACCCCAAGCCAGCATCGTCCTTCAAGAAAAAATCCAATGCCGCCGGTGACACTCGCAGTTGGGACAAGCCGAAATCAGACTGGTCGGGCAAGCCGAAGGGCGACAAACCAGCTTATGCAGGCAAGGGCGACAAGCCCGCTTATGCCGGAAAGCCAAAGGGTAAGTTCGAAGGACCGGCTGGCGGCGCCAAGAAGAGCTTCAAGCCGAAAGGCTGATTATCACCAGTCATTTTGATAGATGAGCAGCCCGGAAATCAGACCTGATTTCCGGGCTGCTGCGTTGATAGCTCATTTCTGTGCGGAGCATTGCACGCAGGTGCGAGTAAAAACATTGCAACCAAAAATAGTTCGCCGCTTCCGTCCTTCAAGAGTTGACGGGGAATTTTAGAAACTTCATGATTGCCCCCGAAGGTTGTAGATTTGTGCTGTTTGCTTGAGGCAAAGCCCAGGGGCACCTTCGAAATTTCACAGAAAATCTCATTCTCCTTTCCATGAAGGAAGGGGCCGTTTTTTCCGATCGAGCCGACCTTGATCATGACGTTCCCGGCCGCTCGCCACCCTCTCTTAACGACAGGATTGCGATGTCTTACTCGATTTCCCGCCGCACGCTGCTGCGCGGCATGACAGCATTGGCCGGTTCTTTTGCGGCTCCCTCTCTGGTCACCGGTTTTGGTAATGCCCAGGCGGCCTACCGGACCAGCAAGCCCAACCTGCCAACCGGTTTCGGCAAAGGCAAAAGCGTCGCCATCCTTGGCGCAGGTGTTGCCGGGCTGACGGCTGCCTTGACGCTGGCCCGCAGTGGCTTTTCCGTTCAGGTCTTCGAGGCCGACAACCGCTATGGTGGCCGCAGCCTGACGGTGCGGCCAACGAATGAGCACTACAAGAGCTGGTGGTTCAAGAATTATCCTGGCACGCAGGAATTTTCCGAGATGTATGTGGACCGCTATCAGGAAACGGCCGACAGCCCGGCACCGGACCTGCAAATCTGCCAATTCATGGACGACGCCTGGGCCGCGAAGAAATATGCGGGCAACCCTGTCGAGCTTTACCTTAATGCAGGTCCGGGCCGTATTCCTTCCAACCATGTCAATCTGATTGCCCTTTGCCAGGAGATCGGCGTGGCGCTGGAGCCTTACTTCTTCCAGTCGATGTCCAACCTGATGCAAAGCAAGGAGTTCAACAACGGCGCGCCGGTATCCTTCGCGCAGGTGACATTCAGCCTGTACAATGAAATGGCTGAGATGATGTATAAAGTCACCAAGGAAGGCGTGATGCTGCAAGGCGACGCCGGAGTGGTGACCAAGGATAAACTGGAAAAGCTTTACCGCGTGTTCGGCGATCTCACAGCGACCGGCGGCGCTCAGGAAACCACCCGGCTCGGCTTTAGCCATTTGCCCGGTGGCTGGCGCGATGCACCGAAAACCCGTGAGACCATCCCGCTCGACAAAATTCTTGATTCGCGCTTCATCGGCGACCCTGATGAGAATCCAGAATTGGCGCCGGGTTCTTTCCTGTTCAACAATTTCAACACGGACTGGCAACCAAGTTTGATGCAGCCGGTGGGCGGCATGGACCGGATCTGGCAGCAATTGCTGCTTCAGGATGTTCCCGCCACGGCCTTATGGAAAAAGGGCAGCAAGCCGCGGCACCCCAAAGTCGGCCATCTGGTCCTGCTCAAAACCAAAGCGGCGAAAATCGCCTCCGCCGGTGAAAAAGTGGTCATCACCTTTGAAACGGCTGGCCGGAAACCTGAACAGGCCCAGTTCGATTTCTGCATTTCCACCATGGCCCCCTCGCTGCTCAATAATATCATTGGCGATTACCCGGTCCCCGCAGACTTCCGCAAAGGCCTTGAAGCCTTCTCGAAGACAGGTCAGTGGGGAGACAAGACCCCCGACCTCTGGACACCGGCGATCAAGGTCGGCTGGCAGGGCAAGGACCGTTTCTGGGAGACCGACAATGAGATCTATGGCGGCATTTCCTGGACAACCGATATTATCGGCCAGATCTGGTATCCTTCTGAGGATTTCACTGCCCATACAGGCGTGTTGACCGGCGCCTATAACCGTGGTCCGCTGGCCGTGGACTACGCCAAGCTGAACAATACCCAGCGCGTTGAAACGGCACGCAAAGGACTCGGCCTTTTGCATCCCGGAAAGACCGACCAGGTCTATCGAGGCGTGTCCATCGCCTGGCAATATATGCCGCACCAGGTCGGCGGCTGGGCTTCCGATACCGCGTCCACCGACAGCACCAAGCAAGCCTATCAGCAGATCACCACCTTCGAGAAAAACGCCCGCTTCTTCTGCGCGGGCGATACCTGGAGCTACCTGCCCGGCTGGCAGGAAGGCTCCGTTACGTCAGCCTATTGCGCCGTCAACGCCATCGCCCGGACCATGGACCCGGCAAAATACAGCGACTGCGCCTGCTTCCAATGAACTGATGGCCGCCGGGGACCATGTTCCCGGCGGCCTTTCATTCGCTCAATCACCTTTTGATTGATTATCCTGCCGATAAGTATGGTTGGGCTTCACAACATATTTTTTCGCCTGATCGTTCAATTCCTTGCTGTGATACAGATCGAGGCACTTCAAAAAATCGAATTTCACACCTTTGACTTCAGATTCAGCAAGCGGGTTGCTGTAATTTTTCGTCAGGAATTTTTCGATCAAAGCATTCATGTCATCAGGGCTTTTGTCCATATCGTAATATGTCCAGTCCCTCAGCGCGCTCACACTGCTACCCGCATCGACCGATGCGCCCTTATCCTCTTTATAGGCATTGGAAATGCAGGTGGCCAAAACCATATCCTTGTAATTCTGAAGATAGGTGCGACCAGCCGCTTGAGGCCCGTTGCCAACACCCAAATCCTTGCCCACCGCAACCTCGGAATTAACACAAAGACAGACCAAGCCGAGAAGAAGCAAACGGTACATCATTGCAAACTCCAGAAATTTGCCTTGTCTGTTTTGTAAGCCACTCCCGGCTCATTAAAATAGCAATGATCGTAGCAAACTGTTCCATTAAAAAGAGTTGCATGGCCCTGTGCATCGCTCCACCCCGATACTTCAAAAAGAATAACACCCCTTTTTCCCGCAAGCGTACCTCCATTAGACGGAGGGTACTGAACCACCTCTGGCTTACCCCAGGTTTTTTCAAGATAATCAATTAGGTTTTTCACGCGGAAAAAATACCATTTCTGGTCTGCGCCAGAAACCGTTTGGGCAGCGACATGCGGGAGGTGCATGCCGGAATAGTTCAAAATATAGCTCATTCTGACTGCGCAAGTGTTGCTCCAACGCGCAACCGGATTGGGATTATTGACATTTTTTGCGACATTTCCCCCAATGACTTCAGAAACTTTGGCTCCTGACGCTTGCGGATCGTAAATCCGCATTGAAGCTGCCCACGCAATATTAAAATTTGGCCGTCCCATATCTAACCTCAGAAAATTTACAACAATGTCGCAATCAGGATAAAACGACAAAACCCTAAGGGCAATCGTCTATTCCGGAAATAAAATTTCCAAAGCAAAAACGCTTGCGGCGAACAGCACACGGCAATACAGTTGCATCACGCAACCAATATGGAACTGGTATGATGCAAGACCATTCACACGTCGAAGCTATTCGCGCCTCATCACGCCAGTTGGTTCGTGAACTCGGTTTCATGGGAGGTGATTTTGCTGGAACGGATCTCCCTCCATCAGCCGTGCATGCCTTGATAGAGATCGATGCATGTCCTGGTATCACCGCCCGCGACCTTGGTCATAGTCTTCGCCTTGAGAAATCAAGCGTCAGCCGCATGCTCCGCAGGCTCATTTCATCGGGCGATCTGTTGGAAGAGGTGGATAAGGATGACTACCGGATCAAGCGGCTGCGCTTGAGCGAGAGCGGGCAAAAGCGAACCGAAACCATTCATGCGTTTGCGCGTCATCAGGTTTCAAATGCTCTGAACCGATTGCGACCCGACGAAAATAGCAGGGTTCTTGACGGGCTTCGGCTGTATGTTCAGGCTCTTGCCGATCGGGGCGACGTGGCAGCACCCAAAGTTGACATTGTCCAGGGCTACAGACCGGGTCTCATTGCCCGTATCACGCAAATGCATGCGCTCTATTATGCGCGAACGGCAGGCTTCGGCCTGCATTTCGAATGCGTTGTCGCAACTGGCCTCGCCGACTTTTGCAATCGTCTAGGGAATTCGACAAATGCCATCTGGCTAGCCATGCAAGCGGATGAAATCGTCGGCTCCATCGCCATCGATGGCGAAGACCTGGGCGCCAAAACAGCCCATCTGCGATGGTTCATCATCGATGACGGCATGCGCGGTGGAGGTGTCGGCCGTCAATTGCTCTCCGCCGCCCTCGCCTTTGCGGATGAGACAGGTTTTGAAGAAACGCATCTATGGACGTTCAGCGGCCTGACGGCGGCGCGACATCTGTACGAAAGCCACGGTTTTGTTTGCGTCGAGGAGCGCACCGGCAATCAGTGGGGAAGCGAAGTGCTGGAGCAGAGATTTGTCAGAGCCCGGCAGTTGTAGAGTCTGCCCGGTTCAGATTGAACCCGACAGACCCTGTGTCGTGGCAGAGCAGAAACCGGCTTTGTATCCAGATCTGGCTACTATCAAGGAGATAGATGACTCCTCAGCTCAGTTGGCGCTGAGCACAAACTGGCCAAGTTTGCAAAGATCGGCCTTGGTCATCAAGTCGTAATAGCCCGAATCCTGCTCCATCTCGCCCAGAACACCATATTTGCAGGTGCCATCGTTAGGAACAGAGACAACGCGGCTCCGGCCCTTTCCAACGCTGTGGCCGTTCAAGACCTCCACTTTACCACCCTTGCCGTCCAAAGAACGGAAGGTCAATCGGACGATTGCCGAATTGGTTTTGTTGACGAATAGAAAACGATGGCTGCCGGAAGCCGCAGAGGCAGCAGAAACAGTCGAGGCCATAGCCATCGCGGCCACGCCAACCACCAAACCTGTCAATAAACGCATAATGTCCCCACGATAAACATGCCGTGCAAAACCGCCGAGCGGCGTTACAAGTCGGCATAAAAGATCAAAACCTCAAGGCGCCCCTTCCCGATACCCCTCGGCGGAAGCGACCCTGGCACAGATTTTTGTGTGCATTGAGAGACATGCACCCGGACAAGGGACATTGCAACAGGCCTGATTGAGCAATTTTGGGGCCTGTTCCAACACGGTAAATGCACTATCTCAACAGGCCGGGAGGGTCCGCGTCACCCGCCAATCAGCGCCAGCCACTCATCCTCGGTCATGACAGTCACGCCCACTTCACGGGCCTTGTCGAGCTTGGAACCGGCACCCGGTCCGGCCACCAGATAATCTGTCTTTTTCGAGACCGATCCGGCGACCTTGGCACCGAGGCTTTCGGCCCTCGCCTTCGCCTCATCGCGGGTAAAGCGCTCCAGTGATCCGGTGAACACCACGGTTTTCCCGGCCACGGGGCTATTGCTTGCCGTAACGGCCTCCGCATCCCGTGGGGTCACTTCCTTCAGCAAACGGGAGACAACTTCGAGATTGCGAGGTTCCTTGAAAAATTCAACCATGGAGGCAGCGACCACTTCACCGATGCCATCGATGCTGTTCAACTCGTTCCAGGCCTCACCAAATTTCGGGGCGGCCTCCTGCATGGCCTCGGCAAACGCCGCGTAGGAGCCATAGGAGCGGGCCAGCAGCTTGGCGGTGGTTTCACCGACATGGCGGATGCCAAGTGCGAAGATGAAGCGGTTGAGGGCAATCTCGCGGCGCGCATCGATGGCGTCGAACAGCTTGCGGACGCTGACGCGGCCAAAGCCATCGATATTTTCAAGGCGGGTCAGCGACGAGGCTTCCTGCCGCTGTTTGAGGGTGAAAATATCCGGCGCGGTGCGGATCATCAGCGCTGGATCTTCACTGTCGAAGAAGAAGTCCACCTGCTTCGTGCCCAGCCCTTCAATGTCGAAGGCATTGCGGGAGACGAAATGCTTGATGTGCTCCTTGGCCTGCGCCGAGCAGACGAAGCCGCCCGTGCAGCGGGTCACGGAATCCAGCTTGCCGGTCTTCTCGTTCTTCTCGCGCACCGCATGGCTGCCGCAAACCGGGCAGGTTTTCGGAAATTCGTATTTCACCGAACTCTCAGTCCGCTTTTCCAGCACCACATCCAGCACCTGCGGAATGACGTCACCGGCCCGCTGAACGATGACCGTATCGCCGATGCGAATGTCATGGCCTTCCTCTCGGATACGCTCGCCGCCATTGCCGATACCTTCGATGTAATCGGCATTGTGCAGGGTCGCATTGGTGACGACCACGCCACCGACGGTAATCGGTTCCAGCCGCGCCACTGGCGTCAGCGCGCCGGTGCGGCCCACCTGGATGTCAATGGCTTCGACCTTGGTAAAGGCCTGTTCCGCCGGGAATTTATGGGCGGTGGCCCAGCGCGGCGAGCGCGAGCGAAAGCCGAGCCGAGCCTGCAAGTCCAGCCGGTCGACCTTATAGACGACGCCATCGATGTCGTAGTCCAGATCGGCTCTCTGAAGACCGATCTCGCGGTAATGGGTGATGATCTCTTCAACCGACGTCAGACGCCGGGTCAGCGGATTGACCGGGAAGCCCCAGCCCTTGAAGGCCTCGACCATGCCCGATTGCGTATCTGAAGGCATGGTGCTCATCTCGCCCCAGGCATAGGCGAAGAATTTCAGCTTGCGGCTGGCGGTGACTTTCGCATCGAGCTGGCGCAGCGACCCGGCTGCCGTATTGCGCGGGTTGACATAGGTCTGTTTGCCCTCGGCCTCCATCTGGGCGTTCAGCGCCAGAAAGTCGCTTTTCGCCATATAGACCTCGCCACGCACCTCCACCACATCCGGGGCATCAGCGGGCAATTCGGTCGGGATTTCCTTGATGGTCAGGATATTGGCGGTGACATTCTCGCCCGTCGTGCCATCACCGCGCGTCGCCGCCGTCTTGAGTTTGCGGTTCTCGTAGCGGATCGACATCGACAGGCCATCGATCTTCGGTTCGGCGGTAAAGGCAATGGAATTATCAGGCATCACGCCCAAAAAGCGATAGACCGAGGCAACGAAATCCGCCACGTCCTCATCGGAAAACGTGTTGTCCAGCGACAGCATCGGCCTTGCATGGGTGATCTGGGAGAAAATCCCGGCGGGTGCCGCCCCAACCCGCTGCGAGGGGCTATCGCTGCGCACCAGTGTCGGAAACCGGGCTTCGATGGCATCGTTACGCCGCTTCAGCGCATCATATTCGGCATCGGAAATTTCCGGCTGGTCGTTGCCGTGATAGAGCGCATCGTGATGGGCGATGGCAGCAGCCAGCCGGGTCAGTTCCTGCCCGGCCTGCTCTTCGCTCAGATCTTCAACCGCGATCAATGCATCCGCCATGACTGTCTCCCGAATATAGGCTTTGTCCCGGTCTTACCCGAAAATATCAGGATTTAAAGCTCTCATCCGACAGCTTCTGCCGCCTTGTCCAGATCAATCCACGCTTTCAGCGGCAGGTGGTCGGAGGCAAGCCGGGCCAGCGGACTGTCATGCACCTGCATGCCGGCAATCAGGCCTGGGCGGTTGGTCATGATCCGATCCAGCGCCAGAACAGGAAGCCGGGCCGGAAAGCTGGGCACCGGCGGTGGCAGCGGGCCAAACAGCGGCTCCAGCCGGGGCCCCGCCCAGCCCCGCCCCCCCCCCCCCCCCCCGGGACACGTGTTTTGGCACCGGCCCCCCCCCGCTTTGTAAGATGTCTCCC
Source organism: Gillisella vitis (assembly GCF_001541345.2). GTDB lineage: Bacteria > Pseudomonadota > Alphaproteobacteria > Rhizobiales > Rhizobiaceae > Allorhizobium > Allorhizobium vitis. The sequence continues at coordinate 30 of NZ_LMVL02000013.1, read as the reverse complement.
AGCCGCGGGGGCTGTCCCCCCCCCCCCCCC
>NZ_LMVL02000012.1 GCF_001541345.2 Gillisella vitis | reverse complement strand
GGGGGGAAGGCCGGAGGCGGGTTCGGGGCGGGGGGGAGCGGGGGAGATGCCAAGCTCAGTGCCGGGCAACATGTCGGGCCGGTAGGGCTCGATGGGCGGGCTGGGCAGGATCGGGCGCGGCGCTTCCGGCGGCTCGACGGTCGGGGCGCGGAATGGTTCGACAAGTGGGGTGGTGATTGTCGGCTCAGGAGTGGGGGCGAGCGGCCTGTACGCTTCTGGCTCCGGGACACGATAACTCTGTTGAAAGCCTGAAATATCCGGCTCAGCACTGGCGCGCATTCTTGAGATGACTTCGCTGAGGTCGATATTATCAGGCATGTCTTCAGAGGGAGCCAGCGTGCTGCCGCTGGCTTTGGGTAGGTGGCGTTGGTCCACCCGGTCAAACCGCATGCGCATCGGCACGGCAATCGCCTCGCCAAAGGCAATCGCCTCGCCGTTGCCAATTGAGGAAATGAAGCTGGTGGCGGAGATCGAGCTGTCGGGTAGGGCCTTGCGAATGATGGCCTGATCGCTTTCGTTGGAAAGCCGCATGGCAAAAACAGTAGAACATTGCGACAGGATGGTCTGGTCCAGCTCGCCCGGTCTTTGAGTGATGATGCCGAGCGAGACGCCGTATTTGCGGCCTTCCTTGGCGATCCGCGCAATGGCTTGCCGGGTCGGGAAAAAGCCAAGGCTGGGGTCTGCTGGCACATAGCGATGTGCTTCCTCGCAAACCACCAGCATATGGATCGCACCATTCGACCAGAGCGCCAGCTCAAAGGCCATGCGGCAGAGGACCGATGCGACGGAATTGACGATCTCGGATGGGATGCCCGCCAGCTGGAACGTTGAAATCGGCTTGCCATGGCCCGGCACGCGAAAGATATGCGCGACGGTTTCCATGATCGTATCGCTGATCGTATTGCTGGAGAACATGAAGCGATAGCGCGGATCGTTGACCGCCGACATGATCCGCATTTTCAGCGAACGCAAAGCGGGCTTTTCGTCGCGGCCTTCCAGCCTGCCGATCCGCTCGTCAATGGCGGCCAGCAGGTCCGACAATCGGTAAGGCACTGGTGTATCGGCGGTAAAGCCAGCCCGCTCGCTACGGCGCGTCAAACCTGCTTCTGCGCCTTTAAACGCGCGTTTGGCCTCCGGGATCAGGTCGCGTAGAACATCCAGCTCTTCGACGACGGCAGGCCTGCCCCGATAGAGCACTTCGGTCAGTTCGTCGAGACGCATCAGCCAGAAGGGCAGGTCCAGCGTGTCGGTGTCGATCACCACGGCCTGATTGCCAAAGGCTGCGGCAAATTCATTATGGGGATCGAGGATTAGCACCCGCAGCTTGGGGTCGGTGGCAATCGCCTTGTGCAGCAGCAAGGACACGGCAGTGGATTTTCCAACGCCGGTGGAGCCGACCACGGCGAAATGCTTGGAGAGCATGGAGGGGATATGGATGGTGGCGTCGATGGAATCGTCCTGGCTCAAGCGTCCGATCTTGCAACTGCCGCCTTCTTTCGAATCGTAGATCCGCTTCAGATCGGCGACGCGAATGCGGTGGGCTACGGCGCCCAGATAGGGATATTGGGTAATGCCTGAGGTAAAAACTTCGCGGCCATCCGGTCCCCGGCAGACCTCGCCCATCAACTCGACATCAACGATGAATCCGTTATCCCGATCTTCGCTCCACAGGCCGGTTTCGGTGCGCATGGCATAGACGAGCGCGACGACACGGTTTTCCCCGACGGTAATGGAAATCAGCCGCCCGACAGACCACAGCGACGTCAGGTCGGTGCCGCCTTCCTGGGCGGTGGCGGCAATCGTGGCGCGTGCGCCATTGCAGGCAACCACACGGCCTAGAAAACGATTGCCTGGAGTCATCTGGTCACGGCGATCCTGCCCGTCGGATGGGGTGGAAAGGGCGGAGCCAGAAAGTGGAAGATCAGGGTTTTGCAAAAGGCGCTCATCTGTGATGGACCGGGGTGCGGCAAGCGATGGTAGCCGCCTGCTGTTAAGATCCGGTATATCGTCTTGTCGGCAAGACGGGCGCAGATGCTTCGAAAATGTGCGCCTCCTGCCGCATTTGCAGGCTTTTTGCCGTTGACGCTTGCGGTCAGACTGGCTATCACTTTGCCCATGATCAATTTTAACATTCTTCTCGTGGTGGGTACGCGCATGGGCATGACGGTGTGACCGTCAGGCAATAGCCTCCCATGCGCGACAGACAGGCTCCTTCCAGGGGCCTTTTTTTATGGCCAAAATCACGATAACAGCAGCATTCGGGAAATATCGGGAGTAGACATGACTGGCACAGACAACAGGATGACCGGCGCGGAAATTGTTTTGAAGGCGCTGAAGGATAACGGGGTCGAGCATATATTCGGCTATCCTGGCGGCGCTGTGCTGCCGATCTATGATGAAATCTTCCAGCAGGACGAGATCCAGCACATTCTCGTGCGTCATGAGCAGGGTGCAGGCCATGCAGCCGAAGGCTATGCCCGCTCCACCGGCAAGGCAGGCGTCATGCTGGTCACCTCAGGCCCTGGCGCCACCAATGCCGTCACCCCCTTGCAGGACGCGCTGATGGACAGCATTCCGCTGGTCTGCCTGTCCGGCCAGGTGCCGACCACGCTAATTGGCTCTGATGCGTTTCAGGAATGCGACACGGTCGGCATTACCCGTCCCTGCACCAAGCACAATTGGCTGGTCAAGGATGTCAACGATCTGGCCCGAGTCATCCATGAAGCCTTCCGTATTGCCCAGACTGGCCGTCCCGGCCCTGTCGTCGTCGACATTCCAAAGGACGTGCAATTTGCCACCGGCACCTATACGCCGCCGGAAAACCACACGATCCAGCGCAGTTACCAGCCCAAGATGCAGGGCGATTCCAAGGCGATCCAGGCCGCTGTCGAGTTGATGGCCAGCGCCCGGCGTCCGGTGATCTATTCGGGTGGCGGCGTCGTCAATTCCGGGCCGGAAGCCTCCAAGCTGCTGCGCGAACTGGTCAGCCTCACCGATTTTCCGATCACCTCGACCCTGATGGGCCTGGGCAGCTATCCAGCTTCGGGTGAGAACTGGCTGGGCATGTTGGGCATGCACGGCTCCTATGAAGCCAATATGGCCATGCATGATTGCGACGTGATGGTCTGTATCGGCGCGCGGTTCGATGACCGCATCACCGGTCGTCTCAATGCGTTTTCGCCGAATTCCAAGAAGATCCATATCGATATCGATCCGTCCTCGATCAACAAGACGGTGCGTGTCGATATTCCGATCACCGGCGACATCGCCCATGTTCTGGAAGACATGGTGCGTCAATGGCGGGCGCTGGCGAAAAAGCCGGATGCGGCGCAGACGGCGGAATGGAAGGCCAGCGTTGCCGGTTGGAAGGCCCGCAAGTCCTTCTCCTATACGCCGTCCAAGGATGTGATCATGCCGCAATACGCCATCGAGCGGTTGTCGGCGCTGACATTGGGGCATGACACTTATATCACCACCGAAGTTGGCCAGCACCAGATGTGGGCGGCTCAGTATTTCGGTTTCGAACAGCCGAACCGCTGGATGACCTCGGGTGGCCTCGGCACGATGGGCTATGGTTTCCCGGCGGCGATCGGCGTGCAGATCGCTCATCCGGAAAGCCTGGTCATCGATATCGCCGGCGATGCCTCGATCCAGATGTGCATCCAGGAAATGTCCTGCGCCGTGCAATATAACGCGCCGGTGAAGATCTTCATTCTCAACAACCAATACATGGGCATGGTGCGCCAATGGCAGCAATTGCTGCACGGCAACCGGCTGTCCAACTCCTACACCGAAGCCATGCCTGATTTCGTCAAGCTGGCGGAAGCCTATGGCGCGGTCGGCATTCGCTGCGAAAAGCCGGATCAACTGGATGATGCGATCCTGGAGATGATCAACGTCAAGAAGCCTGTCATCTTCGACTGCCGGGTGGCGAACCTCGCCAATTGCTTCCCGATGATCCCATCGGGCAAGGCGCATAACGAAATGCTGTTGCCGGACGAGGCGACGGACGATGCGGTGGCAACGGCCATCGATGCCAAGGGCCGTCAGCTCGTTTAACACCAGGAGGAGCAAGAGTTATGAACGCACATCTACAACCGACCGGTTCGGCTTATTTCATCTCCCCGGAAACGGCGGCCGTCGAGAACCACACGCTTTCGGTGCTGGTCGATAACGAGCCGGGCGTTCTCGCCCGTGTCATCGGCCTGTTTTCCGGGCGCGGCTACAATATCGAAAGCCTGACCGTCTCTGAAACCGAGCATGAGGCGCATCTGTCGCGCATTACCATCGTCACCCGTGGTACGCCACTGGTGCTGGAGCAGATCAAAGCGCAGCTGGAGCGGATTATTCCTGTGCACCGGGTTCTGGATTTGACCGTGCGCGCTCGCCAGCTTGGCCAGGAACGGCCAATTGAGCGGGAAGTGGCGCTGGTGAAGGTGGTTTCAACAGGCGAAATGCGGGCTGAAACGCTACGGCTGGCCGATGCCTTCCACGCCAAGGTGGTGGATGCCACGGTCGATCACTTCATTTTCGAGTTGACGGGGAAATCATCGAAGATCGACCAGTTCGTATCGATCATGAAGCCGCTGGGGCTGAACGAAGTCTGCCGCACTGGCATCGCCGCCATGAACCGTGGTTCGCAGGGTATGTGATTGCTACCCTGTTGCTGCTGAACTACTCGAGGGCGCACCCAGCTTTAATCCGGATGCGCCCTTTGTTTTCCCCAGAGCTGTTCGCTCGTACCTCTTGACAAGTAGGCTGCACTACACGGGCTTGTGATTTTCGCTTTGCGCCCTGGTTTGAACAAAAGTGCTAATGGCGCGTTAACGGCTTACCAAACACGGGAGCCTGCCATGAAAGCAGCAACAGTCGTAATACTTATCGCATCCTTGTCTCTTCCGGCTGGTCTTGCGGCAAAGGGACTTGTTGAACGCCAAATACCTTCGGCGTCTTTTGTCAGCGCGTCACCGGTGATTGATTCTCCATTTTCCGAGGTCAAGCTACCTAAAACCTCGCGCCTTCCCCTTGAGCACGAACCGCCGCATGACGAGCAGAGCGCTCTAGGCGATGACGGGTCGAGTGAATGGGCGCTGGATTGCTACGATGCCTATGGTGCGGATGGTGAGGCGGCTAGCCAGGCAAGCCTGCAGGCCTGTTTGAAGGGCTGATGGCGTATAGCTGTTTCGATCACAGCATTTCCAGAGGCTGCTTTCGTTGCGGCGGTGGAAATGCAGCATCGAGCCGCGCCAGATCGTCTTCCGTTAGTTCTAGATCGACCGATCCACGGTTTTCTTCGATGCGGGTTGTGGCTGTAGTCTTCGGGATCGGCAACACGTTGTCGCGCTCAAGCAGAAAAGCGAGCGCCACCTGAGCAGGCGTAGCCTGATTGGCCTTCGCCACATGGATCAATTCGGGGTGACGGAGTAGTCGTCCCTGTTCGATCGGCGAATAGGCCATAATGGCGATGCCGTGTTCCTGACACCAGGGAATAAGATCGTATTCCACGCCACGGCGGCTCAGATTGTAGAGGATCTGGTTGGCTTGGCAGTTTGCGCCGTTCTCCACGGCAAACAGCTCCTCCATATCATCGACGTCGAAATTCGAGACGCCCCAGGCTTTGATCTTGCCCTGACGTTTTAGTGTCTCAAAGGCATCGACTGTGTCTGTCAACGGGTGTTCGCCGCGCCAGTGCAGCAGATAGAGATCGAGGCAATCAGTGTCGAGCCGCTTGAGGCTTCCTTCGCAGGCACTGATTGTACCGTCACGACTGGCATTCCACGGTGCGACCTTCGAGACGAGGTAAGCTTCGTTTCTGCGGGTTTTCAAGGCTTGGCCGGCGATGTGCTCTGAACCCCCATCTGCGTAAATTTCAGCGGTGTCGATCACCGTCATGCCGAGATCGAGCGCATGGTTCACGGCGGCGATTTCATCTGTCGCCGCATCTGAAACCTCGCCCATCATCCATGTGCCGAGGCCAAGAGCTGGCAGGATCTGGCCGGAAGGTAAGGTAATCGTGGGAAGGCTATCGTTCATGCTCTTGCTCCAAATTGTCCGGTCAGGATAACAGCGTGGCTGGGACGGGCAAGTTGGAAACGGCAATGGATGTTACCGACATAATCTGCTGCTGGTCGTAAGCCTGTGGCCTATGCTGGCATAAAGCGCTTTGTCCTTGCTTTTGCCCCGCGAATCCGCGCATTTCCTAGCCATGGAATTTGCACCTCAACAGGATGAAGCTCTCAAGGCCGTTGCCAAATGGCTGAAGGAGGGAAAGACCCCGGTTTTCCGTCTGTTCGGCTATGCCGGGACCGGCAAGACCACGCTTGCCCGACATTTTGCCGAGAATGTCGATGGGGATGTGTTGTTTGCGGCCTTTACCGGCAAGGCGGCGCAGGTCTTGCGCTCACGCGGCGCGACGACGGCGCGCACTATTCACTCGCTGATTTACCGTCCGCGAGGCGAAGAGGAAGTGTCGGACGAGGAAACCGGCAAGACCTCGATGACACCGATGTTTTCCGTCAACCGTCAAAGCCCGGTGGCCAAGGCCGCCCTGATCGTCATCGACGAATGCTCAATGGTCGATGAGCAGCTTGGCCGTGACTTGATGAGCTTCGGCACGCCCATTCTGGTTCTGGGCGATCCAGGCCAGTTGCCGCCAGTGACAGGCGGCGGGTTCTTTACCGAGCAGGAACCGGACTATCTGCTGACGGATATTCATCGCCAGGCACGAGACAATCCGATCATCCAGCTGGCCATGCAGATTCGCGAAGGCAAGGAAATCATGCATGGCGATTACGGCAGTACGGCGCGGGTGATTTCCAAGAACGAGGTGACGCAGGATCTGGTGCTGAATTGCGACCAGGTTCTGGTCGGCACCAACAAAACGCGGCGGCGCTATAACAAGCGGCTGCGCGAATTGAAGGGCTTTACCGCCGATTACCCGCAATCCGGCGACAAACTGGTCTGCCTGCGCAATGATCAGGTCAAGGGCCTGTTGAACGGCTCGCTTTGGCAGGTGATGACCTCTTCGCGAGAGACGGTGAAACCCGGCATGAACCTGCTGATCAAGCCGGAAGACGACGACATGGATCGCGGCGCGGCCAAGATCAAGCTGCTGAAAGCGGCCTTCGAAGACGTCGAGACTGAAATTCCCTGGACGACGCGCAAGCGTTATGACGAGTTTGATTATGGCTATGCGCTGACGGTGCATAAGGCCCAGGGCTCGCAGTGGAACAATGTCGTGCTGTTTGATGAAAGCTGGGCGTTTCGTGATACGCGCGAGCGTTGGCTCTATACCGCAGTGACCCGTGCGGCAGAGACACTGACCATTGTGCGATAAAGCGGGCGGTAAGGGCGCTATCAGGTTTTCTGGTCGCCTTGTCTAATTGGCGACGATGCCCAGCAGAACCGCTTTTGCCACCGCCTGGAACCGGTTTGTCGCTTGGACCTTGCGCATGATGCTGGCTTCCAGCGCAATCACGGCTTCGAAGGTCATTTGCATGGTTCGTGCCACCCGCACCTGGGTATAGCCTTCCGCCATCAACGACAGGCAGTGATGCTCCAGTTCGGTTAGATCTATGCCGTGGCGCAGTACCGGCATCTCTGTTTCGTCCTGGTCTTCTTCGCGGGTGAGAAGGCTGTTGATCTGCTCGATCTGGCGAAACATCATGGATTGCGATGCAATCAATTCCCGTTTTCGGGCCTCCAGCGCTGCGTTGAGAAGCTCATTGGCCTGCGCCTGAGAGAGGGTGCCGTTCAACTCGGCAAAAAGATCCTGAATGGCGGCTATCGGCATGCCGATCTCCCGGCAGGTGTTGATCAGCGCCATGCGGATAATGTCTCGATGATAATAGACCCGCATCAGCCCCATGCGGCTTGAGGAGAGGAGATTTTTTTCCTCATAGAAATGCAGGGTTCTGTGGGTGACACCAAACAGATTGGCCATGTCGGAAATTGCCACCGGCTCCGGTGGTAGATCTTCGGGCAAAGGCAGATCCGGCATCATGGCAAGACCTGCTTTCAGGATGGGAGTGATGGATTCGGTAACGTCAAGAAAGTCGGGCTGGCCTGCCATGCGATAAGTCCCCCTTGTCCCGATAATGTCGGGAAATATTTTCATTTCGTTCCAATATCGTTCTCGGTTGATCTCTCCGGTGGTTGCGGTATTCTATTTTACTACCCTGGAGAGGTGGTCGCTTTGTTCTCGAAACCTGGAAATACTTGAAGCCCCCGCTAAAGAATTTCCAAAACGTGATGATGTCCGATCTGAAGGTGTTCGATCTAAACACTTGTTTGTAATATTATCATCAGTTTTACTAAAATTCAAACCCATGGTTTTTAGGGCTTCGGATGTTTTCTTCGCGGTCATTTTTCGGACATCAAGATTCGAACACGCTTTCACGCTTGCCAGTGCTGTTCACCCCAGATGGATTTACGGTTCGGTTGGCCCAAAACAGGGGGCAGCAAAGCAAGTCCCCATTTTATCCGGTAATTTCTGGCGACCGATCATCAATTTCCATCGATTTATTGCATAATCTCGTTGGTCTTTTCTGCGTCAAGGTTTTACAGAAGTGGATGGACGGCGATGACCGTCGGGGTGCGGACTTGGAGCGCCGCAGCAAGAAAACGGGTTTCGCCAATGCCAGCAAAATTATCCGTCAATTTGAATGCCATCGCCATGCTGCGGAACCGGCGCGATCTTCCCTGGCCGGATGTCCGGCATTTCGGTCGCCTGGCGCTTCAGGCTGGTGCCCAAGGCCTGACGGTTCATCCGCGGCCCGACCAGCGACATGTCCGGTTCAGCGACCTGCCGCTGCTGCGGGCGTTGATCGATGACGAGTTTCCAAAGGCCGAGTTCAATATCGAGGGTTATCCCAGCGAAGATTTTCTACAGCTTTGCGAAGAAGCGCAGCCGGAGCAGGTGACTTTGGTCCCGGATGACCCGTCTCAGGCTACATCTGATCATGGCTGGGATTTCGCCGCGCATCAAGTGTTTTTGACAGATGTCGTTGCGCGATTGAAGGCGGCAGGCATGCGGGTTTCCCTGTTTGCTGATGGCGATGGGAATGCACAGGCGGTTGCCACGGCCAAGGCGACCGGCGCCGACCGGATCGAGCTTTACACCGGGCCGTATGGCGGCTGCTACGACGCGCCGGAAAAAGCGGCTCGGGAACTTTCGCTTCTGGGGGCAACCGCTGATGCGGCGCATGCTCAGGGCATGGGCGTCAATGGCGGTCATGACCTGACAGTCGCCAACCTCCCTGCGCTGGCGGAGCGAATTCCGTTCCTGGCCGAGGTGTCTATCGGTCATGCGCTGACGGCGGACGCGCTGGAATTCGGCATGGCCGAAACCGTTCGGCGTTTTCGCCGGGCCTGTGGCGAGCTGGTTTGAAGTCCGCGTGCCATTTATCCAGAAATTCCAGATGGGCCATCCAGAATGACGCCATGCTGAGCAGAGATTGCTTGGCGTCATTCTGAGGTCACGGGAGCCTGTCTCGGTGGTCGATATGGATCGATCAGCCGATGAGGGAGGTCTTGTTTGCTTCGATGAAGGCCTCTAGCGACAGCAATGGATGACCCGACAAGCTTTGCGCGTCATCGGTTATCACATCCAGGTCACCGGCGCGGATGGCCGTATCGATTGAGGCGAACACCGGCGCTACGGGTTTGGGAACGCCGGCAGCGACCATGCCGTCTTCCAACTGCTGGTCGGTGATGTCGACCACGGCAAGCGGCTTGCCCGTGGCTTTTTCGGCGAGAGCGGCAATCTCTCTGTTACTATAGGCGCGGCTGCCGCTGAGCGTATAGATGATGTTTTCGGCCACAGGCTTGGCCAGAGCGCTGGCAATGGCGCGGGCAATGTCCTCTCGGGCGATATAGGCGGTCTTGCCCTCTCCGGCGGATGTATGCCACTGGCCGCTGGCCAGAGCCGATGGCAGCGTCAGAAACAGATTTTCCATGTACCAGTTGTTGCGCAAAATCGTATAGGCGAGGCCCGAAGCCTTGATGGCCTGTTCGGTCTGCGCATGTTCGGGGGCAAACAGGATCTTGGATGTGTCCGGATTTGGCATGGATGTGTAGAAAATCCGGCCGACTTTGGCATTGGCCGCGGCGGCAATCGCTGCCTTGTGTTGCTCGACGCGCGAACCAATGGCGTCGGTGGAAATGATCAACAGCCGGTCGATGCCTGAAAAGGCCTGGTCAAGCGATGCCGGATCGGTGAAGTCGGCTCGTCGCGTTTCGATGCCCTTCGCGGTAAGATCCGCCAAGCCCGACGGGTTGCGGCTGGCAGCGACGATATCAGCAGCGGCAATATTCTGGCTTTCCAGCAGATGGTTGATGACAAGTCTTCCAAGCTTTCCAGACGCTCCGGTAATCAGTATTTTGGTCATATTTCTCTATCCCAGCTCCTGCATAATTCCCTGAACCGGAATTGGTTGAAGGGAAAATTATCCAGCGGATATAAAGTGTTACAGAGCTGTCTCCACGTTTTATAAAACGCACGGACTGTAAAACTCTATACCCTATTATCTTGTTGCTCTCAATTTGAGACCAGCACTATAATCAGTCTTTTGAAACTGCTGTAAAGAAGGCAGTTTTAGCACCTTTGGTTACAGAAAGGGTACCATCATGAACGATGTCACGCAGCGCGCGCTCTCGCAGACAACGGCGAGGGGGGTAAGCAAAAGCAAGCGGGCGGAAGACAATTGCCCGGTGCGCTCGGTTATTTCCCATGTCGGCGACAAATGGTCGACGCTCATTCTAGGTTCGCTTGCCGAGAAACCCTATCGCTTCGGTGAGCTTCGACGCCTGGTGCCGGATATTTCGCAGCGTATGCTGACCCAGACCCTGAGAGACCTGCAACGCGATGGTTATGTCCACCGGCGGGTTTTTCCCACCAAGCCGCCCAGCGTAGAATATGGTCTGACGGAGATGGGTGAGCAGCTGGTATTTTCACTCAAACACCTAGTGGAATTTGCCATCGACAATCATGGCCGCGTGGTCGAGGCTCGCGCTCGGTTCGATATGCAGAATGTTTGAGACTGAACGCCTGCATAGTTTCCTAAATCGGCGTGGATTTAAGGAGAAAATTATCCCACATATATAAAGAGCGAGAGCGCCGTGCGCCATCTATGGCGCACGACCAGACCATACCGAATTGGTTCTTTGATAACGCCAGACATTGACGCGAGCCAGACTGGTTCTGGACTAAAAAAAGCCAACCATCATGCATGGTCGAATGGCACCGCGTCCTGCGTTTTATCAAGGATATATTATTTAAGTATTTGATTTAATTTTATAATTTTTGAAATTTTTTCACGTGTTGTAGATTTTGAATTAGCTAATTTATTAATAGATTATAGGGGGATTGCGGCTACACTTCATGCTGGCAATGTCATTTTGGTTGGTATCCGCGACGCTCTAGACAGAACAGAGCCTGTTCTCGCGCCTTCCTCACTTCGTCGGAAAGGGACTACACGTAATGTTTGGAATTTCTAGTGCCGCTCGGATGCAGACTCAATCTTTGAAGCTGATTACCGCCAATATTATGATCTCGGACGCTGATCTTAATATTCGCTATATGAACGAATCCGTCATGGAACTGCTTAAGGAAGCCGAATCCGACCTCAAGAAGGAACTTCCACGCTTTGATTTCAATAAGCTGATTGGCAGCAATATCGATATTTTTCACAAAAACCCTTCCCATCAGCGCAATATGCTGGCTGCTCTCAAAACGCAGCACCGGGCGACGATTTGGGTTGGTCACCGCGCATTCGATCTCATCGTCACGCCGCTGCGCGAAAGTGGAAAGACAACTGGCTTTGTTGTCGAGTGGGCCAATGCCAAGGAGCGATTGCAGAACCTGGATTACCAGGGGCAGATGATGGCGATCAGCCGTTCTCAAGGCATTATCGAGTTTACCACGGAAGGTGAGATCGTCACCGCCAACGAAAACTTTCTCAAAGCGATTGATTATAAACTGGACGACATAAAGGGTCGCCACCACAGCATGCTGGTTGACCCCGAATACGCAAAATCCACCGCTTACCAGGAGTTCTGGGCTGGCTTGCGCCGCGGTGAAGTTCAATCGGCAGAGTTCATTCGCTACGGCAGGAATGGAAAGAAGGTGGTGATCAATGCCGCCTATAACCCGATCCTTGATGCCAAGGGCAAGGTTACAAAGGTGGTCAAGTTTGCCACTGACGTGACAGAAAGAGTGAATGCGGTCAATGCGATTGGCACTGCCCTGACGCGGCTGGCGCAGGGTGATTTGACCTTCACTCTGGACAACCCGTTTGCGCCGGATTTTGAAGAACTGCGCCGCACGATGAATGATGCGTTGCTCCAGATGCGCAACACGCTTGGCGCGGTGGCGCATTCAACCAGTCAGATCGACAATGGCACGCGCGAAATCAGCCAGAGCGCAGAAGATCTGTCCAAGCGGACCGAGCAGCAGGCCGCCTCCCTGGAAGAGACCGCTGCGGCGCTTGACGAAATTACCGTCAATGTCTCGAATGCATCAAAACGTGCAGAAGAAGCCCGTCATTCGGCATCGACAGCCAGCGACAATGCGGTGCGCTCTTCAAAGGTGGTTGAGGATGCGGTTGGCGCGATGTCGCGCATTGAAAATTCGTCCAATCAGATTTCCAATATCATTGGGGTGATCGACGAAATCGCTTTCCAGACTAATCTGCTGGCGCTGAATGCCGGTGTCGAGGCGGCTCGTGCCGGTGAAGCAGGCAAGGGCTTCGCCGTGGTCGCACAAGAGGTTCGCGAACTGGCGCAAAGATCCGCTCAGGCCGCCAAGGAAATCAAGGAACTGATCCGCAATTCTTCAAACGAGGTCAGCACCGGGGTAAGACTGGTGAGCGAAACGGGCGAGGCGCTTCGGACGATCCAGCAGAATATCGTTGCGGTCAATGAACATATGGAAGCCATTACCAGTTCGGCTCGCGAGCAGGCCACCGGGCTTTCCGAAGTCAATGCGGCCGTCAACCAGATGGATCAGGTGACACAACAAAACGCGGCGATGGTGGAAGAGACAAATGCGGCCAGCGCATCGCTTGCCCAGGAAACGGCGCGTCTGCGTGAGTTGATTGAAAAGTTCCAGCTGGGTGGAACCGGCATGAGGCCTTCGTCACGCCAGCTTGGCGCGGCGACGTCAGCACATCGGCCCACGACATCGCCCGCACGAGAGTTGATGTCGAAGGTGGCGGGTTCTGTCGCATCTCAATCCGGCGGCTGGAGCGAGTTTTAAAAACTGAGTAAATTTAAACCGTTGCAGCGCCGTGCGTTTTATAAAACGCACGGCGCTTCCTATTAGGCTCTTTAGATTTTAGGCCGTTTGCTGGTGTTCCGTCAGCAGCAGCACAAGCGAGGCGGCGGGAAAGCAAAGGCCGATCCAGGCGGTCAGCGACCATCCGCCTGTCGCATAGGCCCAGCCGCCGATGGCTGAGCCAAGCGCTCCGCCAAGAAAGAATGTCGCCATATAGATGCCGTTGAGCCGGCTGCGGTGGGCGGCTGTCATCGAATAGATGATGCGCTGGCCGCTGATCAGATTGGCTTGCACACCGAAATCCAGGGTAATGGCGGCGAGTGTCAGGCAGATCACGCCGGTGATCGGCGAGGTTTCAATAGCATAACGGCCAAGCAGGAACGCAGCGATGCCCATGACCATGGCACCGATGGAAATCTGCCGGGTCAGGCCGCGATCGGCCATCCGTCCGGCAATGGGGGAGGCAATGGCACCAGATGCCCCGGCGAGTGCAAACAGCGCGATACCATTTTGGCTCAGGCCAAAATGCGGGCCAGACAGCAGCAGCGGCGTCGTGGTCCAGAACAGGCTGAAGGCACCGAACATGCCGGCCTGATAAAGCGCCCGGCGCTGGAGCACGCGGTTGGTCAGCGCCATGTGGGCCATGGAGGACAAAAGGGCGCCATAGCCGATCTGCGCATGGGGTTGGCGACGGGGCAGGGTCATGCCGAGCACCACCATCAGTCCGAGCATCGCGACCGCCGAAAGGACGTAGATGACATGCCAGGAGGATGCCTCGGCGATGAAGCTGGCAATGGGCCGCGCCAGCATGATGCCGCAGAGCAGCCCGCTCATGACATTGCCGACAACCCGTCCGCGCGAGGCATCCGGCGCCATGCTGGCGGCAAAGGGAACCAGAACCTGGGCGGCTGCGGAGGCAAGGCCAATACCAAGGCAGGCCAGCAGAAAAAGGCCCGGTGAGGTCGAAAGCGCACCGCCCAGCAGGGCCAGCGCGGCAAGACCAATCAGGATGATCACCAGCTTGCGGTTTTCGATCAGATCACCCAGCGGCACCAGCAGCAGCAGGCCGAGACAGTAACCGAGTTGGGTGAGGGTGACGATCAGGCCCGTTGCCTGGGGCGAGAACCCCAAATCCGCGCTGATCGGCCCGGCCAGCGGCTGGCCGTAATAGAGATTGGCGGCGATAAGCCCGCAGGCCAGGGCGAAGATAAAGGTCAGGACTGGTGATAGAGCGTGTTCTGCGTCATGCCGCAAAAGCGGGCTGGAAAGGGTCATGGTGGTTGCTTCTCGGCTTGGGGCGCCATGGTTTTGGGAGGACACCATGGTACTGGTGTGAGCGGGGACTGGTGTGAGTGAGTGCCTGTTGAATGGTTCAGCGAATAGAAAGTGTTACGGCTAACCTCACCGCACCATGCTGCTGCGCAATGCGGTAACGGATGAAATCCTGTTCAGTCCAAAAGCCGCAGTGCCGCTTGCGCCACGGCCTGCATCTCGTCTTCTGTCCGGCCTGTCTTGCCGACCACGCGCATGCCCATCGTCAGGCAGAGCAGGGCGCTGGAGATGACATCGGCATTAAGATCGGCTCGGATCGAGCCATCGGCCTGTCCGGTGACAATCTGGTCCTTCAAGCGTTGCTGGTTGGCGGTAAACGCCTGTTCGACCCGGGCGGAGGCTTCCGCATCCAGCAAGGCCAGATCATTGGCGCCGCCGACGACGAGGCAGCCACGCTTGCCTGCCGCGCCATGGGCGTGTTCGGCATAATGCTGCAAAAGGGCAAATAGCTTTTCCCGCCCGGTCTTAAGCGGTGCCATGCGCTTCAGGATCATCGCATGGCGTACCGACCAATAGCGGTCGAAGGCGGCCAGAAAAACGCCGCGCTTGTCGCCGAACGCTTTGTAGATACTGCCTGCCGTTAACCCCATGGCTTCGGCAAGTTCACTGATCGAGGCGGCCTGATAGCCGCGTTCGGAAAACACCACCAAGGCAGCGTCCAGCGCCACGTCCGTGTCGAATTCCCGAGGGCGACCCGCTGGTCTGCCGGATTTTGTTGGCTGGTTCATCATGGTCATACAATAGGAAATGATCGTTTCCAAATCAAGCAAAAAATTGACTGCGATCAACAAACCGCAGTCAATGCGTTCAGGCGATCTTCTTAACCTCTTGCGGAGTAAGCGAAAACTCTACCGCAGACCCACAATGAATGGCGGTGGAATCAAAGCCCGGCAGGCAAAGATCGTTTGGATTGAGCAAAAGGCAAATCTCGGTGCAGCCGAGAATGACGCAATCGGCACCGTCTGCCTTGGCCTTTTCTATGATCGACTGATAGGCCGCCCGCGATTGTTGTTCGACCCGGCCAGCGCAGAGTTCGTCGAAAATCACATCATGGACAGTGCCGCGATCCTCTGAGCATGGCACCATGGGCAGCAGGCCGAGGGCGCGCATGCGATCGGTGTAAAAGCCATGCTCCATCGTGTAGCGGGTGGCGAGCAGCAGGGGCCGTTTGAAGCCAGCGTCTTTGATGGCCTGGGCTGTTGCATCTACAATATGAATAAGCGGCACGGAAACACGCGCTGCCACGGCATCGGCAATCAGATGCATGGTGTTGGTGCAGATCAGCACGCATTCGGCACCGGCGCGCTCCAGGGCCGCAGCGGCATCGCCCAGCACCTTTTCCGCCAGATCCCAACGGCCTGCCTTCTGGTAGCCAACGATCTGCGAAAAATCGACTGACCGCATGACGATTTCAGCCGATGCCAAACCGCCCAACTGATGGCGAACCGCTTCGTTGATAAGCCGATAGTAAACCGCCGAGCTTTCAAAACTCATTCCGCCAATCAAGCCGATCATCCGCATAGTCGTGTTCCCCTAGTGTCTTTGGTGGTGATGAACAGAACTATGCCAGTGGATTGAAGCGGTTGATTTGCAAATTTCTCGAAAATCGGGTTAGGCTCTGCATGAAAATTGCGAGAAAGGTTGGAAATGCGCGTGTAGTTTGCGTGTCTATCCTGAAGAGCGGAGAATTAAGGCGTGATTGATGAGAGAGACAGAAAGATTCTGGACCTGCTGCAACGAGATGCCGCCATTGCCGTGAGCGATCTGGCTGATAAGGTTGCTCTTTCGGTTTCGGCCTGTTCGCGCCGGATTCAGAAGCTGGAAGAGGGTGGGTATATCGAGCGACGGATCGCCGTGCTTAATCGCGACAAGGTGGGCGTGCCGACAACCGTGTATGCCTTGGTAAAAACCGCCCATCATACCGATGAATGGACTGAGGAATTTCGCCGGGCGATCACCGATATCGCCGAAATTGTCGAGGCGCATCGCCTGACCGGCCATCATGATTATATCTTGAAGATTGTCCTGCCACGGGTCGAGCATTACGACGTTGTCTATCGTCGGCTGGTGCGGCGTATCGAGCTTTTCGATGTGTCCGCCTCGATCTCGATGGAGACGATGAAAAGCGGTTCTGCGGTGCCGGTGGATTATGCTGTGTGACAACAGGCGAAACGCCGAAAGACCGGCGCTTCGCTTACTGATGAGTCCCGACAGGGATGGTCGCGGCAATCAGCCGTTAAATTCGTTGCGGTGATGCGGCTTCTTTGTGGGAGCCTTGAACTGCCATTCGCTGCTGGAAGACTGCTGGCTGCTGTCGCTCGAGTTCAGTTGCGCAGCCGTCTGCGTGGACGCAGTGGTCTGGGCAGGCTGGGTGGTGGTCTTTGTCGTGGTTGCGGCAAACGATGCCGATGCACCGATCAGGCTTGCGAACACGACTGTTGCGATAAAGGTCTTCATGGATCTCTCCAACTTTACAAGTGGATAAAATTAAGTCGAACTCTTCGGTTCGATGCCTGGAATCTGGGCGCTTTTGCTGCGCTTTGCAACGGCGCGCGCCTGACCGAAAAGGCATTGCAGGCATGCGTTGGTGCCTCTTGTCGAGTTATGGTTGCAAAAATCTAGCAAAATCAGCCTATTAATTGTGCTATCTCCACGGATTTTCGCCTTGGGCAGTCTGCTCTCGGCAGTCTCACTTCCTTTTGATGCGGAACAGCGTTTGGAAGACACGGATGTGATGCAAAATTGTGCAATGGTCGCGTTATGCGATGGCTCTGCCAGATAGGGTGCGAAGAAGTGCCGGAGATTCGATCCTGACTCTCTGTACACGCTTTGGTTTGTTAAGCAGGGAACAAACCTCTGCCCCGTTGGTTACCTCTACAGTACAAACAAGGAGGATAACCCAATGGATCATACCAATCACGTTCGTCTCACCACTGCTGAACTCACCCCTGCCGTGCTCGAAGGTGCAACCATTTATGGTGCTGACGATCACAAGGTCGGCAAGCTGGATCACGTCCATGGTCTGGGTGCCAGCGGCACTGCGATCATCGATGTCGGCGGCTTCCTGGGTATCGGCGCAAAGCCGGTCGGCGTTCCCTTGTCGGATCTCCAATTCATGCGGGATGAAGATGGCGACGTCCATGCCGTCACCACATGGACGAAGGATCAGCTGAAGGACATGCCTGCGCATAAGGATTAATCGTCCCAGGCATTCGCGAGGCAAGATTTCCATGACGTATGTTATGTGAAATTCCACTTAAATACGATATTATGGCCACCTTGGGATCAGGGTGGCCATTTTCATGGGATATAGAGCTGATTTAGGCCGGGAATGGGACCGTCGGTGGCGGCGCGACCTGAACGCCGTTTATGGATATTCTGGACCTGCGCCCCGACGAAGGTGTTCTCGACCCATAGACCGGACTGGCCTTTTCATGAGATTGGCGGTTTTTTCGGCAGTAGTTTGTGTGATGCCAACCTTTTTACACGCTGAAAATCTCCCCTGTAGTGGTCGTAAGGCGGGCATCGCAATGTGTCGCGGCGATCTTTTTGTCTGTAATGATGGCTCAATCAGCGCCAGCAAGAAGTCATGCTCGAGATTTATGGAGGGAACGGAAGGTCGGACGGATGGTCCTGCGTTCAACCTGACACCGCCCATGGCTCCATTTTTGGCCCCATCTTCGGCCCCATCTTCGGAAGAATCTTGCTCATGCCGTTCCGGCAGCTTTTGCGTTGGTCCCCGGGGTGGGCGGTTCTGCCTTACCGATAACGGTACAAAAAGCTACATGAGGAGATGACTTTCCACTTTTTGTCGGGCAGGGGCGGGTGGATTATTCTGCCGCCATGGGCATCAAGGCCGTTACTATGCCGATTGGCCGCTGGAAACAGGGTGTTATAGTTCCTACATAGATTGCATTCCAACCATAGGAGATACGTCCATGACGAGTGAGCGCGCAGTGTTGGCAGGCGGTTGCTTCTGGGGCATGCAGGACCTGATCCGCAAGCGTCCCGGGGTAATCTCTACCCGAGTGGGATATTCCGGCGGCGATGTCGCGAACGCGACCTATCGCAATCATGGAACGCATGCCGAGGCGATTGAAATTATCTTCGATCCATCAAAGGTGAGCTTTCGCGATCTCCTGGAGTTCTTCTTCCAGATCCATGATCCAAGCACGCCCAATCGACAGGGAAATGATGTCGGCGTCAGCTATCGTTCCGCGATCTTCTACACGAGTGAAGAGCAGAAAAAGATTGCCGCGGACACCATTGCCGACGTGGATGCTTCCGGCATCTGGCCTGGCAAGGTGGTGACCGAACTTGCGCCTGTGGGCGATTTCTGGCAGGCCGAACCGGAGCATCAGGATTATCTTGAGCGCATTCCAAACGGCTATACCTGCCATTTTCCGCGGCCAAATTGGAAACTGCCGAAACGTCAGGCCGTGGCATAACCGCCGTTTAAAGACATTCCGCATTTTGAAGGCGGCAGTTTCTCGATTTTTCTCTCAGCGTCTTGCCTTGAGATCATTAAGCATTTCCGCTTTTCAGTGAAACGCGGAAATGCTCCTTCTCTCCGTTTTCAAAGTCTTCCGGCTGCCAAAATCGCTTGGCGCTTTCGCCTGAAATTCCCCCTTTTTCATGTCATCGCGGCATTCTTCAGCCTTATCAATCACTCTGCGCTTGACGAGCATTGCGAAGCGCGTTAACAAGAACCGTACCGTACGGTACTTAGATTGAAGGGCTTTCACGTGTCGAGCAATGCCATGCCAACAGCAGAATTCTCTGCACGCCAGAGCGCGGTTCTGGCGGAGGCCCTGCGCCTGTTGGTCGAAGGCGGTGACAAGGCATTGACCACGGCCGGTTTGGCGCGCGCGGCCAATTGCTCCAAGGAAAGCCTCTATAAATGGTTTGGGGATCGCGACGGTTTGCTGTCAGCGATGATTTCCTACCAGGCGAGCAAAGTGCGCACCTTCGAGCGGGCCGGCGAGCGCCTGACGCCGCAGATGCTGGCCGATCATTTGCAGGTTTTTGCCCGCGATTTGCTGGATGTCTTGTCTGGTGAAATCTCGCTGGCGCTGAACCGTCTTGCCATTGGCCAGACCAGTCGCGACGGCTCGAAACTGGGGCAAATGCTGCTGGAGCGTGGCCGCCGCCAGATCGACCGCCGGGCGAGGGCGCTGCTGGATGCCGGACGACGCGATGGGCTGTTGCGGTTTGAAGACGGCGAGGATGCCTATCGCACGCTTTACGGCCTGATCGTTTCCGATCTTCATGTTCGCCTGCTTCTGGGTGAAAAACCCGAGCCACGAAAATTCGACGCCCGCGCACACAAGGCGGTGTCCGCCTTTCTTGTGTTGCACGGCACGGACAAGACATCGTCAGCGTAAATCCTGGCGAGAGATAAAACACTCAACATCAGACACAGCATAGGGAAGGATAACACAATGCGCGTCTATTATGATCGTGATGCCGATTTGAACCTCATCAAGGCGAAGAAAGTCGCCATCATTGGCTACGGCTCCCAGGGCCGCGCGCACGCGCTGAACCTCAAGGATTCGGGCGCACAGAACGTCGTGATCGCTCTCAAGGCAGGGTCTGCCACCATTGCCAAGGCTGAAGCCGATGGCTTCAAGGTCATGACCGTTGCCGAAGCGGCTGCCTGGGCAGACCTGATGATGATGGCAACACCTGACGAATTGCAGGCTGACATCTACAAGGCTGATATCGCCGGCAACATCCGTGATGGCGCAGCAATCGCTTTCGCCCACGGCCTGAACGTTCACTTCGGCCTGATCGAGCCAAAGAACACCGTTGACGTTGTGATGATCGCACCGAAGGGCCCTGGCCACACGGTTCGCGGCGAATACCAGAAGGGCGGCGGCGTACCTTGCCTCGTTGCTATTCACCAGAATGCATCGGGCAACGCCCTTGAAGTGGCTCTGTCCTACGCTTGTGGCGTTGGCGGTGGCCGTTCGGGCATTATCGAAACCACCTTCCAGGAAGAATGCGAAACCGACCTGTTCGGCGAGCAGGTCGTTCTGTGCGGCGGTCTGGTTGAGTTGATCCGCGCTGGCTTTGAAACGCTGGTTGAAGGCGGCTATGCGCCTGAAATGGCCTATTTCGAGTGCCTGCACGAAGTAAAGCTGATCGTAGACCTGATCTATGAAGGCGGTATCGCCAACATGAACTACTCGATCTCCAACACTGCTGAATGGGGCGAATACGTCACCGGTCCGCGCATCATCACCGCTGAAACCAAGGCTGAAATGAAGCGCGTTCTGCACGACATTCAGACCGGCAAGTTCACCTCGGACTGGATGCAGGAATACCGCGCCGGTGCCGCTCGCTTCAAGGGCATTCGCCGCATGAACGACAAGCACCAGATCGAAGAAGTCGGCGCAAAGCTGCGCGGCATGATGCCTTGGATCGCCAAGAACCAGTTGGTTGACAAGGCTCGCAACTAACTAACCTCGAATGCTCTTGGCGATCCAAGCTTTCTTGTCTGCGTGCCTTCGGCATCGCGGGGGGATCGCCAAGAACCAGCTGGTTATAAGGCCCGCACCGAAACGATAAAGCGCCGATGTCAGCCGACATGCGGCGCTTTATCGTGTCAGAGGTTTTCGCCTTGCAGGGCGATGACGGCCTCTTCAAACTGTTCCATCTGTTGAAAATAGCACACGCCCTCAAGGGGAGGTAGGTTCATGAAGGCCGCTCCGCCCAGCCAGAGCGGGATATCCAACGGTAAGGCCTTTCGGATCTCCTTGATCTCTAGCTCAAAATTGCGGATGCGTTTGAAGGCACCGCTGATGCACACCACGGTCGAGCCGGTTTGCCTTGTCATTGCGACGAAATCCTTGGCCGGAAGCTGCGCGCCGAGATAGGTGGTGTGGATGCCATGGCTGCGGGCGATCAGCGCCGCCACTAGCCCGCCGATATCATGCAACTCGCCTTCAAGCGTGGTGAAGACTATTCTTTGAGAACTGCGCGGCGATGCCATGAGTTTGAACGCGCCGTTCAACAGCACCCTGACCGAAGACGAGGCGAGATGTTCTGACGCGATGGACAGGTGGCCCTCCGCCCAGCGCCGGCCGATGTCCGCCATGAATGGCAGGACGACGTGCTTTGAAAAATCGATAGGCCCCAGCGCGATGAAGCGGGTGCTCAACAGCTGGTCCAATGTTTCTCCGTCAAGGTTTTCCACGGCTCTAAAAATAGGCTCCAGGTCGTCCAAACGCTCCTGGTTCATCACGGATCGTTTCAGCTCTTCGTTCGATAAATGGATAATGGAGCCGATCCGTTGTCCGTTGTCGACGCAGGCCTTCAGCAGTTGCAAGCGGACAAGATCCTCATGCCGGTAGATGCGGCGGCCAGTGTCGGTGCGTTTGGGTACGATTGCTGCATAGCGGCGCTCCCAAGCATGCAGGACCAGCTTCGTCAGGCCGGTCTCGTTCACGACTTCACGAAGCGAATACGTCTCCTTCATAGCTCGTCGCCTTAATTTTTATTGTAGTTGCAAATAATATACGGAATGGCCGATGAGATTGCAAATCGACTTTCTGTCTATGTTTGGATAATCGACAGAGTGCCTTCCCCAGCGCGGAGACGACAATTTTGTCGATGCCAGAGGGGCTGCATGCCCTGTGCAGGACTGGCGGATTTTCTTCTGTGCGTTGACTATTTCTGTTTTTTTTTAAATACTTAGTGATTTTACCATTAGAATTTAGGGGAATTTAAGTCGTCAGGATAACCCGATATTTACTTGGTTTGCATAATATACATCTTTGAGCGATAATTTCTAATTTAGAAATTGATTGTATATTTTTCTGTGTGACACTGATGTCATCAGATGCGCAATAGGACGCGCTTGCAGGCTAAAGGTTGAAGGATTCAGGCATGACTATTTTTGGACTGGGTGCTGATGCCAAATCGGAAATTTCGGCTCTTCGCAAGTCGCAGGCCGTCATAGAATTCAGCCTTGATGGCATCATTTTGGATGCCAATGACAATTTCTGCCGAGCGCTTGGCTACAGTCTGGCTGAAATCAAAGGCAAGCACCACCGCATGTTCGTCGATGCCAGCGAGGTTGAGACCAGCGATTACCGGAATTTTTGGGAAGGGTTGCGGCAGGGTAAATTCCAGCGCGCCCAATATCGCCGTATTGCCAAGGATGGTCGGGATGTGTGGATCGAAGCCTCATACAATCCGGTTATGAAGGGTGATAAGCCGTATAAGGTCGTCAAATACGCCACGGATATCACCAGCGTTAAATTGCATGCGATGGAGGACGATGCCAAGCTGAAGGCGATTTCGACGTCGATGGCGGTCATCGAGTTTACCCCGGATGGCAAGATCATCACCGCCAATGAAAATTTCTGCAAAGCGATGGGCTATAGTCTGACGGAACTTGTCGGGCGCCATCACAGTCTGTTTTGTGAAAAGGCTTATGCATCTTCCGCTGACTACACATCCTTCTGGCGCGATCTGGCGGCTGGACGGACCTTGGCCAATGAGTTCCGGCGCATCGCCAAGGATGGCCACGATGTCTGGATACAGGCGTCCTATAATCCGATCTTCGATGCGCGCGGCAAAGTCTATAAGGTGGTGAAGTTTGCAACCGATGTGTCGAACCGGATGGATGCTATTTCCCATCTGGGTGCCGCGTTGAAGGCCTTGGCGGGCGGCGATCTCACCGGCACGCTGAACAACACGTTCGTGCCGACCATGGAAAAACTGCGTGTCGATTTCAACGAAGCTCTCAGCCATTTGCGCACGACAATGGACGGTGTCGCCCTGAGCGCCAGGTCCATCGCGTCGAGCACCAATGAAATCAAGGAGGCCGCCAACGATCTGTCGCGCCGTACCGAAGCACAGGCAGCGTCCGTGGAGGAATCAGCCGCATCACTGGAAGAGGTGACGACAACGGTTGCCGACTCCGCCAAGCGGGCCGAGGAAGTTGGACGGTTGATGGAGCAGACCCGGCTGAATACCGAGCAATCCAGTGTTATCGTCAGGGATGCCGTGGTTGCCATGAACGAGATTGAGCAGTCTTCGGGACAGATCTCCAGCATCCTGGGTGTGATCGACGAGATTGCCTTCCAGACCAATCTTCTGGCACTGAATGCCGGTGTCGAAGCCGCCCGCGCCGGTGAAGCTGGTAAGGGTTTTGCGGTCGTGGCCCAGGAAGTCCGCGAACTGGCCCAGCGTTCGGCTTCGTCAGCCAAGGAAATCCGGCAGTTGATCAGCACGTCCGGCAAGCAGGTTGGCCGTGGCGTAGACCTTGTCGCCCAGACCGGCACGGCACTGGACAATATTCTCAATCAGATCCGCGCCATCGATACCAATGTCACGGCAATCGTCCAAGGCTCCAAGGAACAGACCACCGCGCTGCGGGAAATCAACAGTTCCGTCAATGTCATCGACCAATCTACCCAGAAGAATGCAGCCATGGTCGAGGAGACAACGGCAGCGGCTTTCTCGCTTGCCAAGGATGTCGACGATTTGTTCCAGATGGTCGCTCAGTTCAAGACGGCTCCGTCTGGCTCCTCGTCAACCTATTCTCGCGCCGCCTGACCATAAAATCGCGTATTGGTCTTCAATAAGCGTCGTGCGCTCCATGCGTGCGGCGCTTTTTTTGCGCTGTCCTGGGATGTGCTTTCTGGTCTAAACATGGGCAAAACGCAAAGACGTGACGAGACCGTCATCTTTTTGCGCTGCGATACCTTTACAAAGTCACTCGATCACAGCGAATAAACAGTGATCTGGTGTATTTCAGACCTGCGAGAGCCGTGAACTGCAAAAACCAGAGACTGGAAAAGAAAGTTTCATCCATGCTGTCCCACGCAAAAGCCATTCTGCCGCAAGCCGCTGACGATCATCTGTCCTGGCCTGCGGATGGAGAAATATTCGATGTGAATCGGCTGGAATTGCGGGTGAAGTCTGGGGAGCATCCGTTTCATAGCGCGCATCGCGATGCAATTCACCGAAATTGGCAGGCCGAGTCGGCGGCCAATCCCGCTCTTTTCGATGGCGCCATGGTGTTGTTCGATGACTTGCAGATCGGGCAGGGAGCGGTGACTGGCGCGGGGCATCTTATCCCTTATTCGGCCTTTTTGTTTTGGCGCCGCCAGGCGGAACCGCAGAGCGGCTATCACCTGTTCGGGTTTCCGGTGCTGATTTCGGCTGATGGCGCCTTGATCGCGGTGGAAATGGCCGCTCACACCGCCAATGCAGGCCGGGTCTATTGTCCGGCGGGCTCGCTCGATGCATCCGATATTATCGATGCGATGGTCGATGTCGATGCCAATATGCGTCGCGAGGTGCAGGAAGAAACCGGACTGTCGGTAGATGATGCGGTGATCGATCCGCAATTGCGGGGATATCGCCGGGGCCGTCGGGTCACGTTGTTTCGGGTGTTTCGCCTGGCCCTGACGACTGAGGCGATTTTTGAGCGAATCGCAGCCCATATGGCTGTCGATGAAGAACAGGAAATTGCCCGCGCCGTGGCTATTCGCTCGGCGGATCGCAATGCGCATGATTACACGCCAGACATGTATCCCCTGTTGGATTGGATTTTTCCCGGCTAAGTGGCTGGTTCGTCTTGCATGGCTGGCGCTGCTCGTGCAGTTTGCTGGCATTGTAACGGCGACTGGAGGCTTGTTTGGCTCGACACTATTGCATTTACGACGTCTTCACCGACAAGAAGCTGTGCGGCAATCCTTTGGCAATCGTGTTCGATTGCGAGGATCTCGATGACGATGCGTTGCAGGCGATAGCGAGGGAATTCAATCTTTCGGAAACGGTTTTCGTTTTCCCCTCCGTCAATGTCGCGCATGTGGCGCGTATCCGGATTTTCACCCCCGGTCGTGAGCTTCCCTTTGCCGGCCACCCGACGGTTGGCACGGCGATCGGTCTGGCGGAAAAAGCTCATCAGGATCGTGAAGGGCCGCTCGATCTGGTTTCGGTGATCGATGAAAAGATCGGCCCGGTGCGCTGTGCCGTAAGCCTGAGGCCGGGTGAGGCGAGTTTTGCCGAATTCGATCTGCCGAAAACCTCCACCCAGATACAACTTCCGCTCGACCGCCAGGGCATCGCCGATGCGCTTGGCCTGAAGCCGAACCAATTGCTTTTCGAAAACCACCTGCCGTCTATCTGGTCGGCTGGCGTGCCTTTCCTGCTCATTCCGGTCAGCAGTCTGGGGGATGTCGAAAGCATCGAGTTCGATCCGCAACTCTGGGAGCGGGCCGCGCCTTTCTGTGACGGCGCACTGACCTCGGCCTATGTCTATTGCCGTGGTGGCGTTCACCACGCGGCTGACTTTCACGCCCGGATGTTTTCCCCCGATATGGGCATAGCCGAGGACCCGGCCACAGGCTCGGCGGTGGCGGCGCTTTCAGGGGCTATCCAGCATTTTGACGCGCTCCCGGACGGCCACCATCCGCTGCTGATCGAGCAGGGTGTGGAAATGGGGCGCCCCTCCTTCATCCATCTGCATATCGACACCAAGGAAGGCAAAGTTTTCCGCGCCCGCATCGGCGGCACCGCCGTCCGCATCGCTTCCGGCATGCTCGACATTTGATTTTCCTTGGTTTTTTCGAGTTTTGATTTTTTTTGCTGTTTCATGTCATTTTTTTCAAAACGGCGCTGGACAAGGGGAGGCAACCCCTTTATATCCCCGCTCACGGCAGCGATGAAGCACAAACGAAGCGCTGCAGGCGGGTGATTAGCTCAGTTGGTAGAGCAGCTGACTCTTAATCAGCGGGTCGTAGGTTCGAACCCTACATCACCCACCATTATCTTTTTATTCAAGTTCAGTTGTGAACTCATTAGCCTCGGGTATGAGGCGGTGCTCTTGGTTTTTACTTCGTCAAACGACATCTGACGGACGCAGACAAGCTCGTACAAACGATTTTTCTGAAAAAATCTATGATCCGCTTATGTTCTCATGTAGCGATTGTTTTTCTCGTTTTGTTCACATTTATTCCTTGTATTCATCCAAAAATAGCTGTGGATTCCTGTGGATAACTTTTATCGGGAATGTCTGGTTCCGGCTGATTAAGCCGGGATGTTCAGCCTGGATTGCGGCAGGACGAAGGGGAGATGGGCAGGGGCGCGGCTGACCGTTCCACTCAGTCCATAGACGGAGGCGATGATGTCGTCTCGGATGACCGTTTGCGGCGGACCCTCGGCAATCAACCGACCACCATTCAGCACGATCAGACTGTCGGCGAATTCCGCGGCTAGGTTGAGGTCGTGCAGAACCGCAAGGACTACGCCGCCGTCAGCGGCAAAGGTGCGGGCGATTTCCAGGACGGAAATCTGGTGGGCAAGATCGAGGCTTGAGGTTGGCTCATCGAGAAACAGGGCGCGTGGGCCAGTATCATCCACCGCTGTCGGCAGTTGCGCCAGGACGCGGGCAAGCTGCACCCTCTGTTGCTCGCCGCCGGACAGGGCATGGTAGGGCCGCGCTTCAAATGCTGATAGAGCCACGCGGGCCAACGCCTGTTTTGCGACTTGCATTGGCTTGAGGCTTCCAGAGGCCATGGCGCCCATCCGAACCACTTCCAGGGCAGTAAACGGGAACGAAAGGCTCGTGTTTTGCGGTAGCACCCCACGCCTGCGGGCTAGGTATTGCGGCTTCAGCCGGGTAATATCCTGACTGTCATACGTGATCCTGCCTTCATCAGCTTTTAGGTCGCCGCAGAGCAGTTTCAGCAAGGTTGATTTGCCTGCGCCGTTTGGACCGATAATGACGGTGAAGCGACCTGGCTGAAGACGTAGGCTGATCCTGTCCAGCAGCAAGCGTCCGTGCCGGTGCAATGTCAGATTTTCTGCGGTTATCATGGTGCGTATCCCCAGGCATTCTCATTGAGCAGGTTCTAGTCTTGCACCATCCCGCGTCCGCTTTTACCGAGCAGCAAGAGCAGAAAAACCGGCGCGCCGATCAGTGCGGTGACGATGCCGATTGGCAGTTCCGCCGGTGCAACAATGGTGCGGGCAAGGCTGTCAGCCAGAAGCAGCAGGCTTGCGCCGCCCAGCGCGGAGGCCGGTAAAAGGAAACGGTGCGATGGGCCGATGGCCATGCGCAGCAGGTGTGGGACGATGATGCCGATAAAGGCTATCGAACCGGCCACGGCCACAGCGGCCCCGCAGGCGGCGGCAACGATCAGCACGCTGACGCGTTTCAACCGCTCCACTGGAATTCCCATGTGAAAAGCAGCGGCATCGCCAAGCACGAGTGCGTCCAGTCCACGCGCGATGAAGGGCACGGTAGCAAGGGCACCCAGAACGAAGGGGGCGATTGACATTGCCTTGGCATAAGTCGCTCCACCCAGTGATCCCAGGCTCCAGAAGGTGATGTCACGCAAGGCCCGGTCGTCGGCCATGAAGATCATCAGGCCCGTTGCGGCCATGCTAAGTGCGCCGATGGCAATGCCTGATAGGACCAGGGCAATGGTCGAGGTTTGGCCGCCGCGAGTGGCGATGGCATAGAGCAGGGCGGTGTTGAGCAGGGCGCCGGAAAAGGCCATGACCGGCAGGAGTTCATCTCCAAGTACCGTTTGCAGAGGTAAAAGCAGACCGGGGCCAAGCACAATGGCCGCCACTGCGGCAAGGCTTGCCCCGGAGGTGACGCCGACAATGCCGGGATCGGCCAACGGATTGCGAAACAGGCCCTGCATCATCGCCCCGGAAAGCCCAAGGCCCGCGCCCACCAGAATACCCAGCAAGGTGCGCGGCAAGCGCACCGCCTCCAACACGACACGGTCCTGCTGCGCCAGCACGCCTTTTCCGGAGAGATAGTTGACAAGGTCGCTCCAGCCAACCCCGGTTGGCCCGTTGACCAGAGAGATGAAGCATGCGGTTACAAGCAATGCCGCCAATACAAGCACGGCTGCCATCCCACGGCGCGAGCGGTCGCCCCTGGGTGCAAGTGGCTCTGATGATGAGGTTGCGACAATCGTCACTGGATGGTCGCCTCTGGGTACAGCTTGGACGCCAGTTCCCGGGCTGCGTCGGCGGTGCGCGGTCCAAAGCCTAGCAGGTAAAGCCCATCCATGCTGAGAAAGCCTTGCGTCTTGGCCGCCGGACTTGTGGCAAGGGCAGGCAAGGCGAAGATTTCCTTAGCGGATATCTGCGCTGCTCCATGGTCCATGGTGAGAATAATCTCGGGTGCTGCGGCAATCACGGCTTCATCGCTGAGTGGTTTGTAGCCTGTGCTGTCGGCCACCGCATTGGTGGCGCCGGCAAGCCGGATCATCGCATCGGCGGCTGTGTCTTTGCCAGCGGCCATGATGCGACCATTGGCGATGGACAGCACGAACAGGACCCGCTTTTTCTGGGCTGGAAGGTGGGCGAGATCAGTCTTTAGCTTATCCAATTGCGTCTCGAACCGGCTCGCCAATGCCTCTGCCTGCGGACCCTTGCCGATTGCCGCGCCGATGGCACGGATACGGGGAGCGACGGTTTCCGCCGAAGGCTGTTGAGAGATATTCACCAGCGCGACCCCGCTTTGCGCCAGCACCGCTAGGGTATCGGGCGGGCCGGAGCCCGCCTCCGTCAGGATGAGATCGGGCTTATGGGCCAGTATGCCCTCGGCGGAAAGGCGGCGCATATAGCCAACATTTGGCTTTGACGATGCTTCAGGAGGATAAAGGCTGGTGGAATCGACCGCAACGATGCGTTCCCCGGCACCCAGGTCATAGAGAATTTCGGTGACCGTCCCGCCAATCGAGACGATGCGGCTGGCCTGGGGAAAGCTGTCCGCCGCGAAGGCCGCTGGCGTCATGGTCCAAGGGAGGGGAGGCAAGAAGGTAACAATACCGAAAAGTGCAAGCGCGGTCAGAAGAGAAGAAGGTCTCATCAAGGTATCGTCCTGAAGGTTGCTCAGGCAACGCCATTTCATGCGTTTTCAGAGCTGGATTGTGTATAGTAATCGAGCCCCTTCGCGGGCGTCGGGTCCGGTCTTCACATGACGAATGACGACGAACAACAACGGGCTGGATTTTAACTTGACTATAATGCACAAGTTTTCATAATGACGCAACAGCACAAGGTGCATGATAGCGCCGTGTGTTTTGTCAAACGCAAAAAAATGCTGTAACGCTTTATATTCGCTGCATAATTCCTCAAATCAATTCCGGTTTGAGGAATTATGCAGCATAGTGTTTTCAGCCAACGTGTGGAGCAGACTATGTATATTGCAATGAACCGATTTCGTGTCGTTCCCGGTTTCGAGGACGTGTTCGAGGCTCAGTGGCGTGATCGTCAGGGCCGCCTGGCGGAAGTGCCGGGCTATGTCGAATTTCATATGTTGAAAGGCCCCAAGGGCGAGGACCACTCGCTTTATGTGTCCCATACGGTCTGGGAAAGCCATGAAACCTTCGTTGCCTGGACAAAGTCCGAGCAGTTCCGCGCCGCCCATGCCAATGCCGGGCAGAGCAAGGTTCAATATCTTGGCGGTCCGCATTTTGAAGGGTTTGAAGTGATCCTTCATGAAGACAGCACGGGTACGCGCAGCTCCAAGGCGGCCTGAGGCGATCATGGCTGCTGTCGATACCGCCCGCCTTTCACTGCTTGAGGTTGCCAAAGCAGCGCTTGCCGAAAAACCTGATGGCGTTGTGGAAACCATTGCTGCGGAGGCGGGGGTGACGCCCGCCGAGATTCTGGCTATTCTGCCGCCAGATTGTGTGACCATCGCGCCATCAGAGGCTTTCGAACCAATCTGGACCCATTTGTCCGGTTGGGGCGATGTGCTGACCATCGTCCACACCAAAGATGTCGTTCTGGAAGTGGTCGGCGCTCTGCCGCCGGGGTCCATTGGCCATGGATGGTTCAACATTCACGGCGACAGTCCGGTCGGCGGCCATATCCGTATCGACCATTGCCGTTCCATCGCCTTTGTCGACCGGATGTTTCATGGCAGACGCTCCCTGTCGGTGTGGTTCATGAATGGCGAAGGTGCTGCAATGTTGAAGATCTTCGTGCGCAGGGATGCGCAAAAGACCTTGATCGCCGAGCAAGTCGACCAGTTCGAGCAATTGCGCTCCCAGTATCGGGACGTGGTGTCGGGATAGGGCTGGTTATTGCCAATCTGGTGACTTTAAAATTCGTAGAGCTTTGCTTAGCCGCCGGAAACCTTCCCGGCGGCTTTTTGCTTTTGCTGTTTGTTTTGAAAGTGCCGGGAATCGAGTATTGAACGCATGCATGGCGCCAATTGAGGGCTGCCGTCCTGCTTGGTTATGTTGCTGTCTTGTGCATAAGGCAGTTTGGTCATCGATTGGCCTGAAATATGCGGCAGGCCAGTATGGCGGCGTCTGGAGTTTGTCTGGGGAATCAGCGGAAACCGGTTTTCCCGAAAAGACAAACGAAAACAAAAGAACGATGGTCTGTTTGGGTCACTATAAAACTGACAGACTGTTCTGCATTATTTCTGATGCCGATTCCGGTTAAGGGATCATGCCGCAGGATGAGAGTGCTACGGCAGTTTTCGTGCAGCATGTTATCTGCGCGGCGCTGTAATCGATACGGACAAAGGGACAGTGATTTGCAGAGCCTGAAGAAATTTCTAGCGCTATTTCCGATCATCCTGCTGATTGCTGTCGGGATGAGTTCTTCCGGGCTTCATGGTTTTGTCGGGACGGCACTGGCGCAGGATAGTAATTTTGCCGATGACGATCCGGTTGCCAAGGCACCTACGACGCTTGACCAGTTACAAAAGAAAATCGATTCGCTTGCCGGCATTCCGCAAAAGGCTGGAAACAACGACCGCGAGTTGATGGAGGCCAAATCCAGCCTGGACGATATCGTCGGCCAATTGCAGGCCATGAAGCTGCTGATCGCGCCGCGTCAGGATGATATTGCCGCTCGCTTGAAAGAGCTCGGCGATCCGCCGAAGGACGGTCAGCCTGCTGAAGCCGCTGACGTGACCCAGCAGCGAAACAAACTCAATGCCCAGAAAGCACAGGTTGCTTCGGTCCTGAACCGGATCGATGAAGTCAGCAAGTCTGCGAGCGATTTGTCCATCAAGGTCACTGCCGCGCGAAGGGAATTGTTCACGCGGCAATTGCTGGCTCATACGGACATTTCCGTTGACAGTATGACGGATGCAGCCTTGTCCTACGGCACGGAAGCGAGCCGCTTTACCGATATGCTCGAGGGGTGGGCGGGCTTTGCCTGGCGCTTCAAGAAAATTTCGCTGGTCTCGGCCATGGTTCTGTCGCTAGCCATGGCGCTGGGATTACGGCTCGTTCTTCAGCGGATTCTGGGGCCGATCATCGAGCGGGGCAAGCTGGAGGAAAACCCCTCCTATATGAGCCGGTTTTCGGTGGCCTTCTGGGCGACGATCATGCCGTCCTTTGCCTTCAGTTTCTTTCTGATTTCCAGTTATTTCTTTCTCGATACCTTCAGCGTCATGCGGCCGGACATCGAGCCGATTATCGCGTCGTTTTTCGGCGTATTCTGGCTGGTGTTTTTCTCGTCGCGGCTTGCCATTGCCGTGTTCAATCCATGGGCGCCCAAATGGCGGCTCGTGCATGTGTCCGACCGGGGCAGCCGCCAGCTGGTAGCGGCCTTCGTGGCTATGACTGTTATCAACGGTCTCGATTATGGCCTGTCCAGTATTGCGCAGACATTGGGATCGCCAGTCGAGCTCTCGGTGTTGAAGGGTATGGTGTCGTCAAGCCTGGTCGGTCTCATCCTGCTCTGGGTTTCCTTCATTCGTCCGCTTCTGCCGAAATCCGAGGATGAAGCCGCTACGGGTGGCCGTCCCTGGTCGAAGCGGACAGCCATCGCTCTTCGGGTCTGCGGCGTCTGGCTGATCTTCACCAGCCTGATCGGCTATATCGGCTTGGCCCGGTTTGTCGCCAGCCAGCTTATCCTGACGGGGGGCGTGGCGGCCACCATGTATATCGGCATCCGTTCAGGTCGGGCTGTATCCGAGCGTGACCGGTTTGCCGAGACGATCGTTGGCCGCTTCCTGCAGCGCCGTTTCAATTTTGGACCAGTCGCGCTCGACCAGTTTGGTATTGCCGCCGGATTGCTGATCTACGGCTTTGTTTTCGTGATCGGTGTTCCCTTGATCATGATGTCCTGGGGGTTCCAGCCGCCGGATATCCAGACCTGGTTCTATAACCTGTTCATCCAGATCAATGTCGGTGGCATCAGTATTTCCATCGTCGGCATCTTCAGCGGGATCGCCATTTTCCTGATTGGCGTGGTGCTGACCCGCTGGTTCGAGAAATGGCTGGACGGTAATGTCATGGCGCGGTCGCAGGTCGATCCGGGCGTGCGCAACTCGGTCAAAACCTCCGTCGGCTATTTCGGTGCGATTGTCGCCGGTTTCATGGGGCTGTCGGCGGCCGGTATCAACCTGTCCAGCCTGGCGCTGGTTGCCGGTGCCTTGTCGGTCGGTATCGGTTTTGGCTTGCAGAATATCATTTCCAACTTCGTCTCCGGCCTGATCCTGCTCTTCGAGCGGCCCTTCAAGGTCGGCGACTGGGTGGCGACGGGCACGAGTGAAGGTTTTGTGCGGCGTATTTCGGTGCGCGCCACGGAAATCGAAACCTTTCAGCGCCAGTCGATCATTGTGCCGAATTCGCAGCTGATCAATGCCTCGGTCGGTAACTGGACGCATCGCAACAAGCTGGGTCGGATCGATATGGAGATTGCCGCCAAGGCGGTCAATGATCCGCGCCATGTGATGGGCATGCTGAGAGAGGTGGCAAGCGATGTACCCGGCGTGTTGCGCACCCCCGAACCGGTCGTCGTCTTCAAGAAATTTGATGGAGCGGACCTTGAATTTGAAGTCCGGGTGTTTGTCGGCGATGTCTTGAACGGGCTTGCCGTGCGCAACGAGTTGAGACTGGGGATTTTCGAAAGATTCAAGGCTGAAGGCGTGATTCTGAAGGAAGAAGCCGCTGATGCGGAAGATGTCGTGGCAGCAGCGGCGCCGCTGCCACCATCACCCGCTTCGTAATAGGTACCGGCTCGTCGCAGGCAAGACAGCTTGCGACGAGCCGGTTTCGTTATATCCGGTGGGTTTCAAATAGCGCCACGTCGAGCATGAAGGAGCCGTCGGATTCGATTTTGAAATGCGCTTTTGTCTCCGTGGCGGCATCCTGTTGCAACAGGCGGATGGCGGTGCGCATGGCATCCGGTGTCTTCATGCGGTCCGTCCAAACCTTGAAATCCATCCGCAGTCGGCT
Organism: Gillisella vitis; assembly: GCF_001541345.2. GTDB lineage: Bacteria > Pseudomonadota > Alphaproteobacteria > Rhizobiales > Rhizobiaceae > Allorhizobium > Allorhizobium vitis. The sequence goes on along the minus strand of NZ_LMVL02000012.1, from coordinate 25,663 downwards.
GGTCTGACAGGTTGTTATCGCAAAGCCAGCCTGTCCCAGCATGTGCGTCCATTCGCTCAGCATATAGTTCCTGACATGCGAGGTGTCGCGCAGCAACTCGACTGCTTGCAGATGCGTGTTCAGCAATGGCGATGGCGGCGAGACCACATCGATGAAGATTGCCGGTGCGCCCGGTTTCAGCACGCGCTGTGCCTGCCGCAGTCCGGCATGGACGTCGTGCCAGTGGTGGGCGGAAAAACGGCAGGCGAGAAAGTCGAACTGACCATCGTCACAGGGCAAATGTTCGGCTGAAGCCCTGAGTGTTGCAATATTCGTCAAGCCGCGCTCCGTTGCGGTTTGCGAGACGGCGGCCAGCATATCGGCGGAGAGATCAATGGCGGTCACGGTTGTCATATGCGGTGCGATCGCATAGGCGACATGGCCGCCACCACAGCCCAGATCAATACCGTTGCTGGCATTGGCAGTGCGGGCGATGTCGCCCAGGCGAACCAGATCGGCGCCGGAAGCGTGGACGGCGCTTTCCACATAGGCACTGGCCTTTGGGCCGAAATTCTGCTGCACGTGGTGGTCGTGATTTTCGTTCACTGTATTTTTCTCGCTGGTTGCTGTTGGCATGTGACTGTTCCTGTTAAGCTGGTTTATCCCGGTTCAGATCATGAAACGCTTGAAATTCAGCGTTGCAACTCCATGTCTGGAGTGTAGCGCATCCTTCCTTTGTGCCTGGCAATCCGCTCAGGTCCCGTTGCATGGGCTGTCCGCATCGTATCAAGGCATCGAAGATGTGGAGGCATCCTCGGTGTGTGGAATTGTGTGTCTCCCGAATAGGCCAAGGGCTTGAGATCGTTGTAGTAAAAAGACCAAGGGGCATGGTGATGTCGCTTGGTGTAAACAGCATGACGCCAACAATATGCTGTTACAAGAGGAGCAGTTATCCTGTTATAAATGCTGCCATGCTGGATGTTGAACAGAGACGTTTGCTGGGTGAGTTCGTGCGGACCCACCGTGAAAAACTGGTGCCGGACCGGATCGGACGCCGCCGCACGCCGGGCCTGAGGCGCGAGGAGCTGGCTGAGCGAGCGGGTATCAGCGCCACATGGTGCGCCTGGATAGAGCAGGGGCGTCAGGTGCAGGCTTCGCCGCAGGCCTTGGCGAGACTGGCGCGCGCCTTGGAATTGACCCGGGCCGAACGCGCTTATCTGTTTGAACTGGCAGCCCGTCGCGACCCCGACGAGGAAGACGGAGACGCCATTGACGATGTGCCGGCGTCCCTGGTGACGGCTGTCAGCATGGTGCAGCATCCAGCCTATGCGCTTGACCGCAACTGGAACGCGTGCTGTTTCAATTCCGCGGCGGCATCGCTGTTTCCTGACTGGCTTGGAGACAACAGCAAGGATAAAAACCTGCTGCGCTACGTGTTCCTTCATCCCGGCGCGCGAGAAATCATCATCGATTGGGAAACACGCGCACTACGGCTCCTGGCCGAATTTCGCGCCGATTACAGTCATTCGCTGCGCGATTCGACCGTACGCTCACTGATCGAACAGCTACAGCGCGACAGTCCGCTGTTTGCCCAGGGGTGGCGGGAGCAGACGGTGCTGGATCGCGAAGGCGGAGAGCGTGAACTGCTTTCCCCGGATCGGGGCAGGCTGCGATTTCGCCAGTTCAACTACCGCCCATGTGATCGCCCGGATTGCAAACTGGTCTTTCTGATCCCCCAATAAAGCGTGTCTGTGATAGGGCTTATGAGGAGGCCTTGCTCTGCGTTTGGCGATTTGCGATTGATCAAGAGATCGCGACATCAGCAGTTTTTATCCGCAGGTCGCGCCAGCCCATGCCCATGTCGCAAACGGGCGGCACAGGGGAGCGGGTCTTTATCATAGTCGCGGGATCAATCTTGCGGCGTCATCCGGTCGTTTGCGCCTTGCGCTCGCAGCAGAACAGGGGAAATTCCATGTCGATCAAATCTCATGCACGGGCTGTGGTGATCGGTGGCGGCGTCGTCGGCGTTTCCACGCTCTATCACTTGGCCAGGAAGGGCTGGAGCGATAGCGTGCTGATCGAGCGCAAGGAGCTGACCTCAGGCTCGACATGGCATGCTGCCGGTTTGCTGCCGCTGTTCAACATGAGCTATTCGGTCGGCCAGATCCACAAATACTCGGTGAAATTCTATCAGGAACTCCAGGAAGAAACCGGCATGAATGTCGGTTTCAGCAAGGTCTCCAATATCCGTCTCGCCCGCAGCAAGGACCGCTGGGATGAGTTTATGTATTATGCCGGGATTGCCGAAACCATTGGCGTCAAGGTCAACATCCTGACGCCTGAACAGGTCAAGGAAATCTGGCCGCTGTGTGAAACGGAAGGCTTGCTTGGCGCGATCCAGCACCCTGATGACGGCTATATCCAGCCAGCCGACCTGACCCAGGCGCTGGCCAAGGGCGCCCGTGACCGTGGCGCGACCATCTATCGCAACACGACGGTGACTGCCATCGAGTGTCAGCCAGACGGCTTGTGGAAAATCACCACCGACAAGGGGGAGATCACCGCCGAACACGTGATCTCCTGTACCGGTAATTTTGCCCGCAAGACCGGCGAAATGGTGGGCATCAATATTCCGGTCATTCCGGTCGAGCACCAGTATATCGTTACCGAACCGCATCCAGCCATTGTTGAACGCAAGGCCAAGGGCCTGCCGGAAATGGGCGTGCTGCGCGAGGCCGACAGCGCCTGGTACATGCGCGAGGAAAATGGTGGTCTGTTGCTTGGGCCTTACGAAGTGGGCGCGCCGGTCTGTTATGTCGATGGCCCGTCCGACGAGAGTGAATACGAACTGTTCCAGGAAGAGCTGGACCGGCTGATGCCGCATATCGAGACGGCCATGGTGCGGGTGCCAGCCTTTGGCGAGGTCGGCATCAAGAAAGTCTATAACGGTGCCATCGCCTATACGCCGGACGGTAATCCGATTGTCGGTCCGGCGCCGGGATTGAGGAATTTCTGGCTGAACGAGGGCCATTCCTTCGGCATCACCGCGGCTGGCGGTGCTGGATGGCAATTGGCGGAATGGATCGTCGATGGCGAATCGACCCTCGACATGATGGGTGCAGATCCGCGCCGCTTCGGTCCTTATGCGACAGAAGGTTATTTGATCGCCAAGAACGAAGAAGCCTATGCCAATGTCTTCACCATGCACTACCCGGATGAGGAGCGCGCGGCCGCCCGTCCGCTGAAAACCACACCGGTCTATGACCGGCTGAAGAAGATGGGTGCCGTTTTCGGTTCCGTCTATGGCTGGGAGCGCGCCAACTGGTTTGCGCCTGAGGGCTATGAAGTACCCAAGAACGAGCTTGGCGTTGGCGTCGATGTCATCACCAACCACAATTACGCAGCCCCGACCGAAGATGGCCGGGTGGTGGAGAAATGGTCGTTCCGCCGCTCGAATTATTTCGAACATGTCGGCAACGAGGTGAAGCATGTCAATGAGCATGTCGGCGTGCTCGACATGTCGGCCTTCGCAAAGATGGAAGTGTCCGGTCCCGGCGCCCGGGCCTGGCTGAACAGTCTTTTTGCCAATGCCATACCGAAGAAGCGTGGACGCATCGCGCTTTGCCACATGCTGACCCAGCATGGTGGGGTCCGTGCCGAATTCACGGTCTATGAATGGGCTCCGAACCGTTTCTATCTGGTGTCGGCTGGCGCGTATGAGGCCCATGATCATGATTATCTGCGCAAGCTGGCGCCCACCGATGGGTCGGTCAAGCTTCAACAGATCACCCAGAAGCTCGGCGTCTTGGTTCTGGCCGGGCCAAAGTCGCGGCAGGTCTTGCAGAAACTGACCCGTACCAGCCTTGAGAACAAGGATTTCCCCTGGCTGACCGGCAAGGAAATCTCGGTTGGCGTGGCGAGCGCCCATGCATTGCGCGTCAACTTTGTCGGGGAACTTGGCTGGGAATTGCATCACCCCATCGAGATGCAGGCCTATATTTTCGACAGGCTGATGGAGGCCGGTGCCGAATTCGACATCAAGCCTTTCGGCATCCGCGCCATGCTGTCGATGTCGGTCGAAAAATCTTACCGCCTGATCCCGCGCGAAATGTCGATCGAATACAACGCCTATGAATCGGCGCTCGACCGTTTCATCAAGCTCGATAAGGACTTTATCGGCAAGGAGGCTCTGGTTGCCTATAAGGAGAAGGGGCTGAAATGGAATTTCGCCACGCTGGTTGTCGAAGGGGTCGCGGATGTCGATGCGCGCGGCTCGGAGGCGATCTATAATGAAGCGGGCGATCTGGTCGGGCGTGCAACCAATGGCACCTATGGCTGGCGCATCGGCAAATCCATTGCTCTCGCCATGCTGCAACCCGGCTATGCCACTGAAGGCACCAGGCTGAAGATCAAGATCCTTGGCGATCTCTATGATGCGTTGGTTGTAGGCGAAAGCCCCTTCGATCCTGATAATGCCGCTCTCAGGGCTTGAGAGCGGTAAACTGGAGCCAAATATTGCTTGGTCCGGTGTTTGGAAATATTTGCTGTTTTCTGAACACTAGGCATATTGCAATGCTTGAAACTGGCCGTCGATAAACGGCGTGCTGAATCTATCCAAAAAGGCGGCCACCTCTGGGCCGCCTTTTTGTTCTTATTAAGCATAGAAGGTATAACGCCCCGTTTCGATTAATATTTCAGCAATCGGTCATGTCTATATTGCGGCAAGATCTCTTGTTCAAAGGCGTGTCATGACCTATCTTGGCGTTTCAGGAATGCAATATTCCGGCGAAAAATTTCCGGACGCACGTATTATCGTCGCAGAAGACTCCAACGTCTTTACATCTATGATCACGCAGCGTTTGAAGGAGATTTTCAATATTGATGCGGAAATCTGCCGTACCTATGAAGATCTGATGGCCGCAAACGAGCTTTCTGACGAGCCCGTTACCTTGGCAATCTCCAATATCAACCTGCCAGGTGCCGAAAATGGCGAAGCATTGGAATATCTGACCGATCTGAACATTCCGACGATCGTTTTTACCAGCACATTTCATGAAAAAACCCGTGAAAAGCTTTTGGCCAAGGATATCGTCGACTATATCCTCAAGGACAATATCTTTGCGGTTGAAATGCTGATCGAGTCCGTCTGCCGCTTTCTCACCAATCACAATCACCACGTGCTGATCGTCGATGATAGCCCGACGGCGCGCGCTTTGCTGTCGAGCCGCCTGAAGCGGTACAATTTCCGGGTCAGCACGGCGGACAACGGTGCCACTGCCCTGCAACTCCTGAAGAGCAATGCCGATATCGGTCTGGTCGTGACCGACTACAACATGCCTGACATCGATGGATTTGAACTGACGCGGCGCATCCGTGCTGTGCGTGGCTCGCATGAACTGCGGATCATCGGCGTGTCGTCCTCGTCGGACCGTTTGCTATCTGCACGTTTCCTCAAGGTCGGCGGCAATGATTTCATGCTGCGTCCGTTCATCGACGAAGAATTCTACTGCCGGGTCAATCAAAACCTCGATACGCTGGTGCAGATCCGCGCCGGGCGCAAGAGAAACCAGGCCGCAGCCTGATCTTCCTGCATGGCTCCTTAAATCCCGCCAGATTTCACGAAAAATATCCCGAAGAGTTGACGTGTTCCAGCATCGCGGAAAACCGCGATGCTGTCCGGGCAGGGGAGAATGCGTCCACCGTCCAGCCCTCAAAACATGATTAAGACCGGGCTTGGCTGATTAGACGCGACGGATGGCTGGTTTGATAAACCGAGCGTTGAGGGCGGTCCGCTAGAATGGACAGAAGTTAAAATGACGCGGAAATTTCTAACCCTTATATCGCGTCTTTGCATCAGAATGGCATTCTGAGAGTTGAACGTAATCGTATGAGTGTATGCACTCGGGCAAACACGGTTTTTTACACCTTCTTGCCCGCTGCTATCGGCCTGCTTGGTTTGCCGACCCTTTTCCTATCGGTGGCCTGAGAGTGCCACCTGTATTTTGATTTTCGCCGTGTGCTGCGGTGCCATCGATTTTTCTCCCCCAAATTTAGAGAATGCACGTTCGTGCTCCAAGGGAGCTCAGGCAGGGTGAAGGAGGCAGGAATGCCGCCGTCTGGAGAGGCGACAATCCTGGAGAAGGTATGGAGCAGCAAATGGTGTTTTGCGCGCAGTCAATCGCCACCGGGATGAGCGAAGCCTTTGGGGCAGCCGCAAAACTGCGGGTGTTGTTGATCGAGGATTCCCGGTCGATTTCCCGGCTTTTGCAGCATCGGATGATCACTTCCCTTGGGGTTGAGGTGATCTGTTGTCTCACCGCTGGGGAATGCCATGAGGTGTTATCGCAGGACAACTGCGATTTCGATGTCGCGATCGTCGATCTCAATCTGCCTGGGGCGATGGATGGCGAATTGCTGGACCGGGTCGTTGCTCTCGGCATTCCCGCCGTGGTGTTTACCGCCACCTTCAGTCTCGACTTGCGCGAGAAGATTGTGGCGCGTGGCGTGGCCGATTATATCGTCAAGGACAATGAGCGTGCCCTGGATATGGTGCTTGAATCGGTCGAGCGCCTGCTCGACAACCGGAATTTCAAGGTCCTGGTGGTCGATGATGTCGCCTATGCACGGCAAGGCCTGGTCGATATCCTGCTACTCCAGGGGTTCCAAGTATTTCAGGCCAGAACCGGCAGGCAGGCCCTTGATCTTCTGGCAGCGGAGAAAGACATTTCGCTTGTCCTGACCGACTACCATATGCCGGATATGGACGGCTACAATCTGACCCGATCGATCCGGCAAATCTATTCCAGTGACGATCTGCGGGTTATCGGTATTTCGTCCTCGGCGGATCGGCTGCTTTCGGCCAGTTTCCTGAAGGCTGGGGCCAGCGATTTCGTCTACCGTCCCTATGTCACCGAAGAATTGCAATGCCGGATCAACCTGCATGTGCGGGCGTTGTTACAGATCCGCCAATTGCGCACCGCCGCCTTCAAGGACTACCTGACAGGCCTTTTCAATAGGCGCTATTTTTTCAGTGAAGGACCATCTCTGATTGAGCAATGCCTGCTGAATGCGCGGCCCTGTAGTGTAGCGATCCTCGATGTCGATCATTTCAAGAAGCTGAATGATACCTATGGTCACGAAGCGGGCGACCGGGTGCTCAAACAGATTGCGGATCGCATGACAGTCTATGCCCATGGATCTCAGACGCTGCTGGGGCGGCTCGGCGGTGAGGAATTCGGGATTCTCTTGCCGGGATTTAACAACCAGCAGGCTGCGGCCTTTTGCGATGGATTGCGTGTCGATCTCTCACACAGACCGGTGATGCTGAACACCAGTAACGTGACGGTCACGGTTTCCATCGGGGTGGCGGAAGTGGGTGGGCGCGAAGTTTTCGACAACTATCTGCATGCGGCTGATCAATATCTCTATCTGGCCAAGCAATGCGGACGAAACCGTGTCTATTGCGACCATTCCGTTGCGCCTTCAAAGGCCGTATCGCTCCCCTCTGAAGCGTGACGTGACCATTTTCACGTGTGTGAATTTGTTCTTTTACAAAAGATTTCTCCTATAGCGGTGGCCGGTGCAAGGAGGCGTGCTATATAGGCGCCTCTGTTGCTCACAGTCCGTTTCCGGGAGTGGAGACCGGTGGGGCGCATGGGAAGGTCCGTGTTGTCGCATTGTCTCGACAGTCAAGGAGGCGGACGTTCAGGAATGTCTGCACGAATGGCGTCTATCGTATCGATCAAGTCCCTCACCAAGACCTATTCCACCGGTTTTTCGGCATTGAAGGATGTGTCGCTGGAGATCGAGGAGGGCGAGATCCTCGCTCTGCTCGGCCCCAATGGCGCGGGCAAGACCACGCTGATTTCCATCATATGCGGCATCGTCAATCCCACATCAGGAACGGTTGTTGTCGATGGTCATGACGTCGTTCAGGATTTTCGCCAGACCAGGGCGCTGATTGGCCTCGTGCCGCAGGAACTGACCACGGATCAGTTCGAGACCGTGTGGAATACCGTGGCCTTCTCGCGCGGTCTGCATGGGCGCAAGGCCGATCCAGCCTATCTTGAGGGAATATTGAAATCCCTGTCGCTCTGGGAAAAGCGCGATGCGGTGCTGCGGGAGCTCTCCGGCGGCATGAAGCGCCGGGTGCTGATTGCCAAGGCGCTGTCCCATGAACCGCGCGTGCTGTTTCTGGATGAACCGACGGCGGGGGTCGATGTCGCGCTCCGCCGCGATATGTGGAACCTGGTGCGCGATCTGCGCAGCCGGGGCGTCACCATCATTCTCACCACCCATTACATCGAGGAGGCCGAGGAGATCGCCGACCGGATCGGCATCATCAACCAGGGCGAGGTGCTGCTGGTGGAGGACAAGGTGGCGCTGATGCGCAAGCTTGGCCGCAAGCAGATGATCCTTGACTTGGCCGAGCCGTTGAAAAGCCTGCCGGGGCGGCTGGACGAATGGCGCCTCAGCCTCGCTGGCGAAGGTCGCCAGATCGTCTACGATTATGAGCCGCAGGCAACGCCCGGCGCCTTGATGGCGCTTTTGACGGCGTTGGAAACCTCCAGCATCGCTGTGGTCGACATCTCCACTAGGCAAACTTCGCTCGAGGATATTTTCGTTTCGCTGACCGGGGGGAAATCATGAATTATACCGCAGTCTGGGCTATCTACCGGGCCGAAATGCAGCGTATGCGCCGCACCCTGATGCAGAGCCTGATTTCTCCTGTCGTATCGACCGCGCTTTATTTCATCGTGTTCGGTGCGGCGATCGGCACGAAAATGCAGACCGGAACTGAGGTGGGCTATGGCGGGTTCATTACGCCGGGACTGATCATGCTGACGTTGATTTCGCAATGCATATCCAATGGTGCCAACGGCATCTATTTTCCCAAATTCACCGGCACCATTTATGAAATCCTCTCTGCGCCGATTGCCTTGGGCGAGGTCCTTTTGGGCTATGTCGGGGCAGCGACCACCAAGGGGATGATTGTCGGCCTGATCATTCTGGCCACATCGACACTGTTCGTCGATATCCGGGTGGATCATCCGGTCTTGATGCTGCTGTTCATGGCTTTAACGGCGATGTCCTTCAGTATGGCGGGTTTCATCATCGGCATATGGGCAAAGAATTTCGAACAACTGAGCATGGTGCCGATGCTGGTCATTCCGCCGCTGACCTTTCTGGGTGGGACATTCTACTCGATCAACGCTCTGCCGCCTGTCTGGCAGATGATCAGCCACTTAAACCCGGTATTCTACTTGGTGAGCGGCTTCCGCTGGAGCTTCTTCGGGGAGGCGGATATCAATCCACTGATCAGTCTGGCGATGATCGGCCTGTTCCTGACCCTCTGCCTTGCTGTACTGACGTGGATGTTCCGCACGGGTTACAAGCTGAAGGCCTAGAATTTTACTTGGGAAAAGCGGAGCCCGGCTTTCCTGAGGCAAAAGCACAAGGATGCTGTAACTCTCCGTATCCGCTGCATAGTTTTCTCCTTAAGCCGCAACTGGCTTAAGGAATTATGCAGTCGCCTCATGATCTGCCATTGGGATGGGCGGTATGGCGCCGCCGATGATATTCCTCATACAGTTCACCTCCTCGATGGGTATCCATCCTCTCGTATAGCCAAGACTGATTGCATTCGACGCAATTGCCAATTGCTGACGCAAATGATGCACATCGTCCAAGAGCGTGGCAATGGCGGCTCTTGCATCGCCGTCATGCCATTCAATAAGATGAGCAATCCGGTCGGCTTCTGGCGATTCAGGCTTTGAACACATATCGAAGATCTCCTGTGAAAGCAGACTTTCAGCGTATCGGAACGCCATATCGTTCTTGTTATGTTCTTGCCTGTAAGGAGTCAAGGATGATGTGTGGCTCCATCGTTTCTGCACAGAGCATACCGAACTGGAGACAAATTTTAGACTTTCCGTCTCATCATTTCCGCGAAATCCGGCTCGAATATAATTTCAGAAATTTTAGAACGGGGTTTTTCGGAAATTCCTCTTGCGCTTCTTTTCGATCCGTTCTAAATGCCCGTCACCACACGCTTTTAAGTTATGGAATGGCCTCGTGGCGGAGTGGTTACGCAGAGGACTGCAAATCCTTGCACCCCGGTTCGATTCCGGGCGAGGCCTCCATTACCTTCTTTCTAGATTTATTAAGTGTTTGATTTTGCGCCTCGTTTTCTTGAGTGTGGCAACTTGTTTGTCATTTGTTCCGCCACGTTATTTTGTCGGTGTGGCAATGTGGTCCTGATTTAGCGCCTCCTGCGCAGTCTCGCTTTCCTTGAGTCTGCGAGAACTTATTTCGTCTGTCGGCCAAACCAGAAGCCGAGTACGGTAGTCAATGCCGCGCTTAGAGCTTTTGTCTGGTCCGTCTGTTCAGTTTCTGTGAACGTTAGAAAGACGAAGGCCCCAACGAGAAAGAAGGTCAATAGTGCCGTTACCACGTCCGGTGAGGCGATTTTAGATATGATTTCTGCTGGCTTTGATCCTTCCCGCAACGCCATGGCGTAATCTTGAAACACGAATCCGCGTCCGTTTCGAACTAAGATAAAGTACTCGCTAGCGTGCTTTTCTTTTGAGGCGCCGACCGCGGGGTATTTAACTTCAGCTAAAACCATTGTTCCGCCGCCAAAATCGTGTATTTCGTCAAAAAAGTTGACGTCTTCCACTTTCGGATCGTATTTTTTTAGATATTCCATTGCAATTTTACCGGCTGCAGTCAATTGAGAGGCGTCTGTCATTGTTTATCCCCTATTTTTTTGAAAACGAGAATATATGTATTATTCTCGTATTGATTTTCTAATTTTCCTGTCTGTATATTATTGGATAACTTTTTTTAGTCTACTGATTCTGATTAGTCACGATACACAACATTTTTTAAACAGTGTGCGCGAGTTTTATTCGCTTTTCCCTTGTTTCTGCTCTAGCAACTGTGGGCCAATTCCATCCCAGTTGATCCGCTCTACGGTCTGGCGAGCAAGTCGAGAGCGCTCCGCGTCGCGGGTATAGATTTTTGATGTCTTGCTGTCGCGCCAGCCGAACATTGCTTCTAACATGCTGTCGGTCGCTTCGTTGTGTGCAACGTCTGTCGCCAGGCCTTTGCGAACAGAATGGGAGGTCAAGTGCGGCATGCCCGCCTGCGACCACCAATCTGAGATCCTGTTTCCCAGACCCTTTACGCTAAACGGCTTTCCGAATTCCGTCACCAGATAGGTGGGGCCTGTTGTCTTGTGTGTTGCCAGGACGGCTTCGAGGATCGGATGAATGGTGATGTTGATATCTACTGGCGTCCTGTTGCGGTTTTTGAACAGCCGAAACCGGAAGGCGTCTTTTTGTCGATGAGTCGGCCCAAGCGCGGCGAGATCGGAGACGCGCAAGCCCGTATACATTTGGATAGCGAGATAGAGTGTCGCTTTTGACCCGGTGCCATGGTGTGCGATGAAGCGCTCCAGGTCGCCGGGTGTTGCCGTTTGGTGGCCATCGGTCTGAGCGCGAAACGGCTTCACCATACGCGCGATATTGGCCGTGATCGGTTTTCCGTTCTGGGTGGTGTCAAACACCTGCCGAAGCACTTTCAGCCTCTCATCTGCCGCAAACGGCGTTTCCTTCTTGCGATCTCGCAGAACCTCTAGATTGCTGACGTCCATGTGCTGGAGGGGCATGTCTGCGAAAGTGCGTTCGTCGCCTGCTTTCAAGGGTTCGTGCCACATGGCTTCGATGATGTGCCGGCGCCTCGTCTGCGTGGTGTTGTCCAAGGTCGTGAATTCATGGCTGCGCATGTATTCCATGCAGAGCCATCGGAACGTACCGGGCTTCACAAGGCGAGAAATCGGTTTTGGTCCTGTATCCTCCTCTGGAGGGCGAGCGGCGTTCCTTGCCTTCCAGTAGGCCTTTGCGAAGGCTTCTGACTCGATGTCATCGGGCAGGCGGCAGATGCGCTTGCCAGCGATGCGCAGGTAATAGCGCATGGAACCGTGACGGGTCTTGTTTCTCTCGATGTAGGGCAATTCGATATTGGTCATGTCCATCACACAGATGCCCGCCATTCATCGGCGTTACTGTCTTTCTTTGTCAAAGGGTTGCTGTCTTCCGGCCAGTCCAACATTGCGATGGCAATTTCCTGCACCAGCCAAACCTTGCGGCTGTGCCAACGGCGTGGCGGTGGCAAGAAGCCCTCGGTCACCATCAGATCTACAGTGCCGACACTGACGCCAATGGCGGCAGCTACTTCCACGCGGTTAAGGCCGAGTCGAGGGACGCTGGCGATAGGCGAAAAAGGCGGGCCTGAACGAATTTGTTCGGTCTTTATCATTTCCGGCGTTCCCTTCTATCTCGCTCTGCACGGGCGGAGGCAAGCATAGAAAGGTCGGGAAGGGTGATGCGGCTGCCATCATCCTTGATTGTGACGTGGGTGCGAATAAATGGAAATTGTTCTTGTAGCACGCTCCTACTGGTGTTGAGTGCTGGCTTTTTAGCCGGTGGGCTGGGCCGTTGCGGCGTCTCGTGTACTTCGTTTGGGAGGAACCACTTTCCCTTGTGATCGTGGCTGCAGGGCTGCTGGCGCGATAGCGTGTTGCTGACCATTGGTGCGGCTAGAGCGGCGATGCTGGACGTGGCGCGAAAAGGCGGTGCGGCATGATGGAGCCTGATCACGGAGCAACCTCGCGGGCATGGTCCTGGCGTCATGCCGTTGCCAAATCTGGCCTTCCGCCGATCACGCGGCTGGTGCTGCATACGCTCGGCCTGAAGATGGATGCCACGGGTGGTTCCTGCTATCCACCCGTCTCAGAACTGGTCGAGCTGTCCGGCCTTGATAAGAAAACAATCCTGAAGCACCTCGACGTTGCCGAACAGGCGGGCTGGATCGAAGTCACCCAGCACGGCTTTCGCGGTCAAAAATGGAAGCGAAACGAGTATATCGCCCGCTGGCCGGGCCGCGATCTTGCTGGCCATTCTGCTGTGGGTTCTGTCGCAAATGCGCAAGCTGGTGGAGGAGATACACCACCTTTTGAGGGCGAGATTTTGCCGGAAGGTGGTGGAGCAGCTCCACCGCCTTACGCAGAAAAGGTGGTGGAAATGGCGCCCGAAGGTGGTGGAAATGGTTCCACAAAGGTGGTGGAGCAGCTCCACCAAGATAAGATTCTTCCAGCTAACTCTCCAAACAACTCTCCCACCGCAGGCGCGGGGCGGGGGGAATTTTCGAGAGAGGAATTGCGAAAGATCGATCTCGCCTTCAAGCGCTGGTATCCGACGTGGCCGAATTACGACAAGAGCAGCGACACGGCAGCGAGGAAGGCGTGGTTTGCCCTGACGGCTGATCAGCGAGCGGCCTGCATCGAGAAAACACCGGCCTACATCCAGTGGATCGGCAAAGGCACGTTCACCTTCGCCGCTGTGTTCCTGCGAGACCGGGCTTGGGAAAAAATGCCTGAGGTTGCCCAGGCGGTCCAAACCCACGCTACGGCCAAGGTTTGCGGCAAGCTCTGGATGGGCAGACGCTTGGAAACGTTGCTTTGCGAGCCGACGGGCCAGTTCGTGTTCACGGCGTTTGATAATCGGCGGCTGGCCTCTGGCACGATCAGCCGAGAAGCCCTGGTGTGGGAAAAGCGTCGTGAACACGGCTGGCCGCTGGTGAGCCGGATGCGCGACCTTGCTCGGCGCAATGAGCCGTTCGTCACCTCGGTGGACCTGCTGCCGCTGGTCTCTGACTTCGAAAAAGTCGAAAGCAGCAGTACGCTGTTTGCGGCCTGGAAGCGCCTGCATGAACGCCGTGGCTGGATGTTCGTCGAGGGCCTACGTGACTGGAACTATTTCCCGCCCATTGACCCCGATCAGCCCGATCTCGACGCGGCGGTCGAGGCGGCACTCGACCATTTCCAAACCAGCTTGAGCGAGGGACGCACCCATGATGCAGAATAACGGGAAACTTCTGGATGGCGTCTCGGGCGAGGGGCTTTCACGCTTGGCTTACATCAACGCTATCGAGGCCAAGCGCCAGCGACAGGTTGCCATGGCCCGGCGCGACCGGCCTGAGTTCGAGCGCCTAGCCCGGTGGGTGGTGGCGAGCTGCAAGAGCGACATGGAAGAGGCGATCCGCGATTCGCTCGAACAGCAGGAAATCGAGTGCTGGTGCCCCTTCGAGCGGTTGAGATTACCTCCCAGACGCGGCAAGCAAGCTGTGGATATCCAGCGGGCGCTGTTTCGAGGCTACCTGTTCGTGCAGGTCATTCCCAACAATGAAGCCTTCGTCGGTCTCATGCTTGCATCGAAGCTTCGTGGGCTGATGGGCACGGATGGCAAGCCGCATCTGATGCCCGAACCATTGATGCGCCAACTGATGCTGTCTGCCAAGAAAGCGGAAAGAAAACATATGGATGGGCGTGACGTTCCACCGATGCCGGATGTGCTGGGCAAGCAGGTGACGATCCGCTCTGGCCCGTTTGCCGACTTCGTGGTGACAGTGCGCAAGGTGCTGTCGAAGCGTGGCCAGGTGGTCGTTGACGTGCCGATGTTCGGCGGTATGAGCGAAATCACGATGGGGATTGACTTCATTTCGGCCTGAGATTATCGCTTGAAACGTGGAGAGGCGAACAGCGCCTTTCCAACCGAGATGACCGGGGCGTATGATGCTCCCAAGGGATTGATGTTCTCCCCCGGCCTCGCTCTGATCCAAGCCAATAGGTGATGCGATTCAGGGCCAGTGCGTGAGCTATGACCAGATAAACGATGACAAGGCGGCCTATGGGTCGCCTTTTTGCGTTCTAGGATATGGCGATAGATCAGAGATCAGATGAGGCCAAGGGCTGGCGCTCTTGGTACTACACTACTAGGTGGCGAGCCATCCGGGCAATCCAGCTGAAGCGGGAACCCTATTGCCGCATGTGCCGGCAGCAAGGGAGGCTCAAGAAGGGCTTCATCTGCGATCACATTGAACGTCATAGCGGCAATGCGGAGAAGTTCTGGAACGGACCTTTCCAGACCTTGTGCAAGAAGCATCACGACGCGACCAAACAGCGGGAAGAACATCGCGGCTTCTCGACAGCCATTGGCGCGAATGGCTGGCCCACCGATCCCAGACACCCGGCGAACCGGACGTGACCCCTCGGACGATGGTCGAGGGCAGGGGGTGGGTCAGCCTTGAACCCGATCCGCCTCCCGCACCGGCGTTGGTCATTTCTGTGTAGCGAGCGGAAATTGGAGGGAAAAAGCCAAAGGGATAATCGACTATCCATAAAGGATGGTGCTTGGTCCAAATCCAATCATGGCTGACAGAATACATATCCGATAGCGCCAACTTCAGCACAAGCAGAGAAAAATGATGTGAGGAGCCAGTAAAGTTGAACGAAGTGAGCGCTAGGGCGCTTACTGCTATCGTTTTTTATATCTTGAAATTCTTTTTCTACAGCTTTGCGGCTTAAAGAGGATGTCACTATCGCGACCCTTCTGACTAAGTCAGGCGAGTAGCGTAAACTCAGGATGTCATTCTCGATCTTTGCTCTGGTACCACCACGCATTAAACGATCGATTTTTGTGGTTTTTTTATTGCTCTT
Organism: Gillisella vitis; assembly: GCF_001541345.2. GTDB lineage: Bacteria > Pseudomonadota > Alphaproteobacteria > Rhizobiales > Rhizobiaceae > Allorhizobium > Allorhizobium vitis. The sequence continues at coordinate 10,125 of NZ_LMVL02000012.1, read as the reverse complement.
GTACGGATTATTTTCCCAATTGTCAAATTTGCTGCTAAGCGCCTCTTGGGCAAGAGTGAGGCGGCCGAGGTTTTTTTCTGCTTGGCTCACGCTTATATGAAACGATGACGCTCCCAGTGATAGAGCGCCGTGTTTGGCGTGGTAAAATGTTACAGTAGATGGTTTGCTTTGGGTGTTCAGTCCGATAAAATCTGCCCATTCGTCGCCTAAATCGTCACAAATAAGCACGTCATCCTGTCCGGCAATTACCTTTTCGAGTTGACTAAATACAGAATTCGACGAGAAGCTACGTTGATTTTTTTTAAATTTTCCCTTTTCACTTGAGGCACTCGCCAAGCAATCATATGGAATTAAGTGGCTTAAGAAGAACAGACCACCGTCTCGTATGGCTGAATCTTCGAACAAATTTCCATTGATGTAGGCTAGGTTAATCGTGTCAAAGAGAATGATGAACAGGTTCTCGCTGTCTAGATATATTTTGAGAGACAAGCGATTTTTCCCGTGATCAATATCATCAGCTGAGGCGACGTAAATCCCTTTTGTTTCTTGAAGAGCGAAAGTCGATAAACCAATGCGGTCTTTTCCCCACCTGAGAGTACCTACTTTAGAATTGTCAGTTAAATTGAGGATATTGAGTGAGTCACGCGATCCGGCGACCTTAAATTCTCCGTCAAGTATCTGTAATATTTTTCGGCATTCAGTTTCGTTGAGCTCCCGAAATTGGCCCTTTAGATCTTTCTTGACTAGTTTAATCGTAGAATATTCAGAGAAAATTCGATCCGTTAATTCGGCAACGTCTATTGCAAAATTCGTAGGCTTAGCCGTAAGTGGAATAGAGGTAAGGCTTACCGGGCGGGCAAAGTTTTCAATAAACGGAGATAATGCTCCAGTACTAACTTCCAGCTCGGCCATTACATCGACAGACCAACTTATAGCAGTCTTGAATCCAGAGCGATCAGTACTGAGTGATATGCGTCCTGTCGATGGTGTCGCTGTATAGCGTTGAGTTCCGCGTCGAAGTCGGTATCGTTGTCCTACATAACGGCTAGCACCCGCCATTGGCATAGCATTCTCTAAATCGTCCGCTTCCATTGTCTTCTTTCGAAGTACTCGGTTGGAGGTAGACATTGATCGCAACTGCATAGACTCGAATTTGGAACCTGCCTTAGCAATTGCTGCATTAACCGCATTGTTAGCGACTGGTTTTAGCCAATCTTTTTTGATGTTAAGAGACAATTTAAGTCCAATGCTGTGGACCGCTACATGATTTTGATGCTCGACAATAAGCATGTAACCGTGAATTCTATCTACAACGCCTGCATCCTTGTTGAGGAACGCCGTAGGCCGATCATATGCGAAGCAGATGGTAGAGTATCTTACCTCGCCATGCATCTTTCGGATTTCTTTAAAAAGAGGTGTCATCGCATTTTGAGCATCTCTTTGAAGTTCTGCGAACCAGTTTTCCACCGCACTATCTGTGAGAGCCTTTTTACGCTCAAAAAAATAAGCAGAGCAGCCAATCAGTAAATTTTCAATCATGATACACCCCCAATTTAAATACTATCTTTGCGGGAAATGAATTTCAAATGAAATCGCTTATCTAGATTGTCGATAAGCTCGATATCGCCCGGGGAAGGCATCGCATTCTTAACGAAACATTTAAGATGCAGAGAAACGCTAAAAGGACCACTAGCATTACGCTTTAAACTGTAGCTTTCTTGCTAGTTAATAATGGGAGTGCACCATGAAAGGCCGCAAGCCCTCCTCCGAAAACGTCGTGCCCCTTAAAACCGAGGACGGCCCGGGCGCGAACTTCGAGGCGCGGGCGGCGGCCAAGGCGCGGGAGCTGCGGCCGGATGACCTGCCGTTTGACGTGCGGGCCATCTGGGACCGGATCGCACCGCCGCTGTGTGATCCCCGGAAGAACCGGCTGAATGAAGTCAACGTCTACATGTTCGAACAGCTTTGCTGGACGATAGCCCGCCATGAGCGGTTGCGGCTTGATGTGCGGGAAGGCGGGGAAACCTATGAGAGCCAGACGCGCAACGGCACCCAGTTGAAGAGCCGCCCGGAAGTCAGCCAGTTGAATGAGACGTGGCGGCAGATCCGGGCGCTGGCGAGTGATTTTGGCATGACACCGTCTGCCGAACGCGGCTTGCAGGCGACCGGCCAGCTAGGATTTGAGTTCCCGACCGATGATGGATTCGATTGATGTCGAGATCCCGGATGTCAGCTATGACGACGATCCGGTGACCGCCTGGGCGGCGGATGTGATGCGTGGCGATATCATTGCCGGTCCTCATGTTCGCAATGCCTGCCGCCGTCACCTGCGCGATTTGATCGACGGCCCGGCCCGTGGCCTGGTCTGGGATCTGGAGACATCGAACAAGCGGATCAAGTGGTTCGGCGCTAAGCTGCGCCTGAATGGCGGGCAATTCGAGGGGCGGCGGTTTCGGCTGCATCCGAGCCAAGCCTTCCGGGTCGGTTCGCTGTTCGGCTGGAAATGGGCCGATACCGGCTTGCGGCGGTTCCGGCGCTTCTATGACGAAGAGGGCAAGGGCAACGGCAAATCGCCATTGCTGGCAGGCATTGGCATCTGCATGATGGTGGCCGATGGCGAACCCCGTGCCGAGATCTATGCGGCGGCGGCCAAAAAAGACCAGGCGCAGGTGCTGTTTCGTGATGCGGTTGCCATGCGCGACCAGTCGCCAGAGCTTATGCAACGGATCACGACATCAGGCGAGAACCCGGTCTGGCAGCTTACTTACATTAGCAAGGGCGGCGACAAGCGGTTCTTCAAACCGATCTCAGCCGATAAGGCGCAATCGGGTCCGCGTCCGTCCTGTGCTCTGTGTGATGAGGTGCATGAACATCCCAACCGCGATGTCATCGAAATGCTGGAGCGCGGTTTTAAATTCCGCAAACAGCCGTTGCTGGTGATGGCAACCAATTCCGGGTCGGACCGCAAATCGATCTGCTGGGAAGAGCATCAGCATGCGGTCAACGTCGCGGCGGGCATCGTCCAAGACGATACCACATTCGCCTTTGTCTGCTCGCTCGATGAGGGCGATGATTGGGAGAATGATCCGTCCTGCTGGGTGAAGGCAAACCCGCTGCTGGATGTGACGATCACCACGGACTATCTGCATGGGGTCGTTGACCAGGCGCGGATGATGCCGGGCAAACGAAACGGCATTGCTCGGCTGCACTTTTGCGAATGGACGCAATCGGTCAATGCGGCGATCAAGCGTGAAGCCTGGATGGCCTGCCAGAAGGATCTCGATCTTGACTGGCTGATCGCCGAGGGCTTTCCCTGCTATGGCGGCCTCGACCTGTCGCGCACCCGGGACTTTACCGCGCTGACCCTGATCTGGGTGCTTGACAGTACCAAGGATGCCGAACGGTTTGCGTCAAAGACCTGGTTCTGGACGCCTGCCGATACGCTGGAAGATAGGGCCAATACCGACCAGGCGCCCTATGATCTCTGGCGCGACCAGGGCTTTATCGAGGCGGTACCCGGCCAGCGGCTCAAATATCCCTGGCTGGCAGAAGCCTTGGCCGAGATCTGCGCAAAGTTCGAACCGACAGAGATTGGCGCCGACCAGTATACGCTCGTCGCTGTTCGGCGGTGCGCTCACGCAAAATCAGGTGAATGGTATCACGGCCATTCTCGACGCATGGCAGGCCAGCACGATGACCGATCTGCGGTGGCTGGCTTACATGTTCGCGACGGCCTTCGGCCAGCATCATGGCTGATTGCGATGCGCCTGTGTTTATTCCTGCTGGCACAGATCGAACAGCTGAATATCGGCTCTGGGGACAGGACCGAAAGGCGCTTGCCGATTGCCGCGCCACAAATGCCGCGAAGGCCGACACCATCAATGCACTGCAAGGGGGCGGGACGTGACGGACGAACCAGCGGCAAAGCCGCCGAAATACAATATCAACACCTGGATCAATCTCACGACGCTGGTCAGCATCATTGCAGGCGGCGGCTATGCCTGGGCGCAAACCAACAGTGACATTGACGAGTTAAAGCGCTGGCGGGTTGCCGTTGAAGGTCGCCTGGGTAATTCCGATGGCAAAATCGAGGAGCGCTTCAAAGTCAACGAGGTTGAGCTGCGCAAGCTGGATAATCTATCCTACCGCGTCACAGTTGCCGAACAATCTGCCACCTCGATCTCACAGGCCATCAAGGAACTGCAAATAACGGCCAGCGGGCAAAGCGGCGATCTGCGGGTTATGCGGGAAATCTTACAGCGGATCGAGGCGGCGCAACGCGGCGTTCCGCCTCTGCCATCCTATGGGCGATGAGCAAGCAAAAAACCCCGGCAGCATCCTGACGGGGTTTTTGTAAATTAGAACACGGCAATGTACTTCAGCAGCGAAAGGATACCGATGATGATTACGACGAGACGGGCTATCTGTTTTGCCCGGCCATCAATCGGCAGCATGCCAATGAGATAGAGAATCAGCACGATCACTAGGAAGGTGATCAGGGTGCTTATGAGAATTGAAGTACCCAAAGCCCCACTCCTTAAAGACGCTTGATTGCGCCGTGCGGTGGAACATAATGCTGTTATTTCAAAAGGAAAGGGGATGGGGCTCGCAAAATAGCAACCCCACCTTTGTGTAGATTTAAACGATAGACCATTGGCGACGCAATCGCTGCGTTAGGGTGCCTTGGGAGTCGGCTTACTTCCGGCAACTGGTTTGGTTGGAATTTTTTCGGCCGGAGGAGCGTTGCAGCCCTTGCTTCGCATGGCCGATTCCATAGCGTTTATCTTGCCCTTGGTGACTGCAACTTGCCCTTCTTTGTCCCCGCCGAAGGTGCTTGATACGGGTACGCCGAGAAGGAATACGCCGAGAGCATCGCCATTTGCAGCATCATTTTGTTGTTTCGATATAGCAGCGAGATGGCCCTGCTCTTTCACCATTTCCTGGGCAATCGCCTGACAGTCCATGTTCGTATAGGCGGCCATCGGAATGTCTACAGGAACAATTGCATCAGGCCGTTTTGCACAGCTAGAAATGGCCGCCAAAGCGACCAAGGCAACATATTGAACTCTCATGGCAGCCCCCTAATTTAATCCCCGTGTATGAGTAATCACTTATCGCGGATAAGTGGAAGGGGCGGCGTGGGGTTTTCCCGGTTTGTGTAGGGCTTGAAGATCACAACATGTGCTTTTGCCGGATTAGGTACGATAATAATTTTTCAGAAACAACCTAGAAATACATATTGAATTTAAATTGCAATTTTTAAGAAGTATATTGCCGTGTATCCTGATGCGGTGTGACTAAGTTCAATTAGTATGTGACCAATACCACTATTGATTTAGGGATGTTTTCATCAATCGTTTTGTTATCCTTCGACCATTGGTTGGGGATATAAATATGAACAAAATTATTGCTGAGCATTTGAACGTGGCAAAACTGTTGGCGGAAAAGGAGGGTGAAATATTCCTAACGTACCTGATAAGTATGGCTCAAATGGAAAACGATCCAGGCGAACGATTGCGGGAAACAAAAATTTGCGAGGCTCGGAAGACCTTGAATTTGTCGCTGCCGAGTTAAGAAGGGTTCTGGCCATCGCCGAGGCAGAGGGCAAAGCGATGCTGGCCTATCTCTTGTCTCGGGCAATTGAAGAGGCCGACCGCGAGTTAAAAGATCGAGCAGCGCCTCGCTCCGAAACTTAGAAAAAGGCCGGGAGATCAATCTTCCGGCCTTTTTTTATAGCACCTGGCAACGGGTGGGTGCGGTCTTGCGACTCTGGGAATAGGTGAGTCTATACCATTCCCTTGCGCATCGCTCATGTGTCTATGGAGAGGTATCAATTTCCGTTGAGAGGCACACCTGTCATTCCAATTCGTAACAGACTGTATCTTCGTTGGTCCCAGGGTCTCTGAAGCAAATGACCCTCTTTCCAAAAAGCGTTTTTATATGTCCGTTGATACCTTTTGTTGCAAGGTCTTTCATTATTTCCTTATTGGTCATCTTACTCCAACCCATCGCCTTCACTTCCTTCTCGGACATTGAATGTGACATATTGTATTCCTTTTCAGCGTGTGTTAGCGATTGCGGCGGCTATACCTGCACCAAGAGTATTCGATTGTAGAAGGTCTCTTGCCGGTTGCTTTAGAGTCCGGTTTTCTCCCTTACCTTCTGTTGGCCCCATGGTAATGGTGAGGGTCTGGATGCGACCGCGCTTGAAATCAAACACCGAACTTTGCCCGGTGTTGTTCGAAATGTCGACAAGCTTCCATGATGGGTTTGCTGAACCGTTTGATATTATCTCATACTTAATCTCGTGTGAGATAGCATCGGCTCTAGTATTCTTTTTATAGGAAATAATATTCGTTTCCTGCGGAAATAAGGCGATCTCTAGCCATTGTTCGATCTTGAGATCGCTCGTCACAAAGAGATCACCCTTCCAAGTTCGGGGTGGAATGCAGATGAGATCTATTGTGTTGTGGTCGACAAGTTCATTGAAATAGAATGTCGTACTGAGTTTGTCGGTTCGAGTGGCCTCCGATGACAGGCCAGCTCCCAGACCGCCAGTGAACGTCTCAGTGGTCGACCTCAAATTTATCAGGTTAAGGCTCGGATTAATCGCCGATCTCTCATTTATGGTAAATTGCATTGAGACTGCGGCGGCCCAGTTTTCCAGCCACTCGTATTTTCGTTTACTGTGCTCCAGCTTTCGGTCTGCAACCAGTTTTTTTGAAACTGCGCGACCTAATTCACATTTAACCTGGCCAGCAATCGCGTTGACCTTGAACGCCGCGTCGGCTGGCCCTCCCCAAAACTCTTGAATTTCAGGTACTGCCATGCCGCAAGAAGATAAGCCAAACAAAAAAGACACGAAAATCCAAGATGCGGTTTTCATTGTTTCGGCCCCCCGGCCCAATAGGCCGGGCTAAGTTAAGTCTTCTTCGGCCATGACATATTTTTGCCATAATTTGGGCCTGGACGTCAATTTGTGAGTTAGATATTTATGTATAATTAATAACTTTATCCGGTGGGAAGATGTAACTTTTTTTGGGTGGTTACTTTCAGAAATAGAAATAGCCATTGCTTCGGCTCGAAGTTGGTCTTGACTGGATGTTTAGTGCCCATACTGAACAAAGTTTATCGGTCTCTATGACCGACCCGGCCCCTGTTTTACCTCGATCCGCATCAATTTCCGAAACAAGGGCGACTACGGCAGGGATGCCTTCAATCGCCAGCGCTTTACCGAAATGGCCGAACACCTGAAGACGGTCAAAGGCCGGTTTCTGATCTCCCTCAATGACTGCGAGGGTGTCCGCGAAGTGTTCAAGGATTTCCAGTTCGCGACGGTTGAGCCGACCTTATATGGTGCGGGGTTGCATGGGAAAGATGTCGGGGTGGTGGTTGTTATGGGTGGGAAGGATCTGCCTCTTGCATAGATAGGAAAGATAAATGGCCGGGACATATCGCGGCCATCGCTCAAATAGAAAAGGCTTTAGATGCCGGACGCCTTGCGCAAGGCTTCTTTCATCTTGCCGCGCCAGTCTTTGCCGGATGCCTTGAAAGCTTCCAGCACATCCGGTTCCAGCCGCAACGTGACAGGCACCAAGGGCTTTTCCACTTTGGGGCGTCCACGGGTTTTGCGGGCTTCAGCCAGCCCTTCAAAGAATGAGGCTGGAAGGACCTCCTTTGCAGGCCGCATATTGGCAATTTCTTCGACCGTCAGCTCAGAACTATCAACTGCTTCCCAATCCTCTTGCGTATAGCCATTGCCCGGCTCGAAGTTAGTCTTGGTTGGATGTTTAGTGCCCATGCAGAGCCTTCCTTTCTTTGGAGCTGGCGGGACGAAAGCTGATGATTGACATTGCTTCCGTGCCAAGCGTGGCGAAAATCACCACAGCAGTTCCGTCCGCATAGTAACCAATAGCTTTCATGCGCCTAGAATGGCTTGCATCGATAATCGCTGTTTCCCATCTGAAATCGACCACGTTTGCAAAATCAAAGCCGTGCTTGTGTAGATTGGCCAATCGCTTCGGCTCATCCCAAATTATCTTCATGGCTTTTCCGTACACGTAAAATCATGAATGGGCAAGAATAAAAGTACACGAAAAATAGTGCCGCCGAATGCCTTGGCACATAATTCTGACGGTCCCTAAATGCCGCCACACGCATTGATCGTTTTTAAGTCAAGCAGGATTCGGCGATGTCCGTTTACGGCTTTGACTAGTGTGGCCGGGTGTGGCAAGCGGCATTGATTTTTCACGGAAAAATTTTCCCGGAAAGTGTGGCCCGATGACCGGTAAAATCTTAAATTAATGGAGGTTCTGGCCTTCCGGGCGAGGCCTCCATTCCCTTCTTCTCCCATATATAAATATTTGATTTTCCGCCGTTATTTTTGACGTGCGGCAATTGGTTTGTTTCCTGTTCCGCCAAACGTTTTTGAACGTGCGGCAGATTTAGTTCCCAAGTGAATAAATCGATGGCTTCCCAATAGTTTCTGTCAATCGCTCAAAACGCTTGGTGTCGATTACGATTCCGACCGCTGCGCGCTGAAATGTAGGAAAAGGCTCGTTGGTAGTACGAGCGCCTCTTTGGGGTTCAAAGAGATGATGCCGATTCCAGGCGAGATTAGGCGCATTTGCAGGATGAGAACCGGTATTTCACCAGGTCTCCTCTGCGGATCAAGTATATTTTTCATGTAAAGACTCGATTTATCAGCTCGAGTGAGGCGTTTTGTCAGGATTGTTTTGTTAAGTTTTGTAAAAGCTATGTAATTAAAAATTGAATGAAAATAGTAATTCAATTTTGAATTGAAATACTCGAGCTTATCTCGCCAAGAGGGTTGAAATGAAAAATGCAATAAATTCATTATTTAAGTTTGAGAAGAGGCATTTTGATTTTCAAAAATTGATCTATGCACCTCGGGCTTTTTTTATAATGTTTTTATTAATAATTTCGTTCGCCGTCTACACATTTTCGTCGTTGCAATTCACTTTCGACAATTTTCTTAAAGTCATATTCTTTTCGCTATTTATTCAATTTTTTTATTTTACGTTAATTGTCTGTGCTGTGATGCAGAAAGTGAAGGATTCGAGTCCAAAGGATGACGTGAAGTTTAAAGCGCGAAGGATTCTTGATCATAAAACCGATAACGGTTTGTCATAGGAAGTGAAGTTGATTGAATGGAAGCCGCTTCTGGATGAGGCGGCTGCGGAGGTAACTGGGGGACGTCTAAGCCCCGCCCGCCCTTCCTTGCAACATAAAACACAGCGTCCCCACATGATAAAGCGGCCTTGACCTCCGATCTCACGGTACTCATCCTCCAGCATGGCCGGTATGGCTTTCGTAGCATCACTGCGATGCTGCATCAGGCGGTTTGGATCGTGAGTATCAACTGTCGGCGAGAAGCAATCGGATTTCACAAGGCGTGTGGATTGGTGGTGTTCAAGTGCTGTAACAAACCATCTGTCCGCGTATCTGTTGGGACCGGCGACTGTTCAAATCAGCGCTGGCATGTAACAATGGCGTATGACGCACGGTGATCTCCACTATATCTTGCAGACGCTTTACGATGCCGGAGGCCGAGACGTGAATGCGAAGGATTTGCCTTGGTCGACAGGGATGACGCCTGCGATCCTGCAAGCATTGAACATGCTTTATATGACGCGGTCGGAGCGGGGAGACGATAAGCTGTTTTCGCTGACGAGGTCAGGCTATGGAGCCATAGGGCAGGAGCCGCCGGTGCTATTTCCGTTTTTGCGAAAATTATTTCGATAGAGCGATTTATACTATCGCATGTCGCGTTCGACTGAAAGATAACGTCCATGCACCACAAGACGGACTGGCATTTTCAATGACCGTCCGTCTTAAATTTCGGCATCCTGGTGTTCGAATTGCCAGGTCAGCATTTGTGATCCGTGGCGCAGCGTCATGATGGCCGGGTTTGCTGTTGCCTCGTCAGGAGCGCCGATCAGCAGAGGCCAGCGGCGCAGGAAGCGGATGAGCATGCCTTCGCCACAATCGTTGACGGACAGAATGATGTCACCGACATATTTCTCTTTCGGCTCATCACCAAATACTGCGGCAAGAGATGCTGTCAGCCGATAGTGATTGGAGAAAATTATATGCATGTATTGT
>NZ_LMVL02000011.1 GCF_001541345.2 Gillisella vitis | reverse complement strand
GGGCCCGGGCCGGAAAGCTGGGCACCGGCGGTGGCAGCGGGCCAAACAGCGGCCCCACGCCGGGCAGCGCCCGCGCCCGCCCCCCCCCGCCACTCATTGAAAACCCCCATCAGCACGGTCGGACAATCAGCCCGCTCGCGCATCAGCTTCAGGATGAAATCCGCCTGCTGACGCCGCGCCCAGCGCAACAGGCCAAGATGGGCGGCGATGATCCTGAGTTCACGCCCGCCGCTCAATTCGATTTCCGCCACCACGGCGCCGCGCGGCTCCAGCCCCGGCAGCACGAAAGGATGGACATCGCGCACCACGCCTTCGCGAAACAGCAGCACATTGCCGCGCCAGCCATGGCTTTTCGTGAGGCCAGCAACCGGGACCCGCGTCAAACCGGTTTCGCCTTGCAAGCGGGAAAGGTCCAGAAGCCCGTTGCGCTCGCCGAAACGCTGGTCCGCCTCCTGAAGCGCGATCACGTCAGGACCGATTTCGCGGATCACATGCGCAATCCGCTCCGGGTCGAACCGGCCATCCACGCCGACGCATTTGTGCACATTGTAGGAGGCCACCAGAAGCCCGGGCGTATCCGCTTCCCGCCCACCCGCGTTGGACGTCAGGGGACGGCTGCGGCGATTGCGCAGCGAGGTCAGCATTTGCGCGCGCAGAGTATGGGTTTGCTTTTTCATTCTCACTCAAAACATAGGAGGCAGAAGGCCGATGTCCACCCGCATTACAAAGCCAGAGAGCCCAGCCACAGCACTCTTTGCATCAGTTTCAACAGGAAAGGACGCGCGTGCAAGCTTTCCAGCGTCACTTCCTCGGCCCCTTCCCGGCTTTCGTCCATGCGCCGCGCCACGAAGCGGGCAAAATCGTCGTCATAGACTTCCAGATCGATTTCGAAATTTAGCCGCAGCGAGCGGGCATCGAGATTGGACGAACCAACAAAGGCCCATTTATCGTCAATCACCAGCAGTTTCGAATGATCGAACGGTCCGGTGGAGCGAAAGATCCGGCAGCCATCGCGAATAATCTGCTCGAATTGCGCATTCATCGCATGACTGACCACAGCGAGATTGTTTTTCGAGGGAACGATAATTTCCACCGCCACCCCGCGCCGGGCGGCTGTCGCCAGCGCCGACAGGAAAATATTGTCCGGCAGGAAATAGGGTGACAGGATGCGGATGGAGCGCTCGGCGACGGAAAACGCCCCGGTCAGCACCCGGTGATTGCTCTCCAGATGCGCATCCGGGCCGGACACCACAGCGCGGGCGTAAGGTGTCTCGCCTGCTTCGCCAGCGGCCAGATGCAATTGCCAGGCTTCGCCGTTCAGGGCCTCATCGGTTTCGAAATGCCAATCGTCGGCAGCCACCGAAAACAGTTCGGCCACGACAGGTCCGGTGACGTGAAAATGGGTGTCGCGGGCCGCATTCGGCCCCGCAAAGGCCTCGCGGATATTTATGCCGCCGAAAAAGCCCACCGCACCATCCACCACCAGAATTTTGCGATGCGTACGCAGATTGGCATAGGGCAGCCTCAAGCCGACAATGACCTTGCCGTTGAAAGAAGCGACCGTGATGCCGCCATCGGCGAGATAGCCAACAATGCTCGGCACGCTGTAGCGCGCGCCGACCGCATCGATCAACACCCGCACCTCGACGCCCCGCTTGCGTGCCGCAATCAGGCAATCGGCAATCCGAAGGCCAACGCTGTCCCTGTCGAAAATATAGGTTTCTAACAGGATACTATGCTGCGCCGCGTCGATGGCCGCACACATCGCATCATAGGCCTCGTCGCCGCTGGCAAGCGGTGTCAGACGATTGCCGGATGTCAGTGGATGGCGGGTGACCCGCTCGCCCAGATGCCGCAACGCTTCCAAACGCCCACCGAATTTTGCCTTCACTTCGCCGTCCGGCACGGCGTAATGGGCTAGAACGCCTTCCATCTGGCTCCGCCGCAGCGCCCGGCGCGCCATATAGGAGGCGCGCCTTATCCGGTTAACGCCCGCGACCGCATAGATCAGCGTGCCGATAATCGGCGACAGAATGATGACCCCAACCCAGGACAGCGCCGAACGCACATCGCGCTTGGTCATCGCCGCATGCACAGCAGCCACCGTGCCCATCACAGTGGAAATCACGGCAAGAAGATGCGGCCAATAATGGGAGATAAGGTCAAGCATCACTTACCAGTATGAAGAGGATCAAGCCGCGTGGACGCGCAGCATTCGGCAAAACGAAGATTGGCGCAAACGTCTGGACCCAGGATTTGTTCCTCCCCTACACCTCGGCCTAACGACAGGATAACAAGATCCATTGGCAATCCGGCGGCGTCAATGGTCCCCGGCCAGAAGCTTCGCCGCCGCTGCTCTTGCCTCATCGGTCACCGAAGCGCCTGCCAGCATCCGGGCGATTTCCTCGCGGCGATGGTCGGGGCCGATCATTGCAACTTGGGTGGCGATCTTTTCCGCGTTGCCGCTGGCTGGTCCCTTGGAGATCAGCAGATGCGTGGCGGCGCGTGCGGCCACCTGTGGCGCGTGGGTCACTGACAGGACCTGGACGCGCTCCGACAGCCGTTTCAGCCGCTGGCCAATGGCATCGGCCACAGCCCCACCAACGCCAGTATCGATTTCGTCAAACACAAGTGTCGGGGCAGAGCCTCGGTCAGCCAGCGCCACTTTCAGCGCCAGCAGAAACCGAGATAGCTCACCACCGGAGGCCACTTTCATGATTGGGCCGGGGCGTGTGCCGGGGTTGGTCTGCACATGGAATTCGACCAGATCGATACCGTCGGCGGTGGCGTTGTCGGCGTCCGCTGTCACCTCGACCATGAAACGCGCACGCTCCAGTTTCAGGGCCGGCAGTTCGTCCATGACGGCTTCGGCCAGCGAAGAGGCTGCATTCTGGCGCTTCTGCGACAGGGATTGCGCACTGGCGAAATAAACAGTCTTGGTTTCGGCTACGGCCTTTTCCAACGTGCCGAGCTTTTCCTCACCGGCATCGAGATCAGCGAGATCGGTGATCATCTTTTCGGCAAGGGCCGGAAGATCGGCCACAGCGACCGAATATTTGCGGCCAGCGGCCCGCAGTGCAAACAGCCGTTCTTCGACCCGCTCCAGCTCGCGTGGATCGAACTCGGTGCGGCGCAGCGCCGATTCGACCTCCATCTGCGCGCTCGACAAGGTGTCCAGCGCCGTGCCCAGCAGGCTGACGGTATCCTCCAGCAGGCCGGGGGCTTCGCTGCTCTTGCGCTCCAAGCGGCGCATCAGCGAGGCGATCATCGGCACGGGCGAGGCATTGCCATTCAGGAATTCGCTGGCCTCGGCGATATCGCCGGCGATCCGCTCGGATTTCTGCATCCGGGAGCGGCGCTCGGCAAGATCCTCTTCCTCGCCATCCTGTGGGCTGAGGCCTTCCAACTCCTCGACCGAGGCGCGCAGATAGTCCGCCTCGCGGGCAGCAGCCTCGACCTTGGCCTTGTGGATTTTGAAGGCGCGCTCGGCCTCACGCCAGCGGCGATAGCTGTCTCCCAGCGCCTGCGCTTCTTCGGTCAGTCCGGCAAAAGCGTCCAGCAGTAGACGGTGGGCGGCGGTATCCACCAGCGCCCGATCATCATGCTGTCCATGGATTTCGACCAGATATTGCCCGGCCTGGCGCATCAGCTGCACGCTGATCGGCTGGTCGTTGACATAGGCGCGGGTGCGGCCATCGGCGGATTGCACCCGGCGGAAAATCAGGTCGCCATCGTCATCAATGCCGTTTTCGCGCAGCATGAGGCGGGCCGGATGGCTCATTGCGACATCGAATACCGCTGTCACCTGCCCCTTGTCCTCGCCATGGCGCACAAGGGAGCCATCGCCGCGCCCGCCAAGGGCCAGCGACAGACTGTCGAGTAGAATGGACTTCCCCGCCCCCGTTTCGCCGGTCAACACAGACAGACCGGCCGAAAAGCCAAGGTCGAGCCGCTCGATCAAGACGATGTCGCGGATCGAAAGCTGGACGAGCATGAGTGTTCACATCTCTCCGAAGGCGACGGATAAACCGTCTGGAAAATCAGGATGAGCCCAGAATCTTTTTACCAGCTCTGGAAATCCAGCTCTCCTGGGCTTCCCGCGGCTCAAGACCACCGGTTTTCAGCAGTTCGAAACTATCCTTGTACCATTTGCTATCAGGATAGTTGTGACCCAGCACGGCAGCTGCCGTCTGCGCTTCCTGCACAACGCCCATGGCATAATAGGCTTCCACGAGACGCGCCAGCGCTTCTTCGATCTGGTTGGTCGTCGGATATTGCTCGACCACATTGCGGAACCGCTGGATCGACGCCAGATATTCCTTGCGCTCCAGATAATAGCGGCCGATCTGCATTTCCTTGCCAGCCAGCTGGTCGCGAGCAAAGCGCATCTTTTCCTGGGCGTCGGACACATATTCGGAGGTCGGGTAGTTTTTGACCACCTTGTCCATCGCCTCAAGTGTCCTGGACGAGAATTTCTGGTCCTGGGTGACGTTGGGGATCTGGCGCCAGTTGGACAGGCCGATCAGATATTGAACATAGGCCGAATCCTTGGTCGACGGATAAAGCGTCATGTAGCGCGTGCCGGTCGAAATCGCCTCGGTATATTTGCCCTGCCGGTACTTGACGAAGGTGCTCATGACAAGCGCCTTCTGCGACCAGTCGGAGAACGGGTTCTGCTTGTCAACGGCGTCGAACTTGCGCGACGCTTCAGCAAGATTACCAGCCTTGATGTTGGCCAGACCCTGATTATAGAGGGTTTCCGGCGGATCCGTCTCGGCGCCGAGCTTGGTAATGTCGATATCCTTGTCGGTATTGCAAGCGCTGAGCAGCGGCGCAACGCCGGCGACAGACAGGCAAACGGCAAGCATCCGCGCTGATTTGTTGATCATGGAAGACTTCACTTCACTCATACGACAGATCCCGATTGCAGCGCTGCTTCTAAAAAGCCATCGCTTCCGCTTGGCGTTTTAGCCATAAAGATAACGATAGGGCAACGCAATGGTGATGTTTTAACGCATTTTTATGGCGTAACGCCACAATCTGCTGTTTTATTTTGGACAATATAGCATCGAGCAGAAAACCGGAATCAGCACGATGCGATAGCAGTTTGCTTTCCCATCGGATTTATCCGAAAATCGGCTCTTAACCTTCGCTCCGATGCTGTAACATCAGATGAAATGCCCGAAACCAACCACACGAAAACGGCGCCTTCCGGCGCCGCTTTAATTCAACTGATTCTATCGACAACGTCGCCAAGCACAGATCTCCGCGAAACGATGCAGCGAATCTTCATGCCGTCCAGGGCGCGAAACCCGGTGCATTGACTGCAACGAATTCCCGCACTCTTGCCTTGCCGCTACGTGCGCCGGGCGCTTCCACCACTTCATAGGCCGAAGCATCCGACAGCAGGGCCTTCAATGCCAGCGAGTTCATCTTGTGACCACCGCGATAGGAGCGGTAGCAGCCGATGAACTGCGCACCGGCCAGAGCCAGATCGCCTACAGCATCCAGCGTCTTATGACGGGCAAATTCGTCGGGATAGCGAAGACCCTCGATATTGACGACCTTGTCATCATCGGAAATCACCACGGAATTTTCGAGCGACGACCCAAGCGCCAGACCTGCGGCCCACAAGCGTTCAACATCGCGCATGAAACCGAAGGTCCGGGCGCGCGACAATTCCTGCTTGAAGCTCTGGGGTGTCAGGTCGCCCTGCCAGGACTGGCGGCCGATCAGCGGGCAATCGAAATCGATTTCCACTTCAAAGCGCGTCCCTTCATAGGGGCGAAATTCCGCCCAGGACGCGCCATTGTCGACCCGAACCGGCTTCATCACCCTGATGTAGCGGCGCTTGACACCGAGGCTGACAATACCGACCTGCTCAATGGCGTCGATATAGACGGCGGAGCTGCCGTCCATGACCGGAGTTTCCGGTCCATCGACCTCAACCACCAGATTGTCGAGACCAAGCGAATAAATGGCGGCCATCACATGTTCAACGGTGGCCACCCAATGGGTTGGCGAAGAGCCCAGAACGGTGCTGAGATCGGTATTGCCGACCTGGGAGGCGACAGCCTTCAGCTCGGTAACGGAACCATTGGCATGCTGGCGGTGGAACACGATGCCAGTTCCGGCTTCGGCAGGCAGAAAGCTCATGGTAACAGGCTGACCGGAATGCACGCCGATACCCTTCAGGGTGACCGGTTGAGCGATAGTCGTCTGGAAGCTCAACAAACCGATTGCCATTAACATTCACCTTTCAAGTCTTCAAATCCGATCCGAGGCCTTGAAGGCTGGACCGGCTACTCATCTGCCAGTCCATACCCTTGCGTAACCGCCGGGCCTCGTCGCTTCTGAAGCGCCAACCAACCACTCATCGGTCTGCCTGACACTCTTCGTTATCAGGGATATACGTTTGGAAACCCAACAATCCAAATCAATGTTTCTTTCCGATTGTTACGAAACCGAATCCTTGAAAAAACCTTGGAAAACTGTGGATTAACGGCACTGTCTCAACAGGAAATCAGCATCTGAAACCGACAGCGTGAAAACAGAAACCCGGATCTTTCGATCCGGGTTTGCAAACCGCGTCTCTGGCAAGAGACTCAGCATTTTTGGCTGTCGTTTGTCTTTTCGGGAAAAGCGGGCTCCGCTTTTCCTAAGACAGACTTTAGTTCGACTGGCGGCGCAGGAAGGCCGGAATTTCCAGCTGATCGTCATCATGCGCAGCACGCTGCTGCGGCACCTGACGCCCCTGATCGTCCAGATTACCGCGACGCGGTGCATAGAGGCTGGCTTCCGGCGACAGCGGGCGGCGCTGCTGGGAAGCGGCAGCCGGTGCCGGTGCGGTCATGTCGGAAGCAACGTTGTCTTCCTGACGGCCGAGCGAGTTGGTGATGCGGCGCAGCAGCCCCATCGGACCACGATCTTCGGATGCCTGCTGGGCGGCAGGCTGGTTGCGATGGTCCAGCTCGGCCTGCACGACCGGCGAGAAATCCTCGACCTTCGGCATGCGGGACTGTTCTGGCTGGCGCATGACCGGCGCGGCAGGTTCCTGGCGCATCACAGGAGCGACCGGCTCCTGGCGGAAAGCTGGCTGTGGCGCGGCAGCAGCGGGCTGCATGGCAGGAGCAGGCTGCTGCGCACGGGCTACCGGCTGTTCCGGAGCGGCAAACGAGGAAAACAGCTTGCTCTGCGGGCGGAAATCGTCAGCAGGCTGGGCAGCGGCAGGCTGCTGCACCTCAGGCTGGGCATGCATGGCGGCCTGACGGGCGACAGCGATTTCCAGTTCGCGTTCCATTTCAGCTTCAGCATTGCGGATCTGCTCGGCGACCGGATCAAGCGGGCGCGTTGCAAAGATCGACGGAGCTGCGGCAACCGGAGCTGGTGCCGGAGCAGCGGCAACCGGTGCTGGCTGAGGTGCCGGAGCGGCAGGAGCAGGCGTAAAGGCTGCGGAAGGACGAATCGCTGGCTTAGCAGAGATCGTGCGCATTTCTGCACCGCGTGCTTCCAATGCATTGGCGGCACGGTCGATACCAGTGGCAACGACCGACACGCGGATCAGGCCTTCCAGCGCTTCGTCGAAGGTGGCGCCAAGGATGATGTTCGCGTCGGCATCGACTTCTTCGCGGATACGGGTTGCGGCTTCGTCGACTTCGAACAGCGTCAGGTCGCGACCACCGGTGATGGAGATCAGCAGGCCCTGCGCGCCCTTCATCGAGGTTTCGTCGAGCAGCGGGTTGGCAATGGCGGCTTCGGCAGCCTGAAGCGCACGGCCTGGGCCGGAAGCCTCGCCGGTGCCCATCATGGCGCGACCCATCTCACGCATCACCGAGCGAACATCGGCGAAGTCGAGATTGATCAGGCCTTCCTTGACCATCAGGTCGGTGATGCAGGCAACGCCAGAATAAAGAACCTGGTCGGCCATCGCGAAAGCGTCAGCAAAGGTCGTCCGGTCGTTGGCAATGCGGAACAGGTTCTGGTTCGGGATAACGATCAGCGTATCGACCGACTTCTGCAAGGCATCGATACCGGCTTCGGCCAGACGCATGCGGCGCGCGCCTTCGAAATGGAAGGGTTTGGTAACAACACCAACCGTCAGGATGCCTTTGTTACGAGCAGCCTGGGCAACGACCGGAGCCGCACCGGTGCCGGTGCCGCCGCCCATGCCAGCGGTGACGAAGCACATGTGGGTGCCGTTCAGGTGATCGATGATCTCATCAATGCACTCTTCTGCGGCTGCACGACCGACTTCCGGCTGCGAACCGGCACCGAGACCTTCAGTGACATTAGCGCCGAGCTGGATGATCCGCTCTGCCTTGGTCATGGTCAGGGCCTGGGCATCGGTATTGGCAACAACAAAATCCACCCCCTGAAGACCAGCGGTGATCATGTTATTAACGGCATTGCCGCCGCCGCCGCCGACGCCGAACACGGTGATGCGCGGCTTGAGTTCGGTAATATCCGGCTTGTTCAGATTGATGGTCATTTTACCCGTTCCTTCTTTCCCTGGCCGCATCGCCACGCTAGCCATGTCTTGTCTCTTGATCGCGCGCCCCGAATCGATTTTTCACCCGCAAGGCGCAGGTCCTCAAAAACTCTCTTTCAACCATTGTCCCACGCGCATCATGCGGCTGTTGCCGGAGCCAGAGGAGAACAAGCCTCCCTGCCCCACGGCGATCTCCTGATCGGCCACCTGCGGATAGATCATCAGACCTACCGCAGTGGAGAAAGCCGGTCCCTTGGCCGCCACAGGCAGGCCAGAGACCCCCATCGGGCGGCCAATCCGGACATTGCGGGCGAGCATCCGCCGCGCAACTTCCGGAAGACCGGTCAACTGGCTTGCGCCACCGGTCAGAACCAAACGCTTGCCGACCACGGGGCTAAAGCCCGATGCGTGGATTCGGTCGCGAATCATCTCCAGAGTCTCTTCAATACGCGCTTGAATGATTCGCGTCAGCAAAGAACGTGGAACCTGGATCGGTAAATCGCGATCGTCTTCGCCGATTGGCGGAATTGCAACAACATCGCGCTCTTCCGAGCCATTGGCAAAGGCCGAACCATGCACAACCTTCAACCGCTCCGCATCCTCGATGCGGGTCGAAAGACCACGCGCCAGATCCGTCGTGACGTGATGGCCGCCAATGGCGATGGCATCCGTATGGATCAGCTTGCCCTCGGCAAAGACGGAAATCGTCGTGGTTCCGCCGCCCATGTCAATGGCAGCGCAACCCAGCTCGACTTCGTCGTCCACCAGAGCCGCGAGGCCGCTAGCGTAAGGCGTTGCCACCAGGCCCTCGACCGTCAGATGGGCGCGGTTGATGCAAAGCTCGAGATTTTTCAGCGCCGGACGCTCCGCCGTCACCACATGCATGTCGACACCCAGGGTATCACCGAACATGCCGAGCGGGTCGCGGATGCCACGCTCGCCATCCAGCGAAAAGCCGGTCGCCAGCGAATGCAGCAGCACCCGGTCACGGCGTTGCGATTGATGGCTGGCCGCAGACAGAACACGCTTGAGATCGGCGCTTTCCACTTCCTGGCCGCCAAGATCAATGGTGGCGGTATAGACGTCCGAACCGATCCGGCCAGCCGAAACATTGACGATCAGGCTGTCGACGGTCAGGCCCGCCATGCGCTCGGCGGCATCCACCGCCAGCCGAACGACGCTTTCCACCGATTCGATATCGGAGATTACGCCGGACTTCATGCCACGCGAACGCTGATGGCCGATGCCGATCACTTCGACATGATGGGTCCGGCCCGGCAGAACATCGCTTTCCTTGCGCGGCGTCAGCCGGCCGATCATGCAGACCACTTTGGTAGAGCCGATATCGAGAACAGACACGACATGGCTGCGTTTGTGCGAGAGAGGTTTCATACGGGGCAATCCGAAAGAGGAACCGAAGACGCTCATGTCTCTTTCTCCGTCTTGGCAAGGGCCTTGGCGCGAGCCGTCACCGCAGCCTGACGGCGCACCAGCGCCTCAGGTGTCAATTGGACGGTCATGCGATCTGAAAGGCGAAGGTCAACGGCGGCGATGTCGCGGTCCAGCAATTGGTGATCCGCTTCCATCTTCGCCAGACGCGCCATCGCGCCATCGACATCGTCTTCAGGAAGCTTCACCACGACGCCATTGTCGAGATAGAGATCCCAGCGACGGCTGGCGACACGCACATAGGCTTTGACGCGACCGGTAATCTGCGGCCAGGTCGTAAACTCTCCGGCAATGTCCTGGGCTGCCACTTCGGCATCACGGCCAACGAACAGTGGCAGGGTGGCAAATTTATTATCACGCAGCGGCGCGATGATGCTGCCGCTCTTTTCGATCAGCGACAGGTCGGTGCCGTGCTGCCAGATACCATAGGCCTCACGTTCCTTGATATTCACTTCAATGGTCCGTGGATAGATCTTGCGGACCTCGACCTGTTCTACCCAAGGCAGATCTGCCACCTTGCGACGTGCATCATCGGCATCGATAGCCACCAGGGAGGTCGCCCCATCCAGACCCAGCGATTGCAACACATCGATTTCGGACGTGTGGACATTGCCCGACAGCTTGACATCTTCGACCGCAAAACCAGCCGTCGAGGTCATCGCCTCGGCAAAATCCGGCCAGTGACCGCCCTTGACGATGCCGTAACCGCCGACAGCAAGGATATAGGCCGCAAAGGAAACCTTACCGAGATGCTCAGGCACAGCCACCCTGCCCGAGCAGAGCGCGACGACAAACCGCATCAACCGGCGAACTGGACGGGGCAAGGCCATCAAGCCATCATCCGCCAGGCTCGGCGCGCGATAAGGTGCAGTCTTGCTGCCCTTTGCAGATTTTTTGGCGCTTACCGTGAACACGAAGCGTCCTCCACCATCCAGCTGACGAATTCACCAAAGGAAATGCCCGCATGCGCAGCCATTTCAGGCACAAGCGAGGTTGGCGTCATGCCCGGCTGGGTATTCACTTCCAGCCAGATCAAGTCGCCATCTTCAGAGAAACGGTCGTCGTAACGGAAGTCAGACCGACTGACGCCACGGCACCCGATCGCGTTATGGGCCATGACAGACAAGTCTTGTATTTTTTGGTAAATTTTCGGTGAAAGTTGCGCCGGAATGATATGGGCCGAGCCACCTGCAGCGTATTTGGAGTCGTAATCGTAGAATGTATTGGCCTTGGCAATCACCTCGGTCACGGCCAGTGGCTTGCCATCCATGACACCACAAGTCAGCTCACGGCCAGCCACATAGGATTCGACCATGACAGTGTCGCCATAGCGCCACTCCGAAGAGCCAAGGATCTGCGGCGGATGCGACTGATCTTCCTTGACGATCACCACGCCGAAGCTGGAACCTTCCCGCACTGGCTTGACGACGTAAGGCGGCTCAATCGGATGGACATTGCCGATTTCAAAGCGCGACATTTGGCGACCGAAAGCCACGGGAATGCCCGCCGCTGCCGCCACGATCTTCGCCTGCGTCTTGTCCATTGCCAGCGCCGAGGCCAGCACACCGGAATGCGTATAGGGAATGGAGAGATATTCGAGGATGCCCTGAATGGTGCCATCCTCACCGAAAGGACCGTGCAAAGCATTGAAGACCACATCAGGCTTCAACTCTTGGAGTACGCTGGCGATATCGCGGGCAACATCAACCCGCGTCACGCGGTAGCCATGTTCCTCAAGCGCCGATGCACAAGGGGTGCCAGAGGCGAGGCTGACAGGCCGCTCCGACGAAAATCCACCCAGCAATACGGCAACATGCTTCTTAGCCATTCACGCACCCAAACAAAACAATCGCGGTTTTCCGCCTTACCTTTGCGCTCGACTTGCGGCGCGAATCGCGCCGGTTCATGCACCTGACATAATAAAACGCCATTAAGGTTAACGAACCGTTTACAGGTGTTAACGGGCAAAAATTACTTTTGTTTTTCTGGGAGTTATCGAAGGGTGCCCGAGGGGTTCGACCCCAAGACGCAAGGCGCAGGCCCGCATTGAAGAAGGTCGTGCCGATGGGTACACGAAGACAGTCCGCTGGTTATCGTCAGCGACATGATGGCCGAAATAACAAAAAGCCGTGCCGAGGGAAAGATGAGATCCCTGTACGGCACGGCTTCGAATTCATCACACCACGTAAACCCAGACGGGCTCAGGCGAAATCAAGGCTTGCAAGGATATGCGCCGCCCAACATCGAAACGCGATTGGACACGTTTCGATCAGAGGCAGCACATCCGTATCAGGGTTCCACAACGCCTGGAACGCGCCGTCCATCGGGAAGCCGGCAACTACAGGGCGCGCCAGGTGGCAACGGCCTGCGGACGGGGCAAACCAGCGGAGGCATACCGCGCCGTGGCGGCGGTGCGACACAGGATGGCGGCGGCGGCATTGCGCCCGGACCCGGTGGCACAGGACCTGGACCTGGTGGTGGCGGCATTTGCGCAATGGCTTGTCCCGCCATCAGCATCATAGAACAGACAAACAGAAAACGTCTCATAAAGCCCCTCCGGAAGCCGCACCAAATAAATCCCGTCAACGATGACTAAATCCTATCATTGGTGACGGGGAAATAGCGGAGCGATTAAGTCAACAAATCCCACAGGTTGCACTTGCCGACATCGCAATTATATAAATATTTTATAAACAACAACAATGATAAAAGTCAATCTAAACTTCGTTCGTCTAAAGGCACACAGAGATGAGCCGTGCGCTCATCCTGATGGTTTCCGATGATTTTCAACCGGCTTTCCTTGCATGAGGATTGACCAGGAAAACACCGCTTATAGCGCCAAAATAAGCAGAACCAGTTGAAATTGCCCATGCAAATGCGTAAAGCCAACCGCTAACGACAAGTGCCGCATACTCTTTGAACGTACGGCACGATTGCGAAAAACCACCATTTAACTCAAATTGGACCCCATCACCATGACTGATGCGATACGCACCGTATCGCCGTCCGCCGAGCCGCTGGCACCTGTTGCATTGAATTCTCCTGCACGAGTCCTGACGGCAAGCCTGGTCGGCACCACAATCGAATTCTTTGATTTCTATGTCTATGCAACCGCGGCCGTGCTGGTTTTCCCGGCGCTGTTCTTCCCCAACAGCGATCCGATGACAGCTCTGCTGGCCTCGTTTGCAACCTTCTCCATCGCGTTTTTCGCCCGTCCGCTAGGCGCTGTGGTGTTCGGCCATTTCGGTGACCGTATCGGCCGCAAGACGACGCTGGTCGCAGCTCTGCTGACCATGGGCATTTCCACCGTGGTGATCGGCCTTCTGCCGACGTATGCGCAGATCGGTGTGTTTGCGCCATTGCTGCTGGCGCTGTGCCGGTTCGGTCAGGGCTTTGGCCTCGGCGGCGAATGGGGTGGCGCGGTCTTGCTGGCCACTGAAAATGCTCCGGAAGGCAAGCGCAACTGGTATGCAATGTTCCCGCAGCTTGGCGCGCCGGTTGGCCTGTTCCTGTCCTCGGGCATTTTCTGGCTGCTGCTGCACGTGATTTCCAAAGACGACCTGATGGCCTGGGGCTGGCGCGTTCCATTCCTGGCCTCGACCCTGCTGATCGTCATCGGTCTTTGGGTGCGCTTCTCGATTTCCGAAACGCCAGCCTTCCAAAAAGCCATGGACGCCCATGAGCGGGTGGCCGTGCCGGTTGCCGAAATCTTCGGCAAATACAAGCGCAGCCTGTTCCTCGGCACTTTCGTCGCGCTGGTCACTTTCGTGCTGTTCTACATTGGAACGGCCTGGCTGCTGTCTTACAATATCAAGGTCTTGCAGATCCCCTTCCTCGACGCTCTAGAAATTCAGATCATGAGCTCGGTGGTGTTCGGCATCTTCATTCCGTTGACGGCCAAGGTCGGCGACAAGATCGGTCGTCGCAAGGCGCTGATCGGCATCACCGTGATGATCGCCGGTTTCTCCTTCCTGCTGCCGGTTCTCTTGACCGCAGGGGAGACAGGTGTGGCAATCTTCGCCGCTGGCTCCATGGCCTTGATGGGCATGACCTATGCGCTGATCGGCGCAGCGCTGTCGGCCCCCTTCCCGACCAATGTTCGCTATACCGGCGCTTCGCTGACCTTCAACTTCGCAGGCATCGTTGGTGCGTCGCTGGCGCCCTATGCGGCCACCTGGCTCCAAGCCAATTACGGCATGGCCTATGTCGGCTACTATCTCGGCCTTGCTGCCGTAATCACGCTGGTCTGCATACTCGCATCCCGCAAGGGCGAAGTTTAAGTTTCGAGGCCCGGGTCGCCGGGCTTCTTCTGGCCAAGTTGAATCAGATTCTGAACAACAAAAAACGCCGCCAAGTGATTCACCTGGCGGCGTTTTTTATAAATAGCCGTTTGGTTTATTCGCTCGTCACGCCCATGAAGGGCCGGACTTCGCTGCCGGGCATGAACAGGCCGAGGCGCTTGATTTCCCATTGCAGCTTGATACCGGACTGTTCGAATACCTGACCACGGATGGTCTCGCCCAGATATTCGAGATCATAGGCCGTAGCATGGCCGACATTGATCATGAAATTGCAATGCAGCGACGACATTTGTGCGCCGCCGATCATCAGACCGCGTCCACCGACTTCATCGATCAATTCCCAGGCCGAATGGCCTTCCGGGTTCTTGAAGGTCGAGCCACCAGTCTTTTCCTTGACCGGCTGCACGGTTTCGCGGTGTTGGCGCACGGCGTCCATTTCAGCCCGGATCGCCGATTTCTCCTGAGGGAAACCTTCAAACAACCCGCTGATGAAGATCAAACCTTCCGGCGCTGAGGAGTGACGGTAGCCATAGCCCATATCAGCCTTGGACAGCACATGCAGATTGCCCTGGCGATCCACGGCCTCGACCTCAACCACCCGCTCCGCCGTCTCGCCGCCATTGGCGCCAGCATTCATCCTGAGCGCACCGCCGATCGAGCCGGGAATGCCGTAGTAGAACGCGAACCCGCCGATATTGTTGTCCATCGCCATGGCAGCGATATGCTTGTCCGGGCAGATGGCACCAGCGCGGATGCGATTTTCGCCTTCCAGCTCAAGGCCGCCAAACCCCTTGGCCGACAGGCGGATCACAACGCCGGGAATGCCGCCATCGCGCACCAAAAGGTTGGAGCCGACGCCGACCACGGTGAGCGGCACATCATCGGGCAGCAGCTTCAGGAAGGTGACCAGATCGTCCCTGTCATGCGGCTGAAACATCAGTTCCGCCAAACCGCCCGCCTGAAACCAGGTGACCCGGTCCATCGGCGCGTCCGGCGTCAACCGTCCCCGCAGCGCATCCACACCCGGCCCCAAGCGGGCCAGCAGCTTTTCCCCATCCACCTGTTTCATTCCGATTCTTCCCGAATGCGCTTGCAATTCATGGCAGACTGCCTGCCTGTCTCTTGTTCTGGCAGCGCAGCTGCCGTGCTTCATTCCTGTGGCGACGAGGCCGCCTTTTCCAATTCCCCGGGCAGGGTCGCAGCCCACTGGGTAATATTTCCAGCCCCCAACAGGACCACAAAATCACCCGGCTGTGCAATGGTCGAAACAATTCCGGCCAGCTGATCTGGCGAGGCCAGATAGCGCACATCCCGATGACCGCCCGACCGGATGCGCGATACCAGCGCTTCAGAATCGATACCCTCGATGGGATCTTCTCCCGCAGCATAGACCGGCGACAACAGAATACTATCGGCATCGTTGAAGCAATTGGCGAAATCCTCGAATAGACTCGACAGGCGGGAGAAGCGATGCGGCTGATGCACGGCGATGATCCGGCCCTTGCAGCTCTCGCGGGCCGCCTTCAGCACGGCCTTGATTTCCACCGGATGATGGCCGTAATCGTCAAACACCTGCACGCCGTTCCAGATGCCGGTCAAGGTGAAGCGCCGCTTGACGCCACCGAAGGTCGACAACCCCTTGCGGATTGCTTCCTCGGAGATATCCAACCGGTTCGCCACTGCAATGGCCGCGCAGGCATTGGAAATATTGTGGCGGCCCGGCATCGGCAGGGTCAGGTCTTTGAAGCTGAAAACACGGCCCGTGCGGCGACGGCGGATTTCAACATCGAAAATCGACTTGGTGCCTTCGTTGCGCACATTGAAAAACCGCACATCGGCCTGCGGGTTCTCACCATAGGTCACGACCTTGCGGTCTTCGATCCGGCCAACCAGCGCCTGCACTTCAGGGTGATCGAGGCACATGACCCCAAAACCGTAGAACGGCACATTCTCGACGAACTGACGAAACGCGGCGCGCACGGCGTCGAAATTGCCGTAATGGTCCAGATGCTCAGGGTCGATATTGGTGACGACAGCCACATCGGCGGGCAGCTTCAGGAAGGTGCCGTCCGATTCGTCGGCCTCGACCACCATCCATTCACCCTCACCCATGCGGGCATTGGTGCCATAGGCATTGATGATACCGCCATTGATGACAGTCGGGTCGAGCTGGCCTGCCTCAAGCAGCGCCGCCACCATGGACGTGGTCGTCGTCTTGCCATGCGTGCCGCCGATGGCGATGGCATTGCGGAACCGCATCAACTCGGCCAGCATTTCGGCCCGGCGCACCACCGGCAGCAGCTTTTCACGGGCGGCCACCAGTTCCGGGTTGTTCTTCTTGATGGCGGTGGAAACGACAACGACCTCGGCATCGCCCAGGTTCTCCGGCTTGTGGCCGACAAACACCTCGATGCCCTTGGCGCGCAGGCGCTGCACATTGGCGCTTTCGGCCTGGTCCGATCCCTGTACGCGATGGCCGAGATTGTGCAGCACTTCGGCAATGCCGCTCATGCCGATCCCGCCGATCCCGATGAAATGCACCAGACCGATGCTCTTCGGCATTTTCATGCTTTCACGTCCTTTAAAGTCTTCACTTGTCTGCCTTCGGCAATAGTCTGAACCAGATCAGCAAGCAAGCCTGCTGCCTCCGGTTGTCCCGCACTTCGCGCCGAGGCAGCCATATGGGCCAGCTTGGCCGGGCTGGTCATCCAGTCCTTCAACAGCGCCGACAGCTTTTCCGGCGTTAGATCCGATTGCGGCACGACAACCGCACCACCCTGTCCGGAAATCGCCGCCGCGTTGGCCGCTTGATCGTGATCCAGCGCATAGGGATAGGGGACGAGCACCGCAGGGCGGCCAATGACGCCCAACTCCGATACGGTAGACGCGCCGGAGCGGGAGATCACCATTTGCGATGCGCCGATCCGTTCGGCCATATCGCCGAAGAACGGCGAAACCGACGCCGGGACCTTCAACTTCTCATAAAGCGCCTTCACCCGGTCGGCATCTTCAGGCCGCGCCTGCTGGGTCACCCGCAGGCGCGCGCGCAGCACGTCGTCCAGAATGCAGATGGCGCTTGGCACGGCATTGGAAAAATGCTGAGCGCCCTGGCTGCCGCCAAACACCACAAGCTCAAACGGATCTCCATCGCCGGACGGCTGATAATCCGTCTCGGAGGCCGCCAACACGGCAGGCCGCACCGGATTGCCAGTCACCACGGTCTTGTCGGCATAGGCACCGCCCGCTGGCAAGAAGCCACCGGCAATGGCCTTGACCCTAGGCGCCAGAAACCGGTTGGCCCGCCCCATGACGGCGTTCTGCTCATGGATAACAGTGGCAACGCCAAGCGCGCGGGCCGCTAGCAAGGGCGGGATGGTCGGATAGCCACCAAAACCGATGACCACAAGGGGTTTCAGGCTTGCGATCAAGGTACGGGCGGCGCGGTAGCCGCGCCACAACGTCAGCAGCGCTTTCGCAATGGCAACAGGATTTTTCGAGCCGATGGTGGCAGAGGGTACGACATGGATGGCGTCGGCTGGAAACTTGCCCGCATAGCGTTCGGCACGACTATCCGTCACCAGATGCACACTATAGCCTCTGGCTCTTAGCTCGTGAGCCAGCGCTTCGGCTGGAAACAAATGGCCGCCGGTTCCCCCGGCGGCAAGAAGAATGAGACCTTTGGTCATAATTTACTCCGCTGGCCCCTATTCTGCTGGAACACCCTGGACCGACCGGAACAGGCGTCGCTCCTGCGAACGCTTCTCCGGCCGATGGCGCGTCAATGCCAGGATGAAGCCCGCCGTGACGCCGATTGCCACCATGGAAGACCCACCATAGGAGATCAAGGGCAGCGTCATGCCCTTGGCGGGCAGAAGTTCCAGGTTAACGCCGATATTGATCATCGACTGCACGCCGATCTGCAAGATCAACCCGGCCACAGCAAAACGGTTGAAGTCGTTGCGCTCACGAAAGGCGTGGCCGAGACCGCGAATGACCAGGAAGGCGAAGATCGACACCAGCAGCAGGCAGAAAATGATGCCGAATTCCTCGGCAGCCACCGAAAAGATGAAGTCGGTATGGGCATCGGGAATGATCCGCTTGACGATGCCTTCACCCGGCCCAACCCCGAACCAATTGCCGCGAATGATCGCTTCACGCGCCGTATCCACCTGGAACGTATCGCCCTCGCCGGTCAGGAAGCGGTCGATACGGCCAGCCACGTGCGGCATGGTATAATAAGCAATCGTCGAACCGGCACCACCGACAAGGGCCAGCACGATGATGAAGATCCACGGCACGCCCGCCATGAAGAACATGCCGCTCCAAACCACCGAGGTCAGAATGGTCTGGCCGAAATCCGGCTGGACCATCAACAGCGCCACGACCACCATGAACAGCAGGATGGCAAAGAAATTGCCGGGAATATCCGGCTGGCGGGCATGTTCGGCAAACAGCCAGGCGCAAACCACCACGAAGGCGGGCTTCATGAATTCCGAAGGCTGGATCGACAGGCTGCCGAAATTGATCCAGCGATGCGCGCCCTTGACCTCCGGCCCGAAGAACAGCGCCAGGATCATCAAGGCAATTGAAGCGAGCAGAATGAGGACTGCGGCGCGGCGAACCTGCCGGGGCGACAGGAAGGATAGGCCGACCATGGTCGCCAGGCAGGGAATGGTAAAGGCCGCCTGACGGCGCACGAAGTGGAAACTGTCCAGCCCGATACGCTCGGCCACCGCCGGTGACGCGGCAAAGGACAGCATGAAACCGATGCCCAGAAGCACGATGAATGTCACCAGAAAGAGCCGGTCGATGGTCCAGAACCAATCCGCCAAAGCTCCACGTTCTGCACGGCTTACCATGTCATGTCTCTCCTGAAGCCTGTTGGATCAGCATCGTCACATCGTCAAGCCCGGCTACCAGCGAAACGAAGGCTTCGCCCCTGACTTCAAAATTCTTGTACTGGTCGAAGCTTGCGCAAGCCGGGGAAAGCATCACGGCGACCTCGCCGCCATTCCCATCGTCTTGCGCATCGGCGCTGGCATGGGCAAGCGCCCGGTCCAGCGTACCGGAAATTTCGTAAGGAACGGCATTGCCGAGCGTGGCGGCAAAGCCGGACGCCGCCTCGCCGATCAGATAGGCCTTGGCAATGCGCGGAAACAGCGGTGAAAGGCTGGCAATCCCACCCTGCTTGGGCAAGCCGCCAGCGATCCAGTAGATCCGCTCGTAACTGGACAAGGCCGGTGCAGACGCCTCGGCATTGGTCGCCTTGCTGTCATTGACGAAGACCACATGCCCGCGCCGCCCAACCGGCTGCATCCGGTGCTTCAACCCTGCAAAGGAGGACAAGCCAGCCTGGATCTGCTCTTTCGATAAACCGACCGTCAGGCAAGCAGCAATGGCGGCTGCCGCGTTCTGAGCATTGTGGCTGCCCCGCAGCGTGGCGATGCCGTTCAGGTCGGCGATCACCTCGGCAGCGCCACGCACAATACGCTGGCCGTCATTGTAAAGGCCGTCGGTCAAAGGCTGGCCCTTGGAAATCCGCACGACCTCTTTGCCCGCCTCTTCGAGCCGCGTAGCGATCTCAAGGCAATAATCGTCATCGACGCCGATGATTGCCACACCGCTGCCCGACACCAGCCGCTCCTTCACTGCCGCATAATTTTCCATGCTGCCGTGACGGTCGAGATGGTCGGGGGTGAGGTTCAAGAGAATGCCTGCCGTCGGATCAATGCCGGGGGCAAGATCAATCTGGTAGGATGAGCATTCCACCACATAATAACGATCAGGCGCGGGTGGTTCCAGGGTCAGCACCGCCGTGCCGATATTGCCGCCGATCTGCACGTCATAGCCGTTGTGGCGAAGAATATGACCGATCAGCGCCGTGGTGGTCGATTTGCCATTGGTGCCGGTAATGGCGATGAACGGGCAATCTGGCGCCTTCGCCTGACGTTCGCGCACGAAAAGCTCGATATCGCCAATGATTTCGACGCCCGCTGCCTTTGCCAGATCCACCGTCCAATGCGGTTTCGGATGGGTCAGCGGCACGCCTGGCGACAAAACAAAAGCGGAAAGCCTGCTCCAGTCGATTTGGCGCAGATCCAGCACTTCCAGCCCTTCCAATCGCGCCTTCTCGACACTGTCAGAATTGTCATCCCAGACCGTCACCGACGCACCTCCGGCCACCAGGGCGCGAGCCGTGGCAAGGCCGGAGCCGCCAAGCCCAAACAATGCGACGTTGCAATCGGAAAAGCTGGTAATCGGGATCATCGTGCCCTCACCGCAGCTTCAGCGTGGCAAGGCCCAGCATGGCAAGGCCGACCGCAATGATCCAGAACCGAATGACGACCTGGCTTTCCGTCCAGCCCTTCTTTTCAAAATGGTGATGGATCGGCGCCATCAGAAACACCCGCTTCTTGGTGCGCTTGTACCAGAACACCTGGATGATCACCGACAGGGTTTCCATCACGAACAGGCCGCCGATGATCACCATGACGATCTCGTGCTTGGTGGCCACCGCTACCGTGCCGATCAAGCCACCCAACGCCAGCGAACCGGTATCGCCCATGAAAATTGCCGCTGGCGGCGCATTGAACCACAGGAAGCCAAGTCCGGCCCCGATGACCGCGCCAAGGATGACGGCCAGTTCGCCGGTACCCGGCACGAAATTGATCTGCAAATATCCTGAAAATACCGCATTACCGGCGAGATAGGCAATCAGCCCGAAAGCAGCCGAGGCGATCATCACAGGCACGATGGCCAGCCCGTCCAGCCCGTCCGTCAGGTTGACGGCGTTACCGGCGGAAACGATGACAAAGCCGCCAAAGACGATGAAGAAATAGCCGACATTCAGCAGCGCGTCCTTGAAGAACGGAAAGGCGATGGAGGTAGCCAGATGCGGGCCTTGCGGCGCGGAAATCTTTGCCGCCTCCATCATGAAGAATACCGCGATACCGGCAATCAGAAACTCGATGGCCAGCCGCGCCTTGCCGGAAAAGCCCTTGTCCGACTGTTTGGTGACCTTCAGGTAGTCGTCGTAAAAGCCGATGGCACCGAAGCCCAGCGTCACCAGCAGCGTCGCCACCACATAGACATTGGACAGATCAGCCCAAAGCAGTGAGGAGCCGACAATACCCGCCAGAATCATCAGCCCGCCCATGGTCGGCGTACCGGATTTTTTGAAATGGGTCTGCGGCCCATCGGCGCGGATCGGCTGGCCCTTGCCCTGACGCACCTTGAGAGAGGCGATGATCTTCGGCCCGAACAGGAAGACGATCAAGGCTGCCGTGAACATCGCCGCCCCGGTCCGGAAGGTGATGTACCGGAACAGGTTGAAAAATTGTACGTGGTTTGCGAGCTCAACAAGCCAAATCAGCATAAAGGCACTTTCTAACATTTATCCAGCCCGCGACGCGGGTCTGGCATTAGCCTATTCTGGGCGGCGGGTGTCGTCCAATGGGGGATAGTTGTCAAGCAAAGCCGCGACAATCTTGCCAAAACCGATGCCCAGCGACGACTTGACCATCACCACATCGCCACCGTGAACCGAGGCAACGGCAAAAGCGGCAAGATCTTCAACGGTATCGAAAGACGAAACGGAAACGGTCTCCGGCAATTGCGCCCGCAATGCCGCCATGGCCGGTCCGGCCAGCCAGACATGTTCGATCCCGGCGGCCAGCAGGGGGCCAGCCAGATCGGCGTGCAATTCCTCGGAAAACTCACCCATCTCCAGCATATCGCCAAGCACAGCGATGCGTCGACCCTCGCCACGCGGCTGGGCTGCGGCCAGCACCGCGATGGCGGCACGCATCGAGGCGGGATTGGCGTTATAGCTTTCATCAATCAACGTGAAGAGACCCGAGGCACAGCGCAGCCGATGGCGCTCCCCCCGACCCTTGACCGGTGAAAGTCTGCTCAATGCATCGACCGCACCATCCAGATCGGCACCCAGAAGCCGGGCTGCGCCCAGCGCCGCCATGGCGTTTTCAGCGATGTGGCGGCCCGGTGCGGCGATCACCACTTCACGGGTCTCGCCATCGATAATGGCCCAGGCGGTGGAGCTTTCGGCAGCACCATCAAATTCTGCCAGCCGGAATTCCGCCTTGGCATGCTGGCCGAAGGAATGGATGTGGGTGATACCCGCTTCCTGTGCCTTGTGTTCCAGATATTCGAAATAGGGATTGTCGTGGTTCAACAGCACGCCGCCATTGGCAGCGACACCGGAAAAGATTTCCGCCTTGGCATCGGCGATCTCATCGACACTGGCAAAATTGCCGAGGTGGGCAGGCGCAATGGTGGTTATGATCGCCAGATGCGGGCGGACCATCTGCACCAGCGGGGTGATTTCGCCGGAATGATTCATGCCGATCTCAAACACGCCGAATTGCGCAGTGGCGGGCATGCGCGCCAATGTCAGCGGCACGCCCCAGTGATTGTTGAAGGAGGCGACGGCAGCATGCACTTCACCTGACGGTGCCAGCACCTGACGCAGCATTTCCTTGGTCGTCGTCTTGCCGACCGAACCGGTCACAGCAACGATCCTTGCCCTTGAGCGAGCGCGGGCAGCGATGGCCAGCCTTCCCAACGCCTGCAACACATCGTCAACGACGATCATCGGCACGGTCAACCGGCCAAGGGCTGGCAGTTTGGCCTCATTGACAACCATCAGCGCCGCGCCATTCGCCACGGCAATGCTGGCGTAATCATGCCCGTCCACCCGGTCGCCCTTGATGGCGAAAAAGGCTTCTCCGGGCTGGATGCTGCGGCTATCAATGGAAATGCCGGTAATGCCCGGCGGCATGGTGCCGACCGGGCGTCCGGTCATGGCCGCAACCAGGTCTTCGATGGTCCAGAGCAAGGTCAAGGGTGAAACTCCTCCATGGCTTTGCGGATTTCGGCATGATCGGAAAACGGCAGCGTCTGTGCACCGACAATCTGGCCCTCTTCATGGCCCTTGCCTGCAACAATCAGCGTATCGCCGGTCGCCAGCATTGCCACACCGGCGCGGATTGCCTGGGCGCGGTCACCGATCTCAATACCTTTCGGAGACGCCGCCATCACTTCA
The DNA here is from genome assembly GCF_001541345.2 of Gillisella vitis. GTDB lineage: Bacteria > Pseudomonadota > Alphaproteobacteria > Rhizobiales > Rhizobiaceae > Allorhizobium > Allorhizobium vitis. The sequence goes on along the minus strand of NZ_LMVL02000011.1, from coordinate 80,141 downwards.
CCGCGAATGGTGGCAGCCACTTCCGAACGCGGATTGTCATCGGTGACGATGACGATATCGGCCAGCCGGTCGGCGATCTCCCCCATGATCGGGCGTTTGCCCTTGTCGCGGTCGCCGCCGCAGCCAAACACCACGATAATTCTGCCGCTGGTAAAGGGCCTCACCGCCGTCAGCACCTTTTCCAAAGCATCCGGCTTATGAGCGTAATCGACATAGGCCAGCGCGCCGCTTTTCGCCTGCCCTACCAGCTCCAGGCGGCCCGAAGCACCTTGCAGCTTTTCCAGTGCCTTCAGAGCAACCGAAACCTCGACGCCGGTGGAAATAGCAAGACCAGCGGACACCAGCGCATTGGCAATCTGAAAATCGCCCGCCAGCGGCAGATCGACTTCATATATCCCGCCCTGATGGTGGATTTCGGCGATCTGCTTATGACGGAAGTGCTCGACCCGTTTCAGGCTGAGGAAATCCCCGGCCCGGCCAACGGTGCGCACATCATGACCCGCCTGCCTTGCCAACCGGATTGCTTCCGCCGACCATTCGTCATCGGCAAAGATCACCGCCGGAGACCCCTTGGGCAGCAGGGTGTCGAACAGCCGCATCTTTGCCGCCATATAATCGGCAACGGTCGGGTGATAATCCATGTGGTCGCGGCCAAGATTGGTAAAGGCGGCAGCCGCAAGCCGCACACCGTCCAACCGGCTCTGGTCTAGACCATGACTGGAGGCTTCCATGGCCGCATGGGTCACGCCCTCTTGCGCAAGGTCTGCCAGCAATTTGTGCAGGGCGACCGGATCGGGCGTGGTCAGCGAACCGTAATCGCTGCGGGTTGGGGAAATCACCCCGGTCGTGCCGATCTGCGCGCTGGCAAGCCCGGCATAAGCCCAGATCTGGCGTGTGAAGGAGGCAACCGATGTCTTGCCAGCCGTGCCGGTTACCGCCACCATGGTTTCCGGCTGGCCGGAATAAAAGCGAGCAGCAAGAAGCGCCAGCGCATGGCGCGGCTGGTCGGTAACCAGAGACGGAACAGCAATATCCAGATGCGACCCCGAGAGCACGGCAGCAGCGCCCCGCACTACTGCATCGGCAACGAAACCCGCACCATCGGCCTTGACGCCCTGCAAAGCCACGAACAGCATGCCGGGTTCAACCTTGCGGCTGTCGGCGGTTAGGCCGGTGATCTCAACGTCGCCGACCGGCCCCTCCAGTGGTCCGGTCAGATCCCCAAAATCGCCGCTGGCGAGATCTCGCAGTTTCATTGTCTACCTGTCCCCTGCCGCGCAGCAGGAGCAGAGCCCTGCGGCAACGGCGAATCAATCGTCCTCAATATGAGACGAGCATATCATTGCCCACCTGTCCGTAATTGGGTTCTACACCGAGAATTGGGGCAGTTCTGCGAATAACGTCGCGCACGATCGGCAAAGCGGTAAAGGCCGAAATCGTACCACCGCCCTCGCCGCTCAAGGGCTCGTCGATAAAGCTGAGAACCACATAGCGTGGCTTGCTCATTGGGAAGGCACCCAGAAAGGCGTTGAAATTCAGCTTGTTGTCATAACGGCCATTGACGACCTTATCGGCTGTTCCTGTCTTGCCGCCAACATCGAGACCGGGAACACGCGCCCCACGACCGGATCCGTTAATACCATTATATTCAAAGAGATAACGCATATCGGCACTGGTGGATGGCTTCAGCACGGCCTCGGCCACTTCATTGGCCTGATCTGCCGTGCGCGGCAGGAATGTCGGCTGGATCAACTTGCCGCCATTGATGAGCGCCGCACCGGCGACCGCCGTCTGCAACGGTGTCGTCGCAACCCCATGGCCGAAGGAAATGGTGACCGAACTGATCTTCTTCCACTCACCCCGCGGCTGAGACGGCATTTTCACTTCCGGCAATTCCGTCTTCATCTTGGTCAGAAGTCCAAGACGGTTCAGGTATTCCTTCTGCTCGGGAATGCCGACCACATCGATGATCTTTGCCGTGCCGATATTGGAGGAATATTTGAAAATATCGGGAACGCTCAGAAATTTGCTCTGGCCGTGAAAGTCGTGGATGGTAAATCCACCGATTTTCAGCGGATAGCGTGCATCGAACACGTCGGTCAGCTTCACCCGACCGGTATCAAGCCCCATCGCCATCGTGAAGGATTTGAAGGTCGAGCCCATTTCGAACGTGCCGTTCGACATCCGGTTCAACCAGCCTTCCTTGGCGCCTTCCTCGGGCTTGTTGGGGTCGAAATCGGGATAGGACGCCATGCCCAGCACTTCGCCGGTTTCGACATCCAGCACCACGGCACCCGCGGACTTGGCCTTGAAATTCACCTGGGCTGCGGCCACCACATCATGCACGATATTCTGGACGCGCAGGTCGATGGAGAGCTTGACCGGCTCCAGCGGCGCATTGCTGGTCATGCCGAGATCGGCCAGATCCGCCAGGCCCTGATTGTCGATATATTTCTCCATACCGGCCATGCCGCGATTGTCGATATTGACGAAACCGACGATATGGGCCGCCGTGGACCCACCGGGATAGAAACGGCGAATTTCTGGCCGGAAGCCGATGCCGGGAATGCCCAGCGCCAGGATCTGGCTCTGCTGCTTGGGCGTCAACTGACGGCGAAGCCACTGGAAATGCGATTTCGACGAGAGCTTCTTGTAGGTGTCGCGGCTGTCGAGATCAGCCAGCACTGTTTGCAGCTTTTCGACGGCTTCATCCACATCGACAATCTTGTGCGGCTCTGCAAACAGCGACACGGTTCTGATGTCGGTGGCCAGAACCTGGCCATTGCGATCGAGAATATCGGGACGGGCCGCCATCAACCGATCCGGCGGCATGATGCTGGAGGTGCTTTCGGGATGGGCATAGCCGTATTGCACCAGCCGTCCGCCAATCACGCCATAGACCAGCGTGAAACCCAGAATCAGCAGGCCGACGCGGCGCTTGGCCATATCGGCCTTGCGCTTACCGGCGCCTTCGAATGCGCGACCTTTCCCACGCACGCCGCCTCGGCGCACGTCGGTGGAGAAATGGGCTCGACTTTTCAGGAGCATCATACGGGAAAGAAAAGTCATCAGCGTTTCACCGATCCGGTTATGACCTTATCCATCGGTACTGGGACCGGTTTACCATTCACCATCTTAATACCATCGGCGATCTTGGGACCGCCTGTCTTTGCCGCCGGGGCCTGTACCACAGGCACCTGGGATTTCAACATCGGCAATTCATTGGCCCGCGCCAACTGGTTGGGATCGGTTTGCTGGAGCTTCAGCTCCTGACCGAAGGTATTGGCCAGTTTTTCGAGGCGGTTCGGCTGGGTCAACAAGGCCCAGTCAGCCTGGAGAAGCTCGATCGTATCCTTCTCCAGCTTGATCTCGGCTTCGATGCGCTTCAGATCCTGCACTTTCTCATCGGTATTGTGCTTGATCTGGTAGGTCACGGCTGCCGCTGCCGCCATGGCGCCGATCATCACGATGTCAAAGGTTCGCAGCATGGTTCAGGCCCCCAACCGTTCGATTTCCGCAAGATCCGGCAAATCGAAAATGGAAAAATCGGCCTTCATGGCTGGATGCGCGGTACGGATGCCCGCGCGTAGTTTTGCAGAACGGGCACGAGGATTGATCTCGGCCTCTTCTTCTGTCGCAGTCACCATTCCCTTACCGACAGGCTCGAAGGTTGCCGGGCGCTCGAACGCCATAGGCATATGCCGCGAACCCGCCGCCTTGCCGGAACGGTCTGAGAAGAATTTCTTGACGATTCGGTCTTCAAGCGAATGAAAGGTGACGACAACCAGCCGCCCTCCCGGCTTCAAGGCCCGCTCGGCGGCAAACAGCGCCTCGGCCAATTCGCCAAGCTCGTCATTGACGAAAACCCGCAGGGCCTGAAACACCCGCGTCGCCGGATGGATCTTATCCTTCGCCTTGCGCGGCGTCACGATCTCGATCATGCCGGCCAGATCGCGTGTGGTCTGGAAAGGATGATTGACGCGGCGCTTTTCGATGGCGCGGGCAATGCGACCGGATTGCTTTTCTTCGCCCAGAAAGCCGAAAATCCTGATGAGGTCACCGACCTTGGCACGGTTGACGACATCGGCGGCAGACACGCCCGTGCCGGACATCCGCATATCGAGCGGCCCGTTGCGCTGGAAGGAAAACCCGCGCTCGGCCTCATCGATCTGCATGGAGGAGACGCCGATATCCAGCACGATGCCATCCAGCCCGCCTTCGGGGGCAAAATTATCCAGCGTGGAAAATCGGGTATGGTGAAGCGTGAGATGACCAGCGCGAGCAGCGACCATGGCTTGACCGCCTGCAATGGCATTCGGATCACGGTCGAGCGCGATCACATCAGCACCAGTATCGAGAATAGCCGAGGTATACCCACCCGCCCCAAACGTGCCGTCCAGAATGACCTTACCGGCAGAGGGCTCAAGTGCTTCCAAGACAGGCTCGAGAAGAACCGGAATGTGACGGACCGGTCCGCCATCGGCTTCAGCATACCCTCCGCCAAGATCCGTCACCATTCCGCTTCTCCGTCTCAAACCACCTCCACTTTTCCTAGAAAAATGGAGGTAGTCTACATCATTGCATTTGCGCATTTCCGGACGGAAAACCGGTTTCCACCGTTCCTGGAAATGACCTAACTGGAACCCGCCCTCTTCAGACCGAGTGCCTTTCTTGCCGCCGCCTGCGCCTCGTGAAACGCCTGCGGCTGCCACACTTGAAAATGATCCGAACGACCGACAAAGGTCACCTCGGACGTAATACCCGTAAAGTCGCGGATAAAATCCGTGACCATCAGCCGCCCCTCGCTGTCGAGGCGCATGAAAACGCCGCCGCCATGTACGAGAAGCGACATCTCGTTGGCAACCGGCGAAAACGGATCCTCGCCGACAATTTGCCGCTCGTAACGCTCCAGCAAATCCGGACCGCCGATACTGATCGCCGGAAAGGTGAAATCCTGGAAGCAATAAAGCTCCTGGATGCCCCGATCCACCAAAACAGCCCGGAACGCCGCCGGAACGGAAACCCGCCCCTTCGTATCGATCCGGTTCGTCGCATTGGACAAGAAGCGGTTCATTACGCGCTACCGCCGCCCCTTTCCGATCCACGCGGTCCACACACCCGCATTTCCATTGATACACCCGAGCTGACAAGCCCCTTGCCGCTAGGACGAAACAGGAAAAATAGCCACTCCAGGCCTGCTTCTCAGTCTCGCATGTCGGGGCCGTTATTCGCCCCTCGGCAGTGCACTTATGGGATAACATGGGACACCATGGGCGTCAATGGGATTAGGGTTGGCGGACGGGTTTGCCGTATAGGAAATTTATAACCTGTTAAGATTAATGAATAGTTATTGCGGTTTGAGCGCAGCAGGACACGCACATCCGCAGACATGCGCACTAACAAGCTGAAAACAAAAGGAAATAGGCAAAACAAAGCAAAAATGAACGCGAATGCGCGATTGCTTTTTCAACCCCCAGTAAAGCATTCGCAATGCCTGAAATAGGGAAACACCAGTCGGCCTGTAAGCCGGGTTCTGTATGGCCCCGGTTTCCCGGAACGTGGCAGCCATTCATCTGGGACGATACTTGCGCATCGCCTCTCGCAACCCACCCGGATGACTGGCCCGAAAACCGGCTGTAGCACCACTTGCGCAGCACCCGCGTCATCCCTATTCGGTCTTGCTCCCGGTGGGGTTTACCATGCCGTCCCTGTCACCAGGAACGCGGTGGGCTCTTACCCCACCCTTTCACCCTTACCCCGATAAACGGGGCGGTCTGCTTTCTGTGGCACTTTCCCTGAGGTCGCCCTCGCCGGACGTTATCCGGCACCGTGTTTCCGTGGAGCCCGGACTTTCCTCACCCTACCGCCTTTCGGCATTGGTAAAGCGCGGCTGCCCGGCCGACTGGTTCGGCGTGATTAACGGAGACATCCGGAGAAAGCCACCGAAATCATGCGCTCACACGAAAACAGGCGTGAAATCGGCATCATAATCCTCATGCGCAATCGTGCCGCGTAGGATCAACTCGGCACCCAGCCGGCCAATTTCGTCCGAGCTTTTCGCCGCCGCCCCGCAGCCGCCGGTCAGCACCGCGATGCGCGGGCTGTCGCTAAAGCCGATGGCCGGATAGCCACTGCCCGTAAAGGAGGTCACGCAGGGCGCCATCGACACCGGCGCCTGAGCCACGCCCGGCACCAGCGATCTGCAAATGCGCGCCAGATGATCGCGGGCGCTTTCCCGTCCGCCACCCCTGAACCAGGCTCGAATTTCTGGCTCTGACGTCAACCTGACATCATCGGGATCGCCGCCGATCTTGAGATAGGTTTTGCCGTCCGGGTAGCGCACCGGTGGCAGCAGATAGATATGATCGCGTGGATTGGACGGCTCGTGAATCAGTGATGGCATGCCGTGATAGGCGGGCAGATCCTGATCGGCGATTTCGAAAAAGGTCACCGTGCGGGCATAAACCGACAAATCAATCCGGCGCGGCAACAGTCTATCCGCAATGGAAAATCCGCCTGCCGCCACCAGCACTCTTCCGGCCTTTAACACCTTGCCGCCTGCGGTCGTGACCACGACATAACCGCCCTCATCACGGGTGCCTATGGCCACGTCGCTGATCAGCGTTGCTCCCGCCCGAACCGCAAGCTGTGCCTGGGCCTCGACCAAACGGCGCGGATTGACGTAGCCAGCGCGACGCGCCTCATAAATCCCCTTTGAAACAGGCTCGAAACGGAAATAACCGAAACGCTCGGCAAGACCGGCATGATCGAAAGACTGAGTGGTAACGCCAAGCCCTTCCGCAGCGCGTGTTGCCCTGTCGACATAATCGGAATGACCATCAGGGCTCGTCCCGACAATCAGGCAACCGGCCTCGTGGTAAAACTGGATGCTGCTCTGCTGTTCGATTTCATTGTAGCGGGCAATCGACTCATGCGCGAGCTTTGCCCAGACAGGATCGCCATCGATGGTGCGGGTGATTCGCGCTTCGTCGTAATGGCTGGCAAAGACGCCCTCGTGGCTTTGCTTGTCGGCAGGCTCATCCGGCCCGACCAGCGCCACGCCATCCGATTGTAACGCCAGATGCCGCGCCGCCGCCGCCCCCATCATACCACGCCCGATAATGAGATATTTGAAAACCTGATCCGTCATGCCGCTCATCCAGAATGATTTGCCAACTGGATAGCATTATCAACCAAACTTGCCAGGCAGTTTGATCGATCTGACGCAAGAACCGTCAGAAACTGCGGTTCTTGCGTGATCGTCAAACCGTCTCACCCCACAAGATCGGCAGACGGGACGCTGTCAGGTTTTCAGCTGTTTTCCAGCGCCGCTTCCACTTGACCGCAATATTGCTTTGAAACCGGGTTCATGCGGGTCGCGCCGTGGCCCGCATTGTAGCGCAGGATGGCGCCGCAGGTATCGCCGCCGCCGAGCTGATGGGCCATGGCGAGATATTTCATCCCGTATTTGAGATTGGTCGATGGGTCGTAAAGCCCGGCGACGGTTCCGGTATAGCCCATGGCGCGGGCGGTGGCGGGCTTGATCTGCATCAGGCCGACTTCACCATGCGTGCCGCGCGCTTTCGGATTGAAGCCGCTCTCGATTTTCACCACGGCGCTCGCCAGTTCCACCGGCACGCCATACTGCTTGGCATAGGAGGAGATCAGGGCATGATAGGGCGCCTTGCCAGCAGCCCCCTGCGTATCGGCCTTCTCGTTATCAGCCTCGGTTTTATTCGAGAGCTTGGTTTTCTCAAGCGGCTTGGCGCGGTCGGCCTGCTGTTTATTGGCACGCAACATGTCCATCAGGGTCAAGCCCTTGCCGGCATCAGCAGCCTCGGCGTGGGAAACGGCAGACATAGAAACGGCGATGCATGCCGCGGCAGCGAAAAGCGAGGTTTTCATGAAAAAGGTCAGTCTCCAGACAAAGGGGCGGACACGGATGCCAGCAAAGCGCACTATTTACCCGTCCACTGCCCAGCAAAGGACAGCGATGTTCATCGCCCTCATCGTTGATATTTGCGAAAGACTTCCATTTCGGAAATCATATTCGCTGTTCATCTCAACCGCTGCCGAGGAATACCATGGCTGCGACGGCTGCTGTTAGACAGACTCAATAAGGAAATCCTATGGCATGGTAAAAAGAGATGGTTTTCGACCCTGACGAAAGCCGTCGGCGAACCTCAGCGGCCCGCAATCCTCAGCTGAACCGTGGCAGTGCCGCCAGCAGGCGATGCAGGGTGTCGATGGTCGAATAATCGGCCACGCCATCGACCTTGAAGGGGCGAAAATGCAGCTGGAAACTTCTGACGACACCCTCGGTCGCTCCATCGAAATCCCCAGTGATTTCAACAGGGTATCCATAGAGCGACAGCATGGACTGCAAGGCTTCGACCGGCTGGCCGCGATCACCCCTTTGGAAGAACCGGCCCCCGGTGATCGCGGTTGGTTCTACCCAATGCCCTACGCCCAGGGCGTGCAGCCTACCCCAGGGGAAATGTTCGCCTGGATCGACCTTGCGAACGGGGGCAATATCGGAATGGGCCAGCACCCGCTCCGGGGCGATGGACCAGCGGCTTGCACAATCCAGACACAATTGTGCGACGGCTTCGATCTGTTTTCCGGGGTAGTCCGGCAGGGAGGGATGTCCGGCATTGGCAATCTCGATGCCAACAGAGCGGGAATTGATATCGGTCGCGCCCGCCCAGAAACTCTTGCCAGCATGCCAGGCCCTGCGGTCTTCCGGCACCATCTGCACAACATCACCGTTTTCGCGCACTAGATAATGGCTGGAAACCTGGCTTTCGACAGTGCAGAGCCACGAGAGGGCTGCCTCTTCGCTCGGCATGCCGGTATAATGCAGAATGATGGTGTCGGGGGCCGCGCAGTCGATGCGCTCACCGTGATTGGGGGATGGCACCACCACGGCGTCTGGATAATCGGCGATGAATGCAGTCATGCGGCCCGGCGTTCCTTTTCAATCGCGGCATAGGCCGCGTTGAAACTGGCCATCCGTTGATGGGCGGCGGCATGCATTTCCACCGGCAGGCCACGCGCATGCAGCCGGTCGGGATGATGCTCGGAGGCCAGCGCCCGGTAGCGTTTGCGAATCGTGCCAAAATCATCGCTGCGCGATACGCCGAGAATGCCATAGGGATCATGGTCGGGCGCGAGATGGCGGGCGGAAATCTGCTCAAACCGATCCTCGCCGATCTCGAAAATTTCGGCGATGCGCGACAGAAAAGCCAGTTCCTTCTCGTGGATCAGCCCATCCGCCGTGGCGATGTGAAACAAGGCATCGACAATCTCTTCAAGCACCGGGCACCCTCTGGTGCGCGAGCCGCAGAGATTGGCGAGCTTTTCAGCATAGGCTTCGTAACCGGCAATATCCTGCTTGGCGAGATTATAGAGGCGCGCGACGTTGCGAGCCTCTTCCGGCGGAAAATCGAAAATGCTGCGAAACGCATTGACCTCGGCCTGCGACACGACGCCATCGGCCTTGGCCATCTTGGCGGAAAGCGCGATGATCGCCACGGAAAAAGACACACGCCTGCGCGTTTCCGGATCGCCTTCGAAGACGGTGCGGATCGCTTCGACAATCGACGACAAGGCATTGCCAGCCGCGTCGCTGACCGCGCCGAGCAGCCGCTCCCAGAGTGACGATAAGTGTTGGCAGGCGAAATCGAAAATCATTTTGACAGATTGACCAAATTATCACTTGAAATGCAAGGGAAGCACCCCACTGTTTCGGGTTAAACTTTGTTCACTTTCCAGGTTGTGCCGCAGTGCGGAATCAGCCGATGCTTCACGTCTTCGCTGGCATACTAGCTTTTCCACAAGCCTCCCGCTTACCGCTTTCCATTTGAAACGATTATATTTCCGTGGCTGATGACATTTCCACGAAACTGCGGATTTTGTTCAATTTTTCGCTTTACAGCATCCGGCCTCTGTCGCATCCATTGGCACCATTTCGTAAACGTCTGCGGCGTTTTGTCCGCAAGAAGGAGGATTTGATGGCCAAGACCAAAGTCGCGTTGCTGACCGCCGGGGGCCTGGCGCCCTGCCTTTCATCGGCCGTCGGTGGGTTGATCGAGCGCTATAGCGACATCGCGCCCGATGCCGAGATCGTCGCCTATAAATCCGGCTATCGCGGCCTGTTGATGGACTACAAGATCGAGATCAACCAGCATATGCGCGAACAGGCCCACGTCCTACATCGCTATGGCGGCTCGCCAATCGGCAATAGCCGCGTCAAGCTCACCAATGTCGCCGATTGCGTCAAGCGCGGCCTGGTGAAGGAAGGCCAGAACCCGTTGCAGGTGGCCGCTGAGCGCCTGGCCGCCGATGGCATCACCATTCTGCACACGATCGGCGGTGACGACACCAATACGACGGCGGCTGATCTCGCGGCCTATCTCGGCGCCAATGGCTATGACCTGACCGTCGTCGGCCTGCCCAAAACGGTCGACAACGATGTCGTGCCGATCCGCCAGTCGCTCGGCGCCTGGACGGCAGCGGATGTCGGCGCCCGCTTCTTCGACCATGTCTCCAACGAGCAGAGCGCCGCACCACGCACGCTGGTCATCCACGAAGTCATGGGCCGCCATTGCGGCTGGCTGACAGCGGCGACCGCCCGCGCCTATATCCAGCGCATCAAGCATAATGAATATGTCGAGGGCTTCATGATGAATGAAGAACTGAAGACCATCGACGGTCTTTATCTGCCCGAGACCCATTTCGACATGGAGGCCGAGGCCGAGCGGTTGAAGGAACTGATGGACCGCACCGGCTTCGTCACCCTGTTCGTTTCGGAAGGCGCTTGCATGGATGAAATCATCGCCGACCGCGAAAAGGCGGGCGAAGAGATCAAGCGCGACGCTTTCGGCCATGTAAAGCTCGATACCATCAATGTCGGCGGCTGGTTCCAGAAGCATTTCGCCAAATTGCTGGATGCCGAACGCTCGATGGTGCAGAAGTCAGGCTATTACGCCCGTTCGGCCCCAGCCAATTACGAGGACCTGCGGCTGATCCAGAGCATGGTGGATCTTGCCGTTGAAAGCGGGTTGAACGGCGTTTCCGGCGTCACCGGTCATGACGAGGACCAGGGCGGCAAATTGCGCGCCATCGAATTCCCCCGCATCAAGGGCGGCAAGGCTTTCGATCTCTCCACACCATGGTTCAAAGATGTGATGGACCATCTGGGCCAGAAATTCCGTCCGGCACATTGACCTCGACGTCGAATGGTGGCTTCTGTTTGCAGGCGATGCGGACGGTATAACGACCCGAAGCATCCCTGCATGACTGTTCGGACCCGCCTTGGGTTTTCCTAACGGAAATGACAGACTATTTATTGTGACAGCGCCGGTGCCAATGGCATGCGGCGCTGCTATGTTTGTATCGGAACTGCCCGGGCCGGGATGAGACTCACGACATCCCGACACAGGCTTACCGAACACGGAGGCAGGCCCATGACATTTCAGGATTGGCTGTTGTTTTCAGCAGCAAGCGCTGCCTTCCTTGTTGTGCCTGGGCGCAATACCAAGCGGATCATTGCCTGTCGGCAAGCGGGCGGCGGTCGGGCTGCGACACTCTGCGTGCTTGGCTGCATGACAGGCTATAGCATCGCCGCCTGCCTGGTATTCGGAATGGCCCAGACAATGAGCAATATCAACGCCACGGTGCTCTCTGCGCTGCGGTGGCCGGGCATGGCGGTGTTGATGGTTCTGGCGCTCAGGCTGTGGCGGGCGCCGCTGCATATTGGCCCGGTGGCCGATAACGACAATCTTGCCGACCGAAGAGCCATGGTCATTGTGTCGCAGGCCGTAATCGGTTCGGCTCTGAATCCGCGCACACTCGTCTTTCTGTTGGCGATCACCACGCAGATCACATCGGGCTTTTCGCCGTTCAGCGGCGATTTTCTGGCCATGGAACTGGCTTTCCTGGGTCTGGCAGCCTTTGCCTGCGGGCTTCAGGCAATTTATGCGCACGCTTTTGACAGGATGATTCGCCGCCGCTCGGCACGTCGAATGGTGCAGCCGAAGGGCAAATCCATGCTGATCTCCGCCCGCTCCGTCAGCGCCGGTTATCGCCGGATCGCCGCCTGAACAGGGTTGTTTGATAGGTTATCGCATTTTATACCAAGGCTTGAGGCTGTGGACCACATCCTCGCCTTGATGACATTGAAAATATCTCAAATACATCAGTGACTTGCGATATTCGCAAAGGGAATAGCAGCGGTCATTTTCAATGATCGTTGGTATTAGCCTTCAAGGGGGCTGTCAAATTTGTGAATCCGATGTTAATAGTTCGTGCGTTGCCCATGGGTAACGCTCGTTTCAATAGCCGACGGACATCTGCATGACAGCGAAAACGGACCGCACGATTGCCATCAGCATCACTGCTGTCATCGTCGCAGCCCTTTCCAGTTGCACCAATGTCAATGACAATTCCAAAGCCGATATAGCGCCTAAACCCGCCTCGGCTCACAAAGCTGTTGCCGCTACATCACAGCCGGGCGCCAGCACCGCTACACCGGCAAATGGCACCGTTGCCACAGGCACCTCGACAACTGTGGTCGCCGCAAACGGCACGATGACGACGGTTGCTCCTGGAACGCATACCGTGACGCCACCGTCGCAATCTGCTGTCACGGCGCTTGCCAATACCGGATCGGGAAACAATGCGCTGGCCGCCATAAACGGCGCGTCCGGCACAGGTCAGACGGTTAACCTCGCGACCGGCCAAGGGCCTTATCCGATCCAGAAGCCAGGTTTGACGCAGGTCGCCTCGCTCGGACCAACGGTCAGCACCGTCCCCTCATCCGCGAATGCACCAGCCCGCGTTTCGGAAAATGAGCCGATTGGCCTTGAGAATGAAGCATTGCAGCCGGATGTCATGGCCATGCATTCGGCCATTCCCACGCCGCGCCCGACGTCTCCTGCCTCATCGTCTGTCGCCTATGCCTCACCGGCAAAACCGGTTGGCAAATCATTCGCCCTGCTGGACGCACAATTCGACACCAGCGCACCCGGTCCCATGCCAAGCGCCACGCCGGAAGCCTCCAAAAGCACCGCTTCTGGCGCAAGTGAAACGGCAAGTCGCGGCCCGACGGTGATCAATGGTCTGGTCAACAAATATGCAGCCCTGTACGGAATGCCGTCGGCGCTGATCCACCGGGTCATTCACCGGGAAAGCCGTTATAATCCCTCCGCCTATAACCGCGGCAATTATGGGCTGATGCAGATCCGCTATAATACGGCCCGTTCTTTGGGGTATGAAGGTCCGGCAGAGGGCCTGTTCGACCCGGAAACCAACCTGAAATACGCGATCAAATATTTGCGCGGCGCGTGGATGGTGGCCGAAAACAACAATGACAATGCCGTCCGCCTCTATGCTCGTGGCTATTATTTCGACGCCAAGCGCAAAGGCTTGCTGGACGACGTGCAGTAAACCACTTCGTCCATACCGACACGGACCATTATCCCTTTATGCCGCTTCGGTTTCCTACGGCATTGCGTCCAGAACCGCTTTTAGCAATTTCTGCGGCCTGTAGTTATCCCAGGCAGGCGTCAGCCCCATCCGCAGCACAATCAGCTTGCGTGACGGGACAATCGCAATCGTTTGCCCATCATGGCCCTGAAACCAGAGGGCCTCCTCGGTAATGCCGAAGCTGGAATCTGGCTCCCGGCCCGGCCCGCTCCGCCAGATCTGCCCCTGCCCGTAGGTGCCGCCTGATGACTTGGTCGGGGTCCCCATGGTTTTTACATAGCCTTCCGGCAACAGACGCCGCCCCTGCCAGACGCCATCCTGCAACAGGCATTGGGCAAGCTTGGCCCAATCGCGGGCATTGGCATAGAGATAGGAGCCACCCGCCAAAGTGCCGGTTTCATCTGCCTCCAGCACGGCGCTGGTCATGCCGAGCGGCTTGAACAAGAATGTTTGGGGATAAGACAATGCCTGTTCAGGCGGCAAACTATTCATCAGCAGGCGAGCCAGCAGCACGCTGGTGCCGGTCGAATAGTGAAACAGCGTCCCGGGCGTCGCATCCAGCGGCTGGGAGGCGACGAATGCCGCCTGATCCGGCTGAAGAAACAGCATGCGCGTTGCATCGCTGACATCGCCATAATCCTCGTTGAACCGCAGGCCGCTTTCCATGCCCATCAATTGGCGCAGGGTGATTGCGGCGCGCCCGTCCGTCCATTGCGGCAACAAATGGTCCTTGTCGAGGTCAAGCCCGCCGTCCCCCATCCGCTGGCCGATCAGCATGGCCATGACGGTCTTGGTCATCGACCAGCCGATCAGCGGCGTATCGGGACCAAAACCCGGACCATAGGCCTCACCAAGCAACTCACCATCCCGAATCACCAATGTGGCCCGCATCGATGGCCCGGTCAGGGCCGAATCGGCAAGAATGCCCGCCAGCACCGGGTCGGTATGCGGTGCACCCGTTCCATCCGGCCAAGGCGCTGGGTTCGGTGCTACGGCAACAGGAACCTGCTGCGGCAGAAGCACCTTGCGAGCCGCATCGATTTTTCCGTCGGGAACGTTGGTGCAGCCCAGCCCCGGACGGGCAATGGCTGTGCTGGGGGCAAAAGCTCCAAACATATAAGCCGTGACTGTGCCTGCATCCCTGTCGACATCCAGCCGCAGGAAACGCAACAGCGGATGACCCGGCGCCTGCACATCCTCGGCCAGAACCTCCATTGGATCACGCTTGGCAATGAACACGTTGGAGCAGACAATTTTGGCGGCGTAGCCGGTGCCGACCCGCAGCAATTCCGGCGGCGCCAGCCAAAGCCAAAAGGCAGTACCGGCGACAATCACCAGGACAGCAAGCAGCAGTCCACGGACAAGCCTGATCAGCAAACGCATGCAATTTCCTCCCGCGCCGGATGGTATCGCGGATCGGGTACTGTGAACCGATGTCCGGAAAATCCGATGCTTAAACAATGACCTGGAGCGGAAAAGTGATTCTGTTTCACAAGCCGCCACACGAGGTCTGCATGCAAGCATGATTACTGCGGGCATGAAAGGGTATGATGGTTGAAAAATCATGGGATTTTCCCCGGACGCACAGCCCAGCCACTGGTCAACAGGTCCCGTCATCAAACTGTATTGGACAAGCACTATTCCGATAAAAACTTCAGAACGGGGCACCCTTCACATGACAGAACTTGTTCCAGATGCCGGATTCCGCAAAAATCAGAAGCTGAAATCGGCGCTGCTTCAACACAATGCGCTGTCACGCAAAGGCCTGTCGGAGCGGTTGTTTGGCCTGCTGTTTTCCGGCTTGGTCTATCCGCAGATCTGGGAAGACCCGGATGTTGACATGCAGGCCATGCAACTTACCGCTGGCCACCGTGTCGTCACCATCGGCTCCGGTGGCTGCAACATGCTGGCCTATCTGTCGCGCGAGCCTGACAGCATCGACGTCGTCGATCTCAATCCGCATCACATCGCCCTCAACAAGCTGAAGCTGGCCGCCTTCCGGCATTTGCCCGATCATACCGCCGTGGTGCGCCTGCTGGGCACCGACAATGCCCGGGGCAATGCCTCCATGGTCGAGCAATATGTGGCGCCGCATCTGGACGCCACCACGCGGCGCTATTGGAGCCGCCGCACCTTGACCGGGCGCCGCCGCATCCGGGTGTTCAACGGCAATTTCTACCGCACCGGTCTGCTGGGCCGTTTCATCACTGCCACGCATCTTCTCGCCCGCCTGCACGGCGTCAAGCTGGAAGAAATCACCCAGTGCCGGACCCCGCGCGAACAGCGGCAGTTTTTCGAGACCCGCATCGCGCCGCTGTTTGAAAAGCCGGTTATCCGCTGGCTGACCAACCGCAAAAGCTCGCTGTTCGGCCTCGGCATTCCGCCGCAACAATATGACGAACTGGCCAGTGTTTCGGAAACCGGCACCATTGCCCCTGTGCTGAAAGGCCGGTTGGAAAAGCTCGCCTGTCACTTCTCGCTGCGGGATAATTATTTTGCCTGGCAGGCATTCGCCCGCCGCTATCCCAAATCTCATGAAGGCGCACTGCCGGATTATCTGCGGGCCGATTACTACCGGACGATCCGCACCAGCGTCGACCGCGTCAACGTCCATCACGCCAGCTATACCGAACTGCTGTCCACCAAGCCCGCAGGCAGCGTCGATCGGTTCATTCTGCTCGATGCCCAGGACTGGATGACCGACGAACAGTTGAACGATCTGTGGACCGAAATTACCCGTACTGCCGCCAAGGATGCGCGAGTGATCTTCCGGACCGCTGCCGAAAAAAGCGTGATCGAAGGCCGGATTTCCCCGGCGCTCGCCGAGCAATGGTCCTATCTGAAAGACCTGTCCGTGCATTTCAACGCGCTAGACCGCTCGGCAATTTACGGTGGCTTCCATATCTATGAGAAGACGGCATGAGCGATGCCCGTATCGGTCAGGATCGGTCCGGCCCGGATATGAACCTGGACCGGCAGCATGCCAGCAAGATGGATCAGGTCTATCGCAGCCAGCGTCATATCTATGACCTGACCCGCAAATATTACCTGCTTGGGCGTGATACGGCCATTGTCGGACTGGATCTGCCGAAGGATGGCAGCCTGCTGGAAGTGGCCTGTGGTACGGGCCGCAATCTGATCTGCACGGAGCGGCTTTACCCGATGTCGCATCTCTATGGTCTGGACATTTCCAGCGAAATGCTGGTGCAGGCCAGACGTAATTTTCGCGGTCGCCCCCGCCAGCCGGATCTGCGCATCGCCGACGCTTCGGCGTTCACCTCAGCCGATTTTGCCATGACCGGTTTCGACCGTGTCCTGATTTCCTATGCTCTGTCGATGATCCCCGACTGGCAAAAGGCGATTGCCTGTTCGCTTGCCGCCTTAAACCCCGGCGGCTCGCTGCATATCGTCGATTTTGGACAACAGGAACAATTGCCAGGCTGGTTCCGAACAGGCCTGCATGCCTGGCTCGCCCGGTTTCACGTCACGCCACGGGCCAATCTGCGCGAC
The DNA here is from genome assembly GCF_001541345.2 of Gillisella vitis. Classification (GTDB taxonomy): domain Bacteria; phylum Pseudomonadota; class Alphaproteobacteria; order Rhizobiales; family Rhizobiaceae; genus Allorhizobium; species Allorhizobium vitis. The sequence continues at coordinate 63,143 of NZ_LMVL02000011.1, read as the reverse complement.
GAACTAGCCGCCCAGGCCGAGGCCGCAGGTGCGACACTGAGCTTTTCCCCGCTCTACCGCGGCTATGCCTGGCATGCCATTATCCGCCGCCCGGCGGCCTGACAGATCACCGCTCTTTCCGGCCCACTAGGCCGGTATTTTCGATCTATCGATATGAGCGGTTGAAAATAACCACATTTTAACGATGATGAAGCAAAGTCAGGCTGGAGGTTTTCCAGTTCGGCTTCGTCGGATCGGTGTTATCTTCAGTTCTGATTTTCCGCGTCTTTTGATCTTGCCATTGGCATGCACTGCCCTGGCATAACAGTTGAATGAATGGGTTTTCGATGCGGTCGCTGGTTCTGGCACTTATTCCGATTTGTTTGGCGATGACGTCCTGCACCTCGACGAGCTACGATTTCATGGAAACCGGCTCGATCCAGCCGAAATTCCAGGACAAGGACCCGCAGGATTTCGGCGTCAATTCCCCGCATCGCCATCAGGTGCACGGCATTGACGTGTCGAAATGGAACGGTAACATCAACTGGATGCAGGTCCGCCAGTCCGGCGTCTCCTTTGCCTTCATCAAGGCGACAGAAGGCAAGGATGTGATCGATCCGAAATTTGCGGAATACTGGCAGCAGGCCAATGCCGCTGGGCTGCCGCATGCGCCCTATCATTTCTATTATTTCTGCTCCAGCGCCGACGAACAGGCCGACTGGTTCATCGCCAATGTGCCGAAAGCCTCGATGGACATGCCGCCCGTTCTCGATGTCGAGTGGAACCACACGTCCAAGACCTGCACCAAACGCCCCCCGGCTGAGGTGGTGCGCAGCGAAATGAAGCGCTTCATGGACCGGCTGGAAGCCTATTACGGCAAGCGGCCGATCATCTATACATCGGTCGATTTTCATAAGGACAATTTGCAAGGCGCGTTCCAGGATCATTATTTCTGGGTCCGGGCTGTTGCCAAACACCCCTCGGAAATCTATCCGGACCGCCGTTGGGCCTTCTGGCAATATACCTCGACCGGCGTCATCCCCGGCATCAAGGGAGATACCGATATCAACGTCTTTGCCGGTACCCAGCAGAACTGGCGCAAATGGGTGCAGGCCGTTTCCCTTCCGACCCAACAGACCGCAGCGAACTGACCATTCTACAGCGCAGTGCGCCACACATGGCGCACTGCGCTGTAGCACTTTATATCTACTGCATAATTTCCCCCTGAAATTGATAATTATTTCAGGGGGAAATTATGCAGTAGGTCGCAGTTTTGCGTCATGTCGGGTAAAACCCGGCTCCTCTCCATGCTTCCGTCACAAAGCTTCGGCAGAGCGGAGCATGTTCTTTTCATATCCGGGGGCTTTATCCATGCATATCCTGTCTCGCTTCACGCTCGCAGCCGTGTTGAGCGGCCTTATGGCCGGTACGGCCTTTGCCCAGGCCCCGCAATGCGGTGGTGATCTCAGTGCGTTCCTGGCTGGCGTCAAGGCGGAAGCCATTGCCAATGGCGCGTCTGCTGAGGCAGCTGACAAGGCGCTGGCCGGTGCGCAGATCGACCAGAAGGTGTTGGGCCGCGACCGCGCCCAAGGCGTGTTCAAACAGACCTTTACCGAGTTTTCCACCCGCACCGTCTCAAAAGGCCGGTTGGACCAGGGAAAGCAGAAATTGCAGCAATATAGCGCGGTCTTTGACCGGGCCGAAAAGGAATACGGCGTTGCCCCCGGCGTGATCGCCGCCTTCTGGGCGATGGAAACCGATTTTGGCGCCGTCCAAGGCGATTTCAACACCCGCAATGCGCTGGTAACGCTGGCGCATGATTGCCGCCGCCCGGAACTGTTTCGCCCGCAATTGCTGGCGCTGATCACCATGGTCCAGCACGGCGATCTCGACCCCGCCACCAATACCGGTGCCTGGGCTGGTGAAGTAGGCCAGGTGCAGATGCTGCCCAAGGATATCGTTGCCTTCGGCGTCGATGGCGACGGCGACGGCCATGTGGCGCTGAAATCCAGCTCACCCGATGCGATCATGACGGCAGCGAAATTCATCCAGCACCTCGGTTTTAAGCGCGGTGAGCCGTGGATTCAGGAAGTGACCGTGCCGGACACCCTCCCCTGGGAAAAGAGTGGCTTCGACAGCGGCATGAAGGCTGGCGACTGGTTCAAGCTCGGCGTCAAGCCGCGTGATGGCAATACCAAATTTGCCGATCTGGAAGGCGAACTGGTGCTGCCGCAAGGCCGCAAGGGACCAGCCTTCATCACCTATCCCAATTTCGGCATTTATCTGGAATGGAACAAGTCGTTTATCTACACGACCTCTGCCGCCTATTTCGCCACCCGTCTCGAAGGTGCGGAAGCTTATCTGAAGGGCAATCCGGAACAGGGATTGACCGATGTGCAGATGAAGGAATTGCAGACCAAGCTGAAGGGTCTCGGCTATGACGTCGGCGAGATCGACGGCATTCTGGGCGGCGGCACCCGCGACGCCGTGCAAAAGGAACAGCTGAAGCGCAACATCCCCGCCGATGGTTGGCCAACGCCGGCGCTGTTGGCCGCACTTTAAGCCTCATCAAAAATTCCGGTTGTTTTAGCCGCGCATTCTCATGAATGCGCGGTTTTTTCGTGCTCGACAGAGCGGACCATATGGACAATAAAGATTGGCGTGATTTGTCCTATCCTCGTCAGGAAGTGGTATTTCGCCGTGGGGTTCCGTCGCTAAACTGACAACATCTTCAGCGATAAAAACTCCCTTGGAGGCAATGGCCATGACACATTCAGACACTGCCCTGCTGGTCATCGATGCACAGCAATCCTTCCGCCACCGTCCCTATTTCCGCGAGGAAGCGTTGCCCACCTATCTGGAGCGGCAGCAGGCATTGATCGATGGCGCCCGCAAGGCGGGCATTGCCACGGTGCAGATTTTCCATTTGAACGACACTGGCCCTTTTAGCGAGGCCTCAGGCTTCATATCCACACTGTCCCCTTTGACGATTGAACCGGATGCGGTTTTCCGCAAGCATCGGCATAGCGCGCTGGTCGGTACAGGGCTTGATGTCTGGCTGACCCGAAACAATATCCGCCATCTGATCGTCTCAGGTATCCGTACGGAACAATGTTGCGAAACCACGACACGTCATGCGTCGGACCTGGGCTACAGCGTTGATTTCGTCAGTGAAGCCACCCTCACCTTTCCGATGACCGACGATCAGGGCCGTGAATGGAGCGCGGCGGAGATCCGCGCCCGCACCGAACTGGTTTTGGCCGGTCGCTTCGCACGCATTGCCACGGTCGAGCAGGCATTGTCACTCCCACCCACAACAATCGCGGCATAGACTTGATGACCGAACTGATCCAGCCGCAGCGCCTTATCGAAATGATTGTCGTCGTGCCACCACGCCTGCTGCTGCTGGATCTGGCCGGGCCGATGGAAGTCCTGCGCAAGGCCAACCTTGAGCAGGACAGTGTGCGGTTCACGGTTCGATATGTCGGCCCCTCTCCCCACGTCAACAGCTCGGTCGGCCTGGCACTTGCCGGGATCGAATCGCTGCCGGATGCCGTAGCCGACGGCGCGATGATTATCGTGCTGGGCAATGCCGCACAGCCGCTCGGTGCAATCAACGACAAGCCGGAGCCGGACGATCTGCTCCAGGAGGCCGCTATCGTCGCCTGGCTGCGGTCTGCTGTCCGGCCAGGCGTAAAGCTCGTCACCATTTGCTCTGGTGCCTTGTTGGCGGCCCGCGCTGGACTATTGGAAGGTTATACCTGTACCGCACACCACACTGAGATTGCTGAGCTGCGGCAGTTGGCACCCACCGCAAAAGTGGCGGAAAATCGCCTCTATATCCAGGACCGCGACAGGTTGAGCACGGCAGGCATCACCGCCGGTATCGACATGATGCTGGCCCTGGTCGCAGACGAGGCAGGACACACGATAGCACTCAACGTTGCCCGTTACCTGGTCGTTTATCTGCGCCGGGCGGGGAACGACCCGCAGCTCTCCCCCTGGCTGGAGGGGCGTAACCACATCCATCCCGTCATTCACAAGGTCCAGGATGCGGTTTCGGCTGACCCTGCCGGCAACTGGACGGTTGCCAGCATGGCAGCCGTTGCCGCCACCAGCGCCCGTAGCCTCTCACGCCTGTTTAACGAGCAAACCGGCATGAGCGTAACCGATTACGTCAACCGCCTTCGGGTCGCGTTGGCCCATCAGCTGGTCACCGCATCACGGTTGGATATGGAAACCGTTGCGCAACGCTCTGGATTTGCATCCACCCGACACATGCGCCGCGCCTGGAAAAAGTTGCACGGCGGAACGCCAACAGCATTGCGCATTCCCTGACCTCATCAAAAATGAGTCGTCCGTCCCGGAACGGTCCAGATTCAAGCCGATGACATTGCCGCCATTAACGATGAAATATTTCGTTATCACGCGATTTTAACAATATGTTTCCGTGCGTTACCTTTTATTCCAATAGTTTATACAGGCAGACTGCTGCATCGCAGCACATATTTCGCTTTTCAAATGACACGAAACGGTCATATTCTTTAACTGTTAACGCAAGGGAGACCGAGATGGGACTGACACGTTCTTTCAACATCCTGGCAGTCGGAGTAGCGTTTCTTTTTGTCGCAGCGATGCTTTTCATCTGAGGACGACAACAACTCCAACACCGTATGCGGCGGCGGCATGGACCGCCATAACACTTTTCATCATCACCGATGCTAAAAACGCCGTGCGCCCTCGATGGCGCACGGCGGTTTTTATTGAGCGCGATTAGTGAGCTGTCGACCGGTCTATAAAAAGCGCAAACAACCGACTTCGTATTCACGCTCAGGCGAAGAGCGATCAGGCAAACCTCACACGCTTCAAGGTTTGTTTTATCGCAGTCGTTATCGTGAAATTATTGCAGGATTTACGCGATAACCCCTGCCCGGCCGGCGGCGACGGTATCAGAACGCTGCAATCCCAGCCGTTCCAGCGTGGCATTGACCAGCGGGGCCCGGTTCATCGTATAGATATGGAATTCGTCGATGCCACGGCCCTGAAGGTCAGCGATCTGCTCGGCGGCCAATGCAGCGGCGACACTGGCGCGCTCAGTGGGCTTGTCGTCCAACCCTTCGAAACGCTGATCCAGCATGGCGGGAACGGACGTACCGCACATTCCGGCAAAGCGTTTCAACTGGGTGAGGTTGAGGATCGGCATAATGCCCGGCACGATAGGAATGTTGATTCCAGCGGCCCGCACCTTGTCGAGATAGCGCTCGAAAATATCGTTATCGAAGAAAAACTGGGTGAGCGCACGGGTCGCGCCATTGTCGACCTTGCGTTTCAACATATCGAGATCCATGGCGAGATCGGCGCTTTCCGGATGCTTTTCCGGATAGGCCGAGACGGAGATCTCGAAATCGCCAAGCTCTTTCAAGCCCTTCACCAAGGCTGCCGCGTTTTCAAAGCCACCTGGATGCGGTTGATAGGCCGAACCGACACCGGTCGGTGGATCGCCGCGCAGTGCCACGAAATGCTTGACGCCAACCGCCCGGAAATCTTCGACCACCTGGGCGATTTCCTCGCGTGTCGCGCCGACGCAGGTGAGATGCGATGCGGTGGCGAGCGGCGTTTCCGCCAGCAAGCGGCGCACGGCGGCCAGGGTCGGCGCCTTGGTGGTGCCGCCAGCGCCATAGGTAACAGAGACAAATTCCGGCTCCCAGCCGGTCAATTCATCGACCGTGGCCCAGAGTTGGGCTTCCATCTCCTCGGATTTAGGCGGAAAGAATTCAAAGGACAGCTTGAAAGGCCGCGCCTGATCTCTGTTGGAAGATGTATGTGCCATCAGTAAACTCCCGCCCGCGCGGCCTGCTGCGCCACGGATGCTGTGGCTTGACCATAGGTCGCCAGCCAGATTGTTGCCGTAAGCGCCTCCCCATCCCTGTGGTTCGGCGCGATATCGATTGCGTTTGTGACGTCAAAGCCGGTTTTGGTCAGCCAACCCGCCATCAACTGATGGGAAAAACCCAGCCGCACATGCGCATGATCCTCGCGCAAATGCTCCAGCTTATGCGGTGCGAGATCGATGATCACCAGCCGACCGCCGGGCTTCAGCATACGCGCCGCCTCGTTCAGCGCCAACTCCGGCTCCACCAGGAAATGCAGCACCTGATGGATGATCACCACGTCGAACTCGCCACCATCGAGCGGCAGATTGAGAATATCGCCCTGGCGCACAGCAGCCTTGGCCACGCCAGCCTTGTCGAGATTGACCCGGGCAACCGCCAGCATGTCACGGCTGGCGTCGATACCCACCGCCCGGTGATAGCGGCTTTCCAGCAATTGCAGGATACGCCCGGTGCCGGTGCCAAGATCCAGCAGTGCCTCGACCGTGTCTTCGCCAATCAGCTTCACCAGCGCATCTTCGACCTCGCGGTCATTGATATGCAGCCGGCGCAACTCGTCCCATTCGGCGGCATTGCGACTGAAATAGGCCTGTGCCTTTTCCGCCCGCGCCCGCTTAACCGCCCCAAGCCGCTCGCCGTCACGCGCCAAGACAGGATCGGAGCTGGAGGCAACCGCAAGCAGGTGACGCGCGAGATCGCCCGCAGCCCCGTCCTGCTTGAGACGAAAATAGGCCCAGGCGCCTTCCTGATAACGATCCACCAATTCCGCCTCAGCCAGAAGCTTGAGATGGCGCGAAATACGCGGCTGGGATTGACCGAGAATGTCGGTCAGGTCAGATACAGTCAGATCTCCCGCCGCCAGAAGCGCCAGCAGACGCAGGCGGGTCGGTTCACCCGCCGCTTTGAGAAGATCGACCAGACCGTCCAAGGTAAAAGACATGCTCATGCCGCTTCCATCAATCAAGATATAAACATATCTTTATGTGATGTACGGAGTTTTCGCAAGCCCCAAATTGCCGTTCACTATCCTCCCAGCAGAGTGAATCAACAAAAATCCGCCGGTGACTGGTGCCACCGGCGGTATAGGAAGCCAAGCGTACTGAACCAAATAGGCTCGGCATCGCGGGATCGATTTTTCCGAACGAACTCTATGCCACCCGCTGGCGTGCGAAATCCGCCCGTCCTACGGAGGCCGTAGCACGGTCGGAATTCTGGTGACCCGTATTGAAATTCGCCAGTAGTTCCGCGAGCTTGGCTGCTTCATCGGCAAGCCCTGCACCGGCAGCATTCATCTCTTCAACCATCGCAGCATTCTGTTGTGTGGCCTGATCCATATGGTTGACAGCGACATTGACTTCGCCAAGCCCCACCGATTGCTCCTGGGCGGCCGTTGCGATGGCATCCATATGCTCGTTTATTTCCTCGACCACCTTCGCGATCGCGCCGAGGCCCTCGCCCGTATCGTTGACCAGCTTGACCCCCTCGGAAACCGCGACTTCCGAATTGCCGATCAGCTGTTTGATTTCCTTGGCTGCATTGGCGGAACGCTGTGCAAGCTCACGTACTTCCTGGGCAACGACAGCAAAGCCCTTGCCCGCCTCTCCGGCGCGCGCTGCCTCAACACCGGCATTCAGCGCCAACAGATTGGTCTGGAACGCAATTTCATCGATCACACCGATGATCTGGACAATCTGCCGAGACGCATTCTCGATCCGGCCCATCGCCGTCACTGCATTGCCGACGACGTTGCTGGACCTGTCGGCACGGCCGCGAGCATCCCGAACGAGATCACGGGCCTGACCGGTTCGCAACGACGTCGCCTTTACATTGGCGGTGATTTCTTCCAGAGCCGCCGCTGTCTGCTCCAGTGAGGCCGCCTGGGTTTCGGTCCGTTTGGAAAGATCGTCGGACGCATCAGAAATTTCACCGCTGCCATTGCGTACACCGCTCGCGGATATGCCAACGGAAATCAGAACCGACCGCAGCTGGTTGACCGATGTATTGAAGTCATGCCTCAACGCCTCGAATTGCGGTGCAAACTGCTCCTGGATTTCGCAGAGCAAATCACCCGCCGCCAACTGGCGCAGCCCGGCGGCCAGAGCTCCGGTGGCGCGGGCAAGACGCTCATTTGCCTCCGCCTCGGCCTTGGCCTGCATTTCCTCGCGCTCGATCTCGGCACGGCGGCGATTTTCCTGGGCCGACCGTTCCAGCTCATCGTTGCGAAGTGCTGCCTGGCGGAACACCTCGACGGAGTGGGCGATGTCGCCGATCTCATCTTTGCGGTCAAGATAGGGAATAGCGCTAGCCTTATCCCCCTCGGCCAAGCCGCTCATCCGGCCCGAGATCCGGCGAATGGCATTCGAGAGAATCCGCAGGACCGAAATGCTGAACAGTGCGGTGACCAAAACCAGAATGCCGAGGACCGTCACCATGAAATAGAGGGAGTTACGCGCGTCCGACAGCTGCGCGTCGGCAAAGGCGGCCAGGTCCTGCGACGTGGATTTGATCAAGCCGGCGACCACATCCCGCCGCTTGGCCATGATCGTGTTCCACGTGTCGAGATCGCCTGCGGCAGGTGTATATGTACGACCCGCAGCCATCGCATCGATGGCTTTCTGAACAGGTGCGGCATCGCTTCCTCGCCAGAACTGGTCATACTGGTCGATCAATGGCTTGGGCACGAATTGCTGCATCGGCTTCAAGTAGATCAGAGCTTTGTTGAATCCGGAATGGAAACGCGAGGTCTCTTCCGGAGACAGTGCGCCCTTCTGGGTATAAACTTGGCCGATCCGGTTGATAATCAGATAGGAATCATTGACCTGCAAGAGGGAATAATAGCCCTGGATACCTTGTGACAGCAGGCGGTCGTCGACCAGATTGGCAGCCCGGCCAGCCAATTCCATTCCCATAGCGGAAACAGGCTGGAGATATTTCAGTGGCATGATCGGGTCAACGCGGTCAGCATCAACAGCGGAGCGGAATTCACCGATCCGGGAAAAGGAATCAACGAGCCGGTTCTTCAGGTCGTTCAGGATTGCGTCATCATAACCAGCGGAGATGGCGTCGTCATAGGCGCTGACCACCTTCGCATAGGCCGCGTCTGATGTTGCCCGCGCCTCTTTCCTGGCCGCTGGCGGCGCCGCGCCCTCCAGAGGCATGACCAACAACAGATTGCCACCGGCCCGTGCCAGTTGCTCCAAAGTCACGGCCTTGGACGTTTTCGTATATTTTTCCCAGGCCTCCCAACTCAGGATGCCACCAAGGCCGATTGCAGCCAACAAAGGCACGATCCCAAGGCTCGTCAAAAGTACCTTAAACGGTAAAGCGGAAATAATGCGCATGAATACCCCCCAAAATCACAGGATTCGCCGCATCAAGCAGCAAAAAATCATAGTGATTTTCAATTTGCGAGAAATTTATTATTTTTCCGTAAGTAAATTACAACAAACGGAATCAACTTGAGGATGTGTATTTTGGATCTACAGCGAAAATGAGCATCACATCCTATGGATCGAAAAATGCTGTGGAAATTTTCCAGGCATAGTTTTTAAAAGCTGCGCCCCAGCCTCGTCTGGAACGAGAAGCCCCGCACCACAAAGGTACAGGGATTTTCAATCGGAGAGGATTTCAGAATTCTTCCCAGGCATCCTTCGAAACGGCAACGGCGGCGCTGCTTCGGCTCGTAGCGGCTACCGGTCGGCTGGCCCGCGACACGGGGTCTGCCTGCCGCTCCATACGGGCAGGCTTTGTCGCAGCCGCTTGGCCGGATCGCTGCACGCCACCTGTCGAGGCGAGAGACAAACCAGCCTTTTGCCCGCCTGTCTCGAAATTCGCCAACAATTCGGCAAGCCTGGTTGCTTCACTGGCAAGGCCCGCCCCCGCCGCGCTCATTTCCTCTACCATGGCCGCGTTCTGTTGGGTGGCATGGTCCATGTGATTGACGGCGGTATTGACTTCGCCAAGGCCAACCGACTGTTCCTGCGCCGCCGTCGCGATGGCATCCATATGCGCATTGATGGCCTGCACGAGTTCGGCGATTTCGCTCAGGCCCTTGCCGGTATCGTTCACAAGCCTAACGCCGTCGCCCACCGCCACTTCCGAATTGGCAATCAGCGCCTTGATTTCCTTGGCCGCATTGGCGGAACGCTGCGCAAGCTCGCGGACTTCCTGGGCAACGACGGCAAAACCCTTACCGGCCTCCCCGGCGCGCGCTGCCTCGACCCCCGCATTGAGCGCCAGAAGATTGGTCTGGAACGCGATCTCATCGATGACGCTGATGATCTGGGTAATCTTTGACGAGGCCTCTTCGATACGCCCCATGGCCGTGACCGCATTGCCTACAACCGCCCCGGAGTGTTCGGCGCGCGTGCGCGTATTGCGCACCAGATCTCGCGCGTCGCCCGTGCGTTGCGACGTTGCCCTGACATTGACGGTAATCTGCTCGAGTGCGGCAGCTGTTTGTTCCAGAGAGGCCGCCTGCTGTTCCGTGCGCTTTGCCAGATTGTCGGACGCCTGGGAGATTTCGCCGCTGCCATTGCGCACCGCATGGGCGGCACTTCCGACATTCAGCAAGGCCGATCGCAATTGCTCGACAGAGCGGTTGAAATCATGGCGAAGGGCTTCAAACCTTGGAGCGAATTCCTCGCGGATTTCACAGAGCATATCCCCGGCCGCCAGACGCTTCAAACCGGATGCGAGCGAACCTGTCGCGCGGTTCAGACGCTCCTCGGCCTCCGCCTCCGCAACGCGCTGAACTTCAATGCGTTCAAGCTCACCACGACGCCGCATCTCTTCGGTTTCGGCTTCGAGCAGTTTATTCCGAATGGCCGCTTCCCGGAAAATCTCGACGGAACGGGCCATGGCTCCCACTTCATCCTGACGAATGGTGAACGGGATATTCTTCTCCGTATTGCCCTCGGCAAGGGTTCGCATGGACAGTGTAAGAGTACCGATGGGAGCAACAACTCGCCTGACGACAATGACCATGCCTGCGATGGTCAAAAGAATTGAGCCAACGAGCAAGGCGCTATACAAAATGACCATGGAGAACGCGGTGTTCGCCAAAACATTCGCTTTATCGTCCACGACCTTCATCGCCGTAACCACCACACCGGCAATGCTGGCCTGGGCTTTGGAACTTGGTGACAACCATTTATCCAGCGTCAAATCAGTCGGCTCGCGGGCAACAACTTTTTTGTACAGACTGTCACGCATCTCCGCGAATGAGCCGCCGAAATACACAGCCTCGGCATTGCTAAGCGCCTGTTTCAATTCTTCCGGCATCGTCGAATGATTAACGAGTGCGCGAACCTGAAGCCAGCCGGACATGATTTTTGAATGCTGGTTTGCGACTTCGAGAACGTCAGGCATAGCGAGCGGCGTCTGCAGCGCGATCGCCTTGTTGAGGAGGATGTTTTCCGCGCCCGCCGCTGAGCGGGCGACCCAGGCATTGGTTCTGACCTGCAAAAGATCCGTCAGGCTGTTATCCAGCGTCCGAATGGCAGATTCGGTAAAAACCGAGCTTTTTTCGAGATCATCAAGCACGCTATCGCCATAGGAAAGCTGCTTTGCATTTAGCTCCTTATTGCGACTTTCCAGCGGAAGCGAAAATTGCGCGTCAAGCGGCTGGCGCATTGAGACGATCGTGTCGTAGTGCCCTTTGATCTTGTTCAACATCGCCGCGAATTCGGGGGTGCCGATAACGGTGACCGCCGCGGTAAAATCCTGCATTGCCGCGTCGACCTTCTGGCGATCGACAGGAACATCCTTCGCTGTCTGGCCAGCCTTTTCCGGGCTTGTGATAAAGACGGTATTGGTATGGCCGCGTTCCAGGCGGTAATTCAGCAGAAAATCGAACAGCGCCTTATTGACCGCCGTCAGTTTTGCGACATCGCGGAACACACCGAACTGGTTGTAAGCGACATAGAGCGATCGCGACACCATGGCGCCCAAGGCAATGCTGATAATAAGAAAGACTGAAACCAGAACGTTCCGTATAGAAAACATAATCCCCCCAAAGGCAGCAAACCCCTGGATGAATTTCATCACGCAAGCAACTAATATACTGTTAAAATTATGAGATCCAATAAGCAACCCTGAGATGAAAAAACATCTCAGGGTTGCCAACAATCACAATTACCGGGTCAGGCGCTTGTAGCTGACGCGCTTCGGGTTGACGCTTTCGGCACCCAACCGGCGGATCTTGTCCTTTTCGTAGTCTTCGAAATTGCCTTCGAACCATTCCACGTGGCTATCGCCTTCGAAGGCGAGGATGTGGGTGGCCAGACGGTCGAGGAACATGCGGTCATGCGAAATGATGATCGCGCAACCGGCAAAGCTTTCCAGCGCATTTTCCAGCGCGCCGAGTGTTTCGGTATCGAGGTCGTTGGTCGGTTCGTCGAGCAGCAGAACATTGCCGCCGGCCTTCAGCATCTTGGCCAGATGCACGCGGTTGCGCTGACCCCCGGAGAGATTGCCGACCTTCTGTTGCTGGTCACCGCCCTTGAAGTTGAAGGCACCGCAATAGGCGCGGGAGTTCATGTCGAACTTGCCGAGCTTGATGATTTCGGCGCCACCGGAAATTTCTTCCCAGACCGTCTTGTCGGCAGCCAACGTATCGCGGCTCTGATCGACATAACCAAGCTGCACGCTGTCGCCGACTTTGACCGAGCCTGAATCGGGCGTTTCCTGGCCGGTGATCATCCGAAACAGTGTCGTCTTACCGGCACCGTTCGGGCCGATCACGCCGACAATGCCGCCTGGCGGCAGTTTCAAGCTCAGATTGTCGATCAGCAGACGGTCGCCATAGGATTTGGAAATCCCGTCCAGCTCAATCACCACCTGGCCCAGCCGTTCGCTAACGGGAATGATGATCTGCGCATCGCCGGGACGCTGCTTTTCAGCCGCTTCCACCAGCTGCTCGTAGGACTTGATACGCGCCTTGGACTTGGCCTGACGGGCTTTCGGGCTGGAAGCAATCCATTCCTGTTCGCGCGACAGCGCCTTCTGGCGGGACGCATCTTCGCGGCTTTCCTGCATCAGGCGCTTGGCCTTGGCTTGCAGATAAGCCGAGTAATTGCCTTCGTAAGGAATGCCACGACCACGGTCGAGTTCGAGAATCCAGCCGGTGACATTGTCGAGGAAGTAGCGATCGTGGGTAATCATCAGCACGGAGCCGGGATATTCCCGCAGATGGTTTTCCAGCCAGCCGATGGTTTCAGCGTCCAGATGGTTGGTTGGTTCGTCGAGCAGCAACAGGTCGGGTTTTGACAGCAGCAGCTTGCACAGCGCCACGCGACGCCGCTCACCGCCGGACAGGCTTGTTACATCGCTGTCACCGGGCGGGCAGCGCAGCGCATCCATCGCCATTTCGACCTGATTTTCCAGATCCCAGAGGTTCTGGCTGTCGATCATGTCCTGGAGCTTGGCGCCCTCGTCGGCCGTCTCATCCGAATAGTTCATCATCAACTCGTTGTAACGGTCGAGGATGGCAGTCTTGGAGGCAACGCCTTCCATAACGTTTTCGAACACGGTCTTATCAGGGTTGAGCTTCGGCTCCTGCTCCAGATAGCCCATGGTCGCGCCTTCGGCGAGCCAGGCTTCTCCGGTATATTCCTTGTCGAGACCGGCGATAATGCGCAGCACCGTCGATTTACCGGCACCGTTAGGGCCGAGAATACCAATCTTGGCATCGGGATAGAAAGACAGGTTGACGTTCTCAAGGATCTTCTTGGCGCCATAGGACTTGTTAAGTCCGGACATGTGGTAGATGAACTGACGTGCCATCGGTAAAATGCTCCGCACGGGTAAATGGAATTGCCCGCTATGTAGGCGAAACCGCAAGCGGGGGCAATGCCGCCCGCGCAATTCCTTCAGGTCTTGCCCTGTTTACGGGATAGAATGCAGCCGCAATATTCGGTCTTAAAGCAGGCTCATTGCAGCCCAACCGGATCGACAATACCCTGGTTGCAATCAAACTTGGTTGAGCCTGCCGCCTGGATGCGCTCCTGCAGCGACGTCCCGGCATCGCCATCGCCAAGTCCTATGGTCAATTCCGTCACAATCCGTCTGTTACCATCTTGTTCGCAGCTCATCTTCACCCGCCGTCCAGCGCCCGTACCAAAGCTAGCATCAAACGCCGTCTGCACATCTTCCTGGGTGACCGCCTTGCCCACATTGGCGGCAAACAGCGCATTGACCGCCGAACTGTTCAGGGTCTCGATCAGCGCGATCGCCTCAGCGAAATAAGCTTCCTGACCAAGACCGGTGCAGGTGCCATGCTTGATCCATTCATGCCGTTCCAATGATGACTGCGTGCCGGGCATAACCCGGTCCAGCACTTGGCGGGTCGAGGCAGACAGGGTCACTTCCGGCAGATCGGTCCAGCGGCTTTTCTTGTCGGCATCGATATCGGCCTGATCAACACCGCAATAGTTCTGGCGCATCGGCCAAAGACCATGCAGGGTAAAATGGCTGGCATCGTAACGATCCGCCGTCTGGCTCTTGCATTCCGGCTTGTCCGGCTTGGTCTCGCAAAAACCCGGCTGCCAACTGACGGCCAGAATGCTGGTCGTCCTACCTTTTTCCGCTGCGAAAGACGGATGACAGGTCAGAAAGACCGCCGCAGCCAGACCCAGATAGTGAAAATGCTTCATGATGCTCTCCCCGAATCGCTTAAGGTCTTCATGGAACGGTTGAAACAGGCTTGCAACCCTGAATAACGGCATGAACCTGCCTTTCAGCAATTGCACTTGGCTGCAAAATCACGTCATTTTTCGGGGCGAAACGGGTTGAGACTCGCGATATATCATTCGCGTTCGGCACGATCGGGAGGACAGCATGTTTGACGAAACGCTTTACCTGCAAAGGCCGGATGGCGCCCGGATCGCCTACCATCATCAGGCCGGCAATGACGGCAAGGCCATTCTACTCGTCAATCACGGGCTGATCGAACATTCGCGCCGCTATCGCCGCTTTGCCACCTTCATGGCCGCTTCGGGCTTTCACGTCTACGCCCATGACCACCGTGGACACGGAGAAACCCAGGCCCCGGATGCACCACTTGGCCGCTTTGCGCGAAAGAATGGCGTTTCGCTGGTGATCGAAGACGCCAAGGCAATCCGCGATATGGCCAGTGCCAATCATCCCGGCCTGCCGGTTCTGCTGTTCGGTCATTCCATGGGCGGGCTGATCGCGCTGCGCACCGCCACTGAGTTCCCGGAGAGCTTTCAGGCGCTGGCCGTGTGGAATTCCAATTTCAACAACGGCATCGAGACCCGGTTCGCCCGGCTGGTTCTGAAGATCGAGCGGGCCTTGAAAGGCTCTGACGTGCCAAGTCTGCTGATGGCCAAGGCAACCTTCGAGGCCTGGGGCAAGTCCGTCTCCGGCAGGCGCACCTTGATCGATTGGCTGAGCCGCGATGACGCAGAAGTCGATCTCTACGCCAATGATCCGCTCTGCCGGTTTCAGGCCAGCAATTCCCTGTGGATGGACGTGCTTGACTTGACGGCGCAGACCGCCACCCTGCCCCGCCTTGCCCGGCTGCGGACCGACCTGCCCATTCATCTGGTCGGCGGCGGGCAGGACCCGGCCACCAAAGGCGGCGAGGCCACCCGCGCACTGGACCACCGCCTGCGGCAATCCGGTCTGACCGATGTGACGCTGACCCTTTATCCCGCCATGCGGCATGAAACGCTGAACGAAATTGGCCGCGACGAGGCCATGGCGGCGTTTCGGGATTGGGCGCGAACGGCGCTGGGCCTAGAGGCCGCTCATTCCTGTTTGGAATGAGCCTATAACAGAAAGTCACGTGCCGTCCGGCATGATGGACGGTATAGACAGACGATCAAAAGCGAGACAATCCCGCATGTCCACTCGACCGCGTGCCCCTTCAGGCACAACCAGCCAAGCGCCGTTGTTCTCCGGTGTCACGTTCGGACTTGGCATGATGGTGCTATCGGTACTGGTCACGCCGCTGGTGGATGTGTTTTCCAAGCTGGCAACGCAAACCATGCCTGCTGCCGAAATCAGCCTTGCGCGGTTTTTCTTTCAGATCCTTTTCATGCTTCCCGTGCTGATGATACGCGGCACATGGCTGAAACTGTCCTGGTCCAACACCCGCCTGCACATGATCCGTGGCGGGGTGCTTTGCCTGTCGATGCTGACCTTTGTTACGGCTCTCAGGACCATGGAAGTGGCGGATGCCGTGGCAATCTTTTTCGTAGAGCCGATCATCCTGACCATCTTGAGCGGCATTATCCTCAAGGAAAAAATCGGCTGGCGTCGCTACCTCGCCTGTGGCACCGGGTTTATCGGTGCCATGCTGGTGGTGCAGCCCAGTTTCCAGGAAGTCGGAGCCGTCGCCTTCCTGCCGATCATTACGGCCTTTTGCATCGCCATTTTTGCAATTCTGACACGGCTATTGTCGCGCCATCAGGACCCGTTCGTCATGCAGGTGGAAACCGGCTGCTGGGCCATGGTGTTTTGCACCATCATGATCGCCATAGGCCAGACGATGAACATCGCCATGTTCGATCTGGTCCAGCCAGACATGACCGGTACCCTCTGGCTTGTCTGCACCGGGGCCACCGCTGCCGTCGGTGGTTTGCTGGGCGTGTTTGCCTATCGCGCCGCACCACCCTCGATGCTCGCACCGCTGCAATATCTGGAAATCGTCACCGCCACCCTGTTTGGCTGGCTGGTCTTCCATGACCTGCCGGATGCGCTGAAATGGCTGGGCATCGCCATCATCATCGGCTCCGGCCTCACCATCATCTGGCGGGAGCGCAAACATGCATCCAGGCCTATTTCCGACAGCAGTGGGCCGCCACAACCTTAATTTCGGCCCAACCCCATCCAAGGATTACTCGATGAAAAGAACCGGCGGACAATTGATCGTTGAAGCCCTGAAGGCCAATGGCGTGAAGCGCGTCGCCTGTGTACCCGGCGAAAGCTATCTGGCGGTACTTGACGCGCTGGTCGATAGCCAAATTGAAACCGTGGTTTGCCGTCAGGAAGGCGGCGCAGCGATGATGGCCGATTGCTGGGGGCGCCTGACCGGCGAGCCCGGCATTTGCATGGTAACGCGCGGTCCCGGCGCCACCAATGCCTCAGCGGGCCTGCATATCGCCCGGCAGGATTCGGTGCCGATGATCCTGTTCATCGGACAGGTCGCCCGCGACATGCGCGAACGCGAGGCGTTTCAGGAAGTCGAATACCGCCGTGCCTTTACCGAATTTGCCAAATGGGTTGGCGAGATCGATGATGTGGCCCGTATCCCGGAATTTGTCAGCCGGGCTTTTGCCGTGGCCACCTCCGGGCGTCCCGGCCCTGTGGTGCTGACCCTGCCGGAAGATGTGCTGGTGGAAGAGGCGGACGCGCCAGAAGCCCGCCCCTATATGCCGGTGGAGGCCCATCCAGGCCCCAGCCAGATTGCCGCGCTTGGCGCGATGCTGGAAAAGGCGGAGCGCCCGCTGGTCATTCTTGGCGGCACCCGCTGGGACGAGGCCTCGGTGAAGGCGTTTGAGGATTTTGCCGCGCAGTGGAAACTGCCGGTCGGATGCTCCTTCCGCCGCCAGATGCTGTTTGATCATCTGCATGCCAATTACGCAGGCGATGTCGGCATCGGCATCAATCCGGCGCTTGCGAAAGAGGTGAAGGAGGCCGACGTGATCCTATTGCTGGGCGGTCGTTTTTCCGAAATGCCATCCTCCTCCTACACGCTGATGGACATCCCCTACCCCAAACAAAAGCTGGTGCATGTCTATCCCGATCCGTCCGAGCTTGGCCGGGTCTATCGCCCGGATCTGGCGATCTGCGCCAGCCCCAAGGATTTCGTTGCGGCTTTGGCAAGCCTCAAAGCGCCAGCCTCGCCGGTTTGGGCCGAGCGGACAAAAGCCATGCATGCCGCCTATCTGACCTGGTCCACGCCGCCCACGACCGGACCCGGTGCCGTGCGGATGGGGCCGATCATGGAATGGATCGAAGCCAATACCGCCCAAGATGCGATCTTCACCAACGGCGCTGGCAATTACGCCACATGGCTGCACCGCTTCCATCGTTTTCAGGGCTACAACACTCAGGCGGCTCCCACCTCCGGCTCGATGGGCTACGGCCTTCCTGCCGCCGTGGCGGCCAAGGCGCAGTTTCCCGAACGTGAAGTCATCTGCTTTGCCGGAGACGGTTGCTTCATGATGCATGGGCAGGAATTCATCACCGCCGTGCGCTACAATCTGCCCATCATCGTTTTGCTGATCAACAACAGCAGCTACGGCACTATCCGCATGCATCAGGAGCGCGAATACCCGGGCCGCGTCAGCGCAACCGATCTGGTGAACCCGGATTTCAAAGCCTTTGCGCAGGCCTATGGCGGTCATGGTGAACTGGTGGAAAAGACTGAGGATTTCGCAGCGGCGTTTGAGCGGGCACGCGCTTCTGGAAAGCCGTCGCTCATCGAAATCAAGCTGGATGCGGAAGCGATTACGCCGACCCGGACGCTGACTCAAATTCGTGAGAAAAGCTGACAAACTGTTTAAAAGAAAAACAAAAAGGCCGGAGACAATCCCGGCCTTTTTTTCATCCAAGATGTGAAGTACGATTAAATCGCAGCCGTCACGATGAACTCGACCTTGTAATCCGGGGTTGCCAAAGCAGCTTCGCTGGTGGCGCGGGCTGGCGGGTTGGCGGGGTCGATCCAGCTTTCCCAGACAGCGTTCATTTCAGCGAAGGTGGACATGTCGGAGAGGTAGATGATGGTTTGCAGGATCTTCGACTTGTCAGAACCGGCAGCGGCCAGCAGGCGATCCACTTCGGCCAGCGCCGACTTGGACTGTTCGGTGACACCAGAGCCTTCACCGACCTGGCCAGCCAGATAGACGGTATTGCCGTGGACGACAGCACCGCTCATACGCTTGCCGGGCTCGATACGCTTGATGGACATGGACTATCTCCTTGAGGTTATGAAACACGAAAACGCTGCGGGTTTTGCCGCAGCGTGGGTAAGTTTTTTTGACCGCTTAGCGCTGGCGCAAGCTGTGTTCGTAGGTCGCCGTGGAGCGGGCACCGGAGCGGCAATAGCCAAGCATCGGGCGCTCCAGATCATCCAGCGCGTCGACCATGGCGGCGACGGCATCCGGCGTGACGCCCATCGGGCCAACCGGAATATGGCGGATGGTTAGCCCCAGTTCCTCGGCCCGCGCAGCAATGGCGGCAAAATCCGGCTGGCCGGGCTCTTCGCCATCCGGGCGATGGCAAACGATGGATTTGAAGCCCAGCGCCTTGATATCATCCAGATCATCGAGACTGATCTGACCGCTGACGGAATATTCCTCGTTGATCGGCCTGATATTCATCGTCGCATCCTTTTCAAAACCGGCTTAATCGAAACCGGCCAAACATTTACGATGTGGATACCGGGGCGTCAACGCCGCAAGCGGATTCCAGACGAGCCGGATCTCATATGAAGAAGAAATCCAGCCCGAATTCACGGCTCTCACCGGGCGCCAGCATGTCGAGTTCGCCGCCCTTGGCGAGATCGTCGCGTCCAACCCAGCGATGCGAGACCGGCTCGATGCCCACCACATTGGCGGGAGCCTGCTGGTTGCGCCAGATTTGCAGGAAGGGCAGACTTGCCGTGTCAAAACGCACCACCAGCGTCAGCCCGCCAACCGAGGCGATTGGGCCGAGCCGAAACTCTGCCCAGCCATCCGCTCCCGCGGTGTCGTCGTTGGCGGCGACGCAGAACACCCCGCCCGGCTCTGCGCCAAAACGCCAGCCGAAACCGCCTTCCTCCAGCATTGCCCCTTCCATCCGCACCGCATCGTCGAACAGTTTTGCGGCAACATTCATGTGGTACATCAGCATGGCGGGAAACGGGGTTTGGCCGCTATTGGTGATCCGGTCGCGCAACGCGACAACACCGGCTTCAGCGTCGATGCGCCAATGGCGCTCCAGAAGCGACTGGCCGCCATCGGCATGGCGCACTGGAATTTCAGCCCGGCATTCGGTGTCGTTCTGGTCAATAATCCTGGCCGGATGCGATGAAAACGAGCCATGCAGCGGGTAGCGTCGGTCGCTGCCATCGCCAATCGGTTCCGGGTGACGAATATGGTCCGGGCCGCAGGTGAAGAGAAAACCTTCCAGGGAATGGTCGATACGCGAATCGCCATCATCAGGAATGGCCCGGTGCGGCGAAAGATCGACCCCATCGATGATCAAGGTGCGAATATCCAGAACCGATGTCGGGTCCAGTTCAACGATTGGACCCTTGGTTGCCTGTAGCTTCATGATTCGTCTCCTCCTGCAATCCGCATAGCATTAGCGCGCCAATGGCGGCCTATGCCATGTCCTACACCGTGTAAAAACGCAGTAGTCCCTGCTTTTACCGTGTAAAACTCTGTTAATTCTGAGGGACTGACGTAATCGCATCGGTCATCTTGTCGTTCACTAGCTCTTTGTTTATGCACCGATTTTTCCAAACTTGGCTGGGGCCTCTATCTGGAGCGATGCATAAGGGTTTAAGAGTTTCTTCACTTCGTTTTCATTTTTCCATATTAGCGTCAAAATTACGGTGTCTCAGCGCATGATAAGCAATTGTCCATGCTTTGGCGCAAGCGCCTCGATTTCCCCTGAACCGGATAGGGTTTGGGGCGTTATGCAAGAAACCAACCGGAAAGATCACCCGTGCAGCCGCTTTGGAAAACTGGTCTCATCGTCGTCGCGCTTCTCTCAACCGTGTCGCAGCCTGCGCTGGCGCGCAGCCCCTATAACGGGCAGAACCCGAATACCGTGCTGATTACTCCCTCAGGCGAGGTTCTGGATTTCGTTCCCGAACAGGGCTCGGTGATGATCAGCCGCGACCGCATGGGCCGCACGGTGTTGATCGACCGCTCCGGCAATCTTATCGCCACGGAAATGCCTGCCGACATGGTCTATGGCCGTGCCGACCGTAACCGCTATCCCAATGATTATTATCCTCCAGCTCCTTCTGGCGGCGGCTATGACGATGAGGACATGGCGACTGGCGGCATTCCCGAGGATCAGCCCGTTGAGCGTCAGCCGCTCGGCCAGGGCTATCCGCAAAACGTCAATCATGACCCCGCGGTAAGCGACGATGCTCTGGCACGGCCCGCTTCCCCTTCAACCGCGGCGCCGTCGACGCTTGGCAGCAGCGGCAAGGCCAAGCCAGAAATCACAGCACTTCAGGTGTTTCTTGCCCGCGAAGGGTTTTCGCCGGGCGCTATCGACGGCCATATGGGCATGAATGTTCAAAAGGCGCTGGAGGCCTGGCAGCAGAAGACCGGCGAAACGCTGAACCCTAACGACACCGACGCCATCATGGAGCGGCTGCGGATGAATGGCGGCCTGCCTTTCACCAGCTACACGCTGACCGCCGCCGATGCAGCTGGTCCTTATGTGGCGGAAATTCCTGAGGATTACAGCCAGAAGGCTGCGATGCCATCGCTTGGCTATACATCCACGACGGAAATGCTGGCTGAGAAATTCCACATGGATGAGGGCTATCTGAAAGCGCTCAATCCCGGTGTCGATTTCACTGTTCCCGGCAGCACCGTCAAAGTGGTCAGCATTGGCCAGCCCCATAGCGGACGGGTTGCTCGTATCGTTGCCGACAAGGGCCGCAAACAGGTTCTGGCATATGGCGAGGATGGCCAGTTGATCACCGCCTATCCGGCCAGCATCGGCTCTAACGATACGCCATCGCCGTCCGGCACGGTGCAAGTGCAGCGCGTTGCCTTCGATCCCGGTTATACCTATAATCCGAAGGTGAATTTTCAGCAGGGCGCCAATGATAAAGTGCTGAATATTCCGCCAGGCCCGAATGGTCCGGTTGGCACCGTCTGGATTGCCCTGTCCAAGCCAACCTATGGCATTCACGGCACACCGGAGCCCTCCAAGATTGGTCGCACCCAGAGCCATGGCTGCATCCGCCTGACCAATTGGGATGCAACGGAACTGGCCAAGATGGTGCAGCCGGGCGTTACCGTAGAATTCGTAGACTGAGTACGGTCGATCTTAAACAACAGAAAACGCCCCGCCGACGGTTGTCGTAGCGGGGCGTTTTTATGTGGCTTCTATCAATTATAAGTCTCAGGCGGCATCGCCAATCAGCCGCAAAAGGCGCGGGCGCAGGCTGCGCACCACTTTTACCGGCAAAAGATGGACGACTTCCGCAGCAAAAGCGCGTGAATTGTCCTGGGCCTTATCCAGATTGCTGACCTTGGCCGGATCCATCGAATAGACCGTGCCGCCGGTCTCGAAAATATCACGGAAGGCATTCCGCTCGGCAATCGGCGTATTGATGACATTCACCCCACGCGCCGCCAGCAGGCCCTTGATGGCGAGAAGCGCCCGTGTGGTGACCATCGAGGCGACCCGCGTCAGAACCACTGAATGTGGGATGACAAGATTGCCGGCGATCCGCATCTGCTCGATCAGGTCAAGGATCTGGGCGGCACCCTTGGCATCCATGGCACAGCCCTGAACGGGGATCATCACATGGTCAGAAAGCCCGATGGCCATGGTGACGATGGCGTCCCGCGCACCGGCAAGATCGATAATAACGTAATCGGCAGTTTTGCGGCCTTCCCGGATATGGCCCTGCAATGACCCAACGCTGACTTCGGAAATGACTTCGATATTGTGCTGCAACCCGGCGGCTTCCGACCATTGGGTAATCCAGCGTTGCGGATCGGCATCGAGAATACAGATCCGGTAGCCCTGATGGGCAAGTTCTGTGGCAAGCAGCAGCGCCGCTGTGGTTTTACCTGCGCCGCCCTTGGCATTGGCAAATGAGATGACTGGCATTGGTGTCCTCGATGCTATGATTGAGCCACTCATCGCTCTAACAGGCACCCGGCTATTCATGGCGCCCGGTTAATACATCCTTGCTAAAAATGGTTAATAAATAGCAAATGACATATATCAGTTCTTGTGAATGAAATTCTAGGTTACCTTGCTTGCCGTAAGCTGGAGCCAGATTTTCAAAAACATTCCGCCAGCAATGCGGTGGTATTTTCCAAAGTCATCTTGACGGGATTGCTCGCGGCACTTGCATCGCGGATCGCCATGGCGGCCAGGTCGTCCAGCCGGTCACCCGGCACGCCAAGCTCGCTCAGATTATGCGGAATGGCGAGATCATCACGAAACACCATCAGAAAATCATGGAAGCCATCAAAGCCGCCCTGGATTTCCAGATAGCCCGCCAGTTTCTCGATCTTGCGCTCTATCGCCTTGCGGTTGAAAGACACCACCATTGGCATCAGCACGGCATTGGTTGTGCCATGATGGGTATTATAGACCGCGCCGATCGGGTGCGACAGCGCGTGAATGGCCCCCAGCCCTTTTTGCAGGGCAATCGACCCCATGACCGCCGCCGACATCATGTTGAGCCGGGCTTCCAGATCCACCGGATCACGATAGGCTTTGGGCAGAAACTCCTTGACCAAACGCATCCCCTCGATGGCGATACCCTGGCCGAGTGGATGGTAGACCGGTGAACAATAGGCCTCCAGGCAATGAGCAAAGGCATCCATGCCGGTGCCAGCCGTGATGGATTTCGGCATGCCGACCGTCAGTTCCGGGTCGCAAATGACGATTGCCGGAAGCATTTTCGGATGAAAGATCGCGGTCTTAACGCGGGTGACGGTATTGGTGATTACGCAGGTGCGTCCCACTTCGGCACCGGTCCCTGCGGTAGTTGGCACCGTCACAACTGGCAGGATTGCCGCCTCGTCGGCGTCGCGCCAGCCTTCGGTGCCAGCGGCGAAATCCCAGACAGATCGGGTCTGGCCAGCCATGAAAGCCACGCATTTACCCAGATCGATCCCCGACCCACCGCCAAAGGCGACAACGCCGTCATGACCGCCTTGCCGAAACGCCACTAGACCGGCTTCCAGATTAAGCTCCGTCGGATTGGGCTCGACATCAGCAAACAGCGCGTAGTCAAGCCCAGCATCACTCAACGTTTCCTGCGCCACCCTGGTAATCGCCAGCGATGCCAGCCCGCGGTCGGTCACCAGCAGCGGATTGCGCATACCAAGAGATTTGCAGGCATCGCCGAGTTCTTCTATTCGCCCGCGCCCAACCCTGATGTCGGTCGGATAACTCCAATTCGCATAGGTTTTCATGGTCGCATCACTCCTTCCACCGGAGGATCGAAGAGGGGATCGGAAAAGGCAAAAAGGAATAGCGAGGGTCATGCCGCTGCTTGCGTCTGACCAGTGCAAACCTCAGAGAATTTGAACCTCCCGAATGCGGGCTTTCCTCCTCACCCACACCAGCCATGGTAGGGTATCTAATATAAATAACTACTAATCAAAAAGGGAAAATCGGTGGCTTCGCCACCACAATTTCAAATTTCAAAAGAAAATAGCCTCACACGTTTATTTAGATAAAGAGAGGTCGCCGATCCGAGCGACCTCTGTTGATGTCAGGTCAGGCTATTTAGCCTTGGCCAACAGCCTTTTCCGCAGCGGCAATTTCCGCCTGCCGTTTCGCCACTTCGTCGCCAATCGGCGGGCCCTTGAAGCGACGTTGCTCGAACAGAACCCAAATCAGCGCCGTCAGCGCCAGGAAACCGACAGTGATATACAGCGCCCACTGGTTGGGCGGCTGTACGCCGATGATGAAGATGGCCACCATGGCCAGGATGACCAGCAGCCCGACAAACCTGTAGGCGCCAATTCCCATGTTCCATGGCCCCATTTTCGGCCATTTCGCCGTACCGATCACCTTCATGCCGAGCACAATGGGAATGGCGAAGGACAGGAACAGGAAAATCACCGTGCAGGAGACGACAATTGTATAGGCCGAGGCCCCGGCAATGGTGACAAGCGAGGCACCCCAAACAAACAGCACTGACAAAACCGCCCCGACCCAGATGGCCGTGGCCGGAGTGCGAAACTTCGGGCTGACGCTGGACAGTGCCTTGGAGGCAGGCAGGCCGCCATCGCGCGAAAAGGCATAGATCATCCGTGATACCGAAGTGACGGTTGCCAGACCGCAGATGAACTGCGCGACGAAAATCGCCAGATAGAGGATATTGGCAACAACCGGGTGGGTAACGCTGTTCAGCGTCCAGAAGAACACGTTCCAGCCCTGGGCTGCGGCTTCATTCATATCGGGAATGGCCAGAAGGAAGGCCAGCAACATGATATAGCCGAACAGCGATGCCCAGAAGACCGAGGAAATAATCCCCTTCGGCACCGATTCCGAAGCCTTGATGGTTTCCTCCGACGTATGGGCGGAGGCATCGTAACCGGTGATCGTATAGATCGGCAACAGCAGGCTGAGAGCAAAAATATACCAGACACTGCCGGTTTGCGGCCAGACAGGCGCATCGCCAGCCGGTGTGCCGGAATAATTGGTGAAGGTCCAGATGCGAGAGAAATCCCAGGTTTTTACACCGATCAGGCAGACGATTGTCAGCGCAATGGCGGTGATGAAGATCAGATAGCCAGAGAGATCCGTCAGCTTGGCGGTGAGCTTGATGCCGAGGTGGTTGATCAGCGCCTGTGCAGCGGTAATCGCCGCCACGAACAGGATCTGATTGGCAAAGCCGCCTGCCGTCGTCGTATCGACATTGATGCCGAACCAGCTGGCAATTGAACCCGCAAAAAAGCCCCAGGTGCCGACATTGATGGCGCCGAGCACCGTGACCAGGCCGATCAGGTTGAACCAGGCCGTCACCCAGCCGGTGAACCGGTTGCCGAGGATCGAGCCCCAGTGATAGAGCCCGCCCGCCGTTGGATAGGCCGAGGCGATCTGCGCCATGCCGAGGGCGAAGACGCCAGAAATCAGGCAGCCCAGCGGCCAGCCAATGCCGATGGCCGCCCCACCGGCCCCGGATGTCGCCTGGGCCAGCGAATTGATGCCGCCGGACAGAATACAAATGATCGAGAAGGAAATCGCAAAGTTCGAGAACGAACTCATGCGCCGCTCCAGCTCCTGCGCATAGCCCATGGAATGGAGGATATGCAGGTCTTCCTGCTTATCGACGTCGCTATAACCGGTCATGATGACCCCCAGTTAAGCCAAGGTAAAACACCTCGGCAGCCTCTGCCTTTCGGTTTGCCGATTGTTACCGTTGCAAACCGCACGCAGTCTTCGCTGCTCCCTATGGATCTTGTTATCTTGAGCCGGACCGGCATGGCCGGATGGCTTTGAGACCTGTCACGATCCGGTGATACAGGCCCCTGTTTTCAGTGTTTGTCTAAAATCAATTTCGGTCGAGAAAAAAATCAACCTCCAGCTTTCCAAATGCCCATGCAATTCACATGCCTGTTCGCGCCATTCCCCAGCCTGCAACCGTCGCGACACCAAAGAATGCCGGGAAGACGCCTCATGAAACCCCAATATAGGCACGGACACCAAGACCCGGATGACGACGTACATCGCACAGTCCATTCCGTCCGGTACAGCCACAGGACTGCATTTTCCAGGAATGAAAATTATTTTTTATTTAAAATCAGATAATTAATAGGCCACCTCCGATCATTGCCTCCGTCTGAACCGGGAAAATTCAATTTTTCCGGTTGGGGCAGATTGACTCGATGACCCTCTGTCGTCTTATCTTTGCGCCATAAACCGGCAAAGACCGGAGGGGAACAATCGACGCTTGCAGATACCTGTCATCTCAGCAGCAACGCGCGCAAAATCGAGGGTTATGGCTTCTACCTGCCCGGCCAGTCCATCCATGCTGTCAGCGATACCGCAGATTGTTTCCAAGAATACCGTTGCAGAAATACTTGCTGATATGCCCGTTATAGCAGTGCTCGCCCACCCTATCCGTCACATAACTATCATCTGCGCCCCCTATGCAGTCGCTCGGCTTACCGCAGACAATTTTGCAGATCAAAGATTTGCAGATCCACAAGGAGGACACCCGTGAACATCCGTTTGCACCGCATTCTTTCCCTCTCAACCGCCATGGTCGTTGCATCGGCCGCCTATGCGAGCGCCGAGCCAAGCGCCGAGCTGATCGCAGCTGCCAAAAAAGAAGGCATGCTGACCACCATCGCCCTGCCCCATGACTGGTGCGGCTATGGCGACGTGATCGCTGGTTTCAAGAAAAAATACCCTGAGATCAAGGTCAACGAACTGAACCCGAATGCAGGTTCCGGCGACGAAATCGAAGCGATCAAGGCCAATAAGGGCAATACCGGCCCGCAGGCCCCCGATGTTATCGATGTCGGTCTGTCCTTCGGTCCTGCCGCCAAGAAAGACGGTCTCGTTCAGCCTTACAAGGTCTCCACCTGGGATTCGATCCCGGCTTCGGCCAAGGATGCAGACGGCTATTGGTATGGCGATTATTACGGCGTTTTGGCCATCGGTGTGAACAAGGATATCGTCAAGGACGTTCCGAAGAGCTTTGCCGACCTGACCGCTTCCAAATATGCCAATTCCGTTGCCATGCCTGGCGATCCACGCACCGGCAACAGCTCGATGATGACGGTCTATGCCGCTGGCGCCGCGCAGCCTGGCAAAGCCGGTGCCGATGCCGCAAAGGCCGGTATCGAGTTCATGAAGTCGCTCAAGGAAAAGGGCAATCTCGTGCCGGTCAACGGTTCGGCCCAGAACATGGCGCAGGGTACCACGCCGATCCTGTTCGACTGGGACTATAACGTGCTCGCCATGCGCGACAAGCTGGCTGGCAACCCGCCGATGGACGTTGTCGTTCCCTCGGATTCGGTCATCGCCGGCGTTTACGTTCAGGCGATTTCGGCCTTCGCACCGCATCCGAATGCTGCCAAGCTGTGGATGGAATATCTCTATTCCGACGAAGGTCAGCTTGGCTGGCTGGCTGGCTATTGCCATCCGATCCGCTTCAACGATCTGGCTGAAAAGAAGAAGATTCCGCAGGCCCTGCTCGACAAGATGCCGGATGCCGCAGGCTATGCCAAGGCGATCTTCCCGTCCCTCGACGAACAGTCTGCCGCCAAGGCCGTCGTTGCCTCGGATTGGGCAAAGCAGATGGGCGCGCAATAAGTTAGCGCCAGTGCTGAAATTTCACTCCACCTTTGCGCAGGCCGGTTTTTACCGGCCTGCGCGGCTCATTTGAAGGGAAAAAGTGGCATGACCGTTGTGGAGACCGAGCCTCATTCGCCAGCCAGTGCATCCGTGCCAAATTCATCCAGGCCCAGTGCGCCGACGTTCAACGCCCCACTGCCCAGCCTACCCATAGTCGAAGGCTCCAGACCGCAACCAGCGCCTCGCCCCAAAAGCCTGATGAACTGGGATTGGCTGGGTGTGCTGCCGTTTTTCCTGTTTGCCATTCTGTTTCTGATCGGCCCGATCCTTTATCTGGTCAAAGGCTCTTTCCAGAATCCGGCCGGTGATTTTACGCTGGAGAATTTCATCAGCCTGGCCACCCCCAATATCATGGCCGCCTATTCCCTGTCGCTGCGCCTGAGCCTGGCCGCAGCCTGTCTTGGCGCCATCGCCGGTCTTCTGGTTGGCTATGCCATCATTCTCGGTGGCCTGCCGCGCTGGGTGCGCACCGCGTTCATGACATTTTCGGGCGTTGCCTCGAACTTCGCCGGTATTCCGCTGGCCTTCGCCTTCATTGCCACTCTGGGCCGGTTGGGCCTAGTCACGGTTCTGTTGCGCGACATGTTCGGCTTCAATCTCTATGGCACTGGTTTCAGCCTGTTCTCCTTCTGGGGCCTGGCGATCACCTATCTTTATTTCCAGCTGCCGCTGATGGTGCTGATCATCACCCCCGCTCTGGACGGGTTGAAGGGCGAATGGCGCGAAGCGGCGGAAATTCTCGGCGCTACCCGCCGCCAATATTGGCAAATGGTCGCCCTGCCGGTGCTGACCCCCTCCATTCTCGGCTGTTTCCTTCTGCTGTTTGCCAATGCCTTCGGCACGCTGGTCACCGTCTATGCCCTGACCGGCTCGAGCTTCGGCGTCGTGCCGATCGTGCTTTACCAGCAGATTCAGGGCAATGTGCTCTACAATCCCAATCTCGGCTATGCGCTGGCGGTTGGCATGGTGGCCATCATGGCCGTCACCAACACACTCTATCTTATCCTGCGCAGCCGCGCCGAACGGTGGCAAAAATGAAAAAGCCCTTTCCGCTGGTCTCGACCGTCATCGTCCTTATCGCTGCCGCCTATTTCCTGGTACCGCTCTATGCGACCTTCCAGTTTTCCCTGCAAATGCTGCGGGGCCAGTGGAGCTTCGCCGCTTACCGTTCGGTGTTTTCCAGCGACGAGTTTCTGTCTACCCTCGGCTATTCAGCCTTTGCCTCACTGATGGCGATCGTGGTCGGTGCCGTCATCGTCGTGCCCACTGCCTATTGGGTACGGCTGCGGCTGCCGAAACTGCGGCCAATCGTCGAGTTCGTCAGCCTCCTGCCGCTGATCATTCCGCCCGTCGTGCTGGTGTTCGGTTATATCCGGCTGTTTGGTTCCAATTCCTATCTGCCGCTCACCATGTCGGACAATGGCACCAATGTGCTGCTGGTGATCGGCTATGTCACATTGTCTCTCCCCTATATGTTTCGGGCTGTGGACAATGGCATGGCCGCCATCGACATCGTCACCCTGACGGAAGCGGCTGAGAGTCTTGGCGCATCGCGACTGCGCACCATTGCGGCGGTGATTTTCCCAAATGTCCGCTCGGCCATCGTCTCCGGCGCCTTTTTGACCTTTTCGATTTCGCTGGGTGAGTTCGTCTTCGCCAGCCTGCTCAATCGCCCGGCCTTTGGCCCTTATATGGTCAAGATCGGCCAGGATCGCGCCTATGAGCCCGCAGCGCTGGCTATTCTGTCCTTCGCGCTGACCTGGGGCTGCATGGTCCTCATGCAAGTATTCGCCAATAAAAAACCCGGACAGCGCTGGTTGCCACGCCGTATCGCACGTCAGGCCCCGCTGTCCTCTTCCATGCCCCCAAGGAGTGCAACCCGATGAGTTTCCTCAGGATCGAAGCGGTCAGCAAAAGTTTCGCGGCCAATACCGTCGTCAAGGAATTCGATTTGCCGGTGAACAAAGGGGAGTTTATCTCCTTCCTGGGACCGTCCGGCTGCGGCAAGACAACCGTTCTGCGCATGGTGGCCGGGTTTGAAACGCCCTCCTCCGGCTCGATTGTCATTGATGGACAGGACGTCACGAAACTGCCGCCCAATCGCCGCCGGATCGGCATGGTCTTCCAGGCCTACGCCCTGTTTCCCAACATGAATGTGTTCGACAATGTCGCCTTCGGCCTGAAGATCGCCAAGAAGCCCAAGGCGGAAATTCACAGCCGGGTGATGGAAATGCTGAAGCTGATCCATCTGGATCATCTGGCGGAGCGCTATCCCTATCAGATGTCCGGCGGCCAGCAGCAGCGCGTGGCGCTGGCCCGGGCGCTAGCGCCAAAGCCACAGGTTTTGCTGCTGGACGAGCCGCTGTCGGCGCTGGATGCCAAGATCCGCGTGTCGCTGCGCGAGGAAATCCGCCAGATCCAGCGCCAGCTTGGCATCACCACCGTGTTCGTCACCCATGACCAGGAAGAAGCCCTGTCGATTTCCGACCGGATCGTGGTGATGAATGGCGGGCGCGCCGACCAAATCGGCACGCCATCGGAAATCTACAATCATCCTCAAACCCGTTTCGTCGCCTCCTTCGTCGGTACGCTCAACCTGATCGAAGCCAAGGTAACGGACACCTCCAGCAATACGATCCTGATCGGCGACCAGCAGGTGAGCCTGAAAAAGCCACTGGGCAAGTCCAATGGCGAAACCGTCACCGTGGCTTTGCGCCCGGAAGCCGGATCACCCGCCGAAGGCGCCAAAGGGGATGTACGGCTGAGCGGCAAAGTCACATCAAGCCATTTTCTCGGCTCGGTCATCCGTACACGGCTGGATGTCGGCGGTGCCACGCTGTCCTTCGACATGTTCAACGATCCGGGCGTTACGCCGGCAGTGATTGGCGAAACTGTCACCCTGAAATTTGCAGGTGACGACCTGATGGTGGTGGCGGATTGATGATCTTTCCGCACCATACCCAGAATTGACAGAGCGCAAAAATCCACCCATGAATTGAATTTAAACATGCTAATTCATGTGTTTACGCATTATCAATAGAAATCAAATATAAAGCCTCATCACGTAGGAGGCATCTTAAATGGGACTGTTGTCGTTTGGCTTCGGTGCAGACAATAAAGGCGTTTTGGAAGCCGTCAATCGGTCCCAAGCCATTATTGAATTTGACCTCAATGGCAATATCCTTGATGCGAATGATAATTTTTGCAAAGCGATCGGCTATCAAAAATCGGAAATCGTCGGCAAGCACCACCGGATCTTTGTCGATCCGGAAGACGTTAAAAACCCAGCCTATGCCGAGTTCTGGGCAAAACTCGGTTCCGGCCAGTTCGATCAGGGTCAATACAAACGCTTCACCAAGACCGGCGAAGCGATCTGGATCGAAGCTTGTTACAATCCGGTTTTTCGGGGCAATAAGCCCTACAAGGTCGTGAAAATCGCAACCGACATCACAGCCGCAAAAAACAAGACCATGGACAGTGACGGCAAGATCGATGCGCTGATGCGCTCTCAAGCCGTTATCGAATTCACGCCAACCGGCCAGATTCTCACAGCCAATGAGAATTTCTGCAAAACATTGGGCTACAGCTTAAGCGAAATCGTCGGAAAGCATCATTCGATGTTCTGCGAACCCGCCTATGCTGCCTCGCCTGAATACAAGCAATTCTGGCGCAGCCTCGCTGCGGCCGAATATCAGAGCAACGAATTTCTGCGCATCGGCAAAGGCGGCAATTCCGTCCATATTCAAGCAACCTACAATCCAATTTTCGATGAAAAGGGGAAAGTCGTTAAGGTTGTGAAATTCGCAACCGATGTGACTGGCCGCGTCAAAGCCATCGACGCCATCGCTGCCGGTCTGGAACGTCTTTCAAACTGCAATATCCGCATGACAATCGACGAGCCGTTCATCCCGGCCTTCGACCATCTGCGCACAAACTTCAACATGTCGATCGGTAAGTTTCAGGAAACGCTGGCACAGGTGTTGACGGAAACGGCGTCCGTGGCCGCCAACAGCAAGGAAATCCAGGAAAGCTCCGCCAGTCTCGCTCACCGCTCCGAACAACAAGCCGCCGCACTGGAGCAAACCTCAGCCGCATTGGAGGACATTACCACCGTCGTTAATCAATCCAGTGCGAGCACCAAGAACACCAGAGATCTGGTGCGTGATGCGCGCCAGGCTGCGACCGAATCTGTGAAAGTTGTCAACTCGACGGTGGACGCGATGAGCCGCATCGAGGGTGCTTCGAAAGAAATCAGCAACATCATCAGCGTCATCGATGAAATCGCCTTCCAGACCAATCTCCTGGCCTTGAACGCGGGCGTGGAGGCCGCCCGTGCAGGCGAAAGCGGCAAGGGCTTTGCTGTCGTGGCACAAGAAGTGCGTGAACTGGCCCAGCGTTCCGCCAAGGCCGCCAAGGAAATCTCGGAACTGATCGGCAAATCCAGCAATGAAGTGAAAGACGGTGTGCGTTTGGTCGGGGAAACAGGCAGCGCTCTGAACCGGATCGAATCCTTCGTTCAGTCCATCGATGACAATATCGAGGCCATTGCTACAGCCGCAATAAAGCAATCCACCAGCCTTGGCGAAATCAGTTCCGCAGTGAATGCGCTGGATCAGATGACGCAAAAGAACGCTGGCATGGTCAATACGATCAACACCATCAGCGACGCGCTTTCCAGCGGCGCTGCCAAGCTGACAGAACTGGCCAGCCGGTTCCAGCTGAACAGGCGATCAACGATCCGTGGGCCGGGAAGCGATGCTGCGATGCGCGGAAACAACAGGCGGGACAGCAACCGCTCGGCGGCCTGACCAAAAGACCTTTGAGACAGCACGCCTCCTTTAAGCAACACCCACCTTTGAGCAACACATTGGCGAAAACATCGCCAGTGTGTTTGGTTTTCGGCATTTTTATTTTGCGGTCCATGAAGCGATAGGCCAATTTTCGCGCATCTTCAAAGCTGCGGCTTAACGAAAGAGTGCCTATGTCTGCCACGCCAGCCTTGACCACCCCTGCCCTGGCCATCATCGACACGATCAGCGATCCGGGCAAAAGCGACCGCAGCAACGAGGACAGACTGGGATATAATGAGCAGGCCGCGTTCGTGCTCGACGGCGCAACCGGGTTGGGCGACGTCCAGTTCATGGAGGGCTACGGTTCCGATGCCGCCTGGATCGCCCAGTTTGCCGCAAAACGGCTGACCACGGAACTGACCTGCGACACCAATGTCACCGAGGTGATCCGCGCCATTGCTTTTGACGCCCATGAGCTTTTTACCGCAGCGGCAGGCGACCAGCCCCGATATACCTGGCCACTGGCGGCCCTGGCCGGCTTGCGGGTAACGCCGGATGGCGCAGAATTCATTGGCCTTGGCGATAGCGTGCTTTATCTTCTGCATGACGATGGCCGGGTAGAAACCCATATGGCTCTGCCGGATGCATTTGAGCGTGAACAGCAGGCCGCCCGCGCCCATGTGGAGCGCGCGGGCGGCATCGGTGCAAGCGGCATGGCCCACACAAGCGACACCGAAACATTGGAAAATTTACGCAGCAAACGCGAACAGCAAAACACGCCTGGCGGCAGTGTCTGGTCTCTGGGGCTCATACCCGATACCGCTGATCATCTGGTTCGCACAGCTCTGACCATCGAGACCGGCGCCACGGCACTGATCTGCTCGGATGGACTGGCCGATCTCATCAGCCTCTACCAGGCCTATGATCCTGCCGGTCTGGTCAAACGCGCCGCAACCGCCGGATTGAAGGCCCTGGTCACCGAATTGCGACATCTGGAACGCGAGGTCGATCCAGACGGGCTACAATTTCCACGTTTCAAGCAAAGCGACGACACGACGGCGATCCTCTGCCGGATCGATCGTTGAGCTTAGCCTAATATCTCTCTCAGAGCCCCCAGCAGCCGGTCGCATTCGGCATCTGTGCCGATGCTAATGCGCAAAAAATCACCGATCCGAGGCTTTTGAAAATTGCGCACCAGGACCGATTTTTGCCGCAGCGCCAAGGCGAGATCGGCACCGGCCCGGTTCGAATGTCGCGCAAACACAAAATTGGCAGAGGATGGCAGGACCTCGAAACCCAACCCCTGAAGACCGAGGGAGAGACGCTCCCGGCTGGCTATAACCAGATCGCGGTGACGCTCGAACCATTCCCGGTCTTCCCAGGAGGCAACGGCCCCAGCGAGCGCCAGCCGATCGAGCGGATAGGAATTGAAACTGTCCTTGACGCGCTCCAAGGCCTCGATCAACATCCGTTGCCCGACCGCAAAACCAACCCGCAATCCGGCAAGGCCCCGCGATTTCGAAAAGGTCTGAACCACCAGCAGGTTCGGATAGGTTTTGACCAGCGGAATGGCACTTTCCGCACCGAAATCCACATAAGCCTCATCAATCACCACGACCTGATCGGGATGGTCACGAATAAGAGTTTCAATCTGCGCCAAAGACAGGGCAATGCCCGTTGGCGCATTGGGATTGGGCAGGATGATCGCGCCACACGGCTGCCGATAATCCTCTATCCGCACCCGCATGGCATCATTCAAGGGGATCTCTCGGAAATCGATGCCATAGAGCCGGCAATAGGTTGGGTAAAAAATATAGCTGACATCCGGAAACAGCAGCGGCTTATCATGGTTCAGCAGGGCCTGAAACGTGTGCGCCAAGACCTCATCGGAACCATTGCCGACAAACACCTCGCCCGGATCGAGATTGTGGCTTTTGGCAATAGCATGGCGCAGCGGCAGGCCGGTCGGGTCGGGATAAAGCCGAAGCGTGCCATCCACCGCCTGTCGCATCGCGGCAATCGCATGCGGCGAAGGACCGTAGGGGCTTTCATTGGTATTCAGCTTGACCAGATCGCTGATCGCCGGTTGTTCACCCGCCACATAAGGCATCAGGGATTGAACGATCGGGCTCCAGAAGCGGCTCATGAAAATTCTCCACGGATAGGAGGCGGGATAGAGTGTGGCGGCAATCAATTTTCATTTTTGATATCTCAGGCGCAGATTGATGCCAAGGCACAGCAGATATTCATGCATCCTAACCTTTTCAGCCGCGCCGCCGGTTCGAATGCCGCAAGAGAGCCGCAAGCGAAACACTATTCACCAGGTTCAGTGGCGACTGCGCTCACCACCCCCCAATTTATGTCAGGATGATCCTCTCTCGCGGGGTTTGACTTTTTTTGAAAGTATGTCTTATATAATTTTCATACAAAACAAGTAATATAAAACCCTTTAAAAATTATGGGTAGCAATGACTAAAGACATAACATCGACAAATCTTGATGCAACCCTATCGTTTCTATCTCAAATAAAGCAAACAGACACAATCAAAAATCTTGTAGATTTAACAAAACATGAAACATGCCGGTACGGTGTTAAAAATATCGTTCTAGGATTTCCACCCAAAATTGGAATGCTACCCAGCCAGCAAATGCAGGGTATTTTACTTGCCGACTGGCCTGACGAATGGTCGCACCTCTATTTCCGCGACAATCTGGCATTTAAAGACCCTGCCATCCGGCAGATCGTCAGATCGGAACCCTCCTTCGTCTGGTCGGATTTTTCCAAAACATTGGCTATAAGCCGCGACGAAAAATGGCTGATGGATCAGGCCAAGGAGTTTTTTGTCAGCAATGGCTTCACCCTCCCCATCCTATCCCTGGACGGACGCTGCGCGGGTGTGACGTTCGCCGGCAGCGACATTGATGATTCGCCACAGGCAAGAACCGGCATGACGCTGATCGCAAGCCTCATCTTCGCACGCACGTTGGAACTGCATAGCGAAAATCATAAGCAGGCCAATCCCCTGACCCCACGGGAAAGGGAAGTGATCGGCTGGATTGCCAATGGCAAAACGGATTGGGAAATCAGCGTGATTTTCGGGGTCTCCGAAAAAGCAGTAACCAAGCATGTCGGCAATATCATGATGAAACTCGGCGCCGTCAGCAGATCACACGCCATTGCAGAAGCCTTCCGGCAAAAATTGATATGCTGAAATCTGTCAAGGTGGCTTTTCCTCCACTACGCGGATTTAAAGTTTTTTGTAACGTTTAAAATTTTCAATACTTGAACAAGAAACGATGGTAAAACGATGAAAGCGCTGATTAAAAAGATATTTATTTAAGGACCTTAAAAAACAAAACCCCGCTAATTGATTAGGAAAATCCAAAAATAAACACAATTTACAGTATTAAATTCTTAAAATAGAACGAACATACGATAGTATTCTCTCATTTTTTGACTGTTGATCATATTGCAAAACACAGAACGAAGCATGAGCTAATTTCCGTTGTAGTCTATTGAGATCGCCCATGACATTGCTCAAAAAAACATCAGATGTGCATGATTATAACATCCTGGCGGGTGAACGCTTGAAAAGCGCCCGAAAGAACAAGGGGATGAGCCAAGCCGACGTTGCAAGAGAACTGGGTGTGACATTCCAACAGCTGCATAAATATGAAAAGGGCATCAACGGCATGAGCGCCAGCAGACTTGCCGTTGCAGCCACTCTCTTGGGAATGGACCCCGATTTTTCCTACACCGCCGATAATGTCGACGCACCGCCTGAGGATAGTTCAAGCGAGCTGACAGATCTGGTTAAAGCGACATCACGGTCAGACGCGCTTGAACTCAACACATGTTTCGCCAGCATCAAAAACTCTAATACACGCAAAATCATTATTTCCATTATCGAACAGATTGCATCTGCGCGTTAGCGCTCGTCCGGCACGGCGGCAAAGTCCACACGGCTCCAAGCTCCTTAAACCGGTAGAATACCGGGCCTGACCTCTCCATAAACCCAATCACCTATAACCACAGGCCTGCATTGTGATGGCAATGCCGGGGCCTGAGCATCGTCCATTTTCTGGTCCAACGATTGGGTGAAGCAGACCCCCTCCCACGAAAGTGCAGTATCAAAAATTTCAACTCAATATATCGATCAAAATTTGAACAGTATTGTCCTGAATAAGGAACGAAACTGAGCAAATTACGAATTAGTTCATATCAGTTTTACAATATAACTAATTCTAGTCTTTTATAATCGAGGTATTTTAGATGAAGTCGATTGGTTCTGTCTTGGATGAACATCGAGGCATCGGTCCGGGATTTGATTTCCTCAGAATTTTCCTGGCAGTCATGGTTTTACTAGACCATTCATTCCTGATTGCCGAAGGTGAAAAATATCAGTTTTCGCAGCCCGGAATCACAGTCTTGCAGGCTGCTATCCTGCCAATGTTTTTTGCACTCAGCGGCTTTCTGATTACCGGCAGTGCCATACGTCTTCGACTAAAAGACTTTCTGCTCAATCGAGGCATCAGGATCGTGCCGGCCCTTGCGGTCGACATTGTGTTTGCTGCGTTGATCCTCGGTCCACTGTTTACCACCGCCAGCCTCCCGACCTATTTTCAGTCCTATGAATTCTGGGCCTATTTCGCCAATATCTTTGGCGTAATCCATTATGTCCTACCGGGTGTCTTCGAGCACAATCCTTTTCCATCGACCGTGAATGGCTCTCTGTGGACCGTTCCCTATGAGATCGGTTGCTATGCCATCATGTCAGCGCTGATCATTTTTGGGTTTCTAAAGCGCCCTACGATGGCACTGGTGGCGACGGCCTGTGTCGCCGTGATCATCATCGCCCTGAAGGTCGAAAACATCAGCCCGTCGAGCCTGGGCGGGCTGTTTCCGCCTGAAAGCCCCGGCTACACCCTGCTTAACCACTTCATCGGCCTGCGCGGCCTGATGCTCTATGTCAATTTCATGCTGGGATCGGTGTTCTTCCTGTTTCGCCGTTTCATTCCAAAACACTGGGTTTTGGTGGTCATCTGTTGCGTAGTGCCGATTGCCACATCTTTTGCGCTTCCCGACGTGAGCGGTAGCACGCTCTGCACCATTTTTGCGCCGATGCTGGTCTATATCACCGTCTATGTCGGAATGCTGCGCATTCCACCCATTCCGCTTTACCATCAGGGAGATTATTCCTACGGGATCTATCTGTATGGATATCCGTTCCAGCAGGCCTTGGTAAACCTTTTTCCGAAGCTGACATCACCCTGGCTGCATTTCGCCATTTCGCTTCCGATAGCCACCATCATCGCCATGGGCTCCTGGCACTACATTGAAAAGCCGATCCTGCGCCTACGGAAGAAATTTAGCTTCACGGCCCAGAAGGGAGATACCAGGGAGGTCATGCCGCGTGCGGAGGCGGTGATGAAATCATGACTTTCGAGAGCAGAGATCCAGAGAATTTCTATTTTCCCTGACGAACTCTAAGCACCCGCCTCCATGCGGTAAACTTTGCAAACCAACCCATCTGAAGAGCGATAGGTTCGAAAACCCATCGCCTCGTAATAGGCAAGCCCTACATCGTTATCGGCGCCAATGGTCGCTTCGATATTCTGAACCGGAAATGCTTCGGCAGCCCGTAACGTCTCTCGAAAAAGGGCAGAACCAACCCCTCGCCGTGCGGCAAGTGGGCTTACGTGAGTGCCGATAATGCCCCAGCCCTCAGGGGTGCCATAGGGGTTATCTGCCGTCGCATATCGCAACGACTGAAACCCAAGAATGCGACCGTCCTCATCTTGAGCAACCGAGCACTCAATGCGGTTCTTGTGGTCGATATAATGCGCAAGCACCCACTCAGGATCACCCGCACTTTTGCGCAGGCCCGCAGCAAATATCTCGTCGATAGCCTTGCTCATCCCTTGGGCATCAAGAGAGTTTGCCGGTCTTATCTGCATGTTCCCTCGACCTTCAGACGATCACGCCGCCGCATCCGTATCCACCGCTGCCTTCGGCACGTAATTGAGCACCGGCCCAAGCCAACGCTCAATCTCGCGCACCTCCATGCCCTTGCGGGCGGCGTAATCTTCCACCTGATCGCGCTCCACCTTGGCCACGCCAAAATAATAGCTATCGGGGTGGCCGATGTAGAGGCCGGAAACGGAAGAGCCAGGCCACATGGCGTAGCTTTCCGTCAGCGTTACGCCTGTGGTGGCGGTGGCGTCCAGCAGGTTGAACAGCGTGACCTTTTCGGTGTGGTCAGGCTGGGCCGGATAGCCGGGAGCTGGGCGGATACCGGCGTAGGATTCCGAGATCAGCTCTTCTGGTGCAAAGGTCTCGTCTGCGCCGTAGCCCCAGAATTCCTTGCGCACGCGCTCGTGCATGCGCTCGGCAAAGGCTTCGGCAAAGCGGTCGGCGAGTGCCTT
The DNA here is from genome assembly GCF_001541345.2 of Gillisella vitis. Taxonomy (GTDB): domain Bacteria; phylum Pseudomonadota; class Alphaproteobacteria; order Rhizobiales; family Rhizobiaceae; genus Allorhizobium; species Allorhizobium vitis. Next base: position 24,013 of record NZ_LMVL02000011.1, on the reverse strand, counting down.
GACCATGATGGAGGAATAATCGTCATTGGCGCGCTCAAAGCGCTCGGCAATCGCCACTTCTTCGATCCCTGCCGTGACCACAAAGCCGCCAACGTAATCTTCCACGCCGCTATCAACAGGGGCCACGAAATCGCTCAGGGCGACATTCGGGCGGCCATCGCGCTTGGAAAGCTGCTGGCGCAGGGTGAAGAAGGTGGCCAGGTCTTGCTTGCGGCTATCGTCTGTGAACAGGCGGATATCATCGCCAACGCTGTTGGCGGGCCAGAAGCCGATGACGGCACGCGGGCAGAACCATGTCTCATCGATGATTTTCGTAAGCATGGCTTGCGCATCGGCATAGAGTGCGCGTGCGGCTTCGCCCTGCTTTTCATCTTCCAGAATGGCGGGATAACGGCCTTTTAGCTCCCATGTCTGGAAGAAAGGTGTCCAGTCGATATATTTCGCCAATTCCCTAAGGTCGTAATCCTCAAATACCTTGATGCCGGTGAAGCTCGGCTTTTTCGGCTTGTAGCTGGCCCAATCCACCTTGGCGGCATTGGCGCGGGCGCGGGCAATCGGCAGGCGTTGCTTTTCCAGCTCCGCACGGGCATGCGCATCGGCCACCTTGGCATACTCAGCCCGTAGGGTTTCAATGGTGGTGTCGCGGGTATCGGGCGACAGCAAGGACGAGACAACGCCCACGGCGCGGCTGGCATCCAGCACGTAGACCGCTTGGCCCTTCTGATATTGCGGATGGATTTTTACCGCCGTATGCACGCGGCTGGTGGTGGCACCGCCAATCAGCAGCGGCACGTTAAAGCCTTGGCGCTGCATCTCCGCCGCCACATGCACCATTTCGTCCAGCGATGGGGTGATCAGGCCGGAAAGGCCGATGATATCGACATTTTCCTTGATCGCCACTTCCAGAATCTTGGCCGCAGGCACCATCACGCCAAGATCGATGATTTCGTAATTGTTGCAGGCCAAAACCACGCCGACAATGTTTTTGCCAATGTCATGCACATCGCCCTTTACGGTGGCCATCAGGATTTTTCCTGCGGCTTCGCGCTCGCCCGTGCCGCCATTGGCGCGCTTTTCTTCTTCCATGTAGGGCAGCAGCACGGCCACGGCCTGCTTCATCACGCGGGCGGATTTTACCACCTGCGGCAGGAACATTTTACCCGCGCCAAACAGGTCACCGACCACATTCATCCCCGCCATCAGCGGACCTTCAATGACGTGGAGCGGACGCGCCGCCGCCTGGCGTGCTTCCTCGGTATCGGCATCGATAAATTCGGTAATGCCATTGACCAAAGCGTGTTCCAGCCGCTTGGCCACGGGCAGTTCACGCCAAGACATATCCTGCACACGCGCCTTGGCCTCGCCCGTACCGCGATAGCGTTCGGCAATCTCCAGCAGCCGTTCCGTGCCGTCTTCACGGCGGTTCAGCACCACGTCTTCGCAGGCCTCCCGCAGTTCTGCATCAATGCTTTCATACACCGCCAGCTGGCCAGCGTTGACAATGCCCATATCCATCCCCGCCTGAATGGCGTGGTAGAGGAACACGGCATGCATCGCTTCACGCACCGGCTCATTGCCACGGAACGAGAAGGACAGGTTGGAAACACCGCCGGAAATATGCACCAGCGGCATGCGCTGGCGGATGGTTCGGGTGGCCTCGATGAAATCGACGCCGTAATTGTTGTGCTCTTCAATGCCCGTGGCAACAGCAAACACATTGGGGTCGAAGATAATGTCTTCCGGCGCAAAACCCGCTTCTTCGGTGAGGATCTTGTAAGCGCGGGAACAGATTTCCACCTTGCGCTCATAGGTATCCGCCTGCCCCTGCTCGTCAAAGGCCATGACGACAACAGCGGCTCCGTAATTGCGGATCAATTTAGCATGGGCGACAAAACTCTCTTCGCCTTCCTTCAGCGAGATGGAGTTGACGATGGCCTTGCCCTGCACGCATTTCAGGCCGGATTCGATGATCTGGAACTTGGATGAGTCGATCATGACCGGAACACGGGCAATATCGGGTTCAGCAGCAATCAGGTTGAGGAATTCAACCATGGCCTTTTCTGAATCGATCAGGCCCTCATCCATATTGATGTCGATGATCTGCGCGCCGTTTTCCACCTGATCGCGGGCCACAACGAGGGCCGCGTTGTAATCGCCAGCAGTGATCAGCTTGCGGAACTTGGCAGAACCAGTGACGTTGGTGCGCTCACCCACGTTGACGAATGGAATTTCCTTCGTCAGCTCAAAAGGCTCAAGACCCGAAAGCGACATGAACGGGCGATGCTCTGCGGGCTTGCGTGGCGTCTTGCCCTTCACCGCCTCTGCAATGGCCGCAATATGCGCAGGTGTGGAGCCGCAGCAGCCGCCAACCACGTTGACGATGCCTTCCTCAGCGAAGCCTTCCACCAATTTCGCCATGTATTCCGGGCTTTGGTCATACTGACCAAATTCATTCGGCAAACCGGCATTGGGGTAAGCGGAAACGAACGTATCAGCAATGCCAGACAGTTCCTGCAAATGCGGGCGCATGGCATCGGCACCCAAGGCGCAGTTCAGGCCAATGGTGAAGGGCTTGGCATGGCGCACAGAATTCCAGAAAGCCGATGGCGTTTGGCCAGACAGGGTGCGGCCAGAAAGGTCGGTAATCGTGCCTGATATCATCACCGGCAAGCGAATGCCCTTGGCAAGGAAACGCTCCTCGCAGGCAAAAATCGCTGCCTTGGCGTTCAACGTGTCAAAAATCGTCTCGATCAGGATGAGATCGGCACCGCCATCAATCAAGCCATCGATCTGCTCGCCATAGGCAAGGCGCAAATCATCGAAAGAAACAGCACGGTAGCCAGGATTGTTGACATCGGGCGAGATCGACGCCGTGCGGTTGGTTGGGCCAATCGCACCCGCCACAAAGCGGCGCTTGCCGTCTTCGCGCTCGGCACGAAGAATTGCGCGGCGCACGACCTGCGCCCCATGCTTGTTGAGATCGTAGACCGCGCCTTCCATTTCGTAATCCGCCTGGGCGATGCGGGTCGAAGAGAATGTGTTGGTCTCAACAATATCCGCTCCCGCCATGGCGTAGCGAAAATGAATATCTTCAATAGCTTCCGGCTGGCTGAGAATCAGAAGGTCATTATTGCCCTTCTGGTGGCAAGCACAACCAATGAAGCGCTCGCCGCGAAAGTCATCCTCATCCAGACCAAGGCCCTGAATTTCCGTGCCCATGGCCCCGTCGAGGATCAGAATACGCTCACGCGCCGCCTGTTGCAGAGCTTTGAGGATCTCTGCGCCGTCGCGGTTCGCCCCTTCACGTCCAAACAATTGATCGAGCATGAGCGACTTCCTTCCATTCCCAGGGTTACGTACCCAATCACATAAAGATATGTTTATGTCAATATGCGGCCCGTCATTTGCTTGTGCCAGTCAGGCGGCACGGCGGCTTCCAAACGCATTGCGGCACAGTCTATCATAAAGGGTGAACGGACCGGTAACACTCTATGGCTGCTGGATAATTTTCTCCTTAAATCGATTTCGATTTTGTCCATTATGCAGTATAGACACGGGCGATTTTGTACCGCGTGGAGGATGATATGTCGAACGTCAATCAAGGAAAACCGCTGGCTGACCAATGGAGCGGACGGCCTTACCATCGCAAATGGCTGCTGGATCAGGCCGATGGCCTGTTTGATTTCTTCCAGACAGCGGCAATCAACCCCAAGGGCGGCTTCTACGATCTTGCCCGCGACGGCACACCATTGACGACAGACAATCCGGTGCGCGGCATCCATGCCAGCGCCCGCATGGTGCATTGCTATGCCATCGGCGATCTGCTGGGCCGTCCCGGCGCTGCCGATGTGGTGGATCACGGCATGCGTTATCTGTGGCGCAAACATCGTGACGAGAAGAACGGCGGCTATGTCTGGCAATTGAACGACGATGGCGTCGCCGATGGCTCCAAGCAGGGCTATGGCCATGCTTTCGTGCTGCTGGCCGCCTCCTCCGCCAAAGCCGTCGGCCATCCACTGGCCGACCGGATGCTGGAAGATATTACCGAGGTGCTGGAGACCAAATTCTGGGAGGAGCGCCACGGCGCCATTGCCGAGGAATTTTCGCAGGATTGGCAGCCGGTCGCCGGCTATCGCGGCCAGAATTCAAACATGCACCTGACTGAAGCGCTGATGGCCGCTTTCGAGGCAACCGGCGAGCAGCATTATCTCGACAAGGCCACCCGGATCGCCGATCTGATCATCAACCGGCGCGCCCGCGAAGAAGCTTTCCGCGTTGCCGAACATTTCGATGAGGAATGGGTGGTGGACCGCAATTACTATCACCCCAATGAAATGTTTCGCCCTGCCGGCACCACGCCCGGTCACTGGCTGGAATGGGCGCGCCTGGTGTTGCAGCTCTGGGTGCTGACGGGCAAGCAGCACGACTGGATGCCGGAAGCAGCCAGCGGCTTGTTCTACCAATCGATGTTGCTGGGCTGGGACCGCAAGAAAGGCGGCTTTTACTATACGCTGGACTGGGACAACGTGCCCGCCAAGACCTTCAAACTGTGGTGGCCGCTTTGCGAGGCCGCCGGTGCTGCCCATTACCTCAACCAGCACCAGGGCCGCGACCTGAACGAGGAAAACTACCGCAAGATCTGGAATTTCATCGCCAACAACACCATCGACAAGCAATTCGGCGGCTGGCACGAAGAGATGACGGAAGACCTCGTACCATCAAACAGCCTATTCCCGGGCAAGGGCGACATCTATCACGCCCTTCAAGCCTGCCTTATTCCGCTGTTTCCAGCCGAAGGCAGCCTAACCAAGGTCATCCAGGAATATCCGCTGGACGTGTAATTCTATAGCGACCATCACCCATTATAAGCCCGCCTTCTGTCCGAAGGCGGGTTATCAAAGTCATTTCCGCATTTCCGGACGGAAAACCGCTACACACTTTTCCTGGAAATGCTCTATTTCATCGACTTGTCGATTTCGAAACTGGCCGAGAATTTCGTACCTTTTTGCAACGTGCCGGTGCAGGCCACCAGAAACCGGTCATTATTGATCTGGCTGGTATTGCAGGCGCCATTCGCAGCGATCCGCTGCAAGCCACTCTTGGTGCTTCCGTCATTGAGGATGACTTCGTCCAGCTTGAGCGTCTCAATCTGGCTCTTGTCGCGCGGCTTGTCCTTGGAGGGAATGCCGGTGAAGGTAATGATATGCGTGGTGCCCATGAAGAAATAAAGGCCGGAGCGGCCATCACTATGCAGGCTGCGGCCAATTTCAGAAGAACAGGCCTTTGTCAGATCCTGATCACCGATGGAAACCCGCAGGCATCGCCCCTTGACCGATGAAAACTGCGGCTGGGCCGCTTCCTTGGCGCCTGCGGCATAGACAACTGTTACAGAACCAATGGCAGCCACGGACAGCGCCAAAAACAACCGAGCCATCTTCATCGCCAACCCTTACGCTCGCCTCAACTTCAGACCATGAATCGTGGTAGAAGACGAAACTGCCGCGAGCCTTGCGTGGTCATCGCGGCAGAATAAAAGCGGCCATTGAAAACGGAGCTGCTGGCACAGGTTACGTCAAACGTTACAGGCAGTCGGCTGGTCCCTGCACATGGGAAAGACTGTCGATCACATGGGCTGCGGGAACGCCTGCTTTGCGGCAACGCAAGCCCAGATTACGCTGGCGGGCCGCATCATCCAGCAGGACGGCAAACGCGCTGAGAGATACTCCGTCTGCCCGCAAGAGCTGACGGATCATTGGGTCCTTGAGAACTTCGGACATGGTCAGGTCAGTCATATCGTAGGTCACTGGTCTTTTCTCCCTTTGTCCGTGCTGTGCGTGCCGCGCAATCTTTGCCTTAGGCTTCTTTGAAGTCAGCAAACAATTAGGAACGCCGCAAACCGGATTTTGCTCCATGAGTTCCAAAAGTTTTTTATTCTCTGCTTATGGAGGAAAGCATAAAGCCAAGGTGTTACGATCTGATGTCGTGCAGATGGCGCAAAAGTGGCAAGACTGGCAAGTTTTGGAGGCGTGCGACACGAAACGGCACAACATTTACGTGCAAAACTCACAACGGCACAGAAAAAACATCCAGAGTGTGTCAGGTTCAGATTGAACCGACGGCACAGCAAGGGTCACCAACCGTCAATAGCTGATGGTCAGGCCCATTCTTGATGATAGAAACAGCACTTTAGAGTCTGTCAGGTCCATATTGAACCAGACAAACTCTCGCTTCTTCTGTCTTTTCGGGAAACTCGCGTTCCACTTTTCCCTAGCAAACTCTCTCAGCACCAGGGCTGGCGATGGCCGGTCCAAGGCCTGACCAATCCTTCATCGACCATCATCGCACCAAGTGAGCGGCCATTGCGGCTGACCACGCGCAATTTCCGGCCATATTGGTCTTCATCCCGCATGCCAAAGGGAGACAGATCGAAACTGCCCGCGCTGAGCAGATCACGCAACCGGACCTTGGCGGCAAAGCCCCGGTCGCGCTCGGATTTGCATTTTGCCTGTTCGGTTTCGGGCGCATCGATATCGGCAACCCGGATCTTGGTCTTGTTGACCCAGAAGGTGTCGCCGTCGACAACGCAATTGTCGAGCCCGCTCGTGCCACAATAATAAAATTTGCCGGAAACTCGCTGCTTATCGACCCCACGCGGCTGAAGGGAGGCAACGACCTGTCCCGGTACCAGCGTGGTGGCTGGCGGCAAGGGACTATCATCTCTTGACCGCGGCATCATTGATGCGGTCGGGATCATCGTCGTGGCGGGTGGCAGTGGCGTCGGATCGAGCCTGCGTGCCATCGGCGTTGGAACGCTTGCGGGTGGAATCGGGCCAGTCTCGCTGCGGCTACTGGTTTCGCGGGACGAATGGCCCTCTAATTGGGCGATATATTTGCCGCCGGTCCCGAACGTCTTGTCGATCAGTCCCGGCAATTCCTTGCGGTGGTCATAGGCCGAAACGCCAGCCACCACCACAACAAGCGCCCCAAACCATGGCCAAAGGCTGCCGCCCGCCCCTGCCCGTTTTGCTCTTGCCCCACCGGATGACCGGCGTTTGTTTGCGCCCCCGCGCCTTGCCCCTCCCGCTGCTTTTCTAGCCGCCATGTTTTACTCCTTGTCGAATGGCGGCATTATCGTCGTTAAGAGTTTCTAAAAGGTTGGCGCCGTCAGTGGAAAAGCTCGTCCAAAATGAAACATCATACTCCCACAACGGCCCGAGATGCAGGCATGAAAAAGCCCGCATCGCTGCGGGCCTATCATTAAGAGGCAACCAGATTATCGGATGCCGATCAGGGTGTAACAGTCAGCTTACCCTGCATACCGGCCTCGTAATGGCCCTTGATATTGCAGAACACCAGGTAGCTGCCTGGCTTCAACGTTACCTTAAGCTTGCCATCGGCGCCGGGCTTCAAATCCGACACTTCACCAAGGCTCTTCAGCTTCTTTTCGTCAACGCGGTGCTTGGCCGTATCGAGCGGGATCTTGGCATCCGGCGTCGCCAGCTTTACCACGATCATCTCATGGTCTTCCGACATGGCATCGTTATGAACGTGGAACACCGCCGGACCAGCGGCAACCGTTGCAGGCTCCATCTTCAGCCCCATGGCGCCACCACCCTCACCCGTTTCGGTGACCTTGATCTGGGTTTCAGCCGCAAAAGCCACCGATGCCGTAAGGCTCGTTGCAATAAGGGCTGCGTAAAGACCGGTCTTGAACATCATGATGTAAACTCCTGATTGGGTTTCTTCTGACACCATCTATGATGATCATTGCTGACAGCGCTCTGAACGCGCCGTACCCTTCACCGCAATTGCTGCAACCCCGCCTTCAATGAGCCAAGAACCCTCGCATCCATGGTTTGCGCCACGTTGAAACGCATGAACCGGCCTGCATTCTGTGACAGGCTGAAGACATTGCCGGGTGCCAGAATGACGCCATCCTTCAGGCAGTGCCGGGCCAGAGCGCCCGAGTCGATCCCATCAGGCATTCGACACCACAGAAAAAGTCCCGCCTTCGGCTGGAGCCAGGGCGTGAAGCCAAGCGACGACAACTCCGCCGCCACAGTGCTGCGCGCTGCGGCCAGCCGGGTTTTCAGCCCTTCAAGATGTTTACGATAGCCACCATCCGTCAGCACAGCCAACACCAGCTCGGCGGAAAGCCGCCCACCACCAAAACTGGTGGCAATCTTCAAGTCGGTCAGTCCCTCGATCCAGTCGCGCCGGGCGGCGATATAACCGCAGCGCACCGAGGCCGACAATGTCTTGGAAAAACTGCCGATCTGCACCACCCGGTTCAATCCATCGAAGGCCGACAGCCTCGCGGACGCGACATCTTCGAAATCGGCAAAAATATCATCCTCGACGATGGTCAGGTCGGCCCGGTCGGCAAGGGTCAGTAGCCGATGGGCATTGACCGCAGAAAGGCTTGCACCGGTGGGATTATGCACGCCCGAATTGGTAATATAAAGCCGCGGCTTATGCGTCTCGACAATGGCTGCGAAGGCCTCCAGATCCGGCCCATCCGCAAGATAAGGCACGCTGACTATATTGGCACGGTGCGCCCGCAGCAGGGCGTGAAAGTTGAAATAGCAGGGATCATCGACCAGAACGCAATCACCCGGCTCCAGAAAAAACCGGCAGACCAGATCGATGGCATGGGTCCCCGATTCCGTCAGCATGATCGCGTCCGCCGCAACCGTCAGCCCATGATCGGCCATCCGCCGTGACAGCAATTGCCGAAGCCCTGGCAAGCCTAGAGGCGAACCGTAATCGGTCAACACCGCACCATCGGCACGGCCAAGGATGCGCATGGCGCGGCGAAGAGCTGCCTGCGGCAACCAATCGGGCGGCAGCCAGCCACATCCCGGCTTCAGCATATCGCCACGGGTTTCCAGCGACTGGCGAGAGACCCAGAAAGGATCGATCTCCCGCTCCAGCCGAGGCCCGAGATTGGTCAAGGACAGAGGAGCCAAGGGAGCCGCCACGAAAAACCCGGAGCCCGGCCGCGAGCGGATCAACCCTTCCGCCGCCAACCGTTCGTAAGCCTCCACCACTGTGGAAACCGAGACCTGCATGGTCTTGGCAAAGCCGCGCACAGAGGGCAGTCGCGCGCCCGTCGCCAGGCTTCGGGAGGAAATGCGCGTGCGGATAGCCGCCATTACCGTCTCGATCCGGCTTGTTCCCTGCGCGTCCAAATCGCTCATCATCGCCTCTGTATTGCCCGAACACCCATAACAGTTTGGCAAAATTGTATTGCACCGTCTCTGGCATATCCATCACCTCGGCGCAAGAACACCAAAAACAGGAGCATCACATGAACAAGACGACGAGCGGGCTGATCAATGGTTTTCTGGGCATGCTGATCTTCAGCGGTTCGCTCCCGGCAACCCGGGCTGCGATCGGCAGTTTCGACCCGGTTTTTCTAACCGTCGCCCGCGCCAGCATAGCCGGTTTGCTCGGCTGCGGCCTGCTTCTGATTTTTCGCCCGGCTAAACCCAACCTTGCGGAGATCGCAGCGCTCGCCATGGTCTCACTCTGCGTGGTGATTGGCTTTCCCTTGCTGACGGCCTATGCATTGCAGCATATACCCTCGGCCCGTTCGCTGGTTTTCATAGCGTTATTACCACTTTCAACCGCCCTTTTTGCCGTTCTGCGTGGCGGTGAGCGTCCGCGGCCGATCTTCTGGCTGTTTTCCGGCCTCGGTAGCGCGCTGGTGATCGGCTTTGCCCTGTCTCAGGGGGCCGCCACTGCATCCTATGGCGACCTACTGATGGTCCTCGCCATCCTGATTTGCGGCCTTGGCTATGCCGAAGGCGCAAGACTATCGCGCCGGCTGGGCGGCTGGCAGGTGATCTGCTGGGCGCTGACGCTGGCCTTGCCCATCAGCGTCGTGGCCGCCGCCCTCACCCTGCCGCAAACGCTGAGTGGTGTCACCGCCGGCGCCTGGCTCGGTCTCGGTTATGTCTCGCTGTTTAGCATGTTGATCGGCTTCATCTTCTGGTATCGCGGCCTTGCCCAAGGCGGCATTGCCGCCATCGGTCAATTGCAATTGCTGCAACCGTTTTTCGGCCTGGCGCTCGCCGCCGCCCTTCTCCACGAGACCGTCAGCGCCTCCATGCTGATCACCACGCTTGCGGTCGTTGCCTGCGTGACTGGAGCCAGGAGGGCGACACTGTAGCCTCCAGCCAAAACCCGCCAAAAGAACACCAAGGCGCTACTGCATAATTCCTTAAATCGGACTCGATTTCAGGAGAAAATTATGCAGCAGATATAAAGAGCTACAGCGAACCTTTGTGCGCCATGTATGGCGCACGGCGCTGTAGGCGCCCTTGGCATTTCCTCACTCCCAATAACTAAAAATTCATCACAAAAACGAAATGCACAGGCTTTTCGCTGCACTATCGAAGCGAAACAACCAGCAAAAACCCGCAGAATTTGACAGTAAACCACACGAATAAGCTGCTAATTGACCTCTTTTGCGGAATTTAAAGCTCATAATTGCATAAAACGTGATATTTTTGCTACATACACGCAAATGAATAGATTATATCCCACTCACCTATTAAACGAGTGGAGACGAATATGAATAGAATGACCCTCCTTGCAACTGCTGCAACCCTCTTCGTATCGGCAGGCATTGCCATGGCCGCCGATGCAGTCGACCAGGTTCCGACCGCACCTGCTGCTGTTGAAACCCCCGCAGCGTTTTCATGGGCAGGCGGCTATATCGGTGTTTACGGCGGCTACGGCTGGCTGGATGCCACACTGTCGCAGGGCGGCGCATCGCTCTCGGATAATTTCGATGGCGGCCGCATTGGCGGATTTGGCGGCTGGAACTTCGATGTCGGCCACAACGTGATTCTCGGCGTAGAAGCCGACGTGAACTACGACTGGAACGAAAACAACTATTCCGGCGTCAAGGTGGGCATGGATGTCTCCGGCTCTGCCCGCGCCCGCGCCGGTTACGCCATTGACCGCGCCCTGCTGTTTGTGGCTGGCGGCTGGACGGCAGACAGAGCCTATATCAAGTCTTCGTCCGGCGATTTCGACAAGACCCTGAACGGCTGGACCATCGGCGCTGGCGTCGATTATGCGATTACCAATCGCATCTTTACCCGCCTCGAATATCGCTACAACGATTACGGCACCAAGAACCTTGGCGGCATCGATTTTGACACCAAGCAGAATGTCGTCAATCTCGGCGTTGGCATCAAATTCTGATAGACTGCCTTACGCATCAGCCCCGGTTTAACGACCGGGGCTTTTTTTGTGATTGAAACCTATTGCTCCAATGCAAAGCTGACATTCACAGTGACGCGATAGGTATTTTCCCCTGCCGCCATCGGCGTTGGGGCGGGCGCCATATCCCGGGCCATGCTGGCTTTCATCATCATGCCCTGCTCGAAGGGCCGCGCTGAATTTTCATTGATGGAAATGATTCGGCCAAGCTTAACGCCAGCCGCTTGCGTCAGCACTTTCGCCTTAGCCATGGCATCCGCCATGGCGGATTTGCGCGCTTCATCGATGGCCGTTTCCGGCTTGTCATTGGTAAAGCGGATCTCTCCACCCTGGTTGGCGCCAAGCCCCACGGACGTATCAATTACCCCGCCCAGCTTGGAAAGATCACGCACACGGATCGTCAGCCCATTGCTGACGGAATAGCCTTCGATCACCGGCGGGCGGCTATCGGCCTTGTCTTCCGGCTCCTGCCGATATCGCGGCGTAATCTGAAAACCGGATGTCTGCACATCACGATCTGCCAATCCCTTGTCCTTGAGAGATTTCAACACCTTGGCCAAAGCCTCGTTATTGTCCTTCAACGCCTGCGCGGCCTCAGTGGCTTCAGTGACGACACCCAATTGCATCAAAGCCATATCCGGCGCCAGACTGACCTCCCCTCCGCCCGACACATTGATGACGGCCTCCTGCCGGGACGCTTCCTGTGCAATGGCCGGAGAAACCACAGCCAGGGACGCCAACACAAAGCCAAGCCGCCCAAGGCCAAAAACCGCACCCAAATTCACCATCTCGTCTCCCAAGCTCCTATTTCTGATTACGCAACCTCTCGCTAAACAACCTATTGCAAAACCATTGCGGCAAACACTTGTCGCACCCAACGTTTTCCGCTAGAGCGTCACCATGGACGTTGGAACCATTGCCAACCCCACCGCCGGCCCTCGCGCCAGGCCGGGCCTGTAGCTCAATGGTTAGAGCCGGCGGCTCATAACCGCTTGGTTGGGAGTTCGAGTCTCTCCAGGCCCACCATTTTTGTGCTGTTCGCCTGTTGTAGCTCGCCGCTGTAGCTGTATTGTATGTAGCTCGCCGCGAAGTTTCGGAATTTTGACACGAAGAATCGGAAAAATGAAATTTCCAGATATGCTGTCAAAATTGACGCCGATGTCTGCGATTGCCCGGACCAAATCTTCCTAGTCAAGATACCAGTCATTTCTGAAAGCACGGTCCTCGATCTCCTCCGAAAACATCACGGCATTTGGCATCAAGAGCGCCTCGAACCCGAAAGATGTTTGTGCGATCACCGGTGGCGTCTCCTCTGACCATTCCACATCGGGAAACTCCGAATGACGGATGAAAGGCTGTCTGTTCAGTTTGTTGACCCTTGTGAGGGTGACCTCATACAAGACGCTTCCAGACTGCCAGACTGAATGAGCAACAAAAATATCGTCATTGATATACATCCACCCATGAACAGCCTCACCGCCAAACCTGTCGACCACCAACCGAGCGTTATCATGACAGCATGACGCCTTGGTTCCCAACGTCCCCAACGAATAGAGGATTTGCGGACGTACGCTTCGTCCTTCTTGCAATTTCTCGCGAAGCCTAGGCACGAGAAAATTGTAGTTCGTCATGGTAAAATCCCCAGCTTAGCCGTCCTAAATGTTTCAATTGTCGTATTCAAAGCGATCTCACCGCATTGCCCTTAGCAGCGCATAAGCCTCTATTGCCTTGCAAATTCCCTCGAAATCGGTGCCCGCGCACCACAGCGAAAATCCCACCACTCCTATCCCCATTGCGATAGTGCCAAACTCCTTCCCGGCAGCCGCAGCAGCTTCTTCCAAAAATATGCCCGCAAGACCTGCAGCAGCTATGAAGTATCGCTTTGCCTTTTCCTGAAAGGTTTGCAGCCATGAAGCCAAATTCTCCACATCGCCATCCGACGTAAAGACAGTCAAAGCTTTGCGGCAATCACGAATATCCTGCTCGATCTCGCGGGCATAAGGAAGAAAATCCGAATTTTCCGTCCGCTCGCCGTCCTTATGAAAAACGGACAAGTCCAGAGATGCGAGACGAAGGACGACCTCCTCAAGCCTCTCGATGATCTCATAGCGGCTATCCCATTCGGGACCATTGGAATAGCCAGATCCGTCGCTGAAGAAGGAACCGTCACTGTGAGGTATCGAGTATGACCGCCCAGTTGATGCCTCTTCTACATATTCATCCGGGCTTTGGTATGACCTCACACCAATCTGATCTCTATTAAAACGTCGGACTTTGACACTGCGCATGGAACGCCTCCCCCTTATGAAATCCAGCCCAATTCGCTACTCTTAAGACAGCGTCTCTTGAGTGAAAACGCAATATCTAAAAGACAACTGAGGATGACACAAAAATCAACTCTCGCGCTTCGGTACCTTTCCCGCCGGAGACGGAATAGGTCAGCTCCGCACCCTCAACCGGAAAGCCCACGAATATCTCACGGATTTCCGGACGGTCGTTTATCGACAGAATAAACCGTCCTTGAAGGGTCTTTAAACGCCCTGCAAGAACCTCGAACTGATCTCGGCCGAACAGCGCCTTGCCGTAATCGTCCTCGCAGCCGAAGTAAGGCGGATCGAGGTAAAACAGCACGCCCGGCCGGTCATACCGATTGATGAAGGCCAGGCAGTCCAGGTTCTCGATGACGACGCCAGATAGGCGCTCGTGAACGTCTTCCAAGAGCGGTGCCAGCCGGGTCAGGTTGAACCGGGCGCTGCCATTGTGCTGGACGCCGAAGGTCTGGCCTGCGACCTTGCCGCCGAAGGCGAGCTTCTGGAGGTAGATGAACCGGGCGGCCCGCTCCAGATCGGTGAGCGTGGCCGGATCGCATGCCTTCAGCCGCTCGAACTCACGACGACTGGTGATCTGGAATTTGAGCGTATCCATGAACTGCGGATAGTGGCGCTGGAGGATGCGGAACAGGTTCACGACATCACCGCTGCGGTCGTTGATTACCTCGGTCCTGGGCGCTTGCCGACGTCGGAAAAACACGCCGCCCATCCCGACAAACGGCTCCGCATAGGTCTGGTGCGGCATCGCCTCGATCATCTTGACCAGGCGCGGTGCCAAGCTCCTCTTGCCACCGATCCAGGCGGCTGGCGGCTGAGTATTGGGGACCGGCCGGAAGGCTTCACGATTCACCATTTCAAATATCTCACGACTCAGTCACACAGATCCGGCCCTGCAGGGTACGGGTGCGACGGTTATCGTTTTTCACTGTCGGACGGGTTAGGACGCCAATCTTTGGCCCGTCGTTGGGGTGCTTTAACACCCCGGCCACCCGGTCAATGTTCCAGGGCGACCGCTGCTTAATTCATCGTCTTCGGAAGATAATAGTGTCCTGGTCGGCGCAAAAAGCATTTGGGCCGTAGGTCACTCCTGGGAAGATCCTGATCAGATCAAAGCCCTTAAATAGGCGGAGCATAAAATCAGAGCTTGCGAACGTAGCGATATCATTTGAACCGTCTTCGTCCGCACGCTGCTCATGCCAGTGCACATAGAAACCTTGCTCCGCCAAAATTCGGCTGCCGAAGCTAGACAGTTGTTCCAGCACACCGGCATATTTTGTCCCATGATGAGTAACCAAAACAACACCGTTAGGCATAACAATGCGACGGAGTTCCGAGGCCCACGCCTCCAATCCACTTTGAGACATGTGCGTGAAAACCGAGGAGCAGTAAACCAAATCAAATTGGCCATCGGGAAAAGGAAGAGGAGGAGTTTGATCGTTAACGACAAACTCAGCAAATGAAACAGCGTCCCGGCTAAAATTAAGAAGCTTCGGATTGACGTCACAACCCGAGATTTTTGTACCCTGTGGAAGCAGCCCTTCGAAGCCAGCGACGATTCGACCGCAGCCGCAGCCGAAGTCGAGTATCGACTTGAATCTGTGAAGCGGCTCCTCGACCGCAGTTAGAAATTCGACGATTATATCCGCCGCAGGTCGCCGTGAATTTGCAAAAGCGACAAGGTCAGTATGACCGTTTACGAGCGCTACAAGCCCTGGAGGAGGAAGCTTCGACGTAAGCCCGAATTTGCAATCGTAGTAACTGGCATCATAGCCAATGATCCGCGTCTCATGGCGGTGCTTCTCAAAATGCTCACGCCCCGACGAGAACCGTCCCATTTTAACTGCAGCCGCGACATCTCCATTATGGAGCAAATAAGCCTCTTCATCGAAATTTTCTTCAGTTGCAAAAATCACCAATCCGTTTGCCAAATCACAGCCTCTCTAGTCACGGTATCCAGTTATTCGAAAGCCTAAATCAATCATTGGTTATACATCCCTTGCTTCGAGGTCCTCAATCCGTTGGAGTGCGGTTTGCAGGACTGACCAGAGAATTGGTATAAACTGCTCATAACGAAGGCCGTAGATGTCGGCCTCGGCATCGTAAACCAGCCCGGCAAAATCCTGACTAGTTAAGCCAATGGCTTGGATGGCGGTTTCAACCTGCTGAGCGGAGAAGCCCCAGTGGGTCCTAATATTTTTCTTCGAGCGCGCTGGAGAAACCAAAATACGTTCTTCATAGGTCTCCATCACAGGTTCAAGATGAATAACCGGCTCCTTATGAATTTCCCAAGCCATATGCTCACGAGGTTGAGTGCCTTCGACAATGCCTAATTTTCCACTTGGAAGACGGGCTTTGCGAGCAAATGGGATTTGCTCCGTCACCGGCACGCGCTTCGGAACATCTTCGAACAATTGTTCGCCCGTGTCGGGGTCATACACAAAGTGAGCGATGAATTCAGGCTCACTGACCTCCTCGTAAGCGACCTCGGTGCGACGGAATGCAACACCTTCAACCAATTCGGTCCGACTACTCTCTACTGGCTTAAGGACCATCTTCATTTTTTGTCGAGTAGCCGTTTGTACCTCGACAACTTCATCCGTCACCTCATCCTTTAACTTATAGGTGATGGCATTCAGGTTTTTGAGAAACGACAGTGCAATATGGCTGGCGACAATTTGAATGTTTTCTTTATGCCGCTCGTCAGAGGTTGCGATAGTGGCGGTCGCGGCCCAAAGCTGCGACCAACGATAGCTGGCACTACCCAACCCAAAAGAATTGTCAGTGCCTGGCCGGAACACGCCGCCAGCGACAATATTAGATGACGAAAGAGTGAGATTGCCACCATTTAATGTGCCCGCCGTTCCACCCGAAAATGAAATGGTGCTATCTGGCGAAGCGGCGCCACCGCCCGTCGTATACCCATAGATGCGAACGGTACTTGCGGTCGTTGGATTACCGAGCTTCAGGATCTGACCCACTTTAGAAAATTGGGCCTCTCCAGGGATCAAGTTGATGTCATTGCCGCGCAAATATGATTGGCTGACGGGCGTACCATAAAGATCAAGCCCGTAAGATATTCCTGCGGCGACAACGGCCTTTAGAAATGTTCCATCGGTGCCAAGTGCCGAAATGCTCGAAACTCCACCGACTTGAAAGCCGGTTTTCCAACTTTGCCCGGAAGTCCAGTAATCAGCATAAAACGCGGTATCTATTAAGGTACCACGCTTCGTGCCAAGCCCACCGGCGGCATAACTCCACTTATAATCCACGTCTTCGTCGACGTTGACATCCGCTTCGTCGCCCGCTGCATTCCACCAGCCAGAAGCTCCTGTTACTACCCGGCAATAGGAATTAGACCCGAAAATGCTGTCTTTCGCAGTTCCAGTGGAAGCTGGAGCATATACAGAACCCAATGCCTGGACACCGACATAGTTTCCGTTTCCCGGTGTTTGAGCGGGTTGTTGAGTAACATTCACCTCGCCTAGAATGTTGGTGAAATATTCGCAGGCCGCCGTCTTGCCCATGCCAGCGCCCAGCGTGATCATCACCAGATCCGGGCAAATCTGCGCCCAGGTCAGGGTTTCCAACACTTCGGCAGAGCCGCGCAATTGCATGAATGAGGGCGCTTGCGGGATCATCGCGGCCACGCTGGCAGCGGCCTGCAGGGCATCCAGCCATTGTTCGATCATAGCGTTGTGGTTATCCAGCCGTCCTTCGTAACGCCCTGAGAACCACTGGCTGAACGTTGCGTCCTTCATGCCTGAACGGCGGGTGACCTCGGCCTTTGTCCAGCGAAACTGGCGGGCAACGGCAATCACCCGGTCGACCAGCTCCCACCATTTTTCGATATCGGCTTCAGTCTTGTTGGCCGAGACTTCCGGGGCCTGCAATGGCCGCTCCCACGATCCGCCATTCAGCTGACCGGTCGGGGGGCTTGTGAAAACATGTTTGTTCATCTAACTATAGCTCCGTCAAACAGCCTTTTCAGGCTTTGTTATCGGGCAGTCTTCGGACTGCCCTTCTTTTTTCCGGAATGGGAAGGGCTTTGGTGACAATTTGGGTGTCTCGATTTGTCATTGTTCAGCTCGACGTTTCGGGTGAAGATTTATGTGTGGAGCGGACGGCTGGACTGGACAGCCGGAACGAGAGCTCTTGCAATGGACGCTTTCTGTTCTGCCGGTGAAAACCCGGATGCCAAAGGCTAGAACAGCGTGCCGCCCGCACCACACCTCAGGCCGCCTCGCGGGCGCCGGAGCTTTCGAGGCGGCGTTTTTCCATGTTGGGCGGGCGCTGATAGTTTTCAGGCGGCTGCGGTGCGCGGCGTTGGCCATCAGGATGATACCGGCTGCGCCACAACAGATGCGGGCGGGTCTTCAAGGCAGCGGCAATCGCCCGTTCTCCGGCCAGATTGGCCTGCTGCAACGTGTTCCCGGCCGTGCCGCGCGGCAAGCCATATTCCCGGTCGATCGCCAGCAGCGTGAGACCGGCCACATTAAGCCTGGCTTTTATGCGATTTATCTCATCAAGGCGCAGTTTCGCTGCCTTGTCCGCAATACGGGCACGGTGCATAATAGTTCCTCGTTGTGAACGGGGAGGCCCTGACTGGCCTCCTTTTTCATGGGTGATTTGGTCTGTATTTATAGAGAGGATTAAATCACAAATGGATTTTTGTAAAGTCCATTTGTGATTTAATTGGTGACGAATTGGCGCGACCCGAGATTGAGCCGAAGACGCCTTTAGGACTGCGCCTACGTGAGGTCCGTGCGAATCTTAAAATCGAGGACAGAGATGTCTTTGCGTCGCAGCTTGGCTTAAGCAAAGGCGGCCTAGCGCATTACGAGCGCGGCGAGCGAGTTCCCGATGCGTCTGTTCTCCAGGCATATCGAGAAAACTTTGGAATCAATGCGAATTGGTTGCTGACTGGCCAAGGCAGCATGTTTTCAGAAGAGATCGGAAAAGATACTTCTGTCACCGTCGAACGCGACTTTGTGTTAATGCCGCAATACGACGTCTGCGCTTCAGCCGGAACCGGCCGCCTCCCAGTCAACCAGATGCCAACCAGCGAAACAGCATTCGAGCGCAAATTCCTGAGAGACCTTGGCGGCGCCCCTGACCACTGCTTCCTCATGTGGTCCACCGGCGACAGCATGCTGCCCTCAATCCCCGACAATGCCCTCCTCATCGTCGACGCCAGCCAAACCACCGTCGACCACGGCCGCATCTACGTCTTCAGCGTCGGCAACGCCGTCCTGGTCAAACGTGCAAATTGGCGGATGGACGGACGCCTGGAACTGATCTCAGACAACACGGCTGGGAAATACCCGGTCGAGACATTTGACGCGAACAGGGTTGAGGATCTGGCCGTGGTAGGGCGAGTTATCTTTGTGGGGCATCCGCCTTGATCCCAATTCCGTATCCTCAAATCAGCCTCTTTGAAGAGACCACGGGTGGGAGGCTTAAGGCGCTGGAATTGAGATTTTACAGTGAGCTTTTAACGCGGCTCGAAAAGGCGCTCCTACCGCGATACCAAGAGCATCACGCAGTTGAGGAAGTTTAGCGCCCTCCAAGTGATGGCACATCACGGACGCGACGATAGTCATACAGAGACTTATCGTTTCTCTTTCTCGTGCAGACCATTTTCCTAGATCCGCCTGATTCGGCTTAGTAATTGAAGTCTTCCCATCTGCCGAAGTCATCCTAAAAAGAGAGTTCGATGCATGAACGGCTTTGGACAGCGTGGAATATTCACCATCCAACAAGGACTTCAAATCCAGATGCAAAGCTAGGTCTTGTACTTTTGGATGTTCAATAACGTAAGCGCGCAGTTCCTTCGGCGGGATGGAGAATTTTCCATTCTTCCACTTTTCCAATTCGATCGGATGATCTGCATAATAAATAGCAGAAAGAGTATTTTCCATGAAGCTCCTAAGAGCTTGCAGCGCAGGCCTCCAACAACCAAAACTCGCATTTACATGAGAGAGAACAGCATCATTGTGAGCCTCATAGAAAAAGTGAGCTGCGTCTAAAGTCATATTTTGGTCAATTAGATCGACCTTAACAGCATTCACCGCTGCTATTCGAGCATAACTTTCAGTCAAAACAGCATTACCGCTGAGATCTTTAATGTTATCATCAATGGCCTTAGAATAGGCCGCGACGAACATTTTATGATTTGCAGCTATCGCATCCGAGATTTTAACCATTGTTGAGCAAAAACTGCAATGCGTTCGAGAGTTCAGACGGGCGATCAGAGCCGGATGGGCTAGTTTTACGAGCCACCCTTTCACGTTCCGCATCATTCTCTGCTAGGAACGTTATAATCTTTCCCATAACATCACGAGCGCCGTCACGTGGTCGAACCTCCAGCGGAAGTTCGAAATCCCGAATTACTTTCTCCCAGTCTAGCTTGTTGTACTTAGACAGAGCTGCCAACGCTGAGAGGCTAATACCAATCTGCTGCTGAGGGACAGGATTCGTTAAAGCTAATCCGAAATTATCGAGTTCTTGGTTAGGCAGGGAGCGCAAAAGTTTGCTGAGCTGTTGCAGAGCCTTGGCGAGTTCGTGTGTCTTCATATTAGAGACCTAGTTTCTTGAGAAGCTCGACTGAAAAAGCAGAAAATTCCTGCTTTGCTTGAGCGTCATTCATATCGTAAATCGGTTTGTTTTTTGCTGTCGCTTCTGTCACAGCTGAACGCTCTTTTATCTCGGCTACGAACATCTGGCTCGTGAATTGTTTTCGGAGATCCGCAGTCGTCTGATCCCGAAAAGTCGATTGGCGGCCTACACGCGATAGCACAATTCCGGCGTTCTGTATCTCCAGTTCCATATCATCAGCAAACTTTTTCACTCTCCTTATAAGCAAAGCAATGCCAAGGCTCGAAAGAAAATCTGGGGATACGGGGACAACATAATGGGTGCTGATAGCCAATGCATTCTGGGTTGGAAGAGTCAGATTCGGCGGGCAGTCACAAACGATGACGCCGTAGTCATTCATGACATCTTTTAGCGCCTTCTTGAGCAATTTTTCACGCGCGTTTCTCCCCCCAATATCCAGATCAATCGTAAATAGATTTAAATCAGACGGCACAAGATCAACGCCTTTGAATACATCTTTAATGATAACATCAGCGGTGGTTTTGTTGTTACCTTCAGCGTGTTCGGCATTTCTCACCCCGAGAAGGTCCGCAACTGTTCCATTTTTTTTTCGATGGCTAGACCATACTTCCGGTGAAATACACGAAAAAGTAGCGTTAGTCTGAGGGTCTAAATCAACCAAAAGAGTCTTATGCCCGTTCGCTCCGCAGTAGGCAGCGAAATTAACTGCTAGCGCGGTTTTCCCGACGCCACCCTTCAAATTTACGCAAGATACTACGACCGTCATCCCTTCCCCCCATGGTTGCAGATTAAAGCTCTCGCATCGAGAAGATCATTCGTCAACCATCTTTGTGGAGCATCGACTATGCCCGCCACAACGCCTTTATTTATAGTATCATTGAATACCGGGTCGTCTACTGCCAGGACGCGTAGCACCACTGAAGCCATTGCTAAGGATCTTAACCCGTAAAAAAACACCTAGCGAACTTGTACCGCCAAGTGATCAAATCCGGATTACGTCGACCTGAAAACTTCGATTTCTACTACGATGCCAGATATCCAGCAGTAGCCGAACTCATGTGCGCCTTACCACAACGAGCCTCACCCACCTCTTAGGCTAAATGAGACCATACCTAAAAAGGATATTTTCTGGGATGCGCCGAGACGCCCGGTTAACCGGTGCAGGTGGGCCAGCACTGGTACAATATTCCGGCTCACCCCATAACCTGTGAAAACACTGCGTAATTCAAGTCAGCGACAAAGAATACCATTGAAAAATGCAAAATTTTGTGGTCATTTTCCGCTTAATGCAAAATCGAGATGTGTAACGCAAGGAACGATAAATGATCCCTGATGAGCGTAAACGTGAGTTTGAAGCTGCGATACGGCGTGACATACCCCGCAATATGCTCGTTGAGGTGAGGACGCTGTTCCCCCGAGCTGCCGAACAAGCGGACGTCGCTGTCAGCACTTCACACAAAGCGGTAACAGATGGCTTACCGCTATCACGTTATCGCCAAAGCAGGTCAGTTGGTCTTATGAGATACAACATCATAGATGAGGCATTTGAGCAGATATTGGCACGTAACGGCGCAGAGTTTGTAAAGTCCGTTCCCGTTGAATACACGCCCGACGAAGTGAAGCTTGCTCCTGTCCATCTAACCACTGGCGTATTAGGACATACAATGGTCGGTTTCGCCTCGCATAGAGAGCTTATTGATACGCCGGTTAAGAACGCAACTCGAAGGGCTCTCTGCTATCAAAATCGCGGTCTTTTGCCCGATTTTTTTCATCCTCCCGAAATGTTCAGTGATCGGCAACGACTGGTCCTTATTATGGTACGACGTGATCCGAATGTGCTTGGGAATATCGCATCGCTTACGCTCTCCGTTCTAGACAGCAAGCAGGAAACCTTCATCTATCAGTCTGATATTGATGATTTTTTGGCAAATTACGGGGCGGATGGAGCTGCGTCGGCAAAGCGTCGTGTGGTGCTAAAGCCCATTAAGGGTGGTTTCAAAGACGCGAGCGGAGACGGTTCACGTGATCAGAACGAAAAGTGATTTAGGATGAGAAGTGCGTAACGGAATACAGACATTTGTGGGAGCCAAGCTTACAGAAGCGCGGCAAGCTCGGGGCATTTCCTCACGGAAGGCTCTTGCAGACATGATGCAGCGTGCGGCAAGCACGGTGCAGCGGTGGGAGGAAGGCGACTCTTATCCAGAACCGCAAGCGTTGTCAGAGCTTTCCGCCATCCTCTCCCTCCCTGAGGATTATTTCTTAACACCGCGTATGGAAGGCGCAGGTCCATCGTTCTTCCGCTCTTTTGCCGGAGCCCTCAAAAGTGACAGGCTGGTCCAAAAGGCTCGTCTGATTTGGCTTGAAGACATAGCGGCCGTGGCGGAGCACTATGCATACTTGCCCGAGGTAAATATACCTGACGTGCTACACGGTAGGAGCTTCAAGACCCTGCGCGACGAGGACATAGAGGCAATCTCGCAGGAAGCGCGTGAACATTGGGGTCTTGGCCTCCGCCCGATATTAGACATGGTAGTCTTTGCTGAGAGCATAGGCGTTATTGTTGCGGCAGAACAAATGGAGACGGACAGGCTTGATGGCCTGAGCCGTTGGGGCCACGATGGCAGGCCCTATATTCTTCTAGCGAATGATAAGCATTCGTTTTCGCGCAGGCAGTTCGACACTGCCCACGAGCTAGCGCATATTCTTCTTCATCGGTCAGTTACCGAAAGTGAATTTGAAGAGAACTTCAAGCTCATCGAAGAGCAAGCACACAATTTTGCGTCTGCATTCTTGCTGCCTGCCAGCCAATTTAGCTTGGAAGTTGATTCTGCAGCTATTTGGGAACTCGAACGCCTTAAGGCTCGGTGGAAAGTCTCGATCAAAGCACAGATCATGCGTTTAAAACGCTTGCATATATTGGACCAAGATGGCGCTCAACGGCTGTTCAAAATTTACAGTTCAAAAGGGTACTCCACCAAAGGTGAGCCATATGATGACACTTGGGGGCTACAGCAGCCAAGCCTACTCTCCGATATATTCAAAGCACTAGTTGACGCAGGACAGGTGAGCAAAGAGGCTCTTTGCCATGACCTTCCCCTTTTCCCACACGATGTTGAAAGTCTGTCAGCTCTGCCTTCTGGCTGGTTGAAACTTGAAACGGCGCGGGTGGTTGAGTTCAAGGCCAATCCGCCTCGGCGGGCGGAAAACTTGCACCAAGGGGGGCAGATCATCCCGCTTACACGCAAATAGAATATTCGCGATGGTCATTACGTGCGGTGGAACTGTTGTTCATTTCGAGATCTTTGGAGGAAGAGAGAAAGGCGGCCTCGACCTTGCCGCTTTCACTTGGTCCGATGGCAAATAGCCACTCAAGCGGCACTATTGCCAAGATCGCGCTGATACTAGACCGTGAAATAAGGTTCTTGAACCTCTTCAAATGCGAGCCCTTGATCAAGCATGCGTCGCTGCTAGATTAGCCAGCATGGGTACACTCATCGAAATGATTATCGGCAGCCTGTTCGGGGCGCCGCCGGCAAAAACCAAGATCGAAAAACGCATCCAGAACTACGGGTGGATTGTGCCTGTTGTCGTCGGGATTGGTCTGCTGTTGTTCTGGCGCTGATTCTCAGGCCCTCGGAGCACTAGCGAGACTGTTACCCCCAAATAAGGTCAGATCACCCCGCTCTCAGAAGCATTGAAGTGCGTTGTCGCTCCACTAGCTTACGTCAGATGGAGCACCTGCCGTTCGATGATAACGCAAACCAGATCTTTTCTTACGATGGCATCCCGGTCGGTTATTTCGGAGGCGGTATCGTGCCAATCACGCCTGGCAC
>NZ_LMVL02000010.1 GCF_001541345.2 Gillisella vitis | reverse complement strand
GAAGGTTGAATCATTTTTTCAATAAGCTACTGATAAATAAACGAAATAGTGGCAAAGAAAACCGACCGTATCGTTTGGCGCGGCGTTCAAACCGTGAAATTCGGGCATCTGACGGGCAAAACGCCACCGATAGACGTCTTTTCATGGACAGGAGAGTAACCGCTCCCTAAAGTGGCAGCGTATCGGTTCTGCAAGTGTCAAAACGCGCGCGGATGAAAAGGGAATACGGTGAGGACGACCCAAGTAAGGGCCGAAACCGTGGCTGCCCCCGCAACTGTGAACGGCGAGCGATGTCCATCATGCCATTGGCCCCACGGCCGATAAGGCGGACAAAGCCCAGACCCGTGAGCCAGGAGACCTGCCGATAAGCATGCCGCGAAAGCGGTTCTCACCATCCCCGCGCGGAGGGCGCGGAAGAAAGGACTTGATCACAATGCATATAGAAGTCGGGATTATCGATCCGGCCAGGATAGCGCTTGCCAATGCCGCAGCGCTGTCACTGGTTGCCTCTCAGTTACCTGCACTTTGGCGTCATCCTCTGATGCTCCCTAAGACGGCGCTCGCTGCCGTTGCTTTCTCAATCATGATGCAGGTCTGGCATCTGCCAGTAGGGCCATCGGAATTGCATCTGATCGGTGCGACCACCATTTATCTTCTCTTCGGCTTTACACCCGCCATGCTCGGCTTTGCGCTTGGTCTCGTGCTACAGGCATTTCTGTTCGAGCCGGGCGACATTCCCCATCTCGGCGTCAATGCCCTATCGCTGATGCTGCCGATGATGGTGGTGCATTATACCTTTGGGAAGCGGCTTTTTTCTGGAGAAGTTGGCACGCGTTTCAATCTCGCCAGGGTGTTGGGGCTAGACGCCACCTATTATGCCGGGGTTTCGGCCATGGTCGGTTTCTGGCTGGCTATTTCTAATGACGGGCTTGCGTTTGCCGACTGGGGACGCTGGGTCATTGCTTATGCACCAGTATTTGCCATTGAGGCATGCATCACGTTTGCCGTCGTGCTCGCCGTACGGCGGATACGGCACCTTCGCGTGACCAGCCAGATCACCGAGATCGACCGTTTGACCTTTGCCTGAGATCGGCGCAGTTTAAGTGAGAGGGAAGCGCGCGAGCGATGGCCGCGCGCTTTTTTCTTTGAAAATCCCACCGCGATGGGTTAGGCGCGCTAGGACTGCATCATATTGAGAGCAGCCGGTTGGAATGTTCATGACGTGTTTGAGCGATAAAATTGACTTACGCGCTTGAACCAGATCACCAACGCGAGATGGCAGCGACATTAAAGGGGCCGAGCGATGCGCATTTTGAAAGAAGCTTTTTTTCCCGAGCTTCCCAACTATTATCGCGGCAAGGTCAGAGAAAATTACGATCTGCCGGATGGCAGCCGTGTCATTATATCGACAGATCGTTTGAGCGCTTTCGACCGTATCCTGGCTTGCATCCCTTATAAAGGTCAGGTCCTGACCCAGACGGCGCGCTACTGGTTTGAACAGACCGCCGATATTTGCCCCAACCATATCATTGCCTATCCCGATCCTGCCATTGTCATCGGCAAACGTCTGACAATTCTCCCCGTGGAAGTGGTGGTGCGCGGCTATCTGGCCGGCACGACCGGAACATCGATCCTGACGCTCTATAAAAAAGGGCAGCGAACGATGTATGGCATGACATTGCCGGACGGCATGCGTGACAATCAGAAACTGCCGCAGGCGATTATTACGCCGACCAGCAAGGAATTTGACGGTGCTCACGATGCACCGCTCACACCAGCAGAAATTATCGATAACGGCCTGCTGACGCCTGATCAATGGCGGCAACTATCCCAATACGCGCTGGCTCTTTTCGCTCGCGGCCAACAGAAAGCGGCCGAACGCGGCCTTATTCTGGTCGATACCAAATATGAATTTGGCACAGACGAGGCCGGGAACATCCTTCTGGCTGATGAGATCCATACACCAGATAGCAGCCGTTACTGGATTGCCGAAACGTATGAACAGGCCTTCGCCCAGGG
This sequence comes from Gillisella vitis, assembly GCF_001541345.2. Classification (GTDB taxonomy): domain Bacteria; phylum Pseudomonadota; class Alphaproteobacteria; order Rhizobiales; family Rhizobiaceae; genus Allorhizobium; species Allorhizobium vitis. The sequence goes on along the minus strand of NZ_LMVL02000010.1, from coordinate 106,109 downwards.
AACCCGGCCGGCAAGCTTCGACAAGGACTTCGTGCGGTCCTGGGTGGCGGAACGATGCGATCCGTACAAGGACGAGATTCCGGAAATTCCACAGGACTTGGTCGAGGCAACCTCCAAAGTCTATATCCAGGCCTATGAGGCCATCACAGGATTGACGTTCCAGGCCGATAATTCCGGTGAAACGCCCTTTGATCGCGTGAAGGCAAATCTCTTCTCCTATCTCGACCGGCGCTGACGATCATGACAGCGCCCAAAAGCACTGGCAAACCCACCGGACGAGGCGCTGGCAAGCAGCAACCATGCCGCCCGCGCAGGTCACGTCGTCCGGCGGCCGAAACTCGCCAGGAGATCCTCCGGGCAGCAGAGGAGCTGTTTCGCCAGCGCGGGTACCAACAGGTGGCGATGGCGGATATCGCAGCAGAGCTGGAAATGTCTCCGGCCAATGTATTCAAGCATTTTCATTCCAAAACCGCGCTGGTCGACGCGATCGCGACGGCCCATCTTGAAAAACTAATGGCCGGGCTCGCTGACCTGGAAATGCTTTCTTCACCACAGATGAAGTTGCTGCAAATGGCCGAGCAGCTGCTGACCAAACTGCTGCAGGACGTTTGCGACAATCCGCATCTGTTCAAAATGATCGTGCTGACCACCGATCTGGAACTCACCGCCGCCGATCTCTACCGGGAAAAGATTTGCGCAATTTTCGAAACCATCGTCCTTGAAGGCGTGGCGACGGGCGACTTTTTCGTAACCGATCCGCGTCATACTGCATCCGTCATTGCCACCGCTTTGGAAGGGGTTATCCATCCACTTTCAATCACGCGGGAAAAGCCCGAGATTCTCCATATTCGCTGCCGGGATTTGATTGGCCTCGTGACTACCGCACTGCAAAATCCACTTGCAAAGTGACGGTTGTTAATTTACGTCACGATATACGCCGTTTGTGGGCAAGCCGTGTCCTGGATGCCATCGCGCAAAAAACAACGGCCGATAGAGCGGTTACGGAATTTTATTGTCTTGTGATCATTTTCTTTTACTGAAACTGTCAGAACAAGACTATCTCGGAAATTAGGATCTGCGCATGGCCAGACATCTCACCCTGTCATCCATTATTCTCGTGGCGGCGATTGCGCTGAGCGGATGCAGCGATGACGGGAAAAAGCAAGCCGGCGGCCCAGGAGGACCAGGGGGGGCCGGAGGCGAAAGACCACCAAGCCCGGTGAGTGTTCTTGCAATTAAAAAATCCACCGCACCGCTGACGACCATATTGTCGGGTCGCGCGGAAGCTTTCCAAACCGCTGACATTCGTCCACGGGTTGGCGGCGTGATCAAGGAAATCGCCTTCAAGGAGGGCAGCTTCGTCAAGGCTGGCGATCTGCTCTACAAGATCGACGAGGATACCTATAGGGCCTCGTTGGATGAAGCCAAGGCGACCTTGGAAAAATCCGAGGCGAGCGTACCGGCTGCGGAGGCAAATCTTCAGCGCTATGAGCGTCTGGCCAATACCGGTGCATCGCAAAAAGAATATGAAGACGCCCAAACGACGCTGCTCCAGGCAAAGGCATCCGTGTCTGAATCGCGGGCCTCTCTTCAGACCGCGCAGATCAATCTGGATCTGACCTCCGTAAAGGCGCCTTTCGATGGCGTGACTTCGGCAACCAATTATTCGATCGGCAACGTGGTTACGGCCAGTCAAACGGACTCGTTGATGACACTCCGCCAGATCAATCCGATCTATATCAAGCTGAACGAATCCAGCGTGAACCTCTTGCGCCTGCGCGCCGCCATCAAGGCCGGAAACCTCAAGCGCAACAGCGGTGGCGCGGATGCCGACACGACGGATATCCGTCTGACGATGGAAGATGGCACGGAATACCCGCATGTGGGCAAGATCGACATGTCGGAAATGGCCGTCAGCACCACGACCGGCACAGTTTCTGTTCGCACATTGTTCGATAATCCCGACGACCTCATTCTGCCTGGCATGTATGTTCGTGCCACCATTACCGTCGGCGAGGAGGAAGGCTATCTCATTCCCCAGCGTGCTGCGTCCCGCAATGCGAACGGCGACTTGACCGCGAAATTCGTCAATTCCGACAACAAGGTCGAAACCCGAACATTCCCAAGCAGCAAGTTGTCTGGCAATAGCTGGTTAGTTAATGACGGCGTCAAGGATGGCGATCAACTGATCCTCGACGGCTTCCAGTCGATTACCGATAACGCGACCGTCAAGCCAGTACCTGCTCAAATCGATTCCAAGGGCTTTGTTATTGCGCCGGCAGCAGGCAAGGCTGCGACGGAAGCACCGAAATCATGATGTCAAAGGACATCTCCTGCAACATCGTGATCAGGAATTAACTCATGTCAAAATTCTTCATACGGCGACCGATTTTCGCCTGGGTGATCGCGATCGTGATCATGCTGGGCGGCGGGCTGGCTATCACCAGCCTGTCGATTTCGCAATATCCAGAAATCGCACCACCATCCGTAAAAATCAGCGCCACCTATACAGGTGCCAGCGCCGATACCGTCAAGAAGACCGTTACTCAGATCATTGAGGACGGAATGACCGGGCTGGATGGCCTGACATATATGACCTCTTCATCGACGTCTGGATCGTCATCCATCACGTTGACCTTCGACAACAGCATCGATCCGGACATGGCTCAGGTCCAAGTCCAGAACAAGCTGCAACTGGTGGAATCGCAATTACCTTCCGTGGTGCAGAATCTCGGCATCGAAGTGACGAAATCGACCTCCAGTATTCTGTTGGTTGGCGCTCTTGTGTCCACGGATGGCAAGCGCACATCGGCAGACCTCGGCGATATCTTTTCCGCCCAGATTGAAGATCAGGTGAAACGCCTGGAAGGCGTCGGCAATATAAATGCCTTCGGCTCCGCCTTTGCCATGCGCGTCTGGCTCGACCCCTTCAAGCTGCGCAAGTTTCAGCTGACCCCTGCCGATGTCACATCAGCCATAGAGGCGCAGAATACGCAGGTCTCCGTTGGCTCGGTCGGCGGCCTTCCATCCGTCGAAGGACAGCAGATCAATATCACCATGACGGCTCAGAGCCAGCTGACCACTGTGTCGGACTTTGAGCGGATTATTTTGAAAGTCGATACCAGCGGTGCCAATGTCCGTTTGAGCGACGTGGCCCGTGTTGAAATCGGCCAGGAGAGCTATACATCCACGTCGCGGTCAAACCGTAAGGCGGCATCCGGCTTCGCGGTTAACCTTGCAACGGGAGCGAATGCTCTCGATACGGCCTCCCGTGTGAAGGCCAAGCTGGCGCAGATCGCACCAGCATTGCCTCAGAATGTCAGCATCATCTATCCTTACGACACAACGCCTTTCGTATCACTTTCGATCGAAAAGGTCGTTCATACGCTGATTGAAGCCATCGTCCTCGTCTTCTTCGTCTTGTTGATCTTCCTACAGAACCTCCGGGCGACATTCATTCCGATGATCGCCGTGCCCGTCGTTTTGCTTGGTACGTTTGGCATTCTAGCGCTGACGGGATATTCGATCAACACACTGACCATGTTCGCCATGGTGCTTGCCATCGGCCTTCTCGTCGATGATGCCATCGTCGTGGTGGAAAATGTCGAGCGCATTATGTCCGAAGAGGGTCTTCCTCCCCTGGAGGCGACCCAGAAATCAATGGGCGAAATCACTGGCGCCATCATCGGCATCGCTCTGGTGCTGACGGCCGTATTCGTTCCCATGGCGTTTTTTGGTGGCTCGACCGGCATTATCTATCGTCAGTTTTCAGTCACCATCATTTCGGCGATGCTGCTTTCTGCGGTTGTCGCACTCGTCCTGACACCTGCGCTTTGCGCGACGATACTGAAACCGATCGACAAGAATCATAAGAAGACGACCGGACCAGCGGCATGGTTCAATCGCAATTTCGACCGCACGACCAATGGCTACGTCTGGTCCATTGGTCACCTGCTGAGGCGCCCACTCCGGCTTCTGTTGATATTCGCGGTATTGGTCGGCGGTTGCGCCTGGCTGTTCCTGCGCCTGCCCTCCTCCTTCCTGCCGCAGGAAGACCAGGGCGTACTGATGACGATCGTCCAGCTTCCGAATGGTTCGACCTCGGCACAGACGGGCGAAGTGATGAAAAAAGTTGAGGATTATCTGCTCGACAAGGAAAGCAGCGTTGTCGATTCGGTTTTCGCCGTCAATGGTTTCAGCTTCAACGGCAGTGGTCAGAACTACGGTCTGGTTTTCGCCAAGCTGAAGGATTTCGACCTGCGCAAGAAGCCGGAGATGGCCGCTGGCGCCATCGTCCAACGCGCGATGGGCTATTTCATGACCATTCGTGAAGCGCAGGTCTTTCCGATTCTGCCACCTGCCATTCAGGGCATGGGCAATTCCAGTGGTTTTTCCTTGTATCTCGTCGATAACGGGAACCACGGCTCGGAAGCATTGTCTATCGCCGCGAAACAATTGCTGGCAGAGGCCAATAGCAGCGGCCTTATCACCGCTATGCGCCCGAACGACCGCGATGAGGAAAGTCAGGTCAAGCTTGTTCTCGACCAGGAAAAGCTCAGCGCCATGGGCGTAACGATTTCCGACGCCAACTCAATGCTGACGACCATTTTCGCTGGCACCAATGTCAATGACTTCACGCTGAACAACAAGATCAAGAAGGTCTATGTGCAAGGCGATGCCCCGTATCGTATGCAGGCTGAGGACATAAAATATTGGGATGCCCGCAATTCGAGCAGTGAGATGGTGCCCTTCTCATCGTTCACGGACGCAAAATGGGTCAACGGACTTCCTTCGATTTCGGCTTTCAACGCTGTCACCGCCTTCTCGCTCGACGGTTCTGCGGCACCCGGCGTCAGCTCCGGTGATGCCATGAACGAAGTGGAGCGGCTGGTTTCCAAGATGGATGGCGGCTACACCGTCGCCTGGCAGGGCATCTCCTATCAGGAAAGACTGTCAGGCTCGCAGGCGCCCTTGCTCTACGCCTTGTCGGTGTTGATCGTCTTCCTATGCCTCTCGGCACTCTACGAAAGCTGGTCGATCCCCTTCTCGGTGATCATGGCCGTGCCGATTGGTGTTCTTGGCGCCGTTGCGGCAGCAACCTTGATGGGGCAGGACAACGACGTCTACTTCAAGGTCGGGCTGCTCACCACAATCGGTCTGGCGGCAAAGAACGCCATTCTGATCGTCGAGTTCGCCAAGGAGCGGCAGGAACACGGATTGAGCCTGATGGATGCGACCCTGGAGGCGGCAAGACTGCGTCTTCGGCCGATCATCATGACATCGCTCGCCTTCATTCTTGGTGTCGTTCCGCTGGCAATCGCCACTGGCGCGGGCTCTGCGGCGCAGAACGCAATCGGTATCGGCGTACTCGGTGGTATGCTTTCTGCAACACTGCTCGGAATTTTCTTTGTTCCATCCTTTTTTGTCATTGTCAGACGCGCTTCAAACCGTGCAAAAGCCAAAGAAGAGCTGTTACAAGCAGAGCAGAAACGATAGGTTAAAAAACAGTTGCCGCGCTCCAAAAAAAGCGCGGCATTTTCGAGATTGTGGCGGTCGCGGCCCATTGCTTGCTCGGCGCGCCTTCGGATTGAAACAGGGATAGAATAGATGGTCTCCGTACGCTTAGCTGCGCCCTTTGCAATGCTGCTTCTGTCAGGTTGCGTGATGGGGCCCGAGCACAGCCCGCCACAAACCGCACTTCCTGCCAAATTTACAGAGGGCGGGACGAAGTCTGCACAGGACACCACCACTGTGCAGTGGTGGACGGCATTCAACGATGCGCGCCTCAACACGCTGATCAACCAGGGCGTCAACCAGAATCTCGATGTTCTGCAAGCGCTGGAACGGATCGAGCAGGCGCGCGCGACTGTCGTCACCTCATCTGCCGGCGGCCTGCCAAGCCTGACAGGCACGGCAAGCGAAAGCGGCAGCCAAACCAATGGCGGCTATAATTCTCAGCCTCGGGCCTGGGAATCCAAAGGCGAGCTTTCCGCATCCTGGCTTCTCGATCTTTGGGGTCAATATCGCCGCGCCAAGCAGAGCGCCACTGCATCGCTCGATGCCGCCTATGCCAGCGTCGATACATCTCGCCTGACCTATCTTTCCGATCTGGCGACAGCCTATATCGACGCCCGCTACTATCAAGCTCGCATCGCAATCGCCAACGAAGCCGTCAAGTCTCGCCGCGAAACCCTGGCACTGACCAAGCTACAGCTTGAGGCCGGCGCTGCTTCGCGCCTCGATGTCGTCCAGTCCGAAGGTCTGGTCAACTCGCAGCTGGCGGATATTCCTGGTTTTGAAGCCAACTTCTATAGCAATGCCTATCATATCTCGACACTCCTTGGCCTTCCGGCCTCGACGCTCATCAACGATCTGAAGAAGCATGCACCTCAGCCGGTTGCCCGTCGTGTGGTTCTGTCGGGAATTCCGGCTGACCTGATCCGCAACCGCCCTGACATCCGCAAGGCAGAACGCGATCTGGCCGCCGCCGTCTACGATATTGGCAATGCCCAGGCGCAATTGCTGCCGTCCATCACGCTCAGCGGTTCGATCTCGCCTTCCTATGTCCATTCCAACACGCATGGCACAGCCAATACCTGGTCATTCGGGCCATCGCTCAACCTGCCGATATTCGACGGCGGCACGCTGCGCGCCAATGTCAAGAATGCCCAGTCGGTCGCTCGTGAAAAATACCTGGCCTGGAAGCAGACTGTGCTGAACGGCGTCGAAGACGTTGAAAGCGCGCTTGCTGCTTATAACCGCGATGCGCGCGCCGTTGCAGCCAATCGTGCCTATGTAAAGTCCTACAAGGAAGCGCTCGAACTTTCGACCGCATCCTATAAGGACGGCGCGTCGTCCCTGCTCGATGTCCTGGATGCGCAGCGTGAGTTGACCACCGCTCAGGCCAGCCTTGCCGAATCGATCCAGCAAATGGCCAATGACTATGTGACACTGAATGTTGCCATTGGCGGCGGTTATAATTTCAACGGCAAGGCCCAGGCTATTGAAGCCAATGTCAAGCCTGCGGATATCCCGCCTGCGCTTGCCAAAGCCAAGTAAGCATCAGACTTCTCATGCAAACGCCCGGCGATCCTGATCGCCGGGCGTTTTTTATTGATGGCCATTTTGTTTGCATTGCGTATTGCCGGCAGCACCGAACGCAAGCGTCTTTAAAATTGCCGCGTAATAGCAAAAAGCCCGGCTCGCAAAGGAGACCGGGCTTTTCATTAATCAAACATCAGGCAGAAACGACAGATCGAACCGCCGGACATCAGTCCTTGGCACGCTCAACATAGGAATTGTCTTCGGTGGCGATCACAACACGGGTTCCGGCATTGATATGCGGGGGCACCAGGGTGCGGATGCCGTTGGAAAGCATTGCAGGCTTATAAGACGAGGATGCCGTCTGGCCTTTCACGACCGGTTCGGTCTCCATGATTTCCAGCGTCACATGGCGCGGCAAGTCAAGCGCCAGCGCAACACCTTCATACATGGAAATGACGCAGGTCATGCCTTCCTGGAGATAGGCCTTCTGGTCACCCATCGTCTCGACATCAACGACGATCTGATCGTAGTTTTCTGGATTCATGAAGTGGAAGCCTTCACCATCCTCGTAGAGGAACTGGTGGTTGACGTCTTCGACGAAAGCGCGCTCCACCTGCTCGGTCGTGCGCCAACGTTCAGACACCTTCACGCCGTCAACGATGCGGCGCATGTCGATCTGGGTCACCGGCGTGCCTTTGCCGGGATGGAAGTTTTGCGCGGTAAGCACGACATAGAGCTTGCCGTCGACTTCGAGAACATTGCCCTTGCGGACCGAAGAGGCGATGACCTTGACCATTCGGAATTCCTTGTATCTCTCAAACACACATCGTAAAGGACGACCTTGCGCCCCTTTGACATGCTGTGACGTTGCATGGGGCGCACCTAACCCAAATTTGCCGAAATAGCCAGCCCGTGTTGCAGCCGAATTGCCGGCCAAGGACGAAAGATTAAGAGTGGAATGACTGGAATGAGCGAAAAGCGCCTCTCCGCCTCCCCTTGGTGGACACCGCAGGTCCATACCGACCGCCGCCCCTTCCTGCTTGGCCGCAATGCCATCCAGGCCGCCCTGCGGCTCTATTTCAGCCGTCACGACATCCTGGAGGTCGATACGGCAACCTTGCAGGTCTCGCCTGGCAATGAGGCGCATCTGCATGCCTTCGCAACAAGCGCTATCGGCAATGATGGCCAATCGCATCCTCTTTACCTGCATACATCACCGGAATTTGCCTGCAAGAAACTGCTGGCCGCTGGTGAGTCCCGCATCGCCTGCTTTGCCCATGTCTACCGCAACCGGGAGCGCGGTCCCCTGCACCACCCGGAATTCACCATGCTGGAGTGGTATCGCGCTGGGGAAGCCTATGAGCGGCTGATGGACGATTGCGCCGCCATCCTGGCGCTTGCCGCCGAAACGACCGGAACAAGGCAATTTTCCTTTCGCGGCGGCGTTTGCGATCCATTTGCCCCGTTTGAGCGGCTCAGCGTTGCCGATGCTTTCGAGCGCCATGCGGGCATTGATCTTTTGGGCAGCGTGTTTGTCGGTGGCGAAACCGATCGTGACCATCTGGCCGCACAATTACGGCAGGGGGGCATGCGCGTCGCCGAAGACGATAGCTGGGCCGATCTGTTCAGCCGGGTGATCGTTGAAAAAGTCGAACCGCATCTGGGCTTTGGCCAGCCCACCATTCTCGACCGCTATCCCGTGGCGGAAGCCGCCCTCGCCCGGCCTGCGGCCGACGATCCGCGCGTCGCCGAACGGTTCGAACTTTATGCCTGCGGCGTCGAACTGGCCAATGCCTTCGGCGAGTTGACCGATCCGCAGGAGCAACGCCGTCGCTTCATGCTGGAAATGGCGGAAAAACAACGGGTTTATGGCGAGACCTATCCGCTCGACGAGGATTTTCTGGAGGCACTGGCCATCATGCCCGAAGCCTCTGGCATCGCGCTCGGCTTCGACCGGCTGGTGCTGCTGGCGACCGGCGCACAGCGGATCGAGCAGGTGTTGTGGACGCCGGTGGCGGAGCCGCAGCCGTGACCGCTCCCATCAGAACCGTGAAAACTGTCGGGGAACTGATCGAGACCGGACTTGTTACTGCCGAAACCCGCACGGAATTGGACGCGGTCGCTGCCCGCTACGCCATCGCCATTACGCCCGCCATGCTGGCTTTGATCAATCCAAACGACCCCAAAGACCCGATTGCCGCGCAATTCATACCCCAGGTTGGCGAATTGGAGCATCTACCGGTGGAGCGGGCCGATCCCATCGGTGACCATGCCCATAGCCCGGTCGAAGGTATTGTCCATCGCTATCCCGACCGAGTTCTGTTAAAGGTGGTGCATAGCTGCCCGGTCTATTGCCGTTTCTGTTTTCGCCGCGAAATGGTCGGGCCGGAAGGCGATGGCCTGCTCTCAGGTCCAGCGTTAGACGCGGCCATAGCCTATATCCGTGACCATAAGGAGATCTGGGAGGTCATCTTTACCGGCGGCGACCCGCTGGTTCTGTCGCCACGCCGGCTGCGGTCGATCTTGCAGCAATTGGGTAGCATCGATCATGTCCGGATCATCCGGTTTCACAGCCGTGTTCCGGTTGCCGATCCGGCCCGTATCGACAAGGATCTGCTCGACGCTTTGCAGGCGAGCGGCAAGACCACCTATATCGCCATCCACGCCAACCACCCGCGTGAGCTGACGCATGAAGCCAGGGCGGCGAGCGCAAAGCTCCTGCAAGCCGGCTTTGCACTTTTAAGTCAAACGGTGCTGCTGAAGGGTGTCAATGACGATGCTGGCGTGTTGGCGGAGCTGATGCGGGCTTTTGTCGACATGCGTATCCGGCCTTATTACCTGCATCACCCGGATCTGGCGCCCGGCACCGGCCATTTCCGCCTCAGCATAGAGGAAGGCCAAGCCATCGTTTCGGCCTTACATGGGCATCTGTCTGGCCTCTGTCAGCCGACTTACGTGTTGGATATTCCCGGCGGCCATGGCAAGGCGCCGATCGATGCGAGCCGGATCAGCAAGGACGGCGATCATTATCGGGTCACGGACTTCCATGGGCATCACCATATTTATCGTGATAGGTAGACATGGTTATCGCAATCTAAAGTAGATGACTTCAAAAATACAACCTTAAAGAAAGATGAGATAATACCAAAAAAAGCCCAGAACAACAAACCTTAAAGATTTGAAATCTCAACGATTCTGTTAGAATTTTGGACAGGATCAAAAGAATTGAAATATTCATATTAGCCTAATCTTACGATTTCTGGTCTATTTCAATCTTCCTGATCAGACAGATTTCCTATGAGAGGTTGAGATGAACGAGACCATTCGGACTATTCTGGGCAGAGTCGGCGGCTTACAGGTTGCCGTTACAGAGATTGCGGCTGATGCCGATCTTTACGCACTGGGACTGTCTTCCTTTGCTTCCGTGCAACTGATGCTCGGTATAGAGGAAGCCTTCGACATCGAATTTCCAGACCACCTGCTCAATCGCAAATCCTTTGCCAGCATCGAGGCCATCGAACGCACGGTGCGCCAGATCCTGGAGGATCGGAAGGTTGCCTGATGACCGTTCCGGCCACTCACGCCCTTGAAACATCACTGCCCAAAGGTGATCTCGCCGCCCGCGCGGCGCGCGTTGCCGCCATTGCTGCGCAATATGCCGAGGATGTCGATCGCCAGGGCCGATTTCCGCGCGAGACCGTGGATGCATTGAAGGCGGAGCAACTGCTCGGCATCCAGATCCCAGCGGAGCTTGGCGGTGAAAATGCCGGATTTGCCGCAATTGCCGAGATCTGCACCACGCTTGGCCAGGCCTGCGCCTCCAGCGCGATGATTTTCGCCATGCATCACATCAAATGTTCCAGCCTCGTGGAACATGCCCAGGACAATGCCTGGCAGCGCAGCTTCATGGCACGGGTTGCTGATGCACAATTGCTGCTCGGCTCCGCCACGACTGAAGGCGGCATTGGCGGCAATCTGCGCAATTCCATCTGCGCCATCGAGATCGACGGCGACACCTGCCGACTGGAAAAGGACGCCACGGTCATTTCCTATGGATCAGAGGCCGATGCGATCCTGATTACCTCGCGCGCCCATAAGGATGCCGCCCCGTCCGACCAGGTGATGACGGTATTTCTCAAGGGCCAATATAGCTTGGAGAAGACCGTGGACTGGGATACGCTGGGCATGCGCGGCACGCGATCCGATGGCTTCCTGTTCAAGGGCGAAGCGCCAGCCGTCCAGATCCTGCCGAAGCCCTTCGCCGACATTGCCGCCCAGTCGATGCTGGCCGCCTCCCATATTCTATGGAGCGGCGTCTGGTACGGCATCGCCGTTGATGCCGTGGTGAGAGCGCAAAGTTTCGTGCGCGCCGCCGCCCGTAAGAGCCAAAACACCGCGCAAATGGGTCAGATGCCGCCTGGTGCCTTGCATCTGGCGCAAGCCGCCAATCTGTTGCAGCTGGTGCGCTCCAATGTGGTGGCGGCGCTGCACGCCTATGAAGAGGCCAAAAACGACGGCGACAAGCTGTCGTCCTTCGGCTTTTCGGTGACGATGAACAATGTCAAGATCGCCTCGTCCGAGACGATTATCGACATCATCAACCAGGCCATGCTGATCTGCGGCATCATGGGCTACAAAAACGGCACGCCCTACAGTCTTGGCCGCCATCTGCGCGACGCGCATTCCGCCCGGCTGATGATTTCCAATGACCGCATTCTCGCCAACACATCAACGATGTTGCTGGTCCACAAACTCGACACACATCTGCTGGGGTAAGCAAATGGATACGCAAGCCAATTTTCTGGACCGGCTGTTCGATGCCGGCCTGCTGATAGACACTGGCGTGGACGGGCTTTATGGCCGCAGCGGCCAGTTCGAGGATGTTATCGCCGCTTTCGAGCGGTTGATCGACCGGTTCGGTGGCGCGGATGGCGCCGAAGCTCTGCGCTTTCCGCCGGGCATGAACCGGGCCTTTTTCGAGACCAGCGGCTATATGAAGAGCTTTCCGCAACTGGCCGGCACCGTGCACAGCTTCTGCGGCAACGAGCTTGACCATGTCAGCCTGCTGAAATGCATGGATGCCGATGAGGACTGGACGAAGGACCAGAAAGCGACGGATATCGTGCTGACGCCTGCCGCCTGCTATCCGCTGTATCCGACCATTGCCAAGCGTGGACCGATTGCCGCCTCCGGCGCACTGTTCGATTTGCAATCCTATTGTTTCCGCCATGAACCCTCGACCGATCCGGCCCGCCAGCAGCTGTTTCGCATGCGCGAATATGTCTGCATGGGCTCAGAGAGCCATGTCACCGATTTTCGCCAGACCTGGATGGATCGCGGCCTGAAAATGATGGAAGAGGTGGCATTGCCGGTCGAAATCGACATTGCCAACGATCCGTTCTTCGGACGCGCCGGCAAGATGCTGGCCAATAACCAGCGCGACCAGAACCTGAAATTCGAATTGCTGATCCCGATCACCTCGGTCGCCAAGCCCACCGCCTGCATGAGCTTCAACTATCATCAGGATGCCTTTGGCAGCAAATGGGGCCTGAACCTGGAAGACGGTTCGGTTGCTCATACCGCTTGCGTCGGCTTCGGTTTGGAGCGGATCGCGCTGGCGCTGTTCCATCACCACGGACTGGACGTCAAGGCCTGGCCGCAATCGGTGCGCACCGCACTCTGGGGCTGATGATGACCACGGTCCTGCCGCTCGATCCGGCTCGCTATACTCCCCATCTGCTGCATTCGGCGGAGCGCATGTGGCCAGAGACCAATTGCTATGTCGATCTGTGGATCGAGGTCCTGTCCGTGCTGGGCCTGCCGCCGGAGGCCATGCTGGGCTTTACCCTGACCCAGGATTTCGAGGGCGACCAATTCACCTTCTTCAAGGTGCCGCTGGAAGATCTTGAAGCGCTTTACGGCATCCGCGTCACCGAGCTGGCAATTTTCGACCGGGCCGAAACGCATGTGGCCCAGCAGATCAGCCGTGGCCGGTTGTGCCTTGTCGAAATGGACAGCTATTTCATGCCCGATACCGCAGGTGTCGGTTATCGCCAGCACCATGGCAAGACCACGGTCGGCGTCAACCGGCTGGATCTCGCAGGCCGGTCGATGGATTATTTCCACAATGGCGGATTTTTCCGGCTGGAGGCTGAGGATTTCGACGGAATTTGGCAATTAGCAGCACCAGAGACCGCACCGTTCCTGCCCTATACCGAATTTGCCAAACTCCCCGAAACCCGGCCGGATGAGACGCATCTGCGCCAGGTCGCTGAGCGGCTTTTCGCCTTTCACTTTGCCCGCCGCCCGAAAGGCAATCCCTTTGCAGAGTTTGCAGAGGTCTTTCCGGCCCAAGTGGAAGCCATCGCGGAGCGACCCTTCGGCTATTTTCACACTTATGCCTTCAACACACTGCGGCAATTAGGGGCGAATTTCGAGCTTCTGGCCAGTCATCTGCACTGGCTCGCCGCAGATGGGCGCTATACGAGCGAAATTGCCGAAGCATTGCGGATTTCCGAACTGGCAAAAACGGTCCAGTTCCAGCTGGCCCGCGCCATCACTCGCAAGAAATTCGAACCGCTAAAAGCAGCTCTTGACCCCGCCATTGACGCATGGGACAGGCTGATGACCGGGCTTGCCAACAAGATGGTATGAGGCCAGATCTGGTCATTCAGGCGCCATCTTGCTTTTGGAGCATTTCAGCGCTTCGTTGAATCGCGGAAATGCTCCAGGTCTTTGCTTTGCGCATTTCCGGACGTAAAACCGCTTCACACTTTTCCTGGAAATGCTCTAAAGGGACGCATAGCCGATGATCACCTATCTCGATGCCGACATCCGCCCGCTGGAAGCCGGTTGGACCTTGCTGGTCTGCGAGCCAGGCACCTATGAAAGCCCGAAAGCATTGCACCGCGCCAGCGCCCGCCTTCAGGCGCCGGTGCCCGGCACCGTCGCCCAGGCGTTGACCAAGGCGGGCCTGTTCGACCCTGATCATCCAAGCCCGCTGCATGGCAAGGACATTTGGTATCTTCGCCCCCTGACCGGCGAACAGCCCGGCGCGGCCGTGCTGCGCTTCGAAGGCTTGGCGACCATTGCCGAGGTCTATTTGAACGACAGGCTGGTCCTGTCATCGCAGAGCATGTTCGAGGCCCATGATGTCGATGTGATCTTGAACGGCTCGGACGAATTGTCGATCTGCTTTCGCGCCCTGAGACCCCATTTGGAAAAGCGCGGCCCAAGAGCCCGCTGGCGCCCGCAGATGATGAGCGACCAGGGCCTGCGGCTGGTGCGCACAACCGCCCTTGGCCATATGCCCGGCTGGTGCCCCGATATCCATGCGGTCGGGCCGTATCGGCCAATCAGCCTGATCCGCCCGGGCGCAAGCGCCATAACCGATCTCGCGCTCCAAGCCGATCTCGATGAAAACGGCACCGGCCTGCTCGACATCGCATTCCGGCTGACAGGCACTGTCACAGCCATATCGGTGACATGTGCGGGTGAGACGCTCGCCCTCAAAGCCGATGCCGAGGGCCATGTCGCGGGCCAGCTTCGTCTTCCCGGCGTCGCTCCCTGGTGGCCGCGCACCCATGGCGAGCCGGTACTGCACGACATTCGCCTGATGCTGGATGGAAGGTCGCATTCGCTTGGCCTCACCGGCTTTCGCCGCATCCGGGTTGACCGGGGCGCGGATGGCAAGGATTTTGCGATCTTCGTCAATGGTGTGAAAATCTTCTGCCGGGGTGCCGTCTGGACCAATGCCGACATAACCCGCCTGCCCGGCACCGCCGAGGATTATGCATCCTGGCTGAGCATGGCCGCGGATGCCGGCATGAACATGATCCGCATTGGCGGCACCATGACCTATGAAAGCGCCGATTTCTTCAGGCTCTGCGACCGGCTGGGGCTGATGGTCTGGCAGGATGTCATGCTGGCCAATTTCGATTATCCTGCTGCCGATGAGGCGTTTGCCGAGCATATCCGCCGGGAAGTGGAACAGCTGTTAAGCGCCGTACAGTCCTCTCCCTCGCTGGCGATCCTGTGCGGCGGCAGCGAAGTCTATCAGCAGGGCGCCATGCTGGGCCTGCCGGAAACCAGCTGGAAAGGCCCTGTCTTCACCAGCCTTCTGCCGCAGCTCTGCGCGCGCTTTGCACCGCATTTGCCTTATGTGGAAAACTCGCCGTTGGGTGGCGCAATGCCCTTCAGCCCGGATACCGGCATCACCCATTATTACGGCGTCGGCGCCTATTGCCGCCCGCTCGAAGATGCCCGCCGCGCCCATGTCCGCTTTGCCACCGAGTGCCTCGCCTTTGCGCATGTCCCCCAGCAACAGACGCTCGACAGGCATTTGCCCGTGTCACCGGTTCACGATCCCCGCTGGAAGGCGCGTGTGCCGCGAGACCGTGGTGCCTCCTGGGATTTCGAGGATATTCGTGACCATTATCTCGCCCTGCTCTACGATATCGACCCGGCTCGGTTGCGCCGGGAAAATCAGGCCCGCTACCTGCATCTGTCACGGGCAGTCAGTGGAGAAGTGCTGGAGGAAACCTATGCGGAATGGCGACGTCCCGGCTCATCCTGCAATGGCGCGCTGGTCTGGACCTTTCAGGACCTGAATATTGGTCCCGGCTGGGGACTGGTGGATGCAACCGGAGCGCCGAAACCCGTCTGGTACGCAGCGCGGCGCGCCTTCAACCCCGTCCGCATCACCATGACCGATGAAGGCACCAACGGGCTTGATCTGCATCTTTGCAATGACACGGTGCGGGAACAAACCCTGACCCTGGATCTCACCTGCCTGCGCGACGGTAAACTGCCGGTCGTGGCCGCACGGCGCGCTGTGGTCTTAACGCCACGGAGCGGCATAACACTGCATGCCACCGATCTGTTCGGAGCGTTTTTCGACACGACCTATGCCTTCCGCTTCGGGCCGCCCGCCCATGACGTCACTGTGGCGACCCTGAGCGAGCCCGCAAGCGGCGAAATCGTCAGCCAATCCTTTCACTTCCCGCAGGGGCGCGCTCCGGCCATGCATGACGCAGAGATCCGTACCACGCTGTCGCAGGAAAAAGATGGCTGGTGGCTGATGCTGGAAACCGACCGGCTGGCACAATCCGTCCATATCGCCTTGGAAGACGGCCGCAGCACCGACGATTTCTTTCATCTGGCACCCGGTTTTGCCCGCCGGATCAGGCTTCTAACACCGGACAAACCCAGCGGCGAAATCCTCAGCGGCTCTGCCTTACGACGCTTCCGGTTCTGACACAGGTTCTTTGCCTGCGGATGCACCGGCTTTGATCTGCTGGGCAGGCAATTTCGACGCCTGAACCGTCATCGCCAGCGCTTTGATTTCCTCGAAATAGCGCTGCTGGGCAGCGGCGGGAGAGAAATTATGATCCGTTTCCGCTAGAATGTCGGTGCGGACATTGGGATAGCGTTCCAACTTGCGGCCCTGCGGGCCGAAATGCTGATAGAAATGGTCAAGACCAACGTCCTGCTCGCTATAGAGCAGCACCAGCGGCGTCTTGCGCTTTGCCAGTGCGGCAAAGGCGACGCGCACGGCCCGATGCTCCAGCCGGACGTCGCGGCTGAAGACCTGGGCGAGACCAAGCCGGTTCAACACACGGCGCACGCTGACCAGAGCGAAATTGCGGATAGCGTTTTTCACATCCACCTTGCCCCGCCAAAGACGCCGCAAGGTCTGCATCTGAAACAATCGATGCTTGTAGGTATCGAGCGAACGCGGCACCACGGCAAGCCCGTCCTCCACACGCCGCCTTTTATCCCAATAAAAGACGAAGGGATTGACGAGGCAGGCTCCGGCAATGCGGTGATCCTTGGTCATGCAGGAAAATCCGAGATAGCCACCACTGCACCGGCCAGCCACCACGCTGGGCAGCAGTGAGCGCTCTTCGAGAACGGCAAGCGCCGCTTCCACATCGTCATATTGGGTTTCGGCGTAAAGTACCTGATCCGGCAGGCCCGGCACCGGCGGGCTATCGCCGACATTGGCAACATCGAAGCGCAGGGAGGCAATACCCTCGCCTGCAAGCTTGCGCGCCATGGCGACACCCGAGCGCCCCCATCCCGCATTGCGGTCATAGGCAGTGTTGAGCAACAGAACGCTTGCACCGCAGCGGGGACCGGTCGGCTCGCACAAAATACCATAAAGCCGTTTGCCCCGGCCAAAACGAAGGGCCGTCTCGCGGAAATCCCCGCCATCCAGGTGCGCCTGATCTTCGTCTTGTCCGGATACCGCCAAAGGATCGGTCGCCAAGGGACGCTTCTGCTCACCAAGCGCTGCTGCACGGCGAACGATCCAGCTGATGACATTTTCTGCCGCCACCATGGGCATGCGGGCCATGGCAGGATTGCCGACCATGGCATCATAGCCAGGATAGTCGACTGTCTCGACGCGCGCGCCTTTCGCTTCCATCTGCTTTGCCAATTGCCCATCACCCGGCCGATCCGCCCGGTTGACGAACAGATGCGGGATGGAGCGATGCGGCTGGACGGCGGAAAAATCTGTTTTCTTCAAGGCCGAGGCCTTTGCATCCGGCATCACATGCCCGGCAATGGCCGTCATCCCGCTCGGCCGCAAATGTTCGGCTAGGCCCAATCCGTCATCAATGACCCGCGCCCAGAACTGCAATTCCCTGAGATAAGCGCGGCCCGAGGCCACGGGCGCCATAGCGACACATCCCGCCAGACCATCGAGGTCTGCGGCCATGCCCACGCCGAGCGACGCACCCAGCCCATGCCCCAGCAAAATCACCGGCAGGCCGCCGGTCTTTTGGGCAAGCACGTCAAGGGCCAAGCGTATCGTATCCTGCCAGAGCGACAGGCCGAGGGTACGGTCCGGCGGGTCCAGCGCGTCGCCCGTGCCGGGATAATCGAAACGCAGACTGGCAATACCCTCGCACGCCAGTTCCTCCGCCATGATGCGAAAAAGCTTGTGCGTACACATTTCCTCAAAGCCCCAGGGCTGGAGAAACAGCACCGCGCATTTGCGCACCACACCCTGTTTGGCGCCCTCCGCCGGCTGATAGAGCCCGAAAGTGCCGGCAAAGCTGACCGGCTGGGCCACAGCATGCTGGTGCGGCTGAAGCCGCTGGCCAGATGCCGGGCCAACCCGCTCGGTTATCGCTTCCATCAACCTGCCCTTTCCTTGCCCCACGGCACTCTCTCAAAAACGGCTACTGCATAATTCCTTAAATCTCCATGGATTTAAGGTGAAAATTATTTAGCATATATAAAGGACACCAGCAGCCTTGTTCCAACCGTCAGGACAAAGCATGCTCCAGACCCCACTCAGCTCCGTTTGGGTGTCGCAGTCAGCACCATCAAAGCCAGATTCAAAGGCCCCGCCAGCCGTTTTGGCAAACGGGCGATCAGCCCTGCCATGACCACCACATCCGCCTCCGGCACGACCCGCAACAGCCGAAGTGCAAGGCAATAGACGCTGATGGCCCCGATAATGGCAAGGACAAGGCCACCAATACCCGGCACCACATCCTGCACCGCCAAAGCCGCCGCCGCACAACAGCCAGCGGCTACGGTAACCTTGAAAAGACTGAACCCCAGCGGCGCCAATGACCCTTCGAACCGCATCCAGCGCAGCATCGCCAGGCTCATGGCGGTAAACACCACAATCCGCACGAAAGCCGCACCTTCGCCCCCATAAGAAGGCACAAGCAAAACATCCCCGACCAGCATGATAAACGCACCGCCCAACCCGACAAACAGTCTTTGGCGGATTTTATCGAGGGCAAACAGATATTGTGTCGCCACCTGACAGGCAACGGCAACGGGCACAGACAGCGCCAGCAGTGTCAGCATCGGCGCGCTCGGGGCAAAGGCATCGCCAAACACCAGCGTCACAAGCCGATGTGAAATCGCCGCAAGGCCCAGGCTCATCGGCAGCGTGAAATAGGCCAGGCTGCGCACCACGCTTTCAAACATCGCCACTGGCAACCGTCCGCCCGGCGCGCGGTGCAGATGTTCGGCGTAATAAGGCACAAGACTGCCGGAAAGCTGGATGGGGACCTGCAAGGCAAGATTGGTCAGCGAGAAAGCCACGGAATAATAGCCGACCGTCTCAATGCCCTGATAGCGTTGCAGGAAGAACAGCTCTATCCGGTTCAGGAAGATCGAATCCACCATGAATTCCAGCGAGAGCACGAAGGAGGAGCCGAGCAGATATTGAAGCCCGATACCGCAGCTTTTCACCTTGTGACGCAACAGGGCAGCAGCGAAGAGAAACTGGGAAATATAGGCCAGAACATAACCGAATAGCGCACCCGGCACGCCGAACAGCAAGGTCCCAGCCACAACGCCAACCAATTGCAGCAGCCCGGCCGTCAAGGTCATGCGGAAGAAAATATCCACCCGCTGTTCGCCGATCAGGTAATTCTTGGCAAACATCCCGATGGCCTGCGTGGCAAACAACAGCGCCGTCACCACCAGCACTTCAGGCGCGGTTTCTGCCCAATGCCTGGCCTCCGCCACCCAGAAAAACAGGAAGTAGAACGTCAGCAGCAGCAATGTCGAGCCAACCACCGGCCAGAGCAGATAGGCAGCGAACCCTTTACGGTCTGCTTCGCCATAGCCCTGCCCCTTTAACTGCGGCAGAAGACGCAATAAAAGTACGCCGGTGCCAAGTTCGGCCACCAGCGCCGCCGTGGAGGCAAGCCAGATGGAAAAGGCAATGATGCCATTGGCTTCCGGGCCAAGAAACCGTGCCGTGAAGATAGAGCATATAAATCCCGTCGCCAGCAGGGTCAGTCCTGCCGCCGCATTGAACGCGGAATTTGCGACTATTCCATTGCTCATCGCCTCACCATATCCCCGGTGTTCTCCGTGTCCTCAAGGCTGTTATCCGTTCCATCATCCCGCAAACAAGACATCGACCGTCTCGTCCCAGCTTAAAACACCATCCGTTGCAATCGTCTGACGATCAAACACTGCCGCGACTGAAAAAGCCGCGCGGATCGAGACCGGATCGGCGGGGTCATAACCCATCACATGGCTCCGCCCCATGGCGGCAAAATGCGGCGCGACAATCGGCAGGCGGCAATAGCTATACTGGATCATCTTCAGGCTCGATTGGCTGAGATAATCGGCGCTTGCCCCATCCCGGTACGGTGCGATGCCGAGATCGGCGAATTTAATGAACGGCACGATCCGCTCGAAAGCCTGTTCGCCATGGGCGACGATATTGGGCAGCACCCGACGCGGCAATGCCTTGGCACCGAACAGATGAAAGGTCCAATCCGGATTGGCGGTAGCCATGACATCGATGGCATCGGGATCAAACAACATGTCGCCAACGCTGACGGCATGTTTGCGGCCTTGGTAAGCACCGCTCTGATAGGGGTTTTGCTTGGCGGCATCGAAAACCAACTTATCAATGCCATGTGGCAGGTAAAGCAGCGGTGCGTCGCTTGGAAAATCCGCCAGCAGCGCCTGCGCCAGCACATGGACGCTATCGTAAAGCCCGATGGTCTTTTCAAGCGTCCGGTAGACAGCAGGCGGCACGCCAATGGTCGAAAGCCGGTCGGCGGCATGGTAGATGATCCGGGCCTTCGGCGCATGCTGGCGAAGCACTGGGGCCAGCAGCGGCGAAGGCCCGCTTTCCACCAGGATATGGGTATAAGAAGGCAGCGCATCGCGGACCGTTTTGGGCAAAACCGCACTGACGCGGGAAAACAGCGGATCGGCCAGGCGATTGAGCCAGGAAAATTTCAGGTTCATCGGATGGAAAAGCTGAAACCAGATGAATTGCCGCAATCCCTCGCTCAAACCCTCCCATCGGTTGAGGCGATGTTTGCGGGCAAAGGCGTAACGCCCATCCTTCAGCAGCCGGCTGATCGGGCTGAGCCGCCAAACCAGGAAATCCACCTTGTCGCCCCGCGACAGCAGGCTGTGTGCCATAAAATGCAGATCGACCTTGCGTGGCGCATCCGCGAAATGCTGCCCGGTCACGACAAGAACATGACGGCGCGGCTTAACATCAGTCATCACCTGGGCATTGCTCATGCCGCAGCCTCATGCCCACAACGGTGAATGGCAGGCAGGGCGCGCCGGTAAAGGGCAATGTAACGCTCCGCCACGCCTTCCCAGGAATAGCGGCTGACATCAGCGGCAAGGGCGTGGCGCAGATCGGCACCCTCGGCTTCCAACCGGGCGAACGCCGTTTCAATCGACGTCGCCGCACGTGCGGCATCGGCAAAATCGGCAAGCTCAATGCCGGAATGCTGGGCTGCCAGCGCCCGGTAGGCATCGTTTTCATGCAGAACAGGCACCAGACCGGCGCTCATGGCCTCCACGGCCACCAAGCCGAAACCTTCATAATCGGATGCCGAGGCAAAGATCGAGGCCTTGGACATCAACTCGCCCAGAAGGCGATTATCGGGTTGCAGGTGCAGGCCGACATGATCAGCCAGACCATTGGCGTCGATGAGCGCGCTGACATCCTGCGCGGACAGATCCGATGGCGAACCGGCAATATCGAGCCGCCACTGCGGATCGCGCTTCACCAGCACGGCCATGGCCTGCAACAGATGATCAAGCCGCTTGTTGACCGAGAAACGGCCAATCGTCACGATCCGTTTCACCGGCTGGCGCGACGCCAGACCGGAAAACTTGCTGGTATCGACGCCATTTTCAATCAAGACCGAGTGCCTGGGCTGGATGACCCTAAACATGGCCAGATCCGAGGCGCTACAGCACACAACCGACCGATAAGCACTCGCCGACAACCGGGTCAGGCTGCTGAACCACATCTGCTTGATCGTGGCAAACTTACGGGTGTGAAAAAAGCCGCCATGCGTGGTGGCGACCATCGGCGCGCCGTGCAGAAACCGGCCAAGCGCCAGCGCATCGAAAAAGAAATCCACCCCATGGACATGGACAAGATCGGCATCGCGGATATGGCGAAAGGCGGAAAACGCCAGCGGATAACGGCTGCTGCCGCGATAGGGGACGCGGACCACCTCCACGCCTTCAATCACTTCGAAGGCTGGCAGGGTTTTATCGGGGTCAGAAAACAGCCGATCGAGGGTGACGACCCGCACCCGAAACCCGCGCTGCAACAGCTCGCGGCTCAGGCTGGAGACCACGTCCTCCAATCCGCCCCGGCCCGGCGGATATTGCCGCACCACCTGGACGATCAAAGGTGCGGATGAGGGCTTGGCCTCCCTTGCCGCTCGCCTTGCGCCGATGATCATGCCAATACCCCCGGGTTTAAACGGAAAGAACCTCAATTTCCTGATTGTTTGGTTAGAATGCCTTGAAACATTGGTAAAGCATCTTGTGCATAAATGTCCTATCCTTGCACAAACGCGGTAAAGAATCGTGATTAACAGACCAAATTGTTAGGTATCATTAACCATGGCCTGCCATTTTAGCGGTTGGCCAGCGGATTTTCCGCCTCGGAACAACGGTATGACAATGCCCCTAGAAGGACAACCGGCTGGAGTTTTCCGGTCCTGGACATGAAAATGGACATCGACATTTTTCAAATCCCCGGGATCTTGCGACGGCGCTGGTATTACCTGGCGTTTTTTGCCGTGCTGTTTGCTGGCCTGGCGCTACTCTATGCGCTCAGCCTGAAGCCTGTCTATGTGTCTTCCACCCAGATCCTGCTCGATCCGCGCGGCCTGTCTGCCACCAGCAACGACAGCCGTCAGCCGACAGCCGCCGTACAAAGCGACCCGGCCAGCCTCGACAGCCAGATCTATGTGGTGCTTTCCAGCGCCGTGCTGGGGGAAGTGGTCAACCGGCTCGACCTGACGAAAGACCCCTATCTCTATGCGGGCAAACCAGACAGCGCCGCATCCCCCGCTGAGGTCATGGCCGCCACCATCGGCGGGCTGGTCCGGCATGTGAAAGTCGAGCGCGAAGGCCAGTCCTTCATCATGTCGATCACCGTCGAACACCGCATTGCCAAGACCGCCGCCGACATTGCCAATATGATTGCCACCGTCTACCTGAAACAGGTGGATGAAGCGCGCTCCGATGCCGCGCGCCGAGCCAGCGCCGCCTTCCAGGCGCAGGCCAGTGAATTGCGTGATCGCGTGCTGAAGGCCGAAAGGGCGGTCGAGGAATTCCGCTCTGCCAATGGTCTGGCCAGCACCGGCGTCACCGGGCTGGTGATCGACCAGCAATTGGCCGGGTTGAACCAGCAATTGATCGCGGCACGCGGCGCGGAAGAGCAGCAGCAGGCCATTTACCAGCAAACCCGCAATCTCACCGTTGCCGCCGTTGAAAACGGCAATATTCCAGAAGCGGTGCAGTCCACCACGGTCGGGCTTTTGCGCGACCGCTATGTGCAGCTACAGGACCGCCAGGCCGAAGCCTCCGCCAATCTCGGCGGCAATCACCCGCAGCTGAAGGCTATCAATTCGCAGGTAGCCAGCATGCGTCAGGCCATCCAGCAGGAACTGGACCGTGTGCGCCAGTCGATGAAGCTCAACTATGACCGGGCGGTTGCCAACCGCAAGGCGCTGGAAAACCAGCTGCAAAGCCTGACGAAAACCAGTTTCGACAGCGGCGCCCGCCAGATCACCCTGCGCCAGTTGGAAAGCGAAGCCGAAGCCATCCGCACCATTTACAAGGCCTTCCTCAACCGCGCCGAGGAATTGAGCCAGGAACAGACGATCTCGATCAACAATTCCCGCGTCATCACCGAAGCGGTGGCGACAGCGAAATCGGTCACCACTCTCAAGGTGATGATCCTTGCCGCCGCCATGCTGTTTGGCGTCGCCTTCGGCAGCACGCTGGCGGTGGTGCTGGAACTGCTGTCGCGCAAGGACATCGACGCCCCACGGCAAGACCGCATCGCGCCTGCCGCCGCGACCCCTACCAACAGTGAACCACAATTAGCGCCGCCAGTTGCACCAGCGCGACATATCGCTCTGATTACTGATGCAACGGAACCGAAAAAACGCAGATCCCGCAATCCGCTCAGCTTTATCACAGCCTTTGGCCGCCGCCTGGTCTCGCCTCTTGTTCCGGCATCCAACCCGGCAAACACATCACAGGCGGCTGCGGGCTCTGCTTGGTCCCATGCAGTTGCCAGCACAGCCGGTTTTCTGATTGAATGCGGTGAAGGCTATGCTGATCTGACTGTTCTGTTTGTGGCAGCTGGCAGGCCGGTGGCCAGCGCCTTTATTGGCGATGTGGCGCAGAAGCTGGTTGATCGGGATCGCGGCGTGCTGCTGGCCAATGGTACCATGCTGGACCACCGCCTGGCGATCCGCTCACACAGAAAGACCAATGCCCGGCCAAGCCTTGCCCAGGCATTGCAGCAGCCCGAACTTGAAGACGCGCCTCTCTCGCACATCCTGCGCTACGAGCGCCTCGCTCTACCCCATAACCAGCCAGCCCGGCCAGCAGCGGGAACATCGGCCTCGTCCGGTCGCCCCACCTATTCGCGATTTGTCGAGCAAAGCCTCCAGGCGGAAACCGATTTCACCTTGATCAATGCCTGCGGCGCCGGGTTCAATGCCAACGGCGTTGGTGGCGAGCAGCATCTTACTGCCCTTGCCGCCGAGGCCGATGTCATTCTCGTATTGACCACGGCGCAAGACGAGGCCGCCGACCTGGATGAACTGCTGATGCGGCTGGGCGAAGACGCGGAACGGGTCGTGGGCCGCATTGTGCTCGAGACCGCCGGATGACGGTGACGGCGCAAACCGGGCCGACCGGCACCGGCGACCGGTCCCTGACGGAGGATGAGACGCAGCAGCCAGCGTTTCTTCCCGAATGGCTCATCTCGGCGATTGCCTCTTTCGCTGTCATCGGCGGGCTGGTGCTCAATCTGTTTCTCTGCTTCGTCAACACCCGGATCATGCCCGTCAGCGACACCCATGTCATGCTGGGGGAAATGACCATGCTGGGTTCTGCCTTCCTGTTGGCGGTCGACCGGCGCCCCGGCCTCTACCTGACCCTGCTGCTGTTCGTCAGCTATATGCTGATGATCTTTGCCTTGCGCGGCGCGCTGGATCTTAAAGCACTGCGCGACATCTTCATCCCGGTCGGGTTCTATTTCATGGGCCGCAGGGTTGCCCATCTCGGGCTGGCGGACCGGCTGGTGATCGCCTGTGGCCTGATCGTGCTGACCGTGGCGCTGTACGAATATCTGGCGCTTGAAAGCTATCTCGATTATTTCAATGTGCTCGGCTATTACATCGCCCGCGGCACCGTGACACTTCAAGAAAGCTTTGGCCAGACACGGGGTCTGTTCATTTCCGGGCTGCGGCCAGAGCCGCGCACCCTCCTGCCCTTTCTCGGCCAGCACCGGGTGTCCTCGGTGTTTCTGGAACCGGTCTCGGCCGGCAATTTCGGGGTCATCCTCTATGCCTGGGCGCTGTTTCGACCCGCCATGCCGTGGCGGTTCATTGTCATGGCATTGGCCATGACCAGCATTGTTCTGGCCGATGCACGCTTCGGCTTCTTCACCTGCGTCGCCATCACCCTGCTTCTGCCGCTCTACCGGTTCATTCCAAAAACCGTCTGGCTGGTTGCCCCGTTCCTGCTGCTGGCCGTGATTGCCGCTTATGGGTTGATCGTCGGCGCCGAAGGCGGTGCCAACGATCTGTCAGGCCGGTTGAAAGTGACGGCAGGCATTCTCAACAGCCTGGATTTCCAGGTGGTGCTCGGCGCCAAGACCACCGATGCCTTTACCGCCGATTCCGGCATTTCCTACACGCTGACCAATTTCGGCCTGTTCGGCTTTGCCGGGCTCTGGGCGGCCTTCGTGCTCTCGCCGATGAAAGATTCCAAGGCCTGGGCTTTCCGGGGCATGATGGTGGTCTATCTCCTGCTGCTGATGCTGATCAGCAACTCCTTCTATTCGATCAAGACCGCCGCCCTGATGTGGTTCCTGATCGGCACCGCCGATGCGGTGGACTGGAGTAAAATTCTGGCCTACCGGGACCGCAAGGATGGGCAATCCGCCGAGGCCGCAGAGAAATCGCGTAGATAAGGGGTCAGGCCAGCCAGTTGCGGCCGGTCGCCGGACTTGCCCGGCTGGATGTTGAGCATTTCGGTTTCTGGCCACCAGTCACCCGCCACCCAATAGGCCCAGCCGACCCAGCGATCCGGGTTCTTCTCAACCACAGCCACCATCTCCTTGATGCCTTTGACGCAGGCCTCTCCGCCAGGCGCGCCAAATTCGCCGAGATAGCCACGCTTGTCATTCTTGCGCAGCCAGTCCGTGAAAGTTTCTATCGCAGCAACGGCGTCGCCTGCCCGGCTGCATTCATCCTTGGTGCCGGAAAAATCCGCATCGAAATACTGGTGAACCTCATAGGCGTAATTATTGCCGGGGTCCTTCACGCCCAGCATGACCTCGCCATTGGCGCCGCCATAGCCATCACTTTGCCAGCTATGCGCACCCGTCCAGGACACGCCCGGCACGAGAATAAGGTTTTTCGCCCCGACCTGACGAATGGCGGCAATGGCGGCATTGGCTGCCGGAAGCCATTGGCTGGCGGGCATGTCATAGGGCTCATTCATCAAGCCGAAAACGATGGTCTGGTCATTGGCATAGTGAGCGGCCAGCCGCATCCACAAATCCGCAAAGGCCTCCACCGGCACGTCCGGACCATTGATCTGCTTTTGATGGTAGACCGCGAAATTATGCGGGTCGAGCACCACCCGCAGATGCGCCTCCTTCAGCTGTGCAACGGCTGTATCCAGTCGTTTCAGCTCGTCAGCGTCGAAAGCACTGTTGAGCTTGGGTTGCAGACGTTCCCATTTAAAGGGAAGGCGCACGGAGTTGAAGCCTTTGTCGGCGAAGTAATTGATGGTCTTGGCACTGGGATAGGTATAGGCCCTGTCCGGCGCGCCGCCAATCTCGCCGAATTCCGCTCCGGAAAGGTTGACCCCCCGCATGCAGGCATGGCCGCCCCACGCTTGTCCGCTGATGACCGGTGCCACCGAAAGCGTGAGAGCCACAGACATGATTATGGTCCTTTTCAACACGCCCTCGCATCTGTCCGTCGTCATCGCTGCCATTTGCTTATCCTCGTTTTTCGTTCTGTCACGCAGGCAGCTGTTGTGCTGGCAAACAGCGACTGGACTTATTTGCGCGGTCATTCGGCGTCCTAACCCGACGTTGCGCCACGATGCGGCGCGTGAAGACGCAATCGGACCACCCTTTGCCCCGCAAACCCGGCAGTTTCATTCTCATGGCCTTCAACACTTTTCCTTAAAAGAAAAATAGTTTACTAGATCAGGACAAGAACCCCCGGATTGATCGGGATTGACAATGGATTATGCATCATAAATCAGAAGGCTAACAACCCGCTTCTTCAGGCGGAAGACGCTTTAACGGAAAGAGGCCGTACAAACCGGCCACATCAGAGGAAGACGAGATGACGAGTTATGTTCTGACGGTATCGTGTCCATCCAAGCGCGGCATTGTCGCGGCCCTTTCCGGGTATCTGGCGGAAATGGGATGCAATATCGTCGACAGCTCGCAATTCGACGATCTCGATACCGACCGTTTTTTCATGCGCGTCAGCTTTATTTCCGAGCAGGGCGCAAGCCGCGAAAAAATCGAGGCGGGCTTGGCAACCATTATCGATAGTTTCCAGATGGAGATCGGGCTTTATGATGCGACAGAGCGGGTCAAGGTTCTGCTGATGGTCTCGCGCTTCGGCCATTGCCTGAACGATCTACTGTATCGCTGGAAAATCGGCGCCCTGCCGATCGATATCGTCGGCGTGGTCTCCAATCATTTCGACTACCAGAAAGTCGTGGTCAATCACGATATTCCCTTCCATCACATCAAGGTGACGAAGGACAACAAGCCGCAGGCCGAAGCCCAGCTGATGGACCTTGTGCAGCAGACCGGCACCGAACTGATCGTGCTGGCCCGTTATATGCAGGTCCTCTCCGACGCGATGTGCCAGAAAATGTCAGGCAAAATCATCAACATCCACCATTCCTTCTTGCCGAGCTTCAAGGGTGCCAATCCCTACAAGCAGGCCTTCGAGCGCGGCGTGAAGCTGATCGGGGCCACCGCCCATTATGTCACCGCCGATCTCGACGAAGGCCCGATCATCGAGCAGGATGTCGCGCGCGTCACCCATGCCCAGAACGCCGAGGATTACGTGTCGATCGGGCGTGATGTGGAAAGCCAGGTTCTCGCCCGCGCCATCCACGCCCATATCCATCATCGCACCTTCATCAACGGCAACAAGAGCGTGGTTTTTCCGGCCAGCCCCGGCTCCTATGCGTCGGAACGGATGGGATAACCAGGCATTTACGGATTGAGCCGGACCGCGTCACAGGCGAAATCGGCTCTTTCCACACCTCAAACGTTTGTTGCCCATGTTATTTTATGGATGGGCGATGGACGCGCGGATTCTCTCTGCTAGAGTTTGTCAGGAAACATGGTTATCGGCTTTCCAACGCGAGAAACCAAAAGAAGACAGACGTGAGCTTGCGTGATGCAGGTCGGACCGGAGTTCAGACCGGACAGGCACAGCTCTCAGCCGATTGATTCTGCAGGAGGCAGTCCATGCCAAACACCCTTCTCTTTCAGCGCACCGGGCTTGCGCGGCCTCATGTGACGCTTGAGGCCGCGATTGCCCTGCTGAAAGAGCAGTATGGCCTTGAAGGTACCGTCAAGGAGCTGGGTTCTCAGCAGGACCGCAATTTCCGCGTGGATACCGGTGACCACCGCTTCGTCCTGAAAATCTGCCGCCAGGAGTATGCAAGCGTCGAACTGGAAGCCCAGAATGCGGTCTTGCGGCATCTGGCGCAAATCCCCGATGCCCCCAAGGCCCCGGAACCGGTCCCCTCCCTAAGCGGAGAGGAGATCGTGGCCGTCACGCTTGGTGAGGAAAGCTATTACGCCCGCCTGCTAACCTATATCGAGGGCGAATCCCTTAGCCAGCGAAGCTATCTTGCACCTGCGACCATGCGCGCCATCGGCAGTTTTTGCGCCCGCATGGCGTTGGCGCTGGCCGATTTCGACCATCCCGGCCTGGACCGGGACCTGCAATGGGATCTGCGGCGTGCCGGACCGGTCACCTTGCATCTGCTGGCCTCCGTCAGCGAGCCAAAACGTCGTGACGATGTCGCCAAGGCGATGATCGTCACCATGCGTCATATCAATCCGCTGCTGGGCGAGCTGCGCCTTCAGGCCGTGCATCACGACCTGACTGGCGACAACATCATGGGCGCGCCCGATGCCGCCGGTCGGCTTCTGCCGCAAGCCGTGATCGATTTCGGCGATCTGGTCACCGGCTGGCTGGTGGGTGACCTTGCCGTCACCTGCGCGGCACTCTTACACCAGGCCGATGGCGATCCCTTCGGCGTGCTGCCGGTCATCCAGGCTTTTCACGCGCTTTATCCGTTGAATGAAGCCGAGATCAAAGTCCTTTGGCCCCTGATCGTCGCGCGCGCCGCCGTGCTGGTGGCCAGCAGCGAGCAACAATTGTCGATCGATCCCGACAATGATTATGTCTCCGGCAATCTGGAACATGAACGAGAAATTTTCACCCTCGCCACCTCCCTGCCCTTCTCGGTCATGGAGGCCGCGATCTTTGCCACGCTTGGCCAGGAACCACCGGAGGAGCGCCCGGTGCTTGGCCGGCTTCTGCCCGGCATCGATCCGCTCAGCGTGCATCTCACCGACCTGTCCACGCTCAGCCCCGCATTGATCGAGGACGATTGGGCCGATGCCCAGATCGACTGGAAGCTGCTGGCCAAGGCCGCCGCCGATACCGGCGTTGCCGCAACCCGCTACGGCGAATGCCGCCTGTCCTATACAAGGCTTTTGTCGCCGCGCATGCCGGCGACCTTTGCGCTGCATGTCGATGCCTGCCTGCCAGCGGGAACCGAGGCCGTGGTCCCGTTCGATTGCGTGCTGAAGCGCACCAGCCAACACTTCATTTTGATGGCGACGGATCTGGCCCTGCATATCCATGGGCTGGAATGCCAGTTTGAAGACGGTACGGAATTGCAGGCGGGAACGCCACTCGGTCGGATTGCTGGTGCCGAAGGATCGGTAGGCGGGTTGCGATTGCAGCTTTGCCGCGATCCAGACCTCGTGCCGCCGCTGTTTGCCAGACCCGATCATGCCTATGCCTGGCGGCGCGTCTGCCTGTCGCCGGCTGCCCTGTTCGGCGTCGATCTGGATGCCCCGTTGGCAAGCGGCGAAGCCCTGCTTGCGACCCGCAACCAGCATTTTGCCAGCCCGCAAAAGCACTATTACTCACATCCGCCGCAGATCGAGCGTGGTTTTGGTGAGCATCTGTTCGACATGGCGGGCCGCGCCTATCTTGATATGGTCAACAATGTCGCCACCGTCGGCCATGGCCATCCCCGTCTTGCCCACGCCGCCTGGGCGCAGTGGTCGCGTCTCAACACCAATTCCCGCTTTCATTACCGCGCCGTCGCCGAATTTTCCGAACGTCTGGCGAGCCTTGCGCCGGAAGGACTGGACACGGTCTTCCTGGTCAATAGCGGCTCGGAAGCCGTGGACCTCGCCATCCGGCTGGCCTGGGCAGCCAGTGGCAAACGCAACCTGGTCAGCCTGAAGGAAGCCTATCACGGCTGGACAATGGCGAGCGACGCGGTCTCCACCTCGATTGCCGATAATCCCCGCGCCCTGGAAACCAGGCCGGACTGGGTGTGGCCCGTCACCGCCCCCAACAGCTATCGCGGCCCTTATAAAGGGCCAGACAGCGCTGCCGCCTATGTCGCTGAGGTGGAAAAGACGCTGGAGGACATCGATGCTGGAGGTGAGGGCCTCGCCGGTTTCATCGCCGAAAGCCTGTTTGGCAATGCGGGAGGCATCGCCTTGCCGCCCGGCTATCTCCAGGGCGTCTATCCCTTAATCCGGGCGCGCGGCGGGCTGTGCATCGCCGATGAAGTTCAGGTCGGCTATGGCCGTCTCGGCCATCATTTCTGGGCTTTCGAGCAGCAGGGCGTCATCCCTGATATCATCACCATCGCCAAAGGCATGGGCAATGGTCAGCCGCTTGGTGCCGTCATCACCACCAAGGCGATTGCCGATGCCTTCGAGCAGGATGGCTATTTCTTCTCATCCTCCGGCGGCAGCCCGGTCAGTTCGGTGATTGGCATGACGGTGCTGGACATCATGCGCGACGAAAACTTGCAGGACAATGCCCGCGATGTCGGCGATTTCCTGCGTGAAAAACTCGAGGATCTGGTTGCCGTCCATCCCATGGCTGGTGCCGTGCACGGCATGGGGCTTTATCACGGTCTCGAACTGGTCCGCGACCGCCAGACGCTGGAACCAGCAGCCCAAGAAACCGCCGCGATCTGCGAACGGCTGCTCGACCTCGGCATCATCATGCAGCCGACCGGCGACCATCTCAACGTCCTGAAGATCAAGCCACCGCTCTGCCTGACCTATGAAAGCGCCAGCTTCTTCGTGGCCATGCTGGACAAGGTCCTGACCGAAGGCTGGTAGCGGGCCTCGCCTAATGAAGGTTAGAAAGCGGTAAACGTCATTGTCGTCAACGAACGGACCACGCCGGGTACGGCCGAAATCTGCTCGTTGACGAATTTGCCGACGTCCTGCCCATCCTCGATATAGACCTTCATCAGCAGATCATATTCGCCCGAGGTGGAATAAAGTTCTGAGACGATCTCCGCCTTATAGATCGCATCGGCCACCTCATAGGTCTTGCCGGGAACACATTGCAGCTGAACGAAAATGGGTTTCATGGAAATAGATCCTGAGATTGCGCGTCGAAAAGTCTGAAAGACCGTGCGGGCAATGCCTGAGAAAACAATGCCACACTGTCTTTATCCGATACCGCAAATACAAGCGGGATGTCACCCTGCAATCGCAAGTCTCGCCTGCACACGGATGCACAGGCGAATGGCAATCCTCCAAGTCAGCAGCGCTTATGGATGCGGCCTGAAGGCAACAACGCCCCGGCTGCGTGCCCGGACCTCCGGTGAGGCAAGACATGTGGAAAGGGCTTCATAGCCGGGCGCACCGGAATAAGGCGCGACCACACTTGGCGGGCTGTGGTTTGCCGGGCAAAAAATGATGGCTTCGTCCCCCGTCACGGCATCCAGGTCCAGGATCGACGCCGATCGGGTCATGAGAAACAGCGGACGTGATTGGGAGCAGTGATGGCGCAGGTAACCGGTCAACGCCTCCTGCGTGGCGCGATCCAGGTCATCCTCCACCATGTCGATAACCAGGCAGGCCGAACCGTGCGCTTCCAGTCCGACCAGCAGGACCGTCAAGGCATCAGAAGGAACAGCCCCTTCCTCCATCAGCCAAGCCAAGGCCCGCTCAATCCTTTCCTTTAAAGATTGATCGGCATCAAGACGCGCCTTCGCCGCACTGCCCTTGTCCTCAAGCCGGTCCAGACCAAGGAATACTGCATCAGGCAAGGCGGCAGCGATAGCATGGGCAAGCCTGGTCTTGCCGCAGCCGAGTGGACCGACAATGTAATTGATTGGACGAATATCCAGCAGTTCGAAGCGTTCTCCGCCCCATGGCCAAGGAAGGTCCAGGGCAAGCCGAACGTCGCCTCTGCAACGCGACAGGCCCACCAGATCGGCAAACGCAGGAACAGCCCCGGCAGCTATATCCTGGCGCAGCGCCCGAATTTTCTCCAGGGCTTCCGCCGTCTGCCGGATGGTCCGTTCAAGCGCGAACTGATGCCGCGCGAAAGCAGGTTCGAGGCATTGCGGGTCCCCTTTCAGCACGCGCTTGACCTCTGCAAGACTGAGGCCCAGATCTCGCAGGGCAATGATCTCTGCGGCGCGAGCCATTTCGGCGGGACTGTAAGTTCTCCATCCGGCGGCGGTGCGGACCGGCGTTATCAACCCTTTCTGCTCGTAGAGCCTCAGGGCCTTCATGGATACGCCGAGCCGGCGCGCGGCCTCGGAAGCATTCAGATATTGAGCGGAATACGTCACGAATCACCTCGTTCGCTGTTGACCGCAACACGTATGGAAGCGGCCCCAAGGGACAGGTCAAGAGCAAATTCGCTCTACACTTCTCAAGCCTCCCGCCCTATTTTAGCATTATGATCAAGCCCGAGGCCCTGCTGCATCCGACCCCTGCCGGTCTCTATTGTCCGATCGGCGATTTCTATGTCGATCCGGTAAGGCCTGTAGCGCGGGCGCTGATTACCCATGGTCATTCCGATCATGCCCGTGCTGGTCATGATAAAGTGCTGGCCACCCGGCAGACGCTTGACATCATGGCGTTGCGCTACGGTGCCGACTTTGCGGGATCATCCCAGGCGATTGATTTTGGCGAAACCGTCACGATGGACGGCGTTGCCATCGGTTTTCACCCGGCAGGTCACGTTCTGGGGTCAGCGCAGATTTCGATTGAGCGGGCGGGAACCCGCATTGTCGTTTCCGGCGACTACAAGCGTCGGCCCGATGCCACCTGTGCCCCCTTCGTGCCCGTGCCGTGCGATGTGTTCATTACCGAGGCGACTTTTGCGCTGCCAGTCTTCCACCATCCAGATCCGGCACTGGAAATCGGCAAGCTCTTGCGGTCGCTGGAACAGTTTCCGCAACGCAGCCATCTGGTCGGGGCCTATGCGCTGGGCAAGGCGCAGCGGGTGATCTCGCTGATCCGTCAGGCGGGCTATGACAAGCCGATCTATATTCACGGTGCGCTTGCCAAGCTCTGCGACTATTACCAGAGCCAGGGCATCGAACTGGGAGAATTGCGCCCTGCAACGGTGGAAAACGGCGGCGCCAGCCATTTCGAAGGTGCCATCGTCATTGGCCCACCTTCGGCTTTTGCTGATCGCTGGGCGCGGCGTTTTCATGATCCGCTGGCGATTTTCGCCTCCGGCTGGATGATGGTGCGCCAGAGAGCCAAGCAGCGCGGAGTCGAATTGCCGCTGGTGATATCCGACCATTGCGACTGGCCGGAACTGATCGAGACGATTAGCGAATTGCAACCCGGTGCCGTCTGGGTCACGCATGGGCGTGAAGAGGCGCTGGTACGCTGGTGTGAGTTGAACGGTATCGCCGCCAAGCCGCTGCATCTGGTCGGCTATGAAGACGAGGGCGATTGATGCGCGCCTTTGCCACCCTTCTTGACCGCCTTGTCCTGACCCCGAGCCGCAATGGCAAGCTTAAGCTGTTGGCCGATTACTTTGCCAGCGTGCCGGACCCGGACCGGGGCTATGCGCTGGGCGTTCTGGCCGGAACGCTCGATCTGAAGACCGTCAAGCCAGCCCTGCTGAAAGAACTGGTTCTGGAGCGAATGGACCCAGTTCTCTTCGGTTATTCCTATGATTATGTCGGCGACCTCGCCGAAACCATTTCGCTGGTCTGGGATCAGGACCGTGGCGAAAAAGCCGAGATTGCCGAACCGAGCCTCGGCGAAGTCGTGGCCCTCATGCAATCGCTTGGCCGCACCCAGGTGCGAGGCGCCGTGCGCGACCTGCTCGACCAGCTCGATACGTCAGGCCGTTTCGCCTTTCTCAAACTCGCGACCGGCGGCTTGCGGATCGGGGTCTCGGCAAGGCTTGCCAAACAGGCGCTTTCCGACATGTCGGGCAAGGATGTCGGGGAGATCGAGACGCTGTGGCACGGGCTGGAGCCGCCCTATGTGAGCCTGTTTGCCTGGCTTGAGGGGGGTGCCGACAAGCCCGTGCTGGCGACACCGGCGATTTTTCATTCGGTCATGCTGTCCAATCCGGTCGGCAATGGTGATCTGGAGGGTCTCGATCCCGCCGATTATGCCGCCGAGTGGAAATGGGACGGTATCCGGGTGCAGCTGTCGCGCCATGGCGACACCTGCCGGCTCTATTCCCGCTCTGGCGACGATATTTCGGGAGCTTTTCCCGATGTTATTGCGTCAGCGAATTTCGATGGGGTGATTGATGGCGAATTGCTGGTTGGTGGCACGGCGCGCTCCAACCAGCCAACTCGCAGCTTTTCCGATCTTCAGCAACGATTGAACCGCAAGAGCGTCACGACGAAAATGCTCAGTGATTATCCGGCCTTTATCCGTGCCTATGATCTGTTGTTTACCGGCGACCAGGACGTGCGAAACCTCGGCTATGAGGCGCGCCGGGGGTTGCTTGCAGAGATTGTCGAAAATGCCCCCGCCACGCGCTTCGATCTCTCGCCGCTGATTGCTTTTTCCAGCTGGAACGAACTGGACGCCCTTCGGCACGCCCCGCCCGATCCGGTCATCGAAGGGGTGATGATCAAGCGCCGCGACAGTATCTACCAAGCCGGGCGCGCCAAGGGGCCATGGTTCAAGTGGAAAAAGCAACCGCTGAACGTCGATGCGGTGCTGATGTATGCGCAGCGCGGCCATGGCAAGCGCTCCAGCTATTATTCCGATTTTACCTTCGGCGTCTGGATGCAGATGCCAGAAGGTGGCGACCAACTGGTGCCGGTGGGCAAGGCCTATTTCGGCTTTACCGACCAGGAGCTGGAAATTCTCGATAAATATGTGCGCAACAATACCATAGACCGTTTCGGACCTGTGCGCTCGATCCGCGCCGAGCCCGATCATGGGTTTGTGGTGGAGGTGGCCTTTGAAGGGCTGAACCGGTCCACCCGGCACAAATCCGGTGTCGCCATGCGCTTTCCCCGGATTTCGCGGTTGCGAACCGACAAACGTCCGCGTGATGCTGACCGCCTGGAAACGCTGCTGCATATGCTGCCACCATGACCATCAGGTCATAAAAAAGCGGCGCCAGAACCATCATGGTTTCCAGCGCCGCGCCCGCAAGACGACATCATGTCGCCAGACTGCGGTTCTGTTATATTAGTGGCGTTTGACCCAATCGTCGATCTCTCGGTCAGCCTCATCCTGGCCTTTTCCATAGAGTTCCTGCAATTTGCCGCTCAATTGTTTGCGATTACCGGCAATAACATCCAGGTCGTCGCCGGTCAGCTTGCCCCATTGAGCCTGGGCCTTGCCTTTGAATTGTTCCCAATTGCCTTCAACACGGTTCCAGTTCATCGCGGTCTCCTTTTCGATTGGCGATTTCAAGAAGCCCGTGCCGCCGTCAAACAGTAGCGGTCCGAGCATGGTAGCATGAGATTAACGTCATGCAACCTGGAAGGTTCCGATTATGGTGATCGGGCGCGACCGCGGACGGTCGATCACATCATCCCATACGAAATGCTTGCCCCGAAAATAGGTGAAAAATGGAACCCTTGGGCCTGAGCAACGTTTGTTGATAGAGTTCGCGCCGCAGACGGGATAACAGTTTGCGTAGCCTTAAAAATCCAGAAGGAGTTCGTCCATGGTCGATATCAATGAAGCCATCAATGATGTGGAAGCAGAAGCACGGTCCAAGGAACTCGAAGCGCAGATCGAGCAGCTCAAACAGGACGTTGCGGCGCTGACCAGCACGCTGGCCTCCGTTGGCAGTGCAACCCTGCATCAGGTCAGTGATAAGGCATCGGATGCGATCAGCTCCGCACGCAGCAGCGTTTCTGCGCTGGAACAGGATCTGGAAGATAAAATTCGGGCAAAACCGTTGCAGTCGGTCGCGATTGCCGCCGGTCTCGGCTTCATTTTCGCCCTGCTGTCGCGGCGCTAATCAATGTTCGGTTTGCTCACACGTCTCACACTGGTGGCCGCAGAAGGCGTGAAGCCTAGGATCGACAAAGCTCGGCGCAACGCCATCGCTGGCGCGATTGCCGGGTTTTGTTTTCTGATTGCCATCGTTGCGGGGATTGTTTCCGGCTGGATTTTCCTGGCGGCTGAGATCGGTGCCGGTCCGGCCGGACTGGTGATCGCAGGTGTTGCGTTGTTGATTGGCCTGATCACTTTAGCGGTCGTCTCCATCATCAATCGCCGTGAGGCACGCAGGCGGGCATATCTTCAAACCGCCACGCTGGCAGCAACCGATCCGCTGACCATGGGCCTGATGGGACGGTTGCCCGGAATGCTCAAGGTCAACCCCATTGTCGGGGTCGCGGCGGTCGGCATGCTGGCCTATCTGTTTGCGCGAAGCCAGGGGATCGGCCGGAAGTAACGGCAAAGCCTATAGCATTTGTTAAGTGCAGTCATACCTCAACCGACGACGGAACCCTGTTTCGGCGAGGCCTTCTGTCGTCTTGATTTTTACAGAAAGGACCAAATCCATGGCCAAAGTTGCAGAAGTATTGAAGCCCAAAGCCCGTGACGAGAAAATTAGCATCGGGCTTGAAGACAGCTACCGCGAGCAGGCCTCCAAGGATCTTTCCAAAATCCTTGCCGCCACTTACGCCCTGACCATCAAGACGCAGGTCTATCACTGGAATGTGGTTGGTCCGTTGTTCAAGCCGATCCACGAACTGACGGAAGAGCATTACAACACGCTGTTTGCCGCCGTCGACATTATTGCCGAGCGTATTCGCGCCCTCGGACATCTCGCACCGGTCAACCTGCAAAACAGCAGCAATTTCGCCCCAAAGGGCGGTGAGACCCAGCACCACGCTGCCATCGACATGGTCAAGGATTTGATCGCAGACCACGAAGCGGCCGTGCGTCAGATGCGCGATGCCGGTGAAGCTGCTGATGAGGCTGGCGATATGGTCACCGCAGACATGCTGACAGACCGCCTGACCTTCCACGAAAAGGCATTGTGGATGTTGCGGGCGATTATCGCTTCCTAAGAGCATTTCAGAAAAATGCGGGAGCCGGTTTCCCGAAAAGATACGCTTTAACGACAAAAGCGTCATGTGTCTTGCAAAACACATGACGCTTTTTCTATGTTTCTGCCCCATAGAGCATCGTACAAAAAACCGGGTTTCAGGCTTTATCCGACTTGGATTTCGCCGCCTGTTCCGCAGCATCGAGCCTCTCCAGCAGGTCCAGAAAATGATCCGGGGTTCCCTCCTCGACAAGCTCATCGTAATAGGTTTTCAAGCGCGCCGCGATCATGGCATTGGCCTGGCTCTGCTTTGCTGGCGCTTTGACGGATTTCGACGACTTTTTTTCGGACATGATATCAATGCCTGCGGCCTGAAGAGGGAATTCGGTATATGATACGCATTCTATCAAGAAACAGATCGCAACAAGAGCAATCCTGATTTTTTGTATCCAAGACAGTTACAAACAAGATAATAGCACCATTCCGGGCATGGTTTTCTTGATCTTTATCAAATAGAGATCCGAACATTCGAACATATAAATCAACTACATCGGATGCATCGACCCTGGAACGACAGGATCAATATCGCCGCATGTTTAAACCACTGTGAATATCTATAGCAATTCTAGAAATCCAGGGGTGTTAGGCAGGAGAGGGCTGCCGCAACATTTGCGTCTTGAATTTCGCCTGCCCGCTAGCATAAGGTCGTGGGCATCATCTGATTTCAACGCCTGCCCCTTTCTTTCCCCGGTCTAGTCGACAGTGATATGCCTTGCCCGTTTAAGACGAAAATCATTGAAGATCGCTCTTCATATGCCTTTGCAAATATCTCAAGCCTTTGACAGGTTGATATAGTGCAATGTTTTTGAAACGAGGACACTTCAGTCTCTTTGCGCCGAAATATAGGCGCAGGTCATGAACATGAAGTGGATGGAATGGATCGATATAGACCGGCGTACCGCATCAATCAGGCAAATAGCCGAACGAAATTTGGAACTTTTTTTGGATCCCCACGTTTGCTAGCGAGTTTATGCTGCATTCGTGCAAACTGGAGAAGCTGAATGTCCCTTACCACCCGCGTCGCTGCTCATATTCCTTATTTGAGGCGATATGCCCGAGCTGTCACGGGCTCGCAGACATCGGGCGACGCCTATGTCGCCGCTGTTCTGGAGGCTCTGATCGCCGATCTTTCGGTCTATCCCGAAGCCAGCAGTGATCGGGTTTCACTTTATAAACTGTTTGTTACGATTTTCGGCTCGACCCATGTCGAAATCCGGCCAATGACCTCGCCTTTTGCTTGGGAAAAACGGGCCGCCTCCAATCTTTTGGCCGTTCCTCCGCGTGAGCGCCACGCATTTCTGCTAATTTCCGTCGAAGGCTTTACCTATGAGGAAGCTGCGGAAGTGCTCGGCGTCAGTGACAGTGAATTCCGGGGGCTATTCAATCAGGCCGCAGTGGAAATCTCCCGCCAGGTGGCGACTGACATCATGATCATCGAAGATGAACCGCTGATCGCGCTCGATATTGAGCAGATGGTGGAAGATCTCGGTCATCGCGTCACCGGCATCGCCCGGACCCACAAGGAAGCCGTCGAGCTTTATGGCCGAACCAACCCGAAAATGGTTCTTGCCGACATCCAGCTTGCCGACGGAAGCTCCGGCATCGACGCCATCAACGATATCCTGAAGGTCGATACCGTTCCGGTAATCTTCATTACCGCCTTCCCGGAACGTTTGTTGACCGGCGAGCGGCCGGAACCCGCGTTTCTCGTCACCAAGCCGTTCAATCCCGATATGGTCAAGGCACTGATCAGCCAGGCACTGTTCTTCAACGAACATGCCAAACAGGATGCCTGACGGCTGGACCATGCGATTTTGGACCGGTTCGGTTTGGTATCGCAGTCAATGAAGGGATAGCGTCGAAGCACGAGGCGCCGGATAAAACGGGTCGTCATTGCGATGTTGGTGAAACTATGCAGGCGCATGGATGCCGCGCGCCCTTGAAAGAGGGCTACCGCCGCTGGAGAGAAGCACTTGGTAAATCGGTTGACATGGTTCGAACCGCAGCGTGCTGACAGGCCCTTGCGTGAGTTCTTCATCACTGCCCTGCTGGATATCGGCGCAAGCCTGACCCTTCAGGACATGGACGGGCGCTATATCTGCATTACATCCCTGCCCCAGCGTTGGCCGCTTGCCCATGGGGAAGAACCCAGTGACGATTCGATTTTCGGACCCGAAATCGGCGCCCAGCTGCGTGAACTGAAAGCCGGGCTGGTGGAGGCGGACCAGGGAGCGGAACTGAGTGTCGAACCCGGCGACGATACGGTGTTTGAATTTCGCTGCCGAATGATCCGCATCAGCCCGGAAGACGTC
Organism: Gillisella vitis; assembly: GCF_001541345.2. Lineage (GTDB taxonomy): Bacteria > Pseudomonadota > Alphaproteobacteria > Rhizobiales > Rhizobiaceae > Allorhizobium > Allorhizobium vitis. Next base: position 66,112 of record NZ_LMVL02000010.1, on the reverse strand, counting down.
TGCATGATGACGATCCTGGTGGACAGGACAGAGGAAAAGCGCCGCGAACGTTTGTTGCGCGCTCTGTTGCGTGAGGTCAGCCACCGTTCGAAAAACCTGCTGGCGATCATTCAAAGCATCGCTTTCCAGACAGCCCGTTATTCCGGGACGCTTGACCAGTTTCTGGGCAAGTTTCGCGGCAGGCTGCATGCACTGTCGATGTCGCAGGACCTGATTACCGATTCCAGTTGGCGCGGCGCTTATTTCCAGGATCTGGTCAGACAGCAATTGGAAAAATACGTGCCGGAAACGGCAAATCTCGTTCAGGTGTCCGGTGACAATGTTTTGCTGTCACCCAATGCTTCCCTGCATATCGGGCTCGCCCTGCACGAGCTAATCGTCAACGCGGTCAGCCACGGCGACTTCATCAGCCAACGCAAGAAAATCGAGGTCGCCTGTCATCAGCAATGGACACGGCATGGCGAGGAAATCAGGGTGACCTGGAACGAACCAATTGAAACGCTGACCGGCGAGGATCTGGAACGCGCCAGGGGAAGGTTCGGCAGCACGGTGCTCGAACGTGTCGTACCCGCCTCTGTCAACGGCCATGTCGTCCACCGTTTCGACAAGGACAGCGTCTATTATGAGCTGACCTTTCCAGTCGAACTGCATGAATAACTCTATTTCACGCTGCGGTCCCTGACCAGGGAACCTATTCCCCTTGCCAATCTTTCGTGAGTGCGGGCTTTGGTGGATGCGTTTACACGCTGCAACACTGCACCCCCGCCGCAATATGGTGCATCGAAGACGATGCAAGTCCACTTGCGAGACAATTCAAACCTGCTGCATAATCCTGTCGCGACACTATTCCAGTTCGCGAGCGATTGTGCAGGAGCGAGCCATGGAGCCCTGATGCGCCTCTTTAATTGTTCCAATTGCAGAAACATGGTGTTCTTCGATAACACCCAATGCCTGTCCTGCCATTCGCTGCTGGGATTTCGCCCATCCGATAACGGGTTTATTGCCATTGATTCCAGCAATGCCGCCCTAATTGATGGCGTGCCGCAGCAGGGCTTTATCCGGCTTTGCGCCAATGCACGCCATGACGCCTGCAATTGGCTGATCGAGGACGGTGAGGAATTTTGCCTCGCCTGCCGCCATAATCTGGTTATTCCGGATCTCTCCAGCAACGACAATCTCGAAAACTGGCGCAAGATCGAAAATGCCAAGCATGTCCTTTTTTATTCGCTTCAGCGCTTCGGCCTGCCGTTGGTCACGCGCACCGATGCGACCCCGGACGGGCTGGCCTTCGAGTTCCTGGAAGACGATTCAGCTCGCACCGGCGGGCAGCCCGTCATGACCGGCCATGATTCCGGCCTGATCACCCTGAATATCGCGGAGGGGTCCGATGCGGAGCGCGAAGCAAGGCGCGTGGCGCTGGGCGAACCGTTCCGAACCTTGATTGGACATTTCCGCCACGAAGTAGGTCATTACTACTGGAATATCCTGGTGCGCGACGGCAACCAACTGGAGCAATGCCGGGCAATTTTCGGCAATGACGAGGAAGATTACGGCGAAGCCCTGCAACGGCACTATGCCAACGGACCGGTTCCGGGTTGGGAGGGCAGCTTCATCAGCGCCTATGCCGCCAGCCACCCCTGGGAAGATTTCGCCGAAACCTGGGCTCACTACATCCATATTGTCGATGCTTTGGAAACGGCCTACGCGTTCGGCCTGCGCACCCGTCCGATCATTGATGAACAAAACCTGACCGTGAAAGTCGATTTCGACCCCTATAGAGTGGAGGGCGTCAGAGCCCTGATCGATGCATGGGTCCCGCTGACTGTCGCCGTCAATAGTATCAACCGCAGCATGGGCCAGCCGGATCTCTATCCCTTCGTGCTGTCGGAACCCGTCTTGGTGAAACTTCAATATATCCACGACCTCATTCATGGGGCCACGCATAAAGCCGGCTTCTGAAATCGACCTGCACCGGGGAACCATCGGGTTCCCCGGGTACTCGCAGCTGATCACTGTGATATTTTGGCGACAGCATGCCCATGTTGCCCTTCTCCCGCCAGCCCCATCAGGAACAAGCGAATAGCAGGGCCGTTACCCTTTTGAAGGGTAAGGAGATTGGCCATGATGAGCTTTGCGGCAATAATGGTGATTGTTGCTTGTCATCCCGAACGAACCGACTGCATTGAGCGGCCCGTCGCAGTCATCGACTATGCCGATGCGAACCTGTGCCGGGCAGATCTGCCGGAGAAATTGCGTCGTCTGGAAGGCTATGCCCTTAAGATGTATGGGGATTGTGTTCCCGTCGCGCCAAGCCTGCTTGCAGGAAAAACTGGCATCCGCTCCATCATGGGAGCGAGCGAACTGCAAGCGCTGAAAAGCCAGGGCGGTTCTCAAAAACAGGTGCAGGCTGTGGCCTTGGACAATAATCGTTTCTAGCACCCATAAGACCATGGAAACCCAATAGCACTGTGAACCTTGTTACACTCGCTGTGCTTTCCGTTCCGTTCAGCAAACGCAATAAGGCCCGGCAATTGCCGGGCCTTATTGTTACTATCCGTTCGCAGAGATTAGGCGCGCCTGAACAGACGGCTCACCAGCGAAATCAGGAAGAGCACGATGAAGACAAAGAATAGGATCTTTGCAATACCGGCTGAAGCGCCAGCAATACCACCAAAACCCAATGCGGCGGCGATAAGAGCGACGACGAGAAAGACGAGAGAATAATACAGCATGGATTTGAACTCCGTTAACAACTGATTTAGAAACGAAAAGCTGGGGCTAAAGTTCCACTGGTCTCGTCAAGGCGTCACTTTTTGCCGCAAACCCGTTAGCGGCAATCTGGAAGCTCTGGAAAAGTCTTGCCCGCCTCAAGCGCAGCACAACGTCTGGCTCCAGAGATCGCCGTCTTCCACAGCCGTCAATTGAGAACCGTTATCATTTCACCTTAATTTGATGAAATGCTGTCACTCGACATCACGTTGCCGATATGCGACATTTCAATTTAACACGTTATATTTCCAGCGTAATTTCCTCCTTGCATCATGCCTGACACCAGAGACTGACACGACGAAAAAATATCCGGTGGAGAGCGGAACCTTCTCAGATATGGTCCGTTAAGCCTGACATTAAAATCAACCGTCAGAGACATCATGAACAACCAGCATAATCATCGTGACGCAGGAGAGGATGGAACCGAGGGACTCCAGGCTGAGGCACACGGCACGATCAGCAGCAAGCTCCGGAAATTCTACGATTCCGTCCAGGAGGAAGGGATTCCGGACCGTTTCATGGACTTGCTTGAGCGTCTGGATGCCGCCGAACAAAACGCGGGGAAACAGTGCGACAGGAAGGACACTGCTCGATGACCCTTGAAAAGCAATCGGATGATCGCGGCTTCAAGAGAGATATGCTTGCTGCCCTGCCCAATCTACGCGCGTTTGCCGTGTCGCTGGCCGGACGGCATCACGTCGCGGATGATCTTGTCCAGGATACGATCATGAAAGCCTGGGCAAAGCAGGATCATTTCGAACCAGGCACCAATATGAAAGCCTGGTTGTTCACCATTCTGCGCAACGAATTCTATTCGCAAATGCGCAAGCGCGGTCGTGAGGTCTCGGACCCCGACGGCATTTTCACCTCACAACTGGCCGTTCATCCTCAACAATACGGTTCGCTCGACCTTCAGGACTTCAAAAAGGCGCTCGATCAACTGCCGAGCGACCAGCGTGAAGCCATTATTCTGGTGGGTGCCTCCGGTTTCGCCTATGAGGAAGCGGCGGAAATTTGCGGTTGCGCCGTTGGTACCATCAAGAGCCGGATCAACCGGGCGCGAAATCGTCTGCAGGAAATTCTTGGCGTCAGCGGTGAAGGCGACTTTGGCCCAGACGCTCACGACGCTGCGGTGACGAAACGCGCATTCGCGGTGTGATGTCATCTCCCGGCCGGCGCGCAGGTCGCGTCGACCGGGAGAGATTTAGTCGTCATCTGTTCGGCCCCTGATCGGCGCCATTCCCATTGATCTTTGTGTCTAAACCCATGCCCATCGGATCTCGATTGGCCGCCGCTTGGAACACCGCAGCCAGGAGCCGTTGTTCGTCAAACGGCTTCGTCAGCAGCGCAAAACCAGGTTCCGGCTGACTAAATCCCGGCACCTCGTCGAAGGAGGTCAGAAAAACCACCCCGGCATTATGACTTCGAATGAGATCGAACCGCGTACGGTTCTGCTCCGGCATGATGGTCGCATCGATCAGCACCACGTCATAGCGGGCTTCCGTCAACCTCAATGGCATATCGCGAGGCAGACAGACGGTGATTTTGCCGCCTGCCACTTCCGTGAGCAAGACCTCGATCTCAATGGCGATCAGGGCTTGCTTTTCAGCAACGAGTACATGCAGCGGTTTTTCAGTCATTGATTAACCTTTTTGCTTAAAAGCCCTTATCGGCACTGCACCGCTCCAGGTCATTTAAAAAAGACATGTCACCCTCCTCAATCAGGAACATTTGCTCATCCTGATACTTTACTGAAAATAAAAGCGAATAAGGAGACGGAATGCCAGAGGAACCGGCAAGACATGGAGAACGGCTCAAGAACGGAATTCACACGGCCTGTCTGGTCTGCCCCATCCGCCTCAACGACCATTTCCGCGAATTTACACCCGGCGAACTTGAGTTCGTCCGCGCCTTCCGCAAGGGTGAATTTCATGCTGATGCAGGGACCACAATTCTGGTCGAAGGCAGCCATAGCGCCCATCTTTACACAACCCTGACCGGCTGGGGATTTCGCTATAAAATCCTCGAGGATGGCCGACGGCAGATTCTGAATTACGTGGTTCCCGGCGATATGATCGGTTTGCAGGGCGCGGTTTTCGATGAAATGGCCCATTCCGTCGAAGCGCTGACACCTATGCGGCTCTGCGTGTTTGAGCGAGAGCGGCTTTTCTCCCTTTTCGAAAAACATCCAGGCCTTGGCTACGACCTGACCTGGATCGCTTCACGCGAAGAAAGCATGCTGGACGATCATCTGATCAGCATTGGCCGGCGCACCGCACTGGAGCGCGCTGCCTATCTGCTGGCTTTCCTGGATGATCGCGGCCGGGTAGCAGGGCTCATCGACGCGGAGAAACCCTATTTACCAATCACCCAGGTCCATGTTGCCGACACGCTCGGCCTTTCGATCGTTCACACCAACAAGACATTGAAAAAGCTGACCGCCCGTGGCCTGATCCGCTGGCTGGACCGTGGATGCGAGATCCTCGACAGCGCCGGTCTTCAGGCCGCCGCAAACTGGACGCCCGATGGCGTCATGCGCCGTCCATTTATCTGAGCGGTATTTTTGTTGCGATCAACAGATACACTATCTGCCGTTTCTCATAAAGAAGCCGAAGTCCGTCAGCTGGAGATCCGGCGGACTTCGGCTTCGCCCGCCTTGGGGGGCAAGGAACGGGCATCTTCTCCCGCGCCAAATGGCGCAGGATAAGGCGAGTCTATTGTAATACCTGTATTTTATGCGACGATGACAATGCCGCTGACCAAGGCGATGATGAAGATTACCAACACGATAAAGATCAGGATTTTCGCAATACCGGCAGAAGCGCCCGCCACGCCCCGGAAACCGAGAAGGCTGGCGACGGCAGCAATCAGCAGAAAAATCAAAATCCATTGCAGCATGGCAGGCTCCTTGAAAGAATTATCGGCAGGAGAACGGCAAGCGACTGAAAATGTTCCTTCATTGGCAAGGGTGACACCGGACATGGGCAATTTCTTCATGGTCTTTGCAGGCAACAATCCGCCATGCTCCATGCCCGCTGCTCGGGAAAACCGGGAGCCACTTTTCCCTGGCAAGCTCCGGAAAATGCATCTTTGGCAAGATTATACTTGAAAACATAACTCAACTTTAATATCGACAAACAATTAAAGGTACTGCCCCGCCATGCGCGGGACATGCTGGCAATGGATTTTGATCGGAAGGTTGTTTGATGGCGTATCGTCGCTCCTCTTCGCTCGCTCGCGTGAGCATGACCGTGGTTGTTGGCTCGGGTCTGCTGATAACCGGCACGCTGTTGAGCTCAGCCACCGTCTTCGCCCAGCAAGGCACGGCACCCGCGCAAACCACAAGCGAACCGGCCCCAGCCACGCCTGCTCAAACACCAGTACAAGAGACGCCTGCGGCACCTGCAAATTTGACAGCTCCACCAGCCGATACCGCCACGCCAGCTCCGTCAGCCTCTCCCACGGAAGGCGTCGCAGTGGAGGCTCCCGCCGCAGTGCAGCGCTCCGACATTCCCCACGACCTTTCCCCTGTTGGCATGTTCATGGCCGCCGACTGGGTGGTGAAGTCAGTGATGATTGCCCTTGGCCTTGCCTCCGTTGCAACCTGGACCATCCTCCTTGTCAAAACCCTTCAGCTCTCCGGCTCAAAAGCCAGGCTGCGGCGCGGTCTGGCTGTGTTGCAAGAGGCGCGATCGCTCTCGCAAGCGGCAGGTGCATTGCAGAAGCGGCGCGGCACCGTGCCGGACATGCTGCTGATCGCGGCACGCGAGTTGAAACTATCAGAGCCTGCGCTCGATTATGCTGGCAATGACGGCGTCAAGGAACGGGTAAGCTCGGCTCTGTCGCGGATCGAATCGCGCGCCGGACGCCGCATGACCGCCGGAACCGGTATTCTTGCCACCATCGGCTCGATCGGCCCCTTTGTCGGTCTGTTCGGCACCGTCTGGGGCATCATGAATTCCTTCATTGGCATTTCGCAATCGCAGACCACCAATCTTGCCGTGGTCGCGCCTGGTATTGCCGAGGCGCTGCTGGCCACGGCCATCGGCCTGGTTGCCGCCATTCCCGCCGTGGTGATCTATAACGTGTTTGCCCGCGCGGTGACCGGCTATCGCCAGCAGTTGCTGGATGCGGCAACGGCGGTGGAGCGGCTGGTCAGCCGGGATCTCGATTTCCGCAAGGTGCCGGCCGATGTGCGCGCCGCCCGCCTCAAGGTAGTAACGGAGTAATCCGATGGCTGGAGGTATCCGCGAAAATTCGAGCGACGATCTGGTTGAAAACCACGAGATCAACGTTACGCCCTTCATCGATGTCATGCTGGTCCTGCTGATCATCTTCATGGTGGCCGCGCCGCTGGCGACTGTCGATGTCAATGTCGACCTCCCCGCCTCGAGCGCCACACCGGCCAAACGGCCGGACGAACCGGTCTATCTCACCCTGAAACAGGATCTCAGCCTGGCGCTTGGCAATGACACGGTCAGCCGCGACAGGCTGCCGACCGTGCTGGAACAAGTCTCCAAGGGCAATAAAGACACGCGGATTTTCCTGCGCGCCGATAAGAATGTCGGCTACGGCGAATTCATGACGGTGATGAACCTGCTGCGCGACGCAGGCTATCTGAAGATCGCCCTGGTTGGGGTGGAAACATTGCCGCAGGCGACCAGCATTACGCCGCCCGCAGAGGATACCAACGGCCAATGAGCAGGCAAGCGGACCCGACAGGGCGGCGCAGTTCCGCCCTCGATTGGCTGCTCTGGTGTACAGCCGGAACCCTGGTGTTTGCCGCCCATGCCGGTGCCGTTGTGCTGATGCTGCAAGAGCCGGAAGAGCCGTTGGCCGGTGCCCCGCCTGCCGCCATCATGATCGAACTTGCCCCCGAACCGATCGCTACCAAGGTCGAGGAAAACCAGATCACGCCCGATCAGCAGGATGCCGAAGAGGTAAAATCCGAGGCGGTGGAGAAGCCGCCCCAGCCGGTCGAACCGCCACCCGTGCCACAGCCGCCCGAGGTGCAGCCACCGGAACCGACACCGCCTGAAAAAGTCGAGGAGACGCCACCCCCGCCACCCGACGTCGCGGAAGTACAGCCCGAGCCACCACCGGAACCCGAGCCAAAACCGGTGGAAGAACCGACGGTCGAGGAACAGGTAACGAAGGAACTGGAAAATGTGGAAGTCCCACTGCCAGTAACTCGCCCAGTGCAAAAGCCGGTGGAGACCGCAGACACGACGCCGGTTAAAAAGAAGCAACCGAAAGCCGCCCCGCAACCGCAGGCCCAGAAACCCCAGCGCGAGGCCAAGGCAGAGGTGACGCAATCCGACAGGACGGCGGCCTCCACCACCAGTTCTGGCCTGTTTTCATCGAGCGTCAGCCCGCAAAAATGGCAGGCACGGCTGGTGGCCTATCTTGAGCGACGCAAGCGCTATCCAAGCGAAGCCCGCGCCAACAAAGAGGAAGGCACGGCCTATGCCCGCTTCCAGATCGACGACAGCGGCAATGTTTTGTCGGTGTCGATTTCCCGTTCATCAGGATTTCCGAATCTAGATCAGGCTGCGGTCGAAGCCATAAAACGCGCCTCTCCCGTTCCCGCGCCGCCACCAGGCGTCATCAAGACGATTACGGTGCCATTCTACTTCAAGATGTAAGAGAAAGAATTAGCTTCCGTCAGCCAAGCACGGGAGATGCGGAGTGTGTCGCGCAACGCAGACGCTCCGCCTCAGCCATCATCAATGGACCAACACCCTTGATATCGTCGTCGTTCAACGCTTCGGACAGGTAATAGGCGGGCGTTCCATCCCGGTAGACGCCGCCAAACCCGCCCAGTCCGGCCACACAGCAAATCTGCTTCATCACGATCCGGCCAGAGACGTTGGGACCGAGCGCATGACGGTGAAGGCTTTCCAATGCCTCCGCCCCAATCTCCGCCTTTGCCCCCGCAATTCCGAGCCGGGCTGCCTTCATATAAGCGTAGGCGAACATCGCGGTGGCGGAGCTTTCAGGATAATTGCCGGTCAAATCGGGCTGATCGATGACTTGCAACCAGCGGCCATCCCGGGTGCGCAAGTGTGAAAGCCGGGTGAGAAGACAGCCAAGCTTTTCAGCCAGCATCGACTTATCCGCTCCCTCTGGCACCAGGCCGTAGAGATCGACCATCGCCATCGCCAGCCACCCGATCGCTCGTGCCCAATGGGCGGGCGACAGGCCGGTTTGCGGATCGGCCCAGGCTTGCAGCCGTTCCTCATCATAGCCGTGACGATAAAGCCCGCTCACACCATCCGAGGTCAACTCGAGCGTGACCAATAATTCTTCGAGCGCATCGTGGACCATGGTCTCCTGGCCAGCCAGCTTTCCGTATTCGGCCTTGAAGGCGAGGCCCATATAAAGTCCATCCAGCCAGACTTGATGGGGATAGCGCAGCTTGTGCCAATAGGGACCGGCACCCAGGCGCGGATGGCTTTGTAATTGCCGGGCAAGCCGGTCCGCTGCAATCCGGTAACGATTGTCATCAGTCGTTTTCAGCAGGAAAATCAGCGCCCGACCCGGCAGGATATTGTCGATATTATAGTCGGTCAGCACGTAATCACGCATCTGGCCCTGATCATCCAGCTGGTCATCGACCAGCCGCTTCAGATGCGCCGGCCATCTGGTATCACCGGTCGCCTCGTGAAGTGCGATCAGCCCGGCATAGAGACAACCGTCCTCATAGCACCAACTGCCGCCCTTATAGGGCTGATAATCACGAGCATAGGCGTCGAAATAATCGACCAGATCAACAGTCATACAGCAGGCCTCCCAAGCGACACGGGCGCGAGTCCTCCAACCGTTGCCACAAGTGGCAAAGTCGTCTGGCTTGCTGCCATTGTCAATCGCATGTCGCCAGACGGTAACTGTCAATTCAGGAGGTTATCGGCGCAAGATGACCCAGATCGCATGGATGATGCCGGGTATATAACCGCACAATGTCAGAAGAATATTCAGCCAGAATTGCAGACCGATACCGACCTGAAGAAAAACGCCAACCGGGGGCAGAAGAATGGCAAACAGAATGCGCACAACGTCCATGATAGATCCTTTGTAAAACCTTACTCCATGCAGAAATGGGGATCGAAGCAAAAGGATCCATAGCGACGATCATGAAATTTTAGTCATCATCCGGCGGAAACCTTGCTACGCAACACCATGCCATAGAGATCGCGGGGCTCATCGGGGTCGGCCAGCAAGTCCAGTTCGGTGAAAAGCCCCGTCTCGGCCAGCTTGCTGCGCACATAGCGCAGTGCCGAAAAATCCTCGATGGCAAAGCCGACCGAATCGAACAGGGTGATCTGGCGCGAATCGCTGCGTCCCTTGGCCGCGCCGGTCATTACCTGCCACAATTCAGTGACAGGGTGATCGGACGGCATTTGCTGGATTTCCCCCTCGATCCGGGTCTGGGGTGGATATTCAACGAAAATATCGGCACGGGCGAGGATATCGCGGTGCAATTCGGTCTTGCCCGGGCAATCGCCGCCCACCGCGTTGATATGAACACCGGGGCCGACCATGTTGTCGGTCAAAATAGTGGCGCATTGCTTGTCGGCGGTGACCGTGGTGATGATATCCGCGCCCTCGACCGCCTCCTGCGAGGAATGGCACAGCGTTATCGCCAATCCGCTTCCCTGAAGATTGCGCAGGCATTTGTCGCTGGCGCTGCGATCGATATCATAGAGCCGAAGATGCGTGATGCCGCAGATCGCCTTGAAGGCCAGCGCCTGAAACTCGGCTTGCGCGCCATTGCCGATCACCGCTATGCAGCGGGCATCGGACCGAGCAAGGTATTTGGCCGCGACAGCCGAGGTCGCCGCCGTGCGCAAGGCCGTGAGAATGGTCATTTCCGAAAGCAGCATCGGATAGCCATTGCCGACATCCGACAACACGCCGAAAGCCGTCACCGTCTGGCGGCCTTGCCGCATGTTCTTCGGATGGCCGTTGACATATTTGAAGCCATAGAGCGTACCGTCGCTGGTCGGCATCAACTCGATCACCCCATCGCTGGAGTGGGAGGCGATACGCGGCGTCTTGTCAAACACCTCCCAGCGACGGAAATCCTCCTCGATCACTTCGGCAAGTTCGGTCAGGAAGGTCTCGACCCCGATCCGCAGCACCAGCTTCATCATATGATCGACGCTGACGAAGGGGACGATATTCAGATTGGCAATAGCACTCATCAAACGCTCCCGGCATAATCGCGTGTGGGGCGGTCCATGACCTGCCGTCCCATCAGGCTGGCGGTCAGATCGGCCATCAGAATGGCGGTTCGGCCCCGCTCATCCAGGAAAGGGTTGAGTTCGACCAGATCGAGGCTGGAGACCAGGCCGCTGTCATGCAGCATTTCCATCACCAGATGCGCCTCGCGGAAGGTGGCACCACCCGGCACCGTGGTGCCGACGGCGGGCGCAATCATCGGATCGAGAAAATCCACATCGAAACTGACATGCAGCAAGCCATTCGCGGCCCGAACCTTGTCCAGAAAAGCCCGCAGCAGCACGGCAACGCCATGCTCATCAATCATCCGCATGTCATGCACGGTGATGCCGGTCCGGCGCAAAGCCGCCCGTTCGGCTGGATCGACGCTGCGAATGCCGATCATTGCCACATGAGCCGGATCAACCGCTTCCACCAGACCCGGAAAATAGCCGGTAAACCCCGGTTGACCGGTGAAATACGCGACCGGCGTACCATGCAGATTGCCGCTTTCCGTGGTTTCCAGCGTATGGAAATCGGTATGGGCATCCAGCCAGAGCACAAAAAGCGGTCGGCCTTGTTCCGCCGCCCGGCGCGCCAGCCCCGGCACCGTGCCAGCCGAAAGCGCGTGGTCACCACCCAGAAAAATCGGCATGGCATCCGCACTTTCGCGGTAGGCGACCTCCGACAGGGTCTCGATCCAGGCGACAGTTTCCGGCAGGTGATGCACAGCCGGATTGGGATGATTGAGGGTCTTGAAGGCGGCAGGCGCGACATTGCCGAGATCGGTCACGCGATGGCCAAGCTCTTCCAGCATCGGTCCCAACCCGGCAATGCGCAGCGCACTCGGTCCCATTTCACAGCCCAGACGGCCCGCCCCGATCTGCAAGGGAACTCCGATCAATCTGCACTCCATGGATATCTCCTGTTGTTGTCAATATTCAACCATTTGAAACTGGCGATTTGAATGATGTAGATTGGCAATAATGTCCATATGGCTTATCGTTATGGCAGTTTTATTGCTCAAAGTGAGAAGACCGTGGACGATCTCGATGAAAAGCTGGTCACGCTTCTGCGCCATAACGGCCGGCGCAGCATTTCCGATCTGGCGCTGGAAACCGGCGCGTCGCGTGCGACAGTGCGGGCGCGGCTGGAACGGCTGGAGCGTGATGGCACCATTCTTGGCTATACCGTGATCCTACGGGCCGATACGGTCGATCTCGGTGTGCGCGGCATCATGATGATCGAAATCCAGGGCCATGTCACTGACAAGGTGATCCGGGCGCTGAGCGGTTTTCCCGAGATTTCCGCCGTCCACTCCACCAATGGCCGCTGGGACCTGATCGTTGAGTTGGGCGCGGCAACCCTGACGGATTTCGACAGTGTCTTGCGCCGTGTGCGGCTGGTTCCCGGTATCACCAATAGCGAAACCAGCCTCATTCTTTCGACGCCGCGCTCAACCCGGGCAAGGCTGTCGAAGCCGTGATGAGCACGACAACATCATCCGCAGAGCAACAAGGACGGGAACCAATGACAGACAGACTGAAGGGAAAAATCGCCATCATTTCCGGGGGCGCAACCGGCATGGGCGGAGCGGCCTCACGGCTGTTTGCATCGGAAGGCGCTACCGTCGCCATCATCGACCGCAATGGCGCGGAGGCCGAACGGACGGTCAAGGATATTCGTGATTCTGGCGGCACGGCCGATTTCTGGGTGGCCGATGTCTCGGAGGAAGATGCCGTTCAGGCAGCCGTCAAGGGCGTCGAGGACCGGTTCGGTGCCGTTACCGTATTGTTCAATCACGCCGGCACCATCGTCATCAAGCCGTTCCTGGAAACCACGCTGAAGGAATGGGACTGGCTACATGCGGTCAATGTCCGCTCGATGTTCCTGATGACCAGAGCCGTTTTGCCCGGAATGATTGCCGCAGGCGGCGGCTCCATCGTCTGCACCTCCTCGATATCAGCCGTAGCCGCGACGCCGATGGAAGTGCTCTATGACACCACCAAGGGCGCGGTCCATATGTTCGCTCGCGCCATCGGCGTGGAATTCCGCGACCGGAACATTCGCTGCAACGCAGTCTGCCCCGGCTTTATCCGCACGCCACATGGATTGCGGGAATTGACCGACTTGCAAGCGCTGGGCGTCGATGTCTCGGATGCCGCCATCATCGCCCAGCAGGGCCGCATCGGCGAACCGGAAGACGTGGCCCGCGCCGCCCTTTATCTCGCCAGCGACGAATCCCGTTTCGTCAATGGCGCCCATCTGTTCGTGGATAACGGCTTTACGGCGATTTGAGCGCGGAAAAGGCCGTGCAGGAAGCCCCGCACGGCCTCATCTACCTCAAAACCTCATCCAGAGCCTTTCGCCCTTTGCAGCCGCAGGTCCGCCAGTGCGACTGCCACAATCAGAGGTTATTGCGGATATATCACGCCTTTCTTAAGAATGACATTGGCATAAAGGCGGGGTTCGCCAGTTTGCACAACTGTATGGGCCGCTTTGACGCGGGGATAAAAATCCGGCCCCAGCAGCGGGACGACCGGCTGTTTTGGCTCATGGGCGGCGCAGCAGGCGATGATTTCCGCATGAACCGGGTCTAGCGCATCGCGATCCTTGCCGACGGTGGAGCGGAAAATCGCTTCCGGCACGAAATCGTCGATTGGCAGAACCGAGAGAATGGCATCCAGCACCGGAATAAGGCCGAGCCCATCCAGCCGTACCAGCCGCTTTGCATGTTCAAGACCGGGGTAATTGCCATCGACAATGGCGATTTCATCGCCATGCCCCATGGCCCGCAGGGTGGCCAGCAATTCGGGATTGAGAATGGGGTTAAGACCCTTCAGCATTTACAGTAACTCCTTGAACAACACATTCTGATCCAAAAGATAACGGGAAAACAGCGGCAGGCTGGCACCGCCAACCGACCGCGCCTGATGACCCACGGCGCCTTCGACGATCTCGGGCATCAATACGCCCTGGAGGTCGAGATCACGCGCCGCTTCCTGTATGGCGACGACCAGACGCTGGCGCACCCATTGCGGAAAACCGCCATCGATGACGGCGGCGGAAAAGTCGATGATCGATGCCGCCGCCACAATCGCTTGGGCGAGCGCCGCGGCGGTATCGCGGATCCAGATCTCCAGCGGCTCGCCATAGTCCACCCAGTCGCTCGGCGAATACCACAGGGACTGGCTGTCCTGTCCATAGTCGCGCAGCAGGTTTTCCAAGACGAAAATCGACGCAATTTTCAAAAGCTGGACGGTTTTGCCATCGCGCCTTTGCACCGGCAGCGGCCCAACCGCGCCAGCTGTGCCGGTGCGCCCGGAAAACAGCGAGGAATTCAGCACAATGCCGCCGCCAACAAAGGAGCCGAGGAAGAAATAGACGAAATCCGGATAGTGCGGCCCGACCCCGAACACCAGTTCGGCAGCACAGGCGCTGGTCGCATCGTTCTGGATGAAGACCGGATAACCAATCCGGGCTGCGACATCGGCTTTCAGATCGGTATCGCGCCAGACATCCATTTCCTCTGATGGCGCGCCGGTCTCTTCCGCCCAGCTCCACAGTTCGAACGGGGCTGCGATGCCCACACCGGCAATTCGCGCCCGCTCAGCGACGGAAAGCCTGCCCTCAATATCGGAAATGCCGCCGACGATGAAATCCAAAAGCAGGCCCGGCATCGGATAGGGATAGGTGCGCCGCACCTCATGGCGAATCGTGCCGACGAAATCCATCAGCACCAGGTTGGCACTGCGTCTTCCGATCTTGACCCCGAACGAATAGACCGCATCCGGATTGAGCCGCATCGGCACCGACGGCTGGCCGACGCGTCCGCGCACCGGCTCACCGCGCACCAGCAGCTTTTCACGCTCCAGCACGCGCATGATCACCGTGACCGTCTGGGCCGAGAGACCGCTACGCCGGGCAATTTCCGCCTTCGACAGGCTGCCGTGCCGGCGCACCAGCGACATGACCAGCCGCTCGTTATAAGCGCGCACGCCAATCTGATTGGCCCCGCCGCTTGTCTCGAGGGCCGCGGGCGGCGCTATCAGGCCCGCATTCAGTCCCTCTGTCATCCATTATCCTCCCATCCTGCCCCGCCCGACTGCATCCAGCGTCGACTGAACAGGAATTCCTTCACTTTCGACCGGACAGACCAATCGTTACGATCCTGATCCGGCAACCATTCTGCTGCTGTGTCCTGACCTGTATCCGCCTGATCCAGGCTCCTCCCGACAAGTCCAGGGCCGCGCCAAGCATGCCACAGTGGATTAATAATTCAACTCGATTTATTTATTGACAGGCATTTGGAATAGTGTTTTCTTGAGGCAGGAAGCATGGGGGGCCAACACGGGAGAGGTGATGGACCATGCGAACCGGACGGCCCCTTGAGAGGGTGCGTTTATCTTTGTCCTTGGGAGGATTCATATGAAGACCAATTTGATTGGCGCCACGCTTGGCGCCCTGGCTCTTGGCGTTGTCTTTTCGACAGGTGCACAGGCCGCTGACGTGTCAGCCTGCCTGATCACCAAAACCGATACCAATCCATTCTTCGTCAAGATGAAGGAAGGCGCATCCGCCAAGGCCAAGGAACTGGGCGTTACGCTGAAGTCCTATGCCGGCAAGATCGACGGCGACAGCGAAAGCCAGGTTGCAGCGATTGAGACCTGCATTGCCGATGGTGCCAAGGGTATCCTGATCACCGCCTCCGACACCAAGGGCATTGTGCCTGCCGTCAAGGAAGCCCGCGATGCTGGCCTTCTGGTCATCGCGCTCGACACCCCGCTTGATCCGGTCAATGCTGCTGACGCAACGTTCGCAACCGACAACCTGCTGGCTGGCAAGCTGATTGGTCAGTGGGCTGCTGCAACTTTGGGCGATAAGGCCAAGGATGCAAAGGTTGCTTTCCTCGACCTCACCCCTGCCCAGCCATCAGTTGACGTTATGCGTGACCAAGGCTTCATGATCGGCTTCGGCATCGATCCGAAGGACCCGACCAAGATTGGTGATGAAACCGATCCACGCATCGTTGGCCATGACATCACCAACGGCAACGAAGAAGGTGGCCGTACGGCCATGGAAAATCTTCTTCAGAAAAACCCGAACATCAACGTCGTTCACACCATCAACGAGCCAGCCGCTGCCGGTGCCTATGAAGCCCTCAAGGCTGTTGGCAAGCAGAAGGACGTGCTGATCGTGTCGGTTGACGGCGGCTGCCCGGGCGTGAAGAACGTCAAGGAAGGCGTCATCGGCGCGACCTCGCAGCAGTATCCGCTGATGATGGCGGCTCTCGGCATCGAAGCCATCAAGAAGTTTGCTGACTCTGGCGAAAAGCCAAAGCCAACCGCTGGCAAGGACTTCTTTGACACAGGCGTTTCGCTCGTCACCGACAAAGCTGCCAAGGGCGTGCCTTCGATCGACGTGGCTGAAGGCCTGAAGAAGTGCTGGGGTTGATTGGCTCTTGAAATATTGCATCGGAAGGGCGGCTCAGGCCGCCCTTCTGGTAAGCGCGTTCTGCAACCAAGGCAAAATATAAATCCTTAGGTTGAATGCACAAATTCTACAATGCCGCAGGCGGCCGTCGGCAATTGGTGCCACGGTCCAGCCCGGCCCTCAAGCCTCAGAAGAGGTCCACGGGAGGAAAGCCGATGAGCGAGCCAAAAGCCGCCACCAAACCTCATCTTGAATACGAGAATGTGCTGTCGGGCAGTGCTACTGCGGTCGCGCAGTTCGATACTAACGACAAGACGCCATTGCAGAAGTTTCAGCATTTCCTGCATTCCAGCCCGGCTGCCGTGCCGTTGATCGTACTCATCCTGTCGCTGATCGCTTTCGGTGCCATTCTGGGCGGCAAGTTCTTTTCGCCCTTTGCCCTGACGCTGATTTTGCAGCAGGTTGCCATTACCGGCATTATCGGTGCAGCCCAGACCCTGATCATCCTGACCGCTGGTATCGACCTGTCGGTGGGCGCCATCATGGTGTTGTCGTCTGTTGTCATGGGGCAATTTGCCGTTCACTATGGCGTGCCTGGCCCACTTGCCGTGCTGTGCGGCTTTGCCGTCGGTGGCATTTGCGGTTTCATCAACGGCGTGCTGGTGGCCCGCGTCAAGCTGCCACCCTTCATTGTCACGCTCGGCATGTGGCAAATCGTGCTGGCAGCCAACTTCCTATATTCCGGCAACGAGACAATCCGCTCGCAAGATCTGGGCACCAATGCGCCCATCCTGCAATATTTTGGTCAAAGCTTTAAGCTGGGCGGCGCCGTCCTGACTTATGGTGTGATCGCGCTCGCCCTTCTGGTCGCCGTTCTCTGGTATGTCTTGAACAACACCGCCTGGGGCCGTCATCTCTATGCAGTCGGCGATGATCCGGATGCAGCGGAATTGTCTGGCGTCAATGTCAAGCGCATGCTGATTTCCGTCTACACGCTTGCCGGCCTGATCTGTGCGCTGGGTGGCTGGGCGATGATTGGCCGTATCGGCTCGGTTTCGCCAACAGCTGGCCAGTTTGCCAATATCGAATCCATCACCGCAGTGGTCATTGGCGGCATGTCGCTGTTTGGTGGCCGTGGTTCCATCATGGGCATGCTGTTTGGAGCGTTGATCGTCGGCGTATTCCAGCTTGGCCTGCGCATGGCCGGCACCGACCCGCAATGGACCTATATGCTGATTGGCGTGCTGATCATTGCCGCCGTCGCAATTGACCAATGGATCAGAAAGGTAGCTGGCTAATGGCACAAGAACCCATTCTCACCGCCCGTGGCCTCGTCAAGCGCTATGGCCGGGTGACCGCCCTCGACAACGCCGATTTTGATCTCTATCCGGGCGAAATCCTCGCAGTCATCGGTGACAACGGCGCTGGCAAATCCTCGTTGATCAAGGCTATTTCCGGTGCCGTGACACCGGACGAAGGCGAGATCAAGCTGGAAGGCAAGACCATCAATTTCCGTTCACCGATTGATGCCCGCAAGGCGGGGATTGAAACCGTCTATCAGAATTTGGCCCTGTCGCCGGCTCTGTCGATTGCCGACAACATGTTCCTCGGCCGCGAAATGCGCAAGCCGGGCATCATGGGCAAGGTCTTCCGCGCCCTCGACAAACCAGCGATGGAAAAATTCGCCCGCGACAAGCTGTCCGAGCTGGGCCTGATGACCATCCAGAACATCAATCAGGCGGTGGAAACCCTCTCGGGTGGTCAGCGGCAGGGTGTGGCCGTGGCCCGTGCCGCAGCCTTTGGTTCCAAGGTGGTTATCCTCGACGAACCGACGGCGGCGCTCGGCGTCAAGGAAAGCCGCCGTGTGCTAGAGTTGATCCAGGACGTGCGTTCGCGTGGCATGCCGATCGTTTTGATCTCGCACAATATGCCACATGTGTTCGAAGTGGCTGACCGAATCCATATCCACCGGCTTGGCAAGCGTCTTTGCGTGATCAATCCGAAGGATTACACCATGTCGGATGCCGTTGCCTTCATGACGGGCGCGAAGGAAGCCCCAGCGGAAGCGATTGCCGCATGACGGTTTCCGTCTCCTCGCTGACAGACGAGATCTTCCGGCTGGCCCAAGAGGCCAGCCGTTTCATGATCGCCATTGCCGGACCGCCAGGCGCGGGCAAGTCAACCCTTTCGGACGCCTTGCGCGAGGCGCTGATTGCGCATGGCGAAACTGCGGAAATCCTGCCGATGGACGGATTTCACATGGACAATGGCATTCTCGAACAGCGCGGCCTGCTGAAGCGCAAAGGCGCACCGGAAACCTTTGACGTGCGTGGTTTTCTCGACATCGTCACGGCGGTAAAGGCTGGCGACGAGGAGGTTCTCGTACCGGTCTTTGACCGCGACCGCGAACTGGCGATTGCCTCGGCCCGGCCAATTGCGCCGGAAACCCGCTTCATTCTGGTCGAGGGCAATTACCTGCTTCTGGATCGCGCGCCCTGGACCCGCCTGCAAAGCTGCTTCGACCTGACGGTCTTCGTCGGCCCACCGCTGGAGGTGCTGGAACAGCGCCTACGTGACCGTTGGGTTCATTACGGACTGGACGAGGCCGCAATCGCCTGGAAATTGAATGGCAACGACCTGCCGAATGGCAGATTGGTGATCGAAGCATCCCGGCCCGCTGATATCAGTGTTGATATCGTCGCCATCCCGTAAACTAGCAATTTCCTGGAAAAAGGGGCGGATTCGCCTCGACTCCAGCCAAAGATCTGCTTAGAAAATAAGCACGCTCATTTTCCGCACAATATCATTGACAGCAGCCCCCTTCCCCGCTCTATTTGTATAGTCAAATGGCCGAGAAACGGCTGAGGGGAATTGCACCGGTACGAGAGATCGCCGGGTTGCGGGCAACTGGAGAAATCGTGATGCAGAAAAGACTGTTGCTGAAGGCGGCGCTTGGAGCTGCCCTGTTGTTTGGCGCGAGCCTTTCGGCCCATGCCGAGGATGCGCTGACGAAAATCAAGGCCGCAGGCACCTTGAAGGTCGGAACGGAAACCGCCTTTGCGCCCTTCGACTTCATCGATGCTGGCGATCATGTCGGCCTCAATGTCGATATGTTTGCAGAAATCGGCAAGGAATTGGGCGTGAAGATCGAGTGGATCGCCCTGCCTTGGGATGGTGTTCTGCCGGGCCTTGAAGCTGGCAAGTTCGATATTGTCGCTGGCCCCGCCACCATCACCAAGGCCCGCATGGAGCGCTATCGCTTCACCGCCCCGATTGCCGAAGCCACGGTCGCCATTCTGAAAAAGGCCGGCGACAAGACGATCACCAAACCTGAAGATCTGGCGGGCAAGGCTGTCGGCGTTGGCAAGGCGACTGCGCAGCTTGCCCAGCTCCAGGAGTTTTCGGCCACCTTGCCGAAAAAGATCGCGGTGCGTGAATATGTCTCCTTCAACGATGCCTATGCCGACATGGCGGCAGGCCGCGTCGTGGCCGTTGCCAATTCGCTCCCCAATATCGCCTTCGTCGCCAAGCAGCGTAACGGCGCTTTCGAAGTCGTGCTGCCGCCCTTTGGCAAGAAGAGCTATTTCGGCTTTATCGGCACCAAAGATGCAGACCATGCCAGCCTGATAGACGCCGTCGATGCCGCACTCATCAAGATGAAGAGCGATGGCCGCATGGCAAAATTGCAGGAAAAGTGGTTTGGCACCAAGTTCGATACGCCTGATAGCGTGAAAGACCCAGCGTTTTGAGGTGACGAACCCTAAGGCTCTGCCTCTGGAAAAGCATATAATCTCTTGATATGCCGTCTGTCCCCTCTGCCTTGCCAGGCAGAGGGGGTATCCCACACGCTGTCATTTACTGTGATCCGCAATAGCGGAGACTGGGGTGCCATGTCATTCAAACTCTTCTTCCTGCTGGTTAAGGCCGCCGGATGGACGCTGGGCATCAGCGTGATTTCGATTGCCATCGGCTTTTTGATTGCCATTGCCCTGTCTGGCGCCATGCTCTCCGGCAAA
Source organism: Gillisella vitis (assembly GCF_001541345.2). Classification (GTDB taxonomy): domain Bacteria; phylum Pseudomonadota; class Alphaproteobacteria; order Rhizobiales; family Rhizobiaceae; genus Allorhizobium; species Allorhizobium vitis. Next base: position 45,674 of record NZ_LMVL02000010.1, on the reverse strand, counting down.
CGGCTCTATACAATGCCAACCAAGCTGTTCATCAGCTTCTTTCGCGGCGTGCCGCTGCTGGTGCAATTGCTGCTGATTTACAATCTCTTGCCTTTTATCGGCATCAATGTGCCAAGCGTGGTGGCCGCCATCATTGGCCTGTCGCTCTGCACCGCTGCCTATCAGGCCGAAAACCTGCGTGGCGGCTTTGAAAGTGTCCCCAAAGGTTTGGTGGAAGCTGCCGATATGGCAGGCTTTTCAGGCCGCCAGACGTTTTTACGCATCAAACTGCCCATTGCGTTGCGGCTCACTTTTCCGGCTTTGGTCAATGAAGCGATCATGATCCTCAAATCCTCCTCGCTGGTCTCGGTCGTCGGCATTGTCGAACTGACCCGCATGGCGCAGGATCTGGCTGCCTCCACCTATCTGCCCATCGAATTGTTTTCATCGGCGGCGCTGATTTATCTGCTCATCTGCTGGAGCGTGGCGATGATCGCCCGTATCACCGAGCGTAGCCTGCCGGGAGCGGTCAAATGATCTTCGACCCCAAAGTCATTCTCGATCACCTGCCGGAGATTGCCAGTGGCGCCCTCACAACCCTGTGGATCTGGGTGGTTGGCATGGCGCTGGGCATTCTCGTCGGCTTTTTCGTGGCGACAGGACGTCGCTACGGCGGCAGGTTTCTGGATATTCCGCTGGGATTGATGGTGGAAGTGCTGCGCGGCACACCGTTTCTGATCCAGATTTTCCTCGTCTATTACGGCGGACCCTATGTTGGCCTGTCGCTGGACCCCATCCCTTGCGGGTTGATTGGCCTCACCGTCTACTCCGCCGCCTATTACTCGGAGATTTTCCGGGCGGGCTATGGTTCTGTTCCGCATGGCCATGTGGAAGCCGCCGAATGCCTGGGGTTGAGCAGGCTCCAAATTATCCGCCGCATTCTCTTGCCGGAAATGGCGCTGATTGTGCTGCCGCCCTGCGTCAATCTCGCCATCATTCTTCTGAAGGAATCTGCGGTTTTGTCGATCATCACCGTTCCCGAACTCACCGCCACCGTCAGCGCCATTGGCTCGGCCCAATATGCCTTTCTGGAGGCAATTTTCGTGCTGGCCGTTATTTACTGGGTCATTGTCGAGGCCACCGCCTGGGCGGCCCGCAAGGCTGAAGCCCGTTTGAGCAGATTGAGGTTTTCCGCGCCATGACGCTTCCCGCTATTTCCGTTTCCAAACTCGTCAAGCGCTTTGGCACCAACACCGTGTTGAATGACATTGATCTGGAGATCCCGGAAGGCAAGGTCTCCTGCCTGATTGGCCCTTCCGGCTCTGGCAAGAGCACGCTATTGCGCTGCATGGCCTTTCTGGAAGAGGCCAGCGAAGGGATGATCACTGTCAGCGGTGAAGCACTTGGCTATTTCGAAAAAACAGATGGTCAGCGCGAACGCTTGCCTGCCGCCCAGATCCGCGCCGTGCGCTCCAAAATCGGCATGGTGTTTCAGCAATTCAATCTCTGGCCGCATATGACCGCGCTTGGTAATGTCTCCGAAGCCTTGAAGACTGTGCATAAAGTGCCAAAACGCGAAGCAGAAGACCGTGCCATGGCCCAGCTGCAAAAAGTGGGGCTGGAAAATCGGGCGGGCCACTATCCGTCGCAGCTGTCCGGCGGCCAGCAACAGCGTGTCGCCATTGCCCGTGCCCTGGCCTTGCAGCCGAAAATCATGCTGTTTGATGAGCCAACCTCGGCGCTCGACCCGGAATTAACCGGCGAAGTGCTCAACGTCATGCGCGATCTGGCGGCCGAGGGCATGACCATGGTGGTGGTATCCCATGAAATCGGCTTTGCCGCCACGGTTGGCCAGCAGATCAGCTTTCTAGATCAGGGAAAATTGCTGTTTACCGGCGCGCCATCGGATGTTTTTGCCAAGCCACGCCATCCCCGATTGGAACAATTCCTTGATACCTATCTGGATCGCGGCGCATCGATGTTGGCATGATGACTGACGACAACGACACTCGCAGCAAATCGCTGCACCAGCGTATTCTGGATGACATTGAGAGCAATATTCTCTCAAGCCGATGGCCGCCGGGCTATAAAATTCCGTCCGAACAGGTGCTGGCCGAGACATATGCCTGCTCACGCATGACCGTCAACAAGGTGCTGACCCAGCTTGCCCGCGCAGGCCTTGTGCTGCGCAAGCGCAAGACCGGCAGCATCGTCATGCCGCAGAACTCACAAAGCGCCATTCTGGAAATTTACGACATCCGCGATGAAGTCATTTCGTTAGAGAAGACCTACCATCATCGCATTCTGTCGCGAACGATCCGTCCTCCGACCAAGACAGAGTGCGAAAACCTGTCTCTTGCACCGCGCCGCAAGCTGCTGGCCCTCACCTGCCTGCATTATGCCAATAATCAACCCTTTTGCCTGGAAGAGCGCATCATTAATCTCGGCGTGGTGCCACAAGCGGCAGACGCCGATTTTACCGATCTTGCCCCTGGCCCGTGGCTGCTGGACCATATTCCCTGGAATGCCGCCGAACATCGCATTGCCGCCGAAGCGGCCAATGAGACGGCGGCAGAAATCTTGACCATTGCACCAAATACCCCGGTTCTGGTGGTGGAGCGCCAGACATGGCGGCTGGATGAAACAGTCACCCAAGTGCGCCTGACCTATCCCGGTGCCAGCCATGCCGTCACCGCCCGCTTCACCCCTTCACAACGCCTTTCCACTCCTGCCTGATCCCCACTGCCTGATCAAAGAGAAGACATCGCCATGGCCCGCACCGACACATTGAAACTTGGAACCTTCGTCTACACTTTCGGTTTCAACCCGGCAGCGTGGAGGCACCCAGATGCCGATGTGAATGGGGCCAACAAGATTGATCACCTGCTCAACGTGGCGAAAATCTCGGAAGCGGCGAAATTCGACTTCATGTTCCTGGCCGATTCCCCGGCCGCCGCCATCGGCGATGCAGACGCACTGGCCCGCTCGCCCACCAAGATGAACCGGTTTGAGCCGCTATCGCTGATTTCGGCGCTGTCCGTGCTCACGGAAAAGCTCGGCTTTGTCGCCACCGCCTCCACCAGCTATTATGAGCCGTACAATATTGCCCGCATTTTCGCCTCCATCGATCATTTGAGCGGTGGTCGGGCCTGTTGGAATGTGGTGACCTCCGACCACGATGAAACGGGCTATAACTACGGCTTTGAGGGCCTGCCGCCGCATGCGGAGCGCTATGAGCGCGGTTCGGAATTTGTCGATGTGGTGTTTGGCCTGTGGGACAGTTTTGAGCAAGATGCTCTGGTTCTGGACAAGGCAAACGGGCTTTACCACGATAAAAACAAGCTGCACACGCTGAACCACAAGGGCAAGCATTTTCAGGTGCGCGGCCCGCTCAACATTGCCGCATCACCGCAAGGCCGCCCGGTGATTGCACAGGCTGGCGGCTCGGAAGCCGGTATGGAACTGGCAGCCCGCACCGCCGAAATCGTCTTCAGCCTTGCCTCCAATCTGGAGCGCAACAAGGCTTTTGCCGATAATATCAAAGGCCGCATGGCCAAATATGGCCGTTCCACCAACGACCTCAAGCTGATGCCCGGCTTGGTGGTCAATGTCGGAGAAACCAAAGCGGAAGCCCAAGCCAAGGTCGATTTCCTGATCGATAACCTGCACCCCGACGTCGGCCGCTGGATGCTGGGCGAATTTCTGGAAGCCGATCTTTCTGGCGTGGCGCTTGATCAGCCTTTCCCGCTGGATCGCCTGCCCGCAGAGCCAAAAGGCTCGAAAGCCATGTTTGAGTGGCTGCGCGATTTCATCATGGAAGGCCACACCGTTGGCGAGTTGATCCGCTTTTACGCCGAGAAAAGCACCGGCAACGGCATTACCGGCACCCCCACCGAAATTGCCGATTTTATGGAAGAATGGTTCCAGGCCGGGGCCGCCGATGGCTTTATTCTGATGCTGCCCACCCTGCCTGCCAGCTTGAATGATTTTGTGCGGCTGGTGCTGCCGGAATTGCGCAGGCGCGGATTGTTCCGGGAGGAGTATGAGGGCAAGACGCTGCGGGAAAATTTGGGCTTGTCGATGCCGGTCAATCGCTATGTGGCGGCGCGGGATGGTGGGATTGCCAAATAAACCTGAGCAAGCTTACCCCCCTCTGGTCTGCCGACCATCTCCCCCTCAAGGGGGGAGATCAGATAGGCGCAAACGTCCATTCCCACGACATGATGCTGCGTACCGATATCTCTCACATTGAAGAGGACCGGAAGATATGCAAGGAGTCGATCTCCCCCCTTGAGGGGGAGATGGCTGGCAAGCCAGAGGGGGCCTTGCGCCAACGCCAACCACTCCACCCCTCAAAACGCTGCCATCAAATCCCGCATCACGCCAGCAAACCGTGCCGCAATTCGCTCCCGTGCAACATGCCGCCCGGCTTCCACCTGCTTGATGCCACCGACCCAAACGCAATCGACTGCTGCGCCATTGGCAAAGAGAAAACTATCCAAAATCTGATCACCACTCAAACCAAGATCATGGCGCGACTTGAGGCTGACAAGATCGGCAGGCTTGCCGAGCGCCAGCCCACTCTCTGCCATCAACGCCGCAGCGCCACCTGCCACGGCACCATCAAACAGATACCGACCTGTCGATCCACCCGGCAAAGCCATGACATTGCGGGCGCGGTGGGCCAGACGTTGCGAATATTCCAGCTGGCACAGCTCGTCGGCAAGACCAATCAGGATGTTGGAATCAGAGCCGATACCAAGACGCCCGCCCTGCTCCAAAAACACAGAGGCGTTGAATGTGCCATCACCCAGATTGGCCTCGGTGATCGGGCAAAGACCGGCAATGGCTCCGCTTTTTGCCATCCGCACGGTTTCATCCTCCGTCATATGGGTGGCATGAATCAGGCACCAGCGATTTGAAAGGTCAGCATTGTCCAGCAGCCATTGCACCGGGCGCTTTCCAGACCACGCCACGCAATCTTCCACTTCCTTCACCTGCTCGGCCACATGAATATGGATTGGCCCATCGAATGAGAGCTGTTGCAGGGCTGATAATTCTTCCGGCGTCACGGCCCGCAGGCTGTGGGGGGCAATGCCCGTGATGCTACCGGGTAGATTTGAGGCGGCTTTTTTCGCCCCCTCCAACAGTTCTGCAAAACCATCGACATCATTGATAAACCGCCGCTGGCCCTCATTGGGAGCCAGTCCACCAAAGCCGGAATGAGCATAAAACACAGGCAGGAGTGTAAGGCCAATGCCAGTTTCTTCCACTGCTCCCACAATCCGCTCCGCCATCTCGGCGCGGTTATTGTACGGGCTGCCATCGCGGTCGTGGTGGAGATAGTGAAACTCGCCCACCCGGCCAAATCCGGCCTCCAGCATTTCCACATACAGTTGGGCGGCAATGGCCTGCATCTGTTCCGGATTCATGGTGAGCGCAAAGCGATACATCACCGTGCGCCAGCTCCAGAAGCTGTCATTGTCCGGCCCGCGCAGCTCCGCCAAGCCCGCCATGCCACGCTGAAAGGCGTGGCTGTGCAGATTGGCCATGGTGGGCAGCACAGTCGCATGCCGTTCATCGCCCGCTTGCGCCTCAACACCCTGCTCAATGGCTGAAATGGAGCGGCCTTTCAGCGTCAGCCGCACATCCTTGGCCCAACCATCCGGCAGCAGCGCCTGTTTTGCATGGAGTGTCGTCATGGCTTTCCCCTCTCATTTTCGGACTTGCGCCTTGGCCCATTAAGTATATACATAATAGGAAAATCGATTGGGCGCAATGCAGCCTGAACGGCAATAACAAGGGATCAGCATGACACATCGGGATCGCATCTTCACCAATGCGCGGTTGGCAACGCTCAATCCGCAACTTTCAGGCCTCGGCATTATTGAAGATGCCGCGCTGATGGTGCGTGGGGGGCAGATCGTCTACGCTGGGCCAATGGCGGAACTACCGATCAGCCTGCTGAATGCTGCCGAGGTCACCGATTGCGAGGGGCGCTGGATTACCCCCGGTCTGGTGGATTGCCACACCCATCTGGTGCATGCAGGCAACCGCGCCCATGAATTTGAAATGCGGCTGGCAGGGGCAAGCTACGAAGAGATTGCCCGGGCGGGTGGTGGCATTGTCTCATCCGTATCCAAGGTACGAGCAGCCAGTGAAGCGGATTTGCTGCGTGAGACTCTTCCGCGACTGGATGCCCTGATCGCGGAAGGCGTCACCACCATTGAGGTCAAATCCGGTTATGGATTGACGGTGGAAGATGAGCTGAAAATGCTGCGGGCAGCAAAAAAACTCGGTGATGCCCGCCCTGTTTCCGTCACCACCACCTATCTCGGTGCCCATGCCACGCCCGCAGACTATAAGGGCCGCAATGGTGATTTTATCCGCGAGGTGGTGCTTCCCGGGCTGAAAGCTGCCCATGCGGAACAGCTTGTTGATGCCGTGGATGGCTTTTGCGAGGGCATTGCCTTTTTACCCGATGAGATGCGCGTGGTGTTTGATGCGGCACAGGCTTTGGGCCTGCCGGTAAAACTGCATGCCGATCAGCTGTCCAATCTCTCTGGTGCCGCCCTTGCCGCAGACTATGGCGCACTTTCGGCTGATCATTTGGAATATACAGATGCGGCAGGCGCTGACGCCATGGCCAAGGCTGGCACCGTGGCGGTGCTGCTGCCGGGTGCCTTCTACTTTATCCGCGAGACAAAAAAGCCGCCGATTGATCTCTTCCGCCAACACGGCACCAAAATGGCACTGGCGACCGACAACAACCCCGGCACCTCGCCGCTCACCTCGCTACTGCTGACCATGAACATGGGGGCCACCCTGTTTGGCATGACGGTGGAAGAGTGCGTAGCGGGCGTGACCCGCGAGGCCGCCCGTGCACTGGGTCGGCTGGATGAGATTGGCACGCTGGAAGCCGGAAAATCGGCTGATCTTGCCATCTGGGATATTTCTGAACTGTCTGAGCTTGTCTACCGCATGGGCTTCAACCCGCTTTATGCGCGGGTGTGGCGCGGCCAAGACACCTAACAACAAGGGGCCATTATGACCATTACCCTTTACCCCGGCTCTGTGCCGCTGGCCGATCTGGCGAAAATCTACTGGCATGGTGAGCCTGCTGTGCTGGATCGCAGCTTTGATGCGGGCATTGAGCGGGCAGCCGCCCGCATTGCCGCCATTGCTGCGGGCAATGAGCCGGTGTACGGCGTCAACACCGGCTTTGGCAAACTGGCTTCCATCAAGATCGATGCCGCCGATACCGCCACGCTTCAGCGCAATCTCATTCTCTCCCATTGCTGCGGCGTCGGTGCGCCGCTGGCAGAGAATATTGTGCGGCTGATCTTGTCGTTGAAGCTGATTTCGCTGGGCCGTGGCGCTTCTGGCGTGCGGCTGGAGCTGGTGCGGTTGATTGAAGCCATGCTGGAAAAGGGCGTCATTCCGCTGATCCCGGAAAAGGGTTCCGTGGGTGCTTCTGGCGATCTCGCCCCGCTGGCCCATATGGCCGCAGTGATGATGGGTGAGGCAGAAGCCTTCTATCAGGGCGAGAAACTGCCGGGCAAGATTGCGCTGGAACGGGCGGGCCTAACGCCCGTGACGCTTGCCGCCAAGGAAGGACTGGCGCTGATCAATGGCACGCAGGCCTCCACCGCCTTGGCCTTGGCTGGCCTTTTCCGCGCCCATCGCGCCGCGCAAGCAGCGCTGATTACCGGGGCGATGTCCACGGACGCGGCCATGGGGTCGTCGGCACCGTTTACAGCCCATATTCACACGCTGCGCGGCCACAAGGGCCAGATTGATACCGCCGCAAGCTTGCGGGCCTTGCTGGAAGGCTCGGTTATCCGCCAGAGCCATCTGGATGGCGATGAGCGCGTCCAAGACCCCTATTGCATCCGCTGCCAGCCGCAGGTGGATGGTGCCTGCCTTGATCTGCTGCGGATGACGGCGCGGACCCTGGAAATCGAGGCCAATGCGGTGACGGATAATCCGCTGGTGCTCTCAGATGATACTGTGGTGTCTGGCGGCAATTTCCACGCCGAGCCAGTGGCTTTTGCAGCCGACCAGATTGCCATTGCCGTGTGTGAAATTGGGGCGATTTCACAAAGACGCATCGCGCTGTTGGTGGACCCGACCCTGTCCTATGGTTTGCCTGCGTTTTTGGCGAAAAAGCCGGGCCTGAATTCCGGTCTTATGATTGCCGAAGTCACCTCTGCCGCGCTGATGAGCGAAAACAAGCAGATGGCCCATCCGGCTTCGGTGGATAGCACACCAACTTCGGCCAATCAGGAAGACCATGTCTCCATGGCCTGCCATGGCGCACGCCGCCTGTTGCAAATGACCGAAAATCTGTTTGCCATCATTGGCATTGAGGCTTTGACCGCAGCCCAAGGCGTGGAGTTTCGTAGCCCCCTGACCACCAGCCCAGAGCTGCAAAAGGCCATTGAGACCCTGCGTGCCGTTGTGCCAACGCTGGAGGAAGATCGGTTTATGGCACCGGATTTGGCGGCGGCCAGCGCACTGGTGGCCGATGGGGCTTTGGTGGGCAGTGTATCGGCCGGGATTTTGCCGGGGTTGGAGGGGTGAGAGCAATGGGCGTTTTTATCTGGGGCCTACCCCCCTCTGGTCTGCCGACCATCTCCCCCTCAAGGGGGGAGATCGACTCGTTGAAACGTGCGGGGCCAAATAATGGAACTCGGCATCGCGTCTTGCTGATCTCCCCCCTTGAGGGGGAGATGTCCGGCAGGACAGAGGGGGGTAACTCCAGCCGCCAAGGGAGATCATTTTAAATGTCCAACATTTTCGAAATCACCCAAGGCACCTCCCCGGTCATCCTCGCCTTCCCGCACACGGGAACGGATGTGCCATCCGCCATATGGGACCGCCTCAACGACAACGGCAAATTGCTGGCTGACACCGATTGGCATATCCACAATCTGTACAAAGACTTGCTGCCAAACGTCACCACGGTGCGCGCCACGTTCCATCGCTATGTGATTGATGCCAATCGTGATCCTGCGGGGGTGAGCCTCTATCCGGGGCAAAACACCACGGGGTTGATCCCGGATACGGATTTCGACGGAAAGCCAATCTGGACCGAAGGCTCCACTGAGGCGGATATTGCTGAACGCCTGAGCGCCTTTCACGCGCCCTATCACGCAGCCCTTTTGGCTGAGCTCGAGCGGGTAAAAGCCATCCATGGCGTGGCCGTGCTGTATGATTGCCACTCCATCCGCGCCAACATCCCCTTTTTGTTTGAAGGCCGCTTGCCGGATTTCAACATCGGCACCGATATGGGCCGGACCTGCGATGCCGCCATTGAAGCGGCAACCGTTGAAATTGCAGCGTCAGCGGACGGTTACACCTCCATCCTCAACGGCCGCTTCAAAGGCGGCTGGACCACGCGCCATTATGGTAAGCCTGACACGGGCGTCCACGCCATTCAGATGGAGCTGGCGCAAGCCTCACACCTTGCCAGCGAAGCACCTCCCTTTGCCTATGATGAACACAAGGCAGGTCGTTTGCGCATACATCTCAAAGCCATTCTGGAGCGGATCGAACAGATTGCGTTTCAACTGAAACAAAAGGGGGAATGATCATGACCAATCCACGCCACAATATCCGCGATGTGCGGGCCGCAACCGGAACCGAGTTGACTGCCAAGAGCTGGATGACCGAAGCTCCCTTGCGCATGTTGATGAACAATCTCGACCCCGACGTGGCCGAGCGTCCGCATGAGCTGGTGGTTTATGGCGGCATTGGCCGCGCCGCCCGCACCTGGGAGGATTTTGACCGCATTGTTGCCACGCTGAAAACCCTCACCGAAGAAGAGACCCTTATTGTACAATCGGGCAAGCCTGTCGGTGTGTTCCGCACCCACAAGGATGCCCCACGGGTGCTGATTGCCAATTCCAACCTCGTGCCCCATTGGGCCACATGGGATCATTTCAACGAGCTGGATAAGAAGGGACTGGCCATGTATGGCCAGATGACCGCAGGCTCGTGGATCTACATTGGCACCCAAGGCATTGTGCAAGGCACCTATGAAACCTTTGTGGAAGCTGGTCGTCAGCACTATGACGGCAACCTCAAAGGTAAGTGGATACTAACGGGTGGACTCGGCGGCATGGGTGGCGCACAGCCGCTAGCAGCCGTTATGGCTGGCGCTTGCTGCCTTGCGGTGGAATGCGATGAAACCCGTGTCGATTTTCGTCTTCGCACCCGTTATGTCGATGCCAAGGCCCACACGCTGGATGAGGCCTTAGCGCTGATTGACCAATGGACCAAGGCTGGAGAAGCCAAATCCGTGGGCCTGATCGGCAATGCCGCCGACATCTTCCCGGAACTGGTCAAGCGCGGTATCCGCCCCGATATTGTCACCGACCAGACCTCTGCCCATGACCCGATCAATGGCTATCTGCCGTCTGGCTGGACCGTTGCCGAGTGGCGCGCCAAGCAGGAGAGCGATCCGAAGGCGGTGGAGCGTGCCGCTCGTGCATCTATGAAAGTGCATGTCGCCGCCATGGTGGATTTCTGGAACATGGGCGTGCCCACGCTGGATTATGGCAACAATATCCGCCAAGTCGCCAAGGAAGAAGGGCTGGAAAATGCCTTTGCCTTCCCCGGTTTTGTGCCTGCCTATATCCGCCCGCTGTTTTGCCGGGGCATTGGTCCGTTCCGCTGGGCAGCCCTGTCGGGTGATCCAGAGGATATTTACAAGACCGATGCCAAGGTGAAAGAATTGTTGCCCGACAACAAGCACCTGCACAATTGGCTGGATATGGCCCGCGAGCGCATTGCCTTTCAGGGCCTGCCTGCCCGCATCTGCTGGGTCGGTCTGGGCGATCGCCATAAACTCGGTCTGGCCTTCAACGAAATGGTCCGCAGTGGCGAGCTGAAAGCCCCGGTGGTGATTGGCCGTGACCATCTCGATTCCGGCTCTGTTGCCTCGCCCAACCGCGAAACCGAAGCGATGAAAGATGGCTCGGATGCGGTCTCCGACTGGCCGCTCCTGAACGCGCTGCTCAATTGCGCCTCCGGTGCCACATGGGTGTCGCTGCACCATGGCGGCGGGGTTGGCATGGGCTTTAGCCAGCACTCGGGCATGGTGATCTGCGCCGATGGCACCGATGATGCAGCACGGCGCTTGGAGCGGGTGTTGTGGAACGACCCGGCCACCGGCGTCATGCGCCACGCCGATGCGGGCTATGACATTGCACTGGATTGCGCCAAGGAAAAAGGCCTGCGCCTGCCCGGCATTCTGGGCAATTGATATGCAGATCCTGCGCCGGGAAGATTATCGCCGCATGCCCTGGAAGAATGGCCAGGGCATGACAGAGGAAATCCTGATTTTCCCGCCTGGCAGCGGCCTTGGGGATTTCGATTACCGGCTGTCCATCGCCCATGTCGGCGCGGACGGCCCTTTTTCGACCTTTCCCGGTGTGGATCGCAGCATTGCATTGTTGGAAGGTGACGGCATGGTTCTGTCACTACCGGACGGCCAAAGCGTGACACTCAAACAGGACGGTCACCCCCTTGCCTTTTCTGGCGACTGGGCCATTTCCAGCCACAATCTTGGCGACGAAACCGTGGATCTCAATATCATGACCCGGCGCGGACGCTTTCGCCACACCATGCAAAGGGGAAATCTGGAAGTCCCGCACCGCCAGGTGCCTACGACAACAACATTGGCCATTTTCAACGGTGATGCCACTGTCATTGCCAATGGACAAACAATTTCCCTACGCCGTTTCGATACCCTGGTCTTTTCGTCAGGAGTTCCTCGGGACCTGACAATCACGGTGCAGTGCGATCTCCTTACCGTGACGCTGGATGCAGAACATCAAACCTGAAGAAGATGGTTCCTTTTGCGACATAGAACCTTAACCTGACTGGAATTTTAGGATAGTTCTGCTGGAAAACGAAAACTTGAAGCCTTGAGGCATCAGGGATAACGATGATCCTCAGTGCGTGGATGCATCAGCATCTTCGATGTATTCCGACCAGAGAACCAATGCGGACAAAAAGCGAGACGAAACGACGCCAGATCCTGACGATTGCCGGAGATCTGTTCCGGGAACACGGATTTGGAGCCGTCAATATGGCGCAGATCGCGGCCTCGGTCGGCGGATCGAAATCGACCCTTTACAATCATTTCCCCACCAAGGAGGCCTTGTTCGAAGCCTATATGATTGAAGCGGGGCGCGAACGCTTTGCAGCTTTGGCCGATAGCGATCAGGCTAGCGACAATGTGGAGAAATCGCTGACGGCCTATGCGCGCGCCTACCTGCGGCTGCTGCTTTCGCCAGAGGTTCTGGCTATCAACCGGCTGGTGATTGCCGAAGCGCCACGTTTTCAGGAACTTGGCAGGATCTTCTATCAGAATGGACCGCGAGCCACGCTGGACCAGATCGAAAAAAAGCTGGAACATCTGGTCGACCGCCAGGCGCTTTCTATCCCGGATATCGCAATGGCTGCCTTACAGTTCAAGGCAGTAGCCGAAGCGGGTATTTATGAACACTGCCTCTGGGGCCTGATTGATCGTCCGAATGACGCGCAGATCGAGACCGCAGCGAAAAATGCGTCCACCACCATCATGACGCTCTATAGCCGCTAGAGCATCGTGCCGGAAATCGGAATCGGCACGATGCTCTAGAATTTTGTTTTAGCATCAGATTTTTCCGAAAACCGGTTCCCACTTTTCGGTCCGATGCTCTAAAGTATCGATCCAAAGCGCTTAACGACAGCATCATGCGTTTTATGAAACGCATGATGCTGTCGTGTCAGTGCGACAAACGAAACGCCCTCGGTCAGAAGGGGTATTGCAGGGGAATGCTTTGGGTGGTGATCAGGTGATCGCAGGTGAATTCCGCGACGACCCAATCGCTGTTGAACCGCCCGATACCGCTATTCTTTTCACCACCGAACATGGCATTGGGGCTATCGGCAACGGAAATATCGTTGATATGGGTCATGCCGGCATGGATACGCTTGGCAAACCGTAGGCCACGCCCTTCATCCCGTGTGAAAACGGCGCTGGAAAGCCCGAATTCGGTCTGGTTAGCGAGTTTCAGAGCATCTTCCTCACCATGAGCCTTGATGATCGGAACGACGGGGCCAAACAGTTCAGTCTGGGCCAGCGCCGAATTGTTATCGACATCAATAAACACATGCGGCGGCAGGACCTGGCCTTGCGGTTCGCCACCCAGCGCCAGATGAAGGCCGGAGGCCTTGGCTTCTTCGATTTTTGCCAGGATACCATCAAGCTGGCGCTTGCTGATGATCGGACCGATATTGGTGCCGATGAGACTGGGATCGCCATAGGTAAGCTTGGAGGCACGCTCAATGAAGCGAGTGACAAACTCGTCATAGATCGAAGCATCAACGATGATCCGGTTGGTGCTCATGCAAATCTGGCCCTGATGCAGGAATCGGCCAAAAAGCGCGCCGCGAACGGCCAGATCGAGATCCGCATCATCAAGCACGACGCAAGGCGCATTACCGCCCAGTTCAAGGCCCACCCGTTTCAAGGTTGAGCCCTGCATGGCAAGCTGCCCGATATGACGACCGACGCGCGCCGATCCGGTGAAGGAAATGAATTTCGGCACGGGATGCAGCGTGAACATGTCGCCGATCACCCCGGCAAGGCCGACCACCACATTCAGAAGGCCACCCGGCAGGCCTGCCTCTTCGTAAATCTTGGCAATCATCAACCCGCCGCTGATCGGGGTCTCTTCCGCTGGCTTGACAACCACCGCATTGCCGAGCGCCAGCGCCGGCGCAATCGAACGATGCGACAGATGCATTGGCATGTTCCACGGGCTGATAACCCCGATGACCCCAAGAGGAGCGCGATGCACCCGCACGTCCTTGCCCGGCACTTCGCTGGGGATAATCCGGCCCTGGACGCGCGACGGCATGCCGGACACCTCCAGCATCATATCCCGCACCGAAGCCCATTCAATCTCGGCCTTGATGCGCGTGCTGCCGGATTCGGCGATGATCATATCGACGATTTCAGCATGCCGTTGTTCAACGATTTGCGCGGCGCGCAGAAAGACATCACGCTTTACGCTTGCGGGCCTATCTGCCCAATCACGCTGCGCCGCCTCGGCGGCCAGATAGGCCGCATCGAGATCCTCCACCGAGGCCAGGGCGATTTCGGCAATTCTCTCACCGGAATAGGGATTGTTGACATTAAGGACATCCCCTGCGGCGCCAGGACGCCAGGTGCCGCCAATATACTGGCCGCTGTAAGCGCCATAGGGTCCCGACCGGTTGATCGCGTTCATTGCTTTTCTCCACAATTGGAATTCAAAGGGATGCGTGGGGAACCAGGATTGGATCCCGTTTCAGGAGGGTCGAGAAGACCGAATGGTGGTGCTCCCAGTTTTCAGGAGCCGCCTTCAGTGCCTCGAGAGCAAAATCGACATAGCGCCTGTCGAGCGGGGCGATGTCATCGCGCCCACGCCGTTCCAAAAGACGGCCCAGCATGGTCACAAGGCAGAGAAGCAGAAACACGTCCCTGCTGGTTTCCGAAGGCTTGACGAGCCGCAAACTGCCCATGCGCAGGATGCGCTGGATCATTCTGTAGCGGCGTTGCAGCACCTGTTCATGGCTTGCAAGCCGGGCCGTCACCTCAAGATCCTCCGTCAAACGGTTGCGCAGCACTGTCAGCACCAGGCGATGGTTGACTGGAAAAACAAAACGAAAGGCGAGCGCCGCAGCAGCCACGCCCGCCACCATCGCCAAGGTCTGTTCCACCGAAAGCCAGGGCGATACCACCATCGGAAAAACCGGCTGGGCAGCGAGTAGGAATGACATATTGCCATCGATGGCCGCTTTAGCGGTTTTCGGACGCGACATGGCATAGGCGCCCACTGCCAGGAAGGGCGCCACCATCAACAGTATGTCCAGCGAATTTTCCGCATGTGGCAGCAGAAAAATCCGCGAAAGCAAGCCAAGCGTTGCGCCGCACAGCGTCCCCTTCAATGCCTCACCAACCGCGAGCTGAGGGGCTTCATGGCTTGAAAACAACGTTACGAATACGGCAGCCGTCATGAGCATGACCGGACCCAGAGACCAGCCGGTCAGCTTCCAGACCAGGGCCACCGCGCTTAGCGCAAGAAACGTCCTGCAAAAGGCAATCACGGCCCCCCTGGTGTCCGATATGCGCAGAGCATTGAGAGCGAGGAGACGTTTGACAGGCTGGACAGCGGAAAGCTCACCCAGATAACCGATGGCGGCTGTCACGGCGGCAGACAATTGCGGCGCATGCTCGTCGATTGCCGCGACAGCGGTATGGGCCGCCTCGATATCGCCACGTCCCAGCGCCAGATCGACTGAGGCCAACGCTTCAGCAGTCTTTTCCGCCCTCACCCGTGGCTCCTCGAGCTGGCAGGCGGTCATCGCTTCGGTGACCATAATGGTCGAGGCGGCGGCAATGTGACGGGCGAACCGGGCGCGCTGATGCCCTGTGAGCGAGCCCGCGGCCAATGTATCGAGATCGGTATCCATCTGGACGACCGCCGAGAAGAACTGTTGCATGGGTTCACCCATGGTCTCCCCCTTGGCCTCCCCACGGGTTTTCAGCAAGACCGACGAAAGCGACAGAGCCTGACGCAAGAGCGCGAGCGAGCGGGTATGAACCATGTCCTTGGCCGCCCCCGGCGCGAAAAGCACCGTGGCGACAAGCGAAGCCACCACGCCGATCAGGGTGCAGGCAATCCGCGACCAGGCAAGTTCATGGCCAAGCTGGGGCTCGATCAGACCCGACATGGTGACGACGGCTGCGGTATAGCCAGCCAGCAAAAGCCCATAGGAGCGGAAATGGCGAAAGAACGATCCAGCCGCCGCGCACAGCGCAACCCAGCAAATCAGCACCAAGAGCAACAGACCGGGCGCCGCGCTCAATTGCCAGAGCACGAGAAAACCGACGAGCGCTCCAACGATGGTTCCGACCAGCCGCGCCAATCCCCGCTCGACCACCAGGCCACGGGTGGGCTGGGCAACCAGCCACACCGTCATCGCCGCCCAGTAAGGATGGTGAATTTGCAGCACGGTGGCCAGTGCCAAGGCAAGAATAGCGGCAATGGTGGTGCGCAAGGCAAAGCTGACGCTGGGGCCTTTTAAGAAAACAAATCGCCACCGCCGCCGGTTTACATCGCCACTGATTGTCTGTTTCGTCGCTGAGGACATGCGGTCGGTTCTCTTCAAAGGCGGCAACGGGGTCCGGTATCGGATTGATGTTTGGTAAGAAAAGTCATGAAACATGACACTTCGTATACTGTTTCGAATATCCCAAGCCTTACCGCACAATCCCTTAAATTGAACTCGATCCAATGCGAAATTATGTCGAAAATTTGAATTATTACAGCAACTTACATGCGCACAATAAAACGCGCGCCGCTGTAAAAAATGGTGCAGAAAATCGGAATCGGCACGATGCTTTAAGTCTTGGCATTATCGCATTGGGCTGAAAATCGTTCCCGGCTTTCAGCCCAATGCCTTCCTTCAGGCTATGTCAAACCGCCTTCAGCTGATCGCCCGGCACCCAATTGCCGTGCAGTGACATGCGTAGACGCATCGGCAGCTTGATGGTCGCAATCGGACCGTCTGACAGATGTTGCGCATCCAGCACGAGGAGATCCGTGGCGCGCTCCGCCAACCGATTAACCAGACCGATCACATAGCCATCGCCTTCAGGCGCGTCCGGCCGGCGCGGCACGAAGATCGGCTCCTGGAAACAGGATTGGTCATCGGCGAACCAGAGCTGGGTCTTTCCGGTTGCGATATCCAGATGCGCCAGTTGATTGAAGAACTGAAACGGACGCGGACCGATCCGGGCTTCGTCAAAGGGCTTGGTCGGGTCCATGGCGATCACAAAGCCATGGCGATATTGCCGGCCGCAATAGCGGTCGTCGCTGCGGGGAAATTCGCAAGCGAAACTGGTGAGTGGCTTGACTTCGATATTGTTGCCGCTCGACCGCATGTCGAAAGTCCAGCGCATCATCTGCGACGACAGGGTTTCCGGCGGCGGCACAGTGCCATCCGATTGCGGGAAGAAATAGAAGATATTGCCTGATGTAACGGGCATATCGACAAAGATCCTGCCTCCGTCATCAAAGGCGTTCAGCGTGTGGCCCTGGAAGCCGTTGGGCGCCTTGAACCAGCGCACATCGCGTCCGTCGCCATCCCGGCGCAGAATGCCGAACAGCTGGTCGAGACCCGGCTGCCACTGAAAGTGCTTGCCGCCCTGCTTCATCCGCTCCAGATCCGCCGTCAACGGCATCAGCGGGAAAATCACGAAATGCTCCGTCACCGCAAAGTCATGGATCATTGCGGCATAAGGTGCGGTGATCCACACTTCACGCTTCATCCGGCCGTGCTTGTCGATCTCGTAATAGACGATGTCAGGGGTAGCCTCGCCTTTGGCCTCGTAGCCGAAACACAGTAGATCGCCGGTTTCGGGGTCGAATTTCGGATGGGCCGTGAAAGTCGCGCTGGTCAACTGGCCATCGAAATCATAAAGACCGATGGTTTCAAGCGTGACCGGGTCGAGGGCATAAGGTGGGCTATCCTCCTTCAGCGCCAGAAGCTTGCCATTGTGAACAACCACATTGGTATTGGCGGTGGAGTTAGAAATATCCTTGACGCTCGGATCGTTGGTAAAGGGATTACGATAGATCCCGTGCAGGGAGGCGCGAGCGTCACGCTGAGCCTTCAATCGCTCGGTCATCACGTAACGACGCTGAAAATCCACATGGCCGTTCTTGAACCGGAAGGCGCTGACAGCGCCATCGCCATTGAAGAAAATGTCCTCTCCGAGCATGGGGGGATATTGCGGATCGGGAGCAACCTGAAAGAACGTGCCGTCGATCTCCTCGGGCACTTTGCCCTCCACTTCGAGATCATAAACCTGGCCTTCAAAACGGGCCGGCTTGTAGAGCGATCCAGTAAATTCAGGCTTATTTGGAAATGGGACTGTCATCGGATTGACCTTTCATAACCGTACGATATTGTACATATACAGCCATGTGACAGACGTCAAGTTATAAACGTACATCCCCGTACGATTTCAGGAGGCGCCATGCGTGTCAGAACCCAGGCAAAGCGCCAGGCCATTGTCGACATTGCCGGGTCGATGTTCCTTCGCCATGGCTATGCCCAGGTGTCGATGGCGGCGGTCGCGGCAGAAGTCGGCGGATCGAAAGGAACGCTCTATGGCTATTTCCCCAGCAAGGCGGATCTCTTTGCCGCGTTTGTCGTCCAGGCAGGTGAAGATGCCTTTACACCTTTGATGGAGGTCATCGACAAGGAGCAGGACGCGGCAAACACGCTGAAAGCGCTCGGAATGAACTATCTGAGGCTGCTGCTGCGCCCCAAGATCATCGCAATCACCCGTCTGGTGGTGTCGGAAGCAGGCAGAGCCACCGATCTCAGCGCGATTTATTTCGACATCGGTCCACGCCGGGTTCTGGACCGCTTTATACAGGTTTTCGAGGCGATGAAGATATCAGGTAAACTTGTCCCACCCGATAGCGCGAAGGCGGCACGGGAATTCAAGGCGCTGTGCGAGGCCGGTCTTTATGAACCCGTGCTGCTTGGTATCGCCGGAATTCCGAGCGAAAGCGACATGGAGGCCAATGTCGCTGCCACGGTCGATATTATTTGCTCGAGGTATGGACCGACAAGATCGCGGCGCCAACCGAAAACTGCGATAAAGCAGCCATCGGCCACCCATGCCACACGCAGGAAACTGCCGCAGGAAGATGAGCCATTGGACCGGCAGAATGATCTGGTACCCGAGAAAGCTCACCGCGTAGCGTCTTATAGAATATGAAATATCAAGCACTTGACGTATTTTTTTGGGAAATACCAGACGTCATTCTCAATGACGCCTGGTCTAGATCCCTCAAACTCAATCCGTCAAAGTGCGAACGCCGGAGGCCGTACCAACAGGGGTTGCGATCAATTGCATGAACTTCATGAAATCGACCGTCGGATGACGCGAGGCGTAGATAACATCGCGGCTCTTGATCGGGAAACTCTGGCCGACAATCAGGCTATCCGGTGAACGCATGTTGAACCGGTAGACGATCGGGTAGCGGCCATCCTTATTTGCAACCATGCCCTTGGACTGCAATTCGTGGAACCGCTTGGCACCCAGAATATCCATGACGATTTCCGGCTCCTCATAGCGAAACACGAAATAGCCTTCCGAGTCCACCTGGGTATCGGACCCGCCGCCGCCAAGCGCAATCGCTTCCAGGAGATTCAGGTCATTGGCACCGAAGGGTACGCGACCATTCTTCTGCACTTCACCCAGAATGGTGAAGGTGCGCGGATCGTGGGTGACATAGATCTGGTCGCGCGGCTCGACATAAATGTTTTCACGCGGATTTTCGATCAGCGACTTCAAAAGCACGCTGGCGGACTTGGTGCCGCGCACCAGGGTTACATAGGATTCGTAGGGTTCGCTGGAAGCCCCGCCAGCCCGTGCGATCACCTCGGTAAGCTTGTCTCCGGCCAGGGTCAGTTCCACATTCGAAGGCTTGCCGACGGAGCCGGAAACCGTGACGGAACGCGAAGCGGTGCCTGCCGCCGTGACAAGAACATCAGGCTCCACTGCCTTGTTGACCAGCTTCGCCAGAATGGCCTTACGCGCCTCTTCCTGAGTCTTGCCAGCCAGGACGATTTGTCCGACATAGGGAATGGTACCGGTTCCGTCTGGCTGGATCACCACATCGATGGTTGTCTGCTTGGACTGGCTGGTTGAAAACAGCCCGTCCGATCCCGCTTCGAAAATGCTGATCTTCAACTGATCGCCAATCCCGATCACCACCCGGCCAGCCCGGCCGCCAATGCCGAAACGGCGGCTGAACATCGAATTGGAAAAACCGGAAACCGTCCGGGCAGTCCGCTGATCGACATCCACAACATCGAAAACCGATGCATTGGGCCTGTTCAGCTCCTGCCTTGACTTACCTGCCTGGTCCTCGATTTGCGAGGAAAGCGGCCCTGACGCCGGTAGAGTATCGCATGCAGCAAGACCCGCAGTAACAAAAACTGCGACAACCTTTTTCAACGGGTAACTCTCCACTCGCACAACTCCTTGGCGCTTTCACGGTGCGACTGCCATCGCAGACGGTGGGCGCAACAAACTACTAGCGACCTTCTACGGCCGTTTCAAGATACCCTCTCTACGCCGACACTATTCAAACAATCTTAACGAATTCTCACCCATCGACTTTCAACAGGAAAAGCGTGGCAAAGATTGTTCCATAAAGACGCAGACGGCATAGCAAGGTAAACTTTCCCCGACCTGATCCTGATCTCGCTCCTGGCTCCGACGGAGTAACTCCTATGCCCGGAATACGACCCCGGCGAGATCAAAGCTGCTGGAGGGCGTCTGAACGGCCAGGCGACACCCCTTCGATCAGCGGTCGCAGCGGGATCAACTGAGCGGCAATGAAATCCATGAACACGCGAATACGAGGCGAATGCCGCAGGTCCTGATGGGTCAGCAGCCAAAGGCTGGCGGAATAATCGGGAATGGTCGGCGAAAGCCGAACCAGGGCGGGACGCACGTCACCGATGAAACAGGGGATATGGCCGATGCCGATACCCGCCTCCACCGCATCAGCCAATGCGAGCACAGAATTGGCGCGGTAGCGCAGCTGTTTTGGCGCCAGCTGTTGCTTGGCCGCCTTGACCACTTTCAACCCCGCCATGTCTTCGCCCAGACAAACCCAATTGCCGACATCGAGTTCTTCCGGCGACGGGTCGGATGCGGCGGCAAAATCCTGGCCGCGACCATAAAGCGCCCAGGCGATCAGGCCGATGCGGCGTCCGACCAGCATGTCTGGCGGATTGTCCGTGGCACGAATGGCAATATCCGCATCCCGCCGCGAAAGGTTCAAAGCATTATTGCCGATCACCACATCCAGCTGAATATCAGGATAGGCCTGCTGGAACCGAGCAAACAAGGGCGTCAGCAAATAGACCAGCAGACTGTCGGCCGTCGTCACCCGGATTTCACCGGCCGGTGCAATCACCCGGCCTTGCAGGCGACGTTCCAGCTGCGCGACCTCCGCCTCGATCCGCTCTGCAGTGCGCACCGCTTCTTCCCCGGTCGGCGTCAGCGCATAGCCGGAGCGCCTGCGCTCAAACAGCGGCACACCCAGCGCCTCTTCCAGGGCGCCCAGCCTGCGGAAAACCGTGGAATGATCAATCCCCAGTGCCGCTGCGGCTCCAGTCATGCCCTGGGCCTGCGCGATAGCCTTGACGAGCCGCAGATCGTCCCAGGCCAAGGATTTTGCTGCCCGCATGATAAGCCTCCGCGTTTATTTCCAGAATGCATTCTGGTTTCTTACAGCACAAAGTCAAGTTTGCATGAATGCAAGCAAAACCAGCTGCAATCCGAACGGCAAGCGCCTATCTGTTGGTTATCGAAAGCGCCGCATCATTGCCGACATCGGGAACCGAAGTCCAATCCTGCACCTGCTTTCACGGCCCAGAGAACCCGAAACGCGGCCGTTGAAACCGCACGGCGTCCTCAATGCTGACCAAGCAAAGGAGAGTTCACATGGCACATGGCATTCATCACGTCACTGCAATTGCTGGCCCCGCCCGCCGCAATCTCGATTTCTACACCCGAGTTCTCGGCCAGCGCTTCGTCAAGAAGACTGTGAATTTCGACGATCCCGGCACCTATCACTTCTATTTCGGCGATGAGGCCGGCAATCCGGGCACGATCATGACCTTCTTCCCTTGGGAACATGCCGCACCGGGCCGCCTCGGCATCGGTGAAACCCAGGAAACAGGTTACCGAGTTCCCAAAGCATCCCTGGGCTTCTGGACGCATCGGTTCATCGAACAGGGCGTCGTACATGAAAAGCTCGAACAGCGCTTTGGCCAGACAGTTCTGCCCTTCAAGGACCCCGATGGGATGCGACTTGCGCTGGTCGGCGTTGAAGACATCGAACACGAAGCCGCCTGGGCTGCACCGGGCATTCCCGCGGAGCACGCGCTGCGGGGCTTTCACGGTGTGACGCTGCTGCTGGACAAAATCGACGCGACAGCTGCTGTCCTGACCGATGTGTTCGGCTTTGAGCAGCAGGCCAAGGAAGGCTATGTCACCCGATATCATGTGCCTGGCACCGATATCGGTGGCGTTGTAGACCTGCGCGCAGCCGGTGAATTTCTGCCCGCCCGGCCAGGTGCCGGCTCGGTCCATCACGTTGCCTTCAGAGCAAAAGACGATGCCGAACAGGCTGAAATGGCTGAAAAACTGCGCAAGAATCACGGCTTGCAGACAACAGAACAGAAAGACCGGGATTATTTCCGCTCGATCTATTTCCGTTCTCCAGGTGGCGTATTGTTCGAAATTGCCACGCTCGACCCCGGCTTTGCCGTCGATGAACCCGCAGAAAGCCTGGGGCAGGCATTGAAGCTGCCGAAGGGCCTTGAAGGCTTCCGGGGCCGGATTGAGGGCATGCTGCCGGATATCAGCCCCCTTGGCGAGACCAAGCAGGCTTAGGCAGAATGCTACAAAATGCGGCGCGCTTGCGAAACGCGCCGCCAAAACAATGTCGCAACGCGCTGGCTTTGCTGCATAATTTCGTCGAGGCCAAGTTCCTTATTTTGCAGTAGGCAGCATAGGAGAGATCCGACATGACCCATTCCCCCATCTCGTCATTCATCCATCAGTTCGTTCCGGCGACGGTGCCGAACCTTGCGCCCTTGCTTTTGCTGCATGGAACAGGCGGCAACGAAGATGATCTCTTATCGCTTGGCGCTGCCCTTTCACCGGGTGCAGCCCTGCTATCACCCCGTGGGCAAGTCCTGGAACACGGCATGCCACGCTTCTTCAGACGGTTGGCAGAAGGTGTGTTCGATGAAGATGACCTGCGGGCGCGGGCAGCGGATCTGGCCGGCTTCATAAAGGAGGCCCGTGCGGCTCATAACCTGGCAGCCCCGGTCGCCGTCGGCTTCTCCAATGGAGCCAATATTGCCGCCGCTCTCCTGCTGCTACATCACCAGACCTTGGCCGGTGCCGTTCTGTTGCGGGCCATGGCCCCGCTTCAATCGCCGCCGTTAGTGCATGACAGCAGCGCTGGCGTACCAGTACTCGTCCTCTCTGGAGCGATGGATCCAATCGTTCCGACAGACAATGCGGAACGATTGGTCGGCTCGCTTCAAGCTGTGGGCCATACGGTCAGCCACGAAATCCTACCGTCGGGGCATAATCTCACCCAACTCGATCTATCGATCAGCAAGCAATTCCTGGACGCAAATTTCGCCCCTGGCTGAGACCTGATATGACAGGTCTTTTGGGCTGAGGATGAAATCGCAATGCGGCCTCTCCGTCCAAAGCCGTTTACACCTGACCAGCGCGTTTGGTTGCTGGCTTTGTCTTGGTGGCAGAGCGGATTTTTTCTTCCTCCAAGGCATGCCTCATTTCACGCAGCCGCAAAGTCTTTTCCTTCTGCCGCTCGAGGGCAGCGAGATGTTCATCCATCGCCTGCTGCCCCTCCTGCTGCTTCACCAGTTTTTCCTGGGCACGAACAGCGCGGCGCTCAACCAGATCCTCATCTTGATCAGTCAATGTAAAATCCCTTTGCTTAGAGGTTGCTCGGGGAACAAGTGAACCTCAATTCCCCAAGAAGACAAGCGACAATACATAGAACGAGTATCCGTCACGTTCAGTGGGAACGTGTCAAATCCTGATGTTCTACGGTCAACGGAAATCCGCCGCGGTCAAAAGATACATGGTGTTACCGCCTTTTTTTCCATAGGCTTTTCTCGCAACATCCAGAATAGACCCGCGCAGATTGTCGAATGCGGCAAGAAAGTCGTGCTCTCCGACAATGACCTTGGCCATCGCCTTGGATATGGCATCGAGTTCCACGAAAAACCGGATTTCAAACATGCCGTCGTAACCAAGAAACCGGATGCGGTGTCCCTTCTCATCGAAACTACGGCTACTATTGGGGAAGGTTAAAGCCATCGCATTATTCTCGCTCGCATGTTTCAGAGAAAAGAAGGGATCACCGGTTTCCCGAATGGACAAACCGTCGCAATCGTCTTTCAGTAGACCCATCCAATCATCACAGCAGTCTTTCACCGCCATCGGCCGGCTTGCTACGCTTCTGGCGCTTTTCGGTTTTTGCCGGCTCAGGTTGCTGCTCAGGCACGGTCTCATTTGAAACTGCCTTTACGGCTGGCGTTTTTGCCGGTGCGGCATCGTCGGTAATGGTGGTGAAGCGAATCATGGCTTAGTCCTTCGGATGAACGGTCTGGAGCAAAGGGATACGGTCAGGAAATCGACTGTCGATTATGACTGTGACTGTGACTGCATAAATCCTCAAATCTCACCTGATTGAGGGAAATTATACGATGTCTTGAAAGTGCTATGGCGTCTTTTGTGCCTTGGCAAAGCCCAAGGCACCAATACAGTCGCCCTGCAAGCAAGGACTTCTCTCACACATATATGATGCAGGAGCGCTTGTTTTACAACGGCTACAGCGCTGTTGTTTTCAGAGGTTGCGGGCGCTCGATGCCCCATCGCCATAATAACGCACGACACTTGAGCGCGTCGCCGGCAGGGCGCGACGCTGAGCAAGCTTGCCCAGCATGAAATAAAGCAGGAATGAGCCGATCTGATAAGCGAAGATAATATCGATTTCCACGAAAGCACGCTCGACCAGCAGCATGGCGAGGCCGAACAGCACACCGGCCTCTGGATCTCGGGCATTGACGAGCAGACGTTTGAGATTGCCGATCAATGCGACGACCAACATGGCAACCAGCAGAACAAGGCCGATAATCCCCGTCTCAACTGCGGTTTCGATGAAGGTATTGTGGAAATGAAACCCGGCTCGGGTCGGAATATAAAACTCATCCCATAGCCGTTCCGCCTCGGAAAAACCCTGGACCCAATAGGCCTGGTAACCGACGCCAAAAATCGGATTGGCCAGGGCTGCCGCTATGCCCTGCTGCCAAAGATAGGTTCGCCCGGTCAGGGTCGAATCCTTTCCGAACGCTCCCAGGATCAAATCGACGCCACCAGCATAAACAAACGCCGCAGCCCCGAGCCCGCCAAGCACGACGCCAGCCACAACCAGCACAATACGATGGCGCGGCGACAGGAGAATAACCGCTCTCAAGACCAGGGACGCACCGACCACCGCCATGACGGTAATGACCGATGTGGCCGATTCGGATGCAAACAGACAGTAGGCCGAGAGCAAAGCCAGACCAGCGGGCGGCAGAATCCATATGCTGCGTTCTTTCAGAATAATGATCGCAGCGAACGAAAAATACACGCCGAGCGAGGCATAAAAACCCAGCTGGTTCTTTGACGAGAAGGCGCCCACAAAGCTGAAGGATCCATCCAGAGGATCAAGGAAATAGGAGCCGAACAGCAGCGAATAGACCAGCACGATTCCAGTGCCGATCATTGACCCCCTCAGAAAAGACCTTATGCCCACCACACGCATGGCAATCAACGCACAGACGATATGCGAGAAATATTGTAACGAGGCCCTGACCGTCACCGGTGGTGCCGCCGACCAGAAAATCGATAGGATGGTCAGAATGCTGAAGGCAAAAATCGGAAGATAAAGGCCGTAGTTACCGAGCACGCGCCGATAATTCACAGCGATCAGCGGCAGCCAGACCCCGTAATAGGCCAGAATGGAAATCTGCCCGAAACGGGCAGAATAGGCAAAAACGAAGTAGGAAAGCGCAATCGCCGTAACGGCATAGAGACCATTGCGTTCCGGGTCGATCAAATGCGACTTGGCGATCCGCATCGACCGTTACCGCATGGCTGGCTGAGACAGCTTTACCGTAACCTTGATCACATCGCCGGGCGTCACCGAGGTATTCTCGTCCACAGCGATTTCGGTGGGCTTCCCATCCTTTTCGCGGACGATGGAATAAGTGACATTGGCTTCACCATCGGCATTCTTAGCGCTGGCGCTTTCCGACGATTGCAGCAGAGATTCGGCCATGAGGCCACGACTGGTGGAAAGCTTCAACGCAATCTGGTCCAGTTCCGCTTCGGTATCCTGCAATTCCTGGGCAAGCTGCGCATCCCAATCGTTGCGCGTCGTGGTTTCGTCCTGCTGGGCCTTATTCAGATCCTGCTTGGCCTTCAGCGTGTTGGTATCGATATCCAGAAGTGCCGACTGCAAATCCGACACCTGCTGCTCGACCGCCAAACGACGCGAACTCAGCGCTAGGCCCTGCTCGCTCAAGCTATTGACCTTGTCGCGGTCTTCCTGAACCATCGTCAACTGGCGAGTCTGGGTCTCGGATTTCTTGCCGAGAGCCTCGATTTCAGCCGCAAGCAAGGTCTTGAGGTCGGCGAGCGACGACAATTGAACCTTGAGCTTGGCGGTTTGGGAATTCATCAAGGCCGCTTCCGACTCAACCAACTGGTTGATGTCGGGAATGGACTTCAATTCCTCAGGAATTTCGATCGTCTCTTTTTCATTCATTTCCGCAAGAACGCGCACACGACGGACCAGCAATCGGTTGCGTTGGGAGACCAAAACCGCGCCATCGCCCTGTGCCTGAAGGAAATCACGTGCAAAACGCTGGCCGGCATCGGCGCGCTTCAAGCCGCCTGCGACACTGAGCGCCTTCAACACAGTCATACCTGGCGCATAGGGATATTCACCCGGCGACTGAACCGCGCCAGCCATGTAGACGGGGCGATACTCAGAAATTTCAACCGATGCGGAAGGCCGATCACTAAGACCGAACAATTGTTGCATCTTCTTGCCGATCTCGTCGGCAACCTCGGCTGTGGTCTTACCGGAGGCCGGCAACTCGCCAATGAACGGCAGAGACACCTGACCCGCAGCACCGACGGAATAGTCGCCACTGACGGCGGCCCAGTCCCGTACGGCGCCCTCGGCCGTCTGCCATTCCGCCACCCGCACGCGGATCTTGTCCATTACGCCCAAACGATAGTCATCTGCCAATGCCAATCCCGGCGCAGCCAAAGACAGGCAAAGCGCGAGCGCTGCAACGTTCAAGGTCGTAATGCTGCGCGTGGATGACCGAAATCCTCCAGCAAATCCGTAAGCCTTCATGGCAGATCCTATGCGTATTCAATAAAAATGCGGCAGGTCTAAACGTCATTTCGGGCAGCAGCCCGATTGGCTCCGCCCTTATGACATGCTTTTTTTAGTAGCTGCCGCGAGACAGGCACACCGCCGGAACCGTGCGGACCATGATGAGGACATCCCTGGCCAGCGACCATGTCTTAACATATTGCGTATCCATAGCCACCCGCGTTTCGTAGGAAACGTCGTTACGGCCACTCACCTGCCAGAGACCGGTCAGGCCGGGGCGGGTTTGCAGATAAAAAGCAGCGGCACTATCGTACATTTCCAGCTCGTCTTCAACGACTGGCCGAGGTCCGACAATGCTCATCTCACCCTTGATGATATTGAACAGCTGCGGCAACTCGTCCAGGCTGAGCTTACGCAGCACGGAACCGATCGCCGTCACACGGGGATCGTTTTGCAGCTTACGGGTAGCACGCCATTCTTCATAGGCTTCCGGATTGGCCCGCAGGTAATCCTGTAAAACCTTGTCGCCATTCTGCACCATGGTGCGAAACTTCATGCAATGAAATTGCTGGCCGTTATGTCCGATACGGCGATGGCCGTAAAACACGCTACCACCATCGGTAAATTTCACCATGGCTGCAATCATCAAGAACATTGGGCTGAACATAATCAGCGCCATAGTGGCGATGAAAATATCAAACCCTCTCTTGGCGACACCACCAACCGGTTGGGTACCGGGTGCGGCTGTCGTAAAAAACGGCGAACTGGCCGATCTTGTCGCGGACTTCATAGAGGTAACTCCATTTACGTGGGCGATTGGTCGGGTCCCGGCGGGACGCGTCCGTGGTCATTGATCCCTAGTGTGTGGTGATAATTTGTCCTTCGCAATAGCCTTTGCAGAAAACCTTCCAGAGGATGGAATGATAGCGATTAAAATATGTATCTTTCTCATAATACAATTTAAGTATTTAACGTCCCATTGTGACACTTAGGTTTCCGGTTTTGGATATTTCGCAATGAAAATCCTTTAACCTTCCCGCAAATGGAATGTTTATTACTTTTAATATAAATGGGAACTCAATGAAATTTCATAAATTCGTCATGTGAAATAGAGGAAAGCGGCTCAGGTTGATGTCCACCGACATGGATATTGCATTGCATCATTATGGTGCGACGCATATAGGTTTAAAACGATATCCTAATATTGTAACAATTCGTGATTGAATTAGGTAAAGATTTAATGAATTCAGAAAGGCGAAATATAGGTTTTCGGCCCGGTCGCCGCCGCCTCTACGACAAGGCCGTCCCTATTCAAAGACGCAATGACCTTCCTCGACGCGCTGTCGCAAGCTAAGGAAATAGTTAGTAATTCCCTAAAGCGGCGAGAAAAATTGACTGATTTTTGTAACGGTCCTGCAAGCCATTTGCTCTATTGTCGTATCAAGATTGCAGCCAAAGGGCCGTAAAAACATGAAGATTGAAAGAATGAGGCAAGGTGCCTATATTCATTATGCCTCTGAGGAGAAGGCAGTGGTTACGATCTCAAGATCAATCTACCGGGGGGAGGCTCTAAATTATGCATGCGCCTAAGGTCTTCTTTAGCATGATTGGTGCACTGCTGGTGTTTGCAGTTGCGACTTATTTCCTGTCTGGCTCGCTTGCTGGCACGCTCATTAAAACAGTTTTGGCCGCCATTGTTTTGCAGGTCGGTTACTTCTGCGCTGTGGCTTATCTTGTTTTCCAGGAAACAAAGCGCCGCACACAGGCGACCGGCACCAGCGATGCGACAGCCAGCAATGGCGCGATCCGCGCACTTGGCAAGACGGGTCAGACCGCATTGCGCAACAACTAACCGGCCTTGTTTTCGCCTGGCCGTGTTTCAGCCAAAATCAAATGGCAAAGATTGCGCGAAAGCCGTTGACACGGCTCACTTCGCCAAGCATTTGTGTTTGAAAGCCGCGTTTGGCTTGGAAAACGGTTGATTTGGAGCAAGGCGATTAGAACTCCGGGAGACATCCACTGCCTTTCCGGTTCCTGCCGTAATGTAGGGGAAATTTTGCTTCGTCATCTGTTCTTATCAGAAACGCGCTACCTGCGCTTCAGATTAGAGTACGGGGGACCGTAATGACGATGAATTCCACCGTATGCGTTATCATTGCCGCTAAAAACGCTGGCGCCACCGTCGCACGGGCGGTACGTTCTGCCTTGGCGGAAGCCGAAACGCATGAAGTGATCGTTGTCGATGATGGATCGATGGATGGCACTGGCGCAGAAGCGCTATCCGCCGATGACAACAGCGGGCGCTTGAGAATTATCCGTTTTGACCATAATCGCGGCCCAGCCGCTGCGCGTAACTGCGCCATTGAAGCATCGACGGCACCTTTGCTGGCTATTCTCGATGCAGATGATTTTTTCCTGCCAGGACGCTTCACTCAGATGATGGCTGAAGACCATTGGGATTTCATCGCCGACAATATCGTTTTTGTAAAAGAGGAATGCGTTTCCCAGGTCAGTACCGACGTCAAACGTTTCCGGCGTCAGGCCCGCCTTCTGGTGCTTGAGGATTTCATTGCCGGAAATATTTCCCAAAGAGGCGCGCAACGCGGGGAAATCGGCTTCCTCAAGCCGGTGATGCGCCGCGATTTTCTGGATCGCCATAGCCTGCGGTATAATGAAAAGCTCCGCCTCGGTGAAGATTATGATCTTTACGCGCGCGCACTTGTCGCTGGCGCACGCTACAAAATTATTCATAGCTGCGGCTATGGCGCCGTTGTTCGTCATGATTCGCTCAGCGGCAAACATCGCACCGAAGATCTCAAACGGCTTTACGAAGCCGACCGCTCTATTCTTGCCAATCCAGACCTAACGCAGGAACAGAGGTCACTTTTGACCCAGCATGAAAAGCACATCCGCGACCGCTATGAGTTGCGCCATTTCCTCGATTTAAAGAATAATCAGGGTGCATTTTCAGCCATAACATATGCGGCGACCCATCCTACGGCTATACCGGCCATCATCGGCGGGATTGCGGCCGATAAGAAGGACATGCTGATGGGCAGTGGGCCACGCCCTCAATCTGCCCAATCCTCGGGGTCTCTGCGCTATCTCCTGCCTGTCATCGCAGATGCCGATCAAAGATAAAATTTTCCAGGAAAAACCTGCACCTACAGCGCTGTGACAAGTCATCGACGAAGTATGACGGCACGTCATAAGTGAGAAACCTGCCCGGCTCAGAATAAACCGGGCAGACTTGCATGATCAGGGGGCAGCACCGATGCCGTAATCGCGACGGACGCCGTCAATGACCTCCAAGAACCGTGCTTTACGCTCTTCCAAAACTGAATCTCGGCTCAGTTGCGGTTCTGCCCGACTTGCCTTCCATAGACCAAGCATGGCTGGACCCGCCAGGACTTGCTTGACAACGGTGCGTAATCCGGTCTGCCTTGGACCCCGCGCTTCAACCACCACGGCTTCGTCTATGGGCCGGTCATTTGGATTTTCCGGTGGCGGATTGGCGTTTTCAAAGTTCATGCCCCAGAAGCTGTCACCCTTCATTTTCGCTTCTGCCCGGCTAGACAAAGGCACACGCAAAGGTTTATAAGTGACACCAAGGGTGGAGGCCCAATCGTTCCACTTGAAGTTATTGATAGCCACCGACGTACTGACCGCAACCCAGGGAACGCGGAGCGCATCGGCAATGATGGCGCCATGCATCGATTCGGCAATAATAACCTCGGATTGCAGGATCTGGCGGATAACTGCCTTTGCCTCACCGCAGGGATCGATATAGTTTAGACCAAGCTTGGGCACGACTGATGCCCAGACGCCCGCAACTGCTGATTCCCAATGGGGAACGAAACTCTTTTTATAGAGTTTCGGCAGCTTCTGGAATTCAGGCATGTCGGCCAGCATAACCGCAGGATCGATCACACCTTTTTCCGGCGGCAGGCCAAGCGCCTTGGCTGTCAAAGGACCACGCACGGACCTAATATCCCATTCTTCCGGTCGGCTCATATCCGGCAGGCTTCCATAGCCAAATCCGCTGCCGATCACCAGTTTATGCTGGCCTTCCGGCAAAAGAGCGCGATTGAGAACAGTTCCGACCCCAACAAGCAAAGTTTGCGGATGCACTTCGCGAAAACCTGGCAGGAGAAAGTCCCATAGCCAGAGGTTTAGGTCGTCACCAAAATTTCCATGGGCAGATTCCCAATAGTAAGGTTGCATGAGTGTTCCTTTACGGGGCGAGGCAGACGCCCGATGACAATGCATGATCGCTGCATTGCAATATCCTTTTATATCAACGGGAAAATTTGCCAACTGCAAGGGCCAAAGCACTTTGCACGATGGCAGGATCTCGTCTCATCCACCTCAATAGCACACCGAACTGCGGTACCTTGCGGCGTTTCACCATGCCCATCTGCCCCCAGAGAGCATTTTTACGTGCCGTCTGCTTATAGTGCTGGATAAAGCTTAAAGCCTCGGGTTTGTTGACGAATCGCCGCTCAAGCGTATCGAGCGCCACCCAGGTATTCAGCTGCTGTTGAAGAAAGGCAGGAGAACTCGAATCAATACTGTGGAAAATATTGATCCCCTCGCCCCGCTCGGCTCCGGCGGCATCGCACAAAATGACGCGTTGGGCCGCCAGCACGCAATCGCAGAAGAACAGCACATCTTCCGCTGCCAGCCGAAGTTCGGCTTCAAAACGGATTTTCTCAAACAGCGGGCGACCGATCACCATGCAGGACAGATGCAGAAAGCTCCAGTTTTTCAGCATCACCACTGGCATTTCCGGCAGTTCGAGTACCAGTGGCACCTCCTGAAGCTGCACGGTTTTCTCGGTCTTTTTCAGCTCGGCAACGCTGAAATGATAGTAGAAATCATCTCCGCCGTGGATCGATGCCCAATAGCAATCCGCATTGAAGCGGGTCATGGCCTCATAGGCATTTTTCAGGTGGTCCGGCACCCATTCATCGTCGGAATCCAGGAAGGCAGCGAAGTCACAATCGGCGGAAATTGCGTCCAGACCGGTATTGCGAGCACCGCCGGGGCCACCGTTTTCCTGCTTGATCACCCGAATACGGGCTCGGTGTTGCGGCTCCAGCGGTTGCAATTCCAGATCGATGGAATAAGGCGACTGGTCATCGACCACGACAATATCGAAATCCTGAAACGTCTGGGAAAAAACTGAGCCCAGCGCCCGTCTTAAAATTCCAGCTTCCTTCTGATAGAAGGGAATAATCACTGTCAGCTTCGCCATCTTTTTGCCCTGTCGTTTCTCAACAAAGAGGTTCAGTTGCCTGTTCTGTACCCTTGCGCTATCAAACTATGGTGCTCTGCACCATATTCCACGATGCAATCAGGTTCGCCATAGCGCTTGTGTTTGCCACCCTGAAAGCAAAACTTCTCCATGAATCATACAATTTTGGCGCTTTCCCACAACCCTTAAGAGCTGTAATTCGCTCTTTCGCTTCCAGACCCAAGGATGTTTACCCATGCCGCCAACCGTCAATGCGAAATCCGTAACCCGGAATGTCGGCTGGAGCGTCCTATCCAAAACAGGCACTTTCGGGCTTAAATTTGTCACGGTCCCGATCCTGGCGCGCATTCTCACCCCCGATCAATTCGGTGCGGTCGCCGTTGCGTTAACTGTGGTGCAATTTCTGGCGATGATCGGCGGTGCGGGTTTCGGTGCAGCTCTGGTCATCCAGGAAAAGGAAGAGCCGGAAACAATCCATTCGGTTTTCTGGGCGAATTTGATCATTTCCTGCCTGATGGCAACCCTCCTTTACGTGTTTGCCAAACCGATTTCGGCCATGCTGGGGGCGGTCGAGGCCGCGCCGCTGGTGCGCATCATGGCGGTGCTCATTCCGCTGCAACTCACCGGAGACGTTGCCTATGCCCTCCTGGCCCGGCGGATGCAGTTCAGCCAGGACGCGTTGTGGAGCATGATTTCCGAATCGGCCGGCGCACTGATTGCGGTCGGCATGGCGTTGATGGGCTACGGGGTGATGGCGCTGGTGGCGCAATTGTTTTCCTCCTCCATCATCCGGCTTTGCGGGCTGTTTTATGTATCGGGCTATGTCCCGGGCTTTGCCTTCAAGCCGCGCCGCATCCTGGCGCTCGGCCGTTTCAGCCTCGGGATGATGGGCTCGGAAATCGCCAATTTCATCACCTTCCAATCTCCCATGGTGGTGATTTCCCGTTATCTCGGCCTGTCGGATGCCGGCGCTTATTCCGCTGCCAACCGGTTTTCCAGTATTCCCAACCAGGTCGTCCTGTCCGCTGTCATGGGCGTGCTGTTTCCCGCCTTCAGCACCATGATGCATGACCGGGATCGCCGCTCTCAGGCGTTGATGTTGAGCACGCAGGTAACGACCGTACTGCTGGCGCCGATGATGTTCGGCATGTGGGCATTGGCCGAACCGGCCATGCTGGTGCTGTTTGGACCACAATGGGCCTGGGCCTGGCCGGTTCTCGGTCTGCTCGCCTTGTCCAAGGGCATCCTCACACCCTGCAGTACGTTTATTCCCTATCTGAAAGGCGTCGGGCACGGCGGTACGCTCTTCTGGTGGGCCGTCATCCGGGCAATCGTCACCACCGTCGCCGTCGCCGTTGCCGCAGCTTTCGGAAACCTGGTCGATGCCATGGTGGCGCTGTGCGTCGTCAACGTCGTCGTGCTCTTCGGATATTCCTGGGTGGTGTTTCGTGCTGACCAGATGCCCTTCCTCAAGGGCATGTTTATTTCCACTCGGCCGATGGTCACCGCCCTGATCATGGCCGGCATGGTCCGCGCCCTTCTGCATTTTTATGGGTATCTCGTCCCCAATCCTGTACTGCAGGTGTTGATTGGTGGGCTGATCGGCGGCACAATCTACGGTGTATTCGTTGTTCTGACGGAGGCCGAATTGTTGAGAAAACTGAAAACCATGGTGCGCAATCGCAGAGCCGTGGCTCCTGCCCCCGCAGAATGACGACAACCGCTGCAAACTGCTCTGCGCCGCCTCATTATCGAGCCATTCTGCCCTCATCCGGGAAAACCGATGGTGGAGGCGGTGCTATTCCTTAGCTTTTTTCGAGCTATGGACAAAA
The DNA here is from genome assembly GCF_001541345.2 of Gillisella vitis. Taxonomy (GTDB): domain Bacteria; phylum Pseudomonadota; class Alphaproteobacteria; order Rhizobiales; family Rhizobiaceae; genus Allorhizobium; species Allorhizobium vitis. The sequence continues at coordinate 11,520 of NZ_LMVL02000010.1, read as the reverse complement.
AAATATTCGCATACGCGAATAGACATATAGCTCTACGTGCATACATTTAAACCACTGAATTTACATGATTTTAACAAAAAAATCCAGCTATTGCACCACTACCCCCACCTAAGCTCACTGGGCAAACTGCAAAAAATTGAAGATCAAGGCGTAAATTTTTTGCTGCACTGCCACATTTTTACAGGCACATTCCCATAATGTGAAGGTGATGGCCCATACTGTGAAGGGCCCGGGATGATGGGGACGATAGAGGATATTGAAGACAGGAGTACCGAATATCGTGAAGATCGACCAGGAACTGTCCGCGCGCATCCATATGGCGCGGTTGATGCTGATCGTCGGCATTGTCTTCGTACATGTCCCCTTCGATCCGCAGTCGAACGCCTATCTTGGCCAATACGGTGCCTTTGATTGGCTGCGCGCATTTCTCGGCGACATGCTGTTTCGCATTGGCGTTCCCTGCCTGAGTGCGATTTCCGGCCTGCTGATGTTTCGCCGAGGCCTTGACGGTTTCAATTACAAGAAGGTGCTCCGCTCGAAAAGTTCGAGCGTTTTGCTGCCTTTCCTGCTCTGGAACAGCATCGTTTTCCTGTATGTGCTGACCACGCAATCTCTGGGCTATGGCGAAGGATATTTCCCAAGCGTTCTCACCGCATCTTACCGGGAACTCGTTACGCTCGCGCTGGCGACAGAAGACTGGCCTATCAATCTGCCGCTCTATTTCCTGCGCGACCTGCTGCTCTGCTTCCTCTTATCGCCGCTGATTGGCTTCCTGGTGAAACGCCAACCCGCACTGACGCTGGGCGTTCTGCTGCTTTATGTCGTCCTGCCGGTACCCAATATGATCTTTCTGAAAAAGTCGATCATTCTCGGGTTTTCGGCCGGCGCGGCGATTGCGATACACAATGTCGATATCCGCAAGCTCGACCGTTATGCCTTGCCGATTGTGGCAGCCGTGCTGGTCTCGGCCATGGCGGTCTTTGTCTGCATGTTTCAAACCGGCTTTAACGAGCACCCACTCTGGCTTGATGTGATATATGGTCTGATCACGGTGATTGGTGGTCTGGGAGCCTGGGAAATGACCCGGCTGCTCAAGAATACGCGCCTTGGCAAAGCACTGGTCGCCGCCCCTGGCGGACTTAGTTTCTGGATCTTCTGTGCGCATTATCCCATCTTGATGACCGCATGGATGGTCTGGCAAAAATTCGATATAGGGCCGTACCCCCTCTTTTACGTCCTTGCGCTACCCGCCACCTTCTGCCTGCTGCTTGCCTCCCATTTCCTGGCGATCCGGCTCACACCCGGATTGTACGGGGTCATGACCGGCCAGCGCAATGCAAGCGGCAGAGACAAGAACAAGAACGTGGCAGCCGGGCGGGCGCTTGCCTTCAGCAAAGGAGACTGACATGAACCATCCCTCGCTTTTCCGAGGTCTGTTTTCTCGGCTACTAAGCGCCTCTGCTTTTGGCGCGACCGTTTTGATAACACTGTCTACGGCGCATGCCCAGCAGCCCGCCGAAGGCCAGTCCTTTGTCGATACATTTGACAAACTGGATTTAAAACGCTGGTATATTTCCGACGGCTGGAATAACGGACCGCATCAAAACTGCACGTGGACCAAAAAGAACGTGAAAATCAAGGATGGTCATCTGGAATTGACATTTGACGACAAGCCCTTGGGCGAGCGTCAGTATTCCTGCGCCGAAATTCAGACCAAGCAGCGCTTCAGCTATGGCACCTATGAGGCGCGCCTGAAGACCGCCGACGCGTCGGGTCTGAACTCGGCCTTTTTCACCTTTATCGGCCCGCGCGACAAATCTCCCCATGATGAGATCGACTTCGAGATCCTCGGCAAGAACCTGAACGAAGTTCAGGTCAACCAGTATATCTCGGCCAAGGGTGGCAATGAAAAAATGGCTGCCGTCGATAACGGCGCCAACAAGGGCTTCAACGACTATGCCTTTGTCTGGGAAAAGGACAGGCTGCGCTATTATGTCAACGGCAAGCTGGTTCAGGACGTGAACGATCAGGCCAAACTGCCGAGCCACACTCAAAAGATCTTCTTCAGCCTTTGGGGTACGGACACGTTGAAGGATTGGATGGGGTCGTTTTCCTATTCCGGACCGCAGACTATGACCGTAGAGCGACTGGCATTCACGGCGCTGGGCGACAAGTGCCAGTTCCCGGAATCGGTAGCCTGTACGCTGAATTAAGACCAAACAATGTAAAAGCGGCCTTACGTTGATAGGGACGCCACATTGCCAGACTGCTGCATCATGGCTTGATCCGGGTAAGGTTCAAGAAAAAACATGCCGCATCATTATGACAGGGGGCGAGGTAAGCCATGGGTGGCTTACCTTTCCATGAAGACGCAATTTAGCGCGGGAAACCGGATCCTCTCTGGCGAGGGTTTCCCCGCGATTGCACAAAGGGGGCCAATGACCATACGTGTGCTATACCTTGCGCATGACCTTGCTGATCCTGCCATTCGCCGCAGGGTGATGATGTTGCGTGCCGGTGGCGCGGACGTGATGCTGGCTGGCTTTCGCCGCGATGAAAACAAATTGGCCGCGGTGGAAGGTGTTCAGCCAATTGAGCTTGGAATAACCGCCGATGGCCGCTTTGCTCACCGCGCCGCAACGGTGTTAAAAGCCAGCTTGTCAGCTGCGGCCAAACTTGGCCATCTGCCGCGCCCGGACGTGATCATTGCCCGCAATCTCGAAATGCTGGCCATAGGCCGTCGCGCTCGCCATATTTTCGGTGCAGCCGTGCCGATGGTCTATGAATGTCTCGACATTCATCGGTTGATGCTGCGCAATGATCCGCTCGGCAAATCGCTGCGCGGTCTGGAAGCGCGGCTCGGTCGTCAGGCAAGCCTGTTGATCACCAGCTCTCCGGCTTTTGTCGAACAGTATTTCCAGCCGCTTTCAGGTCTGGATCTGCCGACCATGTTGCTTGAAAACCAAGTGCTCGACTTGTCCGGGCAAGACGCACCGCTGGCGCTGACACCGCGGGTTCCGGCTCCCGGCCAGCCTTGGCGCATTGGTTGGTTCGGCGCGCTGCGCTGTTCGAAATCCCTGAAACTGCTCGGTGAATTCACCCGGTCGATGCAGGGTTCAGCAATTGTTGAGATGCGTGGACGGCCAGCCCATATCGAGTTTGAGAATTTCGACGCTCAGGTCGCACGCGAACCGTATGTCAATTTTCATGGACCCTACAAAAATCCCGAGGACCTGGCTGGCATTTACCAGCAGGTTCAATTTGTCTGGGCCATCGATTTCTACGAGGAGGGCCAGAATTCAAGCTGGCTTTTGCCGAACCGACTCTATGAAGGATGCCGCTATGGCACCGTTCCCATTGCGTTGAAGGGGACGGAGACGGCACGATACCTGGACCGTAAGGGCATCGGCTTTGAATTGCCGGATGCAAGCGTCTCGTCCCTCGTTTCGCTGTTTGAAACCATGACTGCCGAGCGCTATCAGTCCGCCTTCGATGCGGTTGCCGCACAAGACCCACACAGCTTCACGCTCACCAGAGCCGATTGCGAGACATTGGTGCGCCGACTTGCAGCGCTTCCCGCAGATCCCATGGCCTCCCGCTCGCTCAATTCAAACGCCCTGAAGGCGCCGCTCCTCTCAACCAAGCCAACCCTTACGAACAAGGTAGACGCTCATGACGGCTGACAAGCTGAAATCCGTAAGATGCCTGATCGTCATCCCCTGCCTCAACGAAGAAAAACATATCGCGGGCGTGATCGCCAATCTGTCCAAGGCGCTTGACGATCTGAATGCTGAAATCGTCGTGGCCGATGGCGGCAGCCGCGATCAGACCCAGGCGATCGTCTCGCGCATTTCCGCTGTGAATTCAAAGGTCCGGTTGATCGACAATCCGAAGAAGATCCAGAGCGCCGCAGTCAACCTGGCCGTTGCGCAATTCGGCAATGATTATGACTATATCATTCGCATCGATGCCCATGGCACCTATCCTGAAGACTATTGCCAGACCCTGGTGACAGAGGCGCTGGAAACCGGGGCTGATTCCGTCGTTGTCGGCATGTTGACGGTTGGTTTTGGAACGTTCCAGAAGGCAACGGCGCTGGCCCAGAATTCCAAACTCGGCAACGGTGGCTCCAAGCATCGCACTGGCGCTCAAAGTCACTGGACGGATCATGGCCATCACGCCCTGATCCGCATTGCCGCCTATAAGGCGATTGGCGGCTATGATGAATCGTTCCGCCATAACGAAGATGCGGAATTCGACTACCGACTGAATAAATCCGGCTTTCGTGTCTGGATGACCGCCAATACCAGCATGGTCTATTATCCACGCTCCAGCCCCCTGCCGCTCTACCGGCAATATTTCGGCTATGGCCGCGGCCGCGCCCAGAATTTCCTAAAACATCGCTCCCGTCCAAGCCTGCGTCAGCTCATTCCGCTGGCTGTGGCTCCGGTTGCCGTTTTCGCATTGCTGTGTGTGTTCAGCTGGCTCGCACTCATCCCGCTTATCGTCTGGGCGCTGGCCTGCGTTGGCTACGGCGTCTGGCTCGCCATCGGCGAGCGCCAACCGCTCGGACCGCTGGCCGCCCTCTCGGCAATGATCATGCATTTCGCCTGGTCAGCCGGTTTCTGGCGGGAAATGTTGGATTTTCGCAACCGCAAAACCTATCCGCTGCCGCCCAGTCAAGAGGTTGCGTCATGAATGCCGCCCATCCCATCCGCATCGATATCGGCATCTGCACCTTCCGGCGGCCAGAGCTTGAGACGGCTCTCTTATCACTCGCCATGATCGACGTTCCCACCGGTGTGTCATTGCGCATCATCGTTGCCGACAATGACCAGACGCCCAGCGCCGCATCCTTGGTCGATAGCCTGCGCCCGCGTCTTCCCTGCGGGCTGATTTACGTCCATTGCCCGGCTGGCAATATATCCATCGCCCGCAATGCCTGCCTGGATGCCAGCGATGCCGATTACCTCGCCTTTATCGACGATGACGAGACCGCAACGGAAAGCTGGCTAAACGAACTGCTGGCGGTCGCCCGCCAAACAGGCGCCGATGCCGTGCTTGGTCCCGTCAGGGCAAGCTATAGTGACAACGCGCCGGAATGGATGCGCAAAGGTGACTTTCACTCGACATTCCCGGTGTTCGTCGGCGGTGAGATCCGCACCGGCTATACCTGCAACGTGCTTCTCGATCTGCGCTCACCACGCCTTGCGGAACGCCGCTTCAATCTGGCGCTGGGCAAGACTGGCGGAGAGGATACCGAGTATTTCACGTACATATATCGAAATGGCGGCAAGATCGCATATGCTGAGAACGCCCTCCTCCATGAGCCCGTAACTCCATCGCGCAGCCGGTTCGACTGGTTGGCCAAGCGCCGCTACCGCATGGGCCAGACCCATGGCCGGCTGGTGGCTGAAGGCCAGGGACCGTTGACGAAACTCAAGGCAATCCTGATGGCCGGGGCAAAGGCCGTTTTCTGCTTTCTGGCCGCACTGGTTTTCGCCTTCATGCCGATCCATCGCCATCGCTATATCCTGCGCGGCATCCTGCATCTCGGTGCGATCTCCGGCATTCTCGGCTTTCGTGAAATCCACCAATACGGATCACTGGAGACTGCCAAGCCATGATCGCCTGGACCCCTGACGTCACAGTGGTGATTGCCGCCTATAATACCGGTGAAACCATCGAGCGCGCCATTGAAAGCGCCCTGTCACAGGTCAATGTCACAGTCGAAGTTGTTGTTGTCGACGATTGCTCATCCGACGATACGCTCGAACGGGTCGCTGCCCTCACCGACCCCCGCATACGTTTGATCGCCCTGGAGCGCAACAAAGGGCCGGGTGGTGCCAGAAATGCGGCAATAGATGCAGCCCGTGGCCGCTGGATCGCCGTACTGGATTCAGACGATACGTTCAAACCGATGCGCCTGTTTCGAATGATCGAGCGCGCCGAGGACGAAAAGGCCCAGGTCGTTGTCGATAATCTCGACGTGATCGACATGAATGGCAGCTGCCGGACGATGTTTCTGGAAGACGCGCTGGCGCATATCGGCCAAATCGACCTGGCGCGGTTTATCGGCTCCAACATCCTGTTTCGATCCGAACATAATTTCGGCTATATGAAGCCTGTCTTCCTGCGCAGTTTCCTGAATGACAAAGGCCTGCGGTTCGATGAGAGCCTGAGAATCGGCGAGGATTATCTGCTGCTGGCTTCGGCCTTGGCCGAGAATGCCCTCTGCACGATAGAGCCGACTGCGGGTTATCTCTATTATATCAGGGAGGGTTCGATCTCGCGGGTGCTTCGCCTCCATCATGTCGATGCAATGATGGCCGCCGATGCCGGTTTCATCGCCCGCTATCCGCTGAAAGGGGCAGCCCTTGCGGCCCAGACGGCCCGAACCCGCAGCCTCAAGGAAGCACGCGCTTTCATCAATCTGATCGATAGTCTCAAGGCACGATCGCTGTCCGGTGTTATCAAAACCGCCCTTGCCAATCCCTTGGCGCTGCGCCATCTGAAAATGCCAATCTCCGTTCGTCTTCAGCGACTGATAAAGAGCCTGCAGAAAGGCCGGATATCAAAAGCCGCTACCTCTTCTGCCGAACCGCCCATCAAGGGCTAACCCGCTACTTTAAAGAGAAGTGACATGGATCTTTGCACGCCAAGACCAAAATTAACGATGCCCCTGTCCCAACCCGGCGCGATCTTGACCTGCGCTGTTTACTCTTTTTTAAAGGAATCGGTTCCGTCGCATGAATGCCGTATTCAGGCGGACCAAGACGTCCTATAGTGCAAAGTCCTTAAGTCCGAAATCGATTTAAGGCTAAAGCAATGCTGGAATATAAAGTGCCTGGGCCTGGTTTGTTCGTCATGAATGACATCAGGCACCGGAATATCAACATTGTTCTACAATTTGCTTCGTCCGGGTCGGATCATTCCGATCCTAACGAAGCTGCGAAACGGGCATCTGTCGAGATCAAGGGTTTGGAGTGCTGTATGAGTGTGAGTTTTTCCAATGCGCATGAGCAGTCGCGGCGGTCCAGTTGTCCGTTGACAGACCATGCCCTGACGAAAAGCTCCCGCCCAGACGGCATTGACGGGAGACGAACCCTAAATCGATCCTGGCAGATCAGCGGAGGTCTTTTCCTGACAGCCATCCATGCCTCAACCACGTTTGAAGCCGGCTTCCGGCTTATGCCTGGTGCAGCCGAGACATCCTTGGACCAAACTATGTTCCGCAACGAATTATGAAGAGCCGCCCCATGAACGAGAGAAGTTATCCCTATAAAGCCGTTCTGCAACGGGAGCAGCCTGAAGCCGATTCCTTTATCGATCTTGATAGACTGCTGACCATTGCCGTGCGCAGGGCCAGGATCGTTGGGCTGTCGATCGCCCTCTTCGTGATGCTCGGCGTCACCTATCTCCTCTTCACGACACCCTATTATACGTCGATGACGCAGATCCTGCTGGATGACAGCCTGTCGCGCTACACGCAAGACGACAAGGCAGCGCCCGGTGACCGTTCCCAGGCCGATACCGAGCTGGCCAGCGCTGTGGAAATCCTCAAATCCAACAGTATGGCCCTGCGGGTCGTCGACGAGGCCAAGCTCAGCGATAACGAGCTGGTCACCAATCCTCCCGCCTCGCCGGTATCCTTCGTCAAGGACATGTTGCGATCCGTAAAGAGGCTGGTCAGCGCCGGACCAAAATTGACCGATGCGGAAATTGCAGCCGGTCGGCGCGGCAAGGCCGCTGCCATGCTACAGCAGAACATTACTGTCGAGAGGGTGATGCGCAGTGCTGTCATCGCCGTATCCTATCGCTCTCCCGACCCTCTTCTGTCGGCGAAAGTCACCAAAGCCTACGCAGATGCCTTCCTCACCGATCAGTTGAATGCCAATTTCGACGCCAGTGAGCGGGCGACACTGTGGCTGCAAGGTCGCTTGGACGATCTGGCAAAGCGTGCCCAACTGGCCTCGTTGGACGTTGAAAAATACAAGGCAGAAAACGGCCTGACCCAAACGGGCGGTGAACTGATGTCGGAACAGCAGTTGACCGACCTCAACAAACAGCTGATCGTTGCCCAGGCAGATGCGGCAAGCGCTCAGGCCCGCTACGAGCAATATAAAAGCATCGTCACGCAAGGCCCGCAAAATGCGGTCAAGAATGCCATCGTTTCCGGACAGGCTGGCGCCAATCAGGTGCTCCAGGATCTGCGAAGCCGGTATTTGTCGATCGAAAAGCGCGAACAGGATATCGTCGCCAATTTTGGCCCGACCCATCCCCAGGCCAAAGCGCTAAAGGCTGAAAAAGACAATGTCGGCGGCCAGATTTTCCAGGAACTGCAACAACTGACGTCAAGCTATGGCAATGAATTCGACGTTGCCAGATCGCGTGAGCAATCGCTGCGCGGGAGCCTGGAGAAGTTGACCGGCACCAATTCCGACGCCAATAGATCGCTTGTGCATCTGAGAGAACTTGAGCAGAAATCATCAGCCCTCAAAACTCTCTATGAAGCTTTCCTAAGTCGCTACGAAGTGGCAAGCCAAAGCCAGTCCCTTCCTGCGGCCAAGGCGCGGGTCATTTCGGAGGCTGGTGTACCAGCCTCACCATCAAGCCCGAAGAAGACCATGGTAATCGCCCTTTCCATGGTTCTCGGCCTGATGGCCGGTGCCGGGTTGGCCTTTCTTCAGGAAATGCAGGAACGGTATTTCCGGCTGGAAAGCGATGTGCGCACCACACTTGGCCAAAAATCGCTGGGTTACCTGCCCCGTCTCGGTCCAAAGTTGAAAAAGGCAATCAACCCCAAACTCGCCCGCTGGCGCCAGAAAGCGCCTAAGGGAGCGACTGTCGTTCCTGGCGCGGAAAATGTATCGCTTGACAGAATGATGCGAACCGTAATCGAAGCGCCCCGGTCGGCCTTCACTGAAACCCTGCGCAATACCAAGCTGGCCACAGATATTATCCTACAGGGTAAGACAAGCCGCGTGATCGGTATCCTGTCGGCGCTTCCTGGCGAGGGTAAGTCTACGGTTGCAGCAAATTTCGCCGTTCTCCTTGCCTCCAGCGGCAAGCGGACATTGCTGATCGACGCCGACTTGCGCAATCCGAGCCTCAGCCGGCTTCTGCAACCCGCCCCGAAAACCGGCCTCGTGCAGGCCGTGCTTGGTGAAGTCTCCTGGCAGGATTGCATCAAGGTGGATCAAGAAACGAAACTCGCCGTCCTACCCATCGTTCCCGGCGCGGCAGCCCGATCTCTGGCCCATACCAACGAGCTCATCGCATCGCCGGGCATGAATGCCTTGCTCGAAAATGTGCGCCAATCGTTCGATTACATTATCGTAGACCTTGCACCGCTTGGCCCAGTCGTCGATGCCAAGGCCTTCGCCCCCTTGGCCGATGGTTTCGTCTTCGTTGTCGAATGGGGCAAGACACCAAAGAAGCTGGTCTCCGATCTACTCGAAGCAGAACCGCATATCAGCAACAAGGTCCTTGGCGTTCTCTTGAACAAGACCGATATGCAGACCTTGACCCGCTATAGCGACTTTGGCGGCTCGGAGAAATTTCGTAAGCAATACAACAAATACTACGTGGAATAGTCACGGTAACGGCGACCCACACATCATCGATTGGAATATACTTGCCCCTCTCTTCCGATACAGAGAGGGGCAAGTACCAGAAAATGGTGGCTACGAGCAATCGTCCGCTACCATGATTTCAGAGCGCGAAGCGTCGGGGTCTTCTTGAACACATGTCCGTCCATACGGGCAAGAAGGCTATCGAGAAGGCTCACTGCCTCACCCACCGCAGGCCCCTTGTTCAGCATTACACATTCGGCGCGGGCGGCCATGGCGGCATCGGTCATCTCTCCCCGGGACGGCAGACCGGTTTTGACAAGATCCTCGAGAACCTGGGTTGCCCATATGGTGGGTACAGCCGCTGCCTCGCAGAGCCACAACAACTCCTCCTGCATTTCCGCTACGCGCTCAAAGCCGATTTCAGCCGCAAGATCACCCCGCGCGATCATCACACCAAAGGGGCGGTTGCGGCATCGGGCTCGCACGATCAATTCCGGAAGGTTGGTCACAGCCTGCGGCTGCTCGATCTTGGCAATCAAGCCGAGCGGCTGTAAACGAGCCGGAAATTTTGCCAGAGCATCCTCCAAAAGATCGATGTCATTGGCATGGCTGACAAAGGAATAGCCCAGCATATCCGCGTGGGCCATAACGGTCGCTAGATCGGAATAGTCTTTCGTCGTCAGCGGCGAAAGACCAAGCGCTGTATCGGGCAGATTTAAACCCTTTTCGGGCTTGAGTTTGACACCACCGGTTTTGGTATGGGTTACACGAATGACCGCTTCGTTTGGACCCGTTTCTTCGACGACACCTTCAAGCTTGCCGTCATCATATCGAATCCGATGGCCCACAGCGACGCGGGTGACGATTTCGGGAACCGACACGGTCGCCGCAAACTCGACATCCTCCGTTGGCCGCGGCTTTCCTTGCGCAACCAATCTGAGGTGGTCCCCGACCTGAAGTTTGCGCTTTTCCCCAGCAACGGCTTCCGTACGAATTTTTGGTCCTGCGATATCCATCAACACGGTCAGTTTATGGCCAATGATCTCTGACGCCGCACGGACGTGGCCTGAGATCATTGTCCATGCCTTCTCGTCATCATGAGCACAATTAATCCGGGCAATGTCCATCCCGCGTTTGGCGAGATCAAGTACAAAATCCGGCTGATCAACCGCCTCGCTTGGCATGGTCACCATGATCCGCCCCCGTCGCGTCGACCGGGCCGGTCCAAACAATTCCTCCATTGCGGCTCGCAACGATCGCTCTCCGGCAAAGAATTTACTCTCTGACAGTTCATCCAGATGCGATACAACACCTTGTAGTCCCGACAGCGCTGCGGAGACGGCATCCAAGGTTGGAAGCACGCGACTTTCCAGACGTCCCAAAGACGACAGCCCTCTCCACATCAACTCGCGCTGCAAAACTCGAAGGTCACGGTGGCGCAGTGAAAGATAGTGACAAAGGTTCTCAATCGCTGGCCTATGTTGCGCGGGAACCACCGCCGAGCCGCACAGACCTTGCAACAAATCTTGCGCATGAGCAGCAATGTCAGCGCGAAGCTCAATAACGTCGCGATGCAATGCCTCTAGGGCGATTGAATTCTCGTTCGAAGCAGAATTAAACTGTGCCATCGCCACCATCCTTGATTTATCCAGAAGACATAAGCCTTCCGGACATAAATGACTGATGTCTGCTTAAACCGCTTTGCGCTACGTCAACACCTTCGCAAGTTACACAAAAGCAATTTCGAAAAGCAGTAGCATCGAAATTGAGGGTGTTTACGAGGTTAAACCGAGAGCTAGATTCCCGACGAAACCATACGCGGCATGGCCCAGAGTTTACTTCAAAATGAATTATTTCAACGAGGCAAGGTCACCACAATGATGACAGCCTTCCCAACGCAAAAAGCCCCTGCGATGCAGGGGCTTTGTTGAGATCGCAGGGATGG
>NZ_LMVL02000001.1 GCF_001541345.2 Gillisella vitis | reverse complement strand
CGAAAATCCCACCCAAGTTCTCTGTGTAAAGAGAATGTTCAGCATTGGCGCCATTTCCCAGTTCTTTCCAGCCACTCTTGCGTTCTTTTTTCCGGATTTTCGTGTCGGGTGATGTCAGTCACGACGGCCGCACTGTCTGCATCATGAGAAAAAACATCATCAAGCCTCTCTGCGGTGACCCCGCCGATCGCGACAAGAGGAATGTCGCCGATGGTGGCTTTCCAGGTCGAGAGCTTCGGCAACCCTTGCGGCGCCCATTTCATCTGTTTCAACACCGTCGGCCAGACCGGACCGAGCGCGACATAATCCGGCTTGGCGTCAAGCGCCGTTTCAAGCTCCGCCTCGTCATGGGTCGAGACGCCCAGCCGCGCATGCGCTGCCCGGATTGCGGAGACATTTGCCTCTGCAAGATCTTCCTGACCAAGGTGGATGAAATCACAGCCCTCATCGAGAGCGATCTGCCAATAATCGTTAATGATCAACTGGCAGTCATGGGCTTGGCATACGGCTTTTGCGGCTCGGATGTGAGAGCGCAAATCGCTTTCGGCAACATCCTTCATACGCAACTGCACCAGTTTCACGCCAAGAGGGATCAAACGCTCGATCCAGTCGGCGCTGTCGACAATCAGGTAAAATGGATCAAGCTTCATGCAAAAACTCCCCTGCCGATAATCGGCGTCGATGGAACGGCCATGTCTCTTGGTTCCAGCAGCCCAGCGAGATAGCCGCCGAGACCAGCGTCAATGGCGTTTGCGAAGGCTTCGGCCATGGCGGCTGGGTCCGCAGCGGCGGCCACAGCTGTATTCAGCAGTACGGCGTCGAAGCCCAGTTCCATCACCGTGGCTGCATGAGATGGCCGACCGATACCAGCATCAACGATCAACGGAATGTCTGAAAACTCGGCCCGCATGGCGCGGAGACCGGGGATATTTTGCGGTCCCATGGCACTGCCGATCGGTGCGCACCACGGCATCAACACCTTGCAGCCAGCGCTCAAGAGATGCTCACCGACCACCAGATCCTCAGTGGTATAGGGAAAGACTTCGAAACCATCGTCCGTCAGGATGCGAGCGGCCTCGACCAATTGAAACACATCCGGTTGCAGAGTGTCCTGGTGGCCGATCAGTTCCAGCTTAACCCAGTTGGTGCGAAACACCTCCCGCGCCATTTTCGCCGTCAGCACCGCTTCCTTGACGCTGTGGCATCCGGCGGTATTCGGCAGAACCCGCACGCCCAATTCCCGGATGATGTCGAAGAAGGCGCCGCCCGCTTTGCCACCGGCGGTTTCCCGACGTAGGGAGACGGTGACGATCTCGGTTTTAGAGCGACGCACGGCCTCGGCGAGAATGGCGGGCGACGGATAGCGGGCCGTGCCGAGCAGCAGGCGAGAGGAAAGGTCTGTTCCGTAGAGTGTCAGCATGTCAGCCTCCCTGCATTGGTGAGAGAATTTCAATTCTGTCACCATCGTTCAAAGCGCAATCCTGTCGGTCTTCGGCGTGGACGAGATCGCCGTTGATCGCTGTCGCCAGCCATTCGCCCTCATAGTCCAATTGCTTGAGAAGCGTTAAAAGAGTGGGGGCGGAGCAGTCCAAATGCTCCCCATTGACGATCAGTTTCATCGGGTCGCCCTCCGGGTGGTTTGGTTTGATGTCGCGTGCTCTATCCGGTCCGCCGCCTGCCGGGCCATGGCGGGAGACAGCAGGAAGCCATGACGGTGCATTCCGGCAATCGCCAAACCATCTGGTGTCTCGACAATGCGCGGCAGATTATCGGCAAAGGCCGGGCGAATACCGACGCCAGCCTCGATCAGCCGCGCCTCGCCAAAAGCCGGGTTCAACGTATAAGCGGCATTCAGGAATTCCATGAGAGACCGGGCGCTGATCGGCCCGTCATCCCGTGCCTCTATCATGGTGGCGCCGACCATGAAGCAATTGTTGTCGCGTGGCACGATGTAGATCGGATGGCGCGGATGCAGCAGGCGGATGGGGCGGCTGAGGCTTATATCTGGTGTTTGCAGATAGATCATTTCGCCGCGCACCCCGCGCAGGTCCTCAATCGTATCGATGGCGGCAGCACCGGTGCAATCGACGATGCTGTCAAAGCCGTTGGTATCAGGCTCGAAATCCGGCCCGAGAAAGAAAGAGACGCCCTGCTGCACCAACACCTGATAAAGACCGTCCAATGCCTTGCGTGGATCGAGATGGGCTTCATCCGCGAAAAACAGGCCCTTGCGAAAACGCCCGGCCAAATCCGGCTCCAATGCGGCGATGCCATCGGCGTCCAGCCATTGGTAGCCACGCGTGCGGCTGGCAAAGCGGTTCAGATCCTGGATATCGCGGTTCGGGGTCAGCACCAGCGTCCCCTTGCGCGTGACGGAGCCAGGCAAAGCCTTTTCCCACCAATCCGCCGAGGCCAGGCCAAGCGTCAGAACCTGCTTTTCGGCGGCTTCCCGCTCACAATAGGGCGCAAGCATGCCACCTGCATAGTGAGAAGCCCCCTGCCCCACGGAGGTTTTGATGTCGCACACCGCGACATTGATACCGCGGTGAACAAGTTCAAACGCCAATGTGAGGCCGGCAACGCCGGCCCCCTTGATCAGAATGGACATGTCATTCTCCCGCCGACGGTTTCTCCTCATCGGAGACCGGCATGTAGAGATCGCCGCCATCGCGATATTTGGCCGCCATGGCTTCAAGCCCCTCTTTCTGGGCTTCGGCGCGAATATCGTGGGAAATCCGCATCGAACAGAATTTCGGGCCGCACATCGAGCAGAAATGCGCAACCTTATGGGCTTCCTTTGGCAGGGTTTCGTCGTGAAAGGACCGGGCTGTGTCGGGGTCGAGCGACAGATTGAACTGGTCTTCCCAGCGGAATTCGAAACGGGCACGCGACAGCGCATCGTCGCGGACCTGGGCTGCCGGATGGCCCTTGGCAAGGTCGGCGGCATGAGCCGCGATCTTGTAGGTGATGACGCCTGTCTTGACGTCATTGCGATCCGGCAGGCCCAGATGCTCTTTGGGTGTGACGTAGCAGAGCATGGCCGTACCGTACCAGCCGATCATCGCCGCCCCGATGCCCGACGTGATATGATCGTAACCGGGAGCGATGTCGGTGGTCAGCGGACCGAGCGTGTAGAAGGGTGCCTCGCCGCAGGTCTTCAACTGCTTGTCCATATTCTCTTTGATCTTATGCATCGGCACGTGGCCGGGGCCTTCGATCATCACCTGGCAATCTTTCGCCCAGGCGATTTTTGTCAGTTCGCCCAGCGTTTCCAGTTCAGCGAATTGTGCGGCATCATTGGCATCGGCAATCGAGCCGGGGCGAAGGCCGTCACCAAGCGAGAACGACACGTCATAAGCCCGGCAGATATCGCAGATCTCATCGAAATGCTCGTAGAGGAAGCTCTCCTTGTGATGATGCAGACACCATTTGGCCATGATCGAGCCGCCGCGCGAGACAATGCCGGTAACCCGGTTGACGGTGAGGTGGATATAGGAGAGGCGCACTCCGGCATGGATGGTGAAATAATCCACCCCCTGCTCGGCCTGTTCGATCAATGTGTCGCGGAACACGTCCCAGGTGAGGTTTTCGGCAATGCCATGCACCTTTTCCAGCGCCTGATAGAGCGGCACCGTACCGATCGGCACCGGGGAATTGCGGATGATCCAGTCGCGGATATTGTGAATGTTGCGCCCGGTGGAAAGGTCCATCACCGTATCGGCGCCCCAGCGGATCGCCCAGACCATTTTTTCCACTTCCTCGGCCATGGAGGAGGTGACGGCGGAATTGCCGATATTGGCGTTGATCTTCACCAGGAAATTCCGACCGATAATCATCGGCTCGGCTTCCGGGTGGTTGATATTGGCCGGGATGATGGCGCGGCCCATGGCCACTTCCTGACGGACAAATTCTGGTGTGACGTAATCCGGGATGGATGCGCCAAAGCTTTCGCCATCGCGGATCAAAGCGTCCTGGGCAGCTTTGCGGCCAATATTCTCGCGGATGGCAATAAACTCCATCTCCGGGGTGATGATGCCAGCGCGGGCATAGGCAAGCTGGGTTACGGCTTTGCCGGGTTTTGCCCTCAAGGGCGCATTGCGCACCGGAAATTCCGGCGTCAGTTTTTCGCCGGTCGCAAAGCCATTATCCTCCGGCTTGACGTGGCGTCCGGCATAGGACTCGACATCACCGCGTGCGACCACCCATTCGGCGCGAATGCGCGGCAAGCCTGCATCGATGGCAATGGTGGCGTTTGGATCGGTATAGGGGCCGGAACTGTCATAGACATTGACCGGCGGCTCGCCCGAGGTGGGGTGCAGCGTGATCTGGCGCATAGGCACGCGGATCTGCGGGTGGATCTCTCCGGCAATATGGACCTTGGCGGAGGCGGGAAGTGTCCCGGTGGTGACTTCGGGGGTCGGAAACTGTGGGGCGATATTCATTTTTGAGGCTCCAAGTGTTCAGGTTGGAGACCCAGTCATGACAGCCGGAATGATGGAAAGACGCCTTACCACCCCATAACGGGCCAACCCAATACGGGCCATGGTTTTGCAGCGCTTGCACCGTCCCTACGCCAGTATGAACTGGATCAGGTTCAACGGGTCACCGCGCTGCTGTTATGCGTAGCGGAATCTCAGCCCCTTGCGGGACACCCCTGGTGAATGCCTTTAGAATAGCTGGGTTCGCTCCGGCGTCAATGGTTAATGTACGTCAAGCGCCCCAGGTGCGCTCCAGCACCGAAATCCAGTTGCCATGGCAGATCTTGGCAATCGAGGTTGCATCATACCCTCGTGCTTCCAGCCCCGTGACGATCAGTTGCAGGCCCGTTGCATCCTTCAGGGCGTCTGGAACGGTGGTGCCGTCGAAGTCTGAGCCGAGCGCCACATGATCGATGCCCATGCGCGTCACCATATAATCGATATGGTCGATGAGCACTTCCAGCGGTGTATCGAGATTGCGCTGGCCGTCTTCGCGCAGGAAAATCACCCCGAAATTGATGCCCACCAGTCCGCCACTGTCACGGATGGCATCCAACTGCTTGTCTGTCAGGTTGCGGCTATGGGGGCAAAGCGCGTGGGCGTTGGAATGGGAGGCCACAAGCGGCGCCTTGGAAAGACCGGCGATATCCCAGAAGCCCTGTTCATTCATATGAGAGAGATCGACCATGATCTTCAGCTCATTGCACGCACGGATCAGGTCCCTCCCCTCATGTGTCAGACCGGGGCCGATATCCGGGGAGGATGGAAAGCGGAAGGGCACGCCATGAGCAAAGATATTCGGTCGGCTCCAGACGGGACCCAGCGAGCGGAGCCCCGCTTGATGCAACACATAAAGTGCATCGAGATCGGCAGCGATGGCCTCGACGCCTTCGATGTGGAAAACTGCCGCAAAGATTTCATTGGCTAGGCAATGCCTGATATCGGCGGCACTGTGGCAGACCTTGACGCGACCAGCCGAATTCGCCTCGATTTCCAACAGCAGCCGGGCCATGGCCAGCGTCTCATTCAGCGCTTCCGGTTGGGAAGGGGCCTGAAAATCCCCAGCGTCATTGGGTTTGAAGCTTGGTGAGGGAATGAACACGGCACAAAGTCCACCGGCCAGTCCCCCTTGGCGCGCCTTGGGCAAATCAATATGCCCGGCCTCGCCGCCCTGCAAAAAATCCCTGTAGGGATGAGGACGGCCAGAGCGGCGCAGCCGCAGCAGCACATCGTTATGGCCATCGAAAACGGGAACGGTCTGTGTCATCGCTCTATCCTTACACACCATACAAATGCATCCGGACATGCCGACGCATCCTTGCATTGAAGATTCGTGAATATCCAAATGCATCAAAGGCTTGACATATTTGGCTTTCAAATGCCACCCATTGAAACCGATGTCAGACGCTATTGTCATCGGTAGTCGGCTTCAAAGTGTATTGCCATCCAACCACTATGGAAGTGGCAAATGACAACGCTATCATTGTCGCGGATATTTCGGCGGTAAAAAATTGAATGGAACAGATGTTAAACTGGAAAGACGCCGAACGGGCCGCCAATGCCGCTCTTGAACCTTGGACGCAGGATGGACCCGGCGGGGCAGTGATCGGCTTTGACCGGGACAGTATCCGGTTTGGGATCAGCGGTGGTGTTGAAAACCTGAGCACGGGCGCGTCCTTTACCCCGGATAGTGTCATTCGCTATGCCTCGGTCACCAAACATGCCTTTTGTACGCTGGTTCTGTCTCATCCGGACCTTATCCGCCTTGACGACCGGTTGGGTGCGCATCTGCCGGAACTGCAAGAGCCATTGGCCAGTGTCACCGTCGGCTGCGCTCTGGATATGAGCGGCGGCTTACCGGATACCCGTGAAGCGTTGAGCCTGCTTGGGTTGTCGGTCTATTCGGAAACCCGAAGCGGGCCGCTGCTGGATTTTCTCAGCCGACAGACCCGGCTGAACTTTGCCCCAGGTTCCGAAGTTTCCTATTCCAATACCGGCTACCGGTTGGTGGAAGCAGCGCTTGAGCGCAAGGGCATTTATTTCCGCGATTATATCCAGCGTACCGGCGCCGAAACCGGTGCGGTTTTCGATGCGCCAGAGGGTTGGAACGATGTCATTGCCGGGCTTGCACCGGGCTATTGGCATGATGGCCAGAAATGGCAGCTTTCCGCAGCTGGTCTGCATATTTCCGCCTCGGGCAGCATGACGGGCAGCGCCCGCTCGCTTGCCCTATGGCTGCAAGCCCTGCTGAAGGGAGAAGGCGCGCTGGCCGGGCGGCTCAAAACCATGGCCGCTCCGCGCCCGCTCGCCGATGGCAGGCCAAGCGGTTACGGGCTGGGACTGGCCCGCACACGGTTAGGCGAGAAGGACTTTGTTGGTCATGGTGGCTCGCATCCGGGCTACAAGACCTATTTTCTGCTCGATCCTGAAACCGGCGCTGGTTTCGTCGTCGTTTCCAACCGGGAAGACACCAACGGTGCCAAAGTCGCCCAGTCGGCAATGATCGCGCTGTTCGGCCTGCCCCTGCCAAATTTGTCGAGGGCGCTTCGTGACGGGCTTTACGTGGAAGACAGCGGCCCGAACTGGATTGAGGTGAAGGCAAGCAGCATCATTGCACTCGATGCCGAAGACGCTGCCTATGATGACGGCGATGGCTGGGTTTCCTCGCGGTCTTCCACCTCACCGCTGCGGCTGAAAATGCAGGGAGACGACATTATCGGCGAAGTCGGCCATGGGCCGCGCCATTACCGACCGGCCAAGGACAATGGTGTTTCGCCGTCGCTTTCCGGCACCTGGCTTTCATCGGAAGGCGCCCGGTTTGAAATCAATGGCTCCATGCTGACGATGGGCATCGGCCCAACCCGCCAGTCCATGCCGTTGCAAGCGCTGGGGGGCGGACGCTACCTCTTCACGCTTCACGATGGTCCCTGGACCAAGCGGATCTGCCTGAACATGCTCAGTGAAAACCGCCTGGAACTGGTTCTGGCCCGCGCCCGGATGATTGAGTATCAACGGGTGGGTTAGGTTCGATTAAATCGCCGTCCTGCGCGCATTTTCCACATACAGCGCCCGCAGCCGCGTCACGATCGGGCCGGGCTTGCCATCGCCGACCGGCTTGCCGTCGATGCTGGTGATCGGCACGATGAAATTCGAGGCGCTGGTCAATGCCGCTTCGCGGGCCGCCAGTGCTTCCTCGACGCTGAACGGGCGCTCTTCGATAACAAGCCCATTTTCCTTTGCCAATTGCAACAGCGCCAGCCGGGTGCAGCCGGGCAATGTTGCATTGCTATTGGCGCGGGTGATGATCTTGTCATCGGCGGTGACGATATAGGCCGTCGAGGACGCGCCCTCGGTCACGAAACCGCCTTCCACCATCCAGGCTTCGTCACATCCTTCGGCCTTGGCGGCGCGCTTGGCCAGAACCTGCGGCAGAAGGCAGACGCTTTTGATGTCGCGCCGCGCCCAGCGCTGGTCCGTAACGGTTTTGACCTTCAGGCCTTTTTCCATGACGCTGGCAACGTAGAGCGATTTCGACTGGGTAAACAACAGCAAGGTCGGAGTGAGATCTTCGGAATAGAGGAAATTACGGTCCTCTGCGCCTCTTGTATATTGCAGATAGATCATCCCTTCCTTCAAGCCGTTCTCGGCAATCAACCGCCGCTCGATCTCGACGATTTCATCGGTCGATACCGGCAGATGCCCACCGATTTCGCCAACGCTGCGCTCCAATCGGGCCATGTGCAGGGCACTGTCAACCAGCTTGCCGTCCAGCACGGCGGTCACTTCATAGATGCCGTCACCAAACAGAAAGCCACGGTCGAAAATCGAGATATGAGCTTCGTTTTCGGCCAGAAAGGCGCCATTAAGATAGACGGTGCGAAGGGCGGGATTGGACATGCAAACTCCTGTCATGCGGAAAAACGTCAGAGACGACGGATCGTGTCGAGAGAAATGGAGGAAACAACGGTCGGCTTTCCCGTTGCGGCATTCACGCCGGTCATGGAAACGGCCATGGTCAATGAAGTGAGGATCGCCTCCTCGGTTGACTCGATCACAGCCTCGAAAAGCGGCGAAACAACGTCATTGGAGAGCTGTTCGACGCTCATCATCGCCTTTCGGCGGGCTGGCGTGCGCCGAACCGACTCTGCCGTCGAAAAGGCCAGTGCGTAATCACCCGAACCATTGCTGAGCGCGGCACCGGTGCGGGCAAACCCGCCAAAGCAGCGTTCCGCCAAGCGGGTCAGATTGCGCGGGCAAAGCGGCGCATCGGTCGCCACGATAATGACGATGGAGCCATCCTTGTCGTGAACCGCATCGGAGCGATAGGGCTTGCCCGCAACGATGAGATGGCCGCCATAGTTGGACTGCACGAGAACACCGAGTGTATATCGGGCATTGCCGATCTCAACCAGCCGCGAGCTGGTGCCGATGCCGCCTTTCAGCCCGAAAGCCACGGTTCCCGTGCCGGCACCGACAGCCCCCTCCTCCACCGGACCGGTCGTTGCCGCCGCAATCGCCGCGCCAATCTCCGTGACATCGGGACGGGCAGCGCGGATATCATTGAGGCGGCTGTCATTGGTCTCTCCGACCACGGCGTTGAGCGAGTTGACGCGCTCGTTACCCTTCTGGGCCAGCGTATAAAGATTGATCGCCTCGATGGCGCGCCCGACCGCAAGCGTGTTGGTTAGCACAATCGGGGTCTCGATCTCACCAAGCTCGACGATTTGGGTGCTGCCAGCAAATTTGCCGTAACCATTTAAAACAGCAAAACCGGCAGGCACCTTGTCCTGAAACAGATTGCCGCCATGCGGAAGGATCGCGGTGACACCGGTTCGCGTCCGCTCCCCCTCGATCAGCGTCATATGACCAACCGAAACGCCTGTCACATCGGTAATGGCGTTGAGCGGTCCGGCGGGATAATGGCCGACCGGGCCGCCAAGCTCCCTGAACCGCGCACGCGAATTTTCCGTCACATCCTGCTCCGCCAATCGTCAAATCGGCGGCACACTACGCCCGGGCCTGACAAATATCACGGCAAATCTAGGGATATCCACGATGTTCCCGAAAGGCTTGAAGATGCTTTATGCATCCTCGCCTTGAATACATTGCAAATCTCTCAAATGCAGCCGTGGCTTGAGGGATTTGCAAAAGGAAAACGAGCAGCCATCTTCAATGACTGATCGTTCACGGCTTGGTCGCCGAATCCCAATGCTCGTCCGCCTTACCATCCACAAAACGCCAGCTGTCGAACCAGGTGGTGGTATAGGTCTTGGTCGAGTCTTTGGGGTCTTTCAGTTCGCGGGGAAAAGCAACGGTGACGATGTCACCTTCTGCAACAACGGAAACCACCTTGGTCTGCATCTTTTCCGGGATCGGCGAAGGCGTGACTTTACGCACCTTGGTGAAATAGTCGATCACGCCCTGACGGCCCGATGCAGCATTGGGATTGTGCTGAATGTAGCGCTCGGTCAGATAGAGATCGGCACGGTCCCAGTGATTGGCCTCCAGCAGTTCCTTCAGGATTTTATAGGTCGCCTGCTTGTTGCGGTTCAGCACCGGATCAGGGCTGGTAAACAGCGCTTCTGCATTGTCAACGCCACGAACCGGCTCCTGCGCAAAAACACCTGAGGCGAGGCTGAGCGACAGCGCAACGATGGAAAGAAAGATTTTCATGGCCAATCCCGTCAGTGAATGATGGACGCTTTGAGATCACACGCCAGCGCCCCATGCAAGACGGCAGTTATCCGACCCATAGAAACAAAAAGGACACCAGCCCTTTCAATCCTTCTCGTGCCGTAGCTCCGCCAGGATCTCAGCCGTATGCTCTCCCAGGCGCGGTGCGCGGCGTTCGGTCTCCAGCACTGCCTGCGAAAAGACAATGGGCGTTCGGATGCCTGGCACGCCATCCGGGGTGATTTTCATCTGCCGGAAGGCAAATTGCGGATCGGCAAACAGGTCCGCCACCGTGTTGATCGGCCCAGCCGGAACGGTCGCCGCCTCCAGTCGTGCCAAAAGATCGTCGCGCTCGAATTGTCGGGTCTTGTCTTCCATCACAGTGGTCAGTTGACCGCGATGGGCGACACGGGCGGCATTGGTGGAAAATTCAGGTGTTGTCGCCAGCTCAGAAAGGCCCAGCACACCACACAGCCGGATAAATTGGCCATCGTTACCGCAAGCAATGATGATATGGCCGTCGGCAACCGGAAAGGTCTGGTAGGGAGCAATATTGGGATGGTTATTGCCCATGCGCTTCGGCACGATGCCGGACGCCGCGTAATTCATCGCCTGATTGGCCAATACCGCCGACATGCAATCGAACAGAGCCATGTCGATGAACTGACCGCGCCCGGTCTGAAGGCGTTGGGCAAGCGCCGCCTGGATGGCGATCACACCATAAAGCCCGGTGAAGATATCGGCAAAGGCAACGCCGATCTTCTGAGGCGCACCATCCGGCTCTCCGGTCAGGTCCATGATGCCGCTCATGCCCTGGATCATGAAATCATATCCGGCACGTTGCGCATAAGGCCCGTCCTGGCCAAAGCCGGTGACAGAGCAATAGACCAGCTTCGGATTAAGGTCTTTCAGGCTGTCGTAATCGAGGCCATATTTGGCAAGACCGCCAACCTTGAAATTCTCGATCACCACATCGGCGGACGCAATCAGATCGCGAAGGGTTTGGATATCTTCGGCCCGGGTAAAATCCGCCGTGATCGACCGTTTACCGCGGTTGCAGGCGTGGAAATAGGCAGCGGCCTTTTCGACACCGTCATCGATGAAAGGCGGTCCCCAGCTACGGGTATCGTCGCCTTGCGGGCTTTCCACCTTGATCACATCGGCGCCGAGGTCGGCCAGCGTCTGGCCGATCCAGGGACCGGCCAGAATCCGGGCCAGTTCAATGACCTTCAATCCCGACAGTGGCGCATTCGACATCGATCCGCCCTCAGAAAAACGCCTGGATGCCGGTCTGGGCGCGGCCCAGGATCAGCGCATGGACATCATGGGTGCCTTCATAGGTATTGACCGTTTCCAGGTTCTGCGAATGCCGCATCACATGATATTCGATCTGGATACCGTTGCCGCCGTGCATGTCGCGGGCCATACGGGCAATATCCAGCGCCTTGCCACAATTGTTACGCTTGATAAGGGAAATCATCTCCGGCGCATGCTTGTGCTCATCCATCAACCGTCCAACCCGCAGGGATGCCTGCAAGCCCAGCGCGATTTCGGTCTGCATATCGGCGAGCTTCTTTTGATAGAGCTGCATCCCGGCCAGCGGCTTGCCGAACTGATGGCGGTCGAGACCATATTGACGCGCGCGAACCCAGCAATCCTCGGCAGCACCCATGACGCCCCAGGAAATACCATAGCGCGCCCGGTTCAGGCAGCCGAACGGGCCTTTCAACCCACTGACGCCAGGCAGCAAGGCATCCTCACCAACCTCAACACCGTCCATGACGATCTCGCCGGTAATCGACGCACGTAGCGACAGCTTGCCGCCAATCTTCGGGGCGGACAGCCCCTTCATGCCCTTTTCCAGCACAAAGCCGCGAATGGCACCATCATGCGCCTCGGATTTCGCCCAGACCACGAACACGTCGGCGATTGGCGCGTTGGAAATCCACATTTTCGAGCCGCGCAGCCGATAACCACCCTCGATCTTTTCGGCTCTGGTTTTCATGCCGCCGGGATCGGAGCCTGCATCGGGTTCGGTCAGGCCGAAGCAGCCAATCAGCTCACCGGATACCAGGCCCGGCAGATATTTGTCTTTCTGTTCTTCCGAGCCATAGGCAAAGATCGGATGGATCACCAGCGAGGACTGAACGCTCATCATCGACCGGAAGCCGGAATCCACCCGCTCCACTTCGCGCGCCACAAGCCCGTAGCTAACGTAATTGGCACCCGCTGCGCCGTATTTTTCCGGCAGGGTCACACCCAGCAAGCCCGCCTTGCCCATCAGTGGGAACAGTCCACGCTCGGTCGTTTCGTTGAGATACATGTCCTCAACGCGGGGGCTCAGTTCCGCCTTGGCAAAGGCCGCCGCCGCATCGCGGATCATCCGCTCTTCTTCGCTCAACTGGTCTTCCAGCAGAAAGGGATCGTCCCACACAAAGCTCATGGCATCCTCGCTCAAAAATTCTTAAACCAATCTCGGAGATCGGACCGGATTCGCAAAACAATGTTTACGAAACGGGATATGAGTTATAATCATATCCGATGAAGCTCATTCAACGCCGCTTGCTGCCATCCACCAGCGCCCTGGTCACCATGGATTCCGTGGCGAGGCTGGGTAGTTTTTCTGCTGCCGCCAGCGAGCTAAACCTGACGCAGGGCGCGATCAGCCGGCAGATCCAGACGCTGGAAGAGCAATTGGGAACGCAACTTTTCCTGCGCAACGGTCGCGGCGTGGTCCCGACGCCGCGTGGGGAGAATTTTCACCGCGCCATCCAGGCAGCGCTCTCTCTCATTCAGGACGCCTCTCTGGAGGCCATGACCGGCTCGCAAGGCAATGCCCTGAATATCGCCATTCTTCCGACCTTTGGAACACGTTGGCTGTTGCCGCGCATTTCCAGCTTTGTCGCCGCCCATCCGCATATCAACCTGAATTTTGCGACCCGCATCGGCGTATTTGATTTCGATACCGAACAATTGGATGCCGCAATCCATATCGGCAAGCCGAACTGGCCGCGTGCCACCTGTACCTTCCTGATGGATGAGACGGTTGCTCCGGTGTGTAGCCCGGCCTTTCTAGCCAGCCACCACATCAAAGCGGACAGCGATCTGGCCGACCTGCCGCTGATCCAGATGAAGTCGAGACCGCTGGCCTGGGACCATTGGTTTGACAGTCTCGGCATCACAGCTACGCCGCGCGCCGCCATGAGTTTCGAGCAATTCATGAATGTGGCCCAAGCCTGCATTGCCGGGCTTGGCGTTGCGCTGATGCCGCTATTTCTGATCGGGCCGGAATTGGAAAGCGGTCAGCTTGTCCTGGCATCGCAGCACCGCGTCAACAGCCAGAGCAATTATTATCTCGTATCACCGGATAACCGTTCAGCATCAAAACCACTGGCGGCATTTTCGCAATGGCTTCTGCAAGAGGTCAAGGCATTCACAGACGGAGAGCCAGCTTAACGCCCCCTCCTTTTCACCCGCCATTGACCAGCGCCAGAATAAGCTGCTGGATTGGCCCGCCCGGCGCCATTTCGGATTGCTCGAAAATCCGGTCCCGCTCACGCTTCCGGTCGGAAATTTCTCCCAGGCGCTTTGTCAGTTCCGTGCGGATCTTCTTGCAGTCGGGATCATCCGGCACGGTCAAGCCGATGCTTGCCGCCTCGATCGCCTTGACCATGTCCTTGATGTTTTGACCATGGACACGCTCGTGTGTCTCAATCCCGGCGATAAATTTCGCCCAGTTTTCCCGAACCGGACTGACGAGAGGCTGGGACGGACGGGGCAGCGTATAGATAACAGTCAATTTGGGAACGGCCGTCTCCAGAACGCAAGCGCTGCCATGCGGTACATATTTGCGTGTCCATGTCAGCTTGAATGTGGTATGAGCAATGACATGTATCCGTTTGTCAGTACCGATAACCGGGCCTTTTTCTCCGATGGATTGATAGAGTTGCGGCCCGCTCTGCCCAGAAACGGGGTAAGTCGCAATCTGCTCGACCGCTTGCCAGTCTGCAAATGCTGTATTTGCGACATTTAAAAAAAGCCATGCCATAACGCCAATAGCCATTTTCTCCGAGCGGAATACACCCGATAGGTTGTTACTGCCAAAAAAGCGGTCAAGCATGGTTGTTCATGATCCTGTGACAAGGGCTCGTTACTCAAACAATAGTGAGGTTTATTTTCCTGCCTCAAACACACCTGTGAAAGCAAGTGGTTTTTTGCCAGAAAATACTCTAACTCATTGAAATAAAAGAAATGTCATGATTTCGCCATAATGTAATGTTCTGTATTAGGCGTGGGTGACGCATAACTCCTATCCATCGAATCGTGCTGTTTAGCAGCATTCGCCAGGAGACTTCAGTGATGCAGACAATTGAATCGAACCCGCAGGACCTCGAATCCATCGCTCGCAAAGGTAGTGCCTTTCGACGCATGGCTGTGCGAATTCCGACATATATTGCCGACGTGAAGGAAAACCCTGCCTGGCTGCCAATGTTTATGCTGGCCAGAACCATGCCGGGTCGACAGTTGCATTGGCTGACGGCGCGCAAACACAAACCGGGCTCCAATACCCAACCCAGCATGTTCAAGGCAGACAGCGGTTCCGCCACGCTTGCCTTGCGAAAGGACGGAATTTTCACCGGCCTGCAATTACCAAGCGACATCCATGAATCCATTCATGATCATGCGCTGAAAACGCCCTGCTTCGGCAACTTCGACCGGCGACTGGAATTCAAGGCAGGCGATCATGCCGAAGCCGAGAAGACATTCGGACGCCCAATCCTGAGCGGTCACCTGTTCGAGCGGACATTGAATTGCGAAGCGGCTGTCGCCATTCAAAGAGATCCGTTGTTGATCGATATCGCCAAAAACTATCTCGGCGGCCAGGCACAGCTGATCACAACCCGTCTCTGGTGGAGCTTTCCCACCGCCGCCACCGAAAAAGACCGCAGCATGGCCTCGCTCGACAAGTTTCATTTCGACCTCGACGACTGGCGCATGTTGAAATTCTTCTTCAATATCAATAGCGTCGATGAGGGGACGGGGCCGCATATCTACGTCAAGGGTAGCCATCGCCGCCGTCGGCTGAAACACCAGTTAACGCTGCTTGTCGGACACCCAGCCGAAGAAGTGCTTGACTATTACGGCAAAGACAGCGCTATCACGCTGACTGGGCCGGCGGGATCGGGCTTTGTCGAAGACCCGTTCGGCTTCCATATGGGTACGGTGCCAACGGCTAAGCCACGCTTGATGATGGAGGTCGGCTTCGGCGTTTCCAAACCATCAAAGCGCCGCTTCCACGGGGAACCGATCCTGCGCTGAAGGCTGCCATTAATAGTCCACGCGACATCAATCCGCAGGCCATTCTTAATCCGCAGGACAAGGCCAATCGGACGGATTGGTCAGGCCTGCGGGAAGCTTGGTCTTTGCATCGCCGCAGGCAAGGTTGACCTGGTCCTGTTTCAGCCCTTTGGCTGTGGACAGGTCCACACCTTCAATGCGGGTCCGAAACAGGAATGCGTCCTCAAAATCGACGCCACCATCCAGCCGCGCCAAATTGAAACTGGCGCGGGACAGATTTGCCAATGTAAACTTGGCGCCCATCAGGATGGATTTTTCGAAATTAACCCGGCTGAGTTCCGCCTTGGTAAAATCTGCGCCCGCAAGATTGGCGCCGCCCAAATTGACGCGTTGCATTTCGGCAGAGACAAAACTGGCGTCCACTCCAGACATTGCAGACATCTCGGCGCGATAGGATTCGATACGGTCGAACTTCGCACCATCAGCATTGGCGCCAGCGAAAGAGGCGCGGATCAATGTCGCCTTTTCCAGATCGGCCGCCTGCAAACTGGAATTGCTCAAATCGGTAAAACTCAAGTCCGCATCATAGAGATTGGCCCCGCGAAGGTCGCTGCCGCCCAGCATCAACTGCCGCTTTCGGCATTCTGACCAATCGACCTTGCTGGCCGGGCCGCTTCGGCAATCAGCGGCCTGGGCAATGTTCGTTCCGAGCATAGAGACGACAACGAGAGAGAACAGGCAGGACGCAAGCCTGGCAGTGTTTTTGATATCCTGGAACAAAGCGAATTGCATAGATCTCGTCCAACCTCACCTTTTGGCCATGCACAGCAATCGACCGCGCGGTCACCATGCATTCCCCCACTGCATAATTCCTTAAATCCCACCTGATGTCAGGAGAAAATCATGCAGCAATTTAACGTGCTATAGCCCTTTGTTTTTACGCAACTTGTTTTTGCGCCTCTCCAGCGCCATTCACATATGGAAAGGATAGAGGCGTCAAGTCTGCGATCAACCTATCTAACCAGACCTTGCTTGGTTACCCAAGGAGTCTCTGCTTAAATCGCTCTATACCGGCGCGATTTTTCTCCAAAATCGTTGATCGCGGTCCTAAAAACCTGCTTCATCAAGAAAATCATCACCCAGACAGATTGTCATGCTCACAAATCAGGCCGGGCGACGGTCGTTTCGGACACCTTGTCAGGTTCATTGGTGTGCAATGCAATTGTCAAGTATTTCGCAGTGCGGTAAGCCTGATCCGTGACCCATAGCGACCTGACCATTCTTGTCATCGATGAAAATGCCATCCGCGCCTCGATTATCGAGGAAGGGCTGCGGGAGGCAGGACATCTGCATGTCACCGTGATCAACGAGGTCCAGGGTATCGCCCGCAGCATCGAAACGCTGGCTCCAGATGTGATCATCATCGACCTGGAAAGCCCCAATCGCGATATGCTGGAGCATCTGTTTCAACTGAGCCGCAGTGTCAGCCGACCGATTGCGATGTTTGTTGACCGCGCCGATACGGAATCGATTGCCGCTGCCGTCGATGCCGGGGTCTCCGCCTATATCGTCGATGGGTTGCGCAAGGAACGCGTCAAGCCGATCCTCGACATGGCCGTTATCCGGTTCCGGGCCTTTGAGCGATTGCAGCGCGAATTGACGGAAGCCCGCACGGCGCTGGAAGAGCGCAAGGTAATCGAACGTGCCAAGGGTATCTTGATGAAAATGCGCGGCCTTTCGGAAGAAGAGGCTTTCGCCCTGCTGCGGCAAAGCGCCATGAACGAGAAAAAGAAAATGGTGGAGATCGCTCAAAGCGTTGTCACCGCCGCCAGCCTTTTGATGTGAGGACGCCAGACCATGACCGAGGCCGCCACACAGACGACCATTCTTTCCGCACCGGTTGCAGGCCGGACGGAAACCCGTCACCTGCGCGTCGGCTTCATTCCGCTAGTCGATGCCTCGGTGCTGATTGCAGCCGTTGAATTCGGCTTTGCGGCGCGCCATGGCCTGACGCTGGAGCTGGTCAAGGACGTGTCCTGGGCCAATCTCCGTGACAGGCTGGCCTTCCAGCAATTCGATGTCGCCCATATGCTATCGCCGATGCCGGTCGCCTCCATGCTCGGCCTCGGCTCCAACCCCTCCCCGACCATTACTGCGTTTTCGCTGGGACAGGGTGGCAATGCGATCACTCTGTCGATCCGGCTGTTTCAGCGGATGGAAGAAACCGGCTTGGTTGCAGCGCAGGCCAGTGCGCTGGACAATGTCCGGGCGCTGGCCCGTGTACTGGAGATCATGCGCGAACGCGGTGAGCCAATGCCGACCTTGGGCATGACCTATCCGTTTTCCTCGCATAATTACGAATTTCGTTATTGGCTGGCCGCTGGGGGCATCGATCCAGACCGCGACGTGAAGCTGGTCGTGGTGCCACCGCCGCTCACCTCCGATGCCTTGGCCGCAGGCGCCATAGACGGCTTTTGCGTCGGCGCGCCCTGGAACATGGTGGCGTCAGAGCGCGGCGTTGGCCGGATCGTTGCTGCCAAGCAGGATATCTGGCCATCGGCCCCTGAAAAAGTGCTGGGCATGCGCCCGGATTGGGCGGCGGAAAACCAGGAGACTGTTAACAGGCTGATCACGGCTCTCGATGAGGCCGCCCGTTGGTGCGACGCGCCCGACAACCGCGATGCGCTGGCCGAAATGCTCTCCGCACCGCGCTATATCGGCGCGCCAGGCGACATCATCCGCCATGTGCTGGGTGGCGTCTTCCATCTGGATGCAAAAGGCAATCGCCGGGTCATCGACCACTATTTCCGCTTCCATGCTGAGCACGCCAACTACCCCCGTCCAAGCCAGGCCTTGTGGATCTATAGCCAGATGATCCGCTGGGGACAAACACGCTACGACGAAGCCGATGTGGAAAAAGCAGCCAGCGCGTTTCGCCCGGATATCTACCGCGCCGCCCTTGCCCTGCCCGATCAGTTGGCACTAGACGATTTGCGGGTAGAAGGACTGCGCGAGGGCGACCGTTTCATTGATGGTTTCGTCTTCGATCCCGCCAAACTTGCCTCCTATCCAAAGCAGTTTCCGGTGCATGCCAATCTTGCAACATCTGCGAGACCAGACGAAATTTGAACGGATTTCGGGCAGTTTTTTCGCCACGTAAATAAGCACTGCGCAATAATTAGACGAGAACCTCGGCTGATTTTCAACCGGCCTCCATGCACATTCCGTCGATACGAAAAAATCCATTCTTTTCGATAGAATTTTTACCTCTTTAATTTCATAGACTTAATTTCTTAAACCGTATCTCAGCCTAGGCAATTCCGCCCTTTTCGTCAGAATTTTACAAAACTGGCACAGGCTTTGCTTCTAAATATTTGCGTGGTCAACGGCGACCGACGCGAAATAGCGCAGACACTGCGCTTTCCCTGAGACATCGACGTCGCAAGGTTTTTGAGCGGACACCTCCCGGTCCGCGCAGGAATCTTCGCGGCGTTTTTTGCGTTTTGCCCTTTTGCCCGCCCGACAGGAGCCAGTCATGACCCGCATCGCCCATCACGCTATCAATCGCCGTTCCATTCTCAAGGCAACAGGTGCGGCCGCCACACTTGCTGCCGCCCGTATCCTTTTGCCATCCGGGGCGCTGGCGGCCACCGCCACACCGGAAGTCAGTGGTGCCAAGCTTGGCTTCATCGCTCTGACGGATGCCGCCCCTCTGATCATCGCGCAGGAAAAAGGCCTGTTTGCCAAATATGGCATGACCGATGTGGAAGTGTCGAAGCAGGCATCCTGGGGTGCTACCCGCGACAACCTTGTGCTGGGCGGCGCATCCAATGGCATTGACGGCGCGCATATCCTCACCCCAATGCCCTACCTGATGCAAACCGGCAAAGTCACGCAGAATAGCGTGCCCGTGGCCATGTCGATCCTTGCGCGCCTCAATCTCGACAGCCAGGGCATTTCGGTGGCGAAGGAGTATGCAGAAACCGGCGTCGCCCTTGACGCCGCGAAACTGAAGGACGCCTTTGCCGCCAAGAAAGCCAAGACCGGCGAAGTCAAGGTGGCGATGACCTTTCCGGGTGGCACCCATGATCTATGGATTCGCTACTGGCTTGCCGCTGGCGGCATCAATCCCGACAAGGACGTCTCGACCATCGTCGTGCCGCCCCCGCAAATGGTCGCCAATATGAAAGTCGGCTCCATGGACGCCTTCTGCGTCGGGGAACCCTGGAACGAGCAACTCGTCAACCAGGGCATCGGCTTTACCGCCTGCACCACCGGCGAGCTTTGGAAGGGCCATCCGGAAAAAGCCTTCTCGATGCGCACCGAATGGGTGGAAAAGAACCCCAATGCCACCAAGGCGCTGATGATGGCGATCATGGAAGCGCAGATGTGGTGCGATAGCATGGAGAACAAGGCCGAAATGGCCGATATTCTCGGCAAGCGCCAATGGTTCAACGTGCCGCCCAAGGATGTGCTTGGCCGCCTGAAGGGCAATATCAATTACGGCAATGGCCGCGTGGTGGAAAACACCGGCTTGCAGATGAAATTCTGGCAGGACCATGCCTCCTACCCATTCAAGAGCCACGACCTGTGGTTCCTCACCGAAAATATCCGCTGGGGCAAGTTTGCCGCCGATCTCGACATGAAAGCACTGGTGGACAAGGTCAACCGGGAAGACATCTGGCGCGCCGCCGCCAAGGATCTGTCGGTGGCCAGCGCCGATATTCCGGCATCGACCTCGCGCGGCAAAGAGACCTTCTTCGACGGCAAGGTCTTCGACCCCGAAAACCCCAAGGCCTATCTCGACAGCCTGACCATCAAGGCTACGGCGTGACCACGCGCAACAGGAGAAAGCTCATGTCCGCAACTCTTCGCAAAGCAGAACCCGCAGCCCTTTCTGCTCCACAATCGGTTGGCACTGTTGTCACCATGGCCCGCCGTCCCACCCGCAGGTTCAACAGTCAGCGCATCGGCGCAACTATGCTGCGCAATGTCGTGCCACCCTTCGTCGTTCTCGCCATCCTGCTGGGTATCTGGCAGATCGCCTGTTCCCATGCAGGCGCGACCTTGCCGCCGCCAAGCCAGGTCTGGGAAGAAGCCCATGACCTGATCACGGCTCCGTTCTTCAACAATGGGCCGCAGGATATCGGTCTTGGCCTGCGCGTTCTGGTGTCCCTGGAGCGGGTGGCAATCGGCTTCGGCCTGGCGGCGATTGTCGGCGTCTTTCTCGGTGCGGTGGTCGGCCAGAGTATCTGGGCCATGCGCGGCCTTGACCCGATCTTCCAGATCTTGCGCACCGTGCCGCCGCTTGCCTGGTTGCCGCTATCGCTGGCGGCCTTCCAGAATTCCAACCCGTCAGCGATTTTCGTGATCTTCATCACGTCGATCTGGCCGGTCATCATCAACACCGCCGTCGGCGTGCGCAATATTCCCGACGATTACCGCAATGTTGCCCGGGTGCTGCGGTTGAACCCGCTGGAATTCTTCATCCGCATCATGGTGCCTGCCGCCGCCCCTTACATCTTTACCGGGCTTCGCATCGGCGTCGGCCTGTCGTGGCTGGCCATTGTTGCCGCTGAAATGCTGACCGGCGGCGTCGGCATCGGCTTCTTCATCTGGGATGCGTGGAACTCCTCGCGGCTCTCCGACATCATCGTGGCGCTTGCCTATATCGGCGTAACCGGCTTTGTCCTCGACAAGCTCGTCGCTCTCCTTGGCAGTGTCATCACCCGTGGCACCGCGAAGAACTAGAGGGAAACCGTTATGAGCGCCTATCTCAAAATCGACCATATTGACAAAAGCTTCGAACGATCAGGCACAAAGACCGATGTCTTGAAGGATGTTTCCCTGTCCATCGACAAGGGCGAGTTCGTCTCGATCATCGGCCATTCCGGCTGCGGCAAGTCCACGTTGCTGAACCTGATTGCCGGACTGACCCGCGTGACCGCAGGCGCGATCCTGCTGGAAAACACTGAGGTCAACGCACCAGGACCGGAACGGGCCGTGGTATTTCAAAACCATTCGTTGCTGCCGTGGCTGACGGTGTATGAAAACGTCAATCTCGCCGTCTCCAAGGTGTTTGCAGGCCGCAAGACCAAGGCCGAAAAGCATGACTGGGTGATGCGCAATCTCGACCTCGTGCAGATGGGTCATGCAAAAGACAAGCGTCCCGCGGAGATTTCCGGCGGTATGAAACAGCGGGTTGGCATTGCCCGGGCGCTGGCCATGGAGCCGAAAATCCTGCTGCTGGACGAGCCGTTCGGGGCATTGGACGCGCTGACCCGTGCCCATTTGCAGGACGCCGTGATGGAAATCCATGCACGCCTCGGCAATACGATGATCATGATTACCCACGACGTCGATGAGGCCGTGCTGCTTTCAGATCGGATCGTGATGATGACCAACGGTCCCGCCGCAAAGATCGGTGAAGTGTTGGATGTACCAATCCCGCGCGTCCGTGACCGCATCGCATTGGCCGGAGACCGGACCTATCTCAAATCCCGCGAAGCCGTGTTGAAGTTCCTTTACGAACGTCACCGCTTCGTCGAAGCCGCGGAGTAAACACTATGGCGGAAAAACTGGTTATTATCGGCAATGGCATGGCGCCGGGCCGGATGCTGGAAGAGCTGTTCGAAAAAGCGCCGGGCCTTTATGACGTCACCGTTTTCAATGCCGAGCCGCGCGTCAATTACGACCGCATCATGCTCTCGCCGGTGCTGTCGGGCGAAAAAGCCTATGAAGACATCATCATCCATAACGATCAATGGTATGAAACCCATGGCGTGACCCTACATCGCGGCGCGAAAGTCTCCGGCATCGACCGGCAGGCAAAAACCGTGACTTCGGAAAACGGCATTACCGCCGCCTATGACAAGCTGGTGATCGCCACCGGCTCCCTGCCCTTCATCATTCCGGCCCCCGGCCATCAATTGCCCGGCGTGCTCGCCTACCGCGATCTCGATGATGTCGAAAAAATGCTGGAGATCAGCAAGGGCCAAGGCCGGGCGATCATCATCGGTGCTGGGCTGCTGGGGTTGGAAGCCGCCTACGGCTTGAAGCGCCAGGGCATGGAGGTCACCGTCATTCACTTGATGCCGACCATCATGGAGCGCCAGCTCGACCCCGCTGCCGCCTATCTTCTGGAAAAGGCGCTTTCCGAACGGGGCATCGAGATCATCACCAAGGCCAATACCAAGGCGATCCTCGGCACAAACAAGGTCGAAGGCGTTGAGCTTGAAGACGGCCGGGTGATTGCAGGCGACATGGTGGTGATGGCGGTCGGTATCCGTCCGGCCTCGCAGCTGGCCAAGGAGGCCGGGCTTGCCGTCAATCGCGGCATCGTTGTCGATGACGGCATGCAGACATCGGACGCTTCGATCTTTGCGCTTGGCGAATGTGCCGAGCATCGCGGCATGTGCTACGGCCTGGTCGCGCCGCTCTATGAAAGTGCCCGGGTGCTGGCCGACCGGCTGACCGGCGGTCATGCCGAATATCACGGCTCCGTCGTCAATACCAAGCTCAAGGTCACCGGCATCAACCTGTTTTCCGCCGGGGATTTTGCAGAAGCCCCGGACCGCGAAGAAATCGTGCTGCGCGATGCCTCATCCGGCATCTACAAACGACTGGTGCTGAAGGATAACCGCATTATCGGCGCCGTGCTTTACGGCGAAACCGGTGATGGTTCGTGGTTCTTCGATCTGATGAAGCGCGGCACAGATATTTCGCAGATGCGCGACACGCTTATTTTCGGCCAGTCCTATCAGGGGGGCACACCGCTGGACCCTATGGCGGCCGTTGCAGCCTTGCCGGATGATGCGGAAATCTGCGGCTGCAACGGCGTCTGCAAGGGCAAGATCGTCTCGACCATCACCGGCAAAGGCCTGACCTCGCTGGATGAGGTGCGCGCCCATACGAAAGCCTCCGCCTCCTGCGGCAATTGCACCGGCCTTGTCGAGCAGGTCATGGCGCTGACGCTGGGTGATGCTTATAACCCCAAGGCCGTCACGCCAATCTGCGCCTGCACCGACCTTGGTCATGACGACGTGCGCAGGCTGATCAAGGCCAAATGGCTGAAGACCATCCCCGCCGTCATGCAGGAACTGGAATGGAAAAGCTCCTGCGGCTGCGCCAAATGCCGCCCGGCGCTCAACTATTACCTCGTCTGCGATTGGCCGGACGAATATGCCGATGACTACCAGTCGCGGTTCATCAATGAGCGCGTCCACGCCAATATCCAGAAGGACGGCACCTATTCCGTCGTGCCGCGCATGTGGGGCGGCGTCACCAATGCTGCCGAACTCAGGGCCATTGCCGATGTGGTCGATAAGTTCGACATCCCCATGGTTAAGGTCACCGGCGGCCAGCGCATCGACCTGCTCGGCATCGAAAAGGAAGATCTACCCGCCGTCTGGGCCGATCTCGGCAAGGCAGGCTTCGTCTCCGGCCAGGCCTATGCCAAGGGTCTGCGCACGGTAAAGACCTGTGTCGGCTCCGACTGGTGCCGGTTCGGCACGCAGGATTCCACCGGGTTTGGCATCAAGCTTGAAAAGTTCATGTGGGGCTCCTGGACGCCCGCCAAGTTAAAACTGGCCGTTTCCGGCTGTCCACGCAACTGCGCCGAGGCAACCTGCAAGGATATCGGCGTCATCTGCGTCGATTCAGGCTACGAGATCCATTTTGCCGGTGCCGCCGGTCTCGACATCAAGGGTACCGATGTTCTTGGCCTCGTCAAAACCGAGGAAGAGGCCCTGGAGCATATCGTTGCGCTGACCCAGATGTACCGCGAACAGGGCCGCTATCTGGAGCGGATCTACAAATGGGCAAAACGCATTGGCCATGACGAGGTGCGCCGCCAGATCATGGGAGATGAAACCAAGCGCAAGGCCTATTTCGACCGCTTCGTTTTCAGCCAAAAATTCGCCCAGGTCGATCCCTGGTCGGAGCGCGTCTCCGGCAAGGACAAGCATGAGTTCAAGCCGATGGCGACCATCGGTTACACCCAGGCAGCGGAGTGAGATCATGGATCAGAACTGGACCTTTATCGGCCATATCGACGACATTCCGCTGCGTGGCGCGCGCTGCGTAAAAACCCCGCAAGGCAAGATCGCAGTGTTTCGCACCGCCGAAAACGAGGTCTTCGCCATCGAGGACCATTGCCCGCACAAGGGTGGCCCACTCAGCCAAGGCATCGTCCATGGCAAGGCGGTCACCTGCCCGCTGCACAATTGGGTGATTTCGCTGGAAAGCGGCAAGGCGCTGGGTGCCGACGAGGGGGCCGTGCGCACGATTGCGGTGCGCAATACCGACGGCGCGCTCTCCATTGCCATGGAAAGCCTGTTGCAGGCAGCGGAGTGAGCATCATGTCCGGCGAGACGAAAACCACCTGTCCCTATTGCGGCGTCGGCTGCGGCGTGATTGCCAAGGTCGAGGACACCAAAGCCGAGGACACTGGTGCCGTCAGCATCAAGGGTGACCCGGATCATCCGGCCAATTTCGGCCGGCTCTGTTCCAAGGGTTCTGCGCTGGGTGAAACGCTGGATCTGGATGGCAGGGCGCTTCATCCGACCGTTTACGGCGAACGCCAGAGTTGGGATATGGCGCTTGATCTCGTTGCCGAGAGGTTTTCCCGCAGCATAGCCGAGCATGGGCCGGATTCGGTCGCCTTCTATCTCTCCGGCCAATTGCTGACCGAGGATTATTACGTCGCCAACAAGCTGATGAAAGGTTTTATCGGCTCAGCCAATATCGATACCAATTCCCGTCTCTGCATGGCCTCTTCGGTCGCGGGCCATAAGCGGGCCTTCGGCTCCGATACCGTTCCCGGCACGTACCGCGACCTGGAACTGGCCGATCTCGTCGTGCTGGTTGGCTCCAATATGGGCTGGTGCCACCCGGTGCTTTATCAGCGGATTGCTGCGGAAAAGGCCAAGCGCCCCGGCTTGAAAGTGGTGGTCATCGATCCGCGCCGGACTGCAACCTCAGACATTGCCGATCTGCATCTATCGATCCGCCCGGATGGCGATGTAGCGCTGTTCAACGGTTTACTGGCGCATCTGGTCGAAAACGGCAGCATCGACCAATCCTATATTGCCGCCCATACGAATGGCTTTGCGGACGCGTTTGCCGCCGCTGCCGGTCAATCGCTTAGCGATCTGATGGAGAAAACCGGCCTGCCTGCCATGCAGTTGCGGCAGTTTTTCCAGCTGTTTGCGGCGACGGAAAAAACCGTCACCTGCTATAGCCAGGGCGTCAACCAGTCCTCGCTTGGAACGGACAAAGTCAATGCGATCATCAATTGCCATCTGGCCACGGGCCGGATCGGCAGACCCGGCATGGGACCGTTTTCGCTGACCGGCCAGCCGAATGCCATGGGCGGACGCGAGGTCGGGGGCCTCGCCAACATGCTGGCCGCCCATATGGAGCTGGGCAATCCTACGGATCGGGATCGCGTGCAGCGGTTCTGGGCCGCGCCCACCATAGCCGACAAACCCGGCCTGAAAGCCGTGGAAATGTTCCAGGCGGTGGCCGATGGCAAGATCAAGGCGCTATGGATCATGTCCACCAATCCCGTGGTCTCCATGCCCGATGCCGATGCCGTCAGAACGGCGATTGCCGCCTGCCCCTTCGTTGTCGTTTCTGACATGCAGGCCGATACCGATACGGCAAAGCTGGCGCATGTGCTGCTGCCTGCGGCGGGCTGGGGCGAAAAATCCGGCACCGTCACCAATTCGGAACGGCGGATTTCCCGCCAGCGAGCCTTCAAGCCAGCCCCCGGCGAGGCCAGGGCAGACTGGTGGCAGATGGCGGAGGTTGGCCGCCGGATGGGCTTTGACAGCGCCTTTGCCTATCAGTCACCCGCCGACATCTTTGCCGAACATGCCGCCCTATCGGCTTTTGAAAACAACGGCACCCGCGATTTCGATATCGGCGCTTATGGTGCGATCACTGATGCAGACTATCAGACGCTTGCCCCCTTCCAATGGCCACAGAGACAGGGCGAGCCTGCGGGGGAAAGCCGGTTTTTCGCCAATGGCGGCTTTTATCATCCCGATGGCAAAGCGCGCTTCATTACTTGCGAAGCCGCAATACAGGATAGGGCAAGCCAGGACTTTCCCCTCACCCTCAATACTGGACGGGTGCGCGACCAGTGGCATACGATGACGCGGACGGCAAAAAGTGCGAGGCTGTCGGCGCATCTGGCTGAACCCTTCGCGGAAATCCACCCGCTGGACGCCGCCAATCTCGGCATTGCCGATGCGGCCTTGGTGGAGATTTCCAGCAAGACCGGCAGCCGGGTGATTGTTCGTGCGCTTTTGACCAGCCGCCAAAGCCGTGGCGCCATTTTCGTGCCGATGCACTGGACCGGCGAAACCGCCTCATTGGCCCGTGTCGATAGCCTCGTACCCTCCCTGGTAGACCCGATTTCGGGTCAGCCAGCGCTGAAACATGTCGCCATTGCGGCAAAACCCTATGCGGCAAAGGCCTATGGTTTTGCCGTATCGGCTGATAAGCCGCAGGCGCTTGATGCATCCTATTGGGCTTTGGCCAAGGCCGAGTATGGCTGGCGGCTGGAACTGGCCTTTGAGCATGGCTGCGATTGGGAAAACTGGGCGAGAACGACGCTTGCCGTACCCGTCACCGCAGAGATGATCAGCTATAGCGACAATGCCAGTGGCGATGTCCGTTTGGCGTTTTTCGACGCAGGCAGGCTTTGCGCCGCGCTGTTCATGGCAAGCCAACCGGTTGCGGTATCACGCAATTGGGCCAGCGCCCGGCTTGACGACGACTTCAGCGATCGCCACGCCCGACTGGCGCTGATTGCCGGACGGCCAGGCGCGGGCCAGATCGATCCGGGTGCGATTGTCTGTTCGTGTTTCTCGGTCGGAATCAACCAGATCACCACTGCCGTTAGAGGTGGCTGCTGCACGGTCGAAGCCGTCGGCCAGAGCCTGTCCGCTGGAACCAATTGCGGCTCCTGCCGCGCCGAAATCAGGAGGATTATCGATGCCGTTCAAATCCTTGCCGCAGAATAATTCTCGCCACCCGGAACGGGTCGCGCCACTTTCCAAACTGCCGGTGTTTTGGGCGCTGGAGGGCAAGCGCGTGATCGTCGCCGGTGGTTCGGATGGTGCCGCCTGGAAGGCGGAATTGCTGGCCGCCTGTGGCGCTGATGTAGAGGTGTTCTGCGCAGAAGACGAATTGTCCGATACCTTCCGCACACTCCTTGAAGAGCAAGACCGCATGGTCCTTCGTCCCCATTGCTGGCATATCGGCATTTTTGAAAACGCCACTTTGGCGCTTGCCGATTGCGAGACGGAGGACGAGGCCAAGGCGTTCTATTGCGCGGCGAAAGCGGCGGGCGTGCCGGTCAATGTCATCGACAAGCCTGCCTATTGCCAATTCCAGTTCGGCTCCATCGTCAATCGCTCGCCGGTCGTGGTAGCGATTTCCACCGATGGCGCAGCACCAATCCTCGGGCAGGCAATCCGGCGGCGGATAGAGACCCTGCTGCCGCCAGCGCTCAAACCATGGGCGGAATTGGCGCAAGCGATCCGTGGCCGGATCAATGAAAAGCTGGCGCCCGGCGCACCGCGACGCACATTCTGGGAGCGGTTCGTGGACCGCGCCTTTGCCGGTAATGCACCGCCGCAGGACAATGAGGAGGATTTGCTGCTGAACGAGACCGCCAGGCTCGCAAACGCCCCGGCTCTTGGGCGCGTCACACTGGTCGGCGCGGGGCCAGGCGATGCGGAATTATTGACCTTGAAGGCCGTGCGGGCGCTGCAAGCCGCCGATGTCATCCTGTTTGACGATCTGGTCTCCCCTGACGTTCTCGAACTTGCCCGCCGTGAGGCCAAACGCATGCTGGTTGGCAAGCGTGGCGGGCGGGAAAGCTGCAAGCAAGACGATATCAACGAGATGATGGTGCGGTTTGCCAAGGCTGGAAAACGTGTGGTGCGGCTGAAATCCGGCGATCCGATGATTTTCGGACGGGCAGGCGAGGAAATCGCCCGGCTGGCGAATGAGGGTATTGCCGTGGATGTCGTACCCGGCATCACCTCGGCCAGCGCCATGGCGGCGACGCTTGGCATTTCACTCACCCACCGCGATCACGCTCAATCGCTGCGGCTGGTGACCGGCCATTCCCGACATGGCGACCTGCCGGACAGCCTCAACTGGCGCGATATGGCCGATCCATCCGTCACGACGATCTTCTATATGGGCGGTCGGATGGCGGGCCGTATTGCCGAAAACCTCATGGCGGCGGGCATGGCTTCCGACACGCAAGCGGTGGCGATGACCTCAATCAGCCGCGCGCAACAGACAAGCTGGCGTGGAACGGTCGGGAATCTCGCCGATGCGGTCGCCACACTTGGCATCAGCAACCCGATCCTCATCGGCGTCGGCGCGGCCTTCGCCCAGCCCGGCACAGCAGTGCCACGTGCTTTGTCCGAACAGGCAGAACAGCAATTGGCAGCTTCGTAAAAAGGCGTCTTCTTGGAAAAAACCTCCCAAAACGAAAAGCCTGCCGCGGGAGGAGGTGCGGCAGGCTTTTCGAAAAGAACCGAATGACGACTGGGAGGAGGAGTGCCGTCATTCCCACGGGCTGCTCTGGGAGGAGGAGAAGCTGGCCCGGTATATCGAAGCTTTGCGGGAGGAGGATGCATCGCTTCGATGAAAAGAGTTATACCTGATTTTCGCACATTTTCGAGGCAGTTTTTCGCACGTCAGCCATGCGCTATGCGCGTAGCGAATTGCTCATCTGTCCGTCAACGACCTCCCTCTTCAATCATAACTCCTATCAATGCCCACCCGCGCTGAGAATGGCTTGCGGATCACGATGCAGGGCAAAACGGTCCATCATATGGGCGCTGGCCACATTCAGCCCCTTCACATCCACCACAGCGCCCTTGGCGCGGAACTTGAGCACCACCTTGTCGAGAGCGCCGACGGCGGTAATGTCCCAGAAATGCGCCTGGATAACGTCGATGGTGATGGATTTCACATCGTCATCAAAGTCGAAGGCGGCGATAAAGGCTTCAGAGGACGCAAAGAAAATCTGCCCGTCCACGCGATACAGCCTCGAACCGTCGGCGTGATCTTCGGCTTTGACATGCACCATGCGCGCCACTTTCCCGGCAAAGAACACGCCCGACAGCAGCACGCCGACCAGCACGCCTTTCGACAGGTCATGGGTGGCGACAACAGTGATCACGGTTGCCAGCATGACCAGTGACGAGGATGGCGGGTTGGTGCGCAGGTCGATGATCGACCGCCAGGAAAATGTGCCGATCGACACCATGATCATGATCGCCACCAGCGCGGCCATCGGAACCACCCGCAGGATATCATCCAGCACCAGGAGCAGCACCAGAAGAAAGCTACCGGCCATGAAGGTCGAAAGACGCCCTCGCCCACCCGACGAGATATTGATCACCGATTGGCCGATCATCGCGCAGCCGCCCATGCCGCCGAACAGGCCGGAAGCGATATTGCTTGCGCCCTGGCCTATACATTCCTGGCTCTTGTTGCTTTGCGTATCCGTCATGTCATCGACGATCTGGGCCGTCAGCAGCGATTCCAGCAAGCCAACGGCGGCGAGCGCGATGGAATAAGGGAAAATGATCTGCAATGTCTCGAAGGTCAGCGGCACCTGTGGCCAGCCAAACAGTGGCAGGCTGGACGGCAATTCGCCGAGATCGCTGACGCTGCGGACATCCCACCCGAACCACCAGGTCGCAGCCGTCAGCACGGCGATAGCCACCAGCGGCGACGGCACCGCCTTGGTCAGACGCGGGAAGAGATAGATGATGGCAAGCGCGATACCGATCATCACGAAAGTCGATGGTGGGCGGCCAAGCAATTCCGGCAATTGCGCCATGAAAATCAGGATCGCCAGGGCATTGACGAAACCTGTCATCACCGAACGCGATACGAAACGCATCAACCGCCCGAGCTTGAGGAAGCCCGCCAGAATTTGCAACAGGCCCATCAACACGGTTGCAGCAAACAGATATTGAATGCCGTGATCCTTGACCAATCCACCGATCAAAACAGCGGTTGCGGCGGTGGCGGCGGAAATCATGCCGGGACGCCCACCACACACGGCGGATACGCAGGCGATGATAACCGAGGCAAACAGTCCGATCTTCGGATCGACCCCGGCAATCACCGAGAAGCCGATAGCTTCCGGAATAAGGGCAAGGGCCACGACCATGCCCGACAGGACATCGCCACGGATATTCGAGAACCAGTCTCGCTGGTAGCGT
The DNA here is from genome assembly GCF_001541345.2 of Gillisella vitis. Lineage (GTDB taxonomy): Bacteria > Pseudomonadota > Alphaproteobacteria > Rhizobiales > Rhizobiaceae > Allorhizobium > Allorhizobium vitis. The sequence continues at coordinate 1,103,499 of NZ_LMVL02000001.1, read as the reverse complement.
TCAATTTTTTTCATGGAGATTGTTTCGCAACGGGGAGGATTTTCCACAAACGCTCAGAGATGACCGAATAAACGGCTCAAAACGTTTCAGAAATGTCGTGCGTTGTCTGGCGGATCGGCGGCCAGAATAGCCACCCGGAATTTCACCGGGTCCGGGGTTAATGGCTTTCTATAGGCAGAAAACAGCTGTTTTGCAATCCCGTTCACGCCTTGGCCGGAAAGAAGCGGGGGTCAGAAGCCCGCGACCTTGCCCCAGGCGGAGTGAGCCAGCCGCTCGGGCAGATAGTCCGCCGGATCGACAATCGGTTCAGAACCGGTGATGATATCGGCAATCAAATGCCCTGCCCCTGGCCCGATGCCAAAACCGTGGCCACTGAACCCGGCTGCCAGAATAAAGCCCGGCAGGGATGGAACCTCGCCAATGGCGGGCACGCCATCCGGGGTGCTATCGATATAGCCAGCCCAACTGGCCGAAATCTTAGCGCCAGCCAAAGCAGGCAGCAATTCGCCGGCGCGGCGATAGGTTTCAGCGATCAGTTTACGATCTGGTATCGGGTCAAGAATACGGTTGCGTTCCATCGGCGTCACCTTATCCAGCGCCCATTTCGCCAGCGTCTCATGGCCATTGCGCAGACCTTCGATCGTACCCGGCTTCAGGCTTCTCCAGCGGCGCTGGAACATCGGCAGGAAGGCCTTGCCATAGCGGATCTGTTGGAGGGTCGGGTCAACGCTGGCCCGACCGCTGATCGCCAGCGCATAGCCGCCATCGCCCCGGCGGGTTACCGAAACGCGAGCGGTGTGCAAGGCGTCCGGTAGACCCTCGGCACCCGATCCACCAGAAAGCGGCGCGACAGAAAGAATGGATGATCGGATAGAGGCCTGCGGAAAGCGAATGTTCAGCTGATTGCAGAAGGAAGACGCCCAGGCGCCACCCGCCATCACCACCGTTCCCGTGCGGATCGTACCCTTTTCCGTCACCACGGCACTGACCCGGCCAGCCTCGGTTTCCAGCCCACGGGCCGCGCAATGCTGCATGACGGTTCCGCCAAATTTCATCACACCACGGGCAATGACGGGTGCAGCTCGCTCCGGGACCGCGATGCCATCGCTGGGCGAGAAGACACCGCCGAGCCAGGGCTTTCGCGTCGCGCTGCCTTTTTCGGCGGCTTCCTGGGCCGAAAGCATGTGGGTGGTGACGCCGACTGTCTTGGCGAAGTCACGCCATTTGGCCCAGGTGGCGATTTCCGCCTCGCTATTGCTCAGATAAAGCAGGCCGCAGCGGCGAAACCCGACATCCTCGCCAATCTCGCTGGCGAAACTGTCCCACAGATCGAGGCTTTTTGTCGCCATCGGCAATTCGCGGGCATCGCGGTTCTGCTGGCGGCACCAACCCCAATTCCGGCTGGACTGCTCTGCCCCGATCAACCCCTTTTCCAACAGCACGACTTTGACGCCGCGTTTGGCCAGGAAATAGGCAGTGCATGTGCCGACGATACCGCCGCCGATCACCACGACATCCGCCGCCTCTGGCAAAGTGGTGTGGGTCTCGATTCGCAACAGGGGTACACGCATGAAAAGCTCCTTGATTGCCGATCAGCATAAGCATTTCCATCAGTGAAAAGCACCGCGATTGCAGCAGATTCAGCATTTCCTTCCGTTTTTAGAAACGTAAACAACCCCTGCGCTGTATAAGGTTTTTCAAAGCCTTCCAGCGTGCTTTGCTGATGATGGCCGCTTGCACTTTGGCTTTTGAAGCATAATATGCTGGCACATAAGCATCAGGGGAACCGCATCGTGAAGCTCGACAGGATCGACATCAAGATTCTCTATGAACTGCAAAAGAACGGTCGGATCACCAATGTGGAACTGGCCGAACTGGTCAATCTGTCCCCCAGCCCCTGCCTGATGCGGGTGAAGAAGCTTCAGGCGGAAGGCTATATCGAAGGCTATTCCGCCCAGATCAATGTCAGCAAACTTGGCCAGACGCTGACGGTGTTTACCGAAATCACCCTGAAGAACCACAGACAGATCGATTTTGCCCGCTTTCTGGCCGCTGTCGAAAAAGTTGACCAGGTGATCGAATGTCACCTGGTCTCCGGCGGCTATGATTATATGCTGAAATTCGTCACATCAGGGATTGGCGAATATCAGTCAATCATGGAAAGGCTGACCGATATGGATATCGGCATCGACAAATATTTCAGCTTCGTGGTGCTGAAATCACCGATCGTCAAATCGCATATGCCTCTGACCAGCCTGTTTCCGATGTAGGCTTATTTAGCCGCAAACCACCGCTTCCACCGAGAGCGCCAGGCCAAGCAGAGCCTCGTCGGAGCGTGCAGGCCCGGAGACTTGCAGGCCAACAGGCATGTTGGCGTCACCCGTCCCGCATGGCAGCGAAACCGCGCACCAATCCAGGAAATTGCCGAGCATCGTGTTGCGCAATGTCTTGCCATTGGTGGCCACAAACAGGTCATCATCAGCGACAAGCTGTGCCGTCAGCGGCGCGACATGGGCGACGGTTGGCGTGAGGATGAATTCATCCGTTCCAATCTGGCCGGCAAATTCCGCAATCAATTGCTCACGGCGGTCGACAAGCTCGACATAGCTGACAAGGCTGATGTTTTCGCCCAGCCGCGCACGGGTTGCGACGCGCTGGTCCATGCGGGCCGCCTCCGGTCCATGCAGACGGTGGCGATGCAGCACATAGGCTTCCGCTGTCACCAGCGGGCCATGCTTGGCGAGAACATCGAGGATCTCCTGCATGATCGGGAAGGCTTGACGGCGCACCACGGCACCCGCCTGTTCCAAACGGCGGATCGCTGCCTCAAATGCTTGCACCACACCATCCTCGGCGCCATCGAAAAATACCGTTTCAGGCACCACGAAACGGCGTCCGGCCAAGGCGGCGCGGGTCACCTGCGGATGCGTCAATCCTCGCATGGCGGCATCCACCCAGACCGCATCCTGCACTGTTCGGCAGAGAGGACCAAGGGAATCGAGACTTTTGGAGAGCGGAAAGACGCCGCGCATGGAATAGCGGCCACGGGTCGCCTTGTAGCCGACAATGCCATTGAAGGCAGAGGGAATGCGGACAGACCCACCTGTATCCGTGCCGATCGACACCGGCACCAGCCCGGCCGCCACGGCAACACCAGAACCGGAGGACGATCCGCCGGGAACCCGTGCTTCACCAATGCCATGCGGATTGCGCGGTGTGCCGTAATGCGGATTGATCCCAAGGCCGGAAAAAGCAAATTCGCTCATATTGACCTGGCCGATGGACACCATTCCAGCACTTGCAAGTGCCTGAACCACATCCGCATCGCGCGATGCCGGTGGCTGATCGTCCAGCACCACGGAGCCTGCGGTGGTGGTTATTCCCTTGAGATCGAAGAGATCCTTCCAGGCAATCGGTATCCCGTCCAGAGGGCCGAGCGAGCAACCGGCCCGGATGCGCAATGCCGAAGCCTGAGCCTCCTGCATCGCCCGCTCTGGCGTTAGTCGGGTGAAGATCGTCTGATCGGCGTGATCCCGGATGGCTGCCAACGTTTGATGGGCCAGATCCTGCGGATCGAGCGCGCCGGACTGGATCAACACCGCAAGCTGGGCAATGCTTTTGCCTGATAGGTTTGGGATCATCGGTTGCTCCTTCAATACAATAATTAGGCTGCCATCAGCTGAATCCAACGACGCACCAGGTAATTATGTTCATCCATGGTGGTGTTCCACACCGCGATACGGTTGGCACGCTGCCAGTAAGACCCACCGCTGCGGATTTCGCCAGCCTTGATCCGCATCGCGCCATCCGGCCCGGGCAAATCCTGCGCGGCGGGCAGGCCGCCATACCAATAATCCCATTCCGCCGTACTCAGATATGCCTTTGAGCGCTGCGGCGTGGACATATAATAGCCTTGCCGTGCAACAACCGCGCCTGGCAACCCGGAAATCCACCAGTTGAGATAGTCATAGGCCACATCCAGCATCCGGCCTTCAAGGCTGCGCGACAGGCAAAGCCCGCCATGCCACGCACGGTAGCCTTCCACCGGCACCGCCTGCTCCACGGCCATGCCCTGGCCGCTCAGGATGGTAATGCCTGTGGACCACATGCTCTGGATATCGGTACGACCCCGGGCCATCAGGGTTGCGGCATCCTCGGCGGTGCGCCAGAAGTCCCTGAAAAATCCGGACTTTTTCTTCTCGGTCAGGATGGCGATCAGCCGGTCGATCTCGTCCACGGTCATATTGCCGATATTGTCGAACCGCATCAGGCCCGCCGCCTCGGCAGCAAGGGCCGCATCGAAGATACCGATGGCCGGCTCATCCACCAGCGCCACCCGGCCTGCCCAGGTCTCCTCCAGCAGGCTTGCCCAACTGGATACGGACCTTGGGTTTTTCACCAGATCGCTCCGATAGGCGAAACTGTCGAAATTATGGGTGGTGGGCAGCATGGAAATTTGGCCGGTTGGATTTTCTCCCAGCGACAGATCCGGCTGGACGAACAGTTTCTTGACCGGCGCATCCCCCTTACCCAGTTGCGCGCTCGGCTCCAGTCGTCCGGTCTTGGTGAGATCGGAAATCTCGTTCCAGAGGTCGATCCGTTTCAATTCTATCGGCTGAATGGCGCGCCAGTACCAGACGATATCCAGGTTATGAAAGCACTGATCGTAGATGTCGTAACTGTCCGGTGCCTGCGCCGCCTTGTGCTGGGTGGTCAGGAAGTCGTTATTGTCGAACACAACATCGATGCCAAGATCCTGCTGCGCCTGAATGCGCAGCGGCTCCAGCAATGAAATCGCCGTGCCGAGCACCCGAAGACGCGGCTTGCCTTCGGTATGAAGAACGGGCGCAGGAAAGGAAGTCGGTGGATTATGGGTATTCATTCGGGTTTGAAATTCCTGCCTTGTTCATACAGCAACCGTAAATCGATAACACTTAGGCCACCATCCATGCTCTCACTTTATCGCAAAGGCCTCAAAAGACCGCCTGATCAGCGCCGTCTCCAGCCCATCAACAATGAAGACCAGCCGGGAACGCCGATCCGTGGATGGCCATCTGGCCATATGAACCGGCGGATGCACCAGATGCTGGACGCCGTGAATGGCAACGGGTCGGTCTTCGCCTGCGATGTTCAAAATGCCCTTCACCCGGATAACCCTAGCGCCATGGCGGTTGAGCAACATGGTCAACCAGATGCCAAAAGCGGTCCAATCGATTGGCTCGTCAACCGTGACCACGAAGGAGCGGAAGTCACCGCTATGGCCAGCATCTGCTGGCGCTTCGCAGTAAAAACCGCTGGCCGATTGCAGAGTGGAACTGTGCAGGCTGGCATCGTCTTCCAGCAGGCTAGCGGCTGAAAAATCCGGGGCGACGGCGGCAATTATCGCTGCATCGGGATTGATCGACGCGATACGAGCCATCAATCGTCCGGTCAAATCAGGCTGTTCAAAAGCCTCCGCCATATCGGTTTTGGTGATCACCAACCGGTCGGCAATCGCCACTTGCCGGGCCGATTCACCATAAGCGTCCAGTTGCCCCAAACCGTTGATAGCATCGACCGTGGTGATGACATTGCCGTGGCGAAAATGATGGCGCAGGACCGGATCGGCTTTCAGCGTCGATAAGATTGGAAAAGGATCGGCAAGGCCGGTGCTTTCGATCATCACCCGGCGAAAGGACGCGATCTCGCCGCGCTCGCGGCGTTCATGCAATGTTCGCACCGCCTCTGCCAGATCGCCGCGAATGGTGCAGCAGACGCAGCCGGATTGCAAAAGCACCGTATCGCCATCGACCGTTTCCACCAGGTCGTGATCAAGGCCGATTTCCCCGAACTCGTTGATCAACACCGCCGTATCGGCAAGCGCCGGGTCTGATAGCAGGCGCTTGAGCAGTGTCGTCTTGCCGGAGCCGAGGAAGCCAGTCAGCAGATTGACGGGCGTGAACTGGGGAATAGCGCGCCTTGCATCAGCCATTGCGGGCCGTTTCCATCCGCGCGATCAGCACCGGATCAAGCGGATCACAGGCCCGACCAGACATTTTTTCAGCGACCGACCAGAGATGGCCGAGATCCTCGATGATCTCGGTTTTTCCTGTCAGGCTGGACAGAAGATAGGATGAGCCCTGCCAGTCGGATAGCGACAGGCCGTAGGCCTTCAGTACCCGGTTGGCGCTGCTCACCCGGTTCATCCGTTCACGGCGGCGGTCCACCCGCTCGCCATTGCGGGTGAAGACACCGGGGCGAGCCACGGCGTCGGCCCAATGCTCATTGCCGCCGATCACACCGCAAAGCGAACACATAACGATCTCCTTTCACGGACAAGGGACGGCATAGCACCGCCCCCCGCCGTCTTGTTACTTCGTGCGCGGAAAGCGCTTGGCGAAATCGTCGGCGATCTCGTTCATGGTCACGAATTTCACCCCCGGATGCTTGCTCATATGGGCAAACAACCGCTCCAGCATCATCAGAACCTGCGGACGTCCGGCAACGTCAGGGTGAATGGTGATCGGGAAAACCGCGTAGTCCATTTCACGATAGACCCAATCGAACTGATCGCGCCAGATCTGCTCGATATCATGCGGATTGACGAAACCGTGGCTGTTGGGTGATTTCTTGATGAACATCATCGGTGGCAGGTCATCGAGATACCAGGAGGCCGGGATTTCGATCAGGTCGGTCTCATGGCCACGCTTCAAAGGCACCATCCAGTCGGAGGGCTTTTTGGAATAGTCGATCTTGGTCCAGCTATCGCCGACCCGCACATAATAGGGCGTGAAATCATTATGCATCAGCGAGTGATCGTATTTGATGCCCCGTTCCAGCAGCAACTCATTGGTGACATTGGAAAACTCCCACCACGGCGCCACATAGCCGGTCGGACGCTTGCCAGACAGCTTGGTGACCAGCTCGATGCACTTGTCCAGCACTTCAGTTTCCTGTTCGCGGGTCATGGCAATCGGGTTTTCATGGGTATAGCCGTGAATGCCGATTTCATGACCGGCATCGGCCACGGCCTGCATCTGTTCCGGAAAGGTCTCGATGGAATGGCCGGGAATGAACCAGGTGGTCTTGATGCCGAAACGTTCGAACAGTTTCAGCAGGCGCGGCGCACCAACTTCACCGGCAAACAGGCCACGGGAAATATCATCTGGCGAATCCTCGCCGCCGTAAGAGCCGAGCCAGCCGGCCACCGCATCCACGTCGATGCCGAAGCTGCAAAAGATTTCCTTTGCCATGGTGTTTTCTCCTTTTGATAAAGACTTTTTGATCAGATGCAAAACTGTCAGTGCGCGGCGATAATTGTGGCATCCGAAGGCTTCCACGACAGAAACACATCTGAGCCGACCGGAAACTCATCCGGGCGATATTTCTCGACATGGGCCTCGAGAGCCAGCGACCGACCATCTGCCAGTACCGCCGAAATATGCGAGACATGACCGACGACATCGGCGCGTTGAATGCGGGCATGAACCGCGTTGCCACCATGGGCCACAGCCACCCGGTCAAGCTGTTCGCGGTTTCCATGATGAACCTGAATGGCCTCGGCGGGAACGACGAGATTGGCGAGGCCACCTTCGGATACCGGGCCATTGACCAGGCCTGCGAGCAATCCTTCCGGGGTCTCGAGCCGCAAGTCGCCTGCGCCATCGGCACGGGCATGCCCCTTGAAAATCGCGTTTCGGCCAATGAATTGCGCCACAAAGGGTGTGGCGGGCCGGGTGTAGAGCTGGTGCGGCGGGCTGACCTGCTCGACACGGCCCTGGTTCATCACCACCACCCGGTCCGACAGCGCCAGCGCCTCCGATTGCGCATGGGTGACGAAGATGAAGGTAACGCCCAGCGTCCTTTGCAGGATTTTCAGCTCGTTCTGGATCGCCTTGCGCAAATTGGCATCCAGCGCGCCCAGCGGCTCATCCAACAGCAGAATATCCGGCTCGATCACCAGCCCACGCGCGAGCGCCACCCGCTGGCGCTGGCCGCCGGAAAGCTTTTCCGGCTTGCGCTCAGCGATATCTTCAAGACCAAGCGTGGCGATGATCCGCTCCACCTTGCGGTCGCGCTCAGCCTTGGCCATGCCTTTGACTTCAAGACCATACGCGACGTTGCGGCGCACACTCATATGAGGAAACAGCGCGTAATTCTGAAAGATCGTCGCTGTCGGGCGCATCTGCGGCGGCACATCGTTCATCCGCACGCCCTTGATCATCATATCGCCAGAGGAAATGCCCTCGAACCCGGCAATCATCCTCAGCGTCGTGGTCTTACCGCAGCCGGATGGGCCGAGAAAAGCGATGAACTCACCTTTCTTCACCGCCAGGCTGAAGGCGCTGACAGCCGTGGTGCCATTGTCATAGACCTTGCCCACATCGATCAGTTCCAGGTCGTAAATCATCGGCTTTCTCCGGTGCAGCATCAAAAGGGAAGACCGGAGCCAGCCGGTCTTCCCGCGTCACATCAGGCGTTCAGGAACTCGTCCCACTTCTGCACCAGATGGTCGTATTCATCCGGCCATTGATGCCAATACGCGACGTTCTTGGCGCGCTCTTCCAGCGAGCCGCCATCGCGCAGGTCGCCTTCCTTGATGCCGCGCTCCGGCGCGCCGGTCCAAGGCTTGCCCTCGTACCAGAAGGCATATTTTTCCGGTGCCATGACGCTTTTGATATTGGTGGAGGGCGAATAATACCCCTGCTCCGACACCGCGATGCCCGGCTCGCCGGACAACCAGTAATCGGCATAGGCAGTGACGGCTTCCTTGTTGGTGGTGCCTGCAATCATCGACGGACCGATGGCCCAGGCGCGGTAGCCTTCCTTCGGCACCGCATATTTGCAAGGCTTGCCCTGCGCCTTCACCGCCATGACCGCCGGTTGCCAGGCATCGCAAACCACCATTTCGCCCGAGGCCATCAGGTTGACCAGTTCGCCGAAATCGCCCCACAGCGCCCGGAACTGACCTTCCTTCTTCTTCGACACCAGGAAGGCTGCCGCCTCGTCAATTTCCTTGGCGCTCGGGTTGCCGGGGTTCTTGACGTTGAGCAGGCCAAGCGTGTTCATCGCCATGATTGCCTGACCGAAGGCGATCAGCGGATCGGTGTTGAGGCCGGACTTGCCCTTCCACTTCTTATCGAAAATCGCCGCCCAGCTATTGGCTTCCTCGGCGGAAACCACATCCGGGTTATAGCCGATGGAATCATAGTTATAGACGGCGGGCACCATGTTCAGCGTCGTCTGGCCTTCATCGGCCCAGATCTGCCCGACGATTTGCGCCTTGAGGTCCCATTTGTCGGATGGCTTGGTGAAGGTGTCGCGGATATTCGCCCAGTTTTTCAAGCCAGAGGCAGGCACCGGCTCGACATTGTTGGTCATCACGATAGACGGCAAGCGCTCGGCGATGATTTCCCAGCAGTCGTAATCCTTGGAGCCGGACAGGATCTTGGTCTGCGCATCCGGAAAGGTTGCCGCCGTGCCGGATGTGCCGCCAACGCCGGAGGCTTTCTTGAAGTCATTGAGAATGCGTTCCTGCACCGTCACCGAAAGGCCGATGGTGCGCAATTGCTGGCTGGCAAGGCTGGTGGCCTGGGCATAGGCAGCCCGCGACGACAGAAAGGGCGTGCCTGCCCCCATGGCCAAAGCCATCATGCCAGTGGAGCGTTTGAGAAGCGATCTACGATTGAGTTCCATTAAAGACATGGCAGTTCTCCAGTTTTGAGTTCCCGATCCGGCTTTGCCGGTTTTTGTTGTTGTTGATTGTTTTTTAGTAGCGCCCGACCAGCAGTCCTCCATCGACGACCAGCACCTGGCCGGTCATGTAGCGAGCCGCATTGGAGGCGAGGAAAGTGATGACATCGGCAATATCGTCGGGTGTTCCGAGCCGTCCCATCGGGATGATTTCGGCGGCCTTTTCGGCCCCCACCGGCCCGAGTGAATTTTCCTCCGACAGCAATTGCGCGGTGCGGATGTAGCCCGGCGCAATGCCGTTGACCCGCACCCCTTCGCGGGCAAGCTCGACGGCCAGACCGCGCACCAGCCCGACCACCCCGGATTTGGCAGCGGAATAATGCACATGCTCATCCCAGCCATAGGCAATGCCCATGATCGACGACAGCGCGACAATCGCACCGCTTTTGCGGGCGCGCATCCCAGGAGTGGCCGCACGCACCAAGCGGAAAATGCCCTTGAGATCGATATCGAAGGTCAGGTCCCATTTCTCGTCGGTCAGTTCTTTCAGCGGGACGCGATGCGCAATGCCGGCATTGGCGACCACCACATCGATCCGGCCTAGCCGTGCCTCGATATCGGCGACCAGCGCATCGGCTGCCGGTGTCGAGCGCACGTCATAATGATGAAACTCGGCCGAGCCACCGGCAGCGCGAATGGCCTGCGCCACCGCCTCGCCCTCGGCGTCCAGAATATCTGTGACGACAACATGGTCACCAAGAGCACCAAAGGCTTTGGCGGCGGCGGCTCCGATGCCAATCCCGGCTCCGGTGATGATGACGATCCGCTGGTTCTGGTTACTCATGGCTCTCTTCCTTCACGGTTCAAAGCATCACATCGCCGGAATTCGGCCCCAGTGTCTGGCCGACGAACAGGGCGGCATCCTTGGAGGCAAGGAAGGAGACCGCGGCGGCCACTTCCTCCGGTTCGCCAAACCGGCCAAGCGGCAATTGCGCGCGTTTGGCATTCCGCCAGTCTTCCGACAGACCCATAACCAGCGGCGTATTGATCGGGCCGGGGGCGACCGCATTGACGCGCACGCCACGGGCCGACACTTCGCGGGCCAAAGCCTTGGTCATGCCGATGATCGCCGCCTTGGCGCCGGAATAATGCACCAGTTCGACGCCGCCGATCTGGCCGAGCTGCGAGGCGATATTGACGATCACACCATCTCCCCGCTCCAGCATCGCTGGCAACACGGCGCGGGTCATCAGGAAATTACCGCGCACATGCACGGCAAACATCCGGTCGAAATCAGCGACTTCAAGATGTTCAAACAGCGATTGATGGGCGATACCGGCATTGTTGACCAACAGTGTAACCGGTCCATGGGCCGTGACCGCAGCAGCACAGATGGCCGCCGCTTCCGTCTCGTGGGAAACGTCACCAGCATAGGCAGAGGCCTTGCCGCCCGACGCCGTAATCTCATCGGCCACGGCTTTGGCACGGTCAATGGCGAGATCGTTGACCAGCACGCCGTAGCCGTCTTTGGCCAACCGAAGCGCGATGGCACGACCAATGCCGGAACCGGCACCGGTAACAATGGCGGAAGGGAAATCGGTCTTTTCCATCATGCTTCCTCCTGAACGGCGATGCGCCGGGCGCGGCGCACCGAAAGCCCCATCAGCACGGCGTAAGTGCCAAGCAGCGCGAAGGAAAACAGTGTGGTCAGCACGCCGAAGGCAAAGACATTCGGATGCACCTCCACCGAAAACGTCCCGTAGATCGCCAGCGGCAGGGTGAGATCACGGCCAGAGGCAAACAGCGTGCGGGAAAACTCGTCATAGGACAGCGTGAACGCAAACAGCATGGCCGACAGCACGCCCGGAAAGATCAGTGGAAAGGTGATCTTGCGAAAGGTCCGCATCGGGCTGACGCCAAGCGACCAGGCCGCCTCCTCGACGCTTGGGTCGAAGCGGTTGAAGATCGCCAGCATCACCAGGAAGGCAAAGGGGAAGGTATAGACCACATGCAGCACAAAGGCCGTACCCCACCAGTGGCGGTCAATGCCAAGTGTATTGGCCACCAGCGCCATGCCAAGCCCGACCAGCACACCCGGCACCATCATGCCCAACACGATCAGGTAGAAGACCAGGCCGGAGCCTTTGAACCGGCTGCGAAAGGCTTGGGCCGAAATCACCCCCAGCACGGTGGAGACGATCATCGTCATCACCGCCAGCCCCATGGACCGCACCAAGGCGTCATTGATCGGCAGTGGGGCAATGCGCGACGGCGGCGTCAGGCCGAACAGGTGCTTGTACCAATAGACCGACCATTCGATGATCGGAAATTGCGGGCCGCCTTCCGGTCCCGTCTGGAAGGACAGGATGGCGAGAACCACCAAAGGCCCGTAGAGAAACACCAGAAACAGCGTGGTATAGACGCCAAGCCCCAGTTTGACCGCTCCGGAATTCATCCTACAACTCCTTCCTGAGATCGACGACCCGCAGCAGCGCTGCGACAACCAGCCCCATCAGCAGGGTCAGCACCACGCCCGCCACCGCCGCGAAAGCCCATTTCAGTGATCCCACCTGGGTAACAATGATATTGCCGAGCAGATTGACCTTGCGCCCTGACAACGCCGCCGAGGTGGCGAATTCGCCGAGAACCATGACCGAGACAAAAATCGCCCCGACCACCACGCCCGGCATCGACATCGGCAGGATAATGGTGCGGAAAATCCGCCAGAAACCGGCCCCGAGATCCTGCGCCGCCTCAATGATCGCTGGCTCGATCCGCCCCAGCATGAAGGCGATGGGGCCGACCATGAACACACAATAGATCTGCGTCATGCCAATGATCACGGACAGTTCGGAAAACAGCAGGACTTCAATGGGATGGCTGACAATGCCAAGCTTCATCAGGATCATGTTGATCGCTCCTTCCTTGCCAAGCATTGGCCGCCAGGCGAGAACCCGGATCAGGAAGGAGGTCCAGAACGGAATGACACACAGCACCAGAAGCACGGTTTGCAGCGTCTTGTTTTTCACGAACAGCCCGACAAACAGCGCTGCGGGATAGCCGACAGCCAAGGTCGCAACCAGCACCAGCAGCCAGATCCTGACCGTGGTCCAGAGCGCGCCCAGATAAGTATCGCTGGAAAAGAAGGTGATCCAGCTTTGCAACGTCAGCACCGGCTTGATGGTGAAAGTGGTCTGCGTCCAGAAGGACACATAAACCATCATCAACATCGGCAGCACCAGGAACAACAGCATCCAAACAACACCCGGCAGCACCAGCCAGAAGGAGATGCGCGACGGCTTGGCAGCAGGTTCCGAGACTGCGACTATGGTTTCGCTAAAAGCTTGATTATGCGTAGACAAGGGCGTGCTCCTTGTTCCAGACCAGCGCGTAGCGGGTCTGCGGTTCGAGGATCGGGCGGGCGTCCTTGCTCAAATGGGTTTCCACTTCGAAGACAGAGCCATCATCCGCCGAGAAAAACGAATAGACCGCCGAGCCGGTATATTCCTCGGCCAGAAAGCTGGCTTCGATTGCCACCTCATCACTGCCGCGCTCGGCGATAACAGGACGGATGGAAATCCGATCATGGCGAATGGCGTAGGCAGGCGTCGACGCGGATTGCCTGAAGCCGCCGAGGGCCAGGCGGCCTGCCGGGGCAACGAAACTGTTGCCATCGACAGAACCGGAAAACAGATTGTAGCAATTCAGGAAACGCGCCACATCGGCGGAAACCGGACGGTTATAGATGGTGTCCGAACTGCCGGTCTGGGCAATCCGCCCGCGGTCCAGCACCAGAACCATGTCGCCCATGGCCAGCGCCTCGCTCTCGCTGCCGGTGACATGCAGGAAGGTGACGCCGCAGCGCTCGCGGATGTCGCGCAACTCATTGCGCATCCGGGCGCGCAGATTGGCGTCCAGCGCCCCGAGTGGCTCGTCCAGCAGCACCATTTTCGGCTCGGTGACGAGGGTGCGGGCCAAGGCGACACGCTGTTTCTGGCCACCGGAAATCTGGGTCACGGCGCGGGTTTCCAAGCCCTGCAAGCCGACAAGCGCGATGATGTCACGAACCCTGTCGGCCACTTCGCCAGCATTGGTCACCGGTGCTACCTCACGATTGGCAAGGCCGAAGGCAATGTTTTCCCGCACACTCAGATGCGGAAACAGCGCGAAATTCTGAAAGACAAAGCCAATGCCCCGCCGATGCGGCGCCACGTCCTGCATGGACTGTCCGGCAAAGCGGATCGAACCGCCCTCGCAGCGCTCGAACCCGGCGATCACCCTAAGCAGGGTTGTCTTTCCCGACCCGCTTGGGCCAAGCAGTGAGATGTAATGATCGTCGGGCAGCGAAAGGCTCAAGCCATCCAGGGCGCGCGTGTCCCCATAGGTCTTGACCAGATTGTGTAGCTCGAGCACGGATGTCACGTCGGTTCTCGCCAGTTGCGCCCAGCCAGCCGGACCCGAACACCCTCCCGGTAAACACAGGAAGAGCGCTTGCGCCCTTTAGCAAAGGCGCATCACAGGAATCGGCAATCGGGCATTTTTCTAATCGTTCCGCTTGTCCGCGCTTCTATTGGCACGATACAGGCGAAGCATGGCATGGATGATTTTTGTATTCAATATACTTTTTTATGATTTTCAAATTCAGTTGATTTTTAGGGTGAAACGCCAAGCTTTCGCAAACGCCACACCCCACACATCCTGGTTAGAGGGCGCAAGGACACCCTTCAAAACCGGCAATTTTTACCAGTCTTTCTGAGGATTTTTCGATTAAATGCCTACTACTGCGTCCGGAATACCCACGCCTTTGGCGAAACCGAATACGCTCATAAAATGACTATTGCACACGATATCCAAAAATTAGATGCTGCATGCGCATATTGCTTTTTATGCCTCTAGTCTCGAAAGCGGTTTTCGCCTTACAGAGAAGACAGACCAACGGGAACAGTCTGCGCCATGACGACACAAACCGGCCAACGCCGCTATGAAATTGCCGAGGCGGTGCTGCGGTCCAACATCGCCGAAGGCCTGTTGCCTCAAGGGCTTGTGCTGCTCGAAGGCCATATTGCCGAGATCCTGCAAACGTCCCGTGCGCCGGTACAGCGGGCTTTGCAGGCGCTTGAAGCGGACGGGCTGGTGCATCGGTTTCAAGGACGCGGCTATCTCGTCGGCCCGACAGGGTTTGGCATCGAGCCGCTGAGAACCGATATCCGCAGCATCGGACTGACCGTTGCCAAACATGCCGACGACGCCTTGCAGAACCGGGCCTCCTGGGAGCGTATCTACGACACCGTTGAGCGTGATGTGGCCGGATGCGTGGTGTTTGGCCGCTACCGGATCATCGAGACCGAACTTGCCAGCCATTTCAATGTCAGCCGCACGGTGGTGCGCGATGTGCTGGCGCGGCTGAGCGAACGGGGACTGGTGCGCAAGAACCAAAGCTCCCACTGGATCGCCGGTCCGTTGACCGCCCAGACCATCAAGGATCATTTCGGGCTGCGCGCCATGCTGGAGCCGCAGGCGCTGACGACGGCTGCCCCCCATATCGACAGTGAAGCGCTGCTTTGCCTGCTGGAACGGCTTCGGCAGCTGGAGAGAGATCATGTCGGGGATGGCCTCAGAGATGTGATGGAGATGCAGCAAGGCTTCATCGAGATCTGCATTCTCGCCACCCCCAATGAGAAGCTGCGGGAATTGATCCGCAACAATCTTCTGCCGGTGACGGCGGCGACCAGCCTGCTGGCCCGCCTCGGCCTGCCCGGCGACCTGACGACGATTACCGAATTTAGACTGATCGTCGAGTTGCTGGCCCGTGGGGCGACCACGGCGGCGGCGGCCATGCATGGCACCCATCTGGACGCCGCCCTGAACCGGACCATCGCCCAGATGAAAATCGTCGCGATCATTCCCGATCCCGGCGCCACGGCAGCCTATCTGACCCGCGTTCAGGAATGAGTGTGGCGCCGACCCTGTCATGACCTGCGCTCCTAGACCTTTGACAACGCGGCACTGATGTCGCGGATCATCGCCTGCCGCTCACGGCGCGCCGCCAGGGCCTGCTCCATATCCACCTTGACGAACCGGGTCGGCGTATGCGGCTGCAATTGGCCGATCAGATCCATATCGGCGGAGATCACCGTGCCGACCATGAAATAGCCGCCACCGGAAACTGCGTCGCGGTGCAGGACGATAGGCTCACTGCCGCCCGGCACCTGGATCGAGCCATAGGGATAGCAGCTATCGACAATATTGGATGGATCGGAACCCGCCCCGAACGGCGGCGTCCGCGGCACGAATTCAAGCTTGCGTCCGCCACGAAACCGGTAGCCCATCCGGTCGGCTTCCGGCGCTACCTTCCACTCGTCCTCGAAGAAATTGCCCTTTGCCTCTTCCGTCAGCCGATCCCAGTAGAGACCGGGCAGCACGCGCAGTTCGGCAGGCGCGCCCGGACGGCGGCGCAGCGCCTGCGGAATGGTCCGGCCTTCGGGCACAGGCTTCGCCTGCCCCACCGGCAATTCATCTCCAGCCGCAATCGCACGACCCTGGAAGCCGCCAAGCGCGCCGATGGCATAGGTGGAACGAGACCCAAGCGCCAGCGGCACGTCGATACCACCGGCAATGGCGATATAGATCCGCGCACCCGCTTTCAGGAAATCGAAACTCAGCACCTGACCTGCGCGCACCTTGAAGGCGGTCCAGCCGGGCTTTTCCTCGCCGTCAAGACGGATCGGCATCTCTGCTCCGGTAACGGCGACCATGGTGTCGGCGGTAAATTCCAGCTTCGGCCCGATAAACACCGCCTCCAGCCCCGCCGCCCCTTCGTCATTGCCGACAAGAAGGTTGGCGGCGTTCAGCGCCAGCCGATCCATGGCACCGCCCAGGGGAATGCCGAGGTGAAAATAACCGGGACGGCCCAGATCCTGAACCGTGGTGGCAAGCCCTTGATGCAAAACCTTAATGACCATGGAGAAGGCCCTCCAGCCTGGCGTTGTAGCCGCTGATGTCTTTCTGGAATTCCGAGAGATCAAAGCGCACCTCACGGATCGGCGGCACGAATATGCCCTTGTCCACCTCTTCCACCGCCTGATCGTAACCGTCTCTATCGACGGGCTTGAACTTAACGATATCGCCCGGCTTGAAGAACACCATGAAGTCGCGCAGGTAAGAGGTGGTTTGCGTCGGATCGTAGATCGGCATCGGCGTAATACCGAACATCTGGTAGCCGCCGGCACCGCGCACCGAATAGATACAGCCAAAACAGCCACCGTGGCCGACCGTCAGCCTCGGCGTATCGGTGCGGGGCCGCAGATATTTCGGCACTTCGATCTGCCGCTGCCGCTCGACCATCTGATACATGAAGGGCAGACCGGACACGAAGCCGACCATGGAGACAAACCAGGGCGAACCGGCATGGGCGGCAATGAAGTCCTCGACCCCAGAGTAATTGTTGATCTTGGCGGCATAATCGAGATCGGTGCCCTCAGGCTCCTGATGGCGTTCACGAAACCGCATCAGCGTCTCATGGGTCCAGGGATCATTATAGAAAACCGGGATTTCGACGATCCGCGTGGCGATCACCGGATCGCTTTTCGCCGCCGCCACCTCGATGGCCTGGATCTCCTTCAAAATATCATCGGGATGAATGATGTCAGGATCGAACTTGACCTGGAAGGAGGCATTGGCCGGGCAGATTTCGGTAATGCCCTTGATCCGGGCTTGCGAAATGCCGTTGGTCATCGACAGCGAGGTGAAAAACGCTTCCAGCGACATCGCCTCGCTGCATTCCACAAACAGATGCTCATCACCGCCGAATGTATATCGCATTGCCATCAGACAGTCTCCTTTGAAGCGGGTGCCTTGGAGGGAGCAGGAAAGGCCGTTTCCAACCACGGCTCCAGAAACCGGGTATGGACATCGGCGCTCCGCACGGAGGGATCAATCGCCAGCTTTTTGTGCAGCGGGATGGTGGTGGCAAGGCCGCCAATCTCGAAATGCTCCAGCGCCGCGCCAAGCTTTTCCAGGCAGGCCTCACGGGTCTCAGCCCAGACGATCAGCTTGCCAAGCAGGGAATCGTAGAAGGGCGGCACCTGATAGCCTTCATAGAGCATGGTATCAAAGCGGATGCCGTCGCCCTCGGGAATGAGCAGGGTTGAGACCGTGCCGGGACCGGGCAGAAAGCCACGCGCAGGGTTCTCGGCATTGATCCGGCATTCAATGGCGTGGCCGGAGAGCACCACATCTTCCTGGCGCAGCGACAAGGGCGCGCCACCGGCAATGCGGATCATTTCCTGCACCAGATCGATGCCGGTAATCATTTCCGTCACCGGATGCTCGACCTGGATGCGGGTATTGACCTCAATGAAATAAAAATCACCGCTCTGTTCGTCATAGAGATATTCAACCGTACCCGCGCCGCGATAGTGGACTGAGCGGGCCAGCGCCACGGCGCTGTCGCACAGGGCTTTTCGCACGTCATCAGGCAGGCGCACCGATGGGCCTTCTTCCCAGACCTTCTGGCGGCGGCGTTGCAGCGAACATTCCCGCTCGAAGCAGTGAATGGCATTTTCCCCATCGCCGAGGATCTGCACTTCAACATGGCGGGCGCGGGTAATGACCTTCTCGATGTACAGCCCGCCATCGCCAAACGCGGCCAGCGCTTCGGAGGATGCCTGCGGGAAATGCCGCTCGAAATCCTCCATGGTCTCGGCTATGCGAATGCCCCGGCCACCACCGCCAGCAGCGGCCTTGATCATCACGGGAAAGCCGATTGTCTCGACAATCGCGCGCCCTGCCTCAAGGTCATCCACCCGGCCATTCGAGCCCGGCACGGTCGGCACTCCGGCGTGCATCGCCACCTTGCGGGCCTCGACCTTGTCGCCCAACAGGCTGATCGCTTCATGGCTCGGACCGATGAAAATCAGCCCGGCATCGGTGACAGCCTTGGCGAAAGCGGCATTTTCGGAGAGGAAGCCATAGCCCGGATGCACGGAATCGACGCCGGTTTCCAGTGCCGCTTTCAGCACCGCCTCGATATTCAGATAGGATTTGGCAGCAGAGGGCGGGCCAATCTCCACCGCCTGATCGGCCAGCTTCACCGCCAGCATATCCCGGTCGGCGGCGGAATGAACCTGCACAGTGCGGATGCCGAGCGCCTTGGCCGCCTGGATGATCCGAACGGCAATCTCACCCCTGTTGGCCACCAGCAAGGACGAGATGCTCATGCCTGCACCTCAGCGATCACCTGACCGGCCATGATGGGCTCATTGTCTTCCGCCACGAAGACGAGACCGGTGCCAGCGGCATCCGCATGCACTTCATGAAACGTCTTCATCACTTCAATCAGGCCAATGACTTCGCCTTGCATCACCGCATCTCCATCATTTTTGAAGCTCGGGGCATCGGGAGAAGGCTTGCGATAGAAGGTTCCAGGAAGGGGCGATCTGATCTCGAGTGTGCTCATGGCCGTCTCCGATTATTTGAGAATGTCTGAAAGGGGCGAAATGCGGATGCCTTCAGCGACCAGCGCGTCGCGCATATGGCGGACGATATCGAAAGCGCCCAGCGTATCGGAATGGAAGCAGATGGTCTCGAACGGCACTTCGATGTCCTTGCCCGTCACCGCCGTGACCTTGCCCTCCAGACAGGCGCGCAGCACCTTGCGGGCAATGGCGGAGGGATCGGGACGCCCAACATCGCGGGTAAAGACGATGGAGCCGCTTTCGTCGTAATCCCGGTCGGCGTAGAATTCCCGCGCCACCGGCTGGCCTGCCTCGCGCGCGGCGATTTCGGTCGCAGAACCTGCCATGCACAGCACATAGGCATTGGGATTGGCGGTCCGCATATAGTGTATGAAAAGCTGCGCCAGTTCGGGATTAACAGCCATTTCCATATAAAGCGCGCCGTGCGGCTTCACATGTTGGAGGCTGGCACCGTGACGGCGGACGAATTCCTTCAGCGCGCCAACCTGATAAACGATATCATTGACCAATTCACGGGCCGTGCCATTGATCTTGCGGCGCCCAAAGCCCTGGAGATCGTCATAACCGGGATGAGCGCCGATACCGACACCGTGCTCCACCGCCAGCCGCACGGTCTCATCCATCAGGTTTGGATCACCAGCATGAAAGCCGGTGGCGATATTGGCGGAACTGATCAGCCCCATCAACGCCTGATCGGCGGTGTCGCCGATCCGCCAGCGGCCAAAGGCCTCGCCCAGATCACAATTGATATCGACAGTTTCAAGCGCCACAGGGAACCTCTATGCTTTATTTTTATGCAAAAAACTCATGTGCCATCATTTTCGTCAGAAAAAAACTAGGCAGAAAATCGTCATTTGAAAAATGGTATTTTCAGAAAGCCATTATCTGATTTACTGATGGGAGAAGCTTCGAAGGCCAGAGGAAAAGTTTGAATGATTTTCAGACCCTAGACCGCACAATTCAGGTGAATGCCTCAAAGATCACAATCAAAAGATGATTCATTCTGATTTTCAGATGGCACTATCAAAAATAACGATGGGAGTTTGTGACATGTCGCTCAGTCTTCGCCAGATCCGCTATTTCGTGGCGACCGCCGAATCCGGGCAGGTCTCGCAGGCCGCCATCAACCTCGCGATCTCGCAATCGGCGGTGACCACGGCAATCAAGGAGCTTGAAACCATTGTCGGCGCGCCGCTGTTCGAGCGCACGCCGCATGGCATGGACCTGACGGAAGCCGGGCGCCTGCTGCTATCCCAGGCCTATGACATCCTGCGGAAGGTTGATGACATCACCACGCTCAACCCCGTCACCGGCAAGGTGCAGGGCAAGCTCAGCGTCGCTGCCAGCTATACGGTGATCGGTTATTTTCTGCCGCTGCATATCGAGCGGCTGAAACGGCAGTTTCCGGGCGTCGATATTCAATTGTTCGAACTCAACCGGGAAAGCGTCGAGGAAGGCCTGCTCGCCAATCGCTATGACGTCGCCGTGCTGCTGACCTCAAACATTCTCAACCCGGAACTGACCACCGAAACGCTGCTGAATTCGCAGCGGCGGCTCTGGCTCCCTGCCCGCCATCCGCTGCTGTCCCGTCCCTCGGTTGGCCTAAAGGACGTGGCGGAGGAAAACTATATCATGCTGACGGTGGACGAAGCCTCGCATACCACGCTGAAATACTGGAGCCCGACGCCCTACCAGCCGAAGGTGACGCTGCGGACATCCTCGGTCGAAGCCGTGCGCTCGCTGGTCGCCAATGGCCAGGGCGTCGCCATTCTCTCAGATATGGTGCATCGGCCATGGTCACTGGAGGGCAGACGGATCGAGACTATCACGCTGATCGATCCGGTACCATCCATGGATGTCGGCCTTGCCTGGCGACGCAATGCGGAATTCAGCCCGGCCATGGAGGCGTTTCGCGCTTATTTCCGGCGGGCCTTTCATATTCCGGGGTAGGTTTCCCTGCCCCGGAACCATAAGCGACTATTAGGCCAGACCGCCGATATGGAAGGTCTTCATTTCCAGATATTCCTCGATACCGATCTGCGCGCCTTCGCGGCCAAGGCCGGATTGCTTGACGCCACCGAAGGGCGCCACTTCCGTGGAAATCGCTCCGGTATTCAGGCCAATCATCCCCGCCTCCAGCGCTTCGGCCACCCGCCAGGAGCGCTTCAAGCTTTCGGTGTAGAAATAGGCGGCCAGACCGAAGGGCGTGCCATTGGCAATTTCCAGAGCTTCTTCCTCGGTTTCGAACTTGAACAGCGGCGCGACGGGGCCGAAAGTCTCCTCGCTGGCCAGCAGCATCTCGGTAGTTGCACCGGTCAAGACCACCGGTGCCGTAAACTGCGCACCCTGCGGCAATCTGTGCGCATCGGTGGCGATCTTCGCGCCCTTTGAAACGGCATCCTCGACATGCTGGCGAATCTTGCCAATCGCCGCCTCGTTGATCATCGGTCCAATGGAAACGCCTTGCTCAGTTCCGGGGCCAACCTTCATGGCATTGACGCGAGCGGTCAGCTTGGCCGCGAAGGCATCGTAGACGCCTGATTGAACCAGGATGCGGTTGGCGCAAACGCAGGTCTGGCCGCCATTGCGGAATTTGCAGAGAATCGCACCTTCGACCGCCAGATCGAGATCGGCATCGTCAAACACGATGAACGGCGCATTGCCGCCCAGCTCCAGGCTGAGCTTCTTGATCGTATCAGCGGCACCGCGCATCAGCAGCGATCCGACCCGGGTCGAGCCGGTAAAGGAAATCTTGCGCACGACGTCATTGGCCATGATTTCATTGCCGATCTCGGTCGGCATGCCGGTGACGATATTGATGACGCCAGCAGGAATACCGGCGCGCTCGGCCAGCACGCCCAGCGCCAGCGCCGAATAGGGCGTGAAATCCGAGGGCTTGATGACCACGGTGCAGCCCGCCGCCAAGGCCGGAGCCACTTTGCGGGTAATCATCGCATTGGGGAAATTCCAGGGCGTAATGATGCCGCAGACACCAACCGGCTCCTTCAGAACGACGATGCGGCGGTCGGTGGTTGGCGACGGAATGGTATGGCCACCGATACGGCGGGCCTCTTCCGCAAACCACTTGACGAAGGAGGCGCCGTAGCGGATTTCGCCGCGCGCCTCATCCAGCGGCTTGCCCTGTTCCATCGTCAGGATCAGAGCCAGATCCTCGATATGCTCGATCATCAGACCGTACCAGGCTTCCAGCAGCCCAGCGCGCTCGGCATGGGTCTTTTTCTTCCAGAGTTTGAAGGCCTTTCCCGCAGCCTTGATGGCGGCGCTTGTGTCATCGGCGCCCATATCCGGCACCGTGCCGATCACCGATTGGGTGGCGGGATCGATGACATCGATCACCTTGGCGGAGGCCGCATCAACCCATTCGCCGCCAATCAGGCCCTGCTGACGCAGCAAGGTCTTGTCTTTGAGATTATGCATAGGAAGTCCTTGATAGAGTGAGACGAAAGGTCCGTCCTGCCGTTGAAACAAAACAACGGTCCTGCCGCAGGCACCGTTGGAGTTGGAAAATCTTTAATATCCGCGCTGGCGATCAACAAGTCCAATCATCTGTTCACCGGATCGATGACGACGGATATTGTCGATCACTGCCATGGCCGCCGTTTCTGGCTGGGTGACACTGGCAATATGGGGCGTGATGATCACATTCGGCTGCCGCCACAGCGGATGGTCCGATTGCAGCGGTTCCGGATCGGTAACATCGAGAAAAGCGCTGGCGAGATGGCCGCTATCGAGCGCTGCCAGCAATGCCGCCTGATCCAGTTGAGCACCGCGCCCGGCGTGAACGAGGGACGCGCCGCGCGGAAGGCGGGCAAACAGGTCGGCATTCAGGAAATGCCGGGTCTCTGATGTCAGCGGCAAAAGACAGACGAGAATATCCGTCTGCTTCAGCAGATCTGGCAGGGTCTCTATTCCGGCATGACAGGTGACATCATCGATTTCGCGCGGCGAACGGCTCCAACCCGACAGCTGAAAGCCGAAAGGCTTCAACCGCTCCAGCGCTGCCTGCCCCAGCAGGCCCAGGCCCAGCACCGTCACCCGTTGCGAAGGCGCCTGGGATGTAATCGGCAGGGGCTGCCACTCACCTTGCTGTTGCTGACCAATATAGGCTGGCAGCTTGCGGTGAACGGAAAGCACGGCAAGCGTGATATATTCTTGCATCATCCGCACGATTCCATCCTCGACCATTCGCACCAGCTTGACGGTATCGGGCAACCGGGCGGGATCGAACTGATCGACACCGGCGCCGATGCAAAACAGCACCTCCAGATTGGTATAACGCTCGATCTCATCCGGCATCGCCCAGGTCATCAGGTAGCGGATACCCTCAGGTTCGACCGGCGATGGCGCAACATGAAAATCCAAATCGGGCATCTCGCGTGCGAAGGCCTGCGCGAAGACCGCGCCACGCACCGGATCTGAGTTGAAAAGAAAGGCCATGATTATCCTAAAACTGGATAGTCCCATCCGGCGTCATTGACGAGGTCGGTGCGACAAAAATGAGCATTGGATGTGAACGTAACGCGCTTTTATCAGGCTAAGTGTCGCTCTTGGCGGTTTTTTCGATAAAACCTGCTGGAAATTCATGCGGTTTCAGTCGAATCTATTGCCTTGGACAGCTTTAGATAAGCATTGGCGGCCTCAGCTGCAAACCGACCCGATGCAAGGAAGACAATGTGACGGTGAAAACGTCGATCCAGGTGGAATCCTTTGAACTGACGTTGACCGACATTCACGACGTCGGCATCGACCGCTTGCATGGTCTTTCCGTCGCCGTCGGCTGGCCGCACCGGACCGAGGATTGGGCTTTTCTGCTGGCAAATGGCCAAGGCGTCGCGGCCATCGACCCGATCGACCGGGTGCTGGGCTCGGCCATGTGGTTTCCCATGGACGAACATTTCGCCACCATCGGCATGGTGATCACCTCCCCACGCCTGCAAACGCAGGGCACAGGCCGTTGGCTGATGGATCATATCCTGGGCAATATTTCCGTCGCACGGCTGGGGCTGAACTCCACCCGTGCGGCACGACGCCTCTATCGCAGCATCGGCTTTGCCGTCGAAGCGCCGGTCTTTCAGTGCCAGGGCGAGGCAAGGCTGCCGCCGGAGACAGCAAAGCCAGCCGATGGCGCAGAGCTGCGCGCGATAACATCAGAGGATTTGCCAGAGATCGCCACGCTGGATGAAATAGCCTTCGGTGCAAATCGCCAGCGATGGCTTGGCAACCTTCTGCCTCTGTCCGAAGGCGTGGTACTGCTGCGTGCTGGTAAAATCGTGGCTTTTGCCCTCTCCCGGCCCTTCGGGCGTGGCCATGTGGTCGGTCCGGTGGTTGCCGCCAGCGATGAAGATGCCATTGCCGTGACGCGACCTCATGTCGCACGTTATCAGGGGCGGTTTCTGCGGCTCGATACGCGGCATGGCTCCGGTGCCTTTGCGGAATTTCTGCAGGAATCCGGGCTTTCCCTGTTCGATACTGTCACCACCATGTCGCTGCGAGCCCCCTGGCCTGTCGGGCCAAAAGGGGAACCGGATGCCGATGACAAGGGCCACTCAGGGCCCCATGCCATCACTTATGGATTGGCGAGCCAAGCACTGGGTTGACTAACACACCCCGACAGTCGTAAAGCGGCGCTCCCCTATCGGTTCGCAGGTGATTGACCGCTGCTTCGCGGTCTCTCTCTTGGGCTGATGCAAGACTTTTTTAACATCCATGTCTTACAGCGCGATGCGTCGGCGACGACATCAGCGTCACGCTGTAACATATTCAATATACTGCATAATTTTCAACCCAATCGCTTGCGGTCGGGCCGATTATGCTGTAGCAGCGCCACCCCGGTATCTCACCGCCGGGCCATTCATGAGTTGCGAGTATTATGCCAAGATTGACCCCTTCCGCTCCGGTATTTCATCGGAAAATCGAAACCTTTTGCGAAGTGCGGCTCGCGCCTGCGCTTGCCAAATCCGATTATCAAAATTTGCGCAGCTATATGCTCGGGCTGATCGTTCGTCAGGCCACCCCGCCCTTGCATGGCGGACGTCCGAACTGGAAAGAAATCGGCGCGACCTGTCTGCTCAGCGAAGAGGGCCTCGCCACCGCGCGCCGCGAAGGCCGCCATGCTTTTGAAGCCATCATGCGCTGGGTCACACTGGCCCAGAAGGCCAAGGCTGCACCTGCACCGGCCCCGACCCCAGTCGCCCGTCCCGCCGCTGCCAAGACCATGATCCGCCCGGTTGGCATGCGCACCGTCTCGGCCAATAGCAACCGCCGCCCGGTGGAGAGGATGCCGGCTGCGACCACAGCGACCACCACGACCCGCGTCGCATTTGCCCCCAAGAAGGCTGGCGTTCGCGGCTGAAATGTTTACGGACCGGCCCTATGCGGGCCGGTCGTCTAACTGATATCTCTCAGCCGTTGCGGAACGCATACCCATAGCCGTTCAGGGCCGGTGCACCGCCAAGATGCGCGTAAAGCACTTTCGAGCCTTCCGGAAAATATCCCTTCTTCACCAGATCGATCATGCCCTGCATGGATTTCCCCTCATATACAGGGTCGGTGATCATTCCTTCCAGGCGGCCCACAAGACGAATGGCATCCTTGGTCTCTTCCGAAGGAACGCCGTAAACCGGATAGGCATAATCCTCGACCAGGACGATATCCTCCGGGCGCATGTCACGGCCAAGCTTGACCAGATCCGCTGTGCGCTGGGCAATCTCCAGCACCTGGGCGCGGGTTTGCTCCGGGGTGAAGGAGGCGTCAATGCCAATGACATGGTCGGCGCGGCCATCCTTGGCAAAGCCTACCGCCATGCCGGCATGGGTTGAACCGGTCACAGTGCAGACGACAATATAATCGAAAGCAAATCCCAAAGCCGCTTCCTGCGCCCGGACTTCCTCTGCAAAGCCGACATAGCCCAGCCCACCATATTTATGCACGGAGGCACCTGCCGGAATGGCATAGGGCTTGCCGCCCGCCGCCTTAACCTCGTCAATTGCCTCCTCCCAGCTGCGGCGGATGCCGATATCGAACCCGTCATCGACCAGCCGCACATCCGCACCCATGATGCGCGACAGCATAATATTGCCGACCCGGTCGTAAACCGCATCCTCATGCGGCACCCAGGCTTCCTGTACCAGCCGGCATTTGAAGCCGATCTTGGCAGCGACAGCCGCCACCATACGGGTATGGTTGGACTGGACGCCACCAATAGACACCAGCGTATCGGCACCGGAGGCAATGGCGTCAGGGATGATATATTCCAGCTTGCGCAGCTTGTTGCCGCCAAAAGCCAGACCCGAATTGCAATCTTCCCGCTTGGCATAAAGCTGCACCTTGCCGCCGAGATGATCGGTCAGCCGCTCCAGCTTCTCGATCGGTGTGGGGCCGAAGGTCAGCGGGTAACGTTCAAAAGCGTCGAGCATGGCATCCTCATTGAAAATGGTGGTTGATAATGGCCGGATGCTAGACTCTTGGGTGTGAAAGGTGCTTTCTAAGTTACGATGTAAAGCGCCTTATATTTCAATTTTTTCAAAATTTATGATGCATATTATGCTATTTAATCCCTAGAAATGAAAGATCCTTTCATGACTGAATCGCTGGATCGCATCGATCTGAAAATGATCCGCCTGTTGCAGAAAAACGGTCGCCTGACCAATGCCGAACTGGCAGAGCAGGTCTCGATCAGCCCGGCGACTTGCCACAGGCGCACCCAGAAACTGTTTGCGCAGGGCTATCTCACCGGCGTGCGGGCCATGGTGGCACCAGCCAAGGTCAACAGGGCGGCTCTGGTCATGGTCGGGGTGGTGCTGGACCGCTCAACAGCGGATAGTTTTGCCGAGTTTGAAGCGGCGGTCGCCAAGCTGACTTTCGTGCTGGATTGCCATCTGGTGGCCGGTGACTTCGACTATTTTCTGAAAATCAGAGTCGGCGATATGGCCGATTTCAACCGGATTCACGGCAGCCAGCTGATCGCCCTGCCCGGCGTGCGGCAAACCCGAACCTTCTTCGTAATGAAGGAAGTGGTCGATAACCGGGCGCTGGAATTCTGATTAGCCAGCATCCGCTGTGGCGCGGGCAAATGCTGCCAACACCGTGCGCTCCGAGCGGACCAGATAAGAATCGAGAGCGGCAGCCGCCTCTTTCGCCTTGTCGGCTTCCAGCAGGCCGAGGATTTCGCCATTCAGCTCCACGAAGGGCGCGTGCAGCAATTCCGGGTCGTCCAGCAGGCCAAAACTCAAGCGTAATTCCGCAGCGATTCGCGTATAAAAGTCACTGAGGCGGCTGCTGTCGGCGAGATCGACGATAGCGGCATGAAACTGCATATTGGCGCTACCGACCCCCAGCCAGTCACGGCTATTGCGACAGGCCCGCGCCGTTTCCACCGCCGACCGCATCCGCCGGACGGCGGGATGACCGGAAAACGCCTGTTCCAGCGCCTTGCATTCCACCAGCCGCCGTACCCTGTAGATATCGATGATCGAGGCCATGCTGGGCGTGGCGACAAACACACCGCGATTGGCCTCATGGCGCAGCAAGCCATCCTTGGTGAGCAGCCGGAAGGCTTCCCGCAACGAATTGCGCGACACGTCGAGCCGGGTGCTGAGTGCTGCCTCCGACAACCGCTGGCCCGGCTTCAACTCCCCGGCGATCAACTGATCGCGGATTTTTGTCACCAGCCGCTCCGCCAGCGAAAGGCTTTCATCCTCGTCTGCCATAGGTCCCTCTTGCACAACCGCGAACATGGTCTACGGCTGCCATCTTTCGCCGGGACTATTGCCGATGCCCCCCGGCAGAGCAAGGCAGCGCGGAAAACAGCGCAGACTTGCCCACACCATTGGCATGACCTGCCGATATCGGAGGCATTTCGCTCATGAAATAAACAGAATGATAGAACGATAAAATAAAATTGTTCAACAATATTGACGGAATTGTGAAACGTGACAGACTGACTGCATGGATCATCCGCAGAGGGGCGGATGACGATGACCATGGAGCCTCCCAATGGCGCAGAACCACGTCCCAGCGCGCGATCCGCAGAAGATCGCCGTGACAAATAACTCAGGTCCACAATCCCCCAAAACCCGACGCGCCGCGCTGACAGCGGCGGTTTTCCTGATGGCAACATCCGCGATCGGGCCGGGCTTTATTACCCAGACCGCCACCTTTACCGCGACCATGGGAGCAGCCTTCGCGTTCGGCATCCTGGCCTCGATCATCATCGACTTCGTCGTCCAGCTGAATATCTGGCGGATCGTCACGCTCACCCGGATGCGGGCTTCTGACATTGCCAATGCCGCCATTCCAGGCTCCGGCTATCTGCTTGCCGTTCTGGTCATTATCGGCGGGCTGTTCTTCAATATCGGCAATATCGGCGGCACCGGCCTTGGCCTCAACGCCATGCTGGGGCTTGACCCGAAATGGGGCGGTGCCATCAGCGCCCTGCTATCCATTGGCATTTTCCTATCAAAGCGCGCCGGGCTGGCAATCGACCGCTTCATCATCGTCGCTGGCCTGCTGATGATCGCTCTAACGCTGTTTGTCGCCTATGTATCCGGCCCGCCACTGCTTGAGGCGCTGCGCCAGACGATCCTGCCCGACACCATCAATTTTGCCACGATCACCACCATTGTCGGCGGCACGGTTGGCGGCTACATCACCTATTCCGGTGCGCATCGCCTGCTGGACAAGGGCACCGTCGGCATTGAAAATCTCGGTGCCGTCAACCGCGCCGCCCTGACCGGCATCGCGGTGACGGGCGTCATGCGTTATGTGCTGTTCCTGGCTGTCCTTGGCGTAGTCGCCAGCGGTGTGGTCATCGACATTTCCGGCAAAAGCGCCAATCCGGCCGCTCAAGCCTTCCAGAGCGCCGCCGGTAATATCGGTCTTCGCCTTTTCGGCGTCATCTTCTGGGCTGCCGCCATCACCAGCGTTATCGGCGCAGCCTATACATCGGTCTCGTTCCTGACCGCCTTCAAGCAGGATATGAGTGAGCGGGCGCGCAATCTCGCCACCGTGGCATTCATCGCCATTTCGCTGTTCTTCTACATCATCATCACCACCCCGCCCGCGCAAATGCTGGTCTTCGTTGGTGGCCTGAACGGGTTGATCCTGCCTATCGGCCTGTCGATTTTCATCTATGCCGCGTGGGCGCGCTCCGACCTGATGGGCGGCTATCGTTATCCGCGCTGGCTATTGATCCTCGGTGTCCTCACCTGCGCGCTGACATGGTACATGGCTTACAAATCGGTCGGGCCAATCTTCGCCCTGCTTGGCCTGTAACAGCTGGTCTTCGAGAAACAAGGAAGGAAACCACATGGCTGCCATCGATCTCAACAGCGACCTTGGGGAAAGCTACGGCGCATGGAGCATGGGCGACGATAGCGCCATGCTGGCCGTGGTTTCCAGCGCCAATATTGCCTGCGGCTTTCATGCGGGCGACCCGTCCGGCATCTGGAAAACCGTCAAGGCCGCCGCTGAAAATGGCGTATCGATCGGCGCCCATGTGTCCTACCCCGACCGCGTCGGCTTTGGCCGGCGCGACATGGACGTGACCAGTGAAGAGCTGATTGCCGACGTAATCTACCAGATCGGTGCGCTGAAAGGCATGGCGGCGGCGGCCAACACCCGCGTCACCTACGTCAAGCCGCATGGGGCGCTGTACAACCGGATCGCCAATGATGCCCGTCAGGGCCAAGCGGTGATTGATGCCATCAAAGCCATCGATCCATCGCTCGTGCTGATGGGGCTGGCTGGCGCACCCATCCTTGATCTGGCCCGCACGTCCGGCCTGAGCACCATGGCGGAAGCCTTTGCCGACCGCGCCTATACGCAGCAAGGCCAACTCGTCTCGCGCCGGGAAGCGGGCGCGGTGCTGCATGACGCGGAAAAGATCGCCAGCCGCATGGTGCAGCTTGCCCGCCAAGGCACGCTGGAAGCCATCGATGGCAGCGTGATCAAAGTCGAGGCGCAATCGATCTGCGTGCATGGCGATAGCCCTGGCGCAGTCGCCATTGCCCAGGAAATCCGCAGGCGCTTCGAGGCTGAGGGCATTGCCGTGCAGCCGTTTCTAACAGCATAGGGGAGAGACGATGATTGCCTTGAAGCATCTGGCACATTGGGATGTCGAACCGGCGCGCGACGCCCGCACCCGGTATCGCAGTGGAGACGTGGAGCCAACCTCGGGTGTGGCCCCCGGTTTCACCCAGGCCAATATGATCGTCCTGCCGCGCGACTGGGCCTTTGACTTCCTGCTCTATGCGCAGCGCAATCCCAAGGCCTGCCCGGTTCTTGATGTCTCCGACCCCGGCTCGCATCTGACGGAACTCGCCAAGGGCGCGGATCTGCGCACCGACCTGCCGCTCTACCGGATCTGGCGCGATGGCAAGCTGGCGGAAGAAACACCCGATGCCACCGCCGCCTGGGCCGAGCATCCCGATCTCGTCAGCTTCCTGATCGGATGCAGCTTCACCTTCGAGACGCCGATGGTGGAAGCGGGCATCGAGATCCGCCACATGACCGATAAAAGCAATGTGCCTATGTATCTGACCAATCAACCCTGCCGCCCGGCAGGCCGTCTACATGGCAATATGGTGGTATCAATGCGGCCAATTCCCGCATCGCGGGTTGCCGATGCCGCAATGATCTCCGGACGGTTTCCGGCAGTGCATGGTGCGCCGGTTCATGTCGGCGCGCCGGAACAGATCGGCATTGTCGATCTTGCCAAGCCGCAATTCGGTGATCCCGTCCGCATCGAGCAAGGCGAAGTGCCGGTGTTCTGGGCCTGTGGCGTCACGCCGCAAGCAGCCGTGATGGCGTCGGGCGTACCCTTTGCCATCACCCATGCGCCCGGCCATATGTTCATCACCGATATCCCCGATTCCGCCTATCACGCCTGAGGTTCCGATGCGCTTTCTCCCCGTCAGCCTGACGACGATGCTGGTCGAGCTTGCCGATCTCGATGAGACCCTGGCTCTGTTCGCCTCGCTCCAGGCAAGCCCCATACCCGGCATCGACGAAATGGTCCCTGCCGCCCGCACCTTGATGATCCGGTTTCGCCCACAGACCATCAGCACGGACTCCCTGGCGGCTGAGGTCAGCACCCGCGACCTTTCGGCCAAACTGGCACCATCCGATCATCTGGTCGAAATACCCGTAGACTATGACGGTGAAGATCTGGCCGACGTGGCGGAACTGACCGGGCTTGCCGTGGAAGAGGTTATCCGCCGCCATACGGAAAGCACGTTCACGGTGGCTTTCTGTGGCTTTGCTCCGGGCTTCGGCTATCTCGTCGGTGGCGACCCTGCCTTACATGTGCCGCGCCGCAAAAGCCCGCGCACCCGCATTCCCGCTGGTGCCGTGGCCCTGGCAGGGGCCTTCAGCGGCGTCTATCCGCAGGCTAGCCCCGGCGGCTGGCAAATCATCGGCGTGACGCCGGTGAAAATGTGGGATCTCAGCCGCGATCCGCCAGCGCTGTTTCAGCCCGGCTATCAGGTGCGCTTCACCGATATGGCGAAAGCGGTCCATCCCGTTGTTATTCCTGTAAGCACAGCATCCCCCGCTAATCAGTCTGACGAGCTTTCCGGAGTGGATGGCGCGGGGCACTTCACCGTGCTTGCCGCCCCCATGCCTGCGGTATTCCAGGACCTTGGCCGTCTCGGTCAGACCGGCCAGGGCGTATCCGCCTCCGGCGCTTTGGACCAAGGGGCATTGAAAGCTGCCAATCGCGTAGTGGGCAATCCATCTGGCTATCCTTGCCTGGAAATTACCCTCGGCGGATTTTCCTTTGAAAGCGATAGTCGCGCCGTCATTGCGCTGGCTGGCGCGCCTTGCGCGGTGACTATTCGGGATGCCTCGGGCCGGGTCACTCAGGCTGAAACCTATCAACCGATTTCGCTGGAACCCGGCGATACCGTCAGCCTTGGACAACCTCCACAGGGCATGCGCAGCTATCTTGCCGTGCGGGGTGGCTTTGCGGTCCAGCCAGTGCTGGGTAGCTATGCCACCGATACGCTGGCCGTCGTTGGCCCTGAACCGGTGACGACAGGCACGGTTTTAACACTAAAAAGCGGCGGCGAAGGTCTCACCGCCGTTTCTCTGCATGAATCTCCACCGCAGGATCTGCCAAGCGCAGGCGATATCGTCACGCTGGACGTCGTGCTTGGACCGCGCACCGACTGGTTCACCGAAAAAGGTCTGGCGACCCTGACGGACCAGCTTTGGCAGGTGACGCCGCAATCCAGCCGCGTCGGCATCCGGCTTGCGGGCGACGTGGGGCTGGAACGGATCGACAGCGCTGAACTGCCGAGCGAAGGCACCGCCACCGGGGCCATTCAGGTTCCCCATAGCGGTCAGCCGGTTCTGTTTCTCGCCGACCATCCGCTGACCGGTGGCTATCCTGTGATTGGCACGGTTGCCGAATATCATCTGGATCTTGCGGGACAGATCCCGATCAATGCCCGCATCCGCTTCCGG
This sequence comes from Gillisella vitis, assembly GCF_001541345.2. Lineage (GTDB taxonomy): Bacteria > Pseudomonadota > Alphaproteobacteria > Rhizobiales > Rhizobiaceae > Allorhizobium > Allorhizobium vitis. The sequence goes on along the minus strand of NZ_LMVL02000001.1, from coordinate 1,070,866 downwards.
CCCATTGCACCTTTTGCAGACATCACCCCTATCGATGCCCCAGCCGCGAACGCATAACGATAAAAGAGGAGTCACCGATGAAGAAAGTGCTGATCGCCAACCGGGGCGAAATCGCCGTTCGCATCATCCGCGCCTGTCGCGATTACGGGCTGCAATCCGTCGCAGTCTATGCCGATCCGGATATCGACGCGCTATTCGTGCAGCTTGCCGATGAGGCCTATGGGTTGTCCGGTGCCAAACCGTCAGAGACTTATCTCGATATCGCCAAGCTGATCGACATTGCCAAACGATCCGGCGCGGACGCCGTCCATCCCGGCTACGGCTTTCTGTCCGAGCGCGCCGAATTCGCCCGTGCGGTGATCGATGCCGGTCTGACCTGGATCGGCCCTGATCCAAAGGTTATCGAAGCGCTGGGCGACAAGGTTGAGGCACGCCGGATTGCCACCAGCGTCGGCGCGCCACTGGTGGCGGGCAGCGATGGGCCGGTGGACACCGCCGAGGAGGTGATTGCCTTTGCTGAGCGCCACGGCCTGCCGGTTGCCATCAAGGCTGCCCATGGCGGCGGTGGACGCGGCTTGAAAGTCGCCTGGAAAATGGAAGAGATTTCGGAGCTTTACGCATCGGCTGTGCGCGAGGCGACCGTGGCCTTTGGCCGGGGCGAATGCTTTCTGGAACGCTTCCTCGACCGGCCCCGCCATATCGAAGCGCAGGTGATTGCCGATAAGCACGGCACCGTGCTGGTGCTCGGCACCCGCGATTGCTCCTTGCAGCGGCGAAACCAGAAACTGGTGGAAGAGGCTCCTGCTCCCTTCCTCACCGATCCTCAACGCCAATCCATCCATGATGCCGCCAAGGCGATCTGCGCAGCGGCGGGCTATAGCGGGGCGGGAACGGTGGAATTCCTGCTGGGCGTTGACGGCACGATTTCCTTCCTTGAGGTGAATACCCGGCTCCAGGTTGAGCATCCGGTGACGGAAGAAACCACTGGCATCGACCTCGTCATCGAACAGTTCCGCATTGCAGAAGGCCTGCCCTTGGCAATCACGGAAACACCGGTTCCACGCGGTCATTCGATTGAGTTTCGCATCAATGCTGAAGATCCGGGCCGTGGCTTTCTGCCAACACCGGGCACGATCACCCGGTTTGCGGCCCCATCCGGCCCCGGCGTGCGGCTCGATAGTGGCGTCGATACCGGCTCCACCATTCCCGGCGTCTACGATTCGCTGATGGCCAAGCTGATCGTTACCGGCGCTACCCGCGAGCAGGCCTTACAGAGGGCAAGACGCGCCCTGAAGGAATTCCAGATCGAAGGCGTGGCGACCGTGCTCCCCTTCCACCGTGCCGCGATGGAAACCGACGATTTCATCGGCACCGACGGCTTCAAGGTCCATACCCGCTGGATCGAGACCGACTTCGCCGCCATGCCCGAGGCGGCCATGCGACCGGAGCCATTGGCTGACACGTCGCTGATCCGCACCCATGTGGAAATCGATGGCAAGCGCCATGCCCTCGGCATTCCGGCCCAACTTCTCGCCGGCCTTGGCAGTCTGTCAGTCAATGCCGGACAGACTGCGGCAGGCGATGCGGGAAATACGCCGGAAAAAGGCGCGATCACCGCCCCGGTATCCGGCACGGTTCAATCATTCAAGGTGAAGGATGGCGATCTGGTTGCGGCAGGTGATCTTCTCGCCGTTATGGAGGCGATGAAGATGGAAACGCAGATCACGGCGACAACAGCCGGAAAAGTCAGCCTGATTGCCAGCGAAGGCGATTATCTCGCTGCGGGAAGCCTGCTCTTGAAGATTGTCGCGTAACGACGTTTAGTTTTCTCCACCCTCGGAAAAGTCCGAGGGTGGAGACAGGCAATCTAATGCCGTTTCAAAAAATCAGGCGAAATCCAGCGCGCGGTCGCCGTCTTCATCCTTGATGCGGGTCGGCAAGCCGATATGGTTGAGAATGTTGAGGAAAGGCCGTGGCGGCAGCTCCTCGACATTGGCCATTTTCTTCACGTCCCATTCGCCGGTTGCAACCAGCATGGCAGCCGCGACGGGCGGAACGCCAGCCGTGTAGGAAATGCCCTGAGAGCCCACTTCGTTATAGGCTTCCTTGTGGTCGGCGACATTGTAGATGAAAACGGTCTTTTCCTTGCCGTCCTTCACACCCTTCACATAGTCACCAATGCAGGTCTTGCCTTCATAGTCGGGCGCCAGCGATGACGGGTCAGGCAGGCAGGCCTTGACCACTTTCAGCGGCACGACTTCGGAGCCATCGGCCAGCTTGACCGGCTGCTCGGACAGAAGACCAATACTTTTCAGCACCGTAAAGACATTGATATAGTGGTCGCCAAAGCCCATCCAGAAGCGCACGTCGGCACCGTCCATGTTCTTGGCCAGTGAATGCACTTCATCATGACCGCAAAGATAGGCGCGGCGCGTGCCAACCACCGGCAGATCGTAATCCTTGCCGATTTCGAACATCTTGTTGACCTGCCATTCGCCCTTCTGCCACGAATAAACAACGCCCGTGAATTCGCGGAAGTTGATTTCGGGGTCGAAGTTGGTGGCGAAATACTTGCCGTGGCTGCCAGCGTTGATATCGACGATATCGACATCCGTGACCTTGTCGAGATATTCATCCTTGGCAAGGCGGGCATAGGCATTGACCACGCCGGGGTCGAAACCAGCGCCGAGAATGGCGGTAATGCCCTTCTCTTCACACTCAGCGGCCCGCTTCCATTCGTAATTGCCATACCATGGTGGCGTTTCACAGATCTTATTCGGCTCTTCGTGGATCGCCGTGTCGATATAGGCGACGCCGGTATCCATGCAGGCGCGCAGCACAGACATGTTGAGGAAGGCCGTGCCGACATTGATGACGATCTGCGAGCCGGTCTTTTCGATCAGCGCCTTGGTGGCGTCGATATCCAGCGCATCGAGCGCATGGCCTTCCAGCACGCCCGGCTGCTTCATGGCGTTCTTTTCATGCACGGAGGCGATGATGGCGTCGCATTTGCCCTTGGTGCGCGAGGCGATATGGATATCGCCCAGCACGTCGTTGTTCTGGGCGCATTTATGCGCAACGACCTGGGCGACGCCGCCAGCGCCGATAATGAGCACGTTCTTCTTCATGATGCGGACTAACTCCTTTTGTCCAATCGTCAGAAGCCTCAGGAGAGGCTTTGTTCAAAGTCCGCGTAGGAAAACTCGCGGACAGTCCTGATGCTGCCATCCAGTTCACGGATGGCGATGGACGGCATTTTCACGCCGTTAAACCAGTTCTTCTTGACCATCGTATAGCCTGCGGCATCCTGGATGGAAATCCGGTCGCCGACCTTCAAGGCTTCAGGGAAACGAAACTCGCCGAAGACATCGCCGGCAAGGCACGATTTGCCGCAGATCATATAACTGTGGTCGCCTGCATTCGGCTCCAGCTTGGCGGTTTCGCGGTAGATCAACAGGTCGAGCATATGAGCCTCGATGGAACTATCGACAATGGCGAGGTTCTTGCCATTGTAAAGCGTATCCAGAACCGAGACTTCCAGTGTTGTCGATTTGGTGATCGAGGCTTCGCCCGGCTCAAGATAGACCTGAACGCCATAGTGGCCGGAAAACCGCTTCAGCCGCTCGGCAAACTGCGCCAGCGGATAATCCTCGCCGGTAAAGTGTATGCCGCCGCCAAGGCTGACCCATTCGGCACGGTGCAGCAGTGAACCGAATTTCGCCTCGATATCCGAGAGCATCGTGTCAAACAGGGCGAAATCCTTGTTTTCACAATTGTTATGGATCATGAAGCCGCTGATGCGGTCCATGACCTTTTCCACCTTCGCCGCATCCCATTCCCCAAGCCGCGAAAACGGCCGGGCCGGATCGGCTAGGTCGAAGCTGGATGAGCTGACCTGCGGGTTCAGCCTCAAGCCGCGGGTAATGCCGGAGGCCTTGTCTCCATAGCGCTGCAGCTGGCCGACCGAATTGAAGATGATCTTGTCGGCGTGGGAAATCACCTCGTCGATTTCATTGTCGCCATAGGCAACGCTATAGGCATGGGTCTCGCCGCCGAATTTTTCGCGACCGAGCCGGACCTCGTAGAGCGAGGACGAGGTGGTGCCATCCATATACTCGCGCATCAGGTCGAAGACCGACCAGGTGGCAAAACATTTCAACGCCAACAAAGCCTTGGCACCGGAGGTCTCGCGCAGAAGCGCAATCTTCTCCATATTGGAAAGAAGCTTGCTCTTGTCGATGAGATAAAACGGGGTCTGAAGCACGATGGCCACGCCTTTCCATGAATTCGAAGGGGTCGTTTAAGAAATCTGGCCCTTGAAGGCAAGTCGCTCCGGCCTTTTCCCGGAAAAATGCTTCAACCTGATGACACGACATTACTTTTTCATGCCGAAAAGGGCCTATATCCTCCCGGATGAAGATATTACGAATATCTCAAATGCATCAGTGACTTGAGGTTGTCGCAAATTAGAGCGGATTTTCGCCATGGAGATGCTAAACACTGGCGGAAGCATTGCGGAGAAAGACCATGATGGACAAAGCGGTTCTGACGGATCATCGCGAATATCCTGCCGATCAGGGCAGTCTTCTGGAAGCATGGTCCATCGAGGTCACTCCGCGCACGGCGGCGAAAATCGACAGTTTCCAGGCGCTGCTGCCAGCTGGGACCCGAATCTATATCGCCCATGTCGATGGCACACCTTTCGAGGACATGGTTGCGACCGCCAGGCGCCTTCATAAAGAAGGTTTTCCGGTCATGCCGCATATTCCGGCACGCAGTATCGCCGATGGCACGCAACTGGAAGACCTGTTGAAGCAATACCGGGATGAAGCCGATGTGCGCCAGGCCCTTCTGCTGGCCGGCGGCATCGCAAAGCCACGCGGCACGCTTTCCAGTTCGATAGAGCTGATTGAAACCGGGTTGTTCGACAGGCTCGGTTTTACCCGCCTGCATATTGCCGGCCACCCCGAAGGCAACCGAGATATCGATGCCGATGGCTCCACCACGCAAATCGATGCGGCTCTGCGCTGGAAGTTCGACTTCTCCAGCCGGACGGATGCGCAGATGGCCATTGTCACCCAATTTGCCTTCGATGCCAGAGTGATCATCGACTGGGCCGAGCGAATCGACGCCCTCGGGATCGGATTACCGATCCATGTCGGCATTGCCGGACCTGCAAAGCTCCAGACACTGATCAAATATGCAATCTCCTGCGGCGTCGGCCCCTCCTTGAAGGTGCTGCAAAAACGCGCGCTCGACCTGCGTAAACTGCTGATGCCTTATGAGCCGACGGATATGGTTGGGCAGTTGCTCGCCTACAAGGCTGAAAATCCGCAGAGCAACATCAGCAAGCTGCATCTGTTTCCGCTTGGCGGCATCGAGCCTGCCGCCCGCTGGATTGGCCAATACGCTCCTTGACGACGATTATCCGGCTTTGGATCTGGAGCCTGCAAAAGCGGCAATGACAGCCACGCAAAACACCGAGATGATGAAAATCGCCCCGGACATCGCGTAGATCGTTGGCGACGCGCCGCCATTCATCTTGCCGAACAACACGACCGGAAGCGTATTCTGCCGCCCTGCCAGGTAGAAGGCGCGGGTAAACTCATTCAGCGACAACAGGAACGAAAAGATAAAAGCACTGATGAGGCCTGGGCGGATCAGTGGCAGGGTAATGTCGCGAAACTGCCGCCAACGGCTGGCGCCGAGATCAGCTGCCGCCATCAGGAAAACGGGCCGCACGGCGGAAAAGCCAGTGAGGATGACAATAAACGCAAAAGGCATGGCCCAAAGCAAGTGTCCGGCTGTCAGTGTCCAGGTCGAGGGTTTGATGCCGCTGCGGCTAAACACAGTGGACAGCGCCAGCCCCTGGATGACACCAGGCACGAACATCGGCAGGATCACAGCAAGAAACCATAGATCGCGGGTTCGTCGCAGCTCGAAATAGGCCAGCGCCGCCATAAGCGACAGCAGAGTAGCGCCCGTTGCCGTCAACATAGCAACGCTGGCCGATTGCCAGAGGGCCGCCATCAGTGCGCTTTCCGCTGGTAACGCCGTATACCATTTCAGCGTCAGATCAGCCAGACTAGGCAATCCGGGCTGGAGCGACGGATTGAAGGAAACGCCCAGCAGATAAAGTGGCGGCGCATAGATCGCCACCAGGCCGACGATCGTCATGGTCCAGATCAATATCTGATTTGTCCGTCCCTCTGCACTCATCATGCCGACCGATCCGCAAACAGTGCTGCCAGCCCGAACAGCCGGTTTCCAATCAGAACCAGACCGAACACCACGATCAGGACGATTGTGGAAATCGCAAAGGCCAGAGGATAATTCGCAACTCGCATCACATCGTTGATCATCACTGTGACAATGGAGGCCCCTGCACCGCCAAGCATTTGCACTTCAGTGGAAGACCCTGCGACCATCACGAACACAAACAGGAAGCCAGCAAACAGGCCGGACCGGGTAAGCGGCAGCAGAATGGTGACGAGTACACGCCAGAAACCAGCGCCGAGATCCTGCGCGGCGGCAAGCACGGTCGCATCCACCCGGCGCATGGCGAGCAGCAAAGGAAAGGTGGCAAATGGCAGATAGGAGGCGACCAACCCGACAATGACAGCGAAATCGCTGAACAGCAGCCAGTCGACCGGCGCGCTGGTCACACCGAAATGTTGTAGCCAGCTATTGATCACTCCCGTCCGCCCCAGCACCAGCCGCCAGGAAAACGAGCGGATCAGGTAGGAGGTGAAGAACGGAATCGTCATCAAAGCCAGGAGCACCACAGACAGCCTGCGGCCCGCCAGAAAATGCACGGCATAGGCCGCGGGATAAGCGAACACCAGACAGATCCCCGCCGTCAGAAAGGCCTTGGCAAGCGTGGAGACAATCACCGTCCAGCGTCCGGCCTGGAGAATGGCGGCGTAGCCCGCCAGGCTAAGATCCGGCTTGATCCAATAGGTCAAGGGGTCCCAGGACCAGAAGCTCCACACCAGCACCACCAGCAACGGCGCCAGCCCAAGCGCCAGCAGCGCCAGCAAAGGCGGCGCCATCAGCAGGACAGGCAATCGTCCGGTAGAGTTCATGCACGCTCCATGGGTAATTATGCTGCAAATTTAGAGCACTGCGACATTTTTTATGAGTTTTACAAAACGCATGGCGCAGTCAAATCATCAGAGGCCTGTCGCCGGGCGAAACACGGCGACAGGCTGACTTTAGGATTTATGCCCCATGGAAACCACAGATACGGTCTTACAGTCTGTTCAAGAATTGCTGCTGGCCTGGCGAAAATGGTGATTTCGAGAACCGGAACGGAGCGTACTTAATGTACGTGAGTACCGGAAGCGCAGAAATTGCCATTTGCAGACGGCCAGCGGCGATTATTGGATAGACTGTTAAGCATTGCGGAGTTTCTGCCACCATTCTTCATAGAGCTGGAAATTGTCCGGCCGGGTATTCTGCCAGAAGACCTTGCCGGCGAACTTGGCTTTAACGTGGTCTGCCCGTGCCTGCACTTCTTCCGGCTTGTATTCGTCGGGATGTGCCTTTGCATAAACCACATTGTTGTCGGTTGGGACGAGATAGCCGCGTGCCTTGCCAAGCTCGCAGCCATAGAGACCGCCCAAGAGGCCATTGACGAATTGATGCGCCGCGTCGGTCACACCGCGTTCACCAGCGCCTTTGAGCAGAACCGTATTATTGGCCCAGCCCTCATAGCCTTCGACGGGAGCGGCGTAATCCACTTTCAGTCCGCGCTTGCGGCCTTCATAGACAATCGGCTCCCAGCCGGTCATCGCATCGACTTCTTCATTGGCAACCAGTTGGACACCCTGCTCCCAGCCATTCCAGAAGGTGCGGAACTGTCCGTCCTTCTTGTGCTTGATCAGGAATTCCATCACCAGACCAAGTTCGGATTCGCTCAGATTGCCCGGGTCCTTGATCGGCTTGTTTTCGCTTTCCTTGAGGTAGATAGCAGCGAAGACCGCGCTGTTGATCCAGGCGTCCTCCATGGCGACCTTGCCCTTCATCTTCGGGTCGAAGATCACGCCATAACTATCGACCTTGCCGAGCTTATCGGAGCGATAGATGATCGAGTCGGCATTGACCACGGTCGGAATGCCGTATTGCTTGCCCTCGTGCTTGAGATAGGGAATGTCGCGCGCCCATTGCCAGATACTGTCGTAATTGGCGATCTTGCTGACATCCCACGGGATAATCGCGCCCTGACGAGCCAGTTCCTTTTCAGCGCCGCCCTGAAAACCGCCGATGTCGAACAGGTCATTGGCATTGCCAGCTGCCAGACGGGCAATGACAGGACCAAGGTCGTTGCCATTGTCGGTAAATTCCGGTTTCACACCATTTTGGGTGGCAAATTCCGCCCATTTCTCACCGATATCCAGCGTCGCCGTGCCCCAGAAAGCCACAGACTTCGCCTCTGCGGCAAAGGCAGAACGGCCAAGGCCCAAATGACCGGCCGCCAGCGCCAACCCGCCGGCACCGGCAAATTTCAAGAGGTCCCGCCGTTGCATATTGCTCCGGTTGACCGAAAATCCATTTTTCAAAGTCGTTGTCATTGTTGTTCCCTTGTTCTCACTGATGAGACCCCATTTTACGCACGTCTCATGCCACAGACGGCGGTTTTACACCGCAAGCGGCAATCCCTTGTCGGATGTCATGAGGGCGGCACCCGGCTTTATCGACAGGCCCACATCCTGCCCGACACTCAAAGACGGCGCATCCGCGTCACAGATCGCCGTCAAGGTCTGCCCGTCGCCAAACGCCAGCGTGACATCCCGATGCAAGCCGCGAAAAGTGGTCGCAACCACGCGCAGCACCAATTGACGGGGTGCCCCGCCAGCTGTCGTTCTGACCTCGGGCTCGATGACCAGCCGGTCGGACCGGATCACCACCAGGTTGGCGCTAACATTGCCATCCGGGACCGTAACCGGCACGGATTGTCCAGCAATGATCGCCACAGTGTCCGCTCCAGATCCTTCCAGCCGCTCAGGCCGCAGCAGATTATCCATGCCGATGAACCGGGCGACGAAGGCATTGGCCGGCGCATGAAAAAACTGGTCGGGCCGGCCAAGCTGTTCGATCCGGCCCTGATGCATGATGGCCATGCGGTCAGACAGGCTGAGCGCCTCGTCCTGATTGTGGGTGACGAGAATGAAGGTTGCACCGGTACGCTTGTGGAGGCGACCGAATTCATTGCGCATCTGCTGGCGAAGCCGCTCATCAAGGCCGGTCAAAGGCTCGTCCAGCAGCAATATTCCAGGCTCCATCACCAGAGCGCGCGCCAGAGCAACGCGTTGCCGCTGGCCACCGGACAGAAGATTGACATCACGCTCGCCAAATCCGGACAGTTCCACCAGATCCAGTGCCTCCCCGACCTTTGCCTCGAGTGCTGCGCCGGAAAGACCGCGCAACTTCAATCCATAACCAATATTGCGCGCCACGGACATATGCGGAAACAGACCCAGCCCCTGGAACACGGTATTGACCGGGCGCCGATTGGCGGGCACCGCAGCCATATCCTGACCGTCGAACAGGATTCTGCCCGCATTTGGCTGGTCAAATCCACCAATCAGCTTCAACAGCGAGCTTTTGCCACTTCCGGAAGACCCAAGCAGGGTGAAGAATTCTCCTGCCTTGATTTCCAGCGACAGGTCATCGACCGCCCGAACCGGACCATGACTGCGCGTCACAGCGTCTATGCTGATGGATATGGCCATCCTATGCGGCCTGCATGTCCGTTTCGTGAATGACGAGAATGCCAGTTTCGGTCAGACTGGCCGTTTGGCCCTCGAGCACCAGCGTCGTCGCCGTCGCTTCTTCGATCAGCAGCGGGCCGAATACAGGCTGACCGACAGGAAGCCGGGCCCGCTCGTAAACGGCACAGGTCTGCCAACCGGTGGATCGACCGAAATAAACCTTCCTTTCGCCGACCCTGGCCGCGTCAATCGTCATGTCTTGCCTTTTCAGTTTTGGCAGGGAAATGACCTGCCCTTTTAAAACGGCTTCGAGATGCAGCGTCGTCAGTTCGATCTCTGCTGCGGGCAGGCGAAAAGCATAGGCGCGTTCATGAACATCATGAAACCTTTGGCTGAAAGTTTCAATGGTGTCGCCCGCCTCGAACCGCGCAAAAACACCATGTTCCTGACCTTTATAGCGCGCTTCGATCTGGTGGTTGAATGCCACCTGCGCCTCGGCGCCTGCCGAAAAATAGGCGACGGCCTGACGCTCCAGCAATGTGAACCGGGTAGCGGCCTCCTCCAATGCCCGGTCGGCCAACAGGTGAAACCAGGTTTCGCGGAAGTCGGCACGGGGTTCGGCAGCCAGCATGCCCCAGGCGGAAAAAATCCCGGGATGCGGCGGCACGACCGTCGCCTTCACACGCAATTCGCGCCCGAGATGGCTCGCCAGCGCCGGACCGGCGCCACCACTAATCACCAGGTTAGCATCGCGCGGATCATGGCCGCGCTGAACCGTCACCAGTTTCAGGGCATTGATCATGCTGGCATGGGCAATGTCCATGATCGCGCCTGCGGCATCCTCGATTGACATATTCATTGGCCCGGCCACCGTTGCAATGGCGTTTGCCGCTTTCTCCTTATCCAGATGCAGCGTGCCATCGGCAAAGGTAGCGGGATCGAAAATGCCGAGCGTCAGCAATGCATCTGTTAGCGTCGGCTTTGTGCCGCCGCGCCCGTAGCAGGCCGGACCAGGGGCAGAACCGGCGCTTTCAGGGCCGACGCGCAGGCTGCCGCGCGCATCGATCCAGGCGATGGAGCCGCCGCCGGAGCCAATTTCGACGATATCAACGACCGGCACCTGCACAGGATAGCCGGGCTGGATACGGGTGTGTTCCAACCGGTACTCGTTATTCAGCGTCGGGCGTCCACCATGGATCAGCGAGCATTTGGCCGTCGTACCACCGACATCCAGCGACAGGATTTCGCTCTCGCCAAGCTCCACCCCAATGCGCGCAGCCCCAGCGACCCCACCTGCAGGACCGGATTCCACCAGCGTCAGCGGCTGTTGCACAGCCTGATCGAAGGAGGAAATGCCACCATTGGATTGCATAGCATAGTACGGACATGTCAGGTTGCGCTTGGCGAGCGCAAATTCCATCATTTCAAAATATTGCTGGATGGTCGGCTGCACATAGGCATTCAGCACGGTTGTATTGGTGCGCTCATATTCCCGCCACTGCTTCGAAACCTCGTGGCTGGCGCAGATCGAGGCGAATGGCAGAGCATCGGCCAGAATATCGGCGCAGACCTTCTCATGCTCGGGATTGGCATAGCTGTGCAGAAACAGGATGGCGACCGCATCGACATCCTCCGCCGTGCAGACGCGAATGATTTCACGCAGGTCGTTCAATTCGATCGGCAGCAGCACCGTGCCGGACGCATCGACCCGTTCCCGCACCTCGAAGCGAAGATGACGGGGCACGAAAGGTTCGGGACTATGGAAATGCAGATTGTAAAGGTCAGGCCTGTTGCCACGGCCGATTTCCAGCACATCGCGGAACCCGGCGGTGGTGATGAGTGCGGTCTTTGCCCCCTTGCGCTCGGTAATCGCGTTGATCACCGTGGTGCCGCCATGGGCAAAGAAGGTGATGTCGCGGACGCGTAAACCATCCTTGCGCTCGCTGACATCGATTGCATCGAGCACGCCGCCAGACTGGTTATCTGACGTCGTCAGGCTTTTCGCGGTAAAAATCTCGCCGCTGCCCTCATCGTAGCCGACGAGATCGGTAAAGGTTCCACCTACATCTGTTGCCAATCGGATCATTCTTCAATCCTCCCACGGTAACCATAGAGGCTGGTCGCTGCCTCCGCGCTGACAAAACCATTCTTCAAATCTGCCTCAATCAAAGCCGGATCGCGATCACCGGGATCGCCCCATCCGCCGCCGCCGCCGGTGACGATGCGCACGATATCGCCCGTCTTCAGCGTAATATCGGCAGAGCGGCCATAGCAGGCACTTTCTCCCGATGCAGATAGCACCTGAAGACTGTTGGCCGTACCATCATGGCCACCGTCCATACCCCATGGCAGGGTGCGGGTGCGGCCAAAGCTGCAATAGGCGGACGCCTTGTCGCCAAGGATCTCATATTCTCTGATGATCCCGAAACCGCCACGCATCCGCCCGGCCCCGGAGCCACCCTCGATATTCAGGCCATAGCGCCGCACCAGCAACGGAAACCGCGCCTCGATCACTTCGACGGAATAATTGTAGGTATCACCGTCCGTCAGCGAAATCAGCGCATTGGCCCCATCACGATTGACGCTGGCGCCCCAGCCGCCATGCTGTGGCTCAATATGAATGAAGGGTCGGCCACTGCGGTCGTTTCCAGAGATATAGGCGACACAGAGGCTGGAATAGGAACCGGCGGAAAACCGCTCCGGCACCAGCGCCGCCAAGGCCTTCCAGACCAGTTCCGATGCATGGACCGACCCTTCGTAATACCATCCGGTTGGTGAGGGTTTTTCGGCGGTAAACACGGTTCCCGATGGGGCGATCACAGTCAAAGGGCGGAACCAGCCCTCGTTTGATGGAGACTGAGGTGCCACAAGCGCCTTCAGGATCGTCCTGACTGCCGATTCCAGCGCGCCGCGTGCGCAGTTGATCGGTCCCGCCACGGCGGGCGGGCAACCGGTGAAATCGGCGGTGATTTCATCGCCGGCAATGGTCACCGCCACTTGCACGGCAATCGGATCGGCTGTGACGCCATCGCCATCGATAATGTCACTGGCTCGGTAAACACCGTCGGGAAGTGCGGCAATCGCCTGCCGGCTCTGCCGTTCGCTGACATTGAGGATATGGTCAAAAGCGGCGATCAAGGTCGGAGCGCCGTATTTGGCAGTGAATTCCTTCATCCGCCGGGCAGCAACCCGCACCGTGGCGATCTGTGCCGTCAGATCGCCGAGCGCGATCTCAGGCATCCGGACATTTTCCGAGATGATGTGCAGAATGTCAGAGGAAAGCATGTCGTTGCGAACGATCTTGACGCCCGGCAACCGCAGACCTTCCTGATAAACCGAGGTCGCAGCCGGCGAAAGACTACCCGGAACCGACCCGCCGACATCGAGATAATGAGCGACATTGATGGCAAAGGCGAGCAGCACGTCATCGACGAAAATCGGTTTGACGATCGCGAAATCGCAAGCATGCGTCCCCCCGGCGTAGGGATCGTTGGTCAGCAGAATATCGCCATCGGCCATATCCGCCCCGAAACGGTCGATCAGCGACTTCACCTGACGGCCGAACGTGCCGGTAAACAAGGTGATGCCGTTCATCTGGGCGATCAACTCACCCTTTGCCGTTAAGACACCGCAGGCAAAATCCAGCACTTCGTAGATCACCGGGCTCATGCTGGTACGGGCCATAACGATGCCCATTTCATCGACGGTGGCAATCAACTTGCCCTCGATGATTTCCTGGGTCACTGGATCGAATGGGTGCCTGCCCGCCATCATGCCGCTAACGTCTCCCGACTGAAACTCGTGAAGGAGACTTTAGGCTCACAACTCAGGCGCGACCAGCCTGCCAGAAGAGTAGGGTTGCAAGACCCAACCCCACCCGTTCGGGTAGGGTGCGCATTCAGGCCACACGCGACCAACATGTGCCCACGCCAATACTGAACACGATAATAGTATTAAGTCTTTACGATTCTGACGCATACTCATCTCGAAGGCAGCGCAAATACTTCAAATGAATTAAATATTCGAAAGTAAGCACAAAAAGTCGCCCTAAATGATTGATCGTATAGCAGGAAATTTCAAAGCGGAACGCCTGTTGCAACCCCGCTGATCCGGTCCGTTACATTGCAATACCAACCATGAATTTGGCCAGCGGCCTACCTTGTCACAGCACAGCAGACAGCCTTGACGGAAACCCCGGTTACAGTGCGATACCGGCGCGGCGAGCGGCCCCGACTGCGGCGGTGCGGGTAGTGACCTTCAGCTTTGCGAAAATATTGCGCAGATGAAACTTGATCGTGTTGTCGCTCAAGGCCAGTTTGCGGCCGATTTCCTTATTGCTAAAGCCTTGGCTGAGCAGCGCCATGACAGCAAGTTCCCTATCTGTCAGCGCGGATGACGAGAGACCGTGAAGCGGCACGTCTTCGCTGGTCTCCGGCGCCATCTTCCCTTCCGGCAACAGGGCTTGCAGCCGTTGACGCAGAACCGCCGACATTGGGCTTTCCTCGGCAATTTCCCTGATATCGCGCAGGAAATCGTCGCCTTCAATCCAGATCATGGCCCGAAAATCTTCCATCGGAAAGGTCAGCAGCAGATCTTCCAAGCGGGCCGCAACAACCTCGCGTTTTTCCTCGGCGATCAACAGACGCATGTCGAGAAGCGCCAATTCCACGCTGCGAAGATCGTGGATTTTCGTTGGTTGCTGGCTGATTAAAGTGGAAAGCGCTTGTCTGGCGCGCTCAAGATCGCCGCGAACCAGATGGATGCGTGCCCAAAGCAGAGCCGGCGTCAATCCACGCAAATGGATCGCCAGATTATTGTCCGGCTCCGAGGTGATGTCTTCCATACCGAAGCCATGGGCCTTTGCGTAGCGGATTGCCTGCTCGACATCACCACTTTCCAACAAGAGCAACACCCGCGCGCCATCGATCAGCCGGATCAACCGATGAAAACCGCGCCGCTTGGCCGCTGACCGTGTCCGGTCCGCCAACGCATGGGCCGCAGTCATGTCACCGTCCAGGCGGAAAATCATTTGCTGGGCGGTAAACCCAGCGGCCAGAAGGTCGAACCAGGCATCGTGGCGTTCCAGATGCGGCAAGGCCCAGCACAGACAAGGTCGGGCCGCCGCCAAATCACCACGCATGACCAGCAGTTCCGCCTTCAGCACCTGGCCCAAGGCATCGAGATCTGTGCCCTTGCCAATGCAGGCCTGCACTTCATCGATCAACTGCTGATAATATTCCTCCGCGCCGGAGCAATCGCCACTGAAAAATGCGGCTTGGCCGATATGGGTGTAAAGATGTACCGCACCGAAATCAGCCCCGCCGTCACGGAAGGTCTGAACCGCGAGATGGCCGTAATGCAGGGCGCGGTCCATATCGCTGCGGTCAAGGAAATTATAAGACAGCATATTCAACACCATGGCGCGGTGTACGAGTTCGGTGCTGGCAATGTCTGTCAGATCGGTTTCCAGCGCGGCCAAGTCTTCAGCGCAGGCGGGGCGGTCGAAATAAAGCCCCAGCAGGACACGGACCACCCGGAGATCCTTGGTAAACGTATCTGGAGCAGCAGTGTCGGCCCTCTCGGCAATGCCGAGATAATGATTGGCGGCATCAAGATGCCCGGCTTTGGCACTGACCACCGACAGGCCAAGCGTGGTCAGTGGAAAACAGGTGAGATCAATGGCCGAGACATTGGCCATGATGGAGTTGAAGACGCTGGCACCGCCTCGGCTGGTCGTATAGACCCGCCGCCAGCCGCCGCTTGTCTCGACAATTTCCGCGGCCAGATTGGCATTGCCACTCATCAGCGCATGGCGCACGGCGGCATCGAAATCACCGGTCGATTGGAACCAGCGCGCCGCTCGCTCCAGAACATCCTGAACTTGATAGCCACGTCGAGCGGCCTCTTCCTTCAGGAAGGCGTTGAAAACCGGGTGATAGCGAACCCAGCCACCACCGCCAGCCAGCAGGGCAACGGGCAGGGCATGGTCTCCCAGCTTGCCAAGCAAGTCCGCGCTATGGGCATCGCCGAAGACCGCCTCGACCAGATCGCGGTTGACGGTGGGGAAAGGGGCGGTCTTTAAAAGCAGTTCCTGCACATCTTGCGGCAGATTGGTAAACACCTGCTCCGACAAATAGCTGCCCATTTCGGCATTGCCGCCGTCGAAGGTTGTAAACAGCGCGCCGCCATCGACATTTTCGGCAATCAGCAAACGGATCATCTGCAATGCAACCGCCCAGCCCTCCGTCCTTTTATTGAGCCCAGCCACTTGTTCCCGGCTTAAGCTGGCATTCTGTCCTGCAAAAAATTCCTCGGCTTCCTGGTCGGAAAACCCGAGTTCGGCAATATTGACCTGGCGGAATTCACCTTTCAACCGCAGGGCCGACACTGGAAAGCGCGGTGACGTGCGCGAAATCAGCACCAGTTTCAGGTGGTTCAGCGTCTGGTCGCCCAACAGACGCGCAACGATTGCCTCGGTCGCATCGGTCTGGGCGAAATGATAGTCATCCAGAAACAGGATGACCGGCTCGGTGATCTTGCGCAACCGTGTGGATAACAAGGCCAGAAGCGAGGCGACGGTCATGCTGGAGTCGACACCCGTGCCTTCTTCCAGCCGCAGGGCATTGACGGCTTCCAGCAGCAGCAGCAGGAACTGTGTCTGGTCGCTATATTCCTGATCCAGCGCAAGCCAGGACAGGCTGTACCCTTCGGCGCGCAGAGTATCGAACCATTGCGCGGCCAGGGATGTCTTGCCATAGCCTGCAGGAGCTATGATGGTGGTCACCCGTTTCAATCCGCCCGCGGAAAGATGCGACAGGATAGCCCTGCGCTTGATCGCGCTCTGGGTACTGATCGGGGGCTGAAATCGCAAAGTGAAGTTCATGAAGAAAACGTGCTATGTCGCATCCGCTTTGGCAAGCCTGTTCTGATGTAATCGAAAGATTACAAACATATCAACCGGTAAAAAATTATATTAACCAAGCAAAACCCATGTAATTTTTAGGGTATTATTGCAAAAGCTAAATTAAAACACAGCCTCATCTTTCGCAAGGCTGATGCCGGTATGAACCAGACCCGGCGTCAGGCAAAAGCGTCCTTCGATCACGGTTCCCGCCGGAAATTCCACATGGAGGCGTGACAGCAATTCGGCGGTAAACAGACCATCCCGATCCGGATCGATCCGGATCAGCGCGTCTTCGAACCAGAACATTTTTCCAACTAAAGGATAAAGACATTTGAACAGGCTCTCCTTGGCGGAGAACACCAGGGTTGTATGAAGTTCCGGCAAAAAAGAGCTACCGGCCCCAAACCGGTCTTCCGGTCCGCAGATCCGCTCCCGGACATTGCCCATGACCTGCGCTGTCATGACCTGTTCTGTGTCCATGCCGAGGCTGCGAAATCGGGCCGCATCGGCAACGGCTGCCGCAGCAAACCCGTTTGTATGGGTTATCGAGCCGACCAGCCCTGGCGGCCAGACTGGCTCGCCACGCGGTCCAGCTGTAACGGGTGCCGCAGGCTGGCCGGTTTGCGCTGCAATCGCTTCCATAGCGCAGAACCGTCCACCCACATATTCCGCCTTGCGCTTGGCGACCGCCTTTCCCATGCTGTCAGGCAAAGGCACGCCAAGTTCCATTGCCGCTTCCGGCGTAAAATCGTCAGGGCGGAAGCGAACGGCGCGATGAGAGATGAAACCCTCGAAAAGCGGGGGCACAGGGCACGAAGAGTATATTTCCACTTGGTTATTGGCCTGCTGGCTCATGAAAAACCCTTGAATACGTCTTTAATTGAAAGAAATGCAAATCGACCCACCGGCAAGCCTCGCTTACAGCGGTTGTTGCAACAAATACTCTTCGGCCTCTTCGCGTGACATGGCAAGCACGCGTTGCACCAGATCGAAGCCAAAGCCATTGCGTGCCATGCCCGACATTTCCTTCATTCTCTGCCGTTCATCGCCATCGTTGCGGCGAAAGGGGCCATAGCCGCGCTTTCGGGCAAAGCGAATGGCGGCGGGCTGATCGTCCATATCCTCCAGCGCCGCCTGCACCACGTCCTTCTCGATACCCTTGCGCGCCAAAGTCTGGGCGATAGCACGTCTGGATTTGCCGCTGCGTGCTGCCGATTGCGACTTGATCTGCGCATAGGCATCATCGTTCAGCGCCAGCATCTGGTGGCCAAAGCGCACGGCTTCCGCCGCCAGCGCATCCACCGTCTCCGGCTCAATGCCCTCATATTTCTGTCGTGCCTTGCGGGAGACGGCATCGCGCAATTCCCGCTCGCTCATCATCCGGCGGCCAAGGCGATAGGCGGCAGAATTGCGCGCCCAGGCCAGCATCCGCGGTTTCGGCTGCAAAGGGTCCGGTTGCGCCTCGCTGTCGAACAGGAATTGTGCCTCGCCTGTCATGTCGCTCGTCGTCCCAATGCTGGCCATGCCTCTATTGTTCGTCTGATGATGGACGCTATATCACTTTGTCATGGAAGACGACAGGACCGCCGAGAGCGTGTCCTCAAGCCAATGTGAATTCTGAAATGAAAGACATCATGACACCTCAAAAGAACCTTCAAATTCAGCTTGCATCCCGTCCAACCGGCGCTCCCGCCACCGATAATTTTCGGCTGGAAACAGGCACGGTGAGTGAGCCTGGGGACGGCGAGGTCCTGCTGCAAATCCTCTACCTTTCTCTCGATCCCTATATGCGCGGACGCATGAGCGCTGCAAAATCCTATGCCAAGCCGGTAGAGATTGGCGCCGTGATGGAAGGTGGCACAGTCGCCCGCGTGATCAGCTCAAGGCATGGCGATTTTCATGAGGGCGATATCGTTCTCTCCCATTCCGGCTGGCAAAGCTATGCGATTGCCAAGGGTGAGGCGTTGCGCAAGATCGATCCGTCAGTGGTGCCAATCAGCACCGCGCTCGGCGTGCTGGGCATGCCGGGCTTCACCGCCTATGCGGGATTGTTGACCATCGGCAAGCCAAAGCCCGGCGAAACGGTCGTGGTGGCCGCTGCCAGCGGCGCGGTCGGCTCTGCGGTCGGCCAGATCGCCCGCCTCAAAGGTGCGCGCGCAGTCGGCATTGCTGGTGGTGCAGACAAATGCGCTTTTATCAAAAACGAACTCGGGTTCGACGCGGTCGTCGATCACCGCTCGCCTGATTTTGCCCAAGAACTGGCACAGGCCTGCCCTGATGGCATCGACGTTTATTTCGAAAATGTCGGTGGTGATGTCTGGAAAACGGTGTTTCCGCTGCTCAATAATTTTGCGCGTGTGCCGGTCTGCGGACTGATTGCTCAATATAACCAGTCGGTCGAGGATGCGCCCGGCCCGGACCGTCTGCCGATGACCATGCGCGATATTCTGACCAAGAGCCTGACCGTGCGTGGCTTTATCCAGCGCGAATTTTCCGATCAATTTCCGCAATTCCTGCGTGAGGCCGCAGGCTGGATTGCCGATGGATCGCTGCGCTACCGGGAAGATATTGTCGATGGGCTGGAAAACGCCCCTCAAGCCTTTATCGGTCTGTTGGAAGGCAAGAATTTCGGCAAATTGTTGGTGCGCGTTTCACAGTAAAGTATTACACGGTCATCTTCCGGCGGCAAAATCCACAAGCTTGTCGCCGGAGAGCCGGTAGCGAATCCATTCGGTTTGCGGCTCTGCGCCAATAGCGTCATAGACCCGGATGGCTGGCTCGTTCCAATCCAGCACGCTCCATTCGAACCGGCCGCAGCCGGTATCGACGGCAAGTTTTGCCAGATAGCGCAGCATGGCCCGCCCGGCACCGCCGCCGCGATGGGCCGGATCGATATAGAGATCTTCGAGATAGAGCCCCTTGCGGGCCTGCCAGGTCGAGTAATTATAAAACCAGATCGCGTGACCAACAGGCTTTGCCTGCTGTTCCAGAATTGCGGCAAAGGCCACTGCTCCTTCACCAAACAGCGATTCATGCAGGCTTTCGACGGTTGCCTTTACCTCATGCTCAGCTTTTTCGAAAATCGCCAGATCGGTGATGAATCGAAGGATAACCGGCACGTCATCGGGACGCGCCTCGCGGATGGAAAAATCCATGCAGAAACCTCAAAAGAAAAGCAGGCCGTTTCGGGCCTGCTTGATATGTCGCTGAAAACACAAAGTTTTGGAGACAACAGACCTTATTGGAAAGGCATCCACCAGGATTTGTTGGAATTGGACATTTCCGCTTCCTTCTGGCGACGTTTTTCCTTCTTGGCTTCCGGTTCACCCAGATCGTCCAGCTTGGCCTGATCGATTTCGCGGTAGGAGGCCGGCGGATCGGACAGAACCCGGCGCTGGTCGATATAGGCGCCCTTCTGGATCTTGCGAGCGTCGCGGAAGGCCTGCCATTTCTGGGTCTCGGTCATCGTGCCATTGGTGCCGTTGCCTTCGAGAAGCGGCGAGCGATAGCTCTGGTTGCCACGGTTGGCATCGGCTTCGGCCACAAGCCGTGTGCGGGTGTCCTCAGGGCTTTCGACCCAATCGGGATTATCCTTGCTGGCCAGGGATTCCTGCGGCTGTACTAGCTGTGCGGTTTCACCTTTGGGCGGCAGGACGAGGTCCGGGCGCGGGTTATACGCTGTATTTGTCGTCTTCTTCTTGCTGCCGATAGAAGCGGCCGAGCCGACATCGTCCACCAATTGTTCCATAGACGTCTTATCGGTGCCATAGGTTGGGGAGCTGGTGCAGCTGCTCAAGGCAGAGCAGGCAGCAAACATGCCAACAAGAACCATCCGTGCCTTAACCATCAATACCTTCCAGCCTTTTTCATGTCCCGGATCCAAAGCTCCGTCAGTCGCAACAAATATCTTTCCATCCAGCCTCATGCTGAACCGACGGATATCCGCACCGCTGTCGCGTATGGCTTCAGATCGGAACCTCCCGCGCACTTTATACAGCAAGCTCAAGAGAACATCAAATCGACCATACCAGCACCGCCCCGAATAGTTATCGAGCGGCATCTTTCCGCCTGATAGAAAATTCCGGCCAATTTCAGGCAGCTTCTACCGGATGATCCTAAAAAGCGCAAATCATCCGGTAAATATTCATCTGTCAGCCAAGTGTCAGTTCGCGCAAGGCTGCCGCATCCCGTGCCGAAACATCGGGATAGTCAGGGTCGGAACCAACATCGTCGGTGATCCGCCAGGAACGGGCGCATTTACGTCCCTCTGCCAGCTTCGGTTCTACTGAGACCGCACCCACATCCGACAACCGGAAGGCCTCGGACGGACCTTCGCCCTTGACCACCGAAATGGCCGAGGTGATGCAGATTTCGGCGAAATCCTGACCCTCAAGGGCTGCCAGCAGATCGGCATCGGCAATATGCACGACGGGAGCCGCTTCCAGCGAGGAGCCGATGCGCTTATCCTTGCGCTCCACTTCCAGCGCGCCGGTGACGACGCTGCGCACCTTGCGGATCTTTGCCCATTTGCCGTCCAGCGGCTGGTTCAGCCACTGCGCCGGGATCGGCGGGAACTGTTCCAGATGCACGGAGACCGCATCCGGGCTGCGCGACAGCCAGGCTTCTTCCGTGGTGAAGGGCAGCATCGGCGCCAGCCATAGCACCATGCAATCGAACAGCTTGCGGATTACGAAGAGTGACGCCCGGCGGCGCGGCGAAGACGGCGCGTCGCAGTAGAGCGCATCCTTGCGGATGTCGAAATAGAAGGCCGATAGCTCGACATTGGCAAAATCGGTCAATGCGCGGGTGATCTTCTTGAACTCGAAAGCATCATAGCTGTCGCGCACCAACTGATCCAGCTCGGCCAGCCGATGCAGCATCAGCTTTTCCAGCTCTGGCAGCGCCTCATAGGCAATCTCTTCGCCATGGTCATGAGCAAGCGTACCCAGCATCCAGCGAACCGTATTGCGGATCTTGCGATAGGCATCGATATTGGTCTGGAGGATGGTCTTACCAAGCCGCTGGTCTTCCCAGTAGTCGGTGTTCATCACCCAAAGACGCAGAATATCGGCGCCAGACTGGGCCATCACATCCTGCGGCACGACCGTATTGCCGAGCGATTTCGACATTTTGCGGCCCTGCTCGTCCATGGTGAAGCCATGGGTGACGACGGCCTTGTAGGGCGCGCGGCCACGGGTGGCGCAGCTTTCCAGCAGCGAGGAATGGAACCAGCCGCGATGCTGGTCCGAGCCCTCCAAATAGACATCCGCCGGCCATTTCAGATCAGGGCGATCTTCCAGCGTAAACGTGTGGGTGCAGCCCGAATCGAACCAGACATCGAGAATGTCACGAACCATGGTCCAGCGATCCGCGTCGGCCACGCCTTCGAGGAACCGCTCCCGCGCACCGTCGGCAAACCAGGCATCGGCACCTTCTTTTTCAAACGCTGCCAGAATGCGGGCATTGACGGCCTCATCCTGAAGGATCTCGCCTTTTTCATCGGCAAACACGCAGATCGGCACGCCCCAGGCGCGCTGACGCGACAGCACCCAGTCCGGGCGACCCTCGATCATCGCCCGCAAGCGATTCTGGCCTGCGGCAGGCACAAAACGGGTGTCGTCGATGGCGCCAAGAGCACGCGAGCGCAGCGTCGTGCCGTCACCCAACTCCTTGTCCATATAGACAAACCATTGCGGCGTGTTGCGGAAGATCACCGGCTTCTTGGAGCGCCAGGAATGCGGATAATCATGCTTGATCCGGCCACGGGCAAACAGGTTGTTGGCGGCGATCAAGGCCTTGATGACACGCTCGTTGGCATCACCCTTCTTGCCGTTGTCGTCCATCACGCGGGCCGCGCCGCCTTCAGCCGAGGGGCCAAAGCCGGGCGCGTCTTCGGTGTAGAAGCCAGCGTCATCGACGGTGAAGGGGATTTTGGACGAAATGCCACGGGCTTCGAGTGCGCGGGCAGCCGACATCCATGCATCAAAGTCTTCACGACCATGGCTGGGTGCAGTGTGGACGAAGCCTGTACCGGCGTCATCGGTGACGTGATCGCCGTCGATGAGGGGAACGTCGAAGTCGTAGCCGAGGGAAGCGAGCGGATGGGCGCAAGTAATGCCTGACAAGTCCGCAGCCGATAGGTTGCAGACTCGCTTATACTCTAACTTAGCTTTTTCGAAGCAAGCGACAGCCAATTTATTTGCAAAGATTAGCGTCTCGCCGGGCTGCGGACCGAAATCGTTAGCTGCGCCAGTCACTTCATAGAGGCCGTACTGTATCTTTGACGAAAAGCTAACCGCTCGGTTACCGGGGATAGTCCAAGGCGTTGTCGTCCAGATTACTACAGAAGCTTTTTTTAGAGCGTCTTTGATAGCTTCATTTTTATTCGCAAGATTATTTAAATCAGATCCAGGATCATCATGGTCAATCCATTCAGCAACTAATTTTAATGGTGGTTCCACCACCGGAAACTTCACCCAGATCGTATCACTTTCAACCTCGTGATACTCCACCTCGGCCTCGGCCAAGGCGGTGCGTTCCACCACCGACCACATGATCGGCTTGGAGCCACGGTAGAGTTGGCCGGATTTGGCGATTTTCAACAACTCGCCAGCAATCCGCGCCTCGGCGTGGAAATTCATCGTGGTGTAGGGATTTTCAAAATCGCCTTCGATGCCCAACCGCTTGAAGTCTTCCGACTGGACCTTGATCCAGCCAGCGGCGAAATCCCGGCATTCCCTGCGGAATTCGTTGATCGGAACCTCGTTCTTGTCCTTACCTTTTTCGCGGTATTTTTCCTCGATCTTCCATTCGATCGGCAGGCCGTGGCAATCCCAGCCGGGAACATAATTGGCATCATAGCCGCGCATCTGGAACGAGCGGGTGATGACGTCTTTCAAGATCTTGTTCAGCGCGTGGCCGATATGGATGCTGCCATTGGCATAGGGAGGGCCATCGTGCAGCACGAATTTTTCGCGGCCCGCGGCGGAAGCGCGCAGCTTCTTGTAAAGCCCCATCTGCTGCCAGCGCTCGACGATTTTCGGTTCTTTGTCCGGCAATCCGGCCCGCATCGGAAAATCCGTCTGCGGCAGCGCAAGCGTTGCGGAATAGTCTTTTTTATCAGCGGTATCGGTCATGATCTAGCCATTGAAGGAGGCGGCAAGCGTGCGCCTGAAAGTGGAGAAAGTCGGTGACGGGGCGTGGCAGAACACACGCCGAAAACCCGGACCCTCCGGCTGCTCCTAGAGCGCGCGGAAGGCCGGGCCAGTAATTCGCCCAATAATGCGGAAGGATATGGTCGACCGGACTGTTCTCATGATGGCGATTGTTTAAGCGGTTTCCCACCGAAAGAGAAGAGGGAAATAGAAAAGGCAAAACAACAAGGCGGCCAAGACCGCCTTGCCGAAATTGAAAACCCGGATCACGCCCGCGCCGGTACCTTGGCTGGGGTTATCAGGTTGACCACAACAGCCACGACAATATTGGCCAGCAGCGCCAGAATCCCGGTATAGATGGTGACGGGTGTTCCGTCGATGGTGAGCGTATGCAGCGGCTTCAAGCCATTCAGCCAGACCAGCCATGTGCCGCCGACAAAGCCGACCACCCAGCCAGCCAGCAGGCCCGGCACCCGGAACCAATTTGTAAACAGGCCAAAGATCAGCGCTGGCAAAGTCTGCAAGATCCAGATCCCACCCAAAAGCTGAAGATCCAGCGCAAATTGAGTCGGCAGGAAGACGATGACCAGCAGCGCCCCGACCTTGACCACCAGCGAGGTGATTTTTGCCACCTGTGCTTCACCGGCGTGCGACACATCCGGGTTGATATAGGCCTTCCAGAAATTGCGGGTAAAGAGATTGGCGGCCCCAATGCTCATCACCGCCGCTGGCACCAGGGCGCCGACGGCGATGGCGGCAAAGGCAAAGCCTGCGAACCAATCCGAAAACAGCGTCTGGAACAGCATCGGTACGATGTCATTCGGGGTGGCTGGCTTCAGGCCAGCCGCATGGCCCATATAGCCCAGCAGGGCCAGCAGGCCGAGCAGCAGCGTATAGGCAGGCAGCAGCACCGCATTCTTGCGGATGGTATTGGCGCCGTTGGAGGCGAAAATACCCGTGAGCGTGTGCGGATACATGAAGGCCGCCAGCGCCGAACCAAAGGCAAGCGTCGCATAGGCTACATATTGATTGCCGCCCAGCAACAGACCGCCGGAGCCTTTGGCCTGGAAGGCCGCATCGGCGCTGGCAAACACATTGGCATAGCCGCCAAGCTTCATCGGGATCGCGGCGACGGCGACAATCACCACGATATAGATCATGATGTCCTTGACGAAGGCAATCAGTGCCGGAGCGCGCAAGCCTGCCGAATAGGTGTAGAGCGCCAGAATGATGAAAGACACCATCAGCGGCACTTCGCCATGAAGGCCAAGAGCCTTCAGCACCGCAGCCATGCCGACCAACTGAAGGGCGATATAGGGCATGGTGGCGATCACACCTGTCAGCGCCACCACCAGTTCCAAAGCGCGAGAGCCGTATTGGCCATGCACGACATCGCCTGCGGTCACATAGCCATGCTCCTTGGCGCGCCGCCACAAGATCGGCATGACCAGAAACACGAAGGGATAGACAATGATCGTGTAGGGCAGAGCGAAGAAACCATAGGCACCAACCGCATAGACCAGCGCCGGAACGGCAATCACGGTATAGGCAGTATAGAAATCGCCACCCACCAGAAACCAGGTGATCCATGTGCCGAATTTGCGCCCGCCAAGTCCCCATTCATCGATATGGGCCATGGTCTCGGGTCTGCGCCAGCGCGACGCGACGAAGCCCATGACGGTGACCAGCGCGAAGAAGAAGATGAAGACGGCAAGCGCCGTCGGATTGATCTCAGTCGTCATGGCGCATGCTCCTGTAGGCAATGTAAATCAGGAGCGATGTCAGCGGCACCCACATCAACTGATACCAATAGAAAAATGGAAAGCCGAATAGCGAAGGCTCGCGAATATTATAAAATGGAACCCATAACAGGCCAATATACGGAATAACCAGCAGCCAGCAGGCCGCTGTCCAAATACGTTTTTGCATGAAACCTCTCCCGCAAAAGCAGAGACGCAACTGCATTGCGCGCCTCAACGTATCTTCGATCATTTCCGATTCACCGCCGGGCTGCAACCGGCAAATGCCTGGCATTCAGGCTGAAAAAAAACGGAAGCTTTGAGCCGTAGGATCGACAATGGCGTCAAAAGGCGATTTTTCGATCCAGTTCGCCAAGGGGCGTCACGCCTGCCAGCAATGCCCTTGCCTCTTCGGCATCCTGCTTGATCTGGGCAACAAGCGGATCGAGGCCCTCGAATTTCCACTCGTCGCGCAGATGACCGAAGAAGGATACCCCGCAGGTTTCCCCATAAAGATCGCCAGAGAAATCGAAGACGAAGGTTTCAAGAAGTGCCGCACCGTTGTCCGTTACCGTGGGGCGATAACCGAAACTGGAAACGCCATCGTGTATCGAACCATCGGCCCGGCGCAGGCGCACGGCATAGATGCCGGGGCGCAGGGTGGTTTTGGGAGAGAGCGCCATGTTGGCCGTGGGAAAGCCCAGCGTGCGGCCAAGCTGTTGGCCCTTGATAACCTCGGCCTCGACCGTGAAGCGATAGCCGAGCAGGCCAGCCACTTCGCTGACCGCACCCTCGGCCAACAAACCACGAATACGGGTGGAAGAGACAACCTCGGCATTTTCATCGCGGAAGGCATCGAGAAGTGTGACGCCGAAACCGTATTGCGCGCCCATTTCCATCAGGAAGGCCGGACCGCCTTCGCGCCCTTTGCCGAAATGAAAATCGAAGCCGGTCACCACTTCGGAAGCCCCCAGCCAGTCCACCAGCACGGTCTTGACGAAATCCTCGGCGGAACGCTGCGAGAATTCCCGGTCGAACGGATATTCGATCACCGACTGAAACCCCATCGCCTCCAGAAGGCGGGCCTTGAGCGGCGCCGGGGTCAGACGAAATACCGGGTCCTGTGGGTTGAACACCGCACGGGGATGCGGCTCAAAAGTCAGGACCAAGGCGGGAACGCCGCGTTGCTGCGCCAGCTCCAGCGCGCGGTCGAGCACGCTTTGATGGCCGCGATGCACGCCGTCGAAATTGCCGATGGCAACAACGCCGCCCTTCAGGCTGTCGGGCAGCGGTGTCTTCTTCTCATTGCGGTGAAAAACGGTCATTGCTATTTCCCGTCAGGCCAACCGGGGCATCCACCACTTGGGCGTTGCCGCCTCCCGCTCAAGGTAAGCGTTCAGCATTGTCTCGTCAGTCTTGCCGTCATTGGTATATTCCGCCGCATGGATGCCGCCACTCACATAGAGAAGATCAAGGCCGAAGCTGAGCGCGCCCCTCACGTCGGTCGGCATGCCGTCGCCGATGGCGATGATGCGGCTGCGGTCAATTTCAGCGCCGCGTATCTCCTGCGCTTTCGCCAGGGCCGCCTCGTAAATCGGATTGTGCGGCTTGCCAGCATAGCGGGTTTCACCACCCATTTCAGCGTATATTGCGGCCAACGCGCCAGCGCAGGGAACCAGCCGATGGCCACGCTCTACGATCAGGTCGGGGTTGGCAACAATCATCGGAAGTCCGCGCTGGTTCAAGCCTTCGAGCATCCCGCGATAGTCTTCCGGCTGCTCCTCTTCGTCATTGAACAGCCCTGTGCAAATAATGGCGTCGGCCTCGTCCGCCGGAACCAGTTCAACATCAAGCCCCTGAAACAGCGACAGATCCTGGCTTTGACCGATCAGAAAAGCGCGGCGCGGGGCTTTTTCAATCAGTTTTCGCGTCACATCACCGGAAGAGACGATAGCGTCATAGGCCGTTTCCGGGACACCGATTTGATCCAGCATTATCTTCACACGGTCGGACGGCCGTGAAGCATTGGTAATCAGCACGACGGAAACGCCATCGGCCCGGGCTTGCGACAGGGCCTCTCCTGCCGCTGGGAAAGCATCGATTCCATTATGCAAAACGCCCCAGACATCCGAGAGGATGACGTCGTAACCCTGGGTGATTTCATTGAGCGTATCGATGCGTTTTGCCATGGAATCCGTTGCCTGCTGAAAGAACTGGCCTGACATGGCAAAGCTGCGCCGCAATTGCAAGAGATTTGCCGGAACATCAGGGTTTTCGGCTCCGTACTGATGCCGATCACACGGTTTCAAGATTCCATACCAATCCAGCAACAGCCGCCAGACCCATCACGGTTACCATGCCGATCTTTAACCGCATCAACAGAAGCGCCGAGCCTGCGAACAAAAGCAGTGATGGGATGTCGAGCGAAGCAAGTTGCGGCCACCAGAGGCCTGGAGCGCGCTCGCCTGGCCATAAGGTGCTGAAGGGAATTCGATCCACTTTCGCAAACAGCACATGCAGCCCGAACCAGACGGCGAGATTGCAGATTACCCCGACCACGGCGGCGGTAATGGCCGAAAGCGCCCCATCCGCCAGCCTGTTGCCGCGCAAACGCTCGATCAGCGGCGCACCGGCAAAAATGAAGACAAAGCTTGGCACGAAGGTCGCCCAGGCCGTCAGCAATGCCCCTGTCATGCCTGATATCAACGGCATAACGCTATCGGCATCACGAAACGCCGCCAGGAAACCGACGAAGGACAGGACCAGAACCAAGGGTCCCGGCGTGGTTTCGGCCAGCGCCAGCCCATCGACCATCTCTCCGGGGCGCAGCCATTGATAATGTTCCACAGCCACCTGCGCCACATAAGCCAAAACGGCATAGGCCCCGCCGAAGGTGACAAGCGCCATGCGGGCGAAAAACAGGAAGATCTCGGTGAGCCGCGCGCTGCCATCAAACAGCGCCAGCAAGGCCAGCGGCGCCAGCCACAGACCTGCCCAGCCGAGAAGGGACAGCGCCATATGCCACCAATTCAGCGGTATTTTCACTGCCCCAGGCTCGGATGTTGGGACGGGCTGCCCATAGGCGCGGATCAGCCCGGCCAGGGCCGCCAGCAGGACGACCACAGGAAAGGGTAATGCCAGACAAAACAGCGCAAAAAAGGCGACTGCTGCGACAAGCCGGTGAAAGGTTGATTTCAGCGCCCGACCGCCAATGCGGAGCAGCGCTTGCAGGACGATCGCCAGCACCGCAGCCTTTAACCCGAAAAACAGACCCGAAACCCAGGCAATATCGTGGTAGAGCGCATAGGCAGCGGAAAGACCGATCATCACCGCCAGGCCGGGCAAGACGAAAAGCAACCCGGCAATCAGCCCACCACGAATTCCGCCGTTCAACCAGCCGATATAGGTGGCGAGCTGTTGCGCCTCTGGCCCCGGCAAAAGCATGCAGTAATTCAGCGCATGCAGGAAACGCGCTTCGGAAAGCCAACGTTTTTCATCGACGACGATACGATGCATCAGGGCGATCTGCGCGGCGGGACCACCAAAGCTCAAGAGGCCAACAGACCAGAATACGGCACAGATTGTCCCCAATGGCACAACCGGAACATGCTCTTGCCCTTTTGCCATGTCAGAGAGTCCCGTCATGTGCCCGTCGTCCCTTTAAGGCATATATTTTTTGAACGGCGTCCTTGACTCAGTCAGAGGCCGTGCTTATCTCAGGCTCGCTAGCACTCAAACAGACAGAGTGCTAACAATATCCATGCGGGGCCGTTTCGGCCCGCGAATGTCATTTGATCGAGGGATTAGACAATGGCAAGCACCAATTTCCGCCCGCTGCACGACCGCGTTGTTGTTAAGCGCGTTGAGTCCGAAGAAAAGACCAAGGGCGGCATTATCATTCCTGACACCGCCAAGGAAAAGCCGGCTGAAGGCGAAATCATCGCTGTCGGCCCAGGCGTTCGCGACGACAAGGGTGCGCTCGTTGCCCTGGACGTCAAGGTTGGCGACCGCGTTCTGTTCGGCAAGTGGTCCGGCACCGAAGTCAAGCTCGATGGCGTTGACCTGCTGATCATGAAGGAAGCCGACATCATGGGCGTAATCGGCTGATTTAGCCTGATCACCCCTTCTTCCTTTTAGACAATTCACCAATGGGTTAGACACCCGGGAGTTTGAAAAATGGCTGCTAAAGAAATCAAGTTTGGCCGCACTGCGCGCGAAAAGATGCTGCACGGCGTTGATATCCTCGCTGACGCTGTAAAGGTCACGCTCGGCCCCAAGGGTCGTAACGTTATCATCGACAAGTCCTTCGGCGCTCCGCGCATCACCAAGGACGGTGTATCGGTTGCCAAGGAAATCGAACTGGAAGACAAGTTCGAAAACATGGGCGCCCAGATGGTTCGGGAAGTTGCTTCCAAGACCAATGACATCGCAGGCGACGGCACCACGACCGCTACCGTTCTGGCCCAGGCTATCGTGCGCGAAGGCAACAAGGCTGTTGCTGCCGGCATGAACCCAATGGACCTGAAGCGCGGCATCGATCTGGCTGTTGCTGAAGTTGTGAAGGACCTTCAGGCCAAGGCCAAGAAGATCTCCACCTCTGAAGAAGTTGCTCAGGTCGGCACGATCTCTGCAAACGGCGACGCACAGGTCGGCAAGGACATTGCCGAAGCCATGCAGAAGGTTGGCAACGAAGGTGTTATCACCGTCGAAGAAGCCAAGACCGCTGAAACCGAACTTGAAGTCGTTGAAGGCATGCAGTTCGACCGCGGCTACCTGTCGCCTTACTTCGTCACCAACCCTGAAAAGATGGTTGCTGACCTGGAAGACGCTTACATCCTGCTGCACGAAAAGAAGCTCTCCAACTTGCAGGCTATGCTGCCCGTTCTGGAAGCTGTTGTGCAGACCGGCAAGCCGCTCGTCATCATCGCTGAAGACGTTGAAGGCGAAGCTCTTGCTACGCTGGTTGTCAACAAGCTGCGTGGCGGCCTGAAGATTGCTGCTGTCAAGGCTCCTGGCTTCGGCGATCGCCGCAAGGCTATGCTGGAAGACATCGCGATCCTGTCTGGCGGCACCGTGATTTCCGAAGACCTCGGCATCAAGCTCGAAACTGTCACCCTCGACATGCTCGGCCGCGCCAAGAAGGTTTCCATCACCAAGGAAAACACCACCATCGTTGATGGCGCTGGTCAGAAGTCCGACATCGAAGGCCGCGTTGCCCAGATCAAGGCTCAGATCGAAGAAACCTCTTCCGATTACGACCGCGAAAAGCTGCAGGAACGTCTGGCCAAGCTGGCTGGCGGCGTTGCCGTGATCCGCGTTGGCGGCTCGACGGAAATCGAAGTCAAGGAACGCAAGGACCGCATCGACGACGCTCTGAACGCAACGCGCGCTGCTGTTCAGGAAGGCATCGTTCCTGGCGGTGGTACAGCTCTGCTGCGCTCCTCCACCAAGATCACCGTTAAGGGTGTGAACGACGACCAGGAAGCTGGCATCAACATCGTTCGCCGCGCTCTGCAGTCTCTGGTTCGCCAGATTGCAACAAACGCTGGTGACGAAGCTTCGATCATCGTTGGCAAGATCCTCGACAAGGACAACGACAACTTCGGCTACAATGCCCAGACCGGCGAGTTTGGTGACATGATTGCCATGGGTATCGTTGACCCGGTCAAGGTTGTTCGCACAGCCCTGCAGAACGCAGCTTCGGTTGCTTCCCTGCTGATCACCACCGAAGCCATGATTGCTGAACTTCCTAAGAAGGATTCGGCTGGCGGCGGCATGCCTGACATGGGCGGCATGGGCGGCATGGGTGGCATGATGTAATAAGGCGAAAGCCTTATTACTGAAGACCCCATATAGCTTCGCCCATGCTCTTTAAGTCGTTCATCGCTTCAAGCCCGCTGGCATTTTAGTTTGTTCATCGCGTCAAGCGCGCTGAACGGGCAGCATGGGCGGCATGATGTAATAACGCGGAAGCCTTATTACTCGAACGCTTGATACAGTTCAGACTTTCTGAAAGGGCGGCTTTTACAGCCGCCCTTTTGCTATTGAGACGGACGCTGCGCCCGCGTTTCCGTAAAAATATTTCTTTGAATATTGCTCCACCTGTCATTGAGCAAGCAAGCAATCCCAGTGCAACTTGAAAGCCTTATCGGCTGGAGCCAAGAGTAGCGCTCCCGCCACTTCGACTGAGGATACTGCCAGGGATATTGGATTTATTATTCCTCTTCGGCTTTCCCATAAAATAGAAAATCCATTTTCTTTAAAGGAATGCTTAAATTTAACTTTTTTTTATAAATTTTCATGGGTATATGAATCACATTCATTATTTATAACGCGTGGCACACTGAAGGCCGCTGCAATGTTTTGAAGGTGCGGCATGGCTGCATTAAAAAAACACGGGCTTCAGAAGAAAAAGAATAAGCGTGAGAACCGTAGAAAGTTTGATGTAGCCGTTGGTTCTTGGCTACAAAAACGCATCCCGCTTTTACGGTATCGCCCCAAAAAAGAAGTCCAGGCAGAAGCAGTCATCGTCAATTTGAGAGGGCAGGGCAAGTATTCGCGATGAGCCGAATTCCGGCCTTATCGATATTTGGATCGTGCCGGTTGAACAATACGTCTGATGGGGAATGTCTTGTTTAAAATTGCAGGATTTGTGCAAACGGCAGACGCCGAAAAGATTACCGATAACAGCGGGATCAGCCGCCGGACATTGCCCTACGGCCTTATCGAGGAATGGTCGGGCGACCTTAACAATGGCCTGGTCAAAATTGGCGAAAAAACTGCGATATTTCATGGATTGAGCAGCCAGGAATGTGGCCTTCTGACGATCACGCGCTGCTATGACTATAAGGATAGGATGTCTATTCTCGAAATATTCGAAAAGGCAGCCAGCGCAGTGTCCTCTTTTTACTATTCCACCGTGATCGTCAGAAGCCTCTCGACCAAGCAGCCGGTCTTTTGCATGGGAAAGTCCTGTGCGCTCGGCAGCCAGAATGGCTCGATTGCTGGCGTATTCATTTTCCCGGCTTTGTCCTGAAGCAGGCTTATAAGAAGTGTCATTGAAGATGACTCTCCTTATTCCACTGCTGAATATCCCAAGCCTTTGACGCATTTAAGATATTCGAAATTTTTCATCACAAGGATGCTTCAGAAGCTTCGATGCGTTCTTATGAAATGACTGAATTCATCAGAAGCAAAAATCGAGCGCCATCTTCAACGGCACTCGGTAGAGAAACCCTTCGTCATGACGAAAGTTAGGGACATAATCCTATATCAGCCGCCGAAGATCGTCCTCAGCAGGTCGATACCACGGTCATCGAAACTCACTTCGCCCTGCTTATTGCCAGGACCGACCACGATAACCTTGCTGCCGATGTCGGCGCGGGCATAGAGATCCTCGACATCCCTATTGTTCATACGGATGCAACCCGAGGACAGATTCAGCCCGATTGACCATGGCTGATTGGTGCCATGAATGCGGAAAATCGTATCGCGATTACCCTTGTAGAGATACATGGCGCGTGCGCCGAGCGGGTTATCCGGTCCTCCTTCCTGGACGACCGGCAGGACATGACCGCGACGCGCTTCCCGCACGCGCATTTCTTCCGGTGGACGCCAGCTTGGCCATTCCACCTTGCGACCGATATTGACGACACCAGACCAACCGAAACCTTCGCGCCCGACGCCGACGCCGTAGCGGATCGCCCGGTTATTACCCTCAACGAGATACAGGAACTTGTTATTGGTATCGATGATGATTGTACCCGGCGCCTCATCGGTTCTGAGCCGCACCAGCCGCCGCTTGAATTTGTCGGGGACTTCCCGCTTCATCATCTGCGGTGTTACAACGCTGCTGGCTGTTGAGCTGGCCGGATCGTCCGCTCTCGGCGCTGCTGCCGAGCCTGAAGCTGGCAAGGCCAGTGCTGCCATCATCAATGCGGCCATCGCCACACCCGTTCCCCTCATCCGCATAGGCAATTTCCCTCTCCAAACAGTTCGAACAAAACTATCCAAGCTTAGCAATGTTGCAAGCCATCCCCGGTCGATTTTGTCAAAAAGGTGACAATAGTGTGACTTGAAATCAGCAGCTAGCCTCTGATCACATCACGATAACTTTCGTACCCACGGGTACGCGGCCATAGAGATCCGTTACATCCTGGTTGCGCATGCGGATGCAGCCGGAAGATACGCCATAGCCGATTGTCCATGGCGCATTGGTCCCGTGAATACGGTAGAGGGTCGAGCCAAGATAAAGCGCCCGGGCACCCAATGGATTTTCAGGCCCACCCTGCATGCGGGCCGGCAGATAATGGCCCTTGGCAGCTTCACGCGCGATCATTTCCTGCGGCGGAATCCATTCCGGCCACTCTGTCTTGCGGGTCACTTTGTGCTCGCCAGCCCATTCAAAACCAGGCTTGCCAACACCGACGCCATAGCGGCGCGCCATTCCTCCGTCCATCACCAGATAGAGAAAGCGATTATTGGTATCGATCACCAGTGTGCCCGGCTTTTCCCTGGTCTGGTAGGCCACCACCTGCGGCAGGAATTGTGCGGGCGTCGGCGACATCTGTCTGGGCGCGGGCATGGCTGACGCTTGTTGAAGCGCAGGCCGCAACGGTGCGGCGGAAGCGGCAGGCTGGCGGTATTGCTGCGGTACCGGCTTGCTCACCGGGCGATAGTAAACCGGCTGGGCGGCAGAAGTCCTGCTCGGATTAACGGCTGGTGGCTCGGCCCGCACACCCAATTGCAATAGCCATGGCGCTGCAAGGTCCGGGCTGACGACAACCGGTGGGCGGATTTGATAGCGATCCTGCGCCACGGCTTGCCCGGTTATGGCCGGCAAGGTGAGCGCCAGTGTCAAGGCAAGACTGGCTTTCAGGAGAAAACGCGGTGGCAGCATCGGCTAAACCCATTTTTTAAACCATCAGGACCCACAGTCCGTTGGGATCAACCTGCCACCGCCACTTGTGGAAAAGGTAAACGCGCATTCATTCCATTTGCCACAATGCGGGAAAGCTTTTGTCAGGGTTAGTATTTCGTTTGAAAAGACAGTGAACAAAGAGTAAACAAAAAATCAAACGAGGGAGCGGGAATGGATAGTGCAGGATTGATTGCCGACGAAGAAGGCGTATTGCGCTGTTTCTGGCATGGGGGGCTTGCGGATTACCGACGCTATCATGACGAGGAATGGGGCCGCCCTGTTACCGACGACCACCGCCTGTTCGAGAAAATCTGCCTGGAAGGCTTTCAATCCGGCCTGTCCTGGCTGACCATTCTGCGCAAGCGCGAGAATTTTCGCGCCGCCTTTGCCGGTTTCGACTTTGCAAAAGTAGCGCTGTTCGATGATGCGGACATTGCCCGTTGCCTTGCCGATACTGGCATTGTGCGCCATCGTGGCAAGATCGTTTCCACCATCAACAATGCCCGGCGGGCTTTGGACTTGCAGGCCGAGTTCGGTTCCCTCGCCGCTTATTTCTGGCGTTTTGAGCCTGGCCCCGAAGAACGCCCGGCCAAAATGGATTATGCAACGCTGCGCGCCAATCCTACATCGCCCACGTCCATCCGGTTGTCGAAGGAATTGAAAAAGCGTGGCTGGAGTTTTGTCGGCCCCACCACAGTCTATGCCTTCATGCAGGCGATGGGACTGGTCAACGATCACCTGGAAGGCTGTGTTTGCCGGGATATAGTGGAGCAGTTGAAGGCTACGTTTATTCGGCCCACCTAACCCTCAGCCTATCGAAGCCACCAGTTCCGGCAGGGCGCTGATCTCAGGCAATTCGCGAAACCGCGGCGCATCGACGGGCTTTTCCACATGCTCGAAAACCCAGGTCAGCTCATGCGGTACGAAGACGCCCCAGGCTCCGACGGCCAGCGCGGGCACGATGTCGGATTTCAGCGAATTGCCAACCATCATTGATCGTTCCGGCTCATCGCCATGCTTTGAAAAAAGTCGCCGATAGGTGGTGGCGTTTTTATCGGAGACGATTTCCACCGCATCGAAAAAATCACCAAGCCCGGATTGCGCCAGTTTGCGTTCCTGGTCGAACAGGTCGCCCTTGGTAATCATCACCAGGAAATATTGCCCTGCCAAGGCTTCCAGCACATCGCGCACACCGGGCAGCGTTTCCACCGGATGGCTGAGAAGATCACGGCCAATCGCCAGGATCTCGCCGATCACTGTGCCGGGCGCCCTACCCTCGGTAATATCCAGCGCGGTCTCGATCATCGACAGGGTAAAGCCTTTAATGCCGAAACCGTAATGGGCCAGATTGCGCTTTTCCGCCTCCAGAAGCCGTTCCGAAATCATGGAGGATTCAGCATAATCAGTCAGCAGCGACCGGAAATGCTCTTCCGTCAGCCGGTAGAATTGCTCGTTTTGCCAGAGCGTATCGTCGGCATCGAGGCCAATGGTGGTCAGCGCCCGCGTCATGTTCTCCTCCAAGCAAGGCAGCAGCACGGCTGCCTCAAGCGTATCCAATACTTGAGACAGCCGCTGGTCGCTTATTTGCCGTGCATATCAAGCCATTGCTGCATCATGGCAATTTCGCCCTGCTGCGCCTTGATGATCTCTTCGGCCAGCGTGCGGATCTTTTCGTCCTTGCCATATTGCAACTCTACCTTGGCCATGTCGATAGCGCCCTGGTGGTGAGCAATCATGCCGCGCACGAAATCCACATCGGCGTTGCCGGTCATCGGCATGGCCATGGCCTTATGCATCCTGGCATTGGCGGCTGTAAAAGCCTTGCTGGATGGCGCGTTCAACGTGGTCGAGGGCATGGAATGATCCATGCCTTTCATTGTGTCGTCGGCATAAGCGGCAGTGGTGGCAAGCAACAGGCTTGCGGCAAGAAGTACTGTTTTGACCATGACGGTCCCTTTCTAATGATGACAAGTAAGTCGAAATCCGGCCTTTCCCGGATTCCATAGGCTCTTTCATCCATCAGAAACGAGGCGGCGGCACCAAGGGCAGAGGCGCCAGTGATAGCAACCGGGTCGTCGATCCCGGCAATGGCGCATCCCCCACAAGTGGCTTGCCAAACACAACGGAAAAATCCGCAAGCAGGCTCACGCAGGCGGCACAATGCCCACATCCCATTGCCTGATGCCGATCAGGACAGTTTCCGTCGGTCTTGTGGAGATGCCCGGATGGGCTAGCAGCCTGCATCGGCGATGCGGACAGCATCATATCATGGCCATGGGGCGTTTCGGGAACCGGCATCGTCATCAAGGTCGCCATACCGCCGGAGGCCGCCAAGCCGCTAACCGGCATGGCGCCATAGGCCAGAGCGGCAATAACCAGCATAAGGCGAAGAACGAGAGCCATGGACGCAGTGTATGCCAATCGCCTCATGAGGCAAGCGTTTTCGATCAGCCCTTCCGGCCCTTGAGTTGGCCCGCCAGATCCAACCATTGCTGCGCCCGGCGCGCCCAGGTGAAGTGGGTACGGACATAGTCCGTCCGCTCCTGGCGTCGTGCCGCCGCAGCGGACGGATCTCGCTTCATTGCCACCAAGGCCTCACTGGCAAATTCGATGTAGTTCTGCGCGAGTTGCCGGTAGGATGGTGCCATGTCCATGAACTGACCGAGTCCATTTAGAACTTCCGGTAGCGCACCAAGTCGCGTCGTCAGCACCTCCGCCCCGCTGGCCAAGGCTTCGACAGCAGCTATGCAAAAGGTTTCCGCGAATGTCGATGGATAAGTCAGGGCAGCAGCATTCCCCATAACATCAGCCAGTTTTTTTTGCGAAACCGAGTCATGATAGGTCACGCCCGACAGGCTACGTGCAACTTCATAGAGATAGGCATTGGGGTCATTCTGAGCATCAGCAGTGTAAATCTTTATGCCCGAGAAAATTTTAAGCTCTGCCCCTGACAATCGGGCACGAATGGAAGGAAAAGCCAGCAGCAGAATGTCCAATCCACGAAAGGGTGTGCTGGTATAGGTCAGGACTGGCTCAGCGCCGATCTCAAACCATGCCGGTTGCAAGGGACGTTCCAGAAAAGCAGGAGATACTGCATTGCCGATCACCGCGGCCCGCGTTGGATTAAGACCAAAGGCCGCGGCATAATCGTTGACCTGCCAATGGCTCACCATCACAAAGGCGTCCCAGACGGCCCGTTCCTCCGCATTGCGCAGGGTCGAAACCGACACTTGATCGGCAGCGTGATGGCAATAAAGCACCATGGGAATGTGTTTGGGAACGACCTGACGAAATTTGATGCCCAACGCCACCGATACCACGACGACGATATCGAACTGGCCGAAGCCCTCACGTCCGATGGTGCTGCTTTCCACCAGCCGAACGCCCTTTACCACCCGCTCACGGCTAGGATTGTTCATCAGGGTCACCGTGGCACCAGCCTTGACCAATTCCTCGGAAAGATAGGCAATGGCCGATTGCGTGCCGCCGAGTGGCTGTTGCAGAGGCGTTTCTGGATCGTAATCGATGCCACTCGTATCCAGAAACAGAAAATGCATGCACCCCCCCAAATGGCTCATGTCAGCGATGATTCGAATTAACCTGAGGAAGCATATATGACCTTGTGAACAATACGATAATCCTTACTCTCTTCCCCCAGCGGCACGACGGGCCAATCCCAGCCCTGCTCTGTTTCAGGCGGCGCAATACCCGCCAGAAGATCGGTTTCCTCACGCAGCACATCATTGCGGTCGATGACGGAGAAAGAAATATCCGTCAGCAGACAGACCCGGGCAGGCACTTGCGACAATCCGTCGAGATGAGCGCGGATCAGCCGGGCGACGCTATCCCCAGGCATCGCCTCCGCCGCCTCCCCGGCCAGCCGCTTTTTAGCGCCCATGCCAATCTGGGAAAGAACATTGGCCGAGACCACCAGATCAAGCCATGGAACGCGGCGCAGGAAATCCAGCGGTTCCGGCAGCTCTCCCTGTTTCAGCGCGTCGTAGCCGGAAAGGTCGCGCTCGATGAACCGGACGTTCTTCAGCCCCTTCATCCCCACCCAGGCCCGGACGCTGGCGACATGCACCAGATCCACCAGCACGACCGTATCGAAGGCCCGTGACAATTCCAAAACAGGCACATCGCGCAGCAGGCCGGAGCCAAGCACGACAACCGTGCGGCGCGGCATGATCGGCTGCGCCGCATGCAGGACCGCCCGTTTGCAATTGCGCTCATGCTCCGCCCAATCGCTGGCGCAGCGGCGGGCGCGCGACCAGAGATTGATGGAATAGCGGATATAAGGCCGATGCGCTTTCGACGTCACCCACCATGTTGCGGCGTAATTCAGGGCTTCCAGGATCATTTCCGGCCTATAGCATTGGCTTCGGGCCGAAACCAGCCTTCGGCCTTGCCGCTCAGGGCGTCATCCACTAAGACAGCCGCAACACACATTTACCCCAAAAAATATCAGAGACTCGGTGCCGATCATGAGCGAAAAGACCAAAAAGCCCCAGAAACTGAGAGCCCGCCTGCCGCGTGGTTTCGTGGATCGGGAAGCCCATGACATCCGCGCCGTCAACGAGATGACCGCGAAAATCCGCGAGGTTTATGAGCGCTACGGCTTCGATCCCATTGAGACGCCGCTGTTCGAATATACCGATGCGCTCGGCAAATTCCTGCCCGACAGCGACCGCCCGAACGAAGGCGTGTTCTCGCTTCAGGACGACGACGAGCAATGGATGAGCCTGCGCTACGACCTGACTGCACCGCTCGCCCGCCATGTCGCGGAAAATTTCAACGAAATCCAACTGCCCTACCGCACCTACCGCGCCGGCTATGTGTTCCGCAATGAAAAGCCGGGTCCGGGCCGTTTCCGCCAGTTCATGCAGTTCGATGCTGACAGCGTTGGCGCACCTGGCGTGCAGGCCGATGCCGAAATGTGCATGATGATGGCCGATACGCTGGAAGCATTGGGCATCAAGCGTGGTGATTATGTGATCCGGGTGAACAACCGCAAGGTTCTGGATGGCCTATTGGAGTCGATCAATCTTGGCGGTGATGACAAGGCCATTCAGCGCCTGAATGTTCTTCGGGCTATGGATAAATTCGACAAATTTGGTTTTGAAGGCGTAAGACTTCTACTCGGCGCTGGCCGGAAAGACGAAAGCGGCGATTTCACCAAGGGCGCCGGATTGGACCACGGTCAAATTGAAACCGTAATCCAATTTTTGAGTTGGAAGAGTATTCAATATACCCCTGTAGAGGGCAGCGACAAACTTAAACAAGAGACAAACATTCAGGACACTAATCTGACGGTTCTAGACGGTTTCATAAATTCATTCCCTGCCGAGAATGCTCTTTTCTTAGAGGGCATCAGCGAGTTGCAAACAATAGCAACGCTGACCGATGCCGCCGGGTATGATCGCAGCCGAATTCAAATCGACCCCTCCGTCGTGCGCGGTCTCGAATACTACACCGGCCCCGTCTATGAAGCCGAACTGACATTCGACGTCACCAACGAAAAAGGCGAAAAGGTCGTCTTCGGTTCGGTCGGCGGTGGTGGGCGGTATGATGGCCTCGTGTCGCGTTTCATGGGCCAGCCTGTTCCGGCCACCGGCTTTTCCATTGGCGTCTCGCGCTTGATGACCGCCTTGAAAAACCTGGGCAAGCTGGGTGCCGACGAGGTGATCGCTCCGGTTCTGATCACGGTCATGGATGGCGATGTCGAGAGCATGGGGCGCTATCAGCGCTTTACCCAGGCGCTTCGCAATGAAGGCATTCGCGCTGAGATGTATCAGGGCAATTGGAAGAAATTTGGCAATCAACTGAAATATGCCGACCGTCGCGGCTCCCCCATCGCCATCATCCAGGGCGGCGATGAGCGTGAACAGGGCGTGGTGCAAATCAAGGACCTGATCGAAGGCAAGCGTCTGTCAGGTGAGATCACCGACAACACCGAATGGCGCGAAGCCCGCGTGGCGCAGATTGTCGCGCCGGAAGCAGAGCTTGTGGCCAAGGTGAAAGAGATTTTGGCCGCCCAGGCGGAAGATCGGGCGCGGGCGAAATAAGGGTTTTGGTTTGATGTTGTCGGGTGGGGGACCCCCCTCTGCCCTGCCGGGCATCTCCCCCTCAAGGGGGGAGATCGAAGGAGGTTGGCGGCTCGGCTATCATTCGCGTTTTGGGCATTCGCGTTTTGGGGTTTGGTCAGACTAAACTCCTTGATCCTTGTCTCAAGACGAAATAGGCGGGTGCGGCATACCGATCTCCCCCCTTGAGGTGGGGTGAGGAGTGGTCGGCAAAGCCGATGAAACGATCCAGTGAATCGTTTCAAATGACGAACGCTGGCAAGCCAGAGGGGGTAACCCCACACGCAAAGCGGTCCCAATCTGGACGACGAAGGGCAATCAACCCCACCGAATTTCACGGTTATAAATTCCGCAGCGCCATGCCAGACTACCGTGGCAACGACACGGTTCCCAACGATGCCGCATTTTGATGTTCCAGTACGCAATCGGCAAAATGCGCGGCAGATGCGCAAGGCTATGACCGATGCCGAGTTGAAATTCTGGAACGCGGTTCGGGCGCATCGGTTGATGGGATTGAGCTTTCGGCGACAAATGCCGATTCACGGCTATATCGTCGATTTCGCCTGCTCGGAATATAAGTTGATCGTAGAGATCGACGGCGCAACCCATAGCGATGACCACCAGATTCACAAGGACGCACGGCGGGATCAGATGCTGTCGTCGCTTGGCTGGACGATCCTTCGCGTCACCAACGAGGACGTTACACGTCGGCTCGATGAGGTCTGCTCTCATATCATTCGCTTGGTTGAGACACTGCGGTGATATTCGCTTTCAGGTGAGATATGGGCGAGGTGCCGGGTGGAGTACCCCCCTCTGCCCTGCCGGGCATCTCCCCCTCAAGGGGGGAGATCGATGGGGTTGGCGGCTCGGCTATCATTAGCGTTTTGCGTTGAGAAAACAGGAATCTATTGCCATACGTTTTAAGAGGAAATAGGCGGACAAGGCATACCGATCTCCCCCCTTGAGGGGGAGATGGCTGGCAAGCCAGAGGGGGGTCCCCCCCGCGCAAACGCCCCCTTCCCCCTCCACTCCTTATACGCTAGAACCATTTCAGGATCGGTTGTAACGCACCGATCCCGGAGCGTAGAAAACTCCTCAGCAAGCGGCCCGTGTCGGTCGTTATAAAGACACCCCTCAGCCATAGGTTTGTGGCTGAGGCGGTGGGCTGTGTCTATATGGTCCACTCTCCATCCTTCTATGGTCGGGGAGGCCTTGGCGTATGTCCAGAGCTTCGGCTTAAAGGCCAAGGCGGTCGTCTTGTTGCGGCTTTTCTACCTCCCCGATCGCCAGAGACTGTTCTCTGGCGATCGCTTGGTTTTCAAGCGCGGGAGACAATGGACAATGGCCGATTACAACCTTTGGGCCGATCTTTTCGATACGTGGCAATCCTCATCCGACTGGATCAAGGCACTGATCATCGTGACGCCGCCGGTTTTTGCGGTCAGCGTGTTGGCGCTGCTACTGCGCCACAGGCGGGAGAGACCGGGAAACCCACCCCAAGGCGCAATTTACCAACCACCACAGCGCCCGGAAGACTCGGCGGAGATTATCGACGTCACCATTCTCGACGCGGCAACCAACCTTCAAACCCGATTAGAGGAAGCCCGCCGCACCCTGCTGCCACAGATCCGCACCCTGCCCGATAGCGACACACTGGGACGCCAGACCATCCGCCAGCAGATCGAACAGATCATTCTCGAAGAATACCACCGCCGGTCCGATCCAGCTGATGCCCTTGAGCGCGTGCGGGAATTCTTGAGACAATACCAGACCCTGCAGAAAGACGGTCTCCCAACTAAGGATTGACGATAGGCAAGAGGGTGACGGTCCGTTCAAGCTAAGATAGACTGGAATCGCAACCACGGAGACAGCTTTGCAAGACAGCGCCCCCATTCCGGTGACCCAGTGGAACGAAATGAAAAAGCTCGAAGCCTCGTGGTTCGACCGGCTGTCCACCGTTTGCCTTACCGTCGGTGTGGCCGCGCCGATTGCCGCCAGCAGTCTTTCGCCCAATGGTGATCATAAATTACCGTTACTCGGCTTCGT
The DNA here is from genome assembly GCF_001541345.2 of Gillisella vitis. Lineage (GTDB taxonomy): Bacteria > Pseudomonadota > Alphaproteobacteria > Rhizobiales > Rhizobiaceae > Allorhizobium > Allorhizobium vitis. Next base: position 1,028,307 of record NZ_LMVL02000001.1, on the reverse strand, counting down.
CTTCTGGATTTTTCTAGCAATCGTGCTACATATATTGGCGAGGTTCTCTATTCTGGAGATGAAACAGTGACAAGTTTTGAGCAGATCTACACTGTAATGCCGCTTGGCCTGCTGGTTTTGGCCGGGGGCCTGTTGGCCTATAAAAAATGGCAGCATAGCCAGACCCATCATTGACATAACAGTCAAAGGGTGGTGTTCGGATTATCCCGAATGCATGCGTAACTGACCGGGATAATCAATGCCTCTGATCAATATGCCGGATTTCGCCGGCGCTCTTCTTGATGACTTTGCCGCGCGTGGCGCGGCGAGGGTCGATACCCCGGTTATCCAGCCCGCCGAGCCGTTTCTGGATATGGCGGGCGAGGATCTGCGCCGCCGAATTTTCCTCACCGAAAGCGAGACCGGCGAAAGCCTGTGTCTGCGACCGGAATTTACCATTCCCGTCTGTCTCAGCCATATTGAAAACGCTACCGGCACGCCGAAACGCTACGCTTATCTGGGCGAAGTGTTTCGCCAGCGTCGCGAAGGCGGCAATGAATTCTATCAGGCCGGCATCGAAGATCTGGGCGAGCCCGCCACGGCCCGCGCCGATGCCCGCGCCATTAATGATGCCATCGGCATTCTGCACAAGCTGCTGCCCGGACGTCCGCTGACCGTCACGCTCGGCGATCAGGCGGTGTTTGAGGCCGTGGTCAAAACCCTTGGCCTGCCCTCAGGCTGGCAAAGACGGCTAATCCAGGCGTTCGGTGACAGTACTCATCTCGATCAATTGTTAAAAACCCTGGCCAGCCCACAAACGGCGCATGGTCTCGATCCGGCTGTGGAAGCGCTGTTATCCTCAGGCGACGAAGCCGGGCTGATCGCCCATCTCGACCGGACCATGGAAGACACCGGCTATTCCACCAATGCCAGCCGCAGCCCCCGCGAAATTGCCGCGAGGCTGAAGGAAAAGCTGGCGCTGGCCGAAACCCGGCTGGATGGCGCGGCCCTGTTACTGCTGCGCGAGTTTCTATCGCTGGAATTGCCGCTGAGCGAAGCCGCCGCAGCCTTGACAGGCTTTGCCGATGCGGCGGGCCTGTCGCTGGGTGCAGCGCTGGCCGGGTTTGAAGCGCGGATCGCCGCATTGGCCAACCTTGGTGTCGATCTCACCCGGATCACCTATCGCGCCGCCTTTGGCCGACCACTGGATTATTATACCGGTCTGGTGTTTGAAGTGGCCCTAACAGGCGAACCCGCCGTTCTCGCCGGTGGCGGGCGGTTCGACCGCCTGTTGACGCTTCTCGGGGCAAAAGACACCATTCCTGCCGTCGGCTTCTCCCTCTGGCTGGACCGCATCGAACTGGCGAGGGCGCGCTGATGACCATTACCATCGGATTGCCCTCCAAGGGCCGGATGAAAGAAGATGCCTCGGCGATTTTTGCCCGTGCCGGGCTGACCATTACCGCTGTCGGCAATGACCGCTCCTATCGCGGTCGGGTCGAAGGCGAGGATATCGAGATTGCCTATCTCTCCGCCTCGGAAATTTCCCGCGAAATCGGCAATGGCACAGTCGACTTCGGCGTCACCGGCGAGGACCTGATCCGGGAAGGCCTTGCGGAAGCCGACAAGCGGGTGGAGATTGCCGCACGGCTCGGCTTTGGTCATGCCGATGTCGTGGTCGCCGTGCCGGATATCTGGCTGGATGTGGACAGCATGGCCGATCTGGGGGATGTGGCGCAGGAATTTCGCGCCCGCCATGGCCGAAGGCTGGCGATCGCCACCAAATACTGGCGTCTGACCCAGCAGTTCTTCTCCCGTCAGCACGGCATCCAGCTCTATCGGATCGTCGAAAGCCTCGGCGCCACCGAAGGTGCGCCCGCTGCTGGCCAGGCCGACATTATCGTCGACATCACATCTACCGGCTCAACGCTGAAGGCCAATCACTTGAAGGTGCTAGGTGATGGTGTCATCCTGCGTTCGCAGGCCTGCCTGGTCCGCGCCCGCAAGCCTGAGCATGAAGGCAATGCCCAGATCGCCAGAATTATCGACGCGGTCAGAAGCGCACTCTGAATTATCAGGGCAGACATAATATAGCAGACCGCTTCCCACACTTCCCAAATTCAATAATGACGTAAAAGCCCAGGGTCTGAATAGACGCTGGGCTTTTACTTTGGAACCAGTCCATCTCAATAAATAGAAATTTCTATATAAGTCTTTTTTCGAAATCAAAGGTGAATAGGCAATGTATTTTTGGTAACTATTTATTTTTTTATGATTTATTATTATTTTTATTTAAAATTTTTTTATGGCGCATGTCAGCTCTTAAATTGATTTAAAATATCATTTTTACGACATTTTTGATATCAATTTATATAGAAAATATCATTTAATGATTTTATGCTCATAAAAAATAATTGACTTATCGCAAAATAAGCACCTAACTGACCGGCACGGATGCGCTATAAAAAAATATTTTTATATTGTCTCCGTGCTTATTATTTCAATCATATCTGGGGGTAATGATGAAATACCACATGAAAGCACTTCTTATTATCTCGCTGTTCTTGGGCACTGGTGAAACACTCACCCTAGCCAACGCAGGAGTCTGCAATCCGTTCACCAAGGTTTGCTCCGGCCCGCACGGCGGCTAAGGCTGTTTAGAGTTTGTCAGGAAAAACGGGGGTTCCTTTCCCTGACAAATGACCAGCCGATGTCCGTGATCCACGACAGCATGCCGTTCAAAGCAAAAAGCCCGTCGGATCGCTCCGGCGGGCCTTTGTATTTATCCCGGCTTTAAAGAGCCGGTCGATACAGGAAATTTTATCGGCTATATTGAATAGCCCCCTGCATATCAGGCAAGTGCCAGCTTACCACCGCGACGAGCGTCGAGCGAGTAGGCGCCTGCTCCAACCGTTGCCAGTAGGATATAAGCGCCAGCGAGGGTGAAGTTCTTCATCATCATGATACCGTTCAGCGTGTTGATCCAGCCGAGTGCTGCATCCGGCCAGCCGGGAACGGCAACCGTGCCGCTATGGAAAACAGCGCCGGTGAAGATGCAAAACAGCGCCAAGGCCCAGCCAACGATCTTCGTCTGGAAGCCAACGAGGACAGAAAGACCGGTGATCAACTCAAACGCACCGGCCAGATAGGCCAGAGCTGTTGCAGCAGGCAGGCCGGCGCCCGTGATCATACCGGCCGTGGAAGCCGGATCGGTCAGCTTGCCGAAGCCGGACAGGATGAAGATGAAGGAGAGAAGAATTCTGGCGAGCAGAAGGATCGCGTTATTGGTATTTGACATGGAAGGCTCCAGTGTGATGACTGCGACACGCAAATTGGTTAGAAAACTGTGAAGCCGTTTTCCCACATCTCTACTGTTTCAGATAGGTGGACAATAATTGACGTATCGTTCACAATTTGAGAACAGTAGGCTTTCTCGATCAGCAAGGGAGGGATGCGTGAGCGCGTCCGGTTCCTTGGCCTTAATCAGGATCTTGTCATGACCGATCTTTCTTCCTTCCCGATCACGCAGCGCTGGCCTGCACAGAATCCAGAAATCATTCAGCTCTATTCGCTGCCGACGCCGAATGGCGTGAAGGTATCGATTGCGCTGGAAGAACTGGACCTGCCCTATGAGGCGCATCTGGTGACGTTCTCCGACAATTCGCAGAAATCTGCCGAATTTGTCTCGCTCAATCCGAATGGCCGCATCCCGGCTATCCTCGACCCGCACGGGCCGGACGGAAAACCAGTTGGTGTGTTTGAGTCGGGCGCGATTCTTGTCTATCTGGCCGAAAAGACCGGACGGCTTTTGCCAAAGGACGGCTCCAGCCGCTATAGTGTGCTGCAATGGCTGTTCTTCCAGATGGGCGGTGTCGGACCGATGTTTGGCCAATTCGGCCATTTCTACAAATATGCCGCCGATAAGGTCGCCAACAATTCCTACCCGATGGAGCGTTATCGTGACGAAACCCGCCGCTTGCTGTCCGTGCTCGAAGCAGAACTTGCGCACCGTCCCTGGCTTGCCGGTGACGAGTACAGCATTGCCGATATCGCCACCTGGCCGTGGGTGCGCTGCATTACCGCTGGCTATGAGGCCGCCGACGTCATTGGTCTCTCCAATTATCCCGCCGTCATGGATTGGGCCGCTCGCGGCGAAGCCCGTCCCGCCAGCCAAAAGGGCCTGAATATTCCTGCGCGCCCTGTGTGAGGCTGATCTTTATCGAGGCGACCTGATCAGAAACGCTTGCAATTCAACGCACCATCCCGCTCCACTGCGGCAGCGGGATTGGTGTTGCCTTGCGGGCGCACCGTCACGGCATAGCTGCCGGCAAAACGGTTGATATCCTCTCCCTGCATGCTGGCATTCAACACTATGTCGACACTCATGCTTTCCCCACCCTCGCCCGAGGTGGAGGAGGTGCGGAGCTGAAAGCTCCGATCGTCACGCCTGGATTGGACCATGTCAGCCATAGCAAGCCGAACCGCGCCGGTTACTGTCCTGTCCTCGCCCGACACGCTCTGCCCCGGCTTAAACACCATGACACCGCGAAGATTTCCCAGCGGCCAGCCTGGCTCTTCCTTGAAAGCGGCCTCTATCGACAATTTCAGTTGGCCATCATCCACCGCACAATAATAACGATCCATGGCCTCAGCCCCTGGTGTCAGGCACGCCAAAACCACCACGGCTTCATTCAGGATCAATACAAATCGGTTTATCATCGCCCGCCCTCCAGACAGGACCCAGCAACAGGGTTGCTAAAAGACCGATCCTTGCATACTGCGATTATAAATCCTTTAATTTCTGGGGTTTTTCTCCGCCAAACGCCCAATTGAGCAATTCGACAGTGTGGACGACAGGGATGTCTGTTCCCGAACCGATCTGGGTCATACAGCCAATATTACCAGCAGCAATGACATCCGGATGGACCGCCTGGATGTTGCGCAGCTTGCGGGCTTTCAATTGCTGCGAAATTTCCGGCTGGAGAATATTATAGGTTCCAGCCGAGCCGCAGCATAAATGCCCTTCCGCCGGATCGCGGACCGTAAAGCCCGCCGTTTTCAGCAGTAATTTCGGCAGAGCCGTTATCTTCTGGCCGTGTTGCAGCGAACAGGCGGAATGATAGGCAACCGTCACGCCCTTATCCGCCTGCTGTGGCAGATCTAGAGTGGCGAGGTACTCGCTCACGTCCTTGGCAAGCGCCGAAACCCGTGCTGCCTTGGCGCTATAGACCGGGTCGTGGCGCAGCATATGGCCGTAATCCTTGATGGTCGTGCCACAGCCGGATGTGGTGATAACGATGGCATCCAGACCGCTTACCTCACCCTCCCCGATCTCGACCATCCAGGCATCAATATTGCGCCGCGCTGCGGCAAGCGCATCCGTCTCACGCCCCATGTGATGCACCAGCGCCCCGCAACACCCCTCCCCCTTGGGAACGACGACCTCGATACCCAGCCTAATCAAAAGTGCAACCGTCGCGTCATTGATACCGGGGTCGAGCACCGACTGAGCGCAGCCGGTCAGCAGCGCCACCCGGCCTTTGCGATTGCCCCGCGCCGAATGCAAACCCGGGCGTGAGATGGGCGATGGATAAGGCACATCCTGAGGTGCCAATCTCAACATCGCCGCCATCGGCTTCAAGGCGGCAATGCGCTCCATCAGCGGCGCGAACGGTCGTCCGAGCCGGGCAAAGGCCAGCGCCACCCGCATGCGCCCCGGATAGGGCAGCACCGTCGCCAGCAGCTTGCGGAGCAACCGGTCGGCAAGCGGCCTTTGATAGGTGTTTTCGATATGGTTGCGGGCATGGTCGACCAGATGCATGTAATCGACACCGGAGGGACAGGTCGTCGTACAGGCCAGGCAGGACAGACATCGGTCGATATGCGTGACGATTTCCTCATCCGCCGCCCGCCCGTTTTCCAACATATCCTTGATCAGATAGATGCGCCCGCGCGGACTGTCCAACTCATTGCCAAGCGTGACGTAGGTGGGACAGGTCGCCGTGCAGAAGCCGCAATGCACGCAGCGGCGCAGGATGCTCTCGGCTTCAGCGGTTTTTGGATCGGCAAGTTGGGTTATGGAAAAATTGGTCTGCACCTATTCCTTCTTTCTCCTGAAGAGCACTGCATAGGCCTGGAATGCGGTCAATTCCGGACGTCGCTTCTTAACAGCGGAATCTGCCTCGACCTCAACTTCTTCGCATCGTCCTTTGAACGTAAAATCTGGAAACTTCTCTTCACATTTACTGAGAAAGTCTTTCAGCACAGCTTTCTTGTCCTTAGTAGAAGTATTGGTCGTTTCTCTCATGGAAGCAACAGCGCCCCATTTCAACGTACCTTCCTCCTGAGTATCCAGGCGCGACAAAAGCAAAGAGATTTTGCGGATATCATCTTCGCAATTTGAAAAGGAAAAATGTCGTTTTACCTCAACCACGCCTTCCGGCAAATTATGCCGATTCCAGTAAACGACGTCGGCTCTCTGCCCGTCGCTATCCTTGTAAACACTGTCCTCCACCTCGCCACCAAGCGACCACTTCACCAACTCCCAGCACGTCGTTTCCAGAGTAACGAAGCACTCCTCTCCTCTCTGGGCGCCTGAATTATATAATGTTTCGGCAATCGTCGCCGAAATCAAAGGCTCTATCCCATATTCGTGAACGGTAGCGCCCCCCGACATGCGCAGATATTTTCGATTGGCTTCGTGCGTTCCTTCAATAATCAGACCAATGGCATCATCGATTTTCAGCATTTCAATCCCCCTGATGAGTGTCGCAATAGGCGCGTATCATCAGGGGGTAAATTTTCAGAAAATCCCGTTATGATTGAATATCAATTTTGGATCGAGAGAACGCCGAACCTGTTGCATCAAAGCAGCCACAGCGGGTTGCGACGGATCGAATGAGGAGGAGGCCCGTCTGACTGCCTCATCGGCCCGCAGAAGAGAGGCATGTCCCCCGCAAAGTGCCATGATTCCCTGCCGGATAAGCTCGCCCTCCGGGTCCGCCTCCATCTGCATCCAGACCAGGCCGCCCTGCCAGTCGTAAAAGGCATCGATAGCCGCATGCAAGCGCAGGCCAGCGACCAGGTGATGGCCTGCTGTCGGTGCGACGGAGACTTTCCAGACCGGTTTGGCCAACATGGCCGTGAAGGGATGGACATCACGAATTTCCTGCCAAAGAACAAGGCTTTGCGGCTCGTCCAGCAGCGTGACGGGTCCAAGCCGCTCCATCACCGCCAGTAGCTTTTCCGCCCGCTCGCGCACCGAGGCAGGCAGGCCTTCAAGCCGTAATACCGTGGCGGGTCCATCCGGTAGCTTTCCGTCGATCAGGCGGGGCCGAACCAGTTCCGGGAGATGAGCGGCGCCCGTCACCTCGACCGGCATGGCAAGCGCGACGGCCATGGCATGGGCGGCAGCAGCGTCGTCCAGACCTGACACCACAACGGTTTGCGTCAGGCGCGGGCGCGGCAGAACCTTGAAGGTCACTTCCGTCAAAAACCCCAGCGTGCCATGCGAACCGGCCAAAAGTTTCGCCAGGTCGAGCCCGGTGACATTCTTCATCACCCGCCCGCCTGCTTTGATCGCCTCACCTTTGCCATTGACGAAACGGACACCCAGCAGATGGTCACGCGCCGCGCCTGCCACAAAGCGCCGAGGTCCGGACGCATTGACGCTGAAGGCGCCGCCAATCGTCGGCTCCCCTGTCGTCCCCATCAAACCGCGATGATCCGGTGGCTCAAAGGCCAGCGACTGGCCTTTCTCAGTCACCGCCCTCTCGATCTCGGCCATCGGTGTCCCGGCTTTCGCCGTCAGCACCATTTCTGCCGGATTATAGGCAATTATCCCGGAGAGCCCGGTGGATGACAGTATCGCATCCGTCTCCAGGCGATTGCCGAAGCCTGAGCGCGTACCGCCACCCCTGATTGCAAGCGTCCGGCCCTTCGCAGCGCTCTCGGCAATGATCGCCGCAGCCTCATCTTCCGTTTGCGGCGCCAGAAACGCGCTCACGCCCGGCCCTCCAGCGGAAAGACCTTGCTGGGGTTAAGCAGCCAATCGGGATCGAAAGCGGCCCGGACCGCCATTTGCTGGGCAAGATCCGCCTTGGAAAACTGGTGGCGCATCAGGTCACGCTTTTCGATGCCGACACCATGCTCACCGGTCAGGCAGCCACCGGCATCGACGCAGAGCTTGAGGATTTCATTGCCTGCCGCCTCCGCCTTGGCCGCATCTTCGGGGTCGTTGATGTTGTAGAGGATCAGAGGATGCATATTGCCATCGCCGGCATGAAAAACATTGGCAACCCGAAGTCCGTAACGATCAATGATTTCCGAGGTCTTTTTCAAAACATAGGCCAATTGGCTGAGCGGCACCGTGCCATCCATGCAGATATAATCGGCAATCCGGCCCGTTGCCCCGAAGGCGGATTTGCGGCCTTTCCAGATCAGCGCGGCCTCCGTCGCCGACTGGCTTTCGCGGATGGTTTTCACCCCATGGCGGCGGGCGATTTCGCAGATATCGGCCAGCATCGCCTCCATCTCGGCGTCCGATCCCTCGACCTCGATAATCAAAAGCGCCTCGACATCCATGGGATAACCGGCGTGGGCAAAAGCCTCGCAAATCTCGATGGCGGGTTTGTCCATGAATTCCATCGCCACCGGCACGATGCCCGCCCCGATAATATCGGCAACGCAGGTGCCAGCGGCCTCGGCACTGTCGAAGCCGAACAAGACCGGACGCGCACCTTCCGGCTTGGCCAGCAGCCGCACGGTCGCCTCGGTGACGATACCAAGTTGACCTTCCGAACCACAGATCAGGCCAAGCAGATCGTAACCGCTGCTATCGAGCGCCTTGCCGCCCAGCTCAATCACCGTGCCATCGACCAGAACCATCTTCACGCCCAGAAGATTGTTGGTGGTCACGCCATATTTCAGACAATGGGCGCCACCGGAATTCATGCCAATATTGCCGCCAATCGTGCAGGCCAGCTGCGAACTGGGATCGGGCGCGTAGAAAAATCCCTGCGGCCCAACGGCTTCCGAGATCGCCAGATTGGTCACACCAGCCTGAACAATGGCGGTGCGGTTCATGAAATCAATATCGAGAATCCGGGTCATGGCCGACAAGCCGATCACAACAGCATCTTCCTGCGGGATCGCGCCGCCGGAAAGCGAGGTTCCCGCGCCGCGCGGCACGACCGGAAGCTTATGGCGATGGCAATATTGCATCACGGCCGCCACCTGCGCCGTGGTTTCAGGCAGGGCGACACAGAGCGGCTGGAGGCGATAGGCCAGAAACCCGTCGGTCTCGAAAGGGACAAGCTCTCTTGGCTTATGGATCAACCGTTCCCTAGGCAGGATTGCCGACAACTCGGCGACGATCCGATCACGCCGATCAAGAATGCCAGCATCGGGCTTTAGAAATTCAATGGTATCGGCCATCCAGTCCTCCCGAAGCGCCGCTCAGATGCAGCACCTTATCTGCGTCGGCCAATTCCTCAAATGAAAACCGTGCGGAGATGGCCATCCTCTCCATCTGCTTTTTGCTGCCACCTCACGACTTTATCAGCGGAGGTCCTCAGGCAGCAGCGTCCAGAACGAATATTTCTTGGCGTGCTTTAGTCTCAGGCTCTGCATGAACCTGACATGATCGGATTGGCCGTTCATGGCCGAAACACGCGGCACCAGATCGGCCAGTGCCACAAGATAGGCCGTAGCATGGTGATAGGCTTGCGACAAACTGCGCTTGAGAATGTCATTGACCAGCACCCGGTAGAGCACCGTTGCCGCCTCCGGCTGCTCTTCCGAGAGCTTCTCCGCTGCGCTGGAGAGCAGTTCATATTGGCGACCATCCCAGTCCTGGGCGTGATCGATCACCAGCTGTGCGGCAAGATCCAGTTTTGGCCAACCGATCAGAAACCACAGGGATTTATAGACATCCTTGCTATTCATCACCAGATCCAACGCCTTGTCCATCTCCTCGAATTCGGCAAAATCATCCAATTTGGCAATATAGGTTCGCAGCACGTCAGGCTCGAATGTCTCGCAAAACTCCTGCCAGCGTAAAGCCTGGGCATCCCCTCGCCGTTTGAGGCGCTCGAGAATATCGGCTTCCAGTAGTTTACGCTCCTGCACGCCATAGTCCGGGCCAGCCGCTGCAGTCATACCGCCGATGCGGATGACACGCATACCCTTTGGCTTTCTGCGCACCCACTCGAGCGCCTGCTCGAAACGCTGGGCGTCAAACAGCAGATGCGCGAGGACAAGGCTATCCTGATAAAGTTCAGGCTTAACCTGTTCCAACCGGATCACCTCATCGAAATCCTGCCGCTTCACGGCGAGATCCTGGAGAAGTTGCAGGATGTGGTGTGGCGAACGGCTGTTCTTGAGCGCCCCTTCCAGCAATTGCTTCCAGGTATCGGCGGCGGCTGTGCCAAGCACTGCCATCACTTGTGAAAAGACATCGCCCAGCTCGCGGTGCTTGTCAGCATCCCGGACCTTTTCCAGGGCCGGGACCAGCGTTACCTGACCAGCCTCCGGCAAAGCCCCAATCATCGAAACAGCCGCAGCAATAATTTCTTCCGACAGTTTTTCCAGCTTGGCGCTGCGGTCGTATAAGCGATGGGTCATCCCCAGCATCACGGACATCATCCGCACCATCCGCTCGGCTGCGGCAACCGGATCATCACCAAGCTCTCCACCAATGGTCCGCATCATGCCACCCAACTCGGTCGATAATTCGCGTGCGCGGTTGGCGGTAATGCCGGAGGCAGAGCGTTCAATCTGATCCAGGCGCTTGTCGATCCGGGCGAGCACCTTGGTCGATCCCGCTGCCCCGGCAAGCGCTGCTTGCAAGCGCAGTTTCAAGGCTTTATTGGCGCTGGCCTCGTCCAGCAGAATCTCCGCCAGTTTTTCCGCGCCAAGCGATGCCAGTCCGGCCCGATCGAATTTCGCAGCAGCTTTCTTTGCCATCGTCTTCTCTCTCAGAACGGCAGACCTTACGGACCCCAGATGCATCGCAAAAGAAGCGACCTTGGGCAAAAAGGCAAATCAGGCCATATTTAGGAATGATTTTCGGCGTAATTGAGCAAACAGATCGATCTGATTCAATAGATAAGCCTATCGGGAACAAATTTTCACAAACATGAAAATAGTTGCGATTCCCGGCACTGAAGGGGTCTTCTCGAATCACTTTGATTTTCGGCCATGGCTATAGGATCAGAACGCTGCCTTGCGATGGGCGCATAACAGACAGTTCCTCATGTCAATTGCATGAAGGCATTCATGAGTTGTATTATGAAAGACTTGATTCACGTCACCGTGAAGCTTTTTTCCCATGAAGCGAAACAACTACCAACCTTTGCGGGAATCAGTTATATTACAATAATCAAAAATACGGATTTACGCATTGGCAATTTTACAGCGCATCGTGTCGGATTTGGAATTGATGTTTCGGCGCCCGCCCAAGCAGCAATTTGCCGCGCTTTGCTATCGAGAAACCGAAGCGGGTCTTCTGGAAGTGCTGCTGATTACCAGCCGCGACACCGGGCGCTGGGTCATTCCCAAGGGCTGGCCCATGGGCTCGAAAAAGTCGCATCTCGTGGCCCAGCGTGAGGCTTATGAGGAGGCAGGCGTCAAGGGAAAGATCGCTAAAACCAGTTTCGGTTCTTATCATTATATGAAAGGCATGCCGGACGGGCTGAAAATTCCGTGCGAGGTGAAGGTCTACCTGCTGGAAGTGCGCGAGTTTGTTGACGATTATCCGGAAAAAGGCACCCGCATATTGGAATGGGTGGGCTGCGACGTTGCGGCGAGCCGGGTGCAGGAACCACAATTAAAACGACTTTTTCATCTTCTTTCCCTCTCACGTCAGCGCAATGCCGCAAAAGCGGGCTGATTTGCCGATAAGACGACGTCTTACGGTCATGGTGACAGGCTATTATCTTCCTAATCGGGTGTCATAGCCATTTCGCGCTCTTGTCGATAGAGAAGAGAGAGTTGCTGGCGAGTGCCTGTTATTGAAGAGGCTGTCAGGGAATCCGGGTTCGCCTTTTTCTCTGAGACATTTTAAATCAATTCCGACCCAGGCAAATATGCGCTACAGCACAATGCGGCCAAAATAACCAAAGTGCGCCGCATATCAGTCTTTCTTCCTCACGGGCCTCTCCCACGCCCCCCTCCCATGGGCGCGACATCGGTTTTAGCCGTGTGGCCCGCTCCAATGATAGAACCAGCACGTCAAGCATGAGCAAGCCCCCCAAATACGCCCGACCAATGCTGGACAAGGATCTTGACCGGCTAACCCTGCTCGAACGCGCTGCCCAGCACGTGGCGCGTGGCGCGGCTCCCTATGGCATGGCGTTGATCTTCCTGATCTTTGCTGCGGTTTCCGCGCTTGGTTTTGCTGCAGACCGGCCGGGCTCCGCCATCATTATCGCCGCAGCCGCACTTGCTGGCTACATGGCGCTGAATATCGGCGCCAATGATGTGACCAACAATGTCGGGGCGGCGGTGGGCGCCCGGGCCATGACGATGACCGGCGCTCTGGTGATGGCGGCATTTTTCGAAATTGCCGGGGCAATGATTGCCGGAAGCGAAGTCACCGATACGATTTCCTCTGGTATCCTGGCGCCATCCCTGGTTGGCAATCCGCAAACCTTTATCTGGATCATGATGGCTGCTCTGCTGGCGGCAGCCCTCTGGATCAATCTCGCCACCTGGGCCAATGCCCCTGTCTCCACGACCCACTCAATCGTCGGCAGCGTCATGGGGGCCGCCGCCTCGGCCATGGGCACCGCCGCCGTCAATTGGCAGACCATCGCCACCATCACGCTCGGCTGGGTAATTTCGCCGGTGCTGGGCGGGGTGATCGCGGCGGCCATCCTGTTTCTGATCTACGACCTGATCGTTTACCGCCCCGACAAGATCGCCCAGGCGCGCCGGTGGGTGCCGATTCTAATCGGATTGATGGCGGGTTGCTTCAGTTGCTATCTCAGCCTGAAAACCAGCGGCATGGGCTTTACGATGATCTCAGATCGAGCCGTTCTGTTCGGCCTGGTGGTCGGCTGCATTGTCTGGCTTGTGGCCAGGCCCATTGTGCGCCAGCAGGCATTGGGGCTGGAAAACCGTAATCAATCCTTGCGCAAACTGTTTCGGATGCCGCTGATCGGTGCCGCAGCCCTGCTATCCTTCGCGCATGGCGCCAACGACGTTTCCAACGCCATCGGCCCGCTGGCAGCCATTGTTCATACGGTCATGTCGAATGATCTGCACACGCGGATGACCGCACCGCTTTGGGTGGTCACCATAGGCGCGCTCGGTATTTCAACCGGACTTCTGCTGTTTGGCCCAAGGCTGATCCGCCTTGTCGGCACCAAGATCACCAAGCTCAACCCGATGCGGGCCTATTGCGTCTCGCTTTCCTCCGCCATCACAGTGATTGCCGCTTCCAAGCTGGGCCTGCCAGTCAGCTCCACCCATATCGCCATCGGTGCGGTCTTCGGCCTTGGCTTTTTCCGGGAATGGTATAACCGCCATTCAAAACGGCGGCTGGAATATATGCTGATGAAGTCGGCGGAATGGCAGCGTAAAGCTCCCAAACCGTCCAATGCCGATGAAGTGAACCGGCGCCGACTGGTCCGCCGCTCCCACATCCTCACCATCATGGGCGCCTGGTTGGTGACACTTCCGGTCTCCGCAGGGCTTGCAGCGCTGATTTACAGGGTTATGTTCGCGCTCTTTCGATAACGTGAGACGGTCATAAGGCATGCGGGCAAATTACAAGATGCAGAGACTCTATGTCGAGGCTGGGCTGGAAGCCGCAAACCCGGTAGCGACGACACCGGAACAATATAACTATCTGGCCAATGTCCTGCGCCTCACCGAAGGTGCCGAAGTGCTGGTCTTCAATGGCCGCGATGGTGAATGGAAGGCGAGCCTCGCCTTCCCCACCCGCAAGCGCATCGCGTTGATTCCGCAGAGCCAAACCCGCCCGCAACCTCGCCCGAGCGAACTGACATTTCTGTTTGCACCGCTTAAAGTCGGGCGGATGGACTATCTCGTCCAGAAGGCGGTGGAAATGGGCGCCGGTGCGCTCCAGCCAGTGATGACCCAGCATGTTCAGGGCAGGATCGGCAGCATTGAACGCTTGCAGGCCAATGTGATCGAGGCAGCCGAGCAATGCGGCATCCTGGCCGTTCCAAAGGTTGCACCGCTGGTCAAGCTCAAGGACCTGCTGGAAACCTGGCCTGCCGCCCATCGGATCATTTTCTGTGACGAGGACAGCGCCACCGACAATCCCATGGCGGCGCTGGCGGCAATCGAGGAACGGCAACTGGCATTGCTGGTTGGGCCGGAAGGTGGCTTTTCCGATGAGGAACGCAGCCTGCTGCGCAGTCTCAGCTTTGTCACCGCCATTCCGCTGGGACCGCGCATTCTGCGCGCCGATACCGCCGCGGTGGCTGCCCTGGCCGTGGTGCAAGCCAGCATCGGCGATTGGAAATGAACTTGAAACAAACCGGCATATCTCGTTCAATATTGTTGAACGTTCAAATCGCAAAATTCGCTTGCGCAGCCGCCGGGTTCAGCCCTATCAACCCTCGGCAACGCATCGGAGCGAAAAGTGGAAACCGGTTTTCGGTCCCATCCGATGCGAAAATAAAAACCTGTAGCAGAACAAGGTCGGCTTCATGGCTCGCGATACAACCGATGACACGCCCCTGACCTCGCTTGAGGACATGGCCGCCTATATGGCCGAGGGGTGCAAGCCGAAAGAAACATTTCGCATCGGCACGGAGCATGAAAAATTCGGGTTCTTCACCGCCGATCTCTCGCCCGTCCCCTATTTCGGCGAAGCCAGCATTTCTGCGCTGCTGAAGGGCATGCAGGCCCGGCTTGGCTGGGAACCGATCATTGATGGCGGAAACATCATTGGCCTGGCTGGTGGCAGTGGCCAGGGCGCGATTTCCATCGAGCCGGGCGGGCAGTTCGAACTGTCAGGCGCGGCTCTGGAGACCCTGCATGAAACGGCGGGCGAAACCCTCCAGCATCTCGAAATCCTGCGGGAAGTCGCCGAGCCGATGGGGATCCGCTTTCTGGGCATGGGCGGCAGCCCGCTGTGGACCCTAGAGCAGACGCCGCGTATGCCGAAATCCCGCTACGACATCATGACCCGCTACATGCCGAAGGTCGGCTCGAAGGGTCTGGACATGATGTATCGAAGCTCTACGATCCAGGTCAATCTCGATTTTTCGTCTGAAGCCGACATGCGCACCAAGATGCGGGTTTCCACAAAGCTGCAATCCATCGCCATGGCGCTGTTTGCCGCCTCGCCTTTTACCGAAGGCAAGCCGAATGGCCTGCTGTCCTGGCGCGGCGACATCTGGCGCGATACCGACAATCGCCGCTCCGGCCTGCTGCCCTTCGTATTCAAACCGGATTTCGGGTTTATCGATTATGTCGAATGGGCGCTTGATGTGCCGATGTATTTCGTCATGCGGGATGGCCGCTATCACGACCGTACCCACATCACCTTCCGCCAGTTCATGGCGGGCGGTTTGAAGGACGAAATCGCCGCCTGGCAGCCGACGATGGGTGACTGGACCAATCATCTGGGAACGCTGTTTCCCGATGTCCGCCTGAAACGGTTCCTGGAAATGCGGCTGGCCGATGGCGGCCCGCAAAGCCATATCACGGCGCTTTCGGCTTTCTGGGTCGGGCTGCTCTATGACGACACCGCGCTGGCAGCGGCCGACGATTTGACGGCAGATTGGGACGTGGCAACAGTTAGCAAGCTTCGCGACACTGTTCCGGCCCTCGGCTTCGATGCCACCGTACAGGGTCGCTCCGTTTTGGATGTGTCACGCGATTTGCTGGCCTTGTCGAGGGCCGGTCTTGTGGCGCGCGCCCGGCTGAATGCGGAAGACCAAGACGAATCGATCTACCTACAACCGCTGGATAGTATCGTGGAGCGAGGCCATTCGCTGGCACAGGACATGCTGGATCTCTATCATGGCCCGTGGGACGGCAAGGTGGAACCTGTATTTTCCGCCTATCAATATTGATGTAGGCAGCGCGCTGGCAAAGCCTTGTGCGTGCGTAAAAAAAACGATTTGCAGCCGGATGTTTCCCGCTATAGTGGCTCTTGCATGGTTTTCTCCTTGAATCGATTATTGTGAATCGTTTGATGAGAGCTGGCTGGTGACGACAGCTCAATCATGCCGCGAAACAGGCGGATAAGGCGCAGTAACTGTTGTGATCGAGCGCAAAACGTTCTGAAGCCTCAGGCTGACTGTCCATACGACCGCCACCGCATGAATACCGTATAAAAAGGCTGCGCGCCGGGGAGCAAATACACATGTTGCCACTGTTCGATATGTTACTGAGAGCACAGAATGGCGCGGCCATGGATGCCATGGCAAAGCAGTTCGGGCTTGCTCAGGAACAAGTGGCGCAGGCGCTTGCCGCATTGACGCCGGCCTTTTCCTCCGGGTTCAAGCGCACCGCCGCTAATCCTTATGATCTGTCCAGCCTGTTTGCGGCTTTATCGTCCGGCAATTATGCCCAGTATTTCGAGGATATGGGCAAAGCCTTTACCCCTCAGGGCATTGCCGACGGCAATCAGGTGCTGCAACAATTGTTCGGCTCCAAGGAGGTGTCGCGCGCTGTCGCCGCCCAGGCGGCCCAGATCACCGGTATCGGCCAGGACATTCTCAAACGTATGCTGCCGGCTATGGCCGATACGATCATGGGCGGATTGTTCAAGCAGAGCCTTGGACAGATGCAGCAGGCCAGCAATCCCTTTGCTAATAACCCGATGGCCGGAATGATCCAGGAATGGCTTCAGGCAACAGGATTTTCACCGAAAGCTCCACCGACATCGCCCGGCCCCTTCGACAATCCCTTTATTGCCGCCTGGCAGCAAATGATGGGTATAAGCGCGGCGAAAGCCGCACCTAAGACCGAAACGAACCCTTTCCTGGACAATCCTTTCACCAAGGCCTGGCAGGACATGGTCAGCGGCTCAATGGGGCAGGCCCCGAAAGCCGAGGCACCAAAGCCGAGCCCGGAAGCCGAGGCCAGAAAATCGATGATGGATATCGTCAACACCATGTTCGATAGTGGTCTGAACGTGCAGAAAAGCTATCAGAAAAGCGTAGAACAGATCTTCGAGACCTATGTGACGGCGCCGGGCAAGGATGATCGTGGCGAATCGGACGAAGGCACCACTCATTCCAAGCACTGACGGCAGGCCAACACCGGCCAGCACACGAAAAAAGACCCGGCAACAGTGACCTGTTGCCGGGCAAAAGCAGGGCCGATTGGCTTTTCGCCCTGCGGGGATGGCGGGTGGAAAGGGGATCTTTCAGCCGATAGAAAGCGTGCTCACCTGTTTGCGAATCCTGGCGCGTGCGAGACCTGCCAGCTTTGAAGACGGATCTCCAAGTGGCCCGGACTTCGACAATTCGGCCTCCAGCTCAGCTCGGGTCAAACCGACATCATGCAGAAGGTAATCGTCGAGATCCGCAAGCTTAAGAGCCGCACGGCGATTGGTGAGCGTGCGCAGCACAGAATTCACTGTCCAGACAATGGCGCGAAGGGCTGCGATGACTGCGCCCTCTGCTTGAGGAAAAGCCGCTACGGTGATCTGTCTGGTCGTGCGCATGACAATAGTCCTTTCAAATTCGGCACGAGAAGGGGCGGCCGCGCTTGGGAAACCAAGCCGGAGGGACGCCGTGAAGGGGTTGGAGGACACCGCGACAACTGAACATCAATTGGTCACTCGTGGCGTCGATTGACATTTTGCAGTTTGAGATTTGCCGAATTTCTATTGATCAGTCCAGTGAATGTTTCTAATGGTAATCATCAATCCAACTGATGGAATGGCCGCCATGTCCGCACCTCTTGATACTGACCAGTTGCAAACCTTCATCGCTATTGTCGACACCGGTAGCTTTACCAAGGCGGCAGGGCGGGTCTTCAAGACCCAATCAGCCGTTTCCATGCAGATGCGCCGTCTGGAAGAACGGATCGGCAAGCAATTGTTCATCAAGGACGGGCGTGGCAACCGGCTGACGGCGGAAGGCGAAAAGCTGCTGAACTATGCACGGCGGATCGTCCGCCTGAACAGCGAAGCGATTGCCGCTTTCGACGATAACCGGCTGGAAGGCACGTTGCGGATCGGGACTCCAGATGACTATGCCGACCGTTACATGCCTGAAATTATTGGCCGATTTGCCAAAACGCATCCCAATGTCGAGCTTTACATCGTCTGCGAACCCTCCACCGACCTGGCCGACAAAATGGCGAGAGGTGAGCTGGACATCGCGCTTGTGACCCATAACCCGGCGGCCAGACAATCCGATGTGATGCGCACCGAACCACTTTGCTGGGTGGCTTCGGCCAACCACCCCCTGCGCGACGATGCGCCCGTACCGCTTGCGGTTGGACGGCGCGATTGCAATTGGCGGCAGTTGGCATGTTCAGCGCTCGATGCCGACGGGCGTGACTATCAGATCCTGTTCACCAGCTGGTCATCGACCGTCGTTGCAGCGGCAGTGCTGGCTGGCATGGCGGTGTCGGTGCTGCCAGAATCAGCGCTGCGGACCGGCATGAAGGTGCTGGGTCAGGCAGATGGCTTTCCGCCGCTGCCGCCCGTGCAGATCGGCATCATGAAACGCCCCGGCATGTCGCCCTCGCTGATGAACGCCATTACCGACCATATCGCCGCCTGTCTCGACAATATCAATCCAACGGCCATCGAAGACGATATGGATGGGGAAACCAAAACCTTTTCCCGTTACTATCCGCGCCTGCGAGCGGGACATATGATCCCCGGCTGGTAATACGAAGATTCATTGAAAACCACCGTTCATATTGCCTCAGAACCTGTCGCAATCACTTTTGCGCGGGTTGAAACAGCATAGCGCACGCGGCGTTTTTCCACTCGTCCAACATTGCCCAAGCGCGCTCATGCTTTTCGGCGATGGCGCGGAAAACTGCTCCGCTCAAGACCGCAACCAGCAGGAAACGATTGTGTTTGCCCTGCCCATCCCCACCATCGGCAAATGGCCCCAGCCATCTCATCGCCAACGCGCCAATGTCTTCCTGAGCCTTGTATTGCAGCGCGCCGAGATCGGGATCGGTCGACATTGCGATCCAGAACTCCCGACACAGCGGATTGTCACGATGCAGACGCGCACCGCTTTCGATCAGATCGACCAAACGGGCGCGCGCATCCGCTTCGTCGCGCACATCCGTTAACCGCATGGTAATATCTTCGGCCAGGCTGGTCAGGCGCACGTCCATGATGGCTTTAAGCACAGCCGCTTTCTGCGGAAAGAATTGGTAGACGGAGCCCACAGGTACGCCAGCATTCGCGGCAATATCCGTCATGCGCAATTGTGAAACACCATGCTTGATAATAAGAAACTCAGCCGAACTCAGAATATTTTCGACACGCTGAATACTGCGCTTCTGTTTTGGCTGCTTGCGTGGATTGATTCGCGAGCTTTCATTCGGCATTTTCATCGCCGTCACCATTCCGTCCTGTCCCAGGATAATTTCCACATCATGTGGACCACAGGTAACGGCTCTATTGGAAGGGTGTTCAGTTTTGATTAATGCAAAGTAGTAAACCCATATAAAACAGGGGGTCAGAAACCGTATCAAAACGGCTTCTGACGCCCCTTTTCGAAACAGATACGTGTAGGGTTTTCAGCGGCGATGCTGGATCGTATCTGCTTCGAAGCTTGGAAGCTGCCTTAAGGCAGCATGAATACCTGCTTCATCGTCTGGATGTACCAGTTTGAAATACGCCAGTTGACGCCCGATGATCGATCCAGGCACCTGAATGCCGACTGTGGTCGTTATTCTCCGAGAAATTCATCATGGCGTCCTCCTTGGAAGGCGGTCTTCGTCAAAATTAATTTTAAAACAATGTTTCGTCTCAATGACTGTAGTGTTCCATTGACGGATCATAATTTCCAATCGTATTTATTTTGAATTACGATTTGGAAATCCTATCATGCTAACGATTCGTCAAATGCGCTACTTCGATGCGCTTGCCAGCACACTGCATTTCGGCCGGGCTGCCGATCTCGTCCATGTCAGCCAACCCGCGCTTTCGGCGCAGATCATGGAGATGGAAAAACATCTGGGCGTGATGCTGATCGAGCGCACGCGCGCCAACACGATCCTGACCACCAAGGGGCTGGAAATCCTGGCGCATGTGCGCGAGGTCCTGGCGGGAATAGACCGGCTGAAACAGGCCGCGCGCAACAATGGCGGTATGTTGGAAGGCCTGGTGCGGATCGGCATCATTCCCACCGTCGCCCCTTATATGGTGCCGCGTATGGTGCCTTACTTGCGGCAAAATCATCCTCTGATCGAGATTGAGCTCAAAGAAGCAGTCACCGACCGGCTGCTGTCCGACCTCAATGATGGTAAATTGGATGCGGTCGTCGCGGCGCTGCCGGTGGATGCGGACGCTCTGGTCTGCCGCAGCCTGCTGGTCGATCGGTTTTTCATGGCCGTGGCCCGTAATGACGACGCCGTGCTTCTGTCACCTCTGGTGGAAGCGGACGTAGATACCGATCGGTTGCTGCTGCTGGAGGAAGGCCATTGCCTGCGCGACCAGGCGCTGGCCGTCTGCAAAACCGCCAGCCGGCGCAGCATGGTCAATTTCGGCGCAACATCGATGGCGACACTGCTCCAGATGGTGTCCCATGACATGGGCATGACGTTGATCCCCGAAATGGCGATAGAGACCGAAACCAGCCGCAACAAGATCCGCATCATTCCCTTCACCGATCCCCCACCCTACCGCGAAATCGGCCTGATCTGGCGGCGATCCAGCGCCCGCCAAGCCGATATGGAAGCGCTTGCCGATGGTCTTGCCGCCAGCGCGCGGGAGAAATCGACGCCCTCGCAACAGAGGCAGGATGTTTAAAAAGGGGGATGACCGACGTCATCCACAATCCATGCTTTTGCTATTCCCTTCCTGTCATGAACGTGTTACCAGCCCTCGCCAACCTCCAAGCATTACATGCAAAGGAATCCAGAGGAAAATCGCTTTTCTGGAGGACTCTGCCTATTCATATGAAGGATATTGGCATGGCACGGATCGTAATTTCGGCAACCGGCGCAGAAGCGCTTACCTTTGACGATGTTCTCCTCCAGCCCGGACATTCGGAAGTCATGCCGGGCCAGACGAATATCTCCACCCGGATCGCCAAGGATATCGATCTTTCGCTCCCCATCCTGTCTTCCGCCATGGATACGGTCACCGAGAGCCGGTTGGCGATTGCCATGGCACAGGCTGGCGGCCTTGGGGTTATCCACCGCAATTTGACACCGACCGAACAGGCCGAAGAGGTTCGCCAGGTCAAGAAATTCGAAAGCGGCATGGTGATCAATCCCGTCACCATCCATCCGGATGCGACGCTGGCCGAAGCACTCGGCCTTATGAAGGCCCACGGTATTTCCGGTATTCCAGTGGTCGAAAACGGTGGCCGTCCTGGTCGCCTGGTCGGCATTCTCACCAATCGCGATGTGCGCTTTGCCTCGGATCATTCCCAGAAGATCCATGAATTGATGACCCGCGACAACCTGATCACCGTCAAGGATGGCGTCGAGCAGCAGGAAGCCAAGCGTCTTCTGCATAGCCATCGGATCGAAAAGCTGCTGGTGGTGGATAATGAAGGCCGCTGCGTTGGCCTGATCACCGTCAAGGATATCGAAAAGTCGCAGCTCAACCCGCATGCCGCCAAGGATTTTCAAGGTCGCCTACGGGTCGCCGCCGCCATTTCCACTGGCGATGACGGGCGCGAGCGGGCCGAACGGTTGATCGAGGCCGGTGTCGACGTGATCGTCGTCGATACCGCCCACGGCCATTCGCAGCGGGTGCTAGACGCCGTGACCGCTGTGAAGAAAATGTCGAACTCGGTTCGGATCATTGCCGGCAATGTTGCGACCGGCGATGGCACCCGCGCCCTGATCGATGCAGGTGCCGATGGCGTCAAGGTCGGTATCGGCCCCGGCTCGATCTGCACGACTCGTATCGTCGCAGGCGTCGGCGTACCGCAGCTGGCGGCCATCATGGCAGCCGTCGAAGCAGCCCATAAGCTGGACATTCCTGTGATCGCCGATGGCGGCGTGAAATTCTCCGGCGATCTGGCCAAGGCAATTGCCGCCGGTGCCTCCGCCGTCATGGTAGGTTCGCTGCTGGCCGGCACGGATGAAAGCCCCGGCGAAGTGTTTCTCTATCAGGGCCGTTCTTTCAAGGCCTATCGCGGTATGGGCTCGGTCGGTGCCATGGCGCGCGGCTCTGCGGACCGCTATTTCCAGGCGGAAGTGCGCGATACGCTGAAGCTGGTGCCGGAAGGCATCGAAGGCCAGGTGCCTTATAAAGGTCCGGTCTCTGCCGTGCTGCACCAGCTGGCGGGTGGCCTCAAGGCCGCCATGGGCTATGTCGGCGGCAAGGACATCAAGGATTTCCAGGAAAAGGCGACCTTCGTGCGGATTTCCGGTGCGGGCCTGCGCGAAAGCCACCCGCACGGCGTCACCATCACCCGTGAGAGCCCCAACTATCCGGGCGCTGCATAAAAACGGTCCAGTAACGCATAAGTGTTGATGAAAACCCGGATTGACCTCCAAGAGACATTGGATGGCGGTTCGGGTTTTCTATGTCTTGGACTGGACAACCTTGTGGAGGACATGATGGAAAAACCAGCCATTACCCAGGCGATGATCAACGCCTATGATGAATACACGCATCTCAGCCTCGACCGACGCGGCTTCATGGAAAAGCTCACGAAGCTTGCCGGCTCCGGTGCCGCTGCCGCAGCCATCATGCCAATGCTGGCAGCCAACAAGGCCAATGCCGCGCTGACACCTGAAAACGATGAGCGGTTGACCGCGTCAATGGTCACCTATCCCGGCGCGGGCGGCGAGATGAAAGGCTATCTGGTGTCCCCTAAGGACGCCAAGGCCGCCCTGCCCGGCGTGATCGTCATCCACGAGAACCGAGGCCTCAATCCACATATCCAGGATGTGACCCGTCGGCTGGCGCTGGAAGGCTTTATTACGCTGGCCCCCGATTTTCTGTCGCCAAAGGGTGGAACACCGGAAGACGAGGACAAGGCCCGCGACATGTTCACCACGCTCGATCTGGGTAGTACGGTCAACAATGCCGAGGCCAGCCGCGCCTATCTCGCGGCCGTCAAGGGCGTCAACGGCAAGATCGGTGCCATCGGCTTTTGCTGGGGCGGCGGCATGGTCAACCGGTTGGCTATTGCCTCACCGCAGCTTGGGGCGGGTGTCGCCTATTATGGCGCCCAGCCGCCCGCCGATCAGGTGCCAGCCATCAATGCACCCTTGATGCTACATTACGCTGGCCTCGATGAGCGCATCAATGCCGGGATCGATGCCTATCGCAAGGCGCT
The DNA here is from genome assembly GCF_001541345.2 of Gillisella vitis. Taxonomy (GTDB): domain Bacteria; phylum Pseudomonadota; class Alphaproteobacteria; order Rhizobiales; family Rhizobiaceae; genus Allorhizobium; species Allorhizobium vitis. The sequence continues at coordinate 1,004,893 of NZ_LMVL02000001.1, read as the reverse complement.
TGAGGCCAATGGCAAGCAAGCTGAAATCTTTGTCTATGACGGCGTCAACCATGCCTTCAACAATGACACGTCGGCGGCCCGCTATAACAAGGAGGCCGCAGACCTCGCGTGGTCACGCACCGTGGCCTTTCTGAAAAAGAACCTGGCGTAGGAATACCTGCCACAACAAAGCGGGGCGGATTGATATCAATCAAAAGCAATCGCCCCGCCCTGCACTAGGGTCCTCCATAGTCTCAGCATGAGCCGGGACACGATGTTGAATTTTAAAACATCAATTTCTATGGAGGAAATCATGGCATCGATGATGAAAGCCGCTGTTGCACGCGAATTCGGCAAGCCGCTGACCATTGAGGAAATGCCGATCCCCGAACCCGGTCCAGGCCAGATCCTGGTCAAATATGCGGCGACCGGCGTTTGCCATACCGACCTGCACGCCATCAGCGGCGATTGGCCGGTCAAGCCCAACCCACCGTTCATTCCCGGCCACGAAGGCGTCGGCTTTGTCGCCAAACTTGGCGCGGGTGTCACCCGGATCAAGGAAGGCGATCGGATTGGCGTTCCCTGGCTGCATACGGCCTGCGGCTGCTGCAACCCCTGCCGCACCGGCTGGGAAACGCTCTGCGGCAGCCAGCAGAATACCGGCTATTCGGTTAACGGCACCTTTGCCCAATACGGCCTCGCCGATCCCGATTATGTTGGCCGCCTGCCTGACAACCTGGAATTCGGCGCCGCCGCGCCCATTCTCTGCGCCGGCGTCACCGTCTATAAGGGTCTGAAGGAAACCGAAGTGCGGCCTGGCGAATGGGTGGTGATTTCAGGCATTGGCGGGCTTGGCCATATGGCTGTGCAATATGCCAAGGCCATGGGCATGCATGTGGTTGCCGCCGATATTTTCGATGACAAACTGGAACTGGCCAAGAAGCTGGGGGCCGATGTGGTCGTCAATGGCCGGGCAGCCGACGCTATCGAGCAGGTGCAGAAAGCCACCGGCGGCGTCCACGGCGCGCTGGTGACAGCCGTTTCCCCAAAAGCCATGGAACAGGCCTATGGCTTCCTACGCTCCAAGGGCACAATGGCGCTGGTCGGTCTGCCGCCGGGCTTCATCTCGCTGCCGGTATTCGAAACCGTGCTGAAGCGCATCACCGTGCGTGGCTCGATTGTCGGCACGCGGCAGGATCTTGAGGAATCGCTGCAATTTGCCGGTGAAGGCAAAGTTGCCGCCCATTTCTCCTGGGATAAGCTGGAAAATATCAATGCGATTTTTGACCGCATGCGCGAAGGCAAGATCGACGGACGGATCGTGCTCGATCTGGCCGCCTGAAAAATAACCAGATCCGTGCGCCTTACCGGCGCACGGATCTCATGGATGATGCAAAGCAAATTATTTCGCCATAAACGATAAGTGAGGCGGCAAGATACTGGAATAGCGCGGAAAAGCGGCTATCTTCATTGCGATGCAATAATCCATGGTGAATGCCGATGCTGTCGTCCGAGTCCAATGCCGCCACCGATCGTATTTTTGTCTTTCAGGGTGGAGGGGCATTGGGTGCTTACCAGGCTGGTGCTTATGAGGCCCTTCACGTCCATGATGTCGATCCGGATTGGTTGGCTGGCATTTCCATCGGATCGATCAATTCGGCGCTGATTGCCGGAAGCCCCAGGGAAAAACGGGTGGAAAACCTGCGCGCCTTCTGGGACATGGTATCTTCGCAGCTGAATTTCAACCTTGGCGATCAAGACACCGCTTCACGACGCACCACCAACGATCTCTCGGCGCTGACCGGCATGATGTTTGGCATTCCCGGTTTCTTTTCACCGCGCCTGCCCACGCCGCAGCAAGTGTTGCTCAATCCCGATTATCGCGTCAGCGTTTATGACACCGAACCGCTGATAAAGACGCTAAACAATCTGATCGATTTCAAATTGCTGAATGACGGCACGACACGTCTCAGCCTGGGTGCCGTGGACGTTCTCTCCGGTAATTTCGCCTATTTCGACAACCGCCACACCAAGCTTGATGCCCGCCATATCGCCGCTTCCGGCGCGCTGCCGCCCGGTTTCCCACCGGTTGAAATCGATGGCCGGTTTTATTGGGATGGCGGCCTGGTGTCGAACACACCCTTGCAGCATGTGCTGGAAACCAATGAAAGCCAGCGGGACCTGGATATTTTCCAGGTCGATCTGTTCAGCGCCCGCGGCGACATGCCAAAGGACCAGTTCGAGGTGGAGAGCCGCACCAAGGAAATCCGCTTTTCCAGCCGAACCCGGATGAATACTGACGAATTTGCCCGCAAGCAGGTGATCCGCCGGGCCGCGAAACGCCTGCTGGACAAGCTTCCGCCGGAATTTCGCGATGACGAGGATGCCAAGCTGCTGCGCTCCGTCGGTCAAGAATATGACGTCACCATCGTCCACCTTATTCACCGGCGCGCCGCCCACGCCACCCATTCGATGGACTATGAATTTTCGCGCGCCTCCATCAATGAACATTGGCAGGCTGGTTACGACGACGCCACCTATACGCTGAAACATCCGAAATGGCGCAACCGCGGCCGCCCAAGGGATGGCATCCAGATCTTCGATTTGAGCCGCGAACGGCGTCGTATCGGGTCGTGACCTATCGGCTCTGCTGGATTATGCTGCGTTTATATCCACGCGTGTTTGAGGATAAAGCGTGACAGCAAAGATCAGCCTTAAAAACGTGGCGCTGGACGCCAGCGTCTCGATCAGCACCGCCTCGCATGCGTTAAACGGCACTGCGCCGCTGACGGCTGAAGTGCGCGACCGGGTGATCGCGTCGGCCCAACGGCTGGGCTATCTGGAGAAACGCCGCAACAAGGCGACCATTGCCACGCTGCGATGCATTCTTCTGGCGGTTGCAGGCGACGCTGCCCCGCAAAGCGATCTCAATCTGGTCAGTTGGACCGTGATGAATGGACTTCGCGAGGAATGCGAGCGTCGGGCGATCCGCATCGTTCCTTGCGTCACGCCGGGCAACCGGATCGACGCCGCTGAGGTAAAGCGGATTGCCGTTGCCGAAAAAGTCGATGGCATCGTCATCATCAATGACGACCGACCGGAATTTATCCGCGCGCTGGCGCAATTGGCGATACCGTCTGTGATCATCAACGGCGAAGATCCGTCGATGCGGATCGATACGGTCACCGCCGGAAACCGGTTCGGCGCGCGCCAGGCCATTGAGCACCTTCTGGCACTCGGCCACCGCCGCATTCTGCATGTGACATGGCCGGGCCGCACCACCATCCGCCGCCGTTACGACGGGTATGTCGATGCCTTTCTGGCCGCCGGGCTACAAGCACCTATCGACATGGTTGTCGAGGCCGAGAGCTACGAGCCAGCCGAGGGCGAAAGGGTGTTGCGCGAATTATTGACCCGCGACCCTTCGCTGAAACAAGCCACCGCGATTTTTTGTGCCGCCGATAATCTGGCGCTTGGCTGTCTGAAAACCCTCGCCAAGGCAGGCATCAAAGTACCCGACGACATATCGGTGCTGGGCTGCGACGACATCCTGCCCGGCGAGTTCAGCAGTCCGCCGCTTTCAACCATTCAACTGCCCAGCGCAAGGCTTGGCGCTGCGGCCCTCAGCCTGATCGAGCAGCGGCTGGTTTCCATCGATCCGCTGCGCCCCGCCCATCGGCTGGAGCTGGGATGTCGCCTGATCCTGCGTGGCAGCATCGCGCCGCCACGCTGTTAATAACGTTCAGGGGCTTATTTCATGCCCGTCCCGGCAATGCCTGTGGTGATGTATTTTTGCAGGAACAGGAAGACCAGCGTCACTGGCATCAGGCTGAGGAAGGTCATGGCGAGGATGTAATTCCACTGCACCGAAAACTCGCCCTGAAAGGCGTTGAGCCCGACTTGAAGAGTGAAATTCTCGCGGCTGCTGAGGACGATCAGCGGCCAGAGAAAGTCATTCCAACGCCAGAGTACCGAGAAAATCGCCAGAACCGCCAAGGCAGGCGCCGTCAACGGCAGGACGATCCGCCAGAAGATCCTGAATTCGCTGGCCGCATCCACCCGTGCCGCTTCGATCAATTCGTCGGGAATGGTCAGCATATATTGCCGCAGCAGGAACACGCCGGTTGGCGAGGCGATGGTCGGGATGATGACACCCCAGAGATTATCCACCAGCCCGACGCCGACAATGACAAGATAGGCGGGCACCATGACAACGGTCAGCGGGATCATCAAGGTCGAGATAATCAGCACAAACACTGCCTTGTCGCCCCTGAACCGGTATTTCGACAGGGCGAATGCCGCCAAGGCATTGACGATCAAGGTGAGAGCCGTCGCCACAACGGTGACGAAGACCGAGTTCTTGAGGAATGTCAGGAAGGCAAACCGGGTCAAAGGGTCCGTGTAGTTTTCCGTGGCAATCGTCAGGCTCTGGACCGGCGTAATCGTGCGGGTATCGATACTGACTGGCGCCTGCGGGTTTTCGGGATCGACCATTTGCGCCTTCAGGCCGATGCGCCGGACCATGGCCATCTGCCGGGTCGTGCCATCCATGCTGACCTGCCAGAGGCTGAGCGGCTTATCATAGCCCTTGACCGTCACCTCCACCGCGTCTCGCGGCAGAAGCGTCGGTGGAAAACGAGTGATTTCGGCAGCAGGCTTCATCGAGGATAGACCCGCCCAAACCACCGGCACCAGCACCGCCAGCGTGCCGAGAACCAGCCAGAGCCAGGCCAGCACATCGGTCACGCCAATGCGACCTTGGCGGCGCGTGCGGGTCAGGAAGGTTACGGGATTAAGGCTCATATCACTGCTCCATTTTTTTGGAGAGGCCAAGTTGCAGCAGGGTCAGCACCAGCAGCACGCAGCCCATCAGGGTTGCCGCAGCCGAGGCGAGCCCGAACAGCCGAAGATCGCTGCCAAACGCCATCTGGTAGATATATTGCACGATGAAACTGTTGGCCGTCCCCGGCCCGCCGCCATTGGTCAGCACCCAGGCCTCATCGAAAATCTGCACGGACCGGATCATCAACAGGATCAGCACCACCAGCAGGTTGGGTGCCAAGAGCGGCAGGGTGATGCGAAACAACACCCGGCGCGGTGTGGCCGCGTCGATGGCCGCCGCCTCATAGAGATCTTTGGGAATGGCTTGCAAGCCGGCGAGCAGGATCAGCGTGTAGAAACCCATGTGGAACCAGACGGAGACCACGACGACGAAAAACCGTGACCAGCCAACCTCCAGCAGGAAGATTTCCGGCGGCACGCCGAGCATTTGCAAGAAGGCGTTGAGCAAGCCGTTGCGGTCCAGGAACCATTTCCAGATCAGCCCGATCACCACAGGCGATAGCAACACCGGATAAAAAAACATCGCCCGGAAAAACCCACGCGCCACCATGGCGCGGTTGAGGATCAACGCCGTAATCAGCGAGACCAGCAAGGTCGCCACAACGTTGAAGCCGACAAACCACAGCGTGTTCCAGATCGCAGTCCAGAACAGTGATTCCGTGCAGGTTCCCGGCTGCATATAATCGCCGCAGGTCAATAATTGGCGAAAATTGTCGAGCCCGACATAGGGGCGCTCTGAAACGAACAGATTGGTGCCACCGGTAAAGGCATAGCCGATGGAAATGGCAATCGGCAAAAAGGTGAAAATGCCAAACAGCACCAGATTGGGCGCCAGGAAGAAATAGGGCATGCGCTTGCGGCCAAACAGCCGTTCCAGCCCGTTCAGCGGCACTTCCACCACCAGCATGACGCGGTTCAGAACGCGGTCAGCGATCTCGGCAAACTGGCTCATGCGGCAAGGCCTCCGCTGACCTGTTGGCGGCGCCGGGTCAGCGCCAGACCCGAGACAGGATCGAACACATGCACCGTGCCAGCCAAGGGCGCGACCGCCAAGCGGCTATCCTCCGGGGCTACGAAATGGCCGGGCTGATGCAAAATGACCTGTTCTTCCTGCCCTTCCATCCGGCCATAGAGATAGGTTTCTGTGCCAAGGCTTTCGCAATAGCCGACGATGAACGGCAGGCCGCCCGTCTCGACCCGCTGGAAATGCGCCGGGCGAATGCCGACCATGACCTCCTGTCCCGACTTTGCCGCCGTCTCATCGACAGAAGCGGTGAGTTGCTGTGGATAGCCGACATCGATCAGCGCCTCGCCCTTCTGAAAACCGGCGATCCGGCCTTTCAGCATGTTCATCCGGGGCGAACCAAGGAAGCCTGCCACAAACAGGTTGCAAGGATTGTTAAACAAATCGAGCGGCGTTCCCACCTGCTCGACCCGGCCCCCTTTCAACACGACAATCTTGTCGGCCATGGTCATGGCTTCCACCTGGTCATGGGTCACGTAGATCATCGTCGTCTTGATGTCGCGGTGCAGACGGGTAATTTCCGCCCGTGTCTGGACCCGCAGGGCCGCATCGAGATTGGAGAGTGGCTCATCGAACAGGAAGATTTCCGGTTCGCGCACAATCGCCCGGCCAATCGCCACACGCTGGCGCTGACCGCCCGAAAGCTGGCGCGGCTTGCGGTCCAGATAGGGCTCGATCGCCAGCATCCTTGCCGCTTCGGCGATCCGCGCCTCGATTTCAGCGCGCTTGAATTTCAGGTTTTCCAGCCCGAAGGCCAGGTTCTTGCGCACGCTCATATGCGGATAAAGCGCATAGGACTGGAACACCATGGCGATCTTGCGCTCGGCAGGCGACAGTTGAGAAACGTCGCGGCCATCGATGTTGATCGCGCCCATCGTCACATCCTCCAATCCGGCGATGATCCGCAGCAGGGTGGATTTTCCGCAGCCCGACGGGCCGACGAAGACGACGAATTCGCCGTCCTCGATCGTCAAGTCTATGTCATGCAGCACCATCACCGCGCCGTAGGACTTGTTGAGATCCTTGAGTTGCAACGCTCCCATATCATCCTCCCAGATGCATCAATTTACTGTTGGACGAAATCCAGCCGGTTCCAGCCCTTCGGCAGGGGCTGCGGCCTGTCTATAACGAGGTCGTCTACAGTCAGCCCTTCCACCCCACGGGCAAACACCCCCGGCATTCCGTCCGGATAGTCGATTAGCCCAACAATGCGTCCGTCCGCGCCGCGCGTCCAGGCATTGGCCCGGCCATGAGCCTCCGGCGAAGGTGCAAGATCCGCATTGGTTGGGCGCATGTCGTAGTGTAAGGCAGTACCAAGGGAGCCGGGCTGCTGGGCCAGATGCACCCGCCGCAACGCGACATCGTGAATACCGGCACCGGCCATGGAGACAAGGTTGACCGTGCCTTCCATCCGCCCGGTGATGTCCTCGACAACAAGTCCCCTCACCGCACCCGCCGGGCGCTCCGGCACCCGGTCCACCACCGTCACCGTCAGCGCTTCGCCAGAGCCCCAGAACCCGTCCGGCGTCTCATGGCAATCCAGGCTGATGCGCGAGAACCTGACATCGGAGACCTTGCCGCCATCGCGGGAAAAAATCCCCAGCCCCCGGTTGGATTGTTCGACACGGCAATCCTCGAACACAACGCGGGAGAAATCACCGAAGCTTTCAGTCCCCAGTTTCAGCGCGCAGCTCTGGCTGGAGACAGTGCAGCGGCGCACCAGCACATCCTCGCAGGTGCCAATGGCCTTGCCATCCGGCCCGACGCTGGTCTTCAGGCAGATCCCATCATCGGCGGTAGAGATCGTGCAATCCTCGATCAGCACCCGGCGGCAGGCGTCCAGCACGATGCCATCGGTATTGGGCAAGCGGCAGTTGTTGCGGATCGCCACATTGGCAAGACTAACATCCTCACAATTGACGAAATGCAGCGTCCACATCGGCGAGTTTTCGACTTGGAGATGGTCGAGACGCACGCCCCGGCACCCCTCCAGCACCAGAACACGCGGCCGAAACTCCGCCGGGATGAACACGCCGACGCTGACATCGTCACCGGCAATGAACGCATCGCCGCTGGCGTCGATGCGGCCCGGCCCGGTCAGGGCGATCGTGTCCGCACCGCGCGCCACCAGCATTGCCCGGTTGGATTTTTCGGCAATGACCGAGACGATATTATCACCATAGGCCTGATAATCCGGCACAGGCCGCAGCACCGCCCCCTCAGTCAGATGCAGATTGACACCGGAGCGAAGCGTCAGCCCGCCAACCTGATGCGATCCGGCGGCAAGCGAAACCCTGCCGCCGCCAGAGGCCGACACATGGTCCATTGCTTCCTGAATGGCGTGCGTGCGGTCACCGTCCTGATGATCGATGACAATGTCCAGCGTCTGGGTCATGCGGTTGCCTCCGAGGTCCTTGCCGCCTGGGTCATAGCCACATCCGTCAATAGCAGCAGAGCCAGGGCCTGACCGTAAGGGGTCGGCAGGTTGGGAATACGCCGGTAGAAATCCAGATCATGCCCCATCGGCGTTCCATCCGAGACACCCAGCACCACACCCTCGTCATCGATATGGCGCAGCACGGCATCCAGCGCCCTGTCGGCATGGAGCTTGTCCTCCACCGGCAGAATACCCGCCTCGATGCCGCGCAGAATGCCATAGGCTATCCCGGCCGTGGCCGAAGTTTCCAACGGCGAGGTCGGATCGTCCAGCAGCGTGTGGAACATACCGTCCTCGCGCTGAAAGGCTTTCAGCGAACGCAGCTGGCTTTTCAGCACATTGGCCAGAAAGCGGCGGTCTTTTTCGTCTATGTCAGGCACCAGAAAGAACAGTTCCGGGATCGCCACGGTGATCCAGGCATTCCCACGCGCCCAGAAGGCACGGGCAAAGTTATGACGACCGATAAAGGTCCAGCCGTGATACCAGAGACCGGAGATCGGGTCCGACAGATAACGGGCGTGGATCATGAACTGATAGACGGCCTCATCAATCCAGTCCTTGCGGCCAAAATGCACACCGGCCTGCGCCAGAAACAGCCCGGCCATGAACAGGGTATCATCCCAAAGCTCGCCTTCGTTCAAGCGTTCCTTGACCACATGCTGAAAGCCGCCATCCTCGGTTTTCGGCAGGCTTTTCACCAGCCATTCAGCCCAATCCTCCACCAGCGCATTGAAATCGGGCCGGTCCACATGACCGATCAGGATGGCGAGCGGCAGCATCGGCGCTGTGCTGTTGATCTGGCGCGGCGGCAGGCCGCGACCGATCTGCATGGCGTACCAATCAACGAGATCGTTGATCGCTTTCCTATCTCCGCTGGCGATGGCGCGGCGCAGGAAGCCATAGAGACCGACGCCCACTTCCCAATCCCATTCATCAAACTGGATGCCGCTTGCACTGCCTTCCCCGCTTAGGCCTTCCTTGATGCCCTTGAGGCGGCTGAATGCCACCGCCACCTTGTCGATTGTCTGCTGAAGGCCCGAATGGCCGGTCTCTGCCTGATGCATGGTCTGATCCATCTACTGATAAAGAGGGGTGGTTTCACCCTGATCCGGTTGGGCGCTGTCATAGGTCAGCACCGGTTGCGGCTGTTCATGTTGGAAAGGCAGCGGATGTGTCCCCAGCCGAAAATCGCCGTCATAGGATAAAAACAGCACCTCACGGCCCGGTGGCCGGACCCGAAGAGTTCTCGCCACCGGGTCGAAGTCGATGTTGGTTGCTCGTGCCTTTTCACAGAAAATCTCGAAAGCCAGCACGTCCCCGGCTCCGACAATGGCCACCCAGCCCGAAATCGGTGCCAGCGCGCGCAGCTCTCGGCCTGCTGTCGCGCCGGCGTCCATCGGTTCCAGGCCGTGGCTGTTGTACAGGGCGGCAAACCCTTGTCCCGAGCGGGCAAACACCCAATTTTCCTCAAGGATCACCTCGTCCAGACCGTCAATGCCCAGATAGGCGTGGGTAAACGGCAGGCGTCCGCCTTGCGTATCGGCAATCAGCAGGGCCGTATCGCCATACTGCGCCACCCTCGGCAGGATGCCGCTACCTGCCCAATAGGAAGGCCGCTGCGATCCCCACGGATCGTCCTCGCCGGGATGATTGATCCAGAGCCGCGCCATCGGATGGCCAGCCAGCCTGATATCCAGCACATGCTGCTGATGGCCTTTGCGGCCAGTCTTGTGATCGACCACTGTCGAAAGCTGCGAGGCATAGGTCTTGAACACCACCAGCTTGCCGCTCTCCAGCCCTTGCGCATACCGCGCCTCTATGCTGCGCCCTTCGCTCAGCATCGCCAACGCAGCTAGGTCCTCCGGCGGCTGATAATGGCTGGCGCAGAACATGGGCAGGGAGGCGACACCGCCATTCAGCCAGCCCTCGCCAAACGCCACCCACGCGAAAGGCGCCAGTTCCGTCAGCGGTCCGGCCCGCAATTCCTTGTCATAGGCGCGGCCCTGCGATCCCGCAGGCACGCCCGCCAGCGTATGCAGGGCAATCATCCGGAAAATCAGGTCCAACTGGTAGCGAGCGCGGGTGGCGATGTCAGGTTCCGCCCAATGTTCCAGCGCCAGCAGGCCAATGAAATCAATCGGGTAATAGGCGGCGGAATTCCATTCAGCCAGTCCATGCGCCTCGACGCTGTCGAACCAGCGATGTAGACGCTGACGGGCCAGCGCCGCCTGCTGTACACCCGTGCGGCCAGACGCGGAAAACACCGCATCCGGCATCAACTGACCGGCCAGGAGCTGGCTGGTGTGGAAGCAGAGAACATGGTTCTCGCTCCAGAACCACATCGTGTCATTGCCCGGCTCATCCACCCAATAGCGATAGTTGAGCACCGATTGGCGCACCCGCTCGCGCTGGTCCGGGGTCAAAACATCAGGGTAAGCGCCGAACAGCCACAGCAGCGGCACAAGGATGAAATCCGAGCAATCCTCCCGCCGGTCGATGGCGGCAAGTGTATCGCTCAGGAGTTTCTCCAGCACCGCATCATCGACCTGCTCGCAGGCCGCCATGGCCAGCACCCGGCCGATGCGCGGCGCACCATGGCGGGCCGAGTAGGCAAGTGCCTGCTGTTTGCGCTCCCTAAGGCTATCCTGAGAAATCTCCGGCTGCACGCGGGTCAGAAAAGCAGCATCAATCACCCGGCTCGCCACACTGGCACCCTCACCCATACGCAGCCGCACACCGTGATAGCCATCGGCAATACCGAGTGTTTCCTGCACGACAAGGGTTCTGTCCCCAGCGCGCAGCGCCGCCTGCGCCTTTGCCAGCACGGCACGCTCATGGCCATGGCTGTAGACAGTGATCTCAACCGGAACATCGGTCTGCGGCGCGTCATCGAACAGCAATTCCAGCGGTTGACCACAAAATACATCGCGAGCCGGGCGCACGCTGCGCATCAGCCGTTCCAGCCGCGTAACCGTCGCCCCATCCAGAACCGCTGGCAAAAGCACGGCGATTGACTCTGCATCCGTTACTTCAAGCTCGACAAACCAGACCGTGTCGCGTTCCGCCAGGTCTTCAGTGTGAACCAGAATGTCATTATCGCCCTCGGTCAGTTGCAGGGTGACATCCGACATGGATTCGAAATTACGCCGGAACGGCTCGAAGCGAACCTGTTCCACGCCATTCACCCAGATCCGCACCCCGCCACAGGTCTTCAGCCGCAGTGAGAGGCTTCTCGCCGCTGCGGCCCTGAACGTGCCGCGCAACCAACGGCGCACATGGGTCGGAACATGCCAGAAATGGGTGAATTCCACCCGCCTGTTGGCGCCCGGCAGATTAAGGTGATCAGGCTCCCAGTCGCGCTCCGGCGCCAGATCGCGCCCGACCATCGTCGCCCAGAACGCCTTGCGACACGGCAGATCGCCGACATCGACAAAACCATTGATGAAGCGGTAATCGACGCGGTCCTCGGCGGGCGCGGCAATACCTGCAAACACACTGGCAGTGAGCGGCGAGACCAGCCAGGACGTAATCGTCTCCCCGGTAAGCACCTCGTAAACCGGGTCTATTGCTGCTGACTCGAAACGATCGCTCATGGCTCGCCTCCCTGCGATCATGAAAATATTTTTTATTCGGTCAAATTTCGATAGAAAAATCATCGATTGCCGAATTTTCGCCAACGAAACAGCTTGACGATCGGTTTGTCAAGTCTCAAAAAGAGGGCGGAGGAGCGTGACATTGAGGATCGTCGCGCCAATTATGAAAATATTTTTATGGGAGGGAATCATGTCGAAAATTCTGTCAGGCGTCAGTGCCATCGTCTTGTCGGCGCTTGCGCTCAGTCATCCGGCCGTTGCCGAAACCAAGACCATCACCTTTCTGTTCACCGATGACGATCAGTCCTATGTCGAGCACATGGCGGCGCTGAGCAAACAGTTCGAGGCGGCTCATCCTGACGTGAAGGTCAATTTCGTGTCCTCGGGCTATGATGCAGTCGCCAAGCAATTGCCGGTGCAGCTGGCTGTCGGCGAAGGCCCGGATCTAGCCAAGATTACCGATTGGCAATTGGCACCCTTCTTTCTCGACATGCGACCCTACATGAAGGACCCAGATGGTTACGCGAAGCTCCATGGCGAAAGCCTCAACCAGTTGCGCCTGCCCGGCGTCAACGACCCGCAATCGATCAATGGCTATGTCGCCTCGCAGACGCTGAACCTGCCCTTCGTCAACAAGACACTGTTCGAGCAGGCGGAAGAGCCGCTGCCCGGCCCGAAAGCAACGCTGAAGGAGATCGTCGAGGCTTCCGCCCGGGTGGCTAAAAAGACCGGCGTGCAGATCCCCTTCACCATGGACCGTTCCGGCCATCGGTTCTCCGGCGCCGCCTTTTCCTATGGCTCGTCCTATGTGAAGGACGGCAAGTTCAGCTTTCCTGACGAGGCCGCCAAGACCTATATTGCCGATCTCTACAACTGGACGAAGGATGGTAGTTTTCCCAAGGAAATGTGGGGCGCCGCTGGCGGCTCGCAATACAAGAACATGGGCGACGAATTCGTCAACGGCAATGTCGTGACCTATCTGGCAGGCAACTGGATGGTCAATCCGTTCCAGAAGAAGATCGGCGACGCCTTCGAATGGACGGCAATCAACGCGCCCTGCGGCACCGCCGGATGCTACGCCATGCCGGGAGCCACCGCCATCGCCGGTTTCAAACGCACCAAATACCCGGAAGCCGTGGCCCAGTTCATCGAATTTCTCGGCTCAGAGAAAGTCCAGCGCGAGATTGCCGAAAACTACGTGATCCTGACGGGCGCGGAGATCGACAAGCCGCAATACAAGCTGACCGACGACAATGCCAAAGCGTCCATGGCCGTCTTCAACGACAACGAAAAGAACGTGCCGCAGGAAGCACGGATCTTTGAAAAGAAAAAGGGCGGCTCGGCGCTTTACCAGCAGATCGTCCAGCGCATGAGCCAGCTGATTGTCGGCGAATTGACGCTGCAACAAACCTATGACGCCCTGGCTGCCGATATCGACAAGATCAATGTGGCAACGGCGACGAAGTGAACCAACAGGCGTAAGACAGTTTAAAGGCCGTCCAGCAATCTGGGCGGTCCTCTTTTGGAATGGCTACTCTTCCCTTGCAACCGCCGAAATTTGGCCGCACACCATGTCCAAAACGATGTGCCGATTTGAAAGGACAAGGTGCCATGCCCACAGCATTGACAATCGATGACCTGAAACGCCGGGCACGGCGCCGTGTCCCGAAAATGTTCTTCGACTATGCCGATAGTGGGTCCTGGAGCGAGAGCACTTACCACGCCAACGAGAGCGATTTTTCCCGTATCAAGCTGCGTCAGCGGGTTCTGGTCGATATGACGGAGCGCTCGCTGGAAAGCACGATGATCGGTGAGCCTGTGACCATGCCGGTGGCGCTCGCTCCAACCGGAATGACCGGCATGCAACATGCCGATGGAGAGATTCTCGCGGCAGAAGCAGCGGAGGCTTACGGCGTGCCATTCACGCTGTCCACCATGAGCATTTGCTCGATTGAGGATGTCGCGCTTCATACGCGCCGCCCCTTCTGGTTCCAGCTCTACGTGATGAAGGACCGCGATTTCGTCAACAGCCTGATCGACCGTGCCAAGGCCGCCCATTGCTCAGCCCTGGTGTTGACGCTCGATCTGCAAATCCTTGGACAGCGCCACAAGGACCTGCGCAACGGCCTGTCGGCACCCCCAAAATTCACACCGAAACACATCTGGCAGATGGCGACCAAGCCGCAATGGTGCATCGGCATGGCCAATACACGGCGGCGTCATTTCGGCAATATCGTCGGCCATGCCAAAAACGTCTCCAGCCTGTCTTCGCTTTCGGCCTGGACTGCGGAACAGTTCGATCCAAAATTGTCGTGGAGCGACGTCGCCTGGATCAAGGAGCGCTGGGGCGGGAAACTGATCCTCAAGGGCATTCTGGACGCGGACGATGCCCGCGCCGCCGCCGATAGCGGGGCGGATGCGATTATCGTCTCCAACCATGGCGGTCGCCAGCTGGATGGCGCGCCGTCGTCAATCTCCATGCTAGCCTCGATTGTCGAGGCGGTGGGAGACCGGATTGAAGTGCATATCGATGGCGGCATCCGCTCTGGCCAGGATGTGTTGAAGGCCTTGGCCCTGGGCGCCAAGGGGACCTATATCGGTCGGCCTTTTCTCTACGGGCTTGGTGCGGATGGACGGGCTGGCGTGCAGCGAGCTTTGGAAATCATTGCCAGGGAGCTTGATATCAGCATGGCACTGTGCGGCAAGCGGCTGATTTCGGAGGTGGACGCCTCGATCCTGATGGGAAATCCTTTCGCTGCAGGGCCTTGCTGAACCAATTCTCTCACCCTTACCGGGTAAATCCTTTTCTGCACCTTGAAATCCGGTGCATAATCGGCGACCAAACCGAATAGGTTTTATCGCAAGGCAGGATCATGTCCCCCATCAGCACTCCGGCATCGCCTCCCCGTCAGCTTACCCGCGCAGATTTTCGCACACTCGGGCTTTCAGCCCTGGGCGGAGCCTTGGAATTCTACGATTTCATCATCTTCGTGTTTTTTGCGGGCGTGATCGGCAAGCTGTTTTTCCCTGCAAACATGCCAGACTGGCTGGTGACGATCCAAACCTTCGGGATTTTTGCCGCTGGCTATCTGGTCCGGCCTCTGGGCGGGTTAATCCTGGCCCATTTCGGTGATGTGTTTGGCCGCAAAAAAGTCTTTGCCTTCTCCATTCTGCTGATGGCGCTCTCCACCCTCGGCATGGCGGCCATGCCGACCTATGCCACCATCGGCATTGCCGCACCCGTGCTGCTGATCGTCATGCGGCTGTTGCAGGGCGTTGCCATCGGCGGAGAAGTGCCGGGAGCCTGGACCTTCGTGTCGGAACATGTGCCGTTTCGCCGGGTCGGCTTTGCCTGCGGTTTTCTCTGCTCTGGCCTGACGCTCGGCATTCTGCTGGGTTCGTTGATCGCAACCGTCATCAATTCTATGTTCACGCCGGAGGATGTCGCCGCCTATGCCTGGCGCATCCCCTTCTTCCTCGGTGGCTTCTTCGGCCTGGTTGCCGTCTACCTGCGGCGCTGGCTTCAGGAAACCCCTGTTTTTGCCGAGATGCGTCAGGCGCGGACGGTGGTGATGGAACTGCCGCTGAAAACCGTGCTACGCGATTATCCGGCTGCCGTCATCATTTCCATGGCCTTGACGTGGGTGCTCGCCGCCTGCCTCGTCGTCACCACGCTGATGACGGCGACGCTCCTGCAAAAACTCTATGGTTACAGCGCCCAGATCGCCCTGTCCGCCACCAGTTTCGGCACATTGTTCCTGATTTTCAGCACCGCGGCATCCGGCGCGATTGTCGATAAATTCGGCTCCGGGCGGTTTTTAATGGTTGGGAGCGTATTTTTAGCCGCAGCTACCTTTGCTTTCTACACCTATGCAAGCGTTTCGGTTCCGGTCCTGTTTGTGCTCTATGCCGTGATGGGCCTTTCCGTGGGCATCGTCGGGGCCGTGCCTTACGTGATGGTGCGCGCCTTTCCCGCACCTGTGCGCTTCACCGGCCTGTCGTTTTCCTACAATGTCTCCTACGCGATTTTCGGCGGATTGACGCCGATTGCGGTGGCCAGCCTGCTGCCGATAAACCCGATGGCGCATGCCTATTATCTGCTGTTCATCGCCGCCCTCGCCTTTGTGCTTGGCGTCTATCTGACGCTCAAAGGCGATGGGATCGAGGCGAAGGCCGGGATAGAGGAACTGACCAGCCGCCAGACAACAGCGACGCTTTAATCCAAAAGCCGGGGGCGACACTGCCCCCTGCCTCACATCCGGTCAAATATCCAGTGTTGTCTGATGCTCCCATGGGGTGAACTGCGAGCAATAGCTTGTCCACTCCCCATGCTTGAGCTTGAGATAGGCTGATGAGAACTCTGTTCCCAATGCCTGTTGCAACTCGGTATCGGCTTCATAGGCGCGCAAAGCATCCAGAAGGTTCAGCGGCAGTTTCGGGGCATCCGTCACCGTATGGCCTTCGCGATACATATCGATGTCGTAATGCGGGCCGGGATCAGCATTGGTTTTGAGGCCAGACAGGCCAGCGGCAATGATGATGGCCTGCAAGAGATACGGGTTCACCGCACCATCGGGCAGGCGCAGTTCAAACCGACCCGGGCCCGGAACACGCACCATATGGGTGCGGTTATTGCCGGTCCATGTCACGGTGTTGGGGGCCCATGTGGCACCGGAGACTGTGCGTGGTGCATTGATACGCTTGTAGGAATTGACCGTGGGGTTGGTCACAGCAGCCAAGGCTGAGGCATGTTTCATGATGCCGCCGAGGAAGGTTTTACCCTTGGCAGACAGGCCAAACGGCATGGCCTTATCGGCAAAAGCATTGACCTTGCCGTCATTATCCCACACCGAGATATGGGCGTGGCAGCCATTGCCCGTGAGGCCCTTGAACGGCTTGGGCATGAAGGTAGCACGCAGACCATGCTTTTCAGCCACCGATTTGACCATGAATTTGAAGAAGGAATGCTTGTCGGCGGTTTTCAGCGCGTCATCATATTCCCAGTTCATCTCGAACTGGCCATTGGCGTCTTCATGGTCGTTCTGGTACGGCTTCCAGCCCAGCTCCAACATGTGATCGCAGATTTCGGCAATCACATCATAACGGCGCATCAAGGCCTGTTGGTCATAGCAAGGCTTTTCAGCCGTGTCGAATTCATCGGAAATCGTCTTGCCGTCGGCAGAGATCAGGAAGAATTCAGGCTCAACACCAGTCTTGACCCGAAGGCCCATAGAGGCTGCTTCGTCCACCAGCTTTTTCAGCATCACGCGCGGCGCTTGCAACACTGGCTTGTCGTCCATGACGCAATCGGCGGCAACCCATGCCACGTCCTTTTTCCAAGGCAGTTGGATCACGGAAGAGGCGTCTGGCACTGCAAACAGATCGGGATGGGCGGGGGTGAGGTCCAGCCAAGTGGCAAAGCCTGCAAAGCCTGCGCCGTCCTTTTGCATATCGGCAATGGCTTGGGCTGGCACCAGCTTGGCACGTTGCGCGCCAAACAGGTCGGTGTAGCTAATCATGAAATATTTAATGCCGCGTTCGGCTGCGAATTGTGCGAGGTCCTGTGTCACGTCGTTCCCCTGTTTTTATGGATTGAGACACATGTTGAAAGGAAATGGCTGCAATCCTGGGAGAAGAGTGCAGCCATTGAGACTTAAAATCCGGCTTTGCCGGGATACCAGTTGGTGCCAGCCAGCGGCACTTGTGCCATGGCGGCGGCTTCCATGGTCAGAGCCACCAGATCTTCGGGCTCCAGATTGTGCAGACGGTTATGGCCACAGGCACGGGCAATGGTCTGGGCTTCCAGCGTCATGACCTTGAGGTAATTAGCCAGACGACGACCAGCCAGCACCGGGTCAAGCCGCTTCATCAACTCGGGGTCTTGCGTGGTAATGCCTGCCGGGTCTTTGCCTTCATGCCAGTCATCATAAGCCCCTGCGGTGGTGCCGAGTTTCTGATATTCCTCTTCCCACTTCGGGTCGTTATCGCCAATCGCCACCAGTGATGCGGTGCCAATTGCCACCGCATCGGCACCCAGCGCCAAGGCTTTCGCCACATCCGCACCAGAGCGAATGCCGCCAGAGATAATCAGCTGCACTTTGCGATGCATGCCAAGGTCTTGCAGCGCCTGAACGGCAGGGCGAATACAGGCCAGCGTCGGCATGCCGACATTTTCAATAAACACATCCTGCGTCGCCGCCGTGCCGCCTTGCATGCCGTCCAGCACCACCACATCTGCCCCGGCTTTCACCGCCAGCGCGGTGTCATAATAGGGGCGGGCACCGCCAACCTTGATGTAGATCGGCTTTTCCCAATTGGTGATTTCGCGCAGTTCCAGAATTTTGATTTCCAGATCATCCGGCCCCGTCCAGTCAGGATGGCGGCAGGCCGAGCGCTGATCAATGCCCTTGGGCAGGTTACGCATATTGGCCACGCGATCAGAAATCTTCTGGCCCAGCAACATGCCGCCGCCGCCGGGCTTGGCGCCTTGGCCAACCACCACTTCAATGGCATCGGCGCGGCGCAAATCCTTCGGGTTCATGCCGTAGCGCGATGGAAGATATTGATAGACCAATGTTTGGCTATGGCCGCGCTCTTCATCGGTCATGCCGCCGTCGCCGGTGGTGGTGGAGGTTCCGGCAATCGTCGCACCACGGCCAAGGGCTTCCTTGGCATTGCCCGATAGCGCACCAAAGCTCATGCCTGCAATGGTAATCGGCGTTTTCAGATAGATCGGCTTTTTGGCAAAGCGCGTGCCCAGCACCACCGATGTGTCGCATTTCTCGCGATAACCTTCCAGCGGATAGCGCGAAATCGAGGCCCCGAGAAACAGCAGATCGTCAAAATGCGGCACCTTGCGCTTGGTGCCAGCACCACGAATATCATAAATGCCAGTGGCGGCAGCGCGGCGGATTTCCGCCAGCGTATAATCATCAAAGGTCGCGGATTTGCGCGGCGGGGTATTGGGATTATGGTAGCTCATAGGTCTTCTACCCCTTGCCTTAGTAGGCGTCTGCGTTGTCAATGTTGAAATTGTAAAGCTTGCGGGCAGAGCCGTAGCGCTTGAACTCTTCCGGCTTCACATCGGTGATTCCGGCCTTGGTCAGAAGCTCCGCGAGCTTTTCCAGATGCTTGGGCTTCATCTGTTTTTCGATGCAATCGGCCCCAAGGCTTTTCACCGTGCCGCGCACAAACAGCTTGGCCTCGTAAAGTGAATCCCCCAGCGCTTCACCGGCATCGCCCAGCACCACCAGATGGCCAGATTGGCCCATAAAAGCGGACATGTGGCCGATATTACCCTGCACGACAATATCAATACCCTTCATGGAAATACCGCAGCGCGAGGCGGCATTGCCTTTGATCACCAGCAACCCGCCTTGACCCGTGGCCCCGGCATATTGGCTGGCATCGCCTTCAATAATCACGGTGCCGGACATCATGTTTTCAGCCACACCCGGACCGGCAGAGCCACGCACGGTGACGGTGCCACCATCGTTCATGCCCGCGCAATAATAGCCCACCGAGCCCTTCACCTCGACGGTAACGGGGCTATCAATACCAACCGCCACGGCGTGGTGGCCGCGTGGATTGATGATTTCAAAATTGGTGTCATTGGCCCCAGATGTCACGGCATGCAAAGCACTGTTCAGCTCACGCAGCGGGGTTTGGGAAAGATCAAAGGTTGGCATTATAAATCCCTCAAGCTGGAGTCTGTTCAAGAATTGCCGATGGCGTGGCGAAAATGGTGATTTCGAGAACCGGAGCGGAGCGTACTCAAGTACGTGAGCACCGGAAGCGCAGAAATTGCCATTTGCAGCCCGCCAGCGGCGATTATGGGACAGACTCTCAGGCTGCTTTCTCGTGGTCCCAGAAGTAAACGGTGGCAGGCTCCGGCTCCCAGATGCGGGCGGCGTCGATGCCCGGCAGGTTGACCAGTGCGCGATATTCAGAGCCAAAAGCGACATATTGGTCAGTCTCGGCCATTACTGCGGGCTTGCAGGCAATGGGGTCGCGTACCACTCCAAAGCCGGATTTGGTGCCAACCACGAAGGTGAAAAAGCCATCGAGATCATCCAGCGCACCCGTCAGCGCCTGCCCAAGGTCCTTGCCCTTAGCCATTTCGGCGGTGAGGTAAGCGGCGGCAACTTCGGAGTCGTTCTGGGTTTCAAATTTGATGCCTTCGCGGATCAATTCGCGGCGCAAATTATTGTGGTTGGAGAGCGAGCCATTGTGCACAAGGCACTGATCGGCCCCCGTGGAAAACGGATGTGCACCCAACGTTGTCACCGCACTTTCCGTTGCCATACGGGTATGGCCAATGCCATGGCTGCCGCCCATGGCGCGCACATCAAAACGCGCCACAACATCTTTCGGAAGGCCAATTTCCTTGAAAATCTCAACGCTTTCGCCAGAGCCCATGATGCGGACATTAGGTCGAATTTCGCTTAAGATACCGCGAATGTCGCCAAGCTTTGCAGCATCAATATCAATCACCGCATGGGTGCTTTTCACCGTCACTTGTGCCGGAATACCAACCTTGGTGAGATCAGCATCCAGACCTGCAAAGTCCACCGAAGGCTCCGGCGATTGAATGGTGATTTTCGCCTTACCCTTTTCCCCCGCGCCATAAATCGCAATGCCCGCAGAATCCGGGCCGCGATCAGTCATAGTAATCAGCATATCCGAGAGCATGGCTCCCAGCTGAGGTTCAAGGCTCTTGTCTTTCAGGAACAATCCAACAATGCCGCACATGGTCAGCCTCTCCATTTGTCGTTGGACAATGGCTAACAGGCGGCTGCGATAAAATCAATCCTAGAGAATAAAATTTTCCTGTAAGGCAATTATTTTTGATGCGGGTAGGAAATGATGGAGAGATAGCGGGCAGGCAGTGTCACCAGTTCTTCCGGCCCGTGCGGAGCATCGGCATCAAAAAACAGGCTGTCTCCCGGCTGCATCCGGTAGAGGCTCTCGCCATGGCGATAGACCACCTCGCCCTCCAGCATGTAGAGAAACTCCATGCCCTCGTGCTGGAAGGTGGGAAACACATCAGATTCGGTGTTAAGCGTGATCAGATATGGCTCCACCACCACGCCGGAGGTGTTGTTTTCGATATGGCCCAGTAGGCTGTAATGATGCCCCGCACGGGTGCCGCGCCGCTCCAGATGCACGCCTTCACCGGCTTTGACAAAGCTTGCGCTGCGCGGCTCCTCATAGCCTTTGAAAAAGGCGGTCATAGGCACACCGAGCGCTTTGGAGAGTGATTGCAGCGTTCCGAGCGAGGCGGAAATATTGCCATTTTCAATTTTGGACAACATGCCCACCGACATGCCCGTGGCCGTTGCCAGATCGGCAACCGTGATGCCCAGTTTCTTGCGAAAAGTGCGCACCTCATGGCCAATGGCCATTTCCAGATTGTTGGCCCGTGGTTCGCGCACAGCATGGGGGTCTTGCGCCAATATTGCCTTGGCCGCTTTTGCTGCCTTTGTCTCACTCTTGGCCATGCCTGCCCCTTACTCCGCGTCTACAACAGTTCGTGATCTTACGATCTAACCGATTTTGGCTGAATGCCAAACTGCTGTTTGAAGGCGCGTGAAAAATGCGAGGCGCTGGAAAAGCCCGTGGCAAAGGCAATTTCCGACAGCGACAGCGGGCTTTGCTCCAGCAGTTTACGGGCATGGGAAAGCCGCATACGGCGGTAGGTATCTTGAAAGCTCGCCCCCATATGGCTGGCAAACAACCGATCCAGATGCCGGGGTGTGATTCCTACCAGCCGCGCAATCGCTTGCCGATCCAGCGGGTTTTCCAGCGTGGCTTCCATTTTTTCCAAAGCCGTCACCAAAGCCGGGTGATGGGTGCCAAAGCGCTCCACCGATGAGCCACGCTGCGGTGCGCTCGCTTCTGTCACCGCCGTGTGCAGATACCAATCACTGACCCGGCGGGCAAATTCCGGCCCCATCCGCTCGCCAATCAGGGCATGCATCATATCCAGCGGGGCAACACCGCCGCCGCAGGTGAGCCGATCTCCATCCAGCACGTAGCGGGCCTGACGTGGGGCAAGGTCAGGGAAGGCTTCACGAAGGGCGGGGGCGTGTTCCCAGTGAATGGTAAAATCTCGTTCCTGTAAAAGACCCGCTTGCGCCAGCACATAAGCCCCGCTGGAAATGCCACCAATGCGAACCCCTTGGCGGGAGAGTTTGCGCAAAGTCGCATGAAGGTCGCTGGTACTTTTCCAGTCTATCGGATTGCCGCCAGCCACTACAAACAGTGTGTGGCAGTTCCCACCTTCAGAGGCCAGGTCTTCGCAGGGAATATCAAAGCCCGCCGAACAGCGCACAGGCTGGGCCCGGATGGAAAGCGGCTTGATGGCATAAAGTCGCGTCTGCGCCAACAGATTGGCGGCGCGTAGCGGCTCTGTGGCCGATGAGAAGGACATCAGCGCAAAATTCGGTGTCAGGATGAAGCCATAGGCCTGGGTGGAAGAGGGTTTTTCGCTCATGTCCTTTTTATATCGTGAAATGTCTTTCTTGTGCAATTTGAATTGGTGTGAAACATCTAGTCTTCGAAGCACTGTGCGGTGGTCACAAGCCATCCCCCCGTCCACCCAATCCTGAAGCGAGCGGGCATCATGCGCTATTCGGCTTTGTCGATTTTTCTGAACGGTCTTCGCGGCAACAAAAACTGGGCCGCCCATTGGCGACAGCCGGAGCCAAAGCCACATTATGATGTGGTGATTGTTGGCGGCGGTGGCCATGGTCTGGCCACAGCCTATTATCTGTCGAAAACCTTCGGCATCAAAAATATTGCTGTGGTGGAAAAGGGCTATATCGGCTCTGGCAATGTCGGGCGCAACACCACCATCATCCGCTCCAATTATCTGCTGCCGGGTAACAATCCCTTCTACGAGTTTTCCATGAAACTGTGGGAAGGGCTGGAGCAGGATTTCAATTTCAACGCGATGGTGTCGCAGCGCGGTGTGGTCAATCTCTATCATTCCGATGCCCAGCGCGATGCCTATACACGGCGCGGCAATGCCATGCGCCTGCATGGCGTGGATGCCGAATTGCTGGACCGCGACGCCATCAAAGCCATGCTGCCGTTTCTGGATTACGAGAATGCTCGCTTCCCCATTCAGGGCGGGTTGATGCAGCGGCGCGGCGGCACGGTGCGCCACGATGCAGTGGCGTGGGGTTATGCGCGTGGGGCGGACACCCATGGTGTGGACATCATTCAAAACTGCGAGGTCACCGGAATTCGCCGTGAAAATGGCAAAGCGGTGGGGGTGGAAACCACGCGCGGCTTTATTGGCTGCGGCAAGTTGGCTCTGGCAGCGGCGGGCAATTCATCCCGCGTGGCTGAGATGGCGGGGCTAAAACTGCCAATGGAAAGCCATGTGCTGCAAGCTTTTGTCTCTGAGGGGCTAAAACCCTTTATTGATTGCGTGGTCACCTTTGGCGCGGGGCATTTTTACGTCTCGCAATCGGATAAGGGTGGTCTGGTATTTGGCGGCGATATTGATGGTTATAATTCCTATGCCCAGCGCGGCAATCTTGCCACTGTCGAGCATGTGGCAGAAGCGGGCAAGGCGATGATTCCGTCTTTGTCGCGCATCCGGGTGCTGCGCTCGTGGGGTGGCGTGATGGATATGAGCATGGATGGCTCGCCGATCATCGACAAGGTACATCTGGACAATCTCTATCTCAATTCCGGCTGGTGCTATGGCGGCTTCAAGGCCACGCCTGCCTCTGGCTATTGCTT
This sequence comes from Gillisella vitis, assembly GCF_001541345.2. Lineage (GTDB taxonomy): Bacteria > Pseudomonadota > Alphaproteobacteria > Rhizobiales > Rhizobiaceae > Allorhizobium > Allorhizobium vitis. The sequence goes on along the minus strand of NZ_LMVL02000001.1, from coordinate 981,264 downwards.
TGCCCATCTGATCGCCAAGGGCGAAAGTCACGAAACCGCCCGCGCCTTCCGGCTGGATCGGTTTGCTCGTGGCCACATCATCGATGAAAAGGGCCAGGGTGCCCAGCCGAACCTTCACTAGAATCTGTCAGGTTCAGATTGAACCTGACAGATTCTAGATTCTTTTGTTGTCGTTTGTCTTTTCGGGAAAACCGGTGACCACTTTTCCCTGACAAACTCTAAGGATTCTGATTATGGCGAGCCTCATTCCCTGCCCCCATTGCGGGCCAAGACCCAAAGAAGAATACACCATCAAAGGTGCAGCCCTTTCACGTCCAGCGCCCGATGCCGGGCCGGATGTCTGGCATGATTACGTGTACCTGCGCGACAATCCACGCGGAGCCTATGAAGAATATTGGCACCACACATCTGGTTGCCGCCGCTGGATTGTGGTGTGCCGCGACACGGCAAGCCACGAGATTGCTGCGAGCTTTGATGCATCTGAGCGGAAAGGGGTGAGTGTATGACATCCTATCGTTTGAAAAGCGGCGGTCTGGTGGATCGCAAAACCGCGCTTTCCTTCACCTTTGACGGCAAAGCCATGAGCGGTTTCGCTGGCGATACGCTTGCGTCTGCGCTTTTGGCCAATGGCCAGCAATTGGTGGGCCGCAGTTTCAAATATCATCGTCCGCGTGGCATTCTCACGGCCGGTGCGGCAGAACCAAACGCCCTGATGACCATTGGCAGAGGCGGGCGCACCGAACCCAACACCCGCGCCACCATGCAGGAGCTTTACGCTGGGCTGGAAGCCAATAGCCAAAACCGCTGGCCAAGCCTTGAGCATGATGTTGGTGCCATCAACAGCCTGTTGTCGCCGTTCCTCAGCGCTGGTTTCTACTATAAAACCTTCATGTGGCCCGCGAAATTCTGGGAAAAACTCTACGAGCCGATAATCCGAAAGGCAGCCGGTCTCGGCAAGGCAAGCTATGAGGCCGATCCAGACACCTATGAAAAATGCTGGGCGCATTGTGACCTGCTGGTGATTGGCGCAGGCGCAAGCGGTTTGATGGCGGCTCTGGCCGCTGGCCGCGCGGGTGCGCGGGTTATTCTGCTGGATGAGCAGGCGGAGATTGGCGGCGGGCTGCTGGCCGAGACAGCTTTGATCAATGGTGTTGCTGCCTCTGATTTTGTTACGACCACAAAGGCAGAGCTGGAAAGCCTGCCCAATGTGCAAATTTTCGCCCGTACCACAGCGTTTGGCTGGTACGATGGCAATGTCTTCGGTGCGGTTGAGCGGGTGCAAAAACATCACGCTCTCCCTGCCGCCAACCGCCCGGTGGAGCGCCTATGGCGCATTGCGGCGAAGAAAGCCATTTTGGCAACGGGTGCCGAAGAGCGCCCTCTGGTTTTCGGTGGCAATGATATTCCCGGTGTGATGATGGCCGGAGCCATGCGCCGCTATCTCAACCATTATGGCGTTGCACCCGGCAAGAAGACGGCCATTTTCACCACCAATGACAGCGGCTATGCGCTGGCGGCGGACCTTGAAGCCGCAGGCGTTAGCGTTACGACCCTGATTGATAGCCGACGCGATGCAACCATTGCCTATCAGGGCAAGGCGCGATTGGTGCGCGGCGGTTTGGTTAGCAATGTCCATGGCGGAAAATCTGTCGAGGGGCTTGATCTCTGGCGCGAAGGCCAGTTGGAACGGCTTGATGTTGATAATCTTGCCATGTCCGGCGGGTTCTCGCCGATCATCCACCTTGCCTGCCATCGGGGCGGTAAGCCGCGCTGGTCAGATGAGCATTCGGCTTTTCTGGCTCCTGAGGGATTGAACTGTCTGGCTCTTGCCGGTTCGGCATCGGGTGTTTTCGGCATTGCTGCCGCCATGCTATCTGGTTTGGAACAGGGCAAGCAGGCCCTTGCGGCACTCGGCTTTGCAGCACCTGTGTTGGAGCTACCATCTGTTGAGGGCGAAGCAATCCCCACACCAGCCAAGCCGGTCTGGTCCATTCCCGGCATCAAGACCAAGGCTTTCGTGGATTTTCAAAACGATGTACACACCAAGGATCTGGGCCTTGCAGTGCAAGAAGGCTACGGTCATGTGGAGCTTGCCAAGCGCTACACCACCAATGGCATGGCGACGGATCAGGGCAAGCTGTCCAACGTCAATGCCATCGGGCTGCTGGCCGAGGCGCGGCGCGTATCACCCGCCGACGTTGGCACCACAACATTCCGACCCTTTTATACTCCGGTGTCGTTCGGGGCGCTGGCAGGCACATCGCATGGCAAACATTTTCAGCCGGTGCGCAAATCACCCTTGCATGATTGGGCGGCCAAGAATGGCGCAACCTTTGTAGAAACCGGGCTATGGTATCGCTCCGCATGGTTCCCCAAGAGCGGGGAAAATGGCTGGCGTGAAAGCGTCGACCGCGAGGTCAAAAACGTCCGAACCAATGCCGGGATTTGCGATGTCTCCATGCTCGGCAAAATCGAAATCTGCGGGCCGGATGCGGCGGAGTTTTTGAACCGCGTCTATTGCAACGCCTTCTTGAAATTGCCGGTCGGCAAGGCTCGCTATGGCCTGATGCTACGCGAAGATGGCTTTATCTATGACGACGGTACCACCAGCCGCATGGAAGACAATCGTTACTTCATGACCACCACCACGGCCTATGCGGCGGGCGTGATGAACCATCTGGAATTTTGCGCGCAGGTGCATTGGCCGGAACTGGATGTGCGGTTGGCATCAGTCACCGATCAATGGGCGCAAATGGCGGTGGCCGGGCCAAAATCCCGTGCCATTTTGCAAAAGCTGGTTGATGAAGATATTTCCAACGAGGCCTTCCCCTACCTCGCCGCCAAGGATGTATCTCTCTTGGGTGGTCGGTTGAAGGGGCGGCTGTTCCGAATCTCCTTTTCAGGCGAGTTGGCGTTTGAATTGGCCGTGCCTGCCGATTTTGGCGAAAGCATTGCCGATGCGGTGATGCTGGCGGGAAAGGAACATGGCATTCAGCCTTATGGCATTGAAGCGCTATCGGTGTTGCGGATCGAGAAGGGCCACGTCACCCATAACGAGATCAATGGCACGGTAGTGCCAGCCGATCTCGGTCTTGGCAAATTGGTCAGCGCCACCAAGCCCGATTTTATCGGCAAACATATGCTGAACCGGGAAGGGCTGACGGCTCCGGATCGTCCGCAACTGGTTGGCGTTGTGCCTCTGGATGCCAAAACTGCCTTCAAAACGGGTGCGCATATTTTGAACAAGGATGCCGATCCAACGCTGGAGAACGATCAGGGCTATATCACCTCCTCCTGCTTCTCGCCGCATGTTGGCTCCACCATCGGCCTTGCGTTGGTGAAGGGCGGTGCCGCTCGCCATGGCGAGGAGGTGTTGGTCTGGAATGGCCTGCGCAACGAGTTTACCCCCGCCCAGTTGGTGAGCCCGGTTTTTGTCGATCCAAACAATGAGAAACTCCATGTCTGAGACCGCTCTGCCTGACACTGTCCTGGCCGATTTCCACCTTGTTCGCCGTCCAGCACTCGCCACCAAGGCGGTGGAGCGGTTTGGTGTTCTAACGCTAGAAACCGTGTTCGACACAACCATTCTGCATGTGCTGGGCAAGCCCGGTGATGTTGCGCCAATGCCCCCGCAAGGCTTTGATCTGCGCAATGCGGGACCCGGCCAATGGTTTGCCGTCGGACCGGCCAGCGCCGATCAAGCGGCAGCGGCCTTTGGACCAGACATAATTCTTGTCGATCAAAGCCACGGTCGCACACTGATCCGCATCAGTGGCGCTCCGGTGCGCAACGTTCTGGCAAAAGGCACGGCGCTTGATCTGCACCCCGAGCAATTTGCCGTGGGTGCGGCGACAACAACCCTGATCGGCCACATCGCCGTTAATCTCTGCCGAACAGCAGAGGACCAGTTCGAGCTTCTGGTGTTGCGCGGCTTTGCTGAAAGCCTCTGGGACGAGCTTGCGGGGATGGCGCGGGAGTTTCAATAAAAAGCGTGAAAACGGCTGAAACTGTTAGGACTGTCTGCTCCGTCCTGCCCGGCCTTCTTCCGAGGTGTCAACGCGCCAAACAAGCCCAAGAATGACACCATGCGCCTCCTTGCAAAGGAGACGCTTTTTCGCGACAATATCAGCAATCAAGCCATGTAAATCAGGCCCAAATCGCCAATTGTTGCGGCTTGAGTACAGGGCCGCCCAATACGAACTCGCCGGATGCCGGAATGGTCCAATCCTCGGTCCCGTAGTTGAAGGCGAAGGTCAGGTGGCCACGGCGGCGAATGCGGATATGCTCGGGCAAAACAAGGGTTTCGAGACCGGCCTTTTCCGCCAGCAGCGCCAGCGTCGAGGATAGCAAAGCCTCGTCTGGCCAGCAGGCCAGATAATGGTGGCCGTTCTGGCTCGTCAGGGCCGGGTCGCCGTTTTCGAATGTGGCGATTACGGTTGCCGTGGTTTCCAGATATTCCCGCCAGCGGATGGCCCGGCCTGAAACCGTACCTGAAACACTATCACCAAGACCGGGCCGCAGCGAGGCAACCTGGGTTTGGCGCGTGCCGGTCAAGGGAGCCAGCGGACCGGGCGGCAAGTTTTCCGGAATACGGAATTTCTCGTCGCGTGAACCGGTGCGCGGGCCGTAAAGCACGACGGCATCGGTGTTTTTAAAGGCCGCGAGTGCTGCCTCGTTCACCTGCATCAGGCAGGGAACGAGCACCAGTTTATAACCGGACAGATCAGCGCCGGGACGCACAAAATCCACGTCAAGCCCCAGGCGGCGGGCTGCTTCATACCAGCGGAACGCCAATTCCTCATAGCGGAAATCCCGGCCCTGCGGCTGGATCGTCGTCGCCCAATAGCTGGCATAGTCATAGACCAGGGCCACCGGTGCCTGAACACTCTCTGGCAGATCGCCAAGCGCTGCCAGTTCGCCAGCCACGGCATGGGCTTCCAGCCCGCCCACCGACCATTCGTCCAGACCCGGCAGGTTTAGGCCAGCATGCATCTGCTCCTGCGCAAATGGTGCCTGGCGCCAGCGGAAATAGCTGACCACCTCTGCCCCATGCGCCAGTGCTTCCCAGGTCCACAGCCTGACCATGCCGGGCTTGGGAACCGGGTTCCACGGCGCCCAATTGACCGGACCGGGCTGCTGCTCCATCACCCAGAACCGGCCACGGCCAACGCCGCGGTAGAGATCATGGTGGAAAGGCGCGATGTCGGGATGGGAGGTTTCCGCCCAACGATTGCGCTCGTCTTCGGTAAACGGGAATTTTTCGACGAAGCCGATCGGATAGCTGTCCCAGCTGGCGAGATCGAGATTGTCGCCCACTTGGAAATGATCGAAATCATTGATGAAACCCATGAAGTTATGGGTAATCCAGCGGCCCGGTGAATGCTTGCGGATGATATCCACCTGCATTTTATCATAGGCAGCCACCTGATCGGAGGAAAAGCGCCAGAAATCCAGCCGCTGCGCCGGGTTTGGCTCGGTCACGGTGCGGGTGGGCAGCTCGACCTCATCGAAACTGTTGAACTCCATCGACCAGAACACCGCGCCCCAGGCCTCATTGAGCTGGTCGGTGGTCTGATACCGCATCCGCAGCCAGCGGCGGAAGGCCTTCAGGTCTTCTGGCCCCCAGGACACCGTGGTGTCGTGGCAGCCATATTCGTTGTCAGTCTGCCAGCCGGCAATGCCCGGATGGGTGCCGTAGCGCTTGGCAATGACTTCAACGATTCGAGCGCTTTCGGTCCACCAGATTTCGCTGGAAAAACTGTAATGACGACGCGAGCCGAAGCCGCGCACAGTCCCGTCGGCATCATAGGGCGCAATGTCGGGATGCTCGTCCATCAACCATTTCGGCGGTGTGGCGGTCGGGGTGCCAAGAACCACCTTCAGGCCAGCCGCATGCAGAACATCGATGGCCCGATCCAGCCATTCGAAGGTGAACTGGTCCCGCCTTGCCTCCAGTCGCGACCAGGCGAATTCGCCGATCCGCACATAGGAAATGCCAAGCTTGCGCATGTTTTGCGCATCGATTTGCCATTGGCTCTCCGGCCAATGCTCAGGATAATAGCAAACGCCCAGCATTATCGTGTCAGGTCCCCGTTGATCACCGCTTTGCCTGCCCCGTCGAACAAATGACAAGCGGCGGCGGGAATGCCAATAGACAAGGTTTCACCCGGCTTGGCCGTCGCCAAGCCATCCGCCTTGACGGATAGTTCAGTGCCATCGGCCAGAGTGACGAAAAACAGGGTTTCGGACCCGAGATATTCGGCCAACCGCACCGGGCGCGACAAAACGAGATCACCCTTGCCCGTCGCATCGATATGTTCGGGGCGAATGCCAAGCGTCATTTTGCCCGGGCTGATTGCCTTGCCCTGCGCATCAAGCGTGATTGCCTCGCCATCGGCCAGCGTCACCACCACTTTGCCGCCTTCGGCAGGAGCGACGGTCACTGGCAGAACATTCATTTTCGGCGAGCCGATAAAGCCTGCGACAAACAGATTGTTTGGCCGGTGATAAAGCTCCAGCGGCGTGCCGACCTGCTCGATCAGGCCAGCCGATAGCACGACGATCTTGTCGGCCATGGTCATGGCTTCCACCTGGTCATGGGTGACATAGATCATCGTCGCCTTCAGGTCCTGATGCAGCTTGGACAATTCGGTGCGCATCTGCACCCGAAGGGCGGCATCCAGATTGGACAGCGGCTCATCAAACAGGAAGACTTCCGGTTCACGCACAATGGCGCGGCCAATGGCGACACGCTGGCGCTGGCCACCCGATAATTGACCTGGCTTGCGCTCCATCAGCGCATCCAGTTGCAGCAATTCGGCTGCCTTCTTGGTTCGCGCCTCAATCATCGACTTAGGATGGCCGGTCATCTTCAGGCCAAAGCCGATATTGTCGCGCACCGTCATATGCGGATAAAGCGCATAGGACTGGAAGACCATGGCGACACCGCGCTCGGATGGACCAATCCGGGTCATGTCCTTGCCGCCAATCGTCAGTCCACCGGAGGTAATCTCCTCCAACCCGGCGATCATCCGCAGCAGAGTGGACTTGCCGCAGCCGGACGGGCCAACGAACACGCAGAATTCGCCGTCCTTGACGTCGAGATCGACACCCTTGATGACGCTCAGTACGCCGAATTGTTTCTTGACGCCCCGCAGGCTTACATCAGCCATGGTGGTCTCCTCCCTCGACAGGTTCCAATTCCAGCAGGATTGCGCTTTCCGGCCGCAGCATCGGCAGCGGCAAGCCGCCAAGCTTGAGATCTGCAAGATCAAACGTGACCTTGCCAGCCAACAGGCGCTTCTGCCCTTCGGATATACGGATGAAATTCGGTTCCACCGGATGCGTGGCCGCAACCCTCCAGCGCCCGCGAATGCGGGTTACGACATCAGGCAGGGTCAGCGGTTCCGGCTGCTCTCCCACCATCTGCGGCCCTTGGGCCACGAAGACGGCGATGCGTTTGCTGTCCGCCGCACCCCAGACATAGCGCCCGTCACGCGGCTCTTTGGAGAAATTGGCGCCTGGCGCATGCAACAGCGGTCGCAGCCGCTTGTGGATGGCAATCCAGGTCTTCAGCTCGGCACGTTCCTCGCCTTCCAGTTCCAGCGGATTCAACTCGACGCCAAGGTGATAGGCCAGTGCCACCAGCGCCCGGAAGGCCAGCGTGTGACGGCGCTCCGTCTGGTGGTTTGGCGAGGCCGAGACATGGCTGCCAAGCACTTCCGGTGGCACGAAAACCGAGGCGCCACGCTGGATTTCCAGCCGCTCCAGCGCATCGGTGCAATCGGAGGTCCAGACCCGGTGGGTGCGGGCAAGCGCACCGTAATCGATCCGGCCTCCACCGGACGCACAGCTTTCGATCTCCACCTGCGGATGGGCAGCCCGCACCCGGTCCATAAGCGCGTAGACGGCGCGGGTCTGGGTGGAAATTTTCGCCCGCCCATCGCGCCCACCCGCATGGGTCAGGTCGCGGTTCATGTCCCATTTGATATAGGATACCGCGTGATTGGCCAGCACCGCGTCGATCTTCTCAAACAGATAGTCGCTGACTTCTGGCCGTGTGAGGTCCAGCACCAGTTGGTTGCGGGATGTCAGCAAAGGGCGACCCTTGACCTGCAAGACCCAGTCGGGATGCAGCTCATAAAGGGCGGAAACCGGGTTGATCATTTCCGGCTCGAACCAAATGCCGAATTGCATGCCAAGGGCGGTGACGTGATCGACCAGCGGCGACAGGCCCTCTGGATATTTGCGGGCATCGATGTCCCAATCGCCCAGACTGGTCGTGTCATCGTCACGCTTGCCGAACCAGCCGTCATCCAGCACAAAACGCTCGATGCCAAGTTCGGCGGCCGATGTCGCCTGCGCCTTCAGCGATTCCATCTGGTGGTCAAAGTAATTGCCCTCCCAGGTGTTCAAGGTCACCGGACGCGGCGACATCGCACCATCAGGCCAATGCATGAGATCATCGCGGACAAAGGCATGGAACGCCGCCCGATCCGCACCGGCATAGGCAACCGGGCTGCGATAACTCTCGCCCGGCGCAAGGATCGTTTCGCCCGGCTCAAACACTTCACCGAGATGCACCAGACGGCGACCATCGTCCAGCCGGTCGATGACGATCTGGTGGTTGCCGCTCCAACCCAGCGCCACGCCAAAGCTTTGCGCCTCGCCTTCGATTGTCAGCATCGGAAAGCGGTCATGGGAAGTGCGACCCCGGCGACTTTCCTGCGCCCAAAGGCAGGTTCCCAACCTCTCGCGCCGGATCTGAAATTCGCGGCCCCACATGCCGGTAAAGCTGAACACATCAACCTGCCCGGCTTCTGCCGGAAAGCTCGCCGCCATGCAGCGATCCAGGATGTAATCCTCATTGCCGATATTCTTGAGTTCGGTGGAGATCCCGATCACGCCAGACGGGAAGGTTTCGAAACGCAACGTGATCGCTATGCTCGCCACAGCATCCTGAGCGCAGAGCAGTGTGATCCGCCCGGTCTTTTCCACCGTCCAGTCGGCAAATTGCAGGATGAAATCACGGCCGGATCGATGACCTGAAATAGCAGGCCAGCCGAAAAACCCCATGCCGCCCACCGGCAGCAGCACCGTCGAAGGCACAGCCTCATCCATGCCGTTGATGCGGCTGGAGCGTTCGACCTCGGACAAAGCCGAGCCCGCAACAGGTGTGTCGCCGAAGCCGATGATTTCCGGCATGCCGATTTCCGGCAGCAGCAGGCTCAAAACAAGCCCGTTCGCGCCAATTTTTACAATATCATTCATCCCTTGGTTGCTCCAAGTGTCAGCCCGGCGATGAAATGCCGCTGCATCAGGAAAAACATGGCGACCGGTGGCAAAGCCGCGACGATCGACCCGGCGGAAACCAGGTTCCAGGCGGCGACCCACTGGCCGTTCAGCGAATAGAGCCCTGCCGTGACAGGCATGGCGGCCTGACTCTGGACCAGAACCGTGGCCCAGAAATAATCGTTCCAGACAAAGGTGAAGACCAACACCGACAGTGCCGCAATGGCGGGCCGCATCAGCGGCAGCACGATATAGCGAAAGATCCGCCATTCCGACACACCTTCAACCCGCGCCGATTCGATCAGCGCAAACGGCAGGCCCTTGATGAAATTGCGCATGAACAGCGTGCAAAAGCCGGTCTGGAAGGCGACATGAAACAGCACCAGGCCGGTGACCGTATCATACAGCCCCATTTTCAGCGTCATGTCGCGCACCGGCACCATGAGGATCTGGAAGGGAATGAAATTACCGGCAACGAACAGGCAGAACAGCACAAGGTTGCCCTTGAACTTGTAGGTCGCCAGCGCAAACCCGGTCAGGCAGGACAGCGCGACAGCACCGATCACGGTTGGAATGGTGATCTTGAAGGAATTGAGAATGTACCAGCCCAGCGGCGAATTCTGAAACACCGCGGAATAGTTTTCGACGCCGGCAAAACCGGAGGGAATGCCGAAATAATTGCCAGCGGCCAGATCGCCCGCAGGACGCACCGAGGTCAGCGCTACGCCCAGCAAAGGCAGCAGCCAGAGAACCAGCGCGACAGGCAAAACGAGATTATAGCCGAACCGAACAATCGGCGAGGCCTTCTGGATCGGGGTCGGAAACATCAGCTATTCCTTTCCTGGCCGATCATCCGCACGACGAACAGCGTGATGAACACCATCATGATCAGGAACAGGACGACGGCGATGGCCGCGCCATAGCCCATGCGGAACCCGTATTCAGACAGTGCTTCCTCATACATGTAATAGGACAGCACCCGGCTGGAGCCGTAGGGGCCGCCAGCCGTCATGATCGACACGAGATCGAAGGAGCGGAGTGCACCGATGACAGTGACCACCATGGCGATGAAGGTGGCGGGCGCAAGCTGCGGCAGGATGATGTTTTTGAGCAGCGACCAGCCCTTGGCGCCATCCATGCGGGCGGCTTCCACCTGCTCCGGATTGATGTTGTTGAGACCGGTCAGATAGAGGATCATGCAATAGGCGGTCTGCGGCCATAGACCGGCGACGATAATGCCATAGGTGACGAAACGCTCGTCGGCCAGAACCGCGAAATCCATTCCGGTCAGATGCTTGATCAGCACGGAAAACAACCCGAAATTCGGCGCATAAAACCAGGTGAACATCAGGCCGACCACGACCTGGCTAATGACGAAGGGGAAGAAAAACAATGACTTATAGAGTCGAATACCCGTGACCGTCTGGTTGAGAAACAGTGCCACCGCCAATCCGCCGGGAATGGCCAGAAGGTAGAGCACCAGCCAGATCATGTTGTTTTGCAGCGAGGTATAAAAGGCCTCGTCGCCAAGCAATTCCTGATAGTTTCCAAGCCCGATCCAGACTTTTTCACCGATACCATCCCAATCGTGAAAGCTGATCCAGACTGACTGGAAAATCGGCAAAACGACATAGATGATGAACATCACCAGACCGGGCGCCAGAAACAGCCACGGGGCAATGCGTTGCTGGTGACGTTTCCAGAATCCGGATGAAACAGGAGCAGCAGTGCTCACGGCAGCACCTCCGTTAATGCAAGGGCTCAAGGATGCCGGAGCATCCCAGCCGTTCTGTGACTGAAAAACCGGCCGGATGCCACTTGGGCGACATCCGGCCGTCGGGAGAACCGATTATTTATAAACGCGGGCACGCACCTTATCGAGGCGAGCCAGGATGGCATCGACCTTGTCAGGCTTGACCATGAATTCCTGGAAGCCTTCCATACCGGCCTTGGCCATATCAGCAGGCGCGTCACGATCATAGAATTGCGCCAATGCGTAAGCGCTCGACAGCATGTCGAAACCGGCGCTCAGGAACGGATCGCTGGATTTTTCCGACTTGTTGTTGATCGGCAACTGGCCAAGGGTGGCGTTCATCTTGGTCTGGGTTTCCGGCTTTGCGAGATAAGCCAGGAACTTGCGCGCATCCGTCTTGTTCTTGGCGCCCGAAGGAATGTGGAAGGATTCAGTCGGAGCATCTTCCGCACGTGGCAGGCCGGGGGTGATTTCCGGGAATTGCAGGAAGCCGATCTGCTCTTCCTTCAAGCCGCCATCCTTCATCGGGGCCACGGCAAAGTTACCCATCAGATACATAGCCGCCTTGCCCTGCACGAATTGCGGCATGGCATCCTGCCAGTCGAGTGCTGCATGGTTGGCGATGAAATAGCCGGGCTTGATCAGTTCATCCCATTTCGCAAACACGGCTTTGACGCGCGGATCGGTGTAAGGCACCTTTCCGGCGGTCAGGTCCATGTGGAATTCATAGCCATTGACGCGCAGGTCGAGATAGTCGAACCAGCCTGCCGTCGGCCACAGCGCCTTGGTGCCGATGGTAAAGGGCGTGATGCCAGCTTTTTTCAGCTTGTCGCAGGCCGCCAGCAGCTCGGCCCAGGTCTTGGGTGGCGTGATGCCTTGAGCGGCAAAAATATCCTTGCGGTAATAAATACCCCATTGATAGGTGGAATAGGGAATGCCCCATTTCTTGCCATCGATTTCCATCGACTTGGTGGCGGATTTCAATTGATTGTTGAGATCGTCCTTGGCCCAGATATCGCTGACATCCTCAAACAGGCCAGCCTTGACGAAGGGCGCCATGCGGTTGCCAGAATACCAGGACACCACATCCGGCGCATCGGCCGTCAGGAAGTTGCGGATCGCGGATTTATAGCCCTCGTGGTCGAAATTGTTCCATTTGACGGTCACGTCGGGATTGGCGGCCTGGAAATCCTTCAGCAGCTCTTCCATCGCCTTTTTTGGCGTTGGGTCCGACTGATCGGAATTGAGCACAATCTGACCAGCAAAGGCCGTTGATATGGTCAATGCATAGCCAAGCGCCAAGCTCGGCATCATTTTAAAGCAAATCATCACATTCCTCCCCGGAATCATTGTCTGCGGCATGACAGCGCCTACCCTATAGAAAACAGAGAGGGTCGCCGTAACATTTTATATCTCCGGCAGAATATCTTGCCTCAGCCAAGCGGCCCCAAGACATCCTGCACTCTCTGCAACTTTCAGCTTCTTTGCGTCCGCCTCCTGCAAAAGCGCCTTGACCGTGCGCCAGAAAGCCGCAATCTACCTCCGAAATTCAGGCTTAGAATTCCGGTATCCTAAGATTTTCGGTGCGAAATGGCTCGACGTCCTCCCTTGATCAACAGACTTGGCGCAACACCTGTACACCCCGAGCGCGATCCGGCCCACCCCCTGGTTGTATTCGGCGATAACCGCTTCTGCGCCGGGGAATTGCTGGAGGTCCAGAAAATGGTTGGGCCTCATATGCACAGCCAGATCGAGCTGAATTTCGTGCTGGAGGGATCGATGACCTATTGGTTCGATGGCCGAGAGCTGACGATTTCGGAAGGCCGGCTCTGCCTGTTCTGGGGTATGATCCCTCATCAGGTCATCGACCGGCGAGAAGGCACCCGCTTCATCTGCCTGTATGTGCCGATGTCGGTGTTTCTGGGATTGGCCAGCCTGAGCCAATTTCGCGATTCGGTGTTTCGCGGCGCCGTCATTGAGGCTTTGCATCTGCGCGCCTGGGACCGTGAAATCTTTCTGCGCTGGCGCGACGAATTGCTGGGCGGCGATGAGGGCGATATCGAAATCGTCCGCTCCGAGCTAACCGCCCGCCTGATGCGTATCGAGCGGGACGGCTGGCGCGACCTGCGTGAGCAGGGATCGGCGCTGGCAAGCCTTGGCCAGCGCGATGCTGGCTGGATGCTGCATGTTGAAAAAATGCTGCGCTTCATCGGCGAGCACGCACCTGACACGATTTCTGCCGAGGATGTCGGGCGCGCCGCCGGTCTGCATCCCAACTATGCCATGAGCCTGTTCAAGCGTGCGGTGGGCACTACCATCAACCAGGCGATCATCCGTCACCGGCTGGACACCGCCCAATCCCTGCTGATTTCCTCCGATATGCCGATTACCGAAGTGGCCTATGAGTCAGGCTTCGGTTCGCTCTCGACCTTTTATGAGGCCTTTCAGCGCCGCTTCATGGAGAAACCGGTCCAATATCGCCGCCGGATGCGGGCAAAAGGCACGGCGGCGCAGGCAATCGCATAATCCGCCTTGCCCGATGATAAATATGATTATTATCATCATGTTTTCTTGACGCCTGGAAATCCGCATTCTAATCTGCGGTCGGTTGCAGCAAGCAATCGATCAAGCGGCGGAAAAACCCATGGGATCAACGATCCAGATGTCCAGGCCATTGGTGCTTGGCGTTCTGCCCACCATCGATGATGACTGGTCGCCCGACATGCCGGGCGATGACCGCTTTGCCTTTTGCCGTGGCAAACTGCTTCTGGACGCGCCTGACGATGCCGAGATTATCCCTTGCACCTCGCTTTCCGACCCTGATGTGTTTGCCGATATCATCGCCCGCTACACTTGCAAGTTTCCCGGCGCTGACAAGCGTGCGGTGATCTCGATGTGGACGCTCTATTATTTCAGCATCCTGACAATTGCACCCACGGTTCACCGTCTGGTGCATCGGCGACAATTGTCACTCGGGCTCACTCAACTGTCCCTGGTCTGTGATCCACAGACAGCCGAACCAAAAGCGCTTCTGCTATCAGGTCCAGGCCGTCCCGCTGACCATGCGCCAGCGCTGGCCGATCTCCACGCCATCCTGCGCGACCATGCCGCGCCAGTGATTACCCTTATTGCCGGGCATTGCGGCGTTGCGCCAAAGCTGATGTGGAACAATGTTGCCGTCTATCTCAACTGGATCATCAAGGAAATCGGCAATCAGGCCGGCCCTCACCTGATGGAAGAAGCGATTGAGATCATCTCAAACCAGCATTGGCCGGATGGCAGCCGCAACCCGCTGTTTGGCATGATCAAACTGGCACGCCGCCAATGCGGCATGGACCACTTCCAGCGCAAGGTCTGCTGCCTACGCTATAACCTGCCGGGCGTTCCCGGATGTGGCGACCTCTGCCCCCTGCCCGATGGCCGTCGCTAACAACCTTCGGGCAGTTTGCTGCACCGACAACCGATCCCTTCGGGGCTACGTGTCTCCCGTTTTAGCCAAAGGCTTCACAAGCATCAGACACGGATGCTCCTCATGCCAAAGGGTGGGGAACACTTCGGCGCGAATAAATCCATTCCGGTCATAGAAGGCACGCGTGGCATCGTATTGCGGCTCCCGTTTGCCGCGCGGCGCCAGGGTCTTCGCCGTCACCAGCCGGCAACCGGCATTGCGGGCAAAATCCTCCGCCGCTGATAGCAGGAGCCTGCCCGTGCCCTGGCGATGATAGGCCCGGCGGGTGCCGATCGCCACGATTTCCACGGCATCGGGCAGATGCGGTTTCAGCATGACAAATCCGGCCACAGTGTCACCGTCAAGGCAGCCGAACATCGGCAAGGTCTCGGCCGCCGCCGCGCAGGCATCGATCACGGCGGGCTCCGTAAACCAGTCGGACAGTTCCGACATGATGTCGCGGCAGATTTCGCCCTTGTCGGCGGTCAATTCGATAATAACAAGCACAATAATCACTCATCTTTTCAATTATTTTTATCGTAAAAACGTGGTGCGCCATTGCGGTTTCAGGCAGAAAATGCAGGCATAACGCCACCCGCATTTCAGAAATCCGCAACGGCAAGACCGCAAACCCGGTCGATGTCATCAGGCGTCAAGCCGCCGAACGATTGCAGTAAAGCGGATGCACCTCCTCGCTTAGAGGGGGCGTCGGCAACGCATCGCGTTTACCTTTGCGGCTCGAGGCTCGGCATTTCACCCCATCCGGGCAGATGGCAGCCAGGCATTGCGCATGGGCATCACGCAGCAACCCGCAGACCAAGGCGCAGGAGACACCTGCCTGCCTGGCGATAATATTTTGCGGCACACCTTCGAAAAAATGATCCTCGTAGAATTTGCGAGTCCGGGCTGGCATAGCCTCCATAGTGCAGCGGAAGGCCTGATAGGCTTCCACCTCGCGCAAATGCTCTTCGGGACTGCCGTAATCGGAAGTGTTGTCACCCTCTTCCTCAACGGCAAACAGGCCTCGCTCATAACGCAGCCGACGCATATGGTCAGTGGCGAGATTGCGCACCATCCGCATCATATAGGATGCAGGAACCGCAATATCCGGCGGCAATGGCTTTGCAACAAGTTGCAAAAGCACTTCCTGAACGATGTCTTCCGCCAAAGAAGCACAACCGGTAATCCGCCGCGCGGCCCCCAGGAGTTTCGACTTGTTCATCAGGGCAGTTTTTATCTGTTCGTCACATATGGATTGCGAAATATTGGCTATCATGTCGGGCTCGCCTTGAAATCCCAGATTGAAACCGTGGAATTCCCCCCTTATTTCTGGGGCACACTAGAAAACATGATTTAATGAGTCAAGATAAAACTGAGAGACCCTTTCCATTTCTGACAATCCATATCAACCTACTGATTTTCAATATTTATTGAATATACAATATGCGAAAATCTAAGACGTGGGATGCCCAAAACACGCCTTGATATCGATGCAACCCACGCCCGCCCGCCGCTATCCCTTGTGGTGCAGCGGCAGGGCATAGGCAGTGACCCATAGCGTCGTGCTGAACATTTGAATGGCACAATGCCATAGGGTGTTGTTTTCACATCCTGTGGTCAGAAACCCGGCTTCCACCTTTCGGTGCGATGCCTTATTCGGCAGCCTCTCCCAGACGCGAAGACATCTCGTTCGCCCTGTCCCGGCTTTCCCATTGCACCATAGATTGCGGCTGCACCAAATCGAAATAGTCATAGCCAAGCATGGCATTGACGATAACCGCACTTCTCCAGGCCGCCAGACTGAGCTGCGGTTCGGCAATGCCATGACTATGGCGCCCAGCATTCAGCACGAAAATCCGGTTTTCCTCCGGCCCATCCCACTTGAGCGAAAAATCACGATTGAGGACAGGTTCACCCAGTCTGTTATGCTCGATCCGGTCTTCAAAAGAGCGCAGGAATTCCGGCAGTTCGAAGCGATAGCCGGTGGCTGCAACAATCATGTCAACCTCAACGGTCTCAATTGCATCGTCAAAACCATTGCGCATGGTGAGCTCGATCACTGTTCCACTGCGCTTGGCAGCGATCACGTCACGGTGCGGACGCAGCGTCATGCCGTCATCCCTGCCTGCCGTTTCCAGTTGCCGCTCATACAGCCGGCGATAGAGCTTCTTCAGGGTCGACGGCGAAACACCATCACTGGCCAGAAGCTGGCGGCGGGTATGGGTGATGCGAAGGTCCTCGGCCAGACCATGGAAACGATCCATATAGGCCGGGGTAAACAGTTCATTGGTGAAGGGTGTCGCGTCGAGCGGCTCGAAATTCGCTCTGCGGCTGATCCAGTCGATCGAAGCCACGCTTTTCAAGTCAAGCAGCGCATCAACGATCTCGGCGCCACTTTGGCCGCCGCCGATCACCGCCACTCTGCGCGCCTTGATGCCGCCGAGCCGCGCGGTCGCCTCGCTGCTGTGGAAGATCATCGATTTCGGTAGACCTTCGGCCCAATCCGGCAGGGATGGTTTCTTGCCGATGCCAACCGCCATGGTGCGGGCCAGAACGCGGGTGCCATCCACATCAATGGACAACAGCCGATCCGCCGCATCGACCTGACGCACCGTTTGACCAAAGGACAGCGATGGCAGCCCACGGGCCACCCAGCCCAGATAATCGGCAAATTCCTTGCGCGGCACTGCCTCATATTCGGCATTCAAAAACTGGTAGAAGCGCTTGTGGCGAACCAGATAAGACAGGAAACTCCAGGGGCTGGTCGGATTGGTGCCTGTGACCAGATCTTTTAGGAAGGAGGTCTGCATATCGGCACCCGGCAGCATCATGCCCGGATGCCAGGAAAACGCCGGGCGGCTGTCAAAAAATTGCGCCGTAACCGCCGGGATCGAATCCAGCTGCGCAGCAAGGCTGAGATTGAACGGACCAATTCCGGCTCCCGCCAGATCGAGCACGTGGGATGTCATGATTGCACTCCAGACTGAGTTTGGAAACGAAAGGGAGGGAAACTAAGAGCGGATTACGACTTGCCCTGAATGGCGAGATCGAGCCGCTGGGCAAAGCGCTGATGAAAACGGGACTTGCCGATAATCGACAGATGGTTGGTGCCGGTCACCAATTCGCACGCGGTGGCATTGGGCGAATAGCGGCGCCAATCGATGACGCTGAGGCCCCGCGTCACTGAATCCTCAGCCGAGAAGGCATGGATGCGGAACTCCGAGGTTTTCAGCTGATAATTGCGGAAAATCATCGCGTTATCGAGCAGAACCCAGAAAATATGCTCTTCCGAGCCGATATCCGGCCCATCCACCGGCAGCGGCACGTTATGCTTGACGATATGATGCAAGAATTGCTCGTAAACCTCCGCATCCATCGCCGCCATCAGCGTCAGCCAGGCCTCGCGCATCGGTGCAACTTTTAGCCAACGTTGCACGGCGTCGTGGGTGCGCTCCCGCACGCCAGGCTCGAAATGCGGCCAGACGCCAATGGCAAATTCATCGCCCATATCGCAGACATCGACCATGCCTATCATCCGAAGATCGACGTCATTTCCGAGCTGCTGTGCGGCCTCATAAGCGAGCAACCCGCCCCAGGACCAGCCAAGAAAGGCGCAAGGCCGCCCCTTGGCCTGACTGCGCACCGCTTCGGCATAGCGAGCGGTAATATCCTCGACCCTGGTGCTGAGCGCCGGGGTTTCGGTCAGCGAATAGCAGACAAAGCCGGTGGCCGGCTGGTTTGGCCCGAGATAATCCACCAGCCGCATATATTCGCGGGTGCTGACCAGAAGACCCGGGAAGCAATAGAGCACAGGACGGTCACCGTCGCGGCGCAGATAGATCGCCCCGACCTTGTCCTCCTGCCGGTTTTCGTCCATCGCCAGCGCCAGATCCCGCACGGTCGGATAGTTGAACATGTCGGCAATGGTAAGCGGCCATTGCGGGTGCTGCATCTTCAGCCGCGATACGATCCGCACCGCCGCCAGCGACTGACCGCCGACATCGAAGAAGTTTTCGGTCACGCTGAGTTCGGTAATATCAAGGATCTGTTTCCAGACCTCCAGAATGGCCTCTTCCTTGTCGTTGGCGGGAGGGACGATGTCACGTTGCAGCTTTGGCAGCGGCAAGGCGCTGCGGTCGAGCTTGCTGTTCGGTCCCATCGGCAGTGCGTCGAGCACCATGATATGCTGCGGCACCATGTAATCCGGCAGCGCGGTGACAGCGGCGCGACGTAGATCGTTGACGTTGACATCCTCATCGTCCCGCGCCACCACATAGGCGATCAGCGCACTGCGTCCGCTATCCTGATGCAGCAGCACGACGGCCTCCGACAAGTTCGGATCGGCCCGCAGCACCGCCTCGATTTCGCCTGGCTCAATGCGATAGCCGCGCAATTTGATCTGGTGATCGACCCGACCGGCAAATTCTACCGTGCCATCTTCGCGCCAGCGGCCCAGATCGCCGGACTTGTACATCCGCCCACCATTAGTGGAAAACGGATCATCGATGAAACGCTCTGCCGTCAGCTCCGGTTGGCCGAGATAGCCACGGGCAATGCCGCTGCCGCCGATATGGATCTCGCCGATCACCCCGACCGGCACTGGCACCAGATCGCTATCCAGCACATAGATGCGACGGTCGCCGACGCCCCGGCCAATCGGCGCAACCGTACCCTCGAACCGGGTTCCTGCCGGGATTTTCCATACCATCGGCGTCATGATGGTTTCGGTTGGCCCATAGCCGTTGATCAGCATCTGCGCCTTGAGATTATCGGTCAACAAATCGAAGACCGCCTGGGACAGCGCTTCGCCGCCGAAGGAATAAAGCCGCAGCTGCGGTATCCCGCCCTTTTCCGCCGCATATTCAGCAAGGCCCCTGACATAGCTGGTCGGCAGGCTGGCATTGTTGACGCCGTGCCTGCGCATCAGCGCGAAAGCATCTTCCGGCGTCGCCAGCTTATCCGCCGTCAGCACCACGCCGCCACCCGCCATTAACGGCACCATCCAGCGCTCATGACCGCCATCCGAGGTGAAGGGCAGGACCGGATATTCGCAGGAATTCTCATCCATTTCATAGATGCGCAGCGTGGCCTTGCAATGATGCGCCAACGGACCATGCTCAACGGCAACGCCCTTCGGAATGCCGGTAGAGCCGGAGGTATAGATCACATAGGCAAGCTGGGCCGGTGCAATAGCGATAACCGGCGGCTCGGTGCTTTCCGAGGATAAATCGAGCGTGTCGAGATTGAGGATCGGCGTGCCGATGTCACGCGGCAGATCGGTGATGTACCGGCTGCGCGAGATCACCAGCGCCAGGCCCGGCGCGCTCAGGATATGGCGGTTGCGGGCCTCTGGATGATCCGGCTCGACCGGGGTAAAAGCGCCACCGGCCTTCAACACCGCCAGAATGGCGATAATCGCGTCAATGGATTTGTTCAGCGCCACGGCGACCCGGTCTTCCGGGCCGATCCCCATGGCAACCAGCCGATGGGCCAGCCGGTTGGCGGCGGCTTCCAGCGCACCGTGAGTAATCGACGTCTCGCCCTGGGCCACCGCGAAAGCTTCAGGCCTGCGCTGCGCCTGCGCCGAAATCACCTGATGGATCGGCGTGCCATCATCGATCTCCGGCTGGTCGGGATAGGGTGCTGACAGATGGTCCAGCTCTTCAGCCGACATAAAGACAATCGCGCTGACCAACTGTTCCGGCTGATGCCGCAGGGCCTCGAATGCCAGACGGAGATCGCGGGCAAACCGGTCGATCATTGCATCACTATGGCTCTGTGGATCATAGCCCAGCCGGATCGCCAGTGCCTCCGTACCCAGTCCAGAAATAGTCACGACCAGACCCGCATCGCGACGTGCAGGCGGCTCCACCAGAACGGCGACCGGCTGACCGGCCACAACTTGGGCCTCCATCTGGAGGGCGGGCCGCACATCCAGCACCGTTGCAACCACGCTGGCCGCCTCGAATCCATCATCACGTCGCGCCAGAGCATTCGTCAGCGCTTCGAACGGCAAGCGGTGGGACCGCGCGGTGACAACACCCTCGGCCAGCCGCTCGCGCACTGCACTGAGAGCCAACCGACCGTCGATCTCGCTGGTGACGAGCAACAGATCTTCTGTGCGGGTCGCAACCGGGCAATCGGCTTGCCGCGTTACCAGCCCGATCCGCTGGGCACCGGAGCCGCTATAGCGACGCAGTACAATGGCCAGCGCCGCAAGGCTGTCATGTGTCACATCCGCCACGGAAGTAGAGGCAGAGCACCCGACCTCGACGAGTTTTTCGCGCCATGCCTGCTGATCAGAACTTGTCACGCCTGCCGCTGGAGCCTGGGATGGCAGCATCGCCACCGTCTCCTGAGCAGCCAAGCGCTCAAACCAGAAATCGGTGTCGGCATCTGATGTCTGGGCGATTGCGGCACGTTCAGTCAGCCACTGCCCGACATCGAACAAACCCGCATCTTGACGCCCTAAATCAACCTGTCGATCAAGCCCATAGAGGAAATCGACGGCCAACCGGTCCAGGGCCGCCCGGTCACCAATCAGAGGATGCAATGACAACAGAGCGCCAACCGCCTGCCCCCCTGCGGTAAACAGCGTAAACTGGGCAGCGGCATCCTTTTCCAGATCAAGCGGCCTTCCAGAATAGGCAGCGGCAACCTCTTTTGACGCGACCTCCAAATCCTCACTCTTTGTCAGCTCACGCTCGGCAACAGGCACGGCATTTTGGCTCAGCATTTGATAAACGATCCCGCCCGCCCGCACCTCGAAGCGGCAGGTCAACAAGGGATGACGACGCACTAGATATTCAATCGATGCGTGTATTCTATCAATCCCCACAGACGTAAACCGAAAGCCGATAGTCTGACGCCCATAGAAAGCCTCATGCCCCGCTTGCGACAAGAGCCAGATCCGCGATTGCTGCGATGATAAGGGCCATGCTTGCCCATCGTTAAAGCCAGCCTTGGCGATGGGAGCGGTTGTTGTCGACAGATCATGAATTGTCATTACTTCCAGAGCCTCGTATTTTTCAGTTTTTGTCTGAATTTTTATTTATAATTTTATATTTTAATAAATTTCTGATATACTTTTAAAGTAAAAATGGAAAAACATGTGTTTTTTTATTATTCATTTTTTACCACGCCCTCCGTCAAATCTATTGGTTTGATGACGAATGGCAGGCTGCAAAATTCAGAAGAAAATTTCCGAAAATTAAATTTTGCGATACATGTGAATTGGCGAAGCGCCCATTCGTCTTGCTGCAAGTGGCCCTAATTTATATCGGACATGATCCATGTCCCTGCGAGTTAGGCCACGACGCAAACGGAGACATAGATATGGACGCCTCTCTCGCAACCGTGCAATCGAACACCGGCACGCCTTGCTCCAGCCTGCGCCTTCCCGCGGACGGCTTCCGCAGTTATTCCTTAAATCATTTGCAATCCTTGATTGTTGTCGCGGATGGCGAAGGCTTGCGCGTTGAACGTGACGGCTCTGCCATTGCCAGTGGACACATCGTCTGGTCAGACACGCCCCGGCTGATCGTCAACACACTCTCCACCGACCAGGGCCTGTCTTGGCAGGCAGCAGGCGAACGCGCACTTGCCGCGATGATTGAATCTGTCCTGACCTGCCATCCGGACATCCATACCCTTGCCGTAGATCTGCCGGGCCGGGTGGATGCTGCGCCCTTTGCCGCTTCCGGCATGCTCCTGCCCGCAGAGAGCGGCTGGATCGCAGAAGCCCAGGGCTTTTTCCAGCAACCGACGCTCTGGCTCGGCCATGTGCCGCCTGCCTATCCCGACATTCCAGTGATGACCAATGGCGTCTTGCATCCCCTGCGCCCGCCAAAACCGGTCGGGCCTGTCTATAGCCGCTTCATCCCCTGGCTGGAGACCGCTCTTGGCTTTCACGTCGCCTCGGCTGAAGCGGATCTGCCGCATTTCCACCGCTGGATGAACGACCCCCGTGTCGCCGCGATCTGGGAGGACAATGGCACGCTTACCCAACATCGTGACTTTCTTGAAAACCGACTTGCCGACCCCCGCACCTTGCCGCTGATCGGCACTTTTGGCGGCACTCCCTTCGGCTATTTCGAGCTTTACTGGGCCAAGGAAGACCGGCTCGGCCCACATTATGATGCCGATAGCCATGATCGCGGCTGGCATGTGGCGATTGGTGAGGATGCGTTTCGCGGCAAGGCTTATGTCAGCGCCTGGCTGCCCTCGCTGATGCACTACATGTTCCTTGCTGACCCACGCACACGGCGCATCGTCGGCGAGCCCATCCACCATCACCATCAACAGATCCGCAACCTGGATCGTTCTGGCTTTGCCAAGATCAAGCATGTGCAGTTTTCCCATAAAAAGGCTTTGCTGGTCATGCTGTTGCGCGAACGTTTCTTTGCCGACCAGCTGCTTTCGCCTGATCTGACCGGTTTGGTCGATAAGGGTGGCCTCACCGTTCCAGGGTCTTTGGCGCGTGGCGGCCTGTAATGACGTCTTCAACGACGAAAATGGCGGCGGATCTCAACGATCCGCGCATCAAACGGCTGGTGATGACGGTTGCCCTGCCCGCCGTGGCAGGATTAACAGCCAGCGCCGCCCACCACGCCGTCAATGCCATGTTCATCGGCGCGTTGGGGGCGCAGGCGCTGGCAGGCGTCAGCCTCGTGCTGCCGCTGTTTCTGCTGGTTAGCGCCGCAACCGAAGGATTGGGCATCGGCCTTGCGACGCTTCTGGCGCGCTCACTCGGTCAGGGCGATGTGAAGGCCGCGTCCTCGGTGGCGGTGACGGCCCTGGTTGCCGCCGTTCCGATGGGCATCGTGCTATCCACGCTGATTTATCTCGCCTTGCCAGCCTTCGTGATGGCGGTGGGCGGTGAAGGCGACCTTCTCGCCTCGGGCCTGACCTATGGGCGGCTGATCGCCTTTGGCGTGACGCTCGGCATATTGCAGGCGATCTGCGATTTCATTGCCATTGCCGAGGGCAATTCCCGTTTCTCAATGACGGTGTTGATCGCCAGTTTTGCCCTCAACATCGCGCTCGATCCGGTGTTCATTTTCCTGCTCGATTTTAGGGAAGCGGGCGCGGCTATTGCCACCATGGTATCAACGGTTGCAGCCCTTCTGGCCTATGCCGTTTATTTCTACCGCAGGCGGGGCAATGTCCGAATTGATCTGAGCCTGATCCGCTGGCACCTGCTGAAGCCGATCTCCAGCATCGGCATCCCGGCCTGTGCCACCAGCATCGTCACCGGCCTCGGTTTCATGGTGCTGTTGCGCCAGGCAAGCCAAAGCGGCGGTGAAACCGGTGTTGCCGCCATTGCCATTGCCATCCGGCTGATCGCCTTCGGGCAATTGCCGGTCTTCGGCTTCTGCCTTGGCGCGCAAAGCGTCGTCAGCCATGCCGTGGGGCTGGGTGATGACCAGCGGATCAAAGCCACCATTCGCTTCATGCTGATGGTCACCATTCCCGTTGCTCTCTGCTATTCCACGCTTTTGCTGATCGCAGCAGGTCCCATCGCCCGGCTGTTCACCGAAAGCCCCGAAGTTGCCGAGCAAACCGCCACCTGTCTTCGTCTGCTGTTCCCGGTTTTTCCACTGGCGGCCTTCCAATCTGTCCTGCTGGTCATGCTGCAATCACGCGCACGGGCTGGCCTGTCCGCCTTGGTCGGGCTTGCGCCAAATGGCTACATGCTGATCCCGCTGCTTATGCTTTTACCGGCCTGGCTTGGCTTTATCGGCGTTGCGATTGCGCCTGCCGCCGCTGCGGTGCTGACCGCCGCTCTCGGCATTGTCGTCGCCCGCCGCGAATGGGCGACCATACTTCCTTCCAGCGACGGCCCACTTCCCGGCCTGTCCGCACTCCATCCCGAGACAAGAGGTTTATCATGAACGAGACAGCCAGATTCGACCCCCCCGCGAAAAGTATTCCGGTTCCGCCCCCTGCCGGCTTTACCGGTCACGACCCCTTCGATGCCGCCGTGCCGCCGATCTATCAAACATCGCTGTTTCTGTTCGACAGCTATGCCGAGTTGGAAGATGTTTTTGCCGGGCGCTCCCACAAGCCGATCTATTCACGCGGCGACAACCCAACCGTCCAGATCCTCGAGAACCGGATCGCTGAAATGGAAGGTGCCGAGGCTGCTCGGGCCTTTTCCAGCGGAATGGGTGCGATTGCCGCGACCATTCTCGCCTTCGTCAATCCGGGCGACCGGATCGTCACCGTCCGCCATGTCTATAGCGATGCGTTCCGGTTTTTCGAAAAAGTACTGAAGCGCTTTGGCGTTCTCGTCGATTATATCGATGGCACGGATACCGAAAGCCTGATCGCCGCCCTGCCCGGGGCAAAACTCGCCTATCTCGAAAGCCCGACCTCCATGGTGTTCGAGCTTCAGGATTTGATCGCGGTTGGCGCTGCGGCGCGCCGTCATGGTGTGTTGACCATTGTCGATAACTCCTGGGCAACACCGCTCTATCAGAAGCCGATTGCCGCAGGCATTGATCTTGTCATCCATGCCGCCTCGAAATATCTGGGCGGCCAGAGCGATACGGTCGCCGGTCTCGTGACCGGATCGAAGCAGCATATCGCCCGGATCAACGCTGAAATCTTTCCCTATACCGGTGCAAAGCTTTCGCCCTTCGAGGCCTGGCTGGTGCTGCGCAATCTGGAAACGCTGCCGTTCCGCATGCGCCACCATCATGAAGCCGGTCTCGAAGTCGCACACTGGTTGAAAGCCAGCCAATCTGTAGGACGGGTCATGCACCCGGTCTTCAGCGATCATCCGGGCCGCAACACATTGACAGGCTTTGGCGGGTTATTTTCGTTCGAAGTGACCGATGACATCGACGTCGCGGCGTTTGTCGATGCCTTGCAACTGGTGCGAATCGGGGTCAGCTGGGGCGGACCGGAAAGCCTAGTGGTGCCTGCCAAGGCGGCACTCAGCATTTCGCCGGAAACCAATGTCTTTGCCCGCTTCGGCGTCAGCGACCGAACCATCCGGCTCAATGTCGGGCT
Organism: Gillisella vitis; assembly: GCF_001541345.2. Lineage (GTDB taxonomy): Bacteria > Pseudomonadota > Alphaproteobacteria > Rhizobiales > Rhizobiaceae > Allorhizobium > Allorhizobium vitis. Next base: position 955,756 of record NZ_LMVL02000001.1, on the reverse strand, counting down.
GCATGAGGCAAAGGCGATCATTGCCGATCTGCAACAGGCTCTGGCGCAAGCCGCACGGTAAAAGCCGCTTCCCCTTGCTCGCTGAAATGATTGAAACGGCCAAAAGACCGGCGGCGCGCCTGTAGCGCTTCGCCGGTATTTTTGCCATATGTCACGCGCGCGCCATTGTTTCCCTGCCTTTACACCATGTCGCGCTCAACTGTGCCGCCAGATTTTCGAACTCGGATCGATCCATACACCATGACACGCCTTTCAAACGACACACTCACCACGCTTGCGCAAACCTACGGAACGCCGGTCTGGGTCTATGACGCAGACACGATCCGCGCCCGTATCGCGCAATTGTCGTCCTTTGACGTCATTCGCTTTGCCCAAAAGGCTTGCTCCAACACCCATATCCTGCGGCAAATGCGTGAGGCCGGGGTGGTCGTTGATGCCGTGACGCTGGGTGAAATCGAGCGGGCCAGACGGGCGGGCTACGGCGCTGGTCAGTCCTCCGGTGTTGCCGACATCGTCTTTACCGCCGATGTCTTCGATCGCAGCACGCTGGACCGGGTAGTCACGGACAAAATCGAGGTCAATGCGGGTTCCATCGACATGCTGCACCAACTTGGCGCCCGCTCTCCGGGACATCGCGTCTGGCTGCGCATCAATCCCGGTTTCGGCCACGGTCATAGCAACAAAACCAATACCGGTGGCGAAAACAGCAAGCATGGCATCTGGTTCGAGCAATTGCAGGAAGCGCTGGCCGCCGTGCGACGCTATTCGCTGACACTGGTCGGCCTGCATATGCATATCGGCTCTGGCGTCGATTACCGGCATCTGCAACGGGTTTGCGGGGCGATGGTGACGTTCTGTTGTGAGCTTGGTGCCGATATCGAGGCGATTTCAGCAGGTGGGGGACTTTCCATCCCCTATAAGGACGGCGAGGAAGAAATCGATACGGTCCATTATTTCGCACTTTGGGATAGCGCCCGCAAACAGATCGAGGAATATCTGCGCCACAAGATCCGGCTCGAAATCGAGCCGGGCCGGTTCCTGACGGCGGATTCAGGCGTGCTGCTGGCGGAAGTCCGCGCCACCAAAGCCATGGGCAACAATCATTTCATCCTTGTCGATGCCGGATTCAGCGATCTGGCCCGCCCGGCGATGTATGGCAGCTATCACGGCATTTCTGTCTTGCCCGCCCCGAATAATACCGCACCGCGCAACGACATGCCGGTGCCCACAGTGGTGGCAGGACCGCTTTGCGAATCCGGCGATGTCTTCACCCAGGGCGAATTCGGGACGATTGAAAAACGCGACCTGCCGCAGGCGCAACCGGGCGACTACGTGGTGTTTCACGACACCGGCGCCTATGGCGCATCGATGTCATCCAACTATAATAGCAGGCTCTATGCACCGGAAGTGCTGACCGACGGGGATAACCACCGGCTGATTCGCAGGCGCCAGACGCTGGACGACCTGCTGGCGCTTGAAACAACGGCATAAGCCAAAGTCCTCACGAGAGTCAGGCAGAGCAAACTCTGCCGATGGCAAGGGTGAATATGCTCAAGGCGGTCAAATGCCTGAGCATATTCGCAGGCCGAATGCGGCAAGGCCTAAGCCAGAGTTGGCGACAGGCATTTAACGAGATCCCTGACAGAGCCGCACATTTTATAACCCACACAAAGGATGCTGTAATACGTTATATTTCTTGGATGATTTTGCATCGCAACACGCGAATTTACCCCTAAAAACGCCCAGAGTCACAGCAGGGCTCGTGCCACAACAGACCACAAACACGAAGTTTGCGCGCGCAAAACTGACCTGATCTGGGGCAGTCGCCAATCGTAAACGCACCATACGGGCGTGGAAGGCGTCAATGTTCAGATTTTGTTTCCATTGAAATTGACCCGTTTCAATTTCAAATTGACATTGACCCCCTGCTTGTAAATGCTACACTGCAACATGACGCATAATAAAGCACATTTTCAAACACCACCAATAGTTACATTTATTTTCCAATATTAAAACAGCATTTTCTGAATTTTATATTTGCGGGCAGTCCAGTCCTCCCAATTTCCGGCCCCGAATGCCCGGCCTAAAAAATTTCACGAAGTGACGATTTGGAGTTTTATTTCATGCATGACATCAAACATAAGACCGTAGATCCTCTCGATCGCTTTATTATGCGCCTTAACGCCGCCGCCTCCGCCGCTGAAATGAAAGCGGTGATGGAATCCAGTATAAAGTCACTGGGTTACAAGTATTTTTCCTATCACATTGTTCAAACCCCAGTACTGAATGCTACGAATGAGACCCGCCATACATTCGGCATCAGCAACTATCCAGAAGAATGGGTGGAGCGATACGCATCCGAGCGGTATGTCTATTGCGATCCCATCGTCGGGATTTCTCTCTCTCGCAAGACCCCGTTTCGTTGGAACGATGCCATCGATAGCGACAAGCTGACGGAAGAAGAGCGTTGTGTTATCGACGATGCTGCAAAACGTGGCATTACCAACGGCCTGACCGTGCCTCTAATGTCCCGCCATGGCGAACTGGCCATCATGACTGTTATTCCCGACGAAAAATTCCAGGATAGCCTGCCGGAAGCGCATCTCATTCACATTATCTCGCAATTCTTTCATTCCTGTGCGCTGCCAGTTGTCATGGAAGAGCACCTGATCGGCAGCTATCGCCGCCGTCGGTCATTCCTGTCGGCACGGGAAAAGGAAACCGTGATCTGGGTGTCCAAGGGCAAGTCGTCATGGGAAATTGCCAAAATCCTCGGCATTTCCGAAAAATCGGTCGAATTTTACATGGAGTCGGTCAAGCGCAAGCTGGAAGCCGTCAACCGTACGCAGGCCGTCGTCAAGGCAATCATGCTTGGATTGATCCAGACCGACCGTTTTCAGTCGGGCGATGGACGCAAAGCCACAATGGCCATGCCCAGCCGAGCCTGACGTCATCGTCGCTGGCTAAAGTCCCCTGAGGCTTGACCGGGGGCAGTGGGGCTGAACGACTGACGTGTTGCAGTGCCAAGTCGCTAGCATCGGCACATTGCAATTCGAAAGTTGCATCGCAGAAAATGCATGGGGCATTGAGTGACTTGCCCAATAGCCGCTTTAGAATGTGTCCAATGTCGGGTGCCAATGTCAGGCATCATTATCTGGTGAATGAGTAAACCATGCAGATCGTTATATTCACGATTGGCACCGAAGGCGATGTGCGCCCGCTGGTTGCTCTTGGCGTTGGGTTGAAGCAGGCCGGTCACAAGGTCAGAATTGCCACCGATCCGCAATGCGCCGATCTCGTCACCCATCATGGCTTGGAATTCGCCCCCTTGCGTGGCGATTTCCTCGATTGGATGCGCAATGACCGGACGGCGATGTCCAACGGTCTTTCACCGCTTGCTATTGCCAAGGCGGCGCGGCGACGGTTGAAAACAATGGCCGCCAGTTGGCCGGCCCAAGGCCTTAGAGCGACAGAGGGTGCCGATCTGTTGATTGGCAACGGTATGGTTTTCCATCTTGCCGCAGCGCTCGGCGAATATCTGGGCCTTCCTGTCGCGGAAACGCAATTGGTCCCCACCCTGCCCTCGCGGCAACCGCCGCTTCTGCCGCTGCCAGATTGGGCGAGGAGCTTGCCGGGGCCAATCAATGTGGCTCTTGGCCATGCCACGCAAATGCTGATTTGGCATATTTTGCGCCCCGCTTATAATGATGTCGTGCGTCCGGCCCTGCGGTTGGCGCCTTATCCCTGGCGTGGCCCCTATACCTATAAGCCTCGGTCGCATCTGCGCCTGTTTGCCTATAGCCCGACGCTGGTCGAACCGCCTGCCTCGCTCCCCTCCAATGTTCGGGTTACCGGCCCCTGGCAGTTGCAGGAAAGTTCGACATGGGCCGCACCGGACGATCTGACGCGCTTTCTAAAAGGTGGGCCTCCGCCCGTCTATGTCGGCTTCGGCAGCATGGTTGGGCCGGATGGAGGACGCTTCACCGATATCGTGTTGCAAGCGGTACGCAAGACGGGCAAACGCATCGTGCTTGCCAGTGGATGGGGCGGTCTGAATGGCGCTGATAGCGAGGCTGGCGGCAATATCTTCCGGATTGACCGGGCACCGCATGATTGGCTGTTTCCGAAAATGGCGCTGGCGGTTCATCACGGGGGCGCTGGCACGACCACTGCTGCGGCGCGTGCTGGCATTGCCTCGGTGGTCGTGCCATTCTTCGGCGATCAGCCATTCTGGGGCAGCCGCCTTGAAAAACTCGGCGTTGCTCCACCAGCGCTGGATCGTGCAGCCTTGACAGCTGACGCACTAGCCTCGGCAATCATCTCTGCCGACTGCGACGACATGCGCCATCATGCGGCAATGCTTGGTCAACGCATGCGGGCAGAAGACGGGATCGCCGTTGCCATTGCTGCAATCGAAAGCCTTGGCGTGAAAAACAAATGGTCGGCCTGACCTTTGCGTGTCAGGCTGCACCGTTCCGGTTCAGGGAAATGGCATAGAGACTGGTTGTTGCGGTTATGAACAATCGATGCTTCCCACGCCCGCCGAAGCAGAGATTGGAAACCGTTTCCGGCACAAGGATCTTGCCCATCAAATGACCGTCCGGGGCGATGCAGTGGACGCCATCCGCAGCCGAGGACCAGAGATTGCCGTCGCTATCGAGCCGCATCCCGTCGGCACAGCCCTTGTCGATCACATGAAACACGTCGCCGCCGGTTAGCTTCCATCCGTCACCGACATCGAACACCCGGATATGCTGCGGATCGCTGCTATGCATACGACCGGTATCGGCCACGTAGAGCCGTTTTTCGTCCGCGCTGAAGGCCAGTCCGTTCGGGCCGTTGAAATCGGTCAGCACGGCAGAAATCACCCCGGATGGATCGACCCTGTAGACATTGCAGGGCAGTTCCTGCTCACTTTTCGTGCCTTCATAATCAGTGGCGATGCCGTAATGCGGGTCACTGAACCAGATCGCCCCATCGGAAGCAACCACCACATCATTGGGCGAATTGAGACGCTTGCCCTCAAAGCTATCGGCAATCACCGTAATCGTGCCGTCATATTCAGTGCGGGTCACACGCCGTGTACCGTGTTCACAACTGACCAAGCGCCCTTGTCTGTCTCGGGTATGGCCATTGGCAAAATTGGAGGGTGTACGAAAGGTGGTGAGACTGCCATCCGGCATCCAACGCAGAATACGATTGTTGGGGATGTCGGAAAACAGCAGGCAGTCCAGATCGCCAAACCAGACCGGTCCTTCCACCCAATCGAAACCGGTTGCCAATTGCTTGACCGGGGCATTGCCCATCACAAACCGGCCAAAGGCGGGATCAGAGATCTCAAAGAACGACATGACGGAGCGCCTCCCAACACTTGATAGTCTGGAATTGGTATTCGGGTTCGAAAAATCAAACTGACAGTGACAGGTGAAACACCCATTCCTACTCGCCAAGCTGGATCGGTTCGAATATGGTATCGATAACATGACCGATAGAAACTGCCAAGGGAGAGCATGCCATGAGCTTTACGATACAATCCAGCGCCTTGACCGACGAAGGCGTCGCAGCACTTTTGCGCGCCGCAATCGATGCCGCGACGGCGATGGGCCAGCCGCAATGCATTATCATTGTCGATCAAAGCGGCGTAGAACTGGCGTCGTTTCGCATGCGCGGTTCACGTTACCTCTCGCTGAAAAGCGCCAGAGCAAAAGCACGGACCGCAGCCTCGCTTGCCGCGCCCAGCCATAGCGTTCCCGACCACGCCAAGCTGTTGCTGGCCGCAGCAACTCAAGGCGAAGCGACGGGGTTGAGGGGCGGCTTGCCCATTAAAGTCAGTGGCCAGTTGCTCGGCGGCATAGGCATTGGCTCCGGCTCGGGTGAGCAGGACGAAGACGTTGCGCGCGCAGCCCTTGCCGCCATCGGAGCAGAGCTATCATGACGCGGATCGCCTTCCTCGGCACTGGCTTGATGGGAGAGCCAATGGCCCGTCATCTGGCTGCGGATTTCGAGGTCGTAGTCTGGAATCGCTCCATACAAAAGGCGCAGGCTTTGTCCGACGTGGCCCGCATTGCCGCAAGCCCGGCAGAGGCCGCCACAGGTGCGGATGTGGTCATTTCCATGCTGCTCGATGGTCCGGCCACCCGCGCCACACTTGAGGAGAGCGGCGCATTGGCTGCTGCGGGCGATGGCGCGCTGATCATCGACATGGGATCGGTGGAACCGACCTGCGACCGCAATCTTGCGGAGCTAGCCCGGAAAATGGGCAAGCGTTTCCTAGATGCCCCGGTCTCCGGTGGTGTGGCTGGGGCCAAGGCAAAGACGCTATCAATTTTCGTCGGTGGCGCGCCGGAGGATTTTGCGGCAGCTGTACCGGTTCTCGAAAAACTGGGCCGCCCGACACTGATGGGGCCAGTCGGCACCGGCCAGACGGCGAAACTTGCCAATCAGTTGATCGTCGCCGTCACCATCGGCGCGGTCGCGGAGGCCTTCCGGCTGGCACAATCGGCGGGATGCGATCCGGCAACGCTGCGCGGCGCTTTACGGGGCGGCTTTGCCGATAGCCGCATTCTCGATCTGCATGGCGAGCGGATGGTGACCGGTAACTTCACACCGGGCGGACGATCCGCTGCACAGTTGAAAGACTTAAACAATGCGCTTTCAGTCGCTGCCGAGCATGCCCTGACCTTGCCACTTTCTGAAACGGTACGGGCGGGCTTCACCGACCTGGTGCAAAACAAGGGCGGTGCCGATCTCGACCACTCGGCCTATTATCTCTGGCTGCAACAAATCCAGCCCGTTCAGCAATAGCGGCCTCAAACATCCCCCCGGTTACCGCCGGGGGGATGGCAACGACTGACTACTCGACGTCGAATTTCACGCCCTGGGCCAAGGGCAGCGAGCGTCCGAAATTCACCGTGTTGGTGGCGCGGCGCATATAGGCTTTCCAGGCATCAGAGCCGGATTCGCGTCCGCCACCGGTTTCCTTCTCGCCCCCGAAAGCGCCGCCGATTTCAGCACCGGACGGGCCGATATTGACATTGGCAATGCCGCAATCGGAACCGCGATCCGACAGAAAAGCCTCAGCCTCGCGCAGGTCGTTGGTGAAGATCGACGAGGACAGGCCCTGCGGCACGTCGTTATTCAGCGCCAATGCGGCATCAAAATCGCTGTAGCGGATCACATAGAGGATCGGCGCAAAGGTTTCATCCTTCACCGGACCGGTCTGGGAGGGCATTTCAACCAGGGCGGGGCGCACGTAATAGGCAGAGGCAGCCTCTTCTTCCCGCACGCGCATGCCGCCATGCACCACGCCGCCAGCGGCCTTTGCCGCAGCCAGCGCCGTTTGCATCGCCTCATAAGCGCGGCCATCAATCAATGGTCCAACCAGCGTGCCGGTCTCCAGCGGATTGCCGATAGTGACGGAGCCATAGGCCTTGATCAGCCGGGGAACCAGCGTGTCGTAAACGCTGTCATGCACGAACAGGCGGCGAAGCGTTGTGCAGCGCTGGCCAGCCGTGCCCATGGCGGCAAAGGCGACGCCGCGCAGGGTCAGATCGAGATCGGCGGTCGGGCCGACGATGGCGGCGTTATTGCCACCCAATTCCAGGATAGAGCGGGCAAATCGGGCTGCCAGACGCGGACCGACCGCCCGGCCCATGGCTGTCGAACCGGTGGCCGAAACCAGTGGCACTTTCGGATGATCCACCAGCACTTCGCCAATGGCGCGCTCACCGATCAGCACGGTTGAAAGCCCGTCCGGCGCGCTGCCGCCAGCGGCCACATAACGGCGAACCGCTTTTTCAAAAATCGCCTGGGTGGCAAGGGCGGTAATCGGCGTCTTTTCCGAGGGCTTCCAGACGGTCGAATTGCCGCACACCAGCGCCAGCGCCGCATTCCAGCACCAGACCGCAACCGGGAAATTGAAGGCTGAGATAATACCGGTGACGCCGAGGGGATGCCAGGTTTCCATCATCCGGTGTTCGCTGCGTTCGGTGGCGATGGTCAGGCCGTAAAGCTGACGCGACAGGCCGACCGCGAAATCGCAGATGTCGATCATTTCCTGCACTTCGCCAAGCCCTTCGGAGGTGACCTTGCCAACCTCAATGGACACAAGACGACCGAGATCGTCCTTATGCGCCCGCAATTCGTCGCCCAGCAAACGCACCAATTCGCCACGTTTGGGGGCTGGCACCAGGCGCCACGCTAAGAAAGCGGCATGGGCGTTGTCGATGGCCTTGCTTGCCTCATCGCTGGACACCGTTGAAAGCGTGGCAAGCGTGCTGCCATCGACAGGCGACGTGACCGCCAGCGAACCGCCCGACAAAGTCCCGGCGGAAACACCGAGATTTGCGAGAATGCGCGATACATCGGCAGGCAGGTTGAGTTTCGACATCGATATGATCTTTCCTTGAAACGTCGTTTGTATGTGAATGGTGTTGAGTGGCGGCCAGATCAGAACCGGCTATCCGCCAGATGAGCGATTTGCGCACCGGCTTCGTAATAGATTTCCTTGACCGTGCGCAACGCAATGGTCTCCGGCTCGGATAGCGGCAAGGGCAGATCCGCCTCGCCGATCTCGCCCAGAACCAATTGCGCCAATGTCCGCCCGAAAGACGTGCCGGGCGCAATGCCACGGCCATTATAGCCGCTAAAGCCGACAACCCGCTTGGCAAAGCGGTGGAAGCGCGGCACGGCATCGCTGGTCATGCCGATCTTGCCATACCATTCCGTCTCGAACTCGACATCGCCCAATTGCGGAAACAACCGCTTCAGGCTGCGCTTGGCCCAGGCGCGATGCACCGCAGCTCCGCCATTGCGCAACGCGCCGACGCTTCCAAACACCAGCCGGCCGGCCTGATCCATGCGGAAGGACGACAGAATTTCCCTGGTATCCCAACATCCCTCGCGGTTCGCAAGCAAGGAGCGGCGCAAATTTTCTCCAAGCGGTACGGTGGCGAAATTGAAATAGGGAAGATGCATCTGCTCTTCCCGCACGCTTTTCCAGGGACCGGTGGAATAAGCATCGGTGGACACGATGATCCAGCGGCAGGAGACATGGCCGGAGGCGGTCTTGACCACCCAGCTTTCGCCTTCCCGCTCGGTTTCCACCACCGGACTGCCGGTGAAAATCCGCACACCAGCACGAATGGCCGCAGCAGCAAGGCCCCGTGCATAGGCAAGCGGTTGCAGAGTTCCCGCCCGGGGATCGAATAGCGAACCTGCATAGGCAGTGCTTCCGACGCGAAATGCCGTTTCCTCGGCAGACAAAAGCTCCACCGGCGCACCGCGCGCCACCCATTGCCGATGACGGTTCTGCAATTCCTCCAGCCCGGCGCTGCCGACGGCCAGATGCAGCGTGCCATTGGTTTCCAACTCGCAAGCAATACCGTGTTTTTCGATTGTCTCGCGCACCAAGAGCGGTGCTTCGCCCAATTGCTTCAGCGCCCGCTCTCCATGCACGGGGCCAAGCACCTTGGGCACGTCGTCCGGCATCACCCACATGCCGCCATTGATCAACCCGACATTGCGGCCCGCGCCGCCAAAGCCGATCTCGACCGCTTCCAGCAACACGACAGAAACCCCGGCCTCGGCCAGATGCAAGGCGGCGGATAGGCCGGTATAGCCACCACCGACCACAACGACATCGGCAATCAAGTGGTCGGTGAGCACCGATGTGGGCGGCGGCGATGGCGCGGTTCGCTCCCATAGCCCATGCGATCTTGGATTCCCCTGCATGACAGTTCCCTTATATCGCAACCGAACCGGAAGCCGGGCAAACGGCAGCGACTATTTCGCAAAACACTAGCAAGTGCTGAACCAGTCCGCCAGTGCGCAATTATCGATGTTTCTGCAAGAGTTCTTTCCCAAATGGAATGACCTCAGGCAAAAGACCGCCTATAGAGGAAGATCTCACCAGTCCCGTCTGATCTGGTTTATGCCCGGAGCCTCCATGCAAAGTCCCCGCCGTTTCCTGCCCTCCCTGCATCTTCTTTCGGCTTTTGAGGCGGCGGCCCGCACCGGCAGCGTCACGGCGGCAGCGCGGGAATTGAGCTTGACGCAAAGCGCGGTCAGCCGGCAGATCAAGGCGCTGGAAGAGCAGCTTGGTGTCGAGCTGTTTCACCGCGAACGCCAGACGATCCGGCTGACGGCAGGTGGCAATATCTATGCCCGCGAAATCCGCGATGCGCTGCGGATCATCAGCACCGCGTCGCTGACGCTGAAGGCCAATCCGTTCGGAGGGACGCTCAATCTCGCCATTCTGCCCACCTTCGGCACCCGATGGTTGGCCCCGCGCCTGCCGGGATTTCTCAGCCGTCATCCCGGCATCACCATCAATCTCGTCACCAAGCTTTCCTATTTCGATTTTCGGCTGGAGCCGGTCGACGCTGCCATCCACTTCGGTCTGGCCGATTGGCAGGGGGCGGAAATGTCGCTGCTGCGCTCTGAAACCGTCATTCCAGCCTGTAGCCCTGAGCTGCGCGACACCTACCGGTTTCAGACCCCGCTGGATCTGCGCCAGGCCCCTCTTCTCCACCTCACCACCCGCCCCGACGCCTGGGAACGCTGGCTGGCCAGCAATGACGTGCAATCGGACCAGGTGCGCGGCATGTTGTTTGACCAGTTTGCAACAGCCGCTCAAGCCGCGATGGCAGGGCTTGGCGTCGCGCTGCTGCCTGAATTCCTGATCGAAGAGGAAATGGCCTCTGGTCGTCTCGTCAAGGCCATCGACCGGCCGATGCAAAGCACCGAGGCCTATTATCTTGTCTGGCCGAATGAACGTGGTTCACACCCGCCTTTGCAAGCATTTCGAGACTGGATATTGGAAGAAACCGCAGACGACAGACGCCAACCTACCGAATAATGAGAAAAACGGCCTTGCAATTTCTGCAATTTCAATTCTATGTTATAACTGTTCTCAGGGCGGGGTGAAATTCCCCACCGGCGGTATCGGGCTTGCCCGGAGCCCGCGAGCGCTTTCAGGGCAACCTGGGAGGTCAGCAGATCCGGTGAGATGCCGGAGCCGACGGTATAGTCCGGATGGAAGAGAGCATGCAGGAAATACCCCAGCGGAGCTCCGTCTCCTGAACGGGTGTGCCCTGCTGTTCGCCCAAGGGAAAATTTGCCGCCTCCGTGCGGTGTTCCAGCCAACTCCGTTTGGCTGACCCTTGAAAGGCAGAGACATGACTATCGCAGCAAGACTTGAACCAAACCGCATTGCCGTCATCCGTGCCCGTTGGCATGCCGGGATCGTTGATCAATGCGTAAACGCCTTCGTGGCCGAATGGCAGGCGCTGGGCGGGACCGCCGCCGAGATCGACATTGTCGATGTGCCAGGCGCATTGGAAATTCCGCTTCACGCTCAGACGCTTGCCAAAACCGGAAAATATCGCGCCATCCTCGGCTGTGCGCTGGTGGTGGATGGCGGCATTTACCGCCATGATTTCGTGGCCGCCACCGTCCTGGACGGCATGATGCGCGTGCAGCTCGATACGGAGGTGCCGGTGCTTTCAGCGGTACTGACACCCCACAATTTCCAGGAAAGCGAAGCGCATATCGCCTTCTTCCGTGAGCATTTCGTCCTCAAGGGCAACGAAGCAGCCTCGGCCTGCCACGCCATTCTGGCGGCCCGCTCCGAAGTGCTGATGACGGTGCTGTAAAATATCGCCGCCCAAAGCCTGCTGGGGCTTTGGGCGGTTTTATTATTACAGGTTGCCAAGCAGGTCATTCACGCGCCTTTGAGCATCCTTCAAAGCCGCATCGACATCCTTCTGACCAGTCACCGCAGCGCTCATTTCTTCACCAATAATATCCTGGATCGGAAACTGGCGTTGCACTTGCGATGGCAATGGCCGTCCAAGCTGGGCGATGTCAGACACGGTATCGCGATGCGGCAGGGCCTTAAAGGCATCCGAGGTCAGCACAGCCTGCACGGATGGCAGGTGGCCGGTGCGCGACCAATCGAAATCATTGTCGACGAAGAATTTCAGGAACCGCGCCACGGCCTTGGTCTGCTCGGGTGTCCGGTCCTTGACGGAAACAGCCCAGGTATGACCATCGGCAAACTGCGCGTGGTCGCCGGAAAACAGCTGAGGATAGGGATAAACGGCATAACCGCCCTTGTTCAGCGCCGTGCCCGGTTTGGCAGCCGAGGCATTGTAATCGCCGATCATCCAGGTGCCGTTCAGATGAACACCGCCCGCACCGGCCAGAAAGGCAGTGATCGATGCGCCGTAATCCATGTCCTTCGTGGTATAGCCCTTGGCGTAGATGGTCTTGTACATCTCCACCACCCGTTTGGCCTCAGGCGTGTCGAGCTTGATATGGGTCGGATCGGCGAAGAAATCGGAGTTTTGCTGGAAAAGATAAGTATAGAGATTGCGCATATAGAGCGCCGTCTCATTGGCAAGATTCTGCACGAAATAAGGCTTGCCGGTCTTCTGCTTGAACTGTTCGGCCTGGGACAGAAGCTCTTCCGGGGATTTCGGCAGGATCGGCGTACCATCGGCATTGACGAGACCTGCCTGTTTGAACAGGTCCATATTGATATGGTAGAGCATGGTCCAGCTGTCGATCGGCAATCCGTAGAACTTGCCGTCCTTGGTCGCCCCCTGCCGCGCCGCCTCGGTAAAGGTGTCTGGCTTGATGCCTTGCGTGGCCAAAAGCTCGTCCAGCGGCATGATCAGGTTTTTGGACTGATAATCCGACAGGGCCGATTCATGGATCGTGACGATGTCAGGCGGATCGTTGGAGGCAAATTGTGCGTTGAGCTGGTCATAACCCGGCCATTCCACCGTCGCCACCGAGACATGGATATCCGGGTTGTCGGCGTTGAACTTGTTGATCAGCGAGGTCATGATTCCACATTCGCCGACCGATTTGCTGACGTCTGTATTGCTGCCATATTCGGCATCGCAGGCGCCAAAGAACCTTTGGACGTTCAGTTCCACCGGCTCCGCCGCAAAGGCGGCATGAGCAGTCATCAGTGCCACCACCGGAATGGCGGTGCGCATCAGTTTCATGATCCTTGATTTGACTGGCTTGGCTTTCATGGTCTCTCCTCCCACGTGTTTCTTGTAATGTCAGTGCAAACGCTACCGAACGGCTGCCCCCGACACCGCCGTGACGATATATTTCTGGAAAAACAAATAGATGATCAGAATAGGCGCTCCAGCGAACACCGCCTGCGCCATCAGAAAGCCCAGGCCTTCCGACTGGCCGAAATTGGTCTGGGTCGAGGCAAGGCCGACCGTCAGCGTATACATGTCCTTCCTTGACGCGGAGATCAGCGGCCAGAAATAGTCGTTCCATGACGCCAGAAACGTGAAAATGCCAAGCGTTGCCTGGGCGGGCAGCGTCAGAGGCAAAAGCACCTTCCAGAAGATCCGCAGACGGCTGGCATTGTCCAGCAATGCCGCCTCATCCAGATCACGCGGGATGGCCCGGAAATATTGCGTCATCAGAAAGACGCCGAAAGCGCTGGATAAGCCAGGCAACACAAGGCCCGGATAGGTATTGTGCAGGCTCAACATGCTGAAAATCTGGTGGCGGGCAACCAGAACCGCCTGCTCCGGTACCGCCAACCCGAACAGCACGATCACGAACAACACGTCCCGACCTGGAAAATTCAGCCGGGCAAAGCCGTAGCCAGCCAGCGACGACAGGATCAGCGTGCCGATGGTCAGGCTGATGGAAACGATCAGGCTGTTGAGAATCCAGCGAAACACCGAGGATGTCTGGATGATATTGAGATAGTTGCTGACGATATAGGGCGGATGAAACACCGAATTGGGGTCGGCCATCAGCACACTGTTTTCCTTCAGCGACAATCCGATTACCCAGAGAATGGGCAAAAGCATCACGAGGGATAACAGCACGACCAGCCCAAGAACGATCCGGTCACCAAGCCTGCTGTGAGAAGAGGAAAAGCCGCTCATGCCACATCTCCCTTGCGTCTGGTGATCAGATATTGCGCCATGGCGGCGAGCAGGATCAGAATGAAGAGGATTTCGGAGGCTGCGGCCCCAAGACCGAGATCCCAGCGGCGGAAGGTGACCTCATAGATATAGAGAACGATGGGTCTGGTGGCATTGTTCGGCCCGCCCCGCGTCATCAATAGCGCCTGGCCAAACAGCTGGAATTGCAAGACGATCTGAATGACGATCACCAGGAGGAAGGTGCGTTTGATGGACGGCAGGGTGATGGCCGTCAGCGTCCGCCAGCGGCTGGCATTGTCCAGCGCCGCCGCCTCATAGATATCGCCGGGAATCTGCTGCAAGGCCGATAGAAACAGCATCATCGGCAGGCCAAGGCACCACCAGACGGTGGCGATAGCAATCGCGATCATCGCCAGATCGGGATCGGACAGGGCGGCGGGCGCCGTTGCGCCAAACCAACTGAAAATGGTGGCGAGCAAGCCGACTTGCGGAATGAACACAATCCGCCAGACAAGGGTAACGATGGTGACGGACAAGACCGAGGAGGCAAAGAACAGGGTTCGCAAAACCGCCGCCGTCCGCGTCTGCCGGTTGAGCGCCAGCGCCAGAAATAGCCCGAGCACCGCCAGCGTCGGCACCGTCAATGCCACAAAATAGAATGTATTCCAGATCGACTGGATGAAAACGGTATCGCGAAACAGCCGTAGATAATTATCAAAGCCGACGAACCGCCCGCTCGAAAACATATCGGCCTTATGAAAACTCAGCCAAATGCCCCAGATCAGCGGAAAAACCAGAAGCGTAGTGAAAAATGCCAGGTAAGGTGCCACAAATAGCGCATGACTCCAGCGCGGAGCATGGATGCTCATCGATGCAGGTGCCGAACGGCGGCGCAGGCCCGTACCCGACAGGACAGAAGAACGGTCAGCCATCGGAGAGCGCCTCCCCATGCCGGGCGGTGCCATCCGCATCGAACAGATGGGCTTTTTCGCCGTCGAAACCAAGGCCAATCCGATCGCCGATTTTCAGGCGCGTCTGACCCGCCGTTGCAGCCACCACATTCTGCCCATCCGCCACTCGCGTATAGATCAGTGTCCGATCACCCAGACGCTCCAGCACATCAATAGTGCCATCGATGTCGCCATCCTCAGGAGGCGTAATGTGAACCGCCTCGGCGCGAATACCGAGCGTAACCGCCGAAGCCGCATTTGCCGGATCGATATGGGTTTCGATGCGCAGGCTCTGGCCGCAGGTGGCGATCATGCCGGATCTGCCGGGGGTAAGCCCCGTGACATCGAGAAAATTCATCGCTGGCGCCCCGACGAAACCCGCCACGAAGCGGGTTGCCGGGCGCTCATAGATCTGCATCGGCGTGCCGATCTGCTCGATGCGACGATTGTTCATCACCACGATCCTGTCGGCCAGCGTCATGGCTTCGGTCTGATCATGGGTGACGAAAATCATCGTCGAGCGCAGCCGCTGATGCAATTGCGCCAACTCGATGCGGGTGCGAGTGCGCAACGCCGCATCCAGATTGGAGAGCGGCTCATCGAACAGAAAGGCCTTGGGCTCTTTTACCACTGCCCGGCCAATCGCCACGCGCTGGCGCTGGCCGCCGGAAAGCTGCCCCGGCTTGCGCTCCAGCAGATGATCGATTTCCAGCATCCGCGCCGCTTCCGCAATGCGCGCATCTATAACCGATCGGGAAACCTGAATATTCTCAAGCCCGAAAGCCATGTTCTGGCGCACGGTCATGTGCGGATAAAGCGCATAGGATTGAAACACCATGGCCACGTCACGCTGACCGGGCGGCAGTCCGTCAATCCGCTCACCATTGATGCTGATTTCGCCTTCATCGACGCTTTCAAGCCCGGCGATCATCCGCAGCAAGGTCGATTTTCCGCAGCCGGACGGGCCAAGGAAAACCACGAATTCATGCGCCGGAATGGACAGCGACAAGCCATCCAGCACGGTCATGGCACCGTAGGTCTTGCTGACATTGCTGATTTCGATCTGTGCCGTCATCGCTATCCTCCTCCAAGGCGTCGCAAGTTCAGGAATTAGCCATGTCCCTAAGAGACATCCTGAACCTTCACCCGGATCATCTGGTAGGACAGCGGCGGAAACGACGCCGACAGGCTTGTGCCGTCGATAACCAGCCCCTCGCCGGGACGTGGCGCCACCTCCGTCATCCGCTCCTGCGTATTGACCGCCTTCAAGTCGGCATGGGTCATCACCTGATAATCGGCGACAGACGGCGCCGTGCCAAATCCCTGCAAATCAAATGTGGTCTCGATGGCGGCTTCTGAACGATTGACGATGAAGAAAGCAATCGAGCCATCCGCCGTGTCATGCACGGCGGCAATGTCGAGGCTATCAACCTCACCGACCGCCGATGCAGTATAGGTCGGGCTTTTTACCCTGAGATCCAGCGCCGTGCCGCGGCCATGCACCGAGGCGAACAGGAACGGATAGAAAATCGTCTGTCGCCAGGCCGGACCGCCCGGCGCGGTCATGATTGGCGCGATCACATTGACCAATTGCGCCAGGCAGGCGATGCGCACCACATTGGAGCGGCGGATAAAGGTGTTGATGATCAGTCCGACCTGCAACACATCCTCGAAATTATAGATGTCTTCCAACAACGGCGGCGCGAAAGGCCAGCCGTCATTGCCCTGGAGAATTGCCTTGTCCTGCTCATTGGAATGGTACCAGACATTCCACTCATCGAAGGAAATATAGACGTTCTTGGAAGAGCGTTTCTTGGCCTTGATGAAATCAATCACGCCCGATACCGAGACGATATAATCATCGAGCTTCTTGTTCTGGGCGAGATAATTGGGTGTATCGCCCGCCTTATTGTCGAAATACATATGCAGGGAAATGTAATCGACCTCGTTATAGGTATGGTCGAGAACGGTTGCTTCCCACTGCGGATAGCTCGGCATTTTCGCGTTGGACGATCCACAGACCACCAGTTCCAGTGATTTATCAAAGGTCCGCATGGCCTTGGCGGTTTCATGGGCAAGCCGGCCATATTCATCCGCAGATTTGTGGCCGATCTGCCAAGGGCCGTCCATTTCATTGCCCAGGCACCAGAGCTTGACATCGAAAGGCTGCGGCCTGCCATTGCTGATGCGCAGATCGCTCCAATAGCTGCCGCCGGAATGATTGGCATATTCCAGGAAATTGCGCGCCTCATCCAGCCCGCGCGATCCGAGATTGACGGCCAGCATCATCTCCGTACCCACGGAGGTGCACCAATCGGCAAACTCGTGCAGACCGACCTCGTTGCTCTCCGACGTATGCCAGGCAAGATCGAGGCGAACCGGCCGCTGATCTCTTGGGCCAATGCCGTCTTCCCAATTATAGGCCGAAACGAAATTGCCGCCGGGATAGCGCACGATCGGTACATTCAACTCCCGCACCAGATCGATGACATCGCGGCGCATACCGTTTTCATCGGCGCTTGGGTGATCGGGCTCATAAATACCGGTGTAAACCGCCCGGCCCAGATGCTCTATGAAGGAGCCGTAGAGCCGTGGATCAATCTCCGCAATGCTATAATCGGCATGCGCCAGAACGGTCGCCTTCATGTCATCCTCCCTATATATCCAATATAATGATTTAAACCATCTTGTCGGATATAAAATAGCGATTTCAGAAAGGCGTCAAGCTGAAAAACGACCCAAATGACGTGGAAAACAATGCTGCAACACAGCAAAACCTCAATGACAACAATGTGACAAAGGCATGACGGTTGGTATTCACGCCCAAAACCTATCAATCACCAAAGCTGATATTCACTCTGTCCGAATACGCAGTACGATATCCTGGTCGTAATTGCCAAATCCGCGTCCGAAAATGTTGATCCCACCGGGATGGCGCGCATCATCGCGCACGCCGATCCGCACACGGATGGAGTGATGGGCCAGCAGATCGATGGCATTGAGATCGACTGTCGAAATCTTGACGCCATCAACGAACGTGCCCTCTGAAGAAATGCGCCAATTCTTCAGCTTGCCGTATTGGGAGCCCTTCAACTTCCACCAACCGGGCGTATAGACACCGCGCTTGTCACCAAAATCGCCGGGAGAGGTCCATGTTCCGACATCCGTGCCATTGATAGACAAAGTGATGTCGGATGGCCAGTCGGCACTGGTGCCGGGGACTTCCGAACTCAGCTCCATGGCAATCTCAATTTCGCGGATCGCGCTGCCGGATAGCTTGGCATTGTTTGGGAATTGATACTCCACATAGCCTCTGGTGAACCAGATCAGCCCGGCCTTCATCCGTTCCGGATCAAGGAAAGTATTGGGGACATCCAGCAAGCCAATGATGCCTTCGGGCGAACAGAGACCACAGGGTGCCGTCACCTCATAGCTGGTATAAAGCCCGATTGGCATCGCGACTTCGATGGCATGGGCATCGATCTTGCGCCGCTCGCTCTTGAAGACAACCAGGACCTCTTCGGCGGTCGGATAACAGATCTTCTGACTGCCCTTGCGGGCCTTCTGGCTCTCGGCACGGATCAGCCCCGCATCTTCAAGAACCTGAAGATTAGTAGAGACGGTGGATTGTGGCAGTGACAGTTCGGCAGCGATGTCATTGACATTCATCGCGCCTTTTTCATGCAACAGCTTGAGCATTCCAATCCGCAGTGGCGAGGCCAGCCCTTTCAGAACCGCCATGCCGTCTTCCGGGTCAATCACAAGAAAATTTCTGCTCATTGGCTGATATTCATCCGAAAACAAGGCGTTCCACTAATGAATATCAGAATTCCTGATGCAATCAACAGGTGCCAAAGTCTCAAATGGCTTTCAGCGAGGCACCCTGTTCGCCAATATCCAGAAATAGACCGGTCATCACCCGCATGCCCTCTTCGGCAATCGACAGAAGAGCGTGCTCGTTCGGTCCGTGCTGTCCGCATTCAGCATGAGAATGGGGAATCCAGATGGTTGGCAGGCCAAGGATGCCGGTAAAGGCGTCATTGGGCAGCGAGCCCGCCAGATTGGGCAGGACATGCACCGGCTTGCCGCTGGTGCGGGTTATCGATTGCTCGACAAACCGCACCCAGGGATGATCAGGGGAAAACCGGGTGGCGCGGAAGGCCTCGCCACGGGCTGGCTCCACCACCACCATAGGAAAGCCATGGGCATCGAGATGTCGTCGTAACGCGGGCAGAATGCCGTCCATATCCGTTCCCACCACGAAACGCAGCTGGCAGGTGGCGCGCGCCGATCCGGAAATGGCATTTTGCGGCGCATTGATATTGCCCGAGGAGATGGCCAGAACCGCCATGGAATTCCAGCCGAACACCCGCTCGGACGGCGTCAAATCCACTTGTCCCCAGTCCGCGTCATGCTTGCGGGGCGGCAGGTCCTTGAGGGCAGCGCGAATATCAGGGGTAAGGCTGGTCGGCAGCCATTCCGGGATCTGGATCTGGCCGCGCGCATCGACAATCCTGGCAATGGCATGGGCGAGAATGATCGCGGGGTCGGCAAGCAAACCACCGAAATTGCCGGAATGATGATCGCCGTCACGCAGGTTGACGATCAGGTTGAAGGCAAAGCCACCGCGTGAACCCATGAACATGGTTGGCGTATCGGCGGCCAATCGCGGCCCATCGGAAGCGATCAGCACATCGGCGGCAAGAGCTTCGCGCTTGGCCTGGAAAAACTCCCGCAAACCGTAGGAGCCGGTTTCCTCGGCCATTTCCATGATGATCTTGACGTTGAAACCGAGCGTACCCTTCTCCTTCAAAATCAGTTCCAGCGCCTTGATATTGATGAGATGCTGGATCTTGTTATCCGCCGTGCCGCGCCCGTAAAGCTTATCCCCCTCCTGATGCAGCACGAAAGGCTCGAGCCCGTCGCGCCAGCGATGCGCCTCGCCATTACAGACATCACCATGCCCATAGATCAGCACGGTTGGCAGGCTGTCGTCCTCAATCAGGCTGGCGATCAGAAGCGGCGCGCCATTCTCTCGCGGATTGGCGAAAATCTCCGTGGCAAAGCCAAGCGACGACAACAGCGGCTGAATATCCTCCACCAGATAGGCTTGCAGATCCTCCGGCTTGCCTTCCGACTGGCTGACCGAGCGGCGCGCGATAAGTCGGGCCAGATCATCAGCCAGCTTGCCACCAAGCGCATAATCGGACGCGTTGCGGATGAAGATCTCTCTGGTCATAAAACCTGCCTTTTGATTATTTTGCGACGCAATGCCAAGACCATAGAGGATAGGCAAGCGGAAGCGCAAACATCAATGCGCCTCAACCGCCCTCCTTGCGCAGATTTCGGGCCAGCGCCCGATGCCGCTCCTGGGATTTCTCGATATGCTCGCGCATTGCGGCGCGCGCACCCTGAGGGTCCCGACCGGAAATGGCGTCGGCAATCCGGCCATGCTCCTCCACCACTTGCGAAAGATAGGTTTCGCTGCGGGAAGAGGCGAGATTGGGCAGGTTGGAGCGCGGAATGGCCTGCGGGCCAAAACTTTGCATGGCGCTCAAATAATAGCTGTTATTGGTGGCCCGGGCGATGGCCAGGTGAAAATCGAAATCAGCCTTGGAGGTCGGTGCCTTTTCAGCAACAAGATCCGCCATCACCTCATTGGCCGCCCGGATCTCGTATTCCTGCGCCGAAGAGCGGCGCACGGCGGCCAGCGCTGCGGCTTCCGTCTCAATTGCCACCCTGAATTCCAGCATTTCCAGGGTTTTCGGAATGCTGCGTTGCTCCTCCGTACTGAGGCGCATTTCCTGTCCGGGCAAGTCATCGACAACAAACACGCCCTTGCCCTGGCGAGCGTCGACAAGACCGGCCGCCCGAAGCTCAGCCAGCGCCTCGCGGATCACCGTGCGGCTCACCCCGAACCGCTCGATCAGCCCCGGCTCGGTCGGCAATTGCGTGCCGAGCGCCAGTCGTCCGCCAACAATATCGGCTCGCAAGGCTTCGATGACGCTTTCGGCCAGCCTTGGCTTGCGCTGTGCTTCACTCGGCGATGGGGCTTTGGCCATGGAAATCTCCATAAAGGTGCAATTCGGGTTTTGGGCAAATAGTGAACGGAATTCGACTGGACAGGTGTTTTAAATCATAATATGACTTCGCTTGAAATCATGATATGACTCGGTTGCAGTCATTATAAAGCACGAGGATAGGTGCCCGTTCAAGTCTTTCGCGAAGAAGATCGTGTGGCACGGAGCAGTTGAACGCAGGAGAGGCGGACCATGGAACCGAATGAACTGAAACGTGCACTGGGCGCAGGCTTGCTGTCCTTTCCCGTCACCCCTTTCAATGACAAGGGCGAGTTCAACCCGGATGTCTATGGCGCGCATATCGATTGGCTGTCGGGCTATGATGCAACGGTGCTGTTTGCCGCTGGCGGCACCGGCGAAATGTTCTCGCTGTCGCCGGATGAAATTCCTGGCATTGTCGCCACCGCCAAGGCGGCATCGAATGGCGTGCCTATCGTCGGTGGCTGCGGCGGTGGCACAAGGGTTGCCGTGGAAATTGCCAAGGGCATCGAAAAGGCTGGTGGCGATGGCATTCTTCTGCTGCCGCAATATCTGATCGATGCGCCGCAGGCGGGCCTCTATGCCCATGTCAAGGCGGTCTGCGATGCGGTTGGCTTCGGCGTCACCGTCTACAACCGCGACAATTGCGTGCTTCAGACCGAAACCATCCAGCGCCTGGCCGATGACTGCCCCAATCTGATCGGCTTCAAGGACGGCACAGGCGAACTCGGCCTGGTGCGCCGCATCACCGCGACGCTGGGCGACCGCCTCACCTATATCGGTGGCATGCCAACGGCGGAATTGTTTGCCGAAGCCTATCTGGGGGCCGGTTTCTCCACCTACTCGTCGGCAGTCTTCAATTTTGTGCCGCAACTGGCCTGCGATTTCTACAAGGCGTTGCGCGCTGGCGACCGGGCGACCTGCGAAAGCATCCTCAATCGGTTCTTCTTCCCCTTCATGGACTTGCGCAGCCGCCAGAAGGGCTATGCGGTCGCGGCTATCAAGGCTGGCGTTCGCCTTCAGGGCTTTGCCGCCGGTTCGGTGCGCCCGCCCCTGACAGATTTGACCTCGGAAGAGGTGGATATTCTGGCACAGTTGATCGAGCCCTGGAAGCAGTAAGAAACAACAGCCAACAGGATAGGCCCGGGAGCGCCTGTCTTGTTTGGCTGGCGAATACAGCAAAGTGACTTCGACCCATCATAAAAGATATTTCTTCGGGAGGAAAAACACGATGAAGACCAGAAAACTGCTTGCCACAGTGGCGCTTGCCGCACTGGTGGGCATGCCGGTCATGGCGATTGCCCAGGACTATCATCAGGCACCGCAGCTTGATGCGCTGGTTAAGGAGGGCAAATTGCCACCGGTCGAAAAACGCCTGCCGGAAAATCCGCGCGTCGAGGACATGGTGGACCGGGTCGGCGTCTATGGCGGCTACCAGACCGGCGGATTGGTGGGCGGCAATGACCGCAACGCGCTGGCAAAGCTGACCGGCTACGAGCCGTTGATGGCCTGGGACCGGGAATGGTCGGGCAAGATCATTCCGAATGTCGCAACCTCTTACAAAGCCAGCGATGACGCCACGACCTTCACCTTCGAATTGCGCAAGGGCATGAAATGGTCGAACGGCATGGATTTCACCGCTGAAGACATCGCCTTCATGGTCAATGACGTGCTTCCCGATGACAAGTTGTTTCCGGCCAAACCCGCCTGGATGCTGGTAGGGGGCAAGCTGCCGGTGGCGACCGTCAACAGCCCGACCAGCGTCACCATCAAATTCTCCGGTCCGAACGGCCTGTTCCTCATGAATGTCGCGGGCGTTTTCGGCACGCAGCTCACCCTGATGTCGAAGCAATATTGCGGTCAGTTCATGCCGAAGTTCAATCCGGATGCCGAAAAGCTGGCGAAGGATGCCGGCGATGCCAGCTGGATCGAACATCTGACCAACAAATGCGGATTGGAAATCGAGCAGGTACAGCGCTGGCGCAATCCAGACATGCCCGTGCTTGGCCCCTGGAAGATCAAGGACCCCTATGTGTCTGGCGCCACTCAGGTGACCTTCGAGCGCAATCCCTATTACTGGAAGGTCGATCCCGCGGGCAATCAGCTGCCTTATCTCGATGGTGCCCGCTATAGCGTCAATTCGGATGTACAGACCGTGCTTCTGGCGGCGATTGCCGGCAAGATCAACTATCAGGAACGCCATATCGGCGTGAACCAGAACCGTCCGGTCTTGAACGAAGGCGCGGACAAGGGTGGTTACGAGTTGATCGACCGGATTACCGGTCAGGGTGCGGACACGTCCTTTGCCTTCAACATGACCCATAAGGACCCGGAGATGCGCAAGATCTTCGGCAACAAGGATTTCCGGATGGCGATGAGCATCGCCATTGATCGCAAATCGGTCATCGATGCGATTTATCTGGGCCTGACGCAGCCCAAACAGGTGGCGCCAAACGAAAACACCCTCTACGCCAATGATCGGCTGGCGCATCAATATCTCGATTACGACCCTGACAAGGCCAACAAGCTGCTTGACAGCATGGGTCTCGACAAGAAGGATGCCGATGGCTTCCGGCTTCGTCCTGATGGCAAGCGCCTGACCTTTACCGTCATCACGCCTGCGGCGCTGTCCAACTGGGGCGATGTGGCCGAACTGGTCATTCGCTACTGGCAGGCTGTTGGTGTCGATGCACGCTTCCAATCGATGGACCGCACGCGGTTCTACGAGGTCAAGAACAACAATGACCATGACGTGGCGCTGTGGACCGGCGAAGGGTATGGCGTCGATGCCCTGCTTGATCCGCGCCTCTATATGCCGGTCTCAATCGAATCCAACTATGCCGTTGCCTGGGGCAAGGCTTACCTGAAGATGCAGGGTGGAGAAGAGCCGCCGGAGCCGGTCAAGAAACAGTGGGATCTGTATAACCAGATCAAGTCCACCACCGATCAGACCAAGCAGACGGCGCTGTTCCAGCAGATTCTCGATATTGCCGCCGACCAGTTCTACACGATTGCGATTTCGACACCGCCCGCTGGCTTCGCCGTCAAGGCCAAGAACCTGCACAACGTGATGAACAATGCGCCGACCTCCTGGGTCTATCCAAGCCCGGCGCCCAGCAATACCGAGCAATGGTTCATCCAGAACTAAGAAAGCTCCTCCCGACTTCGGGGCGTCGTCCGCGTGGCGCTTGCCCAACCTTGCGCTCCGCGTCCGGCGCCCCGAAGACCCCGCTTTTGGTCACCCTGTAGTCCCCTGCCCGCGTCCATGGACAGGAACGTAAGACCCCGGAAAGGATCGTCGATGTTACGGTTCATCACATTGCGCGTGCTGGGTATGATCCCCGCGATGTTTGCCATTTCGCTTCTGACCTTCGTGGTGATCCAGTTGCCGCCTGGCGATTTCGTCTCGACGCTGGCCGCCCAGGCCGCTGAAACCGGCGACACCATGTCTCCTGCCCAATTGGAGACCCTGCGCCAGCGCTATGGCATCGGCGAGCCGGTCGTACTGCAATATGTCCACTGGATCGGCGGCGTGATGCATGGCGATTTCGGCTATTCCTTCGAGTGGAACCAGCCTGTCAGCCAATTGGTAATGCAGCGGATGGGGATGACGGCGCTGGTCGCTTTCATAACCCTGATGTTCGTCTGGCTGACGGCCCTGCCCATCGGCATCTACTCCGCCGTGCGCAAATATTCTCCGGGCGATTACCTCTTCACCCTGCTCGGCTTTATCGGCATGGCGATCCCGAATTTCCTGCTGGCCATTCTGCTGATGTATGTGGCGACCATTCACTTCGGACAGAGTGTCGGCGGGTTGTTCTCGCCGGAATTTGCCAATGCCCCCTGGTCGCTGGCTCGGATCGGGGATTTTCTCAAACATGTCTGGATCCCCGTGATCATTCTGGGAGCCAGCGGCACAGCGGCACTGATCCGCGTCATGCGCGCCAATCTGCTTGACGAATTGCGCAAGCCCTATGTGGAAGCAGCCCTTGCCAAGGGCCTGCCGGAACGGCGGGCCATCCTGCGCTATCCGGTGCGCGTTGCCATCAATCCATTCATTTCCACCGTCGGATGGGTATTGCCGACCCTGATTTCCGGCGAGTTGATCGTGTCCACCGTGATGAACCTGCCCACCGCCGGACCTCTTCTTTTGCAGGCGCTGAAATCCCAGGACATGTACCTGGCCGGCGCCTTCCTGCTGATGACCGGTGGCCTGGTCCTGGTCGGCACGCTGCTGTCCGACATCCTGCTTGCCATCGTCGATCCAAGGATTCGTCTGACATGACCGTGACATCTTCTCCCCTGCCCCACGCCGCACCGGGGACTGGCGCCCCGAACGAAC
The DNA here is from genome assembly GCF_001541345.2 of Gillisella vitis. GTDB lineage: Bacteria > Pseudomonadota > Alphaproteobacteria > Rhizobiales > Rhizobiaceae > Allorhizobium > Allorhizobium vitis. Next base: position 930,474 of record NZ_LMVL02000001.1, on the reverse strand, counting down.
CCCTGCTCGACAATCAGACGACCGGCGACCGCATGGTGGTCTCCTCGCAATGGGCGTTGATGTGGTTCAAGTTCCGCCGCCACAAGCTGGCGATGATCGGCCTGATTGCCACAGCAGCGATCTATTTCCTGGCGATTTTCGCAGAATTCCTGTCGCCAACCCTGCCGACGACCTTCAAGCCGCAATATACATTCGCGCCGCCGCAGCCGATCAGCCTGTTTCACGATGGCAAATTTTTGCCGCATGTGAAAGGCTACAAGAATGTCGTCGACCCAAAATCCTTCACCCGGGTTTTCCAGGTGGATGACAATGCGATCATCCCCATCGAGTTTTTTGCGCGTGGCGAAAGCTATGACATGTGGGGCCTGTTCACCACCAATCTGCACTTCATCGGCCCGCTCGATCATACCAAGCCTTTTTATATTCTGGGTGCCGACCGGCTTGGCCGCGATCTCCTGTCCCGCGTCATCTATGGCACACGGATTTCCATGTCGATCGGCCTGATCGGTGTGTTTCTGAGCCTGGTAATCGGCCTGGTCCTGGGCGGCATATCCGGTTACTTCGGCGGGATCATCGATAGCGTCATCCAGCGCACCATCGAGTTTATCCGCTCCATTCCGACCATTCCGCTGTGGCTGGGGCTGGCCGCCGCCATGCCGAAGGACTGGTCGTCGCTCAAGGTCTATTTTGTCATCCTGGTCATCCTCTCGCTGATCGGCTGGACAGAAATGGCCCGGGTGGTGCGAGGTCGCTTCCTGTCCCTGCGCACCGAAGATTTCGTCACCGCCGCACGGCTGGATGGCGCCAGCGAAATGCGGGTGATCGGACGTCATATGATGCCGTCCTTCACCAGTCACATCATTGCCGCTGTCACACTGGCAATCCCGACGATGATCCTTGCCGAGACATCGCTGAGCTTCCTAGGCCTTGGCCTTCAACCGCCCATCGTCAGCTGGGGCGTGCTGCTCCAGGATGCCCAGAACCTGCGGGCGCTGACCCAGGCCCCCTGGCTGCTGGCGCCCGGCGTGGCGGTGGTGGTCGCGGTGCTCAGCCTGAACTTCCTTGGCGACGGCCTGCGCGATGCAGCCGATCCCTATGCACGAGGTAACTCCATGACATCGAACGTAAAGCCTCTCTTGCAGGTCAAGAACCTCAGTGTCGAATTTCCCGTGCATCGCCAGGTCATCCAGGCTGTCCGCAATGTGTCCTTCGACGTCTATGAAGGCGAAACCCTTTGCGTGCTGGGCGAAAGCGGCTCGGGCAAAAGCGTCACGGCCCGCGCCATCCTGAAGCTGCTGGCCGATCCTGGTCGGCTGACATCGGGCGAGATCCTGCTTGCCGGGGAAAATGGCAAGGCCGACCGCGATATCGCCAAGCTCAAATCCTCCAGCCCGGACATGCAGTCGATCCGAGGCGGCCAGATCGCTATGATCTTCCAGGAGCCGATGACCTCGTTGTCGCCGGTGCATCGGATCGGCGAGCAGATCATCGAAGCGATCCTTCTGCATGAGAAAATGGACAAGGCGCAGGCGCGTGCGCGCGCCATAGACCTTTTGCGTCAGGTGCGCATTCCCGACCCGGAAACCGCGATTGACCGCTATCCCTTCGAATATTCCGGCGGCATGCGCCAACGCGCCATGATCGCCATGGCCCTGTCCTGCAATCCGCGTCTGTTGATTGCCGATGAGCCGACCACGGCGCTCGACGTTACCACCCAGGCTGAAATTCTCGATCTGATCGTCTCGCTTCAACGTGAGCGCGGCATGGCCGTGCTGTTCATCACCCATGACATCGGCGTTGTGGCGGAAATTGCCGACCGGGTGATGGTGATGTATCGCGGCGAAAAGGTCGAGGAAGGGCTGGCGGAACAAGTTCTGCGCCGTCCCGCTGCCGCCTATACCGCAGCGCTTCTGGGTGCCGTGCTGAAGCTGGAAACGCCCCTTCCCCGCCGCACGCTGCCTGCCGCCGCCAAGCCACTGATGGAGGTTTCCGACCTCGAGCTGCAATTCGGCTCGCGCCGCCGCTGGGGGGTAAAGCAGACATTCGGCGTCAAGGCTATCGACGGTGTCAGCCTGACGCTGGCGCCCGGAGAAACGCTTGGAATCGTCGGGGAAAGCGGATCGGGCAAGACCACGCTTGGCCGCACCATGCTGCAAATCTACAAGCCCACGGCTGGCCATGTTCATTATGCTGATGCCAAGGGTCATGATGTTGACATCGCCAAGGCGTCGCGCAACACCATGCGTCATCTCTATACGGAAATGCGCATGGTGTTTCAGGACCCACATTCTTCGCTCAACCCACGCATGACGGTGTTTGAAACCATCGCCGAGCCGATGCGGATGATGGGCCTGACCACCACCCAGATGCGCGAGCGGGTGGAATATCTGCTTGACCGCGTTGGCCTGCCGACCAATGCCATCAACCGCTATCCGCATGCCTTTTCGGGTGGCCAGCGCCAGCGCATTTCCATCGCCCGGGCCATCGCGCCCAATCCACGGCTGATCATCGCCGATGAGCCGACCTCGGCGCTGGACGTGTCGCTGCGCCATCAGGTGCTTGATTTGCTGGCGGAATTGCGCGCCGAGCTTGGTATCAGCTTCATCTTCATCAGCCATGACATTACCGTGGTCCGCTATTTCTGCGACCGGGTGGCGGTGATGCAAAAGGGTAAGATCGTCGAAATGGGCGATGCCGACGACATCTGCCTGCGGCCGCAGCATCCCTATACCCAGAAGCTGATCGCCTCGGTGCCACAGCCCGACATGTCGAGACGGCGCAAGCCGTTGATCATGCCTCCTGCGCTGGAGTTGCAATGAAGGAATTTACGGCTGAACCGCTCGATATTCCCTCCGTCACCGTCGCAGAAAGCCCGCAATGGCACGAGGATGCGCTTTGGTATTGCGACATCGAGGCCGGTGGCCTGCTGCGCTTTGATCCACAAGATGCCAGCCTTAAACGCTGGACGCTCGATGGTGCGCTCGCCTCCATCGCGCCAACCGATGGCGGTTTCATTGCCGGAACCTCGCTGGGGTTTGAATATCTGTCACTGGATGGCGACCGGCTGAAGCGGGAATTGTTACATGCCCCTTTCACGGCCTCGCCCGCCGCACCCATGCCTGGCACACGTATGAATGATGGCATTGCCGATCCATCCGGACGTTTCTGGTGCGGCAGTATCGAGCCAAACAGTCCGCAGCTTGGTCGGCTGTTTTGCCTCGACAAAGGACAAGTTCGGGTGGTGCGCGACGGCTTTCGCACCTTGAACGGCCTTGCTTTTTCCTCTGACGGCAGGCGGCTCTATGTCTCTGACAGCCATCCGAGTGTCGCCAAAGTCTGGACGATAGCGCTCGACGCCGATGGCATGCCGCTGGAAAAGCCGCAGCTTTTCGCCAACCTCTCCGAATTCGGGGGACGCCCGGATGGTGCAACGGTGGATCAGGATGGTGGCTACTGGATCGCCGCCTCCGACAGTGCCCGGGTCTTGCGGCTTGATCCCAAAGGCCGTCCCGATATGGTCATCCATGTGCCGACCACCAATCCCACCAACATCACCTTTGGCGGGCCAGATTTCAGGACGGCTTTCATCACCAGCCTGAAACCGGGCGGCAAGGGCAATGAATTCGCAGGCCGGATCTTTGCCGTCGATCTGCCAGTAGCCGGGCGCAAACCGGACCACTATATCGCTTAAAGCCTGACATATGACCGAGGCAAGGAGTGTTTGATGACCCGTCTTTTAATCACCGGCGCCGCTGGCAATATCGGCACCACGCTTGCGCCTCGCCTCGCAGCACTTGGCTATGACCTGGTGTTGAGCGACCTGCATGACGATGCGGCCCGGGGCATCAAAGGTGCCGATCTCGGCAATTTCAATGCGATCTGCGCCGTCATGCAAGGTGTTGATGGCGTCATTCATCTTGGCGGCATGGCCAATGAGGCGCCGTTCGAAACCGTGCTCAATGCCAATATTCGCGGCACCTATCACATATTCGAAGCCGCCCGACGCCTTGGCGTCCCGCGCATCGTATTGGCCAGTTCCTACCATGTCGTCGGCTTACACCCGTTCGGGGCGCCAATCGATGAGACCGCGCCAATGCTGCCCGACAGTTTTTACGGCCTGTCCAAGGCCTATGGCGAGTTGCTGGCTCGCACCTATCACGACAAATGCGGCATTCAATCGGTCTGCGTGCGCATCGGCTCCTGCTTCGACACGGTCCGCAGCCCCCGCATGCTCACCACATGGATCAGCGCCGATGACCTGACCCGTCTTGTCGACCGCGCCTTCAAGGTCGAAACGCTCGGCTGCCTGATGGTTTACGGCGTCTCCGACAACGATAGCGGCTGCATGGTGAGCAGCGACGCCGAGAAACTCGGCTGGAAAGCGCAGGACCGCTCACAGGATGCGCCGATGGACCAGGGCCGCGAAAGCGAAATCATTGGTCCACTGCTGGGCGGACCGTTCGCCGAGGCCCCCCTGCCGCAAAATTAAACCACCACACCACGTTGCCTGACTTTTTTCGTAAAATCCGTTCTCATTAGCGGCAGAATGTCGTAGATAGACTATGATGGAACCTCTTGGCGCCGTCGTGATTGTCCTCACTATCCTCTCCACCTGAAGGCGATGGATATCGGGATCATGTCTGCGAGGATCGTAAATGAAGACGATTTGGGCCGGCAACGGGCTGTTCCTATGAATGTCACGGCATTGCTGGTCGATCTCTGTCGCCAGGAATTGAAACGTACTGTGTCGCCCGACGACAATCTGCTGGAAGACGGTTTGACCATCAACCGGGCTTTGCGCATCATTGACCGGTTCTGGCGAGAAACCGCGATAGAACTGGATGTCAACAGCTTCTACCTCTGGCCAAGCCCACAGGCGCTTGCCCTTGCCATCGAAAATGGCTCCTATTTAAACCTGCCGAAGATTATCGAAATCAGGAAGGGTTCCACGGACAAGACATTGATCGTCTTTGCCGGAGGATTAAGCTGCTTTCTGGAAATACAGGACTTCATTCAAAGATTGCAATTTCCCGGCCGAATTCTTGGCATGTCCCTGACGCCCTTCGATAACAGAAGTTGTGACCCGGCTGTGGTCGAGGATGAAATTCACACCTGTCTCACCGCCCTGAAAGACGCTGGCATTCCCGGTCCCTATTGCTTGATGGGCTATTCCTTCGGCGGGGTTTTGGCACTTGAACTGGCGAGAGCCTTGAAAGACAGTGGGGAGGAAGTTGCCTTTCTCGGCCTGATCGACACACCCCAAAGCGAGTATATCTGGCCGCTATCCGTCTGGTCGCGGTTCATGCTGAAGCGCTTGACGCGACGGCTGAAGACCGCAAAGCCCCGGCCTGCCCCAAGCGTCATACCGCCCTCGCAGCAGCGCGGAGATGATGGAGGAGAGCTATCCAACAGACACCCATGGACAGAAATAACTGCCCGAGCCTGTGGCATCTCCATCTATTTCCGCCCGTTTCTGTTTCGATTCCGCGATCCACGCGACCCCGACTATCCGACGATGGCGCCGCAATGGATCGGCAATTACCCTCCCGGCTATGATCGAATGGCTCGTCAGCTTCTGAGAATGAAAGGGCTCTACCGGCCACGACTTTATACCGGGCCTTTGACATTCTATCGCGCGCTTGGAGGATCACCGATCGATTGCGATCCGAAGCCGCTATGGGAGGCCTTTCTGCCGGGCGCAGAGTGGATCGACATGCGCGGCAATCACCAGAGTATCGTGATTGGCCGCAACGCCGAAACACTCGCCCGCGACTTGGATCACCGGCTGAACGAATGCCTCAGACGTCCGTCAGGTTAGAGCGCCAAGTAAGCTTGACCTTACACCGTTCAGCGACCTATAGTTCATCGCGCATTCCCCGTAATGCGTTATTTATACATCATAATTTCCCCTTGAAATGGAAGAGGATCAAGCGGAAATTCTGCAATAATCCGGTGGTATCGATAGGAAGACGAGCGGTTCGTGCACCAAAGCCCCCCTTCGTCCCCTTAAAGCCTGCCCGAACCAGGAGGAAAATCCAATGTCGTCGTCTCTTGCTGATAAAAAGGTGCTGATAACAGCCGCAGGCCAAGGCATAGGCAGGGCCAGCGCGCTAGCGTTTGCCCGCGCTGGCGCCACGGTCGTCGCCACAGATATCAACGAGCAGGCGCTGGCCAGCCTGGAGGCGGAGGCTGGCATTATCACGCGCCGGTTGAACGTGTTGAAGGACGACGAGGTCAAGGCGGTGATTGCTGAAACCGGTCCCTTCGACGTGCTTTTCAATTGCGCCGGTTTCGTTCATGCCGGCTCGGTCCTCGACATGAAGGACGACGAACTGGACTTTGCCTTCGACCTCAATGTGCATGCGATGGTGCGCACCATCCGCGCCGTGCTGCCTGCGATGATCGAAAAAGGCGATGGCGCAATCATCAACATGTCTTCGGTCGCCTCCAGCGTCAAAGGTGTGGCCAACCGCTGCGCCTATTCCATCACCAAGGCAGCCGTGATCGGCCTGACCAAATCCGTCTCTGCCGAATATGTCGCCCAGGGCATCCGCTGCAATGCCATCTGCCCCGGCACGGTGGAAAGCCCTTCGCTTCAGGAAAGGTTGAAGGCGCAAGGCGATTATGAGGCAGCCCGCGCCGCCTTCATCGCCCGCCAGCCGATTGGGCGGATCGGCACCCCGGAAGAGATCGCCGATCTTGCCGTCTATCTGGCCGGCGCCACCTATACGACCGGGCAGGCCTACGCCATCGACGGCGGCTGGTCGATTTAGAGTTTGCCTTAAATTTCAGCCTAAGTGCCTAGAAATATGAAAGGAAATACCCGATGAAACTGATGCGCGTTGGCCCGATTGGCCAGGAAAAGCCAGCCCTTCTCGATAGCGATGGCAAGATCCGCGATCTCTCTGCCCATGTCACCGATATCGGCGGCGCGGCAATTTCGCCGGAAGGACTGTCGCAATTGGCGGCGCTCAATCCCGCGACGCTGCCGGAACTTGCTCCGGGCCGGATCGGCCCCTGCGTATCCGGCACCGGCAAGTTCATCTGCATCGGCCTTAACTATTCCGACCATGCCGCAGAAACCGGCGCAACCGTTCCGCCCGAACCGGTAATCTTCATGAAGGCGACCTCAGCGATTTGCGGTCCCAATGACGAGGTGTTGATCCCGCGCGGCTCGGAAAAAACCGATTGGGAAGTCGAACTTGGCGTCGTCATCGGCAAGACAGCGAAATATGTGTCCGAGGCAGACGCCATGGACTATGTCGCAGGCTACTGCATTTCCCATGACGTGTCCGAGCGCGCCTTCCAGACCGAACGGGCCGGACAATGGACCAAGGGCAAATCCTGCGACACATTCGGCCCGATCGGTCCCTGGCTGGTCACCAAGGATGAGATTGCCGATCCGCAGAACCTGAAAATGTGGCTGACCGTCAATGGCGAGACCATGCAGGACGGCTCCTCCAAGACCATGGTCTACGGCGTCGCCTTTCTCGTGTCCTATCTCAGCCAGTTCATGAGCCTGCATCCCGGCGATGTGATTTCCACCGGCACGCCGCCCGGCGTCGGCCTGGGCATGAAGCCACCACGCTTCCTGAAAGCTGGCGATGTGGTTGAACTGGGCATCGAAGGTCTCGGCACCCAGAAACAGGCATTCATCGCCGATATCTAACAGTCTGTTCAAGAATTGCTGCTGGCCTGGCGAAAATGGTGATTTCGAGAACCGGAACGGAGCGTACTTAACGTACGTGAGTACCGGAAGCGCAGAAATTGCCATTTGCAGACGGCCAGCGGTGATTATTGGACGGACTGTAAGGTTTTGGTGGTCCCTATACGCACGTGGTTCAGCGCGTATCACCACAGGGCACGAATATCATTGCAGGCGAGGCAACACGACTGACGAAAAGAGTGTCGCTCAAAACACAGGACGACACTCATTCGTTCAGCTCTGCAATTGCCGTGAAAAGTCGCAGATGTCGCACATCAGATCGGCAATAATCGCCGTGAATGCCGAGGGACGATCATTCCTGTAAACGGCGCTATAGGGAATCGGCGGAAGGACAGGTCTGGTCGGGATCACCACAAGCCGACCCTCATCGACCAGCGGTCGAAGACATTGTCGCGGCAGATAGGATATGCCAACGCCCGCTATCGTGAACCCCACCAGTGCCATGAGGTTGTCACTGGCAATCGCCTGCGGAAACACAAGGCCCTGAGACCGCAGCCATCTATTGTAGAACAAGCCCGTGCCTGAGCGTCCACCCTGAATGACCGCGGGATATTTGGAAAGTTGCTCAAGCGTCAGCGCCTCATCGGTCGGGGCCACCAGTCCGGGCCGGGCCATCCATGCGTTGGACACATCAGCCAGCCGCACGCAGATGACTTCATCGGAAGGAAACACTTCCGGGATCACAATCAAATCCAGTTCATCATCGCGCAGCATGGCATCCAAGGCACGGCTGGTATCCACATGTGGCTCAAGGCTGACCTTGGGATAAAGCTCGCGGATTTTTGAAATGAGCCGTGGAAACCAGGTCATGGCGGAGAGTTCTGTGACCCCCAGTCGCAGGCGTCTGGCGGGGGTTTCGCCGGAGGTCTTGAGTTCCAGAATCTGCTCCTGAAGTCGCAAGATTTCCTCGGCCATGGCCAGCAAGTGCTCGCCCTTTTCGGTCAGCCGCGCCCCCCGCTGATTTCTGTCGAAAACGGCAAGGCCGACGACCAGCTCCAGCTCCTGAATCCGTTTGGATATCGCTGATTGCGTGGTGTTGAGGCGCGTTGCGGCCCGCTCAAACGTACCCAGATGGGAAATCCAGTAGAGGGCCTCCAGCTGCCGCAGTGTGATCATGGCGCTTACCATTCCCGAAAGAGATCGACTTTAATTCCTTTTAATCTTTTTTTTTACTGTGAAAAGATCACGGATTTTGGCTTCACTGCATCGGGTCCCTTTTCCCGACAGAAACAGCCTATTTCTTGCTTTTTTCAAAAGACAATCATGATTGTTTATTGATCATGCGCCCTGTTGTTAAGCACCCGTGCAGAGCATGCTATCTCAGTTTCATTCCTAAAAGAGATCAAAGAACATTAAATAATATCGCTTTCAGAAAAGTGCGTCTGTCCTTATTTTTTCATTCAACAGAATAGAATTTTCGAGGCAAGCAATGGCGATTGAACGAAACCCCAGCGCGCAACCTGCCGACGCAGCCTTGATTGAAGGCTTTCGGCTGGCAGCAACAGCGGTTATCAGTGATAACCTATTGCGTCTTCCCGGTGCAGTCGGCCTGCTGCCCTATCATCGGGTCAGCGGGGTCATGGTGGGCACGGCCTTCACGGTGCGCACCCGCCCCGGCGATAATCTTGCCCTGCATGAAGCCCTTGAGCACATCCGCCCCGGCGACGTTCTTGTGGTTGATGGCGGCGGCGATACAAGCCGCGCCCTGATTGGCGAAATCATGATGAATATTGCCATTCACCGCAACGCGGCTGGCATGGTGATTGATGGCGCTATCCGCGATGTGGCTGCCATTGCGCAGATGGACCTGCCTTGTTTTGCCCGTGGCACCACCCATCGCGGGCCTTATAAGGATGGGCCGGGGGCGCTGAATGTGCCGGTGTCGATTGGTGGCATGGTGGTGAACCCCGGCGATATCGTGGTGGGTGATGAGGATGGCATTGTCGCCTTTTCTCAATCGATAGCGCCAGACCTGCTTCAGGCCGTGCGTGCGCAAGAAGCGCGGGAAGCCGAGATTATCAAATCCATTCAGGAAGGCCGCTACAAAGGCGCTTACGGCAAGCCGTCGCAAGCGGCTGAATAATAATAAGAAATTGAACGTTAAGAGCTCTGCAAAGGAGCCAAACTATGAACCGAAACCAGAGGGACTGAACGTATGATCTCCATGAAAACACTTTGCGGCGCGGTCGCGCTTTCCATTTTGGCGCTGTCTGCTGCCAAGGCCGACCAACTGGCCGACATCAAAGCCAAAGGCACATTGGTGTGCGGCACAATGGGCACGTTTGAGCCCTTCAGCTTCCCCGATCCCAAGACCCGTGAAACGGTGGGATACGAAGTGGACCTGTGCCAGAAAATCGCCGACGCTTTGGGCGTCAAGCTCGAACTGAAGCTTTTGGCGGTTGAAGCCCGTATTCCAGAACTGACACAAGGCCGCGTTGATATTCTCTCGGCAGCACTTGGCTATTCTGATGATCGGGCCAAGCAGATTGATTTCAGCACGGCCTCTTTCGTCAGCAACCAGATGTTTCTGACCAAATCCGCCAGCGGCATCAGCTCGATTGCCGATCTGAAGAAAGACAAGATCAGCGCCCCCAAAGGCTCCAGCTCGGAAAAATATGTCCGTGCGCTTCTGCCTGATGCGACGCTGTTGACGTTCCAAGACCCACCAAGCGCCTTCCTTGCTCTGCAACAGTCCAAGGTGAAGGCGATGATCCTGTCGGAACTTGCGCTGATCAAGTTCCAGCAACAGGCTGGCGATGGCTATAGCTTTATCAAACAGCCTGCCGCCATTGAATATTGGGGTCTGGGCGTGCGCAAGGGCGAATCGGCTTTCCTGTCTGCGGTGAATGCCGCCCTGAAGACGCTGGAAACCTCCGGCGACGGGCAAAAGATCTTCGACAAGTGGCTTGGCAAAGACACAGCCTATAAGATCGAGCGCACATTCACTCTGGATAAGCCTGCGGGAAATCCGGTGCTTGCTGACCTGAAGTAATCCAACCCCCTACCAGCACGTTTGCCTTATTGCGCGAGCGTGCTGGTTTATCATGGAGTCCTTCGATGCATGCACTCGACTTCTCCGTGGTCCTCACCGGGGATCATCTGGATTGGCTCATCAGCGGGTTTATTCTAACCATTGAGCTGGCCGTTGCCTGCTGGCTGCTGGCGTTTTTCACAGCCGTTGTGCTTTTGCTGCTGCGCAATTCCAATTTCAAGCCGGCCCAATGGTTTGTGGCCGCCTATGTGGAGGTACACCAGAACATCCCGCTGCTGGTGCAGGTGCTGTTTTGGTATTTTGCCGTGCCCGAACTCTTGCCCGAGGCGGCACGCATGTGGCTGAACGAGCGCAACAGCGAGTTTCTTCTGGCCATGTTTGCCATCTCGTTTTGCATGGCGGCCTATATGTCGGAGGCGCTTCGCAGCGGGCTAAGAGCCATTCCACCTACGCAATACGAGGCGGGTCGTGTGCTTGGCTTCGGCTATCTGCGCACCATGCGCTATATCGTCATGCCGCAGGCCATCAAATATGCCATTCCACCCCTGATCAATTATTCGCTGCTTTTGTTCAAAAACACCAGCATTGCCATGGCCATCGGGGTGCATGATCTCACCTATCAGGGCCGCCAGATTGAGAGTGATACGTTTCGCACGTTTGAAACCTTTGCCGTCATCACCGGCATTTATCTGGCCATTTCTTTCTTCATCATGGCCGCTGGCGCACTCTATGAGCGGCGACAGTTGCTGCCAAAGCGATAGGGGGTGGCTATGATTGATATTCTCCGCGACAACTGGCTACTTTTGCTGATTGGCCAATATCCCAACGGCCCTCTCGGGGGGCTGGTTGCCACCCTTCTGCTTGCCATTCTTGGCCTGCTTTTGGCGCTGCCATGCGCTTTGCTGTTGGCATTGGGCCGGGTCAGTCCCTATCGCAGCCTGCGGTTTTTATCGGGCACCATAGTGCATACGCTGCGTGGAACACCGTTTTTGATGGTGATTTTCTGGAGTTATTTCGCACTGCCGTTTTTGGTGGGCCAATCTATCAGCGGGTTTTGGACATTGGTGGGCGCTCTGGTGTTGTATGAGAGCGCTTATCTCGCCGAGGTTCTTCGCGCCGGCATCGAGGCCTTGCCGCGCGGCCAGACGGAGGCTGCCCGATCTCTCGGCCTCAGTTATCGCAGAACCATGCTTTATATCGTACTGCCGCAGGCTGTTTATAACTCCCTGCCCAGCCTGCTCAGTCAATTTGTCTCGCTGATCAAGGAAACCTCACTGGGCTATGTGATCAGCGTCAATGAGTTCACGTTTGCAGCCGCACAGGTCAATACACAGCTTCTAACCAAGCCGGTGCAGGTGTTCTCGATCTTGGCCGCCATCTATTTTCTGTTGTGTTTCTCTCTAACGCAAACCGCCAGAACCATTGAGCGGCGGATCGCACAACGACGTTTGGGAAGGTCTTCGCCCAAAAATCCAGTGACTTCCCTCAGCAACCCTCTGACGACGGAGCCAGCACCATGATTGAATTCCAGAATGTCAACAAATGGTATGGCCATTATCAATGCCTGAACAATATCACGGCAACGGTTCCCAGCGGGCAGGTGGTGGTGCTGTGCGGCCCTTCCGGCTCCGGCAAGACAACCCTGATCCGCACCATCAACCGGCTCGAAGCCATCGGGGATGGCAAGATTATCGTCAATGGTGAGGATGTGCATCGTCCCAAGATTGATATTAACAAGCTGCGCACCTCGATTGGCTTTGTCTTTCAGCAGTTCAATCTCTTTCCCCACATGTCGGTGATGGACAATCTGACCCTTGCGCCACGCAAGATCAGGGGACTGTCGCAAGAGGAAGCGACCGAGAAAGCCAAGGCGCTGCTGGATCGTGTTGGCTTGTCCGGCAAGGCCGATGCCTATCCGGGGCAATTATCCGGCGGCCAAAGCCAGCGTGTTGCCATTGCCCGGGCACTGGCAATGGAGCCACCAATCTTGCTGTTTGATGAGCCAACCAGTGCCCTTGATCCCGAAATGGTTGGCGAAGTGCTTTCCGTGATGAAAAGCCTGGCCCACAGCGGCATGACGATGATGTGCGTGACCCATGAAATGGGATTTGCGCGCGAGGTGGCGGATCGCGTCTGGTTTTTGGATGGCGGTGTGCTTTTGGAGGATGCAACACCGGAGGCGTTCTTCACCAATCCCCAGCACCCGAGAGCGCAGAAGTTTTTGTCTGACATTCGCCACTAGAACTTGTCCGTAAAAGCGGAAACCGGCTTTCGTCCGAACTCCACAGCTACTTCTGACCAGCCTGCACTTCCGGCAGGATGTCCACTGTCGCCGTCAGACCCGAGATCAGCCTTGTACCATCAGGGACATTTTCGAGATGAATGCGCACCGGCACGCGCTGCGCCAGCCGGACCCAATTGAATGTCGGAGTGATATTGACCAACAGGCCGGAGCTTGAATCGCGCTCGCGGTCCTGGATGCCTGTCGCCATGCTTTCTACCCGGCCAGTCAGCACAGTTTTCTGTCCCATGATCCGCACGGAGGCGCGGTCGCCTTCACGAATGCGCTGCAATTTGCTTTCCTCGAAATAGGCCTCGACCCGCAGTGTATCGGTGTTGACGACAGCCACAGTAGCCGTGCCTCTATTGACGAAATCGCCGACCTGAAGAGAGAAATTGCTCACCGTGCCGTTAACGGTGGACTTCACTTCGGTGCGATCCAGATCCAGCTTGGCAACATCGCGGCTGGCAAGGGCCTTGTTATAGGACGCCTGGGCCTGCTCCTGGGCGGATACCGCCTTATCACGCGCCTGGGCCGAAGCGGAATCGCCAAGCCGCTCTTCGCGTTGGCTTTCGCGGACAGCCTCATCCAGCGAGGATTTCGCCTGATCGAGATCGGCCTGCGCCTGCTCCAGCGCCAGTTCGAACCGCTTTGCATCAACCCGGAACAGAACATCGCCCTTACGGACTGTTTGGTTGTCCTTCGCCAGCACGTCGCTGACGGGGCCGGTGACATCAGGAGCAATCTCGGCGACATCGGCGCGCACGCGCCCGTCGCGCGTCCACGGCTCTTCCATATAATAAACCCAAAGGTGGTAGCCGGCGAAGAGCGCGGCGACAACGACAACCAGGGTGACAACGACCCTACCGAGAGACTTCAACATCGTCATGAGACAAACCAGCGTGTTAGAAAGGAAAGACCTGCCGTCAGCAGGACAAAGAGCGCAACATCGAAAAGGCCACGATGCCAGATGAGCCCATAAGCACCCATCCAGGCCAGCAGCTTGCGGACCACCATGCTGATCAGCAACGCGATCAGCATCACCACGAAAAGGCGCGGGATATAGACGCCATAAATATCAAATTCGGTCGGCATTGACGTTACTCTGCTGCGAAAGAAAGTGGGTGGGGGCCGGACTGCGAACCACCAACCTGCGGGGACAGGCTTGGCGGTGGCGATTGACCAAACAGCACGCGCCTGAGACCAACCAACGCGTCGGTCACACGGCGCCCGCCATCGCCCTCGTTGCGCATGATCGTCTCGAGCGCCCGGTCAATCGTCTCCTGCAACTGTGGCTGCGCTGGCCCGGCCCCACCTGTCTTCAGTCGGCGGCGATAATGGTCTGCAATGCCAGCCAGAACCTGTGAGATGAGCGTGCCGCTGTCCTGCCCAAGCGACGACCGCTGCTGTTGCAGCGTCACCACGTTGAAGCCAAGCCGGACATCGGCAAAGCCATCGACATCGCCGAGATCGCGCACATTCAACGCCGCCAACCGGGGGACAAGCTGCCCAAGCCGGTCGAGACTGCGGCTGGAAAGGCGGCCGACATCTCCCGACCGTGATCCAGAGGCCGTATCGGCAAGATCCCGCCATCCCGACTTCATCAGTCGCCGAGCCGCCAGTTCAGCCCCAAAAGGCTGGGCGACAGTGACCCAGAGTTGGGCAAAACCGAGGCCAAGCAGGGTCGCCAGCCCGCCATTGGCAAAGCTGGTCAGATCGGCGGAATACTGATCCTGAATGGCGATCAGCGTGGCACTATTGACCGCCAGCAGCATGAAAAACATGCCCATTTGAGGATTGCTCATCTTCAAGCCGATGAACAGGAACATCGGCGCCAGCGTCAGCACCAGCATTTCGAAGGACGTGACGGCCGGAAGAATGGCGAAGAGATAGACAAACGCCACCACAATCGACAGGGCTGTCCAGATCAGCATTTTGCGGATCATCGGCGCTGGCCGGTCCTGGGCGGCAAAAAACGAACAGGACACGGCGACCATGGAGACGAAACTCGCGCCCTGGCTCCAGCCGCTGGCAATCCAGAATGCGCAGGCCAATAGAATGCCCACCACAACGACAGCCACTTTCATGGCCAGCAGTGCATGATCGAAATGCCGTGAGCCCGCCAAAATACGGCGCGTGTGCAGGAGCGGCACAGTCTCCGCAGCATGACCGCCGCTGGCGATGTGATCGCGCAGTGTCAGGCAATCCTGCCAGAGTTCAACGACATCCTTCAACCGTGTCAGCAGGCTCGACATGACGAGATCATCCCAGCTACCTGGCTTATCCTGCTTCTGCAG
This sequence comes from Gillisella vitis, assembly GCF_001541345.2. GTDB lineage: Bacteria > Pseudomonadota > Alphaproteobacteria > Rhizobiales > Rhizobiaceae > Allorhizobium > Allorhizobium vitis. Next base: position 915,178 of record NZ_LMVL02000001.1, on the reverse strand, counting down.
GGCGTCGATCCGAGCCAGCAGGTTCGCGCCTGCCTTTTCCGTCTCGACGCCGCCACCCAGCTTGAACCAATCGGCGACATCATTAAGCAGCGCAATGAGGGTGTCATCCAGGCCGGATTGCTGTTTGACAGCATGCAAGCGGTCTGCCAGCGACGAAAACACAGGCAGCAGCATCAAAAGCCGGCCGCGAAGCTCGCGCGCCTGGCCGACGACATCCTTGGTTCCCGGATCGTAACTCAACTGGCTGATCATCAGGTCAAGACTGGACACGTCAGAGGCCAATTGCTGGCGTTTCAGCGGTGTAGACGGTGTCGCACCTTCGCCGCGCAAGATATCTTCGGCCCAGGCACCGGCATCGGCCAGCCAGACATTAATCCGATCACTGAACAGTCGCCCGATACTGGAAGGAAACACCACCTGATTGACGAGCGTGGCGCAGAGAATGCCGAGCGTGATTTCCTCCGACCGCGCCAACGCGACATCGAAAACGCCGCCGGGATCGCTGACGCTGGGCAAGGCAATCAGCGGCAGCGTGTAACCGGCCAGCATGAAAACATAGGCACGCGCCGAACGGTCGAGCATCGACAAAAACAACAGAGTTCCGGTCCAAAGCGCCACCACCAGGGATAAAAGCTCCGGGGCATTGACGAAGACCGGCACGAACAAAACCGCAGCACTTGCACCCAGCAATGTGCCAAGCACACGGTACAGTGCCTTGGATTTAGTGGCGCCCGCGAAGGGATTGGAAACGATATAGACCGCCGACACAGCCCAATAGGGCCGCGACAGATCAAACATCAGGGCAAGATAAAGGGCCAGCATGGCAGCCGCAAAAGCCTTGCCGGAAAACACCCAGTCTCTCCAGGTTGGTGCGACCATCGACCCTAGTCCTTCTTGTCTCGGCTCGCCCGCAGATCAACGCAGCGCTGCTGAAACTCCATTAAAACGCGCAGGGCCGTTTCAAGATCCGCCTGGGAAACGCCTTCAAAGGCCCCTGCCCGTTCGTCGTCCAGCACAGCCTCTATCCGTGCTGCCATGCGCGTGCCTTCCGGCGTCAGCCAAAGGCCCTTGGCGCGTCTGTCGGTGGGATCGTCCTTGCGCATGACCATGCCCGAGGCTTCAAGCTGATCGAGCAGCCGCACCAGCGAGGGCCCTTCGATGCCGACATGTTCGGCAAGGGTGATCTGGCGAATACCGCCCCCTAACCGCCCGATCCATACCAGCGGTGAAGCACAGGCCTCGGAAATTCCATGCTCGGCCAGCACGACATCAATCGTCCGGCGCCAGAGGCGCGCGGCCGAAAACAGCTGACTGGTCAAACGTCTGCGCGTGTCGAGATCATTGCTCATAATCGCTAGGTAGCACAGATATAATTAGTATTCAAACTATTTTGATAAAAATAATATCTCGTGCTCTATGCTGTCCAAAAAACCTCTATCGCTTCAGGGAAGCATTATTGGTTTCGCAACCGACCTTGCATGAGATCAATCACTGCTCTTGCGGCTTCGAGCACGTTTGTTCCTGGGCCGAAGACGGCTGCGACGCCGTGGTCGAGGAGGAATTGATAGTCCTGCCTTGGGATCACACCGCCAACCACGACGATGATGTTTTCGGCACCTTTGTTCTTGAGCGCCTCGACCAATTGCGGCGCAAGGGTTTTATGGCCAGCCGCCAGCGAGGACATGCCGACGACCTGCACCTTGTGGCTGACGGCCAGATCGGCGGCTTCTTCCGGGGTTTGGAACAACGGACCGGCGATGACATCAAAGCCGATATCCCCAAACGCCGAGGAAATGACTTTCGCACCCCGGTCATGGCCATCCTGGCCAAGTTTGGCCACCATAATCTTCGGCTTGCCCCCCAACGCCGTGGCAAAGTCCGATAGCTGACCGACAAGCGTCTGATATTCGGGATCGTCGTGATAGCGGTCGCCGTAAACCTTGGACACCACTTTTGGCACGGCGGTGTGGTCGCCAAACACCGCCCGCATGGCATCCGAGATTTCACCCACGGTGGCGCGCGCGCGGGCGGCATCGACCGCAGCGGCCAAAAGATTGCCTTCTCCGGTTTTGGCTATGCGGGTCAGCTCCACCAGGCTCGCCTCCACCGCTTTTGCATCCCGGCGGCGCTTGGTGTCTTCAAGGCGCTTGATCTGACCAAGGCGGACAGTGGCATTGTCGATATCGAGAATGTCGATCTCGTCTTCGGTTTCCAGCCGGTATTTGTTGACGCCAACGATCACCTCCTCGCGGCGGTCCACAGCCGCCTGGCGGCGGGTGGCGGCCTCTTCGATCAGTCGTTTGGGCAGGCCGTCAGCCACCGCCTTGGTCATGCCACCCAGGCTTTCCACCTCTTCGATCAGCGCCCAGGCCGCATCCGCCAGTTCCTTGGTCAGGCTTTCGACATAGTAAGAGCCAGCCAGCGGATCGACCACCTTGGTCACCCCTGTTTCATGCTGCAGGATCAATTGGGTATTGCGGGCAATGCGCGCGGAGAACTCGGTGGGAAGCGCAATGGCTTCATCGAAGGAATTGGTATGCAGCGATTGCGTGCCACCCAGCACTGCCGACATCGCCTCAAACGCCGTGCGGACAATGTTGTTATACGGGTCCTGCTCGGCCAGCGACACGCCTGACGTCTGACAATGGGTGCGCAGCATCAGCGAGCCCGGATTTTTGGGGTTAAATTCCTGCATGATCCGGGTCCACAGCAGCCGGGCGGCCCGCAGTTTTGCGGCTTCCATAAAGAAATTCATGCCAATGGCAAAGAAGAACGACAGCCGGCCTGCGAAGGCATCGACATCCAGGCCCTTGGCCAGCGCTGCCCGCACATATTCGCGGCCATCGGCAAGGGTGAAGGCCAATTCCTGCACCAGCGTCGCGCCCGCCTCCTGCATGTGATAGCCGGAGATCGAGATCGAGTTGAACTTCGGCATTTCTCTGGCGGTATAGTCGATAATATCAGCGACAATCCGCATCGAAGGCTCAGGCGGATAGATATAGGTGTTGCGGACCATGAACTCCTTCAGAATATCGTTCTGAATGGTGCCCGACAATTTATCCCGCGAAACGCCCTGTTCTTCGCCCGCCACAATGAAATTCGCCAATATCGGAATGACCGCGCCATTCATCGTCATCGACACCGACATTTCACCCAGCGGAATGCCGTCGAATAGGATTTTCATATCCTCGACACTGTCGATTGCCACACCCGCCTTGCCGACATCGCCTTCGACGCGCGGGTGGTCGCTGTCATAGCCGCGATGGGTGGCAAGGTCGAAGGCAACGGACAGTCCCTTCTGTCCAGCCGCCAGATTGCGCTTGTAAAAGGCATTGGAGGCTTCCGCCGTGGAAAACCCGGCATATTGGCGGATCGTCCAGGGCCGCCCGGCATACATCGTCGCGCGTGGCCCACGGGTGAAGGGCGCAAAGCCAGGCAGGCTATCGAGATGGTCCATGCCGGCAAGATCGTCGGCCGTATAAAGCGGCTTGACGGCAATGCCTTCCGGCGTTTGCCAGGTCAGGCTGTCCGGGCTGGCTTTCAGCTCCTTTTCGGCAAGCGACTGCCAATCTGCAACCGTCTTCTTCGACATCGATTAATCCCTCCACCCTTGCAGACGAAAGACGACATTCCAGCGCCTCTCCGTTCAGCTTGATTTTAATGCGACTGAGTAGTATTTTTAATAGCTAATCCTTGAGGAGCCTGTCCCCATGTCCGTGAAAGCCTCCGTTTCCATCTCCGACCAGCAAGACAAATTTGCCCGCAAGCTTGTGGAAGACGGGCGGTATTCAAGCCTGAGCGCCGTCGTGCAGCGCGGTCTCGAGCTGCTGCGGGAAGAAACAGAGATGAAGGAAGCCGAAGTTCAGGCATTGCGCGCGCTGATCGACGAGCGCAGCAAAGGTCCGTTCCTGAACGCCGAGGACAGCAGCCGAACAATCCAGCAGATGATCGCTGCGAAAAAGTCCTTTTATGGCCTTTGATTTGGTGCGGTCTGCCGCCAGCAATCGAGATCTTGACCTGATCTTTGATCACCTTGTCGAAGCCTATTTGTCTTTCGGAGATGCGATACAGGAAGCATTTGATCGCGCCTCGGCGCGTCTTCAAGCGATCGACGATGATTTGAAGGCGCTGGTCCATGCGCCCTTTCAGGGAACATTGCTGCCAAGCATCGCGCCGGACTTGCGCCATGTGACGAAAAATCGTGCGGTCATCTATTTCAAAGTGGATGAGGTTAAAAACCAGGTCCAGATCCTGGCCATCTTTTTCGGTGGGCAGGACCATCAGAGACATATGCTGGTGCGGCTGGGTGAGCGGCAGGGCGATGACGCCTGATCCTTGGCCAAAAGCACAGTCGCCCATCACTCAAATTCCATGATCAGTTCGTCCACGGCGAGGCTTTGGCCCGGTTTCGCAACCAGTTTTTTGACCACACCGCGTCGCTCGGCCTTCAGGATGTTTTCCATCTTCATCGCCTCGACCGTCGCCAGCGCCTGACCGGCCTCCACGACGTCCCCTTCAGCAACAGCAATGCCGGTCACCACACCCGGCATCGGGCAGAGCAGCATTTTTGACGTGTCGGGCGGTAATTTCCGAGGCATAAGCCGGGCAAGCTCGGCGACGCGCAGAGTGCGAACATGCGCTACGACATCCATGCCCCGCCAGCGCAGGCGGATAGCGGGACCCTTGAGGTCAATTTTAAGCCCGATGCTTTGGCCATCGACGCTAAAGATTGCCAGCGTCTGGCCAGGCTGCCACAGGCCATCGACCGCGACCACACCGCCATCGGCAAATGTCAGACTGCCGGGCTCCGCCGACAGCGTCAGCGGATAATGCCGGTCTGCCAGTTCAACGACCCAGTCACGGCCGATGGTGCGGGCGTGATTGCCCATGGTGCCGGAGACCTGCGCGGCACGGGCCTCGCGCCGCTGGTGGACAAGAGATGCAACGGCAGCAAGCGTCCGACCCGCCGTCTCATCCGGCTCCACCCCGGAAAAGCCCTCCGGAAACTCCTCGGCGATGAAGGCCGTGGTAATCTTGCCGGAGCGAAAGCGCGGATGCTGCATGACCGCCGACAGAAACGGCAGATTATGGCCAATACCCTCGACTTCGAATTGGTCCAGCGCCGCACTCATCGCGTCGATGGCTGTGATCCGATCAAGCCCCCACGTACACAGCTTGGCAACCATCGGGTCGTAATACATCGAGATTTCCCCGCCCTCGAACACCCCGGTATCGTTGCGGACCACCGTGCCATCGGCTTGCTGGCCTTCGCTGGGCGGGCGGTAGCGTGACAGCCTGCCGATCGACGGCAGGAAATTGCGATACGGATCTTCAGCATAGAGCCGACTTTCGACCGCCCAGCCGGTCAGCGTTACATCCCCTTGCGCAAAACCCAGCCTCTCGCCAGACGCCACCCGGATCATCTGCTCGACCAGATCAAGCCCGGTGATCAGTTCCGTCACCGGATGCTCCACCTGCAAGCGGGTGTTCATTTCCAGAAAGTAGAAATTGCGATTGCCATCGACGATGAATTCCACCGTACCAGCGGAATAATATCCAACCGCCTTGGCCAGCGCCACGGCCTGTTCGCCCATGGCCTTGCGGGTCTCCGCATCCAGAAACGGCGATGGCGCTTCCTCGATCACCTTCTGGTTTCGCCGCTGGATCGAACATTCGCGCTCACCGAGATAGAGCACAGTGCCATGCGTGTCGCCCAGCACCTGGATTTCGATATGGCGCGGCTGGTCAACGAATTTCTCGATAAAGATTCGGTCGTCGCCAAACGAGTTCATCGCCTCGTTCTTCGACGACTGGAAACCCTCACGCGCCTCGGCATCGTTCCAGGCGATGCGCATGCCTTTGCCACCGCCACCGGCGGACGCCTTGATCATCACGGGATAGCCGATCTCACCAGCAATCTTCACCGCTTCCTCGGCATCGGCAATCAGCCCCATATGGCCGGGTACGGTGGACACGCCAGCCTCTGCCGCCAGTTTCTTGGAGGTGATCTTGTCGCCCATCGCCTGAATGGCGCCGACCGGCGGGCCGATGAAGGCTACGCCCGCCTTATCCAGCGCCTCGGCAAAGGCGGCATTTTCCGACAAGAACCCATAGCCCGGATGCACGGCATCCGCGCCGGTTTGCCTGATCGCATCCAAAATCTTGTCAATAACGATATAGGATTGATTGGACGGCGACGGGCCGATATGCACCGCCTCATCCGCCAGCTTGACATGCAGCGCATTGGCATCGGCATCGGAATACACAGCGACAGTAGCAATGCCCATCCGCTTGGCGGTCTTGATCACCCGGCAGGCGATTTCGCCACGGTTGGCGATCAGGATTTTCGAGATTGCCATGGTCACACCCCTTCCGTGTCGTCAAAGGCCTGCGGAAAGTTCTTCCGGGCCAGTTTTTCGTTGAGTTTCAGCTTTGCCGTATAGGAGGTCGGATCAAAACCCCGCTCCGCAGCCAGAAGCTCCCGGCCAAATAGACGGCACAGCCGCTCGCCATCCAGATTGCCGCGCTCGAAAGGCTCTGCGCCAAAATACTCCCAAAGCGCCCGCACAAACCCGATATCAGCCAAAGCCACGGTCTGGTCCATGGTGCGGTGGCGCGGCATGGAGGTGAGCTTTGTCACGTTGGAATTGGCTCGGCGCAGCGTGAACTGCCATTGCGTGCCAAGAAGGCCCGCCGGGAACCCGCGATGCTTGGGCATTTCAGACACTTTAACCATCATGCAGCATCCGGCTGAAACAGGAGAGAAACCATCGCATCACACCTCAAACACATCATCGAAGGATTCCGGAAAGCTGTGGCGCGCCACCCGCTCATCGATGCGCAGCATCGCTTCATAGGACAGCGGATCGAAATCCTTTTCCACCGCCACCACTTCGCGGCCAAACAGCAGGTTGAGCCGGGCCGCATCGAGATTGCCGCGCTCGAAAGGTTCAGCGCCGAAGTGATGCCAGAGCGCGTGCAAGAAAGCCGCATCGATGCGGTGTTCCTTGGTGCCGGGATAGGCCTTGCGCGGCATGGCCTTGATGGGGGTGACGCCCCGGGGATTGGCCCGGCGAATGGTGAACTGTACACCTGTTCCGGGCATGCCGGAGGGAAATCCACGGTGCTTGGTCATATCAGGGGCCTTGGACATCCATGCCACCCTTTCTTGTCTGCCGGAACAGGTCCGATCTTGCTGTTGAAGTGAACCCGCTATCAACGTGGGCCCGTTTTTAAAGCGGAATGGTATCGTGTTTTTTCCAATGGGTCGCAACCTGCTTGCCCCGCAGCGAGGCAAAGGCCCGGGCGATGCGCTTGCGCGACGAATGCGGCATGATCACTTCGTCAATAAAGCCGCGCTCGGCCGCCACGAACGGATTGGCGAACCGCTCCTCATATTCTCTGGTGCGCGCCGCGATCTTTTCCGGGTCGCCCAGTTCGGAACGGTAGAGAATTTCCGTCGCGCCCTTGGCACCCATGACGGCGATTTCCGCCGTCGGCCAGGCATAATTCACATCAGCGCCAATATGCTTGGAGGCCATCACGTCATAGGCGCCGCCATAGGCCTTGCGGGTGATCAGCGTCACCATCGGCACGGTGGCCTCAGAATAGGCAAACAGCAGCTTGGCACCGTGCTTGATCACCCCGCCATATTCCTGCGCCACACCAGGCAGAAAGCCCGGCACATCCACCAGCGTCAGGATCGGAATGGAAAAGGCATCGCAAAACCGCACGAAACGGGCCGCCTTGCGTGAGCTATCAATATCCAGGCAGCCAGCTAGCACCATCGGCTGGTTGGCGACCACACCGACCGTCTGGCCTTCCAGCCGGATGAAGCCGGTGATGATGTTCCTGGCAAAAGCTTCTTGTAACTCGAAGAAATCGCCTTCGTCGGCCAGCGCGTGGATCAGTTCCTTCATGTCGTAAGGCTTGGTGGAACTGTCGGGGATCAGCGTGTCCAACCGCCTTTCGAGCCGGGCCGGATCATCGTAGAACGGCCTGCTCGGCGGTTTTTCGCGATTGTTCAACGGCAGGAAGTCAAACAGCAGCCGCACCTGTTCCAGCGCCTCGATATCGTTTTCAAAAGCGCCGTCGGCCACCGAGGATTTCTTCGTGTGGGTGCCTGCCCCGCCCAGCTCTTCCGCCGTGACGATTTCGTTGGTCACCGTCTTCACCACATCAGGGCCGGTGACGAACATGTAGGACGTGTCACGCACCATGAAGATGAAGTCGGTCATGGCAGGCGAATACACTGCGCCGCCCGCGCAGGGACCCATAATGACAGAGATCTGCGGAATGACGCCAGACACCTCGGCATTGCGGCGAAACACTTCGGCATAACCGGCCAGCGAGGCCACGCCTTCCTGTATCCGCGCCCCGCCCGAATCGTTGATGCCGATCACCGGCGCTCCAACCCGGACCGCCATATCCATGATCTTGCAAATCTTCTGTGCATGAGTTTCCGACAGCGAACCGCCGAGCACGGTAAAATCCTGGGAGAACACATAGACCTGGCGGCCATTGATCGTGCCCCAGCCGGTGACGACGCCATCGCCTGCCACCTTCTGACCATCCATCCCGAAATCCGTGCAGCGATGGGTCACATACATATCGTATTCTTCAAACGACCCTTCATCGAGCAAGATCTCAATCCGCTCGCGCGCCGTCAGCTTGCCCTTGGCGTGCTGCGCGTCAATCCGCTTTTCCCCACCGCCAAGACGGGCCTCGGCGCGGCGGCTTTCCAGCTGATCCAATATTGTCGGCATGTGATCCTCGTCCTCTTTCGCGCAGACCTTAAAGCATAAACGCTTAAACCGGAATCGGCTTAAGGTATCATGCAGAAAAGACATTTTATGAGGCGGGACCGTGATGCCCAATGAGAAAAGCCGCAATGGCAACAGAGTGCAATTGCGGCTTTGAAGCGTAAAAATGGCCGGAATATCATGCAAATTGACCGGATCGGAAGCTGCGATGCAATCTCCGATCCGGTCTTTTCAAACGATGCGCCTAGTCGCCCGACTTAATGGTCACTATGCGGCGCATGATGTTCGGGTGGCTTACCCAAGCCAAGCCAGGACTTCAATTTTTCACGCACTGTCTGGAAGGTGATGTAGAGCATCGGAATGACGAACAGACCAAGCGTACTGGCTGTCAACATGCCGATAAACACCGGCGTACTGACATTCTGCCGTGCCATCATCGAGGCGCCATTTGCCCAAACCAGCGGCACGAGGCCAAGGATGAAGGCAATCGACGTCATCATCACGGCGCGGAAGCGCAGCTTTGCCCCCAGCACCGCCGCATCGGCAATCGGCATGCCCTGTTCGCGGTGTTCCTTGGCGAACTCGACGATCAGGATGCCGTTTTTGGCAGCAAGGGCAATCAGCACCACGAGACCGATCTGTGCGTAGAGATCCATCGTCATATGCATCAGCACCATGCCGGCAAAGGCCCCGAATACACCCACGATGACAGAAAGCAGAACCGGTACGGGAATGGTCCAGCTTTCGTAGAGGGCAACGAGGAACAGATAGGCAAACAGCAGAGCCAACGCCAGGATGATACCCGTTTGGCCAGAGGCCTGCTGTTCCTGATAGGCCGTTCCCGTCCATTCCAGCGCAAAGCCGGATGGCAGGGTATTGGCGACCACCTGCTTGAAGGCCTCCATGGCGTCCCCGGAAGACGTGCTGGGAGCAGCCGAGCCATTGATCGTCACGGCGCGATAGTTGTTATAGCGGGTGATGACAGGTGGGCCGACGATTGTCTTCACCTCGGCAATCGACTGGAGAGGCACCATGTCACTGTTGGAGTTGCGGACATAGATGTTCCAAAGCGCCGATGTATCGCGGCGATTGGCGGCATCGCCCTGGACCTTGACCTGCCAGGTACGTCCGAACTCGTTGAAGTCGTTGACATAGGAGCCACCGAGCGTTGCCTGCAGAGCGTTGAAGATATCGCTGATGCTGATACCGAGCGCCTGTGCTTTTTCACGATCGATATCGAGATAGATCGACGGCGCATTGGCACCATAGGTGGTGAAGACACGCGCCAGTTTCGGGTTCTGATTGGCCGCGCCGACCACGCCATAGGCCACATTGGCCATGGTGGCCGGATCGGCACCCTCAAGCGATTCGATCATCGCTTCGAAACCGCCACTGGTGGAAAGACCCAGAACGGGTGGAAGGTTGAAGGGCAGAACAGTCGCGGCCTTGACCTGCTGGACCATGCCGAACGTCCGGCCAATAACTACTTGTACCTTGTCCAAGGCCGCCGGGCGGTCCGCGAAAGGTTTCAGCTTCACGATCATGAAGGCGGAATTGCTGGCCGAATAGCTGTCGAGGAAGGAATAACCGATAACCGAAGAGACATTTTCGATTTGCGGAATAGCATTCAGCAGATCTTCCACCTGCGCAACGGCACCGCTTGTCCGCGCCACCGAAGCGCCATCGGGCAATTGCACCGCGATGAAGAACGTGCCCTGGTCTTCTTCCGGAAGGAAGCCACTGGGGGTAATCTTCGACAGCCCATAGATGCCTGCACCGCCGACCCCGATGATCAACAGGGACAGGACCGCCATGCGGACCATTTTCTGAACCGCCCAGGCATAGCCGTCGCGGGTATTGTCGATACGCCGGCTGATCCAGCCCATGATGCCGCGTTTTTCGCCGGTGTGGCGCAGGAAGACGGCGCAGAGAGCAGGCGACAGCGTCAGCGCGTTAATGGCCGAGATCAGCATGGCAACGCTGATGGTGACCGAGAACTGCCGGAACAATTCACCTGATATGCCGGAGATGAAGCCGATGGGAACGAAAACCGAGAGCAGGACAAGGGTGATCGCAACAATCGGACCGGTGATCTGCCCCATGGCCTTCTTGGTGGCGGCAACCGGTGTCAGCTCCGGCTCCTCCTCCATCACGCGCTCGACATTTTCCACGACGACAATCGCGTCGTCGACGACGATGCCGATGGCAAGCACAAGAGCGAGAAGCGAGACCGTATTGGCCGAGTAGCCAAGCGCCAGCAGCACCGCGAATGTGGCGATAACGCTGACCGGGACCGCAATGATCGGGATGACCGTTGCCCGGACATTGCCGAGAAACAGGAAGACGACCACAGCCACCAGCACGAAGGCTTCGATCAGCGTATGAATGACGGATTCAATCGTGTCTTCAACGAAGGTGGTCGAGTCGTACATGACATTGGCGCGCATGCCTTCCGGCATCCGGCTGTTCAACTGTGCGATCTTGGCGCTGACGGCCGCAGCCGTGTTCAGCGCGTTGGCACCGGGAGACATGTAAATGCCCATGGCAACACCCGGATCGCCTTCGCGGCGAGAGACCGTGTCGTCGTTTTGTGCGCCCAGTTCGACACGGGCAACATCCTTCACTTTCAGGACAGAGCCGTCCTTATTGGCGCGCAGCACGATATTGCCGAATTCCTCCGGCGTTTCGAGACGGCCCTGGGTCTGGACGTTATATTGAAATGCCTGATCGTCCGGCACCGGACGTGCACCGATACGGCCAACAGGTGCCTGGACGTTCTGGGCTGAAATCGCGCTTGTGACATCCGAAGGCACCAGGCCAAGGCTGGACAAGCGGTCAACGTCGAACCAGATCCGCATCGAATACTTCATGTTGCTGAAGAGCGATGCAGAACCGACACCTGGAATACGCGAGATCTCGTCCAGGACGTTGATCGTTGCATAGTTGGTCATGAACAGCGGATCGAACTTGCCCTTCTCGCTCTGCAACATGATGAATTGCAGAATGGACGAGGATTTTTTGCTGACCGAGACACCAAGATTTTGAACGTCGCTGGGCAGCGAGGACAGAGCCGTCTGCACGCGGTTGTTGACGTTAACGGTGTTAATGTCGGCATCGCTGCCCAGAGCGAAACTGACGGTCAGCGAGTAGCTGCCATCATTACCGCTGGTGCTTTTCATGTAGAGAGCTTTGTCGACCCCAATCACCTTGGATTCGAGCGGTTGCGCAACGGTCTGCTCCAGCACTTCGGCGGAAGCGCCGGGATAGGTGGCCGTCACCTGGACCTGTGGCGGCACGATATCGGGAAGTTGTGAGACCGGTATTCTGGTCAGCGCCAGACCACCGGCAATCGTCAGCACGATGGCAATGACGATTGCCATGCGTGGACGATCAATGAAAATATTGGAAAACATCGCTTAGCCCTGCTTTGGTGCGGCGGGTGGAGCCTGGTCGGCCGGCTGTGCATTGACCGGTGTATTTGGCCGAACACGCTGGATTCCGTCTGTGATCACCTTGTCGCCTTCCTTGAGGCCATTGGTGACAACAGCCATTTCCGGCGTGGATTGTCCAAGCGTCACACGGCGCACCTGCGCAATGCTCTTGTCATCAACCACATAGACATAGGAGCCCTGCTGATCGACCATGACCGAGGCACGCGGAATGGTGAGGTAATCGGTCGGCTCGACGGTTTCGAGAATGACACGGACGAATTCGTCATTCACCAGTTCCCGATGTCCCGTCGGCAGCAGTGGATTCGGGATCGTGCCGCGCAGGGTGATGGAATCGGTATTTTCGGACACGCTGATGTCGTAGAAATCAAGCGTGCCTTCCTGGGCGTATAGTCTGCCATCGGGCAAGCGGATCTTGAGCTTCACGCTCTTTTCCAGACCGCCTTCCTTGTCGAAACGCTGTCTCAATTCGATGAGACGGCGCACCGATATGGGGAATTTCACATACATCGGGTCCTGACTGACCATCGTGGCCAAGGTTCCCGATGAGGACGACACGACATTGCCGACCGTGACCGAAGCAAGGCCGATACGACCATCGATAGGTGCGATGATATCGGTATAGCCAAGATTGATCTGCGAGGTGCGCACATCGGCTTCCGATTCAGCCACCTTGGCAATCGAGGTCCGTTGCGTGGCACGTGCGTCGTCCAGATTGCTCTGACTGCCGCTGCCCCCAGCTCGAAGCTGTTCGTTACGAGCAAGGGATATATTCGAATTTTCCAGGGTGGCCTGGTTTTCGGCAAGAGTGGCCTTCTTGGAATCCAGATCGGCCTCATAGGACTGCCGCTCGATGCGGAACAGGACCTGGCCCTTCTTGACCTCAGAGCCTTCCTTGAAAAGCTGTTCTTCCAGGAACCCGGTCACACGGGCAACGAGATTGACCGAATCCTTCGCCTCGACCCGGCCATTGACCTCGGTCGTATCATTGATCGGCTTCAGTTTGGCGATCGTGACGCCGACAGCCGGCGGTCCAGCATTTGGCATCTGCGCAAATGAGGGGGTGGAAAAGGAAAGGGCTGCAATAGCGCAACCCGCAACAAGAAATCGCTTTGTTTTTTGCATGGCTAGGAACACTCCAACGGTAGCCTCTCCGATATATATACATACATACCGTTTGTAAATAGGATTGATCGCAGTGCGTAAATATGTGATGAATTAGCGAACGACGTATCGTGCCCAACAATTTCGCCCAGGAGGACCCATTGCGGAGAACCAAGGAAGAAGCAGCGGAAACCCACATGCAGCTCCTGAATGCTGCCGAGCAACTTTTCCTCACCAAAGGCTTCGACCAGACGTCACTGGACGAGATTGCCCAGGCAGTGGGCGTGACACGCGGCGCTGTCCATTGGCATTTCAAGAACAAGCGCGGCATTCTCGAAGCCCTGCGCAACCAGGCTTTCAAGCCTTTCGAACAATTGGCGGCACGGCTTCCGGCGGATAGTTCCGTCGACGTGTTTGCCGCCCTTGAGCAGATATTGTTCGACATGCTGGCGCATCTTCAGGCCGATGAGCGGCGGCGCGGTGTGATCCGGGTCAGCCTGCATCTAGATCTTACGATAAAGGAAACCGACTCGGATGGCATTCTGAGCACGCTCAAGGGCAAGCTGCTGCCCCTCTTCCAGGTTGCCGCCGACAGGGGCCAGTTGACCGAGCCCTGGAGCCCCGCCTCCGCCGCCATGACCCTGAGCGCGACCATATCGGGCCTGATCGGCGAATGGGCCTTCGGCCGGGACAATTTTCAACTCGTACCGTATGCGCAGCAATTCGTCCGGATCGCTCTCGTGGGTTTCGGCATGCAAAGCCGGGACTGTTCGACAATTCATAGAGAGCCAGGAAAGGCCTGATCCGTCTGTCGCATGAGCGTCGGTATAATCCGCTCCCCTCAGCGTCCGGAACCGAAGATTCCACCAAATATCCCCTGCTTTCGGCAGGAAAAATACCGCTAGGCTTGTAGATTCCAGATCAGGCGCACTCGGCCTTTCCAAGGTACTGAGCTTTGCGTCTTATCAGCATTGCGCCGCATTGCGAGACCGGATCGACGGAGCGACCCTTGGACATTCTCGAACGCCTGGTGGCCTTCCCTTCCGTTGTCGGCACCGCCAATGGCGAGATTGTCAGCTTCATCCTTGATTATCTGCAAAGCCACGGCGAGGCGGTCAGCGTGCTTGTTGGCCCGGAGGGCGACCGGAGCAATCTGTTTGCCACCATCGGCCCCAAACATGTCCCCGGCTATATTCTGTCAGGTCATATGGATGTGGTGCCAGCGGGCGAAAGCGGCTGGGTAAGTGATCCTTTCCAGCTACGGCGCGAGGGTGACAGGCTTTTTGGCCGTGGCACCAGCGACATGAAGGGGTTTTTGGCCTGCGCTTTGGCCTGCGTTCCAACCCTTGCTGCCATGCCGCTTGCCCGTCCCATTCATCTTGCTTTTTCCTATGATGAAGAGGCCGGGTGCCGTGGCGTGCCGCATATGCTGATGCAACTGCCATCTCTTTGCGAAAGCCCCCTTGGGGCCATTATTGGCGAACCCAGCGGCATGCGGGCCATCCGCGCCCATAAGGGCAAGGCTGCCGCCCGCGTCACCATCACCGGACGCTCCGGCCATTCATCGCGGCCTGATCTGGGGCTGAATGCCATTCATGCCATGAGTGAGGTTCTGCTTGCCGCCCGCGATGCGGCAGGAACTTTGACACAAGGTCCATTTGAAGCGGTGTTTGAGCCGCCTTATTCCTCGCTGCAAGTGGGAACCGTGCGTGGTGGACAAGCCGTCAATATCATTCCTGATACCTGTGAGGCCGAGTTTGAAGCCCGCGCCATTTCTGGCGTTGATCCCGCAGTGCTTTTGCAGCCTGTTCGTCAGGCGGCGGACGCGTTGAAAGACAAAGGTTTTGGCGTGGAATGGACAGAGATGAGTGCTTATCCGGCACTCTCACTCCCCCAAAACGCACAGCTTGCCGCGCTGCTGTACCGACTCACAGGCACAGAGCCATTGGCAGCCGTGAGCTACGGCACCGAAGCCGGGCTTTTCCAACAAGCGGGTGTCGATGCCATCATCTGCGGCCCCGGCGATATCAGCCGCGCCCACAAGCCCAACGAATATATCCTGATGGATGAGCTGGCCACCTGCCAGACCATGATTACCGCTCTCGCAGACCACTGCTGCCAACTTTAGACCGAGGACTAATCCATGTCTCTTTTGAAAACCATCGACACCAACCCCACGTTCACGCCGAAAGAATCCAAGGCCCTGCCGGAGCGGCTGATCTCTGGCGATCCGGCTTTCAAGACCTGGCCGCAGGATGTCTGCCGTGGCGAGATGATCCACACAGGCGTATGGGAAGCCACCCCCGGCGAGACCAAATCCATCAAGGGCGAGAGCTTTGAATACTGCCATATCCTGTCGGGCGTAGTCGAAATCACCCCTGAAGGCGGCGAGCCGGTGATTTACAAGGCAGGCGATCATTTCATTATGAAACCGGGCTTTGTTGGCGTGTGGAAGACCATTGAAACGGTGAAGAAAATCTACGTCACCATCATGGCGTAAGCCGAGCTTAGAGCATCGTGCAGAAAATCGGAATCCGCACGATGCTCTAAGCTTTTGTTTGGGCATCGGATTTATCCGAAAACCGGTTCCCACTTTTCGGTCCGATGCTCTAGCCTAAGGAACCACCATGACCCTCAGCTTCGATCCAGACACCATCGCCCTGCCCATCGGCCATTTCATTGGCGATACGCTGGTGGATGCCAATGGCGCGCTCGACATGTGCCGCCCGTCGGACGGCAAGACCTATGCGGGCTGTCCTGTTGCCAATGAGGACATGGTGGATCGGGCCGTTCAAACCGCAAAACAGGCGCTGAAGACCAGCAAATGGGGCAGCGTTCGCCCGCGTGAGCGTACGATCGTTCTTCAACGCTGGGCAGACCTGATTGAGCGCGAGGCAGAAACGCTGGCCAAGCTGGAGGCTCTCTCCTCCACCCGCCCCGTTGGCCATCTGATTGCCGGGGACATTGCCGTCACCGCCGAGCAAATCCGCTTTTTTGCCGAAATGGCAGACAAGGAAGGCGACGCTCTTGTGCCGACCGATGGTGATAGCCTCGGCATGATCATGAGTGAGCCTTATGGCGTGGTGGGAGCCATCACGCCATGGAATTTCCCGGTTTCCATGGCGGGCTGGAAGCTTGGGCCAGCACTGGCCGCTGGCAATGCCGTGGTGCTGAAACCCTCGGAAATGACCCCCTTTTCCAGCATTTATCTGGCGCAATTGGCAGTGAGGGCCGGGATTCCGGCGGGGCTGATCAATATCGTGCTGGGCGACGGTCCGGTTACAGGCAATGCCATCACCGGCCACCCGGATATTGCCAAGGTCAGTTTTACCGGCTCCACCGGAGCGGGTCAGGCGATTATGGGCAATATTGCCCGCACGGGCGTCAAACCCATGACACTGGAACTGGGCGGCAAAAGCCCGCAACTGGTGTTTGCCGATGCAGATCTGGACAAGGCCGCCGCTGCCATTGCCCAAAGCATTCTCTCCAACGCAGGCCAAGCCTGCGTGGCTGGCTCACGCTTGATTGTTGAGCGCAGCGTGATGGAGCCTTTGGCAGAAGCGATCATTGTCAAAATGAAGGCGGTGAAAGCAGGCCCAACCTGGGATGCCGCAACGCAATATTCGCCGATTATCTCCCAGCGTCAGCGTGAGCGGATCGACGGCATCGTCAAGGCCGCCATTGATGCCGGGGCGGAATGTCTGACGGGCGGCGACATCATGGAAGGCGATGGGTATTTCTATACGCCAACCTTGCTCTCCCATGTCGATCAGCATTCTCCGGCGGTGACACAGGAAATTTTCGGTCCCGTCTTGACCATGCAGTCGTTTGAGCACGAGGATGAGGCGCTGGCTTTGGCCGATCACCCAACCTATGGGCTTTGTGCGGGTCTGTTCACCCGCGATCTCTCCCGCGCCCTTCACCTGACACGCTCGCTTCAGGCAGGCACGGTCTGGGTGAACCGCTATGGCCGTTCCCGCGATCACATCCTGCCGACCGGCGGCTACAAGCAGTCAGGCATCGGCAAGGATCTCGGACGCGAGGCCTATCACGCCAATCGCAAGAGCAAGAGTGTGCTGATCAGTCTTTGACCGGGTTAAAGTTTTATGTGCCGTTGCCTACCGCACAAACACGGTCACAACTCCAGTCGGCCAAACTTCAGGACAGAACAACTAATTTGAGGCGTCACCGATCTGTTTGGCAGGCGCATCCGCTTCGCTGGTTTCGTTTTTCTTCTTCTCTGCTTTATCCTGATCGTGATGCCATTTTATAGCGAAGAACATGGCCGTGCCCAACACGATAATCTTTGCCGGAAAGAAGACGATAGGGAACCAGTCCACCCAGTCGCTCGTCATTGGCCATTTCCTTTCAGAGATTCATCAATGCGGTCTCCCATAGAATAATACAGCCACACATGACATGTGCGTTTTGTCGCAAGCGCGACGCCAGACGATGGCTTGGGAGAGCATATCACGCAGACGCGCAAAGCTTTTATGCATCCGCAAATCCAGTGACCCTGCACGATTGCAGGCTGCCCTTCTCACTGAAATCTATCGAGAATCTTATAATACATGCCCACCATCGGCAAAAACCATGGCTTGCCAAAATGTCCCGGCACGGCAGGCCAATCGAGACCTTTCAGCGGATTGGCATCGGGTTTGCCCATGATGGTATCGGCCATGATCATGCCGAGGTGGGTTGAGAGCTGGGCGCCGTGGCCGGAATAGCCCATGGCGTACCACACACCATCCTGATAGCCTGCGCGGGGATAGCGATCCTTGGTCATATCCACCAGACCGCCCCAGCAATAATCGATCTCGACCTTGGCAAGCTGGGGGAAAATCGCGGCAAGGGATTGGCGCAGGATTTCGCCGCTTTTGGCGTCCGATTGTTGATCCGATGTGGCTGAAAAGCGGGCGCGACCGCCGAAAATCAACCTGTTGTCGGGCGAAAGGCGCCAGTAATTGCCGATGTTCATGGTGTTGACGCAGGTGCGGTTGCCCGGCATCACAGCAGCCACTTCCGTGTCCGACAAAGGCCGCGTGGCAATCAGAAAACTGCCGACCGGAATGATACGACGGCGGAAAAAGCTGAAATTGGGCGTGGTGTAAGCCCCGGTGGCCACCAGCACATTCTTGGCGGTCACGCGGCCCCGCGCGGTGGTCAGGCGGTGGCGGTCGCCCTGTTTTTCAATAGATGTCACAGAGGCCTGCTCGGCAATGTCAGCACCGTGGCGGTGGGCGGCTTGCGCAAGGCCCACCACATAGCGGCCCATATGCATCATGGCGCTTTTCTTGGACAGCATGGCACCATAAAAAGGTGAGCCAACCTCACTTTTTAGCTCCGATGGCGACAACAGGGCCGTGTCGGGATCGACCTCTTCATGCAATGCTTCGAAATTGCGGGCAAGCCCTTCAAAATGCAGTTGTTTTGAGGCCAGTTTCAGCTTTCCGGCACGGCGGAAATTGCAATCAATGCCTTCCTCGGCAATCAGCGCCTCGATGGTATCGATGGAACTGTCGAGCGCTTTGTAAAGGGCAATCGCCCGCTCCTTGCCCAGTTCAGCCTTGGCCCCCAGATAGCTGTGGGCCAGACCATTGTTGAGGTGCCCGCCATTACGGCCAGAGGCACCCCAGCCGATGCGTTGCCCCTCCAGCACGATCACCTTTGCCCCGGCGCGCGCCAGCTGGCGGGCCGCAGCGAGGCCTGTAAAGCCGCCGCCAATCACGGCGACATCAAAATCGCCTTCAATTGCCCCGGTGATGCCACCGGCAAATTGCGGAGCGGTGTCGTGCCAGTAGGAGAGATATTTCATCGTTAAAGACCAAACACGCCGGGCAGATCGTCAACGCCTGCGATTTCCTGATAGCCGTAATAGGGATTGGCTGGCTCGTGACCACGGTTGACCCAGACCTTGTTCTTGATGCCCAGATCATGGGCGGTCATCAGATCATAGCGGAAGGAAGACGACACATGGGTAATGTCATCAGGGCCACAGCCGAGCATGTCGAACATATATTCAAAGCCCTTCATGCGTGGCTTGTAGGATTGCGCCTGCTCTGCCGTATAGACCGCATGGAAGGGTGCGCCGAGCTTTTCGACATTGGACATGATCTGCGAATTCATGGCGTTGGACAGGATGACCAGCGGAATCTCCTTGGCCACTTTGGCAAGGCCAGCAGGCACGTCCGGGTGCGGACCCCATGTGGGTACGCGCTCGTACACAGTCTTTGCGTCTTCTTCGCGGAAGGTCACGCCGTTTCTCTTGCAGGTGCGTTCAATGGCATTGTGCACCACAGCGGCATAAGGCTTCCAATCGCCCAGAACTTCATCCAGACGATAGGCCGAGAAGTTTTTGACAAACTCATCCATATGGGCGGCTTCCAGTTGGGTGCCGTAAATGTCGCGGGCCGCTTCCGCCATCTGGAAATTGATGAGCGTACCGTAGCAATCGAAGGTGATGTATTTCGGACGGAAGGGAGCCATGGTTTTCTCGATCCTTGCAAAGCATATCGTTCGGGTTTTCCCATCATAGGCAGAGCCAACCCAACCCATTCACCGCAATTGCCACCTCTCAAAGCACAATGTTGCGTATGCAGTGGAGGATTTGGCAGAGAGTTTTGCAAAAGCCCCAGACCCGCTGTCCTCACACCCGGCAGAAATCCACACTCACGGCATAAGATGCGGCGATAATCGATCGGAACAGCCAAACATACCAAGGACGCGCCATCGTCGGGATGATCTTCTTTGCGCGCGGGTCTATCACTGAAGGACACTAAAAACAGATTTCAGGATAGTGGCATGCAGGCAAGCCAGATCGACATTATTTCCTTTGGTCCGGAACATATCGACGGCGCATTTTTGCTGTCCCAGCAGGCACAGTGGCCGCATCGCCGTGAAGACTGGGCCTTTGTGCTCTCCTTAAGCAAGGGCTTTGTGGCGCTTGAAGACGGTCACGTGGTGGGAACCGCCATGGCGACGCTGTATGGCGAGACCTGTGCAACCATCAACATGGTCATTGTCGATGCCTCCATGCGCGGGCGCGGGCTTGGTCGGAAATTGATGGATATGGCCTTGCAGGCTGCCGAGGGCAGAGAATGCCGTCTGGTGGCAACACAGGATGGCCTGCCACTCTATGAAAAGCTTGGTTTTGTCGCTTCTGGCGAGATCGTCCAGCATCAGGGCTTTGTCCAGAAGCAAGCATTCGACGCATCAGCGGTCACATGGGCTGAGCAGGATATGCTGCAAGAGTTGGCTGCCCTTGATGCGGCTGCCTTTGGCGCAGATCGGCGAAACCTCCTTCGCACGCTCGCGGAAACCGGCAAATTCGCCATTATCAGCGATGCTGGCCGCATCACCGGCTATATTGCCCTGCGTCCCTTTGGTCGCGGCGAAGTCGCGGGGCCGGTCGTGGCGGCCAATCAGGACGATGCAAAAGCCCTTTTGTCCTTTGTGTTTGCGGCAAGAGCAGGATCATTTCTGCGCGTCGATACAGCAATTGCAACAGGCCTTGCGCCGTGGTTGACGCAGCAGGGCCTTGTTCACGTGGGCGGCGGCGTGCCAATGCGACGCAACACGGCACCGACCGGTCCGAATGAATCCGTTTCTGTCAAAACCTATGCACTCGCCAGCCAGGCCCTCGGCTGATTTTTTTGGAGATCTGATAATGTTGAGCAATTCCCTGATTGAACTGGACCGTGCCCATCTCGTGCATCCGGTTGCCTCCTATCGCAGCCATGAAAAGGCTGGCGTGCGCGTTCTGAAATCAGCCAGCGGCGCAACCGTCACGGATTCCACCGGACGTCAATTGCTGGATGGCTTTGCCGGTCTGTGGTGCGTCAACGCTGGTTACGGCCAGGAAAGCATCATAGAGGCTGCCACCAAGCAATTGCGGGAACTGCCTTACGCCACCGGCTATTTCAGCCTTGGCTCGGAACCCGCCATCCGGCTGGCGGCAGAACTGGCAGACCGGGCACCCGGTGATCTCAACCATATCTATTTCACTCTCGGCGGCTCGGATGCCATCGACAGCACGATCCGCTTCATCCGCTATTATTACCATTGCAAGGGCACGCCGCAGAAGGACCAGTTCATCTCGGTGGAACAGGGCTATCATGGCTCGTCCACCGTGGGTGCGGGCCTCACGGCGCTGCCGCTGTTCCACGCCGGTTTTGGCCTGCCATTCGATTGGCAGCATAAAATTCCGTCGCACTACGCCTATCGCAACCCGGTCGGCAATGATCCCGCCGCCATTATCGCGTCATCCGTTGCAGCCTTGCGCAAGAAGGTCGAAGACCTGGGCAGTGAGCGCGTTGCTGCTTTCTATGTCGAGCCGATTCAGGGCTCCGGCGGCGTGATTGTTCCGCCCGATGGCTGGCTGAAAGCAATGAGGGATGTCTGCACCGAGCTGAACATTCTGTTTGTCGCCGATGAAGTCATCACCGGCTTTGGCCGCACCGGCCCGCTGTTTGCCTGTGCCGACGATGGCGTGGTGCCGGATCTGATGACCACTGCCAAGGGCCTTACATCGGGCTATGTACCGATGGGTGCGGTGTTCCTGTCCGATAAAATCTACAACACCATTGCCGATGGTGCCGGATCGGCGGCCATTGGCCACGGCTACACCTATTCGGCCCATCCGGTCAGTGCTGCCGTTGGCCTTGCTGTGCTGAAGCTTTATGAGGACGGCTTGCTAGACAACGGCCGCAAAATGGGTGCGCGGCTGATTGCAGGCCTGGAAAGCCTGAAAGACCACCCACTGGTGGGCGATGTGCGCGGGCGCGGCATGCTGGCCGCCATTGAAATGGTGGTGAACAAGGACAAGAAAACGCCACTGCCAGCGGCTGCCGCACCTGCCACACGGGTGTTTGAACGCGCGTGGGACAATGGCCTCGTCATTCGTGCCTTTGCCAATGGCATTCTGGGCTACGCGCCACCGCTGTGCTGCACGGAAAGCGAAATCGACGCCATTGTCGAGCGCACCAGAAAGACGCTGGATCAGACACTCGCCGACCCGGATGTTCGCGCCGCCATGGCTTAAGCTAAAGCCGGTCGGGTGAAATATCGCCAAACGATCAGATTCAGAATTTTCTGCCGCCTGAAGATCGGCATTCGGGAAGAAACAGCCCGTATCTCCTGTAATACTTCGAATGCGCCTCAGTAGAAAATGCCAGGGCGCATTCAAGATAAAAACAAAAGTTAAGCGAGGAAACCAAGGGATCGTGAGTGACAGGAACGGCATTTGCCGAGCCTGATACATGAAGATGTGCAAGCCAGAGGATGCAATGATGGCAAAGGCCTTTGCGGATTTCAAATATCTCACCTTCGACGTGGTTGGCACGCTCATTGATTTTGAGAGCGGCATTACCCATTGCCTCGCTGAGATTGCCGCCGAGACCGGTATTGCTTTGGATGGAGAACACGCCCTTTCGCTCTATCGTGCAGCTCGCTACGACGATGAGGCCTTGCTTTTTCCCGATGATCTCACCCGGGTCTACGTAAAGATCGCCCCCACCCTCGGCCTGCCAGCAGACGCTGCCTTTGGCGAGCGTCTGCGTAGCTCCGTCACCGATTGGAAGCCCTTTGCCGATAGCGTTGCTGCGCTGGCGAAGTTGAAAACCCGCTACCGGCTGATTGCCATGACCAATGCACAGCGCTGGGCCTTTACGTATTTCGATGAAGCCTTGGGCGAGCCCTTTCATGCCGCCTTCACCACTGACGACACAGCCACGGAAAAGCCTGATCCGGCGTTTTTCGAAACGGTTTTCGCTTTCGTTGAAAAGGAAGGCAACAGCCGCGCCGATATCCTGCATGTGGCGCAAAGCCAATATCACGACATCGGAATTTCACGGCAGCTCGGCTTAACCAATTGCTGGATCGAGCGACGCCATGCCCAAAAAGGCTATGGTGGCACGATCGAGCCGGAAACATTTGTGAAACCCGATTTTCACTTCACCTCCATGGCGGGACTTGCCGAGGCCGTGGAGTTGGATCGCGCCGCCTGAAGGCAACACTCGATAAAATCAGCATACGATGACGTGCCACCAAAAGGCACGCAACACAGTCAACAACAATAAGGGGAATGTCATGACAGACAAGCAGACGACAAACTGGACCGGCGCTGACGATGCCATGGTGGAAAACGCTATTCGCCGTGGTGCCACCCGCCGCGAACTGATGCAGATGATGCTGGCGGGCGGCGTTGCCCTTACCGCCGCAGGCTCCATCATGGGGCGTGCCTCAAGCGCGCTCGCCGCAACGCCGGTCAAGGGAGGATCCTTGAAAGCCGCCGGCTATTCTGCCTCAAATGCCGATACGCTGGACCCGGCCAAGGCCTCGCTCTCCACCGACTATGTGCGCTGCTGCGCGCTCTATAACCGCCTGACCATTCTCGACAAGGCTGGCGCTCCGCAGATGGAGTTGGCAGACTCGGTTGAAAGCAAGGACGCCCAGGTCTGGACGATCAAGCTGAAAAGCGGTGTGGCCTTCCACGACGGCAAGACGCTGAGTGCAGACGACGTCGTCTACTCGCTGAAGCGCCATCTCGATCCGGCTACCGGCTCCAAGGTTGCCAAGATCGCCGCCCAGATGACCGGCATCAAGGCCATCGACAAGCTGACCGTGGAAATCTCGCTCTCGCATGCCAATGCCGATCTGCCGTCCATTCTCGCCATCCATCAGTTCATGATCGTTGCCGATGGCACCACGGATTTCTCCAAGGGCAATGGCACCGGTGCCTTCGTTCTCGAAAAATTCGAGCCCGGCGTCCGCTCGATCATGAAGCGCAATGGCAATTACTGGAAAGCTGGCGGCCCGAATGTCGACAGTTTCGAATTCTTTGCCATCGGCGAGGACAATGCCCGTGTCAACGCCCTCCTGTCGGGTGACATCCAGCTGGCCGCCTCCATCAATCCTCGCTCCATGCGTCTGGTCGACACCCAGGACGGTTTCGTGCTGTCGAAGACGACATCCGGTAATTATACCAATCTCAACATGCGCATGGACATGGCGCCGGGCAATAAGAAAGACTTCATCGATGGCATGAAGCTGATCGTCAACCGCGAACAGATCATCAAATCGGCAATGCGCGGCCTTGGAGAAATCGGCAACGATCAGCCGCTCTCGTCCGCCAGCTTCTATCACAATGCCGACCTGAAGCCGAAGGCCTTCGACCCCGACAAAGCGAAATTCCATTTCCAGAAGGCGGGCGTGCTTGGCCAGTCCATCCCGGTCATCGCATCGGAAGCCGCAAGCTCTTCGATCGACATGGCGATGATTATCCAGGCATCGGCGGCAGAAATCGGCATGAAGCTCGATGTCCAACGCGTACCCTCCGATGGTTATTGGGACAAATACTGGCTGAAAGCACCGGTCCATTTCGGCAATATCAACCCACGCCCAACACCCGACATCCTGTTCTCGCTGCTCTATTCTTCCGATGCTCCGTGGAACGAAAGCCAGTATAAGTCGCCGAAATTCGACAAGATGCTGCTCGAAGCCCGTGGCCTTCTCGATCAGGCCAAACGCAAGGAAATCTACGGCGAAATGCAGGTGATGATCGCAGAGGAAGCAGGGACGGTCATTCCGGCCTATCTTTCCAACGTCGACGCCATCACTGCCAAGCTGAAAGGGCTTGAACCCAGCCCGCTGGGTGGCATGATGGGCTATGCCTTCGCCGAATATGTCTGGCTGGAAGCCTGACACCAATTCGGCAGACCTTCTACGAGCGGGCCTTGGCAAATGGCTTTGGATCGATGCGTGCTTTATCCAGCGCATCGCGGCAAAACCGTTTGCCAGCCTGGCGGCACATTATCGCGGTCAGCCGCACACCGATCACCAGAGTGCCCGAGTAATTGCCGAGGATTGATCGCCCTAACCAAGCTGGAGCATGTGCGTGAACGCCCGAGCCTTTTCCCTTGTTGTCAACAGGCTGATGATCGCCCTGATCACATTGATCATCGTGTCGCTCGCCGTTTTCATGGCGACTGCGCTGTTGCCAGGCGATACGGCAACCATGTTGCTCGGTCAGGCCGCGACACCGGAAGCCGTCGAGGGCCTGCGCCAGGCCATGCATCTCAACGATCCGGCAATTCTGCGTTTCCTGCGGTGGGCAACGGGCTTGTTGCAAGGCGATCTCGGCACCTCCTACGCCAATAACATGCCAATTGCCGAGTTGATTTCCGGCCGTCTGGTCAATTCCATGAAGCTTGCAGGCATCACCGCCCTTCTGGCTGTTCCCATCGCACTGACACTGGGGATTACATCGGCCATGCTGCGCGGTTCTCTCTATGACCGCTGCGTCACCGTGGTGACCATTGGGGTGATTTCCGTGCCGGAATTCATGATTGCCACCTCCGCCGTTCTGCTGTTTGCGGTCTATCTGAAATGGCTGCCAGCGCTGTCCTTTGCCAATGAGGTTCACACATTTGCTGGCCTGGTGCGGGTCTATGCGATGCCTGTCATCACACTCACCTTCGGCGTTTCAGCCCAGATGATCCGCATGACCCGAGCAGCGGTGATCGAAACCCTCGATACGCCCTATGTGGAAATGGCGTTGCTGAAAGGCGCCTCGCGCCGCCGCATCGTGCTGCGCCATGCGCTGCCCAATGCGCTTGGGCCAATCGTCAATGCCATGGCGCTGTCGCTGTCCTATCTGATCGGCGGGGTCATCATCGTCGAGACGATCTTCAACTATCCCGGCATTGCTAAGCTGATGGTCGATGCCGTCGCCACCCGTGACCTGCCGCTGATCCAGAGCTGCGCGATGATCTTCTGCGTCGGCTATCTGGTGTTGATCACCATTGCCGATATCGTTTCCATTCTCTCCAATCCGAGGCTGCGATGACAATGACGCCACTGAACGGCACGCCATCAACAGCACCAGTCGCCCGCAGACATCGGTCATTCGGCTATCGCATCAACGCCGTTGGCATTGCCGGTCTCACCGTTATTGCTGCCTGGGCATTGGTGGCGATCTTCGCGCCCCTGCTCATTCCGCATCCGGTCGGTGAGATCGTCGATTTCGACTATTTCGGGCCGATGAGCAAGGCGCTCTGGCTGGGCTCCGATTATCTCGGTCGGGACATGCTGTCGCGTATCATCATGGGCGCGCGCTATACGGTCGGCATTTCGCTGGCCGCCGTTACAATCGCCTGTTTTTCCGGCGTCGTGCTTGGCATGATCGCCGCCGTTGCGGGCGGGTGGATCGATACCGTGCTCAGCCGTTTTCTTGATGCGATGAACTCCATTCCCAGCAAGCTTTTCGGTCTCGTCGTGGTCGCTGCCGTCGGATCGTCGATCCCGGTTCTGGTCATCACTCTATCGGTGATCTACACGCCCGGCGCCTATCGCTTCGCCCGGGCACTGGCCGTCAACGTCAATGCCATGGATTTCATCAGCGTCGCACGCATCCGGGGCGAAAGCCTGTTCTACATCATCCGCTCCGAAATCCTGCCGAATATCACCGGACCGGTGCTGGCGGATTTTGGTCTGCGCTTTGTCTTCATCGTGTTGCTGCTTTCAGGGCTTTCCTTCCTGGGCCTCGGCGTCCAGCCGCCCAATGCAGACTGGGGCGCGTTGGTGCGTGAAAATATCGGCGGCCTGCCCTTTGCAGCCCCGGCGGTGATTTTCCCGTCGCTGGCAATTGCCAGCCTGACGATCAGCGTCAATATGCTGATCGATAATCTTCCCCGCAAGATCCGCGACAGGAGCGCATGATGGCAAACCTAGTGGAAGTCCGCGATCTGAAGGTACAGGCTACCACCGATTCCGGCCGCAAGGTCGAGATTATCAAGGGCGTCAGTCTGGATATTGCCGAAGGCGAAATCGTCGCCTTGATCGGCGAGAGCGGCTCAGGCAAAACCACCATCGCCCTGACGCTGATGGGATATACCCGCACCGGATGCCAGATAACCGGCGGCACGATCAACGTAGCCGGCAAGGACATGGCAACATTGTCGGAGCATCAACGCGCCCGGATACGCGGCACGGATGTCGCCTATGTGCCGCAATCGGCGGCGGCGGCCTTCAACCCTGCCATCCGCATCATGGATCAGGTGATCGAGGTCACCCGCATTCATGATCTGATGACGGTGGAAGACGCCCGCACCCGCGCCATCGCGCTGTTTAAAGCGCTGTCCCTCCCCAATCCCGAAACGATTGGCACACGCTATCCGCATCAGGTCTCCGGCGGCCAGTTGCAGCGCCTGTCAGCGGCCATGGCACTGATCGGCGATCCGAAGCTGGTGATTTTCGACGAGCCGACCACGGCGCTTGACGTAACGACACAGATCGAAGTGCTGCGCGCCTTCAAGTCGGTAATGCGCTCGCAAGGGATTTCCGGGGTCTATGTCTCCCATGATCTGGCCGTCGTCGCCCAAATTGCCGACCGGATCGTCGTGCTTAAGGGCGGCGAAATGCAGGAAACCGGTACCACCGCAGAGCTGCTCTCCAATGCCCAGCACCCCTACACCCGCGAACTTCTGTCTGCCTTTGAACCCAAGCCCCGCACAACACCGCTTGCCGAAGACAAGAGCCTCAAGCCGCTGCTGGAAATCGAAAACCTGATTGCTGGCTATGGCGACCTGCAAGCGGATGGCTTGCCTCTCGTGCAGGCGGTGCAGTCCGTCAACCTGACGGTGCGCAATGGCCGCAACCTCGGCATTATCGGCGAATCCGGCTGCGGCAAATCCACCTTGGCGCGCAGCATTGCCGGTCTCCTGCCGTCGGCGGCGGGCCATATCATTTTCAATGGCCGCGAACTGGGCCGCCATGCCCGCGACCGCACGCGCGACCAGCTGCGCGAAATGCAGATCGTATTCCAATCCGCCGATACGGCGCTAAACCCGGCAAAATCCATCGAGGACATCCTCGGCCGTCCGCTGACCTTTTACCATGGCATGAAGGGCAAGGCCCGCGATGCCCGCATCAACCAATTGCTCGACATGGTGCACCTGCCGCAATCGCTGCGCCAGCGCCGCCCCTCGGAACTGTCTGGTGGCCAGAAGCAACGGGTCAATTTCGCCCGCGCGCTGGCGGCGGAACCGAAGCTGATCCTGTGCGACGAAATCACCTCGGCGCTCGATACCGTAGTCGCCGCCGCCGTCATCGAGCTTTTGAAGGAATTGCAGCGCGAGCTTGGCCTGTCCTACATTTTCATCAGCCACGACTTGTCCGTGGTGGAAGCGATCTGCGACGAGATCGTCGTGATGTATGCGGGCAAAAAAGTCGAGCAGATCTCACCGCAACAGCTTGCTGCCCCGCAGCATCCCTATTCAAAACTGCTGTTTTCCTCGGTGCCGAAACTCGACCCGACCTGGCTCGATACGCTGCAACAGGATCCGGACCTGGTGAGGACCTACCGCATCAATCCGTGATGCCTGGATTTCGACACCTCAATCCCTGCCAGAAGTGTGCTGGGTCAATGTGCTGCTGGCATCGCCGACAATTTCGACATGGCGATAGGCCGCTTCGGCGGCGGCCGTTTTTTCGCCGCGCAGGATGGCGTTGACGATCGCCTCATGCTCCTGAAAGGACAGGGACAAGCGGCCCGTCAGCCGGAACTGGGCGCGGCGAAACGGCGCCAGCCGCGACCGGGTCTGCGTCACCAATTCCAGAATATGCTGGTTATGGGCGCCCTGATAGATCCGGTTGTGAAACTCGATATTATAGGCGGAATAATCCTCCGTCTGCCCCGCCTGCACAATACGGATTGAATCGCGATGCATCCGCTCCAGCCCCCGGCGCTCCTCCAGCGTCATGCGCTCCGCTGCAAGCCTGGCGCACATCCCTTCAAGCTCCGCCATGGCCTCGAACATCGAGGTCAGAAACCCACCGGTGACGTTGGTAACAACAGCGCTCTTGTTCGGCTTGCGCTCCACCAATCCCATGGCGCACAATTGTCGAAGCGCCTCGCGCACCGGCGTGCGTGACACCTCAAACCGCGTGGCAAGCGATCCTTCATCCAGCTTATCATCCGGCTTCAAGTCACCGACGATGATCAGGTCGGCAATGGCGCGCACCAGCTGTTCGACCGTATTGCCGGCACGAACAAGTTCCCGCACCCTCGGCTGATTCATTGAAATTTCCCAGTCTATTATCGTCTGTATGCAGTTTTAAAAATCACTTATTTTGGCAGGTTAACCCACTGCCCTACTGATATCAAAGCACGATTTTCATAAAAATACACAACTTTCCTGCGAACGCCTGGATTTTTCCCTGAACGATTTAGCAAATTTAATAGTCGCGCTCAAAAAATATTCATCTGAATTTTAAAAGTGCATACAGATGCACCGGCAGCAATCAGAGACCGCCAGGAAGCTCCTTTCAAGCATGGCTTTCAGATCTGGCATGGTGATTGCATACACTTTCTCAAATCATCCGCACCGGACGAGAGCCGGATCAAACAGGGGAACCCACCGATGACCAGATCGCCTTCCTTCACCCGCCGTCATTTCCTGCAAACCTCCGCCCTTGGTGCCGCCGCCGCCATCGCTGCTCCCGGCATGCTGCGTTCCGCGCAGGCTGCCGATCTCACCGTCGGCTTCATCTATGTCGGACCGAAGGATGATTATGGCTATAACCAGGCCCATGCCGAGGGCGCTGCCGTGGTCAAGGCCTTGTCCGGCGTGACAGTGGTCGAAGAGGAGAATGTGCCTGAGACCGTCGATGTCCAGAAAACCATGGAATCGATGATCAATCTGGATGGCGCCAGCCTGCTATTTCCGACCTCTTTCGGCTATTTCGACCCCCATATGCTGGCGGTGGCGCAGAAATATCCTGACGTGCAGTTTCGCCATTGCGGCGGCCTCTGGCAGAAGGGCAAGAACCCCGACAATACCGGCAGCTATTTCGGCTACATCTTCCAGGGCCAATATCTGAACGGCATTGCCGCCGCCTATGCGACCAAGTCGAAGAAGATCGGATTCGTTGCCGCCAAGCCCATTCCGCAAGTGGTACAGAATATCAATGCCTTCCTGCTCGGCGCCCGCTCCGTCGATCCCTCCATCACCTGCCAGGTGATCTTTACCGGCGAGTGGTCGCTGGCCGTCAAGGAAGCCGAAGCTACCAATGCGCTGGTTGATCAGGGCGTCGATGTCATCACCTGCCATGTCGACAGCCCGAAGGTGGTGGTGCAGACCGCCGCTGGCCGCGGCGCTTTCGTCTGCGGCTATCACGCCAACCAGAGCCCGCTGGCACCTGAAAAATACCTGACGGGCGCAGAATGGGCCTGGGGCAATGTCTATACCGATTTCGTCAAGAAGGCGCAGGCTGGTGAAAAGCTCGGCAATTTCGTGCGCGGCGGGTTGAAGGACGGTTTCGTCAAGATGAGCCCGCTGGGTCCCGGCGTCTCCGCTGAGGCCCGCACCAAATTTGAGGCAACACTTGCCACCATGAAGGCAGGCGGCTTTTCTGTCTTCAAAGGCGGCCAGAAGGACAACAAGGGCAATACCGTCATCCCCTCGGGCAAGGACTATGCCGAAGACGCCATTGAGTTGGAAAGCATGAACTATCTGGTCGAAGGCGTCATGGGGTCGATGGGCTGAACCAATGGAGGCGCGGGCCATGACCACGACACCTGAAAGCCGGACACCCCTGCCGCATGGCTTGCAGCCCAAGTCTGCGGGGCGTCACGCACTGCGTCCGATGGTGGAATGGCTGGCCCGCCGCGCTGAACCGGTGGCAATCACTCTGCTGGCCGTGCTGATCGGGCTTGGCCTGTTCAGCCTGTTCATCACCGCCATTGGCAAATCGCCGCTGCAACTGTTCCAGCTGATGTTTGCCGGTGGCTTCGGCTCGTGGTTTTCGCTGCAAAATGCCCTTAGCCGGGCCGCCCCGCTGCTACTGACCGCACTCTGCGTGGCGCTTCCGGCCCGCCTCGGCCTGACGATCATTGGCGCGGAGGGCGCGCTGGTATTGGGCGGCTTGGCGGCGGCGGCCATTGCCGTGCCACTCGCACCAGGCTTCAGTCCGCCAGTCCTCTGGATCGTCATGGGCTTCTGCGCCATGCTGGCGGGCGGAGTATGGATCGGCTTTGCCGGAGCGTTGAAACATTATCGCGGCGTCAATGAAACCATATCCTCGCTGCTGCTGGCCTATATCGCCATCGCGCTGATGAACCACCTGATCGAAGGGCCGCTGCGCGATCCAGCCAGCCTCAACAAGCCCTCGACCCTGCCCCTGTCCGCCACCGACATGATCGGCAAGATCCCCGGCATGGACGTGCATTGGGGGCTGGCGGTCGGCGTCATCGCCTGCATCCTCTCCTATATCGTTATCGAATGGACCAGCATCGGTTTTGCGGCGCGGATCGCTGGCGGCAATATGCGCGCCGCCCAGATCCAGGGCCTGCCGGTTGGACGTTTGATCGTCGGCTTTACAGCGCTGGCTGGCGGCTTTGCAGGCCTTGCCGGGATGATCGAAGTAGCCGCCGTGCAGGGCAGCGCCAATGGCGCGCTGGTGGCGGGCTATGGCTATACCGGCATTCTCGTCGCTTTCCTCGCCCGGCAAAATCCGCTGGCGATCATTCCCGTCGCGATTTTTCTAGGCGGCATCACCGCGTCCGGCGGCTTGATCCAGCGCCGCATGGGCCTGCCGGATGCCACCGTGCTGGTGCTTCAAGGCACGCTGTTCGTGGTCATACTGTTTTGCGAAACGCTGTATGGCCGGTTCCGCGTCTTTAATCCCGAACTTTGGAAACAGCCGGACGCCGCGAAAGGAGACCATTGATGGACGATAGCGCACTGGGCCTCTGGGGCGTGCCGCTGGCGATATTGGCGGGTGCTATCCGTGTCTCCACCCCCTTCATCTTCGTCAGCCTCGGTGAAACCCTGACGGAACGGTCGGGCCGCATCAATCTCGGCCTTGAAGGCACATTGGTGTTTGGCGCCATGGCCGCCTATGCCGTGGCGGTCATGACCGGTTCGCCCTGGGCTGGCGTGGCCGCGGCCATGGTGGCCGGATCGCTGTTTGGCCTGCTGCATGGCTTTATCTGCAAGTTTCCAAAGGTCAACGACATCGCCATCGGCATCGCGATGATGCAATTCGGGCTGGGCCTCGCCTTCTTCTTCGGCAAGCCATTCATCCAGCCGGTCGCCCCAAAACTGCCAGTGATTTCGCTTGGCTTCTGGTCGCATCTGCCGCAAATTCAGGCGGCGTTGACCATCAACATCCTGTTCGTCATCGGCCTTGTGCTGGCGCTGGTGCTCTGGTGGGCGCTGAAGAATACCCGGATCGGCCTGATCCTGCGGGTCGTCGGTGACAGTTCGGATGCGGCGCGTGCCATGGGCATAAACCCGGACACCGTGCGCCTGCTGGCAACCATGGCAGGCGGGGCGCTGGCGGCGGTGGGTGGTGCCTATTTGTCGCTGTTTTATCCCGGCTCCTGGAACGAGCGGATTTCGTCCGGCCAAGGCCTAATGGCGGTGGCGCTGGTGATTTTCGCCCGCTGGAACCCGCTCGGCTGCGTGCTGGCGTCCCTGCTGTTCGGCGGGGCTGGCGCGCTCGGTCCGGCGCTGCAATCGGTCGGCGTCAGCGAGGGCTATTATCTGTTTTATGCTGCACCTTATGTGCTGACCCTGATCATTCTCATCATCACATCGTCACCGACACGGGCGCTGTCCGGCGCTCCGGCGGCGCTGTCGCTGACCAAATAGCCACAGGAGGTTCCCATGAACGGATTGGGCGGATTGAACAAATCAGAACACGGGGTCGGCATCGGCCTCGTGCAATTGCAGCTCCCCGTCACCGTGACGCGAGAGGATCTGGCCCGCCAGACCCAGGTGATCGTTGATCTCGTCGCCAAGGCCCGGCGCAACCAGCCGGGCATGGATCTGGTGGTATTTCCCGAATATGCCCTGCACGGCCTTTCAATGGACATCAACCCTGAAATCATGTGCCGGATGGATGGGCCGGAAGTGGCCGCCTTCAAGGCCGCCTGCAAACAGAACCGCATCTGGGGCTGTTTCTCGATCATGGAATATAATCCCGGCGGCATGCCCTATAATTCCGGCATTATCATCGACGACACCGGCGAACTGAAGCTCTATTATCGCAAGATGCATCCTTGGGTGCCGGTCGAGCCATGGGAGCCGGGCGATCTCGGCATTCCCGTCATCGACGGGCCGAAGGGCGCCAAGCTGGCGCTGATCATCTGCCACGATGGCATGTTCCCGGAAATGGCCAGGGAATGCGCCTATAAGGGCACAGAAATCATGATCCGCACGGCAGGCTATACCGCACCGATCCGCGACTCCTGGCGCTTTACCAACCAGTCCAACGCTTTCTGCAATCTGATGGTGACTGCCAATGTCTGCATGTGCGGTTCCGATGGCACGTTCGACAGCATGGGCGAAGGGATGATCTGCAATTTCGATGGCTCGATCATCGCCCACGGCACATCAGGCCGCGTCAACGAGATCATCACTGCCGAGGTCCGGCCCGATCTGGTGCGCGAGGCGCGGCTGGGCTGGGGCGTGGAAAACAATATCTACCAGCTCGGCCATCGCGGCTATGTCGCGGTTGCCGGTGGGGCGCAGGACGCGCCCTATACTTATATGCACGACCTGGCAGCAGGCCGCTATCGCTTGCCTTGGGAGGATCAAGTCAAGATCACCGACGGCACAGTCTGCGGCTTTGAAAAACCCACTCGCCTCTACGGCAACCCGGCCAAATCCGCCGCCGAATAGGAGCCATCATGGATATGTCCACAGAGACAAAACTTCACACGCTTGCCGCCGATCCCTATCCCTGGCCCTATAACGGGGAGTGGCGGCCTGATAATACCGCGCTCATCATCATCGACATGCAAACCGATTTCTGCGGCCCCGGCGGCTATGTCGATCATATGGGCTATGATCTGTCTCTGGTGCGCGCGCCGATTGAGCCGATCAAGGCGGTGCTGGCAGCGATGCGCGCCAAGGGTTACCATATCATCCACACCCGCGAAGGCCATCGCCCAGATCTGGCAGATCTGCCCGCCAACAAGCGCTGGCGCTCGCAGCGCATCAAATCCGGCATCGGCGATCCAGGCCCCTGCGGCCGCATTCTGGTGCGCGGCGAGCCGGGCTGGAACATTATCGAAGAGCTGGCCCCGCTGGATGGCGAAACCATTATCGACAAGCCCGGCAAGGGGTCATTCTGCGCCACGGATCTCGAACTGATCCTCAACCAGAAGCGCATCCAGAATATCATCTTGACCGGCATCACCACCGATGTCTGCGTCCACACAACCATGCGCGAGGCCAATGACCGGGGCTTTGAATGCCTGCTGCTGGAAGATTGCTGCGGAGCGACTGATTACGGCAATCATCTCGCCGCCATCAAAATGGTGAAAATGCAGGGCGGCGTGTTCGGCGCGGTCTCCCATTCGAAAGACCTGATCGAGGCCCTGCCGTGACCACATGCTTCCGCGCCTCGGTTTACCGCGTTGCCGCCTCTGCCCCGGATGACATATCCGGCGTCGAAGCGCTGATTGGTAGCGGCCTCGATCCGCACAGCATCGTCGCGGTGCTAGGCAAGACGGAGGGCAATGGCTGCGTCAACGACTTTACCCGTGGTTTTGCCACGGCTACGTTCGAACAGCTGTTTGCCCGCCTCGGTGTAACAGGCGTTTCCATCGTCATGTCAGGCGGCACCGAAGGGGCGCTGTCGCCCCATTGGACGATTTTTGCCCGTGAACGGGTGGAGGCAGCGCCCAACCGTTCGCTCGCCATCGGCGTTGCCCGCACAGCCGATCTCCTACCCGAAAATCTGGGCCGCAAGGAACAGGTGGATCTGGTCGCCCAGGGCGTACGCACTGCCATGGCTGATGCCGGGATCGACGATCCAGCAGACGTGCATTTCGTCCAGATCAAATGCCCGCTGCTCACCTCAGCGCGGGTGGCGCAGGCCCAGGCGCGTGGCAAACGCACGGTTATTGCCGAAACGCTGAAATCCATGGGTTATTCACGCGGCGCATCAGCGCTGGGTGTGGCGGTAGCGCTGGGCGAGCTTGATATGGATGATATCAAGGATATCGACATCTGCCGCACGCTGGACCTTTATTCCGCCCGTGCCTCCACCTCGGCG
Organism: Gillisella vitis; assembly: GCF_001541345.2. Taxonomy (GTDB): domain Bacteria; phylum Pseudomonadota; class Alphaproteobacteria; order Rhizobiales; family Rhizobiaceae; genus Allorhizobium; species Allorhizobium vitis. The sequence continues at coordinate 879,798 of NZ_LMVL02000001.1, read as the reverse complement.
GGCGTTGAACTGACCGATCACGAAATCATCGTTCTCGGCATGAGCGATCATTGGAGCGGGCCATTTGCCATGACGCATACCGTGATGTTCGACGCTATGGATGCGCCGAGCGTGCGGGCCGCCTGGTCCGACATGCCGCTTGGAAAACTGAGCGCCGTACTGGCCAAGGCCGAACCCGATCCCCGCGGCACGGTGCGGGGCAAGCGCCACACGATGCTCGAGGATAGCGACATTTCCGGCACCCGCCACGCCCGCGCCTTTGTCGGCGGTGTGCTGGCGGGCGTGTTCGGGGAAACGGACCTGTATGTGTCTGGTGGAGCTGAACATCAGGGACCGCCCGGCGGTGGGCCGGTGGCAATTATTGTCGAGCGGGAGAACGTAATATGAAGCCCAGCGGAAGTGCCATCAACATCGAGACCGCCGCCATGACCATGCGGTTCGGCAGCTTCACCGCCCTCGATGCTGTCTCCATCAAGGTGCAGGCCGGTTCGTTCCACGCCCTGCTCGGCGAAAACGGCGCGGGAAAATCGACGCTGGTCAAATGCATCATGGGCTTTTACCGCCAGACCTCGGGCCAATTGCTGGTCGAGGACCGCGAGGTGGAGATCGCCTCGCCCCGCGATGCGGCAGCGCTGGGGCTTGGCATGGTCTACCAGCATTTCACGCTGGTGCCGTCCCTGACCGGAGCGGAAAATCTGGTCATCAGCCGCAATGCGGTGCCTGCAATGATCAACTGGCGGCGCGAACGTCAGGCGCTCAAGGATTTCATGGCGACCATGCCCTTCCAGATTCCGCTGGAACGCCCAGTGCGGGAATTATCGGCGGGTGAAAAGCAGAAGCTGGAAATCATCAAGCAGCTCTACCTCGGACGCCGGTTCCTGATCCTTGACGAGCCGACATCGGTGCTGACACCCGCCGAGGCTGACGACATGCTGGGCCTGGTGCGGGGCATGACCGAGCGTGGGGCACTGACCGTGCTGATGATTTCCCACAAATTCCATGAGGTGCGCAAATTTGCCGATGCGGTGTCGGTGCTAAGGCGGGGCAAGCTGGTCGGCTCAGGCCGCACAGCCGACCTGACGACGCAGGACATGGCAGCGATGATGATCGGCGATGTTAAGCTGGCCGAACTCGACAGCCGCTTGCCGGTCGCGGACGCAAGCCCCTCCGTCCTGTCGATCCGGGGGATGAAAACCCGTGACCGCAGCGGCTTGAAAAGCATCGAGGTCGATGATCTCAAGGTCAGAGCTGGCGAAATCGTCGGGATTGCCGGCATTTCCGGCAATGGCCAGAAGGAATTTGCCGAAGTACTGGCCGGGCAACGGCCTGCCGAGGCGGGCGACATCACGGTCAAGGACCAACCCTACACCGCCACTCGTCAGGAAACGCGGGCCGCCAATGTTCGCTTTATCCCGGAAGAACCGCTGCTGAATGCCTGCGCGCCGAGAATGTCGGTGGCTGAGAACCTGAGTTTTCGCGATTTCGATGTGGATGCCGAGGGAAGGACCCGGTTCTGGCTGAATGCCAAGGCGATGCGCGAGACAGCCGGGCGGTTGATCGCCGATTTCAAGGTCAAGACCGCCTCGCCCGCCTCGCCGATTGCCTCGCTGTCGGGTGGCAATGTGCAGCGCGCCGTGCTGGCGCGGGAGCTGACCGGCGATGTCGATCTGCTGGTTGTCTCTAACCCCTGTTTCGGTCTGGATTTTTCCGCCGTCGCCGAAATCCGCGCCCGGATCATGAAGGCGCGTAACAATGGCAGCGCCGTGCTGCTGTTTTCCGAGGATCTGGATGAGTTGATGGAAATGTCCGACCGCATTGTCGTGATGTCGGATGGCAGGCTGGTGTACGAGACCCCGGCGCGCGGCGCTGACATTGCCGTGATCGGTGCCCATATGGCAGGACATGCATGATGGTGGATATCAAAGCCCAACCCTTCGCCTTCCCGTTGAAGCTGGATCAGGCGGCGCTTGTCATCATCGACATGCAGCGCGATTTCACCGAGCCGGGTGGCTTTGGCGAGACGCTCGGCAATGATGTCAGCCTCGTCAGCGCCATCGTGCCGGATGTGAAACGCCTGCTGGAGGCGGCCCGCACCCACGGTCTTACCGTCATCCACACGATGGAATGCCACAGGCCCGATCTCTCCGACCTGCCGGATGCCAAGCGCAATCGCGGCAATCCCACTTTGCGAATTGGCGATGAGGGACCGATGGGCCGCATCCTGATTGCAGGGGAATATGGCACCGGCATTCTGCCGGAACTTGCGCCTGTTGACGGCGAGTTGGTGATCGAAAAGCCCGGCAAGGGTGCGTTCTACGCCACCGCTCTCGGTGAAGAGCTTACATCTCGCGGCATTACCCAATTGATCTTCGCGGGCGTTACCACCGAGGTCTGCGTGCAGACCACGATGCGCGAGGCCAATGATCGGGGCTATGACTGCCTACTGATCGAAGAAGCCACCGCCAGCTATTTCCCGGCCTTCAAACAAGCGACCCTGGAGATGATCCGCGCCCAGGGCGGCATTGTCGGCTGGACCGCCCATCTCGACCCCTTTCTGGAGGCGCTTGCCCATGGCTGAAACGACCCGTGACAATATGCTGGCCGGGGGCTGGAAAAGCCTGCCCTATGAGGCGTTCCGTGATGGTGTGACCATTCACTGGATCCGCCGCTTTGAGGGCGACCAGCCCGGCGTTGCCCTTCTGGCCTATCAGGCCGGAGCCTCGGTTCCCCGCCACCGCCACGAAGGGCTGGAAACCATTATGGTGCTGGAAGGCAGCCAGTCGGACGAGACCGGCACCTTTGGCCCAGGCTCCTATATCGTCAATGCGGCAGGCACCGAACATTCCGTGTGGAGCATTGATGGCTGCACCGTCCTGATCCAATGGGATCGCCCCGTAACACTATTGGAAAATTGATCCATGCCATTTACTCAAGCTTTTGATATTGCATCGCTTCACGCCGCCTATGCCTCTGGCTGGACGCCACAGGAGATGATCGAAGAGGTATTTTCGCGCATCGCCGCCATCAACGATCCCGGCATTTTCCTTAAGCTTGCTGACAAGGCAGACCTGCTGGAGCAGGCCCAAGCACTCGGCGCTTTTTCACCGGAGACAAAGCCGCTCTGGGGCATTCCTTTTGCCGTCAAGGACAATATCGATGTCGCGAGCCTGCCAACCACGGCCGCCTGCCCGGACTATGCCTACACGCCCGAAACCGATGCGACTGTGGTGCGCCTGTTGAAAGACGCGGGCGCTTTGGTGATCGGCAAGACCAATCTCGACCAATTCGCCACCGGCCTGGTCGGCGTGCGCACGCCCCATGCCATTCCCCGCAATGCGATCGATCCCAAACTGGTCCCCGGCGGCTCCAGTTCCGGTTCGGCGGTGGCGACGGCGCAAGGCATTGTCAGCTTCGCGCTTGGCACCGACACGGCAGGCTCTGGCCGCATTCCAGCCGGGCTGAACAACATTGTCGGGTTGAAGCCCTCGGTCGGCGCGCTTTCGGCCACCGGCGTCATTCCCGCCTGCCGCACCCTCGATTGCGTATCGATCTTCGCGCTGACGGTGGAAGATACCCATAAGGTCTTCACCGTCGCTGCTAAACCCGACGCAACGGATGCCTATTCCCGCCCCATGCCGGTGGGCCATGCCATGGCCTCCGCACCAGTCCTGCGCATTGGCGTTCCCGCCAAGGCCGACCGTGAATTCTTCGGCGACAGCCTGATGGAAGCCGCTTTCGATAAGGCGCTGGCAGAATTGTCGACCATGGGTCACACGCTCGTGGACCTGCCGTTTTCAGGCTTTTACGAGGTCGCAAACCTGCTCTATGAAGGCGCCTGGGTGGCCGAGCGCTATGCGGCGGTCAAAGAGTTTTTCGATGCGAAGCCCGAAAGCTTCCATCCGGTGACCCATAAGATCTACAGCGCCGCCAAAACCCTGACTGCCGCGGATGCCTTTTCCGGCATGTACCGCCTGCAAGCGCTGAAGCAGCAGTTGACGCCGGTGATCGCCTCCGTCGATGTGATCTGCGTGCCGACAGCCCCAACCCATTACACGCTGGCCGATCTGGAAGAAGAGCCAATCAAGGCCAATTCACGCCTCGGCACCTATACCAATTTCGTCAATCTTCTGGACATGTGCGGCATTGCCGTGCCGACCGGCAAGCGCGGCGATGGCCTGCCCTCCAGCGTCACGCTGTTGGCACCCTTCGGTGCCGATGGCCTGACCGCAGCACTGGGGTCAGCCTTGCACAGCCGCCTTGGCACCACCGTCGGTGCCACCGGCTGGCCGCTGCCGACGTCACCAGAAAAGCCAGTGGAAAAGGCCGAGGGTCTGATCCCGGTCATCGTCGTCGGCGCGCATCTGTCCGGCATGCCGCTCAACCACCAACTGACCAGCCTCAACGCCAGCTTCCTGCGGGCTGGGACAACATCGGCCAGCTATAAGCTATTTGCCCTGCCCAACCAGACACCGCCCAAGCCCGGTCTGGTCCGGGTCGAGCAAGGTGCCGCGATTGCCGTGGAAATCTGGCAGCTGACACCCGCAGGCTTCGGCCAGTTCGTCAATATGATCCCCTCGCCAATGTGTATCGGCACGGTATTCCTGGATGACGGCTCCAGCGCCAAGGGTTTTCTCGTCGAGCCTTCGGCCCTGGAAGGTGCTGAAGACATTACGCATTTGGGTGGCTGGCGGGCGTATATCGCCAGCTTGCAATAAAGCATTTCAATGTTTTCGCTCAGAGCACCCGGCAGAGCCAGAGATTGCCTTCACCCAAGAGGAGGTCCCAAAACGCTGCGGCTCTATCTCTCTTCTCCCCAGCGGGGAGAAGGTCGCGGCAGCGGGATGAGGGGGCGGCGAAGCCGAGATATCGAAACTGTCGTGCACTTTCTGGACCCATCAAGGCTGCGGCCAAGTGCTGATCCGCCCGGTCCAACTTTCAAACAGTTTCGACAGTTTCAGCACGGTCAGATCACCAAACCTTGGACCGACGATCTGCAAGCCAATCGGCATGCCGCTGTTTGAAAAGCCGCAATTGATCGATGCCGCGGGCTGTTCCGACATGTTCCACGGCACGGTGAAGCCGATATGCTCGAAAGGCTTTTGTGGATCATTGGTTGGCGAGGCCCACTCCGCCGGGTAGGAAACGACAGGATTGACCGGCGATAGAACTGCATCGACGCGGGTAAACAGCGCGCCGCAGGTCTTGCGCATCTCGATGGTCTTGCCAAAGCCCTTGACCGCATCGACACCGCTTACGCTAGCGCCACCCTCGGCCCATTCATAGATATAGGGCAGGATCATCTGGCGCTTTTCCGTGCTGAGGGCGGCAATATCACCCCAGAACTTTGCTCGCCAGAACACATCCAGCCCATCCAGCATGGCGCGGTTCATCACCGGGCCAACCTCGAAAACCTCAGCCCCTGCCGCCTCGAACCGCTTGGCGGCAGCAATAATTGCCTCGCGCACCTCCGGTTCAGCCGCAAGACCGCAGCCAGCATCCAGCATGACACCGATTTTCATGCCGCTGATATCGATATCCTCGTCCAGCCAGTTGATCACTTCAGGCGGCAGGCTGGTCCCGTCACGCCAATCCGGGCGCGCCAAGGTCATCATCGAATAGGCCGCATCATCCACGCAGCGGGTCATCGGCCCGGCGCAACGCCCGACATAATAGGGATCGACCGGGATGCGGCCATGGCTGGGCTTGAAGCCGAACAGCCCGGTCCATCCGGCTGGCAGGCGCACCGAGCCGCCAATATCCGTTCCGATATGCAGCGGGCCGAACCCGGCAGCCCCCGCCGCCGCAGCACCGGCGCTGGAGCCGCCGGGGTTCTGGCTCAAATCCCAGGGATTGCGGCTCAATGGATGAAAACTCGACAGGCCCGAAGACAGCATGCCGTAATCCGGGCAAGTGGTCTTGGCGAAAATCACCGCGCCGTCTTCGCGCATTCGGGCCGCAATCGGCGCGTCTGCCGCAGCAGGCACAAGATCAACGGCGGCCGTGCCAAGCGGCACCGGCTGACCCTTGGTTGCGATCAGTTCCTTCAGCGAGACGGGAATGCCGTCGAGCGGGCCGAGGGCCGCACCGCGTTGCCAACGATCCGTCGAGGCGCGGGCCTGGGCGCGGGCGCTTTCGGGATCATAGAGGTAAAGCGCCTGAACCGACGGCTCGAAAGCATCGATCCGGGCCTCGACGGCATTCCAATAGTCTTCCGGCGACAGGGTCTTGGCGCTGAAACCGGCAATCAGCTCCCGGATGGTCAAATCAACAAGATCGGTCATTCCTGGCTTTCTCTATCTTATGTCTTTATCGGATGAAGCTATCGGTCCCGGCCATCACCTCGGCCCGATGGCAGGCCGCCTCACGTCCGGGCATGATCTCCCGCAACACTGGCGGCTCAATGGTGCAGCGTGTCTGCGCCAGCGGACAGCGGGCGCGGAACGCGCAGCCGATATCGGGATCGCCACTGATATCAGGCAGAGGGGCGGGCTTTTGCGGTCTGCCGAAACGGTGAACGCTTGGCTCGGCATCGGCCAGAATTTTCGTATAGGGATGCAAGGGCTGCTCGAAAACCGCATGGGCCGGTCCCTGCTCCACCAGCCTGCCGCGATACATCACCCCGACCCGATCCGCGATACAATCCACCACCGCCAGATTATGGGTGATGAACAGAAAGCTGACGCCGCGTGTACGGCGCAGATCCATCAACAGATTGAGAACCTGACCCTGGACCGAGAGATCGAGCGCCGAGACCGCCTCATCGGCCACCACAAGTTTTGGTTCGGTGATCAAAGCACGGGCAATGGCGATCCGCTGGCGCTGGCCGCCGGAAAACTCATGCGGATAGCGCTGCGCATGACCTGCCTGCAAGCCGACGCTTTCCAGCATGGCGGCGACTTTGTCGCGGATTGCTGCCTTACCCGGCCTGGGCGTCAGCACATGCAAGGGTTCAGCGATAATCCGCCCGATGGTCTGGCGCGGATCGAGCGAGCCAAACGGGTCCTGAAACACCATCTGGAAGTCCTGCCGCTTGTGCTTCAGCGCTTCTGGCGACAGCGAAAACAGATCGTCGCCATCAAACAGGACATGGCCCGATGTCGGGCGATCAAGCGCCATCACCAGCCGGGCCAGGGTGGATTTGCCACAGCCGCTTTCGCCGACAATGCCATAGATCTCGCCGCGCCCAACCGTCAGCGACACTTCGTCCAGCGCCCGGCTGGTATGCGGCTTCCCGAATAGGGGACGGCTGGTATAGTCGCGGGCAAGCATGCGGATATCGAGAAGACTGGTGTCGGTCATTCGCAGATCTCTCCTTGCTCAGCCCGCAGACAGCGCACGCCGCGATCCTCGCTCTGCCTCGACCAACCCGGCGCAGTGAGACGACACTCCGTCGCAACATCAGGGCAGCGGTCGGAAAAACAGCAGCCTTCCGGCAACTGTGCAAACCCCGGAACCGTACCGGGAATGGTGGCAAGCCTGCCCTCCTTGCCGTCCTTTCCAGGCACACGCTTAGGTACGGCAGACAGCAGGCCGCGCGTATAAGGATTGAGCGGAGAGGTCAGAACATCGCGGGTCGGCCCTTCCTCCATCCGCCTTCCGGCATAGAGCACCAGGGTTCGGTCGCACATGCGGGCGATGACGCCGAGATCGTGGCTGACGAGGATCAGCGCCATCCGATATTCGCGCACGAGATCATCGAGAATATCCAGCACTTCGGCCTGGACCGTCACATCGAGCGCCGTGGTCGGCTCATCGGCGATCATCAGCGCCGGTTTCAAGGCCAGTGCGATGGCGATGCCGACGCGCTGGCGCTGGCCGCCGGACATTTCATGCGGGTAGGTCACCGCCCTGCGCTTGGCATCGGGAATGCGGACCTGATCGAGAAGCTCCACCGCCTCGCGGCGCGCCTGCCGCCAGCTGAGACCACGATGCCAGACCAGGCCTTCAGCGATCTGGTCGCCGATGGTCATTGCTGGATTGAGCGCCGTCAGCGGCTCCTGGAAGATCATGCCGATCCGATTGCCACGGATCTTGCACAGCCGATCTTCGCTGGCGCTCAACAGGTCCTCTCCGTCAAGCAGGATCTGGCCGGTCGGGCGCGCGACGCGGGGCAAAAGTCCGATAACCGCCAGAGATGCCAGTGATTTCCCCGATCCGCTTTCACCGACAATGCCAAGCGTTTCGCCAGCCCGAAGATCGAAACTCAGGTCATCGATAATGGGCGTGGAACGGCCATCGGGGAGATCCACAGAAATGGACAGGTCGCGAATGGAGAGCAACGGTTGTTCGCTCATGAACGCCCCTTTTCACGCGGGTCGAGAAGATCGCGCAGCCCATCGCCCAGCATGTTGAAGCCGAGCACGGTGAGCGCGATGGCAAGGCCCGGCAGGATGGCAAGCCAGGGCGCGGCAGCGAGATAAGTCTGGGAATCGGCCAGCATCCGCCCCCAGGTCGGCGCTGGTGGCGGCATGCCGAGACCAAGAAAGCTCAAGCCCGCCTCAGTCAGAATGGCCAGGCCAAGCTGGATGGCGATCTGCACGATGATCTGGCTGGCAATATTGGGCAGGACATGTTCGATGGTGATCAGCACCTGCCCCTTGCCTGCGGCGCGCGCCGCCAGCACATAATCCCGCGACCAGACCTGAAGGGCCGCGCTGGCCGTGACGCGAGCAAAAACCGGCACCATGAACACGGCGATGGCGATAATGGCGGTAAACCGCCCCGTGCCGAGTAGAGCGCCGAGCATCATAGCCGACAGGATAGGCGGAATGGCAAAGATCACATCATTGATCCGCATGGTCAGCGCCTCGACCATGCCGCGCCGCGCCGCAACCGTAACGCCGAACAGCGTGCCGACGCCTGCGCCAAGCACCACAGCCGCCATTGCTGTCGACAGGGAATTCCAAGCCCCGACCATCAGCATCGAGGTCAGGTCGCGGCCCAGCTGGTCGGTTCCCAGCAGGCCATGCACCAGCGGCGGCTTAAGCTTGTAGATGATTTGCATCCGGGTTGGCGGCAGCGGTGTCCAGACCAGCGACAGAAGGGCAATCGCCACCAGCAGGATGATAATCAGCCCGCCGATCAGCAATGTCGGACGAAGAAAAAGACCAGCCGGCCGCCTACTAGACGGCTTTGAGGTTGTCACGGTTGTGGTCATTTGCCCCTGCCCCGCAATCTTGGGTCCAGCATGAGATAAGAGAGATCGACAAGGAAATTCATGATGATGACCAGGCCCGCGAAGAACAGGACGACATCCTGCATGACGATGATGTCGCGCTGGTTCAGCGCCTGATAGGCAAGCCGCCCCAGACCCGGCAGGTTGAAGACATTTTCGATCAGGATAGCCCCGGCGATCAGGAAGGTGAATTGCAGGCCAAGAATGGTCATGACCGGCACCAGCGCATTCGGCACCGCATGGCGCCAGAGCGCCGCCCGCCGTGTCAGGCCCTTGGCGCGGGCGGTGCGGACGAAATCCTCGTTCATCACCTCAAGCACCGCCGAGCGGGTAACGCGGGTCAACACGCCTGCCTGCGGCAGCGCCAGTGCGACGGCTGGCAGGGTCAGCGACAGCAGTGCGGGCCCAAACCCTGCCTGCCATCCGGCAAAGCCCCCAGCCGGCATCCAGCCGAGACTGATGGAAAAGCCGAGCACCAGCAACAGGCCGACCCAGAAGCCCGGAACAGCGATGAACAGTTGCGATAGAAAGCCAGCCGCATAATCAAAGCCGCTATTGCGCCGGGAGGCCGAAGCGACCCCCATCGGGATGGCGATTGCCATGGACAGAAGGATCGCCATCACCGCCAAAGGCAGCGTGACAGTCAGGCGCTCGCCGATCAGGCCAGCCACCGGCACGCCATAGGTATAGGACTGACCGAGATCCCCCGTCAGGGCGCCTGCCAGCCAGTGCAGATAGCGGATCGCCAGCGGTTGATCGAGGCCAAGCTCATGGCGCAGCGCCGCCAGCGTATCGGGGCTTGCCGAGGTGCCGAGCATGACGGCGGCGGGATCGCCGGGCAGCACATCCATCAAGACAAAGATCAGGATGGACACGGCAGCCAATGTCAGGACAAGGCCGCCCAGCCGCCTGAAAATAAGGGCAAGCATTTCCGGTTTTCCTTCCGCACGGATTTTTAGGGACCGGCTCCGTGCAAGGACGAAACAGTCAATCTCAAGTGCATTTTTATCGGGCCAATCGGCCTTCCCATCGGGAGGGCGATGACCGTTTCAGGTCACCGCCGATCAGGATCAATCCTCCCAATGCACATCCGTCAGAACATTGGCGGGGATCGGTTCGTTTTCCCACAAGCCCTTGATCTTCTTGTTCCACACACCAAGCTTCGGCATCACGAACAGATAGAGGGCGGGAACGTCCTCCGCCAAAATCTGCTGCGCCTGACCGTAAAGCGTGGCCTGGGCCGCCGGATCGGATGTGGCCTGGATTTTCTTGATCGTCTCGTTGAAGACCGGGTTCTTATAGTTGAAATAATAGGGGTCGCGGGCATAGATGTCGATATCCATTGGCTCGGCGTGAGCAACGATGGTCATGTCATAATCCGTACCCTTGAACACGTCCGAAACCCATTTTCCGGGAAACTCGGTGGGCTCGATCGTCATCGTCACGCCAATTTCGGCCAGCATAGCCTGCATGATTTCGGCGCTGCGCGGCGCATAGGTCATTTGCGGGGTCTTGATGGTGAAGCTGAACCCATTCGGATAGCCCGCTTCTTCCAGAAGCGCCTTGGCCTTTTCCGGGTTATAGGGCAGGACCTTGGTCGTATCGATATAGCCCGGATCGTTCGGCGTATAATGGCTGCCAATCACAGTGCCGTAGCCCGACCAGGCGCCTTCCACCAGTGTCGAGCGGTCGATGGCCATCATCAGCGCCTGGCGCACGCGCTTGTCGTTGAACGGCTTGCGGGTATTGTTCATGCCCGCCACGACCTTCAACTCAGTATTACCGACCACCGTCGCAAGCTTGGCGTCGTCCTTGAAACTATCCATCAGTTCCGGCGCGCTGAACTCGGGAAAGGCATCGACGCCGCCCGATTTCAGGGCCGCCGCCTGGGCCTGGGCATCGGGAATGAAACGGAACACTACCTTGTCGAGGCCGAGCTTCACCTGCTTGTTCCAGTAATCAGGATTGGCGGCAAGCTCCACCCTGTCGCCCTTGGTCCAGCTGACGAATTTGAACGGGCCAGTGCCGATGGGGTTGGTCTTGTCGTCAGCAGCACTTTTCGGAGCAACCATCACGGAAGCGGGCCACCCCAGCCAGTAGAGCAACGAACCCGCCGGTTCCTTCAGCTTCAAGACCAGCGTTGCCTTGTCCGGCGTCTCGATACTGTCGATGGCGCTGAAAAACCGTTTCTGGCCATTGGTCGAGTCCGGGCCACGCGCCCGGTCGAGCGTGAATTTCGCCACCGACGAATCAAACGCCTCGCCATCGTGGAAGGTCACGCCCTCCTGGAGCTTGAACGTATAGGTGAGGCCGTCGGGAGAAATCTCCCAGCTCTTCGCCAGTTGCGGCACGATCTTGCCGTCGCGGTCGATGGCGACCAGCCCTTCGAAAATATTCTGCCAGGTCACCTGGCCGATTGCCACAGGGGCTGCCACCGTCGGATCGAGCCCGGTCGGCTCGATATTCATGCCGAGCGTCAGCGTCCTTTGGGCAGCCGCCGCAAGACCCGGGCCGACAAACCAGACCGTCGTCGCCGCCAGCGTCATCACCGCGATGCGACGCAGAGCGCCCGGCTTGAAAAAGCGCGCATGAACCATTGTCAAATTCCCCTTCGTGAACGCTCGTTTTTCCGTGTTTACCACGGGTGGCGTCATTGCCGAAAATACTGTCATTTCGCAAGCAACCACACAATGCGGTTTTTTGTGTTCTGCGTGGAGCGCAAAACGCTACACGCACATCTTCATTTCCCCATTTGCTCGCGCATGAACCGTTCAACCGCATCCACAAGCTTTGAAGCGGCAAACGACAATTGCCGATCACCGGCGACGCACAGATCGATGGGTGTGCGGATACCGGCCCCACCGGCAATTGGGATAACCACCAGTTCGCCGGACCGGCGCTCACGCGCCACCGTCTGGGCTGGTAGCAGAGTGAGGGCCGCACCGCGCAACACCAGTTCCCGCTGCATTTCCAGCGACCCGGTCACAAAAACCGGATCAAGCTCCAGACCGGCCTTGGAAAACCAGGCATCGAAGGCCCGGCGCGCACCATAGGACCCATCCGGCACTGCCAGCGGAAAGCCAGCAAGCTCGGTGACGGTCATTTCCGCCAAGTGCGCTGCCGGATGATGGCTGGCGGCGATGACATCATAAATGATCTGCGCCCGTGCTCGCACCCGTATGCCCGGATCAGGCTCAGAAAACAGGGTAACGGCCATGTCTGCCTTGGCGCTCGACAAGGCCTCCATCGCCTGTCCGGCGCTGGAAATGGTCACCGAAAACCGGATATTGGGATAGACCAGGCTGAAATCGGCCAGTGTAGGTGCCAGCAGATTGGCCACCGTCGCACCGTTTGCGTGGATATTGACCTGACCGCGCTTCAAGCCCTGGAGATCGTCGATCAACTGATGAACATGGTTCAGCTCCCGCAAGGTCTTGCCCGCTCTTGCCGCCAGCAACTCGCCCGCCGCCGTCAACTGGATGCCCCGGCTCGACCGCTCGATCAGCACCGTACCGAAATAATGCTCCAACTGGTCGATCTGTCGGGCAAAGGCGGTCGGCTGCACGTTCAGACGCTCGGCAGCCGCGCGCATCGACCGGGTCCGCACCAGTTCATCGAAATAGATCAGTGCTTTTATGTGCATGCCCGTTCATCCCCGCCGCAGCAGAATTGCCAGATTTCTCTACTCCTTCCAAGTCCTGCCTGGGGTGATGTTTTTCCCATATTCGCCCTATCGCTCCGTTGAGCGTACTCGTTGCAGAAGATACGAGCGCGCAACCATTGAAGCCTAATAAATAAGCTAAAATTCTTATTGACTATATTTTAACCGGAGCATAGCCTGCATACACGCTCCTGAAAATCCCCTGGGGATTGAGGGACAAAATGGTCGCCTGACATATTCGATAAAAATTGTCCTGGCAGCCGATCACATGGCTTTGATGCCGCAGGCAAACACGCCCCGCTACTCGTCTTCACGGACGGGCCGGGGCTTTTTTTATGCGCGATTTCTCCACTAGGAAAGATCGCTAGACCAGAGAGACTGCATGACAAGGATGACCGTTCCGATTTCGATCCTGTTCTCGACCACCGGACCTTATGCGGCACTTGGTCGGGAAGCTGTCGATGGAGCGATGGCGGCCATTGCGCAGATCAATACGGATGCGGCATTTGCCGTTCAAATCGAGGCGAAACTGGCTGATCCCGGCGGCAATGCCGAGCGCTATGGACTGATGGCGGAAGCGGCCACCCGCGACGATGGCTGCAAACATATCATCGGCGCCATCACCTCCTGGAGCCGCAAGGAAATTCTGCCGGTGGTCGAACGGTCCGGCGCCCTGCTCTGGTATGCCTTTCCCTATGAAGGATATGAGGCGAGCGACAGCGCGCTTTATCTCGGCGCCTGTCCCAACCAGCACCTTCTGCCGCTGTTTGCGCATGTTCTGCCACGGTTCGGGCGGCGGCCTTTCATTGTCGGGTCCAATTATATCTGGGGATGGGAAGTCAGTAGGATCGCCCGGGAACTCACCGAGGCCAGCGGCGGTCAGGTCGTCGCTGATCGTTATATGCCGCTCGGCTCCACCCAGGTCGATCACCTGATTGCCGAAATCCGCCAGAAGCGGCCCGATTTCATCCTGAGCAATCTCGTCGGCCAATCGGCTGCCGCCTTTCTGGCCGCCTATGACGCCCTGCGGCGCGAAGACCCCGATTTCGGCCCGGAACACTGTCCTGTCACCGCCTGCAATCTCTGCGAAACGGATCTCGCCGTTCTGGAGCCATCCGCGCGGATTGGGCATATCACCACCTCTGTTTATTTCCAGGGACTGGAGAGCGAAGAAAACCAGGAGTTCAAGGCCGGAATCGCACGGCGTCACGGTCAGGACCGCCGCCTGACCACGCCTTTCGTTTCCGCCTATACCGCTGTGATGGCTCTGGCGCAGGCCATTGCCGATGTGGGTAGCGACATGCCGGAGGCCGTGCGCCATGCCGCCACAAACCGGCTGTTTCGCACCCCGCTTGGGCCATTGAAAATCGACCCCCGCACCCAGCACGCCGCGCTTCGTCCGCATATCGCACTTTCGGACCACGATGGTTCCTTCACACTGTTTCAGAGTGCGGCGGCACCTATAGAGGCCGATCCCTATCTGGTGCGTAGCCAACCGAAGCGAATCGAAGACACTCCACCCGCGCCTCAACCCCAGATGTCACCATCGCTGAAGGTGATCAAATGAAGCGGCCCGAACGTCCTCTGCTTGCCAATTGGCATGCGATCATCCTGCATCGCCCGCATCCTTCCGTCGATGCGCTACAACGCCAGCTCGAACTCCTGCATATCCGGGTGACGGTCGCCTGGCCGCAACTGGACGAGAGCCATGCCGGGGCCGACATCGTATTTTTCGATGCCGATATGGGTCATGACGGTCAGTTTCCCTGGCCAGCCGGCTTTGCGCCAATGCCGATGATTGCGCTGATCGGCTCGGAAACCCCTGGGCGGATCGAATGGGCGCTGTCGCAAGGCTCCAATGCTCATCTGTTGAAACCGGTTGGCTCTACCGGCGCCTATAGCGCCCTGTTGATCGCCGCTCATGCCTATCAGGCCGCCCGCAGCCAAGCCGATGACATCCGCAACCTTGAAAACCGTGTCCGCCAAAGGCCGGTCGTGGTGCATGCCGTGCTGGAATTGCTGCGGCAGGGCGCCTGCACCGAGGCCGAGGCCTGGCGCAGATTGCGCATGGTGGCAATGGACTGGGGCATGACAATCGAGGATGCCGCCGAGGCCATCTGCCGCAATGACCGGCATATCGGCGAGTTTCCCATCCCGAAATCCAACTGAAACCGAATTGCAGTCCATAAGGAGTTTTTGCGTGTCGAGTATTGAAGGTTTCGCCCCTTACGGCGAGTATCAGACCTGGTATCGGATCACCGGCGATATCACCTCCGGCAAGCCGCCGCTGATCGTGGCCCATGGCGGTCCCGGCTGCACCCATGACTATGTCGATAGTTTCAAGGATATTGCAGCAACGGGCCGCGCCGTCATTCATTACGATCAGGTCGGCAATGGCAAATCCACCCACCTGCCCGACAAGGGCGGCGATTTCTGGACGGTGGCGTTCTTCAAGGCGGAACTGCACAACCTGATCGATTATCTGGGCATTCGCGGCGCCTATTGCCTGCTTGGCCAATCCTGGGGTGGCATGCTCGGCGCTGAATTTGCCGTGGACCAGCCCGAAGGGCTGAAAGCCCTGGTGATCGCCAATTCGCCTGCCTCGCTGCGCACCTGGGTCTCAGAAGCAAACCGGTTGCGCGAAGCGCTGCCCGCTGATGTCCAGGCGACATTGCTGGCCCACGAACAGGCGGAAACCACTGATAGCGAAGAGTATATGAAGGCGACGGATGTCTTCAACCAGCGTCACGTTTGCCGTGTCGTGCCGATGCCGCCTGAAGTGCAACGCACCTTTGATGCGATTGCTGCCGATCCCACAGTTTACCACACGATGAACGGTCCCAATGAATTCCACGTCATCGGCACCATGAAGGACTGGACAATCGAGGGCAAGCTCTCGACCATCGCTGTCCCGACCCTGCTGATTTCCGGCCGGTTCGACGAGGCGACCGAAGCCTGCGTGCAGCCCTTTGCCGATGAGATCCCCGATGTGCGCTGGCGGATTTTCGAACAGTCCAGCCACATGCCGCATGTTGAAGAGCGCGACGCCTGCATGGCCGAGGTCAGCGCCTTCCTCGACCAGAAAGCTCCCTGATAACGGCCCCGACAAGAGCCGCCACAATCAACCGATCCAATAAGAACCAGAGGGAATGAACTCCATGACCAGATCGACCAAAACCTTGTCCTGCAAGGCAGGCGCATTTCTCGCAACCTGCCTTCTCGCCCAGACAGCACTTTCCGGTATCTCCTATGCAGAGGACCGGGCGGCGCTGATGGCCCAGCATCGCGGCGGCACCATGGTACTGGCCGCCGTTTCCGCAGCCGGTACCATTGACCCTGCTATCAACTATACCGGTCAATATTGGCAGGTCTTGCAGATGACCAATGACGGCTTGGTCAAGTTCAAGCAAGCCGCCGGTACCGAGGGCTTCAAGATCGTGCCTGACGTGGCCGAAGCCATTCCCGAGCCGCAGGACGATGGCAAGACCTATGTGTTCAAGATCCGCAAGGGCATCATGTTCTCGACCGGCCAGGAATTGAAGCCGTCGGATGTGGCAGCCTCCTTCCAGCGTATCTTCAAGGTCAATGGTCCAACCACCGGCAGCTTTTACAACGGCATTGTCGGAGCCGATAAATGCATTGCCGATGCAGCAAACTGCACGCTTGAAGGCGGCGTGATTGCCGATGACGCGGCGGGTACCGTGACCATTCACCTGACCCAGGCGGATTCGGAATTTTTCGACAAAATGGCCGTGCCGCATGCCAGCATCCTGCCCGCAGACACGCCCGCCAAGGACGCAGGTACGACGGCCCTACCTGCCACCGGCCCCTATATGATTGCCAGCTACAACCCTAATGAAAAAATGGTGCTTAAACGCAATCCGCATTTTAAGGAATGGAGCGTCGATGCGCAGCCCGATGGCTATGCCGATGAAATCGTCTACCAGTTCGGCATGACCGAGGAAGCCACGATCAACGCCATCCAGAACGGTCAGGTCGACTGGATGTTCGACACGCCGCCCGCCGACCGCCTTCCGGAACTGGGCTCGAAATATGCCAAGCAGATGCATATCGATCCGCTGGCTGCCTTCTGGTACCTGCCGATGAACACCAATCTGGCGCCGTTCAACAATATCAAGGTGCGCCAGGCGGTAAACTATGCGCTCGACCGCGATGCGTTGGTGGGCCTATTCGGCGGCGATGCGCTGGCCTCCCCGACCTGCCAGATTCTGCCGCCTGACTTCCCCGGCTATGCTCCCAATTGCCTTTACACCAAGAACCCCGGCGAAAGCTGGAGCGAGCCTGATATGGACAAGGCCAAGGCACTGATCAAGGAAAGCGGCACCGCAGGGCAGAAGGTAACGATCATTGCCGAGGATAATGCGGTCGGTCGCGGCATTGGCACCTATGTGCAGAGCCTGCTGAACGAGTTGGGTTACGACGCCTCGCTGAAGGCAATCTCACCGAATATCGAGTTCACCTATATCCAGAACACCAACAACAACGTCCAGATCAGCGTCACGCAGTGGTACATGGACTATCCGGCAGCGTCGGATTTCATCAACGTGCTGCTGTCCTGCGACAGCATCCATCCGGGCAGCGATTCCTCCATCAACATCGCCGGTTACTGCAACAAGGAACTGGACAAGCAGATGCAGGACACGATGGCACTGTCCATCAAGGACCCGAAAGCGGCTGACGCCAATTGGGCCAAGATCGACAAAGCCTTCATGGAACAGGCACCGCTCGCTCCATTGTTCACGCCAAAGAGCGTCAACTTCACCTCGGCACGGCTCGGCAACTACCTGTTCAACAAGCAGAACCGTTGGGTGATCTCGCAATCCTGGGTCAAGTAAAGGGCAGGCATACTGACGGGCGAAGCGTAAAAAAGCCCTCCCCTTTTGGGGAGGGTTGGGGAGAAGTCTTTTACTTAAAAAGCCTTCTCCCTCCATTTCCTCCATGACCGAGCTTGAAGAGAAGCGCAGATGAACGATGTGTCGGAAGGCATGGCCAGCCATGCCCAATCCAATCGAGAGCCTAACCCGCAGGCCCCCAAAAAAACCGGTGGCGCCAGCCCTTGGCACCGTGCCTGGCGGTTGCTTCGAAGGGATAAATCGGCCATTGCCGCCGCGCTGGTGCTGCTGGTCATCATCGCCTCCAGCCTCGCCGCGCCGCTCTATGCCTCGATGATATCGGGCACCGACCCGTTCCGTTCCAATCTGAGCGGCAGGGTGACGATTGACGGTCAGCGGGTGAAGGTCATGCAGGCGTCTACCGAAGGCCTTGGCCTCGGCGTCACCCCGATCGGGCCAACTCTGAAAGGCCCGTATTTCCTTGGCGCCGATAGCCAGGGCCGCGATATTGCTGCCCGCCTGCTCTATGGTGGACGCAATTCGCTGCTGATATCCGCATCATCAACCTTGATCTGTCTGGTGCTGGCCGCAATCGTCGGGATTTCGGCTGGCTTCTTTGGCGGCGTCACCGATATGGTGCTGTCACGCATTCTCGACATACTCTGGGCCTTCCCGGTCTATCTTCTGGCCATTTCACTGTCCATCGTACTGATTTCGCAAGGCATTACCATCGGCCCCATCGAGATCAATTCCAGCAGCCTGCTGCTGCCCATCGGCATTATCGGCATTATCTACGTGCCTTACGTGGCGCGTCCGGTGCGCGGGCGGGTGCTTTCGCTTAAAAACAGCGAATTCGTGCTGGCCGCCATCGGCCTTGGCATTCCCAAATGGCGTATCCTGTTGAAGGACATCTTGCCGAATGTCTCGACCACGCTGATCGTTTTCATTCCGCTGATGATGGCGCTGAACATCATCACCGAATCCTCGCTGTCCTTCCTCTCCATCGGCGTACAGGCCCCGGATGCCAGCTGGGGCACGATCATCCAGGATGGCCAGGGACTGCTTTACACCCGCCCGCTGGTGGCCCTGGCGCCGGGCATTGCCATTGTGCTCTGCGTGCTGGCGCTCAACGTGCTGGGTGACAGCGTGCGCGATGCGCTCGACCCGCGCACCAAAGTGATTTGAGGAGCCGCCCGATGATTTACGCCCTCATTCAACGTTTCGCCCAGATGATCTTCGTGCTGTTCGGCATTTCGGCGCTGGTGTTTCTGATCTTTTTCGCCACGCCCGGCGCCGATCCTGCCGCCCGCATTGCCGGACGCAATGCCTCGCCGGAAACCGTGCAGGCGATCCGCAAGGAGTTCGGCTTCGACCGGCCGCTGCCGGTGCAATACGGCATCATGATGAAACGGCTGTTCATCACCCAGGATCTCGCCTCCTTCGTCAACCGCGGCATGAAAGTCGTGCCGCAAGTAACGGCGGCCGCCCCCGTGACCCTGTCGCTGGTATTCGGCGCCGCCGTGCTCTGGGTGATCGGCGGTATCGCGGTCGGGGTGATTGCCGCCATGGCCCGCGATACGGCGGTCGACCGCGGGTTGATGGTGCTGGCGCTGATCGGTGTTTCCATGCCGGTCTACTGGCTGGGCGAGGTGATGAACCTCATCTCCCAGAACCGATTCCACGACACGATCTTTTTCTCCTGGGTGCCATCGCTTGGCTACAAGCCGTTATTCACCGATCCCGCCGGATGGTTCAAGACGCTGATTATCCCGTGGTGTACATTGGCCGCACTTTATATCGGCATCTATGGCCGGGTGCTGCGGGCAACGCTGGTCGAATCCTATCAGGAGGATTTCATCCGCACCGCCCGCGCCAAGGGCCTCAGCCCCTCGCGCGTCATGCTGCACCATGCGCTGCGCACCTCGCTTATTCCGTTCGTCACCATGTTCGGGCTGGATTTCGGCGCATTGGTCGGTGGCTCGGCGCTGCTGACGGAAGTGGTGTTCGGGCTGAACGGCGTCGGACGCCTGACCTATCAGGCCCTGCTCAATCTCGATCTGCCGATGATCCTTGGCACTGTGATCTACGCCTCCTTCTTCGTCGTCATCGCCAATGCCCTGGTTGATGTCGTCTATGTGCTGATCGATCCGCGCGTGCGGGGAAGCTGAAAATGAACCAGAACGACCCTATTAAAGACCGGCCCCTGCTGCTAGATGTCAACGGCCTCAGCGTCTCTTTCGCCACCGATCGCGGCTATGTGCGGGCGGTGCGCGATGTGTCCTTCGGCGTGCGCGAAGGCGAAATCCTGTCTGTCGTCGGCGAATCCGGCTCCGGCAAATCAGTGACGCTGTTGTCGCTGCTCGGCCTGCATGACCGCAAGACCACCCGGGTGGACGGCACCGTCACCTTTCGCGGCCAGCGCATTCTGGAAATGTCGGCGAGCCAGATGCGGCGCATTCGCGGCAAGCAGATCGGCCTGATTTCCCAGGACCCGATGACGGCGCTGAACCCGGTGAAAACCGTGGGCTGGCAGATCGCCGAACAGATCCGCGCCCATGAGCCGATCTCGGCACGGGCGGCACGGCTGAGGGCCATTGAGCTGTTGGGCGAAGTCGGCTTGTCCATTCCGGGCGAAGCGGTCGACCGCTATCCGCACCAACTGTCCGGCGGCATGCGCCAGCGCGTCGTCATTGCCATGGCGCTCTCCTGTAGCCCGGCACTGCTGGTGGCCGACGAGCCAACGACGGCGCTGGACGTGACGGTGCAGGCGCAGGTGCTCGACCTGTTGATCCGCTTGCGCAAGGATTTCGGCTCGGCCATCATTCTCATCACCCATGACATGGGCGTGGTCGCTGAAGTCGCAGACCGGGTGGCGGTGATGTATGCGGGCCGCATCGTTGAGCGCGGCACCACCGACCAGATCTTCTCGACACCGATGCATCCCTATAGCTGGGGCCTGATGGCCTCGATCCCGCCTTTGACCGGGCCACGCCTGACGCGGCTGAAATCCATTCCCGGCATGCCACCCACTCCAGACAGCCTGACGGAGGGCTGCGGCTTTGCACCGCGATGTATGTTTGCACGGGAGGAATGCGCAGCACATCCACCATTGCGACGCATGGGAGAGCAATCGGCGCTCTGCGTGCTGGACGGGCCGGAACGTGAGGCCCTTCGCCAAGACATCCTGCCGCTGGAGACCCTGGCATGAGCGAGACATCTCCCACCACGCCCCTGCTCTCGACACAGGATCTCACCAAGAGTTTCACTGTCGGCAAGACCATGCGTCCCGGCTCAGGCAAACTGCTGCGCGCCGTCGAAGGCATCAGCCTCGACGTCTATCCCACCGAAACCCTTGGGCTGGTCGGCGAATCCGGCTCCGGCAAATCGACGCTCGGACGTTGCCTGACCCGCCTTTACGACGTCAGCGGCGGATCGCTGACATTTGACGGACAGGACATTACCAAAGTGGACGGCAAGGCGCTGAAATCGGTGCGGCGCAAGATGCAGATGATCTTTCAGGACCCCTCCGCCTCGCTCAATCCGCGCCGCAAGGTGCGCGATGTGCTGAGCGAAGTGCTGAAGGTTCACAAGATCCGCGAGGGTGCCGCTATCGAGGATCGGCTGGCCGAGTTGATGGATCTTGTCGGGCTGAGGCGCGAATATCTGGACCGCTATCCGCACGAGTTTTCCGGCGGCCAGCGCCAACGGATCGGCATTGCCCGGGCCTTGGCGGTCGAGCCGAAGATGATTGTCGCCGACGAGCCGGTCTCGGCGCTCGATGTGTCGGTCCAGGCGCAGATCGTCAATCTGTTCAGCGATTTACGCGAAAAGCTCGACCTCACCTATGTGTTCATTGCCCATGATCTGGCCGTGGTGCGGCAGGTCTCAACGCGGGTGGCGGTGATGTATCTCGGCTCCATCGTCGAGATCGGCGACACGGATGCGCTCTATGCCAATCCCAGCCATCCCTATACCCAGGCGCTGCTATCAGCCATTCCGCAGCCACATAAGCGCGACAAGCGCGAACGCATTCTGCTGTCGGGCGAAATCCCAAGCCCCCTCAATCCACCCGGCGGCTGCAAGTTTTCCACCCGCTGTCCGTATGCAAAGGATATCTGCCGCGACCTGCGGCCACCGCTGACGCCTGTCTCGGCAGAGCGCAAGGTCGCCTGTCATTTTCCGCTGGATTGAAGAAAAGGGAGCCTGCCATGTGCATCGCCTGCACCCACACCATCCACCGCACCCAGCATCACTTTGGCTGGGACAAGGATTTCAAACCGGCGCTGGTCGCAAAGCCCGGCGAAACGATCCTGTTTGAATGCATGGATGCCTCCGGCGGCCAGCTCGGCGCCGATGCGACGCCTGCGAGCCTTGCGGCCCTGGATTTTGCCGGGATTAACCCGGTGTCCGGCCCGGTTTATATCGAGGGCGCTATGCCCGGCGATGTGGTCAAGGTCTCCATCCGCAAGTTTCATCCCTCCGGTCTTGGCTGGACCGCCAATATTCCGGGCTTTGGCCTGCTGGCTGACCAGTTCAAGGACCCGGCCCTGCATGTCTGGCACTATGATGCGGTGTCGATGACACCTGCCCTGTATGGTCCAGGTGGCAAGGTGCCGCTGAAACCCTTCGCCGGAACCATCGGGCTTGCACCAGCCGACCCCGGTCCGCATTCGGTCGTGCCACCGCGCCGGGTCGGCGGCAATCTCGATATCCGCGATCTCTCAGCGGGGGTGACGCTTTATCTGCCGGTTGAGGTCGAGGGCGGATTGTTTTCGGTCGGTGACACCCATGCCGCGCAAGGCGATGGGGAAGTGTGCGGCACCGCCATCGAAAGCCGGATGGATGTGGAATTGAAACTGGATCTGGTGAAGGGCATGGCCCTGCAAAGCCCGCGCTTTACCGTCACCGAGCCCGTCACCCGGCACCTGGACGGCGCAGGCTATGAGGTGACAACCGGCATCGGCCCTGACCTGATGACCGGCGCCCGCGAAGCCGTGATGCGGATGGTCGATCTTCTCGCCGACGAGCATGGCATGGCCCCGGTCGATGCCTATATGCTTTGCTCGGTCTGCGGCGATCTCAGGATCAGCGAAGTGGTCGATATGCCGAACTGGGTGGTGAGCTTTTATTTCCCCCGGATCGTTTTTGCCTGATGGCATGACGAAGGCCGCATAAGCAGCCTTCATCAATGTCTTCGCGTATCAGCTATTGGTCAGCAACTTTCCACCCTGTTCCATGCTTTCACGGCTTCCCGCATATTCGAAGGGGAAGACCGAGAAGGCCCGGTTGGACTGATAGAGATCACTGATCACCTCGATCAGGCCCGATACCTCTTCCGGCTCCGGCAGGAACTCGGTCGGGTACATCCAGTGCATGATCCGCTTCAGGCAATAGCCAAGCCAGCCCGATCCGTCCGGTAGGGACGCAGGCATGCCACCGGCATTGGCCACGGCAAACTGGATGCAGCAGGCGGCGGCATTCAGGCTGCAATAACGGTCCGTCAATGCATAGAAATTGGCGCTGTTGGAAAATCCGCGACCAAGTCTCGCCTGATCGTCACGCCGGGCCTGATCCAGCTTGACGACCTCATCCATCACGCTCACTGCCAGCGCATATTCGCTCTCCGACACCAACGGCTTCAACTCACGCAGTGCATCGGGAAGGCCAGCCAGACTGATATCATCGCCATTGCCGGAAAGACCAAGCTTGCTCCAGCGCGGCGGCCCCACAGGACGGCGGATATCGTAGATATCATCCAGCAACGCCCGGCGCGCTGTGTCGAACGGCTGTTCACGAGCGGCCAGCGCCTTGCCAAGCGCCAGTTCCATCTGGCTGCCAACGACGCGCATATTTACATAGCTATTGCCATCGACAAAGCCGGTCATGCCGATATCGCGCAGCAGCTTCTGGAAGACGCCGTGACCGAAGCCATCGCGCAGGTAGAAGCGGGCGCCGATCACTGTTGCCAAGCTTTGCAGCGATTGTTCCAGCCGCTTCGGCACCAGATATTTGGAAATCGACGAATAGAGGAAGAGCTGACGGGGCAGGCAATGCACCAACCGGGTGGCGGAAGCGACCATGATTTCCGAAATCATCAGATCGGCATAGGCATCGGCAATCTGACGACGGCTGACTGGCAATTCGATCACTTTCTGGTTGCCATAGAGGCTTCGGTTGGCAGCAAAGCCATAGGCCAGCCGCAAGCCGGTATCAACAGCACCAAGACACATGGCGGCCACGCCAAGCCGCAGGGATTGCTGGCTTTTCAGCGACACTTCGAGCCCAGCACCTTCGCGGCCAAGCACCTGTCCGACAGGCACCTTGGCATCTTCATAGCGCACCCCACCCAGCGGCAGGCCGCGCACGCCGTAAAGACGCTCATTGGGCAGAACCCGGTAGTTCTTGCGCTCGAGATGACTGCGGTCAACGATCAGCATCGTGTGAGAGACCGGCGAAATCGCCTCGTCGGTGCGGGCATGAACGATCATCGCACCGGCCCGGTCGGCAAAACCAATCGGCCATTTCTCGCCATTGACGCGGTAGAACTCACCATCCTTGATCGCCGTGGTCTCGTTGGTCAGAAGGTCGCTGCCATGGCGGCCTTCGCTCAACCCCCAGGAAATCGAGCCACCGGAGGCGACAAAGCGTCCATATTCGCGGATCTGCTCTTCCGTGCCGCAGGTGACAATTGCCAGATAGCCGATGAAGGGCAGGATGGCGATGGTTGCCAGCGTCATATCGCGGCGGGCAATGGCCCGGTACATTTGCAGGGATTCCGGATAGGAAAACATCATGCCGCCAGCACCTTCCGGCACCAGCCATTGGCTGATGCTTTCGCCCACCAGCGCGTCATAGGGCCGAGCGGGAAACCGCTCCGCTTCGTCATCAGCCATGATCTGCGCGAAGGAGGCCGGTGCTGCCGTATCCCACGGATCGCCCATGGCCAGATCCAGCTGCCGCAATGTCGCCAGGACCTCGGCAGACCCTTTTTTCTTCACCTCGGGAAATAGCATCTGAAACTCCTGATCAAAATGTCTTGCATGGCCCTGTCGAGACCACCTGAAAAACGAGAAAAATTATCGACCGCTGCTAAACCGCAGCCTGCCGTCTTTCATCACCATAAACGTCTTCACTAGCCCCCATCGCCTCTGCGAGACTATGCCAAGCCGCTTGATAGAACCGATCTTCTCCGCTGAATGGATAGCGATCACCGGCCAGCAGGCGTTGCAGCATGAAGGGCAGAAGATCGTCCCCACCCTCAGCCAGTGCCGATAACGTGCAGCAGGAAACGGCATAGAGCCTTGCAAATTGCGCCCCGGCATTGACCGCCTCCGGCCTCTCCCCCTGGCGCAGCGCCAGCAGTTCGGCCATGCCCTGTTCCAGGCTGGCAAAACGTGCTTCTGCCTCATGCAGCGCGTCCACCACCGCACGATCCTGCGCGGATACAGCCTTGGCAAAGCGATCTGCAAGGCCAGGCAACAGATCCGTCAATGGCTCGCCAGCCCTGTTCAGCATTGGCACTTTGGCAAGCACCATGGCCGGGCAAGGCGAGGACGGTGACAATTCCGCCTGCAATTGCGAAAACAGCGCATCCGCAAGACCCGGCTCCAGTTTGGCGCGGCGCTTCGTCAGACTGGGCAATTGATTGGCCAGCATGCCGAGATTAACCTGCGGATTGATATCCATATATTGCGCCACTTCACCGTCGCGCCGCAATTTCTGAAGGATCGCCGAGACCGGCTCCTCCGCCAGGACGGACCGAGCACCCAGGGCTGCCATCAGGCTGGTGAAAATCCGGTTGCTGAATTCCTGGGCGATCTGCTTGGCAACCGCCGCCGCCACCGGAAAATGCTGCGGACGGAAAGACGCGAAGCGGGCCGCAGCCTTTACGACACTGTCCATGATCCGGTAATCGGCATAGGCACCGGCCAGCAGGAAATGCTGGTGCGGATGGCCGCCATTGGCCTGTTTGGAGATCTCGCCATAGGTCAGCCGCAAGGCGCTTTCGCAGGGGCCGAGCATGGCGCCAATCGACAGAAGCTTGATGACGGATTCGGCGCGAAACACCAGCTCGATGCCTTCGCCTTCGCCACCCACCCGGTTTGCGACATTGACACAGGCCACATCGATATCGACATCAGCGACATCGATGCCCTTCATGCCGCTCAGTTCTGCACGCGGATGCGGCAGAGTAGATTCCCATTGCGGCTGCCGGTCGATCAGAAACAGCGAGAAAGCCGCCGGTCCGCCTGCCCCCGTCTTGGCCATAACCATCAAGGCCCGCGCCTTCTCGGCCTGACCGACCAACCATTTGCGGCCATTGATCACATACCAGTCACCCTGACGTTCCGCCTTGGTCTGGTTGTTAATCAGATCGCTGCGAATGCCGGGCTCGTTGACGGCAAGGGCAATGCTGTGGCCTGCAAGCAGCCAGTCCGACAGGATCTTGCGCTGCGCCTCGGTGCCAGCCAGATCGAGCACGGTGATGGCCCCGATGGAATACATCAGCCGGGGCATGAGCGATGGATTTCGGCCCGCCAGAAGGCGCGCCATTTCAAGCACCGCTTCCAGATCCACCAATTCCCCGCCCGTCTTCCAATGGGCGGGAATAATCTGCCGGATAAAGCCGGATTCGGTCAGCGCCTTGGCCTGGAGGTCGAGACTATCGCCGTCAAGATCAGCCTTCACGGCAGTGGCGAAGGAAAAGGGGTGGTCGTCTTCAAGCGGATCGCCCAAAAGCGTCCGCAACCGGTTAAGATAGGAGGCGGATGTGGTCATAGCGGCGCAATCTCATAGGACATCGGATGGGGGAAGCGGACACCGGCCATGGCCAGCCAGTGCAACCGCGTCTCAAAGGCCGCGCCCTGCAACAGATGGGTGGCGACATCCACCACACGGCGTCCCTCCGGCTGTTCCAGATAGGTGCCAGCCGTCCATTCGTTGAAGTCACCAATCGCTGGACCACTCCAGATCTGATAGTCGATCTGACGCCCCTCTTCCCCGGCATTGGCCCAATGGGATGCCTTGCCAAGATAGGCCCGAAACACCAGCGCCATCTTGCGCTTCGGATCAGCCTCTGCCTCCGTGACCTGTTTGGGGTCGCGTCCAATGAAATAATCCGCCGTCATCCGCCAGACATCGGCAAGGCTCTGCTTGAAAAGCTTTTGCTCCAACTCCTGCACCACCGGTTCCGGCAGGGCGTCGAGACTGTCATAGCGGCGATAGAGATCGTAGAGCATCTTGGCGCGGCTGGCGAACAGCGTGCCGCGCTTCAACACCTGCAACTCCACCCCCAGCTCGAACATGTCGGCAGCCGGTGCCATTGTCGTATCGGCAAAGCCGCATTTGGCCAGAAGGGCGCGCACCGAAGGCGATGAGCCGGATTCCTGGCAGGCCTGATTGACCGACCCGGTCACCACATAGGCGGCACCCGTTGCAAAGGCAGCGGCAATGGCCTTGGGCGAGCCAAGCCCACCGCCGACACCGATGCGGATCGGCTTGGCATACCCATTCTTCTCAGCCACTTTCTGCGCCTGCCGCAGCAGGATCGGCAGCAGCACAACCAACGGCCTGCGGTCGGTATGCCCACCGGAATCGGCTTCAGCGGTAATGTCGTCGGCAATCGGCACCTGGGCCGCCAATGCGGCCTGTTCATCGCTGATCGCACCCTGGGCCAGCAGCTTTTTCAAGATGTTGTCCGGCGCTGGCTCCATAAAGACCGAGGCCACTTCCGAGCGCGAGACCTTGGCGATCAACCGATGGCCGATATCGATGCCGCCATCATCCCTGCGGCGCAGGCCAAGCGCCCGGTAACGCACCAGCGCAGGTGTCAGCCCCATGAAGGCGGAGGCTTCGACAATGGTGACACCATAGCGCAGAAGAATATCGATCAGGCCGTTTTCCATGGCCGGTTCGCTGGGGCTATGGATGAGATTGACCGAAAACGGCGCGCCCTGAAGCGCCGAGGTAATCTTGGCCAGCGCCTGATCGACCTGCTCCAGTCGAACACCGCCAGCACCGTAGCTTGCCAGAAAGCCCTGCTGCGCCAGCGCAATGACCAGGTCCGGCGAGGCGATGCCATTGGCCATCGCGCCTGCCATATAGGGGAAGCTGAGATCGTAGCGGGCCAGAAAATCCGGGTCCCCCAGCGCACTTGGCGCCAGGGCTGGGTAGCGGCAGACCACTTTGAAACCGGCTTCCAGCGGCTCCAGTTCCGATGTCACCCCAAGCCGGGTGCCATCGCTGACCACCGAGCCCGGCTGATCCAATTTCTGCAATTGCCGACGGATTGACGGGGTGTCCCAGACAATAGCGGGCGTTGCGGAGGCGTCTTCAAATCGTGCATTGATCGTCATGATATCCTCCTTGGCTTAAGCCGGTTTGATGGAAATGCTCATCGACAGCGCTTCATAGATACGCAGCCGGTCATTGAACAAATCGGTATCGGCAATCACCACCAGACCTTCGCCTTCCTGGCGGATTTCCTTGATATGCACTTCGAGACCCATGCGCTTGTCAGTGCGCAGCAGCTGGCCGCGATAGCGCCAGTTGACCGGCACGCCGACCGCGATGCCGAAGCGTGGATTGGCAATCCCCGCGTCCAGACCGGTGCGGATGGCAAAGAGCTGCATGGCTTGCAGAATGGCCTCCAATCCAAGCGAGCCCGGCATGACCGGATCGCGGTGGAAATGGTTGGTGAAATACCATTCGCCCGCATCAATCGTCCGCTCGCCCTTGACGTAGCCGAGGCCAAATTTGCCACCCTCGCGCACCAGGCTGGCCTGATGCAGCAGCCGGAACCGATGGCCGGGCGGCAGCCGCCAATGGGGCTTGTCCGCTGTGCCGGCAAACAGATGGGCGGAGGCCGGGCTCAGAAGGTCGATGTCCTCAGCTTTTGCACTGTTTTCCTCCAACCAGAACTTGCTGAGCTTGCCCTGGTCAAGGCCAAGCTGGTTTTCCAGCGCCCGCTTGGTGAAGTAGCCGAAAGAAGACTGGCCCTGATAGAACGGCTGACCATCAACCTTCAGGTTGAAGTCGAAGTTTTGCAGGATCGAATCCGTCACCATGGCATTGCTGAGCAGTTTCTGACTGTGGCGGATCGTCGTGCCGCGCACATCCGGGTCGGAAAGATAGACCGCCGTGCCATCCAGATTGCGGATCGAATATTCCTTATCGGGATATTTCAGGGTTGGCCCCAGCGCATAGCCATTGAGAATGGCCGCCTGAAGCGCCGATTCCAGCACCACGAAATTCGGGATATGCGGATGGCTGTTTTCCTGGAAATACCAGCTGTCGGCAGCCGCATCATATTCGGTATCCATCACGGCACCGGGGACCAGCTGGCCGCGCGTGCCTGTGGTTTCCAGGCAGCGATCAACAAACTGGAAGCAGCCGTTGGGAATATGCGGGGCGCGCAATTCCTCGCCGTAAATGTTGAATTCCGGGCCAAGACCGATGCGCAATTCGCCCTTGGCGGCGTGGTGCATGCTCATTTCATTGAGCACGACCTTGTCACCGCTCTTGGTTTTGCGTCCGCTGAACCAGGTCGGATCGCCAAAGCGCGGCTCGACCGAGACGCCAGGCTTTTCAATCACCTGCAAGCCCAGATTGGACACGCGCACCAGCGGCTTGCCATGCTCGTCATAGATCAGCACATCGGCAATCACATAGGGGCGCGGCAGCAAGGCGCTTTCCTGAATGAACAGCTTGTAATGGACCTTTTTCACGTCAGGAGTGATCTGGCCACGGACCGTGATCTGCATTTCCCGGTGAGTGACCGGCTCAAACACCCCATCGGCAAAGCATTGATGCATGCCATTGGCAATCAGATAGACCTTGAGAAGCTGGGTTGCGCCTTCGGCGATCAGCGACCCCGGCAGGACCGGATCATCGACGAAATGCGAGGTATAATACCAGCCATCGGCGTCAAAGCTCTTTTCGGCCTCCATGACATAGTGTTCGCCCTGCCAGGAGCCGATATCTGTGACGCGGTCAATCATCAACAACATTTCGGGCGGCAGGCGAATGGAGCTGCCGCTTTCCGGATGCTGTGAACCGGGGCCGAAAATCTCGCCGATCCGGCCCTCGGACAGCGCTACCAGATCGGATTTTTCCAGCGTGTCGCGCACCCGTGGCAGAAGGGGCTTCACCAGAGTGAGCGGGGCTGCGGGCGGCTGCTTGATGACCACGCCGCCACCGGCATTCAGTTCGTCCTCGGTGAAGAAACCGGCGCAACCACTGTGCAATTGCAGCGCCAGCTCACCATCGACATAGCCGTCATAGCGGAAGAAGAACAGCAGGCCATCGCCCTGCCAGACGAACCGATCAATGGTGATGTCGAAGCGCAGCGTGCTGCCTGCCTGCGGCAGACGACCGTAAAAGCTCAACCGCCCATCCAGAAGCCGGTATTTGCGGACACCCTTGTTCTTGAAATCAATGCCCAGCAACGCGACCAGCAGCAAATCCGACTGGCCGGATTCCACCGCGATGCCTGGAGGCATCTGGCCGTCGATCAGATACCAGGCGTCGGCTGGAACATCATATTCTGTTGTCAGCGAGCAAGGCCTGTATTCCCCGAACTTGGCATCGACCTTGGTGACGCGCGACACGAAGAAATAGGGCGGCGCTGGCAGACGAACCCGGACCGGATAATCATCGATGGGCGCAAATTGCGCGCCCAAGGCATCGGCAACCTTGCCGCTGGCAAAGGTCAACAGATCCTGTTCGTCCAGAAACCAGCCCTTCTCCTGCTTTTCACGGGCGCTGGTGGGCAGCACGGAGGCCACGGCAACAGGTGCAGGTGCTGGTGCTGCTACAGGCGCTACGGCTGCGGGCTGAGGCCGCTCGATCTCCAGCACGGCTGGTTCGGCATCGATGGTTGCCGGTTGGGGCAGACTACGCTGACCCGGCCTTACCCCATGTGATGCATTTCCCTGTGACCCATTTCCGGCATGCTCGCGCCAAAGCTGCACGAGGTCGGACTGGGTTTGCAGGAACGTTTGATGGCCGAGGCGCTGGCGCTGCAAAAAGGCTTCGACAGCCTGGGCGATCCGCTGAGACTTATCCTGGCTGATGGTAATATTCTTGGCCATGACTGGTTGATCCGCTTCGACATGTTTCGGGGAAAGAGATGGAAGACCGGGACTTGGTCTTGCTGGCTGATAGTCCGGCTGGATTTCGTCCTGGGTGTCGTCGTCCAGTAATTCGTGGACAAAGCTGGTGCCTTCGAGGATGAAGGCTGCCGTCGGTCCCCAAGCAACAGACCTTGCGACAGTGCTGGGCGTGAATGGCAGCGCCACAGCGGGTTTCGGTTCCAGCGGCCTGATCGTTTCACTAGCAGTTGCGCGCAGAGCGGCACCGCCCGGTTGCAGGCTGATGACGGTTTTAGAGCGTTCGGCCTTCGCCACGGGTACCAGGCTGGACAGATCGACGTTGACGCCGTGAGAAACCAGCCGGGCAAGAGCCGCAAGCAGGCTGCGCCCATCGTCAGCGCCACGCTGGTTAAGATTGATCGACAGATAATCCCGGCCTGTGAGGCACGAATTCACCCAGCGACTGCATGTGGCGGAAGGACCACATTCGATGAAGATCCGGTAGCCGTCATCATAGGCCGTATCGACCAGCCGCACGAAATCCACCTCGGAACACATGACATCGGTAATGGTCCGCGACAGGCCTTCACGGCTGAAATCCGTCATCCGCCCATAGGTCGAGGTGGTATAAAGATGCAGATTGTCCGGTGGTGCGGTGGTTGGATGATCGTGCAGGGCGGAAATCTGATGCGCCACCCTTTGCAGCAAAGGCACATGCAGGACATGCGAGACCGGGCTGCGATAGGCGGAATAGCCATCCAATTGCTTGACCACCGCCGTCACGGCTGCGGGCAGACCGGCAATCACCACTTCCTTGGGGCCATTCACATGGGTGATGAACACATCGGAACGAGTGGCGATCGCGTCGCGGACCGTCTCCACCGGAGCAAGCAGCACATAGCTCGACCAGACCTGATTGTCGCGGACCTCAGGCCCAATATCGAATGTGTCGCGCACCGCCTGACGGGGGCCGCCAATCGAGGTCTCGAACAGTGGCAGGTCGTTGCGCAAGCCATGCTGGTCTATCGGCCAGATGCCATTGGCAAACAACATGCTGACTTCGCCCATGGAATAGCCGATCGCACCATGGGCCTGCACACCGAACTGGTCCCGCAGCAAGGCGGTATACATCAGGGCGAAACCGACGCCGGTTTTCATCATCGCCGCGATGTCCTGCTGCATCCCGGCTTCGGTCTGCATCAACCGCACAGTCGCGTCCTGCCCGGGCTTGTTGCGCGGATAGAGCTGGTCATGGCAGAGGGTTGCCGCCGGATCATCAACGAATTGCTCGAAAGCGCGCAGGCTGTCCGGGTAACGGCGCAACAATGTGCGTCCCAAATGCGGATAGCTGTTGAAGCCGCCGGGATACATGAAGGCGATCTTGCCCTCTGCGCCCTGGGGCCGGTCGGTAAAATAGCTGCCCGCTGGTGTCTGGAACTCCACCCCTTGGCCTTCACCCAGGAATTTCTGCGCCTGACGGGCCTCCGTCAGCAATTGCACCGGATCTCGACCAGACAGGACCAACACCCGTGCACTGGGCCTTTCACGAAGATTGGCCAAGGCTTCGGTTTGCAATGCCTGCCAGGCTGTTCCCTGTTCAAGCGCCGCGATGACAGTCCCCAGAACACCCACAAGGGCTTCTCGGCTCTCGGCTGCGACCGGTAGGAAGGGCGGATAATCCGCCTCCGGCTGGCGCAGGGTTTCCACCACCGCTTCGCTGAGACGGAAGGCAGCATAACTGCCGAACGGTCCAGCAGCCCCCACGCCCGCCGCAAGCGGACGGCTCCGCTCCTGGCGCACCCACGGCACGCTTTCGGCCAGAAGCCCAAGCCCGGCCTGTTCGATGGCGACCGCCAAAGGCTGGTTCACCTCCGCATTCAGCCAGGCCGGTGGCGTGGCCGGAAGATAGCGGCCCGACAGGCATAGCGCTCCCCGGATCAAGGCGGCCATCGGTTGGGCAACCTTGCAATGACCGCTCAAATGTTCAACGCCGCAGACAACGGCGCCGGGAGCATGGGCGGCAACCGCCGCCAGTTCCGAACCATTGCCGCCGACCTGTCCGGCCATATCCATCAGATCAAGGCTGTATCCATCGGCAATGGTCGCTAGCGCAACTGCAATGGCACTGTCCTCACCTTTGCCCATATGACGGATAGAGATGTGATCAAGAACCGCATAGGGCGCAGCACTCGCCCCCAGACCGGCGGGCGCCAGCAGGATCGCGCCTGCACCATCACCCAAAGATTTAGAAGCTTGGGATTTTGCGGCTTGCGCGTTCGCGCCAGGGATACCCGCCTGTTCCAGCGCATAGGCTTCGAGCCCGGCATTGAGATCAACAGCGACGATCAGCGCCGCTTCCGCCTTGTCATCGGCAATCATCAACCCGGCCTGTTCCATGGCATAGGCAACGCCCAGCATTCCAGCCGAAAGCGTGAAGACCGGTCCTGTGAAATTCCACTGCGAGGCAATGCGGCTAGCACAGATATTGCCGATATAACTGGTGATTTCCGTGGAGCGCAGTGGCCCCAGAACAGCGCGTTTGCACGCCTCGATCAGGCCTTGGCGCTCCTCCTCACTGAGGTGAAGACCTTGGCCCGCCAGCGCTTGGTCGATCCAATCCGGCACCAGCGTGCGGCCCCGCCGCAAGTGAGCGCTCAAATCCAGTTCCAGCACCACCAGTACAGCCACAGGGCGGGCGGAGCGCTTTTCGCCGATATGGCCGTAGCCAGCATCGGACAGCGCCTCATTGGCTACCTTCAGCACCAGTCCTTGCTGAGCGTTGAAGGCTTCGGTTTCCGCAGGCGGGATACGATTGCGCAGGAAGTCGATATCATAGGCGTTGATCGCAGCTTGAGGCGGCGTATCGGCATTAACCGTAGCGCCGCGCCAGCGGCGGCTGGACGGTTCCGCCCAGACAGGTTCGCCGCCAAAGGACGCCGCTTCAAAGGCCTGGAGACTGGCGGCATTGCCGTAATGGGCGGCCATGCCTCGGATTTCCAGCGGCGGTGGTTGGAGCGTCTTTGCCGCGCGACTATCTCCTTGCGTCCGTTCCCCTGAAATCGTGCGGTCATCGGAGACTATCATATGCGCATTGGTACCGCCAAAGCCGAAGGCGGAAATGGCCGCGTGACGTTTTCCGGCAGGCGTCGGCCAGCTCTGATTTTCGACAACCAGCCGCTGCTCCATGCCCGGCGCGTCCATGCTCTTTTGCAATTTTCCAATGCCGGGCGTGGCCGGAATGGTGCCTTCCTGCATGGCAAGAATAACCTTGGCCAAACTGCTCATGCCCGCCACAGTCAGAAGGTGGCCGACATTGGCCTTGACCGAACCGATCAGCGGGAAATGCTGTTTATCCGCACCGAAAAAGCGTTGCAGCGATGTCAGTTCTGTACGGTCGCCAAGCGGCGTGCCGGTGGCATGGCATTCGACGTAATCGATCTCTTCAGGCTGCACGCCGGTGCGGGCATAGGCGCGCTGATAGGCCAACCGCTGACCATCGGCATTGGGAACCAGCATATGCTGGCCAGTGCCGTCATTGGAGAGGCCGACGCTTTCAATGACCGCCAGGATCACGTCATTGTCGCGCAACGCATCTTCAAGCCGCCGCAGCACAACAACGCTGGCACCCTGACCCGTTACGATGCCATCCGACGTACTGTCGAAGGGTTGGCTGACGCCATTGTTGGGAAAAGCACCGAGATCGCCGAAGGAGACATGGATCAGCCAGGGATCCGGCAGGCAAACACCGCCCGCCAGCATGGCATCCGCATGTCCGCTTCGCAGATAACTAGACGCAAGTTCGATAGCGTAGAGGGAAGAAGAACAGGCGGCGTCAAGGCTGAAGCTTGGGCCACCGAGGCTCAAGCCTCGTGTTACGGCATAGATGCCGTCGGCGCTGAGCACACCATGTTCGGCGGGCGGTGCCGTCAAGGACGTGTCCAACAACATCCCGGGCGAAAGCCCGAGACCGTCTTCCAGCCCTGCGGCTATTTCCCGCTCCCAAACCGGGACAACGGCATTGTTCGAGGCAAAGGTCGGGAAGGTATAATTACCAAGCACCATACCAACCCGGCCAAGATCCACCCGCTCACCAAGCCTGCTGGTCTGCAAAGCCTCTTCGGCGACGCGTCGGGCCAATTGCCAGGGCAGATCGAGGCCGTTGCCAGCCTCCTCCGCAAGCTCCTTGGTCACCTCGTCAAGATCGACGAAGCCACCGCGGAGCCAGCGAACCTGATCGACATCCTCCTGACTATCCCTGAGATAGAAAGGGTCGATCCGGAAGTCCTTGACCCCGCCCGTCGAGCGGGAGTCGTTTTTTGCAAGGAGATTGCGCCAGTAACTATCCAGGTCGTTGGCACCCGGAAAGCAGAGCGACAGGGCGGTGATCGCGATGCGGCTCATTTAACGGCCTCGACGGATTTTGATCCCTGCGCGCCAGACTGTCCCTCGTCACGCTTGACCGTGGTGGCCACCAATTGCATCTGCAAGCGGCCATCAAGGTCATAGCCGGTCAGTTCCCAATCCAGTTCCTGGGCGCGGCTGGCCTTGAGGCGAGCGGCAATCAGCCAATCTGATCCTGGTTCAGGGCGGCTCGTCAGCGTCGCCGATCCAAGCCGCATCGGCAGGCTTGGGCTATCGGCTTCCAGCCGCGTCGCGGCCAGCGCTGCTTGCAGGACGGCATCGACAAAGACGGCATCCAGCAATGTGCTGTCAGCAAATCCGTTCAACGCCGCACTGTGGATGGCCGCTGGCTGGGCGATGCGGAACAGGTAGCTCGCAGCCTCCAGTTTCCGATAGGTCTTGAGCATTTGCAGGCTCTCGCCATGGAACAGCGTGCCGTCCGTATAAAAGCCATTGGCAGGCGTCGAGGGTTCCAGCGAAGGCAGAGCTTTGCCCGGCTGTGGCGGCGTGAAGGCGGCCTTGCGCAGCAGGATATTATCCGCCTTGTAGCGTGGGCGACCAGACCCATCGGCCAGCATCACATCCAGACGGATGGTTTCTTCCGTCTCGGCGCGCAGAGCACTGAGCGACAGTTCGAAATCACCGCGCCAATCCTTGTTGATGACAAGGCCGTTCAACACGTTGAACTGATCGAAGCCCGAGAAGGTCCAGCCTGGAAGCAGGCTTTCCAATCCATCCGCAACCAGACCAAGCACGAAGGCGGCGGGTACGACAGGACGTCCCTTGATCTGATGATCGGCCAAGAGCAAGGACTTCGTCCAGTCGTGGCCGCTGAGCGCCAGACGCCTTGGTGCCTGTGGCAACTCGGCAAAGGGGACGAAGCGGGCATTGATCGGCTTCAACCCACCCACCAGCACTGCACCGGTTGCCGGCAGAGGCATGGCGGTTTCCCGGGCAAAGAACTGGCCACCGATATCGCGTGGGATGATCGGAACGCCGCGTTTCATGAAGATATCGCGGATTTCCGGCGTCACCATGCCGCCAAGCCACGGACCCCAATTGATCGCCCTGACATCCACACCCTTCACCGACTGGCTGGCGGCGAAACGGTTGAGCATTTCATTGGCCATGGCGTAATCGGCCTGACCCGGATTGCCAAACAGACCGGCAACCGAGGAAAACAGCAGGACGCGGTGGAAGGGCTTGCCCGTCAGCGCCTTGATCAGACCGGCCAGACCGAAAATTTTCGGTGTGAAGACACGGTCCATTTCGCTGATTTTCTTCTGGGCAATTGCCGCATCGGCAAGCGCGCCAGCCCCATGCACAAGGCTGATTTTCGCGGCCTTCTGAATTTCGGGGTGATCGCCAAGGCTGGAGATCGCCGGAGAGGAAATATCAAGCGACAGATAGCTGGCATGGCTGCCAAGCTTTTCTAGTGCGGCCAGCAATTGGCGGATTTCACGGCCCGCCAGAACGCCACGCACTGTCTGATCGATCAGCTTCGGTGTCACCGGCGCTTTGCCTTCGCGCAGCGCTGCAAGAGCGCCACCCTTCAATTGCGCGTCGGTTTCGAGACCCGCAGCCCAGGCCGGTTCGGCTTCAAGGGCGGAGCGACCGAGCAGGAGGAAGCGACGAGGAGCAGCAGAGGCAAGGGCCAGCACGCAATCGGCTGTCACACCCCGTGCACCACCGGTGACGATGAACAGTTCATCGGGATCGGCAACGGTCACGGCATCACTGGAGGAAATCGCCTCAATGGAAGGCTTCCAGCGCCCCTGCCCATCAAGACCGATTTCGGTAATGCTGTGGCGGGCATCGAACACTTCCTGCACCAGCAGATCGGCAGCAGCAGCATCTTCGATCTGCGGCGCAATATCGACGGCGCGGGCAAAGATATGCGGTGCTTCGGCGGCATAGGTCTTGACCAGGCCGGACAAGGCGCCGGATGCCACCGTTGCAAGGCTGCCATCCCGGTAACCGAGGGCTCCATCCATCCGCGACAGCGTCATGAAGACCGTGCGACCCTGGGCCGCCCGTGCCGTCAGTGGCGTGATCGACAGCTTGGCGAGCAGCAAGACCCGTTTCAGCCAGAGGACCGATGCGTCACTTTCAGCGCCGGGAAGCGCGTTGTCGATTGTCTTGGGGTGAACATAGATCACCCCATCCCAAGGCCCCTGAGCGTCGAATTGCTGTTTCAGCTCGGCTTCGTCCTTGCCAGCCGCCAATTGCGGACCAGCCTTCGATGAAACCTTGCCTTCAAACCGCAGCCAGACAGCGTCGATACCCTTGCTTTTCAATCCCTTCTGGAGGGCAAGGATCAAGGCATCATCGGTACCGGTCAGTAGAAATTTTGCCCCCTTCTGAAAAGCCTGTTGCGTCACCAGATCGAGCGGAGCTGGCAAAAGGGTGACGACACCGCGCCCGATCAGATCGTCACCATCCTTAAAAGAAGCGAGAGCTGCCTCTTTCTGCTGGGGTTCCCCAGCGTTTGAAGCCTCACCTTCGGCCAGGGTCAGAATTTGCGCCAGGGTGCGCAATTCACCCATACGATCCGGGGAAAGCTCCGCCATTTGCGGCAAGCGCTCCTTCAAGGCGCCGAGAATTTCCACGCGCTTGATTGAGTCAATGCCGAGATCAGCCTCAAGGTCCATATCGAGGTCGATGACATCGGTTGGGTAGCCGGTCTTTTCACTGACGACGGCGAGAAGTGCTTCACGGACAGCGCCAGCGGGCAACCCGGCAGGTTCAGGAACAAGTGCTTGTGTCGGAGCGAGCGCCGGGACTGCTACGGATGCCGGGACTGGTGCAGCCGCAGGGGCAGCAGGCACATCAGCTACAGCACCCTCGGTGGCCAGTGCCAGAATTTGAGCCAGCGTGCGCAATTCACCCATGCGGTCAGGCGAAAGTTCGGCCATTTGCGGCAGACGCTCTTTCAGGGAGCCGAGGATTTCCACGCGCTTGATCGAGTCGATACCAAGATCGGCCTCGAGGTCCATGTCCAGATCGATCACATCCGAGGGATAGCCGGTCTTTTCACTGACGACAGACAGCAGGGCTTCGCGCACGGCTCCGGCCGCAACAGCAGGAGAGGTCGCCGCCGATACGGGAGTAGCGATAGATATGGCGGCGGGCTGTGCGACCGGAGCAGGAGCGACGGAACCGGCGAGTTCCAGGATTTGGGCCAGCGTGCGCAGCTCACCCATGCGATCAGGAGAAAGTTCGGCCATTTGCGGCAGACGCTCTTTCAGCGAGCCGAGGATTTCCACGCGCTTGATCGAGTCGATACCAAGATCGGCCTCAAGATCCATCTCAAGATCAATGACATCGGCGGGATAACCGGTCTTTTCACTGACGACCGCCAGCAAGGTTTCCCGGATGGCTCCGGCCGCGACAGCCGGGGCGAATGCCGCTGGTGTCGGGGCGACGATGGACGCAGCGGCGTGCTGCGCGGCCGGAGTGGCAGAGGCTTGAAGCGCCGGGGACGCAGAGCCTGCCAGTTCGAGAATTTGGGCCAGTGTACGCAGCTCACCCATGCGATCAGGGGAAAGCTCCGCCATTTGCGGCAGGCGCTCTTTCAGCGAGCCGAGGATTTCCACGCGCTTGATCGAGTCGATGCCGAGATCAGCTTCGAGATCCATGTCGAGGTCGATAACTTCTGCGGGATAGCCGGTCTTTTCGCTGACGACAGCCAGCAAGGTTTCGCGGACAACCGCTGCTGGCGCAGCGGATGCGGCAGCAGGAGCCGAGACCTGCGCAACCGGCGCGGCAACAGGCTTTGCAGGGACAGGAGCCGGCGGAGCGGCGGAAACTGGCTTTGCGGCTGGGGCCTGAACCGGGGCGACGACAGGTTCAAATGCCTTGGCTGTGACCGCAGGTCTGGCGGCGGCAACAGGTGCAGCATGGGCAACGGCGGTTTCGATCATCCGCTTGACTGGTTCATGCCTTGCAGGCTCATGCTCGACCGTCCTGACGCGGGCGGCGGGCAGTTCGCCCTGACCAAGAAACAGGCTTGGTAGGCTGCGCATGAATTCACGGTGGGTAAGGTTGGTTTCCTCGTGGATCTCGCAGAGCATATCGACATGTGCGGCGCTCAACTCCCCGGCATTATGCACCAGGGCTTGCAAGGCGCTTTGCTCAAACTTGAGATATTCGCGATGCAGTTCGCCATTGGACCGCGCCAATTCAGCGACGATATCACCGCCACCGAGAGCCATTGCTGGCTCGGACGACGTTTCATTCTTCAGGAT
Source organism: Gillisella vitis (assembly GCF_001541345.2). GTDB lineage: Bacteria > Pseudomonadota > Alphaproteobacteria > Rhizobiales > Rhizobiaceae > Allorhizobium > Allorhizobium vitis. Next base: position 840,370 of record NZ_LMVL02000001.1, on the reverse strand, counting down.
GGACATGGGTTTCTCCGCAAATGAAGATCTGGAGGCAGGTGCCGTCAGGGCAACGGCTTGCTTTTGTGCCAAAGGCTCGGCTGGCTTTTCCACGGATGCCGCTTTCAAAGAGGGTGCCGGGGATGGCGCCGGGACGCCGAACGCGACATTTGCAGCGACTGGCTTTGCTGGTTCCGACCGGACAGGTGCAGGGGCCGCAGCCAGCGGCTTTGCGGCGACAGGCTGTGGCGGCGTGGGAACCGATTTAGGAGCAACCACAACTGGATTGGCCAGCGCCTTGGCAAAGGCCTCTTTGCGGGACGGTGACACGTAATTCATGCCGTTGAGATTGATCTCGCCCTTTTTGGCCGGAGCCTCGATAAGGCCTGCGGTCCCGACCGGGCTTTCAAGTGCAATACCGGCAACTGCCAGATCCACCACCGCTTCGATCAGACCGGCATCCGCCTTGTCAGGCTGACCATGGTCAAGGGCAATTGCCAGATGGGGCCGGTCGCCGAGAATATCAGCGGTCATTTTCGACAGCGTCGAGCGCGGGCCGAACTCGATGAACACCCTGATGCCATCGGCATACATCTGCTCAATAATCTTGATGAATTCGACCGGCTCGCGCAATTGACCCTTGAGCTGGGCCGCGACATCGGCAGCCGATGCAGCATAGGGCTTGCCATTGCGATTGGCATAAACCGGGATCTGCGGCACGGCAAAGGCAGTCTGGTCGATCCGCTCGGCAAATGCCGTGACGGCACCTTCGACCTGCGGCGTGTGAAACGCCCCGGCAACATTCAACCGGACAAAGCCGATGGAGGCGGCCTTGAGGTCGGCCTCGAATTTCTCGATGGCCTCGACTGCACCGCCAACCACGGTCTGCTTCGGTGTGTTCAGATTGCAGAAATGAACGCTGCCCTTGGTGGCGGCGATCAGGCTTTCCAACTGCTCACGACCGGCCTTCACCGCCGTCATCGTGCCAGCGCCATCGCCGGTCACGGCAGCCATGGCATCGCCACGCGCCTTGGCCAGGCTTGAGAAATCAGCATCGCTCAACGCCCCGGAGGCCCAGAGCGCCGTCAATTCGCCGAAGCTATGGCCAGCCACCGCTTCCAGCTTGAGGCCGAGATTTTGCAGCCAGCGATAATGACCTGCCGACAGTGCGCCAATTGCCGTCTGGGCATATTGCGTGCGGCGCAAGGCCTGTTCCTGTGCCTTGCGATCCGCATCGTCAAAGGCCGGGATCGGGTACATCACCTGGCTAAGGGGCTGAGCGCCATCCTTTGCAAACAAGGTATCGGCAGCACCGACGAAATCACCGAGCGCCGGAATGGCCACGGCCGCCATGCGGCCCATGTTGGGATGCTGCGATCCCTGCCCGGCAAACAGGCCGGCCAGCTTGGCATTTGCAAATGCGCTGGGACGGAAAGTGATGCCCTTTGGATGACGCCATTCGGCTGTAGCCGGGCGGCTGTCAAGCAGCGAAATCGCTTCACTCAACAAAGCGCGGCGGCTGGTCTCGTCTGCTGCCACCAGGCCCAGACGCGGATGGTTTTCCGGGATCGAAACGTCGAAAGGCCAGGCCGTTTCGCCTGTGGCGGTGAGAAGCTCTTCACAACGTTTGCGCAAAGCAGCGACAGTGGGGGCTGCAACGACGATGGGGCGCGGCAGGACGCTACGCAGCTTCGGTGCCTTTGCGGTCTGTGGTGCTTCCTCAAGGACCAGATGGAAATTCGTGCCACCAAAGCCGAAGGCGCTGACGCCAACCCGGCGCTTGGCGGTCTTGGGATCGCGGAACCACGGACGAGCTGTGGAATTCAAATAGAGTGCTGTCTCGTCCAGACCCAGCTTCGGATCGGGCCGGTTAACATTGATGGTCGGGGGCAGGACGCCGTGCTGCAAGGCAAGCGCCGCCTTGATGGCGGAAGCGGCACCCGCCGCTGCTTTGGTATGGCCAATCTGCGATTTGACCGAGCCGAGCGCGATGGGCGAAGAAGACCCATCATTGTCCCAGCTCTTTAGGAAGGTCTTGAGACCATCCACTTCGGTTGCATCGCCCACCGCCGTGCCGGTGCCATGGGCCTCCCACAGGTCAACATCATGGGGAGAGATGCCCGCCTGCTGATAGGCGCGTTGCAACGCCTTGACCTGTCCAGCGGCGCGCGGTGCGTAAATGCTCTTGAACTTGCCATCGCTGGCCGAACCGAGACCCTTGATGACGGCATAAACCTGGTCGCCATCGCGTTCGGCATCTTCCAGCCGCTTCAGCAGCATCATGCCGATGCCTTCGCCGATCAACGTGCCGTCGGAATTCTCATCAAACGGCGAAATCACCCCCTTCTTGCTGAAGGCGGGTGTCTTGGAAAAGCACATATACATCAGGATGGTGTTTTCCGCATCGCAGCCGCCGGTCAGCATCATGTCGGCGCGACCGCTGTGCAGCTCATCGATGGCCATGCGCATGGCCGCCAGCGAACTGGCGCAGGCCGCATCCACCGTGCAATTGATACCGCCAAGGTCGAAGCGGTTGGCGATACGCCCGGCCACGACATTGCCCAGCATGCCGGGGAAGGAGTTTTCCTCCCAAGGGGCGTAGGCAAGCTTCAGCGTCTCGACGATATCATCAACCTGGGCCTTGGGAAGACCCCGGCTCTCCAAAACCTTTTGCCACAGCGGATATTGCAGGCGCGAGGTCAGCGGTGTCACCAGCGAATTGGCACCGGTAATGCCGAGCACGACGCCGGTCTTTTCACGGTTCAGCTTGGCATGTTCGTAACCTGCATCCAGAAATGTCTGCTTGGCGACGCTGAGGCTGAGGATCTGCAGAATATCAGTGACATCAAGCTGAGACGGCGGCAGACCGAACTCGACAGGATTGAAGGCCGTTTCAGGAATGAAGCCGCCGCGGCGCGCATAGGTCTTATCAGGCGTCGATGGATTTGGATCGTAATAATCGGAGATCTTCCAATGAGTCTCCGGCACATCCTTCAGGCAATCCTTGCCTTTGACAATATTGCTCCAGTATTCATCAGCATTTTTGGCTTCAGGAAACAAAGCTCCCACGCCAACAATTGCGATAGGAGAAAAGACATCGTATACGCGCTGCGAGAACCCGTCCATTATTCGGCCCCTTCCAAAAGGTTTTCGTCAATATATTTCAAATCAAACGGTGCGATATATTTTCAATATGTGTTGAAATGTGATCCAGGGCCTGTTGCTCCAGCAACATTTCATAATGGCCCAGCGGCAGGTTCGAGACAGTGAGATTGGGTGCCAACTGCCCCCACCCCATGTCTTCATGCAGATGAAATATCTCGTATAATGGGTAATCCGACCGAACCAGATGCACGGGAAACCCGTAGGATTGCGGCTTGTGCGCAAGGATGACCGCGATATTGCGGTTCATTCCTCGCGAAAACTCCCGGTAGACTTTGGAAAACCCGACAAAGCTGGTGGTTTCCGGCAGGCCGCCATTGGCAATTAACTGTAGACGCATCAGCTCGATCAGATCGTCTTCCGACAGGCGATGGGCATCGCTACCTGCCACGTCCCAGGCGACCCGCTTCAGCGCCCGCATATAGTCCGTGAACCAACGAACCCTGACCACTTGTGAACGGCTGAGCTTTATCAACCGCTCTGTTTGCGTCCCATCCATCACGCCATTGAACAAGCGTGGTGCGATGCTGTCGAGCAGGACGGCGCCGCAAGCGCCGTCCGTCCGCCGGCTTGCCATCTCGCAAGCCAGCACGCCTCCAAAAGACCAGCCCAGCAGACAGAGCCGCTCAGTGTTCCAGACCTCTCCCAAATCCGCGATTGCTTCATCGGCAATCTCCCCCAGAATGCCTTCGGGAAGATCGGTCTTGCCCAACGCCGAGGTGTAGCGCTTGTTGAGAGAAAGCTCGACCAGATGCCAGGAATAGCCTGTCATTCGCTCCGCAAGCTGTATGTAACTGCGGATGGGCATTCCGCCGGGATGAACGCAAACCACGGTCATCCCGGCATTCTCTCGGTGGGCAAGTTCACTTGCAGATTTCGGCATCTCCATTCGCCATACCTCGCTGGCCATACCTCGCTGGCCATACCTCGCTAGATTGTGGCTTCTGGAATTCAGAGTTCGCCTTTTTCGAAGAGATCCTTGGCCTCGACAAGATAATTGGCCAGCTTCTCGATCGTCGGGTGGTACCACATGGCCGTCGGCGGCAATTCGAAGCCGAGCCACTGTTCCATTTCCCCTGCAAGAACCAGTGTCTCGGTGGAATCCAGACCGAAATCGGTGAAGATCTTATTCACATCGATTTCCGATGCTGGAACCGAAAGCTTGTAGGCGAATTTTTCGACCAGCCAGGTCTTGGCTTCGGCGTAGCTGAATTTGGTTTGAACGTCAGACATTATTCGTCACCCTTTGTTGCGTTGAAATGCATTTTAAAAATCGGCCACGTCACCGCGTGACCATGAAAAACAAGGCGCAGATCGCGAAAAGATTGGCGAGGGTTCCCCAGAGATACCAACGCCTGGCCAAGGCGCGGAACGGCTTGGCAATCGCATCGAAATCCGATGCCTCGTTGAGAAGCCTTCGCTGGCGGATCTGATTGGGAATGAGCCCCAACATCCAGGACAGGCCTGACAAAAGAAAACAGCCCACTCCATACAGCAACCACGGCGTGTCGATGAAATTCATACCGTAGCTGCGAGCCATATACCCGCCCGTCACAGATAAAAGTACAGCTCCACCGAATGTAAATACATAATCGGTCAAAAAAACCAATTTTATCGCATATCTTAGTATATCAAGATTATTGCTTCGATCTGCAATCAGTTTCCACACGGCTGTTACAACAATATTACCAAGGAACATTGCTGCAGCAAAAACATGAACGAACAGGAGCACTTCCGACATGGTCCATCCTGCGATACCATCTCCAGACGCAAATTAGCACCTGGAACCCGAAATAATTGCAACATCCGGCCGTATGCCGGCTTTCGACTGTCGCAACGTGACTATTGCTTTGGCCCTTCGGCGAGCGACCTTAACGGCACAATTCTCCATTCCTGAAAACAGGCTCAGGGTGATCGATGCAGCTATGGCTTTATTGCGAAGGGAAGAAATATCTTATAATACCAATAGCTTATGACATGGAAATGATTTGCCGCCTACCATTCGACGATACATGACTTCTAGCAAGGCGCACCCGATGATGATGCGCCTTATGCTGCAAATCCTTGTCTCGATTAAAAAAGGCGAAGGCCTCACGTCGATAGGTTACGCCGTCTTCCCGATTGGAGCTGAGGCATGCCGCTTCACAAGGCGCGCCGCTTGTGTACCGGAATAGACGCCGCTTTCGTGGAAACCGACGAAATCCGGCCCAAGATCCCTGACAGAGAAGTAAGAACCTGAAAAATACAGCGGACCATCGTCATTGATCGAAGGCAAGCGCGCCTGCATTTTGCTGCTCTCGATGGTAATGACCGGATGCTCGTAATCGAAGGTCTTGATCACCTTGGCAGGATCGATAGGCAGCGGACTATCCAACGACACGAAATAGTCCTGCTCCGCCTTAAACCCTTGAATTGAATTCATATGATAGACGAGATAGGGCCGCCTTTTGCCATCCACCGTCATACAGCCGTAATTCCAACTCTTCCATCTGTGCGGCGGCACAGGCATCACGGATGAATCGGTATGGAGAACTGTGTTGCAACGATTGTACTGAAACGTCCCAAGAATTTCGCGTTGCTTGACACTCGGATTGTCGAGCAATTTCAAAGCCTGATCGGCATGGGTCGCGACAATGGCATAGTCGAATTTTTCCCAGCGTCCACCAGTCTGAACCTCCACGCCATCCGCAAGAGCACGCACGGACGTTACCGCCGCATTCAACCTTGGTGGACGCTTTAGGCCGCCAATCAGGATATCAAGATAGCCCTTGGCACCGCCCTTGACCGCAAGCCACTTCACACCCTTCCCACCAAGGCCGTCCTTGCCATGATTGAGGAACATGCCAATGACCATGACTGCAGGAGAGTTCAATGTCACTTCAACGGGAACAGACCAGTATGAGCAGGAAATCTGGATCATGTAACCGTTGATAAAGTCGTCAGTATAACCATAGGTTCGGAGATATTCCTCCAATGGAATCTGACACTTGCCTTCCATGATATGGCGAGGCGCTTCCCTTAGCAGGCGATCCGCCTGCTCCCAGACGGAAATGAATTCCGGCCCATAATTCGCCCGAACATAAGCCTCGTCCTTTTCAAATTCCTCTGTGCCGTAATAGGTACCGGCATCGACATCGAAGAAGTTGAAACCACCGGAATGCTCGGTCAGCGGCACGTTCAGCTCAGCAAAAAACTTGGTAAGCTTCGGATAATTGGGCGGATTAAACACCATAAAGCCCGTATCCACACCGACATCACCCAATGGATCGGAAACGACCACTGTGCTTGCATGTCCACCAGGCCGGTCGTCCTGCTCGAAAACATGAACGTCAAAGTCTTTATCAAGCGAATAGGCTGCACTCAGTCCGGAAATACCGGAACCAATGATAGCGACAGATGCCACACTTACCTCCAATAAGAATTAAATAATTTGCTTATTTTAAATATTCGAATGGAACGAGCGATTCTCAAAATTTCATAAACCAGTTTATATTTTACGTTACTAATTTTTTTTGACTTGTTTTCTCAAAAAACTATCTTTGTTATTCAGTCGAAGGATAGCAATATTTAACCGACTGTCAACGATCAATGCAATCAGAGGTAATTGTTTTTTTTCGCAGCAGCGTCCATCATTGTTCGCGACTGCAAAACACACATGCATATCAAAGGTTTCAGCCCTAAGGCATCACTCGCTTTCACGATGTAGCCGCAACAGCCCGCTTGAGCATCCTGCAAAAGATGCGAGGAACAACTCTGCGACGAAGCCCCTCGCTCAGCCCTTCACATTCATCAAATCGGGGCACGCCCTACTCCGTCGAAAGGGCCCCAGACTATTTGAATTTTTAGCCATGCGTATTTGGGAGATTACGTCTGCCGGCAAACTGAAATCAGCAGGCATGGATCTCTTTTGAGAAAATCGCTTTATAATGAGCCCCCCTTGGTGCGGCAAAAATTCGCGTGCACGCTGCAATGTGGAGCCACATCAAACACATAATATATCTAATCCAGAATCATAGTATGAAAGGATTGATTGTCGTCTATTGCACCACCCCCACGCCACCATCTTCATCAATAGTGCGTTCTAATAGCTTCTATAACGCCGACAAATCGCCACAAGCCAGCGTACCAAAAAGCCTGAAAATATCTCGACACTCCATAGAATTCATATTATGTCATGATAAATGGCACTGGCATAAGGAGGAGCGTCATGTATTTAGGAACGCAGGTTGGCGCGCGAGACGATGACGATTATCGGGTGTTTGCGCAATTGGGCCTGAAACATATCTGCGCCGATCCACCGGGCGATCCGCGCAGCTGGACACTTTCCGATATCGAGCGACATCGCGACAAGGTCGAGAGCTTTGGCCTTATTCTGGACATGCTGCAATTGCCTTTGCCCTCCAGCCCAATCGAAAGAGCATCCTATCCGGATATCCTGTTGGCTGGCCCAGACCGTGACCGCCAGATCGATGCGGTTTGCCAGATGATCGAGAATCTGGCCGCAGCTGGAATTCCGGCAGCAAAATACAATCTCAACCTGATCGGCATTCCCCGCACGCCGATGGAAAAAGGCCGCGGCGGCTCGATGAATGAAAGCTTCCGCTGGGACAAGGCCGATCAGGCCGCAGAACCGGGTCTGGCTGGCGTTCTTTCGGAAGATGAAAATTGGGAGCGGATCGATTATTTCCTCGAACGGGTCGTGCCGGTTGCCGAAAGCAACAAGGTGCGCCTGGCCTGCCATCCGCACGATCCCTATACGCCGCCTGGCTATAAGGGTGTAACCCGCGTTCTTGGCACCGTTGAAGGGCTGAAGAAATTCGTGCAGATGCGCGAAAGCCCTTATCACGGCCTGAATTTCTGCCAGGGATCAATTGGTGAAATGCTGGACAATCCGCGCGAGGAAATCGACGATATCATTCGCTGGTTCGGAACGCGCGGCAAGATCTTCAACGTCCATTTCCGCAATATCAGCGGCGGCAAACTATCCTTCATGGAAACCTTTCCCGATGAAGGCGATATGGACATGGTGCGGTCGGTCAAGATTTATCACGAAGTCGGCTACCAATATATGCTGATGCCGGATCATGTTCCCACCATCAGCGGCCGCGATCCAACCGGCGTCGCCTTCGCCTTCTGCTACGGCTATATCGCTGCATTGCTTGAAAGCCTGAACTCGGCAAATACGTAAGCCAATACGAACGTTATCCGTTCAACACTCCGCCAGCCGCCAAAATGGCGTCTGGTGTGTCGACATCGACAAGGGCAGCCGGACCGATATCAACATTGATGACCGGCAACGTGCTGGCAGCGATGATCGCCTTGGCGCCCTTATCGCCTGTCAATGCCAGCAATGCCGGGCGAAGCGCCCTTGGTAAAATAACCGGATTACCCGGCACGTCACCTGACGCTGCACGGATGATCGCCCCGCCATCCGCGCTTTCGAATGCTAAGAGCAGCGCATCGAGATGCAACGCTGTCAGCCCCGGCATATCGCCGAGCACCACCATGACGCCATCCGTGTCAGCCACATCATGAGAATTTAGTCCGGTAATCAACGAGGACGCCATCCCCTCGGCAAATCCGGCATTGAAACTCATCTCGGCTGGCAAGTCCAAAAGACAAGCCTCGACCTCCTCCCGACGATGTCCGGTGACAACCGTAACGGATGCCGCCCGGCTCTCAAGGCTGATCGTTACCACGCGACGGATCAGTGGGACGCCATCAAAAAGCGCAAGAAGCTTATGCACGCTGCCACCCATCCGGCGGGCCTGCCCAGCGGCGAGAACGACAACGGCGGTGCTGACTGCTTTCGGTTCTGACATCGGCACACTCTTTACGCTTTGTCTCGACAACGACTGATGATTGGAAACCTCCCCTGTTTGCAATCAGCTAATTTTGCAAGAATCAATTCACAAGGGCCCTGCTGGGACAAAGGAGCTAAAAGGCAGCAAGAGACAATCTACCCTTTGTTCGAAAAGACACAAAACCATCATTCAACTTTCATGTCACTGTCACGGTCCAGCGGTAACGCTGCCCTAAAATTTAGGGGGTGTATATCACCCCGTTTCGGAGACCGATGATGAACAGACGCGACTTTCTGCTAGCTTCTTGTGCAAGCGCTGGCCTGGCTGCCATGCCGAATTTTGCCTTTGCTGCGGGCAAGGAAATCAATGTCTACAGTGGCTCCGACGCCAATATCATCGATTTCTGGAACAACATCATCCGTCCAAGCTTCGAAAAAGCCAATAGCGACCTGACGATCAAGGTGATCGATGCCGGTGACAATAACGGTCTGCGGGCGATTGGCGACCGCGCCCTCGCCGCACTAAAATCCAACAGCGATCCGCAGGCCGACCTGTTTGAAGCCTTCAATCCGCGCCTGCCAACCGGCGCCATCGATGCCGGTCTATGGGTGGCATTCTCGGAAAAGAATGTCCCGAATTTTGGCCGCGTCAACCCGATGGCGATCGATCTGTCGCAGTCGCTGCCCTATCGCGGCTCGCAGGTTCTTCTGGCCTATGACAGCACCAAGCTCGCTCCGAAAGATGCACCGAAGACCTGGGACCAACTGATTGGCTGGATCAAGGCTAATCCCGGCCAGTTCATCTACAACCGCCCCGACAAGGGCGGCTCCGGTGGAAATTTCGTCCGCCGTGCTATCCACGAAGCCAATGGCCGCGACCCTTCGAAATTTACCGTTGGCAATTACACCGCAGAAGCGGCGGAAAAAGCCTTGCCGCCGAGCTGGAAGATCCTCAACGATCTGGCCCCATCGCTCTATGAAAAGGGTGCCTATACCTCCGGTAATTCACAGTCGATCCAGCTGCTTGCTCAAGGCGTCGTCACCATGGTGCCGGTCTGGTCCGATCAGGCCCTTCAGTCGATTGCCCAAGGCGTCCTGCCAGACACGACACGGCTGGTGCAATTGACCGATCTGGCGCTTTGCGGCGATTTCGCCCGGCTGACCGTATTTTCCAACGGTGCCAACAAGGATGCCGCCCTGAAGCTCGCCAATGTCCTGCTGTCTGAAGAAATTCAGTCGGCAATCATCACCGAACTTGGCGGCTTTCCGGGTGTGTCCTGGGATTATATTTCCAAGGACCTGCGTGAAAAATATGCCGACGTCATTCCCGCGTCGATCCCGACATTCCCAAGCGGCGATTGGGAAATGGCGGTCAATGACGGCTGGTTCCGCAATGTCGCACCAGGCCTGGCGCGGGGTTGATGACCAGCACGACAAGTTCGCTGCCGCTCGATAAAGGGCGCACGGCAAAGGCTGGACACGGGCTGACTGGCCTGCTTCTGGTCGCCCTTCCTATCCTGCTCTTGGGCTGGCTGATCATTTATCCGATCATCTCGGCGGTGATCGGCACGCTTGTCGTGACCACGCCGGAGGGCGGGTGGCACGTTTCCACGGCGTCCTACCGGTTCTTCTTCAGTGACACCTACAGCCTGCGCAATCTCGGCATCACCCTCTGGACCACTGCCGTCTGTGGCGTTGTGCTGCTGTTGATCGGCGTGCCGATTGCGCTCTATCTGCGCTTTTCCTCTGGCAGACTTGCCGCTTACGTGCAGGCGCTGGCGATCTTCCCGATGTTCGTGCCGTCGATCATTCTTTCTTATGCGCTGATCCGCACCTTAGGCCCGAATGGCACAGTCGATATCCTGCTTCACGCCGTGGGCCTGCCGAAACTGCCAACCCCCTATCTGACGCCCTGGGGGCCGGTGATCGGTCTGGTCTGGGACAATCTGCCACTGACCGTGCTGATGCTGACGGCGGGTCTCAGCGCCATTTCCAACAATGCGGTCGAGGCGGCGCGCGATGCCGGTGCACGGCCTGTGCAGGTGTTTGTGCATATCATCCTGCCGCGCATGGCCAATTCCTTCCTGGTCGCCAGTTCCTTTGCCATTCTCGGAATATTTTCGGCCTTTACCCTGCCCTATCTGCTCGGCCCGGCCTCGCCGGAAATGATGGGGCCTTTCATGCAGCGAACGTTTGCCGATCTGAACGATCCGCTGAACGCCACAACGCAAGCCGTGATCAGCTTCGGCTTTTGCCTGTTTTTCGGGGCGTTCTATGTCTATTCGATTGCCAGAAATCAGGAACGAACACGATGAGGCCCCTGCGATGAGAACAGGCAGGATCGACTGGACGGGCCTGGCTTTTGCAGGCCTCCTCACGCTGTTTATCGCCCTGCCGCTGCTCGTGGTCGGCACCTGGGCCTTTACAGAGGTCTGGCGCTATCCATCAGTCATCCCGCAGCAATTCGGCCTGCGCTTCTGGTTCCTGACGCTTGGACGTGCCGATGTCTGGGAAGCGCTGTTTCTCAGCCTGCGCCTCACCGCCACGGTAACGCTGCTGTCGGCGGTGATCTGTCTTCCCGCGGCCTATGCCTTTGCCCGGATGAAATTTCCAGGCCGCAATCTGCTGTTCCTGTCTTTTCTCGCCTCGCATGCCTTCCCCAAATTCGGCCTGCTGGTGGCAATTGCAGCGATTTTCCTGAAGCTGCATCTGATCAGCACCTTCTGGGGCGTCGCGCTGATCCAGTTGGTCGGCACGCTGATGCTGATGATCTGGATACCGGTTGCCGCCTTTCAGAATGTCGATCGGCGGATGGAGGAAGCGGCCCGTGACGCGGGCGCCCGGCCCTTGTGCGTGTTCTGGTCGATCACGCTGCCGCAGGCAGCGCCGACCATCTTTGCCGCCCTGCTCCTGACCTTTGTTAGCACGTTTTACGAAACCGAAGGCGCCTGGCTGATCGGCGCGCCGCAGGTGCGAACCATGCCTGTCTTGATGGTGTCCTTCATCAACAATCAGATGGTGGTGCAATATGGCGCGGTGCTCTCGGTCATGCTGTGGGTGCCCTCCTTCCTCGCGCTGATCTTTGCTCGCCGCGCCATCGGCACAGGCGCATTCGCCAAGGGCTTTGGCGCCTGAATACACTCTCATTGCCTGTAACCGGAATAGAAACGAACACCCATGGCCCAACTGACCCTTGACCGCATTTCAAAACAGTTTCCCGGCTCCACCGCCGTCGATGCGTTCTCATTGCATGTGGAGGATGGCGAGCTGGTCTGCCTGCTCGGTCCTTCCGGTTCGGGCAAATCGACGCTGCTGCGGATGATTGGCGGATTTGAAGCGCCAACCAGCGGCATAATTCGGATCGACGGCCAGGATGTCACCCATCTGCCGCCGGAACGGCGACCGACGGGCATGGTCTTTCAAAGCCATGCACTCTGGACCCATATGAATGTGTTCAAGAACATCGCGTTCGGCCTGAAGCTGCGCGGCATGGCGAGAAGCGAAATCGCTGATCGGGTCGAGGCAGCGCTGGCCATGGTCGGGTTGAAGGATTACGGCCAGCGCCAGACCTATCAACTCTCAGGCGGCCAGCAGCAGAGAGTGGCACTTGCCCGCTCGCTGGTACTGGAGCCGAAAATTCTGCTGCTTGATGAACCCTTTGCCAGCCTCGATCAGCATTTGCGCGAACGGCTGCGTGAGGAAGTGCGCGATATCCAGCAGCGGCTTGGCATTACCACCCTGTTCGTCACCCATGGACAGGACGAAGCTTTGGCATTGGCCGACCGCATCGTCGTGATGCGGACTGGGCGCGCCGAGCAGATCGCCCCGCCAGACCGGGTTTACCGCGAGCCGGAAACAGAATTCGTTGCTGGCTTTATCGGCCAGATGAATTTCATTCCAGGCATGATGCGCCGGGGCGCATTCACTCATATTGACCTTTCCCTGGCGGTCGATGCTGATAGCAATCCAGAGGATGGCGATGCGGTGCTGGCCGTTCGTCCGGAAGCCCTGCATTTGTCGCCCACCGACCGGGCGGATGCGGCCTTTGTCTGCCGGGCCATCGATTTTGGCAGCCATCTCATGGTCGATCTTCAACTCGGCGATGGTACACGGGTAAAGGCCATGACCGATCCGGGAACCGGTTGGCAAAAAGGCGACCGTGCCGAATTGCAGGTCAGGGCTTTCCGGGTGTTCCGCGACAATAAGGTGGTCTGCGTGTCCCGGACCGCCGATAGATTAAGGAGTCTGGCCAATGTCTGATGGTTTGTTTATCGAGCGTGACGGTTTCAGGACCATGCTGAAATGGCATCGCGGCCATAAGCAGGCGGGCGATATTTCCTTCACGCCGGACCGGATTACCGAGGGCATGGCGCTTGGCGCCAGCGTCGAAATCGATCTTGTCTGTCATGCCGGTGGCGGCCTGGCCGTGTTGCATGACGAAATTTTGGACAAAGCCACCACCGGCCAAGGCCCGGTGCGCGCCGCCTCAGCGGAGCAGTTGCGCGGCCTGTTCCTGCGCGACCATGACGGACAGCCAAGTGCCCATAGGGTTATGCTGATCGATGATCTCGGGCGCGTTCTGGCCAGCAATTCCCATCGTGCAGGTGCCGTATTGCAACTGGACCTGAAGGAAAAGGCCAGCGACTTGACGCAGCAGGACATCGCCGCGTTCGTTTCCGCCATCGGGCCGGTGCGCGACCGGGTTATCCTGTCGGCGGGCGATGCACAGGCCGTCACCCGTCTGGCAGAGGCCCTGCCCGGCCTGCCGCTCGGTTACGATCCCTGCCATGGCGGTGCCATTGAACGGGCAATGGAAAGTGGTGACTTCGTTGCCTTCATAGGCGATGCAGTTGCGGCCATTCCCGGTGCCGAGATGATCTATCTCGACCATGAGGCCGTGCTGTTTGCCGAAGATCGCGGTTTCAACATGGTCGCCGCCTTCCATGCTGCTGGAAAACGGATCGATGCCTATACGATCAACAGGGCGGACGAGGCATCGCTACCACGCGTCCTGCGGCTGCTGGCGTTGAAATGCGACCAGATCACCACGGATGATCCGGTCGGGCTTCAAGCGATGATCGCACTCTATGACAATCAACGGTCCATGGCAGGCTGAAAGCCGGCAAGCAACCAGGGATGCAAAGCGGGCGTGGCAGCGAGAATGCCGCCTCCCGCATCAACCGGCATTCCGCCAAAGCCTGTGAGCAAGCCCCCGGCCTCAGTCAGGATCAGGGCTGCGGCACCATAGTCGTGAACCTGCAAGCCATCCTCGAAAAAACCATCCAGCCGACCGCAAGCGACATAGGCAACCGATAGCGCAGCCGAACCGAGACGGCGCACGCCAGCGGTATTGTCCATCAACCGGCGTAGTGCGCGGTGATAGAGCTCCTCGTCCACGCTTTTCACTTGTCCGGGGACCGGCAGGCCCGCTCCGACCAGCACATTCTGGACATCGGCCACATCAGCACACTGTAGTTTTTCGCCATTCAGACAGGCGCCCTTGCCAATTTCAGCGCTGAACAGCTCATCGAGCATGCTGTCATAGACCACCCCGCAGGTGATTTTACCCTGTTCGGCAATGGCGATGGTCATGCCGAAATGCGGCAGGCCCCAGGCAAAATTGGTGGTGCCGTCAATGGGATCGATATAGATAACCGGTGCATCTGGGCCACCTGTACGGTTGCCGGTCTCTTCCTCACCCTGGATGGCATGGTCCGGAAAGGCCTCGCAGACACCGGCAACGATCAGGCGCTCGACGGCGACATCAATGTCCGTCTGATAATCACGCGGTCCCTTGGAAACCATCTGGTCGACATGACGGCGACGCAAGGACTGGCGCGCCAGCGCTCCGGCTTCAAGAGCAATGCTGGCAAGAGCCAACAAGCGTGGAGAACTGTCAGGCGCGAGACGGTCGCGGGCGCTAAGATCGGTCATGGCACATTCCGGGATGTTTGGGGCAATGCCTCGATTCAGGATAGAACGAGGTCGAATAGATGCCGAAACTTCGCGGAAATGGGCAGAAAAGCAAGTAAAGGATATATGACAGCCCGGCTATCCGATATGCCGAGTGCTGAGACGACCGCTCTCGGTATCAGTTCAGCAATTGTTGCTCGCGGCTGCGAGCTGCGGACAGTTCGGATGTGGTGTGATTGAGACGATCCGCCAGAACACGGGTGATTTCCGAGGAGATTTCGGGAAAATCGCTCATCAGTTTCAGGAAATTTTCCTTGCTGATTTTCAAGACTTCAAGCCGGGAAGCCGCCCGCACGGTTGCCGTTCGCGACACGTCGCAGAGAATAGCGATTTCCCCGACAATAGAATTGCTCTGGACTTCCGCGACCTTGATTTCTCCGGCATCCGAATTGACCAGGACATCGGCTGTCCCTGACAGCACGACATAGGCTGCGTCACCGACATCGCCCTGGCGAAACAGGTTCTGTCCTTCACGACAGGTCATCCGATCGGACGCAAAAGCCAGCAGCTTCAGCTTGGCTGGAGCAATCTGGGAAAACAGCGGCACACGCCGCAACATTTCAACTTCGTCCTTCAGTAGCATTTGCGTCTTACCCCCTATCGCGCCTGATCACGATATTACGAGAGAAACTGTTTGAACATCCCGTCTTTGGCGGAAAGCTCTTCGAAACTCCCGGTTTCGACAAGATTTCCTTTGTCGAAGACGAGTATCCTGTCAAAAAGACCACTTATATCCGCATTTGGCAAAACCCAGATGATCGCGGGCCGATGACCGTCGCAATGTAGATCCTGCATGATGTGGCTGACGATCTTATCCTGCGCCCGCTGATCGAGCGCCGACAAGGGCCTGTTGAAGATGAAATAATCCGATCGCTTTAGCAGCGCCCGTGCCAGATTGAGCTTCTGGCGCTGAACAGCGGTCAATCGCCGCCCCTGCGAGCCGACATCAAAATCCAGCCCGATAGACAGCACGCTTTCGGCAAGGCCGAGGTCTGCAAAAATGTCGCGGATGATCGCCCGAATCCGGTCAGACGCATCGGCTTCGCGCACAGCCAGCCGGCCGAACAGGACATTGTCCATCAACGATGCCGACAAGGTGAACCGTTCTACGTCGTGACGCTCGATTTTTTCCGCCAGATCCGCGGGAATTCCGGCATGAAACTCGCGACGCGCATCGACGATCTTGTCCATCAATTCTTGCGTCAAAAGGCCGAAACGATGGCGCGGCTCGATATAGGCAAAGCTGAGGCGGATAATGCTGCTGCGCTCGATGGCCGAGGCCTGCGTTGCGGACATGCCCTGGAGCTTTTGCAGCAAAGCCTCGTAGTCGGGCAGATCCTCCGCGCTCATAAAGGTCAATTGCTGGAAAAACGGATGGTCGGGCGGAAGGTCTCGAAACAGTTCCACCGCATTCGCCGCGATTTCAAGCCCCATTGCGTAGAACGCGTCGCCAATGCCGGTGTCACGCATCACCTTGCGGAAATAGGGATGCGCCGCCAGCCGTTGACCGTCGATCATCGAGGGTTTCATTTTGCCGAAAAGCAGGTTTTCACCCACGGTTGCCTGGCTGTTATAGGCATCAGCCTCGAAGGGTACGACAATGTCGTCCAGGTCCTCCTCATTCAACCGACGGCGCAGGGCATGGCGGATCTCGACGATTCGCTCGGTCAACTCCTGATGGGCAAGCGTATCCACTTGCGAACGCAGGGCGAGATCGAAAATATCCTCTGAAATCGCCACCGCGTCCAGAACCGGACGGATCACCGTCAAGAGACCATCCGGCCCTTCGGCTCCAGCCGATCGATAGTCCACCCAATCGCTGTTGAGATCGAGAAGCGGATTACCGGATCGCTGCGCCTCCAGAAGGTCGCGTTTGTATTTGCGCGCCGCCGGTCCGTCATAGGTGACATCCGTCAAAGGCGCATGTTTCAACCCGTAGAGGAGATTGTCCCGCAGAGTGCCATGGAAGAAATAGGCATCCGAGGACACAAAGGAAAGTCGACGCCCGGTGACCGATTCCGGCATGGTGAGAATATCCTGCCCACCAATGCTGATATGGCCGGATTCCGGCCACAGGATACGTCCCAGAGCTTCCGCCAGCGCCTCGCCGCCACCACCGTTCTGACCGACAATTGCAACCGTCTCATTGGGGGCAATATCCAATGAAACGCTATTGAGCAGGCGCGCGCCACTATCGTCGCACAGTACCAGGTTCGAAGCCACCAGTGCCTCGGAAAGCGGGTCGACCGGGGTGGCCGCAATCGTATGAACCCGAGCATCGACCAGCCGATCGACATCGAATTGCTCGACCACCTGGGCATATTTGACCTGCACGTCCTGGCGGGCCTGATCCCAGTCTATCAATTCCTTCAGCGGACCCGGCAGGTCCTTATAGGCGCCAATAACAGCGATCAACTGGCCGATGTCGAGTCGGCCCTCCAAAGCCATATACCCGCCGATGGCATAGAACAGAAACGGCGTCAGTTGGGCCAGGAAGTTATTGATGAATTTCACCATGAACTTCCACTGATAGAGATCGTAGCGGATCGAAAAAATCAGGCCGAGACGGGCAGCGATATCGGCACGCTCGAAATTGGATGTGTCATGGGCATGAATGGTATGAATGCCATCGACGATTTCGCCAACCCGACCTGATAACTGACGCGCCGTCAACTGGCGCTGGCGACCCAGCTCCAGAAGCCGTCTGCGCATACGTGGAATGATAATGGCCTGAACGCAGACCATGCCAGCCGCGATCATTCCCAGCCAGACATTCTGAAGGATGATGAAGATCAGCGCTGTCAGCGCCTGCCCACCCAAAAGCGCGGGCTGGACGAAGGCATCGCCGGTAAAACCGCCCAGCGGCTCGACCTCGTCCTTGATCATCGTGGCAATCTCAGCGGATTTGACCCGCTTGAAATGCACGGGCGGAAACCGCAGAACCCGATCGATCAACTCGAAGCGAATCCGGCGCAGCATGCGCTCACCAAGCCGCCCCTTATAGGTGTTGATGTAGAATTTGAACAAACCGTTCAGCACGACAAGACACAGGAAGACGAGGCTGAGCGCCATCAGCATTTGTAAGCGGTTAAGCTCGAAACCGCTGAAGATTTCCAGATGTCCGATCCATGGCAGGTCGAAGGCAACATGCAAGAACGGCTTTGTCGCCCCGGCCTCTTCAAAGCCCTGGCCCTGAATAGGGCCATTGACGATCTGCTTTGGCAGATCGAAGGACAGGAAATAGGGGATCATCGATAGACCGACAATGCACAGGATCCACACCTGTTGCAGATAGGTATTCGACCAGATGTAGCGCCCCAGGCTTTTTTCCATCGTCACTCGTGAAATGCAGCGCCTGTCGTCCCACGCCCCATGCCGCACGACAACGCCTTTGATCATATATGGCGCACTTCTCTTCGCTGTAAAGCGGTCATGCAAAGATCCCGTTCCACAAGCTTTTCGAGGCGCGTTCTGTTCCTCTATCGAGACTGTTTCCCGGCATCCATCCCTGATTTATTGTAGAAATCGATCCATCATCGCTTGGGACCTTTTCTGCCCGTCGAGTTGGACGGCATCGCGATGCAGGAGAATCAAACGCTCGGCTTCAGAAAGACCCGTGCGATGCAGATCGGCTTCAACGTCGTCCCTCTGCATTTTAGCCATGAGCGGGCCGGGTTGCAGAATCGTTACCCGCTGGCGAACACCCCGCAGTTTTTCCTCACCCAGTGTTATCCAGTCACCGGCGCAGTAGTCGGCAAAGGCATGGCTCGCCACCACATCGCTTGCATATTTCTTGGTGAGCAACTGAAGCCTGACCACTTCATTGACCGCCGAACCGAAGGCTGAAAACGTCAACCGGTCGCGCAGCCCGACATTGCCGAACATCACATTGCCAACATGCAGACCGAGGCCATAGCCGATAACGGCGACCCCTCTTTTCCGGCGTTCCTCGTTCATATCCGCCAACCGCGCCTGGGCCACACGCACAGCCGACAGTGCCGCCTGGCAAGCCTGCCGGGATGGGTCCTTGTGGCGGTCGCAAGGATAGACAGCCAAAAACCCATCACCCAGGAAACTTAGGATCTGCCCGCCATTGCGGTTGAAGGGTGCGGCGATCGCGTCGAAAAAATCATTCAACGTATCGATATAGGCCTGTCGTCCCTCTTTTTCGGCCAGCATGGTCGATTGGCGCATGTCACCGACAACAAGTGCTGCCCGGATGGTTTCACCGTCACCTCGGCGGATCTGGCCATTCAACACCCGCTTGCCGGCATCGCCGCCCAGATAAGTAGTGAGCATATTGTTGGAAAGCTTGCTGAGTACAGCCATTTTGGCAGCAACCGCCAGATGGTTTTGAATGCGCAGCAACGCGGCAATCATCTCTTCGCTAAAGCCGTCCTTGGCATCCGTAGACCAGGAACCCAACATGCCCTGCACGGATTGATCGCCGAAGGGCTGCATGAAGGCAAGATAATCGGTGACATTTTCCTTGCGCAAATCCTCGAAGATCTCAAATTCAACGGGACCCTCGGCGGGAATGCGCCGGCGCAAATAATCGAGATCCCGGCTTAGCAATTGATAATAGGGGCTCTGCAAAAACATATCCGTATTGTCGGCATCGTGACGATAGCCTTCAATCATCAGCCCGCTTTGTGGCCGCCAGGTAAAGCCAACGGCCTCGTAAAGCGGATGCAGCATGGCAAAGGACAGATGCACCCGAACGATCGGCAGACCGGGGGCGGCGATCCTGTCGCAAAAACCCCGAACGATATCCTCGAGAGTGCTGCCGGAAAGGGCAGCCTGTGTCAGCCAATCGGCGACCTTTTCCATGAAGATTGCCGAAACCGGTGCGGATGCAGTCGCCATGAAAGGTCCTATGAAAAAGACGCGTCGTTGAAAAACAGGCCATGGCCGGGTTCATGATAGGAAATAGGGATCTCCGCCACTCCAGACAATGGCAGCCGAGATCCCCGTTGATTTATATAGCATACTTTAGCAAAGTGAAATCGGAACGATGCTGTCGTTTTGTTTTGGCATCGGATTTTCCGTCCTGCAGGTTATATTTTGCCGACCTCGGAAAGGTTGAGGGCACTGCGTGTCGCCTCATTCAGGATGAAGACTTTTAACGGCTCCGCACGACCGCGAATGGAAATCTCCCGTCCGGCACTTTCAGGCACTGCCAGACCTGCCAGAGTGGCGACAGGTTCGGAAATCACCAGTTGCGTTTCAAATTCCTTGGCCACCGATTCCAACCGGCTGGCCACATTGACGGTATCGCCAATGGCTGTGAGATTACGAACGCTGCCGTAACCCAGCGTTCCCACCACGGCCGGGCCGGTATGAATACCAATGGCGATCCTGAGCGGTACCGTCAGTTCGTTGGCCAATTGCCGGTTCAACTCCTCCAGACCGGCAATAATACCGTTTGCCGCCTTCAAGGCCTGGCGACAGGCGACCTCGGTCGAGCCTGTGACGCCGAAAAGCGCCATGGCGCCGTCGCCGATGAATTTATCCAGCCGCCCTCCTGCCTCTTCCACGGCATGACCGACCACAGCGAAATAGCGGTTCAGCAGAAAGACGATGTCGAAAGGCAGCCGGCTTTCCGTCAGCATCGTGAAATGTCGCAGATCGCAGAACAGCACGGCGATATCGCGTTCGCGGCCGGGGATTACTTCATGACTGCTATCGACCGTGGCGCTTTGCGGCATTGCCACCATAAGCGGCATGACTGTGAGGTTCGCTCTGGGCCGAAGCTGGCAGGCAAGCCGCACACCGGGACCAGCCTTGATCCTGTTCAACGTACCCTGCTCCAGCGTTTCGGCAGGCGGCAGCAGTTGCTCTCCATCGATAACCTGGACACGGCAGGTCGAACATTGGCCCTTGCCGCCGCAAACGGCATAATGCGGTTGACCAGCCAGTCGACTGGCCTCCAGCAGGGTGAAGCCACGCGGCACCCTGACCGTTTCGCCGTTCGGATAACGGACGGTGATCAGATGCGCCCGCTCGGTCAGCCTGCGGGCAATGCGCAAGGCGAGGACCATGCCGATAGACAGGAAAAACAATCCGTAAAGTGTCAGACGGATCATCCGGATCCATCCCGCTTCGCTGGATGTCAAGGCGGCCGGCTCGTAATAGCCGCCCGGATAACCGCTCAACCAGAAGGTTGGGCTGGCAATCGTCCGGCCCATCTCGACAAAGCCGAGCAGTGACAGGATCGGCAGTAGAATGGCCACCGTCAGGAAGCCCGTTTTCAACCTTTCATACCATGGCCGGAAGCGCAGCCAAAAATGGACTCCAATGCATCCATGCAGCCATAAAATGACAATGGCGAGCGATTGCCGCCACCCATCGACAGGCGACGTGCTCCACATGGAATGGACGACGGACTGATAATTGTCTCGCAGATGAAAGAGCGAAGAGGCAATCCTGGTCGCAACAATATGGTCGATGATCAGCAGCGGCACCACCAGACCGAGCACGATCTGCAACGCTTCGGATTTTGGCATGGTAAAGCTGCGGCGGATATAGACGGCGCGCAAAACCAGAACCATATGGGTGAGCAAAGAACCGTATAGCAACACGGTGCCAGGTGGAGTACGCCAGACCCCCAGAAACCATAAACGAGCGCGATCGGCCACATCCACCGAAATCAACCCCGTGGCATGATTGGCCATATGCATGGCGAGGAACAGGAAAATCACCAGCCCCGAACCGAGCCGGGCCTTGCGTATCCGGCGTTCCGACCAGAGGCTTTTTTTGACGTCCACGGCCATAGGTTTCAGTTCTTCAAAGCCACTTTCCGAAGATCCAGCAATGGCAGTTTTGACAGGACCTGTAAATCACCGCCGGGTTTCCTGATCGATTTTATCGATTGTATGACCAACACGGAAATCAAGTTTCCGAATTTTGCCCGTACTGTTAGATATCGAGTGCTGTCAGATATCGAGAACCATTCCGTCACGAGCCATCAGCGTCGCTGGAAACGCCTCCTGCGCCAACCGTTCCAGCAGTGTCATTTCGCTGTCGGTGCGCCATGGGGCATGATGGAACAGCAACAACCGGTCTACATTTGCCTGCTCGGCCAATTTCACGCCCTGTTCCCAGCTTGAATGGCCAAACCCTCGATAGCGCTGCATTTCCGCTTCGGTAAAGGCCGCGTCGTAGACCGCAATATCGGCATTGGCCATCAGCGCCAGCGCTGTCGGGTCGAGTTCGCCGGGCTGATGTTCTATGTCAAACACCAATGCCAGCACCTTACCGGCCCATTCCACCCGGTAGCCAATGCATCCGCCCGGATGATTAAGCGCAAATGTGCCGATGGAAATACCAGGCCGAGGCGTCAGAATATCGCCAGCACGAAAATCATGAAACAGCAGAGAGGCCTTGCAGATATCCATCTTCACGGGAAAATAGGGCGGGCTGACGAATTGATGAATCATCTGATCGGTCGTCATGCTACCGGCAAGGTGGCCGGACCAGATATTGACGGTGATCTCGGGATTGTAGATCGGCTTGAAAAAAGGCAAGCCGATAATGTGATCGTAGTGACAGTGGGAAAAGAACAGGTCGACATTGCTGGTCTTGTCTCCCATCATATCCAGACCGGCCTGACGAATGCCGGAGCCGGCATCGAAAATCAGCCTGTGTTCGCCGCAGCGCACCTCGATACAGGGCGTGTTCCCGCCATAAACATCGAATTCCGCGCCACAGACCGGGATACTGCCGCGAACACCCCAGAATTTCACCTGAAACACGCTACTGTTCACTTTTATCCAAAGAGTTTCGGTCGCGGGATTAAGACGATTGGTTTTGGACCGGTTGCCAATGCATCATTCCTGAAATTGCCAGGGATGCAAAGGAAAATGTCAGTGCCTGTCCCAGCCCTGTCTCTTTCCGAGCATCCTCTGTACCAACATAGGGAATTGTACCAATTACCATGACTGGTCGAAGGTTAATTCCTTGTCGTCATCCTCCTGACGAAGGTGGGTGAGAAAGCTCGCCGGTTGTGGCCTGCCGATCAGGTATCCCTGCACCTGATCGCAACCCAGTCTTTTCACGCATTCGAATTGTTCTTCCGTTTCCACACCTTCAGCCGTCGTGGTCATGCCAAGGCTGGCGCCAATCCCTGTCACCAGTTCTGCAATTGCCAGAGCATCCGCCCTTGTCGTCACATCGCGGATAAAAGACCGATCGATCTTCAACTTGTCAAACGGAAAGCCCCGCAAGCTGCCGAGCGAGGAATACCCCGTCCCGAAATCATCCATGGCAATCTGAATCCCGATCGCCTTCAACTCTCTCAAGGTTGTCAGGGTCAGTTCGTTTTTGTCAAGCAAGACGGATTCGGTGATCTCAAGCTCTAGACGATCCGCAGAAAGCCCGCTGATTTCCAGGGCATCCAAAACCTTTTGCACGAGCGTCGTGCTGCGAAACTGCACCGACGACAGATTGACCGCAATTTTGAAATGGCCGCGCCAGCTTGCCGCTTCCACGCAGGCGGTCCGCAGAACCCAACCCCCAAGACCATCGATGACCCCGATTTTTTCGGCGACAGGGATGAAGTCAACCGGCGAAACAGAACCGCGGCTTGGATGTGTCCAGCGCAGCAATGCTTCGTAACCGCAAATCTCGCGCGTCGCGGTGGTTGCCAATGGTTGATAGTAGACTTCCATTTCCCCGTTTTGCAACGCCGTTTGCAAATCCGCCTCGAACGACTTTCTGTCCTTCAACCGTGTCTGCATCTGGTTTTCAAACACACAGGCATGGCTCGGCCCCAAAGCCTTGGCTTCATAGAGAGCAAGGTCAGCACGTTTGAAAAGTTCGTCGGTATCCGGCTCGTCATTGAAGATCGCCACGCCGACACAGGTGCCAATCTTGATTTCCTGGTCTCCGACAAGGTACACAAGACCAAGTTCATTCATCAGACGCCTAGCAAAATCCATCGCCTGGTTCTCGGTCAGACCGGTGGACAAGATCGCGAATTCGTCTCCTCCCAAACGACAGACGAGATCGCCGTGGTCCTTGATATCGACCAGCCGGCTCGCGACCATCCGCAGCAAGGCATCACCGATGTCATGACCAAGCGTATCGTTCACATCCTTGAACCCATCGAGATCCAGCAGCAGGATGATGGCCACTGGTCCGCCAGCTTTGGCCGATAACAGCCTTGCTTCCAGATCCTGACGAAAGAGGATGCGGTTGGGCAAACCTGTCAGGGAATCATGGTGAGCGACATATTCGAGGCGATTGTTTTGTGATTTCAGTTCCCAGGACGCCGCGCGCAGATCGTCTGTCAATCGTTGCATACGCCGATGTGCTTTATCCAGAAGACTGTTGTGACGCAGAAGCAAGCCTACAAGTACAATACCG
Organism: Gillisella vitis; assembly: GCF_001541345.2. Classification (GTDB taxonomy): domain Bacteria; phylum Pseudomonadota; class Alphaproteobacteria; order Rhizobiales; family Rhizobiaceae; genus Allorhizobium; species Allorhizobium vitis. Next base: position 816,087 of record NZ_LMVL02000001.1, on the reverse strand, counting down.
CACAGGATAAGCCCCCCAGCAAGGGCGGTATAGATGAGATGAAGGTGCCGCAACTCAGCCTGGGCGGCACCAATCTTGCTGACATCCGCTTCAAGAGCAGTCGATGCCAGCCTTGTCATCGGACCATCCAGAAGTTCCATTTTCTGCAACAGCGCTTTGATGGCTTCGAGGTCCAGCGTTCCGAACCGCCTGTTGAGAGTTTCAAGAACGTCACTGAGCTTGGCGATCAGATCCACACGCTGCGGATCTGCATCAATGAAGCTCTTTAAATTGCCTTGCTCGAATAATTCCAGCCGGCTCAGCATGATATCCAGACGCAGACGCAAATCATCCCGGTCAAACTCACCCATGTCGAAGGCGGATGTCGCCAGCCGGTGCTCAAGCCTCATATATTCGGATAGGGTTTGACTGACGGCCCAGGAATCATTGTAACGGGCGAATTTCTCAAGCGTCGTTTGACGTTCGGCTATCACATAGGCGATGTACCCGGTTGCCATGACGAAACAACATATGATCGTCCCAAGAATACGCCTCACGCCGCGCCTCTATTCCACAATGAGCTTTGAAACCTGCCATGCCGAGCGCATGTAATATACCTGACTTTGAAGCTGTTGGTCACTATCATAGGGATAGACAATGAAGAGCGGCCCTTTATCCCTCACTGGCATATAATTCTCGTCCCGCTTGAAAGCGAGCAAAACATTGAACCGATTGAAATCATCAAGCGGAATTGTTGTCACATAATCGTTCAGAGCAACGGCTGTCACCTTCGTTCCCTTTGCCCCCACGAAATCCATCAGCTTTTTAAGCGGAACGCCTTCAAAAACCGTACGCCCTTCATACCACGGATTGGTGGTTTTAATCACTGTAGAACCAATGGCCTCCAACATGCCAAGATCAAAAGCAGCCCCATCTGCCGTATTGCGGTTTTCAATATTGCCGGAAATCACCAGGACAGGCTTGCCTTCCGGTTCAGCGAATGTCCCCGCCATCGCCATCGAAATAGGAGCGACCGACAGCACGATATAGGCCCAAAGACGGACGAATCTCATTATAACTCTCCTGACGATCAATCGATAACGCAAGGACGCCAACGCTCTTCGAATTCGAATTCGAAGAGCGTTTTGCCACAGTCGTGACCGTCCGGCATGTTGGTTCGGTAACTTTTCACTTATCTCATACAAGAGTTTACAAGTGCAATAAAGCATCCGAGGGTGTCTAACGATGACAGACCGCAACGCAGCGTATTGTAGATTGAAGCGCATCTTTACGAGAAAAATCAGTTTCCCGTTATCAAAGTCAAAACCGGCGAGACTCGATGTCAATTCACCGATAATTACTTGGACCGAATATTATATGAGAATTTTCGCAAGTACCAGAGGGATCGTTGATTTTCCAACTCCACCGGTTGGCGATGGCAATTTTTCAGAGCCGTCAACAGCCGGTTTGCTGAGCTTTCCGTAGGATGCGAAGCACCCAAAGCAATGTCCGATGTGACAAGAGTTATGACCTGGGCGCAGAATAACCGATGAACCCGGGCGTTAAAATGGCAGGCGATCCGCTGAAACGGCCTGGCCGCCTGTGAATTCCTTGAACCAGTTATAATTTAAAGAAGCCGACATCAAACTTAAAGCACGACCGCCTTCTTTTGGGCGCCGGATAAAACACCCAAAAAAAGACTGTCGTGCTGTATTCGCCAGGATTACTTCCGAGGCCCGGCAATTGGAAATTTCCCCTGGAAAACTCCAGGTTATAGAAACGTCGAAGATGGTTGAGCCATCCTCGACGTCTGCCAACTACCAGAGCTTTTTGATAAAGCTCAGTTGCAAATAATCACCCTTGAATGAATTCCTGTTGTAGACATCCGTCAGGTATTTAAGTGTCACAGTCGCACGTTGTGATGGAAAATCGACCGCTACGATAGGACCGAGGCGTATGGATTTATGCCGCCGTCCATCCAAGGCTAGATTGGCCGGAGACCCGTCATCATCCTGAACCTGCCATTTGACATTGCCCGCGAGACCGAACTGGTAGCGATTATACCGTTCCGTAACGGCGAAATCGGCAGAAAGATAATCTCCGTCGCGATAGGTGAAACCGCCCGTCGAGTCATCGCGGTCGAAATTGTGATTGTAGAAGATACGGGTCGAAAACTCCGTCCCTTCCAAAAGAATAGGACGGGTTCGATAGGTCATGGCGACGTTTGGAGACAGAACCCAGTTGTTGAAGCCCGGATTGCCAACCTTTTCATTGTCGAACAGGCCCATTGGTATGGTGACGCCAACACCCAGTCCCAGGGTAAAGCCAACCGGCATCGGCGGAATGAAATCGGCCGCGGGCTTGGGTTGGCCGGGAGCGCCAGGAGGCGGACCCTCATACCAGCTCTTCGACCAGAAGAAGATATCGGAATAGGCGTCGAACCAACCGGTATTTTTGGAAGACAGATTGGCAGGCGTTGTTTTTGTAATCGTCAGATCGTGCTCTCCGTAAACGAAGACCAGAGAGGACGCCATTCGCCCGCCAAGGAACTCCCCGTCATAGACATAAAGCCCACCCAACTGCCCCTGAAAAAGCCTTTCGCTTGTATCGGGAAACATCGAATTTCCGCTATTGTCACGCAGAGAGTTCCGCCAATTGCCCCAAACGCCACCGACCGCATAGAAGCCTGCCTCAGGCGGCAATTCGGCAGCCCTTATATCCGTTGAGGCGCCCGGCGTGACCGTCTGATAAAACTCGGCAGCAAAGGCCTGCCCACCTTGAGAAGCCAATAGGCAAGAACCCATTAGCAGAACCGCAAAATCTAACCGTTTATTTCTCATCAACTTGTCCCACTTTCCCAGCCAAAATAATAGGCCACCCCAAATCCGGCACCGTCGGATCACCCTGGGATTCGCTCCATAGTAAATCACAGACCACTCTAATCGCTTCTTCTTGCTCCAGGCTTGCAACGCCCCCCAAGGTAGAAATCGACTTAAGAGGTTACGCATAGAGACGTGCGTTAAGGCGAAGCTGAGTGCGTCACACAGGGTACACTCAGCCTGCGCCTGGTTCTCTCCGTCTCAATGAAGCCCGACCAATTCCCGCTTGATGGTGACAGGCTCCTTCAAAGCCATTCCGAATATCGACCAGATGGCGAAGACGCCGGCTCCCAGCAGCGTAAAAGCTGCAAAACCCGCCATTGCACCGATCATTCCGCCAGAGGCAGCGGAGACAGCACCAACCACGAGGGGGCAAATAAACTGGCCGATGAAAAACATCGACGTCCAAATACCGGAGGCCCTGCCCCGATACGCATCCGGCAGCCGCGCCATGGTGAAGGCCAAAACCAGAGGCAGCGAAATACCGCAGCCAATATTGTTGATGAACATGCCGACGATTCCACCCATCAATGACGTCTGGGTATAGAGCAGGATGAAACCGATACCCTGCAACATCATAGCCGCCGACAAGAGCACACCGATGGAGCGCCGCGCCTGAGACCGGAACAACAGGGTTCCGGCGACGACGCCGAAAGAACCGGCAGCGCTGGCAAGACCAAGCACGCTTGGCTCGACAATACCCCGCTCGGCAAGGAGCAGGGACACATGGACCGGCATCACGTAGAAGAGCATGCCGCAGATCATCGTCAAGACGAGGCAAACGATAAACCGCGTATTGAAAAGCCTGCCTTCAGCCTCCTGCGTATCCGCAGGCATGTCAGCCGGACGGTTCGATGTGGTCGTGCGTGACGGCTCGAACAATACCATCAGGATAAGCGGAATAAATAGCGCCGTGGCACCATAGACAAGAAACGGCACGCGCCAGCCGTAACCACCCAGAAATCCTGCCAGTACGAAACAAACGGTTGCGACAAACGAGGCCGACCCGAATTGCAGAGATAGCCAGTGGGCCCGACGTTCGCCTGCGAAATAATCGCAGATCAGGGCCGTCCCTGCCGTCATCACACCCGCTTCGGCGATACCAACCACAACTCTCGATGCGATAATTGTATAAAGGCTATCCAGCCAGGCTGGCATGACGCCGGCAATGGCGTAAAACAGCATCGAATAAAACAACAATGTCTTGCGACCGATTCTGTCGGCAAGGATCCCGGCAAGCGGGGCAAGCAGCGCCACGAAAAGGGCTGGCGTGACGAGTGCGATCGGAGCAAGCAGCGGCGCATTCGCCACCGAGGAAAAATGCTGGATGATCTGCGGTAAGACCGGCGCAAACAACGTCGATCCGATCGGCGCCAGCCAGGCCATTGAGATGAGTAGTACGCCTTGAGGTATACCGGCGGCTCTTTGCATGTCTCTCCTCCTCCATAAATAACCAGATCTTGAAGACCGGTCCGCACTCCGCACACAGAAACTCGATGCGGGGCAGCCTGCCCTACAATCTGTATTGTTTCGAAATGAGGTTCCGCGAATTCAGGCAATCCATTTCAGCTCACGCAATCGCCTCCCAAGCTGATTGGTCGATCAGACCAGATCCACCTCTCCTGCAAAAGCCACAGCGACGAACGTATTCCCAATCACGCCCAAGACGCCGCAACATCCTCAATCTGCTACACACTCTCTCATGAAACCGAGGCCGGCTTCATGAGTTATGAACGTGGGCATCAGGTTGAATGCGATGCTGAACGGTACTGCGACGTGATTTCCTTCCCCTCCCAACGCAATTGCGTCAGGACCTCCTCATTTCTTTGCATATTGAGGAATATCAAATCGCTAGTCAACAAAAATTATTATATTTTGATAATATCGAAAGAAATTCTAACTATGCGTGCATTGTTTCGAATATAAGGGGCAATCAATACCGGTATAAAACTCTCAGAACCACCGGGAATTTAGCTTGTCAGCAAGGATTGAAGATGCTGGCAACAAAAGCATCGCCAGCCGCCGTTCAGTGGAGTCATCAAAATCGCTGGCACGGACGATCAGGCTGAAGCTGGCATTGATTGCGCCTTGCGCGCAGGTGACGGGTACGGAAATGCCGACAAGACCCGGATCCACTTCCCCACGCGTCACGGTAAAGCCGCGCTTACGGATGGCGGCCAATTCAGACGCAATATCGTCAAATGCCCGGTCCACTCCCTCGGCACCTTTAATGATCTTGCTCAGCTTTGCCCGAGGCAATTGCGCCAGAATGGTTTTTGACGTGGCACCCCGCAGCAATGGCATGGGCCTGCCTCGCTCATAGCTGGTGGCGATATCGGTGGCGGGGCTACGGTCATCGGCAACGCAAATCACCTGGTCTCGATACAGCCGTGCGATAACCGCGACACAAGGAAACTGAACGGCCGATACAACGTCGCGCAGTAAAGGTACGCCCTCGCGGATCAGCGGATCGGACAGGCGAAGACGTCGATCAAATTCGATAAAGACCGCGCCAAGGCGATAATGCCCTTCCCGGGAAGGATCGAGAAAGCCTTGTCCGACCAACTCGCGGACCGTGCGGTAGACAGTGCTTCCAGGCACATCCAGCCGCTCTGCGATATCCTGTATGGTCCACTCCGACGTCTTCTCGTCGAATAACCTCAAAATATCGACAAAGCGTCCCAGTCCGGCCATGCTTTTCCTCAGAAAGCTGAAAGAATCCCACTATCGGGCAGTTTCTGACTCGCATTTCAGGCCTGGCAAGTCAATCGCCAGCCTGAAATGGCCTCTGAATTCATGTAAACAGTAACATCAATGCCGGATACCGGCCCTCGAGCGTTGCCGGTAAATTGAGTTTTCCTGACAAATTGGCGGGCGCTTGAAAAATACCAGATCAGTCAGGCTATGCTGAAGCGCTCTGACAATGCTTTTCGGGCTCGGTTGACCCGGCTTTTTACAGTTCCCACCTCGCAGCCGCAGGCAAGGGCGGTTTCATCGTAACTTGCGCCGCTCGCCACCATCAGTAGGGACTGCCGCGATGCTTCCGGCAAATGTTGCATAGCCAGACCGAGATCTGCGTATAGAACCACCCATTCCTGTGGTGGCTCCATCACCATGCGCAAGTTAAACTCGTCATCCATTCCGACATGCTCGCGCTTGCGCCTGTTATAGGCCGTATAGAAAGCGTTGCGCATGATTGTGAACAGCCAGGATTTCAACGCCGTACCGGCTCGAAATTGTGAGGAAGAGTTCAAGGCTCTGAGAATGGTATCCTGAACCAGATCCTCGATATCGCCATTCGGTCCGACAAGCCGCTTGGCGAAACGTTGCAATGCAGGTAGATGCGCCTCTATTTCCGAGTGAACCGCCGTTGTAAATGTCATTGCGCCGCCATTGCCAGCGCTGCCCTCGAAAGTTGCCATGAAACAGATCTCCTTCTGCCACGTCAACGAGCACAGGGCCAGGTTGTTTCTGTACGCTACCGCACGAAAGAAATGTAATGCGAAGAGTCATTGAATATGACTCATCGTATTCCGTTTGCGAATATCTCAAGCCACTGATGCATTTGAGATATTCGCAATCCCTTCAAGGCGAGGATGCGTCAGCATCTTCGAGCCTTGGTATAACGTCTGCCACCAGAGCTTTTTATAAAAACAAAAAAGGCCGCACACCGGCGGCCTTTGATGGGAACAAACCTTTCACAACGTCGAAAGGCCGGTCCAGAGTTCACGCGGCCTTGCGTGCGCTTTTCTTGTTGGCGCTGCCTTCGCCAAGCGCCGTCAGTTTTTCGTCCGTAGCGATTTCTTCCTTCAGGGTCGCATCGAACAAGGCGGCGGCCTCCTTCATACCGAGCTGCAGTGCCCAGGCCTTCAACGTGCCATAGCGGGCAATTTCATAATGCTCGACGGCCTGCGCCGACGAAATCAAGCCGGCGTCAAGAGCGGGAGATCCCTTGAAATCCTCCATGATTTCTTCGCCTTCGGCGATGATGCCCTGGATTGCCTCACAGGTTTTGCCCCGAGCATTCTTGCCCAGAAGCTCAAAAACCTGCTCCAGCCGCTCGATCTGGCCCTGGGTTTCTTCACGATGATGAAGAAATGCGTTCCGGCCCTCTTCCGATTGCGCCGCGCGTGCCATTTTCGGCAAGGCCTTCAAGATTTGCTTCTCAGCAAAGTAGATGTCCTTAAGCGTATCCAGGAACAGGTCGTTCAATGTTTTCTCAGCCATTTTTTCCTCCGGGGAATGGTGCAATTCCTTGGCGTCTTTCCTGTGGCTTTCGTCTGGAACTGCGTGAAAAGTCGGGACGCTTTTTGAAGGCTCCCATGTAAGCCACCCCTCCCAAACCAGAGTTGCAACCTAAAAGTTCCCCGAAATATCCAGCAGGAAGCCCGGCGGGTGAAATGGCGCTGCAAATATCAGGTCTACGCAATAGCAGCGAAAGACCCAACACCATCGTCTTTGACAGGACTTGTTTGACCGGATTTGGGAACTCGAGCGGGTTTTCGAAGTTCAGTGTGAAATGAGGCACACCACGACACGCGCCCATGCACCAAGGCCGCGCCTCAAAGACGAGGGCGCCAAAGGCCTTGGTAAAAGTCGCAAGCTCGGGCAAATGACGGGAAGGAACCGGATGGACAGGATTTCCGCAATCTATAGCGCAAAACCGGATACCGATGAGATGAAGGCAGCGATTTTCACCGGGCCGGAACAGATCACCATCGTATCCAATACTCTGCCGCGACCCGGACGGAGCCAAGTGCGAATAAGGCTGGAGGGCTGTGGTATCCTCGCTTGCGACCCTATCTCTCGCGGTGGACAAGACAAAGCGCTGACCTCTGCCGAACCGATGGGCTTAAATGGCGAAGGATGGGGGGTCGTTGACGCGATCGGTCCCAATGTCAGAAGCCTGTCGATAGGGGATCGTGTAGCTTCACTGGCCCGGTCCGCTTATGCCAGCCACCATCTGGCCGATGCAGACAGCGTCATTCCCCTCCCCCCATTGCTGGATGGCATGCCTTTTCCCGGCAATTCCTTGAGCAGGGTGATGAACATCTTTCGCCGGAGCGACATCAAGGCGGGACAAAGGGTGGCCATTATCGGCATAGACTTTGTCGGCGCTCTTCTCATCCAGCTCGCCTCAACAGCCAAGGCGCATGTGATTGCCATTTCGCGCCGTCCGGCATCCTTGGCGGTGGCCAAGCGTATGGGAGCGGCAGAGGCGTTTATCATAAGCGAGCATGGTGCGGCGGATGATCCCGTGCGGATCATCGAAACCGTGCATGAACTCACGGGCGGACATCTGTGCGACCGAGTAATCGACACGACTGGCGAGGCCGGGGTGATTGATCTGGCGGCTCAATTGAACAACGCGCAAGGTCGCTTGATCATGGCTGGCTGCCAACAGGCAAACTCGCAAGAAGGCGTTATGCAGCCGTTGAAAGAGCGCGGAGCCAGAATAATCCAGACGAATGAACGCAATCCAGAAATGGGTCCAGGAATCGGCTCAGAAATCTGCGTCGATGGCATGCTTGAAGCGGTGGCGGCAATCATGGACGGACGGCTCGATCCCACACCCCTTTATACCCATCGCTACAGATTGGAGGAGTTGGGCCAGGCGTTGATCGCCGCCCGCGACCAGCCGGATGGATTTATGAAAGCACTGGTGATCTATTGATGAGTGACAGAATTTTGAAAAATGGCCGCGCGGCTAAGGATCGCGCCGTTTCAGTGTCGACGATCCCAGCCCAGAACCATGGCGGCCGAACTGATGCGGAGACAGCCATGCCCATACGTAATCGTCTTCTCAACATGCTGGCGCCTGATGATCTCGCCGCCATCACACCCGCTCTCGAACCTGTCGATTTACCGCAAGGGCTGGTCTTGTCGCAGCCTCACGACATCGACCACTACTGTTACTTCCCTCTTTCGGGTGTCGGATCAACGGTGATCGTTTCTCCGGCTGGCAACCAAAGCGAGGTCGGGCTGTTTGGCCGCGAAGGCATGTCACCGGCCTCTGCCCTGCTGGACAGTGATCGTAATCCCTGCCGGGTGATCATGCAGGTCGCAGGCACTGGGTTGCGCGTGGAAACAAGCCGATTGGTTGGCCTGATGGATAGAAGGCCGCCTCTGCGCCGCATGCTGCTTCGATGGGCCTATGTGGTCAATATGCAAATGGCTTTCACTGCCCAGTCAAACGCCATTCACTCTATCGATAAGCGGTTGGCACGCTGGATCCTGATGTGTCACGACCGCCTGGATGAGGATGAATTATCGCTGACCCATGAATTTTTATCGATCATGCTGTCGGTACGGCGCTCGAGCGTCACCGCTTCCCTGCATGTGTTGGAAGGCGAAAGATTGATTTATGCGGAACGCAAGGCAATCCGTATTCGCGACAGAGCAGGTCTCGAAGCCTTTGCTGACGATGCCTATGGCTCCGTCGAACGAGAATATCAACGGCTACTGGGGCCAATGGGAGATCCGCCACCTGAGGTTTGATGGAGACAACATCGGCAAGATTGCGAACGCATGTATGTGTTAGCTGGAGACTGAAGCAGGCGAGATCCGCGCAAAGGGTCCGGCAGCGCTGCAAACCAGACCGTCTTCGGCGAACTGGATATCGGGCGTCGCTGCAAGCAGCGATGCGAGGGCTGATGTAACATAGCGCGTCCCATAGCCTTGGCGCGCTGGCGCACGAACGGGCGGCCCATTGCTCTCTTGCCAATGGAACTGGAAAGTCGGTTTCTCACCACTATCAACGGCCCAGCGAAGAGCGACACGTCCCTCCGGGACCGACAGGGCGCCATATTTGATTGCATTGGTGATCAATTCATGCAGGCAAAGCGCCAGCGTCGTTCCGGCTTCGCGTCTGACAAGCAGATCACTGCCATCGACGGCAATCCGCTCGGTGCCATAGGGCGAGACGATCAGATCAACCACAGCCGACAACGACACATCCTCACCCCCGGCCTCGAAAACTGCGGTATGGACATTGGACAGCGCAAGCAGCCGTCCATTGAAATCCTTCACCAGATCGTCAAGGCTTTCGGCACCACGCCGTGTCATGCGAAAGATCGATGTTACCGTGGCCAGGATATTCTTGACCCGGTGATTGAGCTCCGCCCGCAGTTCCCGCTCCCGTTCAATCGAATCGCGCACCTGCCGCTGGCGCAAGCGCACCAGCAGGTTGGACTGGATACCGCTGACCAGTTCGAGTGGTGCCACCGGCCGTGTGTAGAACAAAAGCCGCGCGCCCGGCCAGGCGGAAAGCAATTGGCTGCGGATGCGTATCAGGGGCGCGCCCCGCTCCAGCAGAACGATGATCGGCACTTCAGACCAATTCGGCTGCCGGCTGAGATGCTCGGTGGTCAGGGCGACAATCTGCGGCGTCAGAGCCTCATGCGAAACAATCACAATCCCCGGTGAAGCGTCCAGCAATTGGGCGAAGCCCTTGGCCTCCGTTACGGCCCGTACCTCGATCAGATGTTCGCGCAAAAGCGCGCCGACATAATCGGCATCCTTGCGAAAGGGTGCGCAGACCAGCACCCAATCCAGTTCCTCTTGAGCCAGTTCCTGTTGGGCAAGTTCCTCCTGGGGCAATGGTACTGTCATTTCTGATCAGGAAGCGGGTTATAGGAAACGACACTGACACTACCGCTTTCGATCAGCAGTTCCCGGACATCCAGATCATGCGGACCATGGCGCTTTTTGACCACGGTGATGCTGCGCCGCAGCCGCCCCTCATGCTCCATGATTCTTAAGAGAAGCACCGTATCGCCGAGGAAACTGACATCGACGTCAATGCCGACATTCTGGCCCAAAAGCCCGTGCTGCGCGACGATCAGCATGGTCAGAACACCGGATCTCGCTAGGTATTTCAGCAGGGACTGGATATCCCGCACCGCCTTTTCCCGATGCGGCAGTGAATTCAGATAGCCCGTCAGGCTGTCGATGACCACGACACGCACCTTGTTCTGCACGACGGCATCCTGAACGATCTGGCCGAACTCGCCAGGCGAAACTTCATTCGGGTTGAAATCGCGCAGGATCAGTTTGCCATCCTTGTGGAACTGCCGCAATTGCATGCCAAGGCCTTCAGATCGGCGGAAAAACGTTTCCAACCGCTCCTCGAACAGGAAGAGAGCGACGCTTTCGCCGCGCTCCAGGGCTGCCGTTGCATAGAGCGACGACATGGTGGATTTGCCCGTACCGGCCTGGCCGATGACAAGTGTGGTGGTTCCCGCTTCCTGGCCACCGCCAAACATGTCATCCAACTCGCTCACGCCGGATTTGATTAATTGCGGCTTGGTGGTTTCTGTCGCCGTGCTGGGCATGATGCGCGGAAACACGACAACGCCTGCGCCTTCGCGGATCGCCATGTCATGATAACCATCGGCAATCGGCACGCCGCGCATTTTCGACACCTCGACCCGGCGCCGCACACCGCCATATTCCTCCAGTGACTTGTCAAACCGGATGACACCATGGGCCAGACCTTCGACCTCCTCGCCGCTGCGGTCGAGACCGGGTGACTGAGTATCGAGAAGCAGCGCCACGACTTTTCGTTTCGACAGAAAAGACTTGAAGCCGATCAATTCCCGGCGGAAACGCGGGGAGTCGCCGGTGATCAACCGAATTTCCAGCAGCGAATCATAAACCAGACGCTGCGGCTTATGCTCATCGATAGCAGCCTCTATCGCCTTGCGGGTTTCATCGAGCCGCAGGTCGGCGGTCATGAAAATGCTCTGCTCGTCGGCCTCGTCGATACTGCCTGTGGTCGACAGTTCCTCCACATGAATACCATCCAGCGTCCAGCCATGGGAAACCGCAATAGAGCGCAATTCGGCAGCACTTTGGGACAGCGTCACATAAAGACAGCTCTCGCCCGCGTCCACACCGGCCCGCAGGAACTGTATGGCTGCGGTGGTTTTACCCGATCCGGGAGCGCCTTGAAGCATGAACAGGTTCGGTAAGGGCAATCCGCCGCGAAGAATTTCGTCCAGTCCTGCGATGCCGGTACTGGCAATCGCAGCGTTTTTGCGTGGTGGCATATCTGTCTTCCATGACCATGCAGGCAAATGCATCGTTCAAAAGAGGGGGAATAATATCTCGATGCCGCATAGTTCCATTAACCCGGGACGATTGCGGGAATTCTACGGCAGATTTTTTAGCTTTAAGTCAATGTCCACCCTGATCCAAACCCGCCCTCAATGAGCGATGCGGGAACTTTATATTTGTCTTGTGCAAAATTTCAATAAAATCCGCAAAATCGGCCAATGAGGGGAATCATATCCAGGCGGCCGCCTTCCCCGCTTGGGCGATCATTCAGGACGAACCACTTCTCAGGCGACCGCGGGCCGCAGTTCAAGCCTGCAAACCGGCGAGTGTCTGCGACTTACCCAGAGCATCGGATTGCGTTGTCTGTGACCTCAACGGCATCGAACCTGACTGGACCACGGCGAAGGAAAGATGGAAGCGAAGACCATCGGGCCGGAAATCGCTGCTGATCCTGGGAGACAGGCTGCGAGGGAAAGCACTGCGGATCAGCCGCGACCCAAATCCCTCGACACTGGCCCCTTTGTGACCAGAGGCTTGGAGATCAGACCCTTGAAGAGTGGGATCAACAACCGGCGGGCCGTCTTCTTCCTGCCATTGCAGCTCGATCCGATCCTGCTCTTGCCGCCATTCTACCTTGACACGTCCATCCCGTTCGCGAAGAGACCCGTATTTCACGGCATTTGTGGCAAGTTCGTGGGCGATCAGCGATAGCGCGACAGCAGCCTCCGGCGGCAAGGTGCAGGGTGACCCCTGGAGAGTAATCCGCCTGTCGCCCTCGCTATCGAAAGGCTGAAGCGCCCGCTCGAGCACATCGCGCAAGCCGGCACTTTTCCAGTCTTCCGACAAAAGAATATCGTAGGCTCCCGCAAGGGCTGCGACGCGCCGGGCAAAAACGCCATTTTCCTGCGAGCGATCCTTGAATGTCTGCCGTGCGATGGCCTGGATCATCGCCATCGTGTTCTTGACACGGTGCGCCAACTCTCTTGCCACAAGCTTGCGGTTTTCCTCGGCACGCGCTGCCTCACATCGGCGCGCCTCCAATTCGTCCAGCAGGCTATCGACCGTAGCGCCCACCTGTCCCAGTTCACTGGAGGGCCCTGTCATCCCGGTTCTGGCCGCGAGATCGCCTTGGCGCCATCGCTGAAGAACGGCAACGATGTGATTGATCGGGCCGAGGATAAACCGATTTCCGATAAAAAAGGCGGCAAGGAGAGCCAGACCAGCACCCACCGCGATCATCGCCAGTCCCAAGAGAGAAGCCCGATCAATCGGCGCGAAAGCCTGGTCCGCCGAAAAACCGGCGCTGACATAGAATGGATTGTCGGGTGAAACGGGAACATAACCCATAATCCGACGTATGCCATCCTGCCCCACCCGTTCCGTCGTGCCGGGCTGTTGGGCTTGAACCAGTGTGTTATATGGCGGCGGAATCGGGGTACCAAGGAATTTTTCAGGCCCCGGGTTGCGGGCAAGCACGGTTCCGTTGCGGTCGGCAATCGTGATCCACCCGCCGGGCGGAAGGCCGCGCTGAACGATACGCTGCTCCAACCATTCCAGATGCACCGCCGTGGCGATCACGCCAACTGTCTCCGATCCCTGCTTGATGGCCAGCGCCATTGGCACGATTGGTGCGTTCGAGATCCGGCTGACCGTATAATCGCCAACCGATAAAGCATCGGAATGAAGGGCTTGCCGAACATAGTCGCGATCACTGAAGTCGCTGCCGACCTCCCAGTCCATATTGTCGCAAACCAGCTTTCCGTTTCGATCCAGAACCATGATATTGCGGACCTGGGTCACCCTGGCGGCGACCGATTTCAGGACGTCGGTACAGGCTTGTTTATCCTGTCCGGCCACAGCAGGAACAACTGCGGTGGCAATCAGCAGCGCCTTGACACCCTCCACGACGCTGTTCACCTCGGACGCCGCCTGTCGGGCGGTTTCGAATACCTGACGATGAACTTCGGCATAGCGTTCGGCACGCGCACTCACTTCGTTGTAAACCAGCATTCCCAATGCCGGTGACAACGCCGTCAAGACCACAGCGACCAGTCTCTTTTTCACGCCACCCCTCCCCACCCGTAAGAGATCAAGACGCTTTTCAGCCCCTGTTTCGCACCAAGACCCATATGCACAAAGGCCTGGCGAAACTGCACAACCGTCGCCCTCCAAGACACGACCGCGCCAAGCATCCCATGGAATGCACAGAACCCGCCGCCCCGAGTCTATACTTGCTGCATGGCTTTCTCCTTGAGCCTTTCAGCCCAAGGAATCATGCAGCAGTTTATCGGGTATTCCTGCAGCGACAATAGAGGGTCAATGCATTTCCGTCACACTGCCAAGAGAGCGCGGTCCATATCATCGCCACTACCGCAAAACGACAGTCGGTCAGGTTCAATCTGAACCTGACCGACGAAAGCTTTTCTTGGTTTTGCTTGTCTTTTCGGGGAACCCGGACTTCAATTCACCCGACAACAGTTAGAGAATAGGCTTGCCACCTGTGACTGCGATGGTGGCGCCGGAAACATAGCTCGAAAGGGGGTCTGCCAGCATCACATAGGCCGTTGCAAGTTCAGCCGGTTGGCCCGGTCGTTTCATCGGCACTTGTTCACCAAAGCTTGAGACCCGTTCCGGCGGCATGGTCGAAGGGATAAGAGGTGTCCAAATCGGGCCGGGCGCGACGGTATTGGCGCGGATGCCTTTTTCCGCCAGAAGCTGGGCGAGGCCCGCCGTGAAATTCTGGATGGCACCCTTGGTCGTCGCATAGGCCAGCAACGTGGGACTGGGTGTGTCGGCGTTGATCGAGGCGGTATTGATAATCGAAGCACCGGGCTTCATATGCTTGACGGCTGCTTTGGTCAGATAGAACATCGCGTGGATATTGACCCGGAACGTTAATTCCCATTCCTCATCGCTGATATCCTCGATCCTCTCAAAGGTCTTTTGGTGGGCGGCGTTGTTGACGAGGATATCAATCCCACCAAGCTCGGCAACCGCCTTATCTATGATGAGGCGGCAATGGTCGGCTTTTTGCAAATCGCCCGCCACCAGCACGGCCTTTCGACCTGCCTCCTCCACAAGACGCTTGGTTTCCTCGGCATCCTCGTGTTCGCTGAGATAAGAGATCAGCACATCAGCACCCTCTCGGGCATAGGCCAGGGCCACAGCCCGCCCGATGCCGCTATCCGCGCCTGTTATCACCGCCTTCTTGCCAGCAAGCCGCCCCGAACCCTTATAGGTGGTTTCGCCGTGATCTGGCACGGGATCCATGTCGCGGGTCAGCCCCGGAATAGACTGCTGTTGCTTGGGAAACGGTGGCGTCGGTTTATCGGTCATCAGCTTACCTCTCATTTCAAAACATCATTGCTGGATAGTTGAGTGCGCGGATCAAAACCGCGCTCTCAAAAGCTCACACCTTGCAAACAAAGCGCACGCACCAGCGTTCCGAATTTTAATATTTCGTGACCTGAATAAACGAGATGGGTATTGGCTGCGGAGGATAGCCGGCGCCAAATTTCCGAAGGCGACCACCATCGCTTACTCATGCATTTGACGCATGGGTGGCGTGAGACCTTGTCTCTGTTAGGACAGTGAGAGAACGCCTATATTCCAAACATCGAAACGACGCCGGAACCGAACCAAGGTTGCTGACGTCAGACAGTCCTCAGAAAGGGCATTATCATGAACGTAGCACGCTCCCTGAACAACTGGCGCAAGTATCGTCAGACCGTTTCCGAACTTGGCCGCATGACCAGCCGCGAGTTGCAGGACCTCGGCATTAAACGCAGCGACATCCGTCGCGTTGCCAGGGCTTCCGTTGCCGGTTGATCGATATCCACATTGCTGCCTGAACGACGCCCGCCGATGACGCGGGCGTTTTTGCGTCTGGGGAAATGATATACGCAGATCCGACCAATCTGGATCTCAAGTCATTGCAAAATACCCATGCATTTAGCGCATATCTGCACTGCAACAAAATGACTATGAATTGGGCATTTATCGGGTATTATCTATCTCAACGAAGCGATGCATCCTCCTCCCGCAAAGCTTCGTATCTCGGACGACCCACTCCTCCTCCCTAGGGGCGTCCGATGGAACGGTGGCACTCCTCCTCCCAGCCGCTGTTCACTCTTTTAAAAAGCCTGCCGCACCTCCTCCCGCGGCAGGCTTTTTTGCTTGTTTACTTCCATTCAATTTTGTTAGTTCGATTGACTGAGAGCGCCAATTGCTCAATTGGCATGTCGCTTCGTCTCAGCCCTCTGATGATCTCACCCGTTGACCGCCATCCACAACAGATGGCGCGCTCCGCCGCGTTTACCGTTGGCGCGCACCTGGACTTCTTCGGTGACGAACCCCGCCTCCCGCAACCTGCGGGTAAAGGCGGCATCCGGGGCAGAAGACCAGACAGCCAGCACGCCTTTTGGCCGCAAGGCAGCTTTTGCGGCGCGCAGTCCAGCTGCATTGTAGAGACTGTCATTGGAGGCCCGGGTCAATCCGTCCGGACCGTTGTCGACATCAAGCAGAATGGCGTCATAGGCGGCGTGCTTTGAGCGGATCAGCACGCCGACATCGCCGATATGAATATCGACTCGCGGATCATCGAGACTGCCCTTGTGAACCTCCGCCATCGGCCCACGCGCCCAGGCAACCACAGCCGGCACCAGTTCTGCCACGGTAACGCGGGCATCAACTTGCAACACGCCAAGGGCGGCACGCAGGGTAAACCCCATGCCAAGCCCGCCGATCAGCAGGCTAGGCTTATCGCAGGCCCCTATTTTCTCGCAGGCAAGCGTTGCCAGCGCCTCTTCCGAACCACTCAATCGGCTGTTCATCAGCTCGTTGGCGCCCAACATGATCGAAAATTCCTGGCCTCGCTGTTTCAGGCGCAGATCTCCGCCGCCATCCGGAATGGCTGCACTGTCAAGCTGTATCCAGGGAAGCATAAGGCGTCTCTTTATCCGTAAAAGCCGCGCCATAGCATAGACACGCCCGCCAACCAAGGCGCAAAGCCGTTGCTTCCTATCCTGCCTATCGGTTCACACCACCGTTTACCCGGTTTCCCGCCTCGTCGAACAGATAGCAGCGTTTCGAGTCGATATGGATCGTCACCTTCTCGCCCTTGCGGATCGCCTGCTGGTCTTCCATCACCATGGCAATCGACTGGCCGTCCTGCATGGACAGATAAAGAATGGTCTGCCCGCCCAGATGCTCGACCAGATCGACATGCGCCTCACCAAGCGTAATCTCAGCCGGACGTAAGCTGAGATGTTCGGGCCGGACCCCGACGCTGACCTTTTGCCCGACCTTTGCGCCGGGGCTTGTCCGAGCCAGATCGACCGGCTTGCCATTCAGCTCAACAGCGGTTCTGTCTCCGGCTTCCATCAGCCGGGTCTCGATAAAATTCATCCTCGGCGAACCGATGAAGCCCGCGACGAATTTGTTTTTCGGATTGTTATAGAGATCAAGCGGCGCGCCAACCTGTTCGATATAGCCGCCCTTCAGCACCACGATCGTATCGGCCATGGTCATGGCTTCGACCTGGTCATGGGTCACATAGATCATGGTATTGCCCAGGCTCTGGTGGAGCTTGGCGATCTCGACACGCATCTGCACCCGCAATTCGGCATCGAGGTTGGACAAGGGCTCGTCGAACAGGAAGATATTCGGCTCGCGCACAATGGCACGCCCGATGGCGACGCGTTGGCGCTGTCCACCGGACAAAGCCTTGGGCTTTCGCCCCAGCAGCGGCTGGATCTGCAAGATATCGGCGGCCCGCTGGACGCGCGGCTCAATATCCTTCTTCTTCATGCCCGACGTTTCCAAACCAAAGGCCAGGTTTTTATAAACCGTCATATGCGGATAGAGCGCATAGGACTGAAAGACCATGGCAATGCCACGCTTGGCCGCTGGTACTTCGTTCATCCTTTGCCCGTCCAGCAGCAGAGTGCCACCGGAAATCGGCTCAAGCCCAGCGATCATCCGCAACAGTGTGGATTTTCCGCAGCCGGACGGACCGACAAACACCACGAATTCTCCCGGCGTGATCTCAAGATCCACACCGTGGATGACTTCAAGCGCACCATACCGCTTGAAAACCTTTTGCAGGGTGACGCTTGTCGCCATCAGTTCTGCCTCCAGCTGTCGTAATAGGCATTGTCGCTACCAACAGGAAAATGCACCTCCTGCTTATGTTTGGCGCTCCAATAGCAAGCGGTGAGGAATTCCAGCGAACGGCGGGCATCTTCTGTGGTGACCGGCGTCGGCGTGTCATTGATAAGGCAGGCATGGAAAGCCTGCATCTGGCCGGAAAACAGCTGAGCCATTGGAACCCACCCCTCAAGCAGTGCGTCGATCTTCTGCCCGACGTCAGGATTTGCCGGAATGATCCGCCAGGGATCGCCACCGGGATGGTAAGGCTCATGGCTGCTCTCGAAGGTCACATGTTCAAAGCACAGCTTCAGCCGCGAGGTTTCTTCAGCCGAACCCAGCGTGGCCGACACGGTTGCCAAAGCACCGCTGGTCATTTCCAGGCTGAGGCTGACGCAATCCTCCACTTCAATCGGATTGACGCGGGTGGCGACGCGGGCATAGAGCGAGGCGACCGGTCCTAGCAGATAGCTCAGCATGTCGTTGATATGGATAGCATGGGTCATCAGCACGCCACCCAGTTCCGTCGCCCATTTGCCCCGCCACGGCACGGCATAATAGTCCGACAGCCGTGTCCAGTGGGTTTCGGACGTGGCAATATAGGCTTTACCCGCCAGACCCGCCTCGATGATCCGGCGCGCCTTGTGGACGCCGTCACCATAACGGTACTGGAAAATCGGCATCAACCGACCTTTGGCGGTCTTCTCATGGGTCATCAACCGGTCAATCTCCGCAAGCGAACCGACAAGCGGCTTTTCGCAGATCACATGCTTGCCCGCATCGAGCGCCTTAAAGATCAGGTCGTAGTGGGTGGAGGGCGGCGTGCAGATATCGACAATGTCGATGGACGGATCGTTCAGCACGGCGTCGAAATCGTCGGTTCGGCCTGCAATGGAAAATTCCTCGCCAAATTGGGCCAGACGGGCAGGATCGAGATCGCAGATCGTCGCGACCCGGAACAGATCCGTGTTCGGCATATAGCCCTCGCGGATATGACGAGCGCCGATGCCAAGGCCAATGACGGCAACGTTGAAGATCTTAGACATTGCCAGCGCCCTTCTGCTTTGCCGCATCCGCGAAAGCCTGGGCTTTCAGCGCCAGTTCCATGGCCTTGAAGCAATGCTCCTGCCCCATGGCGGTTTCGGTGCGATCCCGGATATCGGCCAGCAATTGCCGGCCATAGGGCCGTTCGGTTTTGCTGCAATCGATATAGCGCGTGCCGGTTTTGTCGGTCAGGAACAGATGGTCGGCACCGGGGCGGCCCTCGATATCGAGATATTTCCGAAGCTCGATCGTCCCTTCCGTGCCAACGATGAACAACCGCCCGTCCCCCCAGGTCGGCAAGCCATCAGGGGTGAACCAATCCACCCTGATATAGCCGGTGGCCTTGCCGGTGGTCAGGTGAATATCGCCGTAATCCTCAAGGCCGGGGGTGTCGGGATTGGCGCGGTTGGCGGTGCTGGCCGACAGGATCTGCGCATCCTTGGCACCAGTGAAAAACAGGAATTGTTCGCATTGATGCGAGGCGATGTCGATGAGCACGCCTCCATAATGCGCCCGGTCAAAAAACCAGCCGGGCCGGTGTGGTTTGCGCAACCGATGCGGACCAAGGCCGGTCGTGTGGATGACCTCGCCGATCATTCCGGCCTTGACCAGATTGCCTGCCTCCACTGTGCACGCCGTCTCGAAATGTTCGGAATAGAGGATGGAAACGATCTGCTTCGTTTCCGCCTGGACCTTTCGCACCGCCTCCAATTGCTCAAACGTGGTCATGCCCGGCTTATCCAGCATAACATCCTTGCCGTGACGCATGGCAGCAATCGCAATCTCGGCGCGGTTGGCCGGAATGGCCGCCGACAGGATCAAGGCAATCGATGGATCTTCGAGGATCTGTCTGCGGTCGGCAACGCGCCGCGCCTGTGGGTAGCGGGCGGCGAAGGCCTGGGCCAACACGTCTTCTTCTGCAAAAAACGACGAAAACTCCGCTCCGGCGTCCAGCATGAAAGCGATCTGGCCGAAAATATGATCGTGATTGATGCCGATAACGGCAAAATGCAAGGCACTCATGCGATAGGCTCCTATAAGGACAAATATTTCAACGCTTCAGTCCGGCGGTGGCGATGCCGTCGATCAGCAGGCGTTGGCAAAACAGAAAAATCAGGAAAATCGGCACCAGCGAGAGGCTGGACATCGCAAACAGCCCGCTCCAGTCGGAACTGCCGGTCGAGTCCACGAAAGACCGCAACCCAAGCTGCACCGTGTAGGTATTGATGTCGCTCAGGTAGATCAGCGGACCGAAGAAATCGTCCCAACTCCAGATGAAGGAGAAGATCGCCGCCGTTGCCAGTACCGGCAGAGAGAGCGGCATCATGATCCGCCAATAGATCCGCCAGGGGCTGCACCCGTCCATCATCGCCGCCTCGTCCAGTTCGCGCGGAATGCCACGGAAGAACTGCACCATCAGGAAGATGAAAAACGCATCGACCGCCAGAAACTTCGGCACGACGAGCGGCAGAATGGTCTTCACCCATCCCAGTTCGAGAAACAGGATATATTGAGGGATGAGCGTGACGTGATAGGGCAGCATCAGCGTCCCCAGCATCAGCGCAAACCAGATATTGCGGCCCCGAAACTCCAGACGGGCAAAGGCATAGGCAGCCAGCGAGCATGAAAACAGATTGCCCACCACCGTCAGCACGGCAATGACCAGAGAATTCCAGAAATAGGTGCCGAAACTGACCTGGGTGCTGAGCCAGCCCCGCATATAGGCACTGAAATCCACTTTCGAAGGAATCAGTGAGGCCTGACCGAAGATCTCGCTCTGGTCCTTGATCGAGCCGGACAGCATCCACAGCAGCGGATAGAGCATCACCAGCGAGGCTGCCGCCAGAACGATATGCAGAATAAGGGACACCGGCCAGCGCCGTTTTTCCTGCGCATGGATGTCCGGGGAGGAAGCAAGTGCTGCATCAGTCATCGTAATGCACCCAATAGCGCGAGGACAGGAAGGAAAAGGCCGTGAACAGCGCGATGATGATCACCAGAATCCAGGCCAGCGCCGCCGCATAGCCCATCCGGAAATAGCCGAAGGCTTCCTGATAAAGGTAGAGCGTATAAAACAGCGTCGAATCGATTGGACCGCCCGTACCAGAGGAGATCACATAGGCTGGCGTAAAGGCCTTGAACGCATCGATGGTCTGCACCACCGCGTTGAAGAAAATCACCGGCGTCAGCAAAGGCAGGGTGATCTTGAAGAACATCCGCACTTTGGAAGCCCCATCCAGGCTGGCCGCCTCATACATATCGACCGGGATCTGCCGAAGGCCTGCCAGAAAGATGATCATCGGCGAGCCGAATTGCCAGACCGCCAGAATAACCAGCGTATAAAGGGAGTAATCGGGATTGGAGATCCAGCTTGGCCCTTCGATGCCGAAGGTATTCCAAAGCAGCACGTTGATCGCCCCGTCGCCATCGAACAATTGCCGCCAGACCACTGCGATGGCAACGCTGGAGCCCAGAAGCGATGGCAGGTAGAAGACCGCCCGATAAAGCGGCAGGCCGCGAATGCCCTTGTTGAGCAGCAGCGCGACCAGCAGGGCGAAGGTCAGCTTCAACGGCACCGACAAAATCACATAAACCAGCGTCACGCGCATGGAAGACATGAATTTTTCATCAGCCGTGGCGATGCGGATGTAATTGTCCAGGCCGACGACATTGGGCGATTGCAGCAGATTATAATCGGTCAGCGACAGCCAGAAGGAAAACAGCGCCGGGCCGAGCGTGAGCACGAAAAAGCCGATGAACCAGGGCAGAAGAAACAGATAGCCTGGCGCGTTGCGCGCCAGACTGGCCCTGAACGGTGACGGTGTCGAGATAGGCTGCATCACTGGCGCGGCACCAGAGGTGCCGGCCATTCCATCGCGAGTGGTGTTCACGGTTTCAACCCCGTTTCAGATTGGCAGCCGCCTGATCGACGAATTTCGCCGCGCCGTCTTCCGGCGAAAGACGCCCAAAGCCGACTTCTTCGCCGATCTTCTTGATCAGCATCTGGTTTTCGCCCGCACCGTTCGGCGGTGGTGGCGGAAGCGGACCGACATGCGGCGTCAGCCGGGCGATATAGTCAAGAATTTCCTTGGACTGGTCGTTCAGCGTCGGTTCCAGCGCCTCGCGCATGGTCGTCGATGCCGGAATACCGCGCTCGATCCCGAGCGCCAGCGCCGCATCCTTGTCCTCGACCAGGAAATTGACGAAATCGACAGCAGCGTCCTTGTTGGCGGATGCGGCGGAGACCGAAATCAGCATAGAAGGCTTCAGATAATGCCCAGGCTTGCCACCCTTGGTTTCGGGATAACTCATCAGCGTCAATGGATCCTTGTTGACGGCCTGGAAGGCGATGAACTGATTTGAATTGACGAAGCCAACGGCCGCCTTGTTCAATGTCACCATATTGTTTTCGACATTGAGTTGGTCGAGTGCCTGGATATCGGCGGGCACGCAGGCCTTGATCTTACGCATCCAGGCCCAGAATTTGAACCATTCCGTTATATCGGCCTGGTCGAAACTGATGGTACCATCCGCCGTATAAAGCGCTTTGCCGCGCTGACGCAGCCAGCATTCCAGATTGCTTTCGCCGACGCTGCCGTCCTGCGTTCCATAAAAGCCCCGGCGCTTTTTGGCAGAAGACACCTTGGCGCAGGCCTCACCGAATTCTTCCCAGCTCATGCCTTCATGAGGCATGTCAACGCCGGTTTCCTGCCAAGCCGCCTTATTGACGAGTGCGGTGACAGAATTAACGCCGAGATTGACACCATAGAGCTTGCCGCCAACCTTGCCGGCATCGATATTGGCGGCACCGAAATCATCGATTTTCAGCGATTTTCCCATATAGGGCGTCAGATCAAGCAGCGTACCGCGCCGCGCATATTCGAAAATATAGCGGTAATCCATCTGGATCAGGTCGGGCGCATTGCCGCCTGCCGTCTGGGTGGCCAGACGTGTCCAGTAATTGTCCCAGCCGAAAGACTCGCCATCGATGGCTGTGCCGCTGTTCTTAGCCTTATAGGCCTCAATGACCTTGAAGGTCCGGTCGTTGCGCTCCTTGGAGCCCCACCACAAAAATCGTAGGTTGGTGGCCGCCCTTGCGCCAACCGCACCCATGCAAATCAGCGGCATTGCCAGACCCATGCTGGCGAGCACGGTTCGTCTGCTGAATTTCGTCATCATTCTGGTCTCCTCCCCAGTATCCAGATGAATTCAAATCACTTGCGTCACAGCCCAAACCTCCCTCCCGAGGTCATTTGGCAGTTCCGACAAGGAAATGAAAAAATTTTCACAACCTCTACTTATAGACGTTCTCTAAGCTGCCGATATCTCCCGAAACACCGGCATTTGCTCTTCAAATTGTCGATGTTTCCACCGCCTGTCAAGCCGTGAAAATTTCATACTGACAAACAATCTCAGCATGACAATGGCAAATGATATGCTAGCATAGCAGTTAAGTCGGGCCGAAGGAAATGATTTTGCATCATCACCAAAAGAGCAGAGGCCAACAGAGACGCGGGAGCCCGTGGAGGGGTTTTTACGAGCCATGGTCCACGGCACTTCCATGCAAAAACCAACTCCGGACCAAGCCCGGCACCCTGATTGAATCTGGAACAACCACATAGCCCATGGAGGAGGTTTGTGGGCGTCCTGTCCGCCGGATACGGCGTGATAGCGCCTGCAGGACACCACGGCTGTAGCCAAGGAGGATGGCATGCAAGTCATACGCAAGAGACGCTTTGCCCTGGTCGGCGCCGGCCACCGGGGAACGACCATGTGGGGGCGCGATATTGTCGAGCGATGGGGCGATCAGGTCGAACTGGTGGCAATCTGCGACCTGAACGGACTGCGCGCCGAACAGTCGCAAGCCCATATCGGCTCCTCAGTGCCGATCTACCTGGATTTCGACCAGATGCTGGCCATTGAAAAGCCGGATCTAGTGATAGTCTGTACCCGTGACAGCACCCATGACGAGTTGATCGTCAAGGCCATGGAAGCTGGCGCCGACGTGATCAGCGAAAAGCCGATGACCACGACCGCCGCCAAGATCAAGCGCATTCTGCACGCCGAAAAGCGCACGGGGCGGCGGCTGGATGTCTCCTTCAACTATCGTTTCGCGCCGACCGCTGCGCGTATCAAGGAATTGCTGAATTCGGGCGTCATCGGCGATGTCACCTCTGTCGATTTCCATTGGTATCTCAACACCAGCCACGGCGCCGACTATTTCCGCCGCTGGCATGCCTATACGGAGAATTCCGGCAGCCTGTTCGTCCACAAGGCCACCCACCATTTCGATCTCCTGAACTGGTATCTCGATTCGGACCCGGATCTGGTATCCGCCTTTGCCGATCTGAAGCATTACGGACGCAACGGGCCGTTTCGCGGCGAGCGCTGTCGCACCTGTCCCCATGCACAGCAATGTGACCATTATTTCGATATGCGGAAGGAACCCTTGCTCGAAGCGCTTTACGAAGCGCCCTCCAAGGAAGACGGCTATGTGCGCGATGCCTGCGTCTACCGGGAGGATATCGACATTCCCGACACCATGGTCACCAATATCCGCTACCAGAACGGTGTCCATGTCTCCTATTCGCTGAATACCTATATGCCGATTGAGGGGCACCATATTGCCTTCAATGGCCACAAGGGGCGTATCGAGCTTCGCCAGTATGAAAAACAGCCCTGGACAGAGCCGCCAGCCGATGAAATCGTGCTGATGCGCAATTTCGGCGAGGTCGAGCGCATCTGGGTGCCGCACTCCTCCGGCGGCCATTACGGCGGCGACGACCGGCTGCGCAATATGTTGCTGAAGCCCGGCATGAACGACGAATTGCGCCAGCGGGCCGGAGCAAGAGCGGGCGCCATGTCGGTTCTCTGCGGGATTGCCGCGCTGGAAAGCAGCCGAAGTGGTAAGCCCGTCACTGTTGCCGATGTCTGGGGTGAGGATGAAGGGATCGGCCTTCTGGAGCAACTGGCTTAAAATCGATAGGACAAAGGCACCGCAAACGTCGGGCCAGCAGAACAACATCGGATACAGACGCCGCCATGAAAACCATACGAAAGCTCGATAGCCTGCTCGCCCGGTTGGCAGACCTTATCTTCCAGCCACTCGGCGTTTCGGTGCCACTAAGGTTTCGGGCGGCGCACTATGACGAGCGTGCAAGTGCGCTGAGCGAAAGCCGCGAACATTGGGTGGCGGTGACGCCGGACCATATCTGGGGTGAGCCGGATGGCTACTACTGGTTCGGCGGCGAAGCCACCCTGCCACAAGGCATGGACGGGCAGCGGATCGTTGGGCGCATCGAGGCCGCCTTTGGCAATGTCATGGGCCGCAGCGATCCACAATGCCTGGTACGGATTGATGGAACGATCACCCAAGGCGGGGATGCCAACCACCGCGAATTCCTGCTGACACCCTCTGCCCATGCTGGCCAGAGCTTCGACATCCTGATCGAAGCGGGGACCATTGAGGATCGACGGCAACTCGGCTTTGCCGTCAGCCTGCATCGCCATGATCTGGAGGTGGAAGACGCTTATTACGACATGCGCGTGCCGCTGGACGTGGCCCGCCTGCTGGCAGAAGACGATCCGCGCCGCCATTTCATATTGCGCACCCTGGACAGCGCCATCAACGCCGTTGATTTTCGAAAGGGCAATGAGAACAGGTTCAAGGCCTCGCTTGCCGAGGCACGAGCCATCACGGCGGCCATCTACAATGCCGCTGATTTCGAGGAAAAGCCGGTGGTGGTGGCAACCGGCCATACCCATATCGATGTGGCCTGGCTCTGGCGGGTGCGGGAAACCCGGCAGAAGATGGCGCGATCCATGGCGACTGCGCTTGCCCTGATGGAGGAATTTCCCGATTACCGCTTCATGTATAATCAATGCGTGCTGCTGGATTATCTGGCTGATGACTATCCGCAACTGTTCGAGCGCATCCGCACCCATGTGACGACCGGGCGATTTGAAATTGAAGGCGCGCTGTGGCTGGAGCCGGATGTCAACATTGCCGGTGGCGAGGCGCTAGTGCGCCATATCCTCTATGGCGTCGCCTATCATCGCAAAACCTTTGGCGTCGAGCCGCGCATGGTCTGGTTGCCGGACACATTCGGCTATTCGGCGGCGCTACCGCAATTGATGCGCAAATCCGGCCTCGACAGTTTCGTCACCCATAAACTGTCGTGGAACGACACCAACCGAATGCCTGACGACAAGCTGTTCTGGCAGGGCATCGACGGCAGCAAGGTGGTCGCCTATTTCCTGACGACGCAGCCCTATGATTCCAAGCTGATCAACACCACCTATTGCCCCAATCTGAAGCCGACCCATGTGATGGGTACCTGGAAACGCCACGGCCAGCAGCGGCTGGGCAAGGAACTGTTCCTGGTCTATGGCCATGGCGATGGCGGCGGCGGCCCAACCCGGGAAATGCTTCATAATATCCGCCGGATGGAACGCGGCATACCCGGTTGCCCGAAGGTGGAACACGGGCAGATGCGGCCCTTCTTTGAACGGCTGATCGCGGAGATGCAGGCCCATCCCGAAGACTATCCGACCTGGGTTGGCGAGCTTTACCTGGAGTTTCATCGCGGCACGCTGACCTCCGTCGCCAAGAACAAGCGCTTTAACCGCAAAGCCGAAATTGCGCTTCGGGAATTGGAGACGCTGGCGGTGATGGCGGAGCGGCAGGCTGGTCATGCCTATCCCACACAGCGATTGCGCGACCTGTGGGACATTATCATGCTCAACCAGTTCCACGATATCCTGCCGGGATCATCCATTGGCGCGGTCTATGAAGACAGTGATCAGGATTACGCCCGGCTATTTACCGAGGCTGAAAGCCTGCGCGCCGAACTCCTGGCGCTGTTGCCAACCCATGGCGGCGATGCCGTGTTGAATGTGACCGGTCGCCATCGCGCCGGTCTGGCGCAGACCCATGAACTTCATGCCTCGGGCCAGACCCTGGTTTTGGCGGATGGATCGAAAACCCACGCCGTCCGGCTGGAAAACGTGCCGCCGCTGTCCTTGTCCGCCGCCCTGCCCTGCGGCCCGACACCGCCCTGTGCTGTGGACGTAGAACCATTTCGGCTTACCAACCGCTTTCTGGATGTAGTTTTCGACCCCAAAGGTCGCATCCTGTCACTGCATGACAAGGTGCGAGACCGCCATGTCTTCAAGCCCGGCCAAACGGCCAATCGCCTCCAGGCCTTCCGGGACATGCCTGCGGAATATGACGCCTGGGATATCGATAGCGATTTCGAAGACCAGAGTTTCGAGATCGATGATCTCGTTAGCGCCGAGATTGTTGAAACCGGGCCTTTGCGCGCCGCAATCCGGTTCGAATGGCGCTACGAGACCTCGCGGATCGTTCAGGTCGTTTCGCTGGAAGCCGACAGCAGGAAGCTGGAATTCGATACAGTCATCGACTGGCACGAGCACAATACGCTGGTCAAAACCGGCTTCCCGATGGCGCTGAACACCGCGTCAATTGATGCGGAAATCCAGTTCGGTCATGTCCGCCGTGCCACGCACCGCAACACCTCCTGGGACCGCGCCCGGTTCGAATGCTCCATGCAACGCTGGATCGATATCAGCGAACCGGATTTCGGCATCGCCTTCCTCAACGATTGCAAATATGGCTATGACGCAAAGGGCAGCGATATTCGCCTGACCCTGTTGCGCTCACCGACCTATCCCTGGCCGGATGCCGATCAGGGCGAGCATCGCCTGCGCTACGCCTTGCTGCTGCATGATGGCGACAAGGCCGTGGTGCATGATGCCGCCGAGGATTTCAACATGCCGTTGCAGATCGTCGTGACTGGAAAAGCTAATGTTGTCTCAGGAGATCAAGCGCCGCCACTG
Organism: Gillisella vitis; assembly: GCF_001541345.2. Lineage (GTDB taxonomy): Bacteria > Pseudomonadota > Alphaproteobacteria > Rhizobiales > Rhizobiaceae > Allorhizobium > Allorhizobium vitis. The sequence goes on along the minus strand of NZ_LMVL02000001.1, from coordinate 788,122 downwards.
CTGTCGATAGGAACAGATGGCATTACGCTGGAAGCGGTGAAGCAGGCAGAGGCAGGGGATGGCTATATCGTCCGCCTCTGGGAAACCACCGGAAGCCAGCGTCACGCGCGGATTAAACTCGGCAACGGGATCACCCATGCCGCCCTTGTCGATCTGCTTGAAGAAAATCCGGTGGCGGTAGACATCAACGAAGAAGGGCTGGATCTTGCCTTCCAGCCCTTCGAAATTCTGACGCTGAAGCTCTACAGATAGGTTGCTACTTCAAACTCTAAAACAAGCCCTCAACGCTGGCTGGGGTAGCGGGCTTCGTACCAGGACTTGAACAGCGCATACTGATTTTCCAGATGGGCGCGCTGCGAGGCACTCAAAGCGTCGGTCTCGTTGAAATGCAGCGTATATTCGGTCTCGCCGTTCAGGACCATCAGATATTTATAGTGCAGCACCAGGTCCGGGCCTTCGTCATAGGTCGAAAGCACCATCAGCGCCTCTTCCAATTCCTTGGCTTCGCGGCGGGCTCGCGGGTCGCCCGTGGCCGCCTCTTTGCAGAGGGCCATCAGGTGCAAAACCTCTTTTGGCAGCGCATTACCGATCCCAGTAATCGCACCAGCCGCGCCGCAATTGACAAAGCCATGATAGACGCCGGTATCGACGCCGACCATCAGGATCAGGCCGTCATCGCCGGAGGTGATGTTTTCGGCCGCATAGGTCATATCGCCCTTGCCACCGAATTCCTTGAAACCAATCAGATTGGAAAAGCGGGCACGCAGCTGGAAGAACAGGTCGGCGCGCGTCGCAAAGCCGTAATAGGGGCTGTTATAGATCACCGAGGGCAAATCCTTGCCCGCTTCCAAAACAGCGGAAAAATGGTCACGCTGGGCGGCAATCGAGGAGCCGCGCGACAGAACCCGCGGGATCACCATCAAGCCGCTGGCTCCAACTTTGGCCGCATGGGCCGCGTGGCTCACGGCTGAGCGGGTGTTGATCGCACCGGTTCCGACCACGGTCGGTACACCGGCTTCAACCAGCCGGCGCACACCTTCCTGGCGCTCTTCATCGGTGAGCAACGGCCAATCACCCATTGATCCACAATAGACCACGCCCGACATGCCGAGACCAACAAGCTCTTTGCCCTTGCGCACCAGCCCATCGAAATCAGGTGTCCGGTCCGCTTTGCAAGGCGTCATCAAAGCGGGAATGCATCCCTTGAAAACCAGTGGGCTCATCGAATTCTCCAAGATTGACCGCAGGCAAAAGGCGCGGTTCACAGTCGATGAAAGCCATCTACCACCTCTACAATCTCTTGTCGACAAATAAAATACAAGACGCTGAACCCGCAAAAACTCTCGACCTTAATAGGCACTCCCTAATAGGCACTTGGGCTCAAAGCTTGATATTTATGCTCTGGCGTCCGTCTGCGGTGATATAGGAGCGGATCTGGCGCACGATCTGGTCGGCATGGGCGGTGGCCAGTGCATCGGAGCGCTCTGCATCGCGCTCGATGATCGCCTGGATCATATCTTCATGCTCGGTGACATACTGCCTCGGCAGCACATCGTTGAAGGACGAATAATAGAGCCGGAGAATCCGGCGACCCTCATCCAGCAACCGCGTGAACAGATCCTCGTAGTAGCGATTTTTGCCCGCCTTCGCGATAGCGACGTGAAAATCCCGATTGCTGGCGATCATCGCAAGCACATCGCGCCTTTCGACCGCCTGCGCGAAAACCTCCTGGAACCGGCGGATCTGCTCGATATGGTCTGGCGTATGATTAAGCGCGGCAAGCCGTGTCGTCACCCGGTACATCAACGTCAGTGCATCGAAAAATTCCGAAAGGCCCAGAAAGTCGATGGAAGAGACGATTGTGGCACGATTGGTCAGCGTGGTGATCAGGCCTTCAGCGGCAAGCCGCACCAAGGCCTCGCGGATCGGCGTGCGCGACAGGGAAAAGCGGTCGGACAGTTGTTGCTCATCGACAGGGCTGCCGGGCGCCAGCGTCAGCTCAATGATCTCATTGCGCAAGGTCTCATAGACTGTCGAGACTCCATAGCCACGCCTGTGGGTTGGTTTTTCCGTTTCGACCGTTTTATTGTCCAAGAGCCTGTTCCCGATTGCTGATTCATTCCAATCTATCATTTTCGCCGAAAAAAGCCCGAATTGCATTTGTCCCACTTGATTAGACGACCTGGCATCCAACTTTCTGGAAGAATGGAACGTTTCATCGTCTCGAAATTGCCAAGCTTGGCACTAAGATGCGTCAATATATTCGGTGCCTTAACATCGATGAGTTGGGCATTGGACGAGGTGTCACAGGGGGAGACGGCATCAAGGGAAGCCGGTGACGGATAAACGGGGGCTTGCAGCCATCAGGCTGCGGATTTTTCACGGATGGAAATGTCAACCGATAGGAGAAGCGCGTGACGATCAAGACGGTTGTCTGGGGTGAGAATATTCATGAGCACCTCAATGAAGTGGTGGGAAATCTTTATCCGGAAGGCATGCATACAGCCATCGCCAAGGCTTTGAACCGGAACAGCGACATCGAGGCCACGACCGCAACCTTGCAGGAGCCCGAGCATGGCCTGAGCGCCGAGCGCCTGGAGCAGACCGATGTGTTGATCTGGTGGGGCCACAAGGATCACGGCAGCGTCCGCGACGAGATCGTCGAGCGGGTTGTCGCCCGCGTCCATGAAGGCATGGGCCTGATCGTCCTGCATTCCGGCCATTTTGCCAAGCCGTTCAAACGGCTGATGGGCACGCCTTGCGCCTTGAAATGGCGTGAGGCCGGCGAGCGCGAACGCGTCTGGACCGTCAATCCGGGCCATCCGATCGCGGCTGGCATACCCGAACAGTTCGTGCTGGAAAACGAGGAAATGTACGGCGAGTTCTTTTCCGTGCCGGAGCCACTGGAAACCGTGTTCATCTCCTGGTTTTCCGGCGGAGAGATTTTTCGCTCCGGTCTGACCTGGCGGCGCGGCGCTGGCAACATTTTCTACTTCCGTCCCGGCCACGAAACCTACCCGACCTACCATAACGAAACGATACAACAGGTGATCTGCAACGCTGTGAAATGGGCGTATAATCCACGCCCGGCGCTGAAATCCATTCATGATGCCCCGAATGTGCCGGTCGATCAGGCGCTCGAGCCGATAGAGGAACGGGGTCCGAAATTGCATAAGGCCGGGGAGGCCGGATATCGATGAACAAACCCGTCCGTATTCTCATTCTCGGCACCGGCGGCATGGCGAACCGTCATGCCATCGAGTTCGCCACCAATAGCGATGCGCAACTGGTCGGCGCTGTCGATGTCGATATCGCCAAGGTGCGTGGCTTTGCGCTGCGCCATGATATTGCCAATACATTCACTTCGCTGGACGACGCGCTTGCGTGGGGTGAGTTCGATGCCGTCGCCAATGTCACACCTGACCGGGTGCATTATCCGACAACACTTCAATTGATCGCGGCGGGCAAGCATGTGTTCTGCGAAAAGCCGCTGGCGGAAAGCTTTGAAAAAGCCGACGAGATGGCCCGCAAGGCCAATGCCGCCGGGTTGGTCAACATGGTCAACCTGACCTATCGCAATGTCGCGCCAGTGCAAAAGGCCCGGCAGATCGTCCAGGCCGGAGAAATCGGCAAGGTCCGCCACATCGAGGCCTCCTATCTGCAAAGTTGGCTGGTGTCCAAAGCCTGGGGTGACTGGGCGACCGAGGACCAATGGCTCTGGCGGCTATCCACCAAGCATGGCTCCAACGGCGTATTGGGCGATGTCGGCATTCATATTCTCGATTTTGCCGGCTACGGCGCGGCAACCGATGTCGAGCATATTTTCGCCCGGTTGAAGACATTCGAGAAAGCGCCAGGCAACCGGATTGGCGATTACGATCTCGATGCCAATGACAGTTTCACCATGACGGCGGAATTCAGCAATGGCGCCATCGGCGTCGTGCATGCCTCGCGCTGGGCGACCGGCCACCTCAACGAATTGCGCCTGCGCATGCATGGCGACAAGGGCGCATTGGAGGTGACACACACGCCGACCGGCAATACATTGCGGGCCTGCATGGGCGACGATGTGGAAAAGGGCATCTGGACGGAACTGGATGCAGGCACCGTTGCCACCAATTACCAACGCTTCGTCACTGCGGTTCAGGAGGGAAAGACCCGGGAACCCGACTTCCGCCACGCCGCGGACCTGCAAAAAGTGCTGGATCTGGCCATGGTGACCGAGTTGGAGCGGCGCGAGCATTCCGTTCGCCGTCCCGATGCTGCACCGTCGCTGGCTGCGGTATCATCGGGTTGAACAGCGTGACGGCCTTGCTTTTGTGACGACGTCACACCTGTCATCACGTCCAGCCTGCTGAGTAAGGCTGGACGGAATTAAAATTGGCTCTTATACGAAAGATCATTGAATGATCTTTCGTATTCCGTTTGCGAATATCTGAAGGCAAGGATCTGGTCCCCATCTTCAATGCCTTCGTGTTACAAACTGCCATGTTAACGAGAGATGCCCGTAAATAAATGAATTTCTGCGTTTACCAAGATACTGGAGCGGAGATACAGGGCTATATTGTCCCTGACGGCTTTTCCACGAAACCCAGCATTCGCGTCCGGCTGAACGGCGAGGACAGGGAAACCGAGATCTTGCCGTGCGTTTACGTGGATGGCGCTCGCGCTCAAGGCGCTCGATTCTCTGTCGCAGTTTACTGTTTTCGATCCCGGACAGGACGACACCAGTTACCCCAAGCTGATTGCGGCAACGCTGGGCGTGCCGGAGAATGTGGTGCAGATGAAGCCGCCCGTGGATACCATCCATCAACTGGCAGACGTGCTGAGAAAAATCAGCCGCGTTCAGCATCTTCTGGAAGTCGATCAACTGCTTTACCACTTCATCCAGAGAGCGTGTAACGATGCAACAGCCGCTTGAGCAGATGAACCCTGACTATCGCTCCCATAAAATCTTCGCTGTCGCCCCGATGATTGACTGGACGGATACCTTCTGCCGGCGGTTTCACCGTTTGCTGACCCGCCATGCGCTGCTCTATACGGAAATGATCGTCGCCGATGCCATTCTGCATGGCAAGCGGGATCGTCTGCTGGCTTTTGACGCCAGTGAGCACCCGCTGGCACTGCAACTTGGTGGCTCCGATCCGCATAAGCTGGCGGAAGCCGTGCGGATAGCCAATGACTGGGGCTATGACGAAATCAACCTGAATGTTGGCTGTCCATCGGACAGGGTCCAGGCCGGAACCTTCGGTGCCTGTCTGATGCGTGAACCGCAAACCGTCGAGGCCTGCATCCAGGCGATGAAAGCGGTTTCCACTGTTCCCGTCACCGTCAAATGCCGGATCGGCGTCGACGACCAGGAACCGGGTGACATTCTGCCGGATTTCATCAAACGGATGATCGGCGCTGGTGCGGATGCCCTATGGATTCATGCACGCAAGGCCTGGCTACAGGGCCTCAGCCCCAAGGAAAACCGTGACATTCCGCCGCTGGATTATTCGCTGGTTCACCTGATGAAACAGGAGAACCCGGATCTATTTCTTGGGATTAATGGCGGTATTACCGATCTGGATCAGGCCAGCGCGCATTTGCAGGTGATGGATGGCGTTATGGTTGGCCGGGCCGCCTATAACAATGCCACGATGCTGACCGAAGTCGACGCACGCATTTATGGCGCACCCGTTCAGGCTCAAAACATGGACGCCGTTCGCGATACGATGATGGACTATGCCGCCCGTCACATCGCCGAAGGCGGACGTCTTGTGCATCTAACACGCCATATGGTCGGGCTGTTTCAGGGTTATGCCGGGGCTCGGCGCTTTCGCCAGATCCTTTCGGCAGACGCCCCCAAACCGGGGGCTGGCCCTGATGTCATCGCGGCAGCCTTTGCTGCGGTGGATATCGATGCCGGTCCTGTGCGGGCCGCCTGAAGTCTCATCTCAGATTTTTTGCGCGCTCATTCATTGAAGGAATGAAAACCAGACGCAGTAAACGCAAAACGGCGCTCCTTACGGAACGCCGTTCAAAATCATCCGCCGTGAAGGACGGAGGCGAAACAATCACGCAGCGCGGATGTTTACAGCCTTCGGGCCCTTGCCCATGCGGTCAGCTTCGGTGTCGAAGGTGACTTCCTGGCCATCACGAAGCGTCTGGATGCCAGCAGCCTGGAGAGCGGAAATATGAACGAAAACGTCCTTCGCGCCGCCTTCCGGGGTGATGAAGCCGAAGCCCTTGTCCTGATTGAAGAATTTTACGGTGCCCTTGATGGCCATGGGAGAAGTCCTTATCCCTTGAGTTTTTAGTTTCGCCACGCCCGGCGGCGGCCGGACGAAGCATGCATCGTCCCTTCGCGAAGAGACAGGTCGGTAAGTCGCGATAACGGGGAAAAGACGTCTACCAGCGGAGGTTAAGCCCCCAGAGCCGCACAACCCAGAAGATTAGGCGCGGAGATACAATCAGTCCAGTCTCCGGGATCATAAATACCCGAACGCGGAATTATCTACAGGAAAGCGGCCAAAGCGGCAAGCATTTATGCGTTTTTTCTGCTTAAATACGCTCGGGAATAGCGGTTTCCATCGGGTCATAATTGGGCTCGATAGCTCAGCCCCTCAATATCTAGGGGCATTCATTCACAATCAGATCCAGGCTCATTCCTCCATGTTTCCGAAGGCAGTCGGTGTCGTTGGTTGAGTCTGCCTTTTCGAGAAAAACGGCGACCCGTTTTGCCTTACCCACCTCTAGCTCCCCTCCCTCGTTTTGGGTCTTTCCTCCCGGACGGCGTCGACGATCCGATTGAAAAGGGCGCACCTGGTGAGATCCTCGCAGGCGACCGAGAGTTTCGGTTGCCAGTTCGGATAGCTGCTGCTGGTTCCCGGAATATTGGTCGGGTTTTCCTCGTCAGTGAGATCGGCAAGCCGGATAGAGACCAGCATGGAGGTTGTTTTCGCCATAAACCGATGGGCGGCCACCGCACGCTCATGGATATCCGGCTGTTCGACGCCATGTTCTTGCAATGCGATTCCGGCCGATTTGAAGGCCAGCAGCAGGTCAGCACGTTCCTTAATGCGGTCGGCCTGCTCTTGGCGTCTTGATGCTTCCGGTACCATTCCATGTGCCGCGCGGGCTTCGATATCGGCACCGCGCCACCATCCGGCCAGCGTCTGGTGGTCGTGGGTCGAGACGCAGGCAAGCGCCATGGCCGGATATTTATCCGGCGCGATAAAGCCGCGATTGTCTCTTTCATAAGACAGGATGCGATAGGACAGGAGATTGGCATCCGCCATCTGCTGGCGTAACCCTGACGGCACCAGACCGAGATCTTCACCAATGACCAGGCATCGATTGCGCACGGAGGCTTCGGCAATCACGCCCTGGATCTCGCGGGCGGGATAATCGACATAGGCCCCCTCCTCCGGCCCCCTATCGGCTGGCACCAGGAACAGCCTTTGAATGGCGGCGGCATGATCGATACGCACTGCACCCGCATAGCGCATCGCCACATCAATCATCTGACGATAGGGCGACCGGCGAGAAAAGGCGATCAAGGCCGGCTGCAAGGCGGCAAGCCGCCAATCCTGGCCATTCACCGCCCAGGGATCGGGCGGGCTGCCAATGCTGGCGCCGCGCAGATAGATCTCCGGTTCGCTCCAGGTCGCCGAGCCATCCAACGCTTCGCCAACCGCGAGATCGAGGTAAAGGCCGATCCTCAGTCCTGCTTTGTACGCTTGGGCCGCAACCGTCTCAAGCTGTCGGTGCGCGACCCATTGAAGCCACACATGAAAGGCGATCTCCTCGGCATTCTCTATACGGAAGGCACGAACGGTGGGATGATCGATATCCTGATACTCCGCAGGCCAGGACATCCAGCCCGCTCCATGACCACTTTCGCTCATGAACCGGGATAAAGCCTCAAACAGAGCATGATTTTGCAGACCATCACCGCTTTCATCGCAGAAACGTCTGAAATCGGCTCTGTCCTGATCGTCATTTCGCTCCAACTGTCTTGAACCGTCCCAGATCCGCCGCAGAACCTCAAGCTTCACACCAGCGACCGCTTTGTAATCGACGAGTTTAGATCGCCGTAACGCATCGAGCGTCTCTCTACCGCTCATGCCTGGGTGATAACCCGGCACCAGATCGACAGCGATATAAAGCGGGTTGAGAAAGCGGCGGTTGGATGGCTCATAAGGACTGCACCGGGCAGGGTCCGCCAGAAAAGGCGCGTGTAGCGGGTTAAGCCCGATAAAATCGGCCCCGTGATCGGCGGCAAGCATCACCATGCTCTGCAAATCGGCAAAATCGCCGATCCCCCAATTGCGCACTGATCGCAGTTCATACAGTTGCAGACTGATGCCCCAGACGCGATCCTGTACAAGATAGTCGGGCAGATAGCAGCAACCAGGCTCACCCGCTTCCACATTGAGAGCAGCCAATAGCCGGTGTTTTGTCGCGTCTGAGATCGGAACTTCCGCCTGTTCTATTCCCGGTCTGGCGAGGTTGATCCCATGTCTCTTGGCAAGTCTGTTGATCATTGACGTCATGATTGGGTCCATCCTGAGCGATCGACGCCATCTGCGGCAGAAGCCGTGCCGCAGATGGCGTTGCGATGTGTGCAGCCTCACCACCAACCCATCCTCAGGGTAACGGTTCCATCCACCAGCAACGATTGTCAGTGCCGGAGCAGCAAAACGTTTCAACCAACGCCTGCAAAGGACTCCCCCCCGCCCTTCGCCTGCATTCTCAACGGCATATGTTTTATTGAATGGAACCACCTGCCGCGTGAGGTGTTTGGCCTTGGTAAACAAATTATGCGGGTGGACGATGACGCAATCACATTCTGCCGAACAACAAGACACCGCCCGGGGAGACACTGTCCGGCAATCGTTTTTATCCAGCGCACCGAAGATTTATTATGTGCATCCGCTACTGCTGAAAGGCATAGCGGATTGGAACACTCTGTTTGAGCATGTCCGAGGACTCGGCTTCGATACAATACTCAGTGCGCCGCCATTTTCGCGTGCATCGGGTGCGAGCCTATTCATATCCAAATCCTTCGACACTTTCGATCCCGCCTTGGACCTCCCAGGCAGCGGCGATGACCGCCTGCGGGAGTTGACCGAGGCCGCCAGGGCGCATGGCCTGGACTTTATGCTGGATCTGGTGATTGACCGGATTGCGACGGAAACGCCGCCTGGACAGATTGCCGATCCAAGGATTTCTCCCTTTCATTCCGGTAGCCGCCCTGTCGATTTTACCAATAACGATGAAGCAACTCATCTGCTGGGTGAATGGCGCGCGCGCATTGCGCGGTTTACTGCTGCTGGCGTGGCCGGTTTCCGCTGTATCGGCATTGATTCCGCGCCTTCGTCCTTCTGGCGAGACCTGATCTCCGTCGGCCCATCGGCCCGCTTCTTCGCCTGGACACCCGGCACGAGTTTCGAGGCGCGGCGCGCCTTGCAAGGCACAGGTTTTACGGGCTGTTTCTCATCCTTTGCCTGGTGGAATCTGGACGAGCCATGGTTTGCTGAGGAATACGCGCTGCAACGCGCCCTCGGCATCCAGATCGCTTTTCCCGAAGCCCCTTTTGCCCGGCGGATTGCCCATGGCACGGAAAGCCGTGAGATCATCGAGCGAAAGGCGATCCGCGCCTTGCATCTTGCCGCCGCCTTCGGTCCTTTGATGGTGCCGATGGGGTTCGAATTCGGGGTTAGCACACCGCTCGACCCCATGCATGGCGATGGCCAGGGTATCAGGGGCCTGAAAGACCAGGGCAGTTTCGATCTGTCCGCCAGCATTCGCGCCCTCAATGATCAAGCCGGACAACGGCTGGTTTTTCTCGGAAAACCCTTGCGGATCGTCGCCAAAGCGGGTTCTCCAGCCTGCGCTCTGGTCCAATCCGACCGGGAAGACCTTCGGTCGTCGCAGCGCATTCGGATCGTCACCTTCAATCGGGATCTGCGCACATCAGCGACCCTGCCGCTCCATGCGCTGCACGAGCTCGCCTCCGGCTTTCTGCCACTGACGCTCGACCAGGGACAAGCGCCGTCCGCGATCTTGGAGACAGGAAAAATCGGCCCGGGCGGGCTCTGCCTGCTCTCTGGCCAGCGGGCCGATGCCATCGTGTTCGAGCCTGAAACGACGGCAGGCGATGCCGCCGCCGCACCGCGTCTGGCGATTGAAAATATCCAGCCTTCCGTGGATGAAGGACGTTTCCCCATCAAGCGCATTGTCGGCGACCGGATCACGGTCGAGGCCGATATTTTTGGGGATGGTCATGATCCGCTGTCTGCCGCCGTGCTCTGGCGGCCCTGCGATAGGGATGACTGGACCGAAGTCCGCATGGAACTGATCGAAAACGACCGGTGGCGGGGTGAATTTTCGTTGTCACGGCTCGGACGGCATGAATTTGTCGTCGAGGCTTGGCGCAATCCATTTGCTATTTTTCACTACGAGCTTTCCAAGAAGCATGAGGCAAGGCTAGATCTGAAGCTGGAATTGCAGGAGGGCATCGCCCTTGTGCGAAAGGCTTTGGCAAGGGCCGATGGCCAACTGGCTTCAGAACTCGAACAACTAATCGCTCGCCTTGAACAGAACCCGGAACCGCAACGGGCCGATCTGTTGCTGCATGCCGATACGTTTGCACTGATGGACCGCGCCGATGCCAGACCTTTCCGGTTGCGCTCGCAGCCGCTTCCTGTCGATGCTGAACGGCTGGAGGCGGGTTTTGCCAGCTGGTACCAGCTTTTCCCCCGCTCACAAAGCGGCGACCCGGATCGTCACGGCACATTCGCCGATGTCATCAAGCGCTTGCCGGCCATTCGTGCCATGGGTTTCGACGTGGTCTATTTCCCGCCGATCCATCCCATCGGCACGACCAACCGCAAGGGCCGCAACAATAGCCTGAAGGCAGGGCCGAACGATCCCGGCAGCCCCTATGCCATCGGCTCCCCCGATGGCGGCCATGACGCCATTCATCCACAGCTCGGCACATTCGAGGATTTCAGAACTCTAGTCGCTGCGGCCCGCGATGAGGGGTTGGAGATCGCGCTTGATCTCGCCATCCAGGCCTCACCCGATCACCCATGGCTGACCCAGCATCCCGGCTGGTTCGACTGGCGCCCTGATGGCACGATCCGTTATGCGGAAAATCCACCGAAGAAATACGAGGATATCGTCAACGTCGATTTCTACGCCAATGACGCTGTTCCCGCGCTTTGGCAGGCCTTGCGCGACATTGTCGATATGTGGGTCGGCGAAGGCGTCAAACTGTTTCGCGTCGATAATCCGCACACCAAGCCGTTTCCGTTCTGGGAGTGGCTGATCGGCGATATCCGCGCCCGCCACCCGGAAGTGGTCTTCCTCTCGGAAGCCTTTACCAAGCCAAAGGTAATGTACAGGCTGGCCAAGATCGGCTTTTCGCAATCCTATACCTATTTTACCTGGCGCAATCTGCGCTGGGAGCTTGAGCAATATATGCTCGAACTCACGACGCAAGCGCCGAAGGAATTCTTCAGGCCGCATTTCTTCGTCAACACCCATGATATCAACCCGGATTTTCTGCAAAACGCGCCGCGCTCGGCCTATCTGATCCGGGCTGGTCTGGCTGCGACGCTTTCCGGGCTTTGGGGCGTCTATAACGGCTTTGAACTGTGCGAAGGCCGCCCGGATGCCAAGCGCAAGGAATATGCCGACAGCGAAAAATACGAGATTACCGCCTGGGACTGGGACCGGCCCGGCAATATCATTGCCGAGATTACCATGCTGAACCGCATTCGTAGCGAAAACGCGGCGCTTCATTCCCATCTCGGCCTGACGCTGCTGCCCTCTTCCAACGACCAGGTGATGTTTTTCGAAAAGGCCAGTCCGGGCCGCGAAAACGTTCTGCTCGTGGCAGTCAGCCTCGACACGCACAATGACCAGACCAGCACAGTCGAGCTGCCTTTGTGGCGCTGGGGCCTGCCTGATAGCGGCAGTCTCGCGCTTGAGGATCTGGTGACACTGAGAAAATTCACGTGGACAGGCAAATGGCAGACGGCCGGTTTTAACCCGCATGTCCTGCCGTTCAGCATTTACCGCGTCAGGTGAGGAGATTTCCGATGGAACAGCAACAGCAGCAGGCCGAGACGGATCCGCTTTGGTATAAGGATGCAATTATCTATCAATTGCACATCAAGTCCTTTTACGATGGCAATGGCGATGGGATCGGCGACTTCAAGGGCTTGACGGAAAAGCTCGACCATATCGCCTCGCTTGGCATTACCGCCATCTGGATACTGCCGTTCTTTCCCTCGCCGCGGCGCGATGACGGCTACGACATCGCCGATTACGGCAATGTCAGCCCGGACTATGGCACGATGGACGATTTCCGCGCCTTTGTGGACGCCGCCCATGCCCGCGACATGCGCGTCATCATCGAATTGGTGATCAACCATACGTCCGACCAGCATCCGTGGTTTGAGCGAGCCCGGAATGCGCCCGCCGGTTCGCCGGAACGGGATTTCTATGTCTGGTCGGAGACCGACCAGAAGTTTCCGGAAACCCGGATCATCTTTCTCGACACCGAAAAATCCAACTGGACCTGGGACCCGGTGGCTGGCGCCTATTACTGGCACCGTTTCTATTCCCACCAGCCGGATCTGAATTTCGACAATCCGGCTGTGCTGGACGAGTTGATCACGGTCATGCGGTTCTGGCTCGATACCGGCATTGATGCCTTCCGGCTCGACGCCATTCCCTATCTGGTTGAGCGCGAAGGCACCAACAACGAAAACCTGCCGGAAACCCATGCGATCCTGAAGAAGATCCGGGCGGCAATGGACGAAGGCCATCCGGGGAAGATGCTGCTGGCCGAGGCCAATCAATGGCCTGAAGATACCCAGGAATATTTCGGCGAGGGCGACGAATGCCATATGGCCTTCCACTTCCCGCTGATGCCGCGCATGTATATGGCGATTGCCAAGGAAGATCGCTTTCCGATCACCGATATCATGCGCCAGACACCTGAGATCCCCGATAATTGCCAATGGGCGATTTTCTTGCGCAATCACGACGAACTGACACTGGAAATGGTCACCGACGCCGAGCGGGATTATCTGTGGAACACCTATGCCGCTGACCGCCGGGCGCGAATCAACCTCGGCATTCGCCGCCGGTTGGCGCCGCTGATGGAACGCGACCGCCGCCGCATCGAGCTGATGAACGCGCTGCTTCTGTCGATGCGCGGCACGCCGGTGATCTATTACGGCGACGAGATCGGCATGGGCGACAATATCTATCTCGGCGACCGCGACGGGGTGCGCACGCCGATGCAATGGTCGCCTGATCGCAATGGTGGCTTTTCCCGTGCCGACCCGGCCCGTCTGGTGCTGCCACCGCTGATGGACCCTCTCTATGGCTATGAGGCGGTCAATGTCGAGGCCCAGTCGGCTGACGCCCATTCGCTGCTGAACTGGAGCCGCCATATGCTGGCGCTTCGGCGCAAATTTACCGCGTTCGGACGCGGTACCTTGCGGTTCCTGTCGCCAGCCAACCGCAAGATCATCGCCTATCTGCGCGAATATGAGGGCGAAGTGCTGCTGTGCGTCGCCAATCTGTCGCGCCTGCCGCAGGCGGTCGAGCTGGATCTGGCCGAATTCGAAAAGCGCATTCCCATCGAACTGACCGGCATGTCTGCCTTTCCCCCCATCGGCCAGCTGACTTATCTGCTGACCCTGCCACCCTATGGTTTCTTCTGGTTCAAGCTGTCAGGCGAGACGGACGCGGATGGGCCAACCTGGCGCACCGAGCCGCCGGAGCAATTGCCGGATTTCGTCACCATCGTCATGCGGCGCGAGCTTGCCCAATTGCTGGACGAGCCTAATATCCAAGACACGATTTCGCGAGAAATCCTGCCTTCCTATCTTGCCAAGCGCCGTTGGTTTGCCTCCAAGGGCGAAAGGGTGAAACGCGCCTCGCTGATTTCGACCATTCCGATGCCCTTCGGTAATGACCTGCTGCTGGGCGAGTTGGAAACCGAACTGGAAGATCGTGTTGAACGGTATTTTCTACCGTTCGCCATCGCCTGGGACGATGAAAATCCCCATGCGCTTGCCCAGCAACTGGCCTTTGCAAGAGTGCGCAAAGGACGGCGGGTTGGCTTCCTGACGGATGGCTTTGCCATGCAAAGCATGGCACGGGGCGTCATTAAGGCGTTGTGCGAACGCTCCAGCATTTCCAGCAAGAGCAGTGGCTCCATCGATTTCATCGGCACCGAGCAACTCGACAGCATGGATCTGTCCGAGGACATGCAGGTCAAGTGGCTCTCGGCTGAACAATCCAACAGCTCGTTGATCATTGGCGACATGGCGATGATCAAGCTCATCCGTCACATCCATCAGGGCATCCACCCGGAAGTGGAAATGACCCGCCACCTGACGCGGCTTGCCTATGCCAACACGGCTCCGCTGCTGGGAGAGGTCGTCAGGGTTTCACCTGATGACGAGCGCTCAACATTGATCATCATTCAGGGCGCCATCCGCAATCAAGGCGATGCCTGGACCTGGATGCTCGACACCCTCAGGCAGACGCTCGAACAAAGCATGGTTGCCGGTCAGGATGACGATGTCGAGCAAGAGCGGTTCAACCCGCTGTTCAATCAAGCAGCCGTCATTGGCAAACGGCTTGGCGAATTGCATGTGGCGCTGGCCAGGCCGACAGACGACCCGGCTTTTGCGCCGGTCGCAATGAATGATGAGGATGCGTCCGTTTGGGCGCGCTCAGTGATGGCTCGTGTTGCCGACTGCCTGGACAGAGTGTCTGAGATCGATCATGGCAGCGACAGTGATGGTCTCGACAGTGAATCCATCCGGGTTAGCACCATGCTGGCGGACCGCCGGGAGCAGATCTTGAGCGCGGTTAGTACGCTGGCCAGTGGTGCCAAGGACACGCTGATGATCCGCAACCACGGCGATTTCCATCTGGGCCAGATCCTGGTTGCCGAAGACGATGTCTATATCATCGATTTCGAAGGTGAACCGGCCCGCCCGCTCGCCGAACGGCGGGCAAAGACCAATCCGCTACGCGACGTGGCCGGACTGATCCGGTCGCTGAGCTATCTCTCTGCTTCCGCCGATACGGGCCGCGAGATCGTCGTCCAGGGCGACAGTGCAGCACGAGCCGTGCTGATCGAGGCGTTTCGCAGGAAGGCCGAGACGCGTTTCCTCGACAGCTATTTCACGGCAGTGGACGGAGAACCATCACTGGCCATGGCCCCCGAACAACGCCGTGGAATCCTCGACCTGTTCCTGCTGGAAAAGGCCGCTTATGAAATCGGCTATGAAGCCAGCAACCGGCCAAGCTGGATCGCCATTCCACTTGCTGGTTTTGCCGATATTGCTGAACGGCTGACGGAGACTTCCCTATGACGATTGCCACGAGCGACTTGCTATCCGGCGTCGATGCCCAGGCGGTTCAAGCCCTGATCGACGGCAGGCACGGCGATCCCTTTTCCATTCTGGGACCGCATCGGGCAGATGGGGAAACAGTGGTCCGGGCGATTTTTCCGGGTGCACTCGGCGTGGAATTGCTCGATAGAAACAGCAACGCCCCGGTGGGTCGGCTGAACCTGGTGCATCCGGGTGGCTTGTTTGCGGGAGAGCTTCGCTCCTCTTCGCGATACCGGTTTCAGATTGAATGGCCTGATGCGGTGCAAATTGCCGAAGATCCCTATGCCTTCGGCCTGCTGCTGGGCGATATGGACCTGCATCTGATCGCCGAGGCCACTCATTACGATCTCGCCCGCACGCTGGGGGCCAACCCGAGAGAGATGGATGGGGTGGCAGGGGTGGGCTTCGCCGTCTGGGCGCCAACCGCACAGCGCGTCTCGGTGGTTGGCGATTTCAATTCCTGGGATGGGCGACGCAACCCGATGCGCCTGCGCCAAGCCGGTGGAATCTGGGAATTGTTCATTCCGGGCCTCAGCCCCGGCGAGCGCTACAAATATGAATTGATCGATGCGCAAGGCAATGTGCTGCCGCAAAAGGCCGATCCTGTCGCCAAGGCCAGTGAAGCAGCACCGGGAACGGCCTCCATCGTCGCGTCAAACACGCCTTTTGCCTGGACGGACCAGGCCTGGATGACACGGCAGAACGCCGATGCCGCCGCTCGTGAGCCGATCTCGATCTATGAAGTGCATCTCGGCTCGTGGCTGAGGATCGCCGAAGATGGCAATCGCTGGCTCGACTGGGTGGAGCTGAGCCAGAGGCTGGTACCCTACGTCAAATCGATGAATTTCACCCATATTGAACTATTGCCGATCACCGAACATCCATTTGGCGGCTCCTGGGGTTATCAGCCGCTCGGCCTGTTTTCGCCCACCGGGCGCTATGGCACGCCTGAGGATTTGGCCTATTTCATCGACCGCTGCCACGCCAGCGGTGTCGGCGTCCTTCTCGATTGGGTGCCAGCCCATTTTCCAACTGATGTCTGGGGCCTGGCGCGCTTCGATGGTAGCGCGCTGTATGAACACGAAGATCCGCGCGAGGGCTTTCATCGGGATTGGAACACGCTGATCTACAATCTCGGCCGCAAGGAGGTGAAGGGCTTTCTGATCGCCAGCGCTTTTGAGTGGCTGGAGCATTTCCATATCGACGGGCTGCGGGTCGATGCCGTCGCCTCGATGCTCTACCGCGACTATAGCCGCAATGACGGCGAATGGATTCCCAACCAATTCGGCGGACGGGAGAACCTCGAATCCGTCGAATTCTTCAAGCATTTGAACAGCGTCGTTCACAGCCGCTGCCCGCATGCGCTGATGATTGCCGAGGAATCAACCGCCTGGCCGGGCGTGACCAAATCCCCGGAAGACGGCGGCCTGGGCTTCGATTTCAAATGGAACATGGGCTGGATGCATGACAGCCTATCCTACATCGAAGAAGATCCGGTCTATCGCAAATATCATCACGGCACGATGACCTTCAGCATGGTCTATCAATATTCCGAGCGGTTCGTGCTGCCGCTTTCCCATGATGAAGTCGTGCATGGCAAAGGCTCGTTGCTGGGTAAAATGCCCGGTGACCACTGGCAGAAACTTGCCAATCTCAGGGCATACTATGGTTTCATGTGGGCGCATCCTGGCAAAAAACTGGTATTCATGGGCTGCGAGATCGGCCAGGACATCGAGTGGAATCACGATCAATCGATCTCCTGGGATTTGATGGACCGACCGGGTCATGCTGGTATCCAGACTCTGGTCGCCAAGCTGAACGGACTGTATCAGCAGGAAAAGGCCCTGCAATTCAGCGATCTCGACCCTGCCGGTTTTGAATGGGCGATTGCCGACGATGCCGAAAACTCCGTCATCGCCATGCTGCGCTATGATGAAAACCATGAGAGCTGCATTCTGGCGATCTCGAATTTCACCCCGATGTTGCGTCATGATTATCGCGTCGGCGTACCAAGGCAGGGGCACTGGTTGGAAATCCTCAACAGCGATGCCAGTGAATTTGGAGGATCGGGGCAAGGCAAGGGTGACGTTTCAGCCGAGCAGATCCCGGCGCATGGCAGGGAGTTTTCGATAAACCTCGCCTTGCCACCTCTCGCCACACTCTATCTGAAATGGGTGGCCTAGAGCATCGGACCGAAAAGTGGGAACCGGTTTTCGGATAAATCCGATGCGCAAACAAAAACTGAGAGCATCGGACCGGTGCTCTCATGATATCAATGCTGGTCGTGGCGGCATTGGTCGTGATCGGCAAGAACCTCAATCACTCGGCATTCGGCAATCGTGCCATGCGAACAGCCGGTAATCATCCGCTCAAGCTCGGTTTTCAACGCCTTGAGCCGGTCGATCCGCTCCTCGACATCGGCAAGCCGTCGCCGTGCAATCGAATCAGCCGGTGAGCAGGACTGACCGGGCTTATCCTGAAGATCGAGCAGGGTGCGAATGGCATCGACCTCGAAGCCAAGCTCACGCGCATGGCGGATAAAGGTCAGCCGCTGCAAATGGGCAGCGCTGTAAAGCCTGCGGTTTCCATCGGTACGCGGCGGCTGCGGCACAAGGCCGACCTGTTCGTAATACCGGATCGTCGCGACCTTGACGCCACTGATCCGCGCCGCCTCGCCAATTGCAATATTCATCGATTTAGCCCTTGCTCCTCTAGTCACTAGAGAATGTAGGATCGGTTCGACACAATGACAAGGACGAACCGATGGCAACCGAACAGACCACCCGCTTCCGCGTCGAGGGCATGGATTGCGCCTCCTGCGCGGCAAAGATCGACACCGCAGCACGCCGTGTGGCCGGTATTACCGATGTCCGGGTGTCGGTGACAGCACAGACCATGGCGGTTGTCCACGACGGCAATGCAGATCTGGTCACGCTTGCCGATAAGGTGACCGGTCTTGGCTACAAGACCACCCGCCTCGCCGCGTCCGTTCCACAACACGATCAGCAGCACGACCATGCACATGGCCCGACCTGCACGGGCCATCATGATGGCGAGGCGCATCATCATCACGATGAGCATAATCATGAGACGCATAACCATGAGGGGCACGACCACGCCGCTCATAGCGACGGTCTGCACAGCCATCAGCATGATGACGGACCCACGACAGGCCCTTGGTGGCGCACGCAAAAAGCCCGGCTGGTCGCAACGAGCGGCGCTGCACTCGTTCTTGCCATGCTCATCGGCCATGTCGTCCCCTCCCTCTCCTTCTGGGCGTTTCTGGCGGCAATCGCCATCGGTATTGTGCCGATTGCCCGCCGTGCGGTGATGGCCGCGCTGGCCGGGACGCCGTTCTCCATCGAAATGCTGATGACCATCGCCTCCATCGGCGCCATCATCATCGGCGCGACCGAGGAAGCAGCCACGGTCGTCTTCCTGTTTCTGGTCGGTGAACTGCTCGAAGGCTTTGCGGCTGGGCGGGCGCGGGCCAGTATTCAAGGCCTGACCAAGCTGGTTCCCGATACGGCGCGGATCGAGCGGAATGGCCGCATTGAAGACGTGGCTGCCGCCAGCCTGACACTCGGCACCATCGTCATCGTGCGGCCCGGCGACCGGGTTCCTGCCGATGGCGAGATTATCGATGGTACCAGCGCGATCAATGAAGCCCCTGTCACCGGAGAGAGCCTGCCGAAAACCAAGGGTGCCGGGGAAGGCGTTTTTGCCGGAACGGTGAATGGCGAAGGAACACTCCGGGTCAAGGTGACGGCCACCGCTGCCGACAACACCATTGCTCGCGTTGTCCGTCTGGTCGAGGAAGCCCAGGAAAGCAAAGCACCGACCGAGCGCTTTATCGACCGCTTTTCGCGCTATTATACACCCGCTGTAACGCTATTGGCCGCGCTGGTGGCAATCCTGCCGCCGCTGTTGTGGGATGGGGACTGGAGCCTGTGGCTCTACAAAGGCCTGGCAATCCTACTGATCGGCTGCCCTTGCGCGCTGGTGATCTCGACACCCGCCGCCATTGCCGCCGGTCTTTCCGCCGGTGCGCGTCGCGGCCTGCTGATGAAGGGCGGCGCGGTTCTCGAAAATGTCGGGCGGATCACCGCCATCGCGCTCGACAAGACGGGAACGCTGACAGAGGGTAAGCCGAAAGTGACTGATATCATCGCGTTTGGCGGCGCAGTCGAAGAGACGGTGCTGGCCGATGCTGCTGCCCTTGAAATGGGGTCGAGCCATCCGCTGGCCCGGGCGATTATCGAGGCCGCCACCGACCGCACCATTTCCGTACCAACGGCAACCGAGACCGGCGCTATGGCTGGCAAGGGCGTGCGCGGCACGGTGGGCGGCATCAGCCTCTTCCTCGGATCGGCCAGTGCCGCCGCCGAACTGGCCCCGGTTTCCGCCGAGATCGTCACCCGGATCGAAAAACTGAGTGCGGAAGGGAAATCCGTCTCCCTGCTGGTGAAGAACGGGTCAGTCACGGGGCTGATCGCACTGCGCGACGAACCGCGCCCGGATGCCCGCCAGGGGTTGGACGCGCTGAAGGCTGCCGGTATTCGCCCTGTCATGCTGACCGGCGACAATGCCGCCACGGCCCGGGCCATCGCCACGCTGCTCGACATCGAGCCGCGTGCCGATCTGCTGCCGCAGGACAAACAGGCCATCGTGCGCGACATGCAGGCGAAAGGCGAACGGGTCGCCAAGGTCGGAGATGGCATCAACGACGCCCCGGCTCTCGCCGCCGCCGATATCGGCATCGCCATGGGCGGCGGAACGGATGTGGCATTGGAAACCGCCGATGCGGCTATTCTGCATGGAAGGGTCATGGACCTAGCCGACATGGTCATGCTGTCGCGGCAGGTGATGGGAAACATCCGCCAGAACATCACCATTGCCATCGGGCTGAAAGCCGTGTTCCTGGTGACAACGATCATCGGCATTACCGGTCTCTGGCCGGCAATCCTCGCAGACACTGGTGCCACCGTTCTCGTCACCGCAAACGCCATGCGCCTGTTGCGCTGGCGCGGTAGCGCGAAGGCCGCCTGACTGAAAACAACAAATATCGGTCTGCTAGATCAATGCCCCAACAGGTCAATAATCTGTCGGGGCATTGATGTAATCAACTGGTGATATCAGGCAGATCATTTTCTCTTGGTGCGCCAGCTTTCGGCATAGGTCTCGCGGGCCTGGCGCGCGTAAGGTGTCGGAGAGATCCGCACGCGTATTTTCGCCTGCTTGTGGGGGCGCTCGGTGGAGGTCTTGCCGCTGCCGCCATCCGGCTCACCCCAGATCAGCGTCAGCACGTCGCCTTCCTTGACATTGGCATCGACAATGCCGAGCGACAGGATGCAGCGCTCATTGTAGGAATAACCGCCAAACATTGACAGGCCCACCGTCTTGCCCTCGTCGTTGACGATCATGTCGGCGCTGGTTGAGGCGTAGTTCAGCACGGGGAAATCGATCCACTTGTAGCTGTCTTCACCCGGACGGAAAGCAGAGGCGATCACCTCGACCACATCCTCGGCATTCCATTCAAAGGTAACTTTCTTACGATTGGTCTGGCCCTTGAATTTT
Source organism: Gillisella vitis (assembly GCF_001541345.2). Classification (GTDB taxonomy): domain Bacteria; phylum Pseudomonadota; class Alphaproteobacteria; order Rhizobiales; family Rhizobiaceae; genus Allorhizobium; species Allorhizobium vitis. Next base: position 767,123 of record NZ_LMVL02000001.1, on the reverse strand, counting down.
TCAAGCGCTGCCTTGCCGATGAAATCGTCCTTCTTCCAGCCGATGTAGAAATCATAGCCAAGCTCGAACGGATTGACGTAATAATCCTCGATATTGCTGGAAACGAAGCTACCGCCAATCGGACCATTGGCTTCATAGCTGTCGGCACCCAGCCACTGGCGATAGTCAGCGAGCATGCCATCGCCGGTATAGATGCCGGGAAGCGGCGAGGGAATCCATCCGCTCTCCAGCGTGTTCGTGGAATAGGCGCGGCTGCCGCAGCGCACCAGATCGACATTGGCATCCTTTGCCGCTTCGAGAATGCAGGACAGGATGTAATTCTTGTCCTCGTAAGGCCCCCAGATTTCCAGACCCGGCGCGCCGGACATCCCATGGCGAAGCGCTTGCACCTTTTTGGAGCCGACATTAATCCAATCGACATGGAAAAACTTGATCTCCGGAACTGGCCCGCCATTGATCTTCTCGAAGATCTTCGGAGCTTCCGGCCCCTGGATCTGGTAGCGATAATGGGTGCGCAACACGCGCTCGCCTTCCGGGCGAGACGGTGAACGCGGATCGTGCTTGAGGCGGACGTTCCATTTGCCATAGGCGGCGCAGAACATCAGCCAGTTCGATGTCGGGGCGCGGCCCACAAGAATGAACTTGTCCTGCCGTTCGCGGAAGATGATGTGATCGCCGATCACATGGCCGTTCGGCGTCACCGGAACGAAGTGCTTGGCGCGGTTGAGATCGAAATTCGCAAACGAGTTGATGCCGTGATGGCTGAGAAATTTCTCCGCATCCGGTCCTTCGACGATCAATTCGTCCATGTGGTGGGATTGATCGAACAGCACGGCGGAATTGCGCCAAGCCACTTGTTCGGAGCGCCAATTGCTGAATTCAGGCGTCACAACCGGGTATACATACATTCCGACCGGCGAATTGCGCAGCCGTCCGACAATGTCGGGATTATCCTGCAAAATATCGTGGAGACTGCTCGCTGCCATCGTTTCCTCCCAAGGCGGTGTTCAGTGTGTATACATTGATGCCAGCCCTTGAGCAGAATGCAAGCCCGTTTCTGAAGCTTTTTTGTGGCCATGAACAAGGCCACAGAAATCATGGAGAAAATTCAACGATGGATCAGCCCCATGCCGGGAATCTTGTTGATCAGCTCCGGGTCCTCCTTGAAAATATAGTCGAGGTTTCGCCGCGCCGTTCTGGCATGTTCACGCGCCATGGCTTCAGCGCGGGCCCCTTCGCGTGCAGCAATTGCCTCCACTAGGGCGCGATGCTGCTCCTGCGCTGAGCGCAGGGATCGGCGAAACGCCGCAATATCCAACCTGTTGGGCAGGAAGGCGGAAGGCGAGGCAAAAGGCAAAGCACTTGCCCGTTCGACCTCGCGGCGCATCACTTCGCTTCCGCAAAGGGCTGCCAGTTGGCGATGGAATATCTCATTGAGATCCGCATAGGCATCAAATTCCACGTCATCGACATAGGGACCAAAGCATTGATCCAGTTTGTATATTGTCCCCCATATCTCAGAAAGTGCCTCCGCGTTGGCCCCACGCTCTGCGGCCAGCCTTGCCGCTGTCCCCTCGAGAACACCGCGCAATTCAATTGCATCGATAACATCATCATAGCCAAACCGGCGCACTGTGAACCCGCCACTCGGCAAGCGATCAAGCAGACCTTCCTCAGCCAGCCGTGACAAGGCCTCGCGCACCGGCGTGCGGGAAATGTCGAGTTCCGCCGCCAGCGACACCTCGAACAACCGCGTTCCGCCAGCGAGATGTCCGCTGATGATTTTCTCGCGCAATTCGATCACAGCGCGGCGGCCATGGGTGGCGGCGTCCCCCTGCTTTGCCGAGGCCTTATTGTCCTTCTGCATGCCGATAAAGCCCCTCCCCAATCGCATCACCTGCCCTGTCCCAGCATGCCCCAACGGCAAGCAGCAGGCGCAATTTTCCTAATATAATGTATACATGGCAACGCCGCAATCATCCTGTCAGGATCACTCTGCGCTGAGCAGACCTAAACAGCCGGACGGTGTTCCACATTGGCGCCTGACTTGGTGCGCGCGCCCCAGCGCGCCGCCAGGCGGGCAAAGATCAGGTAGATGATCGGCGTGGTGTAAAGGGTCAGCGCCTGCGAGACGATAAGGCCACCGATGATCGTCACGCCGAGCGGTCGATGAAGATCGGCACCGGGTCCGGTCGCCAGCACCAGCGGCAGTGCGCCCATGAAGGCGGCAAGCGTCGTCATCATGATCGGGCGAAACCGCCGCAGGCAGGCTTCGTGAATGGCATCCTCGGGCGACATCCCATGCTGGCGTTCGGCTTCGAGCGCGAAATCCACCAGCATGATCCCGTTTTTCTTGACGATGCCGATCAACAGAATAATGCCGATAAAGGCGACGATAGTCAGTTCCGTGCCGCTGATCCAAAGCGCCAGCAACGCGCCCAACCCGGCAGAAGGCAGCGTGGAAATGATCGTCAGGGGATGAATGAGGCTCTCATAGAGAATGCCGAGCACGATGTAGACAGCCAGCAGAGCGGCGAGAATGAGCAGCGGTTGGCCACCGGAGGAACTGGACGCATTGGCAGCATCACCGGCAAATTCGGCATGCAGAGTATCCGGCAGATGCATGCCGGCCACGGCGGCCTTGACCGCATCATTGGCCTCGGACAGCGTGGTATCCGGCCCGATATTATAGGAAATCGTTACCGCCGGAAATTGTCCCTGATGATTGACCCCGATGGGTGCCAATGTCCGCTCGATCCTAGCAAAAGCGCTGAGCGGCACCTGCGTATCGCCACTCCCAGGCACATAAATCTTCAACACATGTTCCGGGTCCTTGGCGAAATCCAGATAGGTTTCAAGGATGACACGGTATTGGTTGCGGTCTCCATAGACGATAGTCACCTGACGCTGGGCAAAGGCATTGTTGAGCGCCGCATCGACCGCCGTCATCTTGACGCCGAGACGCGACGCGGCAGTCCGGTCAACAACGACATTGGCCTGGAGTCCGCTGGGCTGACGGTCGCTGTTGACATCGGTCAGCAAGGGTTCCTGTCGCAGCCGGGCGAGAATGCGCGGCGCCCAGGCCACAAGTTCATCGTAATCGGCATCCCAAAGCGTGAATTGAAATTCCGAATCCGATGTCCGCGCGCCGACCCGGATATCGCTTGGCGAAAAGAACGAGGTATCGAGGCCAGGAATGACGGCAACCGCACGGCGCAGCCGCTCGATCACCACGTCCGTTGCCTCTCTTTCTTCAGGCGCTTTCAACGCGATCAACATCTGGCCGCGATTGGCTGTTCCGAGAAATCCGCCGCCAACGGAGGCACCGATGCTCTGCACCGCCGGATCGCGCTCGACGATAGCCAAGGCGCGCTTTTGCAGCGCCAGCATGGCCGGATAGGATATGTCGCTGGCAGCCTGGCTATTGCCCATCACGAAGCCGGTATCGTCGCGCGGCATAAAGCCCTTTGGCACCTTGGCGTAGAGAAAACCGGTCAGCACGATGCAGGCGATGGTGATGACCACCGCAAGGACACGGTGATGCAGGACGCCCTTCAGCGTGCGGTCGTAAAAGGCAACGGTCCGCTCTAGGCTGTGTTCTATGGCTCGGTCGAAACGACCCTGCCGAGCGTCGAGATCCCGCGCCTTGATCCGGTGGCCGCAGATCATCGGCGTCAGGGTCAGGGAAACCACGGTGGAAACGGCGATGGTGAAGGCAAGCGTCAGGGAAAAGGTCAGGAAGAACTTGCCGACAATGCCGCCCATGAAAAACAAGGGAATGAAGGCGGCCATCAGTGAAATGCTGATAGCAATCACCGTAAAACCGATCTGCCGGGCGCCCGCGTGAGCTGCCTCAAGTGGCTTCATGCCTTTTTCAATATTGGCGTAAATCGTCTCAATCATCACAATCGCATCGTCCACCACGAAGCCGCTGGCCACCGCCAGCGCCATCAGCGACAGATTGTCGATGGACAGTCCCGTCAGCCACATCGCGGCAAACGCGCCAGCAAACGATAGTGGCACGGTCAAACCTGCGGCCAGCGTCGGCACCAACCGGCGCAGGAAGACGAAGACCACAGCCATGACCAGCGCCACCGTCGCCAGCAGGGTAAACTGCATATCCTCAACGCTGGCATGAATGGTCTTGGTGCGGTCGTTGAGAATATCGACTTCGATACCAGCAGGAATGAGCTGCTTCACTTCAGGAATGAGCGCCTTCACCGCATCGACCGTAGACATCACATTGGCATCTGCTGCCTTGGTAATGTTGAGGAGAACGGCGGGCTTGCCATTGAACCAGGCATCGGAACGCCGGTTGCGCACGCCGGGTTCCACGGTGGCAATATCGGCCAGCCGGACGGCAATGCCGTCGGCGGCATGAATGACAAGCTGGCCGTAATCTTCAGGTGTTACCAATTGCGCATTGACCGACAGCGCATAAAAAGCCTGGCTTCCATCGATGGCACCAATCGGAGCAAGCGCATTGCCGTTGACGATGGCGGTTCGCACGTCATCCGCCGAAAGCCCGATGGCCGCCAGCCGATCCGGGTTGAGCCGGACGCGAACGGCGGGCTGGTCGGCACCGCTGACCGAGACGTCACCAACCCCTTCCACCTGCGAAATCCGCTGCACGACAACACTGTCGGCGGCATCGTATATGGCACTGGCGGGAATGGTATCGGAGGTCAAAGCCAGCGTCAGGATTGGCGATGCGGCAGGATTGGCCTTGCGCATGGACGGAAGCGACGGCAGGTCACTCGGCAAATCGCCGACGGCCGCATTGATGGCCGCCTGCACATCCTGGGCGGCACTATCGACATTGCGGGAAAGATCGAATTGTAAAAAGATATTGGTCGTGCCGAGCCCGCTGGTCGAAGTCATTTCGGTGACACCGGCAATCGCACCGAGATGACGCTCCAGCGGTGCTGCAACGCTGGAGGCCATGCTTTCTGGATCGGCACCGGGGCGGCTGGCTGTCACCCTTATGGTCGGAAGATCGACGGCGGGCAAGCTTGCGACCGGCAGGAACCGGTAGGCGACCAGCCCAAGCATCATCAGGCCGATGGCCAGCAGGGTGGTGCCGACCGGGCGGCTGATAAACAAGCTTGAGATATTCATACCGGCCCTCCGACATCGGACGCGGCACGTTTTCCCTGCATTCTGGCGCGCACTCCATCCAGCGCCAGATAGATGACCGGCGTGGTATAGAGCGTCAGCAACTGGCTAAGCAGCAGGCCGCCGATGATCGAAATGCCGAGCGGGATGCGCAGTTCCGCGCCGGTTCCCTGGGCAAGCGCCAGCGGCAACGCGCCGAACAGGGCAGCCAGCGTGGTCATCATGATGGGCCGAAAGCGCATGACGGCGGCCTTGATAATGGCATCGCGGGCGCTAAGCCCCTCCTTACGCTCCGCGTCCAGTGCGAAATCGATCATCATGATCGCATTTTTCTTGACGATCCCCATCAGCAGAACGATGCCGATCAAGGCGATAATCGATAAGTCTTGGCCAAACAGCATCAGCGCCACCAGCGCCCCGACACCCGCCGAAGGCAGCGTGGACAGAATAGTGATCGGATGGATGGTGCTTTCATACAGCAGACCCAGCACGATATAAATGGTGATGATCGCTGCCAGAATCAGCCAGGGCTCTCCCGCCAGCGAGCGGTCGAATTCCTCGGTATCGCCGCTATAATGCCGCTGGATCGAGGCTGGCATGCCGATGTCACGTTCGGCGGTCTTGATGGCGTCAATCGCCTCGCTCAGCGATGCGTTTCTGGCCAGATCGAAGCTGATGGTGACGGCGGGGAATTGATCGTCGCGGCTGATCACCAGCGGTGCCGTGGTAAACTTGACCGACGCAACCGCATTCAGCCGCACGATGGCACCGCTCGTGCCTTTGACATAGAGCTGTTCCAGGGATTTCGGATCGCCCTGAAACCGCTGGGCGGCTTCCAGAATGACCCGGTACTGGTTCGCCTGCCCGTAGATGGTGCTGATCTGGCGCTGACCGAAGGCATCGTAGAGCGTATCGTTGATCGCCTGCATGGAAACGCCAAGGCGGGCTGCGGTCTCACGATTGACGGTGATCGCCAGCCGCCCGCCGCCCATTTCCACTTCGGATGTCACATCGATCAGCAGCGGGTTCTGCTGTAGCCGCCGGGCCAGCCGGTCGGCCCAATCGGCGACGGTCGCGGTATTGTTGCCCGTAAGCGTATATTGATAGGGTGCTCGGCTGGCCCGCGTGCTGATGGAAATATCACGAATGCTCTGGAATGTCGGATGGATGCCGGGAATATCGGCCACAGACGCCCGCAGCCGGTCGATCAAATCCGTCGCCGAGATATCTCGCTGATCGAGTGGTTTCAGCACGATACTGTAGCTTGCCGTGTTCAGTGTCAGGTTGGAGGCACTGGTGCCGATCACCGCGATGACGCTTTCCACCGCCGGATCGGCACGCAGCCGGTTGCCGACAAGGGCCTGGGTCTGTTTCATCGCATCGAAAGAACTGGTCGGCTCGGTTTCCACGACGGCGGAAATCAGCCCGGTGTCCTGCACCGGAAGGAAACCCTTGGGGATGGTGACGTAAAGCAGGCCGGTGATCACAAGCGTGATCCCCGTCAGCACCAGCATCAGCCAGCCGCGATTGACAGCCCAGACGACGCTGCGGCGGTAGCCTTCGTTCATCCAGTCCATGCCGCGGTCCACCATGCCGAGCACGCCGGAATTGCGCTCCTTCGGCGCCCGCAGAATGCGCGCGCACATCATTGGTGTCAGCGTCAGCGAAATCACCGCCGACACCACGACGGCGATGGTCAGTGTCAGGGCAAATTCACGAAACATCCGCCCGACAATGCCGGTCATGAACAGCAGCGGGATAAACACCGCGATCAGCGAGGCCGTCAGCGAAATGATGGTGAAGCCGATTTCGCCCGCCCCCTTCAGGGCGGCCTGCATCGGATGTTCGCCCTCCTCGATGTGACGGGCGATATTTTCGATCATCACGATGGCATCGTCCACCACGAAGCCGGTGCCGATGGTCAGCGCCATCAGCGACAGGTTGTCGAGGCTGAAACCGGCAAAATACATAATGCCGAAGGTGGCGATCAGAGACAGCGGCAGGGCGACGGCGGCGATGATCGTCGCGGTCAGCGTGCGCAGAAACAGAAACACCACGAGAATGACCAGGCCGACGCTGAGCGCCAGCGTCCATTGCACATCGTGAATGGAGGCGCGGATGGTATCTGTCCTGTCGTTGACGATGTCGAGTGAGACCCCGGCGGGAAGCGCCTGTTTCAGGCGCGGCAGCTGTTTTCGGACATCCTCGACAGTCTGGATAACATTGGCCCCTGGCTGGCGCATGATATCGACAATGACTGCCGGATGCCCCTGATACCAGGCACCGACGCGGCTGTTTTCCAGCCCTTCAACGACATCGGCGACATCGCGCAGCCGCACAGGCGCGCTATTGCTGTAGGTGACGATGGTGTCGCGGTAGATTTCCGGGTCCTTGATCTGGTCATTGGCCGAGAGCGTGAAGGATTGGGAGGTGCCATCCACTGCCCCTTTGGCACCGGAAACATTGGCATTGGTAATCGCGGTGCGCAGATCCTCCAGCGACAGTCCATAAGAGGCAAGCCGGGTCAGATCGGCCTGGATGCGGATGGCGGGCCGCACGCCACCCTGGACGCGCACATCGCCGACGCCGGAAACCTCACTCAGCCGCTGCGCCATGATCGTATCGGCAAAATCGCTCAGATCACGAATGGGATAGCTATCGGAATGCAGCGCAAGCGTGATGGTCGGCGTATCCGCCGGGTTCACTTTCGCATAGGTCGGCGGATAAGGCAGGGTTTTCGGCAGGCTGCCGCTGGCCGAATTGATCGCCGCCTGCACGTCCTGCGCAGCACCATCGATATCGCGGTCCAGGTTGAATTGCAGCGTCACCTGGCTGATGCCGAAGGCGCTGGAAGAGGTCATCGAGGCCAGCGCCGGGATCTGCCCCAATGGCCTTTCCAGCGGCGCTGTCACCAGGGCCGCCATGGTCTCGGGGTCAGCGCCCGGCAATTGGGTGGTGACGCGGATCGTCGGAAAATCCACCTGCGGCAATGGGGCTACGGGCAGCGAGGCATACCCCAGCAATCCCCCCAGCAGGATGGCGATCCCCAGCAGCGAGGTGGCGACGGGCCGTGCGATGAAGGGCGTCGAAATACTCATTTCGCTGCGTCAGCCGGTGGGGTTGCGGGTGCGCCGGTGCCGTTTTGGTCTCCTGCGGTGGGTGCCGGTTTGCCGTCCGGTCCAGCCGGAGGTTTTTCAGCGCCCTCTTTCCGCGAGGCGGGGTCATGGGCGTTTGGCCGGGCTTGGCCATTGTTGCGGTTACCGCCATGGCGTTGACGCGGCTTGTTATCATCCAGCGGCACAGCCATGTTGGCAGGATCGGCCTCCTGCGGCGTCGAAACCCGCACCGGTGCACCGTCCTGTAGCCGAGCGAACCCTGTCGTCACGACAGTCTCACCGGCACTGACCCCTTTGGCAATCACCGCCGTCTGGTCGTCCTGCATCTCGACCGTCACCGCCTGGATCTTCACCGTCTGGTCCGGCTGGACAATATAGGCGTAGGTTCCCGCAGGACCGCGCTGGATGGCCGAGGACGGAACCGTCAGCACATCTTTCTTGGTCTCAACGAGAAGCCGGGCATTGACGAAAGCGCCGGGCCATAGCCGCAGATCATCGTTGGGAAATTCAGCCCGCAAGCGGACTGTGCCGGTGGTGGTATCGACCTGATTGTCGACCACCGTCAGCGTACCGTTGGCAACGACCGTCTTGCCGTCGTCTCCGAGGGCATCGACCGAAAGAGCACCCTTGGCGTTGGCGGTATTGACCCGGGCCAGATCCTGCTGGGGAATGGAAAACAGGATGGTGATCGGCTTGATCTGCGACAGGGTGACGATGCCGGTCGTATCACCGGTCGAGACGATATTGCCGACATCGACATTGCGAATGCCGGTGCGTCCATCCATCGGCGCCTTGATAACGGTGTAATCCAGCTGAGCCTGAGCCGCCTCGATGGCTGCCTGGTCGGATTGGACCTGCGCCTTGTATTGCGCCACCAGCGCCACCTGGTTGTCCAATTGCTGCTGGGTGGTAGCGGAATTGCCGATCAGCCGTTGCAAGCGTTCCATTTCCAGTATGGCATAGGTCAGTTGGGCCGAGTCCTGGGCCTTCTTGCCAATCGCTTCATCTAGCTGCGCCTTGTAAAGCGCGTCGTCCAGCGTGGCGATCAGGTCGCCTTTCTTCAGGTCCTGCCCCTCCTGAAAGCCGATTTTCGTGATCCGCCCGCTGACCTGCGGCTGGATAACAACAGTGTTCAACGGCTTGACGCTGCCGACGCCGGTTACATAGACGGGTACGTCGGCCTGGACGACAGGAGCCGCAACGACGGGAATGGCGAGATCCCGGCCCCGCTGCCGGTCGTTTTGCGGTTTGCCCAACCAGCCTCCGGTAACCGCAGCAAATTGCGGTTGGCGGGCAGCATAAACCAATCCGGCCCCGACAACCACGAGGCCGACCAGGACGATCTTCGTCATTCTCTTCATAGGCATCGCTCACGCATTGTTCATGGCCCGTCAGGGATGGTCCGAAGGGGATGGCCTACCCTGACGCAATCCTGCCTTCCCCACAGAAGAACAGGCCCGGCTTCATAGCACTCGCTCATCAAACTGTCCTACAGGATAAAGACAAGCCAATCACATCTTTGAAAAGGCCGGGTTATCAGGGACCTCATTGCAAATTTTGTGAAGGCGGCAACGGGGTGGAAACGTCAAAGCCCGGAAGAGACTTCCGGGCTTTGGACATGCTACAAATTTCGGGCAATCAGGCGGCAATCGCCCAATCGCCACAATTGCTGTGGGCAAACATCCGTTCAAGATTGAGAAAACAGATCATGGTGGCGCCCTGAACAATGATGCCATCGGAAAAATCCGTTCCGCTGCTGGTGGCTTGCGGCACGGGTTGCAGGCTGTTAGCGGGAACCGTCAAGATGTCTGACACGGCATCGACAAGCAGGCCGACGACCGCGCTGTCCACTTCCGCAACGATGATGGCGCTGCGCTCATTGGCCACCATGCCCTGCATTCCCAATTTGACCGCGAGATCGACGATGGGAATGACCGTGCCGCGCAGGTTGATCACCCCGATGACCTCAGCAGGGGCATGCGGCAAGGATGTGGCCGGTGCCCAACCGCGAATTTCGCGGATGGACGTGGTCTTGACGCAGAACTCCTGTCCATGCAGCCTGAAGGCCAGGATTTCAAGCGCATCCGCCTGGCTGGTCGAGGCCGTCCGCATCAAAATTCCTCCCAGCTATCGGCCTTGGCCGCTGTCTGGAGACCCATGGCGCGGGCCACCTGCCCCACCATTCGCCGGGCCGGAGACGCAACCGGGCGGTGCTGTTCATGCGCAGCAGCCGGCTTTTTGGATGTCCAGCCAGCAGCCGAAGTGGCAGGCATGGTCTGGGAGCCGTCGAGATGGAATTGCGAAATCAATTGACGCAACCGGCCCGCTTCCGATGCCAGCGAAGAGCTGGCTGCCGTCGATTGCTCGACCATGGCGGCATTCTGCTGGGTCACCTGGTCCATCTGGTTGACGGCAGTGTTGACTTCGGCAAGACCGACCGATTGTTCGCGTGACGACAGGGCAATGGCGTCAAGCTGGCTGTTGATGGTGACGACATGAGCTTCGATCGCCTTCAAGGCATCGCCAGTCGCACGCACCAGTGTCACACCATTGCTGACTTCGCCGGCGGAATTACGGATCAACTCCTTGATTTCCTTGGCGGCACCGGCAGAGCGTTGCGCCAGTTCACGCACTTCCTGGGCGACGACCGCAAAGCCTTTGCCCGCTTCCCCGGCACGTGCTGCTTCCACGCCAGCATTCAAAGCGAGAAGGTTGGTCTGGAAGGCAATCTCGTCGATCACGCCGATGATGTTAGAGATCTGGTTGGACGATTGCTCAATCCGCTGCATGGCATCGACAGCATTGGAGACGACAATGCCGGATTCGCGGGCCGACTGGTTGGCCTCAATCGCCACATGGCGGGCTTCTTCGGCGCGCTTGGACGAGTTGGCGACATTGGTGGTGATCTGGTCAAGCGCGGCAGCGGTTTCCTCCAGCGATGCGGCCTGCTGTTCGGTGCGCTTCGACAGATCTTCGGCAGCCTGGCTGATTTCCCGCGAACCGCTGTCGATAGAGCTGGTGGCATTGGCGACCGCACCCAGCGTATCGGACAATTGTGCAACGGCGGCATTGAAGTCGTTGCGAAGCGCTTCGAACTCGGTGGCGAACGGCTGGCTCAAACGGAAGCCGAGATCGCCATTCGACAGTCGTTTCAGGCCGTCGGCCAGGCCGGATGTGGCCTCTGCCATGTCTTCCGCACGCTTGCGGTCCATTTCCGCAACACGAGCCCGTTCTGCTTCGCTGGAATTGCGAACGCTTTCTGCTTCCCGCTCCAGTTCCCGTGCACGCAGGCCATTGTCCTTGAACACTTGCACGGCCTTGGCCATCCCGCCGACTTCGTCACGACGTTCGGTTCCCGCAACATCCGTCGAAAGATCACCACCGGCCAAGGTTTCCATGGTTGCAGCCACCTTACGGATCGGTATGACAAGCCAAGCGCGGATTGCGAAAAAGCCGATGGTCAGGACGATTGCCAGACCGGCTACGATGCTGGCCACCGTGACCATAGCGGCATGGCCTGAGCTCACGGATAATGCATCGCTTTTCTGATCGGTGGAATTGTTCAAATCATCCACCAATTGCACGTTTTTTGGCGTAATAACGCGAAACGCCGCCTGGCATTCATTGATAAAGGCGGCTTGCGCGAGCGCCACGCCCTCTGGCGAATTGCTGGCATTGCCAAGAGCAATGGTATTGGCACAGGTATTGTCGATGATGCGCAGACTTTCCGTCTTGGCATCGGCAACATCACGGCGCTGGGGAACCGCGGCAATGGCAATGTCAATGAATTTTACGAAAGCGGCCCGCGAAGACTGAAGGTCCTGTTGAGAAGCGGCTTTCTCTTTGTCGGAGCGAGCGATCGTCAGTTCCGCGATTGACGAGCGTGCCCCCTGCAAGGCCCGGTTGGCGCGCGATATCGCTGTCGCAGCGGCAGTATCCTGAGCTATGAGGTCGCTATAGGATGTGTCGATATCCATAATGCGCATTCCAGCATAGCCCGCAACGCCCAGTGCAAACATACCGAACAGCGCCATTATCGTTAAGAATTTACCAATGATTGGCAGGTTTTTCATCGCAAAAAATCCAGTTTTGTTTCGTTTCTGGCGCGATAATTCGCCATGGCCGATCTGGTTCCTGCGCAGCTACGCCTATACTTAATGATTTATGTATAAAATTGAAACATATCCGATATCGAAATATTGTACTCCATTATTTATACTCGCCGATCGGGAAAAACATGGATTTTGTTTTTTTCGAAAAAATAAAAAACCACAAATAATATGTATTATTTCCGCCATTTTTGTAAAATTTACAGAACAAATAAAAAAGCATAATATTTCAAAAATATAGATCAAACAATCAAGTCAACTTCGATGCGATGGAACTGCGCTCGATAAGCTCCGTCGTCAGGATGACATGCCGAGCTGGATGATTGGCGCCTTTTATTCTCTCCATCAAATGGGCAGCTACGGTTTTTCCCATATGATAGACCGGCTGGCGAATAACGGTGATCGGCGGAGAGGTCACAGCAGTCCAGTCGGCATCATGAAAGGCGATCAGCGAAAGATCCTGCGGGATCGACAAGCCGAGATGCCGGGCAACCTTAAAGACTTCCAGGGCAATAAGACTATCCGATGCGATGATGGCACTTGGCCGGTGCACCGATTGCAGCAGATCCAGCGCCAGCGCCTCACATTTTTCTCGGCCATTCGCCCCGAGACGAACGGCATCAAACGACGCCGGCAGGCCTGCGGCAGTGCAAACAGCAATAAAACCTTCAACACGATGCCGGACCGATGCCGTATGAAGATCGTCGAGACTTTTCATCCTGTGATCTGCGGTATCGCAGGCGGTGATATAAGCGATCTCACGGTGGCCATTGCGAATGAGGATTTCCGTTGCCTGTTGGGCTGCCTCACGGTCATCCGTTGTCACCGTGTCAACATCCAAGGCCGGAAGGGCGCGGTCAAGCAGCACGAGGGGACAGCCGGATTGCTGGATCTCCCGCAAGTGCTCGAAATCCAGCGTGCTCGCTGCCGAGATAATCAACCCATCGACCCGTTTTGCCAACAACGCCGTGACAGCAGCCTTCTCCGCCGCAACATCCTCGCCGGAATTGGTGAGGATGACAGTATAGCCTGCCATGCGGGCCACGTCGGCAATACCGCGCACGGCGGAGCTGAAAAACGGATTTTCAATATCTCCCACCACAACACCGATGGTGCCGGAGCGGCCCGTTGTCATGCTGCGGGCCAGTTCATTGGGCCGATAGTCCAATGTGGCCGCTGTCTCCAGAACCAGCGTCCGGACCTTATCGCTGACGGTCCCATAGCCGCCCAATACGCGCGCGGCTGTGGCCTTGGAAACGCCTGCGGCTTTGGCCACATCGGCAACGGTGGCGGATGATTTCCTGATCGGCGACTGTTCCATGATATTAGCTCTATAAGGGATATTGACGGACGGTCAATGCGAATATAACAATTGTCAAAACGAAAGAGACCGGTCTCTTTAACATAGAGACCGGTCTCATTTCCAATAATAAAAAACGGCATGCGACAAGCATTTGCCGGATGGGTGGTTGCCGCCATTCATCCGGGTGGGAGACCGTGCGCCTGTTCAAAGGGCAGCGCGGCGAAGAAAAACAATCACCAGAGCGGAGAACAACGACAATGAACATAACCAGAGCAATTTCACAAAAGGCACGCAGCGCCGTCATCGCGGCAGCACTCGCCTGTGCCGGATTGATGGCGCAGCAGGCCGTTGCAGCCGACAATCCTTATGGGTTGATTGATCCCAAGGTCATCAGTGTCGGCACCATGGGCGATTCAAAGCCCTATACATTCATAACCTCCAATGGCCAGTTCACCGGCTTCGATATTGAACTCTTTCTCAATGTTGCCGAGCGCATGGGCTTCAAGAAAGATCAGGTTGTCTTTACCGGTCAGGAATTTTCGGCGCTGATGCCGTCTGTGGCCAATGGTCGTTTCGATGTGGCCGTCGCTGCTATTGGCACGACAGACGCACGCAAGAAAACCGTCGACTTCTCCGATGGTTATCTGGCCGGTTATCTCTCGGTGCTGACCCCGGATGCGAAGATTACCGATGCCGCTGGCCTGAAGGGCAAGCGCCTGGGCGTGGTTCAGGGCACGTTGCAGGAGATCTACGCAACCAAGAACTTCAAGGACACCGATCTCGTCAAATTTCCCGACAACAACTCCGCCGTCTCAGCCCTGAACAATGGCACGGTCGATGCCCATTTCCTCGATTATGAGGCCGCCAAGGACTACACGGATCGTTTCAAAGCGCTGAAAATTGCCGTCAATATTCCAAGCTTCGATGCGCCTGCGGGTTTTGTGATCCGCAAGGGCAATGACGGACTGCGCGAGGCCTTCAACAAGGGCCTGCACGCCGCCATGCAGGATGGCACCTGGAAGAAGCTGTACGAAAAATGGTTCCCCGGCTCGCCGATGCCTGCCGACTATCTTCCCAAGCCCTGATTGCGGCTTCACCCGGTTGGCCATGAGCGCCAACCGGGTGGCTTTCGGGCAAATGATCATAACTGGGAAGGGTTTTTGAATGGAATGGCTTGAAACACTGCGGCGCAGTTTTCTCGACTGGGATGCGATGGCCGAAGTCTTGCCTGCCATGATCACGGTTGGCTTGAAGAATACGCTTATCCTCGCCTTCGCCTCTACTGTGATTGGCGTAGTGATTGGCATGATCCTCGCCATTATGGGTATTTCGCGCTCGCCGTGGCTGCGCATTCCGGCACGGCTCTATACGGATATCTTTCGCGGGCTGCCCGCGATTGTGACGATTTTGCTGATTGGACAGGGTTTTGCCCGCATCGCCCGTGAAATCTGGGGACCATCACCTTATCCCCTTGGCATTCTGGCGTTGAGCCTGATTGCCGGGGCCTATATTGGCGAAATTTTCCGCTCCGGCATTCAAAGCGTTGACCGCGGTCAGTTGGAAGCCTGCCGGGCTTTGAGCATGAGCTATGGTCAAGGCATGCGGCTGATTATTGTGCCGCAAGGCGTGCGCCGGGTGTTGCCAGCGCTGGTCAATCAGTTCATCGGCAATGTGAAGGATTCCAGCCTTGTGTATTTTCTCGGCCTTTTGGCATCCGAGCGTGAGATTTTCCGCGTTGGGCAGGATCAGGCTGTGGTTACCGGCAATCTCTCGCCGCTGTTGCTGGCGGGCATGTTCTATCTTGTCATTACCGTACCGCTGACCCATCTGGTCAACACCATCGATACCCGGCTGCGCCTTGGTAAAAAGCCCACGAGTGAGGCGATCAGTGGTCTTGCCGAAGTGAGCGAGTTGGCGAAGGCTGTGGATGGTGCGAATGCGCCGACGAAGGAAATCACCTTCACCGGCGGCAGTCTGGATGTGCGCGGACTGACCATGGCCTATGGCACGCTGGATGTGTTGAAGGGCGTTGATCTCACAGTTAAACCCGGCACGGTCACCTGCATTATTGGCCCATCCGGCTCTGGCAAATCGACGCTGCTGCGTTGCCTCAACCGGTTGGTGGAACCAAAGGGCGGCGATGTCCTGCTTGACGGTAGTAGCATTCTCGCAATGAAGCCCGAAAAACTGCGCCGCAAGGTCGGCATGGTGTTTCAGCATTTCAACCTGTTTCCCGATCACTCGGCGCTGGACAATGTCATGCTGTCGCTGACCAAGATCAAAGGCATGTCGCGGCAGGAAGCCGAACGGATCGCGCTGGCAAGATTGCGCGATGTCGGGCTGGAAAGCCGCAAACATCATCGTCCCGGTGGTTTGTCTGGCGGCCAACAACAGCGCGTGGCCATTGCCCGGGCGCTGGCGATGGAGCCGGAAGTCATCCTGTTTGACGAAGTCACCTCGGCGCTTGATCCTGAATTGGTCAAAGGTGTTTTGAACCTGATGGCTGATCTGGGCGAACGGGGCATGACCATGGTGGTCGTGACCCACGAAATGGGCTTTGCCCGCCGCGTCGCCGATCAGGTGATTTTCATGGACGAGGGCAAGGTTGTGGAAGCAGGCTCACCCGAAGCCATTTTTGACCATCCCCAAAGTGCGCGATTGAAGCACTTTTTGGCGGAGGTTTTGTGAGTGATAAATAGAAGGCAGAAACAGCTATGAAAAAGCTCAGATGGGGCGTGCTGGGAGCCGCCAATATTGCCCTCAAGGCCGTTATTCCGGCTATTCAGGCGGGCGAAACGGGCGTTGTTGCGGCAATTGCGTCGCGCTCACTGGCGAAAGCTGAGAGCGTAGCGGCTGATCTTGGCATTGCCAAAGCCTATGGCAACTATGAGGAATTGCTCCGCGATCCCGATATTGATGCCATCTACAACCCGCTGCCCAATCACCTGCATATGCCGATGACGCTGGAAGCCATCCGCCACGGCAAGCCGGTGCTGTGTGAAAAGCCAATTGCGCTGACGGCAGACGAAGCCGAGATGATTGCGTCAGCCTCTAACTCATCCGGCGTGCTGGTGGCCGAGGCATTTATGGTGCGTCATCATCCGCAATGGCTGAAGGTGCGCGATTTGGTGAAGGCCGGGCGGATTGGCGAAGTGCGCGCCATCCAGACCATCTTCTCCTATTATCTCGATGACCCCGCCAATGTGCGCAACCAGAAAGATATTGGCGGCGGCGGGCTTTACGATGTCGGCTGCTATGCGATCAACACCGCCCGTTTTGTGTTTGATGGGGAGCCGGAGCGGGTCATTGGCCTGTTTGATCAGGATGAAACATTCCAGACAGACAGAATGATGAGTGGCCTGGCGGAATTTTCAGCGGGTCGCCACCTCACGTTTACCTGCGCCACTCAAGTTTCCTTGTGCCAGAAGGTCACTGTGCTGGGCACCAAAGGCCGCATCGAGATTGCCATTCCCTTCAATGCCCCAGTGGATGCGCCCACCACTGTCACCATTGATGATGGCCGCGACCTGACGGGCGGCGGGTACGAGGTGATCGAGATCAGCGCCGCCAATCAATATGGCCTGCAATGCGATGCCTTTGCCCGCGCAGTTCTGGCGGGTGAGCCTTTGTTATCAGGACTGGGCGATGCGGTGGCCAATATGAAGGTCATCGATGCGTTTTTCCGCTCAAACAAAAGCAACGGCTGGGAAAAGCCCTGAACCAATTTTAAATTCTAAAGACTGAGAGAAAACCCATGTCTAAAAATAGTGTATCAAGCGTTGTCATTATCGGTGGCGGCATTTTTGGAACATCCACGGCGGTGCAATTAGTGCGTCGCGGTGTGAGCGTCACGCTGATCAATGACGGCCCTGTTGCCAATGGGGCGTCCGGGCGGTCCTTGTCCTGGCTCAATTCCTCGCGGATGCGCTCAGAGCCTTACCACCGCCTGCGCATGGCGGGCATTGATCGTTACCGCACACTGGCTGAGCGTTTTCCGGGTGCTGAATGGCTGTCCTTCAAAGGCGGACTGACCTGGGATGCCGATGACGCCAGCAATGAGATTGATGCCGCCTATGACCATGAGGTCAAGCTCGCCTATGATGCCGTTCATCTCGCCGCAGACGAGGTCAAGGCTGTGACGCCAGGCGTCGATGCGGGCGCGGTCACACCACAGGGTGCTATTTTCAACGCGGCAGAAGGCTGGGTAGATTTGCCAGCCCTGATCAAAATTCTCATCGATGAATTTAAGGAGCGCGGCGGCACGCTGGTGACCGATGCCGGAGCGGCCAGCGTGATGATTGAGAACGGTCGCGCCGTTGGGGCCCATACCGCCAACGATGCGGTTTTCCCTGCCGATGCAGTCCTGGTCGCGACCGGACCCTCCGTTCCCAAAATGGCCGCTGATGCGGGCCAGAAAATTGACGACGGCACGCCAATTTCCCTACTGGTCACCACCAAGCCTCTCGACCTTCCCTTGAAAGCCGTGCTCAACACACCCCGTATTGCCATTCGCCCCGGCCCGAACAACACGTTTGCACTGGATTCTGCGTGGTCCGAAGAAGAAGTCGGCACTTTGGCGGATGGCAGCTATCAGGTGAAGCAGGAAACCCTGGACGGGTTGTTGGCGGAAGCCTCCCAGGTGCTGGAAGGCAATCCAAAGTTGGAACTTGCGAGCTATGGCGTCGGCCGTAAGCCCATTCCCGGCGACGGTGAACCGGTCCTTGGCGAACTGGCGGCCATTCCAGGCTACTTCGTTGCCTTCAGCCACAGCGGCGCAACACTGGGCCTGATTGTCGGCGAACTTCTCGCCTATGAAATCGCCAGTGGCGAACGCCACCCGATGCTGGAAAGCTTCCGGCCCGAACGCTTTGCCTGAACCAGATAACCAGATGCACCGCCGCCGGGTAAGCCGGCGGCGTTTTTTGGGCTTAGGATCTCAGCGCGTCACATATTTGCGCCAGGGATGCGCCTCCTTGAAGCCAAGCACCTCGCGGGCCTTTCGGTTGGAAATTGGCGCTTCATTCTCCTCCATCTCGCGCAGCACCGGCGTGTCGGGGCAATATTTGGCAAGAAATTCTCGGGTCGGCAGATCGGCGGTGATCGTATCGTTGACGGCATTGAACACCTGGAAGCCGAGGCCGTCCTTTTCGATGCACAAATGGACGATTTCGCCGAGATCGCGGGCGTCGATATAGCTCCAGGCATTGCGCTTGCGCGACATGGGATGATCGAGATAGCCAGGGAAATTGGCATAGTCATGCGGTTCGATCACATTGCCGATCCGCAGCGCATAGATATCGGCCTTGTAGCGCATGGCAAAAGCCCGGGCGGTCTTTTCATTGACCACCTTGGACAGGCCGTAGCTGTCCATCGGGTCGCTGTCATAGTCTTCTTCCAGCGGAAAACTATGGAAATCCTTGTCGCCTTCGGCAAAACAGACGCCATAGGTGGTTTCGCTCGATGCGATGATCACCTTGCGCACGCCAAGCTTCATGGCCGCCTCGATGACATTATAAGTACCGACGACATTGGCCGAAAAGGTGCAATTATCAGGCTCGATCATCACCCGGGGAATGGCGGCGAAATGCACGACGGCATCGGGTGCGGAAGGTGGGGCGCCGTGATCGTATCCATCAAAACCGAAATGCGTGGTCAGCGCGTTGAACACCTGGCCGCTATCGGTGATATCGGTGATCAGCGTATTGACGCCGGGGCAGTCGAGCGGCTTCAGATCAAGGTTGAGGATCGAATATCCCTTGGCTTGCAGATGCGGAACGGCATGGCGCCCCGCCTTGCCAGTGCCGCCCGTAAAGACGATACGCTTGTTCATTGTCTCTCTCCCTTATTTTCGCAGTCGGATGTGTCCCACGCTGATGTGTCCACACCGCGACCTTCCGGCGTTTTCACTGCCCAAATTTACGCGCTTGTCGCCGATGCGGCCACGCAGGCTAGACGAACCGTAGAGACCAATTGGTCGGCCCCATAGGGCTTGGTAAGCACACGGGCGTCCGCTTCGTCACGCACAGAAGACGCATCGCCCGTGGCAAAAACAATCCCCGACGCTGGCCGGAGCTGCCTTGTTCTTGCGGCAAGATCCCGCCCCGACATGCCGGGAAGGTTGACATCCGTTACCAGCACGTCGATTGCCAGGGTTTCAAGCGCGGCCATTGCCTGTTCTGCGCTGCCGACATCGATCACCACGAAACCGGCATCCTGAAGAATTTCCGCCGTATCCATCCGGATCAGCGCGTCATCCTCAACCAGAAGAACCGTCAGTGGCTTGGTGATGTCAGGTGCAGCCACAGCCGGTTTCGGATCGGCGATCCTGCCTGTTAAGCGTTGACGCTGATTGGCCAGAACATGCCGGAATTTCCGTGCCAATGCCTCTTTCGTATAGGGCTTGGACAAAAGCTCGACGCCCGCATCCAGCTTGCCGCCATGCACGATGGAATTCTCGGTATAACCTGACGTGAACAACACGGCGATATTGGGCAGGCGCTCGCGGGCCTTGCGGGCCAATTCCGGACTTTTCAACGTTCCCGGCATGATGACATCGGTAAACAGGATATCGATGGGGATGCCGCTTTCGATCACGTTCAACGCACTGGTGGCGTCCACTGCCTTCAATACCCGGTAGCCGAGATCCGCCAAGAGCGCCACGACCGTTTCTCGAACAGCCTCGTCATCCTCCACCACCAGCACGGTCTCGCTGCCGCCGGTGATCGGTCCGGTATCGACGGCGATTTCCACGTCTTCAGCCTGCATGGCGCGTGGCAGATAAAGCCGGATCGTCGTCCCCTGGCCAATCTCCGAATAGATTTTCACATGGCCGCCCGACTGTTTGACAAAGCCATAGACCATCGACAGGCCAAGGCCAGAGCCCTTGCCTTCTGCCTTGGTGGAGAAAAACGGTTCGAACACCTTATCGATGATCTCAGGCGCGATCCCTGACCCGGTATCGCTGACGGCCAGCATGACATATTGACCCGCGACGACCTCGTCATGGGTCATGGCGTAAGCATCGTCCAGATGCACATTGGCAAGCTCGATGGTCAGCATGCCGACCCCATCCATGGCATCGCGGGCATTGATGGCCAGATTGAGAAGGGCGTTTTCGATTTGTGCCGGATCGATGAACGTATTCCACAACTCCCCTGGAAACACCGTCTCCAGCTTGATTGCCTCACCAACGGCGCGCCGCAGCATGTCATCCATCGCCTGGATGAAGCGGCTGATATTGACCACCTTCGGCTCCAGCGCCTGACGCCGGCCAAAGGCCAGCAACTGGCTGGCAAGCTTGGAGCCGCGCGACACACCCGCCATTGCATTGGCAACCCTGACTTCAGCGCGCTCATTGCCCGCCACATCTTTCGACAACAGTTGAAGATTGCCGGAGATCACTTGCAATAGGTTGTTGAAATCATGAGCGACGCCGCCGGTCAGCTTGCCGACCGTTTCCATTTTCTGCGCCTGCGCCAGCTTGGCCTCGGCCTGGCGCCGTTCGCCAATTTCCGCAACGACACGGGCTTCCAGCGTCTCATTCAAGTGGCGCAATTGCTCTTCCGCCAATTCGCGGTAGCGCACCTGCCGCGCCAAAGTCTCGGCCTGCTGACGCAGGGTCGCTTCGGCAGCCCGCTGGTGGGTAATATCGGTATGAACGCCAACCCACTCAATGATTTCACCGGCATTGTCCAGAAGCGGCAGCGCCCGGATGGCAAACTGGCGCCAGACACCATCGGCTCGCCGAACACGGTGCTCGTGGATAAACATGGTTTTGCTGTCGACCGCAGCCCGCCAGGCGCCAATGGTGGCGGTAACATCATCAGGATGGACGGCATCGGACCACCCATAGCCATGGTATTCCGCCATGGACTGGCCGGTCAGCGCCGACCAGCCTGCCTGTTCGCCCTCCATTCGACCATCACGACCATTGGTCCACAACACCCCGTGAACGGCGTCCATCGCCGTGCGAAACCGGCGATTGCTGATGATCAGAGCTGCTTCGCGCCGCGCATGGTCCTGCATGTCGATGCACAAGATATGAACCCCGGGGATAGAACCATCCGCCTCGACATGCGGGATATAGCGGATTTCCAGCCGATGCTCCGCACCATTGCGGACAATGGTCGCTTCCGAGGTAAAGCTTTCACCCGCAAGGCCACGCTCGATTGAGGAGCGGCGGTTGGTATAGGACAAATCGCCAAGCAGTTCGCGCACATGACGCCCAACCACCCGCTCAGGCGCAATGCCGAACCAGTCTTGATAGGTGGAATTGACGAAACGATAGATGTGATCCCGGTCGACATAGGAAATCAGCATGGGTACGGCATCGGTAACCCGCCGCAACTCAGCCTCCCGCTCGGCCAGTTGCCTCTCTGCAGACAGACGAGCGCTGTTATCGACAATCGTACACATCACGCCACCGACCTTGGCATCGGCATCGTAAACCGGGGTATAGAAAAGATCGAGAAACAGCTTTTCCGGTCCCGATCGGCGGTTCAGCACAATCGGCTGATCCCGATGCACCACCGTTTCGCCCCTCAAACCGGCTTCCAGAATAGGACGGTTCCAATCCCAGACTTCAGGGAAAGCCTTAGCGACAGGCATGCCGAGCGCTATCGGATGGCGATCCGCGGCAATCACGCTATAGGCATCATTATAAATCATGATGTGGTCGTCTCCCCACATCAATACGGTTGCAACCGGCGAATTGACCACATTGGCGACCGTTGCGCGCAATTCCCCCGACCATTGGCCAACCGGGCCGAGGCTGGAGTTGCGCCAATCCCGACCCCGAATCAGATCGCCGCAATTGCCGCCGCCTTTTGGCCATTCCACGTCTTGCACGCCCATATCTTTCCTACCGGGCGAGACTGCGTTGCGCAGCCCGTCAAGAGCTGCGCACACCATGTCGTTTGCGTTGGCGTAATCGCCGGACGCAAGGCTGGCATGAATGAAACCCTCGAGTTCGGGGGTGAGCGAAACGTTACGCAGGGGGCGACTGATCATAGGATTTCGTGACATGCTAAACTACCTCTGTCAATCAATGTCGTCCCGCCTGTTCAGGCTTTTCTCACCTGTCGTAAAGGAGGAGGAAATTTCGCTGTCAGCCATGGTATTTTACCGCAAAATTCGCCTCGGTTTCAGGGAATTTTTGCCTTAGAATTTTCAGGCATTTTTTTGCTCTTCCCCAGCGTCCGACATCGCCTTATGTAGTCGTCAGACAACGTTGATAGCCCGGCACTCGTTGATAGAAAGCAAGCAAGATGATCGTTCCAGCCCGCTGCGGTATCGCATTTTGACCGCCCCCTTGCTTGCAACGCTCGGCTGGTCGGAGTTTTTTGCAGACCAGATCGCCCCGGATGAAACAGCCCTGACGCCCTGGCGTATTGCCTCCGTTCACCGCGCCCGCGTCGAAGCGATCCATACTGGCGGAAACGGTGATCTCGGACTGCCTCACCACTGCAATACCGCCGATTTCGCGGTGGGAGACTGGGTGCTTGCCAATCCTGCAACCGGGGAATTCGTCCGCAGGCTCGAGCGCAAGACCGTCTTGCAGCGGCGCACGGAAGGCCGAAGCGGCCAGCAGCTTGCCGCTGCCAATGTCGATACGCTGTTTATCGTCACGTCCTGCAATGCCGATTTCAATCCGGCCCGGCTGGAGCGTTATCTTGTCATGGCCAACCAGTCCGGCGCCAATCCGGTGCTGGTTCTGACCAAGGCCGATACGGTTGATGATGCTCAAAAATTCGTCGATGAGGCCGCAGGCCTGCAACGCGACCTGCCCGTGGTCACGGTCAATGCCCGCGCCCCGGATGCCGCAGCAGCGCTTGCGCCCTGGTGCGGCATAGGCCAGACAGTCGCCCTTGTCGGCTCGTCGGGGGTTGGAAAATCGACCCTTGTTAACACTTTAGCCGGTTTGGAGACGGGCCAGCCCCAGAAAACCGGCGATATCCGCGAGCACGATGCCAAGGGACGTCATACGACGACGGCGCGATCCCTGCATGCCATCAGCGGTGGTGGCTGGGTCATCGACACGCCGGGAATTCGCACGCTCTACGTCAGCGACGTGACGGATGGGCTCGATACATTGTTCAGCGAAATTACCGATCTTGCGCCGCAATGCCGGTTTCGTGACTGCACCCATGCGCACGAGCCCGGCTGTGCCGTGCAGGCGGCCATTGCCAAGGGCGAATTGGCACCGGAACGCCTGGAGCGCTGGCGTATCCTGCTGACGGAAAGCCGCAAGAGAACGCCGGTGACAACCGGACCACGTGGCAATAAAATCCCGCGCAAAGGAAAATAAGTCAATTCCGCGTGTCCGCGACGTGCGGAAATGCTCTATTGGCGCGCATAGGCGAATCTCTGCATTGAAGTTCGCGACATTCATCGCCATATAAAAACCATCCGGGCAAAATACCGACCATGACCGCCACACTGCCGGTCTCTAGGTCCACAGGCCCACATTCTCCCTCTTCAGAATGTCACAGATTTCAACCCACACTCTGGCGCTGCGCTGGAGCAAGCAAGATCGGACACCCATCATGGCTGAGAAGAAAACCAACGAAACGACCGCGCAACAGCCTTACGAGCCTATTTCCTTTGCCAAGAAGCACCGTATATCGGTCGAGGATGCCCGCACCATCATCGAAAAACACGGCGCCGACCGCAAGAATGCTGATAAGGAAGGCCGTCGCGTCAGCGTCTGATACCAGCCACGTGTTACCATGACACTGGCAATATGACACTGAAATTTGGCCTGACGACCTCAAACCCGCGATGTGGATTTGAGGTCGACGCCATCAACCGTGCTGGGTCTCCGGCGCCATCACCAGGCTTGGCGGGGCCTGCACGTTAGCTTCACCCCGTAGCCGCTTGCCGATATAATCCAGGGCGTTCTGCAAGCCATTCATGGTGTAGGGCTTTTCGATAGCGCCCACCGCGCCGACGAAATCCGGCGGTATCCGCCGAAGATTGCCGGTGACGAAAACATAGGGAATACCGCGCTCCGTCAGGTGCCGCCCTACCTCGATCCCGGTTGGGCCATCGAGAAGGTGAACGTCAACAAAGGCGAACTCCGGCTTTTCCCGGTCGATGATTTCAATGGCCTCGGCGCGGCTCATCGCCTGCCCCACGACAGTGTGGCCAGCTGCCTCCACTTCCGCCTCAAGTTCCAGCGCAAGCAGGGCCTCGTCTTCGACGATCATGATTTCCAATTTTATGCTCCAGATCAGCTATCGACCATCAGAGTGACCCGCACGATGGTCTGGCGGCCCTCAGTCTTGCGTTCAAGTTTGGCATCAACCTGGCGAATGCAGGTTTCCAGCATCAGGCGACCGAAGTCGTCATCCTCGCTATTGACCGGCACCGGATCAGCGGTATCGCGCACTTCAATAACGAAATGACCGTTCGGTCGGTTGACGGTCAGGTGAATCTCGCCGCCGCCATCGCTCAAGCCGCGGCGCACCGCATCCCCAATCAGCTCATTAACAATCAGCGCCAGCGGCGACGCTTTCACGGCAGGAACAAAGACCGGAGACAGGTCCATGGTGATATTGATGTCGCCCCGCTTCAGCGCGTTGACAATATCAATGACCAGTTCGCGGGCGAAATCCGCCACATCGAAGCGCCCGACATCGCTCGAGGTAAACAGCTTTCGCTGCACCGTGCTCAGCGCTTCAACGCGGTTAAGCACAGAGCGCAAGGTATGGCGTACCGTATCGTCCCGGGTCATCCGCGCCTGCAACTTGACGATGGAAGCAATCGTCAGGAGATTGTTCTTGACGCGGTGATCGACCTCATGAACGAGCGTGGTTTTCGCCTCCAGAGCATCGACAAGATCCTGCGTACGCTGGGCAACCGCTGCTTCCGCCTGCGACTTTGCCGACGCCAGTTGCACTTCCTTGCTTTTGACATCGGTAAAATCGAGTTGCGAGGCAAAGAAATAGATCACTTCGCCCTCGCGATCCCGCACCGGGCTGATGAACAATGCATTCCAGAACGTCGTGCCGTCCTTACGGTAGTTCAGAATATTGACCGATACGTCCCGCTCGGCCTCAATCGCCTTGCGGATCTGTGAGACAGCTTTCGGGTCGCTGTCAGGGCCCTGCAGGAAGCGGCAATTTCTGCCGATCAGATCGTCGGAAGCATAGCCCGTCAGCTCGCAAAAGGCATTATTGGCAAAGATGATCGGATTATCGGCCTGCCTGGGATCGGTAATGATCATCGGCATGCGGGTCGCCTTGAAGGCGGCAGCAAATGGATCTTCCGATGCATGCTCTGCCAGAAGTCTGCGCCCGGCGGCCTCGGCACCGCGTCTAGCTGAGCTGTCCGTCATAAAACTTCCTGTTATCGTTAGGAACGCGAAACGACACGAAATCCCATATGTTCCACCGGTCGAAAATAAATTTTACATCATGACGCAGCATAAAGCATCACAACAGGACCTGCGTTTCCAATCTTGCAAATGCTAGGAAATATGCCCAGATAAAGTCCCGATACGTAATGAATCGCCAGGACAACGGGCAAACGTCATGGAAAGTTTACCCTCTCCGCATATTCACCTCCTGCTTTGTCCCCGCGGATGGCACCACCAGGATGGCCCCCTCGGACGGCATGGACAAGAATTTCGCGACAAACAATGCGTCAAAGATGTGAGCGCATCTTCGACTTAAAGAATGCAACCCTCTTAGCAAATCCCGCCCGGTCCAGAATTTAAGCCGGCACGACAGAACAAGATCCATGCGCCAATCATTAAACGAAGACCAGGCCGAGCAGCGGGAGAGACGGCGCCTTGAGGCGCTGAGGGCCTATGACGTGCTTGACACGCCGCGCGAGAAGGATTTTGACGATATTGCCGCCCTTGCGTCGCGGATCTGTGCCACGCCAATCGCCGTCGTCAATCTGATCGATGACAGCAGGCAATTCTTCAAAGCGGAAGTGGGTCTTGGCGTGCGCGAGACACCGTTCGACAGTTCCTTCTGCGCCAAGGCTATTCTCGAAGACGATTTCCTGATGATACCGGATGCAAGTCAAGACAGCCGGTTCAATCGCAATCCGCTGGTCACCGGCGAACCCCATCTGCGGTTTTACGCAGGAGCCGTCCTGAAAACCGCGGATAATCTCCCGATCGGCACCGTCTGCGTGCTGGGTTTCGAACCCAAGCAACTGGATGAGCTTCAGCAGGACACGTTGAAGGTTCTTGCCCGACAGGTGATGGTGCAATTGGAATTACGCAAGGCGCTCAAGGAAAAGGCGCGGGAGGCGGAGGTACAGCGCCGGTTGAGCGAGCGCAGGCTGGCGCGCGTCACGGCCATGGAACAACAGGACGAGCGCTCGCGAAGCGCCCAGGCGGCCGGCCGGGTCGGCACGTTCGAATTGGATATCGCCACCAATACCATGACCGTTTCCAGCGAGTTCTGCCGGGTTTTTGGCATTCCAGTTCAGACGTCCTATCCGGCTTCGACGATTGAGGATCTGGTGCATGAGGACGATCGTGGCCTGCGTTCGAACCCGGTCACCCGGCGAGAAGGGTCTGCCAGCCCTGACGTCGATTATCGGATCATCCGCGCCGACGATGACGAATTGCGCTGGATTTCGCGGCGGGCACGCTTCGTTCACAACGAAAAAGGTGAGATCACCCGCATGGTCGGCGTGGTCTTCGACACCACCGATGCCAAGCTGAAAGAAGCGAAAAAAGCGGCTCTGTTAAAGCTGGGAGACGAACTTCGCGCTGCCAGCACTGTGGAAGAGATCACCCAAAGCGCCGCCGCCATCCTGTCGGACGGTCTCGGCGTTGCCCGCGCGGGCTACGCCGTAGTGGATCGGACGGACAATAGCTTTGCCATCGCCTTCGACTGGGCATCCCATGGCACGGTCTCACTGGCGGGACGCCATTCTCTGGAAAGGTTTTCAGAAACTGTCGAGCGCCTGTGCAAGGGAGAGACATTATCGATCCCCAACGTCGCCTCAAGCACATTGCTGACCACAGAAAAGGATGCCTATGCCTCCATCGGGGTTTCGTCGCTGATCAAGGTACCGATCCTCAAAGGCGGAAGCCTGGTCGGCATTCTTTTCGCCCATGACGACAAACCTCGGACATGGAGCCAGGATGAACTGGACTTTACGCGGGGCATTGCCGACAGAACCTATGCCGCCCTTGCCAAGGTTCAGGCCGAGGAAGAACAGGAACTTCTCAACCACGAATTGAGCCACCGGCTGAAAAATACGCTGGCCATGGTCCAGGCCATTGCCGGGCAGACATTGAAGGACGTTTCGGAAAAGGAAGCCGTCAACGCCTTCCTGGCCCGTCTGCATGCCCTGGGCGCCGCCCATGACGTTCTTCTGAGACAAAATTGGTCGGCGGCGAAAATGCGCGATGTGATCGAGAAAGTGCTGGCCTTGCATGCCGATGGCGACCGTATTTACGTGGATGGTCCCGATCTGGCGCTTGGTCCAAAGGCCGGTCTGTCGCTATCTTTGCTGCTGCACGAACTGGCGACCAATGCCCTCAAATACGGCGCGCTTTCCAATAATAGCGGTCGTGTCTCCATCAAATGGTGGATCGCCGACAACGACGCCATTCCGACCCTGTCGATGACATGGACGGAAAGCGGCGGGCCGACCGTGAGCGAACCGACCCGCAAAGGCTTCGGCTCACGCCTGATCCGCATGGGACTGGCTGGAACAGGCAATGCCCATAAGGATTATCGCCCGTCCGGCCTGACGGCAACCTTTCATGCGCCGCTGACCACGATCCAGGAAACCGGAAACGAGAGTGTTTCAGGCTCACATTGAACTGACACCGCTCCCGCTTTCGTTTGTCTTTTCAGCAAAAGCCGGGAAAGAATAACCCAGGCATTCTCTTCCCAAGCCGATGACTGCACCCAGTCCTGCCATCATCCATGCGGTTCGCCTGGATCATTGGCGCGAATATCGGCCAAGGCCTTGAGAGCGGATGTATTGCCGACATCTGATAGTGTCTGGAAGATCTGGCGCGCCTCGCCGACATAACCGAGCTTCTGATAGGCATAGCCCCGCAACAAAAGCAGATCCTGCGGTTCCGGCATCAGTCGGGCGCGCTGGTCGAGTGCAATCAGCGCCTCACGGGCTCGGCCAAGCTGGAACGCACCCACAGCCCGGTCGGCCAGGATCGCCAATTGCAACTCACGCGCCCGCTCCTTGCCAAGCGGCACGGACGCGGCAGCGGCAGCGGCTTTATCGGTCAATTTCAACCGCAGCAGCGCCAGGCTCTTACCATAGGCGGCATCCTGGCGAAGCGGCAGGTCGCCGCCACTGAATGCCCTGTCGAACGCTTCAACCGCCTCCATCGGACGCTTGAGATCCATCAGGCACCAGCCACGCATCAAGGCCTCCGGTGGCGACAATTGTCCGGCAGGAAGGGTCGAAGAGCAGCCAGCCCGCCTGGTGCGTGCTGCTCCGGTATCTTGCTGCAAGGCAACCATGGTCGTCGGCCTTGAGCGCGTCTGGCTGACAGCGCCGGAGGTGGAACTCCCCATCTCGGCAACAGCCGAGCGGTCGGCAGACCGCGCGACTTGTTTTACCGCAAGCCTGTCTTTGGAAGGCCTGACTTCGCCGACTGCGGCGATCCGGTCGGACTGGCCAGCCCATTTGGCCTTGATCTGTGCCACGCCGGTCTTGTCGCCCAGAGTGTCGAGCGATAGGGCCAGACCGTAGGCCGCAGGTTCGTAGGTGGCATCCCAGGACAAAACCAACCGAAACCAGTCCGCCGCCGTCGACATTTGTTGCAGCGCTCTCGCATACCAGCCGAACTGCTCGGCTGCTGCGGCATTGCGGGCTGCAATGACGACCGGCGCCATGCGAGACAGCACGCTATTGTCGATGACCTTCGGCGGGTCCTGCGACAGCAATGCGGCAACTGCCGAGAGATAGACAGCCCTCGCCTGCTGATCGGTGCCGTAAAAGCGGAACATGGTCTTTTCCGCCTCACCCGGTGTGCCAAGCGCCACCTGCGTCAGGGCCAATCCTTGAGCCGCCGAGGCATTTGGCTCTTTTGCGTAGGAACGCTCAAACCACTCCTTCGCGGTGGCCATGTCATTGCGGCGGTAATGATACCAGCCGAGCAGCAGGGCATCGCTGGCCTTGCCTTCGCGTTCGGCAGCCTTTTCCAACCGCTCCAGCTCAACGCCCTGCACGGCAATCCCGCCGTCCTGCCCGGCGCGCGCCACGATCTGGCGGGCGATATCGTCACGAATGCCGTCGAATTCCGGGTGCCCGTCAGCACTGGGCTGTTCAAGCTTCAACAAATCTTCGAGCAGAGTGGGCTGCAACAGAGTGCTTGCCTTCTGCATGGACGCCAGCCGCAATTGTGGGGTCCGGCAGGTTTTCAGCACATAGGCATAGACATCGCGCGCCCGTTCCGGCTTGCTCGTCCTGGCGAAAGCCTCGGCAACGCGCCACAGAACATCGACCTCCGTACAGGTCAGCAGTTCCGGCGCCCCGGAGGCCAGTGAAATAACACTATCATAACGCTTGTCATCGGATGCCTTGACCAGGCTTTGGCGGGCCTCGGCAAGCCTCAGGCTTCCCTGCAATTCCTCCGGTGGCATCCAACCGGGTTCACTCTGCTGGCGCCCGGCAATGGCCTTGCGCACCTCATCATAGCGACCGTCTGCATAGGTCTGCCAGAGAGACTGGACGAAGCTATCGACCCCGGTTGTGATGGCCATCGGATTTTCAGGCGGCTGCCAACCGGGATAAAGCATGCGCAGGCGAGAAATCTCAGCCTGTAACCGAACCGTATCCCCACGGGCCGCAAAATAACGCAACGCACTTTCATCAACAGATGGGCGGCTGGCATCAACCGATGGACGGCTGGTGTCTCCAGACCCTCCACCCTCGGTAGGATTTGCAGGAGCGGCAGACTGCTCTCCGGCGACAGGGGCAAGCGGCGAACTGGCTCGGCTGGGCTCGGACTGGCTGGGCGCACCTGCCTCTGCCAGCAATTGCACGGGCATGGTCCGGGGTGCGGGCAGACGCTCGGACTTTCCGGCCTGCACCTGCTCGCCAACCACCTCGCCCTCGCTGCCATCCTGGCCAGAGACCTGTGAATTTTTCGAAACACTCGCAATTTCCTCATGGCCCGGAAGAACCCCCACGGCACCCACGGCTCCGGCCGCAATCGCTATAAGCGCTATGAGTGATGTACGCATGAGAACTCCGTCCGCATTATCGGCCGAAATGCAAAGCCAATAAGATCTGACTTTTAACCGTTAGGGTAAAGAAATGGTTTATTTTGATTGGATCAGGAGGGAAGTCTTGCACTTTGAAAGGTTTTAAATTTCGTCAGTGCAATTTCTGGCGTAAGACGAGTCTATGATTCTAGACCGACCGATTCTAGCGGGACTGTTGCGGGGCACACTCTGCTCGCCCGCTCTTGTTCTTGTGGCCTTTTTGTCCGCCTGCGCCGGCAATCCGGTGCGGCTAAACGACGAAACACGGGCAGTTTCCGCCGATCAGGCCATGCTTTTACCACCACCGGGCGACTTTTCCATCGTCGGCGTCACGCAAAAGCGCTTCAGCAATGCGGTGCAGCAGGAAATTGCCCTCTCGACCAATTCGACGGTTCCGGGACAAAATGTCGTGCAGGTGCGGTTTTATGGAACGGAAAACCCCAATCGCTACGGCGATAATGCCCTCTCCTCGGCCTCATTGACCGACGCCCGGATCAATTCGGAAATGCGCGGCACCCTGCCGGGCCTCGCCATGACCCGAGCGCCTTACGTGGTGCAGAATGATTTTGGGCCGTTCGGCTATGCGGTGGGCCGCTCCAGCGGCAACGACCTCTGCCTTTATGCCTGGCAACAATTGCGCGCCCGGCAGGGCCACCGTGGCCCCTTCGTCGATGGCGGAACCGTTCAGATCCGCATGCGCCTGTGCGACAGACTGGCAAGCGAACAGCAGCTTCTATCGCTGATGTATGGCTTTACTCTTGCCGGCACCGTCGACAGCCCCGGCTGGAACCCTTACGGCGGCCCTCCCCCGCTCGACGCCCGCCTGGGCGGTAGCAGCGCACCGATCTATCCTCCGGCAACGCCCATTCTGCCGGTCCCGGCGACCTCGCCAGTCACTCCGGCTCAACATTCGACCGAGCGCCGTGCGCCGCCTCCGACCCAGACAAGCGCGTCTATATCGCAGACTACCGCTCCTGGTTCGCAGACATCCAATCCCCGGCCATTGCCAGCGGGTACGCAAGGCACGATCGTTCCGTCACCCGGCCAGATCGGCGCCTCTCATGCAACGGTGCCTTCGCCATCCCGATCGGGCGCTTCAAGCTCGTCCGCTCAGACCGCAAGACCTGGTTCTGTCGTGCCATCGCCCGCATGCATTGGCGCAAACTCGGCCCAATCTGGGGCGGTTCAGACTGGACAATGCCCATGAGCTTGGTGACCAGAAGCGAAAGATCCGCTGTATCGCCTTGGCCGCAACGCGTGCCCTTTGACCGGGATTTCGAGGATTAGACAATGGTGTTTTTGGTCCGCTTCCTGCTCTGGCTGATCTGCGCGGCGGCGATGCTGGCTCTGACATTCCTTCCGATCGACACCCGGACACAGCTGGTGACGACATTCATCATTCTCATCATCGTTTCGGTAATGAGAATGATGCGGATCGAAGGACGCGGCCGCATTGTTTTTCTGTCGCTCTCGACAGCCATTGTGCTGCGTTATGTCTATTGGCGGACCAGCAGTACCTTGCCGCCGGTGAACCAGCTTGAAAATTTCATCCCCGGCCTGCTTGTCTATCTGGCCGAGATGTACAGCGTCCTGATGCTGTTTCTCAGCCTGTTCGTGGTGTCCATGCCGCTGCCGCCGCGCAAGCCTTTTCGTACGCTTGCCCCTGAAGAACTGCCGATCGTCGACATTTTCGTGCCAAGCTATAACGAAGACGAAGCCTTGCTGGCCAATACGCTGGCTGCGGCCCGCAATCTCGATTATCCCACGGACAAATTCACCGTTTGGCTGCTGGACGACGGTTCGACGGAGCAGAAGCGTCAATCCACCGACCTGCTGGCAGCAAAATTCGCCGAACAACGTTATCATGCTCTTCAAGCGCTCTGTAGCCAGCTTGGCGTGCGCTATCTGACGCGTGAGCGCAATGAGCACGCCAAGGCTGGCAATCTCAACAATGGCCTCGATCATTCCACTGGAGAACTGATCGCCGTCTTCGACGCCGACCACGCACCGGCCCGCAGCTTTCTCAAGGAAACCGTTGGCTATTTCGGGGACGACCCGCGTCTTTTCCTGGTCCAGACGCCGCATTTCTTCATCAATCCGGACCCCGTCGAGCGCAACCTCAACACGTTCAACAAGATGCCAAGCGAGAACGAAATGTTCTACGGCATTATCCAGCGCGGTCTCGACAAATGGAACGCGGCATTTTTCTGCGGATCGGCCGCCGTGCTGCGCCGCGAAGCCCTGCTTGAAACCAAAGGCTTCAGCGGTCTTTCCATCACCGAGGATTGCGAAACGGCGCTTGAGCTCCATTCGCGCGGCTGGAACAGTGTTTTCGTCGATATGCCACTGATCGCCGGACTGCAACCGGCCACCTTTGCCAGCTTTATCGGCCAGCGCAGCCGCTGGGCTCAGGGCATGATGCAGATCATGCGGTTCCGTTTTCCGCCCCTCAAGCGCGGTCTGACCTTGCCGCAGCGGCTCTGCTACATGTCGTCGACGATGTTCTGGCTGTTTCCCTTTCCCCGGGCGATCTTCCTGATGGCACCGCTGTTCTACCTGTTTTTCGATCTCCAGATTTTTATGGGCTCAGGTGGCGAGTTCATGGCCTATACCCTGTCCTACATGCTCGTAAACCTGATGGTTCAGAACTACCTCTATGGTTCCTTCCGCTGGCCATGGATTTCGGAGCTTTACGAATATGTGCAATCGATCCATCTGCTGCCGGCCATTCTCTCGGTGATGTGGGACCCACGGCGACCGACCTTCAAGGTCACCGCCAAGGATGAAAGCGTGACGGAAAGCCGTCTGTCGGAAATCAGCCGGCCGTTTTTCCTGATCTTCTTCATCCTGCTGATCGCCTTTGCGGTGACAGTCTACAGGCTCTATAGCGATCCCTATCGGTTTGACGTGACACTGGTGGTCGGTGGCTGGAACCTGGTCAATCTGATCATGGCCGGATGCGCCCTGGGCGTCGTCTCGGAGCGGGGAGAGCGGCAGTCGTCGCGTCGTGTTCAGGTCAGCCGGCGCTGCGAGTTTTCCGTGGGTGGAAAAACCTATCCGGCCATGATCGACGATGTCTCGGTCAACGGTGCCAGCCTGCAAATTTTCACCCGCGACCGGGAAATCTTCAAGCGGGACATCCTGGGCGCGGTGACCTTTCAACCGCATGGCACAACGGAATGGGCCGAACTGCCTGTCAATATCCGTCACTTCCAGTTCAGTGGCGATATTGTCTCAATAGGCTGCCGCTATCTGCCGGAAACCGTGCGCCACCATGAATTCATCGCCGATCTGATCTTTGCCAATGCTCAGCAGTGGAGCCTGTTTCAACAGTCGCGGCGTCACAATCCTGGCCTTTTGGGTGGAGCCTGGATGTTCCTGCGCCTGTCCCTCACGCAGACACTGCGTGGCTTGCATTATCTGGTTCTGCTGCTGTTTTCGAAAGCCAGAAACGATGCAAAGCAGGAGGGTAAACAGTGAAAACAGCTTTTGCCCTGAGTTTGATGCTACTGACCGGTGCTGGAGCAGCCCTTGCACAGATGACACCTTTCGACATGAGCCCGGAACGCAACGGAATGCCCGGCTCGTCCGCACCGAGCCTGCCGACAAATAGGGCACCTGCCCCGGTTCCCGGCATGCTGATTCCCGGCACTCCCCTGTCCAACCGCCTGGCACAACAGCAAGGCGACAGCCTGTCACGCCGTTACCTGCTGACGACACCGATTCTCAAGCTGCAAGGCGAACTGGCCCGGCAGGCGATGTCGATTTATCTAACACCAGAACAAGCGTCTGCCGATGCAAAGCTGGTGCTGAGCTATAGCAACGCGCTGGTGGTTGCGCCGGAAGCCTCCAATCTTCTTATCACCATCAATGACACGCCGGTTCTAAACCTGCCGATCAGAGGCGGCCAATCTGCGCAGCAAAACACGATTTCCGTGCCGCGGGGCGTTCTTGTTCCGGGCTTCAACCGGATTGGTTTTGCGGCGGAGCAAAGGCACCGTACCGATTGCACCATCCAATCCACCTATGAATTGTGGACAGAAGTCGATGCGGCAAAAACCTATCTGACATTTGCGGACCCTAATGCCAACGGCATGAAACGTCTCGACGATGTGCGGGCACTCGGTGTCGATGAAAAAGGCCGCAGCCATTTCACCATCGTTTCACCGGATCTCGAACAACCATCCGCCACCCCCGCTTTGCTCCAGTTGGCCCAAGGCCTGTCACTGCTGAGCGGCGTGGCCAATGGCTCCTTCAGCTTCACGAAAACCATGCCCGCACGAGTGGCGCCCGGGGAGCTTGTGGTCGTGGCGGCAACCACATCGCAAATGGCGAACCTGATCGGCATCAACAATAGCGTAAACGCAGACGCCAGAAAGCTGAACGGCACAATGGCCGGCTTCATGGCGCTTCCGGACCGGCCAGGCGTATCAGTCCTCGCCTTCAGCGGCCCGGATTGGCGCGACATCAAGGCGATTGCCGATAACTTTGTCCAGTTCGCGCAAGACGGCGAGCGACAGATGTTGAAAACCTCAACCTGGCGCGGCATAGACACGCCCATTCTGGACAAGGCCAGTACGTTGTCCTTTGCCGCCCTCGGCCTTCCAGACCAGGAGTTTTCAGGTCGTCGTTTTTCCACGGATTTCACGGTGGGCATGCCGGCTGATTTCTACGCCAACCACTATGGCACCGCGACCATATTGCTGGATGCCGCCTATTCGAGCAAGGTCATGCCGGGTAGCCAGATCGTGGTGACGGTCAACGGTCATCTGGCGACCACCGTTCCGATCACGTCCAAGGGAGGCGCGGTTCTCCGGCACTATCCGATCCGCGTTACCCTGCGCCATTTTCATCCCGGCGTGAATGTCGTCGGGCTGGAAGCCGTAATGCTGACCCAGGAGGACAGCGTTTGCGCACCCGGCGAGACAGCAGACAAAACCGCGCGGTTTGCCTTGTTCGGCTCTTCGCAATTCGTCATGCCGCCAATCGCGCATCTGACCCAGGCCCCTGATCTGGCGGCAACGGCGGCTCTTGGCTTTCCCTTTGCGGCGGCAAAGACCCCGACAATGGTTGTTCTAGGCCGCAATGACGATGTAACGCTGGCCGCCGCCGCAACCTTGCTTGGCAAATTTGCCGCATCGGCCCGTAAAACCCTTTCCCTCGAAATGGCGTCATCGCCCCCGCGCTTTTCCGGTCGCAATGCGATTTTCATCGGAGTGGCACCGGACCTTCCACCCCAGGCACTAGCCAATGTGCAGATGAACACCAAGGGTGCCGGAGATGGCGATCTCAGCACCGACGTAAAGCTCAAATCCTGGCGCGACAAAATCGATTCCGGCACGGTGATGGAATTTTTTTCCAGCGTCGATACCTGGATGAAAGAAACCTTCGATCTCAATCTAGCGACCGTCAGCCTTTGGCCGAGCGCCGAGGCCGCCTATACATTGCCCCAGGCATCCAGCGCATTTCTGTCTCAATCCGTCGATGCCGACGGTGCCATCCTGACGACATTCAGTGCCGCTGATCGCGCATTGTTACAAACCGGCACCGTTGATATCGCCGATCTTAGCAATTGGACCGCGATTTCGGGCCGCGTCAGCGTTTACGACGCCAGGAAACAGGAGATCGTCGTCAATGAGCCGACCAGTGTCAGCCTGTTGTCGATGCAGCCCTTGAGCATCAGCAACATGCGGCTGGTCGCGGCAAACTGGCTCTCCGGCAATTTCGTGATCTATGCGGGCGGGCTCGTCCTGTGCGCGATCCTGCTGGGGCTTGCCACCAATGCGTTGATGGCGCTGCTGGGGCGCGGCCATGGCTCAGACAGGCGTTAAGCCTTTCTGGGATTGGTTGCAAAACTTTTCTCCGCATCGTTTTACTCAAACATCAGAACTGTCACTTCAAATCCACTTCACCTTGAGGAAGCATGGGGGAATCGGTGAGGATGTCGCAATGTCCTTGACCGGCGCTGTCTGACAGTCCAATAAAATGACCGGGCTGTAACTTGCCGCTGCTGTTCGACAGAGGCATTTCTGGACGGATGGTTTTGTCTCGCATCACAAATCCTATAATTGCTGGCTGTCTGTCATGTCTGCTGTTTTCTGCCTATAGCAGCCATGCCGCCGACACAACTGACAATACGGACAGCCGCTGGATAGTCACGCTCGGAGGCGCGGTCGAACTGGCGCCCAGCTATCCCGGTTCCAAGCAATATACGTTCGGGGTCATTCCCTCCTTCGATATCCGCCGGTTCGGAGAGCCTGAGGAAAACTCAGCACCTGATGACAATCTGGATTATACGGTACTCAGCGGACATGGGTTTGAAGTGGGGCCGGTCGTTGGCTTTCGTGACAGCCGCTCCTCCAAATCGACCAATCTCGACGGGCTGAAAAACGTCGAATTCGATATCGATGCCGGTGTCTTCGTCCAATACTGGATCAAGCCGGATGTCTGGCGCGTCCGCTCGGAAATCCGTCAGGCGCTGTCAAATGGCAGTGGATTGGTGGTCGATGTCGGCTCGGACTGGTTTCAGCCGCTTTCGGAAAAATGGCTGCTCTCTGCCGGGCCGAGAGCCACCTTTGGTGATACATCCTATATGAATAAATATTTCGGCGTCTCCGCCGCCGAGGCCAGCCGCAATGGCCGCATCAATGCTTTCGATGCGAGCGCCGGGATCAAATCCGTGGGCTTTACCGTCTCTGCTACCTATACGATTTCGCCTGACATGTCGGTGCAATTCTATAATCGTTTCGAGCGGCTGGTGGGCGATGCCGCCGATTCTCCTGTTACCTCTGAGCTCGGGACGAAAAACCAGAATATCATTGGAATTGCCTTCAACAAATCCTTCGACATTTCATTCTGACGTCCCAGACTTCGACGCCGTCGCAATGCACCAGGCGCCAGCCAGAATTGTCGCCGTGCCGATCAGCGTCAAAAGCTTGACCGGTTCGTCAAAGATGAACCAGGCCATTGCCATAATCAGCACATAGCTGACAGCGGACAATGGAAAAGCCTTGCTGAGCGGCAGATCGGCCAGCACCGACATCCAGACGATAAAACAGACGATTTCCGCGACAATGGCAGCAAGAAACCAGTGCGACAAGAAGACATGTTCGAAAAATGCCGATCCATGCGCGGTATCGGCTTGATCTGCGCCAAGTTTCAAAAACATCTGCTGGGCCGTATTGAGTAACGGCACGGCCAGCCATGACAGGCGAAGCAGTTTCATGCCTCCCCCTCACCCAGCTGAACTCCGCTCGCTTCATCTGCGGCGAAATAGGGCGCAACCATGCGCAATAGACGTTGAACGACGGGGTTACTGTGGCGGAAATACATTTCATTCGGCGTTAGCCTGCTGCCCAGCCGCACCTTGTTGGTATAATAGGCTTGGCCGCTTTGATAACGCGTCAATCCGTTCTTCAGGCAATAGCCGATATTCTCGAACCAACTGAGATAATAGAGATTGTAGGGGCGGCCTGCCGTTTCATCCATGCAGAAAAACTTGTCGATCAAGGTGTGGTCGTTATGGACCATCAGGTTGGCCGCTAGCAGCTCGTCTCCGACAAAATAGAGAGTGCAAAACGACCGACCGGGCATAGTCTTCAAAATGCCTTCGAAATAGGCCGGTGTCAGCTCTTCGAACTGCCATTCGCTGCGGGTCCGCGTCTCGTTATAAAGCTGCATGATGCGTGGCAGATGGTCGCCGAATTGCGTGTGATATTCGACCCTGACCTTTTCACGCGCCCTCAATTTGCGCCGCATGTCCTTGCGCGTTGACGATGACAGACGGGCGAAATAACTGTCCATGTCGTTGAAATCGATGGCAAGCCAGGCCGTCGGCATGCCTCCCAGCGGCGCATAGCCATGGCCCTTGATCACGCGGTCAATCCCGGCATCCACCGGCTGCGGAATATCCTTCAGCGCACCCAACACGCATTTGCGTGTCCGGGCGTAATCCTCAAAACCGCTCAACATGGCCTCAAACAGCATTTCATAACGGTCCGGCCTGACCGAGGGGTGAAAACCGAGATTGCCCGTCTCCGTGCAAGGCGAGCCCAGGCAGGCAAGTGGCAAGGTCAAGAACCTCGGGAAGATACGGCGCAGCCTGCCGATCACCGCCCGGACTCGGCCCGCCTCAAGCGTGGTGTCCAACGCATAGCGGGTGATGAAGGCTGGCATGGCCGCGACAAGATATCCGCCTTCATAGACCGTGGCGTAACACCATTCGAAACCTGATATACCAGCGGTTTCGACGGTCAGCAGGTAATCATAGGCTTCCGGCTCGCCCGGAAAACATTGGTCCCAATCGTCGCGGTCAATATCGGCGATGGAGGTTGCAATGCGAGCATCCAAGCGGCGCACCACATCAAGCATAACATGGTTTGACCTGACATCCTCTGGAACATTAGATTCCACTGCCCTACTTGCGGACATGTTATGCGCGGTCCGGTACATAATGAGCCTCGAAAAAATCCGCTGTCAGATCGGCGACGTGCCGATGCTGGCGGTCCATATGGATCATGTGATAGCTGTCCCGTAGCCAATGCAGCTCGCGCGGCCCGCCGAGATGGGACGAAATATATTGGGCATGGCTTGGACTGCTGACATCGTCCTCAAGCGAATGAACGATCAACGTCGGCGTCTGCATTGAAGGCAGCCGGGCTTTCAGCACCCGCCCGAGCTTGTCCATTTCCACCAGGCCCTTGCCGGGGAAGCTCTCCAGCACGCCGTCGCCATTCATGGCGGCAATCTTGTTGCGCAGCCGGTCGTCCTTGATGCCGAGCGAGCGAGTTTCGTGAAACCGCAGCCGGTCCAGGAACGGGATCTTCGCCAGCCAGCGGATATTGCGGGCCATGAAATTGTAATGGCGGGGAATGTCCCAGCCATCATAATGGAAGCAGGGCGAATAGATGGCCGCGGCCCGCAGGGTCAATGGCTGGCGGTCCGCCGCCATCAGCGCCAGCTTTCCACCGGCGCAGATACCGGCGGCAAAGGCTGCATCGACCCGGGAGGCCAGAACCTGACCGGCCTCCTCGACGCTCTCAAGCCAATCCTGCCAACGCGTCTTACGCAAGGCCGCTTCGTCCTTTCCATGGCCTGCCAGCAGCGGGGCATAGACCGAATATCCGCGCCGGTGCAATTGCCGGGCGACCAGCCGCATTTCCGCAGGTGCTCCTGTCAGACCGTGAACAAGAAGGATGCCACTGCCATTGCTGCCTTCCTGAAAAAACGACAGCGCATCGGTGCTCATCGCACGCCCTCGCCTGGCATGGTCTCTTTGGCCAGGTTCTCCTTGGCAATGAAGCCGAGCGCATGGCAGGTGCTGATCACATGGGTGCCAGCTTTTTCCTGCTCATCCTTGATCCGGTCATGCAGCAGCGGCAATTGCGTCCAGTGGGTTTTGGGTCGGTAATGATGTTCGGCGTGATAGCCGTTGCCGAACCACAGCCAATTGTAGAAGCTCTTGTAACTGCTGACACCCCAAGCAATCGGCTCATCCGGATCGCCGTGCAGATGCTCGTAATAACCGTTGAGCGACGACAGGCAATTGCCGAGATAATAGAACGGCACGAGGAATAGCGTCGCCTTCCAGTCATAGGCCAAGGCCGCCAGCGCGACGACGATGAAAGCGATCAGCTCGATCCGGCCCCACTTGGCTTCAAACGGTCGCTTTGCAGCGATGGCCCGATGGATTTCGCCCAGATCGTCCCGGAAGAAGCTCAGAAACGTGTAGGAAAACACATTTTCCGGCTCGCCGTTCTTGCCGTGCTTGTAGATCGACAGCAGATCGACGGTCTTGCCGCTCTCATCTGGCCGGTCGCTATTGCCGGAATGATGGCGCATATGGACCCAGTGATAATAGGTCTGAGAAAAGCCGATGGTGATCGATTCCAGCAGACTGAAGGCATAATTCATCCAGCGCGGTTTGAAATAGGGCGTGTGAATGAAGTTATGGGAAATGCTGTTGATGTTCCAGGAAATCGACAGTGCATAGATGCAGGCAAGCACGAAGGAGAGCCAGAGTGGCCTGCTCTCAAACCCGGCGATCAGATAGATATTGAAGGCCAGATGCAGCAATGCTGCTGCGACAGACACGCTATCCCATTTCGAATAGGCAAAGAGTTTCATAGTCCTGTTGCTCCGACACAGACCACACCGGCAGTCACAAGCGCGACCCCGACGGCATGGCGAAGGTTGATGGATTCCTTGAAGATCACCGCACCGGCAATCGTGATGGTGGCGTAGCTCATCGCCATGATTGGAAAGGCGATGGACAGCGAGACACTGGCCAGCACCCGGCTCCAGGCCAGCAGTTCGATGAGCCAGAAGCATATCCCGGCCCAGACAACGGGCCGCAGGACCATCTGTCTGGCATCGTCTGCGCCCGCCCCTTTTTTGAAGCAGATCTCCCGCCCTGTCTCCGTCAGGATACAGAACAGGATCAGCGCCAACATCGACAGATCGAGCCCCTGCTTCATCGCATCTGCTCCCCGAAGACATCCAGCAGCGCGAGGTTTGCGGCGCTGTTGATGGTGCAGATCTGCGGACTGGGACATGTATGGCGGGGTTGATCGATCAGGATCTCGCCCTTTTTCAACATCCGGGTCCAGAGAGTGCCGCTATAGTCGGGGCGGGAATAATCCCCCGTTACATCGGCGCCGATGATCCGATGGCGCTCACCGATCGCGCTGATGATCGACAGGACATAGGGCATCTGCATTTGCCCCTGGTCCCAATTGGTCACCGCATCGCCCTGAACCAGAACGTCCTTGTCCAGAGTGATGTAGACGCAGTCGGTCTGAATGCTGGCCAGCAACCGGTCGATGAAGTTCATCTCGCCGATCTCGGCGATGGTTTGCCAATAGAGGTCACGGGCATATTGCCTGTAGGATTGCCCGGAACCGTAACTGGCCTTCACCCGGCTTGGCGGATGCATATACGGATAAAGCTCCAGCCGCCCGCTGGCGAGCAGGTCGAGATTTGCACCTTTGCGCTCGGGCGTCTCCAGATCATTGCTACAGACGCCGATGGTGATGACTTTATCGACCTGCGGATTGGCAAGGGTGCGGTTCACCCAGGAGCCGCAATGCATGCCGCCATCGAAATGCACCCAGTCGGGATGATTGTCGATATGAATGACGGTCACCCGCTCGCTGCGGCTTTCCAGGGCCTGATCGATCAGCAGTGATGTGACATGGTGAAAATCGCCCGACCCCATGAAGCAGAGGCGCGGTTCGGCAGACCCCTGCCGTCCCACCTGCGTTAGCTTGCGCCAGAGCGTATCGAGCGCCGCTTGCCGGCCCCAGAGACGCACCGCCCTGCCGCATTGCTGTTCGTTGAGTTCACGCGCGCCTGCCATTTTGCAGGTGCGCATGAACTCAGGCTGCAACTCCAGCGCGTCATCGAGGTGAAGAAGCAGGAGTTGCACGGCTCTACCTCCGTGCAGCGCGGGTTAGCAGCTGATCGAGCAGGGTGAGAGCCAGATCGATTTCGCTGTTGCTGATCATCAGGTTGGGAGCCAGCGTGATGACATTCTTGTGGTAACCGCCCACATCGAGCACCAGACCATAGGTCTTGCCATCGACAACCAGATCGCCCTTCATGCCCTCGTCCGACATCCAGTCAAGCGTTGCCTTGTCGGGTGTAAAGCCGTCTTCCTTGCAGATTTCCATCCGCAGGGCGAGGCCGAGACCATCGACATCACCGACAATGGCATGACGCTTTTCGAGAACCTTCAAACCATCGAGGAAGCGGGCGCCTTTTTCCATGACGCTGGCACCGAAATCACCCTCGCCGACCATTTTCATGGTTTCGAGCGCAACGGCTGTGCCCATCGGATTGCTGGCGAAGGTCGAATGGGTCGAGCCGGGCGGGAAGATCGTCGGGTTGATCATTTCCTCGCGAGCCCAGATTCCGGACAGCGGATTGAGGCCGTTGGTAATGGCCTTACCGAACACCAGAACATCAGGTGACACGCCGAAATGTTCGATGGACCACAGCTTGCCGGTGCGGTAGACGCCCATCTGGATTTCATCGACGACCAGCAGGATGCCGTGGTCATCAAGCACTTTCTTCAAACCGGTGAAGAAATTCATCGGCGGAATGACGTAGCCGCCGGTACCCTGGATCGGCTCGACATAGAAAG
This sequence comes from Gillisella vitis, assembly GCF_001541345.2. Classification (GTDB taxonomy): domain Bacteria; phylum Pseudomonadota; class Alphaproteobacteria; order Rhizobiales; family Rhizobiaceae; genus Allorhizobium; species Allorhizobium vitis. Next base: position 724,125 of record NZ_LMVL02000001.1, on the reverse strand, counting down.
CGGCATATTCGGACTTACCGGCTTTGGGGTCCCAGACACCGTTATATTCGCTTTCGAACAGGCGGGCGAATTTCTGGACGCAGACCTCACCATATTCCTCCTTCGACATGCCTTTCGGGCCGCGGAAGTGATAGGGAAACTCGATGAACTGGGCGCGGTCGCTGAAATGGCCGTAGCGGCGGCGATAGCGATAGCTCGAGGTGATCGCGCTCGCGCCCAGCGTGCGGCCATGATAGCCGCCCTCAAAGGCGAACATCAGGCTTTTGCCACCGGTGAAATTGCGCACCAGCTTCAGGGAATCCTCGACAGCCTGAGAGCCGCCGACATTGAAATGGACGCGGCCTTTATGGCCAAATTTCTGTTCCGCATCGCGGGCAATCAGCGCGGCCAATTCGACTTTTTCGCGGTGCAGATATTGGGAGGCCACCTGCGGAAGCTGGTCAAGCTGCCGATGGGCCGCATTGTTCAGCCGTTCGTTGCGATAGCCGAAATTGACGGCTGAGTACCACATTTGCAGGTCGAGAAACGGCGTCTCGCTGGCGTCGTAGACGAAGGAGCCTTCGCAGCCTTCGAAGAATTTCGGCTTATCTGTATAGTGGACGGTATCACCGTGAGAACAATAGAGGTTCTCGAGTCGTCTCAGCTCGTCTTCTGAAGGTGAGACGACAGGTGGTTCGGCAATCTTGAGCGTTGCACGCATAGTCTTGTTTTCCCTAAGCTATTTTTGATGCAGGAACAGTCGTCACAGCAGCACCAGCCCCAATCGCCAGGGACTTGGTCTTCAGGGTCTTGAGTGCGGCTGTGATATCGGTGAAATCGCGGTAGGCGATGAAGGGGATCCGGTTTTCCTGGCAATGGACCGCCAGCTTGGATTTGGCAAAGATCAGCTTGGCGGCATGGCTGGAAACGCAGAAATCAGAGCGGCCATCGCCAATGTAGATATGATCCGCATCGCCAGACCGGATGACATTGCATTTACAGACACCCGAACCGGTAAGGCAGCCAGTGCGGGCAAAGGGGTGGTCGAGGTCGAAGACCGTCGGGTTGCCGCAGGAGGGTTCCAGCATCCGGTTGGCGATCACCTGGATATCGGTGATGCCGTAATGGCTGAGAACGCGGCGAATGAAATAATCGACGCCATCGCTAACGATGGTCAGGTGGATATGGTTCTGGATGCAGAAGCGGCGGAATTCTGGAAAGCCTGCGTCGATTTCGACTTCGCCCAGAAACCGGTCGATCTCATGCCGATAGGCCTGAAGCAGCCGGATCTGAGCCCGCATGCATTCAGCGGAATTGATCTCTCCTGCTTCCCATTGCTGTTCGATATCGGTCCATTCGGGAAGAGCAAAACGCTCCAGCACCAGATCGGTGACGTCCTGTTTCGATATCGTGCCGTCAAAATCGCAGAAAGCTTGCATGGTGGTTCCTTCATTCTGTGAAGGAACCCTAGAACCGGGACCTGAAAGCTGGATTAGACGAAAATGAAGTGAAACTTAAAACTCGGATTTTTTGATAGCGACAGAGGTTTCGCTATGCCCACCTTAAAAGATTATACCATATAATCATTGACTTGCAGTTCCTGGGGGAGCGTAAACCTTAGGCCTCGGCCAAGTGCAAGCCGGGCACGAGAATGTCCATCCGTAATCCGTAGCCCCAGTCCGGGACGCCAAGGTCGATGTCGACGGACAAGCGTGCCGCAATGCCGGCAGCAATGGCAAGGCCAAGGCCTGTGCCTCCCTGCTCGGTCGTTGGCAGCCTATAGAATTGCTGGAAAACCATGTCGCGATGTTCGACCGGAATACCCGGGCCGCTGTCGCTGATCGACACCCGCCAACGGGGACCTTTCGAGACGATGGCAACTTGGATCGTACCGCCATCCGGCGAGTATTTGATGGCATTGTCGATGACATTATCGATCATCATCCGCAACAAGGTGCTGTCGGTGGCGACCAATGCCTCTTCGTCGCCGGAAAGCTCGACCTGCAAACGTCTGTTGTTGAAGATCGGGCCGAAATCCGCCAGTACCTTGGCAACGAGATCGAAGAGATTGGTGTCCTCCAGGTTCAAGGGCTGGTGGCTGACACGGGCCAGATTGAGCATCTGCTCGATCAGATGCATCGCCCGCTCGTTGCTAGCGGTCAGATCCTTCATCAGCGCCTGCCGCTCCTCCTCCGAATCCGACCGCTCGATCAATTGCAGCAGCAGTTTTATGCCAGCCTGCGGCGTGCGCAATTGATGGGCGGCGAGATCGGCAAAGCGGCGCTCAAGCGTCAGGGATATGCGCAGCTTTTCCATGAACTGATTGAGCGAGCCGACCAGCGGAATGAGGTCGCGCGGCAAACCATCGGTGGAAATTGCCGACAGATCGTCCGGCGTCCGTGACCTGATCTGCCGGACAAGCACCCGGATATGGTTGAGGCCATTATGAATGACGAACCACACAACAATGGCGATGGCCGGAATGAGAAACATCAGAGGAAAGGATAGGTTCAAGATGATGTTGGCAACCAAACCGTCACGCAACGCCATTTTTTCAGCAACTTCAATTGTCACCGGAGAATCGGGGATCGGCAGCGAATAGACACGCCAAGCTTCGTTGTTGATCTGGAAGTTGGAAAAGCCGCGCTTGAATTCCGGCACCGATTCAGGAAAGGAATTGCTGCTGACCATGACCAGATGGCCATTTTTCCAGGCCCGAAACGCATGGGCGTCGGCGTAATCATCCGCATCTTCGTTCAGGGACAATTGGTCGTCCATGTTGAAATCCAGATCAGGGATCTGGACGATCGGCTTGTCCGAATTCTTGGCGAGCGGATGGTTGAGCAGGACCCAAAGCGTGTTGGCGTCGTTGATCAACTCCGCATCATAGATATTTTCGATCTCGCGGTCAGCGCTTCGATACGCAAATGCACCGACAAGCGCAATTGTTATGATCAGTGTCGGCAGAATTCTCAGGAACAGTCTTTGACTGAGTGTCACGTGTCACCGCTCGACCATATAGCCGACGCCTCTGATGGATTTGATGAAATCAGCGCCCAATTTTTTGCGCAGACTGTAGATCGTCACTTCTATCGTATTGCTCTCCACCATCGCCGAAATATCGTAAAGAGCGTATTCGATATCGCTTTTGGTGACGTAGCGCCCAGCGCGCTCCATCAAAAGCTTGAGCAAATGAAACTCCTTGCCTGCCACATGCAGGGGCGTGCCATTCTGGCGGGCGATCATCGCGGAAGGGTCAAGCTCGACATTGCCGCAACGGATCAACGTCTCGGTGCGCCCTTCATACCGGCGGGCAAGCGCTCGAACACGGGCCAGAAGCTCGTCCAGATCGAAAGGCTTCACCAGATAATCGTCAGCTCCTTCATCCAGTCCCTCAACCCGCGAGCGGATACTGTCAAGCGCCGTCAGCAGCAGGACCGGAACCTTGTTACCGCTGGCGCGCAAAGTTCGAACCACCTCGAAACCACTGGCTTTCGGAAGGTTCACATCCAGAATAACAACAGCATAGTCATTATCCTGAATGGCCAGCAGCCCGGATTCGCCATCCCGCATCAGATCCACGCCATAGGCATGTTTCTCAAAGGCCTTCTTCAGGGAAGAGCCCAGAATGACATCATCTTCGACCACCAGAATCCGCAATGCCGATACTCTCACCTATGCTTTGCCTGGCACAGAAACGTCCAAAAGTCCGCGCCAGGCCAATCGCGCATTCTACTGCACAGTTTGCGCCGCAAATCGAGTCACATTTGCGCAAGGACCTTGGATCGGCGCTGGGTCATTACCTTTCGGGAGCCCCTTCAGCGAACCCCCACCAGATCCAGTTCTGCGGCGCGATGACAGCGCACGGCATTGTCGCTGCCAGCTAACGCTTCCAGCTGCGGCTCAACCTGACGGCAGATGTCGGTCGCATAGGGACAGCGGGGGTGAAAGACGCAGCCTGACGGCGGCTTGGCGGCATTGGGAATTTCACCCTTGAGGATGATCCGCTTCTTGGCGGCGTTGGCGCGGGGATCTGGCTGCGGCACAGACGACAGCAAGGCCTCGGTATAGGGATGGCGCGGCTTGTCGAACAGGCTTGCCGTATCGGCAATTTCCACCAGCCTGCCCAGATACATCACACCAACGCGGTTGGCGATATGCTCGACCATCGACAGGTCATGGGTGATGAACAGATAGGTCAGGCCGAACTGTTCTTGCAAATCCTGCATCAGGTTGACGACCTGGGCAGCGACCGAAACATCCAACGCCGAAACCGCTTCGTCGGCGGCGATGAAACTGGGATTGACGGCAAGCGCCCGGGCAATGCCGATGCGCTGGCGCTGACCACCGGAAAAAGCATGCGGGTAACGGCTCATGAATTCGGGACGAAGGCCGACGAGCTTCAGCAGTTCCGCCACCCGGTCCTCGATTTCGGACCTCGCCACCTTCTTGTTGATCAGCGGCTCACCGATAATTTCCAGCAGCCGCAGGCGCGGATTGAGCGATGAATACGGGTCCTGAAAGATCATCTGGACTTCATCGCGCAATTCGCGCATCTCGGCATTGCCCGCCTTGGCGATGTCGATCAATGATCCATTGCGGCGGCGGAATGTTACCCGGCCCTCGGTGACCGGAAAAGCCCGCAGCAGCAGCCGAACGACGGTGGATTTGCCCGAACCGCTTTCGCCAACCAGTCCCAGGGTCTCGCCTTTGCGCAATTGAAAACTGACATTCTCCACCGCACGCACGGCACCGGTCTGGCGTCCGAGAAAGCCGGAATGGATCGGAAAATGTTTCTTCAGATCGGCGACATCCATCAGGAGGTCCGGTGCCATGGATAGCTCTGTCATTGGGCGGCCCTCCCTGCTTGCGTCGCTTCCGCGACAACATGACAACGGGCCATGCGTTCATCATCGATCCGGGTGACGGGTGGGTAGATGCGCCGACAGTCGCCGTCTCTGGCAAGCCCGCATCGGGGGTGAAACACGCAGCCATCAGGCAGGTTGAAGGGATCAGGAATCATGCCGGGAATGGTGTTCAGCCGGTGCTGTTTCGCCGCCCCAAGCCGTGGGATGGAATTGAGCAATGCCCGCGTATAGGGATGTTTCGGATCGTAGAAAATATCCTCGGTCCGCCCGGTTTCCACGACATTGCCGAGATACATCACCGAGACCCGGTCAGCGATATCGGCGACCACGCCGAAATTATGGGTGATGAAGATGATCGACATGCCAAGCTCGGCTCTCAACTCCTTCAGAAGATCAAGGATCTGCGCCTCGGTGGTCACGTCCAGCGCCGTTGTCGGCTCGTCGGCAATCAACACCTGCGGCCGACAGGCGAGCGCAATGGCGATCATGGCGCGCTGGCGCATGCCGCCAGAAAGCTGGTGCGGATAGCTGCGCATCATCTCATCGATACGCGGCAGCCGGACCATGTCGAGCACTTCCTTGGCGCGTTTTTCGGCATCCGCCTTGCTGCCTTGGCTATGCAGCAGGATCGGCGTCATCACCTGATGGCCAATGGTATGGACCGGCGACAGTGCCGTCATCGGCTCCTGAAAGATCATACCAATCCGGCCACCGCGCAGGGCGCGCATGTCACGGCCATTACGATCCAGCCTGGCAATGTCGGTCGTCTTGCCGGGAACCCCATTGAACAGGATCTGGCCATCGGAAATCTTGCCAACCTTGGGCAGCAATTGCATGATTGCCCGCACCGTAATGGATTTTCCAGAACCACTTTCCCCAACGATGCCAAGCACTTCGCCCGGCATCAGTTTCAGGTTGACGCCATCGACGGCCCTGACCACCCCTTCTCGGACATGAAAGTGAACCTTGAGATTATCGATCTCGATAACAGGCTTTACGCTCTCTGGGGGCATGACGTCACTCATTTGCTGTAGGGATCGGCTGCATCGCGCAGGCCGTCGCCGAGAAAATTGAAGGCAAGGACGACGATGACGATGGCCGCCCCCGGCGCTAACAGCCAAGGCGCCTGCGAGATTGTGCGCAGGTTTTGCGCCTCTTGCAGCAGCACACCCCAGCTCACCACCGGCGGACGCAGGCCAAGACCAAGAAAGCTCAATGCCGTCTCCCCAAGGATCATGTCCGGCACGGAAAGCGTCAGTGCCGCGATGATATAGCTGGTCATCGACGGCAGCATGTGTCGGGTAATGATCCTCGATTCCGAGGTGCCGCAAAACCGGGCGGCCAGCACGAAATCCTCGTTTTTCACCGACAGGAAACGGCCCCGAACGGTGCGGGCTACATAGGTCCAGCCAATCAGCGACAACAGCAGCGTCACGAGGAAATAGACAAACAGCGGATCCCAGGTGATCGGCAGGGCGGCGGCAAGCCCCATCCACAGCGGGATGGTGGGAATACAGCGCAGGAATTCCATGCCGCGCTGGACGATATTATCGGTGATCCCGCCGAAATAGCCGGAAATTGATCCCAATGTCAGGCCGAGAACGAAGCTGACGGCAACGCCGATCAGACCGACCGACAGCGAAATGCGCCCACCATAGATCAACCGCGACAGCACATCGCGTCCCAGCGTATCGGTGCCGAGCAGGTTGATCTTGTCCTGCCCTTCAGCACCAAACAGACGCAGGTTCCCCTCGATCAAGCCCCAGAACCGATAGGTCTGTCCCTGGACGAAAAATCGGATCGGCACGATCTTGGTCGTATCCGGCTTGTACATCGGCCTCAAGGTTACGGGATCGCGGGTGCGGGTCGTCGCATAGACGAAGGGGCCGTGGAAATTCCCCTCCTCGTCAAACAGATGCAGTGCCTGGGGCGGCAGCAATGTCGTACGGGCATTGCCCTGGAATGCATCATAGGGTGCCGTGAATTCGGCTAGTCCGGTGACCAGATAGGCCAGGATGAGGATAATCCCCGAAACCATCGCCACCTTATGGCGCTTGAACCGCCACCACATCAATTGCCGGGGGCTGGCCTGATAGAGTTTTTCCGCACGCCCGGCTTCGGGCCGGGCCTCATCCATGTCGTTGAGCGTTACATTGGTCATGGTCTGCTCCTATCGGTAGCGGATGCGCGGATCGGAGACCGCCAGCAGGATATCGGACACGATGGTACCGAGGATCGTGAAGACGCCGAGAATGAGGATGAAGCTTCCCGACAGATACATGTCCTGGCTTTGCAGCGCGCGCAGCAGCAGCGGTCCGGTGGTCGGCAGGTTCAGGACCACGGATGTGATGACATCCCCGGAAATCAGCGCTGGCAGCGCCCAGCCAATGGTCGAAATGAACGGGTTGAGCGCCACCCGCACCGGATAGCGCCAAATGACGCTCCATTCCGTCAGGCCTTGGGCCATTGCGGTTTCGACATAGGGCTTGTTCAGCTCATCCAGCATATTGGCGCGCACGATGCGGATCAGGCCAGCCGCACCGCTGGTCGAAAGCACCAGCAGCGGAATCCACAGATGGCCGAGCATGTCGGCGACCTTGGCAAGGCTCCAGGGCGCATCCTGCATCTGCGGAGAAAACAACCCGCCGACATTCATGCCCATCCAGGAATAGGCCAGCCACATCAGGATCAGGGCAGAGAGAAACTCCGGGAACCCACGGCCGAGAAAGCCAAAAACGGTGAAAAAATAGTCGAGGAACGAATATTGCCGCGCGGCGGCATAGACCCCAATCGGGATGGCAATCACCCAGGTGAGCAATAGCGATGAAAAGGAGATTGCCAGGGTCAGCGCCAACCGACCCCAGATCAGGTTGGAGACTGGCTGATTGTAGGTCAAGGAGGTGCCGAAATCACCGTGCAGAACGATATTACCGATCCACTGCGAATATTGCTCATACATGGGACGATCCAGGCCGAGCTGATGGCGCAACCGCTCCTCGGTACCTTCAGGCGGGGTATCGCCATTCGCCCGCATTTCCGCGACAAGGGCTGTGGCGTAATCGCCTGGAGGCAGCTGGATGACCGTGAAGGCGGCGATGGACACCAGAAACAGCATGGGAATGGCCCAGGCAAACCGGTTCAAGATATAGGATGTCATCACGTTCTCCCGACCATTCCGACGAAGCGTCATTGAAAATGACGCTTCGTATTCCTTTTGCCGACATCTCAAGCCGACGATGGATTTGAGATATCTGCACTCCCTTGCACGCGAGGATGCATGGGCATCTTCACGCCCTGATATTGCCTTGTACGGTCGCGTCCTCGCACACAAGGAAATTTGCGGCGGCCCGCAAAGGTGCCAGGCCGCCGTCACCGATCATTTTTTGAAGAACAGCTGCGCCGGAATGGCATTGCCTTCATTGCGCAGGGCTTCTTCGTTGGTCATCACATCGGGAAAATTGCCGATCTTGTTGTTGACGACGAAGGGCGTGACAGACTCGCCTACAAGACCGATCATCCAGACATTGTCCTTCATGACGTTGATCATGTCCTTCATGTGCTGGTTGGCTTCATCCACGGTCTTCGAGCTTGACGCGGCGGTCCAGGCGTCAAACAGCTTGCGGATCGGGTGATCCTTCGGCGGTTCAGTGCCGCTCTTGCCAGCGGAATTATACCATTCGAAATAAGCGTTGGCATAGGATTCGCGACCAAGCAGCAGGGTCGGATCGGCCTGCGGCATCAGCAACCGGTCGGCATAGGCGGTGATGATATCGAAATTGCCGGATTTGATATGCTGAAGGCTGGCGGTTTCATCGACCGAACGGATCAGCCCTTCAATGCCGATCTGCTGCCAACCCTGACGGATCACCTCAACCATTTCAGGCGGAATATTCTCGTCAATTGTCTCAATCACCAGGCTGAGGCGCTTGCCATCCGGCCCGGTGCGGAACCCGTCGGCACCCTTCTTCAGACCGATTTCGTCCAGCAGCGCATTGGCACGATCAATATCGAGACCTGTCCACTTGGTCTCGAATTCGGGGTCGTAATAGGGTGATCCCTTGGCCGGCGCGGCAGCTCTTGGTATCGCCAGGCCGGAAAACACTGTTTCGTTGATGGCTTCGCGGTCAATCGAGATGCTCAACGCTTCACGGAAGCGAATATCGTCGAACAGCTTGCGCTTAACCTCGTTGGTATCGTTGATATTGGGGATGATCGCCAGGTTTTCGCCGCTCTTCCAAGGATGAACGGTGTAATTGCCAGCCTGTTCGTTTTCCTTAAGCAGCGGATAATCGCGCGCTTCAACGAAACGCGACTGGAAATCGATCTGCCCCTGAACGATCATCAGGTTGACCGCCTGATGATCCTGGAAGAGCTTGGCTTCGATCCGGTCTATATAGGGAAGCTGGTTCCCGGCCTTGTCAGTTGCCCAGTAATAGGGATTACGCTCGAAAACGATGGTGCTGGCCGGTGGCGGCGTCACGACCTTCCAGGCGGTCACGACAGGCAGATCCGGGTTCAACCACCAGGCCTGGATCACGCCCTTCAGATCCCAGAGCGCCCGCCAATTGGGAACACCCTTGGCCTTGACGATGGCATCCAGCTCTGCCGCCGTGCTGTATTTCGGCAGGAATTTCTTCAGATAATGGGCTGGCTGGATAAAGCTCGGCTTGTCGAGACCCGGCCATCCCGTCGATTGAACCGCCAGAACATAAGGAAACAGCGCATAAGGCTGGGCAAAGCTGACCTTGAACGTATGCGCATCGACAATGTCGAGCTTCATCGGCTTGCCGCCGGAAAACAGGAAGCCGGGAGGGCTGGGGTTCAGATCGGCATTGAGGAATAGATCCTCATACCAGAATTTCACATCTTCCGTGGTCACCGGCACGCCATCGGACCATTTCATGCCATCGAGCAGCGTGAAGGTAAATTCGGTTGAATCGGCATTGGCCGACCAGCTTTCAACGAAACGCTGTACCAGATCGACCTTGCCGTCGGACGATTGCTGTAACTTCAAGGCGCGCTCTTCGATCAGCTTGGTGGACCCCATGCGGTCACCGATGCCGCTATAGGCGCGCCGGAGCGTGCCGCCATAGGTGCCAATCTCGTTATAGACAGGAATGATGGCAGGCTTCTTGGGAAGGCGCTGTTCGACCGGCGGGAGCTTACCCGCATCGACCTGGCTCTTCAGCATCGGCGCCTCGCCGAACGCATAGGCATTGCTCAGCGACAGCATGACGCCAAAACCACCGCCAACCCATTTCAAAACGCTTTTCTGCATCGAATTTTCCTCCTGATGGCCACCGGTGAACGCAAGTGATGGTTCACACAATTGCGCGGGCCGGCTTCACCTTGCTGTTCCCTTGCAGGTGAGACGGCGGATGATGGGAAATACAGCGCCGTGCGGTCACCACATCCACAAAATCGCTGTAGCAACTTATTATCCCTGCATAATCTGCTGCCCGGCCGCCCCGAAAACCGATGCAATCATGCAGTCTGTCATCGTCTTTCCTGGCCACCTCCGCCAGGCAAAACCGGATCCGCAAATGCCTTGGAACTTCTTAATTGGTTCGTTGACATGACGAACGAAATAGGATTTGCAGTTATGTGTCAAGCGAATTCGTGGAGAAGGATAAAAGCCCGCCAAACAGCGCGATTGCCTGGGTTGGGCCTGACGTTTGTCACTCCTTTACCTGCGATTCCGCAATGTCCCGCCTCTTGGCGAGAGAGACTTGACAGGGCAAATACCAGTCCATAATAGTTCGTCAACACACCGAACAAAACAGGAAATGCAATTGTGCCCAGCTCGGCGAAGCATTTGCTAAACACCGAAAGCTCCCGCGAAAACGCTAGGGGGCGTGGCCGAGTCTCTAGTCGTAGCCTCGGCAATGGGTGGGTTATCGGCATCGATCTCGGCGGCACAAAGATTCTGGCCGGTATCGCCCGCACCCACGAGCAGATCGTAGCCACACGTGAAGAACCCACACTGCACGGCGAAGGTGCACCCGTTCTCGCGCAAATGGCAAGACTGATTACCGCTCTCCTTTCGGATGCCGGTGCTGTGGCGCAAGAGTTGGACAATGTGGTGATCGGCGTTCCAAGCGCTGTCGATCCTCAAACCGGCCTTTCCTCTCTCTCTCCCAATCTGGCTCTGCCGGTTGACCGGCCCCTCGCGGACCTGATGTCGCGCTTCGTTTCCTGCCCGGTGACTGTGGAAAATGATGTCAATCTCGCCGCCTATGGCGAAGCATGGGCAGGTGCCGGTCAAGGGCTTGGCTCACTGGTGTTCGTTTCGTTCGGAACCGGCGTTGGCATGGGTATCGTGCTGGACGGAGAGCCATGGCGCGGGGCGGCTGGCCGGGCTGGCGAAATTGCTTATCTGCCTGTCGGCCCAGCGCCCCATGAGACAGCACCCTTGTCGGAAAACGGACTTTACGAGGATGGCGTTGGCACGAACGGTATCCGCCAAAGATTCACCACAGAGGGCGAGACCGTTGCCGATCTGTTTTCGCTGGCACGATCAGGCAATGAACAGGCCCGGTCTGCCATCGATAGCGTCGCAAAACAGGCATCGATCGGCATTGCCGCCGTCCATGCGCTGCTGGACCCGGCAGTCACGGTGATTGGCGGCGGCATCGGCTCCCAACCAGAATTCTTCAGCCTTTTACAGGCCCATCTGCAACCCTTGCTGCCGTTCGAAAGCCCTTTGAAACAAAGCAGGCTCGGCGTGCAGGCGGGGATGATTGGCGCCGTGGCACTGGCCTTGAAAAATCGCATCCCGCATGCGGAAAAATCCGATACGAAAAACCTATAGCGTGACAGGGGAGAGACATGGAAAAAGCCAAGGCAACTGCGCGGACAGACGGATTGGTGGAAAGCGAATTGCCCTTGCAACTCGCATTCATGGCGCCCCGCTTGCAAGGTGATTTTCTGCCGGAAGGACGGCTTGAGCTGTCACTATGGGGTTGCGGCCGGATCGCAAACATCACCCTTCACGCTTGGACCGGCCCCTTCGTCTATGGGCCGAACCAGATGACCGGCAAAGACCATGGCCTCTATGTCGCCCAATCCGCCCCGGTCCTGATGCTAACCGGCAGCCAGTTGAAATCCACACGCCCGGCACGACGATGCGCCTGGTGGGGAACACTGACCAAGCCGGAAAAAGTAACGCGCAGCGGGGCAAGGCGGATTATCCGCACACCATGGGGTGTGGCCATGGTTGAAGACAAAGGCGACGGCGTGATCGTCATTGCCGCAGGTGCCAGCGACACGGAAGCCGAACGGGGCATGGCTCTGCCTGTCGAGACGATCATTGCCGAGAGCAAGGCCCATGTGACGCGCTGCGACCTGCTGCCCCAAGCCCCACCGCTGATGCGCAGCATGGCAATCCAGAGCGCCCATGCCTCGCTCTCCAGCATTCGCCGTGCCGAAGACGGTTCCTTTCTGGGGCTTGCCGCAGGCCAGGCCTATAGCGCCCCGACCCGCACCTATTACCGCGACGGCTACTGGACCTTGCAGGCCCTGCTGCATCTCGAACCGGAGGCCGTCCGGGGCCAGATCGACCTGCTAGCAACCGGCATCCAGCCCGATGGTGAAAGCCCGAGCGGCGTCATTCTGACCGGCCCGAAACAGGGCGAGGAATGGGAGAAATTCCGCACCACCTCCGACGACTATAAGATGGAGCATCTGCGGCGCACCGACTGGTGGAGTGATCATTTCGACAGTCCGCTGTTTTTCATCCTAACGATTGGCGATTATATCCGCACCACCGGCGACACAACCGTCCTTACCCGTCACTGGAAAACCATCGAAGCGATTTTCCGCCGCTATCAGGGCTTCGACACAGCCGGAAACGGCTTGCCCATCAAGCCACGGCATGACCGAGATTGGGCCGACAACGTCTACCGCCATGGCTATGTCGCCTATGATCTCGGGCTCTGGATCGGCGCGCTGGATGCAATCGCAGAATTCGGCGCCCATCAGGACGAGGCTTTGGCCAAAGAGGCAAAGCAGACGGCAATCACCGCCCGCGCATCGCTGGATGAAGCGCTTCTCACCCCCCATGGCTGGTATGCCGATTACGGCCTGAAAAGCGATTTCGTCGAAGATCATCTGACACTCGACAGCCTGACGCTGCTGCGGTTCGATGCCGTGTCAGGTGAACGCGCCAGAACCGTGCTTGGCCATGTCGCGGCCCTGCTGGAAACCCGCAACAATGCCCGCCAGCCCTATGGCGACTGGGGTGTGATGTGCGCCTGGCCGCCGTTCAAACGACCCGCCGATACCCGCGCAAAATCCGCCTTTGCCTATCGCTATCACAACGGCTCCGACTGGCCCTATCTTTCCGGCCTCTATGCTGAGCAGCGATTGAAATACGGCATGGATGGCTGGGATTATCCGATGCTGCGCTGGTGGCAGACAAGCCTTGAAAACGGCTGGATCGGCTCGGTCGAATATTTCTCACCGCCCTTTGGGCGCGGCTCGTTGCTCCAGGGCTGGACCGGCATGCACGCCGCCGCCATCCTGCAATACAGACCGCAGGTTGAAGCGGCGATTGCCAATGGCCACGCCGCCTAAGACGAGGAACTGTTAAAACCCGTTCCCGGGCTTATGGGTCTCCTGTCCTATTCTCCCAAGACAGTTCTGAAATGCAGCATACATGTCGTCACGATAATATGCCTGCATCTATACGTTGACATCAAGTCGCATACTAACATATCACTATCATCGGGAGCCCTTTTCGAGGGTGGAAATCTGGGAGGATATGTTGGTGACGATCAATAGAAGAACATTCATAGGCACGGCTGCTGGTGTTGCCGGACTAAGCCTGTTGCCGCGTCTTGGCATGGCCGCCCCCAAGCAACCGGCCAGTCCTGTCACCATCACCGTCGCTGATGTGGCCGGCAACCTGGCACTGACCCAGGGCATGTTCGAGAAATATGCTGCGGCAAAACCGCAATGGGTGTCGCGTTTTGCCTTCACAAAGGCCCCGGCCCCGGAATTGCCATCAAAGCTTAAGGCGCAACAGGCCGCGGGCAAGGTCGATATCGACCTGGTACTAACCGGCACGGATGCGCTGGCCGCTGGTCTTTCGCAAGGACTTTGGGTTGATCTGTCCGCCCATAAGGCAGACCTGCCGGATCTTGAGAAAATCCTGCTACCGCAGGCCTTCAAGATGCAGGCGCTGGCCCAAAACCAGGGCGTCGTCGTTACCTATTATCCGTCTGGGCCGTTGATCGAATATATGCCTGACAGGGTCAAGCAGGTGCCGGGCACTGCCGAGGAACTGCTGGCCTGGACCAAGGCCAATCCAAAGCGCTTCATGTATGCGCGCCCCGCCAATTCCGGCCCGGGCCGGACATTCCTGATGGGTCTTCCCTACCTGCTGGGTGATAAAGACCCCAAAGATCCCGTCAATGGCTGGGCCAAGACCTGGGATTACCTGAAGGCAATCGGCGAAAACGTCGAATATTACGGCACCGGCACCACGCAGGTGATGAAGGAGCTTGGCGAAGGCACCCGCGACATTGTCGTCACCACCACCGGCTGGGATATCAATCCCCGCGTGCTCGGCATCGTGCCGGAAGAGGCCAAGGTGGCAACCCTCAAAGGCTTCCATTGGGTCACCGACGCCCATTATGCTGTTATTCCAAAGGGTGTTTCGGAAGAAAAGCTCGCGGTCTTGCTGGATGTCATCAACTTCATTCTTCAGCCCCAACAACAGGCGATTGCCTTTGACGATGGCTATTTCTATCCCGGCCCGGCGGTCAAGGATGTGACGATTGCCATGGCGCCCCAGAAGAGCCAGGACGCCATCGCCGAATTTGGCCGCAAGGAATATGACGGCTGGATCGCCAACAACCCGCTGGAAGTGCCACTCGATCCATCAAAGATCGTCGATGCTTTCCGCATTTGGGACGAAAAGATCGGCGCAGCCAAGGGCTGAGCCTTTGCCCCGCCGGGCTTAGCGCGGCGGGGCCTATACGCAATGTTTCAAATATTTTTCCCTCGGATCTCCGGGTCTGGGAGAGCTTGCCTATGATTTTTCCGCAGACAGGAGAGCAACGTGGTCGCGCCAGCCCCATTATCGACACCGGGTACACAGCCCAAACAAGGCGCGCGTCTTGAGCTTGTCGGCCTTCGCCGTGCCTTCGGGGCCTATAAAGCGCTTGACGGTATTGATCTGGCCATTGAGCCGGGCGAATTCATCGCGTTGCTCGGCCCTTCCGGCTGTGGAAAATCCACGGCGCTGAACTGTATCGCCGGACTTTTGCCGCTGACGGGTGGCGAAATCAGGGTCGGCGGCCAGCGAATCGATCAATTGGAACCGGAAAAGCGCGGCTTCGGCATGGTTTTCCAGAGCTATGCCCTGTTTCCGCACATGACCGTGCGGCGCAATGTCGGCTTCGGCCTCGCCATGCAAGGCATCAAAGGCACGGAAGCCGACCGTCGTATCGAAGCAGCCCTTGAGTTGGTGCGACTCGGTTCGCAGGCGGATAAATTGCCGGGACAACTCTCCGGCGGCCAGCAGCAGCGTGTCGCCATTGCCCGCGCCATCGTCATCCGCCCGCCGGTGGTGTTGATGGACGAACCGCTTTCCAACCTGGATGCCAAGCTGCGGCTGGAAATGCGCGCCGATATCCGCGCCATTCACGACCAGATCGGCTCGACGACCATCTATGTCACCCATGACCAAGACGAGGCGCTGTCGATGGCCGATCGGATCGTGGTGATGAGCCAGGGCCATATCCGCCAGATCGGCACGCCGGAAGATCTTTACATGCGCCCGAACCATGTCGATGTCGCCGATTTCATGGGCTTTCGCACCCGGATTGCCGGGCGAATCACAGCCGTATCCGGCGATGAGGCCCAGATCGAAGCGGCGGGCGCAACCACTGTCGGCACGCCCCGCCAACCTGTTCAGGTCGGCGATGCGGCTGTGCTGAGCGTCAGGCCGGAGGATATGATCGCCGTCCAGGATGGCAGCGGCATTCCGGTGACGGTCAAATCCATGGAATATCGCGGCAGAGCCTATTTTGGTGCCGCAGAAGCCAGCGACGGCGCAGAGGTTCATTTTCGCTCGGATATACTGCTGCCACGCGGCACTACCACCAGTGTTCGTCCGGCAGAAGGCCGCGCCCTGATCTTTAAGGGTGATGCATGAGCCAGTCTTCGCTTCGTGTCTCGCTTGCAGCCAGGGGAATAGACGGCACGACGCTGCTGGTCCTGCCGGGCCTGCTGGTCATCCTCGCTCTGTTCATCTATCCGTTCATCTTCGGCGTAATCGACTCGCTGACACCAGCAGAGGGCGCCTGGTACGCCAATTACGTCACCTTCTTCACCGATCCGTTTCAATATAAGACTATTTCCGCAACGCTCTGGCTGGCGTTGCCGGTCACGGTGGTCAATCTGGCTTTAGCCTTGCCGATTGCCTTCCGGGTGCGGCTGATGACGCGCCAGCGTTTTCTGACCACCATTCTCGTGCTGCCGGTTACGCTCGGCACCGTCTTCATTGCTGATGGTCTGTTGACCTTTCTCGGACCCCAGGGCTGGTTCAACCGCAGCCTGATCCTGATCGGCATTCTCGATACGCCGATCAAGCTCACCAATAATTACTGGGGCGTGTTCGCATCGCTGCTGATTTCGGGCTTTCCTTTCGCCTTCCTGCTGACGCTGTCCTACGTCACCGGCATTGATCCGGCCATCGAACAGGCGGCGGCAACGTTGGGGGCCAATGCCCGCAAGCGCTTTATGAACGTATTTCTGCCGCTGCTGGTGCCTGGCCTTGCTGTTACCTTCTGCCTGTCCTTCGTGCAGGCCTTTGCGGTCTTTCCCTCGGCTGTGTTGCTCGGTGCGCCAGCCGGGCCGACGCGGGTGATTTCGATTGCCGCCTATCAGGCCGCCTTCGAGCAATATAACCACTCGCTGGGCTCGGCCATCGCCATCATCATGGGCATTATCGAACTGGCAATCGTCGCGGCCATTCTGGCATTGCGCTCCCTCTTCTATCGCGGCCCCGTCGCCGGAACGAAAGGCTAGATCATGATCCGCGATCAGGGCATCGGCTCAAAACTCTGGCGTATGGCGGTCTGGGCGCTCGCCGGGCTGTTCATTCTCAACCTCGTGGCGGTGATTGCCTCCGTCGTGGTCAATTCCTTTGCCCGGCGCTGGCTTGGTACATGGCTGCCGACCGGCTGGACGACACGATGGTATTCCGACGCCTGGAGCGAGTTTCAGCTATCCAGCGTCGTTGCCGTCACCTTCCAGATCACCTTCACCGTGGTGATCATTTCCGGCCTGCTCGGGGTTATGACCGCCTATGCGCTGGCCCGGCGGGATTTTCCCGGCAAAAAACTTGTGATCCTCACCTTCCTGCTGCCGCTTCTGGTACCGCCGCTCACCTATGGCATTCCGCTGGCCACGGTTCTCTACCAGGTCGGCCTTGGCGGTACCTTCTGGGGCGTGGTGCTGATCAATCTCGTGCCGTCCCTGCCCTTCGTCATCCTTGTCATGATCCCCTTTATCGAGCAGATCGATCCGCGCATCGAGGCCGCTGCCAAGGTCTTTGGTGCCGGAACCTGGAGCCTGTTCACCCGCATCCTGCTACCGCTACTGTTGCCGGGCATGCTGGCCGCCCTGCTGCTGGTGCTGGTGCGCACCATCGCCATGTTCGAACTAACCTTCCTGATTGCCGGGCCGACGACACAAACGCTGGTCGTGTCGCTCTACTATGCGGTCTTCGCGTCCGGGGTGCGGGCATCGCAATCCATCGATGCCATGGCCGTGGTCTATATGGTCACCACCCTGTTCTGGCTGGTCATCGCCCTGCAATTCGTCAGCCCCACCCAGATTGTCGCCAGGGCAAAACAGCAACCGGCGGCGTGAACCGATAAACAGCACCGCGCTCTATGGAAAGCGCGGTGCAGTCAATTATACCAAGTCTCGAAGATGCTGACGCATCCTCGACTTGAAGGGGTTTTGAATATCTCAAATGTATTAGAGACTTGAGATATTCAAAAGTGGAATACAAAGAGTGATTTTCAATGACTCTTTGTATTAGCCTGTCACCGATCAGACGAAAAATCTTCACGCCAGCGTCATGGAAGCGTAGTCGAGCCATCATAAATGCCCGCTAGAACCCCCTCAATTTCCGGGGGTAAAGCGGAATTGTTTTCCTGAAAACGAGGCATTTGCGATGAAAAACTACGCTTTGAAAACCGTGCTGGCTGGCCTATTGGCTGCCACGACGCTGGGGGCAGCACCGGCTATGGCCGAAAAGGTCAAGTTCGAGTTCTGGCATGGCCTGAGCGGCGACCTTGGCGAGCGCGTCCAGGACGCCTGCCGCAAGTTCAACGACAGTCAGGCCAATTTCGAAATCGTCTGCACCTCTCAGAACGATTACGACACCACCCTGCAAAATACCATTGCCGCCTACCGCGCCAAGAAGCAGCCCGCCATCGCCCAGATCTACGATGCGGGCACGCTGGACCTGATGCTCTCAAAGGCCTTTATTCCCGCCAAGAAACTGATGGCCGACAATGGCTATAAGATCGACTGGAACAATTATTTCGGCGGCATCGCCAATTACTACGCCACGGCGGGCGGCGAATTGCAGTCTTTCCCATTCAACTCTTCGACCGCGATGTTCTATTACAATGTAAGCGCGTTTGAAAAAGCTGGCATTACCTTCAAGCCGGATACCTGGGAACATGTCGAGGAAGCAGCGCGCAAGCTGAAGGCCGCTGGCTATGAGTGCCCGCTGGGCTTCAATTTCGATCCATGGCCAATGCTGGAACAGTTTTCCGCCATCCACAACCAGCCAATCGCCACAAAAGCCAATGGCTATCAGGGTCTCGATGCCGAACTGGTGTTCAACAAGACCAAATTCGTGGATCATGTAAAATTCTTCAAGAAGATGCAGGATGAGAAGCTGTTCGTGGTCAAGACCAAGCAACTCGGCATGGATGTCGTTCCGGCCTTCACCTCGCAGACTTGCCAGATGATCCAGTCGTCGATTGCCGACCACGGCACCGTCGGCAAGACACTGCCCGCTGACGTCAAATGGGATGTCGCCATGCTGCCGGTCTGGAAGGGTACGGAGCGCCAGAATTCGCTGGTGGGCGGTGCTTCGCTCTGGGTTCTCGCCGGTCGTCCGGAAGCGGAATACAAGGGGGCAGCTGCCTTCCTTAACTTCCTCGCCCAGCCGGACATGGTGCAATGGTGGTCAACGGTGACTGGCTATATTCCCGTCACCAAAACCGGCTTCGATGCGATGAAAGCCAATGGTTTCTACGATAAGGCACCTTACAAGGGCCGTGAACTGGCCATTGCCAGCCTGACCTATACGCCGACATCCGACACCAGCCGTGGCATCCGCCTGGGCAGCTTCACCCAGATCCGCAAGGAAGTCTCGACCTCGTTTGAGGCGATCTTCATGCAGAATGCCGATGTACAGACCCAGTTGGACCAGACGGTCGAGCGTGGCAACGCCATCCTGCGCCGCTTTGAAAAGACCTATGCCGGTCAAAAGCTGAACTAAGCCTCGGCGCTCATTACTCCCGGAAGTCTGCCTTAACGGCAGGCTTCCTCCTTCATTCCAGCATATTGGTCACGACATGGAACAACGCGCCGTTTTCAAGAACTGGTGGCTGCCTATCCTGTTTGCGCTGCCGCAGATCATTCTGATCATCCTGTTCTTCTACTGGCCGGTGGCTGCTGTGGTGAACTGGGCCTTCACCCTCGAACCGCCGTTTGGTGGTGCTGCGGAATTCGTCGGCTTTGCCAATTTCAAGGATGCGCTGACCGATCCCTTCTACTGGAATTCGGTTTATGTCAGCTTGATCTTCGCGACAGTCGGGCCGTTCTTCGCCATTCTCATCGGCCTTGTGCTGGCGCTTGCGGTAGACCGGCAATTGCCCGGCACCGGTTTCTTCCGGTTCTTCTACATCCTGCCCTTCGCCATTGCCGGACCGGCTGCGGGTATCGCCTTCCGCTTCATCCTCGCACCCGATCGCGGGCTGGCGGCCATGGTCAATTCCTTTTCTCCAGATCTCTGGAACCCGGCCAAATACGGCAGCCATGCGCTGGCGCTTGTTATCATCGTCTTCATCTGGAAATGGTCAGGCTATACATTCATCTTCCTGCTGGCAGGCCTGCAATCGGTGCCACGCGCCCTCAGTGAAGCCGCCGCCATGGATGGCGCCGGTCCCTTGCGCCGCGCCTTCGATGTGCAGGTGCCACTGCTTGCCCCAACCCTGTTTTTTCTGCTCGTCACCATGATGACGGAAGGCTTTGTTGGCGCTGACACATTCGGCATCGTCCACTCGATGACGGGTGGCGGGCCGAACCATGGCACCGAAGTCATGGTCTACAGGATCGTCGATGAGGCGTTCAAGGGTCTCAACTATTCCGGCGCATCAGCCCAAAGCATCATTCTGATCGGGCTGATCATGATCTGCACTTTCATCCAGTTCCGCTTCATTGAGAAGCGCGTGCATTACAAGTGAGGCCGGAATGATCCAGCGCACACCAATTGCCAACGCCGTCACCTATCTCATCATGGTCCTGGGCCTCCTACTGCTGATCGGACCATTCATCGTGGTGATCGCTGGCGCCAGCCAGACGATGCCGCAGGTCAATGCCGTTCCCTTCAGCTTCCTGCCGCAGGGCGAGTTCCTGACCAATGCCAGCCAGGCATGGTCGCGGGCTGATCTCGGTACGGCGATGACCAACAGCCTGATCATGGCGGCCCTGGTGACACTGGGAAAAGTCGCGCTATCGGCCATGACCGCCTTTGCCATCGTGTTTTTCCGCACGCCGCTAAAGCATGTCTTCTTCTGGGGCGTGTTCATCACCCTGATGCTGCCGCTCGAAGTCCGGGTGGTGCCGACCTATGCGGTGGCAGCCGATCTGTTCCAGCCGGTCAAATCCATCCTGTCCACGCTGTTTGGCATCGACATCAAGATCGAGTGGAACCTGCTCAACACCTATGCGGGCCTGACCCTGCCGCTGATCGCCACGGCAACCGGCACCTTTCTCTACCGGCAGTTTTTCATGACGCTGCCCAATGAATTGGCCGAGGCGGCGCGCATGGACGGCTCGGGGCCGATCCGCTTCTTCTTTGAAATGTTGCTGCCGCTCTCGCGCACCAACATGCTGGCGCTGACCACCATCATGTTCGTCTACGGCTGGAACCAGTATCTCTGGCCGCTGCTGATGGTGACCGATCCGAACTACAAGACGGTGATGATGTCGCTGCGCTCACTGCTGCCGTCTGACAACGGCATCCCCGATTGGAACGTCACCCTCGCGGGTTCTCTGATGATCATGGCCCCGCCGCTGATCGTGGTTGCCGTGCTGCAACGCTGGTTCGTGCGCGGCCTGGTCTCCACGGAAAAGTGACGCTGAAAAGCGCCTGCAAGAACAATAAGGTTCAAAGACAATGGCTGATATCGACATCCGCGCGGTGCGCAAGAGCTACGGCAAGACACCAACCCTGCATGGCATCGACTTGCTGTTTGGCTCAGGTGAATTCGTGGTCATCCTCGGTCCCTCCGGCTGCGGCAAGTCCACGCTGCTGCGGATGATCGCCGGGCTGGAAGACATTACCTCGGGTGAAATCGCCATTGATGGCCGTGTCGTCAACACATTGGAGCCACGCGAGCGTGGTTGCGCCATGGTGTTCCAGAATTACGCGCTCTACCCGCATATGTCAGTGGCTGGCAATATCGGCTACGCGTTGAAAGTGGCGGGCGTCCCCAAAGCCGAGCGTGACCGGCGCATTACTGAGACCGCAAAAATCGTCGGCTTGCAGGATTATCTGGACCGTCGGCCCGCCGCTCTTTCCGGTGGCCAGCGCCAGCGTGTCGCCATGGCCCGCGCCATCATCCGCGAGCCAAAGGTCTTTCTGTTCGACGAACCACTGTCCAATCTCGATGCCAAGCTGCGCGTCACCATGCGCGCCGAAATCCGCAAACTGCACCAGCGCCTGTCAGCGACATCGGTTTTCGTGACCCATGACCAGGTGGAAGCGATGACACTTGCCGACCGGCTGGTGGTGATGAACCGTGGCCATGTGGAACAGGTCGGCAGACCGCTCGACATCTATCATCGCCCGGCCACCACGTTCGTTGCCTCTTTCATCGGCTCCCCGGCCATGAACCTGTTTGACGCCCGCGTCGAAGTGGAAACCTCCACCATTCGCCTCGGTGGTGCATCGGTCGAAATCGATCCAGTCGTCGCCCATACCCTGAGAGGACGAGATGTGATCGTCGGTATTCGCCCGGAACAATGCCGGCTTGCCAGCCACGGCCAGGGTGTCCCGGCACTCATCGAATTCGTCGAAGAACTGGGTGTTGGCCGCGTCGTCCATTGCGAACTGGCTGGCCATCCCTTTGCCATTGCCGTCCCCGAAGAAGCGCAGGTCACGGCTGGCGACACGATCGGGCTGTTGCTGCCGCAGCAGCAATTGCACTTCTTTGACAGCGAGAGCCAGAAGCGGATCGACTTTTCTCCCATGACGGGCGCGGCAAACAGCCCCGCCAACAGCCAAATACCATCGCATCAACCCACTGGAGTTCTTTCATGACCGACACCATTTCCGCCATCGGCTTTTGCAATCGCACCGGCAAGGGCGATCTGACGACACTGGACGTCTCACTACGCGAAATCGCCGATTCCGGTGCGACTGCCTGCGAAATCGGCATTTATGGCGAAGAAATCATCTCCGGTGGCCGTATCATCGAAGATCGCACCCAGCGCGTCACTGACATTGTCAGCCAATACAGCTTCAAGAAATTGTCCTTGCATGGCCAGGTCAGTTCCAATTTCATGGACCGAGAGCATCTGCATCTGCAAAAGAACGTGGTTCGCGCCATGCTGGAACTGTGTGACCGCCTGGGTGCCGGTATCCTCGTTCACCATTCCGGTGCAGCCCAGCCGGTAGAAGGTGTTGACGGCGCGGATCTCGACAAGATGGAGCGCGAGGCCCTGTTGGAAATGGCCGATGTCGCCAAGGGTTATGGCGTGCGCATCGCGCTTGAAAACATCTTCACCACCGAGACTGGTCAATATCGCCAGACGCCAAGCCAAGTGGCCGAAACGGTCAAGGCCATCAGCCATGACCATGTCGTCGCCCTAATCGATTTCTCCCATGCCTATATCGAATCCACCTTCAAGGGCCTGGATTTCCGTGAGCAATTGCGCGCCATGGCACCGGTAACCGGCCATCTCCACGTTCATGACAGCTTTGGCCTGCCTTATACGATGAAGGAATTCTTCCATAATGCGGAAGCAACTGCGCTCGGCATTGGCGACCTGCATCTGCCGCTCGGCTGGGGCGACATCGCCTGGGATGAGATCTTCGCCGAACTCACCTTCCTGCCCGACACCATGCTGATCATGGAAATCGGCGCCGAACGCTTCCTCGACCAGCAGCCCCGCTGCCTGGACCGCGCCCGCGAACTGGCCAATCTGGTGAACCTGCGCTGATCTGGCTCCGTGCTTGATCAGACAATAACCAACGGTAGCGCCGCTCTTCTGGGTGGCGCTATCCTCTCAATCCGGCACCGCGAGCCGATCCCAGATCCGCACCAGATCGGCGACGGATTTGGCATTGAGTTTACGCATCAACTGGGCGCGGCGAACCTTGACGGTGATTTCACTGACACCGAGATCCCCGGCAATCTGTTTGTTGAGACGCCCCTGGACAACGAGTTCCATCACTTCCCGCTCGCCCGGCGTCAGCGTTTGCCATAACTCCATCAAGCCAGAGGACAGATGATCCTGCCTTCGCTGTGCGCGATCATTTTCTATGCCCTGCTGAATAGCGTCGAGCAGATCCTGATCCCGAAATGGTTTGGTCAGGAACTCGATGGCACCGTTTTTCATCGCCTTGACCGACATGGGGATATCGCCGTGACCGGTGATGAAAATCACCGGCAGCCGTATACCCAGTTTCGCCATCTGCTGGTGAAACTCAAGACCGCTCTGGCCCGGCATCCGCACATCGAGCACCAGGCAACCGGGAGCATCAGCAAGCGGCATCGCCATGAATTCCTGGGTGGATCCATAGGCGCAAACAGCAAGGCCGACGGAGGCCAGCAGATCCTCCAATGCGGCGCGCACCGAGGCGTCATCATCGATCACATAAACGACCGGCTCATGTTCATCTTGGTGAGGCGGGTTAGTCATCATGCCTTACTCTCTTCGCTTAAGGGCAGACTGAATTGCACGACAGTCCCCATGCGATGCGCGGACGTCACGGAAATACGCCCACCATGCGCCTCAATGATCGAACGGCTGATGGCAAGGCCGATGCCCATGCCGCTTTCCTTTGTGGTCCAGAACGCTTCAAACAGATGATCCAGCGTCGATTGCTTCATGCCGGGACCTGAATCGGCGACAGCAAGCACGATCCTGTCATCGCAATCGAGAAAGGTCGAGACCAAAAGTTCGCGTTTGAAACTGGGAACGGCGGCCATGGCTTCAATGGCATTGAGCAGGAGATTACCGATCACCTGCTGGATCTGGATACGGTCGGCCAGCACCGGGGGCAGGTCTTCCGCAAGGGCCATCTCCAGGGCGATGCTGTTGCGCTCAAGTTCATGTTCGGCCAGGCCGATGGCCTCAGTCGTCGCCGCATTGAGATCGAAACTCTCCCGTTGCGGCGGTTCGCTCCTGGCCAGCCGCCGTACCCGCACAATCACATCGCTGGCGCGTTTCACGTCGCTGGCGATCCGCTCCGCTGCCTGGCGGGCGCGATCCAGATTGGGTGGCGTATGATCGAGCCAGCGGCGGCAGGCATCGGCACTGGTGGCGACGGCGGCCAGCGGCTGATTGACCTCGTGGGCAATCGAGGCCGTCAGTTCCCCCAGCCTCGTCAACCGCGCCATGCGGGAAAACTGCGCCTGTGCATCGTAAATAGCGGCCTGGGCGGCAACGATTTTCAAGGCGAGATAGGTCGTCACCCCAATAGCACACGTGCTGATGCCGCAATTCAGCAGCCCGGATTCGAACGATCCGCGCCGGGTCAGGAACAGGCTGAGTACCGTCAAGCAAATGCAGACCATGGCCAGGGCGACGACGCCGCGCATCGACAGGAAGCCGATGGCGATCAGAATGACCGCGATATAGAACACCGCAAAAGCGATCTCGAAATTGGTGATCGTATCGGCTGAGAAGATACAGACCAGCAGAAACAGGATGAACACGGCTCTCAGCTTCGGCCGGTTCTGGTGCTGAGAAAACAGAATGTGTTTCATCCTTCGGTGGCCATGGCTGTTTCTTTGCGCAAAAGGCCGAGGCCCTCTCGCAAAACATCGAGGGCCAGATCGGCCCAAACCAAATTACGCAGGAAAGCGCCGCAGCGACAGTCCCGCAGGGCCGAATATACAAAAGTATATTCTCCCTATGCCTAAGCCATGCCTGCCTTTCCTTAAGCGCGGTGGCGTCAGATGTCCGGTCATTCTATAGGATTATCAGGCGCTTCGGGGATCTGCGGATCAAACCCTCAAGCCTGAAATTGCCTACCCCTAAAATTGCCGTGTCATCCCTCCCTATGACGCTTCGCGAAATAGAGGCCCGTCCCATGATCCATCCCAAATTCGCTCCGCTTGCCATCCGCCGCTCCCACCTTCCGAACCATTGGGACCTGATGGCGCTGCTGTTGATTATCGGCGTCATCGTGCTGTTTGCCTATGGTGAGCGGGTGACGACGGTTCCGCTGTCGGTGCTCGATGCCGCTCCGCTGTCGCTCGATCCCACCAATCTGCCGATCTATGCGCTGCGCACCATTCTGCGCATGTTGGCAGCCATCGTGTTTTCGCTGATCTTCACCCTGATCTACGCCTCGGTTGCCGCCAAGAGCAGGCGTGCTGAAATGGTGATGATCCCGATCCTCGATATCCTGCAATCGGTGCCGATTCTCGGCTTTCTGACCTTTACCGTCACCTTCTTCCTCAATCTTTTTCCCGGACGGGTAATCGGTGCGGAACTGGCCGCGGTGTTTGCGATTTTCACCAGCCAGGCCTGGAACATGACCTTCAGCCTCTATCAGTCGATGCGCAGCCAGCCGAAAGATCTCGACGAGGCAACCCGCAGCTTCCAGCTGAGTGGCTGGCAGCGATTCTGGCGGCTTGACGTGCCTTTCGCCATGCCCGGCCTGGTGTGGAACACCATGATGTCGATGTCCGGCGGCTGGTTCTTCGTCGTCGCCTCTGAAGCCATCACTGTCGGCAACACCACGATCACCCTGCCGGGGATCGGTTCCTACGTGGCTTTGGCTATCAAGCAACAGGATATCCTCGCGGTGTTCTATGCCGTCATCGCCATGCTCGCCGTCATTCTTCTCTATGACCAGTTGATGTTCCGGCCGCTGGTAGCCTGGGCCGACAAGTTCCGCTTCGAGACCACCGCCTCGGGCGTGGCTCCCAGTTCATGGATGCTGGACTTGTTGCGCAAGGCCCGCGTTACCCGACTGCTGCTCGCGCCTCTGAGCTGGGTGGCCCGCCAACTCTGGACATTGCGCCTCCCCAAACTGCGGAGCACCGGTTCAAAAACTGCCAGCCCTGCGACCTCGAGGGTCATCGACTGGATCTGGATCGGCATCATTGCGGGCATGGCCGCATGGGCTGCCTATATCAGCTTCGATTATCTGCGGGCCAGCATCGGCTGGTCGGAAATCCCAACCGTTATCCTCTATGGCTCCATCACCTTGTTGCGCGTCATTGTGCTGATGGCCATCGCAACCGTGGTCTGGGTGCCGGTCGGGGTGTGGATCGGCCTGCGTCCGAAGCTCTCGGAAAAAGTCCAGCCGCTGGCGCAGTTTCTGGCTGCCTTTCCAGCCAATATCGCCTTTCCGGTGTTCGTGGTGGTGATCGTGCATTTCGGGCTCAATGCCGATATCTGGCTGAGCCCGCTGATGATCCTCGGGACCCAATGGTATATCCTGTTCAACGTGATCGCCGGTGCCAGTGCCTTTCCAAGCGATCTCAAGGAAGCGGCTCGCAGTTTCCACATCACCGGATGGCGCTGGTGGTTCAAGGTCATCCTGCCCGGCATTTTCCCTTACTACATCACCGGCGCCATCACGGCTTCGGGCGGCTCCTGGAATGCCAGCATCGTTGCGGAAGTGGCAAGCTGGGGCGATACCCAACTGACCACGCCGGGCCTTGGCTCCTACATCGCCAATGCGACAACGGCAGGCGATTTCCCACGGGTCGTGCTCGGCATCATCGTCATGTGTACTTTTGTGACGCTGTTCAACCGGCTGGTCTGGCGTCCGCTCTATGCCTATGGCGAAAGCCGCCTGCGCCTGGGCTGATCAAAACCCCATCAAACGGGGTGCCTTGGCACCCCAAACACCACAGACATGATGTCATCCGACAAAAGGATTGTTCCCATGCTTGATCTTATCACCAAGTCCCCGCTGATCGATATCGCCCAGGTCTCCCGCTCCTTTCCCAAGGCCAGCGGCAACGATGTTGTCGTGCTCGAAAATGTCGATCTCACCATCAAGGAAGGCGAAATCGTCGGCCTGCTCGGCCGCTCCGGCTCCGGCAAATCGACGCTGCTGCGCATCATTGCCGGCTTGCTATCGCCCTCTTCGGGCAGCGCCCGCTATCGCGGCACCGAAATCGATGGACCACCTCCCGGTATCTCGATGATCTTTCAGTCCTTTGCCCTGTTTCCCTGGCTGACCGTGCTTCAGAATGTCGAACTCGGCCTGGAAGCCAAAGGCGTAGACCGTACCGAGCGGCGCTCGCTTGCCTTGGCGGCCATCGACTTGATCGGCCTCGACGGGTTTGAAAACGCCTATCCGAAAGAGCTGTCCGGCGGTATGCGCCAGCGCGTCGGCTTTGCCCGCGCCCTGGTGGTCCATCCTGATCTGCTGTTGATGGACGAGCCTTTTTCCGCCCTCGACGTGCTGACCGCCGAAACCCTGCGCACCGACATGATCGATCTGTGGATCGAGGGCCGCCTGCCAATCAAATCCGTGCTGATCGTCACCCACAACATCGAGGAAGCGGTGCTGATGTGCGACCGCATCCTGGTGTTTTCCTCCAATCCGGGCCGGGTGGCGCGCGAATTAAAGGTCGATCTGCCGCATCCGCGCAACCGGCTTGACCCGGTGTTCCGCCAGCTGGTGGACAGCATCTACGCGCTGATGACGGCGCGCGCCGAACCGCGCCTGCCCGCCATGGATGGCATTCCCGGAACCGGTATGGGCATGGTACTGGAGCCGGTTTCGACCAATATCCTGTCGGGCCTGATCGAGGCGCTCGCAGGCGCACCCTATCATGGCCGCGCCGATCTCCCCGTTCTGGCCGGTCAGCTGCAATTGGAGGCAGACGAGCTGTTTCACCTTGGCGAAGCGCTCCAGCTTTTGCGCTTTGCCCATTTAAGCGAAGGCGATCTGGTGCTGACCGAGGCCGGAACCCGCTTCGCCCATCTGGAAACCGATGCCCGCAAAAAACTGTTTGCCGAGCATCTGGTCAGCTATGTGCCTCTGATGGGCCTGATCCGCCGGGTTCTGGATGAGCGCCCAAGCCACACCGCACCGGCAGCGCGGTTCCGCAACGAATTGGAGGATTACATGAGCGAATCCTACGCCGACGATACGTTGAAGACCATCGTCTCCTGGGCGCGTTATGCCGAACTGTTCGCCTATGACGAACGCACCGAAATGTTCAGCCTGGAAAACCCGGAATAGGCTGAACAGGCACGATTAGAAATGCTGCGCCCGTGTCTTTTATAACGGCGGGCGCAGCAGATTGGCATACGACGAAACTAACCATCAGGGAAAATCGCCACGGCACGGCACCAGCCAGCCGAGCCGCCCTTGATCTTGACAGGCAGGCAGGAAACGGTGAAGCCGGAGCCCGGCAATTCCTCCAGCCGTGTCAGTTTTTCCATATGCAGAAAAATGCCTTCGCGGGCGGCTTTATGGCCTTCCCAGATCAATCCAGCATCCCTGGTTTCCGCAAACCGTTTCGCCGTGACCGGAAAAGGCGCATCCCAGGACCAGGCGTCGGTGCCCGCGATATGGACGCCTTGCGCCATCAGCCAATGGGTGGCCTCGCGTCCGATGCCACAGCCACGGCCCAGATAATCCGGTCGCCCATAGGCGGCACCGGCAGCGGTATTGACCAGCACCACATCGAAAGGCTGGAGTGTATGACCGGCCACTGCCAAGGCTGACTGTAGATCGGCTGCCGTTGCGATTGAGCCATCCGGCAGATGGCGTAGATCCAGTTTCACGCCGGGACGGATGCACCAATCGAGCGGCACTTCATCAATGGTCCAGGCGCGCTCGCCGTTATTCATCGTAGAAGCGAAATGCCAGGGCGCATCCAGATGCGTACCGGCATGGGCGGTCAGATTCAGCTGTTCTATGGCCCAGCCTTCCCCACCGGGGACATCGGCCATGTCGAGGCCGGGGAAGAAGCGCAAAACTTCCTCGGAGCCTTCTGCGTGGTTTGTGTAGGTGATTTTGGGACCAAGGCCCGGCGGATCGGCGGGAACATCATTTTCGATAGCAACGGACAGATCGATAATCTTCATCATGACTCTCCTGAAATTGCGGCTTTGGCAAGCGCGTCGAGATCGGCGTCGGCCTTGAATCCCGTCGCGAAGGCCGTGGCCGTATCAAGCGGCGGCATGGCACCAAACAGGCGGCGAAGCGTGTCGTCCTCGCCCCATTCGACCAATGCGGTTTTGCCCACGGAGCGGGCGACCGCCGTGGCCACCTCGCCAGTCGTTGCAAACAGCACTGGCGGCTGGACAAGGGTTACGGCGCTATCCTTCAGCCCTGCGGCATGCAACAGCATGTCCACCGCCGCCTGCCGTGAGACCCACCAACAGGCGCTGCTGGCCGGAACCGGACAGGCATAGGCTTCCCCAGCAGCAATCCGATGGAAAAGCAGGCTCATAAACGCCGAACCATGTCCGCTGTCGGTCGCAGGTCGTGCGACAATGCCGGGAAACCGCAGGCTGATGGCTGAAAGCGCACCGCGCCGCGTCAGGTCAGACAACAGGATTTCGGTCATCAGCTTGTGGGCGCCATAGGTCAGCTGCGGTGCGGCAGGTGTCTGCGCCGTGACGGTTGCCGCTCCAAGCGCACCATAGACCGCGATGGAAGAGGCAAAAACCAGCCTCGCACCGGGACGCCGAAGGGCTACGCCTTGCGCCAAAGCAATCGGCGCAAGCAGGTTTGCAGCATGTCCCAGCGCCTGTTCCCGCTCGGCAAGTCCTCCGGGAAGACTGGCCAGGTGGAAGACCAGATCGAAACCGGGTTCCAGCAATCTATCCAGAAAGCCGGGATCGCCGAGATCACCGACCAAGGCCTCGATCCCGTCAGGGACAGGTTGAGCAAAGGCCCGGTCTGTGACAACGATCCGCTTTGCCTGGTGAACAGCAAATGGAAGCCGCGCCACGAGCCCGCGACCCAAAAAACCATCCGCTCCGGTGACGAGAATGCGCATCAGGCCTTCACCACCGCCTGATCAATCACCCCGAAAGGCGTGCTCCCATCCGGCAGCCGGGCTTCCATCCGCACCTGGTCACCCCAGGTCAGAAAAGGTGTCCGCGCCTTACCTTCATCGAGAAGCTCGATCACCCGGATTTCGGAAATGCAGGATGAACCGGCGGCACGGTCTGCATTGGACACCGTCCCGGAACCCAGAATGGTTCCAGCCGACAAACGTCGGCTGCGGGCGCAATGAGCGATCAATTCACCGAAGGAGAAATGCATTTCGCTTCCATGGGCATCCCCAACCCGTCGTCCGTTGATCTCCACATGCAACGACAGGCCAACTCGACCGTTGGACCAATGCGGCCCGATCTCGTCCGGCGTGACGGCGATCGGTGCAAAGGCCGTCGATGGCTTGGCCTGGAGAAACCCGAAACCCGCCCGCATTTCGCGCGGCCCAAGCGCGCGCAGCGACCAGTCGTTGATCTGCACCAGCAGACGGACGTGATCGATGGCATTTTCCGGTGTCACGCCCATCGGCACATCGGCAAGAATAACGCCGAACTCGCCTTCCATATCGATCAGCAGCGCGTCGTCAAGAAACTCCACGCCTGCCAGCGGACCGCGAAAATCATCGCTTGCCCCCTGATAGATCAAGGGTACCGTCTCAAAATCCGGGTTGATCGGATTGTCGAAAGCTTTATCCATCAACCGGCCATGGTTGAGGAAGGCGGAGGCATCCAGCCATTGTGGCGCCCGCGGCAAGGGCGCCAGACACCGTTCCGGCTGGAAGCTGGTGGCAAAAGGTTCATTCCCTGCATTGAGCCGCTCATAGAGTTCGAGAAGACGGGGAGCTAAGGCATCCCAGTCCTCCAGAGCGGCGAGCAAGGACACAGCGATGCCGGTTGCCGGAACGGCCCGTTTCAGATCACGCGAAACGATCCAGAGTTGGCCGTCGCGGCTTCCATCGTGATAGGTTGCAAACTTCATGATGACCTCGTTCCTGCTGTTATTGGTGGCACCCGGCGATCATCGTCCGGCAAGGCTGGCTGCGATGGCGGGATCGTAGACCCCTGCGATCAGGATGAAGAGCATCCGGCACGTCTTGCCGGAGCGATTGGCCCAGGCATGATTGGTGCCACGCTGGATAACGACGGAACCCTGCTTCAAAAGCACCTCGCCATCATCAAGCACTAGGGTCATCTCGCCTTCAATGACAATGCCGTAATCAACCGATTCCGTGCGATGCATCAGCGGATGCGGGGAATGCTCCTCCACTGTGGAAGCCGCTTTGTCGCCCAATTGCTCGAAGGCAACGTTCATTCGCTCCGCACCGGTTTGCAAAAAATCCTCGGTATCCGGCGGGATATCGACGAAACGGATGCGCGTGCCGCCTGCTGGAGGGGGAAGGATAAGGGGACCGAGGGTTGGATCGGCCCCATTGTCGATCCGCACAGGGCTTTCGCCGGTCTCCCACACTTCGTGAAACATGGTGCCGGGAATGGCATTGATTTCAACCACCTTGGGCAAAGGTCCGACTTCGCTGAGGATGGAGCGACCATCGCTCGCATGGCCGGTGACGATACGGGTAATGTCAGGAAATTGTGTCATGCTGTTTTCGCCTTGGTAAAGAAGCCAATAGAGACCGCGCCGACCGCCACAGCCGTCACACCCAGCGCCGCAAAGCCAAAATTTTCGCCCAATGCGCCACCGACAATAGGGCCAAGTGCGGCACCCACCATCAACATCGCCGGGGTCGCTGCAACGGCACGTCCGGTCGGATCGAGTTTTGCGAGACGACCGAACGCAAAGTTATGGGTGAAGATCTGCACTGAGACGAACAGAGAGGCCGCAACCGCCCAGAGAGGGAAAACGGTTGCTGAAGTCACGATGATTGCGAGAATGACCTGCACCGCCGGTCCGATCTGGGTGACAGTTGTGGCGGAAACGCGGGTCTGCAAAAAAGCCGCCAATGGAGATGGCACTATAAAGTTGACGAAGCCCAGCGCGATGAGAACAGCCAGCACGCTCTCTGCGGAAAACCCGC
Source organism: Gillisella vitis (assembly GCF_001541345.2). Classification (GTDB taxonomy): domain Bacteria; phylum Pseudomonadota; class Alphaproteobacteria; order Rhizobiales; family Rhizobiaceae; genus Allorhizobium; species Allorhizobium vitis. The sequence continues at coordinate 691,766 of NZ_LMVL02000001.1, read as the reverse complement.
GCGATTTACCGATGACCTCAACGAAGGAAAATACCATGGATTGGTTGAAGGTCAGGATGCTGATCCCAAAGATCGTGAACCACATCGCCCGGCTAAACGGCTTCTTCTCTGGTTCAACGGCATGGACGGGATTGCGAAACAAGAACGTACAGGTAAGGGCGGCAATCACCATGATACCGGTGAACACATAGAAGAGAACAGAGCCGCCATAGACGATCAACAGTTGCGGAATGGCTGCCAGCAGAACAATGGCGAAAAGGCCAAGGGCTATGCCGGCCATGGCGTATAGCCGATGCGGGTTGGTTGCCTGGCCGATCGTTCCATGCACCATGGAAAGAGCTGTCCCAACCGCGAAACCGGCAGTCAAATGCAGGAGAGCAAGGGGAAGGAAAGCCGTCTCTCTCGATGCGCCCAAAAAAGCGGTAGCGGCAACGGCAAAAGCCGTGGAGGCCCAGCGCCGCTGGTTCATCTGGTTGAAACGGGGTGCGACGATGAGGCTCGCGACAACTGCACCGACCAGGAACAAGGTAACGATCCCGCCGGCCTGTTGTGGGCTGAACCCGAAGCGTTCGACAAGCGCGCCAACCCAAACGGGGAGAGCAATCAAGTCAAGCATGCCCGAGAAGTGACCGATGACGAGGGCAATCGACCCGGCCACTCCAAATTTCTGTCCTGACATTCCATCTCCTCCGGTTCTTTTCATGCGCCGACAAAAGCGTCCGATCTCCCAATCGGGACGCCGTCGAAAATACTCTAACAAAATCAATATTTTAAGTAATTTTAAAATTGAGTATCGACTATCACTTGTAATGAATTCTGGTGTCAGATCGCTTCCGCCAGGGTTTTCATCGAAACTTTCATGATTGAGGCATGCTCTTCACGGCTGCCGCCATGGATCTCGATATCGGCCAGACGGCCCGAATTCTCGACCACCATCCGACACCGCTCCCAGCGCCTTGCCTCGAACGCGGCAAGCGCGTCATCGACATCGCTGCCCTTGACCAGCTCCTCGGCCAGCACCATGGCATCCTCGATACCAATACAGGCACCGGCGGCCAGATGCGGTGTCGTGGCATGAACGGCGTCGCCGATCAGCACCACCCGTCCCTGAAACCAAGGACGCGGCAGTAACATTTGCTCCAGTGGCCGGTAAATGATCTGGTGCTCTGCCGACAACTGCTTGGCAATTCCTTGGATGATTGGCGAGCTGAAGCGCTCCATCAAGCCGCGCAGGGTCTCGACGAACAGCTCTGGGGCCACAAAGTCATTGGTGGGGCGGTCTTCGGTCAGAAACAGATAGGCTTGGGTTTTGTTGACGCCATTCAAACCGACCTTCAGTTTCGGACCCATCCACATGGTGATGGTTTCCAGCTCCTCCGGTCTCGGCAAAACGGCGCGCCAGACCGACTGGCCGATGAAACGGGGCTTTGGGGCATGAGGAAACGTCTTGGAACGGACAGCGGAAAACAGCCCGTCCGCCCCGATGACGAGATCGAACCGGTCTGAACTGCCGTCGCTAAAGCTGACCTGTGCTCCGTCTTCGCTCTGGACGATCTCGGTAAATGTCACGCCTAGCCGAACCTTGGTCGTGGAAGCCCGCACCGCCTCCGACAGGATTTTGGCAAGCGCCGGGCGCATGATACCGCCGCCGCCGGGAATATCGGCGCCCGCCACCCGGGGGGTCGGCAATGTGAACAGCACGGCATCATCCGGCCCCCGCAACTGCACGCCGTCGCTGGCATACCCATCTTCCATGAAGCGATCCAGGAGGCCGAGTTGGCGCAGCACCCTGAGCGTCGAGCCGTGCAGGCTGATGCCTGCCCCATAGGACCGCCATCCCGCATCGATCTCCACGAGATCGATCTCAAACCCCTCTCGCGACAGCTGAAGTGCCGCAGTCATTCCCGAAAAACCACCGCCGATAATCAGGATCTTCTTGATACCCGAATTCATGTTTTTTCCTCCTCCGCAGTTACCAAAGCGAAAACCTCGCCTTCCTCACCCACTGCAATATTCACTCGTGTCAGTCCTTGTCCCAGGCAAGGGCCAAGCACACATTCTCCCGTCTCAAAATCGAACAAGGCGCCATGGGAATGGCAGGCGAGATGGGTTTTCTCGCCGTTGAAATAAGCGTCCGTCTTCCAGGCCATCGGCGTTCCGCTGGAATAATGCGGGCAGGCATCGAGCCAGGCGTGGAGCTTGCCATCACGTCTGATCACGATGATCTTGCGACGGAAGCCTTGAAGTGGGCCGAAGCCTTTAGCCTCGCCCTCGCCAACGGCATCCTGTCGGCAGAGGAATTGTCGGGATGGCATGGTCTCTTTCCATCACGTCAGGACTTTGCACCGGGAGGCGGCCCGCCACCAGGCATCCACTTCTCGCGCATCTCGAACAGGATGATCTGAGACGCCTCGGCACTGATCGGCACGTCGCGGCCCACCCATGTATCGTCGTGCTTGTCCATATCGGCGTCGTATTCGAAGTGACAGCCAAGGGGACTGTTGAAATACCAGAACCAGTTCGATCCGAACTTATGACGACCAGGTCCCCAGAAGCTCTGATAGCCCTTTTTGACGAAGCGCGTTCCTGCAACCATCAATTCCGTTGGGCCACCCATATGGAAGGCAAGATGCTCACAGCCTTTCATGTAATCCGGCGTGCGAATGAAGAACAGCGTGTGATGATCGTCATTTGCCTTGGGCCGCAGAAACGGACCTGCCCCGCTCAATGTATCCGTGACGACGAAGCCGAGGCGATCACAGTAAAACTCGGTTGCGATCTCAATATCGGGAACGAACAACACCACATGGCTGAGCGAGCGCGGCAGCGCCGGCATCTCTTCCCATACGCCGATTTCGTTCGGTTTGCGTTGGGCGGGTGCGCCCGGTGCGTTGATCTTTTCGGCTGGCATGTCGAGTTCGCGGCGGATCGACACCTGGAACTTGAGCTCGAAGCCATGACTATCCTTCACTTCGATCGAACCGTTGGACAGCCGCGTAACGCGGCGGTCCTTGGACAGCTCGGCTTCGATCGCGTCCAGATCTTCGGCGGTGCGCACGCCATACACCTGCTGGCGCAGCATGTTCGAGGTCGGCAGCGGCGGCGGCAAAGACGGATCGGACGTATGACGAACAATAACACCCGTGCCGTCCAACGCTTCAAACAGGCCACCGGCGTCCGTCACATCAACCGGCTTCAAACCGAAAGCCGTGAGATATTCGCAGCTGGCGGCGACATTATCGACACCAAAGACAAGATAATCGGGTCCGATGATGTTCATGGGACATTCCTTTCTTTCATGACGTCTGGCATTTATTTTGCGAGGTCTACGTGACCGGCGTGGAGAACATATTCGCGGGCGATGGTCAGGCTAAAGCCGGTATCGCCGGGGCGAAGCTCGTTGATGGCGCTGCGGCAGGCTTTTGCGAAAGCGATGCCGGCGGCCTCGTCGGGCAGCCAGTGTTCATCGATGGCGCCAATCGGGCCGGGAAACAACGGTGTGTTGCGGCAATATCCAAGCAAGCCATGTGAGGCCGTATCGACCACATCCAAAACAGCGTTTGCATGAGGCTTTTCACCAAACCAGGCCAGGAATACCTTCACTCTACCCTCAGTCGGTTTCACCGGAATGATTGGCTCTTCCGAGCAGGGCGTGCCGATCAACGTGGCGTCATCGACCATTTCTGGCTCATCGGGCTTGAGATGTTGCAGATAGAACGGCGTCTCGCGTGACGCCTTCAAGTCTGCGAGATCCTCAGCCCAGACCTCTGTGACGAAATCTACGCCGAGCGACAACGCCTTGGCCTGCGGCTCGCCGCCGAAATAGACACCATCGAACGCATGGTTCTGAACATAGCGCTTGGGCGCTTTCACCGGATCATCGGCGATATAATCCAGCACGAGCTTGCCGTGATGGTCCTTCATATGCGCGCGATGTTCAGCAAGGGTCTGGCCCAGCCGCCGACGGCCACAAATTAACAGTTTGACGGTCATGGGTTTTTCCTGACTGCGGTGCGTCCACCCAGCACCTCGGCGACCCAATCGGCGATATAGGCACCGGCATTTGCCGAGTTGTCGAAGCTGGAATGCTGGATGCCGCCGGTGCGCTCATCGAAAATCTTCAGCTCGCGGTTGGGGCTGTTGACCAGCTGGTCATAGGTGGCATGAGCCCATTGCAAGGGAATTTGGCTGTCCTTTTCGCCGTGGGTGACAAGGAACGGCACGTGAATCCGGTCCAGAATGCCATTGAGATGAACTGTTTCGGCAATCGCCATGAAGTCATCCATGTCCTTGGCGCCCCAGACCCACATGACGTGGCTCCAGTAATGAGGAACGGGAAGATTGCCTTCGCGGGCGAGACGCTTTTTCTGCACATCACGCCAGTCGTGATTGGCGCCCCACACCACACCGCAGGCAAAGCGCGGTTCGAAGGCGACAGCGCGGGGACAATAGTAACCACCGAGCGACACACCTTCCATGCCGATCCGCTTCGCATCGACATCCGGCTGGCCCTCCAGCCAATCGACCACTCGGCTTGCCCAATGCTCGCTATCGTAGCGGGCTGTCAATTCTTGCAGGCGCAGGGCTTCCCCCGTACCAGGCTGGTCGACGATCAGCGAAGCGACGCCACGCTTGGCAAGCCATACCGGCAACCCAACCAAAAACTTCATTTCCTTGGTACTGTCGAGACCATTGACCTGAACCAGAAGCGGTGCGGCACCTTCGACACCTTCGGCGGGTACGTAAAGAGCGGAAAGATGCTTGCCCTCATAGGGAATTTCCACCCGGCGACAAGATGAGCCGGACAGTTTCAAGCCCTTTTCGAACGCATCCAGAAAGCGCTTGTACAAGGCTACCCGGCCCTCAGAACCATGGGCAAGCAACCGTTCCGCGGTCAGCATGTAATTGGCGGCGCGGATCAGCTTGTCACCCGCAGAAATCAACCGGCCCTTTGCTTCGTCTTCATCAGCCAGAGAAACCAGCTTGTCCGCCATCTTGATCCAGGTCTCGCGGAAAGCTTGCGTACCGGCTGCGTCCGGCGCCTTGGCCGCCTCCTGCAACGGGGCGCACATTTCTTCGATCTCGCCCATCCGGGCACCCATCTCGATAGATAGATCGACAGACAGGTTCCAGACATAATTGGTCGGAAAATACTTAAACATCAGGTCTCCTCCAACTCGCCTCCTCGGGCGATTTAGTCCATGGGAGAACCACGCTGCCAGCGCTAAGGCCAGCCACGAAATTTCCTCCCTGGCCCAAGATGTACCCAAGAAAAATTCGTTTACAAATTGCATTGATGAATGATCTGTATTTTTAAAATAAATACATGAATCGATTGATCCCCCGATAGTTTGGCGGGTCATTCGAGAAATTCCTTGGGAGGGGGATAATCATGCGCTTTAAGAACCTAGACCTTAATCTTCTGGTGGCGCTCGACACGCTGATCAGGGTTCGCAATGTCAGCCGTGCCGCAGACGAAATGTTCATCACCCAATCGGCGATGAGCAATGCCCTTGGGCGCCTGCGCGATTACTTCGACGATCCGCTTTTGATTCAGGTCGGGCGATCCATGGAATTGTCGCCGCTCGCCGCCTCCTTGGAGCTGCCCTTGCGCGACATAATCGTGCGCATCGAGGCCGCCGTTGTGTCAACCCCGTCCTTCATTCCTCAGGAATCGACACGCAGTATCAACCTCATCGTGTCAGACTATACGCTCAACACGATCATACCGCCGTTTCTGCGACAGGTGTCGGCGCTTGCCCCGGGTGTGCAAATCCATTTCCAGCCACAACAAAACTACCCCCATCTCCTTCTTGAGCGCGGAGAAGCGGATCTATTGGTGGCGCCAAGCGATTTTTGCTCGACCAATCATCCATCGGAGCCTTTTCTGGAAGACCAGATCTGTTGCGTTGTGGATGCGGACGGACCGCTGGCCGAAGGGCCTATGACAGAGAAGGATTTTCTTGAGGCGGGCCATGTGGTGATGCAGCCACCCAATGGTGGAGAGACCTTTGCCCAACGCGCCTGCGACAAGCTCGGACTAAAGATCAAGGTGGAGGTTTCGACCTTTTCCTTTGCGTCTCTGCCCTTCCTTATCCGTGGCTCAAAACGCATTGCCATGGTTCAGCGCAGCCTGGCGGAATGCATGCTCAATCTGGGCGGTATCCGCATCATGGACCCGCCTTTCCCTCTGCCACCATTACAGCAATGCCTGCAATGGCACAGCTATCGCACCCGTGATCCCGCACTGGTCTGGTTCCGATCCCAGATGCACGATGCAGCAGCGAGAGTTTGTCCGGAAAAAGTCGAACCAGACCGGCACGAGAGGCATGAGACGGTTTCTGGCTGAGCGCTGTTGGCGAACCCCAAAAACAGAAGATAAACAGTGAAGTGCCGCTGCGCCTCGGAAGCGCAACGGCACGTCGTTTCTTTACTCGGCCGCCATGCGCATCGGCCTGTCATTGTCCTGCTCATGGTCCTCGTTGACATGCTGCACCAGCGGACGATTCCCGGCCAGTTTGCGGATCAGCACATAAAAGACTGGCGTCATGAAAATGCCGAAGAACGTCACGCCAATCATGCCCGAAAACACCGCGATCCCCATGGCTGCGCGCATTTCGGCCCCGGCACCGGTTGAGGTGACCAGCGGAACGACGCCCATGATAAAGGCCATGGAGGTCATCAGGATCGGGCGCAGCCGCAAACGGCTAGCCTCGATAGCCGCCTGAACCGGTGTCCTGCCTTCAAATTCCAGCTCCCGCGCGAATTCGACGATCAGGATGGCGTTTTTGGCCGATAGCCCGACAAGCACGATCAGGCCGATCTGGGTGAAGATATTATTGTCTCCCCCGGTCAACCAGATCCCGGTCAGCGCCGCCAATACGCCCATCGGCACGATCATGATGATCGCCAAAGGCAGGGTCAGACTTTCATATTGCGCCGCAAGCACGAGATAGACTAGAAGCAAAGCCAGCGGGAACACCAGGAAGCCCGAGCTTCCCGCCAGGATCTGCTGATAGGTCAGATCGGTCCATTCGTAGCCGATGCCTTTGGGCAGCACATCGGCTGTAATCTTTTCGATTGCCGCCTGGGCCTGGCCGGACGAGAAGCCGGGTGCCGGTCCGCCATTGATGTCGGCAGCCAGAAAGCCGTTATAGCGGTTGGTGCGTTCCGGCCCCGTTGTTGGATCGACCCGCAGCAGCGCAGACAGCGGGATCATCTGGCCGGATGCCGAGCGTACTTTCAACTGGCCGATATTGTCGGACGTGGCCCGAAACTTGGCATCGGCCTGGGCGCGAACGCTGTATGTGCGGCCAAAGGCATTGAAGTCATTGACGTAGAGCGAACCCAGATAGATTTGCAGGGTCTGGAACACATCGGTGACGGAGACACCGAGTTGCTCTGCCTTGGCGCGATCAAGATCGGCATAAAGCTGCGGCACATTGATCTGGAAGCTGGAAAACAGGCCGGTCAGCTCCGGTGTCTGGTAGGCCTTGGCCAGCACAGCCTTGGTGGCTTCATCCAGCGCCTGATACCCCAGTCCCGCCCGGTCTTCCAATTGCAGTTTGAAGCCACCGGTCGTGCCGAGACCCTGGACGGGCGGCGGCGGGAACATGGCGATGAAGGCATCCTGAATGGAGGAAAACTTCTGGTTCAGCTGCATGGCAATAGCCCCACCGGACAGATCAGGCGTCTTGCGCTGGTCGAAATCCTTCAGGGTCACAAAGACGATGCCGGCGTTGGAGGAATTGGTGAAACCGTTGATCGACAGGCCCGGAAAGGCGATGGCGTGAGCCACGCCCGGCTGGGCAAGTGCTATGTCGCTCATCCGCTTGATCACGTCTTCCGTGCGGTCAAGGCTGGCAGCATCCGGCAACTGGGCAAAGCCGATCAGATATTGCTTGTCCTGTGCCGGTACAAACCCACCCGGCACGGCATTGAACAGGCCATAGGTGGCACCGGCCAGCGCCAGATAAACGACCATGACAATGCTTTTGCGCGACAGCAACCCGCCGACGCTTTTCCCATAGGCATTGGAGCCAGCGCCGAAGACCCGGTTGAAGCCTCGGAAAAACCAGCCCAGCAGAAAATCCAGGCCGCGCGTCAGCCGGTCCTTCGGGGCATGATGGCCCTTCAAAAGCAGAGCCGCAAGCGCCGGTGACAGGGTCAGCGAGTTCAGCGCCGAAATGACGGTCGAGATGGCGATGGTCAAGGCAAACTGGCGGTAGAACTGGCCCGAGAGACCGGAAATAAACGCCAGCGGCACGAAGACCGCCACCAGAACCAGGGCAATGGCGATAATCGGCCCCGACACTTCCTTCATGGCACGGTAGGTCGCCTGACGGGGCGACAGGCCGTTTTCGATATTGCGCTCGACATTTTCGACAACGACGATCGCATCATCCACGACGATGCCGATGGCCAGAACCAGACCGAACAGACTGAGCGCGTTGATGGAAAAGCCGAAGGCGTACATGACAGCGAAAGTACCGATGATCGACACAGGAACCGCGATCAGCGGAATGATCGACGCCCGCCAGGTCTGGAGGAAAAGAATGACGACCAGCACGACCAACGCCACGGCTTCCAGCAGGGTATCGACCACTTTTTCGATGGAGGAGCGGACGAATTTGGTGGTGTCGTAGACGATTTCGTATTTGACGCCTTCCGGCATCGCCAATTGCAGCTCATCCATCGTCCTCACCACTTCATCGGAAATGGTGATAGCGTTGGAGCCGGGCGCCTGGAAAACAGGAATGGCGACAGCCGCCTTGCTGTCCAGCAGGGAGCGCAGTGCGTAATCGGAAGCGCCAAGCTCGACGCGGGCAACATCGCGCAATCGGGTAATCTGACCGTTTGCACCGCTTTTGACGATGATATTGCCAAAATCCTCGGGCGTTTGCAGCCTGCCCTGCGCGTTGACATTCAGCTGTACATCGACGCCCGGCAGGCTTGGCGACCCACCGATGATCCCGGCTGCGGCCTGGACATTCTGGGCGCGGATAGCCGTGGTAATATCGCTGGCCGCCAGTCCGTGCTCGGCTGCCTGCTGCGGATCGATCCAGATACGCATGGAATAATCGCCGGAGCCGAAGATTTGTACCTGACCGACACCTGCAATCCGCGCCAGCCGGTCTTTGATGTTCAGGACGCCGTAATTGCGCAGGTAGGTAATGTCATAGCGATTGTCGGGGGAGATCAGGTTGACGACCATCATCAGATCGGGAGAGCTTTTGACCGTGGTCACGCCGAGGCTTTTGACCTCTTCCGGCAGACGCGGTTCGGCCTGCGACACCCGGTTCTGCACCAGTTGCTGGGCCTGATCGGGATCTGTGCCGAGCTTGAAGGTCACGGTCAGCGTCATCACGCCGTCCGAAGTCGCCTGGCTCGACATGTAAAGCATGCCTTCGACGCCATTGATCTGCTCTTCCAGCGGCGTCGCGACGGTTTCGGCTATCACCTTCGGATTGGCACCGGGATAGGTGGCCCGCACGACAATCGACGGTGGCACGACATCGGGATATTCGGAAATCGGCAGCGACCGCATGCCGATCAATCCGGCAACGACGATCAGCACCGACAGCACCCCGGCAAACACCGGGCGGTCGACAAAAAATCGGGAAATGTTCATTTCAAAGCCCTCTCCGGCGTGAAACAACTCCGCCCTCGGACAAAAGCGACGTTTCGTCCGGCAAACGGTGGATATGGATATGACAGTCCTGCCCGGCGGCCTTTGCTGCCGGGAGGATATTGGACCTGACAAGTGTTCGCGCTTTGCGAAAAAAGCGTCAGGTCAATGCGGAGGCTATGCTTACTTCGACGCCGCGAGCTTTTCTTCTAGCTGCGGCGCAACCACTGCGCCCGGTTTGATGCGTTGCAGACCGTTGACGACGATCGTATCGCCAGGAGCAAGCCCGTTTTCCACCACACGCTGGCCTTCGGCCACGGCGCCCAGCTGGATCTGGCGGTAATTCACCTTGTTATCGGCATCGACCACGAAAACGAATTTCTTGTCCTGATCGGTGCCAATCGCCCGTTCGCTGACCAGGATCTTGTTTTCCGGCACTGGTTGTCCCATGCGCACCCGCACGAACTGGCCAGGAATAAGCCTGCCGCCCGGATTGTCGAAGACGGCGCGCACGCCAATCGTACCACTGGCGGCATCGACCTGATTGTTGATCAATTGCAACTTGCCTTTGATGGGCGTGCCGTCATCGGCCAAAGTGCCGATTTCGACCGGGATGCGATCAATGTCGGCTAAGGCGGCCCCGGTTTGCGGCAGCTGCGACAGAGCCTTGGCAACCAGTTGCTCGCTGACATTGAAGCTCGCATAGATTGGATCGACTGACACAAGTGTGGTCAGGACAGAGGACGAGGAACCCGAGGCCACCAGATTACCCGCCGTAACCTCGAGCTTACCAACGCGACCGGAAACCGGGGCGCGCACCTGGGTATAATCCAGCTCCAGTTGAGCCGATTGCAGCTGTGCTCTGGCGGTTCCCATGGCGGCTTGAGCCTGGGTAAAGCTATTGCGGCGCTGGTCCATATCGCTTTGCGAGATCGTGCTGTTGCCCGATAGTTTCAAGCCGCGATCCAGTTCGATCCTGGCAAGATCGACCTTGGCCTCGGCTGAAGCGAACTGGCCTTCCGCCTGATCGACAGCGGCCTGATACGGGGCGGGATCGATGGTGAACAGCAGATCGCCTGCCTTGACCAGCGCGCCCTCACGAAAGTGGACGGATTGGATGGCTCCGCCGACCCGTGGCCGCACATCGACCCGTTCAACAGCCTCGAGACGGCCGGAAAACAGCTCCCAATGGGTGAAATTCCGGCTGGAAACCTTTGAAACCGTGACCGGCACGGCAGGAGCCGGTGCAGCCGCCGAGGCCGCCGTTGCGGCAGCACTCATCGGCAATTGAAGAACCACGGATACGGCTGAAATGGACACAACAAGGCCCAGGCCGGCGCCCATAAGGGCCCAGCGTTGTTTTCTGGATGACATTGGCAATCTCCTTGCGGCCCCCACCGGCCGCCATTGTTCATTCAGGTTTCACGACATTCTAGCGAATGCTGATCTGTTTAACGAAGTCTTCGAACTGGCTTTCAAACTCAGGCTCCCATGTCGACGCATGGATCTGTTGACCGTCATAGATGGATGACCAGCCCTTCCCGGAAGGCAGGATCTGGCTACAGGTTTTAACGCCTGCCTGCTTCAGGCTTTGCGCGAACGCAAGACTTTCATCACGCAGCGGATCATCCTCAGCGCTCAAAACCAAGGCAGGCGCGACGCCAGCGAGACGCGAACAGAGGCAAGGTGCCGCATAAGGATGGCATCCGCCACCGCTCAGATAGCGGCTCCAGCCTTCCGCCCAGCGCTCCCGCATGCCGATGGCTTCCGCTTCACGGATGGACGCCGTCCCCATGAATGGATCGAGCAGCGGCGACAGCAGGATCTGTCCGTCAAGTTCGTTGGCGAAATGATCCCGTGCCTTCAGCGCGACGCTGGCGGCAATATTACCACCCGCCTCAACGCCTGCCAGCAACAGCAGCGATTTACGGTCGCCAAGCCCGGCACGCTTGTTGGCGAGATAGGAGAAAATCGAAAAACCCACCTCAAGCGGACTGGGGAAGACCGGCCCGAGCGGCGCGTTATAGTCCGGCACCACCACGATAGCGCCGGTCCTCGCCAGACAGGCCGCAACCGAACTGTCCACCACGCCCGATGCCATGAAGGCACCGCCGTGAAAGAACAGCACGACCGGCGGCCCCTTGCCATATTCGGCACCCTGATAGACACGCGCCGACACCGGCCCGACGGCCAGCTTATCCAGCACCATATCTTTCACTTGTACCGACATTGCTTCGACTTCCTTAAGCCCCCACTTTCGGGACCTCTGATTCCCCCGGTCCGACCAGCAGCCCCCGAGATGAGATATGCACGCTTGCAATTTCCCGTAAAATCTATTGTTATTCGCCAATCGGAACAAGCTGGCGTTTTCTAACTACACTGTTCGTATTTTCGAATAATAGTGCAACGCACATTAACAAGGCCAACTCCCATGGACCAGCTCTCAGCAATGCGTGCCTTTATTCGCGTGGTGGAAACCGGCAACTTTACCCGGGCGGCTGAACGGCTTGATATGCCAAAGGCAACGGTCACCAATCTCATTCAAGGGTTGGAAGCCCATTTGCAGACCAAGCTGCTCAACCGGACCACCCGCCGCGTCATGGTGACGACGGACGGGGCCTTGTATTATGAGAGAGCGGTTCAGATCGTTTCGGAACTGGCTGAGCTGGACGAAAGTCTTTCCAATGCACAAAGCACACCCCGCGGACGTTTGCGTGTCGAAATGTCCGGCGCCTTTTCCGACTGGATTGTGGTTCCCTCCCTCTGCGACTTTCACCAGAAATTTCCAGATATGCACATCGATCTCGGCGTCAGCGACCGGATGGTCGATTATCTTGCCGAAAACGTCGATTGCGCTTTGCGGGCCGGTACGCCATCCGATCAGTCCCTGATCGCCAGACGGGTTTGCGACGTGGAAATGATCACCTGCGTCGCCCCCCGCTATATCGAAAAATTCGGCATCCCGGCCCATCCGCGCGAGCTGGAAAACCACCACTATTGCGTGAACTATTTCAGCAGCAACAATAGCCGGAAAATGCCGTTCACGTTCAAAAAGGACAAGGAAGAGCTGGAGATCAGCGCCCGCTACATCGTGTCTGTCAACGATAGCCGCACCTATATGACCTGCGCCCAGAACGGCCTTGGCATCGCGCCGATTCCCCGGTTCATGGCCGCCAGCCTCATCGCATCGGGCGAATTGGTGCAAGTGCTGGCAGATTGGAGGCGTGAGCCGCTTCCTCTCTACATCGTCTATCCGCCAAACCGGCATTTGAGCAACAAGGTCCGGGTTTTCGTTGATTGGCTGGTAAAACTCTTGCTCGAAGCCAGGCTCAATGAGGGCTAAAACAACGACGTCACACACCCCACAACCCTTTGAAAAGGAAACTATACAAAATCTATCGATATGATAATATCGTTTATTGCCCACCTGTTTGGCGGGCTGCGGCTCTCGTGAAGCGGGAAGACACGTCACTAGAGCGTTTCTGCCCTACATGTCATCGCAGTAACGCTCTAACTCTTTGTTTTTACGCATTTCCGGACGGAAAACCGGTTTCCACTTTTCCTGGAAATGCTCTTGTCCGGAATTTCGAAATCGAGACAAAAGGGAGATGCCGTCATGGGAACATTCTCGCCCGTTTTCGACCGACTGGCTAGACCAGTTGCCTTCATCAAAGCCGAGGACGAAGCCCTTGGCGCCGCGCATGTCTTGGCAGAAAGTGCAGTGCCGACAGATGATGGGTCCTATGAAAAAGCAATCCTCGACCATCTGCTGAGGTCAGGGCTTCTCGGTATTTCCGTCTCGACCGATTACGGCGGGATCGACGTTTCAAATGTGTTATTATCAACCATTTGCTGTGTCCTGGCAAAGGCTTGTCCCACATTGGGGGCCATGCTTGCCGGTCATTATAGTGCATTGGAATTGTTGCGCAGCCATGGCAGTGAAGCACAGAAATCCTATTTCTTTGCTGCCGCACTGGCAGGCATGCGCTTGGCGCGCGTCAAAGCACCGTCTGCGGCAAGCCTGAAAGACAGGGGCCTCCACCTTTCCTATAATGGACTCGGCTGGTCATTGAATGGCACCGGCATGGCGTCACCTAACGCTACTTCTGCCGATTGGATCATGGTGTCCGTCCATGACCAGGCTGAAGAGCCAGCCCATCTGTTTTTCCCTGGGGGAACGGCGACGATGACGCCGATCGCCAATTCCCTTTCAGACAAAAGCCAGCCGGATCGGGGTGAGCCCGTGCTGTTTCGCGACCAGAGAGGCGAAATGGACGCGCAATTGCAGACCCGTCGTCCCGCACAGGGGCCGGGTGTGCCTCAGGCCATGGAGCTGCTTTTGCAGGCATCGGTGGAGCTGGGGAGAGGCAAAGCTGCATTCAGCCAATTGTTCGCAAGCCCGGTATTGGCCCCCTCTCATCTGCCTGACGACACGTTCGAACCCGATTTTGACCCATCAAAGACCGGCGCCATCGCCGATGCCGCCCTGCGGTTGGCAACAGCCGAAGCCGTGATCGAAAAAGCCGCCAGCGCCATTGATGCCGCCCAGATCGGCACCCAGGATCGGCATCGACATACCGCCTTCCTGATCGCATCGGCAGCCAATGCAGCCGCCGTGGAAGCCTCGACAATCGCTCAGTCTGTCGCAGCGGACCCACGCTTTGCGCATACAACCGCGCCTCTTGGCGCGGTCGAGTTCGAAAGCGCCGACGCCGGTATCATCGTTTCGCTTTTGCGTAAGGGCACACTTGGCTTGAGCGGTTTTTCAGATGATGATTCCAACGGATGACTTGCCGATGAGTGATAGCAGAGTTTGTATTGGGAAATATTGGACTCCGGTTTTTCCGAAAAGACAAACGGAACCAAGAGAAATGAGAGCCCATCTGGTTCAGTGTGAACCTGACGGGCTCTCACATTTCTAGCACATTATATTGGCTGCATGGCAGCCTTGAGATGTTTCTGGGTCTAGGAATGCAGAAAACCGCTATTTTTTAGAATTTTCTTCTCATAATTTAATCTATTAAAATTATGGATTACTTTGACAAAAGAGCCGTGAGATTTCATTTTACCGGCAGGAAAAGACAGCCATTTGGAGATTGCTCATGACGATCCTCACCATGCCGCGCAAGGACGCCAACGCCACCCCCTCTCCGCAGCCTTTGGTCGAGCCGGGTCTGCTGAAATCGGCCATGCGCCACGTCAGCGGCCAGGTCTCGGTGATCACGGCGGGCCAGGGGCCAGAGCGCACTGGCGCAACCGTCACCTCCGCCACCGCCTTGTCGGTCGATCCTCCAACGGTAATCGTCAACATCAACCGGACCTCTTCCAGCTATCCAGTGATCCGGAAATACGGTCATTTCGGCCTCAACATCCTTGCCAGTCATGACGAGCCTGTCGCCAATCGTTTTGCTGGTGTTGGGGGGCTGAAGGGAGAGGCCCGCTATGACGGGTCAAATTGGATCGTCGGGCATAGCGGTGCATCACTACTGGTCGGAGCACTCGCCGCAATCGACTGCGAAGTGGAAGAAATTATCGATCGCCATAGCCACGGCATCATCATTGGCCGGGTCATTTCGATCCAGCTCGGCGAAGGAAACCCACTGGCCTATCAGAACGGCCGTTACGGCAATTTCACACCGATTTTGGGCTGACTCTACGGCCAAAACAAACAATCAGCCTGCCGGATTATTCAGATCCGGCAGGCTGATTTTTGTGTTTGACGGGCATGGAGGTACGCCGTAGCGCTTGATATCCGCTACATAATTTTATCCTTAAATCCACGTGGATTTAAGGCATTATGCCGTAGCGCGCTTTTCCTGCTGCTCATCCTGCGTCAGCTCATTCAGGCTTGGCGTAGCGACGAATTGTTCCAGGGTCATATTGTCGAGAATAGCAGCGATGGCGTCGCGCACCTGGGTCATCGACCGCCGGACTTGACAGTTGACCGGATCGGCACAATCGTCGCAAGCCTCGAAAGCGGTGCGGCTGGCGCAACGGATCGGCGCAAGCGGCCCATCCAGCAGACGAATGGCGTGGCCAATACGGATTTCACTGGCGGGATGCGACAGGGAGTAACCGCCGCCCGGGCCTTTTTTCGACCGCAGGATGCCACCATTGCGCAATTCGAGCAGAATGGTGTCGAGAAACTTCTTCGGAATGTTGTTTCTGAGCGCAATCTCGCTGATGAACGCTGTTTCACCCGGTCCAAGCTGAGCCAGATCCACCAGCGCTTTCAAACCGTATTTGCCTTTTTTCGTCAGCATGACTGTCTGCTTTCCCAACATTCCGGACCGACAAATCTCGGCCCCATCCGCATTTCACCATGGCAATAAAGCCAAACTACAGCATGAATTTTAAAAACATATAAAAATTATGTATTTCATATTCAAGCTTTGCCGCAAGGGATTGTGGCTGGCAAACGTCAGATCAACCGACGTTTCACCGCCGTTCGTTGCATGGAAGCATCAAAAAAAGCAATACCGCCCCGGAACAACCCAGGGCGGCATAGTGATTAAGCGATACTTGCAGAGCGTCAGGACCCGGAAACCACCCGGAAACCGCCGGAATGGCCTCCACCGGCAAAGACTTTCGAATCGGCGAAATCGCTGTGCTTAATGTCGTTTTCGCTCGACCTGCCGAGACCAAGCTTCGGAAACAGCAGTTCCGCCACACGGTAGGCTTCTTCCAGATGCGGATAGCCGGAGCCGATCACCGTATCGATGCCAATGGCCTGATATTCCCGCAGGCGCTCCGCCACCGTTTCCGGCGAACCGACCAGTGCTGTACCGGCCCCTGCCCGCACCAGTCCCACCCCGGCCCAAAGATTGGGCGAGACTTCCAGCTTGTCGCGCCGACCATTGTGCAATTCTGTCATGCGGCGCTGCCCCACGGAGTCAGATTCCTTGGCAAAGCGCGCCTGGGTTTCGCGGATGGTTTCATCGGACAGTTTGGAGATCAGCTTGTCTGCGGCAGCCCAGGCCTCTTCGTCGGTTTCGCGGACGATAAAGTGCAGACGGATGCCAAAGGAAACATCCCGCCCGCTGCGGGCCGCGGCAGCGCGCACGGCATCGACCTTTTCCTTGACCTGCGCTGGCGGTTCGCCCCAGGTCAGGTATTTGTCGACGCGACGGGCGGCAAAGTCGATCCCGGCCTCTGACGAGCCGCCGAAATAGAGCGGCGGACGCGGCGATTGCACTGGCGGGAAGCCCAGGCGCGCACCTTCGGCACGAATATATTTGCCATTCAGATCGGCATGGCCCTTGCCCAGAAGATCTTCCCAGACGGTGAAAAACTCGTCGGCATGGGCATAGCGTTCGTCATGGGAGACGAAAATACCGTCACCGGCCAATTCCGAAGGGCTGCCGCCGACAACGATATTGAGCAGCGTGCGGCCGTTCGAGACCCGGTCCAGGGCGACCGCCAACCGCGCGTAATAGGCGGGCGACGCCGTGCCAGGGCGAATGGCGACCAGAAATTTCAGTTTCTGCGTATGGGCAGCCAACGACGCCGCCGTGACGAAGGATTCCTCGCAGGCGACCCCGGTTGGCAGCAAAACGCCGTAATAGCCGAGCCGGTCGACGGCGCTGGCAATCTCACGCAGATAGCCGTGATCAACCGGGCGGGTCAGATCGTTGGAGCCAAGATAGGTGCCGTCACCCGACGTGGGGATGAACCAGAGAAAATCGATGGGCCGCGCATTTTGTGCATTGGACGTTTTAGTCATGGACAAGTCCTTTCATGGAAATGGTTCAACTGGCCTTCGGACGCCAGACGATCTCGGCGATCTTCAAAGGCTTCGGCAGAATTTGCAGGGCGTGAAACTCATCGGCCAAGGCCTGCTGATAGGCGATGGCTTCATCGTTCAGGGTAGACACGCTGCCGAGATCGGCACCGGGCCGGGTCAGCACGGTCTTTGTCGTATCGCGCGGCACGCCAGTGATTTCGGCAAGTGCGGTGATTGTCTCATCCAGATGGCTCTGGGCCCAAACACCGGTCTTGCGCAATTCATCGATAACCTCAGTGATCACCTCCGGGTTTTTACGGGTGAAATCACCATTGCCGAAATAGAAGCTCCAGCTATCGACAATACCGCTGGCGGTCGTCAGCACCCTGGCATTGGGATCGGTCTCGGCCACGGCAAAATAAGGGTCCCAGATCGCCCAGGCATCGACATTTCCAGATTTGAATGCGGCCCCCGCATCAGCAGGCGACAGATCCGCTGCCTTGACATCGGCTGGCGTCAATCCGGCCGTTTTCAGCGCCTTGACCACGAAATTGTGGGCGCTCGAACCGCGCTTGAAGGCAAGCTTCTTGCCCTTGAGATCGGCAATCGACTGGATCGGCGAATCCTTGTGCACAAGCAATGCCGTGCCGGAGGGTGCTCCCTTGTAGGTGCCGACATAAAGGAGATTGCCGCCCGCCGCCTGGGCAAACAGTGGCGGCACATCGCCTGTCGGACCGAAATCGAGCGCACCGGCGCCCAAAGCTTCCAGAAGCGGCGGGCCGGAAGTGAATTCAGCCCAGGTCACGGTAACGCCGCGTGCAGCCAAACGCTTTTCCAGCGCGCCCGTGCGCTTGGCTAGCGCCAGCACACCATTCTTCTGCCAGCCGATCCGCAGGGTCGTGGTTGCCGCCTGGGCGGTACGGATTGCCGGCAAGGCGAGGATAGTGCCGGCAGCGCCAAGCAAGCCAAGGGTCTGTCTGCGGTTGATCATCAGCAGTCTCTTTCTTCGGTCTGTCGCGTTCATCAGGCCTATATGATGATTTAGTCTATGGAATTTGTAAGCAATATTTTTCGCTTTATCGGCGATTGCGGAAATTTCCTGCCGCCATTTTACCGTCTCCAAGGGTCGGAATTTCGTCTTTCCCGAATGCCCAGATCCCGACCTGCGCGAACAGGGCCGGTTTTCACCCAGCAAAGATCCCTACCGTCCAACGACATCCTCGACGCACATCCCAACCTAAACGCCGCACTAATGGGGAAAATTGTTTCCGCATTTTGTAGAATATTGATCGATATTATCTCCATTATTTCCATAGACTATATACTTTAAACTAAGGCGCCATCGCCCGGAATTGAGTTTTCAAGAGACGCACCATGACAGAATTGACCCGCCGCCTGTTCACGACAGGTGCCCTTGGCGCCATCGCCTTCTCCCTGACGCTTGGCGCTGCCTTCCGCGCTCGAGCCGAAGGACTGGGCACCTTGAAAATCGGCTACCAGAAAACCGGCCTGCCCGTCATCGCACGCCAGCAGGGCGTCATCGAAGCCGCGCTCAAGTCGCAGGGGACCTCGGTATCCTGGGTGGAGTTCGCCGCCGGGCCGCCGCTGGTCGAGGCCTTGAATGTCGGCTCCGTCCATGTCGGTTGGACAGGAGATGCGCCGCCGATTTTCGGTCAGGCATCCGGGGCAGCCATCGTCTATGCTGCGGCGCTGCCGCCGAATGGCAAGGGCGAAGGCATCGTCGTCAAGGCCAGCTCCGGCATCAAGGATCTGGCCGATCTCAAGGGCCGCAAGATCGCCGTCGGAAAAGGCACCAGCGCCCATAACCTCGTCGTGGTTGCTCTGGAAAAGGCCGGGATAGGCTTTGACGAGATCACCCCGGTCTATCTGGGTCCTGCTGATGCGGCGGCAGCCTTTGCCAGCGACAAGGTTGACGCCTGGGCCGTCTGGGACCCGTTCCTGGCGATTGCCGAGACCCGTTACGATCTGGTGACGCTCGCCCGCTCCAGCGAAGTGCTTGACGTCAAAACCTATTTTCTCGCCAATCGCGACTTTGCAGCAAGCCATCCCGACACATTGGCAACCGTGCTGAAGGCGCTCGCCGTTGCGGCGGATTGGTCCGCCAACAATCGCGATCAATTGGCCGCCGCCCTGCATGACATTACCGGCGTGCCACTCAACGCCCAGACTTTGGCCGCCAACCGGGCCGAGTTCGGCATTTTCAAGATTACCGACGAGATCGTGGCGACCCAGCAAGAGACGGCAGACCGTTTCTTCCGGCTCGGCCTGATCCCGAAGAAAATCAACATCAAAGACGCCGTGTGGGTTGCGCCAACCAACTAAAGACCCAGGCAACTGAAGATAATGATCCGGAGTTGAAGCGATGCAGAATTCAAACATCAGACAAGATGCCGGACATGCCCCATCGCAGGAACTTGCCTGGGTGGGGGCTGGCCTGTCGCGGCTGGCTGGCAACAGCATCGGCTGGGCGCTGCCTTTGCTGATCCTGATTGCCTGGGAAGCATCGTCGCGCGCCGGATTGTTGCAGCAAAACGTGTTACCGGCACCATCTGCCGTCGCCGAAGCCTTCTGGCGGCTGACGTTATCGGGCGAGTTGCCAACCAATATTGGCGTCAGCACCGTACGGGCGCTGGCGGGCTTTGCGATTGGCGGCGGCATCGGTTTTGCACTCGGTCTGCTCAACGGCCTGTCGGCCCTGAGCCGTGGCATTACCGATACGACTTTGCAGATGGTGCGCAATATTCCCCACCTGGCACTGATACCGCTGGTTATTCTGTGGTTCGGGATTGATGAGGAAGCCAAGCTCTTTCTTGTCGCGCTTGGCGTATTTTTCCCCATCTATGTCAACACCCTGCTGGGCATCCAGAGCGTCGATCCGCAATTGGTGGAAATGGGCCGCCTTTACGGGATGAAACCCTACCGGCTGTTTCGCAAGGTGATCTTGCCGGGCGCCCTGCCCGCGATCTTTGCCGGATTGCGCTATGGTCTTGGCATCATGTGGCTGACGCTGATCGTCGCGGAAACCATCGCCGCGTCTTCAGGCCTTGGTTACATGGCCATGCAGGCCCGTGAGTTCCTGCTGATCGACGTGGTTGTTCTCTCTATTCTCATCTATGCGCTGCTCGGCAAACTGGCAGATCTGCTTGCCCGTTTTCTGGAGCGCGTGTTCCTGCAATGGCATCCGGCCTACCAGACAGCGAGGTAAGACCCATGACCGCAACAACGATGACGCGGCTTCGGCCAGTTCAGGAAGCACATCCTGCCACAAGACAGGAACAGGCATCCCAACCGGTGCTTGCCAGCGCCCGCCCGGCGTTTTCCTTCCGCAATGTCCGAAAGAGTTTCGGGACCCAGACCGTACTGGATGGCATAAACCTCGATGTCGCAGAAGGTGAGTTTCTGGCGATTATTGGCAAGAGCGGCTGCGGCAAAAGCACCCTGCTGCGGTTGCTGGCTGGGCTGGACAAGCCAAGTTCCGGCGAACTTGTCCATCATGCCGACAAGAGCGATGCTGCCCGGGTTCGAATGATGTTTCAGGAACCGCGTCTTCTTCCCTGGGCAAAGATCGACGACAATGTCGCCGTTGGACTGACCGGAATTGCCAAGGGCAAAGACGCGCTTTTGGCGGCCCGCGCTTTGCTGGAAGAGGTCGGCCTTGGCACACGGGCCAGCGAATGGCCCTCCGTTTTATCCGGCGGCCAGAAACAGCGCGTCGCACTTGCCCGCGCCTTGGCGGCGCATCCGCATATCCTGGCGCTGGATGAACCGCTGGGGGCGCTCGATGCGCTGACCCGGATCGAAATGCAGCAATTGCTGGAACGAATCTGGCAAAAACAGCGGTTCACGGCGGTGCTGGTCACCCATGACGTGTCGGAGGCCGTCGCCCTCGCCGACCGGATCGTCGTCATCGACGCCGGACGTATCGCGCTTGATCTCAAGGTTGCATTGCCACGCCCACGGCGGCACGCCACGGCGGAATGCGCGGCAATCGAAGCACAGATATTGGAGAAACTGCTGGGAGACGCAGCACCGGCATAAGGAGAATACCAGCCCGGCATCGATGCGACCGGGCTGGCAAACCAGAATATTGTCGCGCTCTACGTTATATGGAGCAAATATTCTCGGTAGCGCTTTTCTCCTCAAATCTACGCAGATTTAAGGAATTATGCATTAGCGCTGCGGCTCACTATTACGGCGTCGGCGATACGATCTGCCACCAGTTCCGCCTGGCGGGCGACTTCCGGGACGCCCATCAGCTCGCCAAACGTACCGCGAGCCAGTGGTCCAGCAATGAACAAATCCGCTTGCGGTCGCCCATCGATACCAATGGCCTGACCGGCCTCATCACAGGCGATCCCCAGTCCGTAACCATCGGCCTGGAGGTGGCCTGTGCTTTCCAGCGTCAACAACATCGACTGCGATTTTAGGACACTGGCATGATCGGGGCCTGTTGCCAGCACCACCCAGTCGAACAGTTTGCGCTCCACCAGCCCGGTGGAGGCGGCCACGAGATCGATGGCGATGGTCTCGATACCACGCTCGATCTTGATCATCCGGCCTGAGGCAAGCGTCAGACTGCCTTCAGCCAACCGCTGCTGCCAAATGGCCTGCGCCTGGGGCGGCAGCCGGTAGCGATGCACGTCCCAGAGGCGCCGTGCATGGCGCAACAGCCGTTTTCTTTCTGTCGCATTGAGCCGCGCCCAGATGGTCTGACCCTGTTTGCGCAGGGCATCGGTCACCGCATGCCAGGTCACGCCATGGGCCTGCGCATCGGCCACCGCATGCCGCACGGCTCGTAACAAAGACCGTACCGAGCGACAATCATCCTCGCTGAACGAGCAAGACCAGTCCTGGGGCAGAAGAGTATGGCCTCGCGACGACATGCCGCGCCGTGAAAAGGCGGTGATCTCGCCGCGATGGCCACGGGCACTCAAACTGGCGACAATATCCGCTGCCGTCAGACCCATGCCGACGACAAGAACCCGATCCGTCGCACGGACACCGCAAAGGCTCTGGCCCGCGACGGGATTGGTAATAAACCGTGGATGACCTTGCAGGGCCGATTGCAATGCCCGCGGTGCTTTGGGAGCCGGATGGGTGGCCGCCATGACAACGATATCTGCCTCAATCCAGGCGCCCAAATTGCCGGTCACCAACCAGCGACTCCCGATCCGGGTCACGCTTTCCACCGTCTCGCGGATGTGCTGGATACGACCCTCTTCAAGATAAGGTGCCATCCGTTCCGCCATGAAGCGACCGAAGGCTTCACGGCGGGCAAACACCTGCGTGGCATCACTGCCTGTGCATTCGACCTTCGCGTCCGGATCGTCCGCAAGCGCGCCCGATTGCCGTAACCACTCGGCAAAGGCGAGTGGCTCCCTAGCATCGGCTATCATCCGGTTTGCTTCAACATTGAGACGAAGAGCCGGATCTTCCGTATCATAGGCAAGCCCGGCGCCCAGCGTGGATCGCGGCTCAAATACCAGAATTTGCAGATCCTCGTCCTGCCGCTCCGCCAAAAACCGCGCCACTGACGCGCCGGCAAACCCTCCACCGACAATAACGACTGTCTTTCGGGCAGGCGAAATGCTGCTTTTCGCTTGGAAAGCCCCCAAGTGAGAAACCCCTGAAATAAACTGGAGCATGATGCCCTCCATCAAGCGGCCTTCAGGATAGCCATACAGGCATGCCCTGAGTGCCTGTTGAATTTGCCAGTCCTCGACTCCTGCCACTGCACATTGACTATAAAATATATAGATTTAAATTGAAAGATGTCCACTGGACCTATTTACATCCAGGGTAACACGACCTGTCCGTGTGAAGAAAAAAGTCCTAAGCACCTATTTTTGCATCGTTTTTTAATGAACCGACACGAGCATTCAGGCACAATGATGCGGCAGCCAGTTCGGCCACCCCATTATCGCAGATCCCAAATGTTACTCACCAAGCAGAATTCGTCTGCAATCAAAGCCTCGACAGAAGATCGGCCTTTTTGTCCTGATATTCCTTGTCGGTCAGGATGCCGCGGCCATGCAGGGCGGCGAGTTTCTCGATCTTGGCAAAGATCTCATCGTCACTGGCTGCCGGGGAAGCGGCTGGAGGCATGGGAGACGTCCCTGCCGAAAATGCCTGGATCTCCGGTGCCAAAGGCTCACCCACTGGTTCGGGATGGTCAAAAACAGCGGCGACGGGTGGCATGACCGGCGCGAGGGGCACAGTCGCGGCCTCGCCTATCCCATTCGTAACGGGCGCAGTCGCACCGGGAGACACGACTTCAAGTTCGGAGATCCGCACCAGGCCATATTGGGAGGTAAAGCTCAGCGTCTGGTCGCCGCCCTGTTGCTGGGAAAATCCGCCGATCTGGTGGTCTCTGGTATCATATACTGTCGTGCGCCCGCCAATATCGATCGCCAGTCTGCGGCTTGACGGAAAAAACGCATAGCGCAAATTGTTCTGAGCACCGGTCGAAGCTGGAACGCCGAGATCGGCTGGCCACCAGTTTGCGGAGGAAAGACTGCCGGGGACAAAGAGACTGACACCGCTCGAAAAGGTACCAAACCCGCCATTTCCCTGCGACTGTGATTGGGAGGATGAGGCGTAGCCGGATGCCGGGCGATGCAGATCACTGGTGTGCAGCAGCGTGGCGATATCCGAGCAAAGATTATCAACCCGAGCCTTTAGCCCGTTGTTGAACATATCGCCAACCATGGTCATGCCACCCTGCGACCACTGCCCCATTCCACCGAGATCCGGGTGGTTGAACTGGGCCTGGTAGCTGTTGCCAGCCATCAGCGCCATCAGCAAATGCTCGACCGCCCCGAAGCTCACCCCATGGCGGGTGGCAATGTCGCTCAGACGCGCTTGGCCCTCGTCACTCAGTGTCGGCATAACGGCGTCCCTCGCGGTTGGCAGCGATCCGGGATTGTCAAGCTGCTGAGTGTGCCTAGCACGTGCCAGCCGGTGATCACAGGGGCTTTGAAAGGACGGCGATATCATCTCTTGAAAAAAGCGCAAAAGCCCGGCCTGGCATTCAAGCCAGACCGGACTCAGACCACCCAGGGTAACTGGTTATCCCAAGGTAACGCTGAGGCTGATCGGCACGGCAGCCAGAGCCTTGGAAACCGGGCATCCGGCCTTGGCCTGATTGGCAATTTCCGTAAACCGGGCTTCATCGGCACCAGGCACCTTACCCTTCAGAACGAGTTCGATGGCCGTGATGGCAAAACCAGCCTCCTGCTTTTCCAGGATCACATTGGCCTTGGTTTCCAGGCTTTCAGCAGTCAATCCAGCCTCGCCCAGCATCATCGACAAAGCCATGGTAAAGCAGGCCGCGTGCGCCGCTCCGATCAACTCTTCTGGGTTGCTGCCGGTGACGCCTTCAAAGCGGGTGTTGAAGCCGTAAGGATAGGCATCCAAGGCGCCGCTCTGCGTCGAAACCTTGCCTTTTCCGTCTTTCAAACCACCTGACCACTGGGCAGAACCGTATTTTTCGATTTTCATGGCAATCTCCTTTTATGCATAGTGGCCCAAATCTGGGACCCTGCCTCTCCGTTCATAAGCGGGTCATGGGCTGGGATGTTGGGTTAACACCCCGGCGCAAGATCGGTTCCCCTATCCCTAAATGTCGAGTGCAGTGAGTGAAGGCGTCACCAGCAGGGCAATATCGTTACCTTCGAGCAAGTTCGAAACCAGCATCTGTTCACGATTGAACGACCGGCCTGACAGAATATCGTGCAACGGCCCCTGCACCATCTCAGGGCAAACAATCCTGGTATCCGCCCAGAACGCCGCGGCAACCCGTACCGTCTCAGGATCGATCCGGCCAAAAACCAATCTCGGCGCAATCGTCAACGCGATATCATTGCCCTTTACCCGAGCGAAAGCGACGACGTGATCCCGGGCATGGCCAGTGACCTCCAGCGGCACATAATCACCTTCATTGAACAGGCTGGCATGGCGGCTACGAAGGGCAAGCACCTCCCGGATCAGTCTTTGCTTGCGCTGAATGAAAGAGACCGGGCGCTCATTTGCGGGCGCAGTCGTCTCGGCTGCCAGCGCCTGATAATCGATGATGCGACGATTGTCCGGATCAACCAGGCTGTCGTCCTTGCCCTCGGTTCCCTGGTAAATATCCGGCACACCCGGCGCCGTGAGCTTTATCAGCGTCTGAGAAAGACTGTTGACCTCGCCCGCCGCCATGAAGGGCCGAAGCGTATCGCTGAAATCCGTCAGGAAGCTTTGGTTTTCCGGTGACACCAACTGCTCGGCATAGGAGCGCACCGCCTGTTCGAAGGCCTCGTTTGGCTCGGCCCAGTCCGTTCGTACCTTGGCCTCCCGAAGCGCTTTTTCAGTATAGGCCAGAAACCGATCTGCCAGCGTGGCAGGATCGGTAGCTTCGGTCGGCGCGAACCAGATCCCCGCCAAAGCCTGGTACAGCATCCACTCCACATTCGGATCGGGCGCTGGACCGTCCGTCAGAGAGGCGAGATTACCGCGATGCATCTGGCGCCAGCGGCTCACACCTTCGATCCAGACATCCGTCCCTTCCGACAAGGTGTAGAGACGGGCGCGCGCATCCTCGCCGCGCTTGGTATCATGGGTCGAGCTTGCCGTGAGACCATGCTTCTGAGTCTGTAATCGCTCAACCATTGCGGCGTGGAAGGCGCTGACACCGCCCGGCGGATGGGCTGGCTCGCCACCAACCTCGTTTGCGGCAATCAGGCGATTGTAGCGGTAGAACAGCGTATCTTCCAAGGCCTTGGCCATGACAGGACCGCTCAACTGCTGGAAGCGGATACGGAATTCATGTGCCGCCTCCGCCTCGAACCCGCCGAGCAACAGGCGCTCAACAACGCCAAGCGCTCCATTATCCACTCCCCACAACCGCGCCTGCGCAACGACCTTTTCCAGGACGATTTTGTCCTGCGCATCAAGTCCGCCATGGTAGCCATAGGTCCGGTAGACTGGAAAAGCGATCAGCAATTCCTGTATCGCCTTGCGCAACTCGTCCTCGTCGTGGCCGGTGCCAATCGATTGCGCCAGCGCCACCAGCCGGGTGACTTCGCCCTTGAAATTGCGTTGGACCATCCGGGTCTTGGCGTCCCGCAGGCCTTTGACATAATCAGCAGCGCTGGCGTCGGTATCGATATAGGCCTGCTGAAGGCGCTCCAGCCCCTCGCCATCAATGTAGAGCTGCGACAGACCGGTGATGAATT
Source organism: Gillisella vitis (assembly GCF_001541345.2). Taxonomy (GTDB): domain Bacteria; phylum Pseudomonadota; class Alphaproteobacteria; order Rhizobiales; family Rhizobiaceae; genus Allorhizobium; species Allorhizobium vitis. The sequence continues at coordinate 665,179 of NZ_LMVL02000001.1, read as the reverse complement.
CGTAGCCCGTCGTGCCGGACACCGGCCAGCTCGGCGCAATCACCTCGCCTGCCCCCAGAATTTTCTCGACGGTGATATAGGTCTGCGGCCCCGTCACCTCGCGCAGGCGAGCGAGATAGCCCGCCGGGTCAGCCAGCCCGTCAACGTGATCGATCCGCAATCCCTGAACCTGCCCCGACCGCACCAGATCGAGGATCAGCCGGTGGCTGTCTTCAAACACCTGCGGTTTTTCCACGCAGACACCCACCAGGCCGGTGACTTCGAAGAAGCGGCGATAGCTCAGGCTTTCGGCAGCCTGTTTCCAATGTTGAAGCTGCCAATGCTGGGCATCAAGTAACGCCCTGATTTTTTCAGGCGACGTGAGCACCTCGGCCAAGGCCGCCCGGTCGGTATTTTCAGAGACAAGCGCCTGCGCGACGCTTTCATCGCTCAAGGGAATATGCGTCTCGAAATAGGCAAGGCTGAACTGGTCGGCATTGTCATCCCGTATGACAGTCAACTCACCATCGGCAAGGGCTTCCTCAAGGGTCTTGCCAAGCACCGGCAAGGTCAGCTTCCGGCTCCAGTCAATATCGAAATGCCCGGCATAGGCGCTCTGGCTGCCATTGCGCAGCACGTCGTACCACCAGGCGTTTTCGACCGAGGCCGCCATATGGTTGGGAACGATATCGAGGATCAGGCCGATATCTGCCTTCGCAAGCGCTACGCACATCCGCTCAAAACCGGCTTTTCCGCCGATGGCCGGGTCGATTTCGTTGGCATCCACCACATCATAGCCGTGGGTGGAGCCAGTGGTGGCCGTGAAGATCGGCGATGCATAGAGATGGCTGATGCTCATCGATTTCAAATGGGGAATAAGATCGATAGCATGATCGAATGTTATGCCATTTCGAAATTGCAGGCGGTAGGTCGCGGTTGGGATGGTCATGCTGCCCTCTTGGTGGTGTTTGCCAGTAACACGGCTGGCCGTCATCGGTTCCACGCGGTCCCGGCCAATAATGGCGGCGGAATGCCGATACCGGCGACATCAAATACCGGGAAGACGGAACACCGGAGCACTTTGTAAGTTAACGCCTCGGTTTGCCCGATCACGGATCGATATGCGCAGGAGACACGATGCAGGACATGACATTTGGCCCGATTCTTTCAGGCAACGGCACGATCTTCAGACTTTGGGCGCCGCTTCAAGAAAAGGTTCTGCTGAAGATCGAGGGCAAGGACGCTCGTCCCATGACAGCCGGTGAAAATGGTTGGCACAGCATCGAGGTGCCAGAGGTCGGGGTCGGATGCCGTTATAACTTCGTTCTGGAGGATGGCCTTGCTGTTCCAGATCCCGCATCACGCTTCCAGCCCGACGATGTGCATGGGCCAAGCGAGGTTATCGACCCAGCCTATGCCTGGCAGCAGACCCAATGGCAGGGACTGCCCTGGGAAGAGATCGTCATCTACGAACTGCACGTGGGAAGCTTCACGCCCGCTGGGACATTTATAGCGATGATCGAGCGGCTGGATCACCTGAAAAACCTTGGCGTAACGGCCCTGCAACTCATGCCGATCAATGACTTTCCAGGACGCTGGAACTGGGGTTATGACGGCGTATTGCCCTATGCACCCGATAGCAGCTACGGCCGTCCTGAGGATCTGAAGCGGCTCGTGGACGAAGCCCATGCACGCGGCATCTGCATCTTCCTCGATGTGGTCTATAATCACTTCGGACCGGACGGAAATTATCTTCCCGCCTATGCGCCGATCTTTACCGACAAGCACATCACGCCCTGGGGGCCGGGTGTCAATTACGATGGCGACCAGTCGGAAGCAGTGCGTGAATTCGTCGTGCGCAATGCCATGTACTGGGTGGACGAGTTTCGGGTTGACGGACTGCGCTTCGACGCGGTGCATGCCATAGAAGACGAGCGCAAGCCTCATATCCTGCATGATATCGCCAGGCGGACACGCGCTTGCGCACCCGGACGCAGCGTGCATCTGATCGTCGAGAACGAAGACAACAATGCCGACCTGCTTGAGCGCGACGGCAATGGCGCGCCCGCTCATTTTACCGCGCAGTGGAATGACGATATTCACCATGTCTTGCACATCGCTGCCACCGGTGAAGATTTTGGCTATTATCAGGATTACGCAAACGATACGTCCAAGCTCGGTCGGGCGCTGGCAGAGGGCTTTGTCTACCAAGGGGAGCACATGCCCTATAGTGGGAAGGAAAGGGGCATGCCGAGCACCCATCTGCCACCCACTGCCTTCATTTCCTTTATCCAGAACCATGACCAGATCGGCAATCGCGCCATGGGCGACAGGATGGCCGCATCGCAACCATCAGAGGCGTTGAAGGCTCTGGCGGCAGTTTATCTGCTAGCCCCGCAAATACCCATGCTGTTCATGGGAGAGGAATGGGGCGCCAAGACCCCGTTTCCGTTCTTCTGCGATTTCAACGAAGAGTTGAATGAAGCAGTAAGGCAGGGACGACGCAAGGAACTGTCGAGGCTGCCCGGCTTCGATGCCGAGGATGCATCCGACCCAACAGCACAGACAACGTTCAATAGCGCCAAACTCTCCTGGGAAGCAGATCAGCAAGACGGCGAAATTTTGCAATTTTACCGCGAACTGCTGGCGCTGCGAAAAGAGAAAATCACCCCTCTTCTCCGCGATACGCGCGGCTATGTCGCAAACCATAGCAGCCAAGGCCCAGTGACAACTGTGTGTTGGACATTCAACGAACAGTGCCTGACACTCACCGCCAATCTGTCCGCAGAGAATGTGGAAAGCCTTGTAGAAACGAGCGGCGAATGCTTCTTTACATTCGGCACCCGGCCAGACAAACGTCTCGGCCCCTGGGCCGTAGTTTGGCACATCGAGCCTCGCTGAATCAAATCACGACCATTCCGATTTTGACTACAGCGCCGGACACCAAATAGGTGCCTGACGCTGTTTCTAATCACTTCAAGCATCTAGGCAATTGAGAGAGTTAAAATCGCTTCAAGACGCAGCCGCATCAGCACTGCGGAAACAACACCATTGCGTCTCAGAATATTTATCAAATCAATACATCATATTGGCAATTGGAATTTTACATTCGTCAATCCGTTCTCTACCAAAAATGGGAGGATAATGGGGAGATTATCATTGGATGCCGATCACTCAATTTGGCGACATAGTGATTAAATAGTGCTGGAGACGTATATCCTATAAAATAGCGGAGATACTGATCACCAAGAGTGAACATTATTAAAAATACGTTTACTTTGCGCCGAACAAAATCAACCAACAATATTATAATATTATCACAACAGGTGATCGATCACCTGTGAGAAATTTTCAGTTATCGCAAGAGGAGGAGCGACAAATGAGAAGAGCAAGGACGCTGCTGGGGACAGCACTTCTACTCACCAACTGTTTTACAGTGGCGAAAGCAGCCGAAAACAGCAATACGCAATATGCACCGGGCGCGTCACAATTTTACGCGGGCGCCATTCCTCCATTTGAGGGATTTTATTTTCTTTCGCAGACAAGTTACTTTAGCGCCAACAGAGTCAATGACGGCAAAGGTCGTGAAATACCCATAGACTTCAAGGTGAAAGCCACCGTTGAAACTCTCCGCTTCATGTATGTATCAGATATCCGTATCGGCGACGCCCAACTCTGGGGACAGCTCGTCCTTCCCCTTATTCACCTCGATATTTCCAACACATTTGCAAGAGACTCTGGCTTTAACCTGGGAGACGCAACCGCAACTGTTGGGTTATCATGGCACCCAGATCACAATCAGACATTCATCACCGGGATAGACATCGGCATACCGACCGGCGCTTACGATGAGAACACCCTTGCCAATGCGGGCCTTAATCACTGGTCCGTACAGCCAACAATTGCCTATCATTATTCAGACCCACAAGGTCTTGAGTTCGCGACCGCCGCGAGGGTCATCTTCAATTCCGAAAACACAGCAACCGACTACAAAACCGGCAATGAGTTTGTCCTTGATTACGCAGTCGGCTGGAATTTCGGCAAGATAAGGGTCGGAGCAACAGGATATTACATCAAGCAGTTCACCGATGACAAAGGACCCGGCGTCGCCTCCGACGGCCATCGCGGCGAAGGTCTGGCGATTGGTCCATCATTGACCTATAACTTCAATCCGGGCCTGGGCATAAGCGCGTCATGGCAACATGACGTGGTGGCTAAAAACCGAAGCGAAGGCAACACTCTCTGGGTGAATCTCGCGACGAAATTCTAGAATTATCCGATCACAGCTCGATTTTATAGACGAACGTTCCAAGGCAGGCGATCCGTCAGATATTCAAACGCCTGCCCCGTAAATTTCTCCGTATACGAAAGCCCGAAGATGCCAACACATCTTCGGGCTTTCGTATAATATCAAGGCTCGAAAATGCTCACGCATTCTCACCTTGAAGGCGTTGCAAATATCTCAAACGCATCAGGTGCTTGAGATATTTGCAAAAGGAATACGAAAAGTCATCTTCAATGGCCCTTCGTATAGGATGAGCGTCTATATTATTTCGCGCTTCAGAGGCAGGGGGTGCGTCGCCTCTCCTCCCCTTTCCCATTCTATCTGCACTGGCAGTATCGAACTGGCAGAACCGGGTCGGCCCACGCTCAATTCAGCTTGAATGAAGTGAGGAGGCAGACATCAAATGTTGCAATCGCCTTACCTCGGCTAGAGCATCGTGCGGAAAATCGGAATCAGCGCAATGCGCTCAGTTTTTGTTTGCGCATCGGAGTTTTCCGAAAACCGGTTCTCAAATTTCGGCCCGATGCTCAAGAGTACCCGAAATTCGTCAATCCACATCAATTGATCTTTCGCAAATCATATTGCCTAATTATGAACTAACTGGTACAAACATATTAACGACGGAGGTTGGGCGCGAGGAGAGAGCGCCACGACCCGCGGACAATAAAGGGAACGTGCCAGCCTTATCGGCTTGCATGGGGAGCTTTAAAGCCTTGTCAGTCAGGGCTTAGACAATGCCTGGGAGGGAAAATGGGTTACACTCTCGACTTTTCGGTTGTGATCGAGCGTTTGCCGGAATTGATCCTGGCATGCCTGGCAACCATTGGTCTTGCCATCGCAGGCATGTCCATTGCCACCGTCATTGGCATTTTCGGGGTTGTTGCGCGCCGGTCGCCCTCCCGCATCTTGAGAAGCGCCACAATCGGCTTTGTTGAGTTGATCCGCAATACGCCCTTCCTTGTGCAGATCTTCTTCATTTTCTTCGCTCTTCCGCAAATCGGTGTTCGGCTCAACCCGACAGTAACGGCAATCGTTGCACTCGGCCTGAACGGCGGCGCCTATGCCATCGAGATCATTCGCGGTGGAGTGGATTCTATCGGCAAGGGGCAGGTGGAGGCGGGTCTTGCGCTCGGCCTGCACCGGGCACAAATCCTGCGCCACATCATTCTCAAGCCAGCTTTGCGCGCTGTCTATCCGTCGCTGACCAGCCAGTTCATCATGCTGACGCTGACGACATCGGTCTGTACGTCAATTGCGGCTTACGAATTGACGTCGGTTGCCCAGAAAATCGAAGCGGATACGTTCCGGTCCTTCGAGGTCTATTTCTCGATCACCCTGCTTTACCTGGTGATTTCCTCGCTGATGATGGGGGCTTTTGCGCTCATTTCCCGCATTTTCTTCAGTTACCCGGTAAAGTGAGGCAAAGACAATGGCTTCTATCGGACCCAATGAACTGTTCTTCCTGCTGCAAGGCTTGAAATGGACGCTGGCGTTGACCGCCATCGGCTTTGTCGGCGGCGGCTTCTTCGGTCTTTGCGTCGCTTTGGCCCGGGTGGCCGACAGTGCAACTCTGCGCAAGGCGACGGCTGGTTATATCGCCGTCTTCCAAGGCACTCCTCTGCTGATGCAACTGTTCGTCGTCTATTACGGCGTGGCCTTGCTGGGCTTGGACGTAGATGCCTGGATCGCCGTCGCAATCGCCTTTACCCTGCATGCCAGCGCCTTCCTGGGCGATATCTGGCGCGGCGGCATTCAGGCGGTTCCCAAGGGGCAAACGGAAGCCGCCAAGGCGCTCGGTCTGCATTACGGATCGATCATGAAGGACGTGGTGCTGCCGCAGGCGTTCAAAGTCTCCCTGCCCGCCACCATCGGCTTTCTGGTGCAATTGATCAAAGGCACCTCGCTCGCCGCCATTGTCGGCTTCGTGGAACTGTCACGGGCGGGGCAGATCGTCTCCAACCAGACATTCCGCCCCCTGACGGTGTTTGCCATCGTCGGCATCATCTATTTCCTGATTTGCTGGCCGCTTTCACTCTGGGGCGCCAGAAAAGAGAAACGGCTGCAAGCCGCCGCCCGGTAAAGTTTGCCAGACGACGTGTAGAACCCGGCTTTCCTAAATACAAAACGAAAACAAGGAAAGCACAACAAAAGACGACATCAGGTTTGGTGCTTAGCACCACTCTCATCAGCTTTGTAAGGAGGAGCAAATGATGAAATCCAAGACAATGACAATCAAGCGCCGCACGGCGCTCGCCCTCATCGCGGCGGCGGCGACCATGCCGCTCGTCGCCCCCGCCACAGCCTTTGCCGGTACGCTGGAACAGGCCAAGGCCAAGGGCAAGGTCGTTATCGGCATTCAGGGCGACAATTCGCCGTGGGGCTTTGTCAATTCCAGCGGCGTGCAGGACGGTCTGGATGCCGATATCGGCAAGGCCTATGCGGACTACCTCGGCGTCAAGGCCGAATTCGTACCACTGGCCGTGGCAAACCGCATTCCAGCCCTGATGACTGGCAAGGTCGACATCCTGTTTGCCACCATGGGTATGACTGCCGACCGCGCCAAGACCATCCAGTTCTCCAAGCCTTATGCCGGTAACGTGCTGTCGGTCTATGGGCCGAAAGACAAGAAGATCGGCAGCTATGACGACCTCACCGGCGTGTCCGTTGGCGTGCCGAAATCCAGCGCCATGGATACCGCCATCACCGCTGGCGCAGGCACCAAGGCCAGCATCCTGCGTTTTGATGATGACGCAGCAAACATCCAGGCTCTGATTTCAGGGCAGGTCGAGGCTGTTGGTGGCAACCAGTTCTATGGCGACCGCCTGAACGCCGCTGCAGCGGGCAAGTATGAAACGAAATTCGACCTTGTCACGCTCTATAACGGCGCCGGGATGCGTCCGGGCGAGAAGGACTGGAACGAGAGCATCAACAGCTTCATCGACAAGATCAAGGCCGATGGCCAACTGGCAAAGATCTACGCCAAGTGGATGAAGCGCGAGGTTCCGGCATTCCCGGATTCGCTTCCGGACATCCCGTTCACCGCGAAGTAATGGAGAGGCTTCCATGCAACAATCCACCGCACAGGTTCCACTAATCGCACTTGAAGGCGTTGGAAAGTGGTATGGAGCCTACCACGCGCTGAAAGACATCAACCTGACAGTCCGCAAAGGCGAAAAAATCGTCCTTTGCGGGCCGTCCGGCTCCGGAAAATCGACATTGATCCGCTGCATAAATCATCTGGAGGACATCCAGGAGGGCAAGATCACCGTCGAAGGCACGACGCTCACCAGCGCGAGCCGCACCATCGACGCGGTGCGCCGCGAGGTCGGCATGGTGTTCCAGAGCTTCAACCTATTTCCGCACATGACGATCCTGGAAAACTGCACGCTTGCCCCAATGCGGGTGAAGGGGCTTCCGAAGCCACAGGCCGAAGAGGTCGCCCGCAAATATCTGGATCGTGTTCACATTCTGGACCAGGCGGACAAATATCCCGCCCAGCTTTCAGGTGGTCAGCAGCAACGCGTCGCTATTGCGCGCGCGCTTTGTATGGAGCCGAAGGCGATGTTGTTTGACGAGCCAACCTCGGCTCTTGACCCTGAAATGGTCAAGGAAGTGCTGGATACGATGATCGGTCTTGCCCGCGACGGCATGACGATGATCTGCGTCACCCATGAAATGGGCTTTGCCCGTCAGGTTGCAGATCGTGTCGTGTTTATGGCCTCCGCGCAAATCATCGAGGAAGGGCCACCGGAGGAATTCTTCCGCAATCCTCAGCATCAGCGCACCCGCGCCTTCCTGGGCGAAATTCTCGCCCATCACTGAGCGGCATTGCCGCAGCGACAACGTAACAGGCAGGTAAGAGCTTTCACCACGCCGACCAAGTGGACGCAATCATGACAGAAAAACCCATTCTTCACGTCGGCCTGATCGGTACCGATATCCAGCTCTCCAAATCCCCCGCCATGCATATGCGCGAAGGGGCGGCGCACGGGCTGGATTATCGTTACGAATTGATCGACATTCATGTACGCAACCTGCCGGAAAGCGCGCTCCCCGATCTGCTGGACGAATGCCAGGCACGCGGGTTTGCCGGCACCAATATCACCCATCCCTTCAAGCAGGCGGTCATTCCATATCTCGATGATCTATCCGAAGATGCCCGTATGCTGGGTGCCGTGAATACCGTCGTCTTCAAAGATGGCAAGCGGATCGGCCATAATACTGACTGGTCAGGCTTCTACGAAAGCTTCCGGCGCGGCCTGCCGGATGCAGGACTGAAGCGCGCCTTGCTGATCGGCGCGGGCGGTGCGGGAGTGGCCGTTGCCCACGCTGCGCTGAAATTAGGGATCGAACATCTGGACATTTTCGACCAAGACCTCACAAGAGCCGAAGGACTGGCAGCGGCACTCAATGCGCGCTTCAGTGAAGGACGCGCCTATGCTGTCACCGCTCCCAGTCAGTCCTTAGCCGAGGCCGATGGGCTTATTCACGCCACCCCGGTCGGGATGCCCGCCCATCCGGGATTGCCGGTCGCCGCTGACCTGATCGAGCCGCGCCATTGGGTTGCCGACATCGTCTATATGCCCCTCATCACCGAACTCATCGCAACAGCGCGTGACAAGGGCTGCCAAACACTGCCCGGCGGCGGGATGGCCGTGTTTCAGGCAGTCGGCGCCTTCCGTCTGTTCTGCGGCTACGAGCCGGATGCCGAGCGCATGAGCGCCCACTTCACTGAACTTTGTCTTTCGGAGGCAGCCGCATGAGCCTGTTTTTCATCCTGAATGGTCCAAATCTCAATCTTCTCGGCCAACGTCAGCCTGAGATTTACGGTCACGAAACCCTTGTCGATGTCGAGGCCAATTGCCGCGCGATTGCCGAGGCCGCAGGACATTCGATCTTTTTCGCGCAAAGCAACCGGGAATACGAGATCATCGACTGGGTCCATGAGGCGCGCGGCAAGGCGGCTGGAATCGTCATCAATCCCGGTGCCTTCACCCATACGTCGGTGGCGATCCTCGATGCCCTCAACACCTTTGAGGCACCGGTCATCGAAGTGCATATTTCCAACATTCACAAACGGGAGGTGTTCCGGCATCACTCCTACGTTTCAACACGGGCGGAGGGCGTCATCGCAGGTCTGGGCATCGAGGGCTATGAAATGGCATTGCGCCATCTTATCGGCCGCGTTGCTCGATCGGGCTGATATGCTCGGCACGCAGCACATAGCGCAGGACCATGTCGGCCACGTGACACGACAGGGTCTCCTGGCCGTCTGCCGTAAACAACGCATTGCCGAAAATCACGGAAAAACTGGCCGCGTTCGACACATTGAAAAACGACAGCGCGCTGATCTGCCAGTGCAATTCAAGCGGGTCGATGCCCTGCCGGAACAGTCCCTGCTCCTGCCCGCGCCGCAAAACGCCGTGCAGGGCCTCGATTGCCGGTTGGTTGAGACCCCTGATCGTCTCGGACAATTGCATATGGCGACCGTGATGAATATTCTCGATGATCACCATGCGGATGAAGGCAGGGTTGCGGCGGTGATGGTCGAAGGTAAACCGACAGAGCTTATCGAGGGCAGCAATAGGATCAAGCCCTTCCAGCTCCAGGTCCATTTCTCCGCCGCGCACCTTGCCATAGGCTTCCTCCAGCACGCGCTGGTAAAGCCCTTCCTTGTCTCCGAAATAATAATAGATCATCCGCTTGGACGTGCGAGTTCGTGCGGCAATCTCATCGATCCGCGCGCCAGACAGGCCGTTTTGCGAAAATTCTTCCATCGCCACCGAAAGAATATCACGGCGAACGCCTTCGGGATCCCGTTTGGCCGGGCGAGCCTCTTTACCGTCTCGCGTGGTTGCGTCCCGTTTCATCATCCATCCGCCGCCAGGCCGCAACGCCAGGCTCTACTTCTTAACCAAGCAGTACATAAAGCCGGAAAGGAAGCAATATGGCAAGCCCAGACAAAAGCGACCGGACGAGCACCCATGCCAGCACCCATTCAAGCCCCGGGACAGTAACCATGCGGACATCGATTGCAACCGTATCGATCAGTGGGGAATTTCCGGAAAAGCTGGCAGCCATTGCCAAGGCTGGCTTCAGCGGCGTCGAGATTTTCGAAAACGATTTCCTGACCTATGACGCCTCCCCCCGGGATGTGGCGAAAATGGTCGCCGACCACGGTCTCGACATTACCCTGTTCCAGCCCTTCCGCGATTTCGAAGGCATGCCGGAACTGCACCGCGCCCGCGCTTTTGAGCGGGCCGAGCGCAAATTCGAGATCATGGACGAGCTTGGCACCGACCTGATGCTGATCTGCTCGAACGTCTCTCCGATTTCGCTGGGCGGCATCGACCGGGCCGCCGCTGACTTCCAGGAACTGGGCGAACGCGCGGCAAAGCACGGCGTCCGCGTCGGCTACGAGGCGCTCGCCTGGGGTCGTCACGTCAACGACCACAGGGATGCCTGGGAAGTGGTGCGCCGGGCAAACCATGCCAATGTCGGCCTGATTCTTGATAGTTTTCACACCCTGTCGCGCAAGATCGATCCGAACTCGATCCGCTCTATTCCCGGCGACAAGATCTTCATCGTCCAACTCGCCGATGCGCCGCTGTTTGACATGGATCTGCTCTACTGGAGCCGCCATTTCCGCAACATGCCCTGCGAAGGCGACCTTCCGGTGGTCGATTTCATGCGCGCTGTGGCAGCCACAGGCTATACCGGGCCGCTATCCCTGGAGATTTTCAACGACCAGTTCCGGGGAGGCTCACCGCGAGCCATTGCCGAGGACGGACACCGCTCGCTGGTCTACCTCATGGACCAAGTCCAACGCCTCGAACCCGATATCCGGCTCAGCGCCCCGGCCATGCCAGCCCCTGTCGAAACCCAGGGCGTCGAATTCGTGGAATTTGCGACATCGGTCGAGGAAAAGCATGATCTGGCGGCATTTTTAGCGACGCTTGGCTTTTCGAAAACCGCGACCCATCGCAACAGGGATCTTGACCTTTACACTCTGGGCGACATCCGCATCCTCATCAATACCGATACGACAAACAACAGTTTTGCCGGCGCATCCTACGCAATCCATGGAACCAGTGCCTACGCCTTCGGCATGAAGGTGGAGCACGCCGAGGACGCCTTGAAGCGCGCCACGGCGCTGGGGGCAACGAGCTTCTCCGAACCGCGCAAACCGGGCGAAGTGCCCGTGCCCGCCATTCAAGGCGTGAGCAATGGCGTCATTTATTTCCTTGATGACACGCCTGCCCTATCCGGCATCTGGAAACAGGAATTCAAAGACCTGGACGCCGATCCGGCTCCGGCCAACACCCGCCTGACCCGTATCGACCATCTTGCCCAGACAACCCGCTATGACGAGATGTTGACATGCCTGCTGTTCTACGGCTCGATTTTCGCCACACGGCGCACGCCCATGGTCGATGTGGTCGATCCAGGCGGTCTGGTGCGCAGCCAAGCGATCGAAAGCAAACCAGATCCTCGTTTCAGGGTGACGCTGAACGGCGCCGATAACCGGAAAACCGTCGCCGGAAAATTTCTCGAAGAAGGCTTCGGCACCAGCATCCAGCATATCGCCCTCGCAACCGAAGATATCTTCGCCACCGCGCAGGCGCTTTCAGCCTGCGGTTTCCAGGCGCTGACCATCTCGCGCAATTATTACGACGATCTGGAAGCCCGCTTCGGTCTGGAACCGGACTTTGCCGATGCGCTGCGTTCGGCCAGCATCCTTTACGACCGCGACGACAATGGCGAGTATTTCCAGATCTACAGCCGCACCTTCGGTGAGGGCTTTTTCTTCGAAATCGTCGAAAGGCGCGGCGCCTATGGTGGTTATGGTGCGATGAACGCCCCGTTCCGTATAGCAGCACAAAGACGGCAACTGCGCCCGGATGGCGTTCCGAGGTAAAAATGACTGCCGTCCTCACAGATGATCTGTCCGGCTCAATCCGAATCGGGCAGATCGTCTTTACTATTGTTTTTATTTATCTTTTTGGAAAAATCAGTTTCGATTTTTCCTTACGCAAACTTTAATGCGTCACGGCCAGCATATCCTCAATCTCGGTCCAATCCTGGAGCAAGCTTTCACGCGAACCGCTGACGCGGACCTGGCCGCGTTCGATAACCATGCCCTGTTCGGCGATTTCAAGCGCCAGTTTCGCATGTTGCTCAACGATGATCATCGACATTTCGCTTTCTTTGCGAAGCTTGATCAGCGCTTCAAGCAGCATATCGACGATAACAGGTGCCAGGCCCTCGAAGGGCTCATCAAGCAGGAGGCACGTCGGCTGGCTCATCAGCGCACGGCTTATTGCCAGCATCTGCTGCTCTCCACCGGAAAGCTGGTTGCCACCGTTTTTCCGGCGCTCTGCAAGACGGGGAAAGAGCTCGTAGACCCGCTCTATCGTCCATCCCCGGCGAAGATCGGCAATGCGCAGGTTTTCCTCGACGCTCAAGGTGGCAAAGATCTGCCGCTCCTGCGGCACGAAGCCTATGCCAAGCCGGCAGCGTTGGCTGGGAGAAAGCCCGCCGATTTCCGCAGAGTTAAAGCGAATGCTGCCTTCCTTGAGCGCCAAGCGTCCGGCAATGGTGCAGAGCAGTGTGGTTTTACCCGCGCCATTGCGCCCAAGCAGCGCCAGCCCGCCTCCCATGGGGAGGGTCAGGTCAATGCCATTGATGATACGGGTCGGGCCGTAACCGCTGACGACATTTCTGATTTCGAGCAGGTCTGCGGTCATGAACGGTTCCCCAGATAAGCAGCACGGACATTGGCGTCATGGCGAATTTCCTCTGGCGTGCCACGCGCGATGATCGTTCCCTCGGCCAAAACCGTGATGTCCCGGGCGAAGCGGAAAACCAGCGGCATATCGTGCTCGATCAGCAAGACGGCAACATCGGCTGGCAATTCATCGAGAATAGTGAGGATCACCTCATGATCCGCCGCAGGCAGTCCAGCGGCGGGCTCATCCAGCAACAGCACTTTCGGGCGCAGGGCCATGGCGACAGCCAGTTCCACGAGGCGTTGCTGGCCATAGGCCAGATCGCGCACTGGAACATGCGGGACATTGGCAAGGCGCATACGGCTGGCGATCTCTTCTGCTTCCGCGACCACTTTTGCCGGGAAGCCATGATGCCCTGCCATCGAAAACCCAAAGCCTTCACGTTCGCCAATTGCAAGCGCGATATTTTCGAGGGCTGTGAAGGAGGTAAAGAGATTGGTGACCTGGAAGTTGCGAACCAGCCCTAGCTCGACACGCTTGTGCTGCGCCATGCCCGTAAGGTCGATACCGTCGAGAAATATCCTTCCCTTTCGTGGGCTCAGCCTGCCAGTAATGAGATTAATCAGCGTCGTCTTGCCAGCACCGTTTGGCCCGATCAATGCGTGGCGTGCGCCCTTCTCAAGCACGAGCGACACATTGTTGGTGACCACCAGTCCACCGAATTGCAAGGTAAGGTTTTCAAGCTGCAAAGCGCTCATCGACCGATCCTTCCGCGCAGTTGAGCCAAAATCCGCGTAATGCCCCCTGGTGCGAAAAGAACGAGCACCACGAGGATGATCCCCAGCCAGAGCTGCCACATTACAGGATTGTCTTTCGACAAGATGTCCTGGGCGATGAGATAGACAGCAGGTCCAATAATCGCGCCGTAAAGCCGCCCTGAGCCACCAAGCGCCAACATCACAAGGATAGTTGCCGAAAGCTCGAAACTCATATCCTTCAGGCCAACGAATTGATTGACCTCGGCTTGCAGGGCACCAGCGAGCCCGGCCAGCCAGCAGGAAATGACGAAAATCAGCAATGTGCGTGGCCGGACCGCGATGCCGATGGCAGCGGCACGACCGGGATTGTCGCGGATCGCCATGATCGATTGTCCAAAAGGCGAATGCACCAATCGGCGCACCCCAAGCCAGACAAGCAGAAAGACCAGGGCCGAGAACCAATAACCGACCTGACCGAGTAGATCGAATTCATAAAGGCCCAAAACCGGCCAGGTCTCCATGCCCACCAAGCCATCGACGCCTCCGGTCAGCCAGGTCGCCTTGTTGGCGATCTCGCCAAACAGAAACACCGTACAAAGCGTCAGCATCAGCAAGGTGAAGCGTGCCGTGCGTAAAACAATGGCTCCAACCACCGCGCCCACCAGCCCGGCTGCCATGGCACCGATCAACAGGCCGCTCAATGGCTCGCCCCAGCCGTATTTTGAGGCAATGCCGGTTGCATAGGCGCCAACCCCGAAAAAGGCGGCGTGGCCCAGCGTGACGATCCCGGCGTAGCCGACTAGAAGATCGAGGGACAAGGCGAAGATAACCGTCACGAGGACTTGGGCGCCGAGCGCGTAATAATCATCGCCGAGCAGTGGCACCAGCGCCAATGCAAGGACGATCAGGCCATCAGCCGGGTTAAATCCATGCTTGCGGCGCAAGAAGCCGGTAAACGTGGACGGTGGAGAGACAAGAGTGGAGCGATCTGACATTTTCAATCTTCATACCCTTCCAAACAGCCCGCGCGGCCTGACCAGCAGCAGGATGAAGACGAGGAGAAACAGCATGACGGTGCCAAAAGCCGGCACATAATAGGCCGAAACGGTTTGGACCGTGCCGACCAGAAGTGCTGCGACGAAAGAACCTCGCAACGTGCCAAGCCCCGCCACAGCGACGACGATCTGAACATAGACGAGAATATCGAAGGCATAGGACGGATTGAGCCCGAAGACATCAGCCCCCAGCATGCCGCCCAGGGCCGCGAGTGCCCCCCCAAAGGCGAAGGTCGCCATGAACACATGTTTCGTGCGAATGCCGATCGATTCCGCCATGCCCCGGTTTTCGACGGAGGCCCTGATGATGGCGCCGATCCGGCTGCGCTCAAGCACAAACAGGATGAAAGCAACAGTCAGGATACCGATACCGATCACGACCAGCTTGTAGAGATAGAATGAGAAAGGCCCCACCGTCAGATTTTGGGCCAGAAACGCGGGAATGACGACCGGGCGCATGAGCGGCCCGAAAAACAACCGCGCCAGCGCACCGACGATGAAGATCAATCCGATGCAGAAGAGAACCTGATCAAGCTCAGACCGACCATAAAGCCGGGCATAGAGCAGCTTTTCCGCGACCGCCGCCAGGAGTGCGACGGCAAGGGGAGCACAGAGCAACACGAGCGGCCAGGGCAGGCCCCAGACGCTGATCGCGGTAGCCGCTATATAGCCACCGGCCATGGCGAAAACGCCGTGCGCCAGATTGACGAAACCCATCAGTCCGAGGGTCACCGACAGGCCGACGGATATGAGGTAAAGCACGCTTGCATAGGCAAGCGACTGGAACGCAACTTCCACCAGTGTCATGACAAGCCTCCTCCCTGTCATCCGGCAATATTGCGGGATGACTCCGATGAGTCCGTCAGGTCAGATCGAACCAGACAGACTCTCGCTTCCATTGTTTTCGTTTGTCGTTTCAGGAAAACGAGTTCCACTTCCCCAGACAAACGCTAGCCGCACGTTCTGAGCGACCGGAGATCAGAGAGGATGCTCAACCTTCCAAGGGTCTTTGACGGCAGGAATGGTTTCGAGTTCCACATTGGCAAGCTCGCCGTTCTTCTCGCGCACCTCACGGATGTAGATATTCTGCACAATGTCGCGCGTCTCGGGGTCGATCGAAATTGGCCCACGCGGGCTCTGCTCCGCCTTGAAGGTTTTCATCGCGGCCATGGCACCCGCCGCATCCACCGCACCCTTGGTAGCGGCAATGGCTGAG
Organism: Gillisella vitis; assembly: GCF_001541345.2. Lineage (GTDB taxonomy): Bacteria > Pseudomonadota > Alphaproteobacteria > Rhizobiales > Rhizobiaceae > Allorhizobium > Allorhizobium vitis. Next base: position 649,157 of record NZ_LMVL02000001.1, on the reverse strand, counting down.
CAGATCAGATGCATGCCATCATAGGCGCCGACGGCCATATAATTGGGCCGGACGGGCAGGAACGTATAGGCCTTCTTCCAGGCCTCGACAAAAGCGGTGTTGGCCGGGCGATCACCCGCCATACTATATTGGCCAGCGGTGATGACGCCCAGCGCAGCATTGCCGATATTCGGCAATTCCTCGTCGCTTGTCAGGTCTCCCGGACCAATCAACTGGATGCCCGCGCCGCGCAGATCGGCTTCCTGATAGGCCCGCATGAACGCGGAGGCCTGCACACCGCCGGGATGGAATGCAAAGACCACATCCGGCTTCTCCTGCTTGGCTGCGAGCAGAAAGGGGACGAAATTTGTGCTTTGGATCGGCATTTTCACAGAAGCGACAATGGCTCCACCCTTGGACGTGAAGCCTTTCGTGAACGCTTCCTCTGCATCGTGGCCAGGTGCAAAATCCGTGGTCAGCAGGTAGGCTCGCTTGAAACCGCGCGAGGCCGCCGCCCATTCACCCAACGGCTGGTTCACCTGCCAATGGGTAAAGGCCGTGCGCGCATACCAGGGAGCAAGCTGCGTGGTATTGGCGCCCGCCGCATTGAACAAGACGCAGGGCATCTTGGCCTTCATCAACAATGGAGCGACAGCATTGGCATTGGGCGTCCACTGGAAGCCGCCAAGATATTGCACCTTGTCACGCGTCACCAGTTCCTGCACCAGCCGTTTGGCCACATCCGGATTGGCACCGCCGTCGTCGCGGATGACGAGCTCGACCGGAATATCTCCCAGCACGGCCTTGCCCTCGGTCTCCAGATAGAGTTTCGCCGCATTGGCCATGATTTGCCCGCTCGATGCGAACGGACCGGACATGGTCAAGACCAGCCCGATCTTGATCGGCTGGGTGGCGGCTCGTCCCTGCCCGGCCCAACCGGCCAATGGCGCAGCAGCAAGCAACCCAAGGGCACCTCGGCGTGTAAACTTCAGTTCGGTCATCATAGCGCTCCTCCACCAATGATCGTCAATTGTGCCTCCCCCCTTTGACTACCCCTCGAAAAGGGACAGCGCAAAAAGCACGACGCTGCCGACAAATCCGTAAAACAGACCCGATCGAAGGCAAAATTGTTCAGTGAACTGATGATGCTGGATCGCTGGCCATGCGCCGATAACGGCACGGCATGTCTTGCAGATTTGGGCCTAGTCTTTACGTGTCGCCACGGACCTCTTCTTGCCTATCTGACGACATTCCCCGATGTCTCAGCTTCTCCGCAACGACAAGAACGATTATTATCAATTCCTGCATTTTATCAAGTTTATTATCATAAAATCGAATAGAATTTTGTATTTAAAATTTCAATTATCATTTTATGATATTTTATAACTAAATGCGGAAATATGAAGAGCAACTTTCTTACTGACTGAATTGGCGGACATCTGAGACAAAGCACCATGCCCTAACCATCGCCCCCTCAACAAAAGGGCCTTAGACAATAGGCATGATGCAGCAGTATCTTACCGTTTGGCTTTCCAATAAACTCTAGGATGCCGCAGCTAAAGGGTTCTTCACCTCTGCACGGGTCACCGGGCGTGGACCAAGCATCCCCAGCTTTTCCACCAGATCGAGGGCTTCAGAGACAGGCGTGGCGGCCGCGATATATCGGTCACGGCGCAGCAAGAGCACATGACCAAGATAGGATTTCATCGGGCCGGAGCTGAACAGCCGCCCGACATCCCGGTGAACCGGGAAAGTGCCGTCAATGGGGTTCATCCATTCCGGGGTCAAGCCGACCACGGTTGCACCCGCCGCCTCCAGAGCCCTAATGACATCAACGGACAAAGCACGGTCAGGGAATTCATCAAAGACCAGAGCAACAGGTCCATCCGGCAAGACGCGGTCAAGCAATACGCGGTGCCGGTGGCTGTCTTCCACCACGGGCTGCGGCACCAGCCGTCCCACCATGGTCTCCTTCTCCGGCCTGGAGTCGGGCCATAGAAGTCCCTGGCGAAAGCGTGGCTTTGGCTTGTAGCGCATTTGGGCGAAATAATCACGGACGGGCGGATAGAGCCCAAGGATACGAAAAGCTGCCCTCGTCAAAAGGGCCTTGATGCCATTTTCCGGCATCATCACCTGCCCCATGCGCAGCGCCAGTGCGATCATTTCCCAGGCATGTGGCCGCCGCTCAATCTCGTAGCTATCCAGGAAATCGGACGGCATATCGCCACGCAATGCTTCCGCCAGTTTCCAGGCCAGATTATGCGCATCGCGCAGGCCGCTATTCATTCCCTGCCCGGCAAAAGGCGGCGTCAAATGCGCGGCATCACCGGCGAGAAAGATATTGCCGTCCCGCCAGCGATCGGCCAGACGGGCATGGAATGTATAGACCCGAACGCGGCGAAATTCACAATCCCGGTCAGGTCCAACACGCTCCAGAAGGCCACGGACAAAGGCCTCCTCGGTCGCCGCCTTCTCGTCCTCATTGGTATGCAGCATGAATTCGTAGCGACGGATATTGTCCGGACCGGGCAGCGATATGCACGGGCGAGCAGGATCGCAATGGACCTGCGTATGACGAAAACGATTTTCCGTCCGCACCAGATCGACAATCAGCCAACGCTCCACAAAGGTGGAACCGACAAGATGGACGCCAAGCTTTCCACGTGTTGGGGAACGTCCTCCGTCACTGGCAACCATATAGCGCGCCCGGATGGCGCGGTTTCCTTTCGCCGCATGGGCGATTTCCACGCTGACGGAATCTGCACTCTGGGAAAAGGTTTGCATATCCCAGCCGAAAAACTGGATCACATTGGGATAACGGGCAAGCCCTTCGCGCAAAAGCGCTTCCAATTCCGGCTGCTGAAATGCATTGCGCTTGTCGAAACCATAATCGCGCGACGTCGGCTCCACGGTCACAAACAGCTTGCCAGCCGGCGAGAGATAGCGTGAGCCATAGCCGCGCATCACGATTTTCTCTACCGCGTCCTCCAACCCGATAGCCTGCATGGTTCGCATCGATTCATCGTCGATGGACACGGCACGCGGCTCCTGAACCGTGGTCAGGTTGCGCTCGACAAGCGCCACCGACACACCCATGCCGCCCAGAAGATTAGCCAGGGTCAGTCCGGTTGGACCCGCCCCGACAATGACGACCTCGACTTCGGTCTCAAGTTCCTCGGCGTTCATCAGGCCCTCCTCTCCACGCTGAATGTTACAGCGCCCGCATCGTGTTCCGTGTCTTAAATTTCGCTGCAACACCCTATAAATACAGTATTTTACCCCTGGGCTCGAATGAACCCAGGGAACCATGCTGTAGATGGGTGGCGCAGTCCTCCCGCCCCGCGCCCCAGGGCTGCGCTGCTCAGGGTTCCGTGCCGACAGCGTTGACCAACAGGCCAACACCGGGGATATCCACTTCGAAAACATCCCCTGCCTTCATGAAAACAGGCGGCTCCCGGCGATCTCCAACACCACCTGGCGTACCCGTCAGGATCACGTCGCCAGGCTGCAACGGCGTGAAGTGCGAGCAATAGGAAATCAGCGTGGCAATGGGGAAGATCAGATCGGCCAGAGTTGCATCCTGCATCACCTGACCATTGAGACGGCCGGTGATTTTCAGCTTCGTGTAATCGCCAACTTCATCCGGGGTTACGAGCTGCGGGCCAAATGCCCCGGTTGCCGGGAAATTCTTGCCCGGCGTGAACTGGAACGTATGCCGCTGCCAATCACGGATGGTCGCATCGTTATAGCAGGTATAGCCTGCCACGTGATCGAGGGCATTTTCCTCGGCGATATAGCGTCCGCCGCGGCCGATGACGACAGCAAGCTCGGCTTCATAATCCAGATGATCCGACACGCGAGGCTTCAGGATTGCCTGACGATGGGCAATCTGAGTGTCAGCGAAACGGGTGAAGATCGTCGGATATTTGGCGTCGGGCCGCTTGGTTTCCGCACGGTGGGTTTCATAGTTCAACCCGACGCAGAGGATTTTGCCAGCATCCGGCACAACCGGCAGAAGCGCAATATCAGCCTCAGTGAACTCAGCCCGCCGCCCGGAGATATAATCCTGAGCGCTCTCGAGCAGACCGGCTTCGATAGCCTGTTTCAGCGTCACGACATCGGAGGCAAGCCTGCCGGTGAGATCAACGATACCGTTGTCGACACGAACGCCGAAACCGGCCCGGCCAAGCCGGGTGTAACTTAAAAATTGCATGTCACTAATTCCTAGAATTGGTCTTGGAAGTGAGATCAGACGACAAGATCAGGAGCGAAGAATCGCCTCGCCCCATTTGTTGAGCGTGCGCGGATGCTGCGGCCAATCCATCGTGTCGCGATCGTAGATAACTTCCAGTTCAGCCGAGATCTCAATCCAATTGCCATCCGGATCCGTGATGAAAATGAAGAGATTGTTGCCAGGACCATGGCGACCGGGGCCCCAGCTCAGCTGGATATCGAGGGTTGCCAGATGATCGCACCAATCACGGATGTAGTTCCATTCCCCGGCCTCGTAGGAATGGTGATCAACACCAACGCGGCCAGGCGTATAGAAGCAGGCGATAGTGTGATGTTCGTGATTGGAGGTCGTGAAGGCGGTAGCGAGCCTTCCATCTTCATGCAACACGCGGTCAGTCAGCTGGAAACCTAGCTTGCCGACGTAAAAGTCAACAAATGCAGCCACATCCTCGGATGCATAGGTGAGATGCTGCGTTGGCCCCTGGATACCCTTGGCACCCGGCTTGTCGGGCTTGGCAATACCGAAGCACACCATACGACCGTCAGGATCGCGAATCGCGAATGCACCATCTTCAAAATAGGGCGAGGGGCTAGCCAGCACCGCAATGCCTTCAGCATCGACCCGGGCCCGCAGAAGCGCAAGTCCTTCGGCGTTGCGGCAAGCAAGTCCGGAATAAGCCAGCGTCTTGTCGGCTCCAGCAACAGCGATGAAGCGGCGCTTTGGCCCTTCGCAAATCCACGCGTCTCCAACCTTCTCGAGCTTCATGTCCATGGCATCGGCATAGAACTGCGCCAGACGCTCAGGATTGGAGCTTTCGAATGCAACGTGATGCAGGTACGCACCTGCTTGAACGGCTGTGAATGCCATTTGATCCTCCCTGATGATGTTTTTACAAATTATCGTTTTTTGATAATTATTCAATATCAAAAATCGAGATAACAAAAAAATTTGATAAATATATGCGACACGGTCGCGCCGAGCCATTCCAATCGGAATTGACGGAACGCAACCATCCACAGCTACAGGAAGACATCAAAGGGAACCTGCGGTCGGCAGAGAAGCGATGTCTGCCATCTAGATTCGAGCCGACCTGCGTCAAAACCCATGTGAGCTTTCCGCCTAACCGGCTCCACTTTCCTGGAAATGCTCTAGGCAAACTCCGGGTTTTCAGAGGCCGCGCACCAAGCTATCGGCTGAGATTTCGGCGATGGAACGCGCGCCGGTCAGCGTCATGGCAACCCGCATTTCCTTGGCGAAAAGATCGAGCAGATTTTCCACACCCGCCTGTCCGGCGGCGGCCAATGCATAGACGAAAGCGCGTCCGATCAACACGCCATCGGCTCCCTGCGCGATCATCCGCACGACATCCAGACCTGAGCGAATGCCGGAATCGGCAAGGATCGTCAGGTCACCTTTGACCGCAGCGGCAATAGTCGGCAAGGCGCGGGCGGAAGACAGAACGCCGTCCAGCTGGCGCCCGCCGTGGTTGGAGACGATTATGCCATCAGCCCCGAAGCGAACAGCATCTTTAGCATCCTCCGGGTCGAGAATGCCCTTGATAATCATCGGTCCCTTCCAGAAATCCCGGATCCATTCCAGATCCTTCCAGCCAATCGAGGGATCGAAGTTTTCGCCGAGCCAGCCGACATAGTCAGCCAGATTGGTTTTCTGCTGGCGATAGGCCGAGACATTGCCAAGATCATGCGGCTTTCCCAACAGGCCGACATCGATAGCCCATGTCGGGTGCATCACGGCCTGGACAATACGGCGGACAGAGGCATTCGGGCCGGACATGCCGGAATGGGCATCACGATAGCGAGCGCCGGGTACGGGCATATCAACCGTGAACACCAGATTGCGAATACCTGCCGCCCAGGCCCGCTCCAGCGCATTTTTCATGAAGCCGCGATCCCGCAGCACGTAGAGCTGGAACCAGATGGGGCGGCTGATGGCCGCCTGCACCTCCTCGATCGGGCAGACGGACACTGTTGAAAGCGTCAGCGGAATGCCTTTGTTTTCCGCTGCGCGCGCGGCCTGCACTTCGCCGCGCCTTGCATACATGCCTGTCAATCCCACGGGCGCGAGAATGACCGGCATAGCCAGCTCTTCATCGAAAAGCGTCGTGGAAATATCAACCGTACCCACGCTTTTCAGCACCCGCTGACGCAGAGCCAGATCGGTAAGGTCAGCGATATTGCGGCGCATCGTGTGCTCGCTATAGGCGCCACCATCGATGTAGTGAAATAGAAAGGGCGGTAGACGGCGGCGGGCCGCCTCGCGGTAATCGGTCGAGGACGAAATGATCATGATAAATTTTCCCCTTGAAATTCCGGTCTGAGCAAAGCCTCTGAGGCTCGCAGCTCCCGTGCGCGGTTGTCCTCGATGACACGAAGGTTTTCCTCCACGAAGGCGAGGTGATCTGCCGCTGCCTTGCGGGCCTCATCCGGCTGCCCGGCCAGGATAGCGTCCAGAATCAGGCCATGCTGGCGCTCTAACGCTGGCGCAAGATCCGGCTGGCGATAGAACTGCATCAGGCTTTGCGCGATGCTGTGCTGTAAAAGCTCTGACAGCCCGGCGACAATCTGGCGCAGAATGACATTATGCGAGGCCTCGGCAATCGCCATGTGAAAAGCCGCATCGGCCCGCGCCTGGCTCTGCGGATTGCCGCCTTCCGCAGCGCTCATCGCTGCAAAGGCCACTTTCATCCGCTCTTTATCCAGATCAGTGGCCCGCAAGGCCGCGTAATAGGCAGCATCCGTGTCGAGCGATTTTCGAATTTCCATCACATCGCGCCAATATCCCGCCTCGCCCTGAACCATCGGCAAAAGCGGCTTCAGCGCCCGTTCCAGCGCCCGTTCCAGCGATTGGGTCGCATCCTGACTGGCAACGAAAGTACCGCCACCTCGACGGCTGACGACGATCCCACGGCTGATCAACTGCTGGATTGCCTCCCGAAGCCGCGACCGTGAGACGTCAAGCTCCGCCGCCAGGCTGCGCTCCGGCGGCAGACGACCTCCCGGGCTGAGCTTGCGCTCAACAATCATGGCTTCGATGCGCTCGGTCAGCGACATTGGTAAGACCTTTTTCTATCTTATTGGTCGTACCAAATTTCTATAAATTAGGCAATATTCGGAATAATGCTTCGATATCACAATTTCATCATCGCTTTTTCGAAAATTGGTAGGACCAAATTTACGAATTGCAATTGTCAGAGTTACCAACCCCCAATAAAAAAGCCCCTACAGCGTCGTCATTTGACGCTGTAGGGGCTTAGGCATGACTGGCTTCAAACCTGGGTTAAAGGCCTTCGGCGATCTCGAAAGCAGCCGTGGTCTTGGCCTGGACATCGGCCACGGTGACCTCAGGCGCCAGTTCAACAAGTCGGAAGGTGCCGGCGCGATCAGACCGTACGAATACGCAGAGATCGGTAATGATCATGTCCACCACATTCAGCCCGGTCAGCGGCAGCGTGCATTCGGGAATGAACTTGGATTCGCCTGCCTTGGAGCAATGCTCCATGACCACGATGACCTTTTTGACACCGGCCACGAGATCCATCGCGCCGCCCATGCCCTTGACCATCTTGCCGGGGACCATCCAATTGGCAATATCGCCATTGGCCGAGACTTCCATCGCGCCCAGCACGGTGAGGTCGATGTGGCCGCCACGGATCATCGCGAAACTGTCGGCAGACGAAAAATAGCTGGATGACGGCAGCTCGCTGATCGTCTGCTTGCCGGCATTGATGAGGTCGGCATCCTCTTCACCCTCAAAGGGGAACGGCCCGATACCCAGCATGCCGTTTTCGGATTGCAGCGTCACTTCAACCCCAGGTGGAATGTGATTGGCCACAAGCGTCGGAATGCCGATGCCAAGATTGACATAGAAACCGTCCTTGAGCTCTTTTGCGGCGCGGGCCGCCATCTCATCTCTGCTCCAGGACATCAGGCTGCTCCTCTTACTGTAACGGTACGGAATTCGATCTTCTTGTCATAAGGCGAACCGTCGATCATCCGCCGGACATAAATGCCGGGAAGATGGATGGCATCAGGGTCGAGACTTCCGACCGGCACGATTTCCTCGACTTCCGCCACGCAGATCTTACCGGATGTTGCCGCAGGCGCATTGAAATTGCGGGCCGTCTTGCGGAACATCAGATTGCCGACCTCATCGGCGCGCCATCCCTTGATAATCGACAGATCGGCCCGGATGCCGCGCTCCAGCAGATAGACTTCACCATCGAAAACGTGCGTTTCCTTGCCCTCGGCCACCTGGGTGCCGACGCCGGTTCGTGTATAGAAACCGGGAATACCGGCACCGCCAGCCCTCATGCGCTCGGCCAGCGTTCCCTGCGGGCAGAATTCGACCTCCAGTTCGCCGCTCAGAAATTGCCGCTCGAATTCCTTGTTTTCCCCCACATAGGAGGAAATCATCTTTTTCACCTGGCGGGTGCGCAGAAGTTTTCCAAGCCCATGCCCATCGACGCCAGCATTGTTGGAAGCAATCGTCAAATCCTTGACCCCGGATGCGACAATCGCATCAATCAGGCGTTCGGGAATGCCGCAAAGCCCGAAACCACCGGCGCAAATCGTCATGCCATCGAACAACAATCCGTCCAAGGCCGCACTTGCGTCACCATATATTTTCTTCATCTATATCTCCCGCCTGAATAATCAGTCCTGAAACCTGTTTGAGCTGGCGCCTCCAAAGTAACTTTAAACTGCATCGCAATCCGTCCGGCAAGCGCAAAGGGGCGCCCGGAGCAAAGAAACCGTGATCAACATCAATCTTAAATTAGAAAAACTCTCGGCGTTAAATCAGCGCGCAGACGGTTTTGGTTTCCAGGTAGTTTTCCAGGCCCGGCGCGCCGTTCTCATAGCCCCAGCCGGATTGGCGGTGACCACCCTTCGGCAGTTCGGGGGAGAAATAGGAATGGCAATTGATCCAGATCGTCCCGGCCCTGACCTGCGCCGCCAATCGGTGAGCCTGGGAAAGATCCCGGGTCCAGACGCTGCCCGCCAATCCGTAAGGACTGTCATTGGCATAGAGCAGTGCCTCATCCACCGCATCGAAGGGCGTCACCGCCACGACGGGACCGAAGATCTCCTCGCGCATCAACCGCATGTCAGGCCGCACGCCCGTTACCACGGTCGGCGCATAAAATGTGCCTGTTTCGCCTGACTGGCTGCCACCCGCCACAATTTCAGCGCCCTCTGCCCTCCCCTCCGCCACATAGGTCGCCACACGGTCGGCCTGACGGCGATTAACCAGTGGTCCTAGATCGACAGCAGGGTCCAGCCCGTGACCGAGGCGCAAGCTGCAAGCGGCCTTTGACAGCCCTTCCACCACCTGCTCGCAAACCGATCGATGGGCATAGACACGCGATGCCGCCACGCAGACCTGACCGGAATTGCTAAAGATGCCGCGCGCAATGCCCTCGACGGTCAGAGCCATGTCGGCATCCGGCATGACGATAGCCGGTGATTTGCCACCCAGTTCCAGCGTCAATTTCTTAAGATTACCGGCAGCAGCGGCAACAATCAGCTTGCCAACCTCGGTTGATCCGGTGAAAGCCACCTTGTCGACATCCGGATGGGCGCACAGCGCCACTCCTACCGTTTCGCCAAAGCCGGTGACAATATTGACAACGCCGTCAGGCAGACCCGCCTCCAGCATCAACTCGCCCAGCCGCAATGCCGTCAGCGAGGTTTCTTCCGCCGGTTTCAGCACCACGGTGCAACCGGCGGCCAGCGCTGGCGCAAGCTTCATGGCCGCCATCAGCAGGGGCGAATTCCAGGGGGTGATCGCAGCCACCACGCCCACAGGCTCACGGGTGGTATAGGCAAAGATCTGCTTGCCCTGCGGCTGATAACCGATAGAGGTCGGAATGGTGGTGCCGAGGATCTTGGTGCAGAAACCGGCAAAGTAACGGAACTGTTCGGCGCTGGCCGGAATTTCAGCAAAACGGCTGGTCTTGAAGCTTTTGCCCTGATCAAGCGTTTCGAGTTCCGCCAGTTCCTCCGCATGGGCGTCGATCAACTCGGCGATTTTCCACAGCAGCCTGCCGCGCTGGGAGGGCGTCAATCCTTTCCATGCCTGAGAGGTGAGAGCGGCACGGGCGCTGGCCACGGCCTCGTCCACATCGGCAACCGTTCCTTCGGCAAGTTCGGCCAAGACCTCACCCGTAGCGGGGTCGGCTGTCTCGAACCATTGCCGGGAACCGGCGTCGCGCCAGAACCCGCCGATCAGGATCTGCTTATGGCGGCGGGCCAGAAAGCCTTTGGCACCCTCGTTTTTGGGGCCGATATTTTCGAGTGCCAGGGTCATGTCAGTCTCCGGAAATGGCGTGTGCGGCGCGAATGCGGCAAGCGGCGTTCAACGCCCCTCTGATGATCGAATGATAGCCGGTGCAGCGGCAGAGATTGCCCTCCAGACCAGCACGAATGTCCTTTTCCCCGGCCTGCGGGTTGTCCGTAAACAAGGCCACCAGCGCCAGCGAAAAACCGGGAGCACAATAGCCACATTGGAAGGCGTTTTCCTCCGCCAGCCCTTCACGCACCGCCTCTCCCAGTGGATGGGAGGCCAGCCCTTCCGCCGTCAGGATGTCGGCACCGTCGATCTGCCAGGCCATCAGCAGGCAGGCATTGGCAAGCCTGCCATCCAACAGCACGCTACAGGCTCCGCAGCGGCCAATGGCGCAGGCAAGCTTGGTGGCGGTCAGATGCAGCCTGTCGCGCAGGATTTCGGTAAGCCGCGTCTCCGGCTGGCACTCCACAGTGACCCGCTGGCCATTCAGTGTGAAGCCCAGGTTCATGCCGGCACCGAAAGATGTGCGAGAAGCGTTTCCGGCACGACAGGCATGACTGGCGGCCAATAGCCGGTGGCCGCCGCAATGGCATTGGCGATTGCTGGCGTGACCGCACCGATCCCGAGTTCACCAACGCCCCGTGGACCAAGCGTGTCGCCGGGATCGAGATCATCAAGCGCAAAGACGTGCATGCCAAGCGGGGCATCCTGAATGCCGGGCAGCATATAATTGTCGAAATTGCCGGTCAGATAGGCGGCCTCCTGCATCGGGCAATCCTCCGTCAACGTGAAACCCAGCCCTTGCACCGCACCGCCCTCCAATTGTCCGAGATAGGCGGCAAGATCGATGATCGGCCCGGCGGCAGAATGCTGGTGGAGATCAAGCACCCGCACCTCACCCGTCACCCGGCTGACCGCAACACGGGCCAGCGAGGCGCCGAAAGCAAAGACAAAGCGGGCATTGGCATCCGTATAATTGGTCTTCGGAAAATCAAACGTCACCGTGACGCTTGGCAAATCCGTCTCCGGCAAGGCGGCGGCGAGATCCGCATAGGACAGCAAAATTGTGCCGCTATGGTTGCCGGGCTCCGCAAATCCGCCGGGCACTAGGACGAGCTGTTCAGGGTCGCAGCCAAGCAGACCTGCTGCCGCAAGACACATCTGTCTGCGAAATTCAGGAGCGGCCAGCCGCACCGAGGCCCAAACGACATGGCTGCCACGCGAGGCGGTGGTGGAGCCGGAATCCGGTGCCAGCAATGTATCGCCAATCAGCGGAAGCACATCTTGGCGCGCGCACCCCAGTTCGGCGGAAATGGCCGCGCAGATTGCCGGTAAAAGCCCCTGGCCCATTTCGTCCAGCCCGAATGCGCCTTCGATCAGGCCATACTTCGTCAATGCAAGCCGGCCTGCTGCCGGGTCGGGAATGACCGATCCGAGACCATTGCCCTGATAATTCAGCGCCATGCCCGTGCCGATCATCCACTCCTGATCGGCACCTATCCCCTGCGGCTTGCGCCAAAGCACGGAGGCCTTGGCGGCTGCCAGCATTTCCTCCAGGCGTTCGCTGGTCGATACGACCTGCCCTAAATAGCCGGGAGAGCCCGGCTGCCGCAGATTGCGCCTGCGGATCTCCAAAGGCGAGAGCCCGCACAGTGCTGCCAGCCTATCCATCTGGCACTCGACGGCAAATGTCATCTGGTTGGCGCCAAATCCGCGAAAAGCGCCACAAAGTCCATTATTGGTATAGGCGAGACGGCCCCGCGTGGTGATATTGCCCACCAGATAAGGGCCGATGGCATGTTCCAGCGCCGTTTCCAGAACACTCGGGCCAAGAGACGCATAAGCCCCCGCGTCCGCCACCAGATCGACCTGCTGGGCCAGCAGAACACCTTGCGCATCGCAGGCGGTTTTCATGCGGATCTTCATCGGATGGCGCTTTTGACCGGCAAGCATTGATTCCGCCCGCGACAAATGCAGCCTGACAGGCCGCTTTGCCTTCAGCGCCAGAAGCGCCAGCGCTGGCTGAACAGAAAGCTCATCCTTGCCGCCAAAGGCACCGCCGGTCGGCGACGTCACCACCCGGATATCGTCTTCGTCCAAGCCAAGGATACGCGACAATTGCAGCCGGTCACGCCCACCATGCTGGCCGCCAGCGCACATGTTCAGTCGCCCATCCAACCCAACAAAGGCATAGCCACCCTCGGTCTCCATGAAGCCGTGCATCTGGCGGGGCGTGACATAGACTTCTTCGACGATATGGGCGGCCTTGGCGAAGGCTTGGACAATATCGCCACGGGTAAAGAGAATTTCCCGCTGGAGATTGCCGCTTGCCTGCACCTGTTCCGCCTGCGGCTCCAACGCCGCTTCCATATCATCCACCACAGGCAGCGGCGCGTAGCGGACTTCGATCAGCGCCAGCGCCTTTTCCGCCGTCTCTTCATCGACGGCCGCCACCGCTGCGACCGGATCGCCACGATGGCGCACCTTATCGAAGCAGAGCGCCGGTTGGTCCTGCACCACGATGCCGAAAGCATTCCGCCCCGGCACGTCGCGATGCCTGACGACAGCGACAACGCCCGGCAAGGCTTCTGCCGCCACTGTGTCGATGGACAGGATCCGCGCATGGGCGACCCCGGCGCGCAGGATGCGGCCGACCAGCATGCCCTCCTCCCGGTGATCGGTTAGATAAGCCATTCCCCCCCGGATCTTCGGCGGCATATCCGGGCGGACATACCAGCGGTCTGGCATCCGCATGCGCTCAAGCGCCATCTCGCCTTCCGGTGGACGGGCAAATTCGATAGGCACAGCGGCAGGACAGGCCGGGATGCGTCCGGGCAGAAAGCCGCCGAGTGCGAAGGTCATTGCATTTGCCGCCGCATGGCGACGATATGGAGCGGAGCGAAATGCGTCGCCCGGCACGTGCATTGTCTCAATCAAGCAGGGATGAACCTGCGACCAATCGATCCTATCCTCACCAGCCGCCAGCGCTTCGGCCTCACGCAGGCGAGCGGGCGGCACAATGCCGCCGCCCACGGCAAACCGTACCGCATCCGCACCGCTCCGACCCACTATGAGGCGGCCTGCGACATTGATAATACTGGGGCTGAAAGCCGCTCTCAAACCGATCTTGCGGAATGTGAACCGCTCTTGCTGTTCCTGGGGCGCGATTAGAATAGCCGTCAGGATCGCGGCAGGCTGCGGTGCGTCGGCCAGCCAGTTTTCCAGAGATACGCTGAAGCCTTGAGGATAGCCCGCAAATTCCAGACCAGCGTCCAGCGCCAGCAATGCGGGCAGAAGGCAACCGGCTCGCCCGGCTATATTGCCGCCAAGCGTGGCGAGAGTGCGCACGGCGGGGCTTGCCACCTTTGTGACGGCGGCATGCAGCAGGGGCAAAGCCATAGCAACATCACCCGATGCCAGAAGATCGGCAAGCGTCGTCATCGCGCCGATGCGGACATGCCCCCCGACCTGCGTAATGCTCGACAGCTCTGGAGAAAGCCTGCTGAGACTGATCATCCGCTCCGGTTTCGTCAGCCCCTTCGCCCATTCCAGTTGCAACGCTGTTGCTCCGGCGACGATGCGCGCGCCCGGCTGCTGCGCCTCAACGATTGCCAGGTCTAGCGTCTTCGGAGCCAGCACCTCCATCAGGCAGCTCCTGCTGTCGTGCCAAAACGGAGGCCTTTTTCCTTCAGCCAGCGGCGATAGGCAATGGAGGAGGAATCGGCCCTTGTCGGGATTTCAGCACGTGGCTCAAGCGGCAACAGCAAGGGGCGCTGGTTTTCGACAATGATCCGATCCTGAAGGAAAATCACCTGCTCGAAATTAAGCAGAGCCGTATGCGGCGAGACGGTATCGACCAGATACATCACCGGCTGTGCGCGGCAGAGCCCGTCTTCCATCGGCTGGATGAACAGGGCAATCGCATCGAGCCGGTCCGGCGATGTTGGGCAGACCCGGTAGAGCATCACCACGAAGGGCGATGGCACCCGGTAGGTCAGGTGAACGAAATCGCCATCGCTTTCGGTGGCGGCAATACGCGGTTGGAAGAAGGTGCAATTGGTCGCCCAAACCTCATCCACATCGCGGCGGATTTCCGACAGATAGCGCGGCACTTCGGTATGCGGCTCAGACCCGAGAATATCGGTATGCACGAAGGGAAAATGCGCCATATCGAGGAAATTCTCAACAACCCGCAGGCCCGACGCCCGCATTGTCACCCAGCCGCACAGCACGAACCGGCGATCCGTCTCTTCTGCTTCGGCGATATCGACAATGTCCTTTCCCGGTGTGCCAAGTGTGGTAAACAGGCAGCCGTATTTCACCTGGAATGGCAAGGCTGGTCCATAGCAGTCGCCCGCGCCCACCTCGCGCACCAGCGGCGCACCATTCGCGTCCAGCCGATATTCAATCTGCTGGCCAAGAAGCGTTGTTTGCACCGGCTGGGGCGTGACATCCCCGGCAGTGGCGATCGCATACCAATCGTCAAGCGCGACCTGGTCGGTCGTCTTCATCAGGCTGCTCCCGTTTCACTGATCCATTGCTTGGTGCCGCCGCCATTTTCGGCAAGCCAGGCGGCGCGGCGGGTAAAATGCGAAGGCGCCATGCCATGGATATCGGCAATGATCGCCTTGACGTCACCGGTCTTCAGCACGCCATCTTCCACGATCACCTGACCATCCACCATGGTCATGGCGACATCGCCGCCGCGCACCGCATGGACGAGATTGTGTTGCACATTGAAATAGGGACCGTCGGCAAACAGCGGCGTCATACGCGGCGTATCGGTGCGCACGGCAATGATATCAGCACGTTTCCCCACTTCGATAGAGCCGATTTCATCCTCAAGACCGATGGCCTTGGCACCGAGAATGGTCGCCATGCGCAGACATTGCCAGCTATCCATAGCCGCGGCATCGCGGTGGCGCAGTTTGCCGAGCAGGGATGCGGTCTTCATCTCCTCGAACATGTCGAAATTGTTGTTTTCCTTTTCGCCATCCGTACCAAGGCTGACCGGAATGCCAGCCGCCAGCATATCGGCAATCGGTGCGATGCCGGAGGCAAGCTTCATGTTCGACACCGGATTATGGGCGACCGAGACATTGTATCTGGCAATCAACTCGATTTCCGCCTCATCCAGCCAAACGGCATGGGCCAACATGGTGCGTGGAGCCTCGAAGAAGCCGAGATCTTCCAGAACATGCATGGGCCGCTTGCCATAGGTGTCGAGAAAACCGCCAACCTCGACTTCCGCTTCCGAACAATGGGTATGAAAGCCGGTGTTATACTGTTTGGCCATGGCGATGGCCCGCTGCTGGCCAGCCGCATCAGCATAAAACAGATGTTCCAGCCCGACCCAGACATTGATGCGGCCCCCCGCCTTGCGGTGCCAGGTCTCAATCATCGCCTCGTTGTTGTCGAGCGTTTCGAAATAGTTATAATCGGGATGTTCCCCGACATAGGGTACGGCAACCAAGCGCGTGCCGATGGACTGTGCGGCCCGCGCACTGCCATCCATATAGCGCCACATATCGACAACAGTCGTGGTGCCGGACAGTGCCGATTCGGCATAGCACAGAAAGGACGCAGCCTCAGCTTCATGCGGCAGAAGCACGCGGTGCATCGGATTGATATGGATGGTCAGCCAGTCCCAGACCGGCAGATGTTCCGCCGTGCCGCGCAGGAAGCCGGAATGCGCATGGGCGTTGATCAGCCCCGGCATCAGCAGGGCATTGTCTATCCTCTTGACCGCCAGAGCCGGATGGCTGGCCTTCACCACCTCCAGCGAACCGACCGCCAGAATACGACCGTCCTCAATGGCAACGGCACCATCAGAGATGACGCTGTTTTTCACATCCATGGTCAACAGTGTGTCGGCGGTGACGATCATTGCGCTCGAAGTCATGTTCATCTCCAGGGTCTTCCTTCTGCCCTTCAGGGCAAGCAAATTTCACGCCGCCTGCGTCAAGAAGGCGGCGGCGCGCTCACCAATCATCGTCACCGGCGCATGGGTGTTGCAGGTCGGAATGATGGGAATGATCGAGGCATCGGCAATCATCAGCCCGGCAAGGCCATGCACCCGCAACCGGCTATCCACCACCGCCATCTCGTCACGGCCCATCTTGGCCGTGCCGACAGGATGAAAGAAAGTGGAACAGCCGTTACGGATGAAATCCCGAAGGCCGTCCCCCGACAGTTTTGTGTCCGGCGCGACAAAGCCATCAAACAGCCCGGCAAAAGCCGGTGTCTGCGCCAGCGCCATCACCGTCTCAATAGCCAGAAGCGTCGCCTCCAGATCAGCGGGGTCTGCAAAATAATTCGGCTGGATCTCCAGCGGGCCGAAAGGATCGGCAGAGAGCAAGCACAGATATCCGATGCTTTTCGAGCCCATCAAGCCTGCCCCCATCGAAAACACCGGTCCGGGCATGTCGTAGAGGGCGCGCAGCGCAGGCGTAGCGCTATTGCCCTGCACGGGAAAGGCATGCACATCCGGCTGGCCGAGATGGGCCGACGATTTCCAATTCATCATCGTGCCGCCGCCATTGTCGAGCATATCGCCCATCGGCATTTTCGACCGACAGACCACCGCCTGCACCAGCGGGTGATCCTGAAGATTGCGCCCGACGCCGGGAAGGGCGTGTTTGAGCGGAATGCCAAGCCGTTTCAATTCTTCGGGATCGCCAATGCCCGACAACATCAACAGGCGCGGCGTATCGAAAGCGCCCGCCGCCAGCACTACCTGGCTTTGGGCAAGCGTCTCAACACTCTTGCCGTCCACCAGATGGCGAATACCCGTGCAACGACCTTTTTCAAGTATCAAGCCGATGACCTGCGAGCCGGTCAGCACAGTCAGGCGCGGATGATCGAGGATCGGATAGAGATAACCCTCAGCCGAACTCCAGCGCTTGCCATCGACAATATTGAAATTCGAGGGGCAGGCGCCCTCATTGCTTGGTCCGTTCGGATCGTCGATCACGGGAATGCCGAGATCGGCAGCGCCCTCCATCATCGCTCGGGCCACCGGATGGAGTGACTTGCTGGTCGTGATCTTCAGGGGACCACCAGCACCACGCCAGCGGCTTTCGCCCCCTTCCCAATCCTCGGCCTTTTTGAAGAATGGCAGCACATCCTCGAAGGACCAGCCCTCGCAGCCAGCGGCCTGCCAGGCGTTATAATCATTGGGATGGCCGCGATACCACATCATCGCATTGATCGCCGAGGAGCCGCCCAGCACTTTGCCGCGCGGAATGCCAATCGTATGGCCATTGACGCGAGAGGTGGGCGCATAATCATAGCCCCAATCCCAGCGTCCGCGCCCCAGTGGCACCCATTGGCGGGGATCGTCAATCTCGGTCACGCCGATCCCCGGTTCGCCTGCCTCGACCAGCAACACGGTCGCATCCGTGCCATCGATCAGGCGACGCACCACCGGCAAGCCACCGGAGCCAGCGCCGACGACGATATAGTCATAGGCGTTTTGCAGCGAGCGTTGTGGCAAGAGGGGCCGTGCTTCAGTCATCGTATTGGACATGGGGACATCGGCCTCAATTGTGCTCGCTCGGTCCCATGATGACGATGCCTTCTGACGCCTCGACATGGCGCACGAAGATATATTTGTCCTCGCGCCCATCCGAATGCTTGCGCTTGATGTCCGGCTGCACGGTGCCTGCCACTTTGGCAACCACCACATAGGGAACATCGGCCTTCAGCCCCGCCTCGCAATGGGCCTCAAACTCTTCCAGCGTGCGGGCGGTAAAGGCATTGTCGATCCCAGCGCCGCGAGCAATGGCGGCAATATCCACCCGGCCGAAAGCCGTGTGGGTCGGCGGCCCACCGATCGACTGGTAGCACTCATTGTCCCAGACGACGATGAACAGGTTTTTCGGTTGTTCGTTGCCAAGGGTGGCGAGAATGCCGAGGTTGAACATCATGCCGCCATCGGTATCGAGCGAGATGATGCGGCGATGCGGAAGCCCTGCCGCCAGCCCGAAGGCCTGCGGCGTGACGCAGCCAAGCTGCTGCTGGAACAGGCTGGCTTGGCGCATATGCGGGGCGGCGTTATACCATTCATCAACGGAGGCCCCGAGCGAGAGGATGACAAGCTCGTTTTCCAGCCGTGCGGCCAGCAATTTCATGCAATCATAGCGCTTCATCGGACGATGCTCCCGCCGAGGGCGATGGCCGAGTGGTAGTAGGCATTGTAGGACCAGTTATAGGCATCGATGATCGATTGCTCGATTTCGTCTTCCTCGCGCACCACCCGGTAGGGAATGCGCAGCGCATTCAGCACCGGCTCCATGGTGATGCCGTGGGGAATGGCCCACCAGTTATTTTCACCGAGTTCGCCGCGATAGCTCATCAGCATGACGACCGGGATGCCAGCCCCCAGCCCCATGCGCGCCAGCGGTTCGACGGAAGCCCGCAGGCCGGAATTTTCCATGACCAGCGCCGCCCGCTTGCCGGACAGAAACACACCGCCACAGATTGCCGCCCCCTCTCCCTCATTGGTGACACGGATGGTGCGGATATCAGGATCGGCATCGAGTGCCGGATACAGCTCCTTGAACAGCGAGTCGGGCAGGTAGCAAACGACACTGACCCCGGCTTTCTTGAGGCCACGGATAACGGCATCGACGGATGATGGTTTCATGGTGATCCCTCGTTTCCGTATGAGGTTCGCAAACCGGACGTGTTTCGAATAGACGGCATTTTTCGACGCAAGTGATGCGCAAAAGGCAACATGTTACGATGTCTCTCGCGCGGCCTGTCCTGCCGCCTGGGCAAGCTGTTCGACCGACTGCTCCAGCAGCCGTCCCAGCGCCGAGGCCGCATCCGACATCTCCTTGGCCGAGCGCGATAGCAGCATCAGCTTGCGGTTCGGCAAGCGGCTGTCGGAGAGCGGGACGAAGACCAGCGAGCCCTCGGCCAGTTCCTGTTCCACGCCGACCCGGGTTTGCAAGACAAGGCCGAGATTGCGCCTTGCCAATTCCACCATCAGGCCGATGGAATTGGTGCGTGAGCGGTGCGAGAGATCCACCAGCGACCGGTTCAACGCTTCCTCTACCGAAGCACCCAGCGTCAGGCTGGCATCCGAGAGGATCACCCGCAGATTGGCGAGATCGAACAGCTTGATTTCCGTACGCTTGGCCATGTCGCTATCCGGCAGGGCCAGAACGCCGATTGGCAGCGAGACGCTGGCAATGCGGCGCACGGTGCGCGGCACGCGCACATCGAAAAGAACCGCGAGATCGCATTCGCCCTCGGCCACGGCATTGGCCGCCTGCTGCGAAGCCATGACCTTGATATCAACGGTAATCGCCGGATGGCGGCTCCAGAATGCCTCCAGCGCTGCTGGTAACAGGCCCCGCGCCACGCTTTCCACCACAGCCACCGAGACAGTACCTCGATGCAGCCCGTGCAGATCGTTGATTTCGGCGCAGGCACGGCTGAGTTCCGACAGCGACGCTTTGGCGTGATACAGCAGCAATTCACCGGCACTGGTCAGTTTCAGGCGCTGGCGCACACGGTCAAACAATGGCGTGCCGATTTCCTCTTCCAATTGACGCAGGATGCGGCTGACGGAAGAAGGCGCCACATTGAGGGCAAGGGCGGCCTGGCGGATCGAGCCCAGCCGCGCCACCAGCTGGAAATAATGGATGCGCGTTGCAACCAGGCCCAGCCGGTAGGCATCCATCACGCTGCCTCGAAGGGCGGCACGATCACCATTTGCGGCACCGTCACCAGGCCCTTGTCGGTGATGCGGATTTCCGGAATCACCGACAGCGGGATCAGGTTGAAGCCCATATAGGGAATGGTGCAGCCAGCCTTTTCCCACTCTACTTTCAAGGCCTGAACTTCAGCGGCCACCTCATGCACCCGCTTGTCGGACATCAGGCCCGCCACCGGCAGCGGCACCATGGCCGTCACCGTGCCATCCTGCACCACACAGACCCCGCCCTGATGGGATTCGATGGCGCGCAAAGCCACCTGCATATCGGCCTCATTGGTACCGGCGATGATGATATTATGGCTGTCATGACCGACAGAAGAGGCAACGGCACCGCTTTTCAGCGCGAAATTGGAAAGAAGCGCATGCGCCACATTGCCCGGCGATTTGCCGTGCCGCTCTATCACCGTCACGAAGCACAGGCCGTGGCGGGCAAAATGCGTTTCCCAGTCATTGGCCGGTTCCAGCTCGATTTTCTCGTGCCCGAGGATGATGCCCGGCAATTCGGTGCGGATCGTGTTGGCGATGACTTTGCTATTCGGCAGATCCGGGGTCAGCTTCACCACGTCAGGCAGCTTGACAGTGTGATAGGCAGTATCGGGATAGCGCCAGCGGTTGGAAAGCGCGGCATCGAGAACAGGGGTAATCTTTTTGTGGTCAACGACCAATTCGCCGCCATACCAGGTGCTGACAGGTTCAAGGTCGTCATTCAGGAGCACCAGATCGGCCCGGCGCCCGCCACCCAACCCGCCGATCTCCCCGTCCATGCCAAACCGCGTCGCGCCATGCAGCGAGCCCATGGCCCAGGCCTGCTCCCGGCTCATGCCCGCAAGCCGTGCCTCGCGCACCACCCAGTCGAGGCCAAAGGCCAGCAGGTCCTCAGCATCGCGGTCGTCGGTGCAGACGGCGATGCGCTTATGCGAAGCGCCAAGCTCCGTCACCGTACGGATCGCCTCCGGCAGCGAATGCCAGGGCGTGGTTGGCGGGCCGCCACGCAGGAACAGCCAGATCCCCGCCTCCAGCAGATCATCGGCAATGTCGCGGTCGATGGCTTCATGCGTGTCCGTGACGCCGGATGCGGCATAGGCCGAGACGAATTCACGGCCATAGACATGGCCCGAAACCGGCCTGCCCCGGCCAAGCGCTGCGGCCAGAATAGCATGGGCGCGCTCATCTCCCATGGTGACGGGAACGAAATCCATCTTCTCACCCAGCGCCACCGCTTCCGGCCATGTGTCGAACAGGGCAGCGATCTTGTCCGCTGTCAGATCCCCGCCCGCCGTTTCCAACTCCGGTGAGGTGGCAGGCACGGTGGAGGGAACAGTGAGGAAAATCGACAGCGGCGCATGGCGGGCGTCTTCCAACATCGCCTCGACACCGGCGACATCCATGACATTGCCGATTTCATGGCTGTCGCAGAAGATCGTCGTCGTGCCGTTGAGAAGCGCTGCCTCGGCATAGGCGCAGGCCGTGACCATGCTGGATTCAATATGGATATGCGGATCGACCAGACCCGGCGCGAGAATGCCGCCCTGCGCATCATAGCGCGACACGCCTAAAGCTTTCGAGCTGCCAGCCGGTTTGACCGCGGCGATCCGTCCGCCAGCCAGCCAGATTTCCCTGTCCAGCAAAATACGCTCGGAATAGGTCGAGAGAACGCGGGCGCCGGTGATCACCAGATCCGGCGCGGCACGGCCAGACGCAACATTTGCCAAGTGCCGCGTCATGCCTGCCAGCGGGGCAACGGAAAATCGGGTTAAGGCCATCGGCATAAGCTCCTCTGATGGACAGAATGGTGAGATCCGGCTCTGTCCTATCGTTAGTGGTAATCAGGTATGCCCGGCATGGTGCGAAAGCCAGCAACGGTGCGAAACCGCCGTTGCCACCGCCGCAGCGCTGGAAATTCATCGTGATCGATGCCGTAGTCGCGGCTGAGGGCAAAGCTCGGAAACAGGGCGAGATCGGCAATGGTCGGGCCTGCCCCGGCGAACCATTCGTAGCCATTAAATTGGCGCAACGTCATGTGGTCGTCCATGATCCGGAAGGCGGCGCGGGATGACGCTTTCAGTGCTTCGGCATCACCCGGACCGCCAAACAGCGCCACCCGCCGGGCGGTGACAGCAGAGCCAAGCGGCGTGACTGAAAACAACGTCCATTGCATGACGCCACCAAAGATAGCCGGATCGAGCGGCAGCCATGTGCCGGAGGGATCATAGGCCCTGGCCAGATGGGCCAGAATGGCCTGCGTGCCGTAAAGCACCTGTTCGCCATCCTTCAGCACCGGAAGCTCCCCCAGCGGATTGAGCGCCAGCATCCCCGGGGTCTGTTCCTCCCGGCCCGGCACCATATCGATAGCATGGGTTTCATAGGCCAGACCAAGACAGGACAGCAATAGCCGCACCCGGTAGCAGTTTTCGTCCAGATCGTAATTGTAAAGCGTGATCGCAGACATTAGGCCACCTGCGCCAAGGCAGAGGGCGCCTCAAGTGTCTGGCGCAGTGCCTCTGCCCAGCGGGCAAGCGTCGGCCTCAATGCCGCCGACGCAGCATCTGTCACCAGATGGAGGGCAAGCCTTCCGGCGGAGATCACCTGAACCGCTACGGCGACACGCAGATCGCCAGCCTCAAGCTGCCAGGCATTGGCGGCAGTAACCTCAAAATGTGCGGGCAAAATTCCCTTTTTGGTGGGGAGTTGCGCTTCCTTCAGGACATTCATCGCCTGTTGCAAGGTACAATCGGCATAAAGGCTGCGAACGCTTAAACCCACTCCAAGATCCGGGATGCTGGCCACGTCGGCACGATCAGCAAGGGCTGCCCAGATCACGCCATCGCGCTCCTCGGCGGCATAGGTCGTCACCCGGATGGTCTTCGGCACCTCCAGATCGGGATGGGCCGGGATGTGGGTGCATTGACCTGCCGTATCGTAGGACCACCCGTGGTAGAGACAGGCAATATGGTCACCCCGCACGAAGCCGAAGCTCATCCGCATGCCGCGATGCGGACAGCGGTCTTCCCAGACATGCACTGCCCCCTTGGCATCGCGCCAGACGACGATTTCCGCACCATCAACGACAGCACCAGCCGAGGTTCCCGGCTCGATAGACGAAGACAGTGCCACTGGTACCCATACTGTTTCAATGCTCATGCCTTCTCCTGAACTTTCAAAAGCTGCCTGTCTCGCACTCTCAAACCTTGTCATCACGAAAGCCGCCGGACATCCCGCACGACGCAGTCAGTCGGACCAAGGCTACAGGCCATTTCAAACATATCGACCAAGGCCTCCTGCCCGATGACGCAAACCGCAACGCGGTTTTCGCTGCAAGCCTCGACATCAATACCGATATCAAGCCTGCCAGCGCGATGGCGGGCAAAACTGAGGAAGCTGTGGCAGTTGAAATCTCCCTCGAACACCAGATTAACCGTCAGGCTCATCACGGCTCCACCATTGCTCGCACTTCATTTCTCGGCTCAACCTCAGGCTCAATCTTGCGCAATATTTCGTCTCCGGTTGACCGTTTCAAACGCATAAGATTAAATCTTGTGCATGCCTGATTTTTATTCAGTCTAACGTTAGGAGAAGCTGGCTTACAAGCGTTTTTTTCAGCCAAGATGTTGCCTTTCACGCATCATCTTGATCGATTTTTTTCGACTATGCGGAACACCGGCGATTTGAAAAGGTCAAAGCCGATTGGAATGGGGTGAACATCAGCGCGGTGAACAACCCAGCGTGTACGACCTCGTCCTACCAAAACCGATGCTGAGGTGGATCCCGAAGCATCAACAGTCGGACTTCGCCATCTGGCACGGTTGTTGCCTCAGAAAGGGCGGCAGGTGGATGCGGATCGCCGCTTTCCAACCGGTAGAGTTCGACAAAACCAGTTCAACAAAAACATATGGGGGTTCCAATGATCGACCTGCGCAGCCTTTCCCGTCGCGGTTTTCTCAACATGGCGGCAGCCGGCAGCGCCTCGCTGGCGCTGCCCGGCATGTTGCGCTCTGCCGCAGCCGCCAGTACCCTGGCGGCCATAAAGGAAGAGGATGCCGTGATTGGCTTCGGCCATGTCGGCCCGGTGACGGATGAAGGCTGGACCTGGTCGCACCATCAGGGTGTTCTCGCCGTCAAGGAAAAATTCCCCAAGCTGAAGAAAATCCTCGAGGTCGAGAACGTTCCCTATTCGGCGGATGCCACCCGCACCTATCGCCAGTTCGTGTCGGAAGGCGCGAACATGATTTTCGACACGTCTTCTACCGGCGACTTCCTGCATGACGTGGTGCGCCGCGCCAAGGACACCGCCTTCATGGAATGCAATGGCCATGTGACGATGGACAATCTCGGCTGGTATTACATGGCGCATTGGTATCCGACCTATGTGGTCGGCGTTGCCGCCGGACATCTGTCGAAAACCGGCAAGCTCGGTTACGTCGCCTCCTTCCCGGTGTCCTCGGTCTATGCCTCGACCAATGCTTTCCTGATGGGGGCGCGCACCGTCAACCCCAATGCCACCTGCCAGACCATCACCATCAATTCCTGGTTTGATCCGCAGGCCGCAGCCCAGGCTGGCACCGCCCTGATCGACAATGGCTGTGATTTCCTGTTCGGCATTATGGATGAAGCTGCCTATCTTCAGGTTGCTGAAAAACGCGGCGTCTGGGCTGCGATGTGGAACACCGACATCCGCCGCTATGGCCCCAATTCCTACGTGTCCTCGATCATTATCGACTTCAAGGAATTCTATATCGACCAGGTGCGCAAGCGGCTGGCCGGCGAATGGTCGCCTTCGGAAAGCATTTTTGCCATGGGCGCAGGCGTTGACCGCGACGCCTGGGGCGCCAAGGTTCCCGCAGAAGTCGGCAAGGCGGCAGACGATATACGCACAAAAATGCTGGGCGGCTGGTCGCCGTTTGTCGGCGAATTGAAGGACGCCAAGGGCGCCGTGCGGGTGGCCAAGGGCCAGAAGATGACCGAACTCGAGCTTTATAATTGGGATTGGTCGGTGGAAGGCGTCACGGGGCTTTAAGGCACCCGACGAAATATAGAGGCCGGGCGATGATGCCCGGCCCTTCGCAGTCTCTCATGCCGGTGTGCCGAGAATGAATGAACATCCTGCGAAATTTGCAGTACCGACGGGGGCAGCCCCTCTCGTCCAGTTGAAAGGCATAGCCAAATATTTCCCCGGCGTCATCGCCAATCGCGATGTCGATCTTGAGGTCATGCCCGGTGAAATCCACGCGCTGCTGGGGGAAAATGGCGCTGGCAAATCGACACTGATGAATATCCTGACCGGCATTTATCAGCCGGATGCGGGCGAGATCATCATCGACGGCTATGCAAGGCAATTTACCGGACCGCAGCAGGCAATTGCCGCCGGGATCGGCATGATCCATCAGCATTTCAAGCTGGTGAATGCCTTCACCGTGGCGGAAAACATTCATCTCGGCTGGAGCGAGACGCCACGCCGCGCCTCTGCCCCGGTTCTGGAGGAGCGCACAGCAGAGCTTGCAGCCAAGTTCAATCTTCAGGTCAAGCCTTCGGCGCGGATCACCGAGCTTTCGACCGGCGAACAGCAGCGGGTGGAGATCCTGAGGGTACTAGCCCGCAAGGCCCGCGTGCTGATCCTCGATGAGCCAACCGCCGTGCTGACGCCGCTTGAGGCGCGTGAACTGTTCAAGGCCTTGCGCGATTTCGCCTCCACCGGCAATGCGGTGATCTTCATCTCCCATAAGCTCGATGAAGTGCTGGAAATTTCCGACCGGGTCACGATCCTGCGCGGCGGGCAAAAGGTCGGCACCGAGCTTTCCGCCGATTGCAGCCCGGCCAAGCTGGCGCGGCTGATGGTCGGGCGCGATATCGTGCTGGCCGATATGCGGGGGCGCCCGCAAGGTGCCACACCGATGTCTGCGACCCCGGTCATGCGGGTCCATTCGATCACAGCGCTGGACGATAACGGGCGTCAGGCCTTGCACGATATTTCCCTAGATCTGCGTGCAGGCGAAATACTCGGGATTGCCGGGGTGGCAGGCAATGGCCAGCGTGAACTTTCGCAGGTCCTGACCGGCACGCGGCCCATCGCCTCCGGCACCATCGAAATCGACGGCGAAGCGGTTGGTCACGCGAATGCCGCCGATTTCGTGCGGCGCGGCATCGGCCATATTCCGGAAGACCGGCTCCAAAGCGGCTTGGCACCGGGACTGTCGATCACCGTCAATGCCGTGATGCGCGAATATGGCAAACCGCCGGTCACCGTTGGCGGACTGTTTCGCCCCTCCGCCGCCAAGGCGCTGGCCCGCAGCATCGCCAGCGTGGCAGAGGTCACCATCCCGGATTTCGCCATGCCAATCCGCAATCTGTCGGGTGGCAACCAGCAAAGACTGGTGGCGCGGCGCGAAATGCGGATCGCCACGAAAATCCTGGTCGCCGCCTATCCGAGCCGGGGGCTGGATGTCGGGGCAATCAACACCATGCTGCGCTATATCGTTGACCTGCGCAATGCAGGTGCCGGTATCCTGCTGATCTCGGAGGAACTCGAGGAATTGCTGAACCTCTCCGACCGTATCGCCGTGCTCTATGAGGGGCGGATCATGGGCATCGTCGAGAATGACAGCACCGATATCGAGCAGATCGGCCTGATGATGGGCGGGCGACAGCTTCAGCCGGGTCAGTTGGCAGGAGGCGCGCAGCATGTCTAGTCTTCGCCTGCAACGCTTCCCTTCAGCGACACCAGCCGCAGCCCTTGGCGCACGCGTGGCGGCTATTGCGCTGGCGCTGTTGATCGCGGGTGTCATTCTGGCTATCGCGGGCAAAAGCCCTGTTAACCTTGGCATTCAGGTGGTTTCGTCCTCGCTCGGCTCCAGTTTCGGTCTGGAAGATCTGGGCCTTCTGGTTATCCCGCTGATCCTGACCGGCCTGTCCGTCACGGTCGCGCAACAGATCGGTGCCTGGAATATCGGGGCGGAGGGGCAGTTTTACGCAGGCGCCTTCGCCGCCAGTGCCGTTGGCCTTTTTGTGCCGCTGCCGGAAGGCTGGAGCCTGGTGGCAATGTTTTTCGCCGGAGCGCTTGGTGGAAGCGTCTGGATCCTCATTCCGGCCCTTGCCCGTGCCTATGCCAATGTCAACGAGCTGATCACCACGCTGCTGCTCAATTTCGTCGCCATCCTGATGGTCTATTATGTCTCGACGGATGCCTGGCGCGAACGCGGCGGCGTCGCCAACTCGGCCACGCCGCGCATCAAGGCTGAAATGCCGGAATTCTGGGGTCTGGTGCATTGGGGCCTGCCGATTGCCGTGCTTCTCGCGCTGGCCATGGCAGCGCTGCTGGCCTTTACCCGCTGGGGTTATGAGGTGCGGCTGATCGGCTCCAATCCGCACGCCGGAAACTATGCGGGCATTGCCGCCCGCCGCCATCTGATAACCGTCATGCTGCTATCGGGGGCAATTGCCGGTCTGGCGGGCATGCTGGAAGTGACAGGAACAGTGCATCGCCTTCAAGGCGGTATATCCAACAATTATGGCTATCTCGGTATCATGGTCGCGGTGCTGGCGCGCGGCTCGTGCATCGGCGTCATATTTGCGGGCGCGCTGATGGCCTTCATCCTCAATTCGGGCATCATCCTGCAAACGCAGGGACTGACCACTTCGACCGTGCTGGCGATCACCGGTCTCATCCTCTTCCTGACGGCCATCGGCGACGAGATTTCCCATTACCGCATCGTCCGCGACAAGACCTGAAAGGACCCGCGATGGAACTGTTGACCGGACTTCTGACCACCGCCTTCCTGGCTGGCGGCGTCCTGGCGCTGGCGGCCATGGGCGAAGTGCTGGCCGAGCGGGTCGGCGTCGTCAATCTCGGCGTCGAAGGGCTGATTGCCATGGGGGCGATTACCGCCGTCGCGACCGTCACCGCCTTTCCCTCGCCCATCCTCGGGTTTTTGGCGGCGCTCGCCGTCGGTGCCTTGTTCGGCGTGGTGTTTGCGGTGGCGACCGTGACGATCAGGGCCAATCAGGTGCTTTGCGGGCTGGCATTGACCTTGATCGGCACCGGCCTTGCCCAGACGATTGGTAAATCCTATTCCGGCATGCCGGTCCCGGCAACCTTCCACGGCGTCAAGATGCCGATCCTCTCGGAGATCCCCATCCTTGGACCGGCTTTTTTCAGCCAGAATATTCTCGTCTACCTGATCTACATCATCCTGCCGCTGGGCCTTTCCTTTCTGATGTTTCGCACCCGCCACGGGCTCAATATGCGCGCCGTGGGCGAAAATCCGGCGGCAGCCGATGCGGCCGGTATTCCGGTCCATCGCATCCGCTTTGGCTATGTCTGCGCGGGCGCGGCGCTTGCATCAGGTGCGGGCGCCTATCTGGTTCTCGCCTTCGTACCATCCTGGTCGGATGGCGTGGTGGCAGGGCGTGGCTGGATCGCGGTGGCGCTGGTGATTTTTGCCGGATACCGGCCCATTCCAGCCGCTCTGTCCGGCCTGTTATTCGGCTTCATCACCGCACTCGGTTTCGTCGGACAGGCGCGCGGCTGGCCGATTGCTCCAGCTTTTCTATCCATGCTGCCCTATGCCGGAACCATCGCCTTCATTATCGTGCCTGTGATCGCCTGGCAGCGCATGCGCCGGTTGATGGCGGCACCTGCCGCCCTTGGCCTGCCCTATTACCGCAGCCTTCGTTGAACAAGGATGCAGGGAGAAACCCAATGATGGCAATCGACAAAACAAGCCTCGATCAATGGTATCCCATCGATACCGAAACGCTTATTCCCTATGGTCTATCCGCCAACCGGCTGCTGGGCATTGATCTCGCCGTGACCCGCACCGAGGACGGTGACGTGACCGTGAAAGCGCAGGAAAACAACCTGCCAATCCGGCGGCGCTACGGCTATATCTGGACGACTCTCGGCAGCCCGGACAAGGAGATTTTCCCCATTGAGGAAGCCGATGAGCCGCATCGCCGCATCGTGCCTTGCGGCGCAGTCACCGTGAAGGCATCGGGCTTACGGATTGTCGAAAACTTTCTCGACATGGCGCATTTTCCCTTCGTCCATACCGATATTCTCGGCTCCGAACCGCATACGGAAGTCGAGCATTATAATGTGGAAATCCGCCGCGACGTCGATGAGGTCTGGGCGACCAATTGCCAATTCTTCCAGCCGCAAGCGGCCCTTTCCGCCACGGACGGATTGATGACCCACTATATCTACCGGGTGATGACGCCGTTCACGACGCTGCTCTACAAGACCTGTCCGAATTCCGACAGCCGCTGGGATGTGATCTGCCTGTTCGTACAACCCCTGGACCCGGATCGCTGCCGCGCCCATCCGATCATGTATCTGCTCGATGACCAATCGACCACAGCCTCGCTGATCCAGTTCCAGCAGTTGATTTTCCTGCAAGACCGGATCATCCTTGAAAATCAGCGCCCGGTTCTGCTGCCAATGGAACCGCGCTCAGAAATCCCCACTCGGGCTGACGCCACCTCCATCGCCTATCGCCGGTGGCTGAAGGAAAAGGGCGTGACCTATGGCACCTCGCTGAAGACCGTTGCATGACCAATACTGCGTACCAGCCATGAGCGATTTCAGAAACCGAGTACTAATCGCCAGCGGTTTTCATGCGCCGGTGCCTGGTGAAATCGATGTGCTGACTGATTGCCTGATCGCCATTGATGCGCATGGCGAGATCCTCTCCGTGCAGCGCCCCGGCGATGAAGGATACGGATTGGCGAAAGCCGAAGCAGACCGCAAGGGACGGCTATCGCGCCTACCGGCGGGCTGCCTGCTCCTGCCGGGGCTGGTGGATTGCCATGTGCATGCGCCGCAATATCCGCAGCTTGGCACAGCACTGGATGTGCCGCTCGAAACCTGGCTGCATGCCCATACCTTCCCGCTGGAAGCCCGCTATGCGGATGTAGCCTATGCAAAGCGCGTCTATGGCCTGCTGGTTGATGATCTGGTGGCCAATGGCACGACGACGGCGCTGTATTTCGCCACCATTCACCAGGACGCGACCCGCATTCTCGTCGATACCTGCCTTGAAAAAGGCCAGCGCGCCCTGATTGGCAAGGTCGCCATGGACAATGCCGAGCAATGCCCGGACTATTACCGCGACGCCTCACCGGATGCGGCTTTGCAGGGAACACAAGCGCTGATCGACTATATCAGCGGCCATCCCAACAACACAGCCTCCCGCGTCTGGCCGGTGGTGACGCCACGGTTTATTCCGGCCTGCACGGATGCGACGCTGGAGGGATTGGGCACCATGGCGCGGGACTGCGGCTGCCATGTGCAGACCCATTGTTCGGAAAGCGATTGGGAACATGCCTATGTGTTGTCGCGCCACGGCATGACGGATGCGATGAGCCTTGATCGCTTCGGCCTTCTCACCCGCCGCAGCATGCTGGCCCATGCCAATCTGCTGACTGCTGATGATA
Source organism: Gillisella vitis (assembly GCF_001541345.2). Lineage (GTDB taxonomy): Bacteria > Pseudomonadota > Alphaproteobacteria > Rhizobiales > Rhizobiaceae > Allorhizobium > Allorhizobium vitis. The sequence continues at coordinate 618,486 of NZ_LMVL02000001.1, read as the reverse complement.
TGGACCTGATCAAGCTGCGACAGGCGGCGGTGGCGCATTGCCCGCTCTCCAACGGCTATTTCGCTGGTGCGGTGTTTCCCCTGCGGGCCGCCTTGGAAAAAGGCCTGCATGTCGGGCTGGGCAGCGATATTTCCGGCGGGCCGAGCGCCTCGCTTTTCGACAATATGCGCGCCGCCATTCTCGTCTCCCGCATGCTGGAAACCGGCGTCGATCCCGGCCTTCCCCCGGACAAGCGCGCAAGCGGTGCCAAGGCCCGCATCGACTTTCGCCACGCCTTCCACATCGCCACCGCTGGCGGCGGCAAGGCACTGGATCTGCCCATCGGCCAATTTGCCCCGGGCTATCGCTTCGATGCCATCGTGATTGATCCGCAGGCCGCCCAAGGCACATTGCGTCTTTCAGATGGCGATGAAATGACTGAGACCCTGCTTCAGAAAATCATCTTTAACGCTTCGCGCGCCAATATCTCTGCCGTGTTTATCGACGGACGCAAGGTGGCCTGATCGGCACTGAAAAGCGGCGGCATAGCTGCCGCTGGAACCGAATGGGTTCTCGACAGTTTAGCCTGCCGTGCGAGCTTCCACCCCTGTTCAATCAGGGATGATGAGCGCGCGCTTACCACCCTGACCCGCAGAAAGACAAGAATGCCTGACATCATCGAACAGGAAGCCGCCCAGGAGGCGCAGCCCTCCACCGCTATGTCGGAGGAAGACAAGCAGGATATCGACGAGCGAGGGTCCGGGTCGGCCAAGGTGGTCCATGAAGTCGTTCGCCTGCAAGGCGACGAAGAACTGAGCCGCCCGCTTCAGTCCCTGCTTTTTTCAGGCTTTGCTGCCGGGGTGGCAATCTGTGCATCGTTGCTGGCCGAGGCCTTTTTGCAGGTGCGGTTACCAGACACGCAGTGGCGGGAATTGATCGTTTCGCTTGGCTACACCGTCGGTTTCGTGATCGTCATTCTCGGCAATCTGCAACTGTTTACGGAGACGACCGTCACCGCCGTGCTTCCTATCGCCGCCCACCCGACACGCCGCAACTTTTACCGGCTTGTTCGTTTATGGGTGGCGGTCCTCGCGGCCAATCTGCTCGGAACATTTTTCATCGCAGTGCTCATGGAGAACCAGTTGATCATCGGCGCGGAACAACGCGAGGCGATCCTGGATATTTCCAGAGCCATCCTCAGCCATGATTTTGCAACGACATTGCTGCTTGCCGCCCCAGCAGGCTTTCTGATTGCCTCGATAGCCTGGATTCTCCCCAATGCCCGAGGCAATGAGTTCTGGGTTATCGTGATGATTACCTATACGGTCGCGCTCGGCGGATTCAGCCATGTGGTCGCCGGGTCCGGGGAGGCGTGGCTGCTGATGCTGGCGGGCGAAACCAGCGTCTGGGGCGCTATCGGCGGCTTTATCCTTCCGACACTGATCGGCAATATCATCGGCGGCACCGGACTGTTTGCCGTTGTTGCCCATTGCCAGGTGCGCGATGAACTCAAGCCGGAGTGATATGGAAATTCCGTTTTCAGGCAGGCAGACGCATTTCGCTTGGAAGATCCTGGGGTGAAAACAGCGCATTGTGAAGCTGGTTGAGCGCTATGGCCACCGCGCCAACCAGGGTGGCGCGGGACGCAAGCGTACTCGCTTCAAGCGAAATTGTGCTGCGGGTCGAGGTTGCCAGCGCCTCCTTGACCATGCGGACCATCAACGGATTGCGACCAACATTGCCGCCGAGAATGATCTTGCCCGGATCGAGCATGGCGTGAACCGAAACCACCAGCAAAGCCGCCAGCCGGGCGGTTTCCTGCACGGTCGCCAGCGCCTTTGCTTCACCCTTTTCAGCCGCTTCGAGAATATCACGAACGGTGACAGCCCCGTCTGTGGGGTTACCATAACGCTCCAGAATGCCACGGGCGCCAATGGCGCATTCGAGCGCGCCACGCTCCAGACTTTCAGATCGGTAGGGATCGGCTCCGAACGGCAGATAGGCGATTTCGCCCGCCGCCCCTTTGGCGCCTCGCATCAACTTGCCATTGACAAGGACGCCAAGGCCAATACCGGTTCCCAGCGACACGAAAGCAACCGAATCGAGACCGATGCCGCTGCCTTTCCAGCTTTCGCCAATCACCGCCGCATTGACATCGTTTTCGATGATAACATCGCAGCGAAAAATGCCCTGCAAGGCCTTGATCACATCAAGACTGCCGATTTCAGACAGGTTCGGCGCAAGCGAAAGCCGACCTGTCTCGGGGTCGACAACCCCCGGCATGGCCACAGCGGCCAGAAGAACCTTGCTGCGGGAAATCCTCGCCTTTTTAAGCGACGCTTCGACAATGCCGCTGACATGGGCCAGAAGAGCCTCACCACCATGCTCTCCGGTCGATTTTTCGACTTCATGGACAATCGTTCCGGCAATATCGGCAATCGCCACTCGAATGGTCGTTGCACCGATATCCATACCGATGACAAAACCCGCATCGGGGGCGACTTCATAGGTCACGGCGCTGCGCCCAACCTTGCCGGACACGATCCCTTTCACCCGAACCCAGCCCGCCGTCTCAAGCGTGCGAATAACCTCGGACATGGTCTGTTTCGACAGGCCGGTCTTTTTTGCAAGATCCGCCCGCGATGTCGGCCCTTGGTGCAGAAGAATATCCATGGCGGCGCGAACGGAGATCTGACGCAACATGGGTGGCGTGCTTGTCCACAGATTCATCCGCAATCACCTCATCCTATCGACAACAGGCATGTTGAAATATTGATGGCACGTATCGCACGACCGGGTCACGGACGCAAATAGTTCGTCCCCATGACGAATTATCTCGCCTTGCCACAATTCGTCCTCACCCCGTTGATACGCGAGAACAACAGCGCGATCAATGCCACCGCAAATTGCCGGAGGAAAATGCAACCTGCACCAGCATCGGATTTTTTTATCGCCGCGATCGAGTTCCCCGTGATCCAGACTTTTCTTGTCTTTCAAGCTTCTTTTGCGCGCAAAAAAATCGATAACACTTTATAGATGCTGGATATTTTTGCCACTAACCGATTCCGGTTTGGCTTGTAATATGATAAGAGACACTGGTATTATGAGTTAGAATAGACGTCCGGGAGGGACATGTGACGACCAATACTCTGCCTGCCACAGCACATCTCGATTGGCTTTCCGATCCCAAGGTTTTTGCCGTTGGGCGGCTGCCTGCCCATTCCGATCATATCGTCTATCCCGATGAAGCATCCGCTGCGGCGGGATCTGCCTCGCCGCTTCGCCAAAGCCTTGATGGCACCTGGAAGTTCGTCTCCGCCATATCAGCAACTGAGCGCCCGGCAGGATTCCACCAGCCGGACTTCGACCGTAGCGGCTTCGGCGACATAGTTGTGCCTGGCGCCATGCAGTTGCAGGGCCATGGCCAGCCGCAATATGTCAACACCCAATATCCCTGGGACGGCCATGAGGCGCTGGCGCTTGGGCAGGCCGCAGAGAGCAACCGGGTCGGTTGCTATGCCCGGACGTTCCGACTTGACCCGGCCCTTGCCGGACAGCGGATCATTTTGACCTTCGAGGGCGTCGAGACCGCCTTCTACGTATGGCTGAATGGCCAATTTATCGGCTATGCCGAAGACAGCTTCACACCCTCACGCTTCGATATCACCGAGGCGCTGATCGACGGCGATAACCTGCTGGCCGTCGAGGTCTATCACCGCTCTTCCGGTGCCTGGCTCGAAGATCAGGATTTCTGGCGTCTGTCGGGCATCATGCGGCCCGTCCGGCTGGAAGCCTGGCGGAGCCTGCATATCCGCGATCTGTTCGTCACCACGGATCTTGCAGATGATTTCAACAGTGGCTCCCTGCGCTTGCGGCTGGCTCTTGACTTGGCGGAAGAGAGCGCGGGCAGTCTTGCCGTGACGCTCTACGATGCCAAGGGTGAAACCGTCCTAACAACGTCCCTCGATGCCGCAGCCGAGATGGATATCGCCCTGCCCATCGATGCGCCGCATTTGTGGAGCGCCGAAACGCCGCATCTCTACCGCCTGCTGCTGGTCCTAAAGGACAGCAATGGCGCGACGGTCGAGGCCGTGCCGCAGCCGATCGGTTTTCGCCGGTTTGAAATGCGCGATGGGGTCATGCGCCTCAATGGACAGCGGATCGTGTTCCGTGGCATCAACAGGCATGATTTCCATCCACGCCGTGGACGTGCCCTGACGGTTGAGGACATGCTCTGGGATGTGCTGTTCTTCAAGCGCAACAATATCAATGCAGTGCGCACCAGCCACTATCCGAACCGCAGCGAGTTCTACGCGCTCTGCGATCAGCACGGCCTCTATGTCATCGACGAGGCAAATCTGGAAACCCATGGCACATGGTCGGTCGAGACCCTGGACCTGGACAAAGTCCTGCCCGGCGACCGCGACGAATGGCGACCCGCCGTTCTCGACCGTGCCGCCAATATGCTGGAGCGCGACAAGAACCATCCTTGCGTGCTGATCTGGTCCTGCGGCAATGAGAGCTATGGAGGCAGCGTCATTGCCGATATGGCTGATTGGTTCAGGGACCGCGACCCCTCCCGCCTCGTCCATTATGAAGGCGTGTTCCACGACCGTCGTTTCGATGCGCGTTCCAGCGACATGGAAAGCCGCATGTATGCGCGCCCGCAGGATATCGAGGACTATCTGCGCAGCAATCCATCCAAGCCTTTTGTGTCCTGCGAATATACCCATGCGATGGGCAATTCCTGCGGCGGCATGCATCTCTATACCGACCTCACCTATCGCTATGACCAGTGCCAGGGCGGCTTCATCTGGGAATATATCGAACAAGCTCTCTACGGCACCCGCCCGGATGGCAGCGAAGGCCTGCTGTTTGGCGGCGATTTCGGCGACAGGCCAACCGATTACAGCTTCTGTTGCGACGGCATTATCACCGCGGATCGGCAATTGACCCCGAAAGTCCAGGAAATCAAGGCACTTTACCAGCCTGTCCGGCTGATCCCGGACGCGCACGGTGTCAAAGTGATCAATGACAACCTGTTCCTGAACCTCGACGCTTTCTATCTGTCCTATCACCTGCTGAAGGATGGTGTCGCGGTGGCCGAAGGGCGGGCCGATATTGCGCTTGCAGCCCAGGAACAGACCTATCTGCGTCTGTCCGTGCCTGTCACGCAGCAGCCGGGCGAATATGCCCTGCAATGCTCGCTGCGCGAACGCCATGACCGCGCCTGGGCTCCGGCTGACCACGAAGTGGCGTTTGGTGAACATGTCTGGACGGTGGCAGGCGAAAAGCCAAGCCTGGCTTCCCGCCCCCTCACCCGCGCCGAAGGCAGCTACAATCTCGGCATTTCCGATGGCCATAGCCGGACCTTGTTCTGCCGGCGCTTTGGCGGACCGGTATCGCTGGTCAATGCGGCGGGCGTGGAATTCCTGGAACGGCCACCCCTGCCGATCTTCTGGCGTGCGCCAACCGACAATGACCGGGGTGCGGGCTTTGGCTTCAAATTCGGCAGTTGGCGCCGGGCGAGCCTCGACCAAAAGCAGGCTTCCTATGCCTATCGTGACACCGGGGCCGATTATCGCTTTGCCCTGCCTGATAGTGACATGCAGGCCACGGTTTCCTACCGTTATGAGGCAGATGGCGCGATTGCCGTCACCGCCCATTGGCCGGGGGATGCCAACCTGCCCTCGCTGCCGCTGTTCGGCCTGACAATCCCGATGCCAGCAAGTTTCGACCGCTTCCGTTATTATGGACTTGGACCGGAGGAAAATCACATCGACCGCGCCCATGGCGCACGGCTTGGCATTTACGAGCGCGCGGTGGCCGACAATGTCACGCCCTATGTCATCCCGCAGGAATCCGGCAACCGAACCGGCGTGCGCTGGGCCGATCTGTTCGACGCTGACGGCAATACATTGCGCTTCGAGGCCGTGGATATGCCGTTCGAGCTGGGCGTTTCGCCTTATACGGCTTTCCAGCTGGAAGCCGCAGCCCGTCCCTATGACCTGCCGCCAGCCAACCGCACCATCGTCACGCTGATGGCCCGGCAGATGGGCGTCGGCGGTGACGATAGCTGGGGCGCTCTGCCGCATCCTCAATACATGATCGAGCCGGGTGAGCCTTTAACGCTCACCTTCCGGATGAGAGTGATGGCCGGATGAGAGTGATGGGGTGAGAAAGGGCAATTCGATCTCCCGATAGGATGGCAACACTGCCTCGCTGACCCTGCCTGCCCGCACGATCACCCGGTCGGTTTGCGGGCGGGCAATGACCTGGTCCATGGTCCAGGCTTCAAAGATCATCAGATCCGCCGGACGCCCGGCGCCGATGGTTCCAGCGGAAAAGCCGGTCATCGCGGCGGGTTGGGTGGTCGCCAGTGCCACGGCATCGTCATAGGGATGGTCGAGATGCAGAATGCGCACCGATTGGCGCCAGGTATCGACCATGTCATGATCGCCATAGGCAAAAAACGGATCGCGGCAATTGTCGCCAGCAACCGCGACGCGGATACCGGCAGCGCGCAGCTCCTTGACCGGCGTCACACCACGCCAGCGCGGGGTTATACCCTGCGCCCGACCCTGCAAATACATGTTGACGGTCGGCAGCGTGACGATGGACAGTCCGGCATCGACCAGAAGCGAAATCCGTTCGCGGATTTCCGCCTCGCTGAACAAAGCCAGCGAACAGCAATGGCCGCAGGTGACGCGGCCCTCATAGCCATGGCGAATGGCGGCGCGGGCCACATGCGGCAGGGCATCGGCTTTCTCGGCTTCGTCCACATGCAGGTCGATATCGAGATCACGCTCGCGGGCCAGCAAAAATAGGCTGTCGAGCAAAGCATCGATATCATCGAGACCGAGACCATTTTTCCCGGTGCCATGAGTGCCGCCTGAGGCGCGGGTCACCCCGCCCAATAACCCGCCTTGACGCGCAACCAGATCGGCAAGCTGCTTTCCATGGTCGGTACGATAGGCATCCAGCGGCACAAGGCCAACTGCCTGCAACGCGATACGCCCCGCCCAACGGGCCTGCACTTCGTCAAATGTCGCCCAGGTAGTTTCCGCTTGGCCCGCATGGCTATCGAGATGGGTACGGAGTGCGGCAACGCCGTGAGCATCCGCGCAGGCCAGACCGAATTCCATCCGCCGGACCAGATCGTCGTGACGCCAATGGGCCTGCCGGTCGGCTGTCGTTGCCGCGCGGGCGCTGGGATGCGTGCCATCGGAGGCTGGCGCCCGGCTGATCGTATGGCCCTTGTCGAGATGGATATGCATGTCGATCATCAACGGCCAAAGATGGCGGCCTTCCAGATCAATACCACTACCGGTCACGCCGCTTGCCGCTGGCAGCACGGCGGCGACACGTCCGTCGTCCAGCAGAATATCGACCAGAGCACAGCCATCGCGGTCGAGAGTGCTGCCCGGCGGCAGGCCGTCCGCGAGACAGGCGGTTGGCACGCGGGCCTGACGGATAATAATGCGGCCATGGCCGGTGAAGCTGGAACGCGCCAGTGCGCGGACGGAATTTTCAATCATAATCGATCTCGATAGGGCATAAGCCGAATTTCAAGGTGTGGGGACGGCAACATCACCGACACCGTCGTCAGCGGCTGTCTTCCACCATGCGCAGCCGTTCCTGGGCGTAGTGCATGAAGTGGCTGGCAGCGGGAGAGAGCGAACCACGCGCCCGGTGAAGAATGTTCAGTCTTTGCAAACCCGCAGACCCGGTCAGCGGAAGAAAGACCAGTTCTCCGCTTTGCAGTTCGCGGTCCACATCGACACGGTTGAGAAAGGTGACATGCGGCGCGCCATGCACCAGCCGCTTCATCAACTCCATGGAATTGGTCTCGACAACAGGCATCAATTGGGCCTGGGCTGGCGTCAGATTTTCAACCACCTCCCGCAGCGACAGGGTCTTGTCGGCCAGTACCAGCGGATAGATCAGGCAATCGGCAATTCGCACCGTCTTGCGTGTCGCCAAGGGATGGTCGGGCGCAACAACTGCGCCAAGCGGATGCATGAATTCAGCGGCGCGCTGCAAACGGTTATCCTCCGGCAGATTATAGGCCAGCGCCAGATCGGCGGCCCCTGAAGCGACCATATCGCAGACCGCAGAGCGATCTCCGACCTTGATGCGCAGACTGACCTGCGGAATATCGGCGCGGTAGGCGGCAATGATGTCGGCAAGCCTGCCCGCCGCCAGCGTCGCCATGGTGGCAATCACCACCTCACCTCGGCTAAGACCACGCAGAGCCTTGATCTGCACCCGCATCGTCTCATGCGCTTTCAGTGTCTCGCGGATATGGGCAATGAGGATTTCGCCGGAACTGGTCAGCTTCAACCCGCGCGACAATCGCTCGAAAATCGGCGCATCCAACTCCTGCTCCAAATCGAGGATATAGCGATTGATAGCGGAGGCAGCGACATTCAGGGTCTTTGCCGCCTTGCGGATCGAGCCCTGCCGGGCGACTTCGTCGATATAGCGCAAAGCGCGGCCATGAAGCATCAGCGTTCCCGTCGCAGAACAGGGGCGTTTGCCCCTGTTCGCTGTCTGTCTGGCCACGATGGCATCATGGCTCGCCGGGTTCAACATCATTTCCGGGCGAAGTTAGCATTGATGCGCTGCGTCAAGTAATCTCCAGCGGTGATCGCCTCGTATTTGCCAAGCGGACCCTGCATGACCGCGTCACGATTGGCCTGGCAGAAGAAGGGAAGCGACAAGCGGCGGCCCAGATATTCGCCCGGACGCGGCATACGCACACGATGAAGTGTCGATTGCAATTGATCGTCAGACCAGCGCATCAGCATATCGCCGATATTGCAGGTGATATAGCCGTTTTTCGGCGGCACATCCGTCCACTCGCCAGAAGCCGCATCCTTGCCGGGGCAAACCTGCAAGCCGCCCTCGCCTTCCTTCTGGTGCAGGATGGTCAGGCAATCGAAATCGGAATGCGCACCGGCCCGCCAGAATTCGAAATCCTCGGGCTGGGCATTTTCCATCGACATGTAATGGATCAGCCGCTGCGTCGATTGGTATTCCCCGGAGGCCGGATCATGCGCCTTGGTGAAGAAGTCCTCGGCAAAGCCCATTTTGAGGGCAAAGCAGGAGAGAATGCGCATGCCGAGTTCCCAATTCTGCCGCTCGAAGCGCAGCATCTTTTCCTTGAATTCAGGCAGTTCTTCTTCACTCGGCCACAGTCCGCCCATCATCGGGCGAGTAATCTGGTAGCTTTCCTTGTTGTCAGGTGTGCCGGTGGAAGGGCGCACCTGCGCCTTGAATTCCCAGCCGGCATTGGTGCCTTTGGGCATTGGATACTGGGCTTTGACTTCCGCTGGTAATTCGAAGAAGGACCAGGCGGTCTCGAACGCCGCGTCGATATCCTCCTGCGGGATGCCGTGGTTATAAACCTGGAAAAACCCGATACCAACCGAGGCCTCCCACAATTGATCGGCGATCTCTGCCTTGCGATTGTCGAAATCGGCGAGATCGAGATCAATGACAGGCACATCGCGCTCGACGGTCTTGCCGACGCCGCCAATGGTGGTTTCCTTGTTCAATTCGGCAAGGCTGTAGCTTTGCATGGTCATGGCAGTCTCCTTGAGGTTGGGCCGGATACCGGCCGTTGAGGAGCAATGTCCGGGCATGCCCGACTGCTTCTACTCCGAAAAGAACGGGGGATTTTTCAGCCCCCGGCAAAAGGCTTCAGCTGTTCTTCGGCAGGCTCCACGGAAACAGCAGTTTCTGCACAAGCAACACCGCCTGAAACAGGATGAGCGACAAGGCTGCCAGCACGAACAGACCGGCCCAGGCCTGGGGCAATTTGAACAGCGATGTCGAAAACTGAATGAAGTAGCCGACCCCCGCCTCCGATGCGCAGAATTCCGCAACCACCGCGCCAATCACCGCCAGCGTGATCGAGATTTTCAGCGCCGAAAAGATGTACGGTACGGCAAAGGGCAGCCTGATCTGGGTGATCTCCCGAAAGGCGGGCGCCCGCAGGCTTCTGGATAGCTCAATCAATTCCGGCGGCGTCGCGGCAAGCCCGGTAGCCGTAGAGACAACCAGCGGAAAGAACGTGATGAGACAGGTGATCACCACCCGTGGCGCATCGCCCGCCCCCAGCACGACGATGATGATCGGTGCCACCGCCACGACTGGCGTTGACTGGATGACGACCAGCAGCGGATAGAGCGTCTTTGACAGAAGCGGTGAGCGCATCATGACAATGGCCAGCGGAATGGCGATGGCAATCGACAAAACGTAGCCGATCATCGCCACCCGCAGGGTTGCCCAGAGATGCAGGCTCCAGCGATCAAACCCGATGGACGAAAACGCATTGAAGATCGAGGACGGCGACGGCAACAGATAGGATGGAACGGCAAACAGCCGTACAGCCAGCTCCCAAAACAGGATGACACCTGCCAACGACACAAGGGCCGCAAGGCCCGGCAGGCCCATGAGCTTGGAGACCATAGTGCGCAACGGCAGGTGCTGGCGAGTTTCAGCCACCGGCTCAGGCCGCCTGTCGCGTGAGGAGGAGGTCGCGGAGATAAGCGGTAAGGTCATGAATGGCTCTCTCGTTGGCTGTTTCGGGACCACGCGGACGGCCGACTGGCACGACAATATCGGTCAGCACCGTGCCGGGACGGCCAGTCATCACAAGCACGCGGTCGGCCAGCAGCGCTGCCTCATTGACGGAATGGGTAATGAACACCACCGTCTTTGGACGCTGCGTGAAAATCCGCAGCAGATCAAAGCCCATCACCTCTCGGGTCAGCGCATCGAGCGCCGAAAACGGTTCGTCCATCAAAAGGATATCCGGGTCCATCAGCAAGGCCCGGGCAATGCCGACCCGCTGCTGCATGCCGCCGGACAATTCGTCTGGAAGCCGAGAGGCGAAACCCTCCAGACCGACCATCCGCAACAACTCACCCGCCCGCTGCCGCTCCTCGGCGCTCACCCTGCCGCGCTTATGGCGGGCCGGGAACAACACATTGTCCTCGACTGTCGCCCAAGGCAGCAGCGTCGGCTTCTGGAAAACGATGCCGATATCATCGCGTGGTTCGATCACCGGATGGCCGAACACTTGGAGTGAACCGCTGCTGGGCGCCAGAAGCCCAGCAATCATCCGCAGCAAAGTGGATTTGCCGCAACCGGAGGGGCCAAGAATGGCCAGAAACTCATGCCGCGCCACCTCGAAGCTGACATCGCGCAGCGCTTCCGTCTGTCCCGAGCGGGTCGAAAACACCTGACCAAGCCGGTCGAAGCGGATTGCGGGTACAGCCATGATTGTCACTCCGTTGGAATGAAGCTGCGGTTGACCACCGTTTCCGGGTCGAGTTTGGCCGGATCGATGGCTTGAGCGGCGGCAACCCGACGCCAGGTCTCGGCCAGCCGCTTCGGCTCAAACACACCCAAGCCGTCCTTGTCCGTGACCTCGTTGAAGATCAGCGGCAGCGTGTCATTGATCGATCCCTTGACGTCTTCCGACCCCAATTCCGGCACCACACTGGTCACGGAGGTGACGGCGGCATCAGGATTGGCGCGGGTGAATTGCACCGATTTCTTATAGGCGTCGATGAAGCGTTTGGCGACATCGGGGCGCTTGGCCAGGAAATCCTCACTGGCAATCAACGAGGCCGAATAAAGCTCGAGCCCGGCAGCAGACCAAGGTAGCGCGATGATTTCTTTGCCAGCCTGGCGGGCCTGATTGGAATAGCGGGTGAAATCCGTCATCCAGGCAATGATGCCGTCGGCATTACCGGTCATCAGCATCGGACCGAGTGCGCCGGGATCCGCCTTGATCAGCTTGATCGCGGACGGATCGATGGACTGGTCCTTTAGCACCAGTGGCAGATAGACATTGGACGAGGTAAAGGGCGATGTGGCGATGGTCTTGCCCTTGACGTCAGCAACACTGGCGATTGAGCCGCCCTTGATGACATAGAAAGCGTGCGGTCCCTTGTTGAACACCGAGAGAACGCCAACAACCTTCACCCCTTCATTGGCACGGGCCGCCATCAAGGCACCGATATCCGAAACACCAATATCGGAGGAGCCCGCCGCCAGTTTCGAAATCGCCTCGGTCGAGCCTCGGCCCGAGGCAATGGTGACATCCAGCCCGGCGTCTCGACAGAAGCCCTGATGGATACAGACATAAATCGGTGCTTTGTCGCCACCCGGCAGCCAGTCCAGCTGAAATGTGACCTTGTCGGCGGCAAGGGCAGTCCCGGAAAAAAGGCCAAGGGTGAACAGCGTGGACGCAAGCTTACGACGAAACATGGTATATTTCTCCAAGGCTCAGTGTTCGATTTTCAAGGACGGCTGACGGGGGAAAGATGAACCTGGCAGACGTGCGATGGCGCGCCCGCGTCCAAAAGACGGGGTTGTGACGGTGGATTTTCGACAATTGGTGACAAGAATAGCGGCATGGAAGCATCTCTTCGACAGGTTTTACCGTCGAGCAATGCCCAGAGCGTCAGGCTCAGACCGCTTCTACTCGCGTCCAAACCATTTCATGCAAGCACGTATTCTGCAAGAGTTTTAAACAATACATAATTTTGCATACAAAATAGGCAAAAATCAGATCCGCGGCGTGTAGCCTTCAGAACTGAAAGGCTACGATCCTTATATTTCAACAGCCTGCGGCACAAACTTGCCACAAGCAAAGAACCGGCATCGGTCAAAAAATAAGCGCTCTCATAATTAGAACACAACAAGCGGAAAATTCTTATTCCGAACCCACAAAATCCAGCCGCAAACCGGTCTGCGCATCATAAAGATGCACGGTCTGCGGATCGATCCCGACACCCAGCCGGTCGCCGGAGCGCAGGCCGCGACCGCCCGAAACGACAATGGTCAATTCCGGGTCGGTTCTGGTCGTCACATAGGTTGACGATCCCGTCGATTCCACCAGCGCCACATCGACATCGAAAGCACCTTGTCCGGATGGCGCCAGCGACAGGTGTTCCGGCCGCAGGCCAAGCGTCAGTGGCTGGCCTGGCGCAACGCCAACAGCTCTTCCGGCTGGAAATGTCAGTATCTCCGTTTTGCCGACGAAATCGAGCTCCAGACCAAGCCCATCCGGCGACACACGTGCAGGAATGAAATTCATCGCGGGAGAACCGATGAAACCGGCAACAAAGCGATTTGCGGGCCGGTCGTAAAGGTCCAGCGGCCGCCCCTGCTGTTCGATGACGCCATCGCGCATCACCACGACATGATCCGCCATGGTCATCGCTTCAACCTGATCGTGGGTGACATAGACGGAGGTCGCCTTCAACCGGTCATGCAGCAGCCGGATCTCTTTTCGCATATGCACCCGGAGGGAGGCGTCGAGATTGGACAGCGGCTCATCGAACAGGAAGGCCTTGGGATTGCGGATGATCGCCCGGCTCATGGCGACGCGCTGGCGCTGACCGCCTGACAATTCACGCGGATAGCGTTTCAACAGCGGCATCAGCCCGGTTGTTGTCGCCACCGCCTCGGCGGCCTGGCGCGCCTCTGCCTTGCCCACCCCCTTGATGCGCAGGCTATAGGTCAGATTTTCCTCGACCGTCATATGCGGATAGAGCGCGTAGGACTGGAACACCATGGCGATGTCACGCTTGCGCGGTGGCACATTGGTCATCAGATTGCCGGCAATCTTCATTTCGCCGGCGGAAATCTTCTCCAATCCGGCCAGCGACCGCAACAGTGTGGACTTGCCGCAGCCGGAAGGACCGACCAGAGCGACGAAACTGCCCTTTTCAATGGCGAGATTAATATTCTTCAGGGCATGGAAAGCGCCATAATGCTTGTTGACGCCGTTCAATTCGATCTGGATGGTCATTTCAGGGCTCCCGAAGTGAGGCCGGAGACGATGCGGCGCTGTAAAAGAACGAAAATGGCAAGGATCGGCGTCACATAGATCGAGGCATAGGCCATGATCCCGTTCCATTCATTGGTATTGGGGCCCATGAAACTGTTCAGCCCGACGCTGGCCGGTTGCAGGTCCACCGATTGGATCATTGATTTGGAATAGACGAATTCTCCGAACGCCTGCATGAAGATCAGGATGGCGCTGACCAGAATACCATTGCGTGCCAGCGGCAGGACAATGCTGAAAAACGCCCCGATCCGCGAATTGCCATCGACCATGGCCGCTTCTTCCAGCTCGATCGGCACCGTCATGAAGCTGGAACGCACCAGAACCACGAAGAACGGCATGCTTTTCGCCGCCACCGCCAGCATCACGGCAAAGCGCGGCGTGTTCAGCAGGCCAAGTTGCGAAAAGCCGACGAAGATCGGGGTAATCATCAGGGAAGCCGGTAGAACCTGAAGCATCAGGATCAGGAACAGCCCGGCATCGACCCAGCCATTGCGATAGCGTGCCAGCACATAGGCGCAGCCAGTACCGAGAATGCAGATGATGCTGACCGAACCCAGCGCGATCACGGTCGAATTCCACAGATAGCGACCCATATCGCGGCTTTGCCAGACATCAGCATAGACGCCCCATTGCGGATCGTCGGGCCAGAAATGCGGAGGCGTGGCAAACATTGCCGAGCCGGTTTTCAGTGCTGTGACATACATCCAGTAGAGCGGGAAGAGATAGATCGCCGCCATGACGAGGGCGATGGCAAGCATCAGACGGTTACGAACTGTTTCGCTCATCCGCGCACCTCATGACGTGTAGAGCGGACATAAACCAGCGATGCCAGAAGCACGAAGACGGTCATGATCACCGAAACAGTCGCACCCTTGGCGAAGTCATATTGCCGGAAAGACAGGTCCCAGGCCCAATATTGCGCCACATTCGAGGCATTGGCAGGCCCACCGGAGGTGATGGCGGCAAACAGATCGAATTGCTGCAAGGTAAAGATCAAACCCAGCGACACCAGCGCGCCGATGGACGAGCGCATCATTGGCAAGGTGATGGTGAAGAACCGTTGCAACACGGTCGCGCCGTCCAGTTGCGCTGCCTCATAGAAGTCCTTGGGGATGCCTGAAAGCCCGACCGACAGCAGGATCATGTTGAAGGACGTGCCAAGCCAGATATTGGCGATAATCACCGCCCACAGCGCATAGGCCGGATCGGACCGCCAGAAGATATTGGCACTGATCAGCCCGGTTTCGCGCAGCATATAATTGAACACTCCGAAATCACCTGAGAGTATCCAGTTCCAGGTCGCGCCGACGACGAGGCCGGGCATGATCCAGGACACAAGAAACAGGCCACGCAGCCAGGAGGAGCCGGGAAATCCCACCCCAAAGAACAGTGCCAGACCAAAGCCCAGAAGGAATTGCCCGGCAATCGATGCCACAACGAAAATCGCCGTATTGGTGAATATGGGCAGGGTTTCCGGCTGCGCCATCAGGTCGATATAGTTCTGAAAACCGACAAAGGGACGGGAAAAGGTTCCAAGGCTGAACATGTCAACCTCCTGAAAGCTCATCACGATATTATAGAGCAGCGGTAGACCCGACATGACCAGAAGAAAGGCCAGTGGCACCCCGGCCAGACCGAAGTCAAAGCCACGCCCATCGACAATACTCGATACGATCCGTTTCATGAGACCTCTTTTGCTCCATTCGGGGCTCCGTCCAGGGGCTGCATCCTCACAGGAGAGATGCAGCCCCGGCCGGGAGGAAAGGATAGTCATGCCAAGCGCATTGACAGCGCCTGACGCGATGGAACTGATGTCAACCCAGGGCGGCTTTGATCTTTTTCTGCGCCTGGTCCAGCGCATCCTTGGGCGTCATCTGACCGGTCAGGGCCGCCTGGATGGCATCCTGGATCGCCTTGGAGATTTTTGGCCAGGCCGGATGTGGACCGCGCGGCTTGGCATATTTCATCTGTTCGAGAAACACTTGCAGCGCCGCATCCTTCAAGGGCGAACCCGATGGCGGAATGGCGATGTCGGAACGGGCCGGTAGCTGTCCGAAATTCTTGAACATATCCTTGTCCTGGGAAGCAAAGAATTCCAGCGCCTTGAAGGCTTCGGCGGGATGCTTGGTGCTGGAAAAGATCGCCCAGTTGAAATCACCCATGCCGGAAGACCGTTCAGCGCCGGGACTCGGCACCGGCAGGAGGGCCACGCCCCAGTCGAACTTGGCTTCCTTCAGCATACGGTCGATTTCCCAGGGCCCCGAAATCGCCATGGCTGCATTGCCGGAATTAAACGTGCCGGTCGAATCCCACTGGCCGCGGGTCAGTGTATCCGGCGAGGCCAGTTTTTCGGTCATGATGGTTTTCCAGGTCTCCAGCGCCTTTACCGCGCCCGGAGCATTGATATGGTCATAGCCGCCACCGCCCATCTGCGCCCAGGGCAGGAACTGGAACGTTCCCTCTTCACTGGCCTTGGCGGAAAAAGCGAGGCCATAGACGTTCTTGGCCGGATCGTTCAGCTTGCGGGCAGCGGCCAGAAGCTCGTCCCAGGTCTGCGGTGGCTTCAGTGGATCGAGCCCCTTGGCCTTGAACATGTCGCGGTTATAGTAGAGCGCGATGGTGTTGGTGGCTTTCGGCACGCCGAAATAGCGGTCCTTCCAAGTCACAGACGCCAGCGGCCCCGGAAAATAGTTCTGTGGCTTGATCACATCCGACTTGGCGATCATGTCGGTGAGATCGAGGAACGCGCCCCGCGAGGCAAACAACGCATGTTCCGGATTATCGACCGCGATAATGTCAGGCGCTTGACCGGTCGAATAGGCGCGCATGGCTTCCGTCACCACATCATCGAACTGGAGCAGCCGATACTCGATCTTGATGCCATTGTTGAGTGCGTTGAACTGCTTGACCAGATTGGGCGCAGGCTGGATATCCTTGTCGAGCGACCAGAGATTGAGTGTCACGTCGTCCGCCCGGGCGGTCGATGCAAGCGGACAAGCCGTGGCAAGAGCCAGCACAGCGATCAAGGCACGTCTGTTGATGATCATGGGTTTCCTCCTCCGTTTCTATCCCGTCCTCCAATCGCCCGGCACCTCCATGCCGGACGATCTCGAGACCTCATGCTATTTCAGCGAGGGATCGCCTCCGCCATAAGCTGCCATCTCGTCGATAAAATCGCCGCCACGCGCCTGTTTCAGATGGTTGAGGGCGTGCACCTGACCGGTCATTTCCAGGGCATCACGGTAGACCGGATCGTGCCAGCCTTCGATATCGATGGCGCCGCTATAGCCGGCAAGGCGCAACTCGCTGATCACATTGGTCCAATTGCTGTCGCCGAAGCCCGGTGTGCGCATGAACACGAACGGCTCCTTGCCGAAAATGCCGTGTTCGCGAATAACGTCCCAGCGAATGGTGGCGTCCTTGCCATGCACGTGGAAAATCTTGGATGCCCACTTGCGGATCTGCGGCAGGGGATCGATCAGATAGACCATCTGATGGCAGGGTTCCCATTCAAGACCGATATTGTCATCCGGGGTCTCGTTGAACATCAACTCCCAGGCGTCAGGATTATGGGCGATATTCCAGTCGCCGCTCTGCCAGTTGCCGTCCATGGCGCAGTTTTCAAAAGCGATGCGAATGCCCTTGTCGGCAGCGCGTTTGGCCAGTTCGCTCCAGATTTCGCGGTAGCGTGGCAGGCTGTCGGTCAGCACCTTGCCCCGCAGCCGTCCGGTAAAGCCGGCAACGCAACTCGCGCCAAAATGATGGGCATTGTCGATACACTGTTTCCAGCCCTCCAGCGTTTCGAGGTCGATATCGGTTTCTTCCAGCGGATTGCCGAACATGCCAAGCGTCGAAATGGTGATGTCCCGGTCGCCGATGGCATCGACGCAACGCTTGCCAAGTTCGGCAAGGTCCTGGCCCTTGGTCGTCTGCCAGAAAAATGGCTCGAAGCTTTCAAAGCCAAGACCGGCGACTTCCCGAATACGGGTGGCGGCATCGCCGTTATTGCCGCTGATCATGGTGCCGATACGAATGGATTTTGCAGGATTGCTCACAGTCATGGTCCCTTATAGCGAAGCAGAAATGTCGATACGCTTGCCGCTCTGCGCGCTTTCGATGGCGGCAAACACCATGGCAAGACTGTTGATATTGTCGAAACCGGCGGTCTCGGGCGGATCGCCACCGGCAACCGCTGCAATGAAGCTTTCCAGCACGCTGGCATGGCCGTGCGTCTCGCCCGGCGCCACGTCTTCAGAAACGTTTACGGTCGTATATCCACGCAACAGGCCGGGCTCGTCTGCGGCAATGGAGGCCTCAAACATCTCTTCCCCGTCCCAGGTCAGCATGCCCCTGCTGCCGACCAGCCGCCACGCACTTTCCCAACTGGTCCTTCGTCCTTCCGCGCACCAGGAGCCGCGATAGGTGAAAACCACGTCGTCAGTGAACTCAAAGATCGCATTGGCGCTGGCGCCATGGGTATACCAGGAGCCTTGCGGATTACGCTCAACGCAATAGGCCGCCAGTGGCTGACGATTGGCAACAAAACGGGCGGCATCGAATGTGTGGATTGCCATGTCGAGCAGCAGGACATGCTCCATTTCATCCCGGAACCCGCCGAAATGCGGCGCCAGGAAGAAATCGCAATGAACCGCTGTCAACTCGCCAATGGCGCCGCTATCCAGGAATTGCCGCATCCGGCGGACCCCTTGAATGAAACGGCGGTTCTGCACCACAGCGTGGATACGCCCGGTCTCAGCGGCCAGATTAACCAGGGCCTTCGCCTCTTCCAGCGAATTGGCCATGGGCTTTTCGCTCAGCACATGACATCCGGCCTTTAGCGCCGTGGAGACGATATCGAAGCGGGCAGCCGGGATGACCACGTCGAAGACCAGATCGGGGGTCGTCTGTTCGAGAACATCGGCAAGACTATTACCCGTCACCGCACCTTCAAGGCCGAATTCCTCTGCCAAGGCCTCAGCTGCCGAAACGTTGACGTCAACGAGCCCGACAATAGAAATTCGCTCGGCAAGCGAAGGTGTGTCGGCAATGGCCCGGAGCCAGCCCTTGGCCATCGCTCCGCACCCGCATAAAACGGCTTTGAATTGCAAGATATCCTCCCTTGCATCCCATCCGGTCGCTATTGCGCCAGACATGTTTCCAGTTTCCGGTAGGCCGAACCAGCAAACGCTCTTCCGACACCCTCCAGCCGCGCAAACTCCTCTTTGCACTGACGTCCGTAAACGTTTACGATACTAATCGCGGTTTTTGTCTCATGTCAATACGCGGCCTGGTTATTGCGCACGGCGACACGATAAACTCCATCAGGCTCAAGGTAAAAACCGATTCCTGCTTGCGAAATTTTGCAGTACACCGGACAAGGCAGAGCATGGAATTTACAACCGGCCTGCTCATCGTAGCGCCTTTTGGTAAGGTCGCTTCAGGGAGAAAGTATCTGGCATGAAGGGCATACATCAGCTTGCAAAACATCTCGACATCTCCATCGGGACCGTGTCGCGCGCGCTGAATGGACGCCCTGACGTCAACGCCGAAACGCGACGGCGGGTGCTGGAAGCGGCTGAGGAACTGGGCTACGTCGCCAATCAATCGGGCCGCAGCCTGCGTAAGGGAACGACCAACGTCATCGGATTGATGATCGAGGGCGGCAAGGACAATGTCGACAATAGCGACAACTTCTTTTTCGGCGTCATGGGCGGATTGCAGACGGTTTTTGCCCGTCACAATCTCGATCTCGTGCTGCTCCCCTGCCCCAGCGACGAGGAACCGCTGGAATATCTCCAGCGCATGGTGGCGCGCCGACTGGTCGACGCGATGATCATCTCGGCCACGCAACGGATCGACAAACGCATCGACCTGCTGATCAAGACACGAATTCCCTTTGTCGCCCTGGGGCGCAGCACATCCGGAGGGAGCCATACCTGGATAGACCTCGACTTTGCCGGCGTTGCGAATTCCGCAGTTGATAGGCTGGTCTCGAAAGGTCATCGCCGCATTGCCATCGCCGCCCCCTGTACCGACATCAATCTCGGCACCGTATTTACCGAAGCCTATCAGGCCGCACTTGAGCGCAATGGCCTCACATTCGATCCGGCACTGGTGCTGCGGGCAAGATCCAGCGAAAGCGGCGGCTATAATGTCGGCAGCGATCTGTTGGCGCTCGATCCATGCCCAACCGCCATCATCCTTGTCTATGAACTCATGGCGATTGGCCTGTATCGGCGGCTGGCTGAAGCAGGCGTCGTCCCTGGCAAGGATATCGCCGTCATCGGTTTTCGTGAATCACCACGGGCGCAGTTCCTCCAACCGGCATTGACCTGCTATCGCCTGTCCCTGGAAGATCTCGGTATAGAACTGGCCGAAACCTTGCTGGCCTCGATGCCCGACTATGCCGAGAGCTACAAGCCCCATGCCAGCAACCGCCTTTGGCCGCTGGAATTGGTGCCTGGCGCAAGCGATGCTTTCCATCTGGCGCCGTGAGGCAATGCTCCGGCTCTGAAAAATCCTGCCGCTCTTCGCCAGAATGACGCTTGAAATTGCTAAACTGGAAGCAACTGGAGGCACGTTCTCTCTCGAATTGTCCTTATCCGTTGACATACTCTACAACCTCAATAGATTTTACAGTCTTAGGGGTAAGGAGATCGCAATGTCCCGCTTTCGAACCATAAAGATCGTTGCCGCAATGACACTGGCGGCAAGCCTTGCCATGCCGGTTCTGGTGGCCCCAGCAGTCGCCGCCAATGTCACGCTGCTGAATGTCAGCTATGATCCAACGCGCGAACTGTATAAGGATTTCAACCCAGCCTTCGCCGCCTATTGGAAGCAGAAAACCGGCGATAGCGTTTCTGTAAGAATGTCGCATGGTGGTTCCGGCGCCCAGGCCCGCTCGGTAATCGACGGTCTTGAGGCCGATGTCGTGACGCTGGCATTGGAAGCGGATATTTCCGCTATTGCCGAAAAGACCGGCAAGATTCCCGCCGACTGGAAAACCAAGCTACCCAGCAGCAGCGCACCCTATACATCCACCATCGTCTTTCTGGTGCGCAAGGGCAATCCGAAGGGCATCAAGGACTGGGCCGACCTCACCAAGGATGGCATTGAGGTGATCACCCCCAACCCGAAAACCTCGGGCGGTGCCCGCTGGAACGTGCTGGCTGCCTGGGGCTGGGCGTTGAAGGCCAATAATGGCGATCAGCAGAAGGCCAAGGAATACCTGAGCGCGCTGTTCAAGCATGTGCCGGTGCTGGATACCGGGGCGCGCGGCTCCACCACCACTTTCGTGCAGCGTGGCATCGGCGATGTTCTGCTTGCCTGGGAAAACGAAGCCTTCCTGTCGATCGATGAACTCGGCCCCGACAAATTCGACATCGTCGTACCATCCGTTTCGGTCAAGGCCGAACCGCCAGTCGCCGTCGTTGAAGGCAATGCCAAAGCCCATGGGACGGAAGCAGTCGCCAAGGCCTATCTCGACTATCTCTATTCCGACGCCGGGCAGAAAATCGCGGCCAAGCATTACTATCGCCCTGCAAAGCCGGAGCTGGCCGATCCTGCCGATTTGAAGCGCTTCCCGTCGGTTGATCTCGTCACCATCGAGGATTTCGGTGGCTGGGCAAAAGTACAACCGCAATTCTTCGCTGATGGTGGCCTGTTCGACCAGATCTACCAGCCCGGAAAATAAGTCAGCCAAGAAAGTAAGAAAAACAGAATGGCCCATAGTCCTGTTCAAGGCAGGTGGCAATTCCTTCAGCCGAGCGTTCTTCCCGGATTCGGGCTGACGTTCGGCTTCACGGTGTTTTACCTCGCCCTCATCGTTCTCATTCCCTTGTCCGGTCTGGTCTGGCGCTCCGCCGAACTCGGCTGGACGGATTTCTGGCATATCGCGTCTGACCGCAGGACGCTTGGCGCCCTAAAGGTCAGCTTCGGCTCGGCCATCCTGGCAGCGATGCTCAATGTCGTATTCGGCGTGCTGGTCGCCTGGGTGCTGGTGCGCTACAATTTCTGGGGGCGGCGGATCATCGACGCGATGGTCGACCTGCCCTTCGCGCTACCGACCGCCGTTGCCGGTATCGCCCTTGCCTCGCTCTACGCGCCAAACGGCTGGATCGGCTCGCTTCTTGCGCCGCTTGGCCTGAAAGTCGCCTATACCCAGGCTGGCATCGTCGTTGCCATGGTGTTTATCGGCCTGCCCTTCGTGGTGCGCACTGTGCAGCCGGTCATGGAAGAAATCGACCGCGACGTGGAGGAGGCCGCCGCCACGCTGGGGGCCAGTCGCTTCGCAACGATTTTCAAAGTGCTGTTGCCGGGTCTGGCTCCAGCCATCCTGACCGGCTTTGCCCTTGCACTGGCGCGTGGCGTCGGGGAATATGGATCAGTGATCTTCGTTGCTGGAAACGTACCCTATGTGTCTGAAATCGCACCACTTCTCATCGTCATCCGGCTGGAGGAATTCAACTATGCGGGCGCAACCGCCGTCGGTGCGGTGATGCTGGCGATTTCCTTTGCCATGCTGCTGCTGATCAATCTCATTCAGGCTGCAAGCCGGAGAAAATATGGTAATGACTGACCGCCGCTCCCCTACCTTTCATCGAGCGACGACCGAAACGCCCGTCGTCCAATGTCTGCTCATTCTCGTCTCACTGCTGTTCCTATTGCTGTTCCTCATGCTCCCGCTGGTGGCGGTGTTTTCCGAGGCATTCCGCAATGGCGCCAGCGCCTGGCTGGAGGCGCTTGTCGAACCCGACGCCCTCTCGGCCATGCGGCTGACGCTGCTGGTCGCAGTGATTGCCGTTCCCGCCAACGTGATCTTCGGGGTCGCGGCCGCCTGGGCGATTGCGAAATTCGAATTTCGCGGCAAGACCTTCCTGATCACCCTGATCGATCTGCCGTTTTCGGTATCGCCGGTGATTTCCGGTCTGGTCTATGTGCTGCTGTTCGGCTCCAACAGCCTGCTTGGACCATGGCTGCGCACGCATGGCGTCGAGATCCTGTTTGCCGTGCCGGGCATCGTGCTGGCGACGATTTTCGTCACCTTCCCTTTCGTGGCGCGCGAGTTGATACCGGTCATGCAGGAGCAGGGCACTGGCGATGAAGAGGCGGCGATCAGCCTCGGGGCCAGCGGCTGGCAGACATTCTGGCGGGTCACTCTGCCGAATATCCGCTGGGGACTTCTGTACGGCGCGCTGCTCTGCAATGCGCGGGCCATGGGCGAATTCGGAGCTGTTTCGGTCGTATCAGGCCATATCCGGGGCGTGACCAATACCATGCCGCTGCATATCGAAATTCTCTATAACGAATACAACTTCGCCGCCGCCTTCGCGGTCGCTTCACTGCTGGCAGGGCTGGCATTGGTCACCCTCGTTCTCAAGACAACCATTGAACTACGCTATGCCGACCAATTGTCGGCTGCCCGTGGGCATTGATCGGGAATTCGCTCATGGAACTGAATATTCGCAATATCCGCAAGGACTTCAACGCGACCGCCGCCCTCCACGAACTGTCGCTGGACATCCGCTCCGGCGAGCTGATCGCACTTGTCGGCCCGTCCGGTTCGGGAAAAACCACCTTGCTGCGGCTGATCGCCGGGCTTGAACGGCCAAGCGCTGGCCAGATTTTCTTCGGCGACGACGATGCGTCGCACAAGACCGTGCAGGAACGGCAAGTTGGCTTCGTGTTCCAGCACTATGCACTGTTCAAGCATATGACCGTGCTGGAAAATGTCGGCTTCGGCCTCACCGTTCGGCCAAAGTCGTCGCGTCCGCCCAAGACGGAAATTCGCAAACGGGCCTTGGAGCTACTCGATTTCGTGCAGCTGTCGGGGCTTGAAAAACGCTATCCCGCCCAGCTCTCCGGTGGCCAGCGTCAGCGCGTCGCACTGGCCCGCGCCATGGCAATCGAGCCCAAGGTGCTGCTGCTGGACGAGCCTTTCGGCGCCCTCGACGCCCAGGTCCGCAAGGATTTGCGCCGCTGGCTGCGGGAGATTCATGATCGCACAGGCCATACCACCGTGTTCGTCACCCACGACCAGGAGGAAGCGCTGGAGCTTGCCGACCGGGTGGTGGTGATGAGCCAGGGCCGCATCGAGCAGGTCGGCACCGCCGACGACGTCTATGACAATCCGGCGGCCCCCTTCGTTCACCGCTTCATCGGTGAATCCTCGGCGCTGCCGGTGCGCATCGAATCCGGCGAAATCTGGCTGGATGACCGGCCGACAGGGCTAAAATCCGAAGGCAACGGCAATGCGACCCTGTTCTTCCGTCCGCAGGAAATCGAGATTGTCGACGGGTGTGGCGGGTGCTTTGCCGGAACGGTGATCAGCAGCCGAAGGCTGTCAGGAACCCGCCGTCTGGAACTGGAGCTTGGCGGCGGACGGCATCTGGCGGAAATCGACGTTCCCGTCGATCATCCCGCCGCCAATAGAACCGGGATATCCTTCCGGCCCAAACGCTGGAAAGTCTATCCGGCAAGCGCCTGACCCAGGCGCCACAAGGCACCAGCATCGTGCGGCAACCTCGAATCCGCACGATGCTGGAGGATGGTTACACATCTTCGCCTTGCATAAATTACCCATATCTCAAACACATCGAGAAAACCGGGCCGAGAGGTTCGGCCCCTCAAATTGCACGGGATTATACCCTGCATCTTCTTGCAGCGCCCTATCAGGAGCGATAAGCCAACAGGGCTTACAACTGATCGTCCTCCCAAGCGGTCAGTTGTCAGTCGCGGTTGCCCGCAGCCAGCACGCCGAAATCACGGTCAGGCATTTTTGCGGAACAATCACGTTCTCCTCCGCGTTGCGGGCCGGCACTTGCGTATTCAAGCCGCAGCCACGGCCATCGCTCCGCCAGATCGTTAATCCATGCCGCAGTGTTTCCGCTGCGCCGCATCAAGAAAAAAGAACCGAAAATGGCAGGAATTCAAACAGGCGCGTCACAAACCGCGCGCGCAGGAGCCAGCCGCTCCTACACCGGTCCGCTGATTGCGCTGACCTCTCTTTTCTTCCTCTGGGGCTTCATCACCTGCCTCAACGATATTCTCATCCCACATCTGAAAAACGTATTTCAGCTGAATTACACACAGACCATGTTGATCCAGTTGTGCTTCTTCGGCGCTTATTTTATCGTGTCCTTGCCCGCAGGGGCCTTGGTCAAGCGCATCAGCTATAAATGGGGCATCGTCACGGGGCTTCTCGTGGCCGCTATCGGCTGCGCCCTGTTCATCCCCGCTGCAAGCATGCGGGTCTATGGCCTGTTTCTCGGCGCGCTGTTCGTGCTGGCAGCAGGTGTCACCATTCTCCAGGTGGCGGCAAACCCCTATGTCACCGTGCTGGGCGCACCCGAGACCGCCTCCAGCCGTCTCACCCTGACCCAGGCTTTCAATTCCCTGGGCACCACGGTCGCACCGATTTTCGGCGCCTTCCTCATCCTGTCTTCGGCAACGGCTGCCGTTGAAAACGCCACACCGGAGCAGATGGACGCCCTGCGCATGGCGGAAGCCGCAGCGGTCAAGTTTCCTTATCTGATGCTGGCTGCCGCCTTCCTTGTTCTCGCTGCCATTTTCGCAGCGCTTAAACTCCCCGCGGTCGAAGCAGAAGAAGATGCCAAATCCGGCGATGTTTCCGGCTCCGCCTGGGGCTACCGCCATCTGGTTCTAGGCGCAGTCGGGATTTTTCTCTATGTTGGCGCAGAAGTCAGCATTGGCAGCTTCCTGGTCAACTTCATGGCCGAACCCAGCATTGCCGGCCTGCCGGAACAGACGGCTGCCCATTACGTCTCCTATTTCTGGGGCGGTGCTATGATCGGGCGTTTCATCGGTTCCGCCGTGATGCGCTATATGGATGACGGCAAGGTTTTGGCCTTCAATGCGGTCGCAGCCGGTATTTTGCTGCTGGTCACCGTGCTGACAACAGGCCATGTCGCCATGTGGTGCGTGTTGTCGATCGGCTTCTTCAACTCGATCATGTTCCCGACCATTTTCAGCCTGGCGCTGAAGGGCCTGGGTCGCCATACCAGCCAGGGTTCCGGCATTCTTTGCCTCGCCATTGTCGGCGGCGCGTTATTGCCCCTGGTACAGGGCGGGCTTGCCGATACGGTCGGCATCCACCTCGCCTTCCTGATGCCGATCTTCTGCTACGTCTATATCGCCTATTATGGCGCTCTCGGTTCCAGAACCGCGGCATAAACGGATGTCTTGCATGTCGCCGCGTGCTCTCAGCGCGGCGACATGTCCATAAATTGCCTTTACGACGTGCGTTCCGGCATTGCCGAAGAGTGATGAGAGGAAATCAGCCATTTTCCACCATCATAGTCATAGGTGAAAGTGTAGCGGGCCGGAACCTTCGTGCCATCCGCCAGCGTGAACGTGTAGACGCCAGTATCGATGGCCGTGTTGCAACCCAGCTTGATCGTCCGGCTATTGACCACGCCCTGAGGCTTCTTTTTCAGAAAATCGACAAAATATGCGCGACGCTCTTCCTGCGTCAGGCGCGGCTGGTTCGACAGGGTCGCCAGCAAAACCGCATTGCCCTCATAATTTTCGACGACTTTCTCCGGATCGAGCGTCGCTAGGGATGCGTTCCAACGATCAAACAGCTTTTCAACCTGTCCCTCGGTCACCGGCGCGCACTCTTGTGCCATCGCGGGTGCGGTAAAAGCCGATACCGAAAGAACGGTCGTGACACCGAATGCCAAAAGAATTTTCTGCATGAAAGTGCTCCTTTATCAAGCCCGAGCCAAGCCAAACGCCGGTCGGTTGCTTAGAAAAGTGGCTATGAAAAAGAGCTGTTACGTCTGCCGCATGGTATCGAAAGGATATGCCGAATGGCCTATGTAAAACGGTCCTCCTGTGTCTTATCTGTCAAATCGACTACTGCATAATTCTTTAAACCGGAATCGGTTTAAAGAGAAAATTATGCAGCAGATATAAAGCGCTACAGCGAACCTTTGTGCGCCATATATGGCGCACGGCGCTGTAGACGAACGCGCCTTGATACAGGAGCATGATGAAGAATGACGACGGCGACGGACCTGGAATACCTTGCCTCTCCCATCCAGGAATTGCGGAAACTTTACCGGGAGGCGGAAGCCAGGGCCAGCCGGCTACGTCTGATCGTGGAGACACGCGCCAGCCTTGATCAACATCCGCTACCGCGGGCGATCACTGATATCACCGGATTGATTGGCAGCTTTTGCGGCAGCGTGACAATTCGTTTGCGTCCTCTGACGGAACACCATCAGACAATTACCGATAATGCCATGGCAAGCAAGGATGGCCGAACGGTCATTACCTTCAAGGATCGATCGATCGCAAGGATGGGTGAAGAGGATAAAATCACTCTTCAGATCGTCGCTGACCTTGTCGCCGCAGCCGTTTTCGCCGACGAGCGCGAACAGGAGCGGGAAGCCTTGCTGTTGACTCTTGCTGAGCGAGAAAAGCAGCTCGCGCAACTGGTGGCCGCCATTCTCTCCACACAGGAACGGGAACGCAGCCATATTGCCTATGACCTGCATGATGGCGTGGCCCAGACCCTCGTCAGTCTACTGCATCACTTGCAGGCATTGGAAGCAGATCCGGGTTTGACGGTGACACTCGCAAAAAAGGTCGATCAATGCAGCGAGATTGCCCGCATGGCGATCCAGGATATCCGCCATGCGATTGCGGACCTGCGGCCCGCCGAACTTGATGACCTTGGCCTGCCCGCCGCCATCAGTGCAAAGCTTGATACCGTCGATGAGATCGGTTGCCAGCTTGACAACCGGCTGCCGGATGGCCGTTTGCCTCAAACCATTGAAATCGTTCTTTATCGTGTGGCGCAGGAAGCGATCACCAATGCCCGCAAACATGCGGGCTGCCAAAAACTGCATCTGCAATTGCGGATCGATGCCGACCATGTCGTCCTTGAGGCGAGCGACGATGGCTGCGGCTTTCCCCTTGCCGAAGTGCAAAGCGAGACCAAACCCGTCCGTGGTTTCGGGATCGGTCTATCGGCCATGCAAGAGAGGCTGTCGCTTGTCAACGGGACGCTGGGCATCTTCAGCGCCCCCCATCAAGGCACGCGGCTGATCGCCCGGGTTCCTCTGACCGACAAAGATGAAAGCCGATGACCAAAGCGCGTATTCTGATTGCCGATGACCACGACTTGGCCCGATCCGGCATTATTTCGGTCCTGTCGGGTGCGTCGGACCTGGAAGTGGTGGCCGAAGCACGGGACGGCCTGGAAGCGATCGCGCTTGCCGCAAGGCTTTTGCCTGACATTGCCTTGCTCGATGTCAGGATGACACCGATGGACGGGTTGGCGGCAGCGACAGAAATCCGCCGCGTGTCACCATCGACGCGGATCATGATGCTGACAATGCATGACAGCCTCGACTATCTGGAAGCAGCGGTCAAGGCCGGAGCCAGTGGCTACGCGCTGAAGGATGTGCGGCGTGACACATTGCTGCGGATGATCCGGGCCGTTCTGGACGGTCAGGAATTTTTCGATACCGGATTGGTGCGGCGGATGCTGACCCGCGTCTCGCGCACGTCGCCAGCCGAGGATGCCATTTCGCAACTGACCGCCCGGGAGCGGGAAATCCTTCAGGAAGTGGCAAGGGGTGCGACCAACAAGGAAATCGCCCGCAGACTGTCCATCGCTCCGGGCACGGTCAAGGTTCACGTCGAGCGCATCATTGCGAAATTGCGGGTGGGCGACCGAACCCAGGCCGCCGTGCTGGCAGCACAGGCCGGATTGGTCGCGGGAGAGGCAGGATGACGGATATCCCGGCAAAGACCGTGGTGTCCGCCCACAGTCGCTTTCGCTTTCTCAACCAGCCTTTGGCCGTCAAAGGCCTGATCGTGATTGCCCTGCCTCTGGCCTGTCTTCTCATTGCCCTTGGTTCCGTCTTCCTTGCTGATCGTGAAAGCCGAAAGGCGGAAAATTACGTGCGCGTGACCTTCGCCATTCAGCAGAATATTCTGGAGCTGCACGCTTTGCTGGCCGAAGGAGCCTCCGGTGTGCGAGGATATCTTCTCACCCGCGACGAAACGTTTCTGGCCCCCTACACGAAAGCCGTGACGGAACTGCCGGCGGTGTTTGCCGCGATGCGGCCACTGATCATCGATGCGGAACAGCTTGAGCGGCTGAACCGGATGGAACCGCTGGTCGACAAAAAGCTGAAGGGTCTTGCCTCGCTGATGCAGGGTTCGGTTTCGAATAACCAGATTCCCGAAGCCTTGCGGCAGACATTGATTGCCAACAAGGCCTTCCTGGACGAGCTGCGATTGCAGATCGCCGAGATGCGGCTGAGGGAAGACGCGCTTCTGGCGCAACGAACGGCGAAGGCCGATGAAATCCGGGCGCTATCGCAAAGGATCACCCTGTTGGGCGCTATCGCGGGCGTTATCGGGTGTATCGGCGCCATCGTCCTGATGTCGAAAGGCATCGTTCGGCGGGTCGACCGGCTGAAACTAGCCGCCAGCCGCCTGGCCCAGGGCCAAAGCCTGAGGCTATCAGAACATGCAACGGATGAAATCGGCGAATTGTCGAGCGCGCTTGAAGAAGCGAGCCGCCTGCTGACAGCGCGCGAGGAGGCCTTGCGGGAAAGCGAGGAACGCTTCCGTCTGCTTGTCGATGGCGTCCACGACTACGGTATTTTCGGGCTGGATGCCGATGGCAACGTCGTGAGCTGGAATGCCGGTGCAGAGCGTATCAAGGGCTACCGCGCCGACGAAATCATCGGCCAGCATTTTTCCCGTTTCTATCCTCCAGATCATCGCGACACATTACCACTTCAGGAAATGGCGCAGGCCGCCGCTTTTGGCCGTGTCGAAGACGAGGGATGGCGGCTGCGCAAGGATGGCAGCCGCTTCTGGGCCAATGTGGTGATGACAGCCCTGCGTGACAAACAAGGGCAATTGCGGGGCTTTTCCAAGATCACTCGCGATGTGACGGACCGGAAACGAACCGAAGAGGCCCTGCTGACGGCACGGCGCGATGCCGAACGGGCCAGTCAAGCCAAGAGCGAGTTTCTGTCGCGCATGAGCCATGAATTGCGCACGCCGCTAAATTCCGTTCTGGGCTTTGCACAGATCCTCGACATGGACATCGAGGATCGGGAGATGCGGGAAAGTCTCGCACAAATCCTCAGAGCAGGGCGGCATCTGCTCAGCCTGATCGATGAAGTTCTCGATATTGCCCGGATCGAGGCGGGCCGCATGGAACTGTTGATCGAGCCAGTCGGATTGGATGAAATCGTAACCGAAGCCATAGCCCTGGCGGCTCCCTTGGCTGAACCGAAGCGATTGACGATCCGTGTGGACATGGAGGCCGCAGGCCAAACCATTGTCGCGGTCGATCGTCGCCGGTTTTTGCAGGTGCTACTGAACCTGCTTTCAAATGCGGTGAAATTCAACAGGGATGGCGGCGAGATCCGGCTGTCCGCTCACTGTGTCACAGAAAACATCATCGCAGTCGATATCACCGACACGGGCTGCGGAATTGCTGATGTGGATAGAGACCGGCTGTTCAAGCCGTTCGAGCGGCTTGGCACCGACCGAAACGCCACGACCGGCACAGGCCTTGGCCTGGCCCTTTCCGTCAATCTGATGCGGGCCATGGATGGCGATCTTTTCCTGACCGAGAGTAGGGCGACCGGATCGGTGTTCTCCATCCATATTCCCGTGTCGCATGCCCCTTACGCCGTCACAGAGAGCGTTAAAACAGATGAGAAACGGTCAATGGCAAGCGGAGCGACCGGCAAAGCCACGGTTCTTTGCATCGAGGACAACCTTGTCAATCTCAACCTGATCGAAAACCTCGTACGCCGCCGTTTAAAAACCAGGATCATTCCGGCCATGTTGGGTGGTCTTGGCCTGACGCTTGCCTTCGAGCATCATCCCGACCTTATTTTGCTGGATGTCGATCTACCAGACATGAATGGACTGTCAGTGCTTGCCGCCTTGCGCGCCGATCCTCGGACGCAAACCACTCCGGTCGTTGTGATCAGCGCCGATGCCACGGAAAAAACACGCATGCTGGCGATGGAAAAAGGGGCGACACAGTACCTGACCAAACCGCTGGACGTGCGCCGCCTGATGAAAACCCTGGATGAGGCCTTGACGTGAAATTTCCCTTCGACCTCGCCTCAGAGGCGCGAATACTGATCATCGATGACGAACCCGCCAATATTGCCCTGTTGGAAAAGCTTTTGCGGCGCGAGCGTTTCGACAGGATTGCCTCGACCACGGACCCGCGCGAGGCCACCGCTCTTTTTACAGAGCATCGGACCGATATCATCCTGCTCGACCTTCTGATGCCGCATCTGGATGGCTTTGCCTTGCTCGACAGGTTCACGCGGCTGATCGGACCGGATGATTTCGTCCCCATTCTCGTGCTGACAGCTGATGTGACAACAGAAACACGCCGCCGCGCCCTCTCGCTCGGCGCAAAGGATTTCCTCGTCAAACCAATCGATACGGTGGAGACGGTTTTGCGTATCGTCAATCTGCTGGAAACGCGCTTTCTATTCAAGGCCCTGAAGACCGCAACCCTGGAAAATCGTTAGACTTTAGAGCCGGATTTTCCAGGGTTGAAATAGTCGAAAACAGAACCGGGATTACTTGGCCGGGCAGGTCCATGTCAGATTGTGGAAATTGTAATCCCAGCTTTGCATCGGCACAAATTTATAGCCCGAAATGCATTTACTGAATGCAACACGCTGCACTTTCGTGAGCAAATTCACATCCGGCGCCTTGTCGGAAATGACCTGCTGGATCTGCTTGTAGATCGCATTCTGCTTGGCACTATCGGTGGTGGAGCGGGCGTCATCGATCAATTTGTCCACCTCGGCATCCTGCAACCATTCCATCGAGGCCCATGTTCCCGCCGATTTGGAATGATATTGCACATAGAAAACGCTATCCGGTGATGGATAGGTTGGGCCATAAAACACCTCTGTCGCCGCAGGCGTGGTTTCCGGCTTGGCGGCCAGTTCGGTGATGCGGTTCCAGGGTTCGGGCTTGATGTCCACATCCACACCAATCTGCTGTAAATTGGATTGCATCAAAAGCGCAATATCCTCTTCAAACGACAGGCCTGCCACATAGGTCAGCGTCAGCTTGATCGGTTTTCCCGCATATTTGGACTGAGCAAGCTCGGCCTTGGCTTTTTCAAGGTCAAATTCCGGAGCTTTCAGCGTGTCGAGATAGGCATCCTTGAACACCGGAGCCAGCGGCCCGGCAAGCGTGTCACCAGTCATGATCTGGGTCTGAATGGTGTTGTAATCGGTGGCATATTGCAGGGCGCGGCGCACATGCACATCGTCGGTGGGCGTGGCCTTAGTGTTGAGTTTCAGGTAAAAGCCAGTGGCTGTTGGTGTGGTCTGCACCACGTAGCCATCCATCTTGGCAATCGCATCATAGGTCTCATTGGCCTGCGTAGTCGAAGAAATTCCCAACTGCCCGGAGGTGGCCAGCGCCTTGACCGTTGCCTCGTCATTGGTCTGCACAAAACGCACTTCATCAATCGGGTTTGTTGGCCATCCCGCGTAATATTTCTCATAGCGGCTGATGACCATTTCCGAGCCGCGCTGCCAGCTGGACAGCACATAAGGCCCGGCCCCCATGGATTTTTCGCCCACCACATCCTCCCCCCACGGCTGCTTGGAAGCGGCCTTGACGGCATCCTCATTGATGACAAGCAAGAGCGGCGTTGTGGTCAGGAACGGCGCATAGACCTTGTTCAAGGTGATAGTTACTGTATGAGCATCGACGGCCTTCACATTGTCCGGGTTGATCAGCGAGGCGAACAGATAGGCTGGGCCCTTGTTGATCGCCAGCAAGCGCTGCACCGTATAGACCACGTCCTTGGCCTCGACTGGTGATCTATCCTGAAAGGTCGCGTCCTTGCGCAGATGGAAGGTGTAAGTCAGGTTATCGCTGGACACATCCCAGCTCTCGGCCAGTTCCGGAACGATTTTGCCGGTGCTGTCCACGGTGGTCAGGCCATCATAGAGATTCACGGCGGCGAGATATTGGGTGTAATCGGTGATCCTGGCCGGATCGATGGTGCCAAACACCTGGGTGACATTCATCACGGTGGATGTTTTTGCCATGGCCACCTGTGGTGCGACAATGGCGGTTCCCATCGCCAGAACCACGGCGAGGTGTTTTAAAGTCCGTGTTGCGTTCATCTCATTCCCCTTTTTTTGACTGTTCGCTTTTCATCAAATCATGCAGTTTGCTGTTTCAAACCGTCGCCGTAGCCAAAATAGCCCGGCCCCGCGAGCGCCAGGCCTTCTGGCGTATGCCATTGCGTATCGGCGGGAATGCCGGTGAATTCCACCATCAGGCCGTAGCGCATCTGCTCGGTGGTCACGGGCAGGCCCATATCGGCATCGAGGGCGCAGATCAGATCGGGCGTCGCCCACAGGATCTCGCCATTGCCATCTTCGGCCAGAAGGAACTCGTTCTGGAAATGCACGGCGCAACTTTGGCCTGCGAACCGATCCACACCGCGCAAAGTCAGCTTGCCACGGGCAAAACCGCCAACTGTCTTGCGCTCCACATCCACCACACGCCCGGTAAAGAGATGGGTGCCGCCAAGCTTTTCACGCAAAGCGCTGCCTGCATGGCGTGAACGGGCACGCTCCGACAGAATGGTCTCGCCAATTGTGCGGATCTGCGTCATCGTGCCATGCAGCAGCGCCTGTTTCATCTGCTTGCCACTCATGGCATAGGCAGCCACAAGAGCGGCACCGCCCATTTGAATGGTCACGGCGCGGGCCATTTTCTCGGTCCAGAGATTGGAAACCGCTGAGAACAGCGAGGAATTGCCCTTGTCATCGGCCAAAACCAGCGGGCTTGCCGAGATACCGTGCAGGGTAAAGCTCACCATCTGCAATTCCGGAAAGGCGCGACCCATGCCATCGCCATCCACCAAAGGCAGCCCGGTGACGGCGGCCACCATATAGGGAATGGTGGAATTCAACCCGCCCGCCTCAACACAGAGAATGGCTCCGGCCTTACGGCCCAAAAACTGCTCCAGCTCATGCAGAGCTTTCAGCACTTCCGCACCAGATGGCAGTTTTTCCAGCATCACTGTGGGCGCACCCATCATGAAAACGGAAATGCACAGCGTGTCGTCGTCCACTTCGTCTGCGGACACCACGGTGACAGGTCCGTGCTCGCGAAGGGCGGCCTGCGCCATCAGCTTGCCGATATAGGGATCACCGCCGCCGCCCGTGCCGAGATAGGCGCCACCCAAGGCAATAGCCTCGAGATTGTGTTCTTGCACCAGAGTGGCCATGATCACGATCCTTTCATCGGGGTGTACACAACACCATCCAGCCCAAAGGCCTTGGGGCCGACCACATCCAGCGCCTCGCGGGAACGCAGCAGCCCATGGCACGGCAATGCCACTATGGCGACGCGCTGACCGTAGCGCAGCATTTCGGTGGTGATGGCCTCGCCGCTATCGACATCCAGCACCAGGATCAGGTCGGGCACGCAGCATTCCATCTCACCATCATGGAAAAACACCAGATTTTCGTTCTGGATCAACACCGAACCGGTTTCGCCATTATGGGCATCAATGCCTGAAAGCTGCACTTCGCCGCGCACAAAACCGCCGCGCAAATGGCGCTTCAAATCGCTGATCTTGCCGGTGAACAGCTTTTTGCCATTCTCCTTTTTGCAGATGGCCTCGATCGGGTCATCGTGGTTTTTCTGCGCAAGCCTGACGGCCTGCCCAAGGCTGACGGCTTGGGTGTAGGAATTGGGAATACCGAATTGCTTGACAAAGGCCCCAGTCATGGGTGCCGAGGCGAGCGTTGATGCGCCCCCTTGCGCCACCACACAGGCGCGCGCCATGCGCTCGTGCCAAAGCTCGGAGACCGCATGTTGAAACAGCACGACATTGCCATGCACATCGCACATCGCCGATGGCGTCGAGCTATGACCGTAGATGGAAAACGTGGTCATCTGCATTTCAGGGAAGGCCCGGCCCATGCCATCGCAATCAATCACCGGCACGCCCGTAAGAGCGGCCACGACCAGCGGCTCCATGGAATTGGACCCACCGATTTCCTCGCAGGCGATAGCATCGATAGTCATGTCCAGATGCGCTTCCAGCGCACGGATGCAACGCAGACCCTCGCGCCCTTCGCGCAAACGCTCGATCCCAACCACCGGTGCACCAATACCACCCACGGAAACACAGAGCGCATCATCATGGATTTTCTGGTGTGGCAGAACCGAGAGCGTATAGCCCTCATCCAGCAATTGTCGGGCACGCAGCTTGCCAATATAGGGATTGCCACCGCCGCCCGTGCCCAAAATGCCTGCGCCGATTTCAAGCGAGGTCAGATCATCGCGGTCGAGGATCCAGAGGTCTTTCGGATCAAAATAGTCTTTCGGGGAAATGATCGCACTCATGCCTGTCCTCCCATCTCGCCCACGACTTTCACGTGGATGCGGGTGGCATTACCGGGCAGATAGGCCAGTGGCACATCTTCACGCTCGATCACCTGAATGGTGGTGGGATCGGCACCGGCGGCAACGGCGTTTTTCGTCGCTTCCTCTTCAGCCTGCTTCAGGCACAGTTCGCGGGTCAGGCCATTTTCGAGGGCAAAGACCCGGTCCACTTCACCGGAAATCTGGGCAATGGCGGCACCAACGGCATTGGCCACCGAGAAGTTTTCCGGCCGAATGATCTGAAAATCGCCCAGCATATCCGGCATCAGGATGGAGCCGCCACCAACGGCAATCACCGGGATCGGCTCGGGCGAGACCCGGCTGCGCTCAATGGCATTTTCCAGCATCTGATGGATACGGGCAAGCGCCGCCTCGGCAAGCGCGGGTGAGACATCAGCAACCTTGCTCTTATCGCCCACGTCGGCATGGCCAGCGGCCACGGCAATATCAGTAGCCGTCAGCGTTGCGCCGCCAAACACCTTGGCTTCAGAGGTGATGCGATAGCCCACTGACTGCGGCCCAACGGTGACTGTTTCCGCATCACCACGCACCAGCGAACCGCCACCCAGACCGATGGAAAACACATCCGGCATACGGAAATTGGTGCGCACGCCGCCAACATCCACCACCGTTGCCGCCTGACGCGGAAAACCCAGATGCAGCGCCCCGACATCCGAGGTCGTGCCGCCAATATCGACCACGATGGCCTCCTGCACACCGGTGAGAAAGGCCGCACCACGCATGGAATTGGTGGGACCGGAAGCAAAGGTCAGCACCGGGAAATCCTTCACCGTCTCTGCTGCCATCAGCGTGCCGTCGTTCTGGGTGATATGAAAGGGGCAGGTCAGCCCGGCACTTTTGAGCGCTTCGCCAAAAGCCCGCACGGTTTTGTAAGCCAGTTCCAGCAGGCTGGCATTCATGATCGCAGCACTTTCGCGCTCCAGCAACCCGATGCGGCCGATGTCCGTGGACATCACCACGGGCAGGCCGGGACAATGTTCTTGCAAGATCGCCTTGGTCCTCTGCTCCATCGCTGCATTGATCGGGCCGAACACGCAAGTGACGGCTGCGGCTTTGAGGTTGTTGGCGCGGATTTCTCCGGCAATGCGCTTGATCTCGTCCTCATCCAGTGGCGAGATTTCACGGCCATCAAACTCATAGCCGCCGCGCACCATATAACCGTGCTTGCCAACCACGGGCTTCAAATCTTCCGGCCAGTCGATGGCGGGTGGCAGGCAGGCGGTAGCGGGCAGGCCCAAACGAATGGCGGCCACCTGCGTCATATGCTTGCGCTCAATCACCGCATTGGTGAAATGGGTGGTGCCGATCATCACATTGGTCACAAGACTGCGGTCAATGCCTGCTGCCTTGATGGCCCTTTCCATGGCCTCGACCACCCCGGTGGTGACATCCTCCGAGGTTGGAGCCTTGATACCGGACAGAACCTTGCCGCCCTGCATGACAACGGCATCCGTATTGGTGCCGCCCACATCTATTCCCAATCGGTACACGGGTGTTTTCCTTTCAACAACGGGTTCACTGTCCGGTGCTTTGCACCAGAAAGCGGCCTCGTTCCTCTTCACTAATGGTGGGTTTCAACGCCTCTTGCGCATCGGTCAGAACCGGAATGGCGGCAATGAGGGCTCGGGTGTAAGGGTGGCGAGCCTGTGCGAATACCTCGGCAGGTGTGCCTTGTTCGACGATTTCGCCCTTGTACATGATGACGATGCGCGAGCAGAAATTGCGCATCAAAGACAGATCATGGGAAATGATCACATAGGTCAGGCCAAGCTTTGCCCGCAGGTCCAGCAACAGCTCAATCACGGTTTTCTGTACCGACACATCCAGTGCCGAGGTTGGCTCATCCAGAATGATGATCTGCGGATTGGCCGCCAAGGCACGGGCAATCGCCACCCGCTGCTTTTGCCCGCCGGACAGCTCATGCGGGTATTTTGAGACAAAATTGGCGGGCAAGCGCACGAGGTCGAGAAGCTCGGCCATGCGCGTTTTACGCTGTTCTTTATCCAAACCCACATGGGCCAGCGGCACAGCCAAAATCTGCGCCACCGTGCGTTTGGGGTTCAGCGATGTGCCGGGGTTTTGATAGATAATCTGGCTGAGGCGCAAAGCGCCCGCTCTGGGCGTTCCGCTCACGACAATCTCGCCATCGCTGGGCTGCAACAGGTTCATCATCATCCGCGCCAGCGTGGTTTTGCCAGAGCCACTTTCTCCGGCAAGGCCGAAAATTTCGCCCTCGTTGACCTGAAGATTGATGTTGTTGACCGCCAGATGGCCGCGCTTTGCGCCAAACAGCGCCCGCTTGGCATAGAGCTTGCGCACATTGCTCAAGGTGATGATCGGAGCCTTGTCACTCACCGGCTGATCAACCACGCCCTCACCATAGAGCGGCGGCACTGCCGCCATCAGCTCACGGGTATAGGCCTGCTGCGGGGCTTGGAAGACGGATGCCAGAGCCCCCTGCTCGACAATGCGGCCATGCTGCATGACAATCACCCGGTCCGCCGTCTGGCGCACCACGCCGAGATTATGGGTGATCATCAGCAGTGACAGGCCCTCGTCTGTCACCAACCGATTGATCAGCCGCAGAATTTCATCCTGCGTGGTCACATCCAGCGCCGTGCCCGGCTCGTCAGCAATCAACAGATCTGGCTGGTGCAGAAGGGCCAGCGCAATCAGCACTCTTTGGCGCATACCGCCGGACAGCTCAAATGGCCAGGCGTTGAACACCCGCTCGACATCGCCCAACTGCACCTTGCGCAACACCTCGAAAATCCGCTGTTTGCGGCCCTTCGGCGTGTCATAGATGCCCTGATTGCGATCGGCATAATGCATCACATCTTCCAGATGCCGACCAATGCGAAACACCGGATTGAAGGAGGACAGCGGGTCCTGCATGATGATAGAAAAAGCTGTGCCTTTCAGCTTGTTGCGTTCACCGGATGGAAGCGTCAGCAATTGCCGTCCGCGATAGGCAATCGACCCGGCCTCGACCTTTGCATTGCTCGGCAAAGTGCCAAGAATGGCCTTGGAGGTGACGGATTTGCCGGATCCGGTTTCGCCAATCAGGGCAACCCGTTCTCCGGCATCTATGGTGAAGGAGATATCGTGCAAAACCCGGTTCACCCGGCCATAGCCGGAGAAGGCAACCGTCAAATCCTGCACGCGCAGCAAGGGATCAGCCATGGTCACGCCTCCACATCGAACATATCGCGAAGACCGTCGCCCAGCAGATTAAAGCCGAGAGTGGCGTAGAAAATCGCACCACCCGGAGCCAGCACTTCCCACCATTTTTCCGGCAAAAACTGACGGCCATCGGCCACCATCGAGCCAAGGTCTGGTGTTGGCGGCTTCACGCCAAAACCGAGGAAAGAGAGTGTTGCGCCGAACAGAATGACAAAGGCCGCATCCAGCGTGGTTTTGACCGAGATCACCGCAATGCAATTGGGCAGGATTTCCCGAAACAGGATGTGGATGGGACCAGCCCCGGTCAAACGCGCCGCCTCGATAAAATCCTCGCCGGCAATGGAGACCGTGACGCGATAGACAAGCCGTGCATGCCAGGTCCACCACAAAAGCGTAATCGCAATCATCGCATTGATCAGGTTTGGCTCCAGCACATTGCCAATCGCCAGCGCCATCACCAGTGGTGGAATAGCCAGCATGATGTTGGTGAATCCGGTGATCAGCCGCTCTGTCCAGCCGCCGAAATAGCCAGCGCACAGGCCCAGCACCGCACCAACAGGCACCGAAATCCCCAGCACGCCAAACACCAGCAACAAGGAGACGCGAAAGCCGAAAATGGTGCGGGTGAACAGATCACGGCCCACCTTATCGGTTCCAAACCAGTTGGTAAGATTTGGCGGATTGTGGCGATGGCGAAAATCGACAATGGAACCGATATGGGTCGGAAAGGGCGTGATCAGCGGCGCAAGGATGGCCATGGCCACGACTGAGAGCACGATCAATGCGCCGATCAGAGCGGCAGGATTGCGGGAGAACCGATACCAGCTCATGTATCCGGCGGAGAGGTCGCGCTTGTTCATCATAGAATTGGGGCTCATCATTGGCCTCCCCGAAAACGCAGGCGCGGATCAATCAGGCTGACAACCAGATCGATGACCAGATTGGCGAGAATGAAAAACAGGCCGGAAATCAGCACCACCGCCATCAGGGCGTTCAGGTCTTTTTGCAGGATGGCATTGAGACCATAGGAAGCGAAGCCACCCCAGCCAAACACCATTTCCACCACAAAGGCATTGCCTATCAGCGAGGCAAATTCCAGCCCCATGATGGTCAGCGGCGCAACAGACGACAGCTTGAGCAGGTAGCGAAAGGTCACGACATAATCCGGCACGCCAAAACTCAGCAGCGTCAACACATGGTCCTTGCGCTGATTTTCAATCATCGCCGAGCGCATGATGCGGGTGATCTGGCCAATGCCCGCCATGGCCAGCGCCAAAGCGGGGAAGACCAAATGTTGCAGGGCATCCACAAATACATCGGTGCGGCCATGGATCAGACTATCCACCAGAAGAAAACCGGTTGGACCAGCGGGGGCGTGAAGGTCGAAATTCACCTGCCCCAACAAAGGCCAGCCCGGTAGAAAATTCGCGGCAAACAATTGCAGGCCGATGGCAAACAGAAAGGACGGGACCGTGACACCAACCATGGAAAACAGCCGTCCGAGATTATCTATCCAGGTGTTGCGATGGCGTGCCGTAATGACGCCTAGCGGAATGGCAATCAGCAGATCGAGAATGACCGTCACCACCACAAGCTCCAGCGTGGCGGGAAGAAATTCAACAACATCATGAATGACCGGACGATGCGACGACAGCGATTGGCCAAGATCCCCTTGAAGGGCGTTGGAAATATAGCGGCCATATTGCACGAGGACAGGCTGATCGAGTCCCATTTCGCGAGCGAGCGCCGTGACCTGCTCTTGCGATGCAGACGGGCCAAGCGCCATACGGGCCGGATCACCCGGCACCACGCGCGCCAGCGCAAAAATCATCAAAGACAGCACGAACAGCACCATGAGTACGGAAAACACCCGCCTCACGATCTGTTCGACAACATGCAAAATCATCCCGTCATTCCCTCTTTGCGCCATGGTGGCTCGGAAGGACTGGCAAGAGCAATGTAGGCGAAGGATAGGTTTTTAGAAAATAAGGATAGGTTTTAAGGTGTTTCAGCTGTGATCGGACCCCGCTTGCGGGCGAAAGGCAAAAATCTAAAGTATTTCATTGAGGAGTGATTAGCGCACCCACCCCAATGCCCTTGCCGCCGCAATCGCCTCGTGACGCCTGGAGCAGCCAAGTTTGCGGTATACATTCTTCAGATGAAACTTCACCGTCGGCTCTGAAATGCCGCCGTTGCGGGCAATCAGCTTATTGGATGCCCCTTCCGCCAGCATGGTCAGGATTTTCAACTCCTGCTGGGTCAGCCGGGTTCGGGCCGCCGCAAGACTGCTGTGACGCCCCTTGTCCAGCCGCCGCAGGATAGCCCGCGCCGGGGTGGCCGCCATCACGAACTCGACGATCCGCTTATCTTGCAGCAGAAGATCGAGAAACAGCCATTCCTCTGCAAGAGCCGTCAGTCCGCCATGGCTCGCGCAGCGCTCAAACACCTGCCGCAGCAGAGTGCGGGCTCTTGAATTTTGCTGCGTTTGCCGCAAGACGAAGGCCAGCCAGAGGGAAACCGCGATTTCCTGCCGGACAAGCAGATGCGGGTTGGTCAACATCACCTCAAGCTTGCGGTCGAGATGGGGAAAACCCGGGCGCTCGTAGGAGATTTGCCGCAGCCAGCTCAAGGCCAGCGTAATCTCGTCTCGACCCGCCAAGCGGGCAAGAGCCTCCTGCGCGCTTTCAATCCACACCCGATCAAACCCGGCCCGTAACGGCGCAAGAAGCCGGGTCGCATCGCCCCAGCAATTGCCGCTTTGCAGGATCTGCGCCTTGCGAACATCCAGTGAGAGGCGAAACTGCCGGTTCATCGGCTGGTAAACGCTCCAGCCATCGAGAAAGCGAAGCGCGACGCGGGTGGACATATGGACGCTCAAGGCGTGGCTGCCGTAGTAAATCGCGACATCCGCCAGACTTGGCCACAACTCGCCCGCAATCATTGCGGCCATCTCTTCCTGCAAAAAGCCAAGCAGAACCGCGGGCTCGCCGTTTTCATAGGCCATGCAAGCCGTCAACAGATCAAGAAAGCGACGATCTCCGGGGCTGTCAAAGCCTGTTTTTGCCAGCATCTCCTCGGCAAGCCGCAGAGATTGCCCCATACGGTTGAAATCTGAGGTCAAAAGGCTGAGCACCGATTGATGCAGCGCTATATAAAAGCACAGAATGGGACAATCCGCCTGCCGATAAGCCTTCATGGCCTTTTCGGCCATGCCATTTGCCTCTTCGTAGCGCCGAAGCCGAAGGAAAAATTCCAGCATGGCGTTGTAAAATGATCCGCGCTGCTCCGGCTCGTCCAGCGGTAGCTCGCCACCAATCTCAAACAGCGCCTCCAGCAATCTGTCGGTCGGGGCAACATCCTCATAAATCAGCACCGTAATACGAAACAGCCTGACACGCAGGGAAAGCGCACTATCGCCCGAGAAAACGGCCAATACATTGCGTATTTCCACCCCGAAGCGCTGGACCAGAAATTGCATGGCCCATGCCACATCACCGGCTTTGATCATCAGAAAGGCGCGACTGATGGCCAGTTCTTCCGGCAGGTCATCACAGCCCGCCTCAAGACCAATCAGCACACGCAAGAACGCCTCATGGCCTAGCCGATAATAGAGAAACCAGCCGCCTGCCTTGCAAAACAGTGCCAGCGCATCCTTGCCCTGATTGCACGCCAGCAACCTCAGGATCACCGCCTCCAGACTTCGCGGGTTTCGGCGTAAAGCCTGCGCCAGAACGCCAGACGGATCATCAGTCCGGGATGGATCGGCAAGACGTCGGAGCATTTCTTGCTCCAGCGCGCCGGGCAAAGCGCTGTTGATCCTTTGGCAGGCCGCGGTGGCGGGATGGGCAAGCGGCGGCAGACGCATGGCAAGCCAGGACGGCCAACTCTCTCCACAAACCAGAAGCGCCGACATATCAGCATCATCCAGGCCAGCCAGACAGTCATCGGCCAGAAACTTCGAAAGCCGGCTCTGTCCAGCAAGCGCATCCTGACAATCTACCCCCGGCGACAACAGGACCGGCCAGCCGGCACATCTGTCCCAATCACGGTGGCTCAATCCGTCCTTTGGCAGAAGAAGATCCTCACCATCAAGATCCAGCACCTGACCATAAAGGCGCAGCCGGTCCAGTCCGAGCAAGCTCTCGCCGGGGCGCAGGGCAATGGCATAGCGATGTCCTTGCTCAAGTCGCGAAAGATCGGGGGAAATGGCTGGGCGATCATAGACTGTCCATAAGGCGGCATCAGCCCTCAACGCAGCGATCAGCGCCTGGAAAAACCATGTTTTGCCGAAGCCTGCGGGCGCAGTCACAACGATGACGGGGCGGATGTCATGGACAATGTGCGCGATCAGACCGGTTCGCGCAATCGACACAGGGAGCGGCAAGGCCATGGATTTCGCATTATGCTTCGACATCAGCGCTTACAGTCTGCCCAAGAGACAAAAATGCGATTATGACATCCTAATCACCGGGCAGCCATATTGGCAACAAGGTCGCTGAACCTTTCACCCTGAACGGCCACATGCATTCCGAGCAACCGTCTTGTCTCCTCGACATCGCCTCGAAAAAGCGCCTCGACAATCGCCGCATGTTCGGAAAATGATGTCGACAAGCGGTTGCGCACCCGCA
Organism: Gillisella vitis; assembly: GCF_001541345.2. Lineage (GTDB taxonomy): Bacteria > Pseudomonadota > Alphaproteobacteria > Rhizobiales > Rhizobiaceae > Allorhizobium > Allorhizobium vitis. The sequence continues at coordinate 575,340 of NZ_LMVL02000001.1, read as the reverse complement.
ATTGCAGCCGCCTGTAGGGTCGCAGGCGACGATGCAACTGATTGCACTGCTCCTCCAGAAATTCGCTCCGGCTTGCCGCATAGATCGCCTTGTGAAAGGCCTCGTTGTCATAATAATAGCTATCGCTATCGCCAGCGCCCGCGGAGATTTCACACCGCTTATGGGCATCAAGGATCGCCTCTTTGGACTGCTCATCCAGCCGACGGGCCGCCAGCGAACCGGCCAGACCTTCCAGCTCGGCCATAACCTCGAACATTTGATAGATACGGTGTGGCCCCGGATCGATAACCACGGCGCCACGGCGCGGACGGATCTCGATAAGGCCAATGGCGTTCAACTGCATCAGCGCTTCGCGCACCGGTGTGCGCGACACACCGAACCGGTTGGCCAGCAAGGTCTCATCCAAGCGGAGACCGGGCGCAAATTCATGAGACAAAATCGCATTTTCAATTTCGTCCCGCAGCCAACGCCCCGCGTTTTCAGACATGCATTCGGCCTCCATAATGCAATTTTTCCATTCTTGTATACAAGACTGTTGACACCGTGCACATTGTGGGCCAGCTTACATACCATATTGCGGTGGATATTGAATAGACAATGATAATAAAAGGGGCAGCGCGGGGGGCGCCGTCCGGATGATCGGAGGAATTTTGGATGGCCGGAACCTCTTTTCTCAGTGACCTGCTTTCAGGCGTCACGGAACGCGGTCGCGCACTGCTGTTTTCGGGATCGAAGGCACGCGACAGGGTGGTCGATACCGACATCGAAACCCTGTGTGAAATGCTGCTTTCAAGCCGCGGCGAGGCCTCGGGCATGGCAATCGCGGCGGAAATCCTGGATCGCTGGAGCCGTTTCAATGCCGCAGAGGCCGTCCAGTTTCTGCACATGCTGTCTGACCGTTTCGGCGCGGAAGCCGCAGCGCTCGACAAGGCGATAGACGCCTATCGGACCGACAAAAGCCCCATGGCCGTCATCGCGCTGCACAATGCAGCCGAACCACGCCGCCAGGAACTTTTGCGCCGCCTCAACCTTGCGCCCAACGGCACGCAAAAGCTTGTCCGCATGCGCGAACGCCTGCTGGAGACCAAGGAGGATCGCGCCGATCTTGGCGCTGTCGATACCGATTTCGCCCATCTTTTCAGTTCCTGGTTCAACCGTGGCTTTCTGACGCTGCAACCCATCGACTGGACGACACCGGCGCATATCCTGGAAAAGATCATCAAATACGAGGCCGTGCATGAGATTGCCGGCTGGGAAGAGTTGCGGCGGCGGCTCGCACCGGCAGATCGGCGCTGCTTCGCCTTTTTTCATCCCCGCCTGCGCGATGACCCTCTCGTTTTCGTGGAAGTGGCGCTGACCCGTTCGATACCGAGTGCCATCGCCGATGTGCTTGATGAAAGCCGGGATCATATCGGCCCCGATAGCGCAACGACTGCGGTCTTCTATTCAATTTCCAACTGCCAGGACGGCCTTCGCGGCATTTCCTTCGGAAACTTTCTCATCAAGCAGGTGGTGGAAGACCTGCGGCGGGATCTTCCCGGCCTCAAGGAATTCGTCACGCTCTCGCCAGTTCCGGGTTTTGCCCGCTGGATTTCGAAGATCAGGGATCCGAAATCCGGCTTCCCGCTGTCGCCTGAGGATCGCAACACGCTGATCTTGCTGGATGATCCGACATGGCCTGACGATAAGGCCAAGGCGGATGCCATCGAACGCTTGCTGCTGCCACTCGCAGCACGATATTTCATCACCGAAAGAACGCCGGACAACCGCCCGGTCGATCCCGTCGCTCGTTTCCACCTTGGCAATGGCGCCAGGTTGGAGCGGCTCAACTTTCTGGGCGACAGGTCCGTGAAGGCGATGCGCCAGGCGCATGGGCTGATGGTCAACTACCTCTACAAACTGGAGGACATCGAGACCAATCACGAGGCCCTGGCACAGCGCGGAGAAGTGGCCGCGTCGCCAGCCGTTAAAGCCTTGCAGGGAAAAATAGAGCTGGGTCTTCCCGAAAAAACCAAGGATATCAAAAAAGCGGAAAGCCTGTCCGGTTCTTAAACAAACTGGACAGAGACCCCACGCTGCTGGGAGCCGGGACGGATTTACGGTCCACGGCACAGACGGCGATCACCATGATCGGAGGAGTAGACGAATATGAGCAACCATCTTTTTGATGCCATCAAAGCCGCAGCACGGCCCAGTTCACCATTCATTCTGACCAATGGCGGCAGGATCTGGACGTATGCCGATGCGATTGCACTTTCCGGACAGATTGCTGGCGCTATCGCCAAGCTCGGCATTCAGCCCGGCGACCGGATTGCCGTGCAGATCGAAAAAAGCCCGGAAGCGCTGATCCTGTACCTGGCCTGCCTTCGTGCCGGGGCGGTCTATCTGCCGCTGAATACCGCCTATACGCTTGCCGAACTGGACTATTTCATTGGCGATGCCGAGCCGAAGCTGGTGGTTGTCTCCTCCTCCGCTCTGGAACCCATCAAAAAAGTGGCTGCCCCCTATGGAGCGCATGTCGAAACGCTGAATGTGGACGGCTCAGGCTCGCTGATCGATCTTGCCAGCGCCGAACCAGCCGATTTCGCCAATGTCGCCCGCGCGCCCGACGATCTCGCTGCCATCCTTTATACGTCGGGAACGACCGGTCGCTCCAAAGGCGCGATGCTGACCCATGACAATCTCCTGTCGAATGCCTTGACCCTGCGTGATTTCTGGCGCGTCACAAGCGATGACCGGCTGATCCATGCCCTGCCGATTTTCCATACGCACGGGCTGTTCGTCGCCACCAATGTGACCCTGCTGTCGGGCGCATCAATGATCCTCCTGCCAAAATTCGATCCTGACGAAGTGCTGTCGTTGATGCCGAATGCCACGCTTCTCATGGGCGTTCCGACCTTTTACGTGCGCCTCCTGCAAAGCCAGAAGCTGGACCGGGAGATCACCGCCAATATACGCCTTTTCATCTCCGGTTCGGCGCCACTGCTGGCCGAGACCCATGTCGAGTTCGGCAAACGCACCGGCAAAGCGATCCTTGAGCGCTACGGCATGACCGAAACCAACATGAACACGTCCAATCCCTATGACGGAGACCGGGTTCCAGGCACAGTCGGCCTGCCGCTGCCGGGCGTGACCGTGCGCATCACCGATCCCGCTAGCGGCGCCATTCTTCCGACAGGGGAAACAGGATCCATCGAAATCAAGGGACCGAACGTCTTCAAAGGGTATTGGCGGATGCCTGAAAAGACCGCCGCGGAATTCACCGCCGACGGTTTCTTCATCAGCGGCGATCTCGGCAAGATTGATGAGAACGGCTATGTCCATATCGTTGGGCGCGGCAAGGATCTGGTGATCTCAGGCGGATACAATATCTATCCCAAAGAGGTCGAAAGCGAGATCGACCAGCTTGAAGGCGTGGTCGAAAGTGCTGTTATCGGCGTACCCCACCCGGATTTTGGCGAAGGCGTAACCGCCATTGTCATCTGCAAGCCGGGCGTCTCGCTGGATGAGAAGGCAATCCTCAACGCGCTTCAGGATCGGCTTGCCCGTTATAAGCAGCCCAAGCGCATTATTTTCCTGGAAGACCTGCCGCGCAACACGATGGGCAAGGTCCAGAAGAATGTTCTGCGCCAGCAATATGCCGATCTTTACGCGGCAGCCTGATTAAAACCCGGGAGCGCACTCCAATGGCTCCCGGGTTAAGCCGCGTCATTTGGGAGGGGCGCGTGCAGAGATATCCAATCTGAATATACACACGCTGCCGGCGCTCATCACGCCGCAGGGAGGGGACCTATGAACATTGAAATCCTATCTATAGGGCTGTTGGTTGCGATCTTCATCATCGCGACGATCCAGCCAATCAATATGGGTGTTCTGGCCTTTGGCTGCACCTTCGTGCTGGGCTCGCTGATTATCGGCATGAAGCCCGCCGACATTTTTGCGGGTTTTCCCGCCGACCTGTTCCTCACACTGGTGGCCGTCACCTATCTCTTTGCTATCGCTCAGATTAACGGAACCATCGATTGGCTTGTGGAACGGTCTGTCCGGATGGTTCGCGGGCGGGTCGGGTGGATACCCTGGGTGATGTTCCTCGTTGCAGCGATCATCACCGGCTTCGGTGCCCTCGGGCCCGCCGCAGTGGCCATCCTCGCGCCCGTGGCACTCAGCTTTGCCGTTCAATACCGCATCCATCCGGTTTTGATGGGCTTGATGGTCATTCACGGCGCACAGGCAGGCGGGTTCTCGCCGATCAGCATCTATGGCGGCATTACCAACCAGATCGTTGCCAAGGCTGGTCTTCCCTTCGCACCAACCTCGCTGTTTCTCTCCAGCTTCTTCTTCAACCTGGCGATTGCCGTTCTGGTCTTCTTCGTTTTCGGCGGCCTTTCGATTCTGAAACAGAGATCCTCTGTCAAAGGCCCCCTGCCCGAGCTTCATCCTGAAGGCATCTCGGCCTCGATAAAGGGCCATGGCGGTACACCTGCCAAGCCATTCCGTGACCATGCCTATGGCACAGCCGCAGACACTCAGACAAAGGTCCGGTTGACGACCGAGAAGATCACGACCCTGATCGGTCTTACCGCGCTCGGCGTCGGGGCTCTGGTGTTCAAGTTCAATGTGGGCCTGGTGGCGATCACCGTTGCGGTTTTGCTGGCTCTGCTTTCGCCCACAACGCAAAAGGCAGCCATCGACAAGGTAAGCTGGTCAACCGTACTGCTGATCTCCGGCATCATCACCTATGTCGGCGTGATGGAAAAGGCAGGCACCATCGATTACGTCGCCCATGGCATCTCCAGCCTCGGCATGCCGCTCCTTGTAGCCTTGCTGCTCTGCTTCACAGGCGCCATCGTCTCGGCCTTCGCTTCATCAACAGCTTTGCTTGGGGCGATTATCCCGCTCGCCGTTCCCTTCCTGCTGCAAGGGCATATCAGCGCTGTCGGCGTAGTTGCGGCGATTGCGATCTCGACAACGATTGTCGATACCAGCCCCTTCTCGACAAATGGAGCCCTGGTCGTTGCCAATGCGCCAGATGAGCAACGCGACAAGGTTATGCGCCAAATGCTAATCTATAGCGCCCTGATCGCGCTGATCGGGCCGGTCATCGCCTGGCTTGTCTTCGTCGTGCCCGGCATCATTTGATAGGAAAACCAGGTGGAACGTATCAGCGTTCCACCTGGTTTATTCTGGATTATTTCGGCTCAGGTTCGCGTGTCCTTAAAATCGCGTCCCTTTTCTTAGCGATCAACCTTGTCGGCAGGCGCAGGCAGAAGAACCTGAGCGCCGGAACCGCTGGGGGCCATCAACTGCTTCAGCACATCCTCCGCCGATTGGCTGGAACCACCAATGCCTGCTTCCCGCAGTTGACGATCAAGATCACTGCCATTTTCCAGTGCCGCCAGTTCCGCACCGGCCTCGATACGGCCTGCGGTGATTTCCTGGCGTTTCTTGATCCGCTCAAGGCTTTCCACCGCGCTGCCAAGACGGGTGTTAATACCAGACTGGCTATGTGAAATGGCCGATTGCGCCCGCAGCAGCGATTCATTTGCCTTCACATTTTCCACTTCGCGCTTCATCTGGGTAATGCGCGCTTCGGTGTCCTGGATGGTGCGCAGCATCTGTTGCTGGCGCGGCAACAGGCGGTTCAATTCCTCTTCGTCACGCTGGATCTCGCCACGGATATTGGCAATACGCTGCGCAAGACCTTGGGCAAGGTCCATACGGCCAGCATTGACGGCGGCGCGGGCGCTTTCGCTATCCTTCAACTCCTTGGCGCGGGCCTCTTCCAGCCGGCGCATGACACTTTTGTTGGATGCCATGATCCCAGCCAGATCTGAGCGCGCTCGGCGCAAGGACTGCTCGGCGTCCCGAAGCTCCTGATCCAGAATACGCATGGACTGACTATCGGCAGCAGCCTCTGCCACCTCATTGACGCCGCCGCGAATGGCGGTGAAAATCTTTGCCCAGGTGCTCATGCCGCCATCTCCCCGTTCTTCCATTCCTCGATCATGACAGCTGCGTCCACCGCATTGGCAGCCAGAATAGCCACTTCCTCAACGACCGTTTCAGCCCGTGAGCGGGTTGAGAGCGACCCGAACAGCTCATACCATTCCTCACCGTCGATGACGGTAATGCCGAAGCTGGAGAGCGGCACGAACTTATGGGTCTTCAAAACCATTCGCTCGAAATCCGCGCGGTTCGGCACGTCATCACATGGCACCAAAACGATGCTTGCGAGAATATCACGTTCGCCGCTGACCGCGACGAAGACATCCATGTCACCCTTTTCCTTCAGCGTTACGCAGATCACGTCGCCGCTTTCAGGCACGGTCACATCGACATCGCCGAGCGCCTCAGGATCAGCTGCAAACAGACGGGTCAAGCTCGTCAAAGTCCAGGGTTCCAAACATTCCTCCATCGGTTGAAATTCTGAGCATTATCTGGGTATTCCGGCAGGCAGTTAAAAGCCTGTTATGCTAAATAGTTTGCGTAGAAAACGCCGTAAAGACAGGGGCCAAATGAAGACCTCTGCGCCCTTGCCGCTTTTTTCCTCTCGTCGTTTTCAAGGAGCGGTCGCTCTCTTGTCGCTTAATCCTGCCGGTTTTCCACGACGATAGAATGATGGTCAAGGTTGCTCTTTTCAATCTTAATGCCATATTCACCGCAGCTATCGATTGTGCCTTATAGGAGATGCTTGATGTTGGGCTGGTTCAGCGGACGCAAGACCGAAAAGCCAATGCAAAAGGAATTCGGCCCCCTGGGGGCCGTCATCGGTGGCGCGCTCGATCTTGATTTCCTGTCGCTGGAGGCCGACACGCTGGGGGCTCAACCGGCGATGCCGTTACCTCAAAGCGGCGCTTTTATCATTGCCGCCTATGGGGAAGTCCGGCTCGATGCAGCATCGGTCCTGTCGCGTTATTACGATGAAAACCACCATATGATCCAGGTTATGTCGCCATCCGGCATGCCCGGCGATGGCATAGAGGATATCAGTTTCTACCGCCCATGGGATAGCGTCGTGCCGGTCAGCCAGAGCGAATGGAGCCGCTGGACGGGACCATCAGGCATGATCGGGGGTTCCACTTACGATGCTGACGGCATCCTGTTCAACCGCTTCTGGGGCGAAGGGCCGGAACGCGCCGAGACCGTTCAGTTCGTTGAAGAGGTACAGGATGGCGAGACCAGTCGCTCGATCCATCAATCCTGCATGCTGTATTACCGGCCGCTTGGGTCCACGCAGGAAATGCTGCTGATCAATGTGGAACGGGATCTCGATCCCTCCCAGGCACAGGCGGGCCGCTCTGTCGAATTTCTCATTGGCTACGGTATCGGTGCCGCCGATGTCCGTCGCGTCTGACCAAAATCTTTACCAAGGGGCATATGAATGCTGAACTACATGGCGGGACTTCCGGCCTTTCTGGGTTATTTCTTCATTGGCATCGCGGCCTATGGTGTTTTTGCGGCGATTTACACGTGGCTGACGCCCCATAAGGAAGTTGAATTGATCAGGGCGGGCAATCTGGCGGCGGTCACAGCATTTCTCGGTGCGCTCATGGGGTTCAGCCTGCCGCTTGCCTCGGCGGCGGCCAATTCGGTCAGCATCATCGACTATATTCTCTGGGCAATTGTCGGCATCCTCGTGCAGATTTTCGCCTTTTACATCGCCAATTTCACCATGAAGGATCTGCATGAGAAAATCACCGCCGGTGATATTGCCGCAGGCCTTTGGGGCGGTGGCATCGCGCTGATCATCGGCATTCTCAATGCTGCCTGCATGACCTATTGAGGAGGCCAGGATGCGCAGACGTTTAAGCGGGCGAACGCCCCCGATCCTCGCCCTTGGTACCATCGCCGCCTCCAGCCTGCTGCTCTCCGGCTGCGGCGAGGATGCGCCCACCGAGCGCACCTTCACCTCCGTCGATCAATGCATCTCTCAAGGAATGGATCGCGAAGTGTGTCAGACGGCCTACCAGGATGCCGTCAAAGCCCATCTGGCCAACGCACCGCGCTTTGATGGCATGGCCGCCTGCGAGGCCGAATATGGCGCAAAACAATGCGTGCAGCAGACAGCGCCCAATACAGGTGGCACAGGTGGTGGCAGCTTTTTCATGCCCTTCATGGCCGGCTACCTGCTGTCTTCGACCATTAACAATATTGGCGACTATTATCGATACCAGCGGGAAGCGACGCAAGGCAGCAGCTATGGCGGAGGAGGCTATGGCGGAGGCAGCACGCCGATTTATCGCAACCGCAGCGGCCAGACAGTGACCATCAACAAAGGCCGCGATACGATCCTTGCTCCGTCAAGCTCTAAGCCCGCCAATGTCAATACCCGCACGGTGAGCCGCCAGGGCTTCGGGGGACGGTCCTCCTTCAGTTTCGGCGGCTGACATGAAGCGCATTACCGTTGCGGAACGTCCAGATTGGCGCGACAAGGCGCGTGCCGTCGGCTTTGGATTTCATGAAATGTATGGCGAGCCCTATTGGGTGGACGATGCCGCCTATGTGTTCTCCCTGGACGAGATCGAGACCCGCATAGAGGCGCCAAGCCAGGAACTGCACGACATGTGTATGGACCTGATCGGCGATATCGTCGGCAATGAGGAAGCACTCGACCGGCTGGCCATTCCAGACGATCTCCGCGACGTGGTACGCAGATCCTGGCAGCGTCAGGACCGGCATCTTTATGGGCGTTTCGATCTCGCCTATGATGGTGAAGGCCCTGCCAAGCTGCTGGAATATAATGCCGATACGCCGACCTCGGTCTTTGAGACAGCCTATTTCCAATTCAATTGGCTCACCGACCAGCAGGCGCTTGGCGCGCTGCCCGCCGATGCCGACCAGTATAACCTGTTGCAGGAAAGTCTTGTGGAAGCGTTCGAGCAGTTTCCAAAACAGTCGATTTTCCATTTCGCGGCGATGACCGATAACGAAGAAGATCGCGGCACCACGGTCTATCTGATGGACTGCGCCCTCCAGGCGGGCCATCGCGTCGAACTTCTCGATATCGGCGATATCGGCATCGATGAAGAAGGGCGCTTTACGGATCTGCAAGACCGGGTGATCGACCAGTGTTTCAAGCTTTACCCCTGGGAATTCATGCTGCGCGAGCCGTTCTCGCGCCAATTGGCAAGATCTGGTGATGTGTTTGTAGAGCCAGCCTGGAAATCCCTGCTGTCCAACAAAGGGCTGCTGCCGCTGCTATGGCAACGGCACCCCAATCACCCCAATCTGTTGCCGAGCTTCTTTGCGGACGATCCCGCCGCCTCAAGCTTTGGCGACTACGTGCGAAAACCGCTTCTGTCACGCGAAGGCGAAAACGTCACGCTTTTCCAAAAGGGCGAGGCATCCATTGCCACCCCAGGCGATTACGGCGAGGAAGGATTTATCGTTCAAGCCTATGCTCCGCTGTTTAAGAGCGAGGCAGGCTTTGCAGTGCTCGGCAGCTGGATTGTCGGTGATCGCGCCTGCGCCCTTGGCATCCGCGAGGACCGCTCCCGTATCACCGCCAATCTCTCGCGTTTTGTGCCACATGTGATCATCTGAATTTTCACTGCGGATTTGTCCGAAATCCTATCATATCTTGGCTTCATCCCGCATGACCATGTGGCCCTGTGACACCTGTTCATAGCGTCTTTTGGGCGGTTGATAGCCGAGCGGGCGCACCGGGCTTTTCAGCTCTTCGCTGTCCAGATCGCGCCGGATATTTCGGCGGGAAGGATCGGGTACCGGCACGGCTTTCATCAGCTTTCGGGTATAGGGATGTTGCGGGTTGGAGAAGACAGTAGCTCTCGGGCCGATCTCGACGATTTCGCCCAAATACATCACCGCCACCCGGTGGCTGACCCGCTCCACTACCGCCATGTCGTGGGAAATGAACAGAAAAGCGATTTTCAAGCTAGCCTGCAAATCCATCAGCAGATTGCAGACCTGCGCCTTAATGGACACGTCGAGGGCCGACACACTTTCATCGGCGACGATGACTTTCGGGTCCAGCGCCAGCGCCCGGGCAATGGCAATACGCTGGCGCTGTCCGCCGGAAAACTCGTGCGGATAGCGGTTGGCCATATCGGCGCTGAGGCCCACCCGCTCCATCAGGTCGGCGGCTTTGTCCCGCGCTTGCCGGTGCGTGGCCAGCCGGTGCGTGGTGATCGGCTCGGCCACCGAAGCACCGACGGTCATACGCGGATTGAGGCTGGCGAAGGGGTCTTGAAAAATCATCTGGATGGAGCGGCGCATCCGGTTGATATCGGGACCCCGAAGGGAGAGGACATCATAGCCGTCCAGTTGGACCGAGCCGCTGAGCGGATTGATCAGCCGCATGACGGAACGTCCGGTGGTTGACTTTCCGCAGCCGGATTCTCCCACCAGCGATAATGTTTCGCCCTGGAAAAGATCGAAGGAGACATCCTCCACAGCATGGATCACGCCGGTTTTTCTGCCGAACAACCCACCCTTGATGTCGAAGCGCGTCACCAGATCCCGCACCTGGAGAACCGGCGTCAGGCCCCGCTCGACAGTATCGGCGACAACCGTGGGCTCCACCCGTTCGCCGGTCGCCATATCCACCACCGGAAAGCGCCGTGGCCAGGCAGCATCGCCCATTTCTCCCAGGCGTGGAACCGCAGAGAGCAGGGCGCGGGTATAGGGATGTCGGCCCTTGTGAAAAACATCGCTCGTCGTGCCGGTTTCCACCACATCGCCGCGAAACATCACCATGGTGCGGTCGGCAATTTCGGCCACGACGCCCATGTCATGGGTGATGAACAGCACCGACATGCCCTCTTCCGCCTGCAATTGCTTGACGAGATCAAGGATCTGGCCCTGGATCGTCACGTCAAGGGCCGTGGTCGGCTCGTCGGCGATCAGGATTTTCGGTTTCAGCGCCAGAGCCATGGCGATCATCACCCGCTGGCGCATTCCGCCCGAGAATTGATGCGGATAATCATCAAACCGCGCCCCGGCATTGGGAATGCGAACCTTGTCCAGGAGGTGGATGGTCTGCGCCCGCGCCTCGCCTTTGGAGAGACCGCCATGGGCAATCAAGGCCTCGGAAATCTGCCGTCCGATGGTGAAAATCGGATTGAGGCTGGTCATCGGCTCTTGGAAGATCATCGCCATATCCCTGCCGCGCACGTTGCGCATGGCCTTTGGGGATAAAGCCATCAGATCACGGCCCTCCAGCATGATCCTGCCTGTCGTCCGGCTGGTCTGGTCGGCCAGCAACCGCATGATCGATAGCGACGTCACGCTCTTGCCCGAACCGCTCTCGCCGACAATGGCGAGCGTCTCGCCCGCCATCACATCGAACGACACATCGCGGACCACGGTTTTCCAGCGCCCATCCACCAGAAAAGCGGTGTTCAGCCCTTCTACGGACAAGATCGGTGCAGATGTTTGCGCGCTCATGGCGGGTCCTCATTGGTGATCGGCTCTATAGAGCCCCAGGCTTGACTTATCGTCCCACCGCATAGGCCTGCATCAGCCTTGGCGTGGCCGCCGCCCGCAACAGTCCATCCGCATCGCGCCGCGCTGCCGTCAACCGGCCAATAGACCATGGTTCGGCGACGGTCAGGGCATGACCGCGTCTGGCCAATTCGGCAATCGTCGCCTCTGGGAAATTCTTCTCCACCATCAGGCTGCCCGGCTCGCGGGTGCGCGGATAAAACGAGCCGGGGAAATGCGAGGTGTGGAACAACGGCTGATCGATAGCGGCCTGAAGATTGAAGCCATGGTGGACGTAGCGCAGGAAGAACGACAGCTGCCATTGATCCTGCTGGTCGCCGCCGGGCGTGCCAAACGACAGGGTGGGACGGCCCTCATACAGCGCGATCGATGGTGTCAGGGTGGTGCGCGGGCGCTTGCCCGGTTGCAGCGAGGTGGGCAGGCCGGGTTTGAGCCAGAACATCTGCGCCCGGGAATTGAGGCAGAAGCCCAGCCCCGGCACAATCGGCGAGGATTGCAGCCAGCCGCCGGATGGCGTGACGGACACCATATTGCCGTCGCGGTCGATCACATCGATATGCACGGTATCACCGCGCTTTTCGCTCAAATGCGCCATGGTCGGCTCAAACACCGCCCCGGTTTTCGACGTGGCACCCAACATCTCCATGGTGCGGGTATATTGGTCTTCAAAGCCCGCAACCCGGCCCGGCACCAGATCGAAAGACGCCGTCTCGCCGATCAATGCACGACGCTCCGTGGCATAGGTCTCACTCAGCAAATGCTGCATCGGCACCTTAGCGAAGGCCGGATCGCCATAGTAAATCTCGCGGTCGGCATAGGCCAGCTTCATGGCCTCGGTGACGGTGTGAACAAAATCCGAACCATCGGACGCCATAGCCGCAATATCGAAACCTTTCAAAAGGGAAAGGGCCTGCAACAGCACCGGCCCCTGCCCCCACGGTCCGGTCTTGGCCACGGTCCAACCGTGATAATCGAAGGTTTGCGGCTCCTCTATGGTTGCAAACCAACTGGCCATATCGTCAGCCGTCAACACGCCTTTGTGGCAGGCACCACTCGCATCCATCACCGCCGTGGATTGGACATAGCGATCGATCTGTTCGGCAACAAAACCACGGTAAAAGGCGTCGCGCGCTGCTTCAATCTGCGCCTCGCGACCGGATTTGGCCTCGGCTTCCGCAATAATCCGCTTCCAGGTCTCGGCCAGAACCGGATTGGTGAACAAGCTATTCGGCTCCGGGGCAAAACCGTCCGGCAACCAGGTCTGGTGCGAGGTTGGCCAATGCTGTTCGAAGAAACTGCCAAGTCCTTTGATAGTGGCCGAGACTCTCGCCAGAACCGGATGGCCTTTTTCAGCGTAATAAATGGCTGGCTCCAGCACGTCACGCACGCTCATCGTGCCGTAATCGCGCAGCATCAGCATCCAGCCGTCGAAGGCGCCGGGTATAACGGTTGCCAGCAGACCATCACCGGGAATGAGATCCAACCCTTCCGCCGTGTAATGCTCGATGGTCGCGCCCGCCGGTGCCGTCCCTTGAGCGCAGATGACCTCAACCTTGTCCTTCTTTTTCGAGTAGATCACGGCGGGCATATCGCCACCCGGGCCGCACAAATGCGGCTCGACAACTTGCAGCACGAAGCCGGTGGCGACGGCGGCATCGAAGGCGTTTCCGCCCTTTTCCAATATGGCCATGCCGACGGCAGAGGCAATCCAGTGGGTGGAGGCAACGACGCCAAAGGTGCCGAGAATTTCAGGCCGGGTGGTAAAATCAGTCATAGCATCTATCCCAGAATTGAAATGGAGGTGTGTCTTGGCTGTTTGCGTCAGGAAGAGCGCGGATCGAGAACGTCACGCAGCCCATCCCCCAGGAGATTAAACCCAATGACGACGAGAAAAATCGCACCGCCCGGCCATATGGCCATCCACGGCGCCTGGCTGAGGAAATTCTTGGCGACATTCAGCATCGAGCCCCAGCTTGGGGCCGGCGGCTGCTGTCCAAGCCCTAGAAAAGACAGGCTGGCTTCAGCGATGATCGCAGTGGCGACCGTCAACGTTGCCTGCACCAAGACCGGCGCCAGGATATTGGGAAAGATGTAACGGCTCATGATGGCCACATGCCCAAGGCCGATGGAGCGTGCGCCCTCCACATAATCTTCCGTTTTCACCGCCAAAACCTGACCACGGCTCAACCGGATGAAGGTTGGCAATGCCGAAAGGCCGATGGCAATCATCGCGTTGGTCAGGCTTGGCCCAAGAAAAGCGGCAAGAGCGATGGCCATGATCAAAAACGGCATTGCCAGGAAGGCCTCGGTGATGCGGGAAATCACCATATCGATCCAGCCGCCGAAATAACCGGAGAGAATGCCAAGCGGAACGCCGAGGATGGCGGCAATCGCCACGGAGAAAATCCCTGCGGCCAGCGAGGCCCGCGCCCCCCAGATCATCCTGGACATGATATCCCGGCCAAGGTCATCCGTGCCAAATGGGTGGGCCAGCGACGGCGCCTTGCGAATGGCTGACCAGCTCGACGCCAGGGGATCGGCAATCGGCAGCAACGGCGCCAGCAGCGCCACCAGGAGAAAGAACAGGATGATGCAAAGGCCAACCAACGCCGCCTTGTTGGCTTTCAGTTTTCGCCAGCCTCTTCCGGATTGGTAGGACGGGGCGGTTGCGGCCTCACTTATGGCGTTCATAGGCTGGTCCTCATGCGAGGATTGAGAAGAAGATAGAGACAATCGGCCATCAGGTTCATCAGGATGAAGCCGATGGCGGTGCAGAGCACGACGCCCTGCACGACCGCATAATCACGATTGAAAACGGCATCGACGATCAGCTTGCCAAAGCCGGGAATGGTGAAAATCTGCTCCGTCAGCACCGCACCGGCCAGCAATTCGCCAAACAGCAAGGCGGTCAGGGTGACGATGGGCAAAACCGCATTGCGAAAACTGTGAGACAGGATGACCGAACGTTCGGGCATGCCCTTGGCGCGGGCGGTGCGCACATAATCCGAACTGAGAACCCCCAGCATGGCCGAGCGCGTGTGGCGCATGATCGATGCTGCCAAGGCATTGCCCAGCACGAAAGACGGCATCAGCATGGTTTTCATCGACATCCATGGGTCGGAGAAGAACGGTTGATAGCCGGAGGCTGGCAACCAGCCGAGCCGGACCGAAACCAGCAGAATGAGCATGATGCCGAGCCAGAAATTCGGGATCGACAGGCCAGACAGCGCCACCACGCTTGCCAGGTAATCGATCAGCGTATTCTTCTTGACCGCCGCCAGAATGCCGAGGGGAATGCCGAGGGTGAGAGCAAAGATCATCGACATGATGGCCAGCTGGCAGGTGACGGGCAGTTTCTCGCCGATCAGCTCCAGCACAGGCTGGTTGGTCCGCAACGACATGCCGAGATCGCCTTTCAGCGCAGCGCCAAGCCACATCGCATATTGAACGGGCATCGGATCATTCAGGTGATATTTCTCGCGCAGGCTTTCCATCACAGCGGGATCGCGGTCTTCTCCCGCCATGATCAGCACCGGATCGCCCGGCAGAAGCTTTTGCAGCGAAAAAACGAAGACAGAAATGATCAGCAGCGTCGGTATGGCCAGCAACAGGCGCCGGGCAAGGAAAGTGGGCATGACGGTCTCCGGATGATTGAGACGTTTGTGTCAGGCGACAGGTCCGCCGCCTGACAAAGATCGCTTCCGTGACAGGATCATCAGGGCGACAAGCAAGCGTTCAATTGGCCTTTTGCATGCCCGTCAGGCGGATCATTCCATCCGGTGACGGCACAAAGCCGGTGATCTTCTTGCTGGACGCCCAAAGCCAAGACTGATGGCCGAGATAGATGATCGGCAGATCGTCGTTCAGGATTTCATCGGCCGCATCGTATTTCTGCTTGCGCACGGCGTCATCGGTGGACCGACGTGCTTCGTTCAACAGCGTATCGACGGCGGGATTGCAATATTTGGTATCGTTGATGCCACCCTTGCAGGTGACGAACTGATGCAAATTGCCATCCGGGTCCACACGCCCGGACCAATCCGAGCGGCTGATCTGGTAATTTCCAGCCGTCTGCTCATTGAGCATGGTGGCAAATTCCATTGTCTTCAGCGTCACGTCAAAACCAGCCTCAGCGACCATCGATTGGACGACCTGCATCATCTGCAACACTGTCGCGCTGTTGGACACCTGCAGTTCGATTGGCACCCGGTCAAATCCAGCCGCTTTGATCAGGGCTTTTGCCTTTTCAACATCTCGGGCAGGCACAGGGATCCGCTTGTCATACCAGGGGCTGACAGGCGGAAATGGCTGATTGCCCGCCAGAGCCGTCCCCTCGAAGACGATCTGGTTCAGTGCTTCGCGATCAATGGCCAGCGAGAAGGCCTGCCGCAGGCGCTTGTCCTTGCCAAGCGGGTTATTGGCGCGAGGACCATTGCCGATATTGACATACATCGCCATGTAACCGACGCCGACCGCCTGTTCAAAGTCCAGCTTGCCATCGGACTTGATGGAGGCGGCATCGGTCGGCGCCACCCGCTCAATCATATCGAGATCGCCGGAGCGCAGATTGGCGAGGCGCACCGTGCTATCGACAATCGGCAGATAGGTGAGCTTGTTGATGAAAATCTGATCCTTGTTCCAGTAATCGGCGAATTTCTCCAGCACGATCCGGTCCTGCTGCACCCGCTCGACGAATTTGAACGGACCGGCGCAGACGGGATGGCTGCCAAAATTAGCGCCCAGTTCTTTGGCCGCCTTGGGCGAGACAATCATCCCGGCCCGGTCTGACAATTGCGCCAGCAGCGTCGAATCCGGGGCCTTGAGGGTGAATTTCACCGTATCGCTGCCGATAGCCTCGACCTTTTCAACCGAGGCAAGCTCGCTCTTACGCCGCGATTCCGGCATGGTCATGTTGCGCTGGATGGTGGCGACAACCGCTTCGGCATCGAGGGGTGTTTCGTCGTGAAATTTCACGCCCTGGCGCAGCGTCATGGTCAAAACCTTGCCACCCTCGCTCCAGGCCCAGCCGGTGGCAAGCTGCGGGATGATTTTCAGGTCGGGCGAGACATCGACCAGTTTGTCGCACATCGCCGTATAGACGATACGCCCCACGAACGTGCGCGACTGCGCCGGATCGAGAACGTCAGGGTCTTCCGACAAGCCGATCTTCAGGTCTGCTGCCATCACAGGTGCGGCAAAAGCGGCAGTGACAAGCAGCGCGGTCAAAACTCTATTCAGTTTCATGCCATTCCCCTCATTGTTGTTTTTATGCTGATGATAGGCCGTTCTTGGCCGTCATGCCTCTGCGAGGTGGACGGCGGTATCGATCGAGGTAATGCGGATCAGGCTCTCTTGCAGGGTGAGAAGGTGGGTCCGCATGGCTTCGCCCGCGCCGATCGGGTCGCGCGAGGCAATCCGGTCGATAATGGCGAGATGCTGGCCATGGGTGACAGGGCGGGTTTGAGCAAACGCCCGCGCCTGCTCACGAATATCCTGCCAGGCCGGGTCCTGCCGCGTCCGGTTCATCACATCGAACAGCGCCAGGAAAAGACTGTTGCCGGCGCATTGGGCAATCTTTCGATGCAGCGCGCCATCCCAAAGCTCACGTCCATCGGCATCCTTGCTGGCGCCGATCTTTCCCACCAGATCATACATGGCCTGCACATCAGCGGCATTGGCCCGCAGAGCCGCCAGTTGCGCCAATTGCGGCTCAAGCCGCAGGCGCACCTCCATGACTTCCAGCGGGTCGGTTCCAGCAACCAGGGCACCGACATAGTCATCAAATGCGTCAGGGCGCGCACCGGCAAACGTGCCGGAACCCTGCCGCCGCCAGATGAGCCCTTCGGCTTCCAGAACCTCTAGGGCGCGGCGAAGCGAACGGCGGCCAAGGCAAAGTTCCTCACACAGCGACCGTTCCGTCGGCAGTTTTTCCCCTGCCGCAAAACGTCGGGAACTCAGCAGTTCACGCAATTTGTTCAGGGCGAGATTGGAATTGTCGTGATCGTCAATCATGCATTGGTTCGAACCAATTGATAATTGGTTCATACTCAGACGAACGAAGAGATGAGTCAATCCGACTCTGCATATTTTTTCATTCTGCTTTTATTTTAGGCAGGCAGATACTGTCCTTATCCCGGGCAAGGCTCGGTCGGCCCCTTGGCGGGCTGGGTAAACCACTTCGGCCCATCCGATGTCATGTAAATGATGTCTTCCAGACGCAGGCCGAATTGTCCGGGCAGCACGATCATCGGCTCGCAGGAAAAGCACATTCCTTCTTCAAGGCGAACAGTGTTGCCGCGCACGATATAGGGCTCCTCGTGTCCCTCAAGGCCAAGACCATGGCCAGCGCGGTGAGGCAGTCCGGGAAGCTGGTAATCCGGGCCGAGGCCGTGGCGGGTCAGCACATCACGGGCGGCATCATCCAGGCTACCACAGGTCGCGCCAATCCGGGCGGCATCGAAAACCGCCTGCTGGGCGGCCCGCTCAATCGCCCAGATGCGGGCAAACTCGGCAGTTGGCTCTTCCAGCATATAGGTGCGGGTGATATCGGAGTTATAGCCATCGATGCGGCAGCCGGTATCGACAAGCACCACATCGCCCGGCTGGTAATATTGCTCGCCATCCGCCCCATGCGGCAGGGACGTGGTCTCGCCAAAGGAGACGATGCAGAAGCTGGAGCCGTTGCTGGCGCCTAGGCGTCGGTGTTCGTCATCAATAAAGCGCACGATCTCCGAGGCCGCAATGCCGGGCCGGATCATGGCATGGGCTTTGCGCTGCACATCCAGTGTCAGGTTCATCGCATATTGGATAATGGCGATTTCCGTGGCGGATTTTCGCAGGCGCTGACCGCGCAGAAACGGTCCGCCATCGATCAACCGATCGGCTGCTATCTCGCGTTTGAGCGCATTGTAGACGAAAAGCGGCACGGAATCGTCCACCGCGAGCGTGCTGCCGTGTGGCAGGAAGGACGCGACAAGGGCGGCGCTGCTTTCATCTTCTTCCCACACCCTGATGTCGCCGGGAAGATGCGGCAATGTCTCCACCCGGCTGCGCTCAAAGCCCGGCACCACATAGACAAGCTCCGATGCTGTAATCACCGCACCCACAAGCCGTTCGCTGCCATGCCAGACCAGCCCGGTGAAATAGCGCAGGCTCTCGGTAGAGCCGATCAGCACCGCGCCGATATCCTTTTCCACCATGGTCTTTCGAAGGGTCTCCAGCCGGAGAACCCGCTCTTCCATGGAGATTTTAGGTGGAGATGTGTGAAAGGACATGGTCTGTTTCCTTGGTAAAATTTAAGCCCGGCCTTCTTCAACGGCATGACAGGCCACCTGGACGGTATCGGCCATGGTCATCAGCGGCATTTCCGCCTTGCAGCGGCCGTTGGCCAGCGTGCAGCGCGGATGGAAGGGACAGCCCGTGGGTGGATTGAGCGGAGACGGCATTTCGCCGACGAGCTTGATCCGCTCGCCGCGCCGGTCAGGATCGGCAATCAACGTCGCCGAAAGAAGGGCCTTGGTATAGGGATGGCGCGGATTGGTAAACAGCGCTTCCACCGGGCCAAGTTCCACCGCATGGCCAAGATACATCACCACCACATCATCGGCGATGTGGCGCACGACGGCCAGATTGTGGGAAATGAACATCATGGTCAGGTTGAGCTGGGTTTTCAGCCGCTTCAAGAGGTTCAGGATTTGCGCCTGCACCGAAACGTCGAGCGCCGAGGTTGGCTCATCACAGACCAGAAATTCCGGTTGGAGAATGAGGGCGCGGGCAATGCCGATACGCTGGCGCTGGCCGCCGGAAAATTCATGCGGATAGCGGTCTGCGGCTTGCGGCGGCAGGCCCACCAGTTCCAGCATGTCAGCAACCGCCTTGCGACGACTGGCTTTGTCGCCAATGCCATGGATCACCAAGCCTTCGGCAATGGAATCGCCAATCGGCAACCGTGGATCAAGCGAGGAATAGGGGTCTTGAAAGACAATCTGGATGCGGCGGCTGGAGGCGAAATCAACGCCCATGCCGGGTCCGGCAATCTGCTTGTCATCAAAGATGATTTCGCCTGCGGTCGGCGCAAACAGACCCACCACGATGCGGGCCAGCGTCGATTTTCCGCAGCCGCTTTCACCGACCACACCCAGCGTGCGGCCGCGCTCGATGGTGAGGCTCACATCGTTGACGGCGTTGACATAGCCTTTCACCCGCTGGAACGCCCCGCCGGTCACGGCGAAGGCCATTTTGATGCCGTTCATTTCGATCAGGGCGCTCATGCGGGCTGAACCTCTTGTTCACCGGCGAGCGTCGCCGGTTCGGTCAGCCAGCATCGACAGTGATGGGCCTTTTGGATTTCGGTGAGCGCCGGAACTTCGCTCAGACAGCGCGGTTCATTGGCCTCACGCCGGGCTGTACAGCGGGGCGCGAACAGACAGCCCTGCGGCAGATGGGTCAATTGCGGCACACGGCCATCGATGACTTCCAGCATCTCAGGGGATTCTCCCAGCACTGGCACCGAGCGCAGCAAGGCTTGCGTGTAGGGATGCTTTGGTGACTTGAACAGGGTTCGCACATCCGCCAATTCCACCACTTGCCCGGCATACATCACCGCCACATGGTCGGCCATTTCAGCCACCACACCGAGATCATGGGTGATCAGAATGATGGCGGTGCCGAAATCGCGCTGCAAATCGCGCATCAAATCCAGAATTTGCGCCTGAATGGTCACATCCAGCGCGGTGGTCGGCTCATCGGCAATCAGCACTTCCGGCTGGCAGGCCAGCGCCATGGCAATCATCACCCGCTGCGCCATGCCGCCGGACATTTCATGCGGGTAGGCCTTCATACGGCGCTGGGGATCGGGAATGCCGACGGCTTTCAGCATGGCGATTGCCGCATCCTCGGCTTCGCGCTTACCCATGTTTTTATGCAGGCGGTAAGCCTCGGCAATCTGCCGCCCCACGGTGTGGACCGGATTGAGCGAGGAGGAAGGGTCTTGAAAAATCATCGAAATCCGGTTGCCACGCACCTTGCTGAGGTCCATCGGTGACATGCTGCGCAGATCGACCCCATCCAGCAGCACTTCGCCACCGATGATTTTGCCGGGATAGGGCACAAGCCCCATGATGCTTAGGGAGGTGATGGATTTACCGCAGCCGCTTTCGCCAACAATGCAAAGCGTTTGCCCCGCCTCAAGCGACAGCGAAACCTTATCGACCGCGCGGGCGGTGCCGGATCGGGTTTGGAAATGGGTGGTGAGATCGCGGATCTCCAGAATAGGCCGGGTCATGCTGTCCTCACGTATGGAGCCGCGGATCGAGGGCATCACGCAGCCCGTCTCCGAGAAGGTTGAAGCCAAGCACGGTCAGCATGATGGCAAGGCCGGGAAAAAACACCAGATGCGGCGCGGAAAAGATCTCGTTGCGGGCAGCCCCCAGCATCGTCCCCCATTCCGGCGTCGGCGGCTGTGCGCCAAGGCCAAGGAAGCTCAGGCCAGCCGCATCGAGAATGGCGGTGGCCACTCCAAGTGTTGCCAGCACCACAATCGGCGTGATGGCATTGGGCAGCACACGGCGAAACAGGATGCGCCATTTGCTGCCACCCAGCACCCGCGTGGCGGCAACAAAATCAAAGGTTTTCACCGACAGCACGCTGGCACGGGTGACGCGGGCATAGGCGGGAACCGAGACGATGGAGATGGCCAGCAATGCATTGCGAATGCCCGGCCCCAGAACCGCAACAATGGCAATGGCCAGCAGCAGCGACGGAAAACCAAGGATCACATCCATGATCCGCATGATGATATTGTCCACCCAGCCCCGAAAATACCCGGCAATCGCCCCCAGCAGCACGCCAAAGAACAGCGCGCAGGTGACGGTGGTCAGGCCAATCACCAGACTGACGCGCGTACCATACAGGATACGCGAGAAGGAATCGCGGGCATTGCCATCGACACCCATGATGTGCTGCGGACGGCTGGCGTCACATCCAAGCAGATGCACACAGGGCGGCTCGCGGCGCTTGACCTGCTCGACCCCGATCAACACCTGATCGGGATCGTAAGGGGCCAGTACCGGTGCGAAAATGGCAATCAGGATCAGCATGCCAATGATGAACAACCCGACCTGCCCGGAGCGCAGCCTGAGCAGCCGTCCCCAGGTTCTCCGCCATTGGGCGACCGGTTCACCAATCAGGCCATCTTCAAGAATGGCCTCTGCTGCACTGGCCGATACACTATTCAAGCGCGTCATGAACTGTCCTATTGTGGGCGAATGCGGGGATCGAGATAGGTGTAGGAAAGGTCCACCAGCAGGTTGATGGCCACGTAGGACACGGCAATCATCACCGTGAAGGCCTGCACGACAGGATAGTCCCGCGCAAATATCGCCTCCACCAGCATACGCCCCACGCCGGACAGGCCAAAAACGGTTTCGGTCAACACGGCGCCACTGAGCAGGGCGCCCATTTGCAAGCCCAGAATGGTGACAACCGGTAACAGCGCATTGCCCAGCGCATGTTCGCTGACCACACGTTTTTCGGGCACGCCCTTGGCCCGGGCGGTGCGGACATAATCACGCCCCAGCACATCCAGCAGCGAGGAGCGGGTCATGCGGGCAATCACCGCCATCGGAATGGTAGACAGCGCCATGACGGGCAAGATCATATGACGTATCGCATCCCAGAACACCGTCCAGTTGCCGGTAATCAAGGCGTTCAGAATATAAAAGTTGGAGAAGAATTCGAGCACCTTGCTCCAGCCGCTATCCGCCGCCAATTGCCAGTGCCAGACCTCGTAAAAGGGAATGGAATTGACACCGGCGGAAAGCCGTCCGGATGGCGGCAGCCAGAAGGGCGTACCGCGCAGCATCACCCCGAACAGATAGGCCAGCATCAGCCCCAGCCAGAACACCGGCATGGAAATGCCG
Source organism: Gillisella vitis (assembly GCF_001541345.2). GTDB lineage: Bacteria > Pseudomonadota > Alphaproteobacteria > Rhizobiales > Rhizobiaceae > Allorhizobium > Allorhizobium vitis. The sequence goes on along the minus strand of NZ_LMVL02000001.1, from coordinate 552,958 downwards.
GCATTGGCAACAATCATGGTGCCAACATCGGCTGCGGAATTATGACGGCGGGCGGCGATAACGCCGAGCCCGACACCGATAATGGTCGCGGTGATCAGCGCCAGAACCGCAAGTTCGGCGGTCATCGGCAGACGCTCGATAATGATCTGCGTCACAGGCCGCGAAAAGCGCACCGATGTGCCGAAATCACCCCGCAGCATATCGCCCATATAAATGAAAAACTGCGTCGGCAGCGGCTTATCGAAGCCGTAGCGCGTGATGAAGGCGGCACAGGTCTCGGCGGTGGCCTTCTCTCCCAGCATGGCCTTGCAGGGATCGCCGGGGATCAGCCGGGCGAGCGCGAAAGTCACGATCAGGATGCCAAAAATCACCGGGATGGAAATCAGCAGGCGTTTGGCTGCATATCCAAGCATTTCAGGTCCTCATTACCAGATTTTACAGCGCCGTTTGGTTTGTCAGATGTCATCGATAGGCGACTGCGCCAGGACCCCCCCTCTGCCGTGCCGGGCATCTCCCCCTCAAGGAGGGAGATCAGATGGTCTCAGCCCACCCGCTTCATTGGATATGAAGCAAGTTTCGATGCATGAGATTCGAGCGAGGGGCAAACCACGCATCGATCTCCCCCCTTGAGGGGGAGATGTCCGGCAGGACAGAGGGGGGTAAACGGCATATAAAAACGACCCCGTCAGACATGACGGGCCAGACATTTACGCCTAGCCCGAAGCGTCGAAATCCTCATGTTTACTTCTTCGCGTTCATCAACCCGCCCCACAGGGAGGAGAAATAGTCGAAGGAGCCGGTATTGCCGACATGGGCCGGATTGGAAGCATCAATGCCCGCCGCCCAGGATACCACCACATCATTGGCGGTAAAATCAGAGCCGTCGGTGAATTTCACGCCGGTCCGCAGCTTGCAGGTCCAAACGGTCGAATCCGCATTGGCATCACAGCTGGTGGCCAGAGCGGGAACAATATCGCCACTGTCCTTTGCGTAATCCAGCAGCGCTTCCGTAATCGGCGTGCAGGCATTCAGCGTTTCGCCATCCGTTTCGTCGCCGCAATAGAGGCTGATCGGCTCGGCATTCTGCATGAAGACCAACGTATCCTTGCCCGGATCGGAATCCTGCAACAGCGGTGAACCGAAGGGGCGGACGATGGCATTCTTCAAGGTTGCCCTGGCAGCATAGGCAGCAGCGCCGTGGACGATCGGCACCATCGGCACATGCTTACGAATGGCATCATTGACGGCGGCATAGACCGGTTCGGCTGTCTTTGTCTCGGCGATCGTCCCGCCCTTGGTCAGCCCCTCGGTAATTTCCGGGAAAGTGGTGCCGAACATTTTCGATGTCTTGCCGAAGTGATAATCGAGGAAGTTGGTGACATGCGGATAGTCCGCGCCCCAGCCCAGCAGATAGAGCCCATCGATCCGGCCTGCCGAGGTATCATCGATGAATTTGCCCGATTCAATCGGAACCACTTCCGCGTCGATACCGAGATTTTTCTTCAGCTGCGTCTGAAACTCGACGGCCACGACGCTTGGTTCCGGCAGGTAAGCGCGGAACACATCGCGGTAGTAGATCTTGGTCTTGAAGCCATTCGGGAAACCGGCATCGGCCAGCAGTTTCTTGGCAGCAGTGGCATCGAACCCGTACCAATCCTTGCCCGCGCAGCCATTGGGCAGCGAACAGGGGGTGAAATGGGTGGCGACAACCGAGCCCTTCGGATAGAAATTATCGACGATGCGCTGACGGTCGATGCCCATGGCAATGGCTTGGCGCACCTTCTCATTGTCGAAGGGCTTGGCGGTATTGACCATGCCGAGATAGAGAATATTCGGGCTTTCCTGCGGCAGGAATTGCAGGTCCGGATCATTCTTGACGCTGTCGAAATCATCAGGGCTGATATTGGTGATTTCATCGACGGTGCCGGAGCGCAATTCATTCAGGCGCCCCGCGCCGGACTGGTTCCAGCGAAACACCAGCTTGTCGAAAGCCGGTTTGGCGCCCCAATAATTCTCATTGCGCGTCATGGTGATGGAATCGCCGCGATTCCAGCTTTCCAGTTTGAACGGCCCGGTGCCGATCGGATTTTCGAGCAGCTTTTTCTTCGGTCCAGCCTCTTCGATATGCTTGGCGGGCTGGATACCGAAGGGTACGAAGGCCGCCTTGGCTTTGAAGGCCGGATCAGGCGAGCACATCGAGAAGGTTACCGTGTGTTCATCGGTCGCCACGATGGACTTGATCTTGCCGCCATAATTGCAATCGGGTGCCACAACGCTTCTGCCTTCAAAAGCAACAGCCGGGCTGGTGAGCAAAGCCGCAACCGACACGGCCACAGCTCCGCCGAATAGACGAAATTTCATGCCTTTAATCCCCAGTTTGTTTGTTCGCGCCTTTGCGGCACCCTCATTTTTTATCTGTGCGGATGAATTGTAGTTTTCGTTTCTTTCACCGTATCCGCTACGATGAAATTCAGTTTTTGGAGTGGCCAAATGCCCCTTCGGTCGCCTTGACATTGTTCGTGGGCGGCATACTGCTAAGATGTCAGACCAATTGTCAAGCGGTCGGCAGGAGGAAGAAATATCAATGACGATGCGCACCGGAAACGCGCTGAACGACACCCAACATATCGCCGCACTGCCACCGCTGGACCGTGTTCAGCAGGTGAGTGGGGCCATGGTCGGCTATATCAACAAGGCCGGTCTCAAGCGTGGAGATCGCCTGCCGACAGAACGCGAATTGATGAACGCGCTCGGCGTGGGTCGTTCAACAGTGCGTGAAGTGATCGGGCGGTTTCAGGCTTTGGGCGTGGTGGAGACCCGAAAAGGCAGTGGAACCTATCTTTTGCAGCCTGTGAGTGCTGCGACGGTCCACATGCCGTTGATGCTGGAGACGGTGAATTTACGCGACGCTCTTTTGCAAACGCTGGAAGTGCGTCGCGGCATTGAAGTCGAGGCCGGAGCCTTGGCTGCGATGCGCCGAACGGAAGAGGATCTGCGGATCATCGAGGAAAAGCTCGACGAAATGGAGCGGGTGCATCTGGCCAAGGGAACATCCGGCAAGGAGGATCTGGCGTTCCATGTGGCAATCTACGATGCCACGCATAACCCGCTGTTCAAACAGCTTCTGGAGCAGATGCGCGAAGCCTTCGAGCGCTTCTGGCATAAGCCTTTTGACAGGCCGGATTTTGCCCGCCGCTCCTTTCCCTATCATCGCACCTTGTTCAGCGCCATTGCCGATCAGGATAGTGAAGCGGCCCGCCGCGAAACCCTCAAAATTCTTGCCGTGGTGGAAGAAGACATCAAGGAAATGTCCAAATGAGCGACGCTCTCGATTATCTGCAACAGGCATCGCTGATTACGGCGCATGATGAGGCCAATGCTTATGATGCGGTGGTGCCGCCGATTGTTCAGACCTCGCTGTTCACTTTCAGTGATTATGACGAGATGGTCGCAACCTATCGCGGCGAAAAAATCCGCCCGGTCTATTCACGCGGGCTCAATCCGACCGTGCGGATTTTTGAGGATATGCTGGCCAAACTGGAAGGTGCCGAGGATGCGCTGGGTTTTGCCAGTGGCATGGCGACGATATCCTCGACCGTCCTAAGCTTTGTCGAGCCAGGAGATCGGGTCGTTGCCGTTCGCCATCTCTATCCCGATGCCTTCAGGTTCTTTGAAACCATGCTGAAACGCATGCGCATCGAGGTGACTTACGTGGATGGCCGCGATGAGGATGCCGTGGCCAAGGCGCTGCCGGGCGCAAAGCTTCTCTATCTGGAAAGCCCGACCAGCTGGGTGATGGACGCCCATGATGTTGGCGCGCTTGCCGCTCTTGCCAAACAGCACGGCGTGTTGTCGGTGATTGACAACAGCTGGGCAAGCCCGGTTTTCCAAAAGCCATTATCGCTCGGCGTCGATCTTGTCCTGCATTCGGCCTCGAAATATCTCGGCGGTCACAGCGATGTTGTCGCCGGGGTGGTGGCCGGTCCCAAGGCGCTGATCAATCGTATCCGCAATGAAACTCTGCCCTATCTCGGTGGAAAACTGTCTCCCTTCGATGCCTGGCTGCTGATCCGGGGGATGCGCACATTGCCGATCCGCATGAAGGCGCATGAGGCCTCGGCGCTGGAGATTGCCCATCGCTTGCAAGCGCTCGATATCGTCGAAAAAGTCTGCCATCCGGCGCTGAACAATGGCTTGCCGCCGGGCCTGCATGGCACGTCCGGGCTGTTTTCCTTCATCTTCAAGGATGTCATCCATATTCAAACCTTCTGCGATCATTTGAAACTGTTCAAACTGGGCGTCAGCTGGGGTGGTCACGAAAGCCTTGTCGTCCCTGGCGATGTGGTGGCCAACCAGAAAGCTCCGCCGAGTTTCGCGGATGCCTTCGGCGTCGATCCGCTGTCTGTGCGTCTCCATGTCGGGCTTGAGGGGACGGAGGCACTGTGGAGCGATTTGCAGGCGGCGATGGCGGCGGCCCGAACAGACTGATCCGTTGCAAACATCCATCCTACCATCGACTGGAAATCCACCCATGACCGATCTTGAAACCGTCCTCGCCCGTGTCGATGACAATCTACCCTCCAGTCTGGAAACACTGTTCGATCTGGTGCGTATTCCCTCGATTTCCACCGATCCGGCCTATAGCCCGCATTGCCGCAAGGCTGCGCAATTTCTAGCGGCATATCTTACGGGCATAGGCTTTGCAGCATCCGTGCGCGACACGTCAGGTCATCCGATGGTGGTTGCCCATCATGAAGGACAGGACGCGGACTGCCCGCATGTGCTGTTCTACGGCCATTATGATGTTCAGCCGGTCGACCCGCTGAACTTATGGCAGAACGACCCGTTCGACCCAGCCATCCGCGACAGTGCAACCGGAGAGAAAATCATCACCGGACGCGGTACGTCGGATGACAAGGGACAGCTGTTGACCTTCATCGAGGCTTTACGCGCCTTCAAGGACACCAAGGGCGGGCTGCCGGTGCGCGTTACCATTCTCTTCGAAGGCGAGGAGGAATCGGGATCACCATCGCTTCAGCCTTTTCTCGAAGCCAATGCCCAGGAATTGAAGGCCGATTTTGCCATGGTCTGCGACACCGGCATGTGGGACGCGCATACACCGGCGATCTGCGCCAGCCTGCGCGGTCTGGTCGGCGAGGAAATCACCATCAAGGCCGCCAGCCGCGACCTCCATTCGGGCGGATATGGCGGCGTTGCAGCCAATCCGCTGCATGTGTTGAGCGATATTTTGGCTGGCCTGCATGACGCAACCGGTGCCGTGACTCTACCCGGCTTTTACAATGGCGTTGACGAAACACCGCCCGATATCAAGGCCGTCTGGGCGGATCTGGAGAAGACCCAAACCGCATTCCTAACGGATATCGGCCTTTCCGTCCCGTCAGGCGAAAAAGGCCGGAGCGTTCTGGAATTGCTCTGGGCGCGGCCAACCGCAGAGATCAACGGCATGTCCGGCGGTTATACCGGCAAGGGTTTCAAGACCGTGATTGCTGCCGAGGCCATGGCCAAGGTATCCTTCCGTCTGGTGGGAAAACAGGACCCAAAAAAAATCCGCGATAGCTTTCGCGCCTATGTAACCTCAAAGTTACCAAGGGATTGCCGGGTTGAGTTTCACGCCGAAGGGGCCTCACCTGCCATTCAATTGCCCTATGACTCGCCAATCCTCGCCACGGCCAAGGCGGCTCTTTCACAGGAATGGCAAAAGCCAGCCATCGTTGTCGGCGGCGGCGGATCGATCCCGATTGTCGGCAGCTTTCAGTCCATGCTCGGCATGGACTCCTTGCTGGTTGGTTTTTCCCTGGACGATGACTGCGTTCACTCACCCAATGAAAAATACAACCTCACCTCTTTTCATAAAGGCACCCGATCCTGGGTACGGATCTTACACGGCCTGAGCGATGAGGCGATCAACAGGCTGTAAAGCCACCGTCAATGGGGAGAGAGACACCGGTGATCATTGACGCCTCCTCACTCAACAAGAAGCGGATCGGCTTTGCGATGTCATCGACGGTCGCCCACCGTCCCAACGGCATTTTTTGCAGGAAGGGTTCGCCTATCTCCGGGCGGCCCCAATAAAATGCGGACATCTCCGTCATGACAACGGTGGGATTGACGCTATTGACCCGAATTTTGTATTTGCCAAGTTCAAGCGCGCTGACACGGGTGATGCTATCAAGTGCCGCCTTGGAAGATGCATAGGAGACATGGTCCGGCAATGCCGCCAGTGCTGCCTGGCTCGAGACATTAACAATCGAGCCCCCCTTGCCTTCTTTGATCATCGAGCGCGATGCGTATTTGGTGACGAGAAGCGCGCCTCTCACATTGATGGCAATGGCTTTGTCGAAGATAGAGATATCGGTTTCCTGCGGGGTGGCGATTTCGCCGCCAAAGCCACCACAGTTTACCACGCCCCATAATGGTAAACCCTCGACAGCTTTGCGAATTTCGTCCTCCGAGGTGAGATCGAAAATCAACGTCTCACATCCGGTTTGCGCGGCCAGCTTGTCAAGCTCGTCTCGTGACCTTCCGGCTGCATAGACCCTGGCTCCGGCTTCTTTCAACTTTTTCACCGTCGCGCCGCCGATTCCACCGCTGGCACCAGTGACGAGGATTGCTTTACCATCAAGTTCCCACATGAGTATAATCCCGCGTTGATTTGCTTGCTGACTCCTAGGATTAGCCACCAATCATCAGCTTGACGATTTCGTCGTGGTTGGTATCGGCAATATTGCGCGTTCCCGCCACAATACCCCGTCTCAGGACAACGATACGGTCCGATACCGCGAATATGTCCTGTAAGTTATGGGAGATGAAAATCACGCCCCTGCCCTGGGCTTTCAGCGATTTGATCAGCGCGACAACTTTACGCTGTTCCGGCACGCCCAGCGCCGCTGTCGGTTCATCCATGATCAGGATCTTGGCATTCCAGTAAACCGCCCGACCGATTGCCACCGCCTGGCGCTGTCCGCCCGAAAAGTTGCTGACCGGTGCATCCAGCCGCTTCACGTGGAAGTCGAGAAGCGCCATCGTATCGGCGGCGGCCTTGGCCATCGCCTTGCGGTCGAGAACCGGAATAAAGCCGAAAGCGCGTTTCATTGGCTCCCGGCCCAGAAAAATATTGGCGCCAATGGACAGATTATCGGCGAGAGCCAAGTCCTGATAGATCGTCTCTATCCCTTTTTCCCGCGCATCCTGCGGCGAGGAAAAAGCAACCGGGGCGCCATCGATCAGAATTTCACCCGACGTGGGCGAATAGACACCCGATATCGCCTTGATCATGGTGGTTTTTCCAGCACCATTGTCGCCTGCCAAGGCCACGACTTCACCGGCACCGACCGTCAGCGAACAATTATCAAGGGCTTTCACAGCGCCGAAATACCGGGAGAAATTTCGAACTTCAAGAAGGGGTGCGACATTACTCAGCATGTTTGACTCCACTGAAGCGGCGTTGCGCCTGATCGATAAGAACGGAAATGATGATGACGACGCCAACGGCAATGAATTGCCAGAATGGCTCAACATTCATGAAGACCAGACCGTACTGGATGACCGCGATGACCAGGGCTCCCGCCACCGTTCCGATGATCGTTCCAGAGCCGCCAAACAGGCTGGCACCGCCAATCACGACGGCCGCCACGCTGTCGAGAAGCAAGGGTTCGCCAGCCTGGGCAGCGCCTGCCGTGAAACGCGCGGCGTATAATGCGCCGCCAAGGCCAGCGCAGACAGAGGACAGGATATAAAGCCGCAAAATATGGCCTTTGATATCGATGCCTGCCCGGCGTGAGGCCTGGGCATTGGCACCAATTGCATAATTATGCTGCCCAAACCGTGTCTGGCTAAGAATATAATGCATCAGCAACACGAAAACGGCGGTTACCAGAACGAGATACGGGATACCTTCTATCCGTCCATTCCCCAGCATCGCGAAGTAGGAGTTTTTGACCGGCACGGTCGTTCCACCGGCAAGAAGAAAAGCGGCACCTCTGGCAACGCCGAACATGCCGAGCGTGCCGATAAAAGGGGGTACGTTCAGCCTGGAAATCAGCAGCCCATTGATGATGCCTGGAATAGTCGCTGCAAGGATGGCGACGAGGATACCGCACACCATCGCAGCCGGCAACGGCATGAAAACCCCGAAATAATTGGTGGCGTGGGCAGCAACGACAGCTGCAAGCCCCATAATGAAACCCGCGGAAAGATCGATGCCGCCAGAGATGATGACGAAGGTCTGGCCGATTGCCAAAAGAAGGGGCGCAACGGCAAAGACCGCAACCGATTGCCAATTGAAGGGTGAACCGACGAACGTCCCGCCAAAGTCTGTCTGCGCCCAAATCTCAAAGATCACAATAAGTGCGGCCAGAAAGACCCACGCCCGCAACTGAGCGATACGCTGCACGATCGTCTTTGTGACGTCGGCATGGTCTGCCTGAGGTGCGACGGCGTGGGTGTTCTCGGGCGCCATGGTCTGGTTTTCCAGCATGAATTCCATCCTGAGTTCTGGTCAACTGTCAATGAAGGGACTTGAAAGCCTTATCCTGGCGTCCAATCAGCTTGGCTGACGTTTTAACGAGGCCGTGGAGGTCTATTCAGCGTAGATGAACCGAGCGACGGCTGGATCCGTCACGTTGCTCTTTTTAATGACAGTAAAGCCTGTCCCAATCTTGGTGGGGATGGACTGCCCGGTCAGGTGCGCATAGGCGGAGATCACCCCGTAATACCCGATTTCCGCAGGATGCTGGGCGATTGCAAAATCGATGAGGCCGGACTTTAGATTATCCACCACCGACCCTGGGGCGTCGAAAGCCACAACCTTGATTGTGCCGGATTGACCAGCCTGCTGGACACCGTTCGCCGATCCAAGCCCGGAAAACAGATTAGCACCGAATACGCCAGCCAAATCTGGATTGCGGGCGTAGACCGCCTGGAGCTGAGATGCGGCTTTGTTGGCGTCATTGTCATTGAACTGCGTTTCGAGAACCGTGATGCCGGGATGTTTGGCCATCTCGGATTTGAACCCTTGCTCCCGCTGATCCGTCGTCGACACGCCGGGCTTGACGTTGGATACGTAGACCTTGCCTTTGTCACCAATGGCCGACGCCAGAGCGCGCGCTGCAATTTCGCCGCCCAGAACATTGTCCGATGCGATATAGGATAACGGAAAGTCCCCGTCCCCTGCGCCTGTTTGATAGTCACCGGTCCCGATGAATGTATCGACCGTGATCAGCGGAATACCGGCATCTGCAGCCTTTTTGAGCGGCTGTACCAGTTGGGTCGTATCGGTAGGTGCGATGAGAATGGCGTCCGGCTTTTTGGCAATGACCGCATCAAGGACAGGAACCTGCGTGACCGGATTGAAATCCGGGGCGCCTTGAAAGATGATCTGCGCGCCGATGGCAGCAGCTGCGGCTTCTGCGCCCTTGTGCATCGTGATATAAAACGCATCGGTCGTTAGACCCGGAATGAGCGCGATTTTGAATTTCTTACTTTCGGCTTGGGCCCGCGTCACCGCCAGAACAGCCGGTGCGGACAAGGCAAGCGCGGTCGCAGATTGAAGAAAATGCCGACGTTCCATGTTTCTCTCCTCCCAAATCGAAACAGTCATCTGTCGTGAATTAAGCACTCAATTCACGACAGCATCATCACGCCGTTTTCAGTTCGCCGTCAAGAAATTTTTTTCAGAAACTTATTTCTTTTTCGCCTTCGTTTGTTTTTCCGCAGTCTGGGAAGGCGCATCCTGTTGAAGAAGATTGAGAATTGCGATGCAGGTATTGGCGTCGGTAACCAGGGAATTGATCATTCCAGACCGAACAGCGCCGATGATTCCAGCCGCTTTTTCAACGGTCGCGGCCACACCGATAGACAGTTTGGCTTTGCAAAGCTGCTGGCTGGATGCCGCAATCATTCGCTCTTCCCCATCCCAGGATAAAAGCTTACCGTTGATATCGACATAGTGCCTGATAACGTCACCAACCGCGCCTCCAATGGCGCGCTCATTCACTGTCGCGGCACTCGCCTCAGGCGGATTGATAGCATGCGGCAGCCCTATACCGACAATCGCGCAATCCAGACGATCCCAAAGCTTCGTTGTTTCCTGCACGAATGCATCAGCAAGAAAGGCATCCTTCAATTCGGCTGAAGAAAGATAAGGCGCATGCAGAAAATGGGCGCTGCCACCCAACTGATCGGCGGCCTGGCGGACAAATTCGCTAATCTGAAAATGCGGCGCTGATTGCTGGAGACCACCGTTCAACGCAACGGCGATAATGCCAGGAATACGCGGCAAGCCTGCGGCAATGACCTCACGTATGGCACGACCCCAACCGATGCCGATGACCGACCCTGCGGCCAGACCTTCTTCCTTGAGCAAATCGCCCAATGGCTTTGCCAGCGCGCCCAGAACACCTGTCGACGGCGTATCGATCACAGCCGCCCTCTTCAGGGACAGCGCTTCGATCAGTTCCTGTGTCAGACCGGCGGGCGAGACAAGGTCAAGCACCTCGATCTTGACGATCCCAAGTACCCTGGCCCGCTGAAGCAAACGAGAGACGGTCGCGGTCGAGATTCCAAGCTTGCGAGCGATCTCAACCTGAGACATCTCCGCTTCATAATGCAGCTTTGCGACCATATGCAATGTCGCCCGGGATGCCGTATCCTGTGAAGTTTGCGGAAGCAGCTTGCAATTCCTTTCTGAAATGTGTTACACGAAGCGGGAAGGCTACACTGAAACGGCTCCGGACTCAATGCAATACGGCGCCCTTCCCTGTGACTTCCCAGGCCCTATGACGTCCAAGGCCCTGCGACTTTCAAGGCATCATCAAATCACCTGACGCAGGAGAGCCCGCGCATGGCTAAAGCTTTGCGCTGTCCGCTTTTGCCTGCAATTTCTTTCGGAGTGGACACATGACGGCAATGACGACGGCAGAACGACGCGGATACCATCAAATTTGCGACGGTAGCGGATCCATGATGGTGATTGCATGCGACCAGCGCGGCGGTATGCGCTCCATTCTTGCCGCGACCCCGGAAGAACAAGCGAAAATCGGCAATGATATTTTGGGAGAAACCAAGGCTGACATTGCGCGCTATCTGGCCTCTCATGCTGGCTGCGTGCTCGTCGATCCCATCTGCGCCGTACCCGGGCTGATCGACAACGACATCCTTCCAAGGGATACGGCCCTTCTGATCGGTATCGATGCCTCCGGATGGGACACATCGCCAGAAGGCTATCGCATTTCCAAGATGGTGGAAGGTGTCGATGCGCGGCGCGTGCGCGCTCTTGGTGCCACCGGCGGCAAGATCATGGTCTATCTGCGGATGGATACCCCGGCGGCCAATGTTGCAAACCTTGAAACCCTGAAGAGGACCATTGAGGATTTCGCCCGCGAGGACTTTCTTCTGGTCGTCGAATTCCTGACCTACCAGCTTGAAGGCGAAAGCCGTGAAGACTATCAGGCCAAAATTCCGCAGCTTATCGTCGACGGCTCACGCGCCTGTCTGGCACTGGGGTCCAAAGTTCTGAAAATTCCTTATCCCGGCTCTGAACAAGCCTGCGCCGAAGTCACCAAGGTTGCCGGTGATGTCCCTTGGGCCGTGCTTTCGGCTGGCGTCGACCATGAAACCTTTCTACATCAGGTCGAGGCCGCCATGAAGAACGGGGCCTCCGGCGTCATTGCTGGCCGCTCCCTTTGGAAAGACTGCATCGACCTCGACCGAAATGTCTCACAAGAGAAGCTTTCGACAATTGCCGTCTCCCGATTGCATGATATTCAAGACATTATCGGGCGCTACCGCAACAAGCAGAGAGTTGCTGCGTAAGATCGGCGGATGTCATGTCTCTTCAATTGTTCTCTATCGGCATCGATGTCGGCGGAACCAACATGCGTGCGGCACAGATTTCGCCCAAAGGCGAAATCATCCGTAAGACGTCGGTTACAGGCAGCCGCGACCCCTCCAAGGCTGTCACTCTTATAAAGAGCCTGATCCACGAGATGGATGGCGAGCGCGCCACAGCGATTGGAATAGGAATACCCGGCCGCGTCGACGGCTGGACAGGAGAGATCATATCGGGAGGATTTCTGAATCTATCCGGCTGTGATCTACAGTCTGAAATGTCCTCGACATACGGTCGACCGGTAACCGTTGCAAATGATTGCAGCATGGCCCTGATTGGCGAGGCCCGCGTGGGCGCAGCGCGGGGAATGAACAGTTCGGTCATGCTGACCATCGGAACCGGGATTGGCGGTGCCGTCATGGAAAATGGCCGGATCGTCAATGGCAGACGATGCGCTGGCCAATTGGGCCATCTCGTTGTCAATCTCCATGGCCAGCCATGTCCATGCGGCCAACGCGGCTGCATTGAAACAGAATCCTCGGGAACCGCCTTGCAACGTCATCTCTTTGAGGCAGGCTACGCGCCTGAAACACGGTTTGAGACGCTCCTCACTCTCGCAGAATCAGGAGATGAGACGGCATTACGGGTGATGGTCGCTTGGGCCGCCCCGCTGAAATCAGCCATAAACACCCTGTCTGCCGCATTCGATCCTGACGTGGTTCTGCTGGGCGGAGGCATGGGCAAGGCTGCGTTGGCAGCGCTGAATTTTCTGCCTCACAGCGAGACCTGGTATGAAGCCGATATTCGCGCGGCACGCCTTGATGACGATGCCGGTGTGATCGGTTGCGGGCTGGCTGCCTTCGATCTCACCAACGCCAACCACTATGCTAAACCTGCAAACGGCAAGCGGCTGGTGATGGTCAACGGTGTGCCGGCCTCCGGCAAAAGCGCGATCTCCCATAAACTGGCCGATGAAACCGGCTGGCAGGTACTGGGCCTGGATGAGATCAAAAATCCTTTTCTGGAATTGATTGACGATGTCGACCGCCCCTTCAATCGCCTCCTGGGACGCGCGAGCTACAAGTCGATTTTCTCCATCATCCGCAATGCCGCTCCGGGAACCACCTTCATTGTCGATGCCTGGTTTGGATTTCAGCCAGCAGATGTTCTGAAAGAGCATATCGCGATGGCCGGCATCACGCAGATCGTTGAACTCTGGTGCCATGCTCCCGCAGAAACGATAGGCGAGCGCTATCGATCAAGGCTTGAAAACCGCCTTCCCGGTCATCCCGGCGCCTCCTATATCCCGGAACTCATCGAACTCGCGCAGAACGCGAAGCCGATCGGACTGGGTCCGGTTCTGGATATCAACACGATACAACCAAAGGACGCCAGAGCCATCCTGGATTGGATGGAGAAGGCCTTTGAAAACCAAGCATCTCAAAAGCCTCCGGCTTAATCGCTTTATAAACTCATTTATTGATACAATAAAAATTATGAATTACACTTTTTATCATAAATCAATAATTCATATTGATTGACCGAGGCTTTCGCCGTATCTTTCCCGCCGCAAAGAGATAGACCGTCTTCGCTTTATCGCCATCATATGCCAAGCGGCATTGGCGTGGCGAAGGCGCGTAAAACCGGCAAGAGGAGGAGACGTCTTGCAACAGAATATTGGTCAGTCCGCATTCCAACCACAGGCCTATGAAGGGTTTTCCGGACAGTATATTGCCGGACGCTGGGTGGAAGGCACCGAGGGAAAGACCGCCATCGATCGTAATCCTTACGACGATACGGTTGTGGCGGAAATCGCTCAGGCAAGTCTTGATGACCTCGATCGTGCCTTCGGTGCAGCCAAGGCTGCCCAAACTGAATGGGCGCGGGTATTGCCGAGCGAGCGCGCAGCAGTGTTTCTGAGAGCGGTCTCGATTCTTGACGCCCGCAAGGAAGAAATCATTGGCTGGATTATCCGTGAATCCGGCAGCACACGTATCAAGGCCGGCATAGAATGGGGCGCCGTGCGCGCTGGCATGCTGGAAGCCTTCACCTTGCCCGCGGCCGCCCAGGGACATATCATTCCGGTCGACAAGCCAGGCAAGGAAGCACGGGTCTACAAAAAGCCCGTCGGCGTCGTCGGTGTTATCAGCCCGTGGAATTTTCCGCTGCATCTGTCGAACCGTTCTGTCGCTCCAGCGCTTGCGCTTGGAAATGCCGTGGTTTTGAAACCATCGAACGACACTCCGGTCACAGGCGGCCTTCTCTTGGCCAAGATCTACGAGGAAGCTGGCCTGCCGGCTGGCTTGCTCAATGTCGTGGTCGGTAGCTCGAGCGTCATCGGCGACGCTTTCTCGCGTCATCCGGTTCCTCGCGTCCTCACCTTCACCGGCTCCACACCTGTCGGACGCCATATCGCCCAGGTGGCGGGTGAATCCTCCCTGCTGAAGCGGGTAGGCCTTGAGCTTGGCGGCAATGCACCGCTGGTGGTTCTCGATGATGCCGATCTGGAAAAGGCCGTGGGCGCAGCCCTGATCGGTCGTTTCATGCATCAAGGGCAAATCTGCATGAGCACGAACCGCATCATCGTCGATGCGTCGATTTATGACAACTTCGTTGAGGCTTTTACTGCTGCGGTAAAAACCATCAAATTCGGAAACCCGAACGAGCCGGACACCTTGATCGGCCCACTCTGCAATGACAGCCAGCTGCGCAGCGTGACTGCAAGCATTGCGCGGGCGCGCGACAGCGGCTTCCGCGAATGTGTATCCGGCCCCATTGAGGGACGGGTGGTGGCACCGCATGTCTTTGCCGATGTGACCAACGATTCCGACTTCGCCCGCAATGAGATCTTTGGCCCGGTCGCACCGATCATCCGCGCACAAGATGAAGCACAGGCTTTGGCCTTCGCCAATGACACCGAATTTGGCCTTTCCAGTGCCGTCTTCACCCGTGACGAGGCCCGTGGATTGGCCTTTGCCCAGCAGATTGAAGCTGGAATGTCCCATATCAACGACATCACCATCCATGACTATCCGCATGTGATGTTTGGTGGAGAGAAAAACTCCGGTCTCGGACGCTTTAACGGCAAATGGGCCATTGAGGAGTTCACCACGGATCATTTCATCTCGGTACAGCGATAAGACGATAACGAAAACCGCACCGCTGGAGACAGCGGTGCGGTTTCTCCAGCTTTTCTCAGAGCCTGATCGAGAATAGGCCAGTCAGACAATATGGCCGTCCGAGAACAGGGTGACGTGATCGGGCAGATTTTGCCTGAAATGAGGTGTCTGACGCCTGAATTCACGCGCCATGTGGAACCCAACTACCCGACGGCAGTATAGTCGCAAACAGCCCCGATCCGAAACGGAAAGACAAAGGGCACCAGACACACCAACTGTCTATCGGGTTTAATTTGAAGCCGACAGACACTGGGTGTCATGAAAGGTTCATTCAAAGGCTCCAAAACTCCTCAACAAATGACAGATATCAAATGTGAGGATCTGGAATGGCTGAATTAGCATCTTCAAGTGCGCAGATAAACAGCGCAAGCCATCCTCTCGATAAATCCCATGGAACGGGCAAGTGGTTCCTACCGGTCTTCGGTATCGTGCTGTTGCTTGGACTTGGATATATCGCCTATGCGCTTGGCCAGGACCTTACCAGCACTGTCGCAGTTCCATGGATTTTGCTTGGCCTGGCACTATTGATCGCCCTTGGGTTTGAGTTCGTCAACGGTTTTCACGATACGGCGAATGCCGTCGCCACCGTGATCTACACCCGCTCGATGCCCGCTGAATTCGCGGTCATGTGGTCGGGATTTTTCAATTTTCTCGGCGTTCTGACATCGAGCGGCGCTGTTGCCTTTGGCATTCTTTCCCTTCTACCGGTGGAATTGATCCTTCAGGTTGGCTCAGGCTCTGGCCTTGCCATGGTGTTTGCGCTGTTGATCGCCGCCATCGTCTGGAACCTTGGCACCTGGTATCTTGGCTTGCCCTCCTCCAGTTCCCACACCTTGGTCGGCTCGATCATCGGCGTCGGTCTCGCCAATCAGTTTCTGGCACCGGCCGGTTCGGCAACCAGCGGCGTTGACTGGTCGCAGGCGACCAATATCGGTCTGTCGCTGTTGATCTCACCTCTGATTGGCTTTGGCTTTTCCGCAATCCTGCTGTTGGCCATGAAACTGTTCGTAAAGAACAAGGCGCTCTACGAGGAGCCAAAAACCAATCAGCCGCCACCGCTCTGGATCAGAGGTCTGCTGATCTTCACCTGCACCGGCGTCAGTTTTGCGCATGGATCAAACGACGGCCAGAAAGGCATGGGCCTGATCATGCTGATCCTGATCGGCCTGGTGCCGACCGCCTTCGCCCTCAACCGCACACCGGATGTGAATTATCTCGAAGCCTATAAATCTTCCTCGGCGCAGGTCGAGACCGCGCTCGGCAAATATATCAAGCCGGGTGTGTCCGTCGCAGATGCAAAAGCCACCGTCGCGGATGCCGTCAAGACCAAGACCTGGAACGACACCACGACCTTCGCCCTCCAGCAATATATCCACGCGACAAGCGCGGAAGTCGCCGCTTTTCCAACCCTGGAAGCAGTCCCGAGCCATCTGGTGCAAAATATCAGAAACGATATCTACCTGATCGGTGAGGCCCTGAAGCTGATCGACAAACAGAAACTGTTGCCGATGGAGGCAAGTGATCTTGCTGCCGTCAGCGCCTATCACAAGGCGGTCGACAATGCGACGAAGTTCATTCCGACCTGGGTGAAAGTTGCCGTGGCCCTGGCCCTTGGCCTGGGAACAATGATCGGCTGGCGGCGCATCGTTGTCACCGTCGGCGAAAAGATCGGCAAGACCCATCTCACCTATGGCCAGGGTGCAGCCGCTGAAATCGTCGCCATGGTGACGATCGGGGCAGCCGACCACTTCGGCCTGCCGGTGTCAACGACCCATGTCCTGTCATCGGGTGTTGCGGGCACGATGACCGCCAACGGTTCCGGCCTGCAATGGTTCACGGTCCGCAATATGCTGATGGCCTGGGTCTTGACGCTGCCTGCCTCGATTGCCATCGCCTTCGTGCTTTACGTGGTCCTGCGCCAGGTTTTCTGAAGCCACCCCGAACAGAGAGCCTTGGTGCCTTTGGTCGTTTGTTTCGCGAAAACCAGCGACCATTTCTCATGACGAAGCAATACACCGTTACAGATGTCCGCTTTGCATTTTGACCGGTTGCGCGTGAAAATAATGGAACTAACAGCTGCGTATTCAGTTCGCTTTTGTGAATCAACAAAATCGCGGAGAGAATATGCCAAAGCAACGGTCCCAAAACCCAGGCAAGAATGCGGCTACAATCTCGAATGAGGCCACCATCCACGATCAGAAACTTGTGCGCGGCAAGGGTGGCGAACTTCACCAGATCGCCGAAGGCGATGCGATTTTGACCACGGCACAAGGCGGGCCTGTCGCAGACGATCAGAACTCCCTTCGCATTGGGGATCGCGGTCCGCTTGTCGTTGACGATTTCCATTTCAGAGAAAAGATTTTCCACTTCGATCATGAGCGCATTCCAGAGCGCGTCGTTCATGCGCGTGGTTACGGTGCTCACGGTTTCTTCGAAACCTACGAATCCCTGGCGGAGTATACGCGCGCCGACGTGTTCCAGCGGCCCGGCGAAAAAACGCCTGTTTTTGTTCGGTTTTCGACGGTGGCAGGAAACAAGGGCTCAGCCGACCTTGCCCGCGACGTACGCGGTTTTGCGGTGAAGATGTACACCAAGGAAGGCAACTGGGATCTGGTTGGCAATAACATTCCGGTGTTTTTCATTCAGGATGCCATCAAGTTTCCCGATCTTATCCACGCCGCGAAACAGGAGCCGGACCGGGCATTCCCCCAGGCGCAGACCGCCCATGACACTTTCTGGGACTTCATCTCTCTGACACCAGAGAGCATGAATATGATCATGTGGATCATGTCGGATCGGACAATCCCGCGATCATTGCGCTTTATGGAAGGTTTCGGCGTCCATACGTTCCGCTTCGTCAATGCCAATGACGAATCCACCTTCGTCAAGTTTCATTGGAAACCGAAGCTCGGTCTTCAGTCAGTGGCCTGGAACGAGGCGGTCAAAATCAATGGCGCCGATCCGGATTTCCATCGACGCGATCTGTGGCATTCAATCAAGTCTGGAAACTTTCCCGAATGGGAACTTCAGGTCCAGCTTTTCGATCAGGAATTTGCCGACAGCTTTGATTTCGATGTGCTCGATCCGACAAAAATCATTCCTGAAGAAATACTGCCGCCGAAGGCAATCGGTCGTCTCGTTCTGGATCGGATGCCGGATAATTTCTTTGCAGAGACCGAGCAAGTGGCATTCATGACCCAGAATGTCCCGCCAGGGATCGATTTCAGCAACGACCCTTTGTTGCAGGGCCGCAATTTCTCCTATCTCGATACCCAGCTGAAACGCCTGGGCGGGCCGAATTTCGCCCATCTTCCGATCAATGCACCAAAATGTCCATTCGCGAATTTCCAGCAGGATGGCCATATGGCGATGCACAATCCGGTCGGTCGGGCGAATTATCAGCCCAACTCCTTCGGCGAGGGACCGCGGGAATCGCCAACGCGCGGCTATCGCCACTTTCCTGCTGAGGAACAGGGCGCCAAGGCTCGCCTGCGTCCAGAAAGCTTTGCCGATCATTACAGCCAGGCCAAGCAATTCTATATCAGCCAGACGCCTCCGGAGCAGCGTCACATTGCAGCCGCTCTCACTTTCGAGTTGAGCAAGGTGGAAATGCTTGTCATCCGGGAGCGGATGGTGGCGCATCTGATGAATATCGATGAAACGCTTGCCAATACCGTGGCAGAAAAACTGGGCTTCAAAAGCATGCCCAAGCCAGCTGATGCGGCTGTGCCGACACGCGACGACCTTGAGCCGTCTCCTGCACTCAGCATTATCAAGCGCGGTCCCAAGCGCTTCGAAGGCCGCAAACTCGGTATCTTGATCACCGATGGCGTCGACGTGAAGCTCCTCAAGGCGCTGACTGGCGCTGTTACCGCAGCAAAAGCTGAATTCGAGTTGATCGCGCCAAAGGTTGGCGGCGTGACCGGTTCCGATGGCACCTGGATCGAAGCGCATCATATGATCGATGGAGGACCATCCGTCCTGTTTGACGCCGTGGCGCTTCTGACCTCAGATGCTGGCATGGCGGATCTTGTGAAGGAAGCAACCGCACGGGATTTCGTTGCCGACGCCTTCCAGCACTGTAAGTTCATAGGATATGCACAAAGCGCCATGCCTCTCTTGGAGAAGGCTGGCATAACCGAAGATCTCGATGAAGGCACCATTGGTCTCCCAGGAGAAGATGGTCTTGCCGATTTCATTGAAAAGCTGGGCAAGCTTCGCGTCTGGGCGCGGGAGCCTTCTGTAAAACTCGGAAAAGCATCCGTTCCTTTGGACGATTGATCGGCAAGATCCCCATATCCGCTCCAAAAATAGCGTAACCGCTGACGCCAGCGGTTACGCCAAGCGAGAAAGGGCTAAAATATCTTGGAAACCCGTGATTGAGGGAGCTGCCACGAGATAAATCACAATCGCGCCTTGCAATCTGGATGTAGAACCCCACCTCTATCATGATGTCAGCCATTGTAAGGGCGCTGTCATCTTCTGGGCGGCACGCACCTTGGCCCCAATAAAGGAGGACCTCATGTCTTCCGACAGTCTTTTCAAGTCAATCGACCCTTTCAAGCCTATTGGAAAGCCGCGCCTCGGCCTGACACCAACGGCTTCACAAAGCGCTTGCCTGAAATCTCTCACGACAAAACCAGGTCTGCGCCGAAACGTCACTCGTTTTATGTTGGCTCCATCTGCGCACGGCATTCGCTTTGTCGCTCATGATGGCCTTTGATGAAAACAGTTTCAGCCTCGCTACGGAACGGCCGGATTTCAGCTCCCAGATTGCAGCTCACAGTCTATAGATGCGGCTCGCCTATTTCTTAAATTGCGCAACACGGTTCATGCCGTGCCTAACCCGCCGTGCCAGCTTGCTATCCTGTCATGCCCGTTCAAGGAAGCCAGATTAATGTTTACCAGAACCAAGACACGTATCGTGCATTTTGAATGTCCCTTCATCCTTCCGGGCCTTGAGGGTACGCAACCCGCCGGTGACTATCAGGTCAAGGATGACGAAGAACAGATTACCGGCATTTCCTGGCTCGCCTATCGGCGGGTGGCAACGCTGATCGAAATCACCAGGGGAGCGACAACCAGCCTTGTCGCCATCGACAATCTCGATCTGGACGCTGCCATGGAAAAGGATCGGACGACATCCGTCGCCGCAACTGGCCTCCCCGCAACGGGCCTCGCCGCAACTGGATAGCTGCGCCAAGTTCAAGAGGAACCAGAAAGACACTCACTGTTCACACCATCGCAGGCTCCCGGTCCAGGGACGAGCCGGCAGTCAACCCACCGGCGACGGCGTTCTGAAGGGAACCTCTGATGATCAAGACCAAGCGTATCGCATTTATCGGTAATTCGCTTCCAAGGCAGTGCGGGATCGCCACGTTCACCACCGACCTCAGCCACGCCATGTCCAATCCGTCAGAGGGTATAGAGACCAGCATCATCGCGATGACCGATGACAAGCTGAACTACGCCTATCCGGCCAATGTCGTCTTTGACATCCGCGATGGCGAGATTGAGGACTATGTGACCGCGGCCCGTATCCTGAACAATGGGGATTACCGGGCCGTCTCGTTGCAACACGAGTTCGGTATCTTCGGTGGCCCGGATGGCGCCTTCATTCTCACGCTGCTGTCACACCTGCGAATTCCCGTCATCACGACGTTCCACACCATCCTTGCCGAGCCGACACCATCCCAGAAACGGGTGTTGCAACAGGTAGCCGCCGCATCGAGCCGAGTGGTGGTCATGGCAGACAAGGGACGCGAGTTTCTCGAAAACGTCTATGGCGTGGACCCAGGCAAGATCGATGTCATTGCCCACGGTATTCCCGACAAAGCCTTCCATGACCCGGAGCTTGCCAAAGGCAAGATGGGCTATAGCGGTCGGCAGATCATTCTGACCTTTGGACTTCTTTCCCCCAACAAGGGCATCGAAGTGGTCATCGATGCCATGCCGGCCATTTTGAAGGTACAGCCCGACGCGCTGTATATCGTCCTTGGCGCGACGCATCCCACGCTGCTGCGCCGGGAGAAGGAAGCGTATCGCGACAGCCTGCGCATCCGGGCCGAACAGCTCGGCGTCGAACGATCCGTCGTCTTTCTCAACCAATTCGTCGATGTGCCGACACTCCTTGATTTCATCGCCATGTGCGATGTCTATGTCACGCCCTATCGTGACGAGGCGCAAATGACCTCTGGAACGCTCGCCTACAGTTTCGGCATGGGCAGCGCCGTGGTATCGACCCCTTATTGGCATGCCCGTGAGCTTCTAGACGACCATCGCGGCATCCTCGTCCCGTTCAGCGATGCGCAGGCGACTGGCGAGGCAATTGCACGATTGCTGGGTGACGACCAGGCACGTCAGGCGATGCGCCAGGCCGCCTATGCGACGGGCCGGTCGATGATCTGGCCACAGACTGCGTCGCTCTATCTTAAAAGCATCGAGACAGCGCGCGCCGCTTACCGACCGCGTCTGATCCGCGATCTCATAACGCAAAGCATGACCCGCCCGCAGCAAGGCACCAGCCTGAAACTCGGACATTTCAATGCCATGTGCGACGATACCGGCATTTTCCAACATGCGGTGTTCTCCGTGCCGGACCGTGCGCATGGCTACTGCGTGGATGACAATGCGCGCGCGCTGATCCTTGCGTGCCATCTGGCTGGCGCCGGAGAAACCGGCATCCATGACAGTAGAACCGCCTCTTTCGCGAGCTTTATCCAGCATGCCTGGAACCCCGACCTGAAACAGTTTCGCAACTTCATGAGCTTTGACCGCCGGTGGCTGGAAGACAAGGGCTCCGAAGACAGCCATGGCCGAACGCTCTGGTCGCTCGGCATCTGCGCCGCATCCGACAGCGACCGGCCGCGCCGCCGCTGGGCTGCGGCTCTGTTTGCCAAAGCAGCCCCTGTGGTCGAACATTTCCATTCGCCACGGGCCTGGGCCTTCACTCTGATCGGCCTCGATGCCTATTGCAGGGTCACGCCAGAGGACGCTATCGCAGCACAGCTGCGCACAGTGCTTGCTGAGCGTCTGATGAGGCTAGAACACCAGGTATCCACAGATGACCGGCATTGGTTTGAAGACGGGCTTTCCTATGAAAACGCCCGCATTCCGCAAGCCTTGATCGCCACAGGCATGGCAACCGGCTCGGACGAACTCATGGATACCGGCCTCAGAACGCTACGTTGGCTGATGCAGCAGCAGACGGCTTCCGGCGGCCAGTTCAGGCCGGTCGGCACCGATGGCTTTTTCGATGTGGGCGAAGCGCCCAAGCTCTTCGACCAGCAGCCGGTGGAAGCGACAGCCACAATTTCCGCCTGCCTTGCGGCCTATGACGCCACCCGCGACAAGTCATGGCTGGAGGCCGCCAATCGTACCTTTACCTGGTTTACCGGCAGCAACGATCACGGTGTTTCCCTTGTCGATCCGGAAACCGGCAGTTGCCGGGACGGACTGCATCCGGATCGCGCCAACGAAAACCGGGGAGCGGAATCCGTGCTCTGCTACTTGATCTCCTGCTTTGAAGTTGGCCGGGCATCCCGCCTGACGCATGTCGCGCCAAAGCTGGCGGAGCTCCAGCAGCTTTCTTAAGCACTCTTCCAGCGCCAATCAAAAAAGGATCAGCCTTGCCCAATTCAAGCCTCCTCAATCGGCAGGCCCTCTATCTCCGGCCCGATCCCACCCGTGTCATCGTCCGGCCATTCAAGCCATCGACGGAACCACGCCACCTGAACCCGCGTGACAAAAGCCGGGCCAATGAAATTGTCGACCGCGTCCTGTCACTCGATCCGACCGGAACCACAAACCAGCTGCGCGACATTCTCGACAATTTCGAAGGCCGGCATCGCAACCTGCTGCGACAGTTCGAGCTGCGGGCCGATGCGATGGAGGATGCTTTCTCCCAACATCAAAGCTTCAGCCAACAACAAAGACAATTGGTGGGCGCGTATTTCATGAACGAATATTCGTTCGAATCCGCTGCCCTCTTCAATCCGAGCATCGTTGCGCATCCCGACCAGACCGGTATGACGCAAGGATGCTGCCGGGTGATCATCAGCCTGCGGGCGGTTGGAGAAGGACATATTTCCTCGCTGACCTTCCGAACGGGCATGATCGATGCCGAGGGAGCCGTCACCATCGATCCGCCGGTTCGCCTTGCGGGTCTGCCGCACATCCATGCCAGTGATGGCCTGTCACCGGCAGGTTGCATCGGCATCAGCTTCGACAGTGAAAGCGATCTCAGCGAACGTGTGATCTTTCCGGTCACGGAAGCGCAATCGAACGGGATAGAGGACGCCCGGTTCGTGGCTTTCGATGACGACGGCAAGACCGTCTATTTTGCCACCTACACGGCCTATAGTGGCTCCTCGATCCGCTCGGAGCTTCTGGAAACCCAAGATTTCCTGAGTTTCACGCTGACCCCGCTGCGGGGTCCCGCCGCCCGCAACAAGGGCATGGCGCTTTTTCCTCGGCGCATCAACGGACGCTTTGCGATGATTGCCCGTCAGGACAGCGAAAACCTCTTCCTGCTGTATTCAGACGACCTGCATCACTGGGACGAGGGTCTTGTTCTGATGAAACCCGAATTCGCCTGGCAGTTCGTTCAGATCGGCAATTGCGGATCGCCCGTCGAAATTGACGAGGGATGGTTGCTCTTTACCCATGGAGTCGGCCCTATGCGCCGCTATTCGATTGGCGTCACCCTTCTCGACAAGGAGGACCCCAGCATCATCCTGGCGCGGACGGTCGAGCCTTTGTTGCAACCGGAACCAACCGAGCGTGAAGGCTATGTGCCCAATGTCGTCTATTCCTGCGGTGCCATGCGCCACGGCGATCTCATCGCCCTGCCCTATGCCGTGTCGGACACCTATTCAAACTTCAGCACCGTGCAGATCAGCGCGCTCTTGAGCTCAATGCACCCCGCCGGGCAGACGGGGTGACGATCACCACCATTTTCACCCTTTGACGGGCGTCAGACGCAACAGACGCCCCTCACTATCGTCTTCGATAACCCATACCGCGCCATCAGGGGCAACCGCGACATCGCGGATGCGCGCTTCCATATCGAAGCGATCCGCCTCTTCTGCACCGCCATGGCCGTCAAATGTCACCCTGATCAGGGCCATGGATGCAAGGCCACCAATTAGCGCCGAGCCACGCCATTGCGGAAACATCTGACCATTATAGATCGCAAGGCCAGCCGGAGCGATCACCGGGTTCCAATAAACAGCCGGAGCAATAAACTCCGGCCTGGTCGAGTGGCGCGGTATCCGTGTTCCACTGTAATTGTCGCCATTTGACACCAGCGGCCAGCCATAATTGCCATTTGCTTTTATCAGATTGAGTTCGTCGCCACCGCGCGGCCCCATTTCATGCAGCCATAGTTTTCCATCAAGCCCAAAGGCAAGACCATAGGGGTTGCGATGGCCGGTCGTGAAGGTTTGGGCTTTCACGCCGCCTTGATCCGCATGGGGATTATCCGCAGGCGTCGAGCCATCCAGATTGAGCCGCAGGAGTTTGCCGCGCGCCTGGTCGGGGTCCTGTGCCGTATCCGGGCGCATCCGGTCACCAACCGTCAGGTAAAGATGCGTACCATCAGGATCAA
The DNA here is from genome assembly GCF_001541345.2 of Gillisella vitis. Taxonomy (GTDB): domain Bacteria; phylum Pseudomonadota; class Alphaproteobacteria; order Rhizobiales; family Rhizobiaceae; genus Allorhizobium; species Allorhizobium vitis. Next base: position 528,324 of record NZ_LMVL02000001.1, on the reverse strand, counting down.
AAGCGATAATGCCGCCGGATTGCCCGCCGCCACCGGCTGGCGTCTGACGCCAGATCACCTTGATGTCTTCAAGTGATGCGCTTGTGCCGGATGTGGCCAATTGCGCGCGCGACAGAACGAGACTGCTGCCGGACGCTCCCGGTTCTGAATAGGTAAAATAGACCTCGCGGTTGTTTTGAAAGCCGGATGAAACGGCGATATCGAGAAGACCGTTCTGGCCTTCGGCGGCCACGGCGGGGACATTGGCAACCGGCGTTTTCCGCCCGTTCTTGAGGACGAGAAAGATCAGGCCCGGCTTTTCTGTCACCAGCATTCGACCATCCGGCAGAAAGGCAATCGCCCATGGGGTGTCGAAGCGTGCGACCTCTTTAGCCGTGAAGGGCTTGGTCGAGGACGCCGTATGATTGCCGGCATTTATGCTTTGTGCGTGAGCCGAGGTGACCCATGCAGCCCAGACGATCATCACAGATAGAAACTTCATCTCTCCTCCCTATACCAAGGCGAAGATGCCACCGCATCCTCGCCTTGACGGCATTGCCACTATCTCAGATGCCGCAGAGGCCTGAGATAGTGGCAAAAGAATACGAAATGCCATCTTTAATGACCCTTCGTATCATGTAGGAGGCTGTGATTGAGATTAAACCACACGGGTCCTAGTTTTCCGCGACGCATCGGTTTTCAATGCCCCCTAAGCCCTCCACCTCAACGCGGAGGACGTCACCGGGCTTCAGAAATGTCTGCGTCGCAATTCCGACGTTTGATGGTGTCCCTGTGATAATGACGTCGCCAGGCTCCAAGGTCATGACCGTCGATAAATAGGCGATCTGGTCATAGATGTCGTAAATCATGTCGCCTGTCGATGAGCGCTGGCGCTCCTGTCCATTCAACGACAAGGTCAACGTGAGGTCATGCGGATCGGCAATTTCGTCATCCGTGGTGATCCAGGGGCCGATGGGGCCATGGGTATCGAATGATTTGCCCAATGTGTAGGTGGGCGAACGGAATTGCCAGTCGCGGGCGGTCACATCGTTTGCGACAAGATAACCCGCGATCACGCTACGGGCATCTTCGCGGCTCACATGGCGGCAACGTTTACCGATCACGAAACCAAGTTCTGCCTCGTAATCCACCATTTTTGAAACGGCAGGCACGACGATGTCACCGTAAGGTCCGTTTATGCAACTGACCTGTTTATTGAACCACAATTGGCTTTCAGGGGTCTTGATACCCGCCGCCGCCGCTTCTTCGGCATGGGCCTGATAATTCATGCCGATGGCCATGAATTTTTGTGGATCGGCGATCGGCGCTTCCAGCCGCACATCTGCAAGCAGATAAGACGGCTCAGTGGCTGCTTCCAGCGCTGGCCTTAGTCTCGGATAGGCCTCCAAAAGCAGGCGCATCGAATGGCCATACTCTGGAACAACGGCAGTCAGATCGACGATCCGCTGATTGTCGACCTTGCCCAGACGGGTGACGCCGTCGATTGTGAATCTTGCCAATTTCATAAAAATATTCCCTGTCTAAGACGGATCGACTGCGCGCATTGAATTGACTGAAACCGCAATACCGGGGCCGGAAAAGGCCACCATCTGCACTTTCGTGATTTCAAGAATATCCAGATCGGCCATCCCATTGACGACATGGGCGCTGAGCGGCAATTGTTCGAATGTCGCCCGGTGCCACGCCACGCTGCCTTTTGCCGTCCAGCGTTTGAAATCGAAGCCATCGAAATTGATATTGCTGACCCTGCCATCGGTTCCAGGCGGTGCTGCTGCGGTGGTCACATAAGCAATATCGGCACCCTCGCGCCCACCGGGACTGGTGCGTGGCACATATTTATAATACATCGACGGACCATTATCCGCTCCGGGAAGTGCTGGCTCATTACCAGCTTCAACCAGGTCAGTCAGGGCGATATCGAAGAATTTGAAGCCCATCCAGGACGCAGAGCAGGCGGCGGTGCCTTCTTGCTTATCGTGATCGATTTCCGGAATGTCGGCAAACATCTTGGGAAAACCAAGCTCATCGCGCCCGGTCATGATAGCGTCAGGTGCGCCTTCCCACAGAACGGGGCAGAAGGTGCCTTCAAGCGTCTCTGTCTTGCCGCGATAGGTGACGGGAAAATCAACCACGACAATCCCGTAGCCACGGCCCGCAAGCCAGTAGAGATTCTTGAACCAGGCGCAGGATACCGTCACCAGAGGCTCGCCGCGCAGTTCCATGCCTGGCGGAAGCAATGCCTCGAGCTTTTCAGGCAACGTTCTGTAGGTAACGGCCATCCATTCGGCGTTCATCCGGCCTGTCTCGTCGGCCGCCCACATGCCGCCGCCGGGTTTTTGGCGCGGTCCAGGGGCTGGCCCGAAGGACAGTGGCATTCGATAACGAAATGCAGGATTTAATGTGAAACTCATTTTTTAAAACCTCTCCCAGCCAGCCAGACATGCTGGCATGGCCGATGAATACGATGCCTCGACCATGCTCACGCATCCTCGCCTGACAAATTCTAGCCTGACCAACTCTAGACGGTCGGATCGAAAGCGATGCCCGGGCGCAGGAACGACTGGGTGGGTGGCGTACCCCAGAGATTGAGCCAGCGTCCCGCCAATCCCTCCGAAATGTCCCAGCTGCGCGGTTCATAGGTTGCATCATTGTCGATACGATCGAGTTCGATGGAGTTCTCGACCAAGCATCCGTGCGGATCGGCATAATAGGTGAAGACATTGCCACCCGCCCCGTGACGGCCCGGACCCCAGACCAGAGCGCGCTCCTTGCCGGCAAGATTGTCGGCGATCGTCTGAAGATCCTGGAGCGAATGCAAGTCGAAGGCATAGTGATGCAATCCGCTTTCGCCCGGCCCCATGGCGATGGTGTGATGGTAGCCGTCTTCAGCACGATACCAGCGCAAGGCACCGTCTTCCGTCATATCCGACAGCTTCAGACCGAGAACTTTGACGCAGAAATCCCCGTAAACAGCGGTATCAGGCGCGAAGGAATTGATGTGCTCGATCCGGCGCGGACGGGCGCCCGGCGTAGAATAACTGTATTGGCGGGGCTGGCTGCGGGCGATTGGCGTATGGACTTCGAAAATCGTACCGCCGGGTGCCACCAGACGAACGGCACGCTCATAATGTTTGCCCAGAGGCCTATCCGACAATATCTCCAGCCCATCGGATTTTGCGCGGCGATAGACCTCGTCTACGGCATCCGCATTGACAGCCTCCAGTCCGCAGGCAACTGCCTTTCCGTCGCCCTTGATATAGGTAACTTCGTGGTGGCGGTCGTTGCTGGAAAGATAGACGGTCTCGCCGTCGACTTCCGTGATCCGCAGGCCGACGACATCGCAAAGATCCTGTGCCGCGCCCAAGGGATCCGGCGAGGAGATGATCACGTGGCCCATTTGTCTGATAAGATAGGTCATGGCTTTCTCCACTTACTGTAGCGATTGGACGGATGGACGGCTCTCTATCCGCTTGAGATAAGCTTGGATGTTCGGCCAGGCGGCCAGATCGATGGCTTGCAGCTTTGCCCATCCGAGAATGACGAACGCATAGGCATCCGCGATCGTAAATGTTGCCCCGGCGAGATAGTCGCTTAATCCCAGACGGCGATCGAGAGTACCGAAAACGCGCGGCAACAATGCCGTTTTGGTGATTTCGGCAAAGTCCGGTGGTGTGTTTGGCCGCATCAAGGGGGTGAAGGTCTTGTGCAATTCAGTTGCCACGTAATTGGTCCATTCCAGCACGCGGTAGCGGGCAAGATCGCCGGGCGGTGGCAAAAGGCCGCTTTGCGGGGCCTGATCGGCCAGATATTGCAGGATGATCGCGCCTTCTGTCAGCACGTCGCCATCGTCGAGCACAAGGGCCGGAACCTGGCCCTTCGGGTTGACCTGAAGATAGCTCGTTCCATCCGGAAGGGTCTTCTCCCTGAGATTAACCGGGATGGACGAGGCGGAAATACCGGTTTCCTGCAGAACGATGCGGGATGCGGTGGAGCAGGTGCCGGGCGTATGGTAGAGTTGCATTCTGTAATCCTGATGAATGGTGGTCGATGGTTACCGGTATGCTGCCTGCGATGACAGCACACCGCTTAAGCCGTCAGGGCTGTTTGGGGGGCGCGATCTTGTTCACGCCGCTCCAATGCTCCGCCAGACGCTCGTCTCGAAGCCGATAGGCATCGAAAACGAAGTAGTCATAGGTTTCGCCCGGCTTATCGGGGTCTGGCTGCGGCAGATAGGCGGCGACAACGACCATGTCGCCTTCCGCCACCATGAAAGCGGGAGGGATGCGCATCTCGGCTGGCTCGGGGACTGGTCCGTTTGGAAACACCGATTGCACAAACCGTTCCAAGCCTTCGCGACCGGTCGGAATATGGCGGCTGTGCTGCTTGTAATCCTCTGTGACGAAATCCTTGACGGCTGCCGGGTTCTGGCCATCGAACACCCGGCGGTAAAACTCCCGAACCAGATGCTTGTGGCGCTCAAGTTTCGCATGGTCATGGCTCTTCGTGTCGTGCATGACGTCGATCTCCTATTGATAAAGTGATTGTGAAAGTGCCGCCGGTTCAGATCGAACCAGGCTCAAGGCCCCTTGCGGGGGGAAAGACCGAGGCTGCCGCCCAGGTCGAAAGCCAATGCCGCGTAAATGACGACACCGTTCTTTTCTCTTCCGGTTGAGTAATCAGCCAGAATAGAATTGTTTGGATTGATGATATAGGCAGCGCCGATATCGAGAATCCCGTTGCCGAAAAAGCCTGTACTTGCATGCACGTCGACCATGAACGTGTCCTGCGGCTGTTTCTCGTTGACGCCAGAAAAAAACCGCCGGGCATTCTGTTCATACTGCGCACGCTCTTCACTCAAGCGGATGTAGTGAACGGAGGCGCCGACTGTTGCGAGCGGGTTTTCCTTCCAGAAGCCTGAATACTCGACACCGGCATAGGCCTCCCAGGGATAGGCCTGGCCATCGCCGAACGTATGGAACAAGCCACCATAGACGGCGAGGTTTTCGGGAATCGGGCTACCGGACGCTTCACTCCACACAACCTTGCGAACCTGCCCGTAAACGCCGCTCGTTCCACCGTCATGATTGACAATTTTGGTATTGGCCCCAAAGTTCGGGTTGCCCCAACCGCTATTGTAAAGTGCGTCTTCATAGGAGGTGGAACGGTGGTAAGCGCCAATCTCGTATTTCAAAGGATTGGCATTCTGCATGAAGGTTTCGTCATGGCTGATGTTGGCAATGGCGATATAGCCTTTGGCATCGCCGGTTCCCCAATCCCATCCATCACCATTCTGCCAATTGTCAGAATTGTCCTCGATGGCTCCAAATCCCAGCGTCGTGGTCTGATCGAGCCGATAGGCCAATCTCCCACCCCAGACAGACAGGGCCTCGCCTGGCATATTGAGGGTGATTGCCGGCGTTGAGGGGACGCAGCCAATGCCGCCGCAGAACCCCTTTTTCATGAAATCGCGATTGAGGCCCATCCGCCCCGCTTCAACGGTCAGCCGATCGTTGAAAAGGTCGCCTTCAATCGTGAAACGGGTCAGATCGGTGTCCGAATTCACGATCGGGACGGGGAAAAAGGCATTCGAAAGATCAAACAGGTAATTGTCGACATTGTAGGTAGGGGCGTTGATTGTCTCGACCAAATTGACCCGAAGATCAGGTGTCAGATGGCCGGTAACGCCGACAATAAACATGCCATAATTGGCTGATGAGCCACCCGCAGCCCCAAAAGACGGAGCATTCTGATAGAAATCGACAAAGTCGAGTTGAAGGTCGATACCGTTGTCATGCAGCGTTCTCCCCACACTGGCCAAGGGGCCGGAATAGACCGGAGCCGGTATGCTTCCCTCGCCAGGTGGTGTGTCGCTTGATGGCAGCGCCGTATCGGCTGCTGCGGCAGGCATCAAGGATGCAAGCAGCAAAGGCACTGCCAGCAGATTTAAAGTTCGCATTGTCACCCTCCCATTTTTATCGTTGGTTATTCCGCTGCGATTGGACTGCCGGAGACCTCCTCTTTGTTGCCCCGGTTTTGCGGTGGTGATGCTGCAAGAATGGCAAAGAACGCGACCACGCACAGGGTGATGATCGTGATAAACACCCATTGATATGTGCCGGTTTGATCGAAAACGGCCCCTGCCGACCCCGCGCCAATCGCCGCGCAGAGCGTCGATACCGGCATCATTGAACCCAGAATGGCGGAAAACGATGCCTTGCCAAAATAATTGCCCAGAAGAGCCATCAGGCAGACCTGCGAGGCACCGTAGCCAATGCCGGCAGGAAGCGCGTAGAGCAGAATGCCGGTAAAGCCGACGGGCTTGATCACCATGCAAAAGCCGAAAACAATCAATGCCATGCTTGCGGCCGAGATCAGCGATGGTGAAATACGATCGCCCAGAAAACCAGCGGTCATGTTGCCAATGAACGAGGCGACGATAATGACCGCAACGGCGTTAGCGGCTTCAGCAGGCGAATAGCCGATATCACGCAGATGCACCACGCCATGAGCCATCAGGAAGATCCAGGCGACTCCCGCGATGCTCATATAGGCCAGAATAAGCCAGTAAGCCTTCGTTCCCAATGCTTCACGGAGCGTCCAATGAACCGAACTCTTGAACACCTTGCTGTTTTCGCGTGTGAAGGATGGAGCAGGATTTCGGGAAATGTAATTTTCGACCCGCCGCTCATCGAGCGCTACATAGGCCGTTATCATCGCAATGAGCGCCGATCCGGCAATAAGCCACCAGGCTGTGCGCCAATCGCCTGATATCGCCATCAGTCTTTCAAGCGCCGGTGGAGAAAAGAATCCACCAATTTCGACTGCTGAAAATACGATGGAGACGGCCAAGGCCCGGCGGGCGTGAAACCATCTCGTTACGATTGTCTGGGCCGGCAGCATGCCGGCAATGCAGACGCCGGAACCGGCCAAAAGACCAAAAGCCACAGCATATTGCCAGCCATTATGCACGACAGTCGCCATGGCAACCGACCCAAGGAACAACACAAGGCATCCAAAAGCGACTGTTGACCGATAACCGAATTTGCGGATCAGCACCGCGACGACAGGGGCCTGAAAACCCATCATCATCACGAAAAGGCCAAAGCCCATACCGAAGACCGCTCGATCCATATTGAGATCGGTGATCATTCGGGCGTTGACGACGGCGGTACCGATACTTGGCACCGCCACCACCAGCAGCACGATTGCCCATAGCGCGCCCAACACCTTGGCAGCCTGAAAACTGTATTCAAAACCTTTATTTGCCCGAAAATTGCCAGGGGCATGCGTCTTATTCGACTGCATAAAAAATCCTCCTCTTGTTAACCGTCGACGGGCCGCCTCCACAGCCCGTCTACAGCTCAAATCAGTCGCGGGCTAAGCAGCGCGATCAGGCAATCCACCTGCAAACATCGAAAATGGCGCAAGCCCCATCATCCGCCGACCGAAAATCTCGGCCGTCGGCTCCAGCCTGACCGCCCCATGCAGCATTGCCACCCGGATATCGCGCACGAACCGTTGGAACGGATTGCTCTCATGGGCGGTTGCCGAGCCGATATTGAGTTGCAGAATGCTGACGGCATTGTCCAAGGTGTGCGCCGCGTAGACGTTTTCCATCATCGTGGCCTGTTCCAGCTCTTCCGAGACCTCGCGTCCTTCCGTTGCGTGGCGATCCAGAAGATCGGCGGCGCAAAGGGCGGTGGTTTCCGCCATCTTGATCATCGCATAGGCTTTTGCAGCACAGACCTGCGTCGATGCCATTTCGGCAACACGAGGATAAGGCAGATTGAAGGGCTGCTGCTTTCTCGCCATATCGATGTAGGATTCCAGCGCACCGCGGGCCATCCCCAGCACAATCGCCATATGGGTGAGATTGGTCATGATCATCAGACCACGGCCATCGAACTTGCTGGCAAAGCCCTGGAACCGCTTGCGGGTCCCATCCATACGAATTGGGAAATCGGCCATGTCCATAAAACGGTGATCGGGGACGAACTGCTCTTCGGTCACCGTCAGGCTGTTGGAGGACGTAGCCTTCATGCCCATAACATGCCAATTGTCGATGATCTTGACCTGTTCGGCCTTCAAAACCGCCATGGCGCGGCCCATATGGCCCGGTGCAACCTCATAATCGACGCCAACGGCAATCCATTTGGCATGTTTGCAACCGCTACCGAAATGCCACGAACCGCTGACCATCCAGCCGCCCTCGACCCGCCGTGCAGAACCGACCTTGGTGGCAAAAATAGATGCACCGGCGGCCAGTGGGCCAACCCAATCGCGCCCATCCGCAAAGATTTCATTCACAGCCTGATCGGGAAACGCCAGGATATTGCGAAGGCCACCGGCGACAAATGCCATCCAACCCGCTGCGCCATCGCCTCTACCGAATTCGGTAACGATTTCGACCACATCGCGCGCTCCAAGCGCATGCCCGCCAAAATCCGTTGGCAATGTAAGCTTGAACGCACCAATATCGCTGAGGGCTTTCAAGCTTTCAGGTGCCAGGGCACCCAATTCCTCTCCTTCTTGGGCGTGCTTACGCAATAGCGGCACCAATGCCGCAGCCTTGGCTCGGATCTCACGGCCAACCTCGGTGCTATAAGGAGAGATGGGGGGATTGGGCAGTACATAGTCAAACTGCTTTGCATTCATTTCCATGGGATTTCCTCACTTTAAAATAGGAATTTTCGAATGCATACGGACATGGCGCTGACGTAATCGCGCCATCCACACCATCGTATGCCTGTTGCTTTTTGAGCGAATGTCTCCGATCACGACGATTGCCGATTTCGGCTCGATACACTGAAGCCTATTGTTTCGCTTGTCTTTTCAGGAAAATTAGGCTGCACTTTTCCTGAAGAAAATCTAGGCGGCCGGTCTTGGCTCGCAGATATGAAAGCGCCGATTAAACCATGCGACCGGCGTCGTATCACGCTCTACCGTTGATACGTCGACAACGCGACCGATCAACAATTGATGATCCCCTGCCGGCTCAGCCCGCTCAAGAGCACAGTGAAAACACGTGTCGAATTCACTCAGAATCGGCACGCCGGTGGGCGATAATTTAAAATCGATATCGTTGAATTTATCTGCGCGGCTGGACGCAAAACGCATGGCGATATCCTGCTGCGGCTCGGCAACGACATGAACCGCGAAATGCCCATGATTGAGGATAGCGGAAAGCGTTGTGGAACTGTGCGCCAGACCGAGCATGACAAGAGGAGGCGTGAATGACAAAGAGGTGAAACTGCTCACAGTTGCACCGACCATTTCACCACCACAACTCTTGCTCGTCACAATGACGACGCCAGATGGAAGCTGGCCAAACGCGATCTTCAAATTATCAATATCAGGAAAATTTGCTGCTGATCCCTCCTCCGGATCATGCAGCTTCGCCGAACTCGAAACCATCGAATATCTCCTCCATATTCCTTAGAAGTATCTTAGCACTAAGATAACTTTCGTCAATTGAAAATGTTTGGAGGGGTCGCGTTCTTATGGCGCATTGCGTGAAGCGCCCGAAAACATTAAGAAGTTTAGGACGTCAGAAAATGACGTGTTTTAGCCATGAGATAAAAGTGAAGCGCAATGCCACAAGCCGAAGGATTGTTTTCGGACCTTATTAGTCAGTGGGAAGAGGATTTCCCGGGTGAAGACAGCAGTCCCATTGCGATTGCCATGAGGCTTCGGCATCTTTACCTCCTGGACCAGGCCTCCCTGGAGGAGGTGCTGGTCGCATTCGATATCGGCATCGGCGAAGTCGATGTTCTCACCCATCTTCGGCATCAATCCCCACCCTACCGTTTGCGGCCAAGCGATCTTGCCGAACTTTGCATGGTCACAACAGGGGCTATAACAGGCCGTATCACCAGATTGGAAGACAAAGGGTTCGTCGAGCGCGTCCCGTCTCTGTCAGACAAACGCACGGTCTATGTGCAAATGACCGAAAGCGGTGAAAAGCTGTTGCGAGAGACCCGGGTTCAGGTGGCCAGGTCCTCGCATTTTCTGGACGGCATTCGCAGCCTTTCCGCGCCTGAACGCGCCCGCTTGGACCGGCTTCTTGCCAAATTGATCCAGGTTCTGTGAGGCCCATCCTGTCAGAATGGGCGGCAAACCAAAGCTCGGAGCTATCAACGCATCTTCACGCCTTGAATAGCAGGCATCAATGCAGCCGGAAATCCGATTAGGATGGCAGTATCCTGAAGTCGGCACCCTCAGGCAGAAGTTGTCCCCCATCGACAACGATGGTCGTGCCGGTCACATAGCTCGCGTCATCAGAGGCGAGGAACAGGAAGGCATTGGCCACATCCCGAGGTGACCCCAGACGCGCGAGCGGAATTGCATCCTCCATATTCTTTATGAAGGCGGCGCTTCGATGCAGCTGGATGGCCTCTGTCATGATGTTGCCCGGTTCGACGCCGTTGACATTGATGCCATAGGACGAGAACTCCAGCGCCGCCGAGCGAATGAACCCGTTGATACCAGCCTTGCTTGCCGCATAATGGCCATGGCCCGGACTGGTGACATGCGGACCGGTGATCGATGAGGTAAAGAGAATGCGCCCCGACCCTTGCGTCTTCATCGGCGCAAGTGCCGCCCGCGCGGCATTGAAACAGCCCCGTAGATTGACCGCCATGACCTGATCCCAATCATCCGGACTGGTATGTTCGATCAATTGCCAGGGATAGATGCCGGCATTCTGTACGATGATATCGAGCCGGCCATGGCGTTCAACAGTGAATTCCACGGCGGCAATCGCGTCTTCCATCTTGGCGATATCGGTGCGGATAAAATCGATGCCGAGTTCGTCAGCTGCTGCCTTGCCTTCTTCCGCATTGAAATCGGCGAGCACGAGTTTCGCGCCCTCCTCTTTGAAGCGCAAGGCAATCGCCTTGCCGATACCACGCGATGCACCGATCACCAGTGCAACCTTGTCTTTCAATCTGTCTGTCATGCGAGCCTCTGGCGGAGCCTTTGTTTGAACGTATCGAGAAGAACGGCTGCGAGCACCAGGAAACCATGAATGACCTGGGTGAAGTTTGCCGGCAGCCCCATCAGGTTGATGGCTGTATTGATGGAAGAGAGCAGCAGCACCCCGGCATAGACGCCCGGCAGAGCGCCGACCCCGCCCTTCAGGCTGACACCGCCGATCACCACCGCTGCAAAGGCATTGAACAGCAGGCCGACACCGAGATTGGCCGTGGCGCCCGATGTGCGAACCGCCAGCAGCCAGCCTGCAAGCCCGGCGATGGCGCCTGCCATGACGAAGGCGATGATCAGATTGCGGGTGACGCGAATGCCAGCCCGAAAGGTTGCCGTCTCATTGCCGCCGATCATCACCAGATGGCGGCCAAATGGCGTCTTTGCCATCATCACTGAGAAGATCAGAAAGCAGGCAATAGCGATCCAGGCCGTCATGGGGATGCCGAGAAAGCGCTCGATGGCGAACCAGCGGATGGCGGGGGCCAGATCCTGGGCCGAACGTCCGCCGGAAACCGCCAGCACAATACCGCGCACCCAGATGAAGGAGGCGAGCGTGATGATGAAAGCGCTCATCTTCAGTTTGACGACGAGAACGCCGTTGATAAGGCCGATCAATCCGCCGATGGCGCAGGCCACGAACAGCGAGACCGGAATCATCAGCCATTCGGGCGAAAGCTTGATACCAAGCCCGATGCCCGCAGAGCAGAACAGAATGCCGACCGCCATGGCCGACAGAGCTGCGACCGACTCGACGGACAGATCCATATGGCCGGTGATGATCACCAGGGCGAGACCAATCGACATCACGCCCAATACGCTCGATACTTCGATGATATTGGTGAAGATACCGATCTGGAAATAGTTTGGGATCAGCGCCGAGAACATTGCCAGCACGAGGATGAGCATGAACCAGACGAGATTGTCGAGGACGAATTCAAGAGTTTTGCGGGTATGAGGCGTCATGCGGCAAATCCGGATTGGAGAAGGGGAATCCGGGGCCATCCGGCCCCGGAATGAAAGCCGTTCACTCGACGGATTTGATCGCAGCTGTCGGCGGCTTCAGATTGCCCCAGAAAGACGGGTTATCGACATTCTCCTTGGTGATGGCCGAGCCAGGGATCTTGATGTTCGGACCCCAGGTTTCCATGGTCACGACGCTCTTCAGCCCAAGCACATCATAGTCTCCAGCCTTGATCGGCTTTTTGCCGACGACCTTGTCCATGAACATCGCAATGGCCGCTGCCTGTGCATAGAGCGGTTGCTCGACTTCGACATTCAGCCAGCCCTTACGGATCAGGTCGAGGCCAACGGGCGCACCGTTGGAACTCATCAACATCACATCGCCCGGCTTCTTGCCCGCAGCCTCAAGCGAGGCAACGGCAGCGACCGAAAGATGGGCGGCATGCAGGAAGATCAGATCAATGTCAGGATTGGCAAGCATCTGGTCGGAAACGATTGTTCCGGCGGCACTGGCTTCCCACTGCACGGCGGGTACCGAGATGATTTTGACGCCGGGGAAGGCCTTCATTTTCTCCTCGAAACCCTTCTGGATATCGAGCGTGTAGGGATCGCCGGGATCACCGAGAACCTGAAGGATCTTCCCCTTCACATCGCCATTTTTGCCTTTGAGCCCATATTTGCCTTTAAGCAAGCTGATCGCGTGGTCACCGGCGATATGGCCAATTTCGACTGTCCCCGCAACCGAGGTGAAATCCGAGGGTGTCGAGGTAATCTGCCGGTCGAATTCAACGACGGGAATGCCTGCTGCGCGCGCAGCCTCAATCGACGGCTTGAGCGCATTGAAATCTACCGCGGCAAGAATGATGGCTGCGGGTTTCAGCGCAATCACGTCATTCATCTGCGATTGCTGGGCATCTGTCTTGTTGTCAGCGTTGAGTGTTTTCATATCATAGCCGACCTGCCCCAGAAACATGCTCAGCGCGTTCACCGAGCCGGTCTGGAATTCATCCAGCAAGGTCGGAACGAGGTAATAAACCATCCCTTTTGTTTGGGCGGCAGCCGATGTCCACGCCGCAAGGTTGAGCATCAGAATGCCCAGCAAGACTGTTAATAGTCGTTTCATTGGTTTCTCTCCAGTTCACCGGACCCCTTTTCATTTTTATTGGCTCACCGGTCCGGCTCCGGCGAGGGTTTGCCCTGTGATCATTTCGATCACTGCATCCGGGCTTGTCTGGCTACGCTCCACATCACCGGCAACAACGCCGTGGCGGATGACGACAATACGATCTGCGACCTGAAAGGCCTGCTGCATGATGTGGGTGATGATGACGACGCCGATGCCCTGGCTGGCGACATGACGGATCATGTCCAGCCCACGCCGGGTCTGTTCGACGCCAAGCGCTGCGAAGGGTTCGTCGAGCAAGACCAGCTTGCCACCCCAATGCACGAAACGGTTGAGTTCGATGGCCTGGCGCTGGCCGCCGGACAGGTGCTCCACCTTGGTGCGCATGGAGGGAATACGGGTGCCGGCGCTGGCCAGCGCCTTGGCGGTAATGTCCTCCATGGCGCGTTCATCCAGAAAGGGAATGCCCGCCACCTTGCGGGTCAGCTCGCGGCCCATGAAGAAATTGCCGACCACATCGACATTCGTGCAGAGCGACAAGTCCTGGTAGACGGTTTCGATACCGGCACCCTTGGCCTCGGCGGGCGTCTTTGCCTGAAAAGGCTCGCCTTCAAACAGCATGCGTCCCGAGGTCGGCTGCAAGCCGCCCGAAATGATTTTCACCAGTGTCGATTTTCCCGCACCATTATCCCCGAGCAGGGCCACGACTTCGCCCTTGCCGATGGAGAAACTGATGCCCTTCAGGGCTTCGATTGCGCCGAAATTCATGCGGATATCGTCGAGGACGAGGAGGTTTTCGGTCATACGGCAATCCCTTTCTCTGAGGTTTCAAACATTTGACCAAAGCGCGGCGACAGAACACCGAAGACCGCGAGGGCCGCAGCCCCCCGCAGCGCCGACCGCTGACAGTCGCTGGCAACCACAACCCGTGGAACGGTGCGGTTAGTGCGGGCGGAAATCGAGTTGGTGAGACCGTCGCTCAGCGTTGCCAAGCGTTCGATCAGGGATTGCGGCGCAAGACCGCCCAGCACGATGGTTTCCGGGTCGAACAGGTTCTCGATCGTGCGGATCGCGCTGCGGAAAATCGGTGCAATCGCATCGACCCAATCCTCCTCAGACAAACCACTTCTCTTGAATGCATCGAGCGACAGATAGCGCTCCAGGCAGCCACGATTTCCGCAATGACACAGCTCACCATCGGGAATGGCGGCGATATGGCCGATTTCACCGGCATTGCCCCAGGCTCCCCGCATAACGACGCCGTCATGCATCATGGCACCACCCAGACCGACGCTGAAGAACAGATAGAAATAATCCGAGAACTGTTGTCCAAGACCATATAGCTGTTCGCCCAAAGCAGCCGCTGCCATGTCGTTCTCCATGAAGGCTGGCAGACCCGTCGCATCGGCAAGCCGCTGACGGATATCGACATTCTTCCAGCCCGCCATGGTGGTCGGTCCAACGAAGCTCATGGAGTCCACATCGAACGGCCCTGGCAGGGCCAGACCTGCGCCGAGCAACCGGCCCTGGCGCGGGCTTGCCTTCAGGTCTGCGACCATGTCGCCGATCAAGGCAAAAGCCTCGTCCGGCATGGCATTCGGCGCCGGGCGCTGCCGGCTTTCGACCACGTCACCACGAAGATTGACAAGTGCCGCCTCAATGCCGAGCGGTGTGAGGTGAATGCCGACAGCATGCCCGCCTTCCGGGTTAATAGTCAGTGCCGACGGAGGAATGCCGCGCCCCTTCGGTTTTTCCCGTACCGAAAGCAGAAGCCCCTGATCCTCAAGTTCGCGCACAATGGTGGACACGGTCTGGACCGTCAGGCCCACCCGTTCGGCAACATCGCCGCGTGTTGTCGGCCCGTGCAGCCGGATCGATTCCAACACGATCCGCCGATTATACGGCCTTCCCGATTCTTGATTGGTGCCACGCAAAGCCATGTCGAAAGCCCCCTGGATGACAGAAGAGTGACACCGCTTTTTTATTTAGTCAAATGGTTTTCAAAAAAGAATCGCGCTATTTCGATGGGTGAGAGATGAGTTATTATGGGAGCATCAAAAGGAGAAAGCTGGCTCACGGATTGTCGCTGCGCGCGTCGAGCGCATCACGCAAGCCATCGCCAATGAAGTTGAAGCTGGTGACCGCAAGCGTGATGGCGACACCCGGTACGATAGCGAGCCAAGGCGCACTTCCCAGATACTGCTGCGCGCTGTTGAGCATATTGCCCCAACTCGGCAAGGGCGGCTGGATACCATAGCCGAGGAAGCTGACATAGGCTTCGAGCAGGATGGCACGGGCCACCGTCAGCGTGGCGGCAACGATGATTGGGCCGACCGCATTGGGCAAAAGCTCGTGGATCATGATATGGGTGTTGCGGAGCCCCAGCATTCGGGCGGCCAGCACGAAATCGCGCTCACGCAGCGAACGCACCTCCGCCTCCACGATCCGGGCGACTTCCATCCAGCACGTGACTGCGATGATGACCGTAATCATCAACGGGCTTGGCCTGATAAAGGCGGCAAGTGCCAGCAGCAGAAAGATCGACGGAAAGGACAGGAAGGCATCGACGAAGCGCATCAGCACCGTGCCAATCAATCCACCGCGATACCCCGCGACAACACCGACGACGGCACCGATCGCCGTGGACATCAGCATGGCGAAGAAGCCGATCAGCAGCGAAATACGCCCGGCATTGAACAGTCGCGCGGCGATGTCACGCCCCAGCGGATCAGTGCCGAAGATGTGGGCGCCGGTCAGGGGCGGCGCAAAGCGGGCGCGCAGATCGATAAACAACTCGTCATAGGGCAAAAGAGAGGGACCGACTGCGCAGGCAAAGATCAACAGCGTGATCATCACCAGGCCGACAAGGGCGAGTTTGTGACGAAAGAACCGGCGCGCGACGCGGCTCCGCCACCAGCGCGAAGGCCGCGCGGGCGGGACCGGAGACGGAATGGCAATGGACATGGGCTTCTCCTTCGGTTCGCGATAGGGTTTCGTCAACCGAGCCGGATGCGGGGATCGACGAATGCGACAAGAAGATCGGCGGCAAGGCTGCCGATCAGTGCGAAGACGGCTGTAAACATCAGCAGGCCCATCACAACCGGGTAGTCATGATAGCCGAGGCTGTCGAGAAACAGCCGCCCCATACCCGGCCAGGTAAACACCGTCTCGGTGACGAGCGCCCCGCCCAGCACGATGGGAAGCTGCATGCCGGCAAGCGTGATCATCGGCAGCAACGCATTGCCAACGACATGTTTCATCAGCACGCGGCGGGGGGAGACGCCCTTGGCCTTGGCAGTGCGCACAAAATCCTGGTTGATCACCTCCAGCGTGGCAGACCGCATATAGCGGCTCCACACGGCGATATCGACCAGCGCCAGAACAAGGCTCGGCATGACCAGATGGATTGCATAATCGGACAGGGAGCCATTGCCGATCGTATACATGTTGCCCGCGGGCAGCCATTTCAGCTTCAAGGCGAACACATAGATCGCTACGAGGCCAAACCAGAACGTCGGGATGGAGAGTGCCACCATTGCCCCGACAGTCGCCGCATAATCAAACATGGAATAGCGGCGGGTGGCGCCCTTGATGCCGATCCACACCCCGAGAATGACGGCAATGACTGTCGATGTTCCCATCAAAAGCAGGGTGGCGAAGAAATGGCTTGATATGATCGATAGCACCGGCTGCTGATCGCGGTAGGATTTCCCCCAGTCGCCTTGCAGCAACCGCCAGACCCAATCGAGATACTGGATGGGCAGAGGCCGGTCGAGACCCATCTGATGGGCGATCCGGTCCATCGCCTCACGCGTCATGCCCGGCGTCAGCGCATATTGCGACAGCGGGCCGCCGGGCGCGAGATTGAGAATGGCAAATCCGATGATCGAAACCAACAGCAGCAAAACGAGGCTCTGCATCAGCCGGTTAAAAAGATAGGAGAGCATAGGCAGGCTCCGCTTCATGGGTGAACGGGCTCAGGCATGCCGGACGCCGAGGCGTCCGGCGCACTACAGCGCCGTGCGCCATATATGGCGCACAAAGCATCGCTGTAGCTCCTTATATTTGTTGCATAATTTTCTCTTTAAACCGATTCCGATTTAAAAAATTATGCACTATGTCGTCAGGCCCAGCGCCAGGTGGCGACGTTCCAGGTGTCGATACGCACATTCACGTTGGGCGTCACGTTCTCGACGCCCTGCTTGTGGCCGCGCACGGTCGCATACTGGAACATTGGCAGAAGCGGCAGTTCCTTGCGCATGATCTCCTGGATCTTCAGGTAAACGGCCTTGCGCTCCTCTGGAACGAACAATTCGCCACCCTTGGTGAGCAACTCGTCTACTTGCTGGTTGGAAAACTGCCAGGTGTTCTGGCCGGAACCACCCTTGGCCGGAATGGCCGTAGACCGGAAGAAATTCGAGGTGTCAGGATCGGAACCCGTCAGGAAATCCAGGCCAACGATGACGGCATCGAACTTCGACAGCGTCCAGTAATCCCCCCACATCACCGCTGGCGGCAGGTTGGAAATGGTCATTTCCACGCCGATATCCTTAAAGGACTGTTGCAGGAATTGCTGGACCTGTTCGCGGATATGGTTGCCCGCCGTCGTTGAGCAGGTGAAGGACAATTTAACCCCACCCTTGGCACGAATGCCGTCGCTACCGGCCACCCAGCCGGCATCATCCAGCAGCTTCTTGGCCTTGGCGATGTCATATTCATGCTTCGGCAGGTCCGGATTGAAGTAGAAGGACTGCTGCGGCACATAGCTTTCGGTGGGGGTCGGCAGGCCGTAATAGAGCGCTTCGATAATCGACTGCTTGTCGATGGCGGCATAGAGCGCCTCGCGCACCGCCGCTTCCTTGAACTGTGGGCGCTCCATGTTGAAGGTGAAGGATTCAACCGTCGAACCCGGCACGACATTGACCACCTTGCCATCCAGTCCCTTGGCTTCCTCGTAGTGATCGGGCGTGATCCATTGCAGGCCGACCACATCGATGTCACCCGTCTTGAATTGGGTATACATGACATTCAGGTCGGGAACGTATTTGTAGATCAGCTTTTCGACATAGGGGCCCTCACCAAAATAGTCCGGGTTGGCAGCCAGCAGGATATGGTCTCCAGCGACCCGTTCAGCCCATTTGAATGGACCGGTGCCAACCGGCGCGGTGTTGAACGGCGCATTATTCGGATCGGCGCTGGCCGACAGAAGATGTTTCGGCGTGATGAAGGTCGAGGCGAGGATGGAAGGATAGGGCGCAAAGGGCTTGTCCATCCGCCAGGTGATTTCCGTGGGCGAAACAACGGTCAGGTCGCGGACGAATTCATGGCCGGTCTTGCGCCAACTGCGGAAATTGGCATCGACCAGCAGTTCGAGCGTTGCCTTGACGTCTTCAGCAGTGAACGGCCTGCCGTCATGCCATGTCACGCCATCGCGCAGCTTGATCTTCCATTTCAGGCCATCGGCTGAGATGCCGCCGTTTTCGACGCTCGGTACTTCCGCGGCCAGCCCCGGCACGAATTTGCCAGCAGCATCAACGCTGAACAGCGTATCGAATATGCTGAAATGAATGCCTTCATCCACTTCGATATGAGGCATATGCGGATTGAAAACCGTCGGCTCCTGCGAAAAGCCGACAGTCAGCTGTCCCTTGATCGATTTGGTCGCGGCACTGGCCGCGCGAATGCCTATCAACTCCGAGATTGGCAGCCCCGAGAGAAGCACGCCGGACGCTCCAAGCGCCATGAGGCCAAGCGTCTGGCGACGCGTGGGATGCGGTATCGAATTGCGTTCCTTATCGGACATTGCATGTTCCCTTTTTTCTGGTGGTTATCGACCTTTACCCTGCTCGCTCTCTGCTGGAGCGATTGAGGATACGTCGAATTCAAAAGCCGCTGATCAGTTCGATTTTCGAGCCATCGCTAAAGCGGCTGAACCGGAAGTCCTTGCGATCGACGATCGGATTGCGTCCCGTGACGATATCAGCCATCAGCCGACCGGCAGCCGGTCCGATGCCGAAACCATGGCCGGAAAAGCCGGTGGCGACGTGAAAGCCGGGAATGGCATCGATGGCATCGATAACCGGAATGGCATCGGGCGTCACATCGATCATGCCAGCCCAGCGCTGCGAAATCTCCGCCTTTTCGAAGATGGGGAAGGCCTTCTTGAGTTGGGACAGCGCACCGTCGGTCATCGCCTTTGACGGCACAGGGTCCAGCACGCGATTGTATTCGAACGGAGACGCCTCATCCAGCGACCAGCGGCGCGGAATGCGCCACTCGTCAAAGAACCGCCCCGTCAACCGCAGATCGAGAGAACGCCATTCATGGCGCAGTGCGGGCAGAAAATTGCGCGCATAGCGGAAAGAGGCCGGTACGATATCGACGATGTTCTGAAAGCCGTTGGCAATCGTGTAGCCACCATCCGACCGCTTGCGAATGGCAAATCCATTCGACCATATCGCCTCCTCCGGTCCGCCCTCCAGCGGTTTAGTGCGCAGCACGGAATTCATCACCTTCAACTGCGGAAGGTCGAGGCCGTTATTGCCGCAGAACAGGTTGGACCATGCACCGCCCGCCAGGACGACGGACTGACAGGCGATCTCGCCGCGCTCCGTCACCACACCAGACACCTTGCCGCCGGAAAGCTGAAGACCGCGCACCGCGCATTCGGTGAGGATGAAAGCGCCCCGGTCGCGGGCCGCCTCGGCAATAGCGGGTGCCGCCTTCTGCGGTTCGGCGCGGCAGTCACCCGCTGTGTAAAGCGCACCGGCAATATTCATGTCAGAGCCTGGATATTTCTCCCGGAACTCCTTGGCGCTCAGCATCCGACTTTCGATCTGGTAGCCGTCCAGATTGCTGTTCCAGCGCTCGTGTTCGGCAAATTCCTTCTCGGTGGCGCAGGTAAACACGATACCTGAACGCTTGAAGCCGGTTTCCCGGCCCGTGCGGCGGTTAAGATCTGCCCAGATGCGCAGCGACTCGGCCATCAGCGGCACTTCGCGCGGATCGCGCCTGGAAATCCGCACCCAACCCCAGTTACGACTGGACTGTTCGTGGCCGATGCCGCCTTTTTCGCAGAGCGCCACTCTCAATCCCTGATCGGCGAGTTCAAGTGCGGTGGATGTACCAATAATGCCGCCGCCGATAACAACGACATCCACGTGGCTCGGTAGTTCCGCATCCCCGTGGACGGGAACGACATAGGGACCTGGCATGTCAGAAAAACTCCTTAAGCTGGCAGTTGTTGTTTCGGGTAAACCCGGCTCCACTTTTCCCTGACAAACTCTAGGGGAAGCCCTAAAGCCCCACGATGCGCCGATAGGTACGCCCGAGTACCGAGATCAGCATCTGATGTTCTTCGTCGGTAATATCGGGAAAGAAATCCCGCGATTGTTTCACGACGAGGGGACGAACACGTTTTGCCAGCGCAGCACCCTTGGGCGTGATGAACAGCCCCTGAGCACGGTTATCATCATCATCCGCCTCACGGCGCAGCAATTCCTGCTCTTCCATTTGATCGACCAGCCGCACCATGGCCGACCTGTCCTTGAAGATCAGTTGCGCAATGACAGAAGACCGGATGCCCGGATGGCTATCGACCAGCAGCAGCGTGGTGATCTTACCGGTCCCCTTGGCAACTTCGAGCTTACCAAGTTTCTGATCGAGATCGCGGGAAACCGCCATGTTGATCGTGCGGATGTAATAGCTAAGGACATTTTCCAGAACATCCAGTTCCACCGCCGCCATCTGGCTACCCCCTGCCCCACCGTCATCGACAAAAAACACCCCACCGCAGAGCTACTCAAGCGAAAGATACAATTAACCGATTTTCGGTTTACGCCCGAAAGCACAATTTTTTCAGTTTGTTGAACCCGTGATATTGACGAAAAGACGTGGGACCATTCTATCGCCTACTCTTTTCTTGACGGGATTGAACGCTCATTAATGGACATTTGCAACTATTTTTTGACATTGAAGATGCAAATTTACGCACCCCGCAATACCGCCCAAAATATAGCCGAACGCCTGAGAGACATGCCCTTTCCTGCACCATTGACAGGCAGACGAACCTTGGTTGAAGACAAGCGCCCAAGGTCATTTCGAGCTGAAGCCGGGCCAATCCGCTCTACACCATCACGGCAGGCTCCCATTCGGTTCCGGGAATAGCCGAAACGAGTTGACGGGTATAATCATGGGTAGGGTTGCGGAAAATCTGTGAGGGCGGTCCATATTCGACAATACGGCCCTTATACATCACCGCGATTTCATCGCAGATCTGGCTGGCGACGCGTAGATCATGGGTGATAAAGGCCATGGCCAGTTTCATTTCCTGCTGCACTTCCGTCAGAAGTTGAAGGATCTGCGCCTGGATCGAAACATCGAGCGCCGAAACGGCTTCATCCGCGACGATCAGCATGGGGTTGAACATCAATGCGCGTGCTATGCCGATACGCTGGCGCTGGCCGCCTGAAAATTCATGCGGGTACCGGTCATAGGCGCCTGCATCCAGGCCGACCCGCTCCAGAAGCCGCATCGCCCTTGTTCGCGCCTCGTGGATGGGCGTCGCCTGCGCCACCGGCCCGACGGTCAAGATGCGACCAATGGTCTGGCGCGGATTGAGGGACGCGAAAGGGTCTTGAAAGATCATCTGGATATAGGGCCGCATCGGGCGAAAGGCCTCTTCCGACAGGGGTGCAATATCACGGCCACCGAAGAGGATTTCGCCGGAATCACTGTTCATCAGTTTGACGAGAAGACGGCCGAGCGATGATTTCCCCGACCCGGATTCCCCGACAATACCCAGCGTCCGGCCTTTGGCGATCGTAAACGAGACATCATCGACCGCCTTGATCACGCGTCCTTTCGACAGGAAGCCTGAACTTGTGCCATAGGTCTTGCAGAGATTGCGGGCCTCCAGAACAACGGGGGTATCCGCCTCATTGTCGCGGTCGGTGGCGCGCATACGCGGCACGGCGGCAAGCAGCCTTTGCGTATAGGGATGATCAGGGTTTTTCAGCACCACGGATGCCGGCCCTTGTTCAACGACATGACCCTTTTCCATGACAATCACACGGTCGGCAATCTCGGCCACCACGCCGAAATCATGGGTGATGAACATCACGCTCATTTGCTTGCGTCGCTGGATAGACGCGATCAGTTCAAGGATCTGCGCCTGTGTCGTCACGTCAAGGGCGGTGGTCGGCTCATCAGCGATCAACACCTTCGGTTCAAGCGCCAGCGCCATGGCAATCATCACGCGCTGTCGTTGACCGCCGGACAATCGGAAGGGATATTGATGCTGCATCAGTTCCGGGTCCGGCAGTCCCACTTCGGTGATCAGCTCGAGAACGCGGACCCGGCGCTCCTGCTGCGTGCCAATGCCGTGGGCTTCCATGACCTCGGCGATCTGATCGCCCACGGTCATCAGGGGATTGAGCGCCGACAAAGGGTCCTGGAAGATCATCGAAACGACACGGCCACGCAACGCGCGCAAGGTGGCAGCATCCGCCCCCACCAGTTCCTGGCCCTCCAGCGTGATGCTGCCGGATACAATGTGCAAAGATGACGCCAGAAGTCCCATCGTGGCATTGGCCGTCACGGATTTTCCCGAGCCGGACTCGCCGATAATGCACAGAATTTCTCCAGCCTTCAGGTCGAAGGACATATCTTCCACCGCATATCGGCGGTCCATGCCCGGCGGCAAGCCGACAGTCAATCCTTGCACGGACAGCAGCTTACCCGCCTCGCTTGCATCGTCTTGAACGGATTTCGGCATGAGTTACCCCTTATTGTTGCGCGTCACGTTCTTTTGAAAAGACAGATGCAAGAAAGATGCCGTAACGCCACAAGGGTCGCCAATCCGTTACAGATGACGATGCGCCAAGACCCAATGACCGGGCGAAACCGCCTCATAGGGATCGTCGTCGCCATGAGTAGGCAGCGCGACTGGCACATGTCGCTCACCGCTGCGGCGGCGGCCAAGGCGCGGAACGGCTTCAAGCAAGCTCTTCGTGTAAGGATGCTGGGCATGTTCAACGATTGCTTCGACCGGGCCATATTCCACGATACGGCCATGATGCATCACGGCAACCCGGTCGCAGAGATGCGCGACGACGGCCATGTCATGCGAGATGAACAGGTAGGACAGAAAATTCTCTTTCTGCAAATCGGCCAGCAGGTCGAGAATCTGGGCCTGGATACTGACATCGAGGGCAGAAACGGGTTCATCGGCAATCACCACCTGCGGCCCTGGCGCAAGCGCACGGGCAATGGCGATCCGTTGACGCTGGCCACCGGAAAACTCATGCGGATAGCGATCCGCATAGTCCCGCTTGAGCCCGACTTTCTCCAAAAGATCCGCAACGCTCTCGCCGATCTCTTTCCAATTGGCGACGCCGGTAGCGTAGATCCCCTCCCCGATCTGGCGACCGATCTTCAGCCTGGGATTGAGGGAGGAATAAGGGTCCTGGAAAATCATCTGACAATGGCGAAACGCCTCTCGGCGTAATGGCGCGGAAAGACCGGCAATATCGGTCCCGCCGATGCGGATCGTGCCTTTGCTGGCGGTTTCAAGCCCCACGGCGATACGGCCCAGCGTCGATTTGCCAGAGCCGCTTTCGCCGATCACCCCGAGCGTTTCACCGCGCCCAAGACTGAGAGAAACGCCATTGAGCGCCCTCACCTCTCGACCGTTCGCGGAAAATACCTTGCGGATATTCTCAAGGGCGAGGATTGGTTCTGTCGTCATCTGGCACCAGCCTTTGTCTTGTCGCGGCGCTGCCGCATCGCCCGTTCGACGGTGAGATGTGAGGCCAGCAACGCTTTGGTATAGTCATGCTGCGGTGCGGACAGAATTTGCTCGACCGGGCCGGTTTCAACGATGCGCCCGCCGCGCATGACTGCGACACGATCCGCCGTTTCGGCAACCACACCAATGTCATGGGTGATCAGCAGAATGCCTGATCCGTGGCGCAGTTTGAGATCGACAAGCAGATCCAGCACCTGCGCCTGGACTGTCACGTCGAGCGCAGTGGTCGGCTCGTCGGCAATCAGCACGCCGGGTTTCAGGGTCAGGGCAGCGGCAATCATCACACGCTGGCGCATCCCGCCGGACAGTTGATGCGGATACTGGCCGAGAATGCGCCGGGGTTCGGGAATGCGAACATCCTCAAGGGCGGCAATGGCGTGCTCCAGCGCCAGACGGCGCGCAATACCCTTATGACGGATCAAACCTTCACTCATCTGGCGGCCGATGGTCAGGACCGGATTGAGCGACGTCATCGGCTCCTGGAAGATCATGCCGATTTTCGCGCCGCGCACATCTTCCATGTCCCGGCGCTGAAGCCCGGCAATATTCTGCCCATCGATCTCGATTGTGCCTGACATTGTCCCCGCCTCGGGCAGAAGACGCATGATCGATAGCGACGTCATGCTCTTGCCGCTGCCGGATTCGCCGACAAGGGCGAGGATCTCTCCCCGGGCAAGGTCGAACCCGACAACATCGACAGCGGCGAACGGCTCTTGTCTGGTTGGGAAGGCAACCGTCAGATCGCGGACTCGCAGATAAGGTTGCGTCATGGCCTTGCCTTTCGGCGGGGGTCGATGAGGTCCCTGAGACTGTCACCGATCAGATTGAGGGAAAGGACGGTGAGGCAGATCGCCAATCCCGGAAAGATCAATATCCACGGGGCTTTGGTGATATAATTGCGCCCCGAGGCAAGGATGGCGCCCCATTCCGGCGATGGCGGCTGGACCCCAAGCCCCAGAAACGAAAGCCCGGCGGCGGACAGGATGGCGGACGAAAATCCGAGTGTTGCCATGACGATCAGGCTTTGCACGATATTCGGCATAACATGGACGCGGACCAGCCGCGCGGACCGGGTGCCTGCAAGTCTGGCGGCCTCGATATAGGGTTTTGCCCGCTCGGCAGCCGCAAGGCCATAGGCCACCCGCGCATAAAAGGGAACGAGGCTGATGGCGATTGCCAGCGTTGCATTCTCTATTCCAGGCCCGAGGAAAGCGACCAGCGCAAGGGCGATCAACGTATCGGGAAACGAGTAGAGCACATCGATAAGCCGCAACAGCAAAGCCTCGACAATTCGGCCACCGAAAGCGGCGATCAGACCGATGAGACCGCCGATCACCAAACCGCTGACGACAGCGCTGAGGCCGATGCCAAGCGACAACCGTCCGCCGAGCAGCACGCGGCTGAAAAGGTCGCGGCCAAATTCGTCGGTTCCGAAAAGATGCGCTGCCGATGGCGCCGACAAGCGGGGGCCTGACGCCATCCGCATCGGATCAAACGGAGCAATATAGGATGACAGTAGAGAGAGCAGCACGATGACAAGTGCCAAGGCCAGCCCTATCGTCACACTGACAGGCAATCTGAGAGAGAACATGCTGCGTTTTGCGATGCTGGTCATCTTTGCCTCATGCGGGGATCAAGAAAGCCGTAGAGAATGTCGATCAGCATCGAGACGATGACAACCGAACTGGCGAAGACGACAATGAAGCCCTGGATCATCGGATAGTCACGCTCCAGCATGGCCTGAACGGCCAGGCGACCAATGCCATTCCACGAAAAGACATTCTCGATGATCACCTGACCGCCGAGAAGATAGGCAAAGACCAGCCCGACCACGGTGACAATACTGATAAGCGCTGGCTTCAGGGCATGAACCAAAAGCACCTGATACTCACGAAGCCCGCGCGCGCGGGCCGTGCGGATATAGTCTTCGGCCAGGACCTCGACGAGGGCGGAGCGTGTCATGCGCGCCACCAGGGCGCAGTAGGTCAGACCCAGCGTGAGGGCTGGCAGGATGATGTTGCGAAAACCCGAGCCCGCGACCGGCAACCAGCCGAGCTTCAGCGAAAACACCTGGATCATGATCAGCCCCAACCAGAAACCGGGGATGGAGACACCCAGCACCGCAATTACCATCACCGCCGTATCGGTCAGTTTTCCACGGTGAATTGCCGCCAGAAAGCCCAGCGGTATGCCGATGGCAAGCGCAACGCCGAGCCCCGAAACAGCCAGAACAAAGGTGTTCGGCAACCGTTGGAGCAGAAGTCTTGCGACAGGTTCGTTGCCGCGGATCGTCATGCCAAGATCACCCTGGAAAACGTGCCAGGTGTAAAGCGCGACCTGCTGCCATACTGGAAGATCAAGCCCCAGCTTGACCCGCATTTGCGCCATCGCTTCCGGACTTGCGGTCACAGATTGCGCCATCATCGCGGTGACCGGATCGCCAGGAACGATATGGATGAGAATGCCCGACAGGATAATGACAGACACAACCGTCGCCAGGGCAATGAGCAGCCGTTTTAAAATGAGAACAAGCATTGGAACCCGTTTGTATCGGAAGGCTGCTCCGGCCTACAGCGCCGTGCGCCCTATATGACGCACAGAAGTCCGTTGTAGCGCTTTATATCTGCTGCATAATTTTCTCTTTAAACCGATTCCGGTTTAAAGAATGATGCAATAGCCGGAGCAGCAGTTCCCTATTATGGCTTGACGCTCACGTCGTTGAACAGCAGCGAGACCATGAAGCCCATCTTGAAGCCATCGACTTTCGATGTCGATGCCATCAGCCAGCCCCAACCAGGCGACAGCAGCGGGATCGCATAGGCATTCTCCATCAGATATTTTTCAATATCATGGATCTTGGCGGCGCGAGCATCACCTGAAAGCTTGCGCTGCTCATCCAGCATGCCATCGAGGTCGGCATTGATGCCCATATTGACAAAGCCGGGACGTTTCCAAAGGAAAGTGAGGTAGTCCGGGTCGACACCCGACATGCCCATGGTCCACACGGCAGGTTCGCCATCGGTACGTTCGTTGACGCCCTTCATATAGTCGAAATAGGCGGCCACTTCGCGGGTCTCGATCTCGGCCTGGACGCCGATGGCAGCCAGATCCTGCTGCATGATCTGGTGCATCTGGTCCCAGCCCGGTAGCTTGTGAACGAGAAGCTTCACCTTCAGCGGTTTTTCCGGTGTATAGCCCGCCTTGGCCATCAAAGCCTTGGCGGCTTCGGGGTCATATTTGACGCCCCAGATGGCGCAAAGTGCCTCATCCGTCGCAAACAGGTTCGGTGCCACGGGGCAATTGGCGGTGTTGACGAGACCTTCAAAGGCAATAGACGCATAGGCGTCGCGGTTCATTGCCATGCCGATCGCCTTGCGGATATCCGGATTGTCGAGCGGCTTGATCTTCCAGGTGAAGGCGGCCAGCATTTGCTGTCCGGACAGGTCTGCTGCGTAGACCTTGAAATTGCTGTCGGCCTTCAGGTCGGCGGCTTCTTCCAGAGACGGTTCGACCATATCGACCTCGCCGGAGCGCAGAGCGGCCATTCTGGCCACCGCTTCCGGGATGACCTTGAAGGTCAACTTGTCGATATGCGGCTTGCCGGGGTTTTCGATCAGAGGGTTGGCGTTCTGGTAATCGGCATTCGCCTCCAACTGGATGCTGTCATTGCGGGTCCAGTTGACGAATTTGAACGGGCCGGTGCCGATCGGCTTGAATTCCTTGGCCGATGCCGAGGACGGGCAGATAAAGGCTGCCTGGATGCTTGTGAGGAAGGACGTGAAGGGACCATAGGGTTCGGACAGAGTGACTTTCAGCACCTTGCCCTCGACGCTGCTTTTGGTGATAGGACCCCATGCCGACAGGTTCGGATTGACGGTGGCGGGATCGAGCGCCCGGTCCAGGCTGGCCTTGGCCGCCGCCGCATCAAACGTGCTGCCATCGTGGCATTTGATGCCGTCGCGGATGGTGAAATCATAGGATTTGCCATCCGGCGCCATCGTCCAGGCACTGGCCAGGCCCGGATGGACGGAACCGTCCTTGGCCATCGTCAGCAATGTATCAAAGATCAGGTTGGTGATCTGCAAGGACTGTGTCGTGCTTGCCTTTTGCGGATCGAGGCCATCGGCATCGACAGAGCGCGCAACGGTCAACTCGGCAGCGCTGGCTGAAAACCCGGTGAGAGCTGCGGCAAGTGCGACCACGGCAGCGGCGCTGCGGGCAAGCGGGGATTTGTCTGGTTTGTGGTTCATGCGTCGTTCCCTTTGTTTTGTATTTTTATGCGTTTCAGTTTCATGCGACCGAAATCTGCGGTCGCCGATTACTCCATGGACGAGCGGCCTCCAACTGCGCGGCAAGTCTGAACAACAGACCTTCGCCCGTCGGTGCAGCCGCAAACTGAACACCAATCGGCAGACCTTCGTCGTTCCAGACGAGCGGCACCGACATGGCCGGTGATCCATTGACGTTGAAAATATGCGTATAAGGCATCCACGACAGATAAAACGCATAGTGTCCGCGCATCGAGGTCGAGGCGGGGAAGGCCTCATGCGGAAGCGGTGGCTGGGCAAGGGTTGGCGACAGGAAGAGATCGAAGGTTTCGAATGTCGAGGAAACGGCTGACGCAACCTCATGCAGGCGCGTCGTGGCGATATTGACATCGACCGCGCTGATGCGGTTTCCAGCCTCGATCATGTCCCACAGCATCTGAGGAAAATCATCCTGCGTCAGCTTGCGCCCGAGGACACCTTCCTCAAGGCGCATGTCGGTTGCGTATTCAGCGAGAATATATGTCTCAAAAGCATCCCAGCCATCATCCGGCAAGTCGATATCGAAAGCCTCGCAATGATGACCCAGGCTCTCAAGCAGCTTGACAGTCTCGGCGACCGCAGCCTTGCAATCGGCATGGGTTTCTGCGCCGTAAGGCGCTCTGGTCGAAACGGCAATTCTCAGCTTGCCGGGATCGCGTCCCACCTCGTCCGCGAATTGCCCCCCTGCCGGGCTGTTGAAGAATTGCCCTCTATGCGGTCCGGCGGTCGCATCAAGAAGGGCAGCGCTGTCGCGGACGGAGCGGGTTAGCGCATGTTCCACCAGCATGCCCTGCCAGGTGCTGCCCGCAGGCGCAACCGGATTGCGGCCCCGGCTCGGCTTCATGCCGAAACATCCACAGACGGAGGATGGCACACGGATCGACCCGCCGCCGTCATTGCCATGACCCATCGGCACGATGCCCGCGGCAACCGCCGCTGCGGTGCCACCGCTGGACGTCCCCGCCGTGCGACCCGGATTCCACGGATTATTGGTGACGCCATGCGCCCGCGAGCGGGTCGTCCAGTCCATGGCCAGCTCCGGTACCGCCGTCTTGGCAAAAGTGACAAGCCCCGCCTTTTTGTAGCGACGCACCAGTTCGCTGTCTTGCTGCGGTGTGACAGAAGCGCGAGGCGGCCATCCGGCCCCCGTTGGCTGTCCGGCATAATGCGCGGTGAGGTCCTTCAAAACGAAAGGGACGCCTTTGAACGGGCCATCCTTCAGCTCTTCCTTTATGAAGCGGCGAGCCTCGTCTTCGAATGTCGCGACAATGGCGTTCAATGTGGGATTGGTCGCCGCCACGCCAGCAAGCGCTGTTTCCAGCAATTCGGTTGGCTGGACTTCACCCTTTGCAACAAGCTCTGCCAGTCCAGTCGCATCATAGGTTTGATATTCGCTTAACTGCAATTTTCCGGTCTCCAATGGCGAAGTTGCCTAAAAATACGGCCAGCACTTATTTTTGGCATGATCCCGAAGGGTGAGATGCTAAAATTTTCCAATCTCACCCTAAAGAGTGATAGGCTCAGCGCACTCTATGATTTCAGGGGGGCCCTGTGCAACGAACGCGCCTTTTAAACCGACGATCTGTGCCGCCCAGCGCTTCGACAGGCCTGATCGACCGTCCGCGCCTGACGCGACTGTCGCAGCTTCTCAGCAATCACCGGCTGGCGCTCGTCCATGCCCCGGCTGGCTCCGGCAAGACCACGCTTCTGGCCCAATGGCATCGGAGCCTGTCGGATGCCGGGTTTTCGACCGTCTGGTATTCGGCAAGCGACGACGACAAGGACCCATTGAGTTTCGCCGAGGGCCTGCTTCAGGCACTTCAGCAATCGCTCAGTGATCATCGCGACCCTCTGCCCTCCCTTGATCGCGCCGACGCGCTGCAACGCCTGACGGCCCTGCTCACGGATCAATCCATCCGTCAGCCGCTGGCCTTGTTTATCGACGATTACCATTTGGCCGAAGGCGGCGATGGTGGCGAGGCGATCAATACGATCCTCGCCAGCCGCTTGCCGAGCCTGACCGTCGTGCTCGCCAGCCGCAACCGGCCCGCCATACCCGTTGGCCGATACCGGGCCAATGGCGAGATGATCGACATTGCCGTGGAAGACCTGCATTTCAGTGAGGAGGAGACTGAGGCGTTTTTTCGCACCGCCTCCAATGTCGCCTTGACGGCTGACGAAAGCCGCCAGATGCATGGTCATACCGAGGGTTGGGCGGTCGGCCTGCGGCTGGCAGCCCTGGTCACAGGGCGAGCGACGGGCAATTTCGTCGCCGCTGCGCCATCTGGAAGCCATCGTGCGTTTGCCGACTATTTCCTGGAGGAAGTCATTGCCGGACTGCCTGCCGAGATTTGCGACTTCCTCGCCAAGACCTCCCTCTTGGAAACGCTGAATGCCGACCTCTGCAACGCCGTGACCGGTCGGTTTGACGGGGACCGGATGCTGGCCTTCCTGGAGCAAAGCCAATTGTTTGTCGTTGAGCTTCCGGGAACCCAGCGGTGGTACAAGTATCATCATCTGTTCCAGGAATTTCTGCAAACCCGTCTTTATGGCGATGACCGGCCTGCTGTCGAAGATATTCACGCCCGCGCCGCGCAATGGTTCATCGACAATGGGTCGCCCGTTGATGCCGTCCGTCATGCCTTTCTGGCGCGCCAGTCCAAATGGGCGGCGGAGCTGATAGAAACCTATTGCCTGTACGACTATCTCAGCCATGGCCGTTTCGACACCTATTCCCGCTGGATGCAGCAACTGCCCCGGGATGCCCGCGAGGAAAGGCCGCTTCTGCTTTTCCTGCAAGTGTGGCGATCCATCAACATGCGCCGCTTCTTGCAAGCCGAGCAAACCCTTCAGACGATAGAGGCGGCGGAAAGCGACCCGAATAGCCCTGTATCCCTCATCGCGGCACGCACGGGTCTCGATATCAGCGGACGGCTTCATCTCATGCGGGCGCTCATCGGCGCCTATGGCGGTGATTTCACAGTCGGAGATTTTCATCTCTCCCAACTGGCAGGAAAAGAGCTTGATCGGTTAGCGTTCGGACAGGTCGATCTCGATTCCATTCACAGCTATTTCGCCTTCAATCTCGGCAAGCTGGACCTGGCGGAGCGGCTGACATGGCGGGCAAATGGCGTCTATGACGACATGGCCTGTCATTGGGGCGGAATTCATTCCCGCTGCATTGCCGCCATGTCCTACCTCGCCCGTGCGCTGTTTCAGGAAGCCCGGCATGTGATTGTCGAAGCCCTGGCGATTGCCGAACAGCATTTCGGCGAACACTCCTATATGGTCGCGCTGCCATCAGCACTTTTGGGACTGATTGCCTATGACGACAATGATATTGAGAAGGCCGAGCGCCTGTGGCGACGGGCGATCCCAGCTGAAAAGGCAACGGATGTTTCCGGGCTGTGCGAACGGATCCTGATTGCCACAACCGGTCTCGTGCGGCTTCTCGATATAACGGGCCGGGTCGAGGAGGCAACGGCACTTCTCGTTCGTGCCAGCAGACGAGCCTACGAGGCGGAAGATTTTCGCCTCGAATTCCAGCTCAGTATAGAGCGGGCCGACCGGGCCTTTCGTCTCAACAACCCTGCGGAGGGCCGCCGCGAATGGGAACGGCTGTCCCTGCAATTGCCAGAGGCGCGCAACCGGTTTCCTTCCTCGGCCTGGCCGATATGGGACCCATTTCGCATCGTCGAGGCCAGAATCCTGCGCAATGCCGGTCAGATCGATGCGGCAGCAGAAAAGCTTCGGGCGCTTGCCGCAGGGGCGCGGCAGGAAGGTCGTATTCTGATGGCGCGACAGGCAGAGGCGCTCGCCACCGTCATCGCGCCCGCCCATGAGGGCGAGGGGACGCGACCTGCGGATGTTGAGTATGACACCATGGCGACGCGGCGCATCTTGCGTGATTTCGTTTCACCCGTCGCCGCGTCGCCGAACCCTGGCGGAGGGCAAAGGCAGGAGGCCCGCCTCAGTCTGCGTGGCTCGCTCACTGAGTTGACGCAGCGGGAAGACGACGTCCTGCAATTGATGCGGTGGGGGCTTTCCAACAGCGAAATCGCCACCAGGCTCGATATCAATTTGAACACAGTGAAATCGCACGCCAAGAACATTTTCGCCAAGCTGGGTGTGAAAAGCCGAACCCAAGCTGTTCTGAAAACCCTTGAATAGCTGGTGGGACTGAAGGTGTGATTGGGATCTATGCTGGCGGCGGCTGTGCCGTGGCATAGACTAAGGCTCGAAAGCGGGAAGGCCCCGTTATCAAGTCAGCAACTGGCATAGAAAATGCTTTTCATCAAGTTACTCACCGTCAAAGGAGTACGAGCATGTCAGAGCAAGCCTATGCAAATCTCGATATCCGCATGATGCGCACCTTGCGCTTGCTGCTGACGGAATGCAGCGTATCGCGTACCGCCGATCTACTGGGCCAGGCGCAGCCGACCGTCAGCCTGACCTTGAAGCGACTGCGCGATATTTTCCAGGACCCGCTGCTGGTGCGTTCCGGCAGTGCGTTGGTGCCGACCGAGCGCGGGGTGGCGCTGCGCTCGGCCATGAACGACATTCTCGGACGGATCGATACCCATCTGATTTCTCCGACCGCTTTCGATCCCGCCGTATCCGTTCGGCATTTTCGCGTGGTTGCCAGCAATTGTCTCGGCACCGTCTTCATGCCGCAATTGATCGGCGCGATCACCGACATGGCCCCCGGCATTTCCATCGACGCCTCCCCGATGCCATCGCAAGACGATCTTCTGTCGGGACTGTCGGAAGGCCGGATCGACGCGGTGATCGGCAATTGGCCCCACCCGCCGGAGCACCTGCGCATCGCACCGATGCTGAAGACGGATATCGTCTGCATGGTCAGATCCACGCATCGTTTTGCCCGCCGCGACCGGGATCGCATCCGGCTTGATGAATATCTCGAGGAAAGCCATCTGTCGCCGACGTCAGAACGCGATGCGCAATTCAGCCCCATCGACGGACGGTTGCTCGATCTCGGTGTCAAACGGCATATCCGCGCCACGGTGCCGGAATATTCCATCGCGCCTTACGTGCTGGCGCGCTCAGACCTCGTCTTCACCACCGGACGGCACTTTGCCGAACAGGTGGCGCAAACCTTCCCCTTCGCGGTGCTGGACGCTCCGGTCGAATTGGGGCAGATGCATTTCTATACGCTCTGGCACGACCGCAAACATCATGCGCCCGACCAGGCATGGCTGCGCAGGATGATCAAGAATGCCTGTGCAGAGATACAAGCGCTCGACCGCGTCAGTCCCTTGCCTCTTCCGCCGGTGCGCCACATGCACTCCAGTCGGCAGCCCAGCTGGCAACCAGGCTGATGGCAGCCCAGTGCAGGCAAAGGCAATAGACACTATTGCCTTTGCCTTATGGCCGTTTGGATCGAAAGTCCGCACACTGTCCTCATCGCAACAAGAACCGGATGGGGCTCCATGAAACGGACAGGTATCACACGGCGTGACGTGCTGGCGGGAATGGCGGCGGGGGCCGCCGCAGGAGTGGTTTCAAATGCGGGCATCGCACGCGCTGCGGTCTCCGACATGGTCTGGGCAACCTGGGACTCCAACGGCCATCCCGAATATGTCGCCGGCTTCGAAAAGGAAACCGGCGTCAAGGTCAAGCTTTCCTATCTCTCCAGCGAGGACGCACAGTTTGCCGCGCTGAAAACCGGGGCCGCCGCCGATTGGGACATGATCAACCCATCGCTGAACGGCAGCTGGCGCTATATCAAGGCCGGTTTGCTGAAAGAGCTGGACCTGTCGAAAATTCCCAATGCCAGCCTGATGTATGATGTGTTCAAATCCACACCGAAGGTGATGGACGATGCCGGCAAGACCTTTGCCATTCCCTATCTCTGGGGCCTGAACCCGATTGTCTACCGCAAGGACAAGTTCGAGAAGGAGCCTGATTATACCACGCTCTTTGATGCGAAATATTCCGGCCAGCTCGCCATGCGCGATTACGCCCTGGAATCCATCGCCATCGCCGGGCTGGTAGCCGGTGTGCCGCGCGACAAAGTGTTCGTCATGGAGGCCAAGGAACTGGCCGAGGCAAAGAAACTGCTCATCACCCAGAAGCCGCTGCTGCGCACCTATTGGCAGACCATCGGCGACCTGACCAATCTCTTCGCCACCGGCGAAGTCTCCTGTGCCTTCTCCTGGCGCGTACCCTATGACGAGCTACAGGCCAAACTGCCGATGGGCATGGCCAAGCCGAAGGCTGGCGTGATGGGCTGGTGTGACTGCTTCGGCATGCCCGCCAATCTTTCGCCGGAAAAGACCGAGATTGGCTATAAATTCATCAATTATCTGCTTGGTCCGAGCTATTCCACCGATGTGGCCCGGATCGGCCATTACGCCACCACCTCCTCCGTCATCAGAGACAAGCTATCGCATGAGGAACAGGCAACGATCTTCGTTGATGACATGGACGTGATGAAATCCTTCATGTGGCCGGTGGCCCCGCCCAATTATTCCGACTGGTTGAAAATCTGGAACGAAGTCAAGGCGAGCTGAAGCATGACGCAGGCATGGGATACGACAGCAGGCGACCAAAACGTCGGAACCGGTTTGCCGATGCTCTTGTCCGCAAGAGGCCTCGTCAAGTCCTATGGCCGCAACCGTGCGGTCGATGGCGTGGATCTGGAGATTCCAGAGCGCGCCTTCACCACCTTTCTCGGCCCCTCCGGCTGCGGAAAGACGACGATCCTGCGGATGATCGGCGGTTTTGAGGCCCCGGATGCCGGATCGCTGGTTCTCGACGGTCGCTCACTCACGGGCGTGCCGCCGGAACGGCGACCGGTCAATACGGTGTTCCAGAATTATGCGCTGTTCCCGCATCTGACCGTGTTTGAGAATGTTGCTTTTTCGCTCACCCTGCGCCGTGGCGCGCAGGACCCGGCACCGCGGGTGAAGCGGGCGCTGGACGCCGTGCACATGGGGGAATTTACCAGCCGCTATCCGCATCAGCTGTCCGGTGGCCAGCAGCAGCGGGTGGCGGTGGCGCGTGCCATCATTGCCGAGCCGCATCTGTTGTTGCTTGATGAACCGCTTTCGGCACTGGATCGCAAGATGCGCGGGCATTTGCAGATCGAGTTGAAAGACCTGCAACGGCGCCTCGGCATTGCTTTCGTCTATGTCACCCATGACCAGGAAGAAGCGTTTGCGCTGTCGGATATCGTCGTGGTGATGAACAAGGGCCGCATCGCCCAGAAAGCCGACCCCGTGACGCTATATGCGAGACCCGCCGACACGTTCGTGGCAGATTTTATCGGCTCGGCGAGCCTGGTGGAGGGCGAGATCCTGGCGCTTGATACGGAGACGGCAACCATCGGGACGCCGCTTGGAACCATCACCGCCCCGGCCATCCATGGTCTTGCGAAAGGCGAACGCGCAGCCCTGGTCATCCGGCCGGAACATTTGCGGCTTGGCGCAACGGATGGACATGCTGCACCAACTCTCGCTCTCACGGGGAAAGTCCGGCATGCCGTCTTCAAGGGCGACCGTTACCTGATCGAGGCGGACATATCAGGCGTAACCGTGCGGCTGATGGCTGACCGACCAGCGGAACCGGGCTCGACAATCGCGATGGCGCTCGACACTGCTTCATGCTTCATCACGAGGCTTGCATCATGACGCTCGCTCTCAGCCGCGCCCATCTGGCGCTTCCCGTCTCGCTGCTGCTGGTCCTGGGCTGTCTGTTGCCGCTGATGCTGCTAATGGCCTTCAGCCTGTTCACGGTGGATCTGGATGCCTTCGTCATGGTGCCGGACCTCTCCCTGCACAGTTGGAGCCAGATGATATCCAATCCGGTCTTTGCCCTGTTGATCGGCAAGGCGGTTCTATCAGGACTGGTCACCGCCCTTCTGGCGGCATTGCTCGGTTATCCCATCGCGCTCGCCATCTCCCGCCTGCCTATCGCCTGGAAGGGGATTGCCCAGATCGTATTGCTGACGCCGCTTTATACCGGCGAAATCGTCCGCATCTATGCCTGGCGGGTGGTTCTCGGCTCGGAAGGGCTGGTCAATGCCGTGCTGAAATGGCTTGGTCTGGTCGATCAGCCCGTCAAGTTCCTGTTGTTTTCCCCCTTCACCACCCATCTCGTCCTTCTCTACAATTGCCTACCCTTTATGGTATTACCAATCTGGATTTCGACGGAATTGATTGACCGGCGCTTGATCGAAGCGGCCCGCGATCTCGGTGCCAGACCGCTCGATGCCTTCACAAGGGTGATTTTCCCGCTGACGGTGCCGGGTCTTGCCGTCGGGCTGTTGGCAGTCTTTGCGCTGGCCGCCGGTGACATGATGACCCCAAGCCTGCTGGGCGGCACATCCGGCACCACACCGATGGCGATGATCGACAACCTGTTTGGCACAGCTTTCGACTGGCCGCTCGCCTCGGCCTTAGCGCTGAGCCTGCTGATTGCGCTGTTTGCAACGGCAAGCGCTATGGCCTGGCTGCTGCTGCGACTGAAAGGCGCGCGGGCTGTTCTTCAGGGGGGATTGAAATGAACCGGCGGATCTCACTGACTCTTGGCCTCGGCGTCGGCTTCTTCTATCTGCCGATCATCGTTCTGGCGCTGTTTTCCTTCAATGCATCCAGCCTGATGGCCTTTCCCTTAAGCGGCTTCACACTTTCCTGGTACGAAGACCTGTTCGGCAATGCGACCTTTCTCAATGGCTTCCTGACCAGTTTCCTGATCTCACAGCCGGTCGGCATCCTGGCGGCCTTGATCGGACTTTGCGCAGCTTTGGCACTTGCTTCGCCCAGGCTCGCCCTTCGTCCGGTCTTCATTTTTCTGATCGTGCTGCCGTTTCTGGTGCCGAAAACGGTGCTGTCGATTGCCCAGGCCATGCTGATGAACTGGATGGGGCTGGGACGCGGGGCCGGTGCACTGATCGCCGCGCAAACATTGATCGCCATCCCATTTGCCACCACCATTATTGCCGCCACCGTCATCCGCCTCGACAAACGGCTGGAAGATGCCGCCCGTGATCTGGGGGCTACCCCCTGGCAAAGCTTTCGCCGCATCGTGCTGCCGCAGCTGAAAGGCGCCATTGGTGCTGCCTATTCCATCGGTGTCATCCTGTCGCTGGCCGATCTGACCATCTCGATGTTTCTCGCCGGTCGCACCCAGCCGCTGTCGCTGATTATCGCCTCGCAATTCCGGCGTGAGCTGAAGCCCGACCTCAATGCCATGCAGGTGGTGGTACTTATGCTGACAGCCTTGATCGTCATTGCCAGCGAGCTTTATCGCCGCAACCGGCACAAACATAGTGTTTCAGGACCCTCAGACCATGCTTGACCCTCTCCCCGACGCCGTCGCAGCTCTTTCCCGTTTAAAGGACGCTGCAAGGGCCGATCTTACTGCCCTCGCCTATCCGGCAGCTCCCTGGCTTGCGCCACTGCCAGACTCGGCCCCATCCGTCTGCGATGTCGCCATCGTTGGTGGGGGACAATCGGCGATCACCATTGCGGCGGCGCTGAAATGGGATGGGGTCCAGCAGGTCCGTCTGTTCGACAGCGCTCCGGCTGGTGCGGAAGGGCCATGGACCACCTTTGCCCGCATGGAAGAATTGCGCACCCCAAAAACGGCGGTCGGCAACGAATTCAACGTCGCCAATCTCTCGGTGCGCCGCTGGTTCGAAACCCGCTATGGCATTGAGGCTTGGCAGGCGCTGGGCCGCATCCCCCGCACCGATTGGAAGGCCTATCTGGACTGGTATGCCGAGGTTTTCGACATTGCCATTACCAATGAGACCAGCGTTACGGATGTGGCGCCCGAAGGCGACCTGATGGCCGTCACCACTCTGCGGCAAGGACATGTCGAGCGCCATCTGGCGCGGGCCGTGGTTCTGGCCACCGGCTTTGATGGCGCAGGCGCATGGCGAGTGCCGCACTTCATTTCAGACGCTTTGCCAACAGAGTTCTATAACCATACCAACGGACCGGTGGATTTCCATCGCTTGAAAGGCAAGCGGATCGGCATTCTCGGTCACGGTGCCTCGGCCTTCGACAATGCCGTCACCGCGCTGAACAGCGGTGCTGCCTCGGTCGATCTCTGCTTTCGCCGGACACGTCTGCCGCGCACCAATCCGCACCGCGCTTTGGAAGCACCGCCGCTTCTCAGTGGTTTCGGCGGGCTGTCCGACCATACTCGCTGGCAAATCGCCCGGTTTTTCCGCAGCACCGACCAGCCGCCCCCGGTTCGTGCCTTTGAGACGGCAATGGCCCTACCGGGCTTTACCCTGCGCCCCGCCACACCGTGGCTGGAGGTGCGTGAAAAGGACGGCGCGGTGTCGGTGAAAACGCCCGATGGCGTGCTGGTCTTCGATCACCTGTTGCTGGCCACCGGCATGGATGTCGATCTCTCAGCGCGCCCGGAATTGAAAACGCTGGCTCCAAAGGTTGCGCTTTGGGGTGAACATTTCACGCCTTCAGCCGGAGAGGAAGACGCGCGGCTGTCGCAATTGCCCTATCTCGACCCCTATTATGCGTTCCTACCGAAGGCACCAGAAGACGGCTGGGTCAGCCGGGTCTTTGCCTTCAACAGCGCAAGTTTCATCAGCCATGGCCCGCATTCCACCTCAATCAGCGGCCATCGCTACGCTTTGCCAAGGGTGGTGCGCGGCATCGAGCGCCGGCTGCTGCTGGATCAGGAACAGGCCATCCTGCCGGGGCTGGAGGCCTATCGCTCGCAGGACCTGCCGGTCAGCGATGATTTCGAAGCTGATATTGCTGCCCGAAATGCGGCACGGATGATGGAAAAAGCATCATGATCAGGTCTTTCTACTGGGTGGATCATTCAACCCAAGCCTTTGCCGAACGTGATTTCTCAAAAACCGTCGTGGTGCTTCCCATCGCCGCTGTCGAGCAGCACGGCCCGCATCTGCCCGTCGATGTCGATGCGGCCATCAATGCAGAGATCATCCGGCGCACGGTGGAACGCTTGCAGCCGGACACCGACGTCCTGTTCCTGCCGCCCATGACGGTGGGGAAATCCGACGAGCACATCGCCTTCCCCGGCACGCTGGCAATCTCCGGCGAAACGCTGCGGCACGTCTGGCTGGATGTGGCCCGCAGCGTCAAGCGTGCGGGTGCTGCGAAGTTGATCCTGTTCAATTCCCATGGCGGCCAGATGGCACTGATGGACATCGTGTGCCGCGATATTCGCATCGAGCTTGGCATGCTGGCGGTTTCCTGTTCCTGGTTCCGCATCGCCCCGGTGGAGGATCTGTTTTCGCGCGCGGAAATCGATCACGGCATCCATGGCGGCGACATCGAAACCAGCATGATGCTGGCAATTGCGCCGGAGCGGGTGGCCATGGACAAAGCCGAGGATTTCATCCCCCTGACGGTGGCGATTGCCGAGGCCGGTAGCATGCTAACGGCAGAAGGTGCCGTTGGTTTCGGCTGGCAGGCCCAGGATCTGCATCCGGCGGGCGTCTGCGGCAATGCCGCCAATGCAACCGCGCAGAAGGGCCAGATCGTGCTTGATCGCGCCGCCGATGGACTTGTCAGCCTGATTGCCGCGACCCAGGCCTTCGATCTTTCGCAACTGACATCGCAGACGCGCTTTTCGAACCCGTGCTGAGCGAGGAGAACACCATGATGGCGCCAGCCAAAGCAGCGGCGGTCGAGGCACTGCTCGCCGAAATGCCCGCCTGGGGATCGGAATTTACCGGCACCTTCGCCAACCACGCCCCCATGGTGCTCTGCGCCCTGGCCGAAATTGGCGGCACACCTGCCCAGATGCGCCGGTTTTTCGACCATTATAAAAGCTATAAAAAACTGCTGCCCTTCGGCCAGCCATCCACGCCGCTCGATGCAGCAAGCTGGCGTTCTGTGCTGGGCCAACGGGAGCGGGAGCCGGATCTGCGATTGTTTTTTTCCGCTGAAGTCTCCCGGCTTGGGATAGAGGCAGCGCTCAAGCACTATCTACCGGATCTTGCACCAGGCGTGGCGGCAAGCGCCTTTCATGCCCTGATGCGCACGGCCTATGGCGTGTTGCGCCAAAACGAAGATGATATCGCCATTGCGCTTGCCTATTGGGCGGCGACCTATCTGGCACTGCCGCCTGCGACCGGCGCAAGCCCGGTCACCGACGATCCAGCAGAGGTGCTACGCCGGGTCACGCTGATCGCCCCCATGCACACGCTGACGCTACATGATCTTCTGTGGCAAAACATGCGTGACGCTGCCGCCCTGCCCGACTTTGTTCCTGTTGTAGACTGGCTGGAGATCGGCTCTGATACGATGGAAAAAATGGCCGCTGTCGCCATCCGCTTATTTGCGGCCACCCAGCATTTCGCCGCCCTGCATGTGGTCACCGGCCTGCATTGGATACGCCTACTCAGCCCCACATGCGACCCGAAAACCCAGAATACCCTGCTGCGGGTCTTCTGGCAGGCGATTGCGGCGCTGATGCGGGAACTGGACTTTCCAGCCCTGCCGCCGGAGGAGGAGATCTCCCGCTGGCGTGCGTTGCCCACCCCGGATTGGCCAGAGATTTTTGCGGCGGCAGCCAGCAGCTATGACGAACACGACATCAGCCTTGTCTATTCGGCAGCCCAGGAAATGACGATCTATGCAGACCCGCTCTATCGCGTTGCCGCGGCGCGGCGTCTCGGGCTGATTGGAGACTATCGGATATGACGCAAACCACTACGATGCCGGACTATCCCAGCGCAGATTGCATCATCGAGGCCGGCACCGTGCTGACCGGCCTTGAGGCCGGCACCGGGCTGACTGGCCTTGGCGCGGATGGCAAAATGACCATGCGTCACGATGTCGGCATCCGCGTCGAGAAAGGCATGATCGCCCAGATCGGGCCGATGGAAGCGGTGGGCTATGGCAACGACCACCTGCCACGCTTTGGCTCACGCCGGATGATTGCCATGCCGGGCCTCGTCAATGCGCACCACCATTTCGGTGTGACGCCGCTGATGCAGGGCGTGCCTTTCGCGCCGCTGGAATTGTGGCTGCCGCAATTTCGCGCCATGCGCCGCATCGACCAACGGCTGGATACGCTTTATTCAGCCATCGAAATGCTGGAAAGCGGCACGACCACCGTGCAGCACATCCATAGCGGCTTTTCCGGCACGCCGGACAGCTGGATGCAGACGGCAGAAGCAACCGTCTCAGCCTATGGCGAAATCGGCATGCGGCTCGGCTATTGCTTCATGATCCGCGACCGCAATATTCTGTCCTACGAGCCGGATGCCGATATCTTGAGCCGCCTGCCCGCCAAGGCGCGAGACTGGATTGCGCCGCAACTGGCCAATGCCGATATTCCTGTCCCCCGGCTGATGGAATTCTACACCGATCTGCGCGCCCGTTTCATGAAGGGTAGCCCACAGCATATCCGCATGAATCTTGCGCCCGCCAATCTGCACTGGTGCAGCGATGATGCCTTGCAGACGATTTTCGAGACGGCTAAAGCGGCAGGTGGAAATGTCCACATGCATCTTCTCGAAACCGAGCGGCAGGCGGAATTTGTCAGGCATACTTATGGCCGCAGCGCCGTCCAGCATCTGCAAAAACTGCAATGCCTCGATGCCAATGTAACGCTTGGCCACGGCAACTGGATGAGCGGCGAGGATCTCGACATCATCGCCTCCTGCGGCTGCACCATCTGCCACAATGCCTCTTCCGGCCTCAGGCTCGGCAGCGGGATTGCGCCGGTCAACGAAATGCGGCGGCGTGGCATTCCGCTGGCCCTCGGCATCGACCAGTCGAATATTGCCGACGACCGCGACATGACACTGGAAATGAAACTGGTCTGGGCACTGCACCGGGAAACCGGCCTTTGGAACGACCGACCGAATGCGGGCGCCGTGCTGCAAATGGCCAGCGAACATGGTGCGGCCTCTGCCGGGTTTGGTGGCTTTACCGGACGCCTCGAACCCGGCTGGCAGGCCGACATCGTGCTGATGGACAAAGACCGCATCGCCCGCCCAGCCATCAACCCGCGCACGCTACCCGTGGAAGCGCTGCTGCATCGCGGCGGGCGTCATGCCATAGAACAGGTTTTCGTTGGCGGGCGGCTGGTCGTCGATGGCGGCCGCGTGACAACCGTGGACCGCGATGCTGTCATGGCGGAAATCGAGGCCATTCTATCACGCCCGGAAACATCAGCGGAACGGGACGCCTGGCAGGCGGTTGAGGCGCTGCTGCCGCATCTCGAATCCAGCCTGCGCCAGCTGGGCATGGGTAAGGGCTACCGTCGTTACCGCTATAATTCAATGTCGGATCAGTAAACCGGCACGTAATCACGCCCACTATCAATCTCCGCAGGGCGCCCCTCCAGAAACAACTCACCGATGCGCGGCGCGGTGCGGGAAATTACTTTGCCACCCTTGACCACAAACAGGCGTGATGGCTTGAGGCGCAGCGCCTCAAACACGTCAGCGGCCTGCAACACGATGAGATCGGCCTTGCAGCCGATCTCCAGACCATAGCCTTCGAGACCCATGGTTTTTGCCGAATTGACGGTGAGCGCGTCAAAAATCTGTCTCTTGTCATCCAGCCCGCCCATTTGTGCGACGTGGATGGCCATGTGACCAACCTCCAGCATGTCGGCCGATCCCATTGAATACCATGGATCCATGGTGCAATCCTGACCGAAGGAGACATTCAGGCCTGCGGCCATCAGTTCGCGCACCCGCGTCATGCCACGGCGTTTCGGATAGGTGTCGTGGCGGCCTTGCAGCATGATGTTGATGAGCGGGTTGGGTATGACGTTGATTTGCGCTTCCGCTATCAGCGGAATGAGCTTGGAGACATAATAATTGTCCATGGAATGCATGGAGGTGAGATGCGATCCTGCCACCCGGCCTTGCAGCCCATGGCGAATGGTTTCTGCCGCCAGCGTCTCGATATGGCGTGACATCGGGTCGTCGGTCTCGTCGCAATGGATATCGACTGGCAGGCCCCGCTCAGCGGCAATACGGCAGAGAGCCTCCAGCGACAGCCGTCCCTCCTCCATCG
Organism: Gillisella vitis; assembly: GCF_001541345.2. GTDB lineage: Bacteria > Pseudomonadota > Alphaproteobacteria > Rhizobiales > Rhizobiaceae > Allorhizobium > Allorhizobium vitis. Next base: position 485,136 of record NZ_LMVL02000001.1, on the reverse strand, counting down.
TACGCTCGAAGTGCGGAATGCCGCCGACGATGTCGATGCCCATATCCAGTGCGCGGTTGAGCGAGGCCACGCCGCCTTCCGCACGATAATAACCATCCTGCGGGAAGGCCACGAGCTGTAATTGAATATAGGGTGCCACCCGTTCGCGCACCTCAATCAAGGCTTCTGCCGTCACCAGTCTCGGGTCGGAAGTATCGACATGGCTGCGGATATACAGCAGGCCTTGGGAGACGGCGAGATCGCAGTAGCGCAGGGCGCGCTCAACCAGCGCTTCCTTGGTCAGCAGCGGTCGCAGTTCACCCCAGAGCGCGATACCTTCCAGCAAAGTGCCTGATACATTCATGCGCGGCATGCCAAGTGACAGCGTTGCATCCATGTGAAAATGCGGATCGCAAAAGGGTGGGCTGACGAGACGGCCCGTTGCATCGATCTCCTCGCCGCAGACTGCATCAAGCCGCTTTTCGATGGCGGTGATCCGCCTGCCAAAGAGGCCAATATCGAAACCCTGGCGGCCATCTGGCAGGTTGGCATTTCGGATAATGAGATCGAACATGGTGAGTTTCCTTGGTTCAGCGCTCGCCGCGCCGATAGGGTTGCATCAACGCCTGCGGCACGCGGGCGCGGCGCGCCATCACCGCAAGGGCGGCGATGGACAGGATGTAAGGGGTCATCAGAAACAGTTGGTAGGGCACTGCACCACCCAGCGCCGTTTGCAGGCGCAGTTGAAAGCCATCGAAAAATGCAAAAAGCAATGCACCCAGCAGCGCCCGGCCCGGTCGCCATGAGGAAAATACCACGAGTGCAATGCAGATCCAGCCGCGACCCTGCACCATGGTGGGGAAAAAGCTGTTGAAGGCCGACAGCGTCAGGAAGGCCCCGGCCATGCCCATCAGGGCCGAGCCAGCAATCACGGCACCATAGCGCACCACCATTGGGTTAATCCCTTGCGCTTCCGCCGCATGGGGGTTTTCGCCCGTCATACGGATGGCAAGGCCCAGTGGTGTGCGAAAGATGACATAGGCCGAAATGACAGCCAGCAGAATGGCGAGATAGGTTGGCGGTGTCTGTACGAAAAAGGCAGGTCCGACAAAGGGCAGATCGCTGAGACCCGGAATGGCAATTGGCTTGAACGGAACAATGGTTGGCGGAGTTCCCGCGACTGGAACCGCCAAACGGAAGGTGTAATAACTGAAGCTGGACGCAAACAGCGTGATCCCGAGGCCGCAGACATGCTGGGATAGCCCGAGCGTGACCGTCAAAAGCGCATGCAACGCGCCGAAAACACCGCCCGCCAGTGCGGCAATCAGCAAGCCGGTCCATAGATCAGCTCCGTGATAGACCGATAACCAGCCAATCATCGCGCCAAAGGTCATGATGCCTTCGATGCCGAGATTAAGCACCCCTGCCCGTTCGCATAATAAAGCGCCCAGCGTGCCGAAAATCAGAGGCGTGGCAATCCTGAGGACTGCGGCCCAGAGGCCTGTAGAGACGATGATGTCCATCATGGCGCTCATCGGACAATCCTGTATTGGGTGAAAAACAGCGCGATCAGCATGGTCAGTAGGGAGAGCGCCACCGTTACATCGGCAATGTAGCTGGGAATGCCCATGGCGCGGCTCATGCCGTCGGCACCCACGAACATGGTGGCTGTAAACAGCGCCGCCAACACAACGCCCAGCGGGTTGAGATTGGCCAGCATGGCCACCACAATCCCGGAATAGCCATAGCCGGGAGAGAGATCCGTTGTCACATAGCCCTTGACGCCCATGACTTCCACAGCCCCTGCAAGCCCCGCAAGACCGCCGGAAATGCAAGCAACTGTGACCAGCGTGCGGCCAAGCGGCACGCCCGCAAACACTGCCCCTGCCGGGTTAAGGCCCGCCGCTCTTGAGCGAATGCCAAATACTGTGCGTTGTTGAACAAAATGCAGCACGAGCGCCAGCACCACGGCGATAACCAGGCCCAAATGCAGGCGTGAGCGTGACAACAGCTTTGGCAGCATGGCAGCATCGGCCACTGATTGCGATTGCGGCCAACCGAAAGCCATCGGATCTTTCAACACGGTATCGATCAGCATTGAGACAAACAGCACGGCAACGAAATTCAGCAACAGCGTTGTCACCACTTCGTCCACGGAAAAGCGCAGGCGCAGCCAAAGCGGCACGAGCAGCAAAACCATGCCCGCAAGAGCGCCGAGGATCAGCAGGGCGGGAATCTGGATGGCTGGGGGAAAATCACCCAAAAGGTGCGAACTTGCTGCCGCAACGGTGATGGCACCGAGATAAAGCTGGCCCTCAGCCCCAATGTTCCAAAGCCGCGCCCGAAACGCCACTGCCGCAGAAAGACCTGTCAGCATCAGGGGCGTCGCGCGGGTGAGAGTCTCCGTGGTCGAAAGCCGCGAGCCGAAAGCACCGGTGAGAATCCGCCAATAGGCTTCCAAAACCGGCGCACCGGCTATGGCAATGAGAATGCCTGAGATCGCCAGCGCGGCGACAATGGCCATGATCGGCGTGGCAATAACCAGTACAAGAGGGCGATGTTCGCGTCGCTCAAACCGCATGGGACACCTCCGCCTGCCATTCGCCTGCCATCATTAGGCCGAGTTTGCGGGCATTGGCGTCCTCCGCGTTGATCGGCGGCGATAGCCTGCCCCCGACAATAGCTTGAATGCGGTCGGCAAGCGCCATCACTTCGTCCAGATCCTCGGAAATCAGCAGCACGGCGGTGCCAGCTCTGCGCGCTTCAAGAATGCGCTCGTGTACCGCCGCCACGGCTCCTTCGTCCAGACCCCGTGCGGGCTGGGCGGCCAGAAGAATACGGGGGCGATTGATAAGGTTTCTGCCCAGAATGAGTTTTTGCATATTGCCGCCTGACAGCAGCCGGATGCGGCTTGCGGGCGTGCCGCCGCGCACATCGAATTGTTCGATGATAGTGCGGGCAAATTCCATGCCTGCCTTGCGGTTGACTAGGCCGTGCCGTGAAAAGGCCGGGAGCCGCTCAAGGATGGCATTTTCCCAGATCGCCATCTCACCGATCACGCCTTCCTTATTGCGGTCTTCGGGGATGCGGCCGATGCCAGCCGTCACGGCATCCGCTACAGACAGACTATCTACGGGCGTGCCGAACACCATAAGGTCGCCAGCCGTATGCGGCATGGTGCCGGAAAGCACTTGCGCCAAAACGCCCTGACCATTGCCGGAAACACCAATGATGCCAAGAACCTCGCCAGCCCGCAGCCGGAAATCGATTGCCTTCAGCACATCGACCCCGTCTTTGCGCACAGTGATATGTGCTGCTTCCAGAACAATGTCACCGGGTTTGGAGGCGTCACGTACAGGTCGAGTCACTGTGCGCCCCACCATCAGTTCGGCAAGCTCTGCCTTGCTGGTCTCCGCTGCCTTGCGCTCCGCCACCCGCCGTCCACCCCGCAACACCACGATACGGTCGGCGGCAGACATGACCTCATCGAGCTTGTGGGAAATGAAGATCAGCGACAGGCCCTGTGCCGCCATATCTTTCAAGGTGGCAAACAGCGTTTCCGCTTCAACTTGGGTCAGAACAGCGGTCGGTTCATCCAGCACCAGAATGCGGGCATCATTGTAGAGCGCCTTGAGGATTTCGACGCGCTGCTGCTCTCCGACCGATAAATCGCCAAGACGGGCATCGGGATCGACTTTCAGGCCGAATCGGCTGGAAATGGCCATGAGCTTTTCCCGCGCCTGCGCACGCCGCGACCGCAGGGACCACAGGCTCTCACTGCCCGTTGTGACGTTTTCCAGAACGGTCAGGTTTGGTGCCAGTGAAAAATGCTGATGCACCATGCCAATGCCTGCCCGAATGGCGGCGCGTGGCTTGCCGGGTGGCAATTCCTTGCCCTCAACCAGAACCTTGCCGGAATCTGGCACATAATGGCCAAAAAGGATGCTCATCAGGGTGGTTTTTCCGGCACCGTTTTCGCCGAGCAGTGCCAGAATTTCGCCCTTTGCCAGCGATAGCGAAATGTCGTCATTGGCCCGATTGCTGCCAAACCGTTTGCTGACACCGATAATGTCGAGCACGGGCACGGTCATTGCGTCAATCCAGCAATGGGGAACCTCTGCTGGAACCGCTGGTCCTTCTCAAGGCGGGCCGCCAATTGTAAAAGCAGCGGCTCACTGCCCATAGGAGCCAGCATTTGCACCGGAAGTGGCAAGCCGGAAGCATCGCTACCATATGGCAGGGTGATGGCCGGGCAGCCTGACGCATTGGCAAGGGCTGCGAGCGGCGCAAAGCGCGCCATGCGGTCGAAATGCAGATCGGTATCACGATGATCGCTGGGGAAAGAGCCAATCGGCAAGGGTGCCGATGACAGCATCGGGCACAACAGACAATCGACATCATCGAACAGCCGCCAGAGATCGCGGCTGACAAGCACCATCGCGTTAAGGCTGCGCCAGAGATGGGCGGCGGGCAATGCCAGTCCGCGCTCAATCGTCGCCTGTGTCAGTGTTTCCGTCTTGGATGCATCAAGATTGAATTTCGAAAACGTCTCGGCAAGATTGGCGCAGACGATATTGACAAAGGCATCGTTGCTTGCCGCTGCTGGCTGGGCGATTTGTGAAAAGGCAATAGGCACGAGCTGGTGACCGTCGGCTTCCAATGCCCGCCCTGCCTCATCAATGGCCACCAAGCGCTCACTGTCGGTGGCATATTGATCGCCCGTGTCGGTGAGAATGCCGATGCGCAAGCGGCCAGCCTTTGGCGGTGTGGGTGAAAATGGCGGGAATGGACCTTTCACATTGCCACTGAGCACAGAAAAGCTGGTTGCCGTGTCGCGCACAGATCGGGAAATGACCAACTCGCTGGCAATGCCGCCCAAATGATTGCCAAAGCTGGGGCCAGAGGGCATGGCACCTCGGCTGGGTTTAAGGCCAACAAGGCCGCAGCAGGCGGCGGGCACGCGGATGGAGCCGCCCGCATCGGTAGCATGGGCAATGGCCACAATGCCAGCCGCAACGGCGGCCGCAGCTCCACCGGACGATCCGCCAGCCGTGCGGGCACTATCCAGCGGATTACGGCAGATGGGACCAATCTGCGGCTCGCTGGCCAGAGAAAGGCCAAATTCCGGGCTGGTGGTCAGGCCGAAAACGCAAAAACCTTCAGCTCGAAAACGCACCGCCAGATCGGAATCAACCAGCCCGCCACGGCGCGCCATGAGCCTTGATCCCGCCACCACGGGAAAGCCCGCAAACGGACCGCCCAAATCCTTGGCAAGCGTTGGTACACCCGCAAAGGCCATGGCAGAGCGCGGCGTGGCGTCCAGCGGCAGGGCATCGATTGCCCTCGCCGCTTCAAGGCCCTTTTCCGCATCGATATAGGCAATGGCACCCAGATCGTTGAGAGTTTCAGCAGCAGAGATTGAGGTCTGCATTGCCTCGGTGGCAGACAAGCGACCGTGTGCGATCGCTTGGGCCAGAGCAGTAGCATCAGCTTGCATGGTTGGCTTACTTTGGTTCGGTCATGATCTTTGGCACTTCAAACGTTCCGGCCTTGATCTCGGCGCGCTTGGCTTCCATGGCCGCTTCGGCATCAGCGGGCGCTACACCCTTGACGAAAACAATGTCGCTGCCGCCTTCCTTCATCAGGCCATAGGCGGTGTAATCGCGCCCGGTTGGTTTGCCTGCTGCAACATCGGCCAGAGCCGCATTGAGGATCGGGCGGAAGTTCCACAGCGCGTTGGCAAACACCGTGTTGGGATAACGGGGGGTGTAATCAATCAAGGAGCCAACGGATTTGATGCCGCGTTCCTTGGCGGCATCTGCCGTGCCAATGCGTTCGCCAAACAGGATGTCAGCACCGGCATCAATCTGGGCAAGGCCTGCTTCACGCGCTTTTGGCGGGTCAAAGAATGTGCCGATGAAGGTCACAAGATGTTTGGCATTGGGATTGACGGCCTTCACGCCTGCGCCAAATGCATTGATCAGCATGTTGACTTCCGGGATTGGCATGGCACCGACAGAGCCAACGATGTTGGATTTGGTCATCTTGCCAGCCAGCATGCCCGCCAGATAGGCACCATCGAAATTCCAGGTGCCGAAAACACCAAAATTATCGCCGGACAGCTTGCCGCTGGAGCCCATGACAAAGGCCGTCTTCGGATAATCGGCGGCAACTTCGCGTGCCTGCTTTTCCACGGGGAAGGTTTCACCAATGATCAATTTGGCATTCTGCTCGGCATATTCCCGCATCGCACGCGGATAATCCGTGCCGGACACGCCCTCGGAAAACACGTATTCAATCACGCCTTCCTTGGCCGCATCCTGCAATGCCTTGTGCAGCACCGAGTTCCAGGCATTTTCCACGGGCGAGCCATGAATGCCCGCCACCTTGATCGGTGCTGCCGCACGCAAGGATGGCGCAAAAGCGCTGACACCCAAAGCCATGCCCGACGCCAGTACGGACCGACGCGACATCAAAAACTGCTTACCCATTCTGAACCCCTTTTTTTACCATTTGGTAGAAATTGTTAAGGGCGGCCTAAAAATGTGTCAAGCACGTTGAGCGATTATAAAATAAGCAGATTCGCAGTTCTGCAACCGGACAGATATACCGCGCAAGACGACGGGACCACGAAGATCAGCCAGAAACTTGGGCAATAATTCTAAATTCCGCCGGGAAGAAAGCCTTCTGTCCGCATCAATGTCATTATCATTTGGAGCATAGCCCAACTCTGCCATCATCAAGGTGAATGAAGACGACGCCTCCCCCTTCCAATGCAAGGCTCAACTGGGCCGCGGTGGCACGATGGAGATCGTGACGACAGTTTTCGTAATCTTTAATGGTGCTGCGCGAGACCCCCGCGCGCTCGGCAAGGTCCTGTTGCGTCCAATCCAGAAGGCCGCGTGCCGCGCGACACAGCGCTGGTGTTAAAAACTTGGACTCATTTCCTTGACCCATCGCCAAGTATCACCCATATTGATTGATATCCATCATATAGCGCAATAAAGCGCGGGTCGCTAGATGCCAATCCGTTGTGCGGCATAGGCAAACCGGGCTCGAATCAAAAAGGAACACAGCATTGGGATAACAGCTGGACCGTCTCTGCTCGTTGTTCTCCTGCTTCTGCCTTTCGTCGGAAGTCTCTTATCTGTATTTTTGCTGAATACGCCATCTCGCCGCCTGCCGGCAGGCTCAGCGGCTCTCGTCATGCTCATATCGCTGGCGCTAGCGGCAAGCCTCTATCCAGCGGTCGCCGATGGTGGCGTTGTAAAGTTCAACATGCCATGGCTGCCGCAGCTTGGTCTGGATTTTACCCTGAGGATGGATGGCCTGGCATGGATCTTCACCATGCTGATCGCAGCCATCGGCTTTCTCGTCGTGCTGTATGCCCGCTATTATATGTCGGAAGAGGATCCGGTTCCCCGGTTCTTCTCCTTCCTGCTGGCCTTCATGGGTGCGATGCTTGGCATCGTGCTCTCGGGCAATGTCATCCTGCTGTCGGTCTTCTGGGAACTGACAAGCATTTTTTCATTCCTGCTGATCAGCTACTGGCACAACAACCCCAATGCGCGCGACGGTGCGCGAATGGCGCTGACCATTACCGGGATCGGCGGTTTCTGCCTGTTGATCGGCCTTATTCTGCTCGGCAATATCGTCGGCAGCTATGACCTCGATACCATTCTCGATTCCGGCAATGTCATTCGTGAGCACTCCCTTTATGTCCCCGCCCTGGTGTTCATATTGCTTGGCGCACTGACGAAAAGCGCCCAGTTTCCGTTCCATTTCTGGCTTCCGAACGCCATGGCCGCTCCAACCCCGGTTTCGGCCTTTCTGCATTCGGCGACCATGGTCAAAGCCGGGGTGTTTCTACTGGTGCGGTTCTGGCCCGTCTTGTCCGGCACCAATGAATGGTTCTGGATCGTCGGAGCGGCTGGGATCACGACCTTATTGCTCGGCGCCTATTTTGCGATGTTCCAGCAGGATCTCAAAGGGCTGCTGGCCTATTCGACCATCAGCCATCTTGGCCTGATCACCACATTGCTCAGCCTTGGAAGTCCACTGGCAACGGTGGCGGCGATTTTCCACATGCTGAACCATGCGACTTTCAAGGCTTCGCTGTTCATGGCAGCAGGGATCATCGATCACGAGACCGGAACCCGTGACATGCGACGGCTGAGCGGCCTGTTCCGTTTCATGCCGTTCACCGCAACGCTTGCCATCGTCGCCAGTGCGGCCATGGCTGGTGTTCCGCTTCTCAACGGCTTTCTGTCCAAGGAAATGTTCTTCGCTGAGGCGGTCGAAACCCATGCGGATTCGATCCTGGATACCATCCTGCCCTATGTCGCCACGCTTGCCAGTGCCTTCAGCGTCGCCTATTCCCTGCGGTTCATCCATACCGTGTTCTTTGGCCCGCCGCCTCAGGATCTTCCGGTTGCCCGTCCGCATGAGCCGCCGCGCTGGATGCGGTTTCCCGTCGAGTTTCTTGTGCTGGTCTGCCTGATCGTCGGCATTATTCCGGCAATTTCGATTGGTCCCTTTCTTCACGTCGCCGTCGTCAGTGTTCTCAGAGCCGATACGCCGGAATACAGCCTGGCAATCTGGCATGGCGTCAATCTGCCATTGGTGATGAGCATGATCGCCCTTGTCGGCGGCGGACTGATCTATTTCCTGTTGAAGGACTATCTCGCCCGGTGCCACGATGGGCCGCCGTTTTTTCACAAACTCAAGGGCCAGCGCATTTTCGAGCGCGTTATCGTTGAAGTGTCATGGCACTGGGCGCGCATCGCCGAGCGGCGTCTCGGCACCCGCAAGCTACAGCCGCAACTCCGCTGGCTGGTGACAGTGGGTTTCGCGGCGGGAATGCTGCCTCTTTATATGAGAGGCTTCGAGGTTCGCCCGCTTGTCTATTCCGGTGCCGATCCGGTGTTTGCCGCCCTTTGGGCCATCGGCATCTGCCTGGCCCTCGGCACCGCCTATCTGGCCAAATATCATCGTCTCGCATCATTGGTGATGCTCGGTGGCGTCGGTCTTATCGTCTGCCTCACCTTCGTCTGGCTTTCGGCCCCCGATCTCGCCATCACCCAATTGCTGGTCGAAATCGTCACCACGGTTCTCATCCTTCTCGGCCTACGCTGGCTCCCCAAGCGGTCAGAAGCACTTGGGGAAATCATGACCTTGAGGGCGCGGTTTCGCCGGTTTCGGGATTTCGCCCTCGCGGTTCTCTGTGGTGTCGCCATGTCGTTCACCGCCTATGCGGTGATGACCATGCCGGTTCCCGATGCCATTGCCAGCTATTTCCTGGAAAATGCCTATTCGCAGGGCGGTGGCCGCAATGTGGTCAATGTCATACTGGTGGATTTCCGTGGTTTCGATACCATGGGCGAGATTGCCGTTCTCGGGGTTGTCGCACTGACAGTCTACGGGCTTTTGCGCCGCTTCCGCCCGGCGGAAGACAGCATGGGCATGCCGGAACAGCAGCAGGCGCAAAACCGCTTCGACGAGGAGCGGCCGGAACGGTCGGCGGGCGATACGGTACGCGACTATCTTCTGATCCCCTCGGTCATCATGCAATGGCTGTTTCCGGTCATCGTTACGTTATCGGTCTACCTGTTCATGCGTGGACATGACCTGCCGGGCGGTGGTTTTTCTGCCGGGTTGACGCTGTCGATTGCGTTTCTGCTGCAATATCTGGCGGGTGGCACCCGCTGGGCGGAAGATCGTATCCGCATCCTGCCGCTGCGCTGGATGGGTGCAGGCCTGCTGACCGCTGTTGCCACCGGCATCGGTGCCTGGTTGCTGGGATATCCGTTCCTCACCTCGCATTCCCGCTATATCGACCTGCCGTTGATCGGAAAGATCCCGGCGGCAACGGCGCTGCTGTTTGATCTCGGCGTGTTTGCCCTGGTGGTCGGCTCCACGGTTCTTATTCTCGTCGCTCTCGCGCATCAGTCCTTGCGTATCAATCGCCTGCGGATGATCGACGCCTCGAAATCGGAGGAAGGGTGATGGAGCTTGTTCTATCGATCGCCATCGGCGTCATGACCGGCTGCGGCGTCTGGCTCATCCTGCGTCCTCGAACCTATCAGGTGATCGTCGGGCTTTCGCTGCTGTCCTATGCCGTGAACCTGTTCATCTTCGGTGTCGGCGGCGTTAAGGCCAATGTACCACCCATTCTTGGCGATGACGGGGCTGGCCATCTCGCGGACCCGGTGCCGCAAGCGCTCGTTCTAACGGCAATCGTCATCGGCTTTGCAACGACCGCCCTATTTCTCGTGGTGCTGCTGGCCTCGCGCGGTCTGACCGGAAGCGACCATGTCGATGGGAGGAACGAACCGAAATGAATGGTTGGGCCCACCATCTGATCATTGCGCCTGTGCTGGTGCCATTGGTTGCCAGTGCGGTGCTGCTGCTCGTTGATGAGCGCCGAAGGATGACCAAGGCGATGATCAGCCTTGTCTCCGCGGTCATGCTGACAGTCATCGCCATTATTCTGTTTCGTATCGAGAGCGGGCCGAACAGCTTCGAGGGCGTCTATCTGGTCGGCAACTGGGCAGCGCCGTTTGGCATCGTGCTGGTGCTGGATGGTTTATCGGCCCTGATGCTGCTGCTGACGGCATTGCTCGCCATTCCGGCCCTGGTGTTTTCCTTTGCCCGCTGGCATACGGTCGGCGCCCATTTTCACAGCATGTTCCAATTGCTGCTGATGGGCGTCAACGGAGCTTTCCTGACGGGTGACCTCTTCAATCTCTTCGTGTTTTTCGAGGTGATGCTGGCCGCGTCCTATGGTCTCCTGCTGCATGGGTCTGGACCGCTTCGGGTCAAGGCGGGGCTGCACTACATTGCCGTCAACCTGGTCGCCGCACTGATGTTTCTGATTGGCGTCAGCCTGATTTACGGCACGGCTGGCACCCTCAACATGGCCGATCTCGCGGCCCGCATCCCGGAAATGGAACCGGACCGTCGCATGTTGATGGAGGCAGGCGCTGGCATATTGGGTGTGGTCTTCCTCATCAAGGCAGGCATGTGGCCGCTCTGCTTCTGGCTACCAACCGCCTATAGTGCGGCAGCGGCTCCTGTGGCCGGCATTTTCGCCATCATGAGCAAGCTCGGAATCTATGTCATCCTGCGGCTGACCATGCTGTTGTTCGGGGAAGGCCCATCGGCGGGCTTCGGCGCGGGCGTGCTGCTCTATGGCGGCATGGCGACCCTTATTTTCGGGACGATTGGTGTCCTCGCCTCCCAAGTCCTCGGGCGGCTGGCCGGGTATTCGGTTCTGGTGTCTTCGGGCACCTTGTTGATGGTTGTCGGTATCAATGATGGAGCCATATCCTCAGGAGCTCTCCTTTATCTTGTCAGTTCGACACTGACCATCAGCGCATTCTTTATGCTGATCGAGCTTGTCGAACGGGGACAGGATGCCGGCGCCAATGTCCTTGCCGTGACGATGGATGCCTATGGCGATGCGGATGAGCAGACGCCCTATGAAGAAGAGGGCGTCACGATGCCCGGCACCATGGCGATCCTTGGCATTTGTTTTGCTGCCTGCGGAATACTGCTCTCCGGCCTGCCGCCACTGTCCGGCTTCATCGCCAAATTTGCGATGCTGTCGGCGATGATGGGCACCGGTGCCATCGGTTCGCCGCCCACCATAGCGATCTGGGCGCTGATCGTGCTGGTCATCCTGTCGGGTATCGCCGCGCTGATTTCCATGACCCGCGCTGGCATCCGCACATTCTGGAGCTCGATCGAAGGCACCGTTCCGCGTGTCCTTGTCATCGAAATCGTTCCCGTGATGTTTCTACTGGCGCTCACGCTCGCTCTGACCATCCAGGCCGGGCCAGCGATGCACTATATGGACACGACGATCCGCGCCTTGAGCAAGCCGGCAAATTACATCGACGCGGTCCGCAATGCGACGCAAATTCCTGGCTTTAAAAGCCTTTCCAGCACTGGAAAGGAGAGCGACTAATGTTGCCCTATCCGGTTCTGACCCTGTCACTGGTCATCATGTGGCTGCTGCTCAATGGCTTCACCCTCGGCCATCTGATCTTGGGCATATTCGTCGCCGTCTTCGCGGGTTGGGCCATGGCGTCGCTGCGTCCTGAAAAGCCGCGCCTGAGAAAGTGGTATCTTCTCCCCAAGCTGTTTCTCGTCGTGCTCTACGATATCGCCAGGTCGAACATTGCCGTGGCCGCCATCATCATCAGGAGCGGATCGCGGCAGCATGATCCGGGATTTGTCATTATTCAACTGGAAATCAGAAGCCAGTTCGCACTAGCCGTGCTGGCGGTGATCCTGACAAGCACGCCGGGTTCGGCCTGGCTTGAATATGATTCCAACGACAATTCCGTGCTTCTGCATGTGCTTGATATCAAAGACGAATCCGTCTGGCGGGACATGATCAAGAACCGCTACGAAAAACTGCTATTGGAGATATTCGCATGAGTGCAATTATTCTCTTCAGCGCCGTCTCGCTCGCCCAATTGATGCTCGTGGCCTCCATGGCCATCGTTTCGGTGCGGATGTTTATCGGACCCCGCGCCCAGGACCGGATCATCGGTCTTGATACGTTCTACATCAATGCCATGCTGCTGCTGGTGACCTTCGGTGTTGGCACGGGCAGGGAGATTTATTTTGAAGCCGCCCTGGTGATCGGCATGTTGGGATTTGTCGCCTCCGTTGCCCTGGGTAAATTTCTGATGCGTGGGGAGGTGATCGAATGATCTATTCCGCAACAGACATTCCGGTCTGGGCCGCCATATGCGTTGCTTTTTTCCTGCTGGTCGGCGCAACGCTGGCGCTGATTGGCGCGATCGGATTCCTGCGCCTGCCAACATTTTATGAACGCATCCACGCGCCAACGCTTGGAACCAGCTGGGGCGTTGGCGGGATCATGCTTGGATCGATGATCTTTTTTTCCATTGCATCGTCACGCCTGGCGATCCATGAAATTCTGATCGGCATTCTCGTCACGGTTACAACACCAGTGACGCTGATGATGCTGGCCCGCGCGGCGCTTCACCGGGACCGGGTCGAGAGGAATGGAAATGTGCCGCCCAAACAGATTGCAAAGTCTCAAGCGGAGTGAGACCCCGCTGACCGGCCCTCATGTGGCGACGTGTTGACGACCAACATCACCGGGTACAGCCACCTGATCTTGCTGCATTTTCCAGAAATCATTTTCCAGCCAACGGCTTTCGGAGCAATAGAGGCTTTGCCGCCGCGTGCTATAGATTGCGCGAACACGCGCCAGCTCCTGCGCGTAAGCTGACAAGCCAGACGCTGGAGCAGCAAGAATGCCCTCGGCTGCCGCCATGCCAGTGCGAAGGGCATTGAACAGACCTTGACCTGCAATCGGATCAAAGGCCAATGCCGCATCCCCGACAGCATACCAACCTTCACCGCATGGGGTGATGGCGGCAAGACTGCGGGCATCACGGGCAAAGACCGGCCCCTCCCATTGCAACGCGCCAAGGCATGAGGCCAGATGGGGCGCTTCGTTAAAAAGTGCAATACGGCGATCAGGCAAGCGCCGCAGCTGCACCGCATCCTGTGGCAGCGTGTGATAGCCAACGGCCCAAAAACCATCGGCAAGCCGGCCCGCATAAATCCAGCCATCGGGCGTGGCTTCAATCAGCGTCCGCTCCAGATCAGCATTTTTTTGGGGTTTTGCGATTTGATACAGCGAGACCAGTGCCGCGCCGCGGTGCTGTGCAACACCAAGCAGGCGGACAATCCGCGCCGAACGCCCCGTCGCATCGATAATAAAGGGCGCGCGGATGATACGCCCATCATCCAGCCCGATCACCCACAACCCGTCTTGCCTTTTGATGTCGCGGACATTCACCTCCCACCACAGGCCATTGGCTTCAAGGCTGGCATGGCGAAGATCCGCATCGAACTGGGCACGATCCAGGCGCAGACCAGGCCCATAGGGGTCACGCAAAGTATCGCTTGCTACCACATGCTCATCACCCCAGACCGTCAGGCCTCCGCCAACCCGTGCATGGTGCGGCCCCGGCACGGCAAGATCGGCAAGCCCCTGCTGAACCAAAAGCCTTTGCGCAGCCCCCGGCAATGTTTCGCCCAGACGGGGCGCATGGGAACGAAGCCGATCAAGCATAACCACAGACCGGCCCGCACGGGCGAGGTGACTGGCGGCAATAGCCCCTGCTGGCCCGGCTCCTGCCACAACGACATTAAACACAGCCCCGTCGCCCTGCGGCGGGGCTGTGAGCGCCTGGCTTTTAACGTTTTTGAACACGGACAGCTCGAAACGCTTCGAGTTGCTCGCGGCTTGCCCAACCGGCCTTTTCCAGCTTGGTCAGCGGCTGCGGTGCCTCTGCAAGCAAGCGAACCGCATGATCGGCGGCATGCTTGAGTTTGCTGACGGCCAATGTCTCGACATAGATATACTCAGGAAAATCAGGATCACCCTTTACGCCCGGCCGTGCCTCCACAATACCAAGCTGCCCAAATTCAGCGACCATATCCATCATGACTTGCGCCGTATCGTGGTTCATGATCGCACGCAGCCAGTTGACGCGGCGGCTATAGGCCGCAATGCGCTCCGCGCGCGGCAAAGTTTCATCGATGACCTTGTTGTAATCCTCCTCGCTCAACACCTGATTGGGTACGCGCGCCGCCCAGAACGTTGGCAAATAAGGATCAAATTCAGGATCATAGCCCGAGCGGCAGAAGGCCGTGTCACCCTGCCAGGGGATTGCCATCCACCGGGTAATGCCGCCCGGCGGCTGGGCGTAAAGCGGCCCGCCGACCTTTTCCACCAGAATGGGCGTCATGGTCGTTCCATAATCCGGCTCCGGAGTACTGGCTGGACGCAGACGAATGCGGAAGGGCGCAGAATATAGGCTGGCGTGGCGCATTGGCCAGGTCATCTCGCAGCCCGGGTGGAATGTATCGGAGAGGCAATAATGCAAGGCGGCCTTATCCAGCATATGCGGTTGCCCCGGAAGAGGAACCTCTTCAATCTTCGAGACCGGCTTTATCGCCTCCGGCCAATCATCGATAAAGCTGCCCTCCACCCATTTGCGCAGAATGGCTTCTTGCAGTCCCGTCATGGTCAGCATGTTACCGGGGCCAGTTTCGGAGAAACTGCCGAAGGCGTCGCCATAGATCCAAGGCTGTACATGCGGCCATTGCACCGGCTCGGCCACAATAGGCGCGGACGGGCGGAAGCCGTTGAAAAGCGTGCGACGCAACTCGCCGTAGGGGTCATCACCTTCCGCCAAACCTGCGGGCTTTTGCGACAGCTTGGCAAGCAGATCAGGATTATTGAAATCCAATGGGCAGCCTTTGCCGAAATAAGCAGCAAAGCCCTTATTGACCCATTGCAGATTGCTGAGACGCTGCAATATCGGCAGGATGTCCGTCGAGAAGGATGGTTCACTCGGCATCGGCATCCAGCCTGCCTGAACCGACACATCGCACATCAGATCATACATCGTGCGCCAACTGATGATATCGGGCGCGTAATTCGGCGGCGCGACCACCACCCAGGCCGATTCGACCGGGATCGATTGACCATTGATGGAAACCTGCGCCATCACAGGGCCGTCGGACGTATCGTCATACCAATCATTGGCATTGTTAAAGCTTGGCGGGTTATCCGGATCATAGACCGGGGCATTGGTTGGCGAAGCCGATTTACCATGCCCGCCCAGAAAGATCAGCCGCCCTTCTTCATCCGTTCGCAGTTCACCCAGCGGTACGACAACCGGCTCGGCGGCGGCTGCCTTGAAGGTTCCTGTGTCGAAGGCATAGGCTGGGCCAGAGACAGCGCGGCCTGAAATGCTGCGAGGGCCGGGATCGATAGCAAGCGTCGAGCGATCCACGACGTCTGGATTGCGCAGCGGAAAGGCATTGTCAGGCGCATCAATCGCCTCCGGAATATCCAGAGCGTACTGGAACTGGTACCATTGCGCTTTACGATTGGCGACATGCACGGTCCAATGGATATCGGCATTGTCGCTGGTCAGTTCGTTGACGACATCGCCAGCCGCATTATAGCCATAGATACGAAACCGGGCGGCCTGCCGCTTGATGGCGCCCGTCGTGTCTCGGTAAAATGATGGAGGCGGTGCATTTTCAGGCGGAGCATCGGTGACTTCGGGACCGATGAAATACTCGGTTTTGGCATCACCAATACGGGCAATGCCGATGGCTGGATGGATTGCGGCGCGCACGATGGTGCTATCGAGGCCGCGTGGTGCTGGCACAGACTGCGGACGCGGCGCATCCGGCTCGCCAACCGGGATTCCGTTTACATTACGACGCAATTCGGCGGCTGCCGCATAGACCACACGGCGGGCATCGGCAATAGAGCCCACCGGCCTATGTTCCTCCGTGACACGCCAGATATTCATCGAGAGGTTCTCACCATAGTCGGCCTGACCGCGGGCATTGATATCCTGCTGGGGGATGACCAGATCGGCAATATGGATTGGCGGGCTGAGATCTTCCGGCCACTCCACAGTCGCCTCATCCAGCGGCATACGGTCCGGCACGGTGCGCAACTGTACCATGAAGCGGAACCGTGCTTCGCCCGCGCTCAGGCGACTGGCGAGATCAGCCGCCAGATAGGTAGGGTCTGTCGGATCATCCGTCGGCGGATCAACAGAGATGGTCGGCTCCAGTTTATATTTCGCATAGGTTTCGCCGAAACTGAAAGGCAGCCCGCTCCAATAGGGCGTTGCCAGCACGCTGGCCACGGGCTTGGCCATGGCGTCCAGCAGTTGAGCCGTCTTTGGGTGAGTATTGAGATAGGGATCATAGTCCCCATCAACCACACCAGCCTTGGTGAAGGCGCACATATCCGCAGCCGTATCGACGAAGAAGACATTGAAATTTTGCAGGATAAAATCGAAGGTTGGTGAATCCGGATTGCCAAGCAGTTTCTTTCCGGGAACATCGAACAACTTGATGCCAATCCCCAGCGTGGATTTGAAATCCTCAAGTGTCGGCAATGTATCGGAAGAAAAGCGCAACCAGGCATCAAAGGATTTGCCGACATGGGCAAAAATCCCGACCTGATAGGGCGCGGGCAGATCGGACCGGATCAGAAACTGCGCCGAAGCAATACCATGCGGCTTGAGGAACACCGGCCGCATGACCGGACATTGCCCCTTGGCGATACGACCCGCCTGCACCATGTCAACAAACATGGTTTTCAAAGATTCAATTGGATCAATGGCGCAGTTGATGTCTGGCGCATTGCCCTCAGCAGATGCCTTGATGTGATCCATGACGCTTTCCTCCTCAATACGAATGAAAAACATCTATATGGTGTATATAATATACATACAATCATTACATACCGTTATATGAATGCCCACCCGTCAGTTCGCTCTACAACGCTATGCGTTTCGTCTCTGGCGAAACGGAATATGCAAAAGGTCCGGATAAAGTGCGCTAAAACCCATTCATCCCTTGGAAAGTTACGATATCGCGCGTGTAGCGGTTATCAAAGCAAAGGCGATCTATTGCCCATAAGAGGGTGGCAAATCCCGCAAAACCGATCGTGTTTCAAAAAACCAATAGCGATAACCAGCGAATCGGCCAGAGCCCAGCCGGGCTTTTTGACTCGTTCGATCGCGGCGTCAGAGCGCGCGAGCAGCGCATCGATGGCGGCATAGTCGACGCCTGGTAGATTGTCCGACATCTATCACAAAGTTCGGATACCCTCTGTTGAAAATGCCCGGCCGGAAAGATGGGTGGCAATGCGCCGGCGGCTGCGCAGCAAGTCGCAGGCGATTGTCAGCTCATGAGTGGGTGTGCGAATATCCCTGATATCGTCGTGGAGAACGAGGTCTTCGAGATGAACCAGTTCGCCGTCGGTCCACAGTGAGGCGCAGGCATCGGTGAATTGGGACCGTTCAATCCAACCCGCGCCAACTGGTGAACGGGCGATGCGCTCGTCGAGACGCGTCAAAGCGATACCGGCGCGAAAAGCCGAGTCCATCAGGGCTGTCATACTGATTTTCGAAACATCATAAGGCATTGAAATCATGGTAAATTATTTCTTAAACGGACTCTATCGGAATATTAGGGTTCCTGACACGGTATGATTGCAGGTTGGCGCTCTAACCATCGATAAGTATCCCTTATCGGAAACTAGCCATCTTTGGGCAGAACGTTGCTATCTATTGCGGAAATCGCTGTATTTAGCCCAACTTTTGATAAGGAACACCATGTCCGAACCACAGCTTTCCATCCGTAGTGGCAAAGCCCGCGATCTGGCGCGTGCGCTCGCACGCGGCACCGGTCAGCCGATCAACCGCCTCGTCGAACAGACCCTCGAACGCTATGTGCAGGAGTTGCGAGAAAAGGCGGCGTAAACGCCAGCTGATACACTTTGGGCGCTGATGGCTGAAGGCCGTCGTCAAGTTCCACCCGGCACGACCTCTGCCCATGATGATCTCTATGACGAAAACGGCCTGCCAATATAATCACCATTGATACGTCGGTTATTATTGCCATGTCGCTTAATGAACCTGAGGCCAAAACGTTTCATTCGCTTGTCACACATGGAGATATTCTGATCAGCTGGCCTATTTTGCTTGAGGCACGCATCGTTCTGGCCGGGCGAAAATTTCCGAATGTCACCGCCGGTGCCTTTGGGGAGCGCCATTATTTTGTGGCCGAAAAAGCTTTCGATCAATTTGGCAAAGGGCGTCATCCCGCATCACTCAACATGGGCGATTGTTTTTCCTATGCTGTGTCTATCGTTGCTAACGCCCCCTTACTTTTCAAGGGTCATGATTTTTCGCAAACGGATCTGAAACTGCATCCGACGTCTTCATCCGCATGACAGGGACACGTAAAAAAGCGCTTATCCATCGCCGCGATCACCTCAACACAATCGCCGCCGTCCTGCCAATGGAGCGCCGCAATGAGCTGGCCGAACTTTTGACGGATCAAGATGTTGAGACTCTCCGCCATCTGGTCAACCAAGGCATGGGCGAAAACACCCTTCGGGCACTCACCTCCGATCTGGCCTATCTGGAAGCATGGTCGTTGGCAGCGATGGGAACGTCCCCGCCCTGGCCTGCGCCGGAAGCGCTTCTGCTGAAGTTCGTTGCCCATCATCTTTGGGATGGGGAAAAACGTATGTGCGACCCGCAGCATGGCATGCCGATCGAGGTCGAGGATAAGCTTCGGGCACAGAATTTTCTGCGCTCAACTGGACCGCATCCCTTTATCTGCCTTACCGGCTCAGTTCTGCGTGGAAACCAACATTCGCAACGGCCTCAAAGAGGCCAAAGCCCGGGGATACGGGAGGCTGTTGCCCGCCTGGGATTGATATGGGAAACAGCAGAAATACTTTTTGGCTTGCCTGACCGCTGAATGCGGCATTGGAAGAAGATTATATCCACGGACAAATTACCGAAGACCCACAGTCAAAGCCTGCTGGTTGAACTGACGTCCGATATCGTATCAGCCTACGTCAGCAACCATGTCATCCCCGTGAGTGAACTACGTTTGCTGATAGCCGATGTCCACGCAGCATTGACGTCGACGTCGATACCTGCCGCAGCTGACGCCATTGTCGAGAAGCAGAAGCCGGCTGTTTCGGTCCGCAAGTCTCTCCAGGAAGATCAGATGACGTGTCTGGAATGCGGGAATGGCTTCAAGTCCTTGAAGCGTCATCTGATGACCCATCATTCGCTTTCCCCTGACCAGTATCGAGAAAAATGGGATCTATCAAGCGACTACCCCATGGTCGCTCCTGCATACGCGGAAGCGCGTTCGCGTTTGGCAAAGGAAAGTGGCCTAGGGCAGAACCGACGGCGGAAGGTGGCCTAACAAGTTTCAGGGGTACTCCCACGCAGTAGCCCGCATTCGAGATGAAGCGGCTACTCGCTGTCGTGCGAGCGATGTCAGGACAACCGCTCCACGGACGTCCTGACCTGACGAATGGACGAAGATGAGGAAGGTCGGGTGCGATTTCGCCGCGGCCTCTCTTGTTGTCAGCAGGTAGAGGATGATCTACCGAAGCCGAACGGACGAGGCCCGACCGCCGACGGAGAGACTAATGGCACGCAAAATCAGAGACAATTTCGCTTCGGACGATATGCAAGCGGAGCCGGTCATCTGTCCGCTGTGCGAGCGCGTGATACCGGACGACCAAATGGAGGACCACCATCTGGTTCCCAAGAGCAAAGGCGGCAAGCTCAAGTTGCCCCTGCATCGCATATGCCATAGCCACATCCACGGGGTTTTCACCGACGCGCAGCTGGCGAAGAAGTTTTCCACGATCGCCGCTATTCTCGAGGACCCCGCGATCCAGAAATTCGTCGCGTGGGTGAAAACCAAGCCACCGAGCTTCGAGGACGAGGCAGAGGAACGTACCCGACGTCGCTGAAAATCTGCGACGGGACAGCTCGCGTTACGCGTCGTTGCCAATATCCCCCACGCTCACCCGTCTCCTCGACGGACATGGATCCAGGTCGACGAGCGAATGCCCTGAAAGTCCCCGGAGTGAACACACGGCTGAAGTCCGCTGTCGGCTCGAAGCGGACGAGCCAAACGTCCACCTGTTCATATCACAACTAGCCTGTTACACGGCTGTCATAGTTGGTGCCTATTGACCTGAATTTGCAAGTTTGCGGAAACATCCGCGACAGCATCTCGAAAGGCATTTCCATGAGTGCGACGATGAGCAGCCGTTCGCTCTCACTCTATCCCTTCTTGCTTGTGTTGTTTATAGGCACGACATGCAGTTCCATGATCGGGCCGTTCATGGCTTACTACATTGTGGAGGGTTTGGGACGCGCGCCGTGGACAATCAGCCTCTACGCGGCGGGCGTTACCGTGCTCGGCATAATCTGCACCCGCACCTTTGGTCGCTGGCTGGATGCGGGTATTGCTCCTTTTCCGCTGATCGGTGTAGCACTGGCGGGTTATCTTCTTGCCACGAGTGCCTTGTCGATTTCACCGTCCTTCAGGATCGTTTTGACATTCGGCGTGCTTGGATTCGGCCTGAGCAGTAGTGCGGTATCCACTATGTTCAGCCTCGGTGCGGTCGTAGCAGAACGCGGCAAGATTACGCGTAGCCGGTCCAACGCATTCCTGCGCGCCACGACGTCAACCGCCTGGATGATAGGCCCGGCGGTCGCCTTCCTGTTCGCAGAGCGCTTCGGCGAAGCTGCCGTCTTCAAGCTCGCTTTTGCCCTGGCATGCTGCTGGGCGTTGATGTGGTGGATAATTATCCCGCGCGATATGACACTTCGTCCCAAGTCAGGATCAGTACACGCACATTCTTCCAACAAGGACGTCGGCCTGTGGTTGGCGGCCGCATTTGTGTTCTGCCTGTCCTCAGCGCACTCTCTGACATTCAGCGCACTGCCATTGTTCTACGTGCGGGAAGTCGGGCTACCGGGTTATGCGCCAGGCACGGCCTTCAGCATGAAGACCTTCGTGGAGGTCCTCGCGATCTTTACTACACCCATGATCATCTCCCGCTTTGGCCTGAAAGGGCCACTTGTCGCAGTGGCGCTGCTGGCAACCGTAACGATCCTGCTGCTCTCCTATGTGCAGACCTATCCACAGATGTTGGCCGGCGCGGCCTTAGAGGGCCTGTATTACGGCCTCTATGCCAGCATCGGCATCAGTTTCGTGCAATCTTTCTCCGGTGATCGCCCGGCACAGGCCACCGCGCTTTACTGGAATGTTCTGAGTGTCAGCGGCATTCTTGCGGGCCCCGCGACCGGCCTAATAGCGCAAGTCTACGATTTCCGAGCAGTTATCCGGGTGGCCTCGGTTGTCGCTGCTTTTGCCGCTCTTCTACTTTTCACATCAATGTTTCGTAAGCACTCGCGATAAAATGAGAGCCGTACAGGGCGACTATCAGTCATCAAGGCAGCCCAACCAGCGATGATTGTTGATAAGATCACATGATAACCCTGAAGCCACTCAAGGCATTTAGTTCAGCGGCTGGGAGGCGCCGACGGGCGGCCACCTCCTCACGGCCTGTTTTGATACCGGCCGCGCGGCGGCTGGCGGCGTTCACAGCTGGCTCAGCGCGCGGGCCTGAAGGCGCTTGCTGTTCAAGACTGCAGGTTATCGCCAGCCGAGCGCCGGGGCTACGTGCTTCAGAATGGCCTCGATGACATGGGCGTTGTATTCGACACCGAGCTGATTCGGTACGGTCAGCAGCAGCGTATCGGCCTCGGTGACGGCTTCATCCTGCGCCAGCTCCTCAACAAGCACATCCGGTTCCGCCGCATAGGAGCGGCTAAAAATGGCCCGTGTGCTGTCATCGATATAGCCGATTGAATCCTGCTCCTTGCCGCCGCGGCCGAAATAGGCGCGGTCCCGGTCATCGACCAAAGCGAAGATGCTGCGGCTGACGGATACCCGTGGCTGGCGGGTGTGACCCGCCGCCTTCCAGGCCTCGCGATAGGCTCGGATCTGCGCCGCCTGCTGCACATGGAAGGGCTCGCCGGTCTCGTCGTCCTTCAATGTCGAGCTTTGCAGGTTCATGCCGCGCTCGGCGGCCCAGATGGCGGTGGCATTGGAGCCGGCGCCCCACCAGATACGCTCCCGCAAGCCTTCCGAATGCGGCTCAAGGCGCAGCATCCCGGGCGGGTTGGGAAACATTGGGTGCGGATTGGGCTCGGCAAAACCCTGACCCTTCAGCACCTCCAGAAACACTTCCGCATGGCGCCGGCCCATATCGGCATCGCTGGCACCCTCTTCCGGATGAAAGCCGAAATAGCGCCAGCCATTGATGACCTGCTCGGGCGATCCGCGGCTCAGGCCAAGCTGCAAACGACCCTGCGCGATCAGATCGGCAGCACCGGCATCTTCGGCCATATAGAGCGGATTTTCGTAGCGCATATCGATGACGGCCGTGCCGATTTCGATCGATCTGGTACGGGCGCCGACGGCGGCGAGAAGCGGAAAAGGCGATGCCAGCTGCCGGGCAAAATGGTGGACGCGGAAATAGGCGCCATCAGCCCCCAATTCTTCAGCGGCAACCGCCAGATCGATAGACTGCAGCAGTGCATCGCCAGCGGAGCGCGTTCCCGACTGAGGGGACGGCGACCAATGGCCGAAGGAGAGGAAACCAATGTTTTTCATGGATAAAAACCTTGCATCTGCAGAAAAGTGATTGTGCTGCCCTCGATATAGGAATGTGGGGGCCAAGTAACGAAGGTCAAACGGTGAACGGTGCGTTCGTTCTGCCGCAGCGATTTACCAGGAGGCTTTCAGTTCAACGCCACATAGTTGCCGTCGGGCCCACCGGCGCGCTTGATGGTGTCACCCGCTTCGATCGCGCCCGACAGGTTCGGCGTAAAGGCTTAGTCAAGGCGCAACTGACGGTTTTGTCGCAAAATTTCCGGCTGATTTGCAGCCTCAATGATCATGCGGTAGATGCAGCCTGAAGAAAGCAGGCAGGCAGAGTTGAGCGGTCATGGTCGATTTCAAAGGCAGTCACTATCCGAAAGATAGTGATTTTATACGCCGTGTTTTTCTATGTCCGCTATGCGGTTTCCTACCGCGACCTTCAAGAAATCATGGCTGAATGCGGTGTCAATCTCGACCATGCGACACTGAATAGATGGGTCGTGAAATACTCTCCGCTGATTGCCCTTCAAGCGAAGCGCCGCAAATCCAAACCCGGTGGCTCCAGGCGAATGGATGAGACCTACATCAAGGTCAAAGACAAGTGGATGTATTTTTATCGCGTCATTGATAAGCACGGCAAACCCTTGATTTCATGCTGTCTGAGCATCGCAACGAGGCCGCCGCTACCGATTTTTTCGCCCGCACCATCGAGAACAATGGCTGGCCGGACAAAGTCGTGATCGACAAGAGTGGGGCGAATTTGGCAGTACTGCAGAACATGAACCTCCTGCTGCTGTTGCGCGGTTGGTTCTGGCTGATCGAGATTTGCCAAGTCAAACATCTCAACACCATGATTGAGCAAGATCATCGTTTCATCAAGAAGCTGGACGGCATCGAAGTCGCCCATATGATCCGCAAACAGCAGTTTTCCACCAGTGGCCAATCGGCATTCAAACAGTTCTCCGCACTCGCCGCATAACTGTATCCTGGAATAGCCTCTCTGCGACCATGCCAAAAGTTTGCGACAAAACCGATGGCACATGTCCAACAACCTGGCTATCCCTCAAAACATCACCATCCTGCAGCTGCCGCCGAAATCGTCCGAACTTAATCCCGCCGAAAATATCTGGCAGTTCATGCGTGACAAACTGGCTCTCTAACCGCGTCTTCAAATCCTACGAAGACATCGTTGACCACTGCTGTCACGCTTGGCAGACATTGCAGAACCGACCATGGAAGATCATGTCCATCGGCCGGCGGCAATGGGCAAATGGGTTCTGATCATTGACGGCTGGTATTAAAGGTTGGATGCAGGAGATTGTGTTCAAGGTCCAGCCAAGGTGGTTGTTCCGCATACATCTCCTGAATCAACTGTTTCACAAGATCGATATAATGTGAATTGTCTCCAATTCGATGATTCATAATCACCGGTGAGGTCACACCCTTTCCATCAAGCAATCGATAATGCACATCCGAGCGCATTTGTCGCGCCGAGGCCGGAATAATGCAAATACCAGCTTCGGCGGCAACCAAGCCCAGAGCCGTCTGGATCTCCCGGACTTCCTGCACTTCGGCCGGGCGTGCATCGTGACTTTGTAACAGACCCAGCACCTGATCTGCATAGCCGGGGCGAGGCTCCTTGGGGTAAACAATAATCCTGCAATCATTCAGAGCAGCAACAGAGAGAGGCGATATATCCCGGGCAAGCGGCGTGCCTTTCGGAATGGCCGCCACCAGGCACTCTTCCCGAAGCAACAGGCCTGCGACATTCGGATCACTATGGCGGACGCGACCAAAGCCAATGTCGATGCGGCCTTCTTTCAGCGCCGGAATCTGTTGGACCGAGACGAGTTCCAGCAATTGAATATCCAGTTCCGGCGCGTGTTCGCGGAGTTTGCGCACCAGCGACGGCAGGCCACCGTAAAGGGTCGAAGCCACAAAGCCGATGGACAGAACACTGTTCTGGTTCAGACCGACCCGACGGGTTGCCGTCTGCATCTGTTCCACCCGCCCCAGAATCTGCAAGGATTGTTCGTAAAACAACCGGCCAGCCTCCGTCAGCCGCACCGGGCGGCTTTTACGGATGATCAGCGGCACGCCGAGTTGTTCCTCCAGCAATTGAATCTGCCTGCTTAACGGTGGCTGCGCGATGTGCAAAATCTGAGCTGCCCGCGTGAAATTCCGCTCCTGTGCGACAGCGACGAAGTAGCGGAGTTGGCGGAGATCCATCGTTTCAGCCCTTTTGTTTTCAGTAAACACCTATCATTGAAGATATGTTGCGACGCAACAAGTAACTATATGCAGATGATTTTTCTCATACTATACGAAATAGGTATGATAGGCGATAGCAATGATATTGGACGTCTTTTGTGGTTGGACTTACCGTCACGCCATGAACACGACCTTTACACCCCTTGCTTCGAAAACAGTCGCTTTCCCCGTTGTTGAGCGGGTTGAGACCCTGCTTGTCGATCTTCCAACTATCCGGCCACACAAACTGTCGGTGGCGACCATGAACGGCCAGACCTTGATGCTGGTCAAAATCTATTGCAGCGACGGCATTGTCGGCATCGGTGAAGGTACCACAATCGGCGGGTTGGCCTATGGCGGCGAAAGCCCCGAAAGCATGAAGCTGGCGGTCGATACTTACTTCAAGTCCATCATGCTGGGCCAAGATGCCACCGCTGTCCGGGCGTTGATGATGCGCATCGGCAAAATGGTCAAGGAAAACCGCTTTGCCAAATGTGCCGTCGAAACCGCCTTGCTGGATGCCCATGGCAAGCGGCTTGGTCTAGCTGTGAGCGAGTTGCTGGGTGGGCGGCTGCGCAGCCGCTTGCCCGTCGCATGGACGCTGGCCTCCGGCGATACCGCAAAAGATATTGCTGAAGCCGAAACAATGCTCGACCTGCGTCGGCACAAGGTTTTCAAACTCAAGATCGGTGCAAAGCCGTTGCAGGATGACATTGCCCATGTTGCGGCCATCAAGCGGGCATTGGGAGATCGCGGCGCGGTGCGCGTGGACGTCAACATGGCGTGGAGCGAAACCGATGCCGCCTATGGCATGGCAGCGCTTGCCGATGCCGGTTGCGAATTGGTGGAGCAGCCGGTGGCCTCAACGGCTGCCTTGGCGCGTCTGATGCGTCGCTTTCCCATTGCTTTGATGGCAGATGAATCACTGCATGGTCCTGAAAGCGCGTTTGAACTGGCAAAAATCAGTGGAGCCGATGTGTTTGCGGTCAAGATTGAGCAAAGCGGTGGTCTTTTCAATGCCCAGCGTGTGGCGGCGATTGCCGATGCAGCCGGGATTGGCCTTTACGGCGGCACCATGCTGGAGGGGGCTTTTGGCACCATAGCATCCGCCCATTTGTTTTCGACCTTCAACCAGTTGCAATGGGGGACTGAGCTGTTTGGCCCGTTGCTGCTGACCGAGGAAATACTCACAACACCGCTGGATTACAGCGATTTCGAGCTCACAGTTCCTCACGCCCCCGGCCTTGGCATTGAACTGGATGACGATCGGGTGGCTTTTTTTACGCGTGACGGCGTGCGCAAAACCATCAGCGTCATTGGATAAGGATTGTCACATGCTGTTTCATGTCCGAATGAACGTCAACCTGCCCCACAACCTGCCACAAGCAGAGGCGGCAGACATTCTGGCGCGCGAAAAAGCCTATTCGCAAGAATTACAAAACAGCGGCAAGTGGCGCCACATCTGGCGGCTTGCAGGCCAATACGCCAATTACAGCATTTTTGACGTGAGCGACAATGCGGAGCTGCACGCAATACTGTCTGGCTTGCCGCTGTTTAAATTCATGGACATCGAGGTGACACCGCTTCTGCGGCACCCTTCTTCCATCCGCGACAACGATAGCTAACGGCAGCAAAACAGCGCCAAGGAGAGTGGCGCTCGATTTCTAAAAGTCCTAGAGGAGGATGCATAAATGAACGTAGAGATCTTTAATCGGCCCGACATTCAGGCTTTTCTCAAGACCCTGAGCGGGCTTGATAAGGACGGCGGTAGCCCCCGCATGAAAGAGATCACCTACCGGATCATGTCTGATCTGTTCAAGGCCATTGACGAGCTGAACATCACACCAGACGAATATTGGACCGGCATTGCATGGCTGAACGAGCTTGGTGCTGCGGGTCAGGCTGGTCTGATCTCGCCCGGCCTTGGCCTTGACCATTTCATTGACGAGCGCCTTGATGCGATTGAT
Source organism: Gillisella vitis (assembly GCF_001541345.2). Classification (GTDB taxonomy): domain Bacteria; phylum Pseudomonadota; class Alphaproteobacteria; order Rhizobiales; family Rhizobiaceae; genus Allorhizobium; species Allorhizobium vitis. Next base: position 457,849 of record NZ_LMVL02000001.1, on the reverse strand, counting down.
GCCGCCCTGGGCATTGAAAACCCAACGCCACGCACCATTGAAGGTCCGCTCTACGTGGCCGGTGCGCCGGTTTGTCATGGCTTTGCGCGGCTGGATGACGGTACCGACGAAAACGGTCATCTGTTGATCATGCATGGAACCGTTCATGGTGCTGATGGCAAGCCTGTTCCCGGCGCGACTGTTGAAGTCTGGCACTGTGACACCCGTGGTTTCTACTCACATTTTGACCCAACCGGTAAGCAGGCCGATTTCAACATGCGCCGCACCATTATTGCCGACGACAAGGGCTGTTATAAGTTCCAGAGCATCCTGCCGAGTGGCTATGGTGTGCCTCCGGGCAGTCCAACCGAAAAGCTGTTGTCGGCACTTGGTCGCCACGGACAACGCCCGGCGCATATCCACTTTTTTATCAGCGCCGATGGTCATCGCAAGCTAACCACCCAGATCAACATCGAAGGTGATCCGCTGGTGAATGATGATTTTGCCTATGCAACGCGTGATGGCCTGATCCCGCCGGTGATTGAACGTACCGATGAAGCCAGCATCAAGGCCAATGGTCTGTATAGCCCCTTTGCGGAAATCAAGTTTGATATTCACCTGACGTCTTTGGTGGACGGCGTTGATAACCAGATCAACGAACAGCGCAAGCGCGCAGCCGCCTGATTGGCAAGGCTGGCGGTCCAAAGGGCCGCCAGCGCACAGGCAGACGCCATATAAAAACACCAAACAGACACAAGTGTCGTCAACGACTTGTATGGAAAGTCAGAGCTTTTTCACGCTCTATTTGGGAGATAAATCATGTCTGCGATTATCGACAAAGCGAGAGATCTCGACCATCTGCTGGCGACTGCGGTGCAGGACGACAAGGACGCCGGAATCTTCCGCTGCCGCCGCGATATCTTTACCAATGAAGACCTGTTCGAGCTGGAGATGAAGCACATCTTCGAAAGCAATTGGGTCTATCTGGCCCATGAGAGCCAGATTCCGGGCAACAACGATTATTACACGGCCTATATTGGCCGCCAGCCCATTGTCATCACCCGCGACAAGACCGGCGAACTGCATGCCATGATCAATGCTTGTGCCCATCGCGGTGCCATGCTCTGTCGTCGCAAGCATGGCAATAAGGGCAGCTTCACGTGCCCGTTCCATGGCTGGACCTTTGCCAATACGGGCAAGCTTTTAAAGGTCAAGGACGAGAAAACCACGCAATATCCACCACAGTTCGGCAAGGATGGTTCGCACGATCTCAAGCGCGTGCCGCGTTTTCAAAGCTATCGCGGCTTCCTGTTTGGCAGCCTTGAAGAGGATGTGGCATCGCTGGAAGATTTTCTTGGCGAAACCAAGGTGATCATCGACCAGATCGTTGATCAGGCCCCAAACGGTCTGGAAGTTCTGCGTGGCAATTCCTCTTACATCTATGATGGCAATTGGAAATTGCAGATGGAAAACGGCTGCGATGGCTATCACGTCAGCTCTGTGCATTGGAATTACGCCGCCACCATGGGCAGGCGCAAGGAAGAGGGCACAAAGGCGGTCGATGCCAACAGCTGGAGCCGTTCGATTGCAGGCGTTTACGGGTTTGAAAACGGCCATATTCTGCTGTGGACCAAAACCATGAACCCTGAGGTTCGCCCGGTCTATAACCACCGCGACGAGATCAAGGCGCGGGTCGGCGAAGACAAAGCCGATTTCATCATCAACCAGACGCGCAATCTTTGTCTCTATCCCAACGTGTTCCTGATGGACCAGTTCAGCACGCAAATCCGTGTGACGCGGCCAATCAGCGTGGACAAAACCGAGATCAGCATTTTCTGCTTCGCCCCCAAAGGCGAAAGTGCAGAAGACCGCACCTTGCGCATCCGCCAATATGAGGATTTCTTCAACGTATCCGGCATGGGTACTGCCGACGATCTTGAAGAGTTCCGCGCCTGCCAACAGGGCTATGCTGGCACGGCTGCCCTGTGGAATGACCTGTCGCGCGGTGCGCCGCTGTGGATTGACGGGCCAGATGACAATGCCAAACGCATGGGCATGAACCCTCTTCTCTCCGGTGAGCGCAGCGAAGACGAAGGCCTGTTTGTGCGCCAGCATGAATATTGGACACATGTGATGCGCAAAGCCCTGTCTGCGGAAAAGAATGGAGTGGTCACATGAGCATTTCCTATCATGCTATCTGCGCCTTTCTCTATCGGGAGGCCCGTCTGCTCGATGATCGGGAATGGGCGGAATGGCTCAACTGCTATGCCACAGATGCATCCTATTGGATGCCCGCCTGGGACGATGACGATCAGCTCACCGAAGATCCGCAGTCGCAAATTTCACTGATCTACTATCCAAACCGTGACGGGTTGGAAGACCGGGTGTTTCGCATTCAAACCGAGCGGTCCAGCGCCTCCACGCCGGAGCCGCGCACCAGCCATAATGTCACCAATGTCGAAGTGCTGGCGGATCGGGGCGATGAAGTCGATGTGCGTTACAATTTCCTCACATTGAACCATCGCTACAAAGTCACTGACCAGTTTTTTGGCACCACCTTCGTCACGTTGCGCCAGAGCGGTGATGCGCTGCTGATCGCCAGCAAGAAGATCGTGTTGAAGAATGATTACATCCGGCAGGTGATCGACATCTATCACATCTGATGGTGCGTGAACTGAGCGGATCAGGAGGGTTCTATGACCGACTACAAAATTGCATTGAATTTCGAAGACGGCGTGACCCGCTTCATTGATTGCAAGGACGACGAAAAGGTTATCGATGCTGCTTATCGCAACAAAATCAACCTGCCGATGGACTGTTCCGACGGCGTGTGCGGCACCTGCAAGTGCCGCGCTGAAAGCGGCACTTACGATCTTGGTGATGATTTTATCGACGATGCCCTGACCGCTGACGAGGCGAAAAGCGGCTTGGTGCTGACCTGTCAGATGAAGCCAACGTCAGACTGCGTCATTGCCGTGCCAACCACCTCAGCATCCTGCAAAACCGGGCAGCAGCGTTTTCCTGCAACAGTGGCAAGCGTGATACCTCACAATGATGCTGCCATTGTGCTGGAGCTGGATGTGGACGCAGCCCCGACGTTTCTTGCCGGACAATACGTTAATATTGCTGTGCCGGGCTCCACTCAAAGCCGATCCTACTCCTTCAGCTCAAAGCCCGGCGAAAACCGCATCAGCTTCCTGATCAAGAAAATTCCGGGCGGCCTGATGAGCACCTGGCTGGAACAGGCAAAGATTGGCACGACGCTTGACCTGACAGGACCGCTCGGCAGTTTTTATCTGCGCGAGGTGCAAAACCCGCTGCTGTTTCTTGCTGGGGGAACCGGGCTTGCGCCTTTCATCTCGATGCTCGAAGTGCTGTCACAACAGCCATCTCAGCAAAAAATCCATCTGATTTACGGCGTCACCCGCGAGCTTGATCTGGTGCTGGTCGATCAGTTGGAGGCCTTTACCGCGCGGTTGCCTAACTTCACCTATGCCACAGTGGTCGCAGAAGACACGAGCAACCATCCGCGTAAAGGCTGGGTGACGCAGCACATGCCGCAGGACATGCTGAATGCCGGACATGTTGATGTTTACCTGTGCGGCCCGCCGCCCATGGTGGATGCGGTCCGCAGCTATTTCGACGACAACGGCATAAAGCCAAACAGCTTCTATTATGAGAAGTTTACGCCCAACAGCACCACGAAGGTGGCGGCATGAGCACGGCAGGTGTTGCTGGCCGCTTTAGCGGCAAAGTTCTGGTTGTCACGGGTGCGGCGCAAGGGATTGGTCGCGCAGTGGCCATGCGCGCGGCCCAAGAAGGCGGCCGCGTCGTGTTTGTCGATCGCGCCGATTTCATCGCTGACGTTGCTGCGGAGGTTGAGGGTGCTCAAACGGCCGCTATCCGGATTGATCTGGAAACCTATGACGGTGCGGCCAAGGCCATGCGCTTTGCCGCCGACACATTTGGCGGCATCGACATCCTGATCAACAATGTCGGCGGTGCGATCCGCATGCGGCCCTTTGCGGAGTTCGAACCCGAGCAGATTGACGCTGAAATTCGCCGCTCGCTGATGCCGACGCTGTACGGCTGCCATGCGGTGATACCGCATCTGTTTGCACGCGGTGGCGGCACCATTGTCAATGTGTCGTCCAATGCGACGCGCGGCATTTATCGCGTGCCCTATTCGGCGGCCAAAGGTGGCGTCAATGCGATTACCCAATCGCTGGCTATGGAACTGGCTGAGCACAATATTCGTGTTGTCGCAACAGCCCCCGGCGGCACGCAAGCGCCGCCGCGCATCATTCCGCGCAATAGCAGCGGTGATACAGAGGCCGAAAAGGCATGGATGACGGAGGTGGTGGAGCAGGTGAAGCAATCCAGCTTCATGAAGCGTTACGGCACGATTGAAGAACAGGCCGCACCCATTCTGTTTTTGGCATCAGATGAAGCAAGTTACATCACAGGCACCGTGCTGCCCGTCGCCGGGGGCGATTTGGGCTAACGCCGAGGCCTTTTGCAAATCACTTTGGGAGGAGTGGATATGCGCAAAATTGACGTGAATGATAGGATCGACACCAGCCCATTCGGAGGCTTTCAATGGGCGATTGTTGCGCTATGCGCAACGCTTCTGATTGTTGATGGTTACGACGTGTTTGTCGCGGGGACCGTGCTGCCAACATTGATTGCAGAATGGGGCCTGACAAAGCCACAGGCCGGTGCGCTGCAAGCATGGGCGCTGTTTGGCATGATGTTTGGTGCGCTTATCTTCGGCCAGCTCGCCGACCGCATTGGACGAAAAAAGGGCATTGCGATCAGCTTCTTGCTGTTCACGGTCTCGACGCTTCTGACCGGATTTGCGACCTCACCCGATCAATTCAAAATTTTCCGTTTCATTGCGGGCCTTGGTTGCGGTGGCCTTATGCCCAACACCGTGGCATTGATGAATGAATATGCGCCCAAGCGTCTGCGCAGCACCATGGTGGCACTGATGTTCTCTGGCTATTCGGTTGGCGGCATGGTCACCGCTGGTCTCGGCATTGGCCTGATCCCGCAGTATGGATGGCAGCCGATGTTCTTCGCAGCCGCAGTGCCTCTGTTGCTTCTGCCGCTTATTGTCTGGCAATTGCCTGAATCCATCGGGTTTCTTCTTCGCCAGGGCCAACAGGACAAAGCAAAGCGCATCTACGCAAAGCTTTATCCCAAGACGGCGCTGGAAGCTGACGATACGCTGGTCTTCAGCGAAACCAAGAGCACCTCAACCTCGGTGACTGAGCTGTTTCGCCATCAGCGCGCCCTGAGCACGCTCATGCTGTGGGTTGCGTTTTTCTGCTGCTTGCTGCTGGTGTATTTGCTTTCCTCGTGGCTGCCAAAAGTGTTGCAGGAGGCCGGTTATGCAGAAAAAGCGAGCCTCCTCAGCCTGTTTTCGCTTAATTTTGGTGGCATGGCAGGTGCCATTGTGGGTGGCTGGCTGGGTGACCGTTTCGGACTGCCCAAAGTGGTCGTTGGCTTTTTCATTGCAGCAGCGGTGTCCATTGCCCTGATTGGCTATAATCCGCCCTCGACAATCTTGTTTCTGATGGTGTTTGTGGCAGGGGCTGCAACCATTGGCACGCAGATCCTGCTCTACGCCAGCGTTGCACAGCTTTACAATCTTTCCATTCGCGCGACGGGTCTGGGGTGGGCGTCCGGCGTTGGCAGAATTGGGGCCATCGTTGGACCAACGCTCGGCGGAACCCTTTTGGCACTGCAACTGCCCTTGCAGCAAAACTTCCTGATTTTCGCAATCCCCGCAGCGGTCGCAGCTTTGGCAATGGTGGTCTTTGCCATCAGCAATGCTCGAAACACCAAAGCCGTGGTGCTTGCAACCGCGTAACCGCAACCGCGATGCCCGGTGCGAATATCTCTCAAAACCAGGGGAATACGGATCGTGACCTTTCTTGAGGGGTCGGGATATCGCCTTCATTACCGCATTGATGGTGCGCCAGGGGATAAGCCTGGCTCACTCAATCCATAGGGAGCAAACCGCAATGACCTCATCCATACCCTTTATCAAGCCTGAGCATCTCAAAGGTGTTGCCTTTGACGGCGGCTGGAAAAGCTTGAGCAAGGCACAAGACAGTGTTGAGACGGCAACCGGCAAAACACTCGGCCAGATTGCCATGGCGACAGCGCAAGACATTGTTGGGGCTGCCGCCACGGCCCGCAAGGCCCAACCTGCATGGGCCGCAACCCCCTATGAGCAGCGCGCCGAAATATTGCGCAACGCCGCCCGCATAGCAGAAAACAATCGCGATGAGATTGTGGACTGGATCGTGCGCGAATCCGGCTCGATCGCGCCTAAGGCGGGCTTTGAGGTCGCCCTGACGATCAAGGCGCTGTATGAGGCGTCGGCCATGCCATCGCAAGCAGCGGGTCAGGTTTTGCCGACCCAGCCGGGCCGTCTCAACCTTGCGCGCCGCCGCGCGATTGGTGTCGTCGGGGTGATTTCGCCGTTTAATTTTCCACTCTATTTGGCCATGCGCGCGGTTGCCCCTGCCATAGCCGTGGGCAATGGCGTGGTTTTGAAGCCCGATCCACGCACTGCGATTTGCGGTGGCCATGTGATTGCACGTCTGTTTGAAGAAGCAGGCCTGCCCGCTGGTATTTTATCGGTATTGCCCGGCGATGGTGCCGCCGGGGCCGCCCTGTGTGATGCGCCCGATATTGGCATGATCCAGTTTACCGGCTCAACCGCGGCAGGCCGCAAAGTGGGTGAGGCCGCAGGGCGCAATCTCAAAAAAGTATCGCTGGAGCTTGGCGGTAAAAACTCTTTCATCGTCTTGGATGACGCCGATCTGGATCTTGCCGTTAAAAATGCCGTGTGGAGCACCTATCTCCATCAAGGGCAGATCTGCATGTCGGCAGGTCGTATTTTGGTTCAGTCTGGCATCGCAAAAGAGTTTATCGGCAAGCTGGCGGACCATGCGAGCGCCATGCCGTCAGGCGATCCGGCCAGCGGGCAAGTGGCGCTTGGGCCTTTGATCAACCAAGCCCAGCTGGATCATGCGGCGCGGATCGTTGACGCGGCCGTTGCCGGTGGTGCTGAAGTGGTCACAGGTGGAGGCCATGACGAACTGTATTTCCAACCCACAGTTCTTGCAGGCGTGAGCCGCGATAATCCGGCCTTCCATGAGGAGATCTTCGGCCCGGTCGCCGTGGTGACGGTGTTTGATAAAGACGAAGACGCCATCGCCCTTGCCAATGACACCGATTACGGCCTGTCGGGTGCCATCGTGTCGCGCTCCATTGGCCGGGCACTGGCCATTGGCGAACGGCTCAATGTGGGTCTGCTGCACATTAATGATGCGACGGTGAATGATGAGGTCATCAACCCCTTCGGTGGCGTTGGTGCTTCGGGCAATGGTACCAGCATCGGCGGGCCTGCGAATTGGGAGGAATTCACACAATGGCAGTGGGTCACCATCAAGGCTGATGCGCCCGCCTATCCGCTTTGATAGGTTGCTTATTGTTATAGGAGGAGATTATGATGAACCTGAGACTTCAATGCACCGAAATCACCGCTGCCGTCACCCGCGCCCAAGGGGCGGCCTTTACCATTGAAAAGGGTGACATTCGTGACCCAAAGGGAAGCGAAGTTCTTGTGCGGGTTGTTGCCACCGGCTTGTGCCACACCGATCTCATCGTGCGCGACCAATATTATCCCGTGCCACTGCCTGCGGTGCTGGGCCATGAAGGGTCCGGCATTGTCGAAAAGGTCGGGCCGAATGTTAAAACCATTCAGCCGGGCGACCATGTGGTGCTGACCTATGGGGCCTGCGGCCATTGCAACACTTGCACCGAAGGCGATGGTGCCTATTGCACCCATTTTTATGGGCGAAACTTTGGCGGAACCGATGCCAATGGCGAAACGGCCATCCGCGATGCAGACGGAAAAGCGTTGCACGACCACTTTTTCGCGCAGTCTTCTTTCGCCACCTATGCGCTCGCAGAAGAGAACAATACGGTGAAAGTGCCGAAGGACGCGCCGCTTGACCTTCTCGGCCCGCTTGGCTGCGGCATCCAGACGGGTGCCGGCGCGGTGATCAACGCGCTGAAGGTCACTGCGGGATCAAGCTTTGTAAGCTTTGGCGCGGGTGCGGTGGGCCTCAGCGCCATTATGGCCGCCCGAATTGTGGGTGCCACCACCATTATCGCCGTTGATGTGGTGCCATCGCGCCTTCAGCTGGCCTTGGAACTCGGCGCGACCCATGTGGTCAACAGCCGCGAACAGGATATGGTCGAGGCGGTGAGAGACATCACCGGAACGGGCGTCAATTTTGCGCTCGAATCCACAGGTCGCCCTGAGGTTTTGGCGCAAGGCATTGAAACACTTGGCCTGTTGGGGATGATTGGTGTGGTTGGCGCACCAAAACTTGGCACCAAGGCCGAGTTTGATGTCAACACCCTGCTGCTCAACGGGCGCAGCATTCGCGGCATTGTGGAAGGCGACAGCGTGCCAAAGATCTTTATTCCGCAACTTGTAGAGCTTCACCGTCAGGGGCGCTTCCCCTTTGATAAACTGGTCAAGTTCTATCCTCTGGCCGACATTAATCAGGCGGTAAAAGATAGTGAAAGCGGTGTGACGCTAAAGGCAATCTTGCGCATGCCGGTTGCTTGATATTTTTTCACGGCTCTGCGGCATCAACGAGAGCATGCGAAAAAGGGGCAGCGTTGCAGGAATGAGGCTTTGGGCGAGATAACTCTCCCCCTTTGGATTTTCATGCAACGCGCCTGAACTCGGCACGGCTAAGTTTAGGCATCCAGTTGAGAACTTGCGCATCGATCTTTGAATCTGTCGTCTGATTGACGAGGTTCCTTGCCTCGAGCCTCGGTCGATCCCGTAATCATCTGTCCAAATATTCAAGATATGCGGGAGGTTTTGACTACCGCATTGCCGATTTCATTAGCGCCGATTTTGCTGTGGTTAAGCGCCGGAAGATCACAGAATTCGGTCTGGCAAGCTGCTGCGGCATCAAGCAATCAATATCCATTTCGAACCACCCAACAATGAAGCCACGGAGGGCGGAATTGCCGCTCTCAATGCTCAGGCGTGTAGGTTTTCGCGCGGAACTGAGCCGGTTTTTCCACCGAGAAGTGAGCCAGCTCTAAGTATGGTTTTCTGATCAGGCTTTGGTCAAGAGGCTTGCCTTTTCTCCTCTCTTCTGTGCCGCTGCGGCCGAACTGGCCTTGAATCGGAAGCTGTCGTTACCGGTTTCCAGGATGCGGCAACGATGGGTCAGGCGGTCGAGCAAAGCGGTCGCATTTTGGCGTCGCCGAAGACAGTTGCCCATTCGCTGAAGCTGAGGTTGGTGGTGATGATGACGCTGGTGCGCTCATAAAGCTTGCTTAACAGGTGGAACAGCAGCGCTCCGCCTGAAGCGCTGAACGGAAGGTATCCGAGCTCATCCAGGATCAGCAGATCGAGGCGAACCAGCGTCTCGGCAATCTGACCTGCCTTGCCCTTGGCCTTCTCCTGTTCGAGTGCGTTGACCAGTTCGATCGTCGAGAAAAAGCGGACCTTCCGGCGATGATGCTCGATTGCCTGGACACCGAGAGCGGTCGCAACATGTGTTTTGCCTGTGCCCGGTCCGCCGACGAGCACGATATTCTGGGCTTCGTCCATGAACTCGCACCGATGCAATTGGCGCACCGTCGCTTCGTTGATCTCGCTGGCGGCGAAGTCGAAGCCGGAGATGTCTTTGTACGCAGGAAAGCGAGCAGCCTTCATGTGATATGCGATGGAGCGGACCTCACGTTCAGCCAATTCAGCCTTCAGTAACTGGGACAAGATCGGCACGGCCGCATCAAAGGCTGGAGCCCCTTGCTCGATCAGGTCCGTGACGGCCTGAGCCATGCCATACATCTTCAGGCTACGCAGCATGATGACGACGGCAGCGCTTGCGGGATCATGACGCATGGCGACCTCCCGCGATTTGGACGCGCAGACCATCGTAGCGCTCTACATTGGCTTTAGGTTCGCAAAGCAAGGTCAGCGCCTGTGGCGTATCGATGTCAGGGCCGTCAGTCGTCTTACCGTCGATCAGCCGATGCAGCAGGTTCAGCACATGCGTCTTGGTCGCCACACCTGCATCCAAGGCCATTTCCACAGCCCTGACGACCACCTGTTCGTCGTGCTGAAGGACAAGAGCAAGGATATCGGCCATTTCTCGATCACCGCCGGGGCGGCGCAGCATCTGCGCCTGCAACTGTCGAAAGGCCAGCGGCAATTCCAGGAAAGGGGCGCCATTGCGCAGTGCACCAGGTTTGCGCTGGATGACGGCAAGGTAGTGCCGCCAGTCGTAAATCGTTCTCGGTGGCTTGTGATGATCGCGCTCAATGATCCGCACGTGTTCGCATAACACATTGCCCTCCGCCACAACGACCAGCCGTTCGGGATAAATCCGCAGGCTAACCGGGCGGTTGGCAAAAGATGCTGGCACGCTGTAGCGATGACGCTCGAAGGTGACCAGGCACGTTGGCGACACACGCTTGCTTTGTTCGACGAAGCCGTCAAATGCGGTTGGAAGCGCCATCAAGGATGCCCGCTCACCAGCCCAAACATCGGCAATCGTGCCGGGCAAGGCACCGTGCGGCGTCTCCCGCCACAGGTCGTGGCAATGCTGTTCCAGCCAGGTGTTCAATGCCGCAAGGTCCGCAAAGTCCGGCATCTGTTGCCACAGTCGGGGACGAGCATCTTGAACGTTCTTTTCGACCTGACCTTTCTCCCAGCCGGCCGCCGGATTGCAAAACTCAGGTGCAAAGACGTAGTGGTTCGTCATCGCCAGGAAGCGGACGTTGACCTGCCGCTCCTTGCCCCGACCGACACGATCGACCGCCGTTTTCATGTTATCGTAGATGCCGCGACCTGGTACGCCGCCGAAGACCCGGAAGCCGTGCCAGTGGGCGTCGAAGAGCATCTCGTGCGTTTGCAGCAGGTAGGCCCTGACCAGAAAAGCCCGACTGTGCGACAGTTTCATATGCGCCACCTGTAGCTTCACTCGCTCGCCACCAATGACGGCATAGTCTTCACTCCAATCGAACTGGAACGCTTCACCGGGACGGAAAGACAGCGGAACAAATATACCCCGCCCCGCCGTCTGCTGGTCAGCCCGCCACTCACGCGCGAAAGCAGCGACCCGGCCATAAGAGCCGGTAAAACCGAGAACCACCAGATCCGCATGAAGCTGCTTCAGCGTTCGGCGCTGCTTGCGCGACCGCCCTGCCTCGGTCTTCAGCCAGCCAGAAAGTTTGTCGGCAAAAGGATCAAGCTTGCTCGGTCGTTCCGGTACCGTGAACGTCGGCTCAATCGCACCAGCGCTCAAATACTTCGCGATCGTGTTGCGTGACAGCCCAGTGCGCCGGCTGATCTCGCGGATCAACTGCTTCTCGCGCAGCGCCATCCGACGAATAATATTTAAAAGTCCCATGTGGATCACTCCGTTGCCCCCGTCGCTCACCGCGTTGGGGGAAGGTTCACATGGCTCAATTCTCAATGGAAATTATCCGCCTAACCGGCTCAGTTCCGCGTGGAAACCAACAATCGAGGAACAGAAGAACCCGATCGCCGCTGGTCAATTCTGCCCCCAGGAGAGCGTTGCCGAAGCGACACGCCTCGGCGCAGAGTTCGGCATAAGTCCGCGTGCCTGCGGGACCGGTGACGGCAACATGATCCGCCCGCCCGCGTGCCAGATTGTCGAACAGGATCGCGCTGGCATTGTAGATGTCCGGCAGTTCGAAACCGATTTCGCGGGCACCTTGCGCATCACGCGGCACGCTGTCGCCCACTGTCGGCACATCCGTGGCATGAACCTTGGCTTGAATAGTCATTCCTCCCTCCTCCATTCAGGCCGCAGGCCGGGGACGCAGTGCGTCATAGCGCTGCATGAAGCCAGACGACATGGCTCTGAGACGTTCATCATCGACCCGGCCTGAGCGGGTGATGTAGCTGTAGGCGAAATCCATCGGAGCCAGTGCCATGTGGCGCGGAAAATCCGCATACCAGGACGCACTATCGCGGGCGGCGCGTACCAGTTTCCCCACCACCGGCTGACGCTGTGCCTGATAGGCCTCCAGCGCATCACGGATCTGGCCCGGATGGGCCTCCAACGCCTTGATCAGTGCCAGGACGTCTTCCAAAGCAAGGCGCGTGCCGGAACCGATCGAATAATGGGCGGTGTGCAGCGCATCACCGATCAACACCATGTTGCGATGCGACCATCGATCATTCCAGATCCAGGGAAAGTTACGCCAGTTGGACTTGTTGGCGACGAGACTGTGGCCATCCAGCACATCCGCGAAGATGTCCGCGCACTTCGCCTTCATGGCCTCTGGCCCAAGATGATCGAAACCAGCTTTCAGCCAGCTTGGCCGATCACATTCCACGATGAATGTGCTCATGCTCGGCGAATAGCGATAGTGATGGGCGTTGAAGGTGCCGAACTCGGTCTCAACGAATGTCTGAGTCAGCGTTTCGAACCGTTTGGTCGTGCCAAACCAGGCAAATTTCTCGTCGAGATAGGAAATCGAGGTCTGGAAGTCACCTTCGAAACTGCGGCGCACGAGGGAATTCACACCATCGGCGGCCACAACCAGATCGAAATCGACCAGCTCATCAACAGAATGCAGCGTCTTTGCAAACGACAGGACGACACCTGCGTCACGCGCACGCTGCGTCAATAGAACGAGTAGCTCGAGCCGACCGATTGCAGAAAATCCGACGCCGTCGATCGTCGTTATCTCGCCCCGGTGTACCAGCGTCATGTCGGACCAGGTCTCCATACGTGCGGTAATCGCATCGGCAGTTTCGGGATCGTCGGCCCGAAGAAAGTCCATGGCACGTGCCGAAAACACCACACCGAAGCCGAAGGTTGCACCTTCCGGGTTCTGCTCTATCAGCTCGACATAGTCATCGGGATGCCGGGTCTTCCAGAGATAGGCGAAATACAGGCCTCCCGGCCCTCCTCCGAGAACTGCGATCCGGCTCATGCTGTTCCTCCATGCAGGATTATCTTTTGCCAAGATACCGATTATTGCGTATAGTGCAATAGATTTTATGGAGTGAAATTTATGACGGCATTCGAAACGGAGTATGAAGTGGAGTGGGGCGATTGCGATGAGGCGGGAATTGTCTTCTATCCCAACTATTTCTATTGGCTGGACTGCACCTTCCAGCGCTTCCTGAAATCTCGAGGCTTTGGCCAGCGACAGAACCAGGCGGAGTTCGGGGCGGTGACGCCCCTGGTGGATTCGGGCATGCGCTTTCGCGCTCCGGCACGCTATGACGACCGGCTTCGGGTGGAAGCGCATATCTCGTCCTGGGAGGAGAAGCGTTTACGTGTCGAATATCGTCTGTTATGCGGTGAAAAGCTTGTAGCGGAAGGCTATGAAGTCCGTGCATGGGCAGTGGTGACGAAAGACGGGTTGCGCAGCGTCCCGATTGCGGAGGATTTCAAAAGGCGTATGGCATGAGCGAAATCTCAGATGACAACGAAATGGACGCTACAGGCAATGGGAATGCCCGAGGCGGCATTCAAGCGCTGGATGCCGCGCTGGTTGTCTTGCGTGCCCTGGGCGATTTCGATGGGCCGGTCGCGCTGGTCGATCTTGCCCGCGCCGTCTCCATGCCGTCCAGCAAGGTGCACCGGTATCTGGCCAGCTTCATACATGCGGGTCTCGTAAAACAGACGGTAAAATCAGGGCGTTACGAGCTCGGCCCTTCGACAGCAACGCTCGGGCTTGCCGCACTCGCCCGCAATGACATGGTCAGCCTTGCGGCTGATGAACTGCCTGAACTGGCCGGACAGACCGGCATAACGGTGCTGCTGAGCGTCTGGGGCAATAATGGCGCAACCGTGATCCGCTGGTGCCGGGCGCCAAGCCCGATGGTCACCTCCTTCGGTCTCGGGAGCACCCTTCCGCTTCTGACATCTGCAAGCGGAAGGATACTGCTCGCCTTCCTTCCCCGGCAGGTGACCTCGGCACGTCTCAGCCTGGAAGTGGAAAGAGCCCTGGAAAACGGGTTGAGCTGGCCGGACCTTGACCTCAGCGTCGGCAGCGTCGAACGGATGATCGAGACGATCAGACGCGACGGCTTTGCCACGATCGACGGACGTTTCGTCCCGGGACTGCGCGCGGTGGCGGCGCCTATCACCAACTGGCAGGGAGAGGCCGAGGCCGCCGTCACGCTGATCAGCACATCCGATCAGATCCTTTCAGCACAGAACCCCGCAGTGCAGGCCTTGCTTGAGTTCGTGACCCGGCTGTCCAGTGAAAAGCGGTGGCGCCACCAGCAAGGGGACTGAGCGCCCCTTGCGATGTTTTACCCTATCCGTTCCGGGCTACGATGACAGCGCGTCGACACCTGCTTCCGCACCAAGCCTTTGGCTTAGCGCCTGCGGAAAGTGATGCGATGACGCGCCATTGTCCAGTTGAACAGCCGCTTGCCATATCGCACGGGCGCGGATCCAGGGCGTCTCGCGGATCGGCACAAGCCTGCCCTGCAGGCTTTCAATACTGGCGCGCCAGCCGGCATCCTGCAGATCGCGCCATTCCACGTTGAGGTGGATCTGCGCGTGATGAAACAGATAACGCAGGGCATGGGCCGGCAGGCTTGCACCAAAATCGACCTCTTCGATCTGCGCCTCCGGCTCTTCCAGCCGCTCCGCGCCGCGCCCCTGGCGCGCGGCTTCCACCAGCCGCGCAAGGCCGCGCGCCTGATACGCGACATGCGCCACCACATGGCGGCGCGACCAGCCGGCAACCCGCGACGGCAGAGCGAGATCAGCATCGCTCAGCTCATTGAGCTTACGGGCGAAATAGGCCGCTCCCAAACGGGCAAGCGCAAGATCCGCATGGGGTGCCTGAAGGGCATCGTAACGTGCGCCGAGCCCCTGGCGTTCTTGCAATTCCCGACGCGACTCCTCAAGCGAGAGAGCCATTGTAGCCTCCCTCTCAAGAAGATGGATTTTCCACCTGGGTGCGGGCAAAGCCCAACCGTTCCATGATGGGGGCATCCGAGAAGCGGAAAAGATCGAACTGGCTTTCCGCCTGAAGGGACCACTTGACCCAGGACGGCACGACAAAGATGTCGCCCTTGTCCAGACGCTGCTCGCGCCCGTTGAGGACCACCACGCCTTCGCCATCGAACACCTGGAAGACGCTGGAGCCCACCTCGCGGCAGCCCGGCGTGACTGTTCCGGCGCGCAGACGGTGAAATTCGGCGCGGATCGTCGGCATCACATCGCCACCAGTGGTCGGGTTGATATAGCGCACCGCAGCATGCCCCTGCCCAACCGTCGCTGGCTGTCCCTCCTCCTCGAGCAGTAGCTGCTCGGTCAGAGCCCGATCGATATGTTCCCAGCGATAGGCACCGATTGGCGATGACACCGTGTTCTCTAGCCCGGACAATGGCCGAAGTCCCGGGTGACACCAGAGACGTTCACCGCGCGAAAAGCGTGGCGTCGCATAGTCCGTCACGCGGTCGGAGCCGAATTCGAAAAAGCCGACATCGTTCTGGTAGGAAAAGGGAATGTCGAGCCCGTCGATCCAGGCCATGGGCTTATCGGTATCATTGTGGTGGCCGTGGAAGTGCCAGCCCGGCGTCAGCAAGAAATCACCGCGGCTCATGCGCACCGGGTCTCCATTGACAACCGTCCATACCCCCTCGCCCTCTACCACAAATCGGAAGGCGTTCTGGGCATGGCGATGTTCGGGTGCGGTTTCACGCGGCCCGAGATACTGAATGGCGGCCCACAGGGTCGGGCTGATATAGACACGCCCTCCCAGCCCTGGATTGGCCAAGCCGATCGCACGGCGTTCTCCACCACGGCCAACCGGAACGAGATCGCCCGAGCGCTTGGCCAGCGGGTAAAGTGTGGACCATCTCCACACATGCGCCACAGCTTTCGGATTCGGAATTACCGGCATGAGGTCATCGATCTGCGTCCAGAACGGCTTGAGGTGATGCTCCTCAAAGTCCGTATACAACTGCCGCAGCTCTTCCGTGTCCTCCGCTACCATCATGTTGCTTTGTGCAACAGGTTGCATGGTTTCAGCCTCCTATGAAATTCATCCTGCGCAATACATTGCATCAGACGCAACATAAATTCCAGAGGGCAGTAGAATTTTTGTGGAGAAACCTGATGTTGAGAGCCGCTCATTATTCATTTCTATGTGCCGGAAGGAGAGAGCCCTGCACTGTAACGTTAACCTTGCATCGATCAAAATGTGAGATCTGGCGGGATGAGCAGTTTTGCACGTGATCCTCTACATCGTCGCCATCGATTTCCAGCCGAGGTAATTGCCCAAGCCGTTTAGCTTTATTTTCAGTTTCCGCTCAACCTGCGGATGGTCGAAGATCTGCTGGCAAATTCAGTGATATCTGGCATCTCGATGAGGTTGGTATAACCGTCGGTGGAAAGAAACACTGGCTTTGGCGCGCCGATGATCAGAACGGCTTTGCTCTCGACGTCTTGGTGCAAAGCCGCCGCAATGCAAAGGCGGCAAAACGCCAGATGCGCAAGGTCCTGAAAACACAAGGCCGTGTGCCGGATGTGGTGATCATCGACAAACTACGGCCCTATAGTGCGGCCAGGCAGGAGGTCATGCCCAGCGTCGAGCATCGTTCTCACAGGGGATTGAACAATCGGGCCGAAACTTCCATCAGTCCGCCCAACGACCGGAGAGGATCATGATGCGGTTCAAATCAACGCGACAGCTTCAACATTTCGTTTCCATCCACGACCCGATCACTAACCTCTTTAACGTTGCCCGACACGATATTCCATCCGCCCACCATCAAGGACTAACAGCAGCAGCCATACAAGCATGGCACCAAGTCACGCGCCTTCACACTGCGTGAACGAGGTTCCCACGCCCAGATTTTGTTTCCACAGCGCTACGTCTACAGTGTCTCCTGTACAAATGGCGTGACGATCACGCCGGACCGGCGCGCCAGCACACGTATGGCCAAAAACAGCCGACCCGCCCTAGATCGCCAAGCAATTCCAGAGCGATAGCGGTAGAAAATGCAGATTCAGGCGGCCGCGCAAGGGCGCCTAGCTTGGCAGGCTACAGTGCCGTGCGTTTTATAAAGCGCACAAAGACGCTATAACACTTTAAATCTGCCGCATACGACCAGCTTTAGGCGTTCTCTGTGGTAAGAGTGCTCACGAATCCATGCGAAAGCGCATAAATTTGGCGTGCAGTTTAATCCAGTCAAATCGGATAAACCGCATGCATTGTCGTTAATTAAATATGTCCGATAATGCATTATCGGACATAATGCTCATTATAGAGAATGGCACAGATCATCGCGCAAAACACCGAAACTCCTCTCCAGGAGAGCGCCGCGCCGTCGCTCAGCACGCCAGCTGAGGGTGATGTTTGCGCCCCGCATCCCCTATCCTGTGCTACCGGGTCAGTTCTTAGTGAAAGTCAACTGTGATAACTGATCCGAACCTGGCAGTTGCCTCGCCAAGTTCGGATCAAAATTCGGTCTCTCCCGCACGCGTCAAAACTTCCGCGACAATCCAACCTTCGCGCCGACCGATTTTTCACCTTCGCCTTCGATGTTAAACAGAAGGCTGCCTTCAATCGCCCAAGCCTCAGTTGTTTGCATGGACGCGCCAGCCGTAACCGACCCGAACAGACCCGATCCGTCGAGGCCAGAAAAGCCGGTGGTGAGACCAAGTTTTGGCGTCAGGGTCGAGCCGCTTGCAAGCGTAAAGGAACGGGCAATTTCAGCGCCGAGGCTCACCCTGAACTGCTCCGAGGTAAACCCATCGAGATCGATAGAGTCGCCCGAGCTGTTTTTTACGGAATAATCGTCGACTGTTTCGGAAAAATAAACCGCTCTTAGCTTCGGCGTCACTACGGTCGCTTCGTCCAAAGACCATTTTCCCTTGATGGACGTATCCAACATCCAGCGCTGGGTATCGAAATTGCCATCCCAGAACTCAGTATCGATGGTGTTTGAGGACCCGCCATACAGCAGGCTTGCATCCCAGAACACGCCTTTGGTCACTTCGAAAGAGGTATAGGGGCCAGCCAGCCAGCCATTACCGGTCAGCATGGCGTCCTCATCCGTCGGGTCTGTCATCCGGTCATAGTGAAACGAAAGACCCAGCAGCGCCTTGTCGGTTAGCAGATAGTCGGCCCCCATGTTGATCATGGCGAAGCTGCCCCACTTGCTGCCATTGGTGTCCTTGTCGTTATGAGCCAGAACGGCACCATCAATCCAGATATTGAACGGCGAAGAATAGCCGCCAGCAATGCCGTCGGCACTGTCACGGGCCGATTCCATCTGTGCAAGACTGGTGGAAAAACCGAACGTCATTCCTTGCGTAGACGGAGACATCCTGGTTGTCACAGGGGTCGTCGCCCTGGCCATTCGGCCTCGTTCCATCAGACCCGGCACCTTGATCGCGGATGAGATCATGTTTTGACGGGTCTGGACAAAGCTGTGTACGAGGTTGTCGATATCCGTCGCGACTTGCTCGGCGTTATAGTTGATGTTGTAGATGACAGTGCCCGTGTTGGAATTTCCAAGCGAACTACCAAGGCGATAGGCGATACGGGCCTGTCCTGAATAGGCCGGATTCGGAGTGAATTTCAAATACCAGCCGACAGGTGAAGCTGACGAGACGGCTGCAAGCTCCCCTTGAATAAGGGTTGCCGTCCCTGCCTCGGGTGGCTCGACGGAGACAATATCTGCCTCGATAAACGGACCTCCGGTAGCGTCTTTGTTGAGATAGACATTATTCGGCGTGGCACCTGCGGGAACCTCGACCACATGATCCGCCACGGTCACCGCGCGCGTGGCCACTTTGACGGTATAGCTTGCCGTGCCGGTCGTACCATTGCTGTCACGGGCCTGGATGGCAAAGGAATAATCGCCTTCCGTACCCGCATCGAGCGGTCCGCTCAGCGCACCGGTCGAGATATTCAGCACCATGCCTTTCGGCAGGCTTCCAGAGGAAAGGCTGTAGATCAGCGTTCCCGTGCCACCTGTTGCAGAGATCTGCTGGCTATAGGCCTCACCCGCCATGGCTTCCTTTAGCGTGCCGCCAGCTGGCGAGAAGGCGATGGACGCCGCTGCGTTCACCGTCAGCGTATAGTTGCCCGAGCCATGATTGGCAGGTGACGCGCTATCGGTGACCGTCATGGAAATAGCATAGCTTCCAGCCGTCGTCGGCGTTCCGCTGATGGTTCCGGTACTCGTGTCAAGGACGAGGCCATCCGGCAGGCCGGTTCCAGCGTAGGTATAAGGCACGGTACCACTGGTTGTCGTGACGGACTGGCTATAGGCCGTGCCAACCGTTGCTGTGGTGAGAGCACCTGAAGACGGAGAGAGGCTCAGCGTTACCGACGGCTCCGTGACGGTAAGGGAATAGGCCGCCGATCCCGTAGCGCTATTGGCATCCGTAGCGGTGATGGTGAAGCTGGTGTTGGCAGCGGTCGTTGGTGTGCCGGAAATCGCACCGGTCGATGTGTTGAGGCTCATGCCAGCAGGAAGTGTCCCTGATGTGACCGCATAGCTATAGGGTGACGTGCCACCCGAAGCCGTGACCGTCTCAGTATAGGCCGTTCCAACAGTTGCAGCAGTCAACGCGCCGGAAGTTGGTGACAGGGTGAAGGTCGGAGCCGTCACCGTTATGGTCACCGTAGCTGGCGAGGATGTTCCGGTAGCATTGGTGGCAGTGTAGGTAAAACTGTCGGAGCCGGAATAACCAGCAGTCGGCGTATAGATAAAGTTGGTGCCGGATACCGTTGCAGCCCCATGGCTTGGCGAGGAGGCAATGGCAACCGCCGTCGCAGCACCACCGGTGATGGAAGGTGCCAGAACGTTATCTGAAGAGTTTGCCGTCACGGTTGCCGTCAGCGCGTTGGCGATCGGCGCTGCTGCATTGATGGTGATGGAATAAGATGCCGTGACCGTTGCACCATATGCATCGGTAACTTTAACCGTGAAGTTACTCGTTCCGGCAGCCGAAGGCGTGCCGGAGAGAACCCTGGCAGCGGCGGCACCGCTTGACGTTATGGACAGGCCGGCTGGCAAAGATCCCGACAGGAATTCGTAATCATACGGCTCTGCGCCACCGGATACTGCGACCGTTTGGCTGTAGGCCGCACCAACCGTGCCTGTTGCAAGGGTGCCCGCCGAAGGCGAGAGGACCAAGGTCGGGGCCGTAACCGTTATGGTCACCGTAGCTGGCGAGGATGTTCCGGTTGCATTGGTGGCAGTATAGGTAAAACTGTCGGAGCCGGAATAACCAGCTGTGGGCGTATAGGTAATCGACGTGCCGGAGGCTGTGGCCGTTCCATGCGATGCCGCTGACGCGACCGCAACGGACGAGGCCGTGCCGCCGGTCATGTTGAGAGTGATCACGTTGGCCGACGAATTGGCTGCAACTGTTTCTGAGACGGTATTGGCAACCGGGGCCTGGAGAACGGCAGACGGGGTGACCGAGTTCGACGCGACCGAAGCCGTTCCGGTTCCGGCACTGTTGATCGCGGTCACGGTAAACGTATAGGCCGTGCCATTGGTCAGACCGGTCACGGTGATCGGGCTTGCCGAACCGGTTGCCGTCGCCCCACCCGGGCTTGCCGTCACGGTATAGCTTGTAATCGACGCGCCACCATCGCTGGCCGGGGCGGCAAACGAAATGGTCGCCTGGGTATCACCGGCGGATGCCGTCCCAATCGTCGGCGCGCCGGGAAGGTCTGCTGCCACGGCAAGGGAATAGCTCGCCGACCCCGTAGCGCTATTGGCATCGGTGGCGGTGATGGTGAAGCTGGTATTGGCAGCGGTCGTTGGTGTGCCGGAAATTGCCCCGGTCGATGTGTTGAGGCTCATGCCAGCAGGAAGTGTCCCTGATGTAACCGCATAGGTATAGGGGGATGTTCCGCCCGAAGCCGTAATTGTCTCGCTATAGGCCGTCCCCACGGTTGCCGCAGTCAACGTGCCAGAGGCTGGTGACAGGGTGAAGGCTGGGGCCGTTACCGTTATAGTCACCGTAGCTGGAGAAGATGTTCCGGTTGCATTGGTGGCAGTGTAGGTAAAACTGTCGGAGCCGGAATAACCAGCTGTGGGCGTATAGGTGATCGACGTGCCGGAGGCTGTGGCCGTTCCATGCGATGCCGCTGACGCGACCGCAACGGACGAGGCCGTGCCGCCGGTCATGTTGAGAGTGATCACGTTGGCCGACGAATTGGCTGCAACTGTTTCTGAGACGGTATTGGCAACCGGGGCCTGGAGAACGGCAGACGGGGTGACCGAGTTCGACGCGACCGAAGCCGTTCCGGTTCCGGCACTGTTGGTCGCGGTCACGGTAAACGTATAGGCCGTGCCATTGGTCAGACCGGTCACGGTGATCGGGCTTGCCGAACCGGTTGCCGTCGCCCCACCCGGGCTTGCCGTCACGGTATAGCTTGTAATCGACGCGCCACCATCGCTGGCCGGGGCGGCAAACGAAATGGTCGCCTGGGTATCACCGGCGGATGCCGTCCCAATCGTCGGCGCGCCGGGAAGGTCTGCTGCCACGGCAAGGGAATAGCTCGCCGACCCCGTAGCGCTATTGGCATCGGTGGCGGTGATGGTGAAGCTGGTATTGGCAGCGGTCGTTGGTGTGCCGGAAATTGCCCCGGTCGATGTGTTGAGGCTCATGCCAGCAGGAAGTGTCCCTGATGTAACCGCATAGGTATAGGGGGATGTTCCGCCCGAAGCCGTAATTGTCTCGCTATAGGCCGTCCCCACGGTTGCCGCAGTCAACGTGCCAGAGGCTGGTGACAGGGTGAAGGCTGGGGCCGTTACCGTTATAGTCACCGTAGCTGGAGAAGATGTTCCGGTTGCATTGGTGGCAGTGTAGGTAAAACTGTCGGAGCCGGAATAACCAGCTGTGGGCGTATAGGTGATCGACGTGCCGGAGGCTGTGGCCGTTCCATGCGATGCCGCTGACGCGACCGCAACGGACGAGGCCGTGCCGCCGGTCATGTTGAGAGTGATCACGTTGGCCGACGAATTGGCTGCAACTGTTTCTGAGACGGCGTTGGCAACCGGGGCCTGAAGAACGGCAGACGGGGTGACCGAGTTCGAAGCGACCGAAGCCGAACCGGTTCCGGCACTGTTGGTCGCGGTCACGGTAAACGTATAGGCCGTGCCATTGGTCAGGCCGGTCACGGTGATCGGGCTTGCCGAGCCGCTTGCCGTCGCCCCACCCGGGCTTGCCGTCACGGTATAGCTTGTAATGGACGCGCCACCATCGCTGGCCGGAGCGGTAAAGGAAACGGTCGCCTGGGTATCACCGGCGGATGCCGTCCCAATCGTCGGCGCGCCGGGAACGTCTGCTGCCACGGCAAGCGAATAGCTCGCCGATCCCGTAGCGCTATTGGCATCGGTGGCGGTAATGGTGAAGCTCGTATTGGCAGCAGCCGTCGGCGTGCCGGAAATCGCCCCGGTCGATGTGTTGAGGCTCATGCCAGCAGGAAGTGTCCCTGATGTGACCGCATAGCTATAGGGGGAGGTTCCGCCCGAAGCCGTAATTGTCTCGCTATAGGCAGCTCCAACCGTTGCCGCTGTCAACGCGCCGGAGGCGGGGGAGAAGGTAAAGGTTGGCGCTGTCGGGGTGACCGAGCTCGTTGCTGCCGAAGCCGCACCCGTCCCGGCACTGTTGGTCGCGGTGACGGTAAACGTATAGGCCGTGCCATTGGTCAGGCCGCTCACGGTGATCGGGCTTGCCGACCCGCTTGCCATCGCACCACCCGGACTTGCCGTTACGGTATAGCTGGTGATCGCCGCGCCGCCATTGCTGGCGGGAGCCGTGAAGGAAACGGTGGCCTGGCTGTTTCCAGCTGTAGCCGTTCCAATTGTCGGCGCACCAGGAAGGCCTGCGGCCACGGCAAGGGAATAACTTGCCGAGCTCGTCGCGCTATTGGCATCCGTGGCTGAGATGGTGAAGCTGGCGTTTTCCACGCTTGACGGCGTACCGGAGATCTCGCCAGTCGTCGTGTTGAGGCTCAATCCGCTGGGAAGCGTGCCTGATGTGACCGCATAGGTATAGGGGGATGTTCCGCCCGAAGCCGTAATTGTCTCGCTATAGGCCGTTCCCACGGTCGCTGCTGTCAACGCACCTGAGGCAGGCGAGAAGGTAAAGGTTGGCGCTGTCGGGGTGACAGAGCTGGTTGCCGCTGAAGCCGCACCCGTTCCGACACTGTTAGTCGCGGTGACCGTAAACGTATAGGCCGTGCCATTGGTCAGGCCGGTCACGGTGATCGGGCTTGCCGAACCGCTTGCCGTCGCCCCACCCGGGCTTGCCGTCACGGTATAGCTGGTGATCGCTGCGCCGCCATCGCTGGCCGGAGCGGTGAAGGACACCGTGGCCTGGCCGTTGCCAGGCGTCGCCGTTCCGATTGTCGGCGCACCAGGAGACGTGGGAGCGCTAGCATAACAGGCCGCACTGAATGTGAGGGTGTTGTAATCAGAGGGGCTAGCCGATGAATCCTGTGTGACATCAAGGATCATCTGTAGATTGTCTATGGAAGCCGTGGCTGTAAAATTGCCTGATTTATTGATATTTCCGCCAAGATTACTCTCATTGACGAGAAGATTATTATAATTATCGCTGTATATGACAATTGCCGATGAGGTGCCGCCAGCTGCTGTTCCCGTGGTGGAAAAGCTCCAGGAGATATATTCTCCAGCGGTCAAGCTCTGATAATCAGGGGAAAAGTTGTCGGTATTGGTGAGATAGCGCGGTGAGCTGAAGTCTGAATTGACTTGGCTGCATGACGCTGAAAGTGCGGCATTGGCCGCTGTCGCAAAGCTCAAACCGGTAATCAGGATGGTGAGGACACCGATAAAAGCCTGGAAGACGGCGTTAGCTGACCGCTTCAGCCAAGTCCATGCCGCCTTTTTTGTCTTTGCCAGAGCAGGCGAGACACGAAACGATTTGCCGCATTGCATTCTTATCTAAACCCCTGCTCGATCAAGGCAGCGATAATCAATCTTGTCGTTTGACGTACAGAGATATACCGCCCCTAAAGCGAGCGCCCACCACAAGGCGCCCGTCATTCGAGCATTATTCGAGCTTTGGTTGAATGACAATCTCATCAAATGCGAAGAATCGATGTGTCCCACTGTTTTCCGTGAAGTGTGACTAAAACACCTCGCTCTAAACGCCCAGGTAGAGTTCTCAGCAGAGACAGGCATGGGATCCGTCTTCGAAATTTACTCTTGCGGGCCTTCTCAAAAAATTGCAATAATTTAATTTAGTAAGTTAAGGTTGATAAATATTCTCAGATCTCATGAGCCCGAATCACTCGTCGATTCGCGATGTTCCCGTCCCCGTGGAGGATTATTATGGATGCATATCTTGCGACTATTTTACCGGTCGGCTTTAATTATGCGACCGATGGTTGGCTCATGTGCTGGGGTCAGAAACTGACGATAAATCAATACAATGCCGTCTATTCCCTCGTTTCAAATTTTTACGGCGGCGACCAGCAAACCTATTTCAACCTACCGGACCTGCGTGGCAAAATGCCCATCGGATATGGACAGCGCGTGCCCACCAGCCCCGATTACGGGATTGGCAGCAAGGGCGGAAATGATACCGTTTCGTTGAATTCGAGCCAGATTCCGGCCCATACCCATGCAGCTGTCTTTACGCCCACTGGCCAGGCAACGGTGAATATACCCGCGCAGACAGGAACCCAGACCGCAACCTTGAAGGCAAGCCCTGCTGCGGGAACGTCTCAGTTGCCAACGACAGGCTCTGCCCTTGCTGGTGGAAATACGGCGGCCACAAGAATCTACGGCGCAGCTTCAACCACCCCGGTCACTCTCGATAGTAGCAGCGTTGCGATTTCCGGAAATGCGCCGACGGCAGCGCAGAGCATTGCCACCAATGCGATAACTGGCGGAGCTGTCGCCGTGCAGCCATTTGGCTCCGGTGCTGCGATCGACGCCAGGCCTCCTTACCTGGCCATCAATTTCATTTTCTGCGTTCAAGGTCTTTATCCGGTTCGATCATGACTGGTCTCATTCTGGATGCAGCGAAATTCACGCCCTATATCGGGGAGGATTTCACATTGACCGCACAGGAAACAGTGATCAACGCGGTGTTGGCCAAGGTTGTCGAATATCCCGCCAGCACCGCACCGGGAGCACCGAGAACGGCTTTCAGCCTTTTTCTCTGCGTCCAGCACAACGCGTTTCCTGACATTCAAAGCGGAGACTACGCGATCGAGCATCGCAGTCTGGATAACATCGGGCTTGCGTATATTGAGCGTATCCTCAGCCCGCAGCCCGACGTCATCCGTTTGGAAGTGGCATTCAATTGATGAGCGCAGTGAGGCGGACGACACGTCGATGAATGGTTTTGCCGGCTCATTTGCACTAGGAGAAGGTTTGAATTTGCGTCTTGTTCGCGCCAGCGATCAGGATCTGATTTTCAAACTGTTCATCGAAACCCGCCCATGGCTCGCATGGGCGGAGGGGAAACCCGATTTCATTCGTGATCTCTATGAGCAGCAATTCAAGACCATGCGGGCTGGTGCTGAAAGTGTCTATCCCGATCATCTCGACTTCATCATCGAGCGGCTTGGTTCCGCAGTCGGGCGCACCATCATTGACCTGGGATATGCAGATTGGCGGATTTCCGAATTACAGGTTTTAAAGCAAGCCCGAGGCATTGGAATAGGCTCCAATGTCATCAGAGGATTGCAGGCGGCCGCCACGAAGGGTAATATTCCGTTGACGCTTTCAACGCCGGTCTTCGGTTCGAACGGTTTTCCAATTTACCAGAGGCTCGGTTTTCAGGTCGTCCAGGCTCAGCCGCCGATGATTCACATGGCATGGTTTCCGCATGGTCATCCTGATCGAAAGGCAATGTCCAACGGGAGTGGCCTCGGACGTTAGAGTTTGTCAGGCTCAGATTGAACCAACCATTTTCCGGCTTGTCTTGTTGACGATGCAATCACTCATCCAGCCACCCATCAAAATCTGTGCACGCCGCGAATAATTCCAGAAATTTGGCAACCTCTTCTGACAATCCAGTACCAAAACGCTCTTGCGCTCTAAGACGCCTGGTGAGATCGCGGTAGAACGCCACTCTCTCTGCCAGAATATCTCCCAAGGCATGTCGTCCGGCTGCTCGGAGGAGGTAGTAATCCTCGACCATCTGTCGAAATGGCAGAGACATAGCATCAGGCCATCCGACAGTAAGGCTCGCCAAACCGGCATCCTCACGGAATATGTGCCCCATTGGCACGTCGAGGCATGCCAGAAGCTCCGGTGGCCAGTCATCCGGAATGTGTTTTGCTTCGATCAGATTTTGCAAATGGACCCGCAGAAACTCTGCATAGGTCTTGCAAACAAGCACCTTGGCAAAACACGGACTGATTTTATCGCCGGACTGCACCGCATAGGCCGGGAACGCGGCATCGAAACCCATGACCTCTTCAAGCTGGGCGATCTCTATATCAATCTGCCTAGCGTCGCATGTAACGATAGCGTATCCGCCGGGATAGGCGACGGGCGAAGGCACGGCTATGTTGACGAGGCCATCCAGCTCGACCCGCCCGGCAACATGCATATGGCCACTGAAATGCCATCGGAGCCCGGCACGGGCAAGGCGGCGGCTCGTTTCAGGTGATGGCATACGCTTCAACCAGTCCGGCGTACTCGCCGCCCGCACGTCGTTCCCTTCTCCTGACAATGCCAAAGGCAAGGCCGGGTAGTGGGAAAAAGCCAGCAAGGTCTTGCCCAAGCGGTTGGCGCGAGCAGCCACATCCTCTATCCATGTCAGCAGAGAGGGGCGTTCTGCCAGCACATGATCCCAGGCGGCATCCGCCCTGACCTTCCAGCCATCGCCGGTCTTTTGGAACACATTGGCGTCCAGCATCAAAAGCCAGAGCCCTTCCTGCGGCTCGACAAGATAAGAAGCGTCACAGTTCAGGTCGTGGCCGGTTGGCAAGTGGCGGAGTGCGATATCCTCCAGACCGTCATGAGGCGTCTCCCAATGGAGAATGGTCTCGGGACGCGCAACACCGTAGGCTGCCATCGCCTCCACCGCCTCAGCTGACGACATCCCACGCATTCCCGGGCAGACGATTGCGGGTGCCGGAGCACGATCATCGTTTGTCACCATCAGGGGTTCCAGCCCATCGGCCTGCGTCAGCAGCTTAGCCAGATGACGCGGCTCCGGCCCGTAACAATCATGATTGCCGAAGGTCGCAAAAAAACGCAGGCCGTGCCTGTCTTCGTAGTCGGAAAGAAGTCGTTTGACCGCAGCAACCGCGTCAACCTGGCCATCATCGGAATAATCGCCAAGAAGTACGACATCACGAATGCCGCGTCGGACGATGTCGTCAAGCACAGCACAGAAGGCAGCATGGCTCTCGTTGAACACGCGGGTGGACGCCATGGTGTCCGCCAGCGTCCGAAGGGCAAGGCCACCGCCCTCCTCCACCATGCCATACCCGCCGTAAAGATCATGCAGATGGACATCGGCGACAACTGCGATCTGCATCAGGCGGCGGCTTCCTGACGTTCGCAACGGGCAGCCTCAAACAGGTCTGGACGATCAAGATTGATGTAATCGACACCGGCTTTGGCGATTTCGCGATGAATGGCCATATCATCCCCTCCGTAATAGATCATCACCTCAAGTCCGGCCTTGCGGCACGCTTCGATCAGACCCGGCCTTCGCATTTGTTCGACAGTCATCTCGATTATATCAGCGTGATGCACCGCACCAACCAGAGACGGCGACTTGGCAATATTCAACGTCATCATCTTACGGAATTCCGGCGCGATCAATTGCAGATCGCGGCGCATGTCTTCGGAAAACGAAAAATAGAATGTGTCGCCCACCATGCCCAAGCTTCGCACCAGTGCAACAACCTTGGCTGGATCGCAATATTTCAATTCGATATAGACGCCAGCACGGCCACGCAGGTGCTGGAGATAGGCATCAAGCCGGGGCACGGCAGCACCTTTGAACGCGGGGGAGAACCAGCTTCCGGCGTCCAGTGCATCGATTTCGTCCGACGCTGCATGGCCGATGGGGCCGGTGCCATTGGTGGTGCGGTCCAGCGTTTCGTCATGGAAAACATAGAGCACACCGTCAGCACTCTCGCGCACATCAAGCTCGATGTAATCGGCGCCCTGCTGAAGGGCGAGATCGGCGGCTGCAAAGGTATTTTCCGGGGCAAACTGGTTGGCCCCGCGATGGGATACGATCTTGGTCATGGAAAAATCCTGTCAGTTTGCCGGCTCTAACGCTTTCGCGTGCATATCGGAGTGATGCAAAAGCTTGGCATGGAGATCAACGATGCGATTGCCAGAGGCGTCGAACAACAGCGTGTGTTCCGGCTTGCAGGCAATACCAACCCTAGCGCCGGGTGCATGGCGCACGGCTTCGCCATATTCCAGCGCATGGATGACGCCAGCGGGCGTGTCGATCATATAGAACACTTCGCGCCCCATCGGCTCCACGCTGATAATCTCCCCACTGAGCGGTGCATCCGCGTGGGAAACAAGCGTGATGTCTTCAGGCCGCAGACCAAGCGTTGCCTCTCCTTCGCACGCGGCCGTGAGCGCCACAGATGTCTCGCCGATATGCAATTTGCATCCCGTGACATGTCCCTTGAGAAGGTTCATCGGCGGCGTGCCGATAAAGCCTGCCACGAACAGATTGCTCGGACGCCGATAGAGATCATCCGGCGTACCAACCTGGGCGATCTCGCCATTGTTCATGCAGATGATCCGGTCGGCCATGGTGATCGCCTCGATCTGGTCATGGGTGACGATCAGCGTGGTAAAGCCGAGCCGCTTCTGTATGTTTTTCAACTCAGCCCGCATGGTGATGCGCAGGGTGGCATCGAGATTGGAAAGCGGCTCGTCGAGCAAAAGGATATTCGGCTCCTTCACCAGCGCCCGCGCCAAGGCGACACGCTGCTGCTGGCCGCCGGAAAGCTGCGGGGGCCGGCGGTCAAGCAGCGCGCTGATCTGCACCAGGTTTGCTGCCTCTTCGACACGTCTGGCAATCTCGTCCTTACGCATGGTTTTGAAGCGAAGCGGAAAGGCGATGTTGTCGCGCACCGTCAGGTTCGGATAGAGCGCGTAGGACTGGAAGACGATGCCGACATTGCGGTCGCGGGCATCGACGCGGTTGACATTATGTCCGTCGAAACCGATCTGACCAGACGTCGGCGCATAGAGACCGGCAAGCAGAAACAGCGTGGTCGATTTTCCGCAGCCGGACGGCCCGAGAATGGCGACAAGTTCGCCATCCTCGATCGTCAGGCTCATCGGCTTCAGGACCTGGGTCTCGCCCCAGCTTTTGGTGATGTTGTCGAGAGTGATCTTGGCCATTTCGGTTATCCTTTGATCCCGCCAAAGCTCATTTGCGTGATGTACTTCTGCGTGAAGATGTAGAGGATCAGGACAGGCAGCAGATAAACGATGCCGACGGCAGCAATCATACCGTAGTCCGCCCCCATATGGTCCTGGGCGACGAAGAACAGGTAGAGGCTCATCGTCATCTGGTTCTTTTCGATCAGCAGAGTCTGGACGAAGACATATTCCTCCCAACCCCGGAGAAATGTGAAGGTCGCAACAGCAATCAGACCACTGCGGATCTGCGGCAGGATCACCATGCGAAACGCCTGGAAGCGCGTGGCACCATCCGTCACCGCGCTCATCTCGATGTCCCATGGCACGCCGTCGAAGAACCCTTTGAGGACGAAAATCGCAAAGGGCAATTCCAGCGCACTCAACACCAGCACGACACCCACCAAGTTGTTGAGTAGGCCCATATAGTAAAGCTGGATGAAGATCGCGACGGTGAGCGCCAGCGCCGGAAAGGCGTGCAGCAGAAGCAGACCGCGCAGAATATTTTCACGGCCAGCGAAGGCGAACCGCGACAGCGCATAGGCGGCTGGGGTGGCGACGAGTGTGACGATTGCCGTCTGGGAAATCGCAAATACCAGCGACGTGCCAAGCGCCGACCAGATCGATGGCATCAGGTCCATGCGATTGGTGCCGATTTTGGCAATGTCAGGGTTCCACAGAAAGCGGTAGTTATCGAAACTCAGATGCGAGACGAGGAAAATTGCCGACAGAATGACAATCACCATGGCAAGCACGGCCCAGCTGACGGCGGGCCTACGCAGCCGATCTGCCAACAACGCCAATCCGATTGCGCCGAGATAGCCGACCCCGGCGATGGCCGTACTGTGCCACAGAACAAGCCGGCTGACAGCGCCGTCGGATGAGGTAAGCGATTTCACCAAAAGCCAGAGGTAAGGCAGCAGAATAGGGATGGAGACAATCGTCAGGAAGAGGATAAGCGCCGACAGGAAACCAGCACGATGAGCGACGCCCCGACGTTCGAGACGTGCCCAATCGGTGGACGGCATGGTATCGGTCTGGACCAGCGACATCACAAGACCTCAATCTTTGGAGCAGCAAAGGTGGAGCGCATGTTGGAAACACGCCATTGCACCAGGGTCACGGCAATGCCGATGACCATCAGGCCCAGCGCCAGCGCCGCACCATAGGCATAGGCGCCGCTTTCGAATGCACGCCGGTAGATATAGAGCGCGTAGGGGGTGGAATCGTAGAGCGGGCCGCCGCCGGTGATCAGGAGGATATATTCATAGGTCGTCATCAGGGAGAGCGCCTGGTAGATGGTGATGAAACGGATCGGCTGCGAAAGCGCTGGCACCACCACATGGCGCAGAACGCCCCACTCGCTGGCGCCATCGACACGCGCCGCATGGGCGAGATGCGAAGGGATGGAGCGGATAGACGAGGTCAGAATGACCATCGCAAAAGAAGCCCCGACAACGCCGTTTGCCAGAATGACCAGCAGCAGCGGAAAATCATTGCGCAGGTTGACCGGTGGCAGGCCAAATGCGCCGGTCACTTGGTTGAGCAATCCCAAGGGCGTTGGATCGGCGATCCAGATCCACAAGATCCCATAGAGCACAGCCGGGCTCATGCGCGGCAAAAGCCATAGCCCGCGAAAGAAATTACCCAGCCGGTCGGGGATCGCGGTCGAGGTCATCGCCAAAAGCGCGCCGAGGCCAACATTGAAGATGAAAAGGGTCGCGGAAACGTAGATCAGCGTTGTCAGCAGCACCATCGGGATCCGCGCGTCACGCTGCACGATCCGCTCGAAGTTTTGTAATGTGAAATGACCAACCCGCAGATTGGCACCCATGTCCGTGAAGGCGATCACCGCGTTGACAACAATCGGCGCCAGAAAAAACACGGCAAGCAGTGCGATTGCTGGCGCGAGGTACAGAATTGGCCGAGCCGGTCGATGCGCTCGAAGCTGGAATTGGGACATTATGAACTACCAGTGAGAATAAAAGATGCCGCCCGACGAAGAGACGGGCGGCACGCAGCAGGGCCAAGCTTAGTTGCTGGCGGTATCGCGGATTTCGACGTCAGAACCGAACTGCGTCTCAAGTTCGTCGGCGATGAACTCAACGGCATCGGCCGCCTTCATCTTTCCGGTTTCCACCGCCTGCAAGCCGCTGAACAAGATCTTGTTGTAGCTGCCGAACTGGGTGTGGTTCGGCACGAACCCGGCATGCGCCATCATCGGCGATGCCGCTGACAGAACCCAATTGTCCTTGTATTTGGGCATCGCCGTTTGGGCGTTGCTGATGGCCGTATGATAAGACGTAACGGCATGCTGGTTGTTGAAATACGGCAACGTCGCAAGTGCTACGAGATCAGCAGCAATCTCCGCATTCTTGCTCTTGGCATTGACGGTATAGAGCAGCGGATGGGAAAGGTTAGCGGGCTTGCCGCCCTTTTCGGCGGCTGGCGCCGGAATCCAGCCGATCTTGTGGAAATAGCCTTCACGATCCGTGGGCCAGGTGGCACCGTTCATCTCACCCAATTGCCATGCAACCGCCCAGACGCCCTGATGGAAGATGAATGCCTTTTCCTGCTTGAAGGCGCCCTGGATTGCATCCCAGCTCATTGCTGTGTTGTCGACAGGGGTGACGCCCTGTTTGGCGTTACGCTCGTACCAGCCGAGTGCCTTGGTCATTTCCGCTTTCGGAAACACCAGCTTGCCGGTTTTCTCATCCAGGAATTTGACGCCGTAGGACTGGAAGACCATCAGATAGTCGATCCCGACATTGGGGCGATGCAACATGCCGTATTGAGCAGCCTTCGCATCGACCACTTCCTTGGAGAGCGTCGTCAGATCATCGAGCGTGAATTCGCCTGCTTCGACCTTGGCCGGCAAGCCTTCGATGAAGGCCTCATCCTTGCCGATCTTGCGCAGCATGTCCTTGTTATAGAAGAACATACGGATCTCGGCATCCTGCGGTATGCCATAGATCTTGCCATCATTGCCCTTGGCGGCCTTCCACAGCACCGGCAGGATGTCGCCATAGACCCATGGGGCAGCGGCAATCCGCTCGTCCATCGGCAGCGCATCGCCATCTTCCGCAAATTTGCTGATCCATTCATGCGGAACGACGTAGATATCAGGCCCCTGACCGACTGCAAATGCCTTCAGCGTATCGAGCGCCAGATCGTCCCAGCCTTTGACCGTGCTGTTGTTGGCTTCGATGACAATATGCTTGTCGACGCCAGCCGCCTTGAACTGCTGGTTCATGATGTCTGCGGCGGCTTCGATATTGGTGATGCGCGCCGGAGCCGTCTTATCGGCCAGCGTCGAGAGCTTGATCTTGATGTCTTCTGCATGCGCCCATCCGGTGGCAAGCGCAGAAATCGCCACGGTGGCGAGAAGGGCGAGGCATTTGGTCATGACGGTCGATCCAGTTGATGATGATTATTTAATTAACTTGCTTAAGTAACTATTTTATGACATCGCCAGATCAGTGATGGAGAGGAACCGGATTCGGTGCTGACGAGACAACGGCCTTTGCACGGCATAGGCACCACGCAAGCGGCGGTGCTGAAACACTTGCGACGAAACGGCATTGCGTCGCGTGCGGAACTCGCGGAATTGTGCGGCGTCACCCAGGCCGCCGTCAGCATGATGACCCGCGACCTGATCGAGCGCGGCATCGTTATCCAGGGCGCCAGGCGGCAAAGCCAGCGCGGGGCACCTCACATCGACCTCATGCTCGCCGGAAACATCGGATATGCGCTGGGTGTCCATGCCAACAGCTACTCTCTGACACTGACGCTACTGGATTTTTGCGGCAACCGGGTTGGCGAACAGCAGGTTGAAGGGCCTTACGACAGATTTTCCGACGTTCAAACGACCATCAGAACGCTCAAGGCCGACTTGCTGGCATCGAACGGTATTGATGAACACCTGCTGATCGGCGCCGGTGTGGCCATGCCGACCCGTTTTCGCCACGGCACAGCCTTTCTTGACCTCGCAGAGGAAGTCGTCGCCTGGGCAGGCTCTGATCTTGCCTCGACCCTGCGCGAGACACTGGACTGCCCTGTACTGATTGAAAACGACGCCAATGCTGCGGCCATGGGCGAACTTGCCTTGGGCAATGCCACCGAACACGACAGTTTTGCTTATCTGTACCTGTCCGAGGGCATTGGCAGCGGCATTATCATTGGCAAGGAACTTTATCGCGGCAATCTTGGAAATGCTGGCGAAATCGGCGCGCTTCGGGCGCGAGGATTATCGCGCCCCTCTTTTGACGACCTGGCGGCCTGGTGCAAAGAGCATCACGGAAACATCCCGAAAGGCCGGTCTTCCGACCAATGGACGGCATATCTGCAAGCAAACCCGGCAGTTTTTGATGCATGGCTGAGGAAAGCGGGGCCGGAATTGGCCACGCTCGCCTTTATGGTGACAGCCGTTCTTGCACCATCGGCGATTTATATCGGTGGAACGCTGCCCAGACTGGTAAGGGAAAAGCTTGCAGCATGGCTTGATTTCTCGACATCGAATCCGTTCGATGGAGCACGGGTCATTCAACCGGACATATGTCTCCCGCAAATCTCAGCGGTCGATGCTGTCGCTTTTGGCGCCGCAGCGATGATCCTTCATAGCGTGCCGGGCAATCCGGGTCTCTGATCTCTTTCCAGATTTGGGCAGAGCCCAGAAGGCATCGAGACGCAAGGCGATAGGAAGATAAAAACCGCCCGGAGTTGCCTCCGGGCGGTTTCCTGTCATTGGATTATTTTCAGTTCGGCAAGGCGTAAGCGATGACGTAATCGCCGCGATCGGTCGACTGGCGCGCCCCGCCAGCCGAGATCACCACATATTGCTTGCCGGTCTTTGGCGATTTGAAGGTCATCGGACCACCTTGGCTGCCAACCGGCAACCGGGCTTTCCAGACTTCCTCACCCGTCGCGGCACTGTAGGCCCGCAGATAATAGTCCTGAGTGCCCGCAATGAACACCAGACCACCCTGCGTGGCAAGCGTGCCGCCGAGCGTCGGCATGCCAATCGGAATGGGCAGGCCCATCTTGATACCAAGCGGCCCCTGGTCCATCACAGTGCCAACCGGCACCTGCCAGACGATCTTCTGGGTTTTAATATCCACCGCTGTCAGCGTACCAAACGGCGGCTTCTGGCAGGGAATGCCTGCGGCGGACAGGAAGCGATCCTTGAGAACCGCATAGGGCGTCCCCTTCATCGGCACGAGGCCCATGCCGGTATTGACGCTTTCGCCACCATTCGATGTCTTGGTCGAGGGTACCGCATCCTGCATTTTCACCCAAAGACCGACGCGCATGTCATTGACGAAAATCAGGTTATGGACGGGGTCGGTGGAAAGACCGCCCCAGTTCATGCCGCCGAGCGAGCCGGGGAATGCCAGCGAGGTATCCGTGCCTGGAGCGGTATAGAGACCTTCATAGCGCATGGACTTGAAGGAGATACGGCACAACAGCTGGTCGAACGGCGTCGCACCCCACATGTCGGATTCGGTAAGAGGACCAGTGCCGATCTGCGGCATACCAACCGACAGCGGCTGGGTGAGAGAGTAAGGCTCGTTCGGAATATTGGCTGCCTTGACAGGGATATCCTTGACCTCCGTCAGCGGCTGGCCGGTTTGCCGGTCAAGAACGTAAAGCTGACCAGCCTTGGTGCCGAAAACCAGGGCCGGAACCTTGGTGCCATCCGCCTTCGGGAAATCGATGAAGGACGGCTGCATCGGCACGTCGAAATCCCAGAGGTCGTTATGAACCGTCTGATAGACCCATTTTTCACGGCCCGTGGTGGCATCAAGCGCCAGCATGGACGCACCATATTTGTGATCGAGCGGCGTCCGGGTCGTGCCGTAAAGATCAACCGAAGGGCTGCCAACCGGCATGAACACCGTATTGGATGCCGGATCGTAGGACATTGCGGCCCAGACATTGGGTGTCGAGCGCGTATAGGTCTGGCCCGGAGGCGGCAGCTTTGTGATCTCAGGATTGCCGGGATCAAACGCCCAGCGCAATTCACCGGTCACAGCATCGAAACCACGCATGACGCCGCCCGGCATATCGACCTGGACGTTATCGGCAATACGGCCGCCGACCACGACAGTGGTTCCGGCAAGCGTGGGTGCCGATGTCAGAACATATTGCGGATCGGGCGCATCGCCCATGCCGATCTTCAGATCGACGCGGCCATTGGTACCGAAATCAGGGCAAAACGCGCCGGTATCCGCATCGAGTGCAATCAACTGAGCCTGGATCGTGTTCATCAGGATGCGGCGTTCGCAAAGCGCACCCGGTGCAACAGTCACCGCGGAGACCGGCGTCGAGCCGGGGACCGTTGGCTGATCCAGCGGACGGGTCGCATCGAAATAGGCAAGACCACGGCATCGCATCCACACCGACGACTTGGCGTTGATCTCGGCCTTCCACAACTGTTTGCCGCTATCGATATCGACGGCGATGACGTTGTTATGGGGCGTGCACAGGAACAGCTTCTCGCCGACCTGCAACGGGGTTTCCTGATCTTCCGCGCCGTTATTGCCGGGGCTGATCGGGGTGTCGCCGGTATGATAGGTCCAGGCGACCGTCAGAGCTTTGACATTATCGACATTGATCTGGTCAAGCGCGGCAAAGCGGCTACCGCCTGATGTATTGCCGTAATGTTCCCAGTTCTTCTGTTCGCTTGCCGGATCGACCGGTACACGAACAATCGGAGTGCCGGTAAAAGGCACGGAAGGATGGGGCATGAACATGCCGGCCACACCACCTGCGGAGGCCAAGGCCAGAACGGCCGCAAACGTCAACGAACCGGCGTAGCCGGGTGCCAGGCCGCGCGCCTTGCGCAGAAGCGGCAGCGACAGCAGCACCACGGTGGAGCCAATGCCGAAGGCCAATAGGCGCGAGATCAGCGGCCAGAAATCAAGACCGGCATCCCAGATCGCCCAGACGGCGGTCAACAGCGTGATGATGACGAACAGCACCGCGCCGAGCGGGCGCCGCATCAAAACCAGCAGGCCGGACAGGACAACGGCAGTACCGGTGATGATGAAATACCAGCTACCGCCGAGCGTGATCAATCGGTAGCCGCCGATGGCAAGAAATAAACCAGCGAGAACGAGCACCACACCCAGCAGGATCAGCCAGAGTTTGGCGAGCGCCGAGAGGGCGCCTTTTTGTTGGACCATCGTATTTCAGCTCCTTGAAAGGTTGGTCGGATCGACAGTCAACGGATCGCATGAGGTTTCGCCAGATCGACACGAGCCCGAACGCCTTCTATGGTTGGATTTCCGGGGACACTGCCCTCCCGTCACAGGGTTCGCCGGAGGCATGTCTGCCTGCCCCGCTTATCCTTCGTCCACGCCTTTTTGACAAGAGACAACAAACTCCATGGAAAAGTCATCGCTATAGCGGACGAAACCGTTCCTCATGTTCGAATTAACGGATGTTCTCGTTGCAACACCGGGCCTTGCTCCTGTAAGCGACGGAGATCAGATAACATTCACTTCAGGAGCAGGGTCCGTGGCTGGCGATAACGACGATTACATTTATGATGAAGCGACCGGCGAATGGCGCCCCGCCTCCGAAGTGGCAGCTGCCGCCGCTCAGGCATCGGAGGTCCGTGATGCTTCCGGCAATCTTTTGCAGGATGGCGATTCCGTCACCCTCATCAAGGATCTGAAGGTCAAGGGCGCTGGCCAGACGCTGAAACAGGGCACCGTCATCAAGTCGATCCGCCTTACGGACAATCCGGAAGAGATCGATTGCCGTCACGACGCGATCAAGGGACTGGTGCTGCGGACGGAATTCGTCAAGAAGCGTTGATGATCGGCGGGCCGGGCGAAAACCCGGCCTGTATTCCCTGGGCGGCAGCCCTGGACGCCGGGCCAAGCGCCGGATATTCACCAAAAAAATCTCTGAATGAGCGACGGAATTGCGTTTCTCCCGCGTTAAAGATCCATCGATTGAGCTGTCCTATCTCATCTTCGGGAGAAAATTTGATCCGCCTCACCTTGATGCTTCCCAGGTCCTTGCGCATTTTGACCTCCAATGAGGCAAAAAAGAGTAGTCGTGTGCGCGAAGCTGCCCGAGTTGCAGTGGATGGGTTGCGGTGAAGAGGACATGACCGACGATCCCGATGAAGAGTTGGTCAAACAGGTTGCGGCGGGCGATCAGGCCGCGATGCGGACCATGGTGGCGCGCAAGCTGCCGCGTTTTCTGGCGCTTGCCAATCGCATGCTCGCTGACCCGGCGGAGGCGGAGGATGTGGCGCAGGAAACCTTTCTGCGCATCTGGAAACATGCCGGTGGCTGGCGGCAAGGCCGTGCCCGCTTCGATACCTGGGCGCACCGTGTGGCAATAAACCTTTGCTACGACCGGCTGCGCAAGCGGCGCGACGTGCTGATGGCCGAGCCTCCCGACCGGATGGACGAAGCGCCTCTGCCCGATGCCGGGCTGACGGGACATGAAGCAGACAGCCAGCGGGTCAATGCGGCCTTGCAGGCGCTCGCCCCCCGGCAACGGGAGGCAATTGTCCTGGTTTACTATCAGGACATGTCGAACCTGGAGGCTGCCAGTGTGATGCAGATCAGCGTCGATGCGCTGGAAAGCCTTTTGGCGCGTGGACGACGGTCTTTGCAGAAGACTCTGACCGGAGATGGCCTGAACGGAGATGGGAATGAGTGACGACAGCAAGCAAGGCATGGATGCGGAACGGTTTCGCGCGCTTGTCGAAGCCTATGGCGGCGACCGCAGCCGCTGGCCTGAAGACCGGCGCGGTGCGGCAGATATTTTTGCCGCAACTGAAGCCGGTCGCGCCATGGTGGAGGAGGCGTCCCGCCTGGATGCGTTTCTCGCCCTGTCAGCCCCACCCTCTGCGTCCTCTGCCCTGACAGGCCGCATCCTGCAATCGGCAGACAAGCGCGTCACACTGCGCCGCAGGCTGCATCGCTGGCTGGTCGGCGCGGGGCTTCTCGGCATCGGCCTTGCGGGCGGCCTCACCGGGGCGCTGGCGGTTGCAATAGTTGCACCGCCCACCCAGATCCCGATGACCGACACCGCGACGGCGTTTGGCAATATCATGACCGAAGGCGAGATTGCCCAGGAGATACGATGACGGAACACGGTTTCAAGCGGCTGGCCATCGGCCTTCTGGTGCTCAACACCTTCCTGATCTGCGCCCTTGCCGGGGCCGGTTTTTTCTATCTCTATGACAATGCAGCGGTGCCGCCTTCGCGTCTGCCGCTGGCGGGCGAACAACTGCCTTCAAAATTGCGCGGCGAGTTTCAAAAGGCCCTGAACGATGCGCGCCGTGATGTGCGCTCCACAGGACTAGAAGCACGCCAAGCACGTGTTGAGGCCGCAGCCCTGATGGGCAAGCCGGATCTCGACGGCGTAGCGCTGGCCGATGCGCTGAAACGCGCCCGCGAGGCCGAATATGCGGTGCGGGCTGCCACCGAGCAGAAGGCGATCGATTTCGTAGCCACCCTGTCGGTCGATGAACGCCGCCGTCTGGCGGACGGATTGATCCAGCGGGAGGCACCACGGCCTGCCACGAAATGATCATATTTCAAAAGCGACGGATTTGAACCTATAGCGACGTTGAAAGGCCGATGATGAAACGGAGTTCATATCGGCCATGTCCAATTCCAACGATGTCGATGCCGCATTGGCGCTCTGGCGCTTCGGCCTTGGCGCTGCGGATGGCGGGATCACCGCCATCAAGGATGCCCCCCGCGATCTCTTAAAGGAAGAGATCACGGAGCGTGCTGTGCCAACACCAGTCGGGGCGCAATTGCGCTCCAGTTCCGATCTGCTGGTAGCGCTTTACGACTACCAAAAGCAGGTCAAAGCCGAGCGCGACAAACAACCCGCAGCCGGTGCCATGGCGGGTGCTGCCATGGCTGGCGCGAATGCGATGCAGGGCGCGGGCGGCCCGTCCCAAGCTGCTGGCATGCAAGGCAATGCTATGCAGGGCAATGGCATGCAGGCGGGCGCCATGCCGCCCCAGCCGCAACCACAATCCCAGGCCCAACCCCAGTCCATGGACAAAAAGCCGGAAATGCCGGTTTCCAAGCGTCCCTATTTTCCCCAGCAGATCCTGCTTGCGGAGGCCGATGCCCGTTTCAACGGAACGATCCACCAACCGTTGATCGGCTTTGGCGAACGGCTGGCGATGTTCTGGGCCAACCATTTTTCGGTGGCGATCAGCAAGGGTGGCGAAGTGCATATTCTGGCTGGCGCGTTCGAGCGGGAAGCCATCCGTCCCCATGTCTTTGGGAGGTTCGAAGACATGCTGCTGGCGGTCGAAACCCATCCGGCCATGCTGGTTTTCCTCGATAACCAGCAATCCATCGGCCCGACCTCGCCCGCCAACAAGAACGGCAAGCGGGGCCTGAATGAAAATCTTGCCCGCGAGATCATGGAACTGCACACGCTCGGCGTCGATGGCGGCTATAGCCAGGCAGATGTGACATCGCTGGCGCGGATCATCACCGGCTGGACATTCTACCGCGATGAAAAGCGCCCAGGCCCACAAGGCAAATTCATCTTCAACGCCAACGCCCATGAACCGGGCGACCACACGGTGATGGGCATGACCTATGCCGAGGGCAATGTGGAACAGGGCCGCACCGCCTTGCGCGATCTGGCTCGCCACCCGGCAACCGCCAGACATATTGCAATGAAACTTGTCCGCTATTTCGTCGCCGACCAGCCGCCACCGGCCCTGGTGACGAAACTCGCCGCCGCCTATACAAAGTCACAGGGCGACCTTTCGGCTGTCTATACAGCCCTTGTCGAGGCCGACGAAGCCTGGAATCCGACACTGACGAAGATGCGCATGCCACAGGATTATGTGGCGGCGATGCTGCGCACCAGCGGGATCAAGCCGAAGCCGGAGCAGATCATTTCCATGCTGAATGCGCTTGGTCAGCCGCTGTGGAACCCCGCCGGTCCCAACGGTTTTTCCGACGTTACCGATGCCTGGGCCTCGTCGGAATCGCTGGCGACCCGTATCGATGCCGCCAACCTGTTTGCCCATCAGATCCAGGGGCAGGTCGACCCCCGTGCCTTTGCCGGTGACCGGCTGGGGCCGCTTCTCACCGCCGACACCCTGCAAGCGATTTCCCGGGCGGAAACCCGACCGCAGGGCCTGTCGATTGCCTTCCTTTCCCCCGAATTTCAGAGGCGTTGAACCATGCTGTGCGAAAACCTCTCCCCCATCCGCCGCGCCGTTCTCGGCACATCCGGCGCCTTGTTTGCCTGGGCCTTCATGCCCCGCTTTGCTCATGCGGCTGGCGGGCGCGATCCGCGCTTCGTCACCATCATCCTGCGCGGCGCGCTGGATGGGCTGACCGCCGTACCGCCCATCGGTGATCCCGATTATGAAGGCCTGCGCCAGTCGATTGCGCTCAGGCTGGATGGAGATAAGCCGGTGCTGCCGCTCGACGGCTTTTTCGGATTGCACCCCTCGATGCCGAATTTCCAACGCCTGTTCCGCGCCAATCAGGCCGCCGTGGTGCATGCCAGTGCCACCGCCTACCGTGAGCGCTCGCATTTCGATGGACAGGATGTGCTGGAATCCGGCTTTCCGACCCCGGGCCATGTCGAAACCGGCTGGATGAACCGCCTGCTTGAAGGACTGCCAGCCGGTGACAAGATCGTTCCCGGTGCGGCAGAGCGGGTGCAAGGGCTTTCCGTTGGGGCAACCGCACCCCTCGTCATTCGCGGCAAGGCACCGGTGCTCGGCTGGGCGCCGTCCGTGCTCAGACCCGCTGACGGCGATCTTGCGCCGCGCCTGATGGATCTTTATGGCCGCACGGACCCAATGCTCTCGAAACTTTTGATCGAAGGCATCCAGACCGGCAAGATCGCATCCGGCCTCGACATGAAATCAAAGGGCGGCCCCGGCGACCCTAACGGCATGGAGCAGATGGCTCGCGGCGCTGCCCGGTTGCTGGCCCAACCGGATGGCCCGCGTGTGGCGGCGCTGGCTTTTGAGGGATGGGACACCCACGCGCAGGAAATCGACCGGCTGGCAAAGCTTCTGGCTGGCCTGGACAATTCGATTGCCGCTTTCGAGCAGGAACTTGGACCCGCATGGAAGGATACGGCGATCATCGTTGCAACGGAGTTCGGTCGCACGGCACGCATCAACGGCACTGACGGAACCGACCACGGCACCGGCACGACCGCCTTCCTCGCTGGCGGTGCCGTACGGGGTGGCCGCGTCATCACCGATTGGCCGGGCCTCAAGCAGAACCAACTGTTCGAAGGCCGCGATCTGGCCGCCACCACCGACATCCGCGCCGTGATCAAAGGCATGGCGGTCGATCTTCTCGGTGCCAGTGCTGGTCATCTGGCAAGTGTTGTGTTTCCAGGCTCGGAGAGTGTTCAGCCGATGAAGGGCCTCATCGTATAAAACCAGAGATCTACAGCACGAGAGTCTGGCAGGTTCCATGCTCCCCTGAAAGACTTTCGTGCCGAGACTCGACCAGGCCTTTATCACGCCAGAACGTGGTGAGGCGCTCAAAAACCACCTGTCAGGTTGATATCGGTTGCGTATGTCCGATCTCGGGCAAGTCCGGCATCGACTTGCCCAAAATCCACCGCGTTAGAGGCTTGGGCAAAATATGGGCGAGCCGGATTAACCAGCGCATGGTGAAAGGGAAGAGATAATCCGCCTTCTCATGTCTCAGCGCATAGAGGATATGATCAACGGCCTTGTCCGCCGAAATCTCAAGAGGCGCAGGCATCCCGTCACCAGCCGTTGCCTCGGTGGCGACAAACCCCGGATAGATGGTGGTGAACGTGATGCCATAGCGGGCAAATTCGATGCGGCAGGTGTCGATGAGCAGCATCGCCGCTCCCTTGGCTGCTGAATAAGGGCCTTGAAGCGGCACGCCGAGAAACCCGGCTAACGAATTGGTATGGGCGACATAGCCGCCGCCCTGTCGCATCATCTGCTTCAAAACCGGGAAGATATAATTGACCACAACATCATAATTCAAACGCATGCAGGCGTTAACCTCAACGGCACTCATCAGCCGCATATCCAGGGCAGGTGCACCGCCTGCGTTAAGATAGATCATGTCGATCCGGCCATAGTGATCGATCACCGTTTTCACCACCTCGGCAGCCGCCGCCGCATCGGTTGCATCAGCCGCGATGGCCAGGCACTCGCCACCGGCGCTAATGATATCCTCGGACAATTCGATGAGCATCGGCTCACGCCGCGCCGTAACGATCACCTTGGCACCCTCGCCTGCAAGCCGCAGGGCAAGCAGCCGCCCCATGCCGGAGGAAGCGCCGACGATCAAAATAACCTTCCCTGAGAAATGCATGATCGATCTCCTACCTGATGACTGCATCATTCCTTAAATCGGTTTCGGCTTGGCATTACGCCATCGCGGCACGCTGTTGCGCCCAACCGCGATAATGATCCGCCATCGTCTGTTCGAATGGCCGGTAGACGATACCCAACTCAGATTGGCTGCGCCGGTTATCCAGAGCAAAGCGAATGCCGAGATGGTTGGTCATATATGCCTGCGTCAGGCCAAACAGCGGCCCGATCAGCCGGACCACCGGATTGGGGATCTGCCAGGAAGGCAAGAGATAAGGTTTCGGATGAAATCGGCGTGCATAACCGGCGATTTCCAGGAAGGTCCGGGTATGGTTTTCCGCCAGAATATAACGCCCTTTTGCGTCAGGGTTCAGCGCCGCCCGAATATGGGCCTGCGCCACGTCGCGAACATCCACACATGCGAGACTGAGATCCGGCATGCCGTAGAAAAAACATCCCTTGAACATCTCGTCCAGCAGAAAGAGCGAGCCAGATTCGGAGGCGGGCGTCAAGGAAGGGCCGAGGATCATGCCGGGATTGATGGTCGTCAGGCTCCAGCGGTTTTGCTCCCCCTGGATCTTCCAGGCTTCTTTTTCCGCCAGAACCTTGGAATAATGGTAGGGGTTATTTTGAACATTGCTTGACGTATTGAAATAGTCCTCGGCAACCGTGTTATTCTTCATCGATCGGACATCGATATAATCGCCAAAGATGGCACCAATTGTCGATGTCATCACCACGCGCCGGACACTTTCAGTCCTGTTGACGCTGCCAAGAACATTCCGGGTGCCTTGAAGGGCAGGTTCCACCATTTCACGCTGCCCATCCTTGATTTTTTCCGGCAGCTTGAAAGGCGATGCGACGTGGAAAACAATCGCGCAGCCAGCCATTGCGGCATCGAAAGAACCAGGGGTCAGAAGGTCGGCCTCATAGAGCGTCAACCTCCCCGGAAAGCGGGCCTGCATATCGGTCAACGGCCTGGTCTTGGCCACATTGCGCAGGCTTCTGACCGTGGTATGCACAGTGGCATCCATTTCAAGAAGCTGGAGAATGACATGGCTGGCGACAAATCCGCTCCCACCCGTGACGAGCATGGTCTCTTGCATTCTGAACCCCTATATTTTTATGGGTAATATCGTAACAGATGGAAGAAACGCTTCGAAATATCTGACTTCCTGCTTGGCCTGAGCTGATCAAAAAATGACCTCAAAAGATCCTCTGCGGACGGTCCGGCACGGCAAAAGACAGCTTTCTCGCAGCAATCGCACCATTGCCCTGCCGCCCGCCATGATTGGAAAGCCGGTGGCGCGCTTCATTCAGTATCCAGCCTTCATGATCGATCTTTCTCCGCGAAGATGCCGGTCTGCCGCCTCCTTCTGATCTTTCTTCAGACGACCATTGGCAATGAACCTGATCAGCCATGGGATCTGCTTGACCTTGACCGTGGCACTGTGCGCGAGAATGAAGCATTCAGCACATTTTTCGAGGATCTCGATATTCAGCAGCAGGCGCTCAAGCCCCATGCCAAAGCACAGCGCCATGTCATCCAGGCAATAGGCATTGGCGCCGTTCGACAAGGCCTTTGTCGGGTCATCGGTCGAGCACATGCCCAAACGCTTTGCCTCAAGACCCAGATGACGGATCTGCTCATCAAAAATCGCCGGCATGGAAAGGTCGAGACGCGCCAGCGCTGATGTCCAGGTCAACCCGCCGGAGGCAATGGCACCCACATCCGGCCGGGCGCGATAGATGCGATGATGCAAGTCCTGCGGTGTCGCCGAAAGGCTTGTCCATTCGAATGCATCCGGCACGTCCTGCCCGGAGTTGATGCGGACACTCACAAAGGCGTTTTGTTCGGGAATACGCTGCGACAGCACATCACCCGGTTTGAGAAGCCCTTTTCCCGCCAGTCGGGCTGCCGCCCGGCCAAGAGCCTCTTCGATATAGGCATTATCGACTTTCATAAGCATGTCACACCAAACGGAAAACGGTTTCAAAACGCTCAAGGGCATCGTCGATCACCTCATCGGTGTCCGCCATACTGGTATAGATGCGGCTACCCACCAGGGTCAGGATGCCGTGGGCCATATAGGCTGCCCCCATCTCTTCCATCAGGTGTTTGCGGGGATTGGCTTCGCGCATCAGCTTGATCGGGTTGCGCATGCTCATCAACAGCACGGCGGACGTCTGCAGATGAACGATGGAGCCCATATTATAG
Organism: Gillisella vitis; assembly: GCF_001541345.2. Taxonomy (GTDB): domain Bacteria; phylum Pseudomonadota; class Alphaproteobacteria; order Rhizobiales; family Rhizobiaceae; genus Allorhizobium; species Allorhizobium vitis. Next base: position 412,879 of record NZ_LMVL02000001.1, on the reverse strand, counting down.
ACCACATAGGGAAGGCCGAGCCGGTTGAGGATTTCCTTCAAGCCCTTGGCCAGCCGGTCGCCAGCTCGTCCGGCAACAACCGGCGCATTGGTGCGCGCCATTTCCTCGATTGCATAGTAACCAGCAACGCAAGACAATGGATTGGCCGAAAGCGTGCCGCCGACAAAGGCGCGCTTACTCGAGGTGCCGATACCCCCGACCAGCGTCATCATGATATCCTTGCGACCGCCGATCCCGCCAGCCATCAGATAACCACCGGTGAGGCACTTGCCGAACACTGTGATATCGGGCGTCACGTTGAAATAGCCTTGCGCACCACCCATGCCGACACGAAAACCGGTGACAACTTCGTCGAAGATCAGCAAAGCGCCGAATTCGTCGCAGAGTTTGCGAACTTCGCGGTTGTATTCAGGCGTCACAGGCCGCGTGCCGCTTTCCGGCCCCAGAGGCTCGAGAATAACCGCTGCCGTGCCACCGCGAATACGGTTCAGCATCAGCTTTCGCCGGAGCGTGCCAATCTCATTGGGGAAAACTTCCTGGGTATAGCCGGTAACGCCTTTGGGAATGCCCGTTGCTTCGCGCCGACCGGTGCCAGGCACCCGCATGCCATAGACCATCTGGTCGCTCCAGCCATGATAGTCGCCGCCAACCTTGATCACCCATTTTTTGCCGGTATGAGCACGGGCTAAGCGGATGGCCCCCATGCAGGCTTCCGTGCCGGAACCGAGCATGCGGAACATTTCAATGCCCGGCATGAATTTGCGGATAATCTCGGCCAGCTTAAATTCGTATTCGTGAAGCAGGCCCGTCACCGGACCGCATTCGTCGATCAGTTGATGCACTTTTTCACGCACTGGCAGATAGTTGGAGCCAAGCAATGTCGGGCCGCCCGCCTGCAAAAAGTCGGTATAGCGATTGCCATCCGCATCCCACATATAGGCGCCATCGACTTTGGTGGCTGCAATGGGAAACGGATAATTGAAGGCGAGATTATGCTGGACCCCGCCCGGAATAACCTCCGCCGCCCGTGCGGCCCAGGCCTTCGAGGTCTGGCATTTCTGTTCGAAATAATCGAGCACCTTGGGCATATTGGACTTGGAAATGCCTTTGGGTGGTTGCTTCAGCAGCGCATTCAGCCGGTCCATGAGGTCTTTATTATCCGGCCAGGCCCTGATGCTGTAGGAAAGTTCTGCGTTACGAGCTGCCATGTTCATTTCAAGCTCCCTTGGTCTCAGCCTTGTCCAGAACGTTCAGAATGAACGCCTGGAGTTGCCGATCGAGGTTGACGTGTTTGTTGATGCGGTCGCGAAGGTGGGCGGCGGCGGCGGCTTCGATCTTGCGGATCATGCCTGCTGCGGTCTTGAGATCAGCCCCTGCACAGATGACGCCGTGGCTGGCCAGAAGATACGCAAAGATGTCAGGCCGCAGAGACTTCGCAAAAATCTTTGCCAGCATTCCCGTACCCGACGGCCTGTAGGGAATAAGTGCGACAAGGGGTCCAAGCGCCCCAAGATCGCTGCCCCTTGGCCAGGGCAGGCTTTCATGCAGCAGCGCAACGGCGCTTGCTATGGGCTGATGTGTATGAACGCTGGCATGACGGTTAGGATGCATAAGGAGCATCCTGGCATGCAGTCCTTTTTCAATGGTCGGCGTCTTGTCGCCCTCGACAATATCGAGGGTCTCGATATCAAGGATCACCACGTCTTTCGCCTCGACCGTGGAGTAGTCGGAGGCCGAGGGGGTGACCGCCATCAATTTTCTATCGACGCGGACGCCGATATTGCCGCCGGTTCCGGCAAAATAGCCATTATCCGCGAAATAGCGGCTCATATCGGCAATCTCCTGCCGCTGGGCCATGAATTTAGCCATGAATCTTGCCCTTTGATCCGTTTAGACGTTTGTAAAGCGGCGCCAGGCGCCGATGGAGTTCCGTGAAGATACCGAAGCGCTCGTCGTAGAGCCTCTGCGTTGCCGGATCAGGCTCATAGATCCGGTCGATCACCACATGGCGCGCGACATCATCGAACTGGAGGAGGCCGAGCCCCACAGCCCCGATGAAGGCCGCACCGCGGGCATTGGCTTTCATCGGATCATGCGGCTGGCGGATCTGGACACCCAGAACATCCGCGAAGATCTGGCACCAGGCCGGCGACATTGCGCCACCGCCGATCATGGTGATTGCCTCAGGCCTGCGACCGAGAAATCGCGAGACCGGCTTCATCATCCAGCGTGTATTGAGCGCCACGCCTTCGAAGACCGCCCTCACCAGCGTCTCGCGGTTATGCTCCATGCTCATGTTGAAGATACCGGCCCGAAGGGTCGGATCATCCACCGGGCAGCGTTCGCCGAAAAGCCAGGGCAGATACATCATGCCAGCCGCTCCCGCAGGGGTGCGGGCGGCAATCTCATCGAGAAGCCTGTAGGTGTCCGGGGTCGGTTCGGAATCGATCAGGCCATCGTCATGGAAGACGATCCGGTCCTTCAGGAAGGCGATATTACTCGCGCCGCTCGATTGCATGGCGATCATCAGGTATTTCGATGGCACCGGACAAGGAACCGATGTGATCTGGTCCATGACACTGGTTTTCTTGAAAGGCACATGGGCCGAGATCCAGGACGATGACCCCATGTAGAGATGGGCGTCATAATCGGCCAGCGTTCCAGCGCCGATGGCGGCGGCTGAATTGTCGATGGCACCGGCCACGACAGGCGTTTTCGGCGATAGGCCCAACAGATCGGCAACCGAAGGAAGCAGGGTTCCAACGATATCCGTACACCTGACGAGATCGGGAAATTTCGCCTTGTCGATCCCGCTGGCACCGATCAACCCGTCATCATAGCGGATATGGTTGACATCGCGGTTGTCCGTCACCCAGGAGGTGAGAATGGAATCCTGCGTGGCGCAAAACCGGCCCGTCAGCCGCAAATTGAAGAAATCGAGAACGTTGAGAAACTTGTAGGTCTTCTCGTAAATATCAGGAAAAGCATCGCGGATCAGCAGCATGTGGCCCGCTGGGTCCTTGCCGGACAAAGCCGGGGCGCCACCACACAGCCTCAACCATTTCTGCAACTTGATCGCATCATAGCCCGCGACCTTCATTGCCCCCCGCATTTCCTTCTTCAGATAGCGGGCGCCGCGCATATCGAGCCAGATAATCGCGTTCATCAGCACATTGCCATCACGGTCAACGGCAACGGTTCCCTCCCCTTGCGTGGATGAACAGATCGCAACAATATTCTGGCGCAATACCGCACTCTGGCTCAGTACGTCCTGGCTTGCCTCGATGAAGGCGTTCCACCACTGTGAGGGGTCCTGCTCTGCCCCGATCGTGTCGATCACCTGGAGCGGAACCGACCGAAACGCCCAGGCAACCACGTGTCCTGTCGTCGACACCAATCCGACTTTGCAGCCACTGGTGCCAAGATCGATCGATAAGACATATTGGTCAGATTTGGCCATCTCTTGCCGTGCACGCAGCCTGGATACATCCAGGTCGCTCCCCATTTTTATTGGATATTGCACGTATGATAGGGGAAAAAACCGCCGTTTGCGTAGCGGTGAAGCTGTCCTTTGAGGGGTCTTTCCCGGTCAAATAGGCGATAGATCCGCACGAAGCGCACCGGGCGTGGTGCCGGTCCAACGTCGGAAGGCGCGCCGAAAATTATGAGGGTCCGAAAATCCGACCGCAAAGGCGATCTGCTCGACAGACATGTTCCTGTTGCCTAACAGTTCGAGCGTGCGGTTCTTGCGAAGATCATCCAGAAGCGATTGGAAGGAAACCCCGCTCTCGGCAAGTCTGCGACGCAAGGTGCGCTCGCTCATACCAAGCGCACGGGCCACCTTGGAAATATGCGTGCGACTATGCAGTTTCTGCCGGAGAACCCTTTCGACGGATTCGATGATTTCAGCCGCCTCGCGGCTTCTGGCCCGGTTATAGGCCATGAATTCAAGGAGTTGGCGGTGGCTAAGAGGATCGGAGGTCAGCAGCGGCTGCTTGTACCAGGCGGCATCGTAGATGAAGGCGTTTTCCATCTGGCCAAATCGGACCGGACAGCCGAAAACCCGTTGATAGGCTTCCGTATGCGCTGGCGCCGGGTAAGCAAAATCGATCCGGACCGGCTTGAACCCCTCCCCGACAAGGCCGTGTGCGACCCCCATGAAGCTGGCAAAAGCTTCTTCCACCAGGAAAACATAGATGTCGGGATCGTGAAAACGGCTCGCCGCCGTGACGACGACACCCTCCGGACTTTCCCTGGTGTCGAATTCCAGCATGCTGCCGGTATCTTTTTGCAGATCGAGACCGAGCTTAACCGCATCACCCACAGTCGCTGCCGTTATCATCACATAACCGACAAGGCCGACAGAGGTAATCTTTTCGCGAATCCCGGTTTCCAGTCCAAGCGCCTTGCCCCTGGTCATTTTCATGGCGCGCAGGATCGCCTCGCGTCCCTGGCGAAAAGAAACCCGACAGGCTGGGTCGGCGAGATCCTCCATGGGAATGCCGAGGCCCGCCGTTAATCGCGAGGCGTCGAGACCAAAATCCGTGAGCGTCATCACGAGGCTGCGAATGAGAAACGCCGGGATATTGGCAGTTACGTAACGCGCATCGACTGTCTTCATCAGACCCCCCTTATGACTTATCCTTCACGTCCATTTCTGCTGCGACAGCCATGCCAGCATCCTGTTCCATTCTCCTCCAACAGAGCCGGTTATGGCCGGAAATAGCAGGGATTATGCGACATTTGCCCCAACCGTACAATATTTCCTGCCAGCAACTGGCTATTCACGCCGAGTATAGCCGCTGCGCAAAGCATGAAATACAAAGACACCTTCATGACAGCAGTCAATGCCGGGGCGGCCCTGGGAGACAGATTGGCCGGATATGACACCACAGTGTCCCCGAACTCCCTTGTGATGCGGTGTCGTCCTCCTATTCTAAATGTCACCGCGCTCTTCAAGGGCCGGACAATAAGAACAGGCGGAACATTGGGTAAGCGAAAAGCGACCCGGCCTCTCTAGGGATCAACCTCTCGGAGGGCCAACCTCTCTGGGAGAATGACGATGCTTTTGTGGATACTCGGCTTGAGTGCTGCCTATGCGGTCGCGCTGAATGGGACAATGGTCATGCCCGTCGTCGTTCTGTCGATAAGCAAACTGGCCGGCTATAGCGAAGCCATGGCGACAATCGTCGCCAGTGCGGAACTCGCAGGTATTGCGTTTTACGGGATATTCCTCGCCAAACTGGCCCTCAGATCATGGAAAGCAGTGGCGATTGGCGGCATTGTCGCGGTCATGGCCGGCGAAGCACTGAGTTTCTGGCTTCATAACCCTTACAGTCTTGCCACCGCAAGATTCGCAACCGGTCTGGGGGAAGGCGCCTTGTTCAGCCTCGTTTCGATGAGCCTCGCCTCGCTTGCCAATGCTGAGAGATACTGGGGGGCGCTTAGCCTGATTGGCGGAACTGCCATGGGACTGCTGCTTTTTGTGGTGTCGCTCATGCCACCGGACGACGCGGGAGCACCCGTCTTTCTCATGCTGGGTGCGTTCACCGCCATTCTGGCGCCACTCCTTGTGTTCGTCGCCAGGCGCTCAACCCTGCTTCCTGTGGCAAGCCATCATGCCAAACTCAACAATGGGAAAATGCTGCTTGCAATGATGGTTGTATTTCTCGTTTATGGGGTACAGGCGGTACAATGGGCAGTCTGCGGTTATGTGGGGGAAAAAGTGGGGCTCAGCAATGGTGAAGTTGGCTTCTATCTGGCCCTATCGTCGCTGGTGGGCTTCCTGGGTGCGATCATTCCTTCTTTCACCCATGACAAGGCCAAAAGACTGCCAGCCGTGCTGCTGGGTTTCCTGATCATGGCGCTATCGATCTATTTCCTGTTCACCATGCTAACACCCCTGATTTTCGTCATGACACAGGTTCTGGTCAATATCGGTTTCTATATCGTGACCCCGTTTATCACAGGTATACTGACCGAAAACGACCCCGACGGGTCCGTGATGTCACGAACGTTAGTGGTCGCCATAGTGGGGGCCACGCTGGGAACCGCAATTGCCGGGCCAATCTTTGAAGGCTACGATTCAAGCCTTTTCGCCTGGTCCTGTCTCCTGCCCCTAGCAATCGCGGCGATCTTTGCTGCAATCATCTTTGGCCAACTGCACCGCAGCTTTCCAGCGACTGTCGCCAATAAATAGCGGAGTGAACCTTGTTCGATATGGCCATTGAAACTCTACAGCCTGTTCTGGAACGCCAGCGTCAATCCTTCCAGCATGACATGTATCCTTCACTGTCCTTGCGTCTGGACCGGCTGAACCGGATCGGCCGATTGCTGAAGGAGAACCGGCAAGCGTTATGCGACGTGGTTTCTCGCGATTTTGGTCATAGGTCCCAGCATGAAACGGTACAGTTGGAGATTGCTCCGCTGATGGGCGCGCTTCGCCACACACGGTCCCATCTGCGCAAATGGATGCAGCCCGAACGCCGCGGGCGCTCGATTGAGTTTCTCCAGCTTGCAAATTGGGTTCAATACCAGCCGCTCGGGGTGATTGGTATTATGGTGCCGTGGAATTATCCGCTTCTACTGGCTCTTGGGCCACTGATTGACATTCTGGCTGCGGGAAACCGGGCGATCATCAAGCCATCGGAATTGCTGCCGGAAACCTCTGCTCTTCTTTCCAAACTTATCGAGAGATATTTTACCCCCGAAGAGGTCGCCGTAGTCCAGGGTGGAGTGGAAATTGCATCCGCCTTTTCTGCCCTGTCGTTCGATCATCTAATTTTCACCGGCTCAACAGCGGTCGGCCGCAAGGTTATGGCGTCAGCGGCAGCTAACCTGACACCGCTCACCCTGGAACTTGGCGGCAAGTCGCCCGCACTCATCGCCCCGGATTATCCTATTGCCGATGCAGCCCGTGACATCGCCTTCGGAAAACTGATGAATGCGGGCCAAACTTGCATTGCACCGGACTATGTTCTGGTCGAGAAATCAAAACTTGGAGACCTTGCATCCGCGCTGATCTCTCAGGCAGAGGCTTTTTATCCACGACAGGCGGGGCAGGAACAGTATTCAAGCCTTGTCGGCGCTCGAGCGCATGAACGGTTGGTCAAAGGCATTGAGGAATGCCGCACCCGTGGGGCCAAACTCATCACTGCTGATATCGCCATGCCCACTCAAGGGCGCGTGATCGCACCCACGCTGGTGATCGATCCGCCTGCCGACTGCTTGCTGATGGAGGAGGAAATATTCGGGCCGGTCCTGCCCCTTATTCCCTATGAGGATTTTGATTCCGCGTTGAAATTTGTCCGCGAGCGCCCGCGCCCTCTGGCGCTCTATATCTTCACGGGAAACCGGCAGACCGAGAAAAAAGCACTGACGAACACGATTTCCGGCAATGTCACCATCAATGGGACGCTGCTGCATATCGCTCAAAACGACCTGCCGTTTGGCGGTATCGGGCCAAGCGGCATGGGGGCCTATCACGGCCATGAGGGCTTCAAGCGCTTTTCGCACGCCCGCGGCATTGCGAAAGTCCGTCTTTTCAATCCTGCACGCCTCGCTATGCCGCCTTACGGACGCATGGCCAAGTGGCTGGCTAGGTTTATGATGCGCGGCTAACACCAACAGGGATTGAACAATGTTTGATGCGTCATTTTCACTCGCCACAAATAATTGATAATATTATTATTTTTACTAGATTCCTACAACTCCGTGCGAATTGAAACGCACGGAGTTATCGTCGTTTTGAGTGCGAAGAGCAAAGACCATATGCCCATCAGAATCGATCCAATTCGGCAGAGTTTTGCGTAAGTCATCGGTTTCCTTCATGACCAGCATGACCTCCCAGCCTCATCCGTTGGGACAAGAGCCATATCTCGATCCACCCTGAACAGAATTGCCTCATCCGCTGGCAAAGACTTGGCCTCATATGACACCAATATGACCAGGTTTTCCCTTGATGGAAGCGCTGTGCAATTTATCGTCATTGAATTGGGGAACCGTCATATGCCGCGCGTTTGAACCATTGCGGCCAGAGCCATCGAACCGCTGGAGGCGGCAGTCGATTTGGCATTTGTCGGGGGATAGGCAGGCCAAAGCTTCCGAAAAAATAAACGAAAACAAGGAGAGCAAAAGGATCACTGCTTCGATCTGAACCTGACAGGCTCGAGACGACACACAACAAAAAAGAGGGAACGAAATGAACAGACACTATTTTTGGCAAGCACCTCAATTTGCGCTGGCAATATGTGTCAGCGCAATATCGTTTGCGCCTTGCCTTGCACTTGCGGGAGGTTTTAGCCGTGGCGAGGCTGACACCGATATTCTCTTCACGGATGGAAACTATAGTTTACGCACCGGAGCTATATATGTTTCACCAAGCCGCTCATTTTCAACCCTGAACGGCGCACGTGCCTCTGATAAAGCCTATTCGGATGAGTTTTGGATACCAAGCGTCGCCGTCAAGGCAACACTGGGTTCCGGTATTGCCTGCGCTTTAACTTACACACAGCCATTTGGCGCATCTGCAACATATGGAAGCCAGGCGCAGAACGCTGAATTTACAACGGCTGTGAGCCAGGGATTGCCTCTCGTCAATCCGACCTCAAAAATGCAGTTTTCGACGGATGAATACGGTGCAACCTGCGATGTGCGGGTCGACGCAGGGCCGGGCCGCTTTTACATGATCGGCGGCGTCTTTCTGGAAAGCTTCGAGTACAAGGAAAACACCCTTTACGGTAACATTCGGTTGAAAGATGACGGTGCCTTAGGCTACCGAGTGGGTGCTGCTTACGACATTCCCGAATATGCCATGCGCTTCCAGCTCATGTACCGGTCACAAGTGTCACATGATGCCGAAGGAACCTTCACGCCGTCAGCGCTCGCCGCTGCCGCCGGTGTGACAGACACTGCACCTGCCAACGGAACCGGAACTCTGCCGCAGTCGATCAAGCTCTCTGCCCAGACCGGCGTGGCACCGGGTTGGCTGGTGTACGGTTCCTTGACCTGGACGGACTGGAGCGTGCTTCAGAATTTCAGATATGACGTCACCGGACTTGGCACCAGCAACAAGACTTTCAACTACAAGGACGGCTACACGGTCCAGATTGGTGTTGGTCATGAATTTACAGAAAAACTGTCTGGAACCATCAATGTGACCTGGGATGAAGGCGTCGGGACCGGAGCAGACATTACGACCGATACATGGTCGCTTGGACTAGGCGCAGAGTACAAAACCAAATTCGGTAAATTCGATCTCGGAACCTCCGTGTCTTACCTCACTGCCGGTTCTCAGAGCGTCAGCGCCGGAGCGACTTATGACGCAACCGCCAAGCATGATTGGGCGGTCGCCGTTGGATTGGGGTATCTGATCGAATTCTGAGCATGTCAATGGTCGCTCGGCATAGAACCCAAGTCTAAAAGGATCACAAACCTCTTCCGTCAACCCGGCGGAAGAGTGGGCCAGGTTTCGATAATCCGGCCTTTGGAAAGAACGTGAATTCCATCGAAATGTTGCAGCACCGCCTCGCTCTGCGTCGGGCGAAAGAAAGCAAAATCATCAGGCTTCAAGGCGCTTTCGTAAGGGAGAGCCATCATTTGCTGATTGGATGAAAGCCCCCAGATCTTGTTTTCCCGCATGCCTTTGGGAAAGGCCGGTTTGGCCATCCACTTGCCGCCATAGAGAAAACACCCCTTGCGCGGGAAAAGGCCGATAGCCTGCGTTAGGCTTGTCAGCCACGCAGGCCCCGGCAGGCGGACCTCCTCCACTTTCAACACAGGCGTGGCAATAAAGACGGCAGGCTGCACAGCCTCAAGAGACGGCATATCGAAATCCGTCGGCTTCAGGAAAGCCGAGCCCACAGAGACTTCATTCGCGGCACCGGCATCATGATAGGAAAGCGCGGTTTTACTGCCTCCCGTATTGGCGATGGCACATGCGCCTTCCGGAAATACCGAAACAAAGGCCTTGATACGCGAGACAACTTTCTCTTGTTCCGCAGCGCCTCCGATGAGACGAGCAACCTCGGGGATATGCGCCTCATAGCCGACAAGCCCCTCTATTCTCAATTCCTTCTGCTGAACGGCACGTGCGCAGATGGCAGCCAGCGCATCAGGCGTTTCGAACCCACCGCGATGCATGCCGGTATCCGTCTCAAAAGCTATTCTGATTGTTTGCCCCGCTTCGTGCGCCAATGCCGCATATTGGTCGAGCCGGTCCGGGCTATCGATCAGAAACACGGTGCGCCGCAGAAGATCTTCGACCAGATGAGGAGACGCGAGCCGCATCCAAGCCGCAAGCGCTCTTGTGGGAAGCGGTTTCCCGTACAGGATTTCTGCCTTCGGGAAAGCTTCCAATACGGCACAGGTCATTGGCAGATGGAAGCTCATCAGGCGCATCGTTCCGGCTTGTGTCAGAATGCGCTCAAGCAATGGGATCGATGACAGAGACTTATCAACGACCCGTAAGCCAAGACCCGGCGCGAGACCGCCCGCAATCGTGGCAATATTTGCATCGAGCCTGTCTCTGTCAACCACAAGTACCGGACGAAACGATTCGGCTTGAGAAAGCGCTTCGGAGAGCATCCGGAAATAGTCGGCTTCAGCCATTATCGCACCCCAAGCAGCGTCGCCATGTAAGGCGATATAAAGCGATTTTCGGGATCTATTTCGGACCTTATTTCCATCGCGTCCTTAAATCGCGGATAGATGCCGACCAGATCGGCAGCCCTCAGGTTATGCAATTTACCCCAATGCGGTCGCCCGCCCCGCTTGCGAAACACAGCTTCCGCAGCAAGGAAGAACGCTGCCGGATTTTCGCCGATGCCGTGATGAATGGCTATCGAACACGTGTCACGCTTGTAGAAGGGGCTTAGCCAGAATTCGTCGCCTTTGACGGTGCGGACTTCAATGGGAAAGTAGATCTCTGGAAAACGTTTCTCAATCAGTGCAATAATCTCCGCCAGAGCTCCAGCTCCCTCTTCGAACGGCAGATGATATTCCATTTCGTTGAACTTGGTCTGGCGGTCGGTGACATAGACCTTCATCCATTCACCCACCGCTTCCTCGTCGGACAGCTTTGCCATGGCATTGCCGATCAATTTGCGCCGCAAGCCGGGAAACCAGCGCAGTAAGGTCCTGAGTTTCTTCAGCGTCGCAATAGCGTCCTCGTCCTCCAAGGTGACTTGAAAATCACCCTGCCCGTCAGCGATATCCAATGTCTGAAAAACAGCATGATTGGCAAAGGGAACAAAGAAAACCTCCGCCGATCGATGGGCTGCCATCAGGCTTTCGAAGTTTTCAAGCGTATCGCCAATCGACAGCATTGTCCGCTTGCGGCGCAGATTATAAGCCGGGACATTCTGAAAGGTAACAGCGGTCAAGGCGCCAAAACTACCCAGCGTCACGCCGGTCGCATGGATCATCTCGTCATCGCGTCCGGCTGTAAATTCCCGGTGCATGCCGCGACCATCGATGAACTGCATGCCTTTCAACTGCGTATGATAAGCGCCCAGGCTAAGGCCCGAACCATGCGTTGCCGTGCCAAGCGCGCCAGCGACAGACTGTTTGTCGATATCGCCCATGTTGGGCAGCGCTTGACCGATCCCGGCGAGCAATTCCGTCAGATCGCCAAGCTTGGTGCCCGCTCCAATCGTTGCTGTCAGGGCGTCACTGTCATGATCGATCAAACCAGATAGAGCCGACAGATCGACAATCGTTCCAGGGGTCGAGACAAGCGGCGTAAATGAATGGCCCGAACCAACCAGCCTTAGCGGTCCCGTCGCCGAGCGGATCACATCCTGTAGCTCCTCCTTGGTCCTGGGACGAAGAATTGCTTTCAGTTTGGTCTCCACGCTGCCTGACCAATTACTCCACAACAGATTGTCGCCTGGAATCATCGTAACCTCCCCTGTTTATAAGAGTCCTCTTTGGCCACGCCGACAGGCAAGCCTTGAGGCCATATTCATGCAACTCCGATCATTTCTGCTTTCTCGCTGTGCGCCAGCATGCCCATTTGCTATGGTAATCGAGAAAAGCTGACACTGTGTCAATTTTTACTTTGGCCTATGTCGTGATTTTGTCAACGAGAAAGGGGAGCATGCCATGACGAGCGACCAAAAGACATTGCGGAGGCAGCCCCGCCAGGAGCGCAGCAGAGACCGTATTGACGATATCCTTTCGGCAGCAATGGAGCTCATTGGTCAAAAAGGCAGCGCTGCTGTCACCATGCGCGGCATTGCCACTGCAAGCGACATGTCTCTGGCGACCGTTTATCATTACTTTCCAAACAGAACCGCAATCATCGCGACCCTCTTTGAACGATATTCAGAGGGAACGCGCGAAGTCATCGATACGGCTCTTCAGGACATCCAGGATGCGTCTGGTATTGGCGATGCAGCGGAAATGATCGTTGATTTTTACTATAATCGCGTTCGCAGCGACCCTGCCGTGCAGGACCTTCTCGACGCCATTCACGCTGACAAGGCGCTGCATGATCTCGACATTGAGGAAACCCATAAGCAAGCCGATGAGTTCAGCCGGCGCACCGAAGGCTTTCTGGCGGAAAATTGCAGGCAGGAATACGCGCGTGCCGTCTATTTGCTGTTCCAACTCGCCAGCGCTGCAATTCGTCTGGCCTTGCATGAGAATGAAGAAAAAGGCGCCATGATCATTGATGATTATCGACGTCTCATCCGGGGCCGGTTCAGCCAATTCGAACAGCTATAAGATCGGCAATGGGCCGGCTATTCTGTGTTTTGACAGCAAACTGACGGACACCAATGGTGGACAATGTCTGTGTCGGAACACCCATAGCCTCACCAATAAACGCTCAGCATGGCGCTGTTTTCACTGGGGGAACACCGGCAAAAAGAGCTTGACATTTCTGTACTGTACCGTTTAGATCAGTTTCGGAGGGATTGATCTAAAAAGCGCCTTTGGGTTGCGATCAATCAAAGGAGGAGTTCACATGTCCACACAGTCGCGCAATATGCGCCCTATGCTTGGTAAGCCGTGCGTTGTCCGGCGCGGCCTTTCAGCTGAAACACCAGTCAACATAATTGACCGGATTGAATCGCGACGTCCGCGAAACGCCTAGGACAAATCATGACCCTATATGCCGACACCGTATCACGGTGAGCGGATTGGCGCGCCGACTTAGATGTCCTCATTGCGCTTTAGCGTCTTAAAATACCAGAAACAAAGGACCCCAAACAGTGAATGGATTCACAATTGTCAACGGCATCGCTGAAATCAGTGATCCTGCTATCTATAAAAACTGGCTTGACAACGAAGAGTTCAAAGCCGCGGTCGCGGCAGATCCATCGCCAGAGCGCACAGCGATCAAGCGGTTACTGATCGAGTTCGAAGCCGACCTTTCGAGAATCGTCCGTGACAATGTCGTGAAAGAGCGGGTCGTTGAGGTGATGACGAAGTACATCGCCGAGGACTACATCCAACACGACCCAAATGCATTCGGCCATGGCCGTGAAAAACTCATCGAGCAGTTCCGACTGGTGCCTATCGCCGGTTCGACGCCGCCGCCCGTGGTGAGCGTCATTCTCGACGGAGAGGTCGGTTGCCTCATGATGCGCGAACTCGCGCCGGATCCGGTCGTGCCCGGTGCGGTTTACGAGTGGAACATCCTGACTGTCTTCCGGGTCCACAACGGCAAGATCGCGGAACATTGGAGCACCTTCCGCAAGGTGGTGCCCGGTCAGAATCCAATGGGGAATTGAGAATACCGAAGCTGATCACAGGCCTGATCTACGGACGCAATATGGCCGGCTTCGCCGACATCGCCAACTAGAGTTTGTCAGGGAAAAATGGAACCCGATTTCCCCGAAAAGACAAACGAAACCAAGAGAACCGAGAGTTTGTTCGGTTCAATATGACCTTGACCGACTCTCGTAAAGTGGAGCAACCGATGACCTTGCAAAACAAACCACCTGTAGGGGGGCTTCCTCCGGAGTTTCCACCGCTGGCAGGAGGCCCTCCTCACCAGCCGAAATTTCCAGACTCGCCGTATCTCAGCGAGGTTGGGCGTCGGATACGCGACGACATCCTTGAGATGCTGCCGCTGTTGCGCAAACATGCGGCTGAGAGCGAACAGCTCGGCGCGCTTGCGCCAGCGACGCTGGAGGCCGTCGATCGCTCCGGTGCCTTCAAGATCACCATCCCGGTCGAGCTTGGAGGCTATGCACTGGGCGCACGCGATGCTGCGGAAATCGTCAAAGCGCTCGGCCAGGGCGATGCGTCCGCCGGTTGGTTGGTGATCGTCTCGAGCGCAGCCAGAAACGCTCTGGGCTTCGATCCAAAGGCCCGTGACGAAGTCTTCGCCGGTATCCAGGATTGGGTTGGGCCAATCATGTTTGGTGCCACCGTCTTCGCGCCAAAGGTTGGCGATGGCCGCAAGGTCGACGGAGGCTACATGGTGAAGGGGAAATGGTCCTTCGGCAGCGGTTGCAAACATGCTGCCTGGGGAGCCGTCGGTTTCGAATATGACGAACCGACAAGCGGCGCGCGTCTGCGCGCCATGGGCATCCTGTCACGCGACCAATATGAAATCGTCGATGACTGGCATGTCATGGGCCTGCAAGCGACAAATTCAAACAGCGTCCGGGCCGACGAGGAGATTTTCGTTCCCGACTACCGCGTCGTTCACACCAATGACCTGCCGCGAATAATGGATTCGTTGAAAGGCAAATATTCCGGCCTGGCTTTCAAGCACAGCCCGATTGGCGGCATGGTCGCCATGACATGCACTTTCGCGGCCCTGGCGGTCGGCATCGCGCAAGGCGCTCTCGACTCTTTCCTCGAACAGGCAAAGAAGCGGCCACCCTTCAACCTTCCCTATAAGACGATGTCGGAAATGGCTTCGATCCAAATGGTTGCAGGTAAGGCGCGTGCTGTCATCAACGGAGCGAATGCGGTTCTCTGGCGCCACGCCGACGAAATCGACCGGCGTGCGCTTGCAGGGGAAGAGTTTTTCCCCTGGAACGAACCCGAGATCACTATGGACCTCGTCCACCAGATCCACGAATGCCTGCGCGTGGTCGATGGTCTTTTGCTGGCACTTGGCTCGTCCGCTGTCGTCCTCAGCAATCCGTTGCAACGCGCCTTGCGCGATATCCATGTGCTGGCGACGCATGGTGCGTTCCGAATCGATCCAATGGCCGAAATCAACGGACGCGACATGTTCGGTCTCGAACCTTTCCCGATGATTGCCGCCCTGAGTTCACCTCCTCCGGGACCAGTTCCTACTGGTAAGGGTCCATCGCATATGCCCCCACCCGGCATGACACCTCCAGCAGGCATGGCGCCACCACCAGGTATGGCCCCCCCACCAGGTATGACACCCGCGCGAGGTTAAGCCTGTCTACCGGTCGCCATCATCAATTTCGGATAGCGCGGTCATCCCCGTCGGCGTCCGCCTTCACTGAGTTCAAGGAGTTCCGATGTCTCAAACGGATCTATCTATGGCGAAGGGGATTCCCACTACGCCCTATTCAAGTGGAACAATGCCGGCGCGCGATGGCGCTCCGCCGAAAGTCAGCTGGAAACAGTATATCGCCGACTTCGTAAAGGCCCCTAGCCGGGCAAAAGCGGCACTTATCGGTAGTCTTCTTCTTGTGGCCATGGGGCCGGCTGGCCTCTCGGCACTCACTCCGTTCGTGGTGCCCGCATTCGCGATGAAAACCGGGACGCCGCTGCCGGAAGCTATGCTGATGTTTGTCGCTTTGCCGCTGATTATCGGTCCGCTCGTCCTGCCTTTCGCAGGACAATGGGTCGATCGCTTGGGTGCCCGACGTGTCGCTCTTCCCGGGATCATCCTCTACGCACTTGTCACGGCGATCATACCACTTGCTGCGGGCAAGCTCTGGCTGATGGGAATACTTCTCGTCCTCGCGTCGATTTTTGGCTTCGGGTCCAGTTTGGGTATAGCGTTCAAGGTGATTTCCGAGTGGTTCCCCAAGCATCGGGGCGTCGGTTTCGGTCTTATCGGGGTCGCATCCAGCCTGTTCAGCGCAATTTTTTCTCCCCTGTTCCAATGGCTCGTAAACGGCAATGCGCCGGTGTCACTACCAATGATGCCGGGCATGGGCACTGAAGACCCATCCAAAGCCGCAGCGGTGGTTGCGGCCTTCGACCCCGGCATATATGCCGGGCTTGGCTGGAACGGCGCCTATTACGTGATCGCAATCGCGATCGCCGTCATCGGTATCCCCGCTGCCTTTTGGCTTATCTCCGAACCGAAGGTCAGTACGGCTGTGGACGTGCCGAAGACCGTGGATGTCAATCTGCCCGGCGTCCCGTTCAAGGAGGCAATTCCGACGCGCGCCTGGATCTCGATCACGCTGTTCATCGCATTCGCCGCCGCAGGGCCGATTGCCATGCGCCAGAACGCCGTGGACTTCTATGGCCAGACAGGTATCGATCCGGCAACCGTGTCTCTCGCGCTGTCCTTATGCTTCAGTACATCGGTTATCGGTTTGCTCGCCGCCGGAGCCGTCCTGGACCGGGCAAATCATCCCTGGGTGGTCGCGGTTCTCCTGGCGACGGTCCCGATCGGTCTGGCACTTGCCCTTGTCAACAGCGGCAATCCTGCGCTTCTCTATCTTTCCATGGCGCTTCTCGGTTTCGCAACCGGCGCAGAATCCACCCTCGGTCCGACATTGATCGCCAGGTATTTCGGACTGAAATCCTTCGCCGCCCTACAGGGTCTCAGCCTCGCGATCACCTCCCCGGCCCTGGCCTTGGCCCCATTCCTCGTCAGTGTGGTCAAGACAAGTTCGGGAAGCTACGTCGCTCCACTGCTGATACTGACTGCAATCGCCCTGGTCGCGGTCATTCTCGCCGCCATGCTGCCGAGATACCCAAAACCATGGGTGCTCCATCTGCCTTCGGCAGACACAGTGCCGGATCGGACGACAACGGCAACCTCGTAGGCCATATCTTGCTCAACCGGGCTAACCCAGCCGCAGGGCTTGTTTCACAATGCCAAGGGCCATTAAAAATGACCCTTGGCATTCCTTTGAAAATCCATCAAGCCGCTGATGCAGTTGAGGTATTTTCTCTCTTCAAGGCTGCAACGCATTAGTATCTTCAATGCCTTGACTTAAGAAGCGACCATGCGGTTCAAGCTACTTTCGCCAGGGGCATCATGTTGCGGTCGAAATAGATCAGCGGCAGCTTGTCCTTGTCACCGGATGCGACATGGACATTGCAGATGAAGATCGTGTGCGTGCCTGACTGCATTGTTTCATGCACAGAACAGGTGAAGCGCGCGCATGCCCCTTGAAGCGATGGCTGCCCAAGGTCGTCCTCAGTCCACTCACCAAGATCAAACCGCTTTTCCTGCGCAACCTTGCCGGCAAAGGCCATTGCGACATCCTGCTGGTCGGTGGCAAGGATGTTCAGCGTTAGCCTGCCATTCTGCTGCAAGAACGGATGCGCCGAAGCGGTCACGTTCACGCAGACCAGCAGTCGTGGCGGCTCCTGGCACACCGAGCAGGCAGCGGTTACGGTCAGCCCGGCCCGCCCGGCGGGACCATCGGTTGTCACCACTTTTACGGCTGCGGCCATCATAGCCATTGCGTCCTTGAACTGCACGTCATCCGCAGCCCCCATATGGATTATTTCAGACATTCCGTCCCTCCAGAGTTGACAAGCGGGGAGCCCAGCGTCGGCAGGCTCCCCTGCGACATTATTCAGCAGCAGCCTGGGTGGATTGGGAAAACGCACCGCGATGTGCCGCCCCGGGATGGTTGTCTGGAAGGCGCGGACCGCGACCGAACAGTTTTTGCCGCAAAGGGCCTTCGGCATAGTCTCGCTGGGCAAGACCACGATCCTGCAAGACCGGCGTGACGTGATCGATGAAGTCGATATAGGTGTCAGGATGCAATTGGCAGATCATGTTGATGCCATCAATGCCCGCATCCTGCCAAAGCGCCAATTCGTCGGCGATACTTTCCGGCGTGCCGATAATGCGGCAATTGTAGGAAAGCGCGTTCGCCACTTCCTTGACGGTAGCCTTTTCGCCATTTGGCTTGCCCATCTCGATCATGCGCGCGTAACCTTGCAGGCCATCGAGACCAGACTCATCGACCGGCTTGTCCGGGTCGAGATTGGAGAGATCGACACCCATGTCGCGGCTGACATGCGCGGCAAGGCCTTCATAGCTGACCCATTCGTCGATCTCCGCAGCCTTCCGCTCCGCCTCTTCCATCGTGCTTCCGACGACGAAGGACAGGCCCTGGATGAACTTGAGGTCTTCGGCACCGCGTCCCACCTGCGCCGCCACCGCCTTGGTGCCAGCAATCCCGATCCGGGCACCGTCGACATTCGGATAGAGAACGAAAGTTCCTTCTGCGTGCTGTGCCGCGAACTGGCTGCCACGCTTGGAGGCACCGGCCTGATAGAGCATCGGCGTCCGTTGCGGAGAGGGGCTGACCAGATGCGGCCCCTGCACCTTGTAACGGTCTCCGACATGATTGATGCGGTGCACTTTGGTATGGTCACTGAACACGCCGGTTTCACGGTCCGCGATCATCGCGCCGTCCTCCCAGGACCCTTCCCAGAGCTTGTAGAGAACGGACATATATTCGTCTGCCCAGTCATAGCGCTGGTCATGCGGAACGATCTTGTCATAGCCGAAATTGCGGGCGGCATTGTCTGTCACGCTTGTGACGATGTTCCAACCGATACGACCGCCGCTGATATGGTCGAGGGTCGAGGCCTTCTTTGCAAACGCAAAAGGATGCTCCGACAGGATCGAACTGGTGAAAACGAGACCAAGGTTTTTCGTGACGCCCGCAAGAGCCGCGCACAAGGTGAAGGTATCATTGCAAGGCATGTGGAGGCCTTGCTGGAAATAAGCATCCCACTTGCCATCATAGGCCGGATCGATGCCGAGAATGTCCGCGAAGAACATCGCGTCGAACCGCCCCTCTTCCAGTTTCATTGCCAGCTTTGACCAGGTCTCGAACTCATTGAAGCTGGCAAGCTGATTTTTCGGATGCCGCCATGTCCCGTGGTAGATGTGCGAGGGAACGTTCATCGTGAAGCAATTGAATATAAGCCGTTTGCGCATGTCTGCTGCTCCTGTTGATCTTTGTTGCTCCTCCCAAGGCAAAGACTATGAGACAGGTTGGCTTGCGTCTTGGCTGACAGTGAACACCGACTATGCTGACCGTGCAGGGGGCAGCCTTTCCACGTCGCAACACTGGCGTTTGCTTGCCCCTGTCAAAAGTTTATCATGGCTTGTCTTGGACGTTTCACGAGATAACTGGCATGATAATTGCTTTGTTTTTGGGGGTGATGCCCCTGGAGGCGATGGCATGGCAATATGGAACGCGAACGAAATGCCGGAGCGGGACCGCTTTCCCTATTGGAGGGAGGTTCTGTGCGAAGCCTATATTGCCCTCAACCCTACTCTTGAGGGCGAGCAGCACTTCAAGGGAGAGGTTAAGGCCAATCTTCTCGATTGCATCAACGTGACCACCATTTCCTCAAGCCGACAGAAGATCCATCGCAGACGTGTGGACATCAGCCGTATGCCGCACGAAGTCTATTTTCTCAATCTTCAGGTAAAGGGACAGTGCCGGATGATGCAAGGCTCCCGGGAAGCGCTGCTGGAGCCGGGTGATTTTTCGCTCGTGGATTCAACCGAGCCTTATCTCAACGATTACTGTAGCGATGACTGGACCCAATATTCCTTCCGCATCCCGCGAGCCATGCTCAAACCATTGCTGAAACAGGCAGACAAGCAGACGGCAATCCGCTTTACCAGTGCTCATCCCATAGCGTCCGTCGCCATCGACTATCTGAAATCGGTGGCGCAGAATGCGGAACACATCGGGTCTGCCTCGACGCCGATTGCAAATCATATCGTTGATCTGGTCGCGATGACGGCAGGCGTGTCCACACGCGAAGAAGACCGCGCCCGTGGGACACTCAGATCGCAACTTTCACGGTCGGTTATCCAGTTTATCGGCGCGCATGCCGCAGACCCCACACTGACCCCCGCCAAAGCGGCTCAGCACTTCAAAATATCGGTCCGCTACGTCCACCGTCTTCTTGAGGAGAGTGGCGAAACCTTCAGCCGACTGCTGCTCAAGCGGCGTCTGGAGCGATGCGCCGACGATCTGCGTGCCGAGGCCGCAATTTCGATCGGTGAGATCGCGTTCCGCTGGGGCTTCAACGACCTTTCGCACTTCAGCAAAACCTTCAGGCACCATTTCGGAGTGGCTCCTCGTGACTATCGGAGCCAGTAGGCGGCGCTTGCGGCACCGTCTACTGGCCGAAACAATCGACAATGACGCCCGTCTGTCTCACTCAACCAAAAGCCGACATCACCTGGTTGGATGATCTGTCCAGGACGGTGGAGCACCAACGACACCAGACAGAACACCACCGAGACCCGGCGCCCGCCCAAACGCCTCGCACGCCGTATTTTTAGGCTTTCCACCCAGCTGCGACTTCAATTTTTGTCCAGAGGGCAGGGAAAGATCCAGACCGGACGATTTCCGGCCTTTTACCAGTATCTCTGAGAACTGGCTGGCAAAGGAAGATGCGAGGCCATAGGCGTCACCGACTTCTGAAACACGCGCGGTATTGGTGATGGAATTTGCACCGCGGGACCAGACGATAGCCGCTCGTTGTGCACCTCTTGCGTCAACCGCCTCCGCCTCGACAGCCAGGCCACCCAGGCCGATCGGCAGGCGTGGGACACCCACGGGAAGAACGAAGGAGGTTCCCAATGTGACTGCGGTCGACAGGCCCGCCACCGCTTTGCTGGTCGGGACGATGTCGGTTATCACAGCGTGAACGGTGAGATCCGCCGCCTCTCCAGGACCAACAACCCGATACTTATCACTGAGATCGATACACATTGCGCGATCCAGAGCGTTGGAAACCAGCCTATCATTCCCGGCGTCGTGCAGCCTCGAAGAGGCCAGCGGCGACAACCGTGTGGGAGAAATGGAAACCGTTTGCGCCGCCAGGATAGCCGGGGTATCCGCGAAACTGCGCGATTTGCTGAAGCGACCTTCAACCGGCCCCAAGCCTTTATAGGTGGAGAGCGTACCGGACTGAGTGAGCGGAACGGAGCTACACCCAGCCAATGCCAGCACAACAAGGAGACCTGCCACCATCCCCTTGGCTGAATGACCATGGCAAAAGGGTGAGTTGGGAGCTTTGCTATCGGCAAGATGCGTCTTCATTTTCGTGACTTTCATGAAATGGATGGTTTTTCGAAATTGCGGTTCCGGCAGATGTCGAGCGCTCGTCTTCACGCTTGAACCTGCGCCTTGTCGTTCGGGTCAGCTTTCGATCGCGCCTTTTGTTCGGCATTCAGCAGCAACGACATCGCACAAGGCAGCAGCGTCAGGGTCAGCATGGTTGCCACGGCAAGCCCGCCAATGATCGCGAAAGCCATCGGCCCCCAGAAAATTTCGGCGGCAATCGGGATCATGCCGAGAATTGCGGCACAGGCGGTCAGAACGATCGGGCGGGCGCGATGAATCGAGGCGGCAGTAATGGCGTCTTTGGGCGATTGGCCAAGCGCGACGTTCTGATCGATCTCCTGAATGAGGATGACAGCATTGCGAATAATCATCCCGGACAAGGCGATGACACCAAGTTGCGCAACAAAACCCATCGGTGTACCGGTCGGCCACATGGCTGCAACCACGCCAATAAGACCAAAAGGCGCCATGAACACAGCCAGCGCCATTCTGGAAAAGCTCTGCAGCTGAACCATCAGCAGAACCGCAATGGCAAACAGCATCACGGGAACGACCGCGTAGATTGACGAATTGCCTTTCTCGGATTCTTCCGTAATGCCGCCTGCAATGATAGAGTAACCCATGGGGAGATCGGCACGCAGAGCATTGAGCTGCGCATCGGCTTGCTCGGCGACCGTGGCGGCCAAGGCATTCTTTTGAACGTCAGCCTGAACAATGATCATCGGCTTTCCTTGTTGGCGCCAGATGATCGGGTCTTCCATCCCGTATGCGACTGAAGCGACTTGCCGAAGCGGCACATAGTTTCCATCGCCAGTTCGCAGTTCCAGATTGCCAATGGTCGAGACCGAATTACGGTCGGCTTCAACCCCTTTGACCATGACATCAACGAGTTTGTCTTTGTCGCGAACCGTGGTGACTTTCGACCCCGAGAAGACCGCCGCGATCTCACTGGCGATGGATTCCGAACTCATGCCCAAGGCACGCGCTTCGATCTGGTTCACCTTGATCGCCACGCTTTTCTGCGGTTCGCCAGCCGTGAGATTGACGTCGCGGGTATCTGGATTCTGACCGATGATCGCAGCGACTTT
Source organism: Gillisella vitis (assembly GCF_001541345.2). GTDB lineage: Bacteria > Pseudomonadota > Alphaproteobacteria > Rhizobiales > Rhizobiaceae > Allorhizobium > Allorhizobium vitis. The sequence continues at coordinate 390,546 of NZ_LMVL02000001.1, read as the reverse complement.
TGTCGACAGGGCACGAACCTGCTGATAATCCGGCCCCGAGACCCGGAACTTTAGCGGCCACCCGACGGGAGGACCGAGTTCAAGAGGCGAAACGCGCGTCACAAGATCCGAAAAACGCTCATTGAGCACGGCCTCGATCTTGCGGCGGACGGCCTCCCGTTTTTCGACGCTTTTGGCGACGACGACTGTTTCCGTGACATTGTCGTTATCGAGTTGCAGATCCATAGGCAGATAGAAGCGAATAGAGCCTGAACCGACATAGGTGATGAAATGATCGATGTCGCGATCGGTTCGCAAGATCGCTTCCAATTCGCGCGCACGAATGTCTGTTGCGGCCCGCGATGCATTTTGAGGAAGCGTGAGACTGACCAGCAATTCCGGTCTGTCGGAAGCCGGAAAGAACTGCTGCTTCAATTGCCCGAGCCCAGCAAGAGACAGGGCAAAGGCGGCAATCGCAAGCAGGATCGTCAGCCACCGATGCTTGAGGGTCCAGCCCAGTATTTTGCGATAGGTGGCCATGACGATACCCGTCTTCTTATGGGTATGCGCAAGGCTGCGGGGCAGTATCCAGGTGCCCAGGATCGGCGAAAACAGCACCGCAACGATCCAGGATGACGACAGAGCAATCAGGATCACCATGAACAGAGAGAAGGTGTATTCACCTGCACTTGAGGCGGCAAAACCCACCGGAATGAAGCCGGCAATCATCACCAATGTGCCAGTCAGCATCGGAAATGCAGTGGTCTCATAGGCATGGGTTGCCGCAACCAGACGCGACTTGCCCTTTTCAAGGCAGGAGACCATGCTTTCGACAGTGATCATCGCATCATCCACCAGCAGACCCAATGCAATGATCAAGGCGCCGAGCGAAATTCGCTGAAGCCCGACCCCAGTCAGCTCCATACCCAGGAACGTCAAGGCAAGAACGAGAGGGATGGACGCGGTGATAACCAACCCGGCCCGCACCCCCAAGGATAGAAAGGAAACGGCCAGCACAATGATGATCGCCTCTATCAGAACTTTCATGAAGCCGTTGACGGCATCTTTCACGACCGTCGATTGATCCGCGACCTGGATCATCTCGATCCCGTAAGGGAGCTTGGCGGCAAGCGCATGCATGCGATCTTTCAGTGCCGTGCCGAAGGTGAGGAGATTTCCATCCTTTGCCATTGAAACGGCCAGAGCAATGACCTCCTTTCCATTGACACGCACTGAGGCGGCAGGTGGATCAACGATTGTCCGGGAGATCGTGGCAATGGAGTCGAGCCGGAAATATCGGCTGCCAAGCTTTAAGGTGATATCTTTCAGGCTGTCTTCGGAGGCAAAGGCGCCAGTGACACGAACCGAAATCTTTTCTTCACTGGTCTGGACGGTTCCAATCGGATTGACGGAATTCTGGGCTCTGATGGCTTCGATTGCGGCAGACGGATCGATACCGAGGCTGGCCAGCTTGCTCTGCGAGAATTCGATGACGATCTGCTCGTCCTGGGCGCCGAGAATGTTGACCTTGCCGATATCTGGCAGGGAGAGAATTTCACCCCGGATTGCCTCCACGCGGTCGCGCAGTTCACGTTGGCTGAAACCCTCTGCACGGAAAGCATAGATGCTTCCATAGGCATCGCCGAACTCGTCATCGAAGGCCGGGCCTTCGACCCCCTCTGGTAGTGTCGAGGAAATGTCCGCCATTTTCTTGCGAACCGTGTACCAGATGCCCTCAACCTCGCTGGGCGGGGTGTCGTCACGCAGGTTGACCATGATGACCGACTGGCCGGGCCTCGTGTAGCTTTGCGTATAATCGAGATGTGGCGTCTCAGAGAGCTTCTTTTCAAGCTTGTCGGTCAGCAAATTGACGGTGTCGGCAGCACTGGCACCTGGCCAGCGGGCGCCGACAACCATCGTCTTGATGGTGAAAGGCGGATCTTCGTTGCGCGAGAGCTTTTGATAGCTGAGGATGCCACTGATGACTGCGGCAATCATCAGGAAGATGACAAGCGATTGATGGTCGAGCGCCCATTTCGACAAATTGAACCGGAAACGCGGCTGGGATGATTGTTCGCTCACGATTGCGCCCCTTTCTCAAGTGTGACACCCTCGCCATCGCGCAACTTGCTGACGCCAGCGATTGCGACGATCTCGCCATCGGCCAGGCCTTCGGAGATGAGCATGTCGTTTTCGCCGTACCTTTCGATCGTAACCGGGCGAAGCTGAAGCATTTTGGATGTCGGCAGGTAGACGAAAACGGCCTGGTTCTGCCCCTGGCTGGTCAATGCCGACGCGGGAACCTTGAAGACACGCTTTGGCGAAAGGGTTACCTTGCCCGTGACCACAGCGCCCAACGGCGCTCCGTCCAACGTGTCATTCAAAGTGACCTTGACACGGTAGGTCCGCGTTGCCGTATCGGCGGAAGGCGTGACCTCGCGAACCTTGCCCTTGGCGACAAGGTTCGGATTGGACATCAGACTGACCTCAACCTCGCTATCGCCAAGATTCTGGGTTAACATCTGTTCCGGTACATCGAAAACCGCATCAAGTTCGGTATCGGAGCTGAGCGTCAGGACTGTCTGACCCGTGGTCACGACCTGACCCACATTGATGGAGACGCCTGAAACGACCCCGTCTCGTCCTGCTTTCAGATCCGTATAGGAGAGGTTCTGTTGCGCGCTCGCCAAAGTCGCATTGGCGACTTCAAGCTTTGACTTCGCCGCTTGCAGATTCGCATCGCTCTGCTGGACCTGGGCGCGCGACACCGCATTCTTGGCGATGAGGTTCCAGTTGCGGGCCGCGTTAACATCCGCCAGCGCCAAATCCGATTTTGCCTCATCGACTTGCGCGGATGCCGACGCCACATTGATCAAGGCCGGTGTCTTTTCTACCGTTGCAAGCACATCGTCTTTTTTGACGGATGATCCCGTCTCGACGCGAAAAGCCACCAGTCCATCGATCCTGAAGCTCATCGGCGTTTCATAACGTGGACGGATCTCACCGGTCTGGCGAAAGACTTCCCCGATAAGCTCCGATTTGACTGTGACCCCTTTAATGGCGCGAGGTGTCTTTGGCGTGCTGGCTTCATCCGAACATGCGGTTAGAAACACGGCAAGAACGCCTGTGGTACATAGGATCATTCGTCTCAGCATAAGCACTCCAGTGTTTGCTGGCGTGCCTCCGGTAAAAGAGGCAGCAGATTGACTGCCGTTCTCTCCCACATGGATGATCGGTTGGGTGTTTCATTCTGTTAAGTTTTGTTAAAGGTCTGCCGTCAGGTCCGGTCGAGCCCAACAAATCTTAATATATAAGACGTCCGAAGCCGGAAATGATTATGGTAAGAGAATGCCTTGAAGGGGAAGCGACCCTTTTTACAAGCGACAATGGATAAGCGATGTCAGATGCGCCAAAGATCCTGATTGTAGAAGATGACGAGCAGATCGCTGACATGGTCCGCGATAGCCTCAACGAGCAAGGAATGCTTGTCGATGTCGCAGCTGATAGCGCCGCCATGGACGCCAAGATGCGCGCACTGGACTTCGATCTCATCGTCCTCGATGTTATGCTGCCTGGAGAAGACGGGTTTAGCATCTGCCGCCGGCTTCGAGGCAGCGGCGATATTCCCATCCTGATGTTGACCTCGGTGAGCAGCGATATCGACCGTGTCGTCGGTCTGGAAATCGGCGCTGACGACTATGTCACAAAGCCTTTCGTTCTCCGGGAGTTGACGGCACGGATCAAAGGTCTTCTCAGGCGCTCCAGAGTGACCTCCCAGCGGCCAGACAGTTTACGGAAAAGCTTTTTTCGCTTCGATGGATGGCAGGTCGATCCTGCTCGGCGGCAGCTTCACGATCCAAGCCATGCGCGCGTTGCGATGACGACCCACGAATTCGATCTGCTGCTGGCCTTTTGCCAAAATCCCGGACGAGTGCTGACCCGGGAGCAGTTATTGAGCGCGACCCATGCGGGCTTGGCCGGCCCGATTGAACGTAGCATTGATGTCCACATCAGCCGCTTGCGACAGAAAATCGAAAAGGATCCGCGGGATCCGACGCTTTTGAAAACAGTGCGCTTGGGTGGCTATATCTTTACGGCCAATGTGGAAGAGGTTCATGTCTAGGAATTTCCGCGTATTACCAAGAACTCTTCGCGGCCAAATCACCGTCATTATTCTCCTGGCATTGGTCACCGTCATCGCAACAGGCAGGACATTGGAAAATGTTGCGAAAAATGATTACGCCATTCCCAATCTGGAAAGCACCGCCACACAGGTCAGAACCCTTGCTCTTCTTTTAGCGCAGGCCTCTCCTGACGAACGCACCTCCATTCTAACCAACGCGCAACGCGCCGGCTTGGAGGTCTCGCTTCAACCGATATCGCTGGCAGACAAATTCAAGACCTCTCCGGAGTTCCAGGGCTTTGCCGAAACATTCGTCGATTTTCTGTTTCCACCCGACGGAGAGCCGCCCCTTGGCGGCTGGCGCGCCTTTCTGGACGGGCGTCGTGTGTTTGCCGAGAAAGTGGATGACCGAACAATGCTTGTCTTTTTCGGCCTTCCCGATACGATTCTGACGACTTCATTTCTCAGCCAAACGACATACTACTTTATCGCCGTGGTCGTCTTGATCGCATTTTTCTTTGCCTTTGCGATCAGGGCGGTGACCGAACCGATCAAGAGAATATCCGAGGCGGCGATAAAGTCAGATATCAACAATAGCTCCCAGATCTTCGAGGAACGCGGCACGGTCGAGATCCTGTCGCTGGCCCGTGCCCTGAACGGTATGCGAAACCGTATTCGCATCATGGTGGATGGCCGGACCCGAATGCTGCGGGGGATTAGCCATGATGTTCGTACTCCCTTGACGCGGCTCAGATTGCGCTCCGAACGCATGGAGGCCGGTGCCTTGCGGGAAGCCCTGCTGGCGGATATCGATCATATCGATGATCTTCTGACCGAGAGCCTGAACTATCTCCGTGACGATTTTGCAACCGAAGGCATTGAACGTGTTGATGTTGTGAGCATCCTGCAAACCGTTTGCAGTGACTTTTCAGACATCGGCTTCGATGTCGAATATCAAGGGCCAAACAAGCTGATCGCCAACTGCAGACCGCTCTCAATCATGCGGGCAGTCACCAACCTTTGCGACAACGCAACCAAGTTTGGTAAGACCGTCCTCGTTAAACTCCAGGTCAGTGGCACGGTTTTTTCGATCTTGGTGATCGATGACGGACCAGGCATTCCTAAAGATCTCAGAGAAAAGGTTTTCGAACCGTTTTTCAAAGGAGATGCTTCCCGCAGCAAACGCGCCGGTTTTGGCCTCGGCCTGTCGATTGTCGCAGATATAGCACATGCCCATCAAAGCAAAATTACCCTGCTGTCCAATCACCCGACGGGCCTTATTGTACGGATCGACATACCCTGTCCTGGCTCAGTGCCTTGAGGCAAGACTGGGTTATGCGACCCAGCGAGTATTCTGTGAAGCTTGACGCTAGCCAGGTCGCTGGCTTCTCATTAATTTTTCCGATGATCCAAGTGGATGATAGAGCCATAGCGCATCGGCTATAATCTCACAACACAAGGCGCCGCTTGTGTGACGGCGTCTTACGCCTGTCAGGTTCATGCTGAACCAGACAGACTCTACTGCATCATTAAAGCGGCATTACCAGCGCCTTGCCGGATCAGGAAACGCGATTGGAGTAGTAGAGTCCAAAATTCAAAGCCAGCATGACCAGCAAAATTCCGATCGACACCACAATAAAATAGCCGATCCGTTTAAGAGCGCTCCACGGTTTGTTCTTTCGGCTGAAAGCTGCAAAGCCGGCAGCGCCGAGTGAGATACCGAGAATTGCGGGGAGTGACAGCATTTTTATCATCTTTCTTCATTTCTGGCACCGGTTTGGTTTCTATTCTGTGCACAAACCAGCTTTCTGGCGCATGCTGTCCGCAGTCTGCCGAAGGACGACCTGCGGAAGCTATCTGACCAAAATTGTTGAATTCCCCCTATAACCCCTGTCCTGTTCAATAACGCGGAGGGTGGAAAGCGGCAAACGGAAATTTCAGCCGACCGCATTTCGCTAGGAACAACAAATCCCGATCATGCTGACTGCAAAAGAACGGAACTGTTTCAACCTGACGCCCCTGATAGGTTTAGCTTATCGTTCCCATCAATAAATCCAACTTAAATTTAACATCGACCTCCTCTATGAAGAGGTCAGGGATAATTTCCGTCAGGCCCTTTATGCCATTTCCCGGTTAAAATCGGGCGAGCCGTCATACGAGAGCAGATTGTCGAGACTACGAATTCAATGGTCGGCGGAAGATGCCCCAGAGTGGATGAAGTATTAGGATATCAAGGGAGAATCCTATGGATACCAAGGTTGAAACTGGTGGAAAATGTCCGGTTGCACACGGGGCAGCTGGCGCGAAAGGTCGGGGCAACCGCGATTGGTGGCCTGAACAGCTCGATGTGCAGATCCTTCACCAAAAGAACAAGATCGCCGATCCAATGGGCCCTGACTTCGATTATGCCGAAGAATTCAGGAAGCTCGACTATGAAGCCCTGAAGAGCGATCTTCATGCGCTGATGACCGATTCTCAGGATTGGTGGCCAGCCGACTTCGGCCATTACGGCGGCCTCTTCGTGCGCATGGCATGGCACAGCGCCGGCACCTATCGCATCACCGATGGACGCGGTGGCGCAGGCGCCGGGCAGCAGCGTTTCGCGCCGCTTAACAGCTGGCCGGACAATGCCAATCTGGACAAGGCACGCCGTCTGCTCTGGCCGATCAAGCAGAAATACGGCAACAAGATTTCCTGGGCTGATCTTTTCGTTCTGACCGGCAATGTCGCCCTGGAATCCATGGGCTTCAAGACCTTTGGTTTCGCTGGCGGTCGCGCTGACACATGGGAACCAGAAGAGCTGTTCTGGGGTCCGGAAGGCACCTGGTTGGGTGATGAACGCTACAGTGGCGAACGCCAGCTGTCCGAGCCGCTCGGCGCCGTGCAGATGGGCCTTATCTACGTCAACCCGGAAGGCCCTAATGGCAATCCGGATCCGATCGCTGCCGCGCGTGATATCCGCGAAACGTTTAGCCGTATGGCCATGAACGACGAGGAAACCGTCGCCTTGATCGCTGGCGGCCATACTTTCGGAAAGACGCATGGCGCGGGCGACCCGTCTTTGATCGGCGCCGAACCGGAAGGCGGCGCGCTTGAAGACCAGGGACTGGGCTGGAAAAGCAAATTCGGCACCGGTTTCGGCGCAGACACGATCACCGGCGGACCGGAAGTTACCTGGACGCAGACCCCGACCCGTTGGAGCAATTTCTTCTTCGAAAACCTGTTCAACTTCGAATGGGAACTGACAAAAAGCCCGGCTGGCGCCCATCAATGGAAGGCAAAGAACGCCGAACCCTCCATCCCGGATGCCCATGATCCGTCCAAGAAGCATCTTCCAAGCATGCTAACGACAGACTTGTCGCTGCGTTTCGATCCGGCTTACGAAAAGATCTCGCGCCGCTTCCTGGAAAACCCCGATCAGTTCGCTGACGCTTTCGCCCGCGCCTGGTTTAAGTTGACCCACCGCGACATGGGGCCAAAGGTTCGTTATGTCGGTCCGGAAGTGCCGTCAGAAGATCTCATCTGGCAGGATGTTATTCCTCCTGTCGATCATCCGCTTGTCGATGATAGGGATGTGGCCGATCTAAAGGCCAAGGTTCTGGCGTCTGGTCTTTCGGTGCAGGAACTGGTGTCGACAGCATGGGCATCGGCTTCGACCTTCCGGGGTTCCGACAAGCGCGGCGGTGCCAATGGCGCCCGTATCCGTCTTGCTCCGCAGAAGGATTGGGACGTCAACCACCCAGTACAGCTTGCCAAGGTCCTGAGCGTTCTCGAAGGCATCCAGCAGGAATTCAATGCCGCCCAATCTGCGGGTAAAAAGATTTCCCTGGCCGATCTGATCGTGCTTGCCGGTGCAGCCGGTGTCGAGAAAGCAGCCAAGGCTGGCGGTCACGATGTGACCGTTCCGTTTACCCCAGGCCGGACAGATGCATCGCAGGAACAGACCGATGTCACCTCCTTCGATGCTTTGAAGCCACGCGCCGATGCTTTCCGCAACTATCTGAGCGGGCATCAATTCATGAAGCCTGAAGAGGCGCTTGTCGACCGTGCCCGGCTTCTGACCCTGACGGCACCTGAAATGACCGTTCTCATCGGTGGTTTGCGCGTGTTGAAGGCTGGCCAGCCGGAACATGGTGTCCTCACCCGCAATCCCGAGGCGCTGACGAATGATTTCTTCGTCAACCTGCTCGACATGCGCACACAGTGGGCACCGGTCGAAGGCAAAGAGGGCGTCTATGAAGGTCGGGACCGTAAGACCGGCGAACTGCTTTGGACCGGGACGCGGGTTGACCTGATCTTCGGGTCGCATTCTCAGCTTCGCGCCTTGGCGGAAGTCTATGCGCAGTCGGATATCAAGGAAAAGTTCGTCAAGGATTTCGTCGCGGCCTGGACGAAGGTGATGGACGCCGATCGTTTCGATCTGGTCTAACGATAACATTGAACGGGACGCGGCGTATGCCGCGTCCCGTCAGATTTCTGGCACCCCCTGCCGGACCTCGCGGCAATACCACATTGGCGAAATGCAGTGCCTTAGCGCATCCCTCCCCTTTGCATACCCGCGCCACATTCAAAGCCAAGCGCACCGTTCGCTGCCGAAGACGCCCTGGGCAAACCATGCGCACCCTCCCCGATAAGCTATAGTCCTCCGGCACAATAACACGGTGCACTACGCCCCCATTGAATCCTGATTGCACAAAGGGTTAAACAGGAACCGCGGCGTCAAGGAAACAACACCGCCTTGGACTAAGCACGCTCAGAATTTCTGGACAGTGCTGCGACGGATTGCGCCATTCATCGCTTAAAGGGATGTCTATTGGGCAAGGGATGCCACCAAAGCGGATATTTTAGAGTCAATCGAACGGAAAAATGATTTGAGATCCAACGGTTTTATTCGGCTTTTCGGCATGCGCAACGACGCCTCGTTCGATACCGAACGGGCACAAGCAATCATGCGCATTGCCGTTATCTTCATCATCGTTGCCTACGTCATGCCTCTGGTTGCAAATGGAGCAACGCCTCCCGAAGCGCGCAGTTTTTATTGGCTGTTTTCGATCTACATCCCCTATTCCTTCTTATTGCTCCTGTGGATCGTTCTGCGGCCAGGCGTCGACATGCTGCGGCGAACCATCGTGACACTGCTCGACTATGCGTTCACGACATTTGCAATGTCTGTCGGCGGAGCGCCACTTTTCCCGATTGCAGCGCTGGTCGTCTGGCACACGGTTGTCAGCGGCTTACGTTTCGGCCCAAAGCATTTGCTCCCAGCGACAGCATTGGCGTTGAGTTCTTTCGCAATCGCCACCTATTTCAATGTCTATTGGCAGCAGAACCCTTATGTCGTGCTGACATTCATAATGATGGCAATTCTGGCCCCATCCTACACGCTGGCATTCTTGCTTCGGCTGCAAAGTGCCTATGCCGCCGAGCAGGAAGCTAACCTGTCGAAATCGCGGTTCCTTGCCCATGCGAGCCATGACCTTCGCCAGCCTATCCACGCCATCAGCCTGTTTACGGCTTGCTTGCGCGACGCGGGGCTGAAACCGGACGAACTGGCAATGGTCGACAATATCGATCGATCACTGCAAAGCGTGTCACGGCTCTTCAAATCCTTGCTCGATATTTCCACCCTGGACAGCGGCAAACTGATCCCGCAGATGGAAACGGTAGCGATTGCCGATATCCTCAACGAGGTTGTCGATCAGAATATGGAAGCCGCGCAAAAAGCCGGATCACAGTTACGGCTTGTCAATTGCACGCATTTTGTTGCGGTTGATCGGTCTTTGCTGAATACAATTCTGCAAAATATCCTGAGCAATGCGATTAAATATGCAGGGGGCCGTAAAATCCTGATCGGCTGCCGCCGCAGGGGTGGCAGCCTGACCATTCAGGTCTATGACCAGGGCCCCGGCATTGCACCAGAGCATCACCTTCGCATATTCGAGGAGTTTTATCAGGTCCGTGAGCGGGGCGACAAGGATGTCGACGGGGTTGGCCTGGGATTGGCAATCGTCAAGCGCCTCGGCACCCTCATGGGATTGAAGGTCTCATTGCGGTCAGTCGTCGGAGCAGGAACGACGATCTCCGTGTCGGGATTGAAGATTGCCGTCCCCATGAAAGTTTTGAGCGCGGAGCAAATAGCGCCATCCGCGACCAATCTGGCTCATGGCCTGCGCGTGCTGCTGGTTGAAGACGATGAGGCCGTTCTGCTCGCCACAGCCAGCCTGCTGCGCAAATGGGGTTGCACTGTGCAGGCAGAAACAGCGATACCCTCCGTGCTGCACCATTGCGATCTACTGATAACGGATTTTGACCTCGGCGGCCGCATGACAGGCACGGAATGTATCGCCAAGGTTCGCCAGCTTGCCGGTTGGAAGGTTCCGGCCGTGGTGATGACGGGACATGCTCCGTCGAGGGTAATCGAAGATATCGCCGACAGTGATATACCGATCCTCTCAAAGCCGGTTCGCCCCGCCGAGCTTCGCTCGGCAATTCTGCTACCTGGAATCGGAGCTCCGCTCCGATGAGCCAGGAGAGGTCGGCACCAATCCCATGGCAATCCCCTTGGTCACGGCCCCGGCGCGGGTCGCCACGCCAAGTGCGCGGAAGATAGCCGAGACATGGATGCGAACCGTGAAAGGGGAAATACCAAGAATGATGGCGATCTCCTTATTGGTCCTGCCCTCGGCAAGAAGATGCAAAACATCGAGCTGGCGTTGGCTTAGCGTCGGGCTGACATAACTGGCAATGGCGTTTGTCGACGCTGGCACCTGGACGACAACGTCGCCTTCGCGAACCGCCCGCAGGATTTCCTTAATCTCATCCGGCAGGGCTGCTTTATTGATGAACCCATTGATCCCGGCATTCATGACGGTATCGACCAAAGCTTTGTCGCTGGCCATGGTGACCACGACGATCGACGCCAGGCGAAACTCTTCGCGAAGCGCGCGCAAATTCGATACGATACTGTTTCCCTCAAAAAACAGGTCCAGGATGAACATGCTGGGCGGGAAAGGATTGGCTCTCGCAATTTCAAGAGCGGCGTCGAGCGTGTCGGTGGACGCAATTTTTGAATTCGGCAAAAGCTGCCGAACCAAAGCGAAAATGCCCTCCCGGAATATCGGGTGATCATCAGCGATAATAATGAATTCGTCAGTCATATAAATTTATGATCCGCTTCATCTCCATTTATACCAAGGCTTGAAGATGCTTACGCATCGTCGCCTGGAAGGCATTGCAAATATCTCAAATGCATCAGGCACTTGAGATGTTTGCAAAGGGAATACGACGTGTCCTTTTTCAATGACTCTTCGCACTACACAATGCGTATCGCTGAATGTCCACTCCTGTCGGATGAAAACAGCCGCGCGTGTCCTTTGTGTCATATGCGACACCTTCACTTCGACAGGACGGCGATCCTGTCGAGCCCGCTTGCCAAACCTTTCAAGGAAATCGTGAACGGAACCTCTGTACCTGCACCATAAGCGTAAGCAATGAGTTTTAACGATTTACCACTTTTCAATGCGTTAGCACCCTTATCCGTAAAGGTCAGGGATACAAGGCAGCCAGAGGGAAGGCATGTCGAAAACCGCGAGGACTTGCCAGGTGGCGTATCGTCTATCGCAAATGCGACCCCCTTATCCAGGTCCAATCCAAAAGGCAGAACGAGTGAACCCTTTATGCTCTTGTCGGCGGCAGGCGTGAGTTCGATGCCAAGAACCTGCTGCCCATTTTGCTGCACCTGTCGTTGAAACGTCGAGCAGACGCGGCTTTCGTTGCGCTTCGCGCAGGCAACCGTCCAGTCCTCATAGGTTTCGGAAAGCGAAGACGGAGCATTGGGGCGACCATTGCTGTCTTGTGAAAAAGCGACGGTGGACGCCATAGCAGCGGCCACCATGATCGCAACAATTTTGGCGATCTTCATCAGAAACGGACATCCAGCTTTGCGTTGATGCTGTTTGAGGTTTCATTGCTACCGAATTCACCGGAATAGCCAATGCCGATCGTGGCGGTATCGCTGAGCCCGACATCAATGCCGAGTTCGACAACGGCCGCATCCTTCGTGAGAGGCGTACCGGACACAACGTAGCTCTGGCTGCCGACAAATGCCAGGCGTGAGGTTGGATCGGTATCACCGAAGGCGTGCTGCCAGCCAAGCATGCCTCTGGCTTTTGCGATATAGCCGCCCAGCATGAAATCGGAAGAAGCGCGCAAGCCAAGGGTCGTCAGTGTCGTGTCCAGGCTGTCGCTTGGGCTCGACAAGGCCGAAATGCCACCACGCTCATTGAAGCCGTCTCTCTGAACATTGACATGGGTGAGGTTGGCAAAGGGCTCGAAAGCCACGGTGCTGACATCGATGCGGTAACCGAGTTCACCAAAGGCCTGGAAGCTGCCGGCGTCGTAATCAGCCTTCAGATGGTCGTTGAAACCGGAGAACGCCACGGACCGATTGGTCGACACCTGATGCCAGGTATAGGTAAGGCCTGAGCGGAAGGACACTTCACCATATTGGGCTCCGGCATACATGCCGAGATGATAATTGTCGCTATGGCCAAAGGATGAGCGGTCATTGGCATCGAAGCTGGACCGGCTATAGCCGCCGACGGCACCCAATCTCCAATCGGCGGAGACTGGAATGTCGAGACCCGCCACGAAACCGCCGGTGGACGAACTCAGGTCCGCGGCATTGCCGTTGCCGTCGATGCTGTTCCATGTGCCGAAGCCCTGGCCCCAGGCGGTAAAGAGCGGCATGTCCTTGTAAGCCGTGTCGAATTTGGTATCACCGTCCGCATAGGCCATGACCGGCGCCGAACGAGCCCCGACCGTATTGAACGATGCCCGCATCCGATCATTGACCGAATTGCGCAGCAGCGTGCTGCTGGTGACCAAGGTTCCCAGGGCAGACGCATGGACTTCGCCTGATAGTGCTTCAAAGGCATGCCGCGCTTCTTCTGCGCTTAACGGCAACAGGCTGTTATAGAGCGCAAGCGACTGCCCGCTCTGCTGCAAGGTGTTCAAAGCCCGGGCCACATTACGCTGGTTCCCGGTTACGGCAACGGAATCGAACAGGCCAGGCGAAGGATTTGGCGTCGGCTCCGGCGTTGGAGTAGGCGTCGGCTCTGGCGTTGGGGTTGGCTCCGGTGTCGGTTCCGGCGTGGGTGTCGGTGTTGTGGTGTTTTTGACCGCGATGGTCAGGTCAACTTCATTGGTTTTTTGAGTTAAGGCAACATCCAGAAATGCGGATTTGGAAACCGCCTGGGCAAACTGCCCCTGGATACCGCCAGCCGATGACAGGATCGTATAGGTCTGGCCATCCTGATAGCTGGTCGCTGCGTCGAGAGCCGTGACCTGCACGGACACGTTTTGGCCAATAAGCGTTTTACCGCCAGAATCCGAAGTCTGCCAAACGCCATCCACAATATTTCCATTGGCTGCCTTGAGTGTCTCCACCGACACCCTATCACTTTGGCCGTTGCCAGCGACATCGACCGCATAATTTGCACCATCATTGAAAGAAAGTTGACCGCGCACGACCATGCTTCCAATTGGATTGCTGCTGTCCCCAGGCGAAAGCGTTGCACCCGTATCAATAAAAGTGGTTCCTAAAGTGCCATTACCCGCCAGAGTTCCATAGACGCCTTTGGAAAGCCCTCGATAATCACGGATATAGTCTCCCCAAACTTGAACTGAACTCGTGTAGAATTCTGTCCCCATATAGTTGGTGACGAGACTGCCCGTTTCGCCGCCGATGACGAGCGTGCCATTTTTAACCCAGAACTGATTGCTCGATGGAAGTGTCGTACTATCGGGCGCGACCTTGGTGCCAAGATCGCCCTTGATCGTGAGCTTGCTGCCGCCATCCACGATCACGCCGCCGGAAACATTATCACGCGCACTGAATTCTGTGAGGTCGCCGCTGACATTGGTATTGCCTGCGAGGCTGGCAATCGACCCATTCCCGGTGAGTTTGTTGGAGAGTAGATAGCCACTATCTGTGTGATTGAAGACGATACGCGCTGTTTCCGTCTTTCCGAAATCGATAACGGCTTCAGAGTTGATGCTCCCAGCTGCCCGGGTGTCGATAGCAACGGGATCTGCCCCAAGTTTTGTATTGTCGACGCGTCCGCCAAAGATCAGAAACGCATCCTTCGTCATCTTGATGGTGTTGGCAACGTTCAGCTTGCTCCCGTCCGCAACGACGAGCCTGCCATCCAGGTCGATCTTGTCCGTCACCGTCATTGTCGTGTTGGCGCCAGAACTCAGCACTTCGCCTGAGGAGCCTATATCAAGATATTTCGTTTGGAACGTCGCACCGTCGCTAACCATGAGCGCACCATTGGCATAGGCATTGCCGCTATTGATCCAGCTCGTGCCAGCGCCGCGAATATTCATATTCGCGACACCGTCGGTATCTGAGATGTTAAAACCGGCTGAATTCGTCGAAACGGTAGCGCCATTCTCCACAGTCAAGAATGAGGAAGGCCTCGATGCTAAAGTGGCATCTGCGTCCAGACTAGAATTTGCTGAAAAGCTGTCGGCGGAAAGGACGGAGCCGGCACCGGACACGGTCAGATAGCCGCGCGAGTTCACCCCTGAAGCCAATGTAATTTCTCTGGCATCAACCTTAGCGCCGTTCAAGACGTTCAGCGTCCCAACCCCTCCAAACGGGCAATTAATCGAGAGGCAGTTTCCTCCGATTGTCAGCGTGTTACCCAGCACCGCATTTGTGCGCACCACCGTCAGCTCGGACCCCGCGCCGGACACAGTAACGGTTCCCTCAGAGGTATCAGAACTGCCGATCATCGCGTCCGAACCGACCGATACCTTTGCGCCATTGGTAATTGTCGCGCTGACACCCTTATTGTTCAATCCGATGATCATATCGCCGGTGATAACCTGGTTGGTCGTCCATTCGACGCTGCCATTGTCCAGTATATAGTTGACCTGTTGCGCCAGGCTCACGCCTGAACACGACACGACAACGGTTAGCGTGAGAGATGATAATACAAGAGGCTTCGAAAATCTTAGAACGACACCGGCCAATATGTTTTTTTGTACTATAATTGCATTACCATAATTCTTACAGAATTCTTTGATCATCGTGTCGCCCCGTATTCCAGTGAACATTTGCAAGCAACATTGTTTTCCACAATAACAATATTGCCCATATTATTTGTCGACATGTCTATGTCGCATTCAGCACAGAAACGGGGCAGAGGCCATTAGTGCAGATGTGCTATACGCGACATCGAACTTCGCAGAACGATCAACCTCTCCGCGTCTGCGCCTGTATCGGAGCCGTATTCTTGAGGTTTGGAGCCGGTGAAAACGGGTCGGTTTTAGACATTAACGCGAACCTGAAAGACCGCGACACGCCTTGGGCCACGCATTGATAAACTGGCCATCGCAGGCGCGTGATGAGCTTTATTGAGCGCCCTCATTTCTCTTCGCCAGATTGAAAGAGGAAAAACCCGAGCCACAGGCGCATCAATTGAATAATTAAATCTATAAAATCGATAGATTAAGAATGATAAATCTTTCCCTGATTTCCATGCTCGTCTAGCTTGTTGTCATAGCGCCTCACCAATCAAGGCAGGAACGCATCATGACAATCACAGAAACAAAGCGCGCCACCTGTTTGCGCTCGCACTCAACATAACCTTCGCAAACGAGGCCGTCCGTCAGTCTCAAGATAAGACGCCACCCGACCAGGACCTATTTCATGATCAAACATTCCGATTCTTTGGCTGTTTCCCGACGCAGGTTGCTGCTTGCTGGTTCTGCAATTCTTTCTGTCGCTCTCGTGGCATCGACTGGCTTGACGCCCGCTCTGAGCGCGGGCAAGCAGCAAGATAACGGCGGCGATATTACGTTTCTGATCGACTCGCTGGGCAATACCTGGATACCCAACAACAGCGCGATCTCCAGCTTTCAGGGGCATGTCTGGGGCCACGTGGCCGACAAGCTCGTCTATGTCGATGCCCTTGGCAAAGTGAGCCCATGGATTGCCGAGCGCTGGGAACAGAATGAAGGCGCCACCGAGTTCACCCTCCACCTCAAGACGGGCGTGACCTTTTCCGATGGAACGCCACTCGATGCGGCGGCTGTCGTTGCAAATCTCGACATCTGGTATGCAGGCCGCAAGAGCGAAGGCATCAACCCAATCGGCCTGTTTCCCAAGACCTACGATCATGCAGAGGCGATTAATCCTTCCACGGTGAAAGTCATCTTCAAAAAGCCGACGCTCGGCTTCATTCCAACCCTTGGCTATCACGGCTCGATCCTGATTTCCCCCAAAACCATCGGCCAACCTGCAACACAGCAGGCAGACCTCGGCAAGACCGCTGGCAGCGGCCCTTACGTGGTTGAATCCTGGAAGGAAGGCGATTTCGTCAAACTGGTGAAGCGCAAGGATTACAATTGGGGACCAGCAACTGTTGGCCATACCGGGCCAGCGTTTCTGGACAGCATCACCTACAAGCTGGTCTCCGAACCATCACTTCGGGTTGCGGCGGTTCAATCCGGTCAGGCCGATATTGCCTATAATGCTTCGCCCCAGGAGTTGAAGTCGCTCAAGGACGAGGGCTTCACCGTTGCCACGCCGCGCTATCTCGGGTTCGTCAATGGCTGGGCGGTGAATACCAAGCTCGAGCCCTATAATGATGTCAGGGTGCGCCAAGCCCTTCAGTCTGGAATCGATCGCCAGGAAATCATCGACACCGTCTATACATCGGACTGGAAGCTGGCGACCTCGTTTATCCAGAGCAATGTGCCTGGTGCAACCGACCAGAGCGCGCTTTTGGCCTACGACCCCGCCGGGGCGGAAAAGCTGCTGGATGACGCAGGCTGGACGAAAGGCGCCGACGGCATCCGCGCCAAGGATGGAAAGCCGCTTCTGCTAACGCTTTACTCCAATCCCTATCTTGCCACGTCGAAGGCGGTGGATGAACTGATCGCCCAACAGCTCGGCAAGATCGGCTGGAAGGTCAATATTCGCGCCTATGACGTGGTGACTTTCACCGAAAAGGTCAAGTTTGGCGGCCCTGCGGTCCCAGCCTATGAAGTCACCCGCAGCTTTATCGATGCCGGCACCGTGGCCAGCATTCTGACCGATGCCAACAATGGGGAAAACTGGTTCGCGCTGGACCAGAGCGACCAAGAGATCAATGAACTGCGCGATAAAATCGCAGGCGCCCCATCCTTAGAGGTGCGTGATCCGCTGCTGAACGAACTACAGAAATACGTCATCGAGCAAGGGTATTTCATCCCTCGCACGCAGATCGTTCAGCGCATTTATGTCCAGTCCCCGAAGCTTTCAGGCGAAGTCTATAACGGCATCGCCTATGCCAGCTACTACACCGCAAAAATCAGCCAATAACCAGCAATGTGAGGAGGTTACAGTATGCACAACGCCTACTTGACATATGCTGCAAAACGACTGGCCCAGGCCTTTGTGGTCATCCTGCTGGCCTATGTCTTTACGTTCGTGGTGGTCAGCATTCTGCCGGGCGACCCGGTCACCTCCGTCCTGCGTGATCCGCAAAACGGCTTCACCGAGGTGGAGATCGCCGAGATCATCGCCGCCCAGGGATTGGACAAGCCGATTTCTGTCCAGTTGTGGACGTCGCTCTCTCACTTCGTCACCGGCGATTTCGGCCTGTCGATGCGGTCCAGCCGCCCGGTGGCGGCGCTGATTGCCGAAGTGCTGCCCTCAACGCTGATCCTTGCATCGGCGGCCCTTGCCTTCGCGCTTGTCCTGGCGCTGCTGATTGCCTACGGCACGCAGTTCCTGCCAAAACGGTTCGGACAAGGCCTGCTGCGGGGGTTTCCCTCCCTGTTTCTATCGGTCCCCAATTTCGTCATCGGGCTGGCCCTGATCCATATTTTCGGCTTCCAGCTGGGCATTTTCCGGGTCATTGAACCCGATAGTGTCTGGGCAACCCTGTTTGCGTCAATTGCACTCGGCATTCCCGTCTCTGCCCAGATAGCGGAAGTCCTGATTGCAAATCTCGACCATGAAGCAAGCCAGGACTATGCAACGGTGGCGCGGGGTCGAGGTCTTTCCCAGGCGCAGATGTTTTTCAAACACCTGTTGAAGCCCTCATCCTTGCCGGTGGTCACAGTGATCGCCCTGACCGTCGGCGAGTTGCTGGGTGGTTCCCTGATAACCGAAACGGTTTTTGGGCGAACGGGCATCGGCAGCCTGGTGCAGCGCTCGGTCACAACCCAGGATCTGCCTGTTCTTCAGGCGGTCGTCTCGCTGGCAGCAGTGGCCTTCGTTCTCGTCAACCTGATCGCAGACCTCGTCTATCCCCTGCTGGACCCGCGTGTGAAACTGCTTGGCGTCCAACGGCCTCGCACGTCCGCTGAGGAGACAAGCTCTACCGAAACCTCTCGTGCGGTGACGATATGACAATCGCTTTTTCTTCTTCAGACAAAGGTTTGCGGACAACCAAAAACTGGTCGGCATTCCACATGCCGCCAACGGTGTTCATCTCGTTCGCCGTCATTGCCCTGGTGATCGCCTGGGCGCTCGCCCCTGGCTTGTTCACAAGCCATAGCCCCGTTATTGGCGTTCCCGCTCAAAAACTGCTGGCACCCAGCGCGCAACATTGGTTCGGCACAGACCAGCTCGGGCGCGACCTTTACGCGCGCGTCGTCTATGGCACGGCGTCTTCGGTGACCAGTGCGCTGATCGCGGTTGTCATTGGCGTTGTCGTCGGTGGCATCATTGGCCTTCTGGCAGGCTTTCTCGGCGGCTGGGTCGATATCGTGCTGGCGCGCCTGGTCGATATGCTGCTGGCGATTCCCAGTTTCCTGCTGGCGATCATCGTCGTCACCGCACTCGGCTTCACCACCACCAATGCCGCAATCGCGACCGGCGTCTCCGCCGTGGCGGTCTTTGCCCGGGTGATGCGGGCAGAGGTGATCAAAACCCGGCAAGCGACCTTCGTCGAGGCATCGTTTCTGCTGGGAGGGTCACGCTGGTATATCCTTCTGTGGCACGTGCTTCCAAATGCCTCACGCTCCCTTCTCACCCTTGCCGTCCTGCAATTTGGTCTTTCCATTCTTGTCATCGCCGGTCTTGCCTTCCTCGGCTACGGCGATCCGCCACCCGCCTCGGACTGGGGTCTGCTGATTTCAATCGGCAAGGATTACCTCAAATGGCCGTGGCTGGTTTACGCACCTGCGTTCGCCGTGATCGCAACCGTCCTCTCCGTCAACAGGATCAGCCGATGGCTCCGCAAGACAGACTGAACACCACCCTCCCCGGCCTCGCAACCGGTTCTACAGCGCTCCAGCCGTCAACTTCGCTGTTGCGGGTGGAAGACCTGTCGATATCCTATGGGGCTCGCCAAGTCGTGAAGACTGTCGGGTTCGAGCTGGACCGAGGCAAGAGCCTGGCGTTGATTGGAGAATCCGGCTCAGGCAAATCAACCATCGCACGGGCCATCCTCAGGCTATTGCCCCAAGGCGGACAGGCGACGGGGAAAATCGCGTTCAACGACCAGAACATCTTGAGCCTTACTGAGCGTCAGTTCCGGCCTCTGCGGGGGCGCGCTATCGGCTTTGTTCCGCAAGATCCCGGCAACGCGCTCAACCCGGTGCGCACCATCGGCGCGCAAGCCATGGAAGCGGCAGCACTTCTTGGCGAACAGAACAAAGCCATCCGCAAAGCGCTGATCCTGGACACATTCGCGGCGGTCGGCCTCGACAAGCCGGATCGCGTCTACGATTCCTATCCGCATCAATTGTCAGGCGGCATGCTTCAGCGGGTGCTGATCGGCCTTGCGGTGCTGCCGCGCCCGGCCCTTCTGGTTGCGGACGAGCCGACCTCCGCACTGGATGTGACGATCCAAAAGCGCATCCTCGACCTTTTGACGCGGCTTCAGCAGGATCTGGATATCAGCCTTCTGCTGATTACCCATGATCTGGCAATCGCTTCCGAGCGGGCAGATCAACTGGTCGTGCTGAAGGATGGAATTGTGCAGGAGGCGGGCAATACTCAGGCTGTCTTTGCCGCACCGGCTTCGGCCTATGCCAGAAAGCTGCATGCCGATGTTCCCGCCCTCAATCCCGACCGCTATGCCAAGCTGCGCGATGGCAGATTTCATAGCCTCAACAATGCTGCGGGCGTTGATACCAAGATCGAGGTCAAAGGTGTGACGAAGACCTTCACGGTCGATGGCAAATCCCTGACAGCTGTCGATAATGTGACATTCTCCGTACCATCAGGCACTACACACGCTCTGGTTGGGGAATCCGGCTCCGGCAAGACAACGACGATCCGGCTGCTTCTGGGCCTTGAAGACCCCGATAGCGGCCAGATCTCCGTTGCCGGTGAGCAGTTTTCAAGCCGTAAGCCCCAGTCCAGACGAGCCGTCTGGCGTCATCTTCAACTCGTTTACCAGAACCCGTTCACCTCACTCGATCCCACCTGGAAAATCGAGAATCTGGTACGCGAGCCGCTGGACCGGTTCAAGATCGGCACTGCGCGGGAGCGAAGCGAGCGGGTGCGCGAAGCCCTGTCCAACGTCGGACTGGGCGAGCATTTGCTTGGCCGCAAGCCGGGCGCACTGTCCGGTGGCCAGCGTCAGCGCGTCGCCATTGCCAGAGCGCTGGTTTTGAAGCCGGATGTTATCGTGCTGGATGAGCCCACCTCAGCGCTCGACGTCAGTGTCCAGGCCGATATCGTTGACGTGCTGTTGACGCTACAGGCCAATCTGGGTCTGACCTATGTGTTCGTTTCCCACGATCTCGCTTTGGTGCGCCAGCTTGCCCATACCGTCTCGGTCATGCATCGCGGGCGCATTGTCGAGCACGGCACCGTCAAAGCCGTCTTCGACACTCCCCGCCAATCCTATACCCGGTCGCTGCTGGCCTCGATCCCGTCCGGGCACACCCACCCAACGCACTCAGTTGCCCACGCTGTTTTCAAACAGGACGAACTCGCGTGATCGCAACCGCGCAGGACAAGACCTCAGCATAGCTTTCATCAAAGGCTCAAAACCAAATGGAGACGTCACAGAATGGCCGCTGAATTCATTAGCGCAAGTTTCGCCAACGGATCGAATGATCTGCACCCAATCCCCGATGCGCCGGTGGACCCCGATTTTCTGCAACGCTACGCGCGTGCGCTGGACGATTACGGTTTCAACTACACTTTGATCCCCTACTCTTCCGCTTCCTTTGATCCTTTCACGCTGGGCGCGACCATTCTGGCCCACACGAAGAAGATCAAGATCATTGTCGCCCTGCGTCCGAACACCGTCTACCCGACCGTTGCGGCGAAATCGCTGGCAACGCTCGATCAGCTGAGCGGCGGTCGTGTTGTCGTCCATTTCATCGCCGGCGGCAGTGATGAGGAGCAGGCCCGCGAGGGTGATTTTCTGACTAAAGAACAGCGCTACGAGCGTCAGGAAGAGTATATCCGCATTCTGCGTCTGGCCTGGACCTCGACAGAACCCTTCGATTTTAACGGAAACTACTACCAGTTCAAACAGTTCCGCAGTGCCGTGCGCCCGACCAACGGCCTGATCCCGATCTCGCTCGGTGGCTCGTCGGAGGCTGCTTATCGGATCGGCGGCTCGTTATGCGATATTTTTGGCCTTTGGGGCGAGCCTTTGGCAGAAACCAAACAACAGATCGACCGCATCTATGCCGAGGCGGCCAAGGCAGGACGCAAGGATCGCCCGCGCATCTGGGTCACATTCCGTCCGATCATTGCCGAGACGGATGAACTGGCCTGGCAGAAAGCCCATCGCATTCTCGACACGCTGAACGAAAACCGTGAGAAAGGCCTCAGCAGGACACCCTTGTCCGCGCCGCCCCCAGCCAATGTCGGTTCACAGCGTCTTCTGGATATTGCCAAACGCGGCGATGTTCACGACAGGGCTCTCTGGTATCCGACAGTGACAGCCACAAACGCCAGCGGCGCAACCACCGCTTTGGTGGGTTCGCCTCGCACCATCGCCGATTCCATATTGGACTATATCGACCTCGGCGCCGACCTGATCTCGATCAGAGGGTATGACAACTACAATGATGCCGTGGATTATGGGCGCTACGTCCTGCCGCTGGTCCGCGAAGGCATCCGTGAACGCGAAGAGGCCAGGAAGAAGGCCGCCGCGTGATGAGCGTCATCCGGCGGCTTTATAGACAGACATTCAAAAGGCTTCAAAACCATGGCCCATGATCAAACCCTGCTTGACGCAACTGTGCGGATCGTCGCAAAGGCCGCGCCGGATGCCGACCGCAGCGGACAGTTTCCCTGGGCAGGCATTCGTGCCGTTCACGAAAGCGGACTTCTCGAAAGCACCGTTGCGACGCGATATGGCGGCAAGGGTGGGACGCTCTACGATGCCGCTCAAATTTTGGCGGCTCTTGGCCGTGGCGACCCATCGGTTGCCCTGATCAGCGCCATGACGATCTTCAATCACCTCGGCCAAGCCTTGAGAAACCATTGGCCTGAAGATCTCTATCAAAGGCTGCTGGCCGAAGCAAAACAGCGCCCCTTGCTGCTCAATGCAGCCCGGGTCGAGCCGGAGCTTGGATCGCCAGCCCGTGGTGGCCTGCCGGCAACACGTGCCCGCCGCACCGCGACGGGCTGGTCAATCACCGGTCGCAAGCGTTTCGTAACGGGTGCGCATGGCCTCACGCATTTCCTGGTCTGGGCGCATACGGACGAAACGCCAACCCGCGTCGGAACCTTTATTGTGCCGAACGGACTGCCCGGCATAAGCGTGATTGAAAACTGGAACAGTCTGGGCATGCGGGCGACAGGCTCGCATGATATTGACTATAGCGATGTGGAAATCCCTCTAGACCATGTTCTGGATCTGACCGGCACAGAAATCGCCCAGCAGGACAATCGCGGCCACGCGGCGATTACACTTGCACTGACGGCGATCTATCTTGGGGTTGCCGAAGCGGCACAAGCCGCCTTCAACCATTTCGCCCATGACCGTGTTCCAACCAATCTGGGCCATCCCATCGCCCGTACCGAACGGTTCATAACGCTATCAGGCGAAATCGACCTGCTGGTCGGTGGCGCGCGCCAGATTATCTTCGATGCGCTTCTGTCCGGTCAAGACGATGCGGAACGTCTGATGCGTGCAAGGCTTATTGCTGGCCGCCAGCTGCGGAGCGCCGTGGAACTCGCCGTGCGCGGCATCGGCAATCCGGGCCTTAACGCCGATATCGGGCTAGAGCGCCACTTCCGTGACATTCAGGCCGTGCTTGTTCATGCTCCGCAGGAAGATACCTCCCTGTCGATCCTCGGCCGTGCAGCGTTTGACCGCTGGCAGCGCCAGGAAGCAGCACAGCTAAACCCTGTCGCAAAACACTCCGCGCTGAAAACCGCCTGATGGCATGGTGGTGTTTGGAAATGCCGTCACGACGAGGATACGTAAGCATCCTCGTCGTGACGGAAGCCTTATCTCATCAAGAGGACAGGTTTGGCCGGGATACGCCCAGATGATCGCGCAATGTCACGCCACTATAATCTGTCCGGAACAGGCCACGTTCTTGTAGGATTGGAACCACCAGACGGGTGAAATCCTCCAGCCCCTCCGGGAAGAACGGCGGCATGATGTTGAAACCGTCAGCGGCGCGTGTTTCAAACCATTGCTGCATACGGTCGGCGATATCTTCTGGTGTGCCGAGCACGATATGATGTCCCCGCCCGGCAGCAACCCGCAGGGCTAGTTGTCTTATGGTCAGGCTCTCACGCCGGGCTAACGCGGTCAGCAGTTCGGCGCGGCTGCGCAGCTGGTCGGAAATCGGCAGATCCGGCAGCGGCCCATCAGGATCGTAATCGGCAAGGCTATGACCAATCCGCTCCTCAAGCAGCGGCATGGCGCTTTTCAGTTCGGTCCATTGGTCGAGTTCGGCCAGCTTGTCGGCAGCCTCCCGTGCCGTGCGGCCGATGACCGGCAGGAAGCCCGGCATGACCGCGACATCGTCGGGATGCCTGCCAAACCCGGTGACCCGATCCTTGAGGCTTTTATAGAAGGCCTGTGCTTCATCAAGACTTTGCTGGGCCGTGAACACCACATCGGCCGTTCGGGCCGCGAGATCCTGCCCCGGCCCGGATGATCCGGCCTGAATCAGAATCGGATGGCCCTGCGGAGATCGGGGAATATTCAGCGGACCCTTAACCGAGAAATATTTGCCCGTGTGGTCGAGGAGATGCACCTTGTTGGGATCGGCATAGATGCCATTCTGCTTGTCCTTGATGAAGGCATCATCATCCCAGCTGTCCCAGAGGCCGCGCACCACATCGACGAATTCTTCGGCGACGGCGTAGCGTTCATCATGGCCGGGATGGGACTTCGAGAAGTTATTGGCGGTCCGGGCATAGGAAGTGGTGACGATATTCCAGGCGGCCCGCCCCTGGCTCAGGTGGTCAATGGAGGAAAAGGCGCGGGCAACATGGTAGGGTTCGCCATAGGTGGTCGAAGCAGTTGCGGCAAGGCCGATCTTTTCGGTCACCATGGCAAGTGCGGCCAACAGGGTCAGCGGTTCGAACCGGGCAATGGTCGAGGGATGGGCATCGACGCCGCTCGTCAGCCCGTCTGCCAGGAACACCATGTCGAATTTCGCCTGCTCGGCGAGCTGCGATACGCGACGCAGCAGGTCGAAATTTTCGCTGCCAGCTTCCGCATTCGGATGCCGCCAGCCGGAGACATGGTGGCCAGCCCCTTGCAGGAACAGGCCGAGGTGAATTTCTCTCTTGCGGGTCATGGCACAGTCTTTCGTCGCGTGTGGGTATGGCATCAATTACGGGTATTGGAGACGTCCTGGTTGAGAAGGGCAAGCAGGCGACGCAGATCGGCACTGCTGCTCATATCCCGGACGAGCGAAGGGATTTCGGCAAAGGAGGCATCCGCCGCAGTCGCCTCGCGGAATTTGTCGGCTGGATCGGCAAGCCCTGGCAGACCGTCGAACCGACGCTGGATTGTACCGCCATCCTTAAGGGCTATATCGAGGATAACGAACCGCGTCGTCGGATCGCTCGACATACGGGGCGCACTCTCCTGATGCCGCCGACTGGCGCGGGTAGCGAGTGCCATCAACCGGGGTTCCACCGGCCGCTCATCGAAATGGTCGAGCCGCAGGACTCCGTCGATCAGAGTGGCAGCAAAGACATATTCCGGGCTGAAGCGCGCCTCGATCCCATTCGTCGGCTTGGTGACGACGAGTGCGGCATCGGCACCGGGCGGATAGGTGAAGGTGATCGTGTCGATGGCGTCAGCGGCAAGGCCCTCACGATGCAGGTCTATGCCCAGAGAGGCGACCGGATGGCTGGCCGTGCAGCAGGGATAGGCTTTCAGCGTCAGGCCGGGCGAAACGATCTGCCAGGGCGAACCCCAGTTCTCAACCACGGTTTCCGGATGCCCGGCCCCAAAGGCATAGGCGGAATGAAAACCAACCGGATTGTCCAGAAAATCCGGCGCGCCTCCGAAACCTGCCGAGGCCAACCGCGCCGCCAACAGGCCGGAGCGCGCCGCCATGCCCGCATGATAGGGCTTGGCATCGAAACCGAACTGCAATCTGAGACCGGAGGATTGCGTGGCGGCAAGGCCAAGCGCCACCGCTGTTTCTTCTGGTGATGCCTGCGTCACATGGCAGATCGCCGCCGCCGCACCCACCGTGCCGAGGGTCGCCGTGGCATGAAAGCCGTTCTCATAATGCCGGGCGCCAAGCGACAGGCCCAGCCGCGCCATCGCCTCCAGCCCGACAACATAGGATGCGACCATTGCATCTGCGGTAAAATCGCGCTCAGCAGCCAGGGCAAGCAATGCCGGAATAATCACGGTCGTCGGGTGGCCGCGTACGCTGGAATGCACATCGTCATAGTCAAGCACATGGCCCGCATAGGCGTTGACGACCGCAGCAACCAGCGGATCGACGCGGCGCGCGCTGCCGATCAGGATGGCGTCGCCGCCGATACTCCCGCCGAGTGCGGTTGCGACGATAGCCGTTGTCCGCTCCCCTGCACCAGCAATCGCACAGGCCAGAAAATCAATGATCGCGGTACGGGCCGCAGCAATGGCCGCATTGTCGCGGTCAGGCTCAGATTGCACAATTGCCCGTGCGAAAGCGCTGGTCAGTGGCGCGGCTATGGTCGTCGTCATGGCGGCTCCTATATGCCTTCGCCTTCGCGCACCGTACCCCGGCCCGACAACCCGCCGACGAATTGGCGGATGCGCGGATTGTCGCTCTTATGGAAGATCTGCTCCGGCGAGCCCTGGCCGACGATGCGGCCATTCTCGGTAAACACCACGGTGTCGCTGATCTCTTCGGCAAAGCGCATTTCATGGGTGACGAGAATGCTGGTCATGCCATCGCGGATCAGGTCACGGATTACCCACAAGACCTCACCGACCGTTTCAGGATCGAGTGCCGAAGTGACCTCGTCGAACAGCACAAGGTCGGGCTTCATCGCCAGCGCCCGGGCAATCGCCACGCGCTGCTGCTGCCCGCCAGAGAGCTGGCCCGGATAAGCATCAGCCTTTTCGCCAAGCCGCACCTTGTCCAGCAATTCACGCGCGACCTTTTCCGCTTCGCGTCTTGCCGTTCCCAGAATGCGGGTCGGGGCAAGCATGATATTGTCGAGCACCGTCAGATGCGGAAAGAGATTATATTGCTGGAAGACAATGCCGACCCGCTTGCGCAGCGCAATGCGCTCGCTTTCCTTGGTCAATTGGTCAACGCGTGTCCCCGCCACGGTGATGCGACCGCTTTGGGCCGTCACCAGCGCATTGATGCAGCGCAGGATGGTGGATTTGCCAGAGCCGGAGGGACCGATGATCGACACGGCATCGCCCTTGTTGACCGTCAGGTCGATACCCTTCAGCACCTGCGTCTGGCCGAAGGACAGGTGTACGTCTTCCAAACGGACGATGGCATTGTCGGTATTTGCAATCATTCTCTCAAATCCTCAGGCCGCCTTGAAACGGCGCTCCAGGCGGCGGGTCAGACGGGCGATCGGGTAGCAAAGCGCGAAGAAAGCAGCCATCACCACGACATAGGCAATGACAGTGAAATCAAGCCGGCGCACGGATGTGCTGGCATCGGTGGCGGCATGGAGAAGTTCATGGACGCCGACCAGCGAGGCCAGTGACGTCCCCATGGTGATTGAGGCAAGCACATTCATCCATGGCGGCAGCGACCGGCGCAGGCATTGCGGCAGAATGATCCAGCGCAGCGCCTGCCAGCGCGAAAAGCCCAGGCCTTGAGCCGCCTCCCATTGCGCCGTCGGAATAGACAGGATGGCGCCACGGGTGATTTCGGCGATATAGGCGCTTGCCGGGATGGCCAGACCGACCATGGCCTTCACCCAATCGGGAAAGGACAGATAGTTGCCAAAGACAATGATCTCGAAAGGAAAGATATAAGTGGTCGCAAAGATCAGCACCAGGTGCGGCGCATTGCGAAACACCTGCACATAGACCGCAGCCGGGTAGCGGACCAGCCGGAATGGCACCATTTGCAGCATGCCAAGCAGGACCCCCAGCACGGTCCCCAGCGTCATCGCCGAAAGGCTGATAACGATGTTCATCGCAAAGCCGGAGCCGAGATAAGGAAGCCATTGCACCAGTTCACGGCCAAGCGACAGATCGGCCAGCGCCCAGACCAGGATGGCCAGCGGCAAGGCGACGAGAGCGATATTGCGCAGGGCGGGGCTGCGGCCCGCATGGTTGTGAAGCATTGGCGACATCATAACCCATATCCCGGAATGGCAAGCTTGCGCTCTACCCAAAGGCCGACACGGGCGACGACCAGATTGATGAGGCTGAAGAAAGCCAGGATCACGATCATCAACTCTATGACATTGTCACGCTGCGTCCACACCATGATCGATGCATAGGTGATTTCGCTGACGGCAATTGCATTGCCGACCGTCGTCAGCTTGACGAGATTGATCAGGTTGTTGACGATGGCCGGTAGCGAGGCCCGAAAGGCCAGCGGCACCTCGACGTAACGCAGGATCTGAAACTGGCTGAAGCCAATGCCGCGAGCAGCCTCAATCGTCGAGGCCGGTACAGCTTCGATGCCGGCGCGGATGGCTTCGGAATGCAAGGCCGCCACATGCAGGCCCACCACTGCAACCACCCAGAAAAATGGTGTCAACGGATTGTTCTGCGCGCCGCCGACAAGATTGGACACAACCGTGTTCAACACCAGAAAGCTGAACATCAACTGCACCAGCGTCGGCGTATTTCGGGTCACTTCCACAAATGCTCGCACCGGCGCGGAAAGCCATGACCGGCCCGATGTCAGACAGGCCGCAAACATGAGACCAAACAGCAAACTGACGGGAATGAGCAAAACCACCAGATAAAGCGTGGTCAAAAAACCATCCCGCCAGATCTGCGCCTCATATCCCGTTGCCAGGAACTCAAAATTAAGACCGATACTGCCCGTCAGACGGACGAACAGATCGGTGAGATTGATATCCTGCATGTGTCTCTACCGTTGCGCCGCTGATACAAAGTGTCATTGGAAATAACCTTTGTATTCTGTTTTCGAATATTCCAAATCATTGATATATTTGAGATATTCGAAATTTGATGAAGGCTAAGGATGCCGGAGCACCCTTTCATCTTCGTCTTACTTGGTCGCGGCGAGCGCCTTATGTTCCTGCTCGAGATAGTCGGTATTCAACAGACGGCTGGACTTGGCGAAATCAAGCAGTTTTCCGGAAACATGCAGTTTTTTGACGGCACTGTCGAGGGCGGTCTGGGTATCTTTCTCACCCTTGCGCAGCCAGATGACCGAGTCCGAGGGGACCAGTTCGGTCGGGAACGGAATGGCATAATCTTTCCATTCCTCCGGGCGATCCTGCAACAACAGCCCAACCGTTGCGCCGACATGCACAGCCGCCACGCAATTGCCGCCCTGCAACGCCAGCAGCGATTCCGGCTGGCTCGGCAGCGCCTTGACGATGGCACCATATTCCTCGATCAGCGGCTGGGTATAGTTGGAGCCCTGCGAGACGCAGACCGGCTTGCCCTTCAGGTCGGCCCAATCCTTCAGGCCACTATCCTTGCGCACCACGGCAGCACCGCCGCTGCGATCATAAGGTGTCGGCACGAAATCCAGCACCTTGGCGCGGTCCTCGGTATATTGCATATTGGCAATCAGAATATCGACCTTGCCCTGCTGGAGAAACTGCACCCGGTTGGGCGGCGTGACCGTTACCGTTTCCAGCTTGACGCCGAGATCGTCGGCAAGCGCCTGGGCAATATCGACGTTAAACCCTTTCTGGTCCTGGGTTTTCGGATCGATATAACCAAAGGGCGCGCCAGACAGGATAACGCCAACAGTCAGCTTGCCACGTCCCTTGATGCGGTCAAGTGTGGCATCTGCCAAGGCCTGAGTTGCGACGAGGGCGGATATCGAGAGAACAAAACCGAAGATTGTCTTGGTCATGGTGGCGGACAGCATCGCGAGGCTCCTTATTTTCGCGACACCGTATTGAAGAGCCGCACCAATCACGAGCAATGGCGTTCCTCCATACGGTGTCATCAAGGATCGATCTACCGGAGATTACGACTAAAGTAGAATTTTCTTTACGATCACGACGGGCGCCCCGTCTTGAAGCTCAAGGCCAGCACCGAAAAAATCAACAGGCCCGTTGCAACCTGTTGCCAATAGAAATTCAAACCGGACAGCAGCAACCCGTTCGAGACGAGGCCAAGCAGCAGAACGCCAAGCACGGTGCCAACCACATTGGGACGGCGCAGCGGATGGAGTGTCGTGCCGATGAAGGTTGCGCCAATGGCATTCAGCAGGAAAGCATTACCGGATGACGGAATGTAGACATTGACCGTTGCCGTCAAAAGGATGCCAGCGATCGCGGCAATCAGGCCGGCCAGGATATAGGCGCTTGCAACAACTGAGGCGACAGACAGGCCGGAATAGCGCGCCACGCTGGCTTGGGTGCCGATAGCCGTCAGGACCCGCCCAAAACGGGTCATTGACAGTAGTACACCAGTCAAAACAATCAGCGACAGCGTGACGACCAGCGGCACAGGTATGCCGAGCAATTGTCCATGACCGATAAACGAAAAGCCTGACGGAATAGCGGCTTGGGACAGATAGACCGGATTGCCGCCATTGGTGAGCAATTGCTGCACGCTGCGACCGATGAACAGCGTTCCAAGCGTCGCCAGAAACGGCGAGATGCCGATTGCCGAAATCAACAGGCCATTCAAGGCACCGACCAGTCCGCCGGCGAGAATTGCCGCAAGCACGGCGAAGCCGACAGGCACACCGACCAGCACCAGCGAAACAAAGGTGAAACTGGCAAAATCCACCGCCGTTGCGACCGAAAGATCGATGCCGCCGGAGGCGACGGCAAAGGTCATCGCAATCGACACGATGGCCAGCAAAGCGACATTGTTGACCAGCACGCTCAGCAGGTTGGCGCCCGTCAGAAAGCTTGGCGCCACCGTTGAAAATATCGCAATCACGGCGAGGATAGCGAGGATCAGCGCATAACGCGCCAGATATGCACCGCGACGGCGGCCACTTGCCAAAGCCCCAGCCGTCCAGGTCTTCGCGTCAACTGTCGACATGACGATCCTACCTCCTGCGCAGCAAAGTGGTGGCCGAGACGACCAGAAGGATCAGCGCGCCCTGGACGCCAGCCACCAATGTGCTCGACAGATTGAGCAGTTGAAATCCATTGATCAGCACACCGATAAAAATCGCCGAAACCAGCGTGCCGGGAATGGTCGGCACCAGCCGCCGTGAAAAGACCGAGCCCAGCAGAGTGGTTACCACGACGGGCAGCAAGATATCACCGGCGCCGGTGGAACTGCCGCTGAGATAAGACGTATTGAGGATGCCAGCGATACCGCCCAGCAGACCCGCAGCGATGAAGGCACCTGCCGTCAGGGTTTTGACCCTGAGGCCCGCCGATCTTGCTGCTTCCGGAAATTCACCGACCGCGTAAAGCCTCAAACCAAGCGGGGTATATTGGACGACAGCTCCCACCAGCAAGGCCGCCCCCAGCAGAACATAGGCCAGCACCGGCAAGCCAAACGGCCCTGTGGCTGAAAGCAGTGAGAGAAAATCGGTGGAGGCAGGAATGACGGTGTTTTGGGTCAACACCAGTTCGAGACCGGCCACCACATTCATCACCGCAAGCGTTGCCAGAAGCGGCACAATACCGACAATGACCACAGCCAAGGCGTTGACAAGACCGATGACCAATCCGGTGGCCAGCGCCCCCAAAACAGCGACACCATCGCTCCATCCCAGCTGCACAAGGCTGGCATAGACCGCAGCACTGAGGCCCATATTGGCGGCCAGCGACAGATCGATCCCGCCCGTCACGACATTCGACCCGCCCGCAATGCTCACCACCGTCAGCCCAAAGGCCAGCACTCCGAGAATGGCCGATTGCGCCAGCACATTGCCCAGATTGCCGAAACTGAAGAAGAAGGGCGCTGTCAACGAAAAAAACAGGAAGACGCCGAGGATTCCGACTATGGACCCGGTCCGCAGCAGCCAAGCCGCGCCCCAGGGTGCACCCTTACGGGGCTGGGCAAGCTCACCTCCCTGGGACGAGCCGTGATGACGTGTGCCGGTGGCTGTCGGCGACCTCACGCCAATCGAAACGGAATTCACCTCAGCCGACATGGCGCAATCCTTCCTTCGACCCCGTTGCGGCATCCGAGCCGGTCGCGCTCGCAAAGACTGCGTCCGCCGTCGTCTGGCTGGAGGTGAGTTCCGCCGTGATCCGGCCCCGGAAAAACACCAGAATCCGGTCGGTTATGCCAACCAGTTCCGGCAGGTCGGACGACAGGATGATGACGCCAGCGCCCTTTTCGACCAGCTCGCCGATCAGCTGGTAAATTTCGACTTTCGCGCCAATATCGACGCCAACAGTCGGCTCGTCCAGAAGATAGATTTCCGATTGGCGGCTCAGCCATTTTGCAATCGCCACCTTCTGTTGATTGCCACCGGACAGGGTTCGGACCGGCGCATCGCGGCCTGCCGTCTTGATCTGCAACTGCGCGATCAGCCGGTCCACCGCACTCTTCTCATGACCGGTCTTCCGGAAACCCGCCCTCGAAAAACGGTCGAGACTGGCAAGCGTGATGTTTTCCGCCACCGTGAGGTCCAAAGCCACGCCATTGCCGCGTCGGTCTTCCGGCACAAGCGCCAGATTGCGCGACACGGCTTGGCGTGGGTTGTCGAATGACACCACCGTCTCACCCGTTTGAATCTCACCAGCACTTGCCGTTTCCAAACCAAACAGCGTTTGCAACAGTTCCTTGGCACCGGAGCCTAAAAGACCGGTGATGCCGAGCACTTCGCCCCTATACAGGCTGAAGGACACATCCTGATACTGGCCATCGGCTGTCAAACCGCGAACGTCCAGCAGGCGTTCGCCCTTGGCGACGACCCGTTTTGGAAACATCTCGGCAATATCGCGCTCCACCATCAGGGTTGCGATCTGTTTTGCCGAAAGACCGGCAAGCGAGCGGCTGGCAACCACCTCACCATTGCGCAGCACAGTCACGTCATCGCAAAGCGCTTCGATTTCGGCCAGGTAATGCGAGATATAAACGATCGTCACCCCCTCGCCCCGCAACCGTCGGATCAGGGAAAACAACATATCGGCCTCACGCCGCACCAGCGCCGCCGTCGGCTCGTCGAACACCAGCACCTTGGGCTTGGCCAGCAGCGCGCGTGTGATCTGGACGATCTGCTTTTGCGCGGTGGTCAACTCGCCGATCAATGCATTGGTCGGCAGGCTCAGGCCGAAATAGTCCTGCAAGATCGCCTTTGCATGACGTTTCATCGCACGCCGATCCAAAAACGGTGTGCCGGTAATCTTCGGTTCGCGCCCCAGAAACAAGGCCTCGCCAACCGTGAAGGACGGGACCAGAAGGCGATCCTGATGAATGAAATGGATGCCCAGCTTTTCGACCAGCGGCGGTGACAGATCCGGTATTCCAACCCCGTCGATCTCGATTGTTCCGTCATCCTGCCGGTGAAGACCGGCGAGAATTTTGATCAGGGTCGATTTTCCCGCACCATTCTGGCCGACAAGCCCATGGATCGTTCCAGCGCGGACGCCAAAGGACACGTCGGCAAGCGCTCTTGCTCCGCCAAACCGTTTGGAAATGCCATGGAAGCGGATTGCATCGCTATCCGCAGGCTGTCTGTCACGCATGAAAATGTCCCTCGCAAAGTCGCTTGGCGACCTGGCATAAGCTGTGGCGTTCCAACACCATGTCTTGGCGATCAACCGATTCCGAGCTTCTTGGTGACATCGTTGACAGTCTGCTTGTTGGCCAACAGGGCTGGCACATAGCTCTCGCGCGGCAAGGTCTTGCCGGACAGCAGCAGCGCCACATTCTGAATGGCCTGGCGACCGAGTTCGGCGGGCTGTTGCGCGACATCGGCGGCGGCAGGCGAGGCCGGGTCCGCCACCAGTTGCAAAACTTCAGGGCTGCCATCGACGCCGTAGGTCTTGATTTCCGTGCGTCCGGCTGCCGCCAGCGCCTGGGTTGCCCCCAATTGCGGAATATCCCAGGCGGACCAGATGGCTTTGATCGAGCCTTTTTCCGGATATTTGTTGAGAATGGCGGTCACCTGCGCAAACGCATCCTGAACGGTATTGGGAATGACGTCGCGCAGTTCCGGCTGGATAATCTTGACCTTCGGGAAATATTTGATGACGTTGACAAGCTGGTCATAGCGAATGGCGCAGGGCGTCACGCCATAAAAGCCGTTAAAGACCACGACATTGCCTTCGCCGCCAATATCGGAGACCAGTTGCAGGGCGAGATCCTTGCCGATGCCCCAATTGTCGGAAGTCGAATTGTTCAGCGAATGGCTGGAGCCGACATCAATGGTCAGAACCGGAATGCCTGCGTCACGCGCCCGTTTCAACCAGGAGTCGATAACCGTCAAGGTGCCAAGCAGTTGCACGATGGCATCCGGCTTTTGCGCGATCAGGGTTTGGAGTTGCGCCACCAGCTTGCCATCGCTGCGGCCCGCGTCAACGGCAAGCGGTTCGCCGCCCAAGCGCTTCACTTCAGCGATCTGGGCATTATAGGCCTGGAGGTCAAAGAAATGGTCGGTCCCTGCCGTGCTGATGCCGATCCGCTTGCCTTTCAGGCTGAGAGCATCATCTGCTGCATGGGCAGCATTGACACCAAGCAGGCCTGCCCCCGCAACTGCTGCGCCAACAAAGGCCGAGAGCTTGATGAGCTGACGTCGTGCAATCCCACTGTTGAATTCATCGCCCGACATTCTGTCTTCTCCATTTATCTATCATTTCTATAGATTAAGATAATTTACTATTTGGCCCAGAAAGAATTTTGCGTCTTGATAAACCAAGTGGGAAAAACAGACCCAATCAGCACCGAAATGTCGCAGCGATCATCCCAGCCAGCTTTTCGCTCAGACGTTAAGAGGCAGCAGACGACCGGCTCTTCCCTCAGGCGCAATTTCTAAGTGGTGTCGAAAGAAGGGAAGAATATTTCTCTACTTAATCGATGGATTATTCCATCATGCAACCGTCACAGAGGCCAAAGGCATAGCAAAAATCCAGGGCGGTGACTGGCGGAAATTCAACACAGGACGGGAGTTATAGATGAGCAGCAAACCATTGCATCCAGAAACGCTGGCCCTTCATGCCGGCTGGCGCGCCGACCCGACGACGGGGGCTGTCGCCGTTCCGATCTATCAGACCACGTCTTTTCAGTTCCGGGATACGGAGCATGCGGCCAATCTGTTTGCCCTGAAAGAGCTGGGCAATATCTATAGCCGCATCGGCAACCCTACCGTGGATGTGCTTGAGCAGCGCATTGCAGCCATCGAAGGTGGCGTTGCAGCTTTGGCGCTTGCCTCTGGGCAGGCGGCATCTGCGTTTGCGATCCAGAACCTCGCAAAGGTTGGCGACAATATTATCAGCTCCACTGATCTTTATGGCGGCACATGGAACCTGTTTGCCAACACGCTGAAAGATCAGGGCATTGAGGTTCGTTTTGTTGATCCGACTGATCCGGAAAATTTCCGCCGCGCCACGGATGAGCGCACCCGCGCCTATTATGCCGAGACCCTGCCCAATCCGAAACTGACGGTCTTCCCGATTGCCGAGGTGGCCGCCATTGGCCGGGAAGTTGGCATTCCGCTGATTGTCGACAATACCGCAGCCCCCTTGCTGGCGCGTCCGTTCGATCATGGCGCGGCTGTGGTTGTCTATTCCTCCACCAAATATCTTGGCGGCCACGGCACGTCCATTGGCGGTTTGATCGTTGATGGCGGCAATTTCGATTGGGAAGCCCACAAAGAGCGTCAGCCCGCGCTGAACACACCAGACCCAAGCTACCACGGCGCCGTCTGGACGGAAGCCACCAAGCCGCTTGGTCCTATTGCCTATATCATCAAGGCGCGTGTGACCCTGCTGCGTGACCTTGGAGCCGCACTCTCACCCTTCAACGCCTTCCAGCTTTTGCAAGGCATTGAAACCCTGCCGCTTCGCATTGAGCGCCACGTTAAAAACGCCGCAGCCGTTGCGGACTATCTGGCCAAGCGCCCAGAAGTCGCCAAGGTGATCTATCCATCTCAGCAGAGCGGCGTATGGCGCGAGCGGGCCGATACATATCTCAAGGGTGGTTATGGCGGTCTTGTCGGCTTTGAGCTGAAAGACGGGCTGGACGCTGGACGCCAGTTCATCGACGGGCTCGAATTGCTCTATCACGTTGCCAATATTGGCGATGCCCGCAGCCTGGCCATTCACCCGGCCTCGACAACCCATTCCCAGCTCACGGCAGAAGAGCAGGCCGCAAGCGGTGTCTCGCCGGGCTACGTGCGCCTTTCCATCGGCATTGAGCATATCGATGATATCATCGCCGATATCCAACGTGGTCTCGATGCGGCATCTTCTGGCATCCAGAAAAGCAAGGCTGCCTAATCAAACATGGAAAAACGGAAGCACCGTGAAGTGCTTCCGTTTTTGTCTGCCCAGAGCCTGCATTTATCCTCAACCGCATGCCCGGGGCAGGCCCAAAAGTCTTACACCACCTGATCGTGTGAAGGCTTTTCCCAAAGGTTGATGCCACCTTCTACGGCGTAGCGATCAATCTCGGCCAGCTCTTCGGCTGTGAAGGAGAGATTGTTCAAAGCATCGACATTTTCCTGAATCTGTCGGGCAGAACTGGCTCCAATCAGGGCAGAGGTGACTCGCGGATCGCGTAAAACCCATGCAATCGCCAACTGCGCCAGCGATTGACCACGGCGAGCGGCAATTTCATTCAGGGCGCGGGCGCGAACAATATTCTCTTCCTTCAAATGCTCTGGCCGCAGGAAATCGCCGCCGGGACGGTTGACGCGGGCATCGTCTGGAATGCCGTTGAGGTATTTATTGGTCAGCAGGCCCTGCGCCAGCGGTGTGAAGGCAATGATGCCCGCGCCAACCTCATCGGCGGCATCAATCAGGTCCTTTTCAATCCAGCGGTTGAACAGGTTATAGGCGGGCTGGTTGATCAACAGCGGCACCTGCCGCTCTTTCAAAAGCGCTGCAATCTCGCGGGTTTTGGTGCCGGAATAGGATGAGATGCCGACATAGAGCGCCTTGCCCTGCCGCACGGCCTGCGCCAGTGCATCGGCGGTTTCCTCCAACGGTGTCTCGGCATCATAGCGGTGGGAATAGAAAATATCGACATAATCGACACCGAGCCGCGTCAGGCTCTGGTCGAGGCTGGAAAGCAGCGCCTTTTTCGAGCCACCACCGCGACCATAAGGACCCGGCCACATATCCCAGCCTGCCTTGGTGGAAATGATCAACTCATCGCGCAGACCTGCAAAATCTTCGCGCAGGATGCGGCCAAAGTTGATTTCGGCGCTGCCTGCTGGTGGGCCATAGTTATTGGCGAGATCGAAATGGGTAATGCCCAGATCAAACGCCTTGAACAGGATGGAGCGTTGGGTCTCAACTGGCGTGGTATCGCCAAAATTATGCCAGAGGCCAAAGGAAAGCGCTGGCAGTTTCAGGCCACTTCGGCCTGTACGGCGAAAATGGGCGTTATCATAGCGCTTGGGATCGGGCAGGTATGTCATGTTATGGTTTCCTATGGTCAAGAAAAGGCCGGGCGCAGAGGTATGCACCCGGCGGATAGAAAATCTGAACGTCAGATGGCCCCGTGGCGCGGGGGGAGCTGATCATTCAGGTAGAAATTGCCGATATGGTGGTATTTCCAGCGCACCGGATCATGCAGCGAATGGGTGCGGGCATTGCGCCAGTAGCGATCCAGCCCATAAGCCTCAAAAGTGGAGCGCGCACCACCAAGCTCAATCAGCTTGGTCGCCGCCAATTGCGCCACTTCGGTTCCCAATGCCTTCACCTCGGCAACAGCAATAGAGGCTTCCGCCACCGTTTGCGCGGTGGGATTGGCGGTGGCAATATCCAGAATGCGCCCCGACCGCGCCAACAGCGCATCGGCGGCATGCACGCGGATTGAAACATCACCCACGGCATGGATGGTGTGCGGGTCTTCATAGCCATGCTCAATACTCAGCTCGAAAAACGGCCTTGCATGGGCGCGAACATAGGAAATGGTTTCTGCCAAAGCACCCCGCGCAATGCCCACTTGCACTGCCGAATGGATGATTTGGGCAAACGGCCCCATCGGCGTTGGTTTATCGAAATTCTCATCATGATCAACCACTTGAAACGGGGTGATCTCGACATCGTCAAAGGTCACCGTGCCGCTGCCGGTGGAGCGCTGGCCAAACGAGGTCCAGTCATCCACGAGATCAAGGCCGGGTGTGGCGCGATCGATAAACACCAGATGCACCCGGCCATTCGGGCCTTTGGCAACGGCCACAATGATATGGGCAAACAGCGATCCGGTGGCATAGAATTTCTGCCCGTTCAGCAACAGCTTGCCATCACGCTCGGCAAAATGGGTCTTGTAATCCACCGGGGTTTTGGTGCCGATTTCGGTAAAGGCATTGCCCAGCCGATCTCCATCCAGAACCCGCTGGAAATAATGGGCCTTCTGCGCATCAGAACCCGACAGCCGTAGCGCTTCCACCATGTAGAAATGGTTTTGCGGAATCTGCCCAATCGATGAGTCTGCCGCCGAGATGATTGCTGTTACCTCGGCGAGCGTCACCGTTGAGACGCCCGCGCCGCCATAGGCTTTTGGCACTGAAATGGCCCAAAGCCCGCTTTGGGAGAAACGCTCAATCTCAGTCACTGGCAAGCGCCGCTGCCGATCTCGCTCTGCTG
Source organism: Gillisella vitis (assembly GCF_001541345.2). Classification (GTDB taxonomy): domain Bacteria; phylum Pseudomonadota; class Alphaproteobacteria; order Rhizobiales; family Rhizobiaceae; genus Allorhizobium; species Allorhizobium vitis. Next base: position 352,177 of record NZ_LMVL02000001.1, on the reverse strand, counting down.
CGCCCACAGCAAAGTCACGCGCCAATTCCTTGGCAACAGCGATTGCCTCGGCATCGTCCTTGATCACATGCGCCTTGATACGGCGCGGCGGGATATGGGGCGCGGGACGTCCAGCCGTGAGGGCCGCCTGACGGTGGAGTGTACGATCTGTGGTGCTCATTGCTCTGCCTCAGTTCCCCACTCAATTCCATGCATGGCGCGGCGGATGCTCGCCATTCAAGTAGTAATTGCCAACGTGGTAGAACTTCCAGCGCACCGGATCATGCAAGGTGTGCACCCGCGCATTGCGCCAATGGCGATCCAGACCATGTTCCGCCAGCGTCGAGCGAGCGCCCGCCAGTTCAAACAGCTTGTTGGTGGCAAGAATAGCGATCTCGGTGGTCAGCACCTTGGATTCACCAGTCTTGATGGTGGCTTCCGAGACGGTATCCAGCGTCGTATTGGCCCGCGCTGCATCAATGCTGCGTCCGGCAATTTCCAGCAGGGCTTCCGCTGCATGCAGGCGAATTTTCAAATCGCCAATGGCCGCGATGGTGAAAAGGTCCTCGCTGGCCTTTTGCTTGCCGCTATCAATCCACGGACGGCTAAGGGTTTTAACAAAGGTGATGGTGTCATCAATTGCGCCGCGGGCGATGCCTGCATCAATCGCCGACTGGATGATCTGCGACACCGGACCCCCGACCGTGGGATGATCAAACGAGGTGACTTTCAGAGCACGAACCTTTGGCACCCGCACATTCTCGATCTTCACCGAGCCAGAGGCCGTGGTGCGCTGGCCAAAGCTGGACCAGTTGTTGGTCACGGTCAGGCCGGGTGCCTCAAGATCTGCAAACACCAGATAGCCCTGACCGCTTTCATCAACGCCAACAATGGGCACAACATGGGAGAGAAGCGCACCGGTGGTGTAGAATTTCTCGCCATTGACGATCACGTCGTCGCCGTCATGCGTCACCTTGGTCTCGAAATCGGCCACGGTTTTGCTCTTCAATTCGGAAAACGCATTGCCGTAACGCAACCCCTGCAAGGCCCAGCCGAAGAACAGTTTTTTCTGCTCTTCCGTGCCATCCAGATCAACGGTTGCAACGATTGCCAAATGGTTTTGCGTCACCTGCGCAATGGCCGGATCAGCCGTCGCAATGGTAGAGATTACCTTGGCAAGCGTGGCATAGGAAACCTCCGGCCCACCATAGGCCTTTGGAACGTTGATGCTCCACAGCCCGCTTTGGGAATATTCATCCAGCTCGGTAATCGGCAACAGGCCTTCCCTGTCGCGCAAGGCGGCCCCAACCTTGAAACGCTCGGCAAGACGCTGCGCAATCTCAATGGCCTCCGCGTCGGATTGAACAATATGCGCAGGCGTGGTCGGGCGGGGGCGCGGTGCGACCGGATCGTTGGAATTGACGCGCGGGTGAACGGTGTAGTCGATCTTGGTGTCAGTAACGGTACCCATAATCGTGCCTCGTTGCTTGAAATTGGAAAGGGAATTTAGCTGGCGTTGGCCAGCGGAGCGGTCTTTGCGCGCTTGAATGCTTCAATATCGCGGTATTGATTGGCGGGATGATTTTGCGGCAAATAGGGGCCTTGGCCGAACAGCTTTTCGCGCAGGGTTCCCGGCTTGTAGGCGGTGGGATAGGCTCCGCGCTTTTGCAGTTCCGGGACAATGTAGTTCACCACATCCTCAAAACTGCCGGGCGTGACCGCATAGGCAATGTTGAAGCCATCGACATCGGTGTCAGCCACCCATTCCTGCAAAATATCGGCCACCTGATCTGGCGCACCAACAAACACCGGACCCAACCCGCCAATGCCGCCGAATTTTGCCAGTTCTTCAATGGTCCAGGATTTATCGCCACCTGCGATATGCTCCACAAACGAATGGATGGCGTTGGTCTCGACCTTCTGGATCACATCGGTTGGCGCATATTGGCCAAAATCAATGCCGCTCCAGCCGGACATGAACACCAGAGAGCCATCGTAAGAGACATATTGTTTGTAATCTTCGAATTTGGCCTTGGCTTTCGCCTCGGTCTCATCAGTGATGATGGTGATAAGCGTGTAGATTTTTAAGGAATTCGGATCACGCCCTGCGGCAGCCGCCTGCTGGCGAATTTCGGCCACATAGGCTTTCAGCACCGATTTGGTGGGTGCTGCCACAAACACGCATTCTGCATGTTCTGCGGCAAATTTCTTGCCCGGACCGGATGCGCCCGCCTGATACAGCACCGGAGTGCGTTGCGGCGAAGGCTCGGTCAACCCATAGCCGGGAACATCAAAATGCTTGCCCTTGTGACTGATTTCATGAACCTTGGCTGGATCGGTAAAAACCCGCCCCTTGGGGTCACGGATCACCGCACCCTCTTCCCAACTGCCTTCCAGCAGTTTGTAGATCACCTCGAGATATTCATTGGCGATTTCATAGCGATTATCATGGCGCTTCAGGCCGGATTGGCCAACATTCTTGGCACCGCTTTCGAGATAGGACGTGACAATGTTCCAGCCCACCCGACCCTTCGTATGGTGGTCCGCCGTGGCAAGCCGTCTGGCAAACGTATAGGGATGCTCAAACGAGGTTGATGCGGTGATGCCAATACCCAGATGCTCAGTGGCCAAAGCGATGGGAGCCGCCAGTTGCAACGGATCGTTGACCGGAATTTGCGCTGCCTGCTGGATGGCGTGGAAATTGGAGCCTTTGTAAACATCATAATAGCCGATGACATCTGCAATGAAGATGCCATCAAAAATCCCTCGCTCCAAGGTGCGTGCCAAATTCTGCCAGTAATCCAGATCCTTGTAGGTATAGGATCGGTCATCCGGATGCGCCCACAATCCAGGCGATTGGTGTCCGACGCAATTCATATCGAAGGCGTTGAAGTGAATTGTCCTGGTCATCGGCGCCGTCCTTTGCTGCAAACATGCCGAGGCAGCATCGCAGACATTGGCGGTTATTGAAGTTAATCTATGTTTTTTATGCACTAAATGAAGGTATGTTTTTCTGTCTGGCTGGACCATCGAGAAAAACGCACTGCCAATGCGGCGGACTCGTCATGGGCATTGAAGAAGGCCCTTCAGATACCAGGCCTTCAGCAAGGAACCATTGCCCGGCATAAAAAATCTCGCCGCGATGTCGTGGCGCTACCTTTCCGAGTGGCGATAACGACTACCGGCATGGCGGGCGGGAAGCCGGTTGCCTTCGCCAAACAGCCGATGCCGTAAGGAGCCATCACCATAGCTCGTCTTGTAAGCGCCCCGGCTTTGCAATTCCGGCACCACAAACTCGATAAAATCCTCATAGCTTTCCGGTGTCACGGCGCGGGTGAGATTGAAGCCATCAATATCGCCTTCATCGATCCAGGAGATCAGTTCCTCTGCTACCTCGCCAGGCCCGCCGGTGATTAACGGATAACGTCCACCGATGGAAAGCTCGTTCAACAATTGCCGCTTGGTCCATCCCTTTTGTTTGGCAAGTTGCGTGACGGACTGGATGGCATTGGTGGGGCCGTACTGGATAGGATCATCAAGCTCGTAGCGGGAGAGATCGATGCCGCTTCCGGCCGAAAAATGTGCTAGGCCCGCTTCCGGGCTGGCATAGCGGCGGTAGTCCTCCAGCTTGTCGGCGGCGGCTTCCCGGCTTTTGTCGGTCACGACAGTAACACCGAGAAAGATCTTGATGTCGTCAGGGTGGCGACCTGCGGCGACCACCTCTTCCCGCAAAGACTGGGCTGTTTTACGCGCTGCTGCCTTGTCCGTGGCGCCGATAAACACGCATTCGGCGTGGCGTGCGGCAAATTTCCGGCCCCGGCCCGATGTGCCGGCCTGATAGAGTACCGGCGTACGCTGGATCGAGGGCTCACACAGATGATAGCCCTCGGACTGGTAATAGGGTCCATGGTGCTGGACCTTATGAACCTTGGCAGGATCGGCATATATCCGCGCCTGCTTGTCGAGGCGCACGGCCCCCTCCTCCCAGCTTCCCTCCCAAAGCTTATACAGCAGGTCCATATAGTCATCGGCCTGGTCGTAGCGGGTGTCATGCTCTGTCATGCCGGTCTCGCCCAATGCCTTGGCGGCGCTGTCGAGATAACCAGTGACGATATTCCAGCCGATCCGGCCTGAGGTGAGATGATCGAGCGTCGAGATTTTCCTGGCAAAGGTATAGGGCGCCTCAACACTGGTATTCACGGTGATGCCAAAGCCAAGATTGTCGGTCACAGCAGCCATGCCAGATACCAGCAGCATCGGATCGTTGACTGGTAGCTGGATCGATTCCCGCAATGTCAGGTCGACCGAGTTCTGGTAAATATCGTAGACCCCGACAATATCGGCGAGAAACAGCCCATCGAACAGACCACGCTCCAGTGTGCGCGCCAGATCAGTCCAGTGGCGCAGAGATTTATAGTCATGCGAACGGTCGCGTGGATGCGCCCACAGCCCGTGATTGATATGCCCCACGCAATTCATGTTGAAGGCATTGAGGATGATCTGTTTTCTGGGGGGCATATTGGACATTCACACGGATGAATTGAGGTTAAAAATTATCCCGCTCGCAGGCGGCGGACGATGAAATTGCCAAGAAACTTGTAGCAAGAAGATGGTGAAGGTCACAATGACAATGAGTGAAATCAACACCATAGCATCAAGCCGCTGATCAAATGACTAAACACCTTAGGTGCATGCAAAACTCCAGACACAGGCCCCTTTGAGGCCTCTGTGCCAAGAGAATGGCGGGACTAGCAATTTTATACTGAAGGACGTCACAAAAAGTACGATGGCGTTAACCGCAGTTTATCTAAATTGGCATTGAATGAGTTGAAATTTGCAACCATTGGAACTTGCCATGACGCTCTCCATCAGAAATGTGCTCATTAGCGTTTTCGCCCTGCTCAGCCTTATGCTGAATGTGCTGGTTGGAAATTCAATGCTGAATTCGTACCGCACCTATCAGGTCAATGCCGAAATTTCGGAACTGACGGGTTTTGACAAAGCGTTGTTCAAGGCGCTTTTGGCATTTCGCAGCGAGCGCGGCGATAGCGCCTCCGCCCTGTCGATCTCGATTGCCGATGGTGCTGGCTCCGTACAATCGGTGCAGAAAAACCGGGCGGTTGTCGATGCCGGTATGAATGAGGCAAAAGCAATCGCTGGAGGGATCACGGCTACCGACTTGTCGGCGCCGATCGCAACGGTGTTGGCCACTTATGAAAAAGTCGCGACCTATCGTAAAACCATCGATGCCGAGCTGACAAAGCCGCTTGAAGCTCGTGACGCAAGCATCACCAAGACGTCAATGGATCTGGGCGGGACTTTCCTGGCCGATCTTGAAAAGGCGTCCGAGGCCGCGGAAGGCCGCATGCGCACGCTCGACGCGGCGATGATGCCGATGATCCAGATGCGCGCCTATGCATGGTCGACCCGTGCCCTTGGCGGCGGCAGCGCCTTGATCCTCAACAACGCCGTGACCTCTGGCCAGCAGATTTCGGCTGAGAACCAGGTCAAACTGGCCGCGGGAGACGCCAATGTCGCCTATGCGTGGAAAGCTGTTCGGGTGCTGGTCGATCATAAGGATACGCCCCTGGCCATCAAGGACGCCTTCAAGGTTGCAGATGCAGCGTATTTTACAGGCGACTACGCCAAAATGCGCGCCGACGTCATTGCCAAACTGAGCGCTGGCGAAAAGTCACCGCTGACAATCGATCAATGGAGAGCACCGACCACGGCTGCCCTGGGGAAGGTTGCCGATATCGCATCGCTTGCCATGGATACGTTGAACGCCAATGCAGTAACGGCCAAGTCCGCCGCGCTGACCCAGACACTATCCTTCCTGGCGCTTTTCCTGCTGGTGTTGGCGCTCGGCATCATCGGCTTGGCCGTCATCATCCGCAAGGTCATTCGCCCGATCGGCGCGCTGACACGTTGCATGGGCGCACTGGCCGACGGCGACCTGTCGGTCGTCGTTCCCGGCGCCAAACGCCGGGACGAAATGGGCGAAATGGCGCGCTCCGTGGAAGTGTTCCAGGTTGCAGCCATCCGTAACAAGGAACTCGAAGCCAGCACCGAGGAAAACCGCAGGATCGCCGAGCGCGATCGCATCGAGACGCAACGCCGGATCGAAGCGGAGGCAGAAGAACGGCTGACGCGCGCCACCGGCGCGTTGGCAAGCGGTCTGCGAAAGCTTGCCGCCGGTGACATGCTCTGCGAGATTTCCGAGGAGTTCGCGCCGCGCTTTGAGGAACTGCGCCAGGACTTCAACGCCTCCGTCCGCCAGTTGCGGACCACACTTCTGGCGGTCGGCGGTTCGGCCCTGGCTGTATCAGGTGGCAGCAGCGAAATCTCGCATGCCTCAGATGACCTCGCCAAGCGAACCGAGCAGCAGGCTGCTTCGCTCGAAGAGACAGCCGCAGCCCTTGAAGAAATCACCGCCAATGTGAGAGCGACCTCGAAGCGAACGGGCGAGGCCCGCGATCTGGTGCGTGATACAAAAAGCCGTGCCGAGCAATCGGGTATCGTCGTCAATAACGCTGTCACAGCGATGGAGCGCATTGAACACGCCTCGCGCCAGATCGGCCAGATCATCGGCGTGATTGATGAAATTGCTTTCCAGACCAATCTGCTGGCATTGAATGCCGGGGTGGAAGCCGCGCGCGCTGGCGAGGCCGGCAAGGGCTTTGCCGTTGTCGCCCAGGAAGTCCGTGAACTGGCCCAGCGTTCGGCCAATGCCGCCAAGGAAATCAAATCGCTGGTCTCCAATTCAGAAGTCGCTGTCAGCGAAGGTGTCAAACTGGTCAACGATACCGGCGAAGGTTTGACGGCGATCGCCAGCCTCGTCCAATCGATCAACCAACATATGGATGCGATTGCCACGGCAGCACAGGAACAGTCCGTCGGCCTTGGCGAAGTCAATACCGCTGTCAACCACATGGACCAGGCGACGCAGAAGAATGCAGCCATGGTCGAAGAAATGAACGCCGCCGGTGCTGGCCTGGCGCAGGAAAGCGGCAAACTAACCGAATTGCTTGGACAGTTCCGCACGGGAGATAACCGCCAGGCAGGCTACGCGCCCGCCGCTCACGCACCTGCCAAACCGGCAAGCCGACCCGCCTCACAATCTCGTCAGACCTATGCCACACAGGGCAATGCTGCGCTGAAGGGCGAGAGTTGGGAAGAGTTCTAGGGGCTTGTCAGGGAGAAGTGGTCACCAGTTTTGCCGAAAAGACAAACGAAAGCAAAAGAAACGACGTCTGTCAGGTCCAATCTGAACCTGACAGACACCGCTGCATAATTTTCTCTTTAAACGGGAATCATTTAAAGAGAAAATTATGCAGCAGATATAAGGAGCTACAGCGGACCTTTGTGCGCCATATATGGCGCACGGCACTGTAGTCTGGAAAGACCGGCACCGAGCAGGTTTGAGAAGACACACGATAGGGATTATCGGCGAAAGTGGCTTGATCCGCGCAATATCAAATTGCAATCAAGCGTGCGCGTGCGTATGTCCGGAACGTTGTTTTCAGTCAATCGTGACAGAACATAAGTACTGATCGATTGTGCTATTTTCTCAATAGGTTGGGCGATAGCCGTTACGCCGTCATCGTAGAGGCGAAACAGTTCCACATCATCGAAACTGACGATGGCGATGTCTTCCGGGACCCTTGCCCGGTGCTCCCGAACCCATTCCAGAATGCCGTAGGTCATTTTATAATTGGCTGAGAAGACCGCTGTTGGCGGTTCAGCCAGCGCCATGAATTTCTGAATAGCGGAATATCCGCCTTCTTCGGTCCAGTTGCCGGAATGTATATAGGATGAGTTGAGGGCAATTTTTCCCTCTTCCAGGGCCTGCTGATAGCCATTCAGGCGCTGGAATCCCGATGACGTATCCAGTGTACCAAAGGCGGTGGCAATGCGTGTATGCCCGAGATCGATCAGATGGCGGACAGCACGGTAGGATGCCTTGGTATTGTCAACGAACACGCGATCAACGCGCAACCCCATGATATCATTATTATAAACGGTGACGGGAATACCGCGTTCCACGAATCTCTCCACTTCATTGGGAATGTCTCCATGTCCCGCAAGAATGAGCGCATCGACGTTCTGCCCGGCGAAATAGGAGAGAGATTCACTCAGCAGCCTGAGGTCACCATCATGGCAATAGGTCAGCAATGTTCTGCCGCTCTGGCGAAACAATCGGGCCAGATGATTGAGGAGCTGGGCATGAAACTCGTCCAGCTCCGGCGTCAAAAAGCCGATCACATCGGTCTTGTCGCTTTTCATCGCCCGTGCGGCAGCACTGCGCTGAAAAGACAGGGCCTCAATGGCCCGCTCAATTTCGGCGCGGTTGCCATTGCGCACCGTTTGCCCATTGAGATAGCGGGACACCGTGCCGATGGCGACGCCTGCCGCCTCGGCGACATCGTGGATGGTGGCCTGTTTTCGCTTGCCGGTTATTTCCACAGGTCCTCTCCGCAGATCCATTGGTAGCTCCTGCAAGGACAACCAACCCATGGCCTCACATCATCCGGGTGCCATTCCGTCAATAACAATCGCACGGTGAATGGAAAGGCCAGGCAGATCAACCGTGATTGCGCCATCTGCTTGTTTTTTCCAAGCAAATGTCTCGCCCGAAATCGCATCATAGACGGATGATGGCGTCCCAGGCAGCCGGACCGTGAAGGATACCGGCCCGATGGAGGGAATATCCTCGATCATTTCCATGGGCCTTGCTGTCGGCTGCCAATTGATCCGCACCGACTGACCGCGGATTTGCGGAAAACCGCAGAGAAGATGAACGATGCTGCGATTTTCATGGGCCTGCACCGTCAGCGTCGCACGGCCTGCGGATGGCAAAGTGGTTTCAAGCGTCCGCCCCGGCATCAGCCGTTCGATCAGCGCATCAACCAGATATTTGTAGAGAGGCTGCCCCATGGCGCGGTAAAGTGCAAAGACCGGATAGGCGATGGTGCCGACCTTGCCATGCACTGCGCAGGCCACGCCAATCGCATCGGCCTCAGGATCGTCAGGCGTATGCTGATGCGAGCAGAAATGGTTGAAGGCGCGGTTGAAATAGGGTGGCCTTATGTTTGCCAGAACAGTGGCACCTGCCGCTTTCAGTTTTTCCGCCCCGGCGTAAACCACGAAGGGACTTGCCGGCAGGCGCGGATCGCTCAATGCTTCTGTGATCTGTGCATAGGATGGCTCGAACGCGATATTTTCGCCGCTCAATGTCAGCCCGGTCTCAAAGGCGAAAGCGCCGGTGTCCGGTGTGCGACCAGACTGGCCGGAGATGAGGACCGCGCCGCCGGAGGCGAGATAGGCATCGAATTTTGCCTTTAAGGCAGCATCCACCGGAATCGTATCGGGCAAGATAATCAGGCGATGGCGGGAAAAATCCATCTCCGGGTCGATGACGTCGAAACATCTATGCAGTTCCAACAGCATTTGCACCGCGCCGTCGTCGCTATCGCGCACACGCTCGACACCGTCCCGATGGAAATATTCGGTGGCGAGAATGGCGATGTCAGAGACCTGTTCCGCCCCCTCCAGAAAGGGTTCAAGGGCGGCAATCCGGCGAAAGGCCGGGGCGATGCTACGATAGGTATCGGCATTGATCCGGCCATTGGGATGGAGCTGATCACCAACCAGGCATTTGGAGCCAAGCGCCACCATCATCGCACATTCGTAGTCCAGCGCGTCGGGATGTTTGAAGCCGCCAAATTCGCCCCAACTGGTGTGGAATTTGCCGGTGTGACTGACAAAATCCAGGCCAAGCCGTGCCGCATAGCGGGCGCTGGAGGGAAAGTGATTATAGCCCCAGCCGCCCGTGGGCAGGCTTTCCAGCTCGAGATGGGTGTAGGGCGTGAAACGGTCCTTGCCATATTTGTTGATATGGCCGCTATTGTAAAAAATGCGCGATTGCGGAAATTCGCGCCGCAGAACGGTGCTCATCTCCTCGCGGAACTGCGCATTGACAGCCTCGTCATTGGCCAGCCGATCCGCCTTGTTCAACGGGTCGAGATTGAGGCGTGCCATACGGGCAAGGCAGGCATTGCAGACACAGTCCGGTGTCTGGATAATGTCGAAGAATAGCCCGGCAGTCGGATAAAGCGTCAGAACCTCCCGGGCTTCGGCCATCAAGTGGGCGCGAAACTCATCGTGGTTGAGGCACAAGGTGTGCCAGGCGGCGCTCAACTGGTTTTGGGCCGAACGATCATGATCATCGGCATGATCCAGATGGTTGTTGGCCTTCATCACCCGCCATTCAGGATGCAGGCGTGCGGTCCTCTCGTCCCACTGCACCGAAAGATAGATCGGCGTTTCAATGTCGGCGGCGTTGCAGGCAGCAATCATCTCTCCCAGCAAATCGGGGCGAGACAGATTGGGGTGCGGTGCGCCAACCTTGGTCAGGTAATAGGACCAGCCATGATGACATTTTGCAAACAGCGTGATGGAATTCACATGCGACTGTTTCAGTGTTGCAACGAACTCTTCGGCGTCAAACTGGCTGCCAATGCCCGCAATATGCTCGGACGTATGAAAATCGAGATGAATTTGACGATACCGCAAGGGGCGCAATGAATTCTGCGACATGATGGCTCCTTTTCTCCGGCGCGAAAGCCGCGAAAATCCTGTTAGAACACCAGAAAATGCATGTTGAAATATCTGCTATCGTCCTTCCCAAACCTCGCCTTCCCTAAGTTGAACCTCAAGGACATCAGCAGGTTGGCGGATGGTGAGTGGCCCGGAGTGGCCAGCCGTGATGCGGAGTGAAGACAGTTTTCCTGCTTGCCAGCTGAGGTCAACTGTGTGGCCGCCACGGATGCAAACGCCCTTCAGACTGCCGCTTGACCATTGTTCCGGCAAGGCGGGCAGGAGGCGAAGCTCGCCGGGGCGCGATTGCACCAGCATTTCGACAATCCCAGCAGCTCCCCCAAAATTCCCGTCGATCTGGAAGGGAGGATGGGCATCCATCAGGTTTGGATAGGTGCGCTCAGGGGTCAAAAGCTTGGCTAGAACCTCTGCGGCCCGATTGCCATTGCCAAGTCTGGCCCAAAGGTTCAGCCGCCAGCCAATGCCCCAGCCCGTTGCATCATCGCCGCGCCGCTCCAGAACAACCTGTGCGGCCTTAGCCAGATCCGGCGTTTCCAATGGGTCGATTTGCAGGCTCGGATAAAGCCCATAGAGATGAGAGACATGGCGATGCTGCTGCTCTGGCGCGTCCAGATCCCAGTCGTCCATCCATTCCTGCAATTGACCGCCTTTGCCGATACGGTCTTCCGGCAGGCGGGCTCGGGTGGCAACTGCCGCGGCGTGAAGCTCACCGTCTTGGCCAAGTGTGGCGCTGGCATCCGCGAAGGCCTCAAACAGGTCGCGGAGAATCTGGTTGTCCATGGCGGGTGCGGCGCAAAGCGACGAGCCGAAGGGGTGGGAATTTTCTGGCGACAGTGAGGGGCAAGTGCCGAGGTAGTCGCTAGCAGGCAAAGCAACCAGCGTATCCAGCGCAAATTCTACCGCGCCTTTGATCAAAGGATAGATGCGCTCCAGCACGGCGCGATCAGGATTGAAGCGATAGTGATCATAAAGCTGGGCGCAGAGCCAGGCGCCGCCCATCGGCCACAGCCCCCAATGAGGGCCATCAATGGGGCCGGTGGCACGCCAGATATCGGTGTTATGGTGCAGAACCCAGCCACGCGCGCCGTAATGGGCCTTGGCCATCTCGCGGCCGGTTTCGGCAACATCTTCCACCAATTCCACCAGCGGCAGGAAGGTCTCGGACAGATTGGCAACATCGGCCAGCCAGTAATTCATCTCCAGATTGATGTTGACGGTGTATTTGCTACCCCAGGCGGGCAGAATATCTTCGTTCCATATACCTTGCAGATTGGCGGCTTGCGTGCCGGGTCTGGAACAGGAAATGGCAAGGTAGCGGCCATATTGTACATAGAGCGCGGCCAGCGAGGGATCATTGCCTTCGGCATAGGCGGCAATGCGCTTGTCGGTCGGAATTGTTGGCACCGGCTTGTCACCGAGCTCAATCTGCATCCGGTCAAACAGACGGCGATGCTCGCTGACATGGGCTTCCAGAAGCGCCTCATAGGGCAGCATAGCCGCCGCATCCAAACGTGCTTTGATCTGCGCCTGCGGATCACCATCAATAGTCTTGTAGTTTTGAAAGCTGGTGCCTGCATCGATCAGCAACACGACACTGGACGCTTCACGCACCCGAATGGTCTCCTCGCCAATATCGACAAAGCCCCCCTCGGACAGCACCCGCACCCGGAAGGCGAAACGCAACGCGCTATCAATGCCGTTTTGCCGACGATTACGCCCGTCATAGCCAAGGGTGGCACCGATGATATCAATCGGATCGCCGTTTTGCGGGCTGCTCAGCATCACCGTCATCGACAAGGCACCCGGCTGATCCACGGCAATCCGGCAAACGATCACATCCTGGATGGCAGAGGCAAAAACATCGCGGCGAAAATGCACGCCGTGGCAATCATATTGCGTGACAGCAACAGCCGTTTCCAGATCAAGCGAGCGACGATAATTGGTGACGGTCATATCATGGTGCAGATCAAGCCAGACATCCCCAATCGGCTGATAGGACGTCTGCCGATCCGGCTTGGCCATGGCCCCTTCATAGGCCTTGCGGTCTGCCTCCTGATAGCGCCCGGCAAGGATCAGATTGCGCACCTCCGGCAAGGCAGCGCGGGCATCGGGATTGATGGGTTGGTAAGGGCCACCGCTCCAGAATGTGCTCTCATTGATCTGAAGACGCTCATTCCAGGCATCGCCAAATACCATGGCGCCCAGCCGACCATTGCCGACGGGAAGGGCCTCGGTCCAGGCGGATGCGGCACGATCATACCAGAGTTCATTATCGTTCATGATTAGAAATCCTATTAAATTAACAGCTTAACGGTCGATTAACGAAGGCGCGCACCGCTGGCCGGATCAAACAACAGGGCCTTGGACGGATGAAAGCCGGTGTGGATGGTATCGCCGGCCCGCACCGACCGATCACCCTTCAGATCAACCGTCAGCGCATCTTCGCCGCGCATGTTGCTGTAGCCGTAAGAGACGCCGCCAAGGCTCTCCACCATGTCCACCCGAAGGTCGAACCGGGCTGATCCCTCTGAGGAAAAATTCTCTGGCCGCATGCCAACAGAAATCTTTGCGCCGGGGGCAAGATCCGCACCCAGTGCAAGCTCGAATTCCACGTTCTCGAACTCAGTGAGCTTGATCCGTATCGTTCCCGCGCTGCGCGCCACGACATGACCCGTCAAAAAATTCATGCGCGGTGAGCCGATGAAACCGGCCACGAACATGTTGTCGGGATCGTCATAAAGGCTGATCGGCGTGCCGATCTGCTCGACATTTCCCGCCCGCAACACCACGATCCGGTCGGCCAAGGTCATGGCCTCCACCTGGTCATGGGTGACGTAGATCATGGTTGACGCCAGAGACCTGTGCAGTTCGGCAATCTCCAGCCGCATTTTCACTCGCAATTCGGCATCAAGGTTAGACAGCGGCTCATCGAACAGGAACACGTTGGGATCGCGCACGATGGCCCGCCCGATGGCAACCCGCTGGCGCTGTCCGCCAGACAGGGCCGCAGGCTTGCGCTCCAGAAGCGGGGTGATGTGCAAACGGTTTGCCGCCTGCTCCACCCGCCGTCCGATGTCGGCGCTTTTCATGCCCGCCATGCGCAGCGGAAAGCCGATATTGTTGCGCACGGTCATATGCGGATAGAGCGCGTAATTCTGAAACACCATGGCCACACCGCGCTCCGTAGGCGTGGCATCATTGATGCGTTGACCATCGATGAGAATGTCGCCTGTCGTGATCGGCTCCAGCCCGGCAATCATCCGCAGCAGGGTGGATTTGCCACAGCCGGATGGCCCCACAAAAACGGTCAGGGAGCCATCTTCAAGGTCGAGATCAATGTCATCGATGACCTTCAAGGCACCGTAGCGCTTGCCGACGCCTTTGAGTTCAACGGTTGCCATATAATTTCTCCTCCCGATGGCCGGGTTTTGGCCGAGCCATGAACACTGTGGATGACGCGATCATTCCTTGCCTCCCGAGCGATTGCGGGCGTCTGCGGCAAAGAAGCGCTGAAACACGATGAAGACCACCAAGGGCACCGCCATGGTGACGATGGCCGCCACCGATTGTTGATCCAGGTTGGGCTCGAATGAGCCTGCAATGCGGGCCAAAAGCACCGTCAGCGGCACATCGGAGCGCAGATACAGCATGGGCAGCAGCATGGAATTCCAACACCACAGGAATTGCAGGATGCCAACGGTTGCCATCGGTGTGAGGGAATTGGGCAGAACGACATGAAGAAAAGTTCGGATCGGCGTGCAGCCATCAATTTTTGAGGCCTCGATCAATTCACGTGGAAATTCTGCCAGAAAGCTCTGCACCAGAAAGATCGACCAGGCGAAAGACAGCCCGACAAAGGGAATGAGCACGGCCCAGACATTGTCGATCATGTGCAGATCACGCCACAGGGTAAACAGCGGAATGATCACCACCTGCTGCGGCAACACGAAGGAATTGACGACAACAAGCAGCAGAATACGTCGTCCGGGGAATTTCAGAAACTGAAAGGCATAGGCCGCAGCTGGCGCCAGAAGAACCGTCAGCAACGTCGCAAGCCCGGTGAGTTTCAGGGACGACAAAAAGGCGGGGGCCAGCGGATATTTTGTCCAGACCGTCTGCCAGGCGTCCAGCGTGAAGCGAAGGGTGTGCAGTGACCACCAGCCGCCAACGGCAATATCACCGGCAGGCCGGATGGAGGTCAAAACCAGACCGACAACCGGCACGATCCAGAGAATGGCCAGAAGACCGACGAGAACCGGAATCCAGAGCGGAGCACGGGCGTTCATGTCGCCTCCTTGGTGCGCTGACGCAGCAATGGGATGGAAACGAACAGCACGACGGCCAGCAACACGACGGTGGCCGCCGCGCCATAGCCAAGCTTGAACTGCATCATCGATTCCCGAAACATGAAATAGCCAACCGTTTCGGTGGAGCGCACCGGACCACCGCCTGTCATGACGAAGATCATGTCAAAGGCCCGCAAGCTGCCGAGAAGATTGATGAATACCGCCACTTTCAACCCCGGCAGCGACAGAGGCAAAATGATGTGGCGCATGATGGAAAGCGGCTTGGCCCCATCAATATAGGCCGCTTCCTTGATGCTTTTGGGGATGGTCTGGATCGAGGCAAAGCAGGTCATCAGCGGCAAGCCCACTTGGGTCCAGGCATAGGCAATCACCAGACATGCAAGGGCTGTGGACGTATCGCCCAGCCACGCGCGGGTCAGGTTTTCCAGACCAAGCGTGTTCAAGACGGCATTCAGCAAACCGCTATCGCCGGGCCGGTAGATGCCGAGCCAGATGAAACCGCTGACGGCCTCGGCAATGCCATAGGCGCAGAAGATCATCACGCGAAACGGCAGAGTGGTGCGCGGGGCCAGCGAACACAGCACCGCCAGACCCCAGCCGATGCCTACTGACAGAGCTGTTGTGCCGACCGTCCAGATAATGGTGGTGATCACGGCTACACGAAAACTGGCATCCGCCAACAGGTTTGCGTAGTTGGAAAGCCCCACCCATTTTGCTGGGGCAAGACCGCGAATATCGAAAAACGACAGACGGATCGTATCGATCAACGGATAGACGACCGCGCACAGAAACAACAGCACCATAGGTGCAAGCAGGATGAGAGCCGCTCCCCCATCCGTCTGGAAGAAGCGCCTGTTGGCGCTTCCTCCTGTCCGTGGCAGATCGGTGATGGCCGGCATCAATACGATCCCTTTGCCTTGGCCTCGATCGCAGCCGTCATCCTGTCAATGTTGGCGTCGCTGGGATCGCCCAGAAATTTCTGAAGCTGGATGCGATACTCATCCGCCAGATCGCCGGGCAGACCATCCCCCAGCACGAAAGCCGTATCCGCCCCGGTCACAAAGGTATTGGACGCTTGAATGGCAGGGCTATAAAGCCCAACATCAACCGCTTTGGAGGAGGATGCTAACCCGCCCTTGGCAATGATGTTGGCCCCTTCACGGCTTATGGTGAAATCCATGAAGGCGTCCGCAGCCTCGCTGTTGCCGCCGGATGCCAATGCGACAAACTCCTTGGCATCGACACTGGCGGCAGTGTCATGCCCCTGCCCTGTGGCTGGAAACTGGAACAGACTGAACTGATCTGGAGCAAGTTTGTAGACGGTCTCGGCGCGGTTGTTGATCCACATTCCCATCTGGAAAAAACCTGCTTTGCGCTCTTTCAAAACCCGGTCCGAGGCATTGTCCCACTCTGTGCCAAGCATTGTGGAGGCATCGCCGCAGCAACCGGCACTCAACAGCTCGCGCCATTTGCGAAGGGCCGCCTTGACGCGATCATCGGTCCAAGGGGTCTCGTGAGCCACCAGCTTGCGGGAAAGATCCGCCCCGCCTTCGCGCAAAATCAGCGTTTCAAACACTTCGGCATGCGCCCAGGTCTTGGCAGGGACGGCCATTGGCACCACACCGGCGCTTTTCAGCTTGGCGATAGCGTCCAGAAATTGCGCCCAATCCTTGGGCGGCGTGGCAATGCCTGCCTTTTTGAAGGTTCCGGTATCATACCAAAGACCGCTACGGTCGCCGTAAGTGAAGGTAACGCCGTAGAGTTGGCCGGAGACAGACCCAAGATCCTTCCAGCTGTTGTCGAGCCGTTCTCCCCATTTCATGGCGGAATAGGCATCATCCAGCGGGCGCAAAAGACCGGCGGTCACAAGTTCTGTGCGGAAAGCGGGCCAGGTATTGATCATCAGATCGGCCTTTTCGCCGCCCATCAGCGAGGTGCGAAGACCTCCACGGGGATCGCCGGACCATGTCACCGGCACTTCCTTGATTTTCACATCCGGATATTTGGCCATGAAGGCTTTTTCCAGATTTTGGATCACCTCAAGGTCAGACCCCGCCATCCATTGCAGGATGACAAGATCACCTTTTGGCGCGGACAGCACAGAACCGCTTGAGGCCAATGCAATGGTAAACGCTGCCAAAGTGAGACGCGCACAGCGTGACGCCTCCCCGGCAATAGCCGTGAAACTGGTAGTCATCATAGGGGCTCCTCCTCCCGTTATGACGTCATACTGTCATCTAAAATGAAACGATGTCAACTAAATTGACTCATAAAGCAAAACTGCCGGATTGCTGATCTGTGCGGGAAATTTCGTATTGAGGAATTTGAAGGACGCCGACGACAACGGCATAAATCGAGAGGAAATGGAGGGAATCTCCGGCTGGTTTGAACCCGCCACCAGCCGTTTACGTGACCATGCTGACCAGCGCACCACCGGCGAATTTCATCGGTAAAATGCCGACCAAACTTCTCCGGCCTTAACAAGAAGGGGCAGGTGCAAACGATGATCCACGCCTTGCCAGCAGACGCGCAACAGGCCTTTAGCAATCTTTCAACGAGGCCGAAATCGTCCAATCATGCAGTTATTAAACTGTTATTTATCAAAAACTTGCAGATAAATCAGGCGTCAAGGGATCATAATCTCTCCCGACCTCGACTCCTTTCGAAAATCCTGCATTTATATGGCGGCGGAATGGCCGCGTCATCGGTCAATTTTCGAGCCACCGCCGTCGTGATGCCGTCAGGTGGGCATACATTGCAGCCTGTGCCGCGAGCGGGTCTCGTGCTTCCAGCGCAGTCAGAATTGCCTCGTGCTCGATCAGCGCCAGTGACCAGGTTTCAGGCGTCTCAAAACGGCCCCGTATATGGTCCGAGATAGGGCTATGGCGTTCGTCAAAGAGATTGGCGACGATCTCCGCCAGAACCGAATTGCCCGACTGTTCGGCAATGGTCAGATGAAACTGGCGGTCCTGATCGATCGGCTTGCGCCCCGCGGCAATCTCCTGACGCATCTCTTCGACAATCCCGACAAGCGCCGCAAAAACCGCATCGGTCATTGCCCCAGCGGCCTTGACGATAACAGCGCTTTCAATGACGGCACGCGCCTGCATCAACTCGGTAGGGCTCTCCCCCAGTGATCGTCCAGAGGCGGCGGACTTGCTGGCGGACAGGACATAAATGCCCGACCCCATGCGAATCTCAATTGTCCCGTCAATTTCCAGCGCAATCAACGCCTCGCGCAAGGACGGTCGCGAGACCCCGAGGGTTTGCGCCAACTCACGTTCCGGCGGCAACCTTGACCCTGCCGGATAAGGGCCACTTTGGATCAGATGCCGAACCTGGTCGGCAATCTGTTGGTAAAGACGCTTGGGCAATGTCATTTTGGTCAGTCCAATTTAAAGAATTTCATCAATAAAGCTCTATTTATCCGAGATATTGCAACGCATGCAAGCAGGAAAGAATAATTGGCTTGACCAATTATTGCGCCATGCCCTATGTCTGTCTCTCGAAAGTCTGGGAGGCTTTCTCGAATTGGAGGACACCGCGATGGGAGGAGTGTCGCTTGCCGCAGGCGAGTGCAAACCCGCGCCGCTGCTTTTGAAACTGGAGGGCGTCACCAAGGAATTCCCTGGGGTGAAGGCCCTACAGGACGTTAGCCTCGATGTCAGGGCCGGTGAAGTTCATGCGGTTTGCGGCGAGAATGGAGCCGGAAAATCCACGCTGATGAAAATCATTAGCGGCGTCTACCAGAGAGACGCCGGCAACATGATCTACAAGGGCGAGACGGTTCATTTCACCTCCACATTGCAATCGGAGGCCGCCGGAATTGCCATCATCCATCAGGAACTCAACCTGGTTCCACATCTCTCCGTTGCCGAAAACATCTATCTTGCCCGCGAACCCCGGCTAAGTTTTATGGGTGGGCGTTTTATGGTCGACAGACGCAAGCTGCGCCGGGACGCCAAGCGATGCCTCGACCGACTGGGTGTCGACATCAACCCCGACGCCCAAGTGCGCACGCTCTCCGTCGCGCAGCGGCAGATGGTCGAGATTGCCAAGGCCCTGTCGCTTGACGCCTCCGTGCTCATCATGGATGAACCGACCTCCTCGCTGACCCAACAGGAAGCACAGCTTCTCTTTCGCGTCATCCGCGATCTGAAGCGTGAAGGAACCGGCATTATCTATATCTCGCACCGGCTCGACGAAATGGCAGAGATCGTTGATCGCGTCACGGTGCTGCGCGATGGGCGCTACATCTCTACGGATGATTTCGATGCGATCACCGTGGACTATATCGTCGCCCGCATGGTGGGCCGCTCGCTGGAAGAGAAATTCCCGGCGCCGACCCGTTCGCCAACCAAGGACACCATCTTTTCCGTTTCGGGTCTTAGCCGCCATGGCGCTTTCTCCGATATCGGCTTTGAACTTCGCCGTGGCGAAATTCTGGGTTTTGCGGGATTGATGGGCGCCGGTCGGACGGAAGTGGCCCGGGCGATCTTCGGAGCCGATCCGTGCGATAGCGGAACAATCCAGCTCGAAGGACGGCCCCTGTCGATTTCCGACCCGCGTTCGGCCATTGACGCAGGGATTGCCTATCTTTCCGAGGATCGCAAGGCCGGAGGTCTGGCAGTCAAAATGCCGGTCGATGCCAACCTGATGATGGCCAACATGGAGGCTGTCTCCAATCCGTTCGGCGTCATCGACAAGGAACTGCACCGCCAGTCGAGCCAACACTATGTCGATCTGCTCAACATCAGAACGCCCAGCCTGAACCAACCCGTCCGCCTGCTGTCAGGCGGCAACCAGCAGAAGATCATTATTGGAAAATGGCTGTTCCGGCAGCCGAAGATCATGTTCTTCGATGAGCCGACACGGGGCATCGATGTGGGCGCCAAGCTCGCCATCTACCGGCTGATGGATGAGCTTGCCGCCAAGGGCATAGGCATCATTCTGATCAGTTCCGAGCTTCCGGAAATTCTGGGACTATCGGACCGCGTTGCGGTTTTCCACGAAGGCCGCATCACCGCAACACTGACGACGCGGGAAACGTCGCAGGAAGAGATCATGCTGTATGCCTCCGGCCGTGTCCGGGAGAGCGCGCGAGGAATGTCCCATGGCTGAGATCACCACTGGCAAGCCCCAGCAATCGAGCGACAAGCCACCGCAAAAAGGTTTGAGCGACCGGCAGAAGGATATCATCCAGAAATTTGCAGCGCTTGGCTGCCTGGTCGTTCTGGCCGCTGTGTTTGCCCTCACTTCCAATGCTTTCCTGAGCGTCAACAACGGCATGACGATCGCACTACAGGTCACGTCGATCGCCTTTCTCGGCATTGGAGCAACCTATGTCATCATCACCGGGGGTATTGACCTCTCGGTCGGCTCCGTCCTGGCGCTGGCCGGGGTGGTCGCCGCCCTTGCCGTCAAAGAACTCGGCGCGCCGGTGTGGATCGGCATGTTGCTCGGCGTTCTCACCGGCACCGCCTGCGGGGTCATCAATGGCCTGGTCATTACCAAGCTGAAGCTGCCACCATTCATAGCTACCCTTGGCATGATGCTGATTGCACGGGGCGTCGCACTGCAAATCACCGGCGCGCGGGCGGTCTCAGGCCTTGGCGAATCCTTCGGCGTTCTCGGCAATGGCTCACTGCTGCGCTTCGAAAGCATTGACGATCAAGGATTTCCGGTGGTCAGCTTTCCGGGCATACCCTATCCCGTGGTGTTGATGATCATCATTGCCGTGGCCGCAGCCTTCGTGCTGAACCGAACCGTGCTTGGTCGGCATATCTATGCCACCGGCTCGAATGCGGATGCCGCCCAGCTTTCAGGCGTCAATGTCGCCCGCGTCACCGCCTTCACCTATATCGTCTCCGGCACGCTGGCTGGCCTGACCGGCTGCGTGCTGATGTCTCGTCTCGTCACCGCCCAGCCGAATGAAGGCGTGGCCTATGAGCTGGACGCCATCGCTTCGGCGGTGATTGGCGGAACTTCGCTGATCGGCGGCGTCGGTACGATTTCCGGAACCTTCATCGGTGCCTTTGTCATCGGCATCCTGCGCAATGGCCTGAACATGAACGGCGTCTCCGCCTTCACCCAGCAGATCATTATAGGCCTCGTCATTCTCGGCACCGTCTGGATCGACCAGATCCGCAATCGGAAATAATACTCGCCGTCAGGCGGAGGCAGAACGAACATGGGAAGGGAGGAGCCTTCCCCCGCATCGGTCCCCGGCAGGGGCCGTCACACTGAGGAGGAAAGATATGCGTAAACTAGCCCTGGCCCTTGCGGCTTCAGTCTTTACACTGTCGGGGACGCTCACCGCTTCGGCGGGCGAAATCGCCGTGATCGTCAAGACCGTCAACTCCACCTTCTGGCAGAATGTCCAGAAGGGCGCGGATGCCGCAATTGGCAAGCAGAAGGCCCATACAATAACCTTCCAGGGTCCGGCGGCAGAATCCGCCATTGCCGATCAGGTCAATATGGTCGAGAACGCCGTAAACCGGAAGGTCGACGCCATCCTGCTTGCGCCATCCGACCCGGACGCACTGGTTCCGGCGGTGAAGAAGGCCTGGGAAGCCCGCATTCCCGTCGTCATCATTGACTCGATGCTCTCGAAGGATGCCGAGAAATATTACCAGGCCTTCCTGGCGACGGACAACAAGGCAGCCGGTGAACTGGCGGCCAAGGCGATGATCCAGAAAGTCGGGACCGAAGGCAAGATCGCCGTGATGTCCTATGTGGCAGGTGCCGGTTCCGAAATCGGCCGCGTTGGCGGCTTTACCGACTACATCAAGGCCAACTCGAAACTCCAGATCGTCGGCCCCTATTATTCGCAGTCGCAGATGGCGACCGCGCTGAACCAGACGACCGACGTTCTTGCCGCCAATGCCGACCTGAAGGGCATCTTCGGCGCCAATGAGCCGACCGCCATCGGCATGGGCCGGGCGATCAAGCAGGCTGGCAAGACTGGCAAGCTCGTCGCTATCGGCTTTGACGGCAACCAGGACCTTCAGGAATTCGTCAAGGACGGCATGCTGGAAGCCACCGTCGTCCAGGGTTCCTATCAGATGGGTGAAAAAGGCGTGGATACGCTTCTGAAGCTTCTGTCGAAGGAAAAGGTCGAAAAGTTCATAGACACCGGCGTCGTCGTCGTCACCAAGCAGAACATCGACAAGCCGGAAGCTAAGAACGTTCTCTACTAAGTTTGTCAGGGAAAAGTGGGACCCGGTTTTCCCGAAAAGACAAACGACAACAAGAAGATCACAGACTGTCTGGTTCAATCCGAACCTGGCAGTCTGTGATGCACGTGCGGCACGCGGGTTTCTCTCGCGTGCCGTTTCCCCGGATTTTTCAGTTTATGGGCAGGACAATGCAGGTCAACGACAGGCGCACGCTGCGCAATCGCGATGTTTCCTTCACGGTGATGGGTCTCGGCTGCGCGCAGATGGGCAATCTCTATCGCTGGACGAGTTACCAGGAAGCGCTCGGGGCCTTCGATGCCGCCTGGGATGCGGGCATCCGTTACTTCGATACCGCTCCCTTTTATGGCTACACCCGCTCTGAACGACGCCTCGGGACAATGCTGACCGAGCATGAGCGCGCAGACTACGTGCTCTCCACCAAGGTGGGCCGCGTCATGGTCCCCGATGAGACCGTCGGACCGGAGGAAGACACCTATATTCAGCCCCTACCGTTCCGTCCGGTCTACGATTACACCTATGACGCCATTCTGAAATCCTTTGAGGCAAGCCAGCAGCGCACGGGCGTGCTGAAGCCTGACATTCTCTATGTCCACGACATCGGCCAGATGACACATGGTGAAAAGCACGGGCATTATTGGGACCAATTGACCAAGGGCGGCGGGTTCAAGGCACTCGGCCAGTTGCGCGACGCTGGCCTCGTCAAAGCCATCGGCCTCGGCGTCAATGAGTGGCAAGCGGTCTGGGATGCGATGGATGCCTTCGATATCGATGTCGCCATGCTGGCCGGGCGCTATACGCTGCTGGAACAGGACAGCCTGACGCTGCTGGACCGGGCGGATAAAGCCAATGTCGGGATCGTGGTGGCCGGGGTCTTCAATTCAGGCCTGCTGGCGGGAAACCGCAAGTTCAACTACGCCGAGGCACCCGCCGACATTCTTGCCCGCGTCGCCGAGATCGAAGCGGCATGTGCCGCTGAAGGCGTGTCGCTGCAGGCGGCGGCCTTGAACTTTCCGTTGCTGCATCCCGCCGTCGTCTCCGTGGTATCCGGCGTCCGCAACGCCGAGCAGATCCGCGCCAACGTGGCCTGGATGCAGGAAACCGTCCCCTCCTCCGTTTGGCGATCCCTGAAGGACAAGGGTATCATCGCCGATGGCGTGCCGATCGGAGCGTGACCATGATCATCGATGCCCATCAGCATTTCTGGCTCATGAAAAACCGGCAAGGCCAATGGCCCCCACCGGAGCTTGCCGCCATCTACAGGGACTTCCTAGCCTCAAACCTGGAGCCGCATCTGGCGGCGACGGGCGTTGGCGGGACGGTGCTGGTTCAATCACTGCCGAGCGTTGATGACACGCGGTTCCTGCTGGATCTGGCGCAACACCATGATTTCATTCTCGGTGTGGTGGGCTGGGTTGACCTGAAGGCGGCGGATGCGGCAACCGTCATCACGGAACTGGCGACCTATCCGAAGCTGAAGGGCCTGCGCCCCATGGTGCAGGATATTGCCGAGGATGACTGGATCGACGATCCCACACTCGACCCGGCCATCGGGGCGATGTTGGCCTCAAGTCTTACCTTCGATGCGCTGGTTCTGCCCCGCCATCTCGCGCCATTGGAAAGGTTTGCGCGCCGTCATCCCGCTCTGCCTATCGTCATCGATCACGGTGCAAAACCCGTCATCGCGCAAGGGCTCTATAGCGACTGGCGCAAGGCCATGTCGCGGCTTGCCGACCTGGAAAACATCTCCTGCAAACTGTCCGGCCTGCTGACCGAAGCTGGCTCGCAACAGCCAGAAGCCATTCGTCCCTACGCCGAAACGATCCTGGAGCTCTTCGGGCCGGACCGGGTGATGTGGGGCAGCGATTGGCCGGTACTGACCCTCGCCAGCGATTACCAAAGCTGGCTTGCCCAGGCCCGGGCCATCGTGCCGGAAGCCGCACATGACCGAGTCTTTTGTGAAAACGCCCGCCACTTCTACGGCCTTTGAGGGAACCCTAGTAACCCGTTTTTAAATGAACTGAAGAAGGCATCAATGCTTGTTTCCATTCGCAGATCCTTCGCAAAAGCGCGTCACCGCTTTGCGGATCTGCCCAAGAGGCTGATATGACCTGCATTACCAATCTCAATGTTTTTGATCTGCGCTTTCCGACATCCGCAAGCCTTGATGGCTCCGATGCCATGAACCCTGACCCGGATTATTCAGCAGCCTACGTGGTCCTGGAAACGGATGAGCCAGGCCTGGAAGGCCATGGCCTGACCTTCACCATTGGCCGTGGCAACGATATCTGCTGCATGGCAATCAAGGCCATGCGCCATCTGGTGGTGGGCGTCGATCTGGACGAGGTGCGGGCAGCACCTGGCCAGTTCTGGCGAAAGCTGACCGGCGATAGCCAGTTGCGCTGGATTGGACCCGACAAGGGCGCCATGCATCTGGCCACCGGCGCTGTCGTCAATGCCTTCTGGGATGCCATGGCAAAGCAGGCCGGTCTGCCGGTGTGGCAATTCGTATCGACCATGTCGCCGGAAGAGATCGCCGACATCGTCGATTATCGCTATCTCACCGATGCACTGACCCGCGAAGAGGCTGTTGCTATCCTGCGCAAGGCGGAGGACGGCAAGGCCGACCGCATCGCGCTTCTCGAGAAGCAAGGCTATCCCTGCTACACGACCTCAGCCGGATGGCTGGGATATGACGATGACAAGCTGCGCCGTCTGGCGCAGGACGCCATCGACCAGGGTTTCAATCATATCAAGATGAAGGTTGGACGTGATCTTGAGGATGACATTCGTCGTCTGACGATTGCCCGCGAGGTGATCGGTCCGGATCGGTATCTGATGGTCGATGCCAATCAGGTCTGGGAAGTGGGCCAGGCCATCGACTGGATGAAGAAGCTGGCCTTTGCCAAACCTTTCTTCATCGAGGAGCCAACCAGCCCGGACGATGTGGCAGGGCACCGCAAGATCCGCGATGCCATTGCGCCGATCAAGGTCGCGACCGGGGAAATGTGCCAGAACCGCATTATGTTCAAACAGTTCATCACCGAGGGCGCGATCGACATCGTGCAAATCGATTCCTGCCGCATGGGCGGGCTCAATGAAGTTCTGGCCGTGCTGCTGCTGGCGGCCAAATATGAAAAGCCCGTCTGGCCACATGCTGGCGGCGTCGGGCTCTGTGAATATGTCCAGCATCTTTCGATGATCGACTACATCGCGGTCTCCGGCACCAGGGATGGCCGCGTGATCGAATATGTAGACCATCTGCACGAGCATTTCATCGACCCCTGCGTCATCCAAAACGCCGCCTACATGCCGCCGTCCCGTCCCGGCTTCTCCATCGAGATGAAGCCGGAATCGATTGCGGCCTATACATTTCCCACGTCAAAGGCGGTCTGATGCGTCAGTTTCCAAACACGCGACCCGTCATCCACTGAATAAAGGACATCCTGATGAAAGCTCTCATCTGCGACGAGCCCGGCCGCCTCTCCCTTATCGAGCGCGCCCCACCCCCGCGTGCAGAAAATGAGGTTCTCGTGCGCATCCGCCATGTCGGTATCTGCGGCACGGATTTTCACATCTATGCGGGCAAGCATCCCTTCCTGGAATATCCTCGCGTCATGGGACATGAATTGTCGGGAACGGTTGCGGAGGCGCCCGCAGGCAGCCAGTTGAAGACCGGCGATGCCGTCTATATTGTCCCCTACCTGTCCTGCGGCGCCTGCCATGCCTGCCGCAAGGGTCTCTCGAATGCCTGCCAGAACATCCGGGTTCTTGGCGTTCACTGTGACGGCGGCATGGCCGAATATGTGAGCGTGCCAGAAGCAAATGTCGTCCCAACGGGTGGCATTTCACTTGCCGATGCAGCGATGATCGAGTTTCTGGCCATCGGCGCACATGGTGTGAAACGCGGTAACATCGCACACCAGGATCGTGTTCTCGTCACCGGCGCCGGGCCGATCGGCATGTCGGCAATCATCTTTGCCAAGGCAAGAGGCGCGCATGTGACGGTGATGGACACCCGCGAGGATCGCCTGGCCTTCGCCGTGGATCGCCTCATGGCGGATCAATCGCTGTTTGCCGATGCTTCGGCCGAGGCTGAAGTCGAGAGGATGACAGGTGGCGATGGTTTCGACGTGGTGATTGATGCCACAGGCAATGCCATTCCGATGCAGCGCGGTTTCAATTTCCTCGCCCATGGCGCACGCTACGTCCTGCTCTCCGTCGTTCGCCAGGACATCACCTTCTCCGATCCGGAATTCCACAAACGCGAGGCAACGCTGATCGCCAGCCGCAATGCCCAACCAGACGATTTCGCCGAAGTCGTCCGCCAGATTGAGGCTGGCAAGGTGCCGACGCGGGCCTTGAATACCCATACCGGCCACCTTGATGATGGCGTCCAGCTTTTTCAGGAATGGTCCCAGCCGCAAGCCAGGGTGATCAAAGCCATCCTGGAAATTGGGTAGGTTCAGTGGTTGGCTATTCAGGAGACAGACCGCACTTGAACCTGCCTGTTCTTTCGCGCCTTACACTCAACAAAAGCCGTTGAGCTTGAGGATTTTATGGGCGTCGATCGAAGCCTGAAGCTTATCCTCGGAGTTTCGATCCCCATTGTTTGCATCAGGATGATGCAATTTGAGCATCTGCTTGTAGCGGCTTCTGATCTCTTCCGGCGTTGCATCCGGGGAAAGACCAAGCGTCTCGAAAGCCTTCGCTTCCAACACCTTGAGCTTACGGCGCTGAGTATCCAATTTTTCCGCTTGGCGTTGTGCAGCACTCTTACGTGCATTTGTGGCTTTTGCCGAGCCGGAGCGGGCCGTGGAAGGGAGCGGAATTTCCGAGGGTTTATTGACGCTGGTCCCCCACGTCTGCAACTTGCCGCTCGCCGCATCCTTCTGATAGCGCGCTGTTACAGGGTCGGACAGATTGGGTGCGAAATTGTAACCTTTGGTGTAGGTTTTCACATGATCGGCACAGAACAGCAGATAGAGGCCCTCGGCAATTTGGCCGACAGGAGCGCGATGCGTTCCAGCCTTGTCGCAGCCATCCCATTGGCATTTCGGACCTGTCGATCCACGGTCTGGAGCAGGCTTTTTACGCGTCGACCGAAGGCCAACAAAAATCTTTGAATCAGAGGTCATGCTGCCTTATATGGCCTTCCCACTACGGTCGGCAAGGAATTTGGACAAGGGTGCTTTACAGAAAATGCATCCGCCGTCACGATTGGTTGACCAGTCAAGAGAAGCGCCATTTCATCAGGTTATTGAACGGAAACCGTAGCGGCTGGAAGTGCAAGCACCGCACGCAAGCCAGTCGGGGCAATCTGCTCCAGTTCAAACGATCCCCCATAGAGGCCGGCCATTTCCGTTACAATCGTCAGACCAAAACCATCGCCTGGAACCCGTTCGTCTTCCCGAACGCCAGGCAGGAGAACCGTATGGAGTCGATCCAACGGGATGCCGGGACCATCGTCTTCGACGCTGATCCTCACCATAGGTCCGTCCCGCACGGCAAGCACGGAAACATGCACCGATGCCCATTTGAAGGCATTGTCGATCAGGTTGCCAAACATCTCCTCGACATCCTTTTCGTCGCAGGCGACACACAATCCGTCCGCCACGTCGGTTTGAAAGGTGATGCCACGATCCGCATGGATCAGGCTGATCGCTCCATAGACGTCGGCAATTGTCTGCGCCACATCGGTGCGCGCAACCGTAGCCGCCGATGCCATCACCCGACGGGCGGCACTGAGATGGTGCTTGATCCTGGTGTCTATTCTGGCAACGAGATCGCGCAGCACACCGTCCTGATCATTGCCGCTATCCAGCGCGAGCAACAGGCTGGCAACGGGTGTCTTCAATCCGTGCGCCAGATTGGCAAACTGAATGCGTGTTGCGGCAAGTCTCTCCTCATTGGATTC
Source organism: Gillisella vitis (assembly GCF_001541345.2). GTDB lineage: Bacteria > Pseudomonadota > Alphaproteobacteria > Rhizobiales > Rhizobiaceae > Allorhizobium > Allorhizobium vitis. The sequence goes on along the minus strand of NZ_LMVL02000001.1, from coordinate 324,158 downwards.
AATCAGCCCATTGGTCTTCGATGCCAGTGGCGCGAGTTCGATGATGGGCATATCGGGAAGCCGAGATCTTTCTCCACGGTTGATGGCGTCGATGTCGGCTGCCATCGATGTGAGGGGGCGAAGGCCAAAGCGGATCTGCCAGAGCGTGCCAATCATCAGCACGGCGCCCAGCAGCAGCATGCTGGGTGCCAGCCAAAGCAAGGCGCGAATAGCAGGATCGGCGAGCGCCGCTTGGGGGGCGGACACTGTTATCGTCATGATGGCGCCAGCGACATCACGGGTGCTCTGACGCAAATAGAGCTTTCGCCCGTGATCATGCCCCTCTCCAGGGGTCGGCGTGGCGGTGATCATCTGGAAGAAATCTTGGCTTAGTGGCGGAGTGTCTATGGTCCCTCCCAACAGCGAACGTGAGGTGAGCTGCCGCCCCATGCTCTCGATCTGCCAATACCAGCCTGATCCGGGGCGATCGAAAGGCGGCGCATCCAGCGGCGTGGAGAGCGTGAGCCTGCCGCCTTCATCCCGCACCACCGCACTGGCCAGCGCGCTGATCTGGGTATCGAGGCGCTGATCGATCTGCTCACGGATCACGGTTTTGAGCGCCAGCCAGAGAACGACAGACGCCACCACGAGGGCCAGGGTCACGAAGATGCCGGAAAAAATCAGCAGGCGTCCGGCAATTGATCTGGGACGATTAAGCGCAGGAAATATCATGGCTGCCCCGGCGCTGTCAGCATATAACCCCGACCGCGGACGGTCTCGATAACATCCGACCCGAGCTTTTTGCGCAGCCTTGCGATGATGACTTCGATGGAGTTGGAATCCACCTCAGCGTCGCCATCGTAAACGCGCTCATTCAGCTCGCGCCGATCAACAACCATCTCTTTCCTGAGCATGAGGCATGACAGTACCCGCCATTCCAGCGCGGTCAGTTTAACTGGAAGCCCATTCAGCTCAAATGTGCCGAGTTGAGCATCAAACATCAGCGCGCCACAGCAAATGCGTGAAGAAGCATGGCCGGTCGCCCTGCGCACCAAGGCCCGCAGCCGGAGTACCAGCTCTTCGATTTTAAACGGCTTTGCGAGGAAGTCGTCCGCGCCGGCTTTGAAGCTCGATACCTTGTCCGGCCAGCCGTCACGCGCCGTCAGCACAAGAACAGGGAGATTGCGCTCGCTTTCACGCCAGCCCTTCAGAACCGTGACGCCATCGATCTTTGGTAACCCGAGATCAAGCACGGCAATATCGAACAGCTCTGTCAGTCCGGCATGGAGCGCGTCCTCGCCATTGCGAGCGATGTCGACCACGAAGTTCTCCGATCTCAGCGCAGTGGCGATCCGGCCGCTGAGGTCATCATCGTCTTCGACGAGCAGTACGCGCATAAGAACTAACTTTCATTTGCAGGATGAGGTCCAGACTTATCGAAAACGGCTGAACTCAATCTGAACCAGAAGGTTCAGCGGGGTAACGGCAGAGGACCTGTAGAGTGCCCTGGAGTTTGTCAGGGGAAGTGGAAACCGGCTTTCCCGAAAGACAAACGAACACGACAGACTTTAGACCATTTCCAACACAGATGCAGCGGTTCTGCAGTCGGAAATGCTCTGGTCAACCACCAAGGAGAATGAATGATGACGGTCGAACATCCTAGCGACGAGCATCCGGAAAAGGCAGGCAAGCCTTCTCCCCCGCACGAGCGGCGGAAACGATACTGGATGGCTCTTCCCGCAATCGCCGTGGCGCTCGCCATCGGCGCGGTTGGTGGGGCCGGTGCAATGAAGCTGGTGCGTCCAGCCCCCGAAATGGCCCCTATATCTCCTGTTGCCATTTCAATGATGCCGACATCAAGCCTGGTCACCATCAAGGGCAAAGTCAGCGAGATTTACGGCAACAAGTTCATCCTGCAGGACGACAGTGGCAAGGCTCTGGTCGAAACCGGACCGGCTGGAGACGGTGGCGGCCTTGTCACGAAGGATGACGTCGTGACCATCCAGGGTCGGTTTGACGACGGCGTCGTGCATGCGAGTTACCTCGTCGATAGCAGCGGGAAAACAGCGGCTCTTGGTCCACCAGGTCCGCCGCCGCACAGACCGTTCGGTGACTTCGCCAACAGACCTGCCCCCTGAACTCCCTGGATCATCCGCAACGTAAACCAAAAATCGCCTGAACCAAAAGTCGTTTGTCACGTTAAGTGATGCGCTTTTCAACGCACCAAAGGATAAATCCTATGAAACGTTACATTCTTTCCGCCGTCGCCCTTGCTGCACTGGCCGGAACCGCATTTGCCCAGCAGCCGCCAGCACCGCCACAGCCGCCAGCACCACCGGTTGCGGGCGCCACAGCTCCCGACGCCGATGCCGCAACCCCGCCGCCACCGCCGCCAGGCATGCCAGGCGGACCGGAAGAGCGTGCAGGACCGCCTCCGCGTGGCCCAGAAGGCCCGATGGGTCCCCGTGGCCATCGCCCACCACCGCCGCCAGCGCCTTCCAAGGCGGCCCATTTCCGGGTTGAGGATGGCGAAACCAGGATCGACATCAAATGCGCTGATGACGAGCCGATGAAAGCCTGTGCCGATATCTTGCTTCAGGTTATTGATCGCTTGAATGGACCTGCGCATCCCTAAGCATTGACGATCCCTGTTGTCGCATGGCCAGATAGCCGTGCGACAACAACATCCATAACGGGCAACCATTAGGCTCGTTCATGCTTCAAGGCATAGTGAGCGGTTCGCTTACCCCTTCAAGTTTCGATTCAAACCACCACGAACCCGGTAAAAGGGGTGAAACCGCCAGCACCTCATCCGTCGTTCAAGTCCGGCCTATGAAATCGAGCCGGTTTTGTCTCGGTCTCAACGCCTCCCTGCAATATGCTCGAGTACATTCCTGTCGTTCTGAACTCGGTCGGACTGGCTCCGAAATGCCGCCTGAAAACCTTGGAGAAATAGTTCGGCTCTTCGAAGCCGCAGATCGTCGAGATCTCCTTTACGGAGAGATGCGAGCCCTTTGTCAGCAGTTTGACTGCTCTTTTCAGACGTTTGTGCAGCACGAATTCCGCTGGCGGCATGCCTTCGCTCGCAGCAAAGACCCGTGAGAAATGGGCTCGGCTGAGACCAGACACTGCCGCCAGTTGCTCAACAGAGAGAGACTGATCCAGATTGGCCGAGATATGATCGATGACATGCTGCATTGTGCGATATTCCGCGCTCAAGGTCGGATGTGAGCCGAAAACGTCATCGTAAAGCGCCATGGCGGCATCATAGGCGATTGCAGAGGCCCGTCCCGGCGTGTCCGCGCCCCCGGCAATGAGGCGTTGGCTGCAATCGGCGAGATGCTCGACGGTCTGTTGGTTCAGATTGAGAATAGGTCCCATGGCCGTGAGGATCGCGTTATGGATTCGCAGCGCTTCCTCGCCATTCATCGAAATCCAGAAGAACTCCCAGCGCCCCCCTGGCTCCAGCCAATATCGGTGATTATGCGGCACCAGAACCAGCAATGTCTGGCCCGGCATCACCCGATAGGTGCTGTTTTCATAGCGCAGGTTTCCAGCACCCGAGATCGTGTGCTGAAGAACGGTAAACGGTGTTTGCCCACGCTTCCTGCCATCCCAGTCATAGGTGGCATCATTACGCACTTCATAGCCTGTGCTGGTCGGCATGGTATGCAGGCTATGGCGACCCCGGGGCAGCGAGACGGTGCGCATGATCGGCCCAGCGTCAATCATCGTCTTTAGCACAGAATTACCCATGAAAGCATAATACCTCTCTGGCGGTCTGGACGATTTTACAGATAATGCCGCCCAAGAGGAAAATATACATTGATCGTGACAATATTCGCAAGGAATGCGACCGGCACTTGGCGGGGCGCTTCATTCCACCTGTGCGAATCAATTTTACCCTCTCAAGACAAAACGGTCTAACACATGTGGAGGAGCATTGTATGAGCAGCTTCAAGATCGCCATCATCGGGGCTGGCAGCGTCGGCTTTACCAAGAAACTTTTCACCGACCTTTTGAGTGTGCCGGAGTTTCACGATGTGGAATTTGCGCTCACCGATATCAGCCAGCACAATCTTGATATGATCAAGACAATTCTGGACCGGATTGTCGAGGCAAACAGGCTTCCTGCCAAGGTCACGGCGTCTACGGATCGCCGCGACGCCATTGCCGGGGCGCGCTATATTATCAGCTGCGTGCGCGTCGGCGGTCTTGGGGCCTATGCCGATGATATCCGCATTCCGCTGAAATATGGTGTTGATCAATGTGTGGGGGATACGATTTGCGCAGGCGGCATTCTCTATGGCCAGCGCAATATTCCGGTCATTCTGGATTTCTGCAAGGATATCCGTGAACTGGCCGAGCCGGGCGCAAAATTCCTCAACTATGCTAACCCCATGGCGATGAATACCTGGGCGGCGATTGAATATGGCAAGGTCGATACGATCGGGCTTTGCCACGGTGTGCAGCATGGTGCAGAGCAGATCGCCGAGATTTTGGGTGCCGGTCCGGGCGAGCTGGATTATATTTGCTCTGGCATTAATCACCAGACATGGTTTGTCGATGTGCGCGTCAAGGGCCGCAAGATTGGCAAGCAGGAGCTGATCGATGCCTTTGAGGCCCATCCCGTATTTTCGCAGCAGGAGAAGCTGCGTATCGATGTTTTGAAACGCTTCGGGGTGTATTCGACCGAGAGCAACGGCCATCTGTCAGAATATCTGCCATGGTATCGCAAGCGGCCGGAAGAGATTACCCGTTGGATTGATATGTCCGACTGGATTCACGGCGAAACCGGCGGTTATCTGCGCTATTCCACTGAGACCCGCAATTGGTTTGAAACCGAGTTTCCGCAATTTCTGGAAAGTGCGGGCAAACCGCTGGACCCCGCCAAGCGCTCCAATGAACATGCCAGCCATATTCTCGAAGCGCTGGAAACCGGGCGGGTCTATCGCGGCCATTTCAACGTGAAAAACAATGGTATCATCACCAATCTTCCCTCCGATGCGATTATTGAATCGCCCGGATTTGTCGATCGCTTCGGTATCAACATGGTGGCGGGTATCACCCTGCCGGAAGCCTGTGCGGCCACCTGCATTTCCTCCATCAATGTCCAGCGGATGTCAGTGCATGCGGCTATTTCGGGGGATATCGAACTTCTGAAACTCGCAGTGCTGCATGATCCGCTGGTGGGGGCGATCTGCACGCCGGAAGAAGTCTGGCAGATGGTGGACGAGATGGTGGTGGCGCAGGCCGAATGGCTGCCGCAATATGCCCATGCCATTCCCGAGGCCAAGGAGCGCTTGAGCCGAGGCACCGTCAAGACCCGCGATTGGAAGGGCGTTGCCCGCCGCGACGTGCGCTCCATTGATGAACTGCGGGCCGAAAAAGAAGCGATAAAGCTGAAGGCTGCAAGCTGATTGATCAGGGCAGCATGACATCCGGTTTCTGAGGAGGGATCGGATGCCATGACCCGCGAGGGAGCGCCGCGTATTTTGCGGCACAACTATAAGAAGTGAGGAGGGAACAACCATCATGAAAAGCGTCACCCATACCGCAAAGACTACTGCCCTGTTGCTGGGCGTGTCGGTTTTTGCTGTTGCAGCCTTTGCGTCCGAGCCGACCATCGTGCCTGAGGCTCCTCCCTTTCCGGGACAAGGCAAGATCACCTATGTGCCGCGGGATTCCATTGAGGAGTTCAAGGCTCTGCCGAATTACAGCGAGCCGGATTGGGTGACGGAGAAATTCGTCAAAACTGGTAAACTGCCGCCGGTGAAGGAGCGCCTGCCGAAAGAGCCACTAGTATTCAAGACCGGCAATATGCCCGATGGCATCGGTGTCTATGGCGATACCTTGCGCCACGTCATTGGTGGTAGGCCCGAGGGCTGGAACTATTCGGCAGGCCAGACCCAAGGCTGGGGCGGTATCGACATTGCCATGTCGGAATGCCTGACGCGGACAGCCCCGCTGTTTCAGGTGAAGGCCGATGATGTGGAGCCTTTGCCCAATCTCGCCAAGAGCTGGGATTGGTCTGCGGATGGACACAAACTGACCATGCACCTGATTGAGGGGGCGAAATGGTCGGATGGCGTGCCGTTCACCTCTGATGATGTGATGTTCTACTGGAATGACAATGTTCTGGACAGAAATGTCACACCCTTGAACGGCGCAACGCCCGAAACTTTTGGCGAAGGCACGACGCTGAAAGCCATTGATGATTATACCGTCGAGTGGACCTTCAAGGAGGCGTTTCCGCGACAATATTTGTTCGCCATGGCTTACGGAACATTCTGCCCTGGCCCGGCCCATATCCTCAAAACAAAGCACCCGAAATATGCCAAGGACTTCACCTATGATCAGTATAAGAACGGCTTTCCGCCTGAGTATATGAACATTCCGGTGATGGGGGCCTGGACGCCCGTGTCCTATCGTCCTGACGATATGATCGTGCTGCGCCGCAATCCCTATTACTGGAAGGTGGATGAGCAGGGGCATCAACTGCCCTATATCAATGAGATTCACTACAAGCTCTCGACATGGGCCGACCGCGATGTGCAGGCCATTGCTGGCTCCGGCGACCTGTCCAATCTTGAACAGCCGGAGAATTTTGTCGAAAGCCTGAAGCGGGCAGCGCAGCCATCGGCCCCTTCCCGCCTTGCCTTTGGCGCGCGTCTGATCGGCTATAATCTGCGGCTTAACTATTCGGCCAATGGCTGGGGTGATCCCGATACGCGCGGTCAGGCGGTGCGCGAGCTGAACCGCAATCCCGATTTCCGCAAAGCCATTACCATGGCCCTGGATCGTAAGAAGATCGGGGAATCGCTGGTCAAGGGACCGTTCACCGCCATTTATCCTGGCGGATTGTCGTCAGGCACGAGCTTTTATGACCGCCAATCGACAGTCTATTATCCCTTTGATCTGCCGGGGGCAAAGGCGCTTTTGGCCAAGGCCGGGCTGAAGGATACCGATGGCGACGGTTTCGTCAATTTCCCGGCAGGTGTCGCAGGTGGTCAGGATGTGCAGATCGTTCTGCTCTCCACCTCTGACTATGGAACCGATCGAAACCTTGCCGAAGGTGTGATTGGCCAGATGGAAAAGCTGGGCTTGAAAGTGGTGCTGAACTCACTGGATGGTGTCAAACGCGATCAGGCCAATTTTGGCGGCCGGTTCGATTGGATGATCCGCCGCAATGATCCCGACATGACTTCCGTGGTGCAAAACACGGCGCAATTGGCGCCAACCGGGCCACGCACCAGCGGGCATCACCGCGCGGGGAAGGACGGCACGGTTGATCTGATGCCCTATGAGAAGCAGCTGGTTGCCATCGTCAACAGGTTCATTGCGTCTCAGGACAATGTCGAGCGACGGGATTTAATGAAACAGTATCAGAAGATCGCCACTGAAAATGTCGATACCATTGGACTGACGGAATATCCGGGCGCGCTGATCATCAACAAGCGGTTCTCCAATGTTCCGGTCGGCGCTCCGATCTTCATGTTCAACTGGGCGGAAGACACCATCATCCGCGAACGCATGTTTGTCGCCGCAGACAAGCAGGGTGATTTCGAATTGTTCAAAAACCAACTTCCCGGCAAGCCGGGCGAAAACAAACCTCTCAACTGATCAGCAGCGCTTCAGCCTGTGAAATCTTCGCAGGCTGAAGGCAACTCCCTGAAACACAAGAGAGCACATTCCAATGTTTAGATTTCTGCTTGTGCGCATAGCCTCTGCCATACCGGTGCTGTTTGTTCTCAGCGTTGTCACCTTTGCCATCATCAAGGCCCCTCCAGGGGATTACAGCGACTACATCCGCTCCCAGATGATCAATCAAGGCGGCGCATCGTTTGAAGCTGCCGATGCGCAGGCGCAGGCCTATAAGATTGCCAACGGGTTGGATAAACCGATCCCCATCCAATACATCAACTGGATCACCGGCATCGTCACCCGTGGCGATTTTGGCCATAGCCTGTTCTACAACAAACCTGTGTCGGAAGTGGTGGGCGAGCGCTTGCCCCGAACATTGGCGCTGGCGCTGGTTTGCCATATCCTCGCCTCCGTCATTGGCATCACCTTCGGCATTCTGGCCGCGACCCGTCAATATACCTGGGTGGATAGCCTGCTGTCCGGCATCTCGTTTCTGGGCATGACCGTGCCGCGTTTTCTGATGGCGCTGATCATCGTCTACATCATGGTGTTCCATTTCAATGCTACGGAAATCAACAGTTTCAATTCTGCCAAATATGGTGGAGCGCCCTGGTCCTTTGCCAAGTTCGTTGACCTGTTGCAGCATGTGTGGCCGGTGATTGCCATCGCCACCTTTGGCGGGCTGGCCTATAATATGCGGGTCATGCGCGGCAATCTGCTGGATACACTGAACGCGCAATATGTCGAAACCGCCCGCGCCAAGGGCCTCAGCGAGCGACAGGTGATCTTGCGTCATGCGGTGCCAAATGCGCTGCATCCGCTGATCATGTATCAGGGCGTGGTGCTGCCCTATATGCTGACCGGCGAGATCGAAACCGCGATTATTTTTGCCCTGCCAACCGTTGGACCGGCCATTGTCGGCTCCATGTGGGTGGGTGATGTCTATGTCACAGCAACCTTTATGCTGGTTCTCTCCGCCACGCTGATTGTGGGCAATATCATTGCCGACATGCTGCTGGCGCTTCTTGATCCTCGAGTTCGGTTGGGCGGAGGGGCGCACGCATGAAAGCCGATGTTCAAACCTTAGCCATGTCCTCTCCCGCCAACACACACAGCAATGAGACCTATCTGGCACTGGTCTGGCGGCGTTTGCGGCGATCGTGGACTGGGATGATGGGCCTTGTGCTCGTCTGCCTGCTGATGCTGATGGTGGTGTTTGCCGAGTTTTTCGCTCCCGTCGATCCGAAGCTGACCGGTACGGCCTTTGCGCCACCGCAGACAATCAGTCTTACGGATCGGCAAGGCCATCTTGTCTGGCCACGCACCTATCCGTTGAGTGAAGGAACAGTGCTTGATCCCATTACTTTCCAGCCGCTGTCGGGGCCAGACTACGATCACCCGGTCAATCTTGGCTTCTTCGTCAAGGGTTTCAGCTATAACCTGCTCGGACTTTTGCCCACGGACCGCCATTTCTTCGGTGCAACAGATGGAACGCCGATCAACTTCCTCGGCACGGATAAATTTGGCCGCGATGTGCTGTCGCGCATCTTTTACGGCTCTCGCGTCTCTCTGATGATCGCGCTCACGGTGGTGTTTATCGTTACCGTGGTGGGCACAACGGTCGGCATGGTCTCCGGCTATTATGGTGGCCGGTTTGATACATGGATGCAGCGCTTTGTAGAGCTGGTGCTGGCCTTCCCGCAATTGCCCCTCTATCTGGCGCTGACGTCGCTGATCCCGGTGACTGCCCCCACCAATGTATTCCTGGGCTTTGTCATCGTGGTTATGTCGGCGCTGGGCTGGGCGCAGATGTCACGCGAGGTGCGCGGCAAGACATTGGCGCTGGCGCGTATTGATTATGTGCGGGCTGCCATGGCCATTGGGGCCACGGATCGGCGCATCATCCTTCAGCATATTTTTCCCAATGTGATGAGCCATGTCATCGTGTCCGTCACACTGGCAATTCCAAGCGTAGTTCTGCTGGAATCCTTCCTTGGTTTTCTGGGTTTTGCGGTCAAGCCGCCGCTGATTTCCTGGGGCCTGATGTTGCAGGATACCTCGACCTATTCCGTCATTGGGTCCTATCCGTGGATCCTGTCTCCCGTGGCTTTCGTGCTGATCACCGTGTTTGCGTTCAATGCGCTGGGCGATGGTCTGCGCGACGCCGTTGACCCTTATTGAGGAGGCCAAGTCATGGCAAACACTACGAATGCATTGGCGCCTGATGAGAGGCACGATCACACCAGCCTTCTCGGCACGCCGATTATCGACGCCCGCCAACTGGCCGTGTCCTTCAAGGTCGAAGGCGGCACGGTGGAAGCGGTGAAGAACGTCTCCTTCCAGCTGTATAGAGGGGAAACCATCGCGGTTGTTGGTGAATCCGGCTCTGGTAAGTCGGTCACGGCCCGCAGCATCATGGGGCTGTTGACCAAGCGCGCAACTTTATCGGCCCGCTCCAGTATTGCCTATGATGGGCAAAACATTCTGAAATTCTCGGATCGCCAGCGTCGGGCGCTGCGCGGAAACCGGATCTCGATGATTTTTCAAGAGCCGATGAGCTCGCTCAATCCGGTCTACACCATCGGCGCACAGATCGCGGAAGCCATCCGCGTGCACCAGAAAATGAGCAGCAAGCAAGCCATGGAGCGCGCACTGGAGCTGTTGCGTCAGGTGCAAATCCCGGAGCCTGAGGCCCGTCTCAACCAATATCCGCATCAATTGTCCGGCGGCCAGCGTCAACGCATCATGATTGCCATGGCGCTGGCCAATAGCCCCGATGTGCTGATTGCCGATGAGCCAACCACGGCGCTGGATGTCACCGTGCAGGCGCAGATTCTCAACCTGATCCGCGATCTGCAAAAAAGCCTGGGCATGGCGGTGATCCTGATCACCCATGATCTCACGGTCGTTCGGCAGTTTTCAGACTATGTCTATGTGATGCAGAACGGTGAAGTGAAGGAGCACAACACCACGACGGCGCTGTTTGAACATCCACAGCATCCCTACACCCGCCATCTGCTGGCATCGGAACCCAAGGGCATGGCCAATCCCATGCCGGTCGGCTCTGCCAGTATTCTGGAAGGCCGCGATGTCCGCGTGTCTTTCATGCTCAAACATGGTGGCTTTTTCAAACCGCAGTTGAAAGAACTGGTCGCCGTCAACAGCCTTTCCATCATCCTGCATCGCCATGAAACATTGGGTCTGGTGGGCGAGAGTGGTTCCGGCAAAACCACCTTTGGCCAAGCCCTGGTGAAACTCATGAGCGTTGATAGCGGCCGGATCCTGTTTGACGGCCAAGCCATAGAGAACAACAGCCGCGAACAGATGCGACCTTTGCGCTCGCGTATGCAGGTGGTGTTTCAAGACCCGTTTTCTTCACTCAACCCGCGCATGTCGGTAGGCCAGATCATTGAGGAAGGCTTGATCGTCAACAATATCGGCACAAGTCGCAGCGAAAGGCTGGACCGTGTGCGCGAGGCGCTGATCAGCGCAGGCATGCCCGGCAACATCCTATCGCGGTTTCCGCATGAATTTTCCGGTGGCCAACGCCAGCGGATTGCCATTGCCCGGGCGGTGGCGCTGGAACCGGAATTCATCCTGCTGGATGAGCCGACATCGGCGCTTGATCTCTCGGTTCAGGCCCAGATTATCGACCTGCTGCGCAAGCTTCAGGATGAAAAAGGCCTGAGCTATCTCTTCATTTCCCATGATCTCAAGGTTGTTCGCGCGCTTTGCCACCGGGTTGCGGTGATGCAGCACGGACAGATCGTTGAGCAGGGTCCTGTTGAGGACATTCTCAGCCATCCCCAAACCGCCTATACCCAACGGCTCGTCAGAGCTGCTTTCAACGTCGCCACATAATCCCTAAGACAGCGAGACCCCTATCATGACAAAACAGCCCAAAATCACCTTCATTGGTGCCGGTTCCACCGTGTTCATGAAGAATATCATCGGCGACGTTCTGCAACGTCCGGCACTCTCAGGTGCGCGGATCGCACTGATGGATATCAATCCACAGCGTCTGGAAGAAAGCGAAGTTGTTGCCAGAAAGCTGATTTCCACCTTTGGCGCGTCCGCCACGGTTGAGACCTTTGCCGATCAGCGTCAGGCGCTGGAGGGGGCCAACTTCGTGGTCGTCGCCTTTCAGATCGGCGGTTATGAGCCTTGCACCGTCACCGATTTCGAAGTGCCGAAGAAATACGGCCTTCGCCAGACCATTGCCGATACACTGGGTGTCGGTGGCATCATGCGGGGCTTGCGCACCGTGCCGCATCTGTGGAGCATTTGCGGGGATATGATGCAGGTCTGCCCGCAAGCGATCATGCTGCAATATGTCAACCCGATGGCCATCAACACCTGGGCGATTGCCGAGAAATATCCGGCCATCAAACAGGTTGGCCTGTGCCACTCCGTTCAGGGTACGGCCATGGAACTGGCAGAGGATCTGTCCATTCCCTATGAGGACATCCGCTACCGCTCCGCCGGCATCAATCACATGGCGTTTTACCTCAATTTCGAGCACCGCCAGCCGGATGGCTCCTACCGTGATCTCTATCCCGATTTGCTGCGCGGCTATCGTGAGGGCCGCGCGCCGAAGCCCACCTGGAACCCGCGTTGCCCCAACAAGGTGCGCTATGAAATGCTGACGCGCCTTGGCTATTTCGTCACCGAAAGCTCGGAGCATTTTGCCGAATACACGCCGTATTTCATCAAGGAAGGACGCGAAGACTTGATTGAGAAATTTGGCATTCCGCTGGATGAATATCCCAAACGTTGCATCGAGCAGGTTGAACGATGGAAAGACCAGGCCGCCGCCTATCGCTCCGCAGACAAGATCGAAGTCAAACCATCGAAGGAATATGCCTCCTCGATCATCAATTCGGTCTGGACGGGCGAACCCTCGGTGATTTACGGCAACCTACGCAACAATGGCTGCATCACCTCTCTGCCGGACAATTGCGCCGTGGAAGTGCCCTGCCTTGTCGATGATAACGGCATTCAGCCCACCACCATCGGAGCCCTGCCACCGCAGCTCACAGCCCTGATGCGCACCAATATCAACGTGCAGGAACTGACGGTGGCTGCCTTGATCAACGAAAACCCCGAACACCTCTATCACGCCGCGATGATGGACCCGCATACGGCAGCCGAACTCGATCTCGATCAGATCTGGTCATTGACGACGGATCTGTTGAAGGCTCACGATCAGTGGATTCCGCAATGGGCCCGCATCGGAGGGGTGGCGTAACGACGACAGCCTGTCAGGTTCAGATTGAACCTGACAGGGACTCTAGGGAAAACCGGTTTCCACTTTTCACTGGTGGGATCGTTCAATCCTGTCTCATCGGCACTGATACGGGCAAACGATGACACAGCGTTTTGCATTCGCGAAAGGTCACGGCGCGATAGCCGTGATCTCAAGCTCTTGATCACCAAGACTGACGACATCACCGACAGCCTTGCCCATAAGCGCCCTTGCCACCGGGGAGACATAGGAGATTGATCCTGCCTTCGGATCTGCTTCGTCTTCGCCGACGATACGATAGGATTGGACGCGCCCATCATCACGGGTGAACGTCACGGTCGTTCCAAAAGCAACGCTATCAGCAGAGGTCGGATCGGGCATGACCTGAGCCGTGTGAAGCCTCTCTTCAAGGTAGTTCAAATCCCGAAAAGGCCCGGCCATCTGCCGACGACGTTCATTGACGTCTTCAATGGCCCGCGCGGCATCATAAGCCTCACGTGCTTGCAAGCGTTGCCGTTCCAGCGCTTTTAGTCCCGATTCCGTCACAAGATTCGGATGTGGTGAAATCGGGCGCTCGGGCAGTAGCGTTTCAGCTGCCGTTTCCGCACTGTCTTCCTTGGTAAATGCAACACTCATATTCGATCTCTATTCAAAACTTGATAAGCCCCTACCGTCTAGGAGGTTCCACGTTTCCCGAGGCAAACTCTAACGGCCAATGCCAAACCCAACGCGCCGAAAAAATAACCGCGCAGCGATCACCGTGCGGGACATTCTAGCATGACACGCGGTGTACTCGTAACGCCCTCAGCAGAAAACTATCGCTGTTGCAGGAAACCTTGAAGGCGCGGTGCCATGAAATCGAGGAAGACACGGACGCGATGCGCTAGGCGGCGTCCTCCGAGATAGAGGGCGTTGATCTCCTCCTCGTCACCTTCCACCGCCGAAGCAAGAACCTCGACCAGACGTCCGGCGGCCAGATCGGCGCGGACGTGGTAATCGCCGAGGCGGGCGAGCCCGACACCTGCAATCGCCATGCGCCGCACCGTCTCTCCGTTGTTGGCGACCAGCGATCCATGGACGGCGCGATCGACGATCCGGCCACTCTCCCTCAAAGGCCACACCGGTGCCATCCTGCGGAAGTTGAACCCGAGACAATTATGCTGCCCGAGATCCTCAATGGTTTGGGGCATGCCGTGGCGCTCAAGATAGGCTGGGGCCGCGACGATCTTGCGGCGGGCGACGCCGATGCGACGCGCCATCATCGTCGAATTCTGCAAACTGCCCACCCGGAAGGCGACGTCGGTCCGCTCCATATAGAGATCGATAATGTCGTCGGACAGCGACAGGTCGACAATAATGTTGGGATGGGCTTGCCAGAAGGCAGGCAATAAAGGTTCGAGACCAAGCACGCCAAACGCAACCGAGGCATTGACCCGCACCGTTCCGCCTGCACTGGCCGCACCCTTAGACAGTTCCTGCTCGATATCGTCGAGTTCGGCCAGCAGGCCCAGACTCCGTTCGTAATAGATCTGCCCCTCGTCGGTCAGTGACAGTCGGCGTGTCGACCGCTCCAGCAATCGGACGCCCAATCGCTGTTCGATCCGATTGAGGAGTTTGCTGACCGTTGACGGCGTCATCTGCAGCAGGCGTGCCGCCTCGGAAAAACTACCCGCTTCCACCACCCTCGTGAAAACCTGCATCTCGCCAGCCCGGTTATCCATTGGGGATCTCCATCTGTGAATAGGTTTCACAGATAAAGTGGAGAATCGACAGGTTATCAAGGGCCTTTCAGACGCATACCTATCCTGCATGACGAAATTTTCTGCTCGCTAAGGACGCCTAAGCCCAACCATAGGTCCCCGCGCAGCGGCGCGGGCCAGCAGATACAACACCAGGAGACGACTATGCAGACAATCACGGCGCATGGCGCCCACATTCCGGCGCTCGGCCTTGGAGTATTCAGGATGTCCGACGAAGAGGTGGAAAAGGTCGTACCAGCAGCACTTGAGGCCGGCTTCAGGCATTTCGATACCGCCCAGATCTACCAGAACGAGGCAGCTCTCGGCCGCGCACTTCAGGCGGCAGGTGCCCGTCGCGACGACCTGTTCCTGACCACCAAGGTATGGGTGGACAATTATGACCCGGCGAAGTTTGGGGCGTCGGTCGACGAAAGCCTCGATAAATTGAAAGTCGACCGGGTCGATCTGCTGCTTCTGCACTGGCCAGCCGACAAGATAGCGATTGCAGACCAGATCGACATGCTGAACGCGGTGCAGGTCGCAGGCAAAACGCGGTTCATTGGCGTCAGCAATCAAAATATCGCCCAGTTGAAGGTGTCGCTCGCGCACAGCAAGGCGCCGATCGTCACCAACCAGATCGAATTGCATCCTTATCTTGATCAGCACGTCATGGCGGAAGCGGCCAAGGCGGCGGGTGTTGCGATCACCACCTATTTCGGCATGGCTGACGGCAAGGTTCCAGGCGAGCCGCTGCTTCAGGAGATCGGCAGAAAGCACGGCAAGAGCGCCGCGCAGGTTGGTTTGCGTTGGTCGATCCAACAGGGTTTTATCGTGCTTTCCAAAACCGCCAAGCCCGAGCGTGTCGCGGAAAATTTTGCCGTATTCGATTTCCAGCTGAGCGCCGATGAGATGGCCTTGATCAGCAAATTGGCACGCCCCGACGGTCGTCTCGTCAGCCCTCCGGGACTGGCCCCGGACTGGAACGCCTGACCCCTTCATCCGCTACTCCAAGGATGGCCGTCACCGGCCGTCCACATAATTATCAACCAGGGAGACAAACCTCATGGATTTGCAAATCGAAGGCAAGACAGCGCTCGTCACGGGCGCAACCGCTGGCATCGGCCTCGCCATTGCTCGCAGACTGGCGAGTGAAGGCGCCAGTGTTATCATTTGCGGACGCACCCAGGCGTCCCTTGACGCCGCAGTTCGCGATATTGGCGGCAGTGTCCGAAGTGTTCTCGCCGATCCGGCGACCGAAGCGGGGGCAAACGTGCTGACTGCGGCAGTCCCGAAGATCGATATTCTCATCAACAATCTCGGCATCTACGAATCCAAGGATTTCAGCGATATCACCGATGACGATTGGCGCCGGTTTTTCGAGATCAACGTGCTGAGCGGTGTCAGGCTGGCGCGGCATTACCTGCCGGACATGCTGGCGCGAAATTGGGGAAGAATAATCTTCATCTCCAGCGAAAGCGGCGTGCTGGTTCCGCCCAACATGATCCATTATGGCATGACAAAGACGGCGCAACTCGCCATCTCGCGCGGCCTTGCTGCAACCACCAAGGGCACGCGCGTGACCGTCAATACTGTCATGCCGGGAACCACGCGTTCTGCCGGAATTGAGGATTTCATGCGCAGCGTGGCAAGCGATCCGAACCTGTCAGCCGACGCGATGGAACGCGAGTATTTCGCCAAGGAGCGTCCGACATCACTGATCCAGCGAATGATCGAGCCAGAGGAAATTGCCAATCTCGTTGCCTATGTGGCAAGCCCATTGTCCGCTGCAACGAATGGCGCGGCCCTGCGCGTCGATGGCGGCATTACGCCGACGATCGTGTAAGACGATGGAAACACTGGAGCTTGCCGACCTCATTGGGCGTTAGCCTCAATCGGCAGGCGGTATGCACAACCGGAAAAGTCGCGGCGTTCGCGTTAATCATCGCGACGCGGCTGTCGCCCGACCCTTCGCATTATTTCAATAATCGCAATTAAATCTCAATTAATAATGCAATTTTTGGCAACGGTGTTTGGCGGCAATATGCCATCATCAGACGAACCAAGTGGTCTGACGATACAGAAACAAACAAGACCGCAGGACGCGAACATGACCGACAACACTCTTCTTTCCCTGACACGTCGTGGCGTCCTGCTTTCCGGATCGGCCGTCGCCGCAACGGCGCTCACCGCTTCATTCAGCTTTGCAGCCAAGCTCGCTGCGTCCACCAACACCTCAACCGAAGGAAACAAGACCATGGGTACCATCACCACCAAGGACGGCGTTGAAATCTTCTACAAGGATTGGGGCTCGAAGGATGCCCAGCCGATTGTTTTTCATCATGGCTGGCCGCTGTCATCGGATGACTGGGACGCGCAGATGCTGTTCTTCCTCGCCAACGGTTACCGCGTGATTGCCCATGACCGGCGCGGCCACGGTCGCTCGGCGCAGGTTTCTGATGGTCATGACATGGACCATTATGCAGCTGATGCCTTCGCGGTCGTTGAAGCCCTCGACCTCAAGAACGCCGTCCATATCGGTCACTCCACCGGTGGAGGCGAAGTCGCCCGGTACGTGGCCAAGCATGGACAGCCAGCCGGTCGCGTCGCCAAGGCGGTTCTCGTGTCTGCCGTCCCGCCGCTGATGCTGAAGACTGACACCAATCCCGAAGGCCTGCCGATGGAGGTCTTCGACGGTTTCCGTTCAGCACTGGCTGCCAACCGCGCGCAATTCTTCCGCGACGTTCCCGCCGGTCCATTCTACGGCTTCAACCGTGACGGCGCCAAAGTCCAGGAGGCCGTGATCCAGAATTGGTGGCGTCAAGGTATGATGGGCAGCGCCAAGGCGCATTACGACGGCATCAAGGCTTTCTCTGAAACCGACCAGACCGAGGATCTGAAGACGATAACTGTCCCAACTCTCGTTCTGCATGGCGAAGACGACCAGATCGTGCCCATCGCCGATGCAGCACTGAAAGCTATCAAGCTGCTGAAAAATGGTACGCTCAAGACCTATCCCGGCTTCTCGCACGGTATGCTGACCGTCAATGCCGACGTGCTCAACGCCGACCTGCTGGCTTTCGTGAAGTCCTGATCCAAAGGCAAGGCCGCGGTGAAAAGCCGCCGCGGCCACGCTTCTCTTGTTGTCGATTGTCTTTCGGAAAGATTGGGCTCCACTTTTCCAAAGGCAAACTCTCATCCCTCGTCGGAACGCGGATTGATACGATGATGCAGTTAACGCCCGAGCTTGTTGCCCTGACCATCAGAGGCGTCCGCGACGACGGCCCGGAGCCTGGCTGGACACCCCTTACGGAAGCTGAACTTGATGAACTCGTCGACAGGATTGAAACCGAGGAGGGCAGCGATCCTCTGCTGGTTTTTGCTTATGGCTCGCTAATCTGGAATCCTGAATTCGAACCAGCCAGTCGCCAACGCGCCACCGCTTACGGATGGCACAGGTCGTTTTCCCTCAAAATCGAGCGCTGGCGCGCCACCAGCACACAGCCCGGATTGATGCTGGCCCTGGAGCGCGGTGGACAGTGCGATGGCATTGTCTTCGAGCTTTCGGCTGAACGATGCCGCCGGGATCTGCGCGCCCTCGTCGCTCGGGAGATCAAGTATCGGGAGGTGAGGAGCATGGTCCGTTGGATTTACGTGAAGACGGCAAACGGTGTTCAACGCGCCCTGACATTCTGGGCAAGCACCAGCCGGCTTGGACTAACCAAACCCTTGCCGGACGAGCAGTCCGCATCCTTGATAGCCAGCGCCTGCGGCCAGGGCGGCTCATGCGCCGAATATCTCCACAACACCATTGTCGACCTTCAGGCCGAAGGGATTCGGGACCGCAATCTCTGGCGTTTGCAAGCGCTGGTCGCTGCGGAAATAACCGCGCGGCACAGGGCCATGGCACCGTAGGGCCTATCACAGAGAGAGCAGGAGATACGCCAACAGATCTTCGACAGGTTATCCCTCAATCAAGGTGGTCATTTGAGCGGCCACCTGCTCCTCGAAAAATTTCGAGAAAGACGCGATCCGAGGCGGTAGAGCCTGATAGGGCGGGTAATAAAGTGTCAGCCATAGATCGGGCGGCGACCACCCTCGCAAGACGTGAACCAGTCGCCCTGTTTTCAAATGTTCCGAAACATGAAATCCCGGCAGCATCGCCACCCCAGCGCCATCTGCCGCCATGTCAGCCAAAACTTCTCCATTGTTGGCGCTAAACGCCCCTCCGGCTGAAATCGTCATGCTTGATCCGCCATCCGACAGAACCCAGTTTTCCCGCCGGCTCTCGCCGCTATAGGCAAGGCAATCGTCTGGTGTCAGTTCGCCAGGATGCCGCATATCGACGAATTTACTTGCCGGTGCGGCAACAAGAATACGCGGCACGATATGGATCTTGCGCCAGATGGTGAACTTATCCGATGGCTGCGAGGAGATGCGGATCGCAAGGTCATAATCGTCGTCAACAATGTTCACCAGGCCATCCGACAAAGAAATTTCAAAGCTCATTTTTGGATAGAGCGTCCTGAACCCAGAAAGGATCGGCGGCAGCATGGCCTTGCCGAACCAGGTCGGAACGCTGATCCGCAGCCGTCCCTCATCACTCTTGTTTGCGTTCCTGACATCGCGTCGCGCACTATCCAAGGCGGCCACGGCTGGCTGGACCTGAGCGGCAAAAATGGCGCCATCTGTCGTCAGAGCAACCTGACGGGTCGTTCGAACGAAGAGTTGGACGCCAAGATCACGTTCCAAGGCAGCTATTGCCCGGCTCACGGCGGCTGGTGTCATATCGAGTTCGCGGGCGACCTGCGCAAAATTCCGCTTCTCAGCAGCCAGGAGAAAGACTTTCAGCGCTTTATAGTCATTCATCTCGATTATTTCAAAATAGACATCTTATCCCGAATAAATATTGTAATTTTCCACATCAATCAATCCACTCGCCACGAAGACTCCGGTGTGACCGAACCGGCTACGAATTCGTCTCTCTCGTCCTGCGTGTCTCCAGCGCCGCGACCATGACGACGGAACGAAGCTCCGCCGGTCGCACGGGCTTTGACAGGATTGGAATATCAGCCGATCCCAGGTCCTCTCTGACCCGCCCCTCGTCATGGCCACTCATCACCACTGCGGGCATCTTCCGGCCGATCAGGTCCTGGACGATCTGGATGCATTCCGTGCCGGTGACGCCACCACCGAGATCAAAGTCGGTGATCAACAGGTCAAAGTCCCCCACATGCCTCGGTATCGTCGCCTCGGCCTGGACGTGACATCCCCATTTTCGCAGCAGGCTTGCCGTGGCGATCAATACCGCCTCGTCGTCTTCCACCAGCAATATGCGCAGCCCGTTGATGGCCGCCGGATAGTGTCCCGCCGCCACGGGCGATTGCGACCATTCTTGTTTATGCGTCACATGCAAGTTGCCGAGCGTGACGCTGGTTCCCTTGCCTGGATCCGACTTCAAATCCACATCAATGTCGAGCAGGCGACCGAGACGCCGCACGATCGGAAGGCCAAGGCCAACCCCATCAATGTCCTTGTCGCCCCGCTCACGCACCTGATAGAATTCCTCAAACACCCTGGATTGATGTTCCCGGGGAATGCCGGGTCCTTGATCGCAGATCTGAACGGCCAGCCGGCCACCGCGATGCCGGCAGCCAATGACGACATCTCGTCCCGCCGCATATTTGATGGCATTGTTGACAATGTTCTGCACCATGGTCGTCAAAAGCGCCCTGTCTATCTCCACAACCGCGCTGCAACTGACCGTTCGCAATGTAATGCCGCTCTGCTGCGCCGCTTCCCGGTTCTGGCGCAACACGTCATCGATCACTTCGGCAATCGCGATCCTCTCATATTTCGGAGTGACCCTACCGCTATCCAGGGTCGAAATATCCAGCAGCGACTTGAACAGGCGCGATACGCTCTGGAGCGATCTGTCGATATTTTCAACCATTTGTAGTTCTTTCGGCTGCAGGTTGGCATCGCGCAGACAAGCAGTGAACAAACTGATGGCATGGATCGGTTGCCGAAGGTCATGACTCGCTTGCGCCAGGAACCGCGATTTCGACAAGCTGGCCTCCTGGGCAATCTCATAGGCTTTGCGCAATCGTCCAAGCAAAGCATAGATATAGGCGGGGACCAGGACGGTCGTCGCCACCAATGTAAGGACCAGAAACGGATTTTCGCGCCAATAGCGATTGAAATAGGTGATAAACGCAATTCCGGCGAGCGTGGCTGCCGTTGAAATTTTGAGATATCCTGGCCCAAAGCGCAGACCGTTACCGACTGTTACCCACAACATGATGGCAAACAACGGCAGAAACGTTTCACCTCCAACGGCAATGGTAAAGGTCAGGGCACCAAGGTCATGGGTAATGGTGATTGCACGGCGCAACCTGTTTTCGCCCGGCCAACGCGCTATCCACCAGTATGCGGCAAGAGAAAACAGAAAATAATAGCTGAGAAGAGGCACGACGCTCCATGCCTCGACCGGTGTCGCTCCGATTAATATCGCTGGAAGAACGTAACTGATTGCCCCGGTGACAATAATGATACGAACCAGCGCTTGCGCCTTCTCCGTATCAAACTCTTCATCCGCTCGACCCATACGCACAGGCGCCTTGATACGAAAGGCCGTCTTTATCACGTTGCGAAAGTCGATCATGTCCCGTTACCCGTTCATCGACAAGGCATTACCCCGGTTCGCACGGAAACGATCATCTGGCTATTAGCACATATGGACTGTGGATCGGAAAAGAGTTGCTCCAAATGCTGCGCACGAGTCCGTCAGGATCTAAAGCAAAGGGGATGAGATAGAGCCATTTTTTCAATGGCTCTATCTCATAACAAGCTGCCGTGAGCGAGCAAAAAATGCTCAGAAACAATGTCGGACAAACTCAACTCGACATCAGGCAATGTCAGGCAAGCCACCGATCAGTTTATCGAGCGTAATCGGATAATGCCGCACACGCACACCTGTGGCGTTGTAGATGGCATTGGCGATTGCCGCGGAGACACCACAGAGCCCGAGTTCGCCGATACCCTTTGCCTTCATCGGCGATGACATGGGATCGGTCTCGTCCATGAAGATAACCTCCTGATGCGGAATGTCCGCATGAACCGGAACTTCGTATCCAGCAAGATCGTGATTGACGAAAAAGCCGCGCTTTGCATCGACCACCAGTTCTTCCGACAGGGCGCCTCCGGCACCCATGGTCATTGCACCGATCACCTGACTGCGCGCCGTAATTGGATTGAGGATACGACCAGCCGCACACACCGCCAACATGCGCCGGATGCGTGTTTCGCCAGTGGCGACATCGACGCCCACCTCGACGAAATGCGCACCGAAGGTGGATTGCTGATGCGTCTTGGTGAGATCACCCCACTCCATCGTATCTTCGCCGACGAGCCCATCCGGGCCAGCGGCCTCGGCAAGCAGGACCGACCGGTTTCCAGCTTTGACGACCCCATCCTCAAAGACAATATCATCGGAATTGAACCCAAGTTTTTGGGTGATCGCCTCACGAAGCTTGACGCATGCCGCATAGACGCCTGATGTCGCCGAATTGGCTCCGAACTGGCCACCAGAGCCCGCTGAAATCGGGAAACGAGAGTCTCCGAGATGCACGGCGACTTTATCGATGCCAACGCCCATCATTTCTGCGGCGGTCTGGGCGATGATCGTGTAACTGCCGGTTCCGATATCGGTCATGTCGGTCTCGACTGTAACAACGCCCTGGTTATCGAGTTTGACCCGAGCGCCTGATGGAAGGACCATGTTGTCGCGGAACGCGGCGGCGACGCCCATGCCGATCAACCAATTGCCCTGCCTGCGAGATCCGGCCTTCGGTCGATTCTCCCAGCCGAAGCGATCGGCACCACGCTTCAGACAGCCGATCAGGTCCCGATGCGAGAATGGGCGTTCGGGGTTTTCCGGATCGACCTGGGTGTCATTGGCGATGCGAAATGCGATCGGGTCCATGCCAACCTTTTCGGCCATTTCATCCATGGCAATTTCCAGCGCCATCAGGCCGGGCGCCTCGCCCGGAGCGCGCATGGCGTTGCCCTCTGGAAGATCGAGGGTCGCAAGACGCATGGCCGTCATCCGGTTTGCCCCGGCATAGAGCAGGCGCGTCTGGTTGACCGCCACCTCAGGACCACCGCCGGGAAGATCGCCTGACCAGCTCTCATGCGCGATGGCGGTGATCTTTCCATCCCGCTCAGCGCCGATGCGGATGCGCTGGATCGTTGCCGGACGGTGGGTGGTGTTGTTGATCATAAACGGGCGCGGCAAGGCGACCTTTACAGGGCGTTTCGCCGCTTTTGCCGCGAACGCTGCCAAAACTGCGTCAACTCGGAGAAACAGCTTGCCGCCGAAGCCGCCGCCGATAAACGGCGACATCAAGTGGATCTTCTCCTTGTCAACGCCGAGGGTTGTGGCGAGATCAGAGCGCCACCAATCGATCATCTGGCTGGATGTCCACACGGTCACCTCGTCACCATCCCAAGCGGCAATTGAGGCATGCGGTTCCATCATCGCATGAGATTGGTCAGGCGTCGTATAGGATTGCTCGAAGGAGACCGGAGCGGTGCGGAAAGCTGTTTCGAAATCACCGACAGCCGTGTCCGGCTTCTGGGACTCATCCGGCTTTTTCGCCGTCTCTCGGGCAGCACTGAGATCAAATGTCCCCTTCTCCTCGTCATAGTCTACTTTGACCAGGGACGCAGCGGCCCGTGCCTGCTCGAAAGTCTCCGCGACCACAACGGCAATTGCCTGATGATAATGCTGAACCACATCGCCGCCAAACAGGTCTGCAGTGTTGAACTTGCCCTTCTCGCGCTTACCGACATCCAAAGTCGTCACCACAGCCAGCACGCCAGCAGCTTTTCTGGCTGCGGTCACATCCATGGCTTTGATCCGGCCTTTAGCAATGGATGCCCCAACCGGATAGCCATAGGCATAACGCGTGTTTGGATCCCGCCACTCATAGGCATACATCGCCCGGCCGGTTGTCTTCAACTGGCCATCGATACGATGGATCGGCTGGCCGACGACCTTGAGGCGGTCGATTGGATTGGTTGTTGCAGGTGTCTCGAACTTCATGGGTCACCCCTTTGCTTCGGAAAGGACGGCGCCAAGCGTGCGCTCGACAAGATCGACCTTGAACCGGTTCTGTTCAGTCGGACGGGCATCCGCGAGAATGGCTTTCGCCGCATCGCGAGCGCCTCTTGGCAGTTCCGCTTCCGAGGCTTCAATCCGCCAGGGCTTATGGGCGACACCACCGACGGCAACACGCCCCGTACCATCCGCTTGAATGACAGCACCGACCGAAATCAGCGCAAATGCGTAGGACGCCCGGTCCCTGACCTTTCGATAGATATGCTTTCCGCCGATGGGTGGTGGAAGCAGGACGGCGGTGATGAATTCGCCGCGTTCCAATACGCTTTCGATATGCGGGGTCTCTCCCGGAAGACGATGGAAATCGGCAATCGGAATAGACCGGCGGCTGCCATCTGCTTTCACTGTCTCGATGGTCGCATCGAGCGCTCGCATGGCGATCGCCATATCGCTGGGATGGGTGGCGATGCAGGCATCACTTACCCCGACAACCGCATGTTGACGGCTGAAACCGCCAATCGCCGAGCAGCCGCTGCCCGGCTGACGCTTGTTACACGGCTGGTTTGGATCATAGAAATACGGACAGCGCGTACGCTGCAACAGGTTACCGGCCGTGGTCGCCTTATTGCGAAGTTGGCCGGAGGCACCGGCAACCAGGGCTCGCGACAACAGACCGTAGTCGCGGCGAACAGTCCCGTGTGCGGCAAGATCGGTGTTTCGCACGAGAGCACCGATGCGCAAACCGCCGTTATCGGTGGACTCGATTTTATCGAGACCAAGTCCATTCACATCGATGATATGGGTTGGCGTTTCGATCTCGAGTTTCATCAGATCGAGCAGGTTGGTGCCACCGGCGATAAACCTGGCGTCTGGGTTGGCAGCAGCCGTCTTCACTGCCGCCTCAATCGAGGCCGCGCGCTCAAAGGTGAAAGCTTTCATGCCTTGATCCCTCCAACTTCGGAAATGGCGTCGACAATGTTGGAATAGGCGCCGCATCGACAGATATTGCCGCTCATCCGCTCGCGGATTTCGATGGCTGTCAATTGTGCAGGCCCATTAAGGTCGGACGTCACGTGACTCGGGATATTCGCCTTGATTTCCTCAATCACCGCTATGGAGGAACAGATTTGGCCGGGCGTACAATAGCCGCACTGAAAACCATCATGCTTGACGAAGGCGGCCTGCATCGGATGAAGGTTATCAGGCTTACCGAGACCTTCGATTGTGGTGATCTCGTCGCCGTCATGCATGACGGCCAGCGTCAGACAGGCATTGATCCGCCGACCATCCACCATGACGGTGCAGGCTCCGCATTGACCATGGTCACAACCCTTTTTCGTGCCCGTAAGATCCAGGTGCTCCCTTAGCGCGTCGAGAAGGGTCGTGCGGTTATCGACCTCAATCTCACGGCGCGCTCCATTGACGTTGAGCGTCACAGGTGTGGTTAATTTCATCTTGTCTCCTGCAGGCTGTGCTGCCACGCTCCTTTCGCCGGCTCCTGTAACCACGGCCGTTACAGCCGAGGAGATAAGAAGATCCCGGCGGGAAAGATCCATTTGGTTGCTGTTCGACATGTCCGCTCCCCTTTTCGGTGACATGGAATGAGGTCAAGACCACAGAACTCTTGCGTCATTTCCTAACGCAGGGTTGCGGACTTTCACGATGAGGTGCTGTTCATTGCATGAACTTGTCGCTCCGTTTCCTAAATGGAGGTCCGGCAGGATAGTTCCCGCGATGGCGACAGGAATGCAACGCAAAGGCGCATGCCACGAATGTGGTCAGGTCGGTTAAACCTTTCGCACAGGTGAATGGAAGGGCTCGATGGTGTCGCGTACCGAAGGCAGAGGTCAGCTGTCGATCAGGGTGTCAGGGTCTTAGCTTCAAGGCCGATGGTAATGGCCAGAAAGAACGCCACGACTGTCGCGGCCAGGAAAGCCAGGGTGAAGGCGCCAATCGCCTTCAATCCTCCAATAGCCAAATCCTGCTTAAACCATCGAACCTCGGCTTGCGCGTACCAGAGTGTGGCAGCAGTCAGCGTCAGGAGGCCGATCAGGACACCTTGTCCGTCGGGCATGAATATCAAGTCGAACGCCAGCCCGATGATGAATGCGAACGGCGCCGCGACATAACACTGGCTGAAAAAGGGCGGGCGTAGCGAGCTTCTGGTGATCCTTACCGACTTGCGCCGTAAAAGGGTGACTGCCATGCAAAGGGGAAAGATCCCGAATAACACACCACGCGCGATGAGCAGGTTCGACACTGATCCCAGTTCCTTGGCCGCAACAGTGGTATCGTAACTGGACGGAAAGGCCGTCGACAGCCCTTGGGACAGAAGCAGCGTGATAAGCAGGAACAAGGGAGGGCTCAGGGTATCGTCGTATTGATCCTCCGGTCTGTCAGCAAGTTCGAGATCGGCGTATCGCATCATACTCAGAGGTCTCTTCACCGAGCGCCACATGGTTAGAGGATAAAACAGCAGCCAGGACACCAACTCGTAGAGCAATTCCTCAAGCGACTTGAGCAATTTCATGAAATCCAAGGCAGCCTCCCGTTTCGCCGCGTTGCCCATTTCACCGCGCTGTATGTCCGATACTCTTTGCTTAACAGCGCCGAGCAATCCCGTCACGAGCCGATTGCGAATTCTCAAAGAGGCCGCTTTTGACGGGTGGACTCAATGGCCAATCGATCCGCTTCTAAAGTCCATCAATTGCAGATGAACTCATAGGGCCTGAGGTCGGTGAGTGTCTTCCTCGCCGAAAACTATAGGCATCAATGATCGGCCTGCCGTAAGCGTGACATAGCAGTGCGCTGAAGGCGTCGAGCTAAGGGACGAGATCAAACAGCTTGTCTGCGTATGACACCACACTCTATATCTCTATGGTTGTCACTTCAAATTGCGTCAAGATGGCAGGGCCGAAGGCAGTTGAAAGTGCTACATCTGTCGCATCCCGTCCGATGGCCATGAGGATGCGGCCTATCCGGGGCTTGTTATGTCGGGCATCAACCGTATGCCAGCGACCGCCGAGATAGACTTCAAACCATGCGCTGAAATCCATCGGGTTCGGATCATCAGGCACGCCTATATCCCCCAGATACCCGGTGCAGTAACGTGCCGGAATATTCATGCAGCGGCATAGCGTGATCGCAAGATGCGCAAAATCGCGGCAAACGCCGGTTTGATCGGTAAAACCTCCGAAAGCCGTGCGGAGAAGATCAGCCTTCTGATAGTTGAAGGTGATGTGATTGTGGACGAAATCCAGGATCGCCTTCACCCGCGGCCAGCCCAAAGGGGTAAAAGAAAATGTCTTCCAGGCGAAATCTGACAGGCGATCCGTATCGCAATATCGGCTGCCGAGAAGAAAGACGAGCACATCATCCGGAAGATCCTTGATGTCATGCTGCCACGCATTCTCAGGCACCGGATCTGGAAGACCGCTATCGTAGATCTCGAATTCCGTAGAAATCGTTGTCAGTCCCGGTGGTGCGACGATGCGGCTACAGGCATTGCCGAAGCCATCGAAATAACCCCAGGCCTCAATCGCCCGGTCGAAACTCAGGACCTGATCCTGCAGAAGATCGGTGCGGCGGGAGGGATGGATATTGAGCACCAGCAGCATAGCCGTCTCTTGCTGGCATTCGTAACCTATGCGAAATCCCGCGCGTATCTTCATGATGAATAGGCATCCTCTGATAAAAATTTCCGAAATACGGGCTACGAATGCACGTTCAGGCGGCAAACGCTCAGGCGACCGAGCTGTTCCATCTATGCTGCGGTATTGCTCAACTCATCGGTTGTAACATTAACCTGGACGGACATCGTGTCGAAATCCGACGCGTCGCCGTCGTAGCTTCCGGAAAGCGGAACCGCTTGTTTTGGGTCGCGCGCCACACCGACACGGATAAGATCGCGGTTTCCGACAATCCCGTTGGTGGGATCGAATTCCACCCATCCGGCACCGGGAAGATAGACCTGGCACCAGGCATGGGTGGAGCCACCGCCAAGCTTGGTTGAGCCGTCGCGGTCGGGTACATAGATATAGCCGGTAACGAAACGCGCAGCGAGCCCAAGCGACCGGGCCGCTTCCATCATCAGCAGCGCAAAATCACGGCACGTGCCACGGCGAAGCCGGAGCGTCTCAAGCGGTGTCTGCGTTCCATGCTCCAGGCGTCGGGCATAGATGAAACTCTCGTGGATCGCATAACAAAGGGTCATCAACAGGCGACCGGTTTCGGTCGGCTGACCGATCCGCACGAATTGCCTTGTCCATCTGCCAACTTCATCGTCGGGATCCGGAAAATGCCGTTTGATTGTCCGTTCCAGATCGATAACTTCTTCCGGGTCGTAAGCGAAAGGGAAGTGGAGAGCTTCTGCATCGATCTGCAGATCCATTTCAACCTGCTGGGTATGGTCCAGGCGGATATTTGTCCCGAAGCAGAGTTCCCGCGCCTTGCCGGTAAACCCCACCAGCGCAACGCAATTGCCAAACACATCATGGATCCACCTGATGTAATCGGGCTTTGGATTGACATCCAGATGAGAACTCAGAAGTGTCTGGTCAAAACTATCCCTCGGCCGGAACATCAATCTGTGCTCGCCGAATTCGACCGGTCTCTTATACCGATATGAGGTAATATGCCGGACAGAAAATATCGTCATTCAATCGCCAAACTGGAGTAGCGGTGGCACAGAATATCGTGGAAAGCAGCACGACTGCTGTAACACGCCCATCGTCTTGTCAGGCATTAGACTCCACCAACGGCTTTGCTGCAACGGATATTCCTGAGATTCGGCGTGTTTGCGCGTCTTTGATGTGTGATGCAAACAGGAGGTGAGCGGCTGACCATGCAAAGTCAACGGCTGTCGGCGCGTCTGGCAATCGGAAGGAGATCAGGAGCTGTCTGGACACAGTCCCTCCCCGCCGCCTTGGCTGCGTAGAGCGCAGCGTCAGCCTGCAGAAGGAGGTCCGTCTTGCGCAGGCCTGGCATCGATTTCAGATTGGCGGCCCCGACGCTCACTGTGACGATGCGCTTTTCGCTTCCAACATGCTCGATGGCCAGAGTACGCACGGCTGTACAAACGAGCCGCGCGACTGTCTCGGTTTCGGATATTGATGCGTTCGGCAACACGACGGTCAGTTCTTCCCCACCATATCGCGCCACAATGCTTCCCGTAAATGACCTGGACGTCGCATGAACCGTGTTGGCGACAAGCTGAAGACATTTATCCCCGGCGGGATGGCCATAGGTGTCGTTATAAGCCTTGAACCAATCGACATCGATAAGAAGCAGGCCGATATTGCCGCCCTGATCCTTGGCTCTGTCAAAAGCTTGGTCCATGGACGCTTCCAAACCACGGCGGTTCATCAAACCAGTCAATTCGTCCGTATCGGCCAACGCCGACAAGCGATCGTTCAACTCGTGTAACCGTGCTTCTCGTTGGCAATGAAGAGTGATATCCGCGTAAACGATCATCGCCTCCCCCTCGCCTGTAACCCGCGTTCTTGCCTCGATTGAACGTCCGTCAGCCAATTGGATTAGACGATCGCTGGGCCGGAACAGGCCTTCCACAACCCGATCGATGATAGGATCGACATCCGATTCCACGCGCGCTTCTTCATGACGTTCGAAGGATGTCCGCAAGATTTCTCGGATGTTTTTCCCGGGCACCCTGACATCGGCCGTTTCCTTGAAGATATCGAGGTATCTTTGATTGGTGAAAACCAGCACCCCATCACGGTCGAAAAGTGCCAAGCCATCCGCCATGGTCGCGAGCGCATCGGCTAGACGGATCTGTGCCGCAGCCAAATCCCTTTCAAGCCTTGTCCGCTTCATCTCCTGCGCAATGGCAACAGCGGATAAGAGGGTGGCTCCAAACAAGACCACCATGAATGGACCGACCGTCACGACGATCAGATTGCCCCAGACCTCAAATGGACGCACGACAAAGAAGCCGGCTACGCCGCTGACGGCGACGAACAGAGCAAGCACGGCGATCTGCGGGAAAGTCGGGATCTTGCCGCGAAGCAATCGGCTTGCGATGATACCGATGCATGCCGCCGCGATGATTTGCGGGATGCCAACCGTTATACCCACGCCTCCGATCATCAATCGCCTGATGATTCCCACGACAAGCGGTGGCAAGGCCGCAATAGGGCCGCCGAAGAAACCCGATATGGCGAGAAATGTATACCGAGTGTCCAGGAAAACACCGTCGGTGAAGCGAAACGGCAGAGCCATGGTCGCGAGCAAGCCAACCGCCATGAGGCAGCCAAAAGTCAACGAAAAAGCGCGTGGTCCTTGGCCAGCGAGGTGTGGCCGGACGAATGTCCAGGTCGACGTTGTGATGGCAACGATTGCCAGGTTCGCAAGGAGTTCAGACCAAGGATACATTCAGTGCTCGCACGGTGATGCGATATTTATATCGGACCACCCTAAATAAAGCGATAGCGTGAATGGTTAAGAAGCGCTCGACCAAGGATAGCGTCGGCGCGCGGCCCTGAAAATGAGGGGATGGAGGTTTGTAAAACCCTTGATCATTCTGTTTCTGTCTTCCGATCAACGGATTTTAGGTGGAAGTGCGACCGGTAAATTGAACGCTGACTTCAAACCGTCATTCCTGCCGATCATTGACATGAACACCATGATAGCCTCGGGTCTGTCTGGTTCCAATCTGAACCTGACGGACTCGAGAGACTGATCGCACAAAACCCCTGACTGGTGCGGCAATCCAATGCTGTGATGCCGCTGATGCCGCTTTCAGCAAATCACATTTGAACAAAGCACGGCAGTGCTCAATCCGGCCAGCGCAGCATGGAATCAAAGCGGTGGCGGCCCCATTCCTCATGCGGCGTGTTGATCACTTCATTAGACGCTCTCGCCTTGTCGAGTTCTTCAACCAGACGGTCACCCACGATGACCGCCTGCCCGGGATGGAGATTGCAGGGGTCGAGGTAGAAATAATGATGTTCCGCTTCATGATCGCGCACAATCACCGGCGGATTGCCACGGGCCAGCGCGCCTGCCAGATCATAGGCGCTGATATGCGCTTCTTGTGGTGAGAGGATCACCCGCAGGCGATCCAGCGGATTGTGGGTTGGGTCCGGCTCAATCAAGGCCGTCACACCGGGGCGGCCATCCAGTGCTTCTTTCCACAGATGCAGATAGCCGGTTTCACGGGCGCGCACTGCTGCATGGTCGCGTTTT
Source organism: Gillisella vitis (assembly GCF_001541345.2). Classification (GTDB taxonomy): domain Bacteria; phylum Pseudomonadota; class Alphaproteobacteria; order Rhizobiales; family Rhizobiaceae; genus Allorhizobium; species Allorhizobium vitis. The sequence goes on along the minus strand of NZ_LMVL02000001.1, from coordinate 293,230 downwards.
TCCCAGGCTTCCAATGCTGCCATGACACCAAAGATACTCTCCTTGCCGACTTTCATGCCCCTGCCAATGCCCATGTTTTGCAAATAGGCATTGCGAACCAGTTCCTTGCGCCCGGCAACAATGCCGGATGTGGGGCCGCCGAGGAATTTATGGCCAGAATAGAGAGCAATATCCGCGCCCTGATCGAGGAAAATCCGCAGGTCATATTCCGAAGCCGCATCAACAATCACGGGCACGCCGCGCGCATGGGCAATTTCGACAAATTCCTTCAGATGCAAAAGGCCGTAATGCATCACATGGTGAGAAACGACATAGACGGCGGCGGCGGTGTTTTCGGTAATGGCATTTTCCATATGGTAGCGATGGGCAGAGGTCGCTTGGCCGACCAGCACCACCTTGCCGCCACCCAGACGAATGGATTGATCGACTGGGGCACCATAGCTGACCAGATGGCCCATCTGTACCAGCACTTCGTTCTTGGTCGTGCTGACATCGGGCAGTTTTTCAATGGCCAGCAGATCCGGCCCGGTAATGGAGCCTGCCACGGCAAGGCTAATGCCTGCCGAGCATGAAGCGGTGATAAAGCCTGCTTCAGCCCCGGTTAGCCGCGCAATAATGGCACTGGCTTTGCGCTGAAGATCACTGATTTCAACAAATTGCGGCAGAATAGCCGTCATGGCGGCAATGGCCTCTGGCACCACAATGGATGCGCCAAGGCTGGTCATAGTGCCGGAAACATTGATCACCGGGCGAAGGCCGAGCTGGGTGCGAATATCGTTGGTCATAAGCTTTTCCACTTTTTGTGGGCAAAGGCCCATCATTTCTACAATCGACAGCTATGCCGTTATAATGTAATAGCCGATCACTCAGGTAAGGATCGCATGATGGATAGCAAGGCACGCACGGTATCGGTTGCCGCAGACAGCCAGCCCGTTGAGGCCCCGGCGGAGCGTCGCTCGCGCGTCAGCGGCATGGACCGCGCCTTGCAGGTGCTGGATCATCTTTATGAAACGGGCGCGCCCGTTGGCCCTTATGCTATTGCCAAGGCGGTTGGTGCGCCGCTGTCTACCATTTACACCATCATTGATGATCTGGTGGACAAGAACATGCTGACCCGCAGTGGTGACGGGGCCATCTGGCTCGGCCCACGGCTTTACCATTACGGCCTTGCCTATTCCCGTTCGCTGGATTTCATCAGCATTGCCACGCAGGAAATGCATGATCTGTGCCGCGAAGCGGGCGAGACCGTGCAAGTGTGCGGGCGCGACAATGACCATATGCTGGTGCTGGCCATGGCCGAGGGGCCAAGCCATTTTCAGGTCGCCTCGCGGGTTGGCACCCGTGTGCCGCTGAACTGGACGGCGTCTGGCCGCCTTCTCGTTGGCCATTTGCCGGAAAAAGAGCGCATCGACTTGTTTGCCCATTGCGCCCGCTCGTCGCCAACCGGGCGCGCTGAGGTGGATGCGCGGACCTTGTCGGATGCGGCGGTACGTGCGTTTCAGCAGCGTCTGTCGATTCAGGCGGGTGAATCCGACTATGCGGTTGCCTGTATCGCCTCGCCGATTTGTGATCGGGATGGTGTGTGTGTTGCCACCATCTCTATCGTCTTGCCAGAGCAAAAGGCGTTTTCTGAAGGCAATCCCTACGTGGGCCATGTCAAGGCCTCGGCGGAGCGGATCGAAAAGCGCATGGGTTGGCGGGTTCACTGAGAGGGTCTTTCTCATTCGTGCAACGCCACAATCACTTCGATTTCCACGGTGATATTTCCGGGAAGCGAGCCAAACCCAACCGCCGAGCGGGCGTGCTGACCCGCTTGACCAAATACCTCCATGAACAGGTCTGAACAGCCATTGATCACCTGCGGATGATCACGAAAATCCGGCGCGGCATTGACCATGCCAAGCATTTTGACAATTTTGCGCACGCGGGTGAGATCGCCCAAGGCATCGTGCATCACGGCAATCAGGTTGATGCCAGTGAGGCGGGCGTGGCGATAGGCATCTTCCAGCGGTACGTCGTCACCAACTTTGCCGGAATAGAGAAAGCCATCTGCTTCGCGCGGCCCCTGACCGGAGAGGAACAGCAAATTGCCCTCCCGCACATGGGTGACAAAATTAGCAATGGGTGGTGGGGATGGCGGCAGCGCAATGCCCAGAGCGGCTAGGCGCTCATAGGGTGTTGGCAATCCGGCATCGGTGGAGGGTGAAGTCATACTCACGCGGTTTCCAATTCTAGAATCATCAAATGCATTTCAGCGCCACGAATAGCCATGGCTGTGGCGCACCAGTTTGCGGGCGCGCGGAATGTAACGGCTGGCAGCAATGGCCTCGCGGCCAATCACGGCATGGCGCGGCTCAAACAGCTGGGTCAGGCGGGCAACATCGCCGTTGGAATCGGTTGCTTCCAGATCGGCATCAACCAGATCAAAAATGGTGAAATCGGCCCGTGCGCCCGGCACCAGCCGATCCTGCATCGACAAACGGATGACGGAGGCTGGCGCATGGGTCACCGCCTCGACCACCTTCTCAAACGGCATGCCCACCGAGAGCAGTTTGGACATGGTGGTGGCCAGATCCCAGACCGGGAAATTCATGGAATGCCCATGCAGATCGGTGGAGATGGAAAAGGGCAAAAGCCCCCGTTTGATCGCTGCTTCCGCCACCTTGAACGAGAAGGAGGCACCGCCATGGCCGATATCCAGCCGGATTCCTTCGCCAGCGCAGCGCTCGGCGAGGTTGTAGAGGTCTTCGTCTTCCATAATGCTGGACCCGGCCTTGCCGTTGAAGCAATGGGTCACGACATCGCCGGGGCCTAGAATTTCCAGCACTTCATCATAGAGCGCTGGTGGTTCGCCAACATGCACCATCATCGGAATTTTCAGGATTTTGGCGATTTTCTTGCCGAGTTTGACAGGCGTTACACCCCATGATCCGGTAATGACGTGGCTGGCACGCACTTTCAGGCCAACAATATGTTCGCTGTTTTCAGCGTAGCATTCCAGAATACGGTCAAGATCAATATCCTTGATATCGCGCAGTTCCGGCACGCGGTTGCAGGCCACCAGACCAATCGAGCCGAGGTTCAAAAATGCTTTGATCCGCTCTCGCGATGGCTCGATGATATATTCGCGAAAGCCGTGAAAGTTGGCCTCTCCAGCAGAGCCTGCATCCACCAGCGTGGTCACGCCGCGCTCGGCTCCGCATTCCGATGGGCGAATGGAAATATCCGTGCCGCCATGCCAGATATGCACATGCAGATCGACCCAGCCGGGCGAAATCCATGCCCCTTTGCCGTCGATGATTTCGGCATCTTCTGTCAGGGCAAGGTCTTTGCCAACCTTGACGATGTTGCCATCAGCACTAATCAGAATATCGATCGCCTGTTGGGGCGTTGCGTCGCCAAAGGCCAGAGGGCGGAGGTTTTTTAACAGCAGGAGGCCCAAGCCTTGTTCCTGAGGCAGCATGGTCAAATATCCTTTTGCAGTCTTGGGTCGAGCATATCGCGCAAACCGTCTCCGACGATCTGAAGCGACATCACAGAGAGAATGATGGCAAAGCCGGGAAACAGCGTCATCCAATCGGCCTGATCGACATATTGCCGACCAGTTGCAATCATCGTGCCCCAGGTGGGGATTTCCGGGCTGACGCCGACGCCCAGAAACGACAGGCCCGCTTCGGCCAGCATGGCGCTGGCAAACAGAAATGTGGCCTGCACCAGAATGGGCGACATCAGATTGCGCAGCACATGCCGCACCATGATGTGTGTGGTGGAAATACCAAGGGCACGGGCCGCTTCGATATAGGGTAGTTCGCGGATCACCAGTGTGGAAGCCCGCACAATGCGGGCCAAGCGGGGAGCATAGACCACCGAAAGGGCAATGATCACCGTGGTGAGTGATGGCCCAAGGGCCGCTACCAATGCGATGGCCAGAAGAATATCGGGAAAGGCCATCATCGCATCAATCAGCCGGGCAATTGGTGTATCCAGCCGATGAAAAAAGCCTGCCAGCAGCCCAAGCGTGACGCCAATCAGCGATGACAGCGCCACGACTGACGCCCCAACCAGCAGAGAGAGCCGCCCCGCATAAATCGTGCGCGAAAACACATCGCGTCCAAACTCATCCGTGCCAAACCAGTAGGTTCCGCTCGGTGGTTTTAGCCGGTTCATGATCGAAAGTTTATAGGGTGAATAAGGGGCGATCCATGGTGCCAACACTGCCAGAAGCACGAAGACGGCGAGAATGCATAGGCCAATCGCCACCGTCTTGCGACGTAAAAGGCGGCGCAGAAAACGCAAGGTTTCTGATTGCGGTGGGGGTGTGCTCTCTAAGGATATGGGCTGGGTCATCAGTAACGCACCCTCGGATCAATCAGCAGATAGAGCATATCGATGGCGAAATTCACCAACACATAGAGACCGGCAACTACCAGCAAGGCCCCTTGAATGACCGGATAATCCCGGCGCAGAACAGCAGAGACCACGAGGCTGCCAATGCCGGGCAGGCCAAACACCGTCTCGGTCACAACAGCTCCCGAAATCAAGACAGCCGCCGTCAGCCCCACCACAGTGAGGATGGGGATCAGGGCATTTTTCAGCGCATGGCGCAGCACCACATGCCGCTCTTGAAGGCCTTTGGCGCGGGCGGTGCGCACAAAATCATCGCCCAGCACATCCAGCATGGAAGCACGGGTAAAGCGTAGGATCAGGGATGATGAGACCAGACCCAGCGCGATGGCGGGCAAAGCCAGATGATACATCCGCTCCAGAAAGCTTGTTCCCGGTCCGCCATAACCGGAGACGGGAAACAGTTGCAGCTTGACCGCAAAGAACTGCATGAGGATCAAACCAAGCCAAAAGCTGGGAATGCTGGCCGCCAACATGGCAATGGCCGTCACCGCTTGATCGAGCCATGAGCCGCGCCGATAGGCGGCATAAATGCCAATGGGCAGCGCCAGCACGCAGGCAATCAGCAGTGCAAACAGGGTGAGGAAAAAGGTTGGCTCGGCCCGTTGCAACAGGGCAGCGCCCACTGGCATATCCAGAAAGATCGAGCGGCCCAGATCACCCGTCAATAAGGCGCCGATATAAAATACGTATTGCGAGATCAGCGATTGATCCAGCCCCAGCTTGGAGCGCAGATCGGCAACATCTTGGGCTGACGCATCCGGCCCCAGCATGACGGCTGCGGGATCACCGGGGGTGACGCGCACGATGATAAACACAATGGTCACCACCAGAAACATCACCACAATCATGCCAAGCAGGCGCTTGACGATATAGCTGATCATGATCTGCCCTCTCGTCGCTTGGATTTATAGGGCATTGGCGGCAATCACATCGCTGAGCCAATGGTAAGACTGTTTGGGAATGCGTTGCAGGGTGGGATAATCGACGTAAACCAAGCCGAACCGCTTGGAATAACCGCGGCCCCATTCGAAATTATCCATCAGCGACCAGGCGAAATAGCCTCTGATGTCATGGCCCTCATCCAGCGCATCCAGCAGCGCATTCAGGTAGAGGTCGAAATAGGCGATGCGGTCGTTGTCGATCACCTTACGGTCTGGGCCAAGGGCATCCGGGTAGGAGGCACCGTTTTCGGTGATGTAAATGGTTGGCTTGCCATAGCGGGCGCTGGTATCGCGGATCTGCTCCAGAAATGCCGCCGGATCAACTACCCAGTTGACATCGGTGAGTGGTCCCATGCCTGTTGGGGGTGCGGTTTCGGATACGCCAAAACTGGTGTTTTTATTCGGCCCGACAAACACCGGATTATAGTGATTGAGGCCGAAGAAATCCATTTTTTGCGAAATGGCCTCCATGTCACCCGGTTGAATGAAGGGCTGCATGGCATCCGCAATCGGCTCCGGGTAGGTGCCGAGCCAGAGCGGATCAACCGTGACTCTCCGCCAGAGGCAATCGCCCAGAATGCGTGCTTCTTCATGGGCGGCATCGTCATAGTGTGGACGTACCGGACCAAGGGAAACGATATTGCCCACCTCAGCTTGCGGCGCTTCTGCCCGCACCGCTGATACCGAATAACCATGGGCAAGATTGAGCGTATGAATGGCCTGAAGGCTGGAAGGATAATCCTGCTTTCCGGGCGCATGACGCCCGACATTATAGGCCACCCATGGAATCACATTCGGCTCGTTGATTGGTGCAAAACGTTTGACCCGATCACCAAAATGCCTGGTGACAACGGCGGCGTAATCGGCAAAAATCTTGGCCGTATCGCGATTGCGCCAGCCGCCGTTGTCTTCAACGGCGACCGGCATGTCCCAATGATGCAGGCAAATCCAAGGCTCTATCCCCTCATGCAAGGCAAGATCGATCACCCTGTCGTAGAAATCCAATCCTCGCTGGTTCACCTGCCCACTGCCAGTTGGGAAAATGCGCGGCCAAGCGGTGGAAAGCCGATAGGCCTTCACCCCAAGCCCGCGCATCAGCGCGATGTCTTCCGGGTAGCGGTGGTAGTGGTCGCATGCAATATCGGCAGTATCGCCATTGGTAGTGCGGCCCGGTGTGTGGCTGTAAATATCCCACACACTTTGGCCGCGCCCATCGGCATGAACAGCACCTTCCGTTTGAAAGGCAGAGGCCGCCACGCCCCAGAGAAAATCAGGAGGAAAGGATCTCGACATGATGTGCTACTTCATTCTGAAGGATAGAAACCGGCTTATTTCTTGGAGCTGACATTCCAGAAGTAAGGCCATGGCGATGGATGGAAGCCCTCAAGCGTTTTGGCCTTGGCCGAAAGCGCATTGAAATCACCCACCTTGAACACCGGCGCATCCTCATAGAAGGTCTTCTGAATCTCCGCGAAAAGCTTCTGGCGCTTGGCTGGATCAGATTCGGCAATGAATGGCTCAATCGCCTTGGTCTTTTCAGGCGTTGACCACCAGCCGGGGTAACTATCCGACATCCAGCCGTTCAGCACAGGCTCTGGCGGGAAGGGGCCGTGGGTGATGAAAATATCCCAAAGGGCAGGATCAGCACGGCGCGTTGTCAGCGTTGCCCAGTCATAGATTTGCAGATCAACCTTGAAGCCAGCGGCTTTCAGATATTCTGCTGCCACCTGCGCCATTTTGTAGTGAAATTCATATTGGCGGCTGGTGAGGATGCGCACTGGCTTGCCATCATAGCCCGCCTCTTTCATCAGCTTGGCGGCGGCTTCAGGGTCGCCACTGCCATAACGGGCAATGCCTTCCTTGGTGTGCCAGGCATAGCCTTCAGGATAGATCGCACCATCAACCGCGAAGAATTCAGGGTTGCCAAAGGCGGCCAATAACATGTCCTGCGGGTTCAATGCCACCTGCACGGCATGGCGCAGGGTCTTGCTGGTCATGATGCCCTGTTTGGTGTTCATCACAAACACCGGCGCACCATAGGGCTTGAGCACCACGGGGTCAGAGGCTTTTGAGCCTTTCAGGCGGTCATAGCTCTCCGGTGCGAGCGAGTCTGTGTAGTCAAACTGACCGGAGACTGCGCCTTCAAGCCGTGTGTTGGCATCAGGCACGGGAATGAAGCGGATTTCATCGAGAATGGCTTTGCGTGCGCCACCAAATCCGTTCGCGGCATCGGTTCTCGGCACGTAGCCGTCAAACCGCACCAACTGAATATATTGGTCTGGCTTGCGCTCTTTTAGCATATAGGGGCCAGTGCCAATGAATTTTGTCAAAGGATCGGCGATGGTGGATTTTGGAATGATCACCGCTGCGGAATTGTTGAACGCCAGCAGCGACAACAACGGCGCATAGGGCTTTTTCAGCGTGATGCGAATGGCATTGTCGCCCTGCGCTGTCACCTTGTCGATATAGGCCACAACCTGTTTGCCGCGTGATGCGGTTGCAAGCCAGCGCTCAATCGAGGCCACCACGTCAGTGGAGGTCATCACCGAGCCATCATGAAATTTCACGCCAGCGCGCAAGGTGATGTCGTAGGTTTTGCCCTCATCACTGATGGTTGGCATGGTCTCAGCCAATAGCGGAATGACATTCCATTTGTCATCGAAGGTGAACAAGGTCTCGAAAATATGCTGTGTGGTCATACCGACCAGATCGGCGGTGGAGGCCATCGGGTCCAGTGTTGGTGGCTCACCGATGGTTGCGACATTAATGACCCCGCCCTTGTCCTGCGCCAGGCCATGCCCCGGCAAGAGTGCAAGTCCAGGTAAAAGTGCAAATGCCAGCGTTGCCAGCAATCCCAATTTGCGTTTCATGACGTTCCCTTTTTATTATTCTGTAATTATGCAATACAGATCATAATTAAAGACTATCGAAACGTCACAGTCTGTCAATGCCTGTTAGCGATGATGCACGAACTGAAAACAAAAAGCCGTACTGTCCGACGAAACGGGATCTCTGAAGCGGGAGAACCAATGAAGGTTTCCGGATTGTGCGTGTTTTTAGATCTCTATATACAGAAGGTTGAAAAATATATTTTCACCAAAATAAGATAGAAAATGTCGCGATGACAGTACGATCCCGCACCCTCGAAACCTATGAGGTTCTGCGCCACGACTTGCTCAACGGCCGCTTTATCCCGGGGTCGAGGCTCAAGATCGATACTTTGTGCCGGCAACTTGGCGTTAGCCCCGGGGCGGTGCGAGAGGCTTTGGCGCGTCTGACATCAGATGGTCTGGTTGTTGCAGAGGCTCAGCGCGGATTTCATGTTACCCCGATCTCGATCGAAGATTTAAAGGATTTGACCGAGGTACGGATAGAGATCGAACTTCGCTGCCTTCGCCGATCGATTGCCAAGGGGTCCTTAGCCTGGGAAGGTCATATCAAAGACATCAGCCATCAACTGCACCATACCTCGATGTCTGACCCTAACGGCAGCGATACCGTTAATCCTGCCTGGACTGAGCTTCATGCGGCATTCCATGATGCCTTGGTTATCGCATGCGATAGTCGCTGGTGGCTGAAGCTACGCGACTCGATGTTCTGGCAGGTCGAACGATATAGACGCATGGCGGTTCCCTTTATTAAAGAGCCCCGTCACGTTGACATTGAACATGCTGAAATCGCTGAAGCAGTTCTGGCGCGCGACACAGAACTCGCATGTTCCCGACTTGAAGCGCATCTACGCAAGACAAGTGATCTCCTCTTGCGTTTAGACGGCCCCTTTGAAGATCTCGTTTCAAAGACGGGGAGCAACGACCGGCGCTCACGTTCAAAAACTGGATCGCGAACGCCCACACCAACGTAAACCCCAGGGCAATTCACCCCATCAACCCCAAGCATTATCATGCAACTTGGCGGCTTCCTCGCTCAGCAAAGGGCCGATAACCTCAACGCGGCGTTGGCCCGCCTCGAAAACCACACGGCATGGCAGGTCGAGGGTGGGATTTTCAGGATGATTGCCTGTCATCGCCTTCAACTGGCTCTCGCTCAAGCCAAAAACCACCCGCCCAATCCCAGCCCAATAGGCCGCACCGGCACACATGGCACAGGGCTCGGCTGACGTGTACATGGTGCATTGATTGAGACGTTCGGGCGTATAGGCTTGCGAGGCGCGGGTCATCAGAACCCGTTCTGCATGCCCGGTCATGTCGCGCGTCGGATTATAGGCGTTTTCCTGTTCCATCAGCACCTCGCCATCCGGTCCGACCAGAATAGCACCGAAGGGATGATTGCCTGTTTCCTGGGCCCTGAGTGCGACCTTGAAGCTGAGACGAAGGAAATATTCGTGATCGAGACCGGTCACGGGCGAAAACGTCATTGTCATACTCCTTGCAAAATCGGCTTGAAGGTGCGCGATGAAAAGTTGAATGACAAGCACAGTTTTCCGGCTTTACCGTTCGAGAAAATGAAACGGTGGGCCGCCAAATGCAACTCATATTCTCTTCCGGAATCTTGCTGGATGCCGTTGCCCGCGCTGGGTTTTTCCGGGGAGCCGCTGAAAAACTGAATATGTATGCGTCGGCGATCAACCGCCGGATCATCAATCTGGAGCACGGATATAGCGTTGCGCTTGCTGGAAAGATTGCAACCAGGTGTGCGGCCCACAGCAGCGGGGGAGCGGAGGCTGACGGTCTGCGGTTCCCGGAGGAGAAATTCAGGGTGATGAGGAGGGTGGGCCTTCTTTCTCACCTGGCATAGGGTCGTGCGGTTGCAAGGGTCTGGCCGGTTCGGGTTGAACCAGACAGACCCTAAAGGCAGGAGTATCTCAATTGGCTATCTGCCAATCAACGTTGATGGATTATCGCTCTTCAGCAACGAACCGGTTTTCGATTGAACCCAGTCCGTTTACTTCGACGCGAACGACATCGCCCGGCTTCATGAAGGTATCGGTTGCAATCCCAACATTGGACGGCGTTCCCGTTATGATGATGTCACCCGGTTCAAGGGTCATAACGGTTGAGAGATAGGAAATCTGATCCCAGATATCGTAGATCATGTCGCCCGTAGACGTGCGCTGCCTTTCCTCGCCATTCAGAGAGAGGGAAAGCGTCAAATTGTGCGGATCCGGAACTTCATCCGCCGTTGTGATCCAGGGGCCGATGGGGCCGTGGGTATCAAAGCTCTTGCCGAGCGTATAGGTCGGCGAGCGGAACTGCCAGTCTCTGGCGGTGACATCGTTGGCGACGAAATACCCGGCGATCACCGATTGCGCGTCTTCGCGCTTCACATGGCGGCATCGCTTGCCAATGATGAAGCCCAGTTCAGCTTCATAATCGACCTTTTCGGACACGCTGGGCAGCACCACGTCGTCATAGGGTCCATTGATGCAGGTCACCTGTTTGTTGAACCACAATTGCGACTTTGGCGTGGGTATTCCTGCGGCGGCAGCTTCCTCGGCGTGGGCCCTGTAATTCATCCCGATGGCGAGAAACTTCCTGGGATCCGTGATTGGAGCAGCAAGCTGAACATCAGCCAATCCAAACGAAGGGCCATCAAGCGCTTCCAAAGCCGGTCTTAATTCATCCAACTGCTCAATTAGCGCCTTCATTGAGCTTCCGCATTCAGGAGCCGCGGAACTCAGATCAATGATTTCAGAGCCCACGACTTTACCGAGCCGAGGCTTTCCCTCGACAATAAATCTTGCCAGTTTCATTCTATTGTCCTTATTCCTGATCGCCCGGCTCTACGGGACGGATGCTATTGACCGAAACGCCAATTCCCGGACCTGAGAAGGCCACCATTTCAGTTTTGACGATTTCAAAACACGGCATATCTGCCACGGCGTTGACGATATGGAAGGTTGTCGGGAGCTGTTCAAACGTCGCCTTGTGCCAGTTAAAGCTGCCCTTGGCCCGCCAACGCTTGAACTCGTACCCGTCGAAGTTAATGGCGTCAGGCTTGCCCGCTCCCGGCGGTGGCGCTGGCGTCGTGATATAAGCGACGTCTGCTCCTCCACCCTGAAACGGGTTCGTCCGAGGGACATATTTATAGTACATGGCAGCGCCACCCCCGGAACCAGGCAGGCTCGGCGGGGCATCGTCCTCTTCCATTTCACCAAGAGCAATGTCGAAAAATTTGAAGCCGAACCAGGACGCCTCGCAGGATGCGGTGGCTTTTTCCTTATCCCAGGTGATTTCCGGCATATCGCAAAACAGTTTTGGAAAGCCCATTTCATCCCGCCCGGTCAGGATCGCATCGGGCGCACCTTCCCAGATAACCGGGCAGAAAGACCCCTCCAATCGTTCGGTCTTGCCCTGATAGGTCACCGGGAAATCAATCGACAAAATCCCGTAGCCACGCCCTGCAAGCCAATAGAGGTTCTTGAACCAGGCACAGGATACACTGATGAGTGGCTCACCACGCAAGCTCATTCCGGGAGGCAGAAGCGCCTCTAACTTATCCGCACTGGTGCGATAGGTAATAGCCATCCATTCCGCATTCATCGTACCGGTTTCTTCCAGCGCCCACATGCCGCCGCCCGGCTTTTGGCGAGGTCCTACGGCCGGCCCGAATACCGTGGGCATCCGATAGCGGAACTCCTGATTGAATTTGAACCCCATAAATCGATCTCCCATCAAATATGACAGATGGCGCTGAACGGCGACGTAACCATCCAAATGGCCTCTGATAACTGGCTACACGTCTCAACAATCCGCGCCCGCAAAAGAGAGGCGCCGCAGATGCGCAATGCGGGTGGTATTACGACGTTTCGGGGTAAATCAGACAAGTCATAGGAACCGCCCTTCCCATTATAAATATTTTACTCTAAAAAATATATTTTTTAGAGTCTCGTCAAGCGAAAAGGTTAAAGACTGTTCCCTGACTTCGCTTAGGGACCTCTCCGGGGAGAAAGACCAAGGACGGTACTCAAGTCGAATGCAAGCGCCGCATAAATGACGACTCCATCCTTCTGTCTTGCGGTGGAAAAATCAGCGAAAGCAGAGTTCGGATTGATGATATAGGCGGCGCCGAAATCGAGAATGCCATTGCCGAAAATGCCTGTGCTTCCATGCACGTCGAACATAAACATGTCTTGTGACTGCCTCTGGTCGACACCTGAGAAGAACCGCCGGGCATTCCGTTCGTACTCGGCTCGCTCCTCACTGATGCGAATATAGTGAACGGAGGCACCGACACCCGCCAGCGGATTGGCTTGCCAAAACCCTGAATATTCCACGCCTGCATAGGCTTCCCATGGATAGTCGTGACCTTCACCGAAGTAATGCAGGATACCGCCATAGAACGCGATGTTCTCCGGATTGAAACTATCCGAAGACCTGCTCCAAACCACCTTGCGTGCATGCGCGTACATTGCGGTCGTTCCACTGTCATGCGTGACGATCTTGGTATTGGCGCCATATGTCGGGTTGCCCCATCCACTGTTGTAAAGCGTGTCCTGATAAGGCGTGGAACGGAAATAGGCTCCAGCTTCAAGTTTAAACGGCTTGTCACTGTCCATAAAGGTTTCGATATGACGAACGTTGGCAGCGGCGATATAGCCTTCGGCGTCTCCAGATCCCCAAGTCCAGCCGTCCCCATTCTGCCAGTTGTCTGGATTATCCTCGATCAAACCGAACCCTAAAGTCGTGTTTGCCGTCAATTTGTAGGCGGCCCGACCGCCCCAAACTGAACGCACATCGTCTGGAAGGTTCAGGCTCTTGCCCTGCGTCGCGTTGATACAACTGATGCCGCTGCAAAAGCCCCTGATCGAAAAATCCCGTGCCAATCCAATGCGGCCCGCTTCTATGGTCAAGCGATCGTCCAGAAAATCAGCCTCGAGCGAAAACCGGGCGAGAGCTGTGTCAGTGGTGCCGGTCACCGGCGGAAGAAAGGCTGTCAAGTTGCCGGTGACATTGTTATTTGGCAAATTGACCGCTTCAGTGAGCCTGATCCGGAGATCAGGCGTAATATTACCGGTCAGATCGACGAGGAACGACCCATAGCCTAACTTTTTGAAGCCATAGGCAGGTGCGCTCTGAGCGATGTTGATATAGTCAATTCGAAGATCGACCCCATTCTCATGAAGCCACCGTCCGGCTTCTGCGAGCGGACCGGAATAGACTGGTGGCGGACCATCCAGAAAAGGTGGTTCTTGCGTACCGATCTCCGGATCGATGGCAAATGCTGGAGCAGCTGTTGCAAACAGCAACGGTATAGTGATCATGTATAGAATTCGCATTATTATCCTCCCCTAAGAATCGAACCTGCTCACTCCGTTGCATTTGGTTTGATTGACTGCTCCTCATTGCGACTGTGCTGCGGTGAAGCCTTTGGCAAAGCGGTGACGCAGACTGACAAGTCGATCAGGACCACCTCCCGTATGGTCCTGATGAAGCGAAGAAAGCCCTGCTGATCCGACGCCGATCGCCCGCACGTGCTGGGATCGACATCATCTAAACAATGCTCGCAACGCTGATTATGAAAGATGAGACATAGGATGCCGAGAGGTTGGCCGTCCTTTCGACCAACACCGGCGCGGCGGTCTTGGCTGCCATGACCTCGGCTGTTTCGACCGGTGAACGTCTGACAAAAACGCGGCGCCTTTAGCGCGGTAGCGAATAACGGTTGAACACAAGGTTCCGCCTATTTCTTCAGCATGGCGATTGTTGTCGAAGTGACTATTCGTCCCAGGATTGGCGACGGCACGCGTCATCATTGCCTGTTTCAAGGCTTCCTCCTCCTCTTCTTTTAAATGTAGCGTGCGGCCTCCCAGCGCACGCTTCTCCTCGGTCGGATCGACCGCTGAACTGGTCGATCCGCCACCCCTCCCCGAATAGCGGGGAAGGGTTTACCCAAAAGCTGCTTCCCGAGGTTTCCCGACCAGCAGTGGCAGCAGCAATATCTAAGTCACAGCATGATGATAGGTCGTCTCTCGAATACCGTGTTCCTCAACACAAGCCCCAAGAAAATCCATCGCCGAGCCGGGCAACCGCAAAATGTATAGGCCTCTTCTTTCCCGACCACGCCTGCCAATCAATCGTCCCTCGCGCTGCCCGATCAGACCTTCGGATCAAACGCTATGCCGGGACGCAGGAAGCCGGGTGTGGGAGGCGTGCCCCAGAGATTGAGCCAGCGTCCTGCCAGACCCTCCGAGATATCCCATGTCCGTGGCTCGTAGGTCGCGTCATTGTCGATGCGGTCAAGCTCGATGGAATTTTCCACCAGGCAACCATGCGGGTCGGCGTAATATGTGAAGATATTGCCTCCGGCCCCATGGCGGCCCGGCCCCCAAACCATCGCCCGGTCCTTGAGGGTGAGATTGTCGGCAATGGCTGCGAGATCCTCAAGCGAGTGAAGGTCAAAGGCATAATGGTGCAGCCCGCTTTCACCCGGCCCCATCGCAATCGTGTGATGGAAACCGTCTTCGGCGCGGTACCACCGCAAACCGTCCTCGCCCGTCATGTCCGAGAGCTTCATACCCAGCACCTTTGCGCAGAACTCGCCGAAGGCATGAGTATCGGGCGCGAAAGCGTTGATGTGCTCGATCCGGCGGGGTCTGGCACCGGGCGTCGAATAGTTATACCGACGCGGCTGATTGCGGGCGATCGGCGTATGCACTTCAAAAATCGCCCCCCCTGGGGCAACGATGCGCACGGCCTTGTCGTAATGCTTTCCAAGCGGCTTGTCGTCAAGGACAGTCAGTCCGTCCGACAGGGCACGACGCTTGACCTCGTCCACGGCGTCGGCGCTGACGGCTTCCAGGCCGCAGGCCACGGCCTTGCCATCGCCCTTGATGTAGGTGAGTTCGTGATGGCGGTCGTTGCTGGAGAGATAGACCGTATCGCCGTCCTGCTCCGTGATACGAAGGCCAACCACATCACAAATATCTTTGGCCGCACCAAGCGGATCAGGCGAAGAGATGACAACATGTCCCATCTGCCGAATTAAATAGGTCATTTTCGTTCCTTCTATTTCACATCAAGTGCCAGGCTTTTCACATCAGGTTCCGGCAACAAAACCACCGAAAGCACCACGGCAGAACAACAAGGGCGGGCGATCCCGGACCACACTCAGTGTGAGCACATTGCCCATGACGAAGAGGTGATCTCCCGCCTCATGTGCGCTATGCAGGGTGCAGTCGATCCAGGCGACAACACCGTCGAATACCGGCAGATCAAGGCTGGAACGGCTGTGCGCAATATCCTGAAAGCGATCGGCATCCCGCTTTGCAAACCGCCCCGGAAGATCGGATTGATCATCGGCCAGGATATTCACGCAGAATGCGCCAGCTTTCGCGATCAACGGCCAGGTTTGCGAGCTATGCGCCGGCAAGAAGCCAACAAGCGGTGGGTCCAGGGACACTGACGTGAATGAGCCAATTGTCATGCCAATCGGCTTATTGTCATGCTGCGCGGTCACAATGCACACGCCGGTAGGATAGTGACCCAGCGCGCGGCGAAATTCCGCCTGGTCGTGAGGGCTGAGTTGCTCAGCGGAGGCTCGTGCTTGGTTCAACATAGGATACCTCTCGTTATTGTGTCGCCAATCATGGGAAGGGCTGTATCGGGAGCGGCCTCATCCGGCTTTTGCTCTGCGATACCGGATCATCGCAACCCTCCCCCTGGCGCTGGTTTACTTTCCGGAAACGTCCGCCCCGGTTGGCCATTCTGGTGGGTAGTTCGGTAAAAGAGCGCCCAGCGCAACGGCAACTATTGTCAGTCCGGTCAAAATGGCAAACGGGACGAAATAGCTGCCAGCCGCAGTCGCCATTGCGCTGGTCAGGAATGGCGTCAGACCGAAGGACAGTGAGCAGATTGCCAGCGTCAAACCTTGAATTTGAGCAAAGGCTTTGGGCCCGAAATAACGGGCAACCAGGAATGGTCCGAGCGCAGACTCCGCACCCGTCGCAAATCCGAGAGAGCTCATTGCCACATATAGCAGGAAAACCGAACCGTGGTTGAAATAGGCGATGGTCAGGCCAATCGGAACCATGGCGAGCAGGGGCGCAATCACCCAAGGACGACGACTGCGATCAAGGATCATGCCGCCGAGAAAAAGACCGACGACCGAAGCCACGAACAAAACAGATTGCGAAAATGCGATGTCGTTAAGATCAAAGCCACGCTGCTGAAAGAAATCGACGGAGTTCTGTCGGACAGTCATCGGGCCTGCAGCGGTGATCGCCAGAAAAAGCGTGATGAATATCCAGGTCTTGGTCCTGATCGCCGTCTTGAGAGGTATTCCGGCTGCATTCTCCAAATTCAAGTTGGAGCCAGGCATGGGAAGGCGTTTGGCAGCAGATGGCTTGGCAGGTTCCGAGATGAGAAAGAGCGCTGAGGGAATGCCAAGAACAGCGATGGTTGCTGCGACGACGAAGTAGGAGCCGCTCCAGCCGATGCCGCCCAGTTGGTGCAGGCCCGAAGCCGATCCACCACTGTTCGTCGCTCCATAAATCAACCACTGGAACAAGGGAGAAAAGAGCGCATTGGCGAAGCTTGAAAGCACCCCAACCAGTGCAAATCCGATCCCCCGATGCTCCGGAAACCAGCATGTGATGATTTTGAAAATCACGGCAAGGCTGGACATGAAGCCGAATAACGCGGCCAGAATGATCATGGGAGTCAAGATCCAGATCGTTCCGCTGACCAGCGGGATCATCGCGGTTGTCAGCGCATATAAAATGACTGCGGGAATAGCAACTGCCCTTGCACCCCACCGATCTACCCATGCGCCGGCGAGCGGCAGGATCAGGGGGGAGAGCAGCAACGGCAGCGCCACAAAAATCAGCAGGGCATCGGCCTGAGCGCGATGGGTCTCCGCTGAGAAGGCTGCAATCACAAAAGGCGTCATGGCCGAAAGACCGGCAGGACTAATAACCATCAAGATCAGGCATCCAATCAAAGCCATCCTGGCTTTCCTGGGCGCACCAACCAAGCTTTTGAAATATGCTCGCAGTGTATTTCCCTCGAAAGGTGAAATAGTAGAAATTTGCGCCTGTTCCATGGAACATATGCCCCTTTTTTAATGCAGACGCCTGGCGATCCCTCCTCCAAAGACGGGGCTCGGCGCTGGTTTTATTGTCGACGATTGCGGCTGTCTGTTTCCTATCAATAAGAGATTATTCGCCCACTCCATCAGGCCGCTCAGCCGGCAAGCACATCCGAACCGGCGAAGGATGCTGTGTTGGACTTAGCGCCAAATGGGTTCGATCAGACACACTCGCGACATGTGTTCACGGGAGTGTGCAAACCTGCTGATTTTATTAGTCTAGAGCGCGCCTTGCACGATTGCTGGAACCGAAGCCGTGGTGCAAATTATGCAGCGCTTATGCGTGCTAAAATGAGTTTGCGTGCCTTATCACACGCAACACTCAACAGCGGTTGCCAACAGAAACTGGCAACCGTCCTCCCTAAAAGGCAATCTCCAACAAATAGCCCGAACAGCTGTCTGGCTCAAATCAATCGGGCAGAGTTTAGTGTGGCGGCTTTGGCGGTATCATCGGTGCTGCCATCTTCTGGAAGGCACTCCAATGCTCACGCAGTTTGCCATTGCGCACCCGGAAAACCGTGAGAATATACCAATCGTAGAATTTACCCGGAGCAGTGGGATCAGGCATCGGATGCTTCATCATCACACATCCCATTTCGCCTTCAACGACGACGCTGACGACCGGAGGCGCTGGCCCTCTATCAACAGGCACTTTTTTGAAATACTCGATCAGATTGGCCAGGCCATTACCGTTCGCATTCGGATCATGCTGAATATAGTCGTTGTCGGCATATTTCGTCATGACCTCGACGACATTCTCTTCGACCTTCTTGGCGCGCACCATTTTTGCAAGGTCGACCTGAAAATCGACAAGAAGGCGCTTTTTTGCGGCAACGTCCGGTGACGGTGATGCCGACACGGCCGCAATATAATCCTCCCTGTCCAGCCAGGTTTCGTAAAGCTTAGGCTCGTGGATATGGGCGACACCATCAATAATCGTGAAATCGCTCATGAACTTACGACCCCTTGCCTTCCAGATTAACGCGTTCCGGCACGGCACCGGCAAACATTGGGAAGGGTGTGATGCCCAGGAGGCGCCGGCCATTGACCTCCGCTTGCGGATCAAGCCGAACGGCACCGTGGGATGCCAGAACACGAACGTCGCGAACAAAGCGTTGGATAGGGTTGTTGAGCGACATCGTTGATGAACCAAGCGTCTTCTGCAGCAGGTTAATGGCGTCTTCGCAAAGGCTTGCAACGTAAGCGAGGGTCAAGCTGATCTCGGAGTCCTCGTCATGGGTAAAGTCTTGCCCCTCCGCTGTCCTGGCATCGACCTGGTCTGCGTAGCTCTCGATTGTCGCCTGGGCGACCTTGATCATCGCAAGTGCCTTGCCGGCTGCAACTTGGGCAGACGCCATGTCAGAGATTGTCGGATACGGAAGCGAAAAAGGCGGACGCTTCTTGGCCTGCTCCGCGAAACAAGAAAGTGCTCCGCGCGCCATACCGAGCGCAATCGACATATCACACAAGGACACGGTCGCCAGATTGGCAAGCCCGCGCTGCTGATAGCCAAAGCCCTGGTAGCGCGTATGCAACTGTTGGAAACGCAGAGGGTATTGGCTCAGATCGAGAAACCGATGATCGGCCACAAAGACTTCTTCCTTGATGGCAAGACTGTTGCTGGCGCTCCCAGACAAGCCCATGACGTGCCAGTCGTCGAGGATCTCATATTTCGAACGGTCAACGACAACAACGCCGCGCCCGGTGCCACCAGCAACCTTCGGATCATATTCTATGCCCAACATCGCCCATTTGGCGTGCTTGCATCCGCTACCGAAAGCCCAGCGGCCCTTGACCATCCAGCCGCCTTCGACTTTGCGACCTTCTCCGACTTTTGTCGCAAAAACGGACGCGCCGACAACGGTAGGGCCAGCCCAACCCCGGGTATCTTCAAGAACCTCTCCAACAACCTCGCCTTCAAGGGCCAGCAGGTTCTTCACTCCAACGGCGACGAAACCAGCCCAGCCAGCCGATCCATCCGCCTCACCCAGCGTGGCGATAATCTCGACCAGATCCCGCGCACCGAGGGCATACCCGCCCCATTCAGCAGGCATCGCCATCTTGTAGATACCGATATCGCTGAGCGCCTTGAGAACATCCGGCGTCAAGGCACCAATCTTCTCGCCTTCGCGCGCCTGCTCCCGAATAAGGGGAATAAGCGCCTTGGCCTTATCGCGGATATCACGCCCCTTATCGGTCAACCATTTCGACTCAACAGGAGCCGAAGGCACTGCGGGCGGCATTGGGGGAAGGCCAGACATGGGCGGCAAGCCGGGCATCGGTGGCATCCCTGGAGCGGGCTGCCCACTGGGCGCGGGCGGCAGGCCGGGCATGAGCGACAAGTCACTAGAAAGTGCGGACATCCTTGAATTACCTCCATATTTCCAAGACGTGACACTGTTCTAAACGGTACAGTACAGTTATGTCAATTGATTTTTTTCAAAGCCTCGGAGATTGCTCTTTTGTGAAGGAAGGTTAAGAAACTAAGCCCTTGATTGCCCCTCTTTTTGGACAGAGACCACGCGACGCGCCTGTGACATGCCTCCCTTGGGGCCTTGAATGGACTGCTGCGCTCATATAGGAGCTGAGGTATGCCTCATCCACGAAACAAGAATTCTAGATCAAAACGAGAGTTGATCATGGCTGCTGCCGTCGATCTGCTTTTGGCCAATGGATATGAGAGAACCTCTATGGATGCGGTGGCCGCCAAGGCCGGCGTTTCAAAGACGACTGTCTATGCGCATTTTTCCGACAAGCTTGAATTATTTCATGCCGTCATGACACATGCCGCTTCCGATTTCGCGCTGGACCTCGGTAGCGTTGTGGAAAGTCGATCCGTCGCAGATCCCCTGGAGCAACTTACAAGCGTGCTGCTTGAGGTCGTCAAGGCCGCATCCGCCCCTGAGCTGACCGCCTATTTCCGGGTTCTCATTGCAGAAATCGACAGACGCAGCGAGTTGCAAGCCATGTCTGATCAGGTCCAGTCAGATATGCCTGACGTGATCCGTATCATTGCGTCGCTCATCGTGAAAGTTGCCGCCACGCGCGGCTATGTCGTTGAAGATCCTGAACGCTATGCCACATTGCTGGTGCGCATGACAGCACCGGGAACTCAGTTCGATATCCTCGTCGCAAACTTCCGGCCCTCTGACGAAATACTCGCAGCCCATATCGGCCTCATCGTCCGCATCTTCTTCGATGGCATAGGACCGAAAGACAGCGACACCAAGGTCGTAAACCTACCCCCGCTCTATCTCTATCCAATCAGACGATAATATTCGGGCCTGGGTTTCTAACAGCGTCAATAATCGACCGGCATCCACAAATCGTGCTTGCTGCCCACCGGACTTTCCACATGCCAAGAACTATATTATCAAAATGATGATCATGTCGTTCTCGTCGAATGAACTTGACATTTGCCAGGCCAACTGTGGCAATCTGGAGTGTGCCGCAAACGGAATCAAATGTCGGAGTGGGACCACTGGAGCATTTCGAGGAAAAGTGGCGCGCGATTTTACATCTAGAAATTTATAAAAACAAAGACTTAGAGGATTTCTGCGTTTCAACCAAACGCAGAAATTCTGTAACATCCGACATCAAAGGCCGTGGGAGGTTTAATCAGCCTATCGAATGATTGGGAGCAGTATATTCGCATACAAGCACGGGGAGGAGACCGGGTGGAAAAGAATACGAGTGCGACTTCGATCATCTGCGTATCATCTCGTGACGCTGCGCCAGGGGCGATCACGGCAGGCACAGAATTAGCAAGCCCGACACCGGGACAGATACGCAAGGCCGTGGATCAGCTCTGCAATGGCAATACATTCGCAACGGCAAAACGCTCGCGGCAGTTGCTCCAATATCTTGTCGAAGAGGCGCTCGCAGGGCGCGCGAATGCTATAGGCGAACATGCGATCGCTCAGGACGTATTTGGCAAAGATCAGCATTTCGATCCGCGGATCGATACATGTGTCCGGACCGAAGCCTGGCGCCTTCGCAACAGATTGCAAAGCTATTACGAACATGAGGGACGCTTCGATGTCGTGAGGGTGGCCTTCATGCCCCGCTCCCTCGTGCCGATCTTCTCCTCGCAGCCATCCTTGCCCGCGGCGGACATAAAAGATTTTCCGCGCCGGATTGCCATTCATCTGGATAGCGAACCCAATGCTGGAGAGAACGAGCAGCGCCTGGCGCGACAGCTACCCCAAGAGATTGCCAGCAGCCTTTTCAAGCTTTCCTCGATAATCCCGGTTCTTCCAGGCGGAACGAGTAGATCAGAGCTGGAGTTACGCTGCGCCATTCGCTCAGATGAGCAATGGATCAGGATCGTAACGACAATGGTCGATCTGGATGGATTGGTTCAGGGAAGCAAAACGTTTTCCTTCCCACAAAAGTCCGAGAGCCCCTCTCCCACCTTGATAGCCAATGCTATCGGCGAAATGGTTTCAGATTCGCTCTCACGCAGCATCGTGGGTCAGGCCGTGGACATACCAGGCCATTCTGACGAGAACGAGAACCGTTTTCTCGACCAGCTTCTGCGCGGTTCCCACGTCAACCGGCGTGAGCGGTTGATCGAGCTGCGCGCCGCCGTCTTGCGCTACGAACAAATCATCTCCGACGACCCCTTGGATCAATTGTCCCACCGCAGGCTTATTGGAGCTTTAGGGCAGTTTTTATCGCTTGCGCCGGGATCGATATCCAGGGTGATGCCCAAGCTGGCAGCTTCTGCCCACAGCGCTTTGTCGCTGAATGGCGATCTCAGCGACGTCTGGCTGATCCTGGGTTGGGCTTCAAGCTACGCCTATGACTGGCCACAGACCGAACGCGCATGCCGTCAGGCCATTGCCATCACCCCGCTCGACCCTTCGCCCTACATACTGCTTGCACTGACCTATCTGCAAAGCGGACAGATCGTTTCTGCGCTGCAAATAGCGGAGGAAGCGATCAATCTCGATCCTTATTCCCCCATGGTCGCCAATGTCTATGCGCTGACCCTGAATGCGGCCCGCCGCTTCAGGGAGGCGGCGAAAGTCGCACGCGACGCACTTGAGGCCGAACCTGGCTTTGTTAAGTTGCGGCTTACCTATGGAGAAGCCAAGCTCAACATGGGTCAGATTGATAGCGCAATCGAAGAATTTACCGCTGCGTCACGTATCATGACCGAAGATGCCACGGCCTGTGGGCTGCTAGGTCTTGCCTATGGGCTTTCAGGCGAAATATCAGAGGCGGGTCGCCTTCTTTCCAGGGTAAAGCAGTCGCCAAATCTGCGAGGCCAGGCAGTGCATGCGGAGGCGATGATCCATCTCGGATTAGGCGCTCGTGATGAAGCCATTCGCGCCTTGGAACTGGCGGTGACACGAAGAGGCACACCAGGGCTATTTCTGGCAAATGCCGTTTTCGATCCCATTCGGAATGACAGCCGCTTTTCTAAAATTCAACATCAGATGGAGCTGGCACATTAGGCCCAATATGTCGGCGACAAGGCAGTGTGAACAACCTAGAACATATCGACCGCAGGAACACAATCACGCTGCGACGAGAGAATAGTCCTGCGCCCATCTCATTGGCGCATGCCACCAAGGTCCATGCTCACACAGACGTCAATGATACACAACCTCTTGATACAAAATCTCTTTCTGTCAGACTTTCACGCGCTGCACGCCGATTGCGATAATAGACGCGAGCACTGTGTATGCACAGCAGGCCAGCGCCTGCCAAGACAAAGGAAAGCCGGCGTCGATCAGCAATCCCATGATCACGGGTGAAGCACCGCTTGCTATAACGGATCCGGCTTCGACCGCAGAGCGCACTCTTGCCAACTCAGTGGCTCCAAAAAGCTCGACCCAAAGCGCGGTGGCAAGCGTCGACCCGAAGGCGGAGGATATGCCCATCAGAACCATATAGACCAGTGCGACCCACGGCGATGAAAGCAATCCCAGTGCGAGCATTCCGATGGCTTGTGGCAACAGAAAATAAGGCAGTATTCGCTTCGTGCCAAAACGGTCGATAACGGGACCAATCACCACGACGGAGACCGCCTGTACAATGGCAAAGACCACAAATCCGGCAGCGAGCCATGTGATGTCCCAATGCTTCTGCTCGGCCAGGCGGCCTTGATGGAAGAAGAAGCCCGTGACGATGAAGGGGCTTGCCAGAACGGCTGGCAGGGTCATCAGTAACCGTCGGTCGAGCAACAAGGATGTCCGCCTGGGCTCGGTTGAGGCCTGTCCTTTGGGCCTGCGCTGACGCAAAGGCCGATCGCCCGCCCTTGGCAAGACCGCGAGTGCTACGCCGACACCGGCGATGACAAAGAACGCGTTGATAGCCCAGGATGCACGCCAACCGAACGTGTCGTTCATCATCACTCCAGCCAGTGGAAAAGTAGCCTGCGCGACAGACATGCCCAAAGCGATAATGCCGAGCGCTTTACCCGCATCTGCTGGAAATGTGCGGGCTGTTGCAGTCAGCGCCGTATGAACCATCAGACCTTGGCCGCCCAGGCGCAGAAGGTAGAACGCAAGCAGGAGCACATAGATATTGGGGCTGAACGACACCAGTCCACATGCGCAAGCCAGCAGAACGGCCACCGCCCAACTGAACACTCTTACCGTTGTATAATCGATCAGGCGACCGGCCCAGGTGAGGGTCAGGGCGCTTAAAAACGTGCCTATTGCATAGACAGTCCCCAAGCCGCCGTCGCTTAAACGAAAAGCGTCGCGAAAATGCGCTCCCGAGATCGAAATGAAATAGGTTTGGCCGAAGCTCGAAATGGCCAGAAGCATTGCGCCAAATGTCAGATGCTGCCAATTGCGGCTGGAAAATTCCCTATAGTTTTTGATCATTCTGGACTTTCAAACAAGGACAATGGCGCAAGCCAGAATTCCTGCATGTTACATGACAGCGCTGTGCGTTTTAAAAAACGCACAGAAAAGAGTGTTCGATTCGAGATCAGCGGAAAATCAACACAGGCACTTTGCAGGCCCGGATCATTTCCGTTGTCGTTGACCCGATGAAAAGTGCGCGTAGCCTGGAATGGCTATAGGCGCCCATCATGAGCAGGTCATATGCCTCACGCTCGACAATGTCAGAAATCGCCTTATCCGGTTGCCCCGCAAAGATGGCGCTCTCAACCGGCACGCCCGCATCCATAAACCTAAGCTTACCTTCAATAAGGGCTTGGCGGGCTTCCGGCGTGTCGTCCCCCACCGTCACCAGTTTGATAGAGAGCCCGGCAAACATCGGATTCCCTGATATATAGTCAACCGCTTTCATCGCCATCGCGCCGCCATCATAGGCGATCAGCACTTTACGGATCGGCTTGAAGGCACGTGATGCGATGGCGATCATCTTGTGACTGGAGCGGACCACCCGTTCGAGGTTTGAGCCAAGGTGCAATTGCGCAAAATCAGCGCCTTCACCACGCTTGCCGATCACGATGAGGTCAGCGCTTTCCTCCAACTCTTGCAGGGTTTCAGCCAGATCCCCATTGCGCAACATGGTGTTAACTCTATCAATGCCCACGGCTTGAAGGCGCGCCTTTGCCTCTTCCAGCAAAAGCCGTCCACGGTGTTGGGCGGTTCTTGCCTTTTGTGCGTCCAGTTCCGCCAGCTCCTTGAGAAGCGCCGTTCGAGCGCCCAAACCGATATTGCCGCTGAGATTGACCGGCTCCGTGGAAAGGTCGCGACGGCCAATGACGTGCAGAATGTCCACGGACACCTCGGATCGGCCGGCAATCCATGCGATATGATCGCAGACGCTCTGGGCATATATCGAACCGTCTATCAGTCCTATGATCTTGATCATGATTGTCTCCCTTAATGCCCCATAAGGCGTTCCATGGCCCCGGGCTTGTCGTGGATTGCGAGCTTGTCAACGATCGTCTCGCTTGCCCGGTTCAGTCCAAGGATAGACACCTCGGCTCCCTCTCTGCGGAATTTCAGCACGATCATATCCAGTGCCGCGACACTGGATATGTCCCAGATATGGGCGTGGGATACATCGATGATGACGGTCTCCAGCGCTTCCTTGAATTCAAATGCCTGGTTGAAATCCTCGACGGAGGCGAAGAAGATTTGACCTTCGACCTTATAAGTGCGCGTTTTGCCATCCGGTGAGAGGATCGAAGTTATCTGGAATATCTGGGCGATTTTCCAGGCGAAGAAAACCGCCGATAACAGCACACCAACCAGGACACCGACGGCCAGATTATGGGTGGCGACGACGCCAATCACCGTCGCCACCATCACGAAGGAGGACGAGCGCGGGTGATCCTTCAGATTGCGGATCGATGACCAGGAAAAGGTGCCGATAGAAACCATGATCATGATCGCCACAAGGGCGGCCATGGGAATTTGACGCACCCATTGCCCAAGCACGAGAATCATGAACAGCAGGAAAACACCGGCGCACAAACTCGACAATCTGCCGCGCCCACCGGATTTCACATTGATCATCGACTGGCCGATCATCGCACAGCCTGCCATGCCCCCCAAAAAACCGGTTATCGTATTGGCAACGCCCTGGCCGATGCATTCGCGGTTTTTGTTGCTCGGCGTATCGGTCAGCTCATCGACAATCGCAGCTGTCATCAGCGTTTCAAGCAGGCCAACAACGGCGACTGCTGCGGAATAGGGCAGAATGATCAGAAACGTTTCAATATTGAGGGGGATATTGGGAAGGAGCAGGACCGGCAATGTCGAGGGCAACTCACCCATGTCGCCGACAGTTCGGATGTCCAATCCGAAATAGATCGAAATCGCCGTCAACACGACAATACAGACGAGAGGTGACGGAATGGCCTTCGTCACATAAGGGAACAGATATATGATCGCCAAACCCGCCGCCACCAGGACATAGGTCAGTGCGGGCACATGGATCAGCTCCGGCAGTTGCGCCATAAAGATCAATATTGCCAATGCATTGACAAAGCCCGTCATGACCGACTTCGACACGAAACGCATCAGGCGGCCGAGTTTCAGCAGACCGGCAATAATCTGGATGACGCCGGCCAATATGGTGGCGGCCAGCAGATATTCGACGCCATGGGTTTTGGCCAGCGTGATCATCAACACGGCAGTGGCGGCGGTCGCGGCAGAGATCATCCCGGGCCTGCCACCCACGAACGCGATCAGCACCGAAATGGAAAAGGATGCATAAAGGCCAACCTTGGGGTCGACGCCAGCGATGATGGAAAAAGCGATGGCTTCTGGAATAAGCGCCAGGGCCACAACGACGCCAGCCAGAGCATCGCCTTTGATATTGCCGAACCACTCTGTTCGAGCTTGATGTAAACTATTGCTAGACAATGATATTTCTCCTGACCGCCATATATTTCGGCCAATCTTGAGCAGGGCGCTGAATGCCCTGCAGGTGTAATGATGAACGGATAAATGCCCGCGCCTATTCGGCGACACGGCTCAGCGGAACGGGCTTGCAGATCTCCAGCTCCCGTAAGCGACTTTCGGCGGCGTGAATATAATCGCGCCGCAGAGGAACTGCGGACTGATCGCGCGCCAGCTGAATTTGAAAAACCATCATTCCCTGATACCGAAATGCGGTCTCCGATGACGCCAGATAGAATTCCCACATGCGGGCGAACCGCTCGTCATAAAGAGCCACAGCTTCGTCGCGCCGAGCCAGGAACCGCTCGCGCCAAGCTTTCAAGGTCTCCGCATAGTGCAGGCGCAATATCTCGATATCGCAGACCACCAGCCCCTGCCGTTCGATTGCCGCCAGCACTTCCGAAAGAGATGGAATATAACCGCCTGGAAAGATGTATTTCTGTATCCAGGGATTGGTATGAGAGGGTCCATCGAATACGCCGATGGAATGCAGCAGCATCAACCCGTCAGGCTTGAGCAAAGCCCGGATTTTCGCAAAGAATTCATCGAAATGGCCAATCCCGACATGTTCAAACATGCCGACGGAAACGATCCGGTCGAATTGTTGCTTGATATCCCGATAATCTTGCAGCAAAAATCGAGGCCGACGGGTGGATGCAATGTCCTGGGCACGACCATTCGAAATTGCATGCTGATGTTGCGACAACGTAACGCCGGTGATGTCCGCCTGGGTCATCTCCGACAGATAAAGCCCAAGTCCGCCCCATCCCGATCCGATATCGAGAACACGATGCTCCGGCTCGATCAGCAGCTTGGCAGCCAGATGCCGTTTTTTGGCAAGCTGTGCTTCTTCCAGCGAACTGCACCGCCCCTCGAAATAAGCACAGGAATACTGACTGTCGGAATCGAGAAACAACCGATAGAGCGAGCCATCGAGGTCGTAATGGTGCGCCACATTGCTCTTTGATCGCCCGACCGAATTATATTGCTGAATACGCCGTTTCAAGCGTGTGAACCGGCGCATAAATCGGGCGACGCCCGTCAGGCGATCCACACCCGTGTTCTGAAACACCAGTTCGAGAAGTTCGTAGATCGTGCCTTGCTCAATGCACAACTTGCCATCCATAAATGCCTCGCCAAGCGCAAGCTCGGGATTGAACATAATGGACCGTTGGGTTGCGCGGTCTGCGAAACGGATAACGATCGGCTTGCCGCTTTCGTCTCCAAAACGCGTATGGTGACCATCGCAGGTGATGACAATGAGGTTGCCCACCTTGATGTGGTGGGACATGAAACGAGTGAAAAACGAAGACATTCAATATCCTGAAATGCGTCGTCGTACCCTGAAAACATGCGTCATCGAACTGAAAACCCATAGACAGGCTGATCAGTGGAGACTGATAACGTTAGGCATGACCAAGCCGCTGTGTAGAGACGGCTACGATCTCAACACGATATCAAGAAATTTTCATTTTCATGGGTTTAATCAACGGATAGCTCATCACGCCACAAATGACGTTCGTGAGTTAACTGTGGCCGGGGGATAGGCGCCCGGAGAAGCCACTCGCCAACGCGAGTCCTATGCAGGGGAATTACTGCTACAAAATCTTGCCGATTGCAAGAGATATATCTATTGCCTTTTTGCGCGCCTGGCAGGGGATTTACCATTACGTCCGGAGTGTTCCGGTGGCGACAATGCCGCATCGTATGGTTTGAGGTTGGCTATATCCTCAAAGCTGGCGGGCCACTTGCCGCGCCGATATCGTCCGAGGCCCAATGACGTACTCTTTCGACATGAGCGAGTGTATCGGGGAAACGAAGGGAAACTACAAGCCGGCGTCTTCACCGGGTCGATACACCTTACCGGCGCTTCCCCAATGCTCGGCGAGCTTTCCATCAGAGATGCGGAATGCATTGAAAACATACCGCAGACACATCTGGCCGGGATGGTCTGGATCGGGCTGAGGCATGACAGCCGAAAGGACCACCATGTCGCCTTCCGCGATGATAAATTCCGGCGGATGTTGCAGTTGCGGAGGTGTCGGCACCGGGCCGTCGGGAAAAATATTGCGAACAAACGCTTCCAGAGCGGCTAATCCACTCGGAAGCTGGTCCGTGTGCTGGATATAGTCCTCGGTAACGAAATCGCGCGCGGCATCCGGGTTGCGCGCCTCGAAGACACAACGGAAGAAGTCAAGCACCAGGCGTTTGTTGGCAGCGGCGCGATCTTCGCTCATAGCATACCCAATCAATGTCATTTGAGAGTGGATTGGTAAAAAATGTAAATGCGCAGCAACTGACCAAGACTGGTGCTGCTGCGCATATCTCACTCAACAGCGAGACAAGCCTTTCAGCCGACGAAACGTCCTTTCATCGCCGTCTCCTGGAGCGGACGGCGGCCGTTTGGCTGCTCACGCTCCTGCAGGGGCGGCGGCAACAAGCTCTTGTCGCCGATCCTCCCGATCGCGATGACGGCTTCAACCCGAAAGCTGTCTGGAACCCCAAGCACTTCGTAGCTGCGTGGAACGTCGAACCCCGCCATGCCATGAGCATACCAGCTGAGGCGCGTTGCTTGCAGCGCAAGATAGGCCCAGGCAGCGCCAGCGTCGAAGGAATGGCTGTAAGAGGGGACCGGCTCAGTCTGCATTGGCATGATCGCTGTATTTGCGGAAACAATCACCACCAAGACCGAAGCACGCGACGCCCACGCCTGGTTCATCGGCGCGAGCAGACCGAAAATATTCTGCCATTCCGGCGTATCGCGCTGCGCGTAAATGAATCTCCAGGGCTGGGCATTGAATGAGGACGGCGCCCAACGAGCCGCCTCCAAAATCGTCATCAGATCTTCCTCTGACATTGCCTGGGGATCAAGCGCCCGAGGAGACCAGCGATCCAGAAAAATCGGATCGATATCGTAATCCGAAGAGCGATTATTTGAAGAAATGGACACCTGAGTATTCTCCTTGGACTATTGACACAGCACTGCGCCACGATCAGCCGATGCGCAGAGTTCGTCGCTGTTATTTTTGCGGAAGACCGCCCGCGAACATCTTGAAGGGTGGCAGGCCCAGCACGTGCCGGCCGGCGATTTCGGCAGCCGGATCCTGACGGATAGCCCCGTGCGAG
Organism: Gillisella vitis; assembly: GCF_001541345.2. GTDB lineage: Bacteria > Pseudomonadota > Alphaproteobacteria > Rhizobiales > Rhizobiaceae > Allorhizobium > Allorhizobium vitis. Next base: position 263,370 of record NZ_LMVL02000001.1, on the reverse strand, counting down.
ATAAGAACCCGCGCGTCACGCGCGAACCGCTGAATAGGATTCTTCAATGTGACCGTCGAAGACCCGAGGCAGATCTGCATCATATCGATAGCATCTGCGCAGAGACGGGCAGCGAATACCAGGTTCATGGTATTCAAAGCCTCTTCACGCGGCTCGAAATCGAGACCGGAAGCCGCACGCCTGTCCACTTCATCGGCCACACCATGGATCAGTGTTTCCGCTGCATTGATCATTGCATTCACCCGTCCGGCAACAACCTGGGTCGAAGGTGTTTCCGCAACGGTGTCATAAGGAAGGTTGAACGGTTTGCGGGCATTCGCCTGCTGGGAAAACTCCTGCAAACACCCTTTTGCCATACCAAGCGTGATCGCCACGTTGGAAATGGTCACTGTCAACATCATCCCAAAGGCACCGGTCTGGTAGCCGACCCCCTCAAACCGGTTGCGGATTTTCGCGAGGCGGATCGGCATCTCGGCTGAAGCCATCGTGCGGCGCGTGGGTACAAAAACTTCATCAAGGGCGGTGATACTATTGCTCGACGTACCCTGAAGACCCATGACGTGCCAATCGTCGACAATTTCGTACTGGTCCCGGGAAAGCAGTGCGATCCCGCGATGGGGAACGCCGCCCTCTTCCCATTGGATTCCGACAAATGCCCATTTCGCGTGTTTGCATCCGCTGCCGAAGCTCCACTTGCCGCGGACCATAAAACCGCCATCGACCAGTCTTGCATCGCCGACAATCTGCGAGAAGACCGATGCGCCAACCATGAGAGGCCCCACCCAGGAGCCGGCATCCGCCATCAATTCGGAAACAGTTTGCTCATCAAAAACAAATGCATTTCTGAGGCCAACCGAGACAAAGCCTGACCATGCTGTCGATCCATCACCTGTCGCCGCTGCGCCGACAACCTCGGCAATGTCACGGGCGCCAAATCCATAACCACCATATTCGCGTGGCAAGGTGATTTTGAAAAATCCGACTTCATTCAGCGCATTGACAACCGCAGGCGTCATTGCACCCAATTTCTCACCGGCTTCGGCTTCGCGTCGGATCAAAGGCACCAGCGCCAGCACTTTGTCGCGCATGATCTGTCCTGCCTCGCTTGGGCCAACAGACACAGCTGCGTAAGGTTGCCCGGCGCTTTCCTCATGCCGAGGCGCAGATGCCAAATTCATAGACTCTCTCCCTGCATGACGACATGCGTTCTTCTCAATCCTCACCGAAAAACGCCGCCGCCTGTTCAATGCTAGACTAATGGGCTTTCGCCACCGCCCGCAAAAGTCACGGCAGGTTACAAAGGCTATGTAACAATCAGCTGAGCGCTTCACATTTAACGCTTATAGATTGCACCTCTGCGTATCGGACAGGAAGATGGCCTGCTGAGACCAATCAGCTTGTCAGATCTCGTCATATGACGTCTGGACATGCGTGAAGGCTTCCCAGACTTTTGGCGAAGTGCTGAGACCAATGTTGTTCAACGTTTACCTGCGAATATAATCGGGATATTCCGCGCTGATCAGATCGATGATCGACAGCGTACCCGACAGGTGTTTTCTGAGCGCCGAGGCAGCAGCCTCGGGATTGCCGGATGCAATGGTTGCGACAATCGCTTCATGATCCTCGAGTACGGTCTGCATCTTGCCGGGCATTGGCAGGTTGAGACGCCGCAGCCGGTCGAGATGGACGCTTTGTCGTCGCACATTTGCCCATAGCTGTAGAATTCCGCTCTTCTCATAAAGCTTACGGTGAAACTCGCGGTCTATGCCATCAAAAGTGTCATAGGTCTCTTGCGTGGCAACCTCTTTTTGACGGGCCAGGATGGCGCCCAACTCCTTGGCGGTCTCGCCCGGCGCCTCCTCAGTCAACCGCCGGACCGCTTCAAGTTCGATCGATAATCGAAGGAACTGTGCTTGCCTGGCGTGATCGATATCGATCTTGGCAACGACCGTTGCATATTGCGGATAGACTTCAACAATATCCTCTTCCTGCAAGCGCATCAGCGCATCGCGCACCGGTGTCTGGCTCACTCCGAATTCCAGTTGCAATGAGGCACGTGACAAGATCGTCCCCGGCACCAATTGCACCTTCAGGATCCTGTCGCGCAGGATTTCATGAACCTGTAATGCCACCTGTCGCGAGCGGTCCAACTGTCCGCCCCTGATCGTTCCGCTCATCCACTCATCCATTCATGTATCCGTTAAAACCATTAGAGCACATATTCGGGGTTGATGCACTGATGTTTTAGTGCTTCAATGCATTTGTCCGCTTTGGGAGAGAGAGCGGCGAGCGTCAAACATCGAATTGAAAAATGGGAACCGGCTTTCGGAACATCTGATGCGCAACAGAGGGCGAGCACGATGAAGGGATCCTGTTTCCCGCTGCAAAGCGTTAAATCTGCATCCTTGGGAGGAAAATCATGCGTTTCTTTATCGGCGGAGTGACCGCAATTGCCCTTGCTTTGGGATTGGCCTGTCCAAGCCAGGCAGAGGAGAAAACCACCCTGTCCATCACCCGCCAGCCTGGGATTCTGTACCTCGCAAGCCATGTGATGGAGACCCAGAAACTTATCGAAAAGCAAGCGGCGACCGAAGGCCTTCCGGGTATTACCGTCGAATGGCGGACCTTCAGCGGCGGCGGCGCGCAGACTGATGCGCTGCTGGCCGGCAATGTCGATGTCGTCAATACCGGTACCGGCAATCTTCTGCTTCTATGGGATCGCACCCGCGGCAAGGTGAAAGGGATCATCACGAGTTCGGCGCAGCCAGTAATCATGGTCTCCAACGACCCGCGCATCAAAACACTGAAGGATATCCAGGATGGCGACAAAATCGCCGTGCCGACCGTTGGCGTCTCGACCCAGGCGATCCTGCTGCAAATGGCGGCGGCCAAGCTTTATGGCGACGACCAGGTCAAGAAGTTCGACAAGAACACTGTGCAGCTTGGCCACCCCGATGCGGTGGCGGCAATCGCCAATTCGCAACATGAGGTCAAGAACCACTTTTCCGCGCCGCCCTTCCAATATGTCGAGTTGAAGCAGCCGGGCGTGCATAAAGTCACGGATTCCCGCGAGATCATTGGGGGAGCACTGACCCAGGCAACCTTCTTCACCACGACCAGTTTTGCCGAGGCAAATCCGAAACTGGTCAAGGCATTGCGGGTCGCAACGGAAGAAGCCATCGCCTTTATCAAAAAGGACCCGAAGGCGGCGGTCGAGGCCTATAAGACCGTGTCCGGCGACAAGACCAGCCTTGATGACCTGATGGTCATGATGAAGGAACCGGGCATGGGCGAGTGGCGCACCGATCCGCAAGGCACGATGAAATTTGCAGAACATCTCCATAAAGTCGGCACACTCAAATCCATGCCGAAGGCCTGGACAGATTATTACCTGCCCGACAGCGCTTATCTCAACGGGAATTGACCCTATCGCGCGATGCAGCGGCGTTACGCGCCGCCGCCCTTTCCTAAAGTTTGCAGGCCTAGAGTTTGCAGGAAAACGTCGCAGTCCGGTTTTCCCGAAAGCAAACGGCAACAAAGAGATCGATAAATTGTCCGGTTCACTACGAGCATGACGGACCGTAGGGAGTGAATATCATGATGCAAGCAACCGCTACCGCCGAGCGCCTCGCGCCGGCCCCCGAAAAAGCGCCGCTTCTGTCCGTTGATCGCGTCACGCTGCGTTACAAAACACCCAATCTGCTGATTACCGCCACCGAGGATGTCAGTTTCGATGTGCGGGAATCCGACCGCTTCGTGCTGCTCGGCCCGTCCGGCTGTGGCAAGTCTACGCTGCTGAAAGCCGTTGGTGGCTATATGACGCCGGTCTCCGGCACGATCCATATCAATGGCCGTCAGGTGAAAGCCCCCGGACCGGACCGGATGATGGTGTTCCAGGAGTTTGACCAACTCATGCCCTGGAAGACCGTGCTGGAAAACGTGATGTTCCCGCTTCTCGTCGCGCGTAAAATGCCAAGGCCCGAAGCGGAGACGCTGGCCCGCCATTATATCGACAAGGTCAAGCTGACCCGGGCCGTCAATAGCTACCCTCATACACTGTCCGGCGGCATGAAGCAGCGCGTAGCGATTGCGCGCGGCATGGCCATGCAGCCGGATATCCTGTTGATGGACGAGCCTTTCGCCGCACTCGACGCGCTGACCCGACGGCAGATGCAGGACGAATTGCTTCAGCTTTGGGAAGACACCAAATTCACCGTGATCTTCGTCACCCACTCGATTGCTGAAGCAATCAAGATTTCCAACCGCATCCTGCTGCTGTCGCCGCATCCGGGGCGGGTGAAGGCCGAGGTCGTCGATGTCGACAAGGTGAGCCAGGCGGATGGCAGTGCCGCAGCTTTGGAGCGCGACATCCATAACCTGCTGTTCTCCAACGAACCCGGTCACAAGGAATAGAACCATGCTGTCCCCCAACATCATCCTTGCCGCCGATGTCGCAGCGGCCAAGCCCTATGACAATATCAAGCCGGTCGAACAGAAATTGAGCGTCTTTGAAACGCTCTGGGGCATCAGCGCCTTGCGCAAGACGCTGTTGATCGTGGTTCTGGCAATCATCTGGCAGGTCTATGCCTCCTTTCTCGACAATCCGCTGCTGTTTCCCACCTTGAGCGACACATTGGTGACGTTGACCGACCGCTTTGCCGACGGCACCCTGCCTGCTCGCATCTGGACGACGCTGCAAGTCCTGTTCATGGGCTATGTGGTCGGCACGGTGCTTGCCGCACTGCTAACGGTGCTTGCCATCAACACCCGCATCGGCACCGATTTTCTAGAAACCATGACAGCGATGTTCAACCCGCTGCCAGCCATTTCACTGCTGCCTTTGGCGCTGATCTGGTTCGGGCTCGGCGCCTCTAGCCTGGTCTTCGTGCTGGTTCACTCGGTCCTATGGGCCGTGGCTCTGAACACGCATTCCGGTTTTCTCGGCGTATCGCGCACCTTGCGCATGGTCGGCGCCAATTACGGACTGACGGGTATTTCCTATGTGCTGCGCATCCTGGTTCCAGCGGCCTTCCCTTCCATCCTCACCGGCTTGAAGATCGGCTGGGCCTTTGCCTGGCGCACGTTGATTGCTGCCGAACTGGTGTTCGGCGTCTCCTCCGGACAGGGCGGCCTTGGCTGGTTCATCTTCGAAAACCGCAATCTGCTGGATATACCCGCAGTGTTTGCAGGCCTGCTGACCGTCATCATTATCGGCCTGATCGTCGAAAACCTGGTCTTCCAGACCATCGAGCGCCACACCATCCAGAAATGGGGCATGAAGGAATAGCGCCGACATATTCCGCTTTCGCCCCCGCAGAAGGTCAGTTCCATGACAAGCAAGAAAACCCCTGAAACGCTGCGCAGCGCCCGCTGGTTCGCCCCCGACGATTTGCGCAGTTTCGGTCACCGGTCCCGCATGATGCAACTCGGCTACGCGGAAGAGGATTTCCGCGATAAGCCAGTGATCGGCATTCTCGACACCTGGTCCGAACTCAACACCTGCCATGCCCATTTCAAAGAGCGGGTGCAGGACGTGAAGCGCGGCGTCACCCAGGCCGGGGGCTTTCCGGTCCAGATGCCGTCGCTGTCCGTCGATGAAAGCTTCACCAAGCCGACCTCCATGCTCTACCGCAACATGCTGGCGATGGAGACGGAGGAAATGATCCGGTCCCATCCGCTCGACGGCGTGGTTCTGATGGGCGGCTGCGACAAGACTACGCCTGGCCTGGTGATGGGTGCGATCTCGGCTGGCGTGCCAATGATCTACCTGCCAGCCGGGCCGATGCTGCGCGGCAATTATGCGGGCAAGATCCTGGGGTCCGGTTCGGATGCCTGGAAATATTGGGACGAGCGGCGGGCCGGTCATATTTCCGACGCGGAATGGCTCGGCATTCAAGGCGGCATCGCCCGTTCTGCCGGCACCTGCATGACCATGGGTACGGCCTCGACCATGACGGCAATCGCCGATGCCATGGGCCTCACCCTGCCAGGCGCCTCCTCGATCCCGGCAGTCGATGCCAATCACCAGCGCATGTCAGCGTCCTGTGGCCGCCGCATCGTCGAGATGGTCTGGGAAGACCTGACACCGGACCAGATCATCACCGACGCCGCATGCCGCAATGCCGCTATCGTTGCCATGGCCACCGGCTGTTCCACCAATGCCGTCGTTCACCTGATTGCCATGGCCCGCCGTGCCGGTGTCGATCTCACCCTCGACGACCTCGATGCGCTGGGCCGCGTCACACCGTTGATTGCCAATGTCCGCCCGTCCGGCAAGGATTACCTGATGGAGGATTTCTTCTATGCGGGCGGCCTGCGCGCCTTGATGAAGCAGTTCGAAGAACGGCTTGACCTTTCAGCCATGACCGTCACCGGGAAAACCATGGGCGAAAACCTCGAGGGCGCGGAGGTCTATAACGACGATGTCATCCGGCCGCTGTCCAATCCGGTCTATCACCAAGGCTCGCTCGCCGTGTTGCGCGGCAATCTCTGCCCGACCGGCGCGGTCATCAAACCGGCGGCCTGCGATCCGAAATTTCACGTCCACCAAGGCCCGGCACTGGTGTTCGATAGCTATCCCGAGATGAAGAAGGCCATCGACGACGAGCATCTCGATGTGACCCCCGATCATGTTCTGGTGCTGCGCAATGCCGGGCCTCTGGGCGGTCCAGGCTTTCCCGAATGGGGCATGCTGCCGATCCCCAAGGCGCTGATCAAACAGGGCCACCGTGACATGCTGCGGATCTCGGATGCCCGGATGTCCGGGACATCCTACGGTGCCTGCGTGCTGCATGTCTCGCCCGAGAGCTATATCGGCGGGCCGCTGGCGTTGTTGCGGACCGGTGACATCGTCCGGCTTGATCTTCCCAATCGCAGTCTGGACATGCTGGTCAATGACGCGGAACTTGCCCGCCGCAAGGCCGCATGGACGGCACCGGAGCCGCATTTCCAACGCGGCTATGGCTGGATGTTCTCCCGCCATGTGACGCAGGCCGACAAGGGCTGCGATTTCGATTTCCTCGAAACCAGCTTCGGCAAATCGGCTGGTGAGCCGGATATCTATTAAGCAAAAAAGGAACGACGATGACAGACTATGTGCTGAGCGACGCGACCCGCGCCAAATACAAGAAGATCTCAACCGCATCGATTGCCACCGCGCTGTTCAAACGCGGCCTGCGCAACCAGTTCATTCAAGGCGTCGTGCCGGTGGCGCCAAAGGCCGAAACCATGGTCGGCCAGGCATTTACGCTGCGTTATATCGTGGCGCGCGAGGACCGCAACCCGATCACCGTTTTCCGAGATCAGAAGCATCCGCAACGTGTCGCCATGGAAATCTGCCCTCCCGGCCATGTATTGGTGATGGATGCGCGCAAGGACGCCCGTGCCGCCACCGCCGGCTCGATCCTGATTACCCGTCTGGCGTTGCGAGGTGCAGCCGGAGTGGTTTCCGACGGCGGTTTTCGCGACGCAGAAGGGATTGGTGCTCTCGACATGCCCGCCTATTACGCAAAACCATCGGCACCAACCAATCTGACCCTGCATGAGGCCATTGATATCAACGTGCCGATCTCCTGTGGCGACGTCGCAGTATTTCCCGGCGATGTGCTTGTTGGCGACCGTGATGGCGTCATGGTCATTCCCGCCCATCTGGCGGACGAATTGGCCGACGAATGCACCGATATGGAAAGCTACGAGGATTTCGTCCTGGAACAGGTGAAGGCCGGTGCGGTCATTATCGGCCTGTACCCCTGCACGAAAGACGAACATCAGCAAAAATACGAGGCCTGGCGCAAGGAACATGGGCGCTAAAGTTCCCCAGGGAAGGCGGAGCCCACTCTTCCATCAAAACACATAGAGCCAATATCATAGGTCGCATTTCAGCGTTTCCATTAAACGCTGAAATGCTCTCCAGATGCAACTCAAACAAGACGCCCAACAATGCTGAAGTCAGGGCCAGTCGTGATAATCCATATTGGTCCCGAGGCCAGGATTTGCCGATGACTGCCGGACCATGCGCCGGTAGGCTGCCGGGGAAAGGCCGGTCTTCCGTTTGAAAAAATGGCTGAAATGCGCGGGATCACGAAAACCGAGCGCTTCTGAAATGTCGCGCGCGCTGCTATCGGATCGCTCCAGCCGGATACGGCCCTCCTGCGCCAACCGCTCATGCACAAGCTCAATCGGCGCGCGACCGAGATGTTTGCGACAAAGCGCATGCAAACGGTCGGTCGATATCCCCAGGCGAGCGGCATAATCAGCAACAGGCCGGTGATGACGGTAGTCCGCTTCCACCAATTGCCGGAACTGGTGCAGGATTGGCGCTGCCCCCCCAGAAGAGAGCGATGCGGCTGGCCCGGCAGGCATAGTGTGGCGCCAGACCCAATTGATCAGCAGCCGCAGATAGGCTGACACCACCATATGCGAAGGCTGTCCATCCCGGTTCAACTCTTCGATGAGGCCACGCATCTGCTGTTCCAGTGCGCTTGCCTGCTGCGGCAACAGTGCCGTCATGATCGTTGTCGTTGCGATGAACAGTCTAATAGGCTGGGATTCCGGATAATCCCCGATGGCATCACCGATAATATCCATGGCCGCGCCGATAACATGGCCGCAGGAGCCGGCAGAAAGCCGCAACCGCACCAGTTCCGAAGACGGCAGCAGGATGAGGCATGGACCTTGGAGTATCTCCGCAGCGTCGCCGGTACCAAGCCTGACCGTTCCCAGCCGAATGAAAACCAGATGGGTAAACCATCGATAGGGATGGTTGCCGATGCCGAGTGTGCGTTGTGAAAGCGTTGGCTCCAGGCTCTGGCCCCAGACACGCCGCATCAATGCGAACTCCTCAACCATAGGGACAGTCTCCAAATTACAGCAATTGACCAGAAATCGACAATCGGAACCCAGATATCTACATTCTTCTTTCCATGCAAATCGTTAGAGTTGCTCGCAATACATGTCTGACGGATTTTCTCACCATGAAGAATTCCAGAAAAACAGCATGAAACAAGCTGTTCGGATCAATGGTGAAAACGCTGTCGGGAATAGGCCTTTGGGAGGAGGCATTGCATATGGCCATGGAGCGGTCCGCAACACCTGAAAAGTCCAGCCTGGACTGGATGGAGATGGCAAGTGGCAACCCCATGCCGTTTGCATCGTCCCTGCTGATCGGCGGAAAGTCCGTCGACGCGCAAGGAGACAAGGTCTTTACCAGAGCCAATCCCCTGAGCGCACAGATCGTGACGATCGCTGCCGCCGCAAGTCTTGCAGATGCCGAAGATGCGGCGCTTGCCGCCGCCGCTGCCTTTCCGGACTGGTCAACATCACCTTGCGCCATGCGCCAGACTATTCTGGAACAGGCGGCCAAACTGCTGATCGAAGCGACCGAGATCTTCACCCGCACAATGATGGCCGAAACGGGAGCCACCCGTGATTGGTGCCGATTCAACATCGACTACGGCGCAAAGATCTTTCAGGACGCCGCCGCCATGGCCGTGCATGTGCCGGGATCGATTTGCCCGGATGATTTGATCACTGGAACGTCCTTTTCATTGCGTCAACCGGCTGGTGTCTGCCTTGCCATCTCGCCTTGGAACGCACCAATCCTGCTTGCCATCCGCTCGATTGCCCTGGCACTGGCCTGCGGCAATTGCGTGATCTTGAAAAGCTCGGAATTGGCGCCCGCCACGCAACGATTGCTGGGCGATCTGCTTCAGCAAGCTGGTCTGCCCGATGGCGTTTTGAATATCATCTCCAATGCGCCTGCCGATGCAGCGGCGATTGTCGAGACCTTGATTGCCCATCCCGTTGTTCGCCGGGTCAATTTCACCGGCTCGACGCGAGTGGGCAAAATCGTTGCGCAAATCGGCGCCCGCCATTTAAAGCGCTGCCTGCTGGAACTTGGCGGCAAAGCGCCGCTGATCGTGCTTGATGATGCCGATCTCGAACAGGCCACCCGCGCCGCCGCGTTTGGGGCTTTTTTCAATCAGGGCCAGATCTGCATGTCCACCGAGCGGATCATTCTGGTCGATGCCATCGCCGATGAGTTTCTGTCGCTCTTTGTCAGCAAAGCAAAAACCGTCAAGGCCGGTGATCCGGCACTGGGTCTGACCCCGCTTGGTTCATTGATCTCGATAGAGTCAGGCCGGAGAATTACCGGCATGATCGACGATGCCGTTACAAGGGGCGCGCATGTCCTGACAGGTGGGCGCGTTCACGACACGTTGATGGATGCGACTGTCGTCGATCATGTCCTGCCCGGCATGCGGCTCTACCGTGAAGAAAGTTTCGGACCTGTCGTGTCGATCATTCGCGTCGCTGACGCCGACGAGGCCGTGACAATTGCCAATGATTGCGAGTACGGCTTATCAGGCGCGGTATTCAGCCGCGATCTGCACCGCGCCCTCGACGTCGCACGGCGGGTGGAAACCGGCATTCTGCATATCAACAGCGCCACCGTAGCAGACGATCCGTTTATGCCGTTCGGAGGCGTCAAAGCCTCTGGCTATGGCCGGTTCGGCGGCGTGGCGGCGCTGGACGAATTTACCGAATTGCGGTGGGTGAGCCTTGCCTCAGGCCCGGCGAAATATCCGATCTGAACGCGCAACTCCCGCATAATTACCCAGGCATACACAAACCCAGGCATACCAACAAAGACTGCGACAGGGGTCGCACATAAGTGGAGGAAGAAGACATGCACGAAATCCAGCAAATCATTGGTGGCAAGAAAGTCGGTGCCTTGTCGGGCAAGACCTTCGACCGGATCGATCCATTCAATGGCGAGGTTGCGTCCCGCGCCCCGGCCTCCGGCCTGGACGATGTCAAGGCAGCGATTGCCGCAGCCCAAGCAGCGTTTCCCGCATGGTCACGCACCGGCCCTGGCGAAAGGCGTGCGTTGCTGCTGAAAGCCGCCGATATCATGGCCTCGAAGGCAGCAGACTTCACCGCGCTGATGATCACGGAAACCGGTGCCACCGGTCCCTGGGCCGGCTTCAATACCATGCTTGCCGCTGGCGTATTGCGGGAAGCCGCCAGCATGACCAGCCAGATCCAGGGCGAAGTCATCCCTTCCGACAAGCCCGGTACATTGTCCATGGCGGTGCGTCAGGCAGCAGGCGTCTGCCTTGGCATTGCGCCCTGGAACGCACCGATCATTCTGGGCACACGCGCTATTGCCATGGCGATTGCCTGCGGCAATAGCGTCATCCTAAAGGCATCCGAAGCCTGCCCCGGCGTCCATGTCCTGATCGGCCAGGTGCTGGTCGAGGCCGGTCTGCCGGATGGCGTCATCAACGTCATCACCAATGCGCCTGAAGATGCCGCCCAGGTGGTGGAAGCGCTGGTCAGCGCACCGGAAGTTCGCCGCGTCAATTTCACCGGTTCCACAAAGGTCGGACGCATCATCGGCGAATTGTGCGGTCGCCACCTGAAGCCCGCCCTGCTTGAACTGGGCGGAAAAGCACCCTTTCTGGTGCTCGAGGATGCCGATATCGATGCTGCCGTCAATGCGGCGGTGTTTGGCTGCTACATGAACATGGGCCAGATCTGCATGTCCACGGAGCGGTTGATCGTCCATGAAAAGGTCGCTGACGAATTCGTGGCAAAGCTGGCTGCCCGCACTGCTTCGCTTCCCGCTGGCGATCCACGCGGCCATGTCGTGCTGGGCTCGCTGGTTAATCCTCAGGCCGCCATCAAAATGCAGGAATTCATTGATGATGCCGTCGGCAAGGGCGCAACTCTCGCCGCTGGTGGCAAGGTCACGGGCAGCGTGGTGGAAGCGACACTTCTCGACCACGTCAAGGCTGGAATGCGCAGTTTCGATGAAGAGAGCTTCGGGCCGGTCAAGCCAGTCATCCGGGTCAAGGACGAGGAAGAGGCCATCCGCATCGCCAATGATAGCGAATACGGCCTGTCTTCGGCGATTTTCAGCCGTGATATCCAGCGCGCCCTGGCGATTGCGGCCCGTATCGAAGCTGGCATTTGCCATATCAACGGCCCGACCGTTGCCGATGAGGCACAAATGCCGTTTGGCGGCGTGAAAAACTCCGGCTACGGACGGTTTGGCGGCAAGGCGGCAATCAACGAATTCACCGACCTGCGCTGGATCACCATCGAAGATCCGAACCAGCATTATCCGTTCTGATCTGTTGGATTGAATGACAAGATGGCATGCATTGTCAAAATGCATGCCATCGCCCATCTTTGAGCGAATAAATTACGACATCCGTGCGTGGTCTTGCTCGATGGTGCCGATCATCGCCGCTGCGGCCTCTTCGGCAAGGCCGCGCTCAATGGCGGTGACGAGAGCCCGGTGGCTTTGCAGCACGGAGCTAAGGTCACACACTTTACCGTCGCGCACGGCGGGCAAATAAGCGAGCGCATGCGACAGTTCGATCACGCCCTGAAGGGCGCGCAGAAATGGATTGCTGGATGCCTCGGCGATGATCCTGTGCAGTTCGAAATCGGCCAGGCTGAAGCTTTGCGGCTCATCTAGGGCAAGCTCCATCTGCCGCAGCCAATAATGCATCAGACGGATCTGGTCGCCGGTATGATCGCTGGCAGCATCATTTGCCGCCAGTGGCTCCAGAGAGCGCCGCACTTCGCCAAGTCCACGCAGAAACTCGTTATCCGGCTGGATTTCGAGATACCAGGCCAAGACCTGGCGGTCATAAAGGTTCCATCGGCTTTTCTTGGCAACCTTGGTGCCGACCTTGGGCCGGGCTTCCACCAGTCCCTTGGCTTCCAACGTTTTCAACGCCTCCCGCAACACGGTGCGCGAAACACTGAACTCGTCCATCAGGGCAGCATCGTTGGGCAGGATGGAGCCAACCGCAAAGCGTCCGGAAATGACGCCAGCTCCAATTTCGTTGATCACATGAGAGTGGAAGTTGCGCGCCGTGATCCGCCCGGCAAGGGAGCGAAGCAGGCTGCCTGGTTCAATCATGCAGACGCCTTTTTCGTCCTCGTCCGTCCACTTCCGGCGTGAAATACCAGCTTCTGCAACAGAATGAACATAAACAGCAAAGCACCGATGGCAATCTTCGTCCACCAACTGGAAAGCGTGCCTTCAAAAACGATATAGGTTTGCACCAGGCCTTGCAGCATGACGCCGATCAAGGTGCCGAAGATAAACCCATATCCTCCAGTCAGCAATGTGCCGCCTATCACTACCGCCGCGATGGCGTCAAGCTCTATGCCAACCGCTGCGAGCGGATAGCCAGCCGAGGTATAAAGCGAATAGACGATGCCCGCCAGACCGGACAGAAAGGCGGAAAGGGCGTAAATGCCAATCGTCACCGGCCCGGTGGGTACACCCATCAGTGCCGCCGAGACCGGATTGCCGCCGATGGCATAGACGTAAGAGCCGAACCGGGTGCGGTGGGCGATAAAACCGCAGACCAGAAACGCCGCCAGCATCAACAAACCGATGGCGCTCAACCGGCCTCCGCCGGGCAGGCGAAAATAGGCCTGCGAAATGGTGCGGTAAATCGGATGATCGATGGGAATGCTATCCTGAGTCAAAACCGAGGCGATGCCTCGCGCCAGAAACATCCCCGCCAGGGTGACGATAAAGGGCGGCACCTTCAAGAAATGAATAACCGCCCCCATCACCGCGCCGAAACAGGCCGAAAGCACCAGCACCAGTGGAAAGACCACAATCGGATCGAGCCCCGCATGGCTGATCAGCAGAGCGGTAATCACGCCGGTCAAGCCAATGACGGCACCGACGGACAGATCGATACCGCCCGACAGGATAACGAAGGTCGCCCCAACGGCAGCAATGCCCAGGAAAGCATTGTCTGTCAGGAAATTACCCAGGACACGGGTTGAAAATATGCCGGGATAGCTGATCACACAGAGCGTATAGGCGACGATGAAAATCAGGGTCGTGGCAGCAAGTGGCCGATAGCGCGGGTTCATCCTGTTTTCTCCGGAGCCTGGATTTTAACCTGAGTGTTTTTGGGTAAGACGGCGGGCCGGTGTTTCCAGAAACTGACCAGCTCGCTGACGCGGTCCGATTGCAGCACCAGGATGATGATGATCACACTGGCCTTGACGATGAGATTGAATTCCGGTGGCAGGCCGGACACCAGAATACCGGTATTCATCGCCTGGATAATCACTGCGCCCAGAACCGACATCGGAATTGAAAATCGACCGCCCAGAAGCGAGGTGCCGCCGATAACGACAGCAAGGATGGCATCCAGCTCCAACCATAGCCCGGCATTGTTGGCATCGGCGCCGCGAATATCGGCTGCAGCAATCGTACCGGCGATACCCGCGCAGAGACCGCCAAAAGCGTAAACCCCAAGGATAAGCGCGCGACTGCGAAGCCCGGTATAATTTGCCGCCGAAAGATTGGTGCCGATCGCCTCGATGAACAGTCCAATGGCGGTGCGGCGCATGAAGATATGGGCTGACAGCATCAGCACCAAGGCAATCACCACCGGCATCGGAAAGCCGAGCAATGAGCCTGTTCCCACGAAAATAAGAGCCGGATCGCTGAAGGTGACAATCGAGCCGGATGTAACCAATTGCGCCAGTCCCCTGCCCGCTACCATCAGCACCAGTGTCGCCACAAAAGGCTGAATACCGAGATAGGCCACCAGCAAGCCATTCCAGATGCCGCAGGCGAGCGCCACGGCAAGCGCTGCGGCCAAGATCACCACCAGCGGCTGACCTGCGACAGCGCAGGTGGCGGCAACGGCACCCGCCACCGCCATGACCGCCCCGACGGAAAGATCGACACCGCGTGTTGCAATGATGGCTGTCATGCCGATAGCAAGAATGGCAACCGGTGCGCCACGATTGAGCACATCAATCAGGCTGCCGAACAACCGGCCATCGCGCCAGGCGATATCGAAGAAGCCGGGAAATACCATCCAGTTCAACAGCAGGACGGCAATGAGCGCTGCAAATTGCGGCTTCAAGAAAGACGACATGGAGCGAATTTTCATGAGAATGCGCCTTCGGACTGGGCAGGCGTGTTGGATTGGGCGGCGATCGTCTGAACGATAACGTCAGGGGCAATATCAGCGCCATGCAGCTCGGCCACCATGGCCCGGTCCCGCATGACGACGATCCGCGATGAATAGCTGACGACCTCGTCCAGCTCCGATGAAATGACGATCAGCGCCAGGCCATCCTCGCGCAGGCGGCTGATCATCCGGACGATTTCCGCATGCGCTCCGACATCGATACCGCGGGTCGGCTCGTCAAGGATCAGGAAACGCGGATCGGTTGCCAACCAGCGGGCCAGGATAGCCTTCTGTTGGTTGCCGCCGGACAGAAGCTTGATCGGCAATTCGGCAGACGCGGTGCGAATGTCCAGCGCCTCGATGAATTGTCCGGCGATTTCCATCTGCTCGTCATAGCTCAGCGTGCGCAACCAGCCGAGCTTGGCCTGCATGGCGATGATAATGTTTTCCCGAACCGAGAGATCCCCGAAAATGCCATCGGCCTTGCGATCTTCCGGGCAGAAACCAAAGCCAAGATCGATGGCCTGGCGCGGTGAGCGGATCTTGAATGACGCTCCATTCAGCGTAAGCTCACCCTTATCTGCGGCGTCGATACCAAACATCAGCCGGGCCATTTCGGTGCGCCCGGAACCGAGCAATCCGGCCACACCGATCACCTCACCCTTGTGGATGGTGAGCGTGAAGGGCTGCACCTTGCCGTCAAGCCCGTAGCCGGTAAATTGCATGAGGCTTTCCCCAACCTCAGCCTCGATGCCAGCGACAGCATCGTGATGCAGGGATAAGTCCTTGCCCAGCATCATTCTGACCAGGGTTGTCCGGTTGAGGGTGTCGATCGGCTGAGTGCCGACCAGCTTTCCGTTTCGCAATACGGTGGCATGGTCACAAAGCTCAAACACCTGATCCAGGAAATGGGTGATGAAGACGATAGCAAGCCCCCTCGCCTTCAGGCCTCGGACGATCTCGAAAAGCTTCAGCACTTCGGACCGGTCAAGGCTGGCGGTCGGCTCATCAAGGATCAGCACCTTTCCCGAAAGCTCCACGGCGCGGGCAATGGCAATGATCTGCTGTACGGCGACCGAAAACGTCGACAATTCAGCGCGCACGTCAATATCCAGACCGTAGCCGACAAGAATATGGCGCGCTTCACGCTCCATGGTGCGATGATCGATCAGACCGAAGCGGCGCGGCTGGCGACCGATGAAGAGATTATCGGCCACCGTCATATTCGTCAGGAGATTGACCTCCTGATAGACAGTACCAATGCCGGCTGCCTGGGCCTGCTGCGGCGTGGAGAAGCTCATAGGCACTCCATCGACAAGAATTGTCCCACTATCAGGCGTATAAGCACCGGTCAGGATCTTGATCAGGGTCGATTTGCCCGCGCCGTTTTCGCCCAGCAGCGCATGGACTTCACCCGGACGGAAGGCAATATCGATAGTGTGCAAGGCGACATGGGCGCCGAATGTCTTGGTAATGGCCGTCGCGGCCAGCACCGCCTGTTGGCTGATCGTCATCGTTTCACCCGGCTAGACCTGTCGATAAAAGAGCAATCCGCGTCCGGCCGCAGATATGCGCCGGACGCGGTCTGGTTTGGATATCAGTAGCCCAAGCCCTTGCGGCGCTCGTATTCACCCTTTGGATCATCCGAGGGAGTGTAGAGCTTGGATTCGGTGATGATGAATTTTTCCGGCTGCTTGCCATCCTTCAGATACGCGGCAAGCGCATCGAAAGCCGGACCGGCCATGTTCGGGGTCAGTTCGACGGAGGCATTGGCCTCACCAGCCACCATCGCCTGGAAAATATCCGGAACGCCATCAATGGAGACGACCTTGATATCCTTGCCCGGCTTCAGACCAGCATCCTTGATTGCCTGAATACCACCGACTGCCATATCATCATTATGAGCATACATGGCGCAAATGTCCTTGCCGCCATTTTCCGCCTTCAGGAAGCCTTCCATCACTTCCTTGCCCTTGGCGCGGGTGAAATCGCCAGTCTGGCTGCGGATGATGGAAATATTGGAATGGCCCTTGATCGCCTCTTCAAAGCCCTTCTTGCGGTTGATCGCCGGTGTAGAGCCGACGGTGCCCTGAAGCTCGACGACTTTGCAGGGCTTGTCTCCGACGGACTTCACCAGCCAATCGCCTGCAACTCGGCCCTCCTTGACCTGATCGGAGGCGACCGATGTCAGATAGAGATCTTTAGGCGCATCGATACCACGGTCCAGCAGGATCACCGGAATCTTGGCTTCCTTGGCTTCGCTCAACACGTCTTCCCAGCCGGTCGCAACAACGGGCGCGATCAGGATGGCGTCAACACCCTGAGCAATAAAGCCACGGATAGCCTTGATCTGGTTTTCCTGCTTTTGCTGGGCATCGGCAAATTTCAAGGTAATCTTGCGCTTTTCGGCTTCCATCTTGGTGACCGATGTTTCCGCCGCGCGCCAGCCGGATTCAGAACCGATCTGCGAGAAACCAACCGTCAGATTGGCAGCCACAGCTGACGAGCAGGCAAGTGCTGTCATGCTCACGCCAAGCGCGAGTTTGCAAAGCTTATTCATGGATGTCCTCCCAAAAAAGACGTCACCTCCATGACGTCTGCTTAAATTCATAAGCAGAAATATGAGAGCTGTAAAGCTGATTAGTAGTATTATATATGCTGCATTGCAGCATAGACTTTCCGCTGCACAATTACAGAATACCCCAGGCACGATAGCGCCCTCGTCCGGTCAATTCTCGCAGCGGCAATTGCCGGATCAGGCCGAGCGCGCCTTGCGGTGTGACCTCCAGATATTTGGCAACAAGGCCAGCCGATACGAGCGGACGCGATAAGACGAGATCGATCAGGTCGGGTAGCTTTGACGAACCGCGCTTACCAATAGTGCGCCGTTCCAGATTGCCCCGCGCCAATATCAGTCTGTCATGTTCCTTCAAACCCAATTGCGCGCCTTTTTCGAATGCCTCAAGAATGGCGAGCAGACGCTGTGTGCGATTGGGAGACTGGCGCTGTTCGCGCGGCACAGCCCGCAATCCGACCGATAGTGCCGGAAGATGGAATTGCGCCACACCGGCCTTTTGCAAATAAGCGGCGGCCAAAAGGCGACCAAGCCAGGGACTATGCTCGCTGACCTCTTGGCTCTGCCAGGCATCGAGCAGGCAGGCTGCGGCAAGCACCGGAGGAAGCGCCTGAACATCGCCAAGTAGCGTCTGCCACTCTGCAAGCCGCGCCTCCTCATTCCAGTCCGGATCATAAACCACAGCCTGCGGATCTTCAGCACGCGGTCGCACCCGCATCTTGCCGACATCGTCGAGTACGGTTTCACTTCGCTTCAAAACAGCATCGAAGCGATCCAGTTCTGCCTGAAAGGCATCATCGACGCTGCCTTCCGTAGCAGGTTCCTCGTGCACGGATGTGGCCTGCGGCATAGGCAGCGTCATCTCCTGCGAGAGCCAATGGTCACGGCCACGAAGCCGTTGCAAACCCAAATCGCTGAATGCCCAGGAAGGCTCACGCTGAACAAGCTCTCGGCGGCTGCGCAAAATCAGATGGGCAATGGTCAGTTCGTGGGTGGGAGTGCGCGTGTCCATTCGGGCATCATGAAAGACCAAATCTTCCATATGAACCAATTCGCCATCTACCCATAAAGAGGCAATGGCATCGGCATAATGTAGCCGTTCACGCAATCCGCTCCCGACAGCTGAACGAGCAGCGCGCTCATCCAGACGCACAAGTGCTTCACCTGCCGCTGCGAGCGGCAGAACAAGCTTTTGCCAGGGCAATGAATCGATCACGTAACGCATTGAATTTACGTTACACGAATGAGACAATGAAAAGGAAGGGGGCTTTCGCTTTCGCCAGGCATATCGTGAAAATCAACAGAATTTGGCGTCTTGGCGATTGTCTGCAGGTATTATGCCATGACTGGCACCGGATGAAAAGCCTATTTTCGCTTTTGACTTGGTAATGGTGGAAAACACATGCCTACATCTTTTCGCGATGATTACGGTAAAGGCATGAAAAAATCCACCTTGCCGTAATAGGTTCTACATCTTTTGGACCGTGTAAAAGGGGGTACGGTTTGAGCGAAGGAGAATTGAACTTACATCACACTGCGAGCATGAACCGACTTGATGTATGGATTATGCACTGACTGTGAACCCTGAATTGCATTGGGCGAGTTGAGATCCCTTGAGGCTAAAACGACCCCTCCGTCGCAGCTGCATAATGGTTCCATAGCGCCCTACCCTGCTCGGCTTCTTTTGCCATACTGCGGGAACCAAATCTTAGACGCAGTTGAGGGATGCGGAAAACCGATTGCCAGCCAACAGGCAGCTATTGATTGAGGAAGCGTTCTTCGCAGACCGTGTGTGCTGGCAAAGCCTACCACATGGTGCGGTTTTCACGCACCATGCCATTGTAGCTTGAATCATACGAGACGGGATGCGGATCGCAATGATGTGATTTCAAATCGGCGGCGCCAAGCGGATCCCTTCGCGAATTTGGATTACTCTTTGGTACCGAGATTTTCATCGTCCTGAAAAAAAAGCGATCCAATCATCTCGGTTTGCTCGTCGTCGTTCTCCGTTGACGACGGACCCGTAACTTTCCTTTCGGCGGCCTCAAGAAGGTTCGCCTGACTTTGGCGCAAATCAAGATGGCGAAGAATATCTGCAGCATAGACCGGATTGCTGCGAGGATCATAAAACGCGGCGACCGACACACCCATCTCTCGCCGCTGGGTTTCCAGACGAACCCGTAAGGCACGCGCTGCATCACGCACTTCGAAAAATTGCCGCATAATATCGGCCAGTTGGTCTTCATGATCGAAACGAGCCATGGACCCACTCCTGTTTTTTTATTGGAGCAGTGCGCTGACACGATTCGCATGGCGAAGTCGAGGCAGACCTTAAAAAACTAGGGATGTTTTATCGTGAATGACAGGGGCAACCTGTTGGAGCGTAAAAGCCAATGGCTTCTGCTCAGAAGAAAACCGCGCGTACGCACTACATTTCGCGCTTGGCTGAGTTATGCACTGGCAGGAGTAAAGAAGTGGTGAATTTTACGCTCGCCAACCATTTTTAGTTTGCGTACGCACTCAGGCTACACACCCAAAACTATGCGGAACACTTGGAGTTAAAGGCAGCTCTTGACGTTGCATCTTTTCGACCAGAATTCCCCAAGGCTACCCACTTCATTACAGCGCCGAAGTCTGCTTAGATGCGGCAGACAGAAGGTCACTGTTGACAGCTGTCAACGCCGCGCATTTTCTGGCGTTGACAGCTGTCAACAGCGCAAGATCCATCGCCTTAAAAATGCGCCTTCCGCAAGAAAAGCGAGTGACCTTCTCTGGTTTCCAGACGATCGAAACCTCAGCTCGGGCCAATAGAAGCCCGCGACGCGCACGCGTCCTTAGCAGCACATTTGCTTACGCGAACCATTAACCCACAGGATCGAGCCTCAGCATAAAAGCATGCTTAAAAGGAATAGTTCATCGCCGTGAATTTCGACACCCGGCAAGAAAACGAGCAAGAACCAGAAACATTAAAGGCCGCAAAATCGCCAACGCTCAACCATGACATCTCAACGCATAACCGGCAGGACCACAGAGCAGGGGCAGGGGCAGAGGCAGAGGCAGAGGCAGAGGCAGGGAAGAGGACCCCATCCGTAACGTCGCTTTCAATGAAACCACGTTAAGATCGAAGCACCTCAAGCTTCAAACACAAACGTCATCGCGAGAACTACGTTAAAGCCGCGGTGACAAAAAACGAGCGCGCTGAGCTCCGCCCCAACCGATTAAGACGACAATATTCAAGAGAGGCACGACCGATCCCTATTTAGACCATCGCGGACCACCCAAAAAAGCCCACTATTATTCAACTCACGAACACTCCCGCCCCCCCCCAGCGACGACACGCTGAAAACCAACCGACAACATCAACTTCATGTCAAAGCTCACCTTCATAGAGGCGCCCTTTTTCTTCCCATGGCCCCTGTTGAAAAGGAACCGCGCAAGACAGAAAGCTCGCGCAAAACCTATCGGCTCGCCCCCTGTTATCGCGGCGCTTCTTCACCCAGAGCGCAATCTGAACAAGCAGACCACGACGGAGAAACATCCACAAAGGTTCGTAACGAAAGGAGACCGAAGCTTTCTTGCTTGGCAAATTAAAGCATCGCGTACCAAGCGACACTTGCTTCAGTCTCCCCTTCAGAAAACAGCGCTCGAATTCTCCTAGCGCGTGACTGCCTATAACTAGCGCATAACTTGCAATTACGCATTTACAATTTAAAGTAATACCTCCCATTAATCCACCTTTATGTGCTTTTTAGAAGGTCACTTGACGACATGTTATCGATAACATACGCTAAGTTTCTGTGACTTTGGGAGGAGTAACAATGGTCGACGAAAAACTACTGGAATTTTGTGCGATCACAAAAACCTTCGGCGGAACGCGCGCCCTGTCAAATGTCTCGCTTGACCTGCGACCGGGTGAAATCCTGGCACTGCTTGGCGAAAACGGTGCTGGAAAATCAACCCTGATCAAGACCCTCGCAGGTATTTACAAGCCAGACACCGGTGAAATTAGATTTCGTGGACAGATCTATAATCACCGCCCACCAAAGCCAAACCAGCGTCAGTCCGTTGCCTTCATACATCAAGATCTGGGCCTGATCGAATGGATGACCGTTGCAGAAAATGTCGGCCTTGCCCAAGGCTATTCATTACGCAACCGCCTTATCAACTGGAAAGCCACCGAACGGCGGACCGCAGAAGCCCTTGCGCTCGTCGGCTGCAACTTCGATGCCTCCACACGTATCCAGAGCCTGACACGGACAGAAAAATCACTGGTAGCCATTGCCCGAGCACTGGCAGTCGAAGCAGACGTTCTGGTGCTGGATGAGCCGACTGCAAGCTTACCGGCTGATGAAGTCGAAAAACTCTTTGCGGCGATCCGCCCTTTAAAAGAACGTGGTGTGGCAATGATCTATGTCTCGCACCGCCTTGACGAAATCTTCCGCATCGCCGACCGCGTCGCCGTCCTGCGAGATGGACAGCTGGTTGGAGAAAAGCCCGTAAACCAAACAACACCTGATGAATTGATCAGGATGATCGTCGGGCGCAAGGCCGACCAGCTCTTCACCAAGAGCACAAGCCCCGCAGGACCAGCAATCGTCACCGTCCGAGATCTTGGATGCCGCGGGGCGGGGCCGGTCAATTTCGACATCCGCCAAGGTGAATTGCTCGGACTGGTCGGGCTGCGCGGCGCAGGTCATGAGTTGGTTGGTCGCGCCTTGTTCGGCGCCGAGCCCGCCTCCGGCTCCGTTACGATTTCCGGCCGCCCTGTCGATCTCACCAACCCCTCAACAGCCATGGCCAGCGGGGTCGGATTGATTGCCCGCGACAGAACAGAAGAGTCGGTCGCCATGTCCTTGAGCCTGCGGGAAAACACCTTCATCAATCCTGCCGCCTCAGGCCGCAGCCTCCTTTCCTTTCTGACCCCTGCCAAGGAAGCCGCGCAAGCCTATGCGATTGGCGCGCGCGTCGGCTTACGGCCCAACGACCAGAGCCTTGCCATAGAAGCGCTTTCCGGCGGCAACCAACAAAAAGTCGTGGTGGGTCGCTGGCTTGCGACAGGCCGTCGCCTGCTGGTAGCGGAAGATCCGACCGCCGGTGTCGATGTCGGCGCCAAGGCAGACATCTATCGCCTGATCGCCGAGGCCGTCGAAGGCGGATTGGCCGTCCTGGTGGTCTCCACCGATTTTGAAGAAATCGCCCATATCTGCCAGCGGGCGCTGGTATTTTCTCGCGGTCAGATCCTGCGAGAGTTGAGCGGGCCGGACCTGACCACAGAAGCGGTGATCGCCGCAGCCTCCGCCTCGGACGCGGCCTGAACCTGGGAGAGAACCAATGCAATCCATCGAATCCAACGCGCTGGAGCCGACGCGAGCCGAGCTTTCCGGCATGAGCACAGCGCAGAAAATCCAGCGTCTGCTACCTGTTTACGGTCTCGTCATATTGACCGTGGGGCTGATCCTGCTGTTCTCCATTCTCTTGCCGCAGACCTTTCCGACCGTTCTGAACCTACGGTCAATTATCTCCGACAAAACGATTATCGCCATCCTGTCGCTGGCGGCCATGATCCCAATGGCTGCTGGACGCATCGATCTCACCATTGGCTATGGCATCGTGCTCTGGCACGTGCTGGCCATCAGCCTGCAAACCATGTTCGGCTTGCCTTGGCCGGTGGCCGTGTTGATCGTGATTGCACTCGGTGCCTTCACCGGCTTTCTCAACGGCCTTCTTGTCGAAGTCGCCAAGATCGATAGTTTCATTGCTACCCTCGGCACAGGCACCGTGCTTTACGCCATCGCGCTTTGGCATACCGGCGGGCGACAGGTGGTTGGCATGTTGCCGCAAGGCTTTTATAGCCTGAATGGCACCATGGTTTTCGGCCTGCCGATTACCGGATTCTATGTTTTGGTGTTGGCAGTGATCATGTGGCTGGTGCTCGAATACACACCGCTTGGCCGCTATGTCTACGCCATCGGTGCCAATCCAAAAGCGGCAGCACTGAACGGCATTCCCGTTCGCCGCTTCGTCATCGGCGCCTTTGTCACGTCAGGCACACTGGCTGCGGTGGCGGGCGTGCTGCTCGCCTCAAAGCTGCGGATCGGCCAGGCCAGCGTCGGCTTGGAATACCTGCTTCCAGCTCTGGTTGGCGCTTTTCTTGGGTCCACCACCATCAAGCCTGGTCGCGTCAATGTCTGGGGTACGATGATCGGGGTGATCATTTTGGCCGTCGGCATTGCTGGCATCCAGCAGATCGGTGGGTCCTTCTATGTCGAGCCATTGTTTAACGGCGTGACGTTGCTGGTCGCCATCGGCATTGCTGGCTACGCACAACGGCGGCGCAGCCTGTCGGGTCGCATGGCGCCACCCAGCACGCCTCAACCGAAGCAACAATAACAGCATCCAGTTCAGTAATTTCCAGAGGGAGGAATGGACATGAAACGCAGACATATCCTGCAAGCAACCGGCGCCTTGATATTGCTCACGGCGGGCAACGCCTGGGCCGATCCGATGGCAGAAGCCAAAGCCGTGGTCGATAAATATGCCAGCAAGGTGACAACTTGGGACGGACCGAAAAGCGCCCCGAAACCACAGCCAGGAAAAACAATCGTTGTTCTCGCCGGGGATCTGAAAAACGGTGGTATCCTGGGTGTCAGCAATGGCGTCGAGGAGGCGGCCAAGGCCATTGGCTGGCAGGTCAAGGTGCTGGATGGCGCAGGCTCGATTGGAGGCCGAACCGCAGCCTTTGGCCAAGCCATGGCCTTGAAGCCGGACGCCATCATCATCGACGGTTTCGATGCCGTGGAACAGGCTCCAGCGCTGGAACAGGCGAAAGCCAACAAAATTCCACTGGTCGCCTGGCATGCTGGCCCAACCATTGGACCGGACGAAAAGAACGGCCTTTTCGCCAATATCAGCACTGACGCCATGGAAGTGTCGAAAGCTGCCGCCAACTGGGCCTATGTCGATGCCAAGGGCAAGCCAGGCGTCATCATCTTTACCGACTCGACCTATGCGATCGCCATCGCCAAGGCTGACAAGATGAAGGAAGAAATCGAGCGGCTGGGCGGCAAGGTTCTGGCCTATGTCGATACACCGATTGCCGAAACCTCACAGCGCATGCCGCAGCTAACCACCTCGCTGTTGCAGAAATACGGCGACAGCTGGACCCATTCCCTGGCCATCAACGACCTTTACTTCGATTTCATGGGGCCGTCGCTCGCCTCGGCAGGGAAGGGGGGAACCGATGCACCGATCAATGTTGCCGCAGGGGATGGCTCCGAATCCGCCTATCAACGCATCCGCGCTGGCCAGTACCAGAAGGTGACGGTGGCTGAACCCTTGAACCTGCAAGGCTGGCAATTGGTGGATGAGCTGAACCGAGCCCTCAACGGCGAAAAATGGTCCGGCTATATGTCACCGCTGCATGTGGTAACCGCCGACAATGTCGAATTCGATGGCGGACCGAAAAACAGCTTCGATCCCGACAATGGCTATCGTGACGCCTATAAGAAGATCTGGGGCAAATGAGCTGAAAAACACGCCATGCGCTTTCACCGGCGCATGGCTTTACCATCACAAACTGCTGTCACGCAGGATGAGTTCGGGCGTGATGGTGATGTTTCCCGCCAATGGCCGCCCGTCCAGCAGATCCAGGATCAGCCGCGCCGCTTTTTCGCCGATGTCCCGGGAAAAGGCATTGATCGTGGTAATCGTCGGCACGGAAATCGCACCGATTTCATAATTGCCAAACCCGGCAATGGCGATCCCCTCAGGCACGGCAATGCCGCGCCGCTGACACTCAGTCAAAGCGCCGAACGCCGACAGGTCAGATACGCAAATCACCGCTTCGGTATCGGGCAGCGTTTCCAGCAGCCGCGTCATAGCATTCGCGCCTTCACGCATCGAGATCGGTGGCGGTCCGGCAGCAATCAACCGTGAGGCATCCAACCCATGGCGGTTCATCGCGGCAATAAACCCGTTGCGGCGATCGCTACCGCGCGTATCTCGCCCGACATCCCCACCAATGAAGGCCAGTCGCCGATAGCCGACAGCAAGGAAATGATCGACCATGGCGCAAACCGCACCGGCATTGGAAAAACCGACATAGTGGCCAATCGGCTCGGACGGCACATCCCAGGTTTCGATCACTGGAATATGGGCATTGGCCAGCAATTTGCGGGCGCGGGGCGTATGCTTGCCACCTGTTACCACGATGGCTTGCGGCTTGCGGCGCAGCAATTGCTCGATCAGCCTTTCTTCTTCCTGCATATCGTAATTGGTGTAACCAAGCAGGATTTGCATCTTCCGGGTGGCGAGAGTTTCCGAGAGACCACCAACCGTATCGGCGAAATTGGCATTATTGATTGAGGGAATAGTAACCGCAACAAAATCGGAGCGCTGTGATCTTAGATTGGAGGCAGTGGAATCGAACACATAGCCAAGATCCTCCGCCGCCAGTAAAATGGCATCGCGGGTTTCCTTGCTGATCAGACTATCGGTCTTGAAGGCCCGCGACACCGTCATCGGCGACACTCCCGTGACTCGGGCAATGTCGGCCATGGTTGGCGGTTTGCGGAAATCAGTCACCCAATGGCCCTTGCTATGGTTATCAGCGCGATACACTGCGTTTATAAGCTGAATAAAAGCCAGCTAAAAGCTTTTCCCATCGTCAAACCCACCCCAAACAGGGGAGGGGACCTCACAAGCGCTTGGTCAAAGCGCAAATTCGTTGGCAAGCGTCACGTGATGATGGATACGGCCATCGAAAAACTGCGAGAGCACCGCCTCTGTTGCCGCACGTGCCTCGGCGCGAACCGGACTGGCCAGCGCGGCCTCGACCGCCTCCAGATCCGGATAGTTGATCGCCAGGATCATCGGAAATTCCGGCGCGCCATCGTCACGGGCCTCGGCAAACGACACTCTGACGTCAATCGCCTTTGGAAACTGCTTCCATTTCGGCAAGATGGTCTCGAGAACAGCAGCGCGGAATGCCTCCGTCTGCCCCGGCTTTACCGTACCTTCAAACAAGGCGTAACGTGTGATCATCAGGAGGTCTCCCTTTTTGCTCCGGTGAAAAATTCCATCAACATGGCCTGGTCTTCTCCGCCAAGCCCCGCCGCTGTCAGCATACGATGCACTTCGGCACAGACTGCCGTCAGCGGCATGGCCGTATTGGTGCGCCGCGCCAGATCCTGCGCGCCGTTCAGATCCTTGACCATATTGTCGATCCGGCCCGTGCGGCGATAATCCCTGGTGACATACCGTGGCATATATTCCTGGAGGATGGCGCTATCGGCCCGGCCGCCCTTTAATGCTTGCGGGATTTTCGCGGCATCGACCCCAGCGTCCAGCGCCAATTGCGTCGCCTCGGCCACGGCCAGAAAGTTCAGGCCACACAGCACCTGGTTGATCAGCTTGGTGGTTTGGCCAGCACCCACCGGACCCATATGCGTATAATTGGAAGCAACATGCTGCAAAACCTGATGAGCATCGGCCACATCCTGCTCTGTCCCGCCAGCCATCAACGTCAATTCACCAATCGCCGCCTTGGGTGCGCCGCCAGAAAGCGGGCTATCGACCCAGCGCAAACCCTTTTCCGCCGCATCCCCAGCCAATTGCCGGGTTGCCTCTGGGTCGATGGAGGACATGTCGATAATCAACGTCCCGGGTTTTGCCCCCTCCGCCACTCCGTCCTTGCCGAACACCGCGGCCCGAATGATCTGCGGCGCATTGAGGCTGAGAATAACATAGTCGGAGCGCGACGCAGCTTCCGCCGCCGTCTGTGCAGACGTCGCGCCAAGCGCGGTCAACTCCGCCACCTTTTCAGCATTGAGGTCGAAGACAGTCAGTTGGTTGCCGGTTTCAACCAGCCTTCTGCCGATTGCGCCGCCCATAGCACCCGCGCCGATCAGCGCCACTGTGTTGGTCATGATCATTCCTCCCCTATGGCCGACACAATCGCCGCGACCAGACTGTCAAGCGGCTGATCGATATCGACGGTCACCGCACGTTCATCGGCACCCGGCGGCTCAAGCGCTGCAAATTGGCTGTCGAGCAGCGAAGCAGGCATGAAATGACCTGGTCGCTCGGAGACCCGTCTGGCGATCACGGCATGGCTGCCAGCCAGATGGATAAAACGTACAGAACCACCAGCCTTTTCCCTGATCCTGTCGCGGTAAGCCCGTTTCAACGCCGAACACCCGATAATGGTTGTTCCGCGCTCCCCGGCAAGGCGTGTTCCAACCGCATCCAGCCACGGCCATCGATCCGCGTCGTCAAGCGGAATGCCCGCCTGCATCCGGGCAATGTTTTGCGGCGGATGCAGATCGTCGCCGTCGATATAGACCGCGCCGAGCCTTGCCGCCAATGCAGCGCCAACGGAGGATTTTCCGCAACCGGAAACGCCCATAAGTACCAGTTTTGTCATCCCCCTGCTCCTAGAGCGAGGCAGTGATGCCGCCATCGACATACAGAACATGGCCGTTGACAAAGGATGAGGCTCCAGACGCCAAGAAGATGCAGGCACCCACCAGCTCTTCCACCTTGCCCCAGCGCCCTGCTGGCGTGCGTTTTTCCAGCCATGTGGAGAAATCAGGATCGGCAACCAGCGCGGCATTTAGCGGCGTATCGAAATAGCCGGGCGCGATGGCATTGCATTGCAGCCCATATTTTGCCCAGTCGGTCGCCATGCCCTTGGTCAGATTGCCGACCGCGCCCTTGGTGGCCGTGTAAGGAGCAATCGAAGGCCGGGCCAGCGCCGTCTGCACACTGGCGATGTTGATGATCTTGCCCGCGCCGCGCTTGATCATGTGCCGGGCCGCAGCCTGGCCGACATTAAAGACGCTGGAAATATTGGTGCGCAGCAACCGCTCGAAAGCGTCTGCCGGAAACTCTTCCAGAGGGCCGCGAAACTGCATGCCGGCATTGTTGACGAGAATGTCGATTGGCCCGTTGGCGGCCTCGAAACCATCGACGGCATCGCGCGACGCCTGATGATCGGTGACGTCGAAAGCCAGAACATCGCAGCCATCGCCGATCCGGGCGGCGGCTGCGGCAAGCTTGGCCTCATCGCGTCCGTTAACGATGACAGTTGCGCCCGCCGCCCGCAAACCTTGCGCCAAGGCAAAGCCAATGCCTTGCGAAGATCCTGTCACCAACGCGCGGCGACCCGTCAGATCGAAAAGACCAAGCGACATGGCATCCTCCACTTTTATCTCGACAACATTTGTTGAACCTGTTTATGTTATCGATAACATTGCCTGTCAAGTTTTTTAGACAGGTTCGTCGAAGAGAGGAAAAGAAAGTGGCAAAGCCGGAGATTTTACAGGTCGGACCCTATCCCGCCTGGGATGAAGGCCCTTTGAATGACCAGTTCACCGTCCATCGCTATTTCGATGCAGCCGACAAGGCCGCCTTCCTTGCTTCAGTCGGACCGGGCATTCGCGGCGTTGCCACAAGGGGTGAACTCGGTGCTGACCGTGCCTTGATCGACGCCTGCCCGAAGCTTGAAATTATCTCTGTCTACGGTGTTGGCTATGACGCAGTGGATCTCGCCGCTTGCCGTGACCGCGGCATCCGAGTCACTAACACACCCGATGTGTTGACCAATGACGTCGCCGACCTCGGCATCGCAATGATGCTTTGCCAATCGCGTGGCATGATCGGCGCCGAGACCTGGGTGAAGGATGGCAGTTGGGCTGCAAAGGGTCTTTATCCCTTGAAACGCCGGGTCTGGGGCAGGCGGGCAGGGGTGCTGGGCCTTGGCCGCATCGGCTTTGAGGTCGCCAAGCGCCTCAAAGGCTTCGACATGCAGATTTCCTATAGCGATGTCGCGGCCAAGCCGTATGCCGAGGGCATGACATTCGTTGCCGATCCGGTGGAACTGGCAGGAAAATCGGACTTCCTGTTCGTCACGTTGGCCGCATCCGCCAATACACGGCATATTGTCGGACGCGATGTGATTGAGGCGCTAGGACCAGAGGGTATGCTGATCAACATTTCCCGTGCCTCGAATATCGATGAAACCGCCCTGCTGGAAGCCCTCGAAGCCGGACGGCTGGGCTCCGCTGCGCTGGATGTGTTCGAAGGTGAGCCCAGGCTCGATCCACGGTTTCTGGCCCTGGATAATGTCCTGCTCCAACCCCACCACGCCTCCGGCACGATTGAAACCCGCCAGGCCATGGGCCAGTTGGTCCGCGATAATCTAACCGCGCATTTCGCCGGTTCGGCTTTGCCAACCCCGGTTCTATGAGGATAAATCCATGAAAGCCATTGTTGCCCATGCGGCAAAAGACGTTCGCATTGAAGAGGTGGACGAGGTCGAACCCGGCTCAGGCGAGGTAAAACTGCGGCTTGCCACTGGCGGCATCTGCGGCAGCGACCTGCACTATTACAATCACGGCGGTTTTGGCGCGGTCAGACTGAAACAGCCAATGATCCTTGGTCATGAAGTCTCGGCCTATGTCGAGACATTGGGGGCAGGGGTCACAGGACTGGACATCGGCCAGCTCGTCGCCGTCTCACCATCGCGCCCGTGCCACACCTGCGCCTATTGCCAGGAAGGCCTGCACAATCAATGCATCAATATGCGGTTTTACGGCAGCGCCATGCCTTTTCCCCACATCCAGGGCGCATTCCGGCAAAGCCTTGTCGCCGACGCCAACCAATGTGTGGTGGCGGATGGACTGAGCGCGGGGGAGGCGGCGATGGCCGAACCGCTGGCCGTGACGTTGCACGCAACGCGCCGGGCCGGTGAAATGCTCGGCAAGCGAGTTCTGGTTACAGGTTGCGGCCCGATTGGCGTTTTGTCGATCATTGCCGCCCGGAGGGCCGGAGCGAAAGAAATCGTTGCCACCGATCTGTCGGACTTCACGCTGGCACTGGCCAAGGCAGCCGGTGCTGACCGGGTGATCAACACCGCAGCCCAGCCGGACGGCCTTGCGGAATACGCTGCGGGGAAAGGCACATTCGACGTGCTCTACGAATGCACCGGCGTCGCCTCTGCACTGGCTGGCGGAATTTCCGCCATGCGTCCACGCGGCGTCATCATGCAGCTTGGTCTTGGCGGCGATATGAACTTACCGATGATGGCCATTACCGCCAAGGAGCTTGACCTGCGCGGCTCCTTCCGGTTCCACAGCGAATTTGCGGTTGGGGTGGAGCTGATGCGCAAAGGGCTGATCGACGTCAAACCGCTGATTACCCACACCGTGCCTTTGGAAGACGCGCTTTCCGCCTTCACCATCGCGTCCGACAGAAGCAAGGCGATGAAAGCTCAGATTGCCTTTTCCTGAGGGGGCTCCGAAGGCGAGGATGCACCCGCATCTTCGCCTTGGTATAAAATGGCGTCAGGCGGAAGCGAGCGCCACTTCGGCTTCCTTCAGTTTACGCTTTTCCGCATATTTCTGGGCAATTACCGCGCAGGCCATCAGCTGGATCTGGTGGAACAGCATCAGTGGCATGACGATGGCGCCAATGCTTTGTCCGGCAAAAATCGCGCTGGCCATTGGCACGCCGGAGGCCAGGCTTTTCTTTGAGCCACAGAAGGTGATGGCGATTTCATCCTCCTTGGAAAAACCGAGCAACCGGCTGCCGAAGGTGGTGATGATCAGCGCCAATGCCAGCAAGACGATATCGACCACCACGACCGCGCCAATATCGGCCAGCGAGAAATGCTTCCAGATCCCCTCAATGACCGCCTCACTGAAGGCGGCATAAACCACCATCAGGATCGAGCCGCGATCAATTGGCGACAGCAGGGATTTACGCGCCCTGACCCAATTGCCGATAAAGGGTTGCAACAGCTGCCCCACAATGAACGGAAGCAGCAATTGCACGAAGATTTGCAAGACAGCATCGAGCGAAATCCCGCCATGGCCACCGGCAGATAGCAGCAACCCGCAGAGCAGGGGGGTGAGGATCATGCCGAAAATATTAGACGCCGAGGCTGAACAGATCGCCGCTGGCACATTGCCACCTGCCATGGAGGTAAAGGCAATAGACGACTGAACGGTCGATGGCAGGACACAGATATACAGAATGCCAAGATAAAGCGAGGACGGCAGAAAACCCTGCACGAAAAACCCCAGCCCGAGGCCGAGCAAAGGAAAGATCACGAAGGTCACGGCCAGGATCGACAGATGCAGTCGCCAATGCAACATGCCAGCAATCACGACATCGCGCGACAGGCGGGCGCCATGCAGAAAAAACAGCGCCGCAATCGCAACTTTCGTTGCCCAGCCGAAATAAACCGCCAGCTCACCGCTGATCGGCAAGACCGAAGCCAAAGCCACTGTACACACAAGCATCAGGGTAAATTTATCGGGTAAAAACCGCGTCATGATCGCCGCTCATCCATTCTTCACTGACAATGCGAGGGCAACGGCGCCTCTTGGCATTTGTCATATGTCAACTATTTCACCTGTCAGGGAGTAGGCCATTCATCTCCACGATGCAAACCCCACACATGCACACCTGCCATCACTTTTCAGCGTTTCAAACAAATCCGGCCCTGTGTCCGGCTCGTTTTCTGAAAACGTATCAAAGGGATCAAACGCTTGAAATAGTCGCAAACACAATACCTCACCCACGTTCAACGCAGCGTGACAGACCCAAGAGGAACAAATGCGATTAAGTGATGTTGATAGCAGCAACGCATAATTGCCGCATAGAAAGCGCAGGAATGCAGCAATGAAAGCAAAGCCGCAGGGTTCGTGGAACCATCGACAACGCCTAAAAAGCGATCTGCCAGCGAGACCGCAAGCCAGGCACAACGAGAAAACCGTCCAGGACCATCAGCCGGAGAGGAGCCTCATGAGGCAAGGGAAAACGTCATGCAATGCGCCGGACCGGAAACTCTAGAAAGCGGGAACACATTGCCGTGACAACACAGGTTTTTGCAGATACGGACTGGCTGACCCAATGGCAACAGGACGGTACATCGGGCGAAGAGGCAATTGCCAGGTTTCTACAACTCCCAGCCCTCGAAGTCGATGATATGATCGGCATGTGGTCAGGACAAGAGTTAGCAACAAATCATCCGATAGATGGCCTGATGCCGCCTTTCGGTTGGCATGGCAAGAATTTCGTCTCTGCCGACGAAGGGCATCCGCTTATCATGCACGACCGCTTCGGTTTCTATCCATTAAACCCGTTCTTCATTCCACTTCGGCTTTTGCTTGCGTCTCCCAGGTTGTTCAATAACGCGGTGGGAAGAACGGCAGTTCGTAATCTGGGACGGTTTTTTGCCTCTGGCAGGCCAAAAGCAAGGCTCAGGCCTGTCGCATTAGGCGGCACTGTCAGTGCAGCGATGATCTATGACGAAAAGCCGATCATCGACCATTTTCGCCGTATCGATGACCGCCGCTGTCTCGGACTGATGGAGCATCGTGATTTCGACAGGCCATTCTTCTTTCTGCTGACCCGCGAGTGACGCACATGCGTTTGCCCGCATAAGCGCCCAGTCGGCGTTGACAGATGTCAACCTGTCAACTTTTGGCCAACCGCACTCATGCCATGATCAGTTGTCATTATTTCCCGTACCGCCGATGGTGCTGGTCGTCGCCATCGAGACAGGGTCACTGGCAGGGAAGGTATCTTCCAGGGCATCGTTGAGATCACGGTCCCCCTCATCCCGCCGGGCTTGGTCGGCGTGGCGTGTACCTCCCTCAACAACCTCTTTCGTGCTGATTTCCTTCAGCAAAGATCTTGCTGCCTCAGGCGCATTTTCGCGTGTCAGAGACCGTCCTTCGCTTTGTTTCAGTTGTACGGAGACCACATCGCCACTATCGGAAACGAACTCGACATTATATCCGGACCGTCCGCCCTTTTCAGGATGCACCAAGGTGCCAATCAATTCCATTGTCTTCTCCTTTGTCCCACTGTCTTCTCTTCGTGTGTGACGCTCAGGTCGAAAACAGATGGGCAAGGGTTATTGTTCCTGAAAAAGCGATAGATCCTTGTCTGCAGAGGATGTTGATCGACGGTATCTTTATCCCCTTCTGCCTATTCCCAAGTCAGCGATGAAAATTTCACTAAATCACTGCTGCTTGGGGAACAGAAACAGCCGATTTCACGTTAGAGGGGTGGTCAATGGGAGATAGACGATGAAGCCGTCCGACAAAGAGTGGATCGAAAAGCGAGCCTATAGCCTTTGGGAAGAAGAGGGCAAGCCACACGGGAAAGACGATGCCCATTGGCAACAGGCCCATCGCGAATTTTACGAACTGTCGCAATCTGCGCAAAAGGCCAAGGCAGGCGCGCTCAACCGTGCGAGCCAAGCCGCCAAAACGCAAACTGCTAAGGCTCCAACGACCAAGACTCAGGCCGCCAAGACCAGACAAAGCCCAGAAGCTGAGATGGCCGATGTGCCACAAGATCCAAAGCCTGCCGCAGCCACGAAACGCAAGCGAAAGATAATCTGATGGCACCTGTTTTTTCAGACCGGCAGGACATGGCGACCGCTGCGGCTGGAATCCGCTGCCTTCCGCAACGCATGCAGAAAGGCAATGTCATCGATCAGAGTCTGCGCTCGCTCTCCGTCACCTCGGAGATTTTTCCACTCGTCAAAACGGGCGGTCTCGGCGACGTGACGGGCGCCCTGCCAAAGGCGCTCGCCAGCTTTGGTGTGGCCACCCGCACATTGATTCCAGGTTATAGCAATGTCCGTAGATTGATCAGAGACCAGCCGCCGCTGTTGGTTTTTGAAGACCTTCTTGGTGAATCCGCCGCGCTCTATGCCGCCAGCATCCACGGCCTCGACCTTTTCGTACTTGATGCGCCACAATTGTTCGACCGGCCGGGTGGCCCTTATGTCGACGAGAACGGCCTTGACCATCCTGACAATTGGAAACGATTTGCGGTCCTGTCTCTGGCAGCAGCCGAAATTGCCGCAGGTAGCTTGCCGGGCTGGGTTCCCGATGTCGTTCACACTCATGACTGGCAAACCGCTCTGACCTCGGTCTATTTGCGTCACATGGATTGCCCGACACCTGTTGTCTTGACCATTCACAATCTGGCATTCCAGGGCCAGTTCAACGCTGCCCTGCTGCCCTCCATCGGACTGCCGCCAAGCGTGATGTCGACGGACTGCATGGAGTATTATGGCGATATCAGCTACCTAAAGGGTGGACTGATGACGTCGAGCATGATCACCGCCGTCAGCCCGACCTATGCCCGAGAAATCCTTTCGCCCCGCTTTGGCATGGGCCTCGAAGGCGTTCTCAAGCAGCGTAAGGACAAGCTGCGCGGTATCGTCAATGGGATCGATCCGGAAATCTGGAACCCATCCACCGATCCGCATCTGTTCTCCCGCTTTGACCAGAAAACCATCGGCCTCAAGCGCTTGAACAAGGTGGACTTGCAAAACCAGTTCGGCCTGGACAATGATGATGGTCCGCTCTTTGCCGCCATTACCCGTATTACCTGGCAAAAAGGCATGGATATGCTGGCAGAAGCCGCCAGTGAAATCATCGACGGCGGCGGTAAGCTGATCGTGCTCGGGCAGGGGGATCGTGCGCTGGAACAGGCGCTGATCGATACCGCACAGCGTTTTCCCGGCCGCATGGCCGTCAAGATCGGCTATGACGAGGAAACCGCCCATCGCATTCACGGTGGCGCCGACTCCATCATTCAGCCGTCGCGTTTCGAACCCTGCGGCCTGACCCAGCTTTATGCCCTGCGCTATGGCTGCGTGCCGGTGGTGTCACGCACTGGCGGGCTGGCGGAAACCATTATCGATGCCAATGACGCGGCAATGTCTGCCAAGGCGGCAACCGGTTTCCAGTTTGACCAGATCACCACCGAGGGCCTGCGCCATGCGCTTCGCCGGGCATTGGACGCCTATGCCGTACCCCGCCATTGGCGCCGGTTACAGCTTCAGGCCATGCGGGCGCAATACAGCTGGGAGCGCAGCGCCGAACAATATGCCGCCCTTTATAATGCCGTCACCCATCGCCGTGCCCCAGGCCGCATCAAGCCGACTCGGAGCCTGCATTCATGACGGACGCAACGCCGGAAACCATGCGGGGGCGTATCAACGCCCACCGCGAATTGCTGATTTCCCTCCTGACGGCAAGCCTGCAAGGACCCGAGGCCCTCAAGGTTTTGATCCATAATCTGGAACAGGAAAGCCAGATCAGCGACGGCCAGGAAGACCCCGGCGCGGTTCCAAATCGGGCGCTTTCAGAAGCGGTTGCCAAGGCGCGAGAAACTCGCGACATTCTTCAGGCAGCCAAGGCCCGTGCGGCAGACACACGCACAGAACCGCTCTCCTGAAGCAGAAGAGCAGGGCTTCCGAATGACTAACTTTCCATCAAAAAATCGAATTGCCTTGTAAAACAGCGGATAAAAGCTTGCCGCTGAGCGCCAAGCTTTTATGGTTGGCGGGTGTTTATTGTCAAAGGTACCCCCATGACCGTTTCCCCCAATTCATCCGCCGCACTTTGGTCGATCATCGATACCAAGACGCCCGACTTTATCGCCTTGAGCGACCGGATCTGGGGCATGCCGGAAACCTGCTACATGGAAGAATCGTCCGTTGCCGAGCATGTCGCCATGCTGAAGGCCGAAGGATTTCGCGTCAGCGAAAAATTGGCCGGAATCCCAACAGCCGTGATGGGCGAAGCAGGGGAGGGCGGCCCCATCATTGCGTTTCTAGGCGAATATGACGCCCTGTCCGGGCTCAGCCAGGAAGCAGGCGTGGCTGAACATAAGCCGATTGCCGCAGGCGGTAACGGCCATGGCTGCGGCCACAACCTGCTCGGCTCCGCCGCTCTCCTGGCCGCCGCTGCCCTGAAAGACTGGTTGAAGGAAAAAGGCTTGCCCGGACGGGTGCGCTATTATGGTTGTCCGGCCGAAGAGGGCGGAGCCGCCAAGGCCTTTATGGTCAGGGCAGGGGCCTTCGAAGGTGTCGATATCGCCATCAGTTGGCATCCAAACTCCTTCGCTGGCGTGCAGCGCACCACCTCGCTTGCCAATTCCCGTGTCGATTTCACTTTCCGGGGCAGGGCAGCCCATGCCGGATCAAACCCCGATCTGGGGCGCAGCGCTCTCGATGCGGTGGAGCTGATGAGCGTCGGCGTCAATTATATGCGCGAACACATGCCATCCGATTGCCGCGTGCATGCCGCCATTCTGGATGCAGGCGGTATTTCACCCAATGTCGTCCAGGCCTATGCCAAGGTTCGCTATCTGATCCGCGCCCCGGAACTGCAAGGCATGAAGACCCTCGTGGAACGGGTCAAGAAAATTGGCGAGGGCGCGGCATTGATGACCGAGACCCGTCTGGAAACACAGGTGATCAGCGCCGTTTCCAACGTGCTGACCAATGGTCCACTGATGGCCGCCATGCAGGAAGCCTGGGAAGAACTCGGCCCACCACCTTTCGATGCGGCAGACCGGGCTTTTGCCGAAACGATCCGCGCCGTCTTGACGCCGGAGGAAAAGTCGGCGCCCTGGCGTTTTGAAGGCCTGCCGGAACGCGATATCCCGCTTGCCGATTTCATCTTACCCGCCCATGACCGCACGCCGCTGCTGACCGGGTCAACCGATGTCGGCGATGTCAGCTGGGTGGTGCCAACCGTGCAGGCCGATGGGCCGACCTGCGCCATCGGCACACCGTTCCACACCTGGCAATTGGTGACGCAGGGGAAAAGTCCGCTGGCGCACAAGGGCATGATCGCCGCGGCAAAGGTCATGGCTGCCACAGGCCGCGCCGCCTTCGAAAGCGAACAGTTACGCGAAGCGGCCCTTGCCGACCTCGTCGCCCGTCGCAAGGGCCAGCCCTATCAAAGCCCCTTGCCCGCCGATGCAGAACCGCCAATCGTGGAAATGGGTGGTCGTAAGTAAGAAGCCGTACCTATGGGTCTGCCTCCGTGACTCGTAAAGCTTGCTCGGATTTGTTCGGCTTGGCACCAAGCCAGCCGAACAAATTGATATTGTGTTGCTTGACCCAATTCACGTAACGTTATAACAAAACTACTCATCAATATAGTTTGAAAACGGACTTGTGCGGAACTGCAACCCATGTCAGTGATAGATTCAAATGGTGCTGTGGCCTTGCAAAGAAGGCTGCGGCTGAAAAGGGAATACGGTGAGGCTTACCCAAAAGGGACCGAAACCGTGGCTGCCCCCGCAACTGTGAGCGGCGAGTGGGCCTGCACGATGCCACTGGCGACAAGCCGGGAAGGCGCAGGCCAACAGCGACCCGCAAGCCAGGAGACCTGCCATTTAGATGTTCAACCGCAACGGACGGGGTGTTCCGATGGCAGCGATAAGACTACAGGTCCGCCGAGAGGCGTGGCCATCCGTTCCTTGTTCAGACGATCCAGCGCGAAGCGGGACACGTCTGCTTTCCAGTCTACTGATGCAGGCTCCTGCATGAGCTGTGATGGTCATGGCGCCTCTCTTGAGGTGAGGGGGCTCAGCTATGCGCCAACGGGCGCACGATCCCTGATAAGAAACGTGGATTTTACGCTCGACGCCGGTGAGCGTCTGGCGATTATCGGCCCGAATGGCGCTGGTAAGACATCTCTGCTGCGCTGCCTTTATCGAGCCGTGCGCCCCAGTGAGGGCAGGGTGCTGCTGGACGGGCAGGATGTATGGGCGATCGATCCGCGGACGGTTGCCCGCCGGATCGCCGTCGTGGTCCAGGAAATGCCGGCAGATTTCCCTTTTACCGTCGAAGATATCGTCATGATGGGCCGAATTCCCTGGCAAAAAAGCGCGTGGAAAAGGTCGCAGGGCACCGGAGACGACAAAGCCAGAGCGCTGCATGCCATGGATCATCTCCATGTTACCGATCTGGCGCGACGTGATTTTGCAACCTTGTCGGGCGGCGAAAAGCAACGCGTTCTCGTCGCCCGGGCGCTGGCGCAGGACCCGCAATTGCTCATTCTGGATGAGCCATCGAACCATCTCGATATTCGCAACCAGTTGGAAATTCTCGATCTGTTGCGTGGTCTCGGCATTACCATCGTCACCACGCTGCATGACATCAATCTTGCCGCAGGCTTTGCCACAAGAGCAATCATCCTGAAGGACGGACATATGATTGCCGAGGGCTGTCCGCGCGATGTGCTGACCGCAGACCATCTGTCCGCAGCCTTCACCGTTCAAACTCATGTCCACAGCCTGGATGGCGGCGCCACCCGCAATTTTTCCTTCGC
Source organism: Gillisella vitis (assembly GCF_001541345.2). Classification (GTDB taxonomy): domain Bacteria; phylum Pseudomonadota; class Alphaproteobacteria; order Rhizobiales; family Rhizobiaceae; genus Allorhizobium; species Allorhizobium vitis. The sequence continues at coordinate 224,662 of NZ_LMVL02000001.1, read as the reverse complement.
GCTCAGTGCCTGATCCTAACCCATTGGACCATAAATGAAAAACGCTCTTCTCACTTTCGCGCTCTCAACCTTTCTTGCAGCAGTCAGCCTCACCGCAGCCGCAGCGGCGCCCGTTACCGTCAAGAGCTGTAACCGTGAGGTTACCTTTGATACAGCCCCGCAACGCGCCGTCTCCAATGACGTCAACCTGACCGAAATGATGCTGGCGCTGAAATTACAGGACCATATGGTCGGCTATACCGGTGTCTCCGGCTGGAAGACATTGGACGAGAAATTGCGCGAAGGTGTCAGCCAACTGCCGGAACTGTCACCGAAATATCCGAGCAAGGAAGTCCTGCTGAATGCTAATGCGGATTTCTATTTCGCCGGCTGGAACTATGGCATGAAGGTTGGCGGCGAGGTGACACCGGACACCCTCGGCCCATTGGGCATCAAAGTCTATGAACTGACCGAAAGCTGCATTCACATCATGGCCAAGGCCAAGCCAACCATGGACGATATGTTCATCGACCTCATCAACCTGGGCAGGATATTCCGGGTCGAAGACAGAGCAGAGGCATTGGTTGCGGGCTATCGCCAACAATTGGCGAAGATACAGGCCAAAATCAGCCTGACAGACAAGCCGGCAACCGTTTTTGTTTATGATTCCGGTGAACAAAAGCCATTCACATCGGGACGCTTCGGCATTCCGACCGCAATGATCGAGGCCGCTGGCGGCGTCAATATCATGGATGACGTGCAGAAAAGCTGGACGGAAGTGTCATGGGAACCGGTGATCGAGCGGAATCCGCAGGTGATCATCATCGTCAACTATGGCGAAGTAACCGCTCAACAGAAGATCGATTACATGAAGCATAACCCCGCCTTCCAGAATATCGACGCTGTGAAAAATGACCGCTTCGTTGTGCTTGACTATGTCGAGGCAACCCCGGGACCGCGCAATATCGATGCAATCGCCCGGCTGGCCCAAGCCTTTCATCCGCAAAGCCTGTAAGCCTTGACTTTCATTAGACATTTATATGTGCCGATCCTGCTGGTACTGACGATCATCATCGTCGTCAGTGCCGGTATTTCACTGGGTGCGGCTCCCATTCCTGTTGCCACCGTCTGGAAGATCCTTGCCAATCACTTGGTCCCGGGCAGTTTTCCGGTGGATTGGCCAGCGGGGCGGGTGAGCATCGTCTGGGACGTTCGATTTCCCCGCGTGCTACTCGGTGGACTTGTCGGGGCTGGGCTGGCGCTAACCGGGGCGGTGCTACAACCAGCGACCCGCAATCCACTCGCCGATCCGCATCTGCTCGGCGTCTCCTCCGGTGCAGCGTTTGGTGCAATCCTTGCTTTGCTGCATACCGGCATGGTCTTCGGACTGCTGACCGTGCCGCTTTTCGCATTTGGCGGGGCGCTACTCGCCACCGCCACGGTGGGACTGGTGGCGGGATTGACCCGCAGTCTTCAAGCCGACCGGCTGGTGCTATCGGGTGTGATTGTCGGATTTTTCTTTACCGGGCTCGGCAATCTCCTGGTCTTTCTCGGAGATCCCCGCGCCACCCAAACCGTGACCTTCTGGATGCTGGGTGGGCTTGGCCTTGCCCAATGGCAGCATCTGATTTATCCCGCCGCCGTGCTCGCCGGTGGACTTTGCTATCTCCTGCCCAATGCGCGTTTGCTGAATGCCTTGGCCATGGGCGATGAGACGGCGGCAACCCTGGGCGTGCCTGTCGCCAGGTTTCGCATGATTTTATTTGTGATCTCCGCACTCATCACCGGGACAATGGTCGCCTTTTCAGGTGCCATCGGCTTTGTCGGCCTGATGGTTCCCCATATGGTGCGAGCATTGGCGGGATCAGACAATGTCCGCGTCCTGCCGCTCTCGGCGCTGACGGGCGCATTGGTGCTGATCCTCGCCGATCTCGTGGCAAGACTTGCCGTTGCACCAGAGGACATGCCGATTGGCATCGTCACAGGTCTCGCCGGATGCCTTGCCTTTCTCTGGATCATGCGCAAGGCCAAACCCGCCGCATAGACGGTTAGACTACGCAGACAGAGCCTTGGACAATTGGTGTATATGCGCCGCGCCAATGCCGCAGCAACCGCCAATCATCGTTGCACCCGCGTCAGCCCAATCGCAGGCAAAGCGGCAATAGGCATCGTCGGTCAGGTCGGCACGGGTCTCATGCAAGCCTTCATTCGCTGCGGCCTCACCCTGCTCACCTTCAAAAGCATTGGCATAGACACCGATGTCCAAGGAAACACCTTTTTGCCTGAATGTCGCTGCCGCCACATCCACCGCCGCCTTCATCACTTCCGGCTTGCTGCAATTGAACAGCAGCGCCGATGCGCCAGAGCCAGCTGCCCAAAGAGCCGCATCCTGAACCAATTCGCCGGAGCGAAGCTTCGGCTGGCCTCCAGCGTCCTGTCTCGCTTCATCGGCCAGTGTAAACGAAATCCAGAAGGGCTTGCCTGTTGCGGCAACCGCTTTTTGAACAGCTTCGCCTTCGGCAATCAGGCTGAGAGTTTCTCCAAGCCACACATCGACGAAGGGCGCAAGGTTGGCAACCAGCACATCCAGATATCCATCAACTCTTGATGGATCGAAATTCTGCGGCTCATAGGAACCGAAGATCGGTGGCAAAGACCCGGCCACGAGCACCTTTCGACCTGCAGCATCCGCCGCCTGCCGCGCCAACTCACCCGACAGAGCAATCAGAGACGGGCCTTCGCTCTGGAACCGTTCTTCGCCAATGTGAAACGGTACCAATGCATAAGAGTTGGTCGTCACCACATCTGCGCCCGCCGCAATGAATTCCGCATGCACCTGGCGAACGATGTCAGGGGCATCGATCAGGGCGAGCGCCGACCATTCCGGCTGCTTCAACTCCGCACCGAGCCGAAGAAGTTCACGGCTCATGCCGCCGTCGAGAATACGAACCTTAGTCATGCATATAGTCCTGTTGGTTATCGCCGGATTGGAACCTGCGCCTCGACCACCCGAAAGCAACGGGCAATGATCGCGGTGAGAGCGAGATAGAAGAGGGTGACGACGATCAGCGGCTCATAGACAAGCAGCGTATCCTGGCGCACCTTGTAGGCGACTGCATAGAGATCCATGACCGTCACGGTAAAGGCGAGGGGAGTGGCCTTCAACTGCATGACCACTTCCCCGGCAATGGTGGGGAGAGCGATACGGATAGCACGCGGCAGCCAGACCCGCCGAATGAGCGTGAAGCGTCCCATGCCGAAAGCACGGCCAGCTTCAAGTTCGCCCTTAGGTACGGCCAGCAAGGCTCCGCGCAAAACTTCGGCCTCATAAGCCGCGTAATTGAGCGTGAAACTGACCACCGCAAAGAAAAATCCCTCCCGCAGCAGCGGCCAGATCAGACTTTGACGAATACCCGGGACCATCGGCAGCAATGATCCGACGCCGTAATAAAGCAGCCAGAGCTGAATCAATAGCGGCGTGCCGCGAAAAAACGTCGAATAGCCGCGCGCAAGGACCCGCGCCACCGGTCCGCCGCTGACCTGCGCAAAGGCGAGGCCAATGGCCATTACAAATCCGAGGACGACCGAAATCACCAGCAATGCAAGGGTTTGCCATGCTCCGGCGAGCAGCAACGGCCAGTAATTGCCTATCCAGGAGAAATCCATCACATCTCCTAGGACAACATTGGCTGACCGCGCCGCACTTGGCGCTCGATCAGCTTGAAGAACAGGTTGGAAACGAGAGTGATGGCGAGATAGAGCAGGGCGGCAGCCAGGAAAAACAGGAAGTAATGCTTGGTGCTCGCCCCTGCCAGCCGGGTCGCAAGTGCCAGTTCCTGATAGCCGACAACGGCAACCAGCGCGCTATCCTTGGTGACAGCCATCCACAAATTGGCAAGGCCGGGCAGGGCGTTGGGCAGCAGCGCCGGCAAAGTAACCCTACGAAACCGCAGGAGCGGCGACATGCCGAAGGCTTTTGCCGCCTCACTTTGACCAATCGGGATCGCCAGAATAGCCCCCCTGAGCACTTCGGTCATATAAGCACCCTGGACGACGCCCAGAACCGCAATCGCGGCAATCAACCCATTGACCTCGACCACTGGCATGCCAAATGCTTGCAACAGCCGGTTAAGTCCATCGGTGCCTGCATAATAAAGACCGACAATCAGGATCAGTTCCGGCACGGCGCGCACCGCTGTCGTGTAGACGTCGAGCAATCCGAGCAGCAGGCGGTTACCGGACAGCTTGCCCAAAGCGCCGCCAATCCCAATCGCCAACCCGATCAGAAAAGCGCCCGCCGAAATGATAAGCGTTGCCCCGGCACCCCATAGCAGCGTTCCGCCCCATCCAGGTGGATAGGGGGAAAGCAGATCGAATATGCCGGGGGAAACATTCATTTACGTAAGCTACCGTTTACTTACCATAGATGTTGAAATCGAAATATTTCTTGGTGATCTCATCATATTTGCCGCTGGCCCGGACAGCGGCCAGCGCCGCATTCAACTTTGCCTTCAAAGCGGTATCGTCCTTGCGCAAACCGCCACCCACGCCTGAACCAAGCACGGCGGCATCATCGGCGACATCGCCCATATTGGCGCAGCAATCCTTGCCTGCATCACTCTTGACGAAAGTGTCGAGCACGATGGAATCACCGAAGACGTAATCGATCCGTCCTGCGGCTAGGTCCTGAAAGGCTTCATCCAGCGTCTGGTAGGTCTTTTCCGAGGCCACCTTGGCAAAATACTTTTTGTAATATTCAGACTGAATGGTCGACACCTGAATACCGATGGTCTTGCCCTTGACGTCATCGGCGCTGGCGCCCGGCTTCATATCCTTCATACCAATCAGTCGGCTGGGGGTATTGTAATATTTATCTGTGAAATCTATCACCTTTTTGCGCTCATCGGTAATCGACATGGAAGACCAGATCACGTCGAACTTCTTGGCGCCCAAAGCCGGGATCAGTCCATCCCAGGACAGTTCGACGATAGAGCATTTCTCTTTCATCTCAGCGCAAACAGCATCCATCAGGTCGATTTCCCACCCCTGCCATTTGCCGCTCGCATCCTTGGCGAAGAAGGGCGGATAGGATTCGTTCATAACACCAAACCGCACATCGGCCTCGGCGGAAAAAGCGGAAAAGGCAAAGGCAGCGCCTGCCAAAAGCAGCGGGAAGAATTTCATAAAAGGCTTTCTCCTGGTTGAATTTTAAATTCTCAAAGATCCGGTCAGACGCCGATCCCCCCGGTAAATTCTCGACACCGGTCGCTGAACGGATTGCCGAAGACTTGTTCAGGCGGCCCCTGTTCCTCAACCTGTCCTTGATGCAGAAACATGACATGGCTGGAAACATCGCGGGCAAAGCGCATTTCATGCGTGACGAGCAGCATGGTGCGGCCTTCCTCGGCCAGATCCCGAATGACCTTCAATACTTCACCGACCAATTCCGGATCGAGCGCCGATGTTGGCTCATCGAACAACATGACGGCAGGTTCCACGCAGAGTGCCCGTGCAATAGCGGCACGTTGTTGCTGCCCACCGGACAGGAAAGCCGGATAAGCATCGCGCTTGTCATAAAGGCCGACCTTATGCAGCAACGCTTCGGCCCGTTCGATAGCCTCCGCGCGCTTGACGCCCATCACATGCACCGGCGCTTCGATCACGTTTTCCAACACAGTCCGATGCGCCCAGAGATTGAAGTTTTGAAACACCATCCCAAGTCCGGTCCGCAGCCGCTCGACCTGACGCCAGCTGACGGGCTTTGGCTCACCACGCCGCCCCAGCTTGATGGCAACCTCTTCACCATTGACGACGATACGCCCTCGATCCGGCATTTCTAGGAAGTTGATGCAGCGCAGAAACGTACTTTTTCCAGACCCCTAAGACCCGATGATCGAAATGACGTCACCTTTCGCCGCGCACAGCGATACACCCTTCAGAACCGCGTGTGCGCCGAAGCTCTTGTGGATGTCTTCCACCTCAAGGGCGAAACCGCCACTATCTGTCATACAGGATCCAGTCTTCAAATTATCTGTCACAATAATGGCTTATCCGCGCAGTTTATGCGCGCAATTTCGGACCAGATTGCATAATTACCGCAGAAAATCCTTGCACAAAGCGGATAGTCCCTGGAAAAAGAGTGTGAAACGCACCTTTGGAGGATCAGCTATATGGACCATTTGGATCGGTTCGATCGCCAGATCATCGATATCATTCAGAGAAATTGTCAGCTGAAGGCCGAGATCATTGCCGAACAGATCGGGCTTTCTCTATCGGCGGTACAAAGACGTCTGAAACGGCTGCGGGAAGAGGGGATCGTCAAAAGTGAAGTCGCTGTGGTCGACCGCAAGATGACCGGCCATCCCATGGTATTTATCGTCGGCATGGAGATTGAGCGCGACAATTACGATGCGCTCGCCCGCTTTCGCACATGGTCGGAACGGCAGGATCATATTCAGCAGGTTTATTATGTCACTGGCCAGGTCGATTTGATCGCAATCGTCACCGCCCGTGACGTTGAGCATTACGACGATATCGCTGCCCTTATCATGGCCGAAAACCCGCAAATACGCCGAATGCATAACAATGTCGTGCTGCGGGATATCAAGCTCGGGCTCTTCGTACCAATGGCGAAATAGAGACGATCTACTTCTCCACCAGCAGAACCGCTAAAACGCCCAGGTCAGCAGGTTTCCAGCGGCGGTGACGAGATAATAGGTCACGACACCGGCACCAGCGGCAAAGAAGAGTGAAAAAATCACCACAAGGCCATCGCGTTCCGCAAGAGCGATAGCGATCAGGATAATTGCAAGCGCCGGAGCGGTATTGCCAAAGGGAATTGGCAGGGAGATCAACACCGCCAACACGAGAATTGGCAGTGCCAGGATCATTCGCGCCGTCTTGCCCGTGAGAAACGGGAGGCGCCCGGCGATCAGCCAGCTCTCGAGTTTTAGCACCCAGGGCCGTCCAAGCCGCACCATTGTCTCCACGACCTTGAGCGACACGGTTCGCCGCGCAATAAAACCCGGAAGCCAGATCCGGTCCGCACCATACAACATTTGCACAGCAACGAATGCCAGGCAGGTGCCGAAAACCATGCCAAAAGGACCGGGCAGGGGAACCAAGGTCGGCAGGCAAAGCACCAGCAAGGTGAAGGCTATCCCAATGCGCCCCCGCCGACCGATCAGTTCACCGATGGAAATACCACCACGCAAACGAGCAGTTTCCAGCACCTCCAACAGGAAGCCGGAGCCCCGCACAATGTCGTCACTTGCGGCAGGACTCTGCTGTCGAGATATCATCATCATCTTAATCCGTACAACCGCTATCCCGCAGCGCTTGCTGATGCGACGAGCGCAGCACAAGGTGAATATCGGCTGTGCTGATTGCCACGTCAGCCGTTGCGAAATCTGCTTGAATTTTTTCAACAAGATCGATATCACCAGGCAATCGATGATCCTCCACATGCAGGGCCTGTGCGTAAAGCACCAAATCCTGGCCGCGCAGTCCCAAACGTTCGCCGGCCCAGAATCCAGTCAGAACGTTCCGACGGGCACGGATTGTAAAGGTGGTATCGTCCTTTGGGCACCAGTCCGGCCCTGAAACGCTCTGAACCATCGTATGTCCTCTGTCGTGAAGTTTTGTCATAACCTGTCCCTGTTCAAATCGTCTATACATCCCCGCCGGTCTCAGATCCAAGTAGTGAGAGGGCGGTCCGACACTCGGGAGAAATTTCCGAGACAACCGCAACCGGCGTAGTCCAGCCAAAAGAAATCCGTAAGCCAGAGGCAACAGCCCAGCTTGGATCATCAAGTGCCTGTTGTAATAATTTCGGAGCTGACTCTCGCACGCATGTTTGCGTCTGTTCTATTGTATTTGCCGATGCACTCATCGACGCCAGGCGACTGCGAAGATCTGCCTCTATCGGATCGATCAGAAAAAAGCTGATCAGGGTCGCAAAGATTTCCGTAAACACAGCCCTGCTCCTAGCGCACGATATTCAAAAGCTTAGGGGCGGGGATACGGTAACGGCAGTCACGGCCGGAGCGGTACGACATGTTCATCGCCATCGATGACAAGCAATTGGACTGGAAAAAAGGGCGCGAACCACCTGGCAGAACCAAGACCATGGCTACAATCCTATGCCGGCGCATGTGTCGAAAACGGTCCGACATCGCAGAAGCGCCGGCGGCTGCTGCCAGAGGGGCCCGGACCACGGGTTGGCTTGAAGATGGCGCTGTAAATAGACTGTTTCAAGGCATGCGTTCGACAATTTCATGGAATTTTTAATTCGGAAAATGGACAGTTATCCAAGCCCAATATCGTGCAAAGCGTATTTTCAGAAGAAAAAGACAGCACCTCGCGATTCCTGTTATTGCGGTTATGCGATACAAGACGAAATAAACCATCCGGAGAAAAGCCGAGGGCCAATCGCATGACTGAGAACAGCTACTTCACCAATTACGGGGGCCTGCCGCCCCAGACGCAGTTGCTTTCGGGCAAGGCTGTTTTCAAAACCGCCTATGCCGTCATTCCCAAAGGCGTGATGAGCGACATCGTCACCAGTCTACTGCCCCATTGGGAAAAAACCCGCGCCTGGATCATCGCCAGACCGATGACAGGATTTTCGGAAACTTTTTCGCAATATGTAATGGAAGTCCAACCCGGAGGAGGCAGCACGCGACCGGAACCAGATGGCAATGCGCAAACTGCCATCTTTGTTGTAGAAGGTGCGTTCACGCTTACACTTGATTCAACTGAGCATTATCTTCGTGCTGGGTCTTTCGCTTTTCTGCCGGCCGGTTCGACATGGACAGTTCTCAACACCAGCGATGCGCCGACAAAATTCCACTGGGTTCGCAAGACATTCCAGCCGGTAGACGGATTGGAGCCGCCACCGGCAATCTTCACCCACGAAGACGAGCATGAGATTGCCATGATGCCAAACACCGGTGGCGCCTGGGGGACCACCCGGTTCATCGATCCAAATGATATCCGCTATGACTTCCACCTGAATATCGTCAGCTTTCAACCCGGTGGCATCATTCCATTCATGGAAACTCATGTGATGGAACACGGCCTCTATGTGCTGGAAGGCAAAGCCGTTTATCGACTGAACGACGACTGGGTCGAGGTGGAGGCCGGTGACTTCATGTGGTTGCGCGCCTTCTGCCCACAAGCCTGCTACGCCGGCGGTCCCGGCAGGTTCCGCTATCTGCTTTACAAGGATGTCAACAGACACGCTCGTTTGTGGCCTTGAGCCAGCTCAGTTCATCGGCGGGAAAATCGAAATGCGAGGGGTGGATATCCCTTCGCATTTCACAGATGAACCCACCCCCATTGCTGGTTCCAGCCAGAATGCAACGCTTGCCGAAAATCTACATCTTCATATGCTCATAGCCAACACGTGCTGACGGAACACTTCCTTCGGCGTCCAGAAGTTCAGGCACTTTCTCGGCGTGTCGTTGAGACGTTCGCACAGGGCGCGGATATCCTGGTCGGTGACATTCAGCACAATGGTTTCCGAGGGCAGATAGCGTCGGACACGTTTATTGGTGTTCTCGACAGTGCCTTTTTGCCAGGGTGCCTGGGGGTCGCAGAACCATGCCGCTGTTCCCATGCCAGTCTGGAGTTCGCGCCATGACGTGAACTCCAGTCCTCTGTCGAATGTCAGGCTTTGCCGAGCGTTGACGGGCAGGGGAGCCAGATGATGGATCAGTTGTTTCATGATTGGCTTCGAACGCCGGTCATTGTTGCGAAACAGCACTGTATAACGGCTCTTTCGTTCAACAACGGTCGCTATGTTGGCGGAGCCGTGCTCCTTTCTGAAGATCATCAAATCCGCTTCCTGATAGATCGTCTCATGGCTAAGCCTTGTCTACGCACCACTCGACAGCCTGATCCGTCCTGAAATCTGCTCCGGCGACCAACCTTCTTGCAAACGCTCAATAACCGCAGCACACAAATGAGGATCGCGCAACAGCTTGCGATACTGACGTCTGCGAGTTGCGGCCAAGCGGTGCGCCGTCACATGCCAGTAGCCTTCAGCAATCGGGACCTCTTGGTCATGCCAGAAATTGCGCCGCAACTCCCGGCAGATCGTGGAGCGATCACGTCCAAGCCTGCGCGCAATCTCGGCCTGGTTGATCTTACTCTCATTCATCTGCGCAATGATGCGCCGTTCATCCAAAATCAACTGAACAAAGGAACGGGCCATTCCATCCTTCTAAAGTTATGGCCATTATTGTCTTCGTTGCATTTGAAAATGGAATCTACCCCCATTATAATCATTAAAATTGATAATCAACATTATGGAACTAATTGAATGTCATGATGCGAACTGCAATCAAATTTGCATTGTAACAAGAAGCGGCAGATGATCGGACGCCCTCCGAGCCAAAGGTGTGTCGATAACCCGTGCGTCAAGGATGTTCAATCCACCAGATGTCAGAACATGGTCCAGCCGCAGGAATGGAAACCGAGATGGAAATGTCGGCTTCGACCGACTGAGGTTCTCGGACTCGAGACTGGCTTTCGTGGCATCGGCCAATCTTGCCGTCAGGAGTTTGAAAGCTTTTGAGTTCGGGACTGCATTCAAGTCGGCTGCGACCACAATGGGAGCACCTGCTTCCAGCAAGGGTCCAAGCCATTCCACACCTAAAAGCGCCCTTGCCTGCTCTGCTCGCTCACCCGCCCTTAAGCCGAAATGTGTCACGCAGACGTTAACCGAAATATCTCCGATCAATACCTCCACCAACAGGGCGCCTCTTTGCTCACCGCGTGATGGCAACATGCCCTGCTGGACGATCCGGGTCGGGAACCTGGTCAAAAGTGCATCGCCATATCGTTCCTCGGCAACATTCAATGCGGAATGAAAATGTGATTGCATGGTGAGATAGCCTGCGATCACGTCCGCTTGATCAATTCCTGAGGTTCGGTTTCGCCCAACGTCCACTTCTTGAAGGCAGACAATATCTGCTTTGGTGGCTGCAATCACTTCGGCAATCCTGGCTGGATCGAGCCTTCTATCTGTGCCGATACAGCTATGAATATTGTAGGTAAGGAGACGAAATATGGAGCTCATTTTCAGGGAACACCTTAGGCAGGAAATCGTTCCCTGTATGAAGAGCAACCTCGGAACCGATTTGATGCAAAAGAAGATTTTGTTGAATGGTATTTTTCTAGCCGCAACTGCAATAGCCCTTTGGCTGAGTTATCGGGCTCTGAGCAAATTCTCCCTCAACGATATCGAAATGTCATTATCTGCCATCCCATGGACAGGTTTTGCTCTGTCATTATTCTTCTGCGCCGTCTCCTATCTTTGTTTGACTGGCTTCGACTATCTTGGCATCCTCTATGCCGGTTCTCGTTTGTCCTGGCGAAAAGCCGCGGTCGCGTCTTTTGTCAGCCTCTCCATTGGACATAATGTCGGCTTGGCGGCGCTGTCCAGCGGTGCGGTCCGCTATCGGTATTACCGGCGCTGGGGCCTGAAAAACGAGGAAGTCGCCAAAATCATTCTCTTTTGCGGCGCAACCGTCGGAATCGGCCTGATAGGATTGGCTGGCATTTGCCTTGCCTTGTTTCCGCAAAGCGCGGCCAAGCTCGGTGGCATGGGGAGCTTCGCCGCCCGGCTGATTGGTTTTGCTTGTCTGGCTGCAATTGTTATCTATCTCGTCGCCTCAGCCTGGCTGCGCGGTGAAATACGAATATACAAATGGCGCTTCTCACTGCCAACCTTGCCTATCGCCCTTGCCCAGGTCGCTGTCGGCATCGCCAATTTCACTGCCGTTGCCGCTTGTCTGTTTTGGTTGGCAAGATCGTCCGCAGGTTTTTTCGAAACGACAACCGCCTATGTCATGGCCAACCTCTCGGCGCTGGTTGCCCATGTTCCTGGTGGACTCGGCGTAATGGAAGCGACGATCTCGTTCATCATGGGCAAAGACGCATCGATCGGCGCGCTCATTGCGTTTCGCGTTGTGTATTTTTTCATCCCGCTAGCAATCGGCATCCCGGTCTTTGCTATCAGTGAATGGTATTATTCGCGCCACCAAGCCCGGGATAATTCCTCGTCAAATGAGACGGTAAAAGCAGCAACTCTTTGACGATGTCATAGGCAGCATTCAAAACAATAAGACCCCAGCATAGAAAAAGCCCTTGTGACTTTATCAATCACAAGGGCTTTCTGTCAGCTCCAGAATATAGTTCAACTGTTGTTGGCAGACATCCGTCGCTGCGGCCCATCGGACCGGCTCAGCCCCGCCTTCGACATTGCCATGCGCCTGATTTTTTTTATCATTGAAAATGGAATAGATACCAACTGCAAAGGCCACCAGGGTGCTTTGGGGTCAACAAGTCCTGTTGCAAAATGCAAGCTTGTCTTGCCATGCTCGTCACCCACCGGAAAAGATCGCAGCCCACGCGCTCCAACGTTCACCCTATCCAAGGCCCTCACCAATGATCCGGCCTCGTCCTGGGCCTTTGCCAAATCAGTGCTTGGCAGACCAAGATGCTCACCAAGCAGGCCGTTTCGCATGTCGGTCAAGATCTGTCGTTCTTTGTCGTTATGCATTTCGATGGCGACATCAAGTTCCGTATCAAGGCCAACCGACCTCTGGTTCAGATTCGACGACCCAACGCGAATGAAAACATCATCGACGATAATCAACTTGGCATGGACCAGAACTTCCTCGCAATTATCATCGCGGCTCTCATCTGGGACAACGGGATAGAAAGCACGAAAGCGACCAAACCGATCAGCTTGTCTAAGCTTGCGGATCATTCGGTCTCGATTTTCCCCGAGTACTTTTCTCTCGAGAAATCCATGCGAATTCAGCGTCGAAATCAATACGACCTCAGGGCCATCCGGCTCACTCAATCGAGACGCCAAAAGATCGGCGACATCTTTCGATGCAAAATATTGGCTTTCTATATATATGAGCCTCTCTGCCCGCGACAGGCAGTCAAGGGTCAGTTGTAACGTCTCCCGAACGGATGTGCTTCTGCGAATTGCCGGTTCAGTCCGCGCAAAAGCAACGTCACAATTGCTAAACACGTAGCGTGCAACTGGCGGAAAAGAATGAAAATAGCAGCGTGGGCGCACCAGATCCTCACCAGTCGCCTGCCACCACCGACGCCTGGCGATTTCAGCCGCGACTTCTGCCGCTTCACCATCAACCGCCATTTGCACATCGTGAACCGGCTCATACCGTTCGCCTTTCGGCGTGCGTCGTAAAGGTTCATCTGCCCGGTGTTCGGACGTATCCCACCGCTTGGCCGTAAGATCGATGCCGCCAACAAACGCCAGCGCATCATCGATCACCACCATTTTCTGATGATGAGACCCTCGAACGGCATGCCGCGTATCAAGCCGCAAGTCGATCCTCGGATGCGAATTCAGCTCGGTTTTCCCAAGCATGCGCAGGGATTTTCCAGAATAGATAGGACCCATCGCCCAGACAAGAATGTGAATAGAGAGACGGCTATTGTTTTCGACAAGCGAGATAAGGAACTCACCTAATGTGGGAGAACTCTGATCTTCTGGTATAAGCTGGATATCAGGGTTAAAGTCCCAACCGATGATGAATATCTGCTCCTGAGCACGAGATAGAGAATCCGCAAGTGCGCGAAAATATTGCGCACCATCGATCAGAAATCCCGCTTTAGATGCAACACCCGTCTTCCAGGCATTATGACCTACTCTGATCACCTGATCCGATCCAATGCGGTGATGGCTGCTGGCCTTCTCTAAACCCTGCATATTTCTGTATCCCAGCCGGATGACCGCGTACCCGAATTACGCTCCAATTGCCTGCTGCATAGTTACGGCCGTTGTCACGGTCGGAGTTGTCTACTTACGCTTCAGGACCATAAGGTTTTGCGCCATAGACTAACGCATTGCGGTGATATTTGTTCCGCCTCGATGGCCGAAATTCCAGGGTCAGTGGAGAAGCCGAAGAAACCCGATCTTCAAAGGATGCGACGTAAACAAAGTTCCTGTCGCATCAGACAACTCAGATTTCTTCGACGCCATCAAGCTTTACGATTTGCCCTGCGGCAGGTTTTTCTCAAGCGCTTGAAGCATGGGATAAACGCTAAACTGCCCTTGCTCAGCCTTATCGGTCAACGTCCGGAGATAACCACCTGCGGAACGAATTGCTTCGGCTCGCTCAAGCATAACTGCGACGGTAATTGCAGCGGCCTGTTCACCCATGGTTTGTTTAGCCTTCAACCATGCATCAGGGGAGATGCCCAGCATCGTCCGCACAGTGTCAGCTGCCCTGATCAAATCGTTCCATTCGGAAATCCCATCTTTGACGTAGTCGTTGATTTGCGGGCAAAGCGTTTTCAACCTTTTCAGGCTTACAGCCAATCTGCGCTGATCGAGGGGAGGTGATGCCGACTCCGCTGTATTATGTTCATAGCCGTTTTTATCAAATTGTAGTTTTGATTTTGAATTCTGTTGATGGCGCTCATATTGACGTTCATTGCCGCTCATTTCTTCTTCAGAAAGGCTTGAAAGATAATCGTTTTCCACCTGTGACAGCAGTTCACGCAGCTCTTGCGCCAATGTTTGCATATCGCTGCTGAATTTCATTCTTATGCGTGTTTTGCAAAAAGTCTGGTAGCGAAGCAAATAACTTTCCCATTTCCCTGCTCGCCCCTCTTCAAGCGCGAGAGTAATTATTTTGGAAATGTCACGGGATAGAACGGTAACTTCCCCTCGCAAGGCCCGGAAACGCTTGGCTTCAGCACGCGCGCTTTCGGCTGCGCTGTAGATTTCGTCTGCTTTCAGCACAAACGGTGCTAGATCGAAGCCGAATGCATCTTCGACTTCTCCAGTTTCGTCTCTGCGGCAATAACGCTTGCCATTGGCGCTATCGCGCCGAAATATCATGCCTGCGTCGACAAGGCAGGCCAGGTGCCTGCGTATGGTCGCTGGCGCCATTCCTCTTGCGCGAAAAGCCAGCTCCCGGTTGGATGGAAAGACGATAACCGGTTCCCGGCCATCCAGTTCGCGCTCGGTGGTGAAACTGACAAGCGCTTCAAGCAGGCAAATCGTCCGGTCACCCAGACCATAGACAGCACGCGCCTCCGTTAAGGCGCGAAGCAACTGCCATTTGTCAGCGCGACCAGAAGAGTTTGTGCCTTCGCTTTGCCGCAGTTCCGCTTGGCGTTCGCCAATGCGTGCTTGTCGCGCTAGGACGCGACCAGACATCCGTCCGCCGCCAAAGGGCGTTGTTGCAGCTCGTTCCATAATGTCGCGTCCCCTCTACAAGGAGACAAGCAGGCCCAAATGACAAACACTGAAACTCAATCAACCCGCCAGGACGGTGAACGATCCCAGGAATAGAATGGCTTTAAGTCCATTCCTTTTTCCGGCAATCCATCAATCGACCGCGCAATTCCTAACTTGGAACACAAGTCCGGAAACGATTTCGCAGCAGGTTAACGTGATACGGCATCTGATTGATAAAACACAGGAATGCCGTTGGCGCATGAACTCATCGCTTGGTATCTGAATGATCCAAGACAAGTGAACTCACCAAAGTATCGACAACGAACGGGCGTATAAGCAAAATTGACCGTTTCCTGCGCTAGGCGCCACGTAAGGCCAATCTTATCTCTTATAGAAACCCACACGTCTCCAATCTGAAATCCGAGGAATTCAGCATATTACGCAACGGTCGATCTATTGCATAACTCCCTAAATCGGACCCGACCTAAAGAGAAATTGTGCAGCAGATCTAAAGATAACAACGTCTTATGCGCATTTGATAAAACGCACGACGCCGTAAGCACCGCCGCATTGTGGTCGATACCATTCCATCATTTTGTCTAAGCACCATTATGACCTGGCGCTGCGGCCAGCGCCGTAAAATCAAGACGCAAAAGATACATCATGACCCACGAATATGCGGTCATGTCTTGACTTTTATGGCCAGAAGTGATTCTCTTGCATTGCTACATAGAAGAGGGCTTCCGAAATGGTGACGTTTTGGGGCCTTTTTTCTTGTCTCGTATTGCTTCCTTCTCGTTGCACTTTACGGCGTCTTGCGTTCGATAAAACACAACGCGCCATAACTCGTTGTAATCTCTGCGTAGTGTCCTCTTAAAATCCCTTGGGATTAAGCGGCATGCAATAGTCCTGCAAAATGCAGGTCTACAGCATCCAGCAAGAGCCGGATGCAAACCCATTTCAGTCGTGTTCGCCGTCCAAATAAGCCGCATAAGCAGCCGCCAG
Organism: Gillisella vitis; assembly: GCF_001541345.2. Lineage (GTDB taxonomy): Bacteria > Pseudomonadota > Alphaproteobacteria > Rhizobiales > Rhizobiaceae > Allorhizobium > Allorhizobium vitis. The sequence goes on along the minus strand of NZ_LMVL02000001.1, from coordinate 208,443 downwards.
ACGCGTTTCGAACTGATCGACAAACCCCGGATTGGCTTCCGCAAGAAATTCAATCTTCAGCCGCCGCCCCTGTCGTCCGATACGGGCGAAGACACGGCCGTCTGGACCCCTGACATCCTCCGGTTCCGGACGCTCCACAGGAGCCTTGCCGGACAGCGTATCGAATAGTTTTTGAAACCGTTCATCTGTGGCGGCGATCCGAAATCCGTCTGTCGACACCAATCCAGCCGCTTTCCCCTGTCCCTGCTCGCTCGAAAGCAATTGGCCAAGTGCCATCCACCTCTCGCGCCCCGCCTTCGGCGCTGGGCCGACTGCACGGGCAAAGCGCTCAGGCACGCTTTCTGCGACCTGAATAAGCCGCGACAACTCACTTTTTTGCACCGAAAGCGCCTCGCCGATGACTTTTCGATCAAACCCACGATCGGCCAATGCCTTGGCAAACAAGGCACGCTCGATGAAAGTGAGATTGCGTCGCTCGGCATTTTCCTTGCCTTGCGCCAGCACAAGCTCGTCGTCGCTCAAAGGCCGGATAAGCGCCTTGACGGCAATGCCAAGACGCTTGGCCGCACTTAAACGTCGGTGACCATAGGCAACCTGATAGCGGTCGGCGTCAACAGGATGCCGACGCACGAGGATCGGAACCTGCTGGCCACTCTCGCGTATGCTGGCAACCAGCGCAACGAAATCTGGATCGTCTCGTTCCTCATCACTCAAACGATCTGAAACGAAGGACGCATCGATCTTATCCGTCGCAAGGGAAATGACCCTTTCGCCCTCGTCAATCGCCTGTCGCAAAGCACGTGCTTCTTCCGCCTCTCTGGTGATAGAGGACAAGGTCAATCCCATTGCCTTTATCGCCCCGGAGGCTGCACGCGCCACGGGCGCTGCGGGGGGCTGTTCTTCAACAGTGTCTGCGCTACGCGGTTCGCCGGGCACCGTTGGTTGCGGAACAGAGGGTTCCGCAGTATCTGGACGTGCCCCCGATCCTGGATCGGAAAACAGCGCGCGCAACTCGCTTTTTCGGTTTTTTCCAATCATTCTTTGCGTCCCCACGCCGTGTGGATCAACTGTTCGATTTCGGCATTTACCGATTCCAGCGCTTCAATCGCCCGGTCGTAAGTGCCTCGGCTGAAATTTTCGCGGCCGACTTCGTAAAGCGTCTGTTTGGTCAATCCGGCATCGGAAATCGCCGTGGATTTGACCATCGGGGAGGTCAGCACTCGTTCCCCGAACAACGACCGCAGAAAACCGACAATTTGCGCCTGAGGACCATCATTCGGCTCAAACCGGGTGACGAGATAGCGCAGAAAGTCGAAATTCAGTGTGCCGCCTGCTTCGCGCACGACACCGAGAAGATCGGATGTCATGAACAGGAACTGGCTCATGGATGCCACGTCCAGCATCTGTGGATGCACGGTGACAATCACCGATGTCGATGCGCAAAGCGCCGACAAGGTCAGATATCCAAGCTGCGGCGGGCAGTCGATGACCACGACATCATAGTCATCCGCCACACTGTGCAAGGCATTCTGCACTCGGGCAAAAAACAGGCTCTTGGCATCGCCCGTCTTTCGTTCCGCCAAGGCACGCGGCGTCACATGCTCAAATTCCTGCAACTCCAGATTTCCGGGCAGCAAATCGAGATTGTGAAAATAGGTCTTGCGGATGATCTCCCGCAACGGCCTGACTTCATCATCATAGCGGATGGCGCCATAAATCGTGTCATTGCCGACCAGATCGAGTTCCGGCTGATAACCGAACAATGCGGACAGCGATGCCTGCGGATCGAGATCGACCGCCAGAACCCGGTGTCCGGTCATGGCCAGATATTGCGCAAGATGAACGGCCGAGGTGGTTTTACCGGAGCCACCCTTGAAATTTGTCACCGAAATGATCTGCAAATGCTCGCCACGTTCGGCATCACGCCATTTCACATAGGAACGGGCCTTGGAAACATTGCCTTTTATCATCGCCTGCTCGGCCAGGTAATGGCGCAGCGCGTCAATATCAGAGAGCGAATAGTAGCGGCGCCCCCCTGCCCCAACGACCGGAGCAGGACCTTCACCGGCAAGCGACAATTGCCGCAAATAGCCGTCCGAGACCCCTACGAGACGTGCCGCCTCTCCAGATGTGAACGTCCGCAGGGTTTTGCGCGACGCTGGCGCAAACAACCGCTCCCGCATGGCCTTCAGCTGGGCTGAAAGGGCGCGCGCGTCTTCGGCAATGGTCTCATCGGCGGGGCGCAAATTCGTCTCCTGTTGTTCAGTCGCCGTGCTGGACGCAACCGCCATGATCATTCTCCCGATAAAGCGCCTGCCTTAGCTTCGAACGCTTCGACCATTCCACGCTTGCATACGCCTAAACTTTCGTTACCGCGCAAACTGACTGATTCTCTTCTGGAATGATATACGCACCAGCGGAAAACTAACAGCATACACAGCTTGTTACGGCAACAGCAGACATATCGAACGTTTCATCGTAAATGTGCCGCATGCAGCGAGTCGCGTCAAGTCAGCGCCGGAAGCTGATAAAAAGCTTCAGCCGATCAAATCGTCCAGAGATTAAAGTTATGTGATAACAGTTACTTAGGTCAACGATTTCACGTTGTGCGGGAGTGAGAGTCCATCTACCGCATTTTCCTTCAGGTCGACACCTGAGAGTTTCAACCTTAAGGCCTCCTTCACCAGCCAGGAAATCTTTTCCGCCGCCGATTCGTAAGACAATCCGTCGTCATGAATATTGGAAATGCAGTTGCGCTCACTATCCCGACGTCCTTTACGCGGCGCGAACGTAATATAGGCGCCAAGACTATCGGGAACGCTAAGCCCGGGCCGCTCTCCAATCAGGACAATAGCCACTTGCGCGCCGAAAGCCGCCGCGGCTTCATCACCAAAAGCGACACGAGCTTGTTTTCCAAGCACGACCGGCGCAACTGAGAAACCGCCGAGCCGGCGCACCGCCGCCTGATAAACGGGAACGGCATGGCGCTCAACCGCCGCTGCTGAAAGGCCATCGGCGATGATGAAGGCGATTTCGTAGGTCTTGCCCGGTGCCGGAAGGTCATGGCGATCCGGCATCCGTCCAAGGTCGGGGCGGGTGAGGTAGGTCGCTCGATCTTTTGCCAGTGAGTGGACCAGCACAGTTTCAATCGGAGCAAGCGCGGCGGCGAGTTTTTCGAAATCCACCTCCCCATGCACGGCATCCCGCGCCTTGGCATGGGCCAATTGAAACTCGAGCACGGCCTGCGTTGGCATCGCATCGCCTGCCCGGCCAAGTCCGATGCGCGCCCGAGTGGCGCTGCGAAACCTTGCAAAGGGGTCAAAATCGACGGGATTGCTCATGCCGATGCCTTGTAAGACAGAAGGTTGCGGGAAAAGGCGTTGGACTGGGGCAATGGTGCCAATCGGCCGGACCGATCGATCATCCCCATCCGCTTCAGCCACGCTTCGAACTCCGGCGCGGGCGGACGGTTAAACTGGTGACGAAGACCGACAATATCGTGATAGGATAGGCTTTGATAATTGAGCATGACATCGTCTGCACCCGGCACGGCAATCAGGAAATTCACACCAGCAACCGTCAAGAGCACCATCAGGTTGTCCATGTCATCCTGATCAGCTTCGGCATGGTTGGTATAACAGACATCGACGCCCATCGGCACACCCAGCAATTTACCGCAGAAATGATCTTCCAGACCGGCGCGGATAATCTGCTTGGCATCGTAAAGATATTCCGGCCCAATGAAGCCAACGACCGTATTGACCAGCAGCGGCTTGACTTCCCGCGCCACGGCATAGGCACGCACTTCAAGCGTCTGTTCATCGACGCCGTGATGGGCATCAGCCGACAACGCGCTGCCCTGGCCGGTCTCCAGATACATGACATTGTCGCCAACGGTGCCCCGTTTCAACGACAATGCTGCCTCGCGTCCCTCACGTAAAACCGCGAGATCGACACCAAACCCCTGATTGGCGGCCTGTGTCCCTGCCACGGACTGAAAGACGAGATCGAGCGGGGCACCTGCCTCGATCGCCTGGATCGAGGTTGTTACATGCGTCAGGACACAGGACTGTGTCGGTATTTCGAAGCGCTCCCTGAGTTTGTCGAACAGATGCATCAACCTTGTACAGGCTTCGAGATTATCACTGGCCGGATTGATGCCGATCACCGCATCACCAACGCCATAGAGCAAGCCGTCCAAGGTCGAGCCAGCTACCCCTTCAGGATCGTCGGTCGGATGGTTGGGCTGCAAGCGGCTGGAAAGTCGGCCAGAAAGCCCGATTGTCGAGCGAAACGCGGTGATAACGCTGCATTTCGCCGCAACCGTAATCAGATCATGATTGCGCATCAGCTTGGAAACAGCCGCGACCATTTCCGGTGTCAGACCGGGGGCAAGCGCCGCCAGAACCTCGCTCGTTGCCTCATAAGACAGCAGCCAGTCGCGAAATTGACCAACAGTCATATGGGAGACAGGCGCAAACGCCGCAACGTCATGGCTATCGACGATCAGCCGGGTAACCTCATCGATCTCATAGGGAATGAGCATATCCTGAAGAAAAGTCTTCAACGGAAGATCGGCAAGCACATAGCGGGCCGCGACCCGGCGCTCATTGCTGCTTGCGGCAATCCCGGCCAATTGATCCCCGGACTTCGGTGGGGAAGCACAGGCCATCAGGCTTTTCAGATCGTCAAATACATGGCGTTGCCGCCCAAGGATGATCGAATAAGATGCCATCACCGTTCTCCTTGCCGGACGAAGCGTGCAAATGCTCGATACGCCTGCCCATGCCAATCCGACCCCATGATTATCATGCGCCGACCGTACGACCTACTGTAAATACCAGAAAGCAAAGCGCATGCCATATGACCAGAAGACCGTTTGGGTTCAATATCCGGTCATTTCAAGATAACCGGCACCAGCGTGGCTGCCCGAAAAGCGGATCGGGCCTTCCCAATAGGGGAACGCCAGGGGCATCCAGCTTTGCGCGTTTACGGGCGTGGTCCGGATCGACATGGCTTTTTCGGGCAGTTCCAGTTGCCACTCCACTGGCATGGTGCGACCCGCGACCTGCGTTTGTTTTAATACCGTCAGCTTGAGCGCGCCGGGCCGCATTGGCTCCGGCACACCCTGCGGCGTGATCCAGGTGGAGACCGTATAATCGTCACCCTTGCCGCGCAGATGATAGCCCATCAGTTTTGCACCGTTCTCGAAATGGAGGGAGAACCAATCCCAGCCTTTCTGGTCGGCGGAGAGCGGTTGGGAGGACCATTCCCGATCCAGCCAAGCCTTACCAGTCACGGCGACAGGACCGGTCGGCAGGTTCAAGATACCATTCACCGCATAGAAGGGCTGGGAATAATAATAGCTCGCCTGCCCTTCCGCTGATTTCACCGAGTAGCCATGCTCTCCCTGCGCCACTAGGGGTCCGGTGGCCTGCAAGGAGAGATCGTAGGAAAAATCGGCACCCTTGGCCTTCATGGTCAAGGAGGACAGCGCATCGCCAGTGTTTCCGGCCGGTGCTCCTGCCATGAGTGACCAATCATCGATCCAGGCGGAAAACGGCGAAAGCGCCACGCCCGCCTGACCTATTCCTCCACGCGCAAATTTTTCCGCAGCGTAATGATGGTCTGTTGTGGTCAAGGCCGCATGCCCCATCCAGATTTGTGGACTGTTCCAGCCCTCTGCCTCGCCTGGTTTCAATGCCGAGCGAAACAGCGTCCATTGCACCCCGTAATCGCGCCCATCCGGTCCGGTCAGATTGGCCGTCACATACCACCATTCGATCCGGTAATTCGGGTGCGGGCCATGATCCATTGGAAACGCAAGCGGTTGGCCTGGCTGCGGCAAGGCAAAACCATCGCCAGCCTTGGCACCAAGACCGGCAAAGCCCTGAGCGAAAACCGGATGACCGCCAAGCAGCAGCACCAGAGCGAAAACCAACAACCGACTGATATTAGCGTTCATTGGCAAAGACTTTCAATAAATCCGATGGCTTCAATCGGGCAATACCGGCAAGTGGGATCAGTGCCGAGAGCAGCGAGGCCAACAGTGCAAACCCTCCCAGCCATAGCCACTGGACGGGAAACACATGCATTGGCAAGCGCCAGCCGAATGCCTCGACATTGACCACCGCCAACAGAACCCAGGCCAGACCAAGTCCTACCGGCAGCGCGGCAACGAGTGTAAAGCCCGCAAGGATAAGGGTGCGGGCAAGCTCCAACCCGGTTATCGCGCGACGGGTCAGACCCATTGCCCAGACGGGGGCGATCTGCGGCAGCCGCATGCCTGATAGAGTCATAAGGCTGGCAAACATCGCAAGCCCCGCCACCCCCAGCGTCAACACGTTGAGGGCGGCTGTAACAGCGAAGGTCTTTTCGAAAATGGCCAGTGATCGCGCCTTGATCACCGCCTGATCCACGATGTTATCGGGCGGCAAGCCGAATTCGGTCATCAAAGCCTCACGCAACGCCCCAGTCTGGTCTGGCCGCACCCGCAGCCCGAACCGCAAGCGCGAGAGATCGGAAAAACGGCTGACCAATTCCGATTGAGCGACGATCACATCCTCATTGGGATTACCGTAATCGGAATAGACACCGAGAATACGGGGCTTCCAGCCACCGGGCAGCGTTATCTCATCACCCACCGCCAAGCCCTCGCGGCGCATCATCTGTTCATTGATCAAGGCCCCCTCACCCCTCGCTAACCTGTCCCAGACATCCGGCGTGGCGGCAAGCATCGGCCAGTGATCACGGTAGGTGGCATCATCGACCACACCATGAATAACCACGGCTTTGTCGCCGACCTCCCCCTGGGCATTCCAGATCGGCAGCACCGCCTTCACCCGAGGGGCAAGCCAGGACTGCAAACGCCCGGCCTCGTCATCGTTGCGCGCCGTCACATATAGCTCAGCGGCCAATCTTTGATCCAGCCAGCCGACAAAGGTCAGACGAAAGCTGGACACCATGGTTCCAACCCCTACATTGGCCGACAGAGCCAGAAGAAGCGCCATCAAGGCCAGGGAAAGGCTGGGCAATTGCTGGCGGGTATCGGCCCAGAACCATTTCCAAACCGGTCGTTTTGCCAGCGACTGCATCAACCGCAGGACGGGTACCAGAATGACCGGCAGGGCCAGAGCCGAGGCCAGTAAAAGCGCTCCCAGTGTAGCAAAACCCGCCACCAGGCCATTGCCGAATTTCATCAAAATCAGCGTTACCGCAAATAGCACTGACGAAGCCAGCGCCTGGAGAAACCAGGCCCGTTCCGATGCCATGGCCCAGGCGCGTGGCTGGGCCGGGGCCAGCAGCGGCATACGCCAGACCTGCCAGAGACTTTGCCCTGCGGACGCAAGCGTGCCGACCACCGCAATCCCGATCCCTGTCGCCCACCATTGAGGCCGAAAAGTCAGCGTTCCCGGCACATCGGCGCCATAAAGGCCCCTAAGGGTCAGCGCCACATCCGGCAGCAAGACAGAGGCAACGACATAGCCAAGCGCCACGCCCGCGACTCCCGCAGCCAATGCAAAGACAAATAGCTCCAGGAAAAGCAGGAGCATCAATGCGCTGGCCGAGAGACCAAGAGATCGAAGCGTTCGAAAGGTCGGCCGTCTCTGTTCGAAAGCAAGCCGCACAGCCGCATAGACAATGAACAGTCCGACAACGAAGGACAGCAGTCCGAAGGCCGTCAGGTTGAGATGAAAACTGTCCGTTAATCGCGCAAGATCCCCTTCGCCATCGGGGGATTTCAGGCGCAGATCAGGCGCCAATGCCGCCAGTTGCTGTTGCGAAATCGGCTGTTCCGGCGAGACAATCAGCCGCGTCAACCCATCGCTTTGTGCCAGCAAGGCTTGCGCCCTGCCGATATCGGTAAACCCGGTTGCAAAAGGAATATCCTTGACGATATCAAGTGGCGGCAACTCTTGCCCCCGAAGAGCATCGGCAGTGGCTTGCGAAACCGCGATCTGCCCCGGCGGAAGCAGGAAGCGATTGATATTGCCATCGCCGCGCAAATCGACAGGCTGGGCCACCGACGGAATTGTCAGGGGATCTATGCCGATCAACCGCAGGCGAAACGTGCCAAGTCGCACCTCCCCTTCAAGAACCGGGGAAACCAGCAGCCCCGCTCGACGCAGCGCGACATAGGTCGAGATGGGGATGGGCCTGCCATCCTTGCTTTGGATATCCGACAAGCGGTTTTGCCCAAGCATGGCGGCGGCCCGCGCATAAGAGGCCCGCGCTTCGGCATTGATCGCCTGCACACCCGACCAAAGTGCTGTCGCTAGCGACAGACCGAGGAGCAGCATAGCCAATTGAAGCGGCTTGCGCCGCCAATGCGACAACAACGCCAGAAAAGCCGTGCGCAGCATCAGGCCACCCGCCCGGCACGCAAATGCAAGTTTTCATCCAGCATGGCAGCCAATCGGGGCGAATGCGTTACCATCAACAGGGCAGCACCGGTCTCCCGCACCAGGGATAACATCAATCCCATGACCGCATTGCCTGTCTCTTCATCGAGATTTCCGGTCGGCTCATCGGCCAGAACCAGTTTTGGCCGAACCGCAAGCGTCCGACCAATGGCGACGCGCTGTTGCTGGCCGCCGGAGAGCTGCTCGGGATAGCGCGACAGAAGCGCCGCAAGCCCCAGGCGTTCCGTCAATTCCTGTTGCCATTGGCTATCGTAACGCTCACCCAGCCGGGCGTGAAACGCCAGATTGGCCCGCACATCCAGCGACGGGATCAGATTGAACTGCTGAAAAATCAACCCGACGGTGCCACGCCGCAACCGGGCGCGACCTTTATCATCGAGCGCGTCGATATCTTCGCCATCCACGCAAAGCTTCCCGGCATCGGCGCTGTCCAGCCCGCCTGCCAGATGAAGCAATGTGCTTTTTCCGCTGCCGGATTCCCCGGTCAACGCTATGGTTCGCCCCGCTGCCAAGGTCAGGCTGACACCTTTGAGAACCTCCAGAGGACCTTCCGATGTGCGGTATGTTTTTCTCACGGCATCCAGTACCAGCACCATCAGTTTATCCAGTTGTTTGCAGGCTCATGACCGCGACAGCATTATCCCTCTGCCGGATATGGCGCTAGAGGACCGTGGGGAAAGGCTTGCTTAGAAATTTAGACCCCGCCAAACCGAAGCGCCATGGATGATCGACCGCCTTGGTAATACCAATGCGAGGACCGATCGCCACGCTTGGGCGGGTTTTGGCAGGCACGAGCTGAAATGGCGGTTGGGCGAGAGGCAAGCCATCGTGTTGAACGGTGATGCCCAAGGCCTGTGCCAGACGGCCAGGCCCAGCGCATAAAAAACGCGGCGCCACATCGCCACGCCGCGCCTGCATGAAATCCACACCCTGGCTTGGCGCGAGCGCCCGGATCAGAACCGCACTGCCGGACCGACAAACGATATTCAAACACCAGTGAATACCATAGGAACGATAGACATAGACATGTCCGGCTGGGCCAAACATCGTTTTATTGCGCGGCGTAGCCCCCCGAAAACTATGGGATGCCGGATCATCGCGCTCATAGGCCTCGGTTTCGACGATCATGCCGCCGACACCGTCTACGAAAAGCTCAGCGCCGATCAGGGCGTGGGCGATATCGACAGCACTGCTGTTGAACTCAATCATGACCTGCTATCGAACTTTTCCACCCGTGACGCTGCTGAATGTCGGTCAGACGAATTCCACACCGATTTCCGTGATTTTCCGCCACCGGACGACACAATGGACCTTGCGCCCGCCATCCATCAGCAAATCGAATTCATCGGGAACATTTACAAAATTATCGCCCGCTAGCTTCGCGCCATCGGAGGAAATATTCTTGACGGTGCAGCTAAAGCTCGAAAATCCATTTTTCAAGATAATGCGTGCCGCTTGTAAGGTACGCACACGATGGTCTCTACGCTTATTCTCCATTCTAAACCCCCGCCGATCCCAGATCCAGACCATCCAGCAGTTATTACAATTTCATATAATGCCGATCACATCCAACCGGTCCAGCAAGACTTTATTATCTCAGCAAAGTCGTAAATATTTCATCCATCTGCATGGCCATTGCTTTTGGGCTGACTTGATCCAGAAAATGATCCATGGCGCGGCGGGCGCGCAGCCAATCATTTTTACCATGGGTGCTTCGCGCCCGTTGCAAAACATCGATAATCTCGTCCTCCCCTTCTCCTTGGACAAGATAGGGATAATCCTCACCCAGAAATGCGATGGCATCGTCCTGAGCCGCATTCACCAGCACATTCGCACCGCAGGCCGCCGCGATCACACCTTTGGTAAAAGGTTTATAACACCTCGCCAACGTCTCCGTCTGGGGTGCGCGAATGCAGTAATGTAAACTGTAATCACCCATACGCGTAATGGTCTGGCGCATAGAATCGCTGAAAGCCGCGTCGTGAAAATCGACTGATTTTTCAATTTGAGGCGTCCTGACGGTATTTTTCAGAAAGCCGAAATAACCGGCGCGGTAATCGGCACGGTGCTGGTTGCCCATGGCATAGATACGTTCATCGGCACCATGCAGCAGCAGTCCAACCTGCCCTTTCGCACCAGGCGTGTTTGTCAGCCTGGCGCGCATTGCATCACGCGCCATATGTGAACTGGCGAGATGCATATCGACATGATTGAAAACCATCTTATCCAGGGGCGTATCGACATAGTCGAAACATATGCCCCGGCTTCGGCCATGCAGAATTTCCAGCGCCGATGCGCCAATGGAAAGCGCCGCCCGCTTGGTAAACACATAAATTGCATCTTTAGGCTGAAGGCTCGCCCAGAGCATTTGCAATCCAGGTATTCGCTTGTTCGGCAGGGGCGCCATTTCAAACCGGTATTTGTCGCCGAGATAGGGCCTCGTCAACCGGGACAGTTGAAATGACCGCATGGTCGTACTGCCGAACTTAACCGAGGACCGACGATAGACGAACCTCACTGGATAGAGCATTTCAAAAACCCGCCGCACTACTATGATCTGTCAGGCGGTGGAATCGCTGCCCAGGACAGACTATTCTCTCCAATGCCAAATTCAAGATCTACGACTCGCATCCTTGCCTGACTAGCACCTGAACCATTCAGCGCTGACTTGAACCTGACAACTCGACCATAAAAAGGCCAAAAGGGCGTTAAAGCCCCAAGGCATCTTTCAATGCCAGACCGTCCCGCACCCGCAAATCCAGATCCGCTTCGATATGATCGATGTGATGCAGCATCAGCGCACTTGCACGCTTGGCGTCCCGCTGCGCAAGAGCCTCAAGTATCTGTTCATGCTCGTTGTGACCGCAACTAGAGGCCCCGGAACCACCATACAGCGCGATGACCAACGATGATCTGGCCACCAGTTCATCCATAAATTTTTGCAGGATGGCATTGCCGGCAACTTTTGCCAGCATCAGATGGAAATCGCCCGAGGCCTTTATTTCGGCGCGCCGCGCCGCAGGCCCGCGCTGGTGCAGATGGCGTTGTTCATCTTCCAACTGGGCACGAAAAGCCACCAGGTCGTCCTCCGTCAGCCGCTCGACAGCTGCCAGAACGATACCGGGTTCGATCATTCGGCGGCAGGCAAACACCTGCACTGCTTCTTCGGGGCTCGGATTGGATACAAAAGCACCCCTATTTCGTTCCGTCTTTATCAGCCCTTCGAATGCAAGCATTTGCAGAGCACTGCGCACAACGGTGCGACTGACATCGAACAGAAGTCCCACTTCGGCCTCGGAAAGCTTGGTTCCAGGCGTTAAACGCCGGTCGATAATCGCATTTCGCAGGGATTCCCGGATGGTGAATGCACGGTCTTCCAAGTTTGAATCGTGAAAACTGATTTTTTCGTCAAGCTTCATAGCGTCACCCGTGCTGATGCATCTCTTTCTACATCGAACTGGCAGGCTCCGAAAGTCACTGATTGCTGACAGACGCAAAATCTATTGCGTACAATTTGACCAGCGAATGCAAACAATCGCACGTTTTTTGCGCAACAGCGTTCAATACCCCGGAGATTTCATGGGCATTCCGGCAGATGCCGACAGGATTATCCAAGTTTTCCAGGGGCAAAGAGCATCTGGCACGCAAGATGCTTGTAAGAAAGCGGTCATCAAGGGATCGCAGCATGAAACAAGCCGCCGCCATCGATATTGCCGCCGTTACCAAGGTTTACGGTCATACGACAGCCGTCCATAGCATCAGCCTGAAAATTCCGGCCGGAACCTATTGCTGCCTGCTCGGCCCTTCCGGTTGCGGCAAGACATCGACGTTACGGATGATTGCCGGACACGAGACCGTCACGACAGGCGATATCCTGCTGGGCAACACCAACATCACCGATCTCGCGCCCGCTGCGCGTGGCACGGCGATGATGTTCCAATCCTATGCGTTGTTTCCGCATCTCGACCTGACTGAAAATGTCGCCTTCAGCCTGAAAATGAAGGGTATCGACAAAGCCACCCGCCGCGCCAAGGCGATGGAGATGCTGCAACTGATGCAACTGGAGGCCTATGCGGACCGCCGCCCTGCCCAGCTTTCCGGTGGACAGCAGCAGCGTGTGGCGCTGGCACGCGCCTTGATTACCGATCCGGAAGCCCTTCTTCTGGACGAGCCACTGTCTGCACTCGATCCATTTTTGAAAATCCGCATGCGGGCCGAACTGAAGAAACTCCAGACCTCGCTTGGCATCACCTTCGTGCATGTGACCCATAGCCAGGAAGAGGCCATGGCGCTCGCCGACTTGATCGTCATCATGAACGATGGCCGCATTGAACAGGCTGCCGATCCCCGCACCGTATTCGAGCGCCCGGCTTCAGCCTTCGTCGCTCGTTTCATGGGCGATCACAATGTCATTTCAGGCCGCGTCACCAGCGTTTCCGACGAGATCGCCATGGTATCAGTGGCAGCTGGCGCGGATTTCGCGGCTTCCGGCAAAGCAGTCGTCGGCGAGCCCGCCGACATAGCCGTGCGCACCGACCATGTACGGATCGGCCAGAGCCAGGTCCCGGGCCTCGGCTTCACCGGCTCTGTCACCAATGTCGAATATCGCGGTTCCACCGTGAAGCTGATGCTGAGCGGTGCGGGCATCGAAGACTTTACCGCCATCCTGACCGATTCCGCCTTCCACGCGCATCCGGTTAAGGTAGGCGAAGCCATTGCCGTTTGCTGGGAGGCCGATGACGCCATCGTTCTCGGCAAACCGGCGCAGAAATAATCAACCAATAACCAGAGGAGAACTTCCATGACTGATACCAAAAAGCCAAAGTCCGGCGTGACCCGCCGTTCGCTTTTGAAGACAGGGGCAGCCGCAGCGGGTCTTGCCGCCGGTTCCGGCGCCATCACTGGCTTTCCAACCATCTGGGCGCAGACCAAGATCACCCTTCGTCAATTCGGCACCGGCGTTTCAAACATCAATGCCATCGCCGAAAAGTGCAAGGCCGACCTCGGCATCACCCTGGAAATGACCGCCACGGATTCCGACGCCGCCGCCCAACGCGCCGTCACGCAGCCGAACTCCTATGACATTGCCGACGTCGAATACTGGATCGCCAAGAAGGTCTTCCCATCAGGCGTCTTGCAGCCAATGGAAGTCAAGAAGCTCAAATATTACGACAAGATCGTACCGCTGTTCATCAACGGCAAGCTGAAGCCGGATAGCGTCATCGCCCAGGGTACAGCGCCGCACACCGTCGGCTTCGTCGAAAAGCCCGGCGCGAAAACCTTCGCCAAGGCTCCGACCGAATGGATGACGATGGTACCGACCATCTACAACGCCGACACGCTCGGCATTCGCCCCGATCTCGTTGGCCGCGACATCACCAGCTGGGCCGATATCATGGACCCAGCGTTCAAGGGCAAGACCTCGATCCTCAACATTCCATCGATCGGCATCATGGATGCCGCGATGATCATGGAAGCGATGGGCAATATCAAATATGCCGACAAGGGCAACATGACCAAGGCCGAGATCGACAAGACCATTGATTTCCTGATCAAGGCCAAGCAGAGCGGCCAGTTCCGCGCCTTCTGGAAGAGCTTTGATGAAAGCGTCAACCTGATGGCTTCGGGCGAGGTCGTCATCCAGTCCATGTGGTCGCCAGCCGTAGCCGCTGTCCGCTCCAAGGGCATCGCCTGCAAATATCAGCCGTTGAAGGAAGGCTACCGCGCCTGGGGCGGCGGACTGGGTCTTGCTGCGCATCTGAAGGGCGCCCAGCTCGATGCGGCCTATGAATACATCAATTGGTACACATCCGGCTGGGTCGGCGGCTACCTGAACCGCCAGGGCTATTATTCCGCCTGCATGGAGACCGCCAAAAACTTCATGTCCGCTGATGAATGGGGTTACTGGATCGAAGGCAAGCCAGCCCAGGGCGACATCATGTCCCCCGAAGGCAAGGTGATGGAAAAAGCCGGTGCCGTACGCGACGGCGGTGCCTTCGAAGAACGCATGGGCAAGGTTGCCTGCTGGAACTCCGTCATGGACGAGGACCGCTACATGGTTCGCCGCTGGAACGAGTTTATCGCCGCCTGATCATATCATAGAAAACAGTCTTTCCCGTTCGCGGGGAAGACTACAGCAGCCCGAAGACGACAGGGAGACAAGCCATGGCAACAGTGAGGTTTATAGGCGTCGGCGAGCCGAAGCCACGGCGCGATATCCGCGTACCTGCCTGGCTGACGGCCTATCTTCAAGCCGCCCCCCTGGCGCTTATCCTCGGCGGCTTCCTGCTATTGCCGATCCTGATGATCGTCATTGTCAGCTTTTGGGATTATGACTTCGCCCAGATGTATCCCGGTTTTGTAACCTTCAATTATACAGAAACGCTTGGTTCCTGGGTCACCTGGAAAACCTATCTGAACACGCTGAAATTCGCAGGCATTGTCTGGCTTTTGACGCTGTTCATCGGCTTCTGGGTCGCTTATTTCCTGGCCTTCCACATCCGCAGTGCCGCCATGCAGAGCGTGCTTTTCCTGATCTGCACCGTACCGTTTCTGACATCGAACATCATCCGGATGATCTCCTGGATTCCGGTTCTGGGCCGCAATGGATTGGTCAACCAGGCGCTGGTCGGGACCGGCATCATTCCCCAGCCACTGGAGTGGTTGCTTTATTCAGACTTTGCCGTGGTGCTGGCCATGGTACATCTCTACACCCTGTTCATGGTCACGCCGATCTTCAATACGCTGATGCGGATCGACAAAGCGCTGGTCGAAGCCGCAAGGGATGCGGGCGCTTCCAGCCTGCAAATCCTCACCAATGTCATTCTGCCGCTCGCCAAGCCTGGCATGGCTATCGGCACGATTTTCGTCGTCACTTTGACCATGGCCGATTTTTCCACCGTACAGGTGATGTCTGGCGGCCAGAGCGCCTCGGTGGCGCTGATCATGAAGAACCAGATGTCACTGCTGCAATATCCAGCCGCCGCCGCCAATGCTGTGGTGTTGCTGATCCTCGTTCTGCTGATGGTCGCCGGGATCTTGCGCATCGTCGATATCCGCAAGGAGCTGTGAGCCATGATCAGGGAAAAACGCAGCCGAGAATTCTATCTGCTCGCCATATTTTTTGCGCTCTTCGTGCTGTTTCTCTATGGCCCGCTCTCAGCGATCCTGATCCTGTCGTTCCAGGGAGAAAATGGTGGGCTGACCTTTCCGCTCAATGGCGTCTCACTGCATTGGTTTGCCAATCTGTTCGAAACCCAGGCCGTCGGCGATTTTGGCGGCGCCATCAAACGCTCGATCACCCTCGGGTTGATGGTGATGGTCGTCACCGTACTGGTGTCGCTGCTGGCAGGCCTGGCATTTCGCCGCAAGTTCTATGGCGCGACAGTGTTGTTCTACCTGGCCATTGCCAGCCTGGTCGTGCCGTCCATCATCATTTCGCTCGGCATCGGGGTCGTCTTCCAGCAATTGGGCTTCCAGCCAAACTGGTACAGTTCCGCCTTCGGGGCGCATTTGACCTGGACCCTGCCCTTTGGTGTGTTGATCATGTTCGCTGTCTTCAACCGCTTTTCACCTGCCTATGAAGAGGCAGCCCGCGATCTTGGCGCATCCTCCTGGCAAACTTTTCGCTACGTGTTGCTGCCGATGATCGCGCCCAGCCTGATCGGTGTCGGCCTGTTTGGCTTCTCGCTCTCCTATGACGAATTCGCCCGAACGCTGATGACATCAGGCAGCTTCAACACCCTGCCACTGGAAATCTACGGCATGACGACCAATGTCACCACACCGGTTCTCTATGCGCTGGGTACGGTGACAACGGTATTTTCCTTCCTGATCATTGCCCTGACGATTTTCCTCATTCGCCGGGTCAGCCGGCCTCGTGGCCATGCCTGAGCGGGCAACCCTCGATCGGATTTTCATGCGCATTCTGCTTATCAACCCCAATACAACTGCAAGCATGACAGCGACGGCTGCGGACGCCGCCCGCCGCGTTGCACATGCAGGAACCGAAATCCTGCCGCGCACCTCGCAGATGGGGCCAGTTTCCATCGAGGGCTATTATGACGAGGCGCTGGCTGTTCCCGGCCTGCTGATGGAACTCGCCGACGGGGAAAAACAGGGCGCGGATGCCGCCATTATCGCCTGTTTCGATGATACAGGTCTTGATGCTGCTCGTGCATTGGCCGGTATTCCCGTCATCGGTATTTGCGAGGCAGCGATTGCGACGGTCAGCTTCATTGCCCGGAAGTTCAGTGTTGTAACGACCATGCAACGGTCTCGATTACCCATCGAACACCTCGTTCGCCGTTATGGCGCATCCGACCGCTGCAAAGTACGCGCCGCCGATATTTCGGTACTCTCGCTGGAAGATCCATCATCGAACGCAAGGGAGCGGCTACGAGCGGAGATTGCCAGAGCGCTGGCGCAAGACGATGCGGAAGCCATCATTCTTGGATGTGCCGGTATGGCCGATCTGACGGAGGCCTTGAGCAAGGAATTCGGCGTTCCGGTCATCGATGGCGTTGCTTGCGCTGTCAAGCAGGCGGAGGCCCTGGTTTCCCTCGGACTGCGGACGGCTAAAAACAACGCCTATGCCGCCCCCGTGAACAAGCCCTATCTCGGTTTGCTTAAAGCGTTCGAGCCGGCTGTTTTATCGGCAGACAAAGCTGCCGAGAATCAGCAGACAGGTCATTGAAAAAGCGTGCATTTAAAGAGTTCCGCAATGAGGATGGAAGTTGACCAAGAGACTTGCGGCGCAACATGGCTGCCGCTTCCTTGCGATCCACCGCCTTGGAGAAGAGATAGCCCTGCCCCTCCTCGCATCCCAGCCGCAAAAGCAAATCACGCTGCTCCTCTGTTTCGATACCCTCCGCGATGACACGGAAATTCAAACGGTCGGAAATCGACAATAGCCCACCGACGATGACCGATGCTGGCTCTTCCTCCAGCAACCGGGCAATAAAAGAGCGATCGATTTTGATGATATCCAGCGGAACGGTCAGAAGATGCGTTAAGGATGCAAAACCGGTGCCGAAATCGTCAAGAGCCACAAGCATGCCCGCCTGGCGCAACTGCTTGATCTGGTCCACGACATTGCGCTCGCGATTTCCCAGATAAATCGATTCCGTCAATTCAACGACAATGCGATCTACCCCAACACCAACTTTGTCCATTGCGCCGATAATCCGCTCTGTCAGGGAGCCGTCCAGAAAATCGCCTGCCGATACGTTCAAACCGATACGACCGAATTCAAGTCCGCTGTCCAGCCAATCGCGCGCATCTCGCGCCACATTTTCTAACACACAAGCCGTCAGCGCCCGAGCCAGATGAACGTCGCTGGTAGCTTCATGAAAATGCGAGGCGGAAATGATATCGCCGTTACGGCTGGCAAGCCGACTAAGAGCCTCAAACCCGACAACAGAACCGGAGGCAAGATCAACGACGGGCTGATAATAGGTCTCGATCCGCTGTTCCCGCAATGCTTCGCTCACTTGCTGGAAAGAGCGAAACCGCCGGGCTATTTTCGAAACTGAGCCGACCGAATATTCAACAAACTGACCGCGACAGCGCTCCTTGGCTTCATAAAGCGCGAAATCGGCATTCTGTCGAACATCGTCAACGCTCTGCCCCTGACGCGCGACAGCGCCGCCTATGGTTCCGGCTGGATAAACAGTCTGGCCGGCGCAAATGCAAGGCTCCTTCAGCACCGCCAGAACATGAGCCGCATGGTAGCCGAGATCCACACAATCAACCCCACGAACGATCAGGGCAAACTCGTCCCCGCCGAGCCGGAATGCGGTGTCGCAATCGGTCATTGCTTTCAACCGCAAGCCAACGGTGCGGATCAGATCATCGCCGGCCTGGTGCCCAAATGTATCGTTCACCTGCTTGAGATTATCGAGATCCACCAGCAACAATCCCCATGGATTGCGTCCCACGTCTTCATTCATCACCGCTTCATTGAAACCAGTGCGATTTGGCAATCCCGTCAGCACATCGGTATAGGCAAGCCGCCTACGCTCTTTCAGCCGCAACTCGCGCTCCAAACCGATGGCGCAAAGATGCACACAGGCGGAAACAATGCCTTCCTCGATTTCGCTCGGACCGCGTTTTTGGCGGAAATAGAAGGCAAACGTACCCAATACCCGGCCATCGGAGATAATCGGCGTCGACCAGCACGCCAAAAAACCCAGTGGTAAAGCAAGGCCCTTGAACGCAGCCCAGAACGGATCGTTCTCAATATCGGTCACCAGGACCGGACGACCGCGAAACGCCGCCGTGCCGCAAGAGCCGACACCTTCGCCGCAGGCCAAGCCATTGATCGCCTGGGAATAATGCTCGGGAATGGACGGTCCGGCAAGATGATGAAGACGTCCCATGTCATCCAGTGTCAAAACAGAACAGACGATGTCATCAATCATCGTCTCAACAGAACCACAGAGGAAATCGACGGTCTCAGCCAAGGGGTCGCCTCTGGCGATCTTTTCCAGAATCCTGTTTTGCAGCTTGATCAACATGTTTCCCCATTCCCTTTCACTGACCTAACTTAACCAATAGGAATTAAGGGGCAGTTACAAATATTCGAACTTTCTTTAATACATGATGTAGCGCAGAAACGCGGGCTGGAAAGCGTGCCTCCCGGCTCCGTTCTAACGATGATTTACAAATTGAAAAAAAATCCGTTCCATTTTGCGGGTCGGAAGACCTAGTCTGCGCGCTCAATCGCGGCACGACTTAACGGCAAATGCGTCCCCGCAAAGAACCGTTCTAGGCGGGCGTAAGTAAATCCCGCCTAGAAAAAGACTATAGGCTTAAAGCGCGCCGATCACAGGGTTTGCGAGCAGGCCAACGCCAGGAATATCAACCTCAAACACATCGCCCGCCTTCATATACAAGGGCGGGTCGCGTCTTTCACCGACGCCACCAGGCGTTCCGGTGACGATCACATCGCCCGCCGACAACGGTGTGAAGGCAGAAAGATAGGCTATCAGCGCCGGAATGGGGAAGATCAGATCGGCCAGCGTCGCCTGCTGAACCACCTGACCGTTCAGGCGCCCGGTGATGGAAAGCTGCGTATAATCCTCCACCTCGTCCGGTGTCACCAGAGCCGGACCGAAAGCGCCCGTGGCCGGGAAATTCTTGCCCGGCGCAAATTGTGAACTATGGCGCTGCCAGTCACGCACCGAACCGTCATGATAGCAGGAATAACCGGCAATATGCTGCATGGCATCTTCCTCGGCGATATCGCGTCCACCGCGCCCGATCACCACAGCGAGCTCCGCTTCGAAATCGAGGCACTCGGATTGGCTCGGCTTGATCATCGGCTGGCCATGGCCAATCTGGCTATCGGCAAAGCGAATGAAGACGGTTGGATGGCCAACTTCAGGCCGCTTGGTCTCTTCCCGATGAGCGACATAATTGACACCGATGCACAGGATCTTGCTGGGATCAGGAATGACCGGCAGCAAGGTAACATCGGAAAATGCCAGCTCCGGTTTACGGTCACCGGCATAGTCGGCGGCAATTTCCAGGAGATCGTCCAGGATCGCCTGTTTCAGGGTCAGGCAATCATAGCTGAGACGACCGGTAAGATCGACGATGCCACCGCGCCGAATCCGGCCCGGCCAAGTCGGGTAAAACTGACGAATTTCATGAGGATGTCTCCGATCTGCATGCTGAAATAACGATACGGCTGGTTCTCATCCAAACAAGCCACCATCACCGCATGTCTAACAAGCCGGCAAACACAAACCAAGCGCGTAAAATCACCCGCACTTCACGTTGGCGTGGACGCGGCAGGAAAGATGATGCTGCACCGATCCTGAAAGTCGTGAAAATACGTTTTCAAATCAAGCTGATCCGGGCCGACATGGATCTCACCCGGCATTGGTACTGTCATGCCTGTCAACAGCGCGGCCCCTTCCGCCGTCCCGGTCGGCGTTCCGCCTTCAGCCACCACAACCTCACGCCCGGTACAGGCAGCAAGAGCACGGAGGTAGAGCCGGTTTTTGGCAAACGGCCCTTCGACGAGAACAGGACCGGTTGAGCCGATCAACGATAGCGACGATGCCGTCATTATCGCCGTATAAAGGCTCGCCGCTGCATAAAGCTGTGCCGCGCCTTCCGGCACCACCGTCCACCCACCGTTTCGGGTCGGATAAGGACCAGAACCATCGACCACGCTTGGCAGCCGCATGACATCACCACTGATCACCTGCTCTGCCGCCCGCTCGATCTCAACCTCATCCGGGACATCCAATCCCTGGACGAGTATTTCGAATTCCCGTCCGCCCATATAGCGGCACGAGGGTACGGCCTGACCATGCGCATCGACATTGGCCAAGGTATCACGAACCGGATCGAGAAGCGCGGCCGTGCTGCCGACGGCAAATCCGATGATCCAGGTGCCAGTAGACACGACAGTGAAAGGTTTTTCACGTCTTAAGAGATGCGGCAGCAGCGAGGCATTGCTATCATGAATGCCGCAATAGACGGGAATAGGGCGTGAGAGCCCTATCTGTTCGGCCACAGATTGCGTGACATCCCCCAAAGCGTCGAAAGCGGAACGCAAGGGAGCGAGATTGGGACCAAGCTCCAATCGCTCAACCAGGCTTGAATAACAACCCTGCTGCGGCCGCCATAAATCCGTATGACATCCCAACGAGGTCGCCTCATTCGCCGCCACGCCGGTCAGTCTGAAAGCCCAATATTGCGGATAGGTGACAATGGTCGCAACCCCGGAAAAAAGCGCGGGAAAGGCCGTTTTCTGGTAGTGCAACTGGGCACCGAGATTGAGACCGCCCGGCAGGCGCGGTGAAAATGTTTCATCAAAACTCGGCCGCAAGGCATCATAGGCAAGAGTGATCGTTTCGGGATAGCGGTATTCGTAATCCAGCACCGGCATTGCCAGCTCACCATCGCCGTCAAGCAAAGCAGCACTTGCGCCATGGGTGGTGATCGAAATCGCATCGAATCCTGGTCCTGCGGCGAAGGCTTTCAAGGCGTCCAGGATGAAGGACCACAGCTTGTCCGTATCGAAATGCGGATAAGGCCCCTCCCCGACACCTGTATTTGGCATACGCCGACAGCCAAGTTCCAAGCCCGTCGACGCCTGCAAGACGACGACCTTGGCATTGGTCTTGCCAATATCGATGACGACGACGGTTTCGGATATTCTGCTCATGGCATGTAAAATACCGGCACGAGATCGACAGCGACCGGCGATCCATCCGGATTGGTGGCCATGATATCACCCATATGCGCCCACCAGCGCTGCATGACCGGGTGCTCCGGCAGCGCGGCCATGCCATGGCTTTTGCGCCGGGTCAGTAGGCCGAAGAGCGTGTTTGTTTCCCGGTCGAGGTGGATGGAATAATCACTGACGCCAGCCTCATGCAACAGAGCCGCCAGTTCCGGCCAGATCGCATCATGCCTCTTTTTATATTCGGCCTCCATGCCTGGATGGAGCTGCATCTTGAAGGCATATTTTTCTGTCTCTGCCATGCTCATGTCCTCATATCCCGCATCCGTCGCGCCAAAATCGGCAAGGCGATGGTGATGATCAGCAACAGACCGATGAAAATCGACATAACGATACCCGGCACGTTCAACAGCCCGAGCCCGAATGTCACCAGACCCATCACGAAGGCGGCAATCACCACTCCGCCAATCGTGCCAGCCCCACCGACAATCGACACACCTCCCAGCACAACCATGGTGACGGCTTCCAATTCCCATCCTTGGGCAATGGATGGCCGTGTCGAACCCAGTCGGGACGTCAGGCAAACGGCAGCAATGCCGCTCATCAATCCGGTCAACAAAAACAGGATGAATTTGACCCGATCAACGGGAATGCCTGAAAACCTGGCTGCCAGCGGATTATTGCCGATCACATAGACCTGTCGTCCAAAATTGGTGGCATGCAGCAGCACCGCAAACAGCGCTGCCAGCACAAAGAAGAGGACGAATTCGAAGGAAAACACCCAGGCCACATAGCCCTGGCCGAAATAGGCGAAGCTTTCCGGGTATTTTCCATAGGCTTGATCGCCAAGCACGATATAGGAAATGCCGCGAAACAGGCTCATCGTGCCAATGGTGACAACGATGGAGGGCAGTTTTAGCCCGGCGACCAGCACGCCGTTGAACACCCCGCATAAAAGCCCAACGCCGATACCGATCATCACCAAGCCCGGCGTGCCCACACCCAACTGAGCTGCCGCGCCCATGGCCGTCGAGGCCAGAGCAATGATCGCAGCGACCGAAAGATCGATCTCACCGGCAATCACCAGCAACGCCATGGCAAAGGCGATCATCGCCTTTTCAGTGAAATTGAAGGTGGCGTCCGACAGGTTCCAGGCATCCAGAAAATAGGGAGAAGCCAGCGCGTTGGCGATGAAAATCACGACTGCGACACCCAACAACAATACTTCCCAGCTGGCCAGCAGGCGGCGTATCGGGGTGCCGAGCTTGTCGGGAATACGGCGTTTGACCGGGGTTTGTTCAACAGGTGCCATTGTCATGCCGTAACCTCCTGAACCGTGCTGCCCGCGGCCCTGTCCCGCAGGATAATCCGGCCCTTTCTGCGTTCGGCCCGGGCGTTGAACACCACGGCCAAAACAATCACCACACCGGATATTGCCATCTGTGCGAAGGGCGAAATGCCGATCACAGGCAATGCATTCTTGATAACGCCCAAAAACAAAGCCCCCAGCACGGTGCCAGCGACCGAGCCAATGCCACCGGCAATCGAAATGCCGCCGATAACGCAAGCCGCCACGCTGTCCAACTCAAAACCGCTGGCAATATCCACATAGGCAACCGCGTAGCGCGACACCCAGAGATAGCCGCAGAGGCCAGCAAGTCCGCCTGACAAAACGAAGGCCAGAAATCGCGTCCAACCGATGTCGATGCCAGCATAAACCGCAGCCGTCGCATTCCCACCGGCGGCATAGGTGGCGCGACCAAATGTGGTGCGCCCCAGCACAACAGCCATGGCAATGACCACGATCACTGCAATCCATGCCAGGACCGGAAGCCCCATGAGGACAATGCGCGGCAGGTTGAGGAAATCCGGCGTCATCTGATGGGCGTTCACCCAAGCCCCGCCAGACAACACGAAAGCCATGCCGCGATAGATCGTCAGCGTACCCAACGTCACGACGATGGGCGGGATCTGCAATAGCCAGACGAGATAGCCATTAATCGCGCCGAGTGCAGCCCCAACCAGCACCGCCGCTGCAATCAGCAGCACCAGCGGCAGGCCCGGAAAACTCGAATCCAACATCGCCACCGCCATGCCGGAAAAGGCGAGATTGGCGGCAACCGATAGATCGATCGATTTGGTAAGGATCACAGTCATCTGCGCCAGCGCCAGAATGATCAGGATCGACGTATCGTTAAAGATCGTCGCCAGATTGCCTGGCGAGGCAAAACCGTCTGCACGGGTGGAGAACCCGGCAATCAGCAACAGGGTGATGACACCCAATGCGATCTCGCGGTGTTTCAGCAGGCTTTTCATTGTCACACCTCACGCATTGCCGGTTGCCGCGCGCACCAGAACTTCCGGTGTCAGCGCCTCCCGCTCAAAAATTCCAGCCTGCAATCCCTCCCGCATCACCATCACCCGGTCGGACATGCCGAGGATCTCCGGCAGTTCGGAGGAAATCATGATGATCGACAGGCCCTCTGCCGCGAGTTCGGAGATAAAGCCATGCACCGCCGCCTTGGAACCGATATCGATCCCCTTGGTCGGCTCATCGAGAATGATGACTTTCGGCTTGGTCGCCAGCCATTTACCAATCACCACTTTCTGTTGGTTGCCGCCCGACAGCGTACCAACCGGCACGGACAGAGCCGCCGCCCGCAGGTCCAACCGCTCGGCATAGTGGCGCGCCAGGGAAAACTCATTGATGGCATTGAGAAAACCGCGCGCCGAAACACGCGCCAAAGAAGGTAGGGACATATTCTGGTAAATCGGCATTTGCAGCGCCAACCCATGGCGACCGCGCTCTTCCGGCACATAGACGATGCCAGCGGCAATGGCATCCGCAGGCGAGCGGATATCGACCACCTTGCCCTCCAGCGTCACCGATCCTGAGGTTGGGCGGGTAATGCCAAACAGCGACTGGCACAGTTCGGAGCGACCTGCACCGATCAACCCGTAAACCCCAAGGATCTCGCCTTTGTGCAATTGAAATGAAATGTCCCGAAACTCGGTTTCGTGGCAATAGTTTGAGATGGAAAGCACCGCCGCGCCGATGGAAACGTCAATCTTTGGAAAAGCATCATGCACATCCCGGCCAACCATCAGCCGCACGATCTCATCCTGCGGCGTCTGTTGCAACTGACCAGAACCGACCATTTTTCCATCGCGGAACACCGCGTAATTCTCGGCGATTTCATAGACTTCATCGAATTTGTGACTGATGAACAGGATCGCTTTGCCATCCCGCTTCAGCCCTTCAACGATGCGAAACAGATCATCGATTTCCTTGCGCGACAGGGCCGCCGTCGGCTCGTCCATGATAACGATCCGCGCTTCAACCGAAAGCGCCCGCGCAATCGCCACCAGATGCCGCTGGGCAATCGAGAGATCCTTCAATTTGATGGTTGGATCGATCTTGCTTTCCAGCCGATCCATCAGCGCTCTGGCTTTGGCGTTGATGCCGTTCCAGTCGATTAAACCGAAGCGGGTTTTTGGCGCATGGCCGAGAAAGATGTTTTCAGCCACACTCAGTTCGTCAAACAGCACGGTTTCCTGATGAATGGCCGTCACGCCCGCATCGATGGCAGCTTGAGCATTGGCAAATGTCACCGGCGAACCATCGATGACGATCTCCCCCTCATTGGGCCGGTAAATGCCCGTCAGGATCTTGACCAGCGTCGATTTACCGGCGCCATTTTCGCCGATCAATGCCGTGACCTCGCCGGGATAAAGGGCGATATTCACGCCATCCAACGCCTTCACACCCGGAAAGATCTGCGAAATGCCGCGCATCTCCAGTATCGGGGCGCGATCACCGAGCGGTACGGCATCAAGCTTTGTGGTTTGGACACTCATCATCGATTGCACCAGATCAGGCCAGAGAGGCCAGGAACGGATAAGGGTTCCCGGCGGCAGATACCGCCGGGTTCGATTGCCTCAGACCTCACTGTATAAAGTGGCTGGATCAGAAGATTTTCGAGAACTGATCGATGTTCTTGGCATCATAGACGAAGGGATCGGCCATCGCCGCTTCGCCATTGTCGCCGATCTTGATCTTGCCCATTCGTCCGGCCGGAACCTCGCTGCCGGGCTTGCCGGTCGCGTCATCTTTCACCAGATGATAGGCGATCTGGGTGGCCGAATAGCCGAGATCGATGGGGTTCCAGATCGCGAATTCCTTGGTGGCACCGGACTTGATCGCGCCAGCCATTTCCGATGGCAGGCCAAGACCGGTCACATAGACCTGACCGATCTTCCCAGCGTCCTTCACGGCCTGCGAGGCCGCCAAGACGCCGACCGTGGTCGGAGCAACAATCACCTTCACATTCGGATGGGATGTCAGAATGCCATTGGCTTCACGGTAGCTTTTATCCGCAAGGTCATCACCATAGACTGTGGTGGTGAGGTTAAGGCCGGGGAAATCCTTCAACTGCTTCTTCATCTCGGCAATCCAGATATTCTGGTTGGTCGAGGTCGTGGTGGCCGAGAGAATGGCGAAATCGCCTTTGCCATCAGCCAGATGGTCGGCGGCCAGTTTCAGGCACATCTTGCCGATCAACTCGTTCGAAGACGGGTTGAGATGCATGATACGGCCAGCAGGCGCCACGCCGGAATCCCAGGAAATCACCTTGATGCCGCGCTGCGCGGCTTTCTTCAGGGCCGGAACCACGGCATCCGGGTCATTGGCGGAAATGGCGATGGCATCGACTCCCTGGGCGATCAGGGAATTGATCACCTCGATCTGGCCTTCAGCAGTCGTCGTGGTCGGACCGGTATAGATGATCTTGACGCCACCCAGTTCCTTGGCCGCCTCTTCCGCGCCCTTGTTGGCCGCCTCGAAGAAACCGTTGCCGAGCGATTTCACCACGATGGCGATCTTCATATCGGCGGCATGCGCCATGCCCGCTGTCGTCACGAAGGCAATTGCCGCCGCCCCGAACAATCGTCTTGAAATTTTCATGTCTTTATCCTCCCAGATGTTGAACCCGTTAGCCCCAACCGGCGTATCGCTTCCTCAAGCGACCGAAGGGGCATCCTCCCTGTCGGCCGAGGTCGAAGCCCGGACCGTCAAAAGCTTTATTCCAGCCGCCTCGACCATATGGGCTGCCTCTTCAGGCACGCCGTCATCGGTGATGATGGTTGAGACCGCATCCAGCCCGCATAAAATCATGCTGGAACGCCGCGTGAATTTCGTCGAATCGACCATGACGATCAGCTCGTCGGCCTGGCGCATCAGCCGTTGCTCACTCTGGATCACCAGCGCATCCGGCTCCATCACGCCCAGCGCCGAAATGCCCTGCGCGCCGATGAACATCCGGCGGGCATAGAAATTACGGATCGCATCATTTTCGAAAGGCGACAGGATCAGGCTTTGATCCCGGTAGATCGCCCCACCCGGCACGTTGATCGTACATTTCGAATGCTTGACCAGATGCTCGGCGATTGCAAAGGAATTGGTCATCACCTGCAAGCGACGCGCTGACATGAAATGCACCATCTGAAAGGTGGTGGTTCCACCATTGATGATGATCGAATCGCCTTCCTCGCAGAGCTCAACAGCAGCGCGCGCAATTGCGCGTTTCTTATCGATATTGACCGATTCCGACACCCTGAACGGTCGGGCAGCCAGATTGCCCTGCTGTGGAGGATGTACTGCTTCTGCCCCACCCCGGACCCGACGTAACTTCCCCTGCACATGCAGGGATGCGATGTCGCGCCGGATGGTTGCTTCGGACGCATCCGTCAATTCGGCAATATCCTGCACCGTCACCACAGGTTTTTCCTGGATGGCGCTGAGTATAATGCGATGGCGTTCGCGTTCGTGCATGGGGTCCTCCTTGGCGTGTTTTAGGCTTAACAGATTGAAGATGTCAATCACAAACGATCAAAATAGATTATATTGCGATGCACAATGAACATTTATGATCGTTTATGATTGACACGAGCGATAAATTTGCGCGATACCCATAACAGGATGGAGCGTTCGCCGATATGGCGGGCCTTAAAATCACATTTTGGGAGGACTTCCATGACGGGCCAAACCGCAGCGGGCCAACCCCGCCTTCTCGACAATCGCTGGGATGATGTCTACGCCGAAACGCTGGATGAGGCAGGCAAGCTGCTCTACCGGTCCAACCTGCTTGGCGCCGACAAGCGCATTACCAATTATGGCGGCGGCAACACCTCGGCCAAGGTCATGGAAACAGATCCGCTCACCGGCCAGACGGTCAAGGTTTTGTGGGTCAAAGGGTCCGGCGGCGATGTCGGCACCATCAAACTCGACGGTTTCGCAACGCTCTACCAGGAAAAGCTAGAGGCGCTGAAAGGTATTTACCAGGGCGTTGACGATGAAGACCGCATGGTCGGTTTCCTTCCTCATTGCACATTCAACCTCAATCCGCGCGCGGCATCCATCGATACGCCGCTGCATGGTTTCGTGCCGTTCACCAATGTCGATCATATGCATCCGGATGCGATCATCGCCATTGCCGCGTCGAAGAACTCGAAAGACCTGACAAAGGTGATCTTTGGCGACGAGATCGGCTGGCTGCCCTGGCGCCGTCCTGGCTTTCAGCTTGGGCTCGATCTGGAAGCCTTCGTCAAGGCCAATCCGCAGGCCAAGGGCGTCGTGCTGGAAAGCCATGGCCTGTTCACCTGGGATAATGACGCCAAGGCCTGCTACGAGCTGACGCTTGATATCATCAACAAAGCCATCCAGTGGTTTGCACGAGAAACCGAAGGCAAGGTGATTTTTGGCGGCGCCGCCACGCAAAGCCTGCCTTCAGCCGAACGTCGCGCCATTGCCGCCAGGCTGATGCCGGAAATTCGCGGACGGATCGGCAAGGCGGAGCGCAAGCTTGGTCATTTCGACGATCAGGATGCCGTGCTGGAATTCGTCAACTCCAATCATCTCCAGCCACTTGGCGCGCTGGGCACCTCCTGCCCCGACCATTTCCTGCGCACCAAGATCCGGCCGCTGATCGTTGATTTTGATCCAAGCCAGCCGGATGTGGATGCAGTACTTGCCGGTCTCAATGCGGCGCTTGAGGCCTATCGTGCCGATTACAAAAGATATTACGAGAGCTGCAAACACGATAATTCCCCAAAAATCCGTGATCCCAATCCGGTAATCTTCCTCATTCCGGGCGTTGGCATGCTGTCTTTCGCCAAGGACAAGGCAACGGCGCGGATCGCCGGTGAATTCTACGTCAACGCCATCAATGTCATGCGTGGCGCATCGACCGTTTCGCAGTATCAGGGCCTGCCGGAGCAGGAAGCCTTCGATATCGAATATTGGCTGCTGGAAGAAGCAAAGCTGCAACGCATGCCCAAGCCGAAAAGCCTGGCCGGAAAGGTCGCTTTCGTCACCGGCGGCGCGGGCGGCATTGGCAGGGCTACGGCAGAGCGACTGGTTGCCGAAGGTGCTTGCGTCGTTCTGGCTGACATCGACGCCGCAGCACTTTCCGACACGACAGGTGATTTCACCAAGCGCCATGGCGGTGATGCCGTACGCTCGGTTCAACTGGATGTCACCCGCGAAGATGCCGTGATCAGCGCCTTTGCGGAGGCCTGTGTCGAGTTCGGCGGGGTGGATATTCTGGTCTCGAATGCCGGTATTGCATCATCCGCCCCTGTCGAAGACACCACGCTTGCCATGTGGAACAAGAATATAGACATTCTCGCCACCGGTTACTTCCTGGTGTCGCGGGAAGCCTTCCGGCTTTTCCGCCGGCAGGCATTGGGCGGAAATGTGGTATTTGTCGCCTCGAAAAATGGTCTTGCCTCATCGCCCAATGCCTCGGCCTATTGCACGGCCAAGGCAGCAGAAATTCATCTTGCCCGGTGCCTGGCGCTGGAAGGCGCCGATGCCGGAATCCGCGTCAACACCGTCAACCCGGATGCCGTGCTGCGCGGCTCAAAAATCTGGAACGGTGAATGGCGAGAACAGCGCGCGGCATCCTCCAAG
This sequence comes from Gillisella vitis, assembly GCF_001541345.2. Taxonomy (GTDB): domain Bacteria; phylum Pseudomonadota; class Alphaproteobacteria; order Rhizobiales; family Rhizobiaceae; genus Allorhizobium; species Allorhizobium vitis. Next base: position 178,850 of record NZ_LMVL02000001.1, on the reverse strand, counting down.
ATCGAGGTGGACGATCTTGAGGAACATTATCGCAAGCGCTCGATGCTGAAGCTGAACGTGTTTCCTGAAGATATTGCCGAAGCCATCTACTTCCTGGCTTCGGATGCGTCGGCAAAATCGACCGGCAATATCATCAATGTCGATGCGGGCAACGCCCAGAGCTTTACGCGCTAAACCTCTGGTAAAAGAGAATGCATCTTCGGGAGGAAAGCATGACAGATATGAACATCACTGCGGACGCCGTTGCCGCAGACAATGACAAGCGGGCGAGCGCGCTGACGTCAGACTATAGCGCGCTTGGCGAAAAACTGGCGCGCAGCAATATCGACATCGACGCCATCACCAAATCCGTTTCCGAGTTTTTCGTTGCGGTCCCCTCCTGGGGCGTGGGCACCGGCGGCACACGCTTTGCCCGCTTTCCCGGACTGGGCGAACCGCGCCACATCTTCGACAAGCTCGACGACTGCGGCGTCATCCAACAATTGACTCGCGCCACACCGAAAGTCTCGCTGCATATCCCCTGGGACAAGGCCGATCCGAAAGAACTGACGGCCAAGGCCGCCACCCTGGGCCTTGGCTTCGACGCCATGAATTCCAACACGTTCTCGGATGCCACCGATCAGGCCCATTCCTACAAGTACGGGTCGCTCAGCCATGTCGATGCCTCAACCCGGCAACAGGCCATCGAGCACAATATCGAATGTATCGAACTTGGCGATCAACTCGGCTCGAAAGCCCTGACCGTCTGGGTCGGCGACGGTTCCAACTTCCCCGGCCAGAGCAACTTTACCAAGTCATTCGAGCGCTACCTCGCCTCAATGGCCGAGATCTACAAAAAGCTGCCGGATGATTGGCGGCTGTTTTCCGAACACAAGATGTATGAACCGGCCTTCTATTCCACCATCGTTCAGGACTGGGGGACCAACTACCTGATTGCCCAGACGCTCGGACCAAAGGCGCAGTGCCTGGTCGATCTCGGCCACCACGCGCCCAATACCAATATTGAAATGATCGTGGCGCGGCTGATCCAGTTCGGCAAATTGGGCGGTTTCCACTTCAACGATTCGAAATATGGCGATGACGATCTGGACGCCGGTTCGATCGAACCTTACCGCTTGTTTCTGGTCTTCAACGAGCTTGTCGATGCACAGTATCGCGGCGTCGATGGTTTCCACCCGGCCCATATGATCGACCAGTCGCATAATGTGACCGATCCGATTGAAAGCCTGATTGCCAGCGCCAACGAAATCCGCCGGGCCTATGCCCAGGCCTTGCTGGTGGACCGCGCCGCACTGGAGGGCTATCAGAACGACAATGATGCGCTGATGGCCACCGAAACGTTGAAACGCGCCTATCGCACCGACGTAGAGCCGATCATGGCAAAGGCCCGGCTTGACGCTGGCGGCGCAATCGACCCAGTCGCGGCCTATCGTGCCTCCGGCTACCGCGCAAAAGTCGCGGCGCAACGGCCAGCGGTCAAAGGCGGCTCTGGCGGCATCGTATAAGGACATAGAGGCACCGCATAACGGCATTGTCAAAGTTGCAGGCTCACAACGGTTCTTTGCGTCCCGTGAATTTTGAAGCTATGCATCAAGGGGCCGGGGCGGCAATTTTGTCGCGCCCGGTCTTTTCTGTCGGAGCCCTGCGTGTCCAACATTTCTACCGCATCCAGCCATCAGTCGCATCAATGCTGCCTCTGCCATAAAACCGTTCCGGCAAGGCATTTGCATGCCGTCAACTCGATGCGATCTTCGTTGATAGAATTGATCGAGGCGCAATGCGGCCCCTTGGCCGCCGATGCCCGGATCTGTGACGACGACTTGTCTGCACTGCGTCGCCAGCGGGTGGAAAAACTGCTTCAGGAAGAACGCGGCGAGCTTTCGGACCTTGACCGACGCGTGATCGCCGATCTTGGCCGCGATGTTTCCACGGTTCAGACCGCTGCGGCGGAGAACGAAAGGCCGCTTCGGTTTGGGGATCGCGCCTCGGACGCCGTCGCCTCTTTTGGCGGTTCGTGGCGATTCATCATCATCTTTTCCATCATCCTCGTCACCTGGATGGCAATCAACTCTATCGGGCTATTTCTTCGGCCTTTCGATCCCTATCCCTATATCCTCCTGAATTTGCTACTGTCCTGTGTCGCGGCAATGCAGGCGCCGATCATTATGATGAGCCAGAAGCGCCAGGAAGAAAAGGATCGGCAGCGGGCAGAAAATGATTACATGATCAACCTGCGCGCCGAACTGGAAATCCGCCAATTGCATGAAAAGATCGACCACCAGATGGCCCATCAATGGGCACGTCTGGCTGAGTTGCAGCAGATACAGATCGACCTGCTCGAGGGACGGATTTATAAAAAAGATATATGAGGCTCCATTTTATTAGATTTATTTAATATTAAGGTAAGAAACTGGTTCTACATTGTTTCTCACAGGGAATGGATCTTCCTCCGGCGTCCCCTCTGCCATTCTGAGATCCATTCGCCCAACCTGTGGCCGCCCGAAGGAGTCCCCTCGACTTCGGGAATTGATTTAGCGCCGCGCCTCAAAACGCGGCGCTTTTTTTTGCCCAACTTTGTTGTTCCGCTATGGAATCGGGCGATAGATCATCGTATCAAAGCGCTCAGTCTTTCTGGTCAATCGGCTTAAACGTTTTCGGATCGAAATAAGCTTCGACGGCGTTGCCGCTGGAATCGACAGCGTGGGCCTCATAGCACCCGTCGCCGCTCCTGATGGAGCGAACATTCCAGCCCTCTCCTTCAAGCTTTCTCTGCAAATTCTCTCGGGGTTGCCATTCTTTCAGCGGCACCGCACATTTTTCCCCGGCCAGAATCGGGCCTGCCAGCACCAGAGTGATAGACAAGGCAATCAGCACAATCTTCATATCGACCCTTCTGTCTACCAACCCATCAACTGCTTCGGGGAACGGTCGCCGCACCCAGACAACGAACGTAGAAACACCGTTTATCGACGCGACTGCCCTTTATCCGCAGTTGCGCTGACACCAAGCTGAAAGATCCGCCGTGTGCGGCCTTTCAAGATTTTTCTGAAATTTCGACCCGCTTAAGCTAGTGGTTTGATTCCAACACTTGGTGCCCACGCTTGACGGCTGCGATGATGTCGTCAGGGTCTGCTTTCCAGATGAACGGCTTCGGCTCTTCGTTGTGCTCTTTGATAAAGCGGTTGATGGCTGCCTGAAGATCAACGACCGAATGAAAGACACCGTTCTTCAGCCGTCGACGGGTGAGCTTTGCGAAGAACCCCTCGACGGCGTTCAACCAGGAACATGATGTCGGAACGAAGTGGAAGGTCCAGCGTGGATGCCGTGCCAACCAGGCCCGGACTTTGGGCTGTTTGTGTGTGGCGTAGTTGTCCAGGATGACGTGAACCGCCTTATCCTTCGGCAACTGAGCCTCAATCGTGTTGAGAAAGCGGATAAACTCCTGATGCCGGTGGCGCTGCATGTTGCGGCCGATGACGGAGCCGTCGAGAACATTCAGGGCAGCGAAAAGTGTGGTGGTGCCGTGGCGCTTGTAATCATGGGTCATTGTGCCGGCGCGCCCTTTCTTCATGGGAAGACCCGGCTGCGTCCTATCCAGCGCCTGGATCTGACTTTTCTCATCGACGGAAAGCACAATCGCATGGGCAGGCGGCGAGACGTAGAGACCGACCACATCGTGAAGCTTCTCGGCGAAAGCCTTGTCGTTCGATAGTTTAAAGCTGCGCCACCGATGGGGTGCGAGACCATGCTCATGCCAGATCTTGACGACTGAGGACGCCGCAATCCCCACAGCCTTTGCCATCGCGCGAACCGTCCAGTGAGTGGCTTCCTGCGTGGGCGGCTCCTGCGTCAGAGCAACAACCCGGTCGACAAGGTCAACCTCAAGCGGCGCAGTGCCGGGCGGCCGGCTCTTGTCGCGCAAAAGGCCGTCTACGCCTTCCGTCATGAAGCGCTCCTGCCATCGCCAGACGCAGGTCTTCGACTTAGCCGTCGCCTCCATGATCGCGACCGTTCCCAGCCCCTCGTCGGTCATCAAGATGATCTTCGCCCGCCACACATGCTTTTGCGGCGAGCTGCCTGCCGAAACGATTGCGTTCAGCCGAACCCGGTCGGCAGCGGAAACCTCAAATGTGACACCTGTGCGCATGCAGGACCGTCGCATATTCATGCAGAAATTGGAATCCAAAATCGGACTCTTTTGTCTCGATCAAACCACTAGGTGTCATAAAGAACGTCAAAAGCTTTGTATTTCGGGCGTCTTGCGCCTTGCCGTTCTGATCGGAGATATGCATGCGGGTATTGCTGGTAGAGGATGACGCTGTTCTGGGTCAGGCCATTCGCGATCATGTCGGGGCGGCCGGGCATGCCGTGGACTGGATGAAGGGGCTACAGGACGCCGAGGCCTGTACCAGAACCGTTGCCTATGGCCTGATCCTGCTTGACCTGCGTTTGCCTGACGGCAACGGCATCGACTTCCTGAAACGGTTGCGTGAACACGGCGACGTGACCCCGATCATCATCCTCACCGCTCATGACCAGATCTCGGATCGGATTGAGGGCCTCAACTCTGGCGCTGACGATTATCTGGTCAAGCCATTCAATCTCGATGAGTTGACGGCACGCATATTGGCGGTCGCGCGCCGTTACGCAGCAAAACCAAATCCAATCATTCGCATCGGCACATTGGAAATCAATCCTGCCGAGCGGCGTATTGCCGATGGTGCCGAAGCCATTAGTCTTTCCAGCCGGGAATGGGCGGTGCTTGATGCGCTTTTGGCACGGCCCGGTGCCGTGGTCTCCAAATCCCGCATTGAGGAAGCCCTCTATGCGTTCGGATCGGAAATCGAAAGCAATACGGTGGAAGTCTATGTCAGCCGGTTGCGCAAGAAGATCGGTAAGGATCGCTTGCTAACCGTCCGCGGCGTTGGCTATAGCATTGCGGGGGCGGCATGACCAAGCCGAGCATGACCCGCAAACTTCTCCTATGGCTTTCCGGCGCGATTACCGTGCTTTGGCTGGTAGCAGCAACCTGTGGCGCCATCGTCATGCAGGCCGAGTTCGGCGAGATTTTCGACAGCGCCCTGCAGGAAACCGGCGACAGGCTTTTGCCATTGGTCGTCGATGACATCATGCAGCGCGATCCGCTGAAGAGCCCCTTGCAAATCCTCAGCACCGTCGATCCTCATTCCGATGGATATCTGATCTATCAGGTGAGAGACGCAAGTGGACGGGTGCTGATGCATTCCCATACCGAGGCCGCAGCCCCGCTGCCCGCGCCGCTGACGCCCGGTTTCTGGCAAAACGACACATACCGGATCTATACGACCACAGCCGTCAGCGACACGATCATCGTTCAGGTGGCCGACTCGATGAAACACCGACATATCTCGGCTCTTGCGGCGGGTCTTGCCATGTTGCTGCCGGTGATTGCGCTGGTCCCGCTCAGCGTTTTAGCCGCCTGGCTGATCATCCGCCGTTCGCTGCGTCCGGTCGAACAATTTCGGCAGGAAATCAGCGAAAAGGACCACGGAAACCTAGCGGAAATTGATCTGAGCCCACTGCCCAAGGAATTGCAGCCCATAGGACGTTCCGTCAATCTTCTGCTCACCCGATTGCGGGCCGCTTTGGATGCCGAGCGCGAATTTACCGCCAATAGTGCCCACGAATTGCGCACCCCCATTGCCGGCGCCCTGGCGCAAACGCAATTAATGCTGGCCCAGTTGCAGGAGCCGGAAGCCCGCGCCAGAGCGAGTCAGGTGGAAACTTCGCTGCAAAAGCTTGCCAGCCTCGCGGAAAAACTGTTGCAATTGTCTCGAGCAGAAGCGGGTATTGGCTCAACCGGGCAGCCTGTCGATCTTGTACCCGTGCTCGATCTTGTCGTGGAGGATTTCCAGCGCGCCACGGGAAATGCAATTGTTTATCGCCACCCGCCAACCGCAACCCTGCCACGCGCCGTCAGCGAAGATGCCTTTGCCATCGTCATCCGTAACATGATCGAGAATGCTGTGCGACATGGAACACAGGGCGTGCCGGTTGAGGTGATGCTTGGCGAAGATGACACGATCAGTGTCATCAATGGCTCTCCAATCTTGCCCCCCGAACAATTGGTGGCCATCCGAAAACGCTTCCAACGCGCCAATGCCACTACGCCCGGGTCAGGCCTTGGCTTGTCGATTATCGAGCGTTTGGCAGAGCAGATGAATGCCCGTTTCGACATCCTTACGCCCGCCAGCGGGCGAAAGGATGGATTTGAAGCCCGGATAAGGATTTAAGCCACCGATCAGATCGTCCTATCGCCAACAGCACCAAGCCATTCCTGCGGATTAGCTATGGTAATGGTGCTGCGAATATCCTGGGCATGGGCACCAATCAGCAGCCGATACTGACCCACAGGCGCCCGGAATGCCGCTGCGTCGACATCGTAATAACTCAGGTCGCGCGGGCTGATTTCAAGGCTCACTTCGCCGCTTTCACCCGCCCTCAAGGCAATCTTGGCGAAGGCCCGCAACTCCTTCAATGGGCGTTCAACGCCAGAGACAGGTGCGTGGACATAAAGTTGCACCACTTCGGACCCCGCCCGTTTTCCGGTATTGGAGATCCTGACGGTAACTTTAATGCCGGATGCGGTCATTTCGGACGCGGAGGCCTTTGGCTCATCCCACTCAAAACTAGTATAACCAAGCCCGAACCCGAAGGGAAAAAGCGGCTCGATGTTACGGCTGTCGTGATGACGGTAACCGACAAAGACACCTTCCTCATAACGCACATGGCCATCTTTGCCGGGATAGATCGACGGGTCATTTGTGATGGCGGAATTATCCGACAACCGCTTTGGAAACGTCTGCGGGAGACGCCCGCCCGGTTCCTGATCGCCAAACAGCATATCGGCCACAGCATTGCCAAGCTCCTGGCCGGGATACCAGACCTGAAGCACCGCCTTGACCTTTTCCAACCAAGGCATTTTAACCGGCCCACCAGTTTGCAGCACAACAACGCAATTCGGATTGACCGCACTGACGCGCTCGATCAATTCCTCCTGGCGACCCGGCAGACGCATATCGGGTAGATCGAGACCTTCCGTATCCCATTGCCCCTCGCGCCCGACAAAGAGTAGCGCCACATCCGCGCCTCTTGCGCATTCGACTGCTTCCACCATAGCGTCTTCACTGAGAATTCTTTCGATACCGAAGCGAATCGCGGTAATATGGATGCCGTATTCCTCTGGCGGTGGCGACAGGTATTCAACTTTGATTGCGTAGCTACGGCCAGCCTTCATCTCCACCGAGTGCCGAATTTCATCATTGGCAGTGCCGAAGAAATTCTCGCCGCGCTTCCAATCGGTATAACCGTCGATCACCAGTTCCCCATCGACATACAGCTTGGCAAGACCCGAATTGGTCATGCCAAGCAAATGTGGACCATCCTCCTGCGGCGTGAAGGTGCCGGTGAACCGCACCGAGAAATCCGTCAGAGACAGATCCGGCGATGGCAGCTCGAACCAGAAAAACTCCCCTGTCTGCACCGCTTCCGTTGCAACAGGAGTACCCTTACAGTTGACGCCCTTGAAATACTCAACAGTGACCGGCTGCGAAAACAGCTTGACCAACCGGCTATTGCCGCAGGCCACACTGTGCCGCACATCAGCAGTGCCTTGCAAAGCCGCGCGAATGCCCTCCAGCGGGCTGATTGTATAATGTGCATTGATCTGGGCGCTGCCGCCGCCCATCACCCGGGCAACAGCCGCATTCGGCCCGATAACCGCTATACGCTTCAGGGATGCCTTTTCCAGCGGCAGGATGTTGTCATTCTTCAGAAGAACCGCGCCTTCTGCACCAATTTTGCGGATTAACGCCCGGTCAGCCAGCAGATCCTCGGCATGTTCGGACAGGTCAGGCGCGGACGAAAACGCCCCTACACGCTCCAATAGAGTGAGAATGCGCCCCGCCGCTTCGCGCACCGTTTCCGGTTTGACAGCACCGTCTCGAACCGCCTGCACCAGCTTTTCGCCACGGTCACGGGTTGGGCCAGGCATTTCCAGATCAAGCCCGGCATTGACGGTTTCGGATGTGGAATGCGAGCCAAACCAGTCGGACATGACAATGCCGTTGAAGCCCCATTGCTCGCGCAACACATCCGTCAACAGCCAGGCATGTTCACTTGTATAGGTACCGTTCAGTCGGTTATAGGAGGACATCACAGCCATGACGCCAGCCTTTTTCACCGCCTGTTCAAAGGGCAGGAGATAGATTTCGCGCAAGGCGCGTTCATCGATATCCGAAGACATGGTCTGCCGTTCGATCTCGGATTCATTGCCCGCGAAATGCTTGATCGTCGCTGCGACACCCTGGCTCTGAACACCCTTGATATAAGCGACAGCCAAAGCCGCCGTCAGCATCGGATCTTCGGAATAGCATTCGAAATTGCGCCCGTTCAACCCGGACCGATGGATATTGACGGTTGGCGCAAGAAGGACGCTCGCGCCCTTGCTCTTCACCTGTCCCGCCAGGGAAACACCCATGGCTTCGATAAGCGCTGGGTTCCAGGTCGCCCCGAGCGCAATCGCAACGGGATAGCAAGTCGCCTTGACGCCGCCAACCAGGGACCCGCCGCCGCGCGCACCATTGGGACCGTCAGTCACCTTGATCTTTGGAATACCAAGCCGCTCCACCGGCACAGTGGTCCAGAAATCCGCACCCGACACCACGGAAACCTGTTCCTCAAGGGTCATCTCATCAAGCAGACTGTCGATCATGTGATACTCCTCCCTATTTACCTACCAACTACTCGGTATTATTATTTATCGCAAGAGATCCTGTCTGCCTTCACCCGGTTTTCGATTGAGTTCTAAAGGCGATAAGGTTCGGATTGAGCCATCACCCTTGGCCTCTTACGTTTTCGTTTGTCTTTTCAGAAAATTGGGTTCCACTTTTCCCAAGACAAGCTCTAAGGATGGCATACGATGCAACCTGAAAGTGAGATAAATGGCAAGACAGGACATATCCGATGCAGGCCTACCTCCCGTCGATACGGTCGCAGGCCGCCGCCGGAATTCGGTGAAAGGGGCCGCGCGGCGAGAAGAAATCCTGCAGGCTGCCCTCAACCGTTTTGCCAAGGATGGCTTTCAAAATGCTGCAATTGCAGACATTGCTGAGGATGTCGGCCTGTCTCTTCCTGGTCTTCTGCATTATTTTCCGACCAAGGTTGACCTTCTCCTGGCGATCCTGGAACGGCGAGACAAAGAGACAGCGCCGGACTTAAACAAGAAAACTCCCCATTGGCGCGATTTCCTCGGCTTATTGGTTGAGGTCACCAACCAAAACATGCAATCGGAAGGGGTTGTGCGGGCATTTTCGATCCTTAACGCCGAAAGCTTGCTTGCAGGGCACCCGGCCCAGGCATGGTTTCACAAACGTAGCCTGCAACTGCGCCACAAACTGGCCAGTATCTTTGCAGAAGGCATTCTGAATCACGAAATCAAATCCGACATCGATCCCCAAGGGATCGCAACGGAAATTATCGGCCTGATGGATGGATTGCAAATGCTCTGGCTGCGGCTGCCCGACAGTACCGATATGGGCGTCCTGTTTTCCGCTTATGTTGAGCGGCTGATCGCATCCATTGAGGTCGCTGAAAAGCCGTAAAATCACAAGGTAAAGCTTTTCGGCAAAGCCGCAGTGTCGCTGGCGCATGCCTGCGCTCTCGACCTTTCCGCGCTGAGAGCCTATTTCTCATTTCGATTAGATGGAGGATTGCGGCGGCACCGCAGGGTCCCCCTCCTCAAGGCGAAAGTTGGAAGACAATGACTGAGATTGACGAGCCTCAGGGCGAATTGACATTACGCACACTCGCCATGCCAGCCGACACCAATCCCGCCGGAGATATTTTCGGTGGCTGGGTTCTGGCACAGATGGACGCAGCCGCTGGCATCCGCTCTTCCGAGCGTGCGAAAGGCCGCACGGTCACGGCAGCGGTCAAGGAAGTCAGCTTCAAACGCCCGGTCAAGGTCGGTGATACCGTGTGCATCTACACATCCATCAGCCACGTCGGTCGCACCTCCATGACACTCTATGTCGAATGCTGGGTCCGCAGGCAGTTTACGCAGGAGCGCCAAAAGGTCACCGACGCCCATTTCATCATGGTGGCGCTAGACGAAAAAGGCGCGCCCCGCCGGGTTGAATCGGAGGCCGTATAATCCATCAGGGCAGAGTGCGGCAGGTCTCGATGGCCGCGGCAAGTCTGCGCACCACATCGCTATCAGTCCGCGCCTGCCCCACCGTGGCAAAACCAAAATCGATCAGAACGGGATCAGCCTCTATCGGTACGCTGCAAGAGGCGTGAAACTCCCGCAGGCCAGCCTGCCAGAACGGCGCTATACGCTCTGGTCGCAACCCGCCACCGGGCATGATGGTGATCCGACCATCTGCCCTCTTTGAAAGCGATTTCAGACGATCGAAACCGGTAACGACGGATTGCTCGCCACCGGACGTGAGGATTCTTCCGAACCCGAGCGCAATCGCCTGCTCCAGCGCTACCTCAAAATCCGGCACAAGATCGAAAGCACGGTGCAATGTCATGGCGAGGCCAGACGCAACCGCCGTGAGATGACCAAGCACCTCAACGTCCAGACATCCGTCAGACCGAGACGCTCCGAGAACGACACCCGCCAGACCTGCCTGCTGTGCGGCCTGGATATCTGCCACCATGACGGTGACCTCATCCGGTGAAAACACGAAACTGCCCGCCCGTGGCCGGATCATCGCAAAAACCGGGATGGGTGCCTGAGCAGCGCGCTGCATCAGACCTGATGTCGGCGTCAGCCCCCCGCAGTCAAGGGCAGCGCAAAGCTCGATCCGGTCGGCACCACCGGCAATCGCCGCCTCCAGCCCCGCAACGGAATCGACGCAGACTTCAAGCAAACCGCCATCGTTCTTTTCTGGTTCACTTCCCGCCATCATGGTCTCTTCTCTGTCTTCCCGTCATTGGGCCCCCCTGAAGGACCGTGGCTTTTCCAGCATCAGCAACAGCAAAATACCGCAGAATCCGGCCAATGCCCCGAGCATTGCCGTGCCGGAATAATTGCTGATGCCGGTGCCGAATGCAAAAAGCAGGGAGTTCAATCCGCCACTCAGGAAAATATTCACCGCAATGAGCGAACTGCCAAGCCCGGCGCGATCGGCAATCAGGTTTTGCAAATAGGTAATCGGCACGCTGATAATCGCCGCCGCCCCGAAACCGGCAATGCCGGAGAGCAGATAGACATGTTCTGGCCGCGAGGCGAGGCCGAGGCCTAGCAGGTAGACGCAATAGATCAGCGAACCGGCAACAAGCGTCGCCACACTGGAGGTTTTGCGCTCCACCCAGCCCCAAAACAGAATGAAGACGATTTCCAGAAAGGCGACGATACCGACGATAATACCGACATCGCCGGTCGTGCCATGCGCTGGCCCGGTCATCACAAGGGGTAGCACGACGCCGTTCATTTGCAGCATGGCCGTGATCAGAGCGATGGCGCCAAGCCGCAACAATAATCCTGGCGAAGCGATTTTCGACAAGGATGAAAAAAACGCCAGACTTGCGGAGGGTTCGGCCCGTGCCTCCGCCTTCGGCAACCAGACCAGAAACAGCACGAAGCAGGCGAGTCCACCAAGGCTGGCAAACAGAAAGGCAGGCAACATGCTTTTCTGACCAGCCAGAAAGAAGCCCACCAGACCCGGCACCAAGACCCAGGAGGCAGAGATAACAGCCCGCACGCCGGAATTGACGGCAATCAGTTCACGTACCGGCATATCCCTGGATGCGGCTCGCACATTGGCAAATATCAGCGAATTCAAGGCGTTATAAACTGGCAGCAAAAGGAGCGCAGAGCCAACGAAGATGAGCTGGTTCGGCTCGAGAAACACCACTCCATAGCCGATCACACCAAACAAGCTGACAATCACCATCGGCATACGGAAATGTCCAAGCCTGTCCGCCAATATCCCCACGGCAACGCTGGCGGCGACATTGACGCAGGAGGCAATGAAAATCAGCAGCGAGTAATGCGCATTGCTCAATCCCAACTCGTGTATGCCGATGATCGACATATAGGGAGCCGTGGTCGCGCCGGACAGGCCGAAGAAGAAAATCGCAATCGCGCTAATCCGAATACCCGGATTACCGGCGATGATGGAGAGAACTGGCGGCATGGACGCGCTATCTTTTTAAAAACAAGATGCCGCTGGATTTTACCGGCGGCATCTTTGAGGAATGAGATCGCTTATCTCTTGTTTTCGGTTTGCCTGGGTATTTGACGGGTTCAATCTGAACTGGACACACTCTCTCTGTCCGTCCACCGCGCCGAGGTCATCGCTTGAGGCTGGAAGTCGAAATCCTTGACGAAGGGATAGGTCGGTTGTTTGCGGCGCTTGCTCGGCAAGGCTTCGATATCCTGGTTGATGACCCCATCGGTCAGCGCCATCAGGTTGGGATTGGAAATTGGCTGAAGCTCGGGAGAAAGATAGCCCGACTTTACCACCAGCAACCGCACCGCTTTCGGATCAATGCCATGGCGAGTGAAATCGGCGAGATTGTGGTAGGGCCTGCGCTTACTGGCGAGAATAACGGTAATACCGCCGATTTTGACGATAGCTTGACGCTCACTTGCCACACCCGGATCGTCCAGCCGAAACACCTCACATTCCACCTCAACCGACGGGCTTGCCGGATCGAGTGATCCACCGATCTTCAACGCCAGTTTTGCACCCTCGCCTGCGGAAAAACAGGCATCGACGCCAGGCTTGTCGGTAATCCCGCCAATCACAGCCCCCTCGAAATCACGGGCAATCAATGCCGCCAAGACATCGGCACGGTCACCGACCCCACCGCCGGTGGGGTTGTCGCCGGAATCGGCCAGAATAATTGGCCGGGTCCGGGTCGTTTCAGCAATGTCGAGCATATCATTCAGAGAACCCGTCACCGGGCCGAACCGGAAGGCTTGGCGCGCCTCCCAGTAAGACTGGGCAATCTCTTCAGCCACCTTTTGCGCCTCGCCTCGATCCACGCCTGTGACCACGGCACAAGCCGTGGCGCGCGGCTCGTCGGCCCAGACATAACCAACCATCAAATTGGCATCCCATATCCCCGGTCGCTGATCATGCTGCGGCAATTGCAGGTAAAGGCTTTTGGCTGGTTCGTCTTCGGTAGAGGTGCGTTCTCCGGGAAGAAGAACCGGCACAGGTGCCCAGGCGACGCCCGGTTTCTCGCCGGTCCGCAGCGCCTTTACCAACATGTCCCAGGCCCGCACCATGGTTTCGCGCACATCGATATGCGGCGCGGTCCGATAACCGGCGAAAATATCCAGCTGATCGATGATTTTCTGGGTGACATTGCCATGCAGATCATAGCTTGCCGCCACCGGGCAATCCGGGCCAACCACGGCACGGGCAGAAGCGATCCAATCACCCTCGGCATCGTCCATGCCCTCGACATTCATGGCGCCATGCATGGCGAGATAGAGCCCGTCCAGCGGCAGAGCGGCCTGTAACCGCTCCAGGAATTCGGTCTTGAAACTGTCATAGGTCTGGCGCGAAACCGGGCCGCCTGGAACGGCGCGGGCATGCAGCAAGGGCAAAGGCTTCACCCCATCCGCGCCAAGAAAGCTGAAATAATCGGCACCTAAGAGATCGTCACCGCGCAACACGCGAAAATCCTCGATCTGCATCAGCACCGGCGATGACGTGCTGCATTCCGTATGAATGCCACCAACGGCAATTCGAAGTTCCATGTCCGATTTCCTTAAAAACGCGGCATCAGCGGCGCGAGCGCTGCAAACCGCAGCCAGTCCTTCTGGTCCCTAGGGGTCCAGGCGGCCTCGGCAACAGCCGGCAGGCGTGGAAAGACCAGGTGGTTGAAGTAATCCCGATTCAGAAAATGCTCCGACCAGATACAGGCCTGCACACCCCGCATCCTCGGCTTTAATGCATCAGGAAATTCCGCGACGGCTTCATAGGTGTAGGTATGGTGCGGCGGCACGGTGCCGGCCCAGCTCGCGCCTGGCTCCTGCCAAGCCTCGTCCTGCACCATGTCGAGATAATAGGCCTGACCCGGCGTCATCACCACGTCATAGCCCTGCCGCGCCAGATCCAACCCAACCTCTGGCTTCTGCCAGGCCATCAGCAGCGTACCCTGCGGGTCGACACCGCCGCCGTGGGATACCTCGTCCCAACCGGCCAGTTTCTTGCCGCGTTCCTTCAACATCTGCTGAATGCGCTTCATGAAATGGCTTTGCAGCCCGAATGTCCCGTCGAGGCCCTCCTGCTCCATCAGCTTTTTCGCCAGTGGCGAGGCCATCCAGGTATTGGCCGCAACCTCGTCGCCACCGACATGCACGAGATTGGATGGAAACAGCGTCGCCATCTCATCCAAGACCTTGCCGAGAAACACATAGGTCTGCTCGATAGCCGGGTTAAGCGCGTTGTTCGGATAGCCCTGGACGGAACGGTAGCTGTCAGGCGCTTCCTGGCCATCGACCAGCTCAGGCAAGGCTGTCAAGATCGCGGTGCTATGACCCGGAATATCGATTTCCGGAACGACTTCGACATGCAGCAAGGCGGCGTGGGCGACGATGTGGGCAACATCCTCCTGGGTGTAAAAGCCACCAACCGGCTCCGCGCCATTGCCAAGCTGCGGCAACATCGGCTCATCCGGGCCACGCAGGACGCCGAGTGTCGTCAACTGCGGATAGGCCTTGATTTCCAGCCGCCAGGCCTCGTCATCGGTCAGATGCCAGTGGAAAATATTCAGCTTCATCCAGGCCATGATGTCGATCAGCCGCAGAACGTCCTGCGTCGGATAAAATTGCCGGGACACATCCAGATGGCAGCCGCGCCAGCCATAACGCGGCGCATCCTTGATCTGGCCCGACGCCGGAAACCGGAACAGCGCGGGGTTCTGTCTTGCTCCGTGGAGCATTTGCGCCAATGCCGTCAGTCCATATTGCCGTCCCGCCTCATCGCCATGAGATAGGGTAATCTCTTCCGTAAAATCGAGCCGATAGGCGGATGCGCCAAGTACGGGATCATGGGCGAGTTTCAAAGCCTTGCCCTGATCGACCGGCGCCAGCGAAAACGGTACATGGCCAACCGCAAACAGCCGCCGGTAAAGCGCATTGATCCGCTCAACCGCCTGCAAGCCGGGAAGATCCGTACCCTTGGTGGGATAGATCGCCACCGGAAAACCATCGCCCGCCATGAGGTTCGCCTCGACGGGCCAGGGCAGCAGCGAAAAAGGCTTACTGACCTCCCCCTTCGGCAACAGAACAGGGGCAGGCTCGCTCACCCGGCCTTGCAACATCAGATCATCGACCGCGACGGCGACATGGCGTCCATCGGCGAGTGTCAGATAAGCCGATTTTGCGCCATCCGTGCGGTGCCGGGCGGGCCGCCAGAGGCCTTGAACCGTAAACTGCCAGCACGCTCCTGGCACGAGGACCAGGCCTTCCGGTGGTGCAAACTGGTGAAAATTGGCATTGCGTCGCAGGAAAACCGCGTTGTCGCAGACCTGACCGTCTTTCACCCGCGTCAAGGCAGTATAGGCAAGCTTGAAACCGCTGATGGGCTCGGAGGATAAATTGTAGAGGGTGAAGACGAAGCCTCCGCCGTCGTCGCCCTCGATAGGATACCAAGCATTGTCCAGACGAAAAGCGACTTCAGCCATGACGGTTCTCCTTAAGGTCTGACAGGATGGAGGATCAATAATGCTCGGACTGTGAAAATGTCCGGGCAAGTTCGCTTTGGCCTGCCGTCAACCCACAATCGACGGGAAGGCAGACTCCGGTAATGGCTGCGGCCTGATCGCCAGCCAGAAAAAACACCGCATTTGCAACATCCTGCGCGGTGGCAATCCGTTGCAGCGCATACCAGCGCTTGGCCTCTTCAAACACGGCAGGATTGGCTGCGGCGCGCGCTTCCCAGGCCTGGGTGCGCACCGTGCCGGGCGCCACCGCATTGGCGCGAATGCCGAATTTCCCATATTCCACCGCGATCAATCGGGTCAGATGGATCAGACCAGCCTTCGCAGCGCTATAGGCGGGATGGCCGAACACGGCCATGCCATTAACAGAGGCAATGTTGATCACCGAGCCTTGTGATTGCTTCAGTTGATTTTCCAACGCTCTAAAGGTCAGAAACGCGGCCTCGAGATTGAGCGCACTATCCTGGCGCCAGATAGCCGCATCGGTATCGTGCAAACTAACAGCCCTTGCCGCCCCGGCATTGTTGACAAGGGTCTTTGCCACCCCAAACTTCTGGACCGCTGAGGCCAGTGCGTCGATGCTGGCCTCGTCGGTGACGTCACAAACGACAGGCACAAATATATCCCCGGACCCGAGGCTGACCGCAGCCGCATTCACCGCGCTCTCATCAATATCGGCCAGCACCACCACATCGTGGCTTCCGGACAGACGGCTGGCAATTGCCCGCCCGATGTCACCGGCGGCACCTGTTACCACAGCCACGGATTTCGCCATCCTAGTCTCCCAGAATCTGACGGTCGTCGCCATCGCGATGTTCGACCAATTGTTGTTTGATATGGCGCAGCGTCACCATAGAAAGCTTGCGATTGCGATAGGCAACCAGGCTGGCGATAACATCGACCATGGCCAGATAGGCAAAGCGTGTCGAAGTCGGACGAAAAATATTGTCGCCCTCCGGCAGATCGATACCAACAACCAGCTCGGCAGCCTTGGCGACAGCGCTGTCACTCTGGGTCAGGGCAATCGTGGTAATGCCATTGTCGCGAGCCAGTTCGAAACAGCGCGCCAGCTCCAGATTGCGGCCAGAGAAGGATGATCCGACAATGATATCATTGCTGCGCGCCGCCGCCGTCAACATCAACTGCATATGGTGATCGGTGCAAGCCGTAACCCGTGACCCCAGCCGAAACAGACGGTTTTGCAATTCCGAAGCAATCATCGAAGAATTGCCGCCAGACCCGAATGCATAGATCATTTCAGCGCGGGAAATCCGGTCCGCGACCTTTTCGATCATGGCTGAATCCAGCGAGCGGTGCATCATGAAAAGCGCGTTCTGCGCCTTGGTGATGACGTCCTCGGCAACATCCTGTGGCTCGGTGCTTTTTGCTTCCGGGTTCAGGTAACGCACACCGACATAGGCAGTCTTCGCCAGATTGACCTTGAAATCCGAAAAGCTTTGGCATCCAAGCCTGCGGCAAAAACGGGTCACGGTCGGCGGCGACACTTGCGCCCGCTCCGCCAACTCGATGATCGATGCGCCGACGGCAAAATCCAGCTCACTCAGGAGGATGTCGGCAATCCGCTGTTCTGAAGGAGAAAACTGCGCACGATCTTCCTGTATGGTGGCAAAGATATCCATAAGCCCTCACAAACCAACCCTATTTGGTCGCCTTATAGGCTATGCAGTCGATCTCGACCTTGCAATCGACCATCATGGAGGCCTGCACGCAGGCGCGGGCTGGCGGATGTTCACCGAAATAGCCCTGATAGATCTTGTTGAAGCTCCAGAAATCACGGGGATCATCAATCCAGACGCCGCAACGCACGACATGCTCCACGCCGTAGCCAGCCTCATGCAAAATGGCGATCAGGTTGCCGATCGCCTTATGACTCTGCTCGACAATCCCACCCTGGATGATCTCGCCGTCTTCCATCGCCACCTGGCCGGAAACATGCAGCCAGCCATCCGCTTCAACCGCTCTGGCAAACGGCAGTTTCTGCCCACCGGCACCTGCTTTTTCTGCGCCATATCGCTTGATCGTCATCTCGCCCTCATGCAAATTATTTTCTTAATCAATTGACAATTCACCATAGAAAACCGAATTTGACTAGGGATTTTCATAGAACATGAAAATAATTTAGACAAAGGTGGCTGAGATGCGCGATCCCTTCAAAAACCCCTTCCCGGCAACCGATGCTGCGCGCCATGCGATCTGGGAGATGCTGGTGCCCCGCGACATCGATGCTTTTCTGGCAGCAGAATGGTCGATGGTGGAAGGTGATTTCGTCGAGGACGGCTTCATCGGTATCAACGGCAATCGCGATCCCAATCCGGACCATTGGCGCCTGACCTTCCCCAATCTCGCGGCCTATCGCGATGAATGGCTGCGCCAAGCCCAGGATTTTGCAGGCCAGAGCCATGGTGAAGACCCGCGCACGGCGATTTTCTTTACCACCACGCTGGAAGAGATCGAAATCGAAGGCGAAACGGCTTTGGTGCGCAAAAAATTCGATGGCGGCATCAAAAAAGCCGATGGCGGCTTTGACACCATGAAGTGGCAAACGCTCTATTATTGCCGTTTGCACGAAGGTCGCTGGAAAATTTCAGGCTTTACCGGTTATCTGCCCAATCCGATGGGCTTAGTCTGAGAGATAACCGTTCCATCAACCGTGATTGGAGGCCACTCCGTGCGCATTTTCACAGCCGCCCTTGCAACGGAAACCAACACGTTCTCGCCGATCTGCATCGACCGGCGTGCTTTCGAGGCTTCCCTTTACGCGCCACCCGGGCAGCACCCGGCAACTCCAACGCTGTGCACCGCGCCGATAACCGTTGGCCGGGAGGTATGCAGTCAGAAAGGCTGGATGCTAATCGAAGGCACCGCCACCTGGGCCGATCCAGCCGGGCTCGTCAATCGCCAGACTTATGAAAGCCTGCGCGATGAAATCCTCGACCAGTTGACGGCAGCACTTCCCGTTGATGCCGTCGTACTTGGCCTGCACGGTGCCATGGTGGCGGATGGCTATCTCGACCCGGAAGGCGATTTCCTGAGCCGCATCCGCGCCATTATCGGACCGGATGTGCTGCTTGCCGCAGAACTGGACCCGCATAGCCACCTCACGGGCAAGCGGGTTGAGGCGGCGGATGTGTTCGTTGTCTTCAAGGAATTTCCCCATACGGATTTCGTTGACCGAGCCCGTGACCTTTGGCGGATCGTCGTCGATACGTTGGAAGGCCGCATCACCCCTGTCATGTCGGTCTTTGACTGCCGGATGATCGATGTCTTTCCCACCTCGCGCCAGCCGATGCGCGGTTTTGTGGACAAAATGATGCAGATCGAACAGGACGATCCCGATGTCCTGTCACTCTCGGTCATTCATGGCTTCATGGCTGGCGACGTACCGGAAATGGGCACAAAAACCATCGCCATCACCAATGGCAAGGCCGAAAAAGGCCAGATTCTGGCCCGCAACCTTGGCCTTGAACTGTTTGAAAAGCGCGGCACGTTCATGATGCCTCAGATTGACGAAAAACAGTCCGTGGCCGAGGCGCTCGCAAATCCAGCCGGGCCGGTGGTGATTGCCGACATGTGGGACAATCCCGGCGGCGGCACGGCGGGTGATGCGACCGTGCTGCTTGAGGAACTTCTGGCCCAAGGCGCAACCAATACCGCGGTCGGAATGATCTGGGACCCGATTGCCGTGCAGATCTGCATGGCGGCTGGCGAAGGTGCGGAAATCCCGCTGCGCTTCGGTGCAAAATCCGCGCCGGGCACCGGCAACCCGATCGATGGGTTGGTGAAGGTGGTAAAGCTGGTAGCCAACGCAGAAATGCGGTTTGGCGAAAGTGTCGCCCCGTTTGGCGACGCCGCTCATATCCACCTAGACGGCATCGACATCGTGCTGAGTTCCGTTCGGGTGCAAAGCTACGACCCTTCGCTGTTCACAGCGCTCGGTATCGATCCCACGTCCAAACATATCCTTGCGATCAAATCCACCAATCATTTCTATGCGGCGTTTTCGAAGATCGCCTCGGAGATCCTTTACTGTTCAGCGGGATCGCCTTATCCCAATAATCCGGCCACCAACCCTTATCGGCGGGTTCGTCGCGATATCTGGCCGATCATTACCGACCCTTTCAACCTTGCCCAGGACACGGAGACTGCCTGAGATGAACCGCCCAATTGACAGACCAGGTCCAAGACCCGGCGATACGGTTCTCTCGCTTTCGACCCCGCTGCCGCTGATTGACGAGGATCGGCTTGCAGCCAATATCGGCCGGGTCCAGACCTATATGGACGCTCACGGACTTGCCTTTCGCCCGCACATCAAGACCCACAAGATTCCAGCCCTGGCCCGCCAGCAGCAAGAGGCAGGCGCTACCGGCATCAATTGCCAGAAAATTACCGAGGCGGAAGTGTTTGCCGATGCCGGGTTCGAGGACATATTGATTACCTTCAATATTCTTGGGCCCGAAAAGCTCGTCAGGCTTGCTGCCCTGAATGAGCGGATTTCCGGCCTGAAGGTGGTGGCCGACAGCATCGTGACCGTCGAAGGTCTTTCAAGCTATTTCGGGGATCGCAAACCTTTGAACGTGCTGGTAGAATGCGACACCGGTGCCGGACGCTGCGGTGTGCAGACACCCGCCGATGCTGTGGCCCTCGCGCAAGCGATTTTCGCCAGCACAACCCTTCGGTTCGGTGGGGTGATGACATATCCCAAGGCTCACACCGAGCTAGCAGTCGAAAGCTTTTTTGCTCAAATCCTTGCCAGCCTTACCACTCTCGGCATTCCCTGTCCGATTGTCTCGAACGGCGGAACACCAAGCCTGTTTTCCGCCCATCTGGTACCATCGGCCACCGAGCATAGGGCCGGAACCTATATCTATAGCGACCGGAGCATGGCAAAGGCAGGACACGGCACGCTTGCCGATTGCGCCATGCATATCCTCGCGACGGTCGTGTCGCGCCCCACGCCGGACCGCGCCATTCTGGATGCTGGCTCCAAAGCGCTGACATCTGACCTGCTTGGCTTTAGCGATTATGGACTGATCGTTGACTATCCAGAGGCTGTCATTACCAGCCTGTCCGAAGAACACGGCACCGTCGATCTCTCGAGGATTACTGGCAGACGACCCGAGATCGGCGAAAAAGTGCGGATCATTCCCAACCACACCTGCGTCGTGTCAAACCTGTTCGACATCATGACATTTCACCGGGATGGTGTGGTGACGCGGGTGGAAGAGGTGGCGGCACGCGGCCTGGTTTGGTAGCCGCGTTTCCACCTATTCGCCTGCCTTACTCCTGAACCGCCTTCAGCGCATCCGGTAGCGTTTCCGCCAGCCAATTGATGTGGCGTTCCAGCGCCTCACCATCAGCATCGAACAGGTGGCAATCGCTGGCCTTGATCGTCGTTGTCATGGGCTGGTCTGGCTGAACGGGCGCAGATCCGGGGAAGACCGCGCAATAGGGCTCACCAGTTGATAGAGATGCATAGGCGATTGTGCTGGCACCGAGCCGCTCGACGACGCTGGGCGTTACAGTGATGGAAAAATCACCTTTGCCGAGCGCCAGATGTTCTGGACGGATGCCAAGTGTCAGGTTCTGTCCCAGCATATCGGGACGACCAGAGACCGGAATGGTCACCATTCGGCCCTCATAGGCGACCGTAACGCCATTGGGTCCAACGCCCTTGCAGGCGACCGGCACGAAATTCATCTTCGGATTGCCGATAAAGCCAGCAACGAACAGGTTTTGCGGCTTGTGATATAGCTCCAGCGGCGCGCCGACCTGGGCAATATGACCACCATGCAGCACGACGATCCGGTCGGCCATGGTCATCGCTTCGACCTGGTCATGGGTGACATAGATCATCGTCGCCTTCAGCTGCCGATGCAGCCGGGTCAACTCGATGCGCATGTCGGCACGCAAGGCCGCGTCGAGGTTGGAAAGTGGCTCATCGAAGAGGAAAATCTTCGGCTCGCGGACGATTGCACGGCCAATGGCCACACGCTGACGCTGGCCGCCGGACAGCTGGCCCGGTTTCTGCTGCAAGCGCTGATCGAGCTGCAAAACCTTGGCCACAGCATCTATCTTTTCATGGATCTTCGCTTCGGGCAGTTTTTCGACCCGCAGCGGAAAGGCAATATTTTCAAACACGGTCATATGTGGATAAAGCGCATAGGACTGGAACACCATGGCAATGCCGCGCTCAACCGGCGGCAGCGCATTGACCCGCGCCCCATCGATAACGATATCGCCGCTGGTGGTATCATCCAGTCCCGCGATCATCCGAAGCAGCGTGGACTTTCCGCAGCCGGATGGGCCGACGAAGACCATGAATTCGCCGTCTTTGATGTCGAGCGAAACGCCCTTGATGACATCGAAATGGCCAAAGGATTTGACGACTTTGTTGAGATAAAGCTGGCCCACCGCGCTGCGTCTCCATACCAACCGGCGACCAATAGGCGACCGGCGAAATTCCAAACAAAAACCGGCTGCGAACCCCTATGATCCGCAGCCGGAACCCCGATGATTACTTGTACTGGTCGATAGCAGCCGACGCCTTTTTCAAGGCATCCGCAGGTTCCGCCTTGCCCGTGACGACAGACTGGACCATTTCGATCATGACGTTTTGGAAACCCTTGTAATCCTTGAACAAAGGCTCAGGACCACCGAAGGCGATGCCATCGATGAACGGCTTCCAATAGGGCTTGTCCTTGATCAACTGCTCAACCTTAGCGGAAGGACGAAGCGGCGTCAGGCCGGAATCGGTCGTCAGCTCGTATTCTTCCTGCGGTTCCGGCGAGGTGATGTATTTGGCAAATTCTGTTGCCTTGTCTTCGACACCCGAGCCCTTGAAGATTGCCAGGCTGTCGGTGATCAGCAGCGTTCCGGGACCCTTGGCCGAAGGGCCGAGCGGCAAGGTCGTCACACCCCAGTGGATGTCGGTCTTCAGCAGGCGATAGGCCGCACCCGTGCTGTTCTGAATCATGCCTGCCTTGCCGTCGAGGAAGATGGCGCGGATTTCGTTCTGCTCGTAGGCAGTTGCCCCTTCAACCGAATAGGGGGCGATGTCCTTGTAAGCATGAAGCGCTGCCAGCACTTCCGGGCTGTCCATGACAATCTTGCCATCCTTGTCCATCACCTGACCGTTATTGGTATACACCCAATGCATGAACTGGTGCATGGTGTTGTCGAAGGTCTTGGCAGGCATGCCGTAACCGGCAATACCGGTCTTTTCCTTGATCTGCTTGGCAAAGGCAATTTCCTCAGCCCAGGTCTTCGGTGGGGTTTCCGGGTCAAGACCGGCCTTCTTGAACAGGTCCTTGTTCCAGAACAGCGCCTTGGTGGAGAAGGCAATCGGCACGCCCCACTGCGTATCGTCAAAGGTCACGGTATCGACGATGTTCGGATAATAGCTCTTCTTTTCGGCATCCGTCATCGGAACCTTGACGATCAGGTCGTTCTCGGCAAATTCCTTCAACGTGCGTGAGCCGACATAGGCCATGGCAACCGGCGTTCCGGCGGCAGCCAAGGTGGTTGCCTTATCCTGGCACTGTTCCCAGCCAACCACTTCAGGCGCAATCTTCCAGCCTGGGTTTTTGCCTTCCCAGACCTTGATATATTTCTCATGGATCGGGTCGATCTTATCGCCGCAATAGATCCAGCTGATTTCCTTATCCGCCGCAAAACTCGACAGAGCCGAGCTTGCCAGCAGCGCCAGCGCGCCCGCCATGATGGTCAAAGTGTTTTTCATCGATGGTTCCCCTTTGTTGACATTAAACGTGTCTTGGTTGTTTCGAAACCGGCTGCCTACTTGACTGCACCCGCCGTCAGGCCACTGACCAGATAGCGTTGCAGGAAGAAGATCATGATCATCGCCGGCGCAATACCGACGAAACTTGCGGCCATCAGCTCGTTCCAGATCACTTCCTGACGGCCGAAATAGGCAAACAAGCCAATCGGCAACGGCATGTATTCCGTCTTCGAGTTGAAGGTCAGCGCGAAGATGAAATGCTGCGCATAGGCGGTAATGAAGGTCGTGATGCCGACGACGGCAATCCCCGGCATGGCAAGCGGCAGAACTACGCGCCGGAACGTATAGAAATAGCTGGCCCCATCCACATATGCCGCTTCCTCAAGCTCGCGTGGAATCCGCATCATATATGTTCGCAGCAACCAGATGGCGGTCGGGATCAGGAAGGCGATCAGCGGCACGATAAGAGCGAAATAGGTGTTCAGCATTCCTGAAATGCGCATCAACCGAAAGATCGGAATGAGCAGGACAGCGCCTGAAAACATGTTGACGGCAAGGAAGGTACCCAGCAACACGCCCCTGCCCCGAAATTCGAAACGGGCAAAGGCGTAGGCCGCTGGCACGACGAGCAGCAGAACCACAACGGTTGCGGTTATCGATATGAAGAAGGAGTTGAAGATATAGCGGCCAAAGCCCGGAACGTGGTCCCACATGGTTCGATAGGCTTCAAAAGAGCCATTCTCCGGCCAGAACCGATAAGGCGACGAAAACAGCTGGCTGAGCGGCTTCAACGACACCAGGAACCCTTCCACGAAAGGCGCCAGCACGAAGGTGAGAAACACCGCGACACCGCAATAGATGCCGATGATTTCATACCATTTGTAGCGATTGATCATCGCCTGCCTGTTGGTGCTCATCGGGAATGCTCCTGCGAAAGGCGGCTGGTGACGCGGAAGTAGAAATAGCTGAAGATCGACAGGAAAATGCAGATCAGCACGGCGCGCGCCGCCCCTTCACCGTATTTGTACGACCCGATTGCCGTCTTATAGGTATCGATGATCATTGTCGTCGTGCCACCGCTCGGGCCGCCACGGGTCAGGATCCAGATGATATCGAAGGAATTGAAGGTGGAGATCAGCGAAATCATCGACATGGTGATCATCGCTGGCATCAGCAGCGGCAGGGTGATGCGGCGGAACCGGTAGAACCGCCCAGCCCCGTCTGTCCATGCCGCCTCATGCAGATCTTGCGGGATCGCCTGCATCGCCGCCAACAGATAAAGCGTCACCATCGGCACGCCGATCCATACATCGGTGAAAATCGTCGCCCAGAACGCCGTCGATCCATAGGCAAGGAAGGCAACCGGGCCATCGACCAGACCGAACCGCTGCAACATGCCGGAAATCATCCCGAACTGGCCGTTATACATCCAGCCCCACATGAAAATGCCAATCGCCATCGGCACGATCCAGGGCGGCATGGTCAGGATGCGAAACAAGGTTCGTCCCGGTACGGCAGTGTTCAGAAGCGTCGCGCCAAACGTGCCGATAATCATCTTGAACAGCACGGAGAAGAACGTCCACACGAAGGTGCGGATGATAACATCGGCAAAGGTCGCGTTGAAAATCTTGTTGTAATTATCCCAACCAACCCAGTTCGTTACCCGTTTCAACGACGCATCGGTGAAAGACAGGATGAACGTATCGACCAGCGGATAAGCAACGATGATGGCGATATAGATGGTTGCTGGCAACAACAGGCACCAGGCGAAGAAAACAGCTCTGCGTTTCGCCTCCATGACCATCCCCTATGCCGACTTTGCAGGGGCTGCGGACGCCTCGCCATGCAGGCAGGCATCATAACGTGCCCAGACAGGCGCAAGATCCACCACCTTGCGCTCGGCTCGCGCCTGATCCAGCGCCAGGGCCAGAATGCCCGCCTCGATAGCGTCGAGAGCCGAAACCGGTTGTTTCGCACCGGTTTCGATAAAGGCCAGCACATCGGCTGCCATTTGTTCGTCGGCGCCGTAATGCTGCGACTTTTCCGACGGGGCGCTATAGGTGTTTGCAATGACCTTGTCATTGTTGCGAGCATTGTGGACATCGAGGAAACCGCGCACGAAATCACCCTCAGCCATGCCCTTTGAGCCGATCACGCAGAAACGGCGAAACTGATCGGGCACATTGAGATTGGTATGAAATGTCATCGCCACGCCATTCTCATATTCGATGATCGCGGTCTGGTAATCGATAATGTCGGCATCACTGTCGAAGACCTTATCGGAGCCCAACCAACCGCTTGGCTTGCGGTGATAGACTTCCATGTCGTTGACGCCATCCTGCTCCGGCGCATTTTCCGGAATGAAGCTCTTGCGACCACCAAAACTGGCGACGAAACGGGGCCGCGCACCAACCACACCATTGTAAAGATCAAGATCGTGAAAGCATTTCTCCAGCATGAAGCCGCCGGTATAGCGCCCGTAACGGCGCCAATCGCGCATGAAGAATGCGCCATGATAAGGCTCGATATGTTCCGACGCCTCGATGGAGACGACATTGCCAAGCAGGCCATCCGCCTGCGCCTGACGCAAATCGCGGTAAAGCGGCGAATAACGAAGAACGAGACCAACCAACAAGCGGTCATGACCGTAGGTATGGAGAAGCGAAGCGAGTTCGAGGCTTTCCTCGATGGAAATCACGATCGGCTTTTCGGTAAACACCGTCAGTCCGGCTTCAAGCCCTAACCGGATATGCTGGATATGCAGGTGATTTGGCGAACCGATCATCAGCAGATCAAAGCCGCCCCCGGCAATCAGTTGTTCCGGTGTTTCATATACCTTGCCTGGCGATACACCCGCTTCAACCAATCCCGGCAGGCCCGCTGGATCAGGATCGACATAGCCGACAATCTCGAAAGATGGATCGATCTCGCTGAGCACCCGACCGAGATAACCAAGCCGGAAACCAAGCCCGATAATGGCGACTTTCATGCTGGAACTTTCCCCGTTCACGTAATTTATTTTCTTGAGACTGCGAATTTTCGGCAGTTTCGTCAATAGAAAAAGCAATTCGCCGCAAGGTCGTGAAATTTATTTTCACACTCAGCGATGACCGCCCAAACCGTTCACAACTTCATCATCGTTTCAGTGCGCACCCTGGAACATTGAGTTCGACGAGCTATGCACGATTGTTCCATTTATTTATTCTTGTTAATGAATAATACCAAAAAAATGCCAATCGTCCAGACTGAATGATAATTTCCCCTATTTTTTGAGGGAAATATATGTTTTTTCAGCAAAATTTGCATCATTGCCTGGACTTTGAAGAGACCAATGAAACATTATTGCCAAATTGGTATTGTCTTGGTACTGTAATCAAAAGATAACCATATGCATTCGGGCTAGGTACGGGGAACGTGACATGCAGACGGATGTGCTTGCTTTTGCGAGCCTGCAATCCAGCAGAGGCGGCCCGCTTTATATCAAGTTGAAGACGCTAATCGAAGATGCCGTCGAGGCCGGACAGCTTAAGCATGGCGACGCCCTGCCAGCGGAGCGCGACATTGCCGAGGCTGCAGGTATCAGCCGCGTCACGGTGCGCAAGGCAATAGACGACCTTGTTGCTGAAGGTCTTCTGGTTCGGCGCCGAGGTGCTGGAACCTTTGTCGTCAAGCCCGTTAAGCGCATGCAGCAACCGCTGACACGGCTGACATCCTTTACCGAGGATATGGCCCGGCGTGGCATGGTCAGCGGTTCACGTTGGCTGGAGCGCGGCTTGTTTTTGCCAACGCCGGAAGAAACCATGGCGCTTGGGCTTTCCGGCACAGCTCGAGTAGCACGGCTGGTGCGGCTGCGCACCGCTAGCGACATGCCGATTGCGTTGGAACGTACCAATCTGCCGGATGATCTGCTGCCGGAACCCTCCCGCGTCGAGAACTCTCTCTATGCAGCACTTGGCAGCGTTGGGATTAGACCCGTGCGCGCCAATCAGCGCATTTCGGCGGTCATATTGACGGATGACGATGCCAAACTGCTCGGCATGCCGCCGGGCTCGGCCGCGCTTTCGGTGCAGCGGATCGCCTACCTGGACACAGGCCGGGTAATGGAAGTGTCGCGGGCGCTATACCGCAGCGACGCCTATGACCTGGTTGCGGAATTGACCATCGGCTCCTGATTGGAAGCCGCAGGATAAGGAAAATACGATGACGACCACCATGCGCCAGGAAATAAACGAGATTCCACAGGCGGTCAGCAGGCTGCTTAGCGATAGCCGTGCGAGTTTGGAACAAGCGGGCGCAGCACTCCGCAAGCGCGATCCGGCGGTGCTGGTCACCATTGCGCGTGGTTCTTCCGACCATGCCGCCCATTTCCTGAAATATGCCGTCGAACTGGAGCTCGGGATCGTCGTTGCCTCGCTCGGCCCGTCTCTCGCCTCGATTTATCAGGCGCCGCTGAAACTGGAGCGGGCTGCGGCACTCGCAATCTCCCAATCAGGCGCCAGCCCGGACCTCGTAGCGCTCGCCAAGTCTGCCGTGGCCGGTGGAGCAACGACAATTTCGCTGCTCAATACTATTTCTTCGCCGCTGGCCGCAGCCTCTGATATCGCTATCGACATTCAAGCCGGACCGGAAATTGCGGTTGCGGCGACAAAATCCTTTGTTAATTCCATTGTTGCTGGCTTGTCATTGATCAGCGCCTGGAGTGACAACGCCCGCCTGGCAGTCGCAGTTAATGCCCTCCCCACCCATCTGGAAAAAGCGCTGGCCCTGGATTGGAGTGGCTTGGTCGAGGTGCTGAAAGATGCCGATTCGCTCTACATGCTCGGGCGCGGCCCGACGCTCGCCATTGCCTGCGAAGCGGCGCTGAAATGCAAGGAAACATCTGAACTGCATGCGGAGGCCTATTCTTCGGCTGAAGTGTTGCATGGTCCGGTCTCCCTGGTGTCTGCGAATTTCCCGATCATCGGCTTTGCCGCCCGCGATAAGGCGGAAGCGTCGATCGCCGCGACGGCCAATGGACTTGCTGCCAAGAATGCCTCTGTGTTCCTGACATCGTCATTGGCAAAGGAGGCAAACCACTTGCCTTTCATCGAAACCGGCCATCCGCTGACCGATGCGCTGGCATTGATTGTACCCTATTATGGCATGGTGGAATCACTGTCGCGCGCCCGTGGCCTTGATCCGGACAAGCCAGCCGCCCTGAAGAAAGTAACGGAAACCCGATGATCTCGTCTCTTACGGCTCCCTCCACTTTCGCTGTAACGGGCGGACGGATTTTCGACGGCGTGCGTTTCCAGGACGACCAGGCTCTGATTATCGATCGGGGGCGAATTGCTGACATAGTCCCCGAAAATTTTGTGCCTTCAACGCTTGCAAGGATCGATGCAGGCTCCAACATGGTCGTGCCTGGCTTTATCGATCTGCAAGTCAATGGCGGCGGCGGTGTGTTGCTGAACAACCAGCCGGATATTGGTGGTATCCGGACGATTTGCGCCGCCCATGCACGTTTCGGCACCACAGCTCTGCTGCCGACATTAATTACTGACCGCCCTGCCCTGCGCGATCAAGTTCTGAGCCTTGGCGCCCAAGCCCTGGCTGAGAAAATTCCCGGCTATCTCGGACTTCACCTGGAAGGTCCGCATCTGTCGCTGGCACGCAAGGGTACCCATGATCCCGCCCTGATCAGACCGATGGACGATGACGATTTGGCAAAGCTTATTGCCGCTGCCGGTACATTTGGCACCGCGCTGACCACCATTGCGCCGGAAAGCGTTACCCCGCAGCAGGTGACAGCTCTGAGAGCGGCGGGTTATCACATCAGCCTGGGCCACACGGATGCAAGTTGCGCGCAGATTGGCGCCTATGTCGAGGCGGGCGCGACGCTCGTCACTCACTTGTTCAACGCCATGAGCCAGATGGGCAATCGCGAACCCGGCCTTGTCGGAGCCGCCCTGGCTTCAAACACACTGTCCTGCGGGATTATCGCGGACGGTTTCCATGTCGATCCGGTCTCGATGGGCATTGCCCTTCGCGCCAAACGCGGGTCTGGACGGATTTTCCTGGTCACCGACGCCATGTCGAGCATCGGCACCGATGAAACCGGCTTCATGCTGAATGGTCGCCCGGTCTACCGCCAGGGCGGACGGTTGACTTTAGCCGATGGAACACTTGCTGGTGCCGATATCGATATGCTGTCCTGCATTCGGTTTGTCCACGACAAGCTTGCAATAACGCTGGAGGAAGCGCTGAACATGGCGTCGCTTTATCCAGCCGAGGCGATTGGATGCGAGACGAAAGGCCAGCTTGCGCCAGGCAAGGACGCCGACTTCCTGTTGCTCACCCCGCAACTCGATCTGGTTTCCACCTGGATCGCTGGCACATGCGTTCATAGCACAGCAACACATTCCGAGGCCCGGCGCGCATGATCGTCTGTTTCGATATCGGCGGAACCGCCATCAAGGGCGCGGTGGCCTATTCGCCTGAGGATATCCGTCCCTTTCCACGCCAGCCAACACCGGGACAGGATTTCGACGCATTTGTCGGTGTCATAAGGTCAATCATTGCTGAAGCCGGAGAAACGCCAAGCTGCGTGGCAATTTCCATCTGTGGCATTATAGATGTGGATACCCGCCGCGCTGTCGTCGCCAATATACCCTGCATCCATGGTCGTTTGCTGCAACAGGATCTGGAAGAAGCGCTGGGTCTGCCTGTGCTGATCGCCAATGATGCCGACTGTTTCGCAATCGCTGAGGCCGGACTGGGCGCGGGCCGCGGCCACCGCGTGGTATTCGGTGTTATTCTCGGCACTGGCGTCGGCGGCGGCCTGGTGGTCGATGGCAGGCTGATCAACAGCGAAGGCGGCTTTGCCGGAGAATGGGGCCATGGACCAATTGCTGCGACCGAGGTCGGCGATCCGCCCGTCACCATCCCTCGGTTTCAATGCGGATGCGGCCAGAAAGGTTGTATCGACGCTATCTGTAGCGCGCGCGGCATGGAAAAGCTCCATACGTACCTGAGCGGCGAAGACCAAAACAGCGAGGAGATCGTCAAAGCTTGGGAAGCCGGCGCCCTCAAGGCAAGCCAGACCATCGCGGCATTTGTCGAATTGCTTTCCAGTCCATTGGCTATGGTCGTCAATACGACGGGAGCGAGCATACTGCCGGTCGGCGGTGGCCTGTCCAATGCGACGAAACTGCTAGAGGCCATCGATTTAGCCGTCAGAGCCAAAATCTTGCGGCGCTTCAACCACCCTATCGTGGTTCCCGCGCAATGCCGACTTGAACCTGGCCTGGTCGGCGCAGCCTTGCTGGGGCTTGCAAGGCCGAATTAACGCCTGCCGTCAATTGCCGCTTTTCCTGTCAAATCCCCACAATCATAGCCGCGACAAACAGGAAGGCGGCGGCGCAAACGACAAAGGGAACTGCCCGGTCGATCTTGTCACGAATACCAATCGAATGGTCCGTGACAGACTGGCTGGCAGATTGAGAGGCTCCGGCATTAGCCAATATAGGCGAGACGGCATCAAGCATCAGACGTTCAACAATACTCATCACAGCCTCCTTCACAAGCGAGCTTTTCACAAAATCGGGAAGAAACCACCGAGGAGAATTGCGTGGCAATTCTTGCGATCCTCCCGAAGCTTTTGCTCCTGCTCGGCATCTCGATCCTTGCCGGGCTGATCGTTAGCTGGGCTGCCGTTCCAGAACCTCGAAAACAACGATGATTTCTCAACCTTCCGGCTCATTACTGACTTCGCCACAACAGTCTTCTCTGTATGGCCCTCACTGCGAGATTTGCTGTCTTCAACCAGATCGAGCGGAACCCGTGTTAACCCAAACAGATCGTAAGAAAACATATTTACAGCTATCGGCATCGTCACCCCTTTTGAAAATTGCAGGATATTTGTCCCGTTTATTTTCACTCCAACGCTACGCAATGGTGACAGTGATGCGCGTTTTCGTCAATATAGTCTATAAAATTGCTATTCTACTTTTGCAGACAAATGGAGAAATTTTGTTTTCAAAACATCGAAAAGCCTAAAAGACGCTGTCCAGATCGGCGCCTCCGCATCTCAGCCGATCATTCACATCGTATTCACAGCCTCCAATCACAATTTACAGATTCTGCATGCACGTAATTAACCGACGCAATGTATTTCATGTAAATCTAATTTTCTATTTCAAAATACCATGAAGTGAGATTCCCATGACAGGCCAGCGGCTGGAACAGACTTTCGAGGAAGGGCCTGATCCTGAAGCGGAAAACCCAGCACCTGTGCAATGCCGTCAGGGGCGTATGATCCGCCATCCCGATGCAACTCGGGCAATTATTCTGGATGCCGCCATTCAAGAGTTTGCCGCCAAGGGTTTCGCTGGCGCCAGGGTCGATGCCATCGCCTTGCGATCGAAAACCAACAAACGAATGCTCTACCATTTCTTTGGAGACAAGGAGGGCCTTTACGTCGCGGTTCTCGAGGTGATTTTCTCCAATGTCACCGCTGCTGGAAAAAGCCTTCACCTGTCGCGACGTCAACCGCTTGATGGCATACGTGAACTGGCCTTGCACACCTGGAACTATTTTCTAACCCACCCGGAATTCGTCAGC
The DNA here is from genome assembly GCF_001541345.2 of Gillisella vitis. Lineage (GTDB taxonomy): Bacteria > Pseudomonadota > Alphaproteobacteria > Rhizobiales > Rhizobiaceae > Allorhizobium > Allorhizobium vitis. The sequence goes on along the minus strand of NZ_LMVL02000001.1, from coordinate 146,761 downwards.
CTGCTTGCCACCGAAAATATTCTGAGGGCTGAATATTCGAGCCGGTCCAAGACTATTCCCTCGACCCATGGTCCATTGCTCGCGGAAATCGAAAAGCTTCTGCAGCGAGGGATTGAGCAAGGTGTGTTTCGTGCCGATATCAATCCCGTGACCGTTTATATGACGATTGCCGGGTTGAGCTTCTTCTACATCAACAATCGCTATACACTGGCGCTCAATCTCAACCCGAACGTCTGGCAACCGGCTGCTATCGACGCCTGGGGCGAACATATTGTGACGGTGACGCTGGCCTTTCTTGCACCGGAAACCCAAGCGGGCATCTGACCGTCCGTCATCGCATATATCTCAACCGCTCAGCCTTCCTCGCCCCCGGCAAATGCCTTACGCACAATGCCATGACGCTGAAGTTTATCGTAAAAGGTCTTGCGGGGAATTTTCAGGGCCTCGATGGTCTTGCGCACATCGCCCTCATAATGGCTAAGGGTCTCGCGCATGATATCCGCCTCATAGCGATCCAGCCGTTCTGGCAAGGATAAACCGGGCAGGTCAGCAGCAACGGCAATCCCGCCCCCTGCATCCATATCTTCCAATCCAAGAACGAAGCGTTCGGCAAAATGCGTCAATTCACGCACATTTCCCGGCCAGTCGTGGTCCCGCAAATAACGCTCAACACCAGCTGACACCGGTGGTGGCTCGCGACGGAACCGGCTAGCGGCGCGCTCGATGAAATGGGCAAACAACAATGGCACGTCATCACGGCGTTCGCGCAACGGCGGGATGGTCAGCGTCACCACATTCAGGCGGTAATAAAGGTCCTCGCGAAATTCACCGCGCTGGGCAGGATCACTAAGATCGACTTTGGCCGCAGCAACCACGCGCAGATCCACCGGGCGCACTTCGTTGATCCCGAGTGGCGAGACTTCGCGCATTTCCAGCACTCGCAGCATCTGCACCTGGGTCGCCGCAGGCATGCTCTCGATTTCATCGAGAAACAATGTGCCGCCGCTGGCATGTTCGATCCGGCCGATCCGCTTTTTCTGCGCACCGGTAAAGGCGCCGGCTTCATGGCCGAACAACTCGCTCTCGATCATGCTTTCCGGCAGGGTGCCGCAGTTCAAAGCGACAAAATTGCCCTTTGCACGTCGGCTCCAGCTGTGTAGCAGGCTCGCCACGACTTCCTTGCCACTGCCGGTTTCCCCTGTCACCAGCACATCGACGTCGGTGTCGGCGATTTGGCGCAAAGTGCGCCGTAGCCGTTCCATGGCCGGTGTCTGGCCAATCAGCGGCAATCCATCCTGGGCCGCATCGGCCACCTGACGCAGCTTGCGATTTTCTAGCACAAGCCGTCGCATTTCCGCGGCGCGGTGGACGCTCTGTTGTAGTCGGTCGGTGGCAAAGGGCTTGGTGATAAAATCATAGGCGCCGTCCTTGATGGCCTGTACCGCCATGGCGATATCACCATGGCCGGTGACCAGAATGACTGGCAGATCCGAATCCAATCTCTTGACCCTGCTGAACAATTCCAAGCCATCGACGTCAGGCATGCGAATATCGGACACAATCACGCCACGAAAATCACTGGAAATTAGACGAAGCGCCTCCAGCGGCGCTGAGAATGCCTGAACGGAAAATCCTGCCAACTCAAGGGTCTGCCCTGTCGCCGCCAACAGATCCCGATCATTGTCGATCAGGATGACATTATTGGTCGTCGTCGCCTGCGATGACGTCATGATATATCCGCTTTCAAAAGATGAATGGTAAAGCATGTCCCGGATGGCGTGCTTTCGACACCGAGCCGGCCACCATAATCACTGATGATGTCACGGGAAATCACCAGGCCAAGACCCAGGCCTTTTTCCTTTGACGTGGTGAAAGGGGTAAACAGCAGACGCCTGATGTCCTCTGGAATGCCCGGTCCATTATCCTCGATGGTTACCACCACGTTTTGCTCGGTCTCTTGGACTGAAACGTCGACCCGGCCATCGCTGTGCTGCTCCAATGCTTCGAGCGCATTCTGCAGAAGATTGATCAAGACCTGCTCCAGGCGAACCCTATTGCCTTTTACCATCAGATCCGGCGCCACATCAGGAAGGGAAAGCGCCTCCAGCCGCCCGGCAAAACGGCTGCGCAGCAACATGACCGCACCCTCGATCGCGGCCCCAAGCGGCACTGGTTCCGGCGCGGTTCGCCCCTTGCGGGCAAAAGCCTTCAATTCTTCGGTGATCGTGCCGATCCGCTCCGTCAGCGCGGCAATGGCGCCAAGATTGCTGTTTGCCTGCTCCGGCTGCGCACGCTCCAGAAACACCCTGGCATTTTCCGCATAGGCCCGGATTGTGGCAACAGGCTGGTTGATTTCATGGGCAACGCCCGCCGCCACCTGCCCCAGGATCGCCAGTCTGTTGGCCTGGACCAATTCCTGCTGCACGCCTTGCAGCCGCTGTTCGGTCGTTTTGTGCCCGGCGATCTCCAATTCCAGCCTGTCTCGAGCCTGTGAAAGATCACGAGTTCGTTCATCAACCCGCCGCTCCAGTTCCAACTGGTCGGCCTCCACCCGCGCAAGACGGATCACCGTTGCCTGTCGTCGCCAAAGCACCAGCGAGACGACCAGAAAAAAAGGCGCCAGCAGAGCCAGGGTCAACAGTCGCCATTCCCGCGTCGAGGCTGCGATTGCCGGTTCAGTCGGGACGAGATAATTGAGATGCCAGTTGGTGGTCGGCACAGCAACCGATAGATCAAGGTAGTCAGCGGGTATGGCGCCGGGAAAAATCGTCCGCACCAGAAGCTCATCCGGTATAGCGCTGCCTGGCACCTGCTGGGCGCGATTGATCGGCAAGGCCTGCAAAGGCGCATCGCCGAACTGCAAACTGTTGCGTATTTGGGTCAATTCCTCTGGCTGCAACGTCGATAATGTCATGAAGCGCCAGGATGGAAGACTGGAAATCAGCACCACCCCATTCCCATCGGTGACAAAAGCCGCTCGGCTCTCCTCTCGCCAATCGCTTTCCAATTGCGCGAACTCTGCCTTCACGACGACAACCCCCAAGGGGGCATCAACCGGACCGACACGCCTTGAAATATAGAGGCCTGGACGCTTGCTAATGTTACCGAGCGCGAAATGTTCGGCGGCACCGATCGCCATGGATCGACGAAAATAGTCTCGAAAAGAATAATCGACACCAACAAAGCTGACTGGCTCGCGCCAATTGCTGGAGGCAATGGCATGTCCTGTGGTGTCCGTAACGTAAAGAACCGAAGCACTTGTACCGGCAACCAAACGCTCGAGCTTGTCGTTCAACCGTTCCGTCGCGGCCACGGTGCGCAGGCTCAAGGCATCGACAACCTGCTGATCCTCCGACAACAGCAGTGGCAAGGAGCGCGGCCTCTCCAACACTGCCCGCAGAAAGGCGACCTTGAGATTAGCGCTGGTGCGCGCCTGTTCGGACAAATCCTCCAACGCGGCATTGCGGGCGTAAAGGCCAATCAAATAAAGCGCCAGAACTGTGACAACACACGCAAGAAAAGCCAGCAAAAGCCATGGCTTTCTTGGGCGCCGGGCATAAGCCGAGCCGGATCTGGGCTTGTCTTGCGTCATAATCATTATCGACTTTGTGCATTTTTCCGCACAACACACAAGGCACTGAGCGAAAGATCGCGCGAAAATCCGCCATGGATCATGGCTGAAACACGGCTTTTCAAAGGCTTGGCGCAAAGCGACAATCTGGCACGGCGATTGCATTGACGATCCCGAACATCGGTGCCGATGTTGACACGTTGCATAAGCTCCCGGGAGGCCGATGAATCGGTTGGGAGCACCTACCGGAGGATCCGATGCATATTTCTACCACCACCGCCCCGCAGGGCGGCAAGCTCCCATTTTACCGTCATCTGTATTTCCAGGTTATCGTCGCGATTATTGGCGGCATCCTGCTCGGTCATTTTTATCCACAAACAGGCGAATCTCTCAAACCGCTTGGTGATGCTTTCATCAAGCTCGTTAAGATGGTTATCGCGCCGGTTATCTTCCTGACCGTGGCCACCGGCATTGCTGGCATGTCCGACCTGAAGAAGGTTGGTCGCGTTGCGGGCAAGGCAATGATCTACTTTCTTTGCTTCTCCACGCTGGCGCTCGTCGTCGGCATGCTGGTGTCGAATATCCTGCAGCCCGGCGCAGGCATGCACATCAATCCGGCGACCCTGGATGGCAAGGCTGTTGCCAGCTATGCGCAGCAGGCCCATGATTCGACGATCACCGGCTTCTTGATGAACATCATCCCCGACACGATTGTCGGCGCTTTCGCCAAGGGTGACATTCTCCAGGTCCTGTTCTTCTCAGTGCTGTTCGGCTTGGCTCTCGCCATGGTCGGCGACCTTGGTAAGCCGGTCACCAACTTCTTGCAGGCCTTGACCGCACCGGTCTTCAAGCTGGTCGCCATCCTGATGAAGGCAGCACCCATCGGCGCTTTCGGCGCAATGGCCTTCACCATCGGCAAATACGGCATTGGCTCGATCGCCAACCTGGCTTTCCTGATCGGGACATTCTACCTGACGTCGCTGCTGTTTGTTCTCGTCGTGCTGGGCGGCGTTGCCCGCTATAACGGCTTCTCCATTCTGGCCCTGATCCGCTACATTAAAGAGGAGCTGCTGCTGGTACTGGGAACCTCGTCTTCAGAAGCTGCCCTTCCCGGCCTGATGGCAAAGATGGAACGCGCAGGGTGCAAGCGCTCGGTTGTCGGTCTGGTCATTCCAACCGGCTATTCCTTCAACCTTGATGGCACCAACATCTACATGACTTTGGCAGCCCTGTTCATCGCCCAGGCGACGGATATCCAGCTTTCGCTCGGCGACCAGATTCTTCTGCTGCTGGTGGCGATGCTCAGCTCCAAGGGTGCCGCAGGTATCACTGGCGCCGGCTTCATCACCTTGGCTGCAACGCTGTCCGTTGTTCCCTCGGTCCCAGTCGCCGGTATGGCGCTGATCCTCGGCATCGACCGTTTCATGTCCGAATGCCGGGCACTGACCAATTTCATCGGCAATGCTGTCGCAACCGTCGTCGTCGCCCGCTGGGAGAACGAACTCGACCAGACACAGTTCCGCGCCGCCATGGCGGGTGAATTACCGGAAGAAATCGATGTCGTGGCCGAACCGGTTCCAACCGCCGCGTGATAAACTTCTAACGTGCAAACACAAAAAGCCCCGGCCAATCCAGCCGGGGCTTTTTGTTTGAGGAATGCAGACCTGATCAAAGAATATGATCGGTGGTCGTTGTGGTGGCCGCCGCATACTCATCAAGGGAATAGGCCTTGATATAATCGACCTTCAACTCTGAGCCATCACTGAAATCAGAACTGCTTGGCGTCCCAGCCATCCCGCCAACCGCCAGATTGACCACCATATACATCGGCTCATGCATATCTGACGGCGTATCCGTTTGATGCACGGCAACGTCATCAATATACCAGGTCAACGTCGTTTCCGTCCACAACACCCCGTAGGTATGATAGCCTTCGGTATCGGTGTAAACCGTCGTGGCATCGGATGTTTGTTCGCCAGTTTCATTGCTGTGCGCGGTCACAATGACTTCGCCTTGGTTCTGGCCACGCATTTCAACCACATCCAGTTCCGGTGGCCAACTCCCGTCCGCCGGCAACAGCCAGAATGCCGGCCATGCGCCCTGATCATCAGGCATATCGGCGCGGATTTCGAAATAACCGTAGGTCTGGCTAAACGTGGACTCGGTGCTGAGCATGCCCGAGGTATACTCATAGCCATTGATCTGGCTCTGGATATCTTCCGAAGCAACGGATGCGGTGATGGTCAACACACCGTCAGAGATGGAGAAAGGATTCACCGACGACGTCGCCTCATAGGACGGATTGATATACCATTGCAACTCGCTGTTATCGACCAAAGTGCCGCCATTGGACGCAAACCAGCTATAGCCCGTATCCCACGTTCCGCTCGTGCCGTCATGCAGGGATAAGCTGTTGAAATCATCTGAAAATGTTTGCGTGAGATTTGTGCGATCCAGTGTCAGCTGAAACTGGTCGGAGGTAAAATCGGAAATTACGGTATCGCTGAACAGGATGCTTTCGCCATTGCCGAGGTCGAGTGAAACATCACTTCCGGTCTGGGTCATATGACTTTGCACCTCGGTAAAGTCCGAGAAATCATAATTCTGCAAGCGCACGGTATCATCGCTGGAGAAATCAGTGATCCTGTCGCTGCCATTGCCGCTGCTGAACACGAAGGTATCGGCGCCGCCGCCGCCGATCAGGACATCGTTGCCACCATAGCCGTCAATGGTCTGGATACCTGTGCCGCCGGTGATGATGTTGTTCAGGCTATTGCCGAAAGCATAGCGGTTATCGCCTGTCACGACCAGGTTTTCAATGCCATCACCAAGCGTGTAACTCATCCAGGTATTGACTGTGTCAACACCCGCCCCCCCTGATTCACTGGCTCGATTAATACTGGAATAGAGATAATAGACGTCGTCACCCGTGCCACCATTCATAGTGACATTAACCGAGCTATCACCATACATTGCATCGTTGCCGCTTGACCCATTCAGCGTCAGGCCACTTCCCGTTGCTGAATACCAACGGGTCGGATCGCCGCTATAATAAAGCGCCTCGCCCAAGCTGTTGAGAAGATATTTGCTGGCCATGCGAACCTCTTTCAGTTGCAGTCAACACCTTACCCCTTTGGGAATGATAGGACTTTATTCGCCGAGAACCAAACGATCTTTCCCGTAATGGTAATGTTTTTTCAATTCCGTAGGCCTTGAACGAGCCATCTTGGCTGATTTCGAAGCGACCGTATCAAAATAGAACAATTACATCGCTTAAACCCCGTAGAGCGCCAGCAGCAGGGGATCGACACCGAACAACACTTCATGGAAGGCAAACAGCAAAGCGAAGGTGCCGGCTGCGGTCAGGACAAGCGCGATTGCCATCTCGCGGTCCAGTCGCAATCTGGCACGGCCAGACAAAATGGCGGCGAAGGGCAAAACTGATGTTGCGGCACCCAATTCCGGGCCGGCTGCGTCAATAGTTGTCCGGCTTCGGCGGTCCAGTACCGCCATTCCCACCAGCGAGAAAAGCGAAAATCCCCCAAATAGAATAACGCCACGCATTTCACCATTTGGGAAAATATGACCGAAAGCCCAGAGGAAAAAACCCCATAAAACCGGATGACGCGTTATCGAAACAATGGCTCCAGGCTTTCGCCCTGCCCTGAAGGTCACCGAATATGGATTGGGGCTGATCAATCCGCACACCACCAGATAAAGGCCGATCGGCACGAGCACCAGCGTCAGCCATGCCTGCCAGGCCCTGTCCATCCACAGCGCCACATCATCGGCTTCCATGAAGGCGTAGAAAATCCACAGCAAGCCTACCAGTGACAGGATGGAATAAAGAACCATATAGCTCGTCCGGCCCAGACGGGACACAAGCCGACCTTTGATGCCGAGTAGTGCCGGGACGGAATGCGTCAACACAAAGAAAATCAGCGCAAGGACCAGGTTAGCCATGTAACCCTCCCATAACGCACACATCAATGATAGACAGCAAACCACACACTCCTACGGCCGAGGCGCTGCATCATGATCGCAGGGCAACGACAAGGTCCAACCTGGACCTAAGCAACCCCGACGATTCCTGATAGCACGTCGCTTTTCAAGGAAACCGCATTCCACCTTTCCCGGATAAACTCAAGCCAAGCCCCCACCTTTTGAGGGTCACAAATGCGCGATTTGCGCAAGATCAAAGTGATGCCGCATCCAGTGATTTAAAAGCGTGAGCGAAGAGACACAAAAGAGAGTGAAACACCATGCATATCGCCTTGAAGCGCCTCGCCGCCCTGACCATCATCGGCGCGATGTCAACGGCATCGGCTTTCGCCGCCGATTACGAAATCCATATGCTGAACAAGGGCGCCGATGGCACAGCCATGGTGTTCGAGCCCGCCGCGCTGAAAATCGCTCCTGGCGACACCGTAACCTTCATCCCGACCGACAAGGCTCACAGCGCGGAAGCCATCACTGGCCTGGTGCCAGAGGGTGCGGAGGTCTTCAAAGGCAAGATCAATGAAACTGTGAAGGTCACATTCACGCAACCCGGTGCTTACGGCATCAAATGCGCACCGCATGTTGGCATGGGCATGGTCGCCGTTGTGGTGGTCGGCGATGTTCCGCCCGCCAACGCTAGCGCCTTTGCAGCCTCGACCCTGCCCAAAAAAGCCAAGGACAAATTGCTGGCTGAACTGGATACCCTGCACTGAACCCCAACCGCATAGGCCGAAGGGCCACTATAAACATAAAGCCGCCGATCCCTCAGGACCGGCGGCTTTATTGTCAATATTGCATTTCAGCCAAGACTATTCGCGTTCAAAGACTATTCACGTTCACCGGTGAAATTCAGCAGAAGCTGGAAGATATTGACGAAGTTCAGGTAAAGCGACAGGGCGCCGAACACTGCAAGCTTCTGACGCGATTCCTGATCGATATTCTCGGCATATTGCTCCTTGATACTCTGGGTGTCCCAAGCCGTCAGGCCGACGAAAACCAGAATACCGATCACCGAGATGGCAAATTGCAGGGCGCTGGAGCCCAGGAAAATGTTGACGATGGAGGCAATGACCACGCCGATCAGGCCCATCATCAGGAAGGAGCCGAATTTCGACAGGTCACGCTTCGTGGTATAGCCGTAAAGGCTCATGGAGCCGAACATGGTGGCGGCGATGAAGAATGTCCGGGCGATGCTGGTGCCGGTAAACACCAGGAAGACCGATGCCATCGACAAGCCCATGACCGCACAAAACGCCCAGAATGCCATCTGCGCCGCACTGGCCGACATGGTCTGGATGCGGAAGGAGAAGAAAAATACGAAGGCGAGCGGCGCCAGCATCACCACCCATTTCAGGGGCGACTGGAAAATCGGCACGTAAAGCGCCGGTGTCGAGCCGACGATAAACGCCACGATACCGGTGATGACAAGGCCAAGACCCATATAATTGTAAACGCTTAGCATATGCCTACGCAGGCCCTGATCGAACAAGGCGCCCGCCTGCGCCTGCGCGCCGAAGGGATAATGTTTATTCACAGGTTCCATGATCGAGATCTCCTCTTGATGTTCAAGCTGACAATGGATGTCACGCCGTAAGTCATTGCAGGCGCGCCGATTTTTCACGCCGCGCCAACCCGGTTTCAGTAAAGCGTCCTGGCAAGCTGGCTCGCCACGTCTTTCAATTCGTCGCCTGAGCGGTCCTTGGATACCAGCGCATAAGCCACCTCGCCGATCTGCCAATAAGCAGCCTTTGCACCATCCGTCTGGGCGAGCGTGACATTCTGGACAGCGAAGGAGCCGGTGCGGGCGGCAAACAACGTCACCTCCGAGCCTCGCTTCGGCTTGACGGCGATTTCAACACTCGGCCCGTAAGCCGAAGGGAAAATCTGGCTATCCGCAATCGTCCAATTGCCGGGCAGATCCGGCATAACGATGCCAGTGGCGGAGCGAATTTCCTTGCGATCAAACATTGGTGCCGCGGATTGCCCCTGACTCCCTTGAGCCTGCGTGACCTGATGAGGATGAAGGCTTTCCCGCAACAATGTCGTTTCATGGGCTTGCAATGCTTCGCGCACGAAGGCCGGTGTCGGCACGGAGGCGATAACCTGGGTGGCCGCGAATGGATTGATAACGGAATGCGCGACCCAACCAACGCCGATAAAAATCGCCACCGCAGCCGCCCGGCGCAGCACTGTCATACGGCCTGCCTGCATCAAAGCCTGCTCAAGCCGGCGGGCCGCATCCCGGGTTTCCGGCCGCGCCGCGCCTAAATCAAGCGCCACTCGGTCATGGGCCAGGCCCAAGCGCAATTCGTCCCGCACACGCAGATCGGCCATCATCCGCGCGGCCGCATCGGGATGCCTGGAAAGATAGGCCTCGACCTCAATCCGCCGCTGAACGTTCAGTTGATCGTCAATATAGGCCTGTAGATCGAAATCCAAAATCGGATCAGGATGGTGTGTCATCGGAACCTCCAACAATGCGAAGGCCTACCGGTTTGGAGCCGCCCTGCCCTCTCTGGGCTGGTTTCTCAACCGGTGGCGGTAGCGCCCGCCGTCCCGCATCTGTCATTTCAAGATCACGCAGCCGCGCCCGCGCCCGCGCCAGCCGCGACATCAACGTGCCAACCGGAATATCAAGAACATCCGCAGCCTCCTGATAGGAAAGCTCCTCAATCGCCACCAGATGGAGCGCTTGGCGCTGCTCTTCCGGCAAATCCAGAAAGGCCCGGCGCACCTGAGCCAGCCGCACAACATGCTCCTGCTCCGCGCCGATGACCGGATCAACAAGATCGGCTGCCAGCGCATCCCGTCTTGCCGCAGATCGCCTGCGTCGTAAGCTATCCACATGGGTATTGTGCAGGATCGAAAACAACCAGTGGCGGATATTGCCCCCACGCCGGAAGCTGTTCTGATGCTCATAGGCCCTGACCAGCGCATCATTGACCAGATCCTCGGCTTCATCGGCATTACGCACAAGCGACAGGGCATAACGCCTCAGCGCTGCCAATTGTCCAATCACGTCAAAGGGGCCGGATCTGTTGTTCATACCCCTATATACGCAGGAGGAACCGTTCTTATTCCCGGGGACAAATAATTTTTTGCCGTTTTTCCGATTCCGCGTGAAACTGGTGCCGCACCCACAATGGCCAGCCAGTTTTTCAAGGGTGCGACAATTTGATTATTGCCATTTCGGGCCTTTATACCACGACAAAAAGTGGCATTTTTCATCTCGCAACTGCGAAGAGAATTCGGGCAGAACCCACTGAATCGGAAGGGTTTTTGAAAGTCGTCTCTGCAGCACCGCGATAGCAAACAACAACCATAGGAGGATATATTTCCTATATTAGCGACACTCCCTGCGACAAAACGCGCATTTAATCTCACCGGAAAAGGATTAATTCGCGCTTATGCGCTTGATGAGAGTCAAAGTAATGAAAAAATTCCCGATCCTATCCGCCCTCCTGCTTTTGCCCATGCTGCTGCTTTCGGGCTGCAACATGGTGGTGATGTCCCCCGCCGGTGACATTGCAGCGCAGCAACGCGACCTGGTGGTCTTCGCCACCGTGTTGATGCTGATCATTATCGTCCCGGTGATCCTGCTGACGTTTTTCTTTGCGTGGAAATACCGCGCTTCCAACACCTCGGCGGTCTACCTGCCGGATTGGAACCATTCCACCAAGATCGAAATCCTGATCTGGTCGGCGCCGGTCGCCATCATTCTGGTTCTGGGAACGGTCACCTGGATCTCCACGCATAAGCTCGATCCTTACCGCCCTCTGGAGCGGATCGATGCAGAACGCACCATTCCCGCCGACGTAAAGCCGCTGACGGTTGAAGTCGTCGCTCTCGACTGGAAATGGATGTTTATCTATCCGGACCTCGGGATTGCGACGGTCAACGAACTGGCCGCACCTGTCGATGTTCCGATCAATTTTAAGATTACCGCCCAGTCGGTGATGAACTCCTTCTATATCCCGGCACTTGCCGGCCAGATCTACGCCATGCCCGGCATGCAGACCAAGCTGCACGGCGTGATCAACAAGGAAGGCGTTTATGAAGGCTTCTCGGCCAACTATTCCGGCGCCGGCTTTTCCCACATGCGCTTCAAGTTCCACGGTCTGAGCGATCAGGGCTTTGCCGACTGGGTAGCCCAGGTCAAGGCGAAAGGCACCGCACTCAATCGCGACGCCTATATCAAGCTTGAAAAGCCAAGCGAAAAAGATCCGGTGCGCTACTTCGCATCTGCCGACAAGGATCTCTTCAACGCCATCATCAATATGTGTGTCGATCCTGCCAAAATGTGCATGAGCAACATGATGCATATCGACATGATGGGCGGAGCTGGCAAGGAAAGCGCAGAGAACCGCGAGAAGCTGCAATACGACAACCGTGGTGTCGATCTGAGTGTCACCCCAGGCCACGGCGCCGATGCGCATGCACCACAGGATCATTCGCAGGCAGCTCCAGCTACCGACGCCATGCCTGTCGCATCAACAACTGATGCCGGCAACCACACAATGCATCATTCGATGGCCGATCATTCCATGCCTGGAATGGACATGCCTGACACAGATAACGGCGCGACCGCGCCAGCTCAGCCTAAAAACTGAGCCGGCAATCTCGCGATATTCAACTTAAACGGGGCCTCCCATGTTCTCAAACCCTGACCTTATGAAGTTCATCTTCGGCCGGTTGACCCTAGATGCGATCCCGTATCACGAACCCATTCTCGTGCTGACCTTTCTGGCTGTCGCGATCGGTGGCATTGCCGTGCTCGGCGCCGTTACCTATTTCCGCCTCTGGGGCTATCTCTGGAATGAATGGTTCACCAGCGTCGACCACAAGAAGATCGGCGTGATGTATGTCATTCTGGCGCTGATCATGCTGTTGCGTGGCTTTGCCGATGCCTTGATGATGCGTGGCCAGCAGGCCATGGCCTTCAATGGCAATGAAGGTTTCCTGCCGCCGCATCACTATGACCAGGTCTTCACCGCGCATGGCGTAATCATGATCTTCTTCATGGCCATGCCGTTTGTAACCGGCTTGATGAACCTCGTCGTTCCCTTGCAAATCGGCGCGCGCGATGTGTCCTTCCCGTTCCTCAACAACTTCTCCTTCTGGATGACGGTTGCTGGCGCGGTGATCGTGATGATTTCGCTGTTCGTCGGTGAATTCGCTCGCACCGGTTGGCTGGCCTATCCGCCGCTTTCGGGTGGCGATTACAGCCCCGGCGTCGGTGTCGATTATTACATCTGGGGACTTCAGGTGGCCGGTGTCGGAACGACATTATCAGGCATCAACCTGATTGCGACCATCGTCAAGATGCGCGCTCCGGGCATGACTATGATGAAGATGCCAATCTTCACCTGGACCTCGCTCTGCACCAACGTGTTGATCGTTGCCAGCTTCCCGATCCTGACCGCGACTTTGGCCCTGCTGACGCTTGACCGTTATGTCGGCACCAATTTCTTCACCAACGATCTCGGTGGCAACCCGATGATGTATGTGAACCTGATCTGGATCTGGGGTCACCCGGAAGTCTATATCCTGGTTCTGCCTGCATTCGGCATTTTCTCGGAAGTGGTCTCGACCTTCTCCGGCAAGCGCCTGTTTGGCTATACATCGATGGTTTACGCCACGGTCTGTATTACGGTCCTGTCCTACCTGGTGTGGCTGCATCACTTCTTCACCATGGGTTCGGGCGCCAGCGTCAACTCGTTCTTCGGCATTACCACGATGATCATCTCGATCCCGACGGGTGCGAAGATCTTCAACTGGCTGTTCACGATGTATCGTGGCCGTATCCGGTTCGAAGTGCCGATGTTGTGGACCATGGGCTTCATGGTGACATTCGTCATCGGCGGCATGACCGGCGTTCTTCTCGCCGTGCCACCAGCTGACTTCGTCCTCCACAACTCGCTGTTCCTGATCGCCCACTTCCATAATGTCATCATCGGCGGCGTGGTGTTCGGGCTTATGGCTGGCGTCACCTTCTGGTTCCCGAAAGCATTCGGCTACAAGCTTGATCCGTTCTGGGGCAAGATGTCCTTCTGGTTCTGGCTGGTCGGCTTCTACTTCGCCTTCATGCCGCTTTACGTTCTCGGCCTGATGGGTGTGACCCGCCGCATGAGCCAGTTCGACGATCCGTCGCTGCAAATCTGGTTCATCATCGCTGCATTCGGCGCCTGCCTGATTGCGCTTGGTATCGCCTCCTTCGTCATCCAGCTTGTGGTCAGCTATTTCAGGCGCCACGAACTGGCCGACCTGACGGGCGACCCATGGAATGGCCGGACCCTGGAGTGGTCGATTTCTTCGCCGCCACCGGCCTATAACTTCGCTTTCACACCTGTGGTCCATGACAGTGACGCATGGGACGACATGAAGAGGCGTGGCTATAGCCGTCCTCTGCTGGGCTTCAAGCCGATCCATATGCCGAAGAACACCGGCACGGGGGTTATCCTTGCGGGTCTCAGCGTCGCCATGGCATTCGGCCTGATCTGGTACATGTGGTGGTTGGCCATCGTGTCTTTCGTGGCGATCGTTGCAGTGTCGATCTCGCACACGTTCAACTACAACCGCGACTTCTATATCTCCGCCGAAGAGGTGGTGAATACTGAGGCAACGCGGACCGCGCTTTTGGCAAGGAAGGGGTGATCAGATGGATCCCAGAACTTTAAAAACCGCAAAGCCGGAGTTCTATCTGACGGAAGAGCATCATCCGGAAAGCAGCACGAACCTTGGGTTCTGGCTCTATCTGATGAGCGACTGCCTGATCTTCGCAATGCTTTTTGCCACCTATGCCGTGCTCGGCCGCAATTATGCGGCTGGCCCGGCTCCGGCCGACCTGTTCGACCTGAAACTGGTCGCGATCAACACGGCAATGCTGCTGTTTTCGTCGATCACCTATGGCTTTGCCATGCTGTCGATGGAGAAGAACAACAAGGCCTCCACGCTGATCTGGCTTGGCATCACCGGTGTATTCGGCGCAATCTTCCTGGCGCTCGAACTCTATGAGTTCGCTCACTTGATCCATGAAGGAGCAGGTCCAAATCGCAGCGCCTTCCTGTCAGCCTTCTTTACGCTGGTCGGCACCCACGGTTTGCACGTGACCTTCGGTATCATCTGGCTGGTGACGCTGATGGCCCAGGTCGGCAAGCATGGACTGATCGAAGCAAATCGCCGTCGCCTGATGTGCCTCTCGATGTTCTGGCACTTCCTCGACGTTATCTGGATTGGCGTATTCTCCTACGTCTACCTGCTGGGAGTGATCGGATGAACGACAATTCGCACGCACATTCGCATGGCCACGGCCATGATCATCACCATGGCGGTCACGAGGCCAGCCATGGCTCGATGAAAACCTATATGATCGGCTTTATCCTGTCGGTCATCCTGACGGCCATACCGTTCTATCTGGTGATGAGCGGCAGCCTGACCAACAAGGCCCTGCTCGCAGGTATCGTCATGGGGCTTGGCGCTATCCAGGTCGTGGTTCATATGATCTACTTCCTGCATATGAATACAAAGTCGGAAGGCGGCTGGAACATGATGGCGCTGATCTTCACGATCATCGTCGTTGTTATCGCACTTTCGGGTTCGCTTTGGGTCATGCATCACTTGAACACCAATATGATGCCGATGAGCCCTGAAATGATGCGCAACGTCCCGTAAGGACACCAATATCTGATCGGGCGGCATATCCATGTCGCCCGATCCGTTTCAGGACGATTGATACATGTCAGACCAGCAGGCCATTAGGCGTTTTCCCATGAAGAAGGTTGCCCTATCCAGCTTTCTCCTGCTGGCAACGGCCTTGTTCATCGCACTCGGCATCTGGCAAATTGAACGTCTGGGCTGGAAAAAAGCATTGATCGCTCGTGTCGACGCCCGTGTTCATGCCGAACCGGTGGACGCACCTTCCCCAGCGCAATGGCCTTCCGTCAATCGCGACGCCGATGAATACCGCCATATCAAGACTTCCGGCATTTACGAACACGACAAGGAAACCTTGGTCTACGCCTCCACGGAATTGGGCGCTGGCTATTGGGTCATGACCCCCCTCAAGACTGAAAAAGACGGAACCCTGTTGATCAACAGGGGCTTTGTACCGATTGACCGCAAAGACCCGACACGCCGGGCACAAGGTCAGATTCCCGGAACCGTGACCGTAAGCGGCCTTCTGCGCATCAGCGAACCGAATGGAACCTTGCTGCGCTCCAATGATCCAAATGCCGATCGCTGGTATTCACGCGACGTTTCCGCCATTGCCGCCAAACGCAATCTGACGCAAGTCGCGCCGTTCTTTATGGACGCCGACAAAAGCGATGTGCCGGGCGGCTATCCGGTCGGTGGTTTAACGCAGATCCGTTTTCCCAATAGCCATCTTCAATATGCAGTAACCTGGTTTGCAATGGCCGTGATGAGCCTGGCATTCCTCTGGTTCCTGCTGAAACGCAAGAACGCCACAGAAGACGCGCACGACATGTGATCGAGACCAAGGTTGCTGTAAACAGCAGCGCTATTTCCTAATGATACAATCACCCAAGACGCCCCTCCCCTTCGAAGCAGGAGGTGAAACGAGAACATAAATTGTCAAACCGTGCCTAATAGCTTGGCAATTCAGCATGCAACTATTTGATTTTATTGATATTTTTTTCAGCATGGCGGAAGAGGTGGGATTCGAACCCACGGTACGGTCTCCCGCACGCCGGTTTTCAAGACCGGTTCCTTAAACCACTCGGACACTCTTCCTAAGCCCGATGCCGTATGCCGACATCCAGACTCTGTCTGGTTTGCAACAGAATCTCTGGCAGGCGTTATATCCAGCCGATCAAGAACGTCAACCACTTTACGGCGCGTCAATGACACAACATGCAGACCAGACTTGCCTTCAGCGCTGCTTTTGGGAGGAATAGTCCTCTAGCATCGGGTAGAGAGCGGCAAGCGCCAGAGGTATCGCCAAAAAGGCCGCAGCGGAAACGCCGATTTGTTGAAACAGGATAGCCCCGACCACGCCACCGCCGAAAAACAGCCCAACCATGCGCACCAGCAGCCAAAGCTTCGCTAAATCGGCCCGGACCGGTGGGTACGTGACTTTACCATTTGAGTATCCGTTCCAATAGAACAGTTTGCCAAGTTCAATGCCGGTATCGGTGACCAAGCCCGTCACATGGGTCGTTCTGATCCGCGCGCCGGAGAGTTTTGTGATGATGGCATTCTGCAGGCCCATGATGAAGCAGAGAAGCATGACGACGAAAGCCACGGCCTCGCCCTTCTCGCTGAAACTGATTGCCCCGGAAAGGGCAAACACCCCCATCAACCACGCCTCGACCGCCAATGGCAGCGCATAGACCGACCTCAAATCTCGCCTGCGGCCCCAATTGATCAAAATTGCGGAAAAGCCAGCGCCTGCAAGAAAGAAACACAGCGCGAGCAACCCCATCAGCAAAAGTTTTAAATCGCCCAGCACCAGATTGTCAGCCATGGACGAGACAATGCCCGACATGTGAGAGGTATATTGACCAACCGCCATAAAGCCGCCAGCATTGGCCGCGCCGGCAATGAAGGTCAGATAAAATGCCAGATGGCGGTCGCTCGTCTCGGTGCGGTCGCGATGGGCAAGACTTTTCAAGTGGCTTTTCATGATGGATACGAGTCGGGCAAGCGCCAAGTTGGCGGGTTAAAGATGCGATTTTCCGTCCGGCCTGATCGATTTGCAAGCCCAGTCATGGGCCGATGGAGCCAATCCTATGCGCCGGTAACATCATGGCGGCACTAAACGAGCATGAACTGCCACCACATGTCGGCACAACATCTACCATAAGCACGTAAACTTATGTAAAACTTGAACCCCCTGGTCGATTTTCACTTATAACAGGCCACCGCCACGAAGAGCTGAAAAATGACGCGTGTTCTTTTGATTGATGACGACCTGGAATTTACTGGGTTGCTTTGCGAATATCTGACGGATGAAGGGTTTGATGTACTCGCGACAGACGATGGCGCCAAGGGGCTTGCTTTTGTCGACAGTGGGGCGACAGACATCATCGTTCTCGACGTCATGATGCCGATCATGAATGGTGTCGATGTCTTGCAGAATATCCGAAAATCCAGTGAAATTCCTATCGTCATGCTGACAGCCAGGGGGGATGACAAGGACCGGATTACCGGGCTGGATCTTGGTGCCGACGATTACGTCTCCAAGCCCTGTTCACCCGGCGAACTGGTGGCGCGGCTGCGGGCAATATTGCGTCGGACGGGCAAAACGCCACCCGAACATCCGTCTCAACCGCTCAAAAGCGGCGAACTTGTTCTTTATCCAACAAGCAGGCAGGCGCATATCAATGGTGAGGCTCTCGCCTTGACCGGGACGGAATACAATCTCCTGGAACTTCTGGTTCGCAATGGCGGCAAGGTCGTTTCCAAACACGATATTTCCCAAAGCGTATTCGGCAGGCCCCTGACGCCTTTCGACCGGCGTATCGATGTTCATCTCAGCAGCATCCGCCAGAAACTCGGCCTCAGAAAAGACAAGCAAAGCTGGATCCAATCTGTTCGGGGGCAGGGTTATATTCTGCTACAGGATAACTGATGCCACGGCTTTTCTGGCGTTTTTTCGTCATTGTCTGGCTGACAATCACGCTGACAACGATGTTGGGCATATCGCTTCCACGATTCAATGGCCAACTTCCGCCGCATATGCGCATCGCTGAGGTGCAGAACGAGATCATTGCCGCACAAATTGCCGAGATGCTCCAACGTGTCGGGCCGCAGGAGACGCAGGCGTTTATCCGCAGCATAACACCTCCGGGAGACGAGGGGCATTTCCTACTCCAGGCGGTGCCGGCAGCTGCCCCGCAAACCTGCGCCAAGGATCGATTTCCGGGCAGCATTGTTATATCCTACGCCAACCAATGCTATACTCTCACCATCGATAAATCGACTATCGGCAATGACTGGCCTCTTGTGTTGCCTTGGCTGATCGGCCTTGTCGCCAGCTTGTTTTCCGCCTACCTGCTGACCAAATATCTGCTGACACCCATTGAGCGGCTTCGCCATGGGTTGAAAATGCTGGCAGAAGGCCACTTCAGCATCCGCATCCATGATCCTGTCAAAAATCGCAGGGATGAGATTGGAATACTGACACAGCATTTCGACATCAGTGCCATCCGCCTGCAGGAGCTGCATGAGAGCCGAGAACGGCTGTTTCATGATATTTCCCACGAACTACGCTCACCCTTGTCACGCCTGCAAGCCGTTACCGGTATCCTGCGAAAAAACCCAGGACGCCTGCCCAGCCTGCTGGATCGCATGGACCACGAAATTGAGCGACTGGATCGGCTGGTCGGTGAGATCCTCACCCTGGCCAGGCTGTCCTCCAAGACAGATGAAGAAAATCAACTCCTGGTCATCGATATTCTCGACATTCTCGATGAGATTGTTCAGGACGCCACTTTTGAGGCCCAAGAAAAGGCCGTATCAATTGACTTTCAACGCAGTGGCAGTTTTGTCGCCGCAGTCAATGGCGAGCTTATCTATCGCGCCATTGAAAATGTCTTGCGCAATGCGATCAAATATACCGGAGAAGCGACAGTCATCCGGATTTCGACGAACATTTCACCGATTGGCCTGACACTCACCTTTACGGACGAAGGTCCAGGCGTCAAGGAAGATGACCTTGAAAGTATTTTTCGCCCCTTTATCAGTTCAGGCAGCAGCGGCAGTGCATCCGGATACGGCCTTGGCCTGGCAATTGCCAAGACGGCCGTCGAACGGCATGGCGGCAAGGTCTTTGCCGGCAATGTCAAGCCGAAAGGCTTGCGGATCACCATGATATTGCCCGGCGATGGCGACACACGGTCGGAAAGCCACAACAACACCATGCGCCAGATCTGATACCAAGGGCCATCTCCAATGACCCTTGGTATGAAGCAAAGCATTTTCTTCTCTTGAAAAGCCTATTCTCCGAACACCATGCCCTTGGTCAATTCCAACGCCTGACGCTCGAAAAGACCACGGTAAATACCTGACTTCATCCTGATCAGGCTCTCATGCGTCCCCTCCTCAGCGATCCGGCCGTGATCGAAGACCAGCAGCCGGTCGAGCGCCCGCACGGTCGACAACCGATGCGCCACGACCAGTGTGGTTCTGCCCTGCATAAGCCGTTCCATGGCTTCCTGGATCAGCATTTCCGATTCCGAATCCAGGCTTGACGTTGCCTCATCCAGAATAAGGATCGGCGCATCGGCAAGAAAGGCACGCGCAATCGCAATCCGCTGGCGTTCACCACCCGAAAGCTTGATGCCACGCTCACCCACCAGTGTGCCATACCCCTTCGGCAAGGCCTCGATAAAGCCATGGGCGCTGGCAAGTCTTGCAGCAGTTTCAATTTCCTGCTGGCTAGCCGAAGGTCTTGCATAGGCAATGTTTTCCGCAAGCGAGCGATGGAACAGGATCGGCTCCTGCTGCACGATGGCGATCTGCTGGCGTAACGAGGTTTGAGCAACGAGCGCAATATCCTGACCATCGATCCGGATCGCCCCCCCGTTGACGTCATGCAAGCGCTGAATGAGCTTGATGAACGTCGTCTTGCCGGAGCCGGAATGGCCAACCAGCCCAACCTTCTCACCGGGCTGGATCACAACGGAAAAGTCCTTGTAGAGCGGCGCAAAATGATTGCCGTAATGAAAGGACACCCGATCGAATTCAATCTTGCCGCGTTCGATGACAACAGGTTTTGCACCGGCCACATCCACGACGCCAAGGGGTTGACCATGCAGGAAAACCAGTTCCTCCATATCATTGACTGACCGTTGCAAGTTACGGATATGCATACCAATTTCCCGCAGATAGCCCTGTAGGATGAAAAAGGCCGTCAGCACGAACGTGATGTCACCAGGGCTGGCTTTTCCAGCACTCCATAGCCACAGAGCCAGACCCAAAACGCCGCCGCGCAGCACCATCAACAAGGTTGCTTGCAGGCTGCCATTCAGCGTGCCGCGCGTCCAGGTACGGCGCGTCCTGTCCTGCCATTTTTGCAGAACCCAGCTCAGACGGGTTTCCTCGCGGCTTTCTCCACCGAAGGCCTTGACCACGGCATTACAGGTCACAGCATCGGCCAAGGAACCACCCAGCTTCGTGTCCCAGCTATTGGCCATGCTGGCCATTGGCGCGACGTAGCGCAGAGCCATGATTGCCGTAAACAACACGAAGCAAACGGACCCGACCCCGACCAACAGGCCCATCATCGGCCAATGCCAGGTCATGAGCACAGTGGAACCGATCAGCATGACAAGCGAGGGAAACAGCGCGACGAAAACCGTGTCGTTCAACAGGTCGAGTGCCCACATGCCGCGTGTCACTTTGCGCACCGTCGAGCCAGCGAAACTATTGGCATGCCAATCGCTGGAAAAGCGCTGAATGCGAGAGAAGGCATCGGCGGCAATGTCCGACATGGAGCGCAGCGTAAAGCCGATAATGGCGGTAAACGTTGCATGGCGCAGCAAGACAGCTCCGGCGGAAAGCGCCATCAGCCAGGCGAAGGCGGCAAGCGCGCTGTTCCACGCAAGGCTGTCATCGGCACGGCCCGAGACAACCGCGTCGACCAAACGACCGGAAAACAGCGGCGTCAACACATCCGCCAAAGTGGAAAGCAATACGGCAAACAGCATGAACACCACACGCCCCGGCTGCCGGCGCCAATGAACCGCACAAAAACCGAAAACGCTGCGAAATGCCCCGCCACGGCGAGATTTATAACCTAAAGCCATAGGAAAATTCCGGCGCGAGCCGGCTCCAACATATGAATAGAATGGAAACCGCGCGGAGACGCGATAAAGTGGCGTTAGAGGGAGAAATTTCTATTCCCGGACCAGCCGGATTCAACACAAGGTAACGGACTGACCGTTACGCACACGCAGGTTAACTGCGGATGGCGCCTACCAACATGAAATTGGCGCTGGCCACCGGGGAGGTGGAAAAATATGCCATAAAGCCTCCCTGATTGGTGTTGAACATAAATGGTTTTTAGATCGACTCGATTCTGAAGCCAATAAGTGATTTGCAATTTTGGGATAAAACGCAGGGACTGCGGTATTTCGGCAACAGCCGACCTTCTGCTAAGGAAGGCTGTTGCGCCGTGACTGGATGATTTCAGAAGCGTAAGTCACGAAGAGCGACTACACAGGAAGCCATTGTTTTCTCTTATATATATGAAATATCAGCTTCTGTTTTCTCGCTCTGATGCTGAAAGCAGACCTTACGGGTTAGTTTGGCTGGAGCTGTTGAGTGGGTTTTCTGGTTCCACTTCACCGGGATGATAGCCAATCACGTAGTAGCCACCGATAAGGCAGCCAATGATGAAAAGGGAGCCGACGAAAATCTGCATGCGACGTCTTGGTTTGCTAGCGTGTTGTGTCATGTCATCTCAAAATTGTGTTTGACTTGGAATGTTGTCTGGCAGTCATGCATTCCCAGCTCCGAAGTGCCACCTCTCGGCAATCCTTCAAGGATATGCAGCAAAGCCGTTATTTTCTGTTCATCAACGCCTGCATTTCCTCGAAACGGCGGCGGCGGTCGTCGGCGCGCTCCCCTGGCGAATAGCAGGTGCTGGAAATGCAGAACTTGGTCAGACCGAAAGGTGCGGTCGCTTTTTGAAACTCGCAATCGATGACATCATCCATCTTCGAGGCATCGGCATCCTGTCGCTCGGAAAAGGTGATGCGTGCCCCTGGAGGGGTTAATTCAGGAAAGCTCTGCGTCTGGCCGATTTTCACATCCGGCTTCATCAGAAAATTTTGCAGCACCGTATGACAAGCCTGTTCGAGCTGCGGCGATTGGGCCATGGCCGGCATTGCTGTGACCAATAGAATTGGGAAAATATATTTCATCGAGAACCGCTCCCGTTTGTGAAGTTCGTAATAAAGCCGCCACAAACGACTTTGTTCCCGAAAAGGTGAGTTTACGCGGGATGTTCACTGAGATGGCAAAATACCATCCCGTATGTTTCAGCACGTGCCGTAAAATACGAGGCCCTAAACTCCCAACCCGGGGAACTTTTCTTGCTGGCAAACAGTTTACCGGTGAAATCAAAGACAGAAACAGGTGAGGAAATGAAAAAAATTGCCGCAATTCTGCTGTCAGCGGCGACACTGCTGACAGGTATGGCGCCGGTTGGCGCATCCGCCGCACCAACAGCACTTTCGCAACCTGCACAGACGCAGAGCGTTCCGAGCGCAGGACAGGGCGGCGTCCAAGTGGCGGAAAATAGTTGGGCTGATGATCGCCGCCAACGCCGCTATGTTCCTGGTCCCCGTCGCCATAGCGATCGCAATTGGGACGGCCGTCGCGGCTATAACCGCTACGATCGTGACAGATATCACCGTCGCCATAACCGCAGCAATGCGGGCGCGATTATTGGTGGTTTGGCCGCAGGTGCTATCATTGGCGGCGCCCTCAGCGCACGGCCACAGGGTGGAAACTCGCATACTCAATGGTGCTATAATCGCTACCGGTCCTACCGGGCCTCGGACAATACGTTCCAGCCCAATTATGGCCCACGCCGCCAGTGCGTTTCCCCGTAATTCTCTCTTCATCAACGGTAAAATGGCGCGAGACTCTGTCTCGCGCCATTTTTGCATGAAATTTCGCATGGCTTCGCGATGGCTTTGCTGATTTTTCAGAAAATCGCGATAATACTTCCCAAGGCATAGCATAGCCGGATGGCTAAACGCCGGGGGAACGAGATGACACAGCTTATCGCAAGGTGCCGGCATACCGGCCTGATCATCGCCATCCTCTTCCTCTCAAGCCTTTCCAGCGGAATAACGTCACGGGTTGCCGCACAGGACAGCACTAAGGTTCCGGCCAAGGTCTCTGTGGAGCAGAACAATGCGGTCCTCCAGCAAGCGCCACCCACAAGCCTTCCTTTATCGTCCACACCGTCCGGAGTAACCACCGCCCAACCTGCGCAATCCAGTTCCGCCAGCATGGAAGCTGACATGATGACGGCTGCTTACGCAGAGGTGGCAAACGCCCTTCGGCGTGGCGGGACCGTCGCTTTAACGGGTCTGCAAAGCTTGCCAGCAGCGTTTAGCAACAGCATGCAATCTTTGCATGAAGAGCAAACAGGCATGAAGGAACTCAGCCTAACGGCCGCGGGCGCTATCGTTGCCGGGCTCGCGACATCAGCCGTGTTTCTAATGGCGTTCGCACGGCTCATGCCCCGTCTTGGTCCGGATCGCGGGCCACTTGGCAAGGCTTTATGGGCAGGCCTGCGGCTGGCCGGAGATCTGCTTGCGGTCGTCATTTTCGTGGTTTTGGCGCGCAATGGCGCCCATATGGGCATGGTCTCCGGCTCATTTGGCAAAGAGGTCACCTCCAGCTTCATTCATATCGCCATGACGACAGCGATCTTTGCCAGTTTCGGTCGCCTGCTCTTTGCCAGGATCAATGGTTTCGAACCGTTATTCGATATCGCCAAACCATCCTGGCATCTCAAAATGATGGTGGGCTTCGGGTTTCTGTCCGGCTTTACCCATAGCAGCCTTAATCTGGCCGATGCCCGCGGGCTAGCCCCGATGGCGGTGGATGGCTGGCTGTTCCTCAGCTCCACTATCGTCACCGCCTATCTGCTGGTCTGGTTTATCGTGGGGCGGCGCGACATCGCCAACTCTCATTCTGGCCATGTCAACGGATGGCAGCGTATTACCGGCAATTTGATCGTCAATTTCTACATCGTTTCCACAATTGTTATATGGCTGCTCGGTCTTCTGGTTGCCGGCACGGCTCAAAACGTCCTTTGGGTGCGCGTGTCAGGCATCAGCCAGATCGTGTTCATACTGATTCCCATCCTGCATCGCGGTGTCTCTGGCCTGTTTCAATATCTGGCAATACGACGGGAAGCCGTCTATGGCCCCGGTTTCCACTCGGTCCTGCTCTGGGCGTTGCGCATCCCGTTTTCCGGCGCGATCTGGCTGATTGGAATTCACATCACCGTCATCTTGTGGCAACCGCTTCTGGCCAATGCCGGGGTGGATGCCTCCTACTGGCTGAACCATTTACAGCAATTTGGCATTACCATTGTCTGCAGCGCCTTTGTCTGCGGCTTTCTCTGGAAGTTTTTCGAGACCATATCCCCGGTCAACACCGTCAAGCTACCGGGTCACGAGGATGATGGCGAACAGAAAACCACGAGCCGGTTGTCCACGGTTCTGCCTGTCGTGCGCAATCTGGTCATGGGCGCGGTGCTCGCCGTCGCACTTCTGGTCATCCTGTCCTCGCTCGGCGTCAATGTCGCGCCGCTTCTCGCAGGCTTCGGCGTGCTTGGCCTTGCCGTCTCGTTCGGATCGCAAGCGCTCGTCAAGGATGTCGTTTCCGGCATATTTTTCCTGGCGGAAGACGCCTTCCGGATCGATGAATATATTGATGTTGGCAAGCTACAGGGCACTGTCGAGCAGATTTCGCTGCGCTCCGTTCGTTTGCGCCACCACAATGGCCCTGTGCATACAGTGCCCTTTGGCCAGATCGCCGCCGTTACCAACTACAGTCGCGATTGGGGCACGATTAAATTCGAATTGCGCTTCGACCGCGACGCCGATCTGGAAATGATCCGCAAGACGGCCAAAAAAGTCGGTCTGTCACTGTTAGAAGAACCGGAATTTGCGGGCGATTTTCTCATTCCTCTCAAAATGCAGGGCATTCAGGAGGTCAATGAGAATTCCATGGTCATCCGGTTCAAATTCACTTGCCGACCCGGCAATCCCAGCCTGATCAAGCGCGAGGGTATCAAACGCCTGCTCGCCGCCTTCAAGGCCGCGGGGCTCAATCTCGCTTCCAATGCGGTCGTCGTACGTTCCGATGGCACCGCAATCAATGATGCGGCGGCAGCTTCGACCCTATCCGCAAAAGCCGCCAACGCGCCGTAAAAAGCGTTGAAATTTGCCCTCTCAAATCGACGGTTCCCTTCCCCAGGGTACAATTCATCGTGATCAGAAAAGCAATACTGATTGCAACCGTAATGCGACAAAAGGCGTCAAGCCCCTCATTCCCATGCTCATAGGCATACGCAACCGTCATTCTAGAAACAGCATACAGCTAAACCGTTCAACAGCCACAGACCTCCCAACCAAGAGTAACTTGACTTCGATACTCAGCTTACCTAACCAAGGTCCAGATTTGTGACTTCCTTCTGCCCTTCGACAAGGAGACTGACTTGAAAATCTCTCGCATTTCCAACCTCCGCGCTATGGCTGTTCTTTCCGCGCTCTTCGCCACGACTGCAATTGCGCCGGCTTTCGCCGCCGATGGCGACGGCATTGTCGTCTACAATGCCCAGCATGAAAGTCTGGGCCGGGAATGGGTCGAAGCCTTTACCAAGCAGACGGGCATCAAGGTGACGATGCGCCAGGGCAGCGACATGCAATTTGCCAATCAGCTCTTGCAGGAGGGCGAAGCCTCACCAGCCGATGTGTTTCTGACGGAAAATTCGCCAGCCATGACGCTGGTCGATCAAGCTGGCCTGTTTGCTCCTGTTGATGCCGATACTCTGGCGCAAGTGCCGGAAGAGTTTCGTCCAGCCAATGGCCAATGGATCGGCATTGCTGCCCGCTCCACCGTGTTTGCCTATGACAAGACCAAGCTCAGCGAAGACAAACTGCCAAAATCCCTGCTCGATCTTGCCGATCCGGCGTGGAAAGGCCGTTGGGCAGCCTCTCCATCAGGTGCGGATTTCCAGGCCATCGTCAGCGCCCTCCTGGAGCTGAATGGTGAGGAAGCCACCGCCAAGTGGCTGAAGGCCTTGAAGGAAAATGCGACCTTCTACAAGGGCAACAGCGTTGCCATGAAGGCCGTGAATGCCGGTGAAGTCGAAGGTGCGGTGATCTATCATTATTACTGGTTCGGCGATCAGGCCAAGACCGCAGAAAACAGCGGTAACGTGGCGCTGCATTATTTCAAGCATCAGGACCCGGGCGCCTTCCTCAGCATTTCCGGCGGCGGCATCATCAAGTCCACCCAACATATGAAGGATGCCCAGGCCTTCTTGAAATTCATGACTAGCAAGGAAGGCCAGGCGATCCTGAAAACCGGCACGTCCTATGAATATGCCGTGGGCAAGGGTGCGGAGTCGAATGCCAAGTTGGTGCCGATCAAGGATCTGGACGCACCGAAGGTTGAGCCGACCAAGCTGAACAGCAAGAAGGTCACTGAAATGATGACGGCTGCCGGGATTCTCTAAAACAGAAGGCACGTATTACGGCAACCGGCCCCGCTGACTGCCAGACATCGCCTTTGCTTCGAAACTATTGTCTTTCCCTCAAGAAAGGCTTAGGGCAATCGCCAATCGGCGATTGCCTTTTTTAGAGTCATTTTGGCTTTTCCAGACACCGCCCGCATCGATATTGCCATAACAAGAAGATCGAATACCGTTGTTGCAGGACAATAGGCGAACAGCGCCCAAAGCGCAGACAGGGATGACGGCAGGGCGCCAGCACCGGCCCGCCGGGCATATCGGTCTGCTGGTGATTGCAGGCTTCGTTGCCGCGTTCAGCCTTGTGCCACTTGGTTTTATCGCCTGGGTTACCGTCGATGTCGGCTGGGAGACGGTGAAAGCCCTGGTCTTTCGCGGTCGTGTCGGCGACCTGCTGATCAATACGGTCCTGCTGGAAGCGGCAACCATTCCCATTACCGTCGTGCTTGCCGTGGCCCTTGCCTGGTTGATCGAGCGGACACACCTGCCTTGGGCCGGGCTTTGGTCCTGGCTGATGGTGACGCCGCTGGCAGTTCCGGCTTTCGTGCACAGCTATGCCTGGATCGGTATTGCCCCCGGCATGCACGGGCTGTGGAGCGCTGTCCTAATTTCGGTGCTTGCCTATTTCCCGTTTCTCTACTTACCTGTTGCCGCCTCTCTTCGCCGGCTCGATCCGGCCATAGAGGATGCCGCAGCCTCGCTCGGCCTTGGGCCATGGCAGGTTTTCTTCCGCGTGGTCTTGCCGCAATTGCGTCTGGCCATTCTTGGTGGCGCTTTGCTGGTGGCGCTGCATCTGTTGTCCGAATACGGCTTGTTCGTGATGATCCGGTTCGACACTTTTGCGACCGCCATCGTCGACCAGTTTCAATCGGCCTATAACAGCCCCGCCGCCAATATGCTGAGCGGCGTTCTGGTGTTCTGCTGCTTGCTGCTCTTGGGTCTTGACGGGATTTTGCGCGGCAGCGAGCGCTATGCACGCGTCGGCTCCGGCGCCATCCGGCCGTCTCTGCGTCACCGGTTGGGCGGATTTGTCGTTCCAGCCTTGTTGCTGCTGCTCAGCGTGACGGTGCTGGCGCTTGGCGTGCCTGTCTATACGCTGCTGCGATGGCTCTATATTGGTGGCTTGCAGGCATGGCAGAATGACATGGTCTGGACGGCCTTTGTGGAAACAATCGTGCTGGCGCTTACCGGCGGCATTCTCTCTATGTTGGCCGCAGCACCGATGGCCTGGTTATCAGTGCGCGCACCGGGACGCCTGCAAAAGCTGCTGGAGGCCTGCCATTATTATGTCGGCTCTCTGCCCGGCGTCGTCGTGGCACTGGCGCTGGTGACCATCACGGTGCGGGTGGCCCTGCCCTTCTACCAGACATTCGCGACGCTGATCGCTGCCTATATCCTGCTTTTCCTGCCGCGTGCCATGGTGGGTTTACGCTCCAGCATTTCGCAGGCTCCGGTGGAACTGGAAAGAGCCGCCATGAGCCTTGGTAAAAGCCCGACCCAAGCGGTCTGGCTGACAACGATGCGGCTGGCCGCACCCGGAGCCGCCGCCAGTATCGCGCTGGTTGCCATGGGTATCACCAATGAACTGACCGCAACGCTGATGCTGGCTCCCAACGGGGTCGACACGCTTGCCACCAAATTCTGGTCACTAACCAGCGAAATCGACTATGTGGCAGCGGCTCCCTTCGCCTTGATGATGGTGGTCCTCTCTCTGCCCCTTACCCTGCTTTTGCAGTCGCAATCCAAACGCACGGCTGGCCAATGACCTTTCTCGATATTCAATCCGTCAGCAAACAATACGGTCATGTACAGGCTTTGAACGATGTCTCGCTGGCTATTCCCGCCGGCAGCCGCACCGCCATCGTCGGCCCCTCTGGCTCAGGGAAAACCACACTTTTGCGGTTGATCGCTGGCTTTGAAATGCCGAATTCGGGCCGGATCAGCCTTGGTGGCGCGCTTCAGGCCGAGCCGGGCTTCATGCAGCCAGCCCATAAACGCGGCATTGGCATCGTCTCTCAGGACGGCGCGCTGTTTCCCCATCTGAGCGTTGCCGACAATATCGCCTTCGGATTTGAACGCGGGCTAAAGAACCGCGAGGAACGGATCAGGAATTTGGCCGAAATGGTCGAGCTTGATCCTAGCATGCTGGCCCGGCGTCCCCACCAATTGTCCGGTGGCCAGCAGCAGCGGGTGGCGCTGGCGCGCGCCCTTGGTCGCCAACCGCGACTGATGTTGCTGGATGAACCTTTTTCGGCACTGGACACGGGTTTGAGGGAAACCATGCGCAAGGCAGTATCCAAACTGCTGGCCGCCGCTGGGATTACCACCATCCTCGTCACCCATGACCAGACGGAGGCACTGTCCTTCGCTGACCAGCTTGCTGTTTTGCGTGATGGAAAGCTGGTGCAGGCCGGTGCGCCCAGAGACCTTTACGAGCGGCCAATTGACCGCCAAACAGCGCTTTTCCTGGGCGAAGCCATCGTTCTTCCCGCAATATTTGCAACTGGACAAGCCAATTGCGCACTTGGAACCATCCCTGTCGAAAGCGGCAACACTGGCAACGGTGATATCATGTTGCGACCGGAGCAGATCTGCATCAAACCGGCCATGACAGATGCAAGCAGACCGGTGCGGGTCCTGGATGTCGAATTTTCAGGAGCAAGTGGTACGGTGACCTTGCAATTGCAGGGTAACGATGTCGCAATACCGACCCTTTCCGTGAGGATGTCCCGCCTTGATCTGCCAAGGCCGGGCGATCTGTCTTATTTGACCGTTATCGGCAGCGCCCACATCCTGCCGCCAGAATAATCGGTTCCCAATAGCCGTAGAATGCAAAACGCCGTACCTCTGTGAGAGGCACGGCGTTGGTGTGTATTCTGCGCCTAGGATCTGTCAGGTTCAGATTGAACCAGACAGATCCTAGGTTCTTTTGTTTTCGTTTGTCTTTTCGGGAAAACCGGGTTCCACTTTTCCCTGACAAACTCTGATCATCTCCATCATCAGGAATGACGCAGTCGCCACGGTCCCTCACGTCAATCGACCTCATCAAAACCTATGCCGCTCCCGACTGGATCGGATGAAGAACCGGCAATGATTTCCCGCTTGCCAACATGGTTTGCCGGACCAACCAGACCTTCCCGCTCCATCCGTTCCACGAGCGAAGCAGCGCGGTTATAGCCAATCGACAGGCGACGCTGGATGTAGGATGTCGAGCATTTCTGGTCCCGCAGCACCACCTTGACGGCCTTTTCATAGACCTCGTCGCTTTCCTCGCTGCCACCGCCAACCGGAGCACGGTCATAGGTCTCTTCAACGGCATGGGCGCTGGCCATGGGTTCGCCGCCATCTTCCTCAGTCACCGTGCCGAGATATTCAGGACGGCCCTGGGTTTTCAGATGTGCCACGACTTGCTCGACTTCCGCATCCGAAACGAATGGTCCGTGGACACGGCAAACCCGGCCGCCGCCAACCATGTGCAGCATATCACCTTGGCCCAGCAGATGTTCCGCACCCTGCTCGCCCAGAATCGTGCGGCTGTCGATCTTGGATGTCACCTGGAAGGAAATCCGGGTCGGGAAATTCGCCTTGATCGTGCCGGTGATGACATCGACGGACGGCCGCTGGGTCGCCATGATCAAGTGAATGCCCGCCGCGCGCGCCATCTGCGCCAGACGCTGGATTGCGCCTTCGATTTCCTTGCCAGCCACCATCATCAGGTCGGCCATTTCGTCGACGATGATGACGATATAGGGCATATGCGACATGTCGAGATCCTGATCCTCATAGAGGATCTCGCCTGAATGACGATCAAATCCGACCTGGACGCTGACGGTAATCACCTCGTTCTTCTCGCGGGCCTGGGCAGCGCGGGCGTTATAGCCATCGATATTGCGCACGCCGAGCCGCGACATCTTGCGATAGCGGTCTTCCATTTCGCGAACCGCCCATTTCAGCGCCATGACGGCCTTTTTCGGATCCGTCACGACAGGGGTCAGCAGATGCGGAATGCCGTCATAAACAGAGAGTTCCAGCATTTTCGGATCGACCATGATCAACCGGCACTCCTCCGGCTTCAGCCGGTAGAGCAGCGACAGGATCATAGTGTTGATGGCCACGGATTTGCCTGAACCGGTCGTGCCTGCCACCAGAAGATGCGGCATCTTGGCGAGTTCAGCGATAACAGGTTCGCCGCCAATCGATTTGCCGAGGCAAAGCGCCAGCTTGAACCGGCTTTCCCAATAATCCTCGCATTCGATCAGTTCGCGCAGATAAACGGTTTCGCGCACGGCATTGGGCAATTCGATACCGATGACATTGCGACCGGGGACGACGGCAACACGGGCCGAGAGCGCCGACATGGAGCGCGCTATATCATCGGCAAGGCCGATGATCCGCGACGACTTGATGCCCGGGGCTGGTTCAAATTCATACAACGTTACGACCGGACCGGGGCGCACGTCGATGACCTCGCCGCGAATGCCGAAATCCTCCAGCACGCTTTCCAGCAGACCGGCGCTCTGCTCCAGCGCTTCCGGCAACATCGCCTCGGCGCGAGCAGCCGGCGGCTCCTGCAACAGGCTGATCGACGGGAATACGAAATCACCATCGAGTGGATGATGCCGGTTCATTTCCAGGCCGCCAATGGCGCGATTGGCCCTGATGGTTTCCGAAACGGGACGAGCGACCGCCACAGGCGCCAAAACGATCGGTTGAGCCTCAACAAAAGAAAGGTCTGGAACGACTTCCAGCGGCTGAGCAGGCTCTTCCCAAGGGGCTAGATCGACAGAAGCCGCTTCCGTTACGTCAACGACAATTTCAGGTTCAGCGGCGAGTTCGACTGTCTGCTCCATGAATGGCGCATGCGGAACGGGCTGCTGGGCATTCTCTTCGACAACGATGGAAGGAGCAGGCACGGAAATGACCTGTTCCGCGCCATGGCGCACCCGGATCTCCCGATAAAGCGCAGCAACCGAACCGCTAACCGGCTCTGACACGGGCGCGACGGCAGGAATGGGCGTCCATACCGGCGCCAAAGCAACCTGGGGAGCCTCCACCTCGGCGGGTAGATCGAAGGGATCGGCGAGCATTTCGAAAAATGCGAAATCGGACACGGACAGCTGCGCTGTAGCGACCACAGTCGCCGCCTGCCCTCCATCAGCAGGAATTTCGGCAGCAGCAGCCACCAACAGGCTCTCATTGCGCAGATTCAACTCGATATTCTCTGCCATACGCATGGCTGCCGCCGCCTGACGCAAACGTAGCGCCTCCGGCAATTGCGGCAGGTCCGCACCGATAGATTCGATTTTCTGTGAGTTCGGCAAGGGCCGCACCAGCGTCTCCGGCGAAAATTGTGGGGCGATAACGATCTGTGGCACTTGCACCACCTTGGCCTGGGCAGCACCCTGATCCTGAACAGGTTCAGCCACCGACACCTCGGCAACGGGCTCTGCCGGACGAGCATTCACCGGCCTTGGCGGAGGCGCACGGCGTGGAACGATGAGCGGACTGCCTGTCTTCGGCAATCCGAAAAAGCCCGCGTTCTGCGCTGCGGACTCAGGGGCAACAGAGGCAGGCATGGCCGTGGTCGACGCCAGATCGGGAGATACGGAGACCACAGGCGTAGACACGCGAGCCTGATCGACAGCCTTCTGCAGGGCAGCAACGACCGCTGCCTGCTCCGCTGCCGCCTCAGCTTCGCGGCGTTTGTTGATGGCGGCTTCCGGCGTGCGGGTAAAGCGCACATTCGGCCCTAAGACGAAGGCAGACTGCCAAGGCTCCAGCGGTCCGTTCGGACCGGATTGACGGCCCTGATCGGATGAAGACACCGCGCCAGACTGCGGATCGTCATGACCGGACTGATCGGAAGAACGGGGACTATTCTGTGTTGGAACGCGCATGATGCCTAACAGTTCATTTGGAATGGCTCTTGTCCCCTATAGAAGTAAAAAATAAAGGTTAATCACTCCTTTCCAAGCCGCATCATAACTGGGCGAAACCTCGCGAAATCCTGCGTATAACCCATTGTTTTTCAATGCGTGACTGGAAGAGCACAGATCAAAGCCCGCCCTCAGCGCCTTGAAAACAGGGGATAATCGCAGTCAGGATTTTTTTCGCCTCGGTTGGGCCTGCGCACCCATTTTATTCGTCCGGCGAGAGGCAGAGCGATGGCCCCCACCCCATTCTTCATCGTTCTCGAAGGAATGCCGCTGGTTTCCCTATTCATGCCCCCATCAGCTTAGACGAATCGGCAGTAGCCAGGCCGGACTGGACATGGCAGATTCCACTGCACAGATAGCGAGGAGACAATCATGACCGAACCATTCACCGCCATCGTCATCGATACCGTCGACGGCAAGCCAAAAGGCGTTTTTCGACAATTGACGCTGGCGGATCTGGCCGATCACGATGTGCTGGTGGAGGTTTCCTATTCGACATTGAACTACAAGGACGGATTGGCCTTTACGGGCGCCGGTCGGATTGCTCGGCGCACGCCTATCATCGCCGGTGCCGATCTTGCCGGAACGGTGGTGGACTCGCGCTCGCCGGATTGGAAACCCGGTGACCGCGTGGTCGTCAACGGGTTTGGCATGACCGAAACCGAAGGCGGTGGCTATAGCCGCTATCAGCGGGTCAAGCCGGAATGGTTGCTGCGGCTGCCCGAAGGCTTTTCCTTGCAAGAGGCGATGGCCATCGGCACGGCTGGCTATACCGCTGCCCTCGCCGTGTTGGCTCTGGAGGACTGGAGCGCAATCCAGCCGGGGAATAGCGAGGTTCTCGTGACAGGGGCTGGCGGTGGCCTTGGATCCATGGCCGTCAGCCTTTTGGCAGCGCGAGGCTATCAGGTAACGGCATCCACAGGCAGACCCGAGACCCATGATTATCTGAAAGCGCTTGGGGCCAGCCAATTTGTGAATCGCGCCGACCTGGCGGAAAAGGCTGGCGCCTTACAAAAGGAGCGTTGGACGGGTGCAATCGATAGCGTTGGTTCAACCACACTTGCCAATGTCATCGCCCAAACGGTCTACAATGGTGCCGTTGCAGCCTGCGGATTGGCTGGCGGTGCCGACCTGCCTACAACCGTCATGCCTTTCATCCTGCGTGGGGTGGCCCTGCTTGGCATCGATTCCGTCATGACGCCGATGGCAAAACGCATCCGCGCCTGGGAGTTTCTCGACCAACACCTCAATCGCGACCATCTGACAGCCATGGCGACCGTTGAGCCGATGTCCAATCTACCCACGCTAGCCGAGGCTATCCTTGCCGGGAAAACCCGTGGCCGGGTGGTGATTGATGTGACGAAATAGCCGTTTTTCGCAAACGACGGCTTTATTGTTCCGCCTGATATCAGGCCTGTTTGCCAAGCCGGGCGATGGCGCCAATCAATTGCAATCCGGTTTTTGTGGCGGCCCCTGTCGCCACAACCATCTGCGGCAGCAGTAACCATTCCAAGGCCCAAGCGGCCCCGGACCGCTCCTGTTCATGCACAAGGCTTTGATGCAGGCCAGCAATCTGTACGGCATTGAAACGGGCAAGCGTCACCAGCGTTTCCGCCCCAACAGGGTTTTGCTTATGCGGCATGGCCGAGGAGCTGCCGCCGCCGGTCAATTGAATTTCACCACCCATTTCCGCCAGAAGCGCTACGTCCTGACCGAATTTACCAAGGCTCCCTGAGATAAGTGACAGAAGATCGGCAAGGGCAACGATCCGGTCGCGCTGGCTATGCCATTGCGGCGCATCCTCAAGGCCAAGCAGTTCTGCCAGTCTGGCGCGCACCGCAGGGCCTTTATCGCCGAGCTTTTCCAATGTTCCTGCCGCACCGCCGAATTGCAGGGCAAAACCATCGCCAAGCAAAGCCTGCAAGCGGGTGCGGTGCCGTTGCAAAGGTCCAACCCAGGCCGCGATCCGGTCTGAAACCGTAATCGGGATGGCTGCCTGCATGCGGGTATGGCCCATCAAAGCGTTCTGCCCAAAAGCGGCATCCAACTGCTCGAACCCGGCGATCAATGCCGCCAGCCGCTGATCAAGGAGTTCAGCGGCCATCTTTAGACGCAGCACGAGGCTGGTATCGATGACATCCTGACTGGTCGCGCCAAAATGCAGTTTCGCTGCGCTTGCCCCGCCGATGGCTTTGCGCATTTGGGCTACCAATTCGGGAATGACCACGCCATCGCGTGCCGTGGCCGTTTTCAAGGCATCGAGATCCGCTGTGAAACGGGCAAGGCCCGACTGGATCGCCGTGGCATCCCCCGGCTCAATCACCCCGGCCTCACCTTGAGCCTTAGCCAGCGCCGCCTCAAAGGACAACATGGCCGCAATATCCGCCTGCCCGGCAAACAAGGCCGCAAAAGCCTCATCGTCAAATAGGCCGGACAGGAAGGGGTGTTCAAATGGGGAAATGCTCATGTTGCCAATCAGATATCGAAAAAGACAGTTTCGTTTTCGCCTTGCAGGTGAATATCGAACACGTAATCATTGCCCTGTTTTTTGGCAATCAATGTCGGAATACGCACCTTGTGCTCAATACGCGCCAGAAGCGGATCTTCGGCATTTGCCGCCTCTTCCTCCGGGAAATACATGCGGGTCTGCAAGCCGATATTAATCCCGCGTGCCACGACCCAGAAGGTCACATGCGGCGCCATCCAACGCCCTCCGGCAAAGGGAACCTTGCCCGGCTTGATGGTATGAAACACGAATTCCCCGGTTGCCATATCGCCTGGGCAACGAGCCCAACCGAGGAAATTCGGATCGGCCTTGCCGCCGGTTTCGGACGGGCTGTTGTAAAGTCCATCGCTATCGGCCTGCCAGATTTCAATCAGCGCGTCTTTCAGTGCATTCCCGCCACCATCATAAACATAACCGCGAATGGTGATACGCTCGCCACGGGTTTTGTCGTTATAAAGCGAACCGGAGCCAAGATCTTCCTTGAAGATCCCCTCGATGCCGGAGAAATTCGGTGTGCAACCGATATGAACATAGGGACCCGCCGTCTGCGAGGGAGATTCCTTCAGGTAACCGAGTGGCTGTACCATATCAGTTGCCCTCCTTGCGATTTTCAAACAGTGTGGAGCGGCGTCCGCGCAAGACGATATCGAATTTATAGGCGCGCATATCCATCGGGATGGCCGCGTTCATATCCAACGGCGCAACCAGCCGCTTGATCGCCTCTTCATCCGGAATGGTTTTGACAATCGGACACAGCCAGATCATCGGATCGCCCTCGAAATACATCTGGGTGATCAGCCGCTGAGCGAAGCCATGACCGAAAATAGAAAAATGAATATGCGCCGGGCGCCAGTCATTGACGCCGTTCGGCCAGGGATATGCACCGGGCTTAATGGTCTTGAACCAGTAATAGCCGTTCTCGTCGGTGATGATACGGCCGACCCCACCAAAATTCGGATCGAGCGCTGCCAGATAGGTTTCCTTCTTGTGGCGATAACGCCCACCGGCATTGGCCTGCCAGAATTCAACCAAAGCGCCGTTTACGCCGACCCCACGCTCGTCCAGAACCCGGCCATGCACCAGAATGCGCTGACCAATCGCCATTTCGCCTGGTTTGGCATAGTTGAGGATCAGGTCGTTATCGGTTTCGTTCAACAGGCCATGCCCAAAGACCGGACCGGTAATTTCGCTCTTGGTGCCTTCCAGCGAAATCAGCGCCCGCTGCGGCGAGCGCAGCACACTGGTCTTGTACCAGGGGGCATAGGCCGGCGGATGCATATCCCGGTCACGGGCAAAAAATGGCCCGGTTTCCGGCAGGGAATTCTTCATGTCTTTCCTCCTCAAGGTTCTCCGTTGTAGCCTTCCTGATGCCGGTTAGGCTGAGGCTGCATCGGCATCCATCTGCGCGTAAACGCCCTTGGCAATCTTGAACGCATGGTTTGCGGCCGGAACGCCCGCATAGATCGCCACATGCATCAGCGCTTCGCGTATATCCTCACGGGTTGCCCCGGTATTGACCGTGGCGCGAATGTGCATGGCCACTTCCTCATCCTGGCCAAGGGCGGCCAAAAGCGCGATCGTCACCATCGACCGCTCGCGTTTCGTCCACTGCTCACCCGACCACACGGTTCCCCAGGCGCTTTCCGTAATCAGCGTCTGGAAGGGCTGATCGAAGGCGGTGGCCGCCGCTGTTGCCCGATCCACATGGGCGTCACCAAGCACGGAACGCCTGGTTTTCATGCCGCGCCGATGTGCCTCTGATGCTGTGTCTGTTTTATCAGTCATGTCCGCTCTGTCTCCGCGACGATCTCGTATGTTGTTCTTTGTTAGGCCAACTCATCCAAAAACGGCAGCAAGGCCGCCACATAGGCGTCCGGTTGCTCAAGGCAGGGAATATGGCCCGCATCAGCCACGACAGAAAACCGGCTGCCAGCAATCAACTCTGCCAGCGATTGCACCAGGGACGGCGGGGTCGAGCCATCCTGATCGCCAACGACACATAGCGTCGGAACAGCGATAGCCGGTGCCTGCTGCGTGAAATCGGCATCGCGCAACGCAGCGCAAGTGCCGCAATAGCCTTCTGCTGATTGGCGCAGCAACATGGTGCAGCAGCCCGCATAGAGCGAATTATCTGTCGTGCGGAACGGTGCCGTGAACCATCTCTCCATGATCGGTTCAAGCAAGGCTCCGATGCCGTTGTTTTGAATGGTCGCTATGCGGGTGTTCCACATTTCGGCAGAGCCGATCTTATGGGCGGTGTTGCTGAGGATAAGCGCCCGCACAAGATCCGGGCGGCTGGCGTAAAGGCCCTGGGCAATCAGACCGCCGACAGAAAGCCCGACGACAATCACCTGTTTCAACGAAAGATGGTCCAACAATGCGGCCATGTCGTCGACATGGGTGGCCATCGAATAGGGAGGATTTCCGAGGTCCGAAAGGCCATGACCGCGCTTGTCATGCAGCACAAAGGCGTAACGATCCTGGAGCCGTTCGATCACCTCGCCCCAGATCCGGAAATCCGTGCCGAGTGAATTGGCAAACGCAATCACCGGCTTGCCACTCTCCAGGCCAATCGCGTGGTAATGGATAACTGCATCCGTCGTCTTGAGAAATTTCATCACTTAATCCTCCGAAAGCGATCTTGCAGCAGCCAATCGGTTAAGTAAAATGACATTATCGCCATCAATGATAACCTGTGGATTATGGGAAATATGATCGATCAGCGCATCAAGTTTCGTCATCTTCAAACCTTTGTCGAGGTTGCCAGGCAAAAAAGCGTGGTGAAATCCGCCAATTTGTTGCATGTCAGCCAACCCGCGGTGACCAAAACGGTTCGTGAGCTGGAAGAAATATTGGGTGTCAGCCTGTTTGAGCGCGAGGGGCGCGGCATTCGCATTACCCGCTATGGTGAGGTCTTTCTGCGCCATGCGGGCGCAACCCTGACTGCCCTGCGCCATGCGGTCGATTCGGTTTCCCAGGAAGCGGCCAAGGCCGGGCCTCCGGTGCGGGTCGGTGCGTTGCCAACCGTCGCCACCCGCATCATGCCTCAAGCCATGACGGCGTTCCTGAAGGAAAACACCGGAAGTCCGATCAAGATCGTTACCGGCGACAACTCGGTCCTGCTCGAACAATTGCGCATTGGCGAACTGGATCTCGTCGTCGGACGGCTGGCCGCACCAGAGAAAATGACAGGATTTTCCTTTGAGCATCTCTATTCGGAACCTGTGGTTTTCGTCGTTCGGTCAGGCCATCCATTACTGACGGGCGAGAGGGCGCCGTTTGAGCGGATGCGAGAGTTTCCGGTGCTGATGCCGATCCGCAATTCGATCATCCGGCCACTGGTTGACTACTTCCTGATCGCCAACGGCGTCGCCACCCTGCCCAACCAGATCGAAACGGTCTCCGACTCCTTTGGTCGAGCCTTTTTGAAAATCAGTGACGCCGTCTGGGTGATTTCCGAGGGTGTTGTAGCGGGTGACATAGCAGAAGGGACGATCCATGCCCTTCCGATAGACAGTGCTCCGACACGCGGACCGGTCGGATTGACCATCCGCGCCGATGCCGTGGCAACGCTGCCGCAATCACTGCTCATGCAAGCAATCCGCGATGCGGCAGCAGCCAGTATGCCTGCTCAGTAAGGCAGGCCCACATAGTTTTCAGCCAATGACGTCGAAGCGGCACGGGAGTGAACGAGATAATCGAGCTCGGCTTCCTGAATGCGTTGTCCGAAATCGCCAGTATCGGGAAAACGGTGCATCATGGTCGTCATCCACCAGGAAAACCGCACGGCCTTCCACACGCGGGCCAGCGCCCGTACCGAATAATCATTAATCCCGGCGCTGGACTTATCGCCGTAGAATTCAATCAGGCCTTCGCTGAGATAATGGATGTCACTGGCAGCGAGATTAAGCCCCTTGGCACCGGTCGGCGGCACGATATGGGCGGCATCACCGGCCAGGAACAACCGACCGAACCGCATGGGTTCGGTGACGAAAGAGCGTAGCGGCGCAATCGATTTCTCGAAGGATGGCCCGGTCACCATGGCTTCGGCATGTTCTGCGGGCAGGCGACGACGTAGCTCATCCCAGAACCGGTCGTCGCTCCAATCTTCAACCTTGTCTTCCAGCGGGCACTGCACGTAGTAGCGGCTACGAGTGTTGGACCGCATGGAACACAGCGCAAAGCCACGCGGATGGTTGGCATAGATCAGTTCATGGGCCACCGGTGGCACCTCGGCCATCACACCCAGCCAACCGAAAGGATAGATCCGCTCGAATTCCTTGATGGCACCCTGGGGTACGGATTTACGGCTAACGCCATGGAAACCGTCACAGCCAGCTATGAAGTCGCAGTCGATCCGGTGGCTGACGCCATCTTTTTCATAGGTGACATAGGGGCTTTCGCCCGAGAAATCATGCGGTTCAACATTTGCGGCATCGTAGATGGTCAAGGCACCGGCTGCATCGCGCTGGTCCATCAGATCGCGGGTCACTTCGGTCTGGCCATACACCATAACCCGGTCGCCGCCGGTCAGATTGAAGAGATCGATGCGGTGATCACGCCCATCGAATGCCAGCGAAAAACCGTCATGCGGCAGACCTTCGCGATGGAGGCGGTCGGCAGCACCGGCCTTTTCCAGCATGCCAACCATGCCCTGCTCCAGCACACCGGCGCGGACCCGACCAAGAATATAGTCGCGGCCAACACGGTCGATGATAACGGTTTCGATGCCCTTGAGATGCAGCAATTGCCCCAGCAACAAGCCAGAAGGGCCTGAGCCAATAATGACGACTTGAGTACGCATGAATTCCTCCCGAATTTGCTCGTGATCAAGAAATTGACCGTTTCACGCCGTCTTCTCAATGGACTTTTCAATCCAAAACTTGCACTATTTGACCATCATTGAAGGATGCTGCGACGATGGCTGCCATACCAATTTACAAGCTATATGGCGAAAAAACCGAGGTTTCCGGCGAGTTTTTGCTGCATTGCGAAACGCTTTTTTCCCGCAGCAGCCTATATCGCTTCGAGATAGACCTCCACCGTCACGAGAACTTTCTGCAAATTCTGTACATT
Organism: Gillisella vitis; assembly: GCF_001541345.2. Lineage (GTDB taxonomy): Bacteria > Pseudomonadota > Alphaproteobacteria > Rhizobiales > Rhizobiaceae > Allorhizobium > Allorhizobium vitis. The sequence goes on along the minus strand of NZ_LMVL02000001.1, from coordinate 106,427 downwards.
TCCGAGGGCCAGGGAGATGCGACGCTGGACGCAGAGGTGATTGGCATCACCCCACCTGCCGCCATCGTCGTTCCACCGCTGTTTAGCCATGGATTTCGGTTTTCGCGCGCCATCAAGGGCATGATCATCACCGTTCTGCCCGCCGCTCTGCCGCTTGCCGTTCGAACCAGCCTGAAACAGGCCCTGCCCTTGCCTCGCCATATGCCTTTGGAAGGCGAACCGTGTGCAGTCGAAATCGGCCTGTTGATGGAGCGGATCGCCGAAGAATATGCAGGGACAAAGCCGGGTCGAAACGGATTGCTCGAGGCCTATCTCGCAACCGTCTTGCTTCTGCTGGCAAGGCAAGCCGCACCGGACGCGTCTCCAGACCTGATGACGCTGACGGCCAACGACCGGCGGATGGAAAAGCTTACCGCACTGATTGCCGCCCATTTTCGCAGCCACAAGACTGCGGCCTTCTATGCCCGGGAAATGGGTCTTTCGCCCACCCATCTGAACCGGCTTAGCAAGGCGGGAACCGGCGCAACCCTGCAACAATTGATCGCCCGCAAGCAGTTGGAGATCGCCCAGCAGGAGCTGATCTTCAGCCAAACCAGCATTCAGACCATCGCGCTCAACCATGGCTTTACCGATCCCGCCTATTTTACCCGTTTCTTCACCCGGGAAACCGGCCTGACACCGCGGGCATGGCGCCTTGCAGAGCGGCAGAAACTGCAAAGCCTGAGCGACCGATCGCAGGCGGAGATCAGCGCAGCAACGGCTTCAGACTAGCTTGGGTCGCCAGCAGCGCCGGCAGATATCGCTCAGCCATCTCCGATGCGGGGATAAGCGCGGCTGGGGCGCCGATATTGATCGCCGCCGCCATCTGGCCGCGGCTGTCATAAACCGGTACGGCAATAGAGCAAAGACCGATTTCAAGCTCTTGATCGATGATTGCATAGCCTTGGCGGCGCACATCAGCGATTACAGCCATAAGGTCTTCCGGATCGGTTCGGGTGAAAGGCGTATTGGCCTTCAACACCGATGCCTCCAGAGCGGCCCTGATCTCCGCATCGCTCAATCCGGCCAGCAAAACCCGCCCCATGGAGGCGGAATAGGCAGGCAACCGGCTGCCGGGCATCAGGTTGATCGACATGACACGCCGTTGTGAGGCGCGGGCGATGTAGACAATCTCCGTCCCGTCGAGAACGCAAGCAGACGCGCTCTGCCCAACTTTTTCACTCAGTTGATCGAGATGCGGTTGTAGAATTGCAGGCAGCGGGGTCGCCGAGAGCCAAGCGTGGCCAAGACGCAGGATTTTGGGCGTCAAGGAGAAGAACTTGCCATCATAATCGGCATAGCCCAGTTGCGAAAGCGTCAGCAGACATCGGCGGGCGGTTGCCCGGTCCAGGCCAGACAGCTTTGCTGCTTCCGCAATGGACAGGCGCGGTGCTGCCTCCTCAAAAGCCTCAATAATCTTCAGACCCTTGGCAAAGCCGCCCATGATATCCGTTTCGCGCATCACGCACTCCTCACATGCAACCAGTTTGTGCGATATTCGAACAAATGTCAATTATCGCACAATTTAGTTGCGGGGTCATCGGTCCGGCCTTATCTTTCTGCTTGGAGGCGCGCCTGGTTTTCATCTGGCGCAATCGCAAACGGGAGAATCCCATGGATAAGACAATCGCCAGCGCGGCCGACGCCGTTGCCGGTATAAGTGATGGTGCCGTCGTCATGATCGGCGGCTTTGGCGGCTCCGGCGCGCCTATCGAACTCATTCACGCCCTGATCGACAAGGGGCCGAAAAACCTGACGGTTATCAACAACAATGCAGGCAATGGCCGGATCGGCATCGCTGCAATGATCGATGCGGGCATGGTCAAGAAGATGATCTGCTCCTTTCCGCGCTCGTCCGATCCACGCGCCTTCACTGACCGCTATCTGGCTGGAGAGATCGAACTGGAACTGGTGCCGCAAGGCACGCTGGCGGAGCGCATTCGCGCTGGCGGGGCTGGAATTCCGGCTTTCTACACGCCAACCGGTTACGGTACGGAACTTGCCGACGGCAAGGTGATTGCCGAGTTCGACGGTCGCCATTACGTACAGGAACGCTGGCTGAAGGCTGATTTCGCCATCGTCAAAGCCCATCTCGCCGATCGGCATGGCAACCTCACCTACAGCAAGGCGGGCCGCAACTTCAATCCGCTGATGTGCATGGCCGCGACCAACACTATAGTACAAGTCTCCAAGATTGTTGCCCCTGGCGAGATCGATCCTGAAATTATCGTTACGCCCGGCATTTTCATTGATGGCGTCGTTGAGATCGCCAATCCGCAACAGGAAGAAGCGCTGATCCGCGCGGGAGTGGCTTACGTATGACAATAAACACCCGCGAAGACATCAAGCTTTCCAACGCCCAGATCGCCTGGCGCGCCGCTCAGGACATTGCCGATGGTGCCTATGTCAATCTCGGCATCGGCTTTCCCGAAATGGTGGCGCAATACCAGCCGCCGGGCCGCGAGGCGATTTTCCACACGGAAAACGGCATCCTGAATTTCGGCGAAGCCCCTCCGGAAGGTGAGGAAGATTGGGACATGATCAACGCAGGCAAAAAGGCGGTTACGCTGAAGCCAGGCGCTGCATTTTTCCACCATGCCGATAGCTTTGCCATGGTGCGTGGCGGCCATCTGGATGTCGCCATTCTCGGTGCCTATCAGGTCGCGCAAAATGGTGATCTCGCCAATTGGCGGGTCGGCAGCAAGGGCGTGCCTGCCGTGGGCGGCGCCATGGATCTGGTACATGGCGCAAAACAGGTTTTCGTCATCACCGAACATGTCAGCAAAAAGGGCGAGTTCAAGCTTTTGGACAAATGCACCTTCCCACTTACAGGTGTCGGCTGCATTACCCGTGTCTATACCAGCCACGCCGTGATCGATATCGCCAAGGGTCACTTCGTGGTGCGCGAAATGCTCGCCGCCATGACGCTGGACGAATTGCAGGCGATGACCGGCGCAAAGCTGCACGTGGATGGGCCTATTGCCGATCTCACTGTACCCGCGCTTTAAGGAACCCCAATGACCGAAGCTTTTATCTGCGATTATATCCGCACGCCCATCGGCCGGTTTGGCGGCGCACTTTCCTCGGTTCGCGCCGATGACCTTGGCGCGGTGCCGCTCAAGGCCCTTCTTGCGAAACACACCAACCTGGACTGGGAAGCGGTCGATGACGTGATCTTCGGCTGCGCCAACCAGGCCGGTGAAGACAACCGCAACGTGGCGCGCATGTCGCTGCTGCTGGCAGGCCTGCCGGTTTCAGTGACTGGCACGACGATCAACCGGCTTTGCGGCTCAGGCATGGATGCCGTGATTGCGGCAGCCCGCGCCGTCAAATCAGGCGAGTCAGAGCTGATGATTGCCGGTGGTGTCGAAAGCATGAGCCGAGCACCTTTCGTCATGCCAAAGGCAGAGACCGCCTTTTCCCGCAACGCCGAAATCTATGACACGACCATCGGCTGGCGTTTCGTCAATCCGCTGATGAAAAAACAATATGGCGTCGATTCCATGCCGGAAACCGGTGAAAATGTCGCGGAAGATTACAAGATCTCCCGCCAAGACCAGGACGCCTTTGCCGTCAGAAGCCAGAACAAGGCATCGCAAGCGCAGGCCAATGGCCGCTTGGGCCAAGAAATCACCCCGGTGACCATTCCCCAGCGCAAGGGCGATCCGGTCGTCGTGGACAAGGATGAACATCCCCGCGCCACGACAATTGAAACGCTGGCAAAGCTTGGCACGCCTTTCAAGAAGGAAGGCGGCACAGTCACCGCTGGCAATGCCTCCGGTGTTAATGATGGGGCAGCCGCTCTGATCATCGCATCGGAGGCTGCTGCGCGCAAATATGGCCTGACGCCGATTGCCCGCATTCTCGGCGGCGCGACTGCCGGTGTACCACCCCGAGTGATGGGCATTGGCCCTGCCCCCGCCAGCCAGAAGCTGCTGGACCGGCTCGGCCTGACCCAGGATCAGTTGGATGTGATCGAGTTGAACGAGGCTTTTGCCTCTCAAGGACTGGCTACCTTGCGTCAACTTGGCATTGCCGATGACGATCCACGGGTCAACCGCAATGGCGGCGCCATTGCCCTCGGCCATCCGCTTGGCATGTCCGGCGCACGCATTACCGGCACGGCGGCGCTGGAATTGTCACTCAGCGGCGGACGCTACTCGCTATCGACCATGTGCATTGGCGTTGGCCAGGGCATCGCAGTGGCGCTGGAACGGGTATAATCCGGCTTCAAACCGGTAAGAAGACAGATAAGGGTGGAGGAGGTTTTCTCCACCTTTTTCGTGTTTAGCGCCGTTTCATCAGACGTTACGAATGCCTATCTGTGCGATGGTTGTTGGCATTTACACAACAGCACTTGACCTTGCTCGCATGGCTGGTAGTTAACATACGCTGCCGCATTGCAAGACATCGGTCTTTGCGGAGTGAACTTATGGTGCCGGGCCCCTCTGGCGAGAGTTTACGGCGCTCTCGTGATGTCGGTACCGCCAGCAATCATGGCCGGCGGATTATAACGCAATGACAATTTCATCCACGTGTTTTTCGCGCGAGCGTTCCAGCATGACCGGTGCTCGTTCGTGCGCCACCCCTCTTTTCCATCGCGTTTTGGAGGTGCGGGCATGAGCACGGCAACCCCTTCAAATTCCGTTCTCAGCTATTTCAAATGGGCCTTTATCGTCACCATTGCAGGTCTTGCACTCGGTGCCTGGCTCGGCTGGAACATGACAGGCACGCTTGGTGGCATGGCCAGTGTGTTCTTCATCTGCACAGTCCTTGCGGTTCTGGAAATCTCGCTTTCCTTCGACAACGCCATTGTCAACGCAAACAAGCTGAAGGAAATGACCCCGGTTTGGCAGCAACGCTTCCTGACCTGGGGCATCCTGATCGCCGTCTTTGGCATGCGGATTATTTTTCCACTGGCAATCGTCGCCATCGCGGCCCAGATCGGTCCGATTGAAGCCCTGAAACTGGCTGCTGCCGAGCCTGCGGAATATGCCAGAATCATGAATGAAGCGCATTTGCCGATTGCAGCTTTCGGCGGCACATTCCTGATGATGGTAGGTCTCAACTACTTTTTCGATCAGGAAAAAGACGTCCATTGGATCGCCTTTATCGAAAAGCATATGGCGCGATACGCAAGCATCAAAGGCATTGAAGTTGCCTTCGTCCTGGTGCTGATCCTACTGTTCTCGTCCTTCCTGGAGGGAGCGGAAGCGATTACCTTCCTTTACAGCGCCATCTATGGCCTGTTGACCTTCCTGGCGGTGGAATTGGTCGGAGGCCTGCTCGATGCGTCGCAGCAGACGATGAGCGCTGCGGCCAAAGGTGGCCTGGGCGCTTTCATCTATCTCGAAGTGCTCGACGCCAGCTTCTCCTTCGACGGTGTGATTGGTGCCTTTGCCCTCACCCAAAACCTGTTCGTGATTGCCATCGGCCTTGGCATCGGCGCCATGTATGTCCGCTCGATGACGATCATGTTGGTCGAAAAAGGCACACTCGCGGAATACCGTTATCTGGAACACGGCGCTTTCTACGCGATCCTGATCCTCTCGGTGATCATGTATTGCCAGACGCTGGTGCATATTCCCGAAGTGATTACCGGCCTCGGCGGTGCGGCACTGATCGGCATCTCTCTCTGGTCTTCGATCCGTTATAACAAACGCGAGCACCAGAACGGCTGAAAAGCCTGTGGCGGCACTTGGCACCTTTAAGGCGCCGTGTGCTGCATGGACAACAGCCGTCTTGCCAAACAAAAAGCCCGCCAGTTTCTATAACTGGCGGGCTTTTACATGCGGGATATGAAAAAATTCAGTCAGCGCGCTTGATGTTGCGGAAGCTCAGGGGATCGATACCCAGAAGACGCAGGTCGCGGTCACGCGGCTGGCGATGCCCATCTACAGCCGCGGCAGCGGCGGTTGCTGCGCCGAACACGGCGATGGCACGACCGATAAAGCCTTTACGGGGGAGGGAAGCCATTTTCGTTCTCTTTCCTTGTTAAATCTTACAGAGGAAAGATGGGCCTTCCATTAGCTGGTTTCAATGCACACAAACGCACTGTAGCCATGCAACCTGAACAGATCGGGCTGATTTATCTGTCTGATTTTATGGGTATATCCACTGGCACGACTTTTTTGCGCCTGCAAAGGCCCCAATCTGCCCATTTTGGGCGAGATTTGCAGAGAATTTGCTCGAATGAAACAGAACAGCCCCCTGCGCCATAATGGCGCAGGGGGCTGTTGGTTGTTCATTTTCACCCAGACCGAAACTCAATCTTCGTTGGCAGCAAGCTGCGACAGAACCTGCCCACGCCCTCTGATTCTCATAATCAGCGGAATAAAGAAGGCCGCCGCTGCGACGAGGAAAAGGCCAACAGCAATCGGCGACATGAAGAGCACCGTGAAGTCGCCCTGCCCTATTGCCAGCGCCCGACGCAATTGCTGCTCGGCAAGTGGACCAAGAATGAGACCGATAACGACAGGCGCAATCGGATAACCGAAGATGCGCATGACATAGCCGAGAATTCCGAACGCAAGCAGCATTCCAAGCTCAAACACCGAGGGATTAGCACCAATCGTGCCGAGTGTGGCAAACAGCAGGATACCAGCATAAAGCCAGGGCTTCGGGATGGTCAGCAGCTTCACCCAGAGACCGATCAGCGGCAGGTTCAAAACCAGCAGCATGAAATTGGCAATCAGCAGGCTGGCAATCAGGCCCCAGACCAGTTGCGGATTGGTGGCGAACAGCAAGGGGCCGGGTTGAAGACCGAACTGCTGGAAACCGGCCAGCATGATGGCAGCCGTTGCCGTGGTCGGCAGGCCAAGCGTTAGCAGAGGCACCAATGTTCCGGCCGCCGACGCATTGTTGGCCGCTTCAGGACCGGCCACACCTTCGATGGCACCATTGCCAAATTCCTCAGGATATTTGGTCAGTTTCTTTTCGGTAGCATAGGACAGGAAGGTACCGATTTCGGCACCGCCAGCCGGCATGGCCCCAATCGGAAAACCGATAGCTGTACCACGCAACCAGGGCTTCCAGGACCGTGCCCAATCCTGCGCACTCATCCACACGGAGCCTTTGACCGCTTCGACCTTATCGGGACCAAGATTACCCTGGGCAACGATGTACAGGGTCTCGCCGATGGCGAACATGGCGACAGCCAGCGTCGTGACTTCGACACCATCAAGAAGATCTGGCACGCCGAAGCTCATTCGGGTCTGGCCCGTCAACTGGTCGATGCCGACGATAGCCAGTGTGAAACCAATGAAAAGTGAGGTCAACCCCCGCAATGCCGAGTCACCAAATGCAGAGGACACGGTCACGAAGGCAAGCACCATCAGCGCAAAATATTCGCGCGGACCGAATACCAGCGCAAGCTTAACAATCGTCGTGGCGACAAGCGCCAAGGCAATCGTGGCCAGAAGCCCGGCCACGAACGATCCGATAGCAGCCGTAGCCAAAGCGGGGCCGCCCCGCCCGGCCCGGGCCATCTTGTTGCCCTCCAGCGCCGTGACAATCGAGGCACTTTCGCCCGGCGTGTTGAGTAGGATCGACGTGGTCGAGCCGCCATACATGCCGCCGTAATAAATGCCGGCAAACATGATCAGCGAGCCAGCAGGATCAAGCTGATAGGTCACGGGCAGCAGCAGCGCCACGGTCAGGGCGGGTCCGATACCCGGCAACACGCCAACGGCGGTGCCAAGCGTCACCCCGATCAAGGCATAGAACAGGTTCATGGGTTGCATTGCAACGACAAGACCCTGCATCAGGAATTCAAATGTACTCATGAAGGTAAGTCCCTGTCGGGTATCAGAAAAACAGATTTTCCAGCGGCCCGGCGGGCAGCGATAATTGCAACAGGCCAGCAAACACCAGCCAGACCGCGAGGCTGAGCGCTATGCCTATTGGTATCGAGAACCACAATTTGCGTTTGCCGAAGGCCCTGGCCGTGGCAGCAAAAAGCAGGCCGGTCGCGATAGAGAAGCCCGCAACATCAAGCAGAAGCATCTGCGCGGCAAGACCACCCACAACCCATATCACCGGGGCGATTTCCTGCTTTTCGCGCTCGGGAAACTCACCGCGCCATGCCTCGAACACGGTCCAGATCGCCAATCCGATCAGACAGACCGCTATGGCATAGGGAACTGTCGCAGGACCGACGGGCGAGTAGCCTGCCACAGCGCCAAGCCGGGCAGAGTCCCACAGAATGACACCGGCGATGGCAACGAGACAAACCGCGATTGCAAGCGCCGCCCAATCTGGGCGGCGCTTCTCGTTGTTCAAGGGGGTGAGGCCACTGCTCATTTCACCAGACCGATATCTTTGAGGATCGTCGAGGTCGCGGCAATGTCCTTGTCGAGCTGCGCATTGAAAGCATCGCCAGCCAGATAGGTATCCTGCCAGCCCTTGGTCTTCAGCACGTCTTTCCAGCCCTCGGACTTGGCCAGTTTATCAATATCGGCCGAAACAGCCGCCTTCTGTTCGGCCGACAGCCCAGGAGCGGCAGCCACCATGCGCCAGTTTTCAACCACGACGTCGAGACCGGATTCCTTCAACGTCGGCGCATCGATACCGGCAATCCGCTCGGCACTGGAAATAGCGATCAACCGCAGCGTTCCCGACTTGACCTGGGATTCAAATTCGCCGTAGCCGGAGATACCAGCGGTAACCTGAGCACCGAGAATAGCCGCCAAAGCCTCACCGCCGCCGGAATAGGCGATATAGTTGATCTTGGTCGGATCGACGCCTGCTGCCTTGGCGATCAGTCCGACCGCGATATGATCGACACCGCCGGCCGAACCACCTGCCCAGGAAACCTTGGCCGGATCAGCCTTCAGCGCCGCAACCAGATCCGCGACATTCTTGATTGGAGAGGATGCTGGCACGACAATCGCTTCATATTCGCCGGTCAGGCGGGCAATCGGGGTAACATCCTTCAGCGTAACCGGTGCATTATTGGTGAGAATTGCGCCCACCATGACATAGCCGCCGACGATCAGGGCATTGGATTTGCCCTTTTGCTGGCTTGCAAATTGCGCAAGACCGATGGTGCCACCCGCACCGGGGACATTCTGGACCTGAACCCGCTTCGAAATGCCTTCCTTTTGCATAACAGTCTGTAGGGAGCGGGCGGTCTGGTCCCAGCCGCCGCCGGGATTGGCTGGTGCAATGATGGTGTAATCGGCCGCTGCGGCTGGCAACGCGATAGCTCCGGCCAGGATGGTTGCGAGAATGAACTGCTTCAAAATAATGTCCTCCTTCGAGTGCGCCTCGATGCGCAGTGTTCGTCGATGCCGAAGGAAGAATGTTTCGAGGGATCCTCCTGCAAGCCACGGCAAGACACCGTGCTCGTCCATCCCTTGAGTATCCTCCCTCAAGCCGCAATCATCCGCCTCCACGGACAATCAAGACCTGGAACGCACCATACAAAGCTGTCATCGAGCTGACATTGCACTGCATTTTATCAAATGGAGGAGACAATCTCCACACCATTCGAGGCGCTATTGCGATCGCAAAACCTCATTCCAGCGGGCGATGAGACGCATGCGCTTGACCTGATCGAGATAGACCATCAGTCCAGGGCTGACGGGGACGGGCCGCAGCTGTGCACCCAGCATGGATTGCATGGTATTGGCGGTGTTTTCACCGCCAACATCCGGACTGACCGCCGCAATATGCAACTCACGCGCCATGATACCCTGCCCTTCCTTCGACATGAAGAATTCCAGATAGCGCCGGCCAAGCTCCGGAGATGCGGCCGCCTGTGGCACGAGCCCAATACGCGACATCACAACAGTATAGTCCTTAGGCAACACAATACCGACATCGGGATGACGCGACGCCCAGTCGGCGGCATAGGAGCCGAGAATATTGTAACCCAGCACGAATCGCCCATCGGCGACCCGCTCCAGAATCGCCGAGCTATTGGAGTAGAGCTTGACGCCCGCCGTTCCCATGCTGCGGATCACCGACCATATATCGCCAAACTGCTCCTGGTCGCGCGCCATGAACAGAAAACCGACACCCGAACGCTCGATATCGTAGGTGCCGATCCTGCCATAGACGGCATTTCCCTGGCTTTTCAGGTAATCCACAAATTCCGCTCGTGTCGAGGGCGGCTTCTGACCGATGAAACTCGGCTTGTGATAGACGAAAACCGCAGGCTCGAATGTCAGGGCATAGGCAGTATTGCGCCAATTTGCCCAGGCGGGCCAGCTTGCGCTCATCGGCAGGTCACTGCGCTGGGCATAGCCGTCATTGCTGAGCTTGACTTGCAGATCCATGGCCGACGAAAATGCAAAATCCGCTGTCGTCTTGCCCGCATCGGTTTCCTGGACGATCCGGTCATAGATTTCGCTGGTCTGCATATCCTCGTAGCGCACCGCGATATCGGGGTTTTTCGCCTGGAAGCCTGCAATGATCTGCTTTGCCATCGGCTCATCGAGCGAAGAATAGACAAGCAGCTCGGGAGCTTTCGCATCGCCCGACAAGGCAGGAAACAATATAGGGCCTGCTGCGGCTGGAAACGCAAGGCCCAGCAGGATTGAAATGCACATGATAAACCGCATGAGCCGATCATGCCGCAGCCCAGCGTTGTTAACAAGCACCATGGAGGGTAGCATAGCATAAATGCTTCAAAAGACATCGAAGTGGAATGGGAAGTGTCATTTTCAGCAATTCATCGTATTCCAGACGAAATATAAAGTGCTAGAGCAGTGAGTGAGGAGACATTCCCCAGTGCGCATCTTGCTCGTTGAAGACAATAAGGCTCTCGCCGATGGCCTGTCTGCCATTCTACGCGGCACCGGCTATGCAGTCGATACCGTCAGCGATGGCGCGTCTGCTGACGCCGCGATTGCGACTGAGAACTTCGATCTCATCATCCTGGATCTCAACCTGCCGGAAATGGATGGAATAGAGGTGCTGCGCTGCGTGCGCGCCCGCCATGACAAGGTGGCAATCCTGATCCTGACGGCGCGCGGCACACCGGAAGACAAGGTCAAAGGCCTGGATCTCGGCGCTGACGACTACATGATCAAGCCTTTCGATATCGGCGAGTTCGAAGCGCGTGTGCGCATGTTGTTGCGTCGCCAGGCTGGGCTGCGGTCTTCGATGATCAGCTACGGCGCAGTTTCGCTCGATCTGAATTCGCGCAGCTTTTCAGCGGCAGGCGTCCCCCTCGACATTCCCGCTCGTGAACTTGGACTGCTGGAAGTGCTTTTCATGCGGGCGGGCAAAGTCGTGGCCAAGGAAGCCATCATCCAATCGCTGGCGGCCTTTGACGACGACCTCAGCGCCAATGCCATAGAGCAATATGCCAGCCGGTTGCGCAAACGGCTTGCGCCTCACGGTCTCACCGTGCGCACAGCGCGCGGCATCGGTTATTACCTCGAAAAAACCATGACCGAGACGGCATGACCGGGGCCGCCTACTCGCTCCGTCGCCGTTTGTTGGGCTGGTTGCTGCTATCAACCGCACTCATCGGTGCAGTCGCCCTGGTCGACACCTATTATGAGGCCGTCAAAACTGCCGATACAGTCTCCGACCGGGTTCTGGCCGGGTCCGCATTGGCAATTGCCGAACGGGTCATCGTCTCGGAAAATGGCGAGTTGGCGGTTGATATTCCCTATGTCGCGTTGGAAATGCTGACATCAGGGGCGCAGGATCGGGTATTTTACCGCGTCGATGGTCCAGGAGGCCGCTTCATCACCGGCTACCAGAACCTACCGACAGTTTCCGATTTCAAGGGGCAATCGGCTGTGTATATGGACGCAGCTTTCCGCAACGAGCCGATCCGCATCGCGGCCCTGCAACGGTCTGCCTCGACGGGTATCGATTCGCTGCCCTTCGTGGTGACCGTGGCTGAAACGACGATTGCGCGCAATCAACTCACCCAGGCCATTCTGTTGCGCTCGGCTTTGCGGCTTTTGCTGATGATTGCCGGTGCTGGTGCCATTGTCTGGGTCGCTGTCACCTATTCGCTACGCCCGCTCTACCGGCTGGGAGAGGCCATTGCCGAACGCAGTCCGAACGATCTGCATCCCATAGAGCAATCCGTTCCAAGCGAAGTCGAAAACCTGGTTGAAACCGTCAATTCCTTCATGGTCCGGCTGCAATCGGCGCTGGATGCCCTTCGCCATTTCACCGGCAATGCCAGCCATCAATTGCGCACGCCGCTGGCGATCATCCGCACACAGCTGGCGCTGTCTGCTCGCGCCACAAGCCTTGATGATGCGCAATCGGCAGCGCGCAAGGGCGATGAGGCGCTCGCCCATGCTGAACACATTCTGGCGCAATTGCTGTTGATGGCCCGTGTCGATGCCGTTGGCTCCAATGACCCGCAAACACCGCCCCGGATCGATCTTGCCCAACTGTCACAATCGATCACCGCCGATCATGTGCCACGCGCCGCCGATGCCGGTATCGATCTCGGGTTCGAGGGGCAGGATGGCCCTGCTTTCGTGCTGGCTGAACCCTTACTGATTGGCGAATTGCTCAGCAATCTGATTGCCAATGCCCTTGCCTATGCAGGGAATGGCGCCGAAGTCACCGTGCGCATCCGCCACGACATGCGAAACGTCTTCCTGGTCGTCGAAGACAATGGTCCGGGTATTGCTCCCGAACGACGCGGCATCGTACGTCAACGGTTCGCCCGGGGGGAACACAACCCCTCCCCGGGTTTGGGCCTTGGCCTGCCGATCGTTGAGGAAATCGCCAATCTCTTCAATGCCAAACTCACGCTTCAAGACACGTCAGAGGGACGCGGCCTGACGGTATCGGTCACATTTCCCAATGCCCCAAAAGCATCACACGCATAAGCATTCCAAGGTCTTGAAGGAGCATCAAGTCATCTCCCCGCCCTCGACTGCTTGCGATTCTCGGCCAGTTTACTCGCTGTCCAGATGCAATCTGCAATCAGTCGCGGTGTAAGCTTCACCGGAACGGAGTGAATGACGCTGGCTGGAGCCATGGCGATCTCACCGACCTTGAGCAAGTCGTCTGCTGTGACGTCCGCCAGCCCGAGATCGCCAAGCATCGTCGGTAACTTCAGGTCCTGGCAGAAGTCAATTGCCTCGTTGATCTCATCCAACGGGCGGTTTTCCATTACCAGCAGGCCGATAATGCCGAAAGCGACTTTTTCGCCGTGGAAGAAATGATGGGTCGGCTCCAGCACAGTCAGCGCATCATGGATACCGTGGGCGCCGGAGACACCACAGTTTTCAAACCCGAGACCACTCAAAAGCGTATTGGCTTCGATGATATTTTCCACCGCTGGCGTCAGTTTGCCGTCGATGGCCGCAGCGTAAGCAGCCCGCCCATCGCGCATCAGCACCTCATGGCAACGCCGCGCAATGGCTGCCCCCGCCGCGGTTGTTGCATAGCCATCGCCGATATAATTGTTCGAATGGCTTTCGAAATTGGACCGTGCCTCATACCAGGTCGACAGCGCATCGCCCATGCCGGAAACCAGAAAGCGGACGGGCGCCTTGATGATCAGAGCACTATCAACCAGAACAACATCCGGATTGCGGCCGCAACGCACTACGCGGTCGTAAACGCCGTCCTCGCTATAGATCACGCCAAGCGCACTGGTTGGGGAATCGGTCGAGGCGATGGTGGGGACCGTCACCGTGCGTGCACCAATATGAAGCGCAGAAATCTTGGCCGTATCGAGCGCCTTACCGCCGCCAATCCCGACAACGACGCCAGCACCTGCGGTTTTGCCGAGGCCCACGGCGCGCTCAACTTCGTTATCCGTGGATTCGCCGCAAAATTTCATGAAATGGCTTTTCACCCCATGAGCAGCCAGGTTTTTCTCCACTTCGGGCCGCAGACTATCCCAGAAAAACCCATCGATGACGATCAGTGCCGAGTTTGACAGCGGCGCGATGTAAAGCCCGATTTCATCGATGACACCCGGTCCCTGAACATACCGCAGCGGTCCGCCATAGCCTCTTGAAGTCATGGTTTTATCCTTTTTCTAAAATGCATTGATCAGCGCAGCGTCAAGCCGCCATCAATGGTGATGATTTCACCTGTGGTGAAGGAACTGGCGTCGCTAGCCAGATAGACGACCGAGCCCGACAGTTCCTCGACGGAACCGATTCTGTTCTGCACGGCACCTTTTGCCCAATGATCCCTGACGACATCGGGATGTTCCCGCAGCACGTCATCGGTCAGTTCGGTGCGAATATAGCCGGGCGCAAGCGCATTGACGCGGATATTGTGCTCCGCCCATTCCGTTGCCAGCGCCTTGGTCAGCATATGGACGCCAGCCTTGGAAACATTGTAGGCGGCGTGGCGGAAAGGCCAGTTGACGATCCGCCCTGACATCGAACCGATATTGATGATTGACCCGCTTTTCTGCGCAATCATTTGCCGTCCAACATGTTTGGAGGCAAGAAAAACGCCGTCCAGATTGACGGCCATAGTCTGGCGCCATTGATCCAGGCTGCAATCTTCCGCTGCTGCTGGCAGTACAATACCAGCATTGTTGATGAGAATGTCGATACGCCCGAACCGATCCATCACCGACTGTGTCATGCGCTCGACATCCGCCTCTTGCGCGACATCGGCCTGAAGAGCGAAGCTATCACGCCCCTGCTCCCTCAGGCTGGCGGCCAGTTCTTCGGCACGGTCCAGCGTCGAGCGCACGACGATGGCGACATCAGCGCCATGGGCAGCAAGCGCCTCGGCCAGCGCCTTGCCGATGCCTCGCGACCCACCGGTCACAATGGCCTTGCGTCCGGTCAGATCGAACATATGGCGGTAATCTGATGCTGTGTTTGACATGTAGGCTCCTCCCTATCTGTCTTGTTTTTTCCCGTCAGGCCACCGTTGGTGCAGCCTGTGGTGTAACCGTGCTTTCGCCCCAGCGGGCGAGAATATGTTCAGCGGTGCGCTGCGCCTGCGCGACAATGGTCAGCGATGGATTGACGGCAGTGGATGACGGCAGGAAGGATGCATCGACGACATAGAGATTATCGACGTCCCAAACCTTGCAATGATGATCCAGCACGGACGTCTCGGGCGTCTTGCCAAACCGGGCGGTGCCGCATTGATGCATGGACACCTTGATATCCATCTTGTTGGTAATGATCAGCGGATAACCCAGCGAACGCATATGCCGCGACCAGACCTTGACCAGTTCATTGTGGGATTTGAGGTTGTTGGCCGTATAGCTGAGGCGAATACGGCCATCCGGATCGACGGTGACGCGATTTTCAGGATCGGGCAGATCTTCCGACATCAGCCACCAATCGACGCTGCGGTCTGCAAAAATCGACATCAACCATTCCGGCGCCCAGGCCGCACCCGCAGTCAGCATGCCACCCTGCAACTTGCCAAGCCCCTGGATATTGCCAAGCGGATAGGGTTTTTCGGCATTGGCGAGGTAATAATCATTGATCGCCATGGACTTCTGAAAGACGACGCGGTTCTTCTTGAAGGGCGAGATCGCCATCAGCGCCGTGTTGTTATGTGCCATGTAATTACGGCCGAGTTGGTCAGACATGTTGTTGCCGAGACCGCGCTTATGGGCCTGGTTGGTTGACCGCAGCAGAAGGGCTGCCGAATTGATCGCCCCGGCGCTCGACACGAACAGATCGGCTTCGATCAATCTTTTCTCACCCGCATGGGTCAGTTCGACGCCTGTCACTCTCTTGCCGGTCGGATCTGTCAGCAAGCGATGCACAAAGGCTTCCGTGACAAGCTCGATCTTACCTTTACCACGGGCGAGCGCCGGATTGACGAGACGCACTTCTGCGTCACCCTTGGCGCCCAGCTTGCAGGCAAAGCCGTCGCAGGTCCGACATCGGATACAGCTGCCGCCGGGATGGTAATCAATGGCAATCGGCAGTGGAAAGGGATGCAGTCCCCTCTCCTTCAGCTTTTTTTCAAAGAAGGCTATTTCCGGTTCATGACCGATAGCCGGATGCGGCATGGGGCCGGAGCGTGGCGGCTCGGTCGGGTCGAGGCCCGCCGTTCCATGCGTGCCCATCAACCGTTCAGCCACAGCATAATAAGGCTCGAATTCGTCGTAGGAAACCGGCCAGGCAGGCGCAATGCCGCCTTCATGGGCCAAATCCTCAAAATCCTCCCGGCGAAAGCGCAGGGTCGCCGCACCAAAGAATTTGCTGTTGCCACCGACATAATAGAACGTGCTGGGGCGGAAGGACTGACCATCCTTGTCGCGCCATTCTTCGGTCGTGGCATATTTCTTCTGGTGAAAGACCGCATCGACGCTCCAATTGTCGTCTTCGCGTGGCAGGCGTGGCCCACGCTCGATCATCAGGATATTGCGGCCCGTTTCTGCCAACCGGTTTGCCAGCGCCCCACCGCCCACGCCCGATCCAATAATGATCACGTCGTAAAATCGCTTCAACTCACTCATGTCTCTCTCCCGTGCCTGCCCTTGGCTGCACCTACGTCTGAATGAATGCCTTTCTCCTCAGAAAGGCGCTTTTCTACCAAGGTTTGAAGATGCTCCGATGCTCGTTGGCGTTACATGATCGCACCGACCTGCCAGGGGACGAATTCGTTATCGCCGTAATTGTAGATCTCGCTCACTGTGCGCTCGCCCGAGGCAGTGGCAATCACAGCCTCGAAAATCCGCTGCCCGACCGCCTCCACCGTCTCATCGCCGGTGACGATGGTGCCACAATTGAGGTCCATGTCTTCCTGCATCCGCTCATACATCGGCGTGTTGGTGGCAAGCTTCAGGGATGGCGCCGGCTTGAAGCCGGAAACCGAACCACGCCCGGTGGTGAAACAGATGACATTGCAGCCGCCCGCCACCTGGCCGGTCACGGCAATCGGGTCATAGCCGGGCGTATCCATGAAGACGAAACCGGGCTCGGTAATGCGCTCGGCATATTCATAGACGGCGTTGAGCCTGGTCGTGCCGCCTTTGGCCACCGCACCCAGCGATTTTTCCAGAATTGTGGTCAGCCCACCGGCCTTATTGCCATGGGATGGATTGTTGTTCAGCTCGGCCCTGCCCCGTGCCGCATAATCACGCCACCATTCGATGCGCTCCAGCAGCTTTTGGGCAACATCAGGGCTTTTTGCCCGCCGGGTCAATAGATGTTCCGCACCGTAGATTTCCGGCGTCTCGGCCAGACAGGCCGTGCCACCATGGCGGACCAGCAAATCGGCGGCGTAACCAAGCGCCGGATTGGCGGAAATGCCGGAATAGCCATCCGATCCACCGCATTCGAGCGCCAGTTTCAGCTTGGACACCGGTTGCGGCGTGCGTTTCAAAGCATTGACGGCGGGCAGCATTGAATCGATGGCTGCAATCGCGGCTTCAATGGATTTGCGGGTGCCCCCGGTCGCCTGAATTGTCAGTGCATGAAATCTATCACTCTCCTTGAGACCATGAGCGGAAAGCAAAGCCGGAATCTGGTTTGTTTCGCAGCCAAGCCCGATCATCACCACGCCACCGACATTGGCATGGGTAGCATATCCGGCCAGCGTGCGGGTGAGATAGAGATAACCCTCGGTCAAGGTATTGATGGCGCAGCCGCCCGCGTGGGTCAACGCGATAACCCCATCGACATTGGCGAAATCATCAAGCCTGCCCGGCTGGGCATAATGCTGCGCCACAGCCTTGGCAACGGTGGCGGAACAATTCACAGACGAGATGATGGCAATGTAATTGCGCGTGCCAGCCTCACCATTCTCCCGCTGATAGCCCATAAAGGTCGCGGGCTGTGGCGTAAAAACCGGCTCCTGTGCGTCCACGCAAAATTCGTGGGCCAGTTCCACATCGCCCATCGCCATATTGTGGGTGTGAACATGGTCGCCGACCGCAATGGGCTGTGTGGCAAAGCCGATGATCTGGCCGTATTTGATAATGGCCTGCCCCGGCTGAAGGGCCGTGATGGCAACCTTGTGGCCCTGGGTGATCCGGGTCGAGAGCTGTACACCGCCAAGCTCTGGAAGTGCCACCGGCTCCAGCGTCAACCGGGCAACGGCAACATTGTCGCGCATATTGAGCCTAAGCAGCGGTGAAGAAACCGAAGTCACTGTCATGGTCCTTCCTTTCCATCAAAGAGCGCGCCCTGATCCTCATGCATTTTGGCCATGACGGCGAAGGAGGAATCGAGGTGGATGCGCATGGCCAACTCGGCCTGATCGGCATTTCGGCTGGCCAGTGCACGCACGATTGTGTCGTGCTGCTCGGTCACAACAGCCAGATGGCCTGGCACAGGCGCGCTGAGCTGGCGCATACGGTCGAGATGAACCTTGGCAAGCGTTATAAACTTCCAGATGCGTGGATAGCCGCTGATCGTGGCAATGGCGCTGTGAAAGGCATCATCGCAATCGAGATATTTGCCCAGTTCATTGCTGTCGAGGATGGCCTGCATCTGCGTGATGATCGACTTCAGCTGTGCGACGTCGCTATCGGTCACATTGGCCACAGCCTTTCTGACACTTTCGATTTCCAGCGCCCGGCGAATAACAAAACCCTCTTCCGCCACAGTGAAGGAAATACGGCTGACATAGGTGCCTGAATGGGGAAACACATCCACGAGCCCCTCGTCCGCCAGCCGCTGCAACGCCTCGCGAACCGGCGTGCGCGACACCCCGAACTCGGCGCACAGATCTTTTTCCGAGATGATTGCCCCCGGCTGCATCTCCAGATGGACGATGGCTTGACGCAACAACCAATATATCTGTTCAGCCTTTGGAATTGTCTTCGTCTTTTCCGTGCGCATCGTAATCTCAACAATTTCGGGCATTTTGTCGCCTGTAGAGAAGTTTTCGAAAGCCTGTTGACAGGCGAATAATCATCTGACTTAAATAACTCATATATTGGTTGGCGGTGCAAGTGAAATTTTCAGCCCGCAGCCAGGAGGAATAACCCGAGCTGGCGAGGAGGCCGGCAGGCGCTTTCAAAATTTGGGAATGACGATTCTGGCCGACACTGTTTGCGCGTTGCGTGATGCAATGGCGACGGGAGATCTGTGTCTCACCTCGGCTGACAAACTATGGATGCAAGCGGATCATGGCGACAATCAATTATCTGACGCGGATTGAATTCAACGAAGGCGCAATTTCCACATTGCCCGCGTTGCTGGCTGAACTCGGCGTGAAAAAACCGCTGATTGCAACTGACAAAGGACTGGTTTCGACTGGCCTTGTTGCGAAAGTCCTCGGCCTGTTTGATGAAACACCTGCGGTGTTTGACGGCACTCCGGCCAATCCAACAGAAGAGGCCGTCACCCAGGCTTATGACCTCTATAAAAGCGCCGGATGCGACGGCATTGTCGGTCTCGGCGGCGGGTCATCGCTGGATCTGGCAAAAGCCGTCCGACTTCTGACTGGCCACGCCGCACCACTGGCGCAATATACGGCGGTCGAAGGCGGCGCCTCGAAAATCCACGGACGCATCTGTCCGATGATCGCCGTTCCAACCACCTCAGGCACTGGCTCGGAAGTGGGGCGCGCTGCCGTCATTATCACCCGGGAAGGCCGCAAGCTCGGCATATTGAGTGGCCATATGCTGCCCTCCATTGCGCTCTGCGACCCGGAACTGACCTATGGCCTGCCGCCGTTTCTGACCGCAGCAACCGGCATGGATGCCCTTTCCCACTGCCTGGAAACCTATATGGGACCATCCGTCAATCCGCCTGCCGATGCGATTGCGCTCGACGGTTTGAAACGTGGTTTCCCGGCCATTCGAAAGGCGGTCGCAAATGGTAGCGACCGGCAGGCGCGCTGGGACATGATGATGGCTGCCATGGAAGGAGCCATGGCGTTCCAGAAAGGTCTCGGTGCCGTTCATGCGCTGACCCATCCGCTGGGCGCCATCCGCGACCTTAATCTGCACCATGGCACGCTGAATGCAGTGCTGATGCCCGCCGTCTTGCGCTTCAACCGCTCAGTCATCGGTGCGAAATGGGACGTGATGGCAGACATTATGGGCGGTGCGCCTGATGAAATAACCGCGTCACTGAACCACGACATTGGCATGCCCTCCGGCCTGAAAGCCATGGGTGTGACCGACGCGATGATGGAAAAAATCGCCGGAGAAGCCCTGAAAGACCATTGCCATGCCACCAATCCACGGTTGGCCAGCCGGGAGGACTATCTGGCGCTATTACAGGAATCGGCCTGAAAACCGAGACAAACAACAATCGAGTGGGAGGAGAACACAATGTCTGACTTTGAGGAAACCAAAGATCGCAGCCGGTTCATGGGCGATCTGAAACTGAGCCGACGTGGCGTATTGAGCGCCGGTGCGGCACTCACCGTGGCTGCGGCCCTCAGCAGGCCGCGTATGGCGGGTGCAGAAGACCTGAAATTCTGCGCTTCGCTGGGCTGGACC
This sequence comes from Gillisella vitis, assembly GCF_001541345.2. Lineage (GTDB taxonomy): Bacteria > Pseudomonadota > Alphaproteobacteria > Rhizobiales > Rhizobiaceae > Allorhizobium > Allorhizobium vitis. Next base: position 86,056 of record NZ_LMVL02000001.1, on the reverse strand, counting down.
GTCTGGGAATCGGGTCGCCATATTGTCAATGGCTATAAGGACGCCGTCTCGCGTCTTGGCGGAACCTTGACCATTGCCGATGCCAATTACGACATCAAGAAACAGGCCGATCAGATCGCTTCCTTCGTGGCGTCCAAGCCAGCAGCGATTTTCATCACGCCAGCCGATGCCGCCGCGATCTCGCCTGCCGTGCAGGCTGCAGTTGCCTCAGGCATCCCGATTTTCTGTGGTGACAGCTATGTGCCAAACACCACGGTAACCTCCACCGCTATGTCGAATAATTTCGGCCTCGGAGCTGCTGGCGCAGAATATATTGCCAAACGGCTGAACGGCAAGGGACAGGTCGCCCTCGTCAGCCTGCCCTCCAACGAGTCCTGGGACCAGCGCACGTTGGGCGCAAAGTCAGTGTTCGTCCGCTTTCCCGATATCAAAGTCGTTTCGGAAATCGCCTTTGCATTGGGCGGCACGACGACGCCCCGTCAGGTGGTGGACAATATCCTGACGGCCAATCCTGAGTTAAACGCCATCTGGTGTGCCTGGGATGGCGCAGCATCCGAAGGCACGCTCGCCATTCGCGCCGCAGGCCGCAAGGTGTTCATCACCGGCATCGATGGTGGCCGCCAATCCTTTGAATATATCAAGGCCGGTTCACCCTTTGCCATGACCATGGCCCAGAGCTTCTACGAAATGGCCTATATGAATGCCTTTTATGCCCACGAGGTCGTCGCAGGCCGCAAAGCACCACGCTTCGTCATCACGCCATCCTATGCGGTGACCGAGGACAGCCTGAAGCCGCTCAAGGACATTCCCGACAATTACGACCAACCTGGCGAAGCCATCAAGCTTGGCTGGGCGCGCGCGCTTTAATCTGTCACTCCGGCAGGCTTACCAAGCCTGCCGGCTCCATGAATACAGCCGGAAAGGCGTGGGTGCAGGATATGACAGCCATTCTCGACATGAAGGGAATCGAAAAGCGGTTCGGCGTCGTCAAGGCGCTGGACAATGTCGATTTCTCGCTGGATGCGGGCGAAATCCACGCGCTGCTGGGCATCAATGGCGCGGGCAAATCAACCTTGATCAAGATCCTTTCCGGCGTCTATTCCAAAGATGCCGGTACAATCGCCATCGCCGGGGCGACGGTGGAACTCGGCAGCCCGGCAGCGGCAATTGCCTGCGGCATCGCGTCTGTGCAGCAACATCCGGAACTGGTCGATGACTTCACCGGCGTGGAAAGCATTTTCCTTGGCCAGGAATCGACCAAGGCCGGTCTTGGTCGCCGAATAGATCGAAAAGTGCTGAAGACCGAGGCGGCCTCGCTGCTGAAGCGTTTCCCTATCGAAGTCGATCTTGACCAGCGCGTCGGCGAAATGCCCGCCGTTGACAGGGAAATTGTCGCCATCCTGCATGCGCTCAGGCGCGACGATATCCGCATCCTCATTCTGGACGAGCCGACCTCGACGCTGACCGAGCGCGAAAAGACATCCCTGTTCCAATTGATGCGGCACCTGAAAGCGGCGGGCATCGCTATTATCTATATCACCCACCGGCTGGAAGAGGTTTTCGAGATCGGCGACCGCTTCACCGTGTTCCGGGCGGGAAAGCGCGTTGCCACCTTCACCTGCCGTGAGGCTCGCGACGGCAACATATCCATTCCCGAACTGATGCTGGACGAAAAGCCGGGCAATATCTTTCCTCCCAAGGCCGCGAGCGCCGCAGGGGAAGCACTTCTGGAAGTAGAGGGTCTTGAACGATCTGGCCTGTTTTCCGGTGTGAGCTTCACCCTGCGGCGCGGCGAAATCCTCGGTATTTTCGGCCTCGTTGGCTCCGGTGCCGATGAATTGTCGAAAGCGCTGTTCGGCGTCATCCGCCCCGACACCGGCACGATCCGGATCAAGGGCAAGCCGGTGTCGTTGAAAGACCCGCATGACGCTCTGCGCAAGGGGATTTTCCTTGTTCCCGGGGATCGCCGCACCGAGGGCCTGACGCTGTCGCGCAACGTGATCTTCAACATGACATTGGCCCATCTGAAGAAGGCCTCCTTTCTCGGCGGGCTCTTGAAATTCTCCTCAAGCCGCAAGATTTCCGAACAACTCGCCCGGCGCGTCGCTCTTCACCCGATGACGCTGGACCGCCCGGCCAGTGCCTTTTCCGGAGGCAATCAGCAGAAGATCGTGATCGCCAAGGGCCTCTACCGCGATGCTGACATTTATATCTTCGTCGAGCCGACGGTGGGCGTTGATATCGGTGCGCGCGCCACACTCTATGCGCTGATGCGGGAATTGTCGCAGCATGCGGGCGTGCTGGTAATTTCGTCTGATTGTGACGAAGTGCACGGTGTCGCCGATCGGATGATTGCCCTTTACAAGGGCCGCCCCGTCGCCGTCGCCGACCAACGCCCCAGCCGCGACCAGCTTCTGTCAGCCGGAATCATGGGAGCACGATCATGATTGCTTCATTCAAATCCTCGCCACTTGCCTTGCGGCTTTCAGCCTTCCTGATCCTGCTCTGCGCGATTGCGGTGATCTTTCAGTCCTTTGCTCCCGCCTATCTGACCGAAAACAACCTACACGCCCTGCTGCGCCATATGTCGGTCAACGGCTTGACGGCCATCGGGTTGACTTTCGTCATCGTCGTTCGCCATTTCGACCTCTCCTTTCCAGGTGTTGCATCGTTGGGCGCAATGACACTCGGCTGGCTGCTTGCCAATGACTACAGCCTGTCTGCGAGCGTGCTGGGCGGCATCGGCGTCGGGCTGATGGCTGGGGTGATCAACGGCACGGTGATTTCCTATCTGCGGCTGCCCGATATCGTCACCACCATTGCCACCGGCGGTGTTGCGGTGGGACTGTCCTATTTCTATAGCAACGGCACATCGATTTCGGAAAACTTCTTCATGTCGGGCATCCTCGACCTGAATGACTCAAAATTCCTGGCGCTCGACATGCCTGTTGTCATCCTGCTGGCAACGGCGATCGTGGCTTTCGTTATCTTGCATTGCACCCGCTTTGGCAGGGCCTTTTATGCCACGGGCGAAAATCGGCGCTCGGCGGTGTTTTCCGGCATACGGGTAAAGACCTATATCCTGACGGCCTTCGGCCTTTGCGGCGCGCTGAGTTGTCTTGCCATCACCCTGCTGGTTGCCTCATCTGGGGCAGCCAATGTCACGGCGGGCAACCAGTTGATGATGCCAGCCTTTGCCGCTGTTTACCTGGGGGCTGCCCTGTTTGGCGCGCCGTCCATCCCGGCAACGCTTGCAGGCACGCTGCTGATGTCGGCCATGCTGAACGGCTTCACCCTGCTTGCCATTCCCTACTACTACAGCGACGCCATTGTCAGCACCGTGCTGATCCTCGCCATTGGTATTTTCGATCCGAAGCTCACAACGCTGCTTGGCGACATTTTTGGCCGAAAAGCAGCGGGTAAAGACGGGAGATAACGGATGAAAAACGCAACGGATATCACCATGACGACTGTGCAAAGTGCCGCAACTCCAAGCCGGGTGGACGTACAGGGCTTTTTCCTGCGCTACGGATTATTCCTGCTGCTGGTGCTGCTTATTCTTCTCTTTGCTTGGCTCAGGCCCAGCTTCGTCAGTGGCGGCAACATCAATGACATGTTGCGCTCGGCCAGCATTGCAGCCCTGATGTTTCTGGGGCTGACCTGGATCATTGCGGCAGGTGAAATCGATGTCAGCTTCATGTCCGTTGCAGCGCTTGCCAATATGGTCGTGGCAGCGCTGGTTGCATCAGGCCAAGGCTGGGCTATAGCCTGTCTTGCGGGCCTGCTGGTCGGCCTTGTCTTTGGTCTGGTGAATGGGTTGCTTGTGGCAATCTTCAAACTTCCCGCTCTGGTGATCACCATCGCCACTGGCGGGCTGGCCGGATCGATTGCCGCCGCCATCGGTCTTGGCACATCGATTTCTCTCTCCTCCACCGGCTTCGTCGGCTCTCTCTTGCATGTCAATCTCGGCATCATCCCGCTGCTGACGGTGATCGTCGCCCTTCTCTATGCCGCCGCCTGGTTTATCCAGGAAAGGCTGACCTTTGGGCATTATCTCTATGCCATGGAACAGAACCGCGCCGCCGTGATCGAAGCGGGTGTACCAGTCAACCGATTGCTGCTGATGCTCTACGTGCTGTCTGGCCTTGTGTCGGCACTGGCGGGCATCCTGTTGACAGCCGATCTTTCGTCCGGTCAGCCCTATATCGGCAGTTCCTATTTCATTGACGGCCTGACCTCAGTCCTGCTGGGTGGCATGGCGCTGAAATACGGCAAGCCCAATGTCATCGGCACCGTTACCGCCGTCCTGCTCCTGGCCACGCTTTTGAGCGGTGCCGCCCTGCTCGGCTGGACAGATGCGCAGCGTCAGATCGTGCGCGGCCTGCTGCTGCTATGCGGCGTCGCCACGGTTGTCTGGGCAAGACGCAAGACACGCGCCCACATTTAAAGCCAAGGGAAACACCATGAAAGCGACTGAAAAACGCCCGATCGGCAAGACCGGCCTGACCGTCACCGCGCTTGGCGTCGGCACGGCCCCGCTTGGCGGACTGTATGCGTCTGTAGCCAAAGACGATGCCACCGCCATGCTGGATCAGGCCTGGGAGGCTGGTATCCGCTATTTCGATACAGCTCCCATGTATGGCAATGGCCGTTCCGAACATCTTGTTGGAGACTTATTGCGGGAGAAAAATCCCGAGCAACGAGACTGGGCGATCAGCACCAAGGTCGGCAGATTGATGACCACGGAGCGGGCGGGCCGAAAGCTTCCCCAAGCCCCGCCGAAAAACCCGCTCGATCCCGGCTGGTGGAACGGCTTGAATTTCCGTGAGGTGTTCGATTACAGCCATGACGGCATCCTGCGCAGCTTCGATGACAGTCAGCAGCGGCTAGGCTTTCCAAATCCGGACATTCTCTATGTGCATGACATCGGCAGCGTTACCCATGCTGATTTGCACGAGCATCACTGGTCGGCTTTAACCAAGGGTGGCGGCTTTCGGGCACTGACGGAATTGCGCGATGCAGGTGATATCAAGGGCTTCGGCCTTGGCGTCAATGAATGGCAGATCATCCGCGATGCACTGGAAGAGGCTGACCTCGATTGCTCCATGCTGGCGGGCCGCTATACGTTGCTCGACCAAGACGCGGAACAACAGTTCCTGCCAATCGCCCAAAAGCGCGGCATGGCACTGGTGGTCGCCGGCGTTTTCAATTCCGGCATTCTCGCCTCCACGACCGGTCGCCGCAAGTTCAACTACGCCGATGCACCGCAGGACATTATCGATAAGGCCGAAAGGCTGAGGGCAATCTGTGACAGTTTCGCGATTCCACTGCCCGCTGCTGCCATCCAGTTTCCGCTGCGCCATCCGGCTGCGACCTGCGTGGTGATCGGCGCGAAAACCGCAGAGCAGATCTCCACCAATATTGCCTGGTTCGAACAGGACATTCCCGAGGATCTTTGGGGGCAACTGCGCGCCGAAGGCCTTATCAACTCCTAGCATTTCCTGAAGGACGACCATGCTGAAAACCATCAACCCGCTTTTGACCGGCGATCTTCTCGCTATCCTCGCCGATATGGGCCATGGCGATGAAATCGTTATCGCTGATGCCAATTTCCCGGCCATCACCGCCGCCAACCGTCTGGTGCAGATGCCGGGCATCGACGCCTGTGCTGTTATGGAGGCCATTCTCTCGCTGATGCCGCTCGATGACTTTGTCGACTATCCAGCCGGTGTCATGGACGCGCCGGGCGAGCGGCCCTCCATCTATGCCGAGTTCGAAACAATCATAGAGCGTGCCGAAAATCGCAAAATCGAGCTGGATCTCATCGACCGCTTCGCTTTCTACGACCGGTCCAAAGCCGCCTTTGCGGTGGTCTCAACCGGTGAGCGTCGGCTGTACGGCAATATCATCCTGAAAAAGGGCGTGGTTCGTCCCGCATAAGCCAGAATGGAAAGTTTCAGATGCTCGACAGTCATCAACATTTCTGGAAAGTTGAGCGTGGCGATTACGGCTGGCTGACGCCTGATCTCGGCGCGATTTACCGCAATTTCCTGCCAAAGGATCTGGAACCCGAAATGCGCCGGGCTGGCGTAACCCGGACCATTCTGGTCCAGGCGGCGGAAACCCAGGCAGAGACCGATTTCCTGCTGACCATTGCCGCGGAGACTGATTTTGTTGGAGGTGTTGTCGGCTGGCTCGATCTGGAAGCCGATGACTTCGCCTCTCGCCTGAAACACTATCGCGCAAATCCACACTTCATCGGCATCCGTCCGATGCTACAAAGCTTACCCGACGACGCCTATATCCTGCGCCCGAGAGTGATTAACAGCCTTAAAGCCATTGCTGATAGCGGCCTGCCTTTCGATATCCTGACCTTCCCGCGCCATTTACCGCATGTGATCGCGGCATTGAAACAGGTGCCGGATCTGAAGGCTGTGGTCGATCATATTTCCAAGCCTGACATTGCCAAAGGCACACTTGATCCCTGGCGCGACCATATGACGGAAATCGCCGGTTTCAACCAAGTCTGCTGCAAGGTTTCCGGCATGGTCACAGAAGCCAAAACGGATTGGGCGCTTGAAGATTTCCGGCCCTATGTGAACCATATTATCCAATGTTTGGGTCCCAACCGGCTGATGTTCGGAAGCGATTGGCCGGTCTGTACGCTGGCCGCAAGCTACGGTGAGGTTGCCAATCTGGCCCGCACCTTATTGTCATCCCATTTCGGCCCTGATGATCTCACACTGATTTTCGAGACCAATGCACGTCGTTTTTACGGTGTCTGAATTATAGGTCTCAGCGACCTTTCGCAACGTTCCTGAACGTCAAACGCCCACCCTGGTCTTATAAGCGGACCAAGACGGGCGTTTGATTTTACAAGTTAAATTCAGAACGGCGCATCGATATCAACGACATCAATCAGCTTGTGATTGACGAATTCCTTGATACCGAGGCCCAGCAGTTCACGGCCATAGCCCGAACGCTTGACGCCGCCGAACGGCAGGTCCGCCTTGACCATGGTTGGGTGATTGATGAACACCATGCCTGTGGTGATCCGGTGGGCAAGCGCGACACCGCGCGCGGTATCACGGGTGAAGATCGAACCGCCCAGACCGTAGGGCGTATCATTGGCGATGCGGATCGCGTCATCGTCATCCTTGGCGCGAAACAGCATGGAGACGGGGCCGAAAAACTCCCAGTAACGTGCCGGATTATCATCGGCCAGATCGGTCAGGATGGTTGGCTGCACGAAAGCGCCCTGGTTTGGCACCGGCGGCCCGACTTCCGTGGCCGTCGCCCCATGGGAAACCGCTTCGGCAATCTTCTGACGGATTTCGTCGGCAGCCCCTTGCGAGGACAGCGGCGCAAGCGTTGTTTGCGGATCGAACGGATCACCGGCTTTCAGCCCGGCGACGCCGGTTTTGTATCGTTCCAGAAAGGCATCGTAGACCGCATCGACGATAATCATCCGCTTGGACGAAACACAGACCTGACCACCATTCCAGTGGCGACCGAAAACCGCCCATTTCACAGTCTTTTCCAGATCTGCATCGGCGAGGACCACGAAGGCATCAGCACCTCCCAACTCCATGGTGGATTTTTTCAGCGCCTGCCCCGCCTGCGCGGCAATCGTGGCGCCCGCACCTTCTGAGCCGGTCAAGGCGACACCATGGACGCGCGGATCGTTGAGGATCATTTCCACCTGGGTCCGCGTCGCATAAAGATTGGTGAAGGCACCCGTCGGCAGACCGGCCTCCAGCATCAACCGCTCGAAAGCGGCTGCGCATTGCGGCACATTCGACGCATGCTTCAACAGCATGGTATTTCCGGCCGACAGCTGCGGCGCGATAATCCGGGCGATCTGGTAATAGGGGAAGTTCCAGGGCTCAATGGCCAACAGCACACCGAGCGGCTCATGCACCAGGATCGCCTCACCTTCAGCCTTGTCGGCGACGGGTAGCTGTTCCGGCTTCAACAAGCGTTCGGCATTGACGGCGTAGTAATCGAGGATATCGGCGGAAAGCCCCACCTCAGCGCGTGCTTCAGACATCAGCTTGCCCATTTCCAGGGTCAGCAGCTTGGCATAATCATCCGTCTGTCCACGCAGGATTTCGGCGGCAGCATGCATGACCTTGGCCCGCTCGGCAAAGGATGTCTGTCGCCATTGCTGAAACGCGGCATCCGCCGCCGTGATCGCCGCCTGAACGGCGGCGTCGGTTGCTTCGGGAAAGGTTATAAGAGTTTCGCCAGTGTAGGGATTGGTTGTTGCGTAAGCCATGGAACCGTCCTTTGCAGTCATTGCTGCGGCGCGCATTACCGACATCGGTCGCGTCGATGAGGTAATGATAGCGCTGACGGTGGTTCTGGCTGTTGATCCTAATCAAGATCGCAAAAGTTGTAGATTATAGCATTTCCAGAATCCGGTTCTCGTAAGGCGCTATTCTGCAAAAACATGCGCTGACGCCGGATCGAACCCCAGCGCGACCGGCGCACCAATCGCCAGTCCATCCAGTGCGGCATGGCCAAAAGGCAAACGCACGGACAGGCCATGACCACCTTCACTCAAGACCGCAATATGAATCGTATTGCCCAGAAACGTAATGTCCTCAATCTTGGCAGCAAGTGTTCCCGGTCCTTGAGCCGAAAGTAGAGTCAACCGTTCCGGGCGCAGCATCAGCATGGCATTGCTTCCACTCTGTGCTTTTCCATGCAGCGGAATATTTCCGATTGCCAGATGATCACCAAGGCGGATGTCAGCCTTGCCGTCCCCGGCACCCGTCACCACGCAAGGCAGAAAATCGCTGTCTCCAATGAATTGGGCCACAAACCGCGTCGCTGGGTTGGCATAAAGCTCGGCGCCAGTGCCGATTTGGTCGATCACCCCTTTGGAAAATACCGCAATCCGGTCGGAAAGGCGCAGTGCCTCTTCCTGATCATGGGTGACGTAAAGGATGGTCACATCCGTTTGGTGATGAATGCGGCGGATTTCGTGCTGAATTTCCTCGCGCAATTTCTTGTCCAGCGCCGAAAGCGGCTCGTCCATCAAAAGCACGGGCGGATCATAGGCAAGCGCCCGTGCCAGCGCGACGCGCTGCTGCTGACCGCCGGACATTTGCGCCGGTTTGCGATCCTCATAGCCTTCCAGCCGCACCAATTGCAGCATCTTGCGGACGCGCTCGGTGATATCGGCCTTCGACCAGCCGCGCATTTTCAGCGGAAAGGCGATGTTCTGGCCAACAGACAAATGCGGAAACAGCGTGTAGCGCTGAAACACCATGCCGATATTGCGTTGGTGCGATGGGGTCTGCAACACGCTCTTGCCCGATAGCAGCATATCACCCGCACTCGGCTGCTCGAAACCGGCGAGAATATAAAGCGTCGTGCTCTTGCCTGACCCGGAAGGGCCGAGAAAGGTCATGAATTCGCCCTTTGCCACCTCGAGATTGACATCCTGCACGGCCACCACCGGGCCATATTGCTTGCGAATACCGCGGATTTCCAGAAAAGGTGTCATGCTTTCAGTCCTTTGCGCACCAGGGCGGTGATCAGCATCAATGCGATGGTGACGACAATCAGAAGGGTGGAGGCAGCGGCAATCACCGGTGTCAGATCCTGACGCAGCGTTGCCCAGATCTTCACGGGCAGCGTTTGCAGGGTCGGGCTTGCCATGAAAATCGCCAGAACAACCTCATCCCAGGAGGTCAGGAAGGAAAACACCGCCGCCGAAAACAAGCCATGACCAATGCAGGGCAGCGTGATCAACAGCCGCGCCTTCAGCGGCGAAGCCCCGCACAACACGGAGGCATCTTCGATGGATTTGTCAAAACCTTCCAGCGCGTTGGTCAGCGCCAGAATAGAGAATGGCAGGGCGACCACCAGATGGGCAATGACGAAACCGAGTGTCGTGCCGTTCAGACCGATGCGCAGGAAAAACGCATAGAGCGCCACCGCTAGCACCACGACGGGCAGGATCATCGGCGTCATGAACAGAGCCCGCAGCGCATCCCGCCCCAAAAACCGCCCACGCACCAGGCCGAACGACGCACAAAGCCCGATCACCACCGACAGGATGGTGACGATGACGGCAATGCGAAAGCTGGTCCAGGCCGCATCCAGCCAGCGCGGATCGGCAAACAACTGGCCATACCATTTGGTGGTCCAGGCCGGTGGCGGAAAAATCAGCCATTGCGAGGAGCCGAAGGATAGAGCCGCGATGAACAGGATTGGCAGTAAGAGAAAAGCCGCCGTCAGCAGCGTGATGGCCAGCAAAATCCATTTCCAGGCACCAAGGCTGTTGAAATTCAAAAGCATGTCAGCGCCCTCCCTCACCGGCTGCACCAAACAGCTTCAATTGCAGGGCATAAAGGCTCAGCGTTACCACCAGCAGCACCAGCGCCGCCGCACCGCCCATGCCCCAATTGACCAGCGATTGCACGAATTGAGCGATCAGTTCGGCCAGCATCATATTGGATGTGCCGCCAAGCAGCGACGGCGTGACGAAGTATCCAAGTGACATGACGAACACCATCAATCCGCCAGACACCATGCCCGGCATGGCAAGCGGCAGCAGCACCGCCACCAGCGCCTGCCAGCGCGTCGCGCCGCACAATGCTGCCGCCTGCAACAGCGCCGGATCGATCTTGCGGATCACCCCATAGAGCGGAATGATGATGAAGGGCAGCATGATGTAGCTCATACCAACAGTCACGCCGACGAGATTGTTGACCATCACCAGCGGTGTATCGATCACACCGAGACTGATCAGCGTCTTGTTGATGACCCCGGTGCGCTGTAACAGCACCATCCAGGCATAGGTGCGGGCCAGAAGGTTGGTCCACATCGACAGCAACACGATGGCAAAGATCACGGAGGCCAATCGTTGAGGCATGATCGCCAGCGCCCAGGCAACTGGAAAGCCGATCAACAGCGAAATTACTGTGACCAGGGCCGAGACGAAGAACGTGTTAAAGAAGATTTTAAGATAGGTCGCACTCCCCAGCAAGTAGGCATAATTGCCAAGGCCGAGAACCGGCTCCGTCACCGAGCGCGTCAGCAGAGCCAGCACCGGCAGAACGAAGAAGATCAGGATCAGCACCAGGGCCGGCAGGGCAGCGGCTTTATTGCCGAAACCCCACCGGTTTCTAACGGGCTGTTCAATGGTCGAGGTCTGGGACGCCATGCCGTTTCCTTGCGAAACCCGTCCGGCACCTTGCATTTAAAGGACGCAACATGCCGTAACGCTGAGGACGCTCCGGCACCGGATGTTTACGGTGCCGGAAATGCCTTACTTTAGAGTATGGCTTACTTCGACTGCCAAGCGTACCAGCGCTCACCAATCTCGTCACGATGCTTGGCCCAATAGGCCATGTCGGCATTGACTTGTGACGCGGTCTGCTGGTCCGGCAAGGTCTTGGCGATGGCGGGGTCCATCAGCGCTGGTGACTTGGTATTCACAGGCGCATAGCCGGTCCCTGCCGCCATCTCTGCCTGACCAGCAGGCGAGGTTGCGAAAGCGATGAACTTCATCGCCGCTTCCTTGTTCTTGGTACCCTTCGGCACGACCAACGCATCGGCTGCCGTGATGTTCTGCGCCCAGGAGGTTTCAACCGTGACACCGGTCGCGGCCAGCGCCGTCAACCGGCCATTCCAGAAGGACCCGAACGGCGCTTCGGCAGAGGCCAGCAATTGCTGCGACTGCGCACCGCCCGACCACCAAATGATGTCGGATTTGATGGTGTCGAGCTTCTTGAACGCACGGTCGAGATCAAGCGGATAAAGCTTATCCGGCGTCACGCCATCCGCCAACAGCGCGGCTTCGATCACGCCTGGTGCCGACCATTTATAGAAGGTTCGCTTACCCGGAAATTTCTTGGTGTCGAACAGGTCCGTCCAGCTTTTCGGGCAGGCGGCGACGGCGTCCTTGTTGCAGCCGACCACGAAGGAATAATAGAAGCTGCCGACCGAATAATCCGTCACGAAACGCGGATCGAGCGTTGTCTTGTCGATGGTCTTGAAATCAAGTTTTTCCAGCAGGCCCTTGTCGCCTGCCTGAATGGCATAGTCGCCTTCGACATCGACAACGTCCCAGCTTACGCCCTTGGCCTCGACCATGGCTTTGATCTTGCCGTAATCGGTCGGGCCGTCTTGAAGGACGTTGATGCCTTCTTTCGCGGTGAATTTATCCGCCCAGGCGGATTTCTGCACGTCCTGCGTGGTGCCGCCCCAACTGGTGAATACCATGTCAGCGGCCACAGCTTGACCGGAGACGCCCAAGAGCAGAGCCAGCGATGCGATAATGGTTGTGTTTTTCATGTTCCCTTGTCCTTGTTTGATTGTGCCTTACCCGGATGCCGGTTGCTTCTTTTGGGCCATCCATCCGGGGCATGTTTTTATCACCGCATCACGAACGGATCGGGAAACGGGTCGTCTGAAGTCTTCAGCCAGACCGTCTTGGTGCGGGTATAATCCAGCACCGCGGCCATGCCGCCTTCCCGCCCATGGCCGGACAGGCCAAAGCCGCCAAACGGTGCAATCGGCGAAACGGCGCGGTAGGTATTGACCCAGACAACGCCAGCACGAAGCCCGCGTATCATCCGATGCGCACGTGCCAGGTTTTGAGTAAACACGCCGGAGGCCAGGCCATAGGCTGTATCATTGGCCAGATGCAGTGCCTCCGCCTCGCCCTCGAAAGACACCACGGACAGGACCGGTCCGAAAAATTCCTGCGCCATGGAGGGCGAATTGACACCATCACAATCGAGAATGGTCGGCGGATAGAAATTGCCCGGACCATCCGGGCGCTGCCCTCCCGTCACCAGCCGGGCGCCTGCGGCAAGCGAGGCCGTGACCAGCGCATCGACATGATCCTGCTGGCGGCGGGTCGCGAGCGGCCCCACTTCTGTTGCCATATCCAGCGGACTACCGATGCGAATTGCTTCGGCCTTGGTCTTCAGCCGGGTCAGAAATGCATCCTTCACCGAGCGCTCGACAATCAGCCGCGATCCGGCAACGCAGGACTGGCCGGTGGCGGCAAAAATGCCGGAGACCTGCGCATTGGCAGCACTTTCCAGATCCGCGTCGGCAAACACGATGAACGGCGACTTGCCGCCCAGCTCCAGCGAGGTCGAGGCCAGATTTTCCGCCGAATTGCGCACCACATGCCGTGCTGCCTCCGGCCCGCCGGTAAAGGCCACATGAGCAACCCTGGGATGGCGGGTGAGTGCTACACCACAGGACGGGCCAAATCCGGTAATGATATTGATGACACCGGGCGGGAACCCGGCCTCATGCACCAGCCGGGCAAATTCCAGCATCGGCGCCGGACCGTCTTCCGAGGCTTTCACCACCATCGTGCAGCCAGCGGCCAGCGCCGGGCCGATCTTGACCGCCGAGAGAAACAGCTGGCTATTCCACGGAATAACCATAGCAACCACGCCAACCGGCTCACGCCGCAGCCAGACATCCATATCCGGCTTGTCGATCGGCAGTGTAGAGCCTTCGATCTTGTCGGCGAGCCCCCCATAATAGCGATAGTAATCGGCGACATAGGCAATTTGCGAGCTTGTCTCGCGGATGATTTTGCCGGTATCGCGAGTTTCCAGCTCTGCCAGCCTTGGCGCGTTGGCGGCAATCAGATCGGCCAGCCGGTAGATCAGCTTGCCGCGCTGGGTGGCAGTCATTTTTGCCCATGGCCCGGCATAGAGTGCCGTATGGGCCGCGTCCACTGCGCGGTTCACATCCGCTTCGCGCGCTTCCGGCATATCCGCCCAGACCTCGCCAGTGGCCGGATCGAGGCTTTCAAACCGCGCCTCGCCCTCACTGAAGGTACCATCGATGTAAAGCTGGAAACGCTGCATCGCTTTACTCCGCAAAGGCTGGCATGACATCGGCAATGAAACGCTCCAGCGAGGCTTTCTTGCGCTCGAAGCTCATGCCGGTGTCGATCCAGAAGGAAAACTCATCATAGCCCAGCGCCTCATAGCGTTTCAGCCGGGCGATGACATCATCCGCCGTACCAACAGCCATGTTGGCTCGCATCACCTCAGGCGCCAGCATGGCATTGGCGTCGATATCCTCCTGGCTCAACCGTTCGATCAGACCCTGATGGATTGGGCGCTCGTTTTTGAACCACGCGAAGAAGTAATTGTAATAGGTGCTCAATTCCCTGGCGGCCTGGGCGATATCGGCCTCGCTGGAGCCGACATAGCTATGCAGCAGCAACATGATTTTCGGGCGCGGCAGATCGGGGGACTTCTCGCAGGCGTCGTTAAACCGTTGCATCAGAGTTTCGATTTCCCCGTCACCATTCCACAGCGGCGTCACCTGCACGTTGCAGCCATTGGCCACGGCAAAATCATGGGAATTGGGATCACGCGCCGCCACCCAGAGCGGGATCGGCTCCTGCAGAGGTTTCGGCGCCGAGGTGGTCGCCGGGAAGGACCAGAACTCTCCCTGATGGGCATAATCTCCGGCCCAGACGCCTTTGACGGCTGGAATAAGTTCCCGCATCCGCTGGCCAGCGGTCCAGGCATCAAGGCCCGGCATTAGCCGCTCATATTCAAAGGAATAAGCACCCCGGGCGATGCCGATATCCAACCGGCCATCGGTGATCAGGTCGGTCATTGCCGCCTCGCCCGCCAGCTTGATCGGGTGCCAGAAGGGCGCAATCACCGTTCCCGTTCCAAGACGGACGTTTTTCACCCGGTTGGCCAGATCGGCAATGGTCACGAACGGGTTCGGCGCAATGGTGAAATCCATGCCGTGGTGTTCGCCGGTCCAGATCGCATGCATACCGCCCTTATCGGCGATCTCGCAGAGTTGCAGAAATTCCTCATAGAGGCTCTTGTGGCTCTGGCTGGCATCGAGCCGTTCCATATGGACGAAGAGAGAGAACTTCATGGATCAAGCCTTCCTGGCAATGAAATGAACCCGGCCTGCCGTCTCATTGCCAACATAGACGCCGAAATTGCCCAGCGAGCTTTCCGCCGCGAACCGATTGAGAATATCTGCCGTGGCCGACCCGCCCGCACCGGCAAGCTGGTCAACGGGAACGAAATTGCCGCATTTCGGCGTGCCGGAACCGGCAAAGGCCCGATAAACGATATGCTGGCATCCCTCACCCTTGTCTTCGTAGACAGAATACAGAAACCCGATGGTAATGCCGAGCTCAGTCAGGTGTTCGAGATGGGCTTTCAAATCCTGCAATGGCTCGCCGCTGACCGCATGACAACCCGGCAGGCTGCGGCCATCTTCTCCCACCAGAAGCACCTCGCCATCACGCTCGATGACGGCGCTCAGATGCAGCGGGCCGTCGCTGGCGGCACTGACCGCTTTTTCGGCAAGGGCCTGAGTGAAATAACCGCCGCGCACATAGCCAAGCCCATTCAACTCGCTTTTGTCGAATGCCTGTACCCGCCCCAGCAGCACGACATGATCACCAGCCTCGATCACCTGTTCCAGGCTGCAATCAAACCAGGCAGATGTCCCGGAAAACACTGGCGAACCATAGGGACCAAGCTGCCAGTCCACAGTTGCAAATCGGTCTTCGACAGGCCGAGCAAAGGTGTTGGACACGTCCTTCTGCACGTCAGACAATATATTGACGGCAAAGCCTTTGGCCTTGGTCATCACCTCAAAATTGCGCGAGGTCTTGGCAAGACAGACCAGCAGCAAAGGCGGGTCGAGCGAGACAGAGGTGAAGGAATTGGCGGTAAAGCCGACTGGAGAACCATGAGGATCAAGCGTGGTGACAACGGTGACGCCGGTGGCGAAAGCCCCGAAGGCATCGCGCAGACTGCGGGGGTCGATTTTCGCTTCGCTCATCCGCGCGCCTCACTGTTGGTTTTCTCGGCACTCATATTCTCGGCACTCATGGATGTGCCTCCGGTAAAGCCAGCCACGCGGCCATGATGTCGTGCACCTCTTGCGGTGCCGTGAGATTGACCATGTGGCGGTGGCCGGTAACGATCCTGGCAATACCCTGCTGCGCTTGCCGCGCCATGGTCTCAGCCATTTCAGCCGTCGAGTTCGGATCACCGGCACCCGTCAGGAACAGGGCCGGACAGGAAACCTGCGACCAGCAATCGGCATAGGTTTCATCCCCATGGGCAAAGGCACGATAGGCGGTGGCATAGGCATCGACATTCATCTGCCGCAGGCATTGCTCGGTCAAGGCGCGGGCGGCAAGGCTGACGGCATAGCTATCGAACCAACGCTTCAACGGCCCTTCAATATCGATGCCTTTAGTTGCAATCGACTCTGCCCGAGCAAGAACCGCAGCCTTAGCCGACACATCACGCCGGTAGACACCATTGACGAGCGCCACGCGCCGGATTTTCTGCGGAAAGCTGGCGACAGCACCGCCTGCAATCAACGCGCCCATCGAATGACCGGCCAGATTGACCGGTCCAAGATTGATTTCCTCCAGAAACCGGCCAAGCCAAGCCACGAAATCCGGCAGCTCACTGCCTTTCGGCAAGGCAAGACTTTGACCATGGCCCGGCATATCGACGGCGATGACGCGGTGGCTGGCGGACAGGCTTGCCATTTGCGGCCACCATGCTTCGAGCCGCATGCCGACGCCATGCACAAGCACCACTGGCTCGCCGCTACCTTGTTCCACATAAGCGGAGCCATTAGGGGTAATGCGGCGCTCGACCGCCGGAAATGGCGATGGTGCCGTGCCACGCATTGCTGCCATCTCCATGGTCCCGCCCCCCGCTTATACGCCCGCCGGGTTGGCGACATCCTGGCCCAGATCCTTCAGATCCTGATAGCGGTCGCCAATGCGGTGATGGGGCCTTCCGCCGACAGATGCGCCGAGCCCAACAACGATTTCGTCGGCGGCTGGCGCATCGGCAATGGCCGTCTGGATCGTCAGATAATGGGAGCGGCGACCTTCGTCATTCTTGTCCATCAACGGGATCATGATTGGGGCATTGGCCGGACCGCGCGTGTTGCAGAAGGCGAGATAGGATTTTGCCCCCACCGCCGTGCGGTAATGGTTGCCGAAGCGCAACGTATGGATCAGCGCCGAAGCATGCTCGATCTCGCCATCAAGACCGACAACGGCAACCTTGCCATAGGCCTCGACCGCTTCGCCGGAACCGACGGCTTCCAGGATCATACCAGTCAGAAGCTCACCGAGAACCGGCGCGCATTGATGGATTTCCGGCTTCAGATCCTCGACAAAGCCGCGTCCGGCCCAGGGATTTTTAACGACGGCGAAGGCTGCGTAGAGTTTCAGCGGCTTGGGCGCGGCCTTGCCTCCTTCCACTAGCGTGGTTTCCACATGCAGAAGAGTTTTGCGGATTTGCAGGGCCATGGTTTACCTCAAATATCAATGTTGGTATTATGGTATGCCAAGCTATTTCAGAGTCAAGCGACTTGTCGAATAGGAATTAATTTTTCTTTTAGGGAATATATTTATTCGGTCTCAACGACGGATCGGGCCTGCTGCGCAAGCACAGCGACGGCAATAGAGGAGGCACGCTGCACATGATCGATAGCGGCCTGTTCGGCAGCCGGACCATCGCCATTGCGGATGGCCTCGACAATCCTTTGCATCTGGGCTGGCCCCTCTGTTGCCCGGCCATCGGTCTTGATGGTCATCGAGCGCAGATGATTGATCCGCACGGTCATTTGCCGCACAACACCCCAGGCGATCTGCCTGTCAATCCGGGTAAACAGCGTCTCGTAAAATCGCGTCGTTTCCTTCAAAACCTCTGCCATGTCCTGGCGGACATAGGCGTCCTTGATCGCGTCCAACGCCCCTGACAAGCCAGCCACAATAGACGTGTCGCCCCTCTCCGCGCAAAGTCGCGCCGCCATGCCTTCCAAAGCCGCACGGATTTCATAAATCTGCCGGGCTTCATCCACGTCGAGCAGCGCCACCATCGGCCCCTTGCTTTGGGGGTTACTGACCAGACCCTCGGACTCCAGATGTCGCAGCACTTCGCGCACCACCGTTCGACTAACCCCAAGCTGCGCGCACAGATCACGCTCGACCAGCCGGTCGCCCGGCTTGAAATAGCCGCTGATGATTGCATCACGGACTTTTTCAAGCGCCAGTTCCCGCAGCGTCTTGGTGGGACGCTCCACCTTTATCGTCTCTGTCATTCCATAAGCCTTCCCGGCAACCACACCGCTCATCAAGAACAGATAATTCATCCGTATTATGGTCTACCAAAAGCCAAAATGACAAGCGGGAATGAAATCCTCACGATTTCGGCTTGGAATGGCGCGTTTTCAGCACATTACGAATGGAAAAACTGGAGTGGATGCGCGCAACGCCCGGCAGTTTGGCGAGGATTTCCTTATGGATGCGCTCAAAATCATGGGCGCTTTCGACTTCCAGTTTTAAGAGATAATCCGATCCGCCGGTCATCAGAAAACATTCCTGGATTTCCGGATATTTCCGGATCGCCGCCTCAAAGCGGTTGAGATGATCCTCTGTCTGCCGATCCAGTGTGATATTGATGATCACGGCAATGCCATCGTCCTTGTCAGACTTGCCGAGAATGGCGGTATAGCCGCTGATATAACCCTGCTTTTCAAGGAGTGCGACCCGCCGCAGGCAGGCCGAGGCGGAGAGCCCGACAGCCGCAGCCAGACTGGCATTGCTGATCCGCGCATTCAGCTGCAATTGGCGCATAATGGCCCGGTCGATAGCGTCGATTCCACTCACGCAACAATCCTCGTTTTCTTCGCAGAAAATTGCGCAAAAATTCACAGAGCACAATAGCTGCCGATAAACCGCCCGGAAATTTCGCGAATGTTTCAATATCATCAAAAGAAAACGGGGTACAGTTATGGATATGTCTATCAGCCAGGATCTGAATGCCGATGCGTTTTCCGCCCGCCTCTTGATCGATCTCGACGCGCTTGCCGACAATTACCGCCAATTGGATGCTGAAGCCGCCCCGGCGGAAACCTCCGCTGTCGTCAAAGCCGATGCCTATGGCCTTGGGGCTGCCCACGTCGCCCCTGCCCTCTACCGGGCTGGATGCCGGAAATTCTTCGTGGCGCATGTGCAGGAAGCCGCCGGGCTGAGGCAGCATTTGCCTGGAGATGCAGAACTGTTCGTTCTCAATGGTTTGCAGCCGGGCGCGGAGCCCTTTGCGGCGGCAAACGGCTTCATACCGGTACTGAATTCGTTAGAGCAGCTTGCCAATTGGTCGAAAACAGCGAGTGAATTTGGTCGGACCCTGCCTGCGATCCTGCAATTTGATACTGGTATGTCGCGGCTCGGCTTTTCACCGGAAGAAGCCAATGTGCTTGCAGGCGACCCCGCCTTGTTATCGGGCCTTTCCATCCGCTTCATCATGAGCCATCTCGCCTCAGCCGATGATAGCGCCAGCGCGCAGAATGCCGCGCAATTTTCGGTCATGCGCGAGCGACTGGCGCAATTTACAGGCATTGCCTTGTGCTTTTCCAATTCAGGCGGCATCTTTATCGACAAGCAGTTTCACGGCGCGCTGGTCCGCCCCGGAGTGGCACTTTACGGCGCAGTCCCCAGCGATCTGGCAGGACGCCGTATGAAGCCGGTGGTGCGGATCGATGCGAAGGTGATCCAGACACGAACAGTGCCAGCCGGTGCCTGCGTCGGCTACGGCGCAACCTATGTGGCAACCAAGGAAACCCGACTGGCCACCATCGCTATTGGCTATGCCGATGGCCTGCCGCGTTGCTTGAGCGACCGGGGTGCCGCTTACTATGGTGACATCCGTTTGCCAATTGTCGGGCGGGTGTCGATGGACAGCATGACACTCGATATTTCGGCCCTGCCACCCGGCACGTTGAAGCTGGGAAGTCTGGTGGAGATGATTGGTCCGCACCAGAGCCTGGAGGATGTAGCTCAGGCGGCGGGCACCATTGCCTATGAAATCCTGACCAGCCTTGGTCACCGCTATCACCGCGACTATATTTCAGCATAAAAAATTGGGGAACGGCATGAAAGTCACCATTCTGGGCGCGGGCGTGATCGGCGTCACCAGTGCCTATTATCTCGCCAAAGCAGGCCATGAAGTGACCGTCATCGACAGACAGACGGGTCCGGCGCTGGAGACCAGCTTTGCCAATGCGGGCGAAGTCTCCTTTGGCTATTGCTCGCCCTGGGCGGCACCGGGCATTCCGCAAAAGGCTTTGAAATGGCTGTTCATGGAACATGCGCCGCTGATCCTGCGACCGAAAATCGATGCTGCCATGCTGGGTTGGATGCTGAAAATGCTCTCCAACTGCACCTCCGGGCGCTACGCGATCAACAAGAGCCGGATGCTGCGGCTGGCCGATTACAGCCGGATTGCACTGGCGCAGCTGCGCACCGAGACCAATATCGACTACGACCAGCGCATGCAGGGGACTTTGCAGCTGTTTCGCACCCAGGCGCAGCTGGATGCCTCGGCCAAGGATGTGAAAGCACTGGCGGCAGACGGTATTCCCTATGAAGTGCTGGACCGCGAAGCCTGTATCCGGGTCGAGCCTGCCTTGGCAGCAGCCCGCCACAAAATCGTCGGCGGCTTGCTGACGCCGAAGGACGAGACCGGCGACTGTTTCAAATTCACCAACCAGCTTGCAGAAAAGGCCGCATCGCTTGGCGTGGTGTTCGACTATGGCCGCACCATAGAGCGGCTGGTGGTATCGGGTGGCAAGGTTACCGGCGTTGTCACCGACAGGGGAACCGAAACCGCCGACGCCTATGTCGTGGCACTCGGCAGCTATTCGCCGCTGCTGTTGAAACCACTCGGCATTACGCTGCCGGTCTATCCGGTCAAGGGCTATTCGCTGACCATTCCGATTGTCGATCCGTCGAAATCACCCGAATCCACCGTGATGGACGAGACCTACAAGATTGCCATTACCCGGCTGGGTGACCGGATCAGGGTGGGCGGCATGGCGGAAATTTCCGGCTATACCAATGATCTCGGTGCCGCGCGTCGCCGCACGCTCGAACACTCCGTCACCGACCTGTTTCCCGGCGGCGACATGGCGCGGGCCGATTTCTGGTCCGGCCTTCGCCCGATGACCCCGGATGGCACGCCGGTGATCGGCGCAACCGGCATCAGCAATCTCTACATCAACAGCGGCCATGGCACGCTGGGCTGGACAATGAGCTGCGGTTCGGGCCGCTTGCTCAGCGACATCGTCAGTGGCCGCCAGACCGAGATCGACAATGCCGATCTGGCGCTCAGCCGCTATGCTGCCGGTCGGGCCGGATAGAAAATGCTCTATTTCAACGGCCGGACATGTTCCGGCCTGAAACCAAGGCCGATCAACCGCCCGGCAATATGCGCAAGCAATGGCCAACGGGCAATGGTCTTCAGGAATGCAGGCGGACCGGAGGGCTTGGCCGGTGCTTCGTTCGCAACCGTCTCATCCTCGGCCTTTGGCTTGCGGCGCATCATCAATTGCAGTTTCTGCGTCGCCTTGGTGGGAAACAGGCGTCGTTTCTCGATGGCGGCGAGATGGGCGTCCAAAGGCTCGCCTGATAGCAACGGTTTTATCAGCCGGTTTGCCGCGGCCACGGCATCCTGAATGGCCAGATTAACGCCAATACCACCAATCGGCGACATGGCATGGGCCGCATCGCCAATGCAGATCAATCCCGGCTTCCACCAGCGTTTCAGGCGGTCGATGCGGATGCTGAGAAGATAGAGATCGTCAAAGGAGGTGACTTCGTCCACACGCTCAGGGGCCAGCGGCGAAACCAAAGCCACGGCTTGACGGAAAGCTTCGATCCCCTTGGCTTTGACCGTATCGAAACTGCCTTTGCGGACGATATAGCCGCATTGCCAATAGTCGCCGCGATCAATCATTACGAAACCCTGCCTTGGGCCGCCATGACCCATCGTATAGGGCGGATCTTGCGGCTGATGCGACAGCTTGAACCACAACACGTCGCTTGGACTGCCAAAGCTTTCCACCTCCAGCCCCGCCTTGGCGCGGGTCACAGAATGACGGCCATCGGCACCGACCACCAGCCGGGATCGCAGCGTCACCAGGCCTTGCGGGGTGGAAGCCGTCAAGCCTGTCACCCCATTGGGATCTTCCAGCAATGTCTCCACTCTGGAATTCATCAACAGCCGAAAATTGGCGTATTTGCCCGCTTCACGGGCGAGAAAGTCCAGAAAGTCCCATTGCGGCATGAAGGCGATGAACCGGCAGCGGGTCGGCAGTCGCGAGAAATCAGCCATCGTCACGTCGCGCCCGCCGATTTCTGCATGTAGGGTGGGTGCCTGCACATGCGGCAATTTTAACAGATCTTCGAGTAGGCCAAGCTCATGCATCACTTCCAGAGTGGAGGGGTGCAAGGTGTCGCCGCGAAAATCGCGCAGGAAATCGCCGTGCTTTT
This sequence comes from Gillisella vitis, assembly GCF_001541345.2. Lineage (GTDB taxonomy): Bacteria > Pseudomonadota > Alphaproteobacteria > Rhizobiales > Rhizobiaceae > Allorhizobium > Allorhizobium vitis. The sequence continues at coordinate 63,708 of NZ_LMVL02000001.1, read as the reverse complement.
CCACTACCGTGACATTAACCCCGGCGCGGGCCAGCAACAGGCCGAGCATCATCCCGGCAGGCCCGGCACCGACAATGGCGCAATCGCAGTCAATCGTCTCCGCCATGGGCGCGGCATAGATAAGATCGTTCTGTGCAGTCATGATCCGTGCCTCTCATCATCGCTCATGCGCCTGGATAACCTCCAAGAAAGCGTCACCATAGCGTTCCAGCTTCGATTGACCGACGCCGGAAATACCCAATAACGCCTCCCGGCTGTCCGGCCTTTCCGTTGCAAAGGCAATCAGCGTCGTATCCGGGAAAACCACATAGGGCGGCACGGAAAGGTCCTTGGCAATCGCCATTCTCGCCGCCCTTAGCGCCTCAAACAATTCCATATCGGCACCCTCCAGCGCCGATTTCGCCTTTGCGGCGGCGGGTGAGGTATTGCGCGCCGTCTTACCCTTGGTCGGGCGATCCTTGCGAAACCGTACCTCGCGCTCCCGCTTAAAGACAGCTCGCGCGTCCGGTTCCAGTTTCAACGCGCCGAAAGCGTCATGATCGACCCGGAGCAACCCGGCGGCCAACAATTGCCGGAACACCGATTGCCAGGTTTTTAACGGCAGATCCTTGCCTGCACCGAAAACCGGCATGTCAACATGGCCAAAACGGACTGTCTTGTCGTTCTCATTCCCCAGCAGCACATCGATGACATGGCCGGTGCCGAAACGCTCCCCGGTCCTATAGATCGCCGCCAGCGCCTTAATCGCTGCGTCAGTTCCGTCCCAGGTTTCCACCGGCTTCAGGCAGGTGTCGCAATTGCCGCAGGCACCGGGATGCACTTCGCCGAAATGCGCCAGGATCGACTGGCGGCGGCAGCCGGGGGTCTCGCAAATCGCCAGCAGCGCATTCAACTTGGCCCGCTCGACCCGCTTGACCTCCTCAGCCGAAGTGCCGCCATCGATCATCCGCCCGCGCTGGATGACATCGGCCATACCATAGGCCATCCATACATCCGATGGCAGCCCATCACGTCCGGCTCGCCCGGTTTCCTGGTAATAGGCCTCGACGGAGCCCGGCAGATCAAGATGCGCCACATAGCGTACATTCGGCTTGTCGATCCCCATGCCGAAGGCGACGGTTGCGACAAGGCAAAGGTTTTCCTCTTTCAGGAACGCATCCTGGTTGGCATCGCGCAGCACCCGGTCCATGCCGGCGTGATAGGCCAGAGCCCTCACCCCTTGCGTATTGAGCCATTCCGCCGTGTCCTCCACCTTGGCGCGCGACAGGCAATAGACAATGCCGCTCTCGCCTTCATGGCGGGAAAGAAACCGCAGGAGTTGCTGGCGCGGCTGGTCGCGCTCGACGATTTCATAGGCGATATTGGGCCGATCGAAAGAGGTGGTAAACACCTTGGCCGATTGAAGACCAAGCTTGTCGATAATATCATCGCGCGTATGGGGATCGGCAGTCGCCGTCAACGCCATGCGCGGCACGCCGGGATGGGCCTCGGCAAGCTTGCCCAGTTCCCGATATTCCGGGCGGAAATCATGGCCCCATTGAGAGACGCAATGGGCCTCGTCTATGGCAAACAACGCGATTTTCGCAGAACCGATCACATCCTTGAAGGCAGGCGTGACGATCCGCTCCGGCGTGACATACAAGAGATCAAGCGTGCCATCGGCAATGGCGCGCCGCACCTCGACAAACTCTTCCCGCGACAGCGAGGAATTCAGCGCTGCCGCCCGCACCCCCACTTGCTTCAGCGCCTCGACCTGGTCGCGCATGAGGGCAATCAGCGGCGACACCACAACGCCGACCCCATCGCGGCACAGCGCCGGGATCTGGAAGCAAAGCGATTTACCGGCACCGGTCGGAAACAGCACGACCGCATCACCACCGGCCACCACCTGCTGAACCACCTCGGCCTGCTTGCCGCGAAAGGCGGGATAGCCATAGACCCACTTCAGAATGGACAGCGGATGTCTTTCGCCATTATCGAATGTCGGTTCGTGGCGGGGCTGGCTTGACGGCATGGCATTGCTTTCGAGACATTATGGATGCCCAAAACAGGGCTGTTTAATTGGCTGCCGGATGGCAGCGAAAGCTAAGAGATAGAGTTATATCAGGCCCCGTGCAACCTGGATGACCTTAGGCAGCGTCGGACGAAAACAGCTAAGGTCAACAAACCCATGACGCAACCAAAACGAGATTCATCTTCAAAACACAAGCAAGGCCTTTGAATGCGGCACCCGGAACGGTTTTGCGCGATGCAGCAGACATCAGTCTTCGGCACATGTGTCATGCAAACTCGCCTGAGGTATCGGGCCTCTGTTTTTGATAGAATTTTCCATCAGCATGCATTTGGAAATGCTATCAGAAATGTTAAACGGGGCGACTAAAAATCGTGAAAACTGTCCTTGGCCTGGCGATGACATCAGAGACTGAAACACGACGCCGCCCTTCAGGACATTGGGTTCGCCGCATTGCGCGCTGGCTGGAACTGCGTGCAATCGGGTTGACGCCTGAGCATCTCGACATCATCGATGGCCTGCGCTCGGCCTTTATCGTCGGCGTTCCCGTCCTCATCGTCGCGGCAGGGCAAAGCCAATTTGGCTGGTCGATTTTTGCGGCTTTCTGGACCTGCCTTGCCGATACCGGCGGCGAAAAACGGTTCCAGCGGCGGATGCTGGCGACCTTCGCGCTGCTGGGCAGCCTCACGGCTTTCCTCGCATCCTGGCTTGCGGGTTTCGGGTCCATCGCAGGGCTAGCCGCAGGCTCAATTCTCGTCGGCTTGACCGCATTGCTGCCGGTGCGCTGGCCTGTCGTGCCGCTTGTCGCCACACTCCTAGGCGTGGTTGGGGTTGTGGCGGCGGGTTATCCTCACACGGCACCGCAAGCGGCCCTGCTCGCCTGTTCATTTCTGGCTGGCAGCGCCTGGGCTGCCCTGGTGCTGACTGTCCTCTGGCCAACAGATGTCTGGCGCCCGGCCCGGCGCGCCATTTCCGCCGTTTACGCCCGGCTGGCCGATATGACGCTTGAGCTGGACACCATATCTCAGCCCGCAGCCACGCAAGTCTGGACCTTCAAGAGCAGCCAACATCGGCGCGCCGTGCGCAATGCGATGGAGCGCGCACGGTCTCATCTTGCGCGGGCAGCACGTCCCTCGGAGCAAAACGACAAGACCGCACTCCATGTCGCGCTTCTGGCGGCGGACGATATTTTTCACGCGCTTCTGGCCCTTGACCATCTTCGTTCATCCGAACGGCAGGCCGATATCGGCAAGCTCTGCGCCGAGGTTATCCGGCCGAGCCTCATTGCAGCGGCCCGAAATCTCACCCTGCATACGGACCCGATGGCCGAGCTGCAAAATCGGCTTTCCGTGCTGGAACAGAGCGTTTCGGACCGCCATGACCCAGTCGCAGGCGCGGTGCGGAGCATTGCAACAGCGCTGCAATGGAAAGCAGCACCGGACTTTGTGGGAGCAGCGGGACCAGAACAGTCCGCTTTGGACAAGATGGCGCAGGCCCGGCAGCGACAGCATTTTTTGCGTGGGGCCATTCGCAGCGCCGTGGGCGTGACCGTTGTCACCGTCGTCGCCCATCTGCTGGCCTTGAACTATCCCTATTGGGCCGCCATGGCCGTCGTCGTGGTTTTGCAACCGGACCGGCGAATGAGCTGGAGCCGGGCGCTGGAGCGTATCGTCGGCTCGGTTGTGGGCAGCGCCTTGGCGCTCGCGCTACTGACCGGCATACCGGCATCAGGGCTGCTCACCGCCATCATCATTCCTCTTGCGGCGGCAACCATCGCCCTGCGCTCCGTCAGCTATACGCTGTTCGTCACCGTGCTGACGATGCTGTTTGTTCTCACCATGGACATGCTGCATCCCGGCGCTGGCATTGCATCGGCGCGAATGCTCGACAATATCATCGGCAGTCTTGCGGCAATCATTGTCACCTTCCTCGTTTGGCCAGACAAGGCGCCGTCCCTGTCAGAACTGGCAGCCCAGGCACTGGAGGCCAATCGCGCGTACCGGGATGCCGCCGAACGCGGCGACGCGGCACAGATCGCCCTCACGCGTCGCGCTGCCGGAATTGCCAGCACGGAAGCTGAAATTGCTTTTCATGCGCCGGACCGTTACCTTGGCAAAACACCCCCGGCCGCCGATGTCGAGACACTGGCAAAGGCGCGGCAACTCGCTGGGGAAGCGGCTGTTCTGTGGCATAGCCGGTAGCGACAAGGGGTCTGGATCACTCAGACCGGCTCCTGGAAACGCTCTCCTTTGGACAGCATCTTTATGAAATCCTTATCTCCCGCCACCGCATTCCCTATCGAGATTTAATGTCATTCGGGTGGATTGTGCATGTCTGACCACAGACAGGAGCACAATGTGACTGACTTGATATTCATTGCCATTGGACTGGGGAGCTTTGTCGCTCTTGCGGTCTATGCCCGTGCCTTAAACAGTTTGTGAGGCGGCCATGTTCGAACCGCTGCTCGGTCTCGCCGCCGCCCTGTTCATCTGCGTCTACCTGCTGATAACGCTGATCAGGCCCGAACGCTTCTGAAGCGACACCCGCTTCAGCCATTCTTGCCCGGTTTGTCTTTTGAGACATCGGGCAACCCTCTTTCCTGACAGGTACCAGACGTCCCGCATCACATCGCTTCATACTGGCAGCGACGATGATGTGGGACGCAATCCCTCTTTTCGGAGAACATCATGTCTTCCAACGGTTGGCTGCAAATCGGCTTGCTGCTCGCTCTCGTCCTCCTCACCATCAAACCGCTTGGGCTTTACATCGCCTGCGTGTTCGAGGGGCAGCGGACGTTTCTCTCTCCCATTCTCGGCCCTATCGAGCGGCTGCTTCTGCGCATATCCGGTGTCGATGCGCGCCGGGAACAAGGCTGGCTAGCCTATACGCTCGCCATGCTCGCCTTCAATGCCGCAGGGTTTCTGGCGCTCTACGGTATTTTGCGGCTTCAGGCCTATCTGCCCTACAATCCGCAGGGCTTTGCCGGAATGACGCCGGACCTCGCCTTCAATACCGCGATCAGCTTCGTCACCAATACCAATTGGCAGGCCTATTCCGGCGAACAAGCCGCCAGCCATTTCTCGCAGATGGCTGGCCTTGCCGTACAGAACTTCCTGTCGGCGGCCACCGGTATTGCCATAGCACTCGCCGTTACCCGGGCCTTCGCTCGTTCAGCCACCAATACGCTCGGCAATTTCTGGGTCGATATGACCCGCTCGACGCTGTACCTGCTGCTGCCGATGTCGATTGTGCTGGCTCTGGTTTTCGTCTGGATGGGCATTCCCCAAACCCTCGACGCTTCGGTGACGGCCACGACACTGGACGGCGCCCAGCAGACCATCGCCCTTGGGCCAATTGCCAGCCAGGAAGCCATCAAGCAGCTTGGCACCAATGGCGGTGGCTTCTTCAATGCCAATGCCGCCCATCCGTTCGAAAATCCCTCGGCCATCAGCGATTACCTCAATATTCTCGCGATGATGTCGATCACCATGGCGCTGATCTATGCCTTCGGCAAAATGGTCGGCGACCTGCGCCAAGGCTGGGCGCTGATTGCCAGTGTGGCGGTGCTGCTCATTGCTGGCATTGTCGCGGTCTACATCGCTGAAACCGCTGGCAACCCCATCCATCTGGCGCTTGGGCTCGACCCCTCACTCGGCAATATGGAGGGCAAGGAAGTCCGCTTCGGCCAAGCGATGAGTGCGGCCTATACGGCGATCACCACAGGTATTTCCAACGGTGGCGTCAATACCATGCATGGCTCCCTCACCCCGCTTGGCGGTCTCGTGCCTCTGTTCCTGATCCAGCTTGGCGAAATCCTGCCGGGTGGCGTCGGCTCCGGCCTTTACGGGCTGATCGTCTTCTGCGTGCTGACCGTCTTTGTCGCTGGCCTGATGGTCGGGCGCACGCCGGAATTTCTGGGCAAGAAGATCGAGGCCCGGGAAATGAAATATGCCATGCTGGCCGTCCTTGTCTTGCCCTTTGCCATCCTGGGGTTCTCGGCGATTGCTGCCGTTCTGCCCAATGCGCTGGCCTCGCTTGGCAATGCCGGACCGCATGGTCTCTCGGAAATCCTCTATGCCTATACGTCGGCGGCCGGCAATAACGGCTCGGCCTTTGCAGGGCTTTCGGCCAATACGGCCTGGTATAATACCACGCTCGGTATTTCCATGGCGCTTGGTCGCTTCGCCTATGCCGTCCCGGTTCTCGCCATTGCCGGTTCGTTGGCCGCAAAGACAAAAGGCACGGCATCGGCAGGCACATTCCCCACGCATACGCCGCTCTTTGTCGGCCTGCTCGTCGCCATCATCATCATCCTGGGCGGACTGCAATACTTCCCGGCCTTGGCGCTCGGCCCCATCGCAGAACATGTCGGCATGCTCGCCGGAACCCTTTATTGATTGAAAGAGGCTGTCATCATGACACAGTCACAATCCACCACAGAGACAAGGCCTGCCCAACGGCTGTTTGAACCGTCGATCCTGAAAGGCGCGTTCAAAGATGCCTTCGTGAAGCTCGACCCACGGCAATTGATCCGCAATCCGGTGATGTTCGTTACCGAAATCGTCGCCATGGTCGTGACGATCCTGGCGGTCCGCGACCTGATTACTGGCAATTCAGCGGTGTTCTCCGGCCAGATTGCCGCCTGGCTCTGGTTTACCGTGTTGTTCGCCACTTTTGCCGAAGCCGTTGCCGAAGGCCGGGGCAAGGCCCAGGCCGATAGCCTGCGCCGCACCAAGAGCGAGCTTTCCGCCCGCAAAGTCACGGGCAATGCCGCCAACAGCCGGGAAACAACCACGGTTGCCGCCACGACGCTGAAGATTGGCGATGTGGTGCTGGTTGCCGCTGGCGAACTCATTCCCGGCGATGGCGAAGTGATTGAGGGCGTTGCCTCAGTCAATGAAAGCGCCATTACCGGCGAATCCGCACCTGTGATCCGCGAAGCCGGCGGCGACCGCTCGGCCGTCACCGGCGGAACCCAGGTTCTATCGGACGAGATCCGCATCAAGATCACCACGGCTCCCGGCTCGTCTTTCGTGGATCGGATGATTGCGCTGATCGAAGGCGCCGAACGTCAGAAGACGCCGAATGAAATCGCCCTGTCGATCCTGCTCTCCGGGCTGACCCTGATCTTCGTGATCGCCGTCGTCACGCTCTGGGGTCTTGCCAGCTATTCCGGCGTGGTGCTGACGGTAACCGTCATGGCGGCCCTGCTGGTAACCCTTATCCCCACCACCATCGGTGGCCTGCTGTCGGCCATCGGCATTGCCGGTATGGACCGGCTGGTGCGTTTCAACGTCATCGCCACCTCGGGCCGTGCCGTGGAAGCGGCAGGCGACGTGGATACGCTGCTGCTCGACAAGACCGGCACCATCACCTTCGGCAACCGCATGGCCAGCGATTTCATCGCCGTGCCTGGTGTCAGCGCCACTGAAATTGCCGAGGCTGCCCTTCTTGCCAGCCTGTCTGATGAAACACCTGAAGGTCGCTCCATCGTCGCATTAGCCACCGGCGAATACGGCCAGTCCGCTCCCGATGCGGCACCGGATGCGGTGATCCCGTTCACCGCCGAAACCCGGCTTTCCGGTGTCGATATCGGCGGTAAGCGTCTGCGCAAGGGTGCGGTGGATTCGGTCTTGGCCTTCACCGGTCTTGACGCAGCATCGGCACCCCGCGCCTTTACCGAGGCCGTCACCCGGATCGCCCAATCCGGTGGCACGCCGCTGGCCGTTGCCGATGGCAGCCGGTTGCTGGGTGTCATTCACCTGAAGGACGTGGTCAAGCCCGGCATCAAGGAACGCTTCGCCGCCCTGCGCGCCATGGGCATCCGCACAGTCATGGTAACCGGTGACAACCCGATCACCGCCGCAGCGATTGCCTCTGAAGCCGGTGTGGATGATTTTCTGGCCCAGGCAACCCCGGAAGACAAGCTTGCCTATATCCGCAAGGCCCAGCAGGGCAGCCGGTTGATCGCCATGTGCGGCGATGGCACCAATGACGCTCCGGCACTCGCCCAGGCTGATGTCGGTGTCGCCATGCAGACCGGTACGCAAGCCGCACGGGAGGCCGCCAATATGGTCGATCTGGATTCAAGCCCGACCAAGCTGATCGAGATTGTCGAAATCGGCAAACAGCTGTTGATGACGCGCGGCTCGCTGACGACTTTTTCGATTGCCAATGACGTCGCCAAATATTTCGCCATCATTCCGGCTCTGTTCGTCACCGCCTATCCGGGACTTGCCGCGCTCAACATCATGCAGCTCGCCTCGCCACAATCGGCCATCCTCTCGGCGGTGATCTTCAACGCGCTGATTATCGTCGCGCTGATCCCGCTAGCCCTCAAAGGGGTCGCCTATCGCCCGGTCGGGGCCGCAGCACTGCTGCGCCGCAATCTCCTGGTCTATGGCGTGGGCGGCCTTATCCTTCCCTTCGTCGGCATCAAGATTGTCGATCTCGCCATTACAACGCTGCATTGGGTGTAATCATGCTGTCCCATCTTCGTCCCGCCATCACCATGACCGTATTGTTTACCGGCCTTTGCGGCCTCGCCTATCCGCTGGCCATTACCGGCGTTGCGCAAGCGGTGCTACCCGCCCAGGCCAATGGCAGCATTGTCATGAAAGGCGATACCGTGGTCGGCTCGGCCCTGATTGGTCAAGCCTTTACATCGCCACGCTATTTCGCTTCGCGTCCATCGGCGACCAGCAATTCGCCCTATAATCCGCTGGCGTCAGGCGGCACCAATCTTGGTGCAACCTCGCAAAAGCTGAAGGACCAGATTGCCGCCGCTGTCACCGCCTGGCAGGCGAACGGTCGTAGTGGGCCAGTGCCTGCCGATGCCGTCACCTCTTCGGCTTCCGGGCTTGACCCGGATATAACGCCTGAAAACGCCCGCCAGCAGGTGGCGCTGGTTGCCAAGGCCCGCAACATACCGGAAAAGGATGTGGCGGCGCTGGTGGAAGCCCAAATGCAACCGCGGCTTCTTGGTGTGATCGGTGAGCCAAGGGTCAATGTATTACGGCTAAACATGGCGCTTGATGCGGCGGGAGCCACTCAATAAGGTCTATTCATGTCCGATGCCCAGCGCGATACCAACCGCCGTCCCGATCCTGATGCCCTGCTGGGGCTTGCGAACCGGGACGGGCGGGGAAAACTGACGATCTTCCTGGGAGCTGCCCCCGGCGTCGGAAAAACCTATGCCATGCTGTCGCGTGCTCGCGGTCAAAAGATCGCGGGCATCGATATCGTTATCGGCCTGGTGGAAACCCATGGCCGCAGCGAAACGGAACTGCTGACGGAGGGATTGGAAATCCTGCCGCGCAAGCAGATTTCCTACAAGGACCGGGTGCTGGAGGAATTCGATATCGACGCGGCGCTTGTCCGTCGTCCTGCAATCATCATTGTCGATGAGCTCGCCCACAGCAATGTACCGGAAAGCCGGCATCCGAAACGCCACCAGGATATCGATGAGCTTCTGGCCGCCGGCATCGATGTCTGGACAGCGCTGAACATCCAGCATCTCGAAAGCCTCTCGGACATCGTCACGCAAATCACCCGCGTCCAGGTGCGGGAAACCGTGCCGGACCGGGTGTTGAAACAGGCCGATGTGGTCGTGCTGATCGACCTGCCACCCGAAGAACTGATCATTCGCCTGCGGGAAGGCAAGATCTACCTGCCTGATAATGCCCGCCGCGCCACCGACAGCTTCTTTCGTCTTGGCAATCTGACTGCGCTACGCGAACTTGCCTTGCGCCGCACCGCCGACCGGGTCGATGACCAGATGGTCGACTATCTCAAGCAGAATGCCATTGAGGGGCCGTGGCGCACGGGTGAACGGCTTCTTGTCTGTATCGGCCCGGATGCACTCTCGGAAAAAGTGGTGCGAACCGCCAGCAATCTCGCCTCCGGGATGAATGCCCGCTGGCTGGTCGTCTCCCTGGAACAGGCTGATCAGGCAGATGAAAATCCCGGCGATCAAACCCGGATCGAAGAGCTGTTTCGCTTGGCGGAACGATTTGGTGCCGAAACCCGGCGTGTCCAGGGCCGCGATTTCGTTCACGAGATCCTGCGTCTCGCCAAGAAGGAACACGTCACCCAAATCGTCATCGGTGCACCGCAGCGTTCCCGCTGGCAAAAGCTTTTTCGACACTCCCTGCCGGATGCCTTGCTGGAAGTCAGATCGGGCATGGGTATTCACCTGATCACCGGCGAAGCCGCGCCTGACACAGTAAAGCGCGTCCAGCGGAACAAAGCCTTTTCCCTGAAAACCTTGCCGGTTCGGCCAAGGGATATCATCACTGCTCTGGTCACAACCACGGTGGCCGCCATCGGCGCACGCGGCATCATTGAGTTCGTGGCGCTACCCAATGTGTCGATGCTGTTTCTGCTGGCCGTGCTGGTTTCGGCGCTACGTGAGGGCTATGTCGCCGCCGTTCTGACCTCGGTACTGTCGGCGCTGGCCTATAATTTCTTTTTCATCTCACCTGTTTTCACCCTGACCATCGCCGCGCCGCATGAAGTCTTTGCCTTCGTCATGTTCATCGCAGCAGCACTGATCGCCGGAGGCATTGCCGCACGGATCCGCGCCCAGGGGCAGATCGCTGCCCGTCGCGCCACACAGACGCAGATCCTCTATGATGTCTCATCAAAACTCGCAGGCACGGTGGATGCCGATGGCGTGGTCTGGACCGCTGTCAGCCAATTGAACGGCATTATTAAAAGGCCTGTCGCCTTGCTTTCCTCGCAAAACGGCACGCTGACCTTACGCTCCTGCTGGCCACCCGATACCGAGCTTGGCGTCGCAGAAATGGCGGCGGCGCGTTTTGCCCTTGAGAAAGGCGAGGCCGCAGGTGCCGGAACAGGCACCTTGCCAAATTCGAAGCTGCAATTTCGGCCCCTGCGCAGTCCCGCCGGTACGCTGGCGGTCTGTGGCCACGAAATGGTGGGAGACCCTCTCGACCCGATGGAAGAGCGAGCGCTTTCCGCTATTCTGGACCAGGTGACAATCGCTCTCGACCGCGCCAATCTGACGATCCGCAGCGTCGAGGACCAGGCGCGGCTGGAACGAGAGCGGTTCCAATCGACGCTGCTATCTTCCATCTCCCATGATCTGCGCACGCCGCTTGCTACCATTACCGGCGCCGTCACCAGTCTGAAGGAGTTTGGCGAGCGCATGCCCGTCGAAAGCCGCCGCGACCTGCTACAATCCATTGAAGAAGAGGGTGAACGGCTGTCGCGTTTCGTTGGCAACCTCCTCGACATGACCCGCATCGAAGCGGGAGCACTGGAAGCAAAACACGATTGGGTGGATTTGAACGATGTGATTTCGGATGCTATCGCCCGCGCTCGCCGTGTCGCACCAGGCATCGACATCAGCGCCAGCATTGCTCGTGACCTGCCCTTGGTGCGGGCGGATAGCCTGCTTCTGGGTCAGGTATTGTTCAACCTGATCGACAATGCCTGCAAGCATGGTGGTGGCGAGCCGGTCACCGTTTATGCCCGCGCCGATGATACAGTGCTATCGCTTTCGGTAACGGACATGGGCAAGGGCATTTCGGAAAAAGACGTCGACCGGATATTTGAAAAGTTCTACCGTCGTGGCAAAGGAGCGGATGGCCGCAAGCCGGGGACCGGCCTTGGCCTTGCCATTGCCAAGGGCTTTGTCGAGGCGATGGGCGGAACGATCACCGTTGAAAGCCCGGCGGTGAAACGGATAGGCACGCGGTTCACGCTGCGATTTCCGCTGGAGGATATGGAAAAGGACCGGACTGAGGCATGAAAGGGCAACGCATTCTCGTCGTCGATGATGAGCCGCAGATCCTCCGGTTCCTGCGCCCTGCCCTTGCGGCGGCCGGTTACGAAGTGATTGAAGCCGACACTGGCAAGCAGGCATTGGCGCTGGTGGCAACCGCCGTGCCTGATCTGTTGATCCTCGATCTCGGCCTGCCTGATATGGATGGCAAAGAGGTGATCGCGCAATTGCGTCACTGGAACCCGATCCCGATCATCGTGCTGTCTGCCCGCGACAGAGAGATCGAAAAAATCGCAGCCCTTGATCTCGGTGCCGATGACTATCTCGAAAAACCCTTCGGCATCGGCGAATTGACCGCCCGTATCCGGGTGGCGCTTCGCCATAAGCCGCAAGCCGAACCCGCCCAATCCATCATCCGCAGTGGCGAACTCGTCATCGACATCGACCACCGCCTCGTCACAAGAGCGGATCAGCCGGTCAAGCTGACGCCGAAGGAATATGACCTGCTGCGATTGCTGGCCACCCATGCGGGCCGCGTCCTGACCCATGGCGCGTTGCTGAAAGAAATTTGGGGCCCGGCCCATGCCCACGACCTCCAATATCTGCGCGTCTTTATTCGCCAGATCCGCGCCAAGATCGAAAAAGACGAAAGCCAACCGGCAATCATCCTCACCGAGGCCGGGGTGGGGTATCGCTTTGTGCTGGCGTAACCGCGTTGATTTCCCGGGGGACTACGTAGGCATGGCGCGCTGACGCTGGGCCAAATGTGCAATTGCCAGGAAGGCGAGGACCGCAACACCGCCAATGGCGGTGTTGATTGCAAGAGCGAGATCCGTGCCCATCTTTTCCATCATCCATGCGAAGGCGAAAGGGGCCGTCGAAGACACGACCAACCGGACGGCGGTGACTTGACCTTGGCGCCTGCCGTAACCGGCGTTTCCAAACAATGCCAGCGGCAGGGTTCCCTGGACGATGCTGCCGAGGCCGGAGCCCAAGCCGAACAGGACCGCAAAGATCAATGCGCCTGAGAATGATGGGGCCGTCAACAAAAGCACCGCAACTGCCCCTGGCATCAGCAGTGCCGAAACCAACGCCAATGTCAGTTGAGACAGATCGCGGCCAAACATCATATTGGTGAAGCGGCTGAGAACTTGCGATGGGCCAAACAGGGTTCCGACCAATAGAGCGGCAGAGCCAAGGCCGAGCGCCGTCAACAGCGGCACCATATGGACGAGCAACGCCGCATTCACGAAGCTTTCGAGCGCAAAACCAGTCACCATCAGGAGAAAGGCGATAGGTCGCAACCTGTCGGGCAGCCCTCCTTCCACGATATGATGTGGCGTGGCGCTGGCAGCGATAGCTGGTGCATGACGCTCACCCACCCGGCGTGCCAGCCACAGATGAAGCGGCAAGCAAACGGCAAGATGAAGAAGCGCGTAAACCAGATAGACCTGCCGCCAGCTGAGATCGGCATGAAGGGCCGAGGTTAATGGCCAGAAAATCGTTGAGGCAAAACCGGCGATCAAGGTCAGATAAGTTATATTGCGTTGCGCACTCTGAGGCCGAAACTGGACAAGAAAGGCAAAAGCCGCCGTATATTGCACCAGGGTCGATGCCATCTCAATGACGATCAGCGCCATCACAAATGTAATCTTGCCCGGCGCAAGCGCGCAGGCGACAAGGGACAGCGCAGCGATCAGCGATCCAGCCGTCAGGACCCGACCTGCGCCATGGTCATCGAGGATGCGCCCTACCCAGGGCGCGGCCAGCCCGCCAGCCAGCAAAGCAGCGGAAAGGGTTGCGAAAATCCACTCGCTCGACCAGCCAAGATCAACCCCCATCGCGGGTGCGAGAATACTGAAACTATAGTAAAGCGTACCGTAACCGATGATTTGCGTCAGCCCCAAGGCGATGACCACAAGGATCTCGTCCCGGTCGAGCGACAGCGACAAGCGGCCGGGCCTGCTCGCATTCAGGCTCATAATGCTTTGTTGCCCGTGAGAGTTTCGAGCTTTTCAGCCGCTTCCTTCCGCTCGCTATAGCGGTCGGTCAGATAGCCGGATGCATCCCGTGTCAGGAGTGTAAACTTCACCAGCTCTTCGCAGACATCGACGACGCGGTCGTAATAGGAGGAAGGTTTCATGCGTCCGTCAGCGTCGAACTCTTGGAATGCCTTTGCAACGGAGGATTGGTTGGGAATGGTAATCATCCGCATCCAGCGGCCAAGAATGCGCATCTGGTTGACCGCATTGAAGGACTGCGATCCACCCGAAACCTGCATGATGGCCAGCGTCTTGCCCTGGGTCGGACGCACGGCACCGATGGAAAGTGGAATCCAGTCGATCTGGCTTTTCAGAATACCGGTCATCGCGCCATGACGTTCCGGGCTAATCCAGACCTGGCCTTCCGACCATGCCGACAACGTGCGCAATTCCTGGACCTTCGGATGACTAACCGGCTCTGCATCGGGCAATGGCAAGCCCGCAGGATCGAAGATCCGCACCTCGCATCCGAAATGCTCCAGCAGCCGGCCCGCTTCCTGCGCCAATAACCGGCTATAAGACACCGCCCGCAGAGAACCATAGAGGATCAGGATGCGAGGCTTGTGCGTGGAGACAGGCGGCCTCAAGGCCACCATGTCTGGATGCTTCAAATGCTGTTCGACAGCCGCTGGCAAATCAGACAAGGCGTTTGCCCTCGCTGTCCAGAACCTTTTCACCGTCTTCCTTGGTGAACGCGCCTTGATGGGTGTCGGGCAGGATCTCCAGGACCCGTTCGGATGGCCGGGCCAGGCGCGTTCCAAGCGGGGTGATCACGAACGGCCGATTGATCAGGATCGGATGTTCCAGCATGGCATCCAGCAATTGCTCGTCGGTGAGATCAGGATTATCCAGCCCGAGCTGCGTATAGGGCGTGCCCTTTTCCCGGATCGCTTCGCGCACGGAAAGACCGGCATCGGCGATCATCCGGGCCAGTTCGGCGCGGGTTGGCGGATTGGTCAGATACTCGATGACCTGCGGTTCGATGCCCGCATTGCGGATCATTGCCAGCGTATTACGGGAGGTGCCGCACTCGGGGTTATGATAGATCGTGGCGTTCATGGCCGGGCCTTTTCTTACGTGTTTGCTTTCTGGATGTCGCCTCTGGAAAGACCAGCAGCCTTCACTGCCGCGCCGCGCTCGTACCAGCCCTTGCTGCGATTGACGATCCAGACGACAGACAGCATGACAGGCACTTCAATGAGAACCCCGACGACCGTGGCAAGGGCAGCGCCAGAATTGAAACCGAACAGGCTGATGGCAGCGGCAACCGCCAGTTCGAAGAAATTCGACGCGCCGATCAGGGCTGAAGGACCAGCAATGCAGTGTTGTTCGCCCGTCATGCGGTTCAGCAGATAGGCTAGGCCCGAATTGAAATAGACCTGGATGAGGATTGGCACGGCTAGCAGGGCGATGATGGTCGGCTGCGCAATGATCTGCTCGCCCTGGAAGCCGAACAGCAACACCAGCGTGACCAGCAACGCCACGAGCGACATCGGTTGCAGCACCTTCAACAAACGATCAAGCGAGGCCGAAGAGCCGGACGAGGTCAGACTGCGCCGGAGGATTTGCGCCGCGATCACTGGAAGGATGATGTAGAGCACCACCGAAAATACCAGCGTATCCCAAGGCACGGTGATGGCCGACAGGCCAAGCAGCAGGCCGACGATGGGCGCAAAGGCCACGACCATGATCGCATCGTTCAATGCGACCTGGGAAAGAGTGAAATGCGGCTCGCCCTTCGTCAGGTTCGACCAGACGAAGACCATGGCCGTGCAGGGCGCGGCGGCCAGGATGATCAATCCGGCAATATAGGAGTCGATCTGTACAGCCGGTAACAGGGGCCGGAACAGGGTGCCGATGAACAGCCAGCCGAGCAGCGCCATGGAGAAAGGCTTGACCGCCCAATTGATGAACAGGGTAACACCGATGCCGCGCCAATGGCGGCCGACCTGCCCAAGCGCTGCGAAATCGATCTTGATCAACATCGGGATGATCATCAGCCAGATCAGCACAGCAACCGGAATATTGACCTTGGCGATTTCGGCGGCCCCGATAACCTGAAACACACCGGGTATGGCATGTCCGAGGACGATACCGATGATAATACACAGGAAAACCCAGACCGTCAGATAACGTTCAAATGTGGACATGATGTTTCTCCGGCTATGTCTTGGTAACCACGACCGGGCCAGGCGTAGCGCCCTCGACGGTACCTATCTGGCGCAACTGGGTTTGCAGCGCCAATTTTTCGATCGAGGCGATTGGCAGGTTGATAAATAGCGTGATCCGTTTTTTCAAATAGCGCGCCGCCAGCGAAAAGGCGCGACCGATTTCCACGTCGGAGCCGATGGCAGCGGCTGGATCTTCGACACCCCAATGCGCTGTCATTGGATGACCCGGCCAGACCGGGCAGGCTTCGCCAGCGGCTGAATCGCAGACGGTGAAGATGAAGTCCATTTGCGGCGCATCCGCCTCAGCAAACACGTCCCAGCTTTTCGAGCTAAACCCCGTGGCGGGATAGCCAAGCGCCTCCAGTGTATTCAACGCCCAGGGATGAACCTTCCCTTTTGGATAACTACCGGCAGAAAAAGCGCGAAAGCGCCCGCCACCTTCGGCATTGAGTATGGATTCAGCAAGGATCGACCGGGCAGAGTTGCCAGTGCAAAGAAAAAGCACATTATAAACTTGGTCGGTTGTCATGGCAGGTCCTTAATCTTTGGCAGTACAGCAGGCAGCAAGTTCAACCGAGGGCGTGCAAATTTCAGGATGTCCTGAACAGCAATCCTCCATCAGAAACCGAACAAGTCCACCCAGGGCGGCATAATTGGCGGTATAAATAATCGAACGTGACTGCCGTTGCGCGGCAATCAGTCCGGAATGCTCAAGCTCCTTGAGATGGAAGGAGATATTGGAGGGAGACACGTCGATCTTTTCGGCCAGCGCACCGGCCGCCATACCATCTGGCCCAGCCACAACAAGCATACGGACGATCAGCAGCCGGGTTTCCTGAGAAAGAGCGGCGAAGGCGGAGAGGGCCTGTTTTTGATCCATATTTCAATATTCCTTGAATGATTGAATTTACTTACTCAAGATCCCCAATAAATGCAAGAGAGAAAAATCGAGAGCTGCACGGTTGCATTGCAAGGCTCCGAAGCGGCAAGACCGGTCTCATCCATCGGTGTTTTTGAGCAAATTATTCCAACGGATACCCACCGGACAGCGCATATGACCTTTGATTTATTGTCTACTATTTCTATCGTTTATAAATATTGCGCAATGCAGCTAGCGAGATCGCATGCAATGTTGCAGGTCACTTTTGAAACCCAATGGAGGAGACGGATATGCCACACCAGAAAAGAGAGCCGCTGAAATTCGCCTATTGGGTTCCCAATGTCTCCGGCGGATTGGTCATCAGTTCCATCGAACAACGGACCCATTGGGGGATAGAGTATAACCGCAAACTGGCACAGATTGCCGAGCAGAGCGGCTTCGATTACGCCCTCAGCCAGATCCGCTTCACCGCCGGTTATGGCGCCGACAATCAGCACGAATCCGTTTCCTTCAGTCACGCGCTGCTGGCGGCGACGGAAAAGCTGCGAGTTATCGCCGCCGTCCTTCCCGGCCCCTGGCATCCGGCCCTGCTTGCCAAGCAGATCGCCACAATCAGCCACCTCACCAACGGGCGCGTCGATGTGAACATCGTCTCCGGCTGGTTCCGGGGTGAATTTGCGTCGATTGGCGAACCGTGGCTGGACCATGACGAACGTTACCGTCGCTCAGAAGAATTCATCCGGGCCATTCGCGGCATCTGGACCGAGGACACCTATAATCTGCGCGGCGACTTCTATCGCTTCAACGACTACTCCATGAAACCGAAACCGGAAGGCGGGGTTCCGCAGGTCTTCCAGGGCGGCTCTTCACGCGCTGCACGCGACATGGCGGCCCGCGTGTCGGATTGGTATTTCACCAACGGCAATACGCCGGAAGGCCTGCAAGCCCAGGTCGATGACATCCGCGCCAAGGAAAAGCTGTTCGGCAAGACCTGGCGCACCAGGATTGGCATGAATGCCTTCGGCATTGTCCGCGACACCGAGCAGGAAGCGCAGGACACCCTGAAGGAAATCATCGACAAGGCCATCCCCGATGCCGTCAACGGTTTCAAGCATGAAGTTCAGAATGCTGGTAACGCCTCGCCGGAGCGCGAAGGCAATTGGGCAAAATCCACCTTCCAGGACCTGGTTCAATATAACGATGGCTTCAAATCCAACCTGATCGGCACGCCACAACAAGTCGCAGAACGCATCATCGAGCATAAACGCGCCGGTGCGGACCTGATCCTGATGGGCTTCCTGCATTTCCAGGAAGAGGTGGAGTTCTTCGGCAAAAAGGTCATTCCGTTGGTGCGCGAACTGGAAGCACGGGAAGACGGCGCACTGCAAGCTGCCGAATAACCGATCGAAATACGCAGTTGCCCGTTAACCCAGGGAGATTTTCATGAATATCATTGCCAAGCCGGAAACATCAGGAATACCTGCCATCCCGCGTCCCATTGAGCCCGCACATGTGATCACAAGCGATGCGGAAGCCATCGAGATCGCCCATCGCCTCGCAGCAGATTTCGTCAAGGATGCGGCGATCCGGGACCGGGACAGAATTTGGCCGGTTGCGGAACTCGACGCTTTTTCCCAGAGCGGCCTCTGGTCGATCAATGTCCCAAAGGAATTCGGTGGCCCCGAGCTTTCTTATGCCACGCTGGCGAAGGTCATCGAAATCATTTCGCAGGCCGATTCCTCCATCGGACAGGTGGCGCAGAACCATCTGGGCGTCGTGGCGGCCATTCGCACCGTGTCCGACAAAGCCCAGCAGCAATTGATCTTCGGGGAAGTGCTGAAAGGCTTGCGGCTGGGCAATGCCTTTTCGGAATTCGGCTCGAAACGGGCCGCCGATTTCGAAACGAAATTTACGGATCATGGTGATCATGTCATCGTTAACGGCAAGAAATTCTACTCCTCCGGTGCGTTACTTGCCCACAAAGTGCCAATCGTCGCCCTCGATGAGGAAGGCCGTGCCTGGTATGCCATCGCCGACCGCGATGCACCGGGCCTGACGGTTATCGACGACTGGTCCAGTTTCGGCCAGCGCACCACGCTATCAGGCACCGTCATTCTAGAGAATGTCAAGGTGGACAAGGCCTGGCTGGTTCCGGGCTACAAGGGCTATGAGGTACCGACTGCCGACGGCGCAATTTTCCAGATCATTCAGGTGGCCGTCGATACCGGCATCGCCCAGGCGGCGATTGTCGAAACCATCGATTTCGTCCGCACCAAATCCCGTCCCTGGGTGGATTCCGGTCTGGAACGCGCCAGCGACGATCCTTATACGATCCAGGCTGTTGGCAGCCTTTCGCTTCGCCTGCATGCCGCGCAAGCACTGCTCGAAAAAGCTGGTCGCGCTATCGATGTGGCAGTTGCCGACCCCAATGCCGCCACCGTGGCACAGGCGCAAATCATCACCGCCGAGGCGAAAATTCTCTCGACCGAGATTGCCATTGAAGCCACCAATAAATTGTTCGAACTCGCAGGCACAAGGTCCACTTTGGCCGAGCACAATCTGGATCGTCATTGGCGTAATGCCCGAACCCATACGTTGCATGATCCGGTGCGCTGGAAATATTCCATTCTCGGCAAATATTACCTGAATGGTGAGAACCCACCGCTCCATGCCTGGAGTTGAGGAAAGCATCGGGCCGTTTCCGGTTTTCTGCGCGATGCAGTAGCCTAATGCCGATGAAATCTCGTGGAGAAACCTCATGCCTCCCGCTAAAATGCCTCAGGTCAAAAAGCCACCAACAATCGCCATCATTGGTGGCGGCTTTACCGGGGCAGCTGTCGCCTGGAACCTGGCGCGCAAGACACAGCCAGGCCATGTTCGCATCGTCATATATGAGCCGCGCGCCAGACTTGGCGGCGGCCTTGCTTATGATACGGCCGATCCGGCGCATCGCATCAATGTCCCCGCAGACCGGATGAGCCTCGACCCGGACGAGCCTCTCGACTTCCTCGATTGGGTCGGCAAGCACCGTCTGGATAAGGACGACCGGCAAGCGGCTTTGGACGATGGCAGGATATTTCCGCGCCGCCGCGATTTCGGTGTCTATATTGCCTCAAAGCTGGCACCTTATCTGGCCGATGGCCGGATAGAGCATGTCAAATCGGATGTCGTGGCGCTGGACCCGTCCATCCAAGGCTGGCGCGTAACACAAGCGAATGGAGCAATCCTGGAGGCAGATGATGTGGTGATTGCCACCAGTCATCCCTCCCCCAGGCCACCAAAGGCGCTTGCTAGCATTCTGGAAGGACACCCGCGCTTCATTCCCGATGCGACCGTACCGGATGCGCTCAACGCCATTCGCCCGGACGATGCCGTTCTTATCGTCGGCAATGGCCTGACAGGCGCCGATATCGCAGCATCCTTGCTGGCGCGAAGCCATCACGGGCCGATCACCAGCATTTCAAGACGCGGCCTACGCTCCAGGGGCCATGCCGGAACGATGCAGGAGCCCTATGGAGACTTCATCGACCCGCCCAGCCGGTCGATCCGGCACCTGACCCGCCGCATCCGTGAACAGATCAACCGTGCCGCAGCGGAAGGCATCAGTTGGCATGCCGTGCTGGACGCGGTTCGCGCCCAGGCCCAGGAAATCTGGAGCGGACTGCCACTTGATGAGAGGCGGCGCCTGGTGCGCCATCTGCGCCCGTTTTGGGATGTGCATCGGTTCCGCATCGCCCCGCAAGTGGAAGGGGCCATCAATCAGGCGATCAGCCGGGGCCAGATGGAGATACTGGCAGCGTCGGTCAAAACAGCGTCCTATGATGGCTCGAAAATCCGCATCTCCCTGCGTCTGGCACGCAGCACCGAAAAGGTGTCGCGCGTTGTCGATGCCGTGGTCATTGCCACCGGTCCGGCGCATGGCGCCATCATCGATAACCAGCCCTACCTCCGCAACCTTGCCTTGAAGGGCTTGATTGGTCTCGACCCAACCGGTCTTGGGCTTCATTGCGACCGGCAATCGCGCCTTCTCGATCAGCGTGGAGCGGTAGCGCCGGGCCTGCTGGTCGCCGGACCGCTTGCCCGTGGTACCTTTGGGGAATTGATGGGTCTGCCCCAGGTCGCGCATCATGCCCGCGACATCGCCGATCATCTGTATGCGCGGCTTGAGGAAGCCCGCCGCGATGCGCCAGCGACCGCCGAAGACGCAGCATAAACGATAGCCCGGCTGCCGTCCGTGGACGGCAGCCGGGATCTGTTGATCAAGCCTCGACGGAACCGGCTGGCTTTTCTGGAACTGCCGCCCGTTTGCGACGCCAATCGCCTAAGAACAGCAGGATCGGTGCGGCAATAAACACCGACGATGAGGCCGCAATGGCAATGCCGAAAATCATCGGCACGGCAAAGCTCTCGACTGCGCTGCCGCCCCAGATGGCCATGGGCAACAGCGAAAGAAAGGCAGTGGCCGATGTATACAGGCTGCGGGCCAGCGTTTCGTTGATCGACAGATCGATCAGTTCACGCAGCGGCATCGTCTTGTAAAGCCGCATATTCTCCCGCATCCGGTCATAGACCACGACCTTGTCATTGACGGAATAACCGACCAGGGTCAGCAGCGCCGCGATGGCCGTCAGGTTGAAATCAAGCCCGGTGAGCGCGAAAAAGCCAATCGTCTTGGTAACATCGAGAACGAGCGTGGCGATAGCGCCAACCGCAAAAGGCCACTCGAAACGCGCCCAGATATAGCCCAGCATGGCCAGGCTGGCGAGGACGACCGAGAGGATACCCGCGGTCGCAAGCTCCCCCGACACCTTCGGGCCGACAACTTCGGTACGCTCCACCGAGGCCGTCGCATCGATGACCTTAACCTCGGTTCTCAACCGCTCCACCGCCGTGGTCTGCGCTTCTTCCCCTCCCGGCTGCCGCTCGACGCGAACCAGCAGGTGACGAGCATCGCCGAACTCCTGCAGGGTGACATCGCCCAGCCCAAGCCCGTCCAGACCCGACCGGAAGGCGGCGAGATCGGCGCGATCCTGGGTCACCACTTCAAGCTGGATACCACCGCGAAAATCCACGCCATAATTCAAGCCCGGCGTGAAGAACAGGATGACAGAGGCAATTGAAAGAAAGGCCGAAATGCCGATACCAATGAAACGCGCCTTCATGAACCGAATGCGCGTTCCATCAGGGATGAGCTGGACAGGCAGAAGCGGCTTGATATCCAGACGTTTCAGCTTGTAACGCCTGACGATGGCGAGCATGACGACACGCACCACCGAAACCGCTGTAAACATCGATATGGCAATGCCAAGACCCATGGTGATAGCAAAACCGCGAACCGGGCCAGATCCGAACCAGAACAGCAGCAGCGTGGCGATCAGCGCCGTCACATTACTATCGATAATGGTAGAATAAGCCCGGCGGAAACCGGCATCCAGCGCCGCCATGGCGCTCCGACCCTTGCGGGTTTCTTCCCGAATTCGCTCGTTGATCAGCACGTTGGCATCGACAGCAAGGCCGATGCCAAGAACGATACCAGCAATACCCGGCAGGGTCAGTGTCGCCCCGATCAGCGACAGGCAGGCGAAGGTCAGGATGACATTGAGACCGAGGGCCAGATTGGCAATAATCCCCCAACCGCCGTAGAGCACGATCATGAAGCCGACGACCAGGGCAAAGCCGATCAACCCGGTATAGACGCCCATCTTAATCGCGTCCGCGCCAAGGTCAGCGCCAACCGTCCGCTCTTCGATGACCGTGAGCTTGACGGGCAGCGCTCCGGCGCGCAGCAGTGCCGCAAGGTCAGTTGCGCTTTCCACCGTAAAATTCCCGGAAATCTGGCCGGAACCACCGGTAATCGGCTCACGGATGACAGGGGCAGACAGAACCTTGTCGTCCAGCACGATGGCAAAAGGCTTGCCGACATTGACACGGGTGATTTCGGCAAACCGCGCCGCACCCGCCGTATCGAAGCGGAAACTGACCAGCGGCTCATTGGTGTTCGGGTCGAAGCCAACACGGGCGTCGGTCAGGCGATCACCTGCCAGTTCCACCCGGTCATCAACCGGATAGGCGCGGCCCTCATCGTCCTTCAGCATAGTGACGCCGCGCGGTACGGCTGTGCCATCCGTGGCATTTTCCGACAGCATGTGAAAGCTCATCTTGGCGGTGGAGCCAAGAAGCTCGCGTATGCGCGCCGGGTCCTGCGTGCCAGGAAGCTGAACGAGGATACGATCACCGCCGATGCGCTGGATCGTTGGTTCGGCAACACCAACCTGGTCGATACGCTGGCGGATGATTTCCAGGCTCTGCTCCACCCCGGCATTGGCGCGGTCGGTAATTCCAGCCTCGGCAAGCGTTATGGATATGGTGGTGCCATCACCCGCAAATGCCAGATCAGGCGCGCCCGTCAGGCCGACCGGATGGGCAAGCTTACCCAAGGCGGTCAAAGCCGCAGGTCTTTGCTCTGCCGATTGAAGGGTCACAACCAGCGACGAGCCGCTTTTGCGCACTGTCGCCGCATCGACGCCTGCATCGCGCAACGCCCGGCGAGAATCCTGGATCAGGCTTTGCAATCGTTCCTGAACCAGATCGGCGCTATCGACCTCAAGCACGAGATGAGAGCCACCGCGCAGGTCAAGGCCGAGTGCGACCTTGTCCTTCGGGAACCACGATGGAAAGCTATTGAGAGTGTTTGGCGAGAGAATATTCGGCAGTGCCGTTAGAATGCCAAAGGCGATGATGACCACATAGGTGGCCACAAGCCAGGGAGAGGTTTTCATAGAACAGTATCCATGCCTGCGCCGCTGCTGCCGAAGCGTATTCACATGCCAAACGCCGCGAACAGGCTATAGGCTTAAATGATACGCTTGATGTCTGCGGCATAATCCTGGTCACAGGTATTGCACGGCAGACGGTCGGTGCGCGGTCGCGCGTTGATCGAAAAAACGGGATCAAGCCGACAAGGATGGGGGCGCCCTGGCCAGGTTAGCCCGCGAAATCCGCCCGGAAACCAAAGGCGAAGAACGCACGATGCGCTGGACAGAAGACCGCCCGACAAGCAGGAAATGCTCAGCCCCCAAGCTTACTACAGCCACAGGCGGCGGCACTGGAACTCGTGGATCGGGCCGGGACGCAAGTGCAACAGCCCGGCTGCCATTTTCCCGAGCCGCCAGATGCTGCGTCTGCTGGGGCGCATGCAAAAGCGCCGACCCGTGTGCGCCAAGCGGCGCGGGTAACGGTGCCCCAAATAAGAAGCCGAGATAGGCAACCGCAAGGGCGATCATGGCAACGGTAACGCCGGGCTTCAGACCTTTTGAAAAAGTCTGCTCTTCGTTTGCCGACATCATATCTTGGTTAATCGCCATGGCCGTGATTAGCAGAGCAACACGATGCTGTCGACCCTTGCGCGGTTTGGAGATCGAACGCTACCGCCATCCGGCTGGGTTAAACGACATTTCACCACGATGCGTGCTCGACTTCGTGATGAAGCATCCTGCTGATGATATGGCTGCGGACAACAGACGAATACCTGTTCTTCGTATTTCTCACAGCAGCGCCACTTTGATGAAAGCATTCGGTGCAAGCAGGATGAAAAACCCAACCTCTCAAAGGCGCTCGCCCACCAGATAGGCATAGCGGAACTTGATCGAATTATTGGGACGTTGCGCATCGATCTTCGGACCATACATCAGATCCGCCGTCAGTATACGACCAGCATCAGCAGCCTTTGGCACGGTTCCAAGCAGATAAATATCGCGGCTGAGATAGGTCCGGGTCTCATTGGCGTCGGATTCCATGTAGTTCACTTGAACGACAAAGGCGCCATCGCCGGTTTCCATCAGTTTTGCGAGGATTTTGGTCTCGTTATTTTCCAGCCATTTCTTTGCCCAATGGGTCAAGGCATAGCTGTTCAGAGCCTCCGACCCCATACGCAGCGCAGAGGCGGCGGCGCCTCCAACGGCGTTGCGAGATGCAACTTCACGCGGACCGGGTGCATAGGTAATGTAATCCAGTGACGGACCTCGTCCCATACGGGTCATGGGCTCGGATACATCATTGCTGTTAAACGGCTTCATCTTCAGACGTGATGAAGAAACATCGAAATCAGGCATAGCCTTCTCCTTGGATCACGATAGACGTGCTTGATACCGAAGGCCGAAGTTGCTCACGCACCCTCACCTTAAAGACGCTATCAGGGAACATTCGCTCGAACGGGCGCATCCGAAATATCGGCATCACAACAAATACGGCACCGCCCGAAGGCGGTGCCGCTGCAAGAGAAAGGCGAATTACGCAGCCTTTGTGGTCGACAGATCGTAAGATGCGATCATTGGCGACTTCGGGTTGTTCTGGTCGTCATAAGGCGTGTACTTCACTTCGATCTTGGTGAAGTTCAGCTTGATGGTTTCGACCGGACGGTCACCACTGGAATCGACGGAATAATTGGCGATCAGCGTGTTGGTGAGCGTGTATTCGATATAGGTATTGCCGGGATTGCCGGTGGTGACCATGTGGATCACCGCTTGCTTGCCGGTGCGGCCAGCGCAGGCTTCCTGGAACAATTTCGTGGAAGAGGAATCGCTGACCTTGGTCAGGATGACTTCGGAAATTGCGGGTTCAGAGGCTTCACGGTTTGCGGTAGAACCAGCCGTGGTGTTCATGGCCCGGCTGACATTCCAGTGAATAGCCTCGATGTCCATCCAGTTGCGGTGCTCTTCGTGGGTCGCATCACCCTGGATACCATCGACCTTCAGATAAATCGGCATATAAATTCTCCTATATAAATTGAAATCACCTCGTTCACGGCGAGGTATGGTTCACCTTTCACTCACTGCCGCATGCGTCTGGATACCCCTTCCGACGCGGCATCCTTATCCATCGATAGACCAGAGGCATCGACGAATTCCTCGTTTTCCCCAGCGGCCCCGGCGCGAACGCCGAACCCTCTTTCATCATGGGTTACCTGCGCTTCGGTAACCTTTCCGCCGGATGCGACCAGCTCAAGGAAGAAGCTGGAAAGCGGCGGCAACAGATCCCGGCCAATCATGATTTCGATGGCGCGGGCTCCGATCTCACTGGCAACGGCGCGTCCAATCAGCGCATTGCGGGCCTCTTCAGACAGAAAAAGCTCTGTGCCATAGGCCGAAAAAATACGCTCCCGAATGCGGTCGATCTGGATATCGACGATCCGCGACAGGGCATCTTTGCCAAGCGGCATGAAGGGCAAAAGCACCGTGCGTCCAAGGAAGGCTGGCTTGAACTGTTTTTGCAGCTCCGGCATCAGCAGCGCTTCCAAAGCCTCGCCTTCGGGCATGGTGTCTGGATCAAGAGCCAAGGAGGCCAGCAATTCCGAGCCGGTATTAGCCGTCATGAAAATCGTGGTATTGCGGAAGTCGACATCGCGGCCTTCGCCATCGCGCAACATTCCCTTGTCGAACACCTGATAGAAAATATCCTGAACACCGGGATGCGCCTTGTCGATTTCGTCCAGCAACAGCACGCCGTAGGGCCGACGCCGCACGGCTTCGGTCAGCACACCACCTTCGCCATAGCCGACATAGCCCGGAGGCGCGCCCAGCAGCATGGATACTTTGTGCTCTTCCTTGAATTCCGACATGTTGATCGTCGTCAGATGCTGGCTACCACCATACATCAGGTCAGCCAGGGTTAGCGCGGTTTCCGTTTTGCCGGTTCCCGACATGCCGACCAGCATGAACACGGCAGGCGGACGTCGCGGATCGGAAAGCCCGGCGCGCGCCGCACGCATGGCATCGCCAATCCGTTCCAGCGCGGCATCCTGGCCGATTACCTTTTCCTTCAGCCTCATGTCGAGGCTCTTTGCGCTTTCGATCTGATCGGCCAGCAATTTGCCGAGAGGAATACCGGTCCACCGCGCCAGAACGGCGGCCACGACATTGCGATCGACCTCATGCGGTATGAGCTTTTCCTCGCCAGCCGAGGTTGGCGCCAGAGACGCTGCCCGGCGGGCAAGCCCCCGTGTCCGCTGGGGGCTGATCAATGGGGTGACGTTGACGTCAGGAGCACCCTTCGACGCCATCTTATCACCGCCTACCGCTGCCGCTTCATCACTCACTGCAAACGCAGCAATTTCAGCGTCATAGCGCGCTTGAAGGCTATCGATTTGCCTCGTCAGACGCTCCATTTCAGCGGTAACCGCCTGGCGGCGCTCCAGCACATCCGTATCATCAGGCTCACGGGCAAGCCAGTCGGTCTCAACCGTGAGATGGGAAAGCTCGCTTTTAAGAAGCAGTAATTGTTCCGGCACTGTCTGGCGCGCCAGCGAAACCGTGGCTGCGGCGGTATCGATCAGGCTGACCGCCTTGTCAGGCAATTGGCGTGCAGGCAGGAAGCGCGCAGACAGTTGCACGGCAGCAACGATAGCCTCGTCACGGATCTTCACCCCATGATGGGCCATGAAGGTCTCCGCAATGCCGCGAAGCATGCGGATTGCGGTTTCCTCGTCCGGCTCACGCACATGCACAGGTTGGAAGCGGCGGGTCAGTGCCGCGTCTTTTTCGAAATACTTCTTGTACTCGCTCCAGGTGGTGGCAGCGATGGTGCGCACTTCGCCACGCGCCAGCGCTGGCTTGAGAATATTGGCTGCATCGCCTTGCCCGCTTGCCCCACCGGCACCGATCAGGCCATGCGCTTCATCGATAAACAGGATGATAGGTTCCGGCGAGCGCTTCACCGCTTCGATAACGCCGGTCAACCGCCGTTCGAACTCGCCCTTCACGCCAGCGCCTGCCTGCAACAGAGTCAGATCGAGCATCAAAAGCCGTACGGATTGCAATTTTTCCGGCACGCGGCCGGCGGCAATCTCCAGCGCCAGCGCTTCGGCCACCGCTGTCTTGCCAACGCCTGCCTCACCGACCAGGATCGGATTATTCTGTCGCCTGCGCAACAAGATGTCGATCATCTGGCGAAGTTCGCCATCACGACCGACGACGGGATCAAGCCGGCCTGCCCGTGCGTCTTCGGTGAGGTCATGAGTGTAAAGTCGCAGAAACTCGTCTTCACGGGCGGAAGCCGGAGACAGCGACGATTTCGGCGTCTCGGCGACAACGTCTGCCTGCAAAAGAGTTTCGAGTGCGGTTCGATCCAACATCCTGAGCGACGGGAAGCGACCACGGGTCAAGGCGCGGAGCGATGGCTCATCGTCCATGGCCGCAAATATATCGGCAAGCGTAATGGCACGTCGTCCAGACTGGAGCGAAGCACAAATCCATGCTTCCCGACCCAGGGTCAGAATATTCTGTGACAAAGCGAGCTGACCAGAGCCGGAAACGACAGTGTCATCAAGTGCATCGCCCACTTCGCGTCGAAGCGCTGCAATGGGCAAGCCCAATTGCTCCAACACAGGTTGAAACGACGCCGCGTCCATGACGGCGGCAAGCAGATGAGCAATATCAACTTGTCCGTGTCCGCGCCCGGCTGCTGTGGATGCAGCCGTCTCAAGCGCGACACGCAAATCAGGCTCAAGCGATTCGATCAATCGATTGAGGTCAATATGCGACATGCAAAAAGCCTCCCCAGCAACGACCTTACCTTCGTTGGAATGAACAACTAAGGCGATTACCCCACCCTGTCCAGAGTGCTAGATAATTTTTTTAAGATATGCAAAGCGAGGCATCACCCTCGACATCAAACAAATGACCTCAGGTTGACAAAAATATAACTGCGCCCCACATTAACAAGTAACATATATTAGTTAATTCAAAACGGGGCTAGTCTATCGTTGATCGACAATGAATTGGCTGCAGCATTAGTAGAAAACGGACCGTGCGGAATAAATATTCGCGTGGACGCCAATTACCGTGAGGTATACTATAGAATTAAGGACGCGAGGAACCAAGCAAGGACGGAAGAAAGATCTACGACACCTGGAGAGGTTATCAAAGTTTCCCAAAGCTGGAACCTAGTGAGCAATCTTGGATTGCAGATTACTTCTTCCGTCAGCAAAGATCTCGAAGTATTGGCTTGGCTTGCAGAATCCCGTTTGCGACTTGAGGGGTTTCCCGGCCTGAGTGAAGTCTATGAAGCGACGGCGTCGCTTATAGAACGATATAGCGACGAGCTTCATTCGATCGACGATGAAGATATCGAGGAAAAGCTGGCGCCCTTTGCCGGATTGAACGGTTTTGGCGCCGAGGGAACATTGATTCAGCCCTTACGCCTGTCTTCGCTTTTGCCACTTGGGAAATTTGGGGAATTCACGCTTTGGGATTATCAACTTGCCCAGCGCAGTGATGAAACGGGTTTGCGCGATAGCCTGCATCAGGCCGCAGCCGAGGCAGGAATAGCCGCTCTTTCCGCCCATTTGGCCGAGGTCAACACATGCCTCGCTGCCTTCAATAGCTTCAATGCGCTCGTTACCCAGCGCTACGGACAGTTTGCCCCACCGGCATCCAATATCCGCAATGTGCTGGAGGAAATCATTGCTGCGATTCGCAGTCTTGGCGGACGCGACGACGCGACATTGCCTGCCAATCAAAATGGCATCCCTTCAGGTGAAGATGGACAGACGACCCAACAGAATGCTGCGGCCGGCGCGGTGCAACCCGCCGCTCGCTCTGCCGAGGGCCCCGAAGGCATTGCTTCGCGTGAAGACGCCTTCGATCTCCTGATGAATGTCGCCCGCTATTTCCGCCGCACGGAACCGCATTCGCCGATTTCGCTTTCGATTGAAACCCTGGTGCGGCGCGGGCGCATGGATTTTTCCGAATTGCTGACGGAGTTGCTGCCGGAAGCACAGACCAGAAATGCCATTCTCATTGCTGCCGGCATCAAACCGGCCAAGGAGAGCGGAAACTAACACATATCGGCGGAGGCTTCGGCATCCGCCTACCGGATTTTTTGATGCCCAGGGGGCACGCAAGGAGGGTCAGTGATGGCAAGTGTGCATGAAAAGCTCGAGCGGGTTCGCAAGCCCAGGGTCCATATCAAATACGAGGTGGAAACCGAAGGTGCGATGGTGGTCAAGGAACTGCCCTTCGTGGTGGGTGTGCTCGGCGATTTCTCCGGCAACCCGACCCAGCCGCTGAAGCCGTTCAACGAGCGGAAATTCGTCCAGATCGACCGGGACAATTTCGACGATGTGATGCGCCGTATGACGCCGGGCCTGAATATCCAGGTGAAGAACACGATCGACAATGACGGCACCGACATTGGCGTCAATCTGAAGTTCGAAAGCATGGACGATTTCCTGCCGGGATCGGTGGTGCAGCAGGTGCCAGCGCTGAAAGCGCTTCTGGATGCCCGCAATGAATTGCGCGACCTGCTCAGCAAGGCGGACCGTTCGGAAGATCTCGAACGGCTTCTCGAAGACATTCTGCAGAACCGTGGTGATCTTTCAAAGCTCGTCGCCGAGCTGAAAGACCGGCCCGACAGCAACGGCCAGAGCTGACACCAGCCGGTCCAACCAAAAACTCTTTGACTGGCGGCCCTTATGTGACGCCGCTTTGAAAGGATTGAAGAGATGAGCGCTGAAAGCGTTTTGAAGCCGAATAAAACGACCGCCGCCGCCGAGGAACAGGGGCTGTTGTCGAAGGTCGTGGCCGCCACCCGTCAGACGGAGCCGGATCGCGCCCGCAACCTTTTGAGCACCCTGACGGATCAGGCCCTGAAAGGCACGGTCAAATACGACCGAAACCTGACGGTCACCTTGAACAATGCGATTGCCGAGCTGGACAAAGTGATCTCCACCCAGCTTGCTGCCATCATGCAATCGCCGGAGTTTACCAAGCTCGAAGGCAGCTGGCGGGGATTGAACTATCTGGTTAAGAATTCTGAGACCAGCGTCAACCTGAAAATCCGGGTTCTGAACGCCTCCAAGCGCGAACTGTCGAAAGACTTGGCCAAGGCGGTCGAATTCGATCAGTCGCGGCTGTTCAAGTCGATTTACGAAGACGAATTCGGCACGCCCGGCGGTGAACCAATGGGCGCTGTGGTCGGCGATTACGAATTCGATAATTCCTTCGAGGACGTTCAATTGCTTCAGGGCGTGTCCTCGATTGCCGCCGCAGCCTTCGCGCCGTTTGTTTCGGCAGCAAGCCCACGGATGTTCGGCTTTGATGATTTCCGGGAATTGTCGCGGCCCCGCGATCTCGAAAAGATCTTTGAGACGGTGGAATATGCCAAATGGCGCAGCTTCCGCGAAAGCGACGATTCGCGCTTCGTCACGCTGGCCCTTCCACGGGTCTTGGCGCGCATGCCCTATAGCCCGAAAACCAGCCAGATCGACGAGTTCGGTTTTGATGAGACCTTGGGCGAGGCAAGCGGCGAGCTGCATCACGACAGCTATTGCTGGATGAATGCCGCCTACGTGATGGGGACACGCCTCACCGAAGCGTTTGCGAAGAACGGCTGGTGCACAGCCATCCGTGGCGCAGAAAACGGCGGCAAGGTGGAAAACCTGCCCATGCATGTATTTTCAAGCGATGACGGCGATCTCGACCTGAAATGCCCGACCGAAGTCGGCATTACCGACCGACGTGACGCCGAGTTGGGCAAGCTGGGCTTTCTACCGCTGTGCCACTACAAGAACACCGATTACGCCGTGTTCTTCGGCGCGCAGACCGCCCACAAGCCGAAGCTCTACGACAAGCCCGAAGCGACGGCCAATGCCGCGGTGTCCGCCCGCCTGCCCTATATGATGGCGACCTCACGGTTCGCCCATTATCTGAAGGTCATGGGCCGCGACAAGATCGGCTCCTTCATGGAAGCAGATGATTGCGAGGTCTGGCTCAACCGTTGGATCTCCAATTACGTCAATGCCAATGACGATGCGGGCGAAGATTCGCGCGCAAAGTATCCGCTGCGCGATGCCAAGGTGACAGTCCAAGAAATCCCCGGAAAGCCGGGTTCCTACAATGCGGTCGCCTGGCTGCGTCCATGGTTGCAGATGGAAGAGCTGACGACTTCGCTGCGCATGGTTGCCCGTATTCCATCGAAAAACTGATCGATCATCAAAGGTCTGCGCGGATATTTCGCGCAGACCTCTACTGTCAAAATCATTCAACATGCGCGTCCACCGGGGGGTATAGTGAGGACATCGTCACGGATGCTGGCGGATCGGTTGATCGCGGAAATCGACGCGGTTTTGAACCGGCAGGTGAATGCCATTCTACATCATCCCGACTTCCAGGCGATGGAAGCGCGGTGGCTTGGTCTTGACTTGCTCGTCCGCGAAGCCGGACGCAGCGCCGATGTAAAAATCAAGCTGATCAGCGCCAGCTGGAAAGAATTGGCGCGCAGCATGGAACGCGCCACCGATTTCGACCAGAGCCACCTGTTCGAACTGGTCTATAACCGCGAATTCGGCATGCCGGGCGGCGAACCGTTCGGGCTTCTGGTTGGCGATTACGACCTCTCTCCCGCCGCCATCGACGGCGCCGATACGGTCAGTACGCTGGCGCGCCTTTCAACTGTAGCCGCAGCGGCCTTTTGTCCCTTCATCGCCGGTGCATCGCCGCAGGCCATCGGGCTTGAAACCTTCCGCGAACTGAACCGGGTTTCCGATTTTTCCTGGTTACAACAGGACAAGACGCGGCTGCGCTGGAACAGCTTGCGCGGTAATGACGATACCCGGTTCCTGGGCCTGGTTGCACCGCGCGTGCTGATGCGTCCGCCCCATAAGCCATTCTGGCGTAAGCGCAATGACGGTTTTCCGTTTCGTGAACATCTGGCCGAAACCGGGGAGACTTTGCTCTGGGGTAACAGTGCCTTCGCCTTTGCGGCGATTATCCTGCGAACCTTTATCGATTCCGGCTGGTTTGCCGACATGCGCGGCGTGACCCAGGACGAGATCGATGGCGGCATGCTGGCACCCTGGCAATTGCCGGGACTTGATATCGGTGTGGAAAGCGAGGGCCTGTCCGCCCAGCCTCCCGTCGAGGTCAAACTGACACGCTCCCAGGAATTGCAGCTATCCGATCTCGGCATCGTCCCCGTTGCCACGACCTATCTTTCATCATGCGCTATTTTCAACGCCAACCAGTCGCTGCACGCCCCCGGCCATTATTCCAGCGAAACCGCCCGGCAAAATGCCCGGCTGGCGGCCATGCTGCAATATGTGCTCTGCGCATCACGCTTCTCGCATTACCTGAAGGTGATCATGCGCGACAATATTGGCCAGCTCAGCACCGCCAATGTCATTCAGCGGCGGCTGGAAGATTGGCTGTCGGGCTATACGCTTGGCAATGACGATGCGGATGTGTCGCTCAGAAGCCGTTATCCGCTGCGTTCAGCGGGCATCCACGTCACGGAAATTCCTGGAAAACCCGGCGCCTTTTCCTGCACGGTCAGATTGCAGCCGCATTTCCAGCTCGATGATATCTCCACCAGTTTTCATCTCGTCGCCGAAACCTCGGGCGCTGCCGCAATGGGCGCTACCGCCGGGCAGACGGAACCGAAAAGGATAGTTGCATGAGTACCGCCTCCCGCCGCATTGCCAGCCTGCTCGATGATGCAGATCTTGCCCAGGCCATGGATGCCGTCAAAGCCGAATTGAAAACGGCGGCCAGCGATCATGACCTGCGCCATCTCTATATAGACCTGCTGATTCTGGCTGGCGACTATGAAAAGGCCGACAGCCAATGCGAACTGGCCGTCCGCTTCCAGCCGCAGGATGCCGTCGGCTTTTCACTGCTGCGCCAGCAGATCCGCGGGATGGCAGCCCGCAAAGCCTGGTTTGAAACCGGTGCCCTGCCGGATTTCCCCGGTGGCCCCACCGCGAGCGACCAGATTGCGTTAAAGCTCAACCTGGCCTTGAAGGAAGGAGCGGCAAGTGAGGCCGTGGCCCTGCTTGCCGAACTGGAAGAGAGCCGGGGCTCTGTGCCGATGCTGTGGAACGGCACAGCCGTTGCCGATATTCGTGATCTCGACGACCGTATCCCCCATGCGCTTGAAGTGCTGACCACCGGCGGCGCCTATCTCTGGGTGGATTTTTCAAGGATCGCCGCGGTTACCCCGCAACCGATCCGCCGCCCCCGGGACACAGCCTTCCGCCCGGCGGAACTGACTCTGGAAAGTGGCGCCGAGGCGACCGTGCTTCTCCCCGCCATTTATTACGGTGCCGATTCCAACCCT
This sequence comes from Gillisella vitis, assembly GCF_001541345.2. Classification (GTDB taxonomy): domain Bacteria; phylum Pseudomonadota; class Alphaproteobacteria; order Rhizobiales; family Rhizobiaceae; genus Allorhizobium; species Allorhizobium vitis. Next base: position 29,747 of record NZ_LMVL02000001.1, on the reverse strand, counting down.
GCCCTGCAACTCGGCCATCAGACAGAGTGGGTGGATGCGGTGGACGGGATCGTCACCGGTCTTGGCCAGCGATGCCTGCTGGCGGGCGACGAATTGGTGTCTTTCCACGATCTTGAAAGATTGCAATCGGATGCGACCGGCGAAAGGCAGGCTGCTCATGGTTGATCCACTACAGCGGTTTCGCGCCTCTGAACGGGTATTGAACCGATCCGTCCTGGACCGGCTGCTGGACGATACGCCGGACATGGACAGTGATCCGCAAACCAGCGTCAGCGAACAGGTGCGTGAGATGCGCGAAGTGATCCGCCGCGACTTGGAAGCGCTGTTGAACACCCGCCGCTGCCCGCAAGCGCCGCCGGATGGTCTTGGCGAGTTGCAGGATGCGCTGGTCTCCTACGGCGTCGATGGTATTCTTTCGGCCAATCTTTCCACCGACGAGTCCAAACTTCGGCTGGCAAGACTGGTGGAACGGCGCATTGCGCTGTTTGAGACCCGCCTCGCCGACGTCAAGGTCACGATCCTCAAAGGCAATACAGAGGGCGACCGCGCTCTGCGGATGCGCATCAACGGTGCATTCCGTCTTTACGACGGGATGCCGCCGGTCAGTTTCGAATCCCGCATCGACCCCTCCACCCAGGCTTTCCGCATCGAGGCGTCGAATGGCTGAGACCTTTCTGGAACGCTATAACGACGAGTTGTTCGCGCTGCGCCGCCGCGCGGAAAAATTCGCCCGCGCCTTCCCGAAAATCGCCGGGCGGTTGCGTCTGTCGGGTGATGTGGCCGACGATCCGCATGTAGAGCGGATCATCCAGAGTTTCGCCTATTCCGCAGCCCGTGTTCGCCAGAAACTGGATGATGAATTTCCGGAACTGACCGACAGCCTGCTGGAAACGCTCTATCCGCATTATCTCGCACCCGTGCCGCCGATGAGCATCGTGCAATTTACCCCAGGCGCAACGCTGGCCGGAATGCAATTGCTGCCACGCCATACCGACATCGTTACCGAGCCCGTCGGCGGCGATCCCTGCCAGTTCCGTACCACGCAGGATGTGGAAATTGTCCCGATGACGGTCAGCACCGCCAGCCTGACCGGCTTGCCGCTCGATGCGCCAGCGGCACCCTTTGCAGGTGCGGCAGGCGTGTTGCGTCTATCCCTGCGCTCCACCGCCCCCAAGCAGGACAGCATGGCCGGGCTTGGCGTCAAGCGGCTTACCTTTTTCATTGCGTCCGCATGGGCGCAGGCCGCTGCCCTGTTCGAGCTTTTGGCCAATCACTGCATCGGCATGGCACTGGCGCGCCATTCGGAGGATCGCAATGCGGTCTTTCTGCCAGCGGAAAATCTGCGCCCGCTGGGGTTTGCACCTGAGCAGGCAATGCTTCCCACGGCACCGGGCAGTTTTGCCGGATACCGGCTGCTGACCGAGTTTTTCACGTTGCCGCAAAAGTTTCTGTTCCTGGAAGTATCCGGCATGGATCGCTGGCAGGGCGATGATGTCGAGCTTTATATCTATCTGGACAGCAGCGACGCGCGACTGGAGCGGATGATTTCCGCCAGCGACATCGTCCTCAATGCCAGCCCGGTCATCAATCTGTTCCGGCAAAGCTCGGAACCGCTGACGCTGGATGGCAGCCGCACGGAATATTCGCTCCTGCCCGACAGCCGCCGCCAAACCACCCGGGAAATCTACATGGTGGAGCAGGTCAGGCTTTCCGCAGCGTCAGGCGAAGAACAGGATGCCCGGCCATTTTTCGGAAGCAGCCAGCGCGGCGCCAATAGCAGTGTGTTCTGGCAGGCGGTTCGCCGGTTCGATGAGGATGACGGATCATCGGACACCCAGATCGCCTTCGTTGATCGCAATCGCGGCCCGCTTGAGCCGACCGGACTGACGGCCAGCGTCGAAACCCTGTGCCTGAATCGTGATCTGGCCAGCCAATTGCCTTTCGGTGGCGGCCATCCGCACCTTCAATTGGTCAAGCGCAGCGAAAGCGTGGGAGAGATCAAGGCGCTTTTACCGCCAACGCCTGCCATTCGTATCCATGAAAAACTGGCGCGCCAATGGCGGCTGGTCTCCCATCTTCTGCTCAACCATCTGTCACTGTTCGACAATGACGGTTCAGCGCTGAAGGATATTCTTTCGCTCTATGCGCTGCGCGATGCGCCGGAAACGCGACAGCTTGTCGAAGCCATCAGCCGCGTCGAGGCAAAACATGCACTCGCCCGGCTGGGCCCCGCCATGGTGCCAGGCACCGATGTCACGATCGAATTTGACCCGGCAATGATCGACCGGGCAGCCGCTTTCATCTTCGGCAGCATCATCGATCATTTCTGCGGGCTCTATACCTCGGTCAACAGTTTCACCCGGCTGACGCTGACCATGCGTGGCCAGTCCGAGCCAATTGTCCGCTGGCCCGCCCGGGCCGCCGAGCGGCCTTTGCTGTAGGGGTGGCGATGAATATCCAGATCAAACCCAATGAGGATAAGCTGGCCCGCCTGCTGGAGCAGGACCCCGGCCATTTTGAACCGACCACGGCATTTCGGGTGGCGCAACACCTGTCGTCGGGAACGGAGCTGGACGTCGGCCCTCATACCGGCATTCAGCCAGCCCCGCTTGCCGTCAGCGGTTTTCGCCGCAAGTTGCAGGGCAATGTCGTCAAATCGGCGTTTGCGCCGCTGGTTGGGCCGCTGGGCGCGCTGCCGCCGGAATATAACGAACTGCTGCTGCGCGAAGAACGTCGGCGTTCCCGTGCGTTGATCAGCTTTCTCAACCTGTTTGCCATCCGGTTTTCGGAACTGTTCGTGGCGGCCTGCGAGAAATACCGGTTGGCGCGGCGATTGCGGTGGAGTGCCACCAAGGAACAAAACACCTTCCGCAAGGTGCTGCTTTCGCTCACCGGCTTCGGCACCGCCGGACTGGTTGAAAAAGCTGGCGTCCAGGAAGATGTCATCCTGCGATATTCCGGTTTTTTTGCCGACCGTACCCGCAATGTCGCCAGTCTTCGAGCCATGCTGGAGGAATTTACCGGCATGGCAGTGGCGATTGAGCAGTTTCGTCCGCGCTGGGTCTCCATTCCATCCGCCGAGTTGAGCCAAATGGGCAAAGGGTCAGGCCCAAGGCTTGGCGTCAACGCCATGGCTGGTACATCCGTCATGGACCGGAGCGGGGCGCTGAGGCTTGTCATCGGTCCGGTTGGCTATGACGATTATATCAGCCTGTCACCCGGCAAGCCGCGTCTTGCGGAAATCTTCGCCCTCACCCGCCTGTTCATCGGCAACGGCTTCGATATCGATGCCCAGGTCGTGCTGAAAAAAGAAGACATTCCTTTTTGTCAGATGGGGTCTGCGACCATGCCTGCCCGGCTCGGCTGGAACAGCTGGGCGCGCCTGGCACCGGCAAGCAGTGACAGCCGCGATGCCGTGGTCACCGAATATCAGGCCATGCCGCAGGGAGGTCTGGCATGAAGCTGGAACTTCGCCCCGAAAAACCGGTCACCAAAGGCCAGACCACCTGGACACTGGACTATGGCCGCCGGACTATTGGCCGCGCCCCTGCCTGCGACTGGCAAGTCACGGACAATGAATGCCGCGTCTCGAAACTGCATTGCACCATCAGCCGGGACCGGGACGGTTACGTGTTGAGCGACCAGAGCGCCAATGGCACCCTGGTCGATGGCAAGCTGTTGCTGGAAGGCGATACGATCCGGCTCAAGCACGGCGCCAGCATCGATGTGCGCGGCTACCGCTTTACCGTTTCGATTACCGGTGAGGCGGCGCCTGAGGCCGTCGATCCCGATCCAGCCATGCCGCTCAGCAGTGAGACGCTGACGATTTCCTCGATTCTTGCCGATATCGCCCCGAATGGCACCACCGCCCGCGGCCTTCTGGGAGACCGGCAGGTGGAGGAACCGTGGAAGCAACCCCGGCCCACAGAGCGAGGCATGTCTGGAGGAGCCACACAATCTGACCGTCGGGCGGACAAGGACAAGAGCTTTACCCGGCATGTCGATATCGGTTGGAGCGGTCCGCCGCAAACCGACGGCATGAAGCCCGTCCTGCCGGACAATTGGTTCGATGAGGATGCCGGTGGAAGCGCCATGGAACATCTGGCCGCGCCGAAAACCTTCGTGACCATCGCGCCACCCGTTCGCCGTTCGCCGCAGGACGTGCCTCCTTCACAGGAGGTGCGGCCAAAACCGCAAGACGAATTCGACGCCGTGTTCGCCGATCCTGAGGATCAGGAGCCCGATGCGCGCGAGATCCCATCGGCTTCAGATCTGCAGGCGGAACGGATGATGGCGGCGCTCGCCCGCGCCCAGGAGGCGCTGGGTGAAAGCATCGCGGTCTTCGACCTGCCAGGTGATGCCGTGCCTTCCCTGTCAAGCAGTAACGACACCGATCTAGCAGCCCGGCTTGAAGCCTTTGCCGGACAGCAGGAGGCCTTTGCGGCGATTTTGCAAGCCATGATGCAGGCGGCAGGCCGGTCGCTGGACCCTCGCCTGCTAGAGGCGAAGGTGGATGCAAACTCGCCGGTACGCCTGCCTTTCCTTGCCGAGCGCGACTACTGGGCGGCCTATCGGCAATTGTTTCAGGCCGAGGGCCGTATTCTTTCATTCAGAGATTTCATGCGTCGCGCCGCCATGGGCGAGCAGGCCGAAGAGCCTGCCGCAGTGCAAGCCGACAGAGTAATGGGGGTAGAAACAACCGATGAGACATGAAAACCGGGTTGCCTGGACCGAAGGCATGTTCCTTCGCGTCCAACATTTCCAGCAGTCCGACCGCTGGACGGAGCGCCTGGTACGCTCGGTGGCGCGCAGCCTTACACCTTATCCCTGGGGCATTCTGGAGATTGGCCTCGACCGCAGCGCCCTTGCCATCGGCCAGTTTGCGCTGTCGGGCCTGCGCGGCATGTTGCCGGATGGCACGCTTTTCGATGCGCCTGAGGATACCGACCTGCCCGCCGCCCTGGAGCTGGACGAATCCGTCAAGAACGCGGTGATCTATCTGGCCTTGCCCGCCCGCCAGCCCGGCAAGGCTGACATGGCCCAGACCGGCACCTCGGCGGTCAACAGCGTGCGGCTTGTCGCCTCACCCTATGAAGCGCCTGATGCCAATGTGGAAACCGATTTCCTGGCGCCCATCGATGTCGGCCGTCTGAACCTGAAACTGTTGAAGACCGGCGACGATCTGGCTGGTTATGAACTGCTGGGGCTTGCCCGCGTGGTCGAGGTGCGGTCCGACAAGGCTGTCCTCCTCGACCCGGATTTCATTCCAGCCAGCCTGAACTGCACGGCGTCCTCAAGGCTGCATGAATTGATGACCGAATTGCTGGGCATCGTCCGGCACCGGGCGGAAGCGATTGCCGAACGGATCGGCGATCCGACCATTCGCGGCACCGCCGAAGTCGGCGATTACTTCCTGTTGCAGATCCTCAACCGCGCCGATCCACTGTTGAAACATGCATTGTCCAACGCCACACGCCTGCATCCTATACAGTTCTACGAGCAATGCATTCAGCTGGCTGGCGAGCTTGCCACGTTTACCATGGAGAGCAAACGGGCGACGGATTTTCCGGCCTATCGCCATGACGATCTGAAGGCGACGTTCGGCGCCGTCTTCGAAGACTTGCGCACCTCGCTGTCCTCGGTGCTGGCACAATCTGCCGTCGCTATCGAGCTGGTGGAACGCCGCCACGGCGTGCGGGTCGGCACGATCAACGACCGCAGCCTGCTGCGCGATGCTGGTTTCGTGCTGGCAGTGCGGGCGGACATGTCGGCGGAAGACGTGCGCCGTACCCTTCCCGCCCGCATCAAGGTCGGGCCGGTGGAGCGGATCGCCGAACTGGTCAATGTGGCGCTGCCTGGCATTCCTGTGCGCCCGCTGCCCGTTCTGCCCCGCCAGCTGCCTTACCGGGCCGGGACCATCTATTTCGAGCTGGATACCAAGACGCCGCTCTGGAAACAGCTTGAAACATCCGGGGCGATTGCCCTGCACCTTGCGGGCGACTTCCCTGGTCTTGAACTCGAAATGTGGGCCTTGAGAGAATGAGCAACGAACGGCCTCCTTCCTGGCAGGATCTGCCGACCGTGGTGGAAGTCACGGAGGAAAAACGCCTCCAGGACGACAACGCCCGCAAGGTCGCCGACCTGCTCGACGGCGAAACATCGCAACCGGCTCCCACCGATAATGGGGCTCGGATGCCTGTTGCGCATCTGATCGACAATTTCCGCTTCGGCAGCAGCGAAATGCCGGTGCTGGTGCGCTCGGCCGCACCGCTGCTCAACCTTGCCCATGCGCTGCGCTACCGCGCCGAGCAACCGGATATCGAGGAACTGCGCCAGGTCTGCATCAACGCGGTCAACCGCTATGAGCGTGATCTCGCCAGCGCCCGTATCAGCCCCGAACGGGCGCGCGCCGCTCACTATGTCGTCTGCGCCACCATCGACGATGTGGTTCTGTCTACGCCTTGGGGCGTACGGGCCGGATGGGCGCGCTCGGGCCTGGTCTCCACCTTCCACAATGACGTGACGGGCGGCGACCGGGTGTTCGATATTCTCGACCACTTCCATCAGTCGCCTGGGTCTGCCAAAGACCTGCTGCTGCTGATCTACCTGTCCCTGTCACTGGCGTTCGAAGGCCGCACCCGCGTTTCCTCCAAGGGACCGCTTGAGCTTTCCCGCATTCGCGACAGTCTCTACAAAACCCTGCTTGGCCAATATGGCGTGTTTGAACGGGAGCTTTCACCGCATTGGCAGGGCGTCCATGCCCGCCACAAACCGCTTCGCACCATGGCAGCGCTGTGGACCGTCCTGTCGCTGCTGGCCCTGGCACTTGGCCTTGGCTACCTGTTTTTCACCTTGACCCTGAACGACAGTTCCGACCGGACTTTTGAGCGGCTGGCCGGGCTTGGTCCGCATGAGGCACCGGGCGTGATGATCACGGTTCCCGTGCCGGAACCGCAGCCCCAGCCGACGGTTACACCACAAGAACCGGAACCGCAGCCGGTCAAGACCCCGGAACCGCCGCCGCCAAGCCGCCTGAAAAACCTCATTACCTTCCTTCAGCCGGAAGTCGAAAAGAAGCTGGTCTCGCTGTCGGATGCCAATGGACGGTTGCGCGTTCGTATCAACAATTCCGGCCTGTTCGACACCGGCAGCGCCGACGTGAAGGGCCAGTTCCGCGATCTGCTGCAACGCATCGGCGGCGCGCTGGCGGCAGAAAAATTCCGGGCGGTGGTGATCGGTTATACCGATAATGTGCCGATCAAGACCGTGCAGTTTCCATCCAACTGGCACCTGTCGGAGGCCCGAGCCAAGGCAGTGGGCGAAATCCTTTCCAGCTTTACCGGACCGGATGCCATTCTGACCGAAGGCCGTGCTGACAGCGATCCGATTGCAAGCAATGATACGCCCGAGGGCAAGGAAATGAACCGGCGCACGGAAATCCTTGTTCTGACCAATCCCGACGAAAAGATCACCGATGCCGGCATCCTCACCCCACCCGTCGAAAGCATCGACAACGGTCAAAACAACCAAGTGCCGAACACAAGTATAAAGACGCAGCAGGGGGCCAAGCCGTGATCAATCCACTCAGCTGGTTTTACACCATACGCTCCTATGTCGATTCCTACGCGGGTGTCGTGGGGCGGCGCTTTATCTCGCTGATCTGGGTCATCGCCCTTTGCGTGTTGATCTGGTTCTACGGCTATCTGGCTGCCTTCGGCAGTTTCAAGCCGCTCGCCAGCGTTTCCGCCCGCATCTGGACCATGGTGGTGATCTTCGCCATCTGGGCCGCCTATATGATCATCACCATGGTGCGCGCCAAGCGCCAGGACAAGGAACTGGTCGATAGTATCGAGGCGCAGGCGCTGGCCAATCAGCAGGCCGAAGTCAGCGAAATCAGCAATCGGCTGAAAGAAGCGCTGGCCCTGCTGCGGCGGATTACCAAAAAGCGCTTCGGCTATATCTATGAACTGCCATGGTATGTGATTTTCGGGGCGCCCGGCTCCGGCAAGACCACGGCGCTGACCAATTCCGGCCTGCAATTTCCGCTTGGCGACGCGCTTGGCAGCGATGCCGTCAAGGGCATCGGTGGCACGCGCAATTGCAATTGGTGGTTTGCCGATCAGGCGATCATGATCGACACCGCCGGTCGCTATACGACCCAGGATGACCTCGATGGATCATCGAAAGCCGGATGGGAAGGGTTTCTTGGCCTGCTTCGCCGTTATCGCCGTTCGCAGCCGGTCAATGGCGCGCTTCTCACACTTTCCATCGGCGACCTGTTGACCCGCGACCCGGAAGCCCAGCGCGAAGAATTGCGGGCGATCCGCAAGCGGCTGGCCGAACTGGACGACCATCTCGGCGCCCGCGTTCCTGTCTATATCCTGCTGACCAAGGCCGATCTTCTGACCGGTTTCGTGGAATTCTACGATAGTTTCAACAAAAGCGACCGCGAACAGGTCTGGGGCACGACCTTCGGCCTGGAGGAAAGCTACGGCGCAAAGACATTGCCGGAGCGTTTTGCCGAGGAATTCGCTTTGTTGCAACAGCGTGTCGATGCCATGTTGATCGAGCGGCTGCAACAGGAACAAAGTGCTGATATCCGTGGCCGGATTTTCCGCTTTCCAGCCGAGCTGGCCAGTTTGCAGGAGAAGCTCGGTGAGGCGATCAGCGAACTTTGCACCGGCTCTTCACTGGTTGAGGCGCCGCTGATCCGTGGCATTTATTTCGTCTCCGCCACCCAGCCGGACGAATCCTTGTCCCGCACCAATGCCAACCGAGCGCGGCGCAGCTATTTCCTGCCAAAGCTGTTCAGTGAGGTGATTTTCAACGAGGCAGCCCTGGTTGCCCGTGACAAACGCCTTTCCTCTCGCCAAGTCCTGCTGCGCCAGGCCGTCTGGGGTCTGGCGGTGGCGGCGGTGGTCATTGTGTTTGCCGGGTGGACCATGACGTTTTTCCAGAATCGGGCAGCCCTTGCCCAGGCCGAAGAGCATCTGAACGCCTATGACAAGCTGATCCAGGATGTGCCGGTGCGCAATGTGTCGGATGCCGATTTTCTGCGCGTCCTGCCTGCGCTGGACAATCTGCGTGCGGTCCCCACCGGCTTTGACACCCGCTATGTCTGGGCAGCGAGTTTTGGCCTTAGCCAGCGCGACAAGATTGCCGGTCGCCAGCGCGACGCCTATCAACGTGCGCTGAACAGCCTTTTACTACCCCGTATGCTGGTGCAATTGCAAAAGGACCTGACCGGTGAAAGCGATGTAACGCGAACCTTCAATGCGCTGAAACTCTATGAAATGCTCGGCGGATTGGGGCGGCTTGACCGGGAATTCGTCTCCGCCCAGGCAACCCAGATGTTTAACGCCCTTTATCCGGGCGAAGGCCGGACAGCGGCCCGCAGAGCATTGATCCAGCATGCCAGTGCCATGGCAGCCGGCGTATTGCCGCCAGTCGAAATCGACAAGCGGCTTATTGAAAAGGCCCGCGACACCATCCGCAATCAGACCGTTGCCGAACGTGCTTTCGACATCCTGGCCGGATCGAAACAAGCTCAGGCACTGATGCCGTGGCAGCCATCGCTTGCCTTTGGCGCGCTGGGTGAAAAAGCCTTCATCCGCAAGTCCGGCGCGCTGCTGACGGAAGGGGTCGAGGGATTGTTTACCGCGACTGGCTACCGCAGCGTCGTCCTGCCACATATTGCCGATGCAGCCCGCGAAGCGCTGCAAGAAGAATGGGTGCGCGGCTCCAATGCGCAATTGCGCGGCCAGACGCTGGAATCGGTAGCCCAGGCGGCCTTGCAGATCTATTATGACCGGCTTGAACAGCGCTGGGCGTCCGTGCTGGGAGATCTGGCCGTCCGACCGTCGCAAAATCTGGGCGATGCGGTCGAAACCACGCGCATCCTTTCCAACGATCGCAATATCGTCGCCCAGGCCGCCCGCTCGATTGCCGATGCGACCGACTTGCGCCCGAAGGGCGATACAGCGGGAATGACCACGCTGGTGTCATCGGCAAGCGGTGATACGGTGGCTGCCATGCTGGCATCCTCCATGGCCGCACCCGATCCCTATAGCCGCTTGCGCGAGGCGCTGGATACGCCTGCCGCAGACGATAACCGCAAGGCTACAACAGACAAACAGGACAAGCCCGCCTCTCAGGTCGAGGCGATATTGCCTGTTATCACCGCCCTTCATGACCAGCTCGCCCGCTCGGTTACATCCTCGGCCGAGGTGGCGAAAGTGTTCGATGTGGATAGCCAGTTGACACGGGCCAACCAGGACCTGCTTCAGGATGCCCGCCGTCTGCCGGGACCGCTGGATGGCTGGATGGCCGGACTTGCCGCCGATACCGGCTCACTCGCCGTCAAATCGGCCCGCAGCCGGATTGGCGACCTGTGGTCGAGCGAAGGGGCAGGCCTGTGCAGCTCCATCGTCACGGGCCGCTATCCCTTCGACCGCGCTTCCAGCCGCGATGTCGCCATGAACGACTTCATCCGGCTTTTTGGACCGAAGGGCCTGTTCCAGACCTTCTTCAAGCAAAGGATGGAGCCCTTTGTCGATCAGTCGATCTCGCCTTGGGGCTGGAAAGGCACCTTCGGCGCGGCAGGTATTCCCAGCGAGGGTATTGCCGAGTTTGAAAGGGCCGACCAGATCTTCCGCGCCTTCTTCCCGAATGGCAGCGAGGCACCAGCGATTGCCATCAATGTCAAGCCGGTGTCGCTTGGCGAGACCTCGACGGCGGTGATGCTGGAAATCCAGGGCGAACGGGTGGTATATTTCCACGGCCCGGTCCAGGCGAAAACCATAACCTGGCCATCGAAGGATGCCGCCAGCATGTCACGCATCGCCTTCCAACCGGGCGGCTGGCAACAGGCAAAAACAGAAAATGGCGACTGGTCGCCTTTCCGCCTGTTTGACGATGCAAATATCCAAAACCAAGGCGACGATCTGTTCCGGGCGAAATTCACCAACGATAACCAGGTGGCGGAATTCGATGTGCAGTTCGGTTCGGTGTTGAATGCCTTCAGGCTGAAGGCGCTGTCCGAATTCACCTGCCCGACCCAGTTCTGATCCGCAATCGTAGGGCCCGGTTTGATGGGCCGGGTCCTACCTCCCTGTCAAAAGCACCCCGGATCACACCGCCGGGATGCATCCTGAGGAAGAGGCAAGCCATGGCATTGCGACCTGCCCAGACAGAAAAGCCCGCCGGTCAGGACCGGATCGGGTTTTTCGGCAAATTACCAAGCCATGGGGATTTCCTCTCGGAAGGCCTGGAACGGGAAATGGTCGCCACGCTCGACGGCTGGATCCGTGGCGGCCTGCATGCCTGTGAACAGGAATTCGGCGCGGCCTGGCCGGAGCTGTTCAACGCCTCCCCTCCTTGGCGGTTCATCGTCGAAAAAGGCGTCTGGGGCCAGGTGGCGCATGCGGGTGTCATGCTGGCCAGCCGTGATCGGGTCGGTCGCAGTTTTCCGCTGATCATCATGGCGCAGATGCACCGCTTCACCCATCACCCCCGCACGCTGTTTCTGGACCACACCTGGTTCATGGCCGCCGAAGGCCTGGCTGAATCGACGATGACGCGGGAATTTGACATCAACCGCTTCACTGACACCTTAAAGCGCATGCGTATGCCGCGTCCCCAGGAGGAAGAAGGAACCGCCTCAGCCAGCAAGGATGGCACTGCGCTCTGGTGGTATATCGACCCACAAACCTCAAAACCGCAAGGACTTCGCTTTTCAAACCAGATGAAAGCCGAGGACTTTCTGCGGCTTTTCCGGCAAAGCGCGGGTCTTATCTCCCGAACACAAGACACGACCGCCCCTGCATCATCCCGTGCCCCAGGGTCAGTCCCGATAAAAGCCGAGGCAAGACCTGCGCCTCAACGGGCTGCTCCAAGCCCGGATAAGCCGCCCAGAGACCAACAAGCAGCTGAGCCCCAAGCAGCAGGACTACGGTATAGTTACGCCACCCATGCCGGTACGCGGTTTTCGATCAATGCTGACGGGCTATTCATCTGCGAAAAACCAAGGATTTTCGCCATTGCCGATGGTGTTGGCGACGACACCGCGTCGCAGGAAGCCGCACGCTATACTGCGGGCCAGCTGGCCGAAATCGGTGAGACCGCCGATCTGGATACAATGTTGCAGGAAATCAAAGGCAAACTTGGCCGGGCCAACAGCCTGTTGCAAGCCCGCACGCAACGCACAGACGGAACTGCTCCCGCCGCCAGCATTGTTGTTGCAGCTTTGGTGAATGATCAACTTCTGCTGGTGTGGGCGGGGGATGCCCGGGCCTATCTGTTGCGTGACGGCACAATGGTACCGCTGACCCGCGACCATATTGCCATCGGCCTGCAAAAACGACTGCGTCGCGGGGTTGGATTGGATCAGCAATTCTTGCCGGAAACGCTGACCACCGACATATTACCAGGCGATCGTCTGTTGTTATGCAGTTTTCCGCTGATCCAGGTCCTGACGGAGCGAACCGTTGCGGAAATTCTGCACCAATGCACCGATACCGAAAGTGCCGAACGGCTGGTTCAGGAGGCTTTGATTGCCAATGTGCGCGAAAATGTAAGCGCTATCGTCGTGAGCCTGGCGCGTACCGATGCCTCTGCCTGACGGTTTCAACGACGTCGCCGCCTGTTTCTCTGACCTGATGCAAGCTGTGCGTGGGGATAGTGGGACACACCATACTGACGGGGAACAGCGACTGCTGATCGATCAGTTGAGAAACGCCCTCGACCGGCGCGCCGAAACATTGGCTCCCTCGGACCCCACCTTCATTGCAGGAACATTTGCCGTCGAAACCCTGCTTTACGAGGGACGCTATAGCCGCGTTCTGAAACTACAGCACCGGGATCTCGGAACCGCTTATGTCCTGAAAACACTGACCACAGATGGGGCTTCGTCAGCCAGCCAGGCAGAACTGCTGATCCGTGAAGCCCGGATCGGCCTCAACTTGGACCATCCCAGTCTGGTCGGCACCTCAATGCTGTTGCGACTGGCTGATGGCAGCCCAGGCATCATCCAACCCTGGGCTGGGTATTCGCTGCGAGAAAGGCTGGAGAAGGACGACGAAACCGAACTAGACGTAGCCCAAATTCTGCATGATCTGCTGACCGCACTTGAGGCTTTGCATAACCGTGGCCTTGTCCACGGTGATGTTACCCCCAGCAATATCATTCTCGATCCACAGCGGCGGATAGCAAGATTAGCCGACTTTGGCTTGACCATAGAATGCGGTGCCAGCTGGGCCGATCTCGGGCTTGCAGAGGCGGGCTCCCCGGACTATTGCGCCCCGGAACAAAGTGCTTCCAGCAACGCATCGGCGGCGATGGATCTCTACAGCGCAGGCCGCGTGCTTTTGCGTATGCTCGGCACCGCGCCGCAAGGACAGAACTTCGATCTTGCGCAGCTCGCGGAGCACCTCTGTAGCGTCGATCCTGCCAACAGACCCAGGACTGTCAAACAAGCCCTAGAGAAACTGTCGCAGATAAGGGCAAAGGCATGATGTCAAAGCGTAACAACGCTCGCGCGATCTCAAAGCATTGAAGACATCTCAAATCCACCAGGAATTTGAGATGTCCAAGACCGGAATTTAGACGGTCATTTTCAATCACAGAACCAGCAGGCCGTTGGTTCAGCTTATAAGGCTCAATTGGATGAGCCGGGGAGCGGTGCCGCCGATGTTGACGGCACTTTCTGGTAAACGGTCAGCAACTTGGCGGCATCAACCATGCCCGAATTGCTGGCATAGAGCACATCGCCCTTCTGCATCTGGAACAGCTGCATCAGCATGATGCTGGAGGCGTCCTTCATATTGACATGGTAGATCACCGGCTTGCTGCTGGTGGTCATGGTGACCGGTCCCTTGGCGCCACTTGCCGTTATCGTCGATGCCGGAACCTGGATCAACTGGTTGCGGAACACGTAGACATTGCGGGCATCAGCCCGGTCATCCAGCAATCCGCCAGCCCGGCCAACCGCCTGAGCCAGGGTGAGCTTACCGGACTCAAACTGGAATTCACCCGTGCTTTTGAAGGCACCGAGGGCCGTATAGCTGGCCGGTTCGCCATCAACGATCACCTGGTCGCCGGGCAGCAGGACGATATTCTGCTTTTCATCGCTCATCACCCGATCCAGCGTCGTGGTCGCACGTTCACGACCACGCACGACGGTAACCTTGGCGGCCTGCGGCGCGACAGACGCCCCGCCTGACTGCGAAATGATATCCAGAACCCGCTCACGCCGCGCTGTCAGCGCCACTTTTCCGGGGGTCTTGACACCACCGCTGACCAGAACGGCGCTGGACGGTTTGTCCACAACCGTCACGACAGCCTGTGGGTTAACCGCCGAGCCTTTCATACCCTGGACGATACGATTTTGTAGGCCTTCCGGGGTGGAATCCGTCACCCGCTGCTTGCCAACGAAAGGCATGGTGACACTGCCTTGAGGATCGACAGTGAAGCGACCAAGATTAAGGGTACTACTATGGGTGGAGGAAAACAAACCTTCTTCGCCGGTGTCCAGCAAGGTCACGTCAAACACATCGCCTGGTCGCAGTCTTTGTTGATTATAAGCGCCGCGAAGCACTGACAAACCCGGTTCTGAGGCTGAATAACCGGACTGCGGTGCCGCAGCCGTGACCGCTGGTGCCTTGGAAAGCTCGATCACCGGCACCTTGCTTGAACTGCCCGGGAACGTCGCAGACCGGATGGCCCCAGCACTTGGTCCATCCGATGGTTTTGCACAGCTCGACAAAATCGCAATCAAAAGAACTGGCAAAACCTTGCGCATTCGCTGCTCCAAAATCCAAGAATCAATAGAAAAAATAGATAGCAGCAGAAGCCTAACTAACAATTGCAAAAACCGACAAATGCCGCAAAAACGACATTCAAAAAACACATGTTGCTTTTGCGCAACCCTAAGAATGAGAAAGGAAGCCGGCTGGATTGCTCATAGGGTGCAGCAGGATAGTGGGTTGTTACACATCTCACTCCTCACGAGTTGGGCATCAGGCAAAGCCGGGGCGGTTCACTTCACTGGTAAGCGACAGGTTAGAGGCGCACCAAAACCAAGTCATGTTTTCAAAATGGTCACCATCTCCTCGATCAAACGTAAGTCTTTGAGTATGGTTTGATGATCGCAATCTTTGACATAGGAAAGCTCAGTAGTTTCTTCGAGATATCGGAGAAGAGATCCAGGCTTAAAATGAGTTTCCCTGTCCTGTGGCATGAAAATTCTAGCCGCTTTCGACGCTGGCATGGATGTTTCCACACCCGTTAAGAGCCAAATGTTTTCGACCATGCAATCAAGGTTGGATAGCTCGCAATCAACGAGATCAAAGATATACTGATAAGACTCGTCTTGCTGAAGTCGTTCGAGGATTTGGGCACGATCAATGCCGGCAAGTCCCTCAAGTGCTGGCGGATCGATCATGAAGAGTTGAGGAACAGCGCGCCCCTGGTGAGTGATTGCGGCAATCACATGGGCTGCGAGATGTGCGCCAAAGGAATAGCCAACCACTTTGGTAACTTGCCGCCCCTTGTGACGGATGGCGATACGGGTCGCAAGCTCTTCAAGAGAGCCGTAGGGCCAATAGTCATTGTAATTCTCGGCCACGGCAACCACGGCCTCCCCGACATCTTTCATCAGGCCCATATAGCAAAAAGGATATCCAACGAAATCTGGCAACAGCAGTATCATAGGCTGTCCTTCAGCGTTTCAAGAAAGCAGTTCAGAAACAGTGCCAGCCTTTCCTCATCAAGCCTGGAGGCAAGATGCAAATGCAGTTGCGCGCCCGCCACGATAAAAGTCAGATCAACATCTGTTCGAGGATTTTCGGAAGGCGCATCCAGCAAGGTGGTCTTCATCCAGAGCAAGTCTTCCTCCGGCATCGTGACAAAATTGAACAGATAGGAAATCTGCCCCGCATCCCATCCGGTGGCGGCCTGGATCTCTTCCGAACCAACGATGCTGTGGTTGCGGAATGCCTCCATACGGTCGTGGAAATCCTCCGGCATATCATCAATGCCAAGAAGTTCGTCCTCGAACAGGATCGGGGCGGCGACCGTGTAAAAACCCAGGCCCTGCTGCTTCTCACGCAGCGAGAACAGGCATAGCACCAGGGGATCGGTGGTTTCGCTCAACCGGCCAATCGCAGAGCGATAGGCCCGCATGGCAGCCCATTGCAGGCGGGTATAGCGGGTCCAGGGCAGAGCGATCTCTGTCTGCTGCCAGATGACGCCGCTTCCTTCATGGCTCAGGCTCGAAACGGCTGCCCTTTCGCCATAGCCTGCCCAGAAATCCAGGCTCTGCTCCACAGCATCGCCATGGCGTTTTTCAAGCTTCAACGTCTCCGGCACGAAGGTGAGATCCGGCAGGCTCTCATCACCAGTAATCTTTCCTGGAGTACAAAACGCCATCAGCGCCCGAAGCAATTGCAGCTGGCCAATATGGTCGCCAAGAATATGGTGAATCAGCACGGCGAGATGTCGCTGTCCCCGGATATCGACGTCGCCCAACCGCAGCAGCGGCCCTTCGAACAGGCTTATTGGGCGATCCAACAGAAAGGAAATACAGTCGCGTTCGTCGATAAAACCCCGCTCTGCCCGAAAGACAAGGTGTTCGCCCAGAACCTCTTCTTTGGGCAGACGAAATGCGCAACCATCGTCACCCTCGACAACCACCGCCGTCACCAGGGGGAAGGCCAGTCCCAGGCTTGTCGCAATCTCTTCAAGGTCCGGGTCGATTTGGTCGAAAGCGCCGGGCTTGATGATATAGGCGACAGTATTTGCCGTCAGTTGACCATGAAAAAACTCAGGATAGACCATCGAGGCCTGCATTGGCGTCAAGGGAATTTCGGTCAGTTCATGGGCATCATCAGGCGTCAGCAATGCGCGGCGCCCGGCCAAATGCTCTTTTGCCTCCTCTCTGCCGCGGGCATAGACAAAGCCAAAACGTCCGCTAGGAAGGGTGAGCGTTACAATCTCTGGCAGTGGCGGCATGACACGCTTCCTTCCGCTTCAAAGCCGGATGATGTGATAGTCGTAGATATCAGGCTCAAGGTCATCGGTCGGGTTACCGCTCATCTCGTCCAGCAGATGCGCCATGCGCGACCAGGAACAGTCCCGATAAAATTCCGTCAGGCTGAGCGCCACCTTCCGATGCCGGTTGAGCAAGGTTACCAGCTTCACCGCCAGTAACGAGTGACCGCCAGCCTGGAAAAAATCCTGATCCGGCTGCCAATCCGCCAGTCCGCAGGCATTCAGCAGCCAATGACGAGAGGTGACGGGGCGACGCTTGTCCGCTGCCATTTTTGCCAAGGCGGCCATGTCGATTTTGCCATGCGCCGTGACGGGCAAGACCTCAACCTGCAAAAAACGGTCGGGAACCATGAAATCCGGCAGGGAGGTGACGCCGAACTCTCTTAACTCGGCCTCACCTGGCGAGGATGCCATGCTTTTCGCCAGGTAGTAGAGCACGACCCTCTTGCCGGTGGGCGTAGTCTGCACCGCAGCCACACAGTTTACCACGCCGGGATGCCGCCCATAGGCAAGCGCAATGTCACTCAGGGATGTCCTGTTGCCCCTGATCTTGACCTGATCATCCTTGCGCCCGGCATAATGAAAGAGACCATCCTCATCGCAAGACACCAGATCACCACTGGCATAGGCCCTCTCCTCACCCAAGAGCGGGAAAGCGCGGAATTTATTGGCGGTCAGCAGCGCATCGCCGATATAGCCGGGCGATAGCCCGTTTCCAGCAATTACCAGCTCTCCCTCCTCACCGACAGCGCAAGGCCCTCCTTCTTGATTTGCAACGTAGAGGCGGCTGTCATGCACCGGATATCCGATAGGGATGGCGCGAGAAAAATCATGGCTTCGTGGGATACGATAGACGCAGGTGCCCATGGTATTTTCCGTCGGGCCATAGCCGTTATAGACCGTGATGCGCGGATTATCACTGTACAGCCTTTCGATATGCAAAGGTGAAAGCGCCTCGCCGCCCACCATGATATTTGAAATCCCTCCCAGGCATTCGGGATCTGCATCCATCAGCATGTTCAGCAGGGAGGTCGTCAGCCACAGGGCATTGGCGCCGCTTTCGGCAATCAGCTGGCGCAACGTGTCTCCAGTCAGATGTTCCTCCGGTGCCAGCACGAGGCAGCCGCCATTGCACAGCGCAGTCCAGATCTCGAACTGCGATGCGTCAAAAGTCAGCGCCGAATGATGGATCATTACGGTTTCAGGACCCGCCGGAAAATGCGGCGGCTGATAGCAGAAGCCTATCACCCCCAGATGAGTGCAGGGGATGATTTTCGGTGCTCCGGTCGTGCCGCTCGAAAAATTGACATAGACGATATCGCCCGCTGCGGGTTTGTGGAAATAATCCACCTCACCAGGAGCCAGCAGGTCCGTGGCCTGGAGATGTCCGGCGAAGGTGACGTTGCACAGCGGGCCATCGGCAATGAACAGCCGAACCTTGGCTCTTTCAATGACCGAGTTGTTCCAGCTCTGCGGATTCTTCGGACTGATGAAACAGAAGCCGCAACGCGCCTTCAAGGTCGCCAGTAGCATGACGATCAAATCGATGCCGCGCGGCATCTGAATACCAATTGTATCGCCGGGCCGAGCGCCCGCCTGCAACAGGCGCGTGGCGGCCAGGCTGGAGCGCGCATCCAGTTGCGCATAGGTCAGCGTGGCGTCCTGATAGCGGACAGCACACCTCTGTGGATTGGCTGCCACGGCCTTTTCGAATGCGTCAATGACCGTCGAGACCAAGACCCTCTCCTCTGTCACCATGGCGTATGAGACTGAAACCCACGGGAAACGCCGCTTCACCGCGATAGAGCGCCAAGGCCTGACGTGGCGAAAAAACGGTTCGTGGCAGTGTGGCGGCCAGTTGTCGTTGCCGGTTGATCAGCGCCAGAGCCCTTGCCAGATTGTCATCCACCCGCGCCTCGCCGGGTAAGGGAACCACATCGGCAAGGCCAGCGTGATAGCGGTCATCACGATATCCGGCACCGCAACGCGAGACATTGACGAGATCGAAATTGCCCGAGGCTGGCGAAAATCCGATCTGGCCCGACAACCTGCCCAGATTGACCAGCATCGAACGATCCTGACCATTCCCATCCGGGTCCAGCAGGTCGAAAAAGCCGCCAATCTGATCACTGACATCGCCATCGCCGCAGAAATAGATCCGGGTAAACCGCCCTCTACTGCCGGGCTGTGACTGAACCGGATCGAAATCCGGCCAAGCGGCACATTGGCGCATCCGCTCCGCTTGCAGATCCCAGATGCAAACCTCCGCGCCAGCATCTGTTGCCATAAGCGCCATCAACATGCCAAGCCCACCGAGACCAAGGATCAGAACACGGTCACGGTTGGTCAGCCGGCTTCTGTCACCGGCATGGATCACGGTGGCCGCGAGTGTGGCCAGGATGGCGAGTTCTCCCGGCAAATCCCCGGCAATCCGGCAGACCAACCGGCGCGGCATGACCAGGTAATCCGAATGGATGGCTTCGCGCCACCCCATGGCGATCACCCTGTCCCCCTCCTCGACATGATCGATATGCGCGCCCTTGTGCAGCACCGTACCGACAGCGCAGTAACCGAGTTGCAGCGTTTCACCCGTTTCGCATGCCTGACGGATATAATGCATTTCCGTACCAGGGCTGACCATAGTGAAGTCCGTTGCCACCACCACATGGTTGTCATCGCAAGGCGGCATGGTTTCGCGCAGAACCTGCACACCTTTCGCGCCTTGAACCGCAAACAGCTGTCGTGTTTCCTGCTGCATCATATCTGCCCCGCGAACACGGCCTGGAGGCACTTGTCAAAATGCGGAAAGGAGGTCTTGTAGCACTCGCCGCCGGGAATGCGGCCCGCAAGCCCATGCGCCAGCATCACCACATGCGCCGTCATCGACAGCCGGTGATCGTTGAAAACAGCGATATCACCCTGCACGCTCGGCCTTTGCCTACCCGTGGTCCGAATCGCATAGCCATCAATCACGGTGTCGATGCCGAGGCTGCGCACCATCTGGCAGGTCGCCGCGATCCGGTCCGATTCCTTGAAGGTCAGCTCGAAAAGGTCTTCGAACACCGCCTCGCCCGGCAACAGACTGGCGATGGCAACCATCAGGGGAATTTCATCAATCATCGAATGCAGGCTTTCTTTGCCTTGCATGCCCTGCGCCTTGAATGTCCCGCCGCCTTTCAGGGTAATCGCGCCCACCTTCTCGCCACGTGCGCCTTCATCCGGGGATATCTCCAGGCGGAACCCGCAGCCCTGCATCCAGTGAAAAAAGCCGATCCGGGTCGGATTGATGCACACGCCTTCAAACCGAACACTCATCTCGGGCCGATCCCTGTTCATCAGCCAGAAGAGTGCTGCCGGATAGGCAAGCGCCGAGGGGTCAAGCGGAATGGTCAGAGTGTCTGGAACCTGAAACTGGCCTGGCCTGTAGGTGACCACATGGTCCCGATCCTCGACCGCATCGCCAAAGCCCCGGGCCATCAACTGGGTGTGATCCCTGGCCACAACCGGATACCCGATCTCGACCGGCACGCGGGCGGCGATGGCGGCAAGCAGGATGGCCGAGACCGATTGCGCACTGCCGATGGTGGTCTGAACGCGGCCCGGCCCGATCTGCGCGGGCAAAATCCGCAGCGGTAGGCATCCCGGTCGCTCGAGATATTTGAACCGGCCACCCAATTCCGTCAGAGGCTCAACGATCCAGTCGAAGGGCCTGTTTCGCAATGTCTCGTCACCATCGACAACGCAGCCGACCCCAAGTCCGCACAGCACCCCGATCAACAGCCGGGCCGCCGCGCTTGAAGGCCCCAGATAAACCCTCTCTTCCCCTTTGTTGAGCAGGCCCTGGCGCGCCATGGCACGCAAGGAAGTTTGAAACACCACCGTGCCTGAGGCCCGGTCGAAGTCGATCAATACACCCAATTGCTGTAGGGCGTCGATCAGCAGGGTAATGGCAGCCCCCTGATTGATACCAGTGATCGACACCGGACCGTCAGACAAAGCGGCAAACAACAATGCTCGATGCGAGATGGATTTATCTGAAGGAATATGGGCAGCGGCAGCAGCCCAATCCGGCCGGTCCGGCAGGATGGTGGAAGGAATATGACGGTCCGGATAAATCAGCACGCTATCAGCCCCGTTTGTAACGCTTGGGATCGATCAATGCATCGTCGCTGAGGATCTGTTCAGGATCAAAAATATCCGGTGCCGATGGCCCCTTTGGCACCGGCAAGGCTCCGGCCTCATAGGAGCGGCGGCGGTTGCGCTTGCGCTCCAAACCGAGATTGAACCCCTCCAGATCAATCGGCCATTGCTCCAGCAATCCTTCATCACGGCAATAATCGGCAAGCTTCTGGCCAATAGGCGTCCTGACGAGGACGCGGCCATATTTGCCGAACGCCGTGCCGTTAATGCTGGCATCGAAGATATTGGGATCGCCGTCACAGACGCTGATGTCGGCAAGGCCGCTCATCCAGTCGCCGCAGGAAAGGCAGCGGTGATTTTTTCCGCCCTTTAGCTCTTTCAGGATCTGCCAGAATTCCAGAGCATGGCTGCCACCATCCTTGGTTGAAACCGTCAGTTTTCCCGGATAGGGACCGCTGCGGTAGCGAAGATCACTGACGGCGTCGAGCGGCAGGTTCAGGCAGCCCTCAACGATATCCGCCGTTCCCTTGGGCAATGTGCTGGACGAACAGGCCGTCTCAATCAGGAGGACGATATTTTCCCGCGCCCAATCGGCAATATCGCCCTGCAACTGCTGAAGCTTGCGGATGGCCTGCATGTGACAGGCAAGGCCGACGACCGCGATCTTGTCATTGCGACAGTGTTCGTAAAGGCCTCGCAATTCGGCCAGATAGGGTGCCAATTGGTAGGTGGATTGGGCATTGGCGATGATGGTTTCCTCATCCCCGGAGACCACGCCCTTGGCGCGCCAGCCTGCATCAGGGTTGCGGCCCATGGTCAGAACGTGGTCAACACCAAAACCATCGCTGCGGCTGGCCAGCAGCAGGGTCGTGACTGTTCCCCCACTAGCCGAAGCTTCGAACACATCCGCTCGTGTCGAGCGCGCGCCGAAGAGATCAATGTGGATGCCCAGCCACCGTTCGCTGGATTGGCGCTCGCGGTCAAAAAGCTGCATCTCCGCCGCATCGGTGCCGGGATCAGCACCGGGGCAGACATCATGGCAAAGATGACAGTCGCCACAAGAGGCCGGGTCGAAATCCAACACCGGCTGAAGAGTGTCCGGGTGCAGGACCACCAGTTGCTCAGGACAAACCAACTGACAGGCCCCGCAACCGGCACATAAATTGGAATCGAGAACATTTTCCTGTAAAATTCTGATCGACATAAATATAGTCCTTTTATCAGAAGAATTACTTTTAAATAATTTTTAAATATTCAGATATTTACTCAATCGACGTGCAATTCCATTTGCACAATTTCAAGAGAAACCGTACCTGGCCCGTGGGAGAACGTACCGCTTCCAATTTCGGTAAAACCCAATTTCCGGTAGAAATCCCGGCCTGTGAGCGTTGATTCCAGATAGATGCGATTTTCCCCAGCCTGTCTGATATGGGCGATTGCCTGACCCATCAGGGCTTTGCCCACACCAGCCCCAACCGCCGCACCGCTGACGAACAGCTTGGTCACCTCATTGCCCTGCACTTCCACCAGCCCCAGAAGAACGCCGGAAGATACCGCAACCCAAAGCTCTCCGCGTTCAATGGCAAGCAGATACATCCCGGGATGGCGTCCATCCAGCCACATGTCGATCTGTTCACCGGTATAGTCCCCGCTGCAAAGGCTTCGCACCGACTGGCGATGAACGTCAAACAGGTCCGGGCAGTCTTCGGCGATAGCAAGACGGATCTCGAAATGCTGCATCTCGCCATCCCTCACCCTGTTGACCCTGCAGACGCCGTCTTGCGTCTGAACAGCGTTTCGAACCTGAGACCGATGACGCATCCGACAACGACCAGAAGGCTGCCGCCGATCATCGCGGCACTGATATCGGTTTCACCGAAGGCAAAAGAAATATAGGTGGCAATCAACGGATAAATGAAGCCGATATAACCGGCATATTCAGCCCCGATCCTGCCAACCAGCGCAATATACATGACAAAAACCAGCGCGGAGCAGACAATACCGAGATATGCCAGAGGCAACAGATAGGACAGAGTGAGCGGCACGGCTAGGGACGCGCCCTGAGCAAGGGCGACAGCAAGATAGAGCGCACCGGCAAAGCCGATGGCGATCCGGTTGATCCGCATCGAGGTCAGCTTATGGGTTTTCTGAATATGTTCAGAAAGGACCGACCCTGCGGCAACGGCCAGGAACGACAAAAGCGCCAGTCCCAACCCCAGCCAGACATTGGAGGCCCGGCCTTCGCCGCCTAGGAAAAACAAGGCGACCCCGAACGAGGCCACCACGGCACCCATGAGATTGCTGGTGCGAATGCGCACCCCTTGGAAAATCCGTTTCAAGGCCATGGCAAAGAAGATCACCGATATGCTGAGACAGGCCACATAGGAACTGGGCAAATAGTGGGTGGCGAGATAGGTCAGGCCGATCCCGGCAAAATAATAGACCGTGCCAACGAGACCGCAGAGCAGGAATGGTGCTGGCATCCGTTCGCCCGACGGTCGTTTGAACATATCAACGATGGTCAGCGTGACAAAAGCCAGCAAAAACCGCCAGAACAGCGACACGACAGCAGGCGTTTCAACGATCTGTGTGGTGATTGCGATCCAGTTGGTGGACCATATCGCCACGCAGGCGAGAAACAGCAGAAGAGTGCTTGCGGCCATGCCCTTGGCGTCTATCGTGGATGACGCGCTCATGCTGCCTCTCCCGCAAGCGTGATCACTCCGCAATCGCGCAGTGCTGTCGCAATATGCCGTCCGATATCAGAAACAAGCGCCTCACCCAGCGCGGTTGCATTGTAATCCACTTTGAGAAGCAGGCGTCCGTCATGCTGGTAGCCGGTCACTTCCAGATGGTGACTGGGCCGACCATGCAGTGTAGTGAGCGAAAGCGGGTTGACTGAGAAGCGGTCCGTCGAGGAGATCGCGATGTCGCCAAGGTAATTGAAGCTGGAAAAACACTGCCGTTCCGCAGAGACCCCGCTCCGTTCACCGGATCGATAATGTTCATTGCCGAAGGTATGAGCAATCTTTTCAACGTCATGGCGATAGTTACGAACCGCTCTGGCCGCCGCTGCCACATCCAATCCCCGCACTTTGACCAGGAACGGACAGATGACCGTGAACCAGCCGAAAATACCATCGGTGGACAAGCCTCCGGCAGTCAGTCCCCGACCATGCCCCAGAACATCTATTTTCTGACAAGCGGCGGGAAAGACCTTATCGAAAGCCAGTAAAACGGCGGCCAATACCCAGTCGGCGACCTCCATCAAGGGATCGCGGGCAAGCATCTCTGAGGGTGATCCGATGTCGAGATGCAGGGTCTTGAACGCATTCCTTGCCGGGAAGGCCAAATCCCGGGCAATCGGCTGCGGACACTCACCCCATGGCAGCCGATCCCAAACTTCGGGCGCACGTTCATTCGCTAGAAACTGACCATAGGCCCTCACCCAATCCGCATAGTCCATATCCGGCTTTGGCCAGGCCCGCACCACCTCAGCCGTATCGGCCTCAGACAATTCCGACAGCAGAATGATCCAGGACACCCGGTCCACACGGAACTGATGGCAGCTGACGACGACGCTGAGTTGCTCCCCGTCGGCCACAAGGGCCGCGACAACAACCCGGTTGTTGCGAAACGAAATCGCGCCTTCACACTCCGCCACAGCCTGCGATACCGTTACCCTCGACTTAAGAGCGTCAATCGCGATCGGGCTCGCATCCGGCACATGCCGTTCCAGCAAAGCCTTCACAAGGGAACCGATCCGGTCTGCGTCACTGACAGGTCCCGAATAATCGATCACACACGTCTGGCACCAACCATCCAGATCAGGAATGCCGCGACTTTCAAGAAAATATCGGTTGGGAAGTGCTGCATCCAACCCGGTCGCCGCCGTGCGCATTGCGGGAGCCACCGGATCAGCTTGTTGCTCTTGTCCTTTTAGAAGGCCGGAAATCGGCTCATCAGAGATAATGTCTTCGAGGGTCAGCTTGATTCCCTGCCGTTTCAAGGCCGCCACAACGGAAAGGGCCAGCAGTGAATTGCCACCGTTTTCAAAGAAACTGTGATTGATATCGAGACTGGCACCTTTCAATGCCTTGGCCATCGCCGCCAGAATAGGATCATGTTGCGGGCTGACGGTCTCCGCTACCTGCTGTTTGTCGCGGGCCAATTGCGCCAGCCTCTCGCGGTCGAACTTGTTGTTACGGGTCAGCGGCAGCCTGTCCATGAGCAGGATCAAACGTGGCCGTTTGTGACTGTCCAGAAAATCCGCCAACGCTTTCTGTACCCTCGCTTCCGTAATACCATCACCACTGGCAACGACGGCTGCAACCACCTCATCCCCATCCTCACCGACGAGGGTGAAGACACAGCAATCCGCCACCATATCGAGCGAGAGAAGCCCGGCCTCGACCTCGGCCAGCGACACTTTCAGCCCGTTGACCTTGATGACAGAATCCTTCCGTCCAATGATGACCAACCGCATCTGCTCATCATAGCGAGCAAGATCGCCCGTGGCATAGGCGCGCGCCGTGCCGCGCAGCGCCTCTCCCAGAGGCGTAAATCCGCCATGCGTCAAATCCAGCAAGGACGCGACGAGATCGGAGATCAAGGTGACCTCTCCCTCCACGCCGCTCGTGGATATGCGATTTCCATCTTTATCCCGCAGTTCGGTGATCACGCCGGGAACTGGATGCGCCAGGGGCCATAGCCCAGCCTTCCGCTCCGCACCATGGTCATGCATGGCATACATCGCCGTGGTGCATTCGGTCGGCCCATAGGCATTAAACAGCCGGGACCCCACGGGAAAACAGCCGTTAAACAGATCGAGATCGCCATCGTAGATTTTCTCGCCACCAATAACGATCCGCTTCGGCTGCCGGTAAGTCCCAAGCCCAGCGCGGTGGAAATGCCGGAAATAGGGTACCGTCATGTGCAACACGTCGATCTCATGCCGCGCGATAAAATCCGCCACGATCTCCATGGAGGAGGCCCTGGGATTGATCGTACACAGCACCCCGCCATGAAACAGGGCGGAGAACACATCCATCAACCCGGCATCCCAGGCCGTCGAGGCCAGTTGCAAGAGCTTTTCCCCCGGCCTGATCTGCACATAACCTGCGTAATTGGCGATATGCTGGCGCAGCGCCGCCATCGTCTGCACAATGGCCTTCGGCGCTCCTGTGGTGCCGCTGGTCAGAATGACATAGTCGTCACAGAGGAGAGGATACTCAATTCTCTCGCCCTGGCCCAGGAATTGCGGATCATCCGGATCGCATGCGCCTTCAGCGACCATGATGAAACGCGCCTGCGGCAGCCAATCCCGCAGGCTCTTCATGGGTGCCTCATCGCCAAGATTGACCACGCAGCCAATGTTCAGTGCCGTCATCACCAGCTGCAACGGCTCGATCTGCATTTCGGGATCGATGAAAACCACACGCCGCGCCATCCCTAGCACAGCAATCAGGGCCGCATAGCTACCCGCGCCATGGGAGGCACGCAGAACAACGGTTTTTCCCTGCGCCCCGGCCGCGGCAAGCGCGTCGGAGAGGGAACAGATCCTCCGCTCCAGCGCGCCCCAACGCCACGCACCATCAAGATCAATCGCCGCTAGATCAGCCGGATTGCGACGCAGCAGACACTGATCTGCCATCTCGGCATCCTCGACTTTCACTGGCATGGGCAGGTCTCCAGTGTCTTATCCAGCGCGGCGAAGAATTCATCCATATGCGCCTCACTGAAGGTCAATGGCGGAGTAAGCTTCACCGTTGCACCATCGATACCGCCAGTTCTGACGATAACGCCATTCTTCAGCAGCCCTGCCCCCACCTCCGCGGCCAGCGGCACCCGCGCCCCGGAACCCGAGATCGCTACATCGAATGCCAGCATAAGACCCGTGCCGCGAATGCCGCTGATACGGTTGTCACGATTGGCCAACTCATGGAGCCGCTCGGTAAACCGGTCTCCGCTTTGCGCCGCTCGATCAGCAATATTGTCCCGTCGCTGCACCTCCAGAACCGCATTTGCCACAGCGCAGGCCAGTGGCATGAAGGTAAAGGTGGACGAATGCTGGCTGAAGCCCAGCACATCAATGATGCTAGACGGACCGGCAACGGCGGAAACCGGCATGCCGTTGCCCAGAGATTTTCCAAGCACGATCATATCGGGGCAAACCTGACGCGAGGCCGCGAAGGGCGTCCCGGTGCGGCCAAGCCCGGTATAGATCTCATCGAAAATACTCAACACGCCAAATTCGGCGCAAGCCGAAACCATTTCCGCAAGTAGCGATGGCGCGATGACATAAATGCCTTCCGCCGCCTGGATCGGCTCAATAATCGCCGCTGCTGGCAACTGGTGTCGATCTTTGGTGTCCTGCAAAAACTGCCGGAAATCTAGCCCCCACTCGTTGCTATCCAGCACGGGCTTTCCATCCGGTCCGGCCAGGGAAAACCATGGATTATCCTTCAGCCCAATGGCCAAAAGATCGCGAAATTTTCCATTCGATGTCACGGAGAGCGCACCTTGCGTTTTACCGTGAAAGGAGTTTGCAAAATAGAGGATAGGCTCCCGTCCGGTCTTCTTGCGGGCGATTTTCACGGCGACTTCCACCGCTTCGGCACCCGTAACCGCGCCCATGACCGAGGCTTCTGGAAAGGGCAGAAAATGCTCAAGCCGGGCAATCATCTCATGCCGGAAGGGATTGTCGATATTCCAGCCGGTATGGATGAGTTTGCCAGCCTGAGACATCAGCGCCGCAACGATCTCCGGGTGTTGATGCCCCAGATTGACCGCGCCACTACCACCCGTCATATCGAGAAAGGACCGGCCACGGTCATCGTATAAATGACAATCTAGGCCCTTGAGCATGGCAGGCGTTCCGCCTTGATGCCGTGAAATAGATATGGACAAAGCTTCCTGATAAGCCCCTACCCTGTTTTCAGATAAAATATTAAACATCTGGCGCGTGCTCCAGTAAAAAAACATGAAAGTAAAACTTAAAGGCCAGGATAAAAAATATCATATATTTTTCAAGACGATAGCCGATTCAGCTTTCCTAAAATTATTATTTTCACTGCAAAAAATATAATAAAAACGCTAGGGAATTTATAGATATTAAATTTTCAATTTACAATCGGGAATTTCAGAGGAAAGACGAGAACTATTCGAAACCATACGCTAAACGTGATAAAATGATGAATCTCGGTCAGCTGACGCTGCTCGTTGGGGGTGACGTGCCCCCCATAAATTGGGCCATTTTGAACTGGAATTTTCCACTTATGATCCCTTTTGGGAAGAAGAGGAGAATTTGATGAAGGCCTCGAAGTTTACGGAAGCGCAAATCGCGTTTGTGTTGAAGCAGGCGGAAGATGGAACGCCCATTGGCGAGGTCTGCCGCAAGGCAGGAATTTCCGATGCGACGTTCTACAATTGGCGCAAAAGATACGCCGGCATGATGCCCTCGGAGATGAAGCGCCTGCGTCAACTCGAAGAAGAGAATGCCAAGCTGAAGCGGATCGTCGCCGACCTTTCGCTGGACAAGGCCATGCTCCAGGATGTGCTGTCAAAAAAGCTCTGAGGCCTGACGGCAAGCGTAATCTTGTCGACAGGATCAAGACGGACTGGAAGGTTTCGATCCGACGCGCATGCGCCGTGTTGAAGATCGACCGGTCCCTTTATGTCTACAAGTCCAAGCGCGGCGATCAGGCCGAACTGAAGCTGAAGATCAAGGATACCTGCCAGACGCGTGTGCGCTATGGCTATCGTCGTGTGCATGTCTTGATCAGGCGTGACGGCTGGGTGGTGAATCCGAAGAGAATCTATCGTCTTTACAAGGAGATGGACCTGCAACTGCGCAACAAGGTGCCAAAACGGCGCGTCAAAGCAAAGCTGCGATCGGACCGCACCGCAGCCACCCGTTCGAACGACGTCTGGGCCATGGATTTCGTGCATGACCAACTGGCCACTGGTCGCAAGATCAGGGTTCTCACGGTTGTCGATACCTTCTCGCGCTTCTCTCCGGCGGTAGATGCCCGCTTCAACTATAAAGGGAAGGACGTCGTGCAGACCCTCGAACGCATATGCCGGCAGGTCGGTTACCCGGCCACCATTCGGGTGGACAACGGCAGCGAATTCATCTCTCGTGACCTCGATCTCTGGGCCTATCATAGAGGCGTCGTGCTTGACTTCTCGCGGCCGGGCAAGCCGACGGACAATAGCTACATCGAGAGTTTTAATGGCAAGTTGCGGGCAGAGTGCCTGAACGCCCACTGGCTTATGAGCCTTGACGACGCAAGAGCAAAGATGGAGGATTGGCGTAGAGACTATAACGAGTTCCGGCCACACAGCGCGATCGGCAACAAGGTGCCGATTTCGCTCATGAACGGCTCATCGGCACCTGCGCCAACATGAGCCTTAACCCCGGAAAATTCCAGCTCCCGCTGGCCCAAAATCGGGGTGCACGTCAGACAACCCAAGACTCTCCCAAAATTTGGAGGAAGTTCAGGGGATCAGGTCATGACGTTTGGGGGATTGTGAAGCGCTATGGTGAGGGCCGCGTTGGA
>NZ_LMVL02000009.1 GCF_001541345.2 Gillisella vitis | reverse complement strand
TCTTTTTCTGACGTTATCAAAGAAATTCGTAGTCCCGATGTAGCGAACATTGTCAATGCACAAATTGATGGACATCAAATTTCCAACGCTGAATATGAACTGGCGCGTCAATCCTTCAGGCCACGGCTCCAAGCCGCTTATCGCAACTACTTCAGACTCTATCGGTTAGATGCAATCCTCTTCCCAACTGCACCCTTGGCGGCCAAAGCCATAGGTCAGGATTCCTCAGTCATCCACAATGGCTCAATGGTGAACACTTTCAAGATCTACGTGCGAAACGTGGATCCAAGCAGCAACGCAGGCCTACCTGGGTTGAGCCTTCCTGTCGGCCTTACACCTGATCGCTTGCCTGTTGGAATGGAAATTGATGGATTAGCGGGTTCAGACCACCGTCTGTTAGCAATCGGGGCAGCGTTAGAAAAAGCGATAAATTTTCGTTCTTTCCCCGATGTTCTGAATTAGCTGTTTTCCAAATCTGCGCTTCATTTAGAATTATTCTTGAAATTGATAGAATATTCAGTTCGTCTTTGTCGTTCCCAAAATCAAAACATCTGCTTGATATAATAAAAATCGATATATAAAATTTATAGTTAATGCGTCTTCACAGATTAGAACATGAATTATTTTATAATTCAGCAGTCAGGATTCCCAAGTAAAATTAAATCAGAGAACTCCATAGACTGCACCTACAATTTGCTTTGAGTGCCAGAACGGCTCAAAGATTAGATTGCGGCTCAAGACCAAATATTAACCAGATATATCTATAGAGAATAGTTTATTATTCATAAAACACACAACAATACGACATCGGCGATTAAAGTACATATTCAAAATACACTGATTCTCTGCATGCAGGCTACATACTTTTATTATCATTACATAGGATCGATACATTTCGTTACAATCGGACACTTTTGCTTCATTCCCGCTCGCACAGATGTGCGTATTAGACCAAGCGCTTCAACAAGGAGGTGAGAGCCATTGACCACCCCGCCTTGGGTGCCTTTTTCAGGCCGTTATCCTGAAAGAGAGCTTTGCCGACCGCGACTATTTCAACACAGAAAGGGTCAGCCCGGGATGGCGCCAGGAAGGCATCGCCGCCGATCTTCACGTGCGAGAAACTTGTGTTCTGAAGCGAAGTATTCGGAAGGAAAGCAATATAAGCATCCAAATCATTTTTTTCATTGTTTGTAATGTGACAGACCTCGTTCTGCCAACACCTCATAGCTTCTTTTGTTATTCCTTGGGAATAGGGTGGAACGGTGGAGATGACCACGCCTTTGCCGGAAAAGCCCTCATAAAATCGCTCGCATGCATACCTTCGCATTTCTTGAAACGAACAATAAACGTACATTAGAGAATCATTGAGTACAATATTCAGGGACATACCTACCGGTGCTGGCAAGCAAGCAACACTGCGAAAGCGCTTGACCACTTCGTCTATAGCTGGATCAATCGGTACATTGGTATCAATGATAGAATCTATCCAGGAGCGTTGAGCAGGTATGAGATCCTGTTGTGCAAACCTAAGATAAGCTCTCCTTGTAGCAAGTAGGACGATTTCAAGTTCACGCCGGTCTTGTATATGCGAGCAGTCGATAACGTTGAATATCGGCCGACTGTGATCCATATCGAACAAGAGTGTTCTTTTTTGAATGTCAATCAGTCTAGGTTGATTATTATACGTGCTTGAGTACCCTTAATATTGGCTACCCGATAGCATCAATCACGGGATTGCGGTTTGAATCAATTGAGACGCACCGAAGCATTTCGTTTTTTAGCTCATCAAATTTATGTTGTGGACGATTTTTCAAAGTAGGGCCCACATTTCGGTGAAACCGCCGGCAACGGCGCGATGTGAGGCCTGCAGTTTGAGTATTTTGCGCAACTAATCGTATAGTGGGGGACAAACTGACACCGAAAATAAGACACTGACTGATTAGGCGGGCAGTGATTCCAGCTAGGTTAATGAGCCCCACTACATTATTAGTTAAAACTGTCAGCCTTTATCCATCATTTAAATATATATCTTGCCGGTATTTTTATACGTCGCACCGAGTTTTTTGCTTGTCACTTTTAGCTCGAGATCGCAACAATTCAAATTTTGCTCCCGGCAATCCGCTTTAGTTCGCAGATGGCTATGAATGTAAGAATGCTTTGTTGTTTTCTCATCAAGACGCGTCCTGACGTCCCGTTTTTTTGCGCAGGTGCTTTGTCAGCGTAGGCCACACAAGATGGAAGGAACCGCTTGGCCGGCTTGGACGCTTCATTGGGATCTTCCAGAAAACGTCACTCCCCCTGAGGTTCTCGCACGCCATTCTGTCCCAAAGCTTCTAGAGCGGCTCGAGGAGAACCTGCCCTTACAGGTCATTGAGCATAGAGGAATGTTCAATTTAGGGAACCGCATTCAAGAATGCACCGCGAGCTCATTGTTAGCCGCGCTGGGGCAAGGAGGACGTAATCTGAGCGAGTTAGACGTCTGTTTAACTTCAGATAATATCCCTGTGGTTTCTCATGATCTTAATACCTGGCGAGTGTCTGAAAAACTGGGAGATAACTTTTCCAATGAAATTCACTCATCAGACATCAATAATGTGCCTGTTATTATTCGAGAGGTGTCCAATGGGATAATACAGGATAGGTATCGTGAAACCATTGATCATATTCCTTTGTTAGACGAAATATTGGGGAAGGTATTCTCGGCTAATCCAGATGCCACCATTTTCCTAGACGGCAGGAACTACGAGGCTCACGTGATTGTGGCTTGGCTTAGCCACCGACCGGTATACCATCAAAGAGCTGTTGTACTTTTCTACACATTTGAATACCCGGACGGTGGTGCCTTTGTCGACGCAGTTTTAACAGCCCAGCCCGCATCTGATTGGAGAAAATCAATCGCTTTGATGCCCGCTCTTTTTCCTGAAGAACTTTGCCGATTAGCCCGTCTGCGTCAAGTTAGTGAACCCACAGTCGATGATTTGTATTTGGCAGGCAAAGCCTGGATTGATTCCTTGCTGATGCAGGACATGCGGGTTGTGGCGGTACATGTTGTTTTCTCCGAAGTGTCCAGAAATTTGTTGGATCGGGTTGTCGATAAAGATGTCTTGTTGGCTTTCGACTCTGATCAAGCTGCAGTGAGACTCGCGCACTACGTCAAGGAGGATACAATGATCAAAGCTAAACGCCCTCACCTAAAGTTCGCTGCGGTCACCAGATGCTACGACTTCGCGGCCTTACTGAATTCCGGCGAGAGGGCTGAGTTCTCAATCGACATTAACACAGGCAGGGCTCGACCTCATGAGACAGACGAGCGGAAACACATACGTTGGAGAAAAGGAACACCAGGAAATTCTGCAACGATTGCGGACTGGGTAATCTCAGATCGATCTGAAGATGAAATGGCTATCTGGGAATGGCGAAATCAGGGCATCGATCGTGAAGTTTCTCATCTAAGCCCCCATCTGGATGTCGATGTAGGAACGTCGGAATAAAAATATCGAAACCAGAATAATTTGTTTATTAGGTTTAGCAAATCAATGTATTTTTTCGAAATGTATCTGTTTATTTTCCCAATGTAATGAAACTGTGCTTCACATATATTTCCACTTTACACTAAATAGATAGAATTGTTTTAATTATATTCAAATTTTATCATCATATTCATTGGCGATCCGTCTATAATTCTCGAGACTGGATACATTTACAATTCAATATATCCTGCCGCCGCCGCGTCGCTGTGAGCGATGGGGTGGACGCTCCCACTCAACGGCATCTTCGTGCCAGAATGGTTGTGTTGGAAACCATTACAAAGGAGAGCGTCCATGGAAAAGGTTAGCATAATCGGCTTGGATTTGGCCAAAAGCATAATTCAAATCCATGCGGCCAGCGTAGACGGCTCGGTGCTTTTTCGGCGGAAGATTTCGAGCAAGAAGTTGCTTTCCTTCCTATCGGAGGTCGATCCTTGCGTTGTGGCGATGGAAGCATGTGCCGGAAGCCACCATTGGGGCCGCGAGATTGCCAAACTTGGGCATCGAGTGAAGCTGATTGCGCCCATTTACGTCAAGCCGTTCGTCAAGCGCCAGAAGAACGATGCAGCCGATGCGGAAGCTATCTGCGAGGCGGCTATGCGACCAACTATGCGTTTCGTCGCAGTCAAAAGTGAGGAGAAGCAGGCTGCGGCGACGGTATTCAAAGTACGTGACCTTCTCGTGCGGCAAAAGACCCAGATTATCAATGCGCTGCGTGGTCTAATGGCAGAGTTTGGAATTACCGTTCCACAAGGGCCCTCACATGTCGGAGTTCTGATCAATCACGTTGAAGATGATAGCTCAAGCTTGACGGAGGCAGCACGCGCACCCTGTTTGGCACTGGTTTTGACGCTGCGGGCACTCATTGATAAGGTTCGGGAACTTGATCTGGAGATTGGTCGGAGGGCTCGGCATGATGATGTTGCCAAGCGGCTCATGAGCATTCCCGGAATTGGCCCTGTCATCGCAACGGCGCTCGAAGCCTTAGCGCCGCCAGTTGAGACATTTACACGAGGTCGAGATTTCTCCGCGTGGATGGGTTTGACACCGCGGCAGCATTCGTCTGGCGGCAAGCCACGGCTCGGCAAGACCTCGAAGATGGGGCAGCGAGATCTTCGACGACTGTTGATCATAGGGGCATCAGCCGTTGTTCGCTGGGCGTCAAGGCGCGGGGCGGTTGAAGGGTCCTGGTTGTCGCGCATGATCGGCAAAAAGCCACACCAAGCGGGTTTCCCCGACCTGCCTCGTGCACTTTGATCGTAATCGCTACAGCGTTCCGGCATCCTTCGCCAATCGGCCTGTCAGCGTTCGGGTTTACCCAGATCGTATCGCTGTTGCAGCAGAAGGTCTGATCATATGCGAGCACCGTCGCATCATCAGCCGTTCGCATGATGGTCCTGGGCAGACGATTTACGACTGGCGGCACTATCTCGCCGTCGTTCAGCGCAAACCAGGCGCTCTTCGCAATGGTGCGCCGTTTATCGAGCTTCCGGAAGCCTTCAGAATACTGCAGCAGCACCTGCTCAAAAAGCCGGGCGGGGATCGCGAGATGGTCGACATTCTGGCGCTCGTCCTCCAGCACGACGAGCAGGCTGTGCTCTCGGCCGTCGATATGGCCTTGAAGTCCGGGGTTCCGACCAAGACCCATGTTCTGAACCTACTGCATCGCTTGGTCGATGGTAAATCTTCCACGCCACCGACGATAGCTGCGCCCCAAGCTCTCACACTTGCCAACGAACCAAAGGCCAATGTCGAACGCTACGATTCCCTGAGAAAGACAACGGAGGTGCGCCATGCGTCATAATCCAGCCAGCGGCGCAATCGTCATCATGCTGCGACAACTGAAGATGCACGGCATGGCCCAGGCAATCGGTGAACTCACCGAACAGGGGTCACCTGCCTTTGAAGCTGCGATTCCAATCTTGTCACAACTTCTCAAAGCCGAGACAGCAGAACGTGAAGTTCGTTCAACCGCTTATCAGCTCAAGACTGCTCGCTTTCCAGCTTATCGTGACCTGAACGGCTTCGATTTCTCTAGCAGCGAGATCAACGAAGCACTCGTGCGACAGCTCCATCGTTGCGACTTTCTCAATGATGCCAACAACATCGTGCTGGTCGGCGGTCCAGGCACAGGCAAAACCCATATTGCCACCGCTCTCGGCATCCAGGCAATTGAGCATCACCACAAACGCGTCCGGTTCTTCTCGACCGTCGAGTTGGTCAACGCGCTTGAACAGGAGAAGACGCAAGGTCGCTCAGGGCAGATCGCCAATCGACTTGTCCATTCCGACCTGGTGATCCTCGATGAGCTTGGCTACCTGCCGTTCAGTGCGTCAGGTGGCGCGTTGCTCTTCCATCTTCTGAGCAAACTCTACGAGCGCACCAGTGTCGTTATAACCACAAACCTCAGCTTCAGCGAATGGGCCAGCGTCTTCGGCGACGCCAAGATGACGACCGCGCTGCTCGACCGGCTCACTCATCATTGCCACATCCTCGAAACCGGAAACGACAGCTTCCGCTTCAAGAACAGCTCCGCCCACGAACCGAAAAATACAAAGGAGAAAAACAGCGACTTGACCAAATCACCAGACCCGAAACATATCTAAATGGCGGGTCAAATCTCGGTGGAAATGGGGTCAGTTCTCAGTGAAAATCAACACCCTGTCCGTCGAAAGCAGGATGTTGGTGCTGCTGCTCACTACAGCAACCGTATATAAGCTGGATCCGGCTAACTCAAAAGCCGCGTCACGCAAGGGTTCACATCTGGATCAGTCATATCGGAGAAACCAAGATGCCTCCCTAACGGAACCCTGATTGACAAACCTCATATAAACAGTGGAAAGGCCAGCTCCTTGAGGGGGCGACAGGCGTTTTCCGCGATAGACCCGGCAGCGGAATGCAAAAAAACAATTTTGACTCCCCATCTGCGATTAGAAAGACCCATCTGTTCAGTGTAATGGTGGACGCCGAGTTGATGGGCACCGGTGTTGACCCGGTGAACCCGGACGAAATCAACCTGCTCTACTACATGCCGCTCTTCAGCTTGGTCGCATGGAAGAACCGCGTACGGATCATGGTGGCGACCAAGGCCCTTATCGCATCAAGCCTGGCAAGGCGGTCTCAGCCCGCAGCTCCGCTGGCGGAAGGCTCGAGCTGCTTGGTATGTGAATCCGTCTAGAGTGAAAAACCTCGTGACGCCGAGCGTTCTCGACTCCGCGAATTTTCAGGAGTGTTGAGCTCCCGCGGTTCGACCGTCTGCGAAGAAACAGGTAGCGGTATACCAAGCAACTCATTCAGCAACGCTTCCTGTTCCGAGCCTGTCAGGTGGTCGACTCGCGAGGGAGATGCTGGTCTAAATTCTGAAAGGCGCGACAATTCCGGTTCGCCGAATAATGCTTGTGGATCGATGGAGGCGTTAGTCAAGCGATCACGTCCCACATGCCCCTCCGAAGGTTCATGGACCAAGCTCTCCGCCACAGAGCTTTCTGGCAAGGATGTACCAGGGTTATCGTACCCAAGCCCGTCGCCATTATGTGCTGGCAGAGTCGGGACTGGCACACTCTGCAGGAGGTTCAACAGCTCCTGGTGTCCTTGATCTAACGCATGACTGTTCGGCACTAACGGCACCGACTGGCCCTGAGAATCCACCTTTTTTGCCGGTTCTCGCACACCGGATAACACGTGTGACGATGCCTCGAGTTTGCCCTGCCCCTCTATTCCCTCCAACTGAAGAGGAGCCGGAACCTTTGATTCCGGATAAGTTGGCGAGAACTGATGTTCCACAGGCTCCGACAGGCTTGTTCCCGCTTGCACTCCGGTTTGATTGTGGTGCGGGAGAATGTGCAACGCTCGGCTATCGTCCAAAGTCACCACTCTCGCTTGACGATCTGGAGTCGGGAATTTGGAAGCAGCCTCGCGCTCCTGCCAAGCCTGCTTATGACGGACGGACTCTGACGCGCGCAGTGTCTGGGCGTCGTGTTCTTGCTCATTTAGCCCCCGCAGCCTCCGTTGAACTGTCACGCCAAGTATTTTTTTCGAAACTTTAATCACCTGATCGCTCAGGTATTCGGCTTCATTTTTATAAAGCTTGCCGAAAGTATGTTTAGTGCCTTTCAGTTCCCCTGTGGCGTCGTCGTAGATCGCCGATCTCTTATTGAACAGCCGCCGGTGACTTAAGATATCTCGGCCCAGTTCATTACCTTCCTTGTCCAGGAGAGATCTATAAGATTTGCTGAAAGTGCCCCCAAGTTTCCGAATCTTTGTATATGAGGTATTGTGATCTTCCGATTTTGTTGAATTCTTGGAAAAACCAAGTCCTTTGCGAGCGATAAGTTCAAGATTACCTTTGTCGTCCCGCTCAAATGTTTCCCGTTTGGAACCTACTTGTCGGGTTAGTTTGCGATAAAGTCTGTTCTCTCGTCCACTGCGGTAAGGCGCAGTCATCTCTTCGGACGTGGCCTGAAACAGCCGCCGGTTGAGCCTGCCTCGGTTGACATACCGTGTACGGATCAGGGTGTCGTTTTCGTCCCGCTCCCATTTTTCCTCAAAACGTCCGTCTCTATGTTTTACATGCTTTGTACGAAGAGTGCCGTCCTCACCGTATTGATGCCTGGTAACACTTGCCCACGTCTTCCTTTCGTGAAGACTCAAATAAAACGCTCCTGTCTCCAGGTTACGCTTCAAAACTTTCATGTTTTTTCTTAGTAGGCCGTGCTCGCGCGTCAATTCTCTTGCGTTGTCAACTCGCAGCCTTTTATTTCCGAGAAGTTTATAGCTGATTTCACCCCGAAAGCTGGCGCCCAACTTGTCGACGAGCCGAATATCCGCAGCGTATTTTTGCTTCTTCTGCGGAGCTTCGAACCGCCCGCGCCGCTTCATTGCCTTCTCTTCCGTAAGCACCGCGTTGCGCATTTGCTCAACCAGGCGCTGAGTAGCGCGGCGCATGTCGATTGTAGGGGATTTCGCGACCGTTTTCTTTGTGATGTTGACCATGACTAAGCTCTTTCAATCAGATGCTTGTGACGTGACAAGTCTCATTGCCGGCGCGGCAGTAGCAAAGTCACAGGCTGTTTTCAGTTTGGCCCCGCGGCCGACTTTCGTAGCTCCGACGGCTATCAATGATCGGTCGGGAAGTGGGCTCTGGGCGGACAAAATCACGTGAATACTTATCGGCGGGACCGCCAAGCAGTTGGGCAGCGTCCTCTGGCAGCTTCATCATAAGGCGCTTATATTCCGCAGCGCTCGTATAGGTGCCGGTCCGCTGGCTTTTTTCATTGCGATCCGCAATGAGCACATCTTTATCCGTCAGCTGCTGCACTTTGTCCGGAGAGAGGTCTCGAATGTCGCGTAGATCCGCGCCATTCGAAGCAATCACCGCTGCCTGCTCGGTAAACCGTTCAAACTTGACGGTGTTCGCATGGCTTTGTCGGCCCATCGAAAGGGGCAATCCGACTCGGCCCATCAACTGCGTGAAGTGTTCGGGATCGGAATATTCCAGTCTGGGAGGTGTCATATAACGGTTTCCGTCGCGAGCAAGGACTTGAACGCGATCCCATAATTCTCCCTTTTTCAACGCTAGCGCCCAGGGGGAATTGGGTGCGTTGTGCATCAGGAAACCAACACTAACCAAGCGATCGCGAGTCATCCCGCCGCTCCCGTCTGGCTGCCGTCCCATATTGACCGTCGCGAGCGGCAATTGTTTGTTGTGGGCTCGATTCTCTCCTGCAAACTCGGCAAAGCGTACATCCGCGCTGCCTTTTTCCCATGCTTCCAAGTATTTGGAATCATGCATAATACCTGACTTCGACCTAAGCTTGATCTCGGTGTCGTTGCCATATTGGGCCTTTATGGTGCGTTGGAATTCATCGAAGGGTTTATTCGCATAGTTGTCACCTGCGAACCTGTAGACGAAATGGATATCGTTTTGCGGAGTCTTGATCAGAATGTCAGGGAGCAGCGATCCTGCCTGGAATTCGTGTTCATAGCGCTTTTGAACTTCTCTGCGGCCATATTTCTCTGTTTGTATATACCGATCTTCTGGCTTCAATCTGTAGTTTTGATCAAGCTTTATATTTTTATCTGTCTGATAAAAAATATTGGTACCCGTGATACCCATCTCGGCATGAGCGCGATTCCACACTTCCAGCTTGTGTTGAAAACGCGATTTTGTATCGAGTTCCTGCGGAGCGGCAATCCTTTCAAATGCGAGCGGCGGCGGAAAGTAGTTGCCTGCTCCGTCCCTGTAGAGACGGCAGCTCGCATTAAATTCCGCCTTGGTCGGTAGATGTTCGAGGTTACC
This sequence comes from Gillisella vitis, assembly GCF_001541345.2. GTDB lineage: Bacteria > Pseudomonadota > Alphaproteobacteria > Rhizobiales > Rhizobiaceae > Allorhizobium > Allorhizobium vitis. The sequence goes on along the minus strand of NZ_LMVL02000009.1, from coordinate 191,072 downwards.
TTTAGTGACACCGGCGACCGCGTCACCTCCGGTTTGTCGGACAAGAATATACTCATCTGGCCGCCGGTCGTGACCCGGCAATGCCATGTTTGCAAACAAGCTGGATAAATCATTGTGTGTGTCAGCTTGCGTAAGGTGGGAGCTCGTCTCATGCAGACGGGACTCGAGGCTTTCAGTCTGAGCGGAGCTGCTGCCGTGGTCGCCAAACTCGTGGGTTTCTTGGCTACTCACCATCTCGAAATCGTTGGTCGTGTCGGAATTGACTATCTTCTGCCGCTTGGTGGAACCGTCATTGGCAGTTTCGATGCTGTGCACGCCCACTACGACGCTGTTTTCATCACTGCCTTCACTGTTCGGATTCATTATCGAACTCCTTTCAGTCAGCCAGGTCTTCGTTGGGAAGCGGGCACTGATGAACAAAATTCTCCAGCTCGATCATGTCGAGGTCCAACTGTGTGAAACCGCTTGGTTCGTGATTATCGGTCTTTTTCTGTTGGATTTCTCGATGTGTCTCGGGCGACGAGGAATTGCTGCTATTGCTGGGATTGAGTTTGACTATCGCCATTTTTGTTCTCCTGCAGGGCAGAGCCCGGCTCCTGTTGATTGCTGCTCCAGTCAATCACGGTCATTCGTGAACGGTTGCTCTACGTGGCGGTGCCGATTAACTCAGCGACACGGGGCGCGAGTCGTCCGATGGCCAGTCGTGACAGCCTGTTGATCTCTCCGGATTCCTGTGCCAGCAGGTCTTTCCTGCAGCATAATTCAGAGTCCGGATGGAAATCGACAACATGTCGAAACTACCATCCGGGACCAAATTGTTGAACGGGTTTATCGTTTCATCTGTAACCCTCGTTCAGCTTTGCGCGATCTGGTAGTTCTCATGCGAAAAGGGCAAACGGCCAAGCACAGATATCTTCGACGCGATTTTCCGGAGAGGATCGGCACGCGGTGGCCTGCAGATATCGGTTGGTCATTCCTGTACCACCGTCAGCGCTGAAAGAGGCTTCGTCGGCCTCGCTCGCGCGGATCATACTCCCGCCGTTCGTCTGGCAACTCAGCCGTATTATAGTGTTCCGCGCTTTGCGACTGAGCTTTCAAAGGCGCCGCCCCTATCAAACTGGCGGTTCGGTCCAACGCGGAGACGAGTTCCTTTCTCTTTTGCCGTACACTGAGCGAGCTGGTCTCAAGTTTCATCTTGAAATCGTACAGGGCCAGGAACTCTCCATAGACTTCACGTTCACGATCGCGCGTTGGCCATTGTCCGGTCAGTGCAGTCTCGCGCGCGAGTACAGCTTCTGTCTGCCCACGAGGCCCAAGATGAAGCACTGGCGGCTCTTGCTCTTTGCTGGGAGGTGACAGCAGGGGATCACGGCTTACCGTATAATTGTAGCTGGTTGTTGCGACACGAATTGGCATAGTAACGCTGTCGGACGATACGCTTTGCAGGCCATCCTTGGCGAGTTGGTGTGCGTAACCCAGTTGATTCAACTGATATCCGTTTGAAGCCGCTGCACCTTCAGCAGACGCGACAGGGTCTGACAAGGTTGCTCGTTGATCTGAGCGATAACTGGAATCATCTGTCCATCCACGCCCAACTAGCCCGCTTCGCCTCCATCCAGTTCCAACATGCTGCCGATGAAGCTCTTTACATTCAAGATAGGCAGGCATTGGCCTTTCGAGACGACGGCCTTCTTTCGTTCTGCGTAAAACTTCGTGGACCACCTTAAAGCCAAAAATGTGCTCCGACTCGAATTGTCCAGTCTCGGTAGCGAGCCGCGCCCGTTCGTTCCTACGACTTCCGTATGTGCCGATATTATCGCCTCTCGGGCAACTGGATCGGACTGGCGGAACAACTTGTCCGCCTTCGTCGGACGCTGTTCCTTTCGTACCGGGATTCAGCCCTTGGAGAGCCCCGTTTCCAGTCAAGTGGCTTTTGAAGCCGAGCCTCTTTATCTTGCCTCCGCCATTGAGAGCATGGCCACTGGCAATTGTGTTCTCCCGACACGCGTTCAGTCCAGAAAGTTCAACATGAGCTGCGCTCCGCATCTCCGACCGTAGGCACGTCCCGGGCCCTGTCTGACACGTTTCTTTTGAAGTTTTTTCACATCTGTGGGCCGGTCGATTGAGATCAAGCTTACCCAAAGTGCGCTTGGCCTCACTTGGGGAAGTCGATCGCGAAGGCGAGTTGAGCTCCTCGACTTCCTCAAATGGGTCATGTTCATCGCGAATCCAAGCCGAAGGGTCAAGTTCCAACAAACGCGCGTTCACCACCAAATTCTGCCACCGCGGTTGAGCAGGCTGCCTCCACCTTGCGTATGCCCGGAGTTCCGCGTTTCCCAGCGCAATCCCGTCATAAAAGAAAGCTGAGTTGGTTTCTTCTCCAGGCGCCAAACTTGAGATCGAGGAATCCTGTACCGCAGCGAGGCGGGCATCCAGGATTAGATCTTCCCATGAGGGTCGTTCGGGCTTGTCCCAGTTCTCGTACACGTCACGCTCGGGCGCTCCGAGTGTCACTCCATCATACACAAAGGATGCACGAGCGTCCTGCGCACCGTCAATTGGGGAGCCCAACATGCCCTCCAATTCGTCAGGTGGAAGTTCCTTTCCTGCTTCAAGACTTTCGTTCTCACACGAGGTCCGATCAGACTGGTTTAATTCAGCAACGCGTGCGTTCACGACGAGATCTTCCCATCCGGGCTGCGCGGGCTCCAGCCACCTTTCATATGCCAGGCGTTCCCCCTCACCCAGCGGGATCCCTTCGTACTCAAAGACCGAAGCGCCTCCCGATTCATGGAACCAGGCGGACCTGTCAATAGCATCAAGACGCGCGTCTATTATCAGGTCTCTCCACGAAGGTGGTTCCGGTTTGCTCCAGTTGTCATATACTTCGCGCTCGGGTGAGCTGAGCCTCATCCCATCATAGTAAAATGATGCAGGGACACTCTCGTCTTGGTCTATTGAGCCTTTCCGCTTGCGCTTGGGCGCATCGGACCGGAACTCCGTGCTTCTTTCAGGGGGATCGCGCTCATGCGAAACTGAAGCAGACGGGTGTAGTTCTGCAATGCGAGCGTTCACAACGAGCTCTTGCCACCCCGGCTGTCCGGGCTCCGGCCATTCCTCGTAGACACGTCGTTCTCCTTCCCCCAGAGGAACACCCTCATAGACAAAAACCGACGAGGTCGTTTGTCTGCCATCGAAATTCCAAGCGGAACTGTCGATATCATTAAGACGGGCACTCAGCACGAGGTCTTTCCACGTCGGTCGGCCCGTTTCATTCCAGGCCTCGTATGCCGACCGCTCTGCAGCGCCCAGTCTCATTCCATCGTAAAAGAAAGATGCAGATGATTCTTCCCAGCGATCCGTTTGACTGCCAGATGAGGAGCCAGCACAACGGTTCCTGAACTCCTTGGGACGAAGGACAGGGTTAACTCCGGAGTGAACGTCGGGCGAGGATCTAGCCGACGCGGTGAGCCCAATTTTTGAATTTCCCGGCGGGTTCATGGCGATGTTTCATCAATCTGCAAACTTCGTTGGTCATGAATTCACGAACTGGCATCTAACGGCGCTCACAAGGCTCGATCGGAAATGTCGTCACAACGCATTTCAAGTGTCAGGCGCAATTTCACCGCGTCGCTGGAGCGAAATGATCTGCTCGAGGAGCTCGCGTTGCGCCAATAGTGCTGGAGCTATTTCCGGAGGCATCTCGGACACAGGTTCGGCGGCGGCGGAACCGCTGCACTCGCCAATGTCACCAACTTCGTTTGACCCAGGGTAAACCTCCATCCCAATTGCGACACTATCCTCTCCATCAACCATGGTTTTACTCAGGGAAGTATCGGCTTCTCCATAGTCTGTCGGTTCGATCTGCACCGCCTCTAGCATAGTGGTGCCAGTTGCTCGTTGACTGAGATTGTCGCCAAAGAGATTCGTGTCTTCCGGGAGCATCAAAGATGCGGGCTCGGGAAGGGAACCCGCTTGGCTTTCGAAAATCCGCTTCAACATGAAATCGGAATAATATCGCACCTTCCGGAGTTTGAGAGGAGGCTGGCCCTTGATAAGGACTATTTCGTAGTTGTCGTCGAGCAGGCGGACTTGTTCGGGTCGCAAAAGAGGAGCACCCTGATCGGAGATCTGGATGTTATGATCAAACATGCGAGCTTGGCTGTATGACGTTGAGCGAGCCTGGAACGTGTATTCGCCGATAGCTTTAGAAATGTAGGTTGGTGTCTCGTCGTCAGCCGTAGCCATGAATACCTGCACGCCCGTATTGCTGAGGAAATTTTGCTTGCCGGCCTCATCATAAGTTCCGGTCAAGGCCGACAGACTCTGTATAATAAACATGAAGCGGCCCTTATAACCGGCAATCGTGGTGATTGCCGTTTCCACCGCTTCCAGCTTGCCCAAATGCTTGAACTCGTCGAGGAGAAACAGGACCTCATGCCGTTCATCCTTAACAGGCAGCGTTCGCTGAAGGATTGACACAACCTGCTGAAAGAGGAGGCGCATCAACGGCGCTACGACCTCAAGATCATTTGGGCTGACACAAAGATAAATGCAGGTCCTCTTCCGACGTAGGTCGTAAACGGAAAAATCGGATTGACTTGTCGCTGCTTTGACCAGCGGATCGGCCCAAAGATTGAGCCCGCCGTCGCCGAGCACCGATGTATAGGATGTCAGAATTTTGGTGTCATTTCCTGCCATGTTGTCGAATATGCGCTGAGCCTCTTTGTTTTGGGTTTCCTCCGCGAGTTTAGCAAAAAGCTTGTATTTCTCGCCCGGCTGAGCAAATAGGTCGTAAACGGAACCGATTGTGGGTGTGCCGCGCTCAATGCAGCTCAGGATGCCTGCAACGAAAAGATCCCTTGCGCCGTCAATGAAACCTTCTGCTCCCTTGCCCTTGGCTGTGATAAGATTGGCGGCGAGGCGGCGCGTTTCGGTAAAGCGCCGCTCGGGTGGCAACGCGGCGATATCCAGTACAGGATTGTAGCAGTGCGTTCGCCGCTCTGGATCTAACGGTGAGAACTTGAAAACCGCGTCGCCGCTCGATTTACGCGCTCGCGACGTGAGTTCAAAAAGCTCACCCTTCACATCCAAAGCAATCACCGAGCCCTGAAAGGTTAGCAATGTCGGAATAACGACGCCAACGCCCTTACCGGCGCGGGTTGGCGCGACAATAAGGCTGTGAGGTTGGTCTCCATTGGTTAGATAGCTTCCGAACCAGCGCGGCCCACATATCTTTCCGAAGATGGGGCCCTTGATGCGACTGTATCGCTGGAGGTAGCCGGCGTATCGCATTTCGCCAACCCCGGCCCAGCGAGCAGTTCCGTGATGCTCGGGATCGCGCATCGATAGGAATAGTTGGCACAGCAGTATGAACGCGGAGGTGGCAAATATAATCGCCAATCCGTGATAGAAGATGGGGCTTGCGTATCCCAAATAAGGTGGTGCCTCGTACAAGAACGCGAAAACGCTGAACGTCATCATCGCTTCGCCAGTAAAGCCATGGCGGAATGTTGCATAGAGACTTGCCGCGCAAAACCCAGCGACCAGTGAACATACTATGCTTATAGCTAGGCGTATTGGCGTGTACTTGCCTGAATTCATCACGTGACCACGCTTCGATCCCCTATCGGAAAGGGCAACTTGTTGTGCGGATAGCTGAAACTACCGCCCATAGTCTTCACGCATACGGGATTCCCTCGTATCAAGCGGCGCGTCGCGGCTGTGTCCGCTGCGACCCACGGATTGCGCCCCGGTGCGATCGGTAGGTTGCGCGCGATTTGCGCCGGGCATGATGTCGCGGACATTTTTTACGCTTGAAGTTTCAGGGTTATCGGCGTGGTCGAAGACATGAGCGGGATGTATGAACTTGGCAAAAAGGTCTTCGGCGCCATCCGCCGCTCTGGAATTATACGTCGCCGGCGTCATGTAAGCGTTGTCTGGTGATTTGAGCCAAACATTCTCCGTGCCATACGTGTTCGTCACAGTGGCAAGTTTTTCCAGCCTGAGGAGCTTTGGCCAAAACGCAAAGAAGGTTCCACCACGATGCTGAACCATCACCTCCGGATTGTGCACACCTGCCTGTAGCGGGAACTCATAGTCATGATCGCTGACTCGTGGTCCAGCAGGTGTATTATAGTGATATTGCCTATCGGTCTTCAGCCTGCTGAAAGTGTTCTCGGAAAGACCGAGCGCCTTCATTCGTTCGAGATACTTTTGGGGACCGAGATGCAAAAGAAGCTGATTTCGGGGCATATAAGATGTTTGTGCGCCATCCACTTTTTTGACCAGGATCACACTGTTGTCCAAGTCCTCCGCAATGGGCCACTTCCCTTTTCTTTCAAATATTTGTCGGCATGTCTCAAAGAGCACGACATGCTCCCACGGATGGGGCCACGGGGGAACTGGCTCGTTCCCGATCAGCAGGTTATCACCAATATGTTCAGCATCAAAAATCGTATGGGTTGACGGGTGCCGCGGCTGGTAAGCTTGGGACGTGCTGAGGTCTGGCCGAACCTCATCTCCTAACGCGACCTTTTGTTTCCCCTTTTCAAAAGCTATGTTAACACGCGATGCTTCGCTGATATGCGAGGGCTCTACGGTGCTCAAGCCAGGAAGGTCCTTGCGGATCGCTTGTGATGATCCAGGCGCGCGTTCGATGCTCGTTTCCGGGGCAATAGTGGGCGAACCCACTTTCTCGAAAGCCTCATTCAAGCTGACCCCATGGAAATCGCCTGTAACATCCCGCGCGGAGCGAGGTCTCTTGGAATGCGTTTCAGATAGTGCGTCGATTCTAGCCAGTTCCTCGTCGGTCAAATCGGGGAAGTCATCGGATTTTGCTTCTGGTGGGCTAAATTCAAGCCGAGAACCCTCCCGATGGACCGCAGGGCTTGCACGCAGCTCGTCGGCACCCGCAGCAAAATCCACTCGCGAGAGAACATTATCCGGCATGACCGGATGAATATTGGGTGCAACATCCCGTTTCGAAGTGGTGCGAGGTTCAGATAGTGCGTCGATTCTCGCCAGTTCCTCATCGGTCAAATCGGGGAAGTCATCGAACTTTCCTTCTGGTGGGTTCAACTCGAGCCGAGAACCCTCCCGATGGACCGCAGGGATTGCACGCAGCTCGTCGGCACCCACAGCAAAATCCACTCGCGAGAGAACATTATCCGGCATGACCGCATGAATATCGGATGCAGAATTCCCCTTCGAAGTGGTGCGAGTTTCAGATAGTGCGTCGATTCTAGCCAGTTCCTCGTCGGTCAAATCGGGGAAGTCATCGAAGCGCTCTTGCCGCGGCCTCACAGCTTGAACCGAACTTTCATGGATCGATCCTGAAACTGTTTGGCCATCGAGCTCGTTCCGCTCGTCGGAATCGTCAGTGTTAACGTCTTCGAGGATTTGGGTGCTTGCAATGCTGGGGGACCCTGCGTCAGTGCTTGAATCCCCAGCGGCTATGTTAGCAGGAAAACTCTGAGTACTGTGTCCATAAGGCGAAGCACTATCGTCAAACTCATGAAGGTCATCTAACCCCGGCCATGAGGAAAGTTGTGGAGTCGACGGAACGCTGTTAGCCGCCCCCTCATTATCCCTGTCGTCTTCGATCGCGTATGGCGCAGCGTCGAATGTTTCTTCAGGTTGCCCCTCTCCTGCAATGACGGTGTCCAGACTTGAAACCAACGTGGTTGTGTCAACAGGAAGCGTCGAAATTTCATGTTGAGGTTCCGAATAACTCTCTTCAATCTCCTCGAGATCATCCAGCCCCATCACAGACGCGTGCGACCCTTGCGACCTGGGCGCCGTAGTCGCGCCTTCCTCCACAGTCAGAGGTCTTGCAATCATATTGATCTCGTTTTCTGAGGGGGCGCGCTGCTTCGCAACGGATTCACTATCGTCACCAGACTGCTCATCTTCGCGTGATCGCTTTGTTCCTCCTTTGCGAAAACGTGACGATGGAGTCGCTTCGCGGCGGCCTTCGGCGGCGTATTCCTGTTCAGTCTCACGCAAGTATTGCCTTGTCGCACGAAGATACCGTTCGCTCATCGGTAAATCTGCAGGTCCGCCCGCGGGAGCCTCGGTTGATCTCAGTGGGATTCCGGCATGGGTATTCCGGACATGGGCTGCTGGCCCCTGATTTGCGGTTGAAGTACCCGGAAGGTCGGGTAGGCCGCCAGAAATTGGTGATCGTGAGAAACCAGTTGTTGTCATGGGGTCCGTGCCGTCTTGTCGGACAGCGGTCGATCGTGGTGTGAGCGGGACTGGTACAGTTCTGGCTCCTGGGCTATTCGAAGTCACGGGAGCGGAGCTGCTGAAGTCTCGACGGAACTCTTCGTCTGCCATAATTTAGTTCCTTTCCACCTTCGATGTCTCATCCATCCTGGCTGCGCCCATCTCTTGCACGCTTGCGAACGCTCGGTTCGGCGTCATCATCGCGTGGACGCTTAGAATTTGGTTCTCCCTGCCGCGGCCGATCGGCTGGAGGCGGCAACAGGTCTGCTGCGCTGTTGGTCTGTCCAGGGGCCCGCAGAGGAGTTGATTCAACAGGCTCTATCGGCGATGTATCCGGATCGTCCCGGTCCTCCCCTACGCCGGTGTGGGCCCTCCCCGCCTCAAGATTGTTCACCCTAATGCGCTTTGCGCCGCTCTGCTCTTCCTCGTCACGGCGAGACCGTTTTGGATGAAGCCGTTGCCGATCGTCACGTTTGCTTGTTGTGCGCGTGACGGGTTCTATTGCCAGGCGGCGAGGACCAGAACGCCCCTCAAGGTTCCGCCCGGTGTCTCCGGCGACACTGGGAGAGCCGTTCTTCAAATTGTGATCGCGCCCATCGGCTTCAGAGCTGCGCGGTTGAGCATCGTAGCCAGACGCCGACTGCAGACGCCCGTTTCGTGCCGAGCCTTCTGGCATATTTGGGAGTGGCTCACCGTGCGAAGAATCGAAAGATCGTTTCAGTTCCCGGTGAGTTCCTCCCGGCGACCACGATTCGACATCAAAATCCTCGAAACGATCTTGTTCGGCCTGTTCGCGCTCGATACGGCGATATTCTGCATACGTGATTGGCCGCTCGGTAATGCCACGTTCTGCTCGCGAGGTTGCGTCAAGAACAATGCCGTGGCGAAGCGATATCTCTGCCATCCTGACACGCAATGCGTCGTAATTGAGGTGGGGGTGGCGTCGGGATATTTTCAGCCATTCCCGCCCAAAAAGCTCCCGTCGGTTGACCACGACATGCAGATGCGGATGATCGCGATCTGTATGAAAGCTTGTAAGATAGTTGTAGCGGCCGCCACCATTGCCTGACCCAAACATGTCGGCCGCCCATTCGCGGCTTGCTGCATGAGCCGACGTAGGATCCGTACCTGGGGGGAAGCTTACGATAATGTGCGTGGTTAAGTCCTGTTGCCTTTGCTCGTCCGGCAGGCTCTCGTCATAATTTCCGGTCTCCAGAACCCAGCTCCGAGCAAACCTGGTAATTTGATCAGGCGGTAGCGGAATATCGAGGTGCCGGGCTGAGAGCCGGAGCTCCAACTTGCCCTTCCTGGAGAGATATTCCCACTGATTAATAACCTGCTGAATGGTTTTAGTTCCGCCCCTAGGCACAATTCGAATGACAACCTGAGCTGGATCGGCCATCCCGCACCCTCCTAAGCAGGCGCAACATCAATGCTGCGGAGCATCTTTAAGCATTGAGCACCCATCTATCCGTCGTCGTGATACGGATAAGATGGAACGGAGCAAGCCATCGAGATCAGCGAAAGCCATACCGAAAGCGATGCGTTCATCTCGCAGAGCCTCCAAATCCATTTCCGGACGTTCGGCATAGGCGGAAAGCAGCGCCGAGATATTGTTTGAAAGCGTTCCTATTGAATGAAGTATTGCCTCCATTTTCTGACGGGTCTCGGCTTCAATTTCGAGGAAGCCGCCAATGCGGCGTACCGCGACTCGTATGGCCATACTGTCGGAGAGCCCGAGCAACCGTGCCTGGCTGGAAAAACTCTCGTACTCGGCCAATCGCAAACGCGCGCTCACGACTTTGAAGCTCTCAATCTTCACACTTTCATACGAGGCGGTGGCGACGCCATTCGAGGTGGGCGTGCTGTTTTGCGACATAGCTTCCTCCACTGAAGGATGGAAAGATCTAGTTTTTTCGCGGAACCACCGCGTTGGCAAAGTCAATAACTAGTGCTCAAAACGATCGCAATCAAGAATAAAAGAGGAATACTGCATAGTCTATCGTTACATCTGCAATTTATATGAAACGAATCTGAAATATAAAATCGCGTGAACCAGCATACCTTTCATGCTATTCGTGCGAATACATGAACCAACAGAAATACAATTTGTCATCACCCGCGATACGGCAGGAATCACATGAAACTACTTACATTTTGCTCATTCAAGGGAGGCGCTGGCAAAACGACTGCGCTTATGGGTCTCTGTGCCGCCTTTGCAAACAGCGGTCGACGAGTGGCTCTATTGGACGCGGACGAGAACCGACCACTCAGGCGATGGAAGGAAAATGCTATACGAAGCAACACTTGGGATCCTCTCTGTGAAGTTTATAGCGCAGAGGAAATGTCGCTTCTCGAAGCGGGATATGAGGAGGCCGAGCGCCAGGGTTTCGACTATGCGCTAGCGGATACACATGGTGGTTCGAGCGAACTCAACAATACGATTATCGCTAGCTCAGACATGCTTTTGATCCCGACTATGTTAACGCCGCTTGATGTTGATGAAGCACTTTCAACTTATCGCTATGTGATCGAGCTCTTGTTGAGCGAGAACCTGACGATTCCAACGGCCGTGTTACGCCAGCGCATGCCGGTCGGCCGCCTCACCGCCTCGCAACGGGCAATGTCAGACATGCTAGAGAACCTCCCCGTCGTTCAGTCGCCCATGCACGAGAGAGATGCATTCGCGGCGATGAAAGAACGGGGCATGTTGCATCTAACGCTGCTGAATACGAAAACCGATCCAACGATGCGCCTCATCGAGCGGAACCTCAGGATCGCAATGGATGAACTCGTCGTCCTTTCACACTTGATCGGCGATGCCTTGGAGACCTGAAAATGGGAATTCGCAAACCCGTTTTGTCGGTAGAGAAGGCTAGGCAGCTTGCTGTTGCTCGAACCGAGACAGTACGGCCTCTCCTGCCGATAGCAGCCCCCAACTTGGCCGTTTCGCAGTTTTCCACCGATATCGATCTGGCGCCGCGTCAAAGTCGGCCAGCCGCAACCAGACATGATCATCCCGATCAGCATCCAACGCCTACGGTCGATGCCCTTAGCGCGCCTGCAGGTTCCGAGAAGGTACAAGTGTTTCTTTCGGCCCGTCCGCCTGCGCCAGATGTATCGGCGGTTTATGACAACCTTATCCGTCAATACAGCCCTTGCAAATCGCTGCAAATGATCTTGCGCCGAGCGCTCAGCGATTTCGAGATAATGCTGGCCGATGGATCGTTTCGTGCCGCGCCGAAAAGCTATCCGGTCCGTGATATCACCCCTGAAAAGTCCATCCTTGTTCAGACCTCCCGTATGTTCCCGGTGTCGCTGCTCCAAGTCGCTCGCAGTCATTTTGATCCCGTGGGACTAGAGACCGCGCGGGCCTTCGGACAGAAGCTCGCCACTGCGGCGCTGGCATCCTTCTTTGCTGGCGAAAAGACCCGCCGTTGACCTCTTAAGAATGACGCGACAGGCCGCCCGAAGGCGGATCGTTTGCAGGTGTGGCCAGGAAAGTTTGTCCCTGGCAGTCGGATCAACCAAGCGAATTGTGACACACTACGATAACGCGAAAATTCGGGTCCGTCAGGCGGCGATTACCCCGCCGTAAGAGATATTCACATCCGCGTCAAAAAAATAGCCGGCACCCCGCGCTGTTTTGATCAACTTTGGGTTTGTCGAATCCCGCTCAAGTTTCCGGCGCAGCCTCAATATGAGAACATCAATGCTCCTGTCATATACTTCCTCCTCACGCACGCGACACGCGATGAGAAGCTGCTCACGGGACAGGACATCACCTGGCTTTTCAAGGAAAGCGACGAGAAGATTGAACTCCCCTGCGGTAAGTTTCACCTCGCTACCCTGTGTGGACATCAAACGGCGTTGCCTGAGACTAAGTGTCCAGTCAGCGAAACAAAACAAGCGCCGGTCTTTGGTTCGCACCACATTGGGTCGCACGCGCAACGCAACACGGAGGCGCGCCAGGAACTCGCGTGTTCCAAAAGGTTTTGCGATAAAATCGGTTGCCCCCAGTTCGAGCGCAACAACTTTGTCTGCCTCCTCAAGGCGATCGCCGCTGATGATTATAATCGGAACATCGGATTTTGTGGCCAGACTGCGGACGATCTCAAGTCCGTCTTCACGCCCTAAATTGAGATCGACGACGACCACGTCGACCGTCTCAGACGACATTACGCGGTTGAATTGTTGACTGTCTGATACGGCAGTGACCTTCAACGCGTGGACCGTAAGACACTCAGTGATAAGATGGCGCATGGCGGCATCGTCATCGATGACAAGAACGTGTTTCAACAGTTTACCTTTCAATTCCCGATTCTGTGGAACTCACAGTATCTAGACAAGCAAAGGCTGTACGCATCGTACCGCTCGTCAATTTTCTCTCGCTATACGGATACTTCGGCAAATTTTCGGCTAAACCGCGCATGACAATGCTAACGGCTTGTTTCAGTTTGATGACAAAGGTTGCTCCGACTTGACGCTGCAAAAGGCGGAGCCAGGATTTTGGCATGGATATCTAGTGCTGGTTTAGAAGATCTCCTATCGTTTCGCCGCGCCGGCGGGCATCGGCCGCGAGCCATATTTCGCCAACTTCGTAGACATCGCAGTAGGCGCGGAACGGGACGATGACATCAATTGCCGTTGCGAGCATGTCGATTAGCGTGCGATCTTCCAAGCTGGCCCCCTGGGCGCTGCTCTTCACCAGCGAAAACAGCTTTTTGAAGCCTTGGACGGGATTTGCCCCATGTATGGTTGAAATCGACCCGGGATGTCCTGAGACGACTTCACTCAGGTAGGCCCACGCGGCATCGTCACGCATCTCACCCAGCAGTATTCGATCAGGCCGCATCCGAAGACTTGCCTGGAGCAGTTGTTCCGCAGTCACAGCACCCAGTCCGACCCCATTCTTGGAGTAGAGCAGCCTGACATGATTCTCATGGGGAATGACGAGTTCGAGCGTATCTTCAATGGTGATCAGCCTTTCTTGCGGCGGAATAGCACTGATCAAGGTCTTGCTCATTGTTGTCTTGCCACTTCCAGTGGGACCGCAAAGCAACATTGTCAACTTACCGACGACGCATGCACGCAAGAATGATTCCAGATCGCCGCTGTCGTAGTGTCGAAGAATATCTTCGTCTTGTCGATCTTGGCACGTTTTCCGCATCCGCCACTTGTTCCACTGGCGAGCATCGTAACGAGACGAGACTTCGCCCAGTCCCGAAACGCGAATGCTTGGCCGTCGAATCGTCAAGCTCACCGTGTCCGATGGGACCGTTGGCGGCAAACAAATTTGTATTCGTTCGCCGCCGGGGAGTTCAGCGGCGCAAAGAGGATTGCGCGGGCCGACATCTTGTTTGCGCGATGCGCCCGCTAAAATGGCGATATCTTCGAGATCATCATAAGAGAGGGGTAAAGAGAACTTAGTGAAAACCCCTGCCTGGCGTACAAATGCTTCCCCAGGCCGATTTATCGCCACTTCTTCAGTCTTCGGATCATCGAGCCATTTCAAGACGGGATTGAGAAGGAAGCGCAATTGCGGATTTACTGCCATGTGTGCATCTCCGATGCTTTGGCTATCTGAGAATTAACGCCGATGCCAACTCTTCGCCAATCCACCAGTTATGTGAAGCTGGTAGATGTCTGAGAAATCCAGGTCCCGTGCTACGAAGATGGAGACGGTATCACCCTGATTCTTCTTCAAGGTTGGGGGAATGTTTATGGTCGCCCTCAGGGCTGTGTCGGCCGCTTGTTCACCGTTATTTTGAAAACTGTTGAAGCTGGTCCCGCCATCCGAACTGCCAGCGTAATGACTTGCCGCTTGCACGGCGCCCTGGACGACGCTCAGGAGCATAGCCCCACCGAAACGCTTCCAGAAGTGGTTGTCGACCGTGCCTGGCAGTCCGGATCGGCCAAGTTCGTCAGCACCCGGAGAAAAAAGAGAAACGACGGCGTGAGCCGGCGTCTCGGCGCGATTCCAGAGAACAAAAACACGGGCATCTCCCTGTTGCAGCCCATGCTGGATTTCGCCCACCACGGTCGTGCCGCGATCCAGGAGCACAACATTGCCGGTTGCTCCGCGTATGTCCCCGGGCAGCACACATTTTACATAGCCTGCCAGGTTTGTATCAATGGCTGTTTGCAGTATGCAGGGAATGATCGTCCCTTGCGTAACTGTGAAATCGGGGTGCGGCAAAAGCGCAGCACGGCTGGGTTCCAACACGGTGGGGTTCATGCGGATTGAAAGATCGTTTTCAGCAGACGCCTCAGACTCCGGTAATGAGCTGGATTTCCTATTATCCTCCCCGTCGCTGTGAATATCGGCGTTCCGCGTAGGTTTGTCACTCTGATCACTTCCGCTATAGGCAAAGATTGGTGTTTCTTCCGGCCGCACTTCGTTGTGTTCTCGCTGATGTTGATCGGGCGGAGAGGTTGCCTCAGTGGTTGGCTGGGAAGCCGTAGGGTTTGAGGGGATGTCAATCGGCGCCGGCCGAAAAGGCTTGGTGTTGGCGTCGATCATTGTGTCTGGGGGAGAGGGCTCGGTCTTTTTCTTTGGACGCGCACCAAGCCAAATCAGACCCAACGACAGTACGAGAACCAGACCGGCAACAACAAGCTTCTGCGATCCCGAAAGACGTCGGCGATGAGGATCGGAGACCAGAGATGCCGATGCATCTATAGCTGCTCCAGGTTGAGAGTTGACTTCATTCATCGCCTCGCCCCCTTCAGCACGCGCATTACATCGGGTCTGACCGTACCAGTCCCAGTCTTTCGTCCGATGGCGTCATATGCTTTATTCCAGATGCACAGCACGGTATGACCGTCCCGCAGACGCCACTCCCGGGCGACCGAGGCGACCTCCACGTAGTCTCCTTTAACTGAGTAGTTGGCAGTGGCTTCCTTCCCATCTGGATTGACGACGTAGATCGAAGGTACACGCACGTTTCCGGGAAAGCGGAATGTCGTGGTAGATCCGTTGTCGAAGACCTCGAGCGGCCCCAGCGAACGGTTTCCTTGGGCAACATAGTTCCAATTTTTTGCACCCGGGACGCCGGTTGCTGTCGGCTGATCCAACAAGTCCTGTGCTCGATGCTGGTATTGTGTTTGCGCTCTTAGCCTGCCCGCCAGCTCTCTCTGTTCTGTCTCTTTTCGGCGAGCAGCGGCAGCATCGGCGGGATAAGTGAATTGCACGCTGTAGTAGAGATCGGGCGTCTCTTTATCGAGACGAGACATCGTCTTTGTCGTGAGGCTGAAAACATAGCGCCGCATTCCTGCGTCGCTTGCAGTCAGCACTATGACGGGCTGTGGCTGGAGGACCTTGCTTGCCTTGAAGAACAGATAATTGCCGCGGGGCAGAGCCGCGAGGTCCTTGCTGTTGGAAACGGCGACGGCTGTCACGGTCTCGTTGGCACCGAATGTTACGACCACGGTGGCCCCAACAGCGGTTGAAAGGTGCACAACCTGATCAGGGTTGTAGGCGAGATAGCGCATTCGTGGATCTTGGGTGCCGACCGCTGGCGTGTCTTCCGCCTTCGCCCCGCTCGTAACAAAAAGCACACAGGCCAGTGCCAAAAACAGAAGCTTGGTCATTGCTGGCTCCGCGTCGCGTTCGAAACCGTATCTTCCGAGGTTTGATAGGAGGTGACAATTAAACCGCCTGGATTGGTCAGCCTCAGTCGGCTTGGCAAGTTCGTCAGTTTTTCATAGCGGACTGTTGCGGTCCAGGTGGTTACTATGGGAGTCTGCCCGTCTATGAGGAGGGCGCGTTTGTAACGGATCTGCTGCACACCCGGCATGATCTCATTTGAGCCGATATGGTCGACTTCCAGCTTTCCGCGCTTGCCGATTATGGTTTGGGGCGAGCTTGGATTGGGATAGTTGAAGAATTGCTGATAATCTTGGCGCACAGTTGGAGCACTGAAGTCCGAGACCAGATCATAGGCATATTGGGCTGTATCCGCCGTATAGCCTTCGCGCAGACGGACATACTCCCACAAAGATGCATTAATAACTGCTTGCTCCTGCGTTGCAGGCAAGCGCGAAATAGACACTTCACTGTCAATCGTACCGTCAGGGCGTACCCACAGATAGACTGGCACAAGTTTGTTCAGTGGGACCATCGTGGCGATAGCGAAAGCCTGCGCCACATTTCCCACGACCGCGACAATTGCCATAGCGCCCAAGGCTCTGGAAATTCGCCGAGCTGATTTGGCACGCGCAGATTGAAACGCTTGTACTTGCTTATAGTGGTCCGCCAATGCTTCCCGCTCTACCAGCAGGGCATGTTCAGGGTCCTTCATTTGCTCCTCCCGCGTTTCCAGGCTGAAGGTCCGGCTGAGCAGGCTGCCATCGCCCGACGTTCAGCGGGAATATGGGCCCCTTGGGGCTCGCCAACTGGTCATGTGATTGACAAGACGCCAGGCCGAGGATCAGAAAGAGCAGACAATATCTCATAGGATTCCTCCATTCATGGGGCTTAAGCTAACGGCGGACTACCCGGGCGAAATGGCGATTTAGGCTACCTGCAGCTTGCGTCGCACCGCTCCAGTAGCTACCTCCAATATTTCCAGCGATTGCCGGAAGTGCGACGATCAGAGCATCTCCCGTCAGGAAGAACATATCGATCTCGTAAAGGCCGATTATCTTGGCGGCGGTCGTGCCGGCAGAAGTGACCACTCCCAACATTACTGCGAGCGCGGTCGCTTCCGTCAGAATCACAATAGTCGCCACTATGTTCAGTAGAAGAAGAAGTATCCCGTAGGTGACAAGTTGGCCGATCCATTTCGCTGCCATATCTCTGGTGCGATCGAAGAGATAGCCCACCAGGAACAATGGGCCGATCGCCAGCAGCACCTTGGTGAGAATTCCGACTGCATCGTAAATTCCAAACGCCGTCCAAAGCGTTCCGTAGAAGATCCATTGTGCGCCTTGAAAGGCGAGGATATCTTGGTCGTTCATCGGCCCGATCTCAGAAGCAATCTTCTGGAAGGCTACCTGTGTTAGCGAGAACATCGTGTCGAGTTGGGCGGGGATGGTCTCCAAAGGAAGACCACTGACACTGAACCGCCGAATGAAGTTTGGAATCGTATCCTCGAAAACCGAGGCGATGTAATCATGATAGTCTGCTTGCCCAACGACAAGGGCACCGACGATCGATACCATGATAACCCGAGTAATGCCGCTGCGTGCCTCCATCTCTCCACGCATTACAAGGATGCCCTGGACTATGATCCACAGTGTCACGCAAGCCACGAGAGGTGCGCTCACTGCCCGTTGAATATCCCCAAGCAAAGTGTCCAGTCCGACTGTAAAGGCGAGATCGAAAATCGTGTGTATCGCCGTGAAAGGCGCTGGAATGCTAAAATTCATTTGCCCTTACCTGGATTCAGCCTTAGATTTCTGTAGGAAAGGTCGGCTCTGCTTCTGGACGAGGAGCAAGGGGCTCAATGAAGCGAAGCCGCGCCAAACATGAGCGCAGTTGCCTGGTGTTCCTTTCGTTGGGCCACCGCCTCTTCAGCTTCGTGCAGGCCCGCCTGTGCTGTGGTCATCGTCAACAGGCTGGTTGCCTGAATGTTTTGGATAATTGCATCGTGGATCTGTTTGAGAAGCAACCCGTTGGTGACAGTTGCCTGCATAATGTTGCGTGAACGGGAGAGCTGGGTCGCTGTCTCAGAATTTGCCGTAAGGCGCTTGTCCATTGCATCCAAATTATCAGCAGCGACACCGGCAGCATTTGCAGCGCCCGCAATCTGTTCGCGCAGGAGACTTCCTTCAGCGTCGTTACCCACGACTGCCCGGTCGGCATCCAAGGTGATCGCACGCGCCGTTGTCGAAGCGGGCATCTGGGGCGAAAACATTTCCCTGTCGAGTTGATTGGGAGAAGGATATTGGTTCTTCTGATCGAGCGCGGACAACAGGCCGGTGACGCCAAACGACGATGTCAACATTGTCACCATCGTGATCAACTGTTCGAGGTTCGCCGCGGTATTGATGGCCGTTGTCAGCGTTTCGGCCTCCGTCGGAGGATCACTGACAACAAACTGTGCTCTGGCGGTCCCCGACAGAAGCAGGCATATGAATAGTGCGTTTATTGCAAGCTTCGTGGTTTTCATGACTTCGATCTCCAGATCAATCCTGTGCTTCATGGTAGCGCGTCATGAATTTTTCGAGCCAGGCAGAGGGATCCCCTCCATAGGTCTCGCGCAACTGTTCCGCCAAACGCACCGTATTGGCCCGCCCGGACAGCACAGCAACGTATTCGGGCATGTCGCGAAGATCAAATTCGCAAACGACACTTCCGCTCTCGCGCTTAAGCAGGAACTTGCGACTGCCGACTGCCATGTCCTCGCGGATAGCTTGAAATTCTCGCTCTGTGCACTTCAACCCGTCTATATAGGCGGACCGGTCGGCCGTGGGTGATGGATAGAAGATCTTTGTCATGCACTGTGCGACGAGGCTGGCGCCCAACGGGGAATCAAGCACGTGCTCAGGTTGCTGTGTCGCGAGAATTAGCATTCCGTTATTCTTACGAACAGTCAGCAGGAACTTGTCGACGACTGCTGCGAATTTCGAGTTCAGCAGGTAGGCGCGAAACTCGTCGCAGCTCATAACGAACCGCCGGCCATCAACCATGGCGCCTATTCGATGCAAAAGGTATGCCGCGGCTGGCGCGCATACCTCCTCATATTCAAGGAGGTGAGTCATATCGAAGCCCGTAATCGAAGGATCTAGCTTCACTTCATCAGACTCGCCGTCAAACGCCCAGCCAAGCGCATTCCCCCGGCACCACCGCTGCAATCTGGCTCCTGCACCTTCAGACGGCCCGTGCAACAAGAATTCTCGTAGGCCCACAAGCGACCGCATGTTCGGCTCAAACGATAACTGCCGTTGGATACCGCGCTCTAACCGGCGATTTTCTTCCGGTGAAATTCCGCCCCTGCCGTCGCTCTCAATCAGCGCCACGATCCACTCGCGGAGGAAATCGCGCGCCGATGCTGTATTCTCCAGGCCGCGCAAAGGTGCAAGGCCGCTTGGCACACCTCTAGGCAGCGTGAGATAAGTCCCTCCGGTAGCGCGCACCAGCAGTTCACCGCCACGATCCTTATCGAAGAAGACGAGCGTGCCACTGCGATTGGCTATGCTCTGCTCGAGCATCGCCAGGATAAAGGTCATAAGTGTCGTTTTTCCTCGACCGATAGGCCCGAATATTGCCGTCATGCCAACGTCGTTCTCATGCGGAATATAGTCGAAGGGAGTCCCGCCGTTCGTCCGGAAGCGTGCAACGGCACCACCCCAATGGCCTGAAGTCCTCCCGCCTGGGAAATTTTCGAAGGAGACCAGTCCTGCGAAGTTGCGCGAGGTGATAGCCCCAGGACGCGTACGCCATCTGCTGTTTCCTGGAAGCTGAGACCAGTACGCAGCCTCTATTCCAATGCTCTCCTGGACAATAACCGCTCCTACATCCGCCAGGCTTGTTCGGGCGCTCGCCCCATGGTCAGCAAGAGTATGGAGATGGTCGGCATAGACGCAAAGACTGAGATGATGCGAACCCATCACGAATTCGCTACTTGCCAATGAGTCCTCTGCTTGCGCGAGTTCGCCAATCTGGGTGACTGCTTTGTCACCGGAGCTGGTCATTTGGTTTGACTTAAGACTGAGCTTGGCGTGAGCCTGCGCGCGAGTGAGAAAAGAGAAACTCTGGCTCAAAACCAGCGGAAAATTTGAGGACAGTAGCGTGTTGAGCATACCAGGCCGCGTCTTCGCGGGATATTCACGGAATGAGAAAATTGATCCGACGTAGTGATCTTTCGGCGTTCGAATCTCTAAGGCACGTTTGCCGCAAATGACTCGATCAGTATAGATGGAGGCGCCAAGCGAACCGCTAACGACGGGGACCGCTGAAAAGCGACAAGTCATTATCAGCCGGAGGGCCTCACCAATCTCCGTGAAAAGCACCTCGTTTTTTTCTCGGATACCAAGGCGGCGGAGACCATAGGCATCAAGCGCGCCAGCGACAACATTCCAAAGGTCCTCCAGATGCCGGATCTGATGTGCAAGATCGCCAGCGTTCTTCCCATACAGCCTGGTGAACCTACTTCCCACTTTGCCGAGAGCAGTGCGAGGATATACCATGAGTGTGAGAAAGTAGTCGTTCCGAAAAAGCTTGCCGGCGAGAACACGTTGCTCGAACGTTTCGCTTAGGTTCGAAGCGAAGCCGCTTCGAAAATGCCTTGGGGGCGGTGCCTGCACATCGTTATGACGGACAAGATGGGCATACACCGAGACGTTGTCGTCGGCGATATTGCGAAAGAGCGTGTTGAAGGCACGGCAGCGCGCATTTCGGACTTCAACCTCCTCCAGTTCGAAGGGCACACCACTGATATGTGCCATGGTCAAGATGGAGCCGTCCTCCAAAAGGACGACATGGTCGCTGAGGTGTCCAATGTAAGGCAGGTAGATTTCACCAGATCGCTCGGTCGCTCCATTTGTTCCGAACATCACGCCATTCCTCTTCCTCGCGGCGGCACTCTGATTGGGTTGGGACTGACACTC
This sequence comes from Gillisella vitis, assembly GCF_001541345.2. Taxonomy (GTDB): domain Bacteria; phylum Pseudomonadota; class Alphaproteobacteria; order Rhizobiales; family Rhizobiaceae; genus Allorhizobium; species Allorhizobium vitis. Next base: position 170,288 of record NZ_LMVL02000009.1, on the reverse strand, counting down.
GCCCCGCCCCACGTATGGCTGTCAACACTTCTCCCCGCCGTCTGGAGAAACAGAAAGACCACACTTGCGGCGTTGTAGTCGCGCTCTACGACGAGCCGGGCTCCAAGCCACAGCGGCAAGAGAACGATTTCGTAGAGCGGATTCTGGACAATAACGATAAGAAAGCCAGCCAACATCATGAACAATCCAGCCAGCGTAAGCGGCACGCCAAAGAACAATGCAGGTCTCGTCGCCGCTAAATAGAGTGTGGCTTCTTCGAGACGGTCCTTCATCCGCCGCCCCCGGTGAGCGTTTGGCCGAGAAAGCTGGCTCCAAACATAATAACGATCCCGCCGACGACGCCAGCTACGAGACCAAGAGAAGCTCGACCGAACATCCATGATATGCCGATGGCTACGATGCCAAGAACTGCGAGCGATTGACCAAACGGACCAAGAATAAAGGTGCAGATATTGTTGACCATGGTGGCGGGATCGGTTCCGCCCGCCGCTTGTGCAGCGGCTGGCTCAGAGAAAAGCAAACTCCAGCCGATCGCGCCGCTGAGGCTCGGCAGGTAAGTAACCGCCAGGCGCACAACCAACTCCCTGAGGCAACGCAACGTCGAACGCACGCGGTATTTTTCAAAGCATGCCATGAGGGTACATCTCCATTACTCAATTCAAAAAACTTGATCGTCTTCCGGAGTTCTGTGTTCATTCGGCTCCTGCGGCTCTGGCGAACCAGATGAACCGCCTGCCCCACCTGCTGAGCGGGTGTTGTCGTAAGAACGCCAGACATTCCACGGTTCTTCTGGGCTCTGCTCATCATGATCTTGATTTTTCGCCGACTGAGCCAGTGGAGGCACGAGTTGCTGAGCCGCCAACTCGACCCTTCGCACATATCCGTTCGTGAAGCCGCGCTTGAGATTGCCGGTATTGTACGCCGAGATTGCTCGCCGAAGCGCGAGCTGTTCTTCTTGCGCCGTGTTCCCGCCCGTAAAGTGCCGTACAAGCAGTCGCGCCGCGGCTGATAGAGACGCACAGGGCTCAAATGCATTGCTAGACGTCAAACCCAGCATCGCGAAATTGCTCGAGTTCACCTGCATAAGGCCGACATCGATTGAATGCCCTGCTACGAGACGATCTTCCACACTTCGCCTGGCATCCGCCTGATCAGTCCAGTGAAGAGTTTCATCGGTAGTATTGTCATGAAGCACGAGTGGATCGGATCGGCTTTCGACTTTGGCAATCGCTGCAAGCGTAGATGGAGCAACCGAAGGGGCGCATTCGCGAGCAAGCTGACTGAAATCGGCCGGAGAGAGCGGCGCGGCCTCGCTTGGCTGGACCATTAGAAAAATGATCCCGAAAGATCCTGCCGCCTTCAGCATTCTATATCTCCTACGTCTCGCACTGATCTTCGCTGCAGTCTCAAGATGACGTGACCGCTAACGATCGCGACTATGGGAAGGATCTGTTACTCTTGGGTTTTAATGTTTTCGTTATTGATTTCATTTGAAGCAAATGACGTCGTTGATGGATGCTTGTTTGGTTGGCCGAGCTGAGTACGAGCCAATTTCACCTAAAAGAGACGGTCGGGCGGATTGTTTGCGTGGGGCAGGTATTGCTGTCGAATCGTGCCTTCTTTGGTTCCGCTGCGGAGAAGCACATTTCTCTTTGTTTTGAGTTTTAACCGACGTTGACCGAGAAACGTCACAAATCTCGCGGGGCTGTCACGGCGGTGCAGTCAAAACAGATCATATAAATGCGCATACGGGATCATTCGAGTAATCACGACCAGCAGATTGATCGAGTCGGCCTATTCAACAATGCTGTCCCCTGAGTGTCTCAGCAACGCCATTGGAGGCATCTCGCTGCCGTAGCGCAGGAGATCTCGGGTCATCCGGAATCCCACCCAGTTCGTGCGTCATTGAAAGCTTTATTGCGTTGCATCTCTACCCGAATTATGCCGACCCCATCCTTAATCTGTCCATTTATTCCGTTCTGATATTCGCGCGAACCACATAGGCGAGAGCCTTGGATGACACCGGTTTTTGCAAAAAGTGGTTAGATGCCTCGCCGTCCGCCGAAATTGAAACGTTTTTTTGATGCTGCCCGATCATGATGATCGGCACTTTTTCTAGTGTCGCGACCCAGGAGCCTACACGTTCTCCATCGAGAAACGATGAATGATCAATCAGAACAATATCTGCCTCTTTGCCTGCCAAAACCCAGTCAGTCAGCCCTTTGAACGTGTTAAAGCCGACTGGCTCATAACCGAGCGCCGCGATCGTTTCCTCATACCTTTCAAGCGTCACCGGATCGGGTTCAACCACAGCGACAATCTCTCCGCTACCGAGCGGTATTTTTTCAGGTCCAAAAAAACTCTCTGAATTCACTGGCTTCTTCGCCGAAGTTGGCAGATAAATGTCGAAGCGCGTACCTCTGCCAACAGTTGAGATCACATCGACAAAACCCGCCATTGCGCTGACGTGGCCGTGCACGGTGGAGAGCCCCAGCCCAGTGCCGCCGCATTGCGCGCGCGTGGTAAAAAAAGGCTCAAAAATATGTGGCAATGCGGCTTCGCCTATGCCTCCACCGTTATCCTCAACTGAAAGAAGGATGTAATCGCCAGCGGGTATCGTGCCGTTCGCAAGTACCTTATGCTTCCATACAAACGATCTATAGACGCTGACCTCGATACGCCCGGAGCCTATACAAGCCTCTGCGGCGTTCTTACACAGGTTCATCAGTATCTGCTCAATTTCGAGCGGATTTCCTTCGACAATCATCTGAGCGCTTTGAATATTGAAATCGACCTCCACCTCTGAAGGCAGCGCAACACGTAACGAAGGTGCAATCTCCCTCACCAACGCCGACAGGTTGAACGGCCTTGCTGTCCGTTCACGTCGCCGGCTAAGCGCAAGAATCTGATCAATAATCAGTCTCGCTCGATTGCTTTCAGCATTGATGCGATCGATGTAGTGTCGAGCGTAAGTGCGGCGGTGTAGAATGTTTTGTGCCATTTCGGCGTAGCCGAGAATTACCCCAAGAATGTTGTTGAATTCGTGCGCTATGCCTCCTGCAAGTGTCCCAACGGCTTCAAGCCGTTCCGCATGTTTCAAACGACGCTCAAGAATGTCTCGCTGGGTTTGCTTGCACCGAATGACCACATAATGGCTGACACAGCCAGCGGCAAGTTCCATAAGTTGAACTTCACTTGACGCTGGCTGCACGGGGTCTCGATCGAACCTAAGGCCGAAAACAGCAACTAGTCGATCGGACACCTTGAACGCAACCAACGCCCACCGGCCAGGGGCGTCTTCATTAAAGCAACTTGCCTTTCGGGCAGGATAGTCTCGAAAGATCGATCCGTGCTCGTCGGCCTGGACCAGAGAAACAATTTTCCGGATCCGCCGCTCGTTCCAGCTCGGCGGAGGCGCGCTTGCGGAAAACGTCTCGGCAATTTCGTTTTCAGTAACGTTCACTAACCCTAGCACACACTGGTTAGCTTCAAAAAAATTCTCAATAGTTCCCAGTGCGGCTTCCGCTGAGGATTTCAGTGACTGCTTTGTTTCTGTAGAATCTTCGAAGCAAACCCCAATTTTCTTGATAACTTCTTCAAAATCCAGGCGTCTCGCCAACCTGTCGGTTCGTCGACGCAATTTGTGAACCAGAATTACTATCCCAAAGCAGAAGAATACTGAAACAGCACCGAGAAATGTTCGTACCCGTTGCTCAACCACTCTGGCCAAGCTGTCAGCTTCCAGGTATGCCCGCTGCAACTTCTTCGTATTCTCGAACGTTCCAGAGGCCTGAACCAGCTTTACAGTTTCATTCAACCTCGGCAGTACGCCTAGGATAACCCTTCCATTACGGACGACCTCCTGAATAGCGACCTTATCCGCGTTCGTCGACATCTGAAGCTGGTCTAGACTTTGAGTGATCTGTAGTGCGAGCTCGGTGTTTGGTCGAAACGAAAACTGCAGCATTAAATAGCCCAGCTCAGGCACCTTCGCTGCGTTCAAATCTCGGCTATCCGAGGTTCTCAGAAGCGAGCTTATTGACTGATTAAAGGTCGCCAATGAATCCTCGAACACCACATTTTGCGCCCCGAACGATGCAACCGCCGCGTCGGTCGTGTTTATCGAGGACTTCAGTCGCGCAAGCAGTTCGGAGAGTTCCCCTACATCTTCAAGACGCGCCTTCTTAAAAAGCTGCTGTAGATTTGCGATGCTCGAGCGCACTCGCCCCAGAGGAACGATAAGAGGACGGTAATTCCGAAGAAGGCCGGCGTGAGCACGCAACACGTTCCGCTGGAGCAGCGCACAATCGACGTCGATTGACTGCAACTCAGTTAGAATCGCTTCACTGCTTTTTTCATTTTTCCAGGGTCCAATGGCCAGAACCGCAAAAGATATAGCCGCAACTACCAATGCTAAAACGTACCAGGAATTGATAGCGAGCAGAACCTTCCGGGAAGGTAACAAACGATCCCAAGTCATTTAGTTACCTCTCTTTGCAACAGCCGACCCGATTATGCGGATGTCGAGGGATTAGCGTCACCCGATGATCTCACCCCGGAATTACTTATCATTCTTACATCCGTGATACGAATTGCCGCACGGAAGAAAATTCCAGCCAAACAAGCAGAAACCAAGCTGTCCATGCGAGACTATAGGCGGCGGCGCTTAGATGCTGTCTTCCTCACCTCCACGACGATCGGCGCCACGAGGCCCCGGTTTCAATTCTCCCCCCTGATGCAAACTCTCATTTCCGCAATTCGACGCACCCCTCCATGACCATGTAACGTCGGCCACGCCCCTTCGATAGAGAGAGCGGGAGCATGTCTGAGTATTGTTGCAAGTCCCTCCTGCAACTCTAAACGAGCCAGCGCTTCGCCAAGACATCGATGTGCACCCGCACCAAAAACCATATGCCAGCGCATCTGCTTGCGGTGGATATCAAAAAGTTCAGGGTGTAGGTAGTGTTTCTCGTCTCGTAGCGCAGACATCGTGCAAAGCGCGAGAAGACTACCTTTTGGTAGCAGGAACCCATTAAGGTCAATATCTGCGAGTGCGATCCTTGGGTAAGATCCGACTGGTGGCTCGAAACGCAATCCCTCCTCGACGGCAGCGGGCACAAGAGTCTCATCCTTCAATAGGGCTTCCCATGCCTGTCGGTGTCGCAAAAGCAAGCCGATCAATGCAGTAATGCCGGTTTTGGTTGTGTCACTTCCAGCCAAGATAATCAGCATCAGTTGCACGACCCCTTCATCGGATGAGAGATCTTCTGCTTCTCGCGTGGCATTTATGAACGATGAAAGGAAATCATCGCGCGGATCGTTTCGACGATCATCAATCACCGCCTGCACATAGTTTTTAAACTCTGCTGCTGAAGCCTCCATGTCTGAAAAATCTGCGTCTCGCCATGAAGGGCTCAGGCAGCGGGAAACCCGATAGACAAGCTGTGTAAAATAAGGAACGTCGCCTGGCGGAAGACCTAGCACGCTTGCTATAGCAGCGGCTGGGAGCTTAGAAGCATATTCTTCGACGAAGTTGAAGGAACCAACCTCTTTCAAATCTTGAAAAAGGATCTCGGTCAGTTGCCTTATTTTCGGACGCAGGTTTTCAATCATGCGAAATGCGAAAGTCCGGGTAAAAGGAGAGCGACGCCTGCTGTGGGTTTTATCATTTGAGAAAAGCATGCTGAAGCGAACGAAGTCGAAAACTGCTCCTTCTTTGACGCCACGATTGAGCATCAACTCCGTCTCTATCTGACGGGTGCGCGGATCGCTGCTCAAGCCAAATACATCGTCAGCCCTCAAAACAAGATATACGCCGTCCTGCCTACGAAGGAAGGGGCGCTTTGGCCGCCACTCGGTGAAAATAGCGTGGCCACAGCGATCCAAGTCTGAGACACTAACATTGTCCGGGTCGAGGAAGGCAGCTCTGATTGATCCGGCTTCTTCCGACGCTTCTTGAGGGACTTCGACACTCATAGCAACCTCCAGATGATATAGTCTTTGGCAAAATTCGAGCAGAAGCGCTGGATGCGGCGACAGGCCTGCTCGAGAGGATCTTTAGTCGCAGAAGCCTTGGAGGCGCCGTTCATCGTCAGCGTGGAGTTGTAAAGCTTGGGCTCGTCTTCGACGGGCGTGATGAACTTGAAGTCGCCATAGGTTAGTGCTCGTACATGTCGTCGGTCAGAATCCAAACATGCCGGATGCCTGACGAGCACTTGGGTCAGTGCCTTCATCTCGTCATGAGCATAGGCGGCACCCGTCGTGTTGGAAGGCAAGTGAAAGATGAACCACTTGGTCTTCGGCGTGATCGCCTTTTCGAGATCGGCGGCTTGGATCTTGAAGTTGTTCTCGTGCGTGACCGAAACGAAAGCCAGCGTACCGGCGCAAAGCGTCACCATCTTCGGATAGGAAACCCAGTAAGACGCCGAGATGGCGACTTCCTCGCCGAGGTTCGGCGTCGCCATGAAGGCGTCGAACAGGAAGTGGTTGCCGCCGGTGACAACAATCACCTGCCTCCAGGAATATTCGAAGCCGTGCTCGCGCTTGAACTTGGCGGCGATCGCCTTGCGCAGCCCAGGACTGCTGGAAACCGGTGTATACTTCGTCTCGCCGAGGTTGATCGCGTCGATGGCTGCCTTTTTGATGTTGTCGGCTGTATCTAAATCTGGCCCGCCGATCTTAAGGCGGACGAAGTCCCTATGCTCAACTTTAAGCTCACGAAATCTCTGCGACATGACGTTGGTGGCAGAAGGCTTTACGCTGGAGAGAGCATCGGCTCGTACGAACATGGCGGTCAATCCAAGCATTTCAAAAGGAAGCCTTCAGCCGTCTTCTATCTTAAACGTACTGCGGACTTCAATTGACTGGTGGTCGCTTGTTACAAACGAAACCAAATTTCGCTCCCTCGGCAAAATGCATGATCTTTGTCGATCGAAGGCGTATTGGCTGGCGGGTCGAGCGTGCTGCTTTGTCTTCGATCAAGATTGTCAAATAAGGAATATCTGGCTATTGCCGAGAATCTGCCGCTTTAGGATTCCGAAGAGCCCCCTCAAGTCAGCAATTCGGCCGACACATCTGCTACTTCTTATGCATTACAGATGAAGTTCGATTCAACTTTCCTTGTATTTTGACTTTGTGAGATAAGGCCTCAACGAACGCTCGCATCAGCGAGGAAAACAGCGCCGCGTCAATGATCGCCCGCCTCTACGAACGCCTTTTTTGCGTTAGGCGATCTAAACAATGTGGGAAAAAGAGGCTGGCTCTAAGGAGCCTGTTGCAACTTCATGTCCGAAGAGAGCCATCTGAACGAACGCCACATGACGCCGCGAAAGCGGTTCTGTCTTGCGCTGGGTTCTGTCGGTGTCGTCTACGGCGATATCGGCACCAGCCCGCTCTATGCCTTTCGCGAAGCGCTGAAGCCGGTGGTCCATGACGGCGCCACCCGTTTCGAGATCATCAGCCTGATCTCGCTGATGATTTGGGCGCTGACGATCATCGTCACCATCAAATATGTGCTCTTCCTGCTGCGCGCGGACAACGACGGCGAGGGCGGCACGCTGTCGCTACTTGCCCTGCTGATGAAGACCGCCAACGGCCATACCGCCATCCTGATGCTGCTCGGCCTGATCGGTGCCTCCCTCTTCCTCGGGGATGCGATGATCACCCCGGCTCTATCCGTGTTGTCGGCCGTCGAGGGTCTGAAGCTCGTCGCACCCCGCCTCGCGGGCTATATCGTGCCGATCTCGGTGGTGATCCTGGCGCTGCTCTTCGTCGTGCAATCACGTGGCACCGGCGCCGTCGCGAAGTTCTTCGGCCCGATCACCGCCATCTGGTTCCTCGTCACGGCCGCTGCCGGCATTTCTCATATCTCGGACGACTACGGCATTCTGGCCGCCTTCAATCCCTATTATGCCGTCAGCTTCCTGCTGCATGAGGGCTTCGATGGCGTCGTCGTGCTCGGCGCCGTGTTCCTGACGGTGACGGGCGCGGAAGCGCTCTATGCCGATCTTGGCCATTTCGGCCGTCGTCCGATTCAGTGGGCCTGGTTCCTGCTGGTTTTCCCGTCGCTGACGCTGAATTATCTCGGGCAGGGCGCGCTCGTTCTCGGCAATCCGGGGACGATGTCCGACCCCTTCTATCTGATGTATCCGAAATGGGCGCTGCTGCCTGTCGTCATCCTGGCGACCGCCGCGACGATCATCGCCAGCCAGGCTGTCATCACCGGCGCCTTCTCGATGGTGCGCCAGGGCATCAACCTCGGCTTCCTGCCGCGCATGGAAATCCTGTTCACCTCGGAAACCAATGCCGGGCAGATCTTCGTGCCTTCGGTCAATGCCGTGCTGTTCATCGGCGTCATCTTCCTGGTTCTGAGTTTCAAGACATCGGACGCACTGGCGACCGCCTACGGCATCTCCGTCACCGGCGCCATGGTCGTCACCTCGATCATGGCCTTCGAATTCGTCCGCGCCCGCTGGAACTGGTCGCTCCCGGTTGCGGTGATCGCGCTCGTGCCACTGGTAGTGCTCGAAATGATCTTCCTCGGCGCCAACCTTTTGAAGATCCACGACGGCGGCTATATCCCGATCATGATCGCCACCGCCTTTACCGTCGTCATGTGGACCTGGCGTCGCGGCACGGCGATCCTGATGGAAAAGACCCGCCACGCCGATATTCCGCTTGCCTCCTTCCTTAGCTCGATCGAGCGCAAGGGTGAACATTCGCCGGCCCAGGTTACGGGCACCGCGATCTTCCTGACCGGCGATCCGGAGTCCGCCCCCGCCGCCTTGCTGCACAATCTCAAGCACAACCACGTGCTTCACGACCGCAACGTCATCCTGACGATCCGCACGATCAGCAAACCGCGTGTACCGAGCCACGCCCGTTACAAGATAGAACAGATTTCCGAGCGTTTCTCTCGCGTCGAACTGCTCTTCGGCTTCATGGAACCGCATAATGTGTCTCAAGCCCTGGCGACGTTGCGCAAGGCCGGATTGAAGTTCGACATCATGTCGACCTCCTTCTATCTCGGTCGCCGTAAGCTCCTGCCGGATGCCAAGTCGGGTATGCCCTACTGGCAGGACCGACTTTACATCGTACTTGCAAATGCTGCCGCAATGCCGTCAGATTATTTCAGCCTGCCAGCCAACCGCGTGGTCGAACTGGGATCGCAAGTCATTGTTTGAGATCTGCCCCAGTTATGCCGATGTGGACGCCAAGGAGAGTTGAGTATTTTTCGGCGTCCGCCCGCATGGCTTTTGAGGTGGGGCAAAGGCCAGAGGCGCGATGAGGACTTTGGAGCAGACATGCTTCGGAAGCAATTCGGCGTTCTGGCGGAGAGCCCGCGCCAAAACATTGATATAGACGGAAATTTTCATTCGTCCCCAGCCAGCCAGAGGCTTCACCTTGTTGATCACCAAAGATTTGGCAGTGGCGCCGTCCTTTGATGAGCCACCTGGCCGCGAGTTTAATCCATCGCTGGTAAGATTATCTGCCTCTGTTTCATCTGTAACAACTCACAACACAGCCGACATCAACTTGAAACAGCAGTTGGAAATTATCCATATCCGACACGCAGGTTAACAACTGACGCAGGGTCTCGACATGGTAATAAAGTTGTTATTGGTATTCGCGTTAACACTTATTCCCGGAGTAAATTCCGCATACGCAAACCAACGCGTCAACCATGTCATGTGGTCGAATAGAGGCGCAAATCGACTAGGGATTCCTCTTCGCGTGTTTAGCGCCAATCCAACCAAGAACACGGTCGCGATCTTTTACTCTGGCGATGCTGGATGGCAGAATATCGACGAAGAGATTGCTAACTATCTGCAGACGGAAGGGATTCCCGTCGTTGGCGTCAATTCACTCCGTTATTTTTGGTCCGAACGGTCTCCAAGCGGAACTGCGGCAGATCTTGGACATTTAATTGATGTCTACACCAAGCTTTTCGGCGTGCAGAATGTTTTACTTGTAGGATATTCCTTCGGCGCTGACGTCATGCCAGCAAGCTTCAATCGGCTTACCCACGAGCAAAGAATGCAGGTTAAGCAAATCTCCCTCCTGGCATTGTCACATCAGGTCGACTATGTCGTTTCACTCAGGGGCTGGCTTCAACTCGAAACCGAAGGTAAAGGCGGCAATCCTCTGAATGACCTCACATCGATTGACCCAACAATCGTCCAATGCATGTACGGGCGCGATGACCGCAATAATGCTTGCCCATCGCTCCGGCAGACCGGCGCCGAAGTTATTGGCTTTAGTGGCGGGCATCATTTTGATAATGATTTCAATGGATTGTCTAAGCGCATCGTCTCAGGCCTCGTGACACGCCTAAGACATTAATAACGTTTAGAGTGCTTAGCTTCGCCCTTATTTAATGGTTTTTCCAATTCGGCAGTATTTTGATTCACTCATGGCGGGAGAAATTGGCATGAATGATTTGTTTTGTTGACCCCTTCACACTTCAGCCAGATCCAGCTGTTTTTGCCGATTGCTCGCGGCGTCGAGCGCGTGGATGGTCTGAGGGTGAGAGGTTGCATGGGCACGTTCACATCGCCCCTCCCCCCAACAGAAATTTGAGCGGTTCCGAACGCCGCTCGATGTTCATTTGATGAAGGAGATCATCGCTCCAGGGAGCAGTCGAGGTCGCCACCGCGAAATGTGCAGAAGCGAGCTTTTCTGCTCATGGGTGTCCGCGCCGACGGAGGCAGCGCTGGTCATGCCATGGTGCGGGACCTACGCCATGAGTCCGCATCTGGCCGAGCGGTCGCGGGCATACTGGCATCGGAGAAGCCCGCGATCGATCTCGATCGTGAGATCGATGCAGTTGCAGTAGCGGCGACCATTGGACAGATCCATGCCCGTATTTCATCCCTTCGCACCACGCCCAGTGCGGAAGGTGCCGTATGGCTCGATCCGAAGGATAGCGACCTATCTGAGATGGATTGCCTTGGGCAAGACGATGGAAGAAATCGCTGACGTGGAAGGCGCCAAATACAACAGCGTCCGCGTCAAGCTTCGCGAAACCATGAAGCGCTTCGACGTCTGCCCAACGCGCATCTTACCGCGCTGGCAATCCGACGAAAACTCATTTGAGGGTTAAAGCAAATCCGGCAGTTAACGCATCAATCGTGCTGTGACGGGGCGAACCCAATACGCGTAGGTTGTCCAGTTACTTCTCGACAAGGTGCGTCCGCGGGACGTCACATAGAAGGAGGGGCCGTGGCCGCACTCGCGCGGCAGATGTTCAGAAAATGGTTTGCGTGATGGGCGTTTGCGCTCGAACGCTTTGAGGGCTGAGGATTTGGCTGCACTTTCAGCCGCAAGTTCGTCTTCATTCGGGTCTGCCGCGAGTTGCAGTTCCATCTGCTCAAGGGGCCGTAGAGTTCACGGCGAACGTTGTCGATCCCCAGCATCCCCTTAACCGCCTAACAGCACGGTTCCGATCGAAAACGAACAATTTGAGCACACTTTGGAAGGAAACGCCGCTCCGGTACTTTCAGCAAAACGTTTATATCGCATGAATTGCTCAGTGGGCTCTTAAGTCCAGTCTTAACAGCTCAAACTCACGGGATAAATGGAATGTCGCGACTACTCGCCTCGGAGAAATCCTGGAGCCCATGCCGCAAGTTCATCAATTCGATTGAACGCGTTTGCAGCAGCAGCCACTTCTGCAATGATGGTGGAATTGGCAAAAGGTGTGCTTCCGTCGCTGCGCTGCTCGTCCGAAACCTCGCGAAAACCTAGTTCACCGTAAATGCCTATCTCGACCCGCGGCTTTCTCTGCGGAACGAAGGGTGGTGCATCATGCCAGTCAGGCGGCCGGAACCGAGGGACTTTTCCTCACTGGGGCTAGCGGCTTTGATAACGAGCGATCCGGTTTGATATCCAACAGCGGTGTTTCATCCAGGCAGTCAAGGCCACGTACGGCAATCGAGTTTCCAGATACTCGTTCCACCTTCACGATCGACGTTCCGATCGGATTGGGCCTCACAGGTGATCGCAGAGAGAAAGCGCCGTGAATCTCTCCATCGTCAGCGGGACTTAGTAGGACAATATCGCGCGGTGACTCGTGCAGCCAATAAAGAACTTCAAGCTTCGCATACACCTCGACACCCTTCAGCGCCAAGGCCCAAGGTTCCGAAATCTCAAGCGTGCATAGTGGCCCCGATTCACTGCCCTGCCGAGGAGTGTCAGCTCGACTTTTCCAGGGGGTCCGGATCTTTCCAACAAAGAAAAGCGATGCGTCACCGTCTTCGGGTAGCGCGACCGCAACTTCATTTGTTCGCAATCTGGTTGAGTGCATAACAGCTCCTGCCAAGTTTAGTGAGCCAACAGATTTCGCTTCGCTCCCAAATCTTGTAAGAGGTGAGTTAACCGGTCATTTCAGGTTCGCCGTATTTCATTTCAATTGTAATATGCTTCTGCCGACGCAGGCTGCGCGGCTTTGCGGTACTCAAACCGCCCCGCTCACCAATGATGACCCCAGATAATCCCGTCTAGCGCAATCGAACGGATGCCGTGACTGCCGTTCCAAGGCGATCACTCCGTTGGCTTAAAAGATGCGCGGTACCGCCGATGAGGGGGACGTTGAACGACTGCTGGCAAATCTGACGACATCTGCTTTCAGCCCGAAGCCCCGACATGTGAAGTAATTTCAATGTAAATATAACAGCATTAGCACTGCAAGAGTTGTTCTTCTTCTCTATAGAGGTTTCAAGTCTATTAAATCCTCAATATCTTCGAGAATGTGAGTGGGATTGCTGCAGGCCAAAGCCTCTCTCTTGGCATAACCCCACGTAACTCCCGCGGAGGCAATGTTTTGACTCGTCGCTGCCTCAATATCACGAACCTCATCTCCGACAAGAAGGACTTCATTCCGGGACTTTTTGCACCGGCGAAGTATCTTATTGATCCTTTTGCCCTTCCCAAATACCGGCGAGCTACCCTCTATATAAGCAAAGTATCTCTCCAATGGCCCGAGCACGCGCTGAATATTTTCAATGCTGTTCGAACTTAAGATTGCAAGCTCCACCCCTTGATCTTGGAGGAGAAATAAGACCTTTTCTGTCCTAGGGAACATATCGAACGTTGCTTCGCGAGCCAGTTTACGCAAATCTCTCACGATCAGAGGAACGCGCCATACCGGTACTCTCAGCCATTTCAAAACCTGGCAAACTGAAAGGCCACGCAGATATTCAATCTGAGTGTCGCTGGGCGTTACAAATCGGTGTCGTTCGGACATTTCCCTCAGAGCGCTTATCATCCAGGCGCTGCTGTCGGCCAATGTACCATCAAAATCAAATATTATTAGCCTATAAGCGTCACTTTTAGCCATACATACTTTCCATATTTGTATATACGCACAATTGTCATTATATATATCATGTTAATACGATATCTATATTTAGATAATGCTGTATCAATACAGGTTTACAAAACACATCTCTTCAGTATACCGATTTTGTAACAATATATTCAGGGATATTCGAATTGTCCCTGTTGGCCGCGATCTCGCTTCAGGACTATCATTCCCTGAATGCTGGTTAAACAGAAACTGTGTTTCAGCAGTAACGCCCGCGATCGGTTTGCTGCTGGGGGATACTGGGGAGCGACGTCGTTCGTTATACAACGCTACCGAATTCAATCACATGGCTAAGAAGTATCTGGTGATCCACGCACACCACCTCGTGACGGCGAGCTAAGTTAAAGACAGAATTTGCAGCAGCTCGACCATGAAATCGAGCACGCCATCTTTCGCCCTCCCATGCGAACTCGAGGCGACACGGGAGATCGATACCTTCACGAACGTCTGGAACACCGGCGATCTATGTCGCCTTGCTTTTTGTTTCTGCCGGAACCTGCCACAAAAACTTCAGTGTTTCAGTTGAAACCCGGTTTTTTCCAACATGGATTGCTAGGACAGCTCAATGCACCAATATGCCGTCCCAGAAAGAGGGCCAAGCATTGATGTGTAGATTTCTTGAATCAGCAAAAAACATGTTGATGAGACCGTGGCGCGTGTCGGTTAGACGGGAAAAGCCGTCGAATTCATCTTCGTGCACAATTGTCTATATCTGTGAGTCAGAGCTGCAGGTAAGAGATTGCGTGCAATTATGCATTGATCGGAAAGTCGACTATTTGATAGTCGACGAATTTAGCCACCATCGTTTTGATAGACATTCTGTTGTTGTCCGCAAGTATCGCGAGCTTTGCCTTGAGGTCGAATTTGCTGACTGTCTTGTTATTGTCCGTGACTTTTATGACAATGGAGTTGGCGTCCGAGGCGGCTGATTAGATGCATCTACAGATTGCGTTCGGTACAGCAGAGATCGATCATCATATAGAGCGAAGTCTCCGCCGTCTCAGCTCTTGCGCTGGTACGATGGCCACGAGAACCGGCGGAAGTCAAATATGCCCGTCATCAGGTCCGCCACCGCCAGTGCGCATCTCGCACGGAATGTAGGGCAAAGTCGAACATATATGCGATCGATATAAGCCTCTCATCCTGTTTGATTCGCGCACCGCCGGCCATTTTCATCTCCAACATTACTCCATCATGACGGTGCTTCTCGCATGGAAATACCAGGCGAGCGCTTCAGATTGTTCGGATGGCTGGGATGTTCGGCCAACCTGTTGCTGCTGTCATGGGCACCGGAGACGGCAATGCAGTTCATGCAGGCCTCGTCTTCTACCAAGGCAGCGACAGGGTTAGCGTTGTGTTTTGACCCTCCTCGCCTAATTCGCCTGCGATTACGGACCTGGCAAATCGCCGGCGGGCATGGCGGTGAATTTCCTCTATCTCGTCGCTCCCTGGCAACGCTGTTTGGCTTCGCTTCTCTCAGCGATAGTCCATCCATCTACACCATCCTCGGCGGCGCGATGGCAGTGCTAGGGACAATCATCGTCGCCCATTGGGAAAGATTTCATAACGGGCTCCACAAAATTACACATTGCCTTGGCCACGCCGGAAGAGCGGGCGCCGCATTGTCTGTGGCTCCATCTCCCCGTGATTTACTCAGACGCACGAAAGGTCGCGAGCACCAAGTCGCAAAACCTGGCCCCCATCAGATCAGGCCGCGTGTACCCAACCCGCCAGTCTTAAGAAGAGTGCGAGCAGGTCCTTCTAGGCGCGCGTCGAAGAGCGCATATAGTCATAGACCGCGCGTTCCTCGAGGCCTTTCCACCGACATCAATTCCGCTCGCGCATCGTCGTGGGCCTCTTTGATCGATCTGGCGATAGGCCGAACTTTTGCCATCACCTCGGTAGCGGAGATCTCATTAAACATAATGGGTTCCGCAACATTGAAGACCAAATCAGGAATATTCTCAATTTTACGGTTCAGGTCGTTCCCTGACAAACTCTCTCCTGGTTGGCCGTCGTGATGGGTATACGCTACGCCTAAGACTGGGCGAATTGCGACTTCATTTTGCATTTGCAATAGTTGCGCTTCACTTAGTTGTTCTCCATCCGGCAGTGTTGCTGCCTGCCGCACGGCATGACACAACAGTTTCGCCTGTGGCGCCAGGATCTTAAGGCGTGACGAGAATTTTTCTAAAGGTTCCGTTCGAACCACGTCCCTTGTCGAGCGATGGGATTTGCTAAAATTAGCTATATTCTCCGCGGACTCAACTGGATTGTCAGTCGCTAGACGTTTGGCAACTTCCGTCAGCACAAGGTCTGGCAGATCAAGCAATTCTGTTTTGTGGGGTACCTGTGCATCGTCGTTCCCAGATGCATCATGCAAACTCGAATTTCTCATGATATCGCTCCTTTGTTCATCAAAGGATAATATGCTACTCGGGTGGAGACGATTAAGAATTTTTCTGTTTCATTTGTAGTTTTACGGCACAATTGATCAGCTTCGGCATCATCAAAGCGTTGGTCTGGCCATCTTCCGACGCAGCTAAGAAAAAGATTACTGTTTTTGAATACTGAAGAGAAAAACTTATAAATTTAAGAGCAATCTGCGGTAGTCTGTCCGCTCTCTTTCTCCTGCGGTCAGTACTGAACAAACTGTTTGAAGATTAAGACATCAAGTTGTCGTCAACTGTCGTTTCTGTCATTCGCGCTTAGAGCCTTCAACGTTTAAGCAGACCTCCCCGTCGTCCCAGTCAGCACCGATGACACCTAGCAAAATGCCTTGTTGGTAGCGGCCACCGATAGGCAAACCAGCGAGGAGCGCTGGAAGGGTCGCTGTCAATCGGCCCTTTGATTGCGACTTAGTCAAGTCTGTTCTGTCCGTGCCGGGGTCATGGCCCTTTACTTTTACGAGAGTTCGGATGCCGCCCGTGAGGCAGTTTACCGGTTTAAGCGCGAGGCGGCCGAGTATCCTGAACATGTGTGGAAACCGGTTATCTCGTGAAAATTCAGATCCGCGCAATTTCGCCGAACGTGGCGCTTGTGTTACTAAATGAAGACATCTCGACGCTCATCAAAAGCTTCGAAATCATTGAAATGATCGACGACACAGAATAAGCTTGCTCCCGCCGGGGAGCACAATGGGCAACGCCACCACTAGATCGCGCAGCTTAAGCACGGAAACCAAACTATACAGCCATATCCGCCATCACACGATGATGTCGGCGCCTGACTTTGACCGCTGTCAGTTAACGACGACCTTGGGAATGAAGCCAAGAATACTGATCAGCGTGTTCAGGGCGCTCATCTGCGCATGCATTTCGATGCTCGCTTCAATGTATCGAATATGCTGTGGGCCGCCAGCTTCTTTTCCGGTTTTGTAAGTCTCCGGGAGAGCCTGGAAGAGTTCATCGGCTTTTTCCACCAACTGCCGGTGTGTCCGGATAGCATCGATCGTGATTGCTTCCAGGTCCGCCGGAGGTAGTCCACGCGTCAGCCCGATCAATGGGCGGAGCTCGACCCTATTCGTCACGATTGCATCTTCCAGTTCCATTCCTGACCTAACCCTGGTTAGTCTGCGGTACGCCCCCGCAAACGTTGAACCCTTTGAACCCTTGCCCGGGGGTTAGAATCCGAGATGAATCGGCCCTGCGACCTTTAGCCGGAGCCTGGACATACGTCACAGGCCCCCGGACACAAGGTCAGAGGGTTCCTGGCGCCATTCCGGTCAGCGCCAACCGTTCATCTGCGGATTCTAAGCCGCAACGCAGCACGTACTGCGTGCCCTCTTATAAGAAACATTCCAGAATGACGCCAGTGTCGATCGAAATCACCGCGGTGCAAATCTTCACATCCTGTCCTCGGCCAAAGATATTCAACACCATACAACGCCATCATGGGACAAACTTGTTCCAGCTTTACGACAAGTGGTGGAAATTCCTTCTCATGTGAGGC
Source organism: Gillisella vitis (assembly GCF_001541345.2). Lineage (GTDB taxonomy): Bacteria > Pseudomonadota > Alphaproteobacteria > Rhizobiales > Rhizobiaceae > Allorhizobium > Allorhizobium vitis. Next base: position 152,974 of record NZ_LMVL02000009.1, on the reverse strand, counting down.
TGGCATCGCCTGCAGTTTGGCGAAACACACTATGTGGCCGGACCCAGCCGTAATGTACGCACTTTTCCGCTGCATGCGCCTCCCGAGAACAGCCCAATTGGCCAGATGCCAACATTTGTGCTAATGTGGGTTTGTGACAATATCCGGAGCTTGTTGTATGAGCCGACTGACAATCGATATTACCGACCAGCAGCATCAAAATCTGAAGGCCACTGCCGCTTTACAGGGAAAGACGATCAAGCAATATGCGCTGGAACGCCTGTTTCCCGGGGACGCGGATGGTGAAGTGGCATGGCAGCAGTTGAAATCGCTGCTGAGCGATCGCATCGGTGAAAGTCTGGCGGGAAAAGTGTCCACCCGTAGCGTAAGCGAGGTTCTTGACGAGGAACTGGCCAAGGATAGCCGCGGTTGACCACAACCTATGTTCTGGCGAATGGCGCGGAAGCGGACCTGCGCGGAATCATTCGCTACACGCGCAAACAATGGAGCGATGCGCAGGTGCGCCGATACATTACCAGGCTAGAGCAAGGTTTTGCCCGGCTTGCCTCGGGGCAACCACCGTTCAGAGACTTGGGCGAGCTTTATCCGACGCTCCGCATGGTCCATTGCGAGCACCACTACGTCTTCTGCCTGCCGCGCGACAACGAGCCCGCGCTGATTGTCGGCATTTTCCATGAGCGCATGGACCTGATGACGAGGTTGAGCGAAAGGCTGGGGATGACCACCACGTAAAACCAGGGTCAATCCTATGGTTTTCGAGCGCCAATCCCCGACAGATCGATGCGAATGTCGGAAGTGTTTGGATCGGACGGAGCGTCGTCCTGTTTTGCGTTTTCGGAGCCGTCACCGGCCGGAGCCTCATTGGTGGCCGGTTCAGCTCCGTCCTTTTTCACAGGCCCAGGATCGGCGAGTTTCATCTTTCCTGGATCTTCCGCTCGAAACACCGCCGTTCCTTCGAAGTATCCCGTCTGCCAGGCAATGATCGCGTCGTCGAACACTTGCGGTAGGACTTGCCTCTCGGTCGGATTGCCATACCATTTCGTGACAATCCGATAGACCTTGGCGAAGAGTGCCGTGCCCATGCGGATGTTCTCGCAAGCATCGACCAGGTCCGGCTTCAGCTGGCCCGCCTCCAGGATGCCGAGGCCGGCCGGATATTGTGTGATCCCGACGCGAACGGTATTGCGACCGAGGTTGTCTCTGATCAGCGCCAACGCTTCCTCCGCCGTCTTCGGCCTGGGCACCAGCACGACGCGGTTTCCGGAGCGAACCGTGACCGCCAATGGATCCTGCGACCCTGCCTGCTCGATGAACTGTTCGACGATCGCCGGCTTCAGGCCGGGATCGCTGCATTCCTTGATTAGGGCGGCATCGACCATCGCAAACAATTCCTTATCTGTTGAAAGACGTGACGACGGGCAGTCCGAAGAGTTTTGCCCAGGCCATCACGCTCACGTTTTGAATGGCGACGATCGACGTTCCCGCGGTCCACCATCCGTTGCCCGGGGCGACGATTACGGTGGGGGAATGCAGCATCGACTGCAGGACCGGCCAGAGGACAAGCTGTTCGTAGCAGATCAGCACGGCGACCTTCTGGCCGTCGTTTTGCACAACTGGATTGCCGAAGAGGTTGGCGCGGGCTCCACCGCCCTGCCCGGTCCATGCCCGCCATGGCTGCCACATGGACACCGGGACCGGCATGCGTTCGCGATAGAGAATTCGTGCCTCGTCAGCCGAAATCGCCACCATTACATTGTCGTAGCCGCCCGGATCGATGACGGCCGCGCCGGCGATCACAGTGAGCTCCGAGCCTTGCAAGCCTTGGCTCCAGAGCCTCGCGACGGTCGGCGTCCAGAAGCCCAATGCACTTTCGGGAAGAACGATGAACCGGGTTTTCTCTCCCGCAACCGCGCGCACCGTTGCGATCAGGTCACGGTGATCGTCAAGCGAGCCGTCTCGTCCGAGTTTCTGACCTTGTTCGAGGTCGACGCCCTTCCATCCCTCGGGTAGTTTCGGTGATGTCCACGTGGCAGTGGACCAGAGCCAGAATCCTCCCATGACGATGGCGACAGACCCAATCGGCAACCATGGCTTTGGCGAGGATGTGTTTTTCCACGAAGTCGCGAACTAACGCGATGTTCTGCTGCGGGGTGAGCTCCAGCGGAAGAGCGATTGTCAGGTCCCGGGCAAGTTGCGCATCAGAGCGCTTTTCGAAAGCCTCGACCTTGTTCCAGAAGGCTTCCGAAGCTCCGGCAACAGAGCGGTCAGCAATCAACGCGCGGACCCATTTCGGCGCGTCGGCCGGAAGCATGAATTCCTCATGCAGCAGCCCCTGTTTGCGGGTGTAGTCGATGGTGCGGGCCTCGCGCTCATATTCCATCTTCGCGCAGTGCCGATAGGCCGCAGACAGCACCACGCTGCGGCCACCGCCGCGGCTGACGATACTGGCTGCAAAATGGGCGATGGCCACGGCGTAAAACACTCCTGGTTCGAACCTCGTTCGTCGGAAGCGACAACCCTACGACGGCCCCGCCAGGGCCGTGGGCAAGCACGTCGCATCAGCGACGTATAATTGCGCCCTTGGATCCGCTCCTTCGGAACGGCGCCCTTGGATCCGCTCCTTCGGAACGGCGGGATCATCCTCCAAAGTGTCGGCTTTGCCGACGTGCAGATCTGCACATTCCTTCGGACGTGCTTTTGGGGAAATCTTGCAACGGAACAGACGCCCAAGATTTCCAGGGAGATGCGACCGGAATGAAGAAACCATCATCGAAGATCAGGGAAGAAATCGCCAGATTGCAGGACCAGCTGAAACAGGCCGAAACACGCGAGGCCGAGCGCATCGGGCGGATTGCGCTAAAAGCTGGGCTTGGGGAAATCGACATCGAGGAGGCCGAGCTTCAGTCAGCCTTCGAGGAAGTCGCCAAACGGTTTCGTGGCGGCAAGGGCTCGGCGACCGGAAAGAGACAAGCCGGAGAGAGCCGGACCGGTACCGAGCCGTCCGCGGCGCTCGCGTCTGGCGCGGATGAAGGCGGGTCTGGCGAGGCTTGAACGGATGGCAAAGTCGATGACGTCAGAAGCACGCAAGAAGGACTCCCGCGAAAAAATCGAGCTCGGCGGGCTGATCGTCAAGGCAGGACTGCGTTACGAAAAGCGGGCGCTGCTGCTCGGGCTGTTGGTCGACGGCGGCCGCCGGTTCAAGGGCGACGAAGAAGAGCGGTCACGCTTGACCGCCATCGGCGCGGAGGCCTTTGGTCGTGACGGTGAATAGAATTCTCCTCGCCGTCATCCCGGCCACAATCATGATCGCCGCGATGATGCTCATGCCGGGGATCGAGCGATGGCTGGCGGCGTTCGGAAGGACAGCGCAGACAAAGCTGATGCTCGGGCGGATCGGTCTCGCCCTGCCCTACATCACAGCGGCTGCGATCGGCACGATCTTCCTGTTCGCGGCCAATGGCGCTGCGAACATCAGGGCGGCCGGGTGGGGCGTTGTCAGCGGCAGCGTGGCGGCGATCTTCATCGCGGCGATCCGCGAGGCGGTCCGGCTTGCCAGCATCGCCGGCAACGTTCCGGGCGGACAGTCGGTATTCGCCTACGCGGACCCGGCGACGATGCTTGGCGCGTCCGTCACATTCCTTGCCGGCGTCTTCGCGCTGCGCGTCGGTCTTCGCGGCAATGCGGCTTTTGCCAGTTCGGCGCCGCGCCGTATCCGCGGCAAACGCGCCGTGCATGGCGAGGCCGACTGGATGAAGGTGCAGGAGGCGGCAAAACTTTTCCCCGATCCCGGCGGCATCGTCGTCGGCGAACGGTACCGCGTCGATCGCGACAGCGTTGCGGCTGTGTCGTTCCGCGCCGACGATCCGTCGACCTGGGGCGCGGGAGGCAAGAGCCCGCTCCTATGCTTCGACGGCTCCTTTGGCTCCTCGCATGGCATCGTCTTCGCCGGATCCGGCGGTTTCAAGACGACGTCGGTCACGGTCCCGACCGCGCTCAAGTGGGGTGGCAGTCTCGTTGTCCTCGACCCGTCGAGCGAGGTCGCACCGATGGTATCGGAGCATCGCCGCAAGGCTGGCCGGAAGGTGATCATTCTCGATCCCTCGACGTCAGGCGTGGGCTTCAATGCGCTCGACTGGATCGGGCGACATGGCAGCACGAAAGAAGAGGACATCGTCGCCGTCGCAACGTGGATCATGACCGACAATCCCCGCTCGGCCTCTGCGCGCGACGACTTCTTTCGGGCGTCGGCCATGCAGCTTCTGACGGCTCTGATTGCCGACGTCTGGCTGTCCGGTCACACGGACGAGCAAGACCAGACGCTGCGCCGTGTGAGAGTCAATCTTTCCGAGCCGGAACCGAAGCTGCGGGCGCGTCTGACCAAGATCTACGAGCAGTCGGAATCGGACTTCGTGAAGGAGAATGTTTCGGTCTTCGTCAACATGACGCCTGAGACCTTTTCCGGGGTCTACGCCAATGCGGTGAAAGAAACCCACTGGCTATCTTATCCGAACTACGCCGCGCTCGTCTCAGGCGACAGTTTTTCGACCGACGATCTCGCCGAGGGCGGAACCGACATCTTCATAGCGCTCGATTTGAAGGTACTGGAAGCCCATCCCGGACTGGCGCGAGTGGTTATCGGATCGCTGCTCAATGCCATCTACAATCGAAATGGCGATGTGAAAGGTGGCGCGCTCTTCCTACTTGATGAGGTCGCCAGGCTCGGCTATCTGCGGATCTTAGAGACCGCCCGCGACGCCGGACGGAAATACGGCATCACGCTGACGATGATCTTCCAGTCCATCGGCCAGATGCGCGAGGCCTATGGCGGGCGGGACGCGACGAGCAAGTGGTTCGAATCCGCGTCGTGGATTTCGTTTGCCGCGATCAACGATCCTGATACTGCCGACTATATCTCGAAACGCTGCGGCGATACGACGGTCGAGGTGGACCAGACAAACCGCTCGTCAGGGATGAAGGGATCGTCGCGCTCACGTTCCCGGCAGCTCAGCCGCCGGCCGCTGATCCTGCCACATGAGGTGCTGCGCATGCGCGCTGACGAGCAGATCGTGTTCACATCGGGCAATCCGCCGCTCAGATGCGGACGCGCCATCTGGTTCCGTCGTGAGGATATGAGGACTTGTGTCGGTGAGAACAGGTTCCATCGTCCAGCCAAGGCGCAAACGATGCTGGAGTCTCGGCAAGCCGACCAAAAGTGACGACGAGAAGCTTCACAATAATCACACCGGCTCGCGACCAAGACGAATGGCCACTTCTATCGTGACCGAAAAATTGTATAGTTGACAGCGCTCAACAAAAGCTTCGTTGGAACTCTTGATCACACGGGGGAACGGCATGCGGTATTTTGAGGAAAACAACGGCCTGAAGGTTCGCGCCATCACCGGCACGCGTTCGATCCTTCTAGCATTCGATGCCGATCGGGACACGCGAAATAGCCTGAGAGGATTTTCGATCCGCCGCTCCGAATATCTCAAGAAACCCGACGGCGAAACGGTTACAAGCGTGAAGTGGCTCCAGTCGAGCAAGGTGTTCAGGACGGTCGAACCCAAGCCGAAGGAGAAGATCAACGGAAGATTCAAGATCTTCCGGACGGACAAACACCCGATCCAGAAATTCTTCTGGTCGGATTATGGAGCGGAGCCGAGCACCGATTATCAGTACGAGATATTTCCCGCCTATGGTCCGGTAGGCGATCTTCAGCTTGATAAACATCGTATGATCGCGCTGAAAATCCGGACAGAAGACGAAGACGACGGCAAGCACGGAATCTGGTTCAATCGAGGAGCAATTGCGAGCCAGCATTATGCACGCGAGTTCGGCAATATCCCTCCGACAGAAGAAGAAGTGCTTGACCTCAACAATATCAAGACGCGGTGGCTCTCGCGTGGGCTACTCGAAGCCTGCCTTGCCTATATCAAGGCACCCAAGAAAGGGGAGTGGCTTCACGCCTGCCTCTACGAGTTCAGCTATCAGCCCATCATCGATGCTTTCGACGATGCGCTGAAGAGAGGCGTCAACGTTCGAATTATCTATCACGCCACCGAGGCGAACAAGAAGGCGATCGGCACGAAACTATCCGGCAAAGATGTCCTGATAGAACGGACACGACCTACCATTCCGCACAACAAATTCATCGTCCACTCTTCGAAATCCGACAAGCCACTGGCCCTCTGGACGGGCTCGACGAACATTACCATGTCGGGTTTTTTGGGACAGTCCAATCTTGGTCACCTGTTCCGCGATCCAATGCTGGCTGATCGTTACAAGAAATACTGGGATCTGCTATCGAAAAACCCGACAGGCGCACCGGTTAGAAAAGAAACGAAAACCATCTCGCCCCAACCGCAGGAGGTTGTTGAGCCCGGCTCAATCTCCCCGATCTTTTGCGCGCGCGACGATCTCGCAATGCTATTCTGGTATGGTAACAGGATTCTCGACGCACGCGACCTTGCGATGTTCACCGTCGCGTTCACTGTCAGCCCACTTCTGATCTCCGCTCTGGCGCAAAAGCGTGATTGCCTGCGCATGCTGGTGATGGAATCGCGTCCACCGGCAGAATTGATTGCGGCCTTTCGTAAAGACGGTCGTGACCCGATGTTGACCACCTCCTATGGGGCGGTGCTGGGCAAGAAGAAAATCATGATCACGCTGCCGAACGGGAAAAAGACCACCAGAACCATCGACATCAAAAATTTTCCGCTCGGGGAATGGTTCTGGCGCGAGGAACACACCCGTGAGAGCGGCAACATCTTTTTCATTCATACCAAATACCTGATGATCGACCCGCTATCTGATGATCCCCTGATCTGCACCGGATCAGCGAACTTCTCCGCCAACAGCCTTCAGAACAACGACGAGAACATGGTCCTGATCAGAGGCAATACCCGCGTCGCCGATATTTATCTGACGGAGTTCCTCAGGCTCCACGAACATTTCTATTTTCGGGACGCGGCCAATAGTCAGGCAGGCAAGGGAAAGGACGCAGAGGGCGCGTTTCTCGAAGAGATCAAAGACTGGACAGCAGATGATTTTCTCCCCGGAACCTATCTCAACGCACGGCGCGAGATGTTCTTCCGGGACGCTCCAGGTTCGTGGGGCGAGCAGGCACAAGCCCGCGATCCGAATGAATCCGCCGTCATGGCCCAGCAACAGGCGCTCGAGGACAAGCGGAAGGCCGCCGAGAAGCGACGAGCCGCCAAGCAAAGCTGAGCGTTGCCGATCGATAATGAGAGCTGCATGCGCAGTTTTGCCGATTGACTTGGGTGAGCCAACCAGAGTTGGGTGACGAGAGGATCGTGACCCGCATGGGACGGAACTGCTGAGCGGGTTCGGTGCGCTCGCGCATAGAGCCAGTGCGGCGAAGTCGCCTCGCCCATTCCCGATCGAACTCATCACACAGATGAATCGATACTTCCTGATTGATTCAGAATCGTCATTGGACGCTCCCTCCAAAGGAAGCGAGAATCCAGCCATGGAAAAAGACGCAACTGGCCTGGTTCATCTTCACCGCATCGATACGACGCAGAACATGCGGCGCTTCTATATGCTTGCGATTCAGCCAACGCTCTTCGGCGGCGCCTCCGTCATTCGTAACTGGGGCCGGATTGGATCGAGCGGGCAGACAATGGTTGATACCTTCGATAGCGAAGAAGATGCGGATACGGCACTTGCACGCATCGAGCGCACAAAGAAGCGACGGGGCTATATCAGCGTTCAGCCCAGCGAATAGCCGGCGCCCGCGATCCAAACCCGAATTTTCCTGTGGTTTTCGCCATTCTTGCAGCAAATCCAGCTTTTACGCCCCTATCCCCGCCACATCTTCGTTGTCATACCAGAAGAACACCAATCGATAGAGGAGACTATTCTTCCATGACCACCACCAACGAAATCGCCGACAAGATCGCGTCCGAACAGAACCTGACCAAGGTTCAGGCGAAGGCCATCGTCGAAAGCGTCTTCAAACAGATTGCGGACGCAGCCCAGGCTGGCACGGAAACATCCATCCCGTCCTTCGGCAAATTCAAGGTCAAGGAAACCCCGGAACGAGACGGACGCAATCCGGCGACGGGTGCTACGATCAAGATTGCGGCGTCTAAGAAGCTGACATTCACGCCAGGCAAGGCGGTAAAGGACGCGCTCAACGGCTGACGTCCCTGTGCTGCTGGTTCGGTGGCGTTTCCTTGACGTTTTTGAAAGAAGACGCCGCAGGTCGGGAGGCGATGGCGGGGTCAAGGATCGCGAACGCGACTCACGGAGCCGGGAGTGGAGAGCCGAAATGCGCTGGCATTTTGGGGGTACCGCTCTCCTTGATGCCGGCATTGGCTCCCGGCACCATGGGTCGATCTGATGGCACCAGAAAAGTCGGGAACGGGCTCGATACCCGCGACCGGTTTATCTGTCGCAAAGAGAAAGAGCCCCGCCTTGTCTAGCGGAGCTCCTCGGTGGAAGCTCAGGCCTCCCGCTTCGGTCGGTTCCAGATAAGGGCGTAGTCGCCTTCCTTCTCGCTCGGCCACAGGGCTGCGGTGATCGGGGCGTTGAAGCTTGGATCGTCCAGCTTGACCGAGATGTATTCCTCGCCGTCGTTGGAGACCGCCTTCCAGCCTGCACCGGAGCCGTTGCGGGATGACGATCGAGACGAAGTCGTCCTTCGGTCACACCAGATCCATCGAGGTCCGCGCAAGTGCGCCCAGTCCGGGACCGGATGGGTACAGTTGCGAAAAAAACATCGGCGAATTCAAGACCGATCCGCCACGGTATCGTCTTTGGCCTCGGGGCTCTTACCATGTCACGGCTGTGATCCTACCAGTCCCGTCGATGAGCTGATCGCAAGTCGGGCCGGTTTCTTTATGAAACTCCCGTGGCGGCCTTGCGGAGAAGGACAATAGACACGACAAAGCATCGAATCGGAATTTCTTGCGTTCCCTTTCATGCACATGGTTTCGCGCCAGACCAAAGTGACAATAACTCTATTAGGGGTAAACAATCTATTCTCGATGGTCTATAGGACGTTTCAACTCCAAGTCTTCTCTGTTCCGAGATATTAATGATCCTCTTTCATCATACTTCCGTTTCCCTCGCTGAGGGGATTTTGGCTTCTCAGCTCAACCTAGGTCACGTCAAGAGACGATCTGGAGAGCCGTTGCGCGATGTCGTTTGGCTGACAACCGATGAAAGCCACGAAGGTCATGGGCTGACGACAGGAGAACAACTCGATCCGGTTCATCGTCCGTATGTCGAAAAGGTAGAGCAAACGAAGCTCCGCCAGGGTCGTGTCTGGACGGCTGATAAGACGCGCATCAGAATTAAGGTCAAAATTCCGACTCGGGATCGCAAGCTTTACAACTACTCCGCCTGGTCCCGAAAAAATGACGGTCCGAAATTCGCGAAGCTCATGGGCCTTTCCTGCGTTCAGACCGTCGCCGGTCTGAACGCCTCGGAGCTGGAAAGAATGATGTCGATGACAGCAACGAAGGAAGAGACATGGTTTCTTTCGTTTCGGCCCATTGTTCCCGAGGAATTTGAAGAAGTATTATACCGGACCGAAGACGGCTACGTGCCTTATGACTTCGAACAACACGGCCGTCGCGAGCTTGAGGCGGTTGGAATTTACGCCGCAGACGAAAAAGCTCTCTCCGAATTGCGCGATCTTCTCGGTTCTCGGCACAGATATGACCGCGCCAGCGCCGTTGTGACCTGCGCCAATCTTGCAATGCCAGCAAACGTTGTCGTTCGCGGCGGAGGAATCAACGTGGCATTCAACCTCGTGACCCTTAGAGTGCTCGAAGGTAGTTCCGGTCGATATGGGGAAGAGATTGTCGCCTGGATCGAGCGGCATCTCAATGACCTAAACGAGGCTTGGGAGAAGAGCAGGACGCAGCTCATCAGCAATTCGTGAAATCTGGTCAACAGCGACCCGTTGCCGGTTCGCTTGGCGTTCTCTGTTTAATCGCTAATCATGGTGAGCAGTTGCGTCATCCCACAATCGCCACAGTCGTCACTCCGCAGTCGAAGTCGGTCAACCAGTCCGACGCTTTCCTTGCCAGCAAACACAATCAGCTCAACCTGTTCAACTCGCTCGATCATCTGGTTACCGATGAGAAGAAACTCAGCGACAGCGAACGTGGCGCAATCGAGCACCATATCGTAAATATTCGCGCGGCGATGGCCCGATTGTTATGGTCCAGGGAGATCTATGTCGGAACGTCTCTCCTGGATGAGCACGTTTTCGCCTGCGCCAAGCAAGGTGGTGGTGGTGTTCCGGCAAAAATCCTGAGCGGTCTCGCGTCGGCCGGGATCGAGCGCCCGGGGTTCGTACTTTACCCGTTGACCAGCTTCGGCATGAAGATGGAAACGCTGCCGTGGATGAATTCGGGACTAAAAAGCCACATCGTGTTTCGAACTCCGGGTTTGCGGTCAGCGCCCAGACCAATTCCGTTGCCCGGGCTTATGATCGACTGGTCGAGATGGCGCGTGGTTTGGGCATATGCCAGTGCATAGAGCGCAGCGGCATCGAGCATTTTTTTCATGCTGCGCAGTGGCTCAAAACCAACCCCTCGATGTTGGTCAGACTGACATCGCACACAGGGGATATGTATGAGAACCAGTTCGTTTACAGGCTCAATATCCGATCTGCTGCGTCGGCACTGTTGATGCTTCACGCGTTGTCGGTTAAGCGCGATGGCACCATCGACAAGTTCAGTTCGTCGGCACACGTCAACAACTGGGAAACACTCGATATTCGTCACTATCTGATCGGGGAGGGTCGGCCTTTGCCAGATGCTTCTGCAGCCTCCTCGCTCGGCTCTCAATCACCCGGCTACCGACCAGCGATCCCGTCCGCAACTTGCTCGGCGACACCTGATCAATTGCGAGTGCTCCTTAAGAGGATTGGCCTTTTCGTCCTCGATAATGCTTGCTATATTAAACGAAAGATTGGAGCAGACATGGCAAAAGTCGTCGTCAAAAAGCTTGGTGGCCCAAAGTCCGGAGTGCGTGGCAAGGCGGTCACGGAGAAACGAGTTCGCGATTCGAGTAGCGGGCAGTTCGTCACCGTGCGCACGATCGACGCGAAAAGCCAAACATTCGGACAAGATCTTACCTATGTATTTAGCAAGAATGTGGCCAAGGCGCGCCGTGACAACAAGGCTGTGACTGGCGTCGTCGATCGTGCTCCTGCAAAAGCTTGAACAGCCCGTCTTTCTGATCGTCGCTGGACCGAACGGATCCGGCAAGAGTAGCGTCTACGCAAATGCGGATCTCGAATTGGAAGGGCGGTCCGTATGGATTGTCAATCCGGATCTTCTAGCCGCCCGGATCAGTGAAGTGGAGAAGGAGCCACTTCCCGAAGCCAACTTGGTTGCAGTTCAGCGCATCGAAGCGTGGATCCAGTCATCCATAGCCGTTCATAAAACAATCGGTGTCGAGACCGTATTATCGACGGATAAGTATCGGCGTCTGGTTGAGGCAGCTGAAGCTTTGGGATTTGCCGTATGGCTTTTCTACACCGTTTTGGACAGCCCGGAGCGGTCGATCGAGCGTATCAAACTTCGTGTTGCGAAGGGTGGGCATGACGTGCCTGCCGATAAGGTGCGTGCACGCTACGTAAGATCTCTCGCTCAACTCCCTTGGTTTCTCGAACGAGCTGACAGAGCCTGGATTTGGGACAACAGCGGTGCAACGCCAAAGCTGATCGGCGAAAAACAGGATGGTATCATTACTCTTGACGAGAATGCCCTTAGCGTCATCTCGTCTGCTGTGCAATCTATCGCGACTGAGTGAATAGCGCGCCGCAGCCACGCGACTTTGTTGCAGCTTCCTTTCACTGAAAAGAGCCCCGCCTTTCGGCGGAGCTCCTCGGCGTGGATCAGGCCTCCCGCTTCGGGCGGTTCCAGATGAGGGCGTAGTCGCCTTCCTTCTCGCCCGGCCAAAGGGCTGCGGTGATCGGGGCGTTGAAGCTCGGGTCGTCCAGCTTGACCGAGATGTATTCCTCGCCGTCGTTGGAGACCACCTTCCAGCCGGCGCCGACCTCGACGCCGTTGCCGGCGGTGATGCGGAAGTCCGGAGCGTCGCGCGAGACGCGCTCGATGGGGTTCAGGCGGGCCTTCATGCTGACGGTGAGCGTGCGCACGTTGCCGATGATCGAGTTGTTGCCGTTGGTGGTGAATTCGCCGATGACTGCCATTGTCGTAACCTTTCCGGTTTGCTCGGGTCGCGCCCATCGCGTCCTCGATGACGGTGTTAAGACCGACGGCGATCGACGCCGCACCGCTGGCGGCCGGAACGAAGTGGAGGACGGCCGGGAGCGGCTTTCTTGGCCCGCGAGGAATGCGAACCTGTTCGCAGGGGAAGAAAGTTGCGTATGGCCGTTGCGGCCAAGGCGATCGAGACGAAGGCGTCCTTCGGTCACACCAGATCAATCGAGGTCTGCGTGGGTGTGGCCTGTCCGAACCGGATCGACCACGACATGCCGCGAGACCAATCGTTGAACTCACCACCAGCACGCCGCTGGCACAATCGTTTCGGGACCATGCTCACACCACGTCACGGCTGCAGACCTGCAGTTCCCTTCGACGCCATCGCCGATGGGTGCGTCTGCACTACCGACTGTTCGACAGCAGAGCCATCTTCGACTGGATGGTGTCTCCTCCCAACCGGCAAGGCCTCGGCTATGCTGCAATCGCACTCGCCCTCAGCGCCCCACACCCCAACGGCTGGTCAGCATGGAACATGTCCCCCGCTTCAGGAACTGACTGGGCCGGCGTCTTTCACGGCAGAGTTCCACCATATGGCGGTGCCTCTTCCGCTCCAAATGGAGCGGATCCGTCACCGCAGCGCCAGAAGGCTGCCCTAGACGCCACACATGCCTTCGCATTCGATGGGCCAGAGATCGAGTTGGCCATGATCGGCGGCCGTCGACAGGTCGGCTTCGTCAAGAGGAACACATGAGCGATGAAGATAAACTTCGCCACGGATGCGTCGAATGCCGGTCCGCAGTGCTCGATCGACTATCACCGCTTCTGCCCAGGCTTCCGGATCATGATCACGCATGTGGCGCCAGCGTCCTTTATCGTGAAACGGGCATCCGATGCAGGCCGATTTTGGGGGCGTCGGATAATCATGACGGCGCAACCAGGCCAGGCAATCGCGCCTGCTCATGCGCTGTTCGATCAACGGCCAACGATTGATCTGCCAGTCCTCGAATGAGGGTTTGATCCGGCTGACCTCGTCTGTCGAAATGCCAATCCACTGCTCCGCGACCGCATGATCAGGTGATCGCTTGCGCCTGAGGCCCGAACAATTCCGGGACCTTCCTCCGGATCGGCACGATCTTGTAATCCGCAGTGCAGGCCCTGCGCATCATGCCGATCGATACGGTCTCGCGCGATGTCGCGCGGGAACCGATCTGGACGAGTTCGCCGTCGTCGTCCTCATCGAGAACCGGTCGTGCGCTCCCGGCTGGCGTCACGGTTTTTGCAAAAGCCGGAATCGAAGCCCACCGTTTGCCGGCGACGGCGTCCATGAGATTGTCGCGAATATTGCCGGCCGACACCACATGGATCGGGAACGGAACGACATTCGGCGACATCAACCATTCAAGATGATCGTAGACGGCTTTTGGCTCCCAACCGGTATCGGCAAAGATCGCGCAATCGGGCATCGGCCCGATCTTACCATGCGCTGCCATCAGCGCCATGGTGGTGGACTGGACGCCGGCGCCGAGCGAAAGCGCCCGCAGCCGGATCGGCGAGGACGCGCCCTCCCCGGTAAAGTTCGACACCTGGAGCATCAGGCCGCCTCCTGTCCGGAGGCTGCCTGCGGCTGAAGGTCGTGCAGATAGGCGACAGCGCGCTGCGCATGCGCCGCCGCATTGAAGATCGCCCGCTTGTCAGAGCCGAGGATCTCGGCCCAACTCTGGATATAGGCGGCATGATCCGGGCGCGGCTCCAGCTCCGGCACGATACCCAGATCGGCGCAGATCATCGCTGCCCCAAGCTCCACCAGCATCTCTTCGAAGGCCCTCTCGCGGCGATCCTTGTGATAGCGGCTCAGGTCCCTGTTCAGCCGGGCAGGACCGCCCGCCCAATGGACATTATGCCGATATCGGCATAATGTCCATTATGCCGTAAGTCCGATTATGCCGCATGGCCAATTTTCAGCGCGGAGACTTTCCCATTCAGCCATGCGGCGGTTCGGCATAATCAGAGCGATTCAAGGAACGCGAGCAGTTCGTCGTTGGGTCGATACCGCCCTAGATGGGCCTCCGGTCTCGCGACCTGAGAAAGCGCCTTCTCCTTCAACCGCATGTCGGCGTGGATGTAGATCTGGGTCGTTTCCACGGATTCATGACCAAGCCAGAGCGCGATCACGGATTGGTCGACGCCGTGATGGAGCAGTTCCATCGCGGTGCTATGCCGCAAGGTGTGCGGTGTAACCCGTTTGCTTGCCAGGCTCGGGCATGCTCGGGATGCCGTGAGGCAATGCTTGCGCACCAGATGTTCCAATGCATCACGACTGAGCCGTTCGCCCCGGATCGAGGGGAACAGGGGACTGTCGCTGTCACTACGCTCCCCAATCCAACCCCGGATCAGCTTTGCCGTATCGCGACGGAGAGGCGTACTACGCTCCTTTCTCCCCTTGCCGATACAACGGATGTGGGCGCCGTCTCCCAAAACCACGTCCTTACAGCGCAGACCGATCAGCTCGGATGCCCGCAATCCGGTCTGAAGCGCAAGCAACAGCAGGGCGTAATCGCGGCGCCCCACCCACGTCGTCCGATCCGGCGCGGCCATGAGGGCTGCTATTTCGTCTGCGTCGAGGAACGTCACGCTTCGCTTGACGTATCGTTTGCTTGGCATCGAGAGAATGCGCTGGCAATGGAGAAGCCAGGTCGGATCGGTCATCGCAACGTATCGGAAGAATGAGCGGATTGCGGCAAGGCGCGTATTGCGGGTTCGTGCCGTGTTACCGCGCGCCGTCTCGACGTGGGTCAGGAAGTCGGCGACAAGATCGGCGTCAAGATCTTCGATCGTCAGCTTCGTGGGCGGCTTTCCACGCCGTGAGCCAGCGTAGCGTATCAGCAACCGGAATGTATCCCGGTAACCGGCGATGGTGTGGGGACTTGCCTCCATCTGTGTGCAGAGCCGGTCAGTGAAGAAGCGTTGGATCAGCGCGGGGAAACTGCTCGCCTTCATCGAATCCCCTCCGCTGCGCTTGCTATGCGGGCGGAAGCCAATTCCAGCAATTCCGGAACCGCCTCCAGGTACCAATAGGTATTGGCGGGGCTCGCGTGACCGAGCCAAGTCGTGAGTTTGATCATCTCGCGCCCGACATCCTGGCCGGAACGATACCAGTTTAGCAGCGTCCGAACCGCGAAGGTGTGACGAAGGTCGTGAATGCGTGGCCCGCGCCCATGGCGCTTGTAAGCCTGCCTCGGCCTCAAACCAATCTGTTGGCAGACCAGCGCGAAGTTGTAGCGGGCGCCGCAATCGCCGAGACGATGGCCATCGCACGTGACGAACATAGGCTCTGATCTGTGACCTAATAGCCGGTCCCGTTCACGCCCGTAGGTCTCCAGTTGGTGCACGACGGTTTGATCTAGGGGCAACATTCGTTCCTTGCCGAGCTTTCCGAAGCGAACACGAAGGACGCCGGATTCAACATCGAGATCGGTCTGGTCGAGACGCAAGGCTTCGTTAATCCGAAGTCCGGTCACGGCGATCAGGCCGAAGAGCGTCGAACAGGTGAGACCGCGCATGCCGTAGACTGATGGCAACGTGCGGGCATGCTCGATAATCGCAATGATTTCGGCGTCGCTGTAAATGTGTGGATGTACACGTTGGACATGAGCAGGCACTAATCCCTGGGGCGGAACCTCGTGCCGAGGATCCATGCCGTGTAGCCAGAGGGCAAATTGACGAGCCACCCGGAAGCGAGTGCCTCGTGTTCCTGCACTGGCGGATGACAGGCTTTCGAGCCAACACATGATCAATCTGGTATCGACGTACTCGGCACCATTGCTGTCGGCGAAGGCGGAGAAGCGACGCAATATGCGTTCGTCTGTACTCAGGTCGGCACCCAGCCGCCTTCTCATACTGATGTAACGGTGCTGTTCAGCAATGAAGCTCATTGTGCTGCCTCCGTGATCGGCCAAGGCTGGGCGATGGAGCGCAATCCATCCGTGTCGAGCTTCGCATAGATCATCGTTGTTGCACGCGATCGATGCCGCAACAGATCGCCGATCTCCTCCAGCGAGGCACCGGAGCGAACCAAGTTTGTCGCAAGGCTGTGGCGCAGGACATGCGATCCGACATATGGTGTTGGCGGCTTCACCCCGGTTGCCGCGAACGCCTCCCGCAAAATCGAGTTGATGATCTGGCTATCCTTGAACGGGCGGTTCGGCGCCCGATGGCTCACGAACAGTGTGCGGGTTGTCGTCGAAGTCCGCTCCTCCCGCAGATACCGGCTGATTGCCTGACCGACGTCGGGCGGGATTGGCAGCCGGTCGTGACGTTGACCTTTTCCGCGAACGAGAAGCTCTCCAGCTCGCCAGTCGATATCATCGAGCTGGATCGCCATGACCTCCGGAGCGCGGATACCGAGCCTCGCCATCAACAACAACATGGCGTAGTCGCGGGCGCCTCGCCGCGGATTGGTCGCGACCGATGCCAGAACGGCCTCCACTTCATCGGGCGACAGATATCTCGGAAGCCTCTCGCCCCAGGGCTTGTGCACCCTGGGCACGCAGAGCGATAGGTTGGCGGTAGTGAGACCTTGGGCGAACAGATACTGGAAGAAGCCGCGCAGATGCGTGGACAACGTCTTGTCGCGGTAGGGCGTCTTGCGCGCGATAACATGCTCCATACCAGCGAGCAGACCCTGCTCCTAAATCGGCTTGGCGAGCCGCTTAGCCGCGACGGTCTCGCATTGGTAGTAGAGAAGCATGCTCGTCAGGCGGCGATAGCGTGTCCATCACTCCTGTCAAAGCGGGTGACACCGCATGTCCTTCGCCACAGCTGTGCCGCTCATACATTGGCGGCTACCGGCGACATTCGGAAGGTCTCGCTATGGCTTGGGCACGCGTCGCTTCGGAGCACCGAAATCTATCTACGCTCCGATGCGGCCGAGAAGCTTGCCATTCTCGCCGCCCATGCACCGCCGGGTGTGAAGCCTGGCCGGTTCCAACCGCCTTCGGACAAGCTGCTCGCCATGCTCGCGACCGCCAGCAACGGCACCTGACGGCTGAACAGATCGATATTATGCCGAGCATTTTGGACCACAACCCATGCCCTGACGTCGCAGCTCATAAGATGCTCGGCATAATTACGACCTCGGCATAATGGGAATTATGCTGACGTCAGCATAACTTCCACGCGGAGAGCTTTTTGCGATGGCGCTCCGGCGGGCGCGGCTGGCCGTTGGACCACGCCAGAACGGTACCGATCGGCGCCAGGAATGCGAGATGTGCGGACATGTTGATCTCCTTGATCTTTAGGGCAGGAAACGAAGCCGCCGCCGGTGGAAATCACCGGCGGCGGACAACCATTCGGAAGGGGAAGGAGGGACGCGGCTACTCCGCGGCGATCCCGTAAGCATCCTGCTCTTCGTCAGGATCGACGGCTTCGGGAGCGTCGTCGGCGCTGCCCGGAAGATCGGCCT
Source organism: Gillisella vitis (assembly GCF_001541345.2). GTDB lineage: Bacteria > Pseudomonadota > Alphaproteobacteria > Rhizobiales > Rhizobiaceae > Allorhizobium > Allorhizobium vitis. The sequence continues at coordinate 135,301 of NZ_LMVL02000009.1, read as the reverse complement.
CGTCTTCGGGGGTGGCGAGGGCTTCTTCTCCATCAAGGGCGGGCTCATCGACGTCTGCTTCTTCCGCGCTGTCGTCGTCATCGAGAACCTCGCCACTCTTGATGAGATCCACGATGTCCTGCGGATCGGGCGCGAAGAGTGCGGCCGTGTGAACGAAGCGCTCTTGCCTGAAATGATCAACGAGAGCCGCACGGGTCTCCCGCACCTTCTGGCGCGGAAGTACGTTCGCATCCTTCGCCGCTGCTTCCATCGCCTGACGAGACAGGCACAGCAGAAAGTCCTCCGAGCCCATGTTCGGCAGGAAGTTGTCGGCGCCGATCGCGTCACCTGCGATCCGGGAGATCACGCCGCTGTTGGACATACCCCGCCGGCACGACAGCACATCGATCAGCATCGAACGCGCGGCCACGCGCAATGTCTCCCCGTCGAAGGCGAGCCTGCCGTCTTCGCCGATCAGCCGGGCGGCGTGGCGCTTGAAGCGCTTCGACCCGAACACGGTATCGGTCGCGCCGGAATCCACGCGGACGTTCAGGCCGGCGAACGCAAGCACGAGCAGGGCCATCAGCATGTCGTCCTCGATCGGGGCGCGTCCAAGCGCCTCATGCAGGGCGTCGGTGCGGAAGTCGCCGATCATGTCCTGCCCCTTCTGAGTCACATCGGGGCGCGGTTTCGGCGCGTCGACGATTGCATCATCGGCTTCGGCCAGAGCGCCCATCGTGGACGAACCGCCCTTCTTCGTTTTCTTGTCCTCCGGCATCCGGTACCCGACTGACTGCACCTTGCCGTCACGGTCGAGATACATCCCGACGTGATCGGACTTGGACGGCTTGCCGTAAACACGCTCCGCTTTCTTCGGCAGTTCCGGCTGGCCCCAGTTGTTGACCTCGATGATCGACCCCTTCTTGGGAAGGTTGTTCGTCATCCATTCCTGCTGGGCGCCGAGAAACGCTTCCGCGTTGGTGGTGTAGCGGCTGTCCTGGTCGGCCGGAGCGAACAGATCCTCGACCCATTCGATGCCATAGGCAGCGGCGAGATCATCCCCGAAGCTCGCATCCTTGGCGAACATGCGGGTCTTGGAGAGTGCTCGAGAGATGTTGTACCAGTCGGCCCGCTCGGACTTCTTCGGCTTGTGAGCTTTCCAGACTTGCCTCTGCTCGTCGAGCGAGGCTGCGGCAATGGTGCGGAGCTGCTGCTCGTTCGGCATGTCGCCGAGCGCCATATGGTCGAGCATGGCAGGCAGCACGTTGGCCAGGAGCCTGAGCTTCCTGATCTGGCGGACCGGCAATGCGAGCGCCACGCCGATCGCTTCCTCGGTCCAGCCGAGCGCAACCAGGCGTTCGATGCCGCGCCATTGGTCGACGGGGTTGAGCGGCTCGCGGGCGATGTTTTCCACCATCGAGCGCATCGCGCCATTGTCGTTGGCCGCTGCGACGACGAGGACGGTGATTTCCTCCAGTCCCGCTGCGATCGCCTGCTTCACGCGGCGGTGTCCGGCCTGGATGATGTAGCCATTGCCACCGTCGACTTCCGGCGAGATGACCGGCGGCTGGATGATGCCGACCGCTTTCACTGTCGCAAGCAACAGCGCGTCGGATTGTTGCGAGGATTTCGAGCGACGCGTGTCATCGGGATTGTCTTTCAGCGCACGGGGATCGAGTTTGAGGATTTGCATGAGATTGGCTCCTTCCGGGATTGATGGGCCAGCGCCTTGCCAGCCCTCTTCCGTCTTCAGTTCTTTCCAAAGACACTTCCCGGACCGCGGAGCGGACGGGCCGGTGCAACTGCGGCCGAGCATCCCTGCCCGGCTGGCCAAGCGGGGCTTACAGCCCTGCGCAGGACGACGGGCCGGGATCGCGAGTGGCGCGGTTGAGCGCAAGCGTCAGCGGCCTGCCCGATCTGCGAGCAAGCTTCCCCCCTTCCCTATTTTCTCATTTCAGAAGAGCGTCCGTGCGGGCGAATGTTGTCACGAGTGTCGCTTCTCAAGCCACGATCCGCTCACCGACATCAGCCGCCAGTGCCGCCTCGACCTCGGCAAGCTGCCGGTGTTTTTCGGCCAGTTCCCCGGTGAATGCGAATTCACTGCCTTCGCCGCGCGACTGGTACGACGCAAGCCTGCGGCGGGCGTCGCCGAGACGCTGGCGATAGCGCTCCCGCTCGCCTTCGAAATCGTCGAGTGCGTGTCCGAGGCGGGAAACGGCCCCGAGCGGCGTCACCGTAATCGGAAGCTCGACCTCGTAGTCCGCGCCGGTTCGCTTCATCTTGGTGGTGTAGCGATAGCCATCCTTGCCATAACGCCGGCCGTCAAATTCGAGCTCGAAACCGCCGATCGAGGCGATGACGGCCTTGCCCTCCTGGCTGAGCTGAACAAGGATCAGGATCTCCTTCATGAGGGCGCGACCCGCGTCCTTGCGTTCGGAGTAGTCTTTCCCCGCGACCGTCAGGGTGAAGGCCTCGCCAGCGGTCGGAATCAGGCGCGTGATGTCCTGATCGATCTCCGCAATCCGCCGTGTCGATACCTCGATGTCGCGCTCGGCATCGCGAAGCTGCCGGCGAACGGCGTGCTGGTCGTCTGTATGCGCTGCACGGAGCCGCTCCAGCCGGGCGATGTCCGCTTCGAGCCCGGCCTTCTGCATCAGCCGCTGATCGCCCGACGCGATGGCCTTGGCCATTGCGAACTGGTTGGCCTGCCCTTCGCCCATATCGTCCAGCCGCCGGATCGAGGTGTCACCGGAGAGCGCGGCCGCGATAAAGCGCGCCTTGCGCTCGTTGTTCTGCCACATCGTCGCGTCGAGCGAACCCTCGGTGGCATAGGCGAAGATATCGACCTCATCATGCTGGTTGCCCTGCCGCACGATGCGGCCTTCCCGTTGCTCGATCTGCGAGGGAAGCCACGGAACATCGAGATGATGAAGCGCCCTCAGGCGGAGCTGGGCATTGACCCCGGTCCCCATCGTTTCCGACGAGCCGATCAGGAAGCGGACCCTGCCGGCCCTGACGTCGCCGAACAGCCGCTGCTTGGCCTCCGACTTCTTGAAGTCCTGCATGAAGGCGATTTCCGATGCCGGGACACCCATGCGGATCAGCTCATCGCGGATCCAGCGATAGGCGGAAAAGCCCCTCGTCTTCTCGACGCTGATGGTGCCCAGGTCGGAAAAGATCATCTGCGCAGCACCTGGCAACTCGAACGGCTTGCCGTCATGGCGGAGATAGGTGCTAGGCGTCGGCCATCTGCCAGGATCCGTCGGCGGGATCGCGGAAGATCGCGCTGCCGAGCTCAGTGACGACGTCTTCGGGATCACGGTGCAGAAGCTCGGCGATATGATCGAGATCAACGCGCCCGCGTTCGTTGAGCACCACGGCGAGCGCATCTGCGGCACTGGTGATCACCGGCGGGGCGGGCGGCGAGATGACACGGTCGGTGAAGATCGGTCCGGGCCTCGCCGTATCGTTTTCGAGGTCATAGTCCTCGATCGAGGCGACCAGCCAGCAATCGGGATCGTCTGCGAACGGCTGGAGATTAGGCCGGCGATGGCTCTCGCGCGTCTCGCCTGTCTCCGGATCCTCGTTGATCGAGACCGTGGTGTGGTTGATCGGGCCGAAGTCGCGCACGAAGCTCGACCAGGCAATGCGCAGCTTGACCTGCAGATCCTTCCAGGGTTGGTCCAGCTCCTGGGCCTTCAGCACCTGACGTACCGCGTCACGGACCGGGATCAGCTTCCTGATGATCCGGACGTGCTTCTCCGGGATACCGTCCGCGCTGCGGCCCTTTCGGACCGTAATAGTGACCGGCTGGCCATCGATCACCTGCATGAGGCCTCGGGCGTTATCGACGAAGAAGCTACCTTCGCGGACATGCTGGCCGGACGGAAGATCGACAGGACTATCGTCGGTCGCGCCCTCAAGATCGAGATCGATCGCGGTGGGCTCGCCGTCATAGCGGCCTTCCGGAAGAAGATGGACGGCGGCCGACAGCGCCGCGTCGAGATCCTCGCTTTCACGCGGAAGGCATGTATAGGTCTCGCCGAAAGGACCGACGGTCAACGCGTGGGTGCCGAGCACGAATTCCGGATGCTGCGCGAACCACCTGTTGACGCGGATGGCGCCCTCATCCTCCGTGGCAGGCCGGATTTCGTCCGTGTCGAGCCAGGAGAGATCGCCCTCGGGCTCGGCGACCTTGCGTTTACGGAAGAAGAGGATGTCCACGACGACGTCGGTTCCCGCGTCGGCCCGGAAGCTGCCTTCCGGCAGCCGGATGGCGACAATCAGGTCCGCCGTCCTTGCAATATATTCGCGCGCGGAGGAATCCGCCTTGTCCATCGTGCCGGAGCTGGTGACGAAGGCGGCGAAAGCCCCCGGCTTTAACAGATCGATCGACCGGGCAATGAAATAGTCGTGCAATCGCAGCCCGAGCGAGCGATAGGCGCGGTCGGAACGGACGGTCCGGTCCGAGAAAGGTGGATTGCCGATGGCAAGGTCGAAGCTTGCCGGCAACTCCGTGCGCGCAAAATCTCCGGTGAGGATCCGCGCCCGGGGCTGCAACAGCCGGACGATGCATGCCGTGACGGGATCGAGCTCGACGCCGGTAACGTGCGAAAGATCACGAAGCGCTTCCGGCATCAGCGCCGGAAACAGGCCCGTGCCGATCCCCGGCTCCAGCACCCGGCCGCCGCGCCATCCGAGACGCTGAAGCGCTGACCAGATCGCCCGGACGATGAATTCCGGTGTGAAATGGGCATACTGGGTGCAGCGGGCAAGCGAGGCATAGTCGGTCTCGCCGACCGCATGCCCGACGACAGCGCCTTGATCACGTCCTCCGGCAGGCCGAGCGCCTTGCCCACGTCGCGGATCGCGCCGCGCGCACGGTAGCGGGTTACGGTGGCGCAGAGCGCTGCCTTTTCTCTGGTATAGGTTTGGTAGATCCACTGGATCACCTCTTCGCGCCGCTCGTGCTCGAAATCGACGTCGATATCCGGCGGCTCGTCGCGCTCCTGGCTGACGAAGCGTTCGAACAGAAGATCATTGGTCGAGGGGTCGATACTGGTGATGCCGAGAATGTAGCAGACGGCGCTGTTGGCGGCGGAACCCCTGCCTTGGCAGAGAATGCCCTGTGACCGCGCATAGCGCACGATCGAGAAGACGGTCAGAAAGTACGGGGCGTATTTCATGGTGCGGATCAGATCGAGCTCGTGCCGCACGACCTTCAACACATCGGGCGGCAGACCTTCGGGATAGCGATCGGGCACGCATTGCCAGACATAATGCTCCAGCGATGCCTGGGCATCCTTGCCCGGCACGATCGCCTCCTCCGGATATTGGTAGGTAAGCTCCCCGAGCGAGAAAGTGCAGCGACGGACAATCTCCATGGTTCGTGCCAGAGCCTCAGGATATCGCGGAAACAATCGCTCCATTTCTTCCGCCGGCTTCAGATAGCGGTCGGCGTGGCGCTCGCGCTCGAAGCCGACCTCGTCGATCGTCGCGCGGGTGCGAATGCAGGTGACGATGTCCTGCAACTGCCGGCGGCCTGGTTCATGGAAGAGGACATCATTGGTGACGACCGTCTTCACCTTGAACCGCGCCGCAAGATCGGAAATCTCATGCAGCCGCAGCTGGTCGTTCTGCCGGCGCCGCAGGCAGAGCGACACATAGGCGCGATCACCAAACAGCTCGGCCATTTTGCGCAGCTGGATCGCGCAGACGTCATCCGGCAGATCCGGCACCAGGATGCCGATCATGCCGTCGGCGTAGGCGATGACATCGTCCCATTGCAGGACGCAGTTGTTCTTGCCGCCGCGGGACTTACCGAGCGTGATCAGCCGGGTGAGCCTCGAATAGGCAGCGCGATCGGTCGGGTAGACCAGCAACGACATGCCGTCTTGCAGATCGAGCCGGCAACCGACAACGAGGCGCAAACCGGTGGCGCGCGATGCTTCAAGCGCCCGGACGATTCCGGCAAGCGAATTGCGGTCAACAACGCCGACGGCTTCTATGCCGAGAGCCTTGGCGGTCTCGAACAGTTCCTGCGCCGAGCTTGCACCGCGCAGGAAGGAAAAATGGGTCGTGACCTGCAGCTCGGCATAGCTCATGCGAAGATCCCGTGCACGAACCAGCGGTGACTTCCGGTTTCAGGATCGATGCCATCACCGGAGCGAAACACCCAGAGACGCTCGCCGGCCTCGTCTTCGATGACGAAATAGTCCCGCACCGCCTCCATCTCCGCGTCGCGCTGCCACCACTCGCCAAAGATCCGCTCGGGCCCATCGGCCCGCTTGACCTTCCGCCGCTTGCCGCGCCAGGTGATCGAAACCGGCGGGCGGTCCGGTAGCAAGGCGATGGCCTCGATCAGCTCCGGACAGGCCAGCAGCCGGACCGGCCGGCGCCAATGGCTGACCCAGGTAACCTCGACCGGATCGGCAGCAGGACTGATGCGCTGAACGGAGCGCTCTGGAACGTCGGAGGCAACCGGTGCCACCCGATAGACGCGCTGCCCGCGGTTGCCGTAGATATCGATCAGCGGCGTCACGTCCTTCACTTCCTCCTCGACCAGCGAGGAGGATTTCTGGCGCTCCTCCAGGGGCTCAGCCATCACCGCGACCAGAGTGAGCTTTTCGATCCCGAAGCCCGGCTCGATCTTCTCCGTCCGGTCGCGAAACAGCTTCGTCAGCCAGGCGACGTCGCGCACCGGCTTCACGGTGCCAGCGCGGATCGCCTGCCGTGTGCCATCGACCTTGTCGACGATCAGGTCGGCGCGCCGGACACCAAGGCCGCGCCTTTGCAGCTCCTCGATCAGTTGCACGATCAGCCGGCCGACATATTTGTTGATGGTTTCGGCAGCACCGATCGGTTCGGCGAAGGCGCGGCTCACCTCGATGAGCTCGGCGGTGCGGATCGGATCGATCGGTTCGCAGGCGCGGCCAAACATCTGGTCCAGCCGCCGGCCAATCTCCGGGCCGAAACGAAGCGTCAGCGGCGCACGTGGAGTATTGGCGAGTTCTCCGATTGTCTGGAAGCCAAGCGTGCGCAGATCGCTTTCGCGGGCAGCAGTCATTGTTCACGGCTCCCTTCAAGGTCGTGTTGGCAGGGCGACTTCATGTCGTGCAAATGTCGATGTTCTGTTTTTGTTCCCATATGGGAAAGGAGTCAAGGCGGCAAAAACGTACGAGTATTGTTCCGAACATTAGAAGTTCGAGATTCTTCATGAGAATCAGGTGAATAGCTGCGACCAAGAAATTTCGCTGGCTTCTACAGTCTTATGTCCTGATCGGTGAATAGCGGGGACAATATAGGGATAGTCACAGTATTATTAAGGTTTTTCTGATGAACTGGCCGGATGACGAGGCCTCCGAGATCAAAACCCCTCCTTCGCGACACCGAGCCGCCGATCCGCTCAAAGCCGCGCAGGAAGCGCAATCCAGCTCAACCACAGCTCCTCTTCGATCCCATACCTGATCGCGTCGAGCCGGCGCTGGCCCTATTGAAGGCTAAGCCTCCCACCGGAAACGAATGGAGTTGGGAGCTGAAATGGGATGGCTATCGCCTTGCGGTCCATATCGAGCCCCAGCGGATCCGGATCCTTACCCGCGGCGGCCACGACTGGACACATCGGTTTCCGGCCATAGAGCAGGCCGCCCGAGCGCTGGGGCCGGCGACGATGATCATCGATGGGGAAGCCGTCGTGCTCGACGATGAGGGGCGGCCGGATTTCGGGCTGCTGCAGCAATCGCTGGGTGCATCCGGCAAACAAGCTGGCAAGCGCGCCTCCCACGCCGTCCTTTACGCTTTCGATCTAGTTTATCTGGATGGGCACGATTTGCGCGGAGTTGAATACCGTTCGCGCCGACACCTTCTCGAGGACACGATAAACGGCCCAACGAATGAAGCCAGCGCCATTCGGATATCAGAAACACTGGATGCCGAGCCAGCTGTCCTGCTTGAGCATGTCTGCCGCCTCGGCCTTGAAGGCATCGTCGGCAAGCGCCTAGATCAGCCCTATCGTTCGGGCCGGACCGGGAATTGGGTAAAAGTCAAATGCATCCAGAGCGAGGCTTTCTTCATCATCGGCTATGAGAGGTCCGCATCGTACCCAGCCGGCTTCGGCTCGTTAGCGCTCGCCGCCTACCGCGATGGCGATCTCGTCCACGTCGGAAGCGTCGGCACGGGCTTCAAGGGAGCCGAGATCATCCGGTTGCGGAAGATGCTGGACACGCTGCGATGGAAGCGAAAGCAGCCGCCCCTGCCCCATTCCGGAACTGCCGACATTGTCTGGGTCCAGCCTACCCTGATCGCCGAGATCGAGTTTCGCGCCTGGACATCGGACGGGAAACTCCGTCATCCGTCGTACAAGGGCCTGCGGGAACGGCAAGACAATGCCGACGTTTACCAGCTCGACTAGCGAAACAAGCGACATGCGCTAGAGTAAGCCGTATTTGGTCGAAGCGGAGGGGGTCGCATGTGTAATCTCTATCGGATGGAGGACAAGGACTGGGTTTCAAAATGGGCTCAGGACGCCGAGAGCCTCATCAACCTCATGCCAGCCTATCAAATGAACCCCGATCAGATGGGACCGATTGTCCGCAACACCGCTGATGGGAGGAAACAATTGGTACATGCGCGTTGGGGTCTTCCCTCGCCGCGGTTCACTTTGGAAAAGGCCGCCAAAGTCAAGGCCGAAAAACTGAAAGCCAAAGGGAAGCCCGCCGATCTTGAAGAGCTCATCCGCATGGAGGCGGACCGCGGCACGACCAACGTCCGCAAGCTCACCTTCCCACACTGGAAACGATGGTTTGGTCTCGAGCACCGATGCCTCGTCCCGGTCACCAGCTTCGCCGAGCCCGATCCCGCCAGCCAGCAACCCGGCGGGAAAGTGCCGAACGCCTGGTTTGCGCGGGACGAGGAGAAGTCGCTGATGTTCTTCGCCGGCATCCATGTCCCGCAATGGCAGAGCGTCCGGAAGGTGAAGGATGGGCCGACGACCGACGACCTCTATGGGTTTTTGACCACTGATCCCAACAATCTCGTGAAGCCGATCCATGAGAAGGCGATGCCTGTTCTTCTCCTGACCGAAGAGGAGACCGAGGTGTGGATGCAGGCGCCATGGGACGAAGCCAAAGATCTGGCACGGCCTTTGCCAGATGATGCGTTGATCATTTCGTCGCGCGAACCGTACGGATCCACGATCGTGTCCAAATCCGGAGAGCCCGTGGGACAGGGCAGTCTGCTTTGAGGCTAGAGCTCAGACGCTCAGCATGGCGCCTCGTAAGAAAGGACAGCGTGATCAGTTTTGCGGCCAACCCGCTTACCCAGAAGGCCATTTTAATGTTTAGGCTGGTTGGTCGCCTTGCTTTCCACCCGTGATCAAAATTCAAGGCGATGGTGATCAGGCGCGTGTCGATCACTGAGTGATCCACTTATGTTTGACGAGCGCCGTCGAAGGCACCAAGGCGCGCCTTCAAAGGGACCGAGCTCACGATCCCGCTGCCTTCAGAAACGTACCCTTTACCCTTAGATGATTGTCCGGTCGCGCAATCGACGACAATCATTCAGCGAGGTTACGGTGAGTGATGATAGTTTAATAAGGAGCTGCTTCGCGTGGGTTTTCGCCGTTTGAGGTATCGGGCGAGACAACCAATAGCTTATAGCGCCGTTCTGCGCACTGCAGCAAGATGGTGCAACAGAGTTGCTCATCCCGATTAAACAAGGCGTTCACCAAGGCTGCCGTCCTATCGAGAATATCCCTTGCGGCTTCCGGCCTCCGCAATTCATATTCGCGAAAATGGCGCGTGCTCTCGTTCAGGCTCCACATCGTACGAACCATTTTCCGATTGTCGGCGAGCGCCACAATGCGTTCGTGCAGATGTTCCTGAAAAGTCGCCACTTCCGTTGCAAAACTCTCAACGTCCGGTAATTGCCTGCCAGGCTCCCAATCCTGGATGATCCACGGAACTCGAAGACCTGAAAATCGAAAGCCGCCCAGATTCCTCCTGATGGCGTAGGTCATGATGGCCGTAGCAATCTCCAGATCCTCACGAACCTCCCGCGTTGAGATCTCGCCGTTTGAATTCGAATGGAAGGACAACTCGATCATCCTTTCAAAGGACTTTCGGATATCAATGCTTCGATAGACTTGTTGTCGGCGGCCGACCTTTGCATCACACCATGTACCAGTTCGGGAAGCAAGCCTGTCTTGATCGTAAGCTGTTGTTCAAGATTCTTAATCGCGTCCTCAGTTCGTCCGCCTTCAAGCAGATCGATGAATTGCGTCATATGATCCACAATCTGGTGTTGGCGCTGAGGTGTAAGAAGATCGAATTCGCGGATGAAGCTCGTACGGTCGAGGAAGTGTTGCACATGAGCTTGTAATATTGCGTTTCCCGATATCCCAACGAGCCGTTGATAGAGCGTTTCCAAAAAGACCACAAATGGAGACGCACCATTTGCAGCTAGTTGGAAAGCCGAGACGTCGGCCTGAATCTCCTTGAGCGGCCGTAGACCTCTTAGGGAAAAGCCTCGAGCATTCTTTCGTATGGCGTAGCAAATGATTGAGTATGCTGCCTCGTATTCAGCGGCGAGCTGATCGACACTTGGTACTCGCGAAAAATATCCCCGCCCAGCTGGAGCTTGCAGAACCAGCTCTTCATTCGCCAAGCGGATCAGCGCTTCCCTCACCGGTGTAGGACTGACATTCAAGGCTTTAGCAATCGTCCGGATATTCAAAAATGTCGACGACGGAACCCGATAGGAAATAAGAACCGACCTGATACGCGCATATACCTGACCAGCTTTGTCGTGATCATCGGTCACGTCTACATCACTGGCAAACAGCGGCTGTTGCTTTTGCATTTCGACACCCCCTCCGAACGCGCGTCATCTCCAGCGAGAACACAGATGTTCCCGCTCATACAATCTGAGAGAAGACGGTATCAGCTTTGTTCCCGCTATGCTTGCTATATCGATAATATTTTGACCAAATTTGTCAAGTATTTCAGCCAACCCTTTGAAGGCCTACGGATATTTCTTCGATATAGCCCCCCTATATTGCACCACACCGATATATCCTCCATATCTCATTGAAATAGCTTGATTATTTTCCATTTTTTCCAAATATTTCTCTTGTGTTTCATCTAATTGTCACACATCGTTGCTCCAGTTGAAGGAGACGCGGCAATGAACGAACTGGTTTCTTCTCTGCACGACACGATTGTATCTCTGAATGCTTCGGAAAAATCGCTATCCGCGCTGATCCGCTCGCAAGAGCTGGAATTCGTCATGGAGGCGCATGATGGGCTGTCTGCAGCAATCTCTGCACGAGCCGGGTTCAAAGCTCTTTGGGCGTCTGGCCTCTCAATTTCCTCGAGCCTCGGTTACCGGGATGCCAACGAGGCAAGCTGGACACAGGTAGTCGATGTTGTCGAACGTATGGCTGATGCCAGCGGGTTGCCTATTCTCGTCGATGGCGATTCCGGTTTTGGGAATTTCAATAATGCTCGATTGCTGGCAACAAAACTCCAGCAGCGCGGCGCCTCCGGAGTGTGCCTAGAGGATAAAGGCTTTCCGAAGATGAACAGCTTCATCGGCAACCGTCATCCGCTGGCTGATATTGATGAGTTCTCCGGCCGTCTCCGAGCAGTGAAAGATGCTGTTCCTGAAATGGTGCTCGTTGCTCGCATCGAAGCACTGATTGCGGGGTACGGGTTGGAAGAAGCTCTGGTTCGTGCTCATGCCTATGCGGACGCAGGTGCTGATGCCATCCTGATCCATTCGCGCAAAAGCGATGCCGCAGAGATCCTCGAATTCTCGAAGCAGTGGGGCGGGAAACTGCCCGTCGTGATCGTCCCGACGAAATACTACAAGACCCCGGTATCGGTCTATCGGGAAGCCAGGATCTCCACCGTGATCTGGGCCAATCACAATATGCGGGCTGCAATTGCGGCCATGCGTGCCACATGCGGCCGCATACTGGCGGAAGAAAGCATTGCAAGCGTAGAACCGGATGTAGCGACGTTGGAGGAAGTTTTCGGCCTCCTGCGCTACGACGAGCTCGCGGCCGCAGAAGACCGTTATCTTCCGAAACACGCAGGTACCTGAGCGTTCGTCGGCCTTAAAGCGGCCTGTTCAACCCCATTCAGTGATGTGAGGAGGCGCACATGCTTGCGCAACGCACCGACATGTTCAAGTCATCGGGCACAGCTGCAGCACGAGCGGCGGCAAAAGCCGCCGCCGACGCGGGTAAGGAGATTGTCGATCTTACCGCCGGAGAAATCTGGTCTGACCTTGCACCGACGATCCGCGATGGCGCCATCGAGGCAATTCAAAAGGGCATCAACCGATATACCGATACGATCGGACTGATCGAATTGCGCGAAGCTCTCGCTAGAAAAGTTTCACTGGAGACGGGCCAGCTGTGGAAGCCGGACGAAATCGCCGTCACCAGTGGCGCGAAGCAGGCGCTCTTCAATACGGCCATGGTGCTGCTTAATCCTGGTGACGAAGTCATCATTCCGTCGCCATACTGGACCACTTTCCCGGCCCAGGTGATGATCGCCGGCGCGACACCTGTCTTTGTTGAAACGCGCTCCAACGGTTATGTCCCCCTCATCGAGGATATCAAAGCGGCCGTGACGGAGCGGACCAGAGCGATTGTCATCAACACACCTGCCAATCCGACTGGTGCCGTCTATGGTGTTAAGACGCTGGTGGCGATCGCCGAGCTCGCCCATAACCGAAATTTCTGGATCATCTTCGATGAATGCTACGGCGATTTCGTACATGTCCACCAAACCCACCACCCAATCGTTTCACTGGTACCGGAAGTTCGCTCGCGGACTGTGATCATCAACGCTTTCAGCAAGTCTCTTGCCTTGACCGGATGGCGCATCGGATATCTCAGCGCGCCCAAGGATGTGGTCAACGCGGTTAAGGCTCTGCAGTCTCATACGACCTCGAATCCAAACGTGATTGCACAGCACGCTGTGCTCGCCCACTTGCGGCAGGACGACGGCGTCTACCAGGCCAACCTTCGCTCTCAGCTCGCCCGGTCCAGGCAGATCGGACTCAGCGTGCTTTCCGGCCTTTCCCATGTTCCCGTGCCGAATGCACAGGGCGGCTTCTACTTCTATCTTGATCTGTCGGAGCTGCTGAAAACGAAAGCGGGCAGCGTTGCCGTCACCGCAGATGACGTTGTGAATTCGCTTCTGAGTGAAGTCGGCGTCGCCGCAGTTTCAGGCACGGCTTTCGGCGATCCATCGGGCATTCGTCTCTCTTACGGGATCCCACCGGAGACGCTCGAGACCGGGCTTTCCCGTCTCGTTGAGATGCTCAACGCCTGGAAATGATCCAATTCTCCTCATCTTCATAAAGGGATGCAAATGACAAACTACCATCCGAAAAGAGCCGTTATTCTCGCCGCAGGCTTCGGCTCCCGGCTGCGCCCTCTGACCGATCTTCGGCCCAAGCCGCTCGTCGAGGTCAACGGAGTTCCTATCCTTCACAATGCCTTGCGGAACCTCGAAGCGGTCGGTGTCGAAGACGTCACCATCGTTGTTGGCTATCGCAAGGACGCGATTCAGTATGCCTGCGGCTCGCGGTTCGGCAGACTTGAGATCAGCTATGTCGAGTCTGCCGTGTTCGACAAGACGGGCAGTGCGTATTCGCTATGGCTAGCACGCGAGGCACTTCTTCAAGGCGATTGCTATCTTCTGGAAGGCGACGTCTTTTTCGAGGTGAATGCTCTCCATTATCTGACGATCAACGACGTCCCAAACACGTCCGCCGTCGCACCGTTCGACGCTTCGATGGAGGGATCTGCGGTCGTTCTCGGGGAAAACGACTATATAGCCGAAGTCCGCATGAAGCAGACGGCAGCAAATCTCGCCGACGGGTCTCCGCAGCTCTTCAAGACAATGAACCTGATGCGCCTGAGCTCCACAGATCTCAGGGGCAAGATCGTTCCGTTCCTCGATGATTTGATCGGTACCGGCGCCGTCAAGGCCTACACGGAGGAGCTTTTCGCAAACCTGATTGAACGGCGTGGACTGCGGGTGGCCGCAGCCCGCTGCGATGACCTTCGATGGTACGAGATCGACAGCGCTGAGGATCTGCGGATCGCGGAAAGGATATTCGCCGCACCCATGCGCCTGAACACAACGGTCGAGGCTCGCAGCGCCTGACCGAGGCCTTACTCTCACTGCGGATGTGTATGATGAAAATCCTACTCCTTGGTCACTATCATCAGTCCATGATTGACGAGCTTGCTGCCCGCCATGCGGTGGAACAGGTCAAAGACGGCGACTTTACAAAACATCTTCATGATATCGACATCCTCGTTTTGCGCAGTCACGTCGGGGTCACCACCGCTGACATCGATCGGGCCGGGCGGTTGAGCCTCATAATCAAAGCAGGCTCCGGCTTTGATAACATCGACGTCAATGCCGCTCGCAACCGGGGCATCGTAGTCGATTCTACCCCGGCCGCGTCGAGATCTGTCGCCGACCATGCGGTTGCTTTGCTTCTCTGCGGTTGGCGACGTTTGCCGCTGTTTTCATCCGAGCTTCGCGCCGGAAACTGGGGGATCAAATACGCGCAACTGGCTCGGGATATTGAAGGACACACGCTCGGTATACTTGGCTTCGGCCAGATAGGTCGCCTCATGGCAAAGCGCAGCGCCGCCCTCGGCTTTAATATCTCTGTCTTCGATCGTTCGCCGATGAAACGGGAAAAGCAGCTGGTGGCCGAACAGACGGGCGCATCATTCACAAACCTGGAGGAACTGCTCAGCAGATCGTCCGCATTATCGATCCATCTCCCGCTCACCAAGGAGACGCAGGGGATGATTGGAGACGTCGAGTTCGACCGCATGCCAGACGGCATAGTACTCGTCAATACAGGCCGAGCGGGCGTCGTTCAACGGCCGGCACTGTTGGCCGCCCTGCGTTCTGGCAAGATCGCCAGTGCCGGGCTTGATGTATTTCACTCCGAACCGCTGGATCCAGCAGACGAGCTTCTCAACCTTCCGAATGTGTTGTGCACGCCCCATGTGGGCGCCCAGACCAGCGAGGCGATGGAGAACGTTGGGGCCGCAGTTGTCAGGCGGATCGAGATCCACGCCACGGCTTTGCTCAGTGTCATCAAACAACAAAATTCGGTTGTTTCCGGTTAAGGCGGTTCAAAATGCAGTCAATTATATACGCGATCGATTTCGACGACGTTTCCGATCCGCAATTGATATCGGATTACTTCTTCGCGCGAGCTTATGGGTCCTCTTGCTTCGAGAGGAATCTACAGCTTCTGAGGCGAACATTCCAGGAAGTGTCCGTCTCCATTGTCGGCAAGGAGCTTTTTAGCTCGGAGACAAACGAGAAACTACTGCTGCTCGCGAAGAAGCTCAATTTCTCGTTTGTCTCCAGGCAACTCGATCAACTCCCACAGGGCGACAAGCGTTCGGCCATTGTCATTTATCAGTCGGGCCTCGCCTTGCTGACGAAATTCACGGCACTGGAAACCACTGACATGGAAGCTCCCCGCAAGAGCGATAACGGATCCGAGGAATCGAGCTTGCTGCAATCGATCAAGGCGGCGTGCGACCACCATGGGGCAGAGGTTTTGCTTTGCCATGTTTTTCCAAGCCATAGCGAGGAGGGAGTACCCTTCATTCTTTACCGACCGCAAGAGGCGGTGAATATCACATCGATGGGTCCAGACCTGGTAGCGGGCGTCAAGCGCCATTTGGAGATCCGTGCCTCTCAGAGATCCATGGATGGTCCGGTATCGCGCCTGATCGTGCGGCATCTTTGCCGTCTCGCCTCCAAGCCGCTCGCGGCGGCTGGAATACACCCCAATTACGTCACGCTGGCGGGCGCCTTATCCGCCTTCTGTGCAGTTCTGCTATTTCTGGACGGACGAGCGTCGCCGCTCGCGGTTGGCGGAGTTTGCTGGCTCATCGGAGGTATTCTCGATGAAGCCGACGGCGAGGTGGCACGGCTTCAGGGCAAAGAATCGACATTCGGTTCCTGGCTGGATCTGACGTTGGACCGCGTCCTCGATGCCGCTATGTTGCTGGCACTTGCCTGGCCACTCACGCTACATGAGCCCTACGGTGAGCAATATCTCATTATTACGCTCTGTGCTTTGGTAGCTGTTTCTGCCAGCAGTTACACCGGCTTGCTCTACGATAGCTGGATGCGGTCCAAAGATCGTCATACCTATTTCCGACTGGGGCGCGACGTCAGAATTTTGATCATCACGCTCTGCGCACTTTTCGGCTTCCGGATGCTGCCAATCGTTCTCTGCGGTGTTTTTGCCGCGACGGAAATTGGCCGCCGGTTCTGGGTATGTTGGCGCGTCGAGCGGTCGGTTCAAGGTATTTACGAATAGATCCGACGTTCGTTGGGAATCGCAACATGTGTCGCAAGATCCGCGTGGTCGAAAGGAGCCCGAAATGGCCTCTTCATACTGCCTGTTTGACCCCCATTTGCTCGTGCCTACCGAAGAGGTGGATCTTTCGAGAGTACACGATCTTGAAGCAAAGATCCTGTCCGACGGGCATTGGATCGAACCGATCACGGCACACAGGGATGCGCACTTTGTCATGGACGGGCATCATCGGCTCACTGTCGCGAAACGGCTCAATCTTAAATTTTTGCCTGTTGTTTTCCTTGGATACGAACAGGTGGAGGTGACGTCGTGGCGTGCGGGAGAGACGGTGACGCCCGAAGAGATCTTCGCCATGGCCCGCAGCGGTCGCCTGTTCCCGTTCAAGACCACGCGACACGTCTTCAATCGGCCGATTCCGGCTTGCGCCATTCCACTTGAGCGCCTCGGCTACACGTTGCGATCGGACATGCTGACCGCCCCTCCCCAGGTTTTCAGAGCTCGATTTTGAAGAGGAAAAGCAGATGACCAGATCCTATCTCCATACGCCAGCCCTGCACGTATTGACCCGGGCAGAACTCGCCGACATCGAGCTGGCGCCGTCGGAAGTCATCCAGATCGTCGAGGAAGCTTATCTGTCCTATGCAAACGGCCAGTCGGGTTGCCCGACGAAACTGATTTTGCCGCTTCCAAACGACCGGGACTCGCTGTCCTATTCGATGCTTGGCTACGATGGCGGGACCGAGATGCTCGCTTTCAAAACGTCATACCGGCAGGGGAACACGAACTATGAGAAATATTACCCCACGATAAGCCTCTATGACGACACGACGGGCATGCCGTTTGCGTTCATGGACGGCCTGAAGGTTGGTGGCTACCGGACGCCCGCGTCAACGGCGATCATCGCCAAATATTGTGGCAAGGACGGCGCCCGCTCGGCTCTGATGATCGGGAGCGGCCGCTCAGGCGTCAACACGCTGCCCTATCTGTTGACCGCCATGCCGCAGCTCGAAACATTGCGCCTGTTCGGCACCCATCCGGAAGGGATCGAGCTCAGCATCGCAACCTTCAAAAGATACTTCCCGGATCGCGAGGTCGAACTGGTGGGTGATGTGCCCGAAGCAGTCGCGATGTCGGACATCGTCGTGGCGGCCTCCGGGCGCGCTGCCCACCCCAGGGTTCAGACCAAGTGGCTTGCTCCCGGTGGGTTGTTGATATCGGTTGCCAGCAAGGGGGTGGAGGACGGCGCTCTCGGGGAAGCCGATTATAAGATCGCGACCAACAAAAGTCAGATGTTCGAAAAGCACCGACGGCTGGCTAGTCCAGACGGCATTCTGGACGTCGATGCAGAACTGCCAGACATCATCGCAGGTCGCCAATCGGGGCGGCGCAGCCAGGAGGACAAAGTCTTTGCCTTCAACAGCGGCATGGTGATCACCGACATTCCGATCGCACACGCTTTCGCGACGCTGGCAATCGCAGCGGGCCGCGGCAGGAGGATTGAGTTGTGGAGTTAGCAGTTCCATCCTTGCGGGCCTTGGAGCGGCAATGGGCGGTTCAGGTCCGGCACGATAACGGGTTCTTGCGGCAGATCGGCCATGCAGTCCAAGGTCCTTTCCATCTCATTCATCCCGAATGCTTTGCCGAGAATCTTTTGGCTTTTCAGGCGGTGCTGAAACGGCACGAGGTTCGCGGCCGTGTCTATTTTGGCAAGAAGGCCAACAAGGCTGCCGCTTGGCTTCGCGAAGTTGCGAACCTCAACGGGGCTGTTGATGTGGCCAGCATTCCTGAATTCATACATGCCCTGGCAAATGGTATAACTGGTGCGCGCATCGGAGTTACGGGCGCTGCAAAGAATGACGAGCTCTTATGGCTGGCGTGCCGGCATAACGCCATTGTCGCCATTGATGCGCTCGACGAACTTGAGCGGGCGATCGCGATTGCAGCCCAATCCACTACTCCCATGCCGGTTCTGTTGCGGGTTCTCCCGCCTTCGGCCCAGGACAGCCGCTTTGGGCTGAATGAAAGAGACCTCGGCCTTGCGCTCAAGAGGTGCGCGGAAACAAAGCAGCATATCGCAATGCAGGGATTTTCCTTTCATCTCGACGGCTATGCCGTCGAGCCCCGAGCGGAGTTGGCTCTTACCTTGATTGCAAGATGTCTCGGTGCGCGGGCGATGGGTCTTGAGGCATCGGCTATATCAATAGGCGGCGGGTTTGCCTGTAGCTTCGTTTCCGAGGAGGACTGGCTGGTGTTCAAGGAGGCTTGCAGCCCGGAGCTCTTCCACGCCAACAAGACCTTTTCTCAATTCTATCCGTTCTACCAGTCACCTGCGGGCGCAGACATGCTCGATGCGATCCTTAGCAGCTCGTGCGCAGCCGGAAATCTTGCTGTTGAGCTTCGTAGCCACCAGATTGAGCTTTTTCTCGAGCCAGGCCGGGCGTTGTTAGATGGCGCAGGCATGTCCGTGTTCCCGGTGCAAGGGTTCAAGCAAAACGGGGACTATGGTCTCGCCACGGTTGCAGGCCTCAGCATGAGCATGTCGGCCCAATGGGTCAACAGCGAGTTTCTGCCGACACCAATGCTTGTCCAGATGGGGCCAGAGCGCCGACAGGAACCGACCCGGGCCGCAATCGGCGGATCAAGCTGCATGGAGTACGACGTCTTGACGTGGCGCAAAGTCGCGTTCGAGGCGCCGCCACGCTACGGCGATCTCATCCTTTATCCGAATACCGCTGGCTACCAGATGGACAAGAACGAAAGCTCTTTTCATCAGCTTCCCCTTCCGCCCAAGATCGTCGTCTCACGGCAAGACAATCAATTCGTTTGGAGGATTGACCAATGACGCTTCAAGACCGACACGTGGGGAGCAACATCGCCACAGCCGGATCGCAGCTGATCGGCGATACCCCTTTGTTCGAACTTGCGCGCGTCGGTTCGGGCAGTCGCCTTCTTCTGAAGATGGAGCAACTCAATCCAACCGGATCCTGCAAGGTGCGGATGGCCCGCGAGATGATTTTGGCCGCCGAACGGGACGGGCGTTTAAAACCCGGCGGGCTGATCGTGGAGTCGAGCTCAGGCAATACCGGAACCGGCCTTGCGTTTATGGCGATCGAGCGTGGCTACAAATTCATCGCCGTGGTCGACAACAACGCGTCGCGCGCAAAACTGAGCGCCATGATGGCCTTGGGCGCCGAATTGCGGTTCGTGGGCGGCCAAACGAGCGACAAGGCGAGTACAATTGAACGCATGCGGATCGCAAACGAGATCGCCGAGACGGAAGGAGCTTTCTGGCCGGACCAACACCATAACCCAAATAACAATCTGGGTTATGCCGGACTGGCAGAAGAACTGGTTCGCGATCTGGGCATTGACATCGGATATCTGGTCGGTGCCGTCGGAACTGGCGGTACGCTTTGCGGGACGCTGAGTGAACTAAGACGGCTGGGGTCAAAGGTTGTCAGCATCGGCGTCGAACCCGCGGGCTCGATAATATTCGGGGGTCCCGCGCGCCAGCATTGGCAGACCGGAGCAGGTGCTCCGGAAGGTTTCTGCGTGGGCCCGAATGTCGATCATTCCCTGATCGATGAGGAGCTTACCGTTCGCGATATCGACGCCTTTGCAACAGCGCGGGTTGTTGCGCGGAAAACAGGATTTCTGGTCGGCGGGACAGCAGGCATGGCCATCCATGTCGCCATGAAGCGATTGCCCCTTCTGGAGCGCCGGAGCACCATCGTCGTTCTCGTCTGTGATGCCGGGGAGAAGTATCTCGACACAGTCTACAACGATGACTGGTTGAAAGAACGGCAATTGCTCAGCGAACCCACCCACCGACGGATCAACCGTATGTTTGAAGCCTATCGTGAATCTATCCGGATGGCCACGCAAGCTTCCGGACCAGCAGAGCAATCAAGGCTGGTCGGGTGATCATTGAGTGGTGTGCAGTTCGACGCCTGCCTGCTTCAACGACTTCGCAAGGAGCGAAAACGATGGATACCTGCATTACAGTCTGGCAATGGCCACAGGAAGAACGCTGGTACGACGAAGGGGTCAGGCAGTCCTTGCGGCTGATCTCTGACGCGGGCTTTACCCATATCAACTGGAACCCTGACTCCGGAAATTCCTACATGCTCAGCGACGCCGAGATTGCCTTCACCGCTGAGATGGTCCACGCATCCGGACTTAAGGTGAAATCTCTTCACGGCAGCAACGGACGCAATCCGATCAGCGAAGTGCGATGGCGGAAAGACCGGCGTATAGGTATGGAAACCCGCAGGGACATTCTGTCCCCTCACGAGTGGCAGCGGAAAAGCGGTGTGGAGCTGGTCAGGAACCGGATCGACCTGGCCTGCGCGTTCGGAGCGCCCGATATCGTCATGCACATCGATATCACGGATGAGGTGTTCCGCTCCAGAGAGGTAGAAGATGCCTTTTTTGCCCCCTTATGGAGGTCGCTTGAGGAGCTTCAGCCATATTGCCTGGAAAAGAAGGTCAAGATTGCGGTCGAAACTCTGTTTTGCGCATCGGCTTCGAGCTTCCTGCAGCTTTACGAGCGGCTTTTTGCGCGCTTTGCGGCTGAGTTCATTGGCCTCTGCCTCGATACAGGTCATTGGGAAATGATTGCGCCCGGATCATGCGCCGTAGTGGAACAGTACGGAGATCGTCTTATCACCACGCATATCAACGACAATTTTGGCGCAACCGATGATCATCTGCTGCCCTTTGATGGGCGGATCGACTGGGAAGCCGTGACACGCGCAATCGCGGCAACAAAATACGAAGCACCGCTCAATCTGGAAACCCACATTGACCGATATGGCATGGCCGAGGGGGCATTTTATCAGCGCGCTCACAAAGTTGCGGTTCGGCTTGAAGAGCAGATTTTGGCCTATCGAGGCATGCCTCGCAATGATCGACAAGCTGGGCAAGTCCGCGGGGTCTTGTGACGCTGTCCTCCGGCGAACGGCATCGTGAGGGGATGCGACACATTCCTGCTGCTGGAATTCGTTGCCTGTTCGGGCTAGTTATGGCGCTCAGCCCCTCGAGGGAACCTCAGAACGGATAGTGGAATATTATATGCTTGAAGTGCAGCAGAGACAAAATCTCAGCGCCGCGGCTAGCCGGCTTCTCGATTACATCGAGCGACACCCGAACGCCGTGCTTGTCAGTTCCGCACTCGAGCTTGCTGCGAAAATCGACGCTTCCGATGCAACCGTTATCCGGTCGATCCAGACGCTGGGCTTCGATGGACTGCCTCACCTTAAGACCGTGATCGCGGAGAAACTCGACGAGGGTGCCCGTACGCCGGTAGAAAAGGTCGGCGTGACCGTGAGTGAGCTGACACAGGATGGAGGCCGGCCTCCGCTCCAGATGGTGGTCGAGGCCTATGCCAGGACACTGGAGAGACTGTCGCGACCGACATTGCCAGAGCAGTTTCAGTCTGCGGCGCTGCTCCTCAACGATGCCAGCCGGATCGGCCTTCATGGCGGCGGGCCCCTTGTCCGTCTGGCGCAACAGACCTCAACGCATCTTGGCCGGATAGGCCGCGCGAATTTCGTGATGGAGGGCACCGGCCACGCCTTCGCTGACGCTCTGCTCGGCCTCCAGCCGGACGACGCTGTAATCCTCCTCGCCTACGGCAAAGTACACAAGGAAAGCCTTCTCATCAAGGAGGAGCTTCAACGTATCGGTGGAATGCTCGTCGTCATTACCGACAACCCGACTGGTCGCCTCGCGGTAGGTGCTCAGTCCGTTCTGGAAGTACCAAGAACCGAGGTCGGCAATATGACATTCTATGGAACGATCCTGCTCGCCCTTGAGACCCTTGTCCTGTCTCTTACCCAGCTTGGCCCGGACCAGGCCATGGAAACGGCGCGCCGACTTCGCGATTTTCGCAGTGAACTGGATCGCAGAACCTGAAAGCCGGACACTGCGTCGTCAACACTACGCCAATGATGAACGGGGATGACGAAGAATGGGGCCAATGGCTGGAAAGCCGACGGGTCGAGCAATCCTGGCAATATTTAAACTTGATCGTTATTATCATGAATGGTAACAGCTACTACGCTGCGTAGTGGCTGGGCTCCGGAACACGGCGCCATTCCACGGGCAGCGACGCGCCGGACAGGCTGGGGCTTCGTTCGGGCA
Source organism: Gillisella vitis (assembly GCF_001541345.2). GTDB lineage: Bacteria > Pseudomonadota > Alphaproteobacteria > Rhizobiales > Rhizobiaceae > Allorhizobium > Allorhizobium vitis. The sequence goes on along the minus strand of NZ_LMVL02000009.1, from coordinate 112,792 downwards.
TGGTCGTCATGTCGAGTTTAACCCGAGGAGCCTATTCATGATTTCCCGAAGAGCGGTGCTTGCCGCGTCCGTGGCGCTCGGCGCCGTATCGACCGTATTCGGCCGCAGCGCGTGGGCGACGGAAGAACGTGTCCTTCAGATCACTTCGCCTCGCGAGATCACCAGCCTCGAACTGGCTGACACCAGTTATCATTTCCGCCGGCTGCGGGTCGCCGAAACCCTGGTGACGATCGATCCCGACGGCAAGCTCGCGCCGGAACTCGCGAAAAGCTGGTCTGTGAGCGACGACGGCCTGAACTGGACCTTCGTTATCCGCGAAGGCGTGCGCTTCCACGACGGTAGCGCGTTGACCCCCGAACTGGTTCGCGATGCCATAGAAGTCATGCGCAAGTCGCGCAACAACACCGAAATGGTGCCGCAACTGCCGATTTCGTCCGTGAGCGTTGCCGGTCAGTCAGTGGTTGTCTCTCTGACGAAACCGTTCAGCCTCGTGGCGGACTTCTTCACCGATGGCCCGGCCGTTATTCTGGCAAAATCCTCTTTTGCGCCTGACGGAACCGTCAAGCAAATCATTGGCACCGGCCCGTACAAGATCACCCGGATCGAGGGCAAAACCTCGGTGGATCTGGAAGCTTTCTCCGATTATTGGGGAACCACGGCAAACATCTCCAAAGTTCATTTCACCGGCGCGACGTCGCCCGACACGATTGCCAACATGGCAGAAGCGGGTCAGGTCGATCTGGTTCTCGGCCTGCCGCAGGCGCTGCGCGACAGGGTCGAAGGCAGCGGAAAGGTCAAGGTCAAGCAGGTCCAGACGGCCCGGATCAACGGCGTGTTCGTCAATGCGGGGGACGTGCGTTTCGATGACCCTGTCGAGCGTCGGGCGATCTCCCTGGCCGTCGATCGGCGAGGGATTGCCCAGGCACTGTTCGGCAATCCAAAAGCCGCCGCCAACCAGCTCTTCTCTGCTGCCTTTCCCGACTGGTACGATCCCAATCTGCCGCAGATCGAACGCGACGTGAAAGAAGCCGAGCGGCTACTGGCCGGGGCTGGCTGGACCAAGGGGTCGGACGGCGTCCTGACCCGCGATGGAACGCGCTTCTCGTTCACGATGATTGTCGGCAAGCAGCCAGAGGTCAAATCTTTGGCGGAAGCCATACAGGCACAGCTCGCCGACGTCGGTATCGAGGTGAAACTCGAAAACGGTAACCAGGGTCAGGTCCTCGAGGCCGTCTCGAAGGGCAGCTTCCTCTTCGGCCTCACGCGACGAAACTATGGTGCCGTGCCTGATCCCGTCGCCACTCTTGTGCTGGATTATGCCGAAAGCAATGCGGCGAACGCGGTGTGGAGCGGTGTGAATTACCGCAATCCGGACATGGAACAAGCCCTCAGCGACTATCTTGCCGCTCGCAACGAGGACCAGCGCGTAGCGGCTCGAAAGAAGATCCGTGCGCTCGTCAATGCCGATCTGCCGGTCATTCCGGTGGTCTGGTACGACTACAATGTCTCGATTTCCGACCGGATTGCTTTCGACAGCGTGCCAATCGATGCCCTCGAGGTCAGCTTCTGGATCGACCGCGTCAAATGGGCTAGCTGAGGCATGCCTGCCATGCGCGGCATTGCCGGAGCGGTTATCGGTCATCTGGTGGCTGCGGCAGGCGTTGCGTTTGCCGTTGCGAGCCTCGCTTTTGTCGCTGTGCAGATGGCCCCGGGCGATATTGCGTTTCGGGTTGCGGAAGCTCGTTACGGCGAGCGGATTTCCCTGCAGACCGTGGATCAGGCGCGCCGGATGACGGGACTGGATCAGCCCGTCATTCTGCAATATGGCCGGTGGGTCGGGTCCGTATTTACCGGCCAGCTGGGACGCTCCATGATCAGTGGCCGCGAGGTCACGCCGGAAGTGTGGCAGAGTTTTCGGACGACGATGAGCATTGCGATCATCGGTGTCAGCGTCGCTCTTGTCCTGAGCCTGATGGTAGGATTTGCAGCCGGGATGCGGCGCGACAGCGTTGTCGATCGAGGGTTTCTCGCTGTTTCCGCGGTCCTGTCATCAGTGCCGTCGTTCCTGCTCGGTATCATTCTGATCACGATATTTGCCATTGGTATGCGCTGGCTGCCGGCGGCCGGTAATAACCTGCCTGGTTACACGATCCTTCCCTCCTGCACGCTTGCGCTTGCGCTGCTTCCGGAGCTTTCGCGCGTGGTCCGTAATGCCGTGGTCGCAACGATGCAGGACTTCTATCCGACCTATGGGCGGATCAAGGGCCAGAGCTGGTTGCGGATTATCTTTACACATGCGCTGCGGCCGACACTCGTTCCGGTGATCGCCTATTTCGGGCCGCTGGTTGCCCATACGATCGGCGGTCTTGTCGTCATCGACGTACTGTTCAACCTTGACGGTCTCGGAACGCGGCTGATCGACAGCGTTCTGGCGGCCGACATACCGATGGCGATGGGTGCGGGATTGCTGATTGGCATCTCCGTGGTCGCAATCAATGGTATCAGCGACGTCACGGTAAGGCTGCTCGATCCGCGGCTGTTTGTGGCGGGCCACCAGCCATGACGTTTTCACCGCTCGATCGAGTTACCATGAGGCCCCGGCGCATGCCGCCACTGTCGATCGTGCTCTTTGGATTCATGCCTTTGGCTGTGATGCTACTGGTGGGATTGCTCGGGTCACTCCTGCTGACGGTCGACCCCAACCGGCAGGATCTTGGTGCAGCCTATGCTTCTCCGTCTGCCGAATACCTTCTGGGCGCAGACAATCTTGGTCGATCAATTGCAGCCCGGCTGATTGCGGGCACACGCGTATCGCTGGGGATTGCCTTTGCCGGCGTGGTCGCCTCGCTGGCCACCGGCCTTGCGCTCGGATTTCTGGCAGCGTTCCGCACCGGCTGGACGCGGCAGGTCATCATGCGGCTTTCCGATGTGATCATCGCCTGCCCCAGTCTCCTGTTTGTCATCCTGGTTTCGGGTCTGCTGGGCGGCGGTGTCGGTCCGATCCTTTTTGGCTTGTGGATGTCGCAGTGGCCAGGCTTTGCCCGCCTTACCGCTGCGATTACCGCGCGTGAACTGGCCACCGATCATGTCGAAGCCTCCCGCCTGCTCGGATTCGGTTCGGCCTACATCTTCCGCACCCACGTGTTGCCGGCGATTGCCCCTTATCTTACGTCCTTGGGAGCCCTGACCGTCGGCGCCAATGTCCTTACGATCTCTTCGGTCGGCTTCCTCGGTCTAGGCCTTCGTCCGCCGGATGCCGAATGGGGCGGGATGATCGCCAGCACGATGACCTTCTTCCGCACCTATCCCCACATGGTGCTGGCTCCGGCTGGCGCCATTCTGGTTTGCACGCTCTCGGCAACGCTGATCGGCGAATATTACAGCGCCCGCCGCCAGGGGATCGAGGAGGTCGCCTTGTGAGTACTCTTGCTGTCGAACGACTGACAATCGCAACGCCCGATCGTGTCATCGTGGAAAACATCTCGCTCAGCGTCGCTGCTGGCGAGATTCTCGCCGTTCTCGGGGAAACAGGCAGCGGCAAAAGTCTGATCGGCAGTGCCATCATGGGTCTCATTCCGGGCGGCGTTTCGGTCTCTGGCCGCATCATCGTCAACGGGCGCACCTATGACGCCGCCGACCGCACAGCACTTAGGTCTCTATGGGCGAAAGATCTCTTCCTGCTACCCCAGGAGCCGCTCAACGCATTGGCGCCGCTGCTGAGCGCAAAGTCTCAGGTCGCCGAGCAAATTCAGACACCACGACGATCACATGAAGCGGGCGCAGCACTCTCGGCCATGCAACTGGATGCTGAACATCATGACAAGCGTCCATTCGAACTGTCCGGAGGCATGGCGCAGCGTGTCATGGCCGCGATCGCTTCAGTGACCAGCGCCGGCATCATCCTCGCCGACGAACCGACCAAAGGTCTCGATGCGGACCGGCGCGACGTCGTGGCGCAGGTATTCAGCGCGTTGCGGAACAGTGGTCGCGCGATCCTCCTCATCACTCACGATATCGCGCTTGTCCGGTCACTGGCGGATCAGATCGCCTTTCTCGACGAATGCTCGATCATAGAGTCAGGACCTGCGAAGGAGATCCTGAGAGACCCCCGCACCGACTATGCGCGTCGGTACATAGCGAGCGATCCCGCAACGTGGGATGCCCGCCCCTATGCGCGGTCAACGACTGCGAAAGTCATTGAGACCGATCACCTGCGCATCGGTATCGGCAAAAGAGTTCTGGCGGACGATGTGAATTTTCATTGTCATGCCGGGCATATTTCGGCGCTTCTGGGCAAGAGCGGTATCGGAAAGACAACCCTTGGCCGAACGCTTCTTGGTCAAACCTCTCCACTTGGGGGGATCATCCGGCGGCCGACGGCCGAACGCGGCGGCTCCCTTCAAAAACTTCATCAGGATCCGACGCGGGTGTTTGCGCCATGGCAATCCCTCGGGCGGAGCCTCGAAGACCTGCGCCGCCTGCCAGACGGCGACCGTGGGTTCAGACAGGTTGAGGGATTAATGCAGCGCTTTGGCCTGCGGCATGACCTGCTTCATCGCCGCCCAAGCCAGATCAGCGGCGGCGAAGCGCAGCGCCTGGCACTTGTTCGCATCCTTGCGATGAGGCCGACGATGCTGATTGCCGACGAACCCACCTCGCGCCTCGATCCTCCGGTGCAGGAGCAGGTTATCCGGCACCTGCGCAAGGTCGCCGACAAGGATGAGTTGGCCATCCTGCTCATCACCCATGATCAGGACCTGAGCACGGCGATCGCGGACCGCCGTATGCTGATGGTGGCGGATGACAACGCCCCGGCGACGTTGATCGATGTCACGAGATCGAGACCGAGCACTCTTCCCACCTGACGTAATGGACATTACGTCACCCGTAGTGTAGATAGTAAACGTAGTTATCACTACGCCCGCAAACGCCTCGTTAGGACATAAACATGCATTTTGACCCGCAACTCTGGGCGGCGACGAAGGGCTTCCGTGCCCGAATCGCCGCAGCCATTGCCCTCGGATTTGTTTCGCTGGCACTCGGCATCGCAAGGTTCATTATCCTCGGCTGGCTGATCGCGCGTCTGTTCGAAGGCGCGCCACTGGCCGACCAATTGGTTGCGATCGCCATACTCGTGGCGGTCATCCTGTCGCGCATGGGTCTTGAATACTGGCGCGCCATGGTGGCACATCGTACGGCAGCACTTATTCAGGACCGGGTACGGCTCAGCCTCTTCGACCAGATCGTGCGGCTGGGACCAGCATGGCTCGCCGAGCGACGGACAGGCAGCATCGCCCTTTCGACAATTGATGGCGTCGAACAACTCCAGGCGTTTTTCGGTCAGTTTCTCCCCCAAGTTGCCATCGCGTTTCTGGCACCAGTGCTCCTGTTTGCGGTCCTGTCGTTCTGGGACGTCCCCGTCGCGGCCGTCATCTCGCTGGCCGCCATTCTCGCCTTGATCTTTCCGGTGGTCCTCAAGCGTATCGGCGAACAGTCGACGTTGCGCCGCGTTCGCTCCTTCAAAGCCTTCGGCGCGGATTTTCTCGATGCCGTCCAAGGCTTGCCGACCCTCAAGGCTTTCGGCCAGAGCGCCGCGTTCGGCGAGCGGCTTGCCCTGAAAGCAAACCAGTTGGCCGACAGCACAATGTTTGTCCTGCAAGCCGCCCTTATGAGCCGGGCATTTACGGACCTCGCCATCGCTGGCGGCGCTGCGGCTGCCATTGCGCTCGGAGCATGGCGCGTCAGCCAAGGAGACATGAGTATCGAGGCTTTGCTGATCGTTCTGATGGCAGGGACCGAGGTGTTTCGTCCCTTGCGCGATCTGCGCTCCCTCCTCCACCGGGGCATGATGGCCAATGCAGCCGCCGTTGGCATCAAGGCGTTGCTTCAGGCAACACCACCGCGTCCCCCGCGCGAAACCTCTGCCACTCCGGATATCGAGCCGTCTATATCCTTTGAGAATGTACGGTTCGGCTATTCGGACGAACGCGGCGCAGCCCTTAAGGGCGTGTCTTTCGACGTCAGGGCAGGTGAGCGCATTGGCATCGTCGGCTACAGCGGCTCGGGCAAATCGACCATTGTCAAGCTTTTGCTGCGATTTTACGACGCAGATGCCGGCACGATCCGGATTGGTGGGCACGATGTCACAACGCTTGCTGCCGATCACATCCGCGATCAGATCGCCGTCGTGCAACAGGACACCTATCTTTTTTACGGATCGGTCGAAGACAACATCCGCATCGCCCGTCCCGACGCGACACCGCAACAGGTGGAGGCCGCTGCGCATGCCGCCAACGCCCATCAATTTATTGCTTCGCTTCCGCAGGGCTATCGCACAATCATCGGGGAACGCGGCCTCCGACTGTCGGGCGGTCAACGACAGCGAATAGCAATTGCCCGTGCGGTCTTGAGGGACGCGCCCATCCTCGTCCTCGATGAGGCCCTCTCGTCGGTCGATGCCGAGAACGAAAGCATTATTCAGGCTGCTCTCGATGATCTTTCCAGGGAGAGGACAACCATCGTGCTGGCGCATCGCCTGTCGAGCGTGATCGATGCTGACCGTATCCTCGTGGTGTCCGATGGACTGATCGCCGACAGTGGCACGCACGCCGAACTGATCGCCCGCGACGGGCCGTACCGGAAACTCATGGCCGAACAGATCCAACTGAGCGAGAGTGACGCCTTGGTCGATTTCAACACCGTCATAGCGCCCCAAAACCAACGTTCGGCCGACATCGTAAAAACATCCCCGGCAAAACCTCAACTGACCGAAGGGGAAAGAATTGCCGCAGGCCTGACCTCATTCCAGACCCTGGGAACGCTGTTCAAACTGATCGGGCCATGGCGCAAGCAATTGATCCTGACCGTCACTTCCGGCGTGGGACGCGTCTATGCCTTGATCGGCGTCAGCACGCTCAGCGCGCTGACGGTGGCGGCAATCAAGACGGGCGCGCCATTTAGTGCGTATCTCATGTGGATGGCGGCACTGGTGCCTCTGGCAGCGTTTCTGCAATGGAATGAATCGTGGCGCTCCCACGACATGGCCTACAGACTGCTCGCCCAGATGCGCGTCGATCTCTACTACGTGCTGGAAAAGCTTGCGCCGGCCTATCTTCTGAAGCGGCGGTCAGGCGACCTCGTCTCCCTCGGGACGCAGGATGTCGAGACGGTCGAATACTTCTTCGCGCACGTCGTGGCGCCAGCGATGGTCGCACTCCTGATACCATTAACCGTTCTGATCGCTCTCACCTTCATCGCCTGGCCAACGGCGCTCGTGCTGTTGCCCTTCCTGTTCTACGCGGCCCTCGCACCGGTGTTCGAGCGTCGCAAGGTTGATGCTCTTGGCGGCCAGGCTCGCGCCGAACTGGGTGGCCTCAATGCCTTTGTCGTGGACACAGTGCAAGGCATGGGCGAACTCATCGCCTTTCGCGCGGTTGCTGCGCGCCGGAAGGTCTTTCACAATCAGACGGCCGAGTATCAGCGCACGAGGGTCGCGCTCAATTCCGACCTCTCGTTCCAGACGGCCAGGCAGGAGGTGGTGTCCGCCCTCGGATCTGCGGCAGTGCTGGTCACTGCGGCCTTCATGATCCATAGCCATGCGTTCGAACCGACACTTCTGCCGCTCGTGGCCTTGCTGTCTTCCGCGGCCTTCCTGCCCGTATCGGAGCTTGCCCAGGCAGCACGACAGCTTGCGGATTCGATCGCGTCTACGCGGCGCGTCCATGCCGTCCATGTCGAACCCGTTCCGGTTGTCGACGGTCCAAAGCTCCTGCCGGAGTCTACCGGCGGATCGGAACTGGAATTTTCGAACGTAACCTTCTCCTACGACAAGGCGGGATCGACCGTACTTGAGGAGATTGACTTCAAGGTGCCGGCCGGCGCGCGGATCGCCCTCGTCGGCTCGTCGGGCGCCGGCAAGACGACGATCGCAAACCTGGTCCTCCGTTTCTGGGATCCTCAGGAGGGGCGCATTACGATCGACGGCCATGACCTCCGCGATATCACACTGGACAGTCTCCGAGAGCATATCGCACTCGTCGCCCAAGATACGTATCTGTTCAATTCGACGTTGGCAGAAAACATTCGGCTCGCTCGTCCAGATGCCACTCAGGACGACCTGGATCTGGCGATCCAGCGGGCTGCCCTCACGGATTTTGTTGCGTCATTGCCCGCTGGACTGGAAACGCCGGTTGGAGAGCGAGGCGTCCAGCTCTCCGGCGGGCAGAGGCAGCGGATATCCATTGCCCGGGCATTCCTCAAAAACGCACCAGTCTTGATCCTGGATGAGGCGACATCGCACCTAGATGCGGCGAGCGAGGCTCATGTGCGGGCAGCACTCGACGAGCTTATGGTCAATCGGACAACCCTTATCATCGCCCACCGCCTGTCGACCATCCGGGCGGCCGATCAGATTCTCGTGATGCGGGATGGGCGGATCGTCGAGCGGGGAAAACACCGTGATCTGATGAGCCTGGGTGGATTTTACGCCGAACTGATCGGCCATCAGTCCGTTGGATTGGCTCAGGTCGAATACGCAGCGCTTGCGGGTCAGTGAATGGGCGCCTTGAAATATGAATCTAAATAGAAGCCGACAACCGACGATACTGACGTTTCCCCCTCGGGTTTGTAGTGCGAATGTGGGGATGAGCAATGGCGTCGATGGTGGGGATCCAGAATGCGCCGAGCCAAGACACATCAGCCCGATTGAATGTCAGAGACAATGACACGTTCAGCGTTCGAACCGCTCCAGCATCCTCTTCAGTTGAGCATTTTGCAGTTGAAGCTTGCGCGCCCACTGGTCCCGCAGCAGCCTGATCTCTTCATCAGGGCGGATTGCATCGTCAGAAACGGCGGCAACGCCTGGAGAAGGTGGCGGAACGGCTTCAATCGGTTCCGTTCTCTTGTGCCGCGTGCAGCGCTTTCGCGTTGCACCTTCGCCAGTCTGGGAAGGTTTCAGTGCGTCGTGTGCGGCCGTACCGGTGTCATCGAACAAGGCCGGATCAGCCGCCTCCACTGGCCCGGCGCCGTCGATATCTGACGTGCACACGCGTGGCCGATCAGTTGGGGAAAGCCACACATCTCTCCTTCAAGGCGGTGGGGCCGGAACCCGACCATATGAGCTGCCGAGTCGGATGACTGACCGGAAGGCCACCTCGTCTGGGACGTACACGGTCCAATGCCCCCCATGCGGGAGGGTCTAAGTCTCAATCAGAATTTCGGGCGCCACCTCTGGAAGGATGGGGGTGCTGATCGGGGTGTAGAGATCGACATCAGCCGCAGTTCGCAACGTTGCGACAAGTGCATAACGAACCGCTGTATTACCCCTTCTCTGACCGGTATTCTCCCGCCACCATCCGCCAGTCGGATAGATGGCGATAGCGTCACGCTGGGAGAGCTCGACGGCGTTTCCCTCCCAGATATCCCCATGCAGCGATCCCCGATTGCGAAGAACGGGACCAAGCGTCCAGCCTGCGTCTCCCGCCGCCCTTGCCGGCGGCCTGACCCCGGCCGCGGCATTGATGCGACGCAAGAAGACATCGGGGCGCTCGTCGCCCGGTTTCAACGCAAACCGCAATCCATGCGAAGCGTAGCTGTGACGGCGTGTTTGGCCACGCTCCCCAGGATTGGGCTCAATGAAATAGCTGAGCGTGATCCGCAACTGAACCTGGGTTTCACCAAGAGCTTCGAGCTCCTCCGTCGGCCAGGGAAGCGCGTGCAGGACCATGTCCTTGGTCTCGATCCTGCTGCCCACGGTCTTGAATGGTTGCATCTCGTTCTCAATGACCATGGTGACATCGTTATCGAGACTTCCAAGGGCGCGCACCAGTGATGGAACCCCGAAACCGTAACGCCGCATCAAGGCATTCTTGTTGATCCCGCCAAGATGGGCTTTCATCGTCGGTGTCCATTCCGCCGAATGGACGATCAGCGCCCTGACCGTCTCGGACCACAGATCAGGACGCTGAGCCAGGATCTGCGCACCCATCCTTGCCGCGAGCGCGGTCGCCGCACTGGTCTCGCCCGTCGTGGTGAACGCCCGGTTCTCGGGCGTCCGATAGGTCGTCAGCAGCGCGAGATCGTCGAGGTGATCGCCGATTAGCGTCGCCGGATCTACGCCCAGATTGCCGCCCTCGAAGACGACATCGGGTTTGAGAGGCCAATCGTAGTTCCAAGTGACGGAGGTACGGCTACGTGGCATGAGATCGCCAACCTGGGCCATGACACCCCATCCGTTGAAGACGGGGTCGGTGATCGCCGTCTTCTCGGTAAATGCCCCGACCGTGAGCACATTCCACGCCTGGGCAGGACTTTCGATCGGCGTGATATCGTTGCGGACGAGATAATCGTTTTGATGGATATCCTCACGAATGTTGCCGGCGGAGACCGCAATCAGGCGTGGCGCATTATCGGCGCCATAGGCGAGTGCGTCGAGAGCCGCAGACCACGACGAAGGACGGCCGCGCCAGTGATCGCCATCACTGGTCAGGGCAAGGCAGATGGCGCGAGGCCGGTTCGGTGCAACGATCTCGGCACGCGCTATCGATTGGGCGGTGATGGCGCCGAAGAGATCGGGGTCATTTGCACCGTGGTCGGGCAGAATCTTTACCGACTCCAGTCGGTGCGTCAGGATGATCTGCCCCGCTCCGGCGAGAACATCGGTCAGGTCACCATAAATGGCAACGCCGGAAAGCTGGGTCCCATGGCCGCCGTGCCCCTGATTGCTCGTGTCTTCGACGTTCCAGCCGGGATCGAATGCCTGCTGATCCACTGCTGCGAGCGCCGGGAGGATCAAAGGGTGACGGCGGGTAGAGCCTGAATCGAGCAGGCAGACGGCGGGACGGTCACCATCGGGGGGCACAATGCGGCCCGCCGTCTCCGCGGCCCAGGCGCGTTGCTCGGCGCCGTCCATCTCCATAAAGAAAGCCGGTGTATCGCGTGCGGTTCTTAGCTCTGCGATCGTGTCTGTGTGCGCAATGATCCGCCCGAGGGTTTCAGCGCTCGCGTGGACGATCAACACCTCCCGCTCCGGAAACTGAAGGGCGTGTTCACGCACCGGAAGCTCCAGTCGCTCAGCCGCAGCCGCAAAGGTGTCTCTGGTCCCGAGACGCAGCCAGACCTCCCACCAGATGGCCGTACCGGGTACCGGAAAGAACGCCTCGTCATCCGTATAGAGGGATCTGGCCACCGCAAGGCGCGCGGTCTCAAGCGAGGCCACGAGCACTTCATTCTTGGGTCCGTTGTTTCTTTCGACGATCTCACCGTCGACCTCGACCTTCTGGATCCGGTTCTGGTCGCGATATTCGGCCACCTTCTTCAGGTAATAGTCGCGCTGCCGCTCGGGAACGAAGACAGTGGCAGCAATCGTGTTTCCTCCCTCGCCTATCGGGCGGACGCTGACAAGTTCGATCGGAAACTTGCCCTGGCGGTTTTCGAGCTTGTCGACGATCTCGCTCTGAGACGAAGGGAGTTCAAACTCAAGATAGAAACCTGGCGTTCCACCCGCAAGGTCGGGCTCGCGAGCTCTTAATTGTGCTTCCGCGTCTGCCACCGCGCGGGTAAGGGCTTCTGTCAGCTTTACAGCATGCTGAGCCCTATCGCGCACCGGCACGGTTGTCCCGCCACCTCCGCCTCTGGCGGTGTAGTCCTGGATGTTCCCGTGACCGGGCAAATAAACGTGTGGGAGTGGACGCGGTGGTTCTTCTGCCATCGATTATTGCGACGCCGCTCCTTTGCGTTCGGCTATCGCGATGGACAGATCGTTCTGGGTGATGCGGTCCCGGTCGGACAGGACGACGAGTTTCGCGGCGTCGGCCGCAGCGCGGGCAATCTCGGCCTGGCTCAAACCGGCAGCATCTGTAACCGCTTTTTTCCAGTCGATATCCCGAGTGTCGAAGCTGGAAAGGCGCGCCTGCAAAATCCCGGTCGCGACCTCAACGCTCGGCAATGCATACTCGATGACGTCATCGAACCGCCGGAAGAGCGCTGGATCGAGCAATTCCGGGTGATTGGTCGCCGCCACCACCAGACCGTCACTCTCATCCTCTTCCAGGAACTGAAGGAACGAATTGAGGATACGCCGGATCTCGCCCACGTCATTGCGTTCTGCGCGCTTCGCGCCGATGGCATCGAACTCGTCGAAGAAGTAGACGCCTTTGGTTTCAGCCATCGCCGAGAACACCAGCCGCAACTTCGAGGCGGTCTCCCCCATGAACTTCGTCATCAAGCCATCGAGCTGAACGGTGAACAACGGCGTATGGAGTTCACCGGCGAGCGCAGCCGCGGTCATTGTCTTTCCGGATCCGGGGGGACCGATGAGCAACAGTTTGCGACGTGGGGCCAGCCCATGGCTGCGAAGCTTATGCTGTTGTCGCTGCTCGAGAATGACTCGTTTCAAACGAGCTTCGAGCTCCGCAGGAAGGATCATGCTTGACAGCCGAACGTCAGTATAGCGAACTGCAACGAGGTTTGCGAGGTCACCGCGTGGCTGCGCAATAGGAACAGGAGCCTTCTTACGCCCGGAGGTACGATCCTTGTTGGCGCGCGCTGCATCGACAAGTTCGCGGAGTTGCACAGCCACCTTTCCATGACCCCTGCGCGCCTCACTTGCTGCAGCCTGCAATGCAATCGTCAGGAACTGCTCGTCGTCGCCTTCGACGTGGCTCTTCAGCAGCGAGATCAACTGCTGCGCCGTGGTCATGACGACTGAGCTCGGTTCATAGATCGAGCTCCTTCTGATTGAATGGTCCACATTTGCGTCATCGTGTTCCTCTCGCGGCGACTTTTGGGCACTTTCGAGAGATAGACGCCTCTCCCCAAGAACTGGTTAAAATCCAGTTTATTGAGGGCCATTGCGAAAAGCAATTTGAACGACGCAACAGTTACCAACATTCGAGACTGTAACGAGAGCAAACTTTTTCGCATCAGCTTAATGGACACATTCGCACGGTTAGCCATCGAACTCACCCGTTGCTGCGTTGGCGATCGAGGCCAGCGTCGGCCGCATCCATGCGGGGGCTTGGATCGCTTTGGAGGCAAGCGTCTTCTTGTCGCTGGCTGACAGCCGACGCGCCGCAATCTGCGCAACGTCGGCGGCACGTACCGCCCCCAGGTGACGAAGGGCCTGGACGACAGTGCCGACCGCACTTCCCGGAGCAATAAGATGCTTGGGCGAAGCGTGTCGCAGATCGATGATGCGCTTGCCGAGTACGACACGGCGCGACGGGCCATCAGTCAGATAGATGCTCTGCGCCTGGACCTGTGTTGACAGGCCAAGGGCGTTCGCCGCGCGCGCGCCGGAGATCTGCACCTGAGATCCAGTCTCCCGCGCCAACGCTTGCGCAACATCGTCAGGGGCCGGCGAAAGTGCTCCAAGTTGCGGATGAACCTTCGGGAAGTCGTAAAGGCCTCGCGCCAGGCGGCGGAGTTTTCCATTCTTGGCCAATCGGGAAAGCGCTTGGTCGACGGTTGACCGTGCGGCCACGTCCAGGAAGTCACTGGGCGTGAAGACGCCGCCGCGCCCGCCAGTACGGGCACGCATCATAATTCGCTCTGGAACTGATATTGCAACGGTTTCCATGTGTCAGCAAATAGCCTATCTTTTCCTGACAAACAAGGTGGCTGCCGTTTCAGACGTCAGCGCGCTCCACGTTACGCTAGAGAAGTGTGACGGGATGATTTATGAGTTTAGACCAACAGGGGCATTGCATAGTTGAAGATCATTGACGACGGATCGCGGACCCATCCGTCATCCACGCATTCATCGCCCTACGGTAGCAACCGGCACTTCGAGCCTGGTGATGTGCTGGAGAGAACGGATAGTTATGGCGACAGGTGAGCTTCGACACTACTTCAATTCCTCAATTGCACAGCTTGAGGACCTGTTCGAGCGCTCGCAGGACGACTCGCAAGTTCTTAAAGCGCTTGAGCGTGAGCTTAACGAACATCGAAATACCGACAAAGCCACGCGGCTGCTTGAAAGAGTCAGGCGATCCCTGTCCAATCTGGGTCCGCCTGACAATGACCTGGCCAACCACGTCGAACCGAAGAGCGCTGCCGAAACTACTGCTTCGCCTTCGGCGGCTCCCACTGCGCGTCAGGACCGGACAGTGAACAGCAGTCAGGACAATGCTCTGCCACTGCAACTCGATCTGGGAGCATTGCCGATATTCTCCCCGGCGGAGGCGGACAATGAGCCCAGGGCCATACTGGCGGCGTGGACTGCACTCGAATCCCTTTCTCCCCAAACCTATCGGCGGCCCGAAGACCTTGCTGCGGGCGATCGCCGAAGCGTCGCTAGTCTGGGGGGAGGCAACGTTCCCTGGGGTAAAGGCGAGCGATCCAAGAAGAACTACCAACTCTATTATCAGGTTGTACTCGGCTCAATCGCAATGGATCGGGCGACGGAGGAGCTTGTCAAGGCGTTCGGACGGGAGGAGGAGTTGAGTGCGCGTGCCCGCGAGAAGGCGGCCATCGGCGCCATCCTCCTTGATAAGGATGGTTTCCTTCTTGAAGAGAAAAGCGTTGCCGTTTCGAGCTTCGCCTGGGCCTTGCCACTGGCCCTGAAGCTTGAGCTTGGCGCACTCGGCGCATGGCCGAAGATCGAGGAGAAGATTACCGCGAGGGTCGAGGAGATCCTGCGTCGCACCGACCGAAATGGAAAACCGCTTCCTGTCGACCCGGCTGCGATGGGGACAGCCTACCGCTGGCTACTACGCCAGTTCGGGCTCGCGGCGGAACTCGTCGAACCCCCGAGCTTCGCGCTGCGCGTCTACCACTACTATAAGGCAAAGAACCCGCCCGAGGTCGCGCTCCTCAACTCCTTCTATCTCAACGATCTTGGCAAGGCGGCATCGCTGGTCGCAACCTCGGAAGCTCCCGCCGGACTGCGTGCGTTGCTGGGTGTCGATAAACCGGCTTCCGTGATCGACCTGCTCGCCTCGCCTGCCGCGTTGGAGGAGGCTGTGTCTCCACTCAAGATGCCGGCTGCACGCTGGCCGGCGCCAGGCGGCCACCCCTTGGTCCTGCTTCAGCAGGCAGCGGTGAACATCGCCCGCAGCGAGCTTTCCGGAAAAGAAGGCATGATCGCGGTCAACGGCCCCCCTGGGACAGGGAAGACGACGCTGCTTCGCGACATCGTCGCCGCAAGCGTACTCGACCGCGCCATGGCCATGGCCACATTCGATGTCCCTGAAGCTGCCTTCACCGCCTCTGGGCTGAAAATACAGACGGGCGACGCAGGCTATCTCCATCTCTACCGGCTCGACAAAAGTCTGAAGGGTCACGAAATCCTTGTCGCGTCGAGCAACAACAAGGCGGTCGAGAACGTCAGTCGGGAGCTTCCCGCGAAAAAAGCGGTCGGACGAGACATTAGCGAGCTCAGCTTCTTCCGAACCGTGAGCGATTTGGTTTACGGGCCCCGCGAACGGGAGGATGACGAAGAACAATCGCGACAGGAGCCGATCGAGACCTGGGGTATGATCGCAGCAGTGCTCGGCAATGCCAGGAACCGTGCTGCGTTTCAGCAGCGATTCTGGTGGCACAGGGATCGCGGTCTTCGCCTTTATCTGAAAGCTGCCAAGGGCGATTCCGTCGTTGAGGAAATCAAGGATGAGGAGACAGGACGAGTCGAACGACGAACTCCCTCCGTTATTACGATCGAGAAACCGCCTTCGCCACAACTGGCGGCGGCGAATTGGCGAAAGGCGCGTACAAGGCTTCTTTCACTCAAACAGGAAATCGATGCCGATCTCAAGGCTATCGAGGGCGTACGTGTGCTTTGCCTTGAGGTTTCGGCCCTCAAGCGAAAGATGGTGGAGCTCGAAGCTGGGAAAGCCCGCCTTGAAGCCGAGCGACTGAACGAGGAAAAAAAGCGTTCGCCTGCCGAAGCCGAGGTTTCGCAACTCAGGCTAGCCCATCAAGCCGCCGCTGAGAAAGTAGCGCAGCTTCGCAAGACCCGTCCTGGGTTGTTTTCGCGTCTCTGGCGATCGCGTGCGTGGAAAGCATGGCAACAAGCCAATACGCCGCTGGCGACCGCGGCGGCAGCATCGCAAAGCGCGATGCGTGACGGTGAGCAACATCTGGCGTCTGTCATCGAGAAGATCGGGCAGTTCTCGAACGAAATCACATCTGTGGAGGCCAGACAGCGCCCGCTATCCGAGGACATTTACCGCCGCTCTCAAGACCTTGAGCCGCACAGGCGCGCGTTCGGAGACCGCATCGTCGATGATGCGTTTTTTGCCCGAGGTCACGAGATGTCAAACCTCGCATCGCCTTGGGTGCCGGATCGTATCCACCGAAAGCGGGAAGATCTGTTTATTGCGGCGATGGAGGTGCATAAGGGGTTCATTGACGCTGCGGCGCAGAAGATCCTGCATAATGTCGGGGCGCTGATGAACGTGTTCAGCGCCGGACCACCAACTGACGATGCCAGGCGAAACATGCTGGGTGATCTCTGGTCGACGCTGTTCATAACCGTGCCGCTTGTTTCGACGACCTTTGCTTCGGTTGACAAGATGTTGGGTATTCTGCCTCCACGCAGCATTGGATGGCTGCTTGTTGACGAGGCAGGCCAGGCGCTTCCTCAAGCCGCCGTCGGCGCCGTGATGCGTGCCCGTCGTTCCATCATCGTCGGCGACCCGCTTCAGATCCCGCCGGTTGTCACTCTGCCGGAACGGCTCAACGCCGAGATATGCCGGTTCTTCAGGATCGACATGCCGGTCTGGGCAGCGCCCGAGGCCTCGGCCCAGACGGTTGCCGATCGGGCGTCCCGGTTTCAGGGAAGCTTCCGATCCGATCAGGGTCCGCGGCGCGTCGGCATACCGCTCCTGGTCCATCGACGTTGCCAGGACCCGATGTTCGGTATTTCTAATCGAATCGCCTATGACGGGCAGATGGTCCATGCGCCGGGGCTACGCTGTGAAGGTGCCGTCGGCGCGACACTCGGCCCCTCAAAATGGCTCGATATCGATGGCGAGGCGGACACCAAATGGTGCCCCGCCGAGGGCGACGTCGTCATCGCGCTCCTGAGGAAATTGGCAAATGCCGGAGTCACCGGCCCCGATCTCTTCATTATCACCCCGTTCCGGATCGTTGCCCAAGAGATGCGCCGCCGCCTCAAGCAGGAGAAGGAACTCGTCGCCCGTCTGAATATCGACATCGAGGAGTGGACTGAGGACCGCGTCGGTACGATCCACACTGTTCAGGGCCGCGAGGCAGACTCTGTCGTTTTGCTGCTCGGTGCTCCGAAGGCTGCCCAACATCCCGCAAGAGCATGGGCGGCTGGCACGCCGAATATTCTCAATGTCGCTGTGTCGCGTGCCAAGCAGAACTTTTATGTGGTTGGCTCTTATGGCGCGTGGTCGGGCGTCGCCCATGCGCGCGAGCTCGCAACTCTGCGCCGTGCGCCAATCGGCAAGAGGGCGGTGCCGACGACATAAAGCGGCCAGCTCAACTCATCGAGATCGACAAGGACGAGGTGGCCGACGCCAGCGGTTCGGGGGTCCTGCCATCGTCCGTGTGTCCAAGCCGCATCCACGCACAGCACGGACGATCACACCTCGGATGTCCTCCTGAAGAATCGCTGACTGATTAACATTGCCGGTGCCGGCCTTGGCGCCTATGGAAAAGTGCTGACTATTCTCACATCTACCAAGATTGGGCTGGAATTGGAGCCTGACAAAGATGACGAGCAGCAGGAACTGATCGAGAGCTGGACGCCACGCTTCAAGCATTAAAGGGAATTCAGGGCCGAAGAATTCAAATTTGACCATTCAAACGGTCATCGTTGAGTCTACTACCGGCACGACTCTGCTTTCTGACATACGAAATCAATGCCTTGAGCGCGGCGGAGATGTTCCGGCTCGTTGGGTAGCACAGCATGAACCCAGGATGCGGGGCGACCCAGCCATCCAGGATTGAAATCAGACTGCCGTCGTCCAGAAACGGTTTCGAAATCGGCTCTATGCCATAGCCTATGCCCTTGCCGCTGAGAGCGGCTGAAAGGGTGTAGGTTGAATCCGACACGATGAGCGAGCCGCTGACAGCAACCTCGAAGCGTTCCTGACCGCGCTGAAACTCCCAAGGATAGATTGCTCCGGTGTGGGGGCCTCGAAAGTTGATGCAATTATGATGAACGAGGTCTCCCGGTTCGGAGGGCGCCCCGAAACGGGCGAGATATCTTGGTGAGGCATAAACGATGCGCTTCAATTCCGGTCCCAACCGAAGAGAGACCAAATCATCCTGGATGTTCCGGTTAGGGATGACCGCAGCATCAAACCCGGAGACCGCGATGTCGACGAGCACATCTCCAATCGTGAGATCGATTGTAATGTCCGTGTAAGCGGCTTCGAAGCCATTAAGAAGCGGTTCCATATAAAGCCGCATCGGCATACGCGGGACGCAAAGCTTCAGCGTCCCGGAGGGCTTTTCCCGAGGCTCCGTCAGGTCCTCCATCAAGGTGTCGAATTCGGACATCATTGGCCCGAGGCGTCGGGCCAATCGACTTCCAGCTTCGGTCAATCTGACCGTTCTCGTCGTACGCTGCAGCAGTTTCGTCCCAAGCCGCCCTTCCAGAACCTGGATTGTGTAGCTGAGAGTGGAAGGCGCGATTTTCAGGGCTGCTGCGGCCCGAACGAAACTGCCGGAATCCACGATCATCATAAAAGCACGCAGATTGCCAAAGTCGGTGCCCCGCATTCTTCGAACCTCTCGAATAGTGAAATCGAAAACAAACATATAATCGACAGGAATATGCACCAAAGTCTATATATTTAGTAGACTTTTGCTTCCTAAATAGGCCCGCCGCCCGCAATTTGAAACCGTCTGTCATGGGCGCGGCACCTCCTTATTCCTGAAGCAAAGAACGATATGCAACGAGAACTTCATTTCACCGCAAATTACAATCTTGGCCTCGGCTTGCACCCAGCGCGATGGCGCCTCATCGACAACCCCGCGCAGTTTCTCGATGTGAACGCTCACATCGAGGTCGCGCAGATAGCGGAGAAGGCAGGTTTCGACGCTGTTTTTCTCTCGGACTTCCAGAGCCTTCCGATGGAGCCGCCAGTCGAACCGTGGCACGCGCTCGATCCATTGCTGGCACTTTCGGCGATAGCGGCGAGAACTGAATCCGTGGGACTGATCGCTACCGTTTCCACGACATTTTCCGAGCCCTACGAACTCGCCCGCAAGCTCTCTTCGCTCGATCATATCAGCGGTGGCCGTGCTGCCTGGAACATTGTGACAAGCTATCTTCCGGAAGCGGGCTGGAACTTCGGCATGGACCTGCCGACGCATGACGAGCGTTACGACCGTGCGGAGGAGTTCGTGAGCGTTGCAAAGGCTCTCTGGGCAAGCTGGGGAGACGGTGCGCTATTACTCGACCAGGCTGGCGGCACTTTCGTCGACTGGAAGAAGGTCAGCCATCTCAACCATGTTGGAAAACATTTCAAGGTCCGCGGCCCCTTGCAGGTGCCGACCAGCCCACAGGGAAAACCCATTCTAGTGCAGGCGGGGTCCTCCGAGGTTGGCCTCAGCTTCGGCGCAAGGCACGCCGACCTGATCTACAGTCTCCAAACCAACCTTGAGGCAGCCCAAGCGGGCTACAGAAGGACGAAGGACGCGGTACGCAAGGCGGGTCGCAATCCTGACCTGACACTGTTCATGCCAGGAATCTATCCGGTCGTTGGTTCGACA
This sequence comes from Gillisella vitis, assembly GCF_001541345.2. Classification (GTDB taxonomy): domain Bacteria; phylum Pseudomonadota; class Alphaproteobacteria; order Rhizobiales; family Rhizobiaceae; genus Allorhizobium; species Allorhizobium vitis. The sequence continues at coordinate 93,103 of NZ_LMVL02000009.1, read as the reverse complement.
GAGGAAGAAGCGTTCAAAAAGGTCGAACGCCTCGATGCGCTTCGCGACCTCGCCGCCGATGCGCGGTGGTTCGGGATCCGTCTTGGTGTCCCTCTGGGGGGCGATGACCTCGACAAACCGGCTCCGACGCGTGCGCCGGCTGAGTTCACACCAGCCGTTTCAACCGGAATTTCCGAATCCACCTGGCAAATGATCGAACGGCGCCCGGGCGCGACGCTGCGCGAGATCCTGCTCAGTTCTCAGGGGCGCAACCGCTTCATTGCCGGCACGCCAGAGAAGATTGCCGACGAAATCGAGTTGTGGTTCCGCAACGGTGCGGCCGATGGCTTCAATGTCAGCGCCACCCATTTTCCCGACGGCTTCAGCTCGTTTACGGAAAGCGTCATCCCGATCCTTCAGCGGCGCGGCCTCTTCCGGTCGGAATACCGGCACAGCACGTTGCGCGGAAATCTGGGACTCGGTGAATGATGGGCGACACGCACCATACGCTGACGTCCGAAGGATCGCCGCGAAACGACCCGGCCCCCTCCCCTGCTGAGTTTGCCGAAAGCCCGGTCGCGCGTGCTTTTCGCCAGCCGACGATGCTCGGACTGTTTTTGCCGCTGAACGCCGGTGGCTGGAGTGCGTCGCATCTGCCGCGCACAACGTCCTGGGATTTCGACTACAACCGCAACCTTGTGCGGATCGCCGACGAGCTCGGCTTCGACATCGTCTTTGGACTGTCGCAATGGCTGCCGAAAGGTGGATTCGGCGAGGTACTGAACGGCACCTCTCTCGATCCATTCGTCACCATGGCTGCGCTGGCGACAGAGACGAGGAATATCCTGCTCGCTTCAACCGTGCATATCCTGTACGGGCCGTGGCATCCGCTTCATCTGGCGCGCGCCGGCGCCACCCTCGATCACATCACAAATGGCCGCTGGGGCCTCAATGTCGTGACCGGTCATCGCCGGATCGAACACGAGATGTTCGGCAGCTCGCAGATCGAGCACGATCAGCGTTACAGGTTCGCCGACGAATTCGTCGATGCGCTGAAGGCATTATGGCGCTCGGACGAGCCCGTCACCTTTTCCGGTAAATCGCCATGGCGGATCAAAGAGGGTTTTATCACGCCGAAGCCGCTTTTCGGCCGACCCCTTCTGATCAGCGCGACAGGCTCGCCGGCCGGCATAGACTTCGCCGCGCGGCAATCGGACATCGTCTTTGTCACCAGCCCCGGCGGGGGCAGCTTCGAGGCAGCGCGGGCGTCGCTCGGTTCCCATACCGCCACCGTCAAGGCAGCTGCGGCTCAAAACGGACGCACAATCCGGGTCATCCTCAATCCAATCATCGTCTGTCGCGACACGGATCAGGAAGCTCAAGAATACTATGACGCGATTGTTGCCGCCGTCGAGCATAGGAATGTCGGCGGGCTGCATAACATTGCTGACACGAAGGATTTCGACAAACGGCTGGTTAGCGACGCGCAGGCGTGGGCGAAGAGCAACGATGTAAACTCGGTCGATGCGATCGCTGTCGGGGGAAATGTCAGGCTTGTCGGCTCGCCTCAGCGGATCGTCGACCAGCTTGCCGCTTTGCATGCCGAAGGTGTGGACGGTTTCCACATCTCCTTCTTCGACTACCTGCCCGACCTGACCCATTTTGGACGAGCCGTTCTCCCGCTGATGCGCGCCGCCGGTTTGCGGCTTTAGGAGTGATGAGATGACAGTTCAACAAAAGATTGCGTCGGGCCGATCGAGCGAGAGAACGGTATTGCAAGAGCGCCTCAACCAGCTCGGTGAGCAAGCGCACCGTGCGATCGCGCAGCTCGAGCCGGTTCGTCTGGACTGGGTTGCTCCAGCCGGGACAGATATGGACGTTGCCGTCATCGGCGGTGGTCAGAGTGGTGTCGCGATTGCGTTTGGATTGCGCCGCGCGGGCATCCGACGGGTGCAGGTTTTCGATGCCGCCACGCCGGAAACCGCAGGCGTCTGGAATACCATAGCCAGGATGCACACGCTTCGCGCGGGCAAGGGATTTACCGGTCTCGAACAGGGCATTCCTGAACTGACATTCGAGCACTGGTACGTTGCGCTTCATGGTGACGCCGCATTTGCCGCAATGGCGGAAATCCCCCGCACCGTCTGGCTCGACTATCTCAACTGGTATCGCGAAACGACCGGGATCGACGTGCGATGGCAGCATCGCCTGATTTCGATCGATCCGCGTTCGGACGCCGAAAACGCTCCGCTCAATCTGCGCTTTGAACTGCAGGACAAGGGCGTGATAGATCTGTCGACACAGACGATCGTACTGGCAACTGGCCTGGACGGCTTGGGCGAACCCTATATACCGTCGGTTCTTTCCCATACTCTTCCTCCCGACCGCCTTGTCCACACGAACGACCTCATTAGTTTCTCTAGCCTTCGCGGCTTGAGCGTGGGTGTGGTCGGAGCGGCCGCATCCGCGTTCGACGCAGCGGCTGTCGCGCTGGAACATGGTGCAGCGAGTGTGCATCAATTCGTCCGACACGGCGATCTCGTACAGGCCAACGATCAGGCTGCCGCCAGACCCTCGGCCGACAAGCTGTTCTTTCCGGAATTCGATGATTCGACGCGATGGCGTTTGATTTTGGAGCGCCGGCGACGCAGCTCCGCGCCGGATGCGGCCATCGCCCGGGCCAGTCAGCATCCGAACCACTATCTCCATTTCAACGTTGCGGCAGAACAGATTGTAGCTCTTGGCGACGATATCGTAGCGAGAACGACGACGGGCGATATAATGCTGGACATGGTTATTGCCGCGACCGGCTATCGGCAAAACGTTTATGCCCGGCCGGAACTGACCGCCGCGGCTCCCCACATTCTCCTCTGGCAAGACCGCGTTGCGGCGGCGGAGAGGGAAAGCGGCTGGTCTTCGCATCCCTATCTTGGGAAAGGTTTTGAATTGCAGGAGATAGAGCCTGGTTCGGCGCCATGGCTTAAGCGTATCCATGTCTATACCTTCGCGGCGATCATCAGTCACGGCATCCATGCTGGCGATATCGGCAGCGCCGCGATCGCACTGCCCCGCCTGATCGCGGCAGTCGCTCGCTCACTCTTTTTCCATGCTCGCGCGGACTACGAGCGGCTTGCGAGCCTCGGGCCGTCCATCGCGGTCGACCGCGTCGCTCCCTCACCCGTCTCCGGACCTTGGGAGGCAGCTCCATGAAGAGGCTTACGCGGGTTGGCCGCAGTCTGCTACGCAACCTCATTCAGGCGGTCCCGACGATGTTCGTCATCGTCACGCTCGGTTTCTTCGTGCTGCAGCTCGCGCCTGGGGATGCCGCCGATTACATGGCGGCCGAATCCGGTGCCGCCACGCAGGAAACGGTGGCCGACATTCGCCGGGCTTTCGGGCTCGATCTGCCGCTGCTCGATCAGCTTGCGAACTACTATACAAGTCTGGCGCACTTCAGTCTCGGCATATCTCCCCGCTACGGTGTCCCCGTCGCCGATCTCATCATGGAGCGTCTGCCGGGAACTCTGACGCTCATGGTTCTTGCGATCGTCATCGCCCTGCTGGTGGGGATCGCAGCTGGCACGATCATGGCACTGAACGCAACGCGCGCGGCCGATCGCATTCTTTCGGTGGCATCGCTGCTGTTCTACTCAGTCCCGACATTCTGGATCGGATTGATCTTCATCATCGTCTTCTCGGTGAAGCTTGGCTGGCTACCGGCTGGCGGCATGAAAACCATCGGCGCTTCCTCGGGGGGCTTTGGCTGGCTTATCGACCGCGCCTCTTATGCATTGCTCCCCGCGACGTCACTGGCGCTCTATTACGTGGCGATCTACGCACGTCTCACCCGATCTTCTATCCTTGAGGTCATCGGGCAGGATCACGTCCGCACCGCAAAGGCGAAGGGTCTGGCGCCACGACAGGTTGTCCTTCGCCACGTGCTGCGCAACGCGCTCATCCCGATCACCACGGTGGCCGGTATCCACGTGGCCGGCATTCTTGGCGGCGCCATCGTCATCGAAACGGTCTTCAGTTGGCCAGGCATGGGTCGGCTTGCCTTCGATGCCGTCATGGCGCGTGAATATACGCTGTTGCTCGGCATCATGCTGGTCTCGTCTGTCCTGGTGATTTGCGTCAACGCTATCGTCGACATCATCCAGGCTGCCCTCGATCCCAGAATCGAGGTGCGCTGATGAGCGGCTTCGATATCGAATCCTCAACCGAACGCATGGCAGCCGGTGAAGCCCCCTGGAGCAACATCGGCAATCCTGTCATTGCGCGCTCGGTCCTGCGCGACTTTCTCTCGAACCCGGGCGCGACAGCCGGTCTCATGACACTCAGCATTATAATGCTCCTGGCGCTGTTGGCCCCGTGGCTGGCTCCGGGCGATCCGCAGTCGATTGTCGGCCCTGAGCGTCTTTGGCCCGGAGTCAATCCGGACTTTCTACTCGGCACGGATTCACTCGGTCGAAGCGTCTGGGCGGGACTGGTACATGGCGCCCGTGTCTCGCTGCTGGTGGGGATTTCCGCAACAATCCTCGGTCTGGTGTTCGGTGGACTTATTGGAGCCATCGCCGGCTATTGCGGCGGCTGGATCGACGATCTCATCGTCCGGTTCATCGAGATATTCCAGACCATTCCTAGCTTCGTCCTGCTGGTCGTTCTCGTCGCCTTCGCGACACCGACAATCGGTACGGTCATCGTCGGCATCGCACTTGTGTCCTGGGCGATGATCGCGCGTCTCACCCGCGCCGAGTTCCGCTCGATCCGGGAGAAGGATTTCGTCATGGCTGCCAGGGCGTCTGGCATTTCGGCGCCACGGATCATTCTGCAGGAAATCCTGCCCAACGCCCTGCCCTCGCTCATCGTGGTCTCATCGATCATGGTTGCCTCGGCGATCCTGATGGAATCTGCGCTGTCCTTCATGGGGCTTAGCGATCCGAATACCGTCACCTGGGGATCAATGATCGGTGCCAGCCGCGAGGTGATCCGCAGCCACTGGTACCTCACGCTCATGCCCGGTGGGTGCATCGTCCTCACCGTGCTGGCGCTCAACCTCATCGGGGATGGCCTCAACGACGCGCTCAACCCGCGGATCATGCGCAAAGTCCGCTCGCGGAAAGGAGTGGAATGATGGCGATACCTTTGCTTGGTGTCCGCGACCTCTCAGTCCGATATCACAGCCGGAGCGGTGAAGCGGTTGCCGTAGAGAACCTTTCCTTCGACATCGCCGCCGGCGAGGCTGTCGCTCTTGTCGGCGAATCCGGTTGCGGGAAGAGCACGACCGCCCTTGCCCTGTCCAACCTCCTGCCCGACGAAGCGACGAGCAGCGGCGAGGTAACCTTCGATGGCCTGGATCTCTTCCGCCTTCCACCCAAGGCATGGCTGTCCATTCTCGGACCCCGGATCGGCATGATCTTCCAGGAGCCGATGAGCGCGCTCAATCCGGTCTATACGGTCGGAGACCAGATCGCCGAGGTACTGCACGCCCATGAACGGCTGTCCCGGAAGGCTGCACGTTCGCGGGTGCTGGAATTACTCGATCTGGTGTCAATGCCGGAACCACACCGTCGTATCGCGTCCTATCCACACGAACTATCCGGGGGCCAGAGACAGCGTGCCATGATCGCCCAGGCGATCGCGCTCACGCCGCTCCTGCTGATCGCAGACGAACCTACCACGGCTCTCGACTCGACGATCCAGAGCCAGATCCTCGAATTGATCGATCGTCTTCGGCGCGATCTGTCCATGGGCCTGCTTCTCATCTCCCACGATCTGACACTGGTGTCGCGCTGGACCGACCGCGTGGTCGTCATGCACAACGGCAAAAGGATGGAAGAGCTCAAGGCAGAGCATCTGTTTCAGGAAAGCCAGCATCCCTACACGAAAGGGCTGATCGGCGCATCGATCCGTCTCGGCGATGGGCACCACGCTTCATCCGAGCGGCTGAACGAGATCCGGACCCACAGGAACAGCAACGGCACAACCAGCTTCGAGATCCGTAGCCCGCCGGTTGCAGCGGAACCGCGCACCAATGCAACGGCAGATGCGCTTCTGGAAGTCGAGGATCTCACGGTTCGCTATGACCTCGCTAGCAAGACACCGCCTGCCGTCGATCGTGTGACCTTCGAACTCCTGCGCGGCGAAACGCTCGGGCTGGTCGGAGAATCCGGTAGCGGCAAGTCTTCGCTTTCAAAGGCGCTCAGCCGTCTGATACCCGTTGCCGGCGGACAGATCCTGTTCGAAGGTCAGGACATCACCCACGCAGGTGGAGCCGACCTGCGCGCCTTCCGCGGGCGCGTGCAGATGATCTTCCAGGATCCTTATTCGTCCCTAAACCCGCGCCGGACCGTTGGAGATATTCTCGATAGCGTGCTGCATGCACACAAGTATCGCAATTCCGCCGACAGGCAATCGCGCATAAGCGAAGCTCTCGACCAGGTCCGCCTGCCACGTTCGGCGGTGGAGCGCTTTCCCCATGAATTCTCCGGTGGGCAGCGTCAACGGATCGCGATTGCCAGAGCCCTGATCGTGCGGCCATCGCTCGTCATCTGCGACGAACCGGTATCGGCACTCGACGTGTCCGTTCAGGCGCAAATTCTCAACTTGCTTGCCGATCTCAAGGAGGAAGCCGGTCTTTCCTATCTCTTCATCTCCCACGATCTGGCTGTCGTGAAATACATCTCGGACAGGATCATGGTCATGAAGGATGGACACATCATCGAGCGCGGCAACCACCAAAATCTATGGAGCAATCCCTCCCATGAATACACGAGGAAGCTGATCGCAGCAGCTTCGTAACGGCAACGGACTCCCTAAAACAACAGAACCCGAAACTTCACGAGCCAGGAGAATTTCATGATCAAACTATCGCGCCGGACGTTCAACGCCGCGCTTGGGTTTGGCGCATTGAGTACCGCCCTACCCGGTATTTCCTTCGCGCAAACTACGCCCGTGCGTGGCGGTACCGCCCGCATCGTTGCTGCCAGCGAACCCGCCATGCTCATCGAACTGTTCCAGAACACGGGCAACGCCGGCGTCGGTTCCCGCGTCATCGAAGGGTTGCTGAAGGTCAATTTCGACCGGACCTTCAAACCCCATCTCGCGGAGAGTTGGGATATCAGCGCGGATGGAAAGACCTACACATTCCACCTGCGCCCGGACATCAAGTGGCATGACGGTCAACCGTTCACATCAGCGGACGTTGCCTTCTCGCTGCTGACGTTGAAGGAAACCCATCCGCGGCGGCGTGTGACGTTTGCGTCCCTCGAAAAGATCGACACGCCCGATCCCCTGACGGTCGTCGCCCATTTCAAGACACCGGTTCCATTCCTGTTGCCGGCCCTTACCGGCATCGCTTCGCCCATCATCCCGAAACGCCTCTACGAAGGGACGGATATCCGGGCGAACCCCTATAACGCAAAACCGATAGGCACGGGTCCCTACGTGTTCAAGGAGTGGGAACGCGGCAGCCACATTCTGCTCGAACGCAATCCCGATTACTGGATCAAGGATCTGCCCCTGCTCGATGCTGTGGTGACACGGTTTATCGTTGATGTCAGCGCCCGCGGGGCGGCTTTCGAGGCGGGAGACGTCGATGTAGGCTATCACACACCCGTGCCGCTCGACGAGATCAAGCGCCTTGGCGACGATCCGCGCTTCGGCGTCGAGACTCGCGGTTACGAGCTTGAAGGCAGTCTGAACCAGTTGTTTTTCCGTCTGGATCATCCGATTCTCAGCGATCTGCGTGTTCGCCAGGCTTTTGCTCACGCCATCAATATCGACGACTACATCCGTCTCGTCTGGAAGGGATATGCTGTGCCGTCCCCGACCGCGATTGCACCGTCGATGGCAGAATATCACGATCCGAGCATCGGCTTCTATGCCTTCGACAAGGCCAAGGCGGAAGCGCTTCTTGATGAGGCCGGCCACAAGCGCGGTGGTGATGGCAAGCGGTTCGCGCTGCGGCTTACCTACAATCCTGTCTACGGCCCAACCCGTGTCGGCGCAGAATTCCTCCGATCCGCCTTCGGCGACATCGGCGTCGACGTGGCGATCCAAAGCTACGACTACGCGACCTACATCAAGAGCGTCTATACCGACGCGGCATTCGATATCGACCTCCAGCATCTTGCCAACGGTTATGATCCGACGGACGGAATCCAGCGCGGCTACTGGTCGAAGAACATCAAGAAGGGCGTGCCGTGGTCCAACCACTCCGGCTACAGCAATGCCGAGGTCGATGAGATCTTCGAGAAAGGATCGATCGAAATCGATCCGGCGAAGCGCAAGGAATACTTCATCAGGTTCCAGCACATCCTTCACCGCGATCTGCCGGCGGTAAACCTCGTTCAGTTTCAGAACCTGACGCTCTATCGCAAGACGCTGCACAACCACACCGAAGATTCGTCCGGGCATTCGGTCGACTTCGCCGATGCGTGGCTGGGAAGCTGAGCTTTATCCGGCAGGCGGGCTTCACAGGCGCCGCCTGCCCCGTAGCGCGACGACACCGTCATTATTTCCAAATTGTAAGTGACGCCCTTGACCCATCATCCTCATCCCTGGCCGACGATCGACACACCCGCATTCCGCACACTCGCGGCAATTTTCCGGCCTGTGTTCGCCGAAATCGCCGAAGGCTCGCGCCAAAGAGATGCGACACGCACACTCCCGCGCGATGAAGTCGCAAGGCTGAAAGCGCTCAAATTCGGTGCGCTGCTTCTCCCCAAAGATAAAGGCGGTTTGGGAGCGACACCACTGGAACTCCTTGCATTGCTCGTCGAGCTTGCAGAGGCAGACTCGAATGTCGCGCAGATCTTCCGCGCCCATTTCGGATTGCTCGGACAGCTTCTCGACGAACCATCCAACCCCTGGACTAGGCGTTGCATCGACATCATCGGATCCGGGGAGATCATCTCCGCTGCAGCGACGGAGGTTGGAAATGCCGCGCTTGGCAAATTTTCGACTTCCATCATGCAAACGAATGAGGGCCATCGTCTCAACGGCCAGAAATTCTATACGACCGGCGCTCTGTTCTCGGAGTGGATGACAGTCAGCGGCCTGAACAATGCTGACGAGCCGATCATGGCGCTCATAAAAACGACGGCGCCAGGAACGTCTATCGTCGATGACTGGAATGGGTTCGGACAGAGGCTGACCGCCAGTGGGACGGCCGTATTCGATCAGGTCCTACTCGACGATAACGATATTGCGCCATCGGCATCGCGGTGGCCGTTCCTGACGGCCTTCGCTCAACTGGCCCACCTGGCAACGCTTGTTGGAATTGGACGTGCGGCCTCCAGCGCCATTGCTGGCTATGTACGGTCACGCAAACGAACATATTCCCACGCTGCTGCCAGCATCGCGAGCGACGATCCGCAGGTGCTTCAGCTCGTCGGCAAGGTGTTTGCCAATGCGCATGGGGGAAACTTGATCGTGCTTTCAGCCGCCGACGCCTATCACCGCGCCATTGCTGAGGGCTCCAAGGACAGAACGGAGATCGGCAAACTGGAGGTGCAGATATACCAGGCACAGGTCGTCGTCCATCAGCTCATTCTCGATGCAACGACAGTCCTCTTTGATGGACTGGGAGCTTCCGCGCTCAGCAACGAGTTGGGTCTGGATCGCTATTGGCGAAATGCCCGCGCCATCTCCTCCCACAATCCGGTCATCTACAAGGAGCGCCAGATCGGTGATTTCGCGGTCAATGGCAGCCTGCCGCCGGATCTTTGGACCACCGGCATTGGGAAGGCCTAGCGGATGTTTCGTGGTTGGTCGGCGCAACCTCCCAAGTCGAGACTAAACCACGTGACGTAATTCGGAGATCTTATGGGAAACAAGCTATTCGTTCTCGACCTCGGTGAAATTCGTGTCGACGAGAACTTCATCATCGCCAACTCTACGTTTGTCACGCCGCAGAAGCCGACTGTGAGCAGTCGTCTGATCGACATTCCGGTCTCCGCCTACCTCATCCAATGCACCGATGCCACGATCCTCTACGACACGGGTTGCCACCCCGAATGCATGGGAACGAATGGCCGGTGGCCCGAGCAGTCGCAACTGAACGCTCCCTATATCGGGGCGCGGGAATGCAATCTGCCGGAACGGCTCAGGCAGCTTGACCTTTCACCGGACGATATTTCGACGGTCGTCCTGTCGCATCTTCACAATGATCATGCCGGCTGCGTGGAGTATTTCGGAAAGTCGAGGCTGATTGCGCATGAAGATGAATTCGCAACCGCAGTCCGGTATTTCGCGACAGGCGATCATTCGTCGCCTTACATCGTCAAGGACATCGAGGCATGGCTTGCGACCCCGCGAAACTGGGATCTCGTCGGTCGCGATGAGAGGGAAAGAGAACTCGCGCCCGGAGTGAATCTGCTCAACTTCGGAACCGGCCATGCTTCAGGAATGCTGGGCCTGGCTGTCAGGCTTGAGAAGCAGCCCGGGTTTCTGCTCGTTTCAGACGCTTGTTACACCGCCACGAACTATGGTCCCCCTGCCCGCCGAGCAGGCGTTCTCCACGACACGATCGGTTACGATCGGACGGTCAGCCATATCAGGCAATACGCCGAATCCCGTTCTCTCACAGTCCTCTTCGGTCACGACCGGGAGCAGTTTGCCAGCCTGATCAAATCCACGGACGGATTCTATGAATAAGGAGCTCGCCAGAACTGGCGGCGCGCCGCGGCCGTGAAAACGCCGATGCTACGATCCCGACAGAACAGCCAACTTGCCTCAACCTCAACCATCTACGCCAATTCACCCTATGAAAGGATCCATCAATGACTGCATCAAAAGTAGCTTCTGCACCCTTATCCGGCTCGCTTTCTCGTCGCCATCTGCTCCAGGCAGGGGTGGGTCTTGCCGTGACCGGGAGTGGCCTGTTGCCCGCCTGGCACGCGCGTGCTCAAAGTTACACAACCGCTCCGCTGCATCAGCTCTTACTGCTGAGCAATGAATGGAACACCATTATCAACGACGCTGCGAAGCGGGCTGCAGCTATCCTTGGCCTCCCCTACAGCTCGACAACTTTCAACCTGAACGATGGCACCGCTGTTACCCAGGCACAATCCGCCGCTGCGGCAGGTGCAAAGCTCTTTCTTATCGTCAGTGCCGATGGCAGCAGCCTGAAGCGGATTGCCCGGACGGCGCAGGAGGGTGGCGGCTATGTGGTCAATGTTGGCAACAACATTCCCTGGACATCTCCGATTGATGCCGGTTCCGGCTTTGCGCAGGCAGATGCCGAAGATGTCAAGAAACTCGCTGCCGAGCGCCGGGCCAGGGCCGAAGCGCTCGCCGGCCTTAGCGAAGAGGTGCCTAAAGTGAACGTCGACACAGCCGAACGGATCGCGAGGGCGATCGCCGAGCATGGCTCCAAGGCTTACATTACGCCCTCGGGCGCCGTCCTCGAATTGATGAAAGAACTCGCCAAGGAAGATGATTTGGAAAGTTTCGCGAGTGCGTTCGTCATCATAGCAAGGGCAAAGCCAACCAACGCAAAATTCATTACCGCACGCGTGCCGGCCATGATCAGCGAGTTTCTTATCCGCCATCGCGGAATCGACGGGGGTGCGATGGGCAAATGGGGCATTTCAAACCCGGGCTGGGCCGATGAGATCAAAGCGGCCATACGCGATCCGGAACGGTTCCCGCAGGTTGTCGACGCCCTGGCGCAAACCATTAAGCGCAGTCAGACCGTGCAATAATGCGAGAAGCGGCCGTGCAGCATTCGCAAATTCCGGATAGGGGATTCGTCTTACAGCGGCAACATCCGAGCAACTCTATTGCTAGCGGTGGCGTGACAAGACGTGGCCACTCCGCAAAGCGCGCCGGGCGTTCATTGCGAAGCCTCATGGTGGCTTCACGACTTCGATGGTCGTCGACGGAGAAGTCTGACAGGGGGCGCTTCGGCGCCGTCTGTAGTCTACAGATCAAAGATTTCGAGGCCTGGAATTATCATTTGCGCCGTTCCCAGCAATGGTCTGGGAAGTCTCGCTGCAAAGGCCTGCCTACCGCTATCGACAATTGCCATTATGCGATGTCGGCCGTCCATGACTGAGATCCATCCCTCCTCTTTTGAGGTCGATGTCAGCACCGGAAAACCTATTGGTTGGTTGGAACCGATCCGGCGCACCCAATAGTCATATTTCCCTTGCTTGAAATCCACGCCGCCGCCGCCTCTCCTATCGATCGACCAAAACCATGGTGCATGATTTCCGAGGTGCTGATCAAACCCAGCACTCGGCACGTGGACGGTTACATAGTCGTCCAGGTCCGCGAGCGGCACTTTTTCATTTGAGATATATGTGAGGCCGAGAAGGGTCGTCATGGAGCGAGCATCTCTGATGGAATTATGGGATTGTAGTAAATCACATGATTTGCTGGTCAGAAGGTGAAACCAACACACCGACATAAAGTCGGCCATTTAACCCTGCGTCCGGAAGCGTCGAAGGGCGCGCGGCGAACGGCGGTCAAGAAGCAGGACCCCGTCAAGGCCGGACGAAACACTTCTATCCTGCCGACCCGCATAGTTCTGCGACCGATCTTCAAGAGCAGAGAAGACCTGGGCGACACGCCTGCGACGCGTTGCTTCAGTCGGGGGCCGCTCTCGTACCAAGGCAAGGATTTCCTTGTCGATACCCAAGAACACACCATCATCGATCTCGCGTCCGACATAACCCGCACCAACCTGATCGGATAGATCAAGTACCGGCTGATCGAGGATAATGGAGTAGGCTCGTGTAATCGCTTCGAAGAGATCAAACGTCACGGTGATGTCGTCACCCTTTGCCGGCGGATCCAGCACTCTGCCCTCTGCACCACCGGCCTTGAACATGAAGAAGTTTGCACAGCGTGTGGTCGGCGCCCGTCCGTTGACCGTGTGAAGCGCCGAAACCTGCCCCAGTGCCTTCGCAACGGTGCTTGCGGCTGGCGCTCGGATGCGACCCTTGCTCTCGAACACATGGCGTTCCCTTCGCTTGATGCCGATAAAATCGGGACGCGATTTTGGAGGAGGAGGCGCTGCGCCAGCTTTCGGCGCGACCGGAGCCGTTGGGGATCCCCATCGACAGGAGGCAAGGCCGGCGACATGCACGAGATACTGCACGCTCATCTGACTCTGAGCATACCAGTGCGTGAACGCCTCGCCGAAAAGGAACGAAACCCCCACCTTCTCCGACTGCTCCAAACTCCGAAAATAGGCCGTCGTGTTCAAGGAGGCATCCAGATAGCCCGTCGCCATCGCGACCAGCATTTTCTCCCGCCAGGGGCCAACGGTGCGGACAGCGGCTCGACGGCTGGGATAGCCGACGGTCAGCAACGAGCGGATGATGTCGGCATGTGTCGCTGGCAACGTTTTCGTGCCATTCAACGCCGTAAATCGCCCAGAGAAGTTTGCGGAAGTGACTGTAACGGACATGCTTATCGCCCGGCCCGGATCGACACCCCGATAGACCGCAGGGCGGCTATCAAGTCGGCTTGACGAACCAGCTCGACCGCCGGAGAGGCGACAAGTTTCGCAGCGACAGCCCGATCGTAGACCGCCACGCAATCTGCCGCCGTGAGGCGTGAGGAATAGAGCAATCCATCGACAGCATAGGATCGAAAGATCGACTCGCTCAGTCTCTGCCCTTCCTGATGTTCCTTGCCCCGGGCTGCGTCCGTGCTGACGCCCAACCTCAGGAGGCCGGTCGTGCGCAGGTCGAGAAGAATGAGAGCATCCGTGGCCGTCACCTCAGTGACCGACCAGTCCTCGATTTCGCTCTCATCCAGCACTCGCTCCTGGGTCCCCTCGAAGCGGTCGCGCACAATCGTCTCCGCAATCGCGGTCGCGAGATCATATGCGGCATAAAGCAGTCGGAACATCTGGTTGGGGCTCGAGAATCGCGATTGGCCGAAACCCATGCCAAGCGGGGTCGACATGTGGGCTACAGGTATAATGCGGACATAAGATTGCGGGAGAAAGGCAAGCGCGAGCTCCCGAACCGTTTGGGGATCAAGTTTCACGATTCAGCTCAACCAAAATCGCGCTCGGCCGCATCCAGAACTTCGTCTAGATTGCCCATTTTGAGATTGTCGAGCGGCGTTCCGCCAATGCTCGGCTTCGGCTGGATCAACCATTGCCACGCCACACGCGGATTGCGGATGATTTTGGTGACCTGAGGCATGCCCTCGACCGGCCGGCCATCGACAAACTGAGCCAGGGGAAAGACATGCTTTCGCTCGCCCTTGAGCAGACCGACGACAGCTCCGCGCTTGTGCCAGTCGTGCAAGGTCGATCGCTTCGTGCCGAACTTCTTCTCGATATCGCCCGGACCAGCGACCGGACCGGCCCAGTCTTCGATGCGGGTTGGCGTCGCAAATTCGTCGAGCCTGCGGCGCCCTTCCTCCATGTCTACCGATTGCCCCAGACCAGCACCTCGGCTGACCTCCACAGGCTTTTCGACCGATACCTCCGCGAGTACATGACCTGGCTTCGCAGCCAGTTCGGCGACGGCGGCTTCCACAATATGGGCGAGTTCCGTTTCATCGTCGGCAATCCGATGCTGTTGCTCGACAGAAAGGCGCGCTGCCACCGCAGAGACCACGGCCATGACCTTGCCAGTCGCTGCAAGCGCCGGCTTTGAAAGGCCTGGATTGTGTCGGGCCAAAACCTTGAGAACATCGGCTACCGCAGCCGGATTGACTTCTAGCTTTGCGCGCATCTGCGATTTACGGGTGACAGCAACCATCTTCGTCTTCCTTCTTGACTACAGCCAAGATAATGCGGATTGTCCGATTTGTCCAGATTGTTGCCCTCAGATTCGGGAGCGGCCAGCACTGAGGCCCTTAGAGATTTGATGGCGAACTTACCCTCTTTTTATCGACCTGATTTACAGACGGGCAGTTAGGCTTATTCGCGTATTACTATCGGACTTTTTAGTTTGCGTATTTTTCTACTTGGCACGAGGGTTGTCGTTTCGCAATGGAAGAGCACGAAATACAGAAATGGCTGAAGGAATTTCCCGGGGCGCGCCGCGCCGCGAATGGTTTCATCATCGGCGATGAACTTGGCGAGTTCTACGTCACAGGGATCGAACCACTCGATCCAGATCTCAGCAATGAAGAACTGGTTTATGCGCCCTTCTGCTCTAAGAATGAGATTCTCCGGCTGAGGTCGTTGAGAAGCGCGCATGACTACTTGCTGCGAATTCGGGCTAACTCCGTTGCCGATTCTCCTCGAGTTACGAGGGTGCTTGCCCACCGGAAGCGTGCATTTCAGCAGAACGGTCGCCCTTGGACTCTGACATCCTACTACGAAACCGTCAATTTGGCTCCGAGACGCTATCTTGAGCGACTGCCGAAGGCCTTACGAAAATCCGCTCGCTCAATCCCCTATGGCTACGTCCCAACCCTGGAAGTGAACGCCGCTTGCTTAAAGTCCCTGGTAGGCGAGGTGATCATCGTCTCCGAAGCGTTGCGCTACTTCCTCTATTTCATGACTGTATGTTTTCATGGCGCACACTATGAATTTCCGATGGGCGACCGGATTGATGCAGCCTTAATCGCCCTGCGGACGATGATAGGGTCAGAAGCCCAGGACTTTGACATCGATCCGCGAGCTAAACTTCCAGCGAGTGTGGACGCTGCTATCAAGCGCGATGTAGACGACATGCTCGAATTCACATTCGGGCATGAGTTTAGTCATTTGCTTCTAGGTCATATGGAAGAAGCATCTTCGACCGAAAATCTGGAGGATCTAAAAACCTATAACCACGATCTAGAATTCAGTGCTGACCTCCACGCGATTACAGCCATCGGGTCGGATAAAGATGCAAAACTCCGCCTTTCCAACGGCGCCTATCACATATTTCTCTTCCTCCACTTAATTGAACTTTTGGGCTCCCGATTTCTCGACATACCTCGGTTTTCGGTATCCGAGACCCATCCAGCGCCGCTTGAACGGCTGTATGCGCTGAAGGCAGCGCTTGGAGATAGGAACCAACCAACAAAGCAACATCTGGACGCACTCGTAAAGCACGTCGGCGTGGTGGCCGAGGCGCTAACACAACGAATCGACGGTGCGCCGCGGAGCGATCTGTTGTCATTTTATGGCTCCATGTATTTATTTGGCCTTGGTGGTGAAATGCGAGAGGACAGAATTGATTTCTGACTTTCAACCTTGGACGTCTGTGAATTAGTGGATGCAGAAAACATGGTTTGTCATCCTGCTCCTGCCATATCGTTAGGCGTCAGTAACGCCCGCCGAAAAAATAACCTGCAACACGTCTTTCTAAGTAGTAGGTATTTTCAATGCCTCTCTCTTGGGCATACATCTGTTAAAGCAGAACTGTCGGTAAAATGGGGGGCAAGAGGTGGTCGATTTCAAAAAGCTTCGCGAGGACAAGGCAAAGCCGAAGCCCGTCGCCCCACGAGATATCTTTCATTCCCTGCCGAAAGCCGTCGGGATCAATGACCTTTATGTTAGCCAAGCCGAAGCTCTCGATGCTTGGTATCCATCCCGGAGAAACGACAAGGATGTCGTTGTAAAACTGCATACGGGGGGAGGAAAGACCCTGGTTGCGCTTCTCATGGCACAATCAACCATGAATGAACTCGGTGAACCCGTTCTTTATCTCGCACCAACTACCCAGCTCGTCGAACAGGTTATTGCCAAAGCGACTGAATATGGAATCCGCGCGGTGCCCTACACGAGGGGGCAGCCTTTAGCCTCCGAGTTTCTTGATGGTAACGCCGTTCTCGTGGGGGCCTACGAGAGCCTTTTCAGTGGTCGCAGCAAATTTGGTGTTCGAGGTTCCGCCAAACCGGCAGTGAAAGTCGGAGGCATCATCTTAGACGACGCGCACGTCGCGCTTTCCTCTGTTCGTAAAGCATTCAGCCTGACGATCACATCGAAAGACCACCTCGAGGTCTATCAGGAGATGGCGGATCGTTTCAGGGGCGCGTTCGACGAGGTCGGACGAGGCGGCGCCTTTGCTGACATCACGAGGGGGAAGGACTTCGGCGTGATCGAGGTCCCCAGCTGGGCTTGGCTGTCCAAGGTCCCCGAAGTTCGGGAATTTCTTTCACAGCATGTCGAGGGCGTCGATCCCTACATATGGCCTCTCCTACGTGACAATCTGGCCATGTGCCACTGCCTCTTCAGCCGCAAATCGGTGACGATCACCCCCACCTTTCCGCCGGTTGATCTTCTTCCGACGTTCGATGACGCTAAACGCCGGATCTACATGTCTGCTACGATTTCGGACGACAGCGAGATTGTTCGCACATTCGGTGCCTCCCCTGCTGCAGTTGGCAGACCGATTCAGTCTTCATCGCTCGCGGGTGTAGGCGAGCGCATGATCTTGGTGCCCGAGCTGATGCCGCTCGGCAATGTCGCTATCACACCGATGGTTAAACAGATCGCGAAATGGATTGCCGGTTACGCCGGCGTCGCGATTTTGGCGCCGTCCGGGACCGTTGCGAAAGGATGGTTGGATACTGCGGAATATCCAGAGACAAGTGAAGCGGTTAGCCACCGCATAAAAGATATGCAGGCCGGATCGTTCAAGGGTCCGATCGTTCTTGCTAACCGGTACGACGGCATTGATTTGGCTGGTCAGTCTTGCCGCCTGCTGATTATGGATGGCCTGCCACAGGGTACGACCGACTACGATATGTTTCGGACGAATGTCCTTGCAGATTCCGCGGTCAACTCGTTGTTGGCCCAGCGGATCGAGCAGGGCCTAGGGCGCGGCTCCAGGGGTGGCGGCGATTTCTGCGTGGTCGTCCTGACGGGAAGCGACTTGGTTGCATGGATCGGACGCAAGAAGAACCTTGAGCATCTGACCGCGAGCAGCCGCGTACAACTCAACGTGGGACAGGAAGTGAGTGAGGCTGTCGCCAGCTATCAGGAAATTGGCGAAACGATGCTCAAGTGTTTGAACAGGGATCCGGATTGGGTTGCCTACCATGCGTCAGAGTTGGCAGCCGCCACCCGGCCCCCGGGGATCGACGAACTGTCGCTGAAGGTCGCCGGTGCTGAGCGCAGGGCTTTCCGGCTGGAAAGAGTGGGACAGTATGAAAGCGCCATTCAAGAACTCGAACACCTGATTTCCTCACCAGACCTAGTCCAGGATGGTCAGAGAAGGGCATGGCTTTCCTCGTTGGCAGCTCGCATCGCTTTCCATATGAATGACGATCACAAGGGTCAGCGACTTCAGACGTCAGCTTTCGCAACCAACAACAACCATATCCCACCTCGCATCCGACCCGCCTATATTCCGCGACCAATGGCAGGTCCACAATCCATGGCGATTGTTAGCCGAATCCTCGAATATCAACGTCGTGGATCGCTCATTCCTGCTTATAACGAAGCGGTCTCGGCTCTAGTGCCCGACGCCTCCCCATTCCAATATGAGGAGGCGTTAAAGAACCTTGGAGCATATCTTGGTTTTGACGCCGAGCGGCCGGAAGCAGTGCACAAAACAGGGCCTGATGTATTGTGGCGAACGAGCGGTTTGTTCGATTTCGTCATAGAAGCCAAAAGCGACAAGGAGAAGGACAACCCGCTCTACAAGAACGACCATGCTCAACTCCTAGAAGCCGAGCAATGGTTCAGGCGATGCTATCCCGGAAGGCAGTCTTTACGGGTTTCGGCGCTTCCGGAGCCCATCGCCGATCGGAAAGCAAGCACCCAGGGAACGTACGCCCTTAAATTGGAGGAAGTGACAAAGCTCGTCGGAGCGGTCCGGAATCTCTATGTCTATCTAATTGGGCAACCCGGAGACAGGGAGGTTCTTCAAGAGCGCTGTGAGGCTGAACTGCGCCGTACTGGCCTAACGCCGGACGGCATCAAGACGATCTATTTAACTGAGTTCAAATGAACGTTGCCGCCCTCTCCCGCGGATTTTGACTGCGGCGAATGCGCTGTCGTTTGCGACATGCGTCGCCACGAACGAGCCGCGAAACAAAAGGAATTCTATGACCAGAAACATCTAAACGCGCGAGGACCCGACCGCCTCAATTCGTTCAATTCTCGCACCGACCATGTTTGCTGCCTTCACATCAAATCACACCCCATGCACGGAAGCTTCCTCTCCCCGTCACTTCCCGAACGCCAAGTTCGGCGACGAGATCGAGCGCCGCACGATGGCTAACCTTCAATTCCTTGACTATCATCGACGAGGACACGATCGGTCGCGCCATCAGCAAGTCCACAACGCGCGGCAAACTGCTGGACGAGCGCTTTCCCTTCAGTTTTCGCTCGAGGTGCTCCCTCGCCTGTCCCAGCCGAATGACTTCCTTCATGGCCAGTTCAGCGCTGCTCGCCATTGCATCCAGCCCGGCAAGCATTCGTGAAGCGCGATTGTGTGATCGCCGCCGTTCCCGCGGCACAGCTTTAAGACCGGAGCAGATGCCAAACAGGTGCGAGGACACCTTTCCGCGCACCCGGAAATATGAATTCACGAGTTGGGTACCAAGCCAATGCTGCCGCTGCAATGGCTCCATGCTTTCCCATGCGTCCCATATCACTGCGGCCGCCAAGGTAGTCGGCAAGGCGTCAGCCTGAGCCAGAACCGCTCTCCAAGCCGAAAGGCGCCCTTCCTCGTCCCATCCCGGATCCCGGACAACGAGCTCACCGACCATCAGAGGATCCGCCTTGCTGCCCTCCACCGTTACCACCGCTTCGAGTGCGCGGGTCGACCGATCAAGAACTGCATCGATTTCGGCCATCTCCGCGGCGAAACAGTTGTCCTCTTCGTTCAGCGTCAGTTCGGCGGGCAAGGGCGATCTCCCCTTCCCTACCGACTCTCGTTCCGCAGAGCCCTCTGACCGCCCCACCAGGTTTACGATCCCAGCCCTGCTCGTCGCCCAGTCAGGGTCAGCTTTTTCGATGCGCCGCCGCGCTCTCAGGATCGAATGTGCGATGGTGATTTCGTGGGTCGGGGTACGCACATCCCGATTTGCGTCGTGGAGAACGAGATCCTCGATGTGGACAAGCTCGCCTGCGATCCACATGCTTGCGGCCGCCTCGGTGAAGTGAGACCTTTCGGTAAAGCCCTGCCTGACGGGGCTGCGACGAACAATTTCGTCCAGACGCGCGATTTGATCTTCTGCCCTTGCGATAGCCGGAAGCAGCACTGTCAAAGGCAAATCGCCAATTTCATATCTCATTGTTTTAACGTATCTATTTAGACCATCTTGAAGCTATAATAGCATACACTTCAATCATAGCAGATACTTTTTCTCGCGCGCGTACTATTTAGAGCTGCCAAGGCGTTCGAACTGTACAGGATTAGCGCCGATGGACGTGACATCGATGAAAACCACTGTTTTCCAGCCACTTGCGACGTGTTTACTTTGACTCCAAAGGACCAAGAGACGTTTACAAACGATCGTTTGTTAGTATCTTCTGCATTTGTACAAGGCGCTTGCGAGACGCTTAATGTGTCGTTATATTTTGATTCTATCGACATGAATTAACGATATGTCGATACCGACGACATATCCACCCGACATGTCGATCGCATGAGGATTAATCGACATGCCGTTTCAGCCGAACCGCCCGTTTAACGACCTCCCCACCTTGCCGCCACGCGAGGACGTGGAAACGAAAGCCGTGCTGAAAGCCTGCATCTCGGCACGCGCGGCGCTGGCGGAACTGCGTGTGTCCGGCCAGCTCATTCCGAACCAGGCGGTCCTTATCAATTCTATTCCGCTGCTGGAGGCGCAGGCGAGCTCGGAGATAGAGAACATCGTCACCACGACCGATAGACTGTTCCGCTTCGCCAATGAGGCCAACAACCAGGCTGATCCGGCGACGAAGGAAGCGCTGCGGTATCGTACCGCCCTCAGTGAAGGCTTTCAAACGCTCAAACAACGTCCGGTGTCGACGTCGACAGCGATCGCCGTCTGCAGGACCATCAAGGGCGTCGAACTCGACATCCGCGCGACGCCGGGAACGGCGCTGATGAACGAGGCGACCGGCGCCGTCATTTATACTCCGCCAGAGGGGCAAGCACTGTTGCGGGACAAGCTCTCGAACTGGGAGCGGTACATTCACGAGGCAGAGGACATCGATCCGCTGATCCGCCTCGCCGTGATGCACTACCAGTTCGAAGCCATCCATCCATTCACCGATGGCAACGGTCGAACGGGCCGGGTGCTGAACCTGCTCTACCTCGTCGACAAGGGCCTGTTGGACATTCCGGTCCTCTATCTCAGCCGTTACATCATCGGCAACAAGCGCGCCTACTATGACCGCCTGCTCGCCGTGACGACAGACGCTGCCTGGGAGGACTGGATCCTCTACATGCTTGAGGCGATCCGTGAGACTGCAAACTGGTCGACCGCGCGCATTCGTTCGATCCGGGATTTGCTCGATCAGACCGCGGAGCGCATCAGGCGGGATCTGCCGAAGATTTATTCGCGCGAGCTGGCCGAAGTGATCTTCGTGAACCCTTATTGCCGTATCGGCGATCTGGTGGCCGCGGACATTGCGAAACGACAGGCCGCATCGGTCTACCTGAAATCCCTTGCTGAACTCGGCCTGCTGAAGGAAATCAAAGCCGGCCGGGAGAACCTCTACATCAATCCGGCGCTGCTTGCTCTTCTCAGCGATCTACCGTCGGCGAAGCTTGCCCAATGAAGCGTCCGAGCGCCAGTCATCGCCTGATCGGCTACGCCCGCGTCTCTACGGACGAGCAGGCGACAGAAGCCCAGGAAATCGAGCTGCGATCGGCCGGGTGCAATGTGATCGTCCAGGAACACGGATCCGGCGCGTCGCGTGCCCGGCCTGCCCTTTCCAAACTCGTTCGCGAGATCGGCGCCGGAGACACGCTCGTTGTGGTTCGGCTTGACCGTCTGGCGCGCTCGGTCAGCCATCTGCTCGAGGTGATCGAGAATCTGACGGCGAGGGGCGCGCATTTCCGATCGCTTCGCGATCCTATCGACACAACCACGCCGCAGGGCATGTTCTCGCTCCAGGTTCTCGGCGCCGTCGCGCAGCTCGAACGCGCGCTCATTTCCGAACGAACGAAGGCCGGCATCCGGGCAGCCAAGTCCAAAGGAAAACTTCCCGGCAACCCCGGCATACGAGAGAAACGCCCCGAGGCGTTGGCCAGGATGACGGCCGCCCAGAAAGCGGCATACGGCGATCGCATTCAGGCCTCCGCGAACCAATGGCTTCCGACCGTTCGGCGCATGCGGCCCGATCACACATGGGACGACATAACCCGAGTGCTCAAACAGCAGGGCCTCGACTGGACGCCGGAACGGCTTCGCCGGGCTGTGAAGTGGATGGTGACTGAACGCATGGCGGACGCAGCGCTGCTGAAAAAATCTCCGCCCCGGCTTCCCGAGGATCGCCTGATGACGCTTGTGGCCGGCATCCATTCTTCGAACGCAGACCTCACCCTGCGCGATATCGCCACCCAGCTCGAAAGGCTGCACGAGCGCACCCCGCGCGGCGGCTCCAAATGGTCGCCCTCGTCCGTGAAGAACCTCATCGATCGCGCCCGACGTTCGGGGTTGATCACCGACGTCGACATCGCCGCGGCCGAGTAACGAGGAGATCACCACGACCTCGGCTTCTGCAGGCTTTTCAGCAGCGAATCCGATACGTGGACGCGGCTATCGTCTTCTGCATCCTCATCCGTTCGTGGTTTTCCGACGCTGGCTGCATTCTTCTGCTCGTCCAGCTTCGTCCGTAGCAACGCCATGACCATCGGCCAGGTCGAAAACTTCCCGTCCCTGGCCCGATCGGTCAGGCTGCGCAGATAGCCGCCGGCGTTGTTGATCTGACCGGCCCGCTGATAGATCGCCGCCAGCGTGATCGCCGCGTGTTGCTCACCCATGGTTTCTCGGGCCTCCCGCCAGGCGCTGGGGCTAATCCCCAGCATCGGCCGGGCAAGGTCAGCCGCCGCCACCAAGTCGCGCCAGTGCCGGATTGTCCCTGCCTGGGCCAGTTCCTGCATTTCGGGGCAGGCATCCAGCACGATTCCCAAAGGCAGCTCGCGTTTCGGCAAGCTCCGCACGTTGTCGGTTTCCGCAACGCCGCCGCACGCTTCTTCTATTTCTCTAAAGCCGTGTTCAGATTCAGATTTAGAGTCTGGTTTTGAATTCTGTATGTGACGACCGGAATGGGACTCATTGGCGTCCGGATTCATTGTTTTCGTAAACGATTCCAATACGTCACGGATCTCAGCGCAGAGTTCCTGAAGTTTCTGGGCAATACTCTCTATAAGCTGACGGGGTGCAGAGCGCGGCAGGCGGCCGATGATCCCCTGATAGGTCTGTGTAACTCTTCCCCAGTTTCCCGGAACGCTCTCTTCAATGCCAGTTTCGATCATTTTGACGATGTCGCGGCGAAGAAGAGTCAATCGCTCCTTCGCCACCCGGAAAGCCTTCTTTTCAGCTTGCACCGCCTGGGCCAAATCTCGGAACTCTTCGGCCCGCGCTACGATTGGCGACAGATCGAAGCCGTAGGCCTGCTCGATCTCCCCTCCCCTTCCCTTGCGGGCGAACCGCTTGCCGTTGGGGCTGTCGCGGCGAATGATGAGCCCGCAGTCAACCAGTACGGCAAGATGCCGGCGCAGTGTCGTGGCAGGCATGCCGTTTGCGCGAGCCATCAGCTGCTCGTTAGAAGGCCATACGACCAGTTCGGCGCCACCAGTCAAGGCGGTCTCCGGGTAAAACGTCAACAGCGCGTTCAGGATCGAGAGTGAGCGGTCCGTGGCTCCGATCTGTTCCCGGGATTCACGGATGTGCTGGAAGACCTGCCATTTGTGGGCGACAGCGTCCAATGCGACCGCTTTTGCTGCCATCTGGCTTGCAATATGGCCGAGTGTCATCGGCCGCCGCCCAAAGGACGTCGTTGAAATATGCGTCTGCATTTCCTTTTACCTTTTGTTAGGCAATAGAAATCCGCCCGTCGAAATGACGCTTTCCCTCACGGGACCCTTGACTACGATTCCTGGAAATGCGATTCTCTTAGCTGCGAGACTACAGAGAAGGTCTTCCGGAACGCCGTTTCGGGGGCCTTTTTCTTTTGCGGTGAGAGCCAGTCCATCTCAATCGAGCGAAGCTTTGAATTGGATGAAATCCTGGCTATTGGTCGAGCTTGCCTCCTCCTGTTGTTTCAATGAATTGGGCGTACAGGCCATCCAACTGGTCAGCGACATATTCGCCGAAAGTTGGCACCAATCTCTCATCGAAAACCAGAGCCGTTCGTCCGGCTTCTTGTCGGATCGTCGCAGCCTTTTTCCCCTTTGGCGTGCTCCAGGCCCTTACCTTTTTTGGAGCCTTAGCGGGCGGCTTTGAAACGGCATTGAAAATGAGGGCAAAGCGGGTATCGCTATCTGAGTGCTTGAACTGCTCCGACTCAAGCACCGCGTCGATTGCGTCTGTTGCCTTGGGCTTCCCAAGCCCCTCGGCAAGTGCGACCCAACGCGATCGACCCGCTTTCGACGCTGGACCGATTTGTGTGGCGAGGTTCAGCGGTATGCCTCTGGCAACAGTTATGTAACGGCTGAGGTCGGCCTTGTCAGTGGAAAGCGCGGCAATGATGGTGGCCCGATCAAAACCCGCATCTTCGAGGCGCAGGGCGAAGAGAGCCTTTTCAATGAAGGAAAGGTCAGCACGGTCAAGATTTTCTCGGCCCTGGGCCACGACTAGTTCACGGTCCGTGAGATTTCGGACAATTGCAGAAACCTCTCTCCGCAGATTTACTGCCGCGCGCAGTCGCCGCCTTCCATATACGATTTGATATCGACCGGCAGCCTCAGGATGCGGCCTGACAAGAATCGGTACCTGCTGCCCCTCCTGCGAAATGCTCGCCTCAAGCTGCTCGAACTTCGGATCCACGTCCGCGGGCAGCCGATCCGCGATCGGAGACCCGTCGATCATTGATGGATCCAGGGACACGACGGCTTCGCCCGCAGCCAGTTGATCCTGCAGCCGAGCTGCAGCTTTTGCTCCCTCGGCCATCTCTTGCAAAGACGAACCCATGGCCGAAATCGCGCCTGTACGAACACGAACGGCTGACTTGTCGACTGCTGTTCTATCGGTTGCAGGCTGCTTCTTGAGGAACAAGGTATCGATTGCGTCTTTGCGGCTCATGTTATTGGCCTCTTGGGTTTGGCGTCGTGGCGTCGCATTTTTGATTGCAAATGCGCTTGGTTGGGAGCTCCCAACAAGAGAAGACAATTGCACCCTGGCCAATTAGCGATTGGCATGCATCGTTGTCTCAAATTTCTCCGGTTTCTCCAGTGCCCCATGTCCAAGGGGCGACTCAACACCTCTCGGTTGGGAGCTCCCAACAGACCTGTGAGGAACGCAAAGCCTTTCATCAGACCCGCCCCCACGCCATCTTGATCAAAGCCTCGATCTCCGAGTTCACCGCATCTAAAGATTCCATCGCCCGGTCGTATGTCGACCGCGTAAGGTTCTCTCGCCCTATCTCATAGAGCGTCTGCTTGGTTAAACCGGCATCAGACACCGCTGCCGACTTAACCATTGGATTTGTAAGGACGTGATCCTCGAACATGTTGCGCAGTAGTGCCGTCACTTTCGTCTGCGGCGCGTCCTGGGGCTCATAGCGCGTCAAGAGATAGCGTATGAAATCGTATTGAAGATTGCCACCCGCCTCTTTCACGACGCCCAGAAGGTCGCGTGTCATGAGGAGAAACTGGCTCATGGAAGCGATATCTAACATCTGAGGATGTACGGTGATTACCATTGATGTTGCAGCACACAACCCGCTGAGCGTCAGAAACCCAAGCTGAGGAGGGCAGTCAATGACCACGACATCGTAATCGTCGGCCACCTCGTCAAAGGCTTGGGCCACGCGAGTAAAGAATAATCCGTCGCGTGTACCACGATCAGTCAAGGCTTTCGGCGTGGTATGCTCGAACTCCATGAGCTCGAGATTTCCAGGAACCAGATGAAGACCGTCAAAATACGTCGGTCGGATCACATCTCGCAACGGACGACGTGTCTCGTCATACCGAATAGCCGCATAGAGCGTTTCGTTCGCACCGACATCAGTTTCTGGCAGAACGCCGAGGAGTGCTGAAAGACTGGCCTGCGGGTCGAGATCGACTGCGAGCACCCTGTAACCTTGCAACGCCAGATACTGTGCAAGATGAGCCGACGTCGTCGTCTTCCCGGAGCCGCCTTTGAAGTTGGTTACGGCAATGACTTGCAAATGCTCAGAACCGCGGCGATGAGGCACAAACTCGATGCTTTCGCGTCCACGAGCCGAACCTGCGAGCATATGCCGGATCTCGTTTATCTGACCGAGCGTGTAAAAGCGTCTTCCGTTGCTGGCAAGCTCAGGCTGGGGGCCTTCGCCTGCCAACGTCATCTTTCGAAGCGTTGAGTCAGATATTTTCATCAAGCGTGCGGCTTCACCCGAGGTGAATTTGCGAAGGCTCTTGTGCGACGTCGGAGGAAACAAAGCCTCGCTCATCGCTTGAAGCTGAGAGCTGAGCTGCTCAGCATGCTCACCAATGGTAACATCTACCGACGGGCGATCATTTCGGGATATGGCAGCGGCTTTGCTCACGGTGTAATCTCTTGTCACGGTTAATTGGCGCGTATTGCCATTTATCCGTGACGATTACCCAATGCGTGTGAGGTTGCAAGACGTTTTTGGTTAATGAAAGGTTAAACACGTTTCAATCGAAATCATAAAAAATGCCGATTCTTCAAATGCTATCTGTTAGTTAGACAGATTCCCTCCTTCTGTGCGACGTGTCACCACGTGCAGATTTGCACAACCTTGTCGGCATCTAGCCGTTCTCACCCACTCGCATTCTATGCCCTGGAACACCGACTCGGTAGAATCACCTCAGGTGCAAATCTGCACGTAGGCACACGCGCCGCGAGATGATTTTTTGTTCGCATGACCTGTTCATGTGGAGATCGTGATGCAGATACTGACAGTCTCGCCGGACCAATACGAACGTAGTCGAAGCTTCCTCAAACAAATGCACCGTCTTCGCGCGACGGTGTTCGGCGGCCGCCTGGAATGGGAAGTCTCCATTACAGCCGGGCAAGAGCGCGACCAGTACGATGGTTACAAGCCGACCTACCTTCTGGCGATTACCGATAGTGGACGTGTCGCAGGTTGCGCCCGTCTTCTTCCGGCTTTCGGCCCTACGATGCTGGAGCAGACTTTTCCGCAACTCCTCGAAACGGGTTCGCTCGTCGCGCATTCCGGGATGGTCGAGAGCTCGCGCTTCTGTGTCGATACCGCGCTTGTCTCGCGGAGGGACGCAAGCCAACTGCATGTCGCCACGCTCACCCTGTTCGCCGGCATCATCGAATGGTCTATGGCCAATGGCTACAACGAGATCGTCACCGCGACCGATCTTCGCTTCGAGCGCATCCTGAAGCGGGCGGGCTGGCCAATGCAACGGCTCGGCCCACCGGTCGCAATCGGCAACACCATCGCCATTGCGGGCAGCCTGCCGGCAGATAGGACGAGCTTCCGGCAGGTTTGCCCACCGGGCTATCATTCGATCCCCCGGATCGACGTGGCAGCGATCAGGAGTGCCGCGTGACCCAGTTGCGCTCCCATTCGCGTCTGGTCCGGAAACTCCAGGACGCCCTCGGCGATCAGCTTTGCGTCGCGCTTGATGATGCGATGGTGGTCGAGATCATGCTCAATCCCGATGGCAAGCTCTTCATTGAGCGCCTGGGTCATGGCATGGCCCCGGCTGGCCAACTCAGCCCCGCCGCCGCAGAAGTTATCATCGGCAGCGTCGCCCACGCACTACAATCAGAGGCCGACGACGAGCAACCGATCATCTCTGGCGAACTCCCGATCGGCGGTCACCGCTTCGAGGGTTTGCTGCCGCCGGTCGTTTCCGGGCCGAGCTTCACGATCCGCCGGCGTGCTTCACGCCTGATCCCGCTCGACGACTATCTGAAACACAAGATCATGACCGAGGCGCAAGCGTCGGTTCTGCGCAGCGCAATCGCGTCTCGCATGAATATCGTGATCTCCGGCGGTACTGGCTCCGGCAAGACGACGCTCGCCAATGCCGTCATTGCCGAAATCATCGCGAATGCGCCGGACGATCGGATCGTCATGCTGGAGGACACCGCCGAGATTCAGTGCGCGGCCGAGAACGCCGTGGCGCTCCATACAAGTGAAACGATCGACATGGCCCGCCTGCTCAAGAGCACGATGCGCTTGCGGCCCGATCGCATCATCGTCGGCGAGGTCCGCGACGGGGCGGCGCTTACACTGCTCAAGGCGTGGAATACCGGCCATCCTGGCGGTGTCACCACCATTCACTCGAACACGGCGATGTCCGCTCTCCGTCGACTGGAACAGCTGACAGCAGAAGCGAGCCAGCAGCCGATGCAGGAAGTGATCGGCGAGGCAGTCGATCTGATCGTCTCGATCGAACGAACGGGGAAGGGGAGACGGGTTCGCGAAGTGATCCATGTCGAGGGCTTCACCAACTCCCGTTACCAGACCGAACATTACGCCCAGATCGATGAGGACAGCCATGTCGCGTAAGACCGAGACTGCCATTGCACTTGCGGCGTTCGCCGTTGTCTTCTGCGTCAATCTGGCGGACCCAGCCTTCGCCTCTTCGGGCGGGGGTGGGTTGCCGTGGGAATCTCCGCTCCAGCAAATCCAGCAGTCGATCACGGGACCGGTGGCCGGCTTCATCGCCCTCGCAGCGGT
The DNA here is from genome assembly GCF_001541345.2 of Gillisella vitis. Taxonomy (GTDB): domain Bacteria; phylum Pseudomonadota; class Alphaproteobacteria; order Rhizobiales; family Rhizobiaceae; genus Allorhizobium; species Allorhizobium vitis. Next base: position 64,437 of record NZ_LMVL02000009.1, on the reverse strand, counting down.
GGCGATCGCCGGCGCAATGCTGATCTTCGGGGGCGAGTTGAATGATTTCGCAAGGAGGCTTTGCTACGTCGCCCTCGTGGGCGGCGTACTTCTCGGCGCGACCCAGATCGTCGCTCTCTTCGGAGCGACAGGCGCTTCGATCGGCAAGTTCGAGGCCCGACCCGCGTCTGGGAATGTCAAGATGTCGGCGGCACCTCGACCGGAAGGGGAGGGGGCTCATGGCTGAACCGGGCTCCAACCTCGCCCGCTCACGGGTCCATCGAGCGCTGTCACGCCCGAACCTGCTGATGGGCGCCGACCGCGAACTGGTGCTGCTCACCGGCCTTACCGCCGTGATCCTGATCTTCGTGGTGCTGACCTGGTACGCCGCACTGTTCGGCGTGGCCATCTGGCTGATCGCGGTCGCTGCCCTTCGTATGATGGCGAAGACTGATCCGCTGATGCGCCGCGTATATCTGCGGCACGTGTCCTATCGATCTCTCTACCGGCCGACCTCTACGCCGTGGCGCAAGTTCTGAAGAGGCGGACATGGTGGCACTGAACCTCTTCCGACACTCCGGACCGTCATTCGCCGATCTGGTTCCCTATGCGGGCCTGGTCGACAATGGCGTGATCCTTCTGAAGGACGGCTCACTGATGGCCGGCTGGTATTTTGCCGGCCCGGACAGCGAAAGCTCGACGGATGCAGAGCGCAACGAGGTGTCGCGGCAGATCAATATGATCATGTCGCGGCTGGGTTCGGGCTGGATGATCCAGGTCGAGGCTTTGCGGGTTCCGACGATCGACTATCCGGCAGACGACGCCTGCCACTTTGCTGATCCCGTCACGCGTGCGATTGATACCGAGCGCCGGACTCATTTCGAGCGGGAGAGCGGGCATTTCGAGAGCCGGCACGCGTTGATCCTGACCTGGCGGCCGCCCGAGCCTCGGCGCTCCGGCCTGGCGCGCTACGTCTATTCTGACACCGCCAGCCGTTCGGCCACCTATGCCGACACGGCGCTTGAGAGCTTCCGGACCTCCATCCGCGAGGTCGAACAGTACCTCGCCAATGTCGTCTCCATCCGCCGCATGGTGACGCGCGAAACCGAAGAACGCGGCGGCTTCCGGATCGCCCGCTATGACGAGCTGTTCCAGTTCATCCGCTTCTGCATTACCGGTGAGAACCATCCGGTCCGGCTCCCGGATATCCCGATGTACCTCGATTGGCTGGTCACGGCTGAACTCCAGCACGGCCTGACGCCGACGGTCGAGAGCCGATTCCTCGGCGTCGTCGCCATTGACGGCTTAGCCGCGGAGAGTTGGCCGGGGATCCTGAACAGCCTCGACCTGATGCCGCTCACCTATCGGTGGTCGTCGCGCTTCGTTTTTCTCGACGAGCAGGAGGCACGCCAGAAACTGGAGCGCACCCGCAAGAAATGGCAGCAGAAGGTCCGTCCGTTCTTCGATCAGCTTTTCCAGACCCAGAGCCGCTCGCTCGATCAGGATGCGATGATGATGGTCGCCGAGACGGAGGACGCAATCGCCGAGGCATCGTCGCAGCTCGTCGCTTATGGATATTACACGCCGGTCATCGTGTTGTTCGATGAACAGCAAGAACGGCTTCAGGAAAAGTGCGAGGCGATCCGCCGATTGATCCAGGCCGAAGGATTCGGCGCCCGGATCGAGACGCTGAACGCGACCGATGCCTTTCTCGGCAGTCTGCCGGGAGTTTCCTATGCCAATATCCGCGAGCCGCTCGTCAACACGCGCAATCTCGCGGACCTCATTCCGCTGAACTCGGTCTGGTCGGGAAGCCCCGTCGCGCCATGCCCATTCTCCCCGCCGGGATCGCCGCCGCTCATGCAGGTCGCCAGCGGCTCGACGCCGTTCCGGCTCAACCTCCATGTCGATGACGTCGGACACACGCTGGTCTTCGGCCCGACCGGTTCGGGCAAATCGACTTTGCTGTCGCTGATCGCGGCGCAGTTCCGACGCTATGCGGATGCGCAGATCTTTGCGTTCGACAAGGGGCGGTCGATGCTGCCGCTAACGCTCGCCATAGGCGGTGATCACTACGAGATCGGCGGGGACGCGGCCGAAGGAGGGGAGAGGGACTCGCCACGACTAGCCTTCTGCCCGCTCGCCGAACTCGCGTCCGACGGCGACCGTGCCTGGGCGGCGGAGTGGATCGAGACGCTGGTCGCCCTGCAGGGCGTCACGGTCACGCCTGACTATCGCAACGCCATTTCCCGGCAGCTTGCCCTGATGGCGGAATCCCGCGGCCGCTCGCTTTCGGATTTCGTCTCAGGCGTGCAGATGCGCGAGATCAAGGACGCGTTGCATCACTACACGGTCGATGGACCGATGGGCCAGTTGCTCGATGCAGAGCAGGACGGGCTGGCGCTCGGCGCTTTCCAGTGCTTCGAGGTCGAGGAGCTGATGAATCTGGGCGAGCGCAATCTCGTACCGGTCCTGCTCTATATGTTCCGGCGGGTCGAGAAGCGGCTGACGGGGGCGCCCAGCCTTATCATTCTTGACGAGGCCTGGCTGATGCTCGGTCATCCGACGTTCCGCAACAAAATCAGGGAATGGCTGAAGGTGGTGCGCAAGGCCAACTGCGCCGTAGTGCTCGCGACCCAGTCGATCTCGGACGCCGAGCGTTCCGGGATCATCGACGTGCTGAAGGAATCCTGCCCGACCAAAATATGTCTGCCCAACGGCGCGGCACGCGAGCCAGGGACGCGCGAGTTCTATGAGCGCATCGGTTTCAACGAACGGCAGATCGAGATCGTCGCCACCGCACTGCCGAAACGCGAATATTACGTCGCCTCCCCCGAGGGCCGCCGGCTGTTCGATATGTCGCTTGGTCCCGTGGCGCTTTCCTTCGTCGGCGCTTCCGGCAAGGAGGACCTGAAGCGCATCCGCGCCCTTCACTTCGAACACGGGGCGGATTGGCCCAAGCACTGGCTCCAGCAAAGGGGGATCGCCCATGCCGAAACACTTTTCCAGGCCGCTTGAAGCGGCGCGCGCCGCTATGATCACGGCCATCATGATCCCGGTCGCTCTCCCGGTTCCGGCCTTTGCCGGCGGCGTTACCGGACAGGCAACCGAATGGACGCAACTCGCCAACAATGCGGAGCTCATCAGTCTTGTCGGCAAGTCGGCCGAGCAGGTGAACAATCAGATCACCCAGATCAGCCAGCTTGCAGAGCAGATCCAGAACCAGATCAACATCTACAAGAACCTGCTGCAGAACACCGCGCAGCTGCCGAACCATATCTGGGGTCAGGTCGAGAACGACCTCAACAAGCTCCAGAACATCGTCGCGCAAGGGCAGGGCGTCGCGTTTTCGATGGGCAACGTCGATGACGTCCTGAACCAGCGGTTTCAGAGTTTCGCCGACATGAAGAGCAACCTGCCGGACGGCCAGAGCTTCTCAACGACCTATCAGAACTGGTCCGACACCAATCGCGACACGATCGCCGGCACGCTGAAGGCGGCGAACCTCACGGCCGAGCAGTTTTCCAGCGAGGAATCCACCATGTCCTCGCTGCGCTCGATGTCGGAGAGCGCCGACGGCCAGATGAAGGCCCTGCAGGTCGGGCACCAGATCGCAACGCAGCAGGTGGCGCAGATGCAGAAGCTGCGCGGGCTGGTGTCACAGCAGACCACGATGATGGGAACATGGTTCCAGTCGGAACAGGCACAGAAGGATCTTGCCCAGGCCCGGCGCGAGAAATTCTTCAACGCGCCAACCAATAACATCCGCGGCGGGCAGACTATGGAGCCCCGCTGGTGAGCCCGCGTATCATCATCGCCCTCGCAGTCGCGGGTGTCGTCGCCTTCGGAGCCGGCATGATCGTCTGGGTGGTGGTCCAACCGGATGCTGCGACTGAAACACCGGCCGGGACGTCGCGTTTTGGCGCAGCGCACCGTGAGCACCGGGAGCGCTTCTTCGGGGGCGACCCGGATCGCGACGTGCGTGGCGGGCAGGAAATGAAGCCGCGATGGTAGTCATTCGCCCGTCCCGCAAGCTCGAAACCGCATTCATCGTCGTCGCGATCCTAGCTCTCGCGACAGCGCCGGCGCTCGCCCAACAGGGTTCCGTGCTCACCACCTTGGAGAACCAGGTCGTCACCGCCGCCAAGGGCTGGGAGACGACGATCATGAACGCGGCGCGCTCCCTGTTCTGGATCCTCGCCGGGATCGAGATCGGCATCGCAGCCGTGTGGCTGGCGATCAATGCGGCAAGCCTCGACGCCTGGTTCGCCGAGCTCGTGCGTCGGATCATGTTCATCGGTCTCTTCGCCTTCATCCTCGATCGCGCCCCTGCGCTCGCGAAGGCGGTGGTGGACAGCCTGTTCCAGATCGGCGCCGGCGGGGGCTCCGCTTCGCCGGCCAACATTTTCGATGCCGGTATCCGCGTAGCCTCCAAAATGTCGGAACAGGCGAAGTTCGGGCTTTGGGAGGATAACGCACTGGCGATCGCCGCCGTCTTTGCAATGATCGTGGTCGTCGTCGCCTTTTCGCTCGTCGCAGCGATCTTCGTCGCTGTCATGGTCGAAATGTATGTAGGACTGCTGGCCGGCATGATCATGCTCGGTTTGGGTGGCAGCTCCTATACCAAGGATTTCGCGGTCCGTTACCTCGTCTACGCCTTCTCCGTCGGCATGAAGCTGATGGCACTGGTCATGATCGCCAAGATCGGTTCCGACATCCTGATCGGGCTGGCCGAAGCGCCGACGGCGACCTCCGACCAGTTCATCACCACAATCGGCATCGCCGGCATCTCCGTCGTCGTGTTCATCATCGCCATGTATGTCCCGCCGATCATCCAGGGCGTCGTCCAGGGAGCATCGGTCTCGGGCGGCATGGAGGCGATCCGGCATGGCGGGCAGGCGGCTTCGTTCGCGGCGGGCGCCGCCTTCCTCACGGCAGGCGCTGCCAGCAAAGGTTTTCAGGCGGCGAGCGCCGCAAGGGCAGGGGGAGCGTCACTTGGCTCTGCCGCCATGCGCGGCATGGAAGCTGGCATCGGCGGCGCGAGCAGCGCAGTCGGTTCGGCAGCAAGGGAAAAAGCAATCGGATCGCCCGGCGCCTATGCCGGCTCACTGCTCGGTCTTGCAAACGCCAAGCTTGATCAGACCCGGCAATCCGGCAGGCCCTCGGCGCCTCCTCCGCCTCCACCCGTCAACGAAAACAAGTAAGAGGCTGACCGCACATGGCCGGACGCACCCCGCCCGACAATCCCTATATCGCTGCGAGAACGGAATGGAACGAGCGCTACGGCTCCTATGTGAAGGCAGCCGCGGCCTGGCGCCTGGTCGGCGTCACCGGGATGACCATGGCGGTGATCGGCTTCAGCTACGCTCTCTACCAGAGCACGCAGGTCAAGCTGGTGCCGTATATCGTCGAGGTCGACAAGCTCGGCACGGCCTCAAGCGCCGGGTTCCCGCAGCAGATCGAATATGCCGATCCGCGCGTGGTGCGCGCCACGCTTGGCAGTTTCGTCTCGAACTTCCGGTCGGTGTCGCCGGATGCGGTCGTGCAGAAACAATATATCGACCGCACCTATGCGCTGCTCCGCACCTCGGATCCTGCGACCGAAAAGGTCAACGCCTGGTTTCGCTCCTCGTCGCCCTTCGAGAAAGCGAAGAACGCAACGGTCGCCGTCGAGGTCAACAACATCGTCGCGCTGTCGAACCAGTCCTACCAGATCGATTGGACCGAGTTCGAGCGCGATCGCCGCGGCAAAGAGACAGCCACGCGCCGGTTCCGCGGGATTGCTACCGTGACGCTTACACCGCCGCAGGACGAGGGCGTCATCCGGCTTAACCCGATCGGACTCTATCTCAGGGATCTCGACTGGACCGCGCAGCTTTGAAAGGCATGGCCTCGAACATGAACATTCGACTGAGACGTTTTTCGGCCACGCTGACTGCTGCCACGATCGTCGTTGCTCTCGTGCCGTTGTCGGCTTCTCTTTCCTCACGCGCGCTCGCAGCCGATGGCGTCACCGCCAATGAGGCGAAGGGGATGGGGATTTCCACTCAGTGGCGCGGCTCACGCGGACTTGTCACGAAAGGACCGGACGGGAAGGTGATCTTCCTTTACGGCGAGGTGCAGCCCTCCGTCGTCTGCTCGCCGCTGCAGGTGTGCGACATCGAGCTTCAGGGCGGCGAAGTGGTGCGCGACGTCCTCGTCGGCGACACCGTAAGGTGGAAGGTCGAGCCGGCGACGTCAGGTGCTGCGGGTGGGCAGGCGATCCACCTGATCGTCAAGCCATCAGAGCCGAACCTCGTCACCTCGATGGTGGTGACGACCTCGCGCCGCACCTATCACATCCAGCTCAAGTCGCATCAGACACAATACATGGCCCGCGTCGGATTCGAATATCCGGAAGACGTGTCCAACAAAGTCGCCGACATCAATGCACGGATGGAGGCGAGCACGATCCCCGGCGCCGGCGTACCGGCCGAGCAGTTGAATTTCTCCTATTCCGTCTCCGGCAATGCCGGCTGGCGGCCGACACGGGTCTATAGTGACGGGGAAAAGACCTATATCCAGTTCCCGCGCTCGATCTCCGGCCAGGACGCGCCGGTGCTGTTTGTCGTCTCCGGCGGTCAGAACCGCATCGTCAACTACCGGATGAAGGGCGATATGATGGTGGTCGACTATCACGTCGATCGCGCGGTTCTCGTTTCCGGCGTCGGCTGGAAACAGGAGAAGGTGACAATCAAAAGGGGAGGGCGGTGATGCCAAGCCTGCCCTCCCGCACGCACCCCTTGCGCCCCCTCCGCAGCCTCGCTGCCACCTGCGCCCTCGCCCTCCTCCTTTCCGGATGCCAATCCGCCGGGACGGACGGGTTGAGCTCCAGCAATGCCCCTGCCGAGATCTCGGGGCCGGCGGCCAGCGCCATTGCCGGCGACATGGTGAGCAGGCTCGCCGAGCAGATCGGTCCTGGTACCGCGACCGTCTCGCTGAAGCAGGACGGCTCGCCCTTCGGGCAAGCGTTGGAGGCGTCCCTCAAGGGATGGGGTTATGCGGTCGTGACCGACCAGAAGACGGATGGCACGACGCGCACCGTGCCGCTCGCCTATGTCGTCATTCCCTTCGAGGGGCAAGTGCTCGCCCGTCTGTCGACCAACAGCGTCGAACTCGGCCGCGCCTATACCGTCACAACGATGAGCGCGCAGCCGGCGAGCGCGCTCTCGGTCATGCAACGCGGTTAGTGGAGAGGGCGGTCATGGTTCAATCGCTCAAGCTCGGCGGCTCTAAAAACGAGGAGGTGGGCTCCGGCATGCGCCGGATCAACCGCATGCCGATCATCGTCGTGATCGTGCTTGTGGTCGTCTTTCTAGCCGTCATCTTCTACGGCCTGACCTCACGCGGACTGTATTTCCGCGACACCGGCCCGGACACAAGCTCCGGCAATCCGGCGTCAACCTTCGCCGATCAGATCAAGCGCGGCGTTTCCGACGGCATCATCGGCGAGCCGCAGCAGGTGACGACGCTGCAGCCGACGCCGGTCGAGAGGGAAGAGGAGAAGCGCTCCGTCAATCCATTCACACCTCAGCCCGGTCAAAGGGAAGATGCGCGGACGGAACCGCAACTGGAATCTGAACAGGTCTGGCGCGCCCGCTTGCAGCGCGAGCAGGAAGAGCAATATCTTCGTGAGCGGCAGCGCCAGAGAATGGCCCGGCTGCAGGCCAATGACGCCGCCTATGACTCACCGATCGCTATCGACCGCGGCAAGTTTGACAGGCAGGGAGCTAATGCAAACGACACGGCCGGGACGACTAACGAGGTTTCCACGGCAACGGCTCCCGGAGCATCCGACCTCTACGCCGCCGCTCTTCGTGCGGGTCTCGCCGGGCAAAATGTTGATCCGAACGGCCAGAAGACGAAGGAGGATTTCTTCAATGCCGACCTCAAGGAGCTCGGTTATCTTCCGAACCGTGTCGTCCCCCAGCAGTCGCTTTACGAACTCAAACGTGGCTCGGTCGTTCCCGCGACATTGATCACCGGGATCAACTCCGACCTGCCCGGGCGTATCACTGCCCAGGTAAGCCAGAACGTCTATGACTCGGCGACAGGACACCGCCTCCTGATCCCGCAGGGAACGAAACTGTTCGGCCGCTATGACAGCAAGGTGTCGTTCGGCCAGAGCCGTGTGCTCGTCGTCTGGACGGACATCATCTTCCCGAATGGCTCGACGCTCCAGATCGGCGGCATGTCCGGGACGGACGCGCAGGGCTACAGCGGTTTCCGCGATAAGGTGGATCGGAAGTGGCTCCAGACGTTTGGTTCGGCCGTCCTTATTGCGGTGATCGGCACGGGGATCGACATGGCCGTGCCCGAGAGTTCGACACTGGCGACGCAGGATACGGCCTCCGATGCGGCGCGTCGGAACTTCGCCGAAACCTTCGGTCGTGTCGCTGACCGGACCATCCAGAGAAACATGGACGTGCAGCCGACGCTCGAGATCCGGCCTGGCTACAAATTCAATGTGCTGGTCGATCAGGACATTGTTTTCCCGGGAGCATATCGATGAGACACGTGTCCAGTCCCAACAAGTCTGCTGTGTTCAGGCAAAACAACACCGTGTAGAAAAGTACCCAACCGCTCGAATTGCGTAGACGCCCACCGCAGCGCTGCTTAAGATCAACGATGGTGACGCAGTCCTCCGAGCTCTGGGCGACCATTGATCGAACAAAACGCAAGAGCAGCGGTCCGACCGATCGACACCTAAAGAACTTTGGAAAGAAACTCTTTCGTCCGCAGGTCCTGCGCGTGGTCAAAAAGCTGAGCTGGCGGACCACTCTCTACGATCCGACCGGCATCCGTGAAATAGACCCTGTCGGATATTTCCCGAGCGAAACCCATCTCATGGGTAACAAGTACGCAGGTCATGCCCTCGGCCGCCAGTTCCTTGATGGTAACGAGGACCTCCTTGACCATCTCGGGATCCAATGCAGCAGTCACTTCGTCGAACAGCATGACGTCAGGACGCATGCAGAGGCTTCTGGCGATCGCCACACGTTGCTGCTGCCCGCCGGACAGCTCGGCCGGATAGGCATCGGCTTTCCCTTCGAGACGCACTTTAGCAAGAAGAGAGCGCGCGCGTTTCTCGACTTCGCCTCGCTTTTCACCAAGGACCAGCGTCGGCGCCATCATCAAGTTTTGAAGCGCTGTGCGATGAGGAAACAGATTATACTGCTGAAATACCATGCCAACTTTACGGCGGAGGGCCAACTTGTCCAGGTTTGCGTCGTGGACCTCTTGCCCCTCCACCTTTACAGATCCCTTCGTGACCGGCGTGAGACCATTGATCGTTCGGATCAGCGTCGATTTCCCGGATCCTGACGGCCCGATGATGCAGACGACCTCGCCTTTCATCACCTCCATCGTGATGCCTTTCAAGACTTCGAACGTGCCGAAAGACTTGTGCACGTCCTGGAGAGCGACGATCGGCTTGTCGGGCGACCAATTTGTAGAGGTGTTCATTTCAAACGACTCCGTTACGAGCCGGTCCCAAATCGCCGTTCGAGACGGCGCGTGAAAACCGAAAATGGATAGATGAAGGCGAAGAAGATCGTCATGAGGAAGAGATAGAAGGGCACCAGAAACTCCGGGCGTGAGCCGGCGGCTTCCATAGCCGCTTGCGTGTTTCCAAGTGCTTCATGAACACCAAGAATAGCTGCCATTGGGGTCATCAGTGTCAACAAAGCAAACCAGTTCATCCATGGAGGAAGCATTCGTTTGATGCACTGGGGTAAGATGATATGCCTTAAGTGTTGATTGCCACTGAGAACTGACCCGGTAGCATAGGATAGGCGTCAATCCCGGGGTGCTGCCCCGAAGCTTTGGATCTCGGGCAACCTGACGACACAACCACCATCAGCCTGATTTGCCTTTTATGATCGATTTCGCTCAACATACAGCAGGATTTGTGCGATGCAGCACACAATTAATTCAATTCGTCAGCAGATTTACTATGCAAAAGCCAACAAAGCTGTCATATAGCTGTCATCTACGGGAGGTAGATATCGCTCACGATTGATCGATAAGCATCACATACGGACGAGGAGGAAACGCGTGTTGACCCAAGCGGAAGATCGCCAAGCGAAAATTGTCGACCTGCTGCGGACGCGTAATTTCGTGGATATTCGTACACTGACGGAGCACCTCGACATCTCGGTCGCGACTGTCCGCCGTGACCTTGGCGAGATGGAAGCGGCCGGATTGGTGCGCCGGACGCACGGCGGCGCCGTCAATATCAACCAGGTCGCGATGGACGCATCCAACGCCGCCCGTGCCGTCTCAAACCAGACCGAGAAGGCGGCCATTGCCGCTGCCGTGGCTGAGATGGTTGTCGATGGCGACACTGTTCTTCTTGATGCAGGCACGACAGCATTGGAAGTCGCCAAGCACCTCGCTGGACGCAACACCCTCACATTCATTTCCAACGGCCTCGACATTGTTGCCGAACTGACGCGTGCCGAAAGGCAGAGCATTTACTCGGTAGGAGGCGAATATTCCGAAGCGAACCGCTCTTTCCGGGGGCCGCTGGCGGAGCAGTTCATTCGCCAGTTCAATGTCGACAAGCTTATCCTTAACGCGGCGTCGATCGACATAGATCGTGGTTTGATCTGCACCTCAACGCCCGTGAACGCGAGTATCGCTCGCGCCATGATCGAGGTTTCCCGGCGTGTCATCGTCGTGGCGGATTATTCGAAGTTCACAAAGTCCAGTCTGTCGGTGGCAGCAAAGATCGAAGACATCAGCGTCATCGTCACCGATGCGGGCGCCAAGTCGATGATCGACACCGCTCCAGAGAAGCTGCGCAAGAAGTTCGTGATTGCAACGTGAGGGTCCACGCTCGGTGTGCGTCCATCCTCGAACAGAGTTCGATGGGCATTGATTGCCCGTCTCAGGTCTCGTCTCGCCGGATCAAAGCGTGGGGGAAGTCGCCAACATAGCGTCGGCGACAGGGAGTGAAAGCAAGAAGCACCGGCTCGGTACAGCCCAGCTGACCGGCCTCGTCAGGGAGTGGAGAATATGAAGAGAAGAACATTCATTGCGTCGACGGCACTCGTCATTGCCTCGCTGGCGGCCGGGGCAGCCGTCGCTCAGGAGGACAATCGTCGCGACTTGAGAATAGCAGTTCAGAAAAACCCCGAGACCCAGGAGCCGGTCGACCAGGCATCCAACGCCGCGTTCCGCAATAACCCATCGATCCACGAAACTTTGCTAAAGCTCGACCTGAACGATTACACGGTTCGGCCGAACCTTGCGATCTCGTGGAAATGGATCGACGACACGACCCTGGAAATAAAGCTTCGCAAGGGCGTCATCTTCCACGACAGCCGTGAAATGACCGCAGACGACGTGGCATTTTCGTTTGGTCCGGAACGCTTGACTGATCCAAAGGCGCCTGGATATCCAACCTACCTGACAAGCTTTAGCAGCCTTGATCATGTCGACGTTGTCGATCCGGAAACAGTGCGCTTCGTCACGAAGTTCAAGGATCCCGTCTTGTTGCAGCGTCTGGCGAACTATTCCGCCGTTGTCATCAGCAAGGACGCCTGGGTGAAGATGGGCGGCGACTGGGTCAAGTGGAAGCAGAAGCCAATCGGCGCGGGCCCGTACAAGGTCATTGAGTCTATCGCGAACGATCATGTCACGCTGGCTGCTCACGATCTATATTTCGGCGGTAAGCCCAATGCTAAAACCGTTACTTTCAAAGTGGTGCCGGAGGTCTCGTCGCGCATCGCCGGTCTTCTCGCGGGCGACTATGACATCGTCACCGATCTTCCGCCGGACCAGCTCGACGTTGTAAACAAATCAAATGAGGCGAAGATCGTCGGCGGTCCGGTTCCGAATAATCGCATCCTGTTCTACGACAAGAACAATCCTGTGCTCAAGGATCCGCGCGTTCGCCAGGCGCTAAGCCTGGCCATTGATCGACAGGCAATCGTCGACTCCATCTGGGATGGAAAAACCGTCGTCCCGAATGGCGCGCAGTTCAAGGAATTCGGACCGATCTACCTGAAGGATCGTCCAAAGCCCGAGTACAATCCAGAAAAGGCGCAGCAGCTCCTGAAGGACGCCGGCTATAACGGCGAGCAGATCACGATCCGGTCGCAGAACAACTATTACACGGCAGAAAACCCGGTCAGCGAGGCCATTGTCGCTATGTGGCAGGCCGTGGGTATCAATGCCAAGCTGGAATTTGTCGAAGCCGGCAAATTATTCGAAAACACAAATGCTCGCGCGACGGGCAATTGGTCCAGCACTGCCATCGTTTCGGATCCTTATGTATCCGTGTACGCGCTTTCGTTCGCAAAGACCGCAACGATGGGTACACAAAAGATCTGGGAGAACCCGGAATTCGACGCTCTCGGTGCGAAGCTCGAACAGGCCATCGATCCGGCTGATCGCGCCAAGATCTTTTCCGACATGCTGGACATCATCGAGTTAAAGGATCCGGGCATCACCGTCCTGCACCAGAACGCCGTCTTCTACGGGATTTCCAACAAGTTGAAGTGGGAGCCTAAGCAGACTTTCGCCATGGACCTCGGCGCCCAAAGCCTGTCCTTCGCAAACACCACCAAATGAGGATGCGCCAATGAGTGAACCCGTTCTCTCCATTCGAGACTTGAGCATTTCCTTTTTGAAACTGACTCCAGTCAAGTCCGTCTCTTTCGATGTCAAGGAAGGCGAAATTCTTGGGATCGTGGGAGAGAGCGGTTCGGGAAAATCGCTCTCCTGCCTCGCCATAGCCGGCCTCCTGCCGGCTATGGCTCATGCTTCCGGTACGGTGACGATCGGCGACCACGCATTTGAAGCCTCCGATCTGCCAGGGGCACTTGCGTCGAAAATGCTTCCACCGATCGGTATGATTTTCCAGGAGCCGGTCTCCTGTCTTAATCCGGTGCGAACTGTTGGCGAACAAATCGCCGAGGCCGCAAGAAGTGCCGGACACTCTGCGGAAGAAGCTCGCAAGATAGCACTGCAGCTCCTGAAGGACGTCGCGATCGACGAGCCTGAAAAGCGTTATCACTACTACCCCTCGCAATTTTCCGGAGGCATGTGCCAGCGCGTCATGATCGCAACGGCCCTTGCTCTTGAACCGCACCTGGTCATTGCAGATGAGCCGACGACGGCCCTGGACGTTACTGTTCAGGCCCAGGTCGTTTCGCTTCTCGTTTCGTTGGTCCGTAAACGCGGCATCGCCATGATCTTTATCAGCCATGATCTCGATCTAATCGCCGAGGTCTGTGATCGCATCGTCGTCATGTACGGCGGCGAAATCATGGAAATCGATACGACTGAGAATATCTACGAGCGGCCGAGCCATCCCTACACACGCCTCCTGCTGGACGCGATGCCAGGACACGGCGAACCGCTGACCAGGTTGGTGGAAATGCCTCAGAACTGGCGGCTCGAAGCCGTAGCATCAACAAACGAAACGGAGCTCTCGCCATGAGTCTGGAAACATTGGGCAGGACGACCGTTCTCGAAGCCCGCGATCTTGATTTCACTTACAAATCCGGCTTTTCACTTTTGCCGAATAGCCGCAAGGGTCACCATGCCGTCCGCGGCGTCTCCCTCACCCTCGGCCAGGGCGAAACGCTCGGTCTGGTCGGTGAGTCTGGATGCGGTAAATCGACCCTTTCCGCACTTCTTTGCGGTGACCGCAATCCCGATAGCGGATCGCTGGAGCTGTTCGGCGAGCCATTCAAAACGTATCTCCGGCCGAACCGTCGGCGCCTGGCACGTGTCCTTCAAGTCGTCGCCCAGGATACGCTTGGCGCTTTCGACCCGCGCCATACGATCGGTCACCAGATCGAGGAAGTGCTCGCCATTCATTCGATCGGACGCAAGACAGATCGGCGTGATATGGCCAGGGATGCGCTCGATGCAGTCGCACTTCCAAGCGCGATGCTGGACCGCTATCCCCATCAGATGTCGGGCGGCCAGCGGCAACGCGCCGCCATCGCCAGGGCGCTCGTTGCCGAACCGAAGATCCTGCTCTGCGACGAACCTGTCTCGGCGCTGGACGTGTCGGTCCAGGCACAGGTTCTCAATCTCCTGCTCGATCTTCAGGAGAAGCGCGGTCTCTCCATCCTGTTCATCAGCCATGATGTGCGCGTGGTGCGGCATGTGTCGCATCGCGTCGTCGTGATGCAGGCCGGTCGCGTGGTGGAGACAGGACCGACCGCAAAAGTCTTTGCCGGGCCCTCCGATCCCTACACGGTGAAACTGCTCGCGGCGGTCCCGAAAGGCAGGCGCCGGGCAAATTCGGCGGATTCCGCATCCAACCGCCAGATACCTACGGAGGCTGCATCATGCTGAACACAATGACCAGCGCAGTCCTGCGCGCAATCTTAACGGTCTGGCTCGTCATCACCTTCACCTTCGTCATGCTTCGCATCAGCGGCGATCCGATGACTTCGCTTCTTGGTGTCGAAACCCCACCCCAGGTCATCGAGATGCTGCGCCAGCAATGGGGTCTGGATCGTCCTGTCACCGAACAGTATTTCGCTTATATCGGGCGCATGCTGACCGGGGATTTCGGAGTGTCGCTACGTAGCGGCCAAGACGCGCTCGGTACAGTCCTCGGAAAGCTTCCGGCCACTTTGCAGCTCATGGCGGCAGCACTTGTACTTGCTCTCGTCGTCGGTGTTCCACTCGGCATCGTGGCCGCACGTTACCGTGGCGGTATCGTCGACCGGACCGTGATTGGCCTTGCTGTGCTGACCCATTCCGTCCCGACTTTTCTGACCGGAATTCTCCTCATCCAGCTCTTCGCCGTGAAATTGCGGATCCTGCCGTCCGGCGGAGGATCGACGCTCGCTCACCTGGTGATGCCCACATTGGTAATCGGTCTTTACAACGCGGGAGTCATCGCGAGGTTCGTTCGCTCCAGCGCCCTCGAGGTCATGGGCCAACGCTATATCCTCGCGGCGCGCGCGCGTCGTGTCTCGGAGTGGGGACTTATCGTCAGGCATGTGATGCCGAACGCGGCCCTCCCACTTCTGACACTGCTCGGATTTCTGCTTGGTGGAATGATCGGTGGATCGGCGGTCGTTGAAGCCGTCTACGCATGGCCCGGCGTCGGCCTCCTCCTCATCAGTTCCGTGGCGTCCCGCGATGTCGCGGTCGTGCAGGCTATCGTCATTCTCATCACGATCGCCATGGTCAGTGCAAATCTGCTCGTCGATTTCCTCCAGACGCTGGCTGACCCGCGCCTGCGCTACTCGAACCGGTCTTGAAGGAGGCATCCATGACAGATCTTACGCCCGCTACACCGAAGAGCTCCGACCTCGTCTCGAAGCTGCCGCGCATCAACCCTCTGCTGGCCATGTGCCTTTTCGTGATGGTTGCAGCTATTTGCCTGGCCGTCTTCGCCGACAAACTGGCACCATACGGATTTGCTCAGATTGACCTGAAGGCGCGTAAGATGCCGCCGCTTCACGTCGGGACCGGCGCCGTGCACTGGTTCGGCACGGATGAGATGGGGCGCGATATCCTCAGCCGCATCTTCTATGCACTGCGCATGAGCATCATGATATCGCTCGGTGCGGCGATCATCAGCATGACCATCGGCACCACGCTGGGCCTTATTGCCGCCTTCCGCCGTGGTCTCGCCGATGCCATTATCCGGGTAGCTGTCGATTTCCAGGCATCCATGCCGTTTATCATCATCGCACTAACGGTATTGGCCTTCCTCGGAAACAGCCTGACGCTCTTCATCTGCCTGCTTGGCTTGTTCGGGTGGGAGCGTTTCGCGCGACTGACGCGGACCATGGCCGGTCTTGAACTGGAAAAACCGTATATCGCTGCCTTGCATCGCAATGGCGCCGGCAGCTTCCGTATCGCGGTGAAGCACGTTCTTCCCAACATTCTTGCCATCGTGCTCGTCACGTTCACGGTCGTGATGCCCGAGGTTCTGATTCTGGAATCTTCATTGAGCTTCCTTGGGCTCGGTGTGCAGCCACCGATGGTCAGCCTTGGATCGCTGGTTGGTGCGGGCCGCGACTACATCATGACGGAATGGTGGATTTCGATCGTTCCCGGAGTCGTCATTTTCGTACTTGGACTGACCATCAGCCTTATCGGCGATCAGTTGCGCGACATCTTCGACCCCACGCTGAAATGACCGGAACGGTTTAATTTCGTCTGACGCCCCACTCCGGCCAGATAGTCCACAACCGGCGTCCGGACGGCGTACTTAGCCAGTGACAGGATTTATACCATGTCGATTTTACGATCAGAGACCGGGACAGTTCATATCTGCGGACACCGCGGTCACCTTGTCGCTTCGCCTGAAAACACGTTTGCGTCCTTCCGCATGGCAAAGGAGCTCGGTGCAACCATTTGCGAGACCGATCTGGTCCTGTCGGCCGACGGTGAGTTGATCCTTTTCCATGATGCCACGGTCGACCGCACATCGAACGGCAAAGGCTTGGTGTCAAAGATGACGCTGGCCGAACTCAAGGCGCTCGATGTCAGCAGTTGGTTTTCTCCGGAGTTTGAAGGCGAGCGCGTACCGACATTGCGCGAGGCCATCGTGTTTGCCCGGGAGAACGGGATGCTGCTGCAACTTGAGCTGAAGGTTCAGGGACTGGACGACCTGCTCTTTCCGAAGACGGCTGCGTTGCTCGATGAGCTGGATGCCCACGACGTCGTGTGGTTTTCGTCGCTCGACTTCAGGCAACTTCGGGACATCAAGAGACAGATCCCGGAGGTCCCGACCGTCGGTCTCAGCCACACCAGCTTCATGGATCCGGTCGCGCTTGCGAAAGAGGCGCATCTCGATGCGCTTCAGTTCGATTGGCACCGGTTCTCGCCAGAGGAGGCAATCCTGCTCCACAGGAATGGCATCGCAGCCACTGTCGTCGTCATCGCAACCCAAAAGGAGATCGAGCGTCGAGCCTCCTATGGCGACGATATCGAACGCCGTGTGGCCGGTTGGATATCAGATGGACATATCGACCAATTGCTGGGCGACGACGTTGCCTGGGTCGAACGCGTCGTGCGCAGCGCAAGCTGACATCCGCCTGGAGATGGGCAGTTTTTGTATGCCGACAGAAATTACCTGCGTGATCTCCCAACGCGCAGTTCGGTTGAACGAAAGGAAAGAAAATGAATCCGCTTAGAATGACGCCGCAGACTCTGCGTCTTGGTGGTCACCGAGGCCATAGCGCCGGCGCTCCGGAGAATACGCTCACAGCCTTTAGAAAGGCATCCGAATTCGGGGGCCCCAAGGTCACCTGCGAGACCGACCTCTCGATCACGCGCGATGGCGAACTGGTCCTCATTCACGACAAGACGGTCGACCGGACCACCAACGGTCGCGGTCTCGTCCAGAACATGACCTATTCGGAGATTTCCAGGCTCGACGCCGGAAGCTGGTTCGGCGAACAATTTGCCGGAGAACGGATCCCGCTGCTGAAAGATGCCCTTCAGCTCGCCCGTGAACTCGACATGATCTATCAGGTCGAGCTCAAGATCTACGACCAGAATGACATCTTCTTCCCGAAGCTGAGAGCGCTCGTCGACCAACTGGGTTGTGCCGACCTTATTCAGTTCTCCTCGTTCGATTATGTCCAGCTGAAGGCCGTGAAAGCAGCGATACCGGAAGTGCCGACCGTTGGTCTCATGCACTCCCGCCTGATCGACCCTGCCGCTATTGCCCGCCAGGCCAATCTCGATGCGATGAACATTGAGATCTACCACTTCGCCAGCGGCGAGGCGCGCCAGCTTCGGGACGAGGGCTTCGCGGCATTCTGCTATTTGCCAGCCGGACATCACGAAAAGCTGATGCAGTACGGCGTCAATGTCGAAGCTCAGGTCGTTCAGGGGATTCGCGATGGTCAGCTCGACCAGCTACTCGGAGACGACGTCGCACAGGTTGCAAGGCTGAAAGAAGAAGCAAATGGCTGATCAGAATAATCCGAAGTCTGCGGGCCAAGATACCGCGGCCATTGTCGAGAAGATCGCGCGCAAAGCCGGCGAGCGCGCCCTTGCTCACTTTCGTTCCCTGTCGAGCCTTCCGGTAGAGACAAAGGGACACCTTGATCTCGTTACCGAGGCTGACAAGGACGTTGAGGAATTTCTGATTGCCAGCTTGCGAAAGGCATTCCCGGATGACGGCATCATGGGTGAGGAGAGTGGCGAGATCGCTGGTACCTCCGGTCGCGTCTGGGTCATCGATCCGATCGACGGAACATTCAACTTCGTCCGCGGCGGCCAGAACTGGGCAATCTCGGTCGGCCTTTACGAGAACCGTCGTCCATCATTTGGGGTGATTTATGCGCCTGTTCGAGATCTGACTCTGGTCGGCGGGAAGACTGTTCCGACTCAACTCAACGGTCAACCGATCAAGCCGCTGCCTGCGCTTGATATGTCGCGCGCCTCGACCGGTTTTAGCTATCACCCCTCGGCATCGACGGCTGACCGGCTGGAGGTCATTCGCTTTATTTCGGATGACCTGAATATCAGCTTCCGGTTCTGCGGGGCGGCGACGCTGTCGATGATCGAAGTGGCGATGGGCGAGACCGACGGCTACGTGTCGCTCGGGGATTCGACCTGGGATGTGATGGCAGCACTGCCGATACTCAGCAATCTGGGTATCTCCAATACGATCGACTGGGACAGCATCGATCTCTCTTCGAAGCTCCGCTTTGCGTGTGGAAGCGAGGAATTCCTGAGCAAGGTGCGCCCGCTGATCGAAAAGGTCTCTGCGGCTGCATAGTCGCGGCCCTGGCGGTTTGATTGGACACCTCTTCGCAATCCGGGCGCCGCGTCATTGCTGGTCGCGGCGCCCCTCAAAAGCCGGGCGCGGTCCCTTGTTTCAGGGCGATGCTGCTTCGGAAAGGAACATTCAGTTCGTAGAGCGTGCCCCTCACCGAGGATGGCCGCCATCGCTTTCTCAATTTGAGGGTGGATCACGCCATGCCCGGTGAACCTGCAGGACAAACAGCTTTAACGCGGTTGACCCTGGTAGCAGACAAGCTCTGGAACAGAGAGAGCAGGCCCCAGTACGCGGCGATCTGCTACCGGCGAACCGGCGAAAGTTCATGCCCAATTGAGATTCTTCTCATCACCAGCCGCGGGACCGGTCGATGGGTCATACCCAAAGGTTGGCCAATGGGGAAAAAGAAGCCGCACGAGGTCGCAAGCCAGGAGGCCTGGGAAGAGGCAGGTGTCCGGGGGCGCGTCCGAAAAAAGGCTTGGGGTCACTTCACCTATGTCAAGAGGCTCGATGACGGTGAGCTCATCCCGGCAACGGTGCAGGTTCATCTTCTCGATGTCCAGACAACGGAAGATGACTTTCCGGAGCGCCATCAGCGCGATCTTCAATGGTTCAGCCCGAGCACGGCGGCATCTGCGGTCGGAGAGCCGGAACTGCGCGGCCTCTTCGCGAGACTGGAACAACGAGAAAAGCAACGGACCGCAGGCGGCGCCTCCAAGGCGGGCTGAAACATGAGGAGCGGAAATCACTATGAGCAATATCATTGCAACCGGCTTCAATACGGCATCGGCAGACGGCGAGCTTGGCAGCCTCGAGAGAGATCTGCGCCGGCTTCAGTCAATCGGCGTCGACACGGTCGAACTGGCCCTTTCCAGCCTCGATCTGATCGCGGGCGGCCGTATCATCAAAGAGCGAGCCAATCGGCTCAGGACCCTGCTTCAGACATTCTCCTTTCGCTATACCGTCCACGGCCTAGTGTCCTCGAACTTCATGGACCCCGCCACGCACCGGTATCAGGTCGATGCTGCAAAGGCATTGGTCGAGATATGCGACAGCATTAACGCGCGCGTCCTCGTCCAGCACGCGGGGTTTCTTCGCGCCGACCAGGTTGCTGAACGCGCCAGCGCTGACGAGCGCCAACGCGAAGCCCTGTCCGAATTGGGCGAGCACGCCAAAGGATACGGTGTTCGCATCGCTTTCGAGAATATTTTTACCACAGAGCCGGGCCAGTATCGTCAAACTCCGGCCGAGGTTGCGGCGACGGTAAAGGCCGTCAACCACCCGAATGTCGTAGCCCTGATCGACTTCAGTCACGCCTATCTCGAATCAACCTATCGGGGCCTTGATTTTCGCGATCAGCTCCGCGCCATGGCCCCGGTCGCTGGTCATCTGCATGTCCACGATTCCTTTGGCCGACCGTTTGAATTCTACAAGGGACATTTCCCCCAGGAATACACGGCACTGGGTATCGGCGACTTACACATGCCTCTCGGGTGGGGCGATATCCCTTTCGACGAAATCTTTGCCGAACTCGACTTCCTTCCGGAAACCATCCTGATGATGGAGATCAACTCTCGCTATCGCAGCGAACAACCGGACTGCCTTCAGCGCGCCCATGAGCTGATCGACTTAAATCGAGGTCGATGAAGATGGCCGAGGGCTTCGACATGGATACTGATCTCCTAAGACGAACAGCAGATCTGCGTGCTCTGGCAGATATTCGGCTTGTGACACTGGACGACGGACCAGGGCGCGGCCAGCGACTGTTGATCGGCCGAAATGCAAATGGCGTCGCATTCGAAATCGCGGTCGATCGAGGCTTCGA
Source organism: Gillisella vitis (assembly GCF_001541345.2). GTDB lineage: Bacteria > Pseudomonadota > Alphaproteobacteria > Rhizobiales > Rhizobiaceae > Allorhizobium > Allorhizobium vitis. The sequence continues at coordinate 43,870 of NZ_LMVL02000009.1, read as the reverse complement.
TGTTTCGGGCCTGTCGTTCAGAGGCACCAATGTCGGATGGCATTCTCCGACTCAAATGGTGTTTCCGACCCACGATCCCGACTCCGAGGAAGGATTGGGCTTTTTCCGCAATTTCGATGGCTTCATGGTCACATGCGGCCTGGATCAGTACAGCAGGCCTTATGACGCCGACGTAGGGCACTACAACTATCCCAACCTGAGAACCCGGAGGATGCCCCAGCATGGCAGGATCTCGACTGAGAAAGCGCGACTGCATCGATATGTTGTAGAACCAGGAACCTTGAGAATCGTATGCGAGGGGATCGTACGCCAGGCAAGCGTCTTTGGCGAGGTTTTGGAACTGCATCGCAAGATCACCCTCCCCGTTTTCGAAACCGCTCTGATCATTGAAGACACAATTACGAACCGCAGCTTCCGACCTTCGGACCATGCAATCCTCTATCATCTGAACTTCGGCTATCCCTTTCTGGATGACGGCTTGACGATCGCCGGACTTCCGGAGGGGATCCTCGCTGAGATCAATTCCACGCCGCCCGTTCCACAGGATGGCTTTGGCGAGAAAGTCGACCACGTCGATTTCCGTGTAACGCCACACGAGGCACCGATCAGACTTCACAACCCGACGTGTGGGTTTGCCGTCTCTTTGAAATATGACCAGAGCGCCCTTCCTAAGTTCGCGGCATGGCGGGCATATCAGTCGGGAGTCTTTGCGCTTGGCATCGAGCCGCGCTCGGATCTTCGGCCGGCTGAAGGAGGAAAACTCGGCCCTGGTGAGAGCCGTAGCTATTCTTTGCAATTGAGCTTCACTCAAGAATGACGGCGGGATCGAAGCACATAGCCCCGCGCGAGGGGCCTCGCGAAATGGCAAGAGCTCCCTGGCGACCGATGTCTGCTGGTGCAGATCAAGAGACAAGCAAGCTTGAGCTCTTCCCTGTCGCTCCCACCAAGGCCAGCGCCTTTCGCCAAAACAAGACACTTATCCTGCCCGCGTGGCAAAGTCGGCAGGATAACGGTGGGCAGCGATCCTCCCTTGCTGTCCACCGACCTTTTCAAGCTGCTGGATCGACGAAATACGTGAGGATCCTCATCGCGCGACGCGCGTCGGCCAAACCCGTGTCCATACCATCACCTTCAGCGGTCAACGTTCAGTCGTGCGGTGTGCCCGGCCGATCGAGAAAGGAATAGCCGTTGGAATCGACCATCGTCATGATCAATCTGCTTGGCGCCGTGGCATTGCTCTTGTTCGGCCTCTCTCAGGTGAAGGACGGCGCGACCCGCGCATTGGGAGCCAGATTGCGATCTGGTCTCGCAACGGGAACGCGCAGCAGTCCCCGTTCTTTCCTCTCCGGCTTCGTCGCCACCGTCGCCCTTCAAAGCTCCACGGCAACAGCACTGATGGTCTCGTCCTTTGTGGAACGGGAGCTGATCAAGCCAAGGATGGCGCAGGTAGTTCTGCTCGGCGCCAACGTTGGAACGGCTGTCACGGCATGGATTGTGGCAACCGGCATAGAATGGATTTCACCCGTTCTCCTTTTTCTTGGCATCATACTTCATCGGAGTGGCTCGACATCTCGCCAAGGCGCAGGAGCGGCACTGATCGGCATAGCCCTTATGTTGCTCTCTCTCCATCTGCTGAGCACCGCCACCGAGCCTTTGCGGCATTCTGCGGCGCTTGCAGCCTTTGTCGGTTTGCTCGACAACGCCTGGCCGGTGGCTATGATTTTCGCAGCCGTCATTGCCTTCGTGTCATCGTCAAGCCTCGCCGCCGTCATCCTCATTCTGTCACTGACGTCGGCAGGCATGCCGTCGGGTGGCCTCATCGTCGCACTGGTCCTTGGTGCAAATCTCGGCGGAGCCATTCCCCCCGTGATTGCATCGCTGTCAGGCTCAAGCGCCGCGAGGCGCGTTACCCTCGGCAATCTGATCGTCCGGGCGATTGGTTGTTTGTTGACCTTGCCCATCGCCCAGTCTTTGGCTGAATGGCTCGCCTTGATACCGCTCCCGCCATCGAAACTACCCGTCGATGCGCATCTTGCCTTCAACCTTGCGCTTGCGGCGCTCGCCTGGCCATGCTCAAGGCTTATCGCTCGCTGGATGGCAGTTCTCATCCCGGATCAAACCCAGGCGGAAAACACACCCAACTACCTCGACACGGACGAACTTTCGACGCCGGTCGTCGCTCTGGCCAGTGCGGCGAGAGAGGTGCTCGGCGTCGGCGATATTGTCGAGAAGATGCTCCTGAAGGTTTCCGATGCCTTCGACCGGAACACCACCGCGAGACTGGCGGACATTACCTCTCTCGAGCGTCAGGTCGATCGGTTGCAGCAGGAGATCAAAGTCTATCTTTCAAAGCTGGGACGTAACGGGCTGTCGGAGGAAGAGGGGCGCAGATCGATTGTCATCATCGACTACGCCATCAATCTCGAACATATCGGCGACATCATCGAAAAAGGCCTGGTGCCCGAAGTCACGAAAAAGGTCGCGCAGGGCCTGAAGTTCTCAGACGATGGTTTCGAGGAACTCCAGCAGCTTTTCCAGTTGACAATCGACAACCTCAGGATCGCGCAAACGATCCTGATTACTCGCGACATAAAACTCGCCACGCAGCTGATGGAAAGGAAGATCGACGTACGCCGCATGGAGAAACGCTCTTCGGAGCGTCATCTGGAACGCTTGCGCGACGGGCGCGCCGACAGCCTGCAAACGAGTTCACTTCATCTCGACATCCTTCGCGATCTCAAAAGGATCAATGCTCACATCACCTCGGTGGCGCATCCAATCATGGACGAAGAGGGCCTGCTTGGAGAAAGCCGGCTTCTCACCAGCAATTCTGCGCCTGACGCATAGGAACATTCGACGGCCCAATTCGATGGGTCGGACGCTCGATTATGGAGAAACTGGTGCTCAGTACCAATTCAGGACAAAGCCATACGACAATATCGTCGAAGACGATGCAGGGGATGGAAACGATCGAGGTTACAGGGCCCCGGTACCGTGCCCGAATAGCTTTGCAAGGCGCCACGCTTCTCGACTGGTGGCCAAGAAGCGTCGATGGTCTGGAAGACGAAAGCCTCGTTGACGGCTATCGTGACCTGCACGAACTGAAGTCGCAGAACGGCGTCCGCAATGGAATCCTCGCTCCGTTTACCAATCGCCTCACAGGAGGTCGATTCGATTTCGACGGCCGTGTCCACGAGCTTTCGCCGATCGCCGAAGGCGAAGATGAGGTTTATCACGGATTTGCACGTGTCAGGCTTTTTGCGCTTGGTCAGGTCGATTCTGACGGAGACAATCTCCGGATCGAGCTCATCCATAAAACGGCAGATGTCGGCGCCACCGGCTACCCGTACGATCTTAGAATCTCCGTTGTATATATGTTTTCTGCACATGAGGTCGAGCTTCAGATCGCCACCACGAACCTCGGCCAACAGCGAGCTCCCTATGCTGCTGGATGGCACCCCTATTTCAGATTGCCCGGAACCACCGCGATCGATGATCTGATTTTGCAGGTTCCATCGCGGTCTGTTGTCGAAACCGTTGATCTCATCCCCAAGGTCGCGTCGAACGGCGAGGTGAAGCTTCGAGACGACGATACCTTCAACGAGCCGGAGAGGATTGGGGATCGGGTTCTCGATTGCTGCTTTACGAACCTCGTGAATGAGAGAGGCACTCTACGCACGATCCTTGTTGATCCGGGCTCTGGAGCGGAATTGTCGGTATGGCAAGAACGCGGGCACATGCACGTTTTCACGGGTGACACCCTTGCGAGGGATCGACGCAGGTCCATCGCGCTCGAACCCGTTGAAGATTTGACAAACGCCTTCAATCTGCCGGGTCGCATCGATCACTTACTTCTCGATCCGGGGATAACTCGAACCTTCCGGTGCGGATTCACGTACGAGGAAGGCGAGAGATCATGACAACAATCTCATCGGCGAGGCTCTTTCGATGCTCTTTTTTGGACGAGCGGACCTTGATCGACAGCTGTCCTGGAGAAAGTCGACCGTCCTCGACTGAAGCAACTTACAGAAGTCGAAGACCAACGTACCTCAAGCGCCAGACAGTAGACCGAGAGTTTTGAATGAAAAACAGTGTACAACTTATCACCTACGTCGACCGGTTAAGCGGAGGTGGTTTCCCCGAGTTGAGAGCTTTGCTCGACGGGAGGCTACAAGGCCTGTTCGGCGGCGTCCATGCCTTGCCTTTCTTCAACCCGATCGACGGCGCTGATGCCGGGTTCGATCCCACCGATCACACGATTGTCGATCCTCGCCTCGGTAGCTGGGATGATGTTCGCGCCCTCGCCGGCTCCGTGGAGATCATGGCCGATCTCATTGTCAACCATGTCTCGGCGCAATCGAGCTGGTTCCAGGACTTCATCGCAAAAGGATCTGATTCAGAATTCGCAGACATGTTCATGACATTTGGCAAGGCCTTTCCCCGTGGTGCCAGCGAGCAGGATCTCCTGAATATCTATCGGCCACGCCCTGGGCTGCCGTTTTCAAAGGCCACGCTTGCAGATGGCAGCCAGCGGATGCTGTGGACCACATTCACCCCCCAACAGATCGACATCGATGTCCACAGTGCCCATGGCGCTTTATACCTGGAGACTATCCTCGATCGCTTTGCTGAAGCCAACGTGACGGCAATCCGCCTCGATGCCGCCGGCTACGCGATCAAGAAGGCCGGAACCAGTTGCTTCATGATTGATGAGACCTATGCCTTCCTTGCCAAGCTGGCCGAGAAGGCACGGGATCGCGGGATGGAGGTTCTTGTCGAAATTCACAGCTACTATCGTGACCAGATCGAAATCGCCAGCAAGGTTGACCGCGTATACGATTTTGCGCTGCCGCCACTGATATTGCATTCATTGTTCACGGGCGATGCGACAGCGCTGGCGCGTTGGCTGGAGATCAGCCCTCACAACGCAATCACCGTCCTCGACACTCACGACGGGATCGGCGTCATCGATGTCGGCGCGCACAGTGATGGCCGACCCGGACTTTTGGAACCGCAGGCAATCGACCATCTGGTCGAGGAGATTCACAGGCGCTCAGAGGGACAGAGCCGTTTGGCAACAGGCGCTGCAGCCTCTAACCTGGACCTCTATCAGGTGAACTGCACCTATTACGACGCGCTCGGCCGTAACGACGACGACTACCTCATCGCCCGCGCAATCCAGTTTTTCGCACCCGGTATCCCGCAAGTCTATTACGTCGGCCTCCTGGGCGGGATCAATGACATGGAATTGCTGGGAAAGACGGGCGTCGGGCGTGACATCAATCGGCACTTTTACGAAGACCGGGAAATTGATCTCGCTCTTGAATCGCCGCTCGTCAAACGACTGTCGGACTTGATCCGCTTCCGTAACACCCATCCGGCCTTCAATGGATCGTTCGAGGTAGCAACCGATGACACCGGAAGCCTTGTTTTAAGCTGGAATCTCAACACCGAGTTTGCTCAACTAGTAGTTTCGTTCTCTCAAGGCAAGGCAACGATCACGGCTTCAGGCTGCTACGATTTCACATTCTCAGGAGCGATCGCATGAGCAACCTGGTGAGACCGGGAAGCCACATCCCATCTAAAGTTCAGCCATCGATGTCCTCGATATACTGTCGGACGAACAGCGACGACGAGGATACTGGCGACACCTAGAAGGAGATAGAGAATGCAGCATTGGCTGGACAAGCTGACCGATCTTACGGCAATTGAGGGCGATGGGTGCATCCTCAAAACAGGGCTGGCGGACGTCGCCGACCATTTCGGCTTCACCGGCTATGCTTATCTCCACATCCAGCACAAGCACATCATCGCCGTGACCAACTATCATCACGATTGGCGGTCGCTCTACTTCGACAAGAAATTCGACGCTCTCGACCCGGTCGTCAAACGCGCAAGATCCAGGAAGCAGGTCTTCGCCTGGTCTGGCGAACAGGAGAGGCCGAAGCTATCGGAGGAAGAACGCGCCTTCTATGCACAAGCGGCCGATTTTGGCATCCGCTCCGGCATCACCATCCCCATCAGGACCGCCAACGGTTCGATGTCGATGTTCACGCTGGCGTCGGAGAGGACGGCAATCCCGCTTGATCGGGAGATCGATGCGGTTGCAGCAGCGGCGGCCGTCGGGCAGCTCCATGCCCGCATCTCCTTCCTTCGGATCACGCCCACCGCTGAAGATGCCGCATGGCTCGATCCGAAAGAGGCGACCTATCTGAGATGGATTGCCGTCGGCAAGACGATGGAGGAGATCGCAGACGTGGAAGAGGTCAAGTACAATAGTGTCCGCGTCAAGCTTCGCGAGGCCATGAAGCGCTTCGACGTCCGCAGCAAAGCTCATCTCACCGCGCTCGCGATCAGAAGGAAACTGATCTGAACGGAATACGATTTTGACCGCCGCACACTCGGGATCCCGGAGGAATGAAATTGGCAGATGGATTGCATTGCACATTGTACAGTTATTCGCCGGCAACCGCTCAGCGCAAGCAGCGCTGGCATGAAGACGGGGGTCAACGGCATTTCTATGGAACTGCAGAGGCTGCCCGCCAGGCGGTTCTCTACCTCAAGCGCGAAGTGAAGAGAGATCCTGAGCACGTGTGGGAGCCTATGCATCTTGAGAAACTAGAAATTGCCGTGCCTTCGACGGACGTTCTCGTTGTCTTGCTGAACCAGGGTGTCTCGTCGCTCGTCAAAAGCTGCGACATCATCGAGACCATCGACAACGTCGACTAATATGAGAACGCACAAACGACATGGTCGAGGAGCAAACGGCGGCGAGCCATAGTCTTGCATGCGAAGCTACGGCGCTGCTCGAATTGCCGGAGCAATTCAGGTTCGATGATGTGAAGCAGGCGCCAACCTCCAGCAACTGCGTTCACCATTGCCCAGCCGACGGGACTGCCTGGCGAGGGCCCCACGTGCTCCCGCTTCCCGCAACCCAGGGCTCAGCGCTCGGACCGGCAAAGGCCTAGTCGGCCCGAAGCTGCGATTTTGGCCAACCCGAAGAACGTTGTGGGAACATAGCCTGCGGGATTGACCTGATAAGCGTCTGTTCGTGACATTGCGCTCCGATTTGAGGAGCGTTGCAATGAGTACGGATATTTCGAGTTCGGATTTTGTCGGCCAATGGAGCCTGAGCTTCGCCGACATAGATTTCATCAATTCCAAACCGGCAATAACAAGGTTGGGTCTGGCAACGCAGTTGAAGTTCTTCAGCGCACGCGGTTTTTTCGCTGACGATGGCACATTGGTCCCGAACGATGCTGCCGAATATCTGGCCGAGCAGATCGGCGTCCGAGCCGACGAACTATCCGGCTATGATTTCAGCGGGAGAACTGCCCGTCGGCATTGCGCCGAGATTTTACAATATCTCGGATTTCGCCGCATGAAGCGGGTGGACCGGGAAGCGCTGTCTTTCTGGATTATCGACGACCTTTGCCCATCCGGCCGATCTGTCAGCGCTATGCTTGAGGCGGTGTTCCTCTGGTGCCGGGATCGCGATATCTATGGTCCCTCGGCCAAGGAACTGGAACGGCTGGTTCGCTCGCAACGCCAACAATATCTGGATGGTTGGCTTCATGAGGTGAGCGCCGCGCTTCCGCCTGAGACTGTTGCAGCGATGGAAAGCTCCCTGGCTGACGCAGAAGGACCGACGGGCTTCAATGCGATGAAAGCCGATGCAGGTCGGGCAACGCTGGACAACATTCTGGAAGTCACCGAGCGGCTGTCGTTCATCCGAAAGCTCGCTCTTCCCCGGCGTTTTCTCTCGAACATTAACCCGGCGTGGATTGAACATGTCGTCCGCCGCGTTTCCGGCGAAAAGGCGTCGGAGATGCGCCGTCACACGGAGGCTCGCCAACTCGCGCTTTATGCGGTGTATCTGATGGCGCGGGAAACGGCGATCACGGATGCGATGGTCTTCTGGTGGAGACGGTGCACAAGATCGTAACCCGGTCGAAACGAAAGGTGGTGGGCGATATCGCCAAAGATGTTGAGCGGGTCTATGGCAAGGAACGGCTGCTCGTCGATATTGCTACAGCATCGATTGACGATCCGGTTGGTCGCATTTGCGATGTCATTTTCCCGATTGTCGGCAAGGAAAAGCTGGCGGCGATCATCAAGGAGAGCAATGCCAAAGGCGCGCTTGACCGCCGCATTTACGCGGTGATGCGCAATTCATGGGCCAATCACTATCGTCGAATGCTGCCAAGTCTGCTTTCAGTGCTTGAGTTCCGCTCGAACAATACGGTCTGGCGACCGGTCTTGTCCGCTCTCGACTGGATCAGGGCGAGGCTGGATGATGGGTGCCGGTTCGTGCCGCAACACGAGGTGCCGATAGAAGGCGTGATCCCGGCAAAGTGGCGCAGTTCGGTCATCGACGGAAATGGTCGGGTCAACCGCATCAGTTATGAACTCTGCGTCCTGACCCAATTGCGGGAATGCATCCGGTCCAAGGAAATCTGGGTTGTCGGCGCTGACCGTTACCGCAATCCCGACGATGATCTGCCGAAGGATTTTGCGGCTCGACGCTCCTCTTATTACTCCCGGCTGAACCTGACGCGAAATGCCAGCGAATTTGTAACGTCAGTTCGCAAAGAGTTGGAGCATGCGTTGCTACTGCTGAATGAGACAATCCCGCGAAACGAGAAGGTTCGCATCCTCTGGCGCGGCGAAAACCGGATTTCGATCACGCCTTTCAAGCCAGCGCCAGAGCCGAAGGGGCTGGCCGCCATCAAATCGGAAATCGGTCAGCGCTGGCCGATGACCGGCCTTCTTGATGTCCTGAAGGAAGCAGCCCTCGACACTGGGCTTCTCGACGCGTTCGAAACGTCGGCGTCCCGCGTCGCGCTGCCCAAGGCTGTTCTGGATCAACGACTGCTTCTTTGCCTCTATGGCCTCGGCACCAATGCCGGGCTGAAGCGGGTCGCCGGTGCCAGCTATGAGGAGCTTCTGCATGTGCATCGTCGCTTCGTTCACGCGGGCGCTTTGCGGGAAGCCTGCGGTCGGGTCGCCAATGCCACGCTTGCAATTCGCAATGCAGCGGTCTGGGGTGATGCAGGAACCGCCTGCGCATCGGATTCCACTAAATTCGGAGCCTGGGATCGCAACCTGATGACCGAATGGCATGCCCGCTATGGCGGGCGCGGCGTTATGATTTACTGGCATGTCGAAAAGCGCGCCACCTGCGTCTATTCCCAGCTCAAACGGTGTTCGTCATCGGAGGTCGCATCGATGATCGAAGGCGTTCTCCGGCATTGCACCGATCTGGAAATCCAGCGGCAATATGTCGACAGCCACGGGCAGAGCGCCGTTGGTTTTGCCTTTTGCCGGTTGCTCGGCTTTGAACTCGCCCCACGCCTGAAGGCGATTGCCCGGCAGAAACTGGCGTTACCGGATGCGAGCTTCCGGACAAGATTGCCGAACCTGCTTCCGATCCTTTCCAACCCGATCAACTGGGAGGAGATCGAGCAGCAATATGACGAAATGGTCAAATATGCCGCCGCCATGCAGACGCGCACAGCTGACCCCGAGGCGATCCTGCGCCGTTTCGCGCGGGCGGAAGTGATGCACCCGACCTACAGAGCGTTGAGCGAGCTTGGTCGCGCGGTCAAGACGATCTTTCTATGTCGCTATTTACGGCAAGAAGCATTTCGTCGGGAAATTCATGAAGGGCTTAATGTTGTTGAAAATTGGAACAGCGCCAACGGGTTCGTCTTCTTCGGCAAGGGCGGTGAGATGGCAACCAACCGCACCGATGAGCAGGAGGTTTCCGCGCTGGCGCTGCATCTGCCTCAAGCATCGCTCGTCTATGTGAATACGCGCATGCTGCAAACGGTGCTCGCCGAACCGTTGTGGGAAGGCCGCATGGCACCGGAAGATTATCGCGGCCTCACGCCGCTGATCTATGCCCACGTCAATCCCTACGGCCGGTTCGATCTCGATCTGGACAGCCGGATAGATTTCGGCAAAATCGCTGCCTGAGCAGCGGCGCGAAAGTGCGCGTTGCAAAACTCAAGCGCAAAATTCCAACTTCTGTTGGGATTATTGCGACAAATAAGAGAATGTCGATATATGGAAATGTTGCTTTTGCACGCGTTGCCTTTCGACGGCTCGATGTGGGCGGACCAAATGCATCTGCTGCCCGGATCGACCTTTGCACCAACGCTCTATTCTTTGGGTGAGAATATCGAGGAGTGGGCCGTCAAAGCTCTGGAGCTGGTTGAAGGTGATCATATCATCGTCGTTGGTTGTTCGATTGGGGGGTCTTGTGCGCTGGAAGTTGCCGCACTTGCACCCGACCGAATAGCAGCTCTGGTTCTGATCGGAACGAAAGCGCGCCACAGGCCGGAGCCGGCCTTCCAATCTTCGGCTCTGAAATTGCTTCAGGAACAGGGGCCAGAAGCAGCATGGGAAACCTATTGGGCTCCGCTATTTTCAAGATCAACCGACTGTCAGGTGGTCGAGACCGCGAAGACCAACGCGCTTCGACAGTCGCTACACGACATTGAGAACGGTGTCAGGGTGTTTCACACGCGGCCGAGCAGAGACCAGGTTCTGTCAAGCTTACCGAAGCCAATTCTGGTCGTCACCGGCGAAGACGACATTGCGCCTGGTCTCAAGACTAGTTCGAAGCAGGCGAAGCAGGCACAACATGGGCGGCTTCAGATCGTCCCAGATTGTGGTCATTACGTTCCACTGGAACGGCCCGGATATCTCAACGGGGTGCTGAACGAGCTGATCCTGTCTTTACGCCCGGCGAGCCTTGACAGGAATCGGCCGAACGAACATTTTTGCAAGCAAGGTTGATGCTGCCGGCCGCTCACGCCCATCCGGGATGGTGAAAGCATCTGAATGACGATCAATTTCCTTGCGAGAGGTCGATCCGTCAGCAACGTGAGCACTGGCTTTTGGATTGACCCATCACAGGGAAACTCAATGCACACCTACCGAGACGCCAAACGTATGGCGAAAGTTCTCGAATCTTCTCTACGCGAGAAGAATGTCGATATCTCTCACGGCGAAAGCCTGAATATCATCGCAAAGCAATTTGGGCTGGATGATTGGAATACCCTCTCAGCTAGGATCAAGCGGACCGAAGCCTCCGATGCACGCCGCATGCAAGCGCTTCAGTCCTGGGATTTCGTGGGCGAGCACCCAACCGAATTCGATTATGGAGTTGATGACAACGCACTCGGGTCCGGCCGGAGGGCGGCGCTGATCCGCTACACACGGTTCCCATTCACACGATATCGCGATACGGCACGGGTGTTCGGAACGCTCGCGCAAACCATCGCGGCAACACCCTACCATGGAAAACGGCTTGAAATTCGCGCGGACTTGGCGACCGAGCGGGTTTCGCACGGCGCAACCCTATGGGCGCGGGTCGATAAATCGCCTGGACACTCCCTCGCATTCGACAATTTGAAGCATCACCCTGACGGATGGCTCTTTGGTGACAATGGTTGGACCACCCGCAGGATCGTCGTGGATGTGCCATCGGAAGGCATATCGCTTTTCTTTGGTTTCTTCTTGAAGGGAACCGGCGCTGTCTGGGCGGCAAATTTTGGGCTTACAGTTGTGGACAACACCGTTCCGCTAACCCGCGAGCCGAAAGACCAAGCACCACGCGAAATGGGTTGGATTACGCCTCAAAACCTCGACTTTTCGAAAGTCGTCGATTTGATCTCTTGAAGAGCAGGGAGCGGGAAGCCTTCCCGCTCCCTTGTCGCAAATGTCGGTCGGAAAAGTCTGCCTGAAGCGGGTGACTTTTGCGACAGCGTTTTGCCCAGCGTCACTTTTGGGTATACCCTAGCGAGACGTTGGAGAGTTACGCAACGATGTGTAACAAAAAGGTGGATTTTCGATCAAAGTGACGTTACGCAATCGAAACCACCCTAATGTGACAGATTCGCAATGGCCCGCATCGGATACGCTCGCGTCAGCACCACAGACCAGGATCTCGATATTCAAAACGAGCGGCTGAAGGCCGCCGGTTGCGAAATCATCCGGTCAGAAACCGGATCGGGAGCCTCCCGGAGAGGTCGCTCTGAGCTGGAAACCATCATGCAGTTTCTGCATGCAAGCGACGAACTGGTGGTTCTGCGGCTTGATCGGCTCGGTCGATCTACCCGCGATGTTCTCAATCTCGTTCAGGAGCTTGACGAAAAGGGCGCATCCCTGCGCGTCCTTGAACCGGAAGTCACGACGGCAGGCAGCATGGGCCGAATGGTCATCACCATCCTCGGCATGGTCGCCGACATGGAACTCAAGTTCATCAAGGACCGGCAACGAGCGGGTATCGACGCGGCAAAAGCTGACGGCATCTATAAGGGCCGGAAAAAGAATGTCGATGACGCCGAAATCCGCCGGCGGATTGCTGCTGGCGCGACCAAAGCCGCCGTTGCCCGCGACCTGAACATTTCCAGGATGACTGTCTACCGCGCCTTGGAAGGTCAAGGCGCACCGTCAGATTCTATTTGATCACGAGTTCGCCATCTGTTCTTTGAGTTGGCCAAAATCGCAGCTTCGGGCCGACTGGGCCAAGCTCGGCGGCGCCAAGAACGAGGAGACGGGCTCCGGTATGCGCCGGATCAACCGTCTGCCGATCATCGTCGTGGTCGTGCTGGTCGTCGCCTTCCTCGCCGTCATCTTCTTCGGCCTGACGTCGCGCGGGCTTTATTTCCGCGACACCGGACCGGACACAAGCTCCGGCAATCCGGCGTCAACCTTCGCCGATCAGATCAAGCGCGGCGTTTCGGACGGCATCATCGGCGAGCCGCAGCAGGTGACGACGCTGCAGCCGACGCCGGTCGAGACGCAGGAAGAGAAGCGCTCGGTCAATCCGTTCACCCCGCAGCCCGGTCAAAGGCAAGAGGCACGGCCGGAACAGCAACTGGAATCTGAACAGGCCTGGCGCGCCCGTTTGCAGCGCGAGCAGGAAGAGCAATATCTTCGTGAGCGGCAGCGCCAGAGAATGGCCCGGCTGCAGGCCAATGACGCCGCCTATGACTCACCGATCGCTGTCGACCGCGGCAAGTTCGACAGGCAGGGATCAGATACAAACGACACCGCCGCGACGAAGACGAACGGCGTTTCCACTGCGACGACACCGGGCGCATCCGACCTGTACTCGGCCGCTCTTCGTGCGGGACTCGGCGGTCAAAATGTTGATCCGAACGGCCAGAAATCCAAGGAGGATTTCTTCAATGCCGACCTCAAGGAGCTCGGCTATCTTCCGAACCGTGTCGTGCCCCAGCAGTCGCTTTACGAACTCAAGCGCGGCTCGGTCGTTCCCGCGACCTTGATCACCGGGATCAATTCCGACCTTCCCGGTCGCATCACCGCCCAGGTGAGCCAGAACGTCTATGATTCAGCGACGGGACATCGGCTTCTGATCCCGCAGGGAACGAAACTGTTCGGTCGGTACGACAGCAAGGTCTCGTTTGGCCAGAGCCGTGTTCTGGTCGTCTGGACCGACATCATCTTCCCGAACGGCTCAACGCTCCAGATCGGCGGCATGGCTGGCACAGACGCGCAAGGTTACAGCGGCTTTCGCGACAAGGTCGATAGGAAGTGGCTCCAGACATTTGGATCGGCGATCCTCATTGCGGTGATCGGCACGGGGATCGACATGGCCGTTCCGCAGAGTTCGACGCTGGCGACACAGGACACCGCCTCGGATGCCGCCCGGCGGAATTTTGCCGAGACCTTCGGTCGTGTCGCAGACCGGACCATCCAGAGAAATATGGACGTGCAGCCGACTCTCGAGATCCGGCCGGGTTACAAGTTCAATGTCCTTGTCGACCAGGACATCGTTTTTCCTGGGACATATCGATGAGCGCTTGGCCGGACAAACGGTCGCCCATCTTTTTGTTTCTTGGTGTATCGCGCTCAGAACGTGCCGGCAAACGCGTCCTTTATATGCCCAACTAGCCGACGTTCGATTTCACTGAGTGGATTGTCGGTGGAAAAAATCGCCCATAGACGCCGTCTGGGCACGATATGGTCGAGGGGGAAGGCCTCTACCAAGTCATCCTCAAGCTCCTTGCGCACGACAGAAGCGGGCAATATCGTCCCGAATGGCGAGCGCCGTATGACCGAAACAATCAACGGGATTGAGCCAAGTCGCATGACTGGTTCGAGTTGCACCGTCGCCTTGGCAAGCGCCGTAATCAGAGTTTGATGCATCGTCACTTGTGCCGGTGCCAGAATGAGCGGAATTCCCCGTAGCTCGTCGGCAGACACGCGTTTGGATTGTGGACAAAACCCAACGTTCTTATTTACGATTAACGAAATGTCTTCGCTCGCGCCTACGGGTAAACTCCCGACTTGAAGGTCAACTCTCCCCACGACAGCTATATTAAGTTGACCGCTGCGTACTCCTCCATGGAGAGTGTCACGGGGACCTTCAACGACTTCAATCCGGCAATCTGGAAATTCACGGTGAAACGCGCTCAACGCTTCGGCCATGCATTCCGACGTGCGCGAATCGCTGCTCCAGCTCGGGGGTAGACCGATGCGAATAGACTGCCGGAACTCCGCAGCCACCTTGCCGCTCTTTGCGAGAGCATCATTGAAGCATTGTTCGATCCCAAGGCAGATAGGATGTAGCCTCATGGCGGATTCCGTTGGAGTGGAACCCCCGCGGCCCTTAACAATCAATGAGGTTTCCAGGGCAGTTTCAAGCAGAGCGATCTGCGTCGGGACCATAGGAGCAGTCAGGCCAACAGCGCGCGCAGCGGCGGCCATGCTGCCCGTTTTCACGACAAGGTTGAACGTTGCTATCTGCTTTAGCGTCGCCGCAGGGCTGAAGGGCTGGAAGCGGCCGCCGGACGAGCCGTCTGTTGAAAGAGACCGCCGCAACTCTGCCAGGAATGTTTGCATAACGGGGTCCAATCCCGACTCGCGCGCATGAATGACGCAAGGTGGACCATCAGGCACCGCGTACATTCGTGGTGCAATATCTGCAATACGGGCTGGCATAAGCGGCCGCGGCAACAGAAGGTCATGACTGGAAAAGAGAAGTGCCATGCCGAAGTAGTCTTGAAGGCCAACTGCCGCTGTACCGACTTTGTGCGACAGCCGGGGCCAATTAGGGTGTCGTGCTATGTCATCGCTCAATGTTCCCGGGAGTTCGGGAACTATCATGTCTCTGAGCGCATCCTTATTCATCTGCGGATCGAACGCACCTTCACCTACCGCCATCCACGTACCGATGGGCATCACGGAAGGTTCGTCTGGTCTGTTATTTCCTTTGGTGCACCGGACGGACAACTCCAATATTGACGAGGAGTTTGCAATCATAGGCTGCTGGTCGGCGCGTGACTCAAAAGGCGAATGACGCGACGAAATAAGATCGAGAAAGCAATCCTGCTGGATGGAATGCACGCGTCGGATCGCGTCCTGGACAGCAAGCGCCATATACGTTCCTGTATATGCTTCGTCCAATTGGATGATAACGCTTCGAATAGTTTCTTCGGCGCCCGAGCGAACGCGCAGGCGCAGGCGCAGAAATTCCTCCGCCAGCAGAAGGCGGACACTCCGATTATACAGCCAAACGGCTGATGGCAGCGGCCACATGTTCCGACCGTGGCGAGCGAAGAGTTTCAACCCAAGCCGCGTTTCCAACCCATGCAGTCGTGCGCTGAAGGCAGAGGTTGTGAGTCCAATCGCATCCGCCGCTCGCGACATGCTGATACTATCGCAGGCGGTGATAAAAGCTGCCAGATGTGAGAGGTCTATTTTCGGCGTGGTCATCCTGGCCCAACTCCTCACATTCTAGACGCATTGACTATTAAAGCGCGTCCCCTCGCTAACTCTCTGAAACGCCTGACGATGTGCGCGTGCTAGAGCGTTGCTACTGAAGGCGCGGATTCACTTACCCAGGACACTATTGTTCTGGCCAGTATTCCCGGCAAGGCCTGCTGGAAAATCATGTGCGCAAGAGATCGAGAAATTCGGACTGTTTATCCATTTCTCGCAATCCTGCAAAAAGCGTTTCAGGATGGACCGGCCTAAGTCTCCCGGCTCGCGCCAGGCCGTCCCGCAGCTTTCCGATGATATCTTCCCAATCTGCGGGGGTTTCTGGAGATCCTCGGGGAACGTCCCGGTACGCCGTCAAACGTAATCCGCCCTTCAGGATTACCTCGATTTCCCCAGCGTCCTTCTCGTCTGGGCGAACGACCATGTGAACCTTAGGCATGAGCAATGCGATATCGTCATGCCCCAGAGCGGCCGTTTCGAAATCGTCCAGTGTCACTTTGCCGCGCGCCAACGCCACGGCGACTGTGTAGTTCATGCTGAATTTGCCCTCGATGCCGGTAGCCGGATTGGGGAAGCGCAAGTAATGCGTGCATTCTTCGCGAACCGCACACGTGACTTGCTCAATTCTTTCCGGGTCGATCGCATGACGGCGTTGAATTTCAATCGCCCCGTCGATGGCCAGATGGGTGCAACTGCAGCATGGGTAAAGCTTTACAGCGAGGCCAGGAGAAACCAGTTCCCAAACGTCACCAATTCCAGAGAGGTCGATGCGGTCCTTAGATCGGTCGGTTAGTGCGGCCAGAAACCCATTCTCGGCCTCCAGGATATCCGCGCCGGCGGAGAAACCTTGCTCGGCAAGCGCGGCGGCGAGATAGGCGGCCTGCGCCGCACGCCCACAATGGAGGCTTTTGGTCATGGTTCCCGTGTTACCCAGAAGCCCTCCAGCGAAAGAAGAGGCGATTGCCAGGGCACGCTCGGTTTGACCGGTATGAAGACCACGAAGATGGGCGGCGGCAGCCGCGGCGCCGAGAGTTCCGAGGGTCGACATAGTGTGCCAACCGCGACGCGTATGTGCCGTGCCGATGGCGCTGCCGAGCTTGCAAGCTACCTCGATCCCAACAGCATAGGCGCGAAGCATTGCCATACCGCTCGCTTTTGTCGCAACGGCGGTCGGTATCAGCGCGCTGACGATGGGCGCGCTGGGATGACCATTCATCGAATACTCGCTGGTATCGTCAAAATCGTCCGCGTGCGCGCAGACACCGATAAGCATGGCCGCCAGAGCCGGATCGCTCCAGCGTCCCAAACCGGGGGCGATAAATGGCGCGTTGTCGTCGGAAGGTGCGCAGACCCGCTCCAAAAGCGCTACGGCTTCAGAAGCGGAACCGGCATAGATGCATGCCAGAGTATCCGCGATATGTAGCTTGGCTTTTTCCGAAACCTCCGTCGGCAATTCGCGTACGTTCGCGATGAATTCCGAAAGGCGGGTAGTTGCGGAGATAGCCATGACGATTGTTCCATTGCGTCGATCCGCAGGGTTTCGGACCGTCATTTAAGCCTCTCCGGGCCAGCGACCTTGTTTTTCCAACCCTGATCGCCCAGGAAGTCGGTTCGGAGCCAATGATGGCTCGATTACTCGACCTCTGTTGCGGTCAAGCAATACGTTCCAGGAAGGACGCTGTACGCGCGTTTTTCGGTGCCGAGAAAATCTGCTCAGGTGGTCCTTCCTCGATAATGGAGCCCTTGTCCATAACAACGACACGATCAGCCACTTCACGGGCAAATCCCATCTCATGTGTCACGACAATCATGGTCATTCCTTTTCCCGCCAGTTCCTTCATAACAGCTAGAACCTCGCCAACCATTTCAGGGTCAAGCGCGCTGGTTGGTTCATCAAACAGCACGACTTCTGGATTCATGGCGAGGACACGTGCAATCGCGACACGCTGCTGCTGTCCTCCTGATAATTGAGCGGGATACTGATCTCTTTTGTCTGTCAGACCCACACGATCGAGGAGCGCCAACCCGCGCTCGGTCGCCTCCCGTTTTGTCTGCTTGAGCACATGGACCGGTGCTTCAATGATGTTTTGAAGGGCGGTCAGATGTGGGAAAAGATTGAACCGCTGGAAGACCATACCGACGTTGCGTCGTATAGAGGCCTTCTCCTTTTCGCTGAGGTCAACCTTCTTGCCGCCAACAATCTTGTTGCTGACGAGGGTTCCATTCATAAATATCTCGCCGTTCTGGATTTCTTCGAGATGATTTATACACCGAATAAGCGTCGTCTTGCCTGATCCAGACGGACCGATCACGACAACAGTCTCTTTGGGTCGAACGGTCATCGAGATATTTTCAAACACGCTCAAGGTGCCGAATGATTTGCTCACGTTGCGGAGTTCAACGGCAGGTGCGACGCTGCCTTCGGAATGATCGGCCATATCAGGTATCCATTTGTAAGAGGTTGGCAGCTTTTGCGTCTGGTCTTCGCGCGGCGGTTCGCGGGCTCCAGGAAAGCCGGTTCTCGATCCATTGCTGCAACCCAGTCCATACTCCGGTCAGGACGAGGTAGTAGACGGAAATCGCGGCATAGGCTTCAAATGTCTTGAAGTTTTGCGATCGCATGCTGTCAGCAACATGGACGAGTTCCGGTACGGCGATAACGCTCAGGAACGCGGTGGTCTTGAACATCATGTTGCACTGGTTTCCGAGCGATGGCAGGATTATGCGCAGCGCCTGGGGAAGAATGATACGACGCATCGCCATCGATGGCATCATGCCGAGTGCCTTCGCAGCCTCGCTTTGTCCATTGTCGACCGACCTGATACCAGCACGCGTGATTTCGCTCATGTAAGCTGCTTCATGGAGGCTAAAGGCTAAAATCCCGGCGACAATAGCGCCGCTGATCGAGAAGACCGGTGTGCTGATCGTGGACGGAAAAATATCGACGCCGATGAGGTATGGCAGCCCGAAATAAATCAGAAACAGCTGGACAAGAATTGGCGTACCGCGGAAGAACCAGACGTAGAGCCAGTTGAACCCCCTGAGCACACCGAAGCGGCTCAATCCGAACAGGGCCAGAAACAAGCCGGCCACCACGCCAGCTATCATCGAGGTAAGTGTGACGGAGACTGCGATCCAAACAGCATACAAAAGCTGCGAGGGCGGCGAGAAAACCAGCTCAAGGAAGTAGTTGAAATCGAAGTTCATGGTTGAGCTCCCGGAGCAACTTGTCTGCGTTCACGAGAAATTTGTGGCTTAGCGCGAAGACGCTTGCAGAATGGGGGACGGAGCGGTGTCATATCGATGCGAACCCCTTTGAATAGCGTTTCTCCAATGCGGCTTGGACGAAGCTCCACGCGGTTGTCAGGGCCAGGTAATAGATCGATACACCGAGATAGACCTCGAAAGTCTTGAATGTCACAGAGTTGACTGCATCGGCGATGAACAACATCTCCGGAACTGCGATCAGGTATAAGAGTGATGTCGCCTTGAACATGCCGTTCATCTGGTTGCCCAGCGGTGGCAGCATGATGCGGATCGCCTGTGGCAGAATGATTCTCTGCATCAGCAGCCTCGGTGTCATTCCCACGGCCTTGCCAGCGTCCCACTGCCCGTGATCTACCGACGCGATCGCGCCGCGGGATATTTCGCTGAAAAATGCGGCCTCATGCAATGCAAACGCGGTCACTCCCGCGACTATTGTGCCGCTGAGTGAAATAAACCCGAACAGGTGAAAGTCTTGTGGAAAAAGGTCAATATTGGTGAGGTAGGGCAGCCCGAAATAGATGATAATGACCTGCACTAGAAGTGGGGTGCCTCGAAACACAAAGATGTAAACACTGTTGAACCAGCGAAGCACACGCAATCGCGAAAGCCCGAAAAGCGAAAGCACCAGTCCCAGCACGACGCCGATGACCATGGAGGCGAATGCCACCAGCACCGTCGTCAGCAGGCCTCGCAGAAGCGCCGGGCGAGGATTGAAGACAAAATCCAGGTAAAAGGTGATATCGAACTGCATTTCGATAATGGTCCCCATTTATTTTGTTTGAGTCCGCCGCGCCGAGAGATGGTCCTCTTATGACGGAAGCCTGCCGCCGCGGCGGCAAGCTAAAGCCTTACAGCTGCCCGAACGCATGGAGCTTACAGCGTCATCGCCCGATCACGGGCACTGCTTGTCATCGCGGCACAGCTCGACGTGGCCATCCATACCCCAGGTCTTGGCCGCTTGCTCGACATAGCCGCCCTCAAAAAGAGCGACGTAGGCCTTACGCACTGCTTCGTGCAATGCAGGATCGTCCTTTCTGAGGACGATTCCGATCGTTAGGGGATCGATCGGAAGGCCGCCGATCTCATACTTGTCGTCCGTAAGCTTCATGAAGTAGGACAACGTCATAGCGTCGCTGACAAATGCGTCGACGCGCTTCAGATCGAGCTGGCGGAACGTGGTTGTATTCTGGGGGTAGGATTGAATTTCGATAGCTGGCTTGCCTTCAGCTTCGACTTTCGCGCTCGCCTCTTTCAGCAACCGTTCATTCGTGCTCGAGACAAGTACCGCGACGCGATGGCCTGCAAGATCCTCATATGTCTTGATATTAAGAGGGTTTCCCTTCGGGACGAGAAGCCCCATGCGTTCGCGGATGTATTCGACGAAGTTGTACTTAGCAATACGGGTCGGGCTTTTCGAATTGTTGGACATAACCGCATCGCATTTGCCGGTGTCGAGGGCAGCGAATATACTTGCGAACGGGTAGTGAACCACTTCACTTTTGATGCCCATGACTGGGCCGATTGCCGACATGACGTCAACGTTGAATCCCTTGGGGGTTACCCCGTCTTCAGCCAGGAAACCACCGGGCGGATTGCCCAGTTCCGTGCACATCACGATCTTGCCGGCCTTAGCCAGCTTCTCGGTCGGCTCGACGCTCTTCGCGGGCGTGGTCGGAAGCTTGACCTCGTAGGCGGTACCTTCTTTTGCCTCCTGGGCGCTGGCGATCGAAGTCGTCAAGGCCACTCCGGCGGCGAGCCAAAGGCTCATGATCATTGCGGACGAACGAGTATTCATTGTATTCCCCTTTCTTTTCATTGCGTCAAAGCCGAACTGTTTAAAACTCCCAGTTTCGACAACAGTCAGGCTTGGTGTTGTTCACATAGAGCGAAGTGTATCAACGGATTACGGCATTGGACTCTCCATTATAGTTGAAGCGGCCGGCCTGCCGACCGCTCCCGCATCCCACTACAATTGCAGTTTTCTGTTTTCCTCGGCCAGAGCGTCGGATATTGCTTCAATGGTCGCGGTTTTGCTGCTCTCCATGAAGCGCGAAACTGTGTTTCGCACGAGGATTGGTCTTACCGAAGCGTCATAAGCGAAGGCTCCAACCGCAAGCGCGGCTCGGACATCGGTTGGCCAGATCGCATCGAATGCTCGCCGGGTCTCGCAAACGGAGAACCGCCCTTGACGAGCTGCCATTTGCGATCGGGCGGCTTTGGTTTCCGCATCGTCGATTGTATAATCATCACGAACGACAACCCCGTAGGCGGTTCGAGCCCAATCCACTGAGACCAGGCCACGCTTGACGTCGCTGGCGACCTGGTGGGGATCCCTTTCTGCAGCAGGGCCGAACCCGCCACCGGCTGGAGTGATCAAGCGAACCACGTCACCGCGTTTGAAATGCAGAACATCGATCTTGCCGATGTCGCGCTCATCCTTGCGGCCTGGGTTCATGATGACCCGGGCGAGCGATCCCGGCGCTCCGCCTTCGACGCCCCAAGGGCTGAATTTGAGACGATCCATTCCGCGGACGGTCATGACCGCTTCGACATCGGTATTCTCGAGATCAAGAACAACGGCCGCGCCACTGCGCCAGCGTCCCGGCGCCTGACTGTCTGCGAGCAGACCATAGCGCCGCACGCGCATGATCGTTTCGACTTCGACAGTTTCCGCGGGGACCGTCAGCAACGAACCGGAACGGTTGTCGATGCCATCGATCCCATCCTGTCCGATTCGACCACCGCCGCCGCCGCAAATCGGATTGATTACACTAACGCGCTTACCACCATGCAGCCTGTCGCGGCCTGTCACGACTATAATGCCGGACATGCCAGGACCCGCCGCTGCCAGCGCGTCGGGTATTGCTGCGTTCAAGCAACCGAGGACAACGTCGTATACGCGTGTCGACGCAGTAACACGCGATCCCCCGGCCGCTGGGAAGTTCGCGTTAATGATGGTGCCGCGAGGCGCTATGATCCTGACGGGGCGGAGGAGACCCCGGTTTCGTGGCGCATCGGGCGCCTTCGTCAGAATGTAGTAGATGAGCGATTGCAACGTATACGGGTGGGTTGTCGTCCCCGTCACGTAGTTGAACGCCGCGAGCACCTGTGGATCTGTACCCGTAAAATCGAAGATCAGGTTGCTTCCGTCGACGGTCATGCGCGCGTGAATATTGATGTACTCACCAGGCCGCATTCCTTCGATGTAGTCAGCGAACTCGTAGGTGCCATCCGGGATGGCCGAGATCACTTCCCGTGCACGCGCCTCCGACAGCGCGAGGGTCGCGTCCATTCCCTTCAGGACCTCGTCGGTCGAATAGCGATCGCACAACTGGCCCAGCCGGACATCCATGCTTTTCAATGCCGAGAGCATCGCCTGGATATCACCCCAGAGTTCGCTGGAGATGCGACTATTGTCCAGGAGGATGTTCTTCACAGATTCATTGAGGACACCTTCCCGATAGAGTAGGACCGGGCGAAGTCGCAGCCCTTCCTGAAAGACCTCGGTCAGGGTCGGAGCAATGCTACCTGGCACTGCGCCGCCAATATCGGACGCATGTACGAATGCCCACGCCAATGCGATGAGTTGGCCATCCCGGAAGATCGGACGGACAAGCGATACGTCCATCATGTGAGTAACCATCCCGTCGCTGGAGAACGGGTCATTCGTGATAATGCAATCACCTGGCTTGAGCGAAGAGAGCGGGATATCCCCTAGCCCTCCTTTCACCGACAGGCCTATGAACGCACTGACGCCAGTATTGATCGGGTAGGCAAATGCTTCTCCATCCGCATTGGCGAGCGCGCATTGAAAGTCCTGGACGAGCTTCACGAAGGTCGTGTGCGCCGTGCGCTGCAGCGTCGACGACGCTTCTTCGACAATTGCGTTGAAGCGATTTGCCATGATGGCGGTTTGAACGGGATCCATGTTTTAGCCCCTCCGATCCAGAGAAATAGCACCGGAGCTGATTGCTTCGGCCGTGTAGGCAGGCGGGACAAGGATCGTTGAGTCATCCTCTTCGATGATGCATGGCCCCTCGACCCTGCTTCCTCTTTCGAGGTCACTGCGGGCATAGATCGGAGTATTTGGATAAAGCCGCCCCGCGATACGGAGGTCGCGCCTGGCGATGGCTGAGACCTCGCCCCTCCTGGAGCTCCCCTCGATATTCACCTGCGAGGGAGAGGGCAGGCTTCCGCGGATGCGAACGCGCAACTCTACAAATTCGACGGCAGCATTCCGGTCGCAATGGGCATAAAGCCTGTTGTGCTCGTCATGGAAGCGATCGGAAATCGTTGCCAGATCCGGGAAGCTGCCATCGGCTTTGGTCGGGACGACGACCGGAACCTGGAATGACTGCCCTTTATATCGTAGTTCCGCCCAAAATTCGTGATCGATCGACGTCAGGCGATCGAGTTCCACCTGCTGCTTGAGCCAGTCGACCGTCTCCGATGCGAGGTGCCTGAATGCGTCAGAGAGCGATTCATGCGTTATCGTCGTGCCTTGAATGACGTTGACGACATCGTGGGTGAGGGTCGTGACCACGCCGCCACAGGCGCAGAAAACCGAAGGCGCGGCAGGCACGATGACCGAATTTATTCCAACCTCGTCCGCAAGCAGTGGTCCATGCAGAGCTCCGTTTCCGCCGAACGTCACAAGCGTCACGTTCTGCGGGTCGAGTCCGTGCGCAGCGAGATAGGGCAATATCCTGCTGACCATTGTCGAGGTTGTCACCGAAAGGCAGGCATCGGCAGCTTCCGCAGTCGACACACCAAGCCGGCCCGCAATACTGTCATATGCGGTCGCAGCGCGGTTCACGTCCAACGGCATGGCACCGCCAAGGAAATTGCCGGCATTGAGGTAGCCGCACAGAAGATAAGCGTCGGTCACTGTTGGGCGGACGCCACCCCTGCCGAACGCTGCCGGGCCAGGATAGGCACCAGCGCTTTCAGGGCCTATCCGCATTGCGGGTCCCTCGAGATAGACCAAGGAGCCGCCGCCAGCGCCAATCGCTTCTATCTCGGTCACGGGCAGGGTGATCGGAAAGTCGCCTACTGCTCCCTGCGAGGTGACCGTCGGGTTGCCCTGACGGACCAGCGACACATCTGTGCTCGTGCCGCCCATATCAAAGGTGAGCAAGTATTCATGCTTGCTGAGCGAAGAGACAGTCTGTGCGGCGGCCACCCCGGACGCCGGCCCCGACAACAGCGTGTGAACCGGAAACTTCGCCGCGTCCGCAAGCCCAAGTGCACCACCATTGGAGCGCGTCACAAACAGCCGGACAGATGAAAGCCTGTTAGTGACGTAGCGCTCAATCTCCTGCAGATATGCCTGGACGCGGGGTTTGACATAGGCGTTTAAAGTTGCATTGACAGCACGCTCGTATTCCCCGATGCGCGGCCAGATTTCACTCGAAATACAGACGTCCATTTCCGGGTCGATCTCATTGATCAAGCCACGGATCTCGCGCTCGTGCTTAGGATTTCGAAAGCTGTGAAGAAAAACGACGGCGATTGCCTTAACGTCGGCGGCCTTAACGCCAGCCACTGCCCGGCGAACTGCTTCGGCGTCGATCGGTGTAAGCACCTCGCCATCGGCATCGAGACGTTCCGGGATCTCGAAAACGAGGTCCCGAGCTACAAGCGGAATTGCGCGGGAGGAGAATAAATCTACGGGATTCTTGAGACGAAGGCGCTGGAGCTCAAGGATGTCGCGGAAACCCTCCGTCACGAAAAGCGCGATGGGTTCTGCGGATCGTTCGATCACCGTATTGGTGCTAACCGTCGTACCGTGCATGACAACGACTTCGTCATCATCCGAAATTCGCAGCTGGTCGAGAAGCGGCTCAAACCCGTCCTTGAACCCTTCCGCAAAGTGCGGAGGCGTAGAGGGAACCTTCAGACGAGTAATTCCCTGGGAGCTGTCAGAACGCCAACCGACAAAGTCGGTGAACGTTCCGCCGATATCCACTCCTATGCGGACGAGAGCCATCAAACACTTCCTATCTTGACCTTTGCAACGGCAACAAACGTCCTTCCCGGGCGAAATGCTCGGGCGTACTAATCTGTCGCAATCGGCTTTGATGAGGATTATGTTATGTCGGAATGGCCAATGGTTTATAGCGGGGTTTCATTGAAATGGGCGAATAGTTTCTTCGAACCATCAGGGCTGCATTGCAGCCTGTTCCCAAGGGCTAAAGAGGCCGGCGATTTGTCTTCGCCCGGAAACGCAGTTCAAGTGGAAAACCGCGACGAAGCCACCGAAAAAGTTCGGCAGCTTCGCCAACCCACCAACTTACAAAGTTTGGCTAATCGCCCGACGAGGCAGCCTAGGACACGCCCGGTTGTGCTGACGGCTTGAAGCGCACCACGAAACGGTGGCGGTCGCCAGGATAAATAAGACGGACGAAGGTAATAAGCTGTTCATCCAGCCAGGTCCGGCGCGCGATGGATATGCATGCGGTTCGCTCAACCACTTGCAACCGGCGAGCAAGTATGGCGTCAGCCGACACCGCTCGTATCGAATGTTCTCCGTCTGTGAACGGAACGTTATGAAGGAGCCAACTGCCGGGCGGTTCGTCCTTGAACTGAAGTCTCTCCACCTGGGGAACCGCGTCGAGGTTGATTTGGCGGGTTTCCATGGTGAACGGGAGATTGTCAGCGTAGTGCATGACTTCAAGGGTCAAAAGACGCGTCCCGACAGGAACGCCGACATGACGCGCATCTAGAGGGTCGGTCGCCTTGCGAATGCTCCGATCCGTGATCTCAAACGTGTAGGTCCGGTCAATCGCCATGACCTCTGCACGGATGTCCTGAATGTGCATCAACGGCTCTTCGATCCGCGGCGGAGCTACAAAGGACCCGGATCGGCGCTTCCGGGTAATCATTCCCGAAGCAGCCAGGCTCGACAGAGCCTTGTTCACCGTCATCCGAGAGCAGTTATAGATGTCGACCAACTCACGCTCCGGCGGAATCCGGGCACCTGGGCCCCACTCACCCGTGGCAATCTTGTTCTCGATGTCACGCTGGATCTCCGAGTATCGAGATGCGGCATGCTTTTCTATTGCAAGATCATCCATGGGCAAGCGACGCTGCCTTTGAAATATTGGAACTGCTCACGATCGTACCTCTTTCACCATCTGCAAAAACCGTATCAATGGTCTATAACATATGGTTGATTAATCGTACACCAAACGAAGGCCAGATCGCGATTGCTAAGGTCCATGGAAAGAAGGGTTTTCGACCGAAATGTGAAAATGCATGGCGGCGAGATTAACGTCGCCGCCACCAGGACAATATCACTGCCAATCAGAGAACCGGCAGGAGGCCCTTCGTCAACGGAGCAATCAAGCGACCGCTCGCGACAAGCTCGGTTGCGCGCTTGAGATCGTCAGCCATGTAGCGGTCATCTTCGAGCTTGGGTATTACGGCGCGGATTCCCTTGCGGACCGTATCAAGCGCCGGGCTCGAGGAAAGAGGAGCCCTGAGATCAATGCCCTGAGCGGCGCTGATAGCTTCGATCCCCACGATAGAGAACAGGTTTTCGGTCATCTGCAGGAGACGCCTGGCACCATGGCAAGCCATGGACACGTGGTCCTCCTGGTTTGCGGAAGTTGGTGTGGAGTCAACCGAAGCAGGATGCGACATCTGCTTGTTTTCCGACATGAGAGCAGCAGAGGTCACCTCGGCGATCATGAAGCCGGAATTCAGACCTGGTCTGGGTGTCAGAAATGCGGGGAGACCGTAGCTAAGAACCGGATCCACCAGCAGGGCGATACGTCGCTGTGCGATTGCACCGATCTCGCAGATGGCGATGGCAATCTGATCCGCGGCAAAGGCTACGGGCTCGGCGTGGAAGTTGCCGCCAGAGACGATCGTTCCATCGGAGAGCACGAGGGGATTGTCGGTGGCAGCGTTCGCCTCGATCATCAAAGTGTTGGCAGCCTGACGCAGGAGGTCCAGGCAGGCTCCTGCCACCTGTGGCTGGCATCGCAGGCAGTACGGGTCCTGAACCCGCTCATCGCCTTCTTCATGACTTGCGCGGATTTCGGAGCCATCCATGAGCGAGCGCAGCGCCTGTGCAGCGTCGATCTGACCCTGATGGCCGCGAAGAGTGTGGATCTCCGGGTGGAAAGGCGCGGTCGATCCCATCGCGGCGTCGGTTGAGAGCGCACCGGATACCAGCGACGATACCAGTGCCCTGTGAGCCCGAAAGAGGCCAACAAGTGCGAGGGCGGTTGAGGTTTGAGTACCGTTGATCATCGCCAGGCCTTCCTTGGCCTTTAGCGTAATCGGGGTGATACCGGCTTTGGCCAACGCCTGCTTTGCCGACATGACTTCGCCATCGAACATGGCGTCGCCTTCACCGATCACAGCCGCCGTCATGTGAGCGAGTGGCGCGAGGTCGCCCGATGCGCCCACAGATCCCTTTTCGGGAATGATCGGAAGGACATTCTTCTCGAGCATGGCGGCGAGCACGTGAATGACTTGCGGCCTGACGCCCGAAGCGCCCCGTCCTAGCGAAATCAGCTTTAACGTCATGATGAGGCGCACGATGCCGTCGGCGAGTGGAGCGCCGACACCGCAGCAATGAGAAAGGATCAGATTCCGTTGCAAGGTTTCGACGTCGTCGGCGGGAATGCGCACGCTCGCCAGCTTTCCGAAGCCGGTATTGATCCCGTAATGCGCCTCATCTCCTCCCGCAATCTCGGCCACCCTGTCGGCGGATGCCTGTACCCTTTTCAGGGAGTCCGCATCCAGCTTTGGGATCAATGCGTTCTCATAGACGGCTGCCAATGTTTCGAGCGTTACTTTTCCTGGGACGAGCGTGTTGGGCATATTCAAACCTTTAGGATGAGGGAGGGGCAGACATATTCGCGTTGTGGCCCCATATTTGTATATACCATACCAAATCTGCCCCTGTGTAAAGCTCCATCCCAAAAAATGGAGCGGGCGACCACGTCGAAACGGGCCGCCCGGAGGAATGGATATATTCTATGAGACTGATTAGTTTGGCTTAATCTGGTTGAATCGACCGGAAAATTCCTGACCGTTCACTGCACGCCCATAAAACATCCCAAGGTACCAGGGGAAGTAATGATATGACCAGGCGCATAGCCGATTGCCATACATAATGAAGGTTCGCAGCAGCGTGCGGAGCTCTTCCTTGTCGTCAGTCTCACGGATGGCGGCACGCAGCTTGTTGGAGAAGTCGAGCAGCGTGTTCAGTCCGGAGTAGCCAAGATATTCCGAATAGGCAGGATCAAACGCCTCGACCGCCGCCACAAAATCCTCATGCGAGAGTGTGTCGATCAGCTTCAGAAGTGGATACGCAGTGTACATGATGTAGTCGCGGAGCATGCCGTTGGCGAAGTCCCACGCAGTGAAATACTGACCATACGTTCCAGTGTCACCAATCTCACCCGTCCGTATGCGACGCAAGTCTTCCGGTTCGTCCGTCTGGATCCTTTTGGCTTCCGCATAAAATACCGCAGCAGCGCCCTTCAGATTTGCAAACCTGCCTTCGCCTTTGAACGCCTGTGACACGTCGTGCGGCCTTACCTCCACGAAGATCTTTTCCTTTACGAAAAACAGGTTGTTCCAGATCGCCTTGCCGACGACTGGCAGCAGATGATGATATTCCTCCAGGACTTTTCCGAGGACGGGCTGAGCGAGCGGCTCAAGTCCCTTGCCGTACTGGATCGAAAACTTGTTGCCGGTGGCTTGGGAGTATCTCAGGTCACCGATTGCGCAATCGACAATGCGTCGGCGCAACCGAACTGGTGCCGTGCTGATCGTTGGCGTCCACGCATAAAGTGACTCTCCCGACACGACCGGATGCGCCTGCATGACCTTGAATGGCAGGTCCTGCCAAAACTCCTCGCAGAGTTCGGGATTTTCCTCGTCTGCGAGCTCGGCCACCACGACGATGTCGAGCTCTGGCCACGCGATCTCAACCAATCTTCCCATTTCGCTTCCCCTTTTGGAATTTTTTCAGGTCAAACCGAAAGCCATAACCTGAATAGGTATAGACCATATTTGTTTATTCGCCGATCTCAAGCCGAAATGATGATAAAAATAGTCGTTCTCGCAGATTTATGCTATACATAATGCCATATTTGTCTACTTATCCCCCAATTTTGACCATTTATGGAAAATATTTCTCCCCAAGCAGTCACCCAGAGGACATCGACCTAGAGTGCCCGGCGTGGCTTCACGGCACTTATGTTCGCCGTACGTTCCAATTTCGGGAAGCTAAGAGCATCATCGTCCAAACCAGAATGGATAAATGGTCTATACAAAATGGCATTATTGGATATGCTTATCCCCGTGCGGCCTCGTAGCCGCACGATCAACGATAGGGATCTGCGAAATGTCGTATAATAGCTTGAGTGACGTCGTGAAGGCGGTGAAGGAGGCGACCCGTGCTTATGAAAGCACCGAGCCGAAGGAACTTCACGATATCCGCACCGGGACCTTCGCGGTCGGCACAAACAACCAGTACTTCACCAACCTGGACTTCGTGAACGGCATGCTTCGCGACCAGTCGATGTACACATGGTACCCCCTCCTGCTCACGTTCCAGGACGAGCGCTTCACCCTCGAGCAGTGCTGCGCACTGGTTCATCGCTTTGATTACGCATACAGCAACTACCTGCGTTATAGCGGCCTGCAGGAAATGGGCGCGTTCGCCGAAGCGATCACGAAGCACCTGCCGACAGCTTCCAGCCGCGGGGAAGCGGTTGAGGCGGTCAAGGCGTTCCTCGGATATCTCAACCGACTGGCTGCCTGGTCCTTCCACTATTTCCCCTGGAGCATCGGCAAGCATCTCACCTACGAGACCCCCGAAGGTTCTATCGCGGCACTGGCCGATCTCTCGCGGCGCGTGAAGATCAACGAAGGCCAGAAGGTACGCCTCACATGGCAGCCACTCGGCATAAGCGTCATTGCCTATCTTGCTACCAAGGAAAACCCGGAACTCTGCAATGACCTCATCGAGGCTTTGCCGTTCACCGTCGTTCAGGACCACGCTGTTGTCAGCGGTGAATCCATGTACGCCTGGGCTCCCGTGGTCAGCACTTCGCCGGTTCATGTGAAGGAACGTCAGTGTGACGCTCCGGTCGGCCGTATCCGCTATTCGCAGGGCACCGGCAACAAGGTCATCGTGCAATACGGCGAAGTAACCGAAGACATCGCAACGCCGGTGCTCGGTGAGATCCTGCCGCAATACGCCGAAGACCTCGCCAAGGTTGGCCGGGCGGTTCTGGACAGCAACTTTGGCGACAAAACGCCCATCATGTTGACGGTCGAACTCGCGTAAATGCGTTCAACCATGCGGCCCCCGATAGCGGGGCCGCCTTACGTTTAGGCCTGCATAAAAATTGACTTGATTGGCCATGCCAATCTGTTAATATGTATAGACCAAACCGCAGCAAAGAATGCGGAAAGAGGAGAACAGGAAATGGCATTCTGGTTCGAATTCGAAATGATCAATGAAGTTCCGAACAAGACGCTGCGCGCCGGACTAATCGCCGGCGATCCGTGGGTGTCTGGGCGTGTACACAGTTTGACAATCCGCTCGATCCGGAATGGTCTCGAAAGACTTTTGAGCTTCAGGGCTCATGCAGGACTTGCCCGACCACGCTGATTATCGCCCGTCGCCGGCAACAGACGCCTCGAGCGAGCCGCTCGTTTGCGAGTTGACGCGCCCCAGGAGGGGCCAGTCATGAAATCCGAACTCAACTGAGTGTCTGCGCGCGGCAAAGATTCCGGCGCGGAGCGGTTTGTCTCGTCTTAGTGCGGGTCGAACTTCAACCAAAGGGGAACTGATATGAAATGGCATTTTGGTAAAGCCATCGCCGGTGGCATGTTGCTGGTTGCAGCCTGCGCATTGAGCTCGGCAGCGCTCGCGCAACAGAAAGAACTTATTCTCAGCGGCTTCGGCGGCGCTTACGACGAGGCGATGGCTGCGAGCGTCAAGTCCTTCGAGCAGGAAAACGGGGTGAAGGTGACAATCGTTGCGGGTTCCGGTGCCAGCAACATCGCGCGCGTCCGCAATAAGGAAGTCGATGTGATCGTTTCCGATCCGGTCTTCGCCCTCCGTATGGAAGCTGAGAAGGCCTTTGCGCCCCTCGACCCGAAGCTTGTTCCCAATCTCAAAAACATCTACCCGAAGGCAATCTACTCCGATGCGGTCGTTGCCGCGAATTTCGGAGCATACGTCATCGCCTACAATCCGGCCGAAGTTAAGGCCCCGGAATCGTGGTACGATCTCGCAAAGCCGGAATATAAGGGCCGGATCGCACTGCGCGGCTTCCGAC
Source organism: Gillisella vitis (assembly GCF_001541345.2). Classification (GTDB taxonomy): domain Bacteria; phylum Pseudomonadota; class Alphaproteobacteria; order Rhizobiales; family Rhizobiaceae; genus Allorhizobium; species Allorhizobium vitis. The sequence goes on along the minus strand of NZ_LMVL02000009.1, from coordinate 12,527 downwards.
CCGAAAACATCGATCTGATCACGCTCTTCGCAAAGCGCGCCGGCGGCAGTGAGCGCAGTCCGGACGCCGGCTTCGCTGAAATGGCAAAAATTGCCCAGAACATCGATGTCTGGGTCGATTCCCATGCCAACCATCTCGAACTGTACCGCAACGATCAGATTTCCATGAGCATGTGGACCGATGGTCGAATTGCCTGGGCGCGTGACACTGAAGGCCTGAAAATCCAGGGTGCCATTCCGAAGGAAGGGTTCTTCCCGCTCTCATCGACACTCAGTGTCGTTGCTGGACGCCCGAACGCGGATCTCGCCCAGAAGCTGGTGAACGTACTGCTGAGCCCTGAAGCCGGTGTCATCATGGCGCAGAAGCTTGGCTACTTCCCGACGAACAAAGAAACCAAGTTGCCGCAGGATGTTCAGGCCAAGATCATGATCACGCCGGACAACGTCAATGACCTTCAAAGTGCCGACTGGAAGTACATTGTGTCGGTCTATGATCAATGGCAGCAGCGCTGGGAACGGGAAATTCAACGCTAATGGCTGAAAATTTTGACATTGAGCTTTCGCATTGCCGCAAGGCTTACGGCGACGTCATCGTTCTCGATGACGTTTCTCTCCAGGTCAAGAACGGTGAGTTCATCACCGTTCTTGGTCCGAGCGGCTGCGGCAAGACGACAACGCTGCGCATGATCGGTGGGTTCATCATCCCCGATAGCGGTCGCGTGTCGATCAGAGGCAGAGAAGTAACCCATCTGCCTCCATACAAACGCAACATCGGCGTGGTTTTCCAGAATTACGCCCTGTGGCCCCATATGACGGTCGCGGAGATACTCTCGTTTGGTCTTCGCATCCGCAAACTACCCAGAGAAGAAATTGCTCGTCGTGTAGATCGGGCGCTTGGCATGGTACAATTGACCGGGTTGAAGGATCGCTATCCGCGCGAATTGAGCGGAGGCCAACAGCAGCGCGTCGCAATGGCGCGCGCCCTTGCCATTGATCCGGAGGTCATCATTCTCGATGAGCCGCTATCCAATCTGGATAGGCGGCTGCGTGAAGAACTCCGCATTGAACTGAAGCGGCTGCAACGGTCTCTTGGCGTGACGATGCTATTCGTCACCCACGACCAGGAAGAAGCGCTCTCGATGTCCGATCAGGTCGTCGTCATGCAATCCGGCAAAATTCAGCAGATAGCAGACCCACGGACCGTATACGAACGACCAGCGAACCGTTTCGTCGCGGGCTTCCTTGGTAGCGCCAATTTCATGCATGGCGAACTGGTGCAGAATACTCAGGAGAGCAAAGCCGAGATCAAGCTTGGCAATGGTGCGATCGTGACCGCGCATGCGCCCGCGGCAAAGCCGACAGGCGAGAAGGTTACCGTCATCGTTCGACCCGAGTGGCTTGTGCTTGAGCGGCAGGGAACCGATCTGACTGCAAACCAGCTCGAAGGCACCGTGAGTGACGTGGTCTATGAGGGATCGGCGATCCGTTACGGTATCCATCTCACGCACGACCCCGAGGCGCCGATCTTCCTTCAGGAGCGATCGAACGCCGATATTTTGAACCCCGGAGATAAGGTCAGGATCAATGTCACCAATGCCGTCATTGCCGCAGACTGACGATCAGGGCGGCCTGCGGGGCCGGGTAGTTGCCTGGGCCGCGCGTGCACCGCTATTCGTGCCTTTCATCTTCGTCATCCTGTTCTTTTTTGTCCCCATGGGCTGGCTTGTCGGAACAAGCATGTCCACGCATGAGGTTGGCAGTGCGCCTGTGTTTACCGGCACACTCGAGCATTATGCGCGGTTCTGGACAGATCCCTTCTATCTGGAAACAGCGCTTTGGACGACCGTAAGGCTGTCGGTTGTCTCCACGGTCTTTGCTTTAATTATCGGCTATGTGCTTGCCTACTATATCGCTGAACTTCCCCCGCATCGGAGAGGTTTTCTCACCAGCATGGTGGTCGTCTCGCTCTCGGTAAACATTGTCATTCGGATTTTCGGCTTGAATGTGCTTCTGATGAGCGGCGGACTTGTCGACAGCGCCCTGACCTTTATCGGCATGCCAAAGGTCCGCATTATGTATACCGAGCTTGGCGTCTTGATCGGCTTGATCCAGATTGCCGTGCCTTACGTTGTTTTGCCCCTTATCGGCGTAATCGCCGCGATCGACCCGGCGCTCAAAGAGGCGGCAGAGAGCGTCGGTGCGAACAAGTACAGGACTTTTTGGGCCGTGACATTTCCGCTCTCGCTGCCGGGAGTGGTCGCGGGCACCCTGATTGCTTTCACGCTAAACGCTGCAGCATTCGCCATCCCGTCCCTGATGGGGGGTGGTCGAGTGAGAATGATGGGGATGATGGCGTACGAACAGGCAACCGTGCAAGGCAATTTTCCCTTCGCCGCCGCGATCGGGATTAGCCTGACAATCCTGAGCATCCTGATTACCGCAATCTATTTGTTCGCCATCAATCGAACATTCCGAACGGCGAGGAGAGCGGCATGAGCACCACCTTAATAGCTCCAGGCAGGAAAGTGCGGTTACCGCTTCCTTCGGCACTGGGAATTGCCGCATTTTGTGCATTTGTCTTTGTTATCGCCCCGCTTATCGTGGTCGCGGGCGCAGCCTTGAACGCGGAAGCGATGTTTTTCCCACCGCGACAGTTGACCTTGCACTGGATGACTGCGGCGCTGACCGACGGCAGCTTCGTTAATGGTGCGCTCATCAGTTTTGTCGTCGCATCGGTGGCAGCTTCTGTCTCGACGCTCTTTGCCCTTCCCGTTGCGTTGCAATTGCGAAAAGCCCCGCCGACGGTGGCGAAAATCCTGACCTTGTCGTTCATGGGACCGTTGCTGGTGCCCTCGGTGATCTTCGCCTTGTCCCTTTATTCCGTGATGATCTACGTGTTCGGTGTGACCAATCTGTTCATCCTCATGATTGGCCACGTGATAATCACCATGCCGTATCCGGTTCGTACCATCACGGCGGTTACCGAGCATCTTGATCCTGCGCTGGAGGATGCAGCCAGCAGCATCGGGGCAAATCCATGGCGGACTTTCGTTTCGGTGACACTGCCCTTGATCAAACCCGGAGTCATTGCCGGCTTCCTGTTTGCGTTCATAACGTCATGGAACGACTTTTCGATCTCCGTGTTTCTCACGCCGCGCGAATTGCAGCCGTTGCCCATCAAGATCTACGAATATCTCTTGTACCAATATAGACCGCTGATTGCTGCCGTCTCCACCTGGTCGGTCATTGGCTCGGCAATTGTCGTTCTGATCATCGACCGCCTTGTAGGCCTGAATGTCTTTACCGGCCGGCGCAACTAGATCGACCGGATCAACATAAAAGACAAAAGGGGCGCTCGACGCCCCTTTTGCAGTTGATGCTGCCAAGGAGTTATGTTCTGGACGCCGGGCCAAATATCCTCGCAGCGTTACGGGAAGTGTTTCCCGCGCTCGCACTTGCAGCCCGCTATCGACGAAGCAACTTATGCATCGTGGCGAGAAAGCGACGATTGATTTCGTCGCGAGCGACATGGCGTCCCGCAACGACTTGTCTGCGGCCGCGAACCCAGACGCTGTCGATCGTCACCCCGTCGGCAAATATCCAGTGGTCCAGAATTTCATCTCTCTCAAGGTAGGAAACGGCATCGACATTGAGCGACAGCAAATCGGCTGAGTTGCCGGCCTCGATGCCAATCTCCGATCCCAAAGCCACAGTGCCACCGCGGCCCGCTGACTCAAGAAGATGACGGCCCGTGGATTCATTCGGCGCCGCCAGTACGTTTCTCATCTGACGTCCCAGCCTCTGCGAGTATTCGAGTTGCCGCAATTCACCAGCGAGGGAGATCAGGATGTTCGAGTCCGATCCGATGCCGATCCTGCCTCCCTCCTCAACGAATGCATGGCCGGGAAATATGCCATCCCCGAGATTGGCCTCGGTTATCGGGCAAAGACCCGCAACTGCACCACTACGCGCAACTCTACGCGTTTCGGTTTCGGTCATATGGGTCGCATGAATGAGGCACCAGCGCTGGTCGACCGGCGCATTGTCCAGCAACCATTCGACCGGGCGGGCGGAGGACCAGGCGAGACAATCTGTGACCTCCTTCATTTGCTCGGCAATGTGAATGTGGATCGGCCCTCTGGCCCACCTTTCAGTGATCTGAAGCAACTCTTGCGGCGTGACGGCTCTCAGGCTGTGGGGCGCCACGCCGAGTTCGGCGCCAGCAATTTTCCCGACTAGCGATTGGCACTCGCTCATCAGTTGGTCGTAACTGTCGAGCGAGTTGATGAACCGCCGTTGCCCCTCGACCGGAGCAAGGCCACCAAACCCCGAATGAGCGTAAAAGACCGGCAGTAATGTCAGACTTATTCCTGTGGCGCTGGCCGCCGCGATAATGCGTTCCGCCATCTCGGCAATATTTGAGTAGTGGCTGCCATCTGGGCTGTGATGCAGGTAGTGAAACTCACCGACACGGCTGTAGCCAGCTTCAAGCATCTCCATGTATAGCTGCGAAGCGACGGCCTCGACATCATCGGGGCTCATTGTCAAAGCGAACCGGTACATCACATTTCGCCAGCTCCAAAAGCTGTCATCGGTTGGTCCGCGTGTTTCGGCCAAGCCTGCCATGGCGCGCTGAAAGGCATGGCTATGAAGATTGCCCATCGCGGGCAAGATGAGGTTGTGGCGCTCGTCGGCCGGCGTTGCCGCCGTACCTGTTTCGACGGACGCGATAAAGCCGCCCTCGATCCGCAGCAGAACGTTCTTATGCCAACCGGTGGGCAAAAGGGCGCTCTTCGCAAATAGTGTGGTGCGATCCAACTCTCCCATAACCTCTTCTCCGAGCTTGATGCGATCGCCAAAACGATCAACTTGGTTCTTGCAATTTACGCCATTGGTATATACAAAATACAGATAAGGAAAGACAAATCCAATTGATGGGGGGATCGCGATGTCTGAGGCAAAACCCACATCCGATGAGGAGATCGTCATCTGGAGGAATGCGCGACTGGCAACCGTCGCGGAGGGAACGGATGGCCTTGGCGTCATCGACGGTGGCGTAGTCATCGTCAAAGGCGAGCAGATTTCTTATGTCGGCACAGACAATGATCTCCCCTCCTCCCTGACAAAGGGAGCGATCGAGGTTGATTTGGGAGGTCGGTGGGTAACGCCCGCCCTGATCGACTGCCATACACATCTGGTTTTCGGCGGCGACAGGGCGTTGGAATTCGAGATGAGGCTTTCGGGCGCAACCTATGAAGAGATTGCGAGAGCCGGCGGCGGCATTGTCTCCTCTGTCAAGGCGACTAACGCGCTTTCGGAGGACGAATTGGTTCTTCAGGCACTTCCCCGATTGGACGCTCTCCTCTCCGAAGGAGTCGGCACCGTGGAGATCAAGTCGGGCTACGGCCTTAATGTCGCAACGGAATTGAAGATGCTTCGAGCTGCGAGGCGGCTCGCGGCGTTACGCCCTGTGCGGATCGTAACGAGCTATCTGGCAGCGCACGCGACGCCGGAAGCTTATCGTGGTAACAACGGTGGGTACATCGAAGATGTTGTTATTCCTGGCCTCGAGGCAGCCAGACGAGAAGGGCTGATTGATGCTGTCGACGGTTTCTGTGAGGGTATTGCCTTTTCTCCTGACGAAATGTCTCGGGTTTTCGACGCTGCCAAAAGGCATGGATTGCCTATCAAATTGCATGCCGAGCAGTTGAGCAATCTCGGTGGAGCAAAACTCGCGGCTTCTCGCGGGGCGCTTTCGGCAGACCATCTAGAATATCTCGATGAACATGGCGCCAGGGCTTTGGCTGCGTCTGGGACCGTTGCCGTCCTCCTGCCCGGAGCTTTCTACACCCTGCGGGAAAAGCGGCTACCACCGGTTCAGGCGCTGAGGGACGCAGGTGCCAGCATCGCCATCGCGACAGATTGCAATCCAGGAACCTCGCCTCTGACGTCCATGCTGCTGGCCATGAACATGTCGGCCACGCTTTTCGGATTGAGTGTCGACGAATGCGTTGCTGGGGCGACCCGGGAAGCTGCGCGTGCACTCGGCTTGGTCACGACCACAGGCACGCTTGAAGTTGGTAAATCCGCCGATTTCGCTGTGTGGAATATCGGGCGACCGGCCGAACTCGTTTATCGCATCGGGTTCAATCCGCTGCATGCCCGAATATTCAAAGGCCGCAGATTGCGGCCCTGAAATCAAAAACCATGACTACTCGTGCGTCGCGATCAGCACCCCACGAGTCGTCTTTTGCAATAGAGAGCAATCGATGAGCGTTTTTGAAGTCCAACAAGGTACTTCCCCCATCATTCTTGGTATGCCGCATACCGGAACTGATGTTCCAGGTGATATATGGCACAAACTGAACGACAATGGTCGACGGCTTGCTGACACCGATTGGCATATACATAATCTGTACGATGGCTTGCTGGAAAACGCTACTGTCGTTCGAGCAACCTTCCATCGCTACGTCATCGACGCCAATCGCGATCCGGCTGGGACGTCCTTATACCCAGGCCAGAATACGACCGGACTCGTTCCGACGACAGATTTCGACGGCAATCCTATCTGGACTATCGGCGCCGAGCCTAGCGCCGAGGATGTGGCCGCACGTGTCGCCAGCTTCCACGAACCTTATCACGCCGCTCTGCTGGCGGAGATAAAACGGATCAAGGCGATCCATGGTATCGCCATCATCTATGACTGCCACTCAATCCGATCACATATCCCCTTTCTGTTCGAAGGCAGGCTTCCGGATTTCAACATCGGTACTGACGGAGGTGTGACCTGCGATCCGCGGATCGAAGAGGCCACAGTGGACGTCGTTGCGTCGGCCAAAGGCTTTAGTGGCAACCTCAACGGCCGCTTCAAGGGCGGGTGGACGACGCGCCACTATGGCAGGCCGGAGACGGGCGTGCATGCGATCCAGATGGAGCTTGCCCAGTCGACGCATCTCCAGACCGAAGCGGCGCCCTTCGCCTACGACCCGGCGAAGGCAGAACGCCTTCGTGTCCATCTGAATGAAATACTGACGCGCCTGGAGCGCGTTGCAGCTGATCTCAAGAACGAAGCGAGGAGCTAAAAACTAGATGACCAACCCACGCCATAACATCCGCGAAATCCGCGCGCCGCGCGGCCCGGAGCTCAACGCCAAGAGCTGGATGACCGAAGCGCCGCTCAGGATGCTGATGAACAATCTTGATCCGGATGTCGCGGAAAACCCAAACGAACTGGTCGTCTATGGCGGCATCGGCCGCGCCGCCCGCACCTGGGAGGATTTCGACCGTATCGCCGCGACGTTGAAGACGCTCACCGAGGAAGAGACGCTGCTGGTGCAGTCCGGCAAGCCGGTCGGCGTGTTCCGCACCCACAAGGATGCGCCGCGCGTGCTCATCGCCAATTCCAACCTCGTGCCGCATTGGGCGACCTGGGATCACTTCAACGAGCTGGATAAGAAGGGTCTCGCCATGTACGGCCAGATGACCGCCGGTTCGTGGATCTATATCGGCACGCAGGGCATTGTGCAGGGCACTTATGAAACCTTCGTAGAAGCTGGCCGTCAGCATTATAACGGCAGCCTCAAGGGCAAGTGGATCCTGACCGGCGGGCTCGGCGGCATGGGCGGCGCGCAGCCGCTGGCGGCCGTCATGGCCGGCGCCTGCTGCCTTGCCGTCGAAAGCGACGAGACCCGCATCGATTTCCGCCTGCGCACCCGCTATGTCGACGAGAAGGCGACGACGCTCGACGAAGCGCTCGCGATGATCGACCGCTGGACCAAGGCCGGAGAAGCGAAGTCGGTGGGCCTGCTCGGCAATGCCGCCGAAATCTTCCCGGAACTGGTCAAGCGCATGAAGGCCGGGCGGCCCACGCCCCGACATCGTCACCGACCAGACCTCCGCGCATGATCCGCTCAACGGCTATCTGCCGCTCGGCTGGACAGTCGCCGAAGCCAAGGCGAAGCGCGAGAGCGATCCGAAGGCTGTGGAAGCCGCAGCTCGCGCCTCGATGAAGGTGCATGTCGAAGCCATGGTCGCCTTCTGGGACGCCGGCGTGCCGACGCTCGACTATGGCAACAATATCCGCCAGGTTGCCAAGGACGAGGGCCTGGAAAATGCCTTCGCCTTCCCCGGCTTCGTGCCGGCCTATATCCTACCGCTGTTCTGCCGCGGCATCGGCCCCTTCCGCTGGGCGGCACTGTCGGGCGATCCGGAGGATATCTACAAGACCGACGCCAAGGTGAAGGAACTCACCCCCGGCAACACCCATCTGCACAACTGGCTGGACATGGCGCGCGAGCGCATCGCCTTCCAGGGCCTGCCGGCGCGCATTTGCTGGGTCGGCCTTGGCGACCGCGAACGTCTCGGCCTTGCCTTCAACGAAATGGTCAAGAACGGCGAGCTGAAGGCTCCCGTCGTCATCGGCCGCGACCACCTCGATTCCGGCTCCGTCGCCTCGCCGAACCGCGAGACGGAAGCGATGAAGGACGGATCGGACGCCGTTTCCGACTGGCCGCTCTTGAACGCGCTGCTCAACACCGCGTCCGGCGCCACCTGGGTGTCGCTGCATCACGGCGGCGGTGTCGGCATGGGCTTCTCGCAGCACTCCGGCATGGTTATTTGCGCCGACGGCACCGACGACGCGGCACGCCGCATCGAGCGCGTGCTGTGGAACGACCCGGCGACAGGCGTTATGCGCCACGCCGATGCGGGCTACGACATCGCCATCGATTGCGCCAAGGAGAAGGGGTTGCGGTTGCCTGGGATTCTTGGAAATTGAAGGCCGCCAGCGGGGAGGTCGCCAACCCCGGCCCTCCGCGAAGCCAGGAGATGCAGCATGCAAATTGTCCGAAAGAGCGACTTTTGTTCCATGCCATGGAAGAATGGCGGCGGTGAGACGCTGGAGGTTGCCGTCCATCCTTCAGAAGCCTCAGTAAACGATTTCGATTGGCGTGTCAGCATCGCTAAAGTGGCGTCTGATGGCCCCTTCTCTATTTTTCCGGAGATCGAGCGGACACTCAGCGTGCTTGATGGTGACGGTATCGAGTTTGCATCCAAAACGGGATCAACTAGAACACTACAACGCGGCAGTGAACCGTTTTCTTTTCCTGCGGATCAACCAATTGATGCTCGCCTTTTGAATGGGCCGATCACTGACCTGAATGTAATGAGCAGAAGAGGGCGCTTTACGCACCGAGTGCAACGCCGCGTCATCGACAATACTGTTTCGATCCCGGCATGCGTAGGCGCCACTTTGATCATTGGCAACTCATCGTGGGTTGTCCTTCAACCAAAGGCCGAAATGCAACCTTTCGATCTCGTCATATTGACAGGCAGCGAAATTAAAGTGCGGCCGCATAATCGGTTCGCGGTTATTTTCGTTGTCGACTTCATCCCTGTTACGAATGACTCACGACGGGGTCCCGGTAGGGGCGATGGCGCAACCATCGTCGTCCCTACCGGGATCACTCACGGCGCTCTCACGAAAAGAGCTCCACAAAGCCGATCAATGATGAAACAGGCGTCCCCTCATGCGCCATCAGGCAATGGGTTGAAGATAACGCAGCATGATAACACGTAAAAAAGCGGGCAAATCGGTCGGGCTCTCCAAGCGGATCGCTTGTCTTCTAAACATCCGGAAAGCGGGCCTCTCACTGCCAACTACGGGCCGGTCGGCATCAAGGCGGTCATCGCAGCTTGCCTTGCCGCGAAGACAACGGAAAGCTGCTCTTCAATGTGGCATAAGGCAAGCAATTCCCGACCATCGTCCGCTCTGGAACGAACAGGGCAGCATGGGGAGCGATCTCCTCGCCCGGCTTTCCTGGATACAGGAGCCTGAAGCGTCTTATTCTGAGCGATAACGCAACAACAATTCGGATTTGAAGATCGGATGACTTCGTTTCTACGACCCTGAAGAATATCGCGCACTCCACCTCCGTGATCAAATAGCTCACGTCTAATCGTAATTTACCAACGCCATCGTCCATCTTATTTGAACTTTTGAACTTTTGAACTTTTGAACTTTTGAACTTTTGAACTTTTGAACTTTTGAACTTTTGAACTTTTGAACTTTTGAACTTTTGAAGTTGACTCTATAATATATCCTGTCAACGCCGTACTTGTGGATTTTTCGTGGACTAATAACTGAGTCATTTCCTTTCACCGCTATATTTGACGAATATAGAAACTTTCCATCTCCTCAAATAAATAATTTTTTCACGCCGGTCCCATCCAACGTCCACACCACATCGATCTCTACTAAAGGAGCAACCTCCGCTTTTCCTTGAGCTCGCAATTATTGAACGAAGCAACAAGTCCCCAATCACCTCTTCCCAAATTGAAATTTGGCCGGCTCCATTTTTCCGTCAACTTTATGGCCAATGTACCATATGCGAATCTCTCTGCGGTTTTAACCGCCATAAAGGGGAAAACGACGGCTATCGAGAGCACCGAGCCGAAGGAACTTCACGATATCCGCACCGGGACCTTCGCGGTCGGCACAAACAACCAGTACTTCACCAACCTGGACTTCGTGAACGGCATGCTTCGCGACCAGTCGATGTACACATGGTACCCCCTCCTGCTCACGTTCCAGGACGAGCGCTTCACCCTCGAGCAGTGCTGCGCACTGGTTCATCGCTTTGATTACGCATACAGCAACTACCTGCGTTATAGCGGCCTACAGGAAATGGGCGCCTTCGCCGAAGCGATCACGAAGCACCTGCCGACAACTTCCAGCCGCGAGGAAGCGGTTGAGGCGGTCAAGGCGTTCCTCGGATATCTCAACCGACTGGCTGCCTGGTCCTTCCACTATTTCCCCTGGAGCATCGGCAAGCATCTCACCTACGAGACCCCCGAAGGTTCTATCGCGGCACTGGCCGATCTCTCGCGGCGCGTTAAGATCAACGAAGGCCAGAAGGTACGCCTCACATGGCAGCCACTCGGCATAAGCGTCATTGCCTATCTTGCTACGAAGGAAAACCCGGAACTCTGCAATGACCTCATCGAGGCTTTGCCGTTCACCGTCGTTCAGGACCACGCTGTTGTCAGCGGTGAATCCATGTACGCCTGGGCTCCCGTGGTCAGCACTTCGCCGGTTCATGTGAAGGAACGTCAGTGTGACGCTCCGGTCGGCCGTATCCGCTATTCGCAGGGCACCGGCAACAAGGTCATCGTGCAATACGGCGAAGTAACCGAAGACATCGCAACGCCGGTGCTCGGTGAGATCCTGCCGCAATACGCCGAAGACCTCGCCAAAGTTGGCCAGGCCGTCCTAGAAAGCACCTTCGAGACAAAAGCCGTTATCACCTTCACAGCAGAAATTCTCGAATAGAAGCGGAACCCAGCCCTGATAAAATTGCAATACTGTATTCTAATATCCGGATACTATGATTTTCCGTCCACCTTTACATTTTCTGTATTTTTGCTTTATTTAATAAAACGACGCCCGTGATTATTGTCGAATAATTTCGTCCTTCGATGCATACAGACATCGCCCATAACTTTTAGTTGCGTGGTTGTTAATGGTTACCTTGCAATAAATTTCAGTCTTCAGTAATAAGAAAAATCGCAATTTGACACCTATTAGAATAATGATTTCGACGGCTATCGATGGGCATTTAAACAGGCCATGATATCAAGTGTTAAATTACTAAAATATTTTGGATATTTTGCGGTTTCTTTCGTCGGGGGGAAATTCCATATTTTGTGACAAACACCTCGCAAATCAGGCAACGCAATAATAAAATGACAATCCATTGGAACTTAGGGCATAGAAGTACTTTTTATCTATTTTTTACAAAAAAGCGTTGATAGGACTATTAATACATCACGACATCCAGATTAATTTGAAACAAACACCGTTTTCATTACAGAATTATTAAAGTAGAAAATTCGAACTAGCCATCAGTCATCTGGATCCGGAGGATCAAGAGCAGCCTCAGGAAGAAAAGATGAGCGACCCACAGCAATTAGATCGTAGGGTAGCAGCTCACCAGCGTGCTGAACGTTCCTTTTCCACACCGCCTTGGTAACGCCAGGTCCGTCCTGGATGGCCCCGACCTCCTCAAACTCGTTGCTGGCCTGTATCATCAAAAAGTATGAGCAAGACAGTTCATTTGCAGCGTAGTTAATCACACCGTCGCCGCAGAAAGCCTGCAACTGTTCTCTCACTTGCCGGTAGGTATAACTCTCAGAGTGCGGCTCCAGTGCTGTAGCAAGCACTCCATCGCCCGCGTTTGGAACAAGAACGTTCTTCTCTCGGCATTTTTTGTAATTCTCTTCATCTAGGTAAACATAGAGAAAATCTCCTTTAGGATCTACGATTTCGCCAGACGGAGCACGCAGGGCGGCTTGGAACTGCCGCCGATAAGCTTTTCCTATCTTACGAAGATCACCCACTAGTTTATTATCTTCGCCATGAGTAAAGCCTGGAACAAACCAACCCCTTCGAGCCATTTGCATTTGGCGATACGGGAGCCAATCGGCACAAGTAAACCTATAACAAACCAATCGAAAATTTGCCGCAACTTT